>CAWDXI010000005.1:0-164710 GCA_963806195.1 uncultured Acidobacteriaceae bacterium | reverse complement strand
GCACTCTTGGAGTGTATTGAGTGTGTATGGTCACTCTTAATTGCATAATCTGGGTTAAAAAAAAGACAGGATTCGAAGCTTCCTCGGGAATGACAATCTATGAGTTATGCAATTGGCTCAGGAAACATGACTTTTTGCAGCACGCAGGGTATTGTCCAGCAGCATGGTGATGGTCATGGGTCCCACACCTCCGGGCACGGGTGTTATTAAGGATGCATGCATAGATGCCTCATCAAACTGCACGTCGCCCTTCAGACCTGACTCAGTTCTGTTCATACCCACATCGATCACCACGGCCCCATCCTTGATCCATTCACCCTTTATCATTTCAGCCTTTCCTATGGCTGCTACGACAATATCCGCAGCCTTGACCTTCTCATCCAGATCCACGGTGCGTGAGTGGCAGATGGTGACGGTGGCGTGTTCCATCATGAGCAGCAGTGCCATGGGCTTTCCCACGATGTTGCTACGGCCTACTACCACAGCATCCTTGCCCTTGAGCATAACACCGTGTTCGCTCAGCATGCACATGATCCCGGCAGGGGTGCAGGGCACGAGTGTGGGTTCGCCGGTGAGCAGCCTGCCCATGTTGTAGGGATGGAAGCCGTCCACATCCTTGCCCGGGGCAATGGTGAGCAGGACCCCTCCTGCGAGTCCAGGTGTGAGGGAAGGGGGAGCTGCACCAGGATTCCGTCTACCTCGGGGTCGGCATTGAGTTTGTTCACAAGGGCCAGCAGATCTTCTCTTTTTGTTCCTGCGTCGAGCTGGTAATCAAAGGAACGGATACTCGTAGCCTCGCAGGCTTTTTTCTTGTTCCTTACGTAAATGGCCGATGCAGGGTCTTCCCCCACCAGTACCACGGCAAGCCCCGGGGCCCTTCCGTGCCTTCTGATGAATTCTTGGGCCTCCTGGGCAAGGCCCTGGCGTTTTTTCTTGGAAAGCTCATTACCGTCTATGATGGTCGCCATTAAATGTCCTCCTCAAAGCATGTCAGCCTTTGTACACCCATTTGACCTGGAGCGGTCTATAGTTTATGGCATCCGTTTTTGGCAACACCATTTCGGTTTCCACTCCAAGCCAGGCATAGTCGGGCTTGAGTATCCGCAGTTTCCCGTCTGTAGGCGGGTTGCCCCATTCGGTATGTTCATAGTTTACAAAGAGCATGACATCAAAGGTATTCTCCGCCTCTCCAATAACATAACCCTGGCGGAAGCTCGATTCACTCAAGCCGTGGCCTTCAATGACCGTCTTGGTGAACTGTTTATCCAACTGAACAATGGCGTATCGGCTGGTACCTCTTTCCGAGTAGCTGGTGAGCGTCTTGGTCTCGGCGCTCGACACATAGACCGTGGAGAGGTAGGGCACATTTTTTCAAGTATTGCGCTGCAATCAGCGCTGCCGAGCGCCTTCCGCCTGTTGCCTGGTGGTGGCAGCCGTAATATTCGAAGAGCTTCTGCTGTAGGATTTCTGCATACCTGTCACCCTTTTCATAGAGGTTTTTGGAGATGTAGCGGAGCTCCTTTGCAAGGCTTTCCGCTGCATCTGCAATGGGCCAGTCAATCTTTACGTGGAAGTGGGTAAGGCAGTAGCGGTTCTGTTTTTTATAGCGGTTGTCACGCTGGATGAGGAAGCAGTAGTCCATATCCAGGAGCTGTTCTAAAAGTTCGAAAAACGAGTCCCTCTCGAAAAAACGTGCGGTTGAGTAGAAGGGGCTGTCTCCGCTCAGGGATCTCTTGTACGCGGCGAGATGGTCTTCACCATCCTTGGCCAGCAGGCTGGCCAGAGACGGCTTTGCCTTGGTTGTATAGGTTGAGTCGGGATATCTGGCCAGGAAATCCTGCCATCCAACAATAGTTCCGTTCCGCTCAGCCCGCAGGTATTCCGCCAATTCGGTGTCGGGCGCAGCCACGAACACCAATTTCACGCCTGGTTTGAGCGCGGGCGGACTCTGCCCACTAGCCGTACTGCCCTGTAGAACAGCTTTCTCAGCAAGTTCAGAGGCGGTGAAGCTAGCGTCGTGGTCAAACTTGACATTGGCCGGGACGACACAGCTCGGTCCAGAATCTTTTGTCAGAATCAGAACGCCGTCGGCGGTTCGCTCAAGAGACGTGGCTCCAGCCAATGTCGTCTTGGGCAACCTTCCGTAGGCCGATTTGTCGATGGGCTGGCCCGGGGAGCAGATCCGCAGCTCGATTTTGCCGTTGATGAGCAAGTCGCTCACTTGCTCATACGCGGTGCCCTTCTCACTGTCGTACAAAACGATGGCGTTCAGCGGAGGTTCTTTCGCCAGCCCTTCACCTCCCAGCAGAAGCAGGAGAACGAGAAGCGGGGTGACGAATAGGAACAGGGCAAGAATCGAGCCGGTACGGCGGAACACAGACACACACAAAGATGGCAGCATAGATAACTGGACAGAAATCTGTCCGCTGGAGGGGGAGTTTCAGTTCAGCGTGACAAAAGCCATGATAGCCGTATCTTCTTTAAAGTCAACCATGCCAGCCCGGATTTTTTGCCTCCAGTGCAGCGTTCTTGGAGTAAGCTATGGGCGACTCGGGGTTCACGCTTTCTTCCCCAGCTGCACCCCTCGACCGCATGACCGAATACCTGAAAGGTCCAGAGAGCGACGGAACACAGCAGCTCATCGGCGAAGATGGCTCGGCCCCAAGCCGATTGACGGAGCTTTCCATCCGGGTCTGGTCCATTAACCCCGAACTTGTCACCTGGTCCTCTGGACATGCGGTTATTTGCCTGATCGCGGATCTCATGACCGCCAGCGGAGGGCAGCTTGTCCCGGAGTCGCGGCAGACTCTGATGGCACGATTCGATCGCCAGGAAACCGCAGTCGGCGCCGCCCGGCGATTGCAAAAAGCGCTGCAAGTTTTCACCGCAAGCCCAGAGACCGCGGGATTTGCGGCGAGCATAGCGATTCACAGGCTGGAAGACGACGTGCGATCCGGGACAGCCCTGCGTGTTTCGGACTCGCTTTGGTCGCACTCTGCCCCCGGTCAGATTCTTGTTTCCGGCACGGTCCACGAGACTCTTCAGTTCACTCCAGGACTGCGGTTTCGACCGGTTTCCGCCGATCCTATAAGTCCAGACCTAAGTCCGGACCACGCGTATGCGGAGCTGCTTTGGACCGATGCGGAGACTCTCGCAGCATGGCAGAACCGCGTGGACACTGCTTCTCACTCCTTGCAAATTGAGAACCCGTCTCCGCAGCCGGAGTTCAGCGCGGCTGACGCGGAGCCAATCGAGGCTGGCTTTCTTGCCGGCCCAGTTGCGGCTCGCCCAGAGGATAAGCTTAAGATTTCAGCTTACGGTTCAATTAGAAAGAACGGGATGTGGGTCGCGGCGGCTGCAGTGTGTCTTGCTCTGGTCGCCGCCGTCGGCGTAGCGGTGCATGTTAACGCAAGAAAAACGCACGAAGTCCGACAACAACCTTCCCCTGCCCAGGCCATCGAGCCGCAGCCAATTCCGCATCCTGACAACCCCGTAACCCCTGCCGATGCGCCCGGCAGGCAGCAACCGGCAGCGTCGGAAGAAACAGGATTGAAGCCGGTTCGCTCCCGGGTTCAGCCGAAAGAGCGAAAAACGGCGCACGAGACCGAAACCCCGGCTAAGGAGTACGAGGGGTTTACCAGCAAACAGGTTCCACAACTCCTCCATAGGGCAGAAGAGGACGCTGGAGCCGGAAACTACGACGATGCAAGAAGGGAATATGAGATCGTTCTCAAGCTCCAACCGGGAAATTCTGCGGCGCAAGAAGGCTTGCGGAAACTCGCGATGAAGATCGGGGAAGGACGATAGAGGCGTCAAGTACCAAGCGAGCGCCGAGTGTTGACGCTAGCGTGCAGCGGTGTTATTCATGATGTAGTTGCACACGGTTGAGCGGGAGTAGTTCAGCGGTAGAACGCCAGCTTCCCAAGCTGGATGTCACGGGTTCGATCCCCGTCTCCCGCTCCAACTTTCAAATCAGTTAGCGACGGGGCGCATTTCGTCGTGTGCTATTTTGTGTTCATAACCTTCGGCAGTTTTACTGAATCCGCCCGGTAATCGGTTCCAGTGCGCTACCCATCACGTCATCGGCCACGGCGTTAACCAGCTTGCGTACACTCTCCGGAATGGCTTGCGTGTACACGTTCATTGTTGTCCCGATATCGGTGTGTCTCAGATGGGCCTGCACATCTTTCGCATTTCCTTGGCCTTGGGCATTCGTTGCGAATGTGCGCCGTAGCACCTGAAAGTTTACGGGCACGGTGATACCTCCCGCTTTTGCTTTCGGCTTAATCCTACGGCGCAACCAATTCTCTGGACGGATCGGCGTGCCTTTCTCACTCGGGAAGATCAAGGCATCTTGCGAGGCATCCGGGTGTTGCTCTCGCCACGTTTGGAGCAACGGGATTAAGACATCAGGAATGGTCACAGGAGCCTTACTGCCTTTCGTCTTTGCCTTCCCCGGCCTCAATCTACCGCGCCAAGCTGTTCCTTCGATCTGGAAGTGCTCGCCATGCCATGATGACCATCGAAGGCCGAATATTTCACCGGGCCGCATGGCACAAAAAGCGGCGATCATGGCCAAGAGACGGTCACGAAAGGGAAGGGATTCGAGCAACACGCGTGCTTGCAGCTTTGGCAGTACAAGTTTTGCCAGTACCAGCGATTCCATCCAAGCCGATAATCTTCTCGCGGCTCACAAAAATGTCATCGACCACCTCGCGCTGCGCCGGACTCAACTCTGTATGGCGGTCCTCGGTTGCAATCCGCAGCGAAGGCGAAACCAGCATCGGATCGCTGTAGGTGCGCCGATTACCGCTCTGCATACGTCCGATGATCTCCTGCTCCATGCGGACCATCTCAGCAGTGGTATAGAGCGGCGCAGCACGTCCTTCGACAGGGCCAACGGCAACGAACTCTCCACGCTGGACTCGCTGCGCAAATTCATGCCGCACTTGTTCGTAGGTTGCTTGCGCCATGCTACGACTGATCGCCGCCTGCAAGATGCTTCGCTCATCCTGTACGGCAGAGCGCTCGAAGACATGATTGCGGGCATAGGTAACGGCCTGTCGTAACTGTCGTTCAGTCTTGTCCGAGTGGGGTGCACGGAGCTGTGTATGTTCGCGCGCCTGGGCTACAACGCGATCCGCCTGATGGCCGTACTGTGCCGCTAGTTCGCGGTGCCGCTGCAATACCTCTTCCGGGGAATGAATCTCCTTGCCGTCCCGCGTGCGATGGGCCGCAACCTGTGCCGCGCCCGCGCCTTCTCTTCCAATCTCCTGCAAGTGACTCTTGATCTGTTCTCGCCTTGGACTGGATGCATCCAGATATTCCTGCGTGTAGCCTTTGATTTCCGGCTGTCCGTGCTTGCCGCGTTCGATTTCATAGCCTAGCCCTTGTAGCCGCATAGCAAGCTCGGAACGATACACGCTGGTCGCATACTGCTGCGACTGGAAAAGGCTTCGCTCCTGAAGCGCCCGCGTCTGGCCGTTCTCGCGCTCGGTCATATTGAAAATGACGGCATGAGTATGAAGTTGCGGCGCAGCATACCCATTCACCGGGCGGGCAGTGTCATGCTCGAAGGTGGCGGCAATGAACTTGGCCGTCGTCTCGGGCGCATGGACGTTGCCGATCCGCGCTTGCGTATACCGCTCCAATTCGCCGAAGTGCTACGCGGACACTCTCACGGTGCGCCTCACGCACACGCTCATCGCCGCCGACAAGCGCGGTGAGAGAAACGGATTTCGGCGCGGAGAATGTCGCATCCCACCCGGCGCGATGTTCGACGCTGGTGATTTCCTTGCCGTACTCGTTGTCGTAGGTCTTTGCAGGCTGGTGCTTGACGAGTTGCGCGCCGTTTTCAGGATGCTGTCCTTCGCTCAACCGAGCGAATTCTTCGGCGCCAACGGAACCACGCAGTCCCCACTCCTGGGCAAGCCTACCCTGCCACTCGCTATGCACCTGCGCGTCACGGCTCCAGTAGTTCTGCGTCTCCGACACAAACTCACGCGCATGGTATGTCCGCGCCTGTCCTGCCGACAATGCTTTGGAGATGGTCAACATGCGATTCAGCTCTGCAACGAGCGCGGTAATATCTCAGCCTCCTGCCTTCTGACTTAGACTAACTAAGCCTCGCAAGAGATGCTCACTGTTTTATTATTTGTTGCTGTATTATTCAAGGTTGTCGATGTGGAAAACGTATGTGTTCTATACTTATCCGCCTTTTGTGTTAGTGATTCGACTTACAATAGCGACCCGAATCGACAACGCGAAAGCACGCTCATCGGCTGTGTTTGTCGAGGGTAAAAGCAGGGCCACAACGCTGGACATCGGTATCTATTGACGCTGCTCATTGGAGGCAGGAAAGCATGTCATTCGCGAGGCTAAGTCGAGGCAGATAGACAGAGAACGTCTGACCAGGAAGAAATGGAATGTGGAGGCAAGTTATACCATCTTATCAAGGACACTGACCTGCGCTTCATGTGCGCACTTCGTAACCATCAAAGTAGCTGTTTGGGCTCATGCAAATAGAGTACATAAGTGCCGTCTATTCGGATTGGATTTCTTGAGATTAGAGTGGGAATTAACTCGGTCGATCCACTGCGATTCGTCCTAGCTTTCGGCCTTCTCATTCCCAGTTCTTTGCCTCGATGCTCCGGGAAAGATAGCCTGCCTTTTGACGGGCTACTTCGGAAGGCTGGAAGGTGGTGTCTTCACCTCTGGTTGCGGACTCGAATCCGCTGGCTGAACTGCGGCGCGGAGTGGCGAGATAGTCGCCGTATGAGGTGTACTATCGCGGGCCGATTTCACGTGCTAAAAGGAGTGCGGTTGGCTTCGACATTGCGATGGAGTTCGGCGAGTCCAATTGGCCCAGGTTGGCAGGAGCTTCTGGACCAAACGGAAGAGGCCACTTTGCCAGCTCAATTGTCCCAGATTCCGTACTGATCCGCCTTCCAATTCCGCTGGAAATCCGATGGCGATACCAGCCCTTGTGAGTGGCGTATGGGCCTCAATCTGATGCCCGCCAAGTTGTCCTTACAGGCGAGCATCGGCACAATCAAAACCAAAATTGCGGCCAAGCCCTCCATCCTGTCGCCGGGGACATATCCGCCGTCAAGATCGGTGCGCGTTTCTGGCCTGGAGCTGTCCTGAACAGCCACTCTACCTGGGCGTCGAACTGGGTTGGTTTTGCCTCTCTAAACAAGCGAGATAGCGAGCAAATAGTACCAATGAAGGGGCGGTAATTCACGCTCATACCGTGTCACAACAACGATCGCTGGAAGAGCTGCAAAACACCGACATAGGGGCGACAATCGACCGCCTTGAACGCCGAGGAAAGCCAAGGGGAATCATGGTTCTTTCCCGGTGGATAAGCGCCGGAATTGGCACGCAATATCAACAGGAACTCGTCGGCTTTTCTCGTGCTTGATCGACTCGGCGTATGCGACATTTTGCGCGGTCTATAACACATTGTCTGTCGTGCGCGAGCAAACCAAATAACGGCACGGGATCGAGCCTCGTGAGAAAGCTGCTCGCCGTTTCCTGCGCGCGCTCTGTGAAGACCGAAGACTGAACGCCGTTTTGTTAAGCCGCAGGATGCTAGAAAGTTCTTCGCAGGACGCGGATCGCCGCCCTGAAAGGGTTGCCCCGGCTGGGGCAGAGAGAGACATTCCGAACATAGCGGGAGGTGCCTTTACGGGCGTGGGCGCAGCCTGTCAACGCCCCGGAGCGAAGCGCAGCCGCAAGGCGTTCCGCGTTCTTTGCGGAACGGGGCTTGACGGGCTGTGATCCGCGCCCGTACCCTCTTCCCGCGTCGGAATGGCTCGCGGTGACTGTCGCCGCGAAGCCTACCGCTGACGTGCGTTGGTTCTTTCTTCCCGAAGTGTTTCTCGAACAGCTCGCGGGATCGCTGCACACCTTGCACGGTCACCACGACCGATTTGGCCTTGTTCTTGGGGTCGGAGATGTAGCCTTTCTCGTGCAGCCGATCCATTGCGACCCAGTCGTGCCCTTTCCATGCTCTCGCCCCATGTTGATCTTCATCGAACATTGTCAGGGAGAACAGCGCCAGCACCATTTCGTCCACTTTGTCTTGGTCGTATTCCATCGCGCCGGGCTTGGAGTTCGCCTCAAGGGTAACACTTCGTGACTCGGATAACCACCGGACAGACGCCGGACAAAGCCCGGACGCGGCGCGCACGGCGTGAGCGGCCCTAATTCCGTATCTACGCGCAACCCTCGCTGGATCAACACGTTTGCGCCAGAGCGCCCTACAGTGCCCCGGCGGGAACCCATTAGCTCCTGCCGTTCAGTAACCCGCCTGTTTTCAATAAGTATCTAACGAGATACCAAGGTAGCTCCGCAGCTCCCAATTGGGGATGACGTGTCGTAGCGTCAACCCGATGCCGTAGGCAGCGTGCTTGCACCACCACAACTGGCGGGGCAGGCCGGGCAGTCGGCATCGAATCTGGCAAGATGCAGCGAATGAAAGAGTCGTACGGCGAAGGCCTAGCCAGCCACGCCGGCTCCGAGTCTTGCGGGCACGGTCGTAAGGCCGGATACGAAGCGTAGACAGGAGGAACTACGGGCCAGGTTATTGAGCCGCGAAATACCCCTAACTTCAGGACGCCGACGCCCTGACACAACGCGGAAGGCAACATCCTGCCGAGCGTTATCGCGAGCTTGGCGGGAGTCCTGCGCGGTCTGTGACCCTGGCACGTAGGGACGCATCTTGCACGGAAGTTGAGAGATCCCGGGTTCCCCCGAGAGCGACCAGCGCCCTCGGGACGCATCGGGAAGTTCAAGGACAGGAGCCGATGATGAACGAACACGGGAAGTCGGACAGACCCATAGTACCGGGGAAGTCTCCGAACAAAACCAGAACAACGGCGGCGGAGGAGATGGAGGGAAGGGGTCTGGCCAAGGGGAACCTGAGCCAGCAAAACGCGTTCCGGACTCAGAGCCGGGTCGACGCGCCCAGCGAGTTGGCGCAGGTACGACAAACGGCAACATTGAACAAGGATGTAAAGTTCACCGCTCTTCTGCATCACATCTACCGGATCGACACTCTGCGGTTTGCTTACTTCCAGTTGAAGAGGCACGCCGCAGCCGGTGTGGACGGAGAGACGTGGCGGCACTACGGCGAGGCACTTGAGGAGAATCTCCAGAGCCTCTCCCATAGACTGAAGCGCGGAGCGTACCGAGCCAAGCCGGTGCGTAGGGTATACATTCCGAAGGCGGATGGGCGGCAGCGACCGCTCGGCGTCCCAGCGCTCGAAGACAAGCTTGTTCAACGAGCAACGGTGGAAGTGCTCAACGCGATTTACGAAACCGACTTCCTCGGCTTCTCTTATGGGTTCCGGCCAAAGACGCAACCAGCATAAAGCGCTGGACGCGTTGTTCTGTGGACTCCATGAGCGACGTGTGAACTGGGTGCTGGACCTGGACGTGCGCAGCTTCTTTGATCGGTTGTCGCACGAGTGGCTGGTCCGGTTCGTCCAGCATCGGATAGCGGATCGGCGCGTCGTGCGACTCATCCAGAAATGGCTGAACGCTGGCGTGCTGGAAAAGGGAACGCGAACGTTTGTGGAGGCAGGTTCGCCGCAGGGCGGAAGTGCATCGCCATTGCTGGCGAACATCTACCTCCATTACGTCTTCGATCTCTGGGTTCAAGCATGGCGCAAGAAGCGTGCGCACGGCGATGTAATCGTGGTGCGTTATGCCGACGACATCGTGGTTGGATTCGAGTTCAAGACGGAAGCCGAACAGTTCTGGAAAGAACTCGCTGAACGCATGGCGAAATTCCAACTGGAACTGCACCCGGAAAAGACGCGGCTCTTCGAGTTCGGACGCCACGCGGCGGCGAACCGAAAGCGCCTTGGACTGGGCAAGCCGGAGACCTTTGATTTTCTCGGCTTCAAGCACATCTGCGGGAAGACGAAAAAGGGCCGGTTTCTGGTGCTTCGGCAGACGGTTCGCAAACGCATGCAAGCGAAGCTGCAGCAGGTGAAAATCGAGTTGTGGCGACGCATGCATGACCCTGTTCCTGAAGTCGGTAAGTGGTTGAAGTCGGTTGTGGGCGGGCATTTTCGTTATTTCGGAGTACCGGGTAACGGTCATGCCATGGCTCACTTTCGTTTCACCGTGAGCAACCTCTGGCATCGCACGCTGTGCCGACGAAGCCAGCATGGTCGCGTTCTGTGGGAACGAATGAACCGGCTCATCCGCCGCTGGCTGCCTCCGGCCCATATCTGCCATCCTTATCCTTCGCGCCGTATGCGCGTCACCACCTGAGGCAAGAGCCGTATGCGGGAAATCCGCCCGTACGGATCCGCGCGGGGGGTACGGAGCAATCCGTATCCCTACCGCAACCAAATTCTTCCGGTGCGAAGCACCGTTCTTGCTCCAGTACGAAATTGAATGCAGGATCACGCCTTCATTACCCGTACAGAAGCCGTGGACTCCACCCCGGCTCCATGCTTCTTCGCAGGCTGCTCCGCGTCATTCTTCGCATCTCTATTCGGGCCTTTACGGATGCGCAGCGTGGAAGCGACCTGCTTGGCCTGTGGCGTCTTCAAAAAGTCCTGGAAGTCGCGGTCCTTCGAGAACACATAGTTGAGCGCTTTATCCACAACATCATCCGCGGATGCGTGGACGAAAGCGGCATATTGATCGACCTGCTCAGCGGTCGTTTCGTCCAGCCGAATCGAAGCGCTGATGTAGCGGCTTAGGTTGATTTCAAGTAGTGGCATTTCTTCTCCTTCTATAGGTGTTGAATCAAGCGATCTTTCTTCGGGCAATCATCCGCTGCGCCGTTAGCGCGATCTCCCGCGCACGAGCGGAGCAAAGTGCGATGGGAATCTCGAAGCGGCGGCGGACTACTAGCATCGTGACCACGTCGTCTATCGGAACGCCTTCGATGAGCCAAAGTCTGGCCGATGCGACATCGACGGTTCGCTGCGCGTAGTACAAAGGATTCGGCTTATCGGCGCGGCGCGAAGCCAGCTTCCGCGTGAGCTTTGCGGCGTCCTTCCCACGGGCGAGTTCATGCAGAACCCATGCCCAATCGCGTTCGGAATTGGTGTGCTTATCGGGATGCTTTCGCGATGTGATTGAATGGGACGAAAGGACGGCATCCGCCGCCAGAATGTCCAGCCGGAAGTCATCGGAATTCCAAGTGGAATCGCCGGGGTATTCGACGGTGACGGGATACGCCGGATCGTACTTGCAATTCAGGAATCCCGGCAGGCGAAGCACGCGGTTGCAGTCCGTGCAGGCGGGATCGCCGCCAAAGGTGACGGCAAGCAGTTTCAGGGCGCTTTCCTGCTGTTCGAGAGCTGAAGCCGTCAACTCGCCAGAGGATCTGGTACTTGCCGAGCGATGTGGAGACGATTGCGTTCGGTGTGGGAACGGCATCGGAGGCCCGGAGCGAAGCGAGGCGGGCCTCTCCATCGGTGTCCAAGTCAAGGTACAGATGCCGCACCGCGGCGATGCTCTCCTTGGTGCGTTTGCGGCTGCCGGAGCGAACCGGATTGGCAGCCACATAGACGTTCGCGCCGATAGAGTTTTCGTGGGCGAGCCAGCCGAGGTAACGAGGCGCAAGCGCACGCTCCAAGGGAGCAATGCGCTGAAGAATCCCGGCGGGATTCTCGCGTCGAAGTAGCAGTGCGATGGACTCGCCCGGAGCGAAGCAACGGGTGAGGAAGTCGGCGGCGATATCCGCCGCGTTCTGTGTCCTATGCTGTGGCATGTTTCACCTCGAATACCGGCTCGATCAGGAAGCGTTTCGCGTCGCGGTCGTAGCCGCGAAGGGCCAGCACTTCGCGGACGATGCGGCGGCCCGGTTGGCGCTCGACATGCACGACGAAATCGACGGCTTCTGCAATCTCGGCTTCGGTATCGGAGAAGGTGGTCTGCGCGTGGTTGCGCATGACCAGATTGGCGAAGCGATGCAGCGCCTTCTCCGCCGAATTGGCATGGATCGTCGCGAGCGATCCGGCGTGGCCGGTGTTGAAGGAATCGAGCAGCGTGCGCGCCTCGATTCCGCGCACTTCGCCAAGGATGATGCGGTCCGGTCTCCAGCGGAGAGCGGACTTGAGAAGGTCGTCGAAAGTGATGTTGGCCTTGAACGTATCGGTCTGGCATTCGACGGCCAGTATGTTCGGCTTCTGGATTTGCAGTTCCGAAGTATCTTCGATGACGACGAGGCGTTCCTGTTCTGGAATGAAATCGGCCAGTATCCGCAGAAGCGTCGTCTTTCCGGTACCGGTTCCACCGCTGATAAGCAGCGTCTTTCCGCTGCGAATCTGCTCGGCCAGGAAGTCTGCAAGCGGGCGCGTTAGCGTACCGCGAGCAATGAGGTCATCGACTGTGTAGTGGCGGCTGGTGAACTTTCGAATAATGAGTGCCGGAGTGAGCCGAACAACCGGCGGAATGACGGCCGCAAGCCGGCTCCCATCCGGGAGTTGCGCATGGAGTATAGGGTTGTCTTCGTCGAGCCTCTTGCCGAGCTGGTTGGCAATGACTTCGAGGCCGGTTCGGAGTTTGCCGGCAGCGAAGGAAATAGTCTCTTCGCGGCGAATGATGCCGTCGCGTTCGTACCACCATGAGGCGTCGGGATTGCCCATGATCTCGCTGATGCTTTCGTCGAGCAGCAGCGGCTCAATCGGGCGAAGGAACGGAAGGATCAACTCAAAACTCATAGCGTGGACCTCACAGCGTGGAAGCCCAGCGATTAGCCGGGCTTCCGAGAGTGAAAAACAATGGCCTATGCGGCCGTTTCCTCTGCGGGACTGTCATCGTGCTCCGCGATCTTCCGGGCCGGCTTTTTCAGCGCGGTCCAGCTTCAGGATCGAAGCGACCCGAATTTCCCAGACGCGCTGCTTTCGCGTCCGTCTTCTTGCTGTCGTATTCCCGGCTGCGCAGCTCGCCTTCCACCTGGATATGCGCGCCCTTGGTGAGCGTCTTGGCGAACTCCGCGAGCTTGCCGAAGACGACGCAACGATGCCATTCGGTGTGCGAGATGTACTTGCCATCCTTCTTGTAGGAGGACTTGGTTGCCAGCGAGAGCGTGGTCAGGCTGCGATTGTCATTCGTGTGGGCTTTTGCGTCACTGCCGACAAAGCCGATGAGGGTTACTTTGTTCTGGTACATAATCGTGTCTCCGTTTGTTGAATTTCCCGTTGTTGCTCGGGTCACACTGGGCGAAGCCTAGCGAGTGGGTCCGGCTCCCAAGGCCGAAGGTCTGCTTTCTCGGAGGGGCCCGAAAGAAGTTTGCGCGGCGCTTTGTGCCGTCGTTTGCAAACTTGTTTTGGGAGGAACCGAGACCCCGAAGGGGCGCAGAATGCGAAGCAGAAGACCGAGTGCCGCCGGGCGCCGGGAAAACCCCGAAGCGGTGACCAAGCATAAGACGGGATACATAACGGCAGACACGCGCCAGAGCAGAGTTGTCATCGGTACGTTGGCTGCGGAAGCCCGCCGTAATCGCAGTCCGATACGAGCAGGCATGTCCGCCGTAAGAAGGACGCAATTCGCCACCGTCGTTGCGCGTCGAAAGGCCCGCGTTAGCCCGCTCGACAAGGCACGGGGACAGGTGGGAAAAGCCAGCCGGATTGGCAGCAAGAAACGACATGAATAAGCCTCTGGGATCGTCGGTTCGTCCTCATCCTTAGCTGAACGCCTGGTCGGCCCGGAAGCGCACGATGGTCAAGCCGAGTGGGTTCACGGCCAGCTCATTGTTCTTCACGTTCTCGCGGAAGACATAGGTAACGCTGGCTGTCCATCGCTCCCGCTTGAGTTCGGAGTGATCCGCCGGATTGCTGTACACCTTCTCGAACTCGATGCGCGCCGAATACGGCGACTGCCGCAGGTCGTCGAGGATGACGTTCTTGATCTCCACATCGACATACGGAAGGGTGCTGTCCTTGATGTAAGTCTGAATGATGTTGTCCCGGCGTTCCTGGTCGATTACGGCGCGCTGCACGTCGCTATTGAGGAAGTAAAGCGAGTTGGTCTGGTCGCGCTCGATGGTGAAGCGATTGCGGCTGAAATACAGTTCCGCCCAGCGGGTGAGGTAATACTTGTTCTCCGCTTCCTGCGGGCGGTATTGGAAGTTGCGATAGTCGATCGGCTTCGGCGTGGCCCACGTCGTTAATCCGCACAATCATGGGGTGCATGTCGGCGAGCGCCTGTCTGACTCTTGAAGGTCAGCGCCGCCAGCGCGAAACAAACGGCGGCGAGCACAAGAATGGTCACCTTCAGATAGGTGTTCATCACCAGCGGATCGCCGTACTGTTCCAGGTAACGTTCCGCGGCGCGGGTGATCTCCGGGGTCGCTTTCGTTTCTACGTTCATCGTTTCTGTTTCTGCGCTCATCTCTGACCTCGTTTCTCGCCTTTCCTGACGTGGTTTACAGCAAGGCCCGTGCCGCCATCATGGCCGCGCCCAGGCCGCCGCCGTGCCCGCCACTGCCGCCGAATAGGCTGTGCGACATGGTCGGAATCTTGAAGAGAATGTAGACGTTGACCAGCACGAGAAGGATCAGAAGCGGCAACGTCTGAACGATCGTTGACGGGTCCGAAATGCTCTGCCCAAGCTGGATGTAATAGTTCGTCAGAACGTGGGACAAAACATTCATCGTGGCGGCGGCGATGACCTTGTAAAAGCTGAATCCGAGATACGCCTTGAGCCATCCCCAGAACAGCCAATCGAGCTTGTCGAAGACAAGAAACGGAATGAAGATCGGCCCGAGCAATCCGATGATGGTTGCCGCGATTGCGCCGTAGGCGAGGATGGCCGAAACGATTGCGGCCAGCAGTGCCAAAAGGAACTGCACGACAAAGTACACAATGGAGTAATAGGGCGACATGATGCTGGTCAGCAGCGACGGCCCTGTCTTCGACGATGCCGCGTGGATCTCGTTCAGCATCGTGGTCGAACCATCCGACCCAATGAGGTTCACAAGATTGATGGTGCCGCCGTCGATGAAACCCTTGATGGAAAAGCCAAGTCCGGGGATGGAGCTGTCGTAATAGTTCACCATCGCGTAAGCGAAGGTGAGCAGCATGAAGAGGTTGAGGAACCTCCCCATGCTGAAGCCGGCCTCTCCGTGCGCCGATGCGAGCGCCTCCTGTACGCCGAACCAAACCAACATGATGGTTGCGAGTGCGAGGACGATGTGAATCCCCATCGCAGTAATCGAGGGTGCCACCGTGGCTGCGAGCGACTGGCACGCCTGAGCGATAAAGTCGAAGAGACCTGTACCCATGTTCCTCACCTTCGTTCTTTCTTCCGCTTTGTTCTAACTTCCTTCCGCTTGCGACTACTCAGTACGCTTGCGTAAGGAGATTGGCTGCGCCGCCGCTGGTCGTGGCGACGTTCGCGTTGTAGTAGCTTTCGTATCCCGATGAGTCGCGGAATGCCGACTTCATCGCGTCCTGCTGCTGCTTCTGGGCGACGATCTGCTGCAGGGCGAGATTGGCGTTCATCTGGTTGGCGTCCTGCTGGGTTCGCAGTTGCAAGAGCAGGGCTTGATTGATGCGTTGGAGCGTAGCCATGATGGTCTGCTGCGTGGCATCCTGGCTTTGTGTCGCCGCTCTCCAGGTTCGTGATATCGGTCTGTCTCGCGGCCTGATTGGCCCGCATCGTCCCGAGCATTTGCAGGTTGTTGGTCATGACGGAATCGCCGATGTCAACGGTGGCTCCCTGCGCGGCAATCTGTAGTTGGCCGGCAACACTGGCGGTGCTGTAGCCGGGAATTACGCTGGTGGTAGTTGGCACGCTGACCTGCTGGTAGGAGGCTGCGGCCCCGTTTCCGGTATTCGCGGAATTGAGCCACCCCATCGAATTGCCATAGGTGTTCGAGATTTGTTGCAGCAGTCTTAAGTCGGTCGTAGGAGACAAGAACCGCTGATAGAGCATCGACGGCGCGAGGATCATCTGGTGTACGAGTTGGTATTGCTGCTTGGCGACGTTGTAGGCTTGCAACGCCGTCGTCGCAATCTTGACGGTGTTGGAAAAGATCTGTTGGCCCTGCTCGATCTGCTGGAATTGGTTGGAGATGGATTGTTCTTCGTGTTCGATCTGCGTGACGGCGTGAACCGACTGCGTAGGATCGTAGACGATGCCGGAACCGAACTGCGCGTGCGCTGCGGGCTGCAACGCCGTGGCAAGTCCGATGGCGAGTGCGGTGAGGAGTAGCTTCTTCATTGCCTTGTCCTTTCGTTTGCGGTTGGTGTGGCAAAGCCTCACAGCAATACCGCGTTACTGCTGTGCGGCAAGAATTTCTCGCTGGATCTGTGCAAGACGGTCGGCCTCTGGCTTGCACCGTGCGTCTCGTTCTTTCCTCTTCGCTTCGAGGGTCGCCATCTGCTCCGCGGTCAGCTTCTCTCCGGTCAGCATTCTTGCGGAACCGGAGGTCTCATCGAGGCAGTCCTTGGCATAGGCCGGGTATTCGGCGTTGTATTGGTCCAGCAACTTCTTCACCTTTTCCGCTTTGCTCTGACAGCCGGCAAGGGCGAGAGCCGATAGGAGTAAGAGGGAGAGGGCAACTGATCGCATTGAAAATCTCCTTAAAACCTTTGTGGAATGGTGTGGTTGGAGTACGCAGGCAGAAGCAAGTCCTGCGTGAAATAGACTTTTACGCGGTGGCCCTCCCGAATCGTGATGGTGGGCGGTATCTGCAGGAAGCGGTCAAGAATGCTGGTCGCGGACTGCGAGACGCTGGCCGCAGTTCCGTTGGTGAATGCCTGCGAGCCGCTGGTGGTGATGGTGCCGCCGCCCTGCGTGATCTCGCCGGCTCCGGCAATCGACTCCCAAAGCGATCGAGGTGCCGAAGATTTCCAGGTAATGGTTGTTGACCTTGTCTTTCAGCCCTTCTTCGCCGATCTGGTCGAGGCCGTGGAACTGGTCGAGATCGACGGAGTAACCGTCGGGCATAATCAGGCGGTGAAAAGCGACGGCCATCCGCCGTTGTTGGCCGAAGCCCGCCGCTCCAATCTTCTTCGCTTCGCCCAGCACCACCGTTCCTTCGGGGATGATGACGTGTTGGTGGTCGTGCGAATACAAGGGATTTGAGACAAGAACTTTGACCGGCCCGACGGCGTCGCCGTCCAGGCGATTCATCAGAACCGTGTCGAGAACCGAGCCTTCGTAGACGAGATAGGGCTGGCCGACGGCCGAATCAATGTTCGCTTCCAGAGGCCGCTTATAGCCTCCGCGCGTCTCTTCCTGTTCTTTTTCAGCCTGTGGGTCAACGAGATTCGTCTTTGCCTGCCGCTCGGTATGGTCATACTGGACGGGCATCGTCTGACCTTGCGGCTTGCGGCTGCTGTGGCTGTTGCTCGGCAGCTCGGGAGTACACAAGGTTGGAAGCGAATCGGGAGTTGTCAGCCCGTTCGCGCTCTTTCGCGGCAATGAGCTGCGCTTGTTGCTGCGCGGGAGTAAGTTGCGGCGGCATGGTGCCTTGCTGCGCTTGTCCGCAGGGCCGGCCAGGACCGCAGGAAGTGGACGCCTCGCCGCTTGGGCCAAAGGCCGCGGCAGCGGCCTGTTGCGCGGGCGTCGCAGACGCAAGCGCCGGATCTTGCCCGGCAGCGGCGGCCATTGCCGCCTGCTGCTCTTTCTGCGCGTTCGGCCTGCACCTGGTTCTTCAAGTCCTGCACGTTGTTGTCGGTGTTGTCCTGCAACGTGGGTTGCGGTGGCTGCCCTTTCGCGGCGGCCTGCTGCGCGGGCGTTTTCTTGCCCGTGGAGCTGAAAAGCGCCGCCACGATCACGAGCAACGCCGCGCCCAAATAGACGAACGTCTTGAGGTTCTTCTGCAAGACGCCCTTGGGCTGCTCCAAAAGCCCGCGCAGTGTGGGCTCGACTTGCGGTTCGGCGTGAGAAGTACGGTCGTTCTCGGTCATGGCAGTTATCCTTTGCGCGCAAAGCTCATCTTCTTCTTGCCCAGTTCCACGTATCCGTCGTCCATCACCTTCGGGATGATGTACGTCCCTTCCCGGAGGTCATAGGTGACGAGGTTGGGCTTGCCGTCCTTCATCTCGTAGACGCTGAACTTCTCCGGCGCATTGGTCTTGATGTAGGTGAACTTGTCGTCGTGATAGATCGACTGGATGTCGAAGGGCGCCTGGTTCGCCTTGTAGACGTAGTCGAACTTGAGCTGCGTCGGATAGCTGCTCTTGTACTCGTCCACCGCCTGCTCGACGTGCGATTGCAGGGCGGTGACCTGCTGTTTCGACTGTTCGAGCTGCGCGGCGGGCACGAACTGCGCGGGGCCGCTCGCGGCCACAATCGCAGAGCGGTCGGCGGGTTCGACGATCACCTTCAGGTCGGGCTCGGCGGAAGAACCGGAAATATCCTGGAGGGTGAAGCTGTAGATGTTTCCCTTGTCCGTAATCAGATTCAGGTTCGAGGCGATGCCTTGTTTCGCCGGATGCACAAAGCAGAAGTTGCCGACCACGTCGACAATCCAGAAATCCTTGTCGCCCGTGGCGGCCTCCATGATCTTTTCGGTCGTGGGCAGTTCAATCAGGGTTGTGTATTTGACCTTGGCGCGGATCGCAACGATGTCCTGCGAGTGATACTGCACCGTGCGTGCGGACTCCTGGCCGAAGGCAGCGATGGACGAAACGGCCAAAACAACAGTTGACGATGAATTTTGATGAATCGCATTGCGTATCTCCTCAGTGGTTCGTGTTGACGGTTGATAAAGCCAGCGTGCGCGGCTGGAATGGATAGTCTTCGGCGAGATGGCGCAGCCCATCGGCAATACCGAAACGCGCGAAGTAATCGCGCTTCTTGAGGTTGTCGCGGGCGTTGTTGGTTGCCATCCAGTGCGAAACCGAATCGACGTTCAACTGCACTTTCTTCGAGGTCTGGGCCTTGCGAATGAGCATCTGGCCCGGCGGAACGAGGCCGCCGATCAGGTCCAGCTCGGTGTCGTTCAGATGAAACGCTTCCCGGTACACTTCGCGGTTCATTTCCGGGTTGGCCAGAAAGATCTTCGTCGGGCAGCTCTCGGCCACAATCGCCAGCATCCCCGACTCTTCAAGCTCTTTGATGGATTGCGTCGCCAGGATCATCGCGGCGTTGTGCTTGCGCCAGGTCTTCTGCGCCTGCACCACGTAATTGCGGATCGTCTCGTTCTTGATGAAGAGCCACGCCTCGTCGAGCAGGAAGATCTTGAAGGTGGCGAGTTTTGCTGGATCGGCGATTTCATTCGACGCGCGATGCAAAACGTAAAACAGCAGCGGTTCCAGCACTTCGGGCGCATCGTTCCAGCCGTGGAAGTTGAAGGTCTGAAAGCGGGAGAACGAAAGCGTGTCTTCGGCGTTGTCGAAGAGGAATCCGTACTGCCCGCCGCGTGTCCAGCGGTGCAGGCGTTCCTTCAATTCGCCGACGATGTTCGTAAAGTTCGAGACCGTGCGCTGGTTCGGCTCCAGCATGTACATGCGCTCGATGGCGTCCCACAGGCGGCGTTCTTCCTTGAAGTCGAGCCGGTAACGCTGCTCGTTGCCCTCGATCAGCACGCGGAAGAAGCTGAACAGGAATTGCAGGTTCTCTTTTGTCTGCGGCAGCGAGAACGGATTGATGGTGAAGTCCCGCGCCTCCTGGCCGGCATTCAGATACGAGCCGCCGAAGATCGTGGTAAGCGACTCAAAGCTGCCGCCGATATCGAAGATGAAGGTCAGCGGCGCGTATTTCTGCGCATTTTGCAGCAGAAAATTGGCACAAATAGGACTTCCCACTACCTGTCATCCCGAGGATCAGCGTGTGGGCGACCTCGCCGTTATGCAGGTTCAGAAAGTACGGTGTGCTGTTGTCGGTTTCGAGCACGGCCAGGTACTCCGTGCCGAGATGGGCGTTCGTCTTCTCGCCCGGAAGGATCGTGAACAGAAAAGACAGGTCGGCGTAGTTCGTGTTCAGCAGATACAGCTTGCGGAGGTTCAGCGCATAGTTGCCCGGCACGGTGGCGAAGTAAGCGTTGAGTTGGTTGTAGGTCTCCGAAAACAGGCTGCCGTCGGCGTTGGTGAAGATGCCAGTGAACTCGGCCCCGAGTTGCTCCAGTTCGGCTTTTGAGCGGCCGTAGAGGACAATCGTGAGCGAGAAGTCGCCGAGCGATTGACCGTCGCCCAGAGCACGCAGGCAGTCGCCAAGGTTCTCAATGTCGGCCTGCTTCGACTCGTCCACCAGCACATCGCGTGGGTTCGTCTTCGTGGCGTCGTTGCCCATCTGCGAGACAAACCCGGTCTTCGACATATTGAAGTGGCGGCGGCGCTTGTTGACTTCCTTGCGGGCCTTGTCCGCCGCGAGCGGCGTCCATTCCGTAATGACTCGGAAGTTGGCCGGGATCTTCAGCAGCGCATCGAGCGCCAGGGGCCGCGTCTCGGTGATGGCCTCTTTCATCGTCAGCACCCGGACGATGTGATCGCCCACGCGCAGATGATCGCGTTCGGCTTCGATGTTCGAGTTGACGACTTGATAGTCGAGAAACTGCGTGGACTGCGGCCTGCCCGCAACGCGCCAGTCGTCGTAAGTTCAGCAACCGGCGGAAGAACGTGAACTGCCGCTGCCGGTCCAAGACTTCGATCTGCATGAAGTCCGCGAGCTGCCGAGCGAATGCCTGCACGCGCTGGTCGAGGCGCGCAACATCGCGCTCGATCTGGCGTGCGCAGCAGAGTCTTCATGTTGTCGTTCGTGAACTGCGCTTTCAGTTCGCCGATGGCCCCGGCAGGATCGCGAAAGAGTTGGCTGAACGCCGCGCCCACTCCGGTCTTCGACCGCGCGCCTTCGAGCAGAATGCAGTAGAAGATTTCCACCTGATAAAGATGGTCGCGCTTCGCTTCAAAGAACTTCCGCCGCTGCTCGATGGCCGCTTCCACAATCGGGTCGTCATATTTCGCGAACGGTATGTCGGGCCGGTTCGACTTGAAGAGATATTGGTAAACGTGGAAGCCTGGGCCGAAGGCTTTCAGAGCGGCTTCCAACCGCTTCACCGCATACTCCTGCTCCGAGCGGTCGAGACTTTCGTAGTCCACGCCGGGAACACTGAGCACCATGCCGACATCGCCGGACTTGGTAAGAAAGGCCGTCTCATTCCAGAAGCCGTAGAGGTTGATGTGGTCGTTGAGAGCACGCGCTCTCCTTCCACGGCTTGATGACCTTATCGACTCGCAGCATCACAGCACCTCCACGCGGGGGACGTGCTGTTTCGCTGCGTCATAGCGCACCTTGTAGCGTTCGGACCTCGCCAGGATGCGAAGGAACGCCGGATCGCTGTTCGTCACCCAATGCCCGAAGGCGAAACCGCCAATGAAGACGGCGATGCCGGCCAGGATGGAATTGAAGAGATTGAAGGCCCCCACCGCGCCGACGCAGACGAAGTAAAACAGCGTGCGCTCCACGCCCAGGTAGGTGAGAGGCTTATGCAGGCTCTTGAAGACCCGATTTGTGCGATGCTTCTGTGTTTGCTGTCTGTCATAAATCTCTCGCCTAACGATTGCGTGTTGAGTGAAGGGTCGAAGGTGCTGGAAAGGTCGCTAAACGCCCCAGAGCCAACTCAGGACATTGACGGCGAGAACGGCAATGCCCGTTCCGGCGGCAACGCCGGCGAGCGCCTTCTTGGCGCCGGGTTCGCCGTGGGCGAAGCCGTAGCCGCCGATCACGATGGCAACCAGACTGGCAACCTTGGCAATGGTGCCGGTGAAAAGGCTTTGGATGGCGGTAAAGCCGGTGTCGAACGGTGAACCGCCCTGCGCCAGCGCGGCCACAGGCATGAGAAAAAGCAGGGTGAGAACAGCGGCGGTTGGACGCGCCCACTTCGACCGAAGAACGGATTGGAGTGGGCGAATAAGATGAACTTGGAACCAACGTGATAACATCTGCGCCTCCGGGAGCAGCTAAAATCTGCTGCGTGTGGCGCAAAACTAACCCCACTCAATTTAGCTGTCCAATGAAAGTTCGGGAACGTGTTATTCCCTGGGGGACTAATAGCGTTTTGTGCTTATGGTTTAGCGGACAAGCTCATAGTCGAGGTAGAAAGAAGAAATTTCCATCTGTTTAGTAACGAGATACATAGGCAATGTAGTTTCGTTAGCTCTTCGCTCGTTCACAACCCTTCTAAACGCTTCGCTGAAATGCTCTGACTGGTATCGGAATCTGCGGAACAAGGCCGAGAAAAGATGGGCTGCCACTGCTGCATCAAGATCTTTTGGCATTTATGTTGAATTGTTGTCGTTTCCGCAAGTCTCGCTATTTCAACAAACTAAACCTCCACGAATCCCTCCGGCCAGAAAAAGTCGAAGAAATTTGTCAGTTGCGGAAAGTTATTAGTCGCTGAAGGAATAACACGTTCCCGAAATTTCATTAGACACGGCGGCAGAAATGAAGCAGGTTGGGAAAGATTGTCGGTTCCGCATGGACTCGACCTGCCGAAAACGGTATTGGTCGGTTCTGAACCGGTTGTGTCTCCGGCTCGTAGTTCGAGGTTGCGCTATGTCTGAGTCTGATCGAAAGCCGTTTTTCTCCTCTACCACTTGTCATCCCACTCGCACGGAGGAACCGTCCGTCGCCTGAGGGCTGACGGCAGGAAGTGAAACAACGATGTTTCATAGAGAAGAATCCAGTCCGATGGTGTTAAATGGAGTCATCGGTAGGCGGCTCCTGAATGTCAGGGAGGCCGCCCAATACCTGGGGCTCGAAGTGGACACCGTCTACAAGAAAGCCAGGTTGCGGGAGGTTCCCTGCGTCAAGGTTGGTCGAGCGTTGCGGTTCGATGTTGAAGCGCTAGAGCGCTTCATCGAGCAGCACACAATCGAAACCATTGACTGAAAGGAGAAGCTTTGAGTGTCCATTCACAGAAAGTGCGAAGGAGTATTTGAAGTCCGCTGGAGGGAAGGAGGACGGAACAAAAGCCTGCGGGTCCACGGTGCGCATGAACTGGCACGGAAGATCGAACGAAAGAAGATGTCGGTCCGCGATGAAAACCGGCATCTCGATGTCAAACGGGAGGTCAACTTTCGGATGTCGGCGCTGATTGATCGGTACTGGACGCATTACGGCATGAAGAAAGCGTTCGGCGAGCCGGGAGAAAAGCGTGTTGGATGGCATACGACTGGAACTTGGTCGTCTGTTCGTTCGTGAAATCGACGGCAACGCTGTCGGGCGCTGGTATGAAAACCTGACGGCGATTCACGAGCTGTCACCGGGTACAGCCGTGCGGCATTTCAATGTCATGCACCACATGATGGAGAAGGCATCGACGATCTGGTCCAAAGAAACCGGCATCGACCGAAATCCTGCGGATCAGGTGGAGGTGATGCGGCCGGACGACCAGAGGGACCGTTATTTGTCGGAAGACGAGCTTCGCAGGCTCAAACGGGCGCTTGACGAAAAGACGTACCAGAAGGGGACGAACGCGATCAACAAGACGTTTTACCGTTTAAGGCTGATTGTTCTCATCGCCGTCACGACTGGAATGCGGGTGGCGGAGATCTTCGGCCTCAGATGGTCGGACGTGCTGTATGGCGAGGGGTTATTAGCGGTGCGGGCAAAGCTGAAGGGCGGAAAGATGCGGTACGTCCCGATGCTTCCCGAACTGGCCGGTGAACTGCGGCAGTATCCCGCCGTGATGGGTGAGGATCGAATTTTTCCGCCGAAACCGGGAGCTGTAAGCGGACGGCAGCGTGTGGAAGGAAGTTTCGAGGACCTGCTTGAAAGGGCGGGTATTCAGGACTTCCGCTTCCATGATCTGCGTCACACGTTCGCATCCTGGTACATGATGAACGGCGGCGATCTTTACGAGCTTGCGAAAATCCTCGGCCACTCGAACATCAAGATGACCGAACGCTATGCGAAGCTGGCGCGGCAACACATCGCCCGTACCGGCAGCACGGCGCGAGAAATGTGGAAACTGCTGGAACAACCGAAACTGTTGGAGCAAGGAACCTGCGACACGGCGAACATCCTGTCCGATGTTCGCGTATAGTTCGCGCGACTGAAACCTGAGCTTTCTGGCTGCCGCTAAGTACTTTGAGAATGTGGTGGCCAGGGACGGAGTTGAACCGCCGACGCCAGCCTTTTCAGGGCTGCGCTCTACCACCTGAGCTACCTGGCCACGTTTCGAAACCCGCTGTCCGCGGGCCGCAGAGACTGTTCGCTTCACGCTGATTGTGGCGGGATTCGCGACCGAACGAAACGGCTCCACTGCGGAAGCGTGTGGAACGCCCTCGATTATAACAACCGTACTGATTTCCCTCAACGTGCAGCGCGCGTTTTTCTTTGCAGCTTCCTTTCGCCGCAACCTCTTAATACTTAATCCTTTGGGAGGTTCAGGTGTGCTTACCCGCGTTTTGCATAAGGGATGTCTCCCTCTAGTAACTGGATGATCGCCTGCCCAGTCAGACCGCGCGGTGAAAATTCCCCCGCGTCTGCAGGCACGTCGGGCTGGGAGGCATCGTTGATCAGAAACCGTCAAGCACCCTCGGAATACAACGCGAATCCGTAACTGCGTTCTTATCCCGCGAAACTCTTCACGAACTCCACCAAGCTGCGCAGGGCTATGCCGGACGGGCCTTTCGCGATCCAGGGCTTTTGATCTTCCATCCACGCGGTGCCGGCGATGTCAAGATGGATCCACGGCGTGTCTTCGGCGAATTCTTTCAGGAACATGGCGGCCGTGATCGCGCCGCCCCAGCGTCCGCCGGAGTTGACGATGTCGGCAATCGACGAGCGAATCTGCTCTTTGTATTCGTCGTCGAGGGGCATGCGCCACATTTTTTCGCCGGCCTTCGCGTTCGCGCTGTGGAAGCGGTTGTACATGTCGTCGTCGTTGGCGAAAATTCCCGCGTTGTTGTAGCCGAGCGCAACCACAACCGCGCCGGTCAGCGTAGCGGCATCCACCAGGTGCGTGCAACCGAGTTGGCGCGCGTAATAAAGTCCGTCAGCCAGGACGAGCCGGCCTTCCGCGTCTGTATTAATGATCTCAATCGACTTGCCCGACATGGCGATTTGCACGTCGCCGGGTTTCTGCGCTTTTCCTGACGGCATGTTCTCCGTCGCGCAGACGATGCCGACGACTTTCACTTTCGGCTTCAGGAGTGCGATGGCGCGCATGGCGCCGATCATGGTCGCGCCCCCAGCCATGTCGTATTTCATCTTCTCCATGCCATCGGCGGGCTTGATCGAAATGCCGCCGGTGTCGAAGGTGATTCCCTTCCCCACGAGTCCCAGGACCGGCTTCTCGGGGGCGCCGGCGGGTTCGTAGCGCATGACGATTAGTGCGGGCGGTTCGTCGGACCCTTGCGCGACGCTCCAGAACGCTCCCATCTTCATTTCTTTGATCTTGTCGGCACCGTAGACTTCGCATTCCAAGCCCACTTCCGCGCACATCTTCTTCGCCCGGTCGGCGAGAATCGTGGGCGTCATGCGATTGGAGGGCTCATTCACCAGATCGCGCGTGAAGTTTTGCGATTCGCCGATGACTTGCGCTTCGCTGGCGGCCTTTTCGAGTGCGGATTTATCGCCGCTGGTAACGACGGTAAGCGCATCAATTTTCTGATCTTTCCGGTCACTGCGGTAGTAGTCGGGTTCGAAGTTTCCCACATGCGCGCCTTCTACAATCGCGCGCACGGCTTCTTCCGCCGGAATGCTCGGCGGAACGACGAAGGCAAAGCTGCGAATTTCACGTGACTTGAGCGCGCGCACCGCGACCCCGGCGATCCGGCGCAGATCGTAGCTCGCGAAGTTTTTCGCGCTGCCACCGCTGACCAGCAGCAAGCGCTTCGCTTTCAGGCTGGAGGGTTTGTGCAGCAGGTTCGTCTCAAAGGGTTTGCCGGCGATTTCGCCGCTGGCCAGCAAATCGGCCGCCACGGACTGCAGCGCGGGGTCGCCGCTGGCGACTTTGAGTTGCGGCTTCTTGTCTTTTTCTTTTACGTTCGGCGCGGGCTCGGCATGATCGAGCACGACAGCGACAAGGGATTCGGTTTCAAGCTCAGCGGGCGTAGAGAGAGAAATGGTCGTTTTCATAATTTTTGTGAATCTTCAGTATCGTCGGCGGGGCGGGAAAAGTGCAAGCGAGACGCATGGTGTCGGCGTCAACTCATGAATCACGAAGGCCACGAAGTTACTGAGAGGAGGGATTCCCTTTACTTCTTGGGATGCGAGACGCTGAAGGCGGATGAGGCGACCAGGTATTTGCCCTCGTCGCTGTTGATGAGATCCAGGTCGAACGAGTAGTCGGCTTCCCCGGGAAAAACTCGTTCGCGGAAGTAATATACTTTTCCTTCTTCAGCCGCGAAATTGGCCATCGCAAAGGCCCGCGAACGCGTCTCCAGACGCGATTGCCAGTTGATACAGAGATGGTGCTCGCCCGGAGTGGCCGCGAAGAAGAAGTACGAACTGCCCTGGTTCGCTCCAACCCACGCACCATCCATCCCCACCTTGGTCAGGGCTTGGTTGACATTAGTGGAAAAACCGTGGCCGCCGACTTCGCAGTCTGGGCATTGTCCCAGATCTTCGATGACATAGATCAACGCCTTGCCGGGATCGGGTTGGGGCGTGGGGTGGGCCGCGTCCGGTTTAACTTCAAACCTAATGTCTTTGGGGCCACAGGCAGCTTCGGCGGCTGTGAGGGCAACTCGGTCTTGAGCAAGGGCGGAAGCGGCGAAAAAAATCACAACGAGAGCGGCTTTCATGGCGTTCCTCCAGTTGGATCTGCGCCAGCGGAGTGGACGGGGTCGCAGATTCATTGGCGGCCCATCCCTAGTACTACTGTGTTATAAGTGTGGAGACTCCACAAAAAGGACAAGTGGAGAGTTGTCGAAGAAGAACCCGGGCGATGGTTTGCCGGAGCGTGGCAATCGAGCAGGGATTATGTCGCGCGAGGCGAACCCGGCGATCCCCGAGGGCGGAACTGGGGCGGCATTTCGGGGATGGATAGTCCCAGTCAACCGGCACGAGGGGAGGGAAAAAACGGCTCCGTTCGGCTACCAGGAACCCATAGGCCGCGATACAGAGGGTAGGGTGATGATGAAAGCCCCGCCAACCTCTGCCTTCATAGTGACCCAAACCAAGTTCTTGCTTCAGCTCTTCGTAATCCCGCTCGATGATCCAGCGGTGCTTGGCCATGCGGACCAAGTCCTGGAGTTTGGTCTCGGGCGGGAGGGTGGAGAGCCAGTACTTGGTCGGTGCGGTTTCTGGGCTGGGCCATTCGATCAGCAGCCATTGCTCGGGATAGGGTTCGGTGCGTTCGAAATCGCGGTGAGCCGGACGAACGCGCAGGGCCGCGAAACGCGAGTGGAGCGGGCGGCGGGTTCCTTCTCGCCAGCACACTTTCTTCCACGCCTGCAGCGGCAACGCGAAAGCGAGATGTTTCACTGGGACCGGTGCATGCCGTCGGTTGCGGCGAAGATATTGCGTCGGCCGTCCCTGTCCTTTCCAAGCCGCCGCGGGCAGCGGTCCTTGACCTGGTTTCCATACCGTCACCGAGGACACGATCCCGACGGCATAGAGCAACCCCAAGTCCGTGAGCTCTTCGCGAAACTGGGTATCGGTTCCATAGGCAGCGTCCGCCAGCACGACCCCGACCGGAATCTCGCGCTTTATGGCCGTGCGGATTTGTTCCAGCGCAATCGCCGGCTTAGTCTGAAATCGAATCTGCGCTGGTACCCCCGTCTTCTTTCTCCGTTTCCCGTCCCTCGCCCATACTTCCGGCAAATACAGACGCCAGGCGATGGGCAGGCTGGCGCGTTCGGTGCTCACCGACAAACTGACCGCCACGCGACAGTTCTCTTGCTTTCCCACCTGTCCACAATACTGGCGGGTCACTCCTACCGAGTGGGTTCCTTTCTTCACCAAGCCGGTATCATCCACAATCCACGCTATGATCGGTCCTTTTTTCTCCATCTGGGGCAGAACATAGGCCCGCACCGCCGCCAGCATGTCTTCGTCACTCCAGGCGGCATCGGCCACGAGGTGGTGCATCGACTGGTGGGCTTGGCGCACGTTGTCGGGATACAAGCGCGCGGCCATCGGTTCCACGCTCTTGCGCTCTCCCGGCAACAACAAACCGGTGCAATAGGACTTCAAGGGAGTCGCTCGATCGGCATGCTCTGCGGCCTGCGCCAGGCGATGGAGATAGGCCGCAAAGCGTTTCGCTTGGGCACCTGGCGCCACACCGGGGGCGCTCATGAGCTGCAACTTAGCACGGAAAGTCGCGCCGGAGATCTGTTCTTTAACAGGGGGTATCTTCTTTATAACACAGTAGTACTAGTCGTCCGTGCAGGCGGAAAACAGCTACAGCTAAAAATAGGATATCCTGCGGGACTGAGCAATGGATTCAGAGATTTGCAGAGTTTTGCGAAGGTAGGTCAACTCAAAACTGGCATGATTCCGCGACGGACCCAAGGACCTGCAGATGACGCGCGGAACTTCTTGCTGGACGGCGGCGTATCCCTACCCTGTCGGACTCCGTAGAATGACGGTATTCGACTCTCTGCTGTATGATTCCATCCCACAGCGCAAACCGAGGCTTGCTTCATGAAGATCCGGTGGATGATTTTGTTTTTCCCGTTGGTTTCAGTGATCGTGCTTTCCCTGGCCGTACGGCAACATGCCGCGAACGCGGCCCCACCGCAGCGGACTCCGGTCGCTGCGGCGGCTAAAGTCTCCACGCCCGCAACGGCAGAGAAGGGCCCCGGAACGCTGGCGATCCCAGACACCACGCTGGCCATCAATTCGGACAAGCCGATGTCGCAGCGCGTGGTGCACTACGAGATCAACGCGAAATACGACGCAGTCAAGCACACCGTCGATGCAACCGAAGTGCTGACCTACCACAACCTGACCGGGCAGGCGCTCGACCACTTCCCTTTCCATCTTTATCAGAATGCATTTCAGCCCAAATCCACCTGGGTGCGTGAAGCCAAGATCGAGGGCAGCCGCGACACGGCCTACGACAAGTGGGAAGAGAAGGAGTATGGCTCGGAAGAGATTAAGAGTCTTGAGGTCGTCGGGCAGGGAGACATGACCGGGCAACTGCAGTACATCGTGCCCGACGACGGCAATAAAGACGACAAGACCGTCATCGACCTGCACGTGGCCAAGCCGATTGCTCCGGACGCGTACGTGCAGTTCAAGATTGCATTTCAGACCAAATTTCCCGAGACCCAGGCGCGCTCGGGATGGAAGCGCGATTTCGTGCTCGGCGGCCAGTGGTTTCCGAAAGTGGGCGTCTGGTGGCATGGAGCGTGGAATTGCCACCAATATCACGCGACCACCGAGTTCTTCGCGGATTTCGGCGTCTACGACGTGAAGCTGACCCTGCCGCAGTATGAAGTCGTCGGCGCCAGCGGAGTGGAAGTCGGCAGCGTAAATAATTCCGACAACACTAAGACCGTGACCTATCACGGCGACGACATCCACGACTTCGCATGGACCGCCAGCCCGCGCTACAAAGTCAGAGAGAGCGTCTATCAAGCGCAGCTGGGCCCGATTAAACTGCGTTTCCTGATGCAGCCCGCGCACTGGAGCCAGGCGGAACGGCACGAACGAATCACGCGGGAAACGCTCGACCACTTTGAAAAATGGTACGGGCCGTATCCCTACAAGACGCTGACCGTGGTCAACCCCGAGCCGGACTCAGCGGCGGGCGGCATGGAATACCCGACATTCATCACCGGGGATTCGAGCTGGTTTATGCCGGAGGGTCTCCACCTGCCCGAGTTAGTAGTAGAGCACGAGTTCGGACACCAGTACTGGTACGGCATGGTGGCCACGAACGAATTTGAAGACGCCTGGATGGACGAAGGCATTAACAGCTACACCGAAGTCAAGGTTCTGGCTTGGATCCTGGGCAAGAACACATCCGCCTTGAACATCGCGGGGGCCACCCTGGGCGACGGCGCGACTCAGCGGCTCAGCTACATCAGCGCTGCCGACCGCGATCCCATGGCACAGAAGGCTTATGACTACTACAGCTTCAACTCCTATGGTGGGATCACCTATGGCAAGACCGCCAGCGTGCTGCTCACGTTAGAAGGCATCATCGGCGAAGACACGATGGCCAAGGCGATGCACACGTACTTCATGAAGTACCGTTTCACTCATCCTACGAAGGAAGACTTTCTGAAGACGATCGAGGAAACTTCCGGCAAAGATCTGCGCTGGTACTTCAACCAGGCCGTGTTCGGGTCACAGGTGATGGATTATGAAGTGCTTAAGGTCGATTCCTTCCCGGTGAACTGGTACGAACAAAAGGACAAGAAGGCCGCGAAAAAGAATAAAGATACGGTCTACCAGTCTTACGTCTCGCTGCATCGCAAGGAAGACTTCGTGATGCCGGTCGAAGTGGAAATCAAATTCGATAACGGCGAGACGATTCGCGAGCACTGGGACGGACAAAGCCGCTGGACCAGATTCAGTTACCAGAAAAAGGCGAAAGTAGTGTCCGCCGAACTCGATCCCGACCATACCGTGCAGATCGACCGCAACGATTTCAATAACAGCTTCGTAGTCGAAGCCAATCCCAAGCCGACGAATAAATTGTCAACCTATTGGCTCTTCGTTACGCAGTGGGTGAGCCAGGCTCTGGCTTGGTGGGCGGTTTAAGAATGACGCGCGCCCTGGCTGTGGGCGATTCACGGATGGACGCACCGGCATCAAGGATAAAAACGAATGAGCGAAAATAAGGGTTTACTGAGCAGTGCTCTGGGAATGGTCGGGCGCAATAAGCGCTACATTTTCTGGTTCTGGTTGTTGAACCTGACTCTGGCCGAGTTTGGCACGTCTGCCTTTCGCAAGAGCGCCCACGCTATCCTCGACCACAGCTACGCCGCCGATCGCCTGCTCCATGGCTTCGACCTCTCGGTAATGATCGGGCTGTTTGCGAGGCCGGAGTTTGGACAGATGTCGGCCATGACAACTCCGGCTTTGTATTTTGCTTTTCTGTTCTTTCTCGCAACGGCGGTGTTCCTGCCCGGAGTATTTCAGGGATACGCATCGACGTACCGTCTGCCGCGTGAAGATTTCTTCCGCGCCTGCGGGCGAAATTTGTGGCGCTTCATCCGGCTGATGATTGTGGCTGGCATCGTGATGGGAATTGCGGCGGGCGCGCTGTTCGGCAGCAACAGCGCGCTGGTGAAGAAGGCCGGAGAAAGCACCAACGAACTGCTACCTTTCGAAGTGCAAATGACGGGATTCGCAGTGATTTTCCTCGTAATGACCGTTTTGCGCATCTGGTTCGATCTGGCCGAGGCGGATATCGTGCTGAGCGATCAGCGGGCCGTGAGGAAATCCATTGCCGCGGCCTTTCGTCATACGTTTCGCAGCCTCGGCCGTCTGCTCGGGAGCTATTTAATTGCCACGATTGTGGCTGCGGTCGTCCTGCTCGGTGGCCTACGGACGTGGATGAAGATTGTGCCCCCGGGGAATGTGTGGGGAGCGTTCGTTATCGGCCAAATCACGTTGCTCTTGCTGCTGATCCCGCGCTTCTGGCAACGCGGAGTTGCCGTGTCGTACTGGCAGCAGCGGATGATGATTCCGGTAGTCGCGGTACGGCCGATCGAGCCGCAACCGGTTCCGATGGCGGTTGTTTCTGACGGCGCTCCCGTGGTCCCGGACCCGCCGCCGGCGACGCCAGGATCCTGACCGTGACCACTTTTGGGCGACGGTCACAGCAACACGACAGTGATGCCTTGATTGCGGCGGCCCAAGTCGAGATCGCTCTTCAAGTCCGACTGCGCTTGCAATAGACGCCAGGTCGCGTCATCGGTCTTCGACCAGTTCTCCCCGAAAATGCAGCCGCGAATCTGACCGGCCTCCGCCAAGTCATACAAACGCCTTTGCACCGCGATGCGGATGTCGCCGCCCGCGCCCGTCGATCCGTATCCGTGGATTACCTTCAAAAGAGAATGTTTCTGCTGCCGAGCAACCGCGATCTCTCGGTCCAACCGCTGCAGCGCCTCCTGCACCGACGGCATATCGGACTTGAGGTTTACGGTTTTGATGGCGCGCTCCTCGGATTCTGGCCCCATCATAGTAGCGACCTGGCGGCTACCGTCTTGGCCAGCGTGGGAGGACAGTAAACTTTTTTCGGCCAGGGAGCCGGTAGGTTTCAAAGTCGTCGTGGTCGATGGTGAGGATAACACTGAGATGTTCGCGTGCGGCCAGATGGACTAGCGTGGCATCCGCGAAATCCATTGGGCGGTCTGCGTATTGGGACATGAGAGCTCGAATTTGAGGCAGTTCTTCGTTCGCAATCACGGACAAATGGATTGCACCGGAAAGCAAAAGCGTCCAAACGGCACGATCCTCGCGGAGATTGCGCCGGACAAGATAGAAGGCCTCGGTGAGGACGGCCTCGGTTGTCAGCCAGGGTAGGCGGTGGTGGTTATAGGTCTCGACACACGCTTCGTGCCAGTGGTCGTTGCGGTCCACGAGAGCGAGAATGGCGCCGGTATCAATCAGCCCGGCTGGCAGTCCGGCGGGTACGAGCGAAGGCACGGGATTCCTTTGCATGTTTGCGGGCGATGATCTCGCTTACGAGTTCGCTGGTTCGGGCGGAGCGGGTGGGATCTCCGCCGCGGATGGAGCCGATCGCGGGCATGGCGCGCTTTCGAATCGCAGCCTGCTCGGCCTCGTCACCGGAGTGGCCGTTGCGGCGCTCGGCCAGCCAGTCGGCGGTGACGCGGTCCAGCAGCGCGGACAGCGAAGTGCCTTCGCGGCGGGCCTCGTCCTCAAGTTCAGCCTTCCGCTCCGCCGATAGACGCCAACTGTAAACTTCTGTCTTCATGCACTACAGTGTAGTGCATCTGTCTTGTTCGGTCAAGGTGCTTCGAGGCGGCTGTCCCCACGTGATTCTTGCCTACGTCTTCCGGCTCCGACGAATGGCTTCCCTGGCTTCTTTATCGGCCGTCCTGCGCCGCTCGGTCTCGCGCTTGTCCCAGAGCTGCTTGCCCTTGGCCAATGCCAATTCCACCTTGACTCGACCGTTCTTAAAGTACAGCCGGGTGGGAATCAGAGTCAGGCCTTTTTGCTGAGTCTTGCCGATCAGCTTGCGAATCTCTTCGCGATGCATCAGCAGCTTACGGGTGCGCAGGGGGGCATGATTAAAAATGTTGCCGTGTTCGTAGGGACCGATATGGGCGTTCAGTAGCCAGACCGCATCGTCTTTGACCAAGCCATAAGAGTCCTTCAGGTTGGCGAGGCCGCCCCGGATGGACTTAACCTCCGTCCCGGTGAGGACTACTCCGGCCTCAAATTTTTCCAGCAAGAAGTAGTTATGTGAAGCGATCCTATTAACGGCAGCATCTCGTTCGCCGGAGGCGGTGGGATCACGGCGCGGGGATTTCTCCGGATTGGGCTTGGTCTGGTGCGTGGATTGGCGAGCCATGGCTGGAAGAATTTATCTTAACAGCAGAACGGCGTCGGACCTCGGACCTCCGGGTTTTCACCCCACTAGGCCTACGACCAAAGAGTGTAACTCCCATGTGCGCAAGCACTTCGGGAGCTGGAAAGGGCGATGCTATAATCGCCTCACAGAAAACATTTTCGTGTATCGAGTGGATTTCCCGCGCGAAAAATGCCGCCGGGACGCGCCGCAACTGGGAAGCCGCTTGTCCGGCGAACACTGTAATAAAAAAGAGGATCAGCTCGTGAGGTATATCGAATGAGACGCCTGATGCGCCCGGCTCTATTGCTGTTGCTGGTCGCGGTTGTAACGCTCCCTGCCATCGCCGACAAAGCCAAGGACTTCTACGCCAAGGGTCAAGATGCCGAGGCTCGCCAGCAGTACGAAACAGCCTACGGCTTTTTCAAGCAGGCCTACAACCTCAAACCCAAAGATCTGCGCTATCGGGCTGCCTTCGAGCGGATTCGTTTCGAAGCCGCAGCCGCGATTGTTCATAACGGGCAAAAGCTGCGCGAGGACGGCAAATGGGACGAAGCGGTGGCCGAGTTTCAGAAGGCGCTGGCAATCGATCCGTCATTGTTCATCGCCAAGCAGGAGCTGAACCGTACGCTCAAGATGATCAACGACCAGCGGAATCCTCCTCCGCAGGCCGCTGGGCCCCCAGCCGGCCTGGAACGCAGGGTGCACGATGCGGCTGGTCCGGTCGAACTCGCTCCCATCTCGAATATCCCCATCACCGTCAAGATGCTGACAACGAAGTCCGATGTGGTCTACCGCACCGTCGGACAACTGGCGGGTGTCAATGTGTTGTTCGACCCCGATTACACCGCCCGGGTCATCAACGTCGACCTCAATGGAGTGACTCTTGAAGAGGCCTTGGAGATTACGGCGCTGGAGTCGAAAACCTTCTGGCGCGCGGTCACGCAGAATACGATTTTCGTGGCCCAGGACAATCCCGCGAAGCGCAAGGAATTGGAACAAAGCGTCCTCAAGACTTTTTATCTCTCGAATCTTTCCCAGCCCACCGAACTGCAGGATGTGGTGAACGCGATTCGCGCCGTGCTGGATGTGCAGCGCGTGCAGCAGTTGCTGTCCCAAAATGCGCTGGTCGTGCGTGGGACTCCCGACCAGATCGCGCTGGCGGAAAAGCTGGTGGAGGATCTGGACAAGGCGCGTCCGGAAGTGATCGTCGATATCGCCATCATGCAGGTCAGCAAAGACAAGTCGCGCACCCTGGGGCTGAGTCCGCCCACGAGCGCCACAGTTACGCTGCAGGACAACATCAATAATACCGCGTTGAACACCCCCACCACCACGGGCACTACGACTCCGACGATCGGTACGGGAACCACCGGCATCAACCTGAACACCTTGGGGAACCTGAACGCCACGAACTTCCAGGTCACAATTCCGTCCGCGAACCTGTCGGCGCTGATGAACACCAGCGACACGAAACTGATTCAGAATCCGCAGATTCGCGCGCTGGATGGACAGAAGGCTTCGCTGAAGATCGGCGACAAGGTCCCGGTGGCGACCGGATCGTTCCAGCCGGGTATCGGCGGTGTGGGTATTAACCCATTGGTAAATACCCAGTTCCAGTATCTGGACGTGGGCGTGAATATCGACATCACTCCGCATGTGCATGCGAACGGTGAAGTCACGTTAAAGATCTCGATGGATGTTTCGGCGGTCACAGGCCAGTCGAATATCGGTGGCATCAGCCAGCCGATTATCGGCCAGCGCAAGATCGAGCACGAGATTCGACTCAAGGACGGCGAGGCCAATCTGCTCGGCGGAATCATGGAAGATCAACAGACGAAATCCCTGGCCGGAATTCCGGGGCTGGCGCAGATTCCGATCCTCAAGTACCTCTTCGGCCAGACCACTCAGGATCACTCGGAAAACGAAATCGTTTTTGCCATCGTTCCCCATATTATCCGTGGCACGGATCTAAGCGAACTCAACCAGCGGGCGATCGATATCGGCACCGCGACTACGATCGCGTTGCGCCATTCGAGCAAGCCGCAGGCCGCTCCGGCTGGCACGGCGCCGCCGGCGCAAACGCCAACGCAGCCGGTCAACCCGTCGATACAACCTGTGCCAAATCAGGCGCCGACGGGTCAACCGCCCGCCCCGAACTCTGCCGGCGGAACGCCCAGCTTCCTGTTTGATCCGCCCACCATTCAGGCGACAAAGGGGAACACCTTTGTGGTGAATCTGCTGATTTCCGGCGCCCAGAACGTGCATTCCGTGCCGGTGCAGTTGAACTACGATCCGAAAATGCTGCAACTGGTGAATGTGTCGAATGGCGGCTTCCTCTCGCAGGATGGCCAGGCGGTTGCACTGGTTCACCGCGAGGATGAAACCGTCGGACAGTCGCAGATTACAGCCACGAGGCCGCCCGGTGCAGGAGGAGTTTCCGGTCAGGGCGCTGTGGTCACACTCACTTTCCAGGCGAAAACGGATGGACAAACTCCCCTGACTATCACTCGAGGGGGAGCGCGCGATCCCGGTTTGCAGCCCATCACGGTCAACGGGGCGCAGGCAGCAGTCACCGTTCAGTAAGAGGTTCAGTAAGAGATGGACGGGAACTCTCCCGTATCGACTGAACAGGATCGAGTGACACGAAAACGAGAGAATGAGGGTACAGAGATTCCATCACGGGCCGAGCGCGAAGCCCGCCAGGGGTTTTACGCTCCTTGAGTTAGTCGTCGCGGCGACCATCCTGACGATTCTCACCTTGATGGCCCTGCCGTTGGCGCGCGTCACGATTCAGCGCGAGCGGGAGAAGGAACTTCGCAAGGATCTTTGGGCGATGCGCGACGCCATCGACCGCTACAAAAACGCTGCCGATATGAACATGATTCAGACCAAAGTCGATACCCAAGGCTATCCGCCCGATCTCGAGACGTTGGTCAAGGGAGTTGACGTGCAGGGAGGCAAGAAAATTCGCTTTCTGCGTTCTATCCCTGTAGATCCCATGACCAAGAGCAAGGAGTGGGGCTTACGTTCCATGCAGGACGATCCGGACTCCGACTCCTGGGGCGGACAGAGCGTGTTCGACGTTTACACCAAGTCGGAAGGCACGGCGCTCGACGGCACGAAGTACAAGGACTGGTAAATGCTACGAAGCGTGAACAAGTTGGCGCACGGCGCCCGCGAATCTCGCGGCAAGGTGTCGGTTCGCACGTTCGCCCGCGGCGCCAGGCTGGAGCGCTTTCACGGATTCACGCTGCTGGAATTGATGATTGTCATCAGCATCATCATGATCCTGATGGCGGTTGCGGTCCCGATGTATAACCAGTCCATCGTGCAGGCTCGGGAATCCGTCCTGCGCTCGAATCTCAGCACCCTCCGCTCGGTCATCTCGCAGTACACCCTCGACAAGCAGAAAGCTCCTCAGTCGCTCGACGACCTCGTCCAAGCCGGCTACCTGCGCCAGATTCCGGTCGATCCCATGACCCGCGAAACCAACTGGGAAGTCGTGCAGGAAGATCTGATGCTGGCCGTGGACCAGCAGGATCCCGGCATCACCGACGTGCACTCGGCCTCGAGCGGAACCGCCAGCGACGGGACCGCCTATAGCACTTGGTGATACCACCCCTCCATCCCATTTCCTAACCTACCGTTCTGCAGTCAAATGCACTCCGGGGCGAACAGGCCTGTAACACTGTTTCACGAACGCAGGCTCTCTCACTGACGTGTTTCAGCCCACGGTCTCACTGTGCGCTGGTGCTCAAATGCACAGCCCGGCACATCTCGCAGCAGGACACTCCGAATAGTGCTTTCCTATTATTGATACCCGCTTGTTGCGTAGCTAGAGTGTCGGACACTTGCGAGTGGCAGTCTATTGTGGGAGTTGGAATCGACATTTGCAGCTCTCGATTCCAAGGCCGCTCGAGAATCTCCTGTGGGGTAGTCCATGCGAACACTGTCGATTTTTCTGTGTGCTCTGTGTCTATCGGCGGCCGCTCTCGGCCAAAGCAATTACGCAGCGGTCTCCGGCACCGTGACGGACTCACAATCGCTCCCAGTAGCTAAAGCCACGGTGCACTTCAAGGCGCTCAGCACAGGAGCCACCCGTGCCGTCACGACGAACCAAAGCGGATCATTTTACGCCCCCGCTCTTTTGCCGGATGACTACGAACTGACCACCACCGCCTCCGGTTTTGCTCCCGTGGCGCAGACCTTGCATCTTGAGGTAGGACAGAAACTAGCGGTGGACGTCGCGCTCAAGATCGGTGCGGTCCAACAAGGAGTCCAAGTCAGAGCCTCCACCGACATTCTCCGTACCACCGATGCCAGCGTCGGCGAGGTCGTCGAGCCGGAGTCCATCCAGGAGTTGCCTCTCAATGGTCGCATGCTGATCGATTTGGTGCTTACAGTCCCAGGGGCTCATGTCGGCTTTGGCGCGCAGACCGGGGAGACCAATCCTTTGTACTGGCGGCCGGGCCAGCGCTCTGCCGTTGTCATCGGCGGAGGACGTCCCAACGCTAACTTCTTCCTGCTAGATGGAGCCACCAACACCGATCCCACTTTTAATACGCAGAATCTCAGCCCTTCGCCCGACTCGGTCATGGAGTTCCAAGTCGTCACCAGCAGCTATACGGCTGACATGGGCGGGGCTGGCGGCGGACAAATCAACATTGTTACGCGCTCTGGCACGAACCAATTCCACGGCACCGTCTACGAATTCTTGCGCAACGGCGCCATGGATGCCAGCCCATTTGAAGCAATGGGCAACAATCATCTGGTTCAAAACAACTATGGGGCCTCATTCGGAGGTCCGCTCCTCGGCAAACAAAAGAAGACTTTTTTCTTCGTCAATTATGAAGGTCTCCGTCTCGCCCAAGCCGATGCTCAGGTCCTCACCGTCCCCACTCCTGCCGAAATAGCGGGCGACTTCAGCATGAGTAACGTCAAAATCTACGACCCGGCCACGGCCGTAGCGAATCCGAACTACAACCCCGCGTTGCCCGTAGGCCCGTCCAACTATCCCTACACGCGCAGCCAGTTCCCGAATAACCAGATTCCGAGTAACCGTATCGACACCCAGCTTGAAGCATTCCTCCTGCAACACGTCCCTCAGCCCAACATGGCCATGATGTCTTCCGGCGCGGACTCAAGTAACTACCTCGACGTCCGGAATGAAACCCATTACCAGAATCAGGGAACGGTACGTGTCGACCATGACTTCTCCAATAACGACACAGCCATGGCGCGCTACTCCCTCGGCGCGGAAAACGGTTTTTCCCCCAGCAGCGGAAACACCTCAACCACCGAAAACCTTCCCGGCTTCGGTGCCAACTTTAACAATCTTTCCCAGCAAGCCGTCATCTCGTGGAATCACGTTTTCTCAAGCAACAAACTCAACACCGCTTCGCTCGCCATGTCGCGGCTGTCTATGGATCGCACCTCCCAGAACGACAATGTGAACAACATCGTTGGCCAACTGGGTATTCAAGGCATCGGCTTCGGAGGACCGGGTGCCTGGGGCGCCCCGTGGTTTGCCGCACAGGGTTACACCGGTATTGGAGACACCTTCGCCGCCACCCCGATGCACGCCTGGGACACCACCATCGAACTCCGCGACACGTTTGCCTGGCAGCACGGCCATCATTCGTTCCGCTTCGGCGGCGACGGGCGTCGCTACATCTGGCCCATGTGGGGCTTCTTTCAGAATCGGGGCTACTACCAGTTCACCAACGGCTACACAACGCAATCCGGCTTCAACAACGGCAGCGGCTCTGGCTTCGCCAGCTTGTTGCTGAGTCTCCCGGCGGTCAAGCAACGACAGGCGGGCGTTCCGCAGATGGACCTCCGCAACTGGGGATGGGACAGTTTCGCCGAAGACAGCTGGCAGATCACTCCGACCACCACCCTCAATCTCGGGTTGCGATATGAGTACACCAGCCCCCTCTACGATCTTGCGGAAACGAATACGAACCTGGTCTTTAACAACGGCGTGCCTTCCGTCTTCATCGGCGGCGAGCTTGGTTATCCCACCGGACTGATGTATTCCAACAAGCACGACTTCGCGCCTCGGGTTGGAATCGCCAAGAATCTTCCCAGACTCGGGCTTGTGATGCGGGGAGCCTACGGAATCTTCTTCACGCCCGTCGATGAGAATACATGGTGCAACCAGCGGCACAACGTGCCCTACGTCTTCCCGGAAACTCAACAAGCGGACAACTTCACGCCGCCCGCCTCGCTCTACGCCAACACGATCAACTTCGGCACTCCTGTCCTTGGCCAAGGTACACTTACCCCCACCACTGTTAGCTTCACTGCCTTCGATCCTCACGCCCCGGCTGAGTATATTCAGCAGTGGAATACGCAGATAGAAAAGAGCCTCGGAACAAATACCACCGTTGAAGTCGGATACCTCGGCGCGCGCGGCTTCCATCTCCAGCGTGCACACCTGATCAACAACGCTCCCCCGGGCCCCGGCCCGCTAGGCCCGCGACGCCCCTTCAAGACGCTGAGCTTCGTGCCCGGCACCGCCCTTACTCCCAGCAGCACCGACGCTGTTATCCAGAGCCAGACCTTCCCGGTCAGCACCATCAATCTGCTGGAAGACACGGCGCAGAGTTGGTACGACGCCGGCTACGTGAATGTGCGGCGGAGATATTCCCATGGTCTCAGCTTTTTGGCGAACTACACGTTTGCTAAAAACCTGACGAACGCACCGGATTTCCGCTCGCCCATGGACGAGAGCGCCATCCCGCAAAACAATAATGACCTCGCCGCCGAGAAGGGCCCAGGCTGCGACGTCCGCCATCGCTTCGCCCTGAGCAGCGTCTTCGACATTCCTGCTTTCAAACGCGCCGAGTGGACTCGACTCCTTAGCCAGAATTGGCAGTTCAGCACCATTTACCAGATTCAATCGGGAATGCCCTTCACCATCTCCGTCTTCGGTGATACGGCCAACTCGGGCACTGTGCTCGGCGAGAATCCCATCCGCGCCAACTCCACCGGCCAGACGATTTTCGGGCCAAGCACGCGCACGGCCAGTGAATGGTTCAACCCCGCCGCCTTCGCCACGCCTCCCGCCTATACCTTCGGCGACGTGGGCCGGAACTCGCTGTACGGACCACCCTTGCGCACCCTCGACGTTGCCCTCGTACGGAGCTTTCGCCTGACGGAGAGCGCCAGCTTCCAGTTTCGTGGCGAGGCTTTCAACGCGCTCAACATGGTCAATCTGGGAACACCAAACCGCTTTGTGAACGAGCCGCAGTTCGGCACCATCACCATGCCTATGACGCCGGGGCGCGAGATTCAGTTGAGCGCTCGGCTCTCATTCTGAAGAAGGCTGGGGGGCTGGCCCACCTTTGCGCCCCCACCGCTGAGGCTGCCCCACCCTTCGCGGTTTTGTTCAGTCTCATGACATCCTTTACAAAATGTCCGGGGCTGGCCCACCTTATGGTTTGGCGTTGCCATTGCAACTGAGGCTGCCCCACCCTTCGCGGTTTTCGAAGGGTGGGCCACTGCGAACCCGGACTCCATGTTCATTCGTCACAGCCAAGAACTCTTCGGTCATGCTACAAGTCCAGCATGACCCGAAGACTCCGTCGCTACTACGGTGCCGGATACCTGCACTTCATCACCACCAGCTGTTACCAGCGGCGCGCGTTGCTGGGCAACCGGCAGAATCGTGACCTGTTTCTCGAGTCGCTGGAGCAAGTCCGAAAGCGCTACCACTTCGCGGTTGTGGGCTACGTCGTTATGCCCGAGCACGTGCACTTGCTGTTCGGCGAACCGGAACGCGCCAACCCGTCGGTCGTAATGCAGGCTCTCAAACAAGGCTTCGCCCGGCGACTCCTGCGCAAGCTCCGCTCCGACAGCGACCCGCGGCAAGACAGTTTGTGGAGCGAAACCCTAGAAGAAGGACACATTTGGCAACGGCGCTTCTACGATTTCGTAGTGTTCACCGAGAAAAAGCGGATCGAGAAGCTGCGCTACATGCATCGCAATCCGGTGAAGCGCGGACTGGTTCTCGAACCCCAGCAATGGCCGTGGAGCAGCTTCCGCCACTATGCAGACGGAGAACACTACGGCCCGGTGCGAGTGAATGAACCCCAGAAAGCCGAACTTCGCGTCCGCCCAGTCGCCTGATACCATCAGCACAGTCGCCCACCCTTCGAACATCGCGAAGGGTGGGGCAGCCTCAAATTGTGATTATGCCGCCGAACAACAAAATCAAAGGTGGGCCAGCCCCCCCTCCTGTCTTTCTTCAAGACTTGGTTTTGCGTTTCGCCCAAGTGGCTAACAGAAAGTAAAAAAGTCCAGAGTAGAAAATAACGTTGGTCGCCTCAACAACCCAGAGGCTGATGGCGTGTACGTTACGATAAACGATTAGGCTGATGGCAGCACCTGGCAGTTGCACACAATCAATCACTAGGGCGTGTTAACACTACGTGGATTTTTGTGATATTGTGAATGGGTGGAGATCACCGAAGCGCAATTGCATCGCATCGAGTCCAGCCTGCCGCGGCAGCGTGGCAATGTACGGGTGACCAACCTGCAGTTCCTCAACGCGCTGCTCTTCGTGGCCGAGCAAGGCTGCAAATGGCGCGGATTGCCCAAGCGTTTCGGCCCCTGGCATACCATCTATACCCGCATGAATCGCTGGTCCAAGAACGGCGTGCTGGACCATATCTTCGAACAGTTACAGCGCGAGCAGATCGTGCGCATCAAGATCGAGGCCGTCAAAATGGACTCCACCATTGTGAAGGTGCATCCTGATGGCACCGGAGCGCTAAAAAAAACGGGCCCCAAGCCATCGGCAAGTCCCGCGGCGGATGGACCACCAAGATTCATATGGTTGCCGCGAATGCTCGAACGGCCATAACCTTCGCTCTCTCCCCCGGCGAAGCCTCCGACGCCAAAGCCGGTCGCGCCTTGTTGGGTGGCATCGGGCCGCTGCCCGCGCCCTTGCACCTGATCATGGACAAGGCTTACGAGGACAACGAAACTCGGCAACTGGCGCTGGATTTCGGCTTTATTCCGGTCGTTCCACCCAAGAGCAATCGCCTGGAGCCCTGGCAGTACGATAAAGCCATGTACCGCAAACGCAATGAGATCGAAAGGCTCTTCCGTCGACTCAAGGGCTTCCGCCGCATCTTCTCCCGCTTTGAAAAACTCGATGTCCTGTTCCTGGGCTTCCTCACCTTCACCCTCATCGTCGAAGCCCTGCGATAGTGTTAACACGCCCTAGCTTAATTGTGCCCTCGACGCCAGACTCCGGAAAATTCAAGGTCACCCTCGGCAGAAGAGCTACGACACACGCAAGTGCCAGCGCACCGAATACCCTTCCAAGGTGCCGGGATTGCTTCATCGTCAAGTTCGGAAACCCTTTCCTCGACCCTGCTTCCCCGCTGCCCAAAGGAGGGAACAGAATACGGCGGGGGCTGGCCCACCTTTGATTTTGTTGTTCGGCGGCATAATCACAATTTGAGGCTGCCCCACCCTTCGCGATGTTCGAAGGGTGGGCGACTGTGCTGATGGTATCAGGCGACTTGGCGGACGCGAAGTTCGGCTTTCTGGGTTCATTCACTCGAGAGCTGGCCCACCTTTGGTTTGTCGTTGCCATTGCAACTGAGGCTGCCCCACCCTTCGCGGTTTTCGAAGGGTGGGCACCACGAACGCATGCCCAAAGAGCCGTCTGCCCGCGACCCCCATTGCATATCAATCCCTGGACATTTCCACAGATCAATGTGACATCTGACCTTGCTCCTAGCAGCGAAAAAGTAGATCATTGTCAAGGCGGAGGCGGTGCACGCGACTCCCGCAAGAAGTCCACTAAGTCCTTTGTTGTCAAGATTGTAACCTCTAAACCCTTGGGGCTCAAGATTTTGCAGAGACTTTTTGCAAACCCCGCGCCAGTCGTGCCTTTTCCAGGGGTGAGGGAGGGGGGTACCAGCGTTTCAGTCAGATTTCCTGAAATGAAACCAACGCGGGAAGCCTTATCTGAGGCCTCCCGTTGGATTTTTTTCAGGAGTTTCCGCAGCCTTGTTTCAGGCGCCGCAAGTTGTACGCGGCTTCGCAAAGCAATACCATCTAATCATGCCCGTTGAAACGGAAATCCAGACCCCCACTGCGATTCGCGCGCCCCGCGGCAACGCCATTACCTGTAAAGGATGGCAGCAGGAAGCCGCCATACGCATGCTCATGAACAACCTCGACGAAGAGGTTGCCGAGCGTCCAAGGGACCTTGTGGTTTACGGCGGAACGGGACGCGCTGCACGCAGTTGGGAAGCGTATCGCGCCATCGTCGCGACGTTGAAGAATCTCGAGAACGACGAAACTCTGCTGGTGCAATCGGGCAAGCCTGTAGGTGTATTCAAAACGCACGATCACGCGCCCCGCGTGCTGATCGCGAACTCGAATCTCGTAGGCCACTGGTCCAACTGGGAGAAGTTCAACGAACTCGAACGCGCCGGTCTGATGATGTACGGACAGATGACCGCCGGTTCCTGGATTTACATCGGCTCGCAAGGAATTGTGCAAGGGACGTTCGAGACGTTCTCGGCAGCGGGAGAGAAACATTTTGCCGGCGATCTCACAGGCAAACTAATCGTCAGCGGCGGCATGGGCGGAATGGGCGGAGCTCAACCGCTGGCAGCAACGATGACAGGCGCGGCGTTTCTTGGAATCGACGTTGATCCGGAGCGCATCAAGAAGCGGCTGAAGACCGGCTATTGCGACTTCATGGTCACAACGCTGGATGAAGCCCTGCGCATTTTGAAGAATGCCATCCGCAAGAGAGAAAACGTATCCGTCGGACTGGTCGGGAATTGCGCGGACGTCATTCCGGAGTTGGCCGAGCGCGGCGTCGTCCCCGACATTTTGACCGATCAGACTTCGGCGCACGATCCGCTGAATGGCTATGTGCCGAATGGCATGACCTTCGAACAGGCACTGGACCTGCGACAACGCGATCCACACGCGTATCAGGAAAAATCGCTCGATGCCATTGCGCGCCATGTGGAAGGGATGTTGCGCCTGCAAAAGATGGGCGCAGTTACGTTCGACTACGGAAACAACATCCGCACCTTCGCCTTTCAGCGCGGCGTGAAGAATGCCTACGACTTTCCCGGATTCGTGCCAGCGTATATTCGTCCGCTGTTTTGCGAAGGACGTGGGCCATTCCGCTGGGTAGCGTTGTCGGGAGAAGCGTCCGATATTCACGTGACGGACGATCTGGTCCTGGAGTTGTTCCCCGAAAACCGCATTCTGCGCCGCTGGATTGATCTGGCGCGGAAGCGCATCAAGTTCCAGGGCTTGCCCGCGCGTATCTGCTGGCTCGGTTATGGCGAGCGTGCGCAGTTCGGCCTAGCCATTAACGATCTCGTAAAGAAGGGCAAGATCAAGGCTCCCATCGTGATCGGCCGCGACCATCTAGACTGCGGCTCGGTGGCGTCTCCGTTTCGCGAGACCGAGAGCATGAAAGACGGCTCGGACGCTGTCGCGGATTGGCCGCTGCTCAATGCCCTGCTGAATACCGCAGCCGGCGCATCCTGGGTCTCCATCCACAACGGCGGTGGCGTTGGCATCGGCTACTCCCTGCACGCCGGCCAAGTCACCGTGGCTGACGGGACAGATGAGATGGCGAAACGCATTGAGCGCGTGCTGACCACCGATCCGGGAATGGGAATCATTCGCCACGCCGATGCGGGGTACGAAGAGGCGAAGGAGTTTGCGAGGAAGACTGGTGTAAAAGTGCCGATGGGTTCTTAGGTGTTGATCGTGGTCGGCGAGTTTAGCCTTTCGGGGTTCGCGTGCGGAGGTACTCTCCGGGAAGCGCGATCTCGATCCCTTCAATCTTCTTGCCCAGATACCGGCCGAAGTGTCGGATATCGCCCGGTCCATCTAGCCGGGCGGTGCGCAGCGCCGCCTGGTTTGCCAGAGACGTTCCTCTTACTTCCGGTGCCTGCCGGTTTGGTCAAACATATTTGTCGGCAGGTCAAAGCCTGCGGCTTTGAGTCTTTCGGCGAACTTGGGCCTGATCCCTGCGGCATTGAACGTTCCGAGCACGCGCCCCTCGGGTGAGACTCCTTGCTTCTCAAACACAAATAGATTCTGCATGCTGACCACGTCACCTTCCATGCCGGTGATTTCGGCGATATGTGTGAGACGGCGCGTTCCGTCGCTGAAGCGTACAACCTGAAGAACTAAACAAACCGCCGACGCAATCTGTTTTCGGATGGCCCTTTCGGGCAAGTTCAGGTTCGCCATCATGGCCAGAGTCTCCATGCGGGCGATAGCATCCCGAGGATTGTTGGCGTGAATCGTGGTCAGCGATCCGTCATGGCCGGTGTTCATCGCTTGCAGCATGTCAAGAGCTTCCTCGCCGCGCACCTCGCCGACGACGATCCGGTTGGGACGCATCCGCAAGCTGTTGATCAGGAGTTGTCGTGCTTGAATGGCTCCCTTGCCCTCCGCATCGGGAGGCCGGCACTCCAGCCGGACGACGTGGCGTTGCTTCAGTTGCAGTTCCGCCGAGTCTTCAATCGTGACGATACGTTCTTTCGAGGAAATGTAGCCGGAGAGCACATTTAGTAACGTGGTCTTGCCGGCGCCGGTCCCGCCAGAAATCACGATGTTGAGACGCGCCGCCACCGCAGCCTTCAACAACGCCAGCATCGGCGCGGTCAGCGTCTGATTTGCCAGGAGGTCATCTTCGGTGATCGGGGTGCGGCCAAAACGCCGTACCGAAAGATGAGGACCGTCAATCGCCAGGGGCGGAATGATCACATTGATACGGGATCCGTCGGCGAGTCGAGCGTCCACCATGGGCGACGATTCATCCACGCGCCGTCCGATGGCCGAAACAATCTTGTTGATGATGCGCATCAGGTGCGCGTCATCCTTGAACATGATCTTGGTTTCTTCCAGAATGCCGGCACGCTCCACGTAAACTTCTTTGGCGCCGTTGACCAGAATGTCACTGATGGTGGGGTCTTGCAGCAATGGCTCAAGCGGGCCCAGGCCAAACATTTCATCCAGGATCTCGAGCGATAAACGCTCTTTTTCGGGACCACTGAAAGGCACCTTAACTTGCGACACGACATCTTGGATCACAGCAAACACTTGCGACCGCGTTCGGTCGTCCGGGACGGTAGCGACTCTTTCCAGGTCCACCTTATTTAGCAGGTAGCGATGGATTCCGCTCTTTAGTTCCTGATAGACGCGAAAGTCCAACCCGCCATACTTCCTCGAGTCGCCCGAGGCCGGTGGGTTCATTATGGTCGATGGAACTCGGTTAGAGGCAGCCGTATTAAACCCTCATCATATCGAGGCGAGAATTATAGGACTCGGTATAACGGAAAACAATCGAGTTCCCCCACCGCTATTTTCGATAATCCCCATTCTTTTCGGATTCCGACTGAGTTAATCGCATCTCCGCTCCCAAGGGTGCCTCTCGGGAATATATGGTGCGGTTCACATGGGGCAGCCGCCTAAGTCAAATGCCCCACTCTTGTCTCTCCAAAACACGGAGAGACAAGAGTGGGGCACGCGCCCTCCGCGCGAAGTAAAATGAGGATTGCTCTTGATTCTGAACTCTTGAGGTTTCGGAACGATGCGGGAGAAGAGTCCTGCGACAACGCCAGTGAGAAGAGCAGGAATTCTGTCGATTTGTGTCGGCTTTTTTCTGATCGTCCTGGCTGGCTGCGGGAGCGGCAGCAATTCTTACCAACTGCCGGAAGCGGCGCCTCCGCAACAACCGCCTCCGGTTGCGCAGCAGAGCGGTTCGGTCACGATCACGCCGCAGTATGCGGCGCTGGCCCCAGGGCAGACCACAAAGTTTGCCGCGCAAGTGAGCGGAGGCGGAACCGTCGAGTGGCTGGTCAACAACGTTGCGGGCGGCAACGCTTCGGTGGGGATGATCGACAACAACGGCGATTACACCGCACCGCAGGTTTCGCTCAGCACAAACGTGGTGATCAGTGCTGCATTGCCGGCATCGCCGCAAACGAATTATGCGACGGCTGTCGTTGCCGTGATCCATTCCGGACAACTGACGCCGACGCCGAATCCGCAGGTGGTGGCGTATTCCATCTACCTGCCGGCGCCGGGGAATGTCAGCGTTCAATTCGGGACGGGCAACCTGGTGACGTTGCCGGAACCGACGCCATCTCCCAACGGCGGGATGGTCCACGTGTACGTGGCAGGAATGTATGCCCGCACGACCTATCACATGCATGCGGCGGTCACGCTGGCGAATGCTATTTCATTTTCCGACGCGGATCACGTCTTCACGACGGGCGGCGCACCCGGCACGTCAGCAGTTCAGGTAACCAGCACGGGCGGTGAGACGCCGCAAGCCGGAGTGGAATTATTCGATACCGTGATCCCGCACACACCCGCCCAACTCTTTGCTACCGATCTGCAAGGAACGGTCGTGTGGACCTATCAATATCGGGGTTCTTCGTTCGACGCCATCCAGGGGGCCAAGTTGCTCCCGAACGGACATTTTCTGGTTCTGATTTCGTTCCTATCTTCGCTGCCGGCGAGTACTTTGTCGAACCTTCCCGACGGCACCGTCGACGCGGTACGGGAAGTGGACCTGGCGGGCAACACGATTCGCGAACTGGACGCGAATCAACTCTCTCAGTCTCTCCAGGCTCAGGGATATAACTTCAAGCTGCAGGGTTTTCATCACGACGTTCTGCCCTTGCCCAACGGCCATTGGTTGCTTCTGGCCGATATGCGGGTTCCCTACACCAATCTGCCCGGTTATCCGGGAACGACGTTGGTCCTGGGAGATCTGCTGATCGATGTGGACGAGAACTTCAGCCCGATCTGGGTCTGGAACGCATTCGACCATCTCGATGTGAACCGGCATCCCTTCAAGTTTCCAGATTGGACGCATGGCAACGCGTTGCTCTATTCGACCGGCGATCACAATCTCCTGTTTTCCATGCGCCACCAGAACTGGATCATCAAGATCGACTATCAGGACGGGAAGGGTACGGGAGACATCTTGTGGCGCCTGGGACCGGGTGGTGACTTCAAGTTGCTCGGAGGCACCGACCCGACGGACTGGTTTTACGCTCAACATGGCCCCGGCTTTTTCACGCCCAACACGACCGGAGTCTTCCAGCTCGGAGTGATGGATAACGGAGACGATCGACAGTTTCCTTCCGGGATCGTGTGCGATTCCGCGGGTGGGCCACCCTGTCATTATTCAACCGCGCCGGTTCTCGAGATCGACGAGACCGCGATGACGGCAACTCTGTTATCCAACTATACGGCGCCCGCCAACCTTTACAGCTACTTCGGGGGCAATGTCGACCTGCTGGCAAACGGCGATATGGAAGTGGACTTTTGTGCGCCAAAGAGCGGCGCCGTGGTGCAGGAGTTGAAACAACCAGGGGGTGCGGCGCAACTCGTCTGGCAGGCCACGACGCCGGGAGCCTCTCAATTCCGGGCGGTGCGTTTGCCGAGTCTTTACCCAGGCGTGCAGTGGTAGCCGAAGACTGTGGGGACGCCGTGATTCTTGAACACCTATGATTCGTGTTTCCGGAATCGGGACGGTTGAGTCAAAGTCCCTACCATCTCTCACCATGCAACCACGAGACAAAGATGGTGACGCCTACGGGCAGAACAAAAATGTCAAAAGCAAAGACAAAGCAGCGGACAGGAGTGCCCGCGCCACAAGGTTCAACGCCGCAAGCCCAGCGCTTAATCGGCCTTGCGCCAGGCTGCGTCGCGGTCGTAGCGGGTCAAGGTTTTTGCGATTTCGGCGGTCCGGGGGCCGAGATCTTTTTCGTAGACGATTCCGTCTTGGTTCACGATGAAGGTCATCACTCCGGAGGACCGGTACTCCGCGGGATAGGCGACGAAAGCGAAGCCGCGGGTCATCTTTCCGTCGACAATGTAGCTGTGGGCAGAACCGCGGCCTTCACCTTTCAGGACCTGAAAATAATAGCCCTGGAAGGGCTGGTGTTCCTGATCGGCAGCGTTCCCATAACCTTCCTTCGCAGCTGCGGCAACAAGCGGGCCGATGGGGCTGGCGGGTTCGCCGGACGAGGCTTGCCAGTAGAGACCGTTATGCTTGCCAGGATCGCTGTAGAGCTTTTGCGCGTACTGATCCTTTTCGCCGTCGTGGGGCTGCGCGTAATATTCTTTTTCCGCGTCCACCAGTTCGCGGCAAACCACGATTGCCGCCAGCTCGTTTTTTCCAATCCTGCGATAGAGAACTTCCTGCTTCCCCGCGGCGGTATCGAAATACCATGAACTGCCTTTATGCACGAGCGGGATGGGAGTGGGCCAGTTTTCGGCGCCGACGTAAAGGGTGGTGGTGCCGTCGGGTTCGGTCACCAGACGATGCATCTGGCGGTATTTCTGGACGAATTGACTTCTGTCGTCCTGATCTTCGGCGTCGTCGCCGGAAGAAATAATGTCCTTGGCGTTCGATCCCAGAACCTTCAACAATGCCGGCTGATCATTCTTTTGGACAGCCTCGACTAAGGCCTGGACGGCTTCGGAAGCGGAGGAAAACGTCTGTTGACCCGGCTGGAGTTCGCTGGACTTGCGATGCGCCGATTCTGGACCGCTTGATTGTTGCCCATGCGAGGCAGATTTTTGTGGGGCAGACTGCCCTGCTGCCATATTGGAAAAAAGTCCAAAGGCGAGAGTGGCGGCGAGCACGAATTGCATTTTCATCGAATATCTTCTAGAACTTCTTGCTTCCAACGTCATAGCTTTCCTGTCCTTTCCAGCGGGTGTCCAATCTGAATAGGCTCTTCCTGGCGGGTTGCAACGGTTAGCGCCTGCCACCACCACCATGGAAGCCACCGCCTCGCATACCGCCGCCACCATGGAAGCCACCGCCGCCGAAGCTGGATCTTCCTCTGGAGGAAAAGCCGCGCGCCTCTCCGCCGCGGCTGAATCCGCTGAAAGCGCCGGAGCGCATTCCCCCAAAACCTCTGGCGGAGGGGGCACGATAGCCGCCGGCACGGCCAGCATTGAATCCACCGGCGCGGCCGCCACCGAATCCACCGGCACGACCGCCGCTGAATCCGCCGGCACGACCGGGTGAGGCATACCCACGCGCGAAGCGGTCACCACGACCGAAAGGCGCGTAGCCTCGGTAATTGCCGTGGAAGTAGGCATTGCGATCATAGAAGGCGCGGCTGTGGAAACCGTAAGCGCCGCCGCCATACATCAGTCCCCGGTGATCCCAATCCATCCCCCAGCCACGCCAACCCCAGCCATATCCGAAGAAGGGACCCATTCCGAATCCCACTCCGAAGGACATATACGGGCCTCCAACACCCCACCAGGGGTATAAGCCAGGCCACATTCCAACCGGATAGCCGTAGATATACTCAGGATCGTACTCGGGAACGTAGACGACATCTGGTTCCGCAGGCTGAATGACGACCTCCGGTCCCTGGTCGGACACGGTCTGTTGCGGGGTCGATCTCAAATTGCCTGCTTCTTCCGCTTTCTTACGCATGAACTGAACGGCTTCCATTACGTCGGCTTGCTGGTTGTAATTGGCGTCGCCCAATTCGGAAGTCCAGGAAAGGTCCTTGTCCAAATTCGCCAGGACCGAAGGAAACTGGGCGAGAGCCTTCACGCTCGGATCCCAATCCTGCTGGTTCACCGCGTCGCCTAACTCCTTGCCCTTGAGATTGGGATTCTCTTCCAGGAACCGCTCTGCCTCGACAATCTGCGTCGGGTAGGCAGAGGCCGCAAGAATCTGAGCCAGCAGAGCGTCGGGATACAACGCAATGGGGGCGACCAACTGCTGTAGCTGTTCGGGGCTTAGGGGCGCGGACTGCGGCCTTGGTGGCGGGCCTTGATCGGGCGGTGGGCCCTGATCTTGCGACTCCGGCATAGGAACGGCCTGCATTGAGCCAACGCTTACTGCGAACGCGAGGACGCTGGCAGCAGTGCCGGTAAAAATCGCCCGAAATAATCTCAGTCTCACAATGACCTCCAGTTCGTGCCTGGGTCGACGCTACCGCTTAATTTTATTCGATGTGTGGCCTCAAATGAATGATGCCGGATCCCGTGCAGATTTATGAGTAAAGTTCCGCCAAATTCAGGCAGAGGGGCTTTACTCTGAGCAGGGTGGGAGCACGCTCTACCAAAGGCGAGGTTGTGCGTGCAATCGCAGGGATGCGTGATTGAGATCACAAAGTGGCTCCTTCGCATTTCATCCAAATGACTTACGCATCTCATTTTACTTCCAGCGAATGCTTTTTGGAGCTGGTTCTCGCGGCACTAGTAGATTCTTAGTAATGATTGGGCAATCGCGGCTCACTAGAATGACGCGACGCTCATGAGATATATCCTCCCGCGGATCGCATTCCCACTTCTGCTGCTGGCGGCGGCGATGCCGGCATGGGCGGTCGAACACCCGGGGATTCTCCCCAAGGACGCCGATTGTTCCTCCTGTCACGCCAACAAACTCAGCGGGATGTCCGTGCACTCGGCGATGTCGACTTCGTGCACCGTCTGTCATGTGGCGAGAACCCGAGGCGACATGACGACGCTGAACCTGGCAATGCCGAAGGAACAGATCTGTTTCGCATGCCACGAGAAATCGGCGGAATTGCAGCGGCATGTGCCGGTCGTGAAAGGACTATGCGTGGATTGTCACGATGCCCACAGCAGCGAGCGACGAATGTTGCTGCGGATGGCGGGTGGGCCGCCGCTTTCGGCGCTAAAACGAAAGTGAGGCTGACCGCGTTCGCGTACTGCAAGCCTCGTTCGGCAATCAGCGTGCCCCAACTACGTTTTGTTGAGAATGGGTTCCGGGGGGCTACCGGCAGAGTCGAGTCTCCGCTCGACGACCGGGTCAAAGACCCGGTCCCACTGGGCGTCGGATCTATGGGTGGGAACGGGACTGGGGCTCGGCATCGGTACATACACCTTTCACGCCCATTGCGACCCGGAGATGCGCGCTTCGTGCAAGCGCCACTATGGGAGGATGCTTAAGTTCAAGTTCAAGTTCAAGTCCAAATTGGAAGATACGCCGCTTGGGCCCTAGCCAAATGCCAAGCAAACTGGCGACTACGCGAGCGGACGGCCGATCTCCCAATGATGACCGAAAGGATCAACGACGCGCCCTAAAAGCCAGCCGTATTCCTCGCCTACGGGGTAGACCTGCGAGGCGCCGGCTGCCACGGCGCGAGCGAAGACCGCATCGGGATCGGCCACGGTCAAGATGATGCGGACCGAACTGCCGCCGAGACTCTGCGGACTGAAGTTGCTGTGTTCGGGGGATTCGTCACCGACCCAGAATTCCGCGCCTTCCACGGAAAGGCGCGCGACGACGCTGCCGCCTTCGTCCATGCGGAACACTTCTTTCGCCGCGAAGGCGGATTTGTAGAACTCTACAGCGCGGGCGCCTTTGCGAACGGAGAGCCAGGGGGCGATGGTGGTGGGGAGTGGGTTGGTCATTGGTAGCGTTCCTTAATCGATTGTATGATTCCGGGCGTATTCTTCGTAACCGTTATCGCACACTTGGCGCAGTTCAGCGGGATTCCCGCGCGATACTTACGTGCAGTGCCGTTGTTCGCGCGAGATCCTTCCCTCCGCCTGAAAAACGGCTACGGTCAGGATGACTCCGCCCCCAGTTGGAAGGTAGCGGACATGGCTACAGCGATCCACATTCTTTTTGTGGCCCTAGAAAATCGATTCTTTGCCCGATCCGGGAGGGGGTCTTCAAATCGCCTATTTGTGGGTTTGACCATGCTTACCTGACGTGTTATAAACGCCTGTTTTGTGCAGGGAGGGCAGGATCAGGTCTTAGCTTCTCCTGTCCGCTTGTTCGAGTTGATCCCGGCGCGAAATCCGACGCGGCCAAGCTCAACACTCCTTCAAGTCTTGCGGTGGAAGCGTGTTCGGAATTCCGGAGACATTCTTTGAGGTTCGTGGGCGTGCATACCGTTGCACAACCAGATGGCGAGCTTCGATGCTGCATCCGGAAGGCAGTGCCTAAACACGTTCGTATTCCTTAAGACCGTTTTCTTTCGGAGGACTCATATATGCGCACCTGGCTCGCCACTGCTGCGTGCTTCACACGCCGCGTGGGCACGAAACTCTCGACCGTAGCCGCGCTGCTAACCGTGGGCGCCGCTACCGCCGTTGCTCAACCTGCTGGCGAATCCGGCGGCGGCGAAGCTTCGCTGAAGCTGCCGGATCTTTCGCAGGTCAGCTTCCTTCCATGGCACATCGACGGCCACAAGCTGCTGTTGATCGGAATCCTGTTCTGCTTGTTCGGGCTCGGCTTTGGCATGGCGATCTTTATGCGGTTAAGGAATCTGCCGGTGCATCGTTCCATGCGTGAGATCTCGGAACTGATTTACGAGACGTGCAAAACCTATCTGGTGACGCAAGGCAAGTTCATCCTGCTGCTGTGGGCATTTATCGCGGTCATTATTGCGGCTTATTTCGGGTGGCTGTCGCCGGTGCCGGGAAAGTCGGTGGGGCTGACACTTCCTATTATTCTTGCGTTCAGTCTGGTGGGAATCGCTGGCAGTTATGGCGTGGCCTGGTTTGGAATTCGGGTCAATACGTTCGCCAATTCGCGGACCGCGTTCGCTTCCCTGCCCGGCAAACCGTATCCGGTGTATCAGATTCCGCTCGAGGCTGGGATGAGCATTGGGATGATGCTGATCAGCGTGGAACTGCTGATCATGCTGTTCATTCTGCTGTTTATTCCGGGCGATTATGCGGGACCGTGCTTCATCGGCTTCGCCATTGGCGAGTCGCTGGGCGCGGCGGCGCTGCGGATCGCGGGCGGCATCTTCACCAAGATCGCCGACATCGGGTCGGATTTGATGAAGATCGTGTTCAAGATCAAAGAAGACGACGCGCGGAACCCTGGCGTGATTGCCGACTGCACGGGTGACAATGCCGGCGATTCGGTTGGGCCGTCGGCGGATGGCTTCGAGACTTACGGGGTGACGGGCGTCGCGCTGATCACGTTCATTCTGCTCGGCGTCAAAGATCCCAGCGTGCAGGTGCAGTTGCTGGTGTGGATTTTTGTGATGCGCGTGATGATGCTGGTGTCGAGCGCGGTGTCTTACTTCCTGAATGGCGCCATTGCCAAGGCGAAGTATGGCTCGGCAAACGAAATGAACTTCGAAGCGCCCCTGACCTCGCTGGTCTGGATTACTTCGATCGTGTCGATTGCGCTCACCTACATGGTTTCTCACTTCATCATTCCTGACCTCGGTGGCGATGGCACGCAGTGGTGGAAGCTGGCCACGATTATTTCTTGCGGCACGCTGGCGGGCGCGGTGATTCCGGAACTGGTGAAGGTGTTCACGTCGACGGAGTCGCGGCATGTGAGAGAAGTCGTGATTTCGGCACAGGAAGGCGGAGCGTCGCTCGGCATCCTGTCGGGCTTCGTGGCGGGCAATTTTTCCGGCTACTATCTCGGCCTTTCCATGATGGGCCTGATGTCCATCGCCTACTACATGAGCACGATGGGCCTGAAGGACGCGGCGGGCATGCTGGCGCCGGCCGTGTTCGCGTTTGGACTGGTTGCATTCGGATTCCTGGGTATGGGGCCGGTCACGATCGCCGTGGATTCTTATGGTCCGGTGACCGACAATGCGCAATCGGTGTACGAACTTTCGTTGATCGAGGCGGTGCCGAACGTCGTGGCCGACATCAAGAAAGATTTCAACCTTAGCGTGGATTTCGAGCGGGCGAAGCACTTGCTGGAGGCCAATGACGGGGCGGGAAATACATTCAAGGCTACGGCGAAACCGGTGCTGATTGGCACGGCCGTGGTGGGCGCGACGACCATGATTTTCTCCATCATCATGGCATTGACCAACGGGTTGACCGATACGGAGAACGTAGCCAAACTGTCGCTGCTGTACGCTCCGTTTTTCCTGGGACTGATCACGGGCGGGGCGATGATTTATTGGTTCACGGGCGCATCCACGCAGGCTGTTACCACTGGAGCTTATCGGGCCGTCGAGTTCATCAAAGCTAACATCAAACTCGAAGGCGTGGAGAAGGCTTCGGTTTCCGACAGCAAGAAGGTGGTTGCGATCTGCACGAAGTATGCGCAGAAGGGGATGTTGAACATCTTCATCGCGGTCTTCTTCGGGACGCTGGCTTTTGCGTTTGTCGATCCGTTCTTTTTCGTGGGCTACCTGATTTCGATTGCGGTCTTCGGCCTTTACCAGGCGATCTTCATGGCCAACGCAGGCGCTGCGTGGGACAACGCCAAGAAGATTGTGGAAGTCGAGATGAAGCAGAAGGGCACGGAACTGCACGCGGCAACGGTCATCGGCGACACGGTCGGCGATCCGTTTAAGGACACGTCGTCGGTGGCGATGAATCCGGTCATCAAGTTCACGACGCTGTTCGGGCTGCTGGCAGTCTCGCTTGCGGTGAAGCTGGCAGCGGACCAAGGCACAACCTTGACGCGAGTGCTGGCGCTGGCGTTCTTCGTGGTCTCGTTCCTGTTCGTGCACCGTTCGTTCTACGGGATGCGGATCAAGGCGGGCGCGGAGTAGGAGATTCGCGGTAAACGGCAACGCCATCCGGACACACCGGATGGCGTTTTTCCTGTTGCCACTTGATTTCAGTTTGTCTCGCTTTGCTCGACCCGGACAGCACTCGACCGCAAGGGGGCAGGCTAAGGCAGTTGCCCATGGTGTTGGATTCAGAACGAGAGCTTCATCTTCGACTTCACGCTGTGCGCTAACTTCTCGATCTGTTCGGCCTTCTTGATGGCATCGACGGACATGACTCCCCGCTGGGCTTTCTGCAGGTAATCCTTCAGTTCCGTAGTCAGCTGCAGCATCTTGTCGGCATCGCGCCTGATCTCGACCTGGCGTTGCCAGTTCGCGGCAGTGGCCTGCTGTCTTTGAATGTCGTCCCCCTCGGGAACCGAAGTATCGCCCGTTCCCGGTCCAGGAACAACTGCAGGAGGGATGGGGGTATGGAGATCCTGCGCCTGAGCAACGGCAGGAGGGACATGTATATGGACATCCTGCGCCCAAGAATACCGGACTGCACTCAAAGATGCGATAAGCACGAATACGCGTGAACTTGCCCTCAGCATGATGACCCTCCTGACTCGATGCGATATCCCAGAGGTAGCGAGGCAAAATCTGTTGGGGCATTATGGCTCGGGCCGAGCGTGGAAACAACTGGAATTAGATGGGACAAACCGGAACCTCGCTGCCGCTGTCTCGGAGCAGAATACCCCAAGTTCGATCGTCCCGAAAATGAGAAGCGTGACCGGCATCGAGATTGGGCCGTGCCAGTCACGCCCTGAAGAACATCCAGCTCAGACTGAAACTTGAAGTTAGTGGCGATCCCAGTAGAGTTCGCGGCGGTCACGATTCACGTCGCGGTACTCGCGGCGCAGTTCCCGGCGCTCATGGCGGGCGGCAGCATAGTTGCCGCAGTTGAGGTCACGGCGTAACTCGCGGCGATCGTGTGCGATCTTGGCCTCATCGTGCCGGATGTCACGGCGCAAACCACGGTCACCGTCCCAGGCAATAGCTGGCGCCACAACTATTCCTACCAACAAGAGAATTCCAGCAATTGCGCGTTTCATATATTTTGTCCTCCGACCGCAATCCGCGGTTACGGAAAGAAACACGCTGCAGGAGGAGGAGTTTCGGTGAGGAAGGACCGGGATGTGGTTCTGTTGCGGGCAACCCTGCTCAGGGAGGGGACATCGGACGGAGCTATCTTCCGCCGACGACCGCAGAAATCTATTCAGAGTAATCAATGCGTGAAATGTGTTTCGTCAACAATGCGAACTGAAAACAGATTTGTCCTACCCTTGAATCGAATGCCTCAACTGTTGGTACCGGTTTGCGTGGCAGCCGATTGACAAGCCGCCTATCCTGTAAGCACTCGAATCGGGGGGCACGCCGTGGACATCAGAGCAACGACAATACTGGCCTTTGCAACTATGGGCTTTGGGTATTCAATGTGGCACCTCGCCCGCCTAGTTCTCACACCTAAGCCGGAAGACAAGCAACCGCGCTACATCCGCATACTTCTAGCCATTTGCCTCCTTGGGTGCCTTTCGATGGGCACACTCCTGCTATACAAATTGTGGGGCTTGGTCGTACCGATTGGTAGGGGTTAGGTGTTGCGAAAATCGCGATAGCACTCATTAACCAGGTAGTGACGCGTAATGCCTGTTTAGGATCGATGCCGGTTGGGGGCGAAGTGCAGGAAGCGCTCGCGAAGGTGGGTGAGTGTCCTCAACAAGGAGCCCTTAGTTCGGGCCCTTCATTTTGTCTTTCACGCTGTGGGCCAGCTTTTCGATCTCTTCGGCCTTCTTGATTACGTCGAGGGAGAGCACATTTTCGTCCGATTTATCCACGGACTGCTTCAGTTCGACCGACAACCTGAGCAACTTGTCGGTGTCGCTCTTGAGAGCGGCGACGCGCTCTTTGGCGGCTTTCTTGGCCATCTCGCTGGTGATGCGGGCGCGGGCTTCATCTTCATCCGACATAGGCGGGTTGATGTCTGTCCTGGGAGACGGAGGTGGCGGGGAGGGCACCTTCTGCGCAAAGCCAGGGAGAGACAGGCAGATGAACAAGATCCATAGGAAAACTCTGAAGCGCACGGAAACCTCGCAGAGAGTCAGATGCGCACTGCTCTGGGGAAATTATACGTCGGGGCAATTCGAAAAGAGAACGCCGGTGCGCTCATGGGGCGGGAAGAAACATTAACCATAGAGGGTACAGAGGCACACTGAGGAAAAAGCCAGAGCGGGGGCTCTGGCTTTTGTAATTGTAGTTTCAGGCAGTGATCAGAGAGCGCTCATGTTGGCTAGGAATTCGCTGTTCCCTCTCGTCTTACTGAGTTTGTCGATCAGCAATTCCATGGCTTCCACCGGCGAGAGTGGGTTCAGGACCTTGCGCAGAACCCAGATGCGGGACAGATTCTTCCTTCGGAATGAGTAACTCTTCTTTGCGGGTGCCCGAGCGCTGAATGTCGATGGCCGGGAAGACGCGCTTGTCGACCAGCTTACGCTCGAGGATGATTTCGGAATTGCCCGTGCCTTTGAACTCTTCGAAGATGACATCGTCCATGCGCGAACCGGTGTCGATCAGGGCGGTGGCGATGATGGTCAGCGAACCGCCTTCTTCGATGTTGCGGGCGGAGCCGAAGAAACGTTTCGGACGCTGCAGGGCGTTGGAGTCGACGCCGCCGGAGAGGACTTTGCCTGAAGGCGGAACGATCGTGTTGTAGGCGCGAGCGAGACGGGTAATGGAATCAAGCAGGATGACGACATCGCGCTTATGCTCGACCAGGCGCTTGGCCTTTTCGATCACCATTTCGGCGACCTGGACGTGGCGGGCAGCAGGCTCGTCGAAGGTCGAGGAAATGACTTCGCCTTTTACCGAGCGCTGCATGTCGGTGACTTCTTCAGGGCGCTCGTCGATCAGCAGGACCATCAAAACAACTTCGGGATGGTTCGTGGTGATCGAGTTGGCGACGTTTTGCAGCAGCATGGTTTTGCCGGCGCGGGGCGGAGAGACGATCAGGCCGCGCTGTCCTTTGCCGAGGGGCGTGAGCAAATCCATGACCCGGGCGCTGGCGTTCTCGCGCGTGGTCTCGAGCTTAAGACGCTCTTGTGGATATAGGGGCGTCAGGTTGTCGAACAGGATTTTGTTGCGGGCTTCATCCGGCGATTCGAAGTTGACGGCTTCAATCTTGACGAGCGCGAAATATTTTTCGCCTTCGTGGGGAGGACGCACCTGGCCGCTGATGGTGTCGCCGGTCTTGAGATCGAATTTGCGGATTTGGGAGGGCGACACGTAGATGTCGTCGGGGCCCGGGAGGTAATTGTAGTCGGGAGAGCGCAGGAAGCCGTAGCCGTCAGGCAGAATTTCGAGGACGCCCTCTGCGAAGATGTGGCCTTCTTTTTCGCTCTGCGCCTGCAGGATTTTGAAAATGAGATCCTGCTTGCGCATACCGCTGGCACCGGGAAGATCCAAGGTCCTTGCAATCTTGGTCAGCTCGGTGATGTTCTTTTCTTTCAGTTCAGCAATGGTCATGATTCACCTGAACCCGCGCACTAGAACGTATTCGTTAGTGTCAGCGGGAGATTTTTAAAAGGAAGGGGACTCAGGGAAGACGCAAGTACTACCCGGCAGGAAGGCGGGGCTGGGTTAAGCAGCCCGCCGTTGTGCCTCAGCAAAATTCTCTGGTTCCGACAAAACTTCTTGCCGCTCCGAGCCAGCGATCCGGTCCAATACACCGTTCATCGTTTCCTGGATTCTGGTACTGGGCCGGTGGAACTTACGCGTGGCCTTGGAGGCAAGCTGACACAGCATATACCGGTTACGTAGAGTCTGTAAAGCATCAAACACACGATCAGAGCGCATGTGCTTTCTCTCTCCTTACTTTATGATTGTGGCCTTCCGCATTCGTCCTTTGCCGTGAAGGGTGACCGGAACCCCAGTGTGTGCCCTAAGTCACTGATTCCTACTAGGTTGTAAAGGAGTTAGCGTAAAAACTCACTTTTGAATAGATGCGCGACAGGACACCGAAGATGCTCGATTTTCTGGGGCTTACTTCTATAGCGCAAATCCCTCAAAACGGCCCAGCAGATTCCTAGCGTCCCGGGAACTCGTTAATGTAGCTGCAAGGGGGGAAGAGGTCAAGTATTTATTTGTCAAGGGGTGGAAGTTGCCAACCTCCAGCCTCAGCAATCTATCCCTAGTCCATTAGGATCAGTGAGTTAGCTGGAAGAGTAGGCCGCGGTCGTTTCGCCCGCGAAGCGAAACTCGCCTCATAGCCTTTCGCGGTGGCTCCTTGACCTTAATTGTCCGATTTCGGGCAGCTGAGTCCGCGAGCGGACAGAATTTAATATCACCGCGAACGGTTTTTCCTTTGGCATCGATGAGCTACTGACAAAGAATCTGGTATTGGATCTGCTGGGCATTACTGATTGGGGCTGGTTTAAGAGCTAGGCGAGTGAGGGAAACGGTCTGGTAGGAGTTGGATTATGGAAACGATGGTTCAGGATTTGCGATACGCGTTGCGGGTGTTGAGGAAGAATCCCGGATTTACCTTGGTCACCATCTTCACCCTGGCGCTTGGTATCGGCGCGACGACCGCGATCTTTGGCGTGGTTTACGGAGTCCTCCTGCGACCGCTACCCTACGACAAGCCGGACCAGATCGTTCAGCTTCGGGAAGTAGACGACCGCGGCCACAGAATGAATTTTACCGACCCCAACTTTGAGGATATCCGTTCGCAGAGTGTCTCGTTGCAGGGGTTGGCGGAATTTGGAGCGGGCGTGGAGTCGGTCTCGGGCGGTTCCGAACCGACGCGAACAGTGGTCGCCTCCGTCTCTCAGGACTTCTTTCCACTGATGCGGGTGCAGCCGGTGTTGGGCCACGGCTTTCTGCCGGAGAACCATCGCTTCGGAGCTGCCCCCGTCGCGCTGGTCAGTTACGGATACTGGAGGCAGTACCTGGGCAGCGCGACCGATCTTTCTACCATCAAGCTCAGTATTTTGAACCCAGGCGGTGTCGGTGATTGGGGTGCTGCCTGCGGGATTCCATTTTCCCGAAGGATCCGAGATCTGGGTGCCGCGAGAACTCTGGGAGCGGTTGCCCAGCCGCACCGCGCACAACTGGCAGGTAGTTGGCCGGCTGCGAGATGGCATCTCGCCGGATCAGGCGCATACCGAACTGGCGATAATCGCTCGCCAGATCAAGCAACAGTTCGGGCAAGACGTGGACATGACCGATGTGGCAGTTGCGCGGTTGCAGGACGCAATGACCGGCAATGTGCGCGCGGGTTTATGGATTCTGATGGGAGCGGTTGGCTTTCTGCTGTTGATCGCATGCGCCAACGTCGCGAACCTGCTGCTGGCCCAGGCTTCGACGCGAGAGAAGGAGTTGGCGATCCGCGCGGCCATTGGAGCAGGCAGGGGACGACTGGCGCGGCAGTTTCTGACTGAATCGCTTCTGCTCTCGCTCGCTGGCGGAGTATTTGGCGTGCTGATCGCGCGTTGGGGCGTGATTGGATTGATTCATTTAGCTCCACCGGAGCTGCCACTGCTGGAGGACACACTCATTCACCTGCCCGTACTGCTTTTTGCGTTTGGAGTCTCTATGATGGTTGCGGTTGGACTGGGACTCTTCAGCGTCCTGCGGGCGACTTCGGGAGATGTGCAACAGGCGCTCGGAGAACAGGGACGTTCGCAGACGGGCTCCCGACGGAGCCAGCGAGTCGGCCGTGCCATTATCGCCGGGCAGTTGGCGATCACACTTGTGCTGCTCACTGGGGCAGGACTACTCGGTCGCAGTCTGCTGCACGTGCTCTCCGTTGATCCTGGCTTCCGCACCGATCACATTGTGACGGTAAATCTCGCGTTGTCCTTCGCTGGCGGCGATGCAAGGAGGGGCCGCGCCCAATTCCTCAGTCAACTGCTGGCGCAGTTGCGCCAGATTCCGGGCGTGCAGGAGGCAGGCGGTACGGGGGAATTGCCCCTGACCTCGGGGCTAGCAGATGGGACCTATGTCCTGATGACGCCCGGGGAGCAGCCTCCGCGCTCCATGGAAGAATTGGAACGCTGGTTCCACGACGTCGCGCGCACCGGCTACGCAGAGTATTGCCCCACCAGCGAAGGCTACTTCCATGTTCTGGGAATTCCGCTGCTGCGGGGCCGGTTGTTCAATGACAGCGATGTAATGGATGCGCCGCATGTGGCTGTAATCAGCCAGTCGATGGCGCGTGAAGAATGGCCTGAGCAGGATCCGATCGGGCGAACGATCGAATTCGGGAATATGGATGGCGACCTTCGTCCGCTGACTATCGTTGGTGTCGTGGGGGATGTGCGCGAGGAGAGTCTGGAAAAGCCGTCCGGTCCGATCGTGTACGTGAATTACCGGCAGCGGCCTGAAGCCACGTACCGATTTAGTGCGGTCATGCGTACGGCGACCGATCTTTCGGCAGTGATTTCAGCCGCGCGGAGGATCGTACACGCCCTCGATCCCAATGAACCACCAAAGTTCGGCACGATGAGCGAGATCTCCGCACTTTCTCTCAAATCCAGGAAGTTCAATTTGATGTTGCTGGCGGCATTTGCCGGGACGGCGCTGGTATTGGCCATCGCAGGATTGTATGGCGTGATGGCTTATTCGGTAGCGCGACGCACGGCAGAATTGGGCACAAGAATCGCTCTGGGTGCGACTCCGGGGAATGTCCTTCGGCTGGTGCTGCGGCAAGGACTGGTGACAGCGGTGATCGGTGTCGCGATCGGAGTTGGCGGAGCGATCGTCCTGACCCGCACCCTGCGGTCTTTCTTATTTGGATTGAGCCCGACTGATCCCGTCACGTTCGCGGCTGTCGCGTTACTGCTCATCCTGGTGGCGTTGCTGGCTTGCTACATTCCCGCTCGTCGCGCAGCCAAGGTCGATCCCATGGCGGCGTTGCGTTATGAGTGAGATCTTCTCCGCCATCCAAGTTCAGCGGCCACAGTTGACCCCCTTGGGCCGGGCGGCGGTCAAGAGGGTCGGTGATCAGAATGATGCAGGTTTGATTCTTTGGAGCCTCTTTCGTAGGAGTCATCGCGATTTCCGGCGACTTCGGCCGCGTGAGGGGTCTAGCGCAGGAGGTTCCCCGAGCGCGGCCAGTGTCCGCGCGAGAATCCTTCCCTTCGCCTGAAGAACGGCTCCGGTCAGGATGACTCCTGCGGGAGCGACTGTTAAAACTTTCAAGATGAGGAGTCGGTCGGCAGAGACGCCGTGTTCCGTTTAAAGTAGGAGGATGACCGGCGAAGGAAATCCCGCCCGCGTGCAAGTGATTCACTCGGAAAACCGACCGCAAGAGTCTGCTCAGCTCAACCAGTGGCTGGAGCAACTGGTCTCAAGAAATGGCAGCGACCTACTGCTGGTCCCGCGGGCGGCTGCGTCGATACGTGTGGAGGGCGCGCTGGTCGCTATCGGCGACAGCCTTCTGACGGGGGATGAAATTGAGGGCGCTGTGCTCCCGGTGCTGGCGGCGCATGCGCGCGAAGAATATCAGCAGAATCAGATCGCGGATTCGTCGTATCGAATCGAGGGGTTGGGGCGCTTCCGGATCAATCTGCATCGCGAGCGGGGACGGGCGGCGGCGACGGTTCGAGCGCTGCCATCCAAAGTGCCGGCGCTCGAGGAGCTTCATCTGCCGGCGGGAACCGCTGCACTGGCCAAGCTGCAGCGCGGGCTGGTGATCATTGGCGGCGCGACTGGCTCGGGGAAGACCACGACTCTGGCGGCGCTGGTGAACGAGATCAACCAGCGGGAGGCTCGCCACATTGTGACGATTGAAGATCCGATTGAGTATGAGCACGCGCACAACCTGAGCGTGATTGAGCAGGTGGAGATTGGGATCGACGCTCCGGACTTCCCTACCGCGCTGCGCGCGGCAATGCGGCAGGCGCCGGACGTGATTGTGGTGGGCGAGATGCGCGACCCGGAGACGGCGAGGATTGCTTTGTCGGCAGCCGAAACAGGGCATCTTGTATTTACGACTTTGCACACGACCGACGCGGCCTCAACGGTTTCGCGCATCGCGGACTCGTTCCCGCTGGAGCGGCAGCACTCAATTCGCGCCGAGATGGCAATGGCATTGGCTGCCATCTTGACCCAGACACTGATTCCGCGTCGGAACGGAGGACGCGTGCCTGCCGCGGAACTGCTGATCGTGGGGTACGGGGGACGGCAGCATATCCGCAAGAACGCGCTGCAGCATCTGCAGCAGGAAATCACCATCACGCGCAAGCAAGGGTCGTTCACTCTGGAGGAATCGCTGGCACAGTTGGTGTTTCAGAAAGAACTGGGGCGGGAGGATGCGATGGTGCGGGCGCTGCATCCGGAGGATTTGGATGTGATGTTGAAGGCGAAGGGATTCTAGGGATGCGAGCGGGCACTCAGAGAGTGCGGTCATTGGAGTGTGAGTGAAATGGCCTTTATTTCAGCATCCACGAACCGGGACGCTTCTCTCTGTGCTTATCTATCACCCATCTAATACTACTGTGTTATAAAAAGGGAGCTCCACAAAAAGGACAACCGGGGAGTTGACGGAGCAGAATGCGTGCGATGGTTTGTCGAAGCGTAGCAATGGACCAAGGGTTATGCCGCCCCAGGCGCACCGGGCGAACCCCGAGGGCGGAACTTGAGCGGCATTGCGACGACGGGTAAGTCCACTTGAACGGCGCGAGCGGAGGGGGAAAAACGGCTCCGTTCGGCCACCAGGAACCCATAGGCCGCAATACACAGAGTGGCGTGATGGTGAAACCCGCGCCAGCCTCGTCCTTCATAGTGGCCCAGTCCGAGTTCTTGTTTCAGTTCTTCGTAATCACGCTCGATGATCCAGCGCTGCTTGGCCAAACGCACCAGATCGGAAAGGTTCGTGGAGGCAGACAAAGTAGACAACCAGTACTTGGTCGGTTCGGTTTCTAGCTTCGGCCACTCGATCAGCAGCCACTCCTCGGGGCGTAGTTCGCTGCTCCAGTAATCGCGATGGGCCGCACGCACGCGCACCGCCGCAAAACGGGAACGGAGGGGTTTACGAGTTCCTTCCCGCCAGCGCACCGTCTTCCAGGCGTAGGCAGGCAAGCTCATCGCCAATTCGCGCACTGCCACCGGAGCATGCTTGTCATCACGGCGTAACAGCTTGGTGGGACGTCCGATTCCTTTCCACTTCTGTTTGGGTAGCGGTGCCTGGCCTGGTTTCCACACACTCACCGAGGACTGGATACCCACTACGTACAGCAAACCTAATTCGGTGACGCCGTCGCGAAATCCGGTGTCGTTGCCATAGGCGGCGTCGGCCAGCACGGGAGCGGTGGGGATCTCTCGGTCCAGGGCGGTGCGAACTTGTTGCAAAGCAATTTCTGGCTTGGTTTGAAATCGGATTTCCGGCGGTACCCCCGTGGCCTTTCTCCGCTGCTTGTCCTGCGTCCACACTTCGGGTAAGTAGAGGCGCCAGGCAATCGGCAAGCTCATCTCTGCGGTGCTGAGCGACAAACTCACCGCCACCCGGCAGTTTTCTTGCTTGCCCACCTGCCCACAGTACTGACGCGTGACTCCCACCGATTCCTTTCCTTTTTTCACCATCCCCGTGTCATCGACCACCCAAGCTACGACCGATCCGTGCTTCTGCATCGCCGGCAAAGCGTACTGGCGCACTGTTTCCAAAAGATCTTCATCGCTCCACGGGGCATGCGCGACCACATGGTGCAACGACTGATGGGTCTGGCGCACGTTGTCGGGACAGAGGCGGGCCGCCATCGGTTCTACACTCTTGCGTTCCCCGGGAAGAAGCAAGCCCGTGCAATAGGACTTCAGAGGGACCACCCGATCCAAGTGCCCCGCGGCGTGCGCCAGGCGATCCAAATAAGCCGCGAAGCGTTTTTGCTGGGCGCCTGGCGCAACAGAGTTGGCGCTCATGACCCGCAACTTATCATTCGAGAAGGCTGACCGATAAACTTTTTCAGTCGAAGGTATTCAGTTTATAACACAGTAGTACTAATAAAAGCTGCCAGTCATGACGCAGGTTTGTAATTTTCTTGGATAAGATAATCCGATGAAATTTTTGAAGATGCTAAGCAAGCCTGCCGCGTGGGCGAGTGGGTGGACGAGCGCAATCCTTTGCTTTAGTGCGGCTACCGGATATTGGCTGGCCGGGGAGCGTCGGAGAGCAATGTTTTGGGCTGCCCTTGGTGCGGTGGAAGTGGGAGCCATCGTTTTGTAGAGCTGCCTGGCGACGCAGACATTTGTAATGCCCGCAGCCTGTCAATTCGTTGCCGGTTGCTGGTTCGTCAGCTTACCCTACGCCCAATATGTGCGATCAAGGCTGCGGTACTGGATGGCTTCGGCGATGTGTTTGGGTTCGAGGTTGGGAGTGTCTTCGAGGTCGGCGATGGTGCGGGCTACTTTCAGAATGCGGTCGTGGGCGCGGGCGCTCAGGCCTTGCTGGGTCATGGCGCGTTCCAGCAGGCGTTCGCAGTCGGCGGAGAGTTCGCAGAAAGTGCGGATGTGGCGGGAGGACATTTGCGCGTTGCAGTAGAGTTTTTCGCGGGAGGTTGCGAAGCGCGCCAGTTGTTTCTGGCGGGCGCGGATGACCCGCTCGCGAATCCTAGCTGAATTTTCCGGTTCGTTGGTGGAGCGCATTTCTTTGTAGTTCACGGCGGGGACATCGATGTGAATGTCGATGCGGTCCATCAGCGGGCCGGAGATTTTCGAGATGTAGCGCTGGATCATCGGAGTGGTGCACTGGCAGTCGCGGGTGCGGTCATTGTGGAAGCCACAGGGGCAGGGATTCATTGCCGCAGCCAGCATGAAGCGTGCCGGGAAGGTGAGAGACATGGACGCGCGGGCGATGCTGACCGTGCCATCTTCAAGCGGCTGGCGGAGAACTTCGAGCACGTTGCGGGGGAATTCCGGCAACTCGTCGAGGAAAAGCAGGCCGTTGTGGGCGAGGGAGACTTCGCCGGGGCGAGGGATGACACCGCCGCCGATCAGTCCGGCATCGGAAATCGTGTGATGCGGGGAACGGTAGGGGCGGGTGCCAACTAGCCCTGTACCTTGATCGAGAACTCCGGCCACGCTGTGAATCTTGGTGGTTTCAAGCGCTTCTTCAAACGTGAACGGCGGCAGGATCGTGGGCATGCGCTTGGCGAGCATGGTCTTGCCGGAGCCGGGAGGGCCGATCATGAGGATGTTGTGGCCTCCGGCGCAGGCGATTTCGATGGCGCGCTTGGCGGTCTGCTGGCCGCGGACATCTTTGAAGTCGACGAAGAACTGCTGGGATTCGCGGAGGAGTGAGTCGCCGTCGGCCTTGATGGGAAGAATGCCGTTGCCCGAGTTCACGAAGTGAATCACGTCGAGCAGCGAGCGGACGGGGTAGACGTCGACGCCGCCAACCATGGCGGCTTCTTTAGCATTAGCTTCGGGGACGACCATGCGGGAGATCTTTCGTCCGCGAGCCTCGATGGCAATAGGGAGGGCGCCGCGGACGCCGCGCACGCCGCCGTCGAGAGAGAGTTCGCCAACGAAAAGGCAATCCGAAATATCTTTCTTGGTGAGGCCGCCGTAGGCTCCGACGATGCCGAGGGCCATGGGCAGATCAAATCCGGAACCTTCTTTCTTGATGTCGGCGGGGGCCAGGTTGATGGTGATATGCGTGGGAGGGATGTCGTAGCCGCAGTTTTTCAGCGCGGCACGGACGCGGTCGCGGCTCTCGCGGACGGCGGCATCGGGCAGGCCGACGGTGTGGAAGTGGTCCTGATCGCACTTGATGCCGGAGCAGTCGACTTCCACCTGAATAATGTTGGCATCGATGCCGTAGACCGCGGCACTGAGAGTCTTGTAGAGCATGGGGCGGATAGTGCCCGCGGGCACACGAAGTCCTGCTGTGCCAGATACCAACCTTAGGGGTTGGGAGGCGGTGCTGGCTGTGACGGATGTCACCAGCGAGCTGTGGAAAACGGGTTCGACAGCGGAACCCCCAGCGGCTAAAGCCGACTTCATGTGCGGGGCGTTTCGGCACGACTGAAGAGGCTGCGGAAAAGGCACAAGTATGCTCACCGTGGAAGAGCGGCCCTTCCAGGGCCGCGTAAGGGCGCGTGGAATGAGGGCGTGCTTTAGCCCCTGTGGTCGCTCTTCCTCGATGATGGCGCTTTTCCGCAACCTCTGAAGTCGTGCCCTTCCCTCTGCTGGGCTTACGGCATGGTGGGTCGTGCCGTGTCCATTCGTTATGTCCGGCCCTGCTTACGCATGCGCCAAATCGGGCTACAATAGACCCTCGCGCACCAAGATATCCAACAAAGCGGTTGTTCGGCCTACGTCTATAGAAGTAGGATGACTGTTTATCTTTAAGTTAGGATCTGGTAGTTCCCTCATGATCTTGGACCCTGGTAACCCGTCGCGTCCCCCTCGTCCTCCTGGAAATCTGGAACGAGAAGAATCCCAATTGTGGCGATGGGCGCTGGGATTCATGGTCTTGCTGGCGGTTGCGCTGGCGGGGCTGCTGTGGGAACGGCTGGAGAATATCCCGTTTCAGCTTCGCGCCATTCCGGTCGGCGTGCTGGTTTTGTCGATCCTGTTCGCAGTGTACGCCTATGGGCGGCGGCGCGAAGTCAGCGAACTTAAAGGGCTGCTGCACGGGTTGCAGGAGCATGTGGGCGCGGCGCCTTCGGAAGAGCAACTCGACCAACTCAGCCAGGTGATCCTGCGCTCGCAGCGCAACTTCAAGGAGTTAATCGACTCGTTCGATGACCCGGCGTGCGCGGTTTCTCTCGACGGCACCCTGCGAACGGTCAACAAGCGCATTACCGAGATCACCGGGGCAACTTACTCCGAGCTGGTCGGGCGCAAAATCTACGATTTCATCGACGAACCCACTCAAGCAGATGTGGAACGCGACCTGGGGCGCTTCCTGGAAAAGAAGCGCTGGGCTGGGACCGTGCAAATCCGATTGAAGAACAGTTCGCGGCCTCTTTATTTTGAGTGCGTGCTGAATGGAATCGTGAAAGGCGATGAAATTGTAGGCGCGAGCATGCTGGCGCGCGACATCACCGAGCAGCGCGAGAAAGAGCTGCGGTTCACCGAATTGTTCGAAACCCTTCAGGAAGGGGTTTACTTCAGCATTCCCGAGGGGCGTTTGCTGGACGCGAATCCGGCACTGGTGAGCATGCTGGGATATGTGGAGAAGAAAGATCTCTTGGCAGCGGAGCCGGCAGCGTTGAATTTTGATCCGGGTCAACCGGTGCTGGGGCGGGCGGTGGATGATCGCGGAGGCGTGCGCACGCGCGAGATTAAACTGCGGCGCAAGGATGGGACGGCGGCGATTTTTCTGGATTCCTCGCGGGCGGTCTGGGACACGTCGGGAAACATCATCCGTTACCAGGGAACTCTGGTGGACATCACCGAAAAGCGGAAGATGGAACGGCAACTGGCACAGCAGGAGGAGTTCCATGCGCGACTGCTGGAGAGTTTCCCAGACCTGATTCTGGTGGTGAATCTTGAGGAACGGTACACGTTCGTCAGTTCCCGGGCTCGCGATCTTCTGGGCTACGAGCCGAAAGACATGCTGGGGAAAAAAATCTCCGACCTGGAAGATCACTCGCCGGAGCTGGCTTCTCTATACCACGACGTTGTTTCGGGCAAACAGGCGTTCGCGTCCGCGGAATATGGGGCACGGCACCGCGATGGAAGCTGGCGGACGATGCGCGCCGCCGGCAGCCAACTGGTCGACGCGGAGGGGAAAATCAGTGGCGTCATTGTTTCGGTGCGGGATATTACGGTGGAACGAAAGCTGGAACAGCAGATTGTGCAGAGCGAGCGTCTGGCGGCGATGGGCGCGATGATTGGGGGCGTCGCCCACGAACTGAACAATCCCTTGACCAGCATTATGGGCGTGAGCGAACTGCTGCAAGATACCGAGACCAACGAAACTTCCCGTAGGCAATTGGCGATGCTGCAGCAGCAGGCGCGACGGGCCGCTGAGATCGTGCAGAACCTGACTTATTTCTCGCGTCCACCGGCGCCGGGCAAGAGCAGGATCAATTTGGTGGAAGTAGTGGAGCGCACGTTGAACCTGCATGCGTATTCCCTGCGCAAGAACAACATTACGGTGGACTTTCTGAAAGAGCCCGGGGTGCCTTATGCGCTGGGCGATCCCCACCAGTTGATGCAAGTCTTCCTGAATATGATTCTGAATGCCGAGCATGCGATCCGCGAGGTGCGAGACAAAGGTACGCTGAGGATTCGGTTGGGCAGAGGAGACGGTTCGGTGTGGGTCAGCTTCCACGACGACGGCCCGGGAATTCCGAAGGAGAACCTGGCGAGCATCTTTGATCCGTTTTATACGACGAAGCGGCCGGGGCGTGGTACGGGATTGGGTTTGAGCATCTGCAAGTCGGTGATGAAGGAGCACAATGGCAGCGTGGAGGCGGCCAATGCTCCCGATGGGGGAGCGGTGTTCACGGTGACGCTACCGATGTCGCCGATGGGGTAAGGCGGGATGCTTTTCTGGTCGTGCGTTAGCCAACCTGATTCTAGTTGGCGCGGAGCTTCGCTCCAGCTTGAACCGCCAAGGCGGCTGTCTCTCCGTGAGCGTTTCTAGCGCTCGACGGCCATGGCTACGGCGTTGCCTCCGCCTAAGCACAGGGCGGCGATGCCGCGTTTCACATCGCGGCGGATCATTTCGTAGATCAGGGTGACTAATATTCGAGCGCCGCTGGCGCCGATGGGGTGGCCGATGGCCACGGCGCCGCCGTTCACGTTGACTTTGTCGGGATTCAGGCCCAACTCACGCATCACGCCCAGCGCCTGCACGGAGAAGGCTTCGTTGAGTTCGTAGAGATCGACGTCTTCGTTCTTCCAGCCAGTCTTCTCCCAAATTGTGCGGACGGCGCCGACAGGAGCCATCATCACCCACTTGGGTTCGACTCCGCTGGTCGCCTGGGCCACGATGCGAACCATGGGCTTCGCGCCAAGTTCCGTTGCGCGCTTCGCGCTGGTGACGACCAACGCAGCGGCGCCGTCGTTGACGCCGGGGGCGTTGCCGGCCGTGACGGTGCCGTCTTTCTTGAAGGCGGGTTTCAGGGATCTCAGTACCTCGATGGTGGTGTCTTCGCGCGGACTTTCGTCTTTGTCGAACATCGTGGGGGGCGCGCCCTTCTTCTTCGCGGGAATCTCGACCGGGACAATCTGCGATTTAAAACGGCATTCCTTGATCGCGGACAGCGCCTTACGGTGCGAGTTCAAGGCAAACTGATCCTGCTCCTCGCGCGTGATGCCGTATTTTTCGGCGACGTTCTCGCCGGTGATGCCCATGTGGTAATCGTTGTAGATGTCCCAAAGACCATCGTGGACCATGGAGTCGACGATCTGCGCGTTGCCGAGGCGGTATCCCTTGCGGGCTTGCGGCAGCAGATAGGGAGCGTTGGTCATCGATTCCATTCCGCCGGCAACAACGATGGAACTGTTTCCGGTCTGCACCGCTTGCGCCGCGAGAGCGACGGATTTCAATCCTGAGCCGCAAACCTTGTTGATAGTCATGGCACCTGTCGCGGGAGAGAGTCCTCCGAAGATGGCGGCTTGGCGCGCGGGATTCTGACCGAGTCCGGCGGAGACGACGTTGCCCATGATGCACTCGTCAATCTCCGCAACCTCGACACCCGCACGTTTGACTGCCTCGCGCACAGCGATGGCGCCGAGTTGAGGAGCGCTGAGATCGGAGAGGCTGCCTTGAAATTTTCCGACGGCGGTGCGGCAGCCGGAGATGATAACAACATCGTCAAAAGAGGCCATGTATCAAGCTCCCGCGAAGATTTCGCGATTTTCATTATAGGCGCAGGAGAGGGGAAATGCGTCGCGGCAGAGTGACTCCGTGGGCTGGCATGGTTGGACTGAAGAAGCGTGATTCCTTTCGCCGCTTGCGAGCTCAGGACGAGTCATGATGTGCTCGCGGATGAAAATCATCTGCGGCTCGACGCAGTCTTCGAGAAACTTCTTGACTTTTTGCTTCCGAAAACTCTCTCGTCGTGACTTTGGTGTCACGACTTGCGAAGTTCGATCGTCATTTTTTTCTTGACTTCATTTTTCATTAACTCTATACATCAACTAGTTGCAGTAGAAGACCGCTGCGACATTTTCCATGAACAATGGAAGGGAGAATAGGAACAATGGCAACCAAGAAAAAGGCAAAGAAGAAAAAGAAACACTAAGAAAGTTCAGTACGAAGTCAAAAGGGGACGCTCAAGAGCGTCCCCTAAGTTTTTTAGGGACCAAAAGTGGTTCCTGCGTCTGGTTAATTTGGCCGTACGGTGACGCTTTCCACTCGATGCGGAATCCGCTTCTCCTTCTCCGGACATAGACTCCGATACGCACAGAAATTGCAGTGCATCCCAGGTTTCGCTACGAACTTGCCGTCGGCGATTCCCTGCGCGGCATCTTCCACGCGGGCGCGCGCGGCGAGCAATTGTGTGTCGGTGCGGGTGGTGATGACTGGGACGTTCTCTTCGAGGTTGTGAAAAATCAATGCGCCGACCGTGTATCCCCATTTCTCCTTGGCCGCGATTGCGTAGAGGGACAACTGCAGGCTCTCGTCGGCGTCTTCCTGATCGCGAGCCTTGCCGGTCTTATAGTCGATGATCGCCACGGTGCCGTCGGGACGGCGGTCGATGCGATCGATGCGGCCGACAACCGCGGTCGGGCCCACGAGAATCTCGAAGGATTGTTCGGTGTGCAGCACCTGCGGAGGCGGGAGAGTTCGGGTCGAGGCGAGGAAGTCCCGCAACTGAGCGATGCCCTGCTTCTCGTAGAGTTCGTGCTGGTAGGTTTCCTGAATCTTGGCCTCGGCCAGATCGAGGCGGAAGAGGTCGATGAGTTCGTCGTCGGTCTTGGCGCGTCCGAGGTTTACGGAATCGAAATATGTTTTGAGGATGCGATGGACGGCGGCGCCGTATTGCATCGCGGCAGCGGGTCTGGCCGAAAGGCGCCAGTCGCGATCGAGTTTGAACTGCAATCCACAACACTCGTAAGTATCGACGGCAGAGGCGCTGAGACGAGTATGCAAACCGTCGAGCACCGGGAGTTCGAACCATACGTTCGTTTGCGACTCAGGCGGGTACGCCAAGGACGTTGCGGCGAAGATGTCGAGGGTCTTCTGCGTGCCGCGTGCCGGGATCGCGGTCAGGAAACGCGCGAGGCTTTTGTCCCCGATTAAATCCCGCATGTAGCCGGCGGGGGTCTTGTTGATCTTGCCAGTGCCCTCTCGGGCATAGATGTGCAGCGAGTCACGGGCACGGGTCATGGCGACGTAGAAGAGGCGGCGCTCCTCCTCTTCGTGAAGCGTCTTGTCGTCGGCCTCTGTTAGGGAATCTGCATCGCGCAGTTCCAAGGGGAAGGCGACAAGCGTTTCTTTGTACGAACTAGGGAACGAGTTCGAATTGGCGCGGAGGATAGAGACGTGGGGGAATTCCAGACCCTTGGCGCCGTGCACGGTCATGAGGCGAACGGCATTCTCGCTTTCTCGTGCTTCCATGGGAATCACGCCGCCAGCATCGCGGAAGAACACCAGATAGTCGACTAGCTCTGCCAATTCGGTCGTCTGATTGACCTTCTTCTTTTCCCAGTCTTCGACGAAGTGCAGGGCGGCCTGGAGAATGGGCGAGGAGGCGTCGAGTGCAAACTGGCGGACGATGATGTCGAGCGCGGCGCGGGCTTTCGCCTCACGGCGGCGGATTTCTTCACGGGCGCGCTGCACGGCGGCGAGAACGTCGGCACCACCGTCGACCCGATCGAGTGCGGAAGAAAGGGGTACGACATGGGCTTCGCGATTGTCCCGGGCTATGGCCCGCATAACCTGGCGGAGTTGTTCCGGATTCACGTGAAATCGCGGCAAGGCCGCTACGCGAAACAGGCTGACGTCGTCGCCGGCGGACACGACCGCGTTCAGGCAGGCAAAGAGGTCACGAGCTTCGGGAGTATCGGAGATATCCATGCTCTCGATGACGAACGGGATGTCGCCTTCGGCCAACTCGTGCACGACTTCGTCGCGGTGGAAGTGAGAGCGGTAGAGAATGCCGAAGTCGGACCATTTGCACTTCGATTTTTTTTGCGCATCGCGGATGGAGCTGACCAGATCGGGGCCCTCTGCGTCTCTGCTAGTAAGAACGATCACCGATACCGGAGGGCTGGGAAGGTTGGCACCTGCTTTCGCGGCTTCCTCCGCGCGCGCAGACTGGAGCGGCATACGCCGGTAGGCTGCGGCGGCGTGGGCGTGCCTGGCGAATAAGGGCGGGTTTTTGTCGATCAGGGCGAAGGCGCTACGAAGGATCGGCGTAGTCGAACGGCGGTTCTTTTCGAGGACTACCCGTTTGGCATCGGGGAAATGACGATGGAACAGGTCGAACGCCGCGCTGGATGCACCGCGAAAGCGGTAGATGGCCTGATCGGGATCTCCGACGGCGAAAATGTTGCCATCTGCTCCGGCAAGGCGGGCGAGGATTTGAATCTGGGCGAAGTTGGCGTCTTGAAATTCGTCGGCGAGGATGAAGCGGGCGCGGGACTGCGCCTCTGAAAGAACGGTTTCGTCGCTATGCAGCAAGGCGTGGGCGCGAGTGATCATGTGGCTGAACGTGCCGAGATTTTCTTCGGCGAGCCAGCGCTCCATGGTGGTGAATACATGAGCAATCTCGCGGCAGCGGCCGAGCACCTCGTCGTCATCGAGAACATTTTTGGATTTGGCGACGCGCGGGATGGGAACTTCTTTGCGCTCCAGGCGTTCGACGTATTGCGCGTATTTCTCGGGGGTGACCAGTTCATCGTGGCAGCGGCTCACAAAATCGAGGAGGTCGTTCAGGAACTGGGCAACATTGGCGGCGCGGACGTAATGTTCCAAATGCAACTCGCGGATGCGGCGCCGCAGGTAGATCCAAAGATCCTTGTCGTCGAGGACGCCGAAATCTTTGTGGGCGCGTTTGAGCAGGTCGAGGCAATAGTCGTGGAAGGTGGCGGTGTTCACTTCTTTGCCACCTAGCAGCTTCCGCACGCGGTCGCGCATTTCGGTGGCGGCGTTCCTGGTATAGGTGAGGGCAAGGATCTCGTGAGGATAAGCGTGGCCTTCGCTGACCAGGCGCTCAATGCGATGGGTCAGAACCGACGTCTTGCCGGTGCCGGCGCCCGCGACCACGAGCATGGGTCCGTGGACGTGCTCGATGGCTTCGCGTTGGCAATCGTCGGGAGTAAATGGTGTGGGACGGGAGTTAGACTTCGAGAACGGCATTGGGAGCAGAATACCACTTGCCGGACCGGGGAAGGCGCACAGCTCCGACGCTTGGTCGGTTCAACTCAAGCCGGACATTTCACGTGCTAAGAAAGCCGAACATTCTAGCTTGCCAACAACACGGCGGGCGGGGACGCCCGCCGGACAGCCGCCGGGACGGCGGCGCTACGCTAAGTGAGCTCTGAAATGGCGATCGCGGTGGCAGCGATGGCGGCTGTTTCGGCTCGCAAAATCGTGGAGCCCAGGGAAGCGGAGATCCATCCGGAGTTCTGGAAGAAGTGTGACTCGTCTTCAGTCCAACCGCCTTCGGGTCCGATTGCCAGAAAAATTTCGCCTTGCTGGTAAGAGGCGAGAACGTCGCGCAGCAGGGTCTGCTGTTCTGACTCCGCGAGCACAATCCGCAGTGCGCCGGTCACGGTTCTCACGTCTGCCAATTTGATGGGAGGGGCGATCTCGGGCGGAACTGCGCGGCGTGATTGCTCAGAGGCCTGGAGCGCGATTCGGCGCCAGCGTTCGGCGCGTTTCGCTACCGCGGAGGCCAGATGTGAGTCGGTGCGGCGGGCGATTATGGGCACGATTCGCGATACTCCCAGCTCGGTGCATTTTTCGATCGCCCATTCCATGCGGTCGAATTTGAAGATGGCGAGCAGGAGGGTGACGTTGGCTGCGGGTGCTGCGGGCACCTCCTCCCTTAGTTCGAACTCGACTCGGCCCTCTTGGATGGTCGCGATACGTCCGCGCCGCACAACCGCGCCGGTGGCGATATCGAATTCTTGTCCTACCCGGGCGCGCAGGACCAGGATCAGATGATCGGCGTGGGCGCCGGTGATCGCGGCATGGTTGTTCGAGACTTCATCGGCGATCCATCGGCGGCGGGTCATGGGATGGAGTGGAGAGCGTTAGCGTCAAATCACGAGAGGAGCGCTTCAGAATTCTTTTTGCGCCCCTCCGGGGCTTGTTACCGTATCCGCGTCGCCGCTTTGCGGCTGACACGACCATCCGCACAGAGAACTATCCGAACATGTCTTTCATTTTGCCAAGCAGCGAGCGCATCAAAGGCTGGTTGTCAACCTTCGAAAGTGCGTCGAGTTCTTGCAGCAACTCTTTCTGGCGCTTGTTCAGCTTGGTCGGGACCTGGACGCGGATCTCGACATACAGATCGCCCTTGCCGTGTCCGTTCAGTACGGGTACGCCTTTATTGCGGATGCGAAAGGTTGAACCGGGCTGAGTACCATCGGGAATTTTCAGCGTGTGCTCGCCGTCCATAGTGGGCACGCGAATCTCCGCGCCCATGGCGGCTTGCGCTACCGAAATGGGGACCACGCAGTGCAGGTCGTTGCCTTCGCGCGCGAAGAAGGGATGCTCTTTCACGTGCAGCACAACGTACAAATCTCCGGCAGGACCGCCGAAGGCGCCCACTTCGCCGGCGCCGGAAAAGCGAATTCGCGTTCCGTCTTCGACGCCGGCGGGGACCTTGGCGTCAACGGTGCGCTGGCGCAGAATGCGGCCTTCACCTTTGCACTTGGGACAGGGATCGGTGATGACGCTGCCTGTTCCCTGGCAAGCGGGGCAGGTGCGAGCGATGCTGAAGAATCCTTGCTGGTAGCGGACTTGGCCGCGGCCGGCACAGGAGCGGCAAGTGGTTGGTCCCCTGCCCGGCGCCGAGCCGGAGCCGCGACAGTCTTCGCAAGCCTCATGGCGGCGAACCGTGACCTGGGACTCCGTGCCAAAGAACGCTTGCTCGAACTCGAGGGTCAGGTCTTCGCGGAGATCGGCGCCACGCTGAACGCGGCTGCGGCGACGTCCGCCGCCACCTCCGAACATGTCGCCAAAGCCGAAGAACTCGCCGAAGATGTCGCTGAAGTCCTGAAAGACCGTGGGATCGAAGCCCGCAGCTTGCCCGGCGCCTCCGCCGAGGCCGGCATGGCCGTAGCGGTCGTAGACCGCACGCTTGTCCGTGTCGGCGAGCACGGCGTAGGCTTCGCTGACTTCCTTGAATTTTTCTTCTGCGTCCGGATTGTTGGGATTGCGGTCGGGATGAAACTGCAGCGCGAGCTTGCGATAGGCGCTCTTGAGTTCCTGTTCCGTGACGGTGCGAGTCACGCCCAGCACTTCGTAGTAATCGCGTTTTGCGTTCGTGGTCAGAGTGAACCTTTCTTCAAAATACAAAATGTGGGCAAGCCGGGGCCGGGTGGCTGCTCGTTTCGCGCGTCCTAATTTTCAGGGATTCTTTGCGACCTTGACTATGGCGGGGCGCAGCAGGCGGTCTTTGAACTTGTAGCCGCGTTGTAATTCCTCGAGCACCTCGTGATCCGCCGCGTCGGAGGTTTCCACCATTTCGATCGCCTCATGAACATGCGGGTCGAACGGTTCCCCTTTGGCAGGAATGGCGCGCACCCCAAGTTTCGCGAGTGCATCCTGCAACTGCTTGTAGATAAGTTCAACGCCGTTGCGGAAGTCGCCGGGCTCGGACTTCACTTGCAGGGCGCGCTCGAAGCTGTCGATGACGGGAAGCAGAGGCTTGATCGCGTCGGCTGAGGCGTAGTCGCGGAAGTCCTGTTGCTCTTTGGTGGCGCGGCGACGGGCGTTCTCGAACTCGGCCTGGGCACGCGCCAAGCGGTCGAGCAACAAGTCGCGCTCAGCCTTCAGCTTTTGCAATTCTGCTGCTGGACCCGATGCTTCCTCGGACACCACCGCGCTGGGCACCGCTTCCGAAGGGCGTTCATCGCCATCCGCGGGAGGAAGTTCGTGTTCCAGGTCAAGTCCCGCCATTTCGGTTTCCGATTTTCCGTTTGATTTCGTCATAACAGCGTGTGCATTACTCCGATTCATTCAGGATCTTGTCGAATAGGCGCGCGATATAAGAGACCGCGGTGATCGTGTGCTGGTAATCCATGCGCGTGGGGCCGATCACGGCCAGCGAACCCATGACTTCGTTGCCCGCATGCGCTGGTGCTCCGATCAACACGAAATTCTGCATCGACGGCAGGGCCTCGTCGAGTCCGATGACCACGCGGACGGCCTCCTGCTTCACATCGAGGTAGGCGCCGAGAAGCTGGACGACCTTTTCTTTTTCCTCCAGCGTTTTGAGCATCTCTTGAAGACGCTGCCGGTCTTGCTCGCCGGTGACGAGGTTGGCCGCGCCTTCTACGAAGACGACTTGCGAGCCATGCTCGGCCGCCAACGCACCTTGCTTGTAGAGCTGCTCGATCGAATTCATCAGGCGGTCGTATTCGCTGCGCTCTTGCTCCAGTCGGCGAGCGAGTTCCGCACGCATGGATTCCATGGTCCAACCGCGAAAATTTTCGTTGATGTAGCGGGCGGCCATGTCCAGGTCGGACTGCGACAAATCGAGACGCAACACGCGGTCGCGCACCAGGCCGGATCTGGTCACCAACACGGCCAGTACTTTCTGTTCCCCGAGGCGGGAGAAATAGACGTGCTCCAGGGCGTTTCTCGGACCGCTTGTGGCCACCGTCACGCCTACATTGCGCGAAATCAGCGAGAGGACATGCGAGGTGCGCTCCATGAATTCCTGCACGTCGGTGATGCCGGCGAGCGAATCGGAGATCATGGTTTGTTCCTGGGGCGCGAGCCGGGCAGTGCCGGAGATCTGTTCGACGTAATAGCGATAGGCTTCGGTCGTGGGCACACGGCCGGCGGAGGCATGCGGCTGCTCCAGGAAGCCAGCGTCGGAGAGGTCGGCCATGACGTTGCGAATGGACGCGGGGCTCAGGCCCTCGCGGTTCGAGCGCGCGAGCGTGCGCGAACCGACTGGCTCACCCGTAGAGATGAAGGTCTCCACGATGGCGGTCAGGATTTCGCGTTCGCGATTCCCGATATTGGGGTCAGAAGGCATAGTTAACAGATCTAGACAGTGTTATCCAGTGTCTCCGTCTGAACGGCGGCAGCTGGGGGAAGAAATCGCTTCCGAATCATTCTACCTAACTATTTTAGATGCAGAAGGTTGGGATTTGGACCAAAGTTGGGGGCTGTCCGGAATCTGGGAATGGGGTGGGGCTGGCAAGCTAAGACACCGCCCCCTTCTCCACCAGATACCGGTCCATCCATTCCAACACCAGCCTGCGCATCTCCGGCAATTCCACGTGAGCAGAGTCGTATAGCTCGATGCGGCAATCTCGCTCTCTCCCGTGCTGCCGGTAAAGCGGCATCAGGTAGTCACGAATCTTCTCCACACCAGCGGGCGGGGTCAAGGGATCCTGGCGTCCGTTCACGCTCAAATGAGGCCGGGGAACGATCAACTCATTGATCTGCGCCGTTTGAAAATGCTTAAGCAGGGACGGCACGTAATAGAAGATGCCGTGTTCCTTGATTGCGTGGGATTTGATGAGTTCGTCGAAATCGGTGAGGCAGCAGACATCCATGCAAACCGCGACCCGGGGATCGAGCGCCGCCAGCCACCATGCCTTGGTTGAGCCCATAGACATGCCGAATGCGCCCAGGCGTCGCGGGTCCACCTCAGCGCGGCTGGCCAGATAGTCTAATGCGCGGAACTCATCGAACATCATCATGCCGAACAGCACTTGCCCCATCCAGAGCATCAGCTTGAATGCGTCCTGTTCGCCGGTTTGACCGTCGGCTTCGCGCTGGCGCTCGCCAAAGCACCAGCTATCGATTGCCAGCGTAACCAAGCCCTTCTGGGCGCATACCGGAGCGTAGGCAGGCTGCGCCTCTACGCCCTTCAGCAGTTGCTCTTTGCCCAGCTCATACATTCCCGCGTGCCAGTGAATGTAGAGCAAGCCGGGAGCCGGCGTCTGCCGCTTGTCCGGGATCAGCAGCAGCGCCGGAACTGGCTCCTCGCCGTTCAGATCGAGCACCAAGCGCTCCAGTGTGTATCCGTCATGCCTTTCGGTCTTTACCAACCTGGGTGGACTGGGGCGATGCTGCCAGGGAAGGGTCCCCAGCAAGCCCCACAACTCTTTGCGGCGTAGCTCCTGATAGGCGGCAAATCCCTGGCTCGGCTGCAGCTCGGGTTCGGCACCCACTGACGGTCCGGTATTCGCGATTGCGCTCGAGGCCATCACGGCCGCAGAAGCTCGCAGGAATTCCCGTCGGTTCGAGACTCTGGTCGGTCGTGTCATCATCGCCTCCGCAGCAAGGGTCCGCTTACTGACCGGACTTATGATCTTCCTACGGCGGAGGCGGGCTGATGTCAAGGAGCGATCTTCTCTTTCGAGGGCTCTTTGCGTATTCTCAACTGGCTCGTCGGATTCGTCGGAACCTGAGTCAATGAAATCTAAACCTCACATTGCTGTGATTGGGGCTGGAGCTTTCGGCGGGTGGACCGCCTTCCATCTGTTGGAGCGCGGGGCGCGGGTTACGCTGCTGGACGCCTGGGGGCCGGGGAATTCGCGGGCGTCGTCGGGCGGGGAGACGCGGGTGATGCGCGGGACCTACGGGCCCGATCAGCCTTATACGGAGATGGCCGCCCGTTCGCTGAAGCTTTGGGCGAAGTACGAGCGGAAGTGGAAGCGGCAGTTTCTGCACCGCACCGGCGTGCTGTGGATGGCTGCTGGACGCGATGATGCCTTCGAACGCGGCTCCGTGGAGATGCTGCGCGCGGCGAGGATCAAGTTTCAGGAACTCTCGACGGCACAGATGAAGAAGCGCTGGCCGCAGATTCACTTTGAAGGAATTCAGTGGGGAATCTTTGAGCCGGAATGCGGATATCTGGATGCGCGCGCGAGTTGCCAGGCGGTCGTGGAAGCGTTCGTTGCAGCGGGGGGCAGGTACCGGCAACTCGCGGTGTTGGCCGACGGGCTGGAGAATGGGCCCTTACGAGGTCTGGCGCTATCGGATGGCTCCCAGCTCAAAGCCGACTACTACGTATTTGCCTGCGGGCCTTGGCTCGGCAAGTTATTCCCGCAAGCCATCGGAGACTTGGTGCAGGCTACCAAGCAGGACGTTTTTTTCTTTGGCACGCCCGCAGGGGATAATCGCTTCAGCGATGCGCATCTGCCGGTGTGGGCCGATCACCGGGGGCGCTTTCGTTATGGAATTCCGGGCAGCGACCGGCGCGGGTTCAAGATCGCGGACGACACGCGTGGGGCAATTTTCGATCCGACCGACGGCGAGCGCATGGTAAGTCAGGAAACGTTAAAAGACATTCGCGAATATGTCGGCTTTCGCTTCCCTGCCCTGAAAGACGCGACGCTGGTCGAGACTCGCGTCTGCCAGTACGAGCAGACGCCAGACAGTCACTTCATTATCGACCGTCATCCGGCGATGGAGATGGAGAATGTGTGGCTCGTGGGCGGTGGCTCGGGGCACGGGTTTAAGCACGGCCCGGCCATCGGGGAGATGATGGCGGAGGTGATTTTGAAGGAACGCGAGCCAAATGCGATGTGGCGGCTGGCGCGATTCGTAGAGACGTAGCTTGCTACGTCTCGGCCGACAGCATTCCGAATCGTGGTGAGAGAGACGTTGCAAGCAACGTCTCTACGAAGGGTTTATTGAATCTGGATCACGCTGGCCGGGTGCCCCATCCTAACGCCGCGCATTTTGCGGCGTTAGAGCCTGCCCTGAGCGAAGCCGAAGGGGTGGGGACGTTGACTCTTGAAAAGTCAAAAAAACCACCTTTGCGCAAAGGACGCGCAAAGATGGGCCACCCGAATCTCGGCGCTCATTGGATCTGAATCACGCTGGCCGGTGCAGCCGCTTTAATCTCCGCCGTGCGCGTTACTACGTTCTTCGCGAATTCGTAGATTGACTTCGCGTGCGGGGAGTTCTCGCCTTCCAGCACGACTGGCGTGCCTCCGTCTCCGGATTTGCGGACTTCGGGGTCGAGCGCGATGTTGCCCAGGAACGAGACGCCAAACTGCTGCGCCATTTTTTCGGCGCCGCCGCGGGAGAAGATGTCCACTTCGTGCTGGCAGTGCGGGCAGGTGAAATAACTCATGTTCTCGACCACGCCCACCACGTCCACTTTCATCTGGCGGAACATTTCAATGGCCTTGCGCGCGTCCTGCAGCGAAACGTCGGAGGGAGTCGAAACCACCACCGCGCCCGTCAGCGGCACGGTCTGCACCAGCGAAAGTGCGATGTCGCCCGTGCCCGGCGGCAGATCGACGATGAGATAGTCGAGCTGTCCCCACTCCACCAGGCCCAGGAACTGGCGGACGATCTGGTGCAGCATGGGGCCACGCCAGATGATGGGCTTGTCGCCGGGATTGAGGAATCCGACAGAAATCACCTTCAGGCCAAACGCCTGGATCGGTTCAATGCGGTTCTCCCCAACCATGCGCGGCTGGTCGCTGACCCCCAGCATGAGGGGGACGTTGGGACCGTACACGTCCGCATCGAGCAGGCCGACTTTGTGTCCCATCTTGACGAGCGCTACGGCCAGGTTCACGGCTAGCGTGGTCTTGCCGACGCCACCCTTTCCCGACCCGACGGCGATGATGGCGTCCACGCCGGGCAGCGGTTGCGGCCCTTGCTGCGCCGGGCCATGTCCATGCTGATGCGGCATATGTGCGTTCAAAGGATCACACTCCAGATAGGAATTGCGAAGATGAGGCAGAACCCCAAAGGTTGATTATACAGGCGCTATAGCAGGCTCAGACCCGTGACGCAGAGTTATCCAAGGAAATCCGAAAACAGGACGCAGGTTAGAACCGTTTGGCCAAATTGGCGATCTCTTTCGCTACCTCGGCTCACACTGTTTCGTCACTTTTGCGCCAATAAACATGATCTCCGACGTACGACAGCTCCTTCTGCGCAGGAATTGTGACAACGATGACCCCCAAACCATAGAAATCATTGAAGTCGATGCTCGACAGCACCGAGTCTTTTAGGTGCGATGACAGATCAGAAGACTTTATTGCATTCTTCCACTTTGAAAAATAATCCTGGGCCGTTATGCCTAGGAGTCGAGCCTCTCTATTCACCCCTACGACCAAACGTTTCCCCACTCTTTTGGGCGTGACTTTGTCAAGCTTCGCTATCCTTTCTGCGTCAGCCTCTTTGTCAGTAACGCCAATCAATATCTTGCCGATGCGATTGGGTCCATTATTTGCTATGGCGCATATGGTTGCTATCACCTTATCGACCAGCGCAATGTCGGGGGCGCGCTTGTCAGCCAAGGCTAGGTAACCTTGCTTGAGCTCGTAGTCGGCGAGTTCGATCTCCGAGCGTCTGATGATAGATTCGATGTCCGTGGTGGCGTGGTTCCCGTAAATCGGCGCGGGCTTCTTCGTCTCGACGAAGAAGTTGGCGATCAGACCCTTGACGACATCAATATTCTTGCGGCGCTCCTCTGGCGACGTTGCCTTCCTGCCGGTCTCTATTCGAGTGTTCAAATCCGCAATGCCCTTGCGAACGCCAGGATAATCGGTAATCTCTTTTCTTTCCTTTACGATCATCTCGTGGAAAGCTATGAGAAGTATCGCGAAAACGGAAGGGAAAGCATTTGTGGTTTCTTTCTTGAAGAGCAGATTTCTCAGGTGACCATTCTCCCCGGAATCTGCCTGAGACACCTTGAGAATTTCGTCGACGCAGTACTTGAACTCTTGGGAAAATCTATCTGCGCCATAAACCTTCAGCGCAGTTAGCACGCGGTCAGACAATGTACTGTTCGGCTTGTAAACTTCGTCCAACTCGTCTTTTGAACGTTCGATGATCTGGCCGCCTACAATGCAAACAGCAATGTCGGCTATGCACTGCTCATCCATACTGTCGCGGAGGTCGGTTGACCGTAGAATTCCCTGAGTTACCCAAAAAACCTCTTCGGCTTTCACGGTATAGCCGTGCTTGGTCTTGGGCGGTTCTACGCTAATGCTGGGCATTGATCTTAGAGGGAGGATGTCAGTCGAAACGTCCCCCCTCATGGTGCAGGCTATCAGGCGGACCATGTTGGAGAATTCGTCTTGGACTCCGGCCTGTCGCCTCTCTTGGTCGCTGAGCCGGTGGCCGTAGGTATTGATTCTTCCAAACACGTCGTTTATCTCGGGCTCAGTCGCATTGCGCATTACCGATAACGCTAGAACGTAATCGAGTAAGGTGCTGACTTCCTTCTGGGAAAGATATTTATCGCCGCTGTTGGGAACGAATTTCTTGTCGTCGGCACGGCTCTTGGCCGTGGGGAAGAGAGCAAGATTGAACAGCTTTCCATCGAGTGTGGGAAACGCGGTCTCTATGAACGAAACGATTGCGTGCAATCGCTGGAGGCCGTCGATGATTTCATATGACCCAGGATCGTTCTCGCGCTCCGCGATTAGGATGGCAGGCACGGGATACTTCTTCAGGATCGATTCGATAAGCCTCTGTTTTTCTTCCAACGTCCACACCAACTTTCGCTGATATCGGCGATTTACGTGGAGTTTATCCTCACCGTACCAAGAGTAGACGGACTGGACTGACGTTGGTTGGGCAGCTAATTCGGCCATTACTTTCTCCTGCGACGGAACTATGCACCTGCATGATACCCCGTTAGGCTGTGTTAAAGGGCTGCTGGACCTTGTTCACAAGAACAATTGGGGAGGTCCAGGTAAAGCGGCTGGGTACCCCAAGAAAATATCTCAGGGCGGGGGCTGACCCACCACCCTCGACTTGTTGCCTCCACTGTCACGACACGAGGCTGCCCCACCCTTCGCGCTTTCGAAGGGTGAGCGCTCCAGACGATGGCATCAGGGGACATCGAACGCTTGAACCGCGGCCCGTAAATTCCAAACGCACGCCCAAGCGTCATTCGATGCGATAATCCGTCTACGGAGCTTCCATGAGAATCACGGTTGCGCTGGCGGACGAACTCATACGCACCGCGCAGGAATTAACCGGCGTAGCGGAAGAAACAATCTTGCTTCGGGAGGCGCTCAAGGCCCTCATCGAGCGCGAAAGTGCCCGCAAATTAGCGTCCTTAGGCGGCACGATGCCGCGCTTGAAGGATACTCCGCGCCGGATAACGCGAATCGCAACCCGCAGGGGCTGAAGCCCAAACTAATTGCACATGCTTACGCGGCCCTGGAAGGGCCGCTCTTCCACGGCGGTGCAAGCATCAAGGGCCTCAGTAACCTTCTCCCTCCAGCCGCACCTTGCCTTTGAACATGCGGAACAGCAGGGTGAAGTAGGCGAGGGCGAGGATGACCCCGAGAATCCACCAGGTGAGGCCCACGGTCAGGCCGTGCTGGCCGGCAGCGGTGTTGTAGATCGTCAGGCTGCGGGTGGGATCGGTGCTGGCCGGCAGAACCACGGGATAGAGCGCGAACGCCGCTCCTACCAGCATGCCCACGATGTAGAGAGCGGACGCGACAAAGGCCATCTTCTCCGCGGCCGGATTATTGCCTTTCAGCATGCCATGCATCATGACGGCGAGCGCTCCAAACACCAACACGGGGATGACGAATCCGATGGCGTGGTGCTTGTAGTTATCGAGTACGCCGGGGCGGATGGAGACGGTCGCAATGAGTCCAACCACGGTCAGCAGCAGTTGCAGTGGCCATGCCGCCTTCGCCACCGAGCGCGCGCGGCGGTTCAGGTCGTCTTCTGTTTTCACGGCAATGTATAAGGACCCGTGCGCAGTCAGCGTGACCAACGCGATCACGCCGGTGAGAACGGTGTACCAGTCGAGGATGCCGTTATTCTGGCCGACGCGGAAGTTGGTCCAGAGCGGCTCGAAGAAGTATTCATCGGGGCCCAGGGGAACGCCGCGAACGACGTTGCCCAGAGCGGCGCCGAAGAAGATGCAGAGCAGCACGCTGGAGACACAGAACACGACGTCGAAGAACCCGCGCCAGACGGGATTCTCCATGTGCGCGCGGAGTTCGATGCCGATGCCGCGCAGCATGAGCAGCCAGAGCACCATCATGAGCGGCAGATAAAAGCCGCTGAAGCTGGAGGCGTAGAGCAGCGGGAAGGCGAAGTAGAGAGTGCCTCCGGCAGCGAGCAGCCAGACTTCATTGCCGTCCCAGACGGGACCGATGGCGCGCATGATTTTGCGGCGCTCGTCGGGCGTGCGGGCGGCGCCGAGGTAGATGACTCCGGCGCCGAGGTCGAAGCCGTCAAGCACGACGTAAGCGGCCACCATGACTGCGACGATCATGAACCAAAGCGTTGCCATAAGTCCTCTTAACAATATCCAGGTTTGTCATTTCGAGCGAAATCCCAGCTTGTCATTTCGAGCGAAGCGAGAAATCTGCTTTTCTGGTCGTACAGGCGAACAGCAGATTCCTCGCCGCTGCGCTCCTCGGAATGACAATCGAGGAGAGTGTGTCGATCATCAATGGCACGGCTGATACCCGTGCCGTTCCCAAAATCCTTCTTGAAGCCGATTTCTAGTGTGCCGATCCTGTCTCAACTTCGGGGCCTTGTTCAATTTCGCGGCGTACTAGAAACAAGAAAAGGATTCCGAGCACGGTGTACATGCCCATGAAGCCCAGCAAGGTAAACATGCCGTTCCCTGCCGAAACTGTTTTTGAATAACCGTCTGCGGTACGCATCAGCGCGAACACCAACCAAGGCTGACGGCCCAGCTCCGCAGTCATCCAGCCGGCGGTGTTTGCGATATAGGGGAATGGCAGAAGGAGCAGCAGAATCCACAGCATCCAGTGGCTGGAGAACAGTTTTCCGCGCCACAACAGGACCGCTGCCACGACTGCGACGGCGATGAAAATGGTCCCAAGTCCCACCATGATGTGGTAGCTGAAGTAAAGCAGTGCGATGTTCGACGGCCACTGGTCTTCGGGGAAGGCGTTCAGCCCCTGCACTTGCGCCTTCCACGCGCGGTAAGTCAGAAAACTGAGCGCGTTCGGAACAACCAGGGGATTGTCGATCTTGCGCTCATCCACATTGGGCTGACCGACCAGCACCAGAGGCGCTCCGGGCTGGCTGGCAAACAAGGCTTCCATGGCGGCCAGAGTGACCGGCTGGTTCTCGGCAATCAGGCGGCCCTGGCCATCGCCCGTGGGAAAGAGCTGCAAGACACTGAAGATCAACCCCGCCACAACTCCCACGCGCACGAAAATGCGGCCGTGCGCTTCAAACTTGCCCCAGAGCAGATAAAAGGCGCCCACGGAGGCCATGACGAATGCTCCCGTAATCACGGCGCCACTCATGTTGTGGGCATACTGCCACCATGCCCACGGATTCAAGACGAGAGCCCAAAAGCTGGTGAGCTGCACCGATCCATCAGCGGTCTTGGCGTAGCCTACGGGATGCTGCATCCAGGCATCGGTGGCCACGATGAAAAATCCTGAGAGCCACGATCCGAGAAACACCGCAACCGCCGACCACCAGTGAGCGCGCGGGCTAAGGCGCTTCTCTCCGTATAAGAACAGACCTAGGAAGGCCGACTCCAGGAAGAAAGCGAACATGCCTTCCATGGCCAGCGTCTGGCCGATCACTCCCCCGGCATAGCGCGAGAAGTGCGACCAGTTCGTGCCGAACTGAAATTCCATGGGGATCCCGGTCACCACGCCCAGCACGAAATTGATGCCAAAAATCTTGGCCCAAAAGCGTGCCGCCTGATGGTAGGTCTCATCGTTGCGGCGAAGACCCAGCGTCTTGAGCACGACGATCAGCGGGGCGAGCCCCATGGTGAGTTGCGGGAAAAGATAATGGAAGGTGACGGTGAAGGCGAAGTGCAGGCGATGAACCAGCAGGGCGCTATCCATGAAAAACCTCGGATCGCCAGTAGGCTAAACGTTGACCGGACAATCTTGATGTGACGCGGGTCACAGTTCGCTATGAAAATCAGCGAGCCTTACGCCGCCGTTCCAATTCGGCCCGCCGAATCTCGCGGCGTCTTCCGGCGTCGTCATAGCGACGACGCTGCTCCTCCGTCTCAGGAACCACCGGCGCGACCTTCAGATGCTTTCCAGCGCCGTCGATGGCGACAAAGGTCAGATATGCGGAGCCGACATGTTGTGCCGTGTCGGCGATGTAATTCTCCACGTAGACCTTCACGCCCACTTCCATGGACGTATGGAAGACGCGGTTGACCGAGGAGCGCAGAATGACGAGATCGCCTACCCGCACCGGGACCAGAAAATCGATGTGATCGACGGAGGCGGTGACGACGTAGTTGCGCGAGTGACGGTGCGCGGCCATGGCGCCGGCGAGATCGATCCAGTGCATCAGCCGTCCACCGAGCAGGGCGGCGAGCGGATTGGCGTCGTTGGGCAGAACGATTTCGGCCATTTCGGATTGCGAATCCCGGACTGGGCGGGGCACCAGCGTAGCGTCTGTCATAGTTGTCTTTGTCTTCCCTTCCTGATCGTCCCTTCCTGGTGAGGCCGCGGTGTCTGGGGCGCGGTTTTTCAAAGTTTCTTTTTCAGGTACGACTCTAGAAAGCATTCCGCCATCTTCTGGATGCATGGATTGCCGTGCTGCCGCAGCCGGGTCGCCCGCGATAAATCAAACTCCAAGTCGCCATATTCGACGGGATTATGATTTCGTTCGCAAACATAGCGAAGAAGAAGGACTCGGGCAGGCACAGCGGCGACATCTCGTGCCTTGTTTCGCCCGGGCGAATCGGGCGGTGCAGAGACGGAGAATCGCACTGCATCCCAAAGGTGCTCCTGCGGTGTCCAGGTACAACTACTGGCGTATCCAAGGTTGCAGAATGCTTCCAGAACATCTTGCGCTGGACTGTCGCCTTCGTGCCCAGGAGCCGTGCAGTGACCAGTCCATCCCGATCCCAGAGGAAGCCGTGCAGGATGCGGCCAGTTGCCATTTTCCAGTTTCGCCACCGGCATGAAGTATGGGCAGGCCATTCGCCGTTCTCAGAAGCAGATCTGTTGGGACTGGCAATTGTAATCAGTTGGAGGAGGTCTGGCCAGTTTTGTGAGTCGTACGGTCCCTCTTCTGAAGGCGTCATCGCGTCGCAAGATTACAGCCAGCTTCCCGATCGCACTGCTGGTCTCCGCGCCAGATCCTTCCCTGCGCCTAAAAAACGGCTCCGGTCCGGATGACTCCATCGGGCGGACACACTACCTCAACTCGCTGCACCACGGCTAGCCGTTGTAGTAATCTCGACAGAAGGGGCCGCTCAACTCTATGGACCGGATCGCCGCGCTCAACGAGATTCTCACGGAAAATCCCAAAGACGCGTTCGCGCGTTACGGACTCGCCATGGAATATTCCAAGCAGGGCGATTTCGACCGGGCTCTGGCGGAGTTCTCGATCCTGCTGGAGAGCCATCCGGAGTACACCGCCGGATATTTCATGGCGGCGCAAACGCTCGTGCGGGCTGAGCGCGTGGAAGATGCGAAAAAGATGTTGCAAGACGGCATCGCGTCGGCGCGGCGCACCGGGAACCTGCATGCGCAGTCGGAAATGGAAGCGATGCTGACGGAACTGGGATAATCGGCCGTCGCGGTTCGAAAGGCGAACTACTTTGCCATCCTGGCCATCCCCCACTCCACCAGCGATGGGAAAAGTTGATAGAGCTTCACGGGCAGGTGCATCGTCCAGGGGACGATGACTTCTCGCTTCTGCTTCAAGTATCCGCGCAGAGTGGCGCGGGCGACGCGTTCGGCGGTGATGCCGCGGACTGAGCTCGGGCGCACCTTCTTCATTTCGTTTCCTCGAATCGCATTCTCGCTGAAGGCGGTACGCACGTAGCCGGGACAAACGGTAAGCACGTGGATGCCGTCTTTCTTCAGTTCGATCCCAGCGCCCTTCCCGAGGGCGTTTAGAGCGAACTTGGTGGCGCTGTATGCAGCGTGAAAAGGCAGTGGGATGTGGCCGGCGACGCTGGAAATGTTGATAATCGTGCCGCCGCCCTGTTGACGCATTACCGGGATGACTGCCTGCATCGCCGACAGTGCGCCGAAGAAGTTGGTCCCGAACAGTTCGTGGCAGGCCGGCAGTTCCACCTCCGCGACGGAATCGAGCAAGCCGTGCCCCGCATTATTAATCCAGACATCGACGCGCTTGAAATGATGCAGGGTCAGGCCTAGAACGCGATCGATCTCCTCAGAGTGTCGGACGTCGCAGGAAAGGGCAACGGTGCGTTCGGGGTAACCGATGCGCTCGCGGGCAGCCTCGGCTCGTCCTGCATCGCGCGAGAGCAGGACCACGCTCGCTCCTTCTTCTGCGAAGATCTTGACAATCGCCTCACCGATGCCCATCGAAGCGCCGGTGACCACAACTACTTTCCCTACAAGTTCCATGCTCGGGTTGTATTCTTCGCGATACGGCAAGTCAAGATACGAAGGTCATGTCGTACAATCGGACAGCCCGTTCGGTTTTGTACGCCCCGATATTGGAGATTTTTTGGGACTGCTTCCCTTGTTCCCGCTCGACGTAGTACTGCTGCCCGGCACTCCCCTGCCCTTGCATATTTTCGAGCCGCGGTACAAGGAGATGATCGGCGAGTGTCGGGCAAACAACGCACCCTTCGGTGTGGTGCGCGCTCTGGAAAAAGGGGTCGCGGAAATTGGGTGCACGGCGGAGATTGTTAGCGTCACGAAAGAGTATCCTGACGGGCGCTTAGATCTGATTGCGGAGGGTCGCAAGCGCTTTGAGGTGCTGGAACTGAACCGGCAACGTTCTTTTCTGCAGGCGGAAGTCTTGCTGGTACCGGATGAACCGGACGCTCCCTCCCAGGAGGACAGGGCGCGGGCGATTCAGGTTCACTTGGAGATTCTGTCGCTGGCTGGGGCTGTGCAGGATCTGTCCGCCGCCGATCAGAGCGCGCTTTCTTTCTATCTTGCGGGCTCTCTGCCCCTTGATCTGGACTTCAAACAGAAACTGCTGGTGATGCGTTCGGAGAACGAACGCATCCAGGCGGTCGCGGCATATCTGGAAAACATCCTTCCCAATCTGCGTCGGGCGGCGCGGGCGCGAGAAAAGGCTGGAGGGAACGGACACGCACGCTGAGGGTGCAGGTCTTAGGTGTTCGGTGTTAGGGCTTCGCCGGGCAGCGACGTTCGAAAACGCTTCATTGCCACGGCGCGTATAATCGGAACAAGTTGTTTGTGGGGGTTCCTTTCATGAGTAGTCTTCCGCGCACACTGGGTGAACTGCGCCGCAGTGCATTTTCCGAAGAGCGTCTACGAACGCGCCACGTCAAGGACGAACTCCGCGAGAACCTGACGGCCCGGCTGCGTACCAATGGTGACGCTCCGGTGTTCCCCGGCATTGTCGGTTACGACGATACGGTAGTGCCGCAGATCATCAACGCCATTCTTTCGCGGCACAATTTCATTCTGCTGGGACTGCGCGGGCAGGCGAAGAGCCGCATCTTGCGTGCATTGACCACTCTGCTCGATCCGCACATGCCGTATCTCGCGGGATGTGAAGTTCACGATAACCCTTACGCTCCGATTTGCCGGCGTTGCCGCGAGGAAGTTGCGCGGCTCGGGGATGATTCGCCGATCGCCTATCTCTCCCCCGATGATCGCTATGTGGAGAAATTGGCGACGCCCGACGTGACCATTGCGGATTTGATTGGAGACATCGATCCGATCAAGGCGGCGCGCGGCGGACACGAACTGTCGAGCGAATTGACGGTTCACTACGGTTTGCTGCCCCGCGCCAATCGCGGAATCTTTGCTATCAATGAATTGCCTGACCTGGCGGGAAAGATTCAGGTGGGATTGTTCAACATCATGCAAGAAGGGGACGTGCAGATTAAGGGCTATCCGATCCGGCTGCCGCTGGATGTTGCGCTGGTGTTCAGCGCGAATCCCGAAGACTATACCGCGCGCGGCAAGATCATCACGCCGCTGAAAGACCGCATCGGCTCGGAAATTCGTACGCACTATCCGGCGACCGTCGAGGAAGGAATCGCGATCACGGCGCAGGAAGCCTGGACTCGGCGCAATGGGCATCCGCTGCATCTGCCGAACTATGTGCAGGAGGTGATTGAGCGCGTCGCCTTCGCCGCCCGCGAGGACAAGAAGATCGATAAGCGCTCGGGCGTGAGCCAGCGACTGCCCATCTCGGCGATGGAAAATGTGATCTCGAACGCTGAGAGGCGGGCCATTCGCAACGAAGAGAAGGTGGTCGTGCCCCGCATCAGCGATGTGTATGCGGCCCTGCCGGCGATCACCGGCAAGCTCGAACTCGAATACGAAGGCGAGATGAAGGGCGCGGACCATGTGGGACGCGAACTGATTCGCGCCGCAATTGCCAAAACATACGACGAGTATTACACCGGGGCCAACGTGCAGCAGATTGTGCAGTGGTTTGACTTGGGCGGCGAGATTCAGTTGTCCGATTCGGTCCCGGCCGTGGAAGCGCTAGAGAATTTGAAAGAAATCCAGGGACTGGTCGATAAGCTGGGCCCGCTGGGCGTTTCGCAGAAGGAAAGCCCCGAGCAGCAAGTGTCGGCGGCAGAGTTCATCCTCGAAGGTCTGCATGCGCATAAGCGCATCGGACGCAGCGAGGAGCGCGTGTTCAAGGCTGGAGAGAAGAAGCCGGAGCCGGCGCGGGAGAAGTCGTTCGAGCCGGATGAGCGGCCGTACCGGCAGAGACGGCAATTTAACTAGTGTAGAGACGTTACCTGCAACGTCTCGGCAGCGGCAAGGAAGACGTAGCAAGCTACGTCTCTACGAAATGAAGAGAATTCGCTACTCCAAATACGTGCCTGACCCCGCCAGCGAAATGAGCATGGAGGACTTGCTCGGCGCGCTCTCGGACTACCTGCTGCAGAGCGGGTTTCAGGAATCGATGTGGTACGAACTGCCCGAAGGCGGGCAGACGCTTGACGACCTCAAGCGCGCCATTGAGCAGGCGCTGCTCAATGGCGAGATGTTCGACGAAAACCTGCGGGAGCAGATCGAGCAGATGCAGATGGACGGACAACTCGATGAACTGATCGAGAAACTCATCGAGCGGATGCAGCAGGAAGATTACATCTCGGTCGACGAACCGCACGATCCTGCGCGGCAGTCGAGCGTCGGAGGGCAGACGGGCGAGGCACAACAAGCCAAATTTGAAATTACGGACAAGAGTCTCGACTTCCTCGGGTTCAAGTCGTTGCGCAACTTGCTGGGGTCGCTGGGCAAATCGAGTTTCGGACGGCATGACACGCGCGATCTGGCGACCGGCATCGAAACCAGTGGCTCGGCGAAAACCTACGAATTTGGTGACACGCTCAATCTCAACATTACGGCCACGCTCTCGAGCGCGATCCAGCGCGAAGGGCTGACGCTGCCGCTCAACATCGAATACTCGGATTTGCAGGTGCATCAATGCGAGTACCAGTCGTCGTGCGCGACGGTGCTGATGCTCGATTGTTCGCATTCGATGATTCTGTATGGCGAAGACCGCTTCACTCCTGCGAAAAAAGTCGCGATGGCCTTATCGCATCTGATCCGCACGCAGTATCCGGGGGACTCGCTCTCGCTGGTGCTCTTCCACGATTCGGCGGAGGAGGTCCCGTTGTCGCAACTCGCACGCGTGAAGGTCGGACCTTACTACACCAATACGCGCGAGGGGCTGCGGCTGGCCCAGAGAATCTTGCAGCGTCAACGAAAAGACATGAAGCAGATTGTGATGATCACCGATGGCAAGCCGTCGGCACTGACGCTGGAAGACGGACGCATCTACAAGAACGCTTTCGGCCTTGACCCGCTGGTCGTGACCCAGACGCTGGAAGAGGTTTCGAAGTGCAAACGGGCGGGCGTGCTCATCAACACGTTCATGCTGGCGTCGGATTATGGGTTGGTGCAGTTCGTGCAGAAAGTTACCGAGATGTGCCGTGGGAAGGCCTATTTCACCACGCCCTACACGCTCGGGCAGTATCTGCTGATGGATTACATGTCGCGGAAGACGAAGACGATTCATTGATTCGTCAGCAATCCCTCAGGGGCTAAAGCCCGCATTCTTTGCTGACGTTGAGCGGCACGGCTGAAGCCGTGTCCTTCCCAGGCGGTAGCCTTCGCAAGCCGTGCCTTTCGCAAAACCGTGCATCTCCTAACCGAGTTTCCCCGGCCACGCTCTTGCCTAACCGTGCCTTCCCTAAACCTTGCCCTTCCCTGGCCAGCCTTCCCAAAATCTAGCGGACTGCTGATACTCTTTTATTAACCTATGGCGAACTGCATTCGATGTGGCCGGCAGCTTCCACCGCTGACGTTTGGAAAGAAGATTTGTCAGTGGTGTGTGCAGCACGAGGCGGCGCAGCGTGGCGAACTCGACGATGATGCGAAGCAGCCCGTGATGGCTGTTCCCTGGGTCCGGCACGAATCCAGCATCACCCTCACTCAGGTGCTTTTCGGCGCCAACGTGATGGTCTTTCTCGCGATGGCGATCGCCAGCGGTTCGATCATGGGCTTTTCCGGGCAAGTAATGGTGCATTTCGGCGCCAACTTCGGACCATTCACCTTGTCCGGCCAGTGGTGGCGGCTGCTGACCTACATGTTTCTTCATGGCGGCCTGATGCACATCGCCTTCAACATGTGGTGCCTGTGGGACCTGGGAGCGCTGTGCGAATCGCTTTACGGGCGCTGGACCTATGCCACGATCTATCTGATCACGGGCATCGCGGCGGGGTTGGCGAGCGTGGGGTGGAATCCGGGTGTGCTGAGCGTGGGCGCTTCTGGCGCGATCTTCGGTTTGGCTGGGGCGCTGATCTCGTCCTTCTATCTGGGTGAGTTCTCGCTGCCGAGTGTCGCGATCAAGGGAACGTTGCGGAGTCTTCTTTTCTTCGTCGGCTTTAACGTCTTCTTCGGAAGCGTGGTTTCGGGCATCGACAATGCCGCACACGGCGGTGGATTGGTCAGTGGATTGATCGTCGGCGCTTTAATCGCTCGGCTTGCGCCGCAGCACGATAAGCCACTTCGACGGGCGGGCGTTCTGCTCTTCATGGTGCTCATCGTGGGCGGCAGTGCGTTGGGGATACATCGGTGGCGCGGCTCCGGGATTCACTTCGGCTCGGCGATGGATGCCGGAAGGAACGTCGATCGGATGATCGGCGAGCTTCAAAAGAGAGTTCAGCAGAGTCCGCAGGATGCGTCAGCCCATTACGCACTCGCACACGCCTACTTCAGCAAAGGACAATTTTCTGAAGGCGAAAGCGAGTTGAAACGAGTTCTGGACCTGCAACCGCAGAACACGAGGGCCCGCATGGACCTGGGAGCTGTCTATCTGAGGCAAGACCAGCCGAAAGCGGCGCAGGAGGAATTTGCGAAGGTGGTGGCGCAGGAACCGGACAACGCTGCCGCCCATGCCGCCTTGGGAGTGGCGCTCGCGGAGCAGGATCAACATGAGGCTGCCGTCAACGAGTACAAGAGCGCGTTACGTCTCGAACCGACAGCAAGGGGCGTCTACTACAGGATGGGTCTTTCTCAGGAGCAACTGAAGCTATACGATGACGCCATCGCTTCCTATTCGAAAGAGAAGGATCTGAACGGGGACGCTGCCGACCTGGAGACAGCTCTGGCGGATGCATACGCAGCCAAAGGCATGACGCAGCAAGCTCAAGAGGCGCAAAGCAAGGCGGCGCAACTGCAGGGCGGGCAGCAGGATTAGTCACTCACCACCAGGTGTGTCGCATCCCACGAAGTTCACGACTAAACCTGCCCTGTCATCCTGAGCGAAGCGAAGGACCTGAGTAGTTGACCGCGCCAGTGCAGAGGTCTTTCGCTTCGCTCAAGATGACAGTCCACCGTGTATTTTCGGGACATGACATCATCTCTTCGTAATCTCCCCCACCGCACGCCACGCCTGATTGATGGCCTCGTCGGTGTAGGCGTAGGCTCCGGCGTCGGAGTTCGCGATGGCGATCCGCCCGTAGGGCTTGCGCGCAAGCTCACAGGGAGTTTCGCCGCCTTCCAGCCAGAACGAATCGAACAGCGAGTTGTATTCGTAGGCGTAACCGTGGGGCCAGCGATTGACCGTAATGGCCGCGATGTCGCGGGCGGGATCAAAGCCGCCGGGACCCAACGTGCGTGCCAACTGATCGCGGATGTTGCGCTCCATGGTTTCGAAGGTGGTGGTGAAGAGTTCCATGCGGCCCAGGCTATGCTGCTCACGCGCGGGTCGTCCGGGATGGCATGCCGCTTTCATCATGTGAACGACGATGGGCTCTTCCGGCTTACGCGGGCACTGGTATCCGCCGATGCTAACGGGTAAATCGAGATTTACATATGAGTGGTACATACTCGGCGCATAAACGGAATTGGTGCCGACCTTTTGAAACGATGTCCAGTTACGAAGGGCGACGTTGGTATAAAGCAGCGGGACTTTTTGCGCGGAGGCCAGCGCTTCTTTCTGCCTGGCGGGAAGTTCTTCACAGATGTAGGGGATCACAACGTGCCAGCATGCAAGGATCGAGTTCTTCGCCTTGACGGTGTAGACCTTGCCGCCGCGGGCGTAGCTGACTTCCACTTCGCTGGCGCTGGTGGCGCTGGCGGCGTTGCCCACGTGCTTGACGTGAACGGCCGTGCTGTTCAGGCGAATGCGCACGGGCGAAGCCGAGTCGTCGAGCTTGGCGTAATTCGCTTTGGCGAGTACAACATCCGACGAAGAGTTCCCCGGAATGGCATCGGGGATCAGTTTGCGGACCAGCAGGCGAGCGATGCTGGCATTGCCGTCGGGGAAATGGAAGAAGTATTTTTCGGCTTCTTCATTGGGAATAGCGTCGCGGTTCATGCCTTTACCCGGCGACGGATCCAACTTCAGGCCATCGAAGCCGGGCAGGTCGAATCCCCACGCGTCTTGGGCTGCGACCGCGTCGATCCCCACACCGAAGAGTCCATGCGGGAGCGCCTGGTACAGCTTGACGATATCTTCATGAACGCCGGCGACGTCTTTCAGAAAACTGGCATAACTGATGCGCGCGAGCTTCGCTTTTTTCTCATCGGAGGTCAGTCCGGGGTAATAGTCTTTCGGTTCCTGATAGAGACGTAGCAGGTCGCGCTTGGCTTGATCGGCAAGCGGAGCGTCGGCGAGAAATCGATTCAGGCGTTCCGGCGTCTCGGGAGCCTCGTCTTCGCTCTCACCTCCACCGCGCGGACTCGGGTTGATTACGAGTTTGTCGACTCCGAATGTTTCTTTGTCGAAGAAAATCCTGGGGCGCAGGCCGGCCGAGGGATACAGTTTCTTGTCGAAGTACCTGGAATACGAAGGAACGTCGATGCCCAACTCTTCAATCACGCCCTTGGCAACCGCGCTATAGGGAGCGGGGCTCTCGATGGAGAATGTGCCACCGAAACCCAGGCGGAAGGCATTGTTCACTCGGAACTCGTTGCGCTTGGCGTGGCCGCCGAAGTCGTCGTGGTTCTCGAGGATGAGGATGCGAGCCTTCGCACCCGTAGCCTTGCGGTAGAAGTGGGCGGCAGCGAGGCCGCTGATGCCGCCGCCGACGATGATCAGGTCATAGGTCTCGCCGGTGTTTTCGGGCTTGCCCACCGAATCCCAGAAGGTGCCATCGCGTAAACTGTGAGCAGCCTCGAACGAACCGGGATGGCTGCCCCGCAGGCCAGTGAGTGCGGGTGGGTAGTAGTTGGGAGACTTTTCAGGATTGGCGGACTTGCCAGCGGCGAATAGGTCCCACGGCATCATGGCCGCGCCTGCCGTCATCGCCACGCCGTTGAGGAAGTCCCGGCGCGTGATCTTGCGATGCATTCCCAGTTCCCGGTCCCGTGAATCGTGCACGATCTTCTCCGCAAACTCTAACGAAGCTTTGCTGACGAAAGTCCTTCCCCTGAAAGCTAACCTCAGGTGCTGAAGCCCTCATTTTGAATGGCCGCTGGCGGCACGGCTGAAGCCGTGCCCTTCCCAAGAGCCCCTTCCAAGAGCGCCCTTACGGGATAAAGGCACCTATGAAGACGAGCCGCTGTCCGCCTTTTTCACGGCCAACTCCGCACCTTGGAATCCGATGCGGCTGTGAGTTCCATCGCAGAAGGGCTTGTTGACCGATCCGCCGCAGCGGCAGAGTGAAAATGCGGTCTTGCCGGTGAGGTCGAACTGATTGCCATTGACGTCGACCAATTCGACAGAGCCTTCTGGAGCCTCTACTCGAAGCGGACCATTGGGTCTGACGGTGATCTTTACCTGAGCCATGAATCTTTCCTCCAACCTTACGGGTTTCTAGTAAGGCTAAAAGATATCACTAAGCGGGCGGGTGTGTCGCGCGGGCTACGGAACTTTGTTGCTGCAGCGCAAAGAGGGTAGGTCTCAGGCGGCCAGAGATTTGGCTGACACGAGACTCCGGTAAAGCTGCAGGCAGTCGTCGATCATGCGCTTGGTGGTAAAGCGCTCGCGGGCGCGGGTGTAGGCTAACTCGGCGAAGGCGCGGCGCATGGGACGGTCGGCATTTAGCATGCGAATATTTTCGGCGAGGCTGGCCGCATCGTTGGTGCGGAAGTAGAGAGCCGCGTCCCCCCAGATCTCCCGGAAACTGGGAATGTCATTGGCCACGATGGCGCACCGAGAAAATGCGGCTTCAAGGGCGGCCATGCCCAGAGGCTCGTAACGGGCGGTGGCGGCATAAATGGCAGCTCGGCTATAAAGCGCGCGCAGTTGCGCTTCAGTCTGCGGACCGCGAATCGCGATGGTCGTTTGTTCGGTGTCAACTTTCACATCGGCACGGATCGGAATGCGGGGCATGGGCACCGTATGCTCTGCGCCCACGATGCAGACCGGGACAGAATAGGGCTGCTGGGTGAGGAGGAAGACCTGCTTGCTGGCGTCCACCAGGCGGCCGACCGCCAGCACGCAATCGTCTTTATTCACGTAGGGATTGAAGAAAATGGGATTGCGTCCGGGGTAGATCACTTCCGCTCTCTGCGGCCGCAGGTAACAAGCGGAAATGCGATCAAGCATCCAGGCCGAAGGAGCCACAACCGCGTCCGCGCCTGCCAGCCCGTCGAGGACCGTGTTGCGATACCAGTTCAGCGAGCCCTCCGGCTGTGGGGCGCGATTGTGAACGGCATGCGTCCTGGTGATCAAATCGCCGTGGGCCATCACCACGCGCGGTACGTCTACGCGCAGGTTCCCATAGCAAAATTGGTTGAGATGCAGAACGTCGGGCCGGAGTTCGCGAACCAGCGCGGCGAGGAACGCCGACGATTCTGGCAGATCGTTTTCCGCTTCTTGCATCCACTCGAGATGGAAGGCCGTTGGCCGGTAGTCGAGGCCGTGCAGGTGATCCATCCAGGAAGTCTGGTCAGGAAGCGGAATCTCGCCGAAACTGACCAGCGTGACTCGCACACCGCGCGTAACCAGGCCAGTCACAAGTTCGCGAGTGTAGGTCCATGACCCCGAGAGCGAGTCGGTGGTGACCAGGACGTGCACAGAACCTCCGGAGGGATATTGCGGAATACCGCGAGGGACGGGGGATTCCGCTTTCCAGGCGGGTCCATTTTAGTGCGAATCGGCTGGAACGGGAAGGGATTTTACTTATCCGGGTGCGTTAAGGTTTGCGTGGAAAGATTCGGGTAGTTCGATCCAGGAGTTATTTTCGTCGATACGGCGCCACCGGCTCCGCCGGGCTTCGCCCTGGTAGGACAGCCGAGGCGGCTGTCCCTACATGAGCCCTAAACGTCAGTTCATCTCCAGGCGGACCCGCAGTTCGCGCGCCAGGTTGTCGATGGCTCGGATCTTTTCCGCCGCGGGGTCTGGCACCTCGGGCACAGACATCGCGAGTTCACAGGAAAGGAGCATGGCGGTTAGAGTCTCCCGCATTTCGCTGCGCATCTGGTCTTCGACCGCGCGCCGCGCTGCGCCTTCCTCGCGCTTGCGACGATGCAGGGCCGAGCGCACCTCGCGCACCAGACGTTCCATGCCGGTAACGGCGAAGTTGAGGTAGACAGGGAAAGCGGTGCCCAGATGTTCGATCATCTGATCGCTTTCGGCGGGGTCGGTTTCGAGCAGGAACTGGTCGATGACGGCGGCGGAATAGGTTTGTTGGCGCAGGCGGGTGGCAGCCTCCTGCAGGGTGTGGGCCCAGTGCGTTTCCAGGCCGGTGGCGGCACGCAGAGAATCGACGCACTGTGAGCCGCTAGCGGACGAAGTGATGAGTAGGATCATGCTCTTTCAAATAGCACGTCTGCCGCCACACGTTGCGCGCTGAAAAGATGGCGCCTAGCGATTTCGGCGGCAGAACGGCTTCCCGTTGCGGTACTCGCGTTCCCGCAGCAAGTTCAAAATTGGGCTCAAGATTGAAATCCGTGGGCAGCGTAATCCTTGAGCTTGCGGTAGAGGGTTGTTTTTCCGATGCCCAACAGGCGCGCGGCTTCCAACTTGTCGCCGTTGAGTTCTGTGATCGCGCTCAAGATCGTTTGCTTCTCGAGTTCTGCCATGGGAATGATCTTGCCGTGTCCGTGCCCATTTCCGTTGCCATTGGAAGCTTCGGGCAGTGGCAAATTAGCAACCTCGCGCGGCAGATCGGTGGGGTGGATTAGCGGACCGCTGGTGAAGGCGTAAGTCCGTTCAAGACAATTCTCCAGTTCGCGAACGTTACCGGGCCAGTCGTAGGCCAGCATGGCCTTGAGGGCGTCGTCGCTGAGTATTTTCTCCTGTCCGGAAGTGCGCACCGTGCGCTCCAGGAAATAAGCGATCAGTAGGGGAATATCTTGCCGACGCTCGCGCAGCGCGGGAATGCGCAGGCTGAGAACGTTGAGACGGAAATAAAGATCGCGGCGGAACTCGCCTTGCATGACGGATTGTTCCAGGTCGCGATTGGTAGCGGCAAGGATGCGCACATTGATGGGTACGCGCCGCGTGCTGCCTACAGGACGAATCTCTTTTTCCTGGATGGCCCGCAGCATTTTGGCTTGCAAATCGACGGGAAGCTCTCCGACTTCGTCGAGAAAGACGGTTCCACCTTCGGCCATGGCCAAAAGTCCATCTTTGGACTGGTTGGCGCCCGTGAATGCGCCTTTCACGTAGCCGAACAGTTCACTCTCAATGAGAGTGGGAACGAGAGATCCGCAGTCTACCGGGATGAATGGCTTGTCGCGGAACGGGCCGGAGTAGTGAATGGAGCGTGCAACCATCTCCTTGCCAGTGCCGCTTTCGCCCAGGATCAATACCGGGTGAACGCTGTTGGCGGCCTTGGCGATGATGCGATAGAGCTTTTCCATTTCGGGGGCGCGGCCGACAATGCCGCCGAATCCTTGCTTGGATTTCACCTTCTCGCGCAGCAAGCGGTTTTCGGACTTCAGCTTCAGGTGGCTGGCCACGCGCTCCAGCAGCATCTTCAGTTCGTCGACGCTGAACGGTTTGGTTACGTAGTCGTAAGCGCCATTCTTCATGGCCTGCACTGCCGACTGCACCGTGCCGTAGCCGGTCACGACGATGACGACCGCTTCAGGGCGGCGTTCCTTGATGCGGCGGAGCGCGTCCAGGCCGCCGGCGCCAGGCAGGCGCAGATCGAGCAGGACGACGTCGAAGCTCTGCGTGTCGAGAAACCGGTAGGCGTGCTCGGCGGAATCGGCCACATAAGTAGAGAATCCCAGCGACTGCGCTACTTCCCGGCAGGCCTCGCGGATCGATCTTTCATCGTCGATAATGAGAAGGTTAAGAAAATTGGCGGGTTCCATCTGCGGAGCGGTCTGTATCGGACTGAAAGCTGCTGACGTCATGGCGTTCGTTCCTCTTCTTTTTATCCTTTGGGTATAAGTACTTCCCGGTTCTTTTCGGGTGGAAAATCGTTGGCGTTCTGAGACTCCAGAACTACTTCCGGAACAAGCGGCAAAAGCACGGAGACGCGCGTGCCGCATGCCGGCGTGCTGTCTACGTGAATCAGTCCGCCGTTGGTGGTCACGATGTCGTAGACCGTCGCCAACCCAAGTCCCGTGCCTTTGGAAGCCTTGGTGGTGAAAAAAGCTTCGAACAGATGCGCGTGCGTAGCGGCATCCATGCCGGTCCCGTTGTCCGCCACCACGAAAAGCGCGCAAGGAAGCGAGGTTGGAGTGCTTGCCCCAACCGCTGTTTCAGCCAGCACTTGCACTTTGCAGTTGCTGGTTTCAACCGTGATCTCGCCACCGCCGGGCATCGCGTCCCGCGCATTAAGTACCAGGTTGAGCAGAATCTGCTGCGATTGCGTGGGGTCCATCTTGATCAAACCCAGATTGGGATCGAGGTGGAATTGCAGATCGATGTTTTCCCCGATCAGGCGAATCAGCAGGTTGCGCATGCCTTCGGCGATCTCGTTGAAGGAAAGCAGGCGGGGTTCGGCAGTCGTCGGTCGGGCCACCGCGAGCAATTGCCGCACTAAGCCAGTGGCCTGCATGCCGGCGTTGCGGATTTCTTCGGCGTACTTTCGCACACGATGGCATGGCTCAAGATGGGCCATGAGCAGATCGCAGTACAACAGGACTCCGGTGAGGAGATTGTTGAAGTCGTGAGCCACTCCTCCGGCTAAACGTCCTACGGCTTCCAGCCGCTCGGCCTGCCGGAGTCGCTGCGCGGCCTCGTGGTCCTGAGCGGTGCCCTGCGCCAGGGCGAGCGCATAGTCGGAATTGCCGTTCGTCCCGGGCACTAGCCATGCGGTCCACCGCACGGGTCGGCTATTCGCGCCGGTCATCTGGGAGTCGATCTGGAAGCTGTCACGTTGCCGGTCAAACAATTCGCGAAAAAGGCGTTCGCCTTCGGCGCGCTCTTGAGGGTGAATGAGATCGGCAAAATACAGAGTGGGCGCGATCCTAGACCGGCCACCGAGCACCTGTTCCAGCGCCGGATTTAGTGCTGTGATTTTGCCCTGACGCTCGCATTGCGCCACACCGATTGGTGCGTACTCAAAAAGAGAACAGAGTTCCGTTTTCGTATCGTGCGTTGTCCACGCGAACTCAGCGGCAGTGCTCATACACCTACTTTGCGCGGAATGATTCCCAGTAGGAACCTGTTATTCCGTCGCCTGTGACCTTGGTTTTCCTAAAATGGGACTCGAGGGAGGGTAGGTCCGAATCAAATTCCATTTCGAGCCCACTATAGAGAACCGGCTCTGTGCCTGCGAAGGGCAGATGTCACTAAAACGGGAAATTTTCTTGTGGAAAACTTAGCGGAATAGGCGGAGTGGTGGTTTTGGAGAGTTAATGGTCCGCGGGTGCCCGTTGGCTGGCGGCAACATACACTGGCTCCGTCAGGCGGAAGACCAGGCGACGGCCTTTTTCGAGCCGAATGACCAGAGAGGAATCCTGGCCAGATAGAACTTGACTTTGCAGAGTTTGGGTTTGGCCAGCGTTTCCGCGCACAAATAGGCTAGATGTCTGCACCGGCAGTTTCAACCCTGAGATGTAGATCGAATCGAGAGTCAGGCGGACATAACCATGATCACGCTTGAGATTGGAGACCCGGGCGGACTCCACGCGTCCTGAGACCATTGTGCCGATCGGAACCAGTTTGTTCCCTTCGATCACAACAGGCTGGTTGACGACTGCCTCGAAGGTGCCATTCGCGTCCGGATTCTCGGCCGATATGGGATTCTTCAGGCGAACCGTGAGCAACGTGCCGACTGGCAGATTCTGAGGATACTGGAAAGGAAGATCCGTTTCAGGCTTCAGGCCATTGTCCTGACCTGCTGACGAATCACCCGGACGGGACAGTTTTCCATCCCCATCATGAAATGGAACTTGAGGCTGGTCCGCCTGAGGGGTACCTTCGCCGCTATGCAGCCCGTCCGGCGGTGCACAGCCCGCCGCCCAGAGTAGGGCCAGCAATATTCCAATCGTCAGACCTCGAGGTCCTCGGAACCGGCTCATCAGAATTATCCTTGCCCGTCTTTCATCGATAACGAAGTGGCAACCCGATTACCAGACACAGTCTCATCAAATCAACGACTTGGCGATGGCACTTTTGGGGGGGGTGTAGATTCTGCCGGCTGGCGAGGTTGGTCACACAATTTTGGAAAGGTAAATTGCAGCCCACAAAAGGAAACGGAGGGCAGCAGGCTGCCCTCCGCGTAGGTTCTGCCTAACCCTCGGCTTACGGTTTCTTCACCGCTTTCTTCCTCGGCGCAGGCTTGGCGGTTTTCTTCATTTCACTTTCCCGGCCGCCGATCAGACTCAAAGCATCCGCGGCGTTAAATGGGAACTGACGAACTGACGTTTCGGTTTGCCCCGCAGACTTCAGAGTGACGTCCACGCGGCGATTACTGGCCAACCTGATCACCTCGATTCGTGCCAGAGCCCTGTTGCGCTCTTCGGTTGTCAGATCCGAGTTCTTCTCGATAGACTCCTTCACTTCTTCGAGGGTCAAGTTGTGCTGGCTGCCAAAAGCCTGGGTTTCCACATCGGACTCGGGAACACCCTGCTCGACGAGGAAACTCTTCACACGAGCCACGCGACGTTCCGACAGCGCCTGGTTAAAGGCGGCTGCCCCGCGCGAATCGGCGTGACCTTCCAGAATGAGATGAGCGTCGGGCTTGGCCTCAAGATATTTCTTGAAGTCCGTCGCCAGGGTCGCCAGGATCTTCCGCTGTCCGGGTAGCAGCCCGGCACTCGGATCCTTCACCGGCGGCATGTTCGTCGGGAAGTAAACGCTGTGCAGGGCAAGCCTGGCCTCTAGCTCCTTGTTAACCGGCGGTGGCGGTGGGGTTTCGATTGTAACCTGCGTGGAAGCTTGTTGGCTCAGACCACGCGAGTCGGTGCAGGTCGCGCTGACCGTTACTGGACCAGCAGGAGTTCCAGCCGTGCTGAGGGTTGCCGAGCTGCCACTGCCAGAAATTGTGCCGGCGGTGGAAGTCCAGTTAGCAACAGAGATGGGGACGCTGTCGGGGCTCGTGCAGGAGGCCGTTACGTTCACGGGTCCACCGGCGACGAGGCTCGTCGGGCTGGCCGACAACGACATGGTGGGAGGATTCTTCGGCGGCAGCGGCTTCACCGTATAGTTCGCCGAGCAACTCGCTTCGTTGTTTTTTCTCGCCTTCGGGTCGGTCACATGCGCTGTCACGGCATAGGATCCAGGAGCGACGTTGTTGGTGTCGACACTGGCGGTGGTGTCCTTTCCGGTCACCTGGCCGCCATTACCGCTCCAACTGTAAGTCACTGTGTGTTTAGGATTGAAATTGCTGGGCGTGACGGTGGCGGTGATCGGCTCGCCTATCAGCACTTCGGCCGGCTGAACCGAACAGGCAGCGGCCGGAGCCACTGCTTCCGCAGCCCCAAAATTGATCACGATACCTGTGCGCAGTCTCGCGCCTTCGAAGGTAGGACGCCGCAGAGACGGAAATTGCGGGCCAGCCAGATTCGAAAAGTTGTGTCTCGCCCAGACGTAGTCGGCTTGAAACAATCGCCAGGAAAACATCTTGGAGATCGGAATATCCATGCCGCCGCCCAGAACCGCACCAATACCATTGTGGGTAACGAGTCCAGCGTCGTAACTGACGCGATTGAAGCCCGGCAGAGCATGCACGAAGAAATCGAATGAATCGGTGCGTACCATAAACCGTGGCCCAACGGACGCCGTCCACTCCGAAGCGGCTTGGCCCGTGTTGCGGTTGTATCCGAGGTCGGTCTCCAAACCCCAATGCGGATCGAGATTGTACGTCAGAGCGCCGCCAATTCCCTTGGGCATTTCTGGGAAGGCATACGATCCAGGACTGTTGGGGTTGCTGCCTGCAACCGGGACGTTGTCGCCGTCCGCTTGCAGATACTGATAGCCAATAAACGCGTCCCACTTTGGGTTGGAATCACTCTGAGCAAACCCGGAAGCGGAAACAAGAAACACTATAATCAGAACTGATAGGCAGGCTACAAAGAGGCGACAACTACGTGCAGGGATGCTGAGCATCATGAAATCCTCCGAAATGTACTCGTGGCCAGGTGGCAACGAGACGTTGATGGGGAAAACAAAGTGGCAAGATCGTTGGTAGACGAGACCCTTCCTCGAGAACGCGAAATTCTATCGCACCGCTGCTCAAAGCGAAAGTATAGACTCGATATGCAGCCAATCTAGGCAACCAGACTGGGGCGGTTCGTCTCAAATTGAAATTACTGACGCGCGGCTTGGGATCTGCCGACAAATGCCTATCCAGATCTTGCCGGGCGGAAAGCTGGCCGCGTATTGTGGGAACTCAGTAGGATGGCGGGTCAGCTCGCGATGTAGATCGACGCAGTTGACTGGAGCGAACGAACAGGGCAAGAGCAACCGGATGAGCCACGAAAAAATATTGATTGTTGAAGACGAGGAGAACGAACGATCGGGCCTGGCCGAACTGGTGTCTTCCTGGGGTTTTCGCGTAGAGACGGCCCGGGACGGCGTGGAGGGATTGGACAAAGCAACACAATGGTCCCCATCGATTGTCATCACCGATCTCAAAATGCCGCGCATGGGCGGAATCGAACTGCTGGGGCACCTAGCCGAACAGGCCACGACGATCGCGGTCATCCTGGTGACTGCCCAGGGAACCATTGACAGCGCCGTGCAAGCCATGCGCATGGGAGCTTACGACTACATCACTAAGCCGATCGACACCAACCGCCTGCGGACGATTCTTGGGAACGCCTCGGCCCTGCTGGGAACTCGCGCAGAACTGGAGGCTACGCGGCGCAGGCTGCGGGATGCGGGATCGTTAGGGCGTCTGAACGGCGCCTCGCGCAAAATGCAGGAGATCTTCCGGCTCATCGAGATGGTCGCGCCTAGTACTGCCTCGGTGTTAATTACCGGCGCCAGCGGTACGGGAAAAGAACTGGTGGCGCGCACCATCCATGAACTTAGTCCGCGAAAGGATCGGCCTTTCGTTGCCATTAACTGCGCCGCGATTCCGGAAACCCTGATGGAAAGTGAAATCTTCGGCCACGAAAAAGGCGCATTCACGGGGGCGCTGGAACGCCGCACCGGCTGCTTCGAACTGGCGGAAGGCGGAACGCTGCTGCTGGATGAAATTGGCGAAATGCCAATCGGAACTCAGGCCAAACTGCTACGCGTTCTGGAGGACCACAAACTGCGACGTCTCGGCAGCAAGGTCGAAACATCGGTGGATGTGCGTGTGCTCGCAGCCACCAACAAGGTTCCAGACGAGGCTGTGGCGCGGGGCGAGTTGCGCAGCGATCTCTACTATCGCCTGAATGTGTTCAACATCCACATGCCTCCTCTGCGCGAACACAAGGAGGACATCCCCAACCTGGTCGAATTGTTGCTGGTCGAAATGAGCGCCAAGCATTCCCGCAAAGTTGGTGCCGTGAGTGAAGCCGTACTGAACCAGTTCAATCACTATTCATGGCCAGGCAACGTGCGTGAGTTACGCAACACGATCGAGCGGGCGGTCATCGTCTGCGATGCCGGCGTAATCGAGACCAAGCATCTGCCGCCAGCATTTGGGCAGGCCCCGCTTCGCACCGCCGCCAATGATCCCGATGCGGTTCGGCTGGGCGTAGGCACCACTGTGGAAGAAGCGGAGAAAATGCTGATTCTGAAAACGCTGGAGGCCACCAGCAACAACAAGACACGAGCCGCCGAGATTCTCGGCATCAGCCTGAAAACCCTTCATAATAAATTGAAGGAATATGGCAGCGCCGCGCCGGAGGCAGTCCCGGGTAAGGAGGAAGTATCCAGTGGCTAAAACCTCCTCGCGCTGTTGTTGAACGAACCACTTCCGTTTCCCGTCATGCTGCGACGAAAGACCATCATCGTGCTGGTCATCACTCTCATGGTGACAGTGATGGTTACCGCTTTCTCGATCCTGTACATCTCTCAAATTCTGCGCCTACGCATCGCCAATGCGAACGAAACTGCGACTAGCCTGACACACCAACTGGCCTATGCCGCATCCAACGCTGTACCCGACTTCAGCAGTACATCCATAGATACGAGCAACTCGGCCGCCCTGCGTCGCGCGCTCGCGGATTACGTGCAAACCGACGTCGCTCTTAACAACCTGCTCCAATCGGATCCCGGCGATTGGAGGTTTATCTACGACGTGTCTATCGTTGACGTCAATGGCAAGGCGTTGCTTCACACCAATGCCAGTATGGTGGGCAGGGTTATTCCACCGCGTCGCGACTTCCAGGAGGTCGTAAGAGCCCCCTTCCAGGAACAGATTCGTCTGGTCTTCAGCCCGGCCGCGGTTTACGACGTGATCTATCCGCTGGAATTGAATGGCGAGCCTTTCGGCACGATTCGCATCGGCGTGCAAACGGTTTTTCTGAAGAGTGAGGTGCAGACCCGGCTGATGAAATCGGCTTATATTTCGGTGACGCTGATCTTTGTGTCCTTGTTTCTGGCGGCCGGAATTTCAAACCTGGCATTGGGTCCGCTGAAGAAAATCAGCCGCAATCTCGATAGTGTGAGCGCGGGCGCGGGCGAGGCCCTTTACGGGGACGAGTCTGGGCATGATGAGTACGGCCTGGTCTCTCTGAAAATTGCCAACCTGGGACGCCAGATTCGAGATAGCAGGGAAATTTTCTCGGCTCTGAAGGACAACGTAGATCAACTCATGGCCAAACTGCAGGATGGCTTAATGCTCTTTGCGCGCGACACGCGCGTGGTCCTGGTGAGCGCACCGGTGGAAGCTTTTCTTGGCCGTCCTCGCGCAGAACTCCTGGGACACACGGTTCATGAGGTATTTGACCGGGATTCCCGTCTAGGCGTCGCTCTGCTCGAGGCTTTTGAGCGCCGGCGTCCCTTGTCACAGCGAGAGTTCGAGGCGGCGGGGGGGAAGCGCGTGCAGGTATCCCTCGACTTCGTGCAGGAAAAAAACTCGCAGATCGGCGCTCTGCTGATTATGCGGGACACGGAATCGGCGCGGCGCATTGGCGACGAAATTGAGATGTCACGGCGCCTCTCCGCCAGCGGACGCCTCACCCGGGGCGTGGCCCACGAGGTGAAGAATCCCATCAACGCGATCGTGCTCCACTTGCAACTACTGCGGAACAAACTGGCACAGCAGGAGCCCGACACGCGGCGTCACATGGACATTATCGATACTGAAATCCGCCGCTTGGATCGCGTGGTGCAGACACTGGTCGATTTCACCCGGCCGCGCGATCTTCACCTGGAGGAAGTGGATTTGCGCCGCCTGATGGAAGAGGTGGCGCAGCTCGCCGCTCCGGATGCGGAGCAGCACGGTGTCACCATCCAGCGTCACATGCCGGAGCAGAGGCTACCGATCAAGGTTGACATCGATCTAATGAAACAGGCCCTGCTCAACGTGGTGATCAACGGCGTCCAGGCCATGCCACAGGGAGGGTTGCTCACCATCTCCGCTCGACGCGAAAACAGCTTCGTCGTCGCCGAAATTCGCGATGAAGGTGGCGGAATTCCGCAAGACATGCACGACAAAATTTTCGAACTCTATTTCACAACGAAAAAAGATGGCAGCGGCATCGGCCTGGCGCAGACCTATCAGATTCTGCAATGGCATTATGGCTCCGTGGACTTCGAATCAGCTGAGGGGACTGGAACTATTTTCCGGTTCCACATTCCTGCTGTTGCAGCGGCGATGGAGACTGGTCCTGAGTATGCTACCGACCCGGCGGCGGCACAGCGCGGGCATTGACGATCGCGATCCGGTTCACAGCCGTCTCGCCACGAAAAGAATCGGAATGCCTTTCGGCGCACTCCGCTACCGGAAGCGTAAAATCAAGTTGCATCGGCAATTGGATAAGCTAGGACATGGGATGACTCTGGCCACAATCCTTCTCTTCAGCATTTTCAGCACACCTTCGGCTCTGCCGTGGGTGGCGCCGAGGCATCAGACTGCGCCGCAGTCAGCGTCCGCCAGCAAACCAGCGGAGACCGCACCGAACCAGGATCAGGGAGCCTCGCCGGCAACGCAGAATCCATCGACTTCATCCCAGCCGCCGACCTCAGCGACACCTCAGGAGAAGACATCCACTGGCCAAGTTCGGCCCAAGACAGCCCAGAAGCCACGGCACAAGAAGAGAGTGACTTCGCCCAACTGCATGAGCGCTCCAACAACGGGTGGCCAGACCGGCGAGGGTTCGACCTCTTCGAACTCTGCGCCACCGGATTCGTCGGCCGGGAGTGCTCCGACTCCCAGAACCTCGAGTGCTCCGACGAACTGTCCTCCGTCGAAGGTGATTGTGCGGCAGGGAGGAACCTCAGACCCCAGCATTCAGTTGGCTGGGGGCGCGGACGGCACAACATCGCACGAGCGGGATACTGCCAACCAAATGTTGGCAGCGACAGAAGCCAACCTTAAGAAGATCGCCGGACAGCAGCTAAACTCGAACCAGCAGGACATGGTCAATCAAATTCGCCAGTTCATGGAGCAGTCGAAGGCCGCAGTTCGGGACGGTGATCTCGAGCGCGCCCGCACCCTGGCATGGAAGGCCCAGGTGCTGTCCGAGGAACTGGTCAAGCCGGCAAAGTAATCTCAGACGATCGAACTTGTTAACCGCAGAGCACACAGAGAACCACAGAGGAATGCTCTGTAAAACCCTGTGTCCTCTGTGGTTAAGACTCTTGTAAATCGAAGTAGACGTCACCTTCCTTTGGCCCGCGCGCTGTTTACTTTCGTCAGCAAATCCTGCGACATCCCCTGCAGGGGACCGGGGATTTTTACGGCCTCAGTTAACACTTCGCGGGCCTCCGTCAACTTGTTCAACTTGCCGTAGGCGAAACCCAGACCGTATAAAGCTCGTGCATACTGCTGATCGTCCTGTCCCTTGAGCAGGGCCGCAGCGCCTTTGAGTTCCGGAATGGCGGCCATGGTTTTCTCCTGCTTCAAATAGACCCAGCCTATCGTGTTGTGCGCAGCGCCCGCCGAAAGTTTCCTCGACTTGTCGGCGTCGGGGGCATCCGCTTTCGCTACCTCGATGGCTTTCTGCGAATACGTGATCGCTTTGGCGGCGCTCCCCGGTTTGGAATCGTCTCCGTAGAAGCTAGCCAGAAGCAGCAGTGCGGCCAGCGAGTTGGGATTGGAAACCAGAATTTTTTCGCCGAACGAAACCAGGCGCTCCTTGTCGTTCAACTGGCCCGGACCCAGGGTGTACATGGCGTAGTTGGAGACTTGCTCCTGATACTTCGAGTCGGGAAAAGCCGGGGTGAATTTCTCGATTTCAGCCATGCGGCTCTTCGGATCCGTTTCGCTGGTAATTACGTTGAAACCGGAGGACTCCAGAAAATCGCAGCTGTTCTGCGCAGAGGCTTTTTCTTCGGTTACCTTTCGCGTAAAATCTTCGTCGCTCATGCCCTCGGGCTTGGCTTGCTTTGCGATGGCGAGACAGACTTCGCCGCCCCTCGCGGCATAATCCATCAGCTTGGAGTTGTTCTTGGCCTGCTGCGCCAGGCTCGCCTGGGACACCAGGATATCGAGGTTGTGGGGAGATCCGGTGAGCGCCTTATCGCCGTAGTCGAGAGCCTTCTGCAGGTCGCCCGTGGCCTGATACGCCTGCGAGATTTGCCAGTTCCCATAAGCTGAGGCCGCCGGGTTCGAGGAAAACTTCTGCACGAAATCTTCGTACATGGCGAGCTTCTTTTGCGGATCCTGCTCGTTTGAGATGGCTTGCAGGGCATGATCCTCATCCGTGCCGGCCGCAATCGTGATGCGCTCGACCTGGGCAAATCCTCGAGGGATAGGAACCGCGAAAAAGAGGAAAAGGAAAACGAGCGTCAGCGAACCGCTGCAGCGTCTCATAACCGCCTCCAGTGTGCGCAGGAAATTAGGCACTCAAATTTCGAGCAGGCGAATCGTAGCGCCGAATGCGGCTGTACGCAAGGGCAGAGATCACTGACCCGCAGTAAATCAGGTCTACGACGGAGACACGGAGAATTCCAATCTTCCCATGCGAAGATTTCACCTCCAGGACGCGGCAGGCCTTTCATTGCTCCGTGACTCCGTGCCTCCGTGGTGAATTCCAGCCGTCCTCGACTTGGGCTACAGTAGAAAGATGCGTGCCATCCTGAGCCAGCGACCGTTGCGTTTCGTCTTCGCGGCCAACCTGATTTCCATGTTGGGCTCCGGGATGAACTCGGCTGCCGTGGCCTGGTACATTCTGCAGGTTACGCACTCCGAACAGGCTCTGGGAACACTCGCGGTTCTCCAAACCATTCCCGCCATGCTCATGCTTCCCTTCACCGGCGTCATCATTGACCGGGAAGACCGACGCAGGCTGGTCATGTGGCTCGACGCCGTGCGCGCCGTCATCATCGTTACCGTGGCCATCCTTGCGTTTCGGCATCGCGCGCAAGTCTGGGAACTCTACCTAATGAACACGCTGGTGGCCGCCGGTTTCTGGATGTTTTGGCCGACCATCACCGCTCTCATTCAGGAACTGACGCCTGAGGACCGGTTCGTACATTCGAACACGTTTTTGCTGGCCGGAGTGCAGGGCGGATGGCTCATCGCCGGTTCCATTGTTGGCTTCATGTACAACCACATCGGTCTGGGCGGAGTGCTGCTGATCGACGTTTCGACCTATGTGGTTTCGTTTCTCTGCTACTTCGCGGTGCGCAAGGGACGGCATGTGGTGCTGCGCCCAGAAGAGTTACGGGCCGATCTGCTTGCGGCAGAAAGCCAACTGGAGCGCTTCTGGCGCGACATGCGCGAGGGGCTCCACTTTCTGCGCGATCATCGCGCCGCCGTGATGTTGGGGATCAGTTGGGCTCTGTTTCTGGGGGCCATGATGACAGGAGGGGTCGTCACTCCTTCGCTGAGCGAGCGGGTCTTTCATGCTGGGCCTGTGGGCTATGGCTGGCTCAGCGCGGGATGGGGTACCGGCGCTTTCATCAGCGCGTTGTACGCTCCGCAGGCAATTGCCCGCCTGGGTGGACGCCGAGCGGTTGCGTTTTCGATGGCGTTGCTTTCAGTGGCCATGGTTTGCGCGCCGCTCTCCGGATTTCTGGTGCTGGCCATCGCGGCCTACTTCGTCATGGGCTCGGGGCGGGGCGTTGGCGGCGTAGCTATGAATACCAGCCTGATGGAGATGGTGCCAAAACACCTAATGGGACGCGTGCAGAACACGTACTATTTTGCCGGGACATTCCTGCAAATCGCGCTCGCCATCAGCGTGGGTGCGGTGGCCCATAGGGTGGGCCTGGTGAGCGCATTCGCGATCCTGGCGTGTGTATATGGCTTGTTGTTCGTGGCGGCGAGTTGGCCGGTAGAAGCATCTTCCGTGGTGGAAGAAGTCGCCGCGGAATAAATCTCCACCCACGGAGACACGGAGACACAAAGTAATGACGTTTAATTCGGGGTAGCGTGATTTCAATCTTACTCAGGTCTTCCAGAATTCTCCGTGTCTCTGTGTCTCCGTGGTAAGAACGGCCTTCGGCTGTTATTCTTTCCCCTTCGTAAGGAGCGTACATGTCCTCTGACTTGCAGGGCCGCAATGCTGTCGTCTTTGGAGTCGCCAACAAGCGCTCAATCGCGTGGTCCATTGCCCAGGGACTGCACGCCGCCGGTATGAAGCTGGCCATCACCTACCAGAACGAGCGCCTGGAACAGGAGGCGAAGGACCTCATCCTCTCGTTGCCGGGAGCCGAAGCCTACATGTGTGACGTTTCCAAGGACGAGGAGATTGATCGTCTCTTCGCTACTCTGAAAGAACGCTACGGGAAACTGCACACGCTGGTGCACTCCGTCGCCTACGCTCCGGCTGATGAACTCAAGGGTGACTTCGTCAACACCACGCGCGAAGGCTTTCGCGTTGCGATGGATGTAAGCGTCTACTCGCTGGTCGCAGTCTCGCGCGCTGCCGCCCCCCTCATGGAAGATGGCGGCTCGATTATGACCATGACTTATTACGCATCGGAAAAAGTCGTACCCCGCTATAACGTGATGGCGGTGGCCAAGGCGGGCCTTGAATGCTCGGTGCGCTATCTTGCGTACGAACTGGGAAAGAAGAAGATTCGGGTAAACGCAATTTCTGCCGGTCCGATCAAGACTCTGGCCGCGCGCGGAATCGCAGGTTTTGGCGACATGCTGAAAGGCCACGAGGAACGCGCCCCGCTGGGTCGCCGCGTGGAAGTGGAAGAAGTTGGAAACACTGGCGTCTTCCTTGCCTCCAACGCCAGCAGCGGCATCACGGGAGAGGTGATTTACGTGGACTGCGGATATAACATCATGGGATTTTGAGTGCAGTTTTCAACTCCCAGTTTTCACTCATGGGATAGTGGACAGGATGCGCCACCAGCGCCTGGCTTTCTTTTCCTTGCCGCCGCGATCCTATTGTCGATGGTGCGGGAATGGAGCGCTCCAGGAGTATGCGCACGGGCCCTTCTGGCCCATTCCGCCGCGACCCAATCCAAACATTAGCGGCTGATTGTGATCCGCCGCCCGTTCTCGCCCTCGCGCTCCAAAGCGATCTCGACATCCCACTGCAGCCGGGGAAATTTCTCTCCCCACTCGATCAGCAGAATGCTGTTGTCGGAACGCAGGTCATCCAACCCGAGCGTCTCCAATTCACGTGGCGTGTCGATGCGGTAGAGATCGATGTGGTAGAGGTTGGCACGCGGCCCGCGATACTCGTGCACCAGCGTGAAGGTGGGACTGGTGACGTCTTCCTCGGCAGCCGCTTCGAAGGCGGCCGCAATTCCCTTGGCCAGCATGGTCTTGCCTGCACCGAGATCGCCGCGCAGCAGCACTAACTTCGGAGGCGTGAGCAACTCTGCCAGCGTACGCCCGAAGGCGACCGTCTCCTCCGCCGAGTGCGTAGTGATCTGCCGCAGTACTTCTTTCGCTTTGGTCTGGACACCCACACGTCCAGTATAGCGAGAGTGCGCTTACCCCCCTGGGGCGTTGAAAACCCCAGCGCGGGGTTCGCGTCAATACGTGGAGAACGCGCTGGACTTCACGCCCAGCAGATTTCGATCCACGACGTGATCGAGCGAGGTGCGCAGGCGGCGGTGGTCGTCATCCTCAAGCGCGACGAAGCGGAACGGTTGCAATACGCCGCCGGGCAACTGACGCATGGGACTGAGAACTTCGGCCATTCCGTGCACTGGCCCTGCCTGGGTCTGGAAGGCAACTTCGACGAAGTCGCCTTGTCCCAGGGATTGGGACATCTGCAGCAAGCCACCGGTTACGGAAATAGTTTGGAGTTTCGCTTTTGTGCGTCGGCCGTCTTCGAGACGGATCGCAGCCAGGACCGAATCGCCTAACTGGACCCGGGCCGCGCGCCGCGAAGGATGCGGTTGGGGGAAGTGGGTCATATGCCATCTGAACTATGGCACCAGACGAGATCGAGTAATAGATTACCGAAGCCCCTCGTCCGGATTCCGCACTGGGAGCGGCAAGTGGACAGATCAATGCCATGTCCAGTGGAACAGTTAGCGGACATTTACTAGTTGATTAACACCCCGAAGACGGACTGGACAGCCCAAGACTTGCGATTCTCGGTTCTCCGCCAACTGACCGATTTACTATGTCTGACTGAATCCACGGAGGAGCGTCATGATCCGAGTTATGCCTTTCGTTTTACTCTCGCTGTTGTCCGCCGCGCCTGCGTTTTCGGCTTCGCCTGACCAGTCCCCGCTCCGCGTCGGCATTGTTGGCCTGGTGCACGGACATGTACACGGATTCCTCGCTCAGTCGCGCCACAGTTCTGAGATTGAGATCGTAGGTGTCGCCGAACCGGATGCGCGTCTGCTGTCACAAGCCGCGGCACGATATGGCTTTGACCGATCCATGCTGTTTGTTGATCTGGAGGAAATGCTGCAGAAAGTTCATCCGCAGGCCGTTCTGGTTTACACAAACACTTACGATCACCGGCGGGTCGTGGAAATCTGTGCCCGGCACGGCGTTCACGTCATGATGGAGAAACCGCTCGCAGTCAGTCTAGACGACGCCCTGGCCATCGAGAAGGCCGCGCACACCGGAAACATTCAGGTGCTGGTCAACTACGAGACTTCGTGGTATCGCAGCAATCACGCCGCCTACGACCTGGTGCACGAAGGCGCCTTGGGGGACGTGCGCAAGGTAGTGGTTCATGACGGCCACAACGGCCCGAAAGAAATTGGAGTCGAACCGGAATTCCTCGCCTGGCTCACCGATCCCAAACTGAATGGCGGGGGCACCCTCTTCGACTTCGGATGCTACGGCGCCGACCTGATGACCTGGCTGATGGACGGCCAGCGGCCGCAAACGGTCACCGCCGTCACCCAGCAACTCAAGCCGGAAATCTATTCGCGAGTGGATGACGAGGCGACGATCATCCTGACATATCCGAGGGCACAGGCCATCATCCAGGCTTCGTGGAACTGGCCCTTCGATCGCAAAGACATGGAAGTGTATGGGCAGACGGGATATGTGATTACGGTCAAGAGAGCTGACATTCGCGTGCGCCGAAGCGGAGAGAACACCGAACAACAGGTTGCGGCCAAACCTGTAGCTGCGCCCTACGATAACGAATTGTCGTATTTGCGAGCAGTGCTCGTTGACGGAGCCAAGCCGGACGCACTATCATCCCTGGAGACCAACGTGACGGTAACCGATATTCTCGATGCAGCGCGCCGTTCGGCTACAGAGGGAAGAACCATCACGCTGCCGAGTGCGAGATAGTGAAGGTGGAAGAGCGGCGCTTCAGCGCCGCGTAGGCCGGAAAATCAAACGGGGTTCAGCCCCAGTCGCAGCTATCCGCGCCAACACGCGAATGTCTCCCGCGCCGCCTGATGCGTGCGGCGAAATGCTTCCGGCAATCCCCGCAGCAGATCGGTTGCAACCATCGAGTGCTCGCCGACACTCTCGAGCATCACGTCGCCGGCAAGCCCATGCAGATGCACCGCAGCACAAACCGCCAGTAGCGCATCGTTCAGGTTTTGCGCGATCATGCCCGCAACCATGCCGGTCAGAATGTCGCCCGTGCCGCCGGTTGACATTCCGGGATTGCCCGTCGTATTCACCCAAGCCTCGCCATTCGGCTGAACCACCAGAGTTCGGTGGCCCTTAAGCACGACAATCAGTTCATGCTCGCGTGCGAACTTGCGCGCTATGCCCAGCCGATCCTTCTGCACTTCGGCGGTGGAACACCCCGCGAGCCGCGCCATTTCGCCAGGGTGCGGAGTGATCACCAGCAGACGGTCCTTGCCGCTCAATTCATCCGTCCGGCCCTCGAACGCATTCAGCCCGTCGGCATCTAGAACGATGGGAACATTACCCTTGCTCACCAGAGTTCGTACCAGCTCAGACGTCTCGGGGAATCGCGAAATTCCCGGTCCTATGGCGAGCACGCTCTTTCCTTTGACAAGCGCATCCAATCGCTCGCCCGCACTCGTCGCAATCGTCCCCTCGCCAGTTTCTGCCAGCGGCTCGGTCATCAGCTCGGGATGAAATCCGGCAACCGTGGGCAACACAGACTTCGGCGTCGCCACAGTCGCCAGGCCAGCGCCGGCTCGCAGCGCGGACATTCCCGCCATCGCAACGGAACCCGCTTTGCCCACAGATCCACCGACGACGAGCACGTGCCCATAATTCCCTTTGTTCGATTCCGCGGGACGCGATCCGACCAACGGCGCAAAGTCGCGGGCAGTGATCACGTTGAGTTGCAGGGACGAAACAATTGCCTCTCTCGGCGAACCGATCTCTGCTATGCAAGTCGGCCCGGCGGTCAGCAAGCTGAAAACATGCGCCGGACGTGGCGCTGTGAACGTGACGATCGAATCCGCTCGCGCAATAATTCCCTTCTGCGGAGCCATCGCGTCAGCGTCGGCCCCCGAAGGGATGTCGACGGCAACCACCGGCACATGGCTCGCATTCAAGATCGCAATGGCCTCGGCATACAGACCACTAACCGGCGGCTTGAATCCGGTACCAAGAATTGCGTCGAGATATAAGTCTGCAGAAAGGGAAAGGCGGACACTGTCACTCTGCAAATCTTCACTGGAATGGACGACGATCGCGGCCATGGGCAGCTTTTCGAACATCACCGCCGCGTCGCCCCGCAGGTCCACTCGATCGGCCAGCAGGATGACCTGAACCGTCTTGCCGACCTGATGCAAATGCCGGGCTGCTACGAAACCGTCGCCGCCATTGTTGCCCTTGCCGCAGAAGATGACAATCTTCTGCGCTGAGCCGTAATGCGACAGGACGTGCTCCGCGACAGCGGACCCGGCGTTTTCCATTAGCGTAAGGGATGGCACGCCGAAGCGCTCCGTGGTGGCGTGGTCGATGGCGCGCATTTCTGCCGCGGTAACGATTTTCATGATGGCGATGAGGCGGTCTTTTCCAGTTGGCGCAACTGCGCGGGCTCGCCCATGGCAATCAGGCAGTCGTCCACCTCGATGCGCTCATCGGGCGCAGGATTGAAGCGCATGCCTTCGCGGCGCTTGATGGCCAGCACAATCACTCCGCGCTCCTGCCGGATGCGCGAACTCTCAATCGTCTTGCCTGCAAATGTCGAGGCAGGAGTGATATGAATCTCGCCGATCTCCAGATCCATGCCGAGGTGGGTGGTCGCGGTATCGAGAAAGCTGACCACATGCGGCCGCAAAAGCGATTGCGCAATGCGTTGTCCGGCGAACGAGTATGGCGAAACTACGGCGTCGGCTCCGGCGGTCAGCAGATGTTTTTCGGCGGCGTCTTCGCTGGCCCGCGCAATGATCTTCAGGTGCGGATTCAGTCCGCGCGCGGTGAGTACGATGTAAAGATTGGTGGCGTCGGTCGTCGTGGCAGCGACCAGTCCGCGGGCGCGCTCGATCTGCGCCTGACGTAAGGTCTGCTCCTGTGTTGCGTCTCCGGCCAATACCAGCCAGTTTTCTGTGGCGAAGCGCTGGCGCTTGGCCTCGTTGTTTTCAAGAATCACGAACGGCACTGGCTTGCGCGCTAACTCGCGCGCCACGCTGCGTCCCACGCGTCCCAAGCCGCAGATAATGTAGTGCCCGTCGAGTCGGCCGATTTCGCGCTCCATGCGCCGCCTTCCGAAGAAGCTTTGCAGCTCGAATTCTAGCAAAGCCTGGCTGAGCGCTCCGACTCCCAACAACAAGAGCGACACGCCCGCCAGGATCACGAACACGTTGAACACTCGACCCGCCTGCGATAGCGGATGCACTTCCTGATAGCCGATGGTGGTCAGCGTAGTGACTACCATGTAGAAGCCATCGAACCACGGCCAGCCTTCAATGAAGTGATAGCCGGCGGTCCCGACCGCCATGACGAGAAGCAGCAGCGCGCCGATGGTTCGGAGATTGCGGAAAGCCTTCATGAAAGCAGTGGTTAGTGGTTGGTGGCTAGGGCCAAGTAGAGCCACTTTCTCGAACCACGACTATAAATCGGCATAGGGGGGAGAGTCACCTCTCCTCCCCTGCCACACCACCGTACATGCGGGTCCGCATACGGCGGTTCCGTAAGTTGAGCCCGTAAAGGCCGGAAGTTCGAGTCGTCTTTCGCCACAGTGGCTTCGCCGCTCGGCAGGTTTCCGTTTCGGCTTCACCGTCTTCTGAACCTGCCAAGCTCAGCCGCAGCTGATTGGCTGGCGCATTGCCAACCGTGAGTCCGACGTTCTACTGTTCACGCTTACGGTTCGGGCCTTCGTCGCTCACGCGGCTACTACGCCCTCGGCTGACTTCTGCCATGCGGTCAGGGCACCTTACGATGCCCTCAGTCACGAATCCGTGACGCACAGCAGATCTCCCGTGATAAGCTCGTCCGCTTTCCACGCACAACCGCCGGATTTACCACCAGTGTCCTTGATAGATATGGGCTTCGCGATCAGTTGCTCGCTCGCCTGACACCGTAGGCCTCATCATCCGGTTCTTGTTCATCGGCTCGCGTGTTTGCTCCACGCTTCCTTCAGACCCCACCTCGCGGTGACGCCCTTGCGCTTCGCTACCCTTCACCTCCATCAGGTTGGGAGAGGACTCTCACCTCCAAGCTGTCGAACATGCACGGCGTACAACAAAACGGCCCTCCGCGCTGTGCGGAGGGCCAAGATCGATCAAAGACAACTACCCTGTCAAATCCTTACCGCGGTGGCAAAGTTCCATTCGCCACCTGAGCCTGCACCTTGCTGTGCCTGCGTCCGTACGTAAAGTAGATCACGAGCCCGATAACCAGCCAGACCACAAGCCGAACCTGTGTGGCGGGGGATAGGAAAATGATGAGCGCCCCCGAAAAAAGAATTGAGAGGATGGGAACCAGCGGCACCATCGGCGTCTTGAATGGGCGGTTGACCTCAGGATGCGTTCTGCGCATCACCCACACACCCGCGCTGACTAGGACAAACGCGAGCAGGGTGCCCACGCTGGTCATCTCGTCCAGCACACTGAGCGGAACTACTGTGGCCAAAATAGCAACGAAAATACCGACAACGATGGAACTGAGGTAAGGCGTGCGAAAGCGATGATGAATCTTGCCAGCCCAGGGCCAGAGCAGACCATCACGCGACATGGAGTAGAACACGCGCGATTGCCCCAGCAACATCACCAGCATTACCGTGGCCAAACCGCCCAAGGCGCCAATTTCCACAAGAAACGTGGCCCACTGCTGGCCGGTAACACGGATCCCGACCACGACAGGATCAGGCACGTTTAACTGGGCGTAAGGAACTATGTGTGTCAGGAGGCCGGACACCAAGATGTAAAGCACAGTGCAAATGACAAGGGAACCTAGAATGCCCAGTGGCATGTCCTTCTTTGGATTCTTGGCCTCCTGTGCCGCAGTCGAAACTGCATCAAACCCGATGTACGCGAAGAACACGACCCCGGCCCCTCGAAGAATTCCCGACCATCCGAATTGTCCCCACTCGCCAGTATTTGCGGGGATGAACGGGTGCCAATAGTTCGGCTTCCATGCATGCGAGAATAAAAACGCTGCGGCGAGGGCGATGAACATGCAGACGACCGCGACCTTCATAATTACGACGGCGGTGGTGAAGTTCGCCGATTCCTTGATGCCAATAACCAGGATGGTGGTGATGACCATGATCACCAGAAAGCCGACATAGTCGTACTTCAGATGCACAGGCATGCCGAAGAGCCTGAAATCAGAGGTAGGAAAGGCAGGCAGGTTCAAGCCGAGATCGTGCAGGAACGCCCGCAGGTGGCCGCTCCAACCCACCGCCACTGTCGCGGCGCCAAAAGCATATTCCAGAATCAGGTCCCAGCCGATGATCCATGCGACCAATTCTCCAAGAGTGGCATAGGAGTAGGTATATGCGCTGCCCGCGATCGGAATCATCGAGGCAAACTCGGCGTAGCAGAGCCCCGCGAAGGCGCAGGCAATGCCAGCCAGCACAAACGAGATGACGATAGCGGGTCCGGCAAACTGCGCCGCGGCCTGCCCAGTGATCACGAAAATGCCGGCGCCAATGATCGCGCCAATGCCCAGGGTCAAAAGATTGAGCGGACCGAGGGCGCGCCGCAGGGTTTGTTCGCCCTCAACTTCAACTGCTTCTTTCATCAGTGTGTGGAGGTCTTTCTTCGCGAACAAATTCGCCATGCTTCGTTTTCTCCTTGGAGTTACTCCGAGGCGCGCTTTGCGCCCGCGCTTCGCGACCACGCATAGTACACCGGGATTCCCAACAGCACCACAATCAGCCCCGGCCAAGTGTATTGCGGTTTGTAGCGCAATAGTACGACATCGATGAATAAAGCCATCCCAATATAAATGATGGGCAGAATGGGATACCCCACGGCCCGGTAAGGCCGCTTCGCGTCCGGATGCGTCCGCCGCAAAACGAACAACCCCATGATCGTCAGAATGTAGAACACCAGCACGGCAAAGATGATGTAGTCCAGAAGCTGTCCGTAGCTGCCGGAAATGCACAGCACGCACGTCCACACCATCTGCACCATCAGTGAGATCACCGGCGTCTTGTACTTGGGATTCAGTTTGGCAACGTTGCGGAAAAATAGGCCGTCTTTCGCCATCGCATAATAGACGCGAGCGCCGGAAAGGATCAGCCCGTTGGCGCAGCCAAAGCCTGAAATCATGATGGCGGCGGCCATGAGCAAGCCGCCAACTGCACCGAACATCTGGGTCATCACCGCGGTGCCAACGCGATCTTCGGCAGCATGCTTGATTCCGCGAGCCAGAATTGTGGCTCCCCCCTCGACCCCACTCAGCGGCAGCGCGCTCAGATAGATGAAGTTGCAGGCGATGTAGAGTGCGATGACCACGCCCGTACCCAAAGCCAGCGACAGCGGCAGGTTGCGGCTGGGATTTTTCACTTCGCCGGCAGTGAAGGTCACGTTATTCCATGCATCGGCGGAGAAAAGCGAGCCTACCTGGGCCACGGCAAGAACGGTCAGCGTGCCGACCATAACTATTGGCCCGCCCACGCCGACCTGCACCGCGTGCTGCGCGCCCAATCCTGCGTTATGCCAAAAGTTTGCGCCGAAATTCGCGGCCAGCGCTTGCGCGTTGCGTCCGAGCGCAAAACCGAACACGGCCAACCCCAGCAGCGCAGAAACTTTGGCCGCGGTGAAGATATTTTGAATCGCCGCACCCGTTTTCACTCCAAAGATATTCACCACCGAGAGGAAAACCACCAGCAGGATCGCAATCAAATTCTGGGTGTTGATTCCCACGTCCATGTTGCCCAGCACCATGGGGCCGAGATGAATGGGTGGAACCTTCCAGAGGTGCAGAAGCCAGTGGGACGAAGAAATCGAAGGAACGAAGACACCGAGGAACTTGCCAAACGCCACACCCACGGCCGCGATGGTTCCGGTCTGGATCACGAGAAACAGAGTCCAGCCGTAAAGAAAGCCCCACAATGGCCCCAGCGCCTCGCGCAGATAAACGTATTGCCCGCCGGCCCGGGGCATCATGGCGGCCAATTCGCCATAGCTGAGCGCGGCCACAATTGTCATGAATCCAGCAACGGCCCAGGCTCCGATCAGCAACGCCGGCGAATCCACCTCGCGGCCGATCTCGGCCGACACAATAAAGATACCGGAGCCGATCATCGACCCCATGACCAGCATGGTGGCGCTGGTCAGGCCCAACCCCTGCACCAGTTCCTCATCCTGATGACTGTGGATTTCCCAGTCGCTGCTGACTGGCGGCTGCGTTGTCGGTGTACTCAGGAACCCTCCTAAGACATGTAGCGCCGGCGCCCCGCCGGCTGTCGCGAGGGCGTCCCGCCCTCGCAATCGACTCAACCAATGAGGTCAACCGACTTTACCTCAAGATGCGGAAAAATTCCTCTGCTGATTTATGTGGCTCCCGTAACAGATCGGATATCACCGCTACGGAATCGGCTCCGGCCTCGATGACAGACGCGGCATTCGCCCGGGTAATGCCTCCGATCGCAACCAGCGGCTTGCGTGTCAATTGCCGCGCCCGGCGCACACCCTCGAGGCCAACCACAGGATCGGGCTTGTCTTTGCTGGATGTCGAAAACACCGGGCCGATGGCGAGATAGTCTGCTGACGTAAGATCGGCCTCACTCAATTGCTCTGGATTGTGCGTCGAGACGCCCAACCAGCGCTCCGGGCCGATGATTTTGCGCACGGAGTCCGGCGACAAATCCTCCTGTCCGACATGCATTCCGCCGAAATCGGCGGCGAGGCACAAATCCGCGCGGTCATTCATGATCAGACGCACGGAATCGCTCAGATGCTTCTTCAATTCCCGCGCCTGCTCCAGCATCACGCGGGCATTCCCACTCTTATTGCGGTATTGCAGGAGCGCACACCCGCCCGTCGCTAGTTCTTCGGCGAAGGCAAGTAGTTCGGCGGTTGTCGATAGGAACGCCGAATCGATAATGCAATAAAGTCGAGGAAGATTAATCACAAGGAGAGATTTTTCCCGATACTCACGATGCAATTCATGCTAGCCGCCATTTTTCTTCAGGAACCGCTCGATGAATCCGGTGTCAATCTTCCCCGCCCGGAAATCTTCATCCGCCAGAATCTTCCGATGAAGGGGAATAGTCGTATACACGCCCTCCACGATGAACATCTCCAGGGCCCGCGCCATGCGGGAAACGGCTTCGCTGCGGTCTTTACCGCGGACGATCAGCTTGGCAATCAGAGAATCGTAATACGGCGGGATGACGCCTTCGGCGTACGCGGCGGTGTCCACGCGCACTCCTGTTCCTCCAGGAGGGTGGAACGCGGTGATCTTCCCAGCCGACGGCGTGAATTTCTCCGGGTGCTCGGCATTGATGCGGCACTCGATCGCGTGCCCACGATGGATAATAGGGCCCTGCAGCACGTCCCGCATGTTTGCCCCACTCGCAATCATAATCTGGCTCTTGACTAGGTCCACATCAGTGACCATCTCCGTGACCGGATGCTCCACCTGGATGCGGGTATTCATCTCGATGAAGTGCAGGTGCCGGTCTTGGTCCATGAGGAATTCAATCGTCCCCGCATTGGTGTAGCCGATCGCCGCGAGCGATTTGCACAGCACTGCGCCAATCTGGTCGCGCAATTCGGGAGTGACCTGCGTGGAGGGCGATTCCTCCAGCAGTTTCTGATGCCGGCGCTGGATCGAGCATTCGCGTTCGCCCAGGCTCACCACGTTGCCGTGCTCGTCGGCCAGCACCTGAAATTCAATGTGCCGGGGATGCTCGACGTACTTTTCCATGTAGAGATCGCCGTTGCCGAACGCGCCCGCCGCTTCCGCCTGCGCCGCCCGGAACAGTCCAGGCAGTTCTTCTTGGTTACGGACAATGCGCATACCCCGTCCGCCGCCTCCAGCCGAGGCTTTCACGATCACGGGGAAGCCGACTTGCCGCGCCCACTCGACCGCCTCGCCATCGCAAGCGATGATTCCGTCGGACCCGGGCAGAATCGGCACCCCTGCCTGTTTCATGGCGGCGCGGGCTTTTTCCTTCTCGCCCATCAGACGCGTTACCTCGGGCCGCGGGCCAATGAACTTGATGCCGCTGGTCTCGCACACTTCGGCGAAGTTGGCGTTTTCGGCCAGCAGCCCGTAGCCAGGATGTACCGCTTCGACGTTGGCAATCTCCGCCGCGCTGATGACCGCAGGAATGTTCAAGTAGCTGAGCGCAAGCTGTGGTGGCCCGATGCAGATGGCCTCATCGGCAAAACGAACGTGCAGCGAGTTGCGGTCGGCCTCGCTGTAAATGGCGACCGTGCGGATGCCTAGCTCCTTGCACGCGCAAATCACGCGCAGGGCAATCTCTCCGCGATTGGCAATCAGGATCTTCTTGAACATGAAATTCAGCTTTCAGCTCTCCGCTGTCAGCTCTCAGCTAAAGCACTCTTTCCCGGCGTTGGCGGTTGGAAACGGTCCTGTCGGAGGAAAAGAAAAAGGCGCGGCTCGACGCGCCCCAACAGAAAGTCCGGATTCACTTCTTCGGCCTTATCACGAATAATTCCTGACCGTATTCAATCGGCTGGCCGTTGACCGCCAGCTTTTTGACGATCTCCCCGGCAACGTCCGACTCAATCTCGTTGAGCAGTTTCATGGCTTCGACGATACAGAGGACTTGCCCGACTTCGACCGTGTCGCCAGCTTTTACGAACGGAGGCGCGCCCGGCGAAGGCGCTTCGTAGAACGTCCCTACGATGGGAGACTTCACCGTGTGAAGCCCTTCTTCGGGAGCAGGAGCGGCTGCCGGCGCAGGCGCGGCCGTCGCCGAGACCGCTACGGGCACGGCACCCAATTCAGGCGGTGCCCCCGGGGCCGGAGGCACCGCATAGAAGCGTGGCTCTCCGTGAGCATGGACCACGGTATGCTCCCCGGCGCGCTTGATCCGGACTTTGACATCGCCGCGCTCCAACTCAAACTCGGCAATATCCTTTTCGATTAAGAACTCGATCAGTTCTTTCAGCTCTTTTTGATTCATTCGTATGGGATGGGACCCTTCGCCGCTTATTGCGAACCAAACCCGCGAACCGAACAATGGAACGCGCGAAGAAGCCGGGCGTGGATCCTGCCCGGCTGAAAGTTAAGAAGACTAAACCGCCAAGAAATCTTTGCTCGTGGGCGTCAACACTTCACAACCACTGGCCGTGACCGCCACCATGTCCTCGATCCTCACACCCCATTTGCCGGGGAAGTATACTCCCGGCTCGATAGTGATGACCATCCCGGGTTGCAGAATCTCCCGCTGCCCGTCCGCCACTCGCGGGGCTTCGTGAATTTCGAGCCCGACGCCGTGCCCGGTGGAGTGAGTAAAATAACGTCCTAGCCCGGCCTTTCGTAATACCTTACGAGCCGCTTCATCGACCCTGCCGACGGGGATGCCCGGCAGGACGGCGGCGATGGCCGCCTCCTGACTTTCTCGCACCGCCTCATAAACCTTGCGGGCCTCGTCGGGCACAGACCCTACCCATACAGTGCGGGTCTGATCCGAACAATAACCTGCGAGTATAACACCGAAGTCGCAGACCACGAATCCGCCCGCGGCAATCGGCTGATCGGATGCGCGCCCGTGAGGTAGTGCAGACCTCGCTCCCGAAGCAATAATGGTTGGGAACGACATTTCCTCCGCCCCGCCCCGGCGTGCCGCATACTCCATCTCTCCGGCGACTTCGGTTTCTTTGACTCCGGGGCGTAAGACTTCGAGCGTCCGGTCGAATAACTTCGCCCCGAGAGCTACGGCGGCACGGATTCGGTTCAACTCGTCGCCGTCTTTGACCATGCGCGCCCGTTCGACGACGGAAGGCGCATCTTTCAATCGGATGCCCGACGGTCGCGCCTGAATCAGGCGCTTCTTTTCGGCAACTGTAAAGTGCTCGGCCTCGATCCCGATCGTCCATCCCCGAGCCCGTTTGCGCCGCCCGCCAAGCCACTCCCCAAAGCCGGCCAACAATGCTTTACGCGCTATGACAACCTTCGCCCCCTTCACCTCTTCGTGGGCTTGCGTGTCGTAGCGGACGTCGGTAAAGAAAACGCTTCCGGATCCTTCCACGAGCAGCAACCCGGCACTCCCGGTAAAACCGCAGAGATATCGGATGTTGGGAAGATGGCTGATCAGCAGCCCATCGAACCGTGTGGTGGCGAGATGCTCCTGCAGTTTCTTCTGGCGCGCCTGGAAATCCATTGGGCTGAGTTTATCAGGAGAGAAAGGAAGTTCTCAGTTCTCAGTTCTCAGTTCTCAGTTCTCAGTTCTCAGTTCTCAGTTCTCAGTTCTCAGTTCTCAGTTCTCAGTTCTCAGTTCTCAGAAGAGGCAAAACGATTCGTAAACGCCTGTCCAGCGGACCCAATCGGCATAGGGGGAGTGGTCGCCCACTCTCCCCTGCCACACCACCGTACATGCGGGTCCGCATACGGCGGTTCGATAGGTTAGTCCCAGCAAGAGCACGTGCGGGCTGGGCGTTCGCAGTTTGGGGACGCCGTGTGGGTTTCACTTCTCGGGTTAGCATCCATTGCGGCTTCACCGCGCCGTGCCTACCCAAGGCCTGCCAAAGCAGGATGGCCAGTGCAATACCCTCATCGAGACCCAAGCACTACTTGACCCTTCCTATCGTTCGGGCCTTCGCCGCTCGCGCGACTACTACGCCCTCTGCTGACTTCTGCTGTGCGTTCAGAACACCTCGCGGCGCCCTCAGTCACGATTCCGTGACGCATAGCAGATCTCCCGTGATAAGCTCGACCGCCTTCCACGCACGACCGCCGGATTTACCACCAGTGCCCTTGATGGATATGGGCTTCGCGATCATTTGCTCGCTCGCCCCGCACCGTAGGCCTCTTCATCCGGTTCTTGTTCATCGGCCCGCCCCGCCTCGCGACGACGCCCTTGCGCGTCGCTATCACTTCACCTCCATCAGGTTGTGAAGAGGACTTTCACCTCTAAGCTGTCGAACATGCACGGCGTACAAATAAAACCGCCGGCCTGACAGGTTCTTCAGGCCGGCGGCTACAATCCTTCGACTCGCTGCTATGTCTGGATGATTCGCGGCGTGATGAAGAAAATCAGCTCCTGGTTGGTGGTTGAAACTTGTGTGTGCTTGAACAGGTTACCGAGGAACGGGATGTTGCCCAGCACCGGCACCTGATCGACTTCGATCGAGTTCTGCGTCTGGATGACGCCGCCGATCACCACCGTACCGCCGTCGGTCACCAGCACTTGCGTTGTGGCCTGCTGCGTGATCAGTTCCGGGTTGCCCTGCACTTCCTGACCGAAGTTCGGCGTGGTGTTTTCCACGTCCACGTTCAGGAAGATGGTGTTTTCCGACGTGATCTGCGGAGTCACCGTCAACCGCAGGAAAGCGTCAACGTAGGTCACGGTCGGAGGACCGCCCAACTGCGCCAGGGTCACGATCGGCACCCGGACACCCTGCTTTACGAGGGCTTGAACGTTGTTCTGAGTAACGACCCGCGGACGGGAGAGCACTTTCAGCAAGCCGCGGGACTCAGCCAATGAGAGGACAGCGTCAATTCGCACGGTATTGCTGGCGTTCACAAAGCTCAAACCGCTCGTCGGCGACGTGGATCCGAGGTTCGAGAACAATGGAATCGAGGATCCCGTGGTGGAACCCGTTCCCGGCACGGTGATGTAACCGGGATTAAGCCCGCTGACCGTGGTCGGCGACGCACCGGCAGCCTGGTTTCCACCGATTGCGCTGTGGCCGTTGCCCCAGCCAAAGCCGAGCTGTGTGCCGATGTCGCGGGCAAATGACCGCGTCGCGGCCACCACACGGGCTTCGATTTCGACTTCCTGCGTCTTGCGGTCGAGCTGCGTCAGCAGGCGGTCGATGGTCGGAATCACCTTCGGAATGTCGTTGATGATGACGGCGTTGGTGCGATCGTCGGCCACCACATCGCCGCGCTGCGAGAGGAATTTCTTTACCGTGATAATAACGTCCTTCGCCTTGGCGTAGCTCAGGAACCGCGTGACCGAGACTTTGTCGACGGCCAGCGTTTCGGATTCGATCTGCGCGCGGCGGGCATCGGCTTCATGCTTCAGAGTTTCGACCGTGGCGATGCGCAGGACGTTGCCTTCCAGTTCCCTTGCCAGGTCGTTGTTCTTGAGCACGATGTCGAGTGCCTGATCCCACGGCACGTCATCGAGCACCACGGTCAGGGTGCCGTGCACATTCGGATCGAGCACGACGTTAAGACCGCTGATTTCGTGAATGAGGCGGAAGAAGTCCTTTAGGTCGACGTCTTTCAGGTTCACCGAGATCGGCTCACCCGTGTACTTCGGTCCGGTCGCGGCAGGTTGCTGTCCAGCCTGAGCCTTTTGCTCCGCCGCCAGATTGACCGCAGGGGTAATGCCGTTCGTATTCTGAGCCTGGGCTGCGTGAGCGCTGACCGGAAGTAGTTCCGCGGCAGTCTTGTCCGAGAATCGCGCCGCAGCTTCCTGGGCGCGAACCGTGGGCTCACCCACTGCTTCGTCTTTCTTCATCTCGCTCGGATCTTGGGTCTTCGCCTGGCTCTTGGTTTGGTAAGAAGGCTCCACAAACAGAAAGTCCTTGGGCGAAACCGAATTCTTGGCAATGGGCTCTGTCGCAGGCACCGCAGACTTGGGCGCGGACGGCGTGTCCATTCCTTGCGGCGCGAATGACGTCGCCTTGTCGCCCGCCAGCGGAGAGCTCGCAGCTACCGTCTTTGCCTCGGGAGCGGCCTTGGCCACTGCATTCGCATGCAAGGTCAGCACCAGCTTGCCTGCCGCACCCGGCGTCAGCTCGTAGGCGCAGGCCTTGTCGAGGTCGACGACGATGCGAGTGGTGGGATGCGTCTGGCCATCCATGCCAATGCGCACACCCTTGACTCCGGCGGCGCCCACCGCGATGTGTTTCTGTCCGGTCGCCATCACGGTCTCCGGCAGATCCACCACCACGCGAGCGGGTGAGTCCAGCGTACTGACCTTGGGAGTGAGAGTGCCCTTGGAGCTCATCTCGACCCGGATGTCGTCCGTACCTCGGACTACGTTGACTCGATCGAGCTGGCTCGGTGTCTGTGCGGCCGCAGCCACCACCAACAGCAGCAACGATACGAACATGGTCACTTGTTGCTTTCGCATTTCGCCTCTCCCCAACCCGCGGGCCTGGCCCGCGTGTCCTTCTGAAAACTTGATTTCGGCGCTCCGGTTTCCGGTTTCGCCGTCCTGCCTAGACTGCCGGCGTGAAGATTCTCTTCACCACTTCCCGCGTGAAAGACTTGCCCAGCTTGTCCTGGATCGTCTCCTGGAACACCACCGAATCGCCCGTAATCTTCACCACGTAGCCGTTGAACACGGGGTCATTCTCCCGCAGAAAATAGGCCTTATTCAGGTTGTTGGTCACGACGGCGATGAAGCCAGTGTCGGACTTCACGACGCCCCGCAGATTGATCGCGCCAATCTCCAGGCACTTCTTCCCGGTCGAACAATTCGAGCCGTTCTGCTGTACTACCGGACTGAAGAACGGATCGCGTTTGCCGCTCATCGCCCACTTCTTTTCTTCGGGCTTGGGCTGTTTGGGAGCATTCGCTTCCTTGGCTGGAGCCGCAGCCGCAGCGAAGGCGCTAGCCGCCGGAGCTGCGATCTTGGTCGCCGGTGCAGCCTTGGCCTGCTGTTTAGGATCGGGCTTGGACGCCGGTGCCACGGATTTCGACTCTGGCGCCTTCGCCACAGCGACCTTCGGACCCGCTACAGCCGACTTAGACGAAGCCGTCGGCGGTGCAGCCGGTACGGCGGCAGCCTTAACGGCTGGCGCCGCATTCGAGGCCTTGACCGGCGGAGCCGGATTATTCTTCGCGACGCTTGGCGCCGCGCCTTCCGAATGCAGAGTCAGAATTACTTTGCCGGCCGCGCCCGGAGTCAACTCATAGGCCAACGGCTTTTCCAGGTCGATCACGACGCTGGTGGTCGGAGGAGTCTTGCCGTCCATGCCGATGCGTACGCCTTTCACTCCGGCGCTGCCCACGGCAATCTTGTTCTGCGAGGTGGCAATGGCGGTCTCCGGCAGTTCCACGACAACCCGGTCCGGGGATTTCAACTTGCTCAGCCTTGGCGTGACCGATTGCGTCGAATTGATTTCGATCTGGACGCCGTCCGCTCCCGGAACCACGTTCACCCGCTGCAGCTGGTTGTGCTGCGCGGAAGCCTGGGTAGGCTTCGCCGCCGGAGCTGGCTTCGCTGCCTCAGTCGGCGCCGCCGAAACCGGCTTGGAAGACGGAATCGCGGCGGGCTTTACCGCCGGAGCCGGAGCCCCTGGCGCCGGCTTGGCTTTCGCCGTACCGGCCGTGTCCAGAGCCCCGTTGGTATCGTTGGCCTGCTTCTGCTGCAGCGATTTTGCGATGCTGCGCGCGTTGTCGATGGCGTCGGTGTTCTGTGCCCATGCCCCGCCCGCCATCATTGCCATTGCTAGAATGCCTGTCGTCAGCTTCATAGCCATCCCTACCTCTTCGCCGCTGGCATTCCCGGTTTTTGCCCGGCGCCTGCCGCTGAAGGTTGCAAATCGTGACTGAAGTATGTGGTCGCCGTGAAAGTCGCAATTACGCTCTCGTTGGGCGCGTACTGGTATGTGTGCTTGGCTTTCGCCCCGCCCGGGTTCTTCGTCGTCGACACCAGCAGTCCGCTGACGTTGACAATCCGCTCCAGCTTGCTCACGCGGTCAAAGAAATTCAGGGCCGAATAGTACGGTCCGTCCAGTTCCATGTCGAAGGGCACTTCCGTGTAGTACTGCTGCGACTTCGTGTCCTTCGCCGTAAAGCGGCGCAACTCCACGCCCGCCTTCTGGGCTTCGCTGTCCAGCATGGTGATGAAACCGTCCACCTGCTTTTCATCGGGAACGATGCGCTGTTCGATCTCGAGCTGCTGTTTGAGCTCGGCCAGTTGCTGTTCCATTTGCTTCAGCTTGGGCCGGTAGGACTCCAGTTCGTTGTTTTCCCGAATCTTGTCCTCGAGGGCATGCTGCGCGGCCGCATTGCTTTCGTCCTGGCTCTTGAACATCGTGAAGTAAAGAGCCGCCGTCACAACTGCACCCCCAAGCACCACCGTTGCCCACTGCTTGATGCCCGACATTTCGCTAAAATTCATCGCCATAGGTCCGCCTCTACGACTTTCCCTTCTCGCAAGTCAGCGTGAACTGGAACGCCTGCATATCCTTGATGGTCTCGTCCTGGAAAGTTTCCTTGATCTCGACGTTCCTGAAGAAACCGGTCTTCTGGAGGTTTGCGATCAGGTTGGCGACCGCGTCGGCACTCAGCGCGGTACCTTGGAGGTTCACATTCGGCCCTTCATCGTCCATCCTGTTGAGCCACACGGCTTCGGTGTTGTTCACCGTCTCACCCAGCATGGCCAGGAGGTTGACCGGGCCGGTCTGGTTCTGGCGCAGCCCGTCGATCACATCCACGCGCCGCTTATAGTTGTCCGCCTGAGTCTGCCGTTCCATGAAGCGAGCCTTCACGTCGGCCAGTTCGCGGTTCTTCTGCTCCGCCACCTTCATGTGCGCCGCGATGGCTTTCGCCTGATGATCCAGCCGGTACCAGTAGCCTAGGTTGAACAATCCGGCCAGCACCAGCACCACGAGAATCTTCAGCTTGGGCGAACCCATATCGCCCATTTCCATCGTGGGCATCGACGGACCGCCGCCGCCACCGCGCTTGTTCTTCCCTTTGGAATTTTCGAGCAGGTTGATTTTGATCATAGAGAGTCAAAGCTCCTCAGGGCCAGACCGACCGCCACTGCCATTTGGCCGGGATTCTGCTCCACCAGTTCCGCCCCGTGTCCTTCGACCGGCGGCGTGACTCGCTGGAACGGATTCAACAATTCCACCGGCATGGAGAACTCCTGACGCAACGCCTCCACCAGGCCCGGCACTTTCGACGATCCGCCTGCCAGGTAGATCTTCTCGATGTGCTCGCCGGCCGCACTGGCCCGGAAGAAATCGAACGTCTTCTGAATTTCCAGCACGATGATCTCAGTGACCTGCTGCAGGATGGGCTGCTTGGCGTCCTCGCTGACCGTGCCCACCTTGTTGCCCAGCTTCAGCGACTCCGCATCTTCGAAGCTCAGGTCCAGTTCCTTCTGCAGCGAATCGGTGTACTGATGGCCGCCCACGCTGACGTCGCGCGGGAACAGCGGCGTCGTGCCTTTCACGATGTTGATGTTCATCACGCTGGCGCCCAGGTTCAAAAGTGCCACCACCTGACCCGGCGCCGGCTGGTAGTTGTACTCGTAGCAGTTCTGCAGAGCCAACGCGTCGATGTCCACAATAGCGGGGGTGCGTCCCGACATCGAGAGTACGTTGGTGTAGTTCAAAATCTTGTCCTTCTTAACCGCGACCAGCAGGACGTCCATCTGCGGACTGCCCACCTCGTCGGAGAGAATCTGGTAGTCAAGACTTACATCGGCCAGATCGAAGGGAATATGCTGCGCCGCTTCCTTCTCGATGGTCTCGGCCAGTTCCTGGTCGCTCATCGAGGGCAACGAGATCTTTTTCACGATCACCGAGTGCCCGCTCACCGCCGTGGCCACGGCCTTGGTCTTGATCTGGTTATCGAGGAACAGCTTCGAAATCGCGCTCGAAACTGTGCCCGAGTCCACGATCATCGAATCGACCACGATGTCGGAAGACAGCGGCTCCAGACCGAGGTGTGCGACTTCAATCTGCCCACCCTTTTTCTTCAGCTCCACCGCCTTAATGCTTGAAGAGCCTACATCCAGGCCAACAATGGACTTCGATCCGAATCCAAACATGTGCCCACCTTTACTGTGACCCGGCAGCTTTCATCGCCGCCTTCGGTTTGCGTTTCGTTTGCGGTTCCATCTCGCTCGACTTCTCTTCCATCCACTGGTCCAGCCGCGATTTCTTGAAGCGCCAGCGGTTGCCCAGCTTGAACGCGGGAATCTTTTGCTCGCCGACATACTTGTAAAGCGTGTCCGGACTCACGCCCAGATATTGCGACGCTTGGCGAATGTTCATCACTTCTCGCGAGTCGGCCATAGTTCCTTTTGCCTTTTCCACCACGTCCATCGCCCGCTCCGGTTTTCCCTGGCCTGCGGGCTTTGCTTTGGGTGACTACCTCGCCCACAACTGGCTGTCCGGGGGCTTTCGGTGTTCCGAGCATATCTCAACCCCTAAGAACCCCGCCTCGAAGCGAATCTCCGCGTTTCTTTGGGTTTTTTGCCCGTTTCTTGGAATTGAGGAAGGAGCCCGCCAAGGGCAAACCCTACATCTTGTGGTTTGTTCTGAAACCTACGCTATTTGAAGTAGTTCTTGTAGAGGAGATACCCGGTCACTCGCGGACCGGTAACTGAAGTACTAGGCACGGTACGGAGGTACTATGTCGCTGGCTCAACTTGTGGCACATGCAAGGTTTAATCGCGCGAACACTCAGACCGCATCGGTTACCGCACGTCGGAGACTTGGCCGTTCAGAAATGTCACTTTGACCTCCTTGTAAACGTAGATCTGCTTGGTGCCTACGTTGAAGATTCTTTCTGGGGAGCACACGTGCGCCAGTTCTCACTGCACATCCGCAACTTTGCCGTTCAGGAAAGTTACCTTCATGTCTTTGTAGATATAGAGCTGCTTGGCACCCAGATTGACGATCTTCTCCGGTTTTCCTAGAGTGCCCACCACTTGGTCCGTCGTCATTCCCATCTGGATGGTCTCCGGTTCGGCCTGTTGTTGCAGCTGTTGCGCGGCCTGCTGATCCTGTCCGCCCTGCGCAGCCTGGCCGCCCTGATCCTGCTGGGAGTCATCGGTGATGGAGAGAAGCTGCCCGATCATGTCCTCGATGTCACCTGCGCTGGCCTTCGCCAAGGCTCCCTTGGGGAACTGAAAGACGACTTTGGCTTTGTTGTAGGTCTGTGGATCCGTCTTGTTGCAGGTGTCGCAAGCCACGATGATCATCGCAACATCGTCTTTGTTGACATCGACCTCGATTTTGGAGGGATAGACTTTATCTCCCACCTGGAAGAGATGGGTGGTTTGCTCCTTTCCGAACCTCTTCATTCCGAAACCGATTCCCTTCGACAGCAGCGAGCTGGGAGAATGCACCGTTCCACCTTCGTATTTGGTCGAAAGAACGTTGCTCTCGGAATAGGGCACGCCCAGAATTCCGCCCTTCTGAATGGCGAGCAGCGTCCCGGGCTCTAATACCGAATAACCACCGCTGTCCGATCCCATCTTCACCACTTTGTACTGGGCGGCAAGCTGCTCCTGCAGAGAAACTGGGGCGCCTTGTGCGTCGGCGCGCGACAACCAAAAAATCGTGGCACACCCGATCGCGACGATCACCGGAATCGTTTTCTCCAACTTCTGCTCCATGGCTCGAATTCTCCTCTTAGATCTCCCGGGCTCACCCGACCACACCGGGTTAGTACTTAACCCTGACGCCTGGATTTTGCCTGACAACAAAACCGAGGAGCGCTACCCATTGGGCGACGCCCCTCCGGCAATTTGTAAATCACTTGCGCGGAACGGCTGGCAGATTACTGCGAGCCGCCACCCGATGATGCAGCCTCTTGCTTGACCTCCGACTCAGTCTGGTCGCCAGCCTTCTCCTGGTCTTCCAGGGTCTTGGCTGCGTTCTTGTCTGCCGGCGGCGGTGGAACATCTCCTTTCACCGTGGTTGTGTCCGGAGCCTTCGGGAGGCCGTCCTTCCCCTGCTTCTTCGCGAGATCGCCCATGCCGCTCGTGAGCTGCTCGCGAAAATGGTTGTGCATCTCCTGCAGATCGTCAACCGAGACCGCCACTTGCTTGCCGGGCGCGCAGTCCGTCTTCTTGCTGGCTGAAACACTGACATTCACGTTATTGTCGCCATCCGGCGTGTCCGTGAGCCGTGTGATGACGTCACCCGCGGTCAAAGCACACTCCTCGCCATCAGCTACAACGCTGAGATCAGCCGACACCACGAAGATCCGTCGCGCCGGATCAAGCGCTGGAGGCGCCTCATTGGTACTGGCGCGCGCAGTCTCCTGCTGCCCCGATGCAGAACCAGCATTGCCAGCCTGGGCTTGCTCGGCAGCCAGTTCTGCCTTCACCTCCTCCGCGATCGCCATCTTCACTTCGGGACTGAGCGTCACTGCGTTCGAGCTAGCCGCCGGAATCGCTCCCATACTGGCTACGAGTTGATCCGAAGCGGGTGGGACCAGGGTCCCATCGACCTCCACCTGCGCCGCGTAAGCAGCCTGCAAATTCGCCGCAATCAGATAGTCCGTCAGCCAAAACGCTGCCGAAGGATACACGGGGTACGGCGCGAAGTAGCCGCCGTAGTAGCCGTACCATGGTGCTCCGCCCCAACCCCATCCGTAGTAAACCGGCGCCGGCCAAGGGTTATAGGCCCACCCGTAATAAGCTGGCCGATAGTAGTAGGCTGGGTAGTAACCGTAATAGGGCCGACCACCGTAGTAGTAGCCGCGGTAGATTCCCGTCCGGTATTCACCGTGGTAGTAATACGTCCGCGAATAATAGCTTCGGCCGTCACGGGTGACGTAGGCACGTTGCACGTATCCTCCGTGTCTCCCCATCGTGACCACACGCGCACCGTTATGGTTCGCCACAATCGTTCGACCGCCCTGAAGGTTGTGCTGAATTTGCATGCCGTTCCGGTTCACTGAGCGGATCTGCCCGTTCGGCCGGATGTGCGCTGATCCTCCGCCTCGAAGCGAAACCTGTCTGCCCGGAGGCGTGTGGTTCATGCCTCCGCGGCCTGCCATGGCACCGCCCGGATGTCCGTTGGTCGCGCCGCCGACTTTACCTGCATTCATCGTGCCCGGGTGACCAGTGCTTCCCACAGTCCTGGCGGCATTGTTCGTGCCACCGCGCCCATTCATTGTCGTGCCCGGGTGGGTGTTAGCCGTCGCGCCAGGGCGGCCCATTGTGCTGGTTCCGGCTCGGCCTGTAATTGCGGTATTCGTGTGGCTCGTCGAGCCTGGCGTCGTGCGGCCCTGTAGGTTCGTGTGGCTCGGCATCGTCGTGTGCTGGCTCGGCCCAGACGAATGGATCGGCGCCGAACTATGCATGGGAGCGCTTGCGTGTGGCGCAGGAGCACCCGCATGCGGCGCTGAGGCGCTCGAATGCGGTGCCGGCGCGCTTGGCTTGTGCTGCGCGAAGGCTACAGCGGGAACCACGATCAGGAGCGCGAACAAAACATACTTCCGCAGAGAGCCTTCATGTATCGTAAGAATCATCGCGGACTCCTCAGCTCCAAGATTCCATCCGACTGCCTAAGCGCAACCGCGCAAGGTAGTAGGTTGAGAGCTAGTTTCGATCGTTTATCTGGGCCCGGGGAAAAGACGGGCAGGAAGTCGGTGAAGCGCATCGAAACGCCATGACTGGCATCCTGCGGCGGAGACACGTTACCAAAACCGGGCTGGAGGCGCAATCGTTTTCTCGCATTTTGTGTGACTCGGGGTTAGAGAATGACGCCACAATCCTCACAGCAGCGCCGCACCGATCACTGGGCGGGCTCGGCGTTCTTGAGGGCTTCGTCAAGCGTCTGTCCGGAGCGAGGAGCACTCTGCACGATGCGCCAGCCATCATCGTAGTCGCGAAACCCAACAGTAGAGATGTAATGCAGGTCGCCGGAGTACAGCGCGGCACCGACTTCGTTCAACGGGACCCACTTCCATATGAAGTCGACGTCGGCTAGGTTGCCCTGCTTGCTGATGCCAGTCACGCCCAAGAATTCCTTTCTTGCGACTGGAATGAAGAGCAAGGACCTGCCGGCCTCTTCCGCGGGAACCAAGGCTCGAACCGTGTCCACGCCCGAAGGAGTCAGCAGAACGTCCCAGCAAGGCGTCGCCGGGCCTGGCGGACAAGGGGCCTTATTCGCTGAGATCCAGCCGTGTTCTTGAAGAACAAGATATTCAGGCGAGACATAGTCTTTGTTGGCGACGATTCCCGTCTGCAGCGCGAACTGCTGTGGCGTTCTAAATGCATCGGAAGCGGAGATCAGGTCAGTAGCGAGACGGCGCGTCAGGAAGTCGCGCGGAGAACAGGATACGAGAAAGATCACGCCGACCACTGTGAGAATCGATTTCTTCCGCATGAGACTAAGCGATGCCCCTTACGAGCCGGACTGCGCCCGGCGGGACAGCCGAGGGCGGCCGTCCTCACATAGTCAAGATCCTTACATAGCAACATCAACGACTTGTGATTGTAAATAAACGGAAGCGTTCGTGCGGAGAGAAAGGGTGGGAGGTGATCTGGCCATCGAATTGAGCGGCCCAGCGTCCGGGAATTTGGCTGGAACAGCGGGGGCAGCGGCCCTGGAGAGTCAGGCAATAATCTTCAATGAGATATCCGTACCTGCGGATCAGGGTCTCACTGCAATGCGGGCATCGGGTATTTTCCCAAGGGCCGACCATGCCCGGAAGATTGCCAGCATAGATATAACGCAGTCCCGCCTCTTGACCGATTTCGGCGGCCCGCAACAAGTCTTCGGCGGTCGTATCGCGCTGGGCGTTCATTTTGTAGTCAGCGTGGAATGCAGTCACGTGCCATGGAATATCGGGCGAGATGCCGGCAAGGAAATCCGTGAGGCGGCGCAGTTCGTCGGAGGAGTCATTGAAGCCCGGAATGAGCAGCGTAACGATCTCGAGCCACAATCCCATCTGATGAATCCGCCGAATGCTGTCGAGGATCGGAGCGATGCGTCCGCCAAGCTCGTGATAGTGACGATCGTCGAAACTCTTCAGGTCCACTTTGTAGAGATCAAGCCAAGGCCGCAAATATTCGAGCACTTGGGGAGTGCCGTTGCCGTTGGAAACGAATCCCGTCAGAAGGCCCTTGGCCCTGGCCTCTTTGAAAACGGCGACCGCCCATTCGCTGGTAATCAGAGGCTCATTGTAGGTGCTGACCAGAACTCTTGCGCCTTGGTCGAGGGCATCGCGAACCATGGCTTCGGGAGTTGCCTCCAGGGGCGGCGACACCGCATTGGGATCGCGCAAAGCCTGCGACGTGACCCAGTTCTGACAATACCCGCAGTGGAGATCGCAGCCCAGCATGCCAAAGCTGTAGGCGAGCGCGCCGGGATGTGCGTGGAAGAACGGCTTTTTTTCAATGGGATCGCATTGTATCCCAGCGGTATAGCCCCATGGGACGTAGAGCGTGCCATTGCGGTTGTAGCGGACTTTGCACACGCCCGGCTGGCCTTCGGGAATCGGACAGCAGTGACCGCAGGAAAAGCACCGCACGCGGTTGTTATCGAGTTTTTCGTACAGAGAGGCGTCCGCCTCGCGCACTCTCTGATCTACGATATCGCGGAGGGTGGGCACAGAAACCTCTACGGACATTCTAGCGCGCGGCAAGCGAGAGATGTCTCGGCTCCTGAACCGCGCCCTCGGACTTCAGTGGCCCGCGACGGGCTTCTTCGTCATGTGCTGTTGAAGCCAGAGGTCAGCTTGCTGTTCGATCGCCGCAGCCTGCTTTCGGGTCATACCAGCGGCCAGAACAGCTGCGAGATCCTTGTTCTCCTCGTCGCCGCGAGTGCGGGCCAGCACAGTCCAGAAATAGGCCTGATTCAGGTCTTTGGCCACGCCCCGTCCGCCCCAATAGAGAAAGCCTAACTTGGCCTGGGCCGCGAGGCTACCGTGTTCTGCCGCCCTGCTAAACCAGTGGAAGGCTTGTTTCTCGTCCCGCCCGAGTCCGTTCTTTTCGTCACCTTGAAAATAACGAAGGCCCAAAACATTTTCGGCGACGGGATCGCCATTCTGCGCCATCTGCCGCATTAGCTCGAAGGATACATTATCGATGGCCGGAGAAGGCTGCGCCGGTGCTGCCTTCGCCGGTTGAGACGAAGCCAGCACAGTCTGTATGGGGAGGTGCCCGCGCTCCTCAAGCTTGCTCTGGATCAACGGAGCCATATTGTAGCCGAGGACCAGAAAGATGACCGCTGCGGCACAGATCAGAATAACCAGATGCGAACGTGGCAGGCTGATGCCGCCGGAGATTTTTTCTTCGGAGCTCTCCATTCTCTTTTCTTCCCCGGGCGCGGAAGCGAAGAGCACACTTCCCGGTGTCGGCGCAAACCGGATGGCGGCTGTTCCAGCGCCCAACGGCGGCAGATCCTCGGCGCGAGCGGCCCGGTTGACGGCGGCCAGCACAGTCTCCGTGAGGCGCTGCAGCGCCTTGCTCTCGGTTTCAGAAAACGTATTCGGCTGACCCGAGAAAACCTCGAGAATCCCGACCGATTTCTCGCCCACGCGCACCGGAGCCGCGAGCATGGAGCGAATGCCGAGCGCACGGCAACTCTCCCGATCTACGCGATCATCGACCTCGGTATCGTCGCAGCGAAGCAGCGTTCCGGTCCTCACGCACTCCCCGGAAAAACCAGATCCCACCTGCAAGCGCGCGCCTACGGGCGGAGCATCCGGACCCGAACTGGCGCGACAAACCATGAAATTCGGATCTGCGTCCGCCAGCGCGATGGCAGCGCCTGATGCGCGAACCAAAGTTTGGGCGCGTTCCGCAATCAATTGCAGAGCCCCAGCAAGATCGGAACCCAGCGCCTCCACCTGCCGCTGCACAGCGGCGACCGCCGCAAGTGTATCGCTGTAGTTGGGACGCGGACGAACGTCCTCATGGGATCCGGCAATCTGGGCCTCACCGTTGGCCACTCCGGCCATCACGTTCACGAAGAGCCACTCCCGCAATCGGGACAACGACTCCGGAGATAACTGGGAAAAATGAAGACCGGCGCGCCCCGCGGCATTCGACCAGATCACCTGCCCTGTCGTGTAAATGTGTTCCCCGCAGTCGGCCAAATCCAGGCACAAATTGACGCGCGCTTCGACTTCAAGGGGCGAATGGCACTGAATGGCAACTCCGTCTTCGCTGATGTCCACGATCTCGTGCAGATCGAGCATCGTGCTTTTGGATTCCGCAGTGAAAGTGGCATACGCGGGAGTTTGGATCTTGTGTCGCACACGCCGGCGACGGTTGGGTGAAACCGCTCGTAACGCCGAGTTCATGACAGCCATCGGAATGACCCGAGTTCTTACGGCTCCATATTAACGCGGATTATGGGAAAGTAAGCAACGAAGAAAATTTAGGAGGACAGGCGGAGAGGGCTTGCTGCCTGACCTACCCAACCGAAGGGGAGACCTAGCCGGATCGCCGCAGGATTTGAGCCTGACGCAGGCTGGAAATGCGGGAGATCGCCGCCACCATCATGCTGGAAAGCAGTTGCATGGTAGCCACATCGCGCTCGTCGAAGGCCTCCGGGGACGAAGACAACACTTCGAAAACGCCTAGGGTGCGACGGTAGTGACGCAAGGGCGACACAAGAATCGACCGGACTCCGAGCCGACGGCAGCTGGCCAGGTCCACGCGCGGGTTCCGCTCTGCGTCGTGGCAAAGCATGATCTCGCCGGAGCGCACCGCTTCCGCGGAGATGCCAGCGTCGGTTTGCAGACGAACCCCGAGGTCAGGAGCGGTTCGGCCGGCGCGGGCCCGGCAGACAATTTCGTCCCCGGCTCGCAGCGCTATGGCCGCCCCGGTCGCACCGGTCAAGTGCTGGGCTCGTTCGGTAATCGCGCTGATGGCTGGCTCCAAATCCAGCTCCGCAGGATAAATCTCAGCTTCTTCCGTCAGGGGCACGGCGCGAAACCCGGAGACAGGATGTGCGGCATTGGCGACGCGAAGCTGGCTGCGCAGAGCCAGCGATGGCATCCGGGAACGATCGACCACGCTGAGAACTTCGGGGTCGGGCACCGTGCGCAGCAAATCGCGCACCAGGTTGTTGAGTTCGACGTCGGTGATAAGATGCGCGGTCTGATGGTTGCGCATGGATCCGCCAAGCACGCGCGACAAACCAAGCAGGGCATGGCTTCCACACGCCAGGCAATAGGGCTTGCTGTTGTTGCTGATCAGCTCACACTGCACGCAGAAAGCGGCAGACTGCAATGGGACAAAATTGACATCCTTGAAGGTTGCGCCGTACGCAGTCTTGCCAAACATAAGTTCCGAATCCTCGCTTCTGGCATGGTGTTATTGAAGGTAACGAGAGCGAGAAGTGGCGAGAAGTAGCGGTACTGGTTCCTATTGTGGAAAACCGGGCGAGAATGCTGTAACTCGGGTCGCCAGTGTGGAGAATCCTGCAACTTGCTGTCGATCATCAGTGAAACCAAGTTATCTACGGCAAGAACATCTTCATACAGGAACAACTGCCGCCCGCTTTTTCGAACTCGGTGGTTTCGACGATCACGGGGCCCAGTCCCTCCTCATGAAGAATCGCTTCCAACTGGGGTGTGATGTGGGGAGTGATGTAGCTGCCGTTAACGACGATCCCATTGCCCATGAAGCCATGGACCTCTTCGGCGGCAAGCAAGTGAACTCGCTTCCAGAATTTATGCAGAGATGCCAGAGCCTCGGCGGAATATGCCCCCGGAAAAATCAGTGCCGCTTCGTTGTTGAGCGGACAGAGGCAAGTATCGAGGTGGTAACAATAGGGGTCGACTAACTGCAATGGAACGACTGGAATTCCCATTTCGGACATCGCAGCGGCGAATTTCTCCACGCCGCCGCGCGTGCTGCGGAAACCGTAGCCGCCGTAGACGCGGGATCCATCCGGATGCCAGAGCAAATCGCCGTGGCCTTCGAGATAGTCATCGCCGAAATCGAGATCGATTACCCGGTAGTATCTCTCGCGGAACCAGTTCGCATAGTACGGCACTTCGCGGTGGCGTGATGCGTACACCATGCGGCTGGGCACCACAAATTTTCCGTATCCAATTTTCTCGCCAACAAAAACTTGATTGGCGGCGAAGACCATGTCTTCGAGACCTTCTACTGCATCGATAGTTTCCACTTCGCATCCGCTCTGTTGCAAAACACTACAAAGACGTTCCCACTGGCTGCGCGCTTTCACACGGTCCACTGCGGATTCTTTCGACATGTACGGGTTTTTCTGATCGACGACATCGAAATAATTCGGCGGACAGAGCAGAACCGTGGGCATACGATTGATGGTAGTTGGGCCAACCGAGCAGACGCAAGAAAACCGCGACGTGGCGTCGGCACACGTTGCCGATTAGTCGGCAAAATAGTCGCACGTGACGTTCGAACTAATCGAGCATATTTGCAATCTCTAGAGCGCATCAGGGAAGCCCCGGTGGCATGTGAAGTGCTAGTGATTCAGAATCCAGTGGTTCGCCGAGATTGTTCTTGGGCGAACAGGAAGCAGTGAGAGCATGCTCAGCCGATGCGCCAACCCAGAGTGTTGCAAGCCTTTCCTCAAGCTTAGAGACGGCAAATTGTTTCTGGTCGAGACTGACCGCGTGACCAAACCCGGAGAAGCTGCCGTGCCCCCTTTTGTTCGTGCCCGGCAACAACCACGGTGCGTCGAGCACTACTGGCTGTGTGATGACTGTGCCACGCAATGGACGCTGGTTTATGACCGGGAGCGCGGAGTAGCGTTGGCTCCATTACGGCGGCCGGCGGTGAGCGTGGCCGCATCGGCGTCCAGTGAGCGCAGCGTAGTGGCATAGCCGGGCGCTCTCCTATACATACCCATCTTCTCTCCAGGTCTTCCAGTCCGAGCGCACTGCCTTCAACATCTCTTCCGTCGCTCCGTGCAGCCACTTCCCCTTTTGCTTTTGCATGTGGCTGAGGATGGGCTTGCGCGCAGTCTTTGTCCCCAGATGGACATTCGCCGTTTCCCATCCCATGGCACGAAGCAAGTGCAACTCCTTGCCCGGTGCCCGCAGCGTGGCGAGTTCGATGCGCGAGCAGTGCGGACTCAGTCGCCGCACAATCCAGCGTCCGCGTAACTGAACAAACGGGTCGAGACATCGCACCGCGCGGCTGATAATGGTCTGATACAGAATCTCAGGGGGGCCCTGGTGATCCTTTGCCCAGTAGCACGCGGACGAAACCAGGGCTTTGGCCTCGCGAGCGATTCTGCCGCCGCGCCAATCGGCGATTGCGACATAGCGCGCGTGTCCCAGGCTTCCGAGGCCCGCAACGCGACGAGCCAGGTGATACCGCAAGTCCCGGGCAGGCATCAGGTGCTCGATCGCGTCAACGGCACTGATCGGCACGTCACCTTTTACGGTGGGTAAAGCGTCCATTTTCGCCCAGAAGTGGACCGGATCGCGCAGTTCACTTTCCGCTATCTGACGCAGCCACTCGTTGTTCTCGCCCAGGACAAACGGCACTCCCCCTGAACGCAAGCCCTCGCGATAGCCCTCGAGAAGCGAATCGCAGATGTCCTTCTGCTTCAGAGGCAGGTGCCCGGCTTCCGAAGCAAGGTGAGCGCTTACAGCCAGGCGGACCAGATCGTTGGCATAGGCCATGGGGTAAGTTTCGTCGAAGTCGTTGACACCCCAGATCAGACGCCCTTCAACGTCGCGCCACGTGCCAAAATTTTCCACGTGCAGATCGCCGACCGCCAGCACCTGCGGGCCCTTGGCGAGATCGGGGCACACCTTCGGCCAGATTTGCGCCCAGCGGTAGAAGGTGGCCCGCAGAAAGGGGAAAACCGCCGCCTTCATATTGGTGTGTTTGAGCCGCAGATCTTTCTGGACTAGATCTGTATGACGGCCCAACCACTCCTCGAAGTGGCGGGTCGCTTTTACGACGTTCATAGCGTCGCAACGATAGCGGGGCAAAGACCCGGAAGTCAACGGGAGGAACCGGCGGACAAGAGCGGTGAGAGGCAATCACCGGGCGTTGGAGCGCTGGTCCACCGCTTTTCCAACGCCCGACAATTCGGGAGTGGAACAGGAGGTATTTCTTCCGAATCAATGCTTGTAGAAGGTCGCGTTTTTCTCGATGAAGTCTTTCTTTTCCTCGGGCACATCTTCGAGGGCATGAATCGAATCGGACGTGCAGGCTGGAATGCAGGCGCCGCAATCGATGCAGCCCTCGGGATCCACGTACATCTGAGTAGCGGCTTCAAAGCCCGGCTCGTCTTGCTTGGGATGAACGCAATCGGTCGGGCAGACCTCGACACAGAGGGAGTCCTTGATGCAGGTATCAGTGATTACATAGGCCATGATGAATCGATCTCCAGAATGAAATGAGAGCTTTCGGCTCGCTCAACAACGAGTGTAAGAAGCACTGAGGGATCGGGCGGTGATTTCAATCACAGGCTGCTGTGACGCCGACAAAGGCACAGTCCGGCCGGAATGGTGCGCCTCCAAGCTAAGGAGGAACCCGCAATTTTCGGATGATGGCAATCACGCGCAACTGTGACCAGCGTCACAGAAATACGCAGGCCACAGGACTTAAATAAGCACAATTGAACTAGGCCTTCTAGTGAGTAAAGATCGCCCGGCCCTACCCACAGAACCCCACAAGCCGTTTCCCCAGACGGCGAGGGCCGGGCGCTTGAAGGCTTGAGAAAAGCGCGTCCCTCCCCCCACCATCCTCTATCGCCATCGTTATTCAAACCTGTCTGTGACTCATCAACTTTGAGAAGTGTGTGCTGATAGACACGCTGTGGCTGCAGGCACACTGACCAGCCCACTCTGTAGATCCCAACTCTATTATTTTCAACGGTATGCCGATTGGCTGTCGTCCTGCCCTTGTATCAGCGCACGGCAAGTTGATCAAGGAGCGGACATGGAACGCGCAGCCAGCAGGATAGCGACGAAGCGAAAGCAAGGATACATCTACGCTGCAATCGTGGCGCTAGCCCTCCCCTCATTCGCGCAGACTGCGAGGCCCACGCCCGACCGGTCCACCAGAACGGTGTTGGTCAGCCTTCCGGATCGCAAACTGGCGGTGATCGAAGACGGAAATGTTATCACCAAGTTTTCCGTCGCAGTCGGCGCGGCGACAAGTCCCAGCCCCACGGGTGAATTTCGAATCGTCAACCGCGTTTCCAATCCCACCTACTACCACCCCGGCACCGTGATCCCGAGCGGCAAAGACAATCCCGTGGGGACGCGGTGGATCGGACTCAACCAAAAGGGATATGGAATTCACGGCACGAATGCACCGAAGTCCGTCGGACACGCCGCTTCGCACGGCTGCATCCGGTTGCGCAATCGCGACGTTGAGCGCCTGTTCACGATGCTCCGAGTAGGTGACCTGGTTGAGATTCATGGCGAGCGCGACGAGCAAGTTGCGCAAGTTTTTGGAAGCCGCACCGACGACATGACGGTGGCTGCGGTGCAAGTTCCCGCGCAGGACGGCGGTCAGTAAGAAGAGTTGTCCGACTTTTTGAACGAGGTCGATTGAAACTAAGTGGAAGTCTCGGGAGGACATCATGCAAATGGCAATCACATTCATGGCGGTCGTGGGAGGAATGGTTTTCTCGCTCGCGGTGGCGTTGCTGGCGGAGGAACTGATTTTTGGGCAAGTGTTCCGTCTGTTCTTTGCCCGTCAGGCGGTCGCGGTGAAATCGGGGCAGAAGCGCTGAGGCGCAAAGGAGAACGACAATGCTGGCGTTGAAGTACTTGCTGATTGCCGGTGGCCTCGGGATGATTCTCGTGGCTGTATGCATTTTGGGCTATGACCTGTATCGCGAACTGTTGTACCGGCGCGCGCTGGCTACACCCGGCGCGGGCGCGTTGCCGCCACTGCCGCAATGGCGCTGGCGCACTTCGCTGGCGCTGGCTCTGCTGGCCTGGGGACCGATCCTGCTGGCGTTCGCAATTGTGGTGGTGCCGACCGGCATGGCGGGAATCCGCGTCAGCGAAATGAGTGGGACCGTGCCGGGCACGCTATATCCCGGTATGCATTTTGTGGCGCCGCTGGTCGAGGACGTCGCGCTGTTCGATACGCGGGATCAGGTCTTCACCACGGGCGTGCCGGAGGATGGAAAAACCGCTGCAGCGAACGTATCGACCAAGTCGCAACTGCTCGACGTGCAGGCCAAGGAAGGGCTGACGCTTGGGCTTGCGATCACGGTGCGTTATAGTCTCGATCCCAAACGGTTGGACTACATTCAGAGCAACCTGCCCCGTCCGGTGGAGAAAGAGATTGTGCCTCCAATCGTGGCCAGCGTGTGGCGGGAACTCGTTCCGAACTACACGGTGCGGGATGTTTTCTCGGCTAAGCGCGAGGAGGTCCGGCAGAGGGCGGCAGGCATGATCACGCAGAAACTGGCGGGCGACGGAATCGTGGTGAAAGAAGTGATGCTGCGGGACATTCAGTTGCCGGAGGAGTACGCAAAGGGGCTGGAGACTCTGCTGTTGAAAGAGCAGGAAAATGACCGCATGGGCGTGGAAACGGAGCTGAAACAGAAACAAGTGCGCATCGCGGAACTCGAAGCGGAGGCGACGAAAGTGCAGCAGATCAAGCAGGCCGAGGGCGAGGCACAAGTCCACGTGTTGCAGGCGAAGGGCGAGTCCGATGCCATGCAGTACACGCTACCGTTGAAGGAGAAGCAAATTCAGCAGAGCAAGCTGGAAGCCGAAGCAAGGAAGGAAGCGACCATTCAAAACGCGGAGGCCGCGGCCCAGGCCAAGGTCATCGACAGCAAGGCCGAGACCGAACGGCGAAAGTTGCTGGCGGAGGCAGAAGCGGATCGCATTCGTGTGACAGCCGCTGCCGATGCGGAGCGACTCTCCAGTGAGGCGGCGATTTTGAAGCAGAATCCGCTGCTGATCAACAAAATTGTGGCCGAGCGGCTCTCCGACAAACTCCAAATCATGATGGTCCCGGCTGATGGCAAGTTTTTCTTCGCCAATGACGTATTGCGCAGCATGAACATGGCGAACCAGACGAGTCAGGCGGAACAATCGCAAGAACAACCCAGATAGACTCCACGAGATCAAAACCCCCACCCTTGCCGCAAAGAACGCGGCAAGGATGGGGCACCCGCACCAGACCGGCTTAAGTGGTGTCCAAACAGTACAGGGGGAGAGGTCCTGGCTCATGGGCGGAGCGGTTTATAATTCGGGCATCCCAAACGTCAGTGCGAACTCGGTGTGCCGCGCCTTACCTCTTGCGCACATCCTCTGCGCTGTGGCGCGACTTTCTTTTTTGTTGCTGGGGTTGGCGATCGCTGCTGGCGCGGCAGATTGGAACGGTCCGGAGCAGCAACTCGCGAGAAAAATCGTTGCGGTGACTGGGCCCGGCGCTGTCGCTCTTACTGTGGAGAACCGTTCTTCGCTCAGCAAGCGGGATCACGAAATCATTCAAAACGGGTTGCGTAGCGCGCTCGAAGAGGCGGGCATCCGCTTCGTGAATGCGGAGCAGTCTGCAGCCACGGTTGCGATCTCTCTGTCCGAGAATTCAACGTCCTACGTCTGGGTGGCGCAGATTCGGCAGGGTTCGGGCGAGGCGGTTGTGGCGATGGCATCTGCGGCGCGCCCCGCGGGCACGACGGCGGCGCATGAATCTGTTCCACTCAGCCTGCGCAAGATTCCTTTGTGGACCCAGGATGATCCCATTCTCGACGTTGCCGTGCTGGAGGAAAGTGCCACGCCCACGCACATTGCCGTCCTCGACTCCGAGAAAGTGGCGCTCTACCGGTGGCAGGCGGGAAAATGGCAGCAGGAGCAGGCGCTGGGAATCGTTCATGCGCGACCGTGGCCGCGGGATTTGCGCGGCAGACTGGTCCCGGCCAGAGATCACTTGCTGGACGTTTATCTGCCCGGAGTGATCTGCCGCAGCTCTGCCGGAGTGCCGCTCGCACTGAACTGCCGCGAGACCGACGATCCGTGGCCGCTCGTGCCAGCGGCGTTGAGTGGTGGAACCTTCCCCGTGTTTCCAGGCGCCGGACCGAGTTCGGTCGCGATTCCATCGATGAGGGCTTTCTACGCTCCGACGCGCAACTTTCTCACCGGCGTTTTGACTTCCGGCATCGGAAAGTTCGCGACCGTGCCCAAGTTTTACTCGGCGGCATTTCTGCCACGCGACAAATATCTGCTCTGGCTGTTTGCCGCCACAGATGGTCATGTGCACATGGTCGACGGTGTGAGCGACCAGGCCGCCCGGGTCGCTTGGGGCAGCGATCTGGCCACTGTGAAGACTTCATGCGGCGCCGGCTGGCAGGTGCTGGCTACAAGCCCTGAAGGCAGTTCTGAAGAAGCAACCGGGGATTCAGTGCGCGCGTATGAGTTTCCAGATCGCGATCCCGTCGCGGTAAGCACGGCCATCGATTTTCCGGGCTCGATCACGACATTGTGGACGGAAGCGAAAGCCGACACGGCGATTGCAGTGGTGAAGAATCGAGAAACAGGTAGCTATGAGGCTTTTCGATTGGTGGTGGTTTGTAGTCAGTAGCATCATGGTTGTAGCCTTGGCGGCGAACGCCGAGACGCGGCCGCAATACGGGGGCGTGCTGCACGTCGCCATGCGGGCCGCACCTGGGTCGCTGGATCCCGCGGATAGTGCGCAGCCGGATTCGTTCGGCCGACGCAGCCTGACCATGCTGATGTTCGACACGCTGGTGACCACCGACGAGAACGGACAGGTACATCCTTCGCTGGCAGCATCGTGGCAACCATTGCCAGAAAGCCAGCGCTGGCAGTTTCGCATCCGCCGCGGAGTGAAGTTTCACGACGGAGCGCAGCTGACTGCCGAGATTGCAGCCGCTTCCCTGCGCGCCGCGAATCCATCGTGGAAGGTGGTTTCGGATGCAGATTCGGTAGTGATTGAGTGGGACAGGTCCGATTTCGATTTGTTGGCGGAGCTGGCGTTGCCGCGGAACGCAATTGTGAAGAGAACTGCCGGCAACAACCCGACGGGCACAGGGCCGTTTCACATTGTCGATTGGCAGCCTGGTAAGAAGTTGACGCTAGCGGCCGAAGAGACCTGCTGGCGCGGGCGGCCATTTCTCGATGCCATCGAGATTGAGATGGGGAAAAGTTTTCGCGACCAGATGACCGCGCTGGAACTGGGGAAGGACGATCTAGTGGAAGTGGCGCCGGAGCAGACGCTCCGGGTTTCGCAGGAACGACGCCGGCTGGCGACTTCAACTCCGGTGGAACTGTTAGCCCTCGTCTTCACTCGCGATGTGGCCTCCCCGGAAGAGAAACTCCTTCGTCAGGCGCTGGCCTGGAGCGTGGAGCGTGGATCCATCCGCAGTGTGTTGCTGCAAGGCGCGGGACAACCGACAGCCAGCATTCTTCCGAACTGGATGAGCGGATACGGATTCGTATTTTCCACCGACCCAGACCCACCGCGAGCCCGTGAATCGCGCCAACAGGTACGCACGGTCCCAATCTGGACCCTCGGATACGATGGCAGTGACCCTCTGGGCCGCTTGATGGCGGAGCGCATCGCGCTAAACGCGAGAGATGCCGGGTTATCTCTACAACCTACGACGGGGAGCACCGTTGATTTGCGTCTGCTGCGAATCCCGCTCGCGTCGGCGAATCCTTGGATCGCGCTGGAGGATGTTGCCACGTTGGCTGGACTGCCAACAGGAAGGAAGCAAGGCGGTGTGGAGGATCTCTATGCATCGGAAGTGGCTCTGTTGGCAACACAGCGCCTGATTCCGCTTTTTCATCTGCCGGTGTCCTACGCGTCCGCGTCGAGCTTGAACAATTGGGCGTTGAGGCCCGACGGAAGTTGGACGCTAGCGGACGCGTGGCTGGGAGTCGGCAGATAATGATCGGCAAATCATGATCGGCAAACCATGACATTCCGCCGCAAACTTCTGGCGGTTTTCGCGCTGACGGTATTCCTGTCGGTGGGGGCCGTTGCCGCGCTGGTGCTGGCGTTGACGCGCAATGCGTTCGAGAAGGCCGAAGACCAGCACACTTCAGCGCTGATCGCGCAGTTTCAGCGCGAGTTCAGCCGGCGCAGTGAGGACGTGGCTCGGCGGGTGGAAGCCATTGCCGCCTCCGAACTGGTCAGCCGGATGGCGACCGCCCTGAATGGGACTTCTGCGGACTCGGCAGAATATTTTGAACTTGCCAAATCCATGGCGGAGAGTCATCAACTCGATTTTCTCGAATTTCTGGATCGGCACGGCACCATCATTTCGTCGGCGCAGTGGCCAGCGAAGTTTGGCTATCCCGACACCGCGTTTGAGAGTTTGGCGGCTTCGAGCGGGCAGAGCGCATTTTTGAAACGCGAGGAATTGCAGGACTCGACCGCGTTAGGACTCTTTGCTGTGCAGGCTACTGGGGTGAGCGAGCATCCTGTCTATGTGGTCGGGGGCCGGCGGCTCGACCAGAACTTCCTTTCCGCGCTGGATCTGCCTGCGGAGATGCGCGTCCTGCTTTACCAGAATCGAAGCGATCATTTTTCGCGCGACTCGCTTCTGGATCCGTCTCCCGCGAATACAGGTGCCGCCCGGCCTGCAGAAAAGTTGGCGCCACTGATCGAGTCGGTGCGGCAATACAACCAGGAAATGACCGGAATCGTTTCCTGGTCGTCGGATCAGGCGGACGAAGAGGTGTTTCACGCGATTCCGCTGCAAGGTGCCGGCAAGGATCGTCCATTGCTGGCGATTCTGCTGGTGGGGAATTCGCGGCGGTCCTATGTCGAGTTGAAACGCCGAATCCGTGCGTCGGCACTACTGGTTGGCGGTGGCGGAATTATTTTGGCGATCTTGCTGAGCAGCTGGGCGGCTGCCAGGGTGACGCGTCCCGTGGAGCAATTGGCACGGGCGGCGCAGGACGTTGCCGCGGGGCATTGGGACACGCGAGTGGAGGTTCACGGCAGCGATGAAGTAGCGCAACTCGCTGAGTCGTTCAATCGTATGACGGCCGAATTGGTGGCACACAAAGAACGTCTCGTACAAACTGAGCGTGTCGCGGCGTGGCGCGAGCTGGCGCGCCGTTTGGCGCATGAGTTGAAGAATCCGCTGTTCCCTCTGCAACTCACGGTTGAAAATCTCATGCGTGCCCAGACACGGAGCCCCGAGCAATTCGACGAAGTATTCCGCGAAAGCTCCAGTACTCTGCTAGCTGAGATCTCGAATCTCAAGACGATCATTGGCCGCTTCAGCGAGTTTTCCAAGATGCCGCATCCGCAGTTGCAAACGGTGCAGGTGAATGAGATTTTGCGCGGAATCGGGAAGCTGTTTCAGGCGCAACTGCAGGCGCCGGGGCGCGCGCCGATCGCCAACAGGCTTGAGTTGGACGAGAGCCTTGGGGCGATCGCTGCCGACCCGGATTTGCTGCACCGGGCACTGTCGAACCTCGTGCTGAATGCGATGGATGCCATGCCGAATGGCGGCGCGCTCACTCTCCGGACCAGGCGCGACGACGGAAAAGCAATAATCGAAGTGTCCGACACCGGCTCGGGGATGACGCATGAGGAGTGCGAGCGCATCTTCACTCCTTATTACACCAGCAAGCAGCATGGAACGGGACTGGGCCTGGCGATCGTGCAGTCGGTCGTCAGCGATCACGGCGGAAGAATCAGCGTGCAAAGCGAACCCGGTCGGGGGACGACTTTCGTGATCGAGCTGCCGGATAATCTTGAGGCACTGCAGAAACTTCCTGCTACGCAACACGCAGGCGACAAGGCCGGGCAGTTTCCCGGCTGAAATGGTGAGGAGGACGGTTGCCGTTCAAAGCGCATCTTTTGATCGTCGATGATGAAGCCAACACGCTGGCCTCACTGTCGCGCGCCTTCCGGTTGGCGGGACATGAAGCCACGGTGTGCGACAGCGCGACAAAGGCTCTGGAACTGGCCAAGGCACAGAACTTCGATCTCATTCTCTCTGACGTGGTCATGCCCGGCAAAGACGGTCTCTCCCTGCTCGAAGATTTGAAACGGCAGGGAGTGATCGCGCCGGTAGTGATGATGTCGGGGCAGGCGCACATTGAAATGGCAGTGCGGGCAACACGGCTGGGCGCCATCGACTTCCTCGAGAAGCCAATCTCGAGCGACAAACTCATGCTCACCGTGGACAACGCGCTCAAACTGCAACGCCTGGAGAGCGAGAATCGGCAACTCCGCCAGCGACTCGGCAAGCATGAAATCGTATGGAAAGGGGAAGCCATGCGGCGGGTGATGGCGCAACTGGATCGTGTCGCCGCCAGCGAGTCACGCGTGTGCATCTTCGGCGAAACCGGCACGGGCAAGGAACTGGTCGCGCGAACTATTCACGAACGAAGCCCACGCGCGGCTGGACCTTTCGTGACACTGAATTGTGCCGCGGTGCCGGCCGAGTTGATCGAGTCCGAGCTTTTCGGACATGAGAAGGGCTCGTTCACCGGCGCGTCCGGACGCCACATCGGCAAGTTTGAGCAGGCCGACCAGGGAACGATTTTTCTCGACGAGATCGGCGACATGCCCCTGAACATGCAGGCCAAGCTGTTGCGCGTGCTTGAAGAAGGCGAAGTGGAGCGCATCGGCGGCGATAAACCGGTTACCGTAAACGTTCGCGTTGTGGTCGCGACTCACCGCGATCTGGAAGCGCGTGTCCGCGAAGAGAAATTCCGGCAGGATCTGTTTCACCGCATCCACGTGTTCCCGTTGATGCTTCCTCCCTTGCGCGAGCGGCGTGATGACATTCCTGTGCTGGTGGAACATTTCGCTGCGCAAGTGTACACGCAGAATGGGTGGAAACCCGTCCCATTCACCGCGGACGCAATAGAAGCATTGCAGTCTCATCCGTGGCCGGGCAACGTCCGCGAATTGCGCAACATGGTCGAGCGGCTGATGCTGCTTGCTACCGATGGTCGGGTGGATCTGGCAACCGTGCAACTGGCCCTGCCTGAGACTTTTCCCGGAGGCGGCGTTGCAACCAACGACACCGGGTCCGGCGCACTCGCCGACCGCGTGCAGTTGTTCGAACGCGAAGTGATTCTCGCTGAACTGAAGCGCAGCCATCAGAACATGAGCCTGGCCGCGAAATCACTTGGCTTGGAACGCAGTCATCTCTACAAGAAAGCGGAACAACTGGGAATCGATCTACGCGCTATGAGGCGGGAGCAGGACTCGCAAGATTGACCAAGGGGCATGGTCGCTAACAATTCGGCGGATGCCTTCAAAGAAGGCAGCCTAGCGCGCCAGATTCAATCTGCCGCTGCGATGGATGGTGCGGGATTTCCCTTCAAATCGGCGGCGAGCAGCCGGTGGAACAATTGCTCTCCCGCTTCTCGCCGCACAGAGAGGCGGCCGGCTCCATAAGCCCGCGACTTCAGGCCGCGTTGCACATCCTCGCAAATGCCCAGATCCTCATCCTGCACACGGTTGCCGACGTTTACCGACTCGTCGTTGTGCTCGCGACGGGCTTCGCTGACGTCGCTGAAATAGAAATCGAAGGTCACCGTGCAATGATCCGCATCCACGGGGATGACATAGTTGGTGTCCATGTATCCCTCGTAGCAATTGATCATCAGGTTCGGATACTGCCAGAAATACCAGGCGCGATCGCCCTTGCGTGTCGCCCCGGTGGCCGCATCTTCGTCGGAAGCGATCATCGGGCTGGACTGCAGGCAGTAACGATCTTCGTTTTCGATGGTGTACTGCTTGTAATCGAGCACGGAGCTCAAGCCTTTGTGCAGGTGAGGCACGTGATATCCGCCGTCGAGGTAGTTATCGACGAAGACCTTCCAGTTGCAATGAATGTCATAGGTCCTGCGGTCGAAGTAGCGGAGTTTGCTGATGCCAAGCGGAGCGACGCGCTTCATTAAAGTGCCAAGAAATTCTTGCAAAGGCCCGGCCTGAGGGTCGAGGTTCACGAACACGAAGCACTCCCAGGTTTCGACCCGGATGGGAACCAGACCATTCTGAGCGCGATCAAAGTTCTCCACACCATCGAATTCAGGCATGCCCTTGAGTGATCCGTCCAGACCGTATTTCCAGCCGTGATAAGGACACTGCAACATTACCGCCTGACCGCAAGGCTGCGTCACGACAGCCGCAGCGTGGTGCCGGCACACGTTGTAGAACGCGCGCAGCGTGCCGTCGCTTCCGCGCACAATGACCACAGGCTCTCCCGCAAGCCGCGTGGCAACGAATTGTCCTGGCTTCTGCAACTGGTCGGTCCGGGCGGCGAGTTGCCAAGTCCTGCTGAAGACGTTGAGCCGCTCCAATTCTGCGATCCGCGGATCCACATACCACGGTGCAGGGATGGTCGAGGCCTCCGAAAGCGCGGCTCGATCGTTGTAGCTGGAGAGGATCTGCTCGATTGAAGCTTGCATATTTATGCGCTCGAATGAATGATTGTACTCACGAATGAATGATCCAAGTTTCGTAAGTCCACTCTACCGCTATGCCAGATAACTCCCGGACTCACCGCCGGCGATTCCCGCGCGCTTGCGAAGAGACGCTCTGCGCGGGACCTGCGGCGACGGCACCAATGGCCCGCCGCAACAAAGCCAGAAACTGCTGAATTCTGGCTTCCTTCTTCTCGAATGGCTCGCCCTGGCGGCGGAATAAACCCGGATCAAGCTCCGCCGTGAGCAGCGCATCCTGGAAGCGCTCCATCATCCAGTCGAGGATCGACACGATCATCTCAATGTCCATGTCCGTGCGCAGTTCGCCACGTTCCAATCCGAAGCGCGCGAAGGCCACCGTGCCGTACGGATCTTCGCTGATGAGGAAACGGTTAATCTCGCGTTTCAGCACGAGATCGGTACCGTAATTTCCCAGCAGAGAAATGCGGTAAGGAATCCAGTCGTCGTGCAGCAAGCGTTCGGTGCGCACCAGCCAATAGCGCAACACTTCGAAGAAACCGGCTTGGCGGATTTCCGCAGGCGCCTCAAGGTATTTGGCGAACGAGCGGACCGCGCGCTTATACACCTCGAAGAACAATCCATCTTTGCTGCCAAAGTGCTGGAAGATGGAGCCTTTGGCGATCCCGAGCGCGATGGCGATGTCACCAACGCGGGCCGCGTGATAACCATGCTCGGCAAAATGCTCCGTGGCAACCTCAATGATGCGGCTGCGCTTCGCCTCCGAGCGTGGACGCGGGGGAGCGTGGCGTTGGTAAGGGGGCGGGGCAGCACGATTGCTGGAGATTTCCGGCATGGATAGTGACTGTGAGTCACGACAGCTTACAGCGCTGCCCTGTCCATTTCAACTTCATTCTTGCTACCAAGCGAGATCGTGTTGTCCGACTCACGATCGTTTTATGACTTAAGGTCAAAACGGACAAAACGCAGCCGCCATGTCGATTCCGAGGTACTGTGATCGGCGCCTGTCTGCTCCTCCGATGGCAAAAGAGATCAAACGAGTGGCAAGCAGAGTGATTCGATGCGGTCCCATCATGAGCGGTGCCGCATCTTTGAAAAAGAGCAGAAGAGACTATCCAGCTTTTCGCGCGCGCGTTTTGTCCGCATGCACCAGAGGAACGTCGACCAGGTGCTCGCTCAGAAACCACACCTGCAATTCATTGGCGCGCAACACGTCGCTGACGATCATATCATTCGTGCCGTCGTCGCCCAGTTCGGAAGCGCGACGCGCGAGCTGCCGGCAGTGACCAATAATGATCTGATGCGCATCCAGGAGTCGGGAGATCTGGACGGGCACTTCTTCCCTGCCGCGCGGTGGACGTTCGATACGGGTAGTCTCGGCGACATCGGCGGCCATGGCAAGCGAGACTCCGCCGAGCAATTGAATCCGCTCAGCAATCCCGTCCACGATCTCCACCTGCTCCCCATAGTGCTTGTCGAACAATAAATGAAGCTGATAAAAGGTTGGCCCCGCGACTTGCCAATGCGATTTCTTGTAGAGATCGCGTAACGTCATGGTATCGGCGAGCAAAAGATTCAGTTGCTCGGTGATTTCCAGGCGCACGGGCTCTTCCAACTCGAGTGGCAGGCCGTGCAAGACGGTGCCGTAAGCTTGAATCTCACCAGCACTCTGGTGAATACGGGGCTGTGCGTTGATTGAGGTTTGACGGGGGGCGGCGACTTCCTTCTTCGCCATATGGGACCTCCTTGTTTCCGCAAGTAAGTTTAGCTGAGGATGCACGAACCACAGAGCGTGTTCGGCACAATCCAAGCAATATTGCTTGGATGCTCGCGATCTTCAATTCGGTGCTGCGGTTCTTGCAGGTTGTGGATATGCAAGCACCCGAGTGTCGAATGCGGGGATGCACATCACACAACGCCGTCGCTCCGAAATCTCAAGCTGCGCAACGATGGCCATTCGCGAGGTTTGACGACACCCCGCGCGGTTGCTATGATTGAAATGCGGGGTGGAGCAGTCTGGTAGCTCGTTGGGCTCATAACCCAAAGGTCGGTGGTTCAAATCCACCCCCCGCAACCAAACCCTTCATAGAGTTACGAGCATCGGACGTTTTCACCGCAGGGGCAAAAAAGGGCAATAAGCCGGCCTCCGCAGTGAAATGCGATAAAACAAACGCTCTGGCAGCTCTTTTCATTTTGCCTTCCTCACCTCTTGCCTGAGCGCCATCTGAACAACTTTGCTGTTGGCCTGGCGTTTCGATTCCATCATGGCGTTGCCGTAGACGTTCATGGTGGTCGCGATCTGAGCGTGCCGCATTAGCTTCTGCTGGACTCCAATCGAAGTACCGACCAAATCGAGCCAAGACCGATAGGTATGCCGAAAGGTGTGCCAGCCGATGTCGCCCAGAGCCAGCTTGCGACCCGCAGGACGAATGTAATCCTGCTGGATCGGACTGGCATGGTAGCAGCGTCCGGTCACGGGACTGGGAAAAACCCAGCCCTCCTCCGATTGTTGACATCTCCGTTTCCAGTTGAGCAAGACAGCGCCGAGGTCAGGATCGAGCGGAAGGTCATCTTCGGAGTATTCCGTTTTGACCTCATCCACCACGCCGTCCACCACAGCGCGAGTCACGCGCATGGTGAGTTCGGTGAAGTTGATGTCTAGCCACTGCAGAGCCAGAATTTCGCTCACCCGGAGCCCTAGGCACTGGGCGACAACCACCATCGTGCGGTACGGCTCCGTCAGAAGTTGGAGTATCGCGAAATACTGATCGACGTTCAGAATAATCGGCCTCTTCCATCGCCGACTCGATCCCGGTATCTCGACCAACCCCATCGGGTTCCGCTCCGTGCGAATTAGCTCCCAGAACATCGCTCTTTCAAAAAGGCGATGCATGAGAGCTTTGATCTTTCCTTTGGTGGTTGCGGTTAGGGTCATGTTGTTGAGCCATTCCTGAACGTACATGGGCCTCACCTGGGACACGGTCACGTTCTCCCACTTTGGCATGACGTGTTTGTTCAGAATGGTCAAATAAGACTTTCTTGTCGAATGCCGTAACGGCAGGGCATCCGCAATGTACCGATTGCACAAAGCGCCAAACGAAACTTGTCCGTCTGCCGCTCTTTCCGAATCTGCCTGTATACGGTGGGACTCGGCTTTCCTCCAGGCGTCAGCTTCCGTCTTGATTTCCTGGACTGTCCCGAGTAGCACCGCTACCTTCTTGCATCCTCCATCGGCTTGCTTTTGACGAAATCGCCAAACCCAGACCGATGGCCCTTCAGACCTTCTCTGTCTTTCAATCCAACCGAACTGATACGTGTTTCGCCGCAATAGAGACCTCCTCTATTCGCGGCGCAAAGAGTGTCGTGAGAGTACCGCAGAGTGCGCCCAATCGTCTAGATCGGAAAAACGGAATCGCCAGCGGTTGCCAATGCGAAATCCAGGGAGACGACCACTACGGGCCAATCGCTTCACCGTTGCCGGGTGAATGCGTAGAAACCGCCCTGCCTCTTCGCTGTCGAGCAACGACTCAAAATGGACGTTCGAATCGACAACTGTCTCAACTGGCCTGGCTAGATTCGGTGGCGTAACAGCTCCGACTTGATCGTTTGAAGACGAGACACGGCGGGACATCAGGGCTGGGTCTGATGCCGACTCGATTGGGGCTTCACGGATCAGGTGCGGAGATTGCGGTCGAGCAATCCGACTGGGCTGGGTCGACATTTTAGTCCTCTGTCGGGCCGAACACGGGGGTTCCGAACCGACCAATGCCGTTTTCGGCTGGTCGAGTCCGTGTGCAACCGACAATCTTCCCCAACCTGCTTCATTTCTGCCGCCCTGTCTAATGAAATTTCGGGAGTCTGTTATTCCTTCTGCGACTAATAGCTTTTCGAAATAGGTGGATTACGTCAGATTTCCGTTGACCGGGCGGCTTTGAGGAGGTGTAGCTTAATGAAATAGCGGAACTTGTGGAAACGACAAAAATCAAGGAAAGCGCCAAAATAACTTGATACAGCGGTGGTGTCGGCCTTTGTCTCGGCTTTGTTCCGCGGCTTCCAATGCCACTCAGGGCATTCCAGCGGGGCATTCAGAGGGTGTGTGTGTGAGCGAAGAGTTAACGAAATGACCTTGGATATATCTTTTGTTCATAGGAGCATAGAGATTCTTTCTCTCTGTCTCGACTACGAGTTCACCCGCCAAAGCACAATCACGACAAGCTATTAGTCCTCCAGGGAATAACAGACTCCCGAACTTTCATTGGACAGCGAAATCGAGTGCGGTTACTTTTGCGCCACCCGCAGCCGATTTTAGGCGCTGCCCGGAGGCGCAAATGTCATCCCGTCGGTTCCAAGTCCATCTTGTCCGCACAATCCAGACCCTTCTTCGGTCGAAGTGGGCACGTCCGACCGCCGTTGCTCTCACCCTGCTTCTTGTCCTGCCCGTGGCCGCGCTAGCGCAGGGCGGTTCACCGTTCGACACCGGCTTTACCGCCATCCAAAGCCTATTCACCGGCACCATTGCGAAGGTTGCCAGTCTGGTTGCCATCGTGATCGGCGGCTACGGCTTCGCGCACGGCGAACCTGGCGCTAAGAAGGCGCTCGCCGGCGTTGCCGCCGGAACGGGCATTGCCGTTCTCGCCGTCAATGTCCTGAGTTGGCTCTGGGGCGTTTAGCGCCCTTCCGAGCCGTTTCCGGCCCCTTCACTCAACACGCAATCGTTAGGCGAGAGATTTATGGCAGACAAAACACAGAAGCATCGTACAAATCGAGTCTTCAAAAGCCTGCATAAGCCTCTCACCTACTTGGGCGTGGAACGCACTCTGTTCTACTTCGTCTGTGTAGGCGCGGTTGGGGCGTTCAATCTCTTCAATTCCATTCTCGCGGGTATCGCCGTCTTCGTTGGCGGTTTCGCCTTCGGCCATTGGGTCACGAACAGCGATCCGGCATTCCTTCGCATCCTGGCGAGGTCGGAACGCTACAAGCTGCGCTATGACGCGGCGAAACAGCTCATCCCCCGTGTCGAGGTGCTGTGATGCTGCGAGTCGCTAAGGTCATCAAGCCGTGGAAAGAGAGCGCGGCCCTCAACGACCACATCAACTTGTACGGCTTCTGGAATGAGACCGCCTTCCTTACAAAGTCCGGCGATGTGGGCATGGTGCTCAGTGTTCCCGGCGTGGACTACGAAAGTCTTGACCGCTCGGAACAGGAATATGCGGTGAAGCGATTGGAGGCGGCTCTGAAAGCCTTCGGCCCAGGCTTCCATGTCTACCAATACCTCTTCAAATCAAACCGGCCCGACATACCGTTCGCCAAATATGACGACCCGATTGTGGAAGCGGCGATTGAGCAACGACGGAAGTTCTTTGAAGCGAAACGCGACCATCTTTATCAGGTGGAAATCTTTTACTGCATTCTGCTCGAAGGCTCGCGGTCGAAAACCGGAGTGGGCGCGGCGTTCAGCCAACTCTTCCGCGATCCTGCCGGAGCCTTTGGGGAACTGAAAGCGCAGTTCACGAACGACAACATGAAAACTCTGCTGCGCAGCCAGATCGAGCGTGATGTTGCCTCCCTTGACCAGCGCGTGCAGGCATTCGCTCGGCAGCTCGCGGACTTCATGCAAATCGAGGTATTGAACCGGCAGGGGCAGTTCACGTTTTTCCGCCGGCTGCTTAATTTCGACGACTGGCGCGTTGCGGGCAAGCCGCAGTCCAACCAGTTCCTCGACTATCAAGTCGTCAACTCGAATATCGAAGCCGAGCGGGACCATCTGCGCGTCGGCGATCACATCGTTCGGGTGCTGACGATGAAAGAGGCGATCACCGAAACGCGGCCCCTGGCGCTCGATGCGCTCCTGAAAATCCCGGCCAACTTCCGAGTCATTACGGAATGGACGCCGCTCGCGGCGGACAAGGCCCGCAAAGAGGTCAACAAGCGCCGCCGTCACTTCAATATGTCGAAGACCGGGTTTGTTTCCCAGATGGGCAACGACGCCAGTAAGACGAACCCACGCGACGTACTGGTGGACGAGTCGAAGCAGGCCGACATCGAAAACCTTGGCGACTGCCTGCGTGCTCTGGGCGACGGCCAATCGCTGGGCGACTTCTCGCTCACGATTATCCTCTACGGCCGTTCAAAAGCCGAACTGGAGCAATTCGGGGCCGAGTTCGCTGGCATCTTCACCAACGCCGACGGCAGCCTGTTTTCGGAGACCTACAACCAACTCAACGCTTACTTCGCCACCGTGCCGGGCAACTATGCGCTCAACCTGCGCAAGCTGTATCTGCTGAACACGAACTACGCCGACCTATCGTTCCTCTTTACGATCCTTCCGGGCGAAAAGACGAATGCGCATCTCGGCACCGAGTACCTGGCTGTTCTCGAAACGGACAACAGCACGCCTTATTTTCTGAACCTGCATAACGGCGAGGTTGCCCACACGCTGATTCTTGGGATGACAGGGAGTGGCAAATCGTATTTTTGCAATTTCGTCCTGCAAAATGCGCAAAAGTACGCACCGCTGACCTTCATCTTCGATATTGGCGGAAGCTTCCAGTCGCTTACTACCATCTTCGGCGGGTCATACCTGAATGCCGGCCAGGAAGCGCGGGATTTCACCATCAATCCGTTCTCGCTTCCGCAGACCAAGGAAAACCTGCAATTTCTCTTCAGCTTCTTCCGCGTGCTGATTGAGGGGAACGAGCAGCGTTACCGGCTCGACTTCAAAGAAGAGCGCCGCCTGTGGGATGCCATCGAGCGCATGTACATGCTGGAGCCGACCCAGCGCACCGTCTCGAACTTTACGAACATCGTTGGCGAATTGAAGGAACGCCTGCATCGCTGGGCACGCGGCGGCCAGTACGGGTTCCTCTTCGACGACGCTGAAGACACTCTGTCGTTCTCCCGCTTTCAGACCTTCAACTTCCACGGCTGGAACGATGCGCCCGAGGTCCTGGAGCCGCTGCTGTTTTACGTTTTGCATCGTGCGTCGAATGAAATTGCCGACCCGCAGAAACTCGCTACCTTCAAGATCTTCCTGCTCGACGAGGCGTGGCTCTTCATCAAGAACGAGACGATCCGCAACTACGTGGTGCAGGCGCAGAAGACCTGGCGCAAGCACAACGCCGCCATGATCCTGGCGACGCAATCCATCAAAGAGCTTGAGGAATCGGGAATGCTGGCGATTGTGGCCGAGAGTTGCCCGACGAAAATCTTCCTCGCCAACCCGGAGATGAACCGCGAAGTGTACCGGGATGCGTTCCATCTGAACGATACCGAGCTGGACCTTATTGGCGGCCTTGTTCCGCCGGGCCAGATGCTCATTCGGAAGGCGCAGACCTCGAAGAAAGTGCAGTTAAACGTCGATTCCGTTTCGCACTGGATGGCAACGAACAACGCCCGCGACAACTTGAAGAAGCGCGATTACTTCGAGCGTTTCGGTATCGCCGACGGGCTGCACCATCTGGCGGAAGACTATCCATTCCAGCCGCGCACGCTGGCCACGTCAACCTCTAACACGAACCACTAAGGAGATACACATGCGAAATATGAAATTCATCGTCAATACGCTTTTGGTCGTTTCTTCCATCGTTGCTCTCGGGCAGGAATCCGCGCGCACGGTGCAGTATCACTCGCAGGACATCGTTGCGATCCGCGCCAAGGTCAAATACACAACCCTGATTGAACTCCCCACGACCGAAAAGATCATGGAGGCCGCCACGGGCGACAAGGATTTCTGGATTGTCGATGTGGTCGGCAACTTTTGCTTTGTGCATCCGGCGAAACAAGGCATCAGCTCCAACTTGAATCTGATAACGGATAAGGGAAACATCTACAGCTTCACCCTGCAGGACATCTCCGGGTCTCCGGGAGAGCCCGACCTGAAGGTGATCGTCGAACCCGCCGACCGCTCTGCCATTGTGGCCGCGAGCGGCCCCGCACAGTTCGTGTCCGCCGCGCAGCTCGAACAGTCGAAACAGCAGGTCGCCGCCCTTCAATCACACGTCGAGCAGGCGGTGGACGAGTACAAGAGCAGCTATCCCACGCAGCTCAAGTTTGACTACGTCTACAAGGCGAACGAATCTCCCTTCGACATCCAGTCGATCTACCACGACGACAAGTTCACCTACATCAAGACCAATGCGCCAGAAAAGTTCAGTGTCTATGAGATGAAAGATGGCAAACCCAACCTCGTCACCTATGACCTCCGGGAAGGGACCTACATCATCCCGAAGGTCATGGACGACGGATACGTGGAACTCGGTAAGAAACGGATGAGCTTTGCGCGGAAAGGGTAACTCTTATGACCGAGAACAACCGTACTTCTCCCATAGACTCGCAGGCGGGTTCGCACGCCGAACCGCAAGTCGAGCCAACACTGCGCGGCCTTTTAGAGCAGCCCAAGGGCGTCTTGCAGAAGAACCTCAAGACGTTCGTCTATTTGGGCGCGGCGTTGCTCGTGATCGTGGCGGCGCTTTTCAGCTCCACGGGCAAGAAAACACCCGCGCAGCAGGCCGCCTCGAAAGGGCAACCACCGCAACCCACGTTGCAGGACAACACCGACAACAACGTTCAGGACATGAAGAACCAGGTTCAGGCCGAACGGCAAAAAGAGCAGCAGGCAGCCAGCACAGTTGCAGGGCAAGATCCGGCGCTTGCGTCTGCGACGCCCGCGCAGCAGGCCGCCGCCGCGGCCTTTGGCCCAAGCGGTGAGGCACCCACTTCTTGCGGTCCGGGCCGGCCCTGCGGGCAAGCGCAGCAAGGCACCATGCCGCCGCAACTTACTCCCGAGCAGCAACAAGCGCAGATCATTGCCGCGAGAGAGCGCGAACGGGCTGACAACTCCCGTTTCGCTTCCAACCTTGTGTACTCCCGTCTTGCCGAGCAACATCAACAGCAGCCGCAACAGCAAGGCCAGATGACGCCCGTCCAGTATGACCACACAGAACGACAGTCAAAGACGAGTCTCGTCACCCCACGAGCCGAAGGTGAACCAGGGGAGACGCCCGGAGGCTATAAGCGGCCGCTGGAAGCCAACATTGATTCGGCCATCGGTCAACCTTATCTCGTCTACGAAGGTTCGGTTCTCGACACCGTTCTGATGAATCGCCTGGACGGAGACGCCGCAGGTCCGGTCAAAGTCCTTGTCTCAAATCCCGCTGTATTCGCATGATCGTCAGCACGTCGTTATCCCCGAGGGAACGGTCGTGCTCGGTGAAGCCAAGAAGATTGGAGCGGCAGGCTTCGGACAACAACGCCGGATGGCCGTCGCTTTCACCGGCTGATTATGCCGGATGGTTACTCCGTCGATCTCGACCAGTTCCACGGCCTCGACCAGATCGGCGAGGAAGGGCTGAAAGACAAGGTCAACAACCACTACCTGGAAATCTTCGGCACCTCGATCGCTTTGGGTGTCGTTGCCGGTGCCAGCGAGATCACGCAGGGCGGCGGCACCATCACCACGAGCGGCTCGCAGGCATTCACCAACGGCACTGCGGCCAGTGTCTCGCAGTCAGCGACCAGCATCCTAGACCGCTTCCTGCAGATACCGCCCACGATCACAATTCGGGAGGGCCACCGCGTGAAAGTGTATTTCACGCAGGACTTGCTTCTGCCTGCGTACTCCAACCACACGATTCCACAAACGTTTTAAAGGAGGATTCGAATGCCAGATCCGTTGCCCTCTCCCTCTTACTCCTGTCGACTCTCGCCCTTGCCGGCTGCCAGAGCAAAGCCGAAAAGCTGAAGCAGTTGCAGGACCAATACAACGCCGAATACCCAGCCTACGCCAAGGCTTGCCTCGACGAGACACCTCCGGCTCCGCCACGAATGCTCACCGGAGAAAAGCTGACCGCAGAACAGATGGCGGCCCTCGACGCAAAAAAAAAGAGCGAGACGCACGGTGCAACCAGAGACCGACCGTCTTGCGGAGATCCAGAGAGAAATTCTTGCAGCACAGCAGTAACGCCGTATCGCTCCAAGAGCAACGAGCACCACTAACCATGAACCACAAG
>CAWDXI010000004.1:0-332618 GCA_963806195.1 uncultured Acidobacteriaceae bacterium | reverse complement strand
ACGCTCTTTGAGAATTCAGCTCTCAGCCATCAGCTTTCAGCTCTCAGCATGACTTTGTCATCGTTTGTGACCTTGTCATTCCGAGCGAAGCGAGGAATCTGCTGTTGGCTGGAGTCACCAAGTTTGCTGTCCATCAGCCCTTGAAGTGAGCGCAGCACGAGTTGCTGAAAGCTGATAGCTGACAGCTCCAAGTTGTCGGTGATCATACCGCGGGGGATCCACCCGTTCCCATCCCGAACACGGAAGTTAAGCCCCGCTGGGCCGATTGTACTGCACGCGAAAGTGTGTGGGAGAGTAGGTCGTTGCCGGCATAAATAAAGGCCGCGTTCAGAAATGAGCGTGGCCTTTTCCTTGTACGCCGAGCATGTTCGGCAGCTACGGGTGAAAGTCCCGTCCCAACCTGATGGAGGTGAAGGGTAGTGAAGCGCAAGGGCGTCACCGCGAGGTGGGGTCTGAAGGAAGCGTGGAGCAAAGATACGGGCCGATGAACAAGAACTGGATGAGGAGGCCTACGGTGCCGGGCGAGCTGGCAAGTGACAGCGAAGCCCATATCCATCAAGGGCACTGGTGGTAAATCCGGCGGTCGCGTGTCGAAAGCGGTCGAGCTTATCTCGGGAGATCTGCTGTGCGTCACGGAAGCGTGACTGAGGACATCGTAAGGTGCTCTGACCGTACAGCAGAAGTCAGCAGAGGGCGTAGTAGTCACCACGGCGACGAAGGCCCGAACGATAGGAAGGGCAAGTAGTGCTTGGGGTCTCGATGAGGGTAGTGCACTAGCCATCCCGCTTCGGCGGGCCTTTGGTGGGCACGGCGCGGTGAAGCCGCAAAGGATGCTGACCAGAGAAGTGAAACCCGCGCGGCGTCCCCAAACTGCGAACGCTCAGCCTGCCAGTTCATTGGTGGGACTAACTTATCGAACCGCCGTATGCGGACCCGCATGTACGGTGGTGTGGCAGGGGAGGAGAGGTGACTCTCCCCCCTATGCCGATTGGCTCTCAGCCTGGCGCGGGGTAAGCGAAGACCGATGGCCGTCTAGACGGGAGTAATGTAACCGTCCGGTCGTGGCCGTGTTGACATCGCTGTTTGGGCAGAAGTGTGGGAAAGAAGTGTCCACATAAGAAATACGTGGACACTGATGCCAAGTGTGTCGGGGCTTCGATTAGGCAGCAGCGGTGGAGTGGATCGGGTCCGCCGGGGCGATGTTCCAGGGCAGTAGGTCCGCGATGCGGTTCACGGGGTGATCGGCGATGCGCGTCAGGACTTCGCGCAAGTACGCTTCGGGATCGATGCCGTTGAGTTTGGCCGAGCCGATCAAACTGTAGATGGCGGCGGCACGCTCGTCGCCGGTTCCGACGCCGGAGGAGAACGAGCCGCAACCTTCTATTGTCTGCTGGGCACGGCCAAGCTGAACGGCCTCAATCCCGAGGCCTACCTGCGCCAGGTGCTGGAGCGCATCGCCGACCACCCGGTCAACCGTGTTGCAGAGTTGTTGCCTTGGAACATTGGGTTGAACGACTCCGCCACAGAACTCTCCACCCGATAGCACACCCATCCACTTCAGCAGGTCGTGTCCATTAACAAAAGAAGTGGACACGACCTCATCACCTCATCCCGTCTCGCACGTCAAGACGGTAGTACGTCCCCCGTTACGGACGAATCGAGTCTCGCCAGCACGAAACAGATGAATGAGCTCCTGCATCGGTTGGACGGCCGCGACCGTGTGCTCTTGGTCGGGGACAAGCGGCAACATGAGGCAGTGGACGCAGGCAGACCCTATCGGCAGCTTCAAGAGGCGGGAATGCAAACTGCACGCCTGCAAGAGGTCGTCAGGCAGAAGGACCCGGAACTTAAGGAGGCTGTCGAACAGCTTGCCCGCGGGGATGTTCACGGAGCGGTAGCGAATCTCGACCAGCAGGGCCGCGTGCATGAGATTGTGGTCCGAGAAGAGAGGCTAGGTGCGATTGCTCGTGAGTACGCGCGAGAGCCTCAAGGCGCGTTGGTGATTTCGCCTGACAATGAGTCACGACGAGAGATCAATACTCTGATCCACCGTGAAATGCAGGCCCGCGGCGACGTGAATCCAGAGGAGCATAAGCTCCGAGTGCTCGACCCGCGAAATGAGATGACCGGAGCAGATCGGCGGTGGGCTGCACAATATGAAGAGGGGGACTTGGTGCGGTATACCCGCGGGAGTAAAGTTCTGGGGATCGACCCTGGCGAATACGCCCGAGTGGATCGAGTGGACGCCCGCGAAAACCGTATCACCATCGAGCGCGAGAATGGAGCGCAGCAGACCTACGATCCGCGAAGGTTGTCGGGAGTGGCAGTGTATCAAAAAGTTCAGCGCGAATTCTCACAGGGCGACCGCGTTCAGTTCACAGCCCCGTCGAGGGAACTACAGGTTGCTAACCGAGAACTCGGCACTATCGAACGAGTCGGCCATTCCGGCAATCTCGAAATCCGGTTAGACTCGGGTCGCGATGTTCGATTTAATATCCGTGAGCATCCGCATCTCGATCACGGATACGCAGTCACCAGCCACAGCAGCCAGGGACAGACCGCGGACCGGGTTTTGATTAACGTGGACACAGACAAAAGCGAACTACTGGTTAACAACCGTTTTGCCTACGTGTCTGTCTCGCGCGGTCAATACGATGCACAGATCTACACGAATGACAGAAGCAAACTCGCGCGCAACCTCAGTCGTGATAATTCTCAACGCACAGCAACCGAGACGCCGGAGCAACAGCTAGCGGTTCCGAACATCGAACCCGATTCCGCGCGGAGCGAGCGTCCTACCGAACAAGGTCATAGTCTAGGGATGGGTCTCGCCTGAGGAGGTGACCATGGGGTTAACGAACGCCGTTGGTCAGGCCCATACTTTGGAGGTATGGTGAAGGAGTCTGCAGCCACACGTCGCCCCACGGCATTTCCTTTGTCTTGGCATACGACAGATACAGGAGTCGCCTTGATCGGGTCACCGCCACGAAGACGATCCGCCTCTCTTCCGCTAGGGCTTTGTGATCATTTCTGCTTCGATAGTCGGGGAAATTGCCATCAGCCATGCCGACGACAAAAACAACGTCGAACTCCAATCCTTTAGCGGATTGTACTGTGATTAACCCGATACCTTCCTGCTTTGGTTGTTGCGTTGTTCCCAGGGCAACATTACTAAGAAATGCGGGGAGGCTCTGGCGATCGCCGATTTCAGAACGGATGTAGCGATCCCATTCCCCCCGCCAAACGCGAAGATCCTCGAGCACCGATCGCTTTTGGATTTCATCCATAGCGTCTGCGGCGTTTTGAAGCACATCCAACGCTTGCATGAAACGCAACTTGCCTTTTTCCGTGTCGAGTGCTTCAACGGCATGAACCACAACGGCGGCACGATCAGTTCCTGACCCACGGAACAGTTGACACAGAATCGCAATCCCGGATTTCAACGATCCGTCTTCGGGTGGTACGACGTTCCAACGTTTTGCCAACAACCCAAGGTGTAAAGAATCGGATGGGTTGGCCACTATTCTCAATGACAGCTCGAATTCTTTCACCAGATCAGACTCGCTCTCGTAATTAGAGGAAATCTGCTTGTAGTACGCCCATCCCTTTCGCCTGAGTTCCTCCTCGACTTTAAGAAGACTGTATCTTGTCCGGCTCAGCACCGCACATCTGTCCAGCGTGACAGCACCTTCAATGTCGGGATGACCTTGCTTAATGAGTTTCCCTAGGATACTGATCACACCCTTCGCCTCGTCCTTTTCATCTTCGCGTTCATCTAGCCGGACGGCACCTCGAACCGGGAGTTGGCCACGAACTCTATACTTAGGATCGAGGGATTGCGCGATGTCCACAATTGCCTTGGAGCACCGAAAATTGTCGGTTAGTTCGATTCGCGTTGCCCGAAAATCAGTTTCGAACTCCGACATATAACGTGGGTCCGCAGTGTTGAATCCGTACACGGATTGCTGGGGATCACCCACCATCATGATGTTACGAAAACCACCGCTGCATAATGCCTTGATAACAGCGTACTGAGCTTCATTGAGATCCTGCGCCTCATCAATACAAATGTACCGGTACAGCCGTCGATAGAAGTCCGCTATTTTTGGTCGTTCGACGAAGAGTCGGTATGTCAAAGCAAGCAAGTCCTCAAAATCGACTCCGCCGTTTGAGCGTAGCGTTGCATCGTATGCATCAATGATGGTCTGCTGCAGAGGGTCCTCGACCTCGGCGCAGGAGATCGGGTGACTTTTGATCCACACGATCTTCCGCATCCAACGATCCAGGAGCTTGTTCTGCTCTTTTTGGTCTCCTGACATCGTCAGTTCGTTTTCAAGTTCTGGTTCTCTCCGTATGGCTTGAATCAGAATTTCCCTGCGGTCTTGGTAAAGTTGAAAGATAAACGGAAGGGTTGTGATTCCGACATGTTTGCCGCGACTGGCAAGGACCTCCGTGCAAAAGCTATGCAAAGTTCCAATGAAGGCTCGTTCCGCAGATCGTGGAACGTGTTCGAGCCGCTGCTTCATCTCATTCGCCGCTTTGTTTGTGAACGTCAGCGCCAATACGCGAAAGTTGTCGTCGCTGGCACGGAGGAGTCGGGCGATGCGCTCGGTCAGCACCCTAGTCTTTCCGGAGCCGGGGCCAGCGACCACTAGGAGGCCACCGTCTTGGTGGTTTACAGCGGCTCGTTGCTGTTCTGAGAGTCGGATCATGTAAGGCCTATTTTCGTCGCACTTTCAGCCCGTGGTCCTTACTGATTTGCTCCAGAAGCGTCCGAATTGCGAGGGGGAAACGTCGCTTTTGATCCGGGATGGACACGATCTTCTGGGCTAGCGGCCTGCAATATTTGGTTTTGCTATGAATCAAGATGTCAATCAATGCACGATTCCGGCCTCCGGCCGATTTGTAATCTCGTGTTCCCTTCTTCACTTTTTGGCCATGCATTCTTGCGATGAAATCATTAACGAAGGTCGGCCCTTCAACCTTAGCCAGCATGGCCTCAACCTCAGTAGCATAGCCGGAACTGATGATATATTTTTCGAAGTTTTCTCCATTCGGCAGGGTGACTACATTAGGGCACTTCGCCCGAGTTGTCTTGATACCGGTCAGTGCAGCGTCAACGGCCTTTATTGCTTCAGTCTCGCCATCTGAGAGGATGTACCATCTCACGTCAAAACTGGTGCTGAGGCGCAAGAAAGGAAGGTAGTTACCCGACCCTGTGACCCCAACGCAAGCGATTCCCAATTGATGGATGTTTGCGTTCCAATACTTCTCAGCGAAGATCGGCAGCACTTGTTCTTCTGTCTCACCTTCAAAGAGCAACAGAGCTCTGGCGAAAAGAATATCGCCGCGCGTATTCAGAACCCGCCTCTCAATCGCACGAATGTCCTCATCCCCAAGCCCGCCGAGGTCCACTTGAGTTACGTGCGATCGAGAATCGCTCTTACGAAAATGACGGAGATCGCCAATTCGGGAATGCCCGGCCACATATGGGGAGTGAGTACTGATAATCAACTGTCCAGGTATTCTTTCAATGTGTGCAAACAAGGCTCGCTGGGCTTGAGGGTGGAGGTGCGCCTCAGGTTCTTCGAGAGCGAGCATTGGGTGGATGGCATCTGCCTTAAGACGAGTGGCGCGCCATGTCATGTATGCTCGAAAGACAAGAAGGGACGCCAAGCTTCGAGTTCCCATCCCGTGCCGTACCAGGGGGAATGATTGAGCGCCCTTCGTGGAGAAATTGATATCAATCCCTTTGCCCAGGTCTCTGAGATGGCGAGCCACCGGCGTCACATCGATACCAGATTTATTACTGGACACGATGTCATACAATTCGTCCAAATTTGACTTCAAGTGCTTTAACACGTCACTCTTGTTGACGATTTTTCGATTCAGCTTGTTTAGTGCCTCCTCGAACGCCTTAATTTCCCGCTCCGGCAGACCGAGGTCACTAGTGAGTCGCCGCCAAAACGATCCAGTCCTCCTCAAATCGTCTTCGATATCGCGTTTTGCGTCCATATAGTAAAGTGCCATCGGCTCTAATTGAGCCGCCGTCAGGAAGCCTCTCTCCTTAATTTTGGCACCGTTCCAGTTCACAGGGTCTACCGGCCAATCTTCGAGAAAACGACGTTCGAGCACGTATTCACCTTGTTCATCACTCCACTTGTATTGGGTTCGGAGCCCTAGGAAGTCGTTGTCATTCTCGTCCTGGGATATGGCGAGCCCCCACAAGGTAGTCCAGTAGCTCCCCTGAGGAAAGTTGTCGAGAACATTGCCTTCCCGGTCAGTCGGTCGGATCAGGATATCGATAGTTATTATGCGATCCTTCGGAGCCTTCAACTCCTTTGCGTCCAGGTAAACATCATCTTCCGTGATGACCCGCCGCCCAATACTCATCGCGGCTGACATTGCTTCGAGAAAACTGGTTTTTCCGGAATTGTTGGCTCCGATGAGCATCGTGATACGGTCTAGCTTGACGTCAACAGCCAGCAGTGAACGAAAATTCCGTATTCTCACTTCGATGACGCGGATTCCGTCCTTGGCAGTGTGTTTTCTACTCGGCATTGTCAGCGTGGCGCAACTCGAAAGAGTTCCTTAACTGTCTTGACCTTGAAAGGGCCTGTAAAACTAACATTTTAGCTCCGATGGTTACTGCTGTTGTTTGTGAAGGCGGTACACTTAAGCTGCACAGCAACATCGGACAGTGTCCCAGTGAAAGCAAAAATGAGGCCGAATGATGAGGTGTTTGAACGGGCAGTACCGCACGAGGCTGGGCATGTCCTCGTTGCGTATTGTTTTGGAATTTCTGTAAGAGAGATTGCGTACACCATCAAGTCAGAATTCGATGGCCGCATCATTTCCGTCATTGCCGATCCATCGGGTGCCGCTAACGAAGAGGAAAAGCGAAGACATTGCCTGGTCGCTTCAGCAGGAATAGCGGGTGAAGCGGTTGGAAAAGGAACGTACGATCACGTAAACCTCAAGCCTGGGAATCCCGACAAGTTGGTTGTACGGGGCGGGCTGGCACACCTATCCGTCACCACAGCTGCGGCTGCCCCACGTTTCGCGGTTTCGAAACGTGGGAGGAACCTCGACATGCTCCGCTCTCTTCTCTTTCCACACACGGCCCATGCTCATCCAAGCTTGACCGAGGTTTCTTGGAAATCTCATACTCGCTGCGTGACAAAGAAAAATTGCTGATTCGAAGGCTAAATTCACATGGAAAATCAAGATCCGCACTCTGTCCCTGGTGCTCAGCGACTGTTGCCGGGAGCCTTCATGATGCGCTGGGAGACGTGCAGGCCGACGAGGCGGCTAAGCAGGACCGTGAGATACATCACTCCTAGAATTCCTTCGACCATGCTAAGGCAGCGCGCGTATGGAGTGGCAGGAGCAATGCCATTCGAACCAAGGGCGATGAGCGTGGCATAGCTGTAGTAGATCAGGTCCGGTTGCGCCGCGACCGCGCGATGGAACAGATGTGGATCCAGGGCAAACGAATCGGGCTGTAGGCGCACGAGCAGCATGTAGAGGTGGCCGAAGGCGTAGCCAGCCGTGAGGTAGGCGCACAGGGCGCCGTAGATGGTCTGGCTGCTGATGTCGTCGTGGCGGAGGATCTCCTGGAGAATGAAAGTGGTGATGAACACGTCGAACATGATGGAGGAACTCAGGCCTGCCAGCGAGACGAAACTCTGCAGATCGGGCGAGACGGTGACGCGGTGCAGAAAGGCAGGGCCAGCAAGGATGAGGCCCGCGATCCACACCTTGCGGCTTTCACTGATGGCGTAAAGCGCCGCCAGCACGGCACCGCCAGAGAGGAGGCCGGTGATGCGGCCACCTGCTCCGCCTGCTTCGGCCCAAGGCGAAAGGAGTAGCTGCATGAGCATCAGCGCCAGCAGATAGGAGAATCTCCCTTTGCGACGGTGGAAAAACTCTCGCAGCGGGCTCATGAAATGATGCTTCTACATTGGTGGGCGTGTGTCAATTGGCAGGACTCCGGCGGACGTCAAAATCCACCGACGAACCGGGTCGATTTTGCTGCATGTTTCTTGGCGGACAGGAGTGTTTGCCCCACAGCAGCGTCAAAGTACAGAATATTTTCTCCGACGCTCGATGACGCAGGCTCACGGCGCTGCCGCGACGGAAACCGTCGCGGCCTGGACGGGTCAAAGACCCGTCCCCACACAAACTTCCCCACATAAGCATTTAACGGCTACTGGATGGGGTTGTTTTTCCTGGGCCTAGCAGGGCTTGGCCGGGGAAGACGTTGGGGACTAGCTTTTCTTCATCGATCACTGGCGTTCCTGCGACCAGGAGATAGTGGACGCCGACGCTGGGTTCCATGGGCTTTTGGAACGTTGAGCGATCGCCGATGGTTTGGGGATCGAAGATTACGATGTCGGCGTCGGCGCCTTCCTGCAGGCGTCCCTTGTGGCGTGCGGCGGGAGTGGAACGCTCCAGCATTTGCGCGGGCATGAGCGTCATTTTGTTGAGGGCTTCCATCAAGCTTAACGTTTTTTTCCCACGGACATATTGCGCCAGCACGCGCGAATAGGTGCCGGCGTTGCGGGGATGGCCTTCGGCTCCATCGCTGGCGATCATGACCAGCGGGTTGGGAATGACGGCGTCGACGAGTTCCTGTGTGGTGGCGAAGACCAGCACCCATTGTTGTTTGCTGGAGTTGTGCAACTCGTCAAAGCGCTCTTTGGTGAGGTGCTCGCCGGTATCGGGAAGGACGAGATCTCCGTAGTCGATGCCGAGTTTTTCGCGCCATCCGGGATTGAAGAGGGCCGAGTTGATGGCCGTCATGCCCGCGATGTAGGGATAGGCTTCGGTGGTGACGTCGAGGCCGCGAGCACGGGCTCCGGCTATGAGCGAAATGCATTCGAGCGAGTCGCGCAGGCAGGTGCTATTGATGTGAACAATGTGGAGAGGCGCGCCGGTGATCGCGGCAGCGCCGATTACTTCCTCTACGGACTCGATGGAGGAGCCGGGCTCGACGCGGCCCGCGCTGCGCATGTGGGTATAGACCGGCAACTTGCGTCCGGCGGCGACGCGGAACATGTCGATGACTTCGAGGCGAGTGGCGCCGGGAACGTATTGAATGCCCATGCCGATGCCAAGCGCGCCGGCGTCGAGTTGGTCGCGCAGGCGCTGCTGGATGCGCTCGATCTGCTCGGGCGTGGCGGGTTGGTCGGTGGCTGGTCCGCTTTTCGGCAGGATGGTTCCGTCGGGCAGGGGCGCGCCGAAAATCAGGGCGCGGGCGGCAACGTGGCTGGCTGTGGTGCCATAGTGGATGAGCGAGTGTCCTCGCTTGGAGTCCAGAAATTGGGGGACGTTGGGCGCGCCGATTTCCATTTCCAGCGCTGTGGTTACGCCATCGAAGGCTTTGACGCGCTGGCTGGCGAGATCCTGGCCGTGCTGGTGCAGGTCGATGAAGCCGGGAGCGACGACGAGGCCGGCGGCGTGGATGATGCGGTGTCCGCTGAGCGGGATGGCGGTGATGCGGGAGATTTTGCCACCGCGGATGCCGACGTTGCGGACGGCGTCGAGGTGAGTCTCGGGGTCGATGACGCGGCCGCCTTCGAGGACGAGATCGTATTGTTGGGCGTGCAGGAAAGTTGAGATCAGGAGGACGCCGAGAGAAAGAATCAGCTTGCGCATGTTGGCTCCGAAGGTAGCGATGATAGCAGGAGTGAGTCAGCGTATATGCACCCGCAGCCGCGACAGAAACCGTCGCGGCCTAGACGGGTCAAAGACCCGTCCCCACACGAGTATCCTTCCCCCACACGAGCATCTCGATCACGTACACTAACTGTTTCCCTTGAAGAGCATTGGACACATACTGGCGCGCTATACGGCGTGGATCCTGGGGCTGATGAAGGTGCTCGGGATCTGGGGGCCGTTTGTGATTGCGTTTGCCGACAGCGCGCTGCTGGGCATGCCGGTGGATTTTGTTGTCGCGACGTATGTGTATCAGGATCGTCGGCGGCTTCTGCTGTACATCGCGATGGCGTCGCTGGGGTCGGCGCTGGGCAGCATTCCGCTGTATATCGTGGGGTATCTCGGCGGAGAGAAAGTGCTGCGCAAGCGGATTTCGGAAGAGCGCTTTCTGAAAATTCATCGTTCGTTTGAGCGGCACGAATTCTGGGCGCTGATGTTTCCGGGGATGCTGCCGCCGCCGACGCCGTTCAAGATTTTTGTGCTGGGCGCGGCGGTGTTTGAAATGCGGTTTCGAGATTTCCTGGTGGCAATTTTTCTGGGAAGGTTTGTGCGGTTTGGGGTGCTGTCGGTGCTGGTGCTGTATTTTGGGCCGCAGATTGTGGAGTTGTTCGGCGGACTTGTGAAGCGACATTGGATCGCTGTAGTGAGCATGATCGTGGGCGCGGTTTGTTTGTGGCTGGCGATCCGGCTTTGGCGGCAAGTGGATGAGGCGGATCGGGGAGAATAAGGGGAAAGCCTCCGGGGACCCTGCTGAGGCCTATCGTCAATTCCCGTTCGTTGTCGATCCAAAGGCGCTTCTAATCGGCTGGTTAATGGGACAACTTCCGAGATGGAATGGGACTCCAATTAAGGTAGGATTGTAGATGGGCTGCCCGCCCGGGCGGCCTGCTGCCGGAGGACTGAAATGAGTAAGTCCACCTTGCTGAGAACTCTCCTTGCAGGAATCGCTTCCCTATCCCTGATCTGCGGAGCCACGTCCGCCTTTGCCCAACGTGGCGGTCACGGTGGCGGAGGTGGTGGAGGCTTTCATGGCGGGGGAGGTGGCGGCTTCCGCGGAGGCGGTTTTGGAGGTGGAGGTTTTCACGGAGGTGGCGGTTTCTATGGCGGCGGCTACCATGGGTATAGCGGCTACCACGGTGGAGGGTACGGCTACGGCGGCTATCGCGGCGGTGGGAGTTCGATGTATGGTGGTGGCGGCCGGTACGGAAGAATGGGCGGAGGTTCGTCGGCCCGTGGCGTTGGAGGAGGAGGAGGAAGGGGTTGGTCCTCTGGAGGTCGAGGTTCTGGCAACGGCTGGTCCGGCTGGGGTTCAGGAAACAGAGGGAACGTGAGTCGCGCTATTGCCGATGGACAGTGGCACTCGTTCGGAGGAGGTCGCGGCGCGGTCGGATCCGCGCTGAACTCGGGTGCGAGATTCGGTGGCTTCGGCGGGGTGGCTGGCTGGCGTGGATGGGGTGGTCGTGGATGGGGCGGCCGTGGATGGGGTGGTCGTGGCGGTTGGGGATACCCGGACTACTACGGCTGGGGAGGATGCTGGGGTTGCGGTTGGGGACTTGGTTTCGGCTGGGGCCCCGGCTTTGGTTGGGGATTGGGCTGGAGTCCCTTTTGGGATTGGCCGTCGTATTGGTATGTGCCGTGGTGGGACGACTATCCGACGCCTGCCTACATTTACCCGTATCCTTACTAAACGGGTTTGATTATTTTCACACTAGGGCGATTGGCGTTCCTGCAGGGTCTGTTGAGAGCGTGATTTCTTAGATCTGCTTAGCCGCCGCGACAGAAAGCGTCGCGGCCTGGACGGGTCAGAGACCCGTCCCCACACAACCCTTGGACATCCGAGGGCGGGTGTCCCTGCGTGGGCATCGGCGCTTTACGCTGCAGCTATGTGATCGGACTTGTGACGCCAGCCAGAAACCGCGTGCAACACGACCGGGGTGGCGAACATGGCTGCGGTGAAGAGCAGGTCTCCGGCGACGGCGTGGCGGAAGAACGGAATGCCGGCGTCGTAGCAGGTCAGCAGGCCGGCGACGGTTCGCGGGTACATATTCCAGGCGGCCCAGACCGCGAAGTTACTCACCAGGAAGAACGAAATTGATCCTACAAGTGCGGAGCCTAGAATCCGGACTGTTCCCGCGTTCTGCTTGAGATTTGTGCCCAGCCAGAGCATCCCGGCATACCACGCCCATGTGACGAAATGATCCCAGCTGAAAGGATAGCGGTAGATCATGGTCGTGAGGACCACGTCGGATGCGGCGAGGAGCATGAGCGGGAGCCACAGTTGGCGGCGGGGTCCGCGGGCGCCGAAGAATAGGAGCGCTGCGCCCACTGGAGTGAAGGCCAACGGGTGGGGTAGGAACCGGACCGCAACGGCGAAGAGAATGAATGCGTATGCCAGCATGGATCACCTCGGAGACGAAATCTTATTCTGGGCGCTTGCGAGGCTGGCGTCAAGAGAGGATCGGGGAAGGGGGTCTTTTTTGCCAAGCGAGGAAGCCGCCATGCGCGAAGTCGAAGGGCTCGCGTGCGCACTGGGTTTTCGGAGCTCCACGCGAGATCCCTCGCCCCGCTGGTGAAAGCGCGGGGTTTCGGGATGACGCCTCGATGCCAGAGAAATGTTCTTCATGTTCATCCGCCCGCGTTGCTAACGCTAGTCGGGTTCGGGGACGATCGCCTGTCCCTTTCCGGTGTCGTAGACATCTCCGACGACCTTCAGGTTCTTGTCAATTTGTACGGTTCTGCTCAGAGCGCGCCGACTGCGCCGGCCAGCAATCGCAATTCCAGAGAAGCGGAGGTCCTGAAAGAGCACGTCCCAACCCTGCTGCGGAGGTTGCAGGACTTCCGTTTCAGTGATGGGATACTGCGCCCAATCCAAGAACACTCGTCCAGCGTAAGATTTTTTTGCCGCCAGTGTGACCGGAGTTTCTTCCGGTTTGTAACGGATTTCCAACTGGTCGTCGGGATCGACTTCGGGGGCGAGGGAATCCACCGGCGCTAGGGCAAAGAATGCGGGCGTTTCCACGACGCCGTACCAATGGAACGGATCGATCCACTTGGGATAAGCGGAGGCCCTGATGGGGTCGGCTCCGTTGTAAGTGCGGGCTTCGAGGGCGTTGACGGCGCGGCGATGTTCGTAGTCGCGCAGGCCCCAGAGGAGAACGACTCCGGCGAGGGCGAGAGTAGCGGCGACTCGTCCGCGAGGGCCGCGTGGTCGGGCACCGATTTCCTTGTCGACGAGACCGAAGAGCGATGGAACGATCAATCCGAGAATCAGGAAGGCGAACATGACTGGCTCGAAAATGAAGACGATGTCCCACGAATACCACTTCTCGTCAAAAGGCCAGAACGGGCGTACGCCGTAGTTGTTGGTGAAGTCGAGCAGGATGTGGCTGAGTCCCGCGAGGCAGGCGTAGAGGAAGAGCAGGCCCCAGCGAGGGGGCAGGTTGGGATCTTTGACTTTGCGGCCCCGGAAGCGCCAGACCAGATATACGAAGGCGACTACGACCAGAGCGTCGAGTGGGACGCCGAGGAAGGAGTGGGTGAATCCGCGATGGTGGGCGAAGCCGAACGCCGAACCGCGAAAGGCGCCGATCACGTCAAGGTCGGCAGCCTCGGCGGCGAGCGTGAGCGTGAGCGTGGCTAGCGCCGTCTTGCGGTTGAGTCCGGCGCGTCCCATGCAAGCGCCGGTCAGGAAGTGGGTGATGGGTTCCAAGTGATTTGCAGGATTCTAATCGGACGAGCGGGGAAGCGCCAGTGCAGGCGACGCAGTCGGGACTCCGAGTTGCATGTTCTTCTCAGGCGTCATCCCGAAGCCCGGCGCAGTTCAGCCGGGCGAGGGATCTCGCGTGGAGTTCGACCGACCCAGTATTGTGTGCACGCGAGATCCCTCGCCCCACTGGTGAAAACGCGGGGCTTCGGGATGACGCCTGCGTCCTTGGAACTGGCGAGCGTTCTGCCGCGTGCGCTGGAGCAAGGGCCTATGGAAGAGCGATTGACTCACCTAGAAGCCATCATGGCAGAAAGCGGCGTCGGAGCTGAAGTATTCAGTTTTCGATCCGCTAAGGAAATCAGGATGCGTTCGTAGCATTGCAGCAGACTGCCCCCCCGGCAGAATCAGTTTTTGTATTTCCTATATGTCGAGCGACGCCTTTCGGCGCAGTCTTCCACTCCACGCCCCTAAACTTGAGACGAACGAGGAGTTCATTGTGGTTAGAGCAAAGAAGCGAAAAGTGGGCGAGCTACCGGGAGTTGAGGTAGGGTAGGGTGCGCATTGTGCAAGCATAAAATGAAAATATTTGACCTCAAAAAAAAGCCCCGGATTGCTGGGGCCTTTGGGGGAAGCGCCTGGTTCGAATTCCTTTCTTACACAAAGACCCAATAGCGACAAACAACGGCGGCAACGGTGAGTATCAGTGCGACGATTAGCCAATACAGGGGCGAATGGGTCAGCAGAGCGACATCGACGGCAACATTCGCGCCTGCCTTTGCTTGAAACATTTTCACTAGCCTAACGAACCAAATAATCGTTAGGCTAGCGACGGCGAGAGAAGCACCGAACGCAACGGCGAGAAACCTCGAAACTTTCAACATCGTTCCCCTCCGGCGGGCTAGGGATTGTGCGTGCAACGATATGGCGTTGACTCCCCGTTCCACTGTACAAAAAACGCTAGACCAGGCGAGCAAAGCCAAGGCGTTTTGAAATTGTACGCCGTTCCGGTAACAACGAACCGAGCCCGTTATCAAGGTAAAGCTTGCGGCGTCGTGAAAGAAGTTCGTGGCGATGCACTGCGTGCGGTGAACGGCACAAGATCGTGCGGATGCTTGCAGCGTGAAGCTGTTCGAGCACGCGGTCACCATCATGCTCGCGGCGAACGCTTCTCCCGGCTCGTCATCATTAAGCAGGCAGGCAGTATTCCGAAGCGCGGTCGAGTGTACTGGTGTTTATGCGATTGTGGTAAGCGCCTCAAAGTGCAAGGCCGGTTCCAGCGAGACGGTCTCGTTAAATCCTGCGGCTGCTTCTATCGCGAGACTCGCACCACCAACACGAAACACGGCCAGTGCCGCACTGCACGCAATACGGCGGTCTACAGAGCCTACCAGAGACAGAAGCACCAGTGCCGCAATCCACATAGCAGGCAGGCTCGCTACTTTCACGATAAGGGGATCGAATTCCGGTTCTCCTCCTTCGCGGAATTTTACGCAGAGGTAGGCGACAAGCCAGGTCCAGAACGGTGGCGCTATCTGACTCAGCGGAGTGGGACTCAACGCGGGGGTGCCAGCAGAGTTAGAGCATCCGGCACGACGGTGATTTCGGCGGGGAGTGTACCAAGGAGTTCGCCGTCGGCTTCAACATAGATCTTGCGCTGGTCTTGCGAGGGTGATCGGTATTGGCAAGAGACTCTCGTGCTGTGGGCCAGGTCAATGCCGGGGATTGTCCAGGAAAGGCGCAGGAGGCCGCGAGTCACGTAGGCGAGATAGGCCAGGCGGCTGGCAGTGCGGCAGAAGACCAGGCGCATGTCGTCGCGGTCGAGAGAGGCTCCTGGAGCGAGTTCCTGAAGAACTCCGCCAAAGTTGCGGATGCGGATTGCCATCAGTTCAGTGACATCGGCGTGCTCAAGAGCGTCCGAGCCGGTTTGAGTGTATTCCGCCACGAAGCGCGTCATGGGATAGCTGAACCACAGGTGCCAGGCTTTGGCGTAGTAAGCAGCCATGCCCATGCGCTGCTTGGTCCCGGTGTGGAGTTTGTAGAACAGATGAGCATCGACGCCAACGCCGGCGGCGATCCCGAAATAGCGAGTGGAGGGTTTGCCTTGAAGATCGGCGTAGGCGACGCGGCCGAGCGCGACGCGCCGGAGCGTGGAACGCAGGCTGGCCTTGGCTGCAGCCGCCACCTTGAGCGGAAGGTTGAGGTCGTGCGCGAGCGCATTGGCGGTGCCCATGGGCAGAATCGCCAGCGCCGTGGGCGAGTTTGCGAGGACTTGCACGATGTTGTGGATGGTGCCGTCGCCGCCGCAGGCGAAGATCGTGTCGCAACCGGAGGCGACGGCTAGCCGGGTTTCTTCGACGGCATGATGGGGAGAGTGCGTGGGTACCAGATCCGCTTCGACGCCTCCCGTTCTGAGGACTGCGAGTGCGGATTCCAATTCCCGCTGGCGCTGCTTTCTGCCGCCGGAGTCCGGGTTGTAGAGCAAGGCGGCCTTGCGCATAGCGGAGTCAAGCTGGATTGTACCTGAGGTGCGATTGAGCAAGAGCATTGGGCTCGCTGAATTCTGAGGGAACAGACAACCGTAGAGACGTAGCTTGCTACGTCTTGCTGTTAGCACTTCCGACGATGGCGAGAGAGACGTTGCGAGCAACGTCTCTACGAACCTTCCGCATATAATCTTCTGCGATGGCTGCCGTGAAAGACGTTGGAAAAAAGATAGAAGCTCTGCGCGACAGGATTCGCCACCACGAGCATCTCTATTACGTTCTGGACAATCCCGAAATCAGCGACGCGGAATTCGACAAGCTGATGCGGCACCTGAAGGATCTGGAGAGCGAGCATCCGTCGCTCGTGACGCCAGATTCGCCTACACAGCGCGTGGGCGGGAAGCCGCGCGAGGGATTCGTCAAGGTACCGCACTCCACGCCGATGCTGTCGCTCGACAACACTTACAACGAGGAAGAACTGCGCGATTGGGAGCGGCGCGTCCACGAACTCAGCGGCCGCAGCGACGTGGACTATGTGTGCGAACTGAAGCTCGATGGCATGTCGCTGGCGCTGGTGTATGAAGATAGCAAGCTGGCGCGAGGGGTGACGCGGGGGGATGGATCGGTTGGGGAAGATGTCACGCTCAACGTGCGTACGGTGCGGTCGGTGCCGTTGTCGATTCCTAAGGACCGGCTGAAGAAGACCGGGATTCCAGCGGACTTCGAAGTTCGGGGTGAATTGCTGATGCCTCTCAGTTCGTTCAAGAAGATGAATGAAGAGCGCGAGAGCAAGGGGCTCTCGCTGTTTGCTAACCCGCGGAATGCGACTGCGGGCACGGTGCGGCAGCTGGAATCGAAAGTGACGGCGGAGCGGCGGCTCGACTACTTCTCATACATGCTGCTGGTCAATGGGCGGACTTATTTTGATCGGCATTCGAAGTCGCTGGATGCCCTGGAGGCTGCCGGGTTCAAGGTCAATCAGGCGCGGAAGCTGGTTTACTCGATGGACGAGGTTTGGGCTTTCATCCAGGAGTGGGAGGGGAAGCGCGAATCGCTGCCTTATGAGATCGACGGGATCGTGGTGAAGGTCGACCGCACCGCGCTGCAGGACGAACTCGGGTTCACTGGCAAGGCTCCGCGGTGGGCGATTGCTTACAAGTACGCGGCGCGGGGGGGAATTACGAAGCTGGAGAAGGTGCGCTGGCAGGTTGGTCGTACGGGCAAACTTACTCCCGTGGCTGAGTTGGCCCCGGTTTCTATTGGTGGCACGACCGTTCGCAATGCCACGTTGCACAACATGGACGAGATCGATCGCCTGGGCGTGAAGATTGGCGACTGGGTTCAGGTGGAGCGCGGCGGCGATGTGATCCCGAAGATTGCGAAGGTGGTGGATGACGGCAAGGATCATCCGCGTGGTAAGGAGGATGTTGAGGTACCGGATAAGTGTCCGGTGTGCGGCACGAAGGTGGTGCGCACCGAGGGCGAAGTCGATTATCGCTGCGTGAACGCCAACTGTCCGGCAAAGCTGCGGGAGACGATTCTGCACTTCGCGTCGCGCGGGGTGATGAACATTGACGGCATGGGCGACGCGCTAGTCACGCAGCTGACCGAGCGCAGGCTGGTGAAGAATGTTGCCGACATCTACAAGCTGACGAAAGATGACCTGCTCAGCCTGGAGCGGATGGGCGACAAGTCGGCGCAGAATATTCTCGACGAGATCGAGGCGTCGAAGAAGCTGCCGCTGGAGCGCGTGATCTACGGGCTCGGGATTCGCTTTGTCGGGGCGCGCACTGCGCAGTTTCTGGCTGAACATTTTGGATCGATGGAAGCGCTGGCTGACGCCGGAGTGGAAGAGTTGCAGAACGTCAATGAAGTGGGGCCACGGATCGCTGAGAGCATCGTGGAGTTCTTCAGCATTCCTGCCAACCGAAAGCTGGTCGAGCGTCTGGGCGAGGCCGGGCTTGCGTTCAAGGGCGCGAAGAAGGAGCGCGGGACGAAACTTGCGGGGAAGACATTCGTTCTTACGGGCACGCTGGCGAAGTACACGCGGGATCAAGCGAAGAAGATGATTGAGGATGCGGGTGGGCGCGTTTCGGGCTCGGTCAGCAAGAAGACGGACTATGTTGTCGCGGGCGCGGATGCGGGGTCGAAGCTGGACAAGGCGAGGGCGCTGGGCGTGGCAGTGATCGAAGAAGCGGAAATGGAAAGGCTCGCCGGTTGAGGCCTAGACTCAATTTGTATTGGAGTGTCAGATGGGTGGAATCGTCGGTACTTTCATCGCGGTGCCCGTTGCTATATTTGGATTCCTCGTAATGAGAAATCCAATACGATTGTCAATTCTTGCGCCCAGGGAAGAGGGCTACTACCAGCGGATGGTGCTCGACGCTTCTTCCCGAAATTCCCTCCGCGCGTTCGGAATGTTGGTCTGCCTGTTTGGTAGCAGCATCGCTGCTAGTGCATTGGCTGCCACATTTAAAACTCGCATACTGCAACACATTTCTAAGGAGCTGTGGGCCTTGATGGGACTAAGCTTTTTGGCCATGTGGTGCATCGGCGTAGGCGCCGCGATCTGGCAGGCTTTCAGAGGGAAGTCGCTTGGCTGGTCGGAATGGTTTCAAATGCGTAAGAAGGCCATAGAACTAGGTCCGATCGACGTGTTCCCTCCGATTACACCGCGGATGCGGAGGGAAGCGCTAATGTTCACGGTAGGTTTTTTGATACTTGTCTTCGTCGCCGCTGGTGCCGCTCTGATTCGCTAGGGTCCCTTATTCTTCCATCGCCTCCCTCATCCTTCCCCACGTCACCTCCAGCGTTTCCGGCAGAATCCGGGTCTCCCCAACGACCGATATGAAATTCGCGTCCGCGATCCAGCGCGGCAGGACGTGCATGTGAATGTGTCCGGCGATGCCGGCACCGGCGGCCTTGCCGATGTTCATTCCAAGATTTATGCCGTCGGGGCGGTAGAGTTCGCGGAGGACGGACTCCATGCGCTGGGAAAGGGTCATCATTTCGCTGGCGGTTTCGGCTTGGAGTTTCTGCAATTCGTCTAAATGCGCGTAGGGGACGATCATCACGTGGCCGGGCGTATACGGAAAGGCGTTCAGAATCACGAAGCAATATTGGCCGCGATGCACGATGAAGACTTTCGCGTCGTCCTTTTCTTTTGGGGCATCGCAGAAGACGCAGCCGCCAATTTTTTCAATGGAGGAGACATAGGCGTAGCGCCATGGGGTCCAGAGGTAATCCATAGCAGGGCAGGTTAGCAGATGAGTAGGAATCGAGGAAACTGGCTTGGCACGCGCGAGATCCCTCGCCCGGCTGGTGAAAACGCGGGGCTTCGGGATGACGCCTTTATTTTTGAGGTTGTCTGAATGCTGAGTGCTGAATGCCTCGCTACCCGTGCTTAACCGCACGCCCCGCGGAACACTCGGCACCTTGAAACCTGGCTGTAACATATTCCCGATTTGCGTTTGACACTGTTCGCGAGCCATTGCTATAGTCGAAGAGTTCCCATTGGACGCGGGTTCTCTGTATAACGTCCGACCGCTGGGATTGTCCAAGCTCACTCGCCAGGGTGGGCCCACCACAACCAAACGACTCGTCCAGCAGTCCGCAAAGCAGGCCCCGCATCCGATCACCAGAGAGGCATAACCTTGTTCGACGAGACCACCGCCCACAACTCCGAATCCAATTCCACTGTCGCAACCGAAGCCGAACCGACGACAGAGCAGCAGCACCAGCCCGAACAGAATCAGGCTGCCGCCACCACCGACCATTCCACCGAGACGCATGCCGACGCTGCTGCGGAGGACAAGACCGCAGCCGCCGAAGACTTCGCCTCCGTGCTTGAGAGTTTCACCACCGAGGCCGAAGAGGCGGTGAGTGAAGACCGCGTCATCAAGGGTACGGTGCTGAAGTTGACCGGAACGCACGTGGTTGTCGATGTCGGTGCTAAGTCGGAGGGGATGCTGCCACTGGCGGAAGTGCTCGATCACGAGGGCAAGCCCAAGTTTAAGCCCGGCGACGAAATCGACGTAATGCGCGACAAGGGCCCGGCCGAGGAAGGCTACATCAACCTCTCGCACCAGAAGGCGCAGCGCATTCACGCCTGGGAAGAAATTGAAAAGGCTTACAACGAAAAGAAGCCGATCAAGGCCGTGGTGGTGGACCGCATCAAGGGTGGGCTTACCGTGGACATTCTCGGGGCGCATGCTTTCCTGCCGGGCTCGCAGGTCGATCTGCGGCCGATCCGCAATCTGGACGGCATGAAGGGCCAAACGCTCGAAGTCGCGGTCATCAAGCTGAACAAGAAGCGCGGCAACATTGTGGTCTCGCGCAAGGAGTTGCTCGAAGGCGAGCAGAATGAAAAGCGCTCGAAGACCCTGGAGCACCTGGAAGAGGGATCGGTGCTCACCGGGGTGGTCAAGAACCTGACCGAGTACGGCGCGTTCGTGGATCTGGGCGGGCTCGATGGTTTGCTGCACATCACCGATATGTCGTGGGGACGCCTGACTCACCCCAAAGATTTGGTCAACGTTGGCGACCAGATTCAGGTGAAGGTTCTGAAGTACGACAAAGAGAAGCAGCGCGTGTCACTGGGATTTAAGCAACTGACGCCCGACCCCTGGCTGGACGCCGAGCACCGCTATCCCGAGGGCGCGCACGTGACGGGACGCGTGATCAGCGTGACCGACTACGGCGCGTTCGTGGAGCTGGAGCAGGGCATTGAAGGCCTGGTTCACGTCAGCGAAATGACGTGGTCGAAGCGCATGAAGCATCCATCGAAGCTGGTGAACGTGGGCGACCAGGTGGAGTGCGTGGTTCTGAACGTGAACCCGACCGAGCGGCGCATTTCGCTCGGAATGCGCCAACTGGCAGCCAATCCGTGGGATTCGTTGCATGAGAAGTTCCCGGTTGGCATGACGGTCGAAGGACGCGTGCGCAACCTGACCGACTTCGGAGCCTTCATCGAAATTGAAGACGGCATCGACGGGTTGGTTCACGTCAGCAACCTGAGCTGGACCAAGCGGGTGAAGCATCCTTCAGAAGTGCTGAAAAAGGGAGATCGCGTGAAGGCGGTGGTGCTCGCGATCGAGCCGGACAAGCGCCGCTTATCGCTCGGCGTGAAGCAGCTGCAGCCCGACGTTTGGGAGTCGTTCTTCCAGACCCATCACGTTGGCGACGTGGTTCACGGCAAGGTGCTGCGTGTGGCCGCGTTCGGGGCGTTTGTCGAAATCGCCGAGGGCGTCGAAGGCCTGTGCCATAAGTCCGAAGCAACCGACGAAAATGGCGAGCCACTGCATCTGGAGCCGGGGCTTGAGCACGACTTCAAGATCATTAAGATGAATCCGGAAGAGAAGAAGGTCGGACTCAGCATCCGCGCGGTAGGCGAAGAAGCTTCGCGCTCGGAAGTGGAAGCCTACAAGCAGCCGGTTTCCAGCACCAGTTCGACCATCGGCGAGCTGATTTCCTGGAAGCGCGCCAGCAACGAAAACAACTGAGCTGGATCTGGGACAGTCTTGAGAGCCGCCTGAAAGGGCGGCTTTTCTTTGTGAGCGGTACACAGCATGGCCACTGGGACCAAAGTTGATCGGGTACGCGCAAGATCCCTCGCCCCGCTGGTGAAAGCGCGGGGCTTCGGGATGACGCCGGCAACTACGTGAAAGCATGCCGCGATGGATGCGATAGTAGTCCGTCTGAGCTTCTTGAAACCCACGCGCGTCTGAAGTCATCCTGAGCGAAGCCGCCTTTCAGGCGGAGCGAAGGATCTCGCGTGTATCGCCACTGCACTCCGAGGCAAATTACACATTGCCTGGCGGTCGGACGTTTGGCCTCCTCCACCGCAGTGTTCTAGAATCATTCGTTTGCCTTTTGTCATCTCTTCCTATTGAGGATTACTACTTTGCCCGACACTTTGTACGACGTAGCCATCATCGGCAGTGGACCTGCCGGATACACCGCGGCGATTCGCGCCGGCCAATATGGCTTGAAGACCGCCCTCATCGAGAAAGACGGATTCCTGGGTGGCACCTGCCTGCATGTCGGCTGCATCCCGACCAAGGCATTGCTGTTCAACGCGGAACTTTGGGATCACCTGAAAGAGGCCAAGGAATTCGGCATTGAAGGCGTGGACGCGCGCAAACTCAACTGGGCCGCGATTCAGGAGCGGAAAGGAAAGATCGTCGCCAAACACGCCAAGGGTCTCGAGTTCCTGATGAAAAAGAACAAGGTGCAAACGGTGAAGGGCTACGGCAAACTTACCGGCCCAGCGCAAAACGGCGTGCATTCGATTGAAGTCACGAACGAGGGCAAGGCCAGCCAGCTCAAAGCGAAAAACGTGATTCTCGCGACCGGCTCCGAAGCCCGCATGTTGCCTGGCCTCGAAGCCAATGATCGCGTCTTGACCAACATCGAAATACTCAGCCTGAAAGAACTTCCGAAGTCGATTGTGATTGTCGGCGCTGGGGCGGTGGGCGTGGAGTTTGCCTCGATTTATCGGTCGTTCGACACGGAAGTGACGATCGTCGAAATGCTGCCGCGGCTGGTTCCCGTGGAAGATGAAGAAGTTTCCAAGGAACTCGCTCGCGTGTACCGCAAGCGTGGCATCAACTTCCACACTGGCGCGAGGGTCGAGAAGGTTGAGAAAACGAAGTCCGGCATAGCCGTTACTATCACGGCCGATGGCAAGCAGCAGAAGATTGAAGCCGAGAAAATCCTGATTGCCGTGGGCCGCAAGCCGCGCACCGAAAACATCGGCCTCGAACGCACGAAAATCAAGCCCGACCGAGAATTCATCAAAACCGATTCCTGGATGCAAACTGCCGAGCCCGGCGTCTACGCCGTGGGCGACATCGTGCTTGGGACGCCGCAACTGGCGCATGTTGGAGCCATGGAAGCTCTCGTGGCCGTGGCGAAAATCGCCGGCAAGCCGAGCAAGCCAATCAATCCCGAACACATTCCGGGGGCCACTTATTGCCATCCCGAAATCGGCAGCGTGGGGCTCACCGAGACCAAGGCCCGTGAAGCGGGGTACAACGTGAAGATCGGCAAGTTTCCGTTCACGGCGAATTCGCGCGCCTCGATCGTCGGCCAGCACGAAGGCTTCGTCAAAATCGTTTCCGACGCTGACTACGGCGAGATTCTGGGCGTGCACATCATCGGCCCTCAGGCGACCGAACTGATCGCCGAAGCCGTCGCCGCCATGGAACTCGAAGCCACGGTGGAGGATTTAATGTGGACCATTCACGCCCATCCGACGCTGGCGGAAGCCATGCTGGACGCGTCGAACAGCGTGTACGGAATCGCGATCAACGCATGACGCTTTGCAGCAAGGCGTAAGATGAAAGTACGAGATGTGATCAAACTGCTAGAGCAGGACGGCTGGTATCTTGATCGCACGCGCGGAAGTCATCGTCAGTATAAACATCCAAGGAAGCCCGGATTAGTTACTGTGCCGGGCAAACCTGGCGACGACCTTGGCATTGGCACGCTGAACAGCGTGTTGAAGCAAGCAGGACTCAAAAGATGAAAAAGTATCTGATTGTCGTTGAGCAAACGGGAAGTGGCTATTCCGCCTACTCGCCGGATTTAGATGGTTGCGTCGCAACCGGCAAGACCCGCGATGAGGTCGAACGCGAGATGCAGGAGGCGATTGCCTTCCACCTGGAAGGCATCGCAAGGAGTGGCGGGTCGATCCCAGAGCCGCGTACTTATTCTGCTTACGTAGAGGTCGCTGCTCACTAGCCCATGTGCTCTCGCGGGGGAATGCGGAGTCGTGTAAAGTCGTCCAAAGCCTCGGCAAAAAGAATTTTGATTTCCGTCGTTCAATTCGGCACCGTTGATTACGCGACAGGCCTCCGCCTGCAGCAGCAACTGGTAGCGTTGCGCAAGGAAGAAAAGATCGGCGATGTCCTGCTCCTGCTCGAACACTCACCCGTCATTACGCTGGGTCGAAACGCGAAAGCTACCAATGTAATCGCCTCGCCTGAACTCCTTGCCCAGCGCGGCGTCGAGATCTTCGAGTGCGACCGTGGCGGCGACGTCACTTTCCACGGACCGGGCCAGATCGTCGGCTATCCCATCTTCGATCTGCGCGGATTCGCCGAGCCAGACGGCAAGCGCAAGAGTTTAGGCGTAGTGGAGTTCGTGCGCCGTTTGGAAGAAGTCCTGATCCGCACCTGTGTCGACTTTGCCCTCCTGGCAAAGCGAGTGCCGGGCCTGACGGGGGTCTGGACCGACACAAATCCCCTATCATCCCCAGCGGAAGAGAACGATTCGCGAGCGAATCGTTCTCTGAAGTCGAGGGACCTGCTGTTTGCTGGCGCGGAGGGTGAAGCCGAAGCCAAAATCGCAGCCATCGGCGTCCACATCTCCCGCTTTGTTACATCGCATGGCTTCGCGCTGAACGTCAACACCGACCTCAGCTACTTCAACCTGATCATCCCCTGCGGCATCACGACGAAACCCGTCACTTCGATGCAGCAAGAACTGGGCAAGCCACTTGACCTGAACGCCGTCGCCGAATCCATCTCCCGCAACTTCGGCACGGTTTTCTCCAGCCAGATACTTTGGGTGGAGACGCTGGATGCCTTGTTCGGCCACACCGTGGGAGTGCCCATGAAGCCACCCGACGCACTCCGCCAAATTCATAGAGAAGACGACACGACCTGGGCGTGATCGGGAATGTGTGTGGGTCCGGGTCTGTGACCCGGACAGGGCGAGTCGAAGACTCGCCGGACGCCGCCGCTGTTACAGGCCACCTAGCCCAATCCCCCACATTCGCGATACCATCGAATACACCGCGCTCTCGCGCCACTTGCAAATGGGGACTAAGAAAACAAAGCCCAAGCTCAGTTCTAACGGGAACCGTTCTCGCAATGGCCGTGTGGGTCCGGCCGCCGTCGGCGGTCCGGTCGATCGAAGCTCGACGGGGAAAAGTAACTCGAACAATACGCAACTCCGCACCTACTCCATCCCCGACTATCGCCTTGAGCACCCAACCTTCACGGTCCGCCAGCTCACCGACAAAAACCGCCAAGGCCACGAGCACGTCCGCTACGAAGTCGAAGGCGACCTGAACGCCCCCGTCCCGCCTATCCGTGACTCTAAGTACCTCGACAAGCAGCAGGCGATCGAGATCTACCGCTACATGCTCCTCAACCGCAGGATGGAAGTAGCGCTCGAAAATCTCTACAAGCAGGGCAAGGTCGTCGGCGGAGTCTACTTCGGACTCGGCCAGGAAGCCTGCTCCTGCGCCTCCGCCTATGCGCTCGACAACGACGACTGGTTCGCGCCCATGATCCGCAACCAGGGATCGCTGCTGGTCCGCGGCTTCGGCGCCAGCGTCACCATGATGCAGTACATGGCCAAAGCCGACTCGCCCACTAAGGGCCGCGATGGCACCTCGCACTTCGGCGACATCGAAAAGCGCAACATGGTTTCACCCATCTCGATGCTCGGCGATCTGATCCCCGTCATGGCGGGCGTGGCGCTCGGCGCGCGCCTTCAGGGACGCAACCTCGCCGTCATGACCTACATCGGCGACGGCGGCCAGTCCACCGGAGTCACCTACGAAGGCATCAACTTTGCTGCCGTACAGAATCTCGGCTTGGTGCTCTTCGTCGAGTCGAATCTGTGGGCCTACTCGACACCATCCGAGATGCAGTACCGCTGCAAGGACCTCGCCGAACGCGCCATCGGATACGGCATCCCCGGCGTGATCGTCGATGGCACCGACGCCTGCCAGGTCCACGACGCCGCCCACGAAGCGGTCGAACGTGCCCACCGCGGCGAAGGTCCCACGCTGATCGAAGCCAAAATGATGCGCATGAAAGGCCACGCCATCCACGACGCCGCCAGCTACGTGCCGAAAGAAATGTTCGAGTTCTGGAAGGAGCGCGATCCTATTGTTCGATTTGAAAATTACTTGGTCAAAGAAAAGAAGTGGCTGACGCCGAAAGAGAATCAGGCGCTGATTACAGAAGTGGAAGATGTAATCGAGGCAGAGCGAGAGATAGCCGTGAACTCCCCCATGCCGGCGCCGGAATCAGCCGAAGGCGGCGTCTTCTGTGAAAACGGCTGCCACGAAATCAAACCCAAGTACGGCATCCCGAAAGTAAAGAAGGGAACGGGCAGCTTCAAACAAACAGAAGCGGCGGTGCATTTGAAATGACCCGTCAGGACGAAGTGGGGCGTGCCTTCGCAGGAAGCCAACTACAGCTCCAAATATATGTCAATCGTCGGGCGGATGAGCTGTCACGTGCGATTCTCGCCGCTCTGAATCCGAAAACAGCGGCCGATTGCAACGTTCGTTGGGTATCGCCTCTCGAAGTCGAGAAGTTCGCTGAATACCATGATGCGGACTTCCTCCGAGTACTTGGCTTAGACCGACTCGTTGAACAACTGTCTGATTTCTGGCCCGCGGGGGGACCCGTGTGGGATGGGCTGGCAATCATAAGTCGAGGCGAGATCACGTTTGGCTATGTCTTGGCCGAAGCGAAAAGCTACGTCGGCGAGATGGAGTCCAGTTGTGCGGCAAGGGCGCGGGATTCGCTGTACAAGATCGATGCAGCCTTGACGAAGACGAAAGATTGGCTTGGTGTGCGACGAGAGATCGATTGGAAGACGGGGCTATACCAGAGTGCAAACCGACTGGCGCATCTCTATTTCCTGCGGGAGGTAGCCGGGTTAAAAGCTGTTTGGCTCGTGAACTTATGTTTCGTGGCTGACTCTCATCGCTCAACTTCCGAAGCCGAGTGGAGGGATGGCTTGGCTGAGTCGAAGAAAAGACTAGGACTCCCGGCGACAATACCGTGGGTGTCCGACATTTTGCTTCCCGCGCGCAGCCAAGACGAACTACTTCAATCCGGTGGTCGTTGAAACTTTGAAACCTTGAAACTCTGAAACCTGAACTTATGCAACTTACCTACCTCGAAGCCATCCGCCAGGGAATCTGGGAAGAAATGGACCGCGACCCGACGGTCTTCTGCCTTGGTGAAGACATCGGCATTTACGGCGGAGCATTTAAAGTCACCGACGGATTCATTGACCGCTTCGGCCCAGAGCGCGTCATCGACACGCCCATCGCCGAGTCCGCCATCGTGGGCGCGGCCTTCGGAGCGTCGCTCACCGGCATGCGCCCCGTTGCCGAGTTCCAGTTCATGGACTTCATCGGCTGCGCCTTCAACCAGATTTCCAACATGGTCGCGAAGACGCACTACCTCTGGGGCGCTCCCGTCCCGCTCGTCCTGCGCGGGCCCAGCGGCGGATACGTCCACGGCGGCCCCTTCCACTCGCAGAATCCCGAGATGTGGTTCGTCCACAATCCCGGGCTCAAAGTCATCTGCCCCGCCACGCCCTACGACGCCAAGGGCCTCATCAAAGCCGCCATCCGCGACAACAATCCCTGCATCTTCTTCGAGCACAAATATCTCTACCGTCGAATTAAGGGAGAAGTACCCGCGGAAGATTACGTCGTCCCCATCGGCAAGGCGCGGATCGCCCGCGAAGGCCGAGACCTCAGCGTCATTACTTACGCCGCCATGGTCCACACCGCTCAAGAGGCTGCCGAGGTTCTGAAGAGCGACGGAATCGATCTCGAAATCCTCGACCTGCGCACCGTCTCGCCGCTTGACCGCGAAGCCATCGCGCAGACCGTCAAAAAGACGAACAAAGTCATCATCCTGCACGAGCACTCCCGCACGGGTGGCCTGGCCGGCGAAATCGCCGCCATCATCAACGAAGAAGCCTTCGACGATCTCGACGGCCCCATCGTCCGCATCGCAGGGCTGGACTCCGCGGTTCCTTTTTCTCCGCCGCAGGAACATCACTACCTGCCGAAAGTGGAGGACGTAGTCCGCGAAGCACGCAGTCTGAAAGCATATTGAAGGAAGCGCCAAGAATCATGTGGGGACAGCCGCCCTCGGCTGTCCGTCGGGCGAAGCTCGACTGGCCTCGCACCCGGTGAATTGGCGCGCTAGCCACCCCATCTGCCACAATACTTATTTCGGAGGCTTCATGGGCAAGTTCACTCTCGGCGTGGTCATTACGCTACTTGTGCTGGTCCTCGGCGGCCTTGGCTTTGCCATGCTCGGTTTCCTGCCGACGGCCGCAAACGTCGAGCCTCCACATCTCGAACGCCGCCTGGCCATGGGAGCCATGGATGCCTCTATGGACCGCCACGCTCCCCATGTCACCAACCCGCTGACGCCCACCGATCCGAATCTTGAAGACGGCATGAAGCTTTTCACCATGAACTGCGCCCTCTGCCATGGAGGCCTCGACCGCAAGCCTTCAACACTGGCCAATTCGTTTTATCCGCCGCCCCCCAACCTTATTTCTGACCCGCCCGACGATCCCGAGTGGCACATTTTCTACACCATCCGCACCGGCGTGCGTTACACCGGCATGCCCGCCTGGGACAAAACGCTCAGCGAGCAGGACATGTGGAAGATTACGATGCTGCTCTCCCACCTCGACAAACTTCCGCCCGCTGTGCAGGACTACTGGAAAACCAGCTTCGGCGGCGCTCCCAGCACAGGCGACGAAAAGAAAGAAAGCGGAGAGAAGCACGATCACCACTGAGATTGGTCCCAATTTGCCGAGCGGGTAGCCGGAGGTTTTCTGCAGCGGTCCCAGGCGGGTGAACGGCCAAAGCAGTGAAGAGAGTTACTTAACGCTGGGCTACATTGGTAAGAGCTTCCGTTTTCTTCGCTAGATCCTTCTGTTGTTCATGCTTCGAGTATAAGAAAACACCCACCAGCGAAGCGAGAGCCGTCAAAATGGCGGCGAGTCCCTCGCCGCTTTTCCCTTCATGCACTAAGAACATTCCGCCGACCACAACGGTCATCGCAACGATGAAACCCAAGATCGTGCCCAGGCGTTGCGCCGAGACGTTGGAATGAATGTTTCCAGACCTTGCCTATGCGCGTGTTGACTCTCAGCCATCGCAATGATTCTCTCGGCGGCACCAGGCAGCACCTGGTTATATCGCTCTAGTGCGTCAGGAGGCGGAAGAGGGCCAGAAAACGCGGCGGCCTGGATACGAAGCGCGGTATTTTGAGGTTGGACCATCCCGCGATTGCGGTTTCGGTGGCTCACAAAGGACTGGGGCTTATTTTAGAGGCTGCGCCGTCTCAAACTCCAGCATCGCATCGTTGATGTCTTCGCCCACAACGCGCCAGTCGGAGAACATCGCTTTCGCGTCGGCCTCTTGACCATTCCGGCTAACGTTATAAAGATCATACAGGCCGTACCAGTCCAGCAGTCGGCCCGCGCCAGAAGCGAATGAGGGTGCCGCCACGAGGAAATCGGATTTTATCTTTTCTGACATGTGTCCTATCGTTTCAGATGCCGCTATGACCAAAGGGTTCATGTCGGCATGCTCGACGTGCTTCCTTGCAACGATACCCTTCAGGTGTCAGTCGGCACCCTTTGTCTCACGAAGAGAATCCTGTGTCAAAGAAAAAACGTCGAATCGTTGGGGGAAGGGCTCAGAACGGTACTCTGAGAGGAACCAGTCAGCAACCCGACCAACCTTGATTCTATCGGCAAGAGGCCGCTCAGAGCAACGCACCGTAGGTCACTGGACTCCTCAAGCCATTTATTTTCAAGGGCCTAAGCCAAATGTTAATTTTTTCAAACCGGTGCCTCTAATTGGAGATGTAACGAGCGGCGTGTAAGACATTCTGTACATCCAGGTCCGCTTAATGCGGCTCGTGATCCCGCGATCACGCCGCGGTCCCTAAAACCATCCCCCATCTTCCCCGGTGAGCGAAGCCCCCGCGCCAAACGCTATAATATTCGTTTGCGTCCGGCCCTCATTCCCACCGTGGGCCCGCGTGGAAGGAAATCATGCCAACCGACATCATCATGCCCCAGATGGGCGAGTCCATCGTTGAGGGCACTATTACCAAGTGGCTGAAGAAGCCCGGCGACAAGGTTCAGCGCGACGAGCCGCTTTTCGAGATCTCCACCGACAAGGTCGACGCGGAGATTCCCGCGCCGGCGTCCGGCGTCTTGCAGGAAATCAAAGTCACCGAAGGCACGACGGTCGGCGTGAACACGATCGTCGGAACCATTGCGGTTGACGGCGAAGCCGCCTCGGCGCCCGCGAAGTCCTCCGCGCCCGCGCCGGTGGCCGAGAAGCCTGCCGCCGCGAAGACTGAAGAAAAGAAAGCCGCTCCTGCTACTCCGCCGGCAGCCACACCTGCGCCGGCTGCTCACGAAGAGGAAGAAGAAGCTCGCTCCTCGCCGCTGGTCCGCAAGCTCGCACGTGAGCACGGAGTCAATCTCTCGCAAGTTTCCGGTACTGGACTCGGCGGCCGCATTACCAAACAGGACATCTTATCTTTCATCGAGAGCCAGTCGTCGGCTCCCGCCGCTGTTCCTCAGCCCCCACCGTCCAGCGCTCCAGCAGCTGCCGCGTCGCGCCCAACCGCGCCGCCCACCCCAGCCCCGTACCCCGGCGACCTCGTTCCCTTGACGAACATGCGCAAGATCATTGCCCAGCGCATGATCGAGTCCCGCCGCACCAGCGCTCACGTCCACTGCATGTATGAAGTGGACTTTACCCGCATCGTCAACTTGCGTAGCAAGCACAAAGCCGGATTCGAGCAGCGCCATGGTGCGCGCCTCACGTTCATGCCATTCTTCGTTCGCGCGGCCGTCATCGCTCTTCAGCAATGGCCCATCCTCAACGCCACACTCGACGGCGATAATATTCGCTATCATCGCCAGATCAACATGGGCATCGCGGTTGCTCTCGACTGGGGCCTGATCGTCCCGGTCCTGAAGAACGCGGGAGACCTGAACTTTCTCGGCCTGCAGCGCGGCATCTCCGATCTCGGCGAGCGCGCCCGCAACAAGAAGCTCAAGCCTGAGGACGTTGAGGGCTCCACCTTCACCGTCACCAATCCCGGCCAGTTCGGCGCCGTTTTCGGTCTGCCCATCATCAACCAGCCGAACTCGGCCATCATGGGCGTCGGCGGCATCACCAAGCAGCCCATGGTGATCACCGACAAGGATGGGAACGATTCGATTGCGATTCGTTCCGTCGTGCATCTGACGCTCGGCTACGATCACCGCCTCATCGACGGTGCCGTTGCCGACCAGTTCATGGCTATGGTGAAAAAGAATCTCGAAACCTGGAGCGAAGAGGTCGGCTAGGGATTGAATTCCAGAGAGCTCATGGGCACGCTTTCTTAGCTCTGTGTTCCTCTGTGCCCTCTGTGGTAAATGGGGTTGACTATCGCCCTGGTCTAGGCTTACTGGTGAGGGCTGGCGACGGGCTGCTGAGCGGGTTCCTTCGCCCAGGTTGAAGCGTTAAGACAATCGACAGTTCCATCAATTATTTTAGACACCCCATTTCTAAATTTGTCTGGGTCAACAATCTCCCTGGCAGCCACAGCGTCCATTGTGGCCAGTGCACTCTCCAGAAAAGACATCGCGGCATCTTTCTTCTCAGCCCCTGATTTGCAGGCAAAGAGCTCTTCAATTCCGTTGACTAACGCAGGGATGAACGCCATCCCTCTCAATAGCTGATTTAGAAAATTCATATTGTTCTCCTCGCATTTAAGGCGAATCCAGCGCAATGCTCCGCCTTTCCAGTTCGCACTGAACCGGAAGCGTTTTGTGTTTAACTATGTTTTGAAGTTTGCTTGCTTGCGGTCCGCCGCTACTTCCACCAATGCCCACGCAACGCGACGGCGACGCTGATGAGCACGGCAATCCCTGCGTTTACAAATCGTTCGATCACCGTCCGACGCACATCATTCCGTTCCAGTTCCACGAGCCTGTCCTCGGCGAGCGTCATTCGTCCGGGCTGCCCGTTCCCCACCAGCATTTCCATCTTGGCTTCCATCCGACTCAGCTTCTCCAATACGTCGTGCTGAAAGTCCCGATCGATCACCCGCAACACTGAAAGCTCTCTCTCGCTCACGCTCCCACCTCCACCTAATTCTTTTCCCACTAAGAACTACGGTTGCGGGGTGACTCTCTTGCTTGCACGGTCATGCGCCTGAATCATGGCCTTGATCTCAGCCTGCCCATCTCGTAATTCTCCGAGCTGAACTTCGGTCCGTATCCGGCCTTCCGTGTTGGTTGCCGCGATCTGTTCCAGACGCATCACGCGAGACTTGGTCGCCTCGATCTCACTGTCTCGTCTCGCCGTGTTTCGCGCATCCTGAATCACATACCCAGCCATGGAAAGCGCGATCGCCGCCAAGGCGATCAGGGTTCGAGTGTCGAACTTCAAAAGCCGCTGCTCTCTGACGGCATCCAGCTTTCTGCTCCAGGATTCCTCCAGAGATTCCGCCAGACTCTCCATCTCCCCTAACTTGCTGAGTACTTCGAGTTGGAAGTCTTTGGCCGTGTATTGCACGACTGGTATCGGCTTCTCCCCGCCTCCACGATGTCGCTGCCTGCTCAGTACGCCGTCCTCGCTCATAACGGGTAGTCCACATGGAGCGCCGCCGCATAGCGTGAATATCGCGGCGGCGAAGAGTTGTCATAGAGGCGTAAAAAGTAATTCTGCGTGCGCGCCAGTCGCGGCAGGATGAACGTCTGGCTGTTGAAACGACCTAGGAGATTCCGGTCGTTCGCTGAGCCCCAACCATAGTCGTGGGCACGAACCTCCGCGTTGTAGATCTTGATGTCCCCCGGTCCTGGTGCACTCTCATTCACATAAAAGCCCAGCGGCTGCGTCCCCTGCGGAATTATCGAGTCCACTTCCATATTCGCGAACACCAGGTGATCGCTCGCTCCCTGCACATACACGCCGTATTGATCGAACCAGTTCACCAGTAAATGCTGAAACGTCAGCCATGACTTCCCATTGACGTTGATCACTGGCACGTTGCTCAGAGCCATCGGCACAATCGGCACGTTGTAATAGCTGCCAGGATTTCCCGCGGCCGAGTAAACGTAGAGGTATCCATTCGCAAAATAGAAATCCCACTGCGTTGTGAGGTTTGACGTAGAAGCCGTCTTCTTTTGTCCCCAAACAGACCCGAACAGGCAAAAGTTGATCGTCGAATAAACCGCCGGAACCGGCGCCTTCCACGCATTCCCCGTCACCTGCACCCACGCCGACAAAGGCACTGCGTAATATCCCGTCAGGTTCGGGGGCGCCCCCGTCCCATAGGCGTCAAACGTAATCGGATTTCCCGCAGCGCCCGAAGCGGCCGGAGCCAGGCTCTCATTCCAAACATCTCCTCGCCGGAACAGAACTGAATCCCCTGGCTGAAACGTCTGCGCATTTACCTTTGCAACCGTCTGCCACGCTGCTCCAGAGGCGATCCCCGAATTCGAGTCGCTGCCCGTGTTTGAACTTACGTAGTAAGTCGTCGCCGATGCCGCCCCGCTAAGCCCCAGCACCAGCATGATAAGAATCGTCTTCATGAACTCCTTACCCTCTCGCTAACCACGTAGCGACAGCCGCCTCGGCTGTCCGTCGAGGAAAGCTCGACTGCATTTCCTGCCCAATAAAAAAGTCACCACTCCCTGCCGGGTGCCCCATTTCTCGCGTTCTTTGCGAGAAGTGGGGATTTGTTGCCCCTTCCCTGCTCAAAAGAAAGACCACCAGCTTTCGCCGATGGCCACCGAACCAATCCAAACAATCTTTCCTCCGCACAAATCTTCTACTGCACTTGTCTCACCGCAATCCGCGCGGCATACGTCCCAGTCCCCGTCGTGCAACCCGTGTACGAGGTCGAGTACGCAATGTTGGCACTCCCCGCCGACCAGAACGTGATCGATCCATTCCCGAAATTCGCGGGATTCCCCAGCGTCAAGAAATCCCCCCCCCGAAACTCCGTTCCCGCTCAAAGGCACCTGCTGCGTCTTCGCGCTCGTCTCATCCGTCCACGCGATCGTCAACGAAGCCGCTGCGCTCCCCGGCGTTGTGCATGCAACCGTCGAGTCCAGGTAGTAATTCACCACGCACTGTCCTGCCCCGCACGTCGCGCTATCGCACAGCGTCGTAGACGCAACCGCCGCCGTCAACCCCGTCGACGAAGTTGTCCCGTACACCGGCGCCAGCCCAGTCCCTGCCGTCGTCTTTCCGTTGTAGGTCGTCGCCGTCCCGCTCATCATCAAATTCCGTCCCAGGTAAAAATCCCTCACCCGCAAGGGCGACGATCCAATGTCGTACGCATTGTCCGTGATCGGCTTAAACATATCCGTCTGATCAATTAACCACCGCGCCGCACCATTCACCCAGAACGCCAATCCTCGTTTCGTGCCCGTGCCTCCCGCCTGCGCATCGATCTTGAAATAATTCGTATTTACAGTGTCGTACCCGAGAGCCAACCTCTCGTAGTTATTAGCGTCCGTCCGCGTCCCATACACGTTGAAAGTCTGCACGTTGGTTCCGTCGTACTGCTCCACCGTATTCGCGCCCGTCAAATAAAGTGGCGCCGCCCCCAGTCCGTTCGTATTCGTCCAGTACGCAAATTGCGAAACCGCTCCGCTCCCTCCGATCGTTCCTGTTCCCGGTGGACAACCCACCGTCGTGATCGTCAGACTCCCCGTCCCATCCGTGCACAGCGGTTGTCCCGTCCCGCTCACCGTCCCCGCAGTCATCAAGTTCGCCGTCGGCGTCCCAATCACGTTTGAGAGTGCGTCCCCCGCCAGCGTGATACTCGGCGTCACCAGACCGGTCCCGAAATATCCATTTCTCACCCGAAACGTGGTCGATCCCAAGTCATACAAGTTGTCCTGAAAGGGCTTGAGCACATCCAATTGATCAATCGCCCACCGTCCAGCGCCATTCACCCAGAAAAGCAATCCTCGTTTTGTGCCGCTCCCCCCCGCCTGCGCATCGATCTTGAAAAAGTTCGTATTCAACGTGTCATATCCCAGGAACATCCTCTCGTAGTCGCTCGCGTCCGGCCGCGTCCCGTACACGTTCAACCCTTGCGGACTCGTTCCGTTGTACACACCGACGTCATTGGCGTCTTCCTGCCACAAGTTCGAAAAATAGGAACTCGTCGCACTGGTTGCAACCTTTACCGGTGTCCCGCCATTCGCCGAGATATAGAAATTCCCATCACTCGAAATTCCCAGTGCCGAAGTCCCCGCCCCCGCCGCTGCCATCGCCGTCCCCGGAACCGGCGAACTCACCGTCCACGGTCCCGCCACCAGCAACTGTCCATTCACAGTCAGGTTCCCGCTGAACGTCCCCGCCGTCGCCGAAATTCCTCCACTCCCCGAATAGTTCAGAACTGTCCCGCTGTCCGTCAGCGCGTTGTCCCCGCTCACCGCCGTGCCGCTCCCGGAGTACATCGCCACCTGCGACGCCGTGCCCGTGTTCACTGTTCCCGATCCACCTCCGCCGCAATCCGATCCAGTACCGGAGACCAGGCCTGCGCTGTTCACGTGCAGGCACTGCGTCGACCCCACCACGTTGCTCAACGTCGGTGCGGGTATAGTCACCGCTCCGGTTGCCGACAGTTTGCCATTGACCACCACGGAACTTCCGCTCCCAGGGTTCAACGTGACGTTCGTGGCGGCTGAAATGTCCGTCGTGCCTCCGTGCGCCGTGGCGAAAGGAATGATTCCCCCAAACGCTTCGTCCCGAATCCAAAGCGATTGATCTCCGCTCGATCCCACCGCATAAATTTGCCAACGATTGGTGCTGCTGTAGTCTAAGATCGAAAGGCCGCAGTCCTGATAGCCAGTCGCGCCACACTGTATCTGGAAGAAGCCGCTATTGTTCACTGGGTCAACCAGGGACAAGTATTGAGAGACGAGTTGGTCGTTAATCGTCCACCATCGCGGCACGCCCCAGGTGTAATCGAAGCTCATATCCCCGCCGGTAATAAAGTTCGCCGAAGTCATCTTCGACGGCGGCTGGTCGCTTTCCCAGTAAGGCGTGATCCAGGTGTTTGCAATTGCGGTCGAACTGCTAAAGAAAGGTCCGTGCGAGATCCCCCCGTCATAACTCGCTTGAGCATTCGTGACCGCGGTCGAGCAGTTCGTGGCGAGTTGAACGGAGTATTCGTTGGTGACCGAAGAAATCGTTGTAGTTAACAGTCCACCGGACGCACCCGCTCCCGCAACGCTGATTGCCGCTCCCGCCTGCGTATCCTTGCCAAACTGCGCGGACTGCGAAATCAGCATCGCCTGTCCTGACGAGCACGAAGCATCCCCAACCGTGCGAATCGCATTCGCAAACATATGCGTGGAACCATCGACGCCAACCGTGCCGGAACTCTCCCCGGCAACGCTCGCGCCGACTCGTGTGAACGAGAAGTGAGTTGTGTCGGTATATCCGGTGACGTAATAAACGCCGTTGAAGTTGGTCGTTCCCGCAATCACGATCCAGATGCCGTTCTGAATTCCAGCAACAGCACTGGCCGCGACCACATTGCACGTATACGAGGAGCAACTGATGCTGGAAATATTTGAGGTCGCCTTGGCCGCGATGCCCGCGTCTCGCCCGTTCGCCGTGGTGAAGGAACTGATGTGCGTATTCCCCAGGTTGGCGTCATCCTCAATCCCCCATCCTCCTGCGTTGTAAGCCATGAATCGGGTTTCGATGCCGGCGCTCGAATCGCCCCCGTGGATGTAAAGGTTGTTGTGCCAGTTGCCGTCGCCCTGACCGCCCTTCACTTCCCATGAATCGGGCTGTCCGGCAAATCCATTGACTACGACATTCGTCCCGTCGATATGAATCCCGTCGCGCTGGTTGCAGTTGGCTTCCACCCGCTCAATCGTCGGTTCGCCGCCATAGACCAGAATCCCATCCGCAGCCCCAGTGAACGGGTAAACCACGGCATTGCCCGAGTTATAGCAAGCTGTTGCGCTGGCGTGCCACGGCTTGCCCGCACCAATCTCTTCGATATCGCGTATCCCGCAACCCATACACGACGGATCGATCTGGAAGCCCGTCACTCCGGCGGCAAACAAGAACACCGGAGCCCCTTGCCACATTTCATTGGCGTTGCCTTCGATGACCGTTCCGTTGTACTTCAGATGAAACGTGCAGCTCGAATAATAATCGACCGTCGAATACGTGCCTCCGCCTAGCGTAGCCGCAGCGACTTTTCGCACGAGCAGACGCTTGCCCGGATTCGCGTCAATGAATGCCTGAAAGCTGGCGCAGTTGTCCGTCGTGCCATCCGCAACCACCGAGGGATAATCGGCAACATCGGCAATTGCTTTGGTCTGATAGACGCCAGGTTGGCCGACTCCATTCGAAACCAGCGCCGCGCCGTTCGCCACGCCGGTTGGCCCGCCTCCGCTTCCACACGCGCCCCACGTCCCGTTCCCCAGTAAACAATTTCCCGCCGACGCAGTGCCCGTTCCCAATTCATTTGCGGGGACGAGCCCGGAAATCAAATCAGCCTTCGCCGAAAATCCCTGGTCCACGTATTGCTTCGTAGATGCTTGTAGAGCGGAAACTGGATTCGCCGGCAAAGTGATCGGCCCTGTCATGGTTCCGCCCGCGGTCGGCAAATAATTCCCCGCTCCTACATTTGAAATCGACGAATCCACGTAAGCTTTGTTCGCGACCTGTCCGGTGCTGGTGGGCGCCGGGACACTGGGTGCGGCGGCGAACGTTTTCGCCCCGCTGATGGTTTCCGCTCCCTCCAGATGCACCACCGCACTGTCATTCGCTTTCGTCGCCAGTTCGGAATTCACATACTGCATCGAAACCGGCTGTCCCGCTGTGCCCGAGCCCGGCGTCGTGCGTACCGCCGCCAGGTTCGCCGGCGACGTCGCCGGCACCACCCAATACTCGGTTCTGATTTGACCTGGTCCAAGCTGGAAAACCACGGTGTAATACACGCCCGCCGGGGTCGCCCCCGCATTCGGCACCAATGCCACGCTCAGCGCGCCGTTCGCCCCCAGCGTCGTGGTCGTTGCGCCGCCAGCCACAACAGCTCCGCCCGCGGTCACAAACGCCGGCCACGTGATGATCAGACTTCCCTGTGCTGTGCTTCCATCCGCCATATAAACTGTGTCCGCGATCGTGGTCGTCGCCGACCCATTCTGCGGAACGGGTGCCGCTCCCGAAACCGTTAGTCCGGAGCCGGCAATCATCACGGCAGCGAGTAAGCAATAAAAAAGCCGCCCCATTGGGCGGCGGCCCGCGTCAAACATCGTCTCCTCCATCAATCCCGCAATGTGGAGCGGACACTCCTGTCCGCTGCCTTGTCTTGAGCTTCTTCAGAACTTTTTCAAAAAGAAATGGAAGCCCGCTCGGGCTCCCTTCTCAAAAGTCATCCTTCATCAACCCACCAACCCCAAATGATTGTCATCCCGACCGAAGTGGAGGGACCTGCTGTTCCTCCGCGGACCACAAATGCTTTCGCTCCTCACGCCCCCAGAAATGCCTCCACGCTCCGCACATACACGTCGGCAAAATCCGCCGCCGGACGCCGTCCCTCAATTAACTCCATCGCGTCTTCCAGGCTCCATCCCATCGAGCCCAAAACCGCCAGCGCCATCATCGGCGCCCGGTGTACTCCCGCCGCGCAATGGATGAACAACTTCGCGTCCGTTCCGTCCAGCGACGCCTTCGCAAAATCCACTCCACGCTGAAACAGCGCTGCCGGCTTCGGCTCAAAATCGTCATCGGTCGGATTCCACAGCACCTCGATGCCGTGCGCCAACCCCAGCGGCCTGTCATCAAACTCAATCTGCATGTCGATGATGTGCGTGATGCCCGCCCTCGCCACCTTCGCCATGTTGTCCGACGTCCAAATCCCGCCTCCGACCGCAATCCGGTCGGTCAACCATGTAATATCCATCCCCGTCCTGTATCGCCCTTTGCGTGGAATCGTCTGGGTGCCGCTCCCTTGTCGCGTCCTTGGAGACAAGGTGGGGATTTTCTCCTGGGTGCCCCATCCTTCGCGTTCTTTGCGAAGGGTGGGGATTTTCGACGCGGGCCCAACCCAAACTGCCACCCGGCTGTTTCGTTCCACTGCTCCGCCTCATTCTACGGTATCGTTCACACCAACACCGAGACTTCCTCGCTTTCTTTGCCATCCGTCTCTGACGACTCAGAACCTTCCTGCTCACCCTGTTGCTTGTTCGATTCCTTCTCGTCTTCCCCTGCGGCCGCGCTCACCGATGGATTCGACTTTTTCACCGGTTCGTCCTCTTCATCCAGCGCAATTGGCTTATCCGGAATGTTCAACCGGTCCAGCAAACTCTTTGCGAAGCACTCTTCGTCCGCGGTTGCCTGACTCCCATCAGTCGCGGCCGGATAGACTCCCGCCACTTCGAACAAGTACTTCGCTGGGGCCAGTTGTCCAGTCATCGCCTGGTCCATGACTGCCTTCGTAATCTTTTTGGCACCCGACTTCACGATCTTGGCGATATCGTTCCGTACCTCGGCAGGATTTGCCTGCTTCTTTACCCTCGGCGTCCCACCCTTCTTCTTCGCTTTCTTCGTCTTCGCTGTCTTACCCTTTGCCTTCTTCTTGATCATTGCCGATACCCGGTCCCCTTGGATTTTCAAACTTCGCTACAAAAGCAGAGGGCGCGCCCTCAAGGCACGCCCTTCATAAGAACTTTTATTTTTTCTTACTCTCTATTTCAAGAATAGCAAATTGCTAAGGGTGAACCGGAAAAAATTTAAACTTTATATTTCCCATCTTCACAATCACTTAAAGCGATTTCGTCGTTTTCCCCCTCTTGACAAGAATTTCTCTTATCCGAGTCGAGCCGCTCCATCAGGCCCACATCCAGCAGAATCTCAGTCAACAGGTCCAGTACGACTGGGATGTAGGTCCGCACCGTCCTCTCAGTGCAATGCAATAGCTTGCCGGTCGCCGCTTGGTCATGCTCCTGCAGGATGTGCCTCGCAATCAGTTGCCGCGAAAATTCATCCAGCCGTTCCAGGCACCTCTCCATGTCATGCACAAAAATGACCCGGTCCTCAAACGTCACCACCGTGTACGAAGTGACCTTCGCCCGAAAGAACTCGCGTCCCAGCAGAGAAGGCAACCGCCCGGTTTCGATCGAATAACGCATGTAGCGCCGCAACATCGCGACCACCCTTCCCCGGTAAGTCCGCCGTGTTCGTTCGCGATCTTCTTCCGCCCGCTGCCGCTGCCATACTGAACTCAATTCCACGTTTTCCGGGGCGGCCTCTGCCTCTTTCGTTGGAAACACGTGCGCAGGCAGTTCCTCCGGTGGTTGCTCTTCCCTCTGTCGCTTCCGCCGCGGAAATCCAGCGCTCGCCCCAATCTCCGGACGCTCCGCCTCGGCCGCCATCCATGCAATCAGGTTGCTCATGCCACACCTCCCGCCGCCTCAAAGTCGTTCACGTCCTCAACGTCGATCTCGCACTCGAAGTCTTCCACCGCCGTATGGGGACGAACTGGCAGCACGAGCCTCCCCCGCTTCGGCGCCGGTGTCGGCAGGTCCGCTACCTTGGGCTGGCAGTTGTTGCAGTAAACCCCTGCGCCACGTTCCCGAACGTACAAACCGCCACAGTGCTCGCAGTACTTCAATTCCACGCCGACTTCGTCGTCTTGTTTGCCTTTATGATCGCTTCTCATCACTCCTCCAAGTTATTTGAATTAGAATTTCCGCCGCTCCCTGTCGCCTTCCGGAATCACCGCCCCCGGAAGCCGAACCCCGGCAGCCCAAAACAAAAAAGCCCTGCGCCGATTCCCACGGTTGCGGGAACCAAACGCAGGGCTCGTTTCTCTTACGATGACCTGCTTGAGCTATTTAGTTTTGCTGAGTTCTATGAAACGTCCGCGCCGCTGAGTCACTACTGGCTTTCGCCGCTCACTCCTCCACTTCTGTAGTTTCTGCGCCCCTCGTCGTCTAAGGCCGCTCCATGTCCTTGATGGAAGTAGCCTTCCTCGTAGCCCGACTTGAGCACGCGCCCGTTTTGCATCACCACGCTCACTCGTCCCGTGAAGCCGAGCGACATCAGCAGCCGTTCCATGGATGCCGACAACACTTCGGCCGACTTCACTTTCCTGCGAAATTCGCCGAAGTTCTTCGCCTCATCGAAGTTATCCGAGTGACTCGTCATTGCTTTCTTCCGTAGAGCATAGGGCCCTCTAGGATGCGGCGATCCTATAGCTGTGAATTTTCTCAGTCAAGGTTGGAATACCAATGTGGCCTTGTGCAAATCTTCCGGGACTTAGCGCCACGCCATTGCCCGGTGCTATACTCCGGGCCATGAAGTTCAAAATCTTGCAAGATAATCTTCGCAAGATCCTTTGGGAGCGCATCGAAGCAGGTGAACTGACTGGGCTCCGCCTCGCCCAGCAGACCGAATTCAAGCAGGCGCACATCTCCAATTTCCTGAACCGGAAGCGCGGCCTGAGCCTCGAAGGCATGGACAAAGTTCTTGCTGTCCAGCATCTTTCCGTGCTCGACCTGCTCGACCCTTCCGAGGTGAACAAGCGCGCGTCCATTGTGCCTCCCAGCGGCGACGAGTTCGAAAACGTTCTTCTCACCGACGCCTCCACCGCTGCCACCCAGCCGCTCATCACCAGCATGCACGTCAAAGAAATTCTCAAGTTCAAGAAGGCCTTCCTGCGCAGGCTGAAAGCCGAAACCGAAGGCGATCGCTCCGGCTGGCAGCGCTTCGTCCTCATCCAGGTCGATGCCCGGGAAGCCATGAGTATGTATCCACGGCTCATGCCCGGGGCAACGCTCCTGATTGACCGCCATTACAACTCACTTAAGCCGTATCGCAAAGGCGAGTTCAATATGTACGCTGTTCTGAAAAACGATACTTGCGCAGTGCGATACGTCGAAGTCGCCGGAAATCATCTCATCTTGCGCCCCCACAATCAGTCCTCTCCCATCGAAGTCGTGGCCATGGAAGAAGGCAAAAGCGCCGCCGATTACCTGGTCGGCCGCGTCTGCCACATAGGCTTAGAAGCGTAGTCCAGATTATTGATTGATGATCGACGAGGGTCCCCGTCTCTGCGTTTTTTGCAGAGAGTAGGGTGGGGATTTTGATTTCCTCGAACGTCATCTTCGTTCCGGTCAGGTACATTCCAAAAACCTGCCCTCAATGCACCGTGTTGGCGGCCAGATTGACCGTGACCTGGTCGTACTGCGATTTCTGCTTTGTGGTTGTATTCACTTGGAACATGGTCGCCGTCAGGGTTGCGGCATTGCCGTGGGCGTCCGCTTGGGCTTTGATCAGAAGATAGCCATACCCCTGCAGTGACTTCACAAAAATGTGATCGCCGGTTTTCACTCCGTTTCCCGCCACGATTGCCTGGTCATTGATGCCGCCGGTTCCCGCCACGATGTAGGGAATCTGCAAAGCCATGCCATTGAAATTCAACTCGCGCGTATAGCGCTGGTAGCTGTGGGCGTGGCCCGACAGGTACAGATCGGGCATGACCTTGGTCTGAGTGCAGGCGCTGTCGATGTCGGCCAGCATCTGCGTGCTGGGCGAGTGGCCGCCAGCGGTAAAGGGCGGGTGGTGGGTCGCCAGAACCAGCGCCTTGCGCGGCCCAGCCTGGCGCTGCGTGGCGATGGCTTTCAAAGTCTGGAGGAGCCAGGTCTTCTGCGCCTGACCGGGAATCGTGCCGGAAATGAATCCCGGATTCTCGGCGGCATTGGAGTATAAGCCCACGATGTCTACAAAGGGAGCGTTCAGCTGCCAGTAGACTCCGGGCTGGTTCATGGTCTGGCGAAAAATCGTGCCCGCAATCGGGGGCACGGTTTGCGAAGCCGCGCAGAAGTTGGCCTGGAACGCCTTGAGCGTCGTCGGATCCGTCTTGGGAAAAACCTCGCCGTCATGGTTGCCGGGGATGGCGATGATCTTGCCCGGATAGTGCACGTAAGGCTCGTAGAACTCGCCGCGGTAGGCGTTATCCTTTCCGGGTCCGTAGATCACGTCGCCCAGGTGAAAGAAGAATGCGGGCGACGCGGTGTGAGGCTTGCTGGCGTCGTAGTCAGTCGCCATGGCCTCGGCCACATCGCCCTGGGGGGAATCCGCGCTCTTGCCCGTGTCGCCCACGGAGTGAAAGAGAATGGAGCCGGAGGCTTGAATGTCCTGACTGGCTTGGGCGCCAATCACGTCGGCCAACATCATGACCAACGTCCCCTTGGACGCAGGAACCGGCTCCAGCTTTCCCTGGATGTGGCCGAGAAGCTGTTTTCCGACTCCGGGCACGGGCTTGCGTTGCGCAATCGGAGTGGTGGTGAAAAACGGATGGGCGAAGCGAAGCGGCGCAGCGCTTCCTTTCGCACTCTTCGGACTCTTCGCTCTCGGTGCTTTCTTCATCGGTAGTCCTTTCGTTCGGGAGGCTTCGTCCCCGTTATTTCATTCGGCTCTGCGGCTTCTCACTTCAGGTCCGCCAGATCCGTCTGCAGCTGCTGCAGGCTGAAACCTTGCGGAGCCTGCTGTTTTCCATTGAGATAATCGGTGCTCAGAATCGCATAAGCTTCATCGCAGTACGCTTCCCAGAACGACCAGGTCATGACCTGCAACGCTCCCCAAGTCACGACCGTTACTCCGCGCGCATCGTAAGCGACCGCGGGCACAGCGTGTCCTCCCCATGAACCCGGCTTGCCATCCCCCGTCGGACCTCCCGGAGGCACCGACCAGGGCTGATGATTCTGCACTTGGGCTTGCGCGCTGATGGGCAACTGCACCCCGATGTAGCAGCCTTCGAAGACATAAACCGAATCCATGATGTGATTATGGTTGGCAGGTTCCAGCGCGACATACGCCCCGATCTTGTGTCCCGCGATCCCGGTTTGCCGCCAGTAATTCAACACATCGATCTCATTCGCGCCATTGTCATTCGCCCCGGTCACGGGATTGTAGCCAGTGATGGCCGAATACGCTGCCACGATCTGCTTGTCCAGGGGCGTGACCATTTTCTTCTCTGCGTTCGCGGTCCACTCCATGATCAGGTGCCCCGCGGCCGCGCAGGTGCAGTCGCCAATCTGATCGTTGTCCATCATGCCCCATGCGGTCACCTTGGACGTGAGATCGAAGCTGGCGGGCGGCGTGGGCAGCGTCGGTGTGACGTAAGAAGCCAGCAACAGCGTGCGCGGATCGTGTCGGGCCACGCCCTTGCCCAGCTTGAGTTTGCGGGGATCGATCCGCGTCGGATCTGATTTCATGGTGACGCCCGCTCGCGCGTCAACCACCGCACGGTCCAGTTTCCTGACAGCCATAGGGAGTCTCCTTCGGCGAGATTTCAGAATTCGCTCAGAATTTTGCACAAATGCGAAAAGATCCGGTCGCTCGCATCATTGTCGGTTGCGAACGGGAGTTGCTGAGGGGAAGAAGTCGGGCGAATGTTAGACCCGAACCCAGGCGAGATCACGCTCGACAGGAAGATTGTTACGAAAAACGAACAAGAAGAATGTTACAGGCGCTATTTCACGGCGGTAACACTCGAACTTAAGTGAGCGCAAATTGCTGTCGTCTGCCAGTAGCGCCGCCGTCCCGGCGGCTGTCCGGCGGGCGTCCTTGCCCGCCGCGCCGAAGCCGAGATGCCCTCGAGAGTCTTTACCAGGGCTAGACGAGCTGCTGCGGGATGAATATTTCGCTGACGGCTGCTCCCATGTGCTCCAACGCATAAAGAAAATCCCAAACTCGCATTACCGCCGTAACCTTTGGATGCGGTTACTTTTTCCCTATCATTAGGCTGGCATGAATCTCACGTCACTGCTGGTTTGCTCGGACGACCGCGCCCTGCGTGTTCTGCGCAGCGTCCTGGGCGAATTGGAAATTGACGTCGAGCACTGCGCGGACCACGCGAGCGCCGCGAAAAAGTTAGCTCAGCGCAGCTTCGAAGCCGTCATCATCGAGTGCAAAGACGAGCGCAGCTTCGGACTGCTCAAAAGCGTGCGTTCCGGCCAACAGAACAGCAAATCCATGGCGATCGCGATTATCGAAGCCCGCACCAACCTGCAGGCTGCGTTTAAGCTGGGGGCCAACTTCGTCGTCTTCAAGCCAATCTCGACCGAAAAGGCGAAGTCAAGTTTTCGAGCAGCCCGCGCTCTCATGAAACGAGAGCGCCGCCGCTCCGTGCGGCTGCAAGTGAATATCGCCGCATATTTCCGATTCCACAACGGAGAGGGCCAGCAGGTCTCCATCTCGAGCTTGAGCGAGGGCGGCATGGCGGTCCGTTTTGGCGGAGCGCCCGGAAAGAAAACTGGCCCCATCGGATTCAGTTTTGCGCTGCCTGACACCACGACGGTAATCGAGGCCACAGGTACGATTGCCTGGCAAGACTCGCGCCATCACGCTGGCATCCAGTTTGCCGCCATTCCCGACGCCTCGCAACAAAGCCTGAAAGAATGGTTGCGCTTGCAGTCCGGAGAGAAGCGCGATCCGCCCATCCGCTGCTCTCTCATGAGCCTCAGTTCTGGTGGATGCTTCTTGCGAACCCAGTCCCCTTTTCCTCCCCAGACGCGGGTCGAACTGCTGCTCCGAGCCGCCGATCGTTCTGTCAAGACGGAGGGAAGAGTGCAACTCATGGATCCCGAACTCGGGATGGGAATCGAGTTCCTGGCCCAAACGCCTGAGCGCCGCCGTCGATTGCAAGAGTTAATCGAGCAAATGACCGCTAGCCCGGACACCATTTCCGAGGTGCTGGTTGAGCCCGAAGGAATCGATTGGGACCAGGATGCCAACCAATCGTCGACAGCGACCCCACAATCGCTGCAGAACGAGCCGGAACTCGATCCCCTCTTGGAATTGTTCCGTACCGGGGCCTCGCTCACCAAAGGACAGTTCCTTCTTGAACTGGAAAAGCATCAGTTGGCAGTTTCTCCCACAGAGCCGTCGGAACTGAATTTAACCGAACCAGTCGCTTATCAACGCCGGGAACCAAGGATAGCCGTGACCCTGCCCGTTGAAGTGCGGACCCATGACCATCCGACCAATGGCCATCCGAATAATGATCACCAGGAATCCTCTTCCCAAGCCACTCACTTAATCAACGTCAGTCATCGCGGCGCGCGCGTCGACGGCATCGCATTCCATCTAAAACCGGGCGAAGTCGTGAATCTCGTCTCGGACGGCTGCGACGCTCGGTTTTTAGTCATTTGGATCGGAGAGCCCGGCACTCCGCAGGAAGGCCAGATTGGCCTGCAAAGCTTAGCGACGGACTGACGGCCCCACAGTGTGTGTGCACGCCCACACACTTCCGCGCCAAATTCGCAAAAAATAAAATCGCGTCAGGGCTGATGAGGATCATCGGACACGGCAGAAGTCTCCCCAAGCAGCCCCTGTTTCGGTCGTTTACGGTTGCGCAGTCAACGACTGCAAGTAGGCAACGACCACTTCGGCATCACCGGGATCCATACGGAACTGGGGGCATCGGAGGCGGAGCTTCAGTTGCGGCGCTTTTTAGCCAAAAGACAGGCATTATCTGGCGGCGATGGAATCGGCTGATCTCGGGTTCGGCTCGCGGATGAGATGTTGTTCGATCCGCGACACGAATTCCGGCAGGTGGCCCGCCACCTTTTGCCGGATGCCAGGCCCAAACTCATGTAAGAGGTTCATCCCCGCGTCGTTACCGACCGTCGAACCGAAATCGGTGAGCGGCGCCGCGCCAGAGCGCGCCCGATAGCGGCGGGAGGCGCTGTCGGCAGCAACCGACGTCAGCACTCGCAGGAAATACGGAGCGTTCAGGCGTCGCTTTCCGGACGCGTCACGCGTGACAAGAATTCTCGAAGCGGCGTCCGTCGCCCGCCCCATGACCCGGTCGCGGGACGAGGGCTGATAACGCGAATTTTGATTGCGCGACGACGGATTCAGGTACCTGCTCCAAAAAGCATCTGCTCCTTTATTATCCGGGACCGCCTTGTAGAGCATTGTTGCGCTGGGCGCTTCAGGGAGGACAATTCCCACATGTGTCTCGTGCACCACACCCGTGTTGACAGCCGCCGGGCCAACCAGTAGAGACAAGCGCGATTGCTCGCTGATTTTTTGAAACGGGTCCGCTTGGTTTAGAACCTGTGCCGACGGAGCGTCGGGCAATGATTGCGCCGCTTTGATCTGCTGGCGCTGCACGCGGGCGGCCTGCAACTGCAACCGGTGATGCCCACGATCCACAGTGCGTCCGCTCTGACACAGCGCTCCGCAAGCCGCTAACAGGCAAAAACAAACGACCCGCATTGGTGCAATTCGTTTCACCATAACTGCATTTTGCCGGGCGGCAAGCCCCTTTCTGGCCCCGGCACCCACCTGATCCTGCTGCAACTACACCTCGAGACCGGCATTTTCCGTTCCATTCGACTGAGCCAGATTGCCACACCGATGGCCTTAGAGTTCGTTGATAAAACAGAGAGGTTAGGTTGCCGGCTGAATTGAGGGTACGGCCGCAACTACTGCACGACCGTCAGCGCCAAAGCTTTGACATGTGGGATTGGAGAACCGATAGGGGCGAGCGCCCCGGTCGTGGCATTGATACTGAACGCCAGCAATCCCGCCGTACCCCGGTGTAGACGAAAGTGCCAGTCGAGTCGACCACAATCGCACTGGGCTGCGTGTTGCCGGAGTAATTCGGAATCGTTGCAAAGGGCGAACCCGCAACCGCGCTGAGCGCTCCCGTGCTTGAATCAATGGTGAAGGCCAGAACGTTGCCAGGCGGATCGTCACCGGAAGCGAAAAGGAACCGGTTCTGAGGATCGACGGTCAGGTACAGACCCGTTCCCGCGGGGAAGGGAGACCCAGCGATAGCAGTGAGCGCGCCGGTGGTGTCAGCCTTGAGTGCGTCAATTTTGCCTGCGTCTGCGACATATAGAACCTGCGCCGAACTGTCCGCGGCCAGTCCCGTGGCGAGACTCAGCGGTCCGAGCGAAAAAGGAGATCCCGGCACCGGCGTTAGCGCTCCAGTGTTCAGATTGATCGACCACGCATCGATCGACGACGCTCCTCCTATCGTCAATTGCGGATTGGAAGCGTATAGGAATTGATTGCCGAGCGCGGCCATCCCCAGCGACATGAGCGGTCCAGATGTGGAGGCCAGTGTACCGGGGATTCCGGTAGTCGCATCGATGGGGAAGATGTCGATTTGGCCGTTCACGTCCGTGGCGTACAGGAATTGCGGGCCGAGACAGACGTCGCTGCCCACGCCACAACAGCCGCTAAGTGGGCACGCTTTGGAACTGCTTGGGCCGCCGCATCCGGCGAGCGCGATCAAGCCAGCGAGAACGAGCAACATTGCGGGAGTACTACGAAGTTCAGGGGCGGGCATTGGAGCCTCCCGAATACGAAACATACCACCAAGGGTCGCGCGCTGGGTAATGAAACTATGGAAGTGCGATGCACATCACATCGCGAATGCGCTCGAGGACATCTTGAGCGAGCACAGTTACAGCCAGAAGTCGCGGACTGGCGCGTCCGGCGAGTTTTGGCCCGCGCTGGCCGCGCGTCCCATGCTGGGTTCGACGCGGTTGCGCCCAGTGTTCTTGGCCTGGTAAAGCGCGGTATCGGCGGCGTGCAGCAGTTTTTCAATGTCGGCGGAAGTCTCGCCGGTCGCAACCCCGAGGCTCAGGCTGACCTGAACGCTCGATCCCCCGACCATGATGCTGCAACCGGCGACGTGGTGGCGCACGCGCTCGGCTAGTTCCCAGGTCTCCGCCAAATCGCAGCCGGGCGCTACGATCAGAAATTCTTCCCCACCGCAGCGTCCCACGGAATCGTAGGGACGAACCACCGCTGCGATGCTGCTGGCGATGATGCGCAGGACAGCGTCGCCGGCGCCGTGTCCGCGACTGTCGTTGATGGCCTTGAAGTGATCCACGTCGATCATGATCAGGCCGACGGGCTCATGATCGCGTTGGGCCCGCAGCAAGTCGCGCTCCAGAATCTCAAGAATTGCTTTCCGGTTCCACAGGCTGGTCAGGCCGTCGCGGGAGGCTTCGCGGCGCAGCGCTTCCCGTGCCAGCAACAGCTGATTCTGGGTGACGAGCAGGCGCGCGCTCGAACACACGAACGACAGCAGCACCACCAGCGCCGCCAATCCCAGCCGCTCGCGCGCGATGCGCAACGACATGAACAGGACCAGCAGCGGGTACAGCAGATAGAAGATCTCCGTGAAGATTCGCTTGTCCCGGCGCGATGGTTCCTGCGAGAGCTCCGGCGCCTCGGCCTGCTTCCAGGTCGTCACAATGACGGTTGGAATCACCAGCAGGGCGCTCCACAGAAGATCGAACCACGCACCGGTGTGCAGGCCCCGCCCCGGCCCGTAGTGGTACAAGGCGTCCACGCAACCGGAGATGGCGAGAAAAACTCCCATCCGTCCGAACAGGACCCGGGCGTCCCGCGAGCGGGCGATCGCACCGCGCAGAACGAAAGCGAAGACCACCAGCCCGTAGCCGCCGAAGTAGGGAGCCCAGACCGAGTGGGCCATTTCTCGCGGGGATTCCGACTTGGGTATGTAGAAGAAATACAGATAGGCGGCAACACAAACCAGGACGGCCTGCACGAAGTCGAGCGCGACCAGGGTGTCCAGCTTTCCCTCGTCGTTGTCCGGATCGAGAAAAATCGCCATCGCCAGCGGAGCGAACCAGAAACAGAACAGGAAATTTTCGATTCCGCTCACCACCGGAGACGCGGCATGGTCGTTGTAGACGCTGAAGCCCTGCGCGACGAACCACACTATGTATGCGAACGCGGTAAGGCGCCAAAAAGAACGCGCCATGCCCTCGGATCGCCGGCTGGCCGTGATCGCGGAAAAGATCACCACGATTCCGAGCGTCAGCTGAATCGCGTCCGACAGAAAAGGTCCCGGCGCCTTGGTCCCGCGAGAAACCACCACACCGGCGTGCGCCAGCCACAACAGGCCGGAAACGGTCACAACGATGCGGCTACGTGGCAATCCACTCACCCTTCACAGAAGATTTTTACAGATGGTGCCGCAGGGAGGCTCTACCTGAACGGCCAAGGGAGCGGTCACCCGCCAATCTCTTGGCTGCACAATTGAACTGAGACCCTTACTAGTATCAGGTATTGCGCGTTACCTTTCACGTAACTATAGTACCCCGCCGCAATTACCGCGAATGAAATCAGAACCAGGTTTCGAGCAGCCTTTTAAGGATCGCCGTAGCTTCGCGCAGCTTTGCCAGTTCTTCGGGGGTGAGCGCATCCAGATGGGAGGCGAGGTAAGAGATTCGCAGCTGGCGTCCTTTCTGAAGCAGGCGGGTGCCTTTGTTTGTAGCCCGAATGCGCACGCGCCGGGCGTCCTGGGGATCGGCAGTGATGTTCAACCAGACGGCTGCGAGCCAGCCCGGCCACAATGCGGCTCATGGTAGGCGGCTTGACTTGTTCGGCCGCGGCGAGTTCGCCCAGAGTTTTGGGACCGCCGAAAACAAGCACGGAGAGCGCCGAGAGGCGGGCCGGCCCTTCGCCGGTGGCGGCATCCTGCTTGCGCACGCGACGCAGCAGGTGGATGGCGGCGGAATGCAGCCGGTCGGCGACCGCAAGCACATCGGGGTGTGGAGAGGATTCTGGCTCGGTCACTCGATCTCCGCTCGCCGGCATTTTTCGCTTGACGAGGCCAATAAAATATAGTTAGCTATGCTAACTAAATGGCTGGAGGAGGTCAAGACATGAATATCGCTGCGGCAGGAATCGGAATCTCGCGCCTGGGACAGATTGCCATCAACGCGCACGACATAGAGCGCGCAGCCGCCTTCTATCAGGATAAGCTTGGGCTGAAGTTGCTGTTCAAAGCCGGACCGGGGCTCGCGTTTTTCGGCTGCGGCGGGGTGCGCCTCATGCTGACGCGTCCAGAGAAGCCCGAGTTCGATCATCCCAGCTCGATTCTGTACTTTGCCGTACCCGACATTCAGGCTGCGCACGCCACGATGAAAGAGAAGGGCGTGCAATTTGTGGACGAACCGCATCTGATCGCCAGAATGCCCGATCATGATTTGTGGATGGTGTTCTTCCGCGACTCGGAGAACAACCTAATGGGGCTGATGAGCGAGGTAGCGAAGTAAAGGCGTCGGACCTCGAAACTCGGACCTCACGAAGCGCTTCGTTGTTTGATTTTCGATTGCAGATTCGTGGCTGGCGGTTGAGAATTGGCCGCAGAGCGTGCTCCATGGAACAGAAACAATCTCACGCGATGTCATTTGGACGCGCCTGGTTTGCGTTGACCGTCGCATTCGCGCTGCACGTCTTCGACGAGGCCGCCACCGGATTCCTTGCCGTCTACAATCCCACCGTGATCGCCATGCGTGCGCGCTGGAGATGGTTCCCCATGCCCACGTTCGGGTTCCGCGAGTGGCTCGTGGGACTGATTGTGGCAGTCATGTTTTGTTTTGCGATGACGCCGCTGGCAGCGCAAGGCGTGCGCTGGTTGCGACCATTGGCCTGGCTTTATGCGGTAATCCAGTTTTCCAACGCAATCGGGCACACAATTGGAACGATTCTGGGGCACACCGTGGCATCGGTGACTTTTCCGCGTCCGGCTCCAGGATTCTATTCTTCGCCATTTCTCTTCATCGGATCGGTGTGGCTGATGGTGCGTCTCCAGAAAAGCGCGGCAAGCCCGGCTCCCGGCGTCCGGCTTCCGACCTCCTCAGACACACTCTGACTTCAGACTCCTCAGAACTATCACCACGGTCCGAGTGCAGAACCCAGACCGTCGGAAGCCGGAGGCCGGAGGCCGGAAGCCGGAAGCCGGAAGCCGGAACCCGTCCCGCCGCCTCTGCTATCATCGCTGGCGGAGTGATTTGACACCATGGCATACCTCGACGACGAAGCTTTTGAAGACGACGAGATACCCATTCTTTCCGGAAGAGGAGAAGGACTCATGGAAGAAGCTCCACATACAGGTTCGGGCGCCGCGCGCCGCAATGAAGACATCGCACTCGATCTGATGAAATTCATCGCCATGACCACGGGATACGGGCGAACCACTTCGTCGGGCGTAGGATTTCAAGGCACCGGCTCCGCCGCCAAGCCAGAAGACTACGCCGCCCACCTGCTCGAGTTGTACGGCAAGTGCCTGGGCGCGGTGGGCGCGAAGAAGTAAGCATCGGGTCCCAGCAATCTGCCGGTACCCCAAAGGATGGTAAGACCAAATGCCATCGAAGACGCTGTTCACGTTCTTCCTCCTTGCCGGGATCGCTGCGCCGCCCGGTGTTGCCCAAGTGAAGGACGCGAATCCCGTTCCTGCCCCTCAGGACTATTCCAAGGAAGCCTTTGTCATCGAGCGGTATTCCACTCGTATTGTGGAGGAGGAGGATGGCAGCGGTGTTCGTGAACTAACGGCGGAGGTGAAGATGCTCGCTGATGCCGGAGTGAAGGCGTTCGCGGTCCTGAACTTTACCTACACCAGTGCCAATGAAGTGGTCGATATCGACTACGTCCGCGTGCGTAAGCCGGACGGAACTGTCGTCAAGACCCCGGACTACAACATTCAGGACATGCCGGGTGAAGTGACCCGCATCGCCCCTCTTTACAGCGACATTCATGAGAAGCATGTTGCGGTGAGAAGCTTGGCCGTCGGAGACGTACTTGAGTATCTGGTTCACCTTCGCGTGATAAAGTCAGAGGTTCCCGGGCACTTCTGGTTCGAGTATTCCTTCCGGAAGAACGCGATCATCAAGGACGAGCGATTGGAGATCAGCGTCCCCGCGGACAAATATGTCAAAGTAGTCAGCCCTGACTTCAAGCCGGAAGTCACCAGCGGATCAGGTCGCCGCATTTACCACTGGGTCTATTCGAACCTGGAGGTCAAGGAGAAAGATCCCAATGAGGTGCCTAGACGGACTCCGCCAAATCCCTCGGTGCAGGTGACGACATTTGCCAACTGGGAGGATGTTGGCCGCTGGTACGGGAGTCTGCAGAAGGAACCCCTGCAAGTGACCCCCGCGATTCGGGCGAAGGCTGCCGACTTGACTAGGGGCCTCCAGACCGACGACGAGAAGATTCACGCCATTTACGACTTCGTCTCGCTGCGATTCCACTACATTGGCTTGGACTTCGGCATTGGCCGCTACCAACCGCACGCCGCCGAGGATGTTCTCGAAAACGGTTATGGGGATTGCAAGGACAAGCACACTTTGCTGGCGTCTCTGTTGAAGGCTGCGGGATATGAGGCGTGGCCCGTGCTGATCCATAACCAACGAAAACTGGATCCCGAGGTCCCTTCCCCGGCGCAGTTCAATCACGTCATAACCGTGATACCGATGGGCAACAAGTTTACCTGGCTCGACACTACGCCCGAGGTTGCGCCTTACGGCCTGCTGCTTCTAACACTGCGGGACAAGCAGGCGCTGGCAATTCCGACAAGCAAGCCTCCCCTGTTGATGACCACCCCGCAGAATCCTCCGTTTCCCCAGGAGCAAGAGTTCTCGATGAAAGGGAAGTTGACCACGGACGGAACCTTCACGGGGCATGCGGAGCAGTCTTACCGCGGGGATACCGAAGTTTTGCTGCGGTCCGCATTCCGGCAGCTTCCACAATCGCAGTGGAAAGAGGCGGTACAAAGGTTCTCTTACGGACTCAATTTTGGCGGTGATGTGAGCAACATTACCGTGACGCCGCCCGAGGAGTTGGAAAAGCCCTTCCAACTCTCCTATGACTATGTGCGCAAGAATTATGCCGACTGGGAACACCGCCAGATCGTGCTGCCGCTTCCACCGACCGGAGTGGAAGTCACAAAGTATTCAAGGGACCAGAAACCGTCAGAACCGGTTCTGCTCGGAGCCTTGGGAAAACTCGACTATCGTGCGCGAGTCGAACTGCCACCCGGCTACTCGATCGTTACGCCCACGGCAGTGAATCTGATCGAGCCTTACGCCGAGTACCACACCACCAATGTGGTCGAAGACGGAGTGCTGACCACCAATCGACAGTTCGAAGTCAAAAAAAACGAAGTTGCTCTGAGCGAGTGGGAGGCCTTTCGCAAATTCGGCAAGGCCGTTGCGGATGATGAGTTCAACATGATCCAACTGAATGCATCGAGCGCGGTGGTCGACGGGGGTGCAGAAAACGGCGGAGACAACAGCGATGAGGATGTCGATAACATATTCCGCCGTGGTACCCAGGCATTGCAGAGGCGCGATTTTACGCAAGCGCAAAAGGCATTCGAGACGGTTATTGCGAAGGAGCCGACGCACGGGCAAGCCCACCTTGACTTAGGCCTCGCGTTAGGGGCACAAAACAAGTTTTTCGACGCGATGGCGGCATTCCGCAAGGAGGAAGAAATTTCGCCCGATGATTCGCGAGCCTACATGATGGCTGCGGCGCTAGCGAACGGGCATGGCCAAGAAAATGAGGCGACGGAAGAACTGAAGAAGCTGCTCAAAGTGAATCCCGAGAACGGCGACGCTGCCGCGGACCTGAGCCAGTTGCTTAATCAGGCTGGCAAGTACCAGGAATCGGCCCAGGTATTGGAGAATGCCATAAAGACTGCTCCGAATAGTGCGACTCTGCAATATGGACTCGGCTCGACCTATTTGAAAATGGGCGAGTCCGAAAAGGCTGTGACCCATATGCGTGCCGCTGTGGAGGTAAAAAGCGGCAATACGATGATGCTGAATAATGTCGCCTATACCCTGGCCGAGAACAAGACGAATCTGGTGTTGGCTCGCCAGTACGGGGAAGAAGCGCTAAGGCAGCTCGACGCACGATCCGCTGAGGACGTTGAAAACATCGGTCTGGGCACCGAGATCACCTATCAATTTTCTTTGACTTGGGACACCGTGGGTTGGATCTACTTTCAGAGTGGAGAGATGAATCAAGCGGAAAGCTTTGTGCACGCCTCCTGGGTGCTGGGGCAAGATCCTCTTGTGGGCGAACATCTGGGTGAGATCTACGAAAAGGAAGGGAAGCCGAAAGAGGCAGCGCGTCTGTACGAACTGGCGTTAGCCGCCGCCGGAACGCCGCCATTCGGCATCCCTGGGACTTCCAACCCCCGCCAGACATTGATCAGCGACATTACCTCGCACTATCAAAAGCTCACGGGAAAGAAGCCTTCGATCAACGAAAGTTGGCGGCTGCCCAATGGGGACTGGTCGAAGAGCATAACCGAACAACTCAGTCAGATGCGTGCGACCAAGTTTGGCAAACAGCCCAACCTTTCAGGGTCGGCGGAATTTACGATTGTGTTTGCTCCAGGGAAAGTTGAGTCCGTGAAATACGTCAGCGGAGAACAATCTCTGCAAGCGCTGACCGACAAAATCAAGGCGGCGCACTACCAGGTGGAATTCCCCACTGGCAGCCAAGCCAGGATTCTGCGCCGGGCCGAACTCAGTTGCTTTCCTACCTCGGGATGCATGGCGGTGTTGTTGCCGACCGACCGGGCGAGGATTAGGGAGGGTCCGAGCCAAAACTAAGCCGGGTGGTCGTGCTCTCCGGTGGGTGTGAAAAAAAACCGCGTCCTCGATGGGGCGCGGTTTCATAACAATGTTGGAGGTGCTCGGGCCCAGCCGCCGCGTTAGCGGTGCCGTTTGCCTTTTTTCGCCGCCTTTTTCGCGGGCTTCTTCGCAGCTTTTTTCTTTGCTGTCTTCTTGGCGGCCTTCTTTTTAGCAGGTTTCTTCGCCGCTTTCTTAGGAGCGGGTTTCCGAGCCGCTCTCTTCTTGGCTTTGGGCTTGCCGCCGCCTCCACCGCTCGGGGCCGGTGGCGCGGGCTTAGGGGCAGGAGGCGGGGGAACGGCGATGGATTCCGGCTCGCTGGTTTCGGGAGCCGGTGTGCCGGATTCCTCTTCCTCCTCTTCTTCTTCGAAATCTTCTTCCAGCGACTCGCTGTAAGCGCCGCTGTCGCCGAATTCTTCTTCTTCATCACGTCCGTAGAGCGTGGGATCGTAGAACGTCATTGCTCCTCCTGATTTCAGTGGCGGCCGGGGGCGGATGGGCTCCCCGGCTGCGGGCACGAAGAATTTAAAAGACCACCGGAAACCTCTGCTGGAACGGCGCGCGATTATAGCACGACGTTCCCTGTAGCCTGCAAGGACTGCCGACACAGACTGCTCGCTATCCTGTTATCACAGCGGACCGCGAAAAGGGAAGAAGAAAAGAAAAGAAAAGCGAAGAAGTCCTCCTGAACCTAACGTCGCGGGCAATCCGTGAGGCGAGTTGACCCCTGCCGGCGGGCTGGTTCAGATGTTTCACATAGCCGGCGACGTCCTTGGCGTCCTCCGCGGAAAGGCGGAAGAGCGCTTTCTTGGCCATTTCCGAGGGTGGGGGCACCCTCGCTTGTTGGCTGAGACTTACCGGGAGGGTTGCACGATCAGAATCATGCCGGGGCGGAGCACTGCAACGTTGCGGTTGTCCCGCTTGAGGGCGGCGACGGTGGTGCGGTAGGCGTTGGCGATGGAGTATAGCGTCTCGCCGCTTTTCACTTTGTGGTGGACCACTGCGGCTTGTGCGGTTGGTTCGTGTTCGATTTGCGCGGACTTGTTGGCTGGCGGCTTGGTGGTGGCCGTTTCGGTAGTCTTCGGGCGCTTCGACTTCGTCCGCGAGGACGCCACTTCCGCGTCATGTGCGCTCGGCGAAATCGGCAGGTGCAGCGCCAGTATTCTACGTCCGCGGAGACTGTCGCCGTGAATGCCGTTCCACCGGCGCAGCATCTGCGGAGAAATGCCGAAGTTCTCGGCGACGCTCTCCACTGTGTCTCCCGAATGAACTCGGTAGCGGGTGATGCGGCGGGCGTAAGTCGCGGTGTCGCTCAGCGGATGCTTGCCGGGCGCCACGGGAATGACTAGCTTCGCATCGGCATCCAGTTCGGTGCCTTCCAGGTGGTTGGCAGCCACGATGGACTTGGCCGTCGTGTGATAATTCCGGGCCAGCGATGCGAGCGTGTCGCCGGGATGAACCGTGTGATAGCGCCACCACAGCCGCATGTCCGTGGGAATCGAGGCGATCGCGGTCTCGTATTCGTCCTTCGTCCCCGCGGGCAGGTGCAGCTCAAACTTGCCTGCGCGCGGCGTGGTCAGGCGCAACAGGCTGGGATTCAAATCCTGCAGCTCACTCGACGTGGAATTGACGCACTCGGCCACCAGGCGCAGGTCCACCGGATAGTTGACAGTCACGATGTCGTAATCCGCGGGATGCTCCATCACCACATCGTCCAGCCCGTACTGCGACGGATTCTTGGCCATGATGGTCACGGCCAGAATGATGGGCACATAGTTCCGCGTCTCTCTCGGCAGAACGTTGCGGCGGTAGAGTTCCCAGAAATCCGCATATCCGGTGCGCTTCACCGCAGCCTGCACCGTGCCGGGGCCGGAGTTGTATGCGGCCATGGCGAGATACCAGTCGCCGAACTGGTTGTAGAGATCTTTCAGGTGGCGGGCGGCGGCGCGTGTGGATTTCTCGGGATCCTGGCGATCGTCGACCCACATATTATGCGAGAGCCCGTATCCGCGCGCCCGGCTAGCCATGAACTGCCAGATGCCACGGGCGCCCGCTCGCGACACGGCATGCGGGTGGAATCCCGACTCCGCCTGCGCCAGATAAATCAGATCCTGCGGAAGGCCTTCCTCCTTCAACGTGGAGACGATCATGTCGTGATAGCGTCCCGACCGGGTGAAGGCGCGCTCGAAGCCGCCGCGTCCGCGGTTGGAGAAGTAAGTGATATAGCCGGCGACCTGGTCGGTCATCATCAGCGGCAGGTCGGAATGCGTGTTCTTGATTTCGGCCTGCGCTTTGGCTTTTACGTTGGCATCAGGTGTGGGCGTCAGGCCGTTGGTCTCGTCGATCGGCGCCGGCTCAGCCTTCTGCTGCGCCCCGGCGTCGGCGCCCGTTCCGCCCGGATACAGCTCGTTGACCCCTTGCACGATGCGGTCAAATTCCTCTTGCAGGCGATTGTCGGACCGGATGTCAAGATTGCTGCTCAGCAAGTCGTTGAGCGCGTTGTCGAAATTCTGCTTGGCCTCATCGGTCTTGCCCGCCTGATGGTTAGCCAATCCCGCCTGGTATTCCTTTTCAGCCCGGGCGATGAGATCGGCGACCGGGTCTGGATCTGGAGCGGGCACAGGAGCCGCGGCCTCTGGAGATGCCGGTGTTTGAGGCGGAGCATCGCTTGCCTGAGCCACAGCCGTCTTTGCAGAGGGTGCTGGATCTTGAGGAGGAGCGGGAGCCTTAAGCGCAGGTGCCTTGGCGGGAGGCAGAAGCGAGACGGGCTTCTGCGCCGTCTGACAGGCACACCCGGCCACGGCCAGAGTGGCAAGCACCGCGGTCCGGACATAGAGGTTTGCTAATCGCATATTTCTCTATGAGATACGTGCTTCTCCTGAGGCTAAGGTCCGGTAGATTCTACCAAATCGTACTCGGTGGTCTCCTCCGGGTCAACGCCGAAAAGGCAGCAACGCTGTTACTTTCGGCATCGGCCCCGGTGGTTACTGCCGGAAAACTGAACCCGGCCATCAAACGTCAGAAGTTGGATGGCCTGTCGCTCGCCTCGGTTGTCGCTGCCTCCAGCCTGATCGGGGTCAAATTCAAGATCCGACGTGCGCTTTTCACGCCCGGGATATTTGGCACGCTTTCGCCACCGTTCAGCGCTGCAGCGGTAACAGGTATGTGGCGTTGCTTTCGAGAGCGCCGCCGAAAAATTGGCGGTCTGCCTGGCGCATATCCCAAGCGATAACCGAGGCCGGTGTGACCTTGATGGTGACATCATCCCATGCGGCGAACACCGGACCCACCCTCGCGTCTGCCAGTGCGGCTGCGCTCAGATATTTGCGATGGATCTCCGTATTACTCTTCCGCGACAAGTCGCCGGTCAAGAGCTCCGCGGTCCCCGCGATGGTGATGCCACAGGATGCCGCAGGGTCGCGAGCATCGATCATTAAAGACACTTTTCGGTTGGATTGCAAGTTTCGTGCTTTTCGGCTGCGCGAAGAGGTGGCTACAAAAACATGTGAACTATCGTACCAAAACCACACCGCAACCATGTGGATGGAGCCGTCCGGATTCTCAGTTGCAAGCGTCGCGACATATCGGCCATCCAGCAACTGCTTGACTAGGGCATCTCCAAAGGAAGCCATAGAGAAGTCTCCTCTTTTCTTGCTTCGGTATCGGCGCCTCCGACCCTAATCCGGGACGCAAAAGTCCGATATCCGAGGTCCGCCTTTTCACACGCGCCAATAATCGGGGCGCCAAGTCTGGATCGCCTTCTTGATGTCAGCTCGCGACAACTTTTCATTCAAGGCGCGCTCGACCAGCTTCGGAACCTCGGCGTCTGACGCGAAACGCAACCCGCAAAGTTGGTCTTCGGCCAACTCGGGAATGCGGGAACGCAAAGGCTCGGACAGAAGCTGCGTGAGCCGCAACCGCTCTTCCAGGCGAATGACGCGATCCTGCACCCTGAGCGCATAGAGGCGCACTTTGAACACCAAGATCAGGAACGCGGTCGCCAGCAGAATCAGCATGAATGCGTGGATGTGATCCCGGAGATCGCCGTGGGTGATATGAGCGAAAAAATGGACGAGGCTCAGGATCAGCCCCAGCACGAAGATCGGGATAACGAAGAAGTGAAAGACCGGGTCCCAGCGCGTGTGATTCGCCAGAGTCTGCGGCTTTGTTTCGGCCACGAAGGCCTCCTTGCAGGAAAGAGGTGCCAGTGTAGCAGAGTCGGCGCCTGTTCAAACGGTCGCGAGATGTAAAATCACCTGTCGCCATTTCCTGTGGCAAGATTGCGGTTCCAAATTTATGAAAGCCATTCAAGTCAAACAACCTGGTGGGCCGGAGGCGATGGAACTGGTGGAATTGCCGGTTCCGCAGCCAAAGGCGAATGAGGCGGTCGTGAAGTTGTCCGCTTCGGGCGTGAACTTTATTGACGTGTATTTCCGCGAAGGGCGCTACAAGGCTCCGATGCCGTTTGTGCTGGGGCAGGAGGGCGCGGGTGTCGTCGACGCCGTGGGCGCCGATGTCACGGCGGCGGATACAAACAGAATAAAGAATGGCGATCGCGTGGCCTGGACCGGGCAGATGGGATCGTACGCCGAGTATGCGGCCGTTCCCGCAGACCGGCTAGTGCCGATTCCCAGCGGCGTGACGGACGAGCAGGCCGCGGCCGCGATGTTGCAAGGCATGACGGCGCATTATCTCTCGCATGACACTTATCCCTTGAAGCGCGGCGAGACGGCTCTGGTGCACGCCGCTGCCGGCGGCGTAGGACTGCTGCTGACGCAGATGGCGCATCACATTGGCGCGCGGGTGATTGCTACGGTCTCGACCGGCGAGAAGGCGAAGTTGGCGCGCGAGGCCGGAGCGGACGAAGTCATCCTCTACACGCAATCCGATTTTGAAGTCGAGACGAAACGGCTGACCGGCGGCAAGGGCGTCGATGTGGTTTACGATTCGGTGGGCAAGACGACTTTCGAGAAGGGCCTGAATGTTTTGCGGCCGCGCGGCTTTATGGTGTTGTTTGGCGGATCGAGTGGCGCGGTCCCTCCGTTCGACCTCATTGCGCTGTCGCAGAAAGGGTCGCTCTACGTGACTCGGCCCACTCTGGTGCACTACATAGCCACGCGGGAGGAGTTGATGGCGCGATCGGGCGCGGTGTTCGCCATGATGGCCGCCGGCAAACTCAAGTTGCGGATCGCGCACACGTATCCGCTCGCCCAGGCGCAGCAGGCGCATCGCGACCTGGAAGGAAGAAAAACTACGGGGAAGTTGCTGCTGATTCCGTAACGTAGCGCCGCCGTCCCGGCGGCTGTCCGGCGGGCGTCCCCGTCCGCCGCGCCGAGGGCGAGACGCCCTCGGGACAGCCGGCAAGATGCCGGCGCTACCCAGTGACAAAATCCGGCCCCCTTGAGGGACATTCATGAAAGCAATTCGCGTGCAGCACACTGGCGGCCCGGAGGTGATGGAGCTCGTCGAGCTTCCCGTCCCGCAGCCCAAGCCGACCGAGGCCATAGTGAAAGTCTCGGTTGCCGGTGTGAACTCGATTGATGGCCACTTCCGCGATGGAAGTTTGCGGACGCCGCTGCCATTCATTCCCGGGCAGGAAGGCGCCGGCGTGGTGAGCGCGGTGGGTGCGCAGGCGAAAACGGTGAAAGTGGGCGACCGTGTGGCATGGAGCGGGGCGTTGGGCTCGTACGCCGAGTACGTGGCGGCCTCAGCGGACAGCCTGGTGCCGGTGCCCGCGACTCTGACCGATCAGCAAGCCGCCGCGGCCATGATGCAGGGACTGACCGCGCACTACCTGGTGAACAACGCCCACAAGCTGAAGGCGGGCGAGACAGCCCTCGTCCACGCGGCTGCGGGCGGAGTCGGACTGCTGCTGGTGCAAATGGCGCGCATGATCGGCGCACGGGTGATTGGCACGGCTTCGAGCGAGGAGAAAGCCGGGTTGGCGCGCGAGGCGGGCGCGGATGAGGTGATCGTCTTCACGCAGCAGGATTTTGAGGCCGAGGTGAAGCGTCTGACCGGCGGCAAGGGTGTCGACGTGGTGTACGACGGCGTGGGCAAAGCGACGTTCGAAAAAAATCTGAACGTGATGCGGCTGCGCGGGATGCTCGTGCTCTACGGCATGTCAAGCGGACCGGTGCCCCCGGTGGATCCCGCCAAGCTGTCGGAAAAAGGATCGCTGTACATGGCGCGCACCACGCTCGCGCACTTCACAGCCACCCGCGAAGAGTTGCTGGCGCGCACCGGCGCTCTCTTCGCGATGATCGCGGAAGGCAGACTCAGGCTTCAGATTGCGAAGACCTATCCACTGGCGGAGGCGCCGCAGGCGCACCGCGAGATGGAGGCGCGGAAAGTGGCTGGTAAGTTGCTGCTGATTCCGTGAAGGGGTTGGGGGCAGTCCATGTGGGGACAGCCGCCCCCGGCTGTCCGGCCGAGCGAAGCTCGGCGGGGCACTGCCCTCAGACCAAACTAGCAAATTACGCCCGCGCCCAATCCGCGCTAGAATTGCGCGGCAGTGGAAAAGAATCAGCTTTATTACGGCGACAACCTCACCGTCCTGCGCGAGCACATCAAGGACGAATCCGTCGACCTCATCTACCTCGATCCGCCCTTCAACAGCCGCCAGGACTATGAACGTGCTCTTCGCCGAGCGCTAGCCTGCCCTGAGCGGAGCCGAAGGGGCACCCGCTCCGCCTCGCAGATCATGGCCTTCGAGGACACATGGGAGTGGAATATGGACGCCGAACGCGCCTACGAGGAAATCGTCGAGCGCAGAGCCTGCCCTGAGCGAAGTCGAAGGGGCCGCGTCTCCGATGCCATGCGCGCTTTCCGCACCTTCCTCGGCCACAGCGACATGATGGCCTATCTCGCCATGATGGCCCCGCGCCTGATCGAACTGCATCGCGTGCTAAGGGAGACAGGATCGATTTATCTGCATTGCGATCCCACGGCGAGCCACTATTTGAAGACGCTGTTGAATGCCGCCGCCATCCCGTTAGGGCGCTCCCAAACGAGTTGAGGGATCAAGGTAAGAATCCACAGATAGGAACCGTATTTGCACACGCGAAAGGAGTGGCACTTCTCGTTGCGGAGACCTTAGACGCTCACCGCATAATTTCCCGGGCTAACGAACTCGATCAGGCCTAAATCTCGAAGCACCTGGAGTTGCTGACGCATCTTCGGGCGCACGTTTCGATTGCGGGGGTGAATGCGTTGTAGGTATGGCTCGAATTCATAAAGCTCTTGCAACGAAAAGCGAATCTTTCGCAGCTTGCGTATTGTGGCAAGGACGTCAAGCGTCCAGCCCCTAACTGCAGGAGGCACCTCGGCAAGCTTCCGCACGCGTAAGAAACTCTTGCCTGACCTGCTGCTCCGCCACACATGTACTGTTGGAAACAACAGCGATCTTGCCGTCCTGAGGGATTCTGTCCAACAGAATGTTGCATCCAACCCAGCCCGCTCGGCGGGCCTTCGGACCGAGCGGAGGGCGCCTCTCAATCACAGTCTCAGAAAAGAAAACGCTGGGGATCAAGAGGAGGTTTTTGACCAACCATTCGGGAGAGTACTGCAGAACGAGCAGGTTCGGGACTCGATCCGACCGTATCGCGCGAAGCATCGACTCGTAGCCAGCATCGACAATCTTTTTCTGATTCCAAGTTTTGAAACCCTTGAGCTGGAAGTACTGCCCACACTCAGGACACACAAAATCGACGGCCGGCGTATTGACCTTCGAATGGGAAAGTCTGGCGGAGTCGCATGCCGCACAATAAAGCTCCCGACTGCACCAATCTTCGCTAAGGACTCGAGTGATCTGGGAATTCGCCTTGTAGGCGTGGCCAAGCTCAATCCTGCACTGCAGATTCATTGACGCACTGGTCGCGGAGGAACGTGCAAATCATTCTTTCTGTAGTATTCCCGGGCTTCGACCGACGGAAAACTGTCACCCGCCCCAATGTTGTCGAAGTCAACAACTTCCACCACAAAACCGGGGGGAACTGTGTCCTCAGCTACATAGGCGCAGCCGCCGGAAACTGTAACGAATATTTTATTCATCTTGAAGACCTCGCTGAAGCGGACCGCGGAATCATATCATCTGCAGCTCTCGCCGACGGAGAGCACGTTTAGGCTGTTCAGCAGTCGAAAGTTGTTCAGATCGCGGTCGTAGAACTCCGTCTTGTTGTTCCACTCCACCTCAACGCCAACGCGATTCTTGAAATTGTCGATCTTGTGCGTGGGAATCGGAATAGGGTGTCCGTCAACCGTGATCTTGACGTCAAAGGACTTCTCGCCCCAGCCAAACTTTCCCAGAAACCCATCAATAAATATTGGTATCGGAGAGCGACCGCCTCCCGGCGTGAGGATGTCACTTCGCTTTAGCTTGAATGCCCGCAACGCCCCGAGGAGTTCGTCAAATTCTTGACGGAAGTCACTTCGGAGAATCGCCGTAGCGTGTCCCCTTTCGTCGAAGCGGAAGCGCGCTCGCAATGCTCTCGGTATTAGCTCGACGCCCATCGAAGGGTCAGTGCTGACCCTACCCATCATGCAGCAAAGCCGCGCCGCATTGGAACGACCCTTTCATGTGTGCATCGAATTGGTTAACCCTATATCGTGTTGTCGGACAGGTAGTCTGGCTGGCGCGCGTCCGCTGGAGAAGAAAAAAGGCGCGGACCAGGGCATTGATGGCCGCCTTTACTTCCACGATGAAGGCAAGGGCGGCAAGACCAAGCAGATCATTCTTTCGGTGAAGGCCGGACACCTCGTGGCCCCGCATGTCCGCGACCTGCGCGGCGTCATCGAGCGCGAGAGGGCCGAAATCGGCGTGCTGATTTCGATGCAGCCTCCGACCAAGCCCATGCTGAAAGAAGCCGCCGAGGCGGGTCTCTACCAACCTCCGGGGCTGGCGGACAAGTATCCGCGAATCCAGATTCTCCACATTGCCGAGTTGCTGGAGGGGAAGAAGATTGAATATCCGCGGATGCTGGACGTGACGTTCAAGCGCGCGCCCAAAGCGCGGAAGGCGGCGGAAGAGCAGATGCCTCTGAGCGGCTCAGAGATCGAGGACGAAGGTCCGTTTTGGCTCCCGCAGGGGGCCGTGCTGCGCCCCGCCCGGACAGCCGAGGGCGGCTGTCCCCACCTGACCCGTGACACCCTGAGTTACTTTGACTCGTCGCGCAGTCTGCGCAGCCAGGCGTTGATCTGCTTCTTGCCGCCGGGAAACATGCCAAGCGCTCCCTTGTACGTATCGAACACACTGGTCACTAATCGCGAAGGCCGAAAGAAGATCCGCCCAGCCTCGACGACGAAATCCACCCGGTCTCCGGCGGACAACCCCAATCGGCGCCGGACCTCCCGCGCGGCACCGTGACCCGACCTCTACTGTCGATGGCGCTCGAATAATTCATCCTCATGTTGATCTATCGGCGCTCAGCGCTTGCGAGTATAGTTGCGCGCGTATTCTGGCACGCTCTGCCCGGGCAGCAGTCGCGCATCGTTAATCGGTTTGCCAGCCACCATCTCCAGCGGTACAACTCCGGCCCAGGTGGGGAACGAGTAATCTTCCTCATCGTCGATAGGCGGGCCGACGCGAACTTTGGCGGAAAATTCTGCAATCGGCACGCGCAGTACCGACGTGGCTTTGAGTTCGCGCTCGTTAGGCTGGCGCGCGTCACCCCAGCGGCCGGGCAGAATGTGTTCCGACAAAACGCGCAGCGCCGCAAGCTTCTCTTCCGGATCATCCACTAGAGTGGCCTTTCCCAGAATCACCACCGAGCGGTAGTTCATCGAGTGATTGAAAACCGAGCGGGCAAGCACGAGTCCATCGAGCAACGTCACCGTAATGCAGACGGGCGCGTCGTCTTTCATCTGCATCTGGCGCAGCATGCGGCTGGCGGCCGAGCCGTGAATGTAGAGGCTGGCGTCCTTGCGGCCGTACGAGGTCGGGATCACGAACGGCTGGCCGTCGACCACGAAGCCGGCGTGGCAGAGAAATCCCTCGTCGAGGATGCGGTACACGGCCTCGCGATCGTAAACCGCACGATCGGGTTCGCGGACCACACGGGTCCGCGCGCTGGGCAGTTGCGTTTCAGACATTGGGGAACGAACTCCGGGCAAGCGCCAAGGATGGGTGAACGGAAAGTGTAACACCGCACTTCAGGCCGCAGAGGGCGCAAAGTAAACCTTCAGCTCAAATGGGAAGGACTGAGCAACTGCTCAGCCTAGCCACTGGGGATTGTGGTAGGTTCCATCGAAATCGTGGCTGGTCTTGTAGCGCTCGAACTCTCCTTTTCCAGCGGCGGGTGCGGTCTTTGCCAGCAGCGTCGCCACTGCCTCGGAACCCATGGGTTGGAAGCTGCGGGCCGCATCGAGAGCCTGCTGCAGGATCTTCAGGGAGTCGCACCCGGTGATGACCACGCTGGTGGGCAGGTTCATGGCGTAGTGCAGGCACTCGATGGGCGTCGCAGTCTTACTGTTGAGTATGAGTTTGTCGCCCATCGGCTTCATGCCGAGCACTCCAATTCCGTGCTGGACCAGAACAGGGAGAACTTTCTTCTCGAAGCTGTCGAAGTGCGCATCCATGACGTTCAGGGGCATTTGCACAGCATCAAAGGTGAACTGGTGCGCGAACGCGGTCTCGAGCATTTTGAGATGAATGTCGGGACTCTTGTGGCCGGTAAAGCCGATGTAACGGATCTTTCCCTGCTTCTTGCCTTCCAGAACAGCTTCCATTCCGCCACCGCTGGCGAACACGCGGTCCGGATCGGTATCGCGAATCACTTCATGAAACTGCAGCAGATCAATGTGGTCAGTCTGCAGGCGGCGGAGTGATTCATCGAGCTGCTGGGAAGCCGCTTTCTTCGTTCGCCCATCGATCTTGGTCATGAGGAACGCTTTCTGGCGATAGCCGTCGCGCAGCGCCTTGCCCATACGGATTTCGCTCTGGCCATCGTTGTAGTCCCAGCAGTTGTCGAGAAAGTTGATGCCGCTGTCGAGGGCAGTACGAATGATTCGGATGCTCTCCTGCTCGTCGGATTGCATACCGATGTGGTATCCGCCGAGACCAACAATCGAGACCCTTGCGCCGGTGCGCCCCAGCGTGCGGATGGGGATCTTCTCCGAGGCGTGTGCGATCTTCTTGCCAAGCGAAGTCATCAGGGTGGTGGCAGCTGCGGTCTTGAGGAATCGTCTGCGATCCATGCGAAACCTCCAATGGTATTCAGAGTCGAAGAGTGAGGATCAGGTTGCAGAAATTTTGCGACGGTTGAAGGTGGCTTCAAAGACAGGTGAAAGCAGCTGTCCGGACTCCGCGCGCGATCGCGGAGTCCGGACTCGCGGAAATGCTTACCAGTACAGCTTCATCGCGAACTGGAACTGACGCGGATCGTAAGCGGCGGTGGGCAGCCCGGCATTGGTGTACAGGGGACTGACCGCGGCCACGTTCATTTTGTTGGCGATGTTGAACATGTCGGCAATCAGGTCCATGCTGAAGCGCTCGCCGAAGTAGATGCGCTTGGAGATACGCATATCGCCGAAAACAGTCCAAGGCGTAATTCCGGCGTTGCGGCCGAGATTGCCGTCGAGTTGCAAAAGAGTAGGCGTGGTCAGAGTCGCCGCGAAGGCCTGAATACACGGTTCTTGAAAAACCCCCGAGGTGGAGTATTTCGAAGCGACCGGCATATAACCGGCAGCCATGCAAATCGGGTTGACAATCGTGTTGGGACGGCCGGTCAGAGACGACAGTTGGAGATTGTCCCCGTTGCCGGTGATGATGTTGAATGGCCGGCCCGAAGCGACATCGAGCAGCGGGGCCCATGTCCAGTCGCTGACGACTTTGCCGAAGAACCCGTTGCCGCCGAGTTTTCCGCTCTGGAAGACGCCGCTCAGCACGAAGCGATGACGCTGGTCGAACAGCGAAGTGGAGCGATCCAGGCCAGGGTAAAAGCTGTCCTGTGGCGTGAGTGTGGATTGCAGATCGGTGGAATCGTCAATGGAATGCGACCAGGTGTAGGAAGCGAGGAATTCGTAGTGACTGTTGAAGCGCTTGCGCAAGTTGCTGGTGAAGCCGTGATAAATCGAGCTGCCGTTGGAATAGTTGGCATCCATGTCGCCGAAGGGTACGCAATTTTGCAGCGACGTCAACGGATCGCAGGCGGCGTTAAATCCCTGGCCGGTCAGGCTGCTCTCGATTTTCTCGGCGGCGCCTACGCAGGCGCTGGCTCCGGCGAGGATCAAAGCTTCGGCGATCGAAGGATTCAACCCTCCGGGCCTGAAAAAATTCATCAGCGGAGAACTCACCCATGGGCCGAGCGCACCGGTTCCGCACGGAACAGCTCCCGTACCCACCGTGAATGGACTGGCTGGAGTCTGTCCCGCCGCCAGTGCCGCGTTGAAATTGGCCACCATCAAGTCGCCGCGAATCGTATTGGCGTTGATGGGGCGGTTCAGGTGGCGGCCGCCGTTGAAGTTGTAGGCCAGACTGAGAGCGAAACCGTGGCCGAGATCCCGTTCGACGCTGACGTTCGCCTGTTGCGCGTACGCGTAGACAAAGTTGCTCGACTGCGGATAGCCGAAGGGCTGAAAAGCCAGTGGCAAGAAAGTCGATTGGGCCGGATTGGCCAGGTTCAGGTTCAAGTAATTCTGATTGAGAAAAACGGATTGAGGAAAGTTCAGAGCCTGAAACTGCTGCTGATTGGGAAGGTAGCCCAGATTCGCATTTGCCAGCGGGAAGACTGACGGCGCGCACGAAGCCTGTCCCAGCGTCCCTTGAAAGATGGGGATTGCATTCAGGTTGCCGGGATTGCCCGCTCCCGCGCAGACTCCCGTGCCGGCAAAAGCCAATTGACCGCTGGACGAACCGTCGGACGCGTCGCCGAGAAAATAGAGGCCCAACAGCGGGTGGTCATAGAACATGCCATACGAAGCCCGCACCACGGTCTTGCCGTCCCCTTTGGGATCCCACGCTAAGCCGATGCGAGGCTGAATGTTGTTCGTGTCAGTCTGAATCCCTTTCTGCAATCCCAGGAGCTTGTAAGCGGGAAGCGCCAGTCCTTGGGGCGGCCTGAAAGTGGGGGGAATTTCCACGTCATAGCGTATGCCGTAGTTTAGCGTGACGTTGGAATTGACACGCCAGGAATCCTGCCAGAACGCGCCAATGGGAATGTTCTTGAATGAGTCGCTGGGACTGCCGATACCCTGAATGAAGTCTCCGGGCAACCCAGCCCCGTAAGATTGCACCGGCGAAAGGTCGGGGAACGGAGTGTTGGGAATCGGAGAGGTAAAGCCCAAGTTGGAGGAACTGAAGCTGCCGAAATCGTACACTCCTCCGTAGTTGACCGTGAAAATCGCTTTGAGCGGAAGGTAATTGACGTCTGCGCCAAACTTCATATTGTGGCGGCCGACCGTCCAGGAGAAGTTGTCGGTGAACTGATAGCGTTGCTCGGTCCGCTGAATGTAAGAGTACGGTTCGCGGCCGAAATAGGCGAAGCCCGGAATGTTTACCGCCGGGTCGGAGCCCCCGGGAATCTGCGTGTTGTAGAAATAGGAGAGTCCGCGGCGGGCATACTGAAAGCGAAATTCGTTGACCTTGCTGTTGCCTATGGTCCACGTGTCCTGAAAGACGCCGGCGACGTCGCGATAAGTCTGTTCCGAAGTGCGCGAGTATGCGTTTTGCCCGAACGGTTGGTCCTGGCCGCTGACTTCGATGCCGGTGACGGTGCTGGGGCTGACGTTGACGCGAAACGTCAAACGATGGTCGGTTCCCACGTTCTGGTCGAGACGCAGCGCGTAGAGACTTGTTCCCTCAAAGACGGGGAAATTTCCCGCTTGCGAGGCCAATGTCTGGTAGGAACCCGGCACGGGAGCACACGGTCCCGGCGGAGCGCAACTTGTTGGGAAACCTGCCCAACCTGAAAGCAGTCCTCCAGTTAAGCCTTGAACCAGGCCGGTCGGCCATGCTCCCTGAACTGCCTGGCCGGAAGACGCGCCTGCCAAAACCGCGTACTGGGCAACGCCTTGCGCGAATGCAGGACTCGCCCCTTCGAGCGCCAGAACACTGGGATTGGTCAGGAAACCGATTTGGGCAGGGGTCATCTGCAGTGTGCCGAAAGGCAAGCCCACCAGCGTGGTGTCGAACGGCGACAGCCCGAAATTTCCTTGCCCGATACTGGAAAATCCGGTTTCATGCCGTCGCGTGACTTCGTACGAAAAGAAGAAAAAGGACTTGTCCTTCTTGATTGCTCCCCCAAAGGCGGCGCCCGCCTGCACGCGGGTGTAAGCGGGATTCGGGACCGTGCTGAAGGGGTTCACAGCCTGGAAATTCCGATCGCGGAGGAAGCCGAAGACATCGCCGTGGAACCCGTTCGATCCGGAGCGGGTGATGATGTTGACCACGCCGCCGGCGGCGCGGCCGTATTCCGCCGCGTAGCTATTGGTAATGATCTGAAACTCCTGCACGTCTTCCTGCGACACGGTGGAGCGCACGCCGTTCACCGAGTTGTCGGTGGCGTCGGCGCCGTCGACGTTGACCAGGTTCGAGCGGGCGCGCTGGCCGCTCATATTGAGGCCGGAGGTGGGCGCGGCCCCGGTGTTGGGCGCGTTGTCGCGCACGACCTGCGAATCCGTCAGCGTGAAGTTGATGTAGTTGCGGCCGTTGATGGGGAGATTGTCGATGCGCCGCTGGCCAATGGTGTCGGTCGTCGAACTGCGCGAGGTTTCCACCAGGTCCGCCTGCGAACTGACTTCCACAACTTCCTTGCCTCCTGCGACCGTTAGCGCGACCGGAAGTTCCGCCAGTCCGCCGACCGTGATAATGACCCCGGTATTTTCGACCTTGGTGAACCCCGGGGTCTCCACCGTGACCGAGTACGAACCCGGCGGCAGTTGGCGAACGCTGTATCCGCCCTCGCCGTCTCCAATGGCCGTGCGCTCCAGGCCCTTCGCGGAATCCTTCGCAGTCACGGTCGCATTCGTGACCACGTTCCCCTTGGGATCTTTGACGGTGACGTGCAGATCGCCGGTGGCAACGCCGCCTTGACCAAAAGCAATGGCGGAAAGCAGCAGAACAAAGAAACCCAAGGACACAGCTTTGGCAGTGCGCATCATGAGGTTCTCCCTTGAACTCGCGGAGGCGAGCGGACGGCGGGAACGATTCCCGCGGCAGATTGCCGATGTAGTCACGCAGTGATCTGGGACGAATGAATCTCGGTGGTTTTATAACAGAACGGCATGCGAAAACAAGTGAGGAGTCGGGAACGCTGGTTTCCAAGGTCACTCGGGTCAAGCTTCTTGAACGGGGCCGTTGCGCAGCGGAGCACAACGAAACAGCGGCCCGATGTCGGGGCCGCGATCGGACTAGGCGGTTGTGATCACTATCAGAACGTTGCGAAAATGCGTACCGGGGCTGCGGGGCTTTGCAGTCGGCCCAGTAGCATGGCGGCGCCATTCAATTGCTCGTAGCCGCGAAGCACGGGAGCGGCCGCCAAACCTGAGGTCGGCCACGCCAGGGCAATGTAGATTCTGAGAAGCGCGAAAGCGGCGTTGCGGCGCAGCAGGAGCGCACTGTCCACCAGTTGACGCGCGGCCTCGGCGGTGCGGGCATTGCCGGTCAATGCGGCCTGTCCAATACGTACCAGAACTGCGGCATTTCTTCCTGCCGTTTGAACGTATACAGCCATAGCGCGCAGGCGCTCCCGCCGGATCATGCGAAACTCCGCAGCGGGCAGGCGGCGGCGCAGATATTCGTCTTCCGCAGGATCGACCAGATTGCGGAAAGCTTCAACATCAATAGGCCGAATCTGTGTTGCCAGGCTCGTGCCTGCGGAAATCTGCAGGCTTCGGGACAGTGTGATGCTGAGGATGAAGACCAGCGCGAGCGCAGCGACGACAACGAGAAAAATCGCGAGAGTCATGGGTGTACTAAACGCTCCAGTTCCCGGTTCCAGATGTCGAGATTGTTCTCGGGCAGAGGAACCGCAGACTTCGTAGCAGCTTTTTGGGGAACGAGCAGGTAATAGAACCAAAGGAGAATGCAGAAATGGTAGGTTGCCATGTTGACGAAAACGAGGATGAGGCGCGTGGAGCGCGGCAATCCGCCATTGTCGATCAAGGCCCAGGTCGCCAAGTGTACGCAGGCTGAGACGCTTAGGCCCAAGGCAATCCCGAAAACTTGCCTGGGCCAGGAGAGATGGAAATAGGCGGAGAAAAGAAAGATAGCTACCAAGATGCCACATTCGATGAGATACGTGGTCTGTTCCAGGAGGTAAGCCCCGGAGATGATGCCAAAGAATTCGTTTTTTGGGGCATACGCAGCGGCCAAAACGGCTGCAAAGACTAGGACGATCCCGGCCCCGCGGATGAGAGTTTTTCCCAGCCGTGCCAAAGAAGCATACGAGCCGAAGACCAAGGCAAAAATTTCTCCGATCAGCACAAACTTCAGTACGCCCTCGAGTACTAAGTCTCCCCAATCCACGCGCCAGTAGGTCCCGGGAGAAACGAAAGGCAGAACATCAGCGGCATAGAGGAACAGCTGACCAATACCGCTAAGGATTGCGTAAGCGAAAAAGGCAGGGAAGCGGCGGGCGGTTCCACGTTTCCAGAGGATCCCGGCTAGAACCAGCAGAAGGAGGTGAGGCCCGACCCAGAGATAGTGCCAAAGGAATGAGTGCGCCTGCAGCATAGCCGTAATGCCGAACTATACAGCGGCTGGCTGCAGGCGGCAATGACGTAGTAGTTCTTGTTCGTTTTTTGTAAGATCGGCAAGCTGGGCGTTCAACTCACAGGTCTTTCGTGCATACTTCAAAGTCTACGGCTTGCAGAGCGTTTGCCCACAGCCGGTACCGTTGCCACTACCGTCAGCCTTGACTACGGTTGGGATTACTAAAGTGTTGAGGAACAGGACAGCTGCGCCGAGCACTAAAAGGACACGTTTCACGATTGTTTTCTCCTTGTGACTGCGAATTGGACCGTGATAATTTCATGGGCGCAGCGGCCTGAGCAACGTGCCCAAAGACCCTAGGATTGTTCGGAATTCGTAACAACATGACCCTGAAATCAGCTCTGCAGGACGTGAAAGAAACCACCCTGGCGGCCGTCTCGGGGCTCTTGGGCAAGCTGGCGTATCTGGCTTCGTTACGCCGAGCTCAAGGCCGTTACGAACACTGGGGAATGGAACTCATCCACGGGCCGGAATCCTCCGAGCGCGCTTTGAAGACGGCCCACGCCGAGATTGTGGCCGGGATTTTACGGGCGCCGCTCGGGTCCTTGGTCGAGGATCTGGATGAGTCGAGCCGGAATAGCGGGGTCGGCCCCCGCACCTACATCGAGGGCATGCGCGCGCATTTCGAGGACCTGCTGCCGGGCGAGCGCCCGGACTCGCCGTCTGCCGTTCACCTTAATTCAGTGCTGCGGGCGCTTTCGACCCTGGAGAAGAATCGAGCGCGTTCCACTCGGTCAATTTCATAGCGACTCCCACGATCTGACCGAGCACCTCTGCTTCCTGCGGATGGCGCAGGATCCGAATCGGAACCGGAGACAGCGGATGCGGTTGCAGAATGATTTCCTCGCGGCGCATGCTGCACCAGCAGCAGGTGTGGCCCTCGCGGGTTTCCACAAAATAGATCGGACGTTCGTACTCGGAGCGCCACGAACCTTCCAACACCTTATTTCTGGTTTCATCGACTTGGATAAAGCTGCCAGGCGGCAGGATCGGATACATGGTGAAATCCTGGGTGCCCACATAACCGTAAGTGAAATCTGTATTGGCGAATTGCGCGAGATAGGCAACCGGCACCAGTCCCCACTGCTCGACCATGCGTCCCAGGTTGGTGGTGCGGCGTTCGTCAAAGCCCGGATCCATGCGCACGGGAATCTGCACCGACGACAGCCCGGCCAGCGCGTCGGAAACATGCGATTTCGGCGGCGCAACCAACCCCAAATCGGCGGCCATGTTGTTCAAGTCGACGCCGTACCACGACATCAACTCGCGAAGATCGCGGCGATAGATTACCGACAGCGTGTAGAGGCGATAAATGCTGGGTAGAATACCCTTGGTCTCAATATCGGACAGACGGCTCGGAGGAATGGAAAACTCCTCGTTGCGATACTTGTCGGCTACGCGCGCGCTCGAGTTTTCGACGTCACGCATGGTAAGGCCGAGTTTCTCGCGCAGTGTGCGCAGGCTTTTCCCCGCCGGTAGCATCGTCCCCCTCCAAACAAAAGTGGGGGAATCATACCAAAAGCACGACGCCTTTGTGACGCCAATTTGTGCAAACATTTGAGCCGCGCCATTCTGTTACGAATTCCGAACATGCGCGCGGCCTTGTCAGTCGCGCAAAATCAGCCCGTCAGGGTAGTCGGCAATGCGGACTGAGCGCATGGCCTTGGCTTGTGGATTTTCTCTGATTGTTCCGAATTCGTAACAAGCGCTGCAAGAATTGCGTTTCCCCGTGTCGGCCCTCAGGGCTCAACCCTCGCTTTCTTGACGGCGAGATCAGCCTGAAACGCAAAAATTCCAGGATGACATTTGTCACACCTTCCCCGTGATGGATGGCACTGGTGCGTCCGTTCCTCTTTCGCGATGATGCAATCAGTCGGGAATTGAAAAATCAATTCTCACGGAAGACGGCAAAAGCGCTGGGAGGACAGATGATTGCAACCTTAGAGCAACCGCAGCCGACAGACATTGCCAACTCGGATCGAATCGTCGCCAGTCTCGAAGGCGTGAACAAGAATTATGGAACCGTCCGGGCGCTACGCGGCGTGGATTTCCGAGTGCGCGCCGGCGAGGTGGTCGCCCTGCTCGGCCCCAACGGAGCGGGCAAAACGACCGCCGTGAAGTTGCTCCTGGGATTGATGCAGCCGAATTCCGGAAGAGCGCGCGTGTTCGGCGGCGACCCGACGAATCCTGAAAACCGGATGCGCACGGGTGCCATGTTGCAAGTGGGACGAGTTCCTGAAACGTTGCGTGTTCGCGAGCACATCGATCTGTTTTCTGCGTATTACGAAAAGCCCATGGCGTCCGCCGAAGTTCTTGCCGCCGTCGGGCTCGAGAAACTGCGGGATCGCAAGTTCGGCGATCTCTCCGGAGGCCAGAGGCAGCGCGTGCTGTTTGCCCTGGCCATTTGCGGCGACCCGGACTTGCTTTTTCTCGACGAGCCCACGGTCGGACTCGACGTGGAAGCGCGGCGCATGTTGTGGGATGAGATTCGCAGGATGGTAGAACGCGGCAAGACCGTTCTGCTCACGACCCATTATTTGCAGGAAGCCGACGCGCTGGCGGACCGCGTTGCCGTCATCAATCAGGGCGAAATCATTGCCGAGGGAACGCCCTCGGAGATCAAGGCGAAAACCGCAGGCAAGCGGATTCGCTGCATGACGAGCCTCAGCCTCAATACTCTGCGCCAGATTCCCGGCGTCACCGAAGTAAGAGAAGATCGCGAAGCCGTCGAACTGCACGCCGCCGCCGCAGAACCCATCGTCCGCGAACTGCTGGCGCGCGATGCGCAGTTGTCTGGCCTTGAGGTCACTAGCGCGGGCCTGGAAGAAGCGTTCCTCGCGCTGACCCAAGACGCGGCACCCGACGGAAATCGTTCCAGCTAACTTACCGCCCGGAGGAGATGCAATGAGCACGGCAACCATGGCTTTGAGCAATCCGCAAATTCAGCGTACGCCGCGTCACACAGCGGTGATTTATCTGAAGGAAGCGAAGTACGAGTTCCTCAAGAACCTTCGTCTCCGCATGTACACCGCGTCGGTGCTCAGCTTCCCCATCATGTTCTACGTCTTGTTTGGGCTGGTGCTGAATTCGAAACAGGCGATCGGTGGTACAGCCGTCCCCACATATTTAATCGCTACCTACGGGACGTTCGGCGTAATGGGCGCCTCTCTGTTTGGAACCGCGGCGGGCCTGGCCTCCGACCGTGGCCTGGGTTGGCTGCAAGTGAAGCGCGCCAGCCCCATGCCACCGTTTGCCTACTTCGCGGCCAAGGTGATCACCAGCATGATCTTCAGCGCGGTGATCGTAGTCGCGCTCTTCGTGCTCGGCTTCACTCTGGGCGGCGTGCGGATGCCAGTCGCCGATTTCGCCCGGCTGTTGGGAACCTTGGTCGCCGGTTCGCTGCCGTTTTCCGCCATGGGATTGGCTCTCGGATACTTCACCGGACCAAATTCCGCTCCCGCGACCATCAACCTTATTTATCTGCCTATGTCGTTCTGCAGCGGATTGTGGGTGCCGTTCCTGTTCCTGCCGAAAGTGGTGCGCCAGATCGCGCTCGTGCTTCCTCCTTATCACCTGTCGCAACTGGCATTGGGAATCGTAGGAGCAGGACGCCACGAATCGAGTGCGACGCATTGGGAAGTCCTGCTGGCCTTCACCATGATCTGTCTGGGCGTAGCCCGTATCGGCTTTCAGCGCGATCAGGGAAAAATGTACGGATAATGTTGCCGGCCTTCAGTTGCCGCATCGCCAGGAGTGGACTATGAGCGCAAACGCGAAGAAATCGATGGGCTGGACAATCGTCCTTATTCTTCTGGGGATGGCGGCTCTCTACGGCGGATCGAAGTGGCTGAGCCTGCTGATTCCCGCGGCTCTGCTGGTGTGGTACGGAGCCGGGCCGATGCTGCGGAGTGGCCGGAATTGACCCCTGGGGCGACAATATGAAGAGATATCGGCGATCGCCATTCGCGCCGGGGTAGGCAACGAGTCGCCGGGAGTTCAGGCATGTCTCTAGCGTTGAAGCCGTTCAAAAGCGTGCTCAAGGATCGGGAGCATGGATGGGGTCCCCTCGTCTGGTTCGCCTATTCTGGATTTTTCTTCATTCAGCCTGTACTGGAGCACGCCAGCCGCAGAATGTGGCTGCTGGACATCTTGGGATATGTTGTTTTTTGCGTGCTCTATTTCGGCCTCTTCTTGCTCGAGAAACCCCGCGCCCTTGTGCACATAGGCGGCATGTTGCTGCTGGGAATTCTATTTATTCCTTTCAACGGGGGCGCCGCGGGGTTCTTCATCTTCGCGGCGGCATTTACGCCGTTTTCCGTAAACACACAGGCGACAGCAATCGCAGGAATCCTGGGCATCGCGGCCACTGCCGCTGTAGAAGGATGGCTGCTTCGCTTGAACGGCTGGACGCTCTTCTGGGCGGCGGTTTTCCCCCTGACGGTTGGCGGGGGCAACGTCTTTTTCGCCGAACGCAACCGTATGAACTGCAAGCTGCGCAAGGCGAACCAAGAGATTGAAAACCTGGCCAAGGTGGCCGAGCGCGAGCGCATTGCGCGCGATCTGCACGATGTCCTCGGGCACACTTTGTCGGTGATCACGCTCAAATCAGAACTCGCGGGCAAACTGGTAGACCGCGATCCGCAACGGGCGGGAAAAGAAATTCGCGAAGTCGAGCAAATCTCACGGCAGGCGCTATCCGATGTGCGCGATGCCATTCGCGGTTATCGTTCGCAGGGATTGGTGGCCGAACTGGCGCAGGCCAAAACCACGCTGGAGACGGCCGGCCTGACGGTGCAATGCGATGCCGCGACCACGATGCAACTTCCCGCGGTGCAGGAAAGCGTGCTCTCGCTGGCCGTGCGCGAAGCCGTCACTAATGTTGTGCGACATGCGCAGGCTCGCACTTGCCGCATGCGTCTTGAACAACAGGATGGATCCTGCCGCCTCGAGATTCACGACGACGGCCTCGGCAGCTCCAACGGCGAGGGCAATGGATTGCGCGGCATGCGCGAGCGCGTCGAAATGCTGGGAGGTACGCTGAATCGCACCACTGAAGCCGGCACGACCCTCACCATCACGCTACCCCTGAAAGAAGCGGCGCCGAAGCGCGAAGGCTTCCAGCATTGAATCCCTCAGGACGAGACAACGCACGCGAAGGCGCGAAAGACGGCCGCAAGACCATCCGCGTGGTTCTGGCCGAAGACCAGGGGATGGTGCTGGGCGCGCTCGCTGCCTTGCTCGAAATCGAGGGCGACATTTCCGTCGTGGCGCAAGCGCGCAACGGTAAAGAGGCGCTCGAAGCCGTGCTCGCGCACAAGCCCGACGTGTTCATCACCGACATTGAAATGCCGCACATGAGCGGCCTCGACGTGGCTGCGGAGTTGAAGCGGCGCCGCACCGGAACGCGCGTCGTCATCGTCACAACGTTTGCACGCTCGGGATACTTACGCCGCGCGCTCGACGCCGGAGCGTCCGGCTATCTGCTGAAAGACATGCGTGCCGAAGAACTCGCGGACGCCGTACGCCGCGTCCATCAGGGGTTGCGAGTCATTCATCCCGAACTCGCGACGGAAGCCTGGGGCGAGATGGATCCACTCACCGATCGCGAACGCCAGGTCTTGCGACTGGCCGGAGAAGGCATGGCCAGCGGCGATATCGCCGGCGAACTGGGTCTTTCCGACGGCACCGTGCGAAATTATCTTTCCGAAGCCATCAGCAAGCTGGGCGCCAGCAATCGCGTCGAAGCCGCGCGCATCGCACGGACCAAAGGCTGGCTCTAGATGCAAGTGGCCAGTGGTCAGTGGTTAGTGGCCAGTGAACGCCGCTAGATCTTGCCCGAGACTGACCACTAGCCACTCATCACTGACCACTAGCTCGCGCTGCGCTCAACTCCGGCTTCTTCTTTGTGGACCGTCTTATAGGCCCAGGCCATGCGCGGCGTGTTGTGGGCGATCCCAATGTGGCCTTCGGGATTGAGCACGATAATTCCGCCGTGGCCGTTCAATCGCTGTTTGAGATAGTTCATCGCTTCCTGCGCGGACCACTCGGGCAGATTGCCGGCGGAGATGCGGTCGGCGGTCCACTTGGCCAGCACTAGCTTCATGATCGGCTCGCCCCATCCCGTGGTGGAAACGGCGGCGCTCTCGTTGTTCGCATAACAGCCGCAGCCGATCAGCGACGAGTCGCCCAGGCGTCCGGGAGCTTTGTTCAGCGTTCCGCCCGTCGAGGTCGCGGCGGCGATGTTGCCGTTGCGGTCGAGCGCGATTGCGCCAACGGTGTCGTGAGAAATCGTCACATCGTCAGAGCTTGGCGCAAAGAGTTCCTTCCCGTGGCTGTTGGCTTCGGCCTGATATTTGCGGAGCCGCTCCACTTCTCGCGGGATGATCAGGTCTTTGTTGTCGCAGAGCGCGATGCCGTGTTGGGCGGCGAACTGCTCCGCGCCTTCTCCCACAAAATAAACGTGCGGGCTGTCGCTCAGAATTTTGCGGGCGGCGCGCACGGGATTGCGCAGGCGCTCGACGCATCCGACGCCTCCGGCGCGGAGCGTGGCGCCGTCCATGATGAGCGCGTCGAGTTGGACCTTGCCTTCGCGGTTGAGGAAGCTGCCGCGTCCGGCGTCGAAGGTCTCGTCGTCTTCCATGATGACGACGGCTTCCTCGACGGCGTCGAGCGCCGAGCCGCCGCGCTCGAGCACGCGCCATCCCGCGGCCAGCGCGTGGTTCACGCCATGGATGTGGGCGTCGACCATGTCGTCGGGCATGGCCCAGGCGCCGCCGTGAATGACGAGAACCGGATCAGTCGGCAAGAGTTGTCCCCAGAATCAACGATGCGACTCGATAGTCTAGCATTTTGCGATGAAGAAGCAGTCTGTCATCCTGAACGCAGTGCGATGATGTACACATAGCCCACCCGTCATGAGCGCACGTGCGATGATACAGATAGCCTACCTGTCATCCTGAGCACGGAGTCGAAGGATCCCTGTTCCAGCGAGGGATCACCGGTGCAGCTTCAGGGAGTTCTCGACAAGAGCCGCAGATTGCTCTAAGAAATGCTGACGGGACAGGGGCTTTCCTGTTTCCGTAATAATTCTCGCCGGTCAGTCTTCGCCCAAACCTTTGATGTAAGATGTCCATCTTCCTCTACTCTTAACGCATGGCAGAACTCATCTGGGACGGCAAGTACGACGAGCACGGCAACAAGCGCGCGCCCGTTCGTATTGAGCTGCCCTTTCAAACCGTCGAGACCGTCAACGAGAGCGTGCAGGAACGCCAGCGCACGCTGGAGCTGTCTTCTTCCGGCCATGATCCGGAGTGGCGCAACCGCCTCATCTGGGGCGACAAGAAGTACGTCCTGCCCTCGCTCCTCCCCGAGTTCGCTGGCAAGGTGGATTTGATCTACATCGATCCGCCGTTTAACACAGGGCAAGACTTCTCGTTTACAGCCAAAATTCCCGCGCACAAATCTACGGGCATCCCAGAAGAGTTCGTCAAGGAACCGTCGCTTATCGAGCAGAAGCCTTATCGTGACACGTGGAAAAATGGCCTCGAGTCCTACCTGGGATGGCTAAGCGAGACAGCGATTCTTCTTCGCGAGCTGCTTGCTGAGACCGGCACAATCTTCATACACCTAGACGTGCATGTGGGACCCTACGCCAAGGTTGTCCTCGACGAGGTCTTCGGCATAGACAATTTCATGAACCAGGTTGCATGGTATTACTACAACAAGCTTCATGGGCAAACCAAGCGTTGCCTTCCGAAGGCATTCGATGTCGTCTTCTGCTATGTGAAGAATCGGGCCGTTGATTACACCTATCACACGCTGACCGAAGCACGCGAAAAAACCGATAAAGAAACTGAAATATCGATTCATCAAGGGCAAGATCGAGAACCTGAAAGACGAATCTGGCAAGACGATCACATACGAGAGCACTGAACGGCAGATCGACAATGTGTGGAGGATTCGGTGTCTACAGCCAGCAAATCTCGAAGAGTGGGTTGACTTCGACACCCAGAAGCCGGTAGACCTTCTCGAAAGATTCCTGGCGGTTTCTTCGAACCCCGGTGATCTGGTTTTGGATTGCTTCGTGGGCTCAGGATCATCAGTAATCGCAGCAGAACGCAAAGGACGTTGGTGGATCGCGGCGGACCTCGGACGCTTCGCCATCCACACCACGCGCAAGCGCCTGCTCGGCATCCCCGGCGTGAAACCCTTCGTCGTCCAGAACCTCGGCAAATACGAACGCCAGGCATGGCAAGCCGCCGAGTTCGCTCCCTCCCCTGTCATCCTGAGCGAAGGAGTAGCTTCACGAAGTGAAGCTACTCCGAAGTCGAAGGACCCCGCGTCCGCCGGGAACCAGCAACGGCCTGACAGGGAGTTCTCACGAGATCGCGGTGAAAACGCCTCACAAGGCCAGTTGGCGCCGCCGGCAGCCACGGGGTCCTTCGACTCCGCGGTTGGCCCGCCTTCGCGAACCAACCGCTCCGCTCAGGATGACAGATTAGTGCAGCAGCGCGAACGCGAAGTCGCCTACCGCAAATTCATCCTTGAGCTTTACCACGCCACCCCGGTCAGCGGCCACGTCTGGCTGCACGGCGTCAAAGCTGGCCGCATGGTTCACGTAGGCGCGGTGGACGCGCCCGTCACTCGCGCCGACGTGAACGCGATCGCCGCCGAAGTGTGGAAAGCCAGCGGCAAAGGCCCCAACTCCCCGCAAAGGCCCGCCGTAGACGTGCTGGGATGGGAGTTCGCCCTCGAACTCAACGAGACCGCGAAAGAGGTAGCGGCACAAGCCCGCGTAGATGCGGCTTTCAAGAAAATTCCCCGCGAAGTTCTGGAAAAGAAAGCCGTCGAGCAAGGCGACGTTCACTTCTTCGAACTGGGCGCGCTGAAAGTAGACAGCAAAATCAAAAAGCGCGAACTGACACTAACCCTCTCCGACTTCGTCATTCCGCTCGACGACGTTCCTGCCGAAGTGCGCAGTGCCATCAAGCACTGGAGCCAGATGGTGGACTACTGGGCCGTCGACTGGGACTTCAAAGATGACACCTTCCACAACCAGTGGCAGTCCTACCGCACCCGTAAGAACCCGAAGCTGGAGCTGTCGAAGGAGCACGAGTACGCCGAGCCGGGCGAGTACACGGTAGTGGTAAAAGTAATCGACATTTTGGGAAACGACACAACAAAAACGATAACTGTAGACGTCAAGTGACTCCCAATTAGGGAACGACAAAACAAAAACGCTAGTTGTAGATATCAAGCATCCCCCAATTTCTGTCATCCTGAGCGAAGCGAAGGACCCCGGTGACGCCGGAACTAACATCGAACGCCGCAAGGCATTCTCCCTGTGCCGCCGGGAGTGAGCTTTGTTATGAAGGACCACGAATATTTCGTCTACATCGTGTCCAGCCGCTCCGGCACGCTCTACATCGGCATGACCAACAGCATCTACCGCCGGGCCTTGCAGCATAAGAGCGGCGAAATTGAGGGCTTCGCCAGCAAGTATCATTGCAACCGCCTGGTCTACTACGAAAGCTTCGACGACGTTCACAGAGCGATTGGAAGAGAGAAGCAATTGAAAGGCTGGACGAGAGCAAAAAAAATCGCCCTGATCGAGTCGAAAAATCCGAGGTGGGAAGATCTAGCTGAGAAGTGGGGAGCGCAGATGCTGTTCGCGGGTGAATCGATGAAAAACAGATAAATCTGTCATCCTGAGCGAAGCGAAAGCCCGCCCTGAGCTTGCCGAAGGGGACCCCGCATCCGCTTGTTGTTCCGATGTAGCGTCGAGGCATTCTCTCGATACTTCCGGCGGCATCGGGAGAATGCCTCGCAGCTTCTGTGTAGTTCTGGCGGCAGCGGGGTCCTTCGCTTCGCTCAGGATGACAGAGAGATAGGAGCTCTCATGCCGCGCCGCAAGAAAACCGCCGACGACACACTCAGCCTGCTGGACATCACATCGAAGCTGCGCTCCGGGCCATGCGTCCCGCCGCTGCGCGAGGCGGTCAAGTCATGGAAGGCGAGCGACTACAAAGGCATCACCGACACCACCCGCACGCTGCTCAACTATTGGTTCAAAACCGACCACAAGCTGAAGACCGGCAGACCCTTCAAATATCACGAGTCCCAGCAGGAGGCCATCGAGACGCTCATCTACGTTTGGGAGGTCGAGAAGATACGCACGCGCAAAGACCTGCTCGAACGCTACGCCCAGAACATCCACGACCTGCGCCTGCCCCCTGACGATGGCTTCGCCCGCTACTGCACCAAAATGGCCACGGGCAGCGGCAAGACGAAGGTGATGGCCCTGGCCATCGCCTGGCAATATTTCAATGCCCGCCGCGAGCAGGACGACATTGCCAAAGATTATGCCAAGACTTTCCTGTTGATCGCTCCCAATGTGATCGTGCTCGAACGATTGAAGAGTGATTTCGCCAGCGGCAACATCTTCCGCGAAGACCCGATCCGCCCAAAGGAATTCGGCATCTTCTGGGACTTCGATTGCGTCATGCGTGGCGAGGGCGAACGAGCGCACTCGGAAGGCGTGCTCTTCCTCACGAATATTCAGCAGTTCTACGAACGTCCCGATCGCGGGAAGGATGAAGAACCGGACGCCATGACGGCCATTCTGGGGCCGAAACCCCCGGCGCAGAAGCTGGAACAGTCGGACTTCGCCGAGCGCATCGCGCGCCGTGCGGGGCGGTTGCTGGTTATTAATGACGAAGCTCACCATACGCACGACGAAGGCAGCGAGTGGAATGCCGTCATCAGCAAGTTGCACGAAAAAACGCCGATCACTGCCCAGCTTGATTTCTCTGCCACGCCGCGTTTTCAGAAGGGCTCTATTTTCCCCTGGACAATCTCCGACTACCCGCTGAAGCAGGCGATCCTCCATGGCATCGTAAAGCGCCCGGTAAAGGGCATCGCCAAGATTGTCGAGGCTAAATCGGAGTACGCCAGCGTCAAGTACAAGGGCTACCTGACGGCGGCGGTCGAGCGCTGGAAGGAATATCGCGATCAGCTCAAACCCCTGAACAAGAAGCCCGTGCTTTTTATCATGATGAACAGCACGGAAGAAGCCGACGATGTCGCGGAATGGATTGCGAAAGCCTACCCCGCCGAATTTGGAGATGGGAAGACGCAGATCATCCACACGGATAAATCCGGCGAAGTCAGCAAGAAGGATTTGGATGCGGCGCGCACAGCCGTGCGCGGCGTCGACAATCCCCAAAATCCAATTCATGCGATTGTCAGCGTCCTGATGCTGCGCGAGGGCTGGGACGTACAGAATGTCACCGTGGTAGTTGGGTTGCGTCCGTATACCGCCAAGGCCAACATCTTGCCCGAGCAGGCCATCGGCCGCGGACTGCGGCTTATGTTCCGGGACTTAACCACCGACTACACCGAGCGGGTGGACATCATCGGCAATCAAAAATTCCTGGAGTTTGTCGACGACCTGGAAAAACTCGAGGAATTGCAATTCGACACCTTCGAAGTCGGCAAAGACAAGCTGCGCATCCTCACCATCATGCCTCTTGAGGATCGCAAGCAGTTCGACATCGGGCTGCCCGTGCTCACGCCCACGCGGGTCCGCAAGAAGAGCCTGGTAGACGAAATCGCGGCAATCAATGTGATGTCGTTTCAAACCATTCTGCTTCCGCTCACAGTGGACGACCCGAACACGAAGACCTTCCGCTATGAAGGTCACGACATCCTCACGTTGCAGAAAATCGTCGAGCGCGATTACAAAGTGCCCGAGCCGCAGACCGCGCAGGAACTCATCGGCTACTACGCGCGCCGGATTGCGGAAGCCGTGAAGCTGCCGTCACAGTTCTCCGTGCTCGCGCCGAAAGTGCGCGACTTCTTCGAGAACAAAGCCTTCGGGCGCTGGGTCGATTTGGAAAAGCACGAAACCGTAAGGGCGATGGCCACGCCTGTGGCGTCATACGTCTGCACGGAAGAATTCAAGAAGGTGCTCAAACAATTGAGCATCTCCGAGCAGGAGCCGCAGCTAGTCGGGCCACCGCGAATGCTGTCCAGTTGCCAGCCCTTCCCCTGGTCACGCAAAGTTCTGGAGGCCAACAAATCTGTCTTCAACATGACGCCCTGCGATAATGACTTCGAGCGCGACTTCGCCCGCTTCCTTGAAAACGCCGAAGACGTAAGTGCCTTCGCGAAACTCCCGCAACCCTTCGGCTTTTCCATCGACTATGTAGATGCCGGAATGAATTTGCGTTCTTACTATCCGGACTTCGTCGCACTGGATTCCAACGGACACCACTGGCTAATCGAAACCAAGGGCATGGAATCCGCTGAGGTTTCGCAGAAGGATGCAGCCGCAGAGAATTGGTGCGAGAACGCAACTACGCTGACCGGAACACCATGGCGATACCGCAAGATTCCACAGAAAGGCTTCGAAGTCCTGCAGCCCAGTAAACTCGCCGATCTGGCAGCATTGAGTTTTCCACAGCAGATCAGCCATCCCCTGTGACATCTGACCTTGCCTTCCACAGAAGCAATGTTCCATCATGGCCGCAGCCGAGAGGCGGAGGCGCTGGAACGTGGCGTGGCATCATCTAAGATCTTATTCGGCAATATTCTAGGTGTAACTTCTTGTTGCTCAAGATTTTGCAAGGAACGGGCCATGTCTCTTTCTCGCAACTCCGCAGAAACAAAGATTTTAGCTACCGACGGGAAAAACGTTGATGTATATGCGACCCTTAAGTCCCATGTTCTCAAGATTTTGCCCGCAAAATATTGAGCGCGTAGGATTTTTTCGCGGTCTTGCGCTAACTCGATGATTGTAATAGACCGATGGGGGAGGGGGTATCCACAATTTCGAGCAGAGTGCGGCATTCGCGGGCGAGGGCGCCCGCGCCATGCCAAGCAAATCCGGGAACAGCCACTCCAGTGATTGTAATGCGTCGGCATGCGCGGTAATATTTCGTAATATGGAAAAGCAAACCATCAGCTTCCGGCTGGATGAAGATAAACTTGACGCTTTGGACACCCTGGCCGAGGCCCTCGATCGGGACCGCACTTATCTGCTGAACGAGGCGGTAGCGGCTTATCTAGAGGTGCAGCGCTGGCACATCGAACAGATTGAAAGAGGCATCCGGCAGGCGGATGCCGGCAAGCTGGTGGACCATGACAAAGTTAAGAAGATGGTGGCGGGCTGGCGACGGTGAAAGTGCGCTGGACCGATGGCGCCGTGGACGATGTGCGATCGGTGCATGACTATCTGGAAGCCGAGAATCCTAGAGCGGCGTGGGAAACGGTCGCGCGAGTCATGTCAGCGGTGGAAAGACTTGAGCGCTTTCCTCAGATGGGCCGTCCCGGGCGGGTCGAGGGAAGCCGCGAACTGGTCGTGACCGGGACTCCTTTCTTGGTGGCGTATCGGGTGAAAGGCGAATCCATTCAGATTCTGGCGGTGCTGCACGGCGCGCGTAAATGGCCGAAACGATTTTAGGTTTCGCCCCGCAATTGAGGGCAGCGGGGGCGCGGACGGACAGCAGATTCCTCGCTTCGCTCGAAATGACAAAGCTCTATTTTTTCGAACCTTATCGGCACGACTGAAGTTGCGCCCTTCCACTAGGCGGCTTGGCCGGGGGTTAGGGAGACTGGCGGGTCTTGGGTGCGGGTCCAGGTGTAGCGCATGCGGTGGATTACCGTGATCGTGCTGAGGACGGCGATTACCCAGAGGACTGGGGCCATGCGGTTGAAGAGGGCCCCGAGGATGACCAGGACCAGGCGTTCGGGGCGTTCCATGAATCCGACGCGGCAGGAGCCGATCAGGGATTCGGCGCGGGCGCGGGTGTAGCTGACCATGATGGCGCTGATCATGACGAAGGCGGTGAGGACTACGTAGAAAAAGCGCCCGCCGCGGGCGTAGAAGACGAGCAGGCCGAGGAACTGGCTGGCGTCGCTGTAGCGGTCGACGACCGAGTCGAAGAAGGCTCCGAAGCGGGTGACGCGGTTGGTGGCGCGGGCGACCTGGCCGTCCACCAGATCGAAGAAGCCGGAGAAGATGATGACCAGGCCGGCGTAGATGAACATGCGTTTCTGGTTGGAGGCGTTGGCCGAGCCGAAGAGGATGGCGGCCCAGGTGTTGACCACCAGTCCCATGAAGGTAAGGACGTTGGGATTGATGCGGGAGAGAGCGAGCCAGCGGACAATGGTGTCGAGCAGGACTCCGCAGGCGCGGCCGAAGGCGCTGGTCCAGGAAAGGCTCACGGGAGCGACTCCGGGATCAGCTTACACTCGATCGCATTGGCGATCCGCGCGAGATCCCCTCGCGTATCCGCTCGGGGCAGGCTCTTCGCTCCGCCTGAAAAGCGGCTACGCTCAGGATGACGCCCCCGATTTGGACGTGCCAGATTCGGACGCCCCGGATTCGGGTCTCGGCGGATGGACATTACGCGCCGGCCTCTTCCGGTTCGATCTCGTCGTGGATGGTGCTCAGGCTGAGGATTTCGAGTTCGCGCTTGCCGTTGGGCGAGACTACGATTACTTCGTCGCCGACCTTCTTATTCAGCAGGGCGCGGCCGATGGGCGAGGTGGTGGAAATTTTTCCGGCGGCTACGTCGGATTCTTCGCTGGTGACCAGCTTGTATTCCATTTCTTCGTTCTTGGTGTTGTCGAAAACCTTGACCGTGGAACCGAGGCCCACTTTGTCGTGGGGGATGTTGTTCATGTTGATCATGGACAGTTCGGCGAGGCGCTTGCCGAGCTGGCGGACGCGCGCCTTGACGAACTCCTGGCGCTGCTTGGCCATGTGGTACTCGGCGTTCTCGCTGAGGTCGCCGAGGGCGGCGGCCTTTTTGATCTCTTTAGGAAGCTCGTGAATCAGCTCGTGTTCGAGCGTGTTGATTTCTTCCTGCAGTTTTCGTTTGATCTGATCGGTCATGGATTACCGGCAAGGCTTGAGACATTATAACTCCCGAGCGCCGGGGGGCGAGAGTCGTGCATTTTGTTGGAGGCGGCGTGTGGTTTCTTTCGCCCCTCTGGGGCTTGCTCTTTATTCGGTGTTGCACCCACGGCTTACGCCGTGGTCTGCATTCTTTCGCCGCTTCGCGGCTGTGGAGGTTTTCGCCGGGCTGCGTGATTTGGACGCGGCGCAAGCGCGTTAGCACGCTTGGCGTTTCAGCGTCGAGGCGGGAGGTGCACTAGGCCTGGAATTCGGAGGCTTCGGGGAAGCGCAGTTTGCATTTGGCCAGGGCGGTGGTGAGGATCTCCTCCACCTTGGATTCTTCGCAGTTGCGGGCCATGGCCAATTCGCTGACCAAGAGGTAACGGGCGCGCTCCAGCATTTTTTTCTCGCGGAAGGAAAGAGGCTTGGCCTGATGGAGGGCGATCAGGTTCTTGAGGACGCTGGCAACTTCCAGCAGCGAACCGGTGCGCATGCGGTCGGAGTTCTCCTTGAAGCGGTCTTTCCAGTCGCCGTTGCTGCCGTTTTCGTGGACGGACAGAGCGTCGAGGACTTTTTGGATTTCGCCGTTGCGAACCACGCGGCGCAGGCCTACGCTGCCGGCGTTCTGGCAGGGGACCATTACTTTGAGGCTGCTGGCTTTGATATGGAGAAGGTAGAACTTTTCGACCGTCGCGCCGATGGAGCGGCTGCTGATTTGTTCAATAATGCCGACCCCGTGATTGGGATAGACAACCTTGTCGCCGATGTGGAAATTCAAGTCCGTACCGCTCATGTTAGGCACCCAGATAGGCGATAAGTCCGAGGGAGAGAAACGTTTACCAGCTCTTTAATGCTACTCTCCTGACTGGCCGAAAGCAAGGAATCCGGAAGGCGACCTGTTATTCGCCATATCCGGAAAGTTATTGAAAAATAGAAACTTAATGGAGGGGCGCGCCGCGATCACTTCGGAGTGGGGGGCAGCTAAGGCCAGGCCCGTTGTGACAGAACCAGGCGCATATAATCGGGCCGTGGATTCAGACCAGAAAGACTCGCGCTCAGACCCTACAAAGCAGACTTCTGCCCAAAACCGTACTGGGCGGGAACTTCCGGTTGGCCGAATTCTTGGTCTCGACGTGGGCTCGCGGAGAATCGGGGTCGCGGTGTCGGACCCGCTCGGGATCACTGCTCAGGGGTTGGAAACCTTGCAGCGCAGGAACAAACGATACGACTTTGAGTATCTTCAGCGCGTGATTCAAGAGTACGACGTCAGGGAAATTGTGGTTGGTTTGCCGCTGCGCATGAGCGGCGCCGAAGGAATTCAGTCCGACAAGATGCAAAACTTCGCCGAAGAACTACGTAAGCGATTTCGGTTGCCGGTGCATTTGTGGGATGAGCGGCTGACTTCGGCGCAAGCCAACCGCCTGCTGCGCGAGACGGAGCTGTCGATTGAAAAGAGAGGGAAGGCGGTGGATCGCATGGCGGCAATTCTGATTCTGCAGGGGTGGATGGAACAGCGTGCTGGGGCGGCTTCCGGCTTTCGGCTTCCGGCTTCCGGTTCGGAATAAACCACCTACCGTCTGCGCATGGCCTGGCGGTATGCCACTACATTCTTATTGTGTTCTGCCATGGTGCGGGCGAAGCGGTGATGGCCCTGGGCGTCGGCCACGAAGTAGTAGTAGTCGCTTTGCGCGGGATGCATGGCAGCTTCGAGGGCGCTGCGTCCGGGATTGCCGATGGGGCCTGGGGGGAGTCCGGCATGACGGTAGGTGTTGTAGGGTGAGCTGAAATGCATATCGTCATGATGCAGGGCGCCCTGGTAGGTTCCGGCCAGAAGTTCGGCATAGATGATGCTGGGGTCGGCGTCGAGCGCGATGTTCTTGGCCAGCCGGTTGTAGTAGACGCTGGCTACCATCGGGCGCTCCTCGGCCACGGCTGTTTCCTTTTCGACGATGGAGGCCATGATGACGGTGCGCTCGAGATCGGTCGGAACTCCGTTTTGAGGCGCTGCTGGAGCTGGATCAGCGGTAACTCTCAACATGATCTCTTTGGATTCGCCAGCAGCCGGGATCAGACTAATCTGATGAGCGACCTGGCGGAACTGCTTGACCATGGCTGCGGCCATTTCCTGCATGGTCATCATGCGGGAGAATTCGTAGGTATCGGGGAAGAGATATCCCTCAAGGGACCGCGCTCCGGGGGCGATGTCGGCAATTGGGGCGGTGTCGGACTGCGCTACTTTCAGGAAATCTTGCGCGGGGCCGAGTCCGGCGGCTTCGATGGCGCGGGCGATGTCGAACATGGTGAAGCCTTCGGGCACGACTACGGTGTGGAAGTAGACATCGCCGCGCCGGAGGCGCTTCTGAATGTCAAGAATGTTTGCCGGCTTGTCGAACAGGTATTCGCCAGCTTTCAGGGAGCGCCTGTGGTGAACGTAATGCCAGAGCACGAAAGCCTCTTCACTGCGAATGATGTCGGCGCCTTTGAGCTCGGAGGCTATGCGACGCGTGGAGTATCCCGGGTGCAGCATTACGAACGTCTGCCCGGGAGGCTGGGTAGGCGTCAGCACCGCCCAGGCGAACCACCCTGCAGTCCCAAGGATCGCGACCAAAATCAGCCAGGGAATCTTGCGCACGATATCGACAGTTTAGACGATTCGGGAATTGGCCGTACCCCGCGATCTTCGACTGGACTTTACTTTAGTAAGTTGCTGTAGGATGTTCGCCAGAAAGGGGAAACTGGATCCCATTCTTATTGCGACCTTTGCGGCGCGCTATACTCAAATGTGCAGAGGTCTTCTTATATCTTCATGAAGCGTAGTTCGTTCTTATTGGCCGTGCCCTTGTTTCTGGCTGTGCTGCCCACCACGGGATGCTTGTTCCGCACGCGTCCGGTCGAGGATCGGTATTCAAAAGCCCCGCTGAAGGAGTCCACGCAGCAGGGGCTGATCGACCGCGTGAACCAGCAGGCGGAGGCCATCCACTCGCTGAAAGCGACGGTCGACATTGACTCCTCGTCGGGCGGTCTGAAGAAGGGCCATGTCACCGATTACAAGGAAATCCGCGGCTATGTGTTGGCTCGCAAGCCGGGCGCTTTGCACATGGTCGGACTGATGCCGATTGTGCGCACCACGGCTTTTGATATGGTCAGCGATGGCCAGGACTTCAAGCTGTGGATTCCGCCGAAGAATCGCTTCGTGATCGGGAAGAACCTGGTGGAGACTCCCAACGCCGACCAGCCGATGGAGAATATTCGTCCGCAGAATATTTACGAGGCGCTGCTGATCCGACATATTGATCCGAACTCGGAGATTGCGGTGCTGGAGAACGGCTACGAAACCCTTCATGACGCCAAGGGGCATCGCGTGCTGCAGGAAGACTACGAGCTGACCATCATCCAAAAGTACGAGAAGGGCTGGCGACTGGCGCGCAAGATCATCTTTGGGCGGACCGATCTGAAGCCGCATCGGCAATACATTTACAGCGAGGATGGCAAAGTGGCGACGGATGCCCACTACGCCGAGTACAAAGACTACGATGGATTCAGTTTTCCCTCGCGGATCGAAATCTACCGGCCGCAAGAGGAATACGACATCACGCTGAACATGCTGAAGGTGGATATTAACCAGCCGCTGAAGGACGATCAGTTCGTGCTGGAACAGCCGTCGGGAGCGGTGGTGGTCAATCTGGACCATCCGCAATCCAGTTTGGTTATGCCGCTGGGGCAAAAACAGTAGAGCGTTCGGTGTGTCATGCGGCATTAGAGTCAAAATCCCCATCCTAGCCGCAGAAGACGCGGCTAGGATGGGGCACCCGGCTAGTGTTCACTGCTTGAGTTCTGACACCTTCCCTATGATGAATAAAATGGTTGTCGCTAACCTGGTGCACCGGCCGACGCGGTCGTTGATCGCGACGAGTGCGATTGCGCTCGAAGTCACCATGATTCTGCTGGTGGTCGCGCTTTTCTACGGGTTGCTGAACGGATCGAAGAAGAGCCAACTCGGCGTGGGAGCCGACTTGATGGTCATGCCCCCCGGTTCGGCGGGGTTGATAGGAATGTCCGGTGCGCCGATCTCGGTCAAGGTGGGCGCTGTTCTGCGCAAAGAGCCGCACATCGTCACGGCTGTCCCGGTCATCTGGTGGTTCACCCAAAAACCCGTGGAAATCATTTATGGCATCGACGTGGCGAGCTATGACACACTTCCTCCCAAATTTGTCTATCTTTCCGGCGGTCCGTTTCAGGGACCTTATGACGTGATCGTGGACGATTACTTTGCCGGGATGAACAATAAGAAGGTCGGAGATACGATCGAGATCCTGGCTCACGACTTCCGCATCTGCGGCATCGTTCCGCACGGAAAGGGCGGACGCAAGTTTCTACCGCTGGCGACGATGCAGGACTTGGTGGGCGCGGACGGCCGGGCTTCCGTCTTTTACGTCAAGCTTGACGATCCTGCGAATGCCAGTCAGGTAGAAAAAGCGATCGAGCGGACACCAGGCATGGAGAAGTATTCCGTGCGCTCGATGCAGGAGTATCTGTCGATGATGACGCCCGACAATCTTCCGGGGTTCGATCTTGCCATCAAGATCGTGATCGGCGTGGCGGTGGTGGTGGGTTTCCTGGTGATCTTCCAGTCGATGTACACCGCGGTGATGGAGCGGACGCGCGAGATCGGAATTCTGAAATCGCTGGGCGCCTCGAAGTGGTACATCGTGAACGTGGTGCTGCGGGAAACGATGCTGCTGGCGGCGGCTGGAATCGTCGCAGGGATCCTCATCAGCTTGGTGACCCGCCGCGCGATCATGTTCGAAAGGCCCGTATTGGGTCTCTACTGGAGCAATGCGTGGGTGCTGCGAGCCTCGTTGATTGCCGTTGTAGGAGCGCTGGCGGGGGCGTTGTATCCGGCGCTGAAGGCCGCGCAAAGGGATCCGATTGATGCGCTGGCGTACGAGTAACGATTTCCTCTAAAGCTTGTGTCATCCTGAGACGCGTATTTTGCGCCGAAGGATCTCTGCATTTCGCTCCCAGGTTGGTGGGACTAACGGTGTACAGATCCTTCGGCCCGCAAAAGGCGCGGGCCCCAGGACGACAATTTTCGTTGACTATCGTCCCAGGTACATCACGTGAACGTAGGTTCCGAGTCTCACGTTGTAGGCGAGATACCAGCCCTCATGGTCGGGGTCGTTGTAGAGAGTAATGTCGTCCCTATCCCAGTACCAGTTGTCGCAATAGCCGGCATCAAAAGGAGCGACGTTGAAATAGTTGCCGCCGAACCAGAATCGGTCGGGACCGCCGCCGGCGAGATGCCATATGTGACCGCGACCGAAGCCGCCGTAGAAGCGGCCGTGCTCCCAGGGGTGGTCGAGGTGAAAACGGCCGTAATCTCGCCCATAATCATGGCCGACCCATTCGCCGTCGCGATGAACGTGGGGATATTCCGGATGGCCCTCGTGGTCGCGAAAGGAGGCGTGTTCGTCCCGTGGTGAGCCATGGTAAGCAGCAGGACCGCGGCGGGGAACATATCCGCCACCGAAGTCGTGATGGTGGTCACCCCGTTGTGCGAATGCTGGCAGAGTAATGATCAAACATGTGGCTAGAACGGGAAGAATTCGTAGTCTCATTGACACCTCTGGAGTTGTTGGATTGCTGTGTCTCTAACTTACTATTTCAGAGGCGTGCTGAAAAAGTCGCTTTCGGGGTACGAGGAAACGTTAGTACCCCCTGCGTGATCGCCGGACACCTTTCAGCCAGATCGAATGCTAGATCGGCTTCGGTTGTTTATTGGCCCAAATACATGACGTGAACGTAGGTGCCTAATCTGACGTTGTAGGCGAGATACCATCCGTCGTGATCAGGATCGTCGTAGAGCGCGATGTCATCCCTCTCCCAATTCCAGTCGCCGCAATATCCGACGTCAACAGGGGCGACGCTGAAGTAGAAGCCCCCGGACCAGAAGCGCCCGGGATCGCCCCCGGCGAGATGCCATCTGTGTCCGTGGCCGATGCCCCGAGGAAATGGCCGTGTTCCCAGGGATGATCGAGATGGAAGCGGGTATCCTCGCGACCATAGTCGTGGCCGATCCACTGGCCGTTGGGGTGGACGTGCGGCGCTTCGGGGTGGCCTTCCTGGTCACGATAGGAAGCACGTGGCGGAGCTTCGCGCGGTGCGTTTTCGCGTTGCGGGGCTTCCTGGGGCGCGGCTTCTCTGGGTGCTCCGTGTGACGCTGGCGGACCATGGCGGGGAACATAGCCGCCGCCAACGGCATGGCTGCTTACTTGATGGTTGTTGCGCTGCGCCAGAGCGGGCACGGAAAGGATCAGGGATACAGCAAGAGCAGGGGGCAGTAGTCTCATGAACAACCTCCGAGAGTTACGTTACGACTGAGGCTCTTGAGGAACTGAGCGTTGACAATTCTTTGCAGATTACGCTATCGTAAGGACTTGGTAGTCGTGTGGTTGCCCGCCTGATGGCCTGGCGTCCTCGCCGGGGAATCAACGAGCGGTCTTCTTTCGCAGCTTTATTCAATCTGGGAGAGTTCCGATGTCAACCTATTTCCCCAAAGAGGGGGAAATTGTGCGCAAGTGGTACGTCGTGGATGCGGACGGGCAGACGCTCGGGCGCCTGGCGTCGCAGGTGGCGCGCATCCTCATGGGCAAAGAAAACCCGCAATATACGCCGTTTCTCGATACCGGCGATCACGTGATCGTGATCAACGCCGAGAAGATCAGAACGACCGGCATGAAGGCCGAGCAGAAGCAGTATCACCATTACACCGGGTATCCTGGTGGTCTGCGCACGGAAGATTACAAGAAGCGGTTGGTGCGCAAGCCTGAAGCGGTGATTGAGGCAGCTGTGAAGCGCATGCTGCCGAAGAACAAGCTGGCGGCGCACATGCTTTCGAAGTTGAACGTTTATAAGGGCGACAAGCATCCGCACCAGGCGCAGAAGCCGCAGGATTTGAAGTTGGAAGTGCGGGCGTAAGTCGCGGGTAAGAGTTTTCGCGATTCCCGCGAGATCCTTCGCTCCGCCTGAAAAGCGGCTGCGCTCAGGATGACGCCGGCGGGATTTTGGATTGAGGAGCTCAATGGCAGAATTAGTTCAATACTACGGAACGGGACGCCGCAAGACGGCGATTGCCCGTGTGTACTTGCGTCCGGGCAGCGGTGAGTTCAAGGTGAACGGACGTGCCTTTGAAGAGTATTTCGTGACCCCGGCGCAGCGATCGGCGGCGAAGTCGCCACTGGCTTCATCGGAGACGGCAGCTACGTTCAACATCATTGCCAGCGTGCTTGGCGGCGGCGTGCGCGGCCAGGCGGACGCGGTGAAGTTGGGTATTGCGCGCGCTTTGATGCAGTTCAATGCGGAACTGCGGAAGAAGTTGAAGTCCGAGGGCATGGTCAGCCGGGACTCGCGCGGCAAGGAACGTAAGAAGTACGGACAGAAGGGCGCTCGTAAGCGCTTCCAGTTCTCGAAGCGGTAAGCGCGCACTTCGGGTCCCGAGCAGAACCGAGATTCCTCGCTTCGCTCGGAATGACAAGGGTTTGTCTTCGGAATGACAAAAGTTTGTTTTTGGATGACAACGTTTTTGGCTATGTTGTTTTGGCTGAGAGCTGACGGTTGAGAGCTGACAGCTTGTTTTAGGTGTTCAATTCTTCCCGTGCCTCGCGTGCGGGGGCGGGAATGGCAATCCGGAGCGGCACGCTGGCGCAAAGGATGCAGACTAAAGAGGAGGTTCATTGGCTACCATTACCATGAAGGAGTTGCTCGAAGCGGGCGTCCACTTCGGGCACCAGACCAAGCGCTGGAATCCCAAGATGAAGGAATACATCTTCGGAGAGCGCAACGGGATTTACATCATCGACCTGCAGAAGACGCTGAAGATGTTCAAAGAGGCGTCGAAGTTCGTGCAGGATCTGGCGAACGACGGCCGCATCGTGCTGTTCGTGGGCACCAAGCGCCAGGCGCAGGACGCGATTGCCGAAGAAGCGCAGCGTTGCGGGATGTTCTACATAAACCAGCGCTGGCTGGGTGGACTGCTCACCAACTGGGTCACGGTGCAGAAGTCGGTGAAGCGGTTGAAGGAGCTCGACGAGATGGCCACCGATGGCCGCTACGAGCTGCTCCCCAAGAAAGAAGTGATCAAGCTCGAGCGCGAGCGCAAGCATTTGCAGGCCAACCTGGCCGGCATCAAGAATATGAGCCGCCTGCCCGACGCGATCTTCGTGATCGATTCCAATAAGGAACAGATTGCGGTGCGCGAGGCGCGCAAGCTAGGCATACCCGTGGTCGCCGTGGTCGACACGAATTGCGATCCCAGCGAAGTGGATTATGTAATCCCCGGTAACGATGACGCGTTGCGGGCGATCCGGCTGTTTACATCGAAGATTTCGGAATCGATTGCCGAGGGTGCGCAGTTGATGACCGACAAGCAGGTCGCCGATATGCAGGCTGCCGCGGATGCGGCGCAGGCCGCCACCGAGGCTCCGGCGGAAGAAGCCGCAGTCGATGCGGGCGAAGACATCAGCATGGAAGAAGTGCTGGGTCCGGGAACGCACAAGAAGCCGGTGGCCAACGAAGATGCCGAACTGCCGAAGGTGGAGAGTCAGACGGTTTGAAGCAGTAGTTAGTGGCGAGTGGTTAGTGAAAACCGGGCATTTATCCCTTAGGGAAAGCAGACCCGCGCGGGTCGTCCGGCGCGGGTCATCGTTTATAGTTTCGAGTTTCAGGTTTCGAGTTTCGGGTGGCCTGGAACGAGTACATCATCCTAAGCACTCGAAACTAGAAACACGAAACTGGAAACTTATTTATGGGTACTACTACAGTGAATATTTCCGCGGCACAAGTGAAAGACCTCCGGGAGAAGACCGGAGCTCCGATGATGGATTGCAAGCAGGCCCTGACTGAAGCCAAGGGCGATATGGAGCAGGCGGTTGTGATTTTGCGCAAGAAGGGCGTATCGGTTGCGGCCAAGAAGGCGGCGCGCGTGACCAGTGAAGGATCGGTCGCCAGCTACATTCATGCGGGCGGCAAGATTGGTGTGCTGGTCGAGGTGAACTGCGAGAGCGACTTCGTGGCGCGCACCGACGACTTCAAGGAACTGGTGCACGATATTGCCATGCACATCGCGGCCAGCGATCCCAAGTTCGTGCGCAAGGAGGACGTAACCAAGGCTGATTTCGATCGCGAGAAGGAGATTTATCTCGCGCAGGCTGTCGCCTCCGGAAAACCACAGCATATTGCGGAGAAGATGGTCGCCGGCAAGATGGAAAAGTTCTATGAAGAGGTCTGCCTGCTGGAGCAGCCCTTCATCAAGGACCAGACCGTCTCGATCTCGCAGTTGATCGCGGCCAAGATCGGCAAGCTGGGCGAAAACATCGCGGTTCGAAGATTTGCCCGCTTCAAGGTGGGAGATGTCGGCGAGACCGTGGCCGTCACGAAGACTGCAGAGCCGAAAGGCGAATGATTCAGGGCGCCCAATGGGCGCCCTTTTTTGTTGCGAGTTTCTAATGCTGGACGGCGAGGGCAGGACGCCCTCGCGACAGCCGGCGGGCCCTTCACGTTGTTCAGGGCGAGCGCCGGCGCTACGAGACCCTCTCATGACTACGACCCCTGCCTTCAAAAGAGTTCTCCTGAAGCTTTCCGGTGAGGCGCTGGCGGCGAACCAGGGCTTTGGTGTGGACACGGCGCGCATCCACGAGGTCGCGGCGGAATTGGCCGATGTGCACAAACTGGGCGTGCAGTTGGCCATCGTCGTGGGCGGAGGAAACTTTTTCCGTGGCGTGGCCCAGCAGGCCAAGGACATGGATCGGGTTTCGGCCGACCACATGGGCATGCTCGCCACTGTCATTAATGCGCTGGCGTTGCAGGATGCCCTGGAGAAGCAGGGGGTCTACACGCGCGTGCAGACTGCGATCGAGATGAACCAGGTGGCGGAACCCTTCATTCGCCGCCGGGCGATTCGCCATTTGGAGAAAGGCCGCATGGTGATTTTCGCTGGCGGCACCGGCAATCCTTATTTCTCGACCGATACCGCGGCTTCGCTGCGCGCCATGGAGATCAAGGCCGAGGCGATTCTCAAGGCGACCCGTGTGGATGGCATCTACGACGCCGATCCGCTGAAAGTGGATGGCGCCAAAAAGTTCAACCACATCTCCTACATGGACGTTCTGAAGCTGGGGCTGAAAGTGATGGACTCCACTGCCATCAGCCTGTGCAAGGATAACAACTTGCCGATCATCGTTTTCAACCTGAATCGCCACGGGAACATTCGACGCGTCGTGCTGGGGGAAAAGATTGGATCGAGGGTGAGCGCGCAAGGGGCAAGTGTGTAAAGAATGAGCGAGTCACGGCGTGGGTAAGATCGGCCACGGATTTTGACGGACACACGGATTGCTGGCATTTCTGATCCGTGGTGATGCGTGCAAATCCGTGGCCAACTTTCTTCTTGGGTTTATAATGCAACGTTTTGATTCTGAAATGATACGGGGCTAAGAATATGGCTCAAGCGACGATGGCGGCGATAGCCGGCCTGAAAGAAACGTACTTACAACTGAAGACGCGCATGGACAAGGCGGTGGAGGATTTCCGCAAGGCGATGGCGGGCGTGCGAACCGGGCGCGCGAACGTGCACATGCTCGATAACGTGAGCGTGGATTACTACGGCTCGCAGATGCCATTGAACCAGATTGCACAGGTGCACGCGCCCGAAGCGCAGTTGATCACGGTGCAGCCCTTCGACCCGTCGCAACTGGGGGCGATTGAAAAAGCGATTCGATCCGGCGATATGGGATTGAATCCGATGAACGATGGCAAACTCATCCGCGTGCCGGTTCCGCCGCTCACGCAAGAACGGCGGCAGGACATGGTGAAGCACTTGCACCGGGTGCTGGAAGAGCACCGTACAGCCGTGCGCAACATCCGCCGCGACGGCAACGACGCGATCAAGAAGGCGCTGAAGGACAAGAAGATTACCGAAGACGAAGAGAAACGCTCGCTCGACGAGATTCAGAAGCTGACCGATGGCGAAATCAAGAAGATGGAAGAGATGAGTAAGGCCAAAGAAAAAGAGGTTCTGGAACTCAAGTGAAGTGCCCGCAATCGACAGGTTCCGGATGGCCACAGAAGTTAGCCGGAAATCGCTGCTCGCCAAGGAGTTCGCACACGAAGGTACATGTCTGAGCGGTACTCTCTGCTGGGATATCATCTAAGTCCTTTAATCTCAATGCAACCTGGCGCAAGGCTGGGAGAATTATCCCCGGTAATATTCCCCTTGGTTACGCGACATTGGCGAAGTAGGGGTGTTTCCATATCCGAACGACAAGTTTGTCTCCCAAAAGACTCTGCCTTCGGAGCTTGCCATGAAGAAAATTCTTGCATTGACCGCCGCAACCCTGCTCGCAACAATCGTGCTGGTTGGTTGCGGCTCCAAGTCCTCGACCACCCTTTCGCAAGGAGCGCAGCCCGCCAATGTTTTTGTCACTGGCGAAGATGCTCCTTTGTCCTCGGTAGTGGGCTTCGATCTCACTATTAACTCGATCACGTTGAATGGCCAGAATAATTCGCCGCAGGTGATTTCGACCCCAACCACGGTAGACTTCGCACGTCTCTTGGGCTTGCGTTCCCCATTGGCGTTCAGCTCGGTTCCGGCCGACACGTACAGCAGCGCCACGTTCGTGTTAGCGAACCCAGTCATCTCTTACGTTGACATGACGCAGACTCCGCCGGCGCTGAACAAAATCAACGGCATGCTGCCGCAAACGCCTTATACGCTGACGGTGAACTTCCCGAAGCCGATGGTCGTGGGCAGCAACGGTCTTGCGGGCCTGAAGGTAGAGTTGGACATCCGGCAGTCGGTTGCGGTGGACATCAACGGCCAAGTCACCGGCATTGTGAATCCGGTCATCTATGTCAAAGCAACCAAGGCCAGCGATCCTGACGGAGAGGTGACCGATCTGATGGGCGGCCTGGTTTCCGTGAACGCCGGCGGCAACTCGTTTGTGCTGCAGGGGCCTTATGGGCGCCAATTGACGATTTACGTGAATAGTTCTACCCAGTTCAACAGTGGATGGAGCATCAACAATCTGGCGACGCCGGCTTTCGTCGCAGTGCAAGGCTCATTCCAGGCGGATGGCAGCTTGCTGGCCAGCGGCGTGGAAGTCATTACCACGGCTCGGTCGTTCCTCTCGGGACGAGTGCTGGCGGTAACGACCAACGGGTCGGGACAAGCCCAGCAGATTACGATGTGGGTGGGCGAAACCGGCGCGGACCTGGTCGCCGACGTGGATACAGTTCAGACGATTGACGTCAGCCAGGTGACCACGTACGACGTTCTGCTTCCTCAACGGCCCGCTTACGAACGCCGTGTTCAACGACAGCACGGTTGTAGTTGGCCAGAGGATCTTCATCGGTGGCAGCTATGCCAGCAACGTCTTCACGCCGACGATGATCTCGTTGCGCCTGCAGGGTGTTTATGGGATGTTCGTGCCGACAAGCGTCACGGTCACGAATGGCAATGCCGGCAGTTTCCTGTTGACGAATAACGGGCTGGTGGGCTATTCGGCGGGCGGGCCGGTGACGGTGAACACCTTCAACGGCACGGTCTTTTTCAACCTGACTGGACTCAGCGCGCTGCAGTCGACCACGACTGCGGTGCCTCTGGTCACGCGCGGCCTTTTGTTGAAGGACCCAATGAGCGGCTATCAGGCTGTTTTCGCGGGTGTGGTGTCGGAGCCAGCGCAAGGCAACTGATAGGTCGAGTTGCAAGCAGCGGACGGCCTCGCGGCCATCCGCTTTTTTCGTTGTGTGCCGAACATGTTCGACAGCTTGAGGGTGGAAGTCCCTTTGACAACCTGATGGAGGTGAAGTCATAGCGAAGCGCAAGGGCGTCGTCGCGAGGCGGGGTCTGAAAGAAGCGTGGATCAAAAGCGCGAGCCGATGAACAAGAACCGGATGATGAGGCCTACGGTGCCGGGCGAGCTGGCAACTGACAGCGAAGCCCATCTCCATCAAGGGCACTGGTGGTAAATCCGGCGGTTGTGTGCGGAAGGCGGTCGAACTTACTTCGGGAGACCCGCTGCATGTCACGGAATCGTGACTGAGGGTGGAGCGATCCATCTTGACCGTGAGGCGGGAGTCAGCCGAGGGCATAGTAGGTCGCGAGGCTGAAGGCCCGAACAGCGAGGAGTGGCGAGTAGGACGCAGGACTCGATGAACGACAAGCGGCAGAAGAACCAGCTACAGAGGGTGCTGGCCTTTACCGGGGAGGGGAGGAGTGAAGCTCCAAGGACTCCGCGGGAAGGGACCGAATCGTACACGGCGAACTGCGAAACTGAAAGCCCGGCTGGAGCAGAGCAGTTGATGGAAGAGGTCTGCGGGCGGGAGAACTGCCAGCAGGCTTTACGACGAGTGAAGGCCAATAAGGGGAGTGCGGGAATCGACGGCATGAAAGTCGCTGAGTTACCCGGCTACCTGAAGCAGCACTGGCCAGCTTTGCGGGAACAACTGCTAAGTGGAACCTATCAACCACAACCGGTGAGGCGAGTGGAAATAGCCAAGCCGGACGGCGGAATGCGCAAGCTAGGCATTCCGACGGTGCTGGACCGGTTTATCCAGCAGGCGGTAATGCAGGTTCTGCAAGGCAGATGGGACGCGACGTTCTCCGAGCACAGTCACGGGTTTCGTCCGCAACGCTCGGCGCATCAGGCGGTGGCCAAGGCGCAGCAGTATATAGCCGAGGGGAGCCGCTGGGTGGTGGATCTTGATCTGGAAAAGTTTTTGGATATGGCTTCATACTGCCCCCAGATTCATGAAGTACTCTCAAACAGGTTCGGGTGATCGTCCACCACTCTGATTCGTAAGCCTTTACGACGTCCACGGGTTACTAACAAAGCTTCGAGCTCGCCACGCTTTACACGCTGCAACACGGTTTGGCGTGACACCCCAAGTTTCATCGTTGTTTCCAGCATGGGCAGATAGTCGGGCGGTGCTTGCTCGACAAAGCGTGCCCGCAGCTCATCGGTGATACGAATCTGCCAGGGCGCACCGGGCGTTACTTGCTCACCGGCGATGAAACCATCATTCAGCCAGCGATGAATAGTGGAAGTGTTGATTCCCAGGATCTGCGCGGCTTTGCGAATCGTTGCCAGCTCCCCCGTGGGGGGCTCCACCGGCCGTCGGAATCGGGGAATGTTTCGATAGCGGCGGAGGCAGCCGACCTGATGAGCAGTAAAGCGTTCTCCGGTCGCCGTTTTTCGACCTTGACGATTCAGGATGCCGGCGATGACATCGTCGGAGTAATGAACAGCCAGGCGACGGAGCAAGGAGAGGGTATCTTCTTCGGTGCGTAGGCCACGCGGCTGGGAGCGCGGCAAGGAGAGATCTAGTTCGGTGAGCGTGCCGCCACGCCAGCGCAGAGTGAGATGAGCACGACGTTCGGGCCGATCGACGGTAACAATCACTTCTTCCAGTAGAGTGCGCAAAAGCTCTTTGCGATCGCGATCCGTGGTGGTAGGCGCTGTCCAGACTTTGTTCAAATCGGAACCGAGAGATCGGATCTTGTTTTTTTCTTCTGGGCCCAGAGCGCGAGGGCGTTGTTGTTCCCGCCGCTGGAGTTCTGCTTCGGCAGCAGCGAGATCGCGCAAACGTTTTTCCCATTCTGTTTCCAACCCGCGCGCCACGAGCCGGTTTTCGGGCTCGACCGCACGATACTGGCGCTCCGCACGTTCTGCTTCGTAGCGAGCACGTTCCACCGCCAGGCGCCACTGACCGAGAGCTGCATCCTGGTCCGCTTCGAGTTGCTGTAGGGCAAGTTGCGTTGCTTCCACAGCCGCGGGCGTCACCGTTCGGAGAAAGGCCTCAACCACTGCCTGATCGATTTGCACGCCGCCGACGTTGAGACAGTACACGCCGCGTCCCTGGACGATATCCTTGCCGGAGCAATGGTAGCCGGGCGAGGAGTTTCTGCCGCGATAGTGAGTATGGAGTCGGCGGCCACACTTTCCACACGTGGCCAGGCCTTGCAGCAGCGCAGCGCCTTCTCTCACGGCACCTCCTGCTTGATGAGGTTGCGGATGAATGTTGGTGTCGATGCGGGCTTGGTTGGCTTGGAACATTGCCCAATCGATGAAGCCGGGATGGTGCTCGGGCAGAAGCACGGACCACTCGGCCATGGGCAAATGACGAGTTCGTCTTCGGAGCATTCCTTGTTCATCGACATAACGTTGATGACGAGATTTTCCGTAGGCGTAAGCGCCAGCATACACCGGATTGGTGAGCACGTGATGGATGGCAGTGTAAGTCGGAGCGACCCAACGGATCTCACTTTTCATGTGGGCTCGCAGAGGGAAGGAAATACCCTCGGAGCGGAACCAAAGCCAGACCTTGCGGACCGATCCAAGTTCCGTGAATTTAGAAAAGACCGTGCGGAGGGTGCTGACGACGGCTTCGTCGGGATGAAAACGAACTTCGCCGTCCTCTTCTCCCCAAACGAAACCCACGGGTAACCCTCGGCGCAGTTCGCCGCGTGCGGCCTTATTGCGGATTCCACCGTCGAGTCGTGCACGCAGGATGTGCAGTTCTGCTTCCGACATAGTGCCCTTCAATCCGAGCACGAGACGATCGTTGAACAGTGCCGGATGATACACACCATCGCTGTCTCCGATCAGAGTGTCGGTTATGCCGCACAGATCGAGCAAGCGATACCAGTCGGCATTGTTGCGCGCCAGGCGGGAGACTTCCAGGCCGAGCACAATGCCCACATGCCCCAGAGCAACCTCTGCCGTCATATGCGCAAACCCGGAACGCTGCACCGATCCAGAACCGGATAAACCAAGATCTTGATCGATGACGATCACTTGTTCCTTGGCCCAGCCCAGCTCGCAGGCTTTCTCGACCAAAGCGTACTGGCGAGCGGTGGACTCACGGTTGTACTCGACCTGCGAAGGACTGGATTGGCGAATATAGACGAAAGCAGCGCGTTGGGTATGACTTGGTTTTACTTTGCTGAAATCATTCATGGCCCTTCTCCTCGTTATGACGTAGGGTTGCGTTCGCGATGAGGCGCGCCAGGATGTTGATCGCGAGAAGCTTGTGTTCGTCGTGCAGTGTTTCCCACGGATAGGTTTCGTCGAGAAGAAGATCGAACAGGTTCCGATTGTTTTCTTGCAATGGGGCCCTCCTTCGTTGCCGGGGAGTTGCCGTTCTCGCTTTGCAGTGCAGCGAGGCGACTGAGGAGAGCGTCTACGACGGCGCGTGCGTGAAGCAAGTCTTCCAGAGAGCCGAGGATTGCGGCCGTCTGTGCAGAGCGAACTTGTTGAGGTTGTGCCGTCGAGGCAAGATCTGTCCAGTCCACAGGGATCAGAGATTTACTGCCATCGGGCAAGATCAGAACGAGATGCAATCGACCTTTGCGATGAATCGATCCAAGAACGTCGAGCGCCCTGCCTTCGAACGGATGGCGAGCACGGACAACGGTGACTCTCTCGGGAAGGTGCTGATGATGGGTAGTGTGTCGTGGCTTCCTTTGATCGAGTCAACCACGACAAGCTGATGGCGGCGATTGCGCGGCGGGTGAGCGACAAGAGGATGCTCAAGTTGGTCCGAGCCTTTCTGGAGTCGGGCGTGATGGAGAACGGGCTGGTGAGAGCGGTGGAGGAAGGCACTCCGCAAGGAGGGCCTCTCTCCCCGCTGCTGTCGAATCTCGTGCTCGACGAACTCGACCAGGAGTTGGAGCGGCGCCAGCACCGTTTCGTGCGCTACGCGGATGATTGCAATATCTACGTCGGCAGCGAGCGGGCGGGGAAGCGAGTCATGCAAAGCGTGACCGGCTTCATCCGGCGGCGACTCAAGCTCAAAGTAAATGAGGCGAAGAGCGCGGTGGCGAGACCGCAAGAGCGAAAGTTTCTGGGCTTTAGCTTTACTTACGGAGCGAAACCGAAGCGGCGCATCGCGCCCAAGGCCCTGCTCCGCTGCAAGCAAAGAGTGCGGGAACTGACGCGACGGACACGGGGCATCAGTCTGCAACAGATGACGAAGGAACTGGCCAGCTACTTACGTGGCTGGAAGGGCTACTTCGGCTTCAGCCAGACGCCCTCGGTGCTGCAACGGCTGGAGGAATGGATTCGCCGCAGATTGCGATCCATGATCTGGAAGCAGTGGAAGCGGAAAGGAGTGCGGTTTGTGAAACTGCGCCAGCGGAACATCGGCGCTGCTCTCGCGGCCCAAACCGTGGGCAGTCCGCATGGACCGTGGCGCATCGCCAACAGCCCGGCCCTGTCCTCCGCTTTTCCGATTGCTTACTTCGACGCGCTCGGTCTTCCGCGATTGCTGGCTGGCGTCTAGCTCAACCGAACTGAACCGCCGTATGCGGACCCGCATGTACGGTGGTGTGGCAGGGGAGAGTGGGCGACCACTCCCCCTATGCCGATTCGCTGCTCTGCGGTTGGAGTTTGACAGGCGTTCGATTTCGTCATGCACCGGGAATCTTGGGCGAGTTGATCGTCTGGATTCAATTAGGCTTGGTGTCCAGCGCTGGTTTCGGCTCAGGGACGGAGGGCTTCCAGGGATTGGCGTTGGCGGGGGCTTTGGGGTTCACACCGAAATCCCAGACGTAGAGGTTCATGCCTTCTTTGCCGGCCGCTCCTTCCTGGCGCATCATTTCGACGAGGACATATTCGCCGGGCGCAAGACTTTCGGTGGGAGTGAGTTTCAGCCAGCCTCCACTGACACGGGTGGTAGTGGTTTTGACCAAGTGCTGTTCCTGGGTGATTTTGCCGGTGACTTGGCGTTTCACGTCGCCAACGATTCGTTTGTTGCCTTTGACTTCAGTGCGGACGATGCGAAAGCGGTCAAAGGGCACGATGGGCTGCTGCGGTTGCTGGGGACCTTGAGCGCCGCGGGTGGAATCTTTGGTCGCGGCCGGCTGGTCGGAGGCGGCGTCCACGTTGATGTAGAGCGAAGGAACATCGACGTGAGACTGGATCGGGGCGTGGGCGCCCTCGAGCTCGATGGTTTGCTTCAGGCCGGCTATGGGGTTGATCGCGCCGCGGAAAATGTTGGCTTTGGTGTTGCGATTGATATCGCCCGCGGTCTGTTGAAGTTCTACGATTTGGGGCTCGCCTTGAAAACTGTCGAGCAGAAACACGCCTGAATCTTCGGGCAGGCGGAGTCCGGGGGCGACTTGCGGGAGTAGGGTTTCTTCCCGATCGCGCTGCTGTTCGAGTTCCTTGTCAAGTTGCGCGGCTTCGGGAACGGATGCTCCAGCGGCGCGGTCTTTTTCGTATTTCTCGGTTGCGGGCCAGTTGACGAGTGACTCGGGAAGTTCCTCCCACTCATTGCGCTCGGCGCTCATATAGCGCACGCGGTCGCCTTTGATCTCATATTTCGCGACCAGCTGATAGGAGCCGTCTTTGAGGATGAGGCGGCGGGCGAGATCCTGGGCGTGGGAGAGCGTGGGAAGGGCGAGCAGGAGTAGGAGCACAAGGAGCAGCGCTCGGACGAAGGATGGCCGGGGAGTGGGTAGAAAGAACATGTCTTTTTCTAATTATCGTCTCGTGGGGAGGAAGAGTCGAATTATCCTTTGAGGGATTCGCCCGATCCACAGTGGGGCTGTCGATGTAGTATGCTGTTGCTCGCGAACGCGACCGCTTCCAACAATGAAACGTACTTTCCTGACAGCAAGTCTCTCTTTGTTATTCTGCACGCCGGCCGCGCTGGGCCAAGCGGGTCCGGCGCCGGCAGCGTCTTCTATGAACGGGCAGTATTTGGCGCAGAACAGGGGTGCTTCAGCGGGGGCTTCCCCGCAAGGTAGCCAGCCGGTTTCGTATGCGTCGATGACGGAGTTGAACGGAATGCTGGCGCAACTGGAAGCCAGCTCCAAGAGCACACAGGCCGACCTGGCGAGGTTGCGGATTGAGCGCTGGAAGACGGACAGCGGCTCGAAGAAGCTGACGCTGGCGAACGTGGATTCGATTCAGCGCAACCTGCAGGGCGCGCTGCCGGAGATCATCGCGCAATTGCGCGCGCGGCCTGAAGATTTGCCGGCGACGTTCAAACTCTATCGCAATCTCGATGCTTTGTATGACGTGGTGGGGAGTGTGGTGGAGGTGACTGGGGCTTTCGGATCGAAGGACGATTTCCAGTCGCTCTCGAATGATCTGAGCGCTTTTGAGGGCACGCGCAAGCAGTTGGCGCAGCGGATTGAGAATTTGTCGTCGGCCAAGGAAGCCGAGATCGTACGGCTGCGGACGGACTTGAAGGCGGCGCAGGCAGCGATTCCGGCGCCGCCGCCGCCGAAGAAGATTATCGTGGACGATAACGAGCCGCCCAAGAAGCCGGCAGTGAAGAAGAAGCCGAAGCCTAAGATTCCACCTCCGGCCACACCGGCTGGTCAGACGCAGCCGCAGCCGCAAGCGGCCAAACCGCAGTAACGGGCTTCCGGCTTCCAGCCTTCGGTTTCCGGAGCGTTTCATAGTCGCTCGGCTGTTACTTTGCGCCGGCGGAGACGTTGCGAGCAACGTCTCTGCGAATGGGTTGCCGAAGCCGGACGCCGAATCTGTTACCCTTCCCTCCGCATCTACATTGCATCTCTTTACAGCTTGATCCAGGTTTTGACGACGAGGTCCGGCTTCCGGCATTTATGAATTCGCACGACAGCATTGTCGGGACAGTGTTTGGACTCATCATCATCTGGGTGATGCTGCTGGATGCGTTTGAGACCGTGGTGTTGCCGCGCCGGGTGACGCGGCACTTTAAGCTGACGGCGTGGTTCTACCGGCAGACGTGGATTCCGTGGCGAGGAATTGCCCGGCGTATCAGGACAACTTCGAGGCAGCAGAATTTCCTGGGGTACTTCGGACCGCTGTCGCTGATCCTGCTGCTGGGGTTCTGGGCGGCGGGACTGATTTTAGGATTTGGTCTGGTGCAGTACGGGATCGGTGGACACGAACAACTGAATCAAGAGCCGCTGACGTTCGGCCGAATTCTCTATCACAGCGGAGAAACTTTTTTTACGCTGGGGTACGGCGACATTGTGCCGACCTCTGGCGCGGCACGGGCGCTTTCGGTGATCGAAGCGGGAATGGGCTTCGCGTTTCTCGGCGTGGTGATTGGATACATTCCCGTGGCGTACGCGTCGTTTTCGCGGCGGGAGATTCAGATTTCCATGCTGGATGCGCGCGCGGGATCGCCTCCTTCGGCGGCGGAGTTGCTGGTGCGGCTGGCCGGGAGGTCGGATGATCCGGGGGTGGATCAGAAAGTTCTCGATGAGGTGCTGCGGGACTGGGAACGCTGGGCTGGGGAGCTGCTGGAGAGTCACATTTCGTATCCGGTGCTGAGCTTTTTTCGCTCGCAGCACAGTAATCAGTCGTGGCTGGGTGCGCTGACCACGATGCTCGACGTGACTTCGCTGGTGCTGACCGGGATTGAGGGAGTGCACCCGGGGCAGGCCAAGCTTACGTTTGCCATGGCCCGGCATGCTGCGGTGGATCTGGCACAGGTGGTGAACGCGAAATATGATCCCGGCACGGTGGAGCGACTGCCAGAGGCGGATCTGACCGCTTTGCGAGAAGCTCTAGCGGCGGCCGGATTGCGCCTGCGGAATGACGAATATGGCCGGGACAAGCTGGCGAAGCTGCGGTCGATGTACGAACCTTATGTGCACTCGATGGCGCGCAATTTGATGCTGACGCTACCGCCGTGGAGGCACGAACAGAAGACGCGCGACAACTGGCAGGCGGGGCCGTGGGACCGGCTGATCCAGGCGCGGGGACTGGGGGGGCTGGGAGGCAGACCGCAGGGGCAAGTGCAGGCTGGAGAGGATCACTTCTGAGATTGTCGGAGGGAGTTGCTCGCCACATCTTTATCGGTCGCGCCGGCCAGACGTAGCAAGCTACGTCTCTACAGAGGCTGCGTGCTAACATCCTTTTTCCCGGATTTCTCCGAATGAAACATACTGGCGAGAACGTGGTGCGCATTGAGGCGGAGGCTTTGCGCGCGTTGGCGGACCGCATTGCGGGGCCCATGGCCGTGGCGTTTCAGCGGGCGGTGGAGTTGCTGTTTTGCTGTGCGGGGCGCGTGGTGGTTACGGGCATGGGCAAGAGCGGGTTGATCGCGCGCAAGATTGCGGCGACGTTCAGTTCGACGGGGACGCCGGCGTTGTATTTGCATCCGGTGGAGGCCCTGCACGGGGACCTGGGCATGGTGGTGCGGGGGGATGTGGTGCTGGCGCTATCGGCCAGTGGTGAGACAGAAGAGATTCTGCAGTTGCTGGCGACGATCAAGCGGCTGCGAGTGCCGCTGATTGCGATGACGGGAGATGAGATTGGCGAAAATCCCCACCCTTCGAAAATCGCGAAGGGTGGGGCAGCCGCTGTTCGTTCGACGCGGACCGTCTCAACCTTGGCTTCGGCGGCGGATGTGGCCCTGGATTGTTCCATCGCGCAGGAGGCCTGCTCGCTCGGGCTGGCTCCGACGGCATCTACGACGACCATGCTGGCGTTGGGGGATGCGCTGGCGGTGACTTTGAGTGAGCGGCGTGGGTTCAAGGAAGAGGACTTTGCCAACTTGCATCCTGGGGGGAAGCTGGGGAAGCGATTGGCGCGGGTGGAATCTCTGATGCACACGGGCGAGGCGCTGCCGCGGGTGACGCCGCAGACGAAAATGCCGGACGTGATTTATGAGATGTCGCGTAAGAAATTGGGCGTGACGGCGGTGGTGGAGGGCGAGAGGCTGGTGGGGATCGTCAGCGACGGGGATTTGCGGCGGTTGCTGGAGAAGCGGGGGAAGGATGTGATGGATCTGACGGCCGGCGAGGCCATGACTCGTAGTCCTAAGACGATTAGCGCGGGGGAATTCGCGGCGACGGCGCTGGCGCTAATGGAAGAAAAAAAAATCACCTCTCTCGCCGTGGTTGAGCGCGACGGCACGCTTCTCGGGATTGTTCACCTTCACGATTTGTGGAGCACGGAGTTGGTTTAGGAATTTGGTAATTGTGTAATCGGGTAATTTTGGTAATTGAAAACCGTCCTGCGGGCTGCGCCGGTTTGCAATCACAGCAGGACCTGATTGCCAAAATACCAATCGGGAGAAGGTCTATGTATCATTACGATCCCAAGACGGCGCTGGAGGAACTGACTGAGGATGCAACTTTGCCGAACCCGGTACATGTGCGGGACATGATTCTGCGCCAGCGGCTGTCCGCGGATAAGTCGCTGGAGTTGAACCGGCTGTTCGTCGAGTATCAGAAGTTTTTCGGGGAAGCGCAGAAGCTGGGGAAAGAGATTCTGAAGCAGTTGGCGGGATAGTCAGTACTCAGTACCGGGCGGAGCCCACCGCAATCATCCGCGTCCGCCGAGCTCCGCTCTTCCTGACAGCCGATGCGGCTGTCCCTACGTGAGTTGTTCTGCAGCAATCATTTACAATTTAGGATTCTGTTTTCGGTTGGGAACTCAACTATGCATCGATGGTCTGAACTGTTTATTCCTACATTGCGCGAGGCGCCGGCGGATGCCGAGGTCGCGAGCCACAAGTTTCTGGTGCGGGCGGGGTATATTCGGCAGCTCGCTGCGGGAATTTATTCGTATCTGTTTCTCGGGAACCGGTCGTTCAACAAGATCACGCGGATTGTGCGCGAGGAGATGGACCGGATCGGGCAGGAGTTCTATTTGCCGGCGCTGCATCCGCGGGAGATTTGGGAGGCCAGCGGGCGCTGGGGCCTGATGGGGGAGAACCTGTTCCGGTTGAAAGACCGGAAGGGTGCGGACATGTGCCTGGGCATGACGGAAGAAGAGGTCATGACTTCGATCGCGCTGAAAGAGTTGCGGAGTTACAAACAACTGCCGCAGATCTGGTATCAGATTGCGCCGAAGTTTCGCGATGAACCTCGGCCGAAGTCGGGGCTGCTGCGGGTGCGGCAGTTCATGATGAAGGACGCGTATTCGTTTGATATTGACGCGGCGGGGCTCGATGTGTCTTACAAGAAGCACTACGAGACCTATTGCCGCATTTTTGACCGGTGCGGGCTGAAGTACATGGTTGTCGAGGCCGACTCGGGGGCGATGGGCGGGAAAGAGTCGCACGAGTTCATGGTGCGCACTCCGGCGGGAGAGGATCGGATTGTGAGCTGCGACGGATGCAATTACGCGGCGAACATGGAGAAGGCGACGTTGAAGCTGGAGGCAGTGAAGGATCTCGCGGCGGAGGGCGATGGGAAGCCGCTCGAAGTTCATACGCCGGGACAGAAGACGATTGAAGATGTGGCGAAGTTTCTGGGTGTGTCGCCGAAGAACAAGATCAAGACTTTGGCGCTGATGGCCGAGGAGAAGGATGCTTCGGGCAAAACGAAATCGCGCGGGATCGTCGTGCTCATGCGAGGAGACCATCAGCTCAACGAGGCCAAACTCAACGGTGCGGTGGGGGTCGCTACGCGGCCGATGGAGGAGCCGGAGATTGAAGCGCTGTTTAATTCTCCGGCGGGATATCTTGGGCCAATCGGCATTGAGTGGGCGAAAGATTTGAAGAAAGATTCCGAGAAGCCTGTGCTGCTCGTCGATGCATCGCTGCATGGGCGAACGAATCTGATTGGTGGCGCGAACAAGAAGGATTATCACCTGAAGAATCTAACGCCGGGGAAGGACTTTCATCCCACGGCGTATGCCGATCTGCGAGCGGTGACGGCGGGCGAGGCTTGTCCCAATTGCGGGAAGGCGCTGCGGATCGATACGGCGGTGGAGATTGGGCACATCTTCAAGCTGGGGTATCGTTATTCGGAATCGATGGGCGCGCGGGTGCTGGACAAGAACGGCAAGGAAGTTACTCCGATCATGGGGAGCTATGGAATTGGGATTGAGCGCATTCTGACGGCGGCGGTCGAGCAGGGCAATGACGAAAATGGCTTCTGGCTGCCGCCGACGATTGCGCCGTTTGAGATCGTGGTTGCGCCGGTCAATATAAAAGATGACACCGTACGGACGGCGGCGGAAGACATTGCGAAGCGGTTGGAAGCGGCTGGATACGACGTGATCCTGGATGACCGGGACGAACGGCCGGGAGTGAAGTTCAAGGACGCCGATTTGGTGGGAATCCCCTTTAGAATCACGGTCGGAAAGAAGGTTACCGAAGGTACTGTGGAGGTTGTTCTACGCTCGACTCGCGAAGTGCGCGATGTTAGGATCGCGGCGATCGTGGAATTTTTTGAGGAGTTGCTTGGCCGGGCGGGATGAGTGTTTCTTGTCCTGGCAGAGCGGAACTGGGACATGGAAACAGTTAAAGCAATTGGCGGGTTTCTGGTTATCATCGGCGCGATCTACGCGGGATTTCAGATCATCCCGCCGGAACTGACCAATTATTCGTTTCAGGACGACTTGCGGAACGTTGCGATGGTTGGGGCCTCGAATCCACGCACGACGGACCAAGAGTTGGTGGACGCCGTCCTTAAGAAAGCGCAGGAACATCAGATTGCGCTGAGTCCCGAGAACGTGACAGTGCAGCGGATCGCAACGCCGGGAATGAACACAGTGTATGTGGCGGCCGACTACAACGTTCCTGTCAGTTTGCCGGGTTATTCCTTCAGTCTGCATTTCAATCCATCGAGCGGAAACAAGGGGTTCTAAGCTCATATCAACGAGCCAGGCTGAAGATTTCCAGAGCTTCGACCCGTATCGTACGACCCCCTTCAGCGAATAAAATGCGGACGGGGGAGAGCTTGTGCCGTTCCGGCAGAGTCTGACGACATAATTTGTTCTTTCGCCGCTCCACGGGGGCGATTACCACTTCTTCAGCAATGACGTTCGTAACCTTGCCACAAGGTTACGCCGGACCCTACCATCGGCGTGGGAAAGAGTTTTCCACGCGATTCTGCGAGGCTGGATCCAGAAAGTTCCTGGGAGAAGTCATGGCGATGAAAGTTCGAGTGCTCCTTATTTCAATTGTGTTCTTGACAACGATGTGGCTGGTGGGCTGCGGCCACTACACGTGTGGCGTTACGTTTGGAAGTTCTACGTGTACGCCGTCGACCAGCGGCATCGGACAGGGTCCAGGCAGCACAAGCGGCACGGCAAATGCTTTTGCCTACGCTGTGGATGAGGGGGGCTCGATGGATGGCTACGCTCTGAACACGACGGCGGGGACGTTCGGGCCTGTATCCACCTACACAGCGCCCGTGATCGCCCCAAACACGGGCGGCGTGGGAGTGGTTGTAGCTCAGGGAAAATATCTGTATGCGGTGTTGCAGGATACTCAGCAAATCTATGGATGGTCGATCGACAGCAGTGGGAATCTAACGGCATTGAGTGGGTTTCCTGTTTCGGCGCCCATCAGCGGCATCGCACCTGCCGCCTACAATCAGCAGGTAGTCATCACCAACCCTGCAGGGACCCTAATGTTCATCTCGGAATTTTCCAATGAACAGATTCTCGTTTACCAGATCAGCAGCACTGGGGCGCTGACGGCGGCTGCGGGATCGCCTTTCTCGACACTTTCGGCCACGCTGGAGCCCCAGAACATGGCCATGGATGCGCAGGGGAGATTCCTTTATGTAACCGAGGACTCGGGCGATCACTCGGGATCCTTCGTGGTCGGCTATAAGGTTTCAAGCGCGGGTTTACTCACGGAAATAACGGGCAGCCCTTTCCAAATTCCGATCTGGGAAATGCAGGGCGATCCGAGCGGGAAGTACATGATCGGAATCAGCGGAAAGGTGCAATTCCTGTACGGCTCGGACGACAGGAGCCTTTATGTTTACAACATTGACCAGACTACCGGGGCGCTGTCGGCGGTGGCGGGGTCGCCATTTGCAACGGTGTATTCGCCTTTCAACATTGCAGTGCAGCCCAAATCCACCAATGGAGAATTCGTCTACTCCTTTAGTATCAATGACGGCAACACGAGCACCAATCCGATTGAGGCTTATCAATTGAACACCAGCACCGGGGCGCTCACCGCCGTGACAGGTTCTCCATTCAGCCTTTCGACATCTACGGCTTGGGGCCAGTTCGACCAGAGCGGAAGTTACATGTTCATTTATTCTGGAACTGCTCCGAATATCACGATGGGCGTGGTCACGGTTGCCAGTTCCGGTGGCCTCACCGAAACTCTGCCCTCTACACCCGTGGCCACGAGCGGCTACTGGGCGGTCTCTGACGTGCCCTAGAATCGGTCACTCCGAAGGCAGGAAGTCTTGAAGTCTTGTTGACAGCTTGGAGACCCGCATGTACTGCGGGTCTCTTTTCGTTTCTGTGGTGAGGGGTACAATAAAGAAATCGTCGCGTGGCTGTGTTGCCGTAAAAGAGTCACTGGTAGCGGCGAGTCGGGAATTGCGAGCCGAAAGTGCGCGATACAAACCTTTTTGGGCATCCTGACGTCTGAGAGAGTGAGGATTCGTTCCGCCCATATACCGTTCACGCCAGCGCAAGAGACTTAAACTGTGACGATTAAGATCAAAATTCCGAAGGGAAGCGGGGACCGTGGGGGCAGGATGTTCCGCTGGCTTCCGCGCGACCCGGTACTGCGCGCTGCGATGGTGGCGTTTCTGATTCTGGCCGTGTCGTTTACGGTTTTGTTTTCTTACTTTTACATCAAGTATGACCGGATCATCGAGAAGCGGTTCCGTACTCCGGTCTTCGCCAATTCGGCGAAGATTTACGCGCTGCCGAAGACGGTGCGGGATGGCGAGAAGATCGAGCCGCGGGAAATTGCCACGGAATTGCGACGTGCGGGGTACACGGATAAAGAAGGCCAGTCCAGCCTGGGCAGTTTTCGCTTGCTGAAGGATGGAATCGAGATTACCCCCGGGCCGGAGTCGTACCACAGCCCGGAACCGGCGCGCATCAGCATTCACGACGGGACCGTGGACCAGATCAGCAGCAACGGCAACGATCTTTCCGCGTACGAACTGGAGCCGCAGCTGGTGACGGCACTATTCGACGCGGAGCAAAGGTCGAAACGCGAACTGGTGAAGTACGACGAGATTCCTCCCCTGATGGTGCAGGCGGTGCTGGCGATCGAGGACCGGCGCTTCTTTGAACACAGCGGAGTGAATTTTCTGCGCATGGCAGAGGCGGCGTGGATCGATGTGATGCGCGGCCGGCACGACCAGGGCGGGTCGACGCTCACGATGCAGCTTTCGCGTGGATTCTTCCTGACGCCGGAGAAGACCATCAGGCGCAAGCTGACGGAGATGCTGATTGCGGAAGAACTCGAACAAAAGTTCACGAAGAAGCAGATTTTCGAGTTTTACGCGAATTGGGTGGATCTGGGGCAGAGAGGATCGTTCTCGATCAGCGGGTTCGCCGAGGCGTCGAAGGCATATTTCAACAAGGACCTGAAGGACATCACGCTGCCCGAAGCGGCGCTGCTCGCGGGATTGATTCAGCGTCCGAGTTATCTGTCGCCGTACCGGCATCCGGAGCGCGCCATGGAGCGCCGGAATGTGGTGCTGGAATCGATGGTGGAGACTCACGCGATCACGCGCGAGCAGGCGGATAAAGCCAAGGCTGCGCCGCTGAAACTGGCGCCCCCGAACGTGGAAGCCAGCGATGCGCCGTACTATGTGGACATGGTGCGGGACACGTTGATCAGCAAGTTCAACGAGAACGAGTTGAATGACCAGTCCTACCGCATTTACACGACGCTCGATCCTGACCTGCAAAAGGCGGCCGCGCAGGCGGTGGAGACGGGCATCAAGCTGGTGGATGAGCAGGTTAAGAAGTTACGCACCAAGAAGGTGAAGGTAGGCAAGAAGTTCGAAACCAAGGTATTGCCGGGACCGCAGGCGCAAGTTGCGCTGGTGGTGCTGGATCCTCACACGGGCGCGGTGCTGGCCTTGGTGGGAGGGCGGGACTACGGTTGGAGCCAGTTGAATCACGCGGTGGCGAAGCGGCCGACGGGATCAATCTTCAAGCCGTTTGTGTACGCCGCGGCGATGAACAGCGCATTGGATGGTTCGCCAACAGTGCTGACTCCGGCATCGACGGTGACGGACGCTCCCTCGACCTTTGCGTATGGCGACCAGATTTATGAGCCGCGCAACTACAAAGAGGAGTATCACGGCGACGTGTCGTTGCGGTACGCACTGGCGATGTCTCTGAACAATGCGACGGTGAAGGTGGCTGAGGAAGTCGGCTACGACAAGGTGGCAAACCTGGCGCGGACCGCGGGGATTGCGTCGGTGAAGGCGACCCCGGCGATGGCACTGGGGTCGTATGACGCGTCACCGCTGGACATGGCGGGCGCGTACACGACATTCGCGAACAACGGGGTGCGGCTGTCGCCGATCCTGCTGCGTTCGGTGCGCAATGGCAAGGGCGATGTGATCGCGAACTATAACACCGACCAGCGGCAGGTGCTCGACCCACGAATTTCCTATGTCATGACCGACATGATGGAAGGCGTAATCAACAACGGGCTGGGGTATACGGCGGTCCGGCTGCGAGGGTTTGAGGCTCCGGCGGCAGGGAAGACCGGGAGTTCGCACGATGGCTGGTTCGCGGGGTACACGTCGAATTTGCTGTGCATTGTGTGGGTCGGATATGACGACTACAGCGACTTGCGCTTGAGCGGCGCGATGACCGCCGCGCCCATCTGGACGGAGTTCATGAAGAAGGCGGCCGCGCTGCCCCAGTATTCCGACATGAAGGAGTTCCAGCAGCCCACAGGGGTGGTGGACGTGCAACTGGATAAGGTTACGAATCGCCTGGCAACTCCAACCTGCCCGGATGACTATGTATCCGCGTTCGTGGCCGGAACCGAACCGCGCGAGACCTGCGACGCACAAGAAGGAATGAAGGGATTCTTCTCCCGCATTTTTGGGGGTGGGAACAAACCACTACCGACGCAGGGCCCGACCGATGCGTCGATTCAACCGGACCCGAATAATCCTCAGGACGCTAAGAAAAAGAAGGGATTCTTCGGCAAGATCGCCGGGATCTTTAAGGATGACAAAGCCTCGGCTCCGGCGTCGAAACCGGCGGACAACGGGCAGACTGCACCACATTGAAGAGGTGTTAGGTCTTGGGTGGTCGGTCTTGGGCTGAGCGATTTCTGGATGGCCAAAGACCCAACCCCTGACACCCAACCCATGACCTAAGACCCCTCGCTAAAATCCTTCGCCGATTGCCCAAAACTGTGCCAGAATGAGGGCACTAGCTGGGGGTGGCCCATGTCGTCCTGCCCGAGAGTTTTGCTGGTTCCCGTCTCGCTTCTCATCCTTTGTATCTGCGGCCTGTCGAGTGTGTCGCGGGGACAGGCTTCGCACTCCGAAGAAGTTCAGATTAAGCCGCCGCTGCTGCGGACCATCGATCCTCCAGCACCGGACGCTACAGCAGCCGATCTGGAGGCCCGAGCGGAACAGTTGCGCGGAGTGAAACTTTACCTGGACGCGCTCGACTACTATCGCGCGGCGCTGGCCAAGAAACCGAACTCGGCCGGTTTGCTGAACAAGATCGGAATCACCGAGTTGATGATGCAGCGCTATCGCGAGGCAAAAAAGTCGTTTGATCGATCGATCAAACTTGACCGTAAATTTGCCGACGCTTACAACAATCGGGCGGTAGTGCTTTATGAAGAGAGGAAATACGGCGCGGCGATCAAGGACTACCGGAGGGCGATTGCGCTGGACGGCACTTCGGCGTCGTTCTTCAGCAATCTGGGAGCCGCGCTTTTCGCTAAGAAAGAGTTCGAGCCGGCGGTCGTGGCCTATCAGCATGCGGTGGAACTCGATCCCGATGTGTTTGAGCGGACTTCGCGCGGTGGCGTGCAGGCGCAGTTGCCCAGCCCGGGGGATCGCGCCCGCTACGACTATACCGTGGCGAAACTCTACGCCAAGATGGGCTATTCGGACCGGTCGCTCGAATATTTGAGGAAGGCGCTGGAAGAGGGATACAAAGATTTCAACAACGTGTATAAGGATGCGGAGTTCGCCGGGCTGCGGAAGGATAAGCGCTTTACGGAATTGATGGCGGCGAAACCTCCAGCGTTGCCAGAGTAAATCTCGCCAGCGTTTACGGCCGCGGTTGAGATTTTCATCTTGAGGGCGAAGATTTACAAAGGTTTACAAAATTAGACGGAACTCGGGCGAGTTCTGGTGTTTAATTTTTGTTACATACTCCTGAAAACAACAGGGTGAGTAAGGAGAAACGGTAACCCATCGGATGCTGACCCGAGCACGCCCCAAGCAAGCATCCGGTGGGTTTTTGTTTTAAGCTGTCAGCTATCAGCTATCAGCTTTCAGAAAAAGCTTCATTTCCATATGTTTCTTGCCAAGAGTCACCGGCGTGCTGGGGTGTTCTCGTCAGCGGGATTTTGGTTTCCGCCGATGGCTGATAGCTGACAGCTGACGGCTGCCTTTCGGGCTTCTCTCTCCGATGTAGTCTTCTACGACCTTCTTCCATTTGCCTTGCGCCTTGAGGATGAACTCAACTGCGTCGCGGAGGGCGCCGTCGCCGCCGGCGTGGGGGGTGATGTAGTGCGCTTCCTGTTTCACTTCGGCGCGGGCGTTTTTCACGGCGATGGCCAGGCCAGCCGCGCGCATGGCGGGGAGATCGATGACGTCGTCGCCGACGAAGGCGGCTTCCTCTAGTCTGATTCCTTCCTCTTTGACGACTTCTTCGAAGGAGGTGCGCTTGTCTTGAATTCCTTGGCGGACGTATTCGAGTTTGAGGTCGCGGGCGCGGAGGGTGACCGTTTCGGAGATGCGCTTGGTAATGAGACCGGTCTTGATGCCGGCGAGGCGCGCCAGCGAGATCGAAGTGCCGTCGTGGGCGTGGAAGCCTTTGGCTTCGATCATGGACTGGCTGTGCAGGCCGAATCCGCCCTGGCCGCCGTGCTGCGCGGATTGCTGCAGAACGCTTTGCTGCGATCCAGGCGGAGCGGGGAAGATGAAGAGCTTGCCGTCGGTGAGGACGCCATCGACGTCGAAGAGGAGGAGCTTAATTTTGCGGGCGCGAGCGGCGGGGGAGAGTTTGGGCATTGGCGGGATTTTAGCATCTGGCCAGCTCAGGGACGCGTGAGCCACAGGATGGGGAAATGGCGTCCGAGCTTTTCGAAGTCGCGATCTGCTGTGATGAGCGTGGCGTGCTGCTGCAGAGCGAGCGCGGCGGCAATACAGTCCACATAGGGAATCTTGTGCCGGGCCTTCAGTTCTCCTGCTTTGAGGGCTTGAGGAAGATCGACCTGGACGATCTGAATCGGCAAGCGTGAAAAACCGGCGACGGTTTCACGTGCTCTTTCCTCCCCCGTTTTCTGCCACGTGAGATAGAAAACTTCTGCAAGGTGCAGGACAGACATATAAAGCCGCAGGTGCCGGCGGACCGCATCCGCCAGTAACTGCTCCATCTTATTAGCCCCAGAGCCACTCTGCACATAGTCAATAGCCGCACTTGCGTCCAGTACGAAATCCCTCATCGTTGTTTCTCGATGCGATGTTCGCGCTCGCGGTCCTCCAGGAGCGAATAGCCCTTAAGCGAGCCGCGGAGGCTATGGATGAATTCCTCGGTGATAGGAAGCAGCACGAGGCGATCCTTAGCTCGGTAGATGCTAAGACAGGAACCCTCCTTGAGATTCAATTCTTGTTGCAAATACTGCGGCAGGACGACCGTGCCTCCGGGCCCGACGAACGCGGTCTCCGAGCGCATTTCATCGAGGCCGAGAAAATCCACGTTGGCGGCGTTTGAATTCGGTGGAAATTGGTGCGGAACGGTCACTGGCGTCGGAGATGCAATGGCTGATTGTTTGGAGTAGATCGAATCGTACCAATCGACTAAGGACTGGTATGCGGGCGGAAGATCCTGCTTGTCAGGATGGATCTTTCCGTTCTCGCGCTCGGAGTGACATGGATCGCCCGGGCGATATAACCTCTTTCGCCCGCGCGAGTCCTCGTAGAGCATTCGATGATTTGCGGGGTTCGCGGGTTTGTTCGCCAAACAGTGGTATGAGGCATGGACATTGAAACCTGGTCTGATGGGCCAGTTCTCACGCTTTGCACGCGCTTTGATTTCCTCGACGCTGAAATCAACTCTTTCCGGGTTTTCCTTGTGCAGAAGAGCGACTGATGTCCAGACTTCGTCAGCGACTTTCATAATCCGCCTCCAAAATGAATATGAATGATATATAAAATAAATCATTCATTTTGTCAAGAGGAAGAAGTTTTCCTCGTAGAGAGGCGAACATTTTACGAAACCGCGATTCCGGGGCTAGAATATCCGGATGCAGTTCCTTCCTGACTCGCTGGCCTGGGCTCACCCTGTAGTGGCGGAGTGGTTTGTGCGGAAGTTTGGCACGCCCACGGAGCCGCAGGAGCAGGGGTGGCCACACATTCTTGCCGGAAGGACGACGCTGATTTCGGCGCCCACCGGGTCGGGGAAAACTCTCGCGGCATTTCTGGCTTGCATTGACCGGCTGGTGCGCAAGGCGCTGGCTGGGGATCTGACCGACCGTACGGAAGTGCTTTACGTTTCGCCGCTCAAGGCGCTGGGCAACGACATCCAGAAAAATCTTGAAGGGCCGCTGGGGGAGATTCTTGCGCTGGCGGGTGAGCGCGGGTTGCTGATGCCGGAAATTCGCACCGCGGTGCGCACCGGCGATACCCTCGCGCACGAGCGGCGGGCCATGCTGAAGCGGCCTCCGCACATTCTGGTGACGACGCCGGAGTCGCTCTACATTCTTCTGACCGCGGACAAGAGCCGGGCGATCCTGCGAGACGTTGAGACCGTGATTGTGGACGAGATTCATGCGGTTGCGGATGACAAGCGGGGAGCGCATCTGACGCTGTCGCTGGAGCGGCTGGAGGCGCTGTGTTACAGACCGCCGGTTCGCATCGGGCTGTCGGCAACGCAGAAGCCGATTGAGGAAGTGGCGCACTTTCTCACGGGGAGCCGAAACGGCGGGATGGAAAGTCAAACCTCAGCAGCTAAAGCCTCCGATCATTCCGATGCACCTACGGCACGACTGAAGTCGTGCCCTTCCCAAGATTCGGTAGCCTCCGACATACCATCTGCTTACCTCCGCGACCCAGTGATCGTCGATATCGGACACAAGCGAAAGCTGGATCTGGGGGTCGAGGTGCCGCCGATGCCATTGGGACCGGTGGCGTCGAACGAGCTGTGGGACGCGATTTACGACCGGCTGGTGGCGCTGGTGGCCGAGCATCGGTCGACGCTGGTGTTTGTGAACACGCGACGGATGGCGGAGCGGCTGTGTCATGAGTTGGGCGAGCGCATGGGCGAAGAGAATGTGGCGGCGCATCATGGCAGCTTGTCGCGCAAGCTGCGGCTGGCGGCGGAAAAGAAATTGAAAGACGGGCAGGTGCGGGTGCTGGTGGCAACGGCCTCGCTCGAGCTGGGAATTGATGTGGGAACGGTGGACCTGGCGGTACAGATCAATTCGCCGCGGTCGATTGCGGTGGCTCTGCAGCGCGTGGGGCGGTCGGGACACTGGCGTGGGGCGGTTCCGAAGGGACGATTCTTTGCTACGACGCGCGATGATCTGATGGAATGTGCGGCTTTGGTGCGGGCGATTCGGCAGGGGGATCTGGATCGGCTGATCATTCCGGAGGCCCCGCTGGATGTGCTGGCGCAGCAGATTGTGGCGGCGTGTGCTGCTGGGCAAAACTCGACGGGTTCGTCTGGGGGCCGGCGGCTAGGCCAGGATGGCCTCGCGACAGCCGGCGGGGGCGCCGGCGCTACTTTGGACGCGGGGGCTACTTGGGAGACTGGCTCCTCCAATGATGGGTGGTGCGAGGATGATCTGTTTAATTTGGTGCGGCGGGCCTATCCCTATTGCGAGCTGAAGCGGGAGACGTTTGACGCGATTCTCGAGATGCTGTCGGAGGGGATTGCGGCGCGGCGCGGGCGGTATGGAGCGTATGTGCATCGCGACCGCGTGAATGGGAAGTTGCGGGCGCGGCGTGGGGCGCGGCTGGCGGCAATTACCAGCGGGGGGGCGATTCCGGACAACTCGCTGTATACGGTGGTCGCCGAACCCGAGGGCATTGTCGTGGGCACGGTGGATGAGGACTTTGCGGTCGAGAGCATGGCTGGAGAAGTCATGCTGCTGGGAAACAGTTCGTGGCGGATTCGACGGATCGAAACCAAGTCGGGCCGGATGCTGGTAGAGAATGCGCACGGCGCGCCGCCGGGGATTCCGTTCTGGCGTGGAGAGGCTCCGGCGCGGACGCAGGAGTTGTCGGCCCACGTGGGAGACCTGCGGGAAAAAATCAGCGAGATGTTGCCGAGCACTTCGCCGGTTGGATTTTCGGCGACGCAGCCGGAAGTGGCCGCGGCTGTGAGTTGGTTGAAGGAGGAGTGCGGTCTGGATGATTCGGGCGCGGAGCAGATGATCGAGTACGTGCTGCAGGGGCGCGCGGTGCTGGGGGCGGTTCCGACACAGAAGACCGTGATTGCCGAACGGTTTTTCGATGAGGGCGGCGGGATGCAGTTGGTGATCCACGCCCCGTTTGGCGGGAGGATTAACAAGGCTTGGGGGCTTTCGCTGCGGAAGCGGTTTTGCCGCGGGTTTAATTTTGAGCTTCAGGCGGCGGCTACCGATAACGGGCTGAATATCGCTCTGGCCGAGCAGCACAGTTTTCCGCTGGGCGATGTGTTTCATTTTTTGCAGGCCGATACGGTGCAGCCGATTTTGGAACAGGCGGCGCTCGATTCTCCGATCTTTGGCACGCGCTGGCGCTGGGATGCGAACCGGGCGCTCGCGCTGCTGCGCTTTCAGAACGGCAAGAAAGTGCCGCCGCAGATTCAGCGCATGCGGTCGGACGATCTGCTGGCGTCGGTGTTTCCGGATGCAGCGGCTTGTTTCGAAAACATTGAGGGCGAGAGGAAGATTCCGGATCATCCGCTGGTCGGCGAAGTTATGAAAGACGTGCTCACGGAAGCGATGGATGTGGAGGGGCTGAAGTCGCTGCTTCGGGGGATGGCTTCGGGGGAGATTCGCGTGATCGCCGTGGATACGCCGGTGCCGTCGCAGTTTTCGCACGAGATCCTGAATGCGAATCCTTACGCGTACCTGGATGACGCTCCGCTGGAGGAGCGGCGGGCGCGTGCGGTCAACATGCGGCGGGTGTTGCCGGAGTCGGTGCTGGAGGAAGTCGGCGGACTCGATCCGGGAGCGATTGCGCAGGTGCGGGAAGAGGCGTGGCCGGATGTGCGGGACGCGGATGAACTGCATGATGTGCTGCATACGCTGGTGGCGCTGCCGGGGAGTGCGGAAAAAATCCCCATCCTTGCCGCAAAGAACGCGGCAAGGATGGGGCACCCGGATTCGAGCTTGGGCTGGGCCGGGTACTACGAAAAGCTCGTGAGTGAAGGGCGTGTGGGAGCGGCTTCGGTGGAAGGGCGACGCTACTGGGTGGCGGCGGAGCGGGCGCGGAGCTTTGCGGCGTTGTTTCCTTCGGCGGAATTTGAGCGGACTTTGGCGGACGTGGAGACTGCGCAGGTTTCTCGCGATGATGCTTTGCTTACGCTAGTGATGGGCTGGATGTCGCACTTGGGGCCGGTGACGGTATCGCAACTTGCGGCTGAGTTGGGGCTGGCTGCTTCTGACATTGAGAAGGCGCTGCTGCGGATGGAGGCTAGCGGGACTGTTCTTCGGGGAAACTTTACTGGTGCTATCCCGCGGGCGGGGGCGCCCGCGCCACACGCACAGGAGACGGAATGGTGCGAGCGGCGGTTGCTGGCGCGAATTCATCGGCTGACCGTGGGAATGTTACGCAAGCAGATTGAGCCGGTTACGACGGCGGCGTTTATGCGGTGGCTGATGCGCTGGCAGCATGTAGCTCCGGGGACGCAGGTTGCGGGAGAGCGGGGAACACTCGAAGTGCTGCAGCAGTTGCAGGGATTCGAGATTCCGGCGAACGCGTGGGAGCGGCAAGTTTTGGCGCGGCGGATTGTGGACTACGATCCGAAATGGCTGGATCAGCTTTGTCTGACCGGAGCAGTGGGGTGGGGGCGGTTGTCTCCGCATCCGGCGACGATTGATTCCGGGGCTACGGCCAACAATGGAGCGTCCCAGGGAGAAGCGGCAGCGCCCCGGCAGCGACGGGTGATTCCGACTAGTGTTGCACCGATCACTTTTTTTGTGCGCGAAGAGGCGGACTGGATGATTCCGCGGCACGCCGCCGGCGATGAGGCAGAGACGCGCGGGCTGAGCCATGGAGCGCAACTGGTGCTGGAGTTTTTGCGGCAGCGCGGAGCTTCGTTCTTTGCGGACATTGTGCGCGGTACGGGCAAGCTCAAGGCGGAGATCGAGACTGGACTTTGGGAGTTGGTCGCGGCGGGGCTGGTGACTGCTGACGGGTTCGACAACCTGCGGGCGCTGATCGATCCCAAGCGGCGCGCGGGGCAGGGTAGCGGGCGCAGTACACGTCCGCGGCACAGTTCGGGGCGGTGGGCTCTTCTGCATGCGGATGTGGCTGCGGAGAGGAACAGGGCGGTTGAGGCGGCGTGTTGGATGCTGCTACGGCGTTATGGAATTGTGATTCGCGATCTGCTGTCGCGCGAGTCGAACCTGCCGCCGTGGCGCGAGTTGCTGATGGCATTCCGGCGGCTCGAAGATCGCGGGGAAATTCGCGGCGGGCGGTTTGTGGATGGGTTCCTGGGCGAGCAGTTTGCTCTTCCCGTCGCGGTCGAATCTGTGCGCGGGATGCGGGGCTTGCCCTTAAGCGGAGAGATGGTGACGCTGTCGGCGGCCGATCCGCTGAACTTGGTTGGGATTCTGGTGCCGGGGGAACGAGTGCCGGCGATTTCTGGCCGAACGGTCAGTTATCGGGACGGGATTGCGGTTTCTGGTTCGGAGCAGGTTGTGGCGAGTCAAGGTACGCCGAGCGAGGCGGCAGAGAGATCAGCGCAGAGTGCGTAACCTCAGCGGCTAAAGCCGCGACGCGTTGGAGTTCAATTACGGCACGGCTGAAGCCGTGCCCTTCCCGTCCTAATTCTCCGAGTCGTTCCTCGCTAGTAGGCAGGCTCGCAAAAGAAAAAAAGTCAGAAGCTCGATGAGGGGGTCCCCCGAGCTTCTGACTGGCGATCTTGGCTAGAATTGCTTGAAAGCGCTTCCCCCGTCGCTTTTTGCCAAGAATCCGCGCTTTTTCTAGGTGCATGTTGGATTCCAATCTTCAGCGGGGTGACGAATCAGTCCATGCAATGCAGTGTAATTACTTTATTTTCAGTTTGTTAGCCAGATTTTCTGGCCTCTGTGAGCGGTGTCGCTCCCAGCGGGGAGACGGCCAAATGCTATCTGATCAGATAGTCTGACTAGCCGTTCGGATATTGGAAATGGTTCACGCTGGGCATGCATTTCTGCCCGCGCTGTGATAAGAAGTTCTGCACAGAATGGGAGACTCTGATTGCGCCCTAGACTCTTGGTGATCGCCGGACCTTCGAAGGACTCGACCATTCCACTGCCAGACGCGGAAGCGACCGTGGGCCGCGATCCAACCAATGCGGTGGCAGTGGCCGACGCGTCGGTTTCGCGCAAACACTGCTTGCTGCGGAGAGAAGAAGACGGGCGTTTTCAGATCAAGGACCTGGACAGCCGCAACGGGACTCTGGTGAATGGCCGGGCGGTGAAGGAGCAGTGGCTGCGGCACGGAGACGAGATCGCGACGGGCGACTCGGTGTTTTTATTTCTGGTGGAAGACCAGGACCAAGCCATTCCCGCCAGCCGCATTGAGTTCGATGACAGCCGCTCCACGGCTGAGACCAGGCTCATTCATCCCAGAGAAGTGGTCTACCTCCAGCCGGACCGGCTGCAACGGGAGCTACCAGCGACGTCGCAGGTGGCGCGCAATTTGAGCGCGCTGCTCAAGATCAGCCGAGTGGTGCATGCGATCCGCGATCTGGAGGAATTGCAGGCGCAGTTGCTGGATCTGATTTTTGAAGTGGTGCCGGCGGGCAGAGGCGCGATTCTTCTAACGGAAGGTGCCGGGCAAGAGTTCAACTGCTTGTATGCGCGGACGCGGCACGCGGGACAGCCCCAACTGGTCCGCGTCAGCCGCACGATAGCGCGCCAGGTGATGAGGGAAAACGTCGCGATTCTGGGGGTGGACGTTCCCGCCAGTGGCAAGCTGCGCGACGTGGAAAGCCTGGCGGCCTCGGAGGTGCGAACACTGTTGTGCGTGCCTTTGACAGTGTTTCAGCGGGCGATTGGATGCATTTACCTGGACAGTACCAATGCTGGTGACCGGTTTCGAGAAGAACACCTGGAATTGTTGACAGCGATTGCCGGGGTTTCCGCGGTGGCGCTGGACAACGCGCGGCGGCTGCAATGGCTGGAGCAGGAAAACCAGCGGCTCACGACGGAAGTCCGGCAAGAACAGAGCCTGGTGGGGGAAGGCGCGCGGATCAAAGAGATTTTTCAGTTTCTGGCGAGGGTCGCGCCAACCGAGTCGACTGTACTGGTTGAGGGCGAAAGCGGAACGGGCAAGGAGTTGGTGGCGCGGGCGTTACACCGCAACAGCCATCGGGCGAACAAGCCATTCGTGGCGATCAATTGCGCGGCGATCCCGGAGTCTCTGCTGGAGAGCGATCTGTTTGGGCACGAGCGCGGTGCGTTCACGGGCGCGTCCGTGCAGAAGAAGGGGCGGCTGGAAGTTGCCGATGGCGGCGTGGTATTTCTGGACGAGATCGGGGAACTGGCTCCCGCGCTGCAGGTGAAGCTGTTGCGCGTGTTGCAGGAGCGCGAATTCGAACGTGTCGGTGGGACGCATGCCATCAAGATCGATGTCCGGTTGATCGCCGCCACCAATCGCGACTTGAGCGAAGCGGTGCGCACCGGGGAGTTCCGCCAGGATCTGTATTACCGGCTGGCAGTGGTCAAGCTGACGATGCCGCCGCTGCGGGAACGTCGGGAAGACATTCCGATGCTGACGCGGCACTTCCTGCAGAAGTATGCCAAGCGGTGCAAGGTGAAGGCGAAGCCGGTTTCGCGCGAAGCCATGGCGGCACTAGTGACCTATGAGTGGCCGGGCAACGTGCGCGAATTGGAGAACGCGGTCGAGCGGGCACTGGTGATGGGATCTTCGGATACGGTGCAGTTGGAAGATTTGCCGGAGTCGTTGTTGGAGCAGGCGCCGGCCACCGAGACGCATGAGGGGAAATATCATGCGAGCGTGAAAGAATTGAAGAAACAGTTGATTCTCGACGCGGTGGAGCAGACCCGGGGGAATTACGTGGAGGCGGCGGGGATTCTGGGTGTGCATCCGAATTACTTGCACCGGCTGATTAGGAATTTGGGATTGAAAGATTCGCTGCATGAGAGATTGCGCGCGAGGAGCAAGTTTTTGGCGTAGTGGGCCGCCGTGTAAAGTTCGTATGCGTGATTCGTACCGTCCCTTCGGGACTCGTTGAGTTTCTTCTTGCTCCCCGGCACTTCCGTGCCGGGCTTTCACATGCCGCCGCTTCGCGGCTCGAATCCGATGGGGAAAACGAAAAGTCTAACCACCCTAAATCAAACCGTCGAAGATAAACCGCGATTCAGGGCAGCGGTAATTGCAGGAGGCGGGAGGGATCGAGATAGGTGCCCTGCCAGCGAACGGCGACGTGAAGATGAGGGCCAGTGGCGCGTCCGGTGCCCCCGCTCAAGCCAATTTCCTGGCCGCGCTTCACCGAGTCTCCTTCGTTTACTTTGAAGGCGGAAAGATGGAAGTACAGGGTGAGAAGTCCCTGGCCGTGGTCGATGACGACGCAGTTGCCTTCGAAATACAAGAAGCGGGCCAGCAGCACGGTGCCGGAATTCATGGTAGCAACCGGAGTACCGATGGGGACACGGAAATCGAGGCCGAAATGTGGGCGCTGCGCCTTGCCGTTGAAGATTCGTTGCGAACCGTAGACGTCGGAGATGGCGGCCTCAGCGGGCGGCGCGAATTTACCGTCCCACTCACGGGCGGGGGTGACGCGGTTCAGGTAATCCTCTTTGATCTTTACGCCTTCTGCAATTTGCTGTAGCTGCTCGGGGGAAGGCTCGGTGAACTTCTTTTCGACCGTGAGTTCCACTTTAATTTGTGGATACTTGGCGCGGGCGACGGCGAACGTGCGCGTGAGGGTGTATGGAGTTTTGGTGGCGGCGCGTTCGGCAGATAGTGCGAGCGGGTACTTGCCTGGGGCGGTCTCGAAGCTCACGCCGGCTAACGTGAACCACGTTCTTGTGGAGGCGTCGTAACTGAAGGTGAGTTGATGGCCTAGCCATGTGCCGCTGAGGGACTTGAGCTTGGCTGGCGGCTTTACCTGAAACAAGACCGGAGCGCCGTTGACCAGGCGCGTAGGCTGGGCGTGAACGGTCCATGTGGCAGCGGAGGCGGGGAGCACCGCGCACAAAAAGACGAGGCTACAGATTGGTACAACTTGGACAGAACGCCGCCAGAGCCGCCGGGCTTCGCCCCCTCGACTCGCTGCGCTCGCTCGGGGCAGGCTCAGGCGGGACAGCCGAGGCGGCTGTCTCCACATGAATTGTTTGCCGTTTGGGAACTTCACTTTAGCAGCGTAGCACTGCGCGGAATTGCGTCGCTATAATCTCGCGTATGCGCATCCGGGTTCTCACTGGGATGTTCGTCTTGCTGTCTGGGTTGAGTTTGACCCAGACGGCGGGTCATCCGCTGCATGCTGATCGAGTTTTGGTCCTCAAGAAGGAACGCACATTGCAATTACTCAGCCAGGGAAAAGTGATCAAGGCTTACAGAGTTGCCTTAGGCGGAGATCCTGTGGGGCCGAAGACGCGGCAGGGAGATCACAGGACTCCCGAAGGTCTCTATGTGCTGGATTCACGCAACTCGCAGAGCCAGTTTTACAAATCGATCCATATTTCCTATCCCAACGCACGTGATCGGGCGGCGGCGCGCCAAAAAGGCGTTTCGCCGGGCGGCGATGTATTTGTGCATGGGCTACCCAAGGGCTACGGATGGGTGGGAGCATCCCATCGACTGAAAGATTGGACGGATGGATGCATTGCTGTCACTGATCAAGAGATCGACGAAATCTGGCTGGCCGTGGCGGATGGGACACCGATTGAAATCCGGCCTTAGCCCTCCTCCAAAATTTTGTTATTTGGCTTCCATATCTTATAGGTCATTTTTTGGAAACGGCTAATTGCTAGGAAAACAAGCGAATAAGTTTGGATCGATAAATGCTCATGGGCTTCTAACCATGGCCTTATCCCTGTAAGGTCCAAAGTACAGACGGAACATCGTGGGGATGTTTTCGTCTTCCATTGTCGCGGTATCGAGCTTGGGGATTGACAAAGCTACTCGAGTTATCGCGCCTGAGTTGACCAGGTGAAGAACCGGTTTTTTATTCTTGTACCCCGGGGAGTGACGGGCCTAGCGCCATTCTTCTTCGGAAAATCTCTTAGGAGGATAGATGCACACCACCAGTAGGCGGGGTTTCACCCTTTTGATGCGCGCCGTTACCTTCTTTTCGATTCTTCTCGCCGTAAGTACAGTAGGGCTGGCACAATCGACAGCTACATTGCAGGGCACGGTGACTGATCCGTCCAATGCTGCCGTAGCCGGCGCCAAGGTCTTGATACGCAGCGAGAGTACTGGCGTCGAGCGCACGACGCAGACGGATCACGCCGGTCTCTATCAGCTTCCCGGGCTGCTTCCTTCCGTCTACCGGATTGAGATCAGCGCCACCGGCTTCAAGACGGTTGTGATCCGAGATCTGAAACTAGACGTCGCGACCACGGTAACAGAAAACGCCCAGCTACCCGTGGGGACGGTCGCGACGCAGGTCGAAGTCGCCGGGACTACACCGCTCGCGGATACGAGCACAGTGTCGCTCGGAGAGGTGATCGAGGACAAGACCGTGCAGGACATTCCGCTGAATGGCCGCCACTTTGTCGACCTGGTCAACCTCATTCCCGGTACTGTGACCGCCCCGCAAAACGGCTTCCTCGCCGACCCCCTGGTGGGATTGGGACAGCTCGGTGTCGATACCGCCGGCCAGCGTGAGAACACTACCAATTGGATGGTCAACGGCATCAATTTGAACGATGAAGTCCAGAACCAGGTCACCTTTCAGCCATCGATCGACACGGTCGCGGAATTCAAGGTCGATAACTCGACCTTTCCCGCGGAGTATGGCAGAAACTCCGGGGCGATTGTCAACGTCGCAACCCGCTCCGGGAGCAACAACTACCACGGAGAAATGTTTGAGTTCCTGCGGAACAACTTCTTCGATGCTCGCAACTACTTCAATCCCGTGGGGAAGCCCCAATCGCAGTTCAACCGGAATAATTTCGGCGCCGACCTTGGCGGCCCGATTAAGAAGAACAAGGCTTTCTTCTTTTTGAGTTATGAGGCTCTTCGCCAGCGCCAGGGAATCACGCTCTCTACTCCTGTTCCCGCTGCAGGGTCAACTTCCACCAGCCTCGCGGTGAGCAATTTGCTGAAGCTGCTCCCGCAGCCCAACGGCACGATCAATACGAGCGCGGGCGCGGTTCCGGCCTTCTTAGGGTCGGCCAGCACGCCGGTAAACGTGGACATCGGGACCGGAGACCTGAGCGTCACCCTGACTAACAAGGATATGCTTCATGGCTACTATGCCATCGAACTGGATCATCGCTTCGAGCCGACGGCGGCGGCTACCGTTCCGGGATGGGGAGACACCCGCGATGGCCACCGGCAACTGCTTACGATCAACGAAACCCACACTTTCAATCCAAGCTTAACCAACGATGCGCGGCTGGGGTTTAACCGCCTGCACATTACGTTCTTACCTAATGGACAATTCGATCCTGCGGCCGAAGGCTTTGGGCTTCCCCCCGGCGTGCCGGCGAACTCCGGATTACCGCTGATCAATGTTGGAGGTTCCCTGCTCTTTGGGTCGCCCGGAGGAGATCCGGAAGGACGAGGCGATACGACCGCCGTTTTTAGCGACACGGTGAGCTGGCTGAAGGGAAAACACTCGTTCCAGTTTGGGGGTGAAATCCGCCGGTTCTATAACAACAACTTTTTTGAAAACCTAGGCAGCTTTACTTTCCTTGACATCAACCACTTCCTGGCTGATCACGCTCTGTCGTTCACTACGCTTTCCGGGAATGGCAATAACAAGATTGTCGAACCAGCCTGGGGGCTCTACGTACAGGACAACTACAAAGTGACGTCAAGAGTAACGCTGAGCTTGGGCCTGCGCTACGACTGGAACTCTACGCCGGCGGAAGCGGCGCGCCGTTTTTCGGTCTTCGATCCGGCGGCAGATGCGCTGGTGCAGGTCGGCACGCCGGGCTTCGGCCAAATCTACCAAACGAATAACAAGAACTTCCAGCCGCGCCTGGGATTCGCGTGGGATCCCTGGGGAGATGGGCGGACCTCGGTTCGTGCCGGTTATGCCATCTTGACCCAGCAGCCAGTGACCAATATTGCCTCCGCGTTGACCCAGAACCCGCCGTTCGCGACTCCTTTGGCGGCTTCTTCGTCAACCAGTTCTATCACTTTGGAAGCGCCACCGGCCAACCCGAGGACGGTAGCCCCGGTCACGGTCGCGCCGAATTTCAAGAATGCTTACGCACAAGATTGGAATTTGACCATTCAGCGATCGCTCACAGATACGATGGGGATCCAGATTTCCTATGTGGGATCGAAGGGAACCCACTTGCAGCAAGTGATCAACGAGAACCAACCCGCGGTTGTGAGCGGCCTTTACCAAAGCTCCGCTCTGCGTCCCTACTCCAACTTCTCGCAGGTCACGGAGTACGCCAGCGAAGGCATCTCGAATTACAACGCTCTGTGGTTTACGTTCACCAAACAGGTTTCCCACGGCCTGCAGTTCGTGGCTTCGTATACCTATTCGAAGTCGTTGGACGAGGCTTCGCTCGACATACCGAATTCTCCATTCTCGTTTCCCCAGGACAGCAACAATCCGATAGCAGACTATGGTCCGTCGGACTTTAATGCCCAGAACCGTTTTGTGGTGAGTGGCTTCTATCAGCTGCCGTTCCACGGCAACCGCGCAATTTCTGGATGGGAGGTGTCCTGGATTAGTTCGGCGCAAAGCGGCAATCCCCTGCAACCCGTTGCCCCCGAGGGTATCTTCCCGGGCGTTAATCTGCGCCCCAATGTGATAGGGCCAATGCGGGTGACCGGCAATCCCGCGCAGTGGTTTGTCAATCCAACCACTACGTTCGCCGCGCCCTGCACCACGGTGAGCGGCACCACTACGTGCTCGCCGGGGGACATGGGCCGGAACTCGGTGATTGGGCCGAGCTTTGTGGACAGCGACCTCTCCCTGATCAAGAACACGAAGATTACAGAAAGAGTGAACCTGCAGTTCCGAGCAGAGGCTTTCGACATCTTCAATCATCCCAATTTCGGCAATCCCAACCTCAATGTGGGGACCACGAACTTTGGGATCATTACGAGTACGCGGTTTCCGAACGGCGATTTCGGGTCTGCGAGGCAACTGCAGCTAGCGCTGAAGCTGGAGTTCTAAGGGCACAACAAACAGCGCCATTTTTGTTCAGGGCGAGTGTCCGCCGCAAGGTGGCCTCGCCTTTATTGTTGGAGATGTAGGCGCAAGCGTCCCGCTCGCGCCTTACGCACTGGCCTTCTGCGGGACGAAAACCCTTTCGTACCCCGGTCTTGGGACTCTAAGGCCGGGCGTGTTGTGTCCGGTTTCGAGGACGGGCGTGCCCGCAATCGTTCAGCAATCCTTTGGTATTTGAATTGGTGGACCTGGTCGGGATCGAACCGACGACCTCTTCCATGCCATGGAAGCGCGCTCCCAGCTGCGCCACAGGCCCACGATTGAGGACACGACTACGAGTTGTCCGTTGCGGACAACCTCAAGTATTCTCGCTGACGGCGCGTAGATAGTCAACGCGAGGGATTTCTTGGTGCTTTCCACAGGTACTTCTGCCATAATTGATCGTGCACCCCACCTGCAGCATTTTTCAAAAACAATTTAAAGCGAGGAAGAGATGCCAGCGAAGTACATCTTTGTGACCGGAGGAGTTGTGTCTTCACTCGGCAAGGGATTGGCCGCGGCTTCCATCGGCTGCCTGCTGGAGAGTCGGGGGATGAAGGTCAACCTGATGAAGTTCGATCCTTATTTGAACGTGGATCCGGGGACCATGTCGCCCTTTCAACACGGCGAGGTTTTCGTGACCGACGACGGGGCCGAGACGGATCTGGACCTGGGTCACTACGAGCGTTTCACGCACGCCAAACTTTCTCGCGACAACAACTGGACGACAGGGCGGCTCTATGAACAGATCATCGCCAAAGAGCGGCGCGGCGATTATCTGGGCAAGACGGTGCAGGTGATTCCGCACGTCACCAACGAGATCAAGGCAGCGATGAAGAAGGTGGCACAGGACGTGGATATCGCGATCGTGGAGATTGGCGGGACGGTGGGAGACATCGAGTCGCTGCCGTTCATGGAAGCGATCCGGCAAATGCGGCAGGAACTGGGCCGCGAGCACACCTTGTTTGTACACGTGACACTGGTGCCGTTTATTGCTGCGGCGCAGGAACTCAAGACCAAGCCGACGCAGCACTCGGTGAAAGAACTGCTGAGCATCGGAATTCAGCCGGATATTTTGCTGTGCCGCACCGACCGCTTTCTGGCGAAGGATATCAAATCGAAGATTGCGCTGTTCTGCAACGTTGCGGAAGAGGCCGTAATTACGGCGAAGGACGTGGCGTCCGTTTATGAAGTGCCGCTGGTGTTCGCCAATGAAGGTGTGGACACGCTGGTGCTCAAGCATCTGCACATGGAAGCGAAGGATCGCGATCTGTCGAAGTGGGAGGACATTGTCCACCGCGTCTACAATCCCAAAGACACGGTCACGATCGGCATTGTGGGTAAGTACGTCGAATATGAAGACTCTTACAAATCGCTGAAGGAAGCGCTGGTACACGGGGCGCTGGCGCACAACCTGAAGCTGCAGATCAATTGGATCGAGGCCGAGGGCCTGGAAAGCGCGGACGGCGACAAAACCTACGAGGCGCAACTCGAAGGCTATGACGGGATTTTGGTTCCCGGAGGATTTGGCAAGCGGGGCATCGAAGGGATGCTGCTTGCGATCCGGTATGCGCGGGAGAAAAAAGTTCCGTACTTTGGGATTTGCCTGGGTATGCAGACGGCGTGCATCGAATTTGCCCGCAACGTGGTGGGGCTGGCGGAAGCGAATTCGAGCGAGTTCGATCCGGCGACGCCGCATCGCGTGATCTACAAGCTACGCGAGTTGCGCGGGGTGGAGGAACTTGGGGGGACGATGCGGTTGGGGGCGTGGCCTTGCAAGATCGAACCAAACACGCTGGCACACAGAATTTACGAGAAGCTGGAGATCAGCGAGCGGCACCGGCATCGCTACGAGTTCAATCGTGAGTACGAGGAGCCGATGGTGGCTGCGGGCCTGCGCATCTCAGGGTCGACGCCGGATGGGACTTATGTAGAGATGGTGGAACTTCCGGACCATCCGCATTTCATTGGTTGCCAGTTTCATCCTGAGTTCAAGTCGAAGCCGCTGGAGCCGCATCCGCTGTTCAGGACATTTGTGGGAGCGGCGTATGAGTATGGGGTGAAGCGGCGGGCGGAGAAGGAAACCGCCGAGGTAGAGATGTTCCACCGCCCGGAGAAAGTCGCGCGGCGGTAAGCTAAGGGATTTTACCGCCGAGTTAGCAGAGAACGCCGAGAAGACCACAGAAGTAGACAGGGTTCATCTCAATTTTTCTCTGCGCTCTCTGCGATCTCGGCGGTGAAAGGGTTGAGCACTGACCACGAGTTTCCAAGTCGGCGGCGTTCATATCGGATCTGGTGATTTGTTTCTCATCGCCGGACCATGCGTGATTGAGAGTGAAGAGCACGCGATCCGGATGGCGGAGATCATCAAGGGTGTGACGCGGGCACTGGAGTTTCCGTTAATTTTCAAGGCGAGTTACGACAAGGCGAACCGCACGTCGATCCGCAGTTTTCGTGGGCCGGGACTGAAGGAAGGCCTGCGGATTCTGAAGAAGATTAAGAACGAGCTTCAATTGCCGGTGCTGACCGACGTGCATGAGACGGCAGATGTGGGCAGAGTGGCCGAAGTGGCGGATGTTTTGCAGATTCCGGCGTTTCTCAGCCGGCAGACCGATCTGGTGGTGGCGGCCGCTTTGAGCGGGCGTCCGGTGAACATCAAGAAGGGGCAATTCAATTCGCCGTGGGATATGCGGCACGCCGTGGAGAAGTGCCGTGACGCCGGCAATACTCAAGTTTTTCTGACCGAGCGGGGGGCAAGCTTCGGCTACAACAATCTGGTCGTCGATATGCGATCGCTGGCGATCATGCGTAAGTTTGCGCCGGTGGTGTTCGATGCGACGCATTCGGTGCAGTTGCCGTCGTCGCAGTCCGATGGCAATGGCCCGGTGGTGAGTGGAGGGCAGCCCGAGTTCATTCCACTGCTGGCGCGGGCAGCCGTGGCGGCGGGAGTGGACGGAGTGTTTATGGAGGTCCATGACAATCCAAAAGAAGCGAAGTCGGATGGGGCGAACGCTCTGGAATCGACCAAGCTGCGTGGAGTGCTGAAGGAACTGCAGGCGGTGAGGAAGGCGTTGGCCGAGGCGCACGCCACGCCGTAGAAGGGACTTGACCTTTGAAAAAAGCGGGCGGCTCAGGAGCCGCCCTTTTTCTTTCTTGAACAATACTTTAATTATTCAAGCACGACGATGTTCTTCTTCGCGCACATGTCCTTTAGCACTTTCGGCCATACGGTGACGCTGACTTCGCCGAGGTGGGCTTTGTGCAGCAGGAGCATCAGGGTGCGCGACTGGCCGATGCCGCCGCCGATGGAAAGCGGCAATTCGTTGTTGACGATGCCCTGGTGATAGGGGAATTTGAGATTGTCGAGGAGGTTCGACATCTCAAGCTGCCGGCGGAGCGTTTCGGCGTTCACCCGGATGCCCATGGAACTGAGTTCGTGACGGCGCTGCGTGACATGGTTCCAGACCAGGATGTCCCCGTTGAGTCCGTGAGTGTCGCGCAGGGTCTGCTTGCTGGTGTCGGTAACCCAATCATCGTAATCAGCGGCGCGCATCTCGTGCGGGAATCCATCCAGCAGAGGCCAGCCGATGCCAATGATGAAGACGGCTGGATACTTTTGCAGGATCACCGTCTCGCGACGTTTGCGCGGAAGATCGGGATACATCGCGAGCAATTCTTCGGCGTGAAGGAACGTGAGTTCCTCAGGCAGGTTGGGGTAGCGTGGCTTGCGCAGTTCGGGGAACATGTCCTGAGCAAATTTCTCGGCTCCGACCAGGACTTTCCAGATCTTGCGGACAATCGACTTGAGGAATTCCAGGTTGCGCTGTTCGGAAGTGATAACGCGCTCCCAGTCCCACTGATCGACATAGGCGGAGTGATCGTGGTCCAAGAAATAATCTTTGCGCACGGCGCGCATGTCGGTGCAAATGCCTTCACCGGGGCGGCACTCGAACTGCTTGAGGGCCATTCTCTTCCATTTCGTGGCGGCCTGCACGACCTGGGCGTCAATGGGATGCTTGTCGCGATCGTTAGAGATGTGGAATTGAATGGGAGTGCGGGAACCGTCGCGATCGAGCATGTCGTTGACTCCGCTCTCCGCGTCGACGATCAGAGGTACCTCAACCATCATCAGGCTGAGTTCCTTACATAGATTGTCTTCGATGTAACGCTTCACCTGGAAAATCGCCTGCTGCGTCTCCTTGGGAGTCAACAGAGGGTTATAGTCGCGAGGGAGGATCTTTTCCAGTTCGTCATAGTCGCCGATGCCGGGGCCGGCCAAGTCGGCTTTCTTGCTGGCCTGGGAGTCGGACGCATGGTCACTGCTACCTTGGGCAGAGGTCTGCTCAAGAGTTTCGGCCAGAGTGTGGGTGGAATCATTTGAAATAAAAATGCTCATAAGAAACGCTCCTTCGGCAGCGGAAACAACCTGCTGACGTACGACTAGTCGTTACTATTGAATGGCTCGGAGGAAGAAGGGACAGTGATTCAAATCACGGTCGAGCGTGCGGCCGGCACATTCGTTTTCGATGCCTCACAGAAGGAACCGCAGGTCCGTGTGTTAGATTGAAATCCTTGCCATGAAGCACGTTGCCAATTGGGCTTTGAACATTGCCGCGCTGCGAGGGGCGAGCTACGCGGATGTGCGAATTGTGGCGCAGCGGAGCCGGGCTCTCACAACCAAGAACGGGAAGGTGGGCAGCGCGTCCGACGCGGAGTCGGTGGGCATGAGCGTCCGGGTGATCGCTGATGGGGCTTGGGGATTTGCCGCTTCCGCAGAACTGGGGCGCGGCGCGGTGGAGGCGACGGCTGCCCGGGCGGTGGAGATCGCTCGCGCCTCGGCGCGAGTCAAGACCGGGGATGTGCGTCTTGCTCCGGAAAAGGCTGCAGTTGCGGAATGGAGCACGCCATACAAGGTTGATCCGTTTACCGTCTCCGTCGAACAAAACATTGAATTGCTGTTGAAGATTGACGCGGAGTTGCGGTCGGTTGCCGGCATTACTCTGGCAGAGGCGAACCTGAACTTTAACCGGGAAGAGCAGTGGTTTGTGTCGTCGGAGGGCGCGGACATTCACCAGACCAAGCTTTCGACGGGTGCGGGATATGCGGCGTACGCGTTCGCCGGCAGTGAGATTCAGAAGCGGTCGTATCCGAATTCGTTTGGCGGGCAGTGGCAAAACAAAGGATATGAACTCATCGAAGAGTTGAAGATGGTGGAGAACGCGCGGCGCATTGCGGAGGAGGCGGTCGCGCTGCATCACGCCGATCAATGTCCGGAAGGAAAATTCGACATCATTCTTGACAGCTCGCAGCTCGGGCTGCAGATTCACGAATCGGTCGGACATCCGATTGAGCTGGATCGGGTGCTGGGGATGGAAGCGAATTTTGCGGGAACGTCATTCTTGACGATCGATAAGCTGCGGAAGTTGCGCTACGGCAGCGAACTGGTGAATGTGGTCGCGGATGCGCGCCAGGAGCATGGTCCCGGGCTGGGCACTTTCGGCTTTGATGATGAAGGAGTGGCGGCGCAGTGCACGCCGATCATTACCAGCGGGTTGTTCACCGGCTATCTCAGTTCGCGAGAGACGGCGCATACCATCGGCGAGAATCGGTCGGGCGGGACATTGCGCGCCGAGGGATGGAACCGGCTGCCAATGATCCGGATGACGAACATCAGCCTGCTGCCGGGAGAAAAACCTCTGAGCCTGGAGCAATTGATCGCGGCGACCGATCACGGGATCCTCATGCAGACGAACCGCTCCTGGTCGATCGACGACAAGCGCTACAACTTTCAGTTCGGTTGCGAGATTGGATGGGAGATCAAGAACGGGAAGCGCATCCGCATGGTGAAGAATCCATCGTATTCGGGGATCACGACGGAGTTTTGGAATTCGCTGGATGCGATTTGCTCGCGCGACGAATGGACTCTGTGGGGAACTCCGAATTGCGGGAAAGGGCAACCGCAGCAGGTGATGGGTACGGGGCACGGCGCGGCGCCGTCGCGTTTTCGCGGCATCAATGTGGGGAGTGCGTTTAAAGGAAGTTAGTTCAACCACCGAGGCACTGAGTCACGGAGACCTGCGAACAGTTGCTAGATAAGGAACAAGCCGGCGGCATTTTCGACCGCATCAAGAAACTCTCCACCGCGGATGAGGTCGAGGTGCTTTTCTCCGGGGGACAGTTTGCGCTGACTCGCTTTGCCAACAACACAATTCACCAGAACGTGGCCGAAGAAAATCATGTGGTGTCGGTGCGCAGCGTGTTTGGGGGAAAGACGGCGCGAGCTTTCACCAACAAGTTTGACGAGGAGAGTTTGCGGCAGGTCGTGCGGTCGGCGGAGAGCCTGGCAAGGGTTCAGCATCCAGATCCGGACCTTTTGCCGATGCCGAATTCGCAGGAGGCTTCCGGCAGCGCGGGCGGGGGCGCCCGCGCCACACTGGCACCCTCCCGGCATTTTCCGCAGACTGCAGGCATCTCTCCCGAACTGCGTGCTGAGGGCGTTAAGAAAATTGTGGGGGTGGCGGGAAAGCACGGGCTTACGACTGCCGGAGTCTTCTCCAGTGCGGAATCTTTTGAGGGGATCTTCAACTCACGCGGGTTGAGCAACTGGCACACGCAGACCTCGGCGGAGGTTTCGATCACGATGCTGGCGGCCGATTCTTCCGGCTGGCAGAAGGCAAATTCGCCAGATGTGGCGAATCTCGATCCGCTGGGGCTGGCCGAGATCGCCGCGCAGAAAGCCGTCGATTCGGCGCGTCCGCGCGAGATTCCGGCGGGGAAGTACACGGTAATCCTGGAACCTGCGGCTGTGCTCGACATCGTGGGGTTTATGTTTTGGGATTACTCGGGCATGGCAATTCTCGACCAGCGGTCTTTTCTCACGGGACGGATCGGTACGAAATTGTTTGGCGACAACATCACCATCTGGGACGATGTGGCGCATCCTCTGCAAGCAGGCTCTCCGTTCGATGGAGAAGGTGTGCAGAGGCAGAGAGTGGGCCTGGTGGAAGACGGAATCGTGCAGCGAGTCGTCTACGCCCGGGCGACGGCGGAAAGAATGAAGCGCTCCGAACACAAGGATAAAGTTGGTCCGATCGAGGCGACTGGACACGGCTTCGCATTGCCGAACGAAATGGGAGAGATGCCGCTGAATATCGTGTTCGCTCCGGTCGGCGATCCGCAGACGGTCGAACAGATGATTGCTTCGACGGACCGGGGAGTGCTGGTGACGCGCTTGTGGTACATCCGCGAAGTGGAGCCCTTCGAAAAAATGCTGACCGGAATGACGCGCGACGGTACGTTCTATGTGGAGAATGGGCGCGTGCAGGGCGGAGTCCGCAATTTCCGCTTCAATGAGAGTCTGATTCATATGCTGTCGAATGTGGAAGCTATGAGCGCGCCGGTCCGGTCCTGCGGAGAAGAGTCGTTCGACATGGTTGTTCCGGCGATGAAGGTCATGGAGTTCAACTTCACGGAAGTGACGAAGTTTTAGAGCAATCAGCATTCATCCTTCAGGCCACGAGGTGTTCTTGCCGCTTTTTACTTCCGGTTTCTCTCCGGTAATCACCGGAAATTGACCCGAAATTGACGGGTCCGGATAGGCTGCTACAGGCTCGAATCCTATTCGCGTAATCCCTTCTAATTCGTTCAAAGAAAAGCAGTTAACCCCATTTGTTCCATGACTTCGGTAACTTTGTTTGCCGGATTCGCAGGTGTACGCTGCTTTTGAGTTGGAGGAAAGTCCGGACAGCGCAAACGGCGCTGCCGGAAGGAAGGTTCTTCTCAGCGTGGCAGCCGAAGGCACAGCACCGATGACCGAGAAGCAGGCGATCACGGGTCAATACGAAGATATGCAGAGTGCGGCGCGCTTTCCACTGCATCTTGCCGCGTCGGTAAAAACGCGCGGCAGCGCGTATTCAGCAGAGACCGAGAACATCTCAGCAAACGGCGTGCTATTTGCGATGGACAATGACGTTCCGGTGGGATCGATGGTGGACTTCACGATTCTGTTGCCCGCCGAGATTGTGGGCGTGCGGCGAAATGTGCAGATCGATTGCCGCGGCCGGGTCGTGCGCAGTTTCGAGGATCGAGGCCGGCGCGCCGTGGGCGTAGTGATTGACGAATACCATTTCGAGCGGGCGTAGGCGCAAGGAATTGAATGGCTACTATTCCGGTTAGCGTAGAAGAAAAACTCGGGGCAGGCGAAGACGGCGGCAATGGCCAGTTCGTTCGAGTGATCCTGGCCGATACGCAGGCTATCTTCCGCGCCGGTTTGCGCAAGGTCTTCGCGCTCGAAGATGACATTCGTGTCGTGGGGCAGGCTGAGACGCTGGTACAAACGCAATCCGCGGTGGCAAAATTCTCCGCGGATGTGCTGATTTTCGAGGCTGCCCTTACGCCGAATCCAGTGGAGGCAGTTGCCAATCTGCTTCGCCAGAACCCAGCGTTGCGAATCGTGGTGGTGACTCCTGGCGCCGATGAAGACTTGACCTTGGAGTTATTCCGCCGGGGCGCACACGGCATTGTGTCGCGTGAAGTGGAGCCTGAACTCCTGGTGGAGTGCCTGCGCAAGGTGGTAGCTGGCGAGACGTGGCTCGACAGTCAGGGCGTGCGCTGGGTAATGGAAGCCTATCGCAACCAGAATAACCGTCCGACGGGATCGCGTCCGAAGGTGCAATTGACGCCCAAAGAAATGCTGATCGTTTCGTGTGTGACCCAAGGCATGAAGAACAAAGAGATTGCGTTGCGCGTGGGCACCACGGAACAGGTTGTGAAGAATTACTTGCGCAAAGTGTACGACAAACTCGGAGTGGCGGACCGTTTGGAACTGGCGCTTTATTGTCTGAATCATCATGTCGTCGACAATACGAAGGTGCCCCCGCTGCCCGTGTCCGCTGAAAGCGGCAACCTCGCGAAGGCCGCGGCGGCTGGCGCGTCGGCCTCTGGTGCTCCGTCCACATCTGCTCCAGCATCGCCGGTGAGCGCAGATTCCCCGGAAAAACTCTCCTAGGCGACTCTCTTCCCCAGCGTGCTCGAGAACTTGAGGACGAGCCTCAACAAAGGGCGGCCCGCCGCGCAGTTCCCAGAGTAGCGCTTTTCCTTTCGAGTTGCGGTTTCGACGACCTCACCCATAGAATTGAAACGAACCAAAGAGCCGCGTAATCGCCAGGATTCGCGGCGGAATGGAAACTTCTTGTAAGAGTCGTTCCTTCCAATCGATTCTCGCCGGAGAGATGGCCGAGTGGCTGAAGGCGCACGCTTGGAAAGCGTGTTTACTCGAAAGGGTAACGTGGGTTCGAATCCCACTCTCTCCGCCATATTTTCAACAGCTTAGGGTGGGCCACACAACACCTACACAACACCCTTTGAATCCTGCTCTTCGGCACCCTGCTTTCGTGGGCTACGATCTCCGAAGACCAGGGCTGCTACTTTGCCATGCGCTTCCTTGGTTCGATCATCAACGACATCACCGTACACATTCATGGTGGTTCTGATGTCGGAATGGCGCATCAGCTTCTGCTGCACCGCCACTGCAGTTCCTACTGAGTCTATCCATGAGCGATATGTGTGTCGAAGCGTATGAGTCCCGAGTGGACCCACTCCGGCTTTGATCGCCGCGTCGTTGAAACTACGCCAGAACCAAGGATAGCTTATTGGTAGTCGGCCCAGCTTAATAGGACTGGCAAACATCCAATCTTCTTCTCCTCGAAACTGGCTGATCTGACGCCAATCCTTCAACAACTGAAGGACTGATGCATCCACGTGCAATTCTGCAGAGGAGCCCGTGGTTTTTGTACTGTCAACCTGCTGCCTGTAAATACGCTGCTCGATGGCCAGCCTGTGATTCAGCCAATCCACATGTTTCCACTGCAAACCCAAAACCTCACTTGCGCGAAGTCCGAGACTTACCGCGAGAATTGACATTGAGCGAAGAGGTTCCTTCAAATGATCGAGAATTCTCTGGAACTCTTTCACCGTCAGGCTGCGAGGTTTGCGTCGCCGCGTGGCGTGCTCGATTTTTACCAGCGAAATCGGATTACGTTCGGTAGGTTGCACGATTCCGGCCCACTGTGCATAGTCGTACAACTGCGACAATAAGCAGCGGATGTGGACTCTGCTCTTGGGCGCAAGAGTCAGCCCTTTCAACCACAGCTCAACGACGCGAGGCTGAAGTCCCGTGATAGGGGTTTTGCCCCACCGCGGAAGAATGTGATTCCGCATCCAGGAGCTGTACGCCAAGGAAGTTGCCTGCTTACGGGGCATTTTCTCTTGCTGGTACATCTCCCATAAAGCAGCGACAAGAGGCTTTTCCTCCTCACGAGTGTTGTTGATTCGTGTCCGCACCGGCTCTGCAGCCTGCAACGCCGCGTTCTTCGTTGCAAATTTCCCTAGACGTACAGACTTTTGACGGCCCTCCGAGCGATACCTGAAGAACCAAGTTTTCGTTCGTGGGTCGAGAACGACCGACCCGTGTTGATAGTGACTACGCTGCATCGGATCTCTCCTTTGCAGCGCACTGGCTGTTCCCGATGATTGTATCGTCAAGGTCAACCTTAAGGAACCGCCAAGTGCGGCGCTGAGTCCCGGAAAGCGGGTAGCCTTTGACCTTGCCAAGACGCACCCAGAACAACAGTGTGCGACTCTTCACTTTCAGGTATCGAGCCGCTTCGGCGACGGTGAGCCATTCCAGAGCTCCGTTGTGGGGGCTGATTGTCTGACTTGCTGGTTGTGTTTGATCAGAGCGAGATTCGGCAGCGAGGTCGTTTCCGATACTCACTCGCTCCGATGTGACGACAACCGGCGTGAGCGAGCGGTTCGTTTCGGGAGTTGCTACTTGCGGTTCGTTTCCACGTGGAACTGCCATGGGCTGGAACATGGTTCGAACTCCTCAGTTCACCTGCCGCGTGCAGGACGGCCGATTTGCACGGAGGCGACGACATTGTTCTTGACGGTAACTCAGGTGTACACATATAGTCAATACGTAACGTTACATAATTTTGTTGGGAGGGCCGATGGCGGAGAAGGTAGTGAGGTTGCACCAACCGGTGATTTCCATTCGCATTTCCGAAGAACTCCGTTCAAGGCTAGAGACGCTTAAGGAAGTGATCGCCCTCAAGACTGGCCAAACGGTCTCTACATCGGAGGCCGCAAAACAGTTGCTTGAGTCGGCCAGAGATGACCGTCTTGAATTAGCAAACCTGCTCACGGAGCCGACAGATTCTCTGCTCAATATTCGTGGGAAAGCGGAGGCACACCTACCACTGACGCAGGCCGAATGGGCTCTCGTTGCACACTATTGCGCCAAGGGTGCGGAGTCGTTTGCGAGTACCGAACAGGGCCAGCTTTCCTACGAGTCTTTAGCCGACATTCTTGAGGCATTCCTCGCCGCCTATGCAATTGCACTCAGAAAGAAGAAGGTGTCTCTAGACTTCTTCTATTTGATGACGCTTCCCGAGGACAAACAAGTCGCCACAAAGGACCCGAATGCCGTCAGTAGTGAGGACCTTCGTCGAGTCGTAACCCGCACCATTCAGATGCTTAGAGACCCGGCTCAGAAACGCCGCAGACCGCTACTCGCTGTCCGCAATCTCTACACGCTTTTGGACCAGGAAAAGTTCTCGAATATCGAGCGGCTTAACGATGTACTTTGGCCGCACTGGAATACCCTCTGGCGCGTATGTGCGCGAGGCCATTACGCAGTTCACCGCAAGCCCTTACGACCGAAACCCGCTGGCGACGACGATGACTTTGAAGGCCCAATGCAGCGCGGATTGCCATCCCAGGAGGAGGGCGGATACCGCCTTGATTTGGTGCGAGAGGAGGGAAACGATTTCTCTCCCTACTTGCATTTTCCTGGCCCGCTTGCGCCACGCTATCCAGTGAATGGATACGCGAGAACCGCGGAATTCCGAAGGATGCTGGAAGGGCTCGATTTGACTCGCCCACTGGCGCAATGGAAAGGGCACTATTTCTACGCCCATGTTGGAATCATGGAGAACCAAGAGTTCGATGTGAATTTCTGTGCTCGTGACAATGGAATTAGTTTCGTCTTCCCCATGGAGCACTGGAGGTCCATTCAGAATCTGTTTCGCCGCGCATGGCAGTCGCCAGACGTGATGCAGGCGTGGGATACGTTAGCGCTGGAATATGGCGAGATGTGAGCGAGGCGGTGCTTCGCACCGGAAGAAGGGTGGACACGTCACCCCCAAATTGGGAACTGCGGAACGCCAGATGAAACTTTGGCGTTTACGCAGGTTAACTTTCGCTGCGTCAACAAATTCGTCTCCGCTGGGTGATTGCGATATCGAACGATGAGGTTTGTTTGAGACAGGTGGCCCCAGAGCGTCGAATCGCGTAAACGCGTTGAAGCGCAGGAGCTTCCTGTGAACTAGCAATCACGCAGTTTGAGCGCAGCGGAATCAAGTGCAGTAGTGCAACAAGGCGGTTCGTCCAATGAGTAGTCCTCGCGCTCAAGCCAATCCGCAGTCCAGTTTGCCATTCGGCGAGGAGCCGAAGCCGGGCTTCCGCACCAAGACCGCGGCCACGAGACTGACTCCCCAAGAACTAGGAGAGATAGAAGCTGCGGCCGAAAGCGCGGGACAGGCTCTCTCCGAGTGGCTGCGCGGGACCGCTCTGTGCGCTGCGCGACAGCGGCCCGCCGATCCCGCCGAACTGGTGTTGGCCGAAGTCTGGGCGTTGCGTTACGCGCTCTTGAATCTCTTCCATGCAGCCTCTCAAGCGGCATCGGAAGGCAGACAATTGTCGCCTGATTCGGTCCTCAAAATTCGCGACCAGGCAGACGCACGAAAGCTTCAGCAGGCGCGCAAACTGCTTGATGACTTCTTCGCCCGCGGGCGAAAGGAAAGAGCTCGTATGCCATGAGTGTCATGCCCCGGCCCGGAGACTCTTCGCTCTCGACGGCTCTGCTGTGGGTAGGAGCGATGTTCTTTTTGCTACTGGCTGTGCGGAGTGTGTTGCAGAACCGGGCCCCACGTAAATGGTCGGATAGGGAGACGACCGAATGGGGCCGGCCTCGGCCAAGTTTGATCCAGAGATGGAGGATCAAGATGGGCAGAATCCGATTCAGAATGCCGAGATTTTCGCAGCGGCAGATGCCAGAGCTCACGCCGAAACCAGCGGCATCAGTGCCCGCGAATGTTCCCGCCGATCCGCTGAAGAAGCCTACCCAGCCGATGCTCACGCTCTTTGGTTCGACCGTCAATGGTTCGACTATCGGTGTGCCCGAGACCAAACCCAAAGAGGCGTTCGCCTGGGAGAAAACGAAGGGAATCGAATGAGAGACAAATTGCCAAGAACGCCACTTCACGCTTGAGGACCGCTCGGTATGCTCACGATCTCGAAACCGTTGTCAGCCAGCCAGGCGCAGACCTACCATGTGCGGGAGTTTGCCTCTCAGGAACAGAACTACTGGAGCCGCGATCAGCAGGGCCATAGCCAATGGCAAGGCAGACTTGCCGAGCAGTGGGGGTTGCAAGGTGGCGTTGGTTCTGAGCACTTTGCACGACTGAGTGAAGGCCAACATCCGCACACCGAAGAGCAGCTCGTGCGGCATCAAGTTTCGAGAACCTATGAAGACAAATTTGGCAGAGAGGTCACAAGCGCCGAGCATCGCGCGGGCTGGGACGCCACGTTCTCTGCGCCGAAGTCGGTATCGCTCACCGCGCTTGTGGGCGGCGATGATCGGGTGCGGGAAGCCCATCGGGAGAGTGTACGCGCGGCACTTCAGGAACTTGAGCGATACACGCAGGCGCGGATCGGCAATGTCCATGCCCCGGAGACGACCGGAAAATTTATCGCCGCCACTTTCGAGCACGACACCGCACGGCCCGTCGACGGCTACGCGGCACCCCAGCTTCATACTCATGCCGTGATCTTCAACATGACAGAGCGTGAGAACGGTCTCGAAAATGGGAAACAGATGCGAGCTTTGCAGCCGCACGAGATGTTCGTGTCACAGCGCTACGCCACGGCGGTCTACCGATCCGAGTTGGCTCTGCGTCTGGAAAGGCTGGGCTACGAATTGGAGCGCGGCAAGCATGGACAGCCGGAAGTAAGAGGCTACACGAAGGAATATCTGGAGGCTTCCAGTCCGCGACGCGAGCAGATCAAAGACCATCTCCGGGAACAAGGAATCGACGGAGCTGCGGCGGCACAGATCGCGGCTCACCATACTCGCGACCGCAAGGAACTGCTGTCGCTTGGAGAAGTCTTACAGCGGCACCGCGAGCTGGCAACACAGTATGGGCATCAGGCGGACCGCGTGGTCGCACAGGCGCGCCAACATGGGCAATACCAGATGCCGGAGCCAGAGGTTCAGGCGAAGCAGGCCGTGACATGGGCGCGCGATCATGTTTTCGAGAGATCGGCTGTGCAGGATCGCCGCGCGATCCTTGAAACAGCGCTGGTGCGCGGCATGGGAGAAACCACTTACACCCATGTCCGGCAGGAATTCGAACGCCGGATCGAGGCCGGGGAGTTCCGCGAAGTCTCGCACGTTGGTGCTGGCGGACAGTTCACGACTGCAGTGATGGTGCGTATGGAGCGTGAAATCGTTGGCCGGATGCTGGAAGGCAATCGGCGCGACTACGGCGATCCCATGCTGGTCTCGCCGCAAGTGCGCATCGCCACGGAGGACCGCCACCCGGAGTTGAATGCGTCGCAGCGCCAGGCAGTAGACGAAATCTTTCTTTCGCGGGAGAAGGTTGTCGGCTTAGATGGCATCGCAGGCGCGGGCAAAACAACAACTCTGTCCGTGATCCGCGAAGGCGCGGAGGCCGAGGGCTACAGAGTGGAAGGTTTTGCGCCAACGTCCCGCGCGGCGCAGAAGCTCGGAGAAGCAGGCATGGAGACCTCCACACTACAGAAGCATCTGGTACGTGGACAGCAGCCCGATTCCGGCGAGAAACGGCTCTATGTGCTCGACGAATCCTCGCTGGCATCGACGCGGCATGTGCATGAGTTTCTGGACCGGCTCCATCCGAATGACCGTGTGTTGCTCGTCGGCGACCGGCGGCAACATGAGGCGGTCGAGGCCGGGAGGCCCTTCGCGCAGCTCCAGGACGCCGGTATGAAAACGGCGAAGCTCGAAGAGGTCGTGCGCCAGATAGACCCAGAACTGAAACAGGTAGTCGAGCAACTGGCGCGGGGTGAAGTACAGGAAGCAATTCAAAATCTTGACCGGCAGGGCCGAGTCCACGAGATTCAAGGCCACGACGAGCGCATCGCCGCCATCGCGAAGGACTACGCAAAATCGCCAGAGAATACCCTGGTGATTTCCCCCGATAATCGCTCTCGCATCGAGATCAACGAGCGCGTCCATGCGGAGTTGCAGCGGAGCGGCCTCGTCAGCGACGAGGAGCACCGCATCAGGACGCTAGTGCCGCGCCAAGACCTCACCGGCGCGGACCGCACCTGGGCCGAGCGCTATGAGGTGTGGGACGTGCTGCGCTATTCGCGCGCATCGAAGGAGACCGGGATCGGGAAAGGTGCATACGCACAAGTGAAGAGCATCGACATTCCGAAAAACCGGCTGACAGTCGAGCTGCAGAATGGCACGCAGCGCACTTACGATCCACGCCGACAGCAGGGCGTCTCGGTCTTCCGCGAGGATATGCGGAGTTTTTCAGTAGGCGACCGCATTCAGTTCACCGCGCCGACCAACAACCTCAGAGTTGCAAACCGCGAGTTGGGGACCATCGAGAGCATCGGCGAAGATGGGCGGTTGCGCCTGAACATGGACGGTGGCCGCGCGCTGGAACTCGATCCGCGCCAGAATCTGCATCTCGACCACGGTTACGCCATGACCAGCCACTCCAGCCAGGGACAGACTGCCGACCGTGTCCTTATTCACGTGGACACCGAGTTGGGCGCTAAAGATCTGCTCAACAGCCGCATGGCCTATGTCTCGGTCTCGCGTGGACGCTATGACGCGCAGATTTATACGAATAATGCATCGACGCTGGGACAAGCACTCAGCCGAGACGTGTCCCATTCGCCCGCGATTCAACCGGAGCCAGTAGCGCACAAGATAGAACCACAAACCACGCACACGCATCAGATTGGTCAAGGTTTGAGTCTTGGGCTCTAGTGTTGCAATTCCAAAATGACATTCCCCGGATAGCCAGAGCGTAGCCGAGGCCCGGTCTGTGTCAAGGCCGCGCTTCGCGCGCCGCCTTCGCGGTCTAAGAGCCTTGACACTGGCCTTTGCGCCTCGGCTTATTCTTCAGCTATCCGGGGGATGTCAGATTTCTAGTTCTACGAGCCGGGCTCCGCCCCGAGTCGAAGCACTGCCGATGGTAGTTGTCCTCTTACACAACCTGACGAGGTGCCAAAACTGCTGTCCAGTCGGAGGAGATCTGCGAGTGACTTGGATCACCTCAGAATGTGATCTAGAACATTGATTTCCACCGTCTCACACGACTAATGTCCGGTCTAAGCTGAGAACCGAAAGAGATAGTGGGCCCCCGGAGTCCGCGAGCAAACTTCCAAACTCAAAGGCAGTATGGGTTTTATTCAAATCAAGCGGGTTCATCCAATGGAGAATGAGTATTCGTTTTTGAGACCCTTCTCTGAGGCAGGACAGCGTTTCGTCTTCAACGGCAAATCGTTGGCAATGGTGCAGGTTGACGATGACATTTCTGATTTTCTAAACAAGGTTAAGATACATGGAATTGACCAGGCGCGGGTTATCTTCGGCGAGTCGCGAGGGAAAGAGTGCCTCGAAACGGTGCTTCGACAGATCAAAGAAATGATGAGACTAGACTCGACGTTGCAAATGCCCCACCACCCCAGCATTGGCACCAATTCATCAGTAGATATCCATGAGGTGTACCTGAGCCTCACAACCGAGTGCAATTTGTCATGTCGTTATTGCTACGCTGAGCGAATCGAAACGTCCGCACCTCGCTTCATGACAAAAGAGACCGCCCAACAGAGTGTAGAGTTTCTAATTTCGAGATCCAGTGCTTCGCATCCCTTAACTATCGTACTTTGGGGTGGGGAGCCGCTCCTGAATATGAACGTCTTGGAGTTTGTACTTCGCTTTACAAGCGGGCAAATGCAGAGGCTAAAGCGATCCGTTCTGTTCGCGACGACCACAAACGGTACTTTGTTGACGCCAGAGGCTTCCAGCCTTTTGGCACGGTACCGAGTAGCCGTCAACGTAAGTCTAGATGGAGACGAGCAGTGCCATGATGCTTACAGAGTATTTCGTTCCGGAATGGGGTCGTTCTCTTCGATCAGTAGACATCTGCCCAGCTACTTGGCGAATACACAGAGCTATTTTCCTGAATTTGTACCTCGTGCACGCATGACTGTAACTCACCGGACTTCTCAACACCTTTTCGAGAATTATCGCGCCATTTGGGATCTCGGTATACCCATTGTGTGGTGCAAGGAAGTGGATTGGGTAGCTGGCGATCCCGAACATGTCCTAAACGAAGAGGACTTTTCCGCATTGGATGATCAGTTTTCTTCCCTTCGCAAGTTTATCCTTGAGGAGTTCGACAGCCCACGAGCCCGCCGGTACTATCCGCAAATCTGGTGGGACCTACATGGAATACACCAGCGGCGAGCCAAGCGATACACGTGTGGTTCTGGTTTTAGGAGCGTCAGCATCAACACTGATGGCTCGCTCTCTTCCTGTTACCATCTGTTTGACCGCTCGGATTTTCGCTGTGGGCACGTTTCTGACGACTTCATCCCGATAACCTGTTATCAGCCAGAAGACCGCCTGGTGGATAACATGCCAGCTTGCAATCATTGTGACATTAAGTACCTGTGTTCCGGGGGTTGCGTAGCCAAGGCTATTGCTCATTCCGGCTGTCCGACTATCCCCTCTACTGCTGAATGCCGGATGTCACGGGTGTATCAAGATCACTGCCTTAGGCTTTATGCCAGCCTCATGGTCTCACCGCAAGCAAGTACAATTCGACAACTGCTTTCGATCTCCCCCATGCACTTTGCTGGAGTTGCTCATGCCTAAAAGCAAATCCGTCTCCGACAACATTACATTACACGTGTTCGAATGGCACAATCAGGCCTACCTATTTTGCGGGGAGAGCATGCTGATCGCGCGGATACCGAAGTCCTTCGCTACCGCCGTCCGCGCCGACATTCGTTCAAGGAGAGACTTGACGGCTTCCTGCGAATCGGCGGGCGTAGGTCGAGGATTAGCCGAGTTGGAAGAAATGGGATTCTTTAAGCCTCAGCTGAGCAACGATGATCTTGGAGGACTGCTACAGCAACGGAACGCGTTTGTTGATGGCCGTGAACTGGTTGTACTCCAACTGGTGATAAGCGGTTCGTGCAACCTGTCATGTAGATATTGTTACGCCAACCAAGGTGCGTTCAACAACAAGGACGCTCCGGCTTTTATGTCGTTGCGCACCGTAAGACAAGCGGCTGAGCTGTTTTTTGCACATTCAGCGAAAGGAACCTTCGTTCATCTCTTGGGAGGCGAGCCCCTGCTGCATCCACAGCTCCTCTCGGCGGTCGATACGATCGTTCACGAAAGCGCGAAAGCATCCCGTCAAGTCGCGCTGAGCGCTACTACGAATGGGACCGTACTCAACGGGCAGATTATTGTCATGCTGAGAAAGCACAGTGTTCGTGTAAGTGTCAGCCTGGACGGCCCTGCTGAGGTTCACGACGTGCAAAGGCCAACTTCATCCGGACGAGGATCCTTCGCGAAGGCAATGGAACACTTAGGCCAACTCTGGTCGGAACTGGGACCGGAGTTTGTTTCTGTGCGCGTGACGTGCACGCCTTACAACTTGCCCTTCTTGCGAGCTTTTCTCCATGAATTGCGCAGCGCGTTCCGTGACATTCGTGTAGAGTTTTCTCCTGTTGTTCTACCGTCTGGTCTTCCTTTGTCGCTTTCCAGGTCCAACGTCGACGAATTCGTGTCATTGCAGCGAGAATTATTCAACGAGGAACTGACTCGTCTCAACGACCCACGTTTGCGTCGCGATGAGGCACTGCAGAAGCTAGAGCACAATCGTATTTACAATCGACAGCCGTTGTTGGCCAAATGCGAGATTGGGATGAACTTAATTACCGTTGCACCGAATGGCTTCATTTATCCGTGCGTTGGTCTATTGCAGGATGACACCTACGCGATGGGTACAGTTGCCCAAGGGGGTCTTTCCTGCCCTGTCTCTGTTATCTCCCTGTATCGACAGAACAACGTGGTAACTAGAACCGGGTGCCAGCAATGCTGGGCTAAATACATATGTGCTGGCGGCTGCGTGGCAGCTAGCCGCGCCGTCGCTGGCAAGGAGCTATCGACGGATGCCACAATGTGCACGCTGTATCAGAGCGCAGCAGAGATGGCGCTACTGAGCTGTGTGGTCAAGTGCGAAAGGCCTCAGTTCAACACGTTGACGGGGATCTGCTGATTTAATGACCTTTGACACGGGGAACTAGAAAGGAGGCACGCTATGAACCATGAATTGGAGACGTTTGCACATACGGAGACACAGGATCATCCGTCTTTCACCGTCCTCAATGCGGAAGGTCGGCTCAGACTGGAGAACGAAAGCGGGGACGAACCAAACGTCCCTTGCGTCGGTGATTGCAGCGGATTTTTCCACTGCTGTAACGCCACTTGCAATTGTGCAATTTGGGGCTAATTGATTGAAGACGTGATGCACTAAAGTATTCAGTTCCCCGTGCTTTTTCTATGTCTACGATAACAACTGCTTGGTCTCCACGGTGGATCGTCATGGCAGCGGACAGCCGTACAACGGTATCAATGATTTCGCCCGATGGCTGCAGAATGTTGGGACGGTTTGACGACGCTTTCAAGGTATTTGTCTTCCCGGAAGTCCAAATCGGAGTTCAGGTCTGTGGGCCTGCTGCCGTCGGGGGTCATCTTGTCTCGAGCATCATCGAGGACTTCACGTGTATAGCACGCAAGCGTTGGACGACCCCCAAAGACCTGTTGACAGCCATCGTAGCGCATTTCGCTGATAGGATGGCTGTCGCATTACCAACAAACTTATGTTTCTACGCCGCTGGTTTTGTGAACGGTTCCCCACAGGTCACCCGCTATGGTCCCGGGGGACTCACACTGAGAAGAGGGAACTTTGGCTTCGCGTGTAACCACGGCTGTTGCAGCTGGGGATTTCTACTTCGGAACCGAGCTACCGGATTGATTTCGCTAGCAACTTCACACATAGAGGGACACTCTACCGGAAGGGGCACGACCGGCGGACCGATAGACTGCTTACTGATTAGCCCAACGCGACACTTATGGATAAAACGAAAGAAACCGACAATGCGATATTCCACACTTGAGGATTTTGCAATCGCAGCTGATGCAGGCTTGATCCCCGTCAGGACGTTCTAAGACCATAAAAGCTTTGGGGTAGCCGGATTCCAAGCCGTACTCGGTTCTAAGGAAAGGTTGGGCGAGATATGAAATTGCTTCAAGTCGAAGGTCTCGTCAAAGGTTTCGGCGGCAATAATGTGGTTGACGGGGTATCGTTTTCGGTTAGCGAGGGCGAGGTCGTAGGTTTTGTTGGTCCTAATGGCGCTGGCAAATCCACCACAATGAAGATGATTTCCGGACTCTTGAAACCGAATTCCGGGGCCGTCTCTATCGACGGGCTCGCATTTCGGGACGATCCGAAACGGTATCTCGCTAAGATTGGAGTCCTCATCGAATCGCCAGCTTTTTATCCCGAGCTTACAGCGCGGGATCACCTCGCTTATCTGGCGCGCATGCGGGGACACTGGGACACCAGTATTGTCAGAGACGCTCTGGCACATGTCGGGTTAAGTGCTGACTCAAACAAATCTGTAAGGAAGTACTCCACGGGGATGAAGCAGCGGCTTGGCATCGCCATGGCTATTTTACACAATCCGAGGGTTCTCATACTCGATGAGCCAACAAATGGGCTCGATCCAGCTGCGATTGTCGCGGTCCGAGAGTTGATGAGAAATCTGGCCGATCATGGGACTGGCATACTAGTGTCTAGCCATCTTCTGTCAGAGATCGAACGAGTTTGCAACCGGGTCGTCTTCATAAAGGGCGGTCGCATTGTTCGAGATGAGAACATTCAGGCCGAAGCACAACACTTGATTAGAATGCTTGTCTGCTCCAACGATCTGGAACGTGCTCAAGAGATCCTATCGAAGCAGGAGTTTGTACTTGATATTGTGAGGACGGATAGGGGGATACTGTGCCTAGTGCAACACAACGACATCGGTCAACTTGCAGCAGCAATCGTTAACCACGGAGTAGCGCTTTTGGAACTTTCGCCGGCAACAAAGGGCCTGGAAAACACATACGTTTCAGAATATGGCTCAGGCATGAAGGAGGGTCTTGAATAGTGGCGACCATCCGCGGAACCGGACTATCTAACTTAATTGCAGCGGAGGTTGCGAAGATTTATGCCTTCCGGATCTCCTTGATCGCATATGCAAGCATCCCCGTATTTCTTTTGTTGTTTGTTGTTCAGTTGTTTTATTTCGAGCATCTGTCATCCCATTTAGGGTCGGTGACCGTCGCCGAAATAATTCCCTATCTCTTCTTCGCGTCGTGGAAGCCAATTTTATTCCAGCTGTTCATCATTGTGTTCAGCGCGTATTGCGTCGCCGTTGATAGTCAATACGGAATGATACGCGTCAGTTGTACGCAACCAGTACGACGTGTGGAATACTTGTTTGGAAAGTGCATAGCTATAGAGTTCCATGTCGCCACACTGGCCTTGGCTTACGTAGCATCGCTTTTCCTTTGGGGATGCGTTTGCTCTGACTTTAGAGATTGGTCGAAGGCTATCGTGCCCGTCCTTTGGGTTGCGATCCGAACCATCATCTTTTCCGTTGGGCTCTCTACTTGTATGGTGGCGATTTCCTCGCTCCGCAAAACACTGCTCACTGCGCTTGTGAGTTCGTGCGTTCTGTTCGCTTGCTTCGCGCTATTAACAACCCTCCCTTTGCGTTTTCACCTAGAGCAGGCGTTGTTGTTGCGGTACTTCTTCTATCCCATTTCGGGAATTCTCCCTAGAGACTGGCCTATTAGCGCCTTTCCTATGCAAAATGCTCCCTTTCGGCAGTTTGCCCTTGTTTCCTTTGGCACAGCGATCATCTGCCTCATACCAGCCGCAATCACCTTCCATTTCAGGGACATATCGGAGTAGTCATTAACCGACTCGCATTACTACGCACGGCTACCCAGAGTCACGTAAGTGATTCGGGCGTCTACTGACCGTTCCGAGGAACATTACTGGAATTGATTGAATCGAAAGGCAGAAGGTTTGCTATCAAAAGTGTTGTAAAGAAGTTCTAAAGTGTATGAACATATGGTATGTCTTGTTTGTCGGCGACCGGCGGCAACACAGTTCCAGGCGTCCGCCTGGATGGAGTCGAGTAGGCACACTCCGCCGAGGGGGAGTCATCGCGATTTGACGAGAGGCATGTGCACGAATGAGCGCAGCATCGGACACCCTCCGGACACCCAGACGGGTGTCTTGTTCGTATCGGCCTGATTTTGTTATGCCGTGCATGGAGTAAGCTCGCACGGGGTGATATAGGGGAAGCTATTAAGAATCTCGATTCGCATTCAATTCACTGGCCCGGCCAATGATCTGAAAATTGCAAATCGCGAATTGGAAGTGATCGCTGGCATTGACGACGCAGGACGGGTGAGTCTGAACATGGATTCTGGCCGCTCGCTCCAGATCGATCCCAACAAGCACCCACATCTGGACTACGGCTACGCAATGACTAGCCACTCTAGTCAGGGACAAACCGCGAATCGCGTGCTGATTCATGTGGACACCGAATTGGCCGCAAGAGACCTGCTCAATAACCGTATGGCCTATGTTTCCGTCTCGCGTGGAAGGTTCGACGCGCAACTCTTCACCAATGACCGCGAGAAGCTGCCGACGGCCCTCGGTCACGACATCTCGAAACAGAGCGCGCAAGCGCTCCAGATCAATTCCGAGCGGACGACTGCACCACAGCAGGAAATCTCCACCAGGCAGCAACAGGAGCACAGCACAGGTCTCGGAATCGGTCTTTAGAACCTTTGCCTGTCCTGGATAATGGCAGCATCGCGCGGGCACCAACTTTGTCAAGGCCGACCGAAGGTCGCCGCTATCGCGGGCAAGCGCCTTGACAGAGTTTGCTCGACCCGCGCCAAAATCTGTGCGCCATTCCGGGCCAGGCATCTCTCAAGTGCGTATCCCAAGTTTGTTCCTACAGCCGGCCACATTCCAAGCATGAATGGCAGCGATCACTCTTGCGTGCCAGTTCTTGGCGAATACGAGGTCCGCTGCTAAGCTTCTCCTACTTCCTCCTGCGACACGGTCTTCTGGCCACGAGGTGCAGATCTTCGCTGCCAATGAACGAGACGGTTGTGCGACGCGTCACGAGATGTTGTGACTAGCGGCACAATCGATGTGAATCCCGTTGACAAACGGCGCGGCCGTCGCGTACCTTGCTCGCAAATTTCCCAAGCGGGACTCGCAAGCATTTCAGCTTGCTTCCCCTGAAGTTTAGAACGTGTTGGCGTGATGCCCGAGTGGGTGTTCACGGTGCGGACGACACATTGTCACAGCATGGCCGGCCTGCTTTAAGGCTGGTCACAACCGTTTTTGTACTTTGGAGGAAGTCCGATGTTTAGGTCCCTCGCTCTCATTGTTGCTGTCTGCAGCTTCCTCTACTCCCCATCGGCAACCGGGCAGAATCCTCCTCCAAGCGATCCGCAAGCCATCAGCTTTGCTGCCCAATCCATCGCAGCGATGACTGGAGGTACTACGATCAATGACGCGACCTTGACGGGTAATGTGACCTGGAATGGATCGATTACGGACTCGGGCACGTTCACTTTGCGAGCGCTCGGACAGGACGAGAGCAGGATGGATCTCGCCCTATCGAGTGGCGCACTAACAGAAATTCGTGATGCTCAGACTGGTGTGACCCTTGGAGCATGGGTCTTACCGGACAACACCGCTGGAAACTTCGCGCCCCAGAATTGTTGGACCGATGCCGCTTGGTTTTTTCCTGTACTCGGAGCCTTGTCAATGGGGCCGACCGTGGTGCTGTCATACGTAGGCCAAGAAACCCGCAATGGAACATCGGTTCAGCACCTGCAGGCATACCAGTACATCCCAGGGCAGTTTCGAGGGGTTACGCCACAACAACTCAGCACGATGGATTTCTACCTTGACACAGCGGCGCTGCTCCCTTTAGCCATTACCTTCAACGCGCACCCGGATGATAATTCTGGGACCAACCTTCTGGTAGAGATTGATTTCTCGAATTATCAAACTTTCAATGGAATAACCGTCCCCACGCACATTCAGAAATATCAGCAAGGAAATTTAATGGTGGACATGACCGTGACGGGAGCGGCTTTCAATACCGGATTGTCCTTGTCGACTTTCGCGATCAACTGAAGCACGGCCCGACCCAGCCGGAGGAAATGGAAATGCGAACTTTCTGTAAGTACGTCGTTGGCTTTCTCGTGCTTGTCACTTGCATCGCGACAGCGCAAGTCTCGACTGGAACCCCACCGTTTGGAAGTTTTGGCGGCGGCCCTTTTGACCGTGTGAATCTCGGCAACTTCAATGTGCATTTCGCAATCACAGTTCTGCATAAGGCGGGTCGCGGCCTACCGTTCAACTACGATATCGCTTACGACAATTCGGTTTGGACACCAAAAAAGAACGGAACCGTTACGCAATGGACTGACCTGCTCCCCGTTTTCCGAACAAGTCCGAGTATGATTTCGGACGAAGGAAAGGGGAAGAGGTATGTCGAAGAGCCGGCACACGGAAGCGGAGATGATTGGCGCGCTGAAGCAGCTGGAGGCAGGGCGTAAGGCGGAAGACGTGGCACGGGAAGTGGGGGTGTCGAAGCACACGATCTACGCCTGGAAAGCGAAGTACGGAGGGATGGATGTGAGCGAGGCGCAAGAGGCCAAGCAGTTGCGCGACGAGAACACGCGGCTGAAGAAGCTGGTGGTGGATCTGAGCCTGGACAAAGAGATGCTGAAGGCGGTGATCGCAAAAAACGGGTGGAGCTCGTAGACCAGCGGGCGGACGCGGACTGGCTGCGAGTGACATACGTGGTCAGCGAGCGCCGGGTTTGCGGGCTGATAGGGATGGCGGTGGCAAGTTATCGCTACCGCTCGCAGCGCACGGATGAGCCGTTGCGGGAGCGACTGGTGGAATTGGCGCGGTCGAAGCCGCGCTTCGGGTATCGGCGACTACAGGTGTTATTGCAGCGCAGTGGAGAGCGCGTGAATCACAAGCGGTTGCATCGAGTCTATCGCGAGGCCGGACTGGCGATCCGACGCAAGAAGCGCAAGCACTGTGTGCGCGAGGGAAAGCCGCTGGTGGCGCGGACTTCGGCCAACCAGGAGTGGGCGCTGGACTTTGTGCACGATGCGGTGGAGTGTGGACGGACGATCCGGGTGCTGAGCGTGGTGGATGCTTATACGCGGGAGTGTTTGGCGTTGGAAGTGGATACGAGTTTTGCCAGTCGGAGAGTCACGCGGGTGCTGGATGGGATCGTGGCGGAGCGCGGGCAACCGCAGACGATCCGTTGCGACAACGGGCCGGAGCTGACGAGCCGGCATTTTCTGGCGTGGTGCGTGGAACGAAAGATCGAGTTGTTGCACATTCAGCCGGGCAAGCCCACGCAGAACGCGCGCGTCGAAAGTTTCCACGGACGGCTGCGGGATGAGTGCTTGACGGTGAGCTGGTTTCAAAACTTGTTCGACGCGCGACGGAAGATCGCGGCGTGGAAGATCGAGTACAACGAAGAGCGTCCTCATAGCAGCTTGGGATACAAAACCCCGAGAGAGTTTGCCGAGGCGCAAGCAGCAGCTTTCTACACAGCTGAGCGAGAGGCAAGGGACTCAAACGCCGTCCCTTCCCCCTCGCGCTCCCCCATCCCGGCTCCAACCCGAGATGGAGTAGCTCAAAGTTGTCGTATTCTTACGTGAACGAAAATTGGGGGCAGGTCAGGACACCTGTGTTCAACTGGGGATGGAGTGGCTCATCTGCGATCCAGACGGGGTATCTCGAATACACAGACAACATAGTTGACTGCTGGTATACGGTGGGCCGAGTGAGATATGAAGGCACCGAACATGAGACTACGGGTGGGTATGTATATCACGACGCTTGGGGCGGAAAGCATGCGTTTGCTGGATCAACCAGTTATTGGACTGTATACGCTGTAACCAGCCAATGTCCCGCAGGAAAAAACAGTGGTGGATTCACCGCGACCGCAACGGACGGCTCTGGTTACACAATTACCGTTGGCCCAAACGGCGGCGGGAGTATCACGACGAGGGATGGCAACGTAATAAATCCTCCATACAACGCAGGAATCGGAAGCGCATCTGCAACAGACAGCAATGGCAATAAAATCACGATAAACAGTAGCGGTCAGTTCTTTGACACGCTTTCTAGCACGACTCCGGTGCTTACGGTCTCTAGCGCCGCACCGCCTACTCCCACAACATTTACCTATCCCGCGCCACCCAACGGTGCCTCCAACGTTTCTGTGACGATGAATTACCAGCAGTACACAGTTCAGACTGCTTTCGGCATCAGTGGCATCAAGGAGTACGGGCCTCTGAGCAACCCGCTTGTGAGTAGCGTTCAATTGCCGGACGGCAGTAGCTACGCCTTTACTTATGAAGCCGGACCGTCCGGCTGCACGCCGATTAACGGCGCACCCTGCACGACAGGAAGAATCAAGAAAATAACTCTCCCGAGCGGTGGAACAATCACGTACAACTATACGGGCACGAACAGCGGAATCGAGAGCGATGGCAGTGGTTCCGGTTTCACCAGAACCCTGAATCCTGGTGGGGAGTGGCAATATTCGCGCACCTTGGTCAGTGGGACACCGGGAGCGGGATCGACTTGGCAAACCACGGTCATAGACCCAAACAGCAATCAGACGGTCATCAATTTTTCGGAGGACGCGAACACTTCTCAGGCCACGTACAACTTGTACGAGACGCAGCGCCAGGTTTATCAGGGGAGCAGTACCCTATTGGCTACAGGCATACGCTGCTATAACGGGAATTACTCGAGTTGTTCGACCGCGCCAGTCACTTCGCCTATCAAGCAGATCGACAGTTATACTCAGTTACCGAATGGTAAAACACGTCTCTCAGAAGTGACCTACGATCCAACGTATGGGATGCTCACTAGCGACAAGGAGTACGACTACGGCGTGACGCTTGGAAGTGCTCCGTCGTCCAACTATCTGGTATCCAACCAATCAATCGCCTATTATGCCCCGAGCAATGGGATCGCCTCCATGGTTCAGACCGTGACAGTCAAAGATGGTAGCGGAAACACCAAATCCTCCACCTCGTACACGTTCGACGGAACGTCGGTAACAACCACAACCGGCACGCCACAGCACGTGTCGGTAAGCGGTGCTCGCGGAAACCTGACAACAATGTCGCAGCAGGTTGGAAATGGTACAACGCTCTATCGGAAGTTTACCTATTACGATACCGGAATGCCGAATAATTCAACGGGTGTTAGCACATCCAGCACAGCCACATGTGCCAATACACCGTCAATATGCACGACTTATAACTATTCGTCCGCCGTAGCAACCTGCGGGAACTCTTTTCCCACCTCAGTCAGCACGCCGATGAATCTTTCGGGCTCCACGACCTGGAACTGCGTTGGCGCAGTGTCAACCCAAACGAAAGATGCGAACCAGAATCCCACTAACTACACCTATGGCGATCCTAATTATTGGCGTGTTACCAGCACGTCGTCACCCGATGGCGGGTCAACTTCCACAACGTACAATTTTGGAACAAATTCCCCTTGGAACATCGTGACGAGTACCGCAAAAGACTCAACTACCAATGTGACTGGCAAAAGCGTGTTGGACGGCCTTGGCCGAGTTGTTCAGACGCAGGCGACTTCGGACCCCAGCGGCAACACGGACTATGTGGATACGGTTTACGATGCCGTAGGCAGAATTGCTTCTGTTTCGAATCCTTACCAAACAACGAACGATCCCACGTACGGCATCACGCAATACAGCTATGACTCCCTGAACCGGACAACTTCGCTGACGCACGCCGACAATACCCAAATGACATTCAATTACAGCGGGGCTGCAACGCAGGTCATTGATGAGGGCAATAATAGCGGGAGTACCCACGTGCAGCGAGTGTATCAGAGCGATGGGTTAGGGCGGCTTACTTCGGTATGCGAAGTGTCCGGCACGTCCCAACTCGGGTCGTCAAACACGCCAGTCGCTTGTGGACAGGATGTTGCAGCAACCGGATTTCTGACCACTTACGGTCATGATACCCTCGGCAATCTTAGCTCAGTCACACAAGGTTCGCTGACGCGATCTTACAGCTACGATTATCTTTCTCGACTCACTCAAGAAGTTAACCCAGAATCTGGAACTACCACGTACAGCTACGACACAGGCACAGGGGGCGACCTCTATCAGCGCACCCGCCCAAAGCCCAATCAGACAGGCAGTTCTACCGTGGCAACGACATATACGCATGATAACTTGCACCGTCTGATTGGCATCAGCTATAACGACGGGTCCACGCCGTCTGTCACGCTAAGCTTCGATCAGTCGTCCGCGTCCGGGCAGACCTTGAGCAATTACTTGGGTAAACTCACTAGCGCGACCGCTGCCAACGGAGCTGCCAGTACGATCTTCAGTTACGATAAAATGGGTCACGTTGCGGAAGACTGGCAATGCACGCCCATAAACTGCGGAAGCAGCAGTTTCTCTCTCAGCTTCAGCTATGACTACTTGGGCGATCTGCTGTCGCTGACGAACTCGGAAGAGGGAGTCACTTACACATACTCGTATGACACGCTGGCTCGGCTTACGAAATTGCAGAGCAGCCTCAGCGACTCCAATCATCCGGGCACGCTCCTGACCGTGAATACGTACAACCCGTTGGGAGAGGTGACTAAGGCAACGCTGGGGAACGGGATCGTCCGCACGGTCGCGTATGACATGCGCGGACGAGCGACTTCGCGGACCGACGGTACGGTTTACAGCTTCTCGATTGGATATGCGACCGACGGCAACATCCTCACCGGAAATGACTCGATAAATGGAAACTGGACTTACACCTACGACGATTTCAATCGCATCGCCAGCGCGAACAAAAACAACGGGCAGCAGACCTATAGCTACGCCTATGATCGCTACAGCAATCGTTGGCAGCAGAACAGCAACCCTACCTACATTTTCAACAACAACAATCAAATCCAGGGCAGCGGAGTCGTCTACGATGCGGCTGGAAACATCACCAACGACGGTCTGGGCAATACCTACACCTACGACGCCGAGAATCGTGTTATTTCGGTGAGCGGAAGCAATTCGTCCAGCTACGTTTATGACGCCTTCGGAAAAAGAGTTCGGTCCACAATCAATTCCACCCCCTATGATTTCATCTACAACGGCAGCGCTGCAATCGATGAAGTCACCAGCGGCGGCTGGCAGTGGGGTGACGCTGCATCGTCCAGATTGGCGTTGTACGCGAATGGTACAACGTATTTCAATCACTCCGACTGGCTGGGATCGATACGCGCGTGGAGCAACATCTCCGGGAGTTCCGTAGGAACCTGCATAAACCTCCCCTTCGGTGACGGGCAGAACTGCACCGGCACAAGCCCGAATTCATGGCACTACACGGGTTACACGGGACTGCCATCTGATTCTGAGAGTGGTCTCACACACGCTTTATTCCGGCAGCTTTCTACTACGCAGGGTCGCTGGATTTCGCCGGATCCAGCGGGAACAGCGGCAATCGATCCTACCAATCCGCAGTCGTGGAACCGATATACCTATGCGCTTAACGGTCCTCTCAATTCGGTAGATCCATCAGGTCTTTCGATCTATGATTGCATTTGGAATGGTGGTTGCAATGGGCCGTGCAACGCTTATTGCAGCTGGTCAGGTGGCGGGGGCGGTGGAGGTGGCGGTGGGGGATACGGCGCCAGTTACGTCAGTCCGGGGATTTTCTTTACAGGTCCTCTTTGGGCAATAGAGGGCGCCAACGAGAACCGATACAGCACTATCTTGAGCACGGGCTGCGACCCAGTGACGGGGAGTTGCGGATCAACCAAGTATTTGTTTACGGGAGGCGATGGCAGTGTGCTTGAACAACAAAGGGAATTGGCGGCAATTCAATTCGGGCAGCAGGCCTGCGCGGGACAGGACGCAGCTGCGGTAGCGAGCTGTATCCAGCAGGTCTACGACCAACTTCTCGCACAGGGTACACCGCCGATGCAAGGGGGCAACTATGACTTTAGCTATGCCAACCAAAACGGAAATCCCATCATCCAAGTCAACGGCCAATTCGTAAACCCGAGCGACTTCGGCTGTTCGTTCTCGCGTTGCGGAGTTTTTGATTCTCTAGATTACTCGCATGGGGACGGTACGTTTCACGTTGATACAGGCAATCCGATGTTTTTCCCTGTCGGTTCTCTGGTCCATTTTGGGTGGGACATCATCGGCGGGAACACCGTATGGAGCGCCGGGGGGATCCCGCGGCCATGGTGGTAATGCCAGTGTCGGTTCAGAGGCTTGTTTCGTGTACCAGGTTTGCCACTTTACTATCTTGGGTTCTCTGGAGCGGGTTATTTTCTCTTGCACAAGCAAACCTGCCCGACAGCAAGAAGCCTCTGTGGAACCAAGACCTAGTACCCACTCTCAGCCGCACGCAGTCAGGGCTCGGGAGTGGAGCCGGAGTCACATTTTTCGACGACACGCGGCTGATCGTATACGCAGTCAGCACCGAGCCAAAACAACTTTCCTCCCGTGAGAGCCCTGAACTCTCCAGCCCTTTCCGATTGGACGCGTGGGTCGTTGACGCCAAGTCAGGCAAGACGGAGTTCCAAAAGGAATGGGGGACTCGTCGCTACGACTCTGACGTTCGGGCAACATCGGGCGGCATACTTGTCAAGACCGGCGGCATTGTGAGGCTTTATTCGCCCGATTTCGCACAGGTTCGCGAACTGCCACTCCCTCTCGACCCGAAGGGCAGTTACTTCGCGAGTGTATCAACGAGCGGGCGGAGCATAGCTATTAGCCACTACTTGCAAAAAGATCGCAAATGGATTAGCCACATTGACGTGCTGGATGCAAGCAGCCTAAAGATTAGACATTCATGGGATCAATATCCCCCAATTTTCCGACTCTCGATGACGGACGAGAGATTCGTCTTCGAAAGATCTGGGGCCATTGCTGTTACCGACTTCGCGCACCCTAATGCTCTGAGTATCTTAGATAAAGCTGCTCAGGGGTGCCCCGCAGGAGTTAGCGTACCAACAATGATTTCCAGTGAGTTTGTTGTCATGCGAACCTGCGACGCAGTTCTGGCGCTTACTGCTAGCGGTACACGCATACCGCTGGAGCCTTTCAACGGTCGCGGTTCTTCAGCCGGATCCGGTAGCAAGTGCGAACGCTACTTTGGTGCAGAAAAATCCACAGCGGCAAGTGGCGGACGTTTTGCCGCTCTCGCTCTGCCAACTCTGAAGATCAAGAAGCCTCTATTCGCTGAGGCAGGCGCTTGTCTCGATGGACTTCAAGTAGCGGTGTATGACCTGACTCTCAGGAGGAGGGTTCTGACTGTCAGCGTTGACCCGGTGCCGAAGAACAATTATGACTTTGCGCTATCGCCGGATGGGTCGAAGCTGGTCATTCTGAATGACCGCAGTGTCTCGGTTTACACCGTTCCGATACTGGCTTCTAAGCAGACCCGTACGCCGAGCTCAAAAAACGGGAGCCTATACGTACAAGTTTCGCTCCCACCCCCTCAAACTCGGTAGATTGAAATGTTCCGCTTGGGGGTAGGTCATCCGCCAGCACGGTTCGGATCCGGGGATCTGAGCCCGCGCTACATTTGGAAAAATCTTGGTAATTGGTCCTTTGCTGGTGGAATGTACGCTATCAGTGGCACGGCACATATCGACCTGTTTAACCCTGACTCTGGTTTCGGTGGGATTGCCGGTCAATGTCTTTGTCGACGGTTTGTGGGGGCACGTTGTTCAGTTCTTTGGTGGCAACATTGATCCAAAGAAATGTCCGTTCTGAGGGGAGAGCCAATCTGTCGCGGACTTTTCAACCGAGGCGTGGGCTGCTTAAAGGGAAAAGAAAATGAGGTGGTATTTCAAGTTTTTTTTCTCATTCTATCTTGTGTGCGCGGTGCAGATGTGCCTAGGTCAGAAGATAATCGTTCGCGTCGTTGATTCCAGAAACGGACATCCGTTACCAGAACAGCAGATCTCAATATCCTTCCTCTACGGCGAGAACGCAAAGGTCTCACAAGGCAAACCCTTGTTACTCCAAACTGATGCAGAGGGACAGGCATTCTTCTCGCTGCCTGAACCACTGCCGCAGCACTTATCGGCCCAAGTCCACCTATCCTCGGACCATTGGCGTTGCGGATGCGCGGTGCTCGTTAGCACGCAAGATCTGATTCAGAAGGGTGCGGCGGGGGCCCAATCCCGGAAATCGGCGAGCGGTGCCGCAAAGGCAGCCCCCGGAGAAATAGTCTTTGTCGCTCGTCCGCTCGGTTTTTTTGAGCGGTTACTCTATCCGCTGGTGAAAGGATAAGATGCTATAAGCGTACGACGACAGGAATGCGGAGAGTCTCTCAGTTGGGGTTGGCAAATTGTTGGAATCCTCCAACATTTGACCTTTTCGGGGGCACAACTTCCAGCTCATATCGACTCGGCGCACCGTCGCTGGAATCTGAAACAGACAAGGATGGCTCGGCCGTTCTCAGTTTGGGGCGATGAAAGTGCGGAGATCAACAATCCGACTCAGCAACTGGCCTGCGGTCTTCCTGGAGTTGTCAAACCAACCATAAACGGCGATACGATTAGGGTCCGCGCCGGTTATGTTCAACGTCAAGCGCATGCACCTGACTATTCGTGGTTGGCCGCAACGGACTTCTCGACCAATGAGGTCCTCCAGCACGGCATTGTTACAGCTAATACTTGTGGTAAGGCCACGGCACCGCTGAAGGCTGGGCAGTTGATCATATTTGTTAATATTTGTTAGGCCGTTGAGTTGGCGGGAAAAAATGAAACAATAAGTTCGTAGCTCCTTGCACGCGCGCGCATGCGTCCACAGGGGCTGGTACCGGAAGCGCGGCAGGCTGAATCAGACCTCCTTCTTTTTGGATCCCCAGGGCACTTTCAATGTTAAATCCAGGCGGTGGAGGTTCCTCCGGCTATTATCCAATAAACTGGTGGACTTACCTGCTTGACCTGCCCCCTGTCTTCGTTTACGTAAGAATACGATAGGTTTCTGTTGTCCCATCCTAGGTTGGGGTGCATTAAGAGTTGGTGACGGCCGTCGAAGTAACACTTCCTTGCAGTGGGCGTACTTGAGTATCTCGGTGCGGAGGAATCCGCAGTCGGCAAGACCGCATTCGCTCATCGCAATAGATTTTCGGCCCAAGGCACTCAGATGACCAGAAGCCAACGAGGCTTCACGCTTCTCGAATTGATTGTCACGGCCACGATCTTGTCGATCCTAACACTGATGGCGCTGCCGCTGGCGCGGGTGACAATACAGCGTGAGAAGGAAAAGCAACTCCACCATGCGCTCTGGGAAATGCGGGATGCCATCGATCGTTACAAGGACGCCGCCGATCGCGGTGCCTTTCAGACCAAGGTGGACAGCCTGAACTATCCCCCGGATCTGGAGACGCTGGTGAAAGGCGTCGAATCGCAGGGCGGCAAAAAGACTCGCTTCTTGCGTTCGATCCCCATTGATCCGATGACGAAGAGCACGGAGTGGGGGCTACGGTCGAACCAAGATGGTCCGGATTCAGATGCCTGGGGTGGCCAGAACGTCTTCGACGTTTACACCAAGTCCGAAGGCACCGCCCTCGACGGGACGAAGTATAAAGACTGGTAGGCTCGTTGCCGTCATGCCTCTCAGAGTGTCGCGCTGGATTCAGTCATGCGACGAAACGTCGCAGTCCGTACACAACACTTACACAACAATTGCACGACCAACCATAGCCTTACGGCGCCAACACGCACAGCCAGTGCGCTGCATGTCATTGAATTTACGTTCTAACGCGAATTCGAATCCCACTCTCTCCGCCAGACTTCTTGTTTTGAATAGCTTAGATGCTTTGGTGTCTGTTCTGGTGTCTGAAATCCGTGGGATTTGACCGAAAGGCGATCTCAGGAGACAACAGCATCCATGAAACGGCACGCCTCGAACACTCAAACCCCTCGCGTCAACATTCTCAAAAAAATCAAGGTCAATCGAGCCTGGAAGCTCATGCCCGCCGTTCTAGAGCCGAACGGCAGATTGAAAGACAAGGTCAGAATTGGCGGCTCTATCGAAATCCATTCCGAGGGCACCTATTACATAGAGTGGTGGGAGGGACCCAAGCGCAAACGTGAAGCCATCCCCGACCGCGCGCGCGTTCCGGATCTTGCCAACAGAAAGGCTCTTGCACTGGCGGCTGCAAGAGCAGGACTCGAGGTTGGATCAGGTGCCCTAAATCGCGGCGAAAAGGTAACTCAGGGAATTCCGCTTGATTTGGCGATTCAGCACTATCTGGACGACATCAAGCCACCGCAACGCGAGCCCAAAACGTATGCGGCCTACAAGTATGCCCTGAATGCTTTTCGAAAAGGTTGCGCGAAGTCATCCATCGAGCACATCGTGCGCGCGGACCTGCTCCAGTTTATCCGTGGCCAATACGAATCGGGCTGCAGTGCACGTACTGCCTACAATCGTGCCAACATCGTGGTTCAGTTCCTGAAGCTCAATGGGGTCAAGGGCCTTTTGCACAAGCGTGACTGGCCGGAATATGTCGATGCCATTCGAAAAATATACGAGGCGGACGAACTCAAGACTCTGTTTGCGGCCTGCCTTGAGCATGAGAGAGTCCGTTACCTGTTTTTCTTGTTGACCGGTGAACGCGACAAAGAAGTTCGCTTCACAGCCTGGAGAGACATCGATTTCCGGCGGGGCACGGTTCGTGTCACGGCCAAGCCGCAGCTAGGGTTCAAGCCAAAGAACAAGGAGGAGAGAGAGATCCCAGTGCCATCTGCATTGCTGGAAGCGTTGAAAGACTACAAGAACCGCCAGCAGGGACCGAACCCTTACAATCTGGTGTTTCCCACCGAGGCAGGGCGCCCGGACAAGAATTTCGAAAGCAAGCTGAAAAACATCGCCAAGCGGGCCGGCCTAAACTGCGGAACCTGTGCATCGCGGCACGGCAACCGCTGCTCCGAGGGGCCTTATTGCAGCAACTGGTTCCTGCACAAGTTTCGGCACACATTTGCGACCGTCAACCTGGAAGGCAATGTCTGCAGTATTCGTAAACTGCAGGAATGGCTCGGCCACAAGGACCTCGCGTCCACCATGGTGTATTTGAAATACGTTCGTGGCAAGGACGTTCAAGAGCGACTCGACAATAGCGAACTCGCCGGTTTCGCAATTCCGCAAGCGCTCAAACAGGGCTCGCAGGAAATCGATCGGCCGAGCCGTGCTTGAATTGTCTTGCCATTTTGCCACGCACATGGCGCAAAAGAATGGCCAGCTGAGAGAGGGTATCAGCTGGCTTTCGCAAACCGTGGGATTGTCCCATTCCGGCGCATTCCATGAAGACCGAAATTTGTTCGTCGCCCAAAATCCTTATCGCGCTTCACATCACGGACGGATACTGTCTAGAAGATCATTTTGCTGGAAATGGGCATCAGGCGATTCTGAAATACTGCCGAATGGCCCCGATCAGATCCGCGCTCTTCAACTTGCTATTTCCAAAGGTCGTTTTCAACGAACCCAGAATCGAAGGCCACTCGGAGCTTTCTTCAGGAAATGCCGCCAGAAACGTCTTAAGGTCCTGCTCGATTCTTTGCGCCAGATGACCGCCGGATTCTCCGGATAGTGTCGCACCCAGTCGGAAGACGTCGGTTCGATGTTTTTGAATGTCCTTGGAGTCGATCTTTTCACCTTTTCTTTGGCGTTCTGTCATATCGATCCAGGCGCGAGCCTTGAGCGGAATCAAAGCCTCGGGCGTGACAAACGGCAAGCCGTCATCTTCGCGACGGTGTTCGAGAATCAAAGCATAGTAGTCGTCGTCCAGAAGAATGGCGGAAAGGTCGGCGGAGTTCTCATCGATCTCGACTGGTATTACGCGTTGTCCCTGGGAAAGGTCGATTTTTCCCGGTTGTCGGCTGAATAGCTCAAGCATGGTGGGATACGTGTCATCCTTGGGCTTCGAGAAGCGATAAAGTTCTCTCTTCCCTGTAGCCCGCTCTCTGATTTCGTATTGTCCCGCTTCGACGAATTCCCAAAAGCGGGCGATAAATCCCTGGTCGAGAGCTTCGACAATCAGCACTATGTCGATATCCCTGGTAGCGCGGAATTCCAGACCCTGAGTCGCAAGCCACTCATGACAAGCAACGCCGCCGATCAAGACGAACGATTTTGTGTGCTGGGCAAAGTGTGCTTTGAATTTGTCTAAACCTTTGATCATGGCAGTGTCTGGCGGATCAGTTTCTCGATTTCCTTTTGCACCCGTTCATCGACCGAATGCCGGAGACTGAGGTAGAGAGACAAGGGATCAGCGATTCCGGAACGGGCAAGGATCGAAGGATCATATTTCCAGGTTTCCATCCGTGCCTCCGCGTCTTCGCGGCCACCACAGCCATAGACCTCGCCTTTTTGTAACGCAGCGACGAAATCCTTGTCCCGCATTGCGTACGTGGGGAGGGGATCGTCTTCCAGCATTGAATATTTGCTGAGAGCTGTCATTCCCGCAGTCACGGCAGGCACATTTTGTTTTCCCCAACGGAACCACAGTGTCCGCTTCACAGGAGTCGACAATAGGGGTGCGGCTTTTTGCCAAAGATCTTTTCCCCTCAAACCAAAGTGCAAGGAAAGCGTCCGGCCCGAGCGATGAACTTCGCACAGGTCAGCATTCTGCAGTTCGTCTTGAGCCTTGCTGATCGCCATTGGCGAATATCGAAGACGCGAGGCGATCTGTCCTAAAGGCGTCTCGCTGAGCGATTCCCGCGAGAGGTGATAGAGAATTACGAGCTGCGAAACGGCGGACAAAACGTCTTGGGACTTGGTTTTTGATTTTGGGAAATGCTCTCGCAGGTCGATCATCAACATCGGCAAAAACATCTGCGTGCCGGGTACTATGAATGGCACCTTTTGATGTACCAAGCGGTTTCTGACATAGGCAGGAATATTCGACAAGACGAGGATGACGTCTGCGGTAAGCCGTTCTTTGATCGTGCGAGCATCGCGGGCGTACTCCGTCGGGGACGGGTCACCTTCTCGTGGCTCTTCAATCGCGAGTAGGTATTTTCGCCCAAACAGATCGGCGCGAGAAATCCGATATCGCTGTTTTAGGAATGGAGGAAGTTTCGAAGCGGACTCCGGTAGCGGCTCAATCCACGGCAAGTCTCCGCCGATTGTGCTGAGATAATTGACTAAGAGCGAGTCGCTGGATTCCCTCATCGCTAAACTAGAATAGCACAATAAACACCTCTTGTTTAGCGAGCAAATGTAGTTTATTTAACTCTGTAAACAACTGTATATAAAAGGCTTACAATTGAGGAATCAGCGGCAACGCGTTTTATGGTGCTTTTATTCGGGATTCGCCCTCGGACTTCCGCAGTTCCGAAAGCAGCTCCCGATACTGATTGCCGCCCGTTCCAAAGCCTTTGCCAGGCCGCCATCTATTCACCCACTTAAACCTTGCATCTGGGACTACAGCGCCAATTAGGGGCGACGAGAGGTCCTTTCCTACCTGGTTCTCTTCTGTTTTCCGCGGCTTGCGGCCGCATCAGGCATGAGCTCTCCTTTCAACCACTCTGCCAGGATTTGTGGGTCGAATCTAAGTGCGCGATTTACCCGAAATGCACCCGGAATCCGCCCCGCAGCCCGTGTCTTGTAGATATGCTTCGGGGTCACGCTCAAGAGCCTTGCGAGTTCGGAAACCTTAACAGCGTCTTTGCGATTCTCTAGCGTTTCTATGATTTGCATGTCTTTTTATCCCGCGCGGCCACCGGTGGCCCCGTCTGAACATTCTCGCAACCCGGTCTGATTCGTACATTTCTTATCCTTACTCGTGAACAAAACCGAGTGCCTGCTTTTCGTTCTTTTAGAACAACCCTGTTTTTCGGTCAAAAGGCGTAATGCGAGTCGGACAAATACCGCCACTAGTCTTCACTGTTGCCGCGGATTTGACCGAAATTTCATTTGGGCTTAGCTTCTTCACGGTCAGGACCGGAATTGGCATGGTCCTAGGCGGAGGAGGAGCGAGTGTTTTCGTCTCTTCAAGAACTCGAAGGTGGCCTTCGCGCAAGTGGCTACATTGCGGATTCGGTAGCCACGACAACGGTTTACCTGGCGGCGAGACTGCAGAAGCCGTTGCTGCTGGAAGGTCCCGCCGGCAGCGGTAAGACTCAACTGGCATATGCAGTTGCAGACGCAGCGGACACCACCGTCGAACGCCTGCAGTGCTACGAGGGCATCAACGAAGAGAAGGCCATCGGCAAGTTCGATGAACCCCTTCAAAGGCTTTGCGTTGAACTCAAGGCCAAGTCCGCCAGCGTTGATTGGGAGTCACTGCGGACGGAGTTGCACAGTCAGCGGTTTTTCGGTGCCGGGCCGCTTCTGCGCGCGTTGCAGTGTGAAAGGCCCTGTGTCCTGCTGATCGACGAACTGGACAAGGTGGACCACGCTTTTGAAGCGCTTCTGCTGGAATTGCTGAGCGTGTGGCAGCTCAGCATTCCGAAACTAGGCACCATCAAAGCCAGGAGCATTCCCTTCGTTGTGTTGACATCGAATGAAGAGAGGCGCATCGGCGATCCCCTGCGCCGACGCAGCTTTTACCTTCGTGTTGAACACCCCACCGCGGAGCGAGAAGCAGAGATTGTCGCGCTGAGAACGCCTGATTCCACACACGAATTCCATGCCGGCATGGCGGGACTCGCCAAGGCTTTACGGGGATGGAGCCTGGAAAAGCCACCCTCAGTCTCAGAGATTCTCGATCTCGCGCAGGCACTCAAAGTTCTGGGAACTGAACAAATTACGCCGGAGATGAGAGACATTCTCCTGCCGTTGCTGGCCAAAACCGAGGCCGATCGACGCAAGCTGCTTTTGCGCGATGGGTTTGCCAGCTTGATCTTTGACGCGCAACAGTACAGCGCCGAGGCTCTGCGAAGGAGCGCGGCATGAGGCCAGCACTCATCTTGGCGCAGGTGCTTTCTGCAATCTCGATTTGCTGGGCGCAATCGCCCAAACCACAGGCACGGCTCGAAGCCGAATACTACGTCGTAGCCTACGCCCAACATTATCGGGTTCCCGTCGCGCTGGTACGCGCCATTGTCGAGCACGAGTCGCACTGGCGAGCATGCGCGGTCTCTCCCAAAGGCGCTGCAGGACTAATGCAGTTAATGCCCCTAACCGCTCAGCGACTCGGAGTAACAGACCGGTGCAGTGTCGATCAAAACGTTTCAGGGGGCGTGCGATACCTCGCATGGTTGATGCAACAATTTCATAACGATCTCAGGCTAGTGGCTGCCGCCTATTATGTCGGCGAAGACGTAATCGGCAGGCGAGACCTCGGCTATCGAAATCCCGACGTAATTGCCTACGTGGCAAGAATTAGAACAACTTACCTCCGCCAAGCCGGAATTAAACCAAGAACTACGAACACCAGTTCGGAAAGAGATGTGAGATGAAAATTTGTTTGAGTTTGTTGCATCTGACAACGGCCAGTCTCCTGCTGCTGCATCTAGCTTCAGCGCAGGTCGATCTTCCACAGGCGCGAATCGTGAACTTGAATGTCGACCCAGAACAGGTTGTGGTCTTGCACTTGCGGCCAGGATACGTCAGTTCGGTGCGGGTGCTGGAGGAGGTGAGCTCGGTCGTACTGGGCGACCCGGGGGCTTTTAAGGCCGACCACTCCGAAGCCGAGCCGCAGTTGGTGTTCTTCAAAGCGACCAGCGCAAAACCTGCGCAAACCAACGCCCTGATTACCACCAGAGGAGGCCATGAGATCTCGCTGAGCCTAGTGAGCCAAGGCAAGTCAGACCGTAGTGAGCCCGTGGACTATGTCCTCAACTGTGAGCGCCCGCGTAGCTTTCTGATTGCGTCGACTCATCCCATGTTTGTGGTTGGCGAAACAAAAAACGTAGCTACAGAAAATCAGCCAACCAGCACTGCCCCAGAGAAGCCTGGCAGACAAGAGCAGGATTTGCTCAGGGCGGAACGGATTGAGAATCCACATTGGGAAGGCAAGCAACTGCAGGTTGCGGTAGGACAGGCGATAGAGAAAGAGCAACAGATGGCCGTGCCGTTCGCCGTTCTGAATTCTTCGGCACGGACCATTGAAGTACTGCCGCCGCAAATACAGCTTGCGGGGACATCGAAAGACAAGCATCGAAAGGCGATCAAGGCCGAGCCGGTTGCGATCAAGGACTACTGGATAACGTCACGGAGACTCGCGCCTGGCGCCAGGGCCGATGGCATCGTTGTATTCGAGCGTCCTACCTTCAAGGAATCCCGGGAACGGCTCTTGCTAGCGGTTGCCCAAGCGGAAGAGGTCGACCGTCCGGTCCTAGCGCCGATTGCGTTTGTGGCTCCGGTTTCGGGAGGTGCAAAGTGATTCATCCAAACGGACACAGCGACAACGGCAACGCCGGAGTGATTCAGGAACCAGCCGGAGAAGAGACGCTCAGTAACGTGCCACTGCCTCCGGATGCAACCGCCCCATTGCCTGGGCCCGCAACTAGAGCAAAACAGAGAGCCCGGCAGCAGATCCAACAGAACCGCTTTGTAATCATCGGGGCGGGAGCGATCGTCATCGCGCTGCTGATCTTCGTCGCTACGTCTATGCCCCATCGGGGCGTGGAGCAGAAAGTGAAGAGTCGTGGTGCCACTGCTACTGAAGACTTGGCATCGGAGAGCGGCACCGCGAGCAACGATAAGAGCCTATTTCCGATCACTGATTCTGGCCGGCCCGCCACAAAAGAATCTCACGAAGGCTTCTTAAACGAACGAGATCTACAACGAACCGCAACCAAGCCGGCTGCGGGAAGGACGGTGGCGACCGGAGCGGGAACTCTGGGGTCGATACCGCCTTTCGCAGACCAGCAACCATGGCAAGCGCCGCCCTATCAGCCAGGCTCGCGCACCGGCGCCGGTGCCGAAACTCCAGACTTGGGTAAAGCAGAGCGCGAGGCCATGGAGAAGTCTTCGCTAATCTACGTGCGAAGCGCCTCTGCCAGTTTGGCCAGTGCTCAGGCCCGCGAAATCAATGATCCAGCACCAGAACTGGGATTGGGCCTGGCCACGGGTACGCGATTGCGTGCACGCCTGGAATCAGCGGCGAGCACGGCAGTGCGAACTCCGGTCCTGGCGGTGATTGAGTACAACTATGAGCGGGACGGAGAAATTATCGTCCCCGCGGGAGCAAAAGCGGTTGGCCACATACGGAACGGAGATCGTTCAGGTTACGTTGACATCCAGTTCGATTCTCTGCTGATGCCGGATGGTGCAGTCATTCCCATCGAGGCAGCTGCGACGGATTTGGACTTGCGGCCGCTCAAAGGAAAAGTTGAGGGGAAGAACACGGGAAAGAACGTCCTGGTCAGATCGCTATCAGGAATTGGTCAAGCTGGCGCGATGTTGGTGGGACAAGGCAGTCTGAACCAGCCGCTGAGCGAGTCGGACCTAATGCGGGAGCGCGTCAGCAACAATGTCGGCGAGGCTGGAGATGAGGAGGTTTCTCGATTAGCGATCACCCAGCACATCGTGGTGACGATTTCGGCGGATACTCCGATCTACGTGGTCCTCGAGCAGACACCCAAGACCAATCAGGTTTCTCAGCAACCAAGCGCGCGGAGCGTGCCAACATCCAATGCAACCAATGTTGATCAATTGCGCCAACTGTTGCAACTCCAGCAGGAGCTGAGCCAATCGCCCACGAGCAACCAATCACCGCAGTAGAAGACTGGTTTTCAGCGATAGAAGGAGCGGCGAAATAGTGTCTAGGCCGCTTTAAGCCGCGTTGCCGGGACTCTTTGCAGAACGCAGCTCTGGCCAGGCGGGAGTCGGCGGTTCATCTTTGTCTCTGAAGAATATCATTCTAAAGAAGTTATAGTATCGGAGCAAAAGTGCAGAACCCACGATCCCAACCCATGATTCTCGGGTGAGAAATGCAAGAAAAGTGAGATGTGGTCAGACCCATGCGATGGAAGGGTGTTCTCTGGGCATGGGCGGACACAGGGAGCCGTGGGATTTTCGGACTAGGCGCTTAGTCGTAAAAATGCCTGCCTGTCACACAGGAGGCCGCAGGGTCGAGTCGCTCGCTCCCGCCATTTTTGCGGCGAGCCGGCATCGTCAGGAGTTGGTTACGGACAATGTCGAGCCGCTCTTTCTTATGCGGGCGGTGCGATTTCCGTTCGCGACAGATCTCTTTCTCGCAGCCAAGCGAAGATCACGGGAGTCACGATCAGCACATGCAACAGAGAGCTGACCATACCTCCGAGTACGGGAGTAGCGAGCGGCTTCATCACTTCGGCCCCGGTGCGCGTAGACCACATGATCGGTAACAGGCCCGCCACAACCGTGGATACGGTCATGATTTTGGGACGCAAACGCAGCAGGGCACCTTCCATCACCGCTTCACGCAAACCCTGTACGGTAAGTGCCCCCATCGCGACTCGCTTTCGTTCCACCGCCTCTTCCAAGTAGATCACCATCACAACGCCGGTCTGCACGGCGGTGCCGAACAGCGCGATAAATCCCACCCAAACGGCAACGGAGAAGTTGTACCCCAGCAGCTTCAGGAGGAATACTCCGCCGCTCAACGCAAAGGGTACGGCGAGGATCACGTGCGACGCTTCTTTGAAGGAGTTGTAAGTCTTGTAGAGCAGCAGGAAGATGATCAGGAACACGACCGGGATGACGAGTTCGAGCCGCTTTTTCGCACTAATCTGATTTTCGTACTGCCCACTCCACTCGATGTAATATCCGGGTGGCATTTTCACTGCGCTGGCGACAGCGCGCTGCGCCTCGTCCACGAATCGGCCAACGTCGCGCCCGCGGACGTTCATTAGCACGCTGCCTCGCAGCAGCCCGTTCTCGCTGCTGATCATGGAGGGTCCCATGACCACTCCGAGGTCGGCTACTTGTCCCAGAGGAATCTGTGCGCCGTTGCTGGCTGTGACCAGCACGTTATTCCGCAGCTCTTCGGGGTCTTGGCGGAAATCAGGGGCGTAACGCACCCGCACGGGCAGACGTTGACGGCCGTCAATGGCGGTCGTGAGGTTCTTGCCCCCAATTGCAGTCTCGATTACGTCCTGCACGTCCCCAACGTTGATTCCGTAGCGGGCGGCGGCTTCGCGGTTCACTTTTATTTCGAGGTACGGCGCGCCGGTGATGCGCTCGGCATAGAGGTCAGCGACACCAGGAACCGGGCGCAGAGCCCGTTCGATTTCAGTTTCCTTCTGCTCGATGGTCGCGAGGTCGTTACCGAAGACCTTGACTCCCACCTGGGTGCGGATGCCGGTTGAAAGCATGTCGATGCGGTTGCGGATCGGCTGGGTCCAGATGTTGGTCACGCCCGGCAGACGCAGCTTCTCATCCAGTCTTTGCAGGATTGTTTCCTTAGTCGTGCCAGCGGGCCATTCATTCTTGGGTTTGAAGTTGATGATTGTTTCGGTCATATTCACCGGGGCGGGGTCGATGGGACTTTCTGCCCTTCCGATTTTGCCAACAACGCTCTCGACAAGCGGGTCTTGGACAATGATCTTGTCCTGCCAGCGCAGAATGTCGGTCGCCTTGGTAAGCGAAATGCTGGGGTCGGTAATCGGCATGAACAGCGCAGTCTCTTCGTCGAGCGGAGGCATGAACTCGGAGCCGATCGTAGTTGCCAGCCAGAGCGCCGAGGCAAAGATTACCCCTGCCGCGCTCAGCGTCATAATCCTGTGCTTTAAGGCCCAGCGCAGTACCGGTTTGTAAATGATTCGCAGAGCGTGCATCACGGGATTTGCGTCCTCGCGGTGTAGTTTTCCGCGGATCAGGAAGGTGCAAAGCACCGGCACCAGAGTGACCGCGATCAACGTTGAGCACACCATGGCGAAGGTCTTGGTGAAGGCCAGTGGGTGAAACAGCTTGCCTTCCATGCCGGTGAGCGCAAACACGGGCACGAAGGCCAGAATGATGATGGTCATCGCGAAGAAGATCGGTCGGCCTACCAGCTTGGCCGCTTCCAGTGTGATCTGGCTAATCGCCGACTTGTACTCGCCATGTTCTTCGTAGTAGCTCTCCGCGTGCCGCAGCACGTTTTCAGTCATAACAATGCCAGCATCCACCAGAACACCAATCGCAATCGCGATCCCGCCGAGTGACATGATATTGGAAGAGATGTCAGCGTAGTGCATGAACAGAAATGATCCCAGCACCGCCAGCGGCAGCGGCAACGTCACGATGAGGATGCTGCGGAAGTGCCACAGGAAGATCACGTGCGCGAGCGTGACCAGAAGGATCTCTTCGAAGAGCGCCGACTTCAGCGTATTCACAGCGTGCAGGATCAAAGTGCTACGGTCGTAGAAAGGAACGATGTGGACGCCTTTGGGTAACCCTGGCTCCAACGCTGCGAGTTTCGCTTTGACTCCGCTAATTACCTCTTGGGCGTTGGCTCCGTTGCGGATGACCACAACGCCGCCCACGACATCCTTGCCGTCCTTGTCGAGAACGCCGCGGCGGAATTCCGGTCCCAGATGGACACTGGCGATATTGCGGATGTAGACGGGTATGCCTGCCGTGGCGGTGAGAACGATGTTCTCAATGTCTGCCGTTGAGCGGATCAAGCCGATGCCCCGGACTGCCATCTCCTGGTCGCTTGCTTCTATGACCTTTGCGCCGACGTTGGTGTTGCTGCGCTGAACGCCCTCGATGACCGTGCGCAAGGGGATGTTGTAAGCGCGCAATTTGATGGGATCGACGTCGATCTGGTATTGGCGTACCCAACCGCCGATGCTCGCCACTTCTGCCACGCCGGACACCGAATTCAGCTGGTACTTGATGAACCAGTCTTGCAGGGAGTGTAAGGTCCCGCCGTCGTAGGGTCCCTCGACCGTGTACCAGAAGACCTGTCCAACGCCGGTTGCATCCGGACCCAAAACAGGTACAACTCCCTCCGGCAGGAAACCCGATGCCAAGTTCAGCCGTTCCAAGACCCGCGTGCGTGCAAAATAGGGATCAATGTTGTCTTGGAAGATGATGTTGATCATCGAGAAGCCCAATGCCGATGACGAACGCACGTCCTTCACTCCCGCTAGCCCTTGCAGGTTGACGGTCAACGGATACGTGATCTGGTCTTCGACTTCCTGCGGGCTACGACCCGACCAGTCGGTGTAAACGATAACTTGGTTCTCGCTCAGATCGGGAATGGCGTCGATAGGGGTCCTTAGCAGGGCCCAGTAACCCCAGACAGCCAGCAGCGCGTAAACCAGCAGAATGAGGAAGCGGTTCTTCAGCGAAAATTCAATGAGCCGGTTAATCATGGTTTCTCCTCTTCACTGCGCATTCAGCCGGGCGTGATAGCTACCCAGGAGTAGCCCGTTGCGGCTGGCATTCACTTCGACATTCCAGGAGCCCGCTGTCGGGACCTTGATCGTGCCCGCGTAATCAGAGCCCCTCCATGCGAGGTCGCTAGCGGCACGCATCTCGCCCATGCCCATGGCTGGCATCGCCGGCATGATGAGCGTGACCTTTACCTGCACATCAGTCACCGGCTTGCCTGAAGCGTCGAGCACGGTTACGTGCAGTGTCGCATCGGAGTTGCCGCGAGGTGTTTGCGGATCAGAGCGGAAGGTGAACTTAATCTGAGGAACGGCGGGCGCTTGTGCCTGACCTAGGTCGGCCTGACCATGATCGAATTCCTTCGATCCGCCATAGAGCCCGGTCATGCCGGCGGTGATTCGAGTCTGGGAATCGATCAGGAAACTGCCTTGGCTGACGATGCGTTCGCCTTCTTTAAGGCCTGTGAGCACTGGGTAATAATCCGTGCCTGCTGGGCCGAGCTGCACTTGCCGTCCTTCGAATTCACCATTGCCCTTGGCCACGTAGACGAACTTGCGCATACCCGTATCGAGAACGGCAGAGCGCGGGATGGCTAGAACGTCGTGTCCTGCGGGTGCGGCAAATTTAACTTGCACGAACATGCCGGGGCGTAGTCGCATGCTGGGGTTCGGAACCTGGATGCGCGCTGAGGCAGTGCGGGTCTGAGGGTTAATGGAGGTATCGAGAAATCCGACTCGCCCGTGTAGCGTGGTACCAGGCAGTGAGTCGGAGGTGATCTCAACGGACTGGCCAGTGTGCACGGAAGGCAAATCAGGCTGGTAGACATCTGCCTTTACCCAAATCGTGCTTAGGTCGGTGATGGTAAAGAGGACTTCTCCGGCGTTTACGTATTGCCCTTGGGTAACTTTGCGCTCGGTCACAATGCCGCTGACGGTCGAGTAAATGGGAAGTTCGATCTGAGGCTTCGCCGACGATGCGATCTCATCAAGCTGCTGTGGAGTGAGTCCCCAGAGTTCCAGCCGGCGGCGGCTGGCGTTTACGAGGTCTTCGGCGCCCAACACTGCTAAGGGCTCGGCACCCGTGCCAAGGCGCTTTCGGTTTTCAAGTGCGAGCCTGTATTCCTCGGCAGTAGAAAAGACTTCAGGGCTGTAGAGGGAGGCAATGGTCTGACCACGGCGCACTTGCTGGCCCGTAAAATCCAGGTAGAGCTTGTCGATGCGGCCACCGATGCGTGCACTGATCGAAGCCAGTTGCGTTTCCGGCTCGTCCACCTTCGCGCCGGCCATGAGAGCGCGTAGAGGGTTACGTCGCCTGACTTCGACCGTTTCGACACCAATGTCTGTCTGCTCTTTCTGGTTTAGCTGAATGCTGGAGACAGAAGCGTCCGCTTGCGCTTGTTCTGTGCGCTGAGAGCTGGCTTGTTCGGGAGCTGCCTCGTACTTGAGAATCGGCGCTTCCTGAGACTGAGCAGCGCTACGGTCGGGATACCGGAGGCGCATTGCCGCGTAGGCGACCAAGGCCAACATCAGGCCGAGAGTGAGTCCTGTAACAAGGAATTTCTTTTCATGCTGCGTCATTAGCGCACCTCCGGAGTGATTTGAGGTAGAGAAGCTTGAGGGGTAGTTGTGTTGGATTCGTGTTCGTCGCGCGTCAAGGGAACTCCCACGGCGCGTTCGAGATCCGCGATCCGCGATTCCAGCTCGGACGCGGCGCGGTAGTAATCGAGTTCAACTTCGAGAGTCGTGTTCTGACTGTCGAGCAGGTTGAGGAAGTCGGTGCGGTTGGCCTCATAAGCAGCGACGGTTGACTTAAGTGTCGCCTGTGCTTGGGGACGAAGCGTCTGGCTGTAAAGATCAACCAGGCGCTTGGCAGATTGCGCGCGAATCAGAGCTTCCTGGATTTCTTCGAAGACGAGCGCCCGCTGGTTGTCGTACTCGGCTCTGTCAGCCGAGAGATTCGCCTGTGCCTCGGCGATCTCTGCGTCGTGGCGCCCGCGGTTCAGCCAGGGCAGTGTGACGGCTAGCTCGGCCATGTAGGTGTTGCGATAGCGGGCGCCGTCCGGCATGAGCATGTAACCAGCGCTCAGGTTGTAGTCCGGCGTGTAGGCCTTCTGTGCCAGCTTCGTGCGAGCCTCGCCCTGCTCCACACCGGAAGACGCTACCGCCAGCTCGGCCCGATTCTGTAAGGCGCTCTTTTCTAGATCCAAGAGTGCAGGGAGCTTCTGCGGCGGAGAATATTGGCCCTGGACTTCGAGTGGAGATCCAGGATCCCGTCCCAGCAGTGTATTCAGTCGGGCTCGCGCAAGACCGCCATCCTGTTCGAGCATCACGAGGTGCTCGACCAGCTTCGTGAGAGCAATCTGTGCTTTCAGCACGTCTTGCTGCGGAACGCGTCCGACAACATACTTGATCCGTGCCGACTCCGAGGACTGAAGAGCCAACGCCGCCTGCTCGTCATGCAGCAGGAGTTCGTCCTGATTGCGGAGGAGGTCGTAGAACGTCTTCCGGATTTGAGCCGTCACGTCGCGTTTTTTGGCCTCCAGTTCCGCTTTGATCTGCTCCACTCCCTCCGAAGCAAGTTGTGTGCGCAGTGCCCGCTTGCCCGGACCGGGCAGTGACTGATTGAACATGAACATGTGCTGCGTCTGGTTCAGGTCCCAGGGCTTGGCGAGTGGTGTGCCCCAGCCGCGATACATGAACTCGGGGTCGCTCAATGACCCGGCGCTCCGCACTCGTGTCTCGGCGATTGCGACACGACGCATAGCCACCCGGATTTCTGGATTGTTGGCCAATGCCGCTGTTTCAAGTTCGCCAAGGCTCATCGGCGGCGTGGACGGCCGAGAGTGCTTATGCTCCTGCGCCAGAAGGCCAGTAACACCAGACAAAGGATCGGCATCAGCAACTGGCTCGCTCGCAAAACCGCGCGCGCCACTGAAGGCGATCAGCAGACAAATACCTAAACGTAGAGCTTTCATTGCTCCTCCGTAAACAATTAACAAATAGAGGGATAGGAGGCGTGTCCGCATCAAGCGCACGAAGGGCGCAGCAAGGCGGAGCACGGCCTCATCTGTGCAATGAAAGGTGTCTAGATTCTCAGGACGGAGTTATAGCCGGGACATGGTTCGGGAGGTGGCGCATGAAGAAACGAAAGATGGAAACGGACTGTCACCGCAGTCAACGCCCCTAACGAGGCGACCGGCGGTATCACAGCAATTGTGAGAGGACGAATCGGCCCGGCAGCCAGCGCCTGGGGAAGAACGGTGTTCGTGGGTCCCTGAGCCTTACAGCAGGAATGACTGGCCGGCATCATGGAGCTTCCACACTGCTCCGCCATGTGGTGACAGCACTCCCGTTCCGCGGGAGTCATTGTCGCACCCGGAAGAACACACGCCATGGCTGGCGTGATCGCCCATAACAAGGCGATCGTCAGCAGCGCGAATGCTCGGGTTCTTGTCACTCTCATCAGTGTACCGCGTTTGCTGCCCACGATGAACAAGTTCTTACTTCCAACGGGCATATTAGACCGCCCTGGACAGCAGTCGCAGTGACGTTGGTCACGTTCCTGGCTGACCTCAGACGGGAGAGTGATACGTATGAGTCCCGTGAGCCGCCGCTAATCGCCTGCGAACCCGCCCCGTACGCAGGCTTCTAGGCCAAAGCCTGAGATTGGGATACCGCTTTTGTAAGTAGTGCGACGGTGGATTCTATCTCTTCGCGAGTCGTCGTTCGCCCTAGGCTGAAGCGGATCGCACCCATTCCGATTTGCGGTGGAATCTTCATTGCTTTCAATACGGGCGATAACTCTAGTGAACCGGAATGGCAAGCGGAACCAGTGGACGCGGCAACGTTTTCCATACGACCCAGGATCTCCGATCCGGCCCTACCGACAAAGCTGACGTTCAACGTATTTGGTAATCGCTCTGTGGGATGTCCATTGAGCACAATCTGGTCGCCGAAGGCGTCTTGCAGCAGGTTCCAGAACAGATCGCGTAGTTGCCGCACGGACTCCATGCCTAGCCACGACTGGGCTGTCGCGCAGGCGGCGCCCAAGCCTACGTCGAGGAGAATATTTTCAGTTCCAGCGCGGCGGCCCAACTCGTGGCCTGCGCCGTGGATCAGCGGTTCCAACCGGAGATGCTCGCGCACGAAGAGGGCTCCGACTCCCTTTGGCCCGTAAAGCTTGTGACCTGCAACCGACAAGAGATCGACCACAAGCTCGTCCGTGCGAGTAGCGACCTTGCCAACCGACTGCGCTGCGTCGGTATGGAAGAGAATGTCGTGTTCATGGGCAATACGGGCAATGTTAGGAATCGGTTGAATCGTGCCGACCTCGTTGTTAGCGTGCATCACGGAAATCAGAATGGTCTCCGGGGTAATCGCACGCCGCACGTCGTCAGGATCGACGCGGCCGAATCCGTCCACGGGCAAGTACGTTGCGGTGGCGCCGAGCCGCTCAAGGAACCGACACGGATTGATGACAGCGGGATGTTCCACTTGCGTCGTGATGAAGTGAGCTTTGGCTTTCCCCTTGGCGAAGAAGACGCCCTTCAGCGCGTGATTGTTGGATTCACTTCCCCCGCTGGTGAACACAATCTCGCTCGGCTTGCACGCGAGTAGCCCAGCAACCTGCGCGCGGGCTTTGTCGATGACATATTTTGCCCGTTCCCCAGCCCAGTGTTCGCTGGAAGGATTGCCGAACGGTTCAGCCAAGACGCCCCGCATGGCATCCGCCACCTCGGGCGCAACGGGCGTGCTGGCATTGAAATCCAAATATATGCGTCTGCCTGCTGATGGATTCAGCATAAGAGTACCTTCCCAGATCTGCGGCTACCGTCGGAGCTCACGATGCAGCTCTGACTCAGTTGGTGTCCCTACAGGTGCGATGATATTAACCCGCTTGGCAGCCGAGATAACGTAGTAGGCGCCAAGCCAGGGGCAGAGATGTCGACCGAGTTGCTCCAACGTTTCCAGGAACAGCCTGCCCGAGACCACAGGAACAAGAAACAGCGAACGTCCCGCCAAGGTTGTCCTATAGCTGTTTTCTGACAAGATCCTTATCAGTGTGCGAGACGAATGCCAACGTGCCTCGTGCCAAGTGGAATCTCCTAGTCGGCCCTTTGCGTGCCGCCACAACTGCCAAGGTGAGAAGGGATTCAGCTCGCCGAGAATGATCGTTCCGCCTGAGAGGCAAACACGAGCCATTTCCCTGATGACCCGTGCCGGGTCGGACTGAAAGCAGAGTAGAGTGCTTTCAAAGACCACGTCGAAGGTGCCATCCGGGAATGGCAGGGATGCAGCATCGGCCTGAATCCAACGGATAGATGTTGCGGTCGGCGGTGTATGACGACGTGCGATGTCAAGCATCGCGGAGTCCCGATCGACGCCAATCGCCTTGGACGCATTCTTGCCGAGAGACAAGAGGAAGCGCCCCGTTCCACAACCGACTTCGAGGACCGACCGGTCCGCAAGGTCTCCCATGGCACGACGAACCAGATCCAGTTCCTTGGCAAAGCAGAATGCCCCCAGGGGGGAATCGTACCAGGCGTTATAGCGCTCGGCGTTCACGGGATACCCTTCTGACTCGGCTGCGCGTCCGCTCTTTTTTGGCCGCACAGCTCTTGACATCAATAGGCAGCAAAATGAATACTATCAAATATTCAAGCGAGTAATTGAATATGTCAAACACGACGAGCAAGCGCGATTTCAAAGACTCGGCCTACGGGCAACTGGCCCGTATTGGCAAGGCGCTGTCGAGTCCGAAACGGCTGGAGTTACTGGACCTGCTTTGCCAAACGGACAGGACGGTCGAGATTCTGGCCCGTGAAACCGAGATGAGCGTCGCCAACACCTCCCAACACCTTCAAGTGTTGGAGGCGGCGCGGTTGGTGCAGGCGAAAAAGCAGGGCCGGTTCGTGGTGTATTCGCTGGCGGACGCTCTGGTCAGCGACTTTATCCGGGCGTTTCGTGTCTTGGCGGAAGATCGTCTGGCTGAGATCGAACAGCTCCGGCGCCGGTTCCTCGAAGCGGGGGCGGACCTCGACCCGGTTGACGCGGAAACGCTGATCGATCGAGTTCAAAAGGGTGAAGTTGTCGCAATTGATGTGCGTCCTATCGAGGAGTACAAGACGGCCCATATTCCCGGGGCCTTGGCCCTGCCGTTGCAGGAACTCAAACGGCGCCTGTCCGAACTGCCTCGCAACAAAGAGATTGTCGCCTACTGCCGTGGCCCTTATTGCGCACTGGCAATCGACGCCGTCCGGCTTCTTCGCGCCCGCGGCTTGCGAGCACATCGGCTGGAAACCAGCGTCCAGGATTGGCGTGCCCGCGGACTTCCCGTGGCAACTGGTCTTGAACAAGCCTCAAACAAGGCTTTACAGAGGAGGGCCCGATGATCCTGCGTCAATTGCTTCACCGCGACCCCGTCGTAGCGGCCTCGTATGTTTTCGGTTGAGGGGGCAAAGGCTTGGCCGCCGTGTGCGACCCAATTGATGAGCCTGAGCTCTATCTGCGGACCGCCGAGGAATCCGGAATGAAAATCCGCTACGTCGTGGATACGCACGTTCACGCCGACCATATTTCCGGAGGTCGCAAACTGGCCGAGATGACTGACGCCAGGTATGTGCTTCACGCCAGTTCCGGAGCCGGGTACGAGTTCTTCCCTGTGGAGGACGGGGATGATCTGGATCTAGGCAACGTGCAAATTCGCGTATTGCATACGCCAGGCCACACGCCCGAACACATTTCTCTTTTGGTAACCGACAAAACTCGCGGGCCGGACCCTTGGTTCTTGCTCACCGGGCACACGCTGATGGTTGGCGATTTGGGGCGAACCGAGTTGGCCTCAAGCGCGGAGCAGGGAGCACGATCGCTGTTTGAAACGGTCCAGAAATTGAAATCACTGCCCGACTATTTGGAAGTTCTGCCGGGAGCCTATTCGGGCTCGGTTTGTGGGCGATCCTTGAGCGGTAAGCCGATGTCCACGATTGGCTTCGAGCGCAGGTTCAACAAGGCCTTCCAGATCGACGACAAAGACGAGTTTGTGCGCCACATGACGCAAAACATACCAACGCCGCCTCCAGAAGCCGCCAAGATCCGAGCGATTAATTTGGGCGCAGCTGCATGGGGAAATGAATGAGCTCCCCGAACCTTCCGCTAAGTCGAAAAGTCGCGTTGCCAGGAAGGGCCAGCTATGAATGAGCCGCATGGCGAGATGAAATTAGGTCTGCGGGAGAACGTCGGCCAGTTTTCTCTCCTGGTCCTGATCAACGTGTTCGTGGGAATGATGGTCGGGCTGGAAAGAACCGTCGTTCCGCTGATCGGCGAGAAGGAGTTCGGGCTCGTCTCCAAAACCGCCATCGTCTCCTTCATTGTCAGCTTCGGTGTTACTAAGGCCATCTGCAACCTATTTGCCGCTCGGGTCTCGGAAACCGTAGGCCGCAGGAAGGTGTTGTTAGTCGGCTGGCTGGTTGGCCTTCCTGTCCCGTTCATCATTATTTTTGCCAATCGTTGGTTCTGGTTCGATGTGGCGAACGTGCTGCTTGGCGTCAACCAGGCATTGTGCTGGTCGATGACGGTGATTATGAAAGTGGATTTGGTTGGCCCGAAGCGGCGTGGGTTGGCGCTAGGACTGAACGAGTTCGCTGGCTACCTTGCCGTCGGATTTACTGCCTGGATTACGGGTTACATCGCGTCGGTGTACGCTCTTCGGCCGCAACCGTTCTATCTCGGGATCGGCGTAGCTTTTGCAGGCTTACTGCTGTCGTTGTTGTTGGCGAAGGAAACGCGGCAGTACGCCAAGCTGGAAGCGAAGCTGCACCACCCATCGGCCGCGGCGGTCTCGGGAGGGGAGAACAGCCCATCAACTGCACACCCGTCCATGCGCGAGATCTTTGCCCAAGCATCTTGGAAGGATCGGAATCTGTTTTCGTGCAGCCAGGCCGGATTGGTCAACAACCTCAACGATGGTATGTCGTGGGGTATCTATCCACTCTTTTTCTCCAGCCTCGGTCTGGGAGTAGCTGCAATCGGGACCGTTAAAGCTGTGTATCCCGCGGCCTGGGGCGCTCTGCAAGTCTTCACCGGGCCGCTGAGCGACCGCTGGGGAAGGAAGTGGCTGATCGCGGGCGGGATGATCGTGCAAGCCGGTGCGATCTGGCTTACGGTCGCAGTTCCGAAGTACCCGGCTTGGATCGTAGCGGCTCTGCTGCAGGGGGTCGGCACCGCGATGGTTTACCCGACTCTGCTGGCGGCGATTAGCGACATTGCCCATCCTGAATGGCGGGCGACTACCATGGGCGTTTATCGCTTCTGGCGCGATTTGGGCTACGCAATCGGCGCGCTGATCTCCGGCATCATCGCAGATCTCTTGGGGATGCGGGCCGCAATTCAAGTTGTAGCGGTGCTAACTCTGCTTTCCGGCCTGCATGTGGCAATCAGAATGCGCGAAACGCTCATCCGCCATCCAGCGAAAGGGCTGGGGGGCGTCCTGGTGTCACCTGCGGGCGAGTGGAATTCCGACCACGAGCGCTCGAACGACTAGACGTCAGTACGGGAGGTGTTGTGAGTTCCAAACACATTGTGATTGTAGGGGGCGGAATCGGTGGGCTTGTGGTTGGCAATGAACTCCGGCGGAGATTGCCGCGTGATCATCGCATCACGATTGTGGAAAAGAACGCTCAGCACGCGTTCGCCCCTTCGTTCCTGTGGGTGATGACCGGCAACCGGCGACCGGGGCAGATCACCCGCAACTTACGCGAATTGCTACGGCCGGGAGTGGAGTTGGCTGAAGCTGACGTGTTGCACATCGACTTAGCAGCTCAACGTGTAAGAACCGCCACCCTGGACTTTCCCTACGATTACCTGGTGGTTGCTCTCGGCGCGGAGCTGGCTCCACAAGACATTCCAGGATTGGCGGAATCCGCGCACACGTTCTACACGCTTGATGGCTCAATCAAATTGCGGGACACGGTTGCGGGTTTATCGCGGGGCAAGGTGGCCGTCGTGGTCAGCGCCCTCCCCTATAAGTGTCCTGGTGCCCCTCACGAAGGTGCAATGCTGTTAGCCGACTACTTCCGTCGACGTGGAGTACGCCAGGAAGTCGAAGTGCACTTGTTCACTCCCGAATCGCAGCCTTTGCCGGTTGCGGGGCCTCAGCTGGGGGAAGCCGTGGGCCGGGTACTCGGGGAAAAAGGAATCGGGTTCCATCCGCTCCACAAGCTGACCGGAGTCAACCCCGAATCCCGTCAACTCTTTTTCGAAGGCAAAGAGCCGTTTACGTATGACCTGCTGGTGGCCATTCCGCCGCATCGGGCCCCGGCTCTGGTCCGAGAAGCAGGTCTGGCGAATGAAGCCGGCTGGATTCCGGTAGACCGCAGCACGTTGTCTACTAAGCACCAGAACGTTTACGCATTGGGAGACGTTACCGCCATTCCAATTCCCGGTCGGTGGAAGCCGGACGCTCCGCTCATGCTGCCTAAGGCCGGCGTCTTCGCCCATGGTCAAGCGCTGGTGGTGGCGCGGCGGATCGCTGCCGAAGTCGCTGGAGCGAGAGCCGACAGTATTTTCTGCGCTGACGGGTACTGCATGTTGGAGGCAGGAGAAGATGTTGCTGGCTTCGCATTTGGCAACTTCTTTGCCGAACCGGTTCCCCAGGTGCAACTGCGTAATCTCGGAAGGGCCTGGCATATAGGCAAAATTCTGTTCGAGCAATGGTGGCTAGCGCCATTGGGACTCAAACGTGATGTCCTTGCCTTGGCACTCAAGCTCGGAGGCAAGGCCTACGGGGTTCCGGTGGTGATGTGAACACTGGTTGCGCGAGCTGTAAGAGTCTTTTGCGTCTCGGAGCATCCAGAAACCCGAGACGACTAGGGGATTAATGATGAAATTCGTCTACGCCTTCAGCATCTTCATTGTCCTGACTGCCGTGGTGTGCTTCTCCGCCATCGATGTGAACGCACAGGGTTCTGCAGCTCTCAATTCGGCCACGCCAACATCTTCAAGATCTCAGGGCACGACAGCACAATCGCCTGCGGTGGGCGGCCCTCAGTTGATCCAGCCGGAAGAACTGGTGGACATCTTGAAATCAGCTAAGGGCCCCAAACCACTCGTCATCCAGGTGGGTTTTCGTGTCCTTTACGTGCAGGCACACATTCCGGGGTCCGAATACATCGGCCCTGCCTCTAGCGCGGAGGGCATCCGGCAGCTCCGCAAGCGGGTCGAAGCTCTTCCGCGCACTCACTCTGTCCTGCTCTATTGTGGGTGTTGTCCCTGGAGTGCGTGTCCAAACGTCAATCCCGCCTATAAGGAACTTCGCACCCTGGGGTTCGACAACGTGAAGGTCCTCTACATCGCCCACAATTTCGGCACGGACTGGGTTGACAAAGGTTATCCAGTAGCCAAGGGAGAGTAACGCCGTGCGGTTTCTTGAGGCTGAGATTGACCCGAGAGGGAGCGAGTGAAAAAGCCAATCTTTCTGATCTTGGCTGTCGCCCTGGCGCTCAGTGCCTATTTCGCAAGGCTGCAGTGGAAGAAATCTGCCGAGGTTACTCTCGGGAACACGGCGGCTACTCATCCGCTCGCACCGGAATTCTCGCTTACCGATCTAAATGGTCAGAAGCTCGATCTCGCCGCGTATCGGGGCAAGGTAGTTCTGCTCGACTTCTGGGCTACCTGGTGTACGCCCTGTCGAACGGAAACTCCGCGTTTCGTGGATTTGCAGAACCGATACCGCGAGCAGGGTCTGCAAATCATCGGCATTTCCCTCGACGATCAGACCGACCCCGTGCGCGCCTTCTATGCGCAGTTCAAAATGAATTACCCCGTGGCCATCGGAGACGCCAATCTGGCCGAGCGTTACGGCGGGATTCTTGGATTGCCGGTCAGCTTCCTCATCGACTGTGATGGCCGGATCTATGTCAGACACACTGACCAAACCGACATCTCCCTCATTGAGCAGGAAATCAGGCGGCTGTTGCAGAGACGGGAATGCACGCAAGGAGCCACTGGCAATTGATCTCAGATACGCTGCGCCGCAGTTTCACCGGCCATATTGGTGACGAATCTCCACGTCCGCTGAAGCTGGAGTATGGACGTCTCGGGGTGTGTTGCGAAGGCAGCTTGTTGAAGCCCACGCAAGTTCTTTCTCTGATAAGGAGTGCCATTTATGAAATCAGTAGTGGTAATAATCAATGATGCCCCGTATGGAAACGAACGAGCCTACAACGGTCTCCGATACGCGCACGGACTGGTTGCAGCTTCGGTACTGGTGAAGGTTTATCTGCTCGCCGATGCCGTGGGCTGCGCTAAGAAGGGGCAGACCCTGCCCAAGGGTTACTACAACGTGGAAAACATGATCGCTGGCATCGTGCGCCATGGTGGCACGGTCCACGTTTGAACGAGCTGCTCACAGGCGCGCGGTCTGCGCGCTGATGAACTGGTAGAAGGGACGGCTCTGGGTACGATGAGTGAACTGGCTCAGTGGACGGCTGAGAGTGACGGTGTAGCCGTATTCTAGAACCGCCTTTGGGCCTGGGTCGCCTGCGTCAAATAAGGGTCACGCTACCGTGAATCTCCTTTGCGCCCCGGCGGGGGGTGTCATCTGCGTTGCGAAGTTCTTGGCCGGCCCTTTGTCCCAAACCAAAACTTTCTTGGTCCGATCATGGTCCAGTTATTTATCGTTCCGAAGCCTTACTGAAAGTGGTTCTCGGTGCCCACAAGTATGGTGAGAATCCAGCTGAGGATCGTGAAACGCAGGGGCACATGGCCTCTCGGAAGAATAATGGCAGCCGAGCGGATCTTCCGCAGCGAGCACCTGGGATATGCCATCGTAGTTGGTCGCAAAATCCGTCCATCTGGAGCTGTCAGCAGCAGTCGCACGGTTTTCCTTTGAGAGCCTGCGAACCCTCTCTCATAACCAGCGGTATCAGGCACAGGGCGGCCACAGGGTCGGCCCAGGTGATTCCCCAAAAGGCATTCGCAACCAGGCCTGCGAGTGCGATGATCGACAAGTAGCCACAGAGGGCGGACTCCGCTGCATCTGCTCGCAGGGCTGCGCTGGCAGTCAAGGCGGACAGCCGACGCTTCTGCCGTGCGAGCACGGGCATCACAACCGCTGCCGCGATCAATACAACGATCCCAACAAAACTTGACCTCACTTCACGATGTCCAAGTAGCGCCAAGGTGGCGATCAGTGCCACGTAGGCCGCCAATGCGAACAGCAGACCTCCGGTGATTCGGGCTGCCAAATGTTCTGATGTCTCGTTCCACTCTGAGCGAAACCGCCAATAAACAACTACCGCCGAGACAAGTTCTATGGCGCTGTCACCGCCGAAAGCCAACAGCGCAGGGCTGTGAGCCATCCACGCTGCCGAGAGGGATACAGCAGCCTCGACGCTCATCCATGCGATCGTGATTGTTTGAATCTGACGAACGCGTTGGAGCGTAGCGGCTGCCGGGACTGGCAGTGCGGAATCCATCGATGAGCATTATGACACCACTGCAGGATCAGCGAGTCCCTTCGTGTCCTGTCATTCATACATAGTCGAACAGTGTCATGAAACCGAAATCCATGTGGAGTTGTTGGTGGCAGTGGAATAGCGTCAGTCCGGGGTTGTCGGCGACGAAGTCGATTTCGGCCTCTTGATAGCCGCCCAGCATGACTACATCTTTCAGGATTCCGGATGTTGTCTTTCCCGCCAATCGCGTGAGTTCAAAGCTGTGCCGGTGAAGATGGATGGGATGAATGTCGTCACTGGCATTGCGCATGTGGATGCGATAGCGCTTGCCTTCTTTCAAGTGAAATGAGGCAGGAACCATCTCGTTGCTCATCGGATAAACCACGCCGTTGATCGTCCATCGGTTGAAGCCTTCTTCAGCGGCATTGTCTTTCACAAAGATCATGTCGAAGGTTTCGTCCGGCGGCGCGGCTGTAGCGCCGGGCTTCGCGAAGACTGTGTAGTTCCACCGGTGGGTGGGGGGTGCGACCCATTGTCCCTTGCCCTTAAATCCCGCGTATTCGACGATGATTCCCATACCATGCTGACGATCGTCATCTGCCAGGTCACCCATGATCCAAACGCCAGGGTGTTTCATTTCGACAATGGCAGAAATTCGCTCCGCAGTACCAATCCAGAGCACGGGAACCGTTGCCGGATTGGGCACAGGATTTCCGTCCAGCGCCACGACGTGGAAGGAGTGACCCGGTAGAGCAAGGCTACGAATTTCAGTGGCGCTTCCGTTCAACACATGGAACAGAACTCGCTCGCCCTGCTTCACACGGATGGGTTCTCCGTGGTGCAGCATCCGACCATTTATCGTAAAAGAGCCGTAGCCGACTTCGTATCCGTGCGGCATGCCTTTGGCAAGGGAAGCCTTCATGGCTGACTCTCCTTGCTCTTCGAGCGCCTTCACCTTGGTTGGCGGCAGGAAGTCTTGGGCCATGTCTCCCCCACGGCTGAAAGTTGGTTCGAACTCTTTCAGTACGAGGAACTCCTCGCGGTCATAGTTGCCTGGCTCATGCTTTGGCTCGATATAAATGGGACCGACCTCGCCGCCGTACTGTCCCGCGTAAAGATTCGATCCAGCTCGATTGTGTGTGTGATAGAAACGAAAGCCTGCGGGTCGCGGAGTGAATACGATTCTGCGTTTGCCATGTGCTGGAATAAAGGGCGTGCCCTCCTCCGCGGCTCCATCAACGTCAACCGGCACCATCTGGCCGTGCCAATGCAGTTGTTCTGCAACATCCGTGTCGTTATGTACATCTACTGTGACCTGCTGGCCTTCCTTGAAGCGAAGCAGTGGACCTGGGAATTGACCGTTGTACGTGGTCGCCGAGATGATCCGGTTGGGTGCGATCTCAATAGGGGACGTTTTGATGTGCAGCGTGTAGTCTGCCGAACCGGACTCAGAAGCGGGAGGGGCTGCGCTGCTCTGAGGCGATATGACGGATTCGGCAACGACTTTGGCAGACGACAGGAAAAACGCTCCGGTCGTCAGACTCGCGGCTTTTAGAAACTTGCGCCTTGATTCAGACAATTTCTTCATCAAGCCTCCCTGTCAGTCACCATTTCGACGCCGAGCACGCCTTGCATCAAGAGACCAACTCCCGCCACCTACTGAGATGAGAAAGACCAAGCAGCAGAACATGGAAAAATCCGTGCGCGCGTCGCTGACCATGTACCAGAACCCCTGGCTGGCGCGAAACAACTCCGGCACCTTTGTAGTCGCAATCGCGGTCGTAATTACGATGAGGAGCGGAATAGACACGAGTCTCGTCCACAGCCCCAGTAGGAGCAGGAGGCCGCACAGAATCTCGAATGTACCCACAAAATGGCCCGTGAAGTAGGGATGTGAAAATCCGATTCTCGTGAAGCGAACCACTCCCATGTTGGGGTCGATGTACTTCAGAATTCCCTGTGTAAAGAAGATCAGGCTCACAGCAATGCGAACTAGCAACACGCTGGGTGGGCCTCCTGTCGGACCGAGCAGTGGGCGAAAGATTGTGCTCATCAAACGGTGACCTCAACAAACTCGTTGTAAAGGAGTCTTCTGGAAATGCTTCGATAGCCAAGGATGCCAAAAGTCGTGACCATTTTGCACCAGAGAAATAACGCTTGACCCTGGAATCAGTTCCAGGGTGTAAGCTCGATTCGAAGGGGAACCCCGTGCAATCCGGCGAACTCGCGCGTCTCACGGCCATCAGCACTGACACTCTAAGGCACTATGAAAGACTAGGGCTTCTTCCCAAACCGCCAAGAACTGACGGTGGATATCGAGACTATCCTCCCCATTCCCTAGAGCGAGTTCGCTTGATTCGCCGTGCTTTGAGCGTTGGCTTTTCGCTGCCGGAGCTGACAACAATCCTGAAAATGCGTGACGGGGGAGAAGTTCCGTGCCGTCGAGTTCAGGCAATGGCAGAGTCCAAGTTGGAACAGGTCAAGCAACAGATCGAAAACCTAATCGAAATGCGAAATCAGCTAGAGACGATGCTAAAGCATTGGAACGTTAAGTTGTCTCACACACGGCGGGGACAACCAGCGCGACTGTTGGAGGACCTGCCACCAGAGATGAGGGGGAACGCCCTACGCTCCCCTTTTGCCAAGAAAACCAGAAAGGAAGGACGTCCATGAAGTCGATTGTGATTTTGGTGCTCCTTGTGTTTGCGTCAGGAGTTCAGGCCCAGCAAAAGATGGCCCAGGAAGGTTCTGCCAAGCCCCACTGCGAAATGATGAAGCGAGGCGAGAAGGGCATGGGGTTTTCGCAAGAGACAACGACTCACCATTTCCGATTGCTGGCGGACGGTGGTGCAATCGAAATAGAAACGAATGACCCGAAGGACACCGGTACGCGGGATCAAATCCGCCAACATCTCTCGCACGTCGCGAAGATGTTTTCGGACGGCAATTTCGAAATTCCAATGTTCATTCATGACAAAACGCCGCCGGGAGTGCCCACGATGACGGAACTGCGCGATCAAATTCACTATGACTTTGAACCCATGGACTCGGGAGGCAGGGTTCGGATTCGCACAAGCAATGCGCGGGCCGTGGAGGCTGTGCATGAATTCCTGCGATTCCAGATCACCGAACACCAGACGGGTGATCCTCTGAGCCCGCCAGACGGCTCAGTCAAGTAACTCTGAAAGAATCTTGGGGGAACGCTGGCCAAGTTTAGCTCCCCCTGGAGGTCCCGAAGTGAGCAAGACCAAAGCAGTCTTGAGCAGCGCTATCGTCCTCTATTTCGTGATCTGTTTTGAAATTCTGATCATGATCAGCCCCTTCGCGGGCTTCTTCTACTCCGCCTTCAATCCAGTTCTCCTCGGCCTGGCGAAATACCCGGCCACAAAATGGCTCAGCTCTTTTTTCTTTACGCATATGGTTGTGCCGCCGAACGGGCCTCTCAAAGTCGTACGCGTGATGGGGTCGGTGCTTTTCCTGCTCGGGATTGCTGTTTTCTTGGTTTGCGCGATTCAGGTTTATTCGCACAAGTTTCTTAGGCGAGGGGCCGTTCTGAAAGGGCTGTACCGGTGGATTAGACATCCTCAGTACCTCGGCCTCAGCCTTGCCGGCCTTGGCCTCGCCATCCTTTGGCCGAGATTCATCGTTGTTGTTTTGTGGCTTTTGATGATATTGGTCTACTACATTTTGTCGAAAGACGAAGAACGGCGGATGCTGGGACAGCACCCGGAAACCTATAGCGGATACATGGAACGAACCGGAATGTTCCTACCGAGAGGGCTTGAGGGTTCCATTGCCTTTTTAACTGTCGCAGGCAAAATCGCATTGTTCGTTGTGATTTCTGTTGGTGCGGTCGGCGGCGCCTTTGCTCTGCGGGCCTACACCGTTCGACATCTCCCGCTGTGGACAAGCTCGAATGTGACCGCCCTGGCGGTCCTCCCTGAAGATGAGCCGATGATGCAGCACCGGATGCCGGAAATCCTCAGCGTGGAACAAGTCCGATCAAGGCTAAATCAGAACGAGTCATACGTCGTCTATTTCCTGCCCACCAACTACGTGATGCAAGGCCTGATCGCCGACACCGGAGGCGATTGGCAGCTCTATAAGCGGCATCATTCCATCGGCAGGTTCACGGACTGGGTGTTTCATCCGTTTAGTCATCTGGGGGGAGCACATCATTCTGTCTTCGACCCGGCCAATCATTCAGGACACAGTATGGCTGCAGGTTCGGTGAGGCGATTGATATTCTTAAAGGTGTCCAACGTCGTCGTCGCCGAGCCAGCCGACGTATTTGCTGTGAGCGCCGTGCGTACGCCCTATTTCATGGTCGATTTGGACGTACACGGCCTCAATATCCTCGATCTGAAAACTCTCCCGGTCGGGACGGCTTGGGGTAGAGTACCAACTCCTGCGTTCTGACCATGGGTGAATGACAGTGACAGGCGTGAACCAACCAAAAGCCGAAAAACAACAGCTTTCTCTCCCGGCCCTCGCACTCGCATTTCTAAAGATCGGGACAATCGGATTTGGCGGCGGGATGGCCATCATTGCGCTCATGGAGCATGAACTCGTCAGGAAGCGGCGGGTCGTCGAGCCAGATGAGTTTCTTCATGGGGTAGGACTCGGCCAGATTTTGGGGCCATTTGCAGTCAACACCGCGCTGTTCACTGGTTACCGGCTATACGGAACTTTCGGAGGACTGATTGCAGCGAGTGCATTCATGGCACCATCGCTGGTCCTGGTTCTCATCCTCTCGTGGCTCTACTTCTCATATCATGCGATTCCTGCCTTGCAAGGCGCAGTCGCGGGCCTCGGCCCGGTCGTAATCGCGCTCATATTGAGCGCAGCTTGGTCGCTGGGCAGGAGAGCTTTCCAATCATGGATTGCTGCGCTGCTATGCGCGGCAGCGACGGTTGCGGGCTTGTACAAAGTTAATCCTGTCTATGTCCTCGTTGCAGCGGGCATTCTCGGCTTGACGCTCGGAACACGCGTCGGCGGAATGGATCGCCGCCCGCGAGTTCCTGCTAAAGCCAAGGCAGATCGAGTGACGAAGGAATGGGGTGCGGGCGCTTTCTTGTGGCCTGTCTCGCTTCCAGCGACAGCCGCAGGTGCTTCCCTGGTGAAACTCTGCGTCACGTTCTTGAAGATTGGACTTGTGTTTTTCGGCGGCGGGTTCGTCCTCGTACCCGTTCTGCACCATACGCTCGTCAGGAAGCTAGGCTGGCTGAGCCCTCAGGAATTCATCGATGGCGTTGCTATCAGCAATCTCACACCGGGACCTATTTCCGTGCTGGCGACCTTTGCTGGTTATCGACTCAGGGGCATAGCAGGAGCGCTGGTCGCAACCGCCGCCCTTTACTTGCCAGCCGTGATATTGATGCTGGTGCTGTGCCATGAATACGAACGGTTGAAGGATCGCAGAGAGTTGCAGGCTTTCCTGACGGGTGTTATCCCGGCAGTGATTGGCCTCGTGCTGAGCACCGCCATACTCCTGGCCTCCGCAACACTGCACTCCTGGCGGGCCTTTGTGTGTGCGGGCCTTGCTCTTCTAGTTCTGATTCGGTGGAGAGTGCATCCAGCACTTGTGTTGGCCCTCGGAGCGATGGCCGGAACCGCCGCGATCCTTCCATAATGCTGAGGTCGAGCGTCATAGCCTCGGGGCTGAGTTTCCGGTGTACAACTGGAGCAACCAACCTTACTGCGGTTCCGCTTTCTCCGTGCCGGATCACATAGGACCATGACCCGGATCACAGCGTCAGTCCTAGCTTATGCGTATACATGTATACGCATATCTCATGGTCCCTGAGGGTGGTCGGAAAGATGCAAACCATACCTGAGTTTCTTCGCACCACCATCGACAAGTTCACATTTCTAGTGGCGACCGACCGCCTGTACACGGCTGAGGGAGTATGGGCTCTTTGGATCCAGCGACAGGGACCAAACCGGGTCCGGCTTGGCGTCAGCGATTTCATGCAACAGCACAACGGCGATGTGGCCTTTGTCTCTCTTAAGCCTACGGGAACTGGAATCAAGGTCGGCGACGAATTCGCGGACATCGAGACGATGAAGGTCACGATCGGCGTTGCCTCACCCGTGGCGGGCACAATCGTTCAGGTCAATGAGGCATTCACTCTCAAGCCCGAAACCATAAACGAAGACCCATATGGCAAAGGGTGGCTGGCCGAAATTGACACCACGAATTGGGAGGCAGATCGTGCCAGACTCCTCGACGCGAAAGCCTATCTGGCCGTAATGCAATCACAAGCCGAGGAGGAGCTGAAATCATGAGTTCCCGAAAAGTGCCAGTCATCCCCTGCAGCGGCATCGGCAAGTCGCTTGGATCCGTGACCCGCGAAGCCGCCTACGAACTTTGCGACACCTTACGTCCAGATCGCACGCAGTTGGTCGCGCTATCGAAGCTGGTGCTCGGCGAAGAACAGGCGCTGGAACGAGTGCGCAGTGGCTTTGCTGTGACCATCGACGGCTGCAAGCAGATGTGCGCCGCCAAGCTGGTGAAACACAGCGGAGGCAAGATCGCGCGTGAAGTCGCCGTGTTCGAGGTGTTTCGCCGATACAAGGGACTGAAGCCCGAAGGCATCGCCGAGCTGAATGCCGAAGGCCAGCAGCTTGCCCGTGCCCTGGCCAAGGAGATTGCCGCGGAGATTGATGAAATCGCCGAAGGAGACATCTATGCCTGATCTGCCGCGAAGAAAAGCTGGGATCGTCGCCTGCTCCGGCGAGGAACTGGCCGAGGGCACAGTGGCCCGACTTGCGGCCCTGAAGCTGCTGCACGAATTGCGGCCTGGGAACACCGTCACCATCTGTTTGCCGCTATTTCTCGCAGGCGGCGAAGGAGACCGGGCATTCGCCCGCCTTCATCCGACTATCACGGTCGATGGATGCGAGCTTCGCTGCGCCACACGGAGTACCGAGATGTATTCCGGCAAGCCCGCCGCAAGCATCGTGGTCAACGAACTCGCAGCAGAGCGCGGGGTAGGCAAAATCGAGGGACGGCGTCGCCTGAATGAGGCCGGCAAGCAAGCAGTGGACGTTACTGCCCAGCGATTGGCGGAGCTGGTCGATCAATTCGTCGGACAAGGGGAGACGAGCGGGCGGGCCACGGAGTCTGTACCGCAAACGAATCAAGCCAAGGTCGCTACGTGCTCATGCGGGTCTGGTGTTTCGGTCACCAAGCTGTTGATTGCAGGAGAAACCGTCGAACTGCTGGCGCTGCCACTGATCTTTCAGCACTGCCTAGAAAAGGGACGCGCGCCGGAAGATGCCGGGGAATATCTGGTCCAAAACATGAAGATCTACAACTACGTTCCGCCGGAAGCGGAGGCGAGTTACCGCGAGGCGATCCTTCGCGAGTATGCGGCGTTTTGTGCCCGCAAGGAATCACGATGAGCCGGACTGCCACATATCACACCACGGTGCGGTGGACAGGCGAACACTGGGGGCACCTGACGTTGGGGAACGGTCCCGAGATGAAGTTCTCGGCGCCTCCGGATGCGCAGGGACACGCGGGCGTATTCACCCCAGAAGATGCTTTTGTTGCGGCAGCGAACACCTGCGTGATGCTGATGTTCATTTGGGCAGCCGAGCGGTTCCATCTGAACTTGTTGTCGTATGAGTGCCGCACCGAAGGTACCAAAGTGATCGAGCTTGACCGGACCGAACTCTTCACGCGGTTGTGCTTTCGTCCGGTAATTCGTGTTGCCTGCGGAGAGGAGTCGCGGGAGGTAGTGGAAAACAGGGTTCACCGGGCGCTGCAAGCCGCGCAAAAGTATAGCTTGGTCGCAAATTCGGTGAAGTCAGAAATCATTGTGGAGCCCGAGATTGTCATTAGCGAGAAAGGCACGGAGGAGCGTATTTCGGCCTTGGGTCGCTGAAGTGAGGAAACGATGCTGAACATTGTTGTTTATGGTCCTGGTTGTTCGCGGTGCGTGGAAACCGAGAGAGTGGTGCGCCAGGTCGTAGAGCAGATGGATATCGCGGCAGATGTGCAAAAGGTAAACGACCCGCAGGGCATGGCAAAGGCGGGTGTGTTGCTCACCCCGGCGGTGACCGTCAATGGAGTTGTCAAAGTCTCAGGCCGTATTCCCAAAGAAGACGAAGTCAGAGGATGGCTCGCGGGGGTCTCGGCCACGACAGAGCGCTAAGCGTGCCGCAGGTGGGGGCAAAATTCCGGCTGAAGTCTTGTGAGGTGAACAGAAACATGAAACTCGAACAGTACTTCAAAGGGCTAGCGGACGTAACTCGCTTGCGGGTGCTCAACCTGCTGTTGCATGGGGAACTGTGCGGATGCGATATCCGCTACGTTTTGGAGATGTCCCAGCCAAATGTATCGCGACACCTGACCTATCTCAAGAATTGTGGGCTGGTGTTGGACCGGCGCGATGGCCCGCGCATCTTTTACCGGCTTGCAGAAGCTAGGTCAGGCGCAACCAAGTGCCTGTTTGACTGTCTCCGGCAGGCATTCAAGGGGGAGGAACTTCTTCAGCAAGACACGGACAAGCTGAAAGGATCGATCCAGGCGGGTTCCTGTACCAGGAACGAATGGCGACCTTACTCGGCATTGGCAGGTGCGAAAAGCGAAACGCGGGCGTAAGCAGGCAGAGGAGGAATTATGGAAACACTCGAGGCTCCAGTTCAAACACGAGTGATGCCCAGGGCCCCAACCATCCGCAGCGTACTTGGTTGCGGGGCTTTCTGCGCCTGTTTTTGAACCCACGATTTCAACCCACGATTCGCATGGCTCTCACGTCTTCTCAAGGACTTAGGCGGCCACCTGGAGTCACTTAAGTGGTTACAACTACAGCTTAACGTAGCACTGAAAAGGCTGGCGTCCGAGGTTCAACTCCCTCCCTGGCCACCATATGGTTGTTTTCGATGAGATACGTAGCCCGCCTTGTGAGATGCACCAAACTCAAACATTTGTTCATCTCACGAGTCTTCTGCTCCCACGCGCCTACTGCGAACCTCGTCCTTTGAAATCAATAGGCATCACAATCCTCTCGAAGATTCGAATCGCTAATCGGCCAACTGCAGGTTCGCGACACGGTTCTGAAGAGAGTTCCAAACCGCCGTCCTGATTTGCCCGAAATCTGAAATGCCCGTATGTTCTCGCCTGCGGAAATCAAACTCAAGCGCGATTCCAACGCGATCGCAGAAGAGGAGCATATGAGATTGTCAGATTGGAGAAACACCCGCTTTCGCCTTGCCCTCGTCTATGTGCTGGCGATTTGTTCATTCCAGTTGTATCCGCTGGTGTCTCATGCCCAGAACCTGGGAACGCAGCCTGCCACAGGGCAGGCTGTTCAGGGTCAAACTGCGGCCCAACCCGAAGGAACAGTTCTCAATCTCGTGAACTGGGTCGGCAATGTGATCTCTCCTGTCGGAGCGGCTCTGGCGGTGGTCATGGCAGTCGTCTCTTATTCCCAAGGACGCGGTGTCGCGCGATGGGCGGTAACAGCGGCCGGACTGCTGGTGATCTCCGGCCTCACTCGGCTGATCGAGTTCTGGATTCAGAACGGTACGGCGGGCGTGCAGTAGGAACGCTCACTACGGAGTGCTCAGGCAATGACGCTGCCTCAAATCATCGTCGATCTGTTGACACTGCTATTCGACATTGCAGTTCCGGCCGCCATCTGCACGATGGTGCTGGCTGGAATCGCATTGCGGCAGGAAGGCGGTGTGAACTTCCAGGCGGGCGGAAGGTTCCAGAGATGGGCCCTGTGGTCGGTAATTCTGTTGACGCTTCCGCAGTTGCTCTCCTGGTTTGCGGCGCAGGGTATCGCCATGCCTGCGCAAGGCGGAGGCATCAGCAGTTCGTGGGTCGCGAGCTTGCAAACGAGCTTCAGCGGGTTTGTTTCGAACGTCGTGGTTGCCCGGTTGACCCCCGTGCTCGCCGCTTTTTGCGTGCTGAAAGCGGCGCTCGATGCGGCTGAGGGGTACAGCCCGCTGGGGTCCATCGTCTCCGCCATTTTTCTGCTGTCTGCGTCCGGCACAGTCCAGCTTTTCCAGAGTTGGAACAGCGGGTCACAGTTCGCAACCACGGACATGCTGACCGCAGCCTGGAATTTTCTCGCTGGGACGATTCTGCCGGAAGCAGCGGGATTGGCGATAGTGGGAGCGATCTTCAATTACGCGCGGCATCGGCCATTCATGCCGCTGGTTGGATCGGGTCTTGCTTTCTTGAGTGTTTCGGCCATCTGGAAGCTGGTGCAGGCCATGGCCGGCTGATGAGGATTGGAGGTGATCCTGTGAATCTTTCAAACGGTTTGCTCAACCTGACGAACTGGCTGGGCAACGTCATCATGCCGACCATGGCCGGGTTGTTCGCCGCTGCCGCGATTTACCGCTTCAGCAAGGCGCACCCGTACTCACATTTCGGTTACGCCGCACTGGCTTCTCTGATGTGCTCCGGGCTCTTGCGTGCCATGGAGTCCTTCAGCAACCAAGCATCCTGGAACAACCCCGACCGCTACTGGATCTCAGTCCTGACATTGGTGAACTGGGTCGGGAACGTTTTGCTGCCACTTTACGGGACTGGCCAGGTAGTGCTTGCGGTCGTGCACTTCGCGGGGTTGTTGGAGCGCATGACGATCGGCGAGGCCTGGGTAAGAAATCTTGTTGCCGCAATGTGCTGTTTTGGTTTGTCGGGATTGTTGCGCTTGGGAGAATTCTGGATTCAGCACGGAACGGCCGGAGTGCGTTAGGAAGGAGTTGGGACATGCCATTGCAGGTGACACCCGTGAATCGCAATTTACAGACTCGAGTGACATTCATGCTTCTGGAATTGGAGGACCTGTTCGTCGTGCTCGGCGCGGCAGCCATCATGAACGTGGTTGGTCATTTCGTGGGAGGTGAGATCGCGGGAATGCCAATGAGTATTGTTCTCCAGTACGGAGTGCCACTGCTGTTAGTACCGCTAGTGATGGTCTTTAAGTATGGGAAACCGCGAGGGTATGTCCGCGATCTCGCTTTCTGGTACACGAAACCCCACGCTTATTGCGCGCTGGCGCGCGACCGCGAAATCCGGTCTCCATATCTGAGGGAGGAATAGCAGTGCCGCTTACGCTTGAACAACACGAGCGAAAACTTCACGATCCGGCATTGTGTGAACAACTTCCGGTCCGCGACTACTTGGACAACATTGTTGTTCGCACCAATGGCGCCTTTGTCGCGGGCTACGAGTTGAAAGGTCTGGCATCGTATTTCGCGAGCGACGAAGGCCGAGACCGGGGGAAGTTGATGCTGGAAGCGCTCTTGCGCTCGCTGCCGGAACAGAGCATGAGAGTGCAGTTCCGCTACGAAGTTGTGGAGGACTTGGGAGACCTACTGGAGCAGTATGCCGAAGGCCAGCAATCGGAACGGGCAGAGGTCATTGCGCTCGACGAGCTGCGCGTTGAACGATGGCGCATGAAGGAGGAGAACGGCCACTACATGCGGCCTCTCTTACACGTGTACTTCATCTGGGACCCGGTCGTTCATCGCCGTCTTGCGGGTAAACCGCTCAAGCCGACGGGCAATGTCTTCAGCGTGTCGGCCCGGAAATGCATCGAGCGCAGTTGTCAGGAGCATCGGCAGTTACTGGCGGAATTCGAGAGTCTGCTGCGTGGCCTCGAAACGACGCTCGAAGCAGCAGAACTCGGCGCGCGCCGGCTGACCGACGATGATTTGTTTCTTGAGGCAAAACGAGCCCTCAATCCCTTGTTTCCGGATGATCGGCCGTACAGGCGGGGTGAAGAGCAACTGGAATACAGGAGCGCCCGCGAGCAGATCGTTAACACAAGCATCGCGGATGAGACGGACTCATATCTGAATGTCGGCGGGATTCTCTATTCCTTTGTAAGTCTGAAAGAACTCCCGGATGCTACGTTCCCCGGAATCCTGAGAGAACTGGTCGGCCTTGATTTCCCACTCATTATTACTGCGCAGGTCACTATTCCCGATCAAGCGAAAGTGCTCAAAGGCTACAAGAGCCGATTGCGCAAGATGCAGGCTGTGCAGCGGGACTCGAACGGTGGATTTCGGACAAACGTGGAAGCGCAGGTCGCCGAGTCCCAACTGGTCAGGGTGCAGCAGGACATCATTTCGAGTTCGGTCAAGACGGCCAAGCTGAGCCTGGTCATCGGAACGCGCACTTCCCGCCCAGCGATAACAACTGGGGACCTGGAGCAATCGGAGCGAACCATCGACAACCAGCGCCAACAGCTTCTCTACGCCATTTCCCGCATGAACGGCGCGAAGGCGGTGGCTGAGTCGTTGGCGAAGAAGCGCCTGTTTTTTAGCTCACTTCCTGCAATGGCGGAGCCCGACAAGAGAGACCAGGACCTGCTCACCTCGAATGCGGCAGATCTAGTGCCGGTAGAGACACCTTGGCGCGGCACACCCCGGTCGCCACTGTTCCTGCTTGAAACTCCCTACCGTCAGCTCATTCCTTTCTCGCCCTTCGATCCCGGCTTGAGCGACGCGAACATGCTGGTGATGGCCAAGACAGGCGGCGGAAAGACCGTCATGGTGCAGCAGTTTCTTCTGATGGCCGCCCGGAGTAACCCGCTGATTTCGATTCTTGAGCGTGGCGACTCTTATCGTCCACTGGTTGAGTTGATGGGCGGACGGATGATCACCATGTCGCTCGATAGCGAACAAACGATTAACCCGTGGGATTTACCGGAAGGAGAGAAAGAGCCGAGCAAGGATCAAGTGGCGTTTCTGAAAAATCTGACGCGCCATATGCTCGGCGAGGGCGGAGCCGAAGACACGCAACTTCTTGACAACCTCATCACCGAGGCCATTCTTCGGACTTACAAGAGAGCGGCGATCCGGCCGTTGACTCCCATTCCAACCTTTTCCGACCTTCGCGACGTTGGTTCCACTCCGCCGGATACTCAACCCAAACAGCAAACCCACTTGTGCCCCCCGGATTCTTGGAGCACGAACCGTCAACGTACAACTTCAGTGCATGTGGGTCGAAGGACACAATCGCCATCGTACTGCCAGAACCCACTACGAAGAAACAACGTCACACGATGTGGACTCCCCCCGCGTAACGCTGGGGTCGGGTGCGACCGGCGGGCGAACCCACCTTTCTGTTTAAGGAGTAAGAGCCATGTTTCAAGAACTGATGCCGTTGCTCGCGCAACGAATATTGCTTCTCACCTTGTCGCGTGTGAGCGACGAACAGATTTGTGTCAACGTCATCCCAAAGCCACTGAAATCGGATCAGCGAGATGGCGACGCTGCGCTCACCACACCGCTGAGCGTCACCGGCGCTCCCAAAGAGCTTGACGAACAACTGCCGAGACAACTGGTGGAGTTTGTGGAGACTCACTTGGGGCTGTCCTCGACCTTGAAGAGCGCGAAGGAACAGATGGAGGCCGCTGCCAAAGCAGCAAGGGAAGCAGCCAAGAAATCAACCACTTCGAAATCCCATGCCGGGTCCAGCAGAAGCGCAGATGAACCGCAATCCAATGCGGAGCCAACTCAGGCGACGGCGACCGAAGCCGTGGGCGCCGGCGCGAGCACCGGGAGTTTGTTCGACCTCGAGCCGAAGAATGACAAGTGAAGAATACGTGATCCTGTTCTGTTGCGGGCCTATCGGCAGTGCTCAGGTCAAGCTGCGCCTGAAAACCGTTGTCCAGCAAACAGGCAATCAAGAAGTGCCAGATGTTTGCCGAACGGGTATCGCGCGAGCACTACTTTCTCGAAACAGAGAAAAGATCACAACGCCTTCCCGATGCGGCGGCGAAGATGCCAACGCAGGTGAAAGGAGAAGCGGCGTGAAAAAGAAAAGCGATAGGAACCGATGGGTGATGCACGTTCCTGTAATAAGTACGTCGCACATCAAGCAAGAAACGCTCAATAACTTAGGCCCTGAGTTTCAGGTTCTCAGCATGAAGGAAGGCGCATTTGTCTGGATAGGCACCGAAGCGTATGCCAGTGCCAATACGCCCGAAGAACTGAAACCGGTAATTAGGTGGATGAATAGCGCGCACCCGAAGGAATGGTGGGTGCGCTTTGACCGCGACGGCGACATTATCCCAGAATTACCAACCTTTGAGTGGTAATTGTGACATTCGCGGGCTGGCCCCGATCGGGCAATTAATTTCTAGGACTCTCTGCCACAGAGAGCAAGGAATGACACCATAGAAAAGGAGTCGTCATGGAGGTACACGTTCTCGAACGCGAATTTCTCTACAACGGGGTCAAGCTGCCTGACACTACGCCAACGATGACCCCCGAACAGGTCAGAGACACGTACACGGATCTGTATCCAGAAATCGCTACGGCTGCGATTGAAGGGCCTGAAACGGTCGCTGGCAAACTGGTTTACAAGTTTGTTCGCGCCATCGGGGCGAAAGGGTGATGAAAGAGGACTTCCATGACTCGGAGGAATCTATCTGCCGCAGCCTGTCGAACCATCACTGAAGACGCGAAACGGGTCCTCAGTGCGCTGGAAGAGGCTACCCATGGCCGCGCCAATACGAGCGATCCGATCATGGAGCAACTAAGACAATGTCCAGAAACATTCAAAGTCGGAGACATTCTCGGCAAGGCGTTCGACTCGCTCAAATACGTTCAGGACGGAAGCGAGCTCGGAGACCGATACCTACCACCGAGTGGAGCAGTCGTTCCGCCGCTCGTGTGATCGGCCTACCGCTTGACGTTACGCTCCCCAGGCTCAAGGGAATTCGCTGGCGGTACTGCACGAGATGGGATGAAGGGCCGGCCGCGGTTTTGGGAATGAGTACGCTGCGGTTGGGAATTTGCCGGCCCGATGACTGGTCGGGTAGCGCGGTGGACTTTGTCGAACGCGGTTTCAGGAGGTTTTGCTCGCGGAATCGCGTTGTTGACGCGAAGAGGGTGTGGGTTGGCGACCTGCGCATTACGGACAGTCTTTTCGAGCTGACCGAGCAGGAGCGAAATCAGGTCGAAGCCGGAAGAGAAGGAATGACCGATCATTTGTATTTGGTCGGTGACTACGAAGCCGCTGCTTCCATCCCAATTGGTGCGACGCTCGCGCGCCTCGAAACGGAGAACAATCTTCTTCCAGCCGCCTTTTATCAGGTCCTCACCACCAATCTCTGCAAATGGATGCGCGTGTACGACTACTTAGACGCCCAGGAGCACGCCGAGATGTGGATGGAGGATCTGAACGACGAAGAATTGGAAGCGTCGGTCTATCGCAAAGTCGACTTGGAAATTCCAGCTTGTATCAAGAGACACGCTAAAACGCTCAAGTACGGGAGAGCCAGGAACTTGCTGCAGGGAATCACGCCCCACACAAGCGCGGCTCGCGAACTAGTCCGACGCTTACTTGAAATGGATGCTCATGGCCAAGGGCAGGAGCATGCGTGGCCCGGGCAGATCAGTGAGAAAGATGTGCCAGGCATTGACGATTGGCTCATGGATGCCGAGAATTCCCGGCCCGGATGTCTGATCACCTGGTACGAGAATGATGCAATCAACGCCTGCTTTGACGAAGAAGCGCAGCACATGGGTGAGAACGGTCCTTGCCAGCCGAATGTGGCACTTCCCATTCATCTGGATGTGCCCATGAAAAGGCTAGATGAAGAAGTGCGGCGCGTCTTCGATCACGCCGGAGCGATGCTTCGCTCGTTGGCTTCCGCCGCCAAGATCGTCGAAATCATCAGGGACGTCTACGATGAATATCTCCGTGAACATCGGATCGAGTCAGGACTTCCGGTTGAGCCGGGCGCTGCTGGTGTACGGGAAGAGTAGCTATCAGGGCTACCCGTACCGCCATCCTTTTGTAACTCTCCATGAAGTGATGCATGACGGCGACGTCGCACGACTGGCGGAAGGCCAGTTGATGACGCCGCAGATGCTGATCGACCTGATGGCCGGTCTTGGTAGATCGGTCCCAGCCGAGATCTTGCCGGCGCGCGTGCTAGTACGCACGGCGGAAATGATCGTTTGGTGGAGTCCAGCCCGTGAGCAGGCCATGTTCTTCAGCGATCGTGGCAACGATCGTGTCTTGAAGAACATGAACGGCAAGGTCTATCCCCATCCACCATTGCTGTTCAAAGCATGCGGATCTCATTTGTGGGTTCGCGCTCTTGTTAAGGACGAACGGCCGAAGGCAGAGACCAAATTGTGTGTGGCGCCGTACTGGAACTGCTACGACAACGGCGTGTGTTGCACCGGGAGCATGAAGATTCCGCAGGAGAAGTCGGTCGCTGTCATCGACTTGTGGGAAGAGGCATTCTTCCAAAGCGAATTCACGCACGCCTCCGGCGTTCGCAAACACATTCGCTTTCACGGCGGCTTCCTGGCGATGTGGCAATCCCTGGCGGGACAAAGAGCGTTTCCAGAGAAGTACCTGGCGAAGCTGCCGCAGACGCTCGCGGAATTCGTGAGGAACGATGACCACAGCTATCGAAACGACAATCGCCACGAAGACTGAACATCACATTCCTGGTTTGCTGCTGCAGAAAAAGGTCCAGGTCACAGTAGTCGGCTGCGGTGGGACGGGTAGCGCCATGGCCGCCGGATTGCCGTATCTGCACCAGGCCATGGTCGCTTTAGGGCATCCACATGGGCTGCATGTAACGTTGGTCGACGGCGACCGGATTTCCCGCACCAACTGCGTCCGCCAACCTTTCAGCGAGAGTGAGATCGGCCTGCACAAGGCGACAGTTCTCGCCACGCGGATCAACTTGTTCTGGGGCCTGGGCTGGAAAGGAGTGCAGCACTTCGTCGATGAAAGTTGGGGACACGAGACTGACATTCTGATTGGCTGCGTAGATTCTCGTGCCGCCCGGAACGCGATCACCCGCACGCAAACCTACTGGAACTGCCACTATTGGCTGGATCTCGGCAACAACGCTGATAGCGGCCAGTTCGTGCTGGGCCAGCCTGAGAACCAGAGAAACAAAGCGCGAGACCTGCGTTTACCGACTGTCTCCGAACTCTTCCCTGAACTCATCAACGCGAAGCTCGACAAAAAGGACATACTTCCTCCATGTAGCGCATTAGAAGCGCTGGAACGGCAGGAGCCTTTTGTGAACCAGGCACTCGCGTACCAGGCCCTGGCGATGCTTGCGCGGCTCTTCCGTTACGGACGGCTCTCCTACCACGGCGCCTTCGTCAACCTGCGGAACGGCCGCACGACTTCACTCCCGATTGATCCGGCCGTCTGGCAAGGGATGATGACCAGAGTTGCGTCGGATCGTCGGGGCGGAAAGGGAAAGGGAATTAGGCAGTCACGGGTCCGCCGGCGCTCTCCGTAATGGGTCGGAATCTCACCGCTAGACGTTGTGACTAAACCCTTGATGGAAAGCCCCAAGTTGAGCGCGAGCGTCTTCTTCGACGTGGTCGCCGACGCCTCTGGCCCGAACGAAGGACATCCACGCAGGATTGTTTTCGTTCATCGCCGCGAGAAATGCATTTACGATTTCTGCTTCTTCCAGAGTGCAGAGCACCCTCAAGTCGATTCCCAGCAGAAAAGCCGTCGCCAGCCCGAAGTCCGCCAGTCCGGCGTCTATCACGACATCCGAAAAGAGCCGTTCACTATCAGTTTCATACTGTGTGAGCAGGCCCCGGATATCATCCAGATCCTTCACTCGCCGCTGGGGATCATCCATGAAGGCGACAATCTTCAAAAGCATCAGCGCCGTCGACGAAATCACTCTCAGCGTGAGATCTGGCGAAAACTCAATCGGCTGGGCGCCAGTGAAAACATGCTCGAATCCCACCAGGCTCATGGTGAACTGACTGATGGGCCAGGTCACTTGCTTGGCTTCGCGAAGCTTCGGCCCGGCGGGAAGCAGATCCATGATCGTTCCCTGCGCGCTGCGCCAGCGGTGCTCCCGGTTGGCGAATTGAATCCATCCGTCCAGCTGAAGCCTCCGCTCCAGTTCCGCGAACTCATTGAGGTCCAATGCCACTGCAAAGTCAATGTCTCCTGTATGCCGGAGTTCGCCGGGGAAATGCACTTGGTATGCGATGGCACCGATGATGACGAGGTCTGCTTCGAGCGCAGTGCAACGGTCGCGGAGCGCACGCAGATCGGTGATTTGAGCCGCTGTCAATTCGGGCATCACTCAGAAAGATACTCGCGTTTGATTTCTTCCGCCGCCTCATGCGCCCGGGGGTCGGAAGAGTACATCAGCTCTGCGTAAATCAACCACGGATGCGCGAGCGGAAACGGCCCAGTCTCTCTCCAGAACGGCGCGGTGCCGAAGGAACGGAGGAAGATGAGAGGTCCGGATTTGTCCGGAATCATCCGTAGCTCCCGACGGAGCTGGTCGGTGAAAGAGTCGATGAAGACGGGCAGTTCCAGTCCCCGATAAAACTTTTGGAGAGCATAAGAAGCCGGCCCACCGGTTACCGACCACCGAATCGACTGTTCTGTGAGCGCTCCTTTTAAGTTAGAGAGCATGTCATCGACGTCATTGACGAGAGAACGAAAGCGGCCAATCAAAAGCTTCGGGCGCAGGGCGAGCTCGTACCCTCTCAAAAGTTCTTCCCGCAGCTGCGCGTTGTCCCGGATCTGGAAGCCATCTTCCGATTGTCTCAGAACTCCCCGCTCGACCAATTGCTTCTCAACCTTCGCGACATTGCTCTTGCTCAGCCCGGAGGCTTCCGCCAGTTTGCGGACAGACCAACTCCGCGCTTCGTCCTGCGTAGCGAAGGCGAACAAGAGCTGAGTGGTGGCCGGACTGATTCGTTTGCCTTCCCTTAAAACCGTATTCTCTTTGCCTCCGACGATTGTGCGCTCGTAATTTCGACCGAGCACGAGGTGTATGTTGCCTGCCTGGTCGAGAAAATTGATGCCCGATCCGATCAACCGTTCGGCGGAAGGCCCGGGAACGTAGCGCGCAAACAATAGAAGGGGCTTACCATGTTCTCTGGCGTGGAGTTTGGCCTGAGCTACCAGCGCGTTCAGCGTTCCTCGGTCGAGATACGACCTCTTTTGTTCGACGAGGAAGTCGTAGGTTCCCTTGGGAGTGCGCACTTTGAGCACACCGTCGACTTCCGGATGGGTGTGCCGGCCCGGCGCAGAGAAGTCGAGATCACGGACGAAGGGCAGGGTTCGAAGCTGCTCCAGATAGGGTCGGATGGACGGCTCGGTTTGCATTGTGTCCACTATTATGGCATGTCCATTACTAATGGACAACATGAATTATAGGACACGCTTCTGCGGGGACAAGCGGATAAGGATCCATCCTCCACAAACCCATGAGCTTAACACCCTACGTTCGAAGAAACTCAAAGTTCACGTAACCGTGAACATGGGGGAAACGATGAACGTGTCGTCACCGTAGCCTCCATTTGCCTTCGACGTCCGGGGCTAGTTAGTTCAGCAAAGAGGCAGTTTCTTATGAGCCAATGCTTTCGGCCTGTCAAAGAAGTCTGGAATACCCATTCATCTTGCTTCATCGAATCCGAGACATTGATCACCCTGCTCCATGACCTTGCTGCCCGAGTGGCCACAGCCAGCGATGACCACGCCTATGGCGACAACACGGCGGTGTGGTTCGAGAATGGAAACAAGGTCCTCGACTACATTGAACGAGACCAGCGATTCAGCCCAGACAGCTTCAAGCAGAGCCTGGAAGAACAAGGAGTGCAGGTCCGTAAGGAGAACCTCGCCAGCCTACTCGGCAATATGCGGAGCCTGGCTGCAGAGTGGCGGAATTCCATCGGAGCGCACGGTGAAATCGTCTTCTACATTGACGCTTGTTGATTCTCCGTAAGGGCCAGACTCTACGGAGATTGAATTCGCCCTTTTTTCCGCAACTCTTTCAGGTCATCAAAGCAGGGAGCGCATTGTCGGATGTGGGCAAGCAGGGAGGCGAACTGAGTGTCCGCGGGCCCTTGCGCGAGTTTCAGCAGGACATCGGGCCCTGGACAGGCGATGCGCTGAGGATTGGGAAAGTCTTCATGCACTACCCTGTCAAATGCGTCAAGCAGTTCTTTTTCCGAATCCATTCTGCACGCCCCAGTTGAGCACGGAGTGCAAGCCCAACTGCCATGTTGCCCTCAGCAGAATCCCACGATCCATGATCGGTGTCGATGAAAATCTTTGTGTGCATTCGCCTATCGTGCCGAACAGATGCGGCCGCGTATCCGAACTTGGCGATGAGTATGACGGCGACCGCGCCCATTTAGTGTCTGCGCTGTTGCCTCCAGATCAAGTGAAAAATGCCGCTTAACGCCCCGACATCCGGCTCAGCGTCCTCCTCGTTCCCTTAACAGGAGCACATCCAACCGACGCCACAATCGCACGATGCCAAAAAAGTGCAATCCCAGGTGAGACACATTCCTGTTTCGAAGCCATATATAAGTAGGAGGGGATGTGGGGTCCGGCTTCCACAGTCTTTGCTGAACATGGGGGAATTGAATCAAGCAGCCCGCCGTCGTACCTTCCGCTGGCCTGGGGCGGCGCGAGAGATGGTGAGGACCTATGTGAGCACCATATCATCCGAGATCTCAGGCCAAGATGGGCACAACACGCAAATGGCGTTGCGGGGGCTGATCACAAGAATTGCGGCAGTGTCGGGAAACCCGCGTGCGGCCTGCTGGAGGTTCGTGCGCCAGATGGGAATCACCTCGAAGCGAAGCTACCGGCCATGGACAAAAACCGAGCAACAGAAGCTAGTTGACTTGATCGCGTCACACTCTCTCGAGGAAGTTACGGTACTGCTCCGGCGCTCGCGGACCTCGGTGCAGGCCATGTTGCATCGGCTCGGGGCCAGCGCGCGCATGGGACAGGATTGGTTTACGAAACATAGTCTGGCTCGGGCTTTGCATGTTCGTGCAGAAGAAGTGCAAAGATGGATTGATCGGGGACTCTTGACGTGCCGAATCGTCGAGGCGACTGGAGTTCAGCGACAGGTCATTGACGCAGAAGCTTTCTGTGAGTTCTGCAAGGAACATAGCCGGGAGATTGTCGGGCGAAGGTTGAGCCCCGAGCGACTGAGCTTTGTCCAGACGTTCGTATTTCCTCCAAGCCATATGCAACTTCTGCCCGTGAGAGAAGCGAAGAAGGAGCAGGCAGCGTATGCGGCACAGATGAGGAACGGAGCAGAATCAGAGACGGATGAGGACGACGATCTGGGCGCCACTGCGTAGGGTCGTCAGCTGCACCCGATCTGGACATGGAGATCCGCGAGTTTCCCAGTCATCGGCGGCGGACGTCGGAAGGCCACCTGATTCTCTCTATCTCACGCCAGAAACTGTTACGGATGGCCGCCGGCGATTTTCCCAATATTTGCGCAACGTCTTTCCACTCGTATCCGCCAGCCCTGAGCATCAGAACGGTGCCATTCTTGTCGCTGAGTTTTCGGACCATCCTCGCGAGTTCCAGACGCGCGTTCACCTGGGCGATCCAACCCTCGCCTAAGGTGCGGCTTGACAGTTCGCCGGACCCTCCCACCAATTCAAGGCGGTTTAACTTGGTCGCATAGCGCCGCAGCCGGCGGCAGAAGGCTACCATGAGAAGCGCATGCTTTTGTGAGGATTCAGGAGCCCCAATGCGGTCGAGGTAACGCGACACCTGCGCAATCGTGTTTTCCATTAGCTCGGCAGCGGGGCCATGATCGTCAAGAAGAGCTTGCGTCCGCCGACATGCCTGTTTCCAGATCTCATGGCCGGCCAATCTCACATCCGCCCGAATCGGTCTTCCCGCCTGATCGGCCTCCCGGTCCCACCAAAGAAGTATTCTCCCCGCACGCGCCATACTGCACCCCACCCTTGAGCAAAGACTAAAGATCGAAGTTGGGAATCACATCCGGGCCAGGCGGAGGTGTTGAACTCACGAGATGAGAAATGTGGGGAATGTCCTCGCGCGCCAGAGGCATTTGTCTAGGTCGCCGATCGTGTGCCCCTACAAAGGGGATCGGACCGGAGATAGGACATTGTGAGAAAGTCGGAGTCGTGATGGTCGGAAAACCGGACAAAATGGCCGCCCGGAGCGCCACGCAATTGCACTCTCGCGCCATTACGAATCTCCGGGACCACCCCGAGCTTAGGCTGCAGATCGCGCGAGCGTGGTAGAGCGCACTCCCAGCGGGATTACCGTCACGGCGCAAGTGCTGTTTCGTGGTCGGCCAACTCTTGCCTTTATTAAGGGTTGCGGACGAGGCGCGATCGAGTGCCTGGCCTCTTCTCGGTTGGGCTGGTTGAACTACTGGCTTCCTATCTACCCCACTTCTCTTGTGCACAGCGGCTTCTCGCGGAAAAGATGATCACTATCGTGGCCTATTTCCGCGCACGGGTGGTGGAATTTATTTTTGGTGGACGGAATACTGGACAGCGAAAAAGTAAAGAGGGCGGCTCCAGCATTCAAAGGCCGCCGGTCCTCGATCAGTCTACTGCGCAACTCGAATGTATGGCGCTTGTGGCTCTCAATTGCTGCGCCTGGGATCGTGGGTGACCACGTCTTCGGAGACTGCAAGGATGCAGGTCTGGCCATCGAATTGAATCCGGTCGGCAGAATACGCCGTGAGCTTGATTTCACCAGATTTTGTCCGAAGCCGGGTGATCACGCTGCGAATGGGACCGCCTCGACGAAGCTGCGTCAACAGCAATCTCCGGTCCGCAGGATCGTCCCAAATCCCGAGTTCGTGCACGGTACGCCCCAGCACCTCTTCCCGGCGATATCCATAGCGGCATTCAAAGGCGGCATTCAGTTCCAGAAAACGTCCCTCCTCAAGGGTCGTGATCGAGAATGCGACAGGACTCGAATGGAATATCTTCTCAAACTTCTCCTCCGAGATCCGGCGGCCCTCCTCTGATTGATCGAGCGCCTGTTCGGCCTTTTGGAGGTCCGCCAAGCGCTTTTCGAGCTCCGAACCGTAGATCTCAGCGGTTGAATAAAGACGAGCGTTTTGAATCGCGACTGCCGCTGGTATAGCAAGCAGCTCGGCGCGCCGAAGGTGGTCTTCCGTAAAGTGGTTCGGCTCCACATGGCCAACCGAGAGAAGCCCCAGGAACTCGTCAGAAGCCAGCAGGGGCACGCTGAGCCACGACCGGAATTGTTTGTGCCCCTCGAAGGTCTGCCATCCTTCTTCGAGTCTAGTGTCGGGGATCAACATGCGTTTCCGCTCGGAACAGATGCGTTGAAAGAACGGGGACTCGTCGGCAACAAATGTCAGCGGACTGCGGGGGGATTTTTTGGTGGGTTCAGGGCATGACTTCTCGCCCAACGCCAGCCAGTGCGGACCTCCTTCGGGCACGAGCACGCGGGCGCACGAGTAGGGAACCAGCTCCGCCAAAGATCGGAGTAGTGCATCGAGAACACAGTCCATGTGAAGATCTTGTGTCAGCGCAAGAGTGGCCTTGCGCAGGGCCTCGGCTTCCGCCCAGGCCGAGTTGGCCTTGGCGAGATTGGCCGCAACCTGGTCTTCTGCTTTCTTGAGCGCGGTGATATCCAGAGCGGTTCCGCCCAGGCGGGTGATTTTGCCGTTCGAGTCCCTACGCGGGAAACCACGCACCCAAACCCAGCGTATCTCGCCGTCCGGCTTCACAATGCGGAACCTTTCGTCGAAGCTTCCGGTGCGGGCTGCTTCATTAAGCTTGGCGAGCACAGGAACTCGGTCGTCAGGATGGATGACCTCTTCGTAGGACGAAGGATTTTCAAGTAGCGACTGGCAGGAGTGTCCAGTGATGGTTTCGTATGCCGGATTGACGAACGTGGCCTTCTTCGTCTGCGCGTCGATCACCCAGAAGATTTCCTGGATGTTGGCGGCCATCTGGCGGAATTCCTGCTCGCTGTCTTCAAAGACGGTCTTTGCCTGCCGCTCGGCCCCGTGTATCTGGCGGATAACGCCAGCCGACAACAGCGCGAAGAGAACAACCGCACTGATCAATGAAATCCAGAGCGCCAACTCCACTCGCTGAGACTGAAAATTGGCGACACGGATCGCGACTAAGAGACCTGCCAAGGCAACGACGAGACCGAGCGAGGCGAAATTAAAGCCTCGTTTTGAGGTTCCCGCGGGAAGCGGTTGCGAGCGGGGCTGATCGGCTGGTTCCACAGTGAGCGACCCACCTATTTGCCGGACTTAGGCTCATCATAATACCCTGCCCAGGGCAGATGGCTTCTAGGCAGCAACTTCCGCTCGAACTTCAAGGATGGTCGATTGCCAGGAGCAGTCCGGTGTTTTGCCGTATTTTATGCCTGGCCGTTTCGATCGCAAATTGCTTTGAGAATCCGATTATCTGGGTGGGGACTCTCGGTTAACTTCTTTTCCGTGCCGCTCTCCACTTCGCCCAACGCGCGCGCTGGGCCGCGGCGATCCGCCGGCGTGCAGCGGCTGACATGAGTTGCCTCTTGCCCGATGTCCGAGCCCGCCGTTGTCTTTTCGTGGTCCCGAGTGGTGTGCTGATCTTACCCAACGCTTTCAGTGCCTCGTCCAGTTGTTCGACTCTCCCTTGTGCTTGATCCCGTTCTTTCTGTAACTGCTGAACCACTTTAGCCAGCTTCGACATTTGATCTTCCTCGGGCAGGAATTGTAGCAGCGCGCATTGCGGTGCCGCTGTACCATCCCCACACCTTCCGATTCAGCCAGTCACCGAGAGGAATGCCATGAGACTCCGTAGCAATGAATTGTGCCCAATCCATAAGTCTCTTTCCTGCTGTGGTCGGGAGTCTCTTGCCAGGCCCAAGCTGGTCAGACCCGGAGTTCAGAGAGTTGAAGATCCCCATCACCCGCGAGGGTACAGGGAACTGAGATCTCCGGCCGAGATGCGGAAGCTGCTGAACCGCAAGATCCGCCAACAGGGTGGCATTTGCCCAATCTGCCACGAAGAGTTCACGGATTATAACGACGTCGTCCCGGACCACAGGAGTCCGAAAGGAATGGGAGGAGATCGAGTAGCCAGGCAGCCTTGCGGCCGCCCGGCCCTCTAAGAACCGGACGGGACAGTTTCCCGTCATCCGGCTCAAGCACTTCAAACGCCTCTAAGAAGACGCGGTTTGGAGACAGAAAGACGTAGACGGTGAACCCTGTCATGGCACTCGGGATGAAGTAGTACGCGGTTCTCGGAACTGGTCGAGCCACCCATTGTCTTGGGGACGCAATAGTGCATGCGCCATCCAGTGGTGCGGGTGATTCCGATGTTGCACGCAGGACAGAGGCCGCGTTGTTCATACCAGAGAAAGCGAAGAAAGCGAGAACCCCGAAATGTGTTCTGCATATGTTCTGCTTCGCGCTTCTCGAAGTAGCTTTCATAAGCCGGATCATAAGGATTCGCGTCGCTTCTAACCTTGACATGTCGTCTGATGGGGATGTCACTGGCCAGGAATAGCCGAATTCTGTGCGGCTTCCCCTGGTCGTCGGACATTCTGCCGAAAAAGCACCAATTCCTTCCCTCGTGTCGCTCAAAATATTTCTTCTTGAGCCAACTCCAAGTTTTGTTTCGGTGTCTTCGGCGCGCCCATCGCCACAGACAAGAGAAGATTTCGTGATCCACGCGCGAGAACGTGCGTTTGCTCACGACGTGCCGATGATAATTCGCCCAGTCTCGTATTTTCGGGTTGAGTTCCTTAATCAGGTCGGCAGCAGGTGAGCCCAGCGCGGCCTTGATGATTCCTCGGATGCTGTCCAGGAAGGTCTTAACGTTCTTCTTGGAAGGCATAATGAGCAGTTTTCCATTGGGATACCTGCGTACATTCTGTCCGAGAAAGTCAAAGCCTTTCTCCACGTGCGTGATGACTGTCTTCGCGGGAGAGAGTTCAAGTCCCCGCTCTTGCAGATACTGCTCAACGAGGAGTTTGATTTCTCCTTCCAGTGCCTCTTTCGATTTACTGGTGATGATGAAGTCATCCGCATAACGGATGAAATGCACTGAGGGGCGCTTACCTCCGAAAGACCTGCGACGAGTTTCCGTCGGATACCTCATCTTCAGGACTCGTTCCAGTCCGTCCAGCACACAATTGGCAAGTGCTGGGGAGATAATTCCTCCCTGGGGCGTTCCTTCCGTCGTTTCGTGAAAGACGTGTTTGTCTATATACCCGGCTTTCAGCCACTTTTGGACAATGGCACGGTCCAGAGGGACGTGCGCCAAGATCCAATCGTGGGAGATTTTGTCGAAGCAGCTTCTGATGTCGCCTTCCAGAATCCACTGCGTGCTTGCGGCCCTGAGTGCCTTAAAGGCCTGTTCGATCGCATCCGCGCAGGACCTCTGCTGACGGAATCCATATGAGTTTCGATCAGCGGTGGTTTCGGCGATAGGATCCAGTGCGAGCAAGTAAAGTGCTTGCATCGCTCTGTCCTTCATCGTCGGGATTCCGAGCGGGCGCAACGTCCTGCCGTCCGATTTCGGGATATAGACACGCCGTAGGGGCCGAGGTTGATAGCCCCTGCGCTTGAGTTCATGAACTGCCTGCTGTTTCTTCTCTGGCGTGTCCAAGTTTTCCTGGTCCACACCGGGGGTTTTCTTGCCGTTGTTTTCTGTCACTCGTCGAACGGCGAGAACTTTGCCGCTGTACGAGTGAGTCAGCAAACGTTGCAAGGCGCGTACCTTGCCCCATCTGCCTTCTTTCGTCGCCTGCGATACGTACTTGGAGTCGGCGAACGTTGCGGTGGGTGGTGTGCCAGTCAAGGCGTACCATTGCGCCGCTTCGCTTGAGGCCGTGACCTGCCCCCCGCTTTCGCTCACGTAAGAATACGACAACTTTCTGCTGCTCCCTCTCCGGTTTGAGCCGGGATGGGGGAGCGCGAGGGGCAAGGGACGGCGTCTGAGTCCCTTGCCCCTCGCTCAGCAATGTAGAAGGTCGCTGCCTGTGCCTGGGCAAACTCTTTCGGGGTTTTGTACCCCAGGCTGCTGTGTGGGCGCTCCTCGTTGTACTCCTTCCGCCACGCCGCGATCTTGCGCCGTGCATCAAATAAATTCTGCAACCAGCTCACCGCCAAACACTCTTCCCGCAACCGTCCGTGAAAGCTTTCCACCCGGGCATTCTGCGTCGGCTTGCCTGGTTGGATGTGCACCAGTTCGATCTTTCGCTCCACGCACCACGCCAGAAAGTGCCGGCTGGTCAGTTCCGGCCCGTTGTCGCAGCGGATCGCCAATGGCTGTCCGCGCTCGGCTACGATTCCATCCAACACGCGCGTCACTCTCCGGCTGGCAAAGCTCGTATCCACTTCCAACGCCAAACACTCCCGCGTGTACGCATCCACCACGCTCAGCACCCGGATCGCCCGCCCACACTCCACCGCATCATGCAAAAAGTCCAGCGCCCACTCCTGGTTCGCCGCCGTCCGCGCCAGCAGTGGCTTGCCCTCGCGCACGCAGTGTTTCCTCTTCTTCCGCCGGATCATCAATCCCGCCTCTCGATACACCCGATGCACGCGCTTGTGGTTCACATGCTCTCCCGAGCGGCCCAGCAATACATGCAGCCGCCGATACCCGAAACGCGGTTTCTCCCGCGCCAACTCTACCAGCCGCGTGCGCAACGGCTCATCGCTGCGTGTCGTCCGGTAGCGGTAACTCGACACCGCCATCACCAGCAGACCGCACGCTCGCCGCTCGCTGAAGGCATACTCCCCGCGTACCTGCTCGACAGCCGCCTTCAGGGCTACGAGCTCCAGCCGTTTTTTCGGATCACCGACTGCAGCGCTTCTTTGTCCAGACTCAGATCCGCCACCAGCTTCCGCAGCTTCGTGTTCTCATCGCGCAGCTGCTTCGCTTCCTGCGCCTGGCTCACATCCATGCCGCCGTACTTTGCTTTCCAGGCGTAGATCGTGTGCTTCGATACGCCCACTTCGCGTGCAACATCCTCCGCCTTGCGCCCTGCCTCCAGTTGCTTCAGCGCCCCGATCATCTGCGCCTCCGTGTGCCTGCTCTTCGACATACCCTCTTCCCCTTTCTTTCGCACAAATCATACTCAGCTTTGTGCGGAAACAGGGGAGCAGGTCAGGGGTGGCCCGCCAGTTCTCATATCTGATCACGAGATAAGGGATTGGCCAGACTGCGCACCTGCGAGAACGGAGGCAGCTATGCGGCCGAGACTCTGGTCATTGATTCTGTTGGTTCTCGTCGCCCTCACCGCAAGCGCTCGTGCTGATGACCCATGTCCATTCACGCCGCCGCCGGGCACTATCCCCATAAACATGGAGAACTTTTCGTTGCAAGCACTTCCGCGGCCGGCTTTGGATCAAATTCATAGTTTTCTCCCACCGTCCTTCCGCGTTACAGCAAATCAGCTCCGCGGGTATCGCGACCCTGGCGGGTCACTGGTGTTGTTCCTGCTCTACGACAATCTCTGTTGTACGGAGGCAGCATACCAATGGGAGCACAGGTTGGCGATTGTCGAACAGAGTCTTACGGGAGACATCTCAATCTTTGCTGTTGTCGGCCAGGATGGTTCCCAACTGCGTAACGCAAGTGAGATCAATGCCGTCTTCAAACGGGGATCGCGCACATATTTCGTTGCTACCGGATTCTCGCGCGGTGCATGTGCTCCATTTTTGATTACGAAGCTGGGAACTAACTATTTGAGCGCGCCAATCGTGTACGGGACTGCTCCGACAGAGGCCAATTATCGTCAGCTCCAAGAGGCTGCCAGCAATCGCCTAGGCCCTTTTGCTCCCTCGCGAAGTGCAACGGATGTGTTTGGGCCGAGTGCTGTTTGGAAGCCAACTGATCAGGTCCTTCGACACATCGCCGAGCGGTGCTACTCGGGTGCCTCGGGTTCGGACCAGACGGAATGCACTACTTCGCAGATGAAAGCGGCAAACGCCAGACCTCAGGCAATTGCGGCGACGCGATTACTTCGAGGTGGAGAATATGTGACCGGTTTTCGTGAAACAGGTCGCGTGGATGTGTTGACCGTGAGCGAGTTTGTGTACAACAGCCCTGAACTCTCGAATCAAGATCTGCTCGTCAACGGTGACCCGCGAATTTTTGCCCCATGCCGCCTTGCAGGGCAAATAGATATTCGGCAAGCTGCGGAATATCGAGAGCTATCAAAGAGATTCCCCAAAATGGAGCCCATGGGTCCATGCAACTTCCGCACAATCCTGCCGTTGCCCAATAATGGTCAACGTTTTGTGTTTGGATTCACTCTACTGAACGGCTGTCGAGCATGTGAACTCGCAGGTGCCGCGAACATCGCGTTCGATTTTGACGGGAGCGGCAAGTACACCGGCCTCAAGGTAATGAATCTGCAGGGACCGTAGCATTGGAACTCTATTCTGTCCGCATCTTTTGTTCTGCCCGGGACTCTAGCCCCGCCGGTTTGGGGAAAACTGGCCGGGCACTCATCGGAGAAAGAACCGGGGCTGACCTTTCGAGAACATCGGCTATGCTCAGTTTTAACCGACACTCGGGAATGTTGCCCGAATCGGTCCTGGCGCACTGATTCATTTCAGGGGATCTTCGGTACAATTGAGGCGAGAAAAAGAGTGGCTTTCTGGCTCCTAAGCGACACCAGATGAAGCATTTAGATTTTGACCTGCTCTTGGTTCGGGACCAGAAGGTCGAAAGTTCAAATCCTGTCTACCGCGGCTATTCTTTCATAGTGCCCACCCTCAGCGATCACCCAAAACCGGCCACTGATTATCACCTGAAAACCGGCCAACGAGAGTAGCGTCCGGGACATTGAATCCCGCGGAGGCTTGTAGGCTCCGTGGGCATGGCCAATGTCTTGAACGAAGAGAAGAAACAACAGGTTTTAGCTCTGGGACGGCTGGGCTGGTCGCTGCGGCGCATCCAGGAAGCGACCAAGATCCGTCGCGAAACCGCCAGCGCTTATCTGAAAGCGGCCGGGATTGCCGTGCGTCTGCCCAGTGGTTGGGGGCGGTGCGAACCAAAACCGGCCAACGAAGTGATCACCGACTTTGGCGCGGAAAAACCGGGCATTCCGGTGATTCCCGATGCCTGCAACCTCAACCCCAGCCCCAACCCCAACCCCGAAAACCCTTCCAATAAGGGAAGATCAAAAACAACTTCAAAACCGGCCAACGAGAACGAGGTGATCACCGACTCTGCCGTGGTCTCCGGCCCCAGCGCCTGCGAGCCGTACCGTGAAGCCATCGACTTGGGGATCAGCCGCGGACGGAATGCCATGGCCATCTGGCAGGACTTAGTTTCCGAGTACGGCTTCGCCAGCAGCTACCAAAGCGTGCAACGCTTCGTGCGGAAGCGGCGCGGAACGCAAACGCCCGAAGCCCGCGTCGTCATCGTCACCGCGGCTGGCCAGGAGGCGCAAGTCGATTACGGCACCGGCCCGATGGTGCGCGATCCCGAGAGCCGCAAGTACCGGCGCACCCGGCTGTTCGTGATGACGCTGGGCTGCAGCCGCAAGTCGATTCGTCTGCTGACCTTCCGCTCCAGTTCGCGCATCTGGGCCGAGTTGCACGAACGCGCCTTTCGCCGGCTGGGCGGCGTCACCCGCGTCGTCGTGCTCGACAATCTGCGCGAGGGTGTACTCGTCCCCGATATTTACGATCCCGCTCTCAATCCTCTCTATCGCGATGTGCTGGCGCACTACGGCGCAGTGGCCATGCCGTGCCGCATTCAAGATCCCGACCGCAAAGGCAAAGTTGAATCGGGCGTCGGTCACGCGCAGAAAACACCGCTGAAGGGATTGCGCTTCGAGACTCTGGAAGAAGCGCAAGCCTACCTCGATCACTGGGAACAACGCTGGGCCGACACGCGCATCCACGGCACCACCAAGCGACAAGTGGCCGCCATGTTTGCCGAAGAAAAGCCCACATTGTTGCCGCTCCCGCTGGAGCCGTTTCGCTATTACCAGTACGGCGAGCGCATCGTGCATCTGGACGGCTGCGTCGAAGTCGAAGCTGCTTACTACGGCGCACCGCCGGGCTGGATCGGGCGCGTGCTGCGAGTGCAATGGGATGAGCTGTATGTCCGCCTGCTCGATCCCAAGACCGGACAACTGCTGCGCGAACACGTGCGCCAGAAGCGCGGCTGGTATCGCATTAAAGAAGAGGACCACTCCAAGCGAACACCGCTGCGCACCTCCCAACTGCTGTGGCGTGCCGGTCGTGCCGGATCGCACATCGGCGCGCTCTGCGACGCCATTCACCGCCAGCAAGGCGAGGTCGGTGTGCGCCGCATCCTGGGGGTTCTCTCCTTGGCCAAGAAGTATGGCACGGCAGCGGTCGATGAAGCCTGCGCCGCCGCGCTGGACATGGGAGTGCAGGAATACCGCTTCGTTCGCCGCTATCTGGAACGCTGCCCGCAAGCTCCACTCAGTTTGCAGCAAGTCGATCCCCTGATCCGCGAGCTGGTGCAGTACCGCGACTTCATCAACTACAGAACTAAGGAGATAGAAGAATGAATCTGATCGAACTCGATCGTGCGCTCAAACAACTTCGCCTGGGCGGAATGGCCGCCGTGCTAGAGACCCGTCTGCGTCAGGCCCAAGCCGAACCGCTCGCCCCCATCGACCTGCTCTCCTGCCTGGTCTCCGACGAACTCGCCCTGCGTGGCGAGCGCCTGCTGGAGCGGCGGAAAAAGCAGGCCCAGTTCCGCGACTCGCAGAAAACCCTCGACAACTTCGACTTCGCTTTCAACAAGAAGATGAATCGCAGCCTGGTCTTCGATCTGGCCACTGGCGCATTCATCGCGCGTCACGAAGACGCCCTGTTTCTCGGCCCACCGGGCACCGGCAAAAGTCATCTGGCTCAGGCCATCGGCCAAGCCGCCATTCAACAGGGATACCGCGTTCTCTATCGCGAGACCCACGCCTTGCTCGATGATCTCGCCGAAGCCACGCTCGACGGCACCCGCAAAGAACACATGGAGTTCCTGGTCACCGTGCCCCTGCTCATCCTCGACGACCTCGGCATGCGCAAGCTGCCGCTCACCGCCGCCGAAGAACTGCTGGAGATCATCATGCGCCGCTACGAGCGCGCCAGCACCATGCTGACCTCGAATCGTCCCGTGGAAGACTGGGGCAAACTGCTGGGAGACGCAGCCGCCGTGAGCGCCATGCTCGACCGCTTACTGCATCACGGCCACGTGCTCAAGTGTGGCCCGCGGAGCTGGCGCACCAAAACCGACTTGCCACCACAGGAGGCGGCAGGGTAGAACATTTTCAGTCCCGCACGGCCAATCCCGTTGGCCGGTTTTGAAGTGATAACCGTTGGCCGCTTTTGAAGTGATCACTGAGGCCCACGGACGCCGCAGCAATGTTCCAGTCTGTCGCGTGGGAAGTTGCAACATGTGTCACGGTGTGCCGTTGCTGTGCCACGTGTAGCGTTCGGATCAGTTGCAAATCCTAGATTTCTTGCATCGTGCTCGGAGTAACTTCCGTGCGGGCTGGTTGCCGGCAAGTCATTGATGTCAGTGGCTATTGTAGTCGACGACTCCTTCAGATCGGTTAACGGCCGATTGACCGGTTTCTTGCTTAAACATTAGCCACGCTGTTTTTGCTCGCGGAAAGTTTCGTTATTCCTACCTCACTCGGTGCCATTTTTCCGATGTATCAATCATCCGCATGAATCGCCCTGCCTTTCGTCCCCAAACTCCACCTCCAGAAAAATATCCCAGATATCGCCTAAGCTATAATCTCGTCGAAGATGCCCGTCACACCAGGCACGAAACTAGGTCCCTACGAAGTCGTGCAAATGATCGGTGCTGGTGGCATGGGAGAAGTTTATCGCGCCTGCGATTCACGTCTGAGACGTGACGTTGCCTTGAAGGTTTTGCCACCCGAGTTCGCCAGCGACCCGCAGCGCATGGCCCGATTCGAGCGCGAGGCCCAACTTCTCGCCTCCCTCAACCATCCGAACATTGCCTCGATCTACGGCCTCGAAGAATCGGGCAGCGTTCCTGCATTTGTGATGGAGCTCGTCGAGGGCCCCACCTTAGCGGAACGCATCGCAAGAGGTCCCCTGCCCTTGAGCGAAGCGTTGACGGTTGTGCGGCAGATCGCCGAAGCGCTCGAATACGCGCACGAGCACGGCATTGTCCATCGCGACCTTAAACCCGTCAACATAAAATTGAAACTCGACGATTCGGTGAAGGTTCTCGACTTCGGCCTGGCTAAAGCACTTTCTGACGATCTCCAAACGCCCGACAGCTCCACCTCGCCCACATTAACCGCCGCTGCGACTCGTGCCGGAATCATCCTGGGAACGGCGGCCTACATGTCTCCAGAACAAGCGCGCGCTCGATCCGTGGATCGGCGAACCGATATCTGGGCGTTCGGATGCATCCTGTTCGAAATGCTAACTGGAAAACTGGCGTTTGAAGGGGAGACAACAACCGACACGCTTGCCGCCGTACTAACAAAGGAGCCGGACTTCGAGCGTTTGCCAGCACCGACTCCCTTCACCATTCGCAGGATCATTACTCGATGCCTTCAAAAGGATGTCAAGAAACGCCTGCAAGCCATCGGAGATGCGCGAATCGACATTGAGGATTGCTTATCCGGTCGGGATTCCGGAGACGTTTCGCAACCTCGGTCAGAGACTGCGCAAGGGAATGCAGCGAAGGCGCCAGCGAGAAGGTGGCGAGTATTCGCGATCATTACAGGCCTTGCCTTGGCAATTGCAGCGGGCTTGCTTGCGTGGCGGCTGAAACCACACCTTGCCACGAATCAGGATTGGTCGGCCGACATGATTGCCGGTCCAGCTGTTTCGATGGGTCCGCGTATTTCTCCCGACGGCCGCACGCTTGCCTTTCAGGCTCTGATCGAGAACCTGACACAGGTCGCGGTCTCGAGCCCGGACACAGGCAACTGGACGCTGTTGACACATGACCGCCAGCACGGCTTTGTCAACGAGATCGCATGGTCTCCGGACGGCTCAAAGCTCTACTACGACCGGACGATCGCAGTGCCCGTCGGCGTCTACAGCATACCCGCGCTCGGCGGCGCACAACGCCTAGTCGTCGAGCACGCAGGGTGTCCCGAGGCGTTGCCGGATGGCAGCCTGCTGATCATTCGCGAGGACAGCAAAGCACATTGGCAGATCGTTCACTTCTGGCCCGATTCACAGCGTCTCAATCCGCTTCCCGGCTGGGTTGCCATAGGTACCACAATTCCCCTGCGAGTGTTTCCGGACGGCAAAGAAGCGGTCTTCAACGGCACTACAAGCGAGACGGATTTATCGGTGCATCTATACATAATGGACATCGCAACGGGCAAGACCCGCCAGCTTGCTCCCGAACTGCCCATCCGGCGCAACAACGAAAGCTACCCAATCGCGACCACCGCCGATAATCGCGGAGTTCTGGTTGACGTTGCAGCCGGCGACTCACACCGAATCGTATTCGTGCCACGCGATGGGAAGGGGGTCATTCAAACGGTGATGACGCTCACCAAACCACCTTGGTATCTGGAATCGGCAAAAGACGGCGCGTTGTACTTGGATCAGGTAGACCGTCCCCACGAGCTCTTGCGTTTCCCCGTTACCGGAGGCAATCCAGAAATTCTGGGTTCTTCGGATACGTATGTGCCCGCCGGCCAATACATGGAACCCGTGGAGACAACGGGCGGACGATTCTTACTCGATACTGAGTTCTCCGGCCGTGGACGACTCCTCATAGCCAAGCCCGGCGAAGACTTCGTTCCTCTGCTCGATACCGTCGACGAGACGTTATCGCCGGCAACGCGCGTGCTGCCGATGGCAGTCCCTCTTCCTTCCCGCTCGACTCTGGAAATCATCCGGTTCGCAGCGGCGAACCACCTCTGCGTCGATCTTACCTACGACCACACAGTGTGCGGCGCATAGAGCCGTATTCCTTAAGGCAGACGCCCAGGACATGATCTTTCTCGACAATATTGGGCAACAGTGAAAACGACGACGCAGCTTCGAGGATTTCGCGCTTGTCGATCATGAGGCTGTGACCTTCCAAGCCTCCGGTACCCAGAGCCGCCAGGCGGTGATCAGCTTTCTGGTGCGAAGCGATGGATCGAGCTTGGCATAACCGTACGTCAGCCGCGTACGGCAGTCGTCCGCGAGTTTCTTGTCATGAAGCCGCGTGTCTGCGAGGAATCCGAGGCGCTTGAAGACGGCGCCGTTGTCGAACCGCTCTGCGTGACGGATGAGCAGCTCCCGATCGGCGCTTTTGCCCGCAAGATAATTACTTAGACAATCCGCCACGTGATCAATACCGCCCCCTGTTTCCGGTGCCGCGATCATATCGACCAGCGTGCGAGCAGGGTCCGAGATCGAGACTTTGGCGGAGCCGCGCCACAGAGTTTTTAATCCGAACACGCGTTTCGGTTTTATGTTGTGCAGCAGGAATGCAGCGCCCTGTGCGGTCACATGCTTCACGGAGACACGGCGCGTCGTAAAGACGAAGGTTTCATTGAAGAGCTGCTCGGTGAGTTCCCAATGGTGAGCGGCCGTCCAGCCGCCGATATAGCACTGACCAAAGAGCATAGGAACCAGCACCCAGGGATCTGCTATGACCTGTTCGCTGCCGGCCAGGTCCAAAGGCACAGGAACATAGAGCCCATGCCCGATCCTTCGGAGCCAGCCCTGCTCTCGCCAGCGTGACAGAAGTTTCGCGGCTTCGCGGCGCTCGATCCCAAGTGTCTTTGTCGCAATATCAACAGAAACGACCTCTTTGGAGGCACGGAGCACGGAAGCCAGCCGCGCGCGGGAAGCCGGCAAAGGGTCTATTTCGGTTTTCATAGCTATATGATAACACGCAAAGTTCGCATTTTATAGGAACTTAGCGCATCATAATATAGCTCAAGCAAGATCGATCGGCCCGCGGCGAGCCCCGATGTACCCGGCTCGACGCCCCCGTGCGGCGCGATTGTGGCCGCGGCGTCGCGCCGCGTCACCGACCAAACCGGAAGTTTGTATTTTCCTCTTCGTGAGCGGCAAGCTCCGCGAAAATTCTCGGATCTGTCCGTCATATAACTAGTTTCGCATGTCGATCCCAATGAAGACTTACTTGTAAGCTTGCTACCTGACATTCCATCAGCCGTCTTCCACTGGAATTCACTTTTGGGGGATGGGAAATGTGTCGATGGTGTGCCGCGTTTGGTCGGAGCGAGTCTCTCGGGACGCAACCTATGTCGACCAGAGCCGGCTTAGCGGAACGCCATGGATGTTCCTAGAAAAAGGAATCGTTTCCGTGCCGGTGTACAGCACGACACCACGCAGCCAGTGTTTGCCGGCCGCATTGGCCAAGGCCTGCAGACCGCGCACATCGTTGGCACCCAAGGTGGCGGAGGCTTTGATCTCGACTCCCGCGACTTTGCCCGCGCGGTCCTCCAGAACCACATCCACTTCTTGACCAGAAGCCGTCCGCCAATAAAAGGTCTCCGGCTGTGCTGCGCTCCAACTCGTCTGTTTGCGGATTTCCATGACCACGAAATTCTCCAAGAACATGCCGGCAAGACTCCCATCCGTTTGCACCCGATCGACTGTTGCTCCCGTTAAGTGAGCGAGCAATCCAGAATCGTTCAGATAAACTTTCGGAGTTTGAATCACGCGCTTTCCGAGGTTCCGAAACCAGGGACGGAGCAACTGCACGAGGAACATGGTTTCCAGCAGGGCAAAATAGCGTTTCAGCGTTGTCTGAGGCAAGGCCACCGTCCGCGACAGGTCGGCGAAATTCAGCAGGCCGCCCGCGCGGGCAGCAACAACGGAAAGCAACCGGGGAACAGCCGTCAGGTCGGCGATATTGGCAAGATCGCGGATGTCCCGCTGGAGCATGGTCATGACGTAGGACTGAAACCAGGCATCGCGGCGGGCGGCGGTTTGACGGGCAACTGCGACTGGGTACCCTCCGACGAGAATTCTCTCGAATAGCTCTGTGCGGCTCACCGCAGTTGCTTTTCCCGTCCAGTCAACGGGCTTATGCGAAAACAGGGCGTTGACAAACGTTTCTGTCACGTCCCGCAGCTCTCCCTGGGAAAACGGCCACAGGGTCAAGACTTCCATGCGTCCCGCTAGGGACTCGGAGAGCTTTGGCAACAGCATGACGTTTGCCGACCCAGTAAGCAAAAACCGTCCCGCTTGCCGCTTGCGGTCGATCGCAGCTTTGATGACGGGAAACAGTTCCGGGACGTGTTGTACTTCATCGAGTGTGACCGGCGTGCCGAGGCCGCCCACAAAGCCATTCGGGTCGTGCTTGGCGGCCTCCAGAATACCCGGATCGTCGAAGGTGAGATATCGGCGGCTTGGACCCGCCAAGTCCGGTGATTGTACCAGGGTGCTCTTTCCAGTTTGCCGAGCGCCGTTTACCAGCACGGCCGGAGTGTCTGCCAAAGCGTCTAGAACCCGAGCAATGAGATGGCGTCGAATCATGGCGGTATTATCGTCTATAATGTGGATGATAATCAACCACATTATGGATGATTATCTCACCATCGGGCAAGACGCCGCACACCGGTTTTGCCTCATCGTCGGGATGTGTGTGCCAGTGATCGAACCCACTTCCCCCCACCGTGTTAACGGTGGACACATATTTCGACCACTGCTACACGTCTACGATGCTGCAGTGGGGAAGGCAGATCTATGCTATGAAGACTCACGGCCGAACAGCTGGAAAGCAGGAAAGAGTCGCACAAATACTGATCGTGTCTGATTGGCTGCGTGTCAGTTGTGTGCCGGATTTCACGTTCAGGCATTCGCAAGGCGCACTCAGCTCTGTCTGGATCGTGAACGATAAAGGACGCTATCGTTCATCATCGTCAACCCAATCCTCAATGCGCTTTTTTTCCCATGTGCACTTGATGTGCGGGCCGGCTACGTCCGCTATTCTTTTGGCGGCTGCTTCCTCCGAGTTGCAAGAGCGCCCAATGCGATCTCGCTGACGACGCGGCTAAAGCGGGCATTTTGTCTCGCGAGGAATCCGCGCAGCGGATGGGAAAATGTGTCATTGAAGCGCGCGAGCGCTGCACGCTCACGTCGCCGCCACGGAAGCGCGAGTGCTGACAGTGTACGACCCATAAAAGAGGTTATGGGTTGTTTTGCTGGCCCCTTAGAACCTTCAAAGGGACTTGAGGTTCCTGCCAGAAAACGATGACTTTCAGGTCCAGGCCGAACTTGGTGAATAATTCCTCGATTGCCTTTTCAATGTGCTCAGGCACTCCTTCGTCTACCAAAAAGTCTGGCGGCTCCCAGTGAACGACAATAACGTTTAGCGGAACTTTTTCGACTCCCTTCGAGAACAACTTCGGGGTCGCCTGGGCTATGACTCTCAAAGCTTTGAGGAAAAGAGCCTGGAAGCCCGCCACATCAAATTGCATATTGTCAGGGCCGATTCCGGTGATCACCGAAAGGTAGCCCGAAGGTTGCGGGCCAGCGAGATATCTTTCGTGGGTCTTCTGCTCTAGAAATCCTTCAGGTACGGTCGTCAGCTCCTGCTTCTCGAATCGGATATGAATATCTCCATCGAGCACCTCTTCAAAAGGCGAATTGATTCCTGGAAGCTGATCCACAATAGTCTTAAGTCGGGTGACGGCGGCTTCGCTTGCTGAGCCTCTATGGTTATGTCGCAGAACAGCTCTGAATTTGTATTTGTCTGGTGCCTCATGACTGCGCTCTCTCCATCGCTCATGCGCGGCTTTAGTAATCCAATCCTCCGGCTCGTTTAGATTCTTAACCTCGATGCGCGCCCTCTTCCCCTGTAGTTCGGCATGGAAATCGGGGCTGGAACGTTGGGTTGGCAACACGGCTTCGAAGCTCTGATATCCCATCTTCGCGAGGTGCAAAACGGATAGCACTTCAGCGAGCACGGCTTTGGTCTTGATCTCGGCATCGCCTTTGCCCGCCTTGATGTCCGCCTTAACCTTCTCGCGAAAGACTTCTGGATTCGTCAGAAGTTTGCGGCACTCTTCTATCCACCAATTCAGTCGCCTGAGCACGTCTCCCTGGGGGTTGGCAAGAAGACGGACTAAGAAATGGACCAGACCGGCCGACTGAGCCTGCGAGCGCAAGAAATCTCCCAGCAACCAATTGAGTGGTTCGTTGTCCACGTGTGCCAAAGCAGCGTTCACTCGATCAGATCTATCATTGGAGAGCCACATAAATAAGATCAAAAGCGGACACGTCGCGATCAGTAGGTCGCAAAGAAGCTCGCCGGCCTATCCGGATTATAGCTGCGGCGATCATAAAGCTTAATGGTGCTGGGCTCGCTGTGCCCCGCGGCGCGCTGCACGTCATCGAGCGTCGCGCCGTTCTCCAGCGCCGTCGTGATAAAGGTCGAGCGCATCGACGCCTCGACCTACTTAGCTTGGCGGGCCTTCCGTCTCATCCGCTTGAACATCTCAGCCTGCTCGACCGCATCATCGAGCGCATTGTGCGTGTGCGGAGAGGGTCCCTTGAGCTCCGACCTGACGCGGCTCGAACGCGTATCTTCCCATGTGCAACCCGTCATACCCATGTAATAGGACTTGATGTCGATCCCGCCGAATCCGAAGGGGTTCTCGCCCAGGTACTGGTGAAAATAGTAATTAACGAAGGCCCAGTCAAAAGTTGCATTGAACCCCACGAATACAGGTTTAGCCGCCTTCGCGATGCTTACAAGCCAGTCGCGAAAGGCCGTCATTGCTTCTTTCGGGTCACGGCCGCTCTTCGCGAAGTCCTGCAGCGTTCTGCCGACCACTTTCATGGCGTCAGGAACGAATTTGTCATTCACTGGCTTCAGTTCGACATAAAAAGTCTTTTTCGGATCGTCCACAACGACAGCGCCAATCGAAAGCATGCTGAATGTCGAAGGCACAGGGCCCGCGGCCTCGATATCGACAGAGATGTAGACTTCTCTCACCTTGTTTCCGGAATTTGTCATGCGCTCTTCACAATCGGCGGCCTGTTAATATTCTTTTCCCAGAATTCGACAAGGCCTTTCTTACTGTCGTCAACGGTCGCGCCTGGCTTCCAGAAATGACACGGTATCATCGTTTGGTCAAAAGGAAGCCGGGTGCCCTCCTCCGCTGTCACCAACACACGGTTGCTGCTTCCTAGGCCATAGCCGAGCTCGATAAAGCAATTTGGCCGCTCGCCAGTAACGTCCACAATAGCGAGCGAGGAGAAGTGCAGGCTCTCGAAAATCGCGACATTCATGAAGGCATGCTCGCTTTTGTCGGTCCCCATCTCGATGCGGGTCAATCCGGCTTCCTGAACAACGGGATCGACAACGTTCCGGAAAAATGACTCAACCGCGGCAAACTTGGGGTGCGCAGGATTCAGGAGACGCACGAAAAAGGCGCTCGGCCGTGCAAGCTTGCACAGCAGAGCTGCGAGGCGCTGCGCAATGTCAGCCGACGTCACGGCTCCGGCGCGCGTGGCGATGTCCGCAAGGGCGGCGCTCTCCGTGTTAGCGAACGACAGATCGAAGCGGACAAATCGAGTCGGCTCGGTGCGCGCCTCTTTAGCAAGTCGAACCGCTCCGCCCGTTCCGTCATCGCGGCTGGCGCCGAGTGGCAGATCAAGAGGCACAACCGGCTTTCTGCGCTGGAGGTACAGGTTGGCTGAATGCTCGACGCCGGTGCCTCCGCCAAGGATGACGAGGGCATCGCCGAAAACCGCTTGGCGCTGGCGCAAAAATGCCGCAGCCCTAGAGCCCGGCATGATGGATTCAATGTGAAGCAGGCCGCTTCGCAGCAATGTTTCGTAGAGTGCGCTGCGATTACCGGGAATCTCCGACTCTGCCTTTTCCGAAGTCGCGACCACGATTGGCAGCCCGAACTTAGCAGGCCACGTTCCATGTCCCAGCTTCAAACACTCGGCGGCTGCTTCAAGAGCAGTCCAGTCGAAGGTCAGGCTTGGCGCGTCAGGTGCGGCCCCTTCAGCCCGCGGTTCTCTCCCCAGGCCCACGACTATTCCGCCTCCGGCGGCCATGACGGCCTTTACCAGGTTGCGGACGATTTCATGTGCGCAGAGGACGAGAGCTGGGTCAGTCTTTGGGTTCGCCGATCCCGAAATTTGCACGCGCCTGCCGAACAAGGGCGGCAATGACGCCCCTGGGCCTCCGCCGCTTCCGCTCGTTAAAGTTGTCATAATCCGTTTTTCACCGCCGGAGACGGCCGCACTTCCTTTGCGGCATGCATGAGGTCGTCTCCTGTCAGGGCCCGGCTCGGGAAGGCCCGGCAAAGTGCGTCGGGCAGAAGTCTGGAGCGCAGGTCTGAGAAGGTAAAGCCGGGCTGTCCGTCTCGCGCGCCGGTGAGCCGCACCAGCTCATGGACAGTCTGGTCCTTAATGTGCAATCCCTCTAGATCCATCCGGAATAGTTCTTCGCGCTCCTGCTCGTTGGGCCGGGCAAATTCTTCCGTTCGGGCCGCGCGCCGCACGATGGCAGGATCGAGCGCCCCTCCCCGGTTCGTGCAAAGAAACACGAGTATCCGGCCCGAATGGCGGCGGAGATCGTCCACCTTCTGAATAATGGTGTTTACGGCTACTTTGTCTTCGTGGTGGCTTTGGGCTGTATCGCGCGTCGCTGCGAGCGAGTCGGCCTCGTCAATGATGAGGAAGGCTTGCCGCGTCTTGCCAGCCTGCTTGGCGACGACATCAAAGGCCTCATTAAGCAATGTGCTCATCTGGCCAACCTTGCCCGAGCCGCGGACTCGCGTGCTGAGCTTGAACAGCATCGCTTCCTTGCGTGCTTCGCGCGCCAGCCTGTCACAGGCACCCTCTGCCGTCGCCGTCTTTCCCGTTCCCACGTCGCCGGCAAAGATGACGAGGGGGTATCTTTCCGATACCGCCGCGCACACGGGCAGCTCCTTGTGGTGGAATTTCGTGCTCCAGTCCGCGAGTTCCTGCGGATCGGCGAGGAGTCGCAAGTCCCTGTGGAGCCTCTGGTAGCGGTTTTCAAAGCCTACAAGCCGTTTGGTGGACGCCGCAATCTTATCGTTTGGGAGATCGAGCTCCAGCTCGAATAGCGCGCCCTTTTCAATCACTTCACTCATCGCAGTTTGCCCCGGCTCTCAAATCAGTGATACACGCTCTTTTTTACGCCCCACCCATTGCTGACGTAATTGCGGTCGGTGTATCGTGTCAGCCCCGGAAAAGATATGTCCGTGTTCGACGGTATCCAAGACGTGCCGAGCGTCTTGTCGAACGCTGCCCGCTGTGAATCGGTGAGATCATGCCATTTTTGGCTGTTCTGCAGCACGATGCTCAGCTCACCGCCCGGCGTTGCCGGCCAGCGGTTGTTTCCAGGACGGCTGGCGCTCAAGCTCGTAGCATCGGTGGACACTTCGTACTTGGCCGCCCGGATTATGTTGCCTGCGGCATCCGTCAGGACGATGTTCGCTTCTACCAGGTAGCCTCGCTGGGCCATCGCCTTCACGTCCGCCGCGTATTGTTTCACCAGATCCCTGCCGAGGAGGCCGGTGGACTGCGAAGTCATGTCCAGATCGGCCGCAAAGCAGTCGATCACTTTTCCAATGTCGGCGATGGTATAGGTTTGAGTTACTGATTCCGTGTATGACATGCTTCAATCCTCGATTACGAATGACCGGCCAAATATTTCTTTCCACAGCTCAAGGGTCTGCGTCTTCCCGTCGTAATTGCGTGCGTAGCTCAAAGTTTCCCACGCTGCTAGGCATTTCTCGACTATGGCCTTGCAGTCCTGGTCGGTGATTTTCCGGGCAACATTGTTGTCGATGTTGCACGGATCGAGTATCACGACCCGGTCCTTCGGGAAAGACTTGGGCGTTCCACATTCCCTAAAGCAGATCGGCGTCTTCAGCTGCGAGTCCGCCACGTAGAGGAAAAACCGCAGAAGCCCGGCCTCCAGAGAAGGAGGAGAGCCTTGGGCATCCTGCAGGTGGCTCACGATCAACTCAATCGTAAAGGAACGTAGACTCTCTCCCAGGTCGTGAAAGTTCCGCCAGTACTTGAGCAACCGCACGAGCGCCGTGAAATTCGCATACCCGTCCTTCCTGGCGCGGATGAATTCCAGTTGCTTGGTAACGCTGGTCTTGACCGGCGCGTCGCCCTGAGAGGAGGGCTGCAAGCCATAATCGCCGGGGCCGTCAATCGAGAGGATCGGCACCAGATCCATTTCCAGGCCGGAAACCAGGAATTCGATTCCGAGCGTCCGCGGCTGGACGGTGAAGTCTTCGGGTTTCTTCGTGGGGTAAATCTTTACCAGCATTTTCCGGATGCGGTTGTGAAGGTTTGCGAGGTCGTAGCCGGTAGCCCCGTTTGCGTTCAGGAATACCGCCACGTCGGCGTCTACGCCGATGTCGCCGGTGGGGCGGAGGACCGTGCCCTTGCGCAAAGAACCGGTTTTAAGGAATTTCTTGATGTCGATCACCTTGTCGCCGTTCGCGGCGGCAGCGAATCTTTCAATCAGGTGATCCACCTGGGCGAGATACTCCGCCCGTTTTCCGTTCGGCAGTTTGAGCCGATTGTTCACGAAATAAAGAAGCTGACTGTCCGTCAATTCCATAGCCCCGCCTGAGTCTCTTTTGCTCTAGCCCCGCTCGGATTGCTGCGTGGCTTATGGCAGTGTAAGCATACGGTGCTTACAGTGTCAACAAAAAAAAGTTAGAGGCGGAGTTGCCCTGTTTCAGCAGGGTAGAGCTCGTTGGTGCGGATTCTTGCGACAACGGGATTAACATCGAAGATGTCGGCGAGTGCCCGGACGGCTTCTTCTCTGCGTTTTTCGTCCAGGATCTCCACTCCCAGCATGCCGCTGGGCACCATAAACGGCTTTATCGCTTCATGCACTAAAGCCCGAGGACACAGTAATCCGCCCATCGCGCGATTTGCCTGAAATTCCCACCAGCGGCCGTCATAGGAGCGTGATTTCTGCTCTTCATTCGGCACATCCCGGCAGAGAATCTGGTGTTCGGTATGGCTGTCCTTGTCGAAGAGGTGCAGGGGTTTGTCTTCGAGCGCAAAGAGGTAGGCGTGCAGCAGGCCATGTCCTGCCTCATGTGCGAGCGTGGTCCTCACACGGCGCTGAGCTACTTCTCCGCCCTGTGCATCGAGCCCCGCGGATATGACAATGGCATCTACGCCAGTCTTGCTGAATTTGGTAAATCCGAGAACCCCGTGCGGGAGATCCTCATATTGCGGGGACACTCCAAACCGCTTTTCAATGAAACGGTCGATACGGACGGCTGCAGGAGCACTGGGAAGAAGGTTTTCTTTTCTCAGCTCGTCGGCGCACATTTGATCTATTTGGCTGGGCTTGAAATATGGAGGTTTGGAAAATATGCCTGATTGGGCGGTAGATCCTCAGTGATCACTTCAAAAGCGGCCAACGGTTATCACTTCAAAACCGGCCAACGGAAGTAGCCGTCCAGGACTGAGATTGTTCTACCCTGCCGCCTCCTGTGGTGGCAAGTCGGTTTTGGTGCGCCAGCTCCGCGGGCCGCACTTGAGCACGTGGCCGTGGTGCAGTAAGCGGTCGAGCATGGCGCTGACCGCGGCCGCGTCGCCCAGCAGTTTGCCCCAGTCTTCGACCGGGCGGTTGGAGGTCAGCATGGTGCTAGCGCGTTCGTAGCGGCGCATGATGATCTCCAGCAGTTCTTCGGCGGCGGTGAGCGGCAGTTTGCGCATGCCCAGATCGTCGATGATGAGCAGAGGCACGGTCACCAGGAACTCCATGTGCTCTTTGCGCGTGCCGTCGAGCGTGGCGTCGGCTAGTTCATCGAGCACGGTGTGGGTTTCGCGGTAGAGCACGCGGTATCCCTGCTGGATGGCAGACTGGCCGATGGCCTGGGCCAAGTGACTCTTGCCGGTGCCGGGCGGACCTAAAAACAAGGCGTCTTCGTGACGGGCGATGAAGGCGCCAGTAGCGAGGTCGAAGACCAGGCTGCGATTCATCTTCTTGTTGAAGTTGAAGTCGAAGTTGTCGAGGGACTTTTGGGGGTCGCGAAACTGGGCCTGCTTTTTCCGCCGCTCCAGCAGTCGCTCGCCACGCCGCGAGAGTTCGTCGGAGACCAGGCAGGAGATCAGGTCGATGGGGGCGAGCGGTTCGCTTTGCGCCTGGCGCAGACGAGTCTCCAGCGTGGCGGCCATACCGCCCAGGCGAAGTTGTTTGAGAGCACGTGCGAGTTCGATGAGATTCATTCTTCTACCTCCTTTGTTCTGTAGTTAATGAAGTCGCGGTACTGCACCAGTTCGCGAATCAGGGGATCGACTTGCTGCAAACTGAGTGGGGCTTGCGGGCAGCGTTCCAGATAGCGGCGCACGAAGCGGTATTCCTGCACTCCCATCTCCAGTGCGGCGGCGCAGGCTTCATCGACGGCGGCTGCGCCGTACTTCTTGGCCAAGGAGAGGACGCCGAGGATGCGGCGCACACCGACTTCTCCCTGCTGGCGATGGATGGCCTCACAGAGCGTGCCGATGTGCGTGCCGGCGTGGCCCGCTCGCCACAGCAGTTGCGAAGTGCGCAGCGGGGTTCGCTTGGAGTGGTCCTCGGGCTTGATGCGATACCAGCCGCGTTTCTGGTGCACGTGTTCGCGCAGCAGTTGGCCGGTCTTGGGATCGAGCAGGCGGACAAACAGCTCATCCCACTGCACGCGGACCATGCGCCCGATCCAGCCCGGTGGAGCGCCGTAGTAGGCAGCTTCGACTTCGACGCAACCGTCCAGATGCACGATGCGTTCGCCGTACTGGTAATAGCGGAAAGGTTCGACCGGCAGTGGAAGCAGGAACGGTTTCTCTTCGGCGAACATGGCCGCGACTTGGCGTTTGGTGGTGCCGTGAATGCGCGTGTCGGCCCAGCGCTCTTCCCAGCGATCCAGGTAGGCTTGGGCTTCTTCCAGACTCTCGAAGCGCAAACCTTTCAGCGGGGTTCTCTGCGCATGGCCGACGCCGGACTCGACTTTGCCCTTGCGATCGGGATCTTGAATCCGACACGGCATGGCGACTGCGCCGTAGTGTGCCAGCACGTCGCGGTAGAGGGGATTGAGCGTGGGATCGTAGAGGTCGGGGACGAGCACGCCCTCGCGCAGATTGTCGAGGACGACGATGTAGGTGGCCCCGCCGAATCGGCGGAAGGCGCGCTCGTGCAACTCCGCCCAGATGCGGGCGCTGGAGCGGAACGTCAGCAGACGAACCGACTTGCGACTGCAGCCCAGCGTCATCACAAACAGCCGGGTGCGTCGATACTTGCGAGTGTCGGGGTCGCGCACCATCGGGCCGGTACCGTAATCGACTTGCGCTTCCTGGCCGGGAGCGGTGACGATCACCACACGAGCTTCGGGCGCTTGGGTGCCGCGCAGCTTGCGCGCGAAGCGCTGCACGCTCTGGTAGCTGCTGGCGAAACCGTACTCGGAGACCAAGTCCTGCCAGATCGCCATGGCATTGCGGCCTCGGCTGAGCCCCGACTCGATGGCCTCGCGGTAGGCGGTGCAGGCACTGGCGCTGGGACTGCGCTGTGGAGATACAGCCTGTCCCCGCTCTCTTGCCGGGAAGAGAGCGCCCACTTCGTCTCGTTGGGATGGACCGAGGTCGGTGATCACCTCAGAGTCGGGGATCACCCCGTTGGCCGGTTTTGAAGTTGCTTTTCCCTTATTAGAAAGGTTTTCGGGGTTGGGGTTGGGGTCGGGAACCACCGCGATGGCCGGTTTTGCCGCGCCAAAGTCGGTGATCACCGCGATGGCCGGTTTTGCCGCTCGCCGCCCCCAGCCTCCGGGCAGACGCACGGCAATCCCAGCCGCTTTCAGGTACTGGCTGGCGGTTTCGCGACGGATGCGGGTCTCTTGCTGGATGCGCCGCAGCGACCATCCCAGCCGTCCCAGAGCTAAAACTTGCTGTTTCTTCTCTTCGTTCAAGACATTGGCCATGCCCACGGAGGCTACAAGCCTCCGCAGGAGTCAATGTCCCGGACGCTATTCTCGTTGGCCGGTTTTCAGGTGATACTCATTGGCCGGTTTTGGGTGATCGCTGAGGGTAGATCTCATCATCGCTTATCCTTGCCTCGTTTTTCGGTCTCCTTTTCCTTAAGCAGCTTAAGCAGCTCATCTGCGGTGATCTTTTTGTCGATAACCGTTCGGAATGCCAAAGCAAAAGTCGGATCGTTCTGAGTGATTCGCTTTATGTCTTCTATCGGAGGCCTCACATCCAATGCTCGCAGCTCTTCCACCTTAACCTTGAGAGCACGTGCAATGTCAACAAGGACCTTTTCAGAGGGATAACGACGCCCAAGTTCTATGTCTGAGATGAATGCAGGCGAACAATCGAGCCTTTTTGCCAGTTCGCGAAGGGAAATATCAATCTCGTCGCGTCTGCGACGCATGTATGGTCCTAAACCTTCCATAGCCGTCAGCTTATAGAGCGTACATGGTCATGTCAACGACAGCCGGGACGTATTTGGGGATCTATCCCTGGACCCGAAGACCCTGCCGACACTTGAATGTTAAAGTGTAGGAGTGGAGTATACGGGCCCTGAGCTGCTGCTGAAGCAACTGAGGGAAAACCCATTTAGAGTGTCTCGATCAAGCCGTCTTGCGCAACATGGATTCCGAGACGCTCCCCTCATCGACATTTTCCCCAGCGTTGGAAGTGGTCCGAATCGAAAGTTCTTCCTCATCCGAGTCCCGGAAAAATGTGACGTTGCGCTTCCAACTCGGCCAAGAGCTTACGCGCTCGCTTGCCTTCTCGACTGTCTTGATGTGCCGGAGCGCCGTGCGGTCCTTCAAGTCAATTTTTGCCATGATTTTTCCCATGTAACGCTTTAATCACGTCTTCGTGTTCCTCCAGAAGCTTATCCTCCCGCTCAAGATAGCTCAAACTGATCATCGGCACTCTCGGGGGGCGCTTGGCCTTTGAAATCACAACAGGTTCACCCCTTTTGTTCTTTCGCTCGACTCTTCGACCACTGCTCAACTCCAGAGAGAACAGATCAAGGTATCGCCGCGGTCCTACTCCAACGAACGGCAAGAACGGAACCTTGCCGAATTTGGCCGCCTCCTTCTCATCGAAACAGATGGCGTCCGAGTGTAGATCGAGAGCTTTGCTTTTGGGGTACGGTTCTATGTAATAAACTTTGCGAATTCCAGCGGCAACAATGTGCCGTGTACAGTTATGACACGGGAAGGTTGTGACAAACAAGTGTTTTCCTCGTACACTGATCCCGAGTCGTGCGCAACAGAGGAGGGCGTCCATTTCCCCGTGCACAGCTCGACCGTATTCGGTGATCTCCTTAAGATCGCTGTCATGAACGGACGTAGAAATCTCAGAACTAGTAGCGCCCTTGTCCGGCAGCGATTGTAGGATTTCGCGAGATCTTTTGTTGAGGCCTGACTCGCCAAGGTTGGGCTCCATGATTTTTAGAATTTCTCTGAGCACCGCCGAAAGCCTGCGGGCTGTTAACAGCTTTCCATTCAAGCGTTTGATAATGCTTTTGACGATCTGATTTCTGTGCTGGAAATTCGAATCAACTGTTTTCTTATGATCTCTACTGTCGTCCTCGTCGCCCTCCCAGTAAAGGCCTCCACGTGGGCTAGGAACCTCGTTCATGCCGACAGCGATTACATCACCCTCCGGCGTCGCTATTGCCGCGCCCACCTGCCGACCAAGCTGCGCTGATCTCGCAGCAGAGGCATAAGCCATAAACATGGCATGTTCTTCCCGGGTAGGCGTAAAGAACGGATGACCAAACACAAGTTCAAGGAAACGGTGCAATGTGAGTTTTCGGCTAGCGTGCGCAGATCAGAAGCAGTAGCCCTGGGCTAGCCAGTAGTGCCAGTCGGCGATCGCCTCAACAGTGGATTCGTCCGCGTCGATGGCGGTCAGTTGCGACAGGGGAACCGCCACATTGCGGCCGTGCCAGCGAATCAACACCAACATGTCGTGGACACAAGAATCTTCCGGCGCCAGGCCGCGGACTTCGACCGTTTCTCCCTTGCGGAGGGGCGACACCACCTTGGTCGCGATGCAGCGAGCCATGAAAGGGAACTTGATGTTGTTTTCCAGGTAGTAGTACCAGCCGAGAGACTGCTCTTCCGGCCCGTAGGCATCAACAACGATTTCGTTGTGGATTCGTTCTTCACGAATGCGGCTCTTGCGCAGCTTGGGCACGGAGTGCTCGATTCGATGATTAATCAGTCCGCTGGTCCGTCGTCCTCGTCCGTGTAGGATTGCAGCACGTCTTCCATCCGGGCGAACAAGCGGTCCAGCTCTTTCTGCAGTTTCTTGTCTTGGGCGTGGTTGGCTTCGGCAGCAACATAGCCCATCAGTTCTTCCAGATCATCCAGCGTGAAGGAGTAGACGGATGCCTTGCTGGAAGCTGGCATGCCGCGCAAGGCCGCGGTCAGCTCGTCGGCGGCGAGGGTGTTTTCGAGAATCAACTCGCGTTCCCGATGGCTCAGCGTCAGAGGGACCTTTTCGCCAAGACGTACAGGCTTGCGGATGCGGTGATCGTAGCGCAGGACTTTGCTGGGCTTGGCCATTTCCTCTCGCTGGTGCTAGGGCTGGAGCAGCTGCCGGATGCGGGAGAAGCGCAACAGTTCCTGGGCGCCCAGCACGGGGTGGGCCGGCCACGGTTCCTCGTCCACCTCTTCCTCCTCGTCGTCATTGCTCTCGATCTCCAGCTCGGGCGGCGCCAAGAACTTCGTGCGCTCCAGATGGTCAAGATAGGCACGAATCTCCTCCGTGGGGAACAGTCGCTGAATGGCGGCGACGAATGCAGGCAACTCCGCAGCAAAGTCGGAGTCCCGCTCGGCGGCCTCCACGAAGCTGAACAGCTTTTCACCAATGAGATAATCCAACGCGTTTTTCGTCCCGAACTTGTCGCGGATGTCTTCGGTGGCGGCACACTGTTCGATCCAGATCTTGTGAAACTCTACGGACGACTGGCTCATGAACGAATCCTTTCTTTCAGAATACGCCGCACCGAGGTGCGGCCGATGTGCAGGCGGCGGGCGATGGCGGACTTGCTGAGTCCGGAGCGGTGGAGCTTGCGAATCCGATCCGCGTGCACGGCGACGGTAGCGGGTCGGCCCAATCGCTTGCCGTTCTGCCGGGCATGAGCCAAACCAGCGCGCACCCGCTCACGCAGGATCTCACGCTCGAACTCCGCAAACACGGCGAGCAGCCCGGCCATGGCCCGACCGGCGGGCGTGGTCAGGTCCAGCGCTTCGGTCAGCGAGACGAAACCGACGCCGAGATGTTCCAGTTCCTGCAGCGTGCTGAGCAGATCGGTGACCGAGCGTCCCCAACGATCCAGCCGCCACACCAGCACGGCGTCGATCTCGCGGCGGCGCGCGGCTTCCAGCAGTTTCTCGCGCGCTTCGCGTTGTGCCGCGCCGGAGCCAACCTCTTTTACCTGCATCACGACCATCCAACCTCGGCGGGCAGCGTACTCGCGCAGGGCGCGGTTCTGCATGGGAAGAGTCTGCTGGTCGTGGGTTGACACGCGGGCGTACAAGCCAGCGCGAAACGGAGTTTTCCTCCGGCCAGCCCCCTGGCCAAAAACCCTGCGGGATTTTGCTTTCTGAAAGGCCCATTTTCCGGGCATTGTCGAGGGACTCCCGCCTCTGGCCGAAAGCTCTAGATTCTGGCCAGAGCGGATCATTCTACTCTAGCCGGAGTCGAGACGGGCGCCGGATGATTCCAGTGTGGCTGGGTAGTTCCACGGCATCCACTGCCACGGGTTGCGGGCCAGCTCTCCGGCGTGGAGCTGCAACTGGGTGAGGTAGTCGAAGGGGTTGGCGCCGCAGAGTTCGCAGGTGTGAATCAGGCTCATGAACAGATCGCCGACGCGCGCTCCGTTCGCGGTTTTGTAGAACAGCGAGTTCTTGCGGTGCAGGATGGCTTTCTTCAGGGCTCTTTCGCAAATGTTATTATCCAGCGGCGCTCCGGGCTGGCGCAGAAACAGGGTGAGCCGCTCCCAGTGCTTGAGCAGATAGCGCATCGCCATACCCAGGCCGGAGTTGGGTTCGACTTTCTTCTCCGCGAACTGAGGGTTCAGCCAAGCGCGGAGTTCTTCCATCACGGGGGCGCTGTGCTGCTGGTGGTAGCGCCAGCGTTCCTCCGCCGTCATCGCTTGTTTACGCGCCGTGGCATCGTGGCCGTAGACCGTGCCCAGTTGTTCCAGCACGTGCCGACAGGGCTGCGGAAAGTTCTCGATCGCCTCCACAAAACGTCGCCGGGCATGCGCCAGACAATGACCCACGATGACTTCCAGCTTCTGCGGCAGCTTGGGCAGGTTGCGCGAGAGCGCATCGCACATCTGCATCGGCGGAGCCAGTTCGGCGGCCCGCTGCCGGAGGACATCGGCCAGGTTCTCGCCGGCATGCTGGCGTCCAGTGAAGAACAGGGCCATGGTTTGTTTCTGTGCGGTGGAGACAATGCCACTGGTGAATACGCCGGTACGCTCGGTGGAATCGCTCTCCTCATTCTCGGTGGCCAGGCGGCGCTTGCGGCGCAGGGCGAGCACCGGCATGGAAGTGTCGTCGTTGTGCAGCACTTCGCCTTGCGCGGCTTGGCGAATCAACTCCTCCATCGCCGGTTGAAGCGTGGCGGCGGCTTCGGCCACGATCTCGCATTGCGTAGCGACGGGAAGCGGGATGCCCAGGCTCGCCTGCAAGTCAGCCAGGCGATTCCAGGGAAAGCCGCTGCCATAGCGGAGCAGCGCGATCATGCTGGCCGTGGTCGCGTCGTACTTCTCCTCGCCTACGCCTTCGGGTGCATGCGCCGTGAACACTTCTCCGCACAAGTTGCAGCGCAGCTTCTCGAGTTCGTACACGGTGGCGGCAATCGGCGTCTGGCCGCGCATCCGCACCAACAGTCCCGGCTCCTGCAGCGGGTAGACTTTGCCGCGCTGGCACTCGGGGCAGCGATCGCCGCGGTGCAACCTGGCATGCGGCACTTCGACACGCTGGGCACCTGCGTACGCGGTCGCGCCGTTGCGCCCGTGGCCCGCAGCGGGCTGCTTCGAACCTGCGTCGGCTGGCGGTGTCTTCGAAGCCGGGCTGGGTGCGATGCCGGCTTCTTCCAGCACCGCATCGGTCTTCTCGCTGCGCGCACGGCACAACAAGCGCCGCAGACTTTCCAGTGTGGCTTCACGGTTTTCCAGCAACTCGGTCACGTAGCTCAGCGTGCGAATCGCGGCTTTCAGCTTCTGATATCCCGCCTCGCCCAGCGCGTCCCGCACACCCTCCAGTAACGCCTCCAACTCTTGCGGAGTAACATCGAGGGCCGGAGCTGTCGGCTGCATCTTAGGTCTCCTGCAGTAACTCGCGAAAGCGCGGAGTTAGCGGGTAACCCAACACCTGTTTGATCGAGCGGTTGACTCGATTCGTCTGATCGTCTTTGCCTCGCCCCGTCGTCAGTCCTAAGAGAATCCAGTTGGCGGCGCGGTAACAGGTGCCGCGAAACCGCTCCGGGTCGACGAAGGTTTCCACAAAGTAGAGGGGATGGTGATAAAGGCGCTCCCAATCCTCCGACAACCGCTTCGCCATGCGACCTAGAAGGTGCGAAGCCAAGTGCGGTACCTCCACCCAGGGCAGAATCAGAAAGCGCGTGTTGTAGGCCAAGAAGCGCAGGTTGCGGCGCCGTGCCTCCGCGCTCCAGCCAATAAAGCGGTCCCGGCTGCCTAAGTGGCGCGGCGCGGAACTCCACGCCAGACAGGCGATCGGACGCCCGTGTCCCCACACCACATACTTGAGGTGCTCGCCTACCGGTTGTTCGTAGCCGAGGTAGTGATACTGTTCCATCAGGCTGTTGAACAGCGCTTCCTCGGGCGTGCGCCGCACGGGTTGGATGTCGAGCGGTTGCCACTGACTTAACGAACCGCGGATGGGCGTGATGTCGATCAGCATCGGCGCTGGCGGCTCACGTTTCGCCAGCGGATTCGGCGGCGTGTAGCGAACCGGCGGCAACTCGACCTCGCCCGCCCGATGCAACATGAGCAACAAGCCGCGGCACACCATGTCGCACAGCGCGCCGTTGGCCTGCTTCCACTGCCATGCCTCGCACAGCTTCTGCGACAGCCTCCGCCGGCTGAGTCCCGGATGTTGCGCAATCAACTGTCGAAGGAAGACGACGTCTTCGGCGCGAATCTCTCGGCCACGATATCTCCACGGCGTGGGCATGCCTGCAGTGTGGCAGAAGAAAAAATGGAACGCAAGTGCAAAGTGCGGTTACGCGCTCACCCGCCGCCACACCGGCGCGGCCACCGCATCCGGGTTCCCAGCGGCCAGCAGCAACTGCGCCTGATGCGCTTCCAGCACGCGCGTGGGTTGGTCCCCACTCGGCCACCACACGAAACGTCCCTTGGACAACCGCTTCTGCGCCAGCCAGAATCCTTGCCCGTCATACACCAGAATGCGAATCGAGGTTCCTCGCCGGCTGCGAAACACAAACAGGCAGCCCGAGAAAGGATCGGCCTGCAGTTTCTCCCGACATAACTGGGCCAGCGAGTCGATGCCCTTGCGTCCATCCACGGCCTCGATCGCCACCAGAATCCGCATCTGCGGAGTAATCTGGATCACCGCCTCACCTGCTTCGTGGCTCCAATAACACGCGGCCCAGAGCGGCTAGATCTGGCGCGCCCATCCCTTTCCACTGAATCCGCATCTTGCCCTGCACCCCTTCCAACTCGATCACACATTCCGACCCCGTGATCGCCGATGATCCGACCACCTCCAGGAAGGACGGCAGCGAAGCCGCAACCCGAGCGCGGCTTACCCTTGGGCGTGGCACCCCCGCCGTAGCGCTCAGCGATGCCGTCGAACGGCGGATCGCGCGACCCTTGCGGGAATCGGACTGGATAGGAAACTGCCCTGACTCTGTGATGCGCTTCAGCTTGCCGTACTCCAAACGTAGAACCTGCGCGGTGCGACAAACTCCGTGTTCGCGCGCCACCTTCGCCGCCGCATTCCACAATCGCGGCGGGATCGGCAAGCGCACTCCAGGATGTGCGCTCCGCCAACCCGCAAAGCGCTGGTAAATCCTCTTCATGCCGTGGGGAATCTCAGACCGCCCGTTCGCCATCGCCAGCCCTCCTCTGCTCGCACAGGAAAGACTGACGTTAGCAGCCTCGATCAGCTCAAGTCACGCAGGCCTGCCGAAAGGACACGGAACTTGAGCTTGCAAATCGCCCGGACACATGTCTGCTTCCGGAGAAAGGAGGAAGATTATGTCTCGTAAAGTAGGTCAGATCATCGCGCGAGGCGAGCGTCGTTGGCTTGTCCGCGTTTACCTAGGGCGCAACCGCGAAACCCGCAAGCGCACCTACCACAATCGAACAATCTACGGCTCTCTACGGCATGCACAGGCTTACCTTACAAGAAGGTTGCACGAACGTGACCTGTCCCGGGGCGTCGAAGGGCTTCAGGTCACTGTAGACGAATTCCTGGATCACTGGCTCAAAACGGCCGTCAAACCAAAAGTCCGGGAGAAAACGTACAGTGACTACGCCGCCATGCTGCGGAGATACATCCGCCCGGCAATCGGTAAAAGGCTGTTGGCCTTGCTCTCGCCTCTTGAAATCCAGGCGGCATATCAGATCATGATCGACCGGAAACTTTCGGCCCGGACGGTTCGATACGCGCATGCTGTTTTGCGGGCTGCAATTAGGCAGGCTATACGTTGGCAGTTGCTCCTCAGCGATCCAACTCAGGGAGTTGAACTTCCTCGTGAGCAGTGCAGAGAAATGTCTGTGCTGACGACAGAGCAGGCTCGATCGTTTCTCAGGACTGCATCGCATTCCCCACAAGCGTGCCTTTTTGCTGTGGCCCTCACTACTGGAATGCGCCCTAGCGAATACCTCGCCCTCTGCTGGCGGGACATCGACTGGGATCGTGGAACCATGAGCGTCGTTCGAACTCTCCACAAGAATGAAGGGCAATGGATCTTTGCGGACACGAAGCGGGTCCGCAGTCGTCGAGTCGTTAGACTGCAGATGTGGGTGCTCGACCTGCTCCGAAAGTTGAAAGGCCGGGCAGATGAGGTTGGGACGGCGTGCGATTCCAGATTCGCCGATCTGATCTTTACCACCACCCGTGGCGAACCGATCAACGAGGAGTACCTGGTCAAAAAGCATTTCAAACCAATCCTACGAGAAGCTGGGTTGCCGAACATCCGACTCTACGATCTCCGCCACACATCTGCCACTCTTGCCCTCACGGTTGGGGTCGCGCCCAAAGTGGTGTCCGAGCAGCTTGGACATGCGAGCGCTGCGTTCACTCTGGATACCTATTCCCACGTTCTTCCGCACATGCAGGAGGAAGCGGCGGCCAAAATGGAAGCAGCCCTGTTGAACGGCATGTCGTTGTAACCCATTTCCCTGCCAAACCCCAAACCCTCAATCATCAACAGCCCCGGCTGCTCCGTTCTGCGAGCAGAGAAAGGAGGTGTCTCCATGTCGCGCAAACTAGGTCAAATCATCGCGGTTCGAGAGAACACCTGGATGATTCGCATCCCGGTGGGTTGCGATCCACAAACCAAACAACGTAGCTATTACAACCGGACTATTCATGGTTCTCTGCGCCAGGCGCAGAAGTTTCTCGGAAAGAAGATCAATGAACTCGGCGCTTATATTGAGAGAGATGGTGCGAAGATTCGGTTGGACCAATACCTTGATCAATGGCTCAAGGCAGTCAAATCACGGATCTGCAGCAAGACGTTTGAAAGCTACGAGAGCTTGCTCGCAAAATACATCCGCCCATCATTAGGTAAGAAACTTTTGGTGGCAATTAGGCCGTTGGATGTCCAAGCGGTTTACCAGCAGATGTCAGATCGCGGTCTTTCGCCAAGAACGGTCCAAGGGGCTCATTGGGTGCTCAATGCGGCGTTCAGACAGGCATTGCAGTGGGAAATGATCTTGGAAGTGCCGACCAAAGGCGCGAAGCTGCCACGGATTCGACGGCGCGAGATGCGAGTCTTCAGTGTCGAGGAGGCAAAAACCTTTCTGAAAGTTGCGCTGCCCACGATGTACGGGACTCTGTTTGCTGTTGCCATCACCACTGGAATGCGTCCCAGCGAATATATCGGGCTCAAGTGGCAGGACGTTGACTGGGAGCGCAGAACTGTCAGCGTGAAGAGAACCTTGCGAAAAGGGCCCACGGGTCAGTGGGAATATGGTGAGACGAAGCGTGCGGGAAGTCGCCGAATCATCCGGCTACAAAATTGGATTCTTGCGAAGTTGAAGGACTTGAAACAGTACCAGACAGAGAACCCGGTCGTTGATCCCGAAGAGTGGCCTGAAGCTGTAGATCTCATCTTCGTCACGGAGTTTGGAAGGCCCGTGAATGTGAATAGCCTGGTCTACAAGCACTTCAAGCCAATCTTGAAGAAGGCCGGCCTGCCGAACATAAGACTCTATGACCTGCGCCATACTGCTGCGACGCTGGCGCTAACGGTGGGCGTCTCGCCTAAGGTCGTGTCAGAGCAGCTCGGGCACACCAGTGCTGCATTCACATTGGATGTGTACTCGCATGTTCTGCCCTCGATTCGTCTTTCGCCCTGTTCATACTTGCTGACACGCGCTTGAGTCACTCCAAGGATTTTCGCCAGTTGTGCCTGGGTCAATTTTGCCTCTATTCGAACGCGACGAAGCAAACGGAGGAATGCCTTTCGATCACGCTGCCGCTCAGCAGAGAGTCCTCCGATCCGCTCCATGCACGGAGCATAGGAATCATTTGACAATTACTCCAAAATGGATTATTCCAAGACGGAATAGACAACGCGTGTTCCGGCGACTTGCGGATCACGAAACGAAAAGGAACGACAACGGACGGCGAAGCGGCGGATTAAGAACAAGAAAGCGCAAAGTAAGACTGAGTCCGCCAGCCGGGTTGGTCTTGTAAGTTGTTGAAACTGAATCGTTTCAGTGTGTCGGGCAGTGTGCGAGACGCGAAGCCTCGGGGCGAGTCCACTGGATCCTTATTAATAGGCTTAAAGGGCTACCCGTCCGAGCACGGAGAGGGCAGGGAAGTCGTTAGTTTCAAAAGGGGTTAGCCGAACCACATCCGGACGATTGCGCTGTTATGGACGGTTCCATCACAATTCGCCTGCCGGAACTGGGGATCACCGAACAGCAACCGGGCACAGCCGAACCGCAGGTTTCTGAGACCCACCTTTCGGACGCAGCCTTAGTGGCTGAAGTTTGCGTTGGGAGCAGGGAAGCGCTAGCCATCCTGTTCCATCGCTACGCACGTCATGTCCACGGAGTTGCCTTGCGCGTCCTGAGGGATCCATCCGAAGCCGAGGATCTCGTCCAGGATGTCTTTCTATTGATTCATCGGCTCTGCAGAACCTTCGACAGTTCCAAAGGCTCGGCACAATTCTGGATTCTGCAAATAGCCTATCGCCGTGCCATCTCACGGCGCCGTTACTTGAATTCCCGCCATTTCTATACACGGGTGGAGCTCGACGAGCAAGCAGTCCAGATTGCCGAACCCCGATCCGGACAGCTTGATGACAAGGTAGACCACATCCTGGCCGAATTGGACCTGCAGAAGATGTTCGATACGCTATCGGAGGACCAGCAGACGACCCTCCGACTGCACTTCATCGAGGGTTATACGTTGGATGAGATCGCCAAAATGCTCGGCCAGACCAAAGGCAACGTCCGGCATCATTCCTTCCGTGGGTTGGAGCGCCTTCGAAAACTGATTTTCGCTGGCAAATTGCCGGGCACGAGAGCAGTATGATACAGGGATCGTCCAATCTAGGAGCAGGGGCGTTGTATCAAAGCGAACCCCATGACGAGTTCCTGGAACTCTGCGCCGCTTCGACCTCCGGCGAGCTAACCGATGACGAGCAGAAACGGCTAGAGCAGCACCTCGCCGTTTGTGCGCCCTGCCGCGAAGCGCTTCGGCAGTACGAATCGATCGTCAGGAATGTGATTCCCGCTATCGCCGCCAGCGAAGCGCCTGAAAACGTACCGACGACTACTGGTGATTGGTCTCAGGAAAAGGCGGAAAAAGCACTATTCGACCGTCTCACCCGCGAGGAAAAGGACCGAGCTGATCGGACCGATCGCCGAAACGGTTCTTCGTACTTCCCCCATCGCATCCTCCCATTCTCCAGCGAGTCCACATGGCGGAATGTCTGGATGCTCTATGCCGCCGGAATTCTGCTTTTTGTGGCCATCGGTTTCTTCGCTTACCGCGTCGGCGTGCGTCGGGCGACTGAAACCGTCCAAGCCCCCTCAGCACAACCCGTCCAGCACGAGCACGGCCCTGCTCAAGCCTCTCTTGAAGAACAATTGAGCGATGCTGGCCACGACCGCGAGGTCGTGCGTACGGAAATCGCTCAACGCGACAGGATGATCACGGAGCTTCGGCGGCAGCTTGCGCGACAGTCCGGGGAGATCAGCGAACTCAAAGCGGCGCAGACCCAGCTTGAGGGCAATCTGCGTGCGGGTGACGCAACGAAACAGGATCTCAGCGAGCAAAAAGCCGCACTTGTCCAGAAGCTGGAGTCGGCGGAGAACAACTCTCATTCGCTACAGGAGAAACTCGACTCATTAGCGCAGCAATCTGCCCAGGATGCTGCCCGCGCCAAAACCTCCGAATCTAAGGTCAACGACCTCACCGAGCAGCTTCAAGAGCAACAGGCAGCCGTTGAGCAGCGAGACGAACTTCTTGCCCATGATCGCGATATCAGGGATGTAATCGGCGCCCGCGATCTTTACATCGCGGAAATCTACGACGTGGCCGGTACGGGCGAAACCAAGAAGCCTTACGGCCGAGTCTTCTATACGCGCGGCAAGTCGCTGATTTTCTATGCGTACGATCTCGATCAGCAAACCGAAGTCAAACGGGCGAGTACATTCCAAGCCTGGGGACGGCGCGGCCCAGACCGCCAGCAAGCCATCAATTTGGGCGTTTTCTATGAGGACAATAGCACAAGAAAACGCTGGATTCTAAAATGTGATGATCCAAGAACCTTGGCCCAGATCGATGCGGTATTTGTGACTGTCGAACCCAAGGGCGGCAGCCACAAACCGAGTAGCAAGACTCTCTTGTTCGCCTCCCTAAAAATCGACCCCAACCATCCCTAGCCGCCCCATTTGTCCGGAATCCCGGACAATCCACTTCATTCCCTCCGTCCTAAAATTAGTCAGGAGTCTCGTGGTGCCCGCCGCGGATCTTCCTGCGAATTAACTGAAGGAGGGGATTCCAAATCCCGTTGTTCGCTGGAGAGACCACATGCGCTTCCCGCGTCTTGTTCCATTTCTTCTTTGCCTAACAGCCTGGGGTGCAAGTAGCGGATTTTCTGCAAGTCGGGCGACGTAGTCGGCTAGGCGATCTCACGAAGCACTTGGCAACGGAAGCGGAGATTCGGCTTCTGCAAAACCGCTTCTGATTCATCCGACACGTGAAGAGTAAGTAAAGGATCAAAACAAGTCTGCCGAAGCGGTTCTTCCACTCCCGCGGCGTGCCCGCGCCCAGCAGTTGGCGCAGGATCAGGCTTAGATTGAACGCGCCCACGTGGATCAGTTGCCGCTTCCAAATGGTTTCCTGTCCGCGCAGATGGCAGCGCCGCATCGCGCCCGTCTCGTAGCAGTGCGCGAAGCTGCGCTCCACCAACTCGCCCCTCCGCCGCAGTAAACTCTTGCCGTACTCGCCCCGCACCCGCCGCCGGTTCGCATACACCGCTTGTTGCTCGGACTGTTTACCCGCCCAGTTCCGCCGTCCCTTCTGTTTCTTCTCCGGGATGTAACTGCGCACGCCATACGCTTTCATCCGCTTCACCACCGCGCCGCTGTGATAGCCCTTGTCGGTCACCGTCTCTTCGATCCCGGCCACGTTCACTTTCGGTGCTTCGTTGGGCCGCAGCTCCGCTTCGCGCCCGACCTGCTCCGCCACCGCCATCCCGGCTTCGCACAGCGTCTCATCCACCGTGGTTGTATCGCCCTTATCGGCGCCTTGCAGCGTGACCGCCAACACCGCGCCCGTATCCAGATCCACCGCGTGCTCGGCTTTGTGCGCCAGATGCGTGCGCCCATCCTTCATCTTCGCAATCCGCGCATCGCCATCCACTGGGCTCTTCCACTCCTTATTCAACGTCCGCTTCTTGCGCTTGCGATCCAACCGCGCCAAGTCTTCCCGCGTCGGTGTCGCGATCCCAGACGCCTTGGCCAATCCCCGCAAGAACTCTTCATACGTCTCGCCCGTGTCCCGCCGCACAATCGAGCGCATCGCCGCGTTCGCCTCCAGCGTCGTCGCATCAATCGCAATCCGCTGGCCTTTCAGCAACCCACGATCGGCCAGCACACCCAACACCCAGCCGAATACTTCGCGATGCGTGTCCACATCGATCAGCCGCCGCGTGCGCGAGATCGTCGAGTGATCCGGCGTGTACTCGTCCAGCGCGATGCCCACGAAACGCCGCAGTGCCAGGGAGTCCGCCAGCCGCCACGCAATGCCGCGCTCCGCTCCGATGCCCTCGAAATACCCGATCAGCAGCGCTCGAAAGTAAATCCCCGGCGTCAGCGACGGACGCCCGTTCTTCTCCGCATAAAACTTCGCGCACCGGCTCTCGACAAACTCGTCGAAGCGCTCGCCCTCCAGCAACTCATTCAAACACTGATAGAACGGATGCCCCGGCGCCGCTGCCAACTCCGTGTGCGCGATCCACAACCCTTCTTGCTTCTCCCGCTGCTTGCGCGTCCCCATCGCCATGCGCCGATTCTACAAACCAAGCCTGTGGATACCTCAACACTTTCTGCTCACGAATCCGAACTTGCACCACGGGCTGCTAACGCTGAACACGTTCTCCCTGTTCGCGCAGTCCCCCAACGGGAACATAAACGGTCTGGTCTCTGATCCTTCCAGTGCAGCGGTCGTTGGGGCGGAGGTAATGGCCGTAAACGATGTCACTGGAGTGCAGTACACAACTAAGAGCAATAGCGAAGGCATTTACGTCTTACCCAATTTGCCTCCAGGCCCATACCGAGTCCAGGTCGCGAAGATTGGATTCAAGACCCTCATCAAGCCGGACATCGTCCTCAACGTTCAAGACTCTTTGTCCATAAATTTCACCCTGCTGGTCGGCGCATTCCACGAGATAGTGACTGTACAGGGAGGAGCGCCTCTAGTGAATACGGAGACTGCGGCAGTCAGCACGGTGGTGGATCGAAACTTCATTGAAAATCTGCCTTTGAATGGACGGAGCTTCAATACACTTCTCCAGTTAACTCCGGGAGTCGTTATTGCGCCGCAACCCAGTTCAGGTAACCCAGGGCAGTTCAGCATCGCTGGGCAGCGAACTTCCGCCAACAACTTCACGGTCGATGGAGTCTCCGCGAATTTCGGCGTGTCAGCCAGCGTTCAACCGGGCGACTCCGGAACTGGCCAAGCTCAAGCCTTCAGCGCACTTGGTGCGACCAGCAGCCTGGTCTCCGTCGATGCACTGCAGGAATTTCGTGTCGAAACCTCCTCGTTTGCGCCTGAGTTCGGGCGCTCGCCCGGCGGACAGGTGATACTCACTACTCGGTCCGGGACAAACGACTTTCACGGCGGCGTATTTGAGTACTTTCGCAATACGGCGATGGATGCGAATGATTGGTTCGCAAATAACGCCGGAGAACCGCGGGCTCCCGAACACCACAACGATTTCGGCGGTTTCTTGGGCGGCCCGATTTTGAGAAGCAAGACCTTCTTCTTCCTTTCTTATGAAGGGGCACGCTTGGATCTTCCCGAGACTTCGTCCATCCAGGTTCCTTCCCTCTACTCGCGAACGCAAGCATCTGCCCCCGTTCGTCCATTTCTCGATGCCTACCCGCAGCCGAACGGGGCGCCGGCATCTGCGACAGCATACGTTGCTCCATTTACCGGAGATTTCGCAAATCGAGCCACCCTTAATGCTGGAAGCGTTCGAGCTGACCACAACTTCACCGACCGGTTCTCGATTTTCGGGCGATACAACGATGCACCGTCGCAATCCAATAAAAGGGCCTACATTTCGAGCGAGGTAGACTCGGCGTCGGCCGACGTTCAGACTCTAACGGTGGGCGTGAACATGCTGTTGAGCAATCGTCTATCGAATGTGGTTCACGCGAATTTCTCCCAGCAGAATTCCAATCTCGGCTCAGTGTTGGATTCTTTTGGTGGGGCGGTGCCTCCAAGCCCCGGTGTTTTCTTCGGATCCTTCTCCGGTTCGGGCGCGATGGCAGGAGCATTCTTGACCTTCGATACGGGTGCTTTTCAATTTGGAGCGCCTGCGAGAAACCGCTCAAGGCAAGTCAATGTCTTGGATGATCTCTTGATCGCAATCGGTAAGCACCAGATAAAGGTGGGTGGGGATTATCGAGCCCTGTTTCTCGATGTAGTGTTATCGAGGAACCACTTCACATACCAAAGCCCGAGCGTCCAAGCTCTCGTGACCACGGGTGTTGTCCCAGAACTTGTAGTGGGAACCAGTGCTCCAGGTCAATTTCTTACGAACGCGTTGTCTCTGTACGGCCAAGACACATTTCAGGTGACACCGCGGCTGACGTTGACGTACGGCTTGCGTTGGGAATTGAACCCAGCGCCATCACCACGCGGTAATACGACTGTGGCTTCCTGGACGAATGTGGGGACTCCGGCCAACATTGCTCTGGCCCCACCCGGGACGCCCTTATGGAAGACAACGTATGGAAACTTCGCTCCACGATTCGGAATAGCCTATGGTCTGACCGAGGCCAGAGACGTTGTTCTTCGCGCGGGTGTCGGAATATTCTACGATCTGAGCACGAGTTCGGTTGCCAATCTGCCGCTGCTGTTTCCAGGCACAGCTACCCGCAACTCGTTCGGAGTTCCTTTGCCTCTTGGGGACCCGATACCTTACTTGCCGGTTGTATCACTTCAACCGCCATATCCCTTCGTTGCTGCCTCCGCTCCCAATCTGAAGCTTCCGCGTTCGTATCAATGGAATATCGCTCTCGAGAAGTCGTTCGCCGGGAAACAGGCTCTCTCGCTGACCTACGTCGGCCAGACGGGACGCGACCTTCTTCGTCAGGAGGCGCTCTATCAGCCGAATTCGAACTTCTCAAGCGAGTTCTTATTGACGCAAAACGACGCCAGATCAAACTACGATGCACTTCAGATTCAGTACCGCAGGCCTCTGTCATCAAGTCTTCAGGCCCTTTTGAATTACAGTTGGGCTCATTCCCTTGACAACGCCTCCAATGATGTCGTGGCTGGCCTCTCGAACACCGTCATCTCTGCTGAGAATGATTACGCATCCTCCGATTTCGATGTTAGGCACAGCTTTTCCGCGGCACTTAGCTACGATGTACCTGCTCCGGCAAAGTCGGGCGTCCTTGCTGGGCTGACTGGAAATTGGTCCGTTCAAGGGGTAATCGTAGCGCGAACTGGCTTTCCCTATAACGGTGTACTCGTGCTCGCTTCTCCAGATCCTGGGGGAGAAGCCCAGTCACGCCCCGATCTGGTTCCGGGACAACCTCTGTACCTGTATGGCGCCCAATGCATTTCCGTTCTAGGCCCACCGTGCGCCGGGGGCATGGGAATGAATCCCGCAGCCTTTTCGGTCCCTTCGACTCCGCGACAGGGGACTGAGGGGCGGAATGACATCCGGGGCTTTGGCTTGACGCAGGTTGACGTTTCCCTGGGCAAAAGGATCGACATCAGCGAGAGACTCCATCTGCAGTTTCGCGCAGATGCTTTTAACGTCCTAAACCATCCGAATTTCTCCAATCCGCAAGGATTCGTTGAGTTTGGATCCTTCTATCTTCAATCGCAAGAAATGTTGAACCAGGGGTTGGGCGGCATAGGCGGATTAAACCCGCTCTTTCAAGAGGGTGGCCCGCGGTCGTTGCAACTCTCTCTGAAAATGACCTTCTGAGGACAGATCGCTTGTTCATTAGTGGCCTCACGCACAAGACTCGCCACGGGCTCTTGCTAGGGCTCTTAGGCCTTGCCGCTGCCATTTCCTTCGGGACGGAAGCGCGGAGAGAGCGTGGCAAGTACATGGTCGCAGACGGATGGCATCCGTGGTATGAAATCAAGGTTGATCCAGAAAACACACGGAATTTGATCATCTGCGGCACCAGATGGAACAGTGAAGCGAATGCTCCCTTGGGCTTTGTTTATGCTTCAGCGTGACCTGCTCCCCGTTTTCCGAACAAGTCCGAGTATGATTTCGGACGAAGGAAAGGGGAAGAGGTATGTCGAAGAGCCGGCACACGGAAGCGGAGATGATTGGCGCGCTGAAGCAGCTGGAGGCAGGGCGTAAGGCGGAAGACGTGGCACGGGAAGTGGGGGTGTCGAAGCACACGATCTACGCCTGGAAAGCGAAGTACGGAGGGATGGATGTGAGCGAGGCGCAAGAGGCCAAGCAGTTGCGCGACGAGAACACGCGGCTGAAGAAGCTGGTGGTGGATCTGAGCCTGGACAAAGAGATGCTGAAGGCGGTGATCGCAAAAAACGGGTGGAGCTCGTAGACCAGCGGGCGGACGCGGACTGGCTGCGAGTGACATACGTGGTCAGCGAGCGCCGGGTTTGCGGGCTGATAGGGATGGCGGTGGCAAGTTATCGCTACCGCTCGCAGCGCACGGATGAGCCGTTGCGGGAGCGACTGGTGGAATTGGCGCGGTCGAAGCCGCGCTTCGGGTATCGGCGACTACAGGTGTTATTGCAGCGCAGTGGAGAGCGCGTGAATCACAAGCGGTTGCATCGAGTCTATCGCGAGGCCGGACTGGCGATCCGACGCAAGAAGCGCAAGCACTGTGTGCGCGAGGGAAAGCCGCTGGTGGCGCGGACTTCGGCCAACCAGGAGTGGGCGCTGGACTTTGTGCACGATGCGGTGGAGTGTGGACGGACGATCCGGGTGCTGAGCGTGGTGGATGCTTATACGCGGGAGTGTTTGGCGTTGGAAGTGGATACGAGTTTTGCCAGTCGGAGAGTCACGCGGGTGCTGGATGGGATCGTGGCGGAGCGCGGGCAACCGCAGACGATCCGTTGCGACAACGGGCCGGAGCTGACGAGCCGGCATTTTCTGGCGTGGTGCGTGGAACGAAAGATCGAGTTGTTGCACATTCAGCCGGGCAAGCCCACGCAGAACGCGCGCGTCGAAAGTTTCCACGGACGGCTGCGGGATGAGTGCTTGACGGTGAGCTGGTTTCAAAACTTGTTCGACGCGCGACGGAAGATCGCGGCGTGGAAGATCGAGTACAACGAAGAGCGTCCTCATAGCAGCTTGGGATACAAAACCCCGAGAGAGTTTGCCGAGGCGCAAGCAGCAGCTTTCTACACAGCTGAGCGAGAGGCAAGGGACTCAAACGCCGTCCCTTCCCCCTCGCGCTCCCCCATCCCGGCTCCAACCCGAGATGGAGTAGCTCAAAGTTGTCGTATTCTTACGTGAACGAAAATTGGGGGCAGGTCAAGCGGATGGGGGTGCAAGTTGGAAGACTGCTTTGGAGGACAACGCTACCGCTTGGGTCTCTGAACATTCTTGTGCATTCGGAACAGATCACAAGGCGTACTTCGTCTCGGCAGCATCGAAAGTCGTCGACGGCACTCCGCACCATGAACTCGGTATTACACGTCTCTTCGTATCCGGCGATGGTGGTCAAAAATGGCGCGAAACGATCAGCACCGGATGGGCGGATTATTCAACCTCGGCGGTCAGTTCTGCGACAGAAAGGCTCTACACGTTCTTCAACTCATGGAACACAGCAGACTCAGCAAGGGGCTGGGGGAGCAGCGTTGGCCTGTTGGTTTTCTCAGCCAGTGGGAGGCGAGTCTTTGGGCCATTTGTCGATTCCAGAATGCGGACTCTTCACTACCGCGGAGTGTTTCCCTCCAACGCGATTGCTCTGCGAAATGGAAGCGTAATCGCCTCGTATTACGCGATAAGCCGAACTTCCCACGGCTGGTCCACAGATATTGGTATTGCCCGTGCCAGCGCCTCCCTGATTCCTTCAGTGAAGTCCACAATCGTGTTTCGCCGTGCTTCGGAACCGGATCGGAACTGTGGCGATGCTGCAGACAGTTCGTTGGCCTACGACCGCGGCAGTGGTCGACTGTTTCTCCTTTATTTTGACCGATGTCACGGAAAGAGAGAATTCATGCTGACGCAATCCAGTGATGAAGGCAGAACATGGTCAGTCGTTATGCCTATCTCACTGCCTCCCGGCCTGCACGGGCATCCGTATGCTCCCTCATTGCTTGTCTGTCCGGGTGATGTCTTGGTGCTTCTTTGGAAGGAGCAGGACCGCGCATCCGCTCGTTGGATGTTCTCATGCATTCGAGGTCATGAGCTTGGACCATCCCTCGAACTCGGCCAAGATTCGGCAAAAGACGAAGTAAGTAATGACTCCCTATGGAGCTCGCTGGCCGAAGGTGGGCGTGCGGGTAGTCATGGCGCAGGAGATGAATTGGGTCCTTCTATTGTGCTGAATGTTTCCAGTCAACCGAGTGCTGTGTGGAGGTCTCGCGGTCTAGTTGATGTCGGCAGCAATGTTCTCGCAGCGTGGCCCGAGGTAGATGCTGATGGAGTGCACCTGTATTTGAAAGATCTTCGGAATCCCGGAAGCGAGTCGCAACCAGAAGTCCCAACCGATGCTGACAAATCGAGCAGGATCGATGTTACTCGCAGCACTCTGATCCTATATGGTGGCAAACAACGCTTCGACAGGTCTTCGGGAACGCTGGAGACTTGCTTCAGCCTCAAGAATCGGGGACCTGACGATCTGGGGACGCCTATCGAACTGTGGACCAAGAACGTCAGCTCAGCGATAGGATCCGTTTCAATCCTAAACGCAACCAATAGATTCCCCGGTATCGGAGCCATATGGGACATAAGCAGCTCTGTTACAGGGGATCGAATCCCTTCCGAAGCCACGAGTAATCCCTTCTGCCTCTGTTTTCACTTGAACGTCGGACGTACCGGCGACACGGCGCGATCCGATATGGAGGGCGACCTTCTGACGCTAAGATTGACTGTCCTGGCACGGCGCCAGTATCCGCCGCACCGAGACGCACAGCCTCACTAACCCGACTCGCAGACTGAATGCGTTCATCGACACCGATATATCTAGCACTCTCTCAGCTCTGATGCTTGTCCGCAGATTCTCGGGCATTTAACCGGAGCGCTTGGTACCAGAAGCGCTCCGGGCTGTGCTACTCATCAGCCTCGTATGCGCCGACTGTGTGAGCACGCGGGCTGTCCATGATCGTGTTTCCCGGCTTCACAAGCTGGCCCTGAATTGCCGACAACGCTGGTGACAGTGTTGCAATCTGGGGCTTTTCATATTTCATGAGTTATCACCTCCTTTCTTTTTAGAAGTTTCGTACGGTCAGCTAGCTGAAACTTGGTCGTTTTTTCGACTCTCCAGAGGTTCGCCTCGGACAAAACCAAGTCGCTCTCGACTCTCCATTGGTTTTGCCTGTCCGCCGATATGAAGTTTTCTGTCCGGCAGACCACGTAACCAGAACTCGAGGCTTAACGTCCGGGCAACAAGGCCAATGGGAATTTCGATCCCGTCCCTTGCCTTCTGCAATATCTCCGAGAACTTCCTTGAATCGATGATCTCTAACGAACTGGCGAGCATGTGCTCACTCGTCTCGACAAGACTGACCCACTCCGTTGAGATAGCCAGCATCGGAGAACGTGCGATGTGAGCCTTCCGCGTCCTGTGCAGGATCTCTTCGGGCACGATTCCTGAAAGCGCCCTGCGCATGAGAGATCGGCGTTGGGCTGGACGGACCAACTGTTGTCGCGGTATAGCGAACAAGAACTCGAGGAGACATCGGTCGAGGTATGGGTAGCGGATCTCACGCGGCAAGTCGGCTTGCAAGCCAGTACACGCCAGCTGTCGCTGCACTCCATCAAGTGCCCTCAAATTCTCTTGGAAGCTCGGTAGAGGTCCGTGAATCCTCAGCCTCTTCTCAGCACATGTAACTGGGGCTGCATTACGTCGGACAAAGCTGGGATGAAGCCACGCTGCGTGCTGCCCGGCTTTGTAACTAATAGGAAGAAATCCGCGCGCAGTTTCCACGAAAAGATGGAACCAAGGTTTTCTTTTGCTCAAGGCCCACAGCTTTAATTGACCTGCCAGCGTACCGAGGCGGAAGTCCACGAGGAGGTCGGCTAGTTCTGGGATTGGAGTGGGGACGCCCCCATTGAACTCGTCACCTCCAATGCCAGAGAGGACGGCACGATTTCCTTGAGACCTCACGCAGGTTTCGAGTTGTTTAGCGGCTCTTACGGGAAGTGCCCCCGAAGGTGGCAGAGCGATAAAGGAACCCGTGTCGCAATCAAAATAACCGTGATCCCTCCAGCCCACATCGATGTGGCACCCAACGTGGTTTCGACGCTGCTCAACTTTGATGAAATAAGGACGTTCATTCCAGTTGGGCTCGGAGTCGTCGTAATAGGAAACCGTATCAATTCTGGGAATCTCTGCGTCTCCCTGGCGGATGACCTCGTCAGCCATGCACACGATCGAGGATGAGTCCATACCTCCACTCAACTCCGCAAGAACTGGCGAATCGGAACGAAGCCGCCGCCGGATCGACTCCGCGAAGACGGTTCGAAACTGTTCTTCGTATTCGGAATCCTCACGGTAGGAAATTCTCTTTGATGGATTAAAATCCCAATATTTGCGGATTGTCTGTGCGCCTTCTCTCAGATGGATGAATGAAGATGGTGGAACCGAATGAATCCCGACGTATGGTGTCAAGTGGGGAGCCGGAAAGAACGACAGCCAGCCCGCGATGTATTCTTCCTCAAGCTTGAAGGACTTACCCGCAAACAACACCAAAGGGTCGAGGATTGTGCACCACGTGGCTTGATTCCTTTCGACCGAATAGTAGAGATGGCGAGTTCCAACAAAGTCCTTGGCAAGGATGAGTGACCGGGTCCTCGCCTCCCAGATGGAGAGTGCCCAATCCCCGATCAACTTCGCGAATGCGTTAGACCCCCAATGTTCGTAGGCCGCAGCCACGATTTCTACATCCGTCGATGTGAAAGCAATGTTGCTGGAAAGCAGGCCTGTAAGCTCCTCGCGATTGTCCAGTCGGCCATCCCAGGTGAGAACTGACCCGGACGCGGCGAGGTGCGGCTGGATCTCGCGACGGGACTCTTTGGTAGTGTGGAAGGCTCGATAAATGATGCCAAAATTGTCTTTGCAAATGTAACCTTCCCCATCCGGCCCATACGGCGCGAGCACCGGTCGAACCTCACCCAGAGCCTCGGGGTCGATGGGTGTGCCGTCGAAATTGCATATTCCAAATTGGATGCTCATGGATTCGTGACCTCCAGAAAACGACCCTCATCCTGGTCAGCACTGATCAAGCACCGCGTACATTTCCCGCACATAGGGCTTGTCATTGACCACTCGGCCATCCACTTCGACCCAAGCGTGCGCCCTGAATGGCATCTGCTGTGCGCCAATCATCATCTGGGCCGGTACTCCGTAGCGTTTCAGCAAGCAGGCTGTCGCGGCGGACCTTTGGAGACAGAGCACTTCTTTCCAATACCAAATGCATGCCATATCTACCGCGGCGCAGACCCTCTCGGTGACATCAGGAAGTTCTGCTGGAGAACCGATCCGATACTTTCGCACCTTCTGGTAAAGGGCCGCGAAATTGCCGCGTGCCAGGTGGAAATCGAAATAGATCAGTTTCGAGTAGGCTTGCAGCACCAGAGACATTGGCAAATCCTCCGCTTCAGACGGTCAGGTCGAGCTGATCGCAGAGAAAAGCCATACGATCGGCAAGCGCCTCCACTCGCTCACTCAGGGGCAGTACTGGAGAGTGCCCGCGGTGGCGGCTGTAATCCAAAACGATTGGCGACTGTGAGCTATTGGCTGCCTGCAAGCGAGCTGTCATCTTTCTCGCATGAAGCGGATTGCAGTTCTGGTCGGAATCTCCAGACACGATCATTGTCGCCGGGTAAGCTGTGCTCTCACGCACGTTGTGATATGGCGAGTAGCGGAAGAGGGCAGCAAAATCTTGTGGATCATCGGCTGTTCCAAACTCTTCCGCCCAAACACGAGCGTTATCGAACAGGTGATAACGCAGCATGTCGAGCATCGGTACCATACAGACAATGGCTCGGAACAGATCTGGCCGTTGCGTCATGGCGGCTCCAACCAGCAGTCCGGAATTCGAGCCGCCAAAAATCGCGAGCTTGCCTGGTTTCGTACGACCCGATTGAATCAGCCATTCCGCAGCGGAAAGAAAATCGTCGAATGCAACCTGCCGGTTCTGCCGTCTGGCCGCCTCGTGCCACTTGGCTCCGAATTCCGAACCTCCGCGGATATTCGGCAGCGCGAAGAGGCAGCCTTGTTCCATCAGAAAAGCGACGAACACGCTGAATTGCGGGGTCATCGCCACGCCATAGCCGCCGTAGGAGGTCATGACTGTCGGATGTGATCCGCCGTCCAGAACATCCTGCCGTGCAACCAAGTACATCGGAATGCGCGTTCCGTCTTTCGCACTGAACCAGACCTGGGTATGGCCAAACTCTTTGGAATTGAAAGGAACTAGGCGTTTCGCGCAGAGATTCACCTCGCCACTTTTTGGCGAGTAGCGCTGAATCTGAATGGGCTCGACAAAGGATTCCCGTTCAAAGAGCAGTTCGTCAGTGTCTTCGAGTTCTCCAATAAAGCGAACGGTATTGGACGCCTCAATCGGCAGGGTGCCGAGCCGTCTGCCATCCAGGGTGAAAATCACCGTCTCCGTTCTTAGTTTGCGGACGTAGGAAGCAAAGAGCTGCCCGCCAGCGACTGCCCAGTTCTGGATCACCGCATCGCTCTCAGGTACTACATCGATGAACTCCGGTTCCTGGTTTCGCCATGGACGAACTTCCACGATCCGAAAGTTCGCTGCATCCCGATCGGTAATCGCCAGAATCCGTCCGTCCTGAAGCAACAGAGGCCCGAATTTGTATTCCGCACGCCGGACGATTGACTCTGGATCGCTGGCGCCGTCCATTGACCATAGCAAGAAGTCCGTCAGAGTCTTGCCGCCGAAATCAAGTATCAGAAACCCGAGCTGTGCCGCTCCCGGAACGATCTGCAGGCGCAGTTGAGGATCCTCGCCGGCAAAGAAGATCTCTTTGTCATCATCAAAGCTCGCGGCGAAGACGTGGTTATACGCCGCGCGGTAATGCGGCCGCTCAGCTGTCAAAGGTTCGTGGACGTAATAGAAGCTCTTCGAGTCCGGCGAAAACGCGAAACCTCGCAAATATCCTCGCGGAAGCACGTCAGGCAGGGTCGCTCGGGCTTCGATGTCCACAATCTCAAATGTCCCACTGCGCTCGCCGCCTTCTTTTACTTCATAAAGCAGAAGTTGACCATCCGGAGAAACTCGGAGAGGCCTAACCGCCGTGTAGGGTCCCGTGCCACGCTTGGCAGGATCGATGAGGAGCTGATCAGTTCCGTCCGTGCACTCGCGGAAATAGATGCAGGGTTGTTCCTGTCCTGGCTGCCGTTTCCTGAAGAAGTATCGATGTCCGATCGTTTGGATTGAATCATAGGTTTCCACGTCCAGCAATTCGCGAATCCGCTTCCGAATATGATCTCGGCCGGGGATGCTATCGAGATAAGAACGCGTATACTCTTGCTGAGAGTCAAGCCATTCGCGCGTGCGTGGTGAATCCTGATCTTCCAGCCATCGGTAGGGGTCCGTAACTGGAATACCGTGCAGAATCTCTGTCACGACTTCGACCGGAGTGAACGGTGGATCGGTCATCAGCTTAGGCATGACGACCTCCGTTCGACAAACTGGCCGGCTTCGCGGTTCATCCTCCTGGCCAGACTGCGGAAATAGCCAGCAACTTTCGGGTTCTTCAGCCGCTCGTGATCTTTCCAGGCATCGTTCCCGGCCGCATACGCGAAGACTGCGGCAAGAGGCACCAGAGCCAGAGCCTCGGCGATGATTTCGGCAGAAAACAATTGCCGCCACGGCGCGCTGAAGGAGCGGGCCAATCGGGTTTCGAGCACTACATCTGTGCCAAATGTTCGGCGGAAGTGCTCGATCAAATACTCGAAACTCAGGAATGGATGGCCCACATGAGCTTCCGCCCAGTCGACGAATACGCACCGATCGATGGCAACCACGATGTTTCCCGGATTCAGATCCGAATGCCCTAGCACTTCGGGAAGGCCCAGGTCTTCGAGAAGCGTGAGCGCATCCTGGATCCGCACACCCAACAGGCTCAGTTCCGGCTGGCTCAGGACCGGGGGCGGAACTTTCGTCTGTTGCTCCATCAGAAGAGCGATAGCCGCAAGAAATGGGTGAATCAGCCCGGAGAGCGTTTCAATTCTCAGGTCATGTGCGCCCGCCTCAAGGATCGACTCCGTCTTCGCGACCGATTCAATCTGCAGCCTCGCCAATGACTCGGCGGCGCTTTCCCAGAGCATGATTTCCTGTGTTTCGCACAAGTTCGCGCCTGGCGCTTCTAGCGAAAGCCAGCCATTCCGATCCGCCCGCGTGCCGAGAAGCTCGGGAAGATACTTCGGGAATTGCTGGGACAACTTCAGTGTGATCGGGAACTCCCGCTGATTCGGTTCGCCGACGGCTTTGAACCAAACCGCTGGCCCATTCGTCTCGAAGCGGACCAGACTGAAAGAAGGACTGGCATTGTACTGGCGAAACGGTCCGGTGAGTTCGAGTCCCAACGGCCGGATTCCCTCACCAGTCCAGCGGCGCAATTCGGCAAGCCATCCTCTCCTCGCAAACGGCGAAGATGGATCCCGCTCGTACCGATCCAATTGATGAAGGCACTGCTCTAATATTCGGGACTCTGCTTCGTTGTGAAACGAATCTGCGGTCAGGGAGCGGATTGGTTTCCACGCCGTCTTGTCTTTGTGTCCTCCGGCACGCCAGCACTCCATGACTTCATAGTGCTCGCCATTCGAGTCCCCATCTTCTGATGCGTGGTTCGGGGTGAACAGGCAAACGGCGTCGCAGCCCCAGTCTCTTCTTAGAGCGGCGGTGAGATTTTCGGCCAAGCGCTCCCAGCGTGGAACTTCGACGGCAGGAAAAACAAGACCAGGTTCGCCACTCGTGAGCAGGACCTCGGTCCCGTCCCGCCCCAAGATGATTAGGTGGCAAATCTCGCGACCGGATTGTTCTTGAGAGTCCACAATCTCGCACCCATTCAGTGTTGGCCGTTCGTTCCGGGACCTTCGAGCAGATGATGTTGCTTCAGGGATTCGATGAACTCGCGCACGTCGCTTGCAGCGACGTCCCTGCTCACTCCGAATTTCTGGCTGATTTCCTCGACGATGGCTGTGTCGGTGGTTCCGGTCTCAAGAAGCTCCAGGATTCGTGAGCCGACAAAATTGAGGTTGAACATCTGGCCCTGCCGGATATCCAGGACAATGGCGCCATCCTGGCCGTGCGTGCTGCGAATACCTTCTGAAACTTTGTACATCGGTAGCCCCACTTCATCGGCGTGCAAGATGAATCAGAATGTCTGCGCGCACTCTGACACGCGCGTAAATCGAAAGCCACAAAAAGTTGGAAATTTCCAGAAAAGCAACCTAGTCGCGTGGATGTTGTTGGCAGGTCTACGAGATTTCTCGAACACTCGACGAGCCTTCAATTGCGGTGTGTTCGCGATTGCATCCTAGTCGGCACCGATCGAGCCGTCCGCAAGGATGCGCCAAGGCTGTAAGCCCGCGGTTAGCTTGCACTTAGTACAAGATCGAGTAACTGACGAGTCGCCTCAGACTATTCTGTGGAAATCGCTAACTGGGGTGGAACGCGGATGCTCGGCTAGGGACGAGCGGCATCATCGTCGATGGCGACGTGTCGGCGCAAGGCCCGAAACTCGTAGCGCGGTCCCATCGAGAGGGCCTGAGAACCGAGTTGCGGGTATGTCAGAGCCCGGGTCGTTGACGCATTGGTATGGACGATAATTGCGATGTGAATGGCAATAGCTGCGCCCGCGCCGGTCATGTGCATCAAGAAAGTCCCGCCGCCAGACTGCTGAATGGCGGCGATACCGTATCCGCCGAGTGGAAGAAACAAGACGATCGCGGTTCCCAGTCCTGGGTTGTAGCCTCGGGAAATGACCGCCTGGACGACGTGAATGGGGCCATTCAGGAGAACCAGATAGATTGCCACGAGTCCGAAGCCAACGCTCACCGTCGCTGCCAGTGCCAGAGAGATCCCGATGACGCCCCACACTCCGGGCACGTTAATGACGAAGACAGCCAACGGTGAGAGTCCTACTCTTCGTTTCCCAATCTTCTGATTGACGAACAGTCTGAACCGATCGTTGTCGTGCTCCTCGTATTGGTGGACCATGTAAATCGGTAGGCAGAGAAACGTAGTCACGAGCGAAACAGGCCAAGAGTGCACGAGGACAGGAGTCAGTAAAAGCAACAATAAACCGGCCAGGAACCCGCCGTAGACCCAGTTGGCGACTAATCGGGCGACCATTTGTTCCGCCTCCTCGAACCCCTCGCGCAACGGATTTCTTGACTGCCCTCGTCTAAAGCGAAGGTTACTCTATTTTGGTAGCGAGGGCCGCTACCGTTTCGCGCGTCGAATCGATCATTGGTATGGGGTCGCGCCTGGGGTTTGGGGTCGCCCTAGTCTGTCTAGAGATGCGGATAGGGGAACAGCGATTGCGCGGAGCCCCAGAGCATGTCGGACCGTTTTTATCACCGCCGTAAAATGGTCTGGACTATTTTACGATATGCGCGATAATGGTCCAGATGAAAGAACGCCCCCGCATCTACACCGCTGTCCTCGAGGAGCATCTCGAAAAAGATCGCCAGATAGCTCTGGTTTCGGGACCGCGGCAAGTCGGAAAGACCACGGTCTGTCGGTTGCTGGGCGATCACTATCTCAACTGGGACAACAGCGATGACCGGCGGCGCATTTTGCGTGGTCCGGCCGCGCTGGCTGAGGCTTTGCAGTTGGATCGCCTTCGGGAGAAACCTCCGGTGGCAGTGCTTGATGAACTGCATAAATACAGCAAGTGGAAAGCCCTCCTGAAAGGATTCTTCGACACCTACGGCGACCAAGTCCGCCTGATCGTGACCGGAAGCTCGCGGCTTGATGTATTTCGCCGGGGGAGTGACAGTTTGATGGGCCGCTACCTGCTTTATCGGATGCATCCCTGGAGTGTGGGAGAAAGCCTGCGGACCGACCTGCCCCAGCAAGAAGTTCGGCAGCCGGCTGAGATCGCGTCGGCGGAATGGGATGCCCTGTGGGAGCATGGGGGATTCCCCGAACCTTTTCTCCGCCGCGACAGCCGTTTCACGCGCCGCTGGCGGTCTCTCCGGCAGGAGCAACTCTCACGGGAGGATCTGCGTGAAGTCGCGCAAGTCGCCGACTTGGGGACGATGGAAACGCTGATGCAACTTCTCGCCGAACGCAGCGCGCAGCAATTGGTGTATTCCAGCCTGGCCCGCGAAATTCAAGTCTCTGTGGATACGGTGAAGCGCTGGGTTGATCTGCTGGCCCGTCTCCACTATGGATTCATGGTTCGCCCATGGTTCAGGAATGTGGCCAAAGCGCTGCGCAAAGAACCGAAATGGTTCCAGCGGGACTGGAGCGGGTTGGCGGATGATGGCGCCCGGGCGGAAACCTTGGTCGCCTGCCATTTGCTCAAAGCAGTCGAGGGCTGGACGGACCTTGGCTTTGGCGAGTTCGAGTTGCGCTATCTGCGCGACAAGCAGAAACGCGAAGTGGACTTTCTGGTAGTCAAAGACCGCAAGCCTTGGTTCCTGGTGGAGGTCAAGGTGGGTGAAACGAGCCTCTCACCAGCGCTCGCCCACTTCCAGGCTCAGACCAAAGCAGCTCACGCCTTTCAAGTGGTTTTCAATCTCGCGTATCAACAGGCCGATTCATTTCGCATCCATCGGCCGGTGGTTGTTCCCGCCAAGGCCTTTCTGAGCCAACTTCTGTGAGTCGGGAAGGAAGGAACAGCCAGAGGAACCACGGATCAAACCAGTCGAGATTCTTCCGCGTCAGCCACGAACTTGATTCGCTTTGAGCTGAACTCACTTTACGGCATTGCTGTCGCGCGGTCGAAACTTTGAAGGCGGTGGCACGCATTCGGCGAGGTCAGCACGGCTAGAACCCATGCCGCCATCTTCTATGACCGACCCCCTCGATAGCACAAGAACTCGTCGAAACATGGAAAGAGTCGATCCACGGTGTGTGACGACGATAAAGGTCGAAGTGCTGAGCTTCATTCGAAGACCTTCAAGAATGATGATTTCTGCCGACGGATCCAGGCAGGAGGTCGCCTCGTCGAGAATCAACACCCGCGGTTGCTGCAAAATCGCTCTCGCGAGAGCGAGGCGCTGACGTTCTCCGCCCGAGAGCTGGCAGGCATCCGGACCGATTCGCCGGCGAAGGCCGTGGGGCAGTGATGCCACCAACGCCGACAGCTCTACCAATTGAATTGCCTCTTGGAGTTCCTCCTCGGAGGCGGCGGGCCGGACGAATAGCAAATTGGACGCGATTGTGCCATCGAACAACACCGGATCGCGGGGTACATAACAGACGCTCTGGCGGAGACTCTTGAGATCAATCTTCCGGAGGTCTTCGCCGCCTAATCGCACTGCGCCCGAAACCGGGTCATAAAGCCTGGCGATGAGCCTGACAAGCGTGCTCTTGCCAGCGCCGTTTTCTCCCGCAATCGCGATGTGTTCCCCCGGCAGTATGCGAAGCGACGGGACGTGGAGCAGACCTTTGTTCCTGGAGTATCCAAACTCAACTGCGGCGAACTCGATTTCCGTCCCGTGTTCCTTGGAAAAGATGAGCGCTCCCTGGGCATTTGCCACGGTCGGGCGCAAGGCAAACGTGGCCTGCACTTGGCGGATACTGGCGAAAGTCTTCTGTGCCCTGGCATAGAGTTCGGAGGCGCCGCTGAGTGGATCAAACAGCTGCGTCACGAAACCGTAGAAAGCAACCAGGCTCCCGATGGTTAAGGTGCCCGCGAGCACACTCTTTCCTCCGTAGCCGATGACAGCCGACATCGCCAACACAATCGCCAGAGAACTCCACACCGTAAACCAGGTGGCGGTCCGATACAGCCGCTGCTGTGAACGTAGCGAGCGCGCCAGGAGCCGGAAGGCCCGTCGCTCCTGTCGCTTTTCCTGGCACAGGAGCTGAATCGAAATCGCCGATGAGAGATGCTCTTCGAGGAAATTACTCCAGGCGAGCCGATCATCCTGCGCGGCGTCCGCCTCGGTCGCCAGTTTTTTTCGGAAGTACTGTCTTGTCACCAGAAAAACAGGGATCAGGGGAAGAACGGTCAAGGTGAGCACCGGGCTTAGCGCAGACATCGCCACGAGCGTGAAAGTAGTCGTGAGCAGCATCCGTAGAATCGCCGGCAAAAGATCGGAGCCGAAATAGGAGATCTCCTCGATCGGTTCCTTGAGCGGATACATGACCGTGCCCACGGGCGTGTCTTCGTAGTAGTCCGCAGAAAAGGTATCGAGATGCTCGAGCAGCCTCACTCTCAGGGTGAGTCCCATTTTTTGTGAAGCGCTGAGCATCAGGTAACTGCCCAAGCTGGTAAGGGCAACCCGGCCCTGGTGACCGAGGAAAATCAGCGCCACTGCGAGCAGCAGCAGTCCGATGCGTCGTTGCGGAATGATGCCGTCAATGAGCCACTTAAGCAGCAGCGGCGAGAGCAGTGCGAGAAGGCTGCCAGCCGTGATGCAGAAGAAACTGGCCAGGTGCCAGTGCAGAAGCGGCCGAATCTCGTTGATCAGCCAGACGAGTTCAGGCGGCAGCCAGTGCGACCTTCGCTGCTGAGTGACCGAGGACAACGTGCGGCTTCCTGAATGCCGGCGAGATCAAACCACCGAAGTCGAGCCTAGGGGTGCGTTTTTGATTTGTCCAGAAAATCAGTGTCTTGTTCGCCTTTCGATCAATTCACGCAGAGTTCCCCGAAAAGGGTTCAATCTCCAGGCAAGCCTGTGCTGGAGATCTGTCCGGAAAACCATCAGGAAATCGAGAATTGTCCTTGCGAACGGAGGGTTCTTGATAAGACTAAGGAAGCCTCCTCGCAATCGCGACGATTTGCCCGACGACTTCCGCATCCTGGTGATTTCGATACTCTGTAGTGCTATGGAAATCCAAGGCATGCGGATGGACGAGGAGTGTGGCGTTTTCGACCCCACAGCACGCCGCGAGATAGGTCCCATCGCGCTTGAGAACAATATAGATCGGCTGTTGCCAAAGTGGCCTCGACACAAAGTGAAGGGGTGTCTTTCGGCGGCGGTTGACCATGACAACCAATCCCTTTGCCAGATAGGGGTGAAGCGGATCATCGTCTCCGCCAACCCAGAAGAAATCATCCAGGGAGACGTGTGCGGAACCCGAGAAATATTTCAGGGAATGACGCAAGAAGAACGGGATGTCCTGACACTCTTCGAGCAGCTTCTCAATAAATCCAGCGCGGGCAACTTCCCCAGTGGCATTTTTAACCGCCACAGGAGGCTCGCTACGGGACAAGTAGCGGTCCGGCATCGATTCCGTGCCAGCGTCCGCGAGGTCCACTCCTATTCGTCTCATCACTGATTCAAACTCGAGACCGTAGACGGAACAAAGGGTAATGATCTTGTGGAAGTCTCGCGGAGCAAAGTTACTCAGTTCGTAGTCGCTGAGCGAACTAGGCGAGCTCATGTATCGATCGTCCTTCAGAACTTCGGCAATCGTGCGGCTCATTCGAGCGGCTTCGCGAACAGAAAGATTCCTTTTTCTGCGGGTTCTTTTCAGCAGTTGCCCGAAGTCTTCATTTGAGGGAAGAGGCTGAGGTTTCCAGCGTCGCGCTAAATCCTTTGGAACTTCCGGTTCCACCGCGCGCAGCAATGCTCGGAACTCGAAATCGACAGTACCCCAGAGCTTTGCCTCTTGAGGACAACGTAACTCAACCTGTGCATGACGCAGCCCATTGTCGAAGGGCACGATGACACCGTTGCCGAGGATGCGTATGCGACAACAACAAAAGCCTTTGCTGTGCTCCACGAGAAAGATACGATCAGAAATCGGCGAGTTTTCTCGGTGGGTACTGTCCCCGATGTCTGGATTCACCCGCACGATGCTCCCCGGAAGCAAATCGGGGAAGGCAAGCGTGTCTTGAGTGCCAACCTTTGCATAGAGAAAACTTCCACCGCCGGGGTCCTTGAGAGAGTTGATCCGTCGCGCAGGGGCCGCTTTCAGAAGCGTTGCGAGCGGTGCGATCGATGGTAGGGAAACTCCATCGGGCCGGCTGTCGAGCCAGGGGATCCATTCGTTGGGGTCGGTGAGCGAGGTATCGAGGACCATGGTGCGCTTCGAGGGCAGCAGAACCTGGAGCCGTGTAATGTCCTCAAGGTTGTATCCAAACACTCGAAGCCAGTCGACCACCCGATAGCCGGAAATGCGGCTCAGAGCTGAGATCTGATAAATACTGGGTCTGAATGATCCGGCCCGCAGATCGTAATAGAGATTGTGCGGAAGGAAGAACCGGGACGCACGGCCATACAACTCCGCCGATTGCTGCGACGCCTGGTAGAGTGTGAGTTTCTTATTTTCGAGGATGGCTTGGACTTTCTCGGCGAGTGATGGGCTGGTTGGTGAATCATTGCTCAGGCGCGGCGGCACGGTCTCTCTCGCTCGGTCGTTCCTGCGAGAACTTCTGGCCCGCGCCGATTACTCGACAAGCGCGCTTATCTCCTAAGTAGATCGCGCCTGGCGTCCCCCTCTTTCGGATGCGCTCAAGAATGACTGCTCGCAGACTTCACTCGTATAAGTAGCCAGAGGCCGCAATCGCCACAACTATCTTCGCGCTGTCCTAGGCTTCGGCCAGATATCCGGATTCTCCTAAGCAAAACAAGTACATAAAGGTTGAGCCCCAAGAAAAACACGTACGGTTTGTGGCCGGAATCACGAACAGACAGGGACCCGTTTTGTCCGGTTTTCCGGAAACAATTCAGAAACTTGTTGAAAGAAGGCGTGTTTGCGTTAACATCGAACGATTCCTTCGGGATGGGCCGTCTGATGTGGGCCTCGTCGTGGAACCCGGAGTGGGGAAAGCGGCTCAGAGCTGAGCGCGAGCGTCTGGGTTTGTCGCTGCGTGATGTCGAAACCTTGAGCCACAGCATCGCCGAACGTCGGCAGAGTTCCGATTATCAAATAGCCCGAACTTCTCTCGCTGACATTGAAAACGGAAAGTGCGCTCCTAGTCTTCACCGGCTGTACACCCTGAGTGTCATCTACGGGCACGACTATGATCGACTCGCGATCATGTGCGGCGTCCCCGCCAGCGAATCCCTGAGCGAGCACAAAACGCTCAGGTTGCCACACACCTACCTGGTCGGGCCGGCACCTGAGACCTACAAGTCAGTGATGCAATCGGCGGCGAAACTGCGAGAGAAGCTGAGAGTGGAACGGACCAATCTCGTGCCCAAGATGATTGAAACCTGGGATGACGTCCCGCTCGTCCTTCAGCTGATGGCCGGCTCCGATGCATTGTATGGATATGTCGGAATGGATGACTACACGTTGTATCCTTTCGTCCGGCCTGGGGCGTTTGTGCGCATCGATCCCCGCCAGAAGAGGATTCCCACCGTTCATTGGCACACCTACCACGACCGGGCGATCTTCTTTGTGGAACTCCGCGAGCATTACGTTTGCACCTGGTGCGAGATGCTCGACGGTCGGCTGATTCTTGTTCCAAGCCAGCAGTCAAAGCGGAGGACGCAACATCTGCGTTATCCGGCGGAGGCCACGATTGTGGGGCGCGTGACGGGGATTACACAGGACATTATCGAACCATCTGCACACGAAGTGCAGGCCTGATTTGCGCTGGAGAACAACCTAACGATGCAACCCGCGCCGAGGAGCCACATTGAGTTTTCCGCCGCGTCGTTGAGTTGAAGTAGTCCTAGCCTCCGTTCGTTTCAGCCCGATTCATTGAGTCGACAGCCGACGGTATTGTTCGATCATGGACAGCGCCAACGCGCGTAGCGACTGGTTTGGCTCGGACATCGAGTCAAATCGAGCAATTGCCGGCGGGTCGGCTAAGGCGTCCTCGTTACACTCGGGACCGCAAGTATGGAAATGGACCCACGCCAGTGCCTTGCCATTCTGCCCAAAGCACTCCAGTTTGCCCTCTTCCTGATTACGCAAGGCCTCAGCGGCACGAAGAAGCGTGACAGCAATGGCCTCAAACTCTTCGGCCGTGTTGCCGTCGTCAGGTGTGCAATCTTGTTCGTTTATCGCGAGAACAATCTCGGTCATTGATCACCTCGGTTCCGATCGAAGAAGAGCCAACTCATGAAGTTATCCGAAGGGAAATTGCCGATTCAAGAAGAATTCAGACGATGACGGTGGGCAAATTAGTGCGACTAATCGATAAAAGAGAAAAATCGAGCTCAGAACAATCGGCCAGTAGGTCCGGAGACAGCAATTTCTCTCGCGCATTCTTGATCGTTGTTCTCAGGGCGGTTCACGCGCGCACTCACGGGATATTTTTTCATTAGGCTGGCGTCGAAAGGCTTGAGACAGTCAACGACGCGCCTGGAATCCGTAATGCCCGGGTCAAGCCAGAGCTCGTAGTCCTCCGGCCTCAGCATCACAGGCATCCGGTCGTGCACATCGGCCACCAACGGGTTTGGTTTCGTGGTGAGAATCGTGCACGTCTCGACGACTTCATTGGCCGGATCTCGCCAGTGTTCCCATAGGCCCGCGAAGGCAAAGACCGAATCATCGACCATGCCAATGTTGTACGGCTGCTTCTCTTTCGGTCCGAGTTTCTTCCATTCGAAGAACGCGTCCGCGAGTATCAAGCACCGGCGCTGTCTCATCGCGTCACGAAAGGCCGGTTTCTCGGCAGCGGTCTCCGACATCGCATTGATGGTCTTGAATCCGATGGATGCGTCTTTGGCCCAATGCGGAATAAGCCCCCAACGGAGCAGTCCAAATGTGCGATTCGGTTCTTTCTTGTCCTGGCGGATAACGGGCACCGGCTGCGTGGGGGCAATGTTCCAACGTGGCGTCCAGGCAGGATCTTCATCGAGACCAAAGTGGTCACGGATGTAACGCTCTTTCGCCGTGAGACGGAGGGAGGGCGGAGGACCCCAGAAGCGCCGGCTCGCACGTTGCTCACTGTCATTGATAGGAATCCTGCCGCTGTGCTCACCGCACTGAATCCCGCTGCGTTTGCTGCCGCTGTCGGGTCTCCTAAACCCACCACTGTCCACGTCAGGGTTGATAGAAAGCGTCAGACATCGGGTCGCGTTACAAAACGGAAGACTCATTCTGCGGAGGGTGGAAACAGAATCATGAAGTAGTGAAAAGGAACACTCGTTCAAACTATGACATAAACCAGCCTGAAAAGGAGAGCTCATACCAACCAGGAACTGATTGTGGACTGGGGACTAAATTGGGGAGTACGGTGCGTTCCTTGCAGTACCTTACAGTCGCTTGGGTGTCATCCGTGCGCTTGTAAGTTGTTTGGTATCAATTTCCCTTTGAACTCATAACCCAAAGGTCCGTGGTTCAACTCCACATGGGCAACCAACGGTATCATTCGTTCACGGCAATGCAGCACGTCGAACTGTTCTGTCAAACCCTTCCAACCCACAGCAAGACACTCTCGAGCCTCAACCGATTGAAACGATGCACGTAGAGCGTGCAATGAGGGCTCGGCCGCTGCCGCGACAAGGCAGAGGCTCTCAAGGGGATTTAGGAAACATTGTCCCCGGCGTGTTCACGCCTGTGCTCGCCAAGCACTCGAAGTCGTTCTCGCTTATCGACTGCATCTCGGTAGGCGTTGACCGCATGCAGCGGAACTTTGAGCCGATGCGAAAGCAAGTGGAGACCTGGCAAAGAAGCGAACTGACGGATGTCACGGCCAAGGTGGTCATCTACGAAGCGTTTGTCGAGGGCAAACTGGAGGCTCCCAAGCACCTCGCTCGCACCGTGCATGATCTCTTCTTCGAGCCAAAGTACGAGGAATTTCGGCCGCGAACGATCTGGAGCCTTTCGAATGCGTTCACATCGGCATTCAAGGAGCTGGATCCCATCCCTCAATTCAAGGCGACAGCGAAGCTAGGTGAATTTCTAGAAGCTCGGTTTTCCCAATCGTTCTAACGATAGGCGGTACCGGCAGGGCCGCCACTATTTGATTAGCGAATCACTGACTTCCCAGAACAAGCCTCATTCGGATATGGGTCGGTCAGTATGCTGTTACGCTCTCCCGCGCATTATCAGCGCGTGTCACGGTTAACGAACGAAGGCTCTATATGGCGAAATGTGCATGAGCGTTTTCCAGCGACAAATCGTCCCAGAGGCCGCGACTGTCGAGCCCCGTACCAGGGTATGTAGATCGCCCATGACTTCTTCGAACATCGCCGCAAAACGGACTATCGTGTTCATACGAGGTGACAGTTCGCAACTTGCGCCCTGTCTGGGCGACGTTGTACGATCACCGTACTGTGCACCGGAAGGCATTCCTCGTGGCGGTTCTTGTGTGTTTGGTGGCCATTGTCGTGGCGTACCCCGCCATCGAATCGGTGGATCATTGGGATGCCCCGGGACCGACCTCCGATTCTGAACTTCAGTACATCGGAGTGCTGACGGTCGTAGGCGCCATAGCGCTATTCACGCAATTGTTGGCTCTTGTGGCCTTGCCGTTATTTGCCTACGTACGTCCGGACTTGCACCGGCACGCGCGGGAGAACAAACATGTTCTCACTTTCTTGTCGTACCTGAGCGCTTCTCCTCCCATTCCTCTTCGCATCTGATGGCACTCTCTTCACGCTAAAGTTCCTCGTGCGTTCGCCCGTTTTCTGCGGTCAGCATTCGAGGGATTCTCGACGCTTGCTTCTACCCTTGACCAGAGAGTCCTGATTTGGCATTGCCACCAGCTAGTTTGCAACGCCCTACCAACTAGCCACGGAGATAGCTAGCCATGAATAGGCAAGACGCGATCTGCGTAGTGACAGGACAATTGACTGTCATTCTTGTCGGGCTTTTATGCCTGCCAGGATGTGCGACACGCCGATATCACCCGACACCGATCGTCCCCGCGGAGACAGCTTCTGGGTTTCAGATGCGGAGTCTGGCCGACCTCGCTCTTCAATCATACGAAGAAAAGAACCTGGGTCGCGCGGTCGCCCCGTGGCCACCAAAAACCTGGGACCTTGGCATGCTGTCGCTTGCAGCCTTGTATTTCAATCCCACTTTGGCATCCGCGCGGGCTCGCGTCGCAGAAGCAGAGGGAGCCATCGTAACGGCGGGTGCGCGGCCCAATCCCAGTCTGAGCGTCGCGCCGGGCATCCCAAGCCCATATTTGTTCAATTTAGACCTAGCGGTTCCGATTGAGACAGGGGGCAAGCGGGGACATCGCGTCCAGGTCGCTCGCAGCCTTGATCAAGCTGCTCGATTCGATCTGGCAGATTCCGCCTGGAAGGTCCGCAGCACCGTTCGCAACGCACTGCTGAATTTCGTTCTCGCTTCGCGCAGTTTGGAATTGCTTCACTCCGAAGAGCAAGTTCGCGGCGAGCAGGTGAGTATTCTTGAGCAAAGGCTTTCTGTCGGGGAGATACCAAGACCCGAACTGGACCTGGCGCGAATCGAGCTTTCAAAGACACATCTGGCCATCCGTGCTGCCGAAGGCCAAGTGGAAGAAGCCCGGTCATCACTAGCAGCGTCGATCGGGATTCCCACTGCTGGACTACAAGGATTCGACTTCTCATGGACTGACCTGGATTCGCCGCCAAGCGCCGAGTCCCTATCGCCAGAACAGATTCAACGCGCGGCAGTTCTAAATCGCTTGGACGTGCGTCGCGCTCTTGCTCAATACGGCGCGGCCGAAGCCGACCTGCAACTCGAAATCTCCAGACAGTATCCCGATCTGCAAATCGGTCCCGGTTATACCTACGAGGAGCGGAACAACTTCTTCACCATTGGACTCTCGGCCACCCTCCCGCTCTTTAACCGCAACCAAGGGCCGGTCGCGGAAGCCGAGGCGCGACGCAAAGAAGCCGCAAGCATTTTTCTGGAGAAACAAGCGCAAGTCATTGCGGACAGTGAACGGGCGCTAGCTCTGTACACCGCGGCATTCAAGGAGTTGGCTGAGGTCGATCAGTCGCTTCGCAAACTCCAGGACACTCAGATGGAGATGACGCAGCAGGCAGTCCACCTAGGCGAAGAAGATCGCCTCGCTCTTAACGGAGTTCAACTGCAAAGTTCCGTGTTGGCACGAATGCGACTGGACGCGCTAGCGCGGGCGCAAAGCGCTCTCGGCTCGTTGGAAGATGCTGTCCAGCGCCCACTTGACCCCGGCAACGCGTTTTCGATCGGTCCAGAATCGCCGGTGCTGAACAAACTACCGAAGGAAGCGAAACAATGAGGCCCAAGCGAACTCTCACAACCCGCCGATCCGTGGGCAGGTTACTCATCACGCTAGTACTAGCCTTCCTGGGAGCTTGCAGCCACCACTCCGACGGAGACGACGCAAACCGCCCAGATCAGGCAAATAAGGGCCCTGTCCGAGTCTCGGAAGAAAACGGACAAACCGTCCTAAGCCTCGATACGGCCACCCAAAACCGACTGGACCTTGAAGTGATCACCCTCGCCACGACCGTCACCCGCCAGGACTCGAAGTCTCCCGCTGTCGTTCTCTCCGTGCAAGATCTCGCTGCGTCTCGCAATAACTATGTTGCGATGCAGGCACAGGCTCAAAAATCACGCGTTGCCGAGGATGTAGCTCGCAAGGAATACACGCGCCTGAAGACACTGTTCGATCGAAACCAGAATATTTCCGAGAAGTCGCTCCAATCCGCACAGGGTGCCTTGGAAACAAGTGAAGCGGAGGTGCACGCCGAGGAGCAGCAATTGAATCTACAGGAGTCTGTCGTCCGGCAGGAGTGGGGCGGCGTTGCGGCGAAATGGACCATGGAGGGTTCACCAGAGCTTCAGCGCATCCTCGATCAACGCGAAGTGCTAGTGCAAATGACAATACCGTCCGTCGCGACGTTTGGGGCGCCGAGATTGATTTCACTTGAGATGGCAGGCGGGATCCGGACGGAAGCAAGTCTGGTTTCAGACTACCCCAAAGTTGATCCGCGAATTCAAGGCCGGAGCTTTCTTTACTTCGCGCGGGCTCAGCCCGGTTTTGCTCCTGGTGCAAACCTGGTCGCTCATTTATCAGTCGGCAGGCCGATGAAAGGATTGATCGTGCCTGCTTCCGCGGTGGTTTGGTCGGAGGGGAAGGCTTGGACCTACGTGCAAACGGATTCCGACCGGTTCACCCGTCGTGCTGTTGCGACGGATATCCCCGTCGACAAAGGATTCTTCGTCGCAAGGGGTTTCTCGCCAGGGGACCGAATCCTTTCACAGGGAGCGCAGGCCCTGCTCTCCGAGGAATTGCTCCAACGTGGCCGTGCCGGAGGCGAGAGCGATGACGATTGAAGCGAGGAGCGCCCGATGCTGAATGCCATCGTTCGCTTCTCAATCCGTTTCCGCGGCATCGTGATCGCCCTGGCATGTGCTCTGTTAGGTTACGGAATCTTTTCGCTTTCGCGCGTGCCTTACGACGTTTTCCCCGAGTTCGCACCTCCCGAGGTGTCGATTCAAACCGAGGCCACCGGTCTGTCCCCTGAACAGGTCGAAGTTCTGGTTACCCAGCCCATCGAGAATGCCATCAACGGTGTTGCTGGTATCGACTCCCTGCGTTCCAGGTCGATTCAGGGACTCTCCGTCATTACAGTCGTCTTCTCCTCCGGAACCGATGTTTATCGGGATCGTCAAGCCATTAATGAACGTTTGTCCACAGTTGCGAGCGAACTGCCGACCGGAGTGCAGCCACCGCTGATGACGCCTCTTACTTCCTCGACAACCTGGGTGATGGAGGTCGGTCTCACTTCGGATAGCCAATCCCTTATGACCGTGCGAACCGTAGCGGATTGGACCGTCAAGCCACGCATTCTGGCGGTCCACGGCGTTGCTGGAGTCGAGGTGGTTGGCGGAGACGTTCGCCAGATTCAGGTCCAGTTCGATCCTCAACGGCTCATTCAATACGGAGTGAGCGTCGGGGAGGTGATCGCGGCCGCACGACAGGCTACTGGCGTTCGCGGGGCTGGGTTCGTCGAAACAGCTAACCAGCGAATTGTTCTGCAGACTGAAGGGCAGTCTCTCACGGCTGCACAACTCGCACGCACGGTTCTGATCCATCACAACGGAGCCAATGTGATGTTGGGAGATGTCGCCCGAGTGGCAGACGCTCCAGCACCCGCCATCGGAGCCGCTACGATCAGAGGAAAACGTGGAGTGATCCTCATCGTCGACTCGGCGTACGGCTCGAATACGCTCGAAGTCACGCACGGAATCGACGCGGCATTCGTTGACCTGCGTTCCAGCGTGGAAGCGCAAGGAATCTCGCTTCATCCGGAGGTTTTTCGCGCTGCGGACTTCATCGCTATCGCACTCCGTAACATTCGCTATTCCTTGCTCATCGGCGCGGTGCTGGTGATCGTGGTTCTGTTCTTGTTTCTGTTCAACTTCCGCACCGCGGCGATTTCCTGCACCGCCATTCCGCTGTCCCTGCTGGCAGCGGTCATTGCGCTCGACAAGATGGGGTTGAGCTTGAACACCATGACGCTGGGAGGGCTATCGATTGCCATCGGCGAAGTCGTGGATGATGCGGTGATCGATGTCGAGAACATCTATCGCCGGCTGCGCGAGAACCGAGCCGCAGCGACCCCCCGCTCACCGTTTCAGGTTGTGCTCGACGCGTCGATCGAAGTGCGCAGCGCAGTGGTCTATGCGACGTTTGCGGTAATCCTGGTTTTCTTCCCGGTGCTGAATATGTCCGGCTTGGCAGGCAGGATCTTTGGGCCCCTGGGCATTGCTTATATCTGGGCGATTCTCGCCTCGCTGGTTGTCGCGCTGACTGTAGCCCCGGCTCTCTGCATTCTTCTGCTGGGCGAGGGCGATCTCCCGCCGCAAGAACCGCCCGCTGTCCGTTGGTTAAAGCAGGGATATCACGAGCTTTTGCTACGTATTGAGAGAGTGCCGCGGCTAGTGATAGCAGCGGTTGCCTTGTTGGTGGTGCTCGGCATCGGAACTCTGTTCTTGTCCACTGAGTCGTTCCTGCCGGAGTTGCGCGAGGGAAACATCACTGTGCACATGACGGCAGTTCCGGGGACGTCTCTGCAGGAATCGTTGCGGCTGGGAAATCAGATCACGAAAGGCCTGCTGAAAATTCCTTCCGTGCAGTCGGTCGCCCAACGAGCGGGGAGGGCAGAACTGGGGACCGACACCATGGGCACGCACGAGAGCGAGATCGACGTGAACATGCAGGCCGTCAACGGAGCGCAGGTCAGGGCAACGCAAGCCGGCATCCAGCACGTCATCTCGCAACTCCCCGGTCCAATCCTTACCTCTAACAGCTTCCTCACCGAAAGGATCAATGAAACCTTATCGGGCTACAGAAGCCCGATTGTGGTCAATGTCTTCGGCAATGATCTGGACCAACTGGATCAAGAAGCCGGAGAAATCATCCGCGTGCTGGGCAGTCTTCGGGGTGTTGCTCAAGTGCAACTGCAATCGCCCCCCGGCGCGCCAGAGATTATGGTGCGGCTGCGAAAAGAGGATATCGCCCGCTGGGGTTTCGATCCGGTAAACGTTCTCGACGTGGTGCGGACGGCCTACGGGAGCGACGTTGTCGGGCAGATTTATGAAGGCAACCGGGTCTTCAACGTGTCAGTGGTTCTCGCCCAAAGTGACCGTCCGAGAGTGAGTGAGATCGGTGATCTGCCCCTTCGAAGTCCCGACGGAAGTTACGTCACTCTCAGCCAACTGGCGGACATCGAGGAGTCCTCGGGACGCTACCTCATCCTGCACCAGGGAGCACGCCGGGTGCAGACGATCACCTGCAATGTCCAGGGCCGCGCTGTCTCTTCCTTTGTCGAAGAGGCTAAAGCGCGCATCACGCGACTGCACCTTCGCCCGGGCACCTATGTGCAATTCTCCGGCACCGCCGAAGCCCAGGCTCGGTCGAGGCGCGACTTGCTGGTTGACTCGTTGCTCGCTGGACTGGGAATCCTGCTTCTTTTATCGGTTGTCATAGGCAACTATCGAAATCTGTTATTGGTTCTGACCAACCTGCCGTTCGCGCTAGTCGGAGGAGTGCTTGCTGCGTGGATTACAGGAGGAAATCTTTCGCTCGGATCACTCGTCGGCTTTGTGACCTTGTTCGGCATCACTCTGCGCAATTCCATCATGCTGATTACCCATTACGAGCATTTGGTTAAGGTGGAAAGCATGACCTGGGGATTGGAGACTGCGCTTCGCGGTGCATCAGAACGGCTTGCACCGATTCTGATGACGGCATTAGTTACGGGCCTGGGGCTGCTGCCGTTGGCAATCGGCAGCGGCGATCCAGGTCGCGAGATAGAGGGCCCGATGGCGATCGTGATCCTCGGCGGCTTGGCTACTTCTACGGCCCTCAACCTCCTGGTGCTCCCGACCCTGGCGTTGCGGCACGGAAGGTTCGAGAGGATTGCTGGCGTCCCGGAAGATTGACTCGTTTTCAGAGGCGGTATGAATATCACATTCCTTAAAGCGCTGATCGCATTGGTGCCTGCGTCCATGCTGTTTTCCGGTTCCCTGATCTTGTTCCGTAGAGACAAATCGGTGTCGTCTCTCCTCCAACTGTTCGGCGCAGCCTTTTTGATACTCGTGTCTCTTACTCACGTGTGCGAAGCGCTTCAGCTACTTCCCTGGATGCAGTGGGGCTTCAAACACAGCGCAGGTCACTACCTCGATCTCTGCAGCGCCGCTCTTGGTCTCACTCTGTTCCCTGTAGGTTATTTACTTCATGCACTCTACAAATAGACCGAAATATGAGCGTAGATAGCCCGTCGTTTCATCGCCGAAAAGCTTGATACTTGTGTCCGGAGGCCCAACAGTTGAGAACATTGTTTCAGGCGTGTTCGCTCCGGTACTGGCAAAACACTCGAAGTCGTTCTCACTAATTGACTGCATCTCGGTTGGCGTTGACCGCATGCAGCGAAACTTTGAGCCCATGCGAAAGCAGGTGGAAGCCTGGCAGAGAAGTGAACTCACCGATGTGACCGCCAAGGTGGTAATCTATGAGGCGTTCGTCGAGGGCAAGTTGGAAGCGCCGAAGCACCTCGCACGCAGGGTTCATGATCTGTACTTCGAGCCGAAGTACGAGGATTTTCGACCGCGCACGATCTGGAGCCTCTCCAATGCTTTCACCTCGGCATTCAAGGAACTGGATCCCATCCCGCAATTCAAGGCGACGGCGAAACTGGGCGAGTTCTTGGAAGAGCGGTTCTCACAGTCGTTCTGACCTAACGGCGGTTCCGGCCGGCCCGCCCCACCTATTACTTTCCTTTGACTGGCAGTTTTGTGCGGAAGACGCCCCCCGACAGGTTTCCCAGAAGCGCATTTCTGGATAACTTCCTGTTTGCCCGTCAGAACGAAGCCGCTTACGCGGCGGACGCTGGCGCGTGTATAGGTGCAAGCGTATCTTCGCTTGAAAGAAGAAGAGCTGCGGCGTACCATGACCGGCGTGAATGCGAGGAGCGGTACTATTGACCAACATCAATAACAAAGCTTTTCGCACAAGTCCCTTCTTTGCAATGACTTCCAGCTCCAAATCGATTGAATTCCCATAGACCGCGTCCGCCGCAAACGCAAGCGGCTTCCTTCTAACGGTTTTATCGAAAGCGCGCCACAGCAGCGTCGCCACACCCACTCAGTCTCGACTGCGCGCTTCCGATAAAACACTAGCGTTATCCGGGAGCTGACTGCTATCGATTCTCACAAGCGGGCTGGTCGATCCTAACCGCCGACCAGATTCTGCGCGTGGATCGGAAGCTTGGTCATAGTCTCGACGCGCTCTCCGTACTTGCCCAACGTATTTTCCACTACACAAAAATCGAACCCGGGAATTACGACATCGTTCCATCGGTCTCCGATCCCGCGCAGCGCAACGTCCAGCATCGTGACAATGCGATCGCCCAACTGTTCGTAGCTATCCAGAGTGATGGCGCCAAAGAACTCTTGGCATTCCGTGTATCCAGAGTTGTGAGTTCCCGTGTACGGTTTCTGAGCGGCAAGATTGATCTTGCGGCCGATGCGCTTCGAGATTTCATCTGATCTCTGGGCAAAGAAGTCGACCAGTGCCTGTTCCTGGATCCGAGCCGGCAGTTGCCGGCTCGCGACTTCGCGGTAGGAGCGCTCTCCCAGATCGTATGCTTCCTCAACCAGGTCGAACCAATACTTCTGCTCGGGAGTGATTTTCTCGGGAGAGTCAAGGGCAATCACCGATCTGCGAATACAGGCCGTGAGGCCATCCCGCTTCGGAGCAACCCCGAGATGAACCCAGTCGCCTTCGTTGATTCGTCGATTCAGTGCCGGCCCGATCAAAGTACGGTTGGCCGTGTTGGCGCCCACCATGATCTGGAAACCGTCGCGTTCGGAACCCAGCATGCGCCCGACCCACGCACCCCAGGCTGCAACTTCGGTTTCAAGACGACCCGGGCGGAGAACGGCCAGCATCGCTCGCAGCATCGCATCAGCGATAACACAAGCATCCGCGATAAGGCGCATCTCAATCTCACTCTTCTCGTACTTCACGCGAAAGTAAAGTTCCTGGGCGTCTACCACACCGCCCTGGCCATAACTTGTTTGCAGGTATTCGATCAGGCCTGCGGGAATCACCTGGCGGGGGGTCAGCAGAGCGATATGGTCCACGTCTTTGCCTGCAGCCGCTCGAATCACATCTTCGAGGCGCTCGGCTCGGATAGGGTATTTCTCGTCCGCCAACTGCAGGAGTTCGACTTTGTGAACGATAGCTCCGGCGCGGTCAGCGAGTTGCTCAGCCACATAGCCGCCCTCCAGTCCGGCGACAACGTGAAATCCGTTTGGGCCGATCACTCCGGCTACTTGCTCAATGGAGATGTTTGTATTTCCGCCGAGATAGGGAACGTCCCCCGCATAGTGTTCGTCAGAAAAGACAAGACCAACCCAGTGACCGTGACGCTGCAATGCCTCATTGACTCGGCGAACGCGCGCCTGAAATTCTTCGCGCGGCGCCATGTATTCACGGTCAACGACAGGAGTGTCCTGTAAGATGCGCTCAACTCGTTCCAGATCGTGGCGATGTGCTTCGAATGGCACGCGAGATCCCATTATTGCTGCACCTCCACCATCTTCTGCTTGACGTTCCATCCATCAACTTCAACTGTTGGAACCGCGTTGCTGTTCTCCTGCATTCGAAATATGGCTGTCACTTGGCGGGTTTCTCCAGGCAACAAGGCGAAATAGTTATCCTGCCATAAGACGGGAAGAATTTCGTCGTCCGATTGGCCTTCGCGGCTGACTCGCCGGTCCGATGGTCGGTTCACTTTCAGGTGAACGGCAAAAGCCAGCGTGGGTGTGGGATTGTGGAGCGTAACGGTCGTCCTGCTTTCCTCGCCACTTTTCTTGTACTGCGCCCTGACATCCAGGTTGACCCGTGGTAGCTTGTTCAGAGGCGTGTAGTCTGCAAAGGTTTTGGTGGGAGTCCAGGTCGAAATGTCATATTGGCCGCTGCTATCGAGTTCTTGTCGGGCCCAGTCGAGCGTCTCCTCACGAGTGGAAAGCCAATAGAAGTTTCTGCTCATGATCTGACCGTCAGATTCAAGCGTGAGGTTCACGAAATATGCCGTGCTTAGACCAGTCAGAGAGGGCAACGTAAACACACGAGTACTGCTGTCCGGCGCCACGCTAACCTCGACCTCCTTCGAAAACTTCTCCGTCATATCAAGGTTGTAAATCTTGGCTGCGATTTTGAGTTTCGTGAACGGCACGTAATACGAGTTCACCGCCACAATCGAACGATCGTCGTAAGAGTACTGCACGTGCAGCGGCTCGCATGCTTTCTTCACGCCAAAATAGGATCCCCCGGGACGCAAATACCAGTCATACATGTGCCAAATCATGCTAGGCCATGCGTTATTCAACATCCACTGAATGATTCCCGTAGAAGTGTATTTGTTGCGTCCGTAGGCTTCCATCATGGCACGATGTGCTTCGTAAGCCTGGACCTGGGCTTTAGGTGCAAGTTCCTCGACTGAATTCGATGGGCCGTAACGTTGATCGAGTGCTTCGGTGAATACGTTGAGCGTGTGCGACATGCCGCCACCATGGTATTGCCAGACTGAATCGATCGGCCACAGATGATCTGGCGGCAGCATCCGCCGCAGACTCTCGACTGGCGGAATGACTGGGCCCGGGCTGGTTTCGGTGTTAAAGCCGAATGCGCCACCGTGCCGCGTATCCATGTACCAGAACAGCGGCGGAACATATTCATAAGGCCCGGTCATTTTTACGCCACTTGGGCCGACGGTCGTCGTTCTGGCTGCTGCCGAGGAAATGGAAGGATTCGGCCATTCCAATTCACGCATGATTCCCAGATACATCTGCTCAACCGCGGGCGGAGGAGCGAAATCGCTGCCATACAGGAATGCGATGACCGAGGGATGCCGCTCAAGCCGGCGAATCTGGTCACGCATCGAATTTGCGGCGACGAGTTCGTTCTCCTGGTCCCATGCCGGCCAGTTCTCCCACTGGTCGCAGCAGCACCAGCCAGCCAAAACCATGATCCCCATCTGATCCGCAAGATCGAAGAAGTGATCATTTTCCAGTTTGCCTTCCATGCGTATTGCGTTGAGGTTCAGATCGCGAACGTAGTTGAGTTCGGCTTGCTGCTTTTCCGGTGACGATCGCAGCAGCATGTCAAAGCTGTAACCAGCTCCACGAATGAGGATGTTCTTGCCATTGATTTGGAAGATTCTGTGGCCCTTTTCATCGAGCTTCGACGTGACCTCGCGGATGCCGAAGCGTATATGGGCGGAGTCAGAAACTTGTCCGTCGACTACGACCGAGAGATCTAGTAGGTAGAGTTCCTGTTTCCCAACTTGTGCTGGCCACCATAGACGTGGATTAGAGATTTTCAGTTGAGGGAACTTTTCCGGTGTAAAGCGAATCACCTTGGTCTCCATTGGCGCAAGGTGCACGGATTGCTCGAAGTTGAGATTCTCGATCTGTCCCTTCACGACGGCATCGATCTGACTCTTGCCAGCATTGGTCAATTCTGCGCGGACCGTCAGTGACGCTTCATCCGTTGCGGGTAGGTTGAGTTTGGTCAACACGGCCGGTGCACGCAAAGCGAGTGGCCCGGTCGCGAAGACGTGCACATCGCGCCAAAGTCCCATCTCCTTATCGGGAGGCATAGGCGCCCAGTCGACAAGCGTGATCGCCAGATCGTGCGGCTGCGGAGGAAATACCTCGACGGCGAGTGCATTCATTTCACCGGTTTTGGCGGCAAATGTGACATCGAACTGAAACAGACGCCAGGTACCAACAACGTTCTCGGAAGTAGCGATCCGTACGCCGTTCATCCAAACATTCGCGCGATAGTTGATTCCATCAAAACCCAACCATGTAACTTTTCCCTTGTAGTTGGAGGGGAGCTTGAATTCAGTGCGATACCACCACGAGCCTCGGAAAGGGCTGGCTGGCGGCATCATGATGTTTGAAAAGTCCTCGAATATCGGATAGCTGGTGCCGGGGATCGAGCGCAGGTTCGTCCCGGTGTAAGGATCGGGATAAACTTTGTCCTCCACCAGCGCGCTGATAATGGTGGTAGGAACCGTCGCCGGGTACCAATCCCTTGATTGGAAACCGACGGTTGAAATCGCGGCTCCTTCGGCCTGCAAGTTGGCGGAAGACTGGATGAACCAGTTCGCCCGAAGCAACATCGCATGAGATTCGCTCGCTTCAGAACCGCCCGCAATGCCACGGACAAGGCAGATCAAACAGCTAAGAACAACAAAGGGCCGAATCATAGTTCCGCTCCTCGATGAACAACAATGGACAAGCTCTTTGTGCTGCCAAGCAAGTGCTCATTCAGTGGCTGAAGAACGGGCGATTATCTCATCTCAGAAGGCAAAGGTAGGAAGGAATAGCGCGTCGGGCCTGCCCCAGCCAAGCTTTTCATTACGCGGGTAATTCGGGAAGGAAAGACCAATTTTTGCTTTTGTGCCGATAAACGCGCGTGTGATCACAAACTAAGGCCAGTTGGTGGATCGTCGGCCAACCGGAGAGCGCCGGGATAAACCGGCATGTTGTAGGGGATGAAAGAGCCCTACAGGAAAGGAGAGCAGCGAATCCATCCTGGCCTCGAGTCTTGCAGGCAACACCGCGAGGTGCTGCTTGAAGCGTAGACAGGGGTATCGGTGGGCCGGGCTATTGAGCTTCGAAAAGCCGATGGATCAGGATGCCGACTCCGTTCCGGTAGGGAGGAAGGCAACACGACAACTACGTTATCGCGAGTGGTTGTTCGGTCCTGCGTAGTCTGAGAACCCGCGCACGCTGAGAAACAACATGCACGAGAACCGGGAGATCTCCTGCACGTCTTGGACAAAAGACCAAGACCGGTTCGCGAAGGCCATAAACCGAACGGCGGACATGAATGTACAGGAGAAGTCGGACTGTGCCGTAGTACCCGTGAACCAGTCGAACAAGGAAGAGCGATCTTCCGCGGAGACTGGGCAGGGAAGGGCGCAGACTGAGGAGAACATCATCCAATCACGCATGCGCCCGACACAGAGCGGGAAACGTATGTCCCAGGGATTGGACGGTGTGCGGCAGGCAGCAAGAGCAAGGAAACAGGAACGGTTCACTGCTTTGCTCCACCATCTAAATGTCCGCCTACTTCGCGAGAGCTTTTACGCACTCAAGCGTCATGCTTCTCCCGGAGTAGATGGCGTGACGTGGCAGGAGTATGAAACCGGATTGGAAGATCGGCTCGTCGATCGGCACAGTCGGGTGCACCATGGAGCGTATCGAGCACAACCCTCACGACGAGTCTATATTCCGAAGGCTGACGGGCAACAACGTCCGTTGGGCATCACGGCACTGGAGGACAAAATCGTTCAACAGGCCGTGGTGACGATTCTCAACCAGATCTACGAGGTCGACTTCAAAGGCTTCTCGTATGGGTTTCGTCCCGGTCGCAGCCCGCATCAAGCGCTGGACGCGCTGACGGCGGGCATCCAGTGGAAGCGAGTGAACTGGGTGCTCGATGCCGACATTCGTGGCTTCTTGGATATGGCTTCATACTGCCCCCAGATTCATGAAGTACTCTCAAACAGGTTCGGGTGATCGTCCACCACTCTGATTCGTAAGCCTTTACGACGTCCACGGGTTACTAACAAAGCTTCGAGCTCGCCACGCTTTACACGCTGCAACACGGTTTGGCGTGACACCCCAAGTTTCATCGTTGTTTCCAGCATGGGCAGATAGTCGGGCGGTGCTTGCTCGACAAAGCGTGCCCGCAGCTCATCGGTGATACGAATCTGCCAGGGCGCACCGGGCGTTACTTGCTCACCGGCGATGAAACCATCATTCAGCCAGCGATGAATAGTGGAAGTGTTGATTCCCAGGATCTGCGCGGCTTTGCGAATCGTTGCCAGCTCCCCCGTGGGGGGCTCCACCGGCCGTCGGAATCGGGGAATGTTTCGATAGCGGCGGAGGCAGCCGACCTGATGAGCAGTAAAGCGTTCTCCGGTCGCCGTTTTTCGACCTTGACGATTCAGGATGCCGGCGATGACATCGTCGGAGTAATGAACAGCCAGGCGACGGAGCAAGGAGAGGGTATCTTCTTCGGTGCGTAGGCCACGCGGCTGGGAGCGCGGCAAGGAGAGATCTAGTTCGGTGAGCGTGCCGCCACGCCAGCGCAGAGTGAGATGAGCACGACGTTCGGGCCGATCGACGGTAACAATCACTTCTTCCAGTAGAGTGCGCAAAAGCTCTTTGCGATCGCGATCCGTGGTGGTAGGCGCTGTCCAGACTTTGTTCAAATCGGAACCGAGAGATCGGATCTTGTTTTTTTCTTCTGGGCCCAGAGCGCGAGGGCGTTGTTGTTCCCGCCGCTGGAGTTCTGCTTCGGCAGCAGCGAGATCGCGCAAACGTTTTTCCCATTCTGTTTCCAACCCGCGCGCCACGAGCCGGTTTTCGGGCTCGACCGCACGATACTGGCGCTCCGCACGTTCTGCTTCGTAGCGAGCACGTTCCACCGCCAGGCGCCACTGACCGAGAGCTGCATCCTGGTCCGCTTCGAGTTGCTGTAGGGCAAGTTGCGTTGCTTCCACAGCCGCGGGCGTCACCGTTCGGAGAAAGGCCTCAACCACTGCCTGATCGATTTGCACGCCGCCGACGTTGAGACAGTACACGCCGCGTCCCTGGACGATATCCTTGCCGGAGCAATGGTAGCCGGGCGAGGAGTTTCTGCCGCGATAGTGAGTATGGAGTCGGCGGCCACACTTTCCACACGTGGCCAGGCCTTGCAGCAGCGCAGCGCCTTCTCTCACGGCACCTCCTGCTTGATGAGGTTGCGGATGAATGTTGGTGTCGATGCGGGCTTGGTTGGCTTGGAACATTGCCCAATCGATGAAGCCGGGATGGTGCTCGGGCAGAAGCACGGACCACTCGGCCATGGGCAAATGACGAGTTCGTCTTCGGAGCATTCCTTGTTCATCGACATAACGTTGATGACGAGATTTTCCGTAGGCGTAAGCGCCAGCATACACCGGATTGGTGAGCACGTGATGGATGGCAGTGTAAGTCGGAGCGACCCAACGGATCTCACTTTTCATGTGGGCTCGCAGAGGGAAGGAAATACCCTCGGAGCGGAACCAAAGCCAGACCTTGCGGACCGATCCAAGTTCCGTGAATTTAGAAAAGACCGTGCGGAGGGTGCTGACGACGGCTTCGTCGGGATGAAAACGAACTTCGCCGTCCTCTTCTCCCCAAACGAAACCCACGGGTAACCCTCGGCGCAGTTCGCCGCGTGCGGCCTTATTGCGGATTCCACCGTCGAGTCGTGCACGCAGGATGTGCAGTTCTGCTTCCGACATAGTGCCCTTCAATCCGAGCACGAGACGATCGTTGAACAGTGCCGGATGATACACACCATCGCTGTCTCCGATCAGAGTGTCGGTTATGCCGCACAGATCGAGCAAGCGATACCAGTCGGCATTGTTGCGCGCCAGGCGGGAGACTTCCAGGCCGAGCACAATGCCCACATGCCCCAGAGCAACCTCTGCCGTCATATGCGCAAACCCGGAACGCTGCACCGATCCAGAACCGGATAAACCAAGATCTTGATCGATGACGATCACTTGTTCCTTGGCCCAGCCCAGCTCGCAGGCTTTCTCGACCAAAGCGTACTGGCGAGCGGTGGACTCACGGTTGTACTCGACCTGCGAAGGACTGGATTGGCGAATATAGACGAAAGCAGCGCGTTGGGTATGACTTGGTTTTACTTTGCTGAAATCATTCATGGCCCTTCTCCTCGTTATGACGTAGGGTTGCGTTCGCGATGAGGCGCGCCAGGATGTTGATCGCGAGAAGCTTGTGTTCGTCGTGCAGTGTTTCCCACGGATAGGTTTCGTCGAGAAGAAGATCGAACAGGTTCCGATTGTTTTCTTGCAATGGGGCCCTCCTTCGTTGCCGGGGAGTTGCCGTTCTCGCTTTGCAGTGCAGCGAGGCGACTGAGGAGAGCGTCTACGACGGCGCGTGCGTGAAGCAAGTCTTCCAGAGAGCCGAGGATTGCGGCCGTCTGTGCAGAGCGAACTTGTTGAGGTTGTGCCGTCGAGGCAAGATCTGTCCAGTCCACAGGGATCAGAGATTTACTGCCATCGGGCAAGATCAGAACGAGATGCAATCGACCTTTGCGATGAATCGATCCAAGAACGTCGAGCGCCCTGCCTTCGAACGGATGGCGAGCACGGACAACGGTGACTCTCTCGGGAAGGTGCTGATGATGGGTAGTGTGTCGTGGCTTCCTTCGACAACATGAACCACGAGTGGACAGTGAAGTTCATCGAGCATCGCGTGGCTGATCGCCGGATACTTCGCCTGATCCAGAAATGGTTGAAGGCAGGAGTTTCGGAAGATGGTCAGTGGTCGGAGACGATGGTCGGTACACCGCAAGGAGCAGTTGCTTCACCGCTGCTCGCCAACGTGTACCTGCACTACGTCTTCGATCTATGGGTCGAGGTCTGGCGCAAGAAAGTGGCGAAGGGCGATGTGATCGTCGTTCGCTACGCCGATGATCTTGTGCTTGGCTTTCAACATCGAACGGACGCTGAGCGATTCCTTCGGGAGTTTCGGGATCGATTGGCCAAGTTCGGTTTGGAGTTACACGCGGACAAGACACGACTGATCGAATTCGGGCGGTTCGCCGCTCGAAACCGGAAGCAGCGTGGCGAGGGAAAACCTGAGACCTTCACATTCCTGGGTTTCACTCACTTCTGTGGGCAGCGGATCAGCGACAAGGCCTTCATCGTCTGGCGGATTACGGCGAAGAAGCGAATGGTCGCGAAACTCAAAGCCATCAAGGCCGAGCTTCAACGCCGGAAGCATCATCGTACGACCGCGGTCGGTGCATGGCTTCGCCAGGTTGTGCTGGGCTACTACCAATACCATGCCGTTCCGGGGAACTCGACTCAGTTGCGCATCTTTCAACGTCGCGTTTGCTGGTTGTGGCGGAGCGTCCTTGTCCGTCGCAGCCAGCGGGCACAGGTGCGGTGGGATCGTCTCTCCCCTCTGTTGACCCGGTGGATTCCCCAACCCCGCACTCTGCATCCCTATCCTGATGCACGCTTCGCCGCCAGCCATCCACGGTAAGAGCCGTATGCGTAAACGCGCTTGTCCGGATCTGTGCGGGGGGCGATCAGCAATGGTCGTCCCTACCGCGACAGTAATGGCGCGACTCGTACCTTCACAAACCTGAATCAGGCAGATCAGGGTACCTCTTTGCCCGCGTTCCCACTCTCCTCAGCTAATTTTTACGGCTGCGAACTGACCTCAAGCAGCAGATGTTCCTTGAACTCGGCCCTCAATTTCGCCACACCATCGGCCGCCGCATTTACCGTGCCCAAGTCCTTTCCCTCGCCGTAGTCGCTCACCCGATACTTCCCGGGCTTCAATCCGCGCAGTTCGACTTCGCCTTTCCAGTCGGCTGAGGTGAAGAACGCATAATACATTTTGCTGTCTTTCGCGATGGCATATCCCTCGGGCGTATCGTATCCGGTAACGTAAAGGTCCTTGAATTCTCCCTCCGATAGCATCTTCTGCTTGTACAAGCCGATCCACTTCTTCCAGCGCACTTCTTTCTCCGCGGTCAGATTGACGTTCCTTGAATTTCGGACCGGGATCAGGCCATACGAACTTTGTCCCCACCACGCCTCCGGCTCCAATCGTGGAAGCGAAATCGTCGCCGTGTTCCTTCCAGTTGTTCCCCACTTTGGTCATCGCCGAAAGTTCGACGTGATCGCCGTAGACCGCCGATTCGGGCCCCAGCAAAGCCTTATACATCTTGATCCGCCGCCGCACCTGCACCGCGCCCACCGGATCGGCCGTCACCGCCTGGTCCATAAACGGCAACCAGGCCAGCGATGGCGGCGTGCCGCACGGACAGCTCTGAGTGACGCTTTGCGGCTTCAGTGCGCGCGTCGTCTGGAAGATTTCCTTGTAGACATCCCCCATCGCATTCACCGAGTCCTGCGGCGACTTGTGATGGTGCGCGGGGTTGTAGCAGGCCGGAACGCTGTAGATATTGTCCAGCTTGCTGCCGTCGAATCCCCAGTCGCGAATGAATTTTTCCGTCAGCTGCTTGTGATACGCCCGCACTTCCGGCACCGCCGGACACAGCGCGGCCAGACCACGCGTGATGTGGACGTGCTTTCCGTTCTTATCGAGAATCAGCCAGTCCGGATGCTCCTGAACAACCTTCGAAACAACGTACTTGTGGGACTCCCAGCGGCCCTCGCCATCTTCCACGCCGAGCGGCAGCCACCAGATCTGCGCCAGCATGCCTTCCTTATGGAAATCATCGGTCATCTTTTTGATGGAATCGCCGGGGAAAGTCTCGTTGCGCGGGTTCCAGTCGCCATAGGTGTCGAACCAGCGATCGTCGAGCGTCACCCACTTGATGCCCATCTCCTTCAGCTTGGGAATCGTTCCGGTCATCTGCGCGGGCGTCACGTTAAACTCATATCCCCAGCCACACCAGCTCACGTTGTACGCTTCGCTCGACGGCTTCGGCAGTTCCCAGCCTTCTTTCTGCAGCACGCTCGACCAAATCCGCAGCGGCTCATAGAAGTCGCCCGCAAAGACCGAGACGAAACTGCGCGGAGTGGAGTACGTCTCGCCCGGCTTCAGCGTGATGTTGGCGGCGTAGTCCACCTCGGTATTCAGGCGTCCATCGGTTCCCACCTTTGCCGGGATCGCCGCGGAAATCGGAATCGTCTCCACGTGCCCGACCGCTTCGCCCACCTGGCGCGTCCAGAAAGCCACCACCGGGATCCCGCCACCATAGCCGCCTTTGACCATTTCTCCCATGACGTTGGGCTGGGAAAAACCCGGCGTCAGCTTCACGACATCGTCTTTCCCCCAGTCGTAGCTCGCGCCATGAAAGGACCACATTTCCCAGGGTTTCGCCTTCGCGTCGCCGAGCCGCGCGTTTAACCGGCGCCGCTCATTCACGCTTTTTTCGAGTGTGACATCGGTCGCACCGGCGTTCTTGTACTCCACCGTGCTCAGCAGGAGGTTCGGAAATTTGTCATAGACTTCCAGCGACAGCACGCGCTGCAAATCTATCCCCGACGGCCCGAGGGGGCGCGCTGGAATCTCGACCCGCTTGCCCACCCCCATCTTCCCGGTCGCTTCGCGTACCTGGGCCCGCTGGAAGTCGAGCCTGAAATGCACATCTTTGCCCCCCACCCTCGCAAAATCGCTGTCCGCGGGAGTGCCGGCATTCGGTTCATCGAGGGAAAGCATCTTCCCGTCACTCAACAGCGATGCTTGCACATAACCATCCTGCCTCACCTGAAACTCGGCCGCGCTCGTTGTCAGAACTATTGGGCCGCCCTCCTTCACGTCCACGTTGATCGTGGAAGGCTGGTTGGGTTCGGGCTTGGTCAACGGCAACTTCAGATGCGAGTCCGGCGACCTCGAGCAATCTGCCAGCAGGAAAGTGAGACCGAGCGTGGTACCGAGCATTATGCCCACCAGCCCCATGCTGTGTTTTCCGGCCATCATCACAACCTCCTCTACTTGATGCTCCACCATCTATGACTCCGCCAGCCTGCGCAATGGCGTTTCGTCAGTTCGGGATCGAAATAATCGCAGTTGACAAAAGCTATAAAACGAAAGTAAAAGTAATCGTTCGTAATAATACATCGAAAGATCGCTTCCCAGCACCCCGAACTTTGCCTGACTCAATCGGGACTTTTGCGAACACTTGGGTTTAGCTTCAGAAGGCTCACCATGCCCATCCATTTCCTTCGCTGGCAAACTGTATTGGCTTTGTTCTTCTCGTTGTTTCTTGCGCTCGCGACACCGCTATGGGCGCAAAAAGATGCTGGGGCCATTGTAGGCCTGGTCCGTGACGCGAGCGGTGCGATGGTCGTGGGGGCTAAGGTCACCGTGGAGGATGTGGATCGCGGCATCCAGTTGACCCTATCGACCAATGATGCGGGAGAGTACGTCGCCAGTCCACTCCGGATCGGCCGCTACAGTGTCACCGTCGAGAAGGAAGGATTCAAGAAGGCCGTGGCTGGGCCGGTTCAGGTGAACATTCAGGATCGCGTCGCCGTTGACCTGAAGCTTGAGCCTGGCCGGGCGACAGAAGTCGTTACGGTCATTGGAGAACGTCCGCAACTGGAAACCGAAACTTCCGAACTGGGCCAGGTCGTGGACAGCCGCCGCATCAACGCGCTGCCTTTGAACGGACGCAACTACGCTCAACTCGCTCTTCTTGGAGCCGGCGTGGTCCCTGCCGAGCCTGGGTCGCGCGTCGAAACCACTTTCGGGTTCAGCGCCAACGGTGCCCGCTCTCTGCAAAATAACTTTCTGCTGGATGGGATCGACAACAACGCAAATCTGGGAGACGTGCTCAACGGCTCCGCGTATGTGGTCCAGCCGGCAGTGGACGCGATCGCCGAGTTTAAGGTCGAAACCAATTCCTACAGCGCCGAATTCGGACGCGGCAACGGCGCCATCATGAATGCCGTCATCAAGTCTGGCACCAACCAGTTCCACGGCGACGTGTGGGAGTTTCTGAGGAACGATAAATTTGATGCCATCAACGCCTTCGACACAAGCCGACAGCCTTACAAGCAGAACCAGTTCGGTTTTACGCTGGGTGGCCCCATCATCAAGAACAAGACGTTCTTTTTTGGCGACTACGAAGGCCTGCGCATACGTCAAGCTCTCCCGCAACTCTCGACAGTTCCTACGCCGGGCCCGGACGGTGAACTGGCTGGGAACTTCTCCTCGTTCCTCACCAATACTTATGCGCAACAGGTGGACCCGAATTCGGGACTACCTGTTGACGGAACCATCGCGCTCGATTGCAACGGCAACCCGACCTACGTAGGCGAGATCTTCGATTCGCGTCTGGCGCAAAACAACTATGCCGGGAACCTCAACGGACTATGCGGCGTCCCGGTCGCCACTTCCGGCGGCCAGCCTACTAACATCATCCCTGCCGGCAATATCGATCCGCTCGCAGCCCGCCTGGGCGCTCTGTTTCCGGCGCCCAATAGCACGTTGCCGGGCGGCAACTACCTCTCCGACCCAGAACGCACCGAAACTGAGAACAAATTCGATATCCGCATCGACCATATCTTCAGCCAGAAGGACAATTTTTTCGCCCGCTTCAGCTATGGCAATGACAGCAACTTTCTGCCCTCCCCTTTTAATAACGCGCTTGACGGCGGCAGCTTTCAGGATGGCTACAGCGACAACTCAGCCCGGGGCCTGGCCGCCAGCGAGGTCCACACGTTTACCAACAACCTGATCAACGAATTTCGCTTCGGCTTCAATCACCTGAATGCCCACCGGCTCAATCTCAATTACAACGTCAACGTCTCGCAGCAACTCGGCTTTCCGGGAGTGCCGTACGGCCCAGACATCGGCGGCCTGCCTTCCATCGGCTTCACGGATGGGACCGCGTCCGTCGGCAGTTCCGGATACCTGCCTTCCATTGAAAAGCAGCATAGCTATGTTTTCACCGACAATCTAAGCTGGACGCGGGGACGCCACTCGGCGAAGTTCGGTGCCGAACTTCGCTTTGAACAGTTCACGATCTACCAGCCGGCCGCTCCTCGAGGCTCCATGAGTTTCGGGAGCGACTTTACCGACAATCCCGCTTCGCCCGGTTCCGGCGGCGAGTCCATCGCTACCTTCCTGCTCGGCATTCCGGACGGGGGAGAAATTACCAGCCTGAACAACATCGTCTATAACCGCCAGATTTATGCGGTCTACGGCCTCGACGATATCAAAGTAAACCCGAGGCTCACGCTGAATCTTGGTCTCCGCTACGAACTCTTCACTACTATCAAGGAGGCGAATGACCGGGCGGCCACGTTCGATTTCAACTCGCTCTCGCTGATTGTTCCCAGCGGGCAAAATATGCAACTCACGCCCACGCTCGCCACCGAACTCAACATTCAGCGCAACGGTTCTCGCGGACTCATCTCTCCCGACCTCAACAATTTCGCACCCCGCATCGGATTCTCCTACCAGTTGTTGGACAAACTCGTCCTCCGCGGCGGCTACGGAATCTTCTATGGCGGGCAGGAAAATGGGCCATTCTCGAACCCGAGCCCTGGCTTTAATCCTCCGTTCTTCGCCTCGCAGGTGTTTACCCCGCCCTGTAGCGCAGCTTCTGCCAATCCTTCGGCCCTCGATTGCTCGATCTCGGCCGCGAACTCCGGCTTGCCGCTGAACGTCCTGGCCGATGGGTTTCCCGGCAACTCGCTCAGCGACCCGAACACCCCGAGCCTGTACTCCATCGATCCGCACCTGGTGACGCCCTACACGCAGCAGTGGCACCTGGGTCTCGAGTACCAATTGCCCGCCGCCACTGTGCTCGAAGTTTCCTACGGAGGCTCGCGCGGATTGAAGCTCTTCGCGTTCTATAACGGCAACCAAGCCACTCCCACCACGGATTCAACCGCTCCCACGGCCCCGCGGCGCCCGGCCCATCAGTGCGATAATATGGGCAACTGTAATCCCGCGCTCGATGCCGGCATCGGCACATTCCGCTCGAACACGCAATCGAACTACGACTCACTGCAGGTTCGCCTGGAAAAGCGCTTCTCGCATGGACTGCAGTACGAATTGGCCTACACCTTCGCCCACGCCCTCGACAACGCGTCCAGCGCCAGCCTCGGCTCGGTGAACAATGGAGACTTCCAGGACCAGCGCTACCCCAATGCAAACTATGGCAATGCCGACTTCGACGTGCGCCACCGCTTCGTTTTCAGCTATGTCTATGACCTGCCCTTCGGGCGCGGACGGACTTTCTCCAAGGACGCCTCCGGCGTCTTCAACCAGATTGTGGGCAACTGGCAGATGACCGGCGTCTTTTCCGCCGCCACCGGCAACTACTACACCGCCACTGATATCCAACCTGTCTCTAATACCGACTGCGGCGGTACGGTCGGCTTCTATTGCTCACGCCCCAACCGGGTTGGCAATCCCAACGCCAAACCCTGCATTGCGGGCACGCTTTTTAATACCTGTGCGTTTGAGCACAACACGGTTGCCGGAACCTTCGGCAATGCCGGACGCAATATCATCGAGGGCCCCGGATACAAGACGTGGGACATGTCGCTGGTCAAGCAGTTTCCGATTCGCGAGCAAATGCATCTCGAATTCCGCGCCGAATTCTTCAACGTTCTTAACCACGTAAACTATTTGTTTGGACAGTTTGGCGCGATCAGCACTGAGCCGACGCCATTGGAACTTGGCCAGGGTGCCTTCGGCTTCCCGCTGGCAGCGCGCGCGCCTCGAGAGATCCAGTTCGCGCTGAAGTTTTACTTCTGATTTCAGCCCGAGCAACTGAACGAAATTCGAAACAACTCGAAACCTAATGCCTTCGAATGGTTTGCTCAACGAAGAACGCCGCCGTGAAATCCTTGACGTCCTGCACCGGGATGGACGCGTGCTGGTCAAGGATCTGGCCCGGCATTTCCGTATTTCGCAGATCACAATCCGCAAAGACCTGGAGTTCCTCGATGGCCAGGGCGTGATTCAGCGCACCCACGGCGGCGCGCTGCCGGTGCAAGGCGGTGCGCTGCTTGATCCGACGCTCCGTGAGAAAGAGAAACTCCACCGCAAGCAGAAGGCTAAAATTGCTTACGCCGCTGTGCGCCTTGTGGAAGAAGGCCAGTCCGTGCTGCTTGATTCCGGAACGACCACCATGGCCATTGCTCGGGCCCTGAAGGACATGTCGCGGCTTACCGTGATCACGAACGCGATCAACATCGCGGCCGAACTTGCGGGCACGCACATTGATGTGATCCTGACCGGAGGCATGCTGCGCACGAATTCGTTTTCGCTGGTCGGTCCCCTGGCGGAGCGAACGCTACGCCAGCTTAGCGCGGACATTTTGTTTTTGGGCGTGGATGGCTTCGACACGAAGGCCGGTCTTTTTACTCCGAATTTATTGGAGTCTGAAGTCAACCGGGCCATGGTTGAAATCACCCGCAGGACGATTGCGGTTTGCGACTCCAGTAAATTCGGTCGTCGCAGCCTGTGTAACATCATGCCGGTAACTGCGGTGAATGAAGTGATTACAGACAAGCAGATACCGAAAGCGGATTTGTATGCTCTGAAAGAGGCAGGAGTAAAAGTCACCTTGGTATGAGCGGAGTTCGATCGACCCAATGAAATCGGTAGAAATCGTGGAACGGGCCAGTACACGCTGAGCGAGATTCTTTCCTAGCCCCAGTGCTGGAGCGCTTGTCTGGCAAAGCTGGCAGCCAGCGCGGCACTTCGAGCAGCCATTCAACTCACGCGGGCCGGAGCCGAATGGATCTTTGTAGGCTGCGGCGCCAGATCGCGGACGGCCGCTAAAATCAGGCAATAACAATTGGTATTAAGCGAAAAGCACCTGAGGCTTGCTCATGTCCAAGCTCGATATCGCAATCGCCGGAGAGATCAATCTTGACCTGATCCTCTACGGTCTGCCGGAGCAAATGCCCACAGAACGCGAGTTGCTGGCCAGCGGCTTCACCGTAACTTTAGGCAGTTCTTCGGCCATCCTGGCGCATAACCTGGCTGCTCTTGGCAGCCGCGTGGGATTCGTCACCAAGGCCGGCAAAGATTCCTTCGGAACCCTGGCGATGGAACGCCTGCGTGCGGCCGGTGTGGACCTTGCCCGGGTGGTACATGGCGCAAAGTCCGGCGTAACCTTCATTCTGCCGCACGGACTCCAGCGCCACATCCTCACCTATCCGGGTACGATCTCCGAGTTGCGCTTTGAGGATCTCGACCTCGATTATCTGGCATCCGCGCGCCACTTCCATATGTCGTCGCTGTTTTTGCAGCGTGAACTATCACCGAATGTGCCCGAACTCTTTCGGCGGATGAAGTCCGCTGGCCTAACCACCTCGCTCGACACGAACGACGATCCCGATGACCGATGGGACAGCGTTCTTGAAGAGATCCTCCCTCACGTGGATATCGTGCTACCGAATGAGCACGAAGCGATGAAGATGACCCGGGCTGACAACTTGGAAACCGCGCTCTCGCGGCTTGCCCAAAAGGTGGAAACCGTCGTAGTCAAAATGGGCGCCAGGGGAGCCGTTGCCGTTCGCGAGGGACACCGATTCAGCGCACCCGCCGTGCCGGTAACGGTAATCGATCCGATTGGCGCAGGTGACAGCTTCGACGCCGGGTTTCTCCACCAATTTCTGCGCGGGGAGGATCTCACGACTTGCCTGGACTTCGGCAATCTTTGCGGAGCATTCTCCACCACCGACTGCGGAGGCACGGAAGCGTTCCGCGACACCGAGCGAATGCAAGAATTTTTCTTTCGACACGACGCCAGGAATCAAGCGCAGTACCCCCCCAATTCAGATCGGGGGTAGGAGTTTCGAACGGTCCTGCTGATGATGCTGGATTCGGGTCTTCGGCCGGGCGAGATCTTCCGCATGCGCCGGGAAAACATCCATTGGGACAAAAGGCTGATCTTCAACCCGCGTGGCAAGTCCCGGAAGTTCGGGCGTTACGTCCCGCTCGCCGAGCGCGTCAAGGTAGCACTCGTGGCGCGCAAGGAAGCCATGAACGAAGGCGTGAACGAAGGATGGGTTTTGCCCTCAAAGCGAGCCCAGTCCGGCTACATCACCCGATCGCGAGGTTTCGAAGCAATGGCTTGAAGCCAAGCGGTTGGCGGGTATTCCCGAATCGGTCGTTCTGTACTGTGCGCGTCATCGCCTCTCAACCGATGCGATGGAAGGCACAGGCAACGTGATGGCGGTGATGGATGCGATGGGGCATGGGTCGGTGAATACAACACGCATCTGCACGCATTCCAATGTGCAGCAGATCCGGGAAGCGATCGAGCGGCGGAACCGGTTGTCAACGACGTCTGTGGAAGCTGTGCAAAAGCTGGCCACAAAAGTGGCCACAGTCGCCTGAAGCAACCGTGTCAGAAATGTTGTAAGTGATTGAAAGAAAGTTGGTAGCGCTACCGGGAATCGAACCCGGGTTTGAAGATTGAGAATCTTCCGTCCTAACCCCTAGACGATAGCGCCCCGGAGGCAAGTTTAAATTATAACAAAGCGTTCTCTCTTTTCGGCGCGCGCCATCGCATGGGCGCGCACTACCCGCGTTTAATTCTTCTGTTTCGTTTTCGGAATTCCGCACCGACCCATCGCATTTTTTTGTGCAAACTCCTCCCATCCACAGGCGGGTAAGAGCTATAGTAGATACATCTCCGCAACCCAACACTTACCGTAACCAGGACTTTGCAGGGGTGACGTGTATGTTGTTCATTCATCAACAAATCCAATCATTCCTAAACTTAGGAGGATGCAAGGAGTATTCCAGTATGGCGAAACCGAAATTTCCCAAGAAGAGTAACGACGTGAAGGCAACAGCGTCCACCACCAATAGCCCTATGCCGCTCTCCGATGCGAGTGCCCCGCCGGCAGATGGTTCAACAGTCGCGGCCACCGCAACCCAAACGACCGAGACAAAACCAGAAACAAGAAGGACCGCGAGAAAGCCGGAAATCGTAAGGACCGAGTCGCGCGCCAACCTGGTTCCCATCAACGTGGACGAAGAAATTCGGCGCCTCGCTTACCTGCTCTCCGAGCGTCGCGGATTTGAACCAGGCCACGAGGCCGAAGACTGGCTGGCGGCGGAACGCGAAATTCGCCAACGCTACCGTCAGCAGAGCGCGTAGCGTCCGCCCCTTGACACCGCCTGGCGGCCGAGCCCCGGCCGCCGGTTTCCGGCGGACATCTGTCCTGCCGCCGGCCCTTCCGTTGTGGTTCGGGGTTTCATTCAAATCTCGGCAGCGGGCCTTGCTTGCCCCGATCTGCCGATGTCCTCCCGGTACCGTATTCTTGCTGTTCCGGTTGCCTGCACTCGCGGTTTCTGAAAAAATACTTTGGGGTTCTCCCACATGGCGCAAATTGGTAGTTATGCCTTGCTCCTCGCCTTGGCGCTGAGCATCTATTCGTTCGGAGTCGGCCTTGTAGCCCTCTTCTTTCAGGGCGAGCCGAGTTGGGAGCGCATGGGTGAGACCGCTCGCCGCGCCGGCGTCGTAGTTTTTGGAGCGGTCCTTCTCGCTGCAATCGCCCTCGTCGTCGCCGCCTTCCGCGACGATTTCACCATCGCTTACGTCTTTCATCACAGCAACCGCGATCTGCCCGGCCCTTATAAATTTGCTACCTTGTGGTCCGGACAGGAAGGCTCGCTGCTGTTCTGGTCCCTGCTGCTCGCCGGATACGGTTTTGTCCTTCGCCTGCGCTACAAAACCGACCCCCGCCTGTTCGCCTACGCGTCGGTCGTCCTCGCCGCCGTGCAGATCTTCTTCCTCGCGCTGGTGAACTTCGCCGCGAACCCGTTCGGCCTGCTCGAAGGCCCGCTGCGCGCCGATGGCAGCGGCCTGAATCCTCTGCTGCAATATCCCGAGATGGTGATCCACCCGCCCATGCTGTACCTGGGCTACGTTGGATTCACCGTCCCCTTCGCCTTCGCGCTGGGCGCCCTGATCATGAAGTATCCCGGCGAAAAATGGATTCACATCACTCGCCGCTGGACCATGGTCACTTGGGGCTTCCTCACCTGCGGAATCTTTCTCGGCGCTCACTGGGCTTATTCCGTGCTGGGATGGGGCGGCTACTGGGGATGGGACCCCGTCGAGAACGCCTCGCTGATGCCCTGGCTCGTCGGCACGGCCTTCCTGCATTCGGTCATGATGCAGGAGAAGCGCGGCATGCTGAAAGTCTGGAACATGTGGCTCGTGTTCGCCACGTTCTGGCTCGCGATTCTCGGGACATTCCTCACCCGCAGCGGCATCATCAGCTCCGTCCACGCTTTCGCGCAATCGTCGATCGGGAGCTGGTTCGCGTGGTTTCTTTCCATCAGCTTCGCGGTCTTCGTTTTCTTCTTTTTCAAGAACAAGGAGCACCTGCGCAGCGAGCACAAGCTCGAGTCGCTGATTTCGCGCGAATCGAGTTTCCTGTTCAACAACCTTCTCTTCGTACTGCTCTGCTTCACCGTGCTGTGGGGCACGTGGTTCCCCAAGATTTCCGAGCTGGTACAAGGCAACAAGGTCACGGTGGGCGCACCTTTTTATAACCGGGTCGCGGTCCCAGTCGCGCTGCTGCTCCTGATCCTCACCGCCGTCGGCCCGTTGCTGGCCTGGCGCAAGACGTCCTTCGAAAGCCTTAAACGGAATTTCCTGTGGCCCACCATCGGCGCGGTTGCGGCGATGGCATTCCTCATGATCACGCCTCCGGGCTGGGGATCGCCCTTCGGCATGCGCCCCTGGCAAGACATTTCGTATTTCTATTCCTTGATGGCCATCGGACTCTCGGTGCTGGTCACGCTCACCATCGCCAGTGAGTACTACCGCGGCGGCAAAGTGATCGCCGGGCACACCGGCCAGGGCATGTTCGCGTCGATGGTCCAACTCACGCACCGCAACACGCGCCGTTACGGCGGCTACATCGTCCATTTCGGCGTGGTGGTGGTCATCATCGGACTCGCAGGCGCCGCCTTCAACCAGGATAAAGAAGCAGGCAATGGACTGGCTTACGGCGACAAGATGACCATCGGAAACTACGAACTCGTCTGCCGCTCCTACACGCAGGATGACGGTCCGAACTATGCCAGCGAGTGGGCGATCATGGATGTCTACCAGAACGGCAAGAAGGTCGACACGCTTACGCCGCAGCGCCTGTTCTACAAAGCCAGCCAGCAAGCGTCCACCAAGCCGAGTATTCGATCAACCTTCAAAGAAGATCTTTATCTGGTTTACGAAGGCCAGAACGACAAAGGACAGCCCATCATCAAGGCGCATCTGAACCCGCTGGTGATATGGATCTGGATCGGTGTCTGGATCATCCTCGTCGGAACAGCGCTGGCCCTGGTGCCGAACGCGCCAGCCCCCGTCCGCGTTCCAGCAGCAAGACTGGTAGAGCACGCAGCCCCGGTGGGGGCCGGAGACTAAGGACGAAGGTCCGCAGCCGCGAAGCGACGAAAGAATGGGACCAAGGTCGAAGCCGCGAAGTGGCGAAGGAATGCAGCCCACAGCTTGCCCTGAGCTTGTCGAAGGGGCGCAAGCCGTGGGGGGTGGCAAGGCAGAATAACGAGCAAGCCCCGGAGGGGCGAAAGAATTCAGCCCGGCGCTTTCAGAGTCTGGGTGAGAACTAGATTGCGGACAAGGGGGTGGGATGAAATCGCAGAGATTTCCGCCCCAGAGGGGCGTCTGAGAATAGCTCGGCGCTTCCAGCGCCGGGGATAAGTGGGAAATCAGAGCGCGTCCCGGAGTGACGCCTGAAGTTCTCCCACAGACTCTTTCAGCGCTGGGTAACTGACAAGAATGAGGATCCGAGTCCCGGAGGGACGGCACAAATTCCGGACTCGCAACAATAATGATGACGAGACCCAAACAAATTCTCCGTCGCCTGCTGCACTGCGGCCTGCTCTGTCTCGCCGTCTTCGCCCTCGCCGGCGCCGGCGATCCGGCCACGCGATTCAACGAACTCGGCCACCAAATGATGTGCATCTGCGGCTGCAACCAGATTCTTCTCGAGTGCAATCACGTCGGGTGTCCCGACTCCGATAGCATGCGCAACGAGCTCATGGCCGCCATCAGCCGCGGCGACAGCGACAGCCTGGTCGAGCAATCGTTCGTGCAGAAGTACGGACCCACGGTGCTGGCCGCTCCCACCACGGCAGGTTTTGATCGCACCGCCTGGATCGTGCCTTTCGTTGCGCTTGCGCTGGGACTCGGCATCGTAGTCCTGGTGATCCGCGCCTGGAAGAATCGCCCCGCGCCTGCCATTGCCGACGGCCTGCGCCCCGTCCGCGGCGCCGAACTCGAGCAATTCCGCGATCAGGCGCGCAAGGAGACTGACTTATGAGCTTCGAACTGGCCTGCTGCCTTCTGGCAACCGTTGCCGCGCTCTTCTACATCTTCTACCCCGGCACCGTCTATCTCGGCCCGGAGAAGACTCGCGCTTCGTATTTGCGCGAGCGCAAAGACGCCGTCTACGAAAACCTGCGCGATCTGAACTTCGAGTTCAAGGCCGGCAAAATGCCCGAACGTCGACTACCAGTCGCTGAAAGCTTCCCTGCAAGACGAAGCCGCCACACTTCTGGCCGAAATCGCACGCCTCGAAGCGAAAGACGCGCCCGCGCCAAGAAAAGCGAGACCATGAAAGGAACCCATATCTTGCGATCCCTATCTCCTGTCATCCTGAGCGTAGCGGAAAGCGCGCAAGGCGCGCTTTCTGCGGAGTCGAAGGATCCCTTGCATACCGGCAACTTCGTGCGACCCCGACAGGAGTTCGCGCGCGCCCGCGGATCGCGCGGACACCGTAGGACAATCTTCCTTGGCCTCGCAATCCTCCTGCTCTCCTCCCTCGCCTCCGCACAAACACTGACCGGCATCGTCAAGAACTCGACCACCGGTAAGCCCGCCGCGGGCGACGAAGTCATCTTGCTGAGCCTTGGGCAAGGCATGGAAGAAGCTGGCCGCACCAAGACCGACGCCAAAGGCAATTTCAGTTTCAAGCTCGATGCCCAAGGCCCTCATCTCGTCCGCGTGATCCATCAGGAAGTCACCTATCACCGCATGGCGCCTCCGGGAACGACTTCGGTCGAGGTCGAGGTCTACGACGTCGGCAAGAAGGTGGAAGGCATCGAAGTTGTCGCCGACATCATGCGCGTTCAAGTCGAGCAAGGACAGCTTGAAGTCATGCGTGCCTTCGCCGTCGAGAATACGTCCAAGCCGCCGCGCACGCAGATGAACGAACACAACCTGGAGTTCAACGTTCCCGAGGGCGCGCAAATCGTCGAAGGCTCGGCCATGACCGCCAATGGCCAGCCCGTGAATTCCGCGCCGGTGCCCGAAGACGACAAGAAGACACGCTACGCCTTCCTTTTCCCGCTCCGCCCCGGCACCACCCAATTCCAGGTCGCCTATCAGCTTCCGTACACCGGCAGCGCGAACATTGATCCCAAGAGCATTTATCCGCTGCAGCATTTCGTGGCCATCCTGCCCAAGACAATGCAGTTCTCGGCCGCTCCCGGCACGAACTACCAGCCCATGAACGACCCCCAACAGCCGGACGCCAATGTACAAGTGGCCTCCGGAGCACAGCTAGGTCAGTCGCTGGCTTTCAAAGTTTCCGGCGAAGGCACGCTGCAGGCCCGTCAGGAAGGTGCAGGAGCACCCAGCGAAGGCTCGTCCGCGCAAAACGACAATCGTCCCGGCGGAGGCCTCGGCCCGCCCATCGACGCTCCCGATCCTCTGCAAAAATACCGCTGGTACATCTTGGGCGGCTTCGCCCTGATACTCATCGCAGGCGGAGTTTACGTCGCCTCGCGGCAGCAAGCAGCTAATCGCGACGCCCTGTCCAAGGGAAAGCGTCTTCCCGCGTTGGAAGAGGATGAAGACTACGAAGCAGCAGAACTCCCCGCCAAGCGAGAGGCCCGCCGCAGCGATACCCGTCCACAGCCAACCGCTCCGCGCGCCCCGTCGTCCATGCTGCTGGAAGGCCTGAAAGAAGAACTCTTCGAACTCGAAGTGGAACACAAACAAGGCCGCATCTCGCAGCAGGAATACGAAAGCGCCAAGTCCGCCCTGGACCAAACCCTGCAGCGCGCCCTAAAACGCGAAGCCCAAAAAGCGTAAGCGAAGTCGAGACAAGAACGGAAAGGGCACGACCTTCACGAATTGCGGAAAAACGAGCGAACACCTGCAGTACCGTGGAAAAACGACGCTTTTGGCGCCGCGTTGAGCGAGCAGAGTGGTGCAAGAGCGACGCTTTCAGCGCCGCGCAAGGGAGCAGAGTTGATGTGGGCTTCAGCCCCTGTGGTCGTATTCCTCGTCAGCGAAAGAGTCTTCCATGAGTCTATTCGAGGCGTTCCGCCAGTGAGCTGTGTGTGTGACGTCCAACCTTGACGTCCACAGGCTTGCAGGCCCATCATCCAAAGCGGAGGGCGTGCAGCGACAGCGCTCGCGGAGGGCACATAACTCCTTATTTTGAAAGATTTTACCCGTAACTCATTGTGCCCCTAGGATTTTTCGACAGTTTGCCGCTAAGTCGACGATTCTAAGAGACCGAGGGGGAGGGGGGTACCCCCTCAAGGGCGGGTTTTTCCCAAATCGGGACCTCATGCATCTCCCCACTCGGCGTAACATCCAATGAGATAGCTTCAACAAAATTATGGGAAATGCATTCAAGACCGCGTTCCTGCTGACCGCGCTCACGCTGCTTCTGATGTTCATCGGCCGCGCCTTTGGTGGCCAGAACGGGATGTTCCTGGCGCTGGCCTTAGCCGCCGTCATGAACTTCGTCTCGTACTTTTACTCCGACAAGATCGCGCTGGCCATGTGTCGAGCCCAGCCCGTCACGCGCGAGGAACTGCCGCGCGCCTACGCGGCCGTCGAGCGCCTCACGCAGAAAATCGGCATTCCGATGCCGAAGATCTACGTAATCCCGACCGAGTCTCCCAACGCCTTCGCCACCGGACGCAATCCGAGCCACGCCTCGGTCGCCGTGACTCACGGAATTCTCGGCCTGCTCACCGACGAAGAACTCGAAGGTGTCCTCGCGCACGAACTCGGCCACGTCAACAACCGCGACATCCTGATCAGTTCCGTCGCCGCGACAATCGCCGGCGCGATCACCATGCTCGCCAGCATGGGACGTTGGGCCATGCTTTTCGGCGGCTTCGGAGGCGGAGACCGCGACCGCCGCGGCGGAGGAGGCCTAGCCGCGCTCTTCATGCTGATCGTTGCCCCAATTGCCGCGACGTTGATTCAGCTTGCCGTTTCGCGCTCGCGCGAATATCAAGCCGACGCCACCGGCGCACATTTCACCGGCAATCCTTACGCCCTGGCTAGCGCCCTGCAAAAGCTCGACACCTACTCGCGCCATGTGCCGATGCAAGCGAGTCCATCGACCGCGCATCTGTTCATCATTCAGCCGTTCCTGGGAATGAACTTTGGCAACTTGTTCTCGACGCATCCGCCGATCGCAAAGCGCATCGAGCGCCTCACGGGAAGGCCCGCGGAGTTTATGCAGTAACAGCTATCAGCTCTCAGCCGTCAGCTTTCAGCCAGAATCGGGTGCAAGAGTGACGAACATTTGCCTTCCAAGGAAGGTATGACCGCAAGATGTGACAGTTCCTTGTCCTGTCGTCCCGAGCGAAGCGAGGGATCTTGGTTTAGCTGAGAGCTGAAAGCTGATAGCTGGTCCTATGACGTAGGTAACTCCGCCCACGCGATGCCCGATAGTAGAATCCGAACAATGTCGCCCGAGACCGCCATCGCTGTTTCTCACAAAGCCTCCGAACTCGAAAACGCCCTTCGCCGCGTGATTCGCGGCAAGGATGACGTTGTTCGCCTTGCGTTGGTCAGCATTTTTGCGCGTGGACACTTGCTGATCGAGGGCGTTCCCGGCGTTGGCAAGACCACTCTCGGACAGGCGCTCGCGCGCGCCATCGACTGCACGTTTCAGCGCGTGCAGTTCACCAGCGACATGCTGCCGTCCGACGTTCTGGGCATCTCTGTGTATTCGGCGCTCGATCAGGAGTTCGAATTCAAGCGCGGCCCGGTTTTCACCAATGTGCTGCTGGCGGACGAGATCAATCGCACTACGCCCAAAACGCAGTCCGCGCTGCTTGAGGCCATGAATGAAGGCCAGGTCACCGTCGACGCTCATTCCTACGAGTTGCCCCAACCATTTCTCGTGATCGCGACGCAGAATCCCGTGGAGCATCACGGAACGTATCCTCTGCCCGAGTCGCAGCTCGATCGCTTCCTGATGCGCGTGCGCATGGGATATCCCGATGCCCAGTCCGAGCGTCAAATCTTGCGCTCCGAAGCGGGCGCCGCGCACTTGGAAGATGTCCGCCCCGTGCTCGCTGCCGCTGACGTGCTCGAAATGCAGCAGGCGGTGAAGCAGATTCGCGTGGACGAGTCTCTGGTGAGCTATGCTCTGGAAATCGTGCGCCGCACACGCGAGTCGGAATTCCTCTCGCTGGGCGTCTCGCCCCGCGGATCGCAGGCTCTGTATCGCGCCGCGCAAGCCATGGCCTTCCTCGAAGGCCGCACCTTCTGTACTCCCGAAGACATCAAGCCGCTCGTCGTTCCCGTCTTCGCCCACCGCGTGGTCGTGAACGGCCTCTACGCCTCGACGCTGAAGAAATCCGAGCAGTCCGACCAGGTTCTGCGCGAAATTATCGAGACCGTTCCGGTGCCAGTGTAAGAGCAGTTCTCATCTTTTCTTCCTCTGTGTTCCCCTGTGACCTCTGTGGTTAGCTCGTTCTTGATCTCTCCGAGACTATAATTCTCCCGTCATGTCCTTCTTGCGCTTCTTGATGCTGCTCTCGCTTGTTGCCTGGATCGGTGGGTTGATCTTCTTTGCCTTTGTGCTTGCTCCCACTGCGTTTCAGGTTCTGCCGAACACGCATCTTGCCGGAAACGTGGTTGGACGCGCGCTGGGCAAACTGCATTGGATCGCCCTCGTTTCCGGATTGGTCTTTCTGGCCAGTTCTCTGCTCTACAGCCGCCTCACGGAAGGCACCGCGCATGTCTTTGCCAAGCGACACCTGCTGATCTGCCTGATGCTTGCGCTCACGCTGCTCTCGCAGTTCTGGATCATTCCGCGCATGGACACGCTGCGCGCCTCAGTCGGCGACTTCGCGACGGTCCCGCTGAATAATCCTGCACGCGTGCAGTTCGATGCTCTGCATGTGTGGTCGACGCGCGTGGAAGGCGCGGTGCTGCTGCTGGGATTAGTGGCGATCTATTTGACTGCAGCGATCTTCAATACAAGCCAGCGCTGACGTTCAAGGCATCCGCTTCCATACCAAGTCGCTGCCCTCTCGACGATCGACAAATCCAGTCACCCGTCCGGCATGATCCCGCTCGAAGATCTTTCGGGTGCGCAGTTGGCCGCTCACGAAAAATACATCGCGGACTTCTGCTGGCAGCGGCGTGGCTGGAGGCCCTTGCTGCCCTCCCATCAAACGATCGCCCTCACGACGGATGGTGTAGAGCAAGTCGGGACCAGCAGAATAGCGACCGACATACGCGTCCAAGTCGGAATGCGATAAGACGATCGCCTTCGGATCTTGCAGAACGGCTGTCGCATGAACCAGCAAAAGCTTCCAAATCCCATCCTGCTTCTGCCAGGTTTCCGTCGTGAGATATAGGTGGTGCAGATGCTGGCCGTGGTAAAACTCGTGCTCATCGTCGGTGTGAACCACCGTGACGACGTTGCCGGCCTGATGCGCGGAGTACGAGGAGATGATGAGCGTTCCCGACACTCCCGCAGGCAAAGGCGTCAATTGCTTGAGAAAGTCCGCTCGATTCATGAGCGTTCCGTTCTCGTCGACGAAGACGGCATCCGGCGCAAGCGCAGCGTCCCACGCTTTGACATCGCCGGGAGCGACGGCGTCGAGCAGGGCCTGGTCCCGTTGACGGAATTCCTGAACGAGATCAGATGACGCGGCGGTTGGCGTCGCGAGGGCGGCAAACAGTGCTGCGTGCAAAATGAAACCGAACATGGTTGGCTGCTGGGAGGCGAAAGCAGGATTGTACGCGGATTTAGTGCCGGCTTCGCGCTTCCAGCACTTCGCGGATCTTCAGGGCGAGGGAATCCAACTCGAACGGCTTCTGCAGGAGCGTGGTTCCAGGCCTGAGGTTTTCTCCCGGGACTGGACCGAATTCGCCTTCTGTATAGCCCGACATAAAAATGACCCTCATGTCGGGCCGTGACGCGGAAAGGCTGCGCGCCACCTCGGAGCCGCTGATATGCGGCATTACGACATCGGTCAGCAGCACATCGATCGTGCCCTTGTATTGCTCCGCCAGCGCGACCGCATCGCCGCCATCTTTAGCCTCCAGCACGGAGTAGCCGAGTTCCTGCAGAAACTGGCAGATCATCCAGCGCAGGTCGGGCTGATCTTCCGCCACCAAGATTGTTTCCCTGCCGGCACGCGAAGTCTTGGCCGGAGCTTCTTCCGGCTCCGGTTGCGGCTGCATGGCGACGCGCGGGAAAAAGACTTGAAGGGTGGATCCCCGACCCGGCTCGCTGCTCACGCGGACATGCCCGCCGCTGGCCCGGACGATGTTGTACACCACCGACAGGCCGAGACCCGTTCCTTCATCCTTGCTCTTGGTGGTGAAGAAAGGCTCGAAGATTCGGCTCTGCGTATCGCGATCCATGCCGATGCCGGTATCGGTCACCGCCAGCATCACATAATCCCCGCGGGGCAGCGCGGACGGCCGATACGAGCGAGCCGCGTCCGGAGTGATGTGTGCCGTCTCCAAGGTGAGCTTTCCGCCCTGCGGCATCGCGTCGCGGGCGTTGACTACGAGATTCATGATGACTTGTTCAATCTGACCGGGATCGGCGCTGACACAACAGGCGTCGCGGTCGAGCTTGATCACGAATTCCATTTCGTCGCGCAATACTCCAAGGAGCATCTCGCTCATGCGGTTGACCAGGGAGTTGAGGTCGAGCACTTGCGGGGTGAATACGTGCTTGCGGCTGAAGGAAAGCAGTTGCCGCGTCAGGCCGGCTGCGCTCTCCGTGGTGCGGACGATGGTTTCAACACTCTTGCGAACGGCAGGACTGGCGCTGTGCTCTTCCAGCACGATTTCCGCGTATCCGCGGATGACCATGAGCAGGTTGTTGAAATCATGAGCGATGCCGCCCGCCAGGCGGCCGACCGCCTCCATCTTTTGCGATTGCCGAACCTGTTCCTCAAGCGCGCGGCGGCCGGTGACGTTGCGCGAAGTCACTACGATGCCGCCCACCGCAACGTCGTTGAGCAGATTGTTGCCTATGGACTCCAGCCAGACCCACGAGCCATCCTTGCGGCGGAAACGATACTCAGGAGGAGCGGCGCTTCCCACGTTGAGCGTGACGCGCTCCAGCGCCGCTCGCACCGCCGGTTCGTCATCGGGATGAACGAAAGCGAGAAGACTTTTTCCCAAGAGCTCAGACGGCGAGTATCCCGTTACCCGTTCGATGGAAGGACTGTGATAAAGCATGGTGCCATCGACTGCGACCACGGTAATCACGTCCGAGAGGTTTTGAATCAGATAGCCGAAGCGCTCTTCGCTGCGTCGCAGGATCGCGGCCGCTTCCAGGCGATCGCGGATATCGCGGAAGATTCCAAGGATGGCGGGTCTTCCATTCAACTCCGTGGCGCTGGCGCTGACTTCGACCGGCACTTGCGTGCCATCGGTCCGGAGCAGCGTCAATTCCCGGCTCCGCAACGCTCCCTCGGCGTTCGGGGTCAGGAATGGGCGGGGAGGTTCGCTTCCCTTGACGGGATAGAGCCAGGATTCTGGCATTCCCACGATCTGGTGTTCGGGAAGGCCCATCATCTCGCCGGCCTTGTTGTTGGCTTCGAGAATGAGGCGGGTCTCCGCGTCGATGACCAGAACGGCGTCGTTTGCAGTGTTGATCAGGTTGCGGTATTTCTCTTCGGAATTGCGGATCTGCTTCAGCACGGCTGAGGACAGACCAATCCCAATCAACAGCAACAGTCCGCTGGCCAGGAGGCTGACGAGGGACAACGTACGGTTGATCCAGCGAGATCCCTGGCCCAGAGTCGTTGAGAACTCGTTCTCGAGCGGGGTGACGCGAGCATCGACCGCAGCCACTTGATTGGTGATCTCAATTATTTTCTGCGCATCGGGATGGGCCGAATTGACCTCGCGATGGAGGTCGTCGGCCAGAGAGCGAAGCTGGTCAATGTAGCGATCACCCTCGGTCCAGATAGCGATGGCTCGGGCAATATAGCCAACGTGTCCAAACTGGCGGAAAAGCATGGACATGCTGCCCACGTCTTCAGGACTGTTGCGGCCCTGAAGGAAGCCCTGACGAACCAGCGCCATGTCGGGGGAGGATCGCTGCAATTCCAGCCGGGCCTGCTTGTCGCCGGAAGGAACGGCGATTTCGGCGAGGTACTGCTGGTAGTCGCTTTCGGCGTGGCTAGCGGCATACTTGGTGAGACTGAGGACGGCTCGTTTTTCCGCCTTCGACCATAGGCCTTCCCCGCCAACGTAGGCGCGGACTCCAGTGAGAATCTCGGAACGGAGCACACCCAGGAGAAATACGCAGATCACGATGGCGACGAATACGCCAACAATGACTCGCAGCTTACTGGCAGTGGGAAGGCGGCGGAACATTTCTTCCTGAATTCGCATGCGGAGTCCTCGGCCCGGAGGCCAGGAGGTAGCGGAACACTTGATCTCCGCGTCCGCACAGGCGGAAGGTCAATTCGTAGCGGCGCAATTGCCGATGCCTGAGGCAGGCCTTCTATGAATCGGCTGCCTTTCAGGCGTTCTTAAATTAGGTATTTACAGAATATCGTATTTACAGAATATCGTGCGCCGGGGACGAGACGTTAAGGCAAATTGATTTTGAAATCAAAACCTCGGGGTCACTGAACCGGTTACCGCAGAGAAAAGTAGCGACCGTCAGCGCAAAGCCCGATAGCGGAAGCAGTTCACAACGTGATCGTTTACCATTCCCACCGCCTGCATGAAGGCGTAGCAGATGGTCGATCCAACGAAGTTGAAGCCGCGTCGCTTGAGGTCCTTGCTGATCGCATCGGAGTCTGGCGTTCGCGCTGGGACCTGCTTGAGTGACCTAGGCGAAGTCAGTCGGGGCTTCCCGTTCACGAACTGCCAGATGTAGCGGTCGAAGCTGCCAAATTCTTTCTGCACTTTAAGAAATGCCCTGGCGTTAGCCACGGCAGAGGCGTTCTTCAGTTTGTTGCGAACGATGCCGGGATCGCGCAACAGTTGCGCGATCTTCCTCCGGTCATAGAGCGCGACCTGCTGGGGATCGAATCCGTCGAAGGCCTGGCGATAGTTGTCGCGTTTGTTAAGAATCGTGTCCCAGCTCAGACCAGCCTGCGCACCTTCGAGAATCAGAAACTCAAAGAGCGTGCGGTCGTCGTGCACCGGCACGCCCCATTCTTCATCGTGATACCGGATCGAAAGGTCCCCGGTCGCCCAACCGCAGCGAATTGGCTGAGAGTCGCGGCCCTTCAACTCTGCCATCTGAGAGTTCCGTCTATTCGAGCGACTTTGGGTCTGACTTGTTTATCGGAGACTTCTTGTCGAGCAGGGAGACGAGTTCGCGGGCGCTTGCCGGAATGCCAACTTTGCCTTCGCGGATGATTTCTTTGGCAGTCAACTTTCTGCCATACAGTTTTTCGTTGGCGCTGCCATCGGAACGCAGGGTCGAGCCTTCCAGAGAAACTCCGGCGAAAAGGCCTTTGTTACGCGAGTAGGAGAGAATCTCGGCGTTCATGACGATATCGGTTGCGCCTTCCGCGGTGCGGCCCTTGGGTCCGGCAGCGGCGGAGGCGTCCGCGCCCAGTTTTACTTTGCTGGAGAGAAGCGACGTTGCGCCTTTGGGATTCATCACCAGCAGCACAAAGTCGGTGGCCTGGCCGCCCAACTGAAATCCGATGCTGACGCCTTCGAGCGCGTACAGGGCCGGGGCCCCCCATTTGCCTTTGTAGTGCTCGCCGCTGCGGCAGACCATCACGCCACGTCCGTAGCTGCCGCCGATGCCGAAGGCTCCCTTCTTGACTGAGGGCAGAATGACCAGGCACTCGGCCTTGTCGAGTAAATCCTGCGGAATGTCGTCGGGGATGTTCAAAATCTCTTTCAGAACCACGCCCGCGTCTTTGACGCGATCTACTTCGTGCTCGTCATTGGCGGCGAAAGCGGCTACGCTCGACATCAGGACAACCATGAAACCGACCATGAGTTTTTTCACAAAAACCCTCCAAAGAGATTTTAAGGAAAAAGCGTTCAAGCTATGCCACTATGTTAAACCCTGAATCCGATTTGGATAACGGAGGGCATGCACCCGGAAGTTCGTGGCTGCCGGTAAACGCTAGAATCCGCAGGTCTTGTACCATGACCAAACGTGTGCTCCTTTTGTAACTTGGCATATTGGCGGGGGCGCTCCTAAAGTCAATCAGATAGAGGCGTCCGGTGGGAACCGCATTCGGCATCTGGCGTGCATCCAATAGCTTGGGAGTGTGCTGGAACGCGGTTTAGAGTGAAAAATTTGGATTTCACGGGCATGAAGTACACGAACTCGATTTTTCGCCTTTTGACGCTCTGCGTGGCAACCTTTCCGTGGATTGCGCAAGGGCAGTCGGCCTTTGTATCGGGAGCCCCCAGCCTAAGCGCCTACAACACGGCGAGCGGCGCGACGGACGGTGCGGACGATCCGCAGAGCGCGATGATCACCCTGCACGCCCGGGTGAATGAGGTGAATGTGCTGTTCATCGCGACCGACAAGCATGGCAAGTTTGTGCGCGACCTGAATCAAAACGATTTCAGCATTCTTGACGACCACCGGCCGCCGCAGGCGATTCTGAACTTCCGCCGCGAAACCGATCTGCCTTTGCATATGGGTCTATTGGTCGACGTCAGTGGGTCGGTGGACGGCAGGTTTGATTTCGAGCGGAGCGCGGCTACGAGCTTTCTGGAGCATACGCTGCGCGCCGGCTTCGACAAGGCTTTTATCGTCGGCTTCAATAGTCACAGCCAAATGGCCCAGGATTACACCGACAATGTGCAATTGCTCTCGGCGGGCGTGCGCAAGTTGCACGATGGCGGAGGGACCGCCCTCTATGACGCGGTCTATCGCGCGTGCAAAGAAAAATTCCTGAAGGATCGGCCGGAACGGCCGGTGCGAAAGGCAATCGTAATCGTCAGTGACGGAGAAGATAACCAGAGCGAGTTTTCGAAAGCCCAGGCCATTGAGATGGCGCAGCGCGCCGAGGTGATTATCTATGCCATCTCGACCGACGATAGCGGCCTGGTGATGCGCGGCGACAGGGTGCTCGAGCAGTTAGCCGAGGCAACCGGGGGGCGCGCATTCTTCCCGTTCAAGATGAAGGACATCACCCACTCGTTCGCCGCGATCGAAGACGAACTGCGCAGCCAATACGTGGTGTCTTACAGGCCAGCCAATTTTGACGCGGATGGACGGTACCGCTCGATTGAAATCTCCTCGCTGAAGAAGGACCTGCAAGTAAGGGCGCGCAAGGGGTACTTCGCGCCGCAGCAGTAGGGAAGCAGTTCGCAGCCTCAACCTCAGTTCTCAGGCCTCTTCGTCTCCCGGCAAAGTTGTTATCGCAGAATGCAAAAACAGGCGCTCATTCGCGTTTGCGAGGGCGGTCCCACTGTGTTACCGTCCCATTGATTTCCAGTTCACCCTTCAGGCTACTAAGGAGACGTCCATGACCGGCATCATCTTCCTGGTAATTCTGGCTGTCATTGCCGTGGTGCTGATCGGCATGTACAACAGCCTGGTGCAGCTGCGCGTGCGCTGCGATTCGGCCTGGTCCGATATCGATGTGCAGCTCAAACGACGGCACGATCTGATTCCCAACCTGGTCGAAACGGTCAAGGGATACGCCGCGCACGAAAAGGGGACGTTTGAGAACATTGCCAAGTTCCGGTCGCAGGCGATGCAGGCGACGACTCCGGCGGACAAGGCCGCGGCGGAGAATCAACTCACCGGGGCGTTGAAGAGTCTATTCGCAGTGGCAGAGAACTACCCTGAGCTGAAGGCTTCAGAGGAGTTCACCCAACTGCAGGGATCGCTGAGCCAGACGGAAGACTCGATTCAGAACGCACGACGCTATTACAACGCGGTGGTGCGCGACCTGAACACGAAGATTCAGTCGTTCCCGACGAACATTCTCGCGGGAATGTTTGGTTTCACGCTGCGGCAGTTCTTCGAGACAGCGGAAGCCGACCGCGAGGTAGTGCAGGTCAAGTTCTAGTCCAATGAAGGCACTCTCTGCTGTAGAGACGTTGCTGGCAACGTCTCTCTCTCGCCGCAACAAGAGACGTAGCAAGCTACGTCTCTACGAAGTCGTTGCGTGTGTTCTCATCTTCGCCGCGCCGCTGGCTGCGAAATCGTGGCGCATTACCGATTTTCAAGACACCATTACAGTCGACCGAGATGGCAGCGCGGTGGTGATCGAGCGCATAACGCTGAACTTCGAGGGCGAGTGGCATGGAATTCATCGTACGATTCCGATTGAATATCCCGGGCCAAATGGGACGAATTACGAACTCTTCCTCAACGTCACGAGCGTCACCGACGGCAACGGCGGCAGCCTCAAGTATGACTCGTCGACTTCCAATGGCGCCCGCGATCTGAAAATTTATATTCCCGACGCGGTGGATGCGAGTCGGATAGTCGAGATTACTTACCGGGTCCGCAACGGCACACGGTTTTTCGACAGTCACGACGAGTTTTATTGGAACGTTACAGGCAACGATTGGCCGGTGCCGATTGATCACGCGGCGGCGACGGTGCGATTCCCGGCGACGGCCGCGGGTTCTCTGAGAGCGCAGGCGTTTACCGGAGTGTACGGCTCGACCCACCGCGATGCGAGTTCCAAGGTTGAGGGTGCCGAGGCAGAATTCGAGACCAGTAATCCGCTGCCCATGCGCGGCGGATTGACCATCGACGTCTATATTCCGAAAGACATTCTCAAAGAACCAGGCGCGCTGACAAAGTTTTTCTGGTTCGTTGGCGGAAATCCGGTTGTGTTTCTGCCGCTGGTCACGTTGGCCGGGATGTTCGCGCTGTGGGGGTACAAGGGACGCGACCCCGATCCGGGAATGTCGGTGGCACCGATGTACGAGCCGCCGACCGGGATCTCTCCCGCGGAAGCGGGCACTTTGTTGGACGACCAGATTCATCCCCGCGATATCACATCGACCATGGTCGATCTGGCGGTACGGGGATACATCAAGATAGAAGAGACCGCGGATAAGATACTTATCTTCACGCATAAGGACTACGTCTTTCATTTGCTTAAGCCGCGCGATCAATGGGGCACCGACCTCGCTCCGCACGAGCGCGTGATGCTCGAGAATGTATTCGCCGGTGGTGACCAAATTCGCCTTTCCAGCCTCAAGAACCGCTTCTATACGGCCGTTCCGTTCATCCGCGAAGATATTATGTCGGCGTTGAAGAAGAAGGGGATTTATCTGCTCGACCCGGAGTCGGCCAATGGATACAGTATCGGAGCCGCAGTCGCGATTCTGGTCCCGTTTGCCATCTTCCAGTACATGGGATGGGCGAACTTTTTCAACTCCGCGGTTTTGCTGATTGTGTGCGTGCTGCTGTCGGCGGTGATCTGGTGGATATTTGCGCGCGTCATGACCGCCAAGACCGTGAAGGGATCGAGGGTTCGCATCGCGGTGCTGGGGTTCCAGGAGTTCATGAATCGTGTGGATGCAGAGCGGTTGAAGGTGATGCCGCCGACGACTTTCGAAAAGTTTCTGCCTTACGCGATGGCGCTGGGGGTGGAGCATCATTGGGCGCAGGCATTTGCCGGGATCGTCAAAGATCCGCCGCAGTGGTACGTCGGGCCGGGAGGGCCCTATGTGGGGTTCAATCCGATCTTCTTTTCCAGTTCGATGCACAACATGGCGACCGATATGCACCAGGTTTTCGTGTCTGCCCCGCGCGCCCGCTCAAGCGGTTCCGGATTTGGTGGAGGAGGCGGAGGCGGGGGCGGGTTCTCCGGCGGAGGATTTGGGGGCGGGGGCGGAAGTGCTTTTTGAACGGTCGCAATCTTGATCGCAACGGTCGGGTGACGAATACTACATTTCAACTATTGACCTGTCTTCGCGCCAACCTATTATGGGCGCACTTCTTTTTTGGGGTTCGCTTGAACTTAAAGTCCAAGTCTGTCAGAAAGGCAGTCGTCGCCACATTGTGCGTGATCGCCGCGCTGTGGGTACTGGCCTGCGGGGCGCTGTATGGCGAGATGCGGCAATCGCCGGAACGCTTCGCCCGGGTGATGGCGAAAATCCCGGGGCCTATTCCGTTTCTGATTCTTCCTTTCGAAACGCTCTGGACGCACGCCCGGGCCGGCGCGCTGCAGGTAGGCAGTCCGGCGCCGGATTTCTCGCTGACGAAGTTGGACAAGAGCGCACAGGTGCAACTGTCGTCTCTGACCGCGCAGAATCGCCCGGTCGTGCTGGTGTTTGGAAGCTACACGTGACCTCCCTTCCGGCAGGAGGTTCCTGCCCTGAACAAGCTTTACCAGCAGTTTGGAGACCGGATCACATTTCTGGTGGTCTACATCACCGAGGCGCACCCGAGCGACGTGTGGCAGATGGAGAGCAACGTAAAAGACAAGGTCGTCTTCGCCAGTCCTCACAGTGAAGAGGAACGGGCTTTCGTGGCGGGAACTTGCGTGCGCAAGCTCGGAATTGAGATTCCCGCAGTCCTCGACGAATTTGGCAACTCGACTGAGAGTGCGTACACCGGCTGGCCGGATCGGCTTTATTTGATTGATGGTGCGGGGCGCGTGGCGTACAAGAGTCGGCCCGGGCCTTTTGGTTTCCATGCGGACGAACTGAAGAGCGCCATACTAAAGGCCGTTCCCGCTCACTAAGGACCCAGCCGAATTCAAATCGCCGGCGGACAGCCGAGGCGTGTTCAGTTCCATGACATCCGCCTCGGCTGTCCCACGAAGGCGAAGCCGAGCGGCACCAAACATAGCGCCTCACTGACCGAGCTTCTGGCTAACCAGTTCTTCGACCTGTGCCAACACTTCATCCTCGCTCAACGCAGAAGAGTTGATTACCACAGCATCCTTTGCCGCCACCAGCGGAGACGCTGCCCGCGTGCGGTCGCGACGGTCGCGCTCGCGCAGCTCTGCGGCCATACTCGCCGCGACGTCCCCTTTGATTTTCGCCTGCGCCATGCGCCGCTGCTCGCGCACCACCGGATCGGCATCCAAGAAGATCTTCAAATCGGCGTCAGGAAAGACTTGCGTGCCAATATCGCGGCCTTCCATCACCACGCCGCCGCCCGCGCCCATTTCCCTCTGGCGAGCCACCATCCACTCCCGAACCTGGGGATGAACCGACACCCGCGAAGCCGCCTCCGATACGTCGCGCTCGCGGATGCGCGACGTCACATCGCGCCCGTCGAGCAGCGTGCGGTTTCCGCCAAGCGTAGGCTCCAGTTGAATGTGGGCGTTCTGGGCCAGCTTGACTAGCGCGGCTTCATCGTCAAAAGAAGCATCTCTGTCAATTGCCTTCAGCGCCAGCGCCCGATACATCGCCCCGCTCTCCAGGTTCACATACCCCAGCTTCCGCGCCAGCCGCGAAGCAATCGTGCTCTTGCCCGCCCCTGCCGGCCCGTCAATGGCGATCGTCAGTTTGCGCGGAGTCTGTTCCTCTTTTTCTGTGTCAGTCATGCGAAGCTAAAGATTGTACACGGCAGCCGTGCATGCAGCCCTCGCCATCATGTAGAGAGAGCCGCCTCGGCTGTCCCGCGCAGGCGAAGCCGAGCGGAACTCGTGTGGGGCCGGGTCTCAGACCCGGCCATGCGGAGCGAAAGCTCCGCCGCGCTCTCGCTATCTGCTGCGTATAAGATGCGGTCCCCCTAACATCAGATCGAAGCGATTTCCCCCGCTCGCACTTGTTCTGCTGTCCATCCCAACTCCCGCAGCTTCCGAATGCTCAGCGCGTCATGCCGTTTCGCCAGGCGAACCCCCGCCTCGTCGCGCACCAGGCCGCAGTGATAATAATCGGGAATCGCCAGTCCCAGCCCCCGAAACAACAGAATCTGCCGCGCCGTCGACTTCAGCAAATCGGCCCCACGGACAACCTCAGTGATCCGCATCGCCGCATCGTTGACGACCACAGCCAACTGATAAGCGGGCACATCGTCACGCCTCCACACAATGAAGTCCCCAAAATCCTTCCCGGCGATCGTCCGCTGACGCCCGAGATGCAAATCAGTAAAGCAGATCTCCTCCCCCTCCGGCACCCGAAACCGCCAATTCACTTCCCCAGGCTCGGCGTCTCGCACTGCACATGTGGAGACAGCTGCCTGGGCTTGCTTGTGTAGGGCCGGGTCTTTGACCCGGCCAGGCGCGGCGAAGCTCCGCTGCGTGCTGTGCGGCCGACACCGCCCCGGATAAACCGGCTCATCATCCAAATCATTCGGCGCCCCCGCCGCCTGCGCCACATCCTTACGCGAACAAATACACGGATAAATCATCCCCGAATCCCGCAGCTTCCTCCAAGCCTCCAAGTGATGCTCTCGTCGTTCGCTTTGCGTATAAGGACCCAGCGGCCCGCCGCAGTCCGGCCCCTCCACCCAATCGAGCCCCAGCCATCGCAGATCCTCCAGCATCGCCTGCACGAACTCAGGCCGACACCGCTGCGAATCCAAATCCTCGTTGCGGAAAATTAACTGCCCACGATGCTCGGCCACCCGCTGCGCTGCGATCCAGAACGTACGCGCATGCCCCAGGTGCAGTAGTCCAGTCGGCGAAGGCGCAAGCCGCCCGCGGTAGAGTTTGAGATTGGCCTCACCGGACATGATTGTGATGATTGAAATTCCAGGTAGCGCCGCCGTCTCGGCGGCTGTCGTGGCGGCGTCCTGCCGCCACTGCGAGGGCGAGACGCCCTCGCGACAGCCGGCAAGATGCCGGCGCTACGATTGAGCAGGAAACTTATCGTGCGGCGGGACGCGGAGCCGGAGCCGCCACGACCTTCTCCGGCGTGATCTGCAGCATCGATCGTCCACTCACGTGCACGAAGCTCAGTTCCCGCGCTGCCAGCAGCGCGTTGACCGCGTCCTTCACCTTCGATCGCGCAATGAAGTTTCCGAAGAAGATCTCAAGGTCCACTTGTTCGATCGCGATTACGCAGTCCAGATACTTCGACAGCAGCGCAGTGAGCGCCTCCTGCACCGACAATCCCACGCCCTCTTTCACTGCATCCGGCGCCCAGCGGTAAAGCACATCCCAAACCGAGCCCTCGCTGGCCCTGTAGTCCACGCGCGTAATGCGAAGCTTTGACCACAACTCGCCAAGCGCCCCGTCGAGCGCCGCCAACGACACGCTGCCGCCCAGCACCTCCTGCATCTTCTGCTTCGAGATCGGTCCGTCGCGCGATATCAATTCGAACGCATCGCAGGCCAGCGCGGAATAAGGAGAGCGCGACCCCGCTTTCGGCGCCTGCTTGGGATTGCGCTCCCCCATGAGCGCATAGAAGTATGGAAACACCGACGCTGCCACCAGAAACCCGTTGTTCTCCTCGAACAGATTGGCCTCGAACGCCGTGCGCTCACGCAACAACCGCACCATCAGTTCCGTCGCCTCGGCCGCCCGCGGGTCCTGGAACGCGTGCTGCCACCCCGGCAACCGATCCTCCGACCCGACAAACGCGCCAATGAACGTCGGCACCAGCAGCGCCGGCCGCTTCGGATACATCAGGCAAAATCCGGCTTCTTCCAGAAACGCGCGCGCTTGTTCAATCGTCCGGATAGGCTTCCCATCCAGCCGCCACTTCTCGCGCCGCAGTTGCTGTAGTTCCTGGTCAGTCATAAAAAAGCTGTCAGCTCTCAGCCGTCAGCTATCAATAAAAACAGAACCGGTTTGGCTGAGAGCTAGATTCTCTTAAACGCCTTCTGAATGTCCTTCATAGAGTACCGTAGCACGACAGGCCGACCGTGCGGGCATGCGTACGGATGATCCGTCTTGGCCAGTTCGGTGAGCAGCCATTCCATTTTGTTTTGCTCCAGCGGCATGTTGACCTTGATGGCGGCGTGACACGCGATCGACGCCGCGATGCGCGCCCGAATCTTCTCCAGATTCAGCGACTGCTCCTCTCGGGAGAATTGGTCTAAGAGTTCGTGGAGCATATTCTCGACCGCGGACTCCTCCACTCCCGCCGGAGCCACTTTCACCGCGACGCTGCGTGCGCCGAAGGGCTCAGCCTCGAATCCGTTGTGCTGCAATTCGTCGGAGATCTCGGAGAACACCGCCTGCTGCGCCGGAGACAGCTCCAGCACAATCGGCATCAGCAAGCGCTGGCTTTCGACCTTCTGCGCGGCGCGTTGCTTCAGTACTCGTTCAAACAGCACGCGCTCGTGGGCGACGTGCTGGTCTACGATCCACAAACCATCTTCGTTCACGGCCAAGATGAACGAATTCCGAATCTGTCCCAGCGGCTTTAGCGTGCCCAGCGACGAGAGTGTGGGTTCCTCTTCGCCGACATCCAGCGCCGGAGCACACCCGTTATCCGGAATCGCATCCAGGCCGCGAGCCACAGGGATCGCCGCATTCGCCTCCACGGCAATTCCGCCTTCAAACTGAAATCGCGCGGAAACCGGCGGCGGCACGGGCGCCTGCAACGCGAATCCTCCAATAAGGTCATCGGGTGCCCCATGTCTCGCGTCCTGTGCGAGACGTGGGGACTCTCGCACCACCCTCTCAGAAGCCGCCACAGACGCTGGATTCCAGGACGGTGCTCCGGGAGTCAGGGCGCCCGAAGTAAGCGCCCCCGGAGTAAGCGATTGACTTGCGGTCGCGTGCGCCCGGATCTCCGTCATGAACTGCGGCACCGGACGCGCCTTCGTCAGCGCGGCCCGCACCGAGTCCCGTACAAAATCATGCATCACGCTCTGCTGCCGAAAGCGCACCTCCGTCTTCGAGGGATGCACATTCACATCCACTTCGCCCGCCGGCATCTCCAGAAACAGCAGCACCACCGGATGAACAGTAGGCGGAATGATGTTTCGGTAAGCCTCGGTCAAGGCGTGCTGCACCAGCCGGTCGCGAATCAGCCGTCCGTTCACAAAGACGAAGATCGAGTTGCGATTCAGTTTCTGGATCTCAGGCTTCGACACAAAGCCGTGAATCCGCATCTCTCCCGGATCTTTTGGTTCGGCCCCGTCTTCCTCTTCTTCCTTGCGCCGCCACGGAGGCGGTTGCGGCAGTCCCACATGCTCCAGCGCCTGCCGCGATGCCACCGGAATCAACTGGTCGAGCGTCTCCTTGCCGAACACCTGGTAGACGCGCTCGCTGTACCCGGCCACCGGAGGCGCGACCAGCATGGCATTCGCCGCCGAGTGCAACTCAAAATGTTTCTCCGGATGCGCCAGCGCATAATGCGTGACCAGCGACGCAATGTGCGACAACTCGGTCGACTCCGCCTTCAGAAATTTCTTGCGCGCCGGAGTATTGAAGAAAAGGTCGCGCACTGTAATCGAAGTTCCCAGCGGCAGGCCGGCCTCTTCGACGCGCGCGATCTTGCCTCCGTTAATCTCGATGACCGTTCCAGCGGCTTCCTCCTCCGCCTGCGTCTCCAGCCGCAGCCGCGATACCGACGCAATCGAGGGCAGGGCCTCCCCCCGAAATCCCAGCGTGGCAACGCTCAGCAAATCTTCGGCATTCTTGATCTTCGAAGTCGCGTGGCGCTCGAACGCCAGCATGGCATCGTCGCGCACCATGCCGCATCCGTTGTCCGTGATCTGGATCAGCTTCTTGCCGCCTGCTTCCACGCTGATCTTGATGCGCGTCGCCCCCGCGTCGAGCGAGTTCTCCAGCATCTCCTTCACCACCGAAGCAGGCCGCTCCACCACCTCGCCTGCGGCGATCTGGTTGGCAACGGTCTCGGAGAGTACGTGGATGCGTCCCATGGGACAGTGGATAGTGATTAGTGGCTAGTGGTCAGTTTCGCAGATGGGATGGAAAAAACAAAGGAGGCAGAACTTCTCTTCAAGAGCGGGACTCCTGGCTTGAGTATCAAGACCAGAATTCTCGGAGCGCGGTCTATATCTCTCGAAGGTCGGCTTCCCTCAAAAAGGGCAGCGTGCCTAGCAGCAACGCGCATGCGGGAAGAAGTACCCAGTTGAATATGGTCAGCGCGAAATAGCCAAATGGAAACTCCACGAATTGATGCCGGTCGATGGCAAAACTTAACGGTAATATCACCAAGAACGATCCAAGAATCGCAAGTGACGGCGCCAACCCTGCAACCAGCCGGAATGCGGAGGGGGCTTGGGCTTGCCTTGCCAGGAGAGATCCTGCGGCGCCAAACACTGGGAGAGTGATGAGCCAAGGTAGGTAGAGCACCATCGCCATGTCCCCGATCCAAACGACGCGGGGTTGAACGCCGAGTTTTTGCAGAATCATGAGTAGTCCAGCCGCTACGGCCAGGTTCGCCATCGCGGGCAGCCAAAGACTTTTTGTGCGGTTGTTCATGGGATCCTCCTTGGATTTTGAGCGGCGAATATTCGCAGCTAGAACGTGCCAGTCGTTGACTTCTTGCAAAGTGAGTTCGAGAGCCGCTGGGTCAGTCAGGCCTTGTGAGCGCGCGTCCTCATATGTCTCGTCGAGATGTGCTGCCAGCTCTGAGATAACTTCTTCGTAATTTGCTGGAGGCAGTCCGCACGCTGTCACGCGTTCATGGACCATTTTTCGCCAGTCATGCATAGGTTGCTTCCTCAGTTCGTATCACTAGGCGTCGTGAGAGCAGATTCCCGCAGGAAGGGCAGCGTACCCACCAGCAGTGGAAAGGCTGGGAGAACGATCCATACGACTGCGGAAAGGATGAAATAATCAAGCGGAAGCGGGAATCCGGAGAACTCCCACCGGTCAAGGACAAAAACCAGCGGCATCACGCAAAACACCGCCAGCGAGACCAACGATGGGGCCAACCCGGCAATCAAGCGCGCTGCCAAGGGAGCTTGAGCGCGCTTCGCCAGAAGGGCTGCGGCCGCGCCGGAAACGGGGAGCGCGAAGAGCCAGGGGAAATGGACCGCCATCGCGATGTGACTGACCGACCAAATGCGGGGCTTCACGCCCAATATTCCAAAAGCTGTGAGCAGTGCCGCGGCTATCGTTAGATTCGCCATCGCGGGCAACCACAGGCGTTTCGTCCGGTTGTTCATCGCTTCCTCCTTGAGTTTTGTGCGGCGGATTCCGAGCGTGAGATTATGCCAATCAATGCCGGACAGGGCGCGCCTTTTGGCTTCAGATTGGCCAAGCTCGTGCGCGAGGCCATCTTCGTAAACATCTTCAAGGTGGGCGGCTAACTCGGCAATAACGGCTTCTTTCGCATCGTGGGGCAGCCGTAGCTGGGACATGCGCGCTCTGACAAGTCTGTTCCAGTCAGGCATGACTCACCCCGGCCAGGCTGTCGAGGGCCTGGAAGAAAGTTCGCCACTCCTGCCGGAGGGGCGCGAGTTGGCGTCGGCCGCCGGGGGTTAGGCGATAGTAGCGGCGGTCGCGGCCGGCGTGGTTGGCTTGCCAGTGGCCTTCGACCCAGCCGCGTTTTTCCATGTCGTAGAGCAGGGGATAGAGGGAGGCGAGCGTGAATTTCAAGACGCCGCCGGTTCGTTCGCCGATCTGTTTGGCGATTTCGAAGCCGTACAGCGGTTGTTCGGCCAGCAACGAGAGAATGGCCAGCTCGCCGCTTCCCCGCGCGATTTTGGAACGGATGCGTTTCGTCATGGCAGTATAGGATTCCTATGTTCGGAGTATAGGAATCCTATATAGCAGGGTCAACATTACGGTGGTACCTGCCCGGGCGGGATATTTGCGCACGAAAGTATGGGGCCAGGGCTGAGGGCAGCCGAGCGTTGCTCGGCCTGTCCGGGTCAGGGACCCGGACCCACACCCATAAGGGAGACTACTTCGTTAGTTACCTATGCACCAATATTGATGCACCTTTCATCAAGCCGTAACATTCCACTGCTACAACCGGAGTATGGAATCCGCACGGATACAACACGCTGATCCTCTCCGACCTGCACCTGGGTGCAGAGACGAGTCATGCGCGTGAGGCGACGCGCGTGCTCAAGGAGAATCGCTTCCAACGGCTGATTCTGCTGGGCGACATCTTCGCCGATCTGAACTTTGCCCGGCTGACTAAGGATCACTGGAAGTTTCTTGGCTACATTCGCAAGCTTTCCAATCCCAAGCGCAAGATCGAGGTGGTATGGGTGGAGGGCAATCACGACCACGGGCTGACGAACATCATGTCGCACCTGGTCGGGGTTCGCGTCTACCAGCAGTACGCGTGGGAATACCGCGGGCTACGGCACATCGCGATTCATGGCCACCAGTTCGATGGGTTTCAAGTCAACCGTGTGCGGCTCAGCCAGTGGGGAACGTCGCTGTATCTGCGGTTGCAGAAGATGGATTTGAAGGGGAAACCGATCGCCCGGCTGATTGACCGGCTGAACACGCGGTGGCTGCGCATGTCGCCGAAAGTGGCGTCGGGAGCGCTGACCTATGCAGGACAGCGCGGGGCGGACCGCATCTTCTGCGGGCATACTCATGAAGCCATTCACGTGGAGCAGGATGGCGTCCATTACTACAACTCGGGCGGGTGGGTCGATTCACGGCTCACCTATCTGACGATCGACGAACAGGGGGTGGAATCCATGACTTCGACAAGCATGACTTCGACGAGCATGAATACGGCGAACGAACTGACGATCGTGATTCCGGCAAAGAACGAGGCGAAGTTGATTCCGCGGTTGCTGACGTTCGCTGACGATCAGGACTCCTCGAAGATGTCGAGTACGAGAATACAAATGGAGCAAACACCAGGAGCGAACAACAGCGAACAAGTAAAAGCCTATCTTTTGCTTCGCCCAGAGGCCAAAGTCCGGACGTTGCTGAAGCATTGTTGTTGGTGTGAGCACCACGAACAAATGGATGAGTCGGTCAAGGCATGGGCAAAGTCACGCCAGCGCAGAGCGAACAGGGGAGCAGAAACGTTCCCTCTTTTTTATCTGGATTCGCTCGTAGACCGTGATGCTGGTACGTTTGGAACGGCAAGGACTTCGAGAGGTCACAGAGATGGTTGACAGTGGCAGTCTCCCCGTTAGCTAACACAATGGTTTGTGGTAAATCTGTTCCGCAGCGAAGCGCGATCACCAGGGCGAAGATGAGAACAGTGTGCAGTATCTGCATAGGCGTTCATAGCATGAGCCTCAAAATCCCCTTCTTGCTCAGATCGAGCAGATCCAGGTTCGGCGTGTACCTGACGATGCACTTGGTTGCCTTTGACCCGCTTCTGAACGTAACTGAAGCTCATCACCACACAATTGCCAAGCTCCATTTCTCGCATGTGCTCAGGTTCTAACCCTCGAGATCTGTGGCTCGGATGAAGCTTGCACCTCTCACTGTTCTGGTCAGTTGTTGGCAAGATAGTTTTTGACCACAGCACCAATTGGCGTCGTTGGAAATTCGATTACTTCCCATAGCAGCAGACCAGCAAGGAAGAAGTAGAAGAGTCTGCGTTCCCTTGTCAATCGAAGATGAAGTGTTCTGTGTGATATGGAAAGGAGACCAGTGTCTCCATTTTGCTAACAAGTTGGGGCCAGTCTTTCAATGATACGAATTAAATTTCGGGGCCACTAGTACGGTAATCAAAAAAGAGGCCGCGTGCTATTAATCTTGCTATCGTTGAGTGGAGCAGATCAGCCCACTTTAGCGATGGAGAACTGGAAGATGATGCCCGTGAAGAAACGCGAAGCCGTTCGCCAGCCTCTACCTGGAAGGCAGAGAGTAAGAGACAGATCGCCCGCGAACACGACCATTCTCGCAAAACCATGGATCAAGCGGTCGACGATCAGCCGCCGCAGCCCTACCGGCTGAGCCGCGCGAAGCCGTCCCCAGTGTTCGGGGCCTTTCAGGACCGCGCCGACGACTGCTGGCCGACAATGTGCATCTGCCGCCCAAGCAGCAGTACACGGTCACAAAATGTACGAACTGCTGCAGGCCGAGGGCTATCAGGGCGGTGAGCGCGGGTACGCCTGCACCTGACGCAATGGAACAGAGCCACCACGCCCCGGCGCTGTTTCTGCCGTTGGAGTTTGACCCCGGCCAGGATGCGCAGATGGATCCGGACCATCGCCGTCATCGGTGGGGTCGGGCGAACCGTGCAGATTGTTTGTGATGTGGCTGTCCTACAGCCGACGACGCTTTGTGATAAGCCTCCAAGCCAGAAACAAGGAGCCTTTCTACGGACATGTCTGCGCTTTCGAGCACACTTCGGGGCGTGCCTGCCCACATAGGCTCGGATGACCTGGCGACCGCCGTCCGCCTGATGGTGGAAGGTCGGGTGCGCCGCGAGCAGCGGCAGCTCGTGGCTTCCGCTCGTACTATTTGTTCGAGAGCCATTTCTTGCCAACCGGCCGCTGGATGGGAGAAAGGGGGGGTGGAGGCATCGGTGGGGTTTAGCCGCCGCAATTTTCTCGTGCCTATCCCCGCCGTCGCCTCGTTTGGAGCTGAACCTGAGCCTATTGCACGCCTGTTCAAAGATGACCAGCGCCGCGTCGCCAGGGCAAGTGGAGACGATGGGGAGGGAGTGTGGGAGCGGGAGCGACCCGTGTTGCGCAGCCTCCCCGTATGCCTACGTGTTGTGTGACAACAGCGCCAGTCTCAACGGCTACAGCCTGATTGTCTACGAGACGAACCGCTGTTCGGCGCCGGTGGACCGCGCGAGCGCGAGGTGATCGTCAAAGCGTGCTGCTTCACCTGAGACATCCTGGATGTCGGACGGCCTGTTGGCGCGCCATCCCCGCAGTTACGGGCGCGAACGGGCTCCCTTCGAGCCGCTGCACTACTTGCCATTGTTGGAGCAGCGGCCGCGCGCCTTCGACTATGCCAGGCCCATGCGGCAGTGGCGCAAGACTGGCCCGAGAGCTGCCCGTCGGATGCGGTATTGCGGGAGCCATGGCCGGAAGGCGGGCGAGGTGTGCAGGAGTTCGTGCGGGTGCTGCGCTTCATGAACAAGGGTGTCTCCCGCTCGCCGGTGCAGCAGGCCATTGAGCAAGCGCTCGCCTACGGCTGCCCGCATCTGGATGGGGTGCTGGTGCTCACCGCTCACCGAGGAAGCGCCTGCTGGACTTCGCCCGCCCTGGCTGACCCGGTCCCCTTGCCAGCCATTGGCAGCCAACCCATTGACCTGCAGCAGTACGAACGACTGTTGGGTTCCTGTAGCTAAGGAGTGTCTCATGCAACAGAACACCTTGCTGGAAAGCTGTCCGCCGCTGGAGCTGCAGGCGTTTGCCCACACCTACGCCGCCATCGCTCCGGATGCCGCCCGCACGGGCTTGTCGTGCGAGCGCTACTTGCTGGCCCTCTGTGAAGCGGAGCTTGGCCCAGCGCAATGCCGATCGAGTGGAACGCTGCATTGCCCAGGCCGAACTGCCGGTGCTCGAAGTCCCAGTTCGATTGGGAGTACGTGCAGGGCGTGTCCGAAGCGCGTGTGTTGGTTGGCGCAAGGCAGGCCTCACGCACGCCGAGCCGTCTCATGATGGGAACCCCGGCCTGGGGAAGAACGACGTGGCCGCCGGATTGGCCCTGGCCGCTTGCCGTCAGGGGAGACGGGTGCGTTTCTACAATGTGGCCGCCCTGGGTCAATGATTTGATCGTCGCGCAGCATGAGTGAAACTCTCGCGCTTGCTGTCCACCCTCGGCCAGCAGGAATTGCTGGTGCTCAATGAGTTCGGCTTCCATTCCGTTCAGCCGGGAGGGAGACCATCTCCTCTTCCCAACTGCTCGGCCCTCTACGAGCAAGTTACCGTGATCATCACATCCAACCTGAAATTTAGCGACTGGAAGAGCATGATGGGGGAGGAACATTGCACCGGCAGCTTCCTCGAACAGGCTGACTCACCGGGCGCACATTCTTGAATTTATTGGCGAGTCGTTTCGCTTTCGTCCAGCGACTGCAGCAGGCCGAACAGCAGGGACACCCGGCTGAGGACTCTGATCCTGCGCTGATGCAAGCTGCGCCCGCCCCCCGGTCGCGGGGTAGGAGCCTCCCGTGCGGCTGCTCAAGTATGCCACACCAGTCAAGGCCAGAGCAGGCGCGCCCCTCACCCCACCCCACTTCCTCCTGCGCGGCCTTGACTTCGCGTGGCGTTGAGGTAGCAACCCGCGCCGGGAGTCAGGGAACGCGGTAGCGGGCGGCGGCAGACGTTGGACAGGCAGCAGAACCGGGAGAACTCTGCACTGTCGGGGAAGGAACGATTCGGGAACCGTTGGGCGACTCCGTTGGAGCAAGGAGGAGTCGAGGAGATATGCCACAGGTGGCTCCCTTTTCGTTAGCAAAAGCCAGGTGGTTCACTTTTCGTTGTCACATGGCCCCCAAATCTGAGTAGCAGTGACATATCTAGAAATCGCTGGCCCGATTCTGATGAGAAGGGGAGCGCACCAATATCATTGACAAATACACCTTCCTATCAAGCAATCCTCGAACGCAACTCGTCCATGCGGAACCTACCCGAAGAGCATATCAAGGTACAGTATGCGCTGGAACGTGCAGTGTACCTAAGTCGTTGACATGTTTGGCTTTGACGTAATCGAGAGTCGTCTGACCCGAAGAAAGGAAACCCCATACATCGACTCATTGGATTGGAGCAGATCGTTTAACATCTTCTCCATTTCACGGCTTTCCCTCCATTCATCAGCATCCGTGAGCTTATTTCAATCCCTCACGGACGACGACATGTACGCAATTGCCGAGCAGATCGCTGACATGGTGGTACGAGACCCGTTGAGAAGATCGCCGATTTGTCGCGCGACTCTATCTTGCCCAGAAGGAACCAGCAATGGCAGCAAAAATTACCCTTGCGGCAAGACAGTGAAACCTGACCAAGGCGTATGAGGTCTGGCAGTCTCTTGAGACAGGAAGCTGGACGTACTTTGTCTTGAAGAAGTACCAGTCACCGGAGAGGACCACAGACCCTTTTGCTCGTTGGTACTGTCTGACCAAATCACCCGTCCCCCCAATGGTGAATATGGCGATGCCTATGTTGCCACCGTCACGGACGGGACGCACAAAATTGTAAACCCACTTGTACCGACATCAGGAGGACAAGATGGAACAGCCAGAACAGGTAAAGCAGTTGGAATCTCGGCTTCTAGCAGAGAAACGCTTGCCTCACTGGATTACCAACACCAGCTTAATCGACTGACCGATAAAATTGGCTCGTATTGCGGCATCTCTTGCGAAAACATATACCGATTTGAGGAACAGTAGAGACATTTCGACTCTACCTGATTCATTTCGATTCGAGCAGGAGCAAGCATGGAGCCGGTAGAGCTTGACTTGGTTCGGAGATCACCATTTCCGATGAGGCCTTTGAGCAGGATGTGAGTGCCATTGTTCAGGCAAACAGGTATCGAGGTACGGCCAACCCTATGCACCAGAGCGCCCAAATGACCTTGACCGTTGTTTGCCCGTGTTTTCTGATGAACAACGCCAACCAGATATACCTACATCAAGTTGTATCAAGTGACAGCACAGTGAGGACATTCACTAGTTTCTTGACCCGTTCAGCCTCATCCACTACACCCACTCTACATCCAGAGCGCAGCAGAGCACATACTACACGCTTCTGTGGGAATTTACCGTTTCCACAACCTGGGTGGACAGTGATAAAGAAAGCCATTGTCAACAACTGTCGTTGGTAGATTTCGGCAACCCAGAGCGCGATCAAGTGTTTAGTCATTCACGACACCATCGACTACGGCGCAGATCGTTCGTTTGATTTTCTCAGTTACCGCGACGGCAGAACCGTCCAGATTGACCGCAAGCGCGGGGAAGGTCGCCGGTTGTTGGCCGCGAAAAGCAGTTGAGGCGACGCATGACGGACACGGCTACCATGTGGAGGGTCACACCTATTTCGATGGAGAGCTACTCGCTCGGATCATGGTGGCACAGATCGCCAGCGAAGAAGACCACAGGAAAGAAGGAGCAGCGACCACATGAAGAACTCTTCGACGAGGAACTGAAGAGGAGCTTCCTCCACTTTACTCCCAGGAACATGAGCCAGACCCGTTGGTGATATGTCAAGTTCTTTGATCCCTCTCGTTCTGGACATGGTATGCCTATGAAGGCTAAATCCGAAGGCGATGATTTCCTCTTCTTTGGCTGGGTCTATGGTGGCTTCCAGGAGCTTGGCTACTTCAGCTTGAGCGAGCTTGAGTCCGTCAACGTCATGGGACTGGACATTGAGCGTGATCTGCTCTTTACACCGATGCGCTTGTCAGAGGTGAAACAGCTTCATGCAGAAACGCCGCCGAGTAGACCACCAACGCTGACCATTATTATCATTGACGATCTGACAGAAGGAAGGAGACCCCGATGGCAACCCTTGATCAGTGTTCCTTTATTGGTCGCCTGAGCGAAGGACCTGAACGCCAGGTGACTGCCACTGACAAGTGCGTGACAAAGTTGTCACTCACCGTCTCGACCACAAGGCCAGGACAATGTGGCTCAATATCGCGACTTCGGACAAGCTCGCGGAAACCATTGAGAAATATGCCCATAAGGGAACGCTCGTGTTCGTGCAGGGCAAACTTCAGGCTTCGTCGTATAAGGATAAGCAGCACAACGTTGAGCGGCTATCAGTTGAGATCATTGCTACTACCGTGCAGCTTCTTGAGAAGCGCAAAGCAGAGGATAGAGATACTGAATGAGGTAGTGCCGCCGGAGTAGTGTCATCGTCTTCTAGATACGCACACTGTAACAAAACTATTCGCATGGAGGGCATTGTGGTATCCCCACTTTCGCAGCTTTTCAGGGCCGTTCTCTTTTCTCTCCACTTCCCTCTCACAACCAGAACACCTTTTCATATGCCTCTCTCACGTCATGAGAGGCGGTTTAAGCTTCATGTTTTTCGTGAGAAGCGGATAAATCCCCCTCTCCCCTGGTAAAAATGCCCCTGACAATCATTGGAAAGCTGCAATACTCAGACCAGTTTCAAAATCAATTGAAAGAACCCAGGGATTTCACTTGATTGAATGATCTATGATAGTCTCAATAGCTTCACAGAAAGGCGGCACCGGAAAAACCACAACTTCTATTGCTCTTTGCAGCAGGGTTGGCCCGAAAAGGGAAAAAAGTGCTTCTAATTGACCTGGACAGCTAGGCCGAATTCGTCAAAGGTCCCTGCTCCCCCGCTACAAGGAACATAAAGAGGTGAACCGTCTACAGCGCGGTTGAGCGGCTTGTACCGCCGGTACGGCCCGACACACGTTCACCGTCTGAATATCGTCGCCGCCCATATCCTTCTCTCAAGTACGACGTTTGATTAACGGTAGCAAAGAATCACGACTCGCTTAAAGCGTGAAGTAGATACCATCAAGGGCAGCTATGATTTTCTGTTTATCAATACCCCCTCCGGCTCTCGGCTGGTTGACCCTCAATGCATTAACCGCCTCAGATAAAGTGATTGTGGTGGTCTCCTGGATACTTTGAGGTTCGAGCGATCGATCGGATCCACGGATACCATACGAGAACGAAGACCGATTATAACCCGAAGTTAGAACTGATCGGCTTACTGTTCCACCATGACCGACCAGACGATCAATACCTCGACCTCACTGTCTATCTTGAAGCAAATGTTCCGACTATTCTGCTGCCACGCCATATTCCACGCAATACCAATATACGAGACGCCCATTATAACCATCAAGATATTTTCTTTTTGACCCGAAAGGCTTACACAGCCCGTGCCTATGAGAAGTTGATCAGATGGCTGTTTTATCTCAGAAATCGAACATATGAAAAAGAAACTCGATGTGAAAATACTTTTGCCGGAGCAAGACCTGCAAAGATCAATATTGTCTTCTTCCGACAAAGAATAATGACCCACACCGATCAAGCAGGAGAGCACAGAGCCTATCAAAGAAGAACAACCATTCCCACCATCTCATCTTGCTGAGGTTCAGAGAGCGACCGTGATACCGTGATACCACGACACCATGCTACCATGCAACCACGCAGTCACGATACCACTCCCTATGAGCAGGGAAGCAAGCATAGAAGAGAAAGTGCGCAAAGCAGTCAAACAAGTTGGGAAAGAGCAACAACCCACCGCTTCACCTTAGAAGAAAAAATATGCTGGCAGATATCGAATATCATTACAGGCGTTAAGGGATACGAACCAGTGAAAATAGAATCACTCGTATTGCGATCAATTATTTTGTGGAAGGTACTCACAAAAACAGAGAAAATCGTGTTCAGAAAGTGTTGAAACGCCTCGATTCCTGACACCACGATACCAAACAACCGTGAATACACAGTGTCATAGGTATCAACCAAGCAACCACAATGTAATTTTCACCTTGACAGCAAGCTTGACGGGAGAGTTTCAATTGAGGGAGCGTATCACACCAACCATGAACACTACACTGTCCACACTACGTTTTTTAGGGTTCAACAAGCCAGAGGCCAATTTCTTCAGGCTTCCGAATGGACAGATATGACCGCCAGCATCACGAGCCTGGCAGAAGTAGAGCTGGTTGAATACGTACTCGAACACACCCTGGGGATATAGCGAGTTTGATCTGGTAAAGAAGATCCACAACGGATCGGTTCATGGCCGGAAGAAAAAGGACCGGAACCCGCATCGATAACGGCACCCAATTCATGAACCCTCAGTGATTGAAGGACTCAATAACACCATGAAGCATGGCTTACTTGAGGTAGAAATTGACGAGAGTGACAAGGCTGGCATTAGAAATGCTACAAGCTCCGCATGAAAACACCTCTTGAAGAAACTGAGCCAGAAGCCGTCCACACAGAGGTAAAGATGTTACATCAGGGTAAAGAACTTAACAGCAGGGGTAAAAAATATTTACAGCAATAGAGAAAAACACTACAGAAAGATATAATAACGTTACTAAACAGAACAAAAAGGATACAGAAGAAACAGAGTATTATGCGAAGCTCTTAGCAGACAGTTAGGCGATCACGAATACCTTGACGTATTACAAAATCACTTGCCAGCGAATGAACGCCGCAGCTACTTATGCAGAAAGCCGCAGAGATCATGGCAGATGGAGGAGCCAGAAACCCAGGAGCAGTATTTACCGAATGGGTGAAACAGCACAGCAGGCAGGCAATATGAAGAAATTTACTGAGGTAATATTTTATTCAAAACAGAAATTATCCCAAGCTCTGCTTCTACCAAATGATGATGTTTAGAACTGAAAACATGAGTCAGCAACAAATACAAACTATGCAGCAGAGAAATTTAGCTCATAACGAATAAAAACCTATCCGTACACAAACCGCTTCACCAAGTGAGTATGAGTTAGTGGCAAACATAACACTCCCTCTTCCTACAACCATC
>CAWDXI010000003.1:0-1155710 GCA_963806195.1 uncultured Acidobacteriaceae bacterium | reverse complement strand
TGGAATGCTCTTGGTCTCCGGAACAAAGGCGAGGGTGGGGTCGCGCGGTATAGAAAAAGAGGGCTTAGACATCTCGGTAGTGGAGCGCATTGAACAGGAGTTCGCGCGCTTGAACCCAGGCAAGAGCATCTCCGACAAGAACTACAGAATGGCGCGATTTCGCCCGCTGCTTCTGACCCATGTTCTTTCTCCGAACGAACCGATTGCTGGCGTTGACCACATCGTCGCTCTCGGCCTTAGCTTCCCCCAATTCGACGATTCAGACGTAGCAAAGCGCGTTATCTACAGGGTCAACCTGGTTGAATGGAGATCAATGCTGGAACAGGAAGTTGACGACGATCTCCAAGAAGAAGAGGAGCCTGATGTCCGCTGAGCAAGAGTACCGGGCAATGATGTTCGTGCCCAGCGGGAGCGCCCTGTCTTCAAGAGAGTGGATGAAAGACACCCTTACGATCTGTACCTTGGCGTTGATGTGCATGAGTCCCCTGTCTTGCTGTTGCTTTCGTCTCGTTCGGTCGAACAACTTCCGAGACTAAAATCCCTGGAAGTCTCACAGAACCTCAGGCACGACGGCAAATTTGCCATTTTGATCAGTCTTTCTACGCCAGACTCTTCTTCATCCCTTTTGCTCCGTTTGTGACGATCTCATTGAGAGCGTCCGGAACTTCACACCGCCAGGCGGCGAGGCCCTATACCTCCTAAACAGGCTCGAAAAATGGCGGCGACTCCTTGAAACGACCCGGAGGCCTTTTTCGCAGCCACAGCTGCTCGGCTTGATGGGGGAACTGCTATTTCTGGAACAGTTGATCGCGCGGATTGGGCCTGCATCAGCAGTGACTTCTTGGTTGGGTCCGAGTGGCGCACCCCAGGATTTTCAAGCTGGCGGCGAGCTCTATGAAATCAAGGTGTGTCCAATAGGCGCACATATCGTCGTCATTAGCTCGCTCGAACAGCTCCATACAGCCAATACACCTACAACACTTGTCGTGTTCTCAATTGGAGCCTCCTCGGTCGAACAGTCGGGAGCATTCACCACGAATGCTCTCGCTTCGCGAATCCGACACTCGCTCACGGATGATCCCACCGCCCTCTCAACTTTGAACTCAAGCTCGCGGAACTAGGATTTGACGAAGGCCAGCCGGAATGCGACTCGGGATTCTAGCGGATACAGTGCGTGCCTTTGCAGTCCGAGATTCGTTTCCGCGACTAACGCCGGCTTCCGTCCCAAGTGCAATACCTACCGCCACGCACTCCCCCGATCTGGATCGATGCACAGAGTTCGAAATTCCTTTTTCGCGGGTATTAGAAACATGAACCTCGATGAATTTCGCAAGGAAATACTTGAGAACGTCTCTGCTCATTCTGCAGCCAACCAGGACTTTCGTCACAGTGCTTTTGTCGAACACTGTCTCAGAATGCTCGAAGATGCCGATGAAGTGGCAGATGTCCAGCCCTGCTTCTATCGGGGGACAGGCTCTAAGAACAGAAATTCTGGCGTAGACGCGTACTCATTCGATGAAGCTGATGGTTCCGTTCGTTTGTTTATTGCGGACTTCGGCGGCAATCGCGAGGCTGGCAGCCTCATCCAATCTGAAGCCAAAACATGGTTCGGTCGCCTTCAGACCTTCTGCGAAGATGCCTTTTCCGGAAAGCTGATGGACGAGATTGAGGAAAGTGCGCCCGCATATGCACTTGCCAGTCTGCTGCATCAACAGCGAACAACGATTGTTCGTATCCGACTGTACTTGCTGTCCGACTCCCTGATTAGCACCCGGATTCGTGACCTGCCCGAAGCGAGCATCTCCGGAACACCCGCTGATTCGCATATTTGGGACGTAAGCCGCTTTTTCCGTGTTTTCGAATCGAAGTCCGGGCGCGACGATTTGGAAGTTGATTTCAATGCGCTGTTTCCCACAGGGCTCCAATGTATTCGCGCGAGCGTGGACTCGACCCAGTATCAAGCTTATCTCTGCGTTATTCCTGGGGACGCCCTTGCCGCTATTTACGAAACCTACGGCAGCAGATTATTAGAGGGCAACGTCCGTTCGTTCTTAACGGTGCGCGGAAAAGTGAATAAGGGCATTCGCAATACGATACTGCAAAGGCCCGACATGTTCTTCGCTTTCAACAATGGTATTGCCTGTACCGCCAGCGCAGTTGAGGTAGCGCATGAGAAAGATGGCCTTCGCATCCTCAAAGCTGCTGATCTGCAGATCGTGAATGGCGGTCAAACGACGGCTTCGCTTGCAAGTGCCCTTAGGAATGACCAAGCCAGTTTGAAATCCGTTTTCGTTCAGATGAAGCTATCCGTCGTCGCGCCGGAACAAGCCGGCGAAGTGATACCCGAAATCTCACGATGTGCGAACAGTCAGAACAAAGTCAGTGAGGCCGACTTTTTCTCGAATCATGAATTCCACCGGCGTATAGAACAGATTTCCCGCCGCCTCTGGGCGCCCGCCACTGGAGGAGCTCAGTATGAAACTCATTGGTTTTACGAGCGAGCAAGAGGCCAATACCTCAACGAGCAAGGTCGGCTCACCGAAGCAATGCGAAGCAAATTCGTTTTACTTAACCCTAGACAGCAGGTCGTAACCAAAACGGATTTGGCGAAATTTGAAAATACGTGGAAACAATTGCCGCACGTCGTTAGCCAAGGAGCTCAGAAGAACTTCTTGGCATTCAGTACGTTTGCCTCAGAGGACTGGATTCGGAACTCAGATCAGTTCAATGACGACTATTTTAAGAGGCTAGTTGGAAAGGCCCTGCTCTTCCGTATGACGGAAAAACTGGTCGCCGAACAGCCGTGGTACCAAGGTGGATATCGAGCCAATATTGTCGCCTATACGGTTTCAAAATTGTCCCAAATGATCGACGAACAGCTGAACACACAGGTACTGGATCTTCGGCAACTCTGGTCTCAACAGGTTGTTCCGGCGACGGTCATCAGCATCCTGGAGCTGGTGGCAAAGACCGTGTTCGAAATCATCGTAGCGCCCGACGCAGGACTCCAGAACGTAACCGAATGGTGCAAGAAGGAACTTTGCTGGAAACGTGCCAAGGAAATCGAAGTCGATATCGATTTGGAGCGAAAACTGGGGTCACTTCTGATCGATAAGGAAGAGGATCGCGAAGCACAAAAGAGCTCCAAGAAGGATCAGCGAATTGGCAATGGTATCGAGAACCAGCGACTTGTTCTCGAATTGGGTGCCAGCTACTGGTTGAAGGCGAGGAAATGGGCCAGTGAACAGGCGATCACATCACCTGACGACGATGGAATCCTTGCTGTGGCGACTGCTATTCCGCGGAAGATACCCACTGAAAAACAAAGCTGGCGATTAATCCAGATTAAAGAAAAGCTGGAACTCGAAGGCTTTCCCAAAGCAGATCCCCGAACCGGCACCTAGTCAACCGTCCTTGTCAAACCCAAGGTCCTCTCGGAGACCAAGAGCGATCGAACGAATCCTTGCTGTCCACAGCCTCCAACACTGGCATCAAGAATCCTGCAATCTCCAAACAGACGCTCTCCAGAGACACAACGGACACATAACTGCTGTTTTTGTTGCAAAAAGCGTAAGCGTACGCCGATGGCCGTCTTTACGTGTCCTTTCGGCAGGCCTGCGTGACTTGAGCTGATCGAGGCTGCTAACGTCAGTCTTTCCTGTGCGAGCAGAGGAGGGCTGGCGATGGCGAACGGGCGGTCTGAGATTCCCCACGGCATGAAGAGGATTTACCAGCGCTTTGCGGGTTGGCGGAGCGCACATCCTGGAGTGCGCTTGCCGATCCCGCCGCGATTGTGGAATGCGGCGGCGAAGGTGGCGCGCGAACACGGAGTTTGTCGCACCGCGCAGGTTCTACGTTTGGAGTACGGCAAGCTGAAGCGCATCACAGAGTCAGGGCAGTTTCCTATCCAGTCCGATTCCCGCAAGGGTCGCGCGATCCGCCGTTCGACGGCATCGCTGAGCGCTACGGCGGGGGTGCCACGCCCAAGGGTAAGCCGCGCTCGGGTTGCGGCTTCGCTGCCGTCCTTCCTGGAGGTGGTCGGATCATCGTGAGTTTTCGGCTAGCGTGCGCAGATCAGAAGCAGTAGCCCTGGGCTAGCCAGTAGTGCCAGTCGGCGATCGCCTCAACAGTGGATTCGTCCGCGTCGATGGCGGTCAGTTGCGACAGGGGAACCGCCACATTGCGGCCGTGCCAGCGAATCAACACCAACATGTCGTGGACACAAGAATCTTCCGGCGCCAGGCCGCGGACTTCGACCGTTTCTCCCTTGCGGAGGGGCGACACCACCTTGGTCGCGATGCAGCGAGCCATGAAAGGGAACTTGATGTTGTTTTCCAGGTAGTAGTACCAGCCGAGAGACTGCTCTTCCGGCCCGTAGGCATCAACAACGATTTCGTTGTGGATTCGTTCTTCACGAATGCGGCTCTTGCGCAGCTTGGGCACGGAGTGCTCGATTCGATGATTAATCAGTCCGCTGGTCCGTCGTCCTCGTCCGTGTAGGATTGCAGCACGTCTTCCATCCGGGCGAACAAGCGGTCCAGCTCTTTCTGCAGTTTCTTGTCTTGGGCGTGGTTGGCTTCGGCAGCAACATAGCCCATCAGTTCTTCCAGATCATCCAGCGTGAAGGAGTAGACGGATGCCTTGCTGGAAGCTGGCATGCCGCGCAAGGCCGCGGTCAGCTCGTCGGCGGCGAGGGTGTTTTCGAGAATCAACTCGCGTTCCCGATGGCTCAGCGTCAGAGGGACCTTTTCGCCAAGACGTACAGGCTTGCGGATGCGGTGATCGTAGCGCAGGACTTTGCTGGGCTTGGCCATTTCCTCTCGCTGGTGCTAGGGCTGGAGCAGCTGCCGGATGCGGGAGAAGCGCAACAGTTCCTGGGCGCCCAGCACGGGGTGGGCCGGCCACGGTTCCTCGTCCACCTCTTCCTCCTCGTCGTCATTGCTCTCGATCTCCAGCTCGGGCGGCGCCAAGAACTTCGTGCGCTCCAGATGGTCAAGATAGGCACGAATCTCCTCCGTGGGGAACAGTCGCTGAATGGCGGCGACGAATGCAGGCAACTCCGCAGCAAAGTCGGAGTCCCGCTCGGCGGCCTCCACGAAGCTGAACAGCTTTTCACCAATGAGATAATCCAACGCGTTTTTCGTCCCGAACTTGTCGCGGATGTCTTCGGTGGCGGCACACTGTTCGATCCAGATCTTGTGAAACTCTACGGACGACTGGCTCATGAACGAATCCTTTCTTTCAGAATACGCCGCACCGAGGTGCGGCCGATGTGCAGGCGGCGGGCGATGGCGGACTTGCTGAGTCCGGAGCGGTGGAGCTTGCGAATCCGATCCGCGTGCACGGCGACGGTAGCGGGTCGGCCCAATCGCTTGCCGTTCTGCCGGGCATGAGCCAAACCAGCGCGCACCCGCTCACGCAGGATCTCACGCTCGAACTCCGCAAACACGGCGAGCAGCCCGGCCATGGCCCGACCGGCGGGCGTGGTCAGGTCCAGCGCTTCGGTCAGCGAGACGAAACCGACGCCGAGATGTTCCAGTTCCTGCAGCGTGCTGAGCAGATCGGTGACCGAGCGTCCCCAACGATCCAGCCGCCACACCAGCACGGCGTCGATCTCGCGGCGGCGCGCGGCTTCCAGCAGTTTCTCGCGCGCTTCGCGTTGTGCCGCGCCGGAGCCAACCTCTTTTACCTGCATCACGACCATCCAACCTCGGCGGGCAGCGTACTCGCGCAGGGCGCGGTTCTGCATGGGAAGAGTCTGCTGGTCGTGGGTCAACACGCGGGCGTACAAGCCAGCGCGAAACGGAGTTTTCCTCCGGCCAGCCCCCTGGCCAAAAACCCTGCGGGATTTTGCTTTCTGAAAGGCCCATTTTCCGGGCATTGTCGAGGGACTCCCGCCTCTGGCCGAAAGCTCTAGATTCTGGCCAGAGCGGATCATTCTACTCTAGCCGGAGTCGAGACGGGCGCCGGATGATTCCAGTGTGGCTGGGTAGTTCCACGGCATCCACTGCCACGGGTTGCGGGCCAGCTCTCCGGCGTGGAGCTGCAACTGGGTGAGGTAGTCGAAGGGGTTGGCGCCGCAGAGTTCGCAGGTGTGAATCAGGCTCATGAACAGATCGCCGACGCGCGCTCCGTTCGCGGTTTTGTAGAACAGCGAGTTCTTGCGGTGCAGGATGGCTTTCTTCAGGGCTCTTTCGCAAATGTTATTATCCAGCGGCGCTCCGGGCTGGCGCAGAAACAGGGTGAGCCGCTCCCAGTGCTTGAGCAGATAGCGCATCGCCATACCCAGGCCGGAGTTGGGTTCGACTTTCTTCTCCGCGAACTGAGGGTTCAGCCAAGCGCGGAGTTCTTCCATCACGGGGGCGCTGTGCTGCTGGTGGTAGCGCCAGCGTTCCTCCGCCGTCATCGCTTGTTTACGCGCCGTGGCATCGTGGCCGTAGACCGTGCCCAGTTGTTCCAGCACGTGCCGACAGGGCTGCGGAAAGTTCTCGATCGCCTCCACAAAACGTCGCCGGGCATGCGCCAGACAATGACCCACGATGACTTCCAGCTTCTGCGGCAGCTTGGGCAGGTTGCGCGAGAGCGCATCGCACATCTGCATCGGCGGAGCCAGTTCGGCGGCCCGCTGCCGGAGGACATCGGCCAGGTTCTCGCCGGCATGCTGGCGTCCAGTGAAGAACAGGGCCATGGTTTGTTTCTGTGCGGTGGAGACAATGCCACTGGTGAATACGCCGGTACGCTCGGTGGAATCGCTCTCCTCATTCTCGGTGGCCAGGCGGCGCTTGCGGCGCAGGGCGAGCACCGGCATGGAAGTGTCGTCGTTGTGCAGCACTTCGCCTTGCGCGGCTTGGCGAATCAACTCCTCCATCGCCGGTTGAAGCGTGGCGGCGGCTTCGGCCACGATCTCGCATTGCGTAGCGACGGGAAGCGGGATGCCCAGGCTCGCCTGCAAGTCAGCCAGGCGATTCCAGGGAAAGCCGCTGCCATAGCGGAGCAGCGCGATCATGCTGGCCGTGGTCGCGTCGTACTTCTCCTCGCCTACGCCTTCGGGTGCATGCGCCGTGAACACTTCTCCGCACAAGTTGCAGCGCAGCTTCTCGAGTTCGTACACGGTGGCGGCAATCGGCGTCTGGCCGCGCATCCGCACCAACAGTCCCGGCTCCTGCAGCGGGTAGACTTTGCCGCGCTGGCACTCGGGGCAGCGATCGCCGCGGTGCAACCTGGCATGCGGCACTTCGACACGCTGGGCACCTGCGTACGCGGTCGCGCCGTTGCGCCCGTGGCCCGCAGCGGGCTGCTTCGAACCTGCGTCGGCTGGCGGTGTCTTCGAAGCCGGGCTGGGTGCGATGCCGGCTTCTTCCAGCACCGCATCGGTCTTCTCGCTGCGCGCACGGCACAACAAGCGCCGCAGACTTTCCAGTGTGGCTTCACGGTTTTCCAGCAACTCGGTCACGTAGCTCAGCGTGCGAATCGCGGCTTTCAGCTTCTGATATCCCGCCTCGCCCAGCGCGTCCCGCACACCCTCCAGTAACGCCTCCAACTCTTGCGGAGTAACATCGAGGGCCGGAGCTGTCGGCTGCATCTTAGGTCTCCTGCAGTAACTCGCGAAAGCGCGGAGTTAGCGGGTAACCCAACACCTGTTTGATCGAGCGGTTGACTCGATTCGTCTGATCGTCTTTGCCTCGCCCCGTCGTCAGTCCTAAGAGAATCCAGTTGGCGGCGCGGTAACAGGTGCCGCGAAACCGCTCCGGGTCAACGAAGGTTTCCACAAAGTAGAGGGGATGGTGATAAAGGCGCTCCCAATCCTCCGACAACCGCTTCGCCATGCGACCTAGAAGGTGCGAAGCCAAGTGCGGTACCTCCACCCAGGGCAGAATCAGAAAGCGCGTGTTGTAGGCCAAGAAGCGCAGGTTGCGGCGCCGTGCCTCCGCGCTCCAGCCAATAAAGCGGTCCCGGCTGCCTAAGTGGCGCGGCGCGGAACTCCACGCCAGACAGGCGATCGGACGCCCGTGTCCCCACACCACATACTTGAGGTGCTCGCCTACCGGTTGTTCGTAGCCGAGGTAGTGATACTGTTCCATCAGGCTGTTGAACAGCGCTTCCTCGGGCGTGCGCCGCACGGGTTGGATGTCGAGCGGTTGCCACTGACTTAACGAACCGCGGATGGGCGTGATGTCGATCAGCATCGGCGCTGGCGGCTCACGTTTCGCCAGCGGATTCGGCGGCGTGTAGCGAACCGGCGGCAACTCGACCTCGCCCGCCCGATGCAACATGAGCAACAAGCCGCGGCACACCATGTCGCACAGCGCGCCGTTGGCCTGCTTCCACTGCCATGCCTCGCACAGCTTCTGCGACAGCCTCCGCCGGCTGAGTCCCGGATGTTGCGCAATCAACTGTCGAAGGAAGACAACGTCTTCGGCGCGAATCTCTCGGCCACGATATCTCCACGGCGTGGGCATGCCTGCAGTGTGGCAGAAGAAAAAATGGAACGCAAGTGCAAAGTGCGGTTACGCGCTCACCCGCCGCCACACCGGCGCGGCCACCGCATCCGGGTTCCCAGCGGCCAGCAGCAACTGCGCCTGATGCGCTTCCAGCACGCGCGTGGGTTGGTCCCCACTCGGCCACCACACGAAACGTCCCTTGGACAACCGCTTCTGCGCCAGCCAGAATCCTTGCCCGTCATACACCAGAATGCGAATCGAGGTTCCTCGCCGGCTGCGAAACACAAACAGGCAGCCCGAGAAAGGATCGGCCTGCAGTTTCTCCCGACATAACTGGGCCAGCGAGTCGATGCCCTTGCGTCCATCCACGGCCTCGATCGCCACCAGAATCCGCATCTGCGGAGTAATCTGGATCACCGCCTCACCTGCTTCGTGGCTCCAATAACACGCGGCCCAGAGCGGCTAGATCTGGCGCGCCCATCCCTTTCCACTGAATCCGCATCTTGCCCTGCACCCCTTCCAACTCGATCACACATTCCGACCCCGTGATCGCCGATGATCCGACCACCTCCAGGAAGGACGGCAGCGAAGCCGCAACCCGAGCGCGGCTTACCCTTGGGCGTGGCACCCCCGCCGTAGCGCTCAGCGATGCCGTCGAACGGCGGATCGCGCGACCCTTGCGGGAATCGGACTGGATAGGAAACTGCCCTGACTCTGTGATGCGCTTCAGCTTGCCGTACTCCAAACGTAGAACCTGCGCGGTGCGACAAACTCCGTGTTCGCGCGCCACCTTCGCCGCCGCATTCCACAATCGCGGCGGGATCGGCAAGCGCACTCCAGGATGTGCGCTCCGCCAACCCGCAAAGCGCTGGTAAATCCTCTTCATGCCGTGGGGAATCTCAGACCGCCCGTTCGCCATCGCCAGCCCTCCTCTGCTCGCACAGGAAAGACTGACGTTAGCAGCCTCGATCAGCTCAAGTCACGCAGGCCTGCCGAAAGGACACGAAAAAGCAGAGACGTGGGTCAATGGTACTCACCAGCCTGGGTCAGGTCATTCACCAGCCTCGAAAAAGCAGAGACGTGGGTCAATGGTACGTACTCCAAACAATCCTGTGGAGATACAGAGTGTCACTATCAGCGTCCCACTCCAGCTACACACGTAGTCATCGACAAGTAAGGAGAGACTGCGCACGGCGCAGCAGGCAATCGATGAATACTCCGAGGTGCTGGATGGCTGCTAGCCGAAGTAATAGGCAGATGGCTCCGGCATGATTATCCCAATCCAGCACGAGAACATGTCGGCTCGTCGCTGGCCGATTGTGACGTTGGCGCTGATCCTCGTAAATTTGGTGATCTTTGCCGCTACCCATCGTGTCGTAGACGAGCAGGATTCACAGCTTTGGGGGGTACGAGAACACATTCTGATTCTCGCTGCTACGCACCCAAGCCTACTTGTGGCCCCAGACGCAAAAGCCTTTGTCACTGGAGTTCAGAGTCAGTTCCCAGACGAATGGGCGGAGATACAAAACCCCAATGCTGAGGCGGTTGACGACTGGCATGCTCGAATTCGGCAGATTGACGACCCGACGACATTGCAGGCGGAAATGGATTCGCTCGGAGCCCAATACTCACGATTGACCGCCTCGTCTATCACAGAGCGGTACGCCTTTTCCCCCGCGAGTCCCAAACCGATTACCTATCTGACTTCGACGTTCCTCCACGCTGATTGGTGGCATGTGCTCGGCAATATGTGGTTCTTGTGGCTGGCAGGATTTGTGCTGGAGGATGCTTGGGGCCGACCACTTTACCTCCTCGTCTACCTCACGGCGGGCGCGATAGCATGCCAGTTCGATGCTTGGGCGAGTCCCGGAAGCATCGTGCACTCAGTGGGAGCATCGGGAGCCGTAGCTGGCTTAATGGGTGCATTCTTGGTGGGTTTCCCGAAGATGCGAATCAGGATGATGTGGCTCTTCGACTTGGGATTGTTTCCATATTTTCGGTTTTGGATGCGGGCATATTGGCTCCTGCCCCTTTGGGTGTTGATTGAAATCAACTCTGGGATGGGCCCAAGGGACGGAATTGGACATTGGGCACACGTTGGGGGCTTCTTATTTGGTGCGCTTGCAGCGGTAGCGTTGCGCTATTCCGGTCTTGAACACAAGGTGCACCGGGCAATTGAACAGAAAGTGTCTTGGACGCCCGATGCCGAGATCGTTCAGGCAAACGAACTCATGGAGAGCGGAAAGCTAGATGAGGCTGCCGTAGTCCTCAATCAATATCTCGCATCGAAACGTGACTCGTTTGCAGCGTGGAACCTCCTCCGAGCAGTCTATTGGCGGGCGAGCAAAATTCCAGCGTATCGGGAGACGACGGCTAAGCTCTGCGAGTTACATCTCAGGGCAAGAGAGTCGGAAGCCGCATGGCAAGATTACGAGGATTTCTTGAACGCAGGCGGTGAAAATCTGCCACCGTCAGTTTGGCTCGAACTCTGCCGCCTACCAGAGCAACGGCAGGAGTACGAACGTGCTGTCAGCGAGTATGAGAAATTAGCGGTCGCCCACCCTTCAAAACGCGAAGGGATTCTGGCAAAGATTAGTGCGGCTCGACTGTGCCTCAATAGATTGCACCGGCCAGAAGATGCGCTGAGGCTTTACAAAGATGGCTCCGCATGCACGGTGCCGCACCTAGACCTAGAGCGGGACATCCAAATTGGAATCCAGCAAGCCAGAGATGCGCTCTCAAAGAGAGCACCCGTTTCCGCTGGTGCCGCCTCGACAGGCTCATAACGGAGTTACGGAAGTACCATTGCACGAGCAGTTCCCTGCCAAGACCATATAAGTGTTGTCGATGGCACAGAAACCGTGCAAACGCGCCAAAATTGGGCGCATTGAAACTAAGAGGAATTAGATGATGAAGACCATTCCGCTCGCAATCGTCGTCACACTTGTAACGTTCGCTGTCGCACAGGTCAAACATGCTCCTAGTCTAGCGGAACAGAAAATCTGTTCTGACGCTGCTCAGAAAATGCGTAACGGATGGTGGGAATCTGCTAAGAAACAATGGGGTGACGATACGACAGTGCTAGAACACAATCGTATCGTAGACGGACACTGCATAGCTCTGTTCGAACAGGAAATTATGAGTACCAAAACTCAACAAGCCAGTCGGATGGTGCGAGTGATTGACGTATTCGAACGTCGCCCTGTAGCCGATTACCTACAAGACTTGCCACACTATCCTGAGGGCGAAGGCGGGATTTCTGTCTGCGTAGTCGGACGTGTCAAGTGTTCGTCTAGGGTGGAGTTCAACCGCAGGGTCAACCAGAACTTCGGTTTCGATGAAGATACAACAGAATAGAAACGAATTCTCCAACGAGTGTCGGGGAGGGAGAAGCTCAGCAACCCAGAGGAGTGATCGGCAAATGCGGTATGGGAGCAAAGAGCACGAAGAATTTGCCAAGCTGGCTGAGGAGGTCCGGAATCACCTTGCGACGAGCTTTGCAATGTACTGTAATCACGATCCATGTGACGCTTGGCACCTGATGGAATCGACCGAGCTGACCCATGGGTTATACGACCAAATTGTGGAATTCCAGGAGCTGTGCAATGCGGCTGCGGTTCCTGGAGTCGAGCTGTGCGAGAACGAATACCAAACCAAGAGTAGAGCATTGGCGGGCCGATTTCAGGCGATCGCGGACAAGTTGGACTTAAATAGTGCTGGTAGACGCGTCTTGCAGGATTCTATTGTTGGGCAAGCGCCACGGATATCCAGGCGAGAATATGGACGTCAATTCCGGAGTCGAAGGCAAGAACACTTGCGAATGTGGGCGCGTATGGCTATTAGCCAAGCGCAAGGTGCCTCAACGCGACAAGGACGACCTTTCATGCAACTGCGGCAAGACGCTCGTAAGATGGAACGGTGGATGCGTTTGGACGGCAAAGTTGATTAAAGATGTTCCGTCTGGGGCGTAGGTACCGTAGACTCAGGATAGACATGTCAACGGCAGCCACACCCAGAGCAATAACAGTTTCCGATTGCCTTCTCAGGCGCAAAGCCGTGGACAACGCAGTCACGGATCTGCGTTTGGAGGGCCTAGCTCCTAGCGCTGACGCGCGGCTATTCTTTGAACAGTTTATCCAGGGCGATCTGACTGAAGAGCAGTTGGTCAGTGCTGTCCTCGCTCGATGAGCGATCCCTATATCGATCGTGAATCTGAGATTCTGCGAAACGAGTTCGGTCCAATCTGAACACGGAATGACGGTATAATCGTGGCATGGCTGACCACGTGATCCACATCTCGGAAGCGGAAGCCGCCAATGACTTCGCTGGGCTGCTCGCGCGGGTGCGTGCGGGCGCGGAAATCGTGATCGAGAGTGGGAAGCTGCCGGTGGCGGTGATCCATGCACCAGTCCCGCCGCGCCGGTCCATCTCGGAGTGCATCGCGTTGCTACCCGAGGACTCGACCGCGACCATCGACCCTGACTTCGCTAGGGATGTGGAAGCGGCTGTCGAAAGTCATCGTGAGCCGCTCGAACCGCCCGCATGGGACTAATCCTCGATTCCAGTGTGCTGATCACAGCCGAGCGCCAGGGGCAAAACGCGCGGCAGATGCTTGCCGCGATCTCGGGCAAGGCAGGGAATACCGATATCGCCGTCTCCGTGGTTACTCTGATCGAACTGGCCCACGGCGCGGCCCGTGCCGATACGTCGCAGCGAAAGGAGAAGCGGCAGCAGTTCATTCAGGAGCTTATCACGGCCCTACCTATGCATCCGGTAACGGTGTCTCTTGCCCTTCGTGTCGGACAGATCGATGGCGAGAACCAAGCGAAAGGCATTCGTCTGCCGCTCTCTGATCTGTTGATCGGGGTGACGGCCTTGGAACTCGGCTACAGCGTAGCCACGGGCAATCTCCGCCACTTCCAGATGATTCCCGGCTTGTCGGTCGTGCAGTTTTAGTCGCGGGATTCTGCAATCACTTTGCAATCACTAGCAGCGAGGCAGATTTTTGCCACCGAAGCTAGCTGGCCACTTTTAACCGCAACTGTACCCACGCGTCGAGATCGGATGGGCGGAAGCGCCACAATTTTCCGATCCGCATAGCGCGCATTTCGCCCTTGCGGGCGAGCCGTTGAAGTGTTTTCGGATGGATATGCAGCAAGGCTGCCGCCTCGCGCGAATCGAGGAACCGCTCGAAATGAGGGAACGGCTGGCTGACTGGCGGTGCTTCGTGTATCTCGCTCATAAAACCTCCTGTAGCGAGAGTCGAGACCGGGCTGAAATCACCGCGTCGTCTGAAGGTCGGCTGTGGCGTCCGACTTCGTCCGACAGATTTCGAGCCCATTCACTACTCGGCTGGTGTTAGTCTTCGCGTCATTGGGCGGACGAGAACATTATTCGAATTGAAACCGTACAAGACGCATTTGTTGCTCTTTCTCAAAGAATCTTTTTTCTTCTCGACTTCGAAAAAACTTCTCAACAATTGCTTAAAGTGCTTAAAGTGCCTAAAGTGCCTAGAAGTACTTTTAGGTACGCTTGAGGAATCCAAGGGAACAGAGCAATGGCCGCACGCGACCACCGGCCTCCGTGGCGAGGCGATTTCATGGATTCGCACGAGATTTTCCCCTCTATGTATAAAAGGAACCTGCGGGAGGAGAAATATGTCGAAAATATTTCGAACCCGGCCCGAACGCAGCGCCTACCTGCCTTGGCCTGGGAGATGAGGGGACAACTGCAATTCTCTGTACGAGTTTTGAAGGCGTAAGAGAGTGAGGGGAAGCAATGCCTACCTGCTCGACCGTGGTACGCAGAGACGCCCTGCGAGTCACCACACCCGGTTCCAGTGACCTCTCCGCTCTCCTTCCGCGCTCCTGTAAAGCACTTCTTCGACGCGGTCATCGCTGACTTGGTCGAAGACCCGTGAAGCCGAAAGGAAGCAGAGCGGAGCGACCTCCAGCACTACATCACCCGCATCGACGACTTGCCTCCCATCCGCGTTGACGGAATGCGAATGCTTGACGGATCGCATCGTGTCGCGGCAGCGCGCCTGCTTGGACGCCTCACCATCCGCGCGTGTCGGGAAACGTAAGAGCCACGGAAAGGCTACTGGGCTGGTAGTGGAGGGTCAGATTGAACAAAATCAAGGGCCGCCTTCCCGAAGGCCAGCGACCCGTTGGCGAATGCCACAATTCCAGTGTGACAGGGGTATCACCGCCCCAGCTCGATCATAAGATCATAAGTAAGGCACTGTCGGCAACGTTGGGGGCAAGATATGGCTCCGGCGCTAACCGGGTGGTAAAACTGAAGGTGGACATCAAAAGAACGGCACAAGGTCACATTTGTGTCGGAGCCGACGCGCGGCAACAGCGTAGTTTAGCTCTGCGCGCAGCGAAGTCAGCTGTTGCTCTAGACCGCGAGCGTTTTGTAGAAGCCGATCAGCCGTGCCTTTCTCCCTTACCATGAGGTTGTCGAGGTACGCCAATAGTGCGTCCAACTTTTGTTCAGTCGCCGCAGCCGGTGTGCCATCAAAACCTTCCAGAACCCAGTAGTCTGCACTTTGAGTTTGGTTTGGGTTCCGCTTGGATAGCGCCGTCTCCAAGCTGTGGCAGAGACGCCTGTAGATGAAAACGCCCAAGCGATACTGCATGACGTATGCGGCACCGTGCTGAACTGGATGCGTCGGCAACTTAGTTTCTGCGAGGATCTCCTCAGACAACTTCAAAACCCATGAGTAGCACTCCTCCGCGTGTGCCTTCCACGCGGCCAAGAACTCTTCAGTGTGCTTTATTACCTTGCGGAAGTGCTTCTTCCTTGCATCCGTGTAGAGCGCCGGATCAGTTGCAGCCATTACGTCCGGGACCATCTTGGTCAACACAGGCCCGTGCTCGTTCGGATATTCCGTCACGCTTACATTCTCCTTGCGCAGCCGCACGCCCCAGAACTCGATCACGACCGGAGAACGATGGGTGACCAACACTCCATAGTGTTCGGCAAGTCCGTCACTGAGGGGAAGCAAGACCTTCTGCTTGATGTCTTCGAGATGCGCCTTCCTGCTCTCTTGGTACACATGAATCTTGCTGCTTGCCCATGACCCGACTACAGTGGCTACCACGCCGCCGACCCAGATCAACAACCGGACGAGCGATTCCACTGATGGGTTGGCGGCGGACATAAAGGTGCGATTCTAGCACCACTGGCCCGACCGCACTCCGAAGTAACTTTCCCGGCCCAGTCCGCGAGCGTAAAACGGAGGCTGGAGAGGACCAATGACCCGCGAATTTTCAAACGATGAAGAGGCTAAGGCATATCTGCTTGCTGAACTAAAAAGCATTGTTTCCGCTGAGGCCTCTGCCAACAAGGAACTGGAGGACACGGTCGACGGTGTTCACCTTCCGAATATTTCCAACCAGATGCTGTCGGTGATGGCGGACGAACCTACACCTAAGCGCGGAGACACGTTGCTCTTTCCTTCTGGGGCTCGCGTGAAAATAGACAGCGTCAGCGAGGGGCTCGTATGGGTCACGGGTCACAACCCGATTCCGGTTGACGACCTATCGTCCAGCGGTGAACCTGACACTTGGTTGTATAAGGGAGACATCCCGCGCGCTTAATAAGTGCGCCGGGCGGAAGTGAACACGCCCGGCATCCAAGGCACGCACCTCACCCCTCCGCCTCGGACGGTGTGCAGCTTAACTCTGGTGCGCCCGTGCCGGGAAGCAGGAACATCACCCCAATAAAGGTGCTTGATATACCGCATATTCGCCAGTTGCACCACGCCCTTGGTTAAGGGATTCTTCAGCTTCTTCTGAATCCGCGTGTATCGAATCGACGATCAATTCCCCCGCCCACTGATTGATGCAGGCGTAGATCACAACACCTTTAGTGGTTGCAACGCTTGGTGTGCCTCCCATTTCTTTCCAAAGGGTATGGAAGTATCCTTCACGGCAGGTTTCGGAAAGAATATCCGCAACTCGATTTGCCGTCGCTTCATCCTTGAAGAAAGCAACAACCTGCTGGGTACTACCCGCAGATGAAGCACTTCGCGCAACGTAGAATATTCTCATCTTTCGTCCTCCTGACTTTGGTTGGCATGGGTGCTATTTTACGCCGGTGGTAGAATCCGAGCGGAGGTAAGTGTACATGCCTGCCGCTAAATACAAATTCTCGGGACAAGAGTCCTATGACCATAACATCTCCAAAGAGACTGGTGGTTTTGTTGGCACGCTTCGGGTCAAGTCATCCACAATTTTGTGGAAGCCTTCAGGCGCTAGGAGTGACACCCCTTGGTACTCAGTTAACCTCGACGAGTTCATCCATTTTGCCACGGAGAAAAATCATAAAGTAAGCAAGTAAAGCGAAAGCCCTAAAACCGCCGGGGCCTTTTATTACCGTGGTACTCTTTCCAGTCCCACCCCGGCGCTGGCATCCTGCTGGTTATGGCAGACAACAAAACCAAATACGAGAAAACTCGCGTCGCTGACTTTGTGGCCGATTCCCTGCACAAGATAGCCAATCATTCATCGTCACCTGACGCTGAAGGAATCCACAAGCAGGCAGACGATGCACGCAAGGTCGCAAGCACGAAGATTGTGAATGTGGGGACAGCGAAGAACGTCACGCGCCCGCCGTTCGAGCAAGATGGGCAATGGTATTACGAGACCAGAAGCTTGGCGGATACCAAGATGCACGGGCCGTTTGGGTCGAAAGCGGAAGCGGTCAAAGATATCGCAGGCCTGTAAGCTGCTGCCTTAATCCGCGCCCAACAGTCCTATTATGATCGCTGCAAGGACAACGAAACCGGCGACCGCAACTGACTTGCTTTCTGGTTTTCCGTTGAAAGCGAGTGAGGCAAAGTGTTCACAATTTTGGGCGAACAGGTTGTAAGGCTTGCCGAGGTTACTTTCCACTCTCGCCAGAATCTCTTGAATGTGAATTGAGGAAGTGGCTTGGCGATGCAGTTCAACGACCTGCCCATCCGCAAAATCGTACCAATCCGATGCGATGACGCCACGGCCTATCATGTTGTTTGCAATTTCAACTGCAAAGCCATTACCTGCCCAATAAATCCGGCGCACGATCCCGTGATGCCAAATGCCTTTTCGGGGAACAAACACTCTCACCCAGTCCCCCAAAGCGATCGGTATCCCGTTTGCGTAAGTTGGCATCATACAGTTTTCCTCCCCGTCTACACGTTCCAACTATTCTACTCCGGTGGTCAATCGAATCGGGCGTCTCGTTCTCAATGGGCGGCTGGCGGCGGGCGCTGACCGCTAGAAGTTTGTAGCCCATATAGCCCAACTGAGGGCGGGATTTTGGATGTGCTCCTCTGCATGCGACGGACGGCACTTAGAGTTTTGACCCTTACGGCTGTTAACCGGAGGGTTGTAGGTTCGAATCCCATGCCAGCCTTCCCCGCGCACGCACATTCTTGCTTTCCGCAGCTGTATCCATCTGTCAAAACGCTCATATCCGCTCATAATCTGCCGTGACTGAGTTGAACTGGCGGTGTTCTTAAGAACCTGAATCATCCCGTCCGTGCTTCAGGCTCAATGATTTAACTGCAAGCGGTTGTTCTCATAACCCAAAGGTCGGTGGTTCAAATCCACCCCCCGCAACCAATCCCTTCTTCGTTATCTCGTTTATTTTCAATAGCTTATTACCTTTCTGTCAGTGGTTGGCTCCCACCCCCCGCAATTCGTCACCGAAAGCCGCGTCAATTCAGTGGTCTACGCGAATGCGCGGGCGAACTGTAGGAAAATTGTAGGAAAGATGGGTACCGAGCTACCGAGCGTCCCTCACTCGCCCTGGGGTTGTACCGTCGCCGATTCTGGGAAACACGCAGGCCTCGATTGCACCCCAAGTCGCGGTAACCCGCAGGTCGGGATATCCAGGCGAAAGATAACACCTCGGGCCGTTGCGGGCGGCGGCTGCGCTCGATGAAGTACTCCAATCATTAGTGTCCTTGTGACCTAGCTAGGTCTCCGTGACCGAGAGGCGCAGCATGTCACCTGGTGCGACATCGACTTCCACAACAGCGTGGTTCGCGTTACAACGAAGCCAATCTGGGGATTTAGGCCGAAGAACTGGGAAGACAGGTGCGTCCCGTTACCAACTGTGCTGATCCAGCAACTCCAGACGGTGAAAGAGAGGCGTAACGCATTGCCCGCCCAATTGGTTTTTCCGAATTCGAGAGGCAATCCCAACACCGAGACGGACATGATCGTCAAGCGGGTCGCCGAGCGGGCGAAGCTGAATTGCGGACAATGCATCACCAAGCATGGCAACTGCTGCTCGAAAGGTCGATACTGCCAGCACTACTTCCTGCACAAATTCCGTCACACGTTTGCCACCGAGCACTTGCGGCATGGAGTGGACATTCGCACCCTCCAAACCTGGATGGGATACGTAGCAAGAGCGGCAAGGGATTGATCCTCCAGGTCAACAGTAGGTCGAGAACCCTTCATATACTGATGGCTGATCAGCGGCAGAAGAATGGTTCCTCTCAACACCGGCGGAGATGCGGTCGAGCAGCCACGACGACTTCGAGGTGCTTGGCGAGCACTGGGGTTGAAAGCACCTGGGACAATTTATCCGATTTGACAGTCGCGCTCTTGCCGAACAGGGTTGAGTACAGCCTTCGACGTTGATCGTTCTCCTCACCAGAGCATTCTTATGAACCCGGCCGCTTGCCGGATTGTAAATTGTTTTTCACAGGCCCGAGTCCGTTATTGCCGTAGACTCAGGCCTGTCGTAAACTCCGACTGCAGTGGCGAATGAAATCGGATTCTCGATTCTCAAATACCGTGAGAAGATCCCTGTCCTTGCTGTTTGCACTCGATGCCAGTTGAAGTTCCTAACGCCTTCGCAAATGATGCAAGACGGGGAATCCGCCAGTGAATACCTGTGGAAGAAGTACAGTGATCACCGTTGTGCAGTCAGACGTTCACAGAATGAGGACAAACACTCGTGACGGCCAATCTCCCCTCGAAGCCAATACGCCACGAAGGCAGAATTCAAGAGCGTTGTAACGAACGGAAGTCAGAGGACAAGCGAACAGAGCGATTACTCGCTCTTCTGTCAAAGAAGCTGGGAGCAGGCGGCCAACCGCACAAGCCGCGTGTTGCTTAGATGATCGGCTTTCGCTGTTAGCGTTGGACTGGCGGCGAAGTTGTAGACCAGTGAACGTCGCCGCTCTCCAAGGCGCCCCAGCCGCCAGTAGATTAACGCCAGGGGACTGCCAGCAATCGGCGAAATCGCCCGAACGTGAGGCCAACCGGCACGCAGGCGCCATCCGATATCTGCGATCCCTCAACTCCCTGTCAAAGTAGGAGACCCCAGGCAGTCCGACTGTTCGGATTCCGTAACAAAGTTAAAGTGGTTACTAAGACCTGTTCAAATGTACGCGAGAGTGTCCGGAAGAGCCTAGGAGATGCTCGTGCAGTCGGCACTCGAAGGTGGCAATCGCAATCGTTACGATCAGCCAGTCCTCAGGAAGCTGAGGCGAGAGCAAGCCACACTCTTCCTTGTCGGTCACGCCTACATAGGTCACCCTGGAGCCAGAGAGATCCTGGAACTATTGTTTCCGGTGCCCATGAGTACTGGAAGCGTAGTGCCGGAAGGTGAACCGCCAGTTTCCGTCACGCTAGGTAAACAATGCCAAATCACACCAACCAGTTGCTTGACAAAGTTGAAGAGCTTCTCATCGAGAACCGCACTCTGGGTTCTGCGCTTGAAGTGGTGAAGTGCTTGCTGCCTCCAGCGGATCAGGAGAGAGTACGGTCTCAGGTCGAGGAGATAAAATCCGATCCAACTCTGCGCGAGCTGGTGCGCCGGAGATTTGCTGAATACAGAGATCAAACACTTGAGAGCAGCTTTTCACAGCTTCTGCAAGGGGAGTTTAAGAAAGGCGTGAGCTGGTCATCGGCGGGGTCCCAGCAACACCGAATCTAAGGACACTACCGTGAGGGTGACAACAACGTGACCGACAACGCGGCGAGAAAGGCTGATGGTGAAAATGGGAGGGCTACTCTGGATTTAATTCAAGAACCACTCTTGAATACTCGTCTGTCGCACTCTTCAATTCAACGGCGAGGCGATCTTGCAGATGCTGATCTTGCGTACCGGCCCCCCTGAGGGCGTCCAGAACATTTTTCACCCTCTTCTCGGCTGCTCTCACTTCTCCGATGGTTGACATCTTTATTATGTTACTCTTTCCGCCATCTGCCGACACTGTCCTTCTTGTTTAAGGTCTTCGTGGACATGAAAGAGCGGTCCAGCCTGGCCTCGGATCCAGCCCAGACGAGCGACAAATGCTCTTACCACGCTTACCGCAGTTATGGACGCGGCGCCCGGGTCCTCCGTAATTTATCGCAGGCAGTTCGGGACAATCGTAAGTCGCTATCGCTTGTTGGTCATCTCTCTCAACAGTTCCTTCAACGTCTGACGCAACCGTTGTGCAAGTATGACTGCGAGTGAGCGGTAGAACCTCGTGCCAAACCCGGGAAATGCGGACACGAGTTGACGCAGGTCGTCTGCCCAGATTGCGTCAACTTCAACTTCTTCCTTGGCAACAACTGCTGCGGTCGCTGTACTGTCTCCGAGAAAAGCCATTTCGCCACAAACATCGCCCGCGACAAGTGTCGCAATCACCGCACGAGAGGTCGCTCCTGCTAGCTCCACCGAAGCCGACCCTCGACGGAGAACATAAAGGTGGTCGATCCGAGCACCTTCCTTGATGATTTCCTGACCCAGGTTGACGTTTACCCGCTTGGCCTTAGACTCAATTAGAATCCAATCGTTCCGAGTCAAATCTTGCAAGGTGCTGCGGTGCATCTTTTTCGAAAGCTCCGGACTTCGCGTGGGTTCAAATACGCTGGACTACTGAGAGTTCACAATTTCCGCTAACTCTAGCACACTTCCAGTAGACGGTCGCAGGGGTAGAGGCTGTTGCGCACTCAACACAATAGCTCTCCGGCTGTGGAGTGGAGTAGTCTTTCAGCAGCCTGCCAGGTCTTGGACAAGGTACGCGAGGTGCGCAGCAGCCGGAGTGGATACCCCCTCTCGGTTCTTTCCCCAGTGCTTGGCGGCGAAGGCCCGGTAATCCTACCCCGGCTAAATTCATTGTAGTTGACCTGTCAAAGGTCGCGGTTCTGCAGTTCCGGCCTGAAGCAAATGATTGACGCCGTCTCAGAAGCGAGATGTTCATCACATCGGAGGAATCGGCCTAGAACCACACCGGTCTCCCCACCTCACTTCTGTCCAACGTCGTGACCCACGATTGCACGGCCTGGTATGTGTCGGGGCGTCCGTTACCCATGTCGCACGAAGATCCAAACTGTATGAGCCATAGCCGCGGCGGCACTCTGCTGATTTACGTTTGCTGAAACGTTCACCAGCGCGGATCGCTGTAATGGCGGCAGAGAGTCCCAGCGGCGAACAAGCCAGGAGCGAGATCGGCATAGGCAGCGCGACTGAGGAAAGGCTCAGGGAGGAGATCATTTCTGAGATTCAGCGGAAGGCCCCTTCATATTTTTTCGATCCTACCAAGAGTTTCTTGGCCCAAATGACGAGATGCATGTCGTTGGTGTGATCCTTTGCGGCTCGGGGGCGAGTTCTGAGGGGTAGCCTACATAATCGTCTCTACTTCACTTCAGGCTGGCGGAACAATAATTCCAGCAACTCTCTGGCACCACGATGCCCGACCCAGGCGTAGCCGACAAGTCGGAATTAAAGAACGGCGATGAGTTGCGCCCAAACGAATGATGCGCCTGCAGGCGGCCGTCTATTGATCGTGATTCGAATTTGAGGAGACTGCCGCTGTGTTATTGTCAGACCGCGGCGTCATTGAGACCACCACATATTCGCGCTCTTTGCTGTCTAGATCCTCCACGCTGAGAAGCATTTTGTCTTTCTGCAGGCGGAACTGTGCCTGCTCGCCCACTGGCAGAAGAACAGGATGCTTTTCGTCGCGCGGACGAATCCGGTAGATTACTCGGTCAGTCTGCAGCACATACTCTTGGCAAAGGACTTCCTGCGTCTTCTTGCTGCCTCGAGTCGGTGCCCAACAATTCGCCAGCGAAGCTCTTGGCATCCTTCTCCGCCGTGCCGCACGGGACTGCATCCATTTGCAGCACTTTGCCGGACTGATAATGTTTGGCTTGTTTGGCGTATGCTGTCAAAGCAAAGCCAGCAATCACGCACAGCAGTAACTTGGAACGCATGTTAGGCCCCCCTAGGCAGTTATTGACCTGACCACGAGTTTGAAACGCATTGGTCAGCTCGCCGTTTTGGTGTCTCGCAGTCGATCTGCACGCCAGACGCTATCGCCGCCCCGCCGGATGGAAACGTGCCGAGATCGCGGCCGAGACTGTCGTCAGACTCAGTTCAGTGCGATTCCGTCCCATCGACCCAGGATTGAACCGCCTGGTATGTATCGAGGCGCCCATTGCCCATATCGGAGGAAATCCACCTCGCGCGAGCGATCACGGCCGCGGCACTCTTTTGATTTACCCCCGCTGAGACGTTGACCAACAGCGCCGCTGTCCCCGAAACAAAAGGTGCGCTGAAAGAAGTTCCCCAGCCAGCAGCGTAAGTTCCGTAGGGATAAGTTGAGACAATCCCCTCGCCGGGGGCCGCCACCCAAACGTCTGGCCCGTAATTGGAGAAGCTAGAGGGCGTGTCATAGTCACTGGTAGAAGCAACTCCCATTACGTTAGGCAGAGCAGCGGGGTATACCAACTCATCCTGCCCGTCATTTCCCGCCGACGCAACGCAAATTACGCCACGGCCGTTAGCGTAGTTGATCGCACTCGCCATTTCCGTGGAAGATGAGCTGAAACTGAAGCTCATGCTGATCACTTTCGCGTTATGCTGAGCCGCATAATAGGTGGCTTGAATGATGTTCGAAACATACCCGGTACCGTCGGCCGAAAATGCCTTCAACGGCATGATCTTCGCCGTGGGTGCCACCATATGAACGATGCCGGCGGTCATGGTGCCGTGTCCAAAGGCGCTGTATTGTCCACCATCCAAAACAGCGGCGGACGATTGATTAAGGACCGCTATCGTGGAGGAATTCACGTAGGTCGGTTCGCCCGTCCCTCCGTCAAGCACCGCGGCGGACGACTGATTTACATCGGCCGTCTCGTCCGCATTGGGAGTGTTGTTGATGAAGTTGTAGCCCGGCACGAGAACGGGAGCCAGCACCGGGTGTTGAGTGTCGACACCGGTGTCAATCATCGCCACGGTCCCCGCTCCGGAAACATGGAACGCGCTCTGAGTCTGGAGCACCCGAATAATCTTGGCGGCCGGCTGATTCACATACCCGTTCCAGACGGGAGTGCCGTAGTAGACGAGCGGAGTTTCGTCGATCAATGATTCCGGAACGGGACCTGCGGTGGCCTGAATCAGAGTCAGTTGCTGGTCAACTTCAACGTCGACGATGCCCACCTCGCGCAACAACAGCGTCAAAAAGGAGGTCAGATTCACGGAGTCATCAACCGTGATCAGAAATAGTTGTCCCGAAGGGTCGCCCAGTTTGGCGCCAACGTTGCAATTCAGGACGAGACAAGTGATTTTCAGCCCGCCAAGTCCCAGCTGGTCGCGTACAATCAGCCGCTGTTGCGCGGATGCCTGCGGTATCGCAGCCACGAGCAGAATAAACAGCAACACCCCACAATAACGTCGCATAAACCCTCCCAGAAATCCCACCATTCCCGGCCTTGCTCTAACGATTGATTAGAATTTCAACACCACCTAAGTGCCATCTCAAGATTACGGATTCACATCTCGAGTGTTACCAAAGTCATGACACGTCAGCCTTAGGCACTGTCGCCGTCGGGGACAGGCACAACAATCGTCCTTCTGTCTCCGATTCCAAATACGAGTTGGAGTTGGCTGTGCGCCGTCATGCCGAAGTCAAACTCCCCAACGTCGTTGGTCCTCCCCCGTGATACCGTATCTCCCTTGCACAGTAAGCTCACAGCAATCCCACTCATCCCTTGGTTAGGTTTCGCGGAATCCATGAGCTGTCCCATCAAAACCATCGAGTCTGATCCAGGTTTCGGCTGCATCCGCATGTCAATACAGACGCTGCCCGACTTGTACAAGAGTTGCCTGGAGATCGAGGCAGTGCCGCGAACTCCGGCCATCGCAGGCTGCAAAGCGCTGTCAAACAACAGCTTCGCGAGTTCCAATGTCCCCTGCCGCGATGGAATTCCCTTCCGCGCGCCAAAACTGGCTTTTACCGCCAGAACCGCCCACGCGGGTGGCTCGTAACTCTTCTCTCGATTTGCAAGCTGCATGACATTCCTCCATGTCTCCGACGCTTTAACGCACTCGACGCATCCCCTGTTCAGGTGTTGTTCCATTTGAGCGCAATGCTCTACGCCTTTGACCTGCCGGACAAAATCAACCCATTGCTCAATCGAAAAGTGTTCCACGATCCCTCCCTACCCGAGAACAGTCGTCGGCGTATTCAGTTAATAAGGGTGTAGGGAGTTGCTTGCAGATATAGCCGGTACTCAAAAAAGAGAGCGGAGTTGGTTACTTTGGAGATTACCCACGGTTACGAGCCGACTAAGACAAAAGGGGCCCAGTAGTACGGGTGAGGATACCGACTCCGCAGTTCGAGCATCGCCGAGCGCAAGGCTGCAGATTTACCGTCGCCGCAAGACAAATGACTGTAGAAGGAAGCCATAAATTCGGCAGTGCTTCGGTCCTGCACATCCCAAAGAGTTAAAAGGGCCGACTGCGCTCCAGCATGGATCAGCCCGCGAACCAACCCCAGCAGTTCGTCTCCGTCGGCCACTACACTTAGACCCGTCGCACATCCGCTGAGAGTAATGAGTTCGGCGGGGAGATTCATTTGGTAAAGATCGTAGAGGCTGAGGATACCGTCCCCTAGACGAATTCCAGAGAACATTGGGTTGTCTCGCCGGAAGTAGCCGTGAGTCGCGATATGAATCAGTCGGCTTTGCTCTCCTTTGGCGCGTAGCAAGTCAGAAGACGCGGCTTTGCCCAGAAACAGCTCCGATTGCGCGATCGTCTTTGCAACCGTTTGGACCTCATCCAGAACAACCGGTGCCGCCGTATCCGGAATACCGAGCACGAGTGCACCTCCGGTTCGATTCGCGGATCGCGTGTGACAGAGCCGAAAGACGGTGGCACTCGGCGCGTAAGAGATACTGAACGAATCAATCAGATATTGACGGCCATCAAAGAGCGCCTGAAAGGGCAAGGAATGGAGACTCCCGTGAGGCACGATGAGCAAATGACTCCCCGTGAGCTTCTTTCTGACGGGACCGAGCAGCTCGTCATACAGTTCCCTTGCATGCCGAAGAGTGACTTCCATGAGAGACTTGCCAAACGCCGCAACATAGTCGGCCGACAGCTTGAACTTTGAAAGCTGAAAGTGCAACCTGGCGATCAAATCGTTCACTTTGGACAGCGTAGCAACTGGGACAATTTCCAGCGAATCGTGATTCAGCAAAACGACTATGAAGTGATCGCGAATCTGGAAGTATTCAAGAAGCGTCGCTTCTGGAGACAGGGCGGAACGAATCTCCTCAACCGTCGCCGCATTGAGCGATGTCAAGCCAGCCGACTCCGCGACAGGAATGGGCATTTCGCGCACCAACTGGAGAAGTTCGTCCTCACGCTTTCGAATCTCTGCCTGGAGTCGAGCCAAAGGGGCGCCTGGACTCTTGATCTCACCAAGCTGCTCCATTTCATATCTGCGGGAATACCAATTGATCTCGGTTCGCAGATCCTGCGCCTTTTCGATCAGAGTCGAATCGACTCTGGAAGCCAGGTGAAACTCGGAGCCCGCATCGAACATCAGGTCACGCAAGCTGCGCGATTTGGACTGCTCGATATGTCGAAACGCTTCCTCTGTCTGTTGGGTGGTCTTGCCTGCCAGGCAGAGCTCAACCAACTCTTCGTAAACGACCAGGCGGCTCTTCATGAACGAGATTCTGAGTTCTTCCCGGCTGAGACCGCCGCGCAGTTCTTCCAAGAGCTTCCGAGCTTCTTCATAACAAGCGTGAGCCTCGGCCGGGCGCGCCATTGCGACCTGGATACGGCCCATTAGGTGATGAGCCTGACTACGTAATACGGGAAGGTCGATCGTACGCAAACGCTTCAGGGCCGCGTCGCAGTGCCGGCGAGCAGGAGCAGCCTTCGTCGCCCTGAGATACAAATGGGCGAGTAGCAAATGACATTGGATCAGACTGTACGAAACCCTCGCCGTCCGAAACGCCTTCAAAGCTGCGTGACAGAGTCGCTGCGCCTCGGAGTGCTGCCCTCGCTCGATGAGAATGATGGCCCGGTAGATGTCGATCCGGCTTGGCCAGACCCGATTCTTTTCCTTCACGAACACTCTTCGGGCCTTGGCGAATAATTCCAAGGCGGGATCGGCGCGGCCTTGCTGCCACATCGCCAGAGCCAAATTGGCCAGCGACTTTCCCGCTTCGTAGCCCATTGCCAGGCGCTGAAAATCTGAGGCCGCTCGACGCGCCGTATCCGCGGCTTCTTTACTCTGGTTTACTTCGAGATAGATTTCCGACAGGTCCAACTGGCAGAGCGCGACGTGATATTCGTCGTTGGTTGTGCGACAAGTCTCGCGAGTCGCACGCAGCATCTCGATCGCACGGGTATGGTTGCCCTGGAAATAGTAGAGCGAGGCGATGTTGTAATCTGACTGCCCCACCAGCACATTCATGCCCCGTTCGACCGCGAACTGCCGGGCTTCTTCATAGGCCGCAAGGGCGTGAGGAAAGTCGTTCAATCCAACCAGACACATCGCGACATTGTGCAGGGCAACCGCAAACGCTTCCGGGTCCTTCTCTGGGTTGGAACGAAAAAAGCGAACCGCGCGCTGGTAATATTCGAGGGCTTCGGCGAACCGGTCTTGACGATGGAGTATGTTTCCCAGGTTCAACTCGACCCTCGCCAGACGCCACTCGTTGTGGTCTGCAATGAAGATTTGTCGCGCTTCTTCAGCCGCCGCGAATGCGCGATCGTATTGCCCGGTAAGAATCAGCGGTTGAATGGAGGCGTTCAACGTGCGCGCAAGTTGTCTGGTGTCGCCCAGGGTAATGAAAATCTTGCAGGCCCTCTGGTGGTAACGAATGGCTGACCTGTTCTGGCCAGTGAGGTACAGAGCGTTGCCCATGGCACGTAGGCTCTGGGCGATTATGGCGCGATGGCCCAGCTTGCGCGCGATGGCAACAGCGACCTCGGCCAGGGTCATGGTCGGACCGGTATCAACCTTTGCCCGTTCCCGAATTAACTCGGCGAGCCATGAAACGACATCTGCGCTTACCAGGCTGGGATGTTTGGCTAGAAACCTGGACTGAGCCGTTTTGTGTTTGAGGCGAGGGAGGCAGGCGAGTAATTCCTCCCGAGAAGCATCAGAACTCCGAGCCATGGCTGTCGCGGGGACAGGCATCATCCACCCATTTTCGCCAGCCGTTGTCGCAACTTGTTAAGACAGCGTCTGCGAATGAAGCCAATTGAGCCTTGTGCCAGGTCTAGCTCCGCCGCAACTTGTTGGTAGGGTCGCGCCGGCTCCTCAAAAAACAACAGTTGCACGAGCTTGCGGCAGCGCGGAGAAAGGTCCGACAATGCTTCTCGCAGCATTTGTTCCTGCTGAGTCTGGGCTACGAGATCGTCTGACGCTTCGGCCACCGAGGGGAGGTCCACATCTTCGAGGTCAGTAACTTTGTGGCGGCGCTGGGCCTGTTTTCGATGAAAGCATTTGTTTCGCGAGATCTGAATCAGCCAACCCGCCAGCGCGTTGGGCTCGCGAAGACGAGGCAACTCGGTCAACAAGTCCATGCAGACTGCCTGGAAGATGTCGGCGCAATCTTCCTCGGAGAACCCGTACCGCAGGGGAATCGAATAAATCAGATTCTTGTATTTGTCGATCAGCTTCGACCAGGCCTCCTCGCTTCCATGAAGGCACTCTTTTACCACTCGGGAGTCGGAAGGGTCGCCGGACCGAGCAGCCTTTGCCTTCCGTGGCGCTGTGCTCATGGCTTGTGCCCAGCTTCCTTGCCGTAAAAGAATAGTTCCGGCGAGTTCCACAGAGTGTGCGGATCGAGCGCCGCGGGCTTAAAGTTGCCCAACTCGCTCTTGGCGCCAACGAGAATGTTCGGGCTGGCGAGGCAAATGATGGGAAGTTGTTCAGCCAGGATTGCCTGCACGCGGTCATACAGCGCTTTTCGCTCTTCAGGTTTCAGAGCGGAAAGTTGTTTTTCCATGAGTTGGTCAATCTCGGCCTCCCAACTCGTCGATGGGCGAGTCTCGCCGATATCCCACACATGGTCATTGCCCGTTGACGACCAAACATTCATCTCTGAGTTCGGATCGACGTCACCTCCGCCCAGACCAAGGATGGCTGCTTCGTAATCATGCGTCTGGAAGATGCGGTCCAGGACGGAGTGGAACTCCAATGGAACAACATCTGCTTGGATTCCCACGTCCTTGAGATCCGCCTGGATCATGGTCGCCATCTTCGTGCGCTGGGCGTTGGAGGCACTGGTAATGATCGTAAATTCGACGGGGACACTGGTCGCATCGACCAGAGTGCCGTCCTGCTTCCAGGAGAATCCCGCCGATTGCAACAAAGTCTTCGCATTTTGCAGAGACCGCGCCGGATGGGGAATGGACGAATTTATCCAAAGACTGTTGGCTGGAGTAACGGGCGACCACAATGGGGTACCGCGCCCGCGATATACGATGTGAGTAATTGCTTCCCGGTCAATCGCAAGTGAGATCGCCTGTCGGAATTTGACCTTCCCAAACCAGGCAGCCTGCTTTCGCGCAAGTGGTGACGATTGAGCAGGCAGCGCTGTATTGAGATTGAAAAACAGGAAGTTGAACTCCAAGCTTGGCCCAAGATCCCTCAGGCGGAATGATTGTGTGGCCTGGTCCTTCTCTAATATCGAGTAATCCTCAGCACTGATGCGATTGATCATGTCGCTGTCGCCAGCCTTAAACCGGATCACTTCCGCATCCGCATTGGGGACGAAGAAGAAGATAATCTGGTCCAGATAAGGAAGCCGGTGCCCATCGCGGTCGGCCTTCCAGTAATAAGGATTGCGCTCGAGAGTGATCCGCTGCCCGGCCACATACTCCTTGAGCCGGAACGGTCCGAGACCCGCAACTTGTTGCCCAGGAGTGTCAAGTCCCCAGGCTTGCGAGAGCTTTCCGGCCTTGTACGCTTCTTCGAGTAAATGCCTAGGCAAGATCGCAACGCTGTCGAATAATCGTTCGGCTGCAGCGTAGGGTTGGGACAGTTCGAAGACCACCGTGTACGAATCGACTTTTCTTACTGTGATGGGCTGATTGCCTACGATCAGCAAGTCGCGCTGTGGGGAATGAATGCTTTCATCTAAGTATGCTTTGAAACTGAAGACTACATCGTCTGCGTCGAATGGATGCCCGTCGGAGAAGCGCAGCCCCCGGCGCAATTGCAGCGTATACCTGAGTCCATCCGGGGAAACTTGCCAAACCTTGGCCAAGGCTGGCTCGGTCCGCTGCGACTGTCGATTGATGTGAACTAGATCAGCTGTCAGTTGCGCAATAACTTCGCGGGAGGAGACGTTGGCGGAAGTAAGAGGATTCAGCGTCTTGGGTTCGGAGCGTAGCGATACGGAAAGGCGACCACCCGGATGTCCAACTTCACTATCGGTGATTACGAGATCTTCCGATACAGACGGTGATGGGCCTGCGGCAGTGCCAAGTAAGCAAAGCCCGATCGCGACCGTGATCGCGATTCTACGGCTCCGAAGCACCATACTCCACATCCTTGACTGCTAGTGGGCGATACCTTCCGCCCTCGCTTGCAGCGCGCTTGCCAGAAGCCAGTAACTGAGACCAACCAGAATTAACGCTCCACCGGGGGCCCACATCCACCAGTATGAAACGAGCACGTCGTATTGCTGCAGCGCTGACATCATATTACCCCAACTGGGTACCGGTTCTGCCACGCCCAGACCCAAGAAAGATAACGTGATCTCAGCCAGGATATATTGAGGAGCTAAGAGTGCTGCCTGAGTAAGCAATATACCGTAGGTGTGGGGTACAACGTGCCGACGCATCAAATAGAGGTCCGACCCTCCGAACATCCGGGCCGCCAAAACATAACTGCGTTCTTTTCCGCTAAGAACAACACCCCGAATCAGCCGGGCCGGGCGTGCCCATCCAACCACGCCGATCACGCCGATGAGTAGGAGAAAGGCCTGGCTGGGGCTGATGTGAAGCGGCAGGAACGCGCGAAGTGCAAACAATAGATAGAGCCACGGCAACGCCAGGAACAGTTCGACACAACGCATTACGACTGCGTCACACCACCCGCCGTAGTAACCGGCTATCGTTCCCAGCACCACACCCAGCCCCAAGGTCAAAACAGTGGCTAGCAGGCCTGCAAGAAGCGATAGGCGGCCGCCGTATAGAAGTCGCGACCACTCGTCTCTGCCATAACCATCACTGCCAAGCAGGAAGATCTTAGCTGGCGGGCTGACTGCGAGTAAATGCCAATCTGACTGGAGTATCCATAGAACTCTGTATCTAGTTCCTCGAATGAAGAAGCGCACCGGAGGGCAGCTATTTCGATCTTCGTCATAAGCTCCAAAAGTCCCCGAACGCTCCACGAGAAGGCAGACGCACGGTCGCCAATGAAACATTCCCTGCGCGTCGCGAAAATGGAGTCTGGATGGCGGCGCATAGGTCAGATTGCGATTTTGCTCTGCGTAGTCGTACGGCGCGAAGAAGCCGGAAAAGAGCGCCACCATGTGCACTCCCACCACGCAGAGCAAAGGCACAACAAATCGTCTTCCGTGTCTCAAGCCAGCCTCTCCGTGCGGATTCTGGGATCAGCGGCAAACAGCAAAACATCGCCTAACAGGGCGCCGCACACCAAGAACGCGGAGGCGAACACCACCGCCCCTATTACGACGTAGATATCGCGCCCCAGAATGGCCTCGACCAGCAGGGGTCCAAGTCCCGGCCAACTGACGACCACTTCAGTTAGTAACGACGCGCTCAGGAGCGAGCCCAGGGAGAGTGCGAACAGAGAAATGAGCGGATTCAATGCCACTGGGAAGGCATGACGGAACAAGATTCTGCAAGGGGAAATGCCATGAGCCCGCGCGGCACGAGCGAACGGTGAATCCAAAGCTTCGATCATGGCGGCTCTGGTATGCCGCATCAAAGTCGGCAAACTGGCCAGGACCAACACCGAAACCGGGCCAATCATGTGGATCGCTACGCTTTTTGTCTGCTCCCATGCGCCCAGGTTCTCGGAGCCGAGCGACATCATTCCTCCTGCCGGGAGCAGCCTGGTTCGGACGGCGAACAACAACAGTCCCAATGCCATAAGCAAGTCGGGTATTGCCAGCACGACTGACGTGAGTAGTAGGGTAGCGCGATCGATCCATCCATGTCGGCGCCCGGCACTCAGGATGCCCAAAGGCAGAGCAATCATCCAGGCCAGCAGCGTCGCCGATCCGGTCAACAGCAATGTGTTGCGAGCCCGCGGCCAAAGCAGAGAAGCGACGGGAGCGTTGTACGCGAAGGAAAAGCCGAACTCGCCTTTCGCAACCGAGCCCAGCCAACGGGCATACCGCACAGGCAGCGGCTGATCCATTCCGTAGTGCATTCGGAGCCTGGATACAGTCTCGTTGGAAATCCGGGGATTCAGTCGCATATCGTCGAAGAAGTTGCCGGGCGACAGTTCGACAAAGACGAAAGAGAGAAGGGACACTCCCACCAGCAGGAAGAAACTTTGCAGAATGCGGTGTCCTAGATACTTCATATCCCGTCCTAAACTCCTGCGTGAGCGCCGAGACCGAGATCCCCCGTCGCAGATTGACCCAAGGCTGTTGCACCAAGCCGCGAATCTGCCATTAGCGCGGCTGGGTCCACCCGCTCGATAACTCGACCTTCATGAAGGATCACAACCTCATCTGCAATGCGAGCGACAAGCTCAAGATTGTGCGAGATGTAGAGATAACTCAGGCCTTGCACGATCTGCAAATCCATCAGAAGATTCACGATCTGACCTTGGATCGAAAGGTCCAGTCCGGCCAACGCCTCGTCCAATATGAGCAGCCGGGGCTCCGTAACCAACGCCCGGGCGATGGCCAGCCTCTGTCTTTGTCCGCCACTCAGTTCATGTGGTCTGCGATTTTTCCAAGTAGGAGAGAGTCCCACCTGCTGCATGGCTTTCATCGCCCTCTCACAGCGCTCTTTACGATTTCCTTGTCCGCGTATTAGCAAGGGTTCTTCAATTATTTCCATTGCCGACATGCGCGGACTCAAAGCCCCGGCGGAATCCTGAAAAATGAGTTGGATATCCCGCCAAGTATGCACGCGTCTCTTCCGATCGATTTGCACCAAACTCTTGCCGTCGAATCGAATATCTCCGTCGTCAGGCTGCTCGAGACCAACCAGACACATTGCCAGCGTCGTTTTACCTGCTCCGGACTCACCGACCACGGCCAGCGTGCGGCCCGCATCCAAGGTCAAATCAATGTGGTCAAGCGCACGCACATCGAACCGGCGTTCCCACCAGCAACCCTGGGTGCGGGTCTTGCATAGACCCCGAACTTCGACCAAATGCTGTGCCTGAGACATGCTCTTAACTGACCTCGTATTTGAAGCAGCGAGCCGATCTGCTGCGGGAGGTTGCAAACGACTCCGGGCTTCGCGTGTCGCAGATTTGCATTCGATCTTTACACCGGTTCGCGAAGGAACACCCAGGAAACACTTCCAGTGGATTGGGCGAGTTGCCGGGAATACACGGCAAGCGCTTCTTCCGGGGAGATTCTTGAAGCTCTGTGCGCTTTAGCGAGCATTGCAGCAATGCCTGGGTATATGGATGTAAGGGCTGCGAGTACACGTCGGCAAGTGAGCCATCCTCGACCATCTGTCCGGCATACATCACGATGATCCGATCGGCAACGGCAGCGAGCACATCTGGATCGTGGCTGATGAGCAGGAAGGATGTATGAGACGATTCCTTCATCTGTCTCATGGAACCAAGAATCTCTGCCGCGGTGTGCGGATCGACCGATGCAGTGGGTTCGTCAGCAATCACCAGACGGGGTTTGCAAATGAGGGCCTGAGCGACCGCAATTCTTTGACGCTGCCCTCCACTTAGCTGATGAGGGTAGGCTTGATAAATCCGCTCACACTCAGTTAATCCGATGGCGGCAAACACGTTTTGCACCTTTTCGCGTGCCTCGCTCACACTGCAAGAGGAATGAGCGCGCAGGATTTCACACACCTGATCTCCAACCCGAATAACGGGATTGAGAACGCTGGAATCCTGATAAATGACTGCCATCTGGGCTCCCCGGACTTCGCGGAGTTGCGATTCTTTGAGCAACAAGAGATCACGCCCGCAGAAGACGACGGACCGAGCGGTAATTCTCGCGGTCCCAGGAAGCACGCGCAGTAGAGAAAGAGCCGCGGTTGTCTTTCCGCAGCCAGACTCTCCCAGGAGACCCACAATTTCGCCAGGCGCAACCGCGAAGCTAACGTCATCGACGGCAGTAAACTCGCGGCCTTCGATGCGATATCGAACCGTTAGATTCTGTACTCGAAGCAGGTCTCTGGCGGGCAGATGGCAGGCTCGGAATTCCGCGACGCTGGCCAACTTGCTCCCGGTGACTTCCATACGACACTCGATTCGGTCTCGACCAGAGGGTCGGACGCGCAAACTTGTGACTTGACTGCAAGTAACCCCAAGGCGAGAACTACCCGCTCGACAACGACGTTAGTTCAATTAGAGCAAGAACTTCTGTGTGCCCAAAGATTACGCCGGTAATGCAGGAACTTCCGTATGCGGTGTGGCGGAGCCGTCCAGGCGACTTCGCTCGGGCGTTTTGGATTTTGGAATCAAAACGCAGTTGCTCAACATGGTAGCTGGGCCAGACTGACCTAAGTGCTTGAGAACAACAGCTCTGGAACCTTGGGTCTCTGATTGCTTCAGTCCGAGCATGCAGAAGCCGCCTCAGTCCACCGACCGTAATGCGGGTTGTGATAGGGGTTTCAAGCCCTGGCCGCTAAAGAAGCACGACGCCCACGAACAGGACAGACCCGTCCGCACAGACAGTCTGCACGCCCGGTTTAACCCACGTCTGGTTGGGTTCGGAATTGTCGGTCCCACAATCGATGCTTCTGAGTCCATCGGGGACCGTAGTCAGACTCTGCAGACTACAGACGGGCCGTGCGACCAAGATCCGGAGGAGCGGAAGTGAATACTAGAAGCGTTAGCTTAGTGCCCTTGCAGCAAGCAAGTCTGTGTCTGGACTGCGAGACGATAACGACCGCCCACACCAACTGCCTGGCCTGTGGTTCCCGGGCGCTGTTAAACCTCGCCCGGGTCTTGAGCCAGCACTCTTCTGATCGTTTGCGTAGTGTGAGCGCGGCGGCTGTTCCGATGTCCCTTTCGCCCATTCGTCAACGTCAGACCTTTCGCCCGGGTGCGCCGAATGCTGACCGGCGTCTGGAACGAACTGATTCTGCTCCCATGAGGTTTGTGATCGGCGGGTCGCCGAATAGGCAGGAGACGTATGAAAGCTGACGCTTACGTTGCTAGCAGAGATTCATCTGCTTGACTGCATCCGGGTCTGTGCCTAGCCCCCGAAGGCCCGGCGGTTCCCTCGTTCCGCTGGGCCTTACAGGCCACGAAGCACAGCAGGGGCAATAGTTCTTCGGTCTTCTTGACCGAAGCCGTTGTTGCGAGGCTATGAACTGATGTCATCACTCAAGCTTCTCGTTGTCGAAGATCACGTGGCCAGCTTGGAACTCATGGAGGAGGTTCTTACTTCTCTTAAGGCGCAGGTTTTGCCCACCAATGACGGACAGCACGCGGCATCCCTGATCAATCGGGAAAAGTTCGATGGAATCTTCTTGGATCTCGAAATGCCCAATATCCATGGCTTCGACCTCGCACGCAACATCCGACAGTCCTTGTGGAATCGATCAACCCCGATCGTCATTGTGACTGGGCACGACGAAAGAAGTACGATGCAGCAGGCATTCGCCGTCGGAGCAACTTTCTTTTTGCAGAAGCCGGTCGACCGCCGGAGGCTTACGACCCTGTTTCGAGCTGTGCGGGGATCCATGCTCGAAAACCGCCGCCGCCACGTCCGAGTCCCGCTGCGTACCGAGGTACTCTACACGCATGATTTGACGTTTGCACAAGGGATGAGCTGGAATCTCAGCCAAGGCGGGATTTTGATCGATAGTACGTCCAATCTCAAGGCGGGAGATGAAGTCCGCCTGTCATTCCACCTGCCCCTTTCGGGCAAGCAAATTGACGGGCTCGGAGTCGTAGCGTGGGTGTCTGAGAATCGTCAGGGAATCCGATTCACGAAAATGAACTCGCAAAGTTCCAGCGCCATCAAGGATTTCATCGCAGAAGTGGAACAACCGGATGACTTTCGAAGTTAGCGAATCTGGGCTATGGGAGTCGAAATTAGCGCCAGGTAATCTACTCTAGACCCTATCGATTCCGCTGATCCGCATCACGGAAAGGCGTCCTCGCAATTGCGGCTGCACAGCCGAAAGCCCGGCCTAGAACCCGGGCAATCTCGTTCCCAAGCAAAGCGGCGTCGATCGGCTTCGATACGTAACCATCGAACCCGGCACTCAGAATCTTCTGCTGGTCCCCACGCATGGCATACGCAGTCACCGCTAGCACTGGTAAGTCGGCAGTCTCAGGATCTTCGCGGAGCTTTTGAAGCACTCCGAATCCGTCCAACTTCGGCATTCCGATATCGAGCAACAATACGTTCGGCCGTTCGCGGGAGATCATCTGCAGCGCTTCCTGGCCATCGCATGCTTCGGCAACTTCATAACCCCGGGCCTCGAGCAGTTCGCGAAGCAACTCCCGGTTGACCGCACTGTCTTCTGCGATCAGGATTTTCTTCATGACTGCCTCGCCGCGCTGCTCAGCTTTGGGCCGCAAATCACTCGCCCAACCTCGGCGACCAACTGCTCCTGCCACGATCCATGTTTCTGGAAAACTCCTTGTGTCTCGCGGCTGAGAAGCTCCCTTTCTGCATGGGTCAGGTCTTTGGCCGTCATCACCAGGATGGGCAGATCCTTGGAGGCAGGCTGGTGTCGGACGTGGTGTATCACCTGAAAACCGTCCATTCCGGGCATGAGCAAATCGAGTAGAACAGCCCTCACGGCCCGGGTAGAGAGGACATCGAGCGCAAGCGCGCCGGTTTCGACACTATGCGTGTCGTAGCCCGCCGAACGCAATGTCGCCTCCACCAACTCCAGGTTTTTCGGGTCATCATCGACAAGCAGGATCGAGCCATCGCTGACACTGCCCGAGGGGAGGTGACGCCGTAGCGTCTCGAGGAGGACTGGTTTTTGGATCGGCTTGATGAGATAGTCCGCCGCTCCTAGCGCAAACCCAATTCGCTTCTGATCGACAATGGAGACAATAATGACGGGAATATTTGCCGTAGCCGACGTTGTTCGAAGTGCGTTGAGAGTATCAAAACCTCCTCGGCCTGGCATAAGAATGTCGAGCGTGATTGCGTCTGGCAGAAGACGCTGCGCCTTCTTCAATGCCTCCTCGCCTGATCCCGCCATCGCCACCCTGTAGTGCGGTTCCAGATAGTTCGTCAATAGCTCTCGCGCGGCGGCTTCGTCGTCAACGACGAGGATAAGCGGCTTGGGTACTACCTCATCGGCTGTTGCGGCGACTTTAACAGCGCTGGGCGTTTCGGCTGTCGGTGTTCCCTTCGGAACAGTGAAACTGAAACGACTGCCCTTACCAAGTTCGCTTTCGAGCCAGATGCGGCCTCCCATGTGCTCCACAAGGCGCTTGGTAATAGCCAGTCCAAGCCCGGCGCCCTCGTGATGGGCCGCGGTATCGCCTTCGGCTTGCCGGAACTCATCAAAAACCAACTGCTGATCCTCTGGTCTGATCCCAATGCCGGTATCCGCGACAGATAGGCAGACAGATGTCCCCTGGTCGTAGCAGAGAACGTCGATGCTACCGTCCCGGGGAGTGAACTTGACTGCGTTACTTAGCAGGTTATAAAGGATCTGCTTGAAGCGGACCCGATCCGCGTGGACCGGGCACCGCGTCTCGATTTTCTGTCGTATCTCAATATTCTTTGCCATTGCGATGTGACGAATCGTTGACATAACCTCCCCCAAGCCCTCTTCCGCTCTCAGATCTTCACAACGCAACTCGAGCTGGTCGGCCTCGATCTTCGAGAGATCAAGAATGTCCTTGATCAACTCCAGCAAATGAGCCGAACCTTGCCGTATATGATTCACGAACCGTTTCTGTTTGGCGTTCAAATCGCCCCCGCTGCCATCCGCCAACAAGTCCGAAAAGCCGACAATCGCGTTTAGGGGGGTTCGCAATTCGTGGCTCATGCTGGCGAGGAACTTGCTCTTGAGACGGGTCGCGCGCTCCACTTCACGGTTCTGCAACTCAAGCTCCCGGTTGGCTTTCTCCAGGCTCTCGGTGAATCGTTGCCGCTCCCATTCCGCGCTCTGGCGCTCGGTTATATCAACGGCAATCACAAAGTCCGCCGGCCGGCCGGCGAAGAGAAATGAATAAGACGTAATCTCAACCCAGATGATGCCGTCGTCCTTTTTGCGGTGGCGCCAAACGCCGTATTCCCGTTTCCCGTCGTGTAACGTAGCCACACTCTTCAGCAGCGCAGGAACGTCTTCCAACGGGCGGATGTCCCGGATGGTCATTGACAGGAACTCTTCCTGCGAATATCCGTACTTTTCTACAGCTGCGTTATTGACTGCAAGAAAGCGCAACGTTTCCCGGTCGTAGATCCAGGTTGGCTGCGGATTGAGCTCAAACAGCTTTCGATATCGCTCTTCACTTTCGCGACACTTCGCTTCGGCCTCTTTTCTATTGGTAATATCGCGTGCAACCGCATAGACGACACCTTGCCGCGGTGACGATACCGCATTCCATAGCAGCCACTTGTAGGAGCCGTCTTTGCAGAGATAGCGGTTTTCGAAGGCCAGTGTGGTCTCTCCGTGCTCGAGGCGCGCAATCTCCCTGTCCGTCGCCGCGCGGTCGTCCGGGTGGATAAAACTAACGCGAGGCCGCGCCCTGAGCTCATCAGTGGTGAAGCCCAATGTCGTTTCCCAACTCGGGTTCAGGCTCTTGAAGTATCCGTCAAAGCCAACAATGCAGAACATGTCGACCGACATTGCAATGAAGCGGTTGCCTGTTTCAAGCCTCGAGTAGAGCGAGGCCATGAAGGCGCACAGTACGGCTCCAAGCAGCAGCAATGTCAGGCCCATGGACCACAGCCACACCCTCTGTTCTGCGGGCCAAAAGAAAAGCACGATCGGTACAACCAATAAGGGCAGCCAAAGTCGATAATCCCGCCACAGTCTTGCCAACAACAGTTTCCCGGTTCCAGTCGCTGTTTTCATAAGCTGCATGACTCACAATCTTTGAGCCGATGCTCTGCTCAAGCAAGAACTCTGCCCTTCAGGCCCGCGTCTTTCGGGGCTTCCAGCGGACTAGCCCGCGTTAGCGGGCCTCATTCTCGAGGGCGACTGCGGCCAGTTCGCGAACGTGTACGTGACTTCGTGTGAAAGTCGTTTCAAATTACCAAAGTGATCTGTCGCGCAGTTACCCTCTCGATTTACCCTTTTCCAAGATCAGCGGTTTCCAATATCCACTCTTCGAAAGCCGTGCGAGTTCTTCATGAAGGCAACCGGCACCACGACCGTCCGCGAATCAGGCGTGACCAAGAAACGGATCATTGTTGGTGAAGATGATCCGGCGATCCGTGGTGCGCTGGTCGAGTTCCTTGAGTCTCTCGACTATGAAGTCGTCGACGCTTCGACTTGCGCCGGCATCAGGGAAGCATTTCGCGACATGTGCCCCGATGCGGCGGTACTCGATTACTCCCTGCCCGATGGAACAGCGCTGGATATTTTGCCCCATCTGAAGCAATCTCACCCATCCGTTCCGCTGATCCTGCTCACTGGCAACGGCACGATCCAGCTCGCCGTTCGGGCGATCAAAGAGGGAGCCGAGCAATTTCTTACCAAGCCTGTAGAAATGTCGGCTATCGCCGTTGTGCTCGAGCGCGTCCTGAAGAACCAACGCAACCAGCAGAAGCAGCTCGCGGGCAAAGCACGCGAGAAACGAGAGAGCGTCAATCCCTTCCTGGGTACAAGCAAAGCTATCCGTGAAATGGCAGAACAAGCAGAAAGACTGTCGCTTAGCCAATTCCCAGTCCTGATCGCGGGTGAAACTGGCTCCGGCAAGGGCGTGTTGGCCAAGTGGCTGCATGATCGAAGCCCACGGGTGGATGAACCCTTCGTTGACCTGAACTGCGCCGGCTTGGGGAGAGAACTGCTCGAATCCGAGCTCTTCGGCCACGAGGCAGGAGCGTTCACCGGTGCGGTTCAGCGAAAGCTGGGATTGTTGGAAGTAGCCCAACGGGGCACAGTATTCCTCGACGAAATCGGAGACATGGATCTCCAGGTACAACCTAAGTTGCTCAAGATCCTCGAGGAAAAGCGCTTTCGTCGGCTCGGGGATGTCCAAGAGCGCCGCCTGGATGTGCGCCTGATCGCCGCCAGTCACGAAGATCTGGCAGATTTGGTTCGAAAAAAGAAATTCCGCAGCGATCTTTATTTCCGCGTCAGCACGATCAGCATTCGAGTGCCAGCCCTGCGTGAACGGCTGGAGGACATCCCGATTCTTGCCCACCAGTTCTTTGAACGTGCTGCGGTCGAAATGGGGAGGCTGCATCTTACGCTCTCCGAGCAAGCCATGGAAACCATGACCGCGTATTCCTGGCCCGGCAATATCCGGGAATTGAAGAACGTCATCGAAAGAGCAGTCTTGCTGGCGACTGGAGAAACCATCCGGCCGCGCGACTTGCATCTGGAGTTCAAACAGGAGTTGGCGGCCGACAGTGGGCCGGAGCTGACGTTGAGCGAAGTTCAGCGACTCCATATACAAAAGATTCTGGACATGGAACATGGCAACGTCGCTCGGGCTGCGCTGCGCCTCGGAGTGAGCCGAAGCTCCCTGTACAACAGGATGAAGACTTTCGGAATCGGCTCCATGCGCGGCAAAGCCTAGGGTGTTTTCGGGCACGCGGTTCCTCTACGTATAGAACGATTGCCCTACAGCTCGCCTCAGGCTCGTTCCGTGCTGACCGACAACTCGCATCCCCTTTCCCGCCGCGGCGCCGGACGACTCATCAAGCCCTTGCGAACTCGCCAAATGGCCCAACCTCTGCAACTCCTCGAGGGGCATTGCCGGGCATAAGATGTTCGCCTGCACCAGACGGACGCCAAGGTCGGCCAACTGCGCAAGGTCCTCCTCTGAGGACGCCCCCTCCGCCACCACTGCGCTTTCGAGCGTTCCCGCCAGGGCGACAAGCGACCGGACCACGGCCATTCGTTTCGAATCGACAGCCAAGCCTCGTACGAAATATGCGTCCAGCTTGAAATATTGAGGGTTGCAATCCAGCATCATTCGGTAATTGGACTGACCCAGGCCAACGTCGTCCAGTGCGATGCGCACTCCAGAATCACGCAGTGCGATGATGCTGTCAGTTAGTTGAGGAACGTTGCATGTTGGCGCGTGTTCCACTATTTCCAGCGTAAAGCGATCGAGGCTCAGGGATTGTTCCTTCGTATGGCGCTTGAAGAACTCGACAAATCCGGAACCGTGGCCCAGGGTCACGGCATGCACGTTGACGTTTACCCGCATGTCAAGAGGCAGGCGTGAGGCCGCGTTGCAGATTGCTACGACGCAGCTGCGATCAACTGCGGCCTCCGCCCTCTTCCGTCGTACGTAGTCAAACAGAATGTCAGCCCTGGCGAATTTTGTGCCGCGGGGACCGCGAATCAGCGCCTCGACACTATCGATATGCTTCGCGCCACCTCGGAGTTCAAAGATCGGCTGGAAGCAAACCGACAGCGCCAGAGGATCAACGATCGTTTCCAGAATGGACTTCATGCTTTGGCTCCTATCAACATATCTACGGCTACTCCCAAATCTCTCAACCGGGCCGGCTTTTGGAGGAAAGTGTCGGCCCCAGAAGCGGACGCCTCCGACTTGAGCTCTGGCCAACCGTAAGCGGTCAGAACGATGACGCGAGTTTGCAATGATTGCTCTCGAATGTGCTTGATGACGTCCAGTCCGCCGAACGCCAATTTGCTGAGCCGGAGATCGGTGATGACCACCGAATACGGGAAAAAGGCCAACAGCGTTTGGGCTTCTTCCAGTTCCTGAGCACAGTCAACTTCGTAGCCGCTCTCGGAGAGATACTCCCGATAGGCGTCCAGTAATTGCTCGTCGTCGTCGATGATGAGAACTTTTTCGGCCATGCCCGTTATGGGGCACGCTGGCCACCAAACTCCTTGTACGCCAACCTACTGATAACACAGGACGTAACACTCGGGTAACGAATCTGGTTGTTCAATATCCATGCACGAGTTACGGAAAGCAAACCTTCGTTCGCCTACCCATATTGCACCTTCCCTAGGTGATGGTTGGTTCCGTACGGACAACAGTCTCCCTTCTCCAGATTCATGGCGTAACCAATCGCAGAGACTGGGGAAAACCGCAGCCTTCCTAATTACCTGGGTAATTTGAGAGGGCTTAGCGGGGTCGGTATCGTTATGGGACCAGTCCCAATTAGGAAGTGTGTTGTATGGCGAACCTGTTGATCAGCAACCCCACGAGCGGCAATGCTCCCGACGTTAAGACGCTATTGCTCGCCCAAAAGACAGAGTTAATTGGCGAACTTACCCGCGTGATGGCCAACCAGTTCAATAACACCATGATGGCCGTGACTAGTTATGCTGAGTTGGAGATGAAGAGGCTTCCGCCCGCCGAGCGCCGGAGCCTGGAACAGGTTCTTAAGAACGCTGCAAGGGCGACCGCTCTGGTCCAGAAGCTCCTGGGCATCAGCCGCAACCAGGCCGGCTCACCACAAGCGCTGAATCTGAATTCCGCCCTAACCGAGATCAGGACTCTCATCGAGCAGTTGACCGGTGAGCGCATCTCTGTCGTGTACAGTCTCGATTCAGCCATCTCGGCGGTCTATGCCGATCCTACAGAAATCGAACAACTCGTGTTGAGCCTTGCAGTCAATTCCCGCAATGCGATGGCCAAGGGAGGGACGCTCACGGTTACTACCAAACCCGTGCGCCTGACGGCCGATTCCGTCGGAGAATCCGAACGGCCGGGAGATTACGTGATGCTGTCCGTCCACGACACCGACGCCGGCGGAGCAACCACCGCGTCTGATCAGGTTGCAGCAGGCGCTGACCAAGACTCCAGAGTCAGCTTATCGTTGGCTGCCGTCCGCGCGGTCGTCAACCGAGCTGATGGCATAACGCGCTTTTCCACTGAACCCGGAACAGGCAGCAGCTTCAAGATCTACTTCCCGGTAGTGCGGCAGGACGCCAGAGCGGAAAAAGAACGCGCGACTCCGCGGAAAGTAGCCGTAGCAAGAACCATTCTCATTGTTGAGGATGATGACGCCGTGCGCGTGCCGACTTCGGAATTGCTGAAGATGGAAGGCTTCAAGGTTCTGCAGGCCAGGACTGGAGAAGAAGCGATCCACATCGTGCAGCAAAAGCATCCGGCCCTCGACGTTCTGATCACCGACATTGTGATGCCGAAAATGACTGGCCACGAAGTTGCGGCCAGGCTGCTCGAACTGCATCCCGGGCTCAAGGTTCTATATATGTCGGGAGACACGCAAGAGGGGATCTCAGCGCATGACGCCGAGCAATTGCGGGGCGCAACATTACGGAAACCCTTCCGTCTCGAGGTGCTGAAAGACAAGATACACGAACTACTTGGCGAGTAGGGCTTAGCTGCGATTGGAGATCCGTTCGCGAGCGTTCCACGAATTCATGACATCCAACTCATCCTCCGACGATCTGCTGCTCGCCCAGCAGGAGCTAAAAGCGAGCGAGACTAGGAAGCAGGCTCTCCTGGATTCTGCTCTGGATTGCATCATCTGCGCCGACGAGCAAGCCAGAATTACAGATTTCAACGCGGCTTCAGAAAGAACCTTTCGCATCTCCCGGGCGGAGACCTTAGGCAAAGATCTGGCAGACACGATTTTGCCTGCTGGGCTTCGGGATCGCATTCGTCGCGAATTCTTCAGGTCAGCCCTGACCGACGGGGTCGATGTAGTCGGCAATCGCCTCGAAACTAAGTGTTTGCGAGCTGATGGCAGCCAATTCGCCGCCGAAATCACCGTCACGCAGGTCATCATCGAACGACAGGTGTCCTACGCGGTGTACGTGCGGGATATCACTGCCCGTCGGATGGCGGAAGACGAACTGGTCCGGTTGGCAGCGATTGTTGAGTCCTCCCGGGACGCGATCATAGGGAAAGACCTCAGTGGCCGCATTACCAGTTGGAACAAAGGCGCCGAGATGATGTACGGTTACGCCGCGCGCGAGGCGGTTGGTCGAAACATCGCTATTCTAACGCCAGGTGAAAGCTTCGACGAGATTCCCGGGGTCATGGCGGAAATAAAAGCTGGCCGTCCTGTTGAGAATCTCGAAGCCGTGAGGAAGGATAAGAACGGCAAACTGATCGATGTTTCTCTGGCGATCTCGCCCGTTCTCGATTCGGAAGGCACTGTTATCGGTGCGTCAACAATTGCACGAGATATCACGGCGCAAAAGCTGGCCGAGGAAACTCTGCGCAAGGCCAATGAGACCAGTATCTACGCATCTCCCATCCCTATTATCGCGGTCGATGCCGAACGCTGCGTTACCATGTGGAACCCGGCGGCGGAAGCGCTGTTTGGTTGGAACGAACAGGAAGTTGTCGGGAAACCTAATCCTACGATCCCCGATGAAGAATTGCGGGAAGCTGCCCGGTTGCACGAGAAATTTCTGTCGGGCCAGATCGCTATGGGCGTAGAAGTCGTACGACGGAAACGAGACGGATCCTGCGTGACCGTCAGCCTGTCTGCTGCTCCGATCAGGGACGTAAACCAAAAGGTGAAGGGCATCCTTGGCTTCCTGGCCGACGTCACCGAACGAAAAAAAGCAGAAGAAGCCCTTCGTCAAGCGGAGCAAAAGTACCGCACCATCTTCGAAAATGCCATCGAGGGCATCTATCAAACGACTCCAGAGGGCCAGTATCTGGTCGCCAACCCATCACTCGCGCACATGCTCGGCTTCGAATCGCCAGAAGAACTGATCAGTGCTCGCACCGACGTAAGAAGCCAGGAATACGTAAACCCAGAGAAGCACGCCGAGTTTGTTCAGGCCATGCAGACCCTTGGCACGGTGCAGAACTTCGAATATCAGGCGTACCGCAAGGATCGAAAGATCATCTGGGTCTCAGAGAATGCGCATGCCGTATGGGACGCCGACGGCCGCATTCTCCATTTCGAGGGAACAGTCGAAGACATCACGCAGCATCGCGAACTGGAAGATCAGGTGCAGCAGATGCAGAAAATAGAAGCGGTCGGCCGCCTGGCAGGGGGTGTCGCTCACGACTTCAACAACATTCTGATGGCGATTAGCAGTTACGCGGAACTTCTGGAACGGAAAGTGACCGAGGAAAATACGCGTCGATATATCGGCGAGATCGTAAAGGCGACAGATCGAGGATCGTCGCTAACACAGGGCCTACTAACTTTCAGTCGAAAACAGTTGCTGTCGCCCAAAATTCTTGACCTGAACACGCTGATCGCAGATCAAATTAAGATGCTGAGGCGTTTGATCCCCGAGAACATTGAACTGAAGTTCATTCCGTCCGATGGAATCGGACTCGTGAAAGCAGACCCGGGCCAGGTCGAGCAAGTAGTCATGAACCTCGTGATTAACGCCCGCGACGCCATGCGCAGTGGCGGGTTGGTTGTAATTGAGACCTCCAACACCCAGCTCGATAGTACGCAGTTCCCGAATCCGGGCGATTCCAGGGATTACGTTCTGGTCTCTGTGAGCGACAACGGTTGCGGCATGGATGCCACAACAAAGTCTCGCATGTTCGAGCCTTTCTTCACGACCAAAGAACAAGGAAAAGGCACCGGTCTCGGGCTAGCGATCGTTTTTGGCATTGTTCAACATAGCGGAGGCCAGATTCTTGTTCACAGCAAACCCGGAGTCGGCACGATTTTCAAGATTTATCTCCCCATCGTCAAAGCGGCAGTCCAGGCACCAGAGGATGGAGATCAAGAAGTTCTGATGCACGGAACTGGAACCATACTTCTAGTCGAGGACGAAGATGGAGTGCGAGAGTCCACGGCCGAGTATCTAACAGAAAATGGCTACACTGTGCTGAAAGCCAGAAGCGGTCCGGAAGCACTGCGAATGGCCAAGGGCCATGACGGCACAATCGATCTATTGTTGACGGATGTGGTGATGCCCCAAATGAGCGGCCCAGAAATCGCCGAGAGGATCAAAAAGAAACGCCCACAAATCCGAGTGGTTTTCATGTCTGGCTATTCAAACAGTTTGCTGACAAACCAGCAAACTCTCGATCCTCGGCACGTGCTTTTGCGCAAACCATTCCGCCTAGCATCCTTGGGCCGATGCATAGCCGAGGCCCTGAGGTCCACCAAGGAGGCCGCTGCCGGACACTGATGTGGTCCGTGTCCGGCTTCGCGACGCAGGTGGGTATTGATTTCTAGGTTTGCTACAGGTGAATCTGATGTCGCGTTGTTTTCGTAAAGAGTCACAGGGAACCTCGTGATGAACCGACTCAGCCGGAAGTCACCCAACCTTCGAGCGACTGCTCTGGCGATGGAGGAGATTGTTAACCGGACTACACTTGTCAGTCGCCACAAGACGTTGGCACGCATGTCAAAAGCAGTAAACGGAAAGCTGAGAGATCCATCGCGCAGTTCAGATATTTCCTTATTCACTGCGAGGGTCAGATGATTAAGCAACCACTGCTTTCCCTCTTCCCATTACCTTCGTACTCGATGAGTCTCACCTAACTGCGCTAGACTCGTTTCCTCATCAAAACAACAATGTACAAGCAAACTGAGAGCGTTCTGGTACGAGTCGGCCAGCAACTTTCCCGGCTCGAAAGGCGCGATTGGGAGCTGTGGGTAATTGTTTCACTCACCGGTGTGCTGGTTGGCAGCGGACTTCTCGCTATACTCTTCCCGGCGGCTTTCTTGAAAGAAGAAAACGTCCACTTTGAGGTTACCGTGTCCAAGCCTTTGGCTGTGGGCCTCATTGCTCTCTTGGTGTTGCTCAACACATATCTGGTGTCAAAACGCCTTGAAATTCGTCGAGTGCGCGAAGAGCTCATCTCCAGTACGATTCAGCGGGAGCTAGTCCGACAGCAATCCTTCACCGATCCATTGACCGAGATATATAACCGTCATTCCCTGGAGGAGATAGCGGGGAGATTCATCAGCCACGCCAGACGTTTGAAGGGTTCACTCTCACTTCTCTTGATCAACGTCGATCGGTTTAAGGACGTGAACACCAGATTCGGCCATCTGACTGGCGACATGGTGCTAGCAGATACAGCGGCTTTGCTGAAGAGTTCAGTCCGGGGTTCAGACGCGGTGTTTCGATACGGGGGAGACGAGTTCCTAGTTATTTTGGCGGACACCTCGCGCACCGGCGCCACCAAAGTTGTAGAAAGAATTAGTGCCTCCCTGCTGGAGTGGAACGAGACAGGAAATCTTGAAGGTTTCGAGTTGAGCTTGAGCATTGGTGTTTCGGAATGGTCGGACGGGATGACGCTCGATCAATTGCTGGACGAGGCCGACCGGGAAATGTATGCAGCGAAAGCTAGCCACACTCTGGATCGAGCGAGACCGACTTTGTTTCGAGCTGCGGCTCGGAGAAATGGCTTTTGAAACAATGGATCGTAACATGGGTGCCGCCGCTCCCTGCACCACCCGTCGCGAAACTAAATCTTGGTAGCGTCTTGCCGACGGTCCACTCGCAGTGCCCACCAACTCAAGTCGCAGCGAGGGATGTCCGCCGTTTTGAGGGTTAGTTACTACCCCCGGCCGTACCCGCGGCGTCATGCCACGACGTGATTAGTTGCTCCGCTAGGCGCAAGAGCCGCCTGACCAGAGGTGGCTGCCCTCATGCGGCTGGCTGGCGCCCAGCGGATTTCTTCCTTTCCCCGGTACCTAGGCTTCGCGCACTTTCACGGGCGGCGAGTGAAGTGTATTGGCTCTTGGAGGAGCAGAACACCCCAGACCCGGCACGCGATGTTGCACCACAGGACGACAGGTATAGCCCGATAGGCTCGGGAATAGTTACTCGAGTAACGTTGGAAATGATTGCCGAGACATGATATTTCTCTTTTGGGGCGAGTTTTCTTTGCGGACGACCTTGTGAAGTTTAAGGGAGCGAGCGAAAGAAGACACAGCGCGTGCCGCGCGCTGAGGAGCAGTTCCCATGCCGTCCAAGCGCGTTGCCCGAAAGCCGCAGGGTTTTTCCGCTACATCCGACTCCACTTCATTTGACCGCGGCCTGCAAGGGGATGACGCCAGCTTCCGCATTCTGTTTACAAACAACCCGCAGCCCATGTGGGTCTACGATCTCAGAACTCTGAAGTTTCTGGAAGTCAACAACGCTGCTATTGATCGCTATGGGTATTCCCGGGATGAATTCCTGGGCATGCGGATTACCGAGTGACGGACCGAAACCTGATCGAACAGGCGCTGCGGCAGAGCGAGGAGCGCTATCGCGAACTGATCCAAGGAGTCAAAGACTACGCCATTTTCATGCTCAGTCCTTCCGGACACGTGGTCAGTTGGAACCAGGGGGCGGAACGAATCAAAGGGTATAAGGCTGGGGAAATCATCGGCAGTCACTTTTCTCGCTTTTATGCGCCGGAAGATGTGCAATCGGGCGCGCCAGAGAGAGCCCTCCAGCGGGCTGCTTCCGGCGGTCGATATGAAGAGGAAGGCTGGCGCGTTCGGAAAGATGGATCATGCTTCTTGGCCAACATGGTGCTTACCACAGTTCGAGGCCCGAAAGGCGAACTGCATGGATTTTCCAAAATCACACGCGACATCACCGAACGTAAGCAAGCCGACGAGGCTGTAAAACGGGCGGAACATAAGTACCGGCGGAACTTTGAGGACGCGGTCATAGGCATTTTCCAAAGCAGCCCGGAGGGGAGATACCTGACCGCGAATCCCGCCATGGCTAGGATGTTGGGCTACGACTCGCCCGCAGACCTGATGTCCAGCATTACGGACATCGGGCGTCAGCTCTACGTCAACCCGGAGCGCCGTCGCAAATTTCAGGAATTGCTGGAGAAAGACGACGTCGTGCAGAACTTCGAGGTTCAGGTCTACCGCAAGGACGGCAGCAAGATGTGGTTCTCCGCCACCGGCCGCGCCATACGCCGGGACGGAGTGATCGTGCGCTACGAGGGAATGAACCAAGACATCACCGAACGCAAGCTGCTGGAGGATCAACTTCGCCAGGCGCAAAAAATGGAAGCCGTAGGACGGCTGGCCGGCGGTATCGCGCACGATTTCAACAATATGCTGGGAGTCATTACCGGATACGGTGACCTGCTGCAACTCAAGCTGTCCCCCGAAGACCCTCTCCAGAGATATGCGCAGGCGATCGGAAAGGCGGGGCACAGCGCCGCGGCTCTTACTCGCCAGTTGCTTGGGTTCAGCCGGAAGCAGGTCATCAATCCTGTCGTTCTTGATCTCAATGTCATGGTTGGCGAGATGGACCTAATGCTCTGCCGTTTGATCGGGGAAGACATCGAGGTCACGTTTATACCTGGAATCGACTCAGCACTGGTGAAAATTGATCCAGGACAGGTCGAGCAGATCCTGATGAACCTGGCGGTTAACGCTCGTGACGCGATGCCCAGAGGCGGCAAGCTCAACATTGACATTGCGAACATCGAACTGGACGAAACCTATGCTCGCCAAGTCGCCTACGTGACTCCGGGTTCCTACGTCATGCTGAGCGTTAGTGATTCTGGCTGTGGAATGGATAAGCAGACGCAAGCGCACATTTTCGAGCCTTTCTTCACCACCAAGGACACAGGAAAGGGCACCGGCCTCGGACTATCGACGGTATATGGAATCGTGAAGCAGAATGAAGGCTACATCCAGGTTTACAGCGAACCCGACAGGGGAACGACGTTCAAGATCTACTTCCGTCGCGTGTTCGAAGCGGTACCGACTCGCCAGCCGGCTCAATCCTCGCACCTGCCGACTGGCGAAGAAGTCATTCTTCTAGTCGAGGATGAGGAAGCTTTGCGCGAACTGGCCCGCACCTGTCTGGAAAGCCATGGCTACAAGGTTCTGGAGGCCGCCGACGCGACAGCGGCGACGGAGCTTGCCCGACATTCAGAGAAGCTTGATCTGTTGCTAACCGATGTGGTCATGCCAGGGCAGAGCGGTCGAAGCTTAGCCGATCAGTTGCTGAAACTGCGGCCCGGCGTCAAGGTACTCTACATGTCAGGCTACACCGGCGATTTGGTAACGCAACATGGGGCGCTGGACCCAGGTACGCTGCTTCTCGAAAAACCCTTTACACTTCACTCGCTGCTGATCAAAGTCCGACAGGCGCTCCACGACCGGCCCTCCGCTAAGTCCGCGAGTGCCGGATAGATGCAATGATGCAATTTCAGGAAAACAGTGGTTACAATCTCGTTCGGGAATTGGGTACGGAGTCACAGATCTTGGGATTAGCTTCGCTATCCGGCGATAGCTGTGCCATCGTTGTATCGTGCACTATCTCCCTGTGAGCCGCTATGCCGTCTTATAGTGCCCTCACCAGCGTCGGCTCCACAGTCTGAGCAGCTACTCAGTCCGCCGGGGCACCGACGACCCGAAACCGCTCCGGGAAACATTCCCGAATCTTCGAAGGCAATGTACGAACTAGCTCTGCTTTAGAAACGAACGCATCTGCGACTCGCGCTTTGACCGCTTCGTCGCCTCTCAACTTGTCAATGGAAATCAGGATCACGCGAGTCTCCTTGTGCGCCTTCCGGACAGTAACGGCCAAGTCGATTCCATTTGTCTTGGGCAGACGCACGTCGGAAATGATCAAATCAGGCTCTGACTGAGCGATCTTTCTCAGGGCCTCCTCCGCGTCCTTTGCTACGGCCACGATCTCAACCATTTCCGTTCTTAGGCACAGGGCCAGAATCTTTGGAATTAGGGTCGAATCGTCCACAATCATCGTCCGAATCAGCCGCGGTTTGTAGTCTCGTGGAGACACCGACTTCATGGAATGCGACCTCCCCATGGGATTGATCGAGCAACTCGAATGCCAGTGGGCATGAGGATGCACTCCAATTGCCATTGATGCCGTGAAGTGAATTGGTTAGAGCGGGTTGTCCACCCATTCATTGCAAAGGGCTTGATGAGACCCGCAGAACAAAGAGGGCTAAAAAGCACGTTTCTGGCGGTCCGTCTATTGGACACTTGTACGAAAAATAGATACCTCCGGGACGGCGAACGGGGGACAGCGCCCGCCATATCCTCGTATGGCTCACTCCCCCATCGACTTCGAAGACCTTAACGCCTCACTCCGGTCCGTGAATTGGACCGCGAAGTGCTGTGGACCCTATTCAATCGTTCTCCATCGTCGTCCGTAGTGAGTTTTCAGAAAGGATCACCTAGTGGAAGCTGCCGCCAAAACAGGAATCGCTGCAGTCGTTGCGCAAGCAAAGCCAGTACCAACGCCAGCTCTGTTACTGGCCATGCTGAAAGCGTCAAGCAAAGTCAGTGATTTGATTATGTCGCCGGGCAGTTTCCCAGTGGTGGAACAGTCTGGCAAGCTGGTTCCGGTCAAGGTCTCCGGCATGGCCCCTCTCACTCCCGAGGACACGCGCCGCATCGCATACGAACTCATTGGTTCGAATAAGCAGGCGATCGACGGGTTGCAGAATCAGGGATCCTGCGACATCTCGTATCGCCTGCCCGGGCATTGCCGGTTTCGGGTCAACGTGTTTCAGCAACGTGGCAGCCACGCGATCGTCATGCGTGTCATTCCGCAGGCAATTCCGAACCTCGCGGAGTTGAATCTCCCGCCTCAACTTGGCGAAATCGCAGACTTGCGCAACGGAATCGTGTTGGTAACAGGGCCGACCGGATCGGGGAAATCTTCTACGCTGGCAGCGGTGCTCGACCGCATCAATGAGACACACGCCTATCACATCCTCACCATCGAGGATCCCATTGAGTTCATGCATCGGCACAAGCGCTCAATCGTTCACCAGCGCGAACTTCACAGCGACACACCCAGCTTTGCGCTCGCCCTGCGAGCGGCGTTACGCCAGGCCCCGAAGGTCATTCTGGTCGGCGAAATGCGAGATAGGGAAACCATCGAGATCGCGCTGGAAGCGGCTGAGACGGGACACCTGGTTCTTTCCACGCTCCACACGATCGACGCTTCGAAGACCGTCGAGCGAATCGTCGGAGTTTTCCCGCTAGCCGAGCAACACACTATCCGCAACCGGCTGGCAAAGAGCTTCCGATTCATAGTCTCGCAACGCCTTATCCCACGCAAGGACGGCAACGGTCGGGTTGCCATCGTTGAGATTCTCAAGGCGACCCTGCGAACTCGCGAGTACCTGGAAAAGGGCGAGCAGGAAGGAAAAACCCTTCTCGAAGCCATGCAGGATGGAGACACTGAGGGCATGCAGCACTTCGATGGCGAAATCGAAAAACTGGTCCGAGCAGGACTTGTTGACATTGACACCGGACTCGCCTACGCAACTAACCCGGGAAACCTGCGCCTAGTACTCACCGATATGGGAAGTTCTCCAACCGATGAGCAAGAGTACGAATAACTTCCAGCCCGTCCAACCCATCAGAATCTCACTGGCTCTGCTCAAAAAGGTAAAGACGCTATTCAGCCACTATCGCGACTCCCGTCGCCGCAAACCCACCTTATCAATGCCACCCGGCACGGCGCGAGACCAGCGGTGGAGCGTTGAAAATGGTTCGGTCTACAACAATCACGTGAGCCAGTCTCGTGAGCGACACCGGCTCATTTTCGTTGCTCTGTTGTTGCTGACCACGAACCACTAGGTTCCCAACTCTGTTCGAACGGATCACCAGAGGCCGCGGCGGACAACGGGGGATGTGCGAACTCCCGCACCGCACGAATCGCGTCTACGAATTTGGAGGGTGCAGACGTTAGTCGAGCACGACGCAGAAACGCAGTCCACAGCGCCGACTTGTCTTTGCCAAAATCCTCCTTCAGGCCCTCTGGCAGCGGGTCGATTGCTGTCGAACGGTGGTCAAACGTAGCCTTGATCGCTTTGACCAGCACGGCGCCTTCAAATGGGTAGACACGGGAGAGCGCCCACAAGTCGAAGAAGTCCTTCATCCGGCTGTTCAAGGTTGCGAGCGACGTGAGCGCCTCCAGTTTCTCCGCGATTACGGTCTCCTTCTGGTACGCCTGCAGCACCGGAGCTGGGAATTCCAAAAGCGTCGGGTATTCGATCTTGGCAGCCCGCGGGACGATCACGTCGCCGAAGCCAATGTCGATCTGCATGGGGATGCGAGCGCCCGCGAGAGTCGCCCTGAAACGAACCCGGATTCCCTCATAGTCCGCATCCTCTTTGATACGGGATGTCTTTATCGACGCAAGGTCGAACTTTACGCCGTCCGCTTCGACATCCAGTCCGCAGATCTCGGACACAAGGGACGCGATGTGTTCGAGCTTGTTGCTCGTCTTTCCCAGCAGATCAATGTCCACTGTGGAACGGGAAAGCGGTGCTTGCCACACAGTTAGCAACAGGGCGCCCTTGAGAATGAACTTGTCGCAATGGCTGGACTGCGCCAGCCGGTACAAGAAGCGCTCTATGGCGTAGTACTGGAGCAGTTCTTGAAAGGGCCGTCCCTGCGCATGAGCCTGGTTAAGGAGGCGCTGGCGGACCGAGGCAGCGAGATCGCGCTTGTTCAAAGCACGGCCTCTAGGTAAGGCCGCATCGCGTTTTCGACTCTGCAAATGCGAGCGTATTCGAGTAGCTTCTTGACAGGAAGCTTGCGAGCTTTCTGGCGGTAATTGCGCAGCGCCTCCACAGCGACATCAATTCCAATCTTGTTACGGTACTTAAAGCAGTCCACGATCGTCTTCTCGGGCGAGTAGATGCGGACTCGAACCTGATCCACCGTGATCGTGTCAATTCCGGCCCGGAAAGCGCGCTCCTGGTACCAAAATACCCGCAGGGGGAGTCCGTCCACCTTGGGCACTTGGCTATGGCTCGGTAGCGCGATGTCGATGTGGTGCGGCACCTGCGTGGTCAGTTCGTAATGGGCGAGCGCGGAGATCAGGCAAATAACTGCCCGTGGTACTCGGAGAGCCACAGCGACCCAATCGGGGTGGGCGAGAGGAGGAGCACTTGCCAGCCGATAGAGTCCTCGGCCAACCGACACTAGTTCTCCCGAGTCCCGCAGGGCGTACAGCGTTCGGGGATGAATTCCGAGACGAAGGGCTTCACGAGTGCGAAGCATGCCGCGGTGCCTCTGAAAAGCATTCCGGGCGTCGGCGAGACTGGCGGAAGGGCCGACCATAATGTTTGGATAAAATACCCGGATAGTATACATAATGTCCGAGAATATTATCCACTTCCAAGTTTGCGGGGCTTGCGTAACCCGGAGGAATCGCCAAAATTTGACCGCTGGACCGGCATTATGGATTCGCGTTCAACTCCATGCGCTAAGGCGAAGTACATTTGACGGCGAGGTTGGATCCACAGATCGTAGGGGCGGATTCTCCGCAGGAATTGGGTAGCTGAGCTGAGACAGAGCGACGCTCAAACCGCATAGTTGAACCGTCGCGACAAATCTTGATACCATCAAAATTGTTTGGAGGGTCAAAGGAAGGGCGCGGTAAAAGCACGATAGGTGTGGGACCACGAAAATATAGCCAGCAAAAGCGGCAGCGGCTAAATGCGAGAGCAAGAGAACAAAAGTGTAAGAAAAATGTAAAAGAGATTTGCCCTTTTTGCCAATTGTGCCGTTTTCGCGTATCGCGGAATCAATAACTTACGTGAAATCAATGCGGGACTGGGGTTCCAAAGCCACCCCCCGCAACCAACTCCACTGTTTGGTTTCAATGGGTTGAGCCAATCCCACAACTGGCTCGGTGACTCTAAACCCAACTTCCCAGCCGAAATTTCAGGTTTTCTTTACGCACAGTTTTACGCAAGTCCTAGCTGGAATCCACATCTCGGGTGTTTCAGCACTCCGTGCTCAGCCGTTCACGACTGCCAATCCCCGCTCGAAGCCAGCGTCGATCTTCTTTCGTCCAGCCCGCACCGCAGCCTCGATAGCAGACTCCTGCGGCGGGAAGGTTTCGGGCATGTAGAACTCAGTCTCCATGAAGCTATCTGCCTCATGCTCCTCGACGGAGAATTCCGACGAGAATCCCCCAGCCTGTAGCTCGTATGACCGTGCCACGATAACGTGGCCCTTGTACCCCTGCCTGCTCTTTATGACGGCGCCTCTTCGGCTTGAATTATTGCACTGGGGAGTTGGGGCGAAGATTTCCCGCAGTACCGCCCGCCTTTCATGGCCCTGATCAGCGAGCCGATTCTGCGAAGCCTTCTTCAGGTAAGTCCGAGCCCAGCCGACGCGGTTGTCGAAGATTTCTTGGTTCCCACTCGGTAGAAGCTCCTTGCGTTCCTCTTCCGTCAACCCGAAATGTTTCGCAAGGTCGTTCAGGACCTCTTTCTTTTTGTGCTCTTTGCCATCTGCCGCAGTCTTCAACAGCGGGAGCATAAGGAAGTTGCTGGCGCCGATCGGAGCCGGGCGCATCGACCGAGTACTCCACTTTGAACATGCGCATCAAGCGGTACGCCAGGGTAGAGTTGAAGTATAGCTGGATCAGGATCGGAATTGCGATAAGCACAACATGGGAGTAACGCCCCGTGATGTTCTCCGCGTGTAAGGGAAAAATGAAAACCAGCGTCGCTAACAGCGCGAGGATTGTCACCGAACTGAACTTGGGAAGGAACTGTTCCTCAAACCAAGCTTTGCCACGGGTGTGAGAATCCGGGCCCGAATGGCGACACCCACCGTCAGAGGGATCACAATAGGGCGGCGACCGAATAAAGTTAGACAATGAATGGTGCAGACAGCGACGAAGCCCGTTCACCAGAAAACGGACGACGAGAGCGAACAGGAATAGCATGACCAGATCGTTGACCGAAACGTGAAGCTGCGTGTAGGCAGGGTCGCCCTCTGCGAGATAGCTCAGCACGTCTTTGTCTTGTTTGAGGGCTTCGTGTGCATTGGCCCGGTCTTCCCGGCCCATTCCTCCGTGAATAGTCACGAGCGCTTCCGGCGAACGATCGTTCGGAGCCTTTGCACTTATAGTGCTGGTGCTGGATTCGTCCTACGGTTACCGCCGCTGGTGAGCCCTCTCTTTGAAACAGCACAAAGGGAAGGGCCCCCGGTGACGAGCATTTGCGCTGCCCCTTCCGTACAAAATAATCACAACGCCATTGGGTCCGTGCCGCCGCGGGTCATGCCTGTGGTGCGGATTTCAAGGCGGCCGATCATGTGCGCAGGCAACCGGAGTTCAACGCGTAGAAAACTCTCCAGCGTGACATGAACTCGGGTGCATGGACGACTTTCAGCGTGGCGAAGTGGCCCCAGATAAGACGGCCTGATTGACGCGTTGGGGTGCACGCCTGGCGATGCGGGAGTGTTAATCATTGCTAAGGCTTGCTGACGAGATCGATTTCAGCTAACCGTGATTTTAGAATGCGCTCGAAGACAGCGTACCCGTTCTTGTGCGGAATCGGACGGGATTTTACTTCGCGCCCAAGTTCCATACACCGCCCGCTCTCTTCTTCATAGAGTGGCCATTCCGGAAGACCTCGGCGGTTGGGGTTGCCGCTTTTTGCAAACTGTACCCAGTAGTCCCCCATTATTTCCGAGAGTTTTTCATCGTCTGAGTTGGGCACCCAGCTTTTCCAATAGCTATCGCCAATAAACATCAGTTCTTCGCTATGGAACGCGCCAAGTACGGCAAAAGGGTCACGTCCGACATAAGTAAAGTAGTACAGATACGCGGGCTGGCCTTCGTCCGACATCGCTTTCGCCAACGCATACGATCCAAATCCGAAATCGTAATCCGTGTTCATTCGAAGAAACACGTTCTCGACTTCCGCATCGGATGTTGCGGGATAGGCTTTCCAGACATCGCCCGCAAACTCGCGGAACTCATTCGCCAGCCAATGCCGGTATTCTGCGACATTTTTCGGGCGAGAATCCGTGGTGGCGAGCGGCGACGGTTTCCCAAAGACCGTAGTCTCGTTGGCATTGCTGCCGACCAACACGGGGACCCGCGCTTGGCGTCGCATCTTAAAGCTTATGGCGGGCTGGTCTTGCACCACCCATCCGTCAACGATGACGTCGAAGTCTGAGGTTCTTAGGTTGTGTGCCGTTTCCAGCAGCTTGTCCGGTGCAATAGCGCGCAGAGAAGCCAGCACATTCGCATCACTCGCGATTCCAAGAGCAGAAGAAAGGCGGACGCCGAAAGCCTCTTCAGGTTCGTGGTTGCCGTAGTGATTCTTGGGGGGTTTCAGAGCAGAATAAACAGAATCCAAACAGACACTACTTTCAAGAATGGCATTATGAAAGAGTCCTGCAGCGAGTGGCGATACCAATAGATGGCAAACATCCTCTGCACCAGACGATTCGCCAAATATTGTGACTAAGTTCGGGTTGCCCCCAAACGCTGCGATGTTATGCCGCACCCATTCGAGCGCGGCAATCTGGTCAAGTAAGCCGTAATTTCCCGAGGAATGATGCGGTGATTCGGCGGTCAACGCCGGATGAGCCAGGAAACCGAATACCCCTAGACGGTACTCGATGGAAACCACGACAACTCCTTTGCGAGCGAGTGCCGGAGCGAGAGGGGGTAACTGACTCGAGCCTTCCACATTGCCGCCTCCGTGAATCCACACCATCACCGGTTCCTTCATGGCGGTCGGCAGGTATGTGGTCCAGACGTTGAGATAAAGGCAATCTTCACTGGTTTCCAAGCGTTCACGACCAGCCACTTCTGGCCACCATGAAGAGGGGAACTGCGGGCAAGATGGAGAGAACTGCTTCGCGGAACGGACGCCAGACCAGTTGCTCGCCGATTGTGGCGGTAGCCAACGACGGTTGCCGGTGGGGGCTGCGGCGTACGGGATGCCGAGGAAGGCTACCTCGCTCCGTCCTGGACCAAAATAGATACCCTCGAGGACTCCGGACGCAGTCGTGACCTCCGGCGCACGCCCGGCGGGAGCTTGAGTGTGTGCGATACTCCCGGCGAGCACGAGGGCCACGATAAATATCATCGACGCCCTAGTCATGTTCACTCATGCTCCTCCGAATTTGTCGTAACCAGTCGAACCATTACCACCAGCAGGAACATTCGCAGCATTCGAGCTCTGCATCGGCAGACCCGATTTGGCCAGTGGACCCGCCGCTGACAACGAAAGCCCCTCGCGCTGGCTTCGCGGAGAGTCTACGAGCCTCGTGTTTCTGCTCTCGCCCTGGTGAACCACAATCACGGTGGCATTGGTAACATCGCCTATCTTCGATTGTCAACCAAAACATAGAATCGGTGCTATAACGCGATATTGATAAGCCCAGAAAAACCATGTTTGAATGCATACATTCTTCCTGCGCAATCTCACTTTCTAGAGGCTTCCGGACTCTGATCATTTGCCGATAGAATCGATTCATTCGCGAAGATTCGAATCTGCTATCCTGTAGTCTAGCTGGGAGCAACACGCGAATCGCCATCTTGATCACAAGAATGAAACTCGGCTGGAGGCTGAAGCTTGTACACCATCCGTGATATTGCCCGACTCGCCGGAGTTTCCGTGGCCACGGTGTCCGGCGTTCTCAACAATAAGCCAACGGTGAAACCTGCTTTGGTAGACCGCGTGAAGAGAGCAATGGAGGCGCTGGACTACCACCCGGATCACGTGGCTCGTAGCTTGCGAGTGCGCCGCACCTGTACGGTGGGCATGGTCATCGCGGACGTTACGAATCCTTTTTTCACGGAACGTCATACGCGGCGTTGAGAAGGAGGCGCAAAGCAATGGCTATTCTGTAATCCTGTGTGATGCGAACGAAGACCCGGCTCTAGAACGGCATTACCTGAGCACGCTCTTTTCTCGGCGCGTGGACGGCGTCCTGTTGGCGCCAACAAGTTCTCCCTCTGCTCAGGAGTCGCGCATTCATAAGCGCTTTCCGCTTGTTCTGATTGATCGCATTCCGCTGGGGTTTACCGGAGATGCTGTGCTGACAGACAACTTCAGCGCGGCCTATGATGGCACCCGTCATCTGATTGAACTTGGCCATCGCCAGATTGCGATCATCACCGGACAATTGACCTTTTCGAACGGCCTGGATCGACTAGAGGGATTTCGAAAAGCACTGCAGGAGGAACATCTTGCTCTTCCCGACGAGTATCTTCAGCGGGGTGACTTCCAACTAGAGAGTGGATACCGATGCGGCCTGGAACTCATGCGGCTCCCCATGCCTCCTACCGCAATTTTTTCCTGCAACAACAGGATGACGCTGGGGCTGATGCGGGCTCTGAGCGAAGTGCACGTGCATTGTCCGGAAGCCGTAAGCGTTCTTGGTTTCGATGATTTCGAGTGGTCGGCGTACTTCACCCCTCGCCTGACGACGATCGCGCAACCCGCATATGAAATGGGTAGGCAGGCGATGGAGATCTTGTTACGCAAATTGCGGGCACCGGCGGAGAACAATGGGATTGCTGACGAAATCCCAGAAACAGCAGTAAGGCTCAAGGCCGAATTAAGAGTAAGAGACTCCACCGCCGTTCCAGCTTCTGTGTGCTACGTGCAGAAGTAGACTTCGGCAGTTTAAGCGTTAGCACTCCGATCGCGCACTGCAAGTTGGCGTCACAAGGATTACTGACTCGTGGGCGAACTTGTACTCGAGCGTAATCTGGAAAACTACTTTGCTTATTAGAGGAAATGACAACGATTCATTGTAGCGCGCTGCTGTTTGACCTGGACGGGGTGCTGGTTGACTCGACTCCCGCGGTGGCTCGCGTTTGGCGCCGCTGGGCCCAGGAACACGGGTTCGATCCCGAAGAGGTTGTGCGCCGGGCGCATGGGCGCCCGAGTCTGACCACAATCCGGGAACTTCTGCCCGATGCCGACCACGAAGCGGAGAATCGCGAAGTCGAACGCCGGGAAATGGAAGACATCAAAGGCGTGATCCAATTGCTGGGCGCCCAGCAACTACTGGATAGCTTGCCTTCGGGCCGTTGGACGATCGTCACATCATGCACGCGGCCCCTGGCTGCGGTGCGCCTGCGCGCGGCGGGCTTGTCCCTCCCGCTGAAGATGGTTACCTCCAGCGAGAGCAAGAACGGCAAGCCCCATCCCGAGCCCTACCAGAAAGCGGCGACGACCCTCGGTTATGCCGCATCGGATTGTGTGGTGGTCGAAGACGTGCCCGCCGGAATCCGCGCGGGCAAGGCGGCGGGCGCCCGCGTGGTCGCCTTCACCACAACCATGGACCGCCGGCAACTGAAAAAAGCTGGTTCGGACTGGATCGTGCACAACTGTGCCGATATTGCAGCGGGGTAGTGGGCCAGTTTGAATTTCCACAGCCTCTAGGCCGTTTCAGCAAGCGCCCTGCGTAGCAGGTTGGATCGCTGGGTTACTCCAACAACTCGCCGGGTTGAACATTCCATTCACAGTTGAGATGCTGAGAGACTGCGACAGTCCACGCGGCTAGTTGGTTAGGATCACGCGGACGTTTGCCCTTGCCGATCATGGCTCCATGATGCCACAGTCGGCATGCTAAAGCGAGGCTGTGGAAATTCAAACTGGCCCACTACCTGCAGCGGCGGTTGATGGACAGGGTCTCACCCTGATGCTGGTCGAATGATTGATATCACCGTGGGTAGGGCCAGCCTTGGACGAAGCCCGGGACTGTGCCCGCGGCAACTGCTCGATCCACAACATAGAAGAACGTCCTAGTGTAGTGCGTCAAACAGATTGACGTTTATTCAGGGTACGGCGCGCGCGTTTCACTTTCTCCAGGATGTCGGCGGCCCGTGCAGTCCAGATGAACGGTTTCGGACTTTCGTTGTGGCGGTCGATGTAGGTGCCGATGGCCATGATGAGTTCTTCCAGGTCGCGGAAAACGCCACGGCGGAGCCGGTTCTGAGTCAGGTCGCGAAAGAAGCGTTCCACCATGTTGAGGCACGACGCGCTGGTGGGAGTGAAGTGCAGATGAAAGCGCGGATGCCGCGCCAGCCAACGCTGCACGGTGGGGTGCTTATGGGTGGCGTAGTTGTCGCAGATCAAGTGCAGCTGCCGGTCGGGCGGAATGGTCTGGTCGATCAGACGGAGAAACTTGAGCCACTCCTGGCACAGGCCGAAGACCTCGCCGTTGGCCGCATTCAGAGCGGCGAACAAAGTGGCCGTGCCGTTGCGTTTGTAGTCGTGCGTCATGGTCGCGCCGCGTCCGCGCTTCAGCGGCAAGCCGGGCTGAGTACGATCCAGAGCTTGAATTTGGCTCTTCTCGTCGGCGCACAACACCAGCGCGTGCTCCGGCGGATCGAGATACAGGCCGACGATATCTTCCAGTTTCTCGGCGAACGCAGGATCGTTGCTGATCTTGAAAAGCTTCCACGCGATGCGGCTTCAACCCGTGGGCCCGCCAGATGCGGCGCACGCTGGCTTCGCTGATGCCGACGGCCGCGGCCATGGTGCGCGTGCTCCAGTGAGTTGCGTTCGTGGGTTGCTGGCGCGTCGTCATGGTCACCACACGTTTGGTCAGGCGGGCCCCGATGGTGGGCTTGCGTCCGGGCCGGTGCGCATCTTTCTGCAACCCGGCCACGCCCAGCGCCAGGAAGCGCTTGCGCCAGCGGGAAACCTTTTTCGGGGTGATCGCCATGCAGGCGGCGATCTCCTTGTCCGGTCGGCCCGAAGCCGCCAACAACACGATGCGGGCGCGCTCTGCCACCCGCACCGGGAGGGATCGGCTCCGGGCTTGGGTTTCCAACCGCGTCCTTTCCTCTGAACTCAACGTAATGGCTGGGGCGATTCGCATCTGCAAGCGTCTCCTCCATCATAAGACGTTCGCGGATGGATAAAGGTTGTTAGTTGTGACGCACTACACTAGATGGTATCGATATTTTGATCATGATTTGATTCATCTGCTCCTCTTGGAACAATATTAGTGTTCGTATATTTATGTAACTACACATAGATAGCGACTCTATATCCCCCGCTCCTAACATATTTTGTTGCTTACAAATTTTGGAGTATAGAACCGATTCTATTTCTTGTTGACAACCGGAGTGAGGGGAGTATATAGCGTAAGAGACAAAATGTCGCGCGACCGCAAGGTCGCAGCCGGGAGAGGGTGGAGCCGGGATTGCAATTCCTCCGACGGCCCTTGAATTGTCAAAGAAGCAAATGGAGGGTCCAATGCGCAACCAAGTACTTGCTTTCCATTTCACGTCGTGCAGATCGTCCTTGCGTCTTCATCGAATGTTCTCTGGCCGCTTCGAAGTGAGCGTCGGTCGGTTTTGGATTGTTGTCGCCATTGCGATGGTTGGAATGCTCTGCTGGAACTGGGCTCCCTCCGCATCGGCCCAAACGGCCGTCACCGGAGGCCTGAACGGCGTCGTCACCGACTCCACGGGAGCTGTGGTTCCCGGAGCGACGGTCACCGTCGTGGAAACCGCTACCGGCGATACCCGCACGCTGACGACGAACGACCGCGGTCTGTACACCGTCCCGTTCCTGAAGCCGGGCGCCTATACGGTTTCGGCCTCCGCCCAGGGACTCCAATCGAATGCGATTTCGGTCCTGATTCTCGTCAGCCAACAGTCCGTGTCCAACTTGACCGTGACCCCGACGGGCAGCAAAGAGACGATTACCGTCAGCGCGAACAATGCGCAATTAATCGACACCCAGACCGCCAACCTAACCACGACGTTTACCACGCAGCAATTTGAAAACCTGCCTAGTCCCGGCGGTGACATCACGACCTTTGCTTTCACCGTGCCCGGCGTTGTGGTAAACACGAACGGTTCCCACGGGTTTTCCACCGGCAATTTCAGTTCCGCCGGACTTCCAGGCATTTCCAACCTCATCATCTTGAACGGCGCCGACCAGACGGACTCATTCTTCAACGTCTCCACTGTCGGCGCATCCACGCTCAGCATCGGTGCGTCGGAAATCGATCAGGCGTCGCTGGTACAGAACGGCTACAGCACGGAATGGGGTCGCCAGGCTGGCGCTGTCCAAACCTACGTCACGAAAAGCGGAACCAACCGCATCCATGGCTTGTTGAATTACACCTACAACGGCGACGTCCTGAACGCCAATGATTTCTTCAATAACCTGAATGGCATACCGCGGCAAAAGGCGGTTTCCAACCAATATGCAGCCCAGATTGGCGGTCCGATTATCCGCAAGAAGTTGTTCTTCTTCGCTGACACCGAAGGCATTCGGTACGTTCAGCCATCCACCAACTATGTCAATTTTCCCACCGCCGCATTTCAGAACACGACCCTGAATACAATTCCTGCCGCCGGCGTGCCGCTCTATACGCAGATGTTTAATCTGCTGCAGACGTCACCGTTTTACAGCACCGCCGCGCCGGTCACGACAGGAAACGGTCCGCTCCAGGATTTGAGCGGGACTCTCGGTTGCGGCTCGTATGCCGGTACACCGGTGTATGGCCAGCCGAACACGTATTTCGGCACCGTTCCGACCGGCGCCTCTGGAACGGCGATTGCGTGCATGACGGCGGCGGCGGGCGTGACCAGCGGCGCACTGACCGAGTATATGATCATTGGCCGCGGCGACTGGAACATCAACGACAAGCAGAAGTTCTTTGTCCGGATTAGCGACGATCACGGCTTCCAGCCGAATTTCATCAGCGTCGTCAATCCACTATTGAACGTGGTCAGCAACCAGCCCATCTTGAACGGTCAGTTGAACCACACGTACATTTTTGGCCCCAATGTGACCAATCAATTTATTGCATCGGCCTTCCACTATTCGTGGCCGTTCGGCCCCGCCAATTTGCAAAAAACGCTGGCGGTATCGCCCGCGCAGTTCAACAACGGTTCCGATGGCGGCACCAACTTTTCCACCGGGCTGGGCCAGAGTGGCAGAGTTGGTTTCGATTGGGGCGGCCATCCTACAACCACTAACTCCACCCAATATCAATTCGTGGACGATCTTTCCTGGCTGAAGGGAGGCCACAATCTGAAATTCGGGGCCAACTTCAAGCGATATGACATCACCGACGGCTACCCGACGGTGAATACCTACGCCGGGTATTACACCTTCAATAGTCTTGGCGACCTCGCCGGCGGCGTGCTGCCCGGATCGGCAGGTTCCAACTTTCAGCAGACCTTTGATCAGGTCAAGGAAATCAGTCTGGCTGGTTACAACTACGGCATCTACGCTCAGGATGAATGGAAGGCCACTCGGCGATTGGTTCTCGATTACGGTGTCCGCGTGGACCGCAATGGAAATATCCGGTGCAACACGAGTTGTTTTTCGCGCTATCTCGGCGGCTTTCCACCCACGAACGTCACCCTGGACACACCGTACAACCAGACCCTCGCTACCGGCTATGACAAAGTCTTCTCCTCACTGGAAATGGCCATCATCCAGCCGCGCTTCGGTTTCAACTGGGATGCAAAAGGCACCGGAAAGTTCATCCTCCGCGGCGGCGTGGGCCTCTTCGCGGACGCATTTCCCGGCGCGTTGATCGAAAATCAGTACTTGACCTTTCCCGACAACTACGGCGCATTCGTAGAGGCTGGAAACGTGGGGCAGGGGCCGGGAAGCGCGCCGGCCTTCGCCCTCGCTTCCTACAACGCTCTTACGGCCGGGTTCTCCACAGGGCTGAACGCTAACCAACTGGCGGCGTCGCTGCCGCCGGGCGTACCATTCTTTGCGCCCGCCCACTACTTGACTCCGCAGCACGTTGTGAGCCCGAAATATCTGGAGTGGAGTTTGCAATTCCAGCTGCAGCTCGACCGTTCCGATGCTGTGGTCCTTTCGTACGTAGGGAACCATGGCTACGATCTGGTCAGCTACGATTACGCAATTAACGAGAACCTGGCCGGAAACGCATACACGCCTTCATCGGCCTATACCAGTTTCGAGGACGTTCCGGTCAATCCGCCCGATCCGCGGTTCGGACAGATGGGAATTATCAACGATAACGCCATATCCGGATATAACGGGATCTCGCTTATCTACAAGCACATCAATCGTTACGGTGTGACTGCGAATTTTTCCTACACGTATTCGCACGCACTCGACGACGTTTCTAACGGCGGCCAGTCTGAGGACTTTAACAACAATGGCCTTCCTTACCAGATTGTGCCGAACCACACATCGCTGCTGATGTACTCGAACGCCGACTATGACATTCGCCATAATTTTCTGGCCGATTTCACCTATGTTGAGCCGAACCATTTCCGAAACAAAATTGTTGATTTTGCCGCAGGTGGCTGGACGGTCGGTGGCAAGGCCTTTTGGCGGTCCGGCCTTCCCTTCAGCGTGTTCAATAACAATGCTGCAAACGACCTATACAACGGCACAGGCAATTACTTCGTGCTGGCGGATGTACTGGACAATCACTTCAATCATTTCTGTAATTCGTTTTCCCACCCGTGCTTCCAGGGCCATTTCTTTAACGGTTCTGGTGTATCGAATCAGGACCCGTACAACGATCCCGCGCAGACCAATTTCGGCAACGTGCCGCGTAATGCCTTCTATGGGCCGCACTACGCCGACGTCGATTTGAGCGTGTATAAGAACATTTTCCAGGAGGGGAGCATGCAGTTCAAAGTGGGTGCGCAGGCATTCAACGTATTCAACCACACCAATTTCGCCGCGCCGAACAATAATGCATCGCTCCCAAATCTGGGTTTGATCACAAGCGACGTGGTGGCACCAACCAGCCCCTATGGATCGTTTGGGTCGCCCAGTTCTGGCCGCATCATGGTCGTGACCGGCATATTGACGTTTTGAGGCAAAACCTGGGTAGGTGCAGTCCGGAGCTACGTACCCCAAGTCGACGCGATATCTCTATTTTCCGAGGTCTTCAAACTTCACATTCAGGATCGGATAGCTGCCATGCCAATATCGCCGTCATTACCGACCGCCGTGTTCTCGACCAACAACTCCAAGACGCGATTTACCAAATCGAGCACGCCCAAGGGGTCGTCAAAGCAATCGACGAGGATTCAAGGCAACTGGCCGAGGCGCTGATCGACGGCACCAAGATCGTCATCACGACGTTGCAGAAGTTCCCCTTCGTGCTCCGCGGGCTGCTTCACATTGCCGGGGCGGAAACTCAGGAGAAGGCCACCGACGAAGAGAGGCGGCGAGCGAAGGAGTGGGAAGCTGCCATCGCCGCGCGCAAGTATGCGGTGATTGTCGACGAAGCGCACTCCAGTCAGACTGGCGAGACAGCGCGCGAGTTGAAGGCAATCCTGGGCAAGACCGTGGTCGCCGAAAATGGGGAAGCCGAACCGGAATGGGAAGACCGGTTGAACCAGGTGATGCAGTCTCGAGGACGCCGGCCGAACCTCAGTTTCTTTGCCTTTACGGCCACCCCGAAGAGCAAGACGTTGGAACTGTTTGGACGGACCGGCACGAGTGGCCTGCCAGAGGCATTCCACATCTTGGTTCGTGCCTTTCCTACGTCACAAAGCCGCGCGGCAATCGAAACCGCGAAGGTCGTTAGTGTGGATGTTCGCTGTCATGGCTTGATTGCCGCAACATGCGACAGTAGTTTCATTATCCCAGGAGGTGATCATGTACGCTGAGAAATTTCTTTTGAAAAATCAGATCGCCGTAGTTACTGGAGCCGGCCGCGGAATCGGTTTTGAGATTGCCCGTGCTCTGGGGGAAGCCGGAGCGACGATCGCAGTCTTGGAAATTGACCAGACCAACGGCCGAGAGGCGGTCGAGAAATTAACGAACGAAAGATACCGGGCGGAACTGTTTCCTCTCGACGTCACCGATTCAAAGGCTGTGAAGCAGGTCGCAGATGCGGTGCTCAAGAAGTACGGGAAAGTCGACGTGCTCGTCAACAACGCTGGTTTCGCGGAGAACATCGACGCCATCGCGTATGGCGACGAAGAGTATTACAAGCTGATGCGCATTAATATTGACGGTGTGTTCTTTTGCTGCCGTGCTTTCGGCCGGCAAATGGTCGCTGCTCGACGAGGCAGCGTCGTGAACGTTGGTTCGATGTCAGGAATTATTGTGAATAAGCCGCAGCCGCAAGCTCCTTACAACGCCAGCAAGGCCGCAATTCACATGCTGACCAAATCGCTGGCATGCGAATGGGCAAAATCCGGCGTGCGCGTGAACGCGGTCGCTCCCGGATATATTGCAACGGCTATGACCTTGCGGGGACGATCAAACAAAGAATGGAGCGCGTGCTGGGACGAGATGACGCCCCTCGCCCGTTGCGGCGAACCGAGCGAGGTAGCTTCAGCCGTGCTCTTTCTGGCCAGCGACGCAGCGAGTTACATCACCGGGTCGGTGCTGAGCATCGATGGCGGTTATACGGCATGGTAACGGTGATGAATGTCTGCTGAGAGGTCAGATACAAAATGTACCCGCTAAATTGTCGGCTGGGGGGTGGAGAGCCAAACACCCTTGCCATGCTGATTCTGGGATGGCACTTATGAACCGGATTTGGAAAGCACTGGCACTGTTGGCGAGCGCAGCTCTCGTGGCGTGGATTCTCTATCCTGCTGACCGGCGACCAGAGCTGACCATTGCTACGGTGAACAATGCCGACATGATCCTGATGCAGCAGCTCTCCTCGGAGTTTGAAAAACAGAGCGGGGTCAAGTTGAACTGGGTAGTGCTGGGTGAGAACGTCCTGCGGCAGCGTCTGACGATAGATATTTCCACGGGAAGCAGCACCTTCGATGTCATAACGATCGGTTCGTATGAAGCTCCCCTCTGGGGAGAGCGCGGCTGGCTTGTCCCACTTGATGATCTGGGCGCGGACTACGGATACGACGATATCTTCGACGTGGTGCGTCAAGGCTTTTCTTATCAGGACCGCATGTACGCGGTGCCCTTCTATGCAGAGAGTGCCTTTACTTACTACCGCACTGACCTTTTCGGAAAAGCCGGCTTGAAAATGCCCGTCCAGCCGAGTTACGAACAGATACGCCAGTTCGCGCAAAAACTGCACGACCCAGAGCACAACGTTTACGGCATCTGTTTGCGCGGCGAACCGGGCTGGGGCCAGAATATCGCCTTCATCAGCACGCTGGTCCATGCGTTTGGAGGCCGCTGGATGGACGCCGGCCTGAAGCCGCAAATCACCACTCCGGCTTGGACCGAAGCTGTGGGTTTCTACGTAGACGTGCTCAGCAAATATGGACCGCCCGGCGCTACCACTGACGGCTACAACGAGAACCGCGCCCTCTTCGCCAATGGCAATTGTGCCATGTGGGTGGACGCTACTTCCGCTGCCGGTTACCTTCTCGATCCCAGCCAGAGTCGAGTGGCGAACACCACCAGTTTTGCCAAAGCGCCCATCGCCAAAGTGTCCAATGGCCCCGGCTGGGCCTGGAGCTGGGGACTTGCGATCCCGACCTCGTCGAAGCGAGCCGAGATCGCCAAGCAATTTATCAAATGGGCCACCAGTCGTCAGTACATCGCCACGGTGGGTGAGCGCTTCGGTTGGCTGCGCATTCCTCCCGGCACGCGAAAATCGACCTACGAAATTCCCGCTTATCTGCAAGCGGCTCCCTTCGCCCCACTGGTTCGCGAAGCGATCTTGAGCGCAGGTTACACGAAACCGGGCGAGTCAGTTCCTTTCGTGGAAGTTCAATATGTGGGAATTCCCGAATTTCAGGCCATCGGAGCGGAAGTCGGACAGGAAATCAGCGCGGCGTTGGCCGGCCACGCCACGGTGCAGCAGGCTTTGGCGTTGGGGCAAGCGGAAGCCGAACACTCCCTAGAAGGAAGATCCGTCAAGTGACCGGAGAAGTTGCTGCCAAACCGAGCCGCCACCTGCACAGCAAGCCCTTGCTCGCTCCCTCCGTCGCGGCGCTGTTGTTGTGGATGGTCGTGCCCCTGGCGATGACGCTCTGGTTTTCCGCCGAGCACTATAACTTGCTCAGCCCCGGGAAGACTGCGTTCGCCGGGTGGGAGAATTATCGCGACCTACTAACCCATCGGGCGCTGTGGGTGGCCATGGGCAACACCCTATTCATGGTTGGCCTGGTTCTCGCGATCACCCTGATTCTTGGCACGTTCTTCTCACTTCTGCTCAACCAGGATTTCCCTGGCCGCAACATCTGCCGCCTGCTGGTTATCGCTCCCTTCTTCGTGATGCCGACGGTGAGCGCGCTGATCTGGAAAAACATGCTGATGAACCCGGTGTTCGGCCTTTTCGCATGGATCACGCGTTCGCTCGGGTTCGGCACCATCGAATTCTTTTCAAGCATGCCGATGCTCTCCATAGTGGTAATTGTGGGCTGGGAATGGACCCCCTTTGCCGTGCTGATCCTTTTACCGGCGCTGCACTCGCTCAACCCCGAGCAGATGGAAGCCGCCCGGCTGGATGGCGCCGGACCCATCGCACTTTTCCGCTACATCGAGTTGCCCCATCTGTTGCGGCCGATGGCGGTCGTGGCCATGATCGAGATGATTTTCTTCCTGAGCCTCTTTGCGGAAATTTACGTGGCCACCGGCGGAGGCCCGGGGCTAGCCTCCACCAATCTGGCTTACCTGATCTTTCGCGATGCGCTTCTGGGATTTGACGTGGGGCGGGCCTCGGCGGGAGGAGTCGTCGCCATCATCCTGGCGAACATCGTCAGTTTCTTTCTCATGCGCGTGGTAGGGCGCAACCTGGAGGATTTGCGATGAGACGCATCGGGCAGACTCGCTGGGGGCTGGCGGTCGCGGTTTGGGCCATCGCTCTGGGAATGTTCTTCCCCATTCTGTGGATGTTCCTCTGCAGTTTCAAAACCGAGATTGCCGCTGTCGCCGTACCGCCCAAATTGTTCTTCCGCCCGACGTTGGAGAACTATTACGCCGTACTGCAGCGGGCCGATTACCTGGCGTTCGCACGAAACAGCGTTCTGGTTTCGCTGGGCTCAACGTTGCTGGCTCTGGCTCTGGCCATCCCTGCCGCCTACAGCATGGCCTTCTTTCCCACGCGCCGGACGCGCGACATTCTGCTTTGGATGCTCTCCACCAAAATGCTACCGGCGGTTGGCGTCCTGGTTCCGATTTACCTGCTGTGGCGGGATCTTGGCCTGCTCGATACCGTCTTCGGGTTGATCCTGATCGACAGCATCAGCGTTCTGCCCATTGTGGTGTGGATGCTCTTCTCCTTTTTCCGGGAAGTGCCAGCCGTGATCCTCGAGGCCAGCCGCATGGATGGCGCAACGCAGACTGAGGAACTGCTTCATGTTTTGCTGCCGCTGTGCACACCAGGCATCGCCGCGACGGCGTTGCTTTCCATCATTCTCTGCTGGAACGAAGCATTCTGGAGCCTCAACCTGACGACGGTGAAAGCCGCGACGCTGACCAACTTCACCGCATCATTTTCCAGTCCGGAAGGTCTTTTCTGGGCGAAGCTGTCGGCGGCTTCCACCCTGTCCATCGCTCCCATCCTGATTTTTGGATGGATGAGCCAGCGGCAAATGGTGCGCGGACTTTCGTTCGGAGCAGTCAAGTAAAAAGGGAGCCTCGAGACCATGGCGACAGTGGAATTGAGAAACGTGCGCAAGCAGTTCGGGAACCATGAAGTGATCCATGGCATCGACCTGCGGATCCAGGACCATGAGTTTATTGCCTTCGTGGGGCCATCGGGATGTGGCAAATCGACCTTGCTGCGAATGATCGCCGGATTGGAGCAAGTCACCGAAGGCGAGGTGCTGATCGACGGCTCGCCCGCGCAGGATGTGCCGCCCGCGAAGCGCGGCTTGGCGATGGTGTTTCAGAGCTACGCTTTATATCCGCACATGACTGTGGCGGAAAACATGAGTTTCAGCCTGCGCCTGAGTGGAGCCCCGAAAGCGGAGCGAGAGCAGAAGGTCCGCGCCGTCGCACGCATCCTGGAAATGGAGCCTCTGCTCGAACGAAAGCCCAGCCAGCTTTCAGGAGGCCAATTGCAGCGTGTGGCCATCGGCCGCGCCATGGTCCGACAACCGAAGGCCTTCCTGATGGATGAGCCGCTCTCGAATCTCGATGCCGCCCTGCAAGGACAAATGCGGCTGGAACTGGTGCGCCTGCATCGAGAGCTTAACACCACCATGATTTACGTTACGCACGACCAGCTCGAAGCCATGACCATGGCCGACCGGATTGTGGTGCTCAACGAGGGCAACGTCGAGCAATTGGGATCTCCACTGGAGCTCTACCAGCATCCCGCAACGTTTTTCGTTGCCGGATTCATCGGCGCTCCGAAGATGAATTTCCTGGACGCCGAGGTCAAAACTGTCAGCGAACAATCCCTGACCCTGGCTCTTGCGAGCGGCGCGAGCGTGGTCGTACCCAGGCCTTTGCAAGAACTGAACGGCGACGAAAAGATCAGGCTGGGAGTCCGGGCGGAGCACCTGGCGCTGGAACAGGAGGGCGACTTGCGGTGCGAGATCGAGGCACTGGAGCACTTGGGCCCGCGGGCGTATATCCACGCGCGCCTGGCGGATGGAGCACGGCTCGTGGCACAGACCGACGGTGACACCCAGGCGCGCCCTGGCGATCGCGTGGCGTTTCGCGTGCGTTCCGAGGCAACTCATCTCTTCAACGCCTCCGGAAAGGCTTTGACCCGCCCTGGCCCCCAGACCCCGCTAAGTTGAGTCTTGAACCATGGCTTGGGCCGGGTCGGCGTGGCAATTAAAGCCGGCGCCTGTCTCAGGATGCGTAATGGGACGAGAGTGTTATTTACCAACTGGACGAGTACACGGCGTTCCGCAACCCAATGCTTTCTTACCGACTTCCCCGAGGACAGCTTATGCCTAACGTAATGAGCAGCCTTTTGATCTCACGCCGCCGTTTTCTTGAGCAAACAAGCATGATTGCGGGCTCAGCGTTTCTTGCTAATTCTGTGCTCGCAGGCGTTAGCGCCGCTGCTGAGGAATCGCCGGCTCCTGACCCAACGTTGCTCGACCGAGCCAAGGCGCTTCTAGAGAAGGCTCCGCTCATTGATACGCACAACGATCTGCCATCGATGTTTCTCGAAATCTACGCGGGCGACTTGGCGTCGCTCGATATGAGCAAGGTTCAGCCGACGCTTTGTGCCGATATTCCGCGGTTGCGCGAAGGATGCATCGGGGCGCAGTACTGGTCGATTTGGGTTAACCCGGCCAAGCAGAAGACGCACACGTCGTTACATGAAGCGCTGCGTGAGTTTGATGTGGCGCTGCGCTTCATCCACAGTTCGCCTGAACTGGAGCAAGCGCGAACTGCAGACGATATCGACCGCATCCACCAGTCGGGACACATCGCTTGCCTGCTGGGCGTGGAAGGCGGCCACATGATTGAAAATTCTCCGGCGGCGCTGCGTATTTTTCACGAGTTGGGTGCGCGTTATATGACGCTGACGCATTGGGACAATGTCGACTGGGCCGATGCTGCAACCGACCGGCCGGAACACTACGGGCTCACCGAGTTCGGGGAGCGCTTGGTGAAGGAAATGAATCGCCTGGGCATGTTCGTGGATCTGTCCCACGTCAGCGCGGACACCATGCGGGACGCGCTCCGCGTGACGCGCGCTCCCGCTATCTTCTCGCACTCGAATGCCATCGCCATTGATCCGCACCCGCGCAACGTTCCGGATGATGTTCTGCGGCTGATGCCAACCAATGGGGGAGTTGTGCACGTAAACTTCATCCCGGATTTCGTGTCGCCGAAGTTTCCTGAGTGGCAAGAGAAACGCACGGCAGCCCTCAAAGACCTGCACGCGCGTCTCGATACCGACGAGGCGATTGCGAAAGGGATCGCCGAGTGGGAAAAGGCAAACGTACCTCCGGGCGGCACCATCCCCGAGGTTGCCGACCATATTGATTACATTCGCAAGGTCGCGGGCGTCGATCACATCGGCATTGGCGCCGACTTCTCTGACGTCATCCCCGGGGCGATGGTGGTTGGCCTGGAGAACGTCACGCGCTATCCGTATCTTTTCGCGGAACTTCTGCGACGCGGATACTCCGACGACGATGTGCTCAAAATTGCGGGACGAAACCATCTCCGCGCCATGCGCCAGATGGAAAAGGTGGCGGCGGGACTTCAAAAGTCAGAGGCTCCACTCATCAGCGAGGGGTGTTGTTAGCAAGTTAAAATGTCCGGTTTTCTTAGCACGTGACTTGTCCGGTTTGAGTTAATAATCCAGCAGCCGTCGGGGCTGTGGGAAAGTGGGAATCCCGCGGTTTTTGCGGGATTTCCAAGCGAGGAGGGAAAGTCGGGTTTTGGACTTTTCCTCCTCGCGGCTTTTCCACAGCCCGTCCGCGCCGGGTTTTATTTTCCGCCAAAGCCGCGCCCTGGGCATCGTAGCGGCCCAGCCGGTGCGGTCCGTGGGTCAGGCTGAAGGTCCCGTCCAGGGGTTGATGCACGGTCACGCTGCAGCCCGCCAGACTCCCGCGCCAGCGCACCGCTTCGATCTGCAAGCGGAGATTCTGAATGCTGACGGTGTTGTCGCGATTCACCGTGCGTTCGAACTGCAGCGCGAAGATGAGATCCAGGTCCTGGCTCCGGCGCGCCACAAACGCGCTGCCCGTTTGCGCGGGCCGCACCTGAAAAAGACGATTGAATTCCGCGATGTAGTGCTCGTGCAGAAAAACATTGGCCGCATCCAGCGTGCCGATGCCCGCTAGCCGCAACTCCTGCGGCAGCCGTCCCTGCCAGGTGCCGAAGCTGCGTTCACTGCGACCGCGCGCCTGCGGCGAGTAGGCCGGAATCATTTGTATCCCCAACTCGCGCAAGGCTCGTCCCACCTGGGTCAGACCATGCCCATCCACTTTCCCTCCCACCGTCGGCGTCAGCCAGAAATGGCTGCCCCGGTCGCTGTACAGCGCGCAGAACACACCTTTGCGCTCGATCACTTGCTTCAGCCCTGCCATCACCGTCAGCGTCGATTCTTCCTCCACCAGTTGCGCGTAATAAATCTCGCTGCTGGCATCGTCCAGAATCACGATCAGGTCATACCAGCGCTCATCCTGAAACCAGCGATGCCGGCTGCCGTCGATATGCAACATCATCCCCGGCAACGGTCGCCGCGGTCGCCGCTTGCGATGCACTCCGCGTTTGCGCCCCCGCGCCACCAGTCCCGCGCCCTGCAGCGCCTGCTTCACCCAGCTGTAGCTGAGCTCGATCTGGTGCTCGTCGCCCAGCCTCTCGTGAAAATGCCGCACGTTCAGATCGTGATACCGATCGCGATCCAGCCCCAACACCTGCTCCACCAGCGCCAGCGGAACCCGCTTGGGCGAAGGCTGTCCCCGCCGCCGGTCGAACAACCCGTCATAGCCGAACTCCTCGTAACGCTCGCGCCAGCGCCGCATATGCCGGTCGCTGATGCCGATGATCTCGGCCGCCTGATACCACGTGATCTTCCTCGCCATCGCCCGCAGAATCACTTCCTGTACCTTCATCGCCCGCTCCATCGCGGCCTTCGTGTAAGTGAACATGCCTGCCATGTTCTCCTACCCTCGCCGCCCGAAAAGCGGACATCTCACCTGCTATCTCAACCGGACATATCATGTGCTAACGACACACTCATCAGCGAGGGGTTGAAGGCAGAGTGAAGATGCGCTAAGAGAATCTTTTCTCAAGGCTCCCTCGTCGCTTGTCTCCGCCTCTTGCTGCTATTGCCCGAACACTTTCTCTCCGTCGCCAGCGTCCCCATCGACATCCGTGTGATGGCCTTCACGGCAGTCGTCTTGCTGTTGACATGCATCCTCTTCGGCATGTTGAGCCCTGCCGATATGAACGTCTGGTCGCGGGAATCACGCAGCTGACCCAGCAGGTAGATATTGCCGAAGGTCTCGCCCGTCTCTTCATGACGCTTCGTCATATCGAGGCCCTGCAGGAAGGGGTAGGGAACAGGAATCTCGCGTAGAAAGGGTGACCTGTTGAAGTCGTTGGAACAGAACTGTCTCAAAACGACCCGTCGTAGTAAGCAGCTATAGAAAACTCCTCCCCATCGCTGGCACGCTCTCGGAGTTCGTAAGCCCTGCTCGTGTTTTCTGCGGCCAGCGCCGACTCGCCCCCGTCTCCATACATAAGGCCCAACGCCGCGTAGGCGCTGGCGAATTTCGGATCGAGATCAATGGCGCGCTTGAAAAATGGAATGGCAGCCCCAGTCCCTTTCGACGCTAAAATTGTCCATCCTGCACTATAGGATTTCAGGGCTTCTAATGAAGATGGCGTCGCTTCGGCCAGCGGAGTATTGTGCTTTTGAACCGTTGTCAATGATTCGCCGACCCGGCTCCTGAACTTACTGGCAATCTCGCCGAGGGCATTCAATACAACTTCTTTTCTCGCCGCCTGAACCTGTTCTTCAACGAGAACATTGCCCGTACGGCAATCCCTTGCGCGCAAGCCTAGAACATACTGGCTTCCAAGGCTTGTGATCGTTCATCATTCCGCCTGCGGCCTTTCCGCAATAAGGGTTGAGTCGAATCCCACCAAAGGCTGGAGAGAGCGAGGTGAGTTCAGCAGGCGCTCGGTCGCCGCATCAATAACCCATGTGGTGCAAGCCCTCTACTACTGCTGCGACGACGAGGCAGTAGATTCCGAACAGATAGCACAATGGTTTTGCATGCGCGCGTTTCAGTACAGAATGAGCGTGCCGAAGAAACGACAATCGCGCCAGTAGAGGTCATTCATGCCCGACCAGTGCAATTGCTGCTTTAAAGGGCCTTTGCCTTCGTCGTTATCATTGATGGCCACATCAAAGCCGATGGTGCGGCCACCATCATAAATCGGCTTCATGATAGCCCCGGGGAGAGACATTCGCAGCTCCAAATTGTATCCATCCGCCGTGCGCTTAAATGCGAAGCTGCCGTTGTACGGCGGATTCGCGAAGACTTGCGTGATCTCGTGCTTGGCCATGACTTCATTCGGAAAAGCCAGCGGCTCTTTCTCTCCGTTGGTCAGGTCAAACATGGGTTGCGGAGCGCCCTCCTGATATTTCCAGAAATTATCGAAAACAAAAGGATGCCTGGCGCTGTAGACGAAATGAAACTCATGGTGCATCGGATCGCCGATGTAGTAATGCGACATGTTCGAGCCGTCGTTGTCGAACATGAGTTCAATGCCGTCGTCGTCCCACGAACCGGTCTCGTTTCCGCTCACCAGGGAGCCGAACGGTTCATTGACTTTGTCATCCACCACGTGAACCGCGACGTAGATGTACTGTTCATCCCACGCAACTTTGAAGGTCGCGGAAAGATCTTTGGGACCTCCCCAACTCTTCGACGACATTCCCTGACCGACGAAGAAAAACTTTTCCTGATCCATCGTGAAGCCTTTGACCCTATCCCAATCCGACAAGTCGCCGTCGATCGTGATGGGGCCGCTTCGTTTGGGGGCATAGTAGGTGGCCCACGAATATGGTGAGGAGGCGAACGAAACCGTCGCCGACGCCATGAACGCGAAGACCGCTGCAGAGGCTTGAAGCAGGCGAAGCCACCGGCGCATAAATGCTCCGTTCGTTGCCCCCAGGAACCGTGGACGCGATTGATGCCGTTCAGTACTTTGCGATCAAACGAACCGTTCCCGACGTACCCGCCGGAATCGTGATCATCTCCTGGGCCGCATCAAACTGCGTCCAGGGTTTTCCGTTCAGAGTGACCGACTTGATTTTAGCGTCTCCGGGAACGCGCAATCGCAACTTGGTGACGGCGGGGAATGAAGTGGGAAGCTCGACGCTAGCGGAGATGTTCCCCTCTTTCGTGTGCGATTCGATCGAATAGCCCACGCGTCCCCAGCGTGTCGGAGCGCCGGAAACCGACGTAGTCTTTCCATCCTCCAGCCATTTCCGCGGAATCGCTTTCCCGAGCCAGAGCGTCTCCGACTGCGGATCTTCAAACACCAGCAGCCAACGCGTCATCAACGACACGACCAGTTGTGCGGGCGTGCAATATGGAGCCGCAGGCCGGTCAATCAGAACGTTCCTGGTCTCGGGCGCGGTCCACGTGCCGCGCGTGTACTGGTGTGCCATGTCGGAGTACATCATCAACAGGGCCTCGCGAATCATGTCGTATTGGATCAGACCGTATCCGTGTCCGTAGGAAAGAAATCCGGCCAGTTCCGTGGTCGTGTATCCGTAGGCGGTCGGCATTCCTAGAATCACGTCGTGATGGGTGCGGCGGTAGTTGACCACCATCTTCACCTGCTCTTCGGTCAGGTTTCCGGAGAATAGCATCTCCATGTAGGCGCGATACGAACGGAATTGAGGGTCGGTTTCGTCGCGCGCGACAACCACGTGAAACGGCTCTTTGACTCCGGCAATGGAGGGCAGCACCGGCTTGCCCTCGGATTGAATGATCGACCGCGAAATGGCAGTCTGAATGTCTTTTTGCAACTCCTCGGATTCACGAACCAACCGCTGCCCCCACGCCGTCAGTTCGGCGTTGTGAGTTTGTTTGCCGATCTTCTGCCATACCTTGCCCAAATCGCGGAAACCGCGCGCGGCCTCCGTGCTGTTGGAGAAATAGGGCTGCATGTAGCGCGGCGGATCGGCGTCGAGGCAGGCGTCGGCCTCGCTCCATCCCGCAATCATTCCGTAGGCGGGATCGCTGGCTGGCAGTGTCTTCGCTTTCGCCCGCAGCATCAGCAGGAGCTTGGTTACCCCGTCAATGCGGCTGCGCCGCTGCAGCAGGATTTTCGGATCGCCGCCGAAATTTACGTACTGCGCCACCACCGTCAGCATGCGGCCGTACTGGCCGGTTTCCGGTCCGCGATAAAGGATCGATCCGTCATCCCGAACATATTTGTCGAAGTAATTGTCAATGTAGCGTCCGGCAAGATCGATCAGCCCCCAATCGAGGCTGGCCGCCGTATCCACGGTGAACGTGTCGGGGAATCCCTCGTGCTCGCTGCCGAAATAGTCTTTGTCGAAGGCCCCGTAATGCGGATAATCCTTCGCCCGCGTCATCATGTCGCGCACCAGCGAAAAGCGCGCCATGTTGGCCACACGTTCGTCGGGAAGGTTAATTTTCATGGCCGGTGCGAGCCGCTTCATCCAGCCGTCATTGAGGTTGGCCACGTCGCGGTAGAAAATCTTGGGATCGTAATCGGTGCGCGGCGGGAAGGGATGGTAGGAATCGATGTAACGCGCCCACTTAAACGTCCCATTCTCGATCCTCACCACCCGGTACCAGACGGGTTGAATGCGCTCGTTCCCATTTGAAATTCGCAACGGCGCGAAGGCGATCATTTCAGTCCAATTGCCTTCGCTCTCCGGATACACGAAACGCAGAATCGGAAGGTACCCGCCCACCAGGCCGTCCAGCACTTCGCCCTTATCGCGGATCTGGTTGATCGGCTGGTAGTACGGCGCGGGATCGAAATCCGGCGTGCGTCCCCCGTAGACAAATCCTATTTTGTCGATGGTGTCGGGCGTTCCTACAAAACTGTATGTCTTGATTTTGCGAATCGGAGGAAATACACGGGCCACTTCCTCGTAGTCGGGATCTCCCGGCTTGGCCAGGATCTGATCGCCCAGAAGATCGGACGGACTGGCATTGATCTCGTCCGGAGTGTGCCCGCCAAGCAGGGTCTTCGGATCCGCCGAGGTTGGTTCGGAGGATTTCGGCAGATCGATTCGCACTCCCTGCATGTTGACGAAGATCAGGTGGCCATTGGCATGAGCCCAATCCTCGAGGATCGCATACGGCGGCTTGCCAGGTTCGTTAATGATCTCCATCAAGGTCCAGTCCCCGACGCGTTCGCCCGCATGCAGCGTGTGGGATTGCCGGTCCCAGACGATTTCGACCGAAGAACCCGCAAAGTGCGCGACCTTTAGATCGGCAGCGCTCTCGTTGACCCCGGTGGCGTATAGCGATACCGGAAGCCAGGAGAACAGGACGAAAGACAAAAGGAAAGCGATCCGTGGCATTTTCATTTTTCGATTCATCCCTTCCTTTGTAAAGCTGCTAGTAACGTTACGGCCGAACTCAATCGACCGCCTGCTCGGCTATTGAAACCATTTGATTGATTTTCAATAGTATTTCCCTGGAATGAAGATGAAAACAATGCAAATCATCCCAAAAAAGAAACTCTTGACAACGTATCGTAAGTTAGCGCAAACTTCAATCGTTTTATTCGTATCGTTACGAAATACAGTGGAAGCACCGTGAAAGTACCGTGAAAAAAAGCGGCCGTGCCCGGCGGAGTTCGACGGGCGCTAGTAGGTGGAATCCGGGTTTCACTTGGGGGTTATCGTGAACCATCGCTATTTGCCGTCGTTTTGTTTCCTCTTCACGCTCATGTTTGTTTCTTCCGCCGCTGCCCAGTTCAGCGGCAGTGTGCAGGGTACGGTCGTCGACCCTTCGGGCGCCGCTGTAGCCCAAGCCCAAATCGATATCACCAACCTTGACACCGGCGTCGCTGGACACGGAACCAGCGACGACGGAGGCAACTTCCGCTTCAACAGCCTCGCGCCCGGTCACTACGGTGTCAGCGTTACTCAGAAGAATTTCGCGGCGCAGAAGGTTTCTTTTACGTTAACCACTGGAGAGACTCGAAGCCTGCCCGTGACTCTGCACTTGGCCGGCGCGCAGGAGTCCGTTGTGGTAACCGATCAGGCTCCCGTGCTCGACACAGCGGATAGCCGCCTGCAAAAAACCATCGAATCGAAAGAGCTGCACGAACTGCCACTTCCCGGGGAAAACTTCGCCGGTCTGACCGCGCTGGCACCTGGTGTGGAAGGTCTGGGCGTCACGGTTGGCACCAATCCTTCGGCCAACAGCAGCGGCCTACCCAGCCAGATTCCCGACAACTTCGCAACTGAACTGCCGGTTGACGCCAGCGCCAACGGGCGCAGCCTGCTCAGCAACATGTTTATCGTCGATGGCCTCGATGTCACCAGCAACATTACTGGCGGTACGGCGAACCTGAGTCCCAATCCGGATTCAATTCAGGAGTTCACGATTCAGACCAATACATTCAGCGTTCAATACGGGCGATCCGGTTCGATCATCGCCGCCTCCACCACCAAGTCGGGCACCGACAGCTATCACGGAAGCGTGAGCGATTTCTTTACCGACCAGCATTTCTGGGCCAGAACGCCATTCACCGGCGCCGCATACGCTCCTTTCAAGAGCAACAATTTTTCGGGCACGTTCGGCGGTCCCATCGTCCCCCACCACCACAGTTATTTCTTCTTCTCGATCGAACCGTTGCGATCCACCTTTTCGACGGGCAATCAATCCTACTCGTTTGAAGCTCCGGAGTTCGTCCAGTATGCTGCAGCTAATTTTTCGGGCAGTCTGGGCACACGGCTTCTGCAGCAGTATCCCGTAAGGCCAACTTCCGGGAATCAGGTCATCGCGACCGGCAGCGACGTTTTCGGGGCAAGCGCCTGCGGCACGCCGGCAGCGGGGAACATTCCCTGCGACTTACCCATGGTGGATGAGGGCAACTATGCCGCCAGCCCCTACCGCAACGGCCTGCAATTCAATACACGCGTTGATCAATATTTCGGACACGACCGGTTGTACGGCAACTTCTATCGCATGACCCATAACGATCAGGCGCCGTCGGTCCGCACCGACATGGATTCCACCGCCCATTACGATACGAATTCGCTGCAGATCAACGAGACCCATGCCTTCTCTCCCACCGTGCTCAACGAAGGCATGTTTGGCTTTATCAGGGTGCAGGGAATCGCTTCCGAGACCGGACCGTTTTCCGTGCCGGTGGTCAACGTGGTGGGACAGAGCACGGGCCTCGGAGTGGGCTTTGCCCAAGGCAATTTCATTCAGCACAACTACCGCTGGCGCGACGTTCTCACCGCGATTCGCGGAACGCACTCCATCAAGGTAGGTTATGAGGGCTGGCACGGCGATGACGTCGCCCTGTTCGGACCCGCCTATTCGCACCCCACTTTTGATTTCAATAATCTGCTGGATCTTGTTCAGGATCAGCCGCACGACGAGACCAATCTCTCCTACAATCCGCTGACTGGCGGAGCCCAAGTCGGGCAATACGTTTACGCGGCAAACACCGGCGGCGCTTTCATCGAAGACAGTTGGAAGGCGCTCCGCAATCTGACGGTCACGGCTGGCTTGCGCTGGGACGACTATGGCAATCCCTATCCCACCCATGGCACGATCCTGGCGAATTTCTTTATGGGAGCGGGGCAGACCGAAGCCGAGAAGATCGCCAACGGCTCGTCCATCCAGGTACGGCACGTATACAATCACGCGCTCACCGCTTTCAGTCCCAGAATCGGCGTGGCGTGGGATCCTTCCGGCAAGGCAGACTGGGTGGTGCGCGGAGGAATCGGAATCTATCGCGATTGGCCGACGCTGGGCATCGACGAGAACGGATTGAAGGCAAATCCGCCAGGATTCATCCTGCCGACATTCCTTACCGGCACAACGAATCCGCCCATTTTTGCGATCGGCACCAGCAACACATATCCTTTCGGCTTCCCCTATCCCAGTCTCCCACCGACTTCGCTGGACGGGCATGGCGGTCTGACCGGGGCTCAGCTTTCTATCGGCGGAATGGATCCGAACATGGTGACTCCGCGAACCATCACTTTCGTCGGGAGCGTGCAGCATGAACTTCCCGGCAAACTGGTGGTCAGCGCCGGCTACTCGGGTTCGCGCTCCAATAAGCTGTTGACCGGTTCGGTGCTGAATCAGTTCCCCGGAACGGATGTGAATCGTTTCGCGGGCAACCTGATCGCCGACCAGAACACTCTCACTCGGCTCAATCCGAGCTTCGGCACGATCAGCTATACCACCAACGGAGTGAAATCCAGCTATAACGCCTTCATCGCTACCCTCGAGAGAAGATTCGCCTCGGGACAAATCAGCGCGTCCTATACCCGCTCCAGTTCGTGGGACTACGGACAGTCCTACCCCGACCAGACACAAATCCTCCAATATTGGCAGCCTTCGGCATTCGATGCCCCGAACCGCTTCGCGTTCACGGGAAGCTACGACATCCCGGTCCATAAGGTCGACAGTGCAATTCTGGACAGGATCGTCCGAGGATGGGAAATCGCCGGGACCGCAGTCGCCCAAAGCGGGCTTCCTTTCACAGTCTACACCAGCGCACCATTCAGTCCGGTCTGGAATAATTCTTCGTGCGCGACTACGGTCACTTCCAGTTGTCAAGTCATCGGAAACACCGGTGGAGATTACAACGCCGACGGCAACAACTACGATGTGCCCGATGTGGCGCGGAGCTACAGCACACCTACAGGGATCGGCGCCTACCTGAATGGAATTTTCGCTCCCACCGACTTCACCGTCCCTGCCCTCGGCACCGAGGGAAATGAAAAGCTCAATCGCTTCCGGGGACCCGGTTATTTCGACCTGGATGCTTCTCTTATCAAGCAGACTGCGATTACCGAACGCGTCCACCTGCAGTTACGGTTCGAATTCTTCAACCTGCTGAACCACAGCAATCTGAACGGAGTGGACAGCAATCTTGCGGATGGGACTTTTGGAAGAACTACTTCCGTGTTCAATCCGCGCTGGCTTCAGATCGGTGCCAAGATCACCTTCTAACCCCAGTCACGTCGCGAGGAGAGGAGTTTTGTCACGTTCCAACGGTACAAAACTCCCACCTCGCGATTTTTGCACCCGTGCCGAATTGAGTTCAAAAAGGAAGAACGGAAATGACCTCCGACTCGCCGGAATGGAGGGACGGCAATGTCTCTCGTGGGCAAATCACCGCTCGGGAGATTTATCATCAGCCGCTTTTGTGGCTCGACACCTTCCGCCGCGTGCGGGAAAAGACCTGGCGGGGATGGGTGGAAGGGGCAGGCGTGCTTTGCGGAGCGGGGACGTTGGCGTATGCGGCAGGAGCCATTCAAGCCGCCTGGCCGAATTCACGCGCCGTGCCCACCACGGACCTGCTCACCGATTCGCGAGCCCTGAAAGGTGCTAATTTCCTGCTTTCGCTTGCCCGCTCCGGTGACAGCCCGGAAAGCATCGGCGTCGTCGAGTTGGCCCATCGTGACTTTCCTGATCTGCCGCAACTTGCCATTACATGCAATGCGCAGGGCCAGTTGGCGCGAGACGGACAAATCGATGTTCTGCTGCTGGATGCTCGCACCAACGACCGCAGCCTGGTCATGACGAGTTCTTTCTCGAACCTTGTGCTTGCAGGACTTGCCCTGAGCCATCCAGAGGTTTTTCAGGCCCATCTCCCCCTCATCTGCCGCCGCGTTGAGGATCAGATGCCAGGGCTTAATGCATTAGCGAAGGCCGTAGCGCTCGGGCGTCCAAGCCGAGCCGTAGTTCTCGCGTCCAGTCCCTTGTTCCCCTGGGCGCAGGAAAGCTGCCTCAAAATTCTGGAAATGACGGCTGGCCGGATTGCCGCGATACCGGAAACTTATCTTGGCTTACGTCACGGTCCCATGAGTTTTCTGGCTCGCGAAACGCTGGTTCTTTGTCTGATTTCAAGCGATCCGCGGCGAAGACGGTACGAAGTAGATCTCATTCGTGAGATAAAAGCGAAATGGCTGGGCCACATCGTTTGTATGATGCCGGATGACGTTTCCTGTGAGGATATCGATACGTCGGTCGCGGCAGCGGCTCCCGGAATTCCCGATGAATTGCGGACGCCGTTCGAAATCGTCTTCCCGCAACTATTGGCCTATCACCTCAGCCTGGTGCTCGGGCTGGACCCGGACAATCCCAGCCCGGGAGGAATCATCAACCGGGTGGTAAGTGGCGTGAGAGTGTATTGAAGCGGCCTGCTGAACCCCGTCTCCGCATCCGTTGATGGGGAACTGAACGCCGCTTCCCGTTAGACCGTCATTGGCGTTTACAGGTGATGTGTACCAGGTCAGTGCGAAACGGTTCTGTATTTCCGGCCGCGGCTTTCAGTTGAAAAAATAGGTGATTCTCGCCTGCGACGAAATGCACTGTTGCCAGCTCGACGCCATTCGCTTGGGTCAACTCTGGGCCCGCGAAACTAGCCAGTTTACCCGTCAATTTGTTATCGACCATCAGCTGCACCGTTCCCTGGGACGGCCCGCTCAGAGCGTCCAGCGACACCAGATAATCGCCTGCCTGGGGAATTCTAATTGTGAAGGCAATATAGTGCGGCCCGAACATCTCCTCGCCTTGCGCCTCCGCGGAGAGCACTCGAACGTCCTGGCTGTCAACCTTCATCAGTTGCTTGCGCAGACTCATATTCTGGAACGAAAAAGCAAAAATCGGTTCGTTCCAGCCCGGCACGAAGACGATTGTCTCAGGATCGCTGATGGCACGAGCGGCAAGCGCGGGAAGGTCCGCAAGTTGCGCGGGAGGATTCTTCAGATATAAGAACGATGTCGCCGCATAATCCACGGGAACTTTGTTTCCTTCTCCACCATGCTCGATGGTGAGTTTCAAACTCTTGCGAAAGGCGTAGGCGTCCCCCAGCATCAGCCGATAGCCACCCGTGCGGCCCAGCGATTTTTGGTAGTCGAGCGCTCCACTGAGGGGAAGCGAAAACCGACCATTCCATCGCCCGGGAATGTCGTACCAGCCGCCGTTAAAAAAGTCCTCCGAGCCCGTGCCATGAATCGCCAGTTCGCCATCCACGGTCGCTTCATCGTCGCCTTCAAAAAACAGAGTCTGCCCCGATTCCAAACCCTGCGCCTGCAACATCACTCCAACCAACTGGCCCGCTCCTTCGACATCGAAGAATTCGAATGGCTCTCCCTGTGGGACGGGGTTCTGCCGCCTCCAGATTGCGTAAAAGCGGAGCTCATCTTTCCGCCGCGCTTCTGAAGTTGAGATCACCTCCGAGGTAAATTTCACTGGCGATCCAGTTTGCGGCTCGGAAGCTATTTCAATCCGAGCGGAGTGATCGTAGGGCATTGGGAAGTAAGCATAAGCCGTATCATTCTCCGTGCCGACAAGCAGCGAGTGGGCGCTCGGGTCCCCGAAGCTATATCCGAAGAAATCGCCGACCGGCGCGAGAATAGCGGGTCTGGCTTCGCCATCCCACGTCGCTTTGAGAACCAGACTGCGATCGGGCCCGGCAAACGCCGACGCTGGAGTCACCCGAATTGCGATGACTCGGCCCGGCTGTTTGGAATCGAACAAAGAAATGCTCTCCCCTGGTCGCAGGACTTGCTCTTTTCGTTCGCGATGAGCGTTATCGGGGACGAGTTCTTGGGAAACGGAATTCCATGTCTGTTGAACTCTGTCAACACCTGCCTGCAAGCTCATGTCCCCAGGATCGAAGGTCGCGATCTGCGTACCCGGAGCGTAAAGGCCGTAGTTGATTTGAAAGAACTGCATCTTCGGTCCGCGGAGCCGTATTTTGCACGAATGTTGAAACGGCAGCGGAACATAGCTGTAGAATCCTCCTCCGCCTGAGCCGGCCAGCGGAGCCAGAAATGGCGGGTGGTTGCCTCCGAAAATCTCGCGAAATGGCAGCACGATTCGCGGAGTGGCTTCGCCGTCGAAGAAGAATTCCATAGGAGAATCGTTCGGGGTCGGTGTCCAGATGCGCGTGATGATGCCGGGCCCCTCAAGTTCGGCGATGACAAGCGCGTCCCCTTCCTTGCGAATGAACGAATACTTGCCGGAAAAGCCGTCGTCATTGCCACCGGTCCTGTCATAGCTGGAGAACGAACCGACCTTCACAAATGGGCGCGAGCGAGCTAGATTCTCGATGTGGGAGAAACTGTCGATCCCGGCCTCCACTTGCGCTGGCGCCGCTGACGCTACGCCAAGAAACAAAGCTAGAAGCAGCCGCAATGTGCTGCCGCCGAGGTACGATTTCGATGCGTTTCGATGATTGGATTTCACAACCGCTTGCGGGTCGAGGCCGAAATCTTTGCGGCGGGCCGATGGTGAAGGTTGCATGTGCATCATAATAAATAGAAATTGCAGTTAAGTGAAACAAAACACTATAATTTATATCCATCAAAGGGGGCCTGCCAAAGACACTCGGATCGGATCTTGCAATTGCTGAACCCCACGATTCAGGACCAGTACAAATCACTCTATTCGGCCCCCCCCCAGAATGAAGCCTCAAATCATGTCGATTCGAAATGTGCTTAGCCTCCTGATCGCGGGTATCGCCTGTTTTGCTGCACACGACGCTACGGGACAAGACCTGGTGGTGGATTCCGCGCATATCGCGAACCAGTTCAGCCAGGTGCGCTCACTGGGCGGCATGGTTGATCGCATCGAAACCAAGGCGGCCGACCACGCGCTCGAACAGTCTATGCTCAACGAAATCCTCGGCGCTGGGTGGCAGGTGATCTCGTATCGCCAGAATACCGAGATCGAGCACGCACCCCGGCGATCTGGCCGCGCTTCTCCTATTTCGCGGCATGGAATTCAATTCTTCCAGACAAGCTCCGCCAAGTACACGCCGCCTTGTCCCCATCCCGCGCGCGAGACATACCACTTACCGCCGGCGGTTTGAATCACCTCGGCAGCGTGGGCGGGAAACCTTGCAACCTGCCTCTCGGCCGTCCAGTGAAAGGGCGTTTCGCTCTCATAGACTGTCGTCTCGTTGTATCCGTGATTGCTGCAGACGAATAAGAAATATTTTCCACTTCGCGAGACTACAAAGGGCGACTCAGTGGGGCCGCCGTAGGTGCCGGTTTCGGCATCGCGAAACACTTCTGCGGGCTGCGACCAGTGAATCAAATCCTGGCTGGTCGCCGCTTTCACCGTATGATTGCCGCCTTTCGGCTCGCTCGTAGCGGCATAGTAGAGAATCCATTCATTCCCGTGTTTCATCACCATGGGATCGCGCGCGTCATAACCATCCACCACCATAGGGTTTGCCGGATGACGCTTCCACTGAAAAAGATCGCCGGAGGTCGCGAGGTGAATGTGATATTTCTCATGCTCCTTTCCTCCCCCACAGTAAAACATCCAGTAGAGGCCGTCGTGTCGCAACATGTAGGGCGCCCAGACGACGGTTTCACCGATCGCTTCGTCGACCGGCAGGACGGGTGCCTGCTTCGTCCACGGTCCCAGAAGATCGGGAGCGGTGGCGTGAGCGAAGAATTTTTCCTGCTGGGCGTTGGCCGGCTCTTGGTGCGTAATGCCGAACAGGTGCCACCGGCTATCTTTCGCGCGAATGAAGGAATGGTCGTTGATGTACCACGGCTGTTTCTCACCAATCGATGGATCGTAAATCCGGGTAAATGTTCCCACCCGAAAGACAGACCCCGGTGCGCCCGAGGAGGCGGCTTGGCCGGCCAGCCTGGGCACAGCGAATCCGGTCACCCAGGCGCCCGCCAGGAAGCCAAGACTCCTCAGTACTTCGCGGCGTCCGGTTACAGGATGATGCTTCAGAATTTCCATGCTTTGCCCCATGACTGCCCGGTCTCCTGAGATTTTCGTTTCACTGACTCCGCGGCTGGGTCCCACGAGAGCACTTTCACGGCGTCCGCCTCCCGTTGATCTCCGTTTTGCTTTTACCCCGCAGCCGACTTTCCGTCAAGCGAAACGTTTCGATATTTGCAAGCAAGCCCCGCCGTCGAAGCGAGATTCCCTGGGAATGCTCTTCTCAAACCCGGCGAGCGCACGGTATAACTGTAGCTCTATGAAGAAGCGCGAGAAATACACGATGAAAGACGTCGCGCGCCTCGCCGGAGTCTCCACATCTACCGTTTCGGCAGTGCTCAACGAGAACGTTCCAGTTAGTGAGGACCGCAAACAGCGCGTCCTGCGTGCGATGTCGGCCCTTCATTATCAGCCAGATGAGATCGCGCGCAGTTTGAAGAAAGGCCGCACCCGCGCCATTGGTGTCGTCGTTCCGGATATTACGAATGCTTTCTATCCAGAAGTAGTGCGCGGAGTGGAGGAAGCGGCCCTGGCACATGGATATGCCGTTTTTCTATGTGATTCGCAGGAAGACGCCACGCGCGAAAACGATCACTTGCTCGCTCTTTTTTCCCGCCGTGTCGACGGAGTTCTACTGGCCTGCTGCAGCGACTCCAATTCGTACGAGACACTTCTTCGGCTGCATCTTCCTTGTATTTTCGTGGACCGTTTGCCCGCTTCCAAAGGAGAGGGTAGCGTTTGCACCGACAATATCCAAGCGGGTTATCAGGCAGCGCGCCACCTGCTCGATCTGGGGCATCGCCAGATCGCAATGATCGTCGGCCTGATGAGCCTTTCGCCCCATCGCGACCGGCTAGAAGGATTTCGCAAAGCCATGCAGGAAGCCAACTTGCCGATCCGTGACGAGTATTTGATCCTTGGAGGAGTGCAGATCGAGAACGGCTTTGATGCGACGCGGCAATTGCTCAGCCTGGAAGCCAGGCCTTCAGCCGTGATGGTGAGCAACAACAAGCTCTTGCTTGGACTTATGCAGGCCCTTGACGAGGAGAAGATCAAGATTCCAGGGCAAATGAGCGTCCTTGGGTTTGACGATTACGCCTGGAATAAATACCTCAGTCCTAGCATCACTGCGATTGCCCAACCCACATTTGAGATGGGCCGACAAGCATTCGGACTGCTGCTCAATCTGATGAATCACGACGATGCAGCCGATGCCCCAGCAAGACATTTGCGGCTTCCCGCTGAGTTGCGGGAGCGTAACTCAACTGCTGCGCTGGCAGAAATTTCCTAGCGACTTCTCGTCAAAAAATCGCCTCTCAAACCTCCGGCCGTGACAATCGTAACGTTTCTATTTGTGCTCCAGCGCAAATTCGACTACACTGCACCCGTGTGGTGATGCACTCATGGCAAATAAGACAAATGAAATCTTTCTAGTGGCAAGTGGTGACTTACGACCCTCAGCAAATCGAATGTGTTGGCCGGCGCAGGAGCTCGCGGAAAAGCAGTTGACCTCCGCGATCGAATGTCTTGGCTATTCCGTGCAAAGGGCACACCCGTATTCGGAAGAGAAAAAACATGGATTTATCGATAGCCAGCGCTATGGGATTGAAGTTTTTTTCCATATACCCGTAGATGCGCCGGTGATTGTCGCGGAGGCGGTGTGGCAATACAGCCATCACGTCTTCCCAGGGTTGCTTCGGCATCACGGCCCGATTCTGACGGTCGCGAACTGGAGCGGACGTTGGCCGGGCCTTGTCGGAATGCTGAATCTGAACGGAGGATTGACCAAAGCGGGAGTTCCTTACAGCACGCTGTGGAGCAAAGACTTCCGCGATGAATATTTTGTCTCTCGGCTCAAACAGTGGCTGGAGGGCAAGCAGATCCATCACGACGACTCCCACATCCGACCCTTTCAACCATCCTCCGAGTTGCAGGCACCCGAGAAAATAGGCCGGGAGATTGCCGATGAATTGCTGAGGCACCCCGCCATCCTCGGAATTTTCGACGAGGGATGCATGGGCATGTACAACGCCATTGTCCCCGACGAACTGCTGCACCCTCTGGGTTTGTTCAAGGAACGTTTGAGCCAGGCCGCGCTCTACGCAGCGATGCGCCGTGTGCCGGACGAAGAAGCCCGCGCAGTCCGCCAATGGCTCGATGAGAAACGGATGACATTCCATACCGGCAGGAATGAAGAAACTGAGCTGACCGACCGGCAAATTCTTGAACAATGCCGAATGTATATCGCGGCGTTGCGAATCGCTGCGGATTTCGGATGTGACGCGATCGGCATCCAGTATCAGCAGGGGCTGAAGGATGTTTGTCCGGCGTCGGACCTCGCCGAGGGGTTGCTCAATAATGTCGATCGGCCGCCTGTCACCAGCTCAGACACGGGCGAAGTTCTCTATGCGGGGAATGCCCTGCCGCATTTCAATGAAGTCGATGAATGCGCGGGCATCGACGCCCTGGTCACCAACCGGGTCTGGCGCAAACTCGACCTCGATCCGGAAACCACACTGCACGATTTGCGCTACGGAGAAGAGTATGACGGCCGGTTCGTCTGGATCTTCCAGATCTCCGGTGCGGTTCCTGCGCAGCACCTGGCGGATGGATATCAGGAAGCGGTGAGCGAACGCCAGCCCGCCATGTATTTTCCGCTGGGCGGCGGAACGTTGAAGGGAGTCAGCAAGCCGGGAGAAATTGTCTGGAGCCGGATCTATGTGAAAAAAGACAGACTGCTTGCCGACTTGGGGCGGGCCACCGTGGTCGATCTGCCGCGCGCCGAAGTCGAGAGACGCTGGAACGAGACGACGCCGCAGTGGCCGATGATGAATGCCGTACTGCACGGTGTCAGCAGGAACCAGATGACGGGGCGCCATAAGGCCAACCACATCCAGGTGGCTTACGGCAAAGACGCTGCAACCGCCGATCAAGCGCTGCGGGCGAAGGCGGCCGCATTCCAGAGACTCGGTATTGAGGTTTTCCTGTGCGGTATCGAGTAGAAGTACGCAAACGAAGGCAAATCTGACGATGAGGGCGGAACAACAACTCCAATGAAAAGACGCTCATTTATCAAAGGTGTTGCAGCCAGCGTTTCGGGCGCGGCTCTATTGCGTATTCCAGGGATGGCACAAAACGCGAAGCGCGAGGGTTCGGCCCTGCGCTCGAACCGGACTTTGCCGGTGATCCTGAATCAGTACACAGCCTTACTTCCCGGAGAGGCCGAGGCCCTGGCGGCGAAGATCTCCTTGCATCGCATCGAGATGGAGTACCAGTTGGCAGAAGTGTCGGTTGCGGGCGAAAGCAAGAAGCTCAAGGTTGGCGATTCTGTCTCCGGCTGGAAGCTGCTTGCCATCCTGCCGTGGCATAACGGCACACCGACAGCGGTTTTCGAGAAGCACGTAACCCACCAGGGAGTTCTTGTCTTCGTGACGGCTGAACGAGAGCTGGCGCGCATTCCCAAGCAGATCGGAGATCTCTCCCAGATCAAGCCGCGCGAGGTGCTGCAATCCTCCCCGGTGAAATTCGAACGGCCCGCGAAAATATCGAATGGGCCGGATACGCTCGGCCAATACATTCTGAATTCGGACCAGGATCCGTCGTACGAAAATCTGGCAGGCCTGGGAAAGGAATATACCGGCTGGACTCTTGTTTCCGACGATGGCGTGGGGGCGCTGAAGTCGATATGGCTGGAGCCGGATGGAAAATCGCGCCAAACCAGTGATGATCCGCAGGCCTCCTGGGCGCCGGATACGAACGGGCGTCTGTTCGAACCCTTCCGCCTGCTCTCTCTTCCCTATCTTTATGCGCTCAAACCCGGATACAGCAAGCGAACCATGCTGGGTGGATTTCTGCCTGCGGCGGACATTGGCGTCTGGAATCCCGATAACAGCGTCGGCTACGAAGTGATGATGGTGCTCTCGGACTCCGCGGACCGGCGGCCGATCGGCAGAATTCGAGCCACGCTGCACCCCACGGAGACCGGGGCATTTCACTCGGCCGACCGCGTCAGCGAGCCGCTCGTCTCGGACGGCGTTGTCGACCGCTATTGGAACGGCAGCGCCAATGAGTTCTTTACGGCGGTGCTCAGCCTGTGGGAACGCTGGACCAACTTCTTCGACACCCGGATGAAGGTGGAAATTCCTGACGCGTGGCTGCTGCAGGCTGCGAAAGCGGGCATCGTGTTGTCCCGTTGCAGTTACCGCGGACTGGAACCCACGTATCAGATTGGCGAAGGAGCCTATACAAAAATTCCGGAGCGCAGCCATGCGCTGTTTCCGGTGGCGCACTACGAATTCGTGTGGGCGCAGCAACTGTGGAACCAGGTGGACCGCGTTGAGCCGCACTTCCAGCACTATCTCGAAAAGTATGTTCTGCCGGACGGAAATTTCATGTACAACGTGCAGGACCAGGTCGAAGCGCCAGTGAATGTTGGCGTGTTTCTGCAAAACTCGGCGCGGGCTTATGACTATTGCGGCGACTTCGAGGCGCTGCAGCGACGCTTGCCGGTATTGCAGCGCATGATCGACTATGTCCTCGCCCGCCGGGCGTATACGAAAGCCGCATTTCCGCCAAGCGACCCGCGACACGGCCTGATCTGGGGATCGCCCGAGGCGGATAACGGAGATCCCGACGACGACAACCCGGATTCGCATCTTTACTACTACCAAAATGCCGCCTGGATCTGGCGGGGGCTGAAGGAACATGGCCGCTGCCTGCAGAAAGCGGGAAGCGAACACGGCGACCAGGCGATGGCCGGGGCCGGGTTGCGCTTTGCGAAAGAAGCGGAAGAATTGCGCGCCGATGTCGAGAGCGCGTTAAAGAAAACGCTCAATGCCCGGAACGAAGACTTGAAGCGCGCCGGCATCACTCCGTTTTCGGCTTTCGATACCACGCGCCGGCCGGAGCAGCTTTCCAGCTATGAGAATCACCGCTACATGATGGATTGGTGGACCTCCGATTGGGGAGACGCCGATCTCGACGAAGGACACTTCCGGCATCGCACGATTGCGGGCCAGGAAGTCCTGGGAATGAATCAAGCGGCGGACGGCATTTATGCGGTCGACAGCGGAACCCTTGCGACCTCAAACTTTATGGAGCACGGCACGCTGGCGGCCAGGATCCGCAAAGACGACTACCGGCCTTTTCTGCTTACCTTGTATGCCAATCTTACGTTTGCGATGGACAGCGGCAGCCGTTTCGCGCCCGAGGACGCGCTGTTTCCCGGAGGCAGCGCCGGCGAAGGCGCGGCCTGGATGTGGTCCCCTGTCGTGAACAGCACGCTGCAACCCACGCTCGCGTTGCGATGGATACTCTGCTACGAGGAAAACGACAACGCTCGCGTCCATCTGCAGAAAGCGGCTCCGAAACCCTGGTTCGCAGCGAACCAGCGCATCGCGGTGGAAAATTGTCCGACCTGTTTTGGCCAGATTACCTGGTCCACGCAAGCCTCGTCTGCCGGAACGGGATGGGACGTGACCATCGCTTTGCCTGCAGGTCAGCCCTTCGCTGCCGACATCATCGTCCATTTTCATCCTGCAAATGGCCGAAAATTGCGCTCGACTTCCTACGGATCATTGCAGGGGAATACGGTCGTTCTTTCCAAGGCGTTGCTCGCAGAAAAGACCGTGCATGTGCTACACGTCGAATGACCCAGTGCGGACGGTACGGCAGAATTTGCAATACCTTTCGCATATGGCGGCTGCGTGCGCCTCGATCCACGCTGACATGATTCGAAGAGATTTGAATCTGGCACAAAGATGGACTAACTCTGTTTGCGGTTCGGCCTGAAACGGATCGCGTACGCTAAACCAAACAGCAACATTCCCGCGCCCCACCAGATCGGGATGTGGAGTTGCGGCATGGCCACCGCGGTGGCGGCTGGAATGAACAATCCATAGATTCCCGAGCCCAGAATCAGAGCTCCATAAACTGCAAGCAGAGCCCCAATGAAAAACCAGATCGAGATGAAGTGTTTTGCCATCACGGACCTCACCAGAAATAAATGTTCAAGACCAGGAATGCAACGCCGACGGCGGCGGCCCATGTGATCGGCCGCCGAAAGAAAGAGAAATGTCCGGCCGGAGCCAGTTCGGTCAGCCCATAAACCAGGTTCTTGAGTTCGTAATCGGGCTTGGGCTTGGTCACCAGACTCACTGCCACCGTCACCACCACGTTCGCGATCAAAGACCACATGGCGCGATAAATGTTCTCGGCCATGTCTTTCGCGTGCTCGGAGAACGCGACGTGGCGCAGCGCGTCCGGATCGAGTTTTACCCACAGCCAGAGCGTGAATGAAGTAAGAATACCGGCCAGCAATCCCCAGAAACCGGCGGCCGGAGTGGTCCGCTTCCAGAGCATCCCCAGAATGACGGTTCCAAACATGGGAACGATGAAGAAGACGAAAATGGTCTGCGCGTACACGATGATGCTGGAAAAGTTCATCACCAGGTAGGCCGTGCCGATGCTCACAAAGACGCCGAGCAGCGAACACCAACGGCCCATCGAGACATAGTGCGAATCCGGCGCGTCTTTGCGAAACAGCGGCTTATAGATATCGTAGGTCCACACCGTGGTAAACGCCGTGACGTTGCCGGCCATGCCAGACATAAAGCCGGCGACCAGAGCCGTGACGCCGAGTCCCAGCAAGCCCGGTCCGCAGTAGCGCGCCAGCATCAGTGGCAGCGCTTCGTTGTAGGTGTGAACGTTCGGCAATCCAGCCTGGCTTTCCGGCACCAGATGGAACGGCAAAACGGCAAGCGCGAGCAGGCCGGGAAGGATCACGATGAGCGGCACCATCATTTTGAAGAAAGCGCCGATCACCGCACCCAACTGTGCGGAGCGCAAGTCTTTGGCAGCCATCACGCGCTGGACCACGAGAAAATCCGTCGTCCAGTATCCAAACGAAATCGCCAGGCCCCAGCCGAACACAATTCCAGTCCAGTGCGCGCCCATGGGATTCGCGGTGAACGAACCAGTGGTGCTCCACAGGTGGATAAAGTCCTGACCGGGAAAACTGGTCTGGATGCGATGTACCATTCCGGTCCAGCCCCCGGTCTCGGCTAGGCCAACCACCGGGATGACGAGGCAGCCAATCCAAATCAGAAAGAACTGCAACACCTCGTTGAAGATGGCAGACAGAAGCCCGCCAGCCATCACATACACGGCAACTGTCAGCGAGGAAATCCAAATGCTGAAATGAATGTCCCAGCCCAGAATTACCTTCATGATGACAGCCATCGAATACATGTTGATGCCGCTCATCAGAATGGTCATGGCCGCGAATGAAATCGCGGAGAGCGAACGTGCGCCTTCTCCGTAGCGCAACTTCAAATATCCGGGAACCGAATGGGTCTTGCAAATGTAATAAAACGGCATCATCACCAGGGCGAGAAACAGGATGGCAGGAATCGCAGCAATCCAGTATGCATGGGCCACGAGAATTCCGTACTGATAAGTCGCCGCCGCGTACCCCATCATCTCCAGTGAACCGAGATTTGCCGAGATGAAGCTGAGACCTGCGACCCAGGCCGTCATTTCGCGTCCGGCCATGAAAAACTCTTCGCCGGTATTGGTGAATTTCTTCAGATAAAAGCCAAGTCCCATCACCAGCGCGAAGTAAAGAACGATAATCACCAAGTCGATGGAGCCGAGCGTGAGGCGTCCGTTCGCTGCTTGAAGAAGAAACGTGGCGGGCATTATTGGCCGATCCCCACTGATCGAACCAGCGGCAGCAGCATCCGGTCCAGTTCCTCGTCGTTCCATTCCTTCAGCGACACATTGCGATAGAGCCCCCAATGTTCGACAAGTTCGACGGTCTGCTCTGGAGCGACGTTGCTGAGCGGGCCAAGGGATTCGATTTCGAGAAATTCGCTGTTGGTGAACGTCTCGAACGAGGCGCCAAAGTCGGGGTAAGTCCTGCTGGGATCGGGCTTCGCTCTCTTTACGAACGCTTCGTTATTCAGCACGTAAGCCGCCCATGTATCCGGATTGAACATGCCCAGTTTCTGGGCCTCGTGATTGTTGGGGTCCTGGCGCAGCATGAGATATTTCTTGGTGAATTTCCAGCGCGGATCCGACAGATCCGTATACGCCCACATCGTGAGCGAATTGGTAGCCTCCAGGTTGGCGGGGTGATGGCCGCGGGGAGGGAATCCGGAGACCGCGGTGCCTCCCTGCGCCATCATGGTAAGCGCCCAGGGAGCGAACTCCAGCGTAAAGAAGGAATGATTCGTGATTCGGTGCCACACAGTCACGCTGGTTCCCGACGGCGCCATTCTGACTTCAATTTCTTTTTGCAGTTTCGTCAGCGGTTCGATCGGCGCCCGCGCGATCAGGCCGGTGGCCGTGACCTGAATTTCCACCGGCACGTTATCCGGAGCCCAGGTCGCCACAGGATCTTCGGGAGCTTTCCAAACCCGGTCGCCGCCGCGCAGTTGAAACTTCGCTTCTCCCCTGCCGCCGAGTTGTTCGGGGTACTCCTTAAACAGGTTCTGGCCTCCGATGAAGCCAAACCGGATCACCCGCGGTCCCACATCTGCCGTCACAATCAACTCAACCTCGCCATTGCTTACGCGGTAGCAGTTGGGCCACCCTCGGTACTCTGCTTTTTCCACCTTCACACTGGCGATCATGGTTGTAGTGAGGAGTTCGATGATTGCCAACAAGAACCAATAGCGCATTCCATTCCTCCGCGCCGGTCTGCAAGCCGCCTCGCGATAATTAAAAAAAAAATCGGCATGACTGCCTTCGTAAAGCTCCTTCGTATCACTCAGTTGCCCGGCAACGAGGTCGATAAACACCGGGTGGCATTTCGTACCATCCGGCGGGCTGCCTTGTCAATAAAGAAGTCGAATCGTTACAATTGTATGCGAACATCTGATTCTACATTCAAAAACACTACCGGGAAGATGATGTTTCTATAACATTGATTTATTTATATTTAGTGGATTATGAGTTTTGATAGACCGCTGGATCTGGCGACAATCCAATACTTGTAGTATCGATCCATTCTTGGCATGGCCGACGTGATGATGAAGCGGCCGTTCAGATACGTGTAGTATTGATCGAACAAGACGCCGGAGATGATAGCAAACATGCGATGTCTTTTGCGTCTCGCGGTGTGCACGGCTGCGCTCCTCGCTGTCAGCGCGCTCTTGGCTCAATCGAGCCGGGATCCGGTCGGTGCGGTAACGCAAGCTCTGCGAGCGAGAAGATTTGCCGAGGCGTTACAGCTTCTCGAACCGGCATTGCGGCAGTCTCCGGAGAATGCTCAACTTTGGACGCTGCAGGGATTGGCCTATTCGGGTGATGGACACAAGAAGGAAGCTCTCGTTTCTTTTCAGCACGCTTTGAAGATATCGTCGGATTACTTGCCGGCACTTGAAGGCGCGGCGCAAATCGAGTATGAAGCGGGCGGCAAAGAAGCTCCTGCACTTTTGCAGCATGTTTTGAAGCTCTCTCCCAGTGATCCGACTGCGCATGCCATGCTGGGGGCACTGGCCGCCCGGAAACGGAATTGCCCGGAGGCTGTGTCTCATTTCGAGCAAAGTGGTTCAGTACTGGAATCGCAGCCGGCAGCTCTGCGACAGTACGGCATCTGCCTGGCGGAGACTAAGCGCTACGAACAGGCGATCGCAGTGCTTCAGAGACTGATCGCGATGCCTGGCGACGACGAGCGCGACCGCTTGCGGTTGGCGGCATTGCAGCTTTCGATCGGAAAATCCGCGGATGCGATTGAGGCCCTTCGGCCTGCATTGCAGGGCCAGCCCGATTCGGAAGTGCTCGCTCTGGCTGGAGAGGCCTACGAAGAGCAGAAAGACACGCCGCAGGCGGTGAAGCTCTTGCATCAAGCTATTGTTCAGAATCCGCAGGACATCGATCTGTATCTCCAATTCGCTGATCTCTCATTTGTGCACCAATCGTTTCAGGTGGGCATCGACATGATGAACGCGGGTCTGAGACTGCAGCCCAATGCTGCTCCGTTGTACCTTGCACGTGGAATTCTCTTCGTGCAACTTGCGGATTACGATCATGCAGAGGCCGACTTTGAGAAGGCCCACCAACTGGACCCGCGCCTTTCTTTCAGTGAAGCAGCGCGCGGAATGCTGGCCGAACAGACGGACGACTTAGATAAAGCTCTGTCGATGGTTCGCGCCAAGTTGAGCAAGAAGCCCGACGATGCCCTTCTGCTTTACGTGCAGGCCGATATTCTCGTGCAGAAGAATCCTGATGTAGACAGCCCTGATTTTAATCTCGCAGTTGCTTCTGCCCAGCGAGCGAAAGAGCTCCAGCCGGGATTAGTGGCCGCGCGCGATGCTCTGGCGAAATTGTATTTACAGGCAGGAAAGAATCAACTTGTGGTTGAAGAATCGCGGGAGTCCCTGCGACATGACCCGAATGATCAAGTTGCCCTCTATCACTTGATCGTCGGATTGCGAAAGACCGGGCACAAAGAAGAACTCCCATCTCTTTTGCAGGAGTTGGCATACCTTCGTCAAAAAGCCACCCGGGAAGAAGGCGAGCATGATCGATACAAGCTCATTGAGCAAACAGGAAGCACGGCACCCAAAGAGTAATGAAAGCGTGGCCTGCATAGGCAGAAGCTCCGGCAGTTAACGATAACTAACCAATCCAGTTTATGAAAATTACACGCCGTTCTTTTGTTACGAGTACTCTAAGTGCGTTACTGATTCCGAGCGACCTTGTTGCCTTCGGCCAACAGCAGGGCATTGCCTCGCGAGGTGTGAAGGCGCAAGCTCGTCCGGCGAGTTCCGGACGTCCCTTCAATGCCCATTTCGTGGATGTAGCCAAGGCGTCCGGATTGCACCAACCCACGATCTATGGAGGAGTGGAATCAAAGAAGTACATCCTGGAGGCGAATGGCTGCGGCTGCGCTTTTCTTGACTACGACAATGACGGATGGATGGACATCTTCTTGCTGTGCGGAACCAGACTGGAGGGTGCACCTGCTGCGGCCACAAATCGACTCTACAAAAACAATCGGGATGGTACTTTCGCCGACGCGACCGAGAGTGCCGGACTGCATGCAACCGGATGGGCGAACGGGGTATGCATCGGTGATTACAATAACGATGGTTTCGAAGACATTTTCTGTACCTACTTCGGACAGAATCGTCTCTATCGGAATAACGGCGATGGTACTTTCACCGACGTCACCAAAGCGGCGGGGTTGCTAAATCCTGAGACGCGTTGGGGTGCCGGATGTAGCTTCATTGACTACAACCGCGATGGGCACCTTGATCTGTTCGTATCCAATTACATCCGATTCGATCTGGAAAAGGCTCCGGTACCCGGCGATGGTTCGACGTGCAACTGGAAGGGAATCCCGGTAAACTGCGGTCCGCGCGGGTTGCCCACCGGACGCCACTTGCTGTATCGGAACAATGGCGACGGCTCCTTCACTGACGTCAGTAAAGAAGCTGGGATTGCCGGTGCCACCGAAAGTTATGGAATGACGGTCGTCGCAGCAGATTTTGACGAAGACGGATGGACCGACATCTTCGTGGCGTGTGATTCGACGCCCAGTCTGCTTTTCATGAATAACCATGACGGAACGTTCCGAGAAGAAGGCGTAGTTCGTGGTGTCGCATTGAGCGACGACGGCATGGAGCAGGCGGGAATGGGCGTCGGCATCGGAGACTACGATCTCGACGGACACCTGGATATATTCAAGACGCACTTCATGGGCGACACTTGCGGGATTTACCGCAACGACGGTAAAGGCAATTTCGATGACCGGACCCGGGCCGCAAAACTCGGGGTTGAGACCAGGTTCGTAAGTTGGGGCACCGGAGTTGCCGATCTCGACAACGATGGATATCCAGATATTTTCATCGTTACTGGCAGCGTTTATCCGGAGGTTGAACGCAAGCTGGCTGACTATCCCTACAAAACACCGCGCATCCTTTTCCGGAACCTGGGAAACGGGATGTTTGAAGAACTCGGGGAGGAGGCGGGGCCCGGCGTCACGGAACCGCATTCAGGACGAGGTTGTGCTTTTGGAGACTTCGACAACGACGGCGATATCGACATTTTGATTGTCAATATGAATGAACCACCGTCGTTGCTGCGAAACGACCTCACGAGCAAACAGAATTGGATCAAGATCCAACTGGAGGGAGTGAAATCCAATCGCAGCGCCATCGGGGCCCGGGTTTTGGTGCATTACGGAAATAAGGTCCAGGCGCAGGCCAGAGTGAGTCAGTCCAGCTACTATTCGTCCAACGATCCTCGTATGCACTTCGGCCTTGGAGAATCCAAGGTAGTGGACCTGGACATTTACTGGCCGGACGGTCTGCACGAACGCCACAACGGGATACCTGCCAACCAGTTGGTCACGATACGAGAGGGAAAAGGAATTGTGAATAACAAGGGCTGGAGCCGCGGCCCGCGGGAATAACCTGTCCCAACGCCAACGCCTTGGCAGCCGATACGCAAGGGAACCTTTGGATCGGAATCTCGGATGCGCTCTGCCGCTGGAAACCAGACTCGTTGAGCACCTACCTTAGCAAAGAGCTTAAGCAGACGGGAGGTCTCGCTGGAGTAGCGACCCTTGCTGCGGGCAAGGACACAACTCTCTGGGTCGGCATGGCGCGATCCGGAAAAGGATTAGGGCTGCAGCAATTCTTTCAGGGGGTCTCGAAGGGCTATGTTGTGCCGGAATGGACGGCACCGCTTTGGATATCACCGCGCTGCTGATCGACTGCGATAACACACTCTGGATTGGGACCGTGAAAGACGGCATTTATCGCGTTCACGACGGCGAGGCCGATCACTTTCGGAGTGCGGATGGTCTGTCGAGCGACTCCTTCGAAAACTTCTACCAGGATCGGGAAGGCAACCTGTGGGTGGTCACTTCCAAGGGTATTGATTGCCTTCGTGACCTTCGCGTAGCCAGATTCACGGTCCGCGAAGGATTGACGGTCGACCGTGTCAATTTCGTGCTTCGGCGCGCGATGGCACGGTATGGATGGGAAACGAGGGGGCCTGGAATTCCTGCGGAATGACAACCTCTCGTCAATTTCCGCGCGCGACGGTATGCCCGGGCGGGATGTCACGTCGCTGTTGGAAGACCACGCCGGTAGGCTGTGGGTGGGCGTGAACGGTGGACTGACAGTATACGATCACGGATTCTTTCGCCCGATTTTGTGGCCGGAAGGCGGCCAGTGGGAATCGTGGTCGCGATGACCGAAGATACCGCTCACAATGTTTGGGCCGAAGTGGAGGGCCGACATTGGGACTTGATTCGCATTAAGGATCTGAAAGTCAGCCAAGAGATTTCCATGCCCTCAGGCCACACAGCCCTTGCGCTGGCTGCCGATCCCAGAGGCGGTATTTGGCTGGGTCTCGTCAATGGTGACTTGGCCCGCTACCGTGATGGCCGATTCGAAAGGTCCTCTTTGAATCATGGTGGGGACGCTGGCTCGGTCTTGTCCCTTGTGGCTGATGCCGACGGGTTGGTGTAGGGCGCAAAAAAGCAAGGACTTTGCCCCTGGAAGGATGGGAAGGTGCAGACCCTGAACTCCCGCAATGGCCTTCCCTGCGATACGACATATGCAGTTGTGAGAGACCGTCGCGGTTCTATTTGGCTCTCCACCCAATGTGGATTCGTCGCAATTCCTGATACTGAAATGCAGAAATGGTGGGAATACCCGGACACAAAGATTAACGTCAGAACATTCGACGTGTTCGACGGCGCCCAACCCGCCCATGCCACGTTCCAGCCGGTGGCTTCCACATCACCGGACGGGCGGCTATGGTTTGCCAATGACAGCGTTCTACAGATGATTGATCCGAACCATCTGAACGTGAATGCGGTACCACCACCGGTTCACATAGAAGAGATCGTCGCGGATCGCAAGCATTACCTGGCCAAGGAGAATGTTCGTCTTCCCGCACTCACGCGAGACCTCGAAATCGACTACACGGCCTTGAGCTTTGTAGTTCCGCAGAAGGTCCGTTTCCGCCACAAGCTGGAAGGGCGCGACGCCGATTGGCAGGATCCGCAAACAAGGCGTCAGGCCTTCTACAGCGACCTTCGTCCGGACGAAGTGATTCCGATTTTGGGGCGACATTGACCAGCGTTCGACGATGACGATGCGTAGTTCAGGTGAGCGCGCGATCCAGGTGGACGTACCCGCCGTCCACATAGATTTGTTGCCCCGTAATTGTTGATCGTGGAGATAGGAGCAGAACGACCGCATCCGCAATCTCGCTCGGTTGAGTCATCCGCTTTCCCAACGGAATTCTGGCGCTGATCTCGCGCAGTTTCTCCTGCGGATTCTCGAACTTCTGCAACCACCTCTCATATTGACCAGTCAGCACCTCGGCAGGTACGATAGTGTTGACTCGAATGCCGTAACTCGCTAATTCGGCGGCCCAGTCCGTCGTTAGCTCCAGAATCGCACCCTTCGCTGCAGCATAGCCGGACGTTCCGCCCTGCCCTGTAACCGCCACCTTCGAAGAAATGTTGACGATTGCGCCTTGAGATTGTTTCAAGAAGGGCAGCGCAGCCTGGGTTACAGTATAGTAATGCACGAGATTACGACGCAAAGACGCTGCGAACTCTTCCGGCGTACCGTACTCCAGTCCCACTCCGTCGTTCGTGCCAGCATTATTCACCAACCCGTCAATGCATCCATGCTGCCGAGCGAAGTCTTGGATAGCTTGACAGCTATTCGAGACATCAGTTAGGTCCGTCAAGATGGACTCGCTCGGAAGCTCTTGCCCGCGTAAATTGGCCTTCAATTCCGCAATGGCGTCGGCGTCGCGATCGAGTAATACAGGAACTGCGCCCTCCCGCGCACAGGCGCGCGCTATCTCCGCGCCTATTCCCCTGGCACCGCCAGTGATAAGGATGATCTTGCCTTCCAGTCCTGTTTCCATAGCCTATGATTGTAGGGTGCGGCGGGCGTTAACTGACAAGTTTTTTCCGGAATGATAAACTCGGCCCACACGCCATGCCTTCTTTGAGGTTGAAGCCATCTTCAGTTCGTTGACGGCCGCTTTGAGAGACCACCGAGCTTTCCACCCAGGTTCGCGTTCGATGATACCGACGAGGTTCCAGGCGGAAGGTTGCTCGTGTGCTCTCTTGCCCGAGTCGTCAGCTTCTGAGATCAGGTATTTGTCTTATTTTCTGTTACCACCCAGTGTTGTGTCCCGGAAATTCGTGAACAAAGTCGGGTGATTTTCTGCAGGATCGAATCCGCCGTCGCCGTCCACATAAAGGGACGACTGGAATGATTGTAGCGCTGCACGAAGGCGTCGATTTTCTCCACCAGATCGTGGACGCTGGTGAACGAACCCCAGCGAATGGCGCGCCGGGTGATGATGCCAAATCAACGTTCCACCTGATTAAGCCAAGAGGAATAAGTAGCCGTGTAGTGCATCTGGTAGCGAGGCCACTGTGCGAGCCAATTGCGAACCTTAGGATGTTTGTGGGTGGCGTAGTTATCGACGATGAGATGGACCTTGTAGGCTGGCGGAACGTTTTGATCGAGATGGCGCAGGAAGGAGCTGGTCGTCAAATGAAAGACTTCCGATACTACCGGTGCAGTGGATCGGATGGCTATCGGTTCGGCGGCCGGGTCAAGACTAACTTCGCGGTCGTGTTGTGTGCTTGAAGTGCTCTTGGACCGATGGGCTCGCGAATCAGACGGAAGGCGCTCATCGCCGATACGCCGGCCGCACTCGCTAGTTGTGAAGCGCTGCGACAAATGCCCCGTGGTGCCGAGAGCAAGGACTCTGAGATCTCTCCTGACAATAGAACTTTCAGCATCCATTGGTTCAAATCGGAGAAGAGATTTGCTGGCGACGGACTTTTCGCCAGCACGTGGACCTTCGAAGGAGCCGAGCGCTCGGCGCTCAACGATTCCAGCCCGTGGCCGAGAAAACTGCGAAACCCACTGGCATCGATGATTCCGATACCCACGTTCGGCGCGTGATCTCGGGCAAACTGTTTCACTTGATCCGCCACCGAGTCGGAGATGTGATCCGCAGCGATCACGGCAACGGGCATGATCTCTTCCCCGGACTGTTGGGCCGCCAACTGCACCTGAAGAATAGCCTGGCAAGCCAGGGGATAATGCGACCTCTTCGTCCTTCGGAGGACACCTTCAGTTCGAATACGTACTTCTTGCGCTCGTGATTCGCGATTACTGGCGCCGACAATTCTTGCCGTCATCGCAGGTCTTCGCGATCAACTGTGCGTTGTCGGCTTTGATGGCTCATCCTCGCGATGATGTAGGCGCATGCCCTGCACCAAAGAGAGCGCGGACCATCCTGCTTGGCAACATGGAAGGCGTGCCGACGATCCCCCGAAGGCTGAACCGATTATTTCCTGACAATGGAGCAGCGGCCGTCGTCACTTCCGTCGTCACTTCCGATTGCGAGGTGGCAAAAATCTTGATACCCTCAGACGGGTTCGGAGAAGGAACGAATCTCGAAAGGAACCACGAAGGTAAGCGGAAGCGGAGTGTCTGTCTGTGATTTGGCTTTGAAGGATGATGTGTAAGAAAAGTGTAAGAAGGATTCGCCTTTTCGGCCAATTGTGCCGTTTTCGCGTATCGCGGAATCAATAACTTACGTGGAATCAATGCGGGACTGGGGTTCAAATCCACCCCCCGCAACCAAACCTTTTCAATCAGTTGCAAGCCTTTTCGGTTACAAGCCCCGCTCACTTTCCGCTCACACTGCGTCAGGCTGGGAGCAACTGCCCCACGACTGCCGCGTGTGCCGCGCGTTTCTGGTCACTCACAGCTTGCGTGTAAACGTTCAGAGTCGTGCTGATATTCGAGTGCCTGAGTAAATCGCTTTGCACTTTGAAATCAGTACCATTCGCCCTGAGCAGAGTGCTGTACGTGTGCCGGAAGGTGTGCCAGCCGAGTCGCTTCGTGATCTCCGCCCGCATTGCGGCAGGTTTCACAAAGTCCGTCAGAGCCGAGTCAGGCCAGTACGGGACTGTCCCATTCTTATAGGGTGACGCAAACACCCAATCAGAGTCCGCCGGGTACGCCGTCCGCTCACGCCGCTCACGCAGAATCGTGAGCAGATCGGGAGCAAGGGGTATCGGTTTTCTCCGCGCCAGCGTCTTAGGCTTCCCGACATGGCAAGACACGATCCCGCGCTGAATGCCGAGCGTAGCTGTGTCCCAGTTGATGTCTTCCCACTTGAGTGCGGAGAACTCGGAACGAGCAAGGCCCAAGCATCCGGCCAGAATCACCATCGTGCGGTACGGCTCCGTCAGTTCTGCCAGCAGTGCGCGGAACTCATCGGCGGTGAGCACTTCGGGATCGGCTAACCGTGATCCGCCCTGCCTCACATACGTGATGGGGTTTCGCTCGGTTAGTTCCCAGCGGGTAGCACACTCATAGAGCACGTGCATGACGCCACGGATATGCAGTTTGGACTTTGGCGCGAGTTCCAATCCCCGCAACCACTGCTCAACCGCAATCGGCTTCACTTGCTCAAGAGTGAACCTGCCCCACTTCGGTTTAACCCAGTTGTTCAGGTTCGCTGTGTAGCTCTTGCGCGTCGCGTAGGCCAGTCGGCTCATCTCGATTTCATCCGTGATGTACCGACCCGCCAGTGCTGCGACGGTTATGGGAACCACACGATCTGATTCCGAGTTGATGTCTAGGCGAACGGCATCGGCTGCGCTCTGTGCTTCCCGGTCGGTCGGGTACTGCTCGACAGTTCCGAGTAGCTTGCTGCGCTGCGCTCCGCTGGCATCGCGCCATCGGAACTCCCAAACGTCCGGCCCGTTCGCTCGTGGTTTCAGAGTCAAATTTCCCCTCTGGTATTTTCGTGCCATCACTGAATCCCTTCCGTGAGGCACGGGCGATGCTGCGTACATTGTGCATCAACCCAGACGTTGAGGGAACTGGCACGGAAGTACCAGCATTTCCCGATCTTGATTGCTGGCACTTCGCCATTGCGGGCTAGCCGCCCGACAGTGACCAGAAAAACGCATGCCACTGCGAGGGGAGGGACAAGCTCTACGCGAGATCGTGGGGTGCGGCTATAGGTTCTTTCTGGACCGCACTAAAACCTCCTCCGAATCTTCCCGATGGCGAACTGTGCTTTTCAGGGGGACAAAGCTGATTCAGTAGCTCACTGCTACCGCCGCAATAAACTGATCAAGAATACACTCGTCGCGACCATGACAATCAGCGGTCCGGTTTCTCGATGAAGCCATGAGGCAATCGAAGTGCCGAGCAGGGTAGCGAACGCGGAGAGCGCGATCGCCAGCCACAACATCCCGTCCAGGTTGCGCGCCAGACGCTTGGCTGTTGCCGCAGGAATAATGATCAACGCGCCCATTAGCAGCACGCCAAGGTAGCGCAACCCGAGCGCTATCGTAAGGGCAAAGGTTTGCAGATACAACAAGTTGAGGCGCCGCACGTTAATGCCTGCGGTGCGGGCCACGTCAGGCGAAACCAGCATGACGATCAGTTTGTTCCTCTGCGTAACTATGAACAGCACGATGGCGATCGCAGCCATAAGACCGAATACGATTTCAGACCAATTCAGGACACCGGCGCCCCCGAACAGGGCCTCGATGAGATCTTCGCTCGATGTCACCAGGCTGCCAATTGCCAGGGCAGCGGAAAAGACCACGCCAATGACCGTCTCGGTTGCTGCCCGAGCCCTGTCTTCGAGAGCCCAAACAAGCAAAGCTCCGAAGAACAACATCGCAACCGCTCCGAAAATCGGGTGAATGTGAAGCGCAAGTGCAACCCCGATGCCTGGCAACGCTACATGCGACAGCGGGTCGGCGGCAAGCGCCATCCGGCGCATCACGGCAAAGCAGCCGACCAGGCCAGCGGCCACGGCCATAGCGAGCGACAGCAGCAGAGTTTCAGCGGTCATGTACGTGATAGTTCACTTGTGTCCCGTAAACCTGGTCGAGCAGATCGGGCGTGAGTATCGTCCTCGGCGGCCCAAGACAAGCACGAATTCGACTGAGGCAAAGCACATTCGTCGCATAGCGGTAAACAACCGATAACTCGTGCGAAATGAAAAGCACAGTCAGATGCCGGCCCTCTTGAAGTCGGTGCACCAATTCATTGAGTCGCTCCTGTCCTGGCTCGTCAACCCCGGCCGTCGGCTCATCAAGCAGGAGGACGTTGGGATCACCGACCAGCGCGAACGCAACGAGGAGACGCTGGAACTGCCCTCCCGACATCGTTCCGATCGGTTGCTGAGCGATTTCCAAGGGAACACCGACGAGACTCAAGACCCGTGAGACGTTCACGACCGGCTCGCCCGCCAACGCAGCTCGCGCCCGGAGGAAATCTACGCCCGTAATTGGGATGTCGCGTTCGAGGTCAAGCTTCTGTGGAACGTAGCCGATCTTCGTCCCCGGAGCCCACAGGACGCTGCCCTCGAATGGAATCGATCTTATAAGAGCCCGGAACAGGACGGTCTTGCCCGCACCATTAGGCCCGATGATCGCCAGCGAGCTGCCTTTTGAAACCCGGAAGCTCAGGTCTGACAGGACCCTGGTGTTGCCGAACTGGATCGACAGTTGACTGACTTCGAGGACGCTTTCCACGTTGCCACGTTCCATCTATGCGCGTGCCAAGATTCCCGTCAATATGAAGGTGGGTCGGGCTGTCGCGTGAAGAATCTAGTCTACCCTTCCCCCGAGTGGCTATGCGAAGTATCCTCCCACCTAAATCCCATCCGTGCCCAAGTTTCGGGAGTCGCCTACTCTTTGACCACGAGCAGTGTGCTTCCGATCTTGCTACCGGTGTTGAAGAGGCTCGTCACACGGTTCCGTCGACCTGGTCAGGCAGTCCTTACCGTCAATTACTGTGTGGATGACTTCGCCAGCAGGCGTAATTACCGCGAGGTCAGCATCGGCGCCAATTCCCAGAAACCCCTTACGCGTGTCGCGGCCGACAACCTTGGCCGGATTGAGCGTCGCAAACCGCACTGCATCCTGCAGCGCACAGCCAGCGAACTCCATCACATTGCGTACGGCGCGGTCCAGCGTTAGCACGCTGCCAGCCAGGTGCCCATCTGCGGACAGGCATACGTCCCCGCGCACTTGTACCTGGAAAGTGCCGAGTTGGTAGGAGCCGTCTCGCATGCCAGCAGCGGCGATAGCATCGGTCACCAACACGGTTCGCCCGACGCCCTTCGCGCGAACAAAAAGGTCAACAATCGAGGGAACCACATGCACGCCGTCCGCAATGATGTCCGCGCTCAGGGTATTGGAAGTCAAGACGGTCCCCAGGATACAGGGATCGCGGTGATTCAGAGGCCGCATGCCATTGAATGTGTGCGTCGCATGCCGTGCTCCCGCGCCGATGCCATCGGATGCGGCGGTCGAAGTTGCGTCTGAATGCCCCAGGCTGAGGCACACCCCAAGTGCCGCTGCCTCACGGATCACATCGAGAGCGCCAGGGATCTCAGGCGCTATGGTCATGACAAGAATGTGACCCCGGGCTGCGCCCCAGAATCGGCGGAACAGTTCCACCGAGCCATCGAGCAGATACTCCTCCGGTTGCACTCCGCGCTTCTCGTGGGAGAGAAACGGCCCTTCCATGTGAATGCCGAGAGGACGAGCCTGTGCCATTCCATCATCGGCTCGCCGTTCGATCCAGTCTGCAAGCCGATCCAGCACTGAGAGGGTCAAGTCAACGGGTGCGGTGATGGTTGTCGGACAGTAGCCGGTAACTCCATGCGCGGCTAGAAAGCGTTCGATTGCGGTCAGCGCATCCGGGGTGGCTTCCATAACGTCGTGACCGGCGGCACCATGAATGTGGATGTCCACCAGACCGGGGACAGCACCGCACCGGCAAAGGAAGTCACGGGCACGGCGGGAGGGATCGCCACGGCAGAGGACGGACCCATCGCGGCGATGACGCCCTCGTCAATTAGCACAACCGGCTTCGGGATCTGCTCTAGAGGTGTGAGCAGCCAGTCAGCAGTGATGGCACGCATGATGACCTTCAAGGTCTGGCGGGTTGGCCGCTCCGGCCGTGTCCGCGCCGTTGCTGCCCGCAACCGCGCTCTCGGCCCCGCTTCATTGCGCGAAAACCGGGTCCATGCCCACCGCCCCCACTCTCGCGTCTTGCTGGCGTTGGCATCGCTTTCGGTTCGGGCGCCTGTGCCCTCGCTAACTCGCCGCGGCTAAGATGTTCGAGCAATTGCGGTACGGGCGTGCTGGCCGGACCAATCCAGCCGCGGATGCCTGCCTGCTCAAGGTGGCGGAATGCGCCCTCCCCAATTTGGGTGAAGACCGCATCGGTGCAACCGTGCTGCACCATGATCTCAACAACCGCGCGTCCGTTCAAAGCTGTGTTCTGCTCGAAAGTGATTTGGCTGTTGTCGTCGTCGCGAATAAGAATCCACTTCGCCATGCCGAAATGCAGCGACAATGCAGAATCTTCGCGGTTCAACAGGGTGGTAAATGCAACTTTGCTCATATGTTCTCCTTATCATCAATGAGTGGTGCTTGCAGCGACAACACCCAAGCAGGGGGGAGGCAGCAACCATGATCAACCATCCCACTGACATAACAGTCGCTTGACCCGAGCAGTCGCTATAGATGTAATATACACCTAGATGTCTAACGCTACACAAGCAAGCAATTAGAGGGGAGCAACTCCTGCGGCATGAGAGGAGATCACCCATGAGGAAGACAAAGCGTGCCCGCGTTGAAGAGGAACTGTTTGAACGGCAAGTCCTGATCTGCAAAGCGTTGGCAAATTCAACGCGTCTTCACATCTTGGAGCTCTTGGGCAGGCGTGAGTGGGTGGCCGGAGAGCTCCAGGAGGAACTCGGCGTCTCTGGGCCAAACCTCTCGCAACATATCACAGTGCTGAAAACGGCGGGTGTAATCGTCAGGCGAAAGCAGCATAAGCAAGTCTACTTGTCACTTGCCATGCCTGAGGTGAAGGGGATCTGTAAGTCGATTCGAAGCTTAGTCCGTGCACAGATCCGAAATGACAGACGATTCCTTGTATAGGGCAGCTGATAATTCTCCAACATCATAAGCCAAGGCGGACCAACACTATCTTGCGCCCCGGGAGCGATTGCTTCGCCCTCGATCAAAGAAGCCCCCTTCGTTCGTCGCCGGAGTCCCGATCCAAGTCTTCGCCCGAGTGACTCACACAGTCTGGCGTAGGTGCGCGATCAGGTTACGGACGCTCTTCCCGAGTTCGACGACTTCGCCTTCGCCTCGGAGTTCGAAATCGATCAGATAATTGCCCGACGCTGCTTGATCTACAGCCTCTTTGAGTTCAACCAAAGGCTTCACCACTTGGCGCGGTAGTACAAAGCTGATCCACACACTCAGCAGAAACGTGAGCCCAGATACTATGCTCAGCACCCATTCGGCACGATAAAGAAGATGTCGAGCTTCGCTATGATCGCGCTGGACACGACCCCAGCTTCGGGTTTCGAGTTCGGACGCCCATTGCAGGACTTGCTGGCTTCTGATTATCCGGTTGGTTCAGCAACCCCCAATCGGTTGTGGTTGAGGTCTTTAGCTCCTCGAATCTGCTCATACTCGGTTGATTTGTGGCCGGTTCCGAGACCAAGAAGGGTCTGAAATGCGGCAGCCGGCGTCTTGCGGCGATTGTGCCGAAAAACGAACTCGTCGAGGTATACCTGGAGTTGGGCCTTACTCACACCGTGGTAGGTGCCGATGAGCCACTGCTGGAGGTTGCCAATGGCTCGATCGGCAAGTGGAACGGCGGACTTCGCACCTTTTCGTAGCTCCGAGCGGAGCGGCTGGATGCGAGCGACATGTTTAAAGCCGGCCTCAACCAGACCTGCGAAACTCTTGAGGCCGTCGGTATAGATGGTGGAACCAGGTGCGACGTTCCGGGTGAGTACCGGGATTATCGTGCTGGCCTTGAAGTCGGGAATCACACTCATGCGAGCCCGACCGGACGCGTGACCACGCTTTTCCACCGCCACCAGAACGAGAGCCGCTCGTCGATCCTTGAGTTGCCGGCTCCCTTGCAGCCCGGCTTGCTCGCCGCCAACCCACGTGTCATCAACCTCTACCTCGCCGCGCAGGGGCTCCCGAGCCGCATTCACCATGGCCCGGCGGAGCTTGTGAAGCATCATCCATGCGGTCTCGTAACTGGAAAGACCGAGTTGACGCTGGAGAAGCAGGGCGGACACGCCACGCTTGTCAGTGGTCATCAGATACGCCGCCCAGAACCAGTGGGTCAATGGAATCTTGGTCCGGTGAAGCACTGTCCCGGATGTCAACGAAACCTGGTGCCGGCATTTGGTGCATTGGTGACGCCCTTGGTTCACCAATTCATACGCTCTTTCGTGCCCGCATCGCGGACAACTGAACCCATCCGGCCAACGGCACCCCGTCAAATACTGCTGGCAAGCATCCTCTGTGGCGAAGTCGGTCTGAAACTGACGAAGCGTCTTGGGGAACGGGGGTCGGGCCACCCCAATACACTACCCATTGGGGCTTGCTGAAGCAACCGGATAATCAGATGCTGGCTAGAGGCTTGGAGGGATACCGTAGCTCGGCGCAAGATGGGATCTCCGGCCTCCACCGTACTCGCGATTTGAGCATCAAACGAATCGACCTGGTTGCGAAGGCCTTCAATCAGGTGGGTACGGGTCTTGCGCTTAGCCTGTTTCAGAAGACCATTCAGATCTCTTTCATAAGTTCGCACCACTTCTTGAACGCGCTCTATGGCTGTACCTCCCGGCATTTTTGCGAGTGACACTGCTGCTGCAAATTGTTGTTCATACTGACTCACGTTCTCCAGAGCCTGCTGGGTGGATTGCTGCTCACTGGGTGCCAGATTACGAACCTTTTCCAGGATTTCTTTCACTCGGCTTAGTGACTCCCGGTTGGCTTTCAGGTATTCCGGATCGCGAAGCAGAAAATAGCTGCGCTCGGCTCGACGGGCGTCCAGCATTTGGACAGAGGCTTGCTCCGCAAGCGTTTCTACTGGAGCGTCCACGTTAACAATGCGATCAACGATCAAACCCATCTTGAACAGGTAATAGACCGCCAGGAAAATGACCGGGACCAGAACGAGTCTTACGACGGCTAGACTATAAGCGACTCTTCGTCGCAGGGAGCTGCTCGGGGTAAAGATCTTGAACGATTTGCGGAGTCCCAATTCCACCACGCACCTCCCCTCGGAGATTCACACGACCGTGCTCACCAGACAGTATGTCAGCGGAGACCTCCTCGTAGCTACCGCGATTTGTCACGTTCGGGGAGCAAGACTCGGGCGTAGACGGCGAGATTCAACATACAAACGACAAGACCGACAACCGTAAGCAGGAGGGGAGGAACATTAGGATAGACCAACGCGTCGAGGTAATGCAGGAGAAAGCCGCCACGGTAGGGCTCGACGCCGGCCTGGCCCTCCAGCCAGGTTCTCCAGCAGGGTCAAGGGGCACGGCCACGGAAGGACTTCTAAGAGGATTCCCCAGATTAAGCAAGCAATGTGCACCCACCGCAGCAGGGGACGAGAGTGAGCTATCAGAGCGCCGAAGATCACCCACAAGATGAATAGCACATGCAGGCCTAGAACGCCGGCCGCGAGTGCGGAATAGACACCGGTCATGGGCACCCCGATTGAACAGCCGCATTTTGTCACATCCGCATCGAACTCTCCATGATGTTAACGACCCGAAACTTCCACCCTCCAAGTCCCGCAAACGCTATCACACAGGAAAACAGGACCAATAAGGAGGCGTAGAATTCATGCGCCCTCGGTTCGTCCTAGAGCGATGGAAGCTTCATGACTATCACACTCATCCGAATCTTGCCTTCCGAAAGATTTCTGGACTGTCCACGAGCAGGGGGCTGCGGGCCCGAAATGCCTCCGCGTACGGTACTCCTACCAGGCTACCGACGTAGCGGTCCTCGGCATTGTACTTGTCGACCAAGCTTGCTTGATCCCCGCTGAAAACGGATTCGTACACGCGAATGGCAGCCATCTTCAGCTCATACACGTCACTTACATCCACGGCAAAATCGAACCGGGCCCAAGCTGGTTCCATGCGGCAGTGTCCGAGGAAGAGGCGATCGATCTCGTGGGGCTCGGTGCCTTGCAGCGGTTCTCCACCGGCGACTTCGTTCCATTTGGGGAGGCGGGCGTAGAACACGCCATGGGAAACAATATCCGTGACGGCCTTGTGGTCTGGATGCACGCCGACACCGAGCGTCGTGAACACCATGCTAGGACGATATTCCCGCAACAGCCGGGCGACCTGCAGTCTGGCTTCGACCGTGTCACGAATCAGTCGATCCTGCAGAGTCAATGTAGTGCGTTCGACTCCAAGAATCTCCGCTGCTTTCGATGCTTGAGCATGGCGCTCTCCCCGCGCAGCATGTCGTGCGGGCTCTCCTCGCACAGGTCAACAAAGAGGACTGAAAGGCCCTTTCGAACGAGCTTGACGATCGTGCCGCCTATGACGACCTCAAGGTCATCGGGATGCGCGCCAAATGCGAGCACGTCGAATGACCGGTTCAACTCGGTCTGCGTTACTGGAGCCTCATTTGCCACCATAATTTTGTTCCCGGCGGTATTGACAACCTAAGTTGACAGAAGACAGGTCACGTCCAGCCTGTGCCCCGGGGTAACAACAGTACGGAGTTCGGGGCTTCGACCCGACGTAGCTAGAGAGCACGAAATCACTGAGAGACTCGGTCACATTGTTCTTGTTTTTCAGCCTCTGGAGAAAGAATGCAGAAAACGAGGATTCTGTTACAACGCCGAGTGTCCATTTTGTGACTGATGTCACAGCGCCGTATCGTGTCCCGGCAGCAAAATGAAAATGAATTCCAATTTCACTTAAACGGGCAGGTGCCCTTGCGACCAGACGTTGAAACCTCCACTCGCCTCCAGCAAACCGTTACCTCCCTGGATCGTGCTCCGCGGTCGGAATGGGTCGAGGTGCTCGATCTACCGCGCGGGCGCCGTGCGTCACGTTCCCTGAGTCAGTTGGGCGTCTGCGCGAATGAAAGACTCCGCGTGCTGAGCACGGCTCCAATGGGCGGACCGGTTTTGGTGGATGCTGGGGGCACCACGGTTGCGATTGGGCGATCTTTGGCAAGCCGGATCACAGTTCGGCTGATGGGTCGCACGCACAGGGGAGATGCCACTTGACACCCCTACTGGCTGTGGAGGATATCCTATGTGACTCGCACAGCCCACGGACCATTGTTCTGATTGGCCAGCCCAACTGTGGCAAAAGCACAATCTTCAATCACGTGGTGGGATACCGTTCGGAAACCGCCAATTTCCCTGGAAGTACAGTCGAGGTGGCACAGGGGCAGGTACGTCTCAACGGAACGATCGCGCGGCTCCTCGACGTACCTGGGATCTACTCTCTGACCTCTTCCAACCCCGCGGAAGCCGCAGCGAAACAGTTGCTGATGGGTTCGGATGTGGACCTTATTATCAACGTTCTGGACGCTTCTCTATTGAGCCGCAGTCTTGAGCTGACACTGGAGTTGCGCGAGTTGGGCCTGCCCATGGTGCTATGTCTCAACATGGTGGATGATGCCGAAAGGAAGGGCATCTCGATTTCCGCGGAGAGGCTATCCCATCGGCTGGGACTGCCGGTCCTCGAAACCGTTGCCTCGCGCGGCCAAGGGATTCGCGAACTGTTCACCTATGCCAAGACCTTCAAAAGCGTGCAATCATCCGATTCCCGACGATGGAGCCGCGACGTAGAGAATGCTGTCCGCGAGATCGAGTCAGCGCTTGCCCCAGACCATCAGGAGTCCCGCCTCCCGAGCAGATTCGTTGCCGTGAAGTTGATCGAGGCCGACGATGATCTGACGCCCCTGGCGAAACCAGCGATTAGAAGCCTCACCGAGGATGTGCGCCACAGACTTGAGGTGCTGCGTGGGAGAAGCGCCGAATCCGTGATTATGGCGGAACGCCACGACGAAGCCATGCGCACATTCGAGGAGGTCGCGACGGTCGGCCGTCCGCATGCGGATGCCGGAGCCATGATTGACCGCCTGCTCACTCACCCGCTGTGGGGCTATGTGTCTCTAATTGGCATTTTCCTCGGGCTGTTCTGGGGTGTTTTTGGCGTGGGCGCGGCGCTGGAGCGAGTGCTGCAGCCAGCTTTCGCCGCTGGTTCGGGACACTTGTCTGCGTGGCTGGGCCGGGGCACGGTGTCGGAGGTTCTGGTTCGGGGCCTATGGGACGGGTTCGCTGGTGGCTCCACGATCGTCCTTCCCTACCTGGTACCATTTCTTTTTGGATTGGCGTTTCTCGAGGATGTTGGCTATTTGCCGCGGGTGGCCTACTTGATGGACGGCCTGCTGCATCGAATCGGTCTCCATGGAACCTCGGTGTTGCCCCTGCTACTTGGCTATGGCTGCAGCGTTCCTGCCTGCATGGCCACGCGCATTCTGCCGTCGCGACGGGACCGCTTCATCGCCAGCGTTCTGGCGACCCTTGTGCCTTGCTCCGCACGATCCAATGTCATTTTCGCCCTGGTCGCTTTCTATTTGGGGCCGGGCTGGGCGCTGGGAGTCTTCTGCTTCAACGGTCTAGTCGTGGTTCTGTCGGGATGGATTCTCACTCGCATTTGGCCTCAGGTCACTCCGGGCATGGTGCTGGAGGTGCCCCGCTACCAGACTCCTTCACTCAAGGTGATGACGCGAAAGGTATGGTTCCGTCTGCGGGAGTTCATCGTGCTGAGCTGGCCGTTGCTGATTGGCGGCAGTGTGGTGCTGGGAATGGCGGAACATTGGCATTGGGATCACTCTATCAATCTGGCACTTTCGCCGCTGACGGGATTGCTTGGCCTGCCGATCGCGGTCGGCACAACGCTGGTATTTGGCGTATTGCGGAAAGAGCTGTCCATGATCATGCTGGTTCAAGCGCTCGGGACCACAGCGATCCACCAGGCAATGACCACCAGCCAGATTCTCGTGTTCACTATTTTCATCACCTTCTACATCCCCTGTCTGGCGACGATCGCTACACTCGTCAAGGAGATCGGGCGGAAGATGACAGCTTTCGCCCTCGGCTACTCCTTTGTGGTGGCCACGGTACTTGCAGTGGCCACCCGGCTGGTTTTTTCCACCCTTAAATAGACCCGCACTGCGGGCCTCAAACTACAGGTTCATACCGGAGGGAGAACCAGGGCAAAGGTGGGCGCACCATCCGGGGCGGCCCACAGCCATCGGACTGTCACACCCGGCACTCCCTCCACAGGCTCGGCTGATACCTCAAGACTGCGTTTCACATCCATCGTTTTTCCTCCCAATCGCAGGCCGGGTTTCAATTCGTCTCAGGGCTATCCTATGGCTCAGACTTCCGGGCACAGTGGCAAACGTTGTCAATGATACGGCGTGCGTCGGCCGCTGTCGTTCGCTTGACGTGACCGGTCCTATAGATGCAATATACACCTAGATGCAAATCGCTGTCCACACTTGGATCTCGGAGCCAAGTCAACCGTCGCGAGGCTTTGGTGGGCTGCTAATGAAAACTGTGCGGCAGCGAAGGTTGAGGCGATCATGGAATACGTATTCGGTCCGGTTCGCTCAAGGCGGCTAGGCCGGTCGTTGGGCATCGACCCAATACCGCTGAAGACCTGCAATTGGAATTGCGTCTACTGCCAGCTCGGGCGTACCGTGCCGCTTACCAACACCCGCGCCGAGTACTGCCCGACGGAAGCGGTACTGACGGAACTGCGCCGGGCCCTTGATACATCTGCCGGCATAGACTGGATTACGTTTGTCGGTTCCGGCGAACCAACCTTGCACTCACGCATCGGATGGTTGATCCGCCAGGTAAAAGGCTTGGTCAACATTCCGGTGGCTGTGATCACGAATGGCTCGCTGCTGCACATCCCGGACGTCGCTCAGGCACTCGCCGCTGCTGACGCTGTGCTTCCAACGCTCGACGCCGGTGATGCGGCGCTTTACCGCAAGCTAAACCGGCCTCACCCCGCCCTCAGCTACGACTCTCTCCGGCAGGGCGAGCCGGCGCTGCAAAGCCTGGCGGCTGCGCTCGACGAGATGGAGCCGGATGAAGTCCACATCAACGTTCCTTTCCGTGCACCTGCCGAGTCGTGGGTGCGGGTTCCGGCGCCGGACACGCTACGACGAACGCGTGAGATCATTGGCGGCCATGCGCGGCTTATCGAACCCGCGTCCGCGGATTTCGAAACTCCGCGGACCAACGCTTTGGACTCCTTGACCGAGGTGGTCGCTCGTCATCCTCTGCCCGATGAGGAGGTGTGGGCTACTTTTGCCGCGTGCGGTGAAGATCCGGACGCGGCTGTCCGCGAACTCGCAAGTGACAAGCGAGTCGCCAGGGTGGAGCGCCAGGGGCGGTGGTTCTGGTGCCCTTCCCGCGCAACCTACGCGGAGCGGCCGGGAGCAATACAACATGGGGAATGTGTGCTACGACCTACCCCAGTCCTTCTCCGAGAAATGGGAGCAGGACATCGGGCACTACGAAGATGCGCTACGAGTGAGGATGGAGGCTGTTCATCCCGAAGGGCACGCCCGTATCCTGGAGAATCTGCAAACGGCGTGCCGCGAATTGCCGACGGGAAGCCGGCTGGCAAACCAGCTGAAATCGATTCGGTGCTACCGCAAGGCGCTGTGCCTCATGATCACAAAAAACAAGAACCGCTTTGCTGCGAGTGAAGACTCATGAGACGCGGGAGACGGGTCTACCACGATATCTTTTCGAGATTTTACGATCGCTTCGTCGCCCTGCATTCCCGCGATAAAACGGGGATGGCTAGGAAGTTTCTAGTCGATCGGGTTCCCATACCAAACGGCGGCTGGGTTCTCGACCTCTGCACCGGTACGGGTACGCTTCTCACCCATCTGCAAGCGAAGGTCGGCCCTAATGGCCAAGTCGTTGGCGTGGATTTTTCCCATGGCATGTTGAAAGTGGCTCAGGACAAAACCAAGAGCTTGGCCAGCGTCTGTTTGGTGGAAGCCGACGCAGGGTGCCTTCCCTTCGCGAACGGCGCTTTCGACGCGGTCACCTGCTCGCACGCCTTCTACGAGCTCAAGGGCGACACGCAGGACCAAGCATTGCAGGAAATCGTTCGCGTCCTCCGGCCGGGGGGAAACTTTCTCATGATGGAGCACGACGTGCCCACGAACCCCTTCGTGAGAGCCCTCTTCTACCTGCGCCTCACCTTGATCGGCGCCGGACGGGTAATTCACTTCCTTCGTCGCGAGCAGGAGTTGCTGGGACGGCAGTTCGCGAGCGTCGCGAAAGTAGTCGCCCCCGCCGGGCGGTCCAAGGTCATGATCTGCCGGAAATGACGTGTGGCTCACACTTAGGAGAAGACACATAACCTAGTCAGCCGCCAAAACGAACTTGCAAACCGGGCAGAGGAACGTCTGGAATTGATTGTGCTGCCTGAAAGATAAAGATGATAATGATACGGAGCGCAATGACCGCACCTCGCGGGAACTCCACACCGAGTCCGCAGCAGCCCTGCCGGAAGGGTAAGCCAAGGCCGGGTCAAGAGAGCGGACAGGCTTCCTACTTTGCAATCCTCCCCCCGTCAACCGCAGGGGTGCTGGGCGCGAACCACCAGGAAAGCACCTCGCCCGGTGCCGGTGCTGACGTGCTCGACCCCCTTCATTCGCGACAGTGGCGTATGCAAAGTCTGTACCCAGGTGAGGTCGGCAAACCCTGTTTCCCGCAACAGAGTTCTGACTTCCCGAGCTGAGCAAAACCTCGCGTCGCGGTAGAAGGGATTATCGGCTCGGTGGGCAACATATTGCTGGCCCAAAGGGCTGTGCCGGTCGATGAAGCCGACCACTACCTTTCCACGCGGCTGAAGTACACGCGCCGCTTCGCGCAGCATTGCCCGTGGATCTTCAACGAAGCAGATCGTAGTCACGATAAGTACGTAGTCGAAAACCCCATTCGCGAACGGGAGCGCCTCGGCAGTCGCACAGACCACTCGGGTGCCGCGCGTGCGAGCATAGCAAAGCATCTCTGGTACCGGATCAACGCCAAACTCGACCCCTAACGGCCCAGCAAAGCGTCCCGTGCCGACGCCAATCTCCAGCCCGCGTCCTTTCCAGGGCAGCAGGACATGGACGGCAAGAAGTTCCGAAGCATACGCAGCCCAGTGACTCTCGAACCATTGGTCGTAGCGCCGATGGTGGCGGGAGAAGGGCTCCGTCCTGGAAGTCCCCGTCATAACAACTGCCGTAGTATCCCCCGAAGCGGCGTGTTCGTTCGGCATCCTGACACGAGAACCGGTCACGACATCCGCATGTACCTTATTGCGTTTTGTCCCATGCCGCCAAGGCAAGTTCTTGAATCAGGCTCTCGCGCTCTTGATAGAGTTCTGCAACCTCGGTCGGATCGGAATCCCTGGGTTGCGCGTCTCCAGCGTTCTCGCCAAACCCCAGATCTCGCAGGCGATCCTCGATCGCACGGATTCGCGCCTGAATCCGGCTGGCAGTTTCAACGTTCATGTTCACTCCAAACTGGCATAGTGATGTTCAGCGCGTTGAATGGCCTCAAGCTTTCTGCCGGGTCCCCTGCTCCGATCTAATTGCCGTCAAGAACCTGGTTCCAGACGCCGAGCACCGTTTCCACCCCACATCCTTTGACTTCTGGTTCAAGAGTGACGTGCTGAATGTCCCATTTCTCTTTGAGGTGCGAACGTATGTTGTTGCATAGGACCTCGGCCTGAGCGACGTCCATATTGCGGACCAAAAGATGAGCCGTCAGGGCACGTTGGCTGGGGCCGACCTGCCACACATGTACGTGGTGCATAGCAACTGCGCTGAACCTCTGTTCCACAGATTCGACAACGTCTTGCACCTGGATTCCGTCCGGTACTCCTTCCAGCAGTGTGGCGAAAGTCTGTCGGAGGATCGAGAGCGCGCCCAGCAGGACCGCAGCGCTAATGATCATCGCAGCAATAGGATCGAGATGCGCCCCCAGCGGAGTTCTCGCGAGCGCTGCGGAAATGAGAACAATCAGAGACGACAGGGCATCTTGAAGAAGATGAAAGAACGCACTCCGGACGTTCAGATCATGAGGGTCATGGTGACGGAGGAGCACAACAGAAGCTCCGTTTGCCACGAGCGCCATACTGGCGACAAGAGCGGTGATTCCCGCTTGCACGGGCTCGGGATGAAATAGTCTGGACAACGCACACTTGACGATGAAGAGCGCGACCACGACCAGCACAGCCGCGTTCAAGAGGGCCGCCAGCACCTCGAAGCGCTTCAGACCGTAGGTATGCCGATAGCTCGGCGGACGCGAACCAAGAGTAAGGGCGAGGAATGAAAGCGCTAGCGCGAATACGTCACCCAGGTTATGCGTTGCATCCGCGATGAGTGCAACACTGCCTGAAAATACTCCTGCGACGACCTCTGCGAGAGCAATTGCGGCATTGAGGCAAAGGCTGGCCAGCAGACGTGCCGTGACCGTTCGTTCGGATTTCCAGTGTTCGTGCATCTGCAAGCGCCTCCTCAGAAGACCGGGCTAACCCCGCAGCACCAGAAATGCCGCCCAAGCATGCGCGCATTCGACGCCGGTACCGGTCACCAGAATCGCCTCCGTCAGGATTCTCCTCTTCTTCTTCTCAACCACCCAACCGTGGACGCGAAGTTTTTCTCGCGGTGCCACCCGACCACGAAATCGGACCCTTAGATCGACAGTAAGAGCCTCCCAGTCACGGGCGATGACCGCCTTTGACATGGCCTCGTCCAAGACCGCTGTGATCATGCCACCATGAACGGTGCCCCGGAAACTTTCCCAACCTTCCGTCGGAGTCCAGTTGGCGCGCACCCCATCAGAGTCTTTAACAAACTCGATGCGAAGGCCTTTCGGATTCTGCGTGCCACAAACCACACAAGCGGGATTCGACCGCGCTTGATTTTGTTTGTCCATTCCCATCCTTTCTTGATCTCCGGCTCGATTGCGGATCAACTACCCCAGATCGGCCCACTGCAATCTCTATCGTGGAATCCCAGGGCTGGACCAGCAAGAGCACCGGACATCGACGCCGGGCCGCGATGTAGTTCCTGTCGTGAGTCTGCCCCGTATGGGACTCCGGAGCAGACTCCCCGCCGTGGCTCGGGCGATCCACATGACGCTTAATAGTCGAGGGTCTTGTCTGAAGCGAGAATCACATCTGCAAGCTCCCCCAGGTCCTTCCCTAGGCGGGCGCCGGGACGCAAATTACCGGCCCTGAGTCCTGCAACCTCCGCACAGTGTGGGCAGACCAGGACCTTCCCACCGGCCTTCACGAAGCCGTCATAATGAGCGGAGATTTCTGCGTTCATTCCTGCACCAGGGCTGTGCGCTTGACGCTCGTCTACCAGGCGCACGCCGTCAACGTCGAGCATCAAGGTCACTTCGGCGCCGTGCTCCTGCAGGTATTGGGCGAAATGCACAGCCATCAATGCCTCATGCGAACTGTCCGTGTAGTGCGACAGGTGAACTACAACTTTTTGTTTGGTTTTCGCCTGGGAGCTAGCTGGAATGGGTCCAGAAAGGACTATCATGCCGGCGGCTAAGATCATGGCTGCGATTACGGCCAACCCAACTCTGTTTCTTGACTTCATGGTTTATCCTCCTGTGTCTTGATTGGTTCAGGAATATTGTTGTATATCGATTGGTTCGGCAGTTCGGAACGAGTTCCCTCCGCGTGCTGAACTGTTGATACCAAACGCCACGTCTGGCGCAAAGCAATTCCGGCCAGCAATGTGATCGCGGAAATGGCGGCCAGCGAGCCGATACAAAGCAGGCACCACACCGCCAATATGTAGGCCTCGATATAGGCGAGGTAGAGCGCAAATGCCAGGCCGATGAGGGATGCGACGAATCGGAAGCTTGCAGCCAACCGACTCGTACGCAACGATAATGCGAAGAGTAGAAAGTACCCCAGCAGCCCGATCAAGGCGACCGGCACGCCAAGGAGCTGGGAATAGACACTCCGGTTGACCAAGTCGCAGTTGAACATCGTGCTTAGATCGCAATACTCCGTGGCCGAGGTTCCGTAGTGATTATGCAGCGAGAGGCACGATAAGACTGCCCCGATCGTGCAGCATCCGAATGTCAGATAGCCGACTACGTGGCCCTTCATGGGAGCCTGCATCCTGTCTTCTCGCTCAAGTTCTTCAGCGGCTGGACTCCGGTGCGACGTTCGCCGTCCGCGAAGATCCAGGTTGGAGTGAAACGGATTTGCGCCGCTATGCAAGGGAAGGTCGTCTGGCGACTGCCCCGCACAGAGCATTCCACGTAGGGAATGTATCGGAATGAGGGACCGAAGAGTTTTCTCTGATCGTCGCAGTGAGGGCAGAGAAAACTGCCGTACATGGTCGCTTTTTTCTCCGCCACGCACTTGGCGAATGCGTCTAGGCCATTCGACTGCGCAGTGCCGACTGGGGCACACAACATCGCCGTCACCAATGCAATCAGCAGAGCCGCGAAAGCTGGATGCAATCTGAGTTGTTGCTGCGAATGCTCATTCATGATCGCAGCAATGTCCGTGATGGTCATGATTGCAGCCGTGATGGTAGCCACCGCAGTCGTGGTGGCCGCAGTTGTGTCCGCCGCAATCTGGACAGCCTTGCGTTGCCGAGGCCCGGTGTAGCGTCAGAGTCTTGCCTCCCATTTGCAGGGAATTGGCCACCAGCAAGGATCCGTTGCCGACGTGCGTGCCGGTAACCTCGATGCTGTCGCCCACCCCAGGCAGGAAGCCGTGATCCTCAAGAAAACGCGATGAACCTAAACAAACTTCAGATCCGGCGCGGTCACTTTGCAGCCAGACATGGAGGTCATTGTTGGATAGGAAAGTTGTCTCACTCACGGTCCCCTTCAAGGTTATCGTGCCGTTTTGCGTCTGAGAGCGAACAAAAGGGGCGAGAATGAGGAGTAGGGCGAACAGGAGCATATTTATCTTGGCATTCATGATTCCTCCCTGGATCGAGCTCCCGGCGGGGGCCTCTTCCTTTGTTCTCCAGATGGGTGTAGTATACACCTATATGCAACCCGAGATTCATCACTCGGTGCGATAGGGAGGAAGATTGATGCGAATTGCAATCCCACTATCCGGCGGCCAACTTTCGGAGCATTTTGGGCATTCCGAACAGTTCCTGTTTGTCGATGCGGACTTGGAACAGCAGAGGGTCCTGTATAAGAAGGTGGAGATAGCCCCTGAGCATGCTCCGGGCGTGCTGCCCAGATGGCTCGCAGAGCACGGTGTCAGTATGGTGGTTGCTGCGGGGCTGGGTGGGCGCGCGCGAGATCTGCTCGCCGCCAGTTCGATACAGGTGCTGAGCGGCGTATCGGCCGTAGATCCAGAGGTGTTGGTCGCCGATTTCGTGAACGGTAGACTGGAAACGGGTACTGACCAGTGCGATCACTCAGGCCATGGTTGCAGCCATTGAACAATCATTACCCTCGGAGAGAATACAATTGCCCAAAACTGCCAGGAAACGGAAGTTGAAGAACAGGTGTCCCCGGCACAACTACCCCTGCACGTGCGCGATGGGACATCTCTATCGATTCGTCGAGCCTGTATTGTTACTGATGCTCAAGGAGAAGGGCCGTTCGTACGGTTACGATCTCACGGCAGATCTGACTCAGTATGCCTTCACCGACGCAGAGATCGAAAAAGCAGTTCTGTACCGTACGCTCCGGCGCCTGGAGCAGAACGGTTACGTAACTTCGGCTTGGGATGTGGGAAAGCCGGGACCTGCGCGCAGGGTTTACACCCTTACGAAAGATGGCCAAGCACACCTGCGGGAATGGGGGCAAGTTCTGACGAAGGTTGCCGCTTCGATGACGCGATTTGTCCAGCGAGCGTCTTCCGGCAAGCCGAAGGCTTGCTGAGGAGGACCAGTTCGGTCCGTGCCTCAGGGAGTCTTACTCGACCCGGGCATCAGTTGCCACGGCGCTGTCCGCGGGACCACTGCGGGATGCCCTGAGCATTCCGCAAGACCAGAGTCTTCCCGTCTTTTGTGATCTCCCGCGCGAGAAGGGCTTCCTTGTCGGCGATCGTGACTTTGGACCCTACGACCTCGATTGTGTCCCCCTTAGCAAACGTGAACTTCTGCTGGGCTATGTACGACGAGGGCCCGAGATGGACATCGAAGGTTGCGGTGTCGGTTTTCAGGATCAGGTGCGTGCCGCTCCAGCCTCCTTTGCCTGTTTGTTGTTGAACATCCTCAATCGTACCCTTAACCGTAACTTCGGTCTTTGGGTCATACTTGGAAATTCCGGTGCCGTATCCGAGCCCTTGAGCTAAGGCGGCCGTGGTTGCCAACGTGAACGCGAAGCTTACTCCAATCAGCAACGACTTCCAAGATTTCATGACTACGCTCCTTCCTTCCTTCCCGGCTCTCCTGGGCAAAGCCTATTTCCAGCCGGGAATATTTCGATTCGCACGTCCTATTTTTGATGACCTTTTCTAGGCCACCTGATCCGCATCCGTCTTGCTACCACCAAGTCAATCGGCTACAAGTTGGACGATCTGCGGATAGGCATACTTGCAAACAACGTCGCAGGCACCCACAGCGCGGAGAGCGTCGAGTTCGGCTGATTCTCGTGTGCTCGGCTGCATGACAACACACGGTATGCGCGCACCTGTCTGCTGCAGTGTTTTCAGAATGTCCTCACATTCGGTGTCTGGCAAATACTTGCTTACCAGCACGAGATCAAAAGCCTGCAACTGGAGTAGATCTAACACGTCATGGCCGGTCCATGCAGTGGTGGTGTCGAATCCCGCGTCTTCTAACATCCTCTCCAGGGCAAGCCCGGTACGTGCCGCTTCACTTCGGCTGCCAACTCCCCGGCGGAGAAGCTCATTGCCGCTAGGTTGTACCCCAAATGTGTGCGCAGCCGCGAGCGCAACACTTGCATGAATTCGATGGCCGCGCGAATGGCGTCGAGCATATACATCATGGGGATGACAGTGTTCTTACTCACAAAACATTCGTATTTCCCGTGCCTTAAAGCCTCGTGCAAAATGGCCACAGCGAAGTCGGTCGTGCCGCCACCAGGTGGAGTCTTGTAGCTGATGATGCCCGGATACCGCAGACACCGCGCGTCGAGTCCATATTTCAGGAAATAGTAATTGCAGAGGAGTTCACCTGCGGCCTTCGTGATCCCATAGATGGTGCTGGGATCCATCACCGTGAGCTGATGGGTGTGAATCTTTGGCGTGTGAGGTCCGAATGCAGCGATGGAACTCGGCCAGAACACCTTATCCATTTTGTGCTCCACGGCGAGATCCAGGACATTCTTTAGGCCCTCGATATTGACGCGCCAGGCCAGGTTCGGATTTCTTTCCCCTGCGGCGGAAAGAATAGACACGAGGTGGTAAATGGAGCCAATGCGGTGCCTCCGGATAATAGCCTGCAGAGTTTCACGATCGGTAACATCGGCGAGTTCGAAGAGTCCCGAACCTGCTTCTAGAGGCTTGAGTAGAGTCGAGAACAGGCGCAGTGACTGTAGTCTCCCGGTGGGCATGTGACTCGGCTTTCGCCTCATCCCCTCAGTCCGGTTTGGCTTGGTTCTGTTTCCTGTTCCCGCTCATCGAACCGGACTGGCAGATTTCCCGCATCCGGCTCTCGGAAAAGACTCACGCTTTCGCCCACGGAAGGCTCGTGGTCCGATGTGGTAACTGGACCAAACCAAACACGGAGTGCAGAGATGCTTCCGGAAAGCGCAGGTAACCCGGTCGCGGCTCATTGTGTTTGTCGCATAGCCACCGACGCAGCCTCCGGCGGGCGTGCATATCGACCGCACTGTAGGCTTTGCTGACTGGCCCCAGACAGAAGTAGTTGGCCCAGCCGGTCAACATCCGGTTGAGCTTTTCCACCATGACTTGCGGATCCAGCCTGACGGTATCTCGCCCGGTCTCGTCGCTGATAGCTCGACAGATGCGCTGCACCCGTTTCTTGGAGGGAACCGTGCCCACATAGACCCGGCCTCTCCTCATCGAGTAGCATCGCCCGAACGTGTACCCCAGAAAGTCAAACTTTTCTGCCGGCAGATAACAGACCCGCGTCTTGTTCTCGTTCACCGTCAGTTTCAGCTTCGACATCATCACCCGCATCTCCGCCAGAGCTTGCTGCGCCCCAGCGCAACAACAGATGACAAGGTCATCGGCATAGTTCACGATGTACGCTTTCCAACGCTTCTCGTGCCCGAGTTTCTTCCATCCCAGCACGAACCGTCGCATGTACAGATTACTGAGCAAAGGACTGATCGGAGACCCTTGCGGCGTCCCTCGACCTTCGTCCCGATTGCGCGTACTCCGACGTTTGTTGCCACGCTCGTCGGTTTCTTTAACCGGAGCTTCTAGCCACATCTTGATCAGGTGCAGCATTGCTCCGTTGACGATCCGGCGAGCCACCGACTTCATAAGCTTGGCGTGGGGAACACTGTCAAAGTAACTGCTGAGATCAGCATCGACGATCTGTCCATGTCCAGTGTTGATCAGCTTGTGGACGTGTTGTACTGCGTCCAGTGCGCTGCGGTCCGCCCGATAGGCATATTGCTCCGGCTGCAGGTCGGCCTCGAAGATAGGTTCGAGAACCCGCACGGCCGCTGTTTGCACAACCCGATCTCGGATTGTCGGTATCCCTAACGGTCTCTGCTTCCCATCCGGCTTGGGTATATGAACCCGTCGCACAGGTTGAGGTTGATAGGTTCGACTTTTCAGCTCTTGCGTCAGTTCGTCCAGCCATCGTTCCACGCCGTACCGCTCGATATCCTCGAAAGTTTGTTCATCCACTCCCGCTGCTCCGCCATTGGCTTCACAACGTTCGTAGGCATGTGCCAGAACATCCCTCCGATACACCTTGTCGTACAGCGCATAGAAACGAAAGTCGGGCGATTCCTTCGCTTTTGCGTGCAACGCCGTCTGCAACTTCTGAACACTGGATGGAGTTGTTAGGCTCATCGCCAATCCCTCAGTCCTTCGTTGCTTCCTGCGTTCGTCTCTAACTGAGGTCCCTTCCCTCCACCGGAGTTACCCGGTTTCACAGGTACTGCGAACCCCTCCGCCACCCCACACGGCCCGGTCCATCTCTCATGAGTTACCGGTTGATCCCGACCGCGATCACCGCTGGGGCTTCCCGTGTTGCGTCTGGTCTCCTCTGCCTACATGCCATCGCCATTACCCCGACAGGTCCGAGGGAGCTTGTTCGCTCGTCTCTCTCCCTCGTCAGCGGCCTTCCCTGTGTAACAGTCAGGTCGGCTCCTGCACTTGTTTTTTCGGGGCCTGCTCAGCGTTCACTCACGTTATGGCCTGCACGCTCACCGAGTCGCCTAGCGACCCTCTACATCGAAAGCTCCGACAGCTTCGTTGCCTCCGCCGCCGTTTCGATTGCTACCGGGTGGAGCGAACCAGTTCCCGGGCGGGAGTTGCACCCGCTGAAGTCCAGCGCCTTTCACGGCGCACTGTCACATGCAACTACATTCTGAGTTCCATAACGCGCCCGCAGCGCAACCACCAGTTCCGAGCCGATTTGGCCGGATGATCCGGTGACCAGAAGCTTTCGTTTTGCGTTTGGCATTATGAATGTCTCCTCTGGTTGTCCCTGGAGCACAGGATACGTCTGTTTTTCGAAATCTTCATTCCGGATGAACAGGCAGGACAAGTCTGCCGCTTTGGCGAATTCCGGGATTATTTCCGAGAGATTGACACTCCAGTGGTGGTGTCCGCGAGAAGTTGATCTACCGCTATTCGAATCCTCTTTTCAGTTGAATGATCGTCTTTTCAATCCGCGCGAAGCTTGCCAGTGAGAAGATCCCGAACGGCAGGCTTTGGATGCCTTCGGTTGATGTTTTGGCAGCACTGTAAAGTCCGCGCTGGAACGACGGAACTTCACCCGAGTCGGCAGCACCATCCGCACTCACGGCTAGGTGCAGGTCCAACGTCAATTTGCAGCTCGGATAGCATGGATGCTCTTCGCTACTTCTCACTATGCAACTGTTGGGCAAGGTAATTGGCAATACCCATTTCCTTGATGGAATGAAGTTGAGCTTCCAAGAAGTCCGCGTGCCGCTCTTCGTCCTGAATCATGCGCTCGAATAGAGCCTTGGAGCCTTCGTCCCTTGCCTCGCCGCAAACTTTCACAGCTTCGTTGTACTGGTGCACCGCATCCTGCTCGTCTTCAAGGTTAATCTCCAATTGCTCCTGCACCTTGCTGCCAAGTTGAGGCTTCAATCCGACCTCGACATTGGGTATGCTGTCCAAGAAGATAATGCGCTCAATGAGTCCTTCCGCGTGCCGCATCTCCTCGATGGCCCGCACCTTCGTGCTCTCGCCCAGGCGCTTGTATCCCCAGTTCTGGCACATCTCGGATTGAGTCATGTACTGTACGATGGCAGTCAACTCCGAACTGAGAGCCTCATTCAACTGCTGAATTACCTTCTCGTCGCCGTGCATAGTTTGTCCTCCGTCCTTCCCCATTGTGCAATTCTGAGCAACAGGGAGCTGTGATCCAGGACACACAAACAAGTGGTGAAATGTTAATCAGTGGCATCAAGCTAACAGATGCGCCGGCAGTTACGCTCTTGCCAGGGGGACAACCCACTATGAACAAGCCTCGTCAATGTGTGGTCAATTTGGGAGATGTTTATGGTCCAGTCATGCTCCAGCAATTGTTTCCAGAGGTGCTAACACTGCGTTTGGAAGCCATCCGCGTCGCAGGCCTTCAATTAGTTACGAGTGAATCGCTGTCACGGTAGAGGCCACGGGGCGGAATCGGAGTACAACATGCTATGCGACCTCTTCTGGCCCCTTGGGTGGTCCCTGATCCTTGGTTTCCATCATTGGCATCGTGCTCATTCCGGTGTGGATGCTCGTGCTCTGGGCGGGAACATATCTGGAGGAGGAGCCGCACGTCCGGGAATATAGGGACGCCTATCGCCATTTCTAGTCGCGCGGTCCGCGCATTTTCTCCCGCCTTCCTGGCTTTGGGCCTGAGTAGCACACGGGAAGCGACCCAGACCGTCCTTTTACTTTGTGAGTAAACTGTTGGTAATCTCAACGTGTCGCCGAAAACTGCGTCGGACCACAGGGCACCGAGATTGCGTCTACTGTGGTGCTTTCTCGGAATGTCGCCTAAGTGGAAAGAATCGGGGAAACCCATGAAATCGCAGATCAAGTTGGGCACAGTATTCGGAGTTGAGCTGGGGCTGCACTATAGCTGGCTAGTCATAGCGCTGCTCATCACTTTTTCGCTGGTCGCACAATTCCACGCCGTGAATCGCGATTGGAGTGATGCACTGGTGTGGAGCACAGCCATCATCACAGGCGTGCTTTTCTTTGCCTGCTTGTTCGCGCACGAGTTGTCTCATGCGGTCGTCGCCAAGGCTCGCGGAATTCCAGTCCACAAAATTACCCTTTTCTTACTCGGGGGCGTCGCCCAAATCGAGAAAGAAGCATCCGATCCGAAGACGGAATTCTGGATGGCTATTGTTGGACCCATCACCAGTGGGGTCCTTGGGCTGGTCATGTTTGCTTTAGCCAAGCTTTCTGGCTGGATTCTGTGGACGTCGCCGACAACCTCTGGGACAGCACTGCTGGTGTGGCTGGGCTACATCAATCTTGCCCTGGGCGCGTTCAACATGATTCCAGGCTTTCCCCTCGACGGCGGGCGAGTGCTGCACGCCATTCTGTGGTGGTCGATGGATGATGCCGAACGCTCAACGCGGGCTGCGGCAATTGTCGGGCAAATCATCGCTGTTTTATTCATTGCCTTTGGGATTCTCCGGTTCTTTCAGGGAGCGGGCCTTGGGGGACTCTGGATCGCCTTCATCGGTTGGTTCCTTTTGCAGGCCGCTGGCGCCACGTACATGCAGGTAAAATCGCGTACGCTTCTCCGCGGCGTGCGCGTGAACGATGTGATGTCAACAGATAGCTATACGGTAGATCCCGAGCTTTCAGTGCAGGAGTTCGTGCACGAACAATTGCTGCGCACCGGCCGGCGTTTCTTCCTAGTGGTCCAGGATGGGCATCTGCTCGGTGTGATTACACCTAACGAAGTGCGCACAATCGAGCCGCGAGCATGGCCGTTCACTCCTGTGCGTAGCGTCATGCGCTCCGCGGATAAGGTCCATTTCGTTTCTCGTGATATGCCCGCGATGGAGGCTCTGGAGATCATGGGGCGCGAGGACGTCAATCAACTGCCGGTCATGTCGGAGGGTCGAGTTGAAGGTATTGTGTCTCGTGCTCACGTGCTACAGATATTGCGATCACGTGCGGAAATAACCCTGCCCCCCAGTCTGCCCCGAGCCGCATGAGAATGTGGTTTCCTTCGATGGGGCAATTGCATGCCGAGGCAAGCATATGCTTCGCCGTCTGCTTCTTGTTGGCAGGCATCCGCGCATCGGTACAGCACTGCATCGAGCACGAAAAACTTTGGGGAGGCAACTCAGGCGGTCGCCGAATGGGCAGTCAGCAGCAGCGGAGCTGACTGCTGCAGTGCTTAGAGGTGCGCTCAATTCGAACAAGGGTTCACATAAACTATGAAGATTTTGTTAGCGATTGACGATGCGAAATTTGCCGAGGTGGCGATCCAGGTGGCAATCTCGCAGGTTCGCCCGGATCACTCCCAAGTGTTCGTGCTGCACGTGGTGGATTGGAGCAACTTTATGCCGAGTCCCTTTCCCCGAGTCGGGGAGGAACCGATGTGCAGCGCGCGTCAACTCGAATCCATCATAGAGGATGAAACCAGGAAAGCTCACGAACTGGTGACCAGTGTCGCTGAGCGCCTGCGCTCGGCGGGGTTTGAGGCGAGCACATCCGTGCGAGAGGGGGACCCCAAAACGGTAATTCTCGATTGTTCTACTGAGTGGGGAGCTGACTTGATTATCGTGGGCTCACATGGGCGCAAGGGCGTCGCTCGTTTTGTGTTGGGAAGCGTGTCCGAAGCCGTCGCTCGCTATGCTCACTGCGCGGTTGAAATCGTGCGTTTGCCAACCAACGTTTGAGCGATTCGTTGCGAATCTGTTCCCACCCTGCGTGGACGGAAAAAATGACCACTGAGAATTTGGGGCCGATCGAAGACCTTCAGGCTCGCGGTCTCACCCGCGAGGAAGCCAGTGCACGGTTGAGGCAGTACGGTCCAAATACTGTTCGCGAGGCAAAGTCCCACCTGTTTCTTGCGATCGCTGGGAAGTTCTGGGCGCCAGTCCCTTGGATGCTTGAGGCCACGATTGCATTGGAAATCGTTTTGGGCAAGCGTCCCGAAGCGGTCATTATCGGTGTTCTTCTCATCTTCAACGCTGGCCTGGGCCTTGTGCAGGAGAATCGCGCTCACAATGCACTCGCCCTGCTTCGCAAGCGGTTGCCGATAAAAGCCCGGGTCAGACGCGACGGGCAGTGGCAATCGCTGGCGGCCGAGGAATTGGTTCCCGGCGACCTCATTCACGTGCGCATGGGAGACCTGATGCCGGCCGATGTGCGACTCGCCGACGGGCATACCTTGCTCGATCAATCTACACTCACCGGCGAATCTCTGCCCATCGAAGCCGGACCCGATCGCACAGCATTTGCCGGCTCGGTTGTAATCCGCGGGGAAGGAAGCGGCGAAGTGATCGCGACAGGGGGCCGCACATTCTTCGGCAAAACGGCGGAGTTAGTCCGAACGGCTAAGACCGTGAGTCATCTCCAGACCATCATTTTCACCATCGTCAAATACCTGGTCATGCTCGACGGCGTTCTCGTTCTCATCCTTCTTGTATATTCCCGGTTTGCGCACTTGCCAATGGTGGAAATGCTGTCCTTCGCTCTCATGCTGCTGGTAGCTTCGGTTCCAGTGGCTCTGCCGGCCACCTTCACTCTGGCGACGGCGCTTGGTTCTCTGGAACTTGCCGCCAACGGCGTACTGGTGACACGCCTCTCCGCCATAGAAGAGGCCGCTGCCATGGAAGTGCTGTGCAGCGACAAAACCGGCACGATTACTCAAAACCGGCTCGCGGTTACGGCGCTGCAGCCCTATGCCGGATACGCGGAGAACGACCTCCTGCGATTTGCCATGCTGGCGAGCGATGAAGCCAGTCAGGATCCGATCGACCTGGCGATTCTGACGGCAGCCCAATCCCATAATGTTGATCTCGCGGGTTGGAAAAGACTCGAATTGATTCCATTCGAACCCGCAACCAAGCTCTCTGAGGTAATCCTCAGCCAAGGCGGTGGAAGGCTTCGCGCCATCAAAGGCGCGCCGGACGCAGTCGCCGCCAGGGTCAAAGGCGCGCCTGATTATTCGGCGGACGTGGAAAGGCTAGCTGAGCAAGGATACCGCGTGCTCGCAATCGCTGCCGGGGCCGACGAAGACCTGCAGTTCGTGGGATTGCCAGCTTTGGAAGACCCTCCGCGCGAAGACTCGAAGAAAGTCATCGAGAGCCTGCACGATCTGGGAGTGCGCGTGATGATGATCACCGGAGACGGCTTATCCACTGCCCGTGCGGTCGCCCGCCGCGTCGGCATCGGCAGTCGTGCTGTCGAACCCAAAGCTTTGAAAAATGAGGCGGCAGATGAGGTCCTTCAGGGCGACGTCTTCGCCGGAGTTTACCCAGAAGATAAGTTCCACCTGGTCCGCGCGCTACAGAAAGTCGGCATGGTGACGGGAATGACCGGAGATGGTGTAAACGACGCCCCGGCCTTGAAGCAGGCAGAGGTCGGAATCGCGGTGGCAAATGCCACGGACGTGGCGAAAGCAGCAGCCAGTCTGGTTCTTACCAATCCCGGCCTTACCGATATTCTCGCGGCGGTCAAGACCAGCCGCCGCATCTATCAGCGCATGCTGACGTACACCTTGAACAAGATCATAAAGACGGTTGAGATCGCCTTTTTCCTGAGTGTGGGTGTGATGCTCACGAGGAGCTTCATTATCACGCCTCTGCTCATCGTTCTCCTCTTGTTCACCAATGATTTCGTAACCATGTCGATTGCCGCAGACACCGTCTCCTATTCGCCGCAGCCGGATCGCTGGCACATCCGTTCGCTGGTCCTGGTTGGTTTGGTGCTGGGCAGTCTGGTTCTGGTGTTGTCTTTTGGGATCTTCCTGGCTGGCCGCTACTGGCTGCAATTGCCTCTGCCGCAGTTGCAAACCCTGGTCTTCGTGACGCTGGTGTTTACAGGCCAAGGCACGGTCTATTTGGTTCGGCAACGCCACCACTTCTGGAAGTCGAGACCCAGCAAATGGCTGCTTCTAAGTTCAGCTGCCGATATTACCGTCGTGAGCGTTTTGGCTACGTGCGGCATTCTAATGGAGGCGATCCGTCCGCAATTGGTGTTCACCGTGCTGATCGTGAGTGCCTGCTATCTGGTCGCTATCGACCTTGTGAAGATCGGCCTTCTGAGGAAGCTCGCGCAAGGGTGACGAACGAACGGTTCCCTTGGCCGCCAAGTTCCAACTGCGCTCCAATGAACTTGTCTATTGCGGCCATCGAACCATTTTGCTTTCTTGGCCCGGGCGCTGTGACAAAATGCAGGTAGAGACGGAGCGGTGGATGATTGCGCTCCGGTCCCAAAATAAGGCGGCTCTATCGAATCCTTGAGGATAGGGATGGAACAACTTCTGCCGTTCGGAGCGACGAAACGAGGAAACTGAATGAAAACTGAATAAAGAACTTGCCTTTCTGGCCTTTCTTGGCATTCCGGACCATCATAGAATCAACAAGTTCCGTAGAACCAATGGGGGACTGGGGAGCAAATCCACCCCCCGCAACCAAACCTTCCGCGATTCCCACCTGTAAGTCTCCCGGATTCTTAAAGTTGCGACTTGAGCCGTGTGCATGAATTTCCTAATTCATCCCTGCGCTGTTGTTCCATGTTCCAAAACGTGCAACAACTTGGAACAGATCGCCATAGATCGCCTTTTCTAATGCGAGCGCAGCACTTCGATCTGCGTCGGCTGTCGTGTGCGTGTGAAAATCGGCCGTCGTGCTCAGCTTGGAGTGCCCAAGCGGTCTCTGTACGAGCTTCAGATTGCCTGTTTCTTGGTTGACAATCGTTGCGGCAGAATTGCCGGAAGGTGTGGAAGCCGGCAGCCCTGTAGTTGCGAGTGATTCCGAGGTGATCCGGTGTCGGATAGCGAACATCACGCCTCAGAACATCTGGATTCAACAGCGAACCGTCCTTGGGTCGCAGCCCAAGGGCCGTGTCGTCGGAAGCTTGGAGGTTGAGGCGCAGCCCAAAGTCGCCGCTCGCTGACGACGGACTACTCATGAGGCCTTAAGCTGATCTAGCACCACCACTTTGGAGTATTGACGGATTCGCGGAATGATGCCAGAGTGATAAGTGAGATACACGCAATGATACCGAAGGCCCATACCGATTGCTTCCCGACACCGGCTACGTTTACGTGGCAAGGTGCGGGGGAAGGTACGTTCATGTAACGGGGGCGATCCATAGCGCGTAGTTTTTCTGAGCCTCCGATACAAATCGGGGGCTTTTGCTTTTTGGGGCACATCGGCTAGAGGCAAGCCACTTTCTTCGCAGGAGGTGAAGCTTCGATTCCATTGTGCGTCATCAGGAGGCGGCGTCTAACGGCCAGGATGCGGCCCTTTCAAGGCTGAGATGGGAGGTCGATTCTCTCGCTGCTACCAAACTTATGAGCACACAAACGATTGAACTCCACGGCTTTGAAATCGAGCTTGCATCGGAGCGCCACTGCGATCGCGGCGGATACCATCGTGAGTTGGTGGATCGCGCTCGTACTGATCGCCGCACGCTTGGCCACAACGTCGATGAATCGGCGGTGTTGTGCGTGCGCTGCATGAAGGCAATAACGCTGAAAGCGTGATGCCGGGTCGTCTAGCGGCAGGACTCTGGACTTTGAATCCGGATACGGGCGTTCGAATCGCTCCCCGGCAGCCAAATTTGGAAGACGAGTAAAAGGAGGAAGGTCACAAGAGAGCATTAGACAGGATTCGAGGAGTGGTGAAGGCTACGGTTACTTCTCTTGGAAAGAAACATACCGTATCCGCAGGTTCCCTCCTCAAAGTTGCGAGGTCATCCAATTGGCTAGGATAACCGGCTCTGACCCGGTTCATACACGTTCGAATCGTGCCTTCGCAGCCAACTTTAGAACGTGGTCGCAGAGTCCTAGCGGCAGGATGCCTGACTGTCTATCAGGAGGGACGGGTTCAACTCCCGTTGTGACCGCCACAGGGGTGATGACCCTACGGTCTGAGAGGCCAGTGGACACGGTTCGACTCCGTGCCGAGCCACCAGATTCGTGACGCCGAGTGCTGGCTGCAAGAAGGGAAGACGATGACAGACACAACTTACAACGTGATGAAGCCGGACAAGGGTGTGCCTATCAAGGCATGGACCAAGGGCGTCCCGCTGGAGGACGCCGCGCGCCAGCAGCTTCTGAACGTCGCGCAGTTGCCGTTCATCTACAAGTGGGTGGCGGCGATGCCTGACGTGCATTGGGGTATTGGCGCGACTGTGGGCAGCGTGATTCCGACACGCGGCGCGATCATCCCAGCAGCGGTCGGCGTGGACATCGGGTGCGGCATGATGGCGGTGAAGACCTCTCTGCACGCCAACCATCTGCCAGACAATCTGCACAGCATCCGTACGGCGATTGAAAAGGCGGTGCCGCACGGTCGTACGGACAACGGCGGAAAGAACGATCGCGGTGCGTGGGCGAATGCTCCGGCGCACCATCTGGAAGTGTGGGCGAAGATGGAGCCGGCGTACCAGGAGATCCTCGAGAAGTATCCCAAGCTGAACCATGTGCAGCGCATCAATCACTTGGGGACGCTCGGGACTGGAAACCATTTCATCGAGGTCTGCCTCGATGAAAACGAGAACGTCTGGTTCCTGCTGCACTCGGGATCGCGCGGCGTAGGCAATCGCTTCGGCACGTTTTTCATCGAGCTGGCGAAGAACGACATGCGTCAGTGGAGGATCAATCTGCCGGATCAGAACCTAGCATACCTGCCGCAGGGGACGGAGCATTTCGAGGACTACATCCGCGCCGTGCACTGGGCACAGGATTATGCGCTGGCCAACCGCGAGCTGATGATGCGCAACATGATCGCGGCGGTGCAGGCCTCGGGAGAAGTCCCCGCGTTCGAAGCCAATGTGGAAGTCGTGAGCTGCCATCACAACTATGTGACCTGGGAGCACCATTACGGTGAGAACGTGCTCATCACTCGTAAGGGCGCGGTCCGTGCTCGTGAGGGAGACATGGGAATCATCCCGGGCAGCATGGGAGCGCGTTCGTACATCGTGCGCGGCAGGGGCAATCCGGAGAGCTTCATGAGCTGTAGTCATGGAGCCGGACGTGCTATGTCGCGTACGGAAGCGAAGCGCCGTTTCACCTTGGATGACCACGCCAAGGCAACGGCGGGCGTTGAGTGCCGTAAGGACGCGGACGTTATCGACGAAACGCCGATGGCGTACAAGTCCATTGACGCGGTGATGGAAGCGCAACGCGATCTGGTGGACGTGGTGCACACGTTGCGCCAGGTGGTCTGCGTGAAGGGATAAACAGGCGAGGGATGATAGGCCCTCTCCTATGATCCGGGTGCGAAGTCTGCCTACTGAAAGCACTGAACGAAGGCGTACGCTGCAAGATGGTTATGGCCGGAAGCCGGATCAGCGGAGAATTGTTGGGAATGTACTTGAACGACTCAGATTACTGAATGGTTGATCTGCATCCGCGCAAGTTGTACTTTCGGGGCACCAGCCGATGTCGGCGCTTGCCACGATCGTCGCTACGCTTACAGCCGTGACCTGGTCTTACCTCGTCTTGGCCAGGGGGGCTTTCTGGCGTCTTAAGAGCGCTAAGGTCGATGCCAGTGACAAGGCCGGATTTTCGGGCTGCATCGCTGCCGTAGTTCCAGCACGCAATGAGGCAGCACTGATAGGACTGGTGGTCACATCCTTATTAAATCAGCGCGTGGCTATACCCGTATTCCTCGTGGATGACGAGAGTAGAGATGGTACCGCGGATGTGGCACGGCGCGCTGCAGAAAAAGCAGGTAAAGCCTCCGCGCTGACTGTGATGCAGAGCAAGCCTTTGCCGGCGGGATGGACAGGGAAATTGTGGGCGATGCACCAGGGCATTGAGCGGGCCCGCGCGTTGAATCCCGCATGGCTCATGCTCGCGGATGCTGATGTACTGCACGATGCAAAGACAGTAGCGAATCTGGGTTGCATTGCTTCGCAGGGTCATTACGATCTGGTCTCGTTTATGGTGAAGCTGCATTGCGAGAGCCTTCCGGAAAAACTGCTCATTCCCGCATTCGTGTATTTCTTTTTCATGCTCTACCCGCCAGCCTGGATTCGCGATACCCGGCGCTCGACCGCCGGCGCGGCCGGGGGCTGCATGCTTGTGAGATCAGAAACTCTGGAACGCGCCGGAGGACTGGAAGCCACTCGTGGCGCGCTTATCGATGATTGCTCGCTGGCGCGGCTCCTGAAGCAGCACGGCGGCCGATTGTGGATGGGATTGACAGATCAGAGCCAAAGCTTGCGGCGATACGAGACCTTCTCGGACATCGAGCGCATGGTCTCGCGCACGGCGTTCAAGCAGTTGGAGCACTCGTCGCTGCTGCTACTGGGTACGATTGTGGGCATGGTGATCACCTATCTGGCACCTCCACTGCTCTTGCTCACCGGCAGCAGGCTGGCGTTCTTTATGGGCGCTGCGGCCTGGGCGGCCATGACGATGACGTACTCGACCATGGTGCGCCACTATCGACTGAACCCCGCATGGGCATTGGCCCTGCCGCTGGCGGCTCTGTTTTATCTGGGCGCGACAATTCATTCGGCGCTAAAGTACTGGAGCGGCAGTGGTGGCGACTGGAAAGGGAGAGCCCAGGACGTTCACGACGGCCACATTACCGAGACTCCCCTCCGTTAAATCAGCAGCTTGTGTCGAGCAGACGCAACGCGGCGAATGGCATCCAACTAGTATTACGCTCCGCGCAGAGTTTGAGAGTGGGACACACTTACCGGCAGCTGTCCGCGCCCGATTCAGGGACCCCGTTCCGGGCGTGTCGTTGGCAAACAGAAAGTGATGGCGCGAATCGGGTCTCCTGGAATTACTTCCGCATTGCGCGCAACTCGGGCGGAACCGCATTTCTCATGAGGCAAGTTGGAACATTCGACGGACTTGAAGTGCGCCCGAAAAGCAAGGCATTGCCTTTCTGGAGTAGAATTGCAGCCACTCTTCAGCGAGCACGGGCTTATCGCGTCAGCGTCTGCTTTATCGAGAGACGATGAAGTCGTCCAGCGGATTGCTGCATTGCGTTCTTTCTCCGCACTGACGGCTTTCATTGGACGTTGTTCAGTTGTGGCGGCTACGACAGTGCAGATTCCGTGCCGCAAGTCGGGACCGCGTATTCGGGGCTGTGCCCATGATCGGCAAATCACTCCGCTCGTACCGCATCGAGGCCAGGCTCGGGGCTGGCGGCATGGGTGTGGTTTACAAGGCGGTGGATTCCCGTCTTGGCCGAACTGCCGCCATCAAGATTCTGTCCACGTCGGCTGTCAACGCAGACCGCGAGCGACGCTTCGTTCAGGAAGCCAAAGCTGCGTCATCCCTGAACCATCCGAATATCGTCACGATCTACGACATCGATACCCAGGAGATCGATGGAAAGCCGCTCTCATACATCGCCATGGAGTACGTGGCGGGAGAAACTCTCGATCACCTGATTGGGCGGAAGGGGCTCCGGACTCGGGATGTATTGAAATACGCCGTCCAGATCGCGGACGCGCTGGCCGCTGCTCACGCGGCTGGAATCGTGCATCGTGACCTTAAGCCGTCGAACGTGATCGTAACTCCACAGGGCGTGGTCAAGATCCTTGATTTCGGTTTAGCCAAGCTGAGTGAACCAGCGGGCGCCGATGCCTATGCAGAAACTTTGCACGGCGAAGGATCGCCCCTCACTGAGGAGGGCACCATCCTCGGGACTGTTGCCTACATGTCTCCCGAGCAAGCTGAGGGCAAGAAGGTCGACAGCCGTTCTGATGTTTTTTCGTTTGGCTCGGTCCTCTACGAAATGGCAACTGGGCAACGTGCCTTCGCGGGTGGTTCCAAGCTGTCGTCGCTTTCGGCAGTGCTCTACAAAGATCCACAACCAGCGTCACAGGCAGTGGCCGACGTCCCTCCGGAGATTGATCGGATTATCGGTCGATGTCTGAAGAAGGATCCCGAACGCCGCTGGCAAACCATGGCGGATGTGAAGGTGGCGTTGGAAGAGTTGCGCGAGGAGATGGATTCCAGCAACTTCGCTCTCGCGGGTCCGACTCCGGGTGCGCGCAGCATGCCCCGGACCAGAATCTGGGCCGGTGTGGGGCTGCTTGTTGGAGTTTTGCTTGGACTCGCGCTGAGCATCTCTTATGCGCAAAGGTTCACTCGCCCCACCGAGCCGCCGTCGTATCGGCGCTTGACGTTTCGGCGTGGTGATGTCACATCCGCGAAGTTCGCCCCTGGTGACACTGTTGTCTATAGTGCCGAGTGGGACGGCGCGCCGTCTACTCTGTTTTCCGCCCAGCCCGGCAATCGCGAAGCCCGGCCTTTGGCTCTGCCCAGTGCAAGGGTGCTCGCGATATCACAACGCGGGGAGATGGCCATCCTATTGGGCGGCGAGGACGTCGGCACCCTCGCGCGCGTGCCGTTTGGTGGCGGCGCCCCGCGAGAGGTGCTGGAGGGTGTGAGTGGCGCGGATTGGGGGCCGGATGGAGAGTCGCTGGCCGTAGTGCGCGCAGTCAGCGGAAAGTACCGGCTGGAATATCCCATCGGTACTGTGTTGTACGAGACGGAGAAGCGGCCTCCCATGATGCCGCGAGTATCGGCGGACGGCAAGCTGGTTGCATTCTTTGATTTTGATGTCGAAGTTGGGGATTATGCTCTCTGCGTGATCGGCCCAAACCATGCCAGGCAGGTTCTTTCCCGAGGATGGCGCGCTATCGGCGCCTTGAACTGGTCACCGGACAATCACGAAGTCTGGTTCTCTGGCGGCCAGCCCGGCGGCGATCCAGCCCTCTACGCGGTTACTCTGTCTGGCACCCAACGGCTGGTTTCTCAGACTGGCGGAATGATCGTGATGCAAGATGTAGCCCGCGATGGCCGCGTCCTGCTGACCACGGTCAATTCGCGTCTCGGTATCCTCTATTTGCCGCCGAACGGCGCCGCACAACGCGATTTAGCCTGGCTGGACTCTTCCTTGATGTATGACCTTTCGAACGACGCCCAATCCCTCGTCTTCGTCGAGCTTTCCAGTGGCCAGGGGCGCAACTCTGCCATCTACCTGAGGAAGACAGACGGTTCTCCCGCCATACAACTTGGCTACGGGAACCGACCTTCGCTTTCGCCGGATGGGAAATGGGTTGCCTGCATCCACCATGAGGCGGAGCGCTCCACTCTGATGTTGCTTCCTACCGGTCCCGGAGAATCGCGATTCCCAAAAATTGAAGGAATGCACTTCGACGGCGTGGAGTGGTTCCCAGACAACAAGCGGATTCTGTTCACTGGCAATGAAACTGGTCACGCGACACGCACTTGGATGTACGACCTGGAAACAAGTAAATCGACGCCCCTCACGCCCGAAGGCTCGCGGGGAACGAGGGTTTCTCCCGACGGCAAGTGGTTCATCACCGTGGACCCGCACAAGCTCTTGCTCTCACCGGTTGGCGGCGGGAACTCCAGAACCATCGCTGACTTGCAGAACGGCGAAAGTGTTGTGCGATGGAGCGGTGACGGGCGATACCTGTTCCTGCAACAGCGCGAGCCCGCCAGCATCAAGATCAGCCGTCTCGACGTAACATCGCGTCACAAAGAGCCTTGGCTGGTAGTGAAGGTTCCGGAACCAGGAGCCCAGTTCCTTGGACCACTGGCTTTGTCCGCAGATGGAAAGGCATGCGCCACTACCTTCCAGCACGATCTTGCCAATCTGTTCCTGGTGCGAGGCCTGAAGTAAAGCTGCTTTTCGAGCAACGCCATCCCTAAGGAAAGCGCATTACCCAAGACTACGGGTTAGCCTAGCCTTGCCCGTTATTCGGCGTCTCCGAGCAGGTTGCCGACTCGCCGAGAACTGGGCAAGGGACGTATTACCCAACGATGGGATGGCTGAGCAAGAGGTACTGGGTAAGCGCCGGACGGCTGTAAGGTTTTCCACGGATCGCTGCATTCCGTGGGCTTGTCACCAACACTATGTCAGTGATAGTCATTCATTTCTAGCCGGACACTAGCTCTTTACGGGATTAGACATATTTTGCGACTTGTGTTCTCAAACGCTCACGATCACTTCCGCACCTGCACCCGCTGTTTCAATTCCTCCGACCAATTCACCACCGCTTCGATCCCCTTCGGCCCTGTCTGCGAATCGGTTTCCCTGATCAGAATGAATCCCTTCCCGTCGGGTGTGATTGCGATATCGTGTCCGCTCTCGAAGTAAGGCCCCTCAAACAGCATGCGGGGCCGACCAGCCTTGAACCCAGGCTTGGTCTCAATCGATACAGCCATCACCCGGGTCTTCTGCGCTAGTGCCCGCTGCTCCAGCTCCTCCGGGCTCGCCCCTGTCCGATAGTAAAGCTCCCGCCCGTCCGGCGCCCACAGTGGATGCAGCCCTCCATCCGTCGAGATCCTCTCGCGCGGCTCCATCGCCGGATAGGGCGCAACGTACACCTCTGGTTTTCCTGATTCGATCGAGTCGTAGGCGATCCACTTTCCATCCGGCGACAAGATCGCCCACTCCACGTTGTACTCCGCCGGAAAGATCATCCGCGCATGTTCTCTGTCATGCAGCGGCAAGGCTCCCATGTTCTGATCTCCATCGAACTGATATTCCGCATAGAGCAGCGTGCCTCCATCCGGCGAGAAAAACCACGCATCCACGTTTTTGTCGCTCAGGATCAGCGCCTCTTCCGGCGTACTTCCATCCAGAGGTTTCCAGAAGACAGCGTATTTACGATCTTTGTATCCGCTGTATGCAATGTGTTTTCCGTCCGCCGACCACGCCGGGTCCCGGTTCTCAATTCCGAAATTAAATCGCGTCTCCGTATCTCGCGCGATGTCGTGGATCCACGTATTCGTTACCGGCCCTTCAATCGTCGCCGCAATATATTTCCCGTCCGGCGAAATCGTGAAATCTTCATAGGGCCTCTTGTTCGCCGTCAGCGGCTTCGCGTTCCCGGCCTTGTCCACGAACACCAGTTCGTGCTCCCCATACGTCACACCGCCCGGAATGTACACCAGCAATCCATCCTTCGATATCGCATACTGCCCCGCCCCGATGCGTGGATTCTCCAGGATCTTTTCCGCCACCGGCACTACCGCTCCCTTAGTCTCCAGTGTCTCCGGGTCAAATGGCACTGCCAGCAGCACTCCCGCCCGCATAAACAGCAGGTGTCCACTCGAAATGTAGTGCGGGTCTGTTCCTTCCTTCACAAGGATCTTCCGTTCTCCGGTCGCCAGTTTGACCGCCGCGATATCTGCCTCGTCAAATGACGGCTGTTCCATGTTCCGCACGGTGAACAGCAGCGCTTTCCCTCCTGGTAGCACTTCCGGAAAGACTTGATCCGTTTCCCCCCTCTTGACGTTGAGTGTCGTTACCTTCTGCGGTTCTCCGCCCGTGGCTGCCACTTTCATCAGTCCCGCGCCATTCCCGAAATAAATCGTGTCGTCCGGCCCCCAAGTACCTCCTTTGAATGCGGTCTTGGCAATCGTCACGGTCGGTCCTCCGGCCAGCGGCACTTTCTTGATCATTCCGCCGGAGTAAATTCCCAGCCATTGTCCATCGGGTGAAAAGAATGGCATGTCGGCTCGCTCGGTTCCCGGAACCTCGCGCGCCATCGCCTCGCCGATCCCTCGCAGGTAAATCCGCGATTCGCCTCCACGATGCGCGACGTAGGCGATCTGCGATCCATCGTCAGAAATCGCCAGACTGGGATACCAGTACCACGTTCCGCCGAGCAAATCTCCTTCTGGCAACCCGATGCTGAATCGCATCACCCGCCTCGCCGCGGTCGCTCCGTGCAAACTCATCCAAGCCCATCCCGCGCCGAGAATCAGCAGCGCCATCACGCCGCTCATCAGCCAAACTAACCTTTTCAAGTTCCTTCGGTGCTCCGCGGCCTGCACCGCCACTCCTGTAGCAGCCGCGCCCGCATCCATCATCCAACTCAACTGCGTCGCCAGGTCGCTCGCACTCTGCCATCGATCATCCGGCTTTTTCGCCAGGCATTTGCGAATGGTGCGATCCAGCGCGGGAGGAGTCATTGGCTTCAGGGTGCTGACAGATTCTGGTTCTTTTTCCAGGATCGCGCTCGCCACGCTTAGCTGGCTCTTTCCCTCAAAGGCGCGCTTGCCGCTAACCATTTCGTACAGCACGGCCCCCAATGAAAAAATATCGCTGCGCCCATCGATCTCTTTGCCCTCCACCTGCTCCGGCGACATGTACTGGATCGTGCCGATGATGGTGCCGGCCGTCGTCAGTGGAGACAGAGGACTCGCGTCGCTCATCGTCCGGGCCGCCGACAACAGAGGCGCGTTCGGGACCGCCGGATCAACACCGGCAACCGAAGACTTCGCCAGTCCGAAGTCCATGAGCTTGGCGCCCAGTTGCGTCAGCATAATGTTTCCCGGCTTCAGATCCCGATGCACAATACCCTGCCGGTGCGCCACGGCCAGAGCCTCTGCGATGGCAATTCCAACCTTGAGTATTTCGGTCAGCGGCATCGCACTCTTGCGAAGCCGCTCAGCCAGAGTTTCCCCTTCGACAAGCTCCATCACCAGAAAATCGGTGCCGTTCTGCGAGCCAATGTCGTACAGATGGCAGATGTGCGGATGGTTCAGGGAGGAGACGGCCCGCGCTTCGCGCTCCATGCGCTGCTTCAGTTCGGGTGAGGAGGAGAGATGGGAAGCAAGAACTTTAATCGCTACGGCTCGATCCAAGCGCGTGTCCCTGGCGCGATATACCTCGCCCATGCCACCGGCACCGAGGGGGGATTGAATTTCATAGGGACCGAGTTTGGTGCCAGAGGTGAGCGCCATGTGTGCGCGCAATTATAGCCCGAGCGTTACAGAGGATGCGACGATACTGGACGTGTGGTCGGCCAACCGGAAGCAATCGGGAATCGCCATCCGGTCAGCGATCGTCTCAAGTGGCGATAAGTCGCGATTACAATCCATTAACATAGCCTAGACAGCCAGATCGACCGCTCAAGCTGTACTGAGATCAATTCGTTTCGTGGAGCGCTACCCTGTCACGATAGCTACCGGCGCCCCCTTACTCCTGACGCTGGCGCTTCGGCTTGAGGTTCAGCGTGCGAATCAGGCGGAACAGATGGTTGGGATGCACGCCGAGGATTTTCGCAGCTTCGGTGTAATTTCCGTTCGCTTGCTCGATGGCCCGCTCGATCAGCACCTTCTTCGCCTCGCGGATACCGTCGTGGAGCGCGCTCACGGGCTCCCCGGACGCGGCTGTTTCTTCCAAAATAGAGTCCGGCAGATCCTCCACGAGGATCAATTCGGTCGAGCCCAGGACCACCGCCCGCTCGATGGCGTTCTCCAGTTCCCGCACGTTGCCCGGCCACTCGTAGCGCATGAGGCAGGCACGAGCCCCCGGAGAGATCCCGGCCACACGCCGCTTCACCTTCTCGCCATAGTGTGCCGCGAAGAATGCCGCCAGCATCGGGATATCCTCTCGACGCTCCCGCAGAGCGGGCATGTGGAGCGATACGACATTGAGGCGATAATAGAGGTCCGGCCGAAAGGCTCCCGTGCGGGATGCCTCCTTCAGATCGCGATTAGTAGCGGCGATCAGTCGGACATCGAGTTTGATGGGACGCGTACCGCCGACTCGTTCGAATTCCCGCTCCTGCAGAACCCGCAGGAGCTTGGCCTGCATGGGGACGGCCAACTCCCCGATTTCATCTAGAAAAACTGTGCCGCCTTCGGCGACCTCAAGCTTTCCTTTTTTCTGGGAGACCGCACCCGTAAAAGCTCCCCTTTCGTGTCCGAACAGCTCGCTCTCCAACAATGTTTCGGTGATGGCTGCGCAGTTAATGGCTACAAATGGCTTGTCGGCCCGGGCACTATTCATGTGGACGGCCCGCGCGACCAGTTCTTTTCCAGTGCCGCTCTCGCCCGATATGAGGACCGTTGAATCCCGCCCCGCAACCCGAGAAACGAATCCATAGACCTCGTGCATGGCCTTGCTTTCCCCGATCATGCTGTGATGGAGGTTCAGTTCCTCGTGGAGGCGGCGGTTTTCCCCTCCAAGTCTCTCTAGATGCCGGGCGTTCTCAATCGCGAGCGCAGCAATGTTTCCGAGCGTCGTAACCAATTGCAGGAGGTCCGAGTCGAAGCGCGCGCCCGGAGAACTGGCGTCCAGGTACATCACGCCCAACACCTTTTCTTGCACTTCGAGAGGCACAGCCAAGACTGAGTGTACCCGGCGTTCGAGCAAGCTCTCGGCATCCCGGTAGGCATCGTCGCTTTGGACATCGTTCGAAAGCACCGCGAGATTCTCCTCTAGAACGCGCTTCAGAATGGTTTGACTGGCATGAATCGGTTGATTGGGTCCCAGCCGGCGGTTCCTATCCACAATCGAAGAAAAGTTCGAAGAGAATCCTGCGACCCCATTTTCAGTCAATAAAACAGCAGCTTGATCCGCGGGGACAATCGCGAGAACGGCCTCCAGCACCTTTTCTTGCAGAGCCGCCAGACCGCGCACCGAGTTCAAGGTCCGGCTGAAATCGAGCAGCACATTCAGGTCGCGAACCGTTTTAGCGGTGGCGGGCAGACCTTCAGGCCGTGATGGCTGCAGGTACAGAGCATCCTCTTTTCGCAGTATTACGGTCGCGGCATCAGGCACCGGAGTCGCATCGAGTTGCAACGAGGCGTTGCCGGGAATGGACTCACTACTTGGCCCCTGGAAGATAAGGATCGAGTTGCCGACCCGGATCTGGTCCCCGTGGACCAGAACCCTGTCCCCTACGGGCACCCCGCTGACAAAGGTATTGTTGCGGCTCTCCAGATCCCGAAGCCGGAATGCGTTCCCTTCCTTCCGGATGACACAGTGGCGTCGAGAGACGAGCGAGTCGAGGAGGGAGATCTCATTGGACGGATCGCGACCGATCGAGACCTCATCACCGGTCAGGAGGAACAGCTTCCCCTTGAGGGGTCCGCTTACCGCTTCCAGCCGCGCGCCGCTCGCCGGAACAACACCCTCTTCGCCTGAATCGCCCATGACGCAATGAGTATACGCGGGCGCTCCGGGCTCTGCCGTCCCCCGAACCTAACATAAATGTTAGCCACAAGCGCTTTTGTTTGAGTTCTTAGACCCCGGCCGGGAGAGGGTCAGGTCCCAAATGGGCCAGAAACCTGATTTACCGTCGTTTTTCTGGGAAATTCTGGCGACTGCACGCGGCAGACCCATGTGTCGGGTTTGGAACGCAGCTTGCATTACCAAAGTCACTTGCGACGGACGAACCGAGCAAGAAATCCCCCAGGAGCAAAGGAGCACGACAATGAAAGTAAAGATGAATGCAAAGCTGGCAATCAGGGTTGCGATTCTGACGGCAGTAATGGTAGGGACCTTCATCGCAGCGAGCGTTCAGCCGGTTCCCGCCGCGGACGGAGGCCCGCTTCTTTTGTGCCCACCCAGACAACCGAACTGCTCAACGACCATCCCACCGATGAGCTAGCGAGCTGAGACCGAACGCGACCGCAGTGACGAACGCGAGCGGTCCTCATTGAGCTGAACACTTGGGTTCGCAATCTTTGGGCTGACGGGACCTATAGAAACCCCGCCAGCCACATTTTCTGGCGGGTTTTAATGGGCTCGCAGCGAGCCGTCATTTCTTTATCGCTGTTCAGGTTATCCTGTTTAGTTTTTAAACACGGCAAAGTAAAAAGGCCTGAATACCTTGCCTCACGCGGTTTCCCCTTGACACACCGTAGACTTGGGCTGAGAATTGCCGACAGTTCGTCGGCTGCCTCCCCCCTTAGAGATGGCTTCGATTCTGGCCAAATCCCTTCTATTTGCTTGAAGTTGAGTTTCTGCGACGGATTGGAGTGTGCCCGGTGTCCCAGCCGTTTCAGTGCGGGTTCTAGAAAAAATGGAGAGAACGATGAAGACCATGCTGCATTTTGGTTTTGTAGCCGTAGGACTGCTTGTCGGCATTACTTTGAGCGCGCAGTTGGTTTCCGCCCAGTCCTTCAGTTTCCCGGTCGCCGGTTTCACAACGTCCAATGTTTGCAAGAATGGTGGTACGCTGTCCCCTGCGTGCCAGGTTCTGACGGACGGTTCTCCATCGCTGCCCAGGGTGGCTACTGGCGGAGTTTTGCGGCTGACCACTGCGAATCTGAATCAACACGGCGCAGCGTGGTTTAACCTCCCGCAACCGCTCTCCACAGGATTCACAACCGCGTTTCAGTTTCAGATTTCCAACACGAATTCGTGCTTTTTCTGCGGATTTCCCGCCGATGGACTAGCGCTGGTCATCCAGGATGATCCGGCAGGCACGGGCGCGCTTGGTTATACGGGAAACGGGCAGAACATGTCCTATGGCAACAATGACATCTCCACCGCAAGCGGGCCCGGAAACGCCATCCAGAACAGCCTTGCCATCGAACTGGATACTCATCAGAACTCCAACTACAGCGATCCTGACGGCAACCACATCGCCGTGCAAAGCTGCGGGCCCAACAACGCCTCTACGCTCACGCCGAACAGCGCCGATCACAACTATGTCTGCCCCGATGGAAGCCTGGCAAAACTCGCGCTGCAAAGTCTGCCGGCGGGAATGTCTTTGTCGGACGGGAAAGTACACACCATCACCGTGAACTATTTGCCGCCGGGAACGTGCACCAGCAGTTGCAACAATCTGTCCGTATACCTGGATAGCACGCTCATCCTGCAGACCACGGTCGACATTACAAAGCAACTGAACCTGGCCAGCAACGGGAGTGCCTATGTCGGCTTTACGGCCGCGACCGGTTCCCTGGTCGAGAACAACGATATTGTGAGCTGGTCCTTCAGTTCGCTGCCGCTGGCGCCGATCACGATTAATCAGCCGTTGCAGCCCACTCAAACCAACTTCAACTACACGCCCGTACTAAACGCGGTATCTGACTACTCACAGAGCGGGCTGGGCACCAGTGCGTTTCAAAATGTATTCATGCAGGGAACGGTTCAGACGATCACCGATCAGCAATTCTCTGACCTCGTGAACAACACTCCGTTCCAAGGGAGCACCTGTCAGCACCAGGACACGGGTTCCGGCAACTATGGTTGCGTGATCACCATCGATCTGTGCACCAACTCAACCAGCACGACTGGAAGCGGGGCCAATTGCCCGAACACCGGCACGAACGCTCTCATCAACGTGTCGAACACATACAATATCGATCCGAGTCAAAAACCGTTCGTCGCTCCCGGTTACATTATGGGCAAGGACAACGCCCTCAGTTGCGGAGCCACGGGAGACAACACCTGCAAAGGACTGGTCAACATTTTCACTGGCATCAGTGGCGATATTTTGACGTCTAGTGGGCACACCAATAACTTCAATTCCACTCTTATTCCGATTCTGGGGGTGGTTCAACCGAGCACGGCGGCCACCACCAGTCCCGCTCTGAACCGTGGCTGGACGAACGGAAGCGTCACGCTCAATTTCAACGGCACCGAGATCGTGCCCAGCAACAATACGAATCCGCCCTCGACGTTGCCGAGTATCAGCAACATTACCTACACGGCAACCGGGGCGAACCTGCCGAGCCCGGCATCGGGAACGCTTACCGGACAAACCGGATCGATCGTCATCCCCGGTGCGGTTGAGGGAACGACGGTAGTGACGTTCTTCGCCACGGACAGCGCGGGAACGGTCGAGAGCCTTACTACCAACAGTGGCAATCAGGTCAGTAGCGCCAGTCCGACGATCACAATCCAAGTCGACAAAACGCCGCCAACCGCGAGTTGCATAGGGCCAAATCCGCCGCCTACCGGCTGGCAGGCTGCCGACGTTATCTACAACTGCACGGCAAGTGACAACACAAACGGCTCCGGCCTGGCTAATTCTGCGCAGTCAAGCTTTACGCTCTCCACCGGTGTCGCGACTGGCACCGAGACGAGCAGTGTCACGATTCCGCTGGTGACGATTTTTGACGTCGCTGGGAATTCAACTACACAGGGTCCTTTCGGCCCATTCGAAGTGGACAAGAAGCCGCCGGCGATTACCACACCAAGTTTATCTGCGGCGAGTCCGGTATTCGGCCAGTCGGTGACGGCCACGTATACGTGCACCGACGGCGGCTCGGGCGTCGTGCTATGCGCTCCCTCACAGCAAGCGCAGACGATTGCTCCAACCTCCACTGTGACCGTCACCAGCACCGTGGATACATCGACGGTCGGCCTCCACACTTTTACGGCCTATTCGCTGGACCAGGTGGGGAATGCAAGCTCGAATGCGGTCACCTACGCCGTGGGGCAGGCAATGCCGACGATCACTTGGCTGACACCAGCTGCAATTACCTATGGCACCGCGCTGAGCGCAACGCAACTCAACGCAACCGCTACTGTGCCAGGAACATTCGTGTACACTCCCGCTGCCGGCATGGTGCTGACGGCAGGACCCCACACTCTTTCGGTCGCGTTCACCCCCAGCAACGCAGCCGACTATTCCTCTACTACTGCCGCAGTCACACTGGTTGTAAATAAGGCGACGACCACCACAACCATTACTTCGGCCTCCCCGAATCCGGCCGCTCCAGGACAGCCGGTCGCGGTTGCCGTCGGTGTGGCCGGACCAACCAACGTCCCAGCCCTGACAGGCACGGTAACGGTCAACGCAAGCACAGGCGAAACGTGCACGGCGGCGGTGTCGGCCGGCGGTTGCTCACTGACATTCAGTTCGTCCGGGCAGCGCACTGTTACGGCCAGCTACAGCGGAGACGGCAACTTCAGTTCCAGTTCAACCACAACCTCCGTGCAGGTTTCCGTGGGAGACTTTTCCATTGCGGTGACACCCGCCTCAGAGACCATCTCCTCGGGACACCAAGCCGTCTATACCATTACGGTGACTCCGATCGGCGGTCTGACAGGGTTTGTGAACTTGAGTTGTTCCGGCGCACCACCAAACTCGAGGTGCTCCGTCTCGCCTTCTGTGGACAGCCTGCAGGGAACGCCCGTTTCGTCGACGGTGACGCTGTCGTCCAACAAAAACGTAAACCACGGCACGTTCATACTAACCTTTACTGGCACCTATGGGAACGGAGTCTTGACACACAGCGTTTCAGTCATCTTGACCGTCAAAGGCCAGTCGTAGAGAAACGACCATAATCCGAAATGGGCGTGGACCGTCGGTCCCGCCCGTTTTGTTTTTCTTTACGCAGGGGACCAGCCGGCAACAAAGAGCGATCCGCTCTAGTGCGCGAACTGCGTGGCTTCAGCGTAGATCGGTTTCAGATCGTAGCGTTCAATGACATGCTCCGCACCCTGCTCTTTGCGGATCTCATCCAGCAGGCGCACCGCCTCTTGGTATTGGGCAGTCGCTTCAGACGCGCTTCCCGAAAGCCGGAGCGCGTTTCCTAGAAGGTAGTGAATCCTAGCGTTCTCCAGGCGCAATCCCAGCTTCTCGCTCTTGCTCAGGCCGCGTTGCAACTCCTGGCGGGCATGCGCATAGTCCTTACTCTTGATCAAGGCCTCGGCTAGCGTCACAGAACAGTCCGCGGAGAGATACTTGGCCCCGAGAGAGTCGGCCTGCTGCCCCACAATTCGCAAATCGCTCGCGGCAGACTGAGGATGCCCTTCGGCAATGGCCACCTTCGCCAGATTCAGCTTTAACCTCAGCAGCAAGTCTTTTTCAGATGTGTGCGAGGCCAGGTGGAGCGCTTGCTGATAAGAATCCCTGGCCGATTTCACATCGCCCTGGTAGAAGTGGACGTCGCCCTGGCTGTTCAGAATGGCCGCGCTCACCTCATCATTTTTCAGGCCCCGAGCCAACCCTTGAGCTTCGTCCAGCAGCGTTGTGGATTCGATTCCGCGTCCTGATTTGGCGAGAACCCCGCCCAGATCGCTGAGGGCTTGGGCCATCCTGCTGCTGCGGTCCCCGAGATCACGAAATGCCTTGACTGCATCCTGTAACGCTCCAATGGCCGGACCAAGACGCCCCTGATGCTCGAAGACCAAGCCCAAACTGTGGGACACCACGGCCGCACCCTGGTTATCGCCACCCTTGCGGTACAGGTCCAAGCCGCGCATCTGCGCTGTCATGGCTTGATCGTACTGTCCCATGTTGGCGTAAGCCTCGCCCAAATTGTGCAGTGTGTCTGCGATGTCGCCCGGCACATTCAGCTTTTCGCGCAGCTGCAATGCCTGTTGGAGATAGGTAAGCGCATCTTCGTTCTCGCCCTTTTGCAGGTAGGAGTTGCCAATATTGTTCAAGCACAGGGCCTGATAAGTCTCATCCCCCGCATCACGCTGAATTTGCAGCGATTCCTTGAACATCTGCAGAGCTTTGTCGGTCTGGCCGCGTTCGACGTAAAGGTCGCCCAGGTCGATAAGAGTGTCGCCCGCTTCCTTCTTGGCGCCAATCTCCCGCCGGATCTTCAGGGCGGTGTCGTAAGCCGACAGCGCGGCATCGGGCTTTCCTAACAGAAGTTGTACCTGGGCAATTTCGGCCAAGCTGGCGGCAACCCCGCGCTTTTGCCCCAGGCGCTGGTTGATCGCCATCGAATCCTCATAGTTGCGCAGGGCCTCTGCTGGCTTGCTCATGAGCTTGTACGCAATCCCGGTGGCTTGGAGGATGAGCGCCTGCTGTTCCTGGTTGTCCAGGTCGATCGCAAGATGCCGCGCTTGGTCGAGCGGATCAAGTCCTTTTTGAGGATTGCCGGCTTTAATTTCGATCCGTCCCATAGCCAGCAGGGCGTCCAGGTTCTTGCCGTCGGCTTTCAGCACGTTCGCGTAATAGGAACGCGCCTTGTCCAAATCCCCTGCATCTTCGTAGAGGCTTCCCAGTGCGAATTGCACATCCAGATTATCGGGGAAACTTTTGGCCAGATTTTCGTAGGCGGTGATTGCCTTTTGATTATCCTTTGTGACTCGCGCCAGACTAGCCTCGATGAAATATCTCTGCGCCAGAGGCAGGTTCTGGCTCAGATCCACCGCATGTCGCGAAGCCTGCTCTGCGTCTGCGTCGTATCCCAAGGCAGAATAGGCTTCACCCAGGCGCGAAAACGCGACCGCAAATTGAGGATCTTCTTTCGTCGCTGCCTCAAGCTGCTTCTTCGCCTCCAGATTATTTCCCTGGCGCAACAACTGTAGTCCCTGGTTGTAATCCCGCAGCGCGTCCACTGAGGTGGAGGTCGGCTTGAAGGATTGCGCCTGTAGTTCTTTCACCAGATCGGACGACAGGTCCAAGTTCTGGCGGATCATCGCGGCCAATCGGTCCACTGCTGCCGACAGATCCTGTTGATTGGCAGCTTCGGAATTCACCTGGATCGTACGGTTGTGTTTTCGATCTTCCAGCGTCGCGTTAATGCGGATCTGGTCGCCCTGTTTGGTGTATTGCCCCCACACCAGAGTGTCGGCATTGGTGAATTCGGCAACCCGGCCAAGGGTCGCCGGATCGACCGCAGAGTTTGGGGCGATCCGTAAATCATGAAAAACCTGCTGCACGCGATCGGAAGAGACGGAGCGCAGGTGCGCGGACTGTCCAACGTCCGTGCTCAGCATGTCGGCGAGACTCGGACCCAGCCAATCCCACGAAGTGTCCCCAGACTTGTTTTGAAACGGAACTACCGCCATTGACAAAGCCGGGGCCGACTTTTTTGCCGACGGCGAGAAGAGCGTACCGCGGAACACATAGCCCACAATCGCAAGGAGGAGGACGGTGGCGATTCCGGTCACCAGCGGCCATGGAATCGTTCGCCCCCAGGGCTCGACGGCCGGTTGAAAGCGCATTGTTGCAGCCGCGCCTTTGCCCTGCCATTCATCCAGATCGCGCAGCAAATCGGCGGCACTCTGATAGCGCAAGTTGGCATCGCGCTCCAGGCACTTACTCACGATGTTGCTGAGATTCCCCGGAATCGTCCCGTCGTGATCGGAGACTGGAATCGCTCGTTCCTGAGTGCGCTTGATCAAACTGGCCACAACGCTCTCGGCCGTGTAGGGCGTCTTGCCGGTCAGCAATTCGTAAAGAATCAGACCCAGAGTGAAAAGGTCGGAGCGCTGATCCAGATCTTTGGCCAGCGCCTGCTCCGGCGACATATATTCCATAGTCCCAACCAAAGCTCCGGTTTGGGTCATGCCGTCGCCTGCGACGGTGCGTGCGAGGCCAAAGTCCATCAAAAGGATCCGGCCGGTCCCATCGCGCATGATGTTCTGCGGCTTCAAGTCGCGATGAATCACTCCCACGTTGTGCGTGGCTTCCAGGGCGCGGCAGATCTGTCGCGTGATCTCCACTGCTTCTTCGGGAGGAAACTTCTTTTTCTCCTGGATCAGGGCGCGCAAGTCCACGCCTTCAACGAACTCCATGGTGATGAACTTCACGCCATCGGCGTCGCCCAAATCGTAGATACGGATGACGTTTTTGTGAGTGACCTGATGGGCCAACAGAAGTTCTTGCTTGAATCTCGCCAGGATTGAGGGATTGGCTGCCAGTTGCGGCCGAATGAGCTTAAGAGCCACCGGACGGTCCAACTCCCGGTCCATCGCCTTGTACACCGCACCCATTCCGCCTTCGCCGAGAAGTTGCAGGATCTCGTAGCGCCCTCCGAGTACGTCGCCGGGTCGCAGCTCGGGGGCGCTGGCCTGAACTCGCGCGGGTCCGGGACTGGTGCCGCGAGGAGCCGGACTCGCATCAACTAGCGTGGCGTCGGCGTCCACAGAAGTGGCTTGGGGATCCAAATACGAAAGCGGGACATTGATCAGGGTGGCGTCTGGGTCGGGCGGAAGGTTGGAGCCAGCGCTATCTCCCTTTGCGGTAATATTCGCAGCGGGCGGATTGGTCGCATTCTCTCGAGCGTGTGGATCAAACGGTGAATTCCCGTTCTGCATGAGTCGCCTGGATGGGTCCAGACAGAAGAGCCCCAAACTGCGCCGCATAAGACAACAATCGCTAGAGTATATACTCCAGAAGCTGCCGGTGCATCAAGAACGCGGTGCATGAAACCTCACGAACTGCCAGCAATGAGCCAAGGATGCTGGTCTGTCGCAGGGTTGCCAGTTCGTACACATCCTCAAGCACTCGCGTGCAAGTCATCTCGTGGGGGGATGGATGTGGCGCTCGTCCGGGACAATGCAGATATTCTAGGCACGTCGTAGCGACAAAAATAGCCCTGGCCAATTCTGTGGCAAGGGCTATCGTGTTTCCGTACCGGTTGTTGACCTTAATTAGGAATGCTCCAAGAAGCCAGCATTCCCATGACGGTGGTCTTTCCCAGAAAATCGACCGGAGAGCAGTAGGCCGGAAGTCCTTGCTGAACGCAGAGAGTTGCAGTGTTGATTTTGTAATTGAGGTAGTTCACCACAAAAAGGTCGAGCTGCCCATCGTTGTTGTAATCGAACCATCCTGCAGTTACAGACCAAGCCTTGCCGAGTTTGGGGATGATACCGCCGACTCCCGCTTTCTCAGTCACTTCCGTGAAGGTGCTGTCCCCATTGTTATGGAAAAGCTGGTTGCGGTTGACGCCGGTAATGTAAAGATCGACAAATCCATCATTATCGTAGTCGCCCGCGGCCACTCCCATCGAATAGCCAATGCCCTCCAGGCCGGCTTTCTCAGTTACATCGGTGAAGGTGCCGTCCCCGTTGTTACGGAAGAGCCGATTTGAGTAACTGGGATCGCTCTTTTCAAGTGACGGAATGGCCGCGCCATTGGTAAAGAAAATGTCCAGCAAACCGTCGTTGTTGTAGTCGAAGACCGCTAGTCCGCCAGTCATGGTTTCAAACGTGTACCGCTGGGGACTGACGCTGTTCTTGAGCTTGAACTTGATCTTCGATTGTTCGATTACGTTCTCGAATTGGATCGCCGATGCGGCCGACACCGTATTCGCGGACTGTTTGCCGGGAGCGGCTCGGCGGGGCTGCGCTGCCTGATGGGGCGCGGGCGCTGGGACCGGGGTGGCTGGTGGAGCTTGGGCAGGCAGGCTGGGAACGTTCCACAGCAGGCAAAGGGTCAGCTGAGCAGCGAGTTTGCGGTGGCGGCTCTTCTGGAATCGGCGTCGGCGATACGCGGGGCGGCCTCCCAGTTGGGATGTGGCAGATGCTTGCGCGGATTCAGCGAGTGGAGCCGCGATTTTCATTCTCCTAGTTTAGTAACGCGAAGTTGTTCAAGCTGTCAGAACGTGGAACAGTTTCGAAGAACTCGCTGTAGGTCGCGTAACCCAAATCTCAAGGGTTAGAATTCCTCGTGCTGCCACGGATGCTGCGGTAGGACTCGCCAGTCGCTAGACGGCCTCCTCGGAGCTGGGGACAATCTCGATCTCCGCTTGCTGGGCACCCAAGTGCGGATGGATGGCCTTAAGTCGCACCTTGCCGGGCTTTTCCTGGGCTCGAATCCACACTGCGCCGGTGCCGCCGATCAGCGAAAATGGATTGTCGCCGACGATCTCGGCGGGACCTTCTATCTCAAACTTGATCGCGTCGTTGGCAAAGGGTCGGACCGCGCCAAACTCGTCGGTGACGCGCAGGACGACTCGAGTGGAGTCCGCGCCATCGGCGATCAACTCGGAGTCGTCGGGAAGAAGCAGAAATTTCGTATCGACACCCGTTCCCGAAAGACTCTTCGAGATCACTTGTTTGCCCTGGATATAGCCGTCAATCCTTAGGTCGCCCCACTTGTGGAATAACTCGTTCATTTCCAGGACAAAGGGCGCGTAGCGGAGATGCGCGAACTGCTGCCGGTCAGGGTCAACATCCGCAATCAGCTTGTCGTCAATGTAGAACTTGAGGTGGTCGCAATTGGAGCATACGACGGCTTTCGAGAACCCGACCGATGCGTCGCCGCGCGCCCAATGAAACGCCGACTCCAGCACGACCTCCTCCGCCGGGTCACACTGCGATTTGTAGAATCCCGCTGCTGGCTTGGGTTCGCGGAAAATGTCCGTGACACCGTGATAACAAATGCGGTCGCCTGAACCGAAATTGCCGTGCGTGTTGTAATCGAAGGCGCACCAGCCGATCCCTCCGGCGTATTGAGGATTAGACGCAAGCTGATCGTGGATGCGGGCGTGGCGGAGCGTGTGCTCGGTGAGGCGTTCCACCTGGTCGATGGTCTTTGTGGGATAGGTGTGGCCGACAAATTCCGTATTCAAGTACCGGGAATGGTTCGGCGGCTTCAGAGGGAAGCCGAAATCGTTCATGGTGAAGACGTCTTCCAGGAATTCGGATTGCTGGAAGTAACGGATACCGCCCGTCTGGCGGGTTGGGTCGAGCTGATGAGCCAGCGCGTTTGTGCGAGTGTAGAAATCGTGGTCATCTTTTGATTCGTTAATGCGCACGCCCCACAGGATGATGGAGGGATGGTTCCAGTCGCGACGGATCATACGCCGGACGTTGTCGATGGAGATTTCCTTCCAGGCTTCGTCCCCGATATGCTGCCAGCCGGGGATCTCTTCCAGAACGAGAAGGCCGACCTCGTCGCAGGCGTCAAGAAAGTGGCGCGACTGCGGATAGTGCGAGGTGCGGACGATGTTGCACTTGAGCTTGTTACGCAGGATCTGTGCGTCGCGGCGCTGAACGCGGCCAGGCATCGCCTGCCCGACCCAGGGAAACGTTTGGTGACGGTCGAGGCCGCGCAGTTTGATGACCTTGCCGTTTAGCTCGAAGCCGTGGTCGGTAAATTGAGCATCGCGGAAGCCGAAACGGCGGGAATCTTCGTCGAGCAGTTGATTGCCGTGGCGCAAGCGCACACGGGCAGACTAGAGATTGCGCTTATCCAGATCCCATAGTTGGATTCCGCTAAGTCGTTCCAAGCGCACCATGTGCGCTGCCGGTTCGCTCGCAACGCTCGACGACGCGACTTTCTGCGAGCCTTTGGCTAATACGCGCTCGCCCTCGAGCAACTCCACTTCGATTGTCAGAAGGTCCTTTGATCCCTCCAGATTCTGTACGAAACAGTCGACGTCGACGCTTGGATTCGCTGAAAGAACATCCTTTGGCCGCACGAAAATGTTCTCGATAAATGTCGATGGCACGACGCGCAGAGAAACTTCCCGATAGATACCGCCGAAGGTTAGGTAGTCAATTTCGTATCCGAAGGGTGGAATATCGGGGCGCTCGTTGGAATCAACGTCGACAGCAAGCACGTTTTCTCCGTCAAAGTCGATGTGCGGCGTGAGATCAAACGAGAACGGAGTGTACCCGCCTTTGTATTCACCGAGCCGAGTGCCGTTGATCCAAACCGTGGAAGCGGTCATCACGCCTTCGAAGTCGACAAAGACGTGCTTTCCTCGGGCTTCGGGCGGAAGCTTGAAACGGCGACGGTAAAGGGACACAAACTCGTATGTCTTTTCATCGAAACCATGCCATGGGAGCGGGAGATTGGTGTGCGGATCACGACTGCGTCAAATTTGGAGTCGTCGAAATCTTTTGAATGCCCCGCCTTCGACGAAACTTCGACTGTAGCGCCATTTTTGATTCATCGGAAGGATGAGGCGTCCTGTTGCCGTTGAGACACCAGATTGCGCGGCACCTTCCGGAAGCGCGTAGGGTGAGAGAGCGGCTCCCGCAATGAGGGTGCCAGTTTGCTTTAGAAACCTGCGTCGATCCATTTTGTTTGCTCACTCCCTTAATTATCGATGCGCAAAACGCTGCGTCCTTTAAGCCTAGAACCGAAGCGCTCACACTGTCCAAGACAGAACTTGCTCCAGATCGGCTACTGACGTAGATTCGGTTCCGCGCGGCATGGATGGACCGATCGCCACTGCCTGACTGTGCCCTTCAAACCAAACCAGGAACGACGATGCGGCTGCACTGTTTATCAAGATGGCGATGAACACGAGTAATCGCAGGAAAGGAATCAGGCTCTTCATCGAGTCACCTTTCTGGGCCGAATGCATTGTGGGTACGGAAGAAGAATCTTACGCGCGCGCACGACGGCATTCAAATCATTACAACTAGAGCTGGCTCTTCCTCTGGGTAAGACTGGCCGTAACCTTCGTTGAATCTCTGCCGCTATGTCGCTGTAACTAAATGGATTATTTTAGCGTTCACACGACCTGTTTTTGGAGTAAGATTGCACACCGTTGTCTCCTCAACGGCTGGTCGGCGTTGAGGGCTCCTCGGTCTGTCTAGCACCGTAGAGCAAGTATCTCCCCCCTGATCTTCGTTGAGTCATTCCTGCCTTTTCGAAGGGGTATCATGGTTGCCCACGTTTTGCCGCAGAAATTAGCGGGCCGTTACGATGTCAAGGATGTCCTGGGCCAAGGCGGTATGGGTCTGGTCTATCGAGCTTATGACAATGTCATTCGGCGCGATGTTGCGTTGAAGACTTTGCGCGACGCTCCCGATCCCGCCTCGCTCCAGCTCTTCTACAAGGAATCCGACGTGCTGGCCTCGATGAGCCACCCCAACATCATCGAGATTTTCGATATTGGAGAGTTTGAAGAGAACGGCCAAAAGAAACCGTACTTTGTCATGCCCTTGTTACCGGGCACGACTCTCGACAACTTGATCCGCAATGCTCGCCACCGACTGACTGCGCAACGCACGGTCGAGATCATGACCCAGGTCTGCCGCGGATTACAGGCCGCCCACGAACGCGGCCTCGTACACCGCGATCTCAAGCCCAGCAACATCTTCGTGATGGAAGATGACTCCGTAAAGGTTATCGATTTCGGTGTGGCGCACATGACCAATGTGCACACCACGGTGGGCCTGAAGGGCACTTTACTGTACATGTCGCCTGAACAGATTGAGGGAAAGCCTTTGTCCGGGCTCTCGGACCTGTTTTCTCTGAGCGTCGTGTGCTATGAAGCGTTGACCGGAAGGCACCCTTTCCGTCGCGCCAACGAAGAAGAGATTGTCGAGGCTATCCGACATCAGATTCCACCTCCGGTTTCGGAACTCAACAGTGAAGTGAATCAATCGATCAGCCGCGTCGTGCATAAAGGAATGGCGAAGCAGCCCTGGCACCGTTTCGCCAACGCTCGCGATTTCGGCGACAGCCTCAACAAAGCGCTGCGCAATGAACCGATCGAGTTCTTCGACGCCGCCCAACTCCGCCCTCGGCTCGAACGCGCTACCAAGGCCCTGGAAGAAGGAGATCATCAGTACGCCGGAGAACTTCTGTCGGGATTGGAAGCGGAAGGCCACATCGATACTTCCATCTCAATGCTGCGCCGGCAACTCGACCGGGCGGTCCGGCAGAAGACGATTGCGCAGTTACTGAGCAGCGCGAAGGCCCGCTTCGAGGAAGATGAAGATCCGTTGGCACTGCAGAAAATTCAGGAAATTCTGCAACTGGAGCCTGGCAACGCAGCGGCCATGGGCTTAAAGAGCAAGATAGAAAGCCGGCGCAGCGAGCGTCAGATCGAGAACTGGTACAAGCTGGCACAGCAACACATCGACAATCACGCCTACCTTCATGCCCGCGAAGGTCTGCAGAATGTGCTTCAGTTAAAACCTACGGAAGCGCGCGCCATGCAGTTGCTGGGTGAAGTGGACCGCCAGGAACAGGAATATAACCGGCTTCGCCAAGAAAAAAAGCAACTCCATCATGCCGCGATGGACGCCTGGCAACAAGGAGAAATCAGCCATGCTCTGACCAAGCTGGCGCTGGTATTGGAACTGGACCGGCGGGCTCCGGATTCCTCCAGTCCGGAGCGAACCAGCTATCAGAACCTCTACGATCAGGTTCGTTCGGAACACGATGCCCTCAACAATGCCTATGCGGAAATGTGCAAGCATCGGGCCGAGGGCAATCTCAATAATGCTCTGGCGCTGTGTGACACATGGATCGCCAAGTATCCGAATAACGCCCTTTTTCAATCTCTGAAGTTTGACCTTGAGGAACAGAAAAGGCAGGAGCTGTCGGCCTTTATCGCCACCGTAGATCGAAAGGTAGAGGGGGAGCCCGATCTCGATACGCGCGTTGGCATCCTTAAAGACGCGCTCAAGGTCTACCCGGACGAGACCCACTTCCAGCGAGCGCTCCGGCTGGTGGAGGACAAGCGTGATTTAGTGAACTCAATTGTGGCGCGAGCTCATTTCCATGAAGAGCAGGGACAGTTCAGCGATGCGTTGGGCGACTGGGAAATTCTGCGCACCATTTACAACCGCTACCCCGGTTTGAATTTCGAGATCGAGCGCCTGGAGAAGCGTCGCGAGAACCAAACGCGAATCGAGGCCAAAGCGCGCTTTGCGGAGCAGATCGAAGCCTGCCTGAAGTCCGCTTCCTACTCGCGAGCCTTGGAGTTGTTACAGCAAGCGGAACCCGAATTTCCCAATGACACCGAGTTAGCCGAACTGAAAAAGGCTGCGGAGGCGGGTCTCCAACGGGCAACGGAAGTGCAACGACTGATGACCGAAGGGCAGAGTTTATGCGCTCAGGGTCAGTTCACCGAAGGCGTTCAACTTCTGCGGCAGGCTTATGAGCTCGACGAAAAGAACCCGGTTCCTCGAGGCATTCTATTCAATACCCTGATCGAACGCGCGCAGCAGTTTGTGGACAACGATTGGCAGGCTGCGGAGGACCTCATACAGCAGGCATTCGAGCTAAACCCCGGACATCCACAGGCCAGGAACCTGCAAACCGTAGTGCTTGATCGCAAGCGCAATCATCTGGTCGACGAATGTTTCTCGCAAGTGCGGAAATTTCGATCTGGAGGTGATTTCGCGAGCGCACTGTCGCATCTGCAAGAAGCTCTCGCTACGTACCCTAACGAGAAGCGGCTGCTTCAGATGCGCGACACTCTGCAAAGTGAAATGGCCGAGGCGGACCGGATTAAAACACGCAGCCGCGATCTGGAAGAACTGCGAAATCTCAAGCGAGAAGCTGACAAGGTCACCGACGCTAAGGCCATAAAATCCTATCGGGAACGCGCCAAGGCTCTGGCTGCGAATTATACGGACGATGCGGAAGTGCGATCGGTCTTGAGCAGCATGGATCAGCTCCCAAAGCCGGCGGAGACGGTTCAGCCGAAGCCTCCGAGTCCCCCGGCGGTTAGCGCGCAGCGCGAAGAGAGCGTCCCCAGTGCGACACTACTCTTCTCGCCGGGCGCCTTGGCCGCCAAGCAACCGCCCCGTCCATCTGGAAGCGGAATACTTTCAGGGCGGGCGCTGCAGTCGATGGAGGTCGAGTCCGAACCTGTGCAGCCGGTCGTAACGAGCAGCGTTCCAGGGTCGCGTGCGCCTTCAGCTCCAGCTCGTTTCCTCACCAATCTGCGTAGTTCAGTTCAAACGTTATGGGCGGCAAGAGCAAAGGTGTCGCCGGCTCTGGGCCGTATCAGCGTCCTGCAAAAGCCGCAGAATCAAAAAATCGCGGCCGCCGTCGGTGGTGTTTTGGTCTTGTTGTTGGCATTGGGATTGATGCTCGTGAAGATGATGCATCGCCCGTCTCAGACGGGTGTCGCATCAATGAGTGTTCACATCCACGCTTCGCCTGCAGGCGCTGCTATTCGAATCAACAACGAAGTGCGGGGAGTGTCTGACATCGACGTCAGTTTGCCATTCGGCACTTACCAGATCGAAGCTCAATTGGACGGTTATCAAACAGCCCAAACTGGGTTTGAAGCCCGCTCGGGCGCGCCTGGCTCTGTCGATATGACCTTGCAGCCACTGCTTCCGGTAGTAAAGCTAACCTCCGATGCGGGAAACGGCAAGGTTCTGCTTGACGACCAACCCGCCTTCGAACTGGATGGTGCGCAGTGGACTGCCGACCATCTCGCACCCGGACCGCACCAGCTAAAATTTGTCGGCCCGCAAGCGGACGCTTCGTTTACTTTCACCGCCACGGCAGGCTCCGTCCCAGTCATCAGCGGCCCGATCACCGCCAAGGGCGTGCACGCCGTTGTAGTGAGCAATTCGGCAAACCATCTGCATGTGTATTACAACGATCCTCACGCAAAGGTTTCCTTGGATAGCCAGCCCGATGTGGAGATTGGGAACGACGGGATCGACATTCCCAACGTCGCACCCGGTACACACCAGTTGACCCTGAGCCAAGGTAGCGACCGTCACAACGTAGCCATCGATGTAGGGATTGCGCCCACGGTCACGGCGCTCTTGTTATCGGATCAGGATATTGGGACTCTTCTCGTCGCGACTGGCGAAGCCGACGTCCAGGTTTACCTGAACAACCAACTCCAAAAAAGGACTACCACTAAAGACGGACAATTGCGAATTCCCAACCTGGCGCCCAAGGGCTACACCGTCCGAGTCGCCAAGAGCGGATTTCAGAATCCACCCGAACAGCAGGTTTCGATTCACAAGGGGGATCTCGCCAAGGTTAATTTCGTGTTGGCGCCGGTGGCGCATTCCGCTTCTCTCGCCATCGATGGTGTAGTCGCCGGAACATCGGTCCTGCTCGACGGAGTGGTCGTTGGAACGGTACAAACGGACGGCAAATTCCGGTTCCCAACGGTCACTGCCGGCGATCATGTAATTGAATTGCGCAGGGACCGCTTCAGTCCCAAAACACTTCATAAGCGATTCGCCGCTGGATCGACCGTTACGGTGAGCGCTTCGGAAGCGGCTATGGAGGCGGCGACCGGCCAGTTAAAGGTCACATTCTCGCCTGCCGATGCGGTGGTCACGCTGGAGAAAAATGGAGAAGCCCCGACCAACATCATCAGTGGTACCCCAGTTGTTGTAGCGCCCGGGACCTACCAGTTTACGGCTCGCGTCGGGAACTTTCCCCGCTCGGTTCCGCTGGAAGTGGTTGCCGGCGAGTCACGCACGATTGGTCCCCTCTCTCTTGCAGCAAGCGGGATCCAGGACTTTGCCGATCTGGCGGGCTGGAAACCCGATCAGGGCTGGTTCGTTCATCGTGGCGGAGGATTCGTTCTAAATAACTCTGCTTCGACGGCGGGAACGTTTGTATTCAGCGCCATTCTCGACAAAGGGAAACTTCTTCAGTGGGTATTCAACTACACCGATGACCGCAATTACGAACTGTTCCAGATGGATGACAACTTTTTCTATCGCAGCCAGATGCGTGACGGGAAGAAAACGGAAGAGGCTAAAATTCCGTTCAAAACGGACAAGAAGAAAGCCCGGACCTTCCAGATCGTAGTTACATCCAACCGAATCGTGCACCAGATCCAGCAGGGCAATGGCTGGGCGTCCCTCGACTCATGGAGCCCATCCAGCGGCAATGCGAACTCCGGTAAGTTTGGCTTCTATCTACCGAACAACGACGAGGTCAGGGTGTCAAATTTCAGCCACTACAGCGAACTGAAGCTGCATTAGGAAACAGCGCGATCCGCGATGCTTTTGCGCCGGGCGTGACGCGCGTTGCACAGAGAACTAGAGGCTCGCAGGATCGGTCACTCGTCCCCCCCTGGACCTGTGAATCGCGGGCCTCGGAACAACTCAATACTCGATTTTGTTAGGCTTATTTTCCCAGGCACGAAACGCCGCCAACGCCTCGTCGCGCATCATCTGAATCATTGGAATCTTGCGCTGCGAATGCGGTTCCGCGATCTCGCGATAGATCAGAGAATCGTCGAATCCGATTTTGGAAGCATCCGCATCGACATTCGCAAAATAAACGCGTGAGAGACGGGCCCAGTAGATTGCCCCCAGGCACATAGGGCACGGCTCACAGGAGGTGTATATCTCGCAGCCTTCAAGATCGAACCCCCCAAGCTTCTGGCAAGCGGCGCGAATGGCGAGCACTTCCGCGTGCGCGGTAGGATCGTTCGTCGATGTGACCTGATTGGCGGCCTCGCCAATAACGGCGCCGTCTTTTACCACGACGGCGCCGAAGGGTCCGCCGCGTCCGGAGTGGACGTTTTCAATCGAGAGCTGAATGGCGCGCGCCATGAAAGAATTGTCCATGTGTTGGCTCGATCTCTGCGTAATCGCGAAGGGCTTGGCGGCGTCAGCAACCCGCGAACCCGCAAACCAGTCGACATGGACTCTTCGCAGCCGCTTCGCTGAGAAGTGAGTATAAGCCGGGATTCGGAATTTCGTAAAATGCTGCTCTAAGCGCTGACGTACGCATGGTAAGGGGAATTGGTCAGATCGGCCCTCTCCGTGATCGCCAATCTTCCAAGGAGATGACGTTTTGGATTTGCAAGCCTTTCTCGCTCGCCGTGTCGTCACTCCCGAAGGAATCCGCCAGGCGGCCATCCTGGTCGAAGGAGAGCAAGATCCAAGCTGTTCGTTTCACCCGACCAAGTATCCGGTCGTTTTAAAGTCCATGACTTCGGCGAAGCCGCTATCCTTCCGGGACTGGTCGATTCGCACGTTCATATCAACGATCCCGGTCGGGAAGAGTGGGAGGGTTTCGAAACAGCGACGCGGGCCGCAGCCGCGGGAGGCTACACGCTCCTCGTCGACATGCCTCTGAACTGTCTTCCTGCCACAACTTCTGCCGCTGCCCTTCAGGCCAAGCGCGAGGCTGCACGGGGCCGATGCCGCGTTGACTGGGCAGCGTGGGGCGGGGTCGTTGACGACAATCAGAATGATATCGAAGCGCTTGCGGCCGCGGGAGTGCCGGGGTTCAAGTGCTTTTTGATCAATCCCGGTATCGACGGTTTCACCATGGTTACGGAGCGACAGTTGCGATTGGCCCTGCCCCACGTTGCCAGGACCGGCCTGCCACTCCTCGTGCACGCGGAACTTCCCGGCGCAATCGATCGGGCAACGGACGCACTGACCAGCGCCGATTGGAGCCGCTACTCAACTTACCTGCAGTCGCGGCCCGACGAGGCGGAACTAGATGCCATCCGGCTGATGCTTTCGTTGTGCCGCCAATACGGTTTCCGTCTGCACATTGTGCATTTCTCGACCAGCCGAGCCCTTCCGGAACTCTGCGCTGCCGAAGGACTTGCGGTGAGCGTGGAAACCTGTCCGCACTATCTGCATCTCTCTGCCGAAACGATCCCCGACAGGGCGACGCTAAACAAGTGCGCCCCGCCAATTCGCAGCCGTGAGAATTGCGAGAGACTTTGGCAGGGCCTCAGAGATCGCACGATCGACATGGTGGTCACCGACCATTCGCCATGTCCTCCACCGATGAAGCGACTCAGCGAAGGTAATTTCCAGACCGCTTGGGGAGGGATTGCAAGCCTTTCCGTTGCGCTGCCAGTGATGTGGACTGAAGCCAGCAGACGAGGATTCACGTTGCTCGATCTGACGCACTGGATGGCGGCGGGCCCGGCCCGACTGGCCGGCTGCGACACGCGCAAGGGTCGCATCGCCCCTGGCTATGACGCGGATCTCGTGGTCTTTGACACCGACCGCGAATTTGTTTTGACGGAAGACAAATTGTACTACCGGCATCCAGCCTCTCCCTATCTGAGAGAAACCCTGCGGGCAAATCAACCGAATTGAGTGCGCACAGTTACGCTTATCTTCCCCAAGGATTGCATCATCGAATCGCCGCCACGACTGCGAGCCGTGTCGCTGTCATCGAGAAACCCTATCAGGCTCTCGACTCGGCGGAGCCACCTCGCTTGATTGTTTCGAACGAGGATGCGATCTCCTCGCATCCGCTCGGAGACGATCCCAGCTTACAGGTCAAATGTCTGCTTCCCGACGAGGTGAATTTCGACCTCGCGGTGAACACGATGGTTTACCAACCGGGCGCCGCTCTGAGCATGGTCGAGATGCACGTGATGGAACACGGGCTCATCATGCTCGAAGGTGGAGGAATCTACCGGCTGGGTGGTTCGTGGTATCCAGTGAAAACCGGAGACTTCATCTGGATGGGACCGTGGTGTCCGCAGTGGTTTGGAGCGATCGGCAAGGTGCCGGCAAAGTATCTCATCTACAAAGATTGGAACCGGCATCCTTTGGCAGGCTTGCAGCGATGAATCTTGCGATCGACCGAGATCGGCTGCTGTCCGAAATCGAAGCCCTGGCCTCGATTTCCGAAGCCGAGCCCCCTGTCGTAACCCGAATTGTTTTCACTCCCTCCGATCTCAAGGCGCGTGCATGGCTGAAAGCGCGCTGCGAAGCGGCAGGACTCACGGTGCACCAGGATGCCATAGGAAACACCTTCGCGCGCTGGAATGGTTCGGATCCATCTGCGCCCGCGGTCGGCACTGGATCGCACATCGACGCTATTCCGAACGCAGGGAAATACGATGGAGTTGTCGGCGTCTTAGGGGGCCTGGAAGCGATTCGCGTGTTGCAGCAGAGCAGGTTTCGCCCAAAGCATTCGATTGAGCTGCTTATTTTTACTTCCGAAGAGCCGACGCGATTTGGAATCGGCTGTCTCGGGAGCAGGCTGCTCTCTGGCACTCTGTCTCCAGATTCAGCGCGAAAACTGACCGACGACGGCGGCGTCACTCTCGACGAAGTTCGCCGGGAGGCTGGTTTTGCAGGCGAACTCGGACAAGTGAAGTTGCCGGGTGGATACTACAAGGCATTCGTGGAACTGCACATTGAACAAGGACCTCTGCTGGAGCGGCAGCAGATTCCGCTGGGCATAGTGACGAAAATCGCCGCGCCCGCGAGTCTCCGCATTTTGATCGAGGGCTCGGGCGGACACGCTGGTGGCGTTTTGATGCCCAATCGCCACGACGCTCTCTGCGCCGCAGCTGAACTGGTTCTGGCGATTGAGAGCGCCGCACGCACTAGCGGAGCGATTGACACAGTCGCAACGGTTGGTATCTGTCAGGTGTTTCCCGGCGCGGTCAATAGTATTCCCATCCGGGTGCGCCTTAGCGTGGACATTCGCGACACGAATCTGCAAAGGCGCGATCTCGTCATGCGCACCATTGAAACCGCGTGCGATTCTGTTTCAGCGAAGCGGCAGGTATCCATCCACAGCGAGTTGCTGAACGCCGACGCGCCCGCGGACTGCGCTCCCGAAATCGTCGAAGCGCTTTCTCAATCTTGCCGCAAGCATAACCTGAACTTCCTTTCCATGGTCAGTCGTGCCTATCATGACTCGCTTTTCATGGCGCGCATCGCTCCGGTCGCCATGTTGTTCATCCCCTGCCGCAACGGATACAGCCACCGTCCCGACGAGTACGCGGCCCCTGAAGATATCGTTCGAGGAACACTTGTATTGGCCGAGACTCTCGCTGCTCTGTCCAAGTGAAGTTGCAGAACCTCTTCACTACGGTGCGTGAGGAATGGTGGATTCCCGCTCCGACCAGTGCTCCACGAGATCTCGCACCACCTTGTCTCCGACGATCTGGGCCGCTTCCAGAGCAGGCATATAAGCGGAGTAGTTACCGGAAACCATTTCTTGCAGACTTTCCGCCGCCGGAACGCCAGGTGCTTCCCGGTCGTAGTTGCTGACTGTGCGCAGCACTAACACCCGCTGCAGATCAACTCGCCCAGCCTGGCTCAGAAACGTCAGAGCCTGCAGTGTTCCAGAATCTTCCATGGCCGCGACCATGTAGTTTCCTTTGCCGCCGGTGTAGTAGCGAGTCCAGGCGTTGGCCCACTCGTCCATTCTCGAACCGTGCCAGAACGTGCTTGCCGATAAAGTATCGCCCCGCGCCACGAACGGGGGTTTCAGCGCATTTGGGAATCCCGCGAAGCGCGCCCGCGATTTGCGCAAGGAGTCCGAGTCCGTCAGAGGCACATCGCGCGTGAGGCGAAATGCCCAGCCAACCAGTTGCGGATTCAGCGTGTACATTTCCCCGTAGTAGTCGCTGGCAGGTTGCTCGTAGGGGGTACCCTTACGCAAGGGCACGTAGCCAGTCAGCCAGCTTTTGGGAATTTGACGCGCGTCAATCTCGAACGCAATGTCGCCATCGACCACATGATCCGCCCAAACCGCCGACCCAACGGACACGTCCGCCGGATCCCCGCCGCCAATGCCCGCGACAATCCAATACGCCTTCGAGAGGTCGAAACGCGGGTCAAGGCCCAGTGCCATCACGGAGGCAGCGGCCTTGGCAGTGCCGACGCCGGTGACCATGCCGAGGACTCCGTCCTTGTTCAGGCGCAGGTGGTGATAACCGGAAGGCAGCGGAAGAATTCGGTCGAGATGTTCTCGTTCCACCCAGAACTGAAATTCCCCGGGAGTGTCGCCAGTGTCTTCGCCGCGCTCAAACATGGTGACGACGACGACTTTGATGCGGATCGGCTCGTCCGGCACCACGGCTTGAGCGGAGATATAGCCGCAACAGATTGCGGACAATCCCATCGCGAGCAATAACTGTCTAATAAAACGACCCATGAAATCTCCGCGTGCTCACAGAGACGTCTTCTCCCCTGTCGACTCCCGGACCTTGGCGTAACCAGGTTTGATGGCGGAATAAATGAAATCTAGACGCTCTTTGTATGGCAAAAAAGAGCTTTTCATTGCATTGATCGTTATCTTCTCGAAATCGTCCAGGGTCAGGCGAAACGTCTCTGCCGCCGCCTCAAATTCCCGGCTCATCGTCGTATGACTCATCAGCCGGTTGTCCGTGTTCAGGGTGACGCGGAATTTCTCTTGATAAAGAATCTTGAACGGATGCTCGGCCAAGCTGGGCGTAGCGCCAGTGTGGACGTTGCTAAGGAGGCAGATTTCGAGAGGAATGCGTTTGTCGAGAACGTATTGGGCTAGATCTCCCAACTTCACTGCCTTGCCGTCCACCACCGCAATATCGTCGATTAGGCGCGTCCCGTGGCCGATGCGGTGCGCTCCACAATATTGAATCGCCTGCCAGATCGATTCTTTTCCGTAACCTTCCCCGGCGTGAATCGTGATGTTGAAATTCTCGCGCTGGATGTAGTGAAACGCATCCACATGCTTCTTTGGAGGATACCCGCCTTCTTCGCCCGCTAGATCGAAGCCGACCACTCCGCGCGCGCGAAAATCGACGGCCAGTTCCGCCATTTCAAGGGAGGTATTCATGTTGCGCATCGCACAAATGATCAAACCGGAAGAAATTCCGAAATCTTTTCGTCCCCGTTCCAGTCCTTTCAGCACCGCCGAAACAATCCGCTGATGGGTCAGTCCTTTCTGGGTATGAAAAACGGGCGCAAAGCGAGTCTCAAAATACACAACCCCATCTCTACTCAGATCTTCGGCCTGTTCATACGCGACGCGCTGCAGCGCATCCTCGGTCTGCATCACCGCGATCGTGTGCGCGAAGCCCTCCAGATACTTCGCCAAGCTCCCTTGGTTCGCTCCGCGAAAGAACCACTCGGAAAGTGCTGGGGGGGAATCGGTTGGAAGGTCTTTGTATTTTGCGTCTCTTGCCAACTCAATCACGGTTTGCGGCCGCAGCACACCATCCAAATGCTCGTGTAAAAGTACTTTGGGAAGGTTCTGCAATACTCTTTTATCAAGTTTCATGGAAATCGGATCTGCGCTCAGCAGTGCCGGTATCCAACCAAGCAGCGCAGTGTTGCAAGATGATACACCACTTCTCAGAATGCGCTCGCTCTGTATCCCGTTGCAGCGAGCATCGGGAAATCCACTATTGCTATTGGCAGAGCGGCCCGCGTTAGCTTACTCTACCCGCCTATGCCATTCAGCAAACCTCGCTTGCTCATCGCTCTTGCTCTGATCCTCGTCTGCACGACAGCTGTATGGGCGCAATCTCCGTTCTCTCTCGAGCAGGTAATGAGTTCGCCTTTTCCAAGCGAGCTTGTGGCGGCGATGCACGGTAGCCGCGTTGCGTGGGTCTTCGATGCGAAAGGAGTTCGCAACGTGTGGGTGGCTGACGGCCCGGACTTCGTTCACACTTCCCGCCAGATGACGCATTACCGCGCAGACGATGGCCAGCCCATCGCCAGCTTGCGGCTAACGCCCGACGGCAAGACGGCGCTTTATGTACTGGGCAGCGAACTAAACGAAGCACAGGAAAGCGCCAACCCGGACAGCTGGACGAAGGGAGCCAAACAACAGGTCTTTGCGCTGGACCTGGATGCCAAGGCAGCGTCGCCTCGGCTATTGGGCGAGATGGGTTGCCCGGAGGAGGGTTGTGAAGACATTGAAATTTCGCCCGACAGCAAGTGGGCGATATGGTCCGCGAAAAAGAAGTTGTGGCGCGCCAGTGTGGATGGCAAACAACAGGCCAAGGAACTTGCTTCGGTTCACGGAGCATCGGTCCAGCCCAAATGGTCGCCCGATGGCAAACACATCGCGTTCGTCAGTGAGCGCGATGGTCATAGCCTCATCGCTCTTTACGACTTCGATGGCGACTCCATCCGCTATCTGGCCCCGAGCGTGGACAAAGATTCCATGCCGCGCTGGTCGCCCGAGGGCAAATGGATTGTGTTTGTGCGCACCGCCGGAGAGGAGCAGAAACTGCCGCTAATCCCCGTGCGCACCCACCCATGGTCGCTGTGGATTGCCGATGCCGTCACCGGCACGGGGCGCCTTTTATGGCGCAGCGGCGATAAGCCCGAAGATTCCCTCCCTGAACTCACCGAAGATAGCGCGCTCAACGTTGCTGGTGATGGACGAGTGGTGTTCGCTTCCGAACAGGATGGACGCAATCACTTGTATTCGATTGCCGCAGGCGGCGGGACCGCTACCCTTCTCACGCCGGGCGACTTTGACGTGGAAGATGTCACGCTCGGCGCGGATAAGGCATGGGTGCTTTACTCCTCGAACCAGAATGATATAGACCGCCGGCACCTGTGGCGTGTGGCAGCATCCGGCGGTGCGCCGCAGCAGTCCTTGACCACCGGCGAAACCATGGAGTGGTCCCCGGTTCAAACCGGCGATGGCAAGAGCATTCTTTGCCTCGGCTCTACGGCAACGTCACCGGCTATGCCGGATGAAGTTACTGCGAAGGGCCGCGAAATGATCGCCAGGCAGGCTCTTCCCAGTGACTTCCCTTCCGCCTCTTTGGTGCCGCCAAAGCAGGTGATCTTTCAGAGCGATGACGGAATCACGCTGCATGGCCAGCTTTTTCTGCCACACAACGCCAAGGGGAAGGTTCCCGGTCTCGTCTTCATGCATGGCGGGCCCATCCGCCAAATGATGCTGGGCTTCCATTACATGGATTACTACCACAACGCATACGCTGAGAATCAATACCTGGCCAGCCGCGGATATGCCGTGTTGTCGGTGAATTACCGCCTCGGAGTCATGTACGGACGCGCATTTCGCGAGGCCCCCAATGCCGTCTGGCGCGGAGCAACGGAGTACAAAGACGTGGTGGCCGCGGGACGGTATCTGCAAGCTCATCCCGACGTTGACGCGGACAAAATTGGATTGTGGGGCGGTTCCTACGGCGGCTTTCTGACCGCGATGGGTCTGGCGCGGAACTCAGACCTTTTCAAGGCGGGGGTAGATTTTCACGGCGTGCATGACTGGAGCGTTTTTCTGACGGAGCGGCCGTATTTTGGCAATCTGGCGCTCCGCCCCCCGGACGCGGAAGCTGCGATCAAGCTTGCATGGGATTCGTCGCCCGATGCCTACGTGAGCACCTGGAAGTCGCCGGTCCTTCTCATCCATGGCGACGATGATCGCAATGTGCCCTTCACCCAAACCGTGGACCTGGTGCAGCGTCTAAGGGCGCAGCACGTCCCCTTCGAACAACTCATCGTTCCGGATGAGATCCACGGCTTCCTGAGGTGGCAGGACTGGGTTCGGGCTTATTCCGCAACCGCCGACTTCTTTGACCGGACCCTGAAACGGGGTGAGAAGATCGGGACTGGCTACTAGCGTCTCCAAAATGGGTTTTTTACGTCTCTGATTAGCGGTGCTATTGACCCGTATTCCCGCCCGGGGTGCCGCTCTCGGCATCCTCCGCTCAATTCCCATATACTGTAGAATCCCCGTCGTCTCAGGTTCATCAAATTAGTGTCCTGATGATCGCCAGTACGACTTTCGCCCTACCGGGTTGGAGAGCAGTTAGATAAATGTGGATTGTTGCGTTAGCCCTTAGGCGCCCTTATACGTTCGTGGTGATGGCGTTGGTGCTACTTCTCTTGACGCCGCTGGTCGTTCTGCGGATGCCAGTTGATGTCCTACCCGACATCAACATCCCCGTGATCAGCGTAGTGTGGAACTACTCTGGCCTGGCCCCCGACGAAATGGCCGACCGCATCATCACCAACTCCGAGCGCGGCCTCACCATCACCGTCAACGACATTGAACACATCGAGTCCCAGTCGCTAAACGGCATTGGGGTGATCAAGATTTTTTTCCAGCCCACGGCGAATATCCAAACTGCGTTGTCGCAAACCACGGCGATGGCACAGACCATCCTTCGCGGCTTGCCGCCCGGAACCACGCCGCCGCTAATTATCACCTACTCGGCCTCCTCCACCCCGATTGTCCAACTCGGATTGAGCAGCAAGACCCTGCCGGAGCAGCAGCTTTTCGACCTCGGTCAGAACTTTCTGCGCACGCAGTTGGCAACGGTGCCGGGCGCAGCAACGCCTTATCCCTATGGCGGCAAAATACGCCAGATCCAGGTGGATCTCGACCTGCCGAGGCTTCAGGCGAACGGCCTCTCGCCTAACGACATCGTGAATGCGCTCAACGCGCAGAATCTGATCCTTCCTGCCGGTACCGCCAAGATCGGTTTGCTTGAATACCAGGTCGAAATGAATGGCGACCCCCAAACCATCGCGGAACTGAACGAGCTTCCGGTCAAGACCGTGAATGGGTCGACCATCTATATGCGCGATGTTGCCCACATCCGCGACGGCTTCGCGCCGCAAACCAATATCGTACGCATGGATGGTGTCCGCGGCGCTCTGATGTCGATGTTGAAGGTGGGCAGCGCTTCCACCATTACCATCGTCGAGGGCGTGAAGCGCATGGCTGAACGTGCGGCTCAGTCGCTTCCGCCGGAGATGAAGATCACTCCGCTCTTCGATCAATCTCTGTTCGTTCGCGCGTCCATTCGGGGGGTGGTCCTCGAAGCGCTGACCGCCGCGGCCCTTACGGCGGCCATGATCCTGCTCTTTCTCGGAGACTGGCGTCCTACTATTGTCATCTCCATCTCGATTCCGCTTTCGATCTTCGTATCCATCATTGTGCTCAGTACGCTCGGGCAGACCATCAACATCATGACCCTGGGCGGTCTGGCGCTGGCAGTGGGAATCCTCGTGGACGACGCGACGGTGGAAATCGAAAACATCGAGCGAAACCTGGCCCAGGGCAAGGAGATGAAGCAGGCGATTCTCGATGGCGCGGCGCAGATCGCCGTCCCGGCCTTTGTCTCCACGATTTGCATCTGCATCGTGTTCGTACCCATGTTTTTCCTGACCGGAGTCGCGAAGTTTCTGTTCGTGCCGCTTGCTGAGGCCGTGGTCTTCGCCATGTTGGCCTCCTATTTCCTTTCGCGAACACTCATCCCCACTCTGGTCATGTACATCATGCGAGGACACGAGCATAAGGCGGCGGGGCCGAGGACGTTCATGGGGCGATTTCAGCGCGGATTTGAAAAGGGGTTCGACAAGTTCCGCAGTGGCTACTACCAGCTTCTGGAAACGACGATCCAGCATCGCGGCCCGTTCGCCAGCTTTTTTCTTGCGTTCTGCCTGCTATCGCTGGGCTGGGTGTTTTTCCTGGGGCAGGATTTTTTCCCGTCGGTTGACGCCGGCCTCATACGGCTGCACTTGCGTGCCCGCGCCGGCCTGCGGGTGGAAGAGACGGCTCGGCTTTGCGACCAGGTGGAGCAGTTCCTGCATCAGGATCTCCCCAAGGGTGAGATCGTGAACGTGCTGGACAATATCGGATTGCCCAACTCGGGCATTAATCTGTCCTACAGCAATTCGGGAGTGATTGGTACGAGCGATGCCGAAATCCTGGTTGGTCTGAGCGCGGACCACCGTCCAACCGAAGAGTTAGTGCAACACTTGCGGCAGGAACTTCCGCGGCGCTTCCCCGGCGTGGAGTTCTTCTTCCAGCCGGCGGACATCGTTACGCAGATCCTGAACTTCGGATTGCCCGCACCGATTGATATCCAGGTGATTGGTGCGGATATGCAGAGCAACTACGGAATCGCCCAGCAGATTGCCAACAAGTTACGCCGCGTTCCCGGTACTGCCGATGTGCACGTGCAGCAGATGCTTGGCCTGCCGACGTTACATCTCGACATCGATCGCGATCTCGTCACTCAAGTTGGCATGAATCCGCTGGACGTTGCCCAGAGCGTGCTGGTTTCCCTCAGCGGCAGCTTTCAAACTGCGCCCAGCTTCTGGCTGAACCCCAAGAATGGTGTCACCTACCAGATGGTGGTGCAGTCACCGCAGTACCGCATGACGTCGCTTCAGCAACTGATGAATATGCCTGTCAATGATCGATCGGTCCAGAACTCGCAGGTGCTGGGGAACCTGGTGCAGTTGACGCCGACGTTGCGGCCCGCGGTAGTCTCGCACTACAACGTGCAGCCAGTCATTGACGTATATGCCAGCACGCAAGGGCGCGATCTGGGCGCGGTGGCCAAGGACACCGAGAAAGTCCTGCAGCCGTTCATGAATAATCTGCCGCGCGGTTCACGCATCGTCGTACGCGGGCAAGTGGAGACCATGCAGTCCTCGTTCGTCGGCCTGGGGATTGGGCTGCTGGGAGCGATCCTGCTGGTCTATTTCCTGATCGTGGTGAACTTCCAGTCGTGGCTTGATCCGTTCGTCATCATCACGGCCCTTCCAGGTGCACTGGCGGGGATCGCGTGGATTCTGCTGCTGACGCATACCACGCTGAGCGTACCTTCGCTGACCGGAGCTGTGATGTGCATGGGTGTTGCGACGGCCAATTCGATCCTGATGGTGTCGTTTGCCCGCGATCGGATGCAGGTGGGCGTGCCCGCCGTACAGGCCGCGCTGGAGGCGGGGTACACTCGAGTTCGTCCCGTGCTGATGACGGCGCTGGCTATGATAATCGGCATGTTCCCCATGTCCCTTGGCCTGGGTGAGGGTGGCGAACAGAACGCGCCCTTGGGCCGTGCGGTCATCGGAGGCCTGATGTTCGCGACTGTGGCAACATTGTTCTTTGTACCCTGCGTCTTCGCCATGGTTCACAGCCGTCGAGAAGCGCGGGCGATAGAACTTGAGCAATCCTAAATAGAGTCGATACATAAGGAAATTGAGCGAGCAATCATGCAGAAGGAACTAGAAACGAATCAAACCATGGAGGAATCGCACCATACGCCCCAGGTGACACCGCCTCCGGAGCTTCCGGCGGCGCCGCCGCGCAAGGCCGTGATCGTTGTCGTGCTGGTGGTGGTGGTGCTCGCGCTGAGCGGTGCTGCGAGCATGTTAAGCCGCATTCGCGCTGGACGCGCGTTGGCCAAGGAAACGGACATCGATTCCGTCGCCACGGTCACGGTCGTTCATCCCACGGCTGAGAACCCCGACGAAGAACTGGTGCTGCCCGCATCGTTGCAGGCCTACGTAGAGTCCCCGATTTACGCCCGCACCAACGGATACTTGCTGCGCTGGTACAAGGACATAGGAAGCCGAGTCAACAAGGGCGAACTGCTGGCGGACATTGATACTCCGGAAGTCGATCAAGAATTGTCCCAGGCTCGCGCCACTCGCCAGCAGGCTGCCGCCCAGTTGGACATCGCGAAAATTTCCGCCGATCGCTGGCAGAATCTGCGCAAGACGGACTCCGTTTCCCAGCAGGAAGCCGATACTCAGTCCAGCGCGTACCAGCAGGCCCTGGCCAACCTGGCCGCGGCCGATGCCAACGTCCGCCGCCTCGAGGAGTTGGAATCGTTCAAGCATGTCTACGCGCCATTTTCCGGGGTGCTGGTCAAGCGCAACGTCGATCCCGGCGCGCTGATCAATGCGGGATCGGGAGGCATGGAGCTGTTCATCCTGGCCAAGGTCGACCCATTGCGCGTATTCACCAGCGTTCCCCAGGCCTACTCGCCCGCCATCAAGGATGGGATGCCTGCTTATATCACGCTGCAGGAGCTTCCCGGGCAGAAGTTCAGCGGTACGGTAGCGCGCACCGCCGAAGCCATCGATCCAGCGACGCGCACCTTGCTCACGGAAGTGGACGTTCCCAACAAAGACGGCCGCTTGTTGCGGGGTTCTTTCGGCGAGGTACATTTCTCGCCCAAGATCAACACCCAAAAAGTCACGGTGCCCGTCAATGCCATGCTCTTTCGGAAAGAGGGCGCGCAACTAGCGATCGTGGGAAAAGACAACAAAGTACAATTGCGGCCCATCACGATTGGCCGCGACTACGGCACGACGCTGGAGATTCTTGGGGGAGTGAGCGTCAGCGACCGCATCATCATTAATCCCGCCGATTCCCTGGAAGATGGCCAGACGGTGAATGTCGCAGATGACGGGCAGGAAGGTAAGCATTCATGAAATGGTTCGTAGCGGCGGCGCTCGGGGCCAGCGTGTGTCTGGGAGGATGCGCCGTGGGGCCCAAATATCAACGCCCGCCAATGCTGGCTCCCTCGGCTTGGAAAACGGAAGGCCCTTGGCGCGAGGCCGCACCGAAGGATGCGATTCCCAAGGGGGCTTGGTGGGAAATTTTCCACGACGAAGAACTCAACCATTACGAGCAGCAATTACTGGCAGCGAATCAATCGCTCGCTGCTGCCCGGAATCGACTGGATCAGGCTCGTTCGCTGGCGCGAGTGGCTTCGGCCGGGCTGTTTCCCGTGCTCAACGCAGATCCCAACGCCTCGCGCAATCGATACTCCGGGAATCGTCCCGGAATCACGGTTCCCACCTCGGCGCTCACGCAAGGGTTGTATGAGATTCCATTCGCTCTGAACTATGAAGTCGATCTGTTCGGGCGGGTTCGAAAAAATCTACAAGCCGCCAATGCGAACCTGCAAGGCACGGCGGCTGATCTGCAAAACGTCCAACTGGTCTTGAGCGCGGAACTCGCTGCCGACTATTTCAGCTTGCGCGAACTCGATGCCGAAAGTCAGGTGGTGCAGGAGTCGATCAAGATTCAGCAGCAGGGCTTGGTCCTGGTGAACCATCGCCATGAGGGCGGGGTCGCCTCGGGACTGGACGTTGCGCAACAGGAAACACTGCTCGACTCCACGGTTACGCAACTGTATCTGCTGCAGCAGCAGCGCGCTCAATTTGAACATGCCATCGCGGCGCTGACCGGAAATCCGGCGTCCGCATTTAACGTTCCCGTCGCAGCGTTGCGCGCCGTTCCTCCGCCCATACCTCTCGGAATGCCATCCGATCTGCTTGAGCGCCGGCCCGATATAGCTACGGCCGAACGAGCCATGGCGAACGAGAATGCACTCGTTGGAGTTGCCCGGACCGCGTTCTACCCGCAATTCACTATCTCTGGCGGCGGTGGCTTCCAGAGCATCAGCCTGGGCTCGCTGATTAGCGCTCCGAGCACTTTCTGGTCGCTGGGCGGCGACCTGTTGCAGCCCATCTTCAATGGTGGCCGCATTCGCGCCAATCTCACCGCCACACAAGCCGCTTACGAGGAATCGATCGCCAACTACCGTGAGTCTGCGCTCACCGCGTTCCAGGAAGTGGAAGATAGCCTGTCGGGGCTGGACTCTTTGTCCCGCGCCGCCGAGACCCAGAATGCCGCAGTCGCAGACGCGCACCGTGCGCTGGACATTGCCAATGATCGCTACGTTGGCGGACTGACTACATTCCTCGATGTCATCACCGCACAATCTGTACTGCTGTCGAACCAGCGCCTGTCGACCCAGTTGCTCGGCCAGCAAATGGTCACGTCGGTTCTCCTTGTCAAAGCCTTGGGTGGAGGCTGGGACGCACCCGCAATCCAAAACGAGCAGGTCCATCCCACCGCGATACAGACGCTTCAACCTTAAGCCGCAACCTTGAGCCCGGAGGGTTACCGCGGATCGCCCTCCGCACTCGGGCGCGCAGCGGCAGAAGGCCCGCCCCTTGCAATCCTATTGAAAAAAATAGCTGTGCGTCTTGCGCCCGTGTGATTACGATGAAACCTCGGTGCGAACCATGCACATTGATGCCCACCAGCACTTCTGGATGTACAGTCCTGCCGAATACGAATGGATCGATGATTCGATGGCCGCGTTGCGCCGGGATTTTCTGCCAGACGATTTTAAACGTGCGATGGAAAGCACCGGCTTCCACGGTTCGGTTGCGGTTCAAGCACGCCAGACATTGGAAGAAACACGCTGGCTTCTCGAGTTGGCCGAGCGCTCTCCGTGGATTCTCGGGGTGGTCGGCTGGGTCGACCTGCGGTCACCGGACGTTCGGACGCAGCTAAAAGCCCTGGCTCAAAATCCAAAACTGGTCGGCATCCGCCACATAGTCCAGAGCGAACCCGACGATCATTTCCTGCTACAGCCTGATTTCTTACGCGGCATTTCCCTCTTGGAAGAATTCGATCTGGCCTACGACATCTTGATCTATACGAAACATCTCCCGGTAGCCGCCGAATTTGTAGAACGGTTCCCCCGCCAGCGCTTTGTGCTCGATCATCTTGCCAAGCCACCGATCAAGAGCGGCAACATTGATTCCTGGGCGCAGGGGATCTCTCGACTGGCCTCGTTTCCAAATGTGTTTTGCAAGCTATCGGGGCTTGTCACCGAAGCCGACTGGCAGGATTGGCAACCGGCGCACATCACTCCATTCCTCGACGTCGCCTTCGAATCGTTCGGACCCGATCGCCTGATGATTGGCTCCGACTGGCCCGTGTGCCTGGTAGCGGCCTCGTACGCGCGAGCGGTTAATGTCGTGAAGAGTTATCTCCTCCAGAAAAAGCCGGACTGGCAGGATCGTGTGCTCGGCGGCAACGCGCGGCGATTTTGGCGGCTGCCTGCACGTTAAGAAGTACCTGTGTGGGGGCAGCCGCCCTCGGCTGTCCGTCGAGCGAAGCTCGACCGCTCCGTCCGCTAGAGCCGGCAAACATTACCACAACATCCCGAGGCATCGCGCGACCGATGTTTTACAATAGCCGGACGAACTAGCAACTCCAATTACGTCTTGACTGCGATGCATCTCAACGTGCTCCAACTCGATCCCCGCGACAACGTTTTGATTGCCCTCACCGACTTGAAAGCCGGCGAGTTGATTGAATTCGGCGGCCACACTTTCACTCTCCTCAAGAATGTTCCCGCCAAACACAAATTCGCCATGCGAGGCTTTGCCATCGGCGACGATGTCATCATGTACGGTGTTCTGGTTGGCAGAGCAGCCACGCCGATCGCGACGGGAGAACTCCTGACAACAAGCAATATCCAGCATCAGGCTGCCCCCTTCCGCGAGCAGTCGGCCGAATATCAATGGTCGCCACCCGATGTCTCGCGCTGGCAGCACGAGACCTTCCTGGGATATCGCCGCTCCGACGGCCAAGTGGGCACCCGAAACTATTGGCTGGTCGTCCCCCTCGTTTTTTGCGAGAACAAAAACATACAGGTTCTGAAGCAGGCCTTTGAAGAGGAACTTGGTTTCGCCGCACCCCAGCTCTACCGCCGCCAAGTTGCCGAACTGGCAAACCTTTATCGGGAAGGAAAAGTGGACAGGATGAATACTCAGCCCTCTCCTCCTGATACGCCTCCGGCCGCGCGCAACCGGCTGTTCGAGAACATCGATGGCGTGCGCTTTCTGCTCCACGAGGGCGGCTGCGGTGGAACGCGCGAAGATTCCAACAATCTCTGCGGCCTCATCGCCGGCTACATTCACCATCCCAATGTCGCAGGAGCCACGGTCCTCAGCCTGGGCTGCCAGCACGCACAGATCGCAATTCTTCGCGAAGAAATTCGCAAGCGCAATTCCAAGTTCGACAAACCCTTGTTCCTGCTCGAGCAGCAGCGCAGCGGCTCGGAATCGGCGATGATGGCCGATGCAATCCGACAAACCTTTCTCGGGCTGGTCGAAGCCAACAAGGCTCGGCGGTCTCCGGCCTCCCTTGCGGATTTGTGCGTGGGCCTGAAGTGTGGAGGATCGGACGGCTTCTCCGGAATCTCGGCGAATCCAGCCATCGGACACACCGCCGACCTACTCGCCGCTTTGGGTGGCAGAACAATCCTCTCGGAATTTCCCGAGTTGTGTGGAGTGGAACAGGATCTCATCAATCGGGGCAAGCGCAAAGCCGTCGGCAATCGTTTTATTCAACTGATGCGCGACTACGCCGCCCGCGCAGCAGCCGTGCGCTCCGGCTTCGAAATGAATCCTTCTCCCGGCAATATGCGCGACGGACTGTTGACGGATGCCATGAAATCAGCGGGAGCAGCTAAGAAGGGCGGCACATCTCCGGTAACGGCCGTTCTCGACTATCCGGAGTACTCCACCGAACCTGGGCTGAATCTTCAATGCACGCCAGGCAACGACGTGGAGTGCGTGACGGCGCAAGTCGGCGCCGGCGCAAGCGTGGTATTGTTCACGACCGGTCTTGGGACCCCGACCGGGAATCCGATCGCCCCCGTCGTGAAGCTCGCCACCAACTCGAGCTTGGCGCAACGCATGCACGACATCATCGACATCGACACAGGCGCGGTTGTCGCCGGGGCGAAAACAATCGACCAGATGGGCGAAGTAATTCTGGATCTCGTTGTTCAAGTCGCCAGTGGCGAAGTCCGAACTAAAGCGGAGCAGAAGGCGCAGGAAGATTTCATTCCCTGGAAACGAGGCGTCTCGCTCTGAGCAACGAAGAGTCCAAGGCGCGGGCTTTCCGTTTGGATGGCAAAGTCGCGGTGATCACCGGCGGCGGGAGTGGCATTGGGCAGGCCATTGCTTTGAGATTCGCGGCGCACGGCGCGGTGATTCGTATTCTGGACGTGAATGAATCCGCGGCCGCCGCAACCTGCCAGCGAATTGCCGCCGCCGGCGGCACCGCCTCCGCTCACCCTTGCGATGTGACAAACCAGGCGGAAGTGTTAGCCAGATTTGAGGAACTGTTTCGCCGCGAGCGCGTTCACATCCTTATCAACAACGCCGGCATCTCGCATATTGGCAGGGTGGAGAGCACGACCGAAGAAGACTTCGATCGCGTCCTTCGAGTGAACGTCAAAGGCTTTTACAACTGCATGCACGCTGTCGTTGGACACATGAAAAACTCTGGTGGTGGCGTGATTCTGAACCTGGCATCCATCGCCGGATCATCGGGTCTTCCCGATCGCTTCGCCTACTCCATGAGCAAAGGAGCGGTCGTCGCGATGACCTATTCCGTTGCCCGAGACTATCTCGCGCACAACATCCGCTGCAATTGCATTTCACCGGCGCGCGTCCACACGCCATTTGTCGACAGCTACTTGCAGAAGAACTATCCAGGACGCGAGCAGGAAATGTTCGAAAAGCTGGCAAAGTCACAGCCGATTGGAAGAATGGCGGAGCCCGCGGAAGTCGCTTCACTCGCCTTGTTCCTCTGCTCGGACGAAGCCGCGTTCATTACGGGCGTGGACTATCCCATTGATGGCGGCTTCTTCAACCTGCGAGGCTAACGCATGGATTTGCAGCTAAAAGATAAGGTCATTATTGTCACGGGCGGAGCCAAGGGAATCGGTGCAGCGATTGTCCAGGCCTGCGCTGCCGAAGGTGCCATTCCTGTGATCGTGGGCCGCGATAAGGAAGCCGGCAAACATCTGCAAAGCGACCTAAAAAAGAAAGGCGCCTCCTGCGGACTCATCACCGTCGATCTCGGCACGCCGGAAAGCTGCTCGGAATCCGTCGAGCAAACGCTGAAGAACTTTGGAGGTATCGATGCGCTGGTGAACAATGCAGGGCGCAACGACAAAGTTGGCTTGGAGCATGGCAGTCCGGACGAATACGTGGCTTCGCTCCATCGCAAGCTGGTCCACTACTACGGCATGGCCCACTATGCGCTGCCCCACTTGAAACGCTCGCGGGGAGCGATCGTCAACATCGGCTCCAAGACCGCAGTCACCGGGCAAGGGAGCACCTCGGGGTATGCATCCTCAAAGGGCGCGATCATGGCGCTCACGCGGGAATGGGCGGCGGAACTGCTGCCCTATGGCATTCGCGTCAATACTGTCATTCCCGCCGAGGTCATGACGCCGCTCTACCGCCACTGGCTCGACACGTTTCCGAATCCCGAGGAAAAACTAAAGACCATTCTCACCAAGATTCCGCTCGAGCAGCGGATGACCACGTCGGAGGAGATTGCTGCGATGGTCGTATTTCTGCTTTCATCCAAGTCCAGCCACACGACGGGCCAGCACTTATTCGTCGACGGCGGCTATGTTCACCTGGATCGGGCGCTGACATGAGGATCTTCGAGTGACTGTATCCACGCCCATCACCGAGCGACGCTACGTCGTGCCGCTGGTACTGGTCACCAGCTTGTTTTTCTTGTGGGCGATTGGCGTCAACCTGAATGACATCCTGATCCAGCACTTCAAAAAGGCATTCGGTCTCACGGATACCGGGTCGTCGCTGATTCAGGTCGCGTTTTTCGGCGGCTATTGCCTCGCCGCTCTCCCCGCGGGATGGCTGATGCAGCGCCTGGGCTACAAGCGAGGAATTCTGATCGGGTTGCTCGTCTGCGCCACTGGCACAATTCTGTTCATTCCGGCCGCCTCCGTTCGAGCTTACGGGTTCTTTCTCTTCGCTCTCTTCGTAATGGCTTGTGGGCAATCGGTTTTGGAAGTCGCGGCCAATCCCTACGTAACCACGCTTGGCCCCGTGGAGAGTTCGGAACGACGATTGAATCTCGCGCAATCGTTCAACGCCGCTGGCGCTGTGCTGATCGCTCTCCTCGGCTCGAGATTCATTCTCTCCGGCATTGAGCACACTCCTGCGGAACTGGCAGCCATGAACCCCGTGCAGTTGTTGGCCTATCGGGTATCCGAGGCCAACATGGTGAAGACTCCTTATCTGGTAATCACCGGAGTCTTCCTCTTCGTCGTGCTCCTCATCTTCCTGACGAAACTGCCGGAGATCCGCGAGATCAACACGGAGGGCCTGGAGGTTTCGGACGCGAAACTCGGCGGCACCTTCGCCTTTCGACATCTGATCAAGGGCGTGGTCGCCCAATTTTTCTATGTGGGCGCGCAAGTTGGCGTAGCGAGTTTCATTATCCGATTCGCCGAGTTCACCCTGCCCGGCACTCATGAAAAAGTGGCTGCTCACTACCTGCAAGCGCACTTGACGGGCTTCATGATCGGGCGCTTTGCTGGTTCAGCGATCATGCACAAAGTCGCCGCACCCCGCCTGCTCAGCCTGTTCGCCGGCGGCTCGCTGCTCTGCCTTCTGATCGTTTTGTTCGCGTCGGGCGCCGCCCCGGTTTGGGCGATTGTGTTGATCGGTTTTTTCCACTCCATCATGTTCCCCACAATTTTCGCGCTGAGCTTGAAGAGCCTTGGGCCGTACACAAAACTGGGATCGTCCCTGCTGGTCATGTCCATCATCGGAGGCGCGGTCTGCCCCGCGATCATGGGCAGGATTTCCGATGCGTGGAATATCCAACACGCATTTGTCGTTCCGCTGGTCTGTCATGCGTACGTGTTCTACTTCGCAATGTGGGGATATCGGCCCGCAGCGGTCACGAATGCGGGCACACCCTTGTCTATTCCCGCCACAGAGGCCGAATGAAACGACGCTTTTGCCTGACCCTCGATTTGAAAGACGATCCCAAGCTGATCGCCGAGTACAAGCGCTATCACGAAAAGATATGGCCCGAGATTACCCGCAGCATCAAAGACTCCGGCATCGAGGACATGGAAATCTATCTGCTTGGGACGCGCATGTTCATGATCATGGAAGTGAACGAGTCTTTCTCGTTTGAGTCAAAGACCAAGGCCGACCAACTCAACTCAAGGGTGCAAGAGTGGGAGACACTCATGGGGATGTTTCAGCAGGCGTTACCTCAGGCGGGGCCCGGTGAAAAATGGTTGTTAATGGAAAGAATTTTTAAGCTGGAAGACTAGAGCACGTCTCCGAGAGTTGGCAGTGCGATGGAGCTGCGTCCCGCGCGGCAGGATTATCCGAGATGAGAATTCTTGTCGGGTGGCGCGCCAGTCAACGTTAACGAAAATCAGTTCTGGATTTGCTGCGGGTCGGCGGGCGGCGCTTTCGGCTCTTTGCGCTTCTCGGCTGCGTCCACCGAGAACAGCATGTAATGATCGAAGCTGTGCTTCCGGTAGTAGCGATGACGGCGGAAATCAAGATAGATCTCCGCGCTCCTGGGAAGCCATAGCTGCACATCCCTCTTCGCGAATGGCACCGGACCGTACTCCACCACCTGATGCTCGCCGACCAGCCGGATCTTGGACACCGGGTTCACCAGATCCGACTCGATCCTTACAATCTGGAACTTGTCCGCGGAGATCCAAGCTCGCCCTTTCAGTTTCAGCGAATAAACTTCACCTCCGACCTTGTAGTCATGAAACCGGGCGGGCCGATCCTCGCGCTGCCGGAAGTGAACCAGCCAGGTCGCCCGTCCCCTCAATTCTCCCAGCCCCTCGCAGACCATCTCGAAGTTCACCCGATTGCTCGGATGAAAAACAAGTGCGAGCGTCGCGAAACCACTAGTGGAAATCTGGTCGGGGAAATCGGCGATCCCCAGATGCTCGGCACGGTACTCCTCAACTGCGACAAAACCCGGAGTGACCTCAGATACCGATGCCACATAATTGAATTCGCGGGTGTCCTTCGTGATCGGATTACCTACCTCGTCGAGCTGTTCGTGCAGCAGGTGTTCGATTGCGGCAATGCGGGACACATCATCCACCAACTGCTTTACCCGATCCCCCGACATCTCCATTACGCGGTCGTACGGGCAGGGAGCATCCGCAGCCACCGAAGGCTTGACGTCATCCACTCCGGGTGGTTGCCAGGGTTTCACGGAGAATGTGGGCTCGGGAGAGGCAATCAGCGGGTCCACTCCAGCGAGTGACACGATCGGCGTACCTGCCTCTTTCACATTTGAAGTTGGACTGGAGTCTCGTGCCTCTAGCTCTGAAATCAGGTTACGGACTTGCGGAGCCGTGCGGTTCTTTGGCGAATCCTGCAGGAAGCCCTTGAGCGCCTGAATTCCCTCCTGCTCCTGTCCCAGATTCACGAGCGCTTGTCCAAGGACCAACTGCGCCGGATTGGCCTTGATCTTCCCCTTTTCGATGGCGAGCACAGCCTGATCTCGCGCATTCTTGTAGTCGCGCTGTTTCAGATAAGCATCTGCGAGAAAGTGATGCGCCATCCAGTATTCCGAGTCTGCTTCAACCGCCTTCCGCAGGAACGATGCAGCTGCGCCGTAGTCTTCCTGCTGCAGCCCCAGCCTCCCCAGTAGCGTGAGTGCCTGCGCATCGCGGGGATTGAGTGTCGCGGCGTTTCCCAGGTACGTCTGAGCCTGCGTTAAGTCCTTCTTCTGGTAGTACAAGTAACCCAACAGAAAATTCAGATCTGAACTCGACGGCACTGCATTGTACGCTGCGTCGAGCCATTTCTCAGCGTTGTTCAGATTCCCGGCCTTGAGCGCTGAAATCCCGCGCTTCGTGTTCTTGCGCGCCTTTGCGGGCATTGCCGCGTCTGCCGCTTTCAATTCAATCGCTGAGGGATCCTTCTCCAATACGATTTCCAGGTGGTAGGTGCTGACCTGGCTTATAACCTCGAGTTCTTTGTGCGCCGTCAGGTATCCCACGGCACTCACTTCGATGTCATAGTGACCAAACTGTATTCCCACAATAGCAACTTCCGAGTTGCCGTCCGTTGCCTGCCAACCCACAAAATGAGTGCTCTGCTTGGAAATCTTCACCATCGCCTGGCGGTCGAGCCGAGTCTTCTTGCCCGTGTACACGGTCACTAGCAGAGGAGTGCCACCGTTGGAGTAGTACCCTGGGGTCAACGTCGTGGTTGCAGTAGTACCATTGAAGGGGTCTCCCCGTTGCGCTAGTGCGTTCATGGGCAACAATAGCAACAGTAAGGAGTAGACAACGCCGGCAGGCCAGAATCGCAAGATCATCCAAACGATACTTTTACCGATCATAAAGCCCAGTTCGAGTCTCTCACTCCTACCAAGGCGGGTCAATCGGTGTCGTGTCTTCGAACCGGATCTGGGAACCCAAGTTTCGCCTGCGACCGGCGCACTGCCAGTCGCGCCACAACCCGGCGCGTCTGCAGCATCGAAACGTCACACTTCGACTGACGTCAACACACCATTCTATAGCCATTGCACTTTACTTTTCCTACGCCTCTTGTTAACTCTTATCTCGATGCCCGTTTACTTCACCACCGAACTCTTCCGCTATCTCGCCCGTCTCAAGCGCAACAACAATCGCGAGTGGTTCCTCGCGCATCGGGATGAATTTGAAATCTGTGTCCGCCAGCCTGCCCTGCGCTTTATCACCGAGTTCGCCGCACCCTTATACGAAATTGCGCCGCATCTCAACGCCGATCCGCGCCCCTCGCGCGGTTCCATGTTTCGCATCTACCGCGACGTGCGATTCTCCTCTGACAAGCGTCCCTACAAAACGCACGTCGCTATGCGCTTTTCTCATCGCGGCAAGGACGTTCATTCTCCCGGCTTCTATCTCCATCTTGAGTCCGGGGGCTGTTTTGCCGCGTCCGGCCTGTGGCGCCCCGAGCCGCCGACCCTCCTTAAAGTCCGCAACGCCATCGTGTCGCGTCCCGAGGAATGGCGTGCCGTGCGCCCCCTCCTCAACTGGGACGATGCCGGCAGACTCCGACGCCCGCCCCGCGGCTTTCCTGCCGATCACGAATTCGTGGAGGACCTCAAGCTTCGCGATCTCGGTACTTCCGTAGACTTCACCGATCAACAAGTCTGTAGTCCCAGATTCATGTCAATCTTCGCCAACGCCTGCCGCACCATGTCGCCAGTCGCCGCATTCCTCAGCAGCGCCGTCGGACTGAAGTTTTAGGGGAACCCCGGAAGAAGTCCCTTGTAGATCGCCATTCCCACTACGGCATCTACCCCGATCGCATGCAGGTCGTCGATTTCCTTTTGCGATCTTATCCCGCCCGCCGCAATGAGTTGTCGGGCCGTGACTTCTCTCAGCGGACGGATCACATCCTTTGGGAATCCTTGCAACAAACCTTCCGTGTCCACGTGCGTATAGAGAAACGTGCCGCACCAAGGCTCGAGCGCCCGGATCATCCGCAAAGGGCTGACGTCGGTCACCTTGCGCCATCCGTGGATCGTGACTCGACCGCCAATCGCATCGAGAGCGAAAACCAGCCGGCTGGAACCGACCGCGCCGGCCATTTTTTCTGCGAAATCCTTGTCCAGTTGGTCCTGAGCAAATAGCGCCGATCCGATGATCACTCGCTGCGCTCCAGCGGCCAGAGCAGCCTCAGCCGCCTCCACGGTGCGGATGCCCCCTCCGACTTGGCACGGCAGTTGGCGCGCGAACTCTCTGACCAGTTCGACGTTGTCGCCCGTCCCAATGGCAGCGTCGAGATCGATCAGTTGTATCAGCGGATACTTCGAGAAGCGCTTCACCCACGTCTCGAAGTCGTCGAACTCCAGCGCCTTGCTCTTGCCCTGAACCAACTGCACGATCTTGCCGCCCATCAAATCGATCGAGGGAATCAGCATGGCCACCTCACCGGAATTCCCTGAGAAGCCACTTCTTGCTTGAGGTCTACGAGCCGGCTGAAACCATAGTGAAAAATAGAAGCCGCCAACGCAGCGTCGGCGTGCCCTTCGCGAAATACTTCGACAAAATGCCCTGCGCCGCCGGCGCCACCTGAAGCGATGACCGGGATTCGAACCGAGTCGGCCACCGCTCGCGTCAGATCGCAATCAAAGCCCGTGCCCGTGCCGTCGCGGTCCATCGATGTCAGCAGGATTTCGCCGGCCCCGCGCGACTCCGCTTCCTGCGCCCACGCAACAGCGTCCCGCCCCGTTCCCGCTCGCCCTCCATGCGTGAACGCCTCCCAGTGCGACGTACCATGGGAGCGTTTGGCGTCAATGGCGACAACCACTGCCTGCGACCCAAAACGCGCCGCGATTCGCGTAATCAAGGCTGGACCAGCAAGCGCAGCAGAATTGATGCTGATCTTGTCCGCGCCAGCCGAGAAGACCGCGGCCGCATCCGCCAGCGTCCGAATGCCACCGCCAACCGTGAACGGAATAAACAACTGCCTCGCGGCCCGGCGCACCGTGTCGAGCAGGGTCGCACGCCGCTCGTGCGCCGCCGAAATATCCAGAAGCACGATTTCGTCCGCCCCCGACGCGCTATGCGCCTTCGCCAATTCGGCCGGGTCGCCTGCGTCGCGGAGATTCTCAAACTGCACGCCCTTCACGACGCGGCCGCCGTCCACGTCCAGGCAAGCGATGATGCGTTTCGTCAGCATGTCACAGAGCACAAAAATTGCTAAGTATCTCCAACCCAGTCTCCCCGGATTTTTCGGGATGAAACTGCACCCCAAACACGTGATCCCGTTCCACCGCCGCTGAAAAACGGCCACCGTACTCGCAACACGCCACCGTGGTAGCAATAACCGGCGCACGAAAGGAATGCGTGAAATACACAAACGATGACGACGGCACGCCGCGCAGCAGCCGTGAGGACGAAGCAACATCAATCTGGTTCCAGCCTACATGCGGCGATTTCACACTCGCAGGAAAGCGCTCGCATTCGCCATTCAACACACCCAAGCCCGATGTTTCAGGTGATTCCTGGCTCCGGTCAAACATCCATTGCATGCCGACGCAGATGCCCAGGAACGGAATCCCACGATGGATGGCATGGGCAATGGCATCCTGCAAACCTGAGCGCCCCAGCGCCAACGTCGAAGCAAAGTGGCCCACGCCTGGAAGTACGACTTTCGAAGCTTTTGCAACTTGTCCAGGATCGGAAGTGATCGCGCACTCCTGTCCCAACCAGTCGAGCGCCTTCTTCACCGAAACTAAATTCCCGGCGCCGTAATCCACGATCGCGATCATCACAGCACCCCTTTGGTGCTGGGCAGGAGCCGCGCCATGCGCCGATCGCGCCAGCAAGCCGCACGCAGCGCTCGCGCAAATGCTTTGAACAGCGCCTCAATCTTGTGGTGGCTCGACCGCCCATAAAGCACACGCACATGAACATTGGCCCGCGCGCCCCGGGCAAAACCCTCGAAGAAATCGTGCACAAGTTCCGCTTGCAGGTCTCCGACCCGCCGCGTGCGCACCTTCGTATCCACCACGGCGGCGGTGCGTCCGCAAAAATCTACCGCGGCCATTCCCATGGTTTCGTCCATCGGCATCAGAAAATATCCGGCTCGCAGGATGCCGCGCTTGCTGCCGAGCGCTTTATCGAACGCCTGCCCGAGAACGATCCCCACGTCCTCGACCGTGTGATGCTGATCGACGTCGAGATCTCCGCAGGCTTTCAGCTTCAGATCGAAGCCCCCATGATGCGCGAAAAGTTCCAGCATGTGGTCAAAGAACCGGATGCCGGTGGACACCTGGTAGCGCCCCCGCCCCTCAATGGTGAGCGAGATCTGAATCTGCGTCTCTTTACTGACGCGCTTGATGCTTCCTTTTCTCATCGCCGCGATGCTCCTTGCGCAAGGCCAAGTTCTTCGCACGTTTCCTGGAGCGCGGCGAGCAACCGATCCGCATGCTCGCGCGGGCCAAGCGTGATACGCACGCATCCTTCACAACCGTGATCGCTCGAACGGTCGCGGACCAGGATGCCGCGCCTCCGCATGTTCTCAACAAAGGACGATGCCGCCCCCACCCGCGCGAGCACGAAGTTCGCCTGGCTCGGCCAGAATTGAATCCCGCAGGGCCCCAGCGCACGTTCCAGGCGCGAGCGCGACTCGCGAATCTCGCTGACATACTGCCGGATGTAATCTTGATCGCCGAGTGCCTTCAGCAGGCAAACCAGCGCCACCGCGTTCACGTTGTAGGGCGAACAGACCCGCCGCACCGCGCGCATTTGCTCCGCGTCGCCAACCAGCGCCCCAATGCGCAACCCAGCCAGCCCGTACGCCTTGGAAAAAGTCCGCGCCACAAACAGGTTGGAGAACTCGCTGCGCACGGCCAGCACGCTTTGTCCGTAGAACTCAAAGTACGCTTCATCCACGAGCAGCGCCGCGTTCGGCGCCGACCGAGCGATTCGCAGCAGATCTGCCGCAGGCGCGACCGTTCCAGTGGGATTGTTTGGGTTAGCGACTGCGATCAGTCGGGTGCGCGACGTAATGCGCCCGCACACATCGTCAAGTGGAAAACGAAAATCCCTGCCCGCCGGAACTGTGATGACCTGCGCTCCCGCCGCCATCGCATAAATCCGGTACATGGAATATGTGGGAACCACGATCAACGCTTCGTCACCGGGTTCAAGGTAGGTCTCACACAGGAGATGGATCGCTTCGTCCACACCGTTCGTCAACAGCAGTTCCGGTGCCGCAATCCCCAAAATCTCAGCCACCCTCGCTTCCACAGGCTCGCGCTCGGGGTACCTTGCAAGTTGTTCCGCTCCCAACTGCCGCAATCGTTCGAGCACTCGGGGCGAGCACCCGACAGTGTTCTCGTTAAAATCCAGACGCAGCCCATCCCTCCCCGCCAGCGGAGGGTGGTACGACGGCAGCGTGCGCACCGCTTCTCGTGGACTAAGCATGGTCGCACCTCACGCGGATAGACCGCGCATGCACAGGCAGTCCCTCGGCGTCGGCAAGACATTGGATCGCGGGAGCAATTCGCCTCAGTCCCGCGGCAGAAAGCTGCTGCACCGTGATGACTTTCACAAAATCCACCACGCTCAGACCTCCTCGAAATCGCGCCTGTCCCGCAGTCGGCAGCACATGGTTGGGTCCGGACGCATAATCGCCCGCTGCCTGCGCCGAATAGTTCCCCACGAATACCGAGCCCGCATTCTGAATAAACGGCAAGTCGCCAGCCTCGACGGTGATGTGTTCAGGCGCAATTCGATTGACCCACTCCCGCGCTTGCTCGCGAGACGCAGCAATCAGTATTGCTCCTCGCGCGCGCAAGGATTTCTGGGCAGTCGGATTGCCTTTAGCGAGTTTCGTCGCACTCAAGCTCACAGATTGGGCTAGCCTGCGCGACGTCGTGACAAACACCGCCAGCGCCTCAGGATCATGCTCGGCCTGCGCGACCAAATCGGCAGCAATAAATTCCGGAACTCCCGAGTCGCTCAGAACCACGGCTTCCGTAGGCCCGGCGAGAAAGTCAATCGCGCAGTCGAACGACACCAACTTCTTCGAAACCGTGACATAAGCATTCCCGGGTCCAACGATCTTGTCCACCCGCGGAATACTGCCGGTACCGTAAGCCAACGCCGCAATGGCCTGCGCTCCGCCGACACGGTAAAATTCGCGCACGCCCAGCATCGCGGCCGCAGCCAAAACTTCCGTCGACGGCCTGGGTGACACCACACGAATGTTCTTCACGCCCGCGACCTGGGCGGGAATCACGGTCATCAGCAACGTGGACACCAGGGGATAGCGTCCGCCCGGCACATAGCAGCCCACGGAGTCCAAAGGACGCACGATCTGCCCAAGAGAAATTCCGCCGTGCGTCCGCATCCAGCTACTGGGCTTTTGCCATTCGCAAAAACGACGGATGCTCTGAGCAGCCTGACGAAGAGACTTGCGCAACTCTGGAGAAACCGTGCCCCTCGCCGCCGCCATTTCTTCCTCAGGTACTCGCAGAGATTGTTTCGCAGCCAGCCCATCCCAGCGATCCGCATATCGCCGAAGAGATCGATCTCGGCCACGGCGGACGCTATCAATGATCCGCCGCACTTGCGGCTCCAACCCGCTGAGCCGAGCCCCTCGCGCGGCAAGACGTTCCACCATGGCATCGGCCTGGCGGCCGGAGACGATCCGCATCACAGCACCACCTTATTCAGCGGATACTCCACAATGCCCTGCGCCTGCGCCTCTTTGAGCCGGGGAATCACATTCCACGCTGCTCCCTCATCGATCACGGTGTTCACCGCGAGCCAGTCCTCGTCGCTCAGATGAGAGATCGTCGGCTTCTGCAGCGCCGGCAACACGGCGAGCACCGCGTCCAGGTTTTCCTTCCGCACATTCAGCATCAGACCAACGCGATCCTGCGCTTCCATCGCCCCCTGCAACATCAGAGCAAGATTGTCGATTTTTCGTCGTCTATCGCGATCGGCATACGAACATTTGTTGGCGATCAACTGCGTGTTCGACTCCAGCACCGTCTCCAAGATTCGAAGCCGGTTCGCCTTGAGCGAACTACCGGTCTCCGTCACTTCAACAATGGCATCTGCCAGCATGGGCGGCTTAACTTCCGTAGCTCCCCACGAGAACTCTACCCGCACCTCAACGCCTTTCTTGCCAAAATAGTCGCGCGTGACTTTCACCAGTTCGGTAGCAACGATCTTTCCCGAGAGATCCTCGGCCCGCTGAACCGAAGAATCCTCCGGCACCGCCAGCACCCATCGCACTTTGCCCCGGCTGCGCTTGGCATAAATCAAGTCACTCACGGTAACGACTTCCAATCCGCTCTCGATCACCCAGTCGAGCCCGGTCAGGCCCGCGTCAATGGCGCCGTGTTCCACATAGCGGGCCATCTCCTGCGCCCGGATCAGCATGCAATCGATCTCCGGATCGGCGGTGCTGGCAAAATACGACCGTCCATTCGTATAGGCCGGCAGCCCGGCCCGCGCGAATAGCTGTAAGGTAGCCTCCTGCAGACTACCCTTGGGAATTCCGATGCGCAGCTTCATCGCGTCTCCTTCAGAACTGCCGCTGTCGTTTCCGATTCCCGTTGGGCAACGGCTTCCGTGAAACAAGACCGAGTACCGCGATGGCACACCACCCCCGCTCCCTCCACCTTCACGCGCAGCAGCAGAGTGTCGCGGTCGCAGTCCGTGAGGGCGGAGACAACTCGCAACCGGTTCCCCGAACTCTCGCCTTTCATCCACAGTTGCTGGCGCGTCCGGCTGAAGAACGTCACATACCCTTCTTCCAGCGTGCGCTCCAGGGCCTGACGATTCATAAACCCAACCATCAGGACTTCCCCGTCGGATGAATCTTGCACCACGGCGGGAAGCAGTCCGCTCATTTTGTCAAAGTCAAATTCGGCATTCATGCGCGTATTTCCTTTCATGCAAAACAAAAAGCCCGCTGAGCGTTATCGCGTCAGCGGGCCGGAACTCCTGAAAAGTGCTGTTTAGATCAAGGATGCAATCTCAGGTGCACATCGCCGCCGTCGCGCTATGCGCGTGATGATGATGGCGATGATGGAAGTGAGACAACATCCTACCCGGTACACTACGAGAGCAATCCGTCCTGGTCAATATGTTTAAGCATTGAGCCGTAGCTATTGTTTGAATGCATTCGATTCGAATTTTGCATGTCACCTAGGATCGCGCACCAAGTCCTGATACGATTCGAATTCACCCTCGGCAATATCTTCCCAGTGTTGACGGAGCAATCATGAAGAGTTCGTTTCCTGCGTCTCGCCTTCTGATTCAAGCTGGGAATCTACGCAAAACTACAACGTTGAGGACGAGGATCCGGCTTTGTTCTTGGACAACGCCCGCGACACCATCCTGCGCTTCCGCAATCATCCGTCAATCGTAGTGTGGTGCGGCCGCAACGAAGGGGTTCCCCAGTTTATCATCAACGAAGGGCTCATCGACTTGACCCGGTCCCTGGACGGAACCCGCTACTACTTCCCGAGTTCAAACCAGATTAATCTCCAGAATAGCGGCCCGTATAAGTACATGGATCCCTCGCTCTACTACACCGCGCTGAATCACGGGTTCTCCGTGGAAACAGGAACTCCATCGTTCTCGACTCTGGAGTCTTTCCGCGAGTGGATTCCGAAAGAAGATCAGTGGCCAATCAGCGACGACTGGGCCTATCACGACTGGCATCAGAGCGGAAACGGCGACATGGCTCCGTTCATGGCGCAAATGCAAGCCGAGTTCGGCGCCCCCGTGAGCCTGGAAGACTTCGAGCGCAAGGCGCAAATGCTCGACTACGTGGATCACCGTGCGATTTTCGAAGGCATGAACGCGCATCTGTGGTCCCCGAACAGCGGACGCCTCTTGTGGATGACCCAGCCCGCATGGCCCAGCAACACCTGGCAGATTCTGAACGCGGATTACGACACCCAGTCTTCTTTCTATGCCGTCAAGAAGGCCTGCGAACCGCTGCATGTGCAACTTGATCTATCGAACTACAACGTCGCGGTGATTAACACCACGAATGATCCGCGCCCGGGCTTGTTGCTCAGCGCAAGTGTCTATTCACTCGATAACAAGCTGCTGTTCCATCGGGAAGAAAAGAGAGACGCTGCCGCCGACGCTCTCGCAGATGGATTTCGGCTCGAGCTGGCGCCCTTGCTCGCGTCGGACGATGTCGTGCTTGTGAATTTAGAGTTGAGGAACTCTTCAGGAGAAGTTGTGTCTCGGAATTTCTATTGGCTGGGAGCAAACAATGCTTCGTATCGACGTTTGAATCGTCTTTCTACCGCTTCCCTTTCGGCAACGGCAAAATCCACACGTGCCGGGGACAGTATACGCGTCCAAGTTGGACTTCGAAACACAGGAACTACCGTCGCGCTGGCCAGCAAGCTGACGCTTTTGAACGCAACGGACGGATCGCGCATTCTTCCCGCGTACTATACCGACAACTATGTGTCGCTGCTCCCGGGGGAAAGTCGTGAAATCGAGATTGAATATCCCGCGAAATCGGCAAATGGCCCCGCGCAATTAGCGTTGCGCGGTTGGAATCTCGCGAAACAAGTCGTCCCAATCCCTTGAGCAACCGTGGAAAAGCTATTTGCAATCGTGAGGAGTTATTTCCAACCGTGGAAGAGCGGCCCTTCAGGGCCGCGTCCGCCGTGCCAGACCAAACAGGGCTTCAGCCCCCGTGAAGACTTTTCTTGAACGTCGAAAATTATCCATTTCAAATGACGTTCGCCCCAACGTTCACCATTACGAACCTGCCTTGATCTCTGCCGCCTTCCCGTCGTGATAGACAATCACCAGCGGCTTCCCCCCATTCGGATAGCGCACGGTCTTTTCGTCGGAACTACTGCCCGCGTCCGGCACGCCCATGCCGATCGCGAAATCCGCCTGCATCTCGTTCATCCCAGGCTTCACTTGATGCTGCTCTACCGCCTGCCAAACATCGGCCGGCCAGTGCTTGTACAAATCATGCGGATCTTCCACGAAAAACATCTCGTCGGAATAGATATTGAATTGCTGGTCCGCTTCATACCCAATCGGCACCGCGTACGTCTTACCTTCTTTCTGAAACACGGCCATCACCTGCAACCGTTGTCCTGCGCCCGGCGGCTTCGCCGTGACCACATCCTTGAGCTCCAGCTTTTCGATCGGCAACAGCAACCCCGCCTCGTGTGCGAAATCGACCTTCTTGCTAGCCACTTCGTAGCTGTAGTACGTATAGCGGTATCCTTCCTTCACCCACACAGGCTGCTGCGTAAGCTGCCTCGCGCTTTTCAGGTCATACGGATAAAGCTTCTTGGGATTGACGTAGTAGTCGGGATTGGAATAACCGATGTTCGCCGCCTCCTTCACCTTCTCGGCCGCAACCCTGTCTTCGTGCCGCTGGTACAGAATGTACCCCGCGCGCAATCCCGCGATCAGCAATGCCAGCAGCAACGCTAGTTGTATCTTTTGCTTCGCCTCTGGACTCATCATGGGAAAACTGTACCAAGTTTACAGGCGCAGCTGGCGCCAACCCGTCGGACCGCAACTATAAGGTAAACTCGAGGAGAGGTATTGCTGCAATGCCCTCGATCACTGAAGAAGACGTCCTGAGCGCTCTGAAGAGTTGCTACGATCCCGAGATTCCGGTCAACATCGTTGACCTTGGCCTGATCTACAAAGTGGATTTTGCTTCCGTGCCCGCGGACAATCCCGACGAATCCAAGCAGGACGTCACCGTCGAAATGACCCTCACCGCGCAAGGCTGCCCCGAGCACGTCAACATCAGCGCCCAGGTTAAATCCCGCGTCGAGCAGTTGCCCGGCGTCAGCAACTGTACCGTGAATGTGGTATGGACTCCGCCTTGGACCCCCGAACGCCTCAGCCCGGAAGCCAGAAAACAACTCGGCATCGAGTGAGCAAACGGCTTCCGCCGCTCGGCTTCCGGATCTCCCGTCACTCGGCAAACCCACCAGAACGCAAGACGATTGAGAACCCGGAAACAATTCAAGGCGAATCCGGAAGCCCGAAGCCGAACGCCGGAGGCCGCTCCCCTATCCCCCAATTTCCTCCCAGGCGTCAAACGCACTCTGCCCCGCCGCCTCGGTAATGCGCTTGCCCGCTCGGCCGGCCATCTCCATTACGTTCATGCCGCGCTCGAAATAATCCGGCAGCGATTGCCGCACTCTCTCGAACTGTTCCGGATATTCCGACGCCAGCATTGCCAGACCAACCCCCGTGGCCAACACTCCGGCTGGATATCTCTTCTTCATAAACAAAATCGCTGCCGCGCTGATCGAACTGAGCACCACCGCTTTCTTCCACGAATCCATAATCTCTCCCCAGGAAAAGTCCTGCGTTGCTGCGATTGTACCGCAGCGCCCGTCGTCCAAAGCGCACCAAGCGCCGCAACCCTCATCTCCTTCGCATGCCTTATACTTCCTCCTTCGCTGGAGGCCCCGTATGTCCCTGTCGCAACTTCGCCTGACCGCATTCTTTCTCACCGTCGCCCTAGCCACGACCATGTCGGCCCAAACCAAGCCGCGCGCCCGCGATCTGGGCGTCCCTTTCGATGGCACTCCCGGCCCCAACAATGCCATCACCGACGTAAAAGGAGTCGAGGTCGGCCACACCACCCTGATCTCCGGCGAAGGCAAACTTGAAATTGGCAAAGGCCCCGTTCGTACCGGGGTCACAGCCATTCATCCCCGCGGAAAAGCCAGCAACGACGCCGTTTTCGCCGCCTGGTTCACCCTCAACGGCAACGGTGAAATGACGGGCACCACCTGGGTCGACGATTCCGGTTTTCTCAACGGCCCGGTCATGATCACGAACACCCACAGCGTAGGGGTCGTCCGCGACGCCGTCATCGCCTGGAAGGTCAAGCACGGCTCGCCCGACATGGAAGGCTACTGGTGGTCGCTCCCCGTGGTCGCCGAAACGTGGGATGGCTATCTCAATGACATCAACGGATTCCACGTCAAGCCCGAAGACGCATGGCACGCTCTCGACTCCGCGCACTCCGGCCCCGTCGAAGAAGGCAATGTCGGCGGCGGCACCGGCATGATCTGCAACGAATTCAAAGGCGGCATTGGCACTTCCTCGCGCGTGCTCGACTCGAAATCCGGAGGCTACACCGTTGGCGTCCTCGTGCAGTGCAACTATGGATCGCGCGAGCAACTCCGCATCGCGGGTATAAACGTGGGCCGCGAGATTCCCGAGCACACCGTTTGGCAGGACGACGTCGGCTCCATCATCGTGGTCCTCGCCACCGATGCTCCGCTGATCCCCACACAACTCAAGCGCATCGCCAGGAAGATCTCGCTCGGCCTGGGCCGCGACGGCAGCTACTCCGGCGACGGCTCCGGTGACATCTTCATCGCCTTCTCCACTGCGAATCCCGGCGCCGTCGGCACCAAGGGACTGCACCAGCTCACCATGCTCCCCAACGACTCGCTCGATCCAATTTTTCTCGCGACCGTTCAGGCCACCGAAGAGGCGGTAGTCAACGCCATGGTCGCCGCCGAAACCATGACTGGCATCAACAACCACACGGTCATCGCGCTACCTCATGATCGCCTCCGCGAGGTCCTCAAAAAATACAATCGCCTGGCAAAGTAATCGAAAAAGATATTCGGGTTGAAGTGGTCGTGAGTGCCCCACGCTTCTCCCGCATTTGGCGAGAAGGAGCCTGCCCTGAGCGTAGTCGAAGGGCGGGGTTTTTGACTTTCTATCTCGAAGGAAATTTTCTAACTAGAACCGAAGAACCCCCGCCGATAATCCTGCAATTCAATTCCGAACCGCTTGAGCATCGACTGTAGCGTCGTACGTTTGATCCCAAGCCGGCTGGCAGCCCCATCTATCCCCGAAAGCACACCGTTAGTCTCCCGCAAAATCCGAACAATGTGCTCGCGTTCCATCACCGTAAGACTGTCCTCCGTAGCGTCCTGCGGCGCATCCAATTCCACCGGCGGCGCAGCCAGCACTCGGCCTTTGCTCAAGATGACCATGCGTTCGATCATATTCTCGAGCTCGCGGATGTTGCCTGGCCAACTCCAGTTCTTAAGCACAGTCATGGTTTCGTCCGGGACGGTGTCAACATGCTTCCCCATGCGCGCCGAGTGCTTGCGCACAAAATGATGAATCAGGATTGGAATGTCGCTTCGCCGCTGGCGCAACGCTGGCAAGCCAATGGGAAAAACATTCATGCGGTAGAACAGATCCTCGCGAAACTTCTTGTCCGCAACGTCCTGGTGCAAATCGCGGTTGGTGGCGCAGATGATTCGCGCGTCGACGTGCAATGTGTGGACTCCGCCCAGCCGTTCAAACTCGCGATCCTGCAGCACCCGCAGTAGCTTCGGCTGCAGTTCGAGCGGCAATTCCCCGATCTCATCCAGGAACAGCGTTCCCTTGTCCGCCAGCTCAATGCGCCCGACTTTTTGGCTGACGGCGCCAGTAAACGCTCCTTTTTCGTGCCCGAAGAGTTCGCTCTCCAGCAATCCCGCCGGCACCGCGGCACAATTCAGCTTGATGAACGTCTTGTCGCGCCGTGAACTCAGCGAGTGCACCGAACGCGCCACTAATTCCTTCCCCGTGCCGGTCTCCCCCAATAGCAAGACTGTGGAGTCGGTCGGAGCCACCACCCGCACATTCTTCAATACCTCGAGCAGCGCCGGACTCTGGCCGATAATTTCTTCAAACCCAAGCTCCGCCTGAATTTCCCCTTCCAGATACGACTTTTCCTGCGCCAGCTTGTCCCGGGCGTCTTGCAGGCGATCTGTCATCTCCCGCAGCCGCGCGATGTCCATGGAAGCGCCCGTAATGCCGATTACGGTTCCGTGGGTATCGAACAGCGGTTCAATCGTGATATCGATCGCGCAACTCCCGCCCTCATGCGGGATCACCACTTCGGCCCGCAACGCTGTCCCTGTTTTCAGAACCTTTCGTTTGAGTTCAACCAGACCCGCGGCCTTCCGCGGTCCAATAATTTCTTCGTCGGTCTTGCCAATCGCCTCGTGCTGCCAAAAGAGCTGCGGATTGTAAATCCAGGTATAACGCAGGTCGAGGTCCTGATTGAACACCGTGATAGGAGAATCCTTCAGCGCCACCCGAAACCGTTCCTCGTTCCAGCGCATCGCTTCCTCCGCAGCCCGGCGCTCGCTGATGTCGCGGAGAATTCCCTGCAAACGCCCATCCGGCAGCTGTTTTCCGGAAACTTCCCCCGGGAAGAAAGATCCATCCTTCCGCCGGAACTTCCACTCGTTTCGAGCTGCGCGGCCTTCCAGGATGCGGTCCCGTTCTTCCACGACGCCCGACGCCTTCGCAGCCACAACATCGATGATCGACAGCTGCAGAAGCTCCTCTTTCGTGTACCCCAGCATTTCAGCGCCGGCGGAGTTCACGTCCAGGTATTTCCCCTGTGCATCGGCAATGAAGATCCCGTCCGACGCCTGTTCCACTAAAAGCCGGAAATGGTTTTCGCTTACCTGTAACGCTTTCTCCGCTCTGCTTCGGGCCTCTTCGAGCCTCACTTCCTCCGTCACGTCGCGCTGGATGCCCCACCTGCGCACCAGTTTCCCGTTCTCCACAATCCCCATCATGCTGTTCCGAAATACCTTGGGATCGCCGTGGATGTCCACCTCTTGCGACTCTCGCTCCACCACGTTGAATCCTGACCGAATATATTGGCGAGTCGTTTCGATGTTGCGCGGATCGTCTACCACCAACATTTCCGTCAGCCGCTTTCCCAAGAGTTCCTGCCCCGAAGTAAAACCGTACATTCTGGCCATGGCATCGTTGCATTCCGCCATGTAAGAATCGAACAGGATGTGGTGAATCAGTTCGTCTTCAGGTAGATCGATCGACACGGGCGCATCCATCTCCTCGCGAAAGATACCTTCGGAACTCCGCGCCACAAACCTGCGATAGTCCTCTTCGCGCCGCCGCAGCTCCTCTTCGGCGATCTTGCGCTGGGTGATGTCAATTGCCGTGGCCTGCATCAATGGCCCGTCTTCGTTCCTCCCATCGAGGATCACGGCGTTAAACAAAAGCCAAACCGGCGTGCCATCCTTTCGCCGGAGTTGCATCTCCCGGCTGGAGAAAGCACCCTCCCGCTTCAATTCGGCCAGCAGCGGTTCCCGATCCGCCAGGTTGAAATAGAACTCCTTCGTCTGGCGGCCGCGAACCTCCTCCGCCGTGCTATAGCCCAGGATGCGCGCCCACCCGTCGTTGCAATCCAGCACCTTCCCGTCCATGCTCGAAATCGCGACTCCCGCGACGTTTCTTTCAAACAGCATCCGGTAACGCTGTTCCGACCTTCTCAGTGCCGCTTCCGTCCGTTTTTTCTCCGTGATGTCTCGCGCCATCCCTCGCACAATGGGCGATATCACCCCTTCCGTGCGAAGCGTGTTGTTATATTCCCAGATCTTCCGCTCTCCATTCCGCGTTACAACGCACAATAACCCCTGGTCTGCCCCGGCTGTCTTGATCCTGCTCAGATAGGCTTCGAACTGCTCGCGAGACTCGGGCGCGATCAGTTCCCGCATCGGCATATTTATGAGTTCGTCGACTTCATAGCCCAGTACGCGCGCCGGCGCCGGATTCACCGATAGCAGCCTCCCTTCCAGATCGTGGGTGCACACCAAGTCTTGACTGTGTTCCACCAGGTCGCGGTACCGGTCCTCCCTCTCTCGCAGAGCCTCTTCTGCCCGTTTGCGCTCTGTAATGTCATGGGCCATCACGAAGTCAACCCTTTGAGGTTCCTGCTCACGCCTCATTGGAGCAACACTCACGTTCGCCCAGACCTCCTCGCCGTCGGGACGAACATAACGTTTCTCAAGTTGGAAATGGGCAACCTTCCCTTCCGTAAGCTCTTTTCTTCTCGATAGGCTGTTTGCCACATCGTCGGGATGAGTTACACTCAGGAAATTAAGCTGCACTACTTCTTCCTCAGTCCTCCCAAGAAGCTCGCAGAATTTAGGGTTCACCTCGAGAAACCGTCCGCTACCCGGGTCCACTAGTGCGATCCCGACTGGAGATCTTTGATATAAAGTTCGGAATCGCCCCTCACTTCCTTCCACCTTCTTTTCGAATCCCTGCAGCCTTTTCGCGCGTCGCCGGAATATGTCGGCCAGTCCGCTAATTGCCGCCCCCATGATCGAAAAGAGCATCACTCCATTCGCATTTCTGGGTAGGCCAAACGCTGACGAACCTGCCGGCCCGAAGAATAAATAACCGGTTGACACGGCGGAAAGAAAAACGGCGAAGACACCCGGACCCAGCCCCGCCATCCAAGCGCCCAAGAAGATTGCCGGGTAGCACAGAACAAATGGGAGATTAGGGCCAATCAACTCTCTCAGGGGATAGCGCAACAGAGTTGCCGCGGCCACAGTCGTCAGCGCAAACCCGTACCGTCCCGGCCAGGTGTGCAGCCAGTATGCGGACGCCCCAATAATTTCCCTTCGATCGGCAAAACTCACAGCCAACCCCTCACTTCATGGAAATTCCTTGGTTCGAAACCATGCGCCTTCGCAAGTGGAACCTTTCTGCGAAGCGCAACTGCCTACGGCAACACTCCGTCCGCATAGGAGCGTTCCCGTTATTCCATGACTCACACCCCTTGGGTGGGCGCGAACCATTGCGTGGAATCATGCCGGAGGCTATATTTCCGGTCTGTGACTTAAATCACACTTCGGCTATTTATTTCCCTAAGAATGGATGGGCCGGGATGGGACAGCTTTTAGAATGACTCCAGGTAGAAGCGGGGTGGCCGGAAGCCTGGCCCGTGCCCTGGGGTTGCTGTTGACATCGCTTGCTTGAGCAGTTCTGTGATTTCCTTGTCGAGTATCTGACGCTCGTCCGCATTAAGACCGCTAAACCGGAACGGCTGCAAATAGCTGTGTACGCCTCGCATCGGAAACAGCATTTCGGCTTTGGGGCGCAAAGTGCCGGAACCAACCGGGATCGTTAGATGAACCTTGGCTCGCTCGTCCAGGTACTTGGCGAGTTCCAGCACTCCTCCCGTGATTGAGAGTTGATGGAGCTTGGCGGGGATACGCCGGAGGTTCTCCAGTTGAACGAGGAGGGAAACAGTCCCGCGCAGATTTACGCGAGGCGCGCGTGTTGGCCGTGGTTGGGGAGTGTGAATCATGAAACGTTCAAATCCTTCATGGCCCTATCCTGCGAACATGGGAGCAAGTATCCCCCTGCAACCCACGGTGGATGACCGCCGTCAGCAGCCGATCCGTTCGGCGCATCTCTCTCCAGTCATACTCATAGGCCGTCCCACAAGCTAGGCAGATCTGGTAATGACGCCCGTCGTCGTCAATCCGCGGCCAGGAAAACCGGTGCGTACAGCCTCGTCCGAGAAGATTCTTTAAGAAATTCAATGGGTCACCACCTGGTTTCGGCTCTTCCAGTGATCGAGCCAGCGGAAAAAGAATGGCTTGGGACGCAGCATATCCTGGAGCGTAGACAACAGAATATTCGGCGGCTGAGATTTCGATAAGAACGAATCCACCGAACTCAATTTATTCTTTGGCAGGGGTCCGTAAGCCGACAAAAGCACAATCGGGACTTGCGAATTGATGCGCTTCATCTTCGCAGCCACCACGTCGCCGTTCATCCCCGGCATTTGGTAGTCGAGGACCACCGCATCCACAGCGTGCGAGCGGAACAACTTCAACCCTTCGTCCCCGCCGGTGGCCTCTAAAACCTCATACCCGCTCTGTTCGAGCAGGGACTTACGCCCAATGAGCCCGTTCCAGTGGTCGTCAATACAAAGAATCGTTGCCTTTGCGCGAGACATGACTGCTCAGCTTCCGATCCGGCCAGGTTTGATCTGGTTCAGCGGCGTAGCTCCAGACAGCAAGCTGCGATTGCTGGACTGCGAAGTGGTGGGCAAATTGATTCTGCCTCCAGCATCCCGCACTTTCAAATTACGAATGTGCACTCCAGCGACAGTTACCCTGCCAAGCAGAAAGAATAGAGCGGCGAGATTGATCGCACGCTTTCAGCAAAAGACAGATTGCCCCACGAACCCTGTCATCTCGAGCGTAGCATTGCGATTGGCTTTATCAATCGCAATGCGCAGTCGAGGGACCTGCTTCTCTCTCTTCGAGTTGAAATAAAAAGGGCGAGTCCCAATCGACTCGCCCTTAATCCGTAGAGACGTAACTTGTTACGTCTCGGTGTGCTCTCGCAGGACTCTCAGTGTTGTACCGAACCCACCAGATCGTTCTTCATCACATTGACTTCCACCCGTCCCCCGCTGGTGCGCCCCGCCATGGTTCCCTCTCCGCCAGTCGCGGGCGCATTTCCCATGCTCATCACATAAACGCGGTAGACCGGGATCTGATGGTTGAGCACCAGATAGCGCACCACCGAATCCGCCATCTTCCGCGAGCTTGCAATCGCAGCCGTGCCGCGACCTGGGGCGAACCCGCGCACTTCGATGATGTAGCTGTGCTGATCCTTCAGCGGAGCGGCCATCTCGTCGAGCGCATCCTTCGCCGCCTTGCTCAGAACGGTTTGACCTGCGCGGAAGCGGATCTCCGTTTGCGCCCCGCCTTTGTATTGATCGAGGTTGCTTACCATCTGCTCCACCGACGAAACGCGAGTCGATGCTTGGGTCGCACTGGTCTGCGCCATTTGCGCCTTGTTGCCGGCATCCGTCGCATGCTGGTCGGCTAGGCTGACCTTTTCCGACGCTAGCTGAATGCCCTGTGTCGCGCGGGCATCCACGTCCTTGATCGTCCTGCTGTTTTCCGAGGTCAACTGGTCCAGTTCGTTGAGGCGGTCCCGAATGGGCCCCACCCGCCGCTGCACGTACTTCTTGTTGGCAAACGGGTGAGTGACCAAATTCACCAGATTGGGATCGTCGCCGTCCCAGAAGTTGGTGGAAGTCGGCGGCGGAATCGGTTCCCGGTCGCTGGTGCTTATGCTCTGAGACGCGGGGGCAGTTTGATCTCCAGTGGCTGCCGGCTGGGCGCTTGAGTTCGTTTGCGCCAAAGCCGGAAGCGCGAATGCGGTGGACAAGAGCAGAGTTAGGAATATGCGACGTTTCATTTTCGACCCTCTTCCGAGTGGCCCTCCGAGGAACTCCCACTCCAGCCGGATGGCCTTTGCGTGACACTCAGATTGTGCACGTAGCGGGCCAAAGCTGCAAGCGTTACATCAACGCCGGACGGGTCTTTTGCGCCCAATAAATGCAGCATGTGTGCAGAACTCTTCATCCCCACTGGGAAATTCCCTGGCAGGTCAGCGGGTTGTTGGTCGCCTCGGCTGTCCCACCGCCCCAAGGCTCCCGTCCCTGGTGTCAGGCGCGCCCCCCCCCAGGGCGGACAGGTTCCCCTCCGGAACGTGCCGGACGCGAGGCTAACGGCTTAGGGTTAGGCCCCCCGCCATCCCCCCAATCGTCGGTTCCTACAGCAACTACGGTAAGGCTTTCTTCAACCTCTCGTGGCGAAAGTCCCTCAGTGTTCGCTCCCCAATCGGTCCTTGCGTCTTACCGCAAAGCTCGGACTATGGAGTTGAGGCCGAAAACTCCGAACGTTCGCACAATTCAAGGTTATGTTTGGAGTGTGTCGAATGCAAAGGTCTCAAGACTGCTTGCGAATCTGCTCGTCCAGTATCTTCATCAGGCTTTCTCTCATCTGAGTTGAATTCATGGCTGCGTCAAGCTCTGCTTGAGTTACGATGCCTTTCCCAATTAAGACGTCCGCCAATGCGCGCGACTGTGCGAGAGCCTGAGTTGCAAACTTCATTGTTTCGGCTAGGGGCGGGAGCAGAATTTCCAATTCTCGGCTTCCTGGTCGTTTCATTGGATCATCCGGCATCTTTGACTCCTTCTACACCAAGAGTTGTGCCACGGGCCAAACTGTATCAGTCAATCCAGCGGCCATCGCAGGGGTTACGTGCAGAGATGATAGACGCGCAGAAATTGTATCAACACATAAACAGAGTCGCCGCATTCTTCATGTTCACCAATTTCCGCGAGTGAGCATTAGTCGGGCCCGTGAATCTGCGAAGCGGCAAAGCATCGGTGTACCAGGCACGACTACATCTCTACCCGATAGCAGCCCCGGTGTACAATGACTCCGCTCGACGCGGCTTATTGCGGTCGCGGCAAGGAGAACGCATGGCGCGGATCACGAACATGCCAAAGGGAATCGAACCGGTTTGGATTCATGACGTAACCCATCCTGTCGGCTTGAAGTGGTTCGGCTACAAGGATGACGTGAAACTGGTCCAGTATGCGTTGAACAAGGTTATGGCCAAAGTCCCGTTCCCCGATCTCAGCGCCAAGTCGATGATCGGACCCATGGGCCCCCAATATCCGCCTCTGCCTCCCCTCGAAGTCGATGGCATCTTTGGCAAGAAGTCCCACGCGGCTCTGCTGCTTTTTCAGCGATCGAGCATCCTCGGCAACGCCTGTGTGCTGGCGGACGGCCAAGTCGATCCCGTCTACAAATACATCGCCGGCCTTGGTGGCGATCCGATCTCACCGCGCAACTTGACAATCTGGATCCGCGTCATGGGCTTCACCATGTACAAGCTCGCCAAAGACATTCTCGCGCTCTATGGCACGATGCTTAAAGACGAAGAACTGCCGCGCGAAGTACAAGTCGCACTCAACGCCCCATCTCACTGAGAGCCGGAAGTCGAGGACGGCACGGCGAAGCCATCGCTTGAAATCTAAACAATTGAAACGCTCCTGCTTCTCGTCTCACTATCGATATTAAGGAGCGATCCAAAACCTCGGCCCGGCCGTTTTCGCAGTGGAGCACGCAAGAATATTGGAGTTTTGGCGGTCCGCCCCTGGGGAGGTGTGGCCATGGCAGTGACATTTCGACGCCGCATCAGCTGGCCTAAGAACGACCTTCTCTTGCCTGCCGAACTCTTCAACGTGAACGTTCCCCCGGGCTTGGGTTCGCTGGATGTGCGAGCCCCGAACTTTGTCGAACATGACGAAGATGATGCAGTTAGACCCAGGAGCCGGTTCTTCCTCCTCAGGCAACCTGTCCATGACGGAAGGACTCGTGAAATCCAATCTGACGGTGAGCTTTCCGAATCCGTCAGCGCAGTGGCGCCGGAGCCCGGCACCCGGAGCAAAGGACACCAATCATGGACCATGCCAGTTTCAGTTCGCCGGCGGTGAAGTCATCCTCGATCTCACTCTCGAAATCTATCTCCTGGACACTGCGAACTACGACCCTAATGACGATCTCTCCGTGCAGATCTTTGCCTGTCTCTACGAACACGAACTGTTGCACGTCCTGGACGCACTCGACATTGCCAACAACTGGCTTTCGCCACGCTTGAACACAGAGCCGACCGTGGCCCGCTACCTCGTGCAGGGCCAGATTTATACCTACGGCACTCCGAGCATGGTGTTAGCCCAATTGGAACGGGAATTCCAAACATTTATTACCAACACCATTCAGGTCGCGATCTTCAATCTATGGGCCACAGAATCCAACCGCCGCGAGGGTTTGCGGGATGCCCCAGCCCAATACCAGATCGTCCAGGACAAAGTCAACGCGCTGCGCGCCAGGCAGATCAATCGCCCCCACCACTGAAGACCCGAGTGACCAGTCCCAAGTGACCACCAGCCCCAACTTAGCGTAGCCGCGAAGCGGCGTAAGAATGCAGCCCACGGCCTAAGCCGTGGGTCGCAAGTGGAAACATGAGCCAGCCCCAGCGGGGCGAAAGAGGAGTTTTCGGCATTTAGCCTTCAGTACTCAGCACTCCTCAAAACGCCTGCGCGCGAAACCCTACTTCCCTTTCGAGACGAATATCCCACAGCGGATGCTACTTCCTCGATGAGAGTGCCCCATCCTTTCGCGCTCTTTGCGAAAAGGTAGCCCGGGGCGTATACACGCGGTGCCGGTCTATGAACTGCTCCTCCCATCGACGGTTACTGCTTCGTTCGCCCCAGCTCCAAGATCCCCGCCGCAATAGGGGCAGAACTTATCACCGCCACGCACGCTGCGCTGACACTGCGGGCACACAGGACTCAGCCGATACCGGCACCTGGGGCAGAAACCAAACCCGGGCTCGACGATGGCACTGCACTGCGGACAGTTCTCGATGCGTGGCTTCCGCAGAATGAAGTACAAGACGATGCCGAGAGCGTTAGGGATGAAGATCGCGAGTAGCGTCCAGAGAACGCGGCTCATTCCCCGGCGCCCCGCATCCCGGTTCACGTACCCGATCAGCAGGATGTAACACCCGACCGCGGTCCCCGCGACGATTCCCAGTAATACCATCACCGCCATCGGTGGGGCCTTCTTGTCCGAGAGAGTAGCGAACACCATCGTCGCCACCATCGCCGCAAAGCCAATGAGTGCGATGACGAACGCCCACGGCGAGATCGTGCGAACCTCGTCCATAAACCGCTTCGAACTTTCATTCTTGATCGGCATACCCACCTCCTCGGTTCGTCCCCGTCCCTTCGTGTTTCTTAAGGATCTTCCCAATCACTTCGGATAGGACCCGTTGCGATCCACCAGATGCGTCCCCCGCGCCAGCAGAAGAATTCCCGTCACAATCCCCGGCATGAAACAGAGGACCGCGAACGGAACCTCCCACACCGGTGCGGAAAGCCCTGCCTGCTGCCCCATCCACGCAAATCCGCGCCACAGCACGGCAGTTGTGAAGGCAGCACTCAGCGATACAGCTGCACAGCAAACCCAGACCAGCCGCAGCCGCTCTTCCCGACGCTGCAGTTCCTGTGCGCGCTCGCGCACCCGCTTCTTCGTCGTGGACACAAGCATCTCGTCCGCAGTGAACGGAATTGCACGCAGCGCGCGAACCGTCTCCCGCGAATTCTCCGCAAACTCCCGACAAGATACGCAAGCGTCCAAATGCGCGGCCAGCCAAACTTGCTCCTCTCTGGCAATGCCTTCCGGCCCGGATAACGCAATCAACAGCCGCGCTCGTTCATGCAGGTCAGTGTTCACAATCGGGCTCCCTTCAACCACGGCTCTAGCGCGCTCAGTCCGCGGTAAATTCGCGATTTCACCGTGCCGATGGGCGCGCCGGTCACGTCGGCAATCTCGGCCAGCGACATCCCTTCCTCGAAACGCAGCACCAGCGCCTCGCGGTATTTCGCCTCGATGTGCTGCATCCCGGCAGAAATCTGCTCGTTCTGCTCGCGCTGGATGCTTAAGTCCAGCGCAGAGCGCGAGACGGTGTCAGGAATGTCGAACGTTTCAGCCTCGTCATCATCTCCCAGCCCGAAGAGGCTTACCGGCTGTTTGCGGCGCATATAGTCGATGACCAGATTACGGGCGATGGTGAAAAGCCATGCACTGAACTCATGACGCCCGTCGTACTGGCGGCCGCGTTCGAGCACGCGGATCCAGGTTTCCTGGAAAAGATCCTCGGCGAGCTCGCGCCGCCCGACCAGATGCATGAGGTAGCGCAGAAGGCGGTGCTGGTACTTCTCGATCAGGCTGTCGAACAGGTCTGGATCGCGTCGTCGAAGTCCCCGAGCGATCTCAGTGTTTTCGTCCGCCATCGCACTCACGAAATAGGAGGCAGTCGCGTTCATGCTATCCATACATACGAGTGAAGTCCAAAAAAAGACGCAGGCCCAGAGACAGGAAGGGCTTCGTACCTCTAAGTCATTGACGAGATTGAGAAACAGGACCGGGTGCCCCTTCCTTTCGCGCTCTTTGCGAAGGGTGGGGAATTTGACTTTGGGATTTGAACAAACCGTCAGGACGCTGAAGGCGGCCGAAGTAATTAGCGGAGAACGACTGTCGGCTTGCCAAGTGAACCAACCGTCAGTCTCGGGCGACTAACGGCACGAGCTGAAATGGATTGAACGCTTTGACTTGAAATGCTAGAGCACGCGCGCGAAGCTCTACTTCCCTTCCAGACGAATATCTCCCACCCCGACGTGCGCCCGCAACTCGTACTTCCCATCGCCGTGATACTTCAGCGTTTTTCCCAGCCAGCCTCTGGTCTCGCCATAGCCATCGCTATTCACATCGCCGATGCCCGCGCTCGCGTTCACCAGCCGATATCCCGCGCGCCCGTTGGACACGCGAATGTCGCCGACACCCAAAGTCAGATCCTTGTCGCCCTCAACGTCTTCCACAATCACGTCGCCGACTTTGTCATGCACGTCGAGATTCGTTTTTTCCGGTACTTCGAGTTCCACGTCAAACTGCGTGTTCGAACCGGAAGGCGAGTGAAACTCGATCGTGGCATCGCTGCCATGAACGTCGAAGTCCACGTGCGCCTCTTTTACGGCCCGCTCGTGATGCGACTTGATGGTGTAGCGTAGGCTGATCTTGTTAGAATCCCCGCGCCGGATATGCATGTCGCCCACACTCAGACGCACGTGCACGAAACCGCCAGCGACAAAGTCGCGAGCGTCGCTATGCGTCTCTTCGTAGTTCCAATCGCTGGCCGCGCACCACGGAGCCGCGCAGAACGGAACCAGGTACAGACACACCAGAACTGTCTTGTGGAGCCGATTCAAACTGACAAGAGACCTTCCGGGCATGAAGCACCTCTCGGGCGCAAAGGCGCCTGTCTTTGGTACGCGGACGACAGGATCGAAGTTCCCGGAAAGTCAGGAAGAGGTCAGCTCTTGAAGTCGGCAACGCCGTCCCACACCAGTTGGACGGCAATGGCAAGGATCAGAAAGCCGAAGATCTTGTTGATCGCGCCCACCGCGCTGGGACCAAGACGCCGCACGAGCGGCCCGCCCATGCAGAAGAAGAGAGCAACGCTAAGCGCGATGCCAGCGACTCCGATGACCATCCCGAGAAGCCGCCGCATTGTCCACGTGGGCCGCGAGCGCCATGACGACACCGATCGCGCCCGGTCCCGACATCAGCGGCATGGCCAGCGGAGTGAGGGAGATGTCCTCCTTGCTCTCGGCCTCATGAGTTTCTGCCGCAGTGATGCGTGCCGTCGAGGTCACCATTGCCCACGCCGTATTCGCCACGATCAGTCCGCCCGCGATCTTTAGCACTGGCAGCGAGATGCCGAAGAAGTGAAGCACGAAGCGTCCGAAGAAAAGAAATGTCACCAGAATGACGAACACCCACAGCCCGGTCTTGAACGCAGTGCGATACCGGTCCCGCGCGCTCCAACTTGAGGTCATGGTGAAGAAGATGGGGATACCGCCGATGGGGTCGACAATCGGGAACAGCGCAAAGAACGTCGCCGTCGCCGAAGCCGGCAGCGTGCGCAGGAACTGTCCGAGAGCGTGAGCGGAAGTCATGCGCTAGCGATATCCCTCCAGCGTCTTCGCCGCGCGATCGAGCGCAGCCGCGAGCGCTGCCAACTGCTGCCGCGCCCGCTCGCTGTCTCCCTTGTCGAGAGCCTCATTCACTCCCGGAATCACCACCGCCGCGTAACCCGTATATTCCCCAGGAGCATAAATCACGTGCCGAAACCACGGACGATGTGGAAGTCCCTGCGGGTCCAACATGGCCCGCTCAGCCCCTCGCAAGGCCTGGTTCAACCGCGCGGCATCTTGCGGCGGACTCTTCTGCTTCGCCAGTATCTTCACGCCTGCAGCCTCAAAACGGCGAGCGGCCGCATCCACCGCGCGGAAGTCCAGAGCGTGGTCCCCGAATTTATCCTCAGATCGCTTGCGCGCCGCGTCCACATACGCGGCAATCTCTTTCCCGTATTCCTCGTAGTCGTAGGGCAGAACGTCGGCATCGGCCATGCGCACCGCTTCCAGCCCAAACACGCGTGCCATCTGCTGTTCGTAGACGAAGTCCGGATCGCCGAACTTTTTGAACCATGCGAAATCGTCGAACACGGAATGGTACACGCCGTAGGGACCGCTCGAACTCACATCGCTCGACGGCACTCCCATATGCTGCAGGAACGCGGTGTAATCGGAACCGCTGCCCAGGTCTCCGACTGGAACGTCGCTCTTCACCTGCGCCGCCGGAAGACGACGGCTGTCTCCAATCGCCTCGGTAGGAGACTGCGTCGCAGGCGCGTCGGGCTGCGCCGCCTTCTGCCATGCCTCGTAAACGGTCCCCCCTTTCGGGCTGGGCACGACTTTGGTTACGTCGCGCAGAAACTGTTTGAGGCTGGGAACGGCCGACGCCCCAAACTTCGGCCCGGAAACCGCAACGTCCATATTGAAATACGCCGCCGCATTCGCCAGTCCTGCCTCGTGCTGTTCCACCCACTCGGTCGAGCCCATGAGGCCTTCCTCTTCGCCATCCCAACTGGCGAAGATGAGAGTGCGTTTCGGCCGCCACCCTGACTTCAGCAAGTCGCCGACACCGTGCACCGCCTCGAGCATCGCCGCCGTCCCGCTGTTGGGGTCGACTGCGCCATAGACCCAGGCGTCGCGATGGTTGCCCGCGACCACCCATTCGTCCGGCAAGTCGCTGCCGCGCACGCGGCCGACGACATCCCAAAGCGTGCGGAACTGGTAGTCCTGCCGGAGATGCATCCTCAGTTTCGCAGGCCCTGGACCCACGTGATACGTAAACGGCAGCGAGCCCTGCCATTCGCGTGGCGAATCCGGTCCACCCAGGTGTTGCAGCACAGGCCATACGTCGTGATACGACAATGGCGTCACCGGAATCTTCGGCATCTGCGACGATTGCTGCGGCGAAATGCGCTGCGACTCGGGCAGCGACGGCACCGACGCAACGCCTGGAGTGGTTGGATCTCCCGGAAACTCAAACATGTATCCCACCGACCCGCGCTGAACCCCGGTGTCCGGGCGCCACGGTCCCTCAGGGTATTTGTCGCCGCGCCGCCAGCCATCATCTGCGGGATCGGAGTAGATGATCACGCCTGCGGCGCCGTGTTCCTGCGCCACGAAAACTTTGACGCCACGGAAATTCTGGCCATAGCGCACCAGCACGATCTTGCCGCGCACGTCGACTTTCAGCTTCTCGAGTTTCTCGAAGTCCTCGGGCGTGCCGTAGTTGGCATAGACCACATCAGCCTCGGCGTCACCAGAGGGTGACATGCCATTGAAGGGCATGACCACGCGAGGATCGTCTTGATAAGGATCGTTGTCGACGCGCTCGCGCGTGGGACCATGCATTTCGATCCCCGCGGGAGCGATCATATCGACCCGGATTTCCGCAGGATAGTTCATCCAGACTTTGTATTCGACGATCTCGGTTTCGAGTCCGGCGTCGCGAAATTTGCGCGCAACATAGTCGGCGGTCGCTTTGTCCTCGATGGTGCCCGCCATGTGCGGAACTTTGGTCAGGATGCGCAGATGCTCCTCGGCAAGCTTGGAATCAGGCACGGCCAGAAAACGCGATTCCGTGACCTGCTCCGCGGCCGCGTCGCGAAAGCCGAAGATGGCAGGAACTGAACTGGAAGATGCGGAAGCGTTGCCGCCTGCTGTCGGAGACGATCCCGAAAGGAATAGTGCAAAAGACAGAACGGCGGATGAGAGAAGTTTCATCAGGCTCCTGCGGTGAAAGGTAGTAAGGTAACATAGGTGTAACCGAGCTTGACACCCTGAACCCTATGAAGCGTGCAATTAAGCCCCTGAAAATCACGCCGAAAGGCCACAGTGGCTACAGTGATGTGAGCGAGAAACACAACCTGTACTTGACGGGCCTCTTGCCCAAGAAACGAAAAACCAGTCGAGCAACTAACGCACCTGCCCGGTCCCGACAATCTCGTACTTCGACGAAGTCAACTCCGCCAGTGCAAAGGGGCCGCGGCAGTGGAGTTTCTGGGTGCTGATGCCCATCTCGGCGCCAAACCCGAATTCGGCGCCGTCGGTGAAGCGGGTGGAGGCGTTCCAGTAGACGGCAGCCGAATCCACGCCACGCAGGAATTTGCGTGCGTTCTCCTCATCGCGGGTGACGATGGAATCGCTGTGCTTGGTGGAGTAACGACTGATGTGCGCGATTGCGTCGTCGACGTTGGCGACCACGGCCACGGCCATACACAGGCGCAGATACTCTTCGTACCAGTCTTGCTCGGCCGCGGGGCCGACGTGCAATCCAGCAGCGAGGGTGCGGACTTTGCCATCGCCGCGCACCTCAACGCCGGCTTCAATTAACTTCTTCACGATGCGCGGCACGTATTCGGCAGCGATGCGTTCATGCACCAGCAACTTTTCGGCGGCGTTGCAGACCGACGGGCGCTGCGTCTTGGCATTGATGACGATCCGGTCGGCCATTCCGAAATCGGCCGATTCATCCACGAAGATGTGGCAATTCCCTGCTCCAGTCTCGATGACCGGCACCGCGGAATTTTCCGTCACGAACGTGATGAGCCCTGCGCCGCCGCGAGGAATGATGACATCGACCAGTCCGCGAGCCTTGATTAATTCCTGCACCGACTGCCGCGTACTCGAATCGAGCAGTTCGATGGCGCCCTGGGGCAAGCCGGGGACGGCCGTCATGATCTCAACCAGGCGTTGGTTGCTGTGCGCCGCTTCTTTGCCGCCGCGAAGAACGATGGCGTTGCCGCTCTTGAGCGCCAGGACTGCGGTATCGACGGTCACGTTCGGACGCGACTCGTAGATGATTCCGACCACACCCAAGGGAACGCGCACTTTGCGGAAGCGCAGGCCGTTCGACTTGGTCCATTCCGCGAGGGTCTCTCCGATGGGGTCAGGAAGGGCCGCGACCTCACGTACGCCGCGAGCCATATCTTTGATGCGCGACGGAGTCAGGAGCAGGCGGTCGTGCATAGCGCCTTCGAGACCGGAATTCTCCACGTCCTCGCGGTTGGCGTCCAGAATGCTCTTCTCGTTCGCCTCGATCGCATCGGCAATTGCCAGCAGGAGCGCGTTCTTTTCTTCTGTGGAAAGCAATGCCAGCTTGGCGGACGCGGCGCGGGCGCGCACCAATTTTTCTTGCGTCGAAGCGGCGGTGGTGAAAGCGGCGGCCATTCGTCTTTTTATCTGTCCTTATGCGGCGGGAAATAGGTTCCGATCTTGCGTTCCATGCCCAGCGTGATGGCCTGAGGATGCCTGCCATTCACGATGGCCACGTGGACTCCGCCCTCACTCGCCAGTTTGGCGGCGCGTAATTTCGAAATCATGCCGCCGCGTCCGAGTGAACTCTTGCCGTTGCATTGCGCCTCAAGCGCCGGCGTCAGTTTGCGAACCACACGCTGCAGACGCGGTTTCTTGCGGCCGTTGGGAATCAGGAATCCGTCGACGTTGGTCAGCAGCAACAGCCAGTCGGCTTTGACGGCCGTGGCCAGCAGCGAACTCAATTCGTCATTGTCGCCGAAAGCGCCTTCGAGTTCGCGCACCGAGACGCTGTCGTTCTCGTTCACGATGGGCACGACACCCAGCGCGAGCAACTCGGCGATCGCGTTCTGCAGATTGCGATAGCGCACGGGGGAAGTGAAGTCGTCGCTCGAGAGGAGCAATTGCGCGACCACCTTCTTGCCGAAGAACAGGCGCTCGTAGGTATGCATCAGCTTGCTCTGGCCGACGGCGGCACAGGCCTGCATGCGCGGGACGTTGCCGGGATGCTTCTGCAGCGCCAGGCCCGACATGCCTGCGGCGATGGCGCCCGAAGTCACGATGAGATACTCGTTCTTTGCGAGGTCAAACTGATCGATCATGCCGCGCAGCAGGTGGATGTCAATCGTCCCGCCGGGAGCGATAAGGCTGGTGCCGACTTTGATGACCACTCGCATAGTTGGATAGGCTGCGGGCCGGGCGTATTCTTTCTTCTTCGCTGCCGCGAAACTCCGGCTCGGAGAACCCGGCGACCTCAGAGTGGAGGGACAACATCTCTATCCTGCCGTTAGAATGGCTTTCTGGCAAGGTGATAAATCTTGTCAGAGTGCGTCTCTATGCCTGCTTCCAACGCCACCAGCCGTTTTTCCGATCGCGTGGAAAATTATGTCCGGTACCGGCCGGGATATCCGCGGGAAGCCTTGCAAGTACTGCAACGTGAGTGTGGGCTCGCGGCTCGCCATGCGGTCGCGGACGTTGCCTCAGGCACGGGAATCTGGACCCGCATGCTGCTAGAGAATGGTAATAAAGTTTTCGGAATCGAGCCCAACGCGGAGATGCGCCAGGCAGGCGAGCGGCTGCTGGCGGAATTTCCCCGATTTGCCAGCGTTGCGGGAACGGCTGAAGCGACCACGCTGCCGGATGGGATCGTCGATTTCGTTACGGCAGCACAAGCGGCGCACTGGTTTGATCGCGTGCGGGCACGCCGCGAGTTCGTGCGCATTCTGAAGCCAAGTGGATGGGTGGCGCTTTTGTGGAACGAGCGGCTCACGGATTCGGCTGCGTTTCTGCGGGACTACGAGCAACTGCTGTTGACCTTCGGCACGGACTACGACGACGTGCGGCATGAGCGGACCACCGACGCGGTAAACGAATTCTTCGATCCTGCGCCGTTTCAAGAGCGCGTGTTTGAGATGCGGCAGGAGTTCGATTATGCAGGGCTCGAAGGCCGTCTGCTGTCGTCGTCTTATGCGCCGGGCCCTGAGCATCCCAATCATGCACCCATGCTGCGCGAACTGCGGCGGATCTTCGAGGCGCACGCCATTGCTGGACGCGTAACATTCGACTACAAAACGCAAGTGTATTTTGGACGATTGAAGTGACGTGACTCGGAGAAGACGTGTCAGACGAAAAATCCTTTCATATGACGCCCGACGAATTTCGGCGCCACGGGCATGCCGTGGTGGACTGGATCGCCGACTACCATGCCCGCATCGAGTCGTTTCCCGTGCTCTCGCAGGTGAAGCCGGGAGAGATTCGCGCTTCGCTTCCGGCGACCCCTCCGGCGCAGGGAGAGCCATTCGACGCGCTGCTGAAAGATGTCGAGCGGTTGATCCTGCCGGGGGTCACGCACTGGCAGTCGCCGAATTTCTTCGCATACTTTCCTTGCAACGCATCTGGGCCCGGAATTCTGGGCGATCTTCTTTCTTCGGGGTTGGGCGTTCAGGGGATGCTGTGGTCGACGAGCCCAGCGTGTACAGAGCTCGAAACGCACGTGATGGATTGGCTCGTCGGTATGCTCGCTTTGCCCGAGAAGTTCCTGTCGTCAAACACGGGCGGCGGCGTTATTCAGGACACGGCTTCGAGCGCCGCGCTCTGCGCCCTGCTTGCCGCCCGCGAGCGAGCCACTCACTACGTGAGCAATAAGAGAGGGTGCAACGGACGGCTGGTCGCCTACGCATCGACGCAGACCCATTCATCGCTGGAGAAGGCGGCGATGATTGCCGGCATCGGCGTGGAAAATCTGCGGCTGATCGAAGTCGACCAGAATCTCGCGATGCGGCCCGACGCACTGGCACGCCAAGTGGACGCAGACCGACGTGCCGGGCTCACTCCGTTTTTTGCGTGCGCCACCGTAGGCACCACGTCTTCGAACGCGATGGATCCAATCGGCGCGATCGGCGAAGTCTGCCGCCAGAACAATCTTTGGCTTCACGTGGATGCCGCCATGTCGGGTACCGCCATGCTCTGCCCTGAGTTCCGCCACCTGCAGAACGGAGTTGAACTCGCCGACAGCTACAACTTCAATCCGCACAAATGGATGTTCACGAACTTCGACTGCAACTGCTTCTGGGTCGCTGACCGGAAGGCGCTGATTCAGACCTTGAGCATTCTGCCGGAGTACCTTCGCAACCAGGCCACGGAGTCGGGAGCGGTTATCGACTATCGCGACTGGCACATCCAACTCGGACGCCGCTTCCGGTCGCTAAAGTTGTGGTTTGTGATTCGTCATTACGGAGTGGAAGGTTTGCAGCACCACATTCGGGAGCATGTGAAACTGGCGCAGCAGTTCGCGGATTGGGTGCGGAACGATGATCGCTTTGAATTGGCTGCGCCGGCGCCGCTGAATCTGGTTTGCTTCCGGCACAAAGGCGGAGATGCGGCGAATCAGGGCATTCTGGATCGGCTGAACCGCAGCGGCGATTTGTTTCTGACGCACACGAAGCTGAACGGCAAGCTGACGCTGCGGCTTTGCGTGGGACAGACTAACACGCAGGCGCGGCACGTCGAGATGGCGTGGAAAAAGATTCGCGAGGAGGCCAGAAAGCTGGCAGTAACGTCCTAAGAAAGCCGTTATTAAACGCTTCTTCAGTCCGCCGGCATGGGCGCCGGGCGCGCCACCGCTGAACGATCTTTCGGAAGAACCGAGGCTTCCGCCGGCGTCGCCAGCCACTTGCGCACTACAGGCAGCGCCTTGCGCATAGCGGCTTCTCCGACGCGAATCAGATCGTCGGCGCGCTTGAAGTCGTCGTAGGCGAATCCGGCGACGTCAGGTTCGATGATCAGGTCCGCGGCTTCCTTCCACAAACTCGACATCGCATCCTGGGCAATCGCAAACGATTGTCCGATCACATCAAACAGATGCCGCGGGGGCCGGTCGTTGGCCCACGTGCCTTTCAAATGCACGGCCAGCACGCGTTCCGCGCCCATTTCACGCAGAGGCCGCGTGGGCACAGGATGCGAGAGCATGCCATCGATCAGATAGCGGCCGCGAATCTCCACCGGCAGGAACATTCCCGGATAGGCGCAACTCGCGCGAACGGGATCGATGATCGAACCGGAATGAAAAACTATGCCTTCGCCGGTATTGTAGTCGGTGGCGGTCACGCCCAAAGGAATGCGCAGGTCTTCGAAAGTTTTCACCTTCAGAATGCGGGTCAGAAACGAAACCATGCGGTCGTTCGAGGCGAAGCCGCAGCGCGAGAGCGTCCAGCGGGCGAAGGTGGTGAAGCGGACATTATGCGCCATCTCGTGGAGTTCCTGGACCGAGACGCCGCTGCAGTAAGCCGCGCCGATGAGAGCGCCCACGCTGGTGCCGGCGGCGACGCGGACCGGAATGCCCTCTTCCTCAAGGACCTTCAGAACTCCGACGTGCGCGATGCCGCGGGCAAATCCCCCGCCCAAGGCCAAACCAATGGCTGGAGTCCGTGACGGCAGAATCGGGGCAGGCTGGCGGGAGAGTTCCCGTCCAAAGGCTTGTACTGACCGGATAATCTTCCCCAGACTTTTCACGGCAAACCCCGCGTTTCCGGCCTTACTAAAACCCTATACAGCAAGTAAGATGCCACAAATACCCAGAAGTTTGTAAGGGCACAACGGTGCCACCATCGATTACTTTGGGGAGGCCGGTTGGGTACCGTAACCGTTACCGGGGGACCAGCAAGCGCGTGACGAAATTCCTGTATTCCTGCTAAGTTGCGGACAATATGATGCGCGAGATTTCAGCGGGTGGCGTGGTCATCCGGAAGGAAGACGGCGTCTGGCTGGTGGCCGCCATTGAGCTGCCCGTGGCACAGGCCGCTGTTCCCGGCCCTGGCAAACGAGCGGTTCGCTCGAAACCAAAAGCGGTTTTGTGCCTTCCCAAAGGCTTGATTGATCCCGGCGAGAAAGCGCTCGACGCAGCCCTGCGCGAAGTGCGCGAAGAAACGGGAATCACCGCGGTTCCGGTCACCAAACTTGGGGACATCAAGTATGTGTACGTGCGCTCCTGGGGCAATGGCGAGCGCGTATTCAAAATCGTCAGCTTCTACCTGCTGCGCTACGAATCGGGAGAGATCGACAACATCACCGACGAGATGCGGATCGAAGTCGGGCGCGCAAAGTGGGTGCCCCTGGAAGATGCGTCCAAGCTCTTGGCCTATGGGGGCGAAAAACAAATGGCGTGCCGAGCGTTGGAATATGTCGAGGCAAACGCGGAGCTGTGATTGGGGCCCTGGATAAATTGTCCCCGATGCGATTACCATTGCCAGGTTACCGATCTCCGACAATTCGGAGCCAACTCAGATTGCCATCTTCAACATTGAAAATCCTCCGTCTTTTTGAATGCTGCGTGGTCCGAACCGTATTCATCTCGAGGCCTGATTATGAAGCGCATCAATAAAGTCGCCATCCTCGGCGCCGGTACCATGGGCGCCCGCATCGCCGCGCATTTTGCCAATGCCGGCGTTCCCAGCTACCTGTTTGACATTGTTCCTCCTGACGCCGACGGGCCGGCGCGAAACAAGATCGCTGCTGCCGGGCTCGACGCCGCAAGAAAATCCAAGCCTGCGGCCTTTATGGAACCGTCTCTTGCCCGGCTCGTCACGGTGGGCAACTTCGAAGACGACATCAAGAAGCTCGCCGACGTCGACTGGATCATCGAAGCCGTGGTCGAGAACCTCGACATCAAGCGGGCGTTGTTGAGGAAAGTGGAAGCCGTCCGCAAGCCCGGGACGATCGTCACCACGAACACCAGTGGTTTGCCCGTGGGCAAGATTGCCGAAGGATTCTCCGATGACTTCCGCTGGGCGTGGTTTGGCACACATTTCTTTAATCCGCCGCGCTATATGCGGCTGCTGGAAATCATTCCTACGCCCGAGGCGGACCGCGCCGCGATCGAGGCGGTCGCTCACTTCTGCGACGTGCGCCTGGGGAAGGGCGTTGTCATCGCCAAAGACACGCCCAACTTCATCGGCAATCGCATCGGCACATTCTCGGTGTTGAATGTCATGCGGCTGATGCAGGAAATGAACTTGACCATTGAAGAAGTGGATGCACTCACCGGACAGGCCGTGGGATGGCCCAAGTCGGCCACGTTCCGGACCATCGATCTGGTCGGGCTCGACATTCTCGGCCATGTCGTCGGCAACATGACGACCAATGTCCACGACGAGCGCAGCGATCTTCGGCTGCCTGAGTTCTTCGGCAAGATGCTGGAGCACAAATGGCTGGGCGACAAAACCAAAGGCGGCTTCTACAAGAAAGCGAAGGGCGTTCCGGGGAAGGAAGACGAACGTCTGGCGCTGGACTGGAAGACGCTCGAATACCATCCGCGCCAGAAACCCAAATTCCCCGCGCTCGATATGGCGAAAAACATCGAGGACACGGGAACCCGCCTGCGCACGCTGCTTGGCCTGGACGGCGCCGGCCCGCAGAAGGGCGACAAAGCCGGCGCATTTCTCTGGGCTGCACTCTCCGATCTCTGGACGTACTCCGCCAACCGCGTGCCTGAAATTTCCGACTCGATTGTTGAAATCGACCGCGCCATGCGTCTCGGCTTTAACTGGGAGCTTGGCCCCTTCGAACTGTGGGACGCCGCTGGCGTCGAAGCCACGGTTGCCCGCATGAAGAAGGAAGGTAAGCCCGTGCCGGCCAATGTCGAAAGGCTGCTGGCCACGGGACAAAAATCCTGGTACATCGACGACGCAAAATCGCCCGCGGGACGCAAGTACTGGGAACTCGGAACGGAAAGCTGGGAATCGGTGCAAGTTCCCGCAGGGGTGTGGTCGGTCACGGTCGCAAAGAAATCCAATGGCGTGGTGAAGAAAAATTCCGGAGCGTCGCTGGTGGATCTGGGCGACGGCGTGGCGTGCATCGAGTTCCACAGCAAGATGAACTCGCTGGGCGCCGACATTATCGGCCTGATTACGCAATCGCTGAAGCCCGGCGGTCCTGGGGACGGGTTCGACGCATTCGTCGTCACCAACGACGCGACGAATTTTTCCGTGGGCGCCAACCTGATGCTGCTGCTCATGAGCGTGCAGGAAGAAGAGTGGGACGAGGTTGACCTCGCGATTCGGCAGTTCCAGGGGATGACGCAGGCGATCAAGTTTTCGCCGAAGCCGGTGGTGTCTGCCCCGTTCGGGCTGTGCCTGGGCGGAGGCACGGAAATTTCCTTGCACGCGGCGGCTCGGCAGCCACATGCCGAGTTGTATACCGGTCTGGTCGAAGTCGGGGTTGGATTGTTGCCGGGGGGAGGAGGCTGCAAAGAAATGCTGTTGCGCGCCGTAGACAGCGCGGCCGCATCGCGCGGGAAAGTCTCAGGCGAAGCCCTCGCCGGTTCCGTCGAAATGATGGAGGCGATGAAGAAAGCTTTCGAAGCCATCGCTACCGCCAAGGTTGCTACGTCGGCGCACGAAGCGCGCGCTCTCGGATTCCTCTCCGATTCCGACCGAATCAGCATGAACCGCGAGCGCGTGCTCTCGGATGCGAAGGCGCGCGCGTTAGAACTCGTGCGCGCGGGATACGAGCCGCCGGTGCCGCGTGCGGACATTCCCGCGCCGGGAGAGAATCTTCTGGCGGCCCTCAAGATGGGCGTCCACCTCATGCGCCAGGGCGACTTCATCACCGACTACGAAGTGAAACTGGCCGGGAAGATCGCCGAAGTGCTCTGCGGAGGCAACGTCACTCCGGGCACCCCCGTGAGCGAGCAGTACATCCTCGACCTGGAGCGCGAAGGCTTCAAATCCCTCTGCGGCGAGAAAAAAACCCAGGAGAGAATTCAGTTCACGCTGAAGACGGGGAAGACGCTGAGGAACTGACGTCGCCGATCTTCCATTGCCGGTTCCGCGCCGCAGAGCACGGTCGGAAAGGCACGACCTCAGAGGCTGCGGAAAGCGTCACAGATGCATGCTTCGCCGTGGAAGAGCGGCCCTTCCAGGGCCGCGTAAGGCGTGAGAAATCAGCGCGGGCTTCAGCCCCCGTGGTCGATGTTCCTCCCCGGATTGCGTCGTTCGCAGCCTCTTCAGTCCCGCCGACGACACAACTTCGCTCTTGTCATTCCGAGCCGCTCGCAGGCGCGCGAACAGCGCGCCGAGAGCGAGCGAGGAATCTGCTGTTCGCCGCAGCCCCTCAACCCCCGACCACGGCAGGATCCTCGCGGAAGCCGGTGGCCCCGTTGTCGCAATCGAGCACAGTTGAAATAATCCGGGTGCCCCATTTCTCGCGTCTTTCGCGAGAAGTGGGGATGGCATTCGCCAAAGGCTGAAAGCAGGCGTCGTCCGGCTAGGAAGTGAAGCTAGGCGGAAAGGTCGCCGAAGTCCTCTGCGGCGGCAACGTCACTCCGGGCACGCCCGTGAGCGAGCGGTACATCCTCGACCTGGAGCGTGAAGGCTTCAAATCGCTCTGCGGCGAGAAGAAAACGCAGGAAAGAATTCAGTTCACGCTGAAGACGGGGAAGATGCTAAGGAACTAAAAGGGGGGCTCTTCTACGGCGCCCCCCTCAGAAGGTGACGGGCGCGCCGGCTTTTGAACCTTGGGATTAGTGGAATCCCAAGCCCCTGTTTCCAGTATTGTCCGCGCATGCGAGAACGCAAGGTGGACAGCCTGCGTGACGGTGGCAACAGGGTCAAGAATGCCCAGACTGGCCAAGTCTTGAAGTTCGCCGGTCTCCGAGTCGAAGCCCAATGCCACCGTCTTTTTTCGTTTCAGCTTCTTGGATACCTCCTCGGGGTCCATTCCGTTATTTCGAACGAGTTGTCGGAACGGTTCCTCCATCGCATCTTCAAGGACCTTTACACCAGCAACCTCCCCCGGTCTCCTGAATGAGAGTTTTGCCAGGGGCGCTTTTGACTGGAGCAGAGTCGTTCCGCCACCAGCCACAATGCCTTCTTCAATGGCCTTCTGTACGGAGTGCATCGCGCTCTCCGCCAAATAGGCACGATCCGCAACTTCTTGAGAATTGACACCGCCGATGCGAATGGCGGCAATTCCCCCGCTGAGTTTAGCCAACCGCTCGCGCAACCGCTCGATCGTATAGGGATCCTTGGTTCGCGAAACCTCATCACGAATGGCCTCAGCGTACTTCCCCACATTGGACTCACCCGCGCCGCCTAGAATCGTCGTACTTTCCTTTGTGACTACTACCTTCCGCGCTCGACCTAGATCTTGGAGAGTGACGCTTGAAAGCCTTCGGTCGAAGCTCTCCGTGATGGCGGTCCCTCCCGTCATTACCGCAATGTCTTGAAGCATGGCTCTGCGATTGCTTCCAAAGCCGGGCGCCTTCACGGCGATGCAGTCGAGCGATCCCTTTTTCCGGTTCACGACGATCGTCGCGAGCGCCTCGCCCTCAACGTCCTCAGCGACCACTAACAACGGCCGTCCCGCAGCGGCGATTTGCTCAAGCAGTGGCAGGAAATCTTTCATCGAAGAAATCTTGAAATCGTAAATCAGGATGTAGGCGTCCTGGAGTACACACTCCTGGGCCTCAGCGGGTGAGAACAGAGCGGCGTCAAGGCAGCCCCGATCAAAATGCATGCCCTCTTGCACCTCCAGTGTGGTTTCGGTGAGGTCGCCCTTTTCAATCACAATCAAACCGTCCCGGCCCGCCTTCTTGTATGCCTCGACGACAATACTGGCGATGACGGGGTTGCCACCAGAGGCAGTTCTCGCCACATGCAAAATGGAATCGGAGGCAGGAGGCTTACTCTGCCCCCTGATAGCGGAGATGACTACTTCTTTCGCCCTTTCCATACCGCGCAACACATCGCTCAGTGGATGATTCAATTTGAGTGCCGCATTGCCAACATCCACCATTCTCTGGAACAACAGCACCGCGGTCTTCGAGCCATCGCCTACGCTATTGCGCATTTCTACCGCTAGCTGCTTGGCATGGTCCATCCCAGTGGCCTCCAGCGGCTCAGAGGCATGTAGCGACGCCGCGATGGCTGCGCCGTTCTTGTAGTACGCGTGTCGGTCTTCCGCAAGCCTTGCGGAAACGCTTTTACCATGCGGTCCAAAGGCATAGGCGACTGCATCGCGCACCATCTGTGCCCCGCGGATAACCACGTCGCGCGCGTCAGCAGCAGGCACCAGCACGCCACTGTCTAGCCCGTATCGAAAGGGCGAGATGTCGTAGGGCCACCCCAATTCCGGAGATACGTCCTCTCCGGCGATTACCTGTTTGAGAGTTGCCGTAATCGATTTCTTGAGATCACGCTGCCATGCTGACCCGTTGGTGTCATATAGGATGCAACGGCGGTGTTGGTAGTCGAAAGGTACGTCATCAAAGCTCTGGGTAATGATGACTGTCGGTACACCCAGAGCGTGGCAGATGCCTAGCTCATAGTTGACGTTTGGGTTCTTACTAGTGACATCAGCAATAACAACAGCTGCCGCCCAAATCTGCTTCCAAATGTCGTGGATAATTGGACCCGTCCCGTATATCTCGTCCGCCTTTCGAGTCTCAAGGCCAGCCGCTTTCGCCGCGGGTTTTATGATGTCTTCGTAGTAGTCGTCGAAGGGGTGCCTGAAGGGCATGAGAACAAACGCTAGTTTGGAATCGATGCTTGGGCGGTAAACCATGGCCATCATGCTACGCCAAAACTTGGGACTGGCCCACTTAGTGCTTTGAGGCGACTTGCAGAGTGGAAAGAAAAATCCCCACGTCTCGCAAAAGACGCGAGACATGGGGCACCCTTTTGTCTGAACTGTAGCGCAGTCTGTGTTCAAGTAGCGGGCGAACGCCTCGCCTCGCTAGTGCTTGTTCTTGTCCACCTTGCCGGTTTCCGCTGCATTCACCACAGCTGATTTCGCGGGACTGGCCTTGGCAGCCACCGTGGTCTTGGGTCTCCAGTAGTCCGGAGCAGCGGCGACTACTTCCTCCGGCGCATTGCTCAGTTCGGGCAGGAAGCGATTGATAACCGTCTCGGTGCCCTCTACGACATCCGCATTGGTCTTGAGGAACTTCGCGTATCCCTCCTCGCCCAGGATCTGTTGCGGGGTTGGAATCGCATCGAACCCAGCCATAGAGTTTTGCAGGGCGGTGACGTAAAACACCGTCCCTTCCTGGCCGGCAACCGCCTGTGATACCAATGTCGTCTGCGGAGGCGAGGTTTTCTCGCGCGCCGTTTTCAGGTCTTTCAGCAGCGCCTCGAAAGCCGCCACCTGGCCGGGGCGTACATGCACCGCGGTGGTCCGCAGCCAGCGCGCGTCTCCCAGCATTTTCGCCATCGCCGCCGCGTCTGCCGGAGCATTGCTGCTCAGGTCCCAGCGCCGCCGGCGGAATTCGTTACGAGAACTCGCCAGACACTGGTCGAACTCCTGCAACATCTTCTCTGTTGCAGCCTTGCCGTAGGTCTTTTGCAGCGATTCGTAGAACATACCCGAGGCTTTTTCTGCGTCCCCGTAGCTGCTGCGCATGCTGATAAAGGTGACGCGCTGGCCCCGGCCGTAAACGGTTTCCATGGTCAGCCAGGCGTCGCCCTTGTTTTGGCGATTGGCCGCCACCATCTTTTTCGAGATGGCATCAAAGTCCGCTCGTTTCTCCGGTTTCACTTGCGCGATGTACACGTCGAGATATTGTTCCTGTGCTTGGCCGGCAGCCATCGCCGCTAGCAACACCACTGCGAACGTGGTCCACAAAGCCTTCCGCCTCATAGAAGCCTCCTTGGTCTGATTGAATTGTCTGGATTGGTGTTTCCCGAGCGAGGCCCACGCTACTCTCCGGCCAGGCCCCCGTCAAGTGCCGGGGCCGCCTGCCCGGCGGGCTCTCTAACTCGGCAGACAGTCTGCCTTTCCCGAAATGGGAATCCCTGCCCACTTTCTCTTCTGCACCTCTTGACTTCGCTTCCATTTCCAGTTACTTCTGTTGCATAGTCCTTCGCTCTTTGGCATTCGAATCGCCCCTAACTCCTAGCGGCTCAAGATTTTGCCCCTAAGTTATTCGAGCTCTAGGATTTTTTCTGATTTTGACGCTAACTCGATGATTCCAATAGACCGAGGGGGAGGGGGTGGTACCAAACCGAAAACCCCGTCCCAAAATGGAATATCCGCTGCGGCCCTTCCCCGCATTTCTCCTGCGCTACAATCGCCTCATGCGAAGACCTCTGCTAGCTGCTGCCGCGGTCATCGGTCTTGCCGTCCTCATTTCTTCAACCCCACGCGCCAACGCCCAAACCAACGCGCACAAGGAGACTCCCGCGAAAGAATCTGCGCCCGACGTTCCGGACGCGATCGCCGTTCCCGCAGGCCTCGATCCGGTTCTGTTCGTGCGCGCCAAGGGATCGCAGATCTACACGTGTCAGGCAGGCGCCGACGGCAAGTTCAGTTGGACGCTCAAAGGTCCCGAGGCGGAGTTGAAGGATCGGAAAGATAAAGTGATTGGGCAGCACACCGCTGATCCGACCTCGAAGCTGCCAACCTGGAAGCTGAAAGACGGCAGTGAAGTCACCGGCAAAACCGTCGCGCACGTTGATTCGCTCGATCCGGACTCGATTCCGTGGCTGCTGGTGAACGTCGAGAGCCATGCAGGCAAGGCTGGTGTACTGACCAATGTCACAACCATTCAACGCGTGCATACGCACGGCGGCAAACCCGGCAACGACGCTTGCGATGAGTCGCACAAGGACGCGGAAACCAAGAGCGATTACACGGCCGATTATTATTTTTTCGCGCCAGCAAAGTGATGGCCGTGCGCTTGAAGCTGGCGCAGAAATGCAGGCATCGAATGGACAGCCTGTCGAGAACGGAGAAATCATATGCGTGAAGTCATCATTGCTTCTTCTGTTCGTACGCCCGTGGGACGCGCCTACAAAGGCACGCTCCGCGCCACTCGTCCCGATGAACTCGCCGCGGTTGCGATCAAAGGCGCGCTGGAACGGGTGTCGCAACTTGACTCTAAAGAAATCGAAGACGTCATCCTGGGCTGCGCCATGCCCGAAGCCGAGCAAGGAATGAACGTGGCCCGCATCGCTTCGCTGCGCGCAGGTCTGCCCGTCGAAGTCTCGGCGCTCACCATCAACCGCTTCTGCTCCTCTGGACTGCAGGCCATTGCCATGGCGGCCGAGCGCATCATGAGCGGCGGCGCGGAAGTGATTGTCGCGGGAGGAACGGAGTCTATGTCGATGATTCCGATGGGCGGTCACAAGATCTCCCCCAACCCGTGGCTGGTCGATCACTATCCGGATGCATATCTTTCCATGGGACTCACCGCCGAGCGCGTGGGACAGCGTTTTGGCATCACCCGCGAGCAGGCCGATGAATTCTCCCTCCGCAGTCACCAGAAAGCCATGGCGGCGATTCAGGCCGGGAAGTTCACTGACGAAGTTGTTCCTGTTCCCGTGAGTTTCAGCACGCCGAATGGCTCCAAGCCGAAGCGTCAGGAGATCGTATTCAAAGTGGACGAAGGGCCGCGCGGCGACACTTCACTCGAAGCGCTGCTCGCGCTGAAGCCGGCGTTCCACATGAAAGGCACGGTAACCGCCGGGAATTCGTCGCAGATGTCCGATGGCGCAGCCGCAGCCGTCGTAATGTCGGCCGAGCGGGCGAAGGCTCTAGGCATCAAGCCGCTCGCTCGGTATGTGTCGTTCGCGACGGCCGGATACAAGCCGGAAGAAATGGGGCTCGGCCCGGTATTCGCGATCCCAAAGGCATTGAAGATGGCTGGGTTGAAGCTCTCTGACATGGATGTGATCGAGTTGAACGAGGCCTTCGCTGCGCAGTCGCTGGCAGTGATCAAGGAAGCGGGATTGGACCCGGAGAAAGTCAATCCCAACGGCGGCGCGATCGCGCTGGGACATCCGCTCGGGTGCACTGGAGCCAAGCTGACGGCGACCGTGATCCGCGAACTGAAGCGGCGCAAGGGTCGTTACGGCATGGTCACAATGTGCGTGGGCGGCGGCATGGGAGCCGCGGGAATTTTCGAAAACTTGTAGCTGACAACCGCGTTATAATTCACCGCAGGAGGGTTCTTATGACTCTCACCCGCCTGCTTGTCGCCGTCCTGCTGGTGTGTTCTGCACCGGCATTTGCCCAGAAACAAAGTGACTCCCTCGCTGGTCCAACCCAAGCTGCCGAGCTGAGCAAATCTGCGGAAGTCACGTCTTCGGAGCCGTGGAGGCTGATCCCGAATCAGCCGGCGGATGCCGCCTCTGGAACGGATCCTCTGGACCGTCTGCGAATTGACCAATTCAGGATTGGTCCCCAGGGTCGCCCGTTCAGGCTGGAAGCTCGGGCTGACAAGCTGGTCTCGGGCCCGGACGGGCAAGTGGACGCAGACACGACCTGCTACGCGATTCGCAGCTATCTGGTCGCGCGCGATTCCAAGGATTCCGATTCCACGCATCCGGCGGGCTATTCGACCTGCAGACCGGCAAGCCGTTACCACGTAAAGAGAGTACAGGTTGGTCCGGCTTCGGGAGAGCGGTGAGCCGTCTGGTTGGTAAGAAGACACCGGGGATTCCGGCCTATCCTTCTCTTCCTATCTTTCCCTTCCTTCCCGCATTAGAATTGCAGTGTGCTTTCCGCTGCGTCTTTCGGGGCTCGGCGGTTTCTTTTATCGAGGGATAGACATGGGAACGACCACGGCAGTTCCGAAGAACAAGATTTCCGGCGGCAGCTTTTTGCTGGAATCCAGACAGCCCGAAGAGGTATTCACCCCGGAAGATTTCAGCGAACAGCACCAGCTCATCGGGCAGACGACGGAAGAGTTTGCCGTCAATGAGATCCTGCCGAATGTGGAAAAGATCGAGCACAAGGATTTCTCGGTCTCTCGCGAACTTCTGAAAAAGGCGGGCGAACTCGGTCTCAGCGGCGTAGAGATTCCGGAAGCCTATGGCGGCCTGGAAATGGATAAGGTGACCGCCGCGGTCATTGCCGATCACATCGCCAAGTATGCCGGCTTCGCCACCACATGGGGCGCTCATAGCGGTATCGGCATGTTGCCCATCGTGTACTTCGGCACCGAAGAACAGAAGAACAAGTACCTGCCACGCCTGGCCTCGGGCGAAATTGTGGGCGCGTATGCCCTGTCGGAGGCCTCCTCTGGCTCGGACGCACTCAACTGCCGCGCTCGCGCCGAACTTTCGTCCGACGGCAAGCACTACGTGCTGAACGGCGAAAAAATGTGGATCACCAATGCCGGCTTCGCCGACCTGTTCACAGTCTTCGCGAAGGTCAACGGCGAAAAATTCACCGCGTTTCTGATCGAGAGGAATTTTCCCGGGTTCTCCGTCGGAGCGGAAGAACACAAGATGGGCATTCGCGGGTCGTCCACGTGTCCCATTATTCTCAACGATTGCAGGGTGCCGGTGGAAAACCTGCTGGGCGAAATCGGTAAGGGTCACGTGATCGCCTTCAACATTTTGAACGTGGGCCGCTTCAAGCTGGGCGCAATGTGCGTGGGCGGAGGCCGCGTTTCGCTGGAAAACGCGATTGGCTATGCCAAGCAGCGCAAGGCGTTTAGCAAGGTCATTGCGGACTTCGGGCTGGTGCGGGAAAAAATCGCGAACATGGCGACGCTGCTCTATGTGGGCGAGTCGTTGGTGTATCGCACCGTTGCCATGATGGACACGGCTCTGGGCGAGGTCGACAAATCGGCAGCCGACGCCGCCAAACAGACGCTGAAGGCGATTGAGGAGTACGCGGTCGAGTGCTCGATCATCAAGGTGTGGGGCTCGGAGATGATCGATTATGTCGTGGACGAGACGGTGCAGATTTACGCAGGCTACGGATTTGTCGAGGAGTATCCCGCCGAGCGCGCGTATCGCGATGCCCGCATCAATCGCATCTTCGAAGGAACCAACGAGATCAATCGGCTGATCATCACGGGATTCCTGCTGAAGCGGGCGATGACCGGGCAGTTGCCGCTCATGCCGGCGATCAAGAAACTAATGGATGAAGTGCTCTCAGGCCCATCGATGGCGGAAGAACTCGAAGGCTCGCTGCCGGAAGAACGGAAATTGGTGGCGCAGGCCAAGAAGCTGGGGTTGTTTGCGGCTGGTGCAGCCACGCAGAAATACATGCAGGCGATTCAGGATCAGCAGGAAATCATGGGCGCGATCGCAGACATGACCATTGAGACTTATGCGATGGAATCGGCCGTGCTACGGGCGCAGAAAATCGCGCAGACCAAAGGCGAGGCGGGCGCGGCTTTGCCGATTGCGATGACGCGGGTGTATCTGTCGCAGGCGATGGAGAAAGTGGAGTCTGCGGCCAGAAAGGTGATTGCGGCGGTTGCCGACGGCGATATGATGCGCACGCAGTTGGCGATCCTGCGGCGGCTGGCGAAGTATGAACCGTTCAACACCATCGAACTGCGGCAAACAATCGCGCAGAAGATGATCGAGCGCGGGAAGTACACGCTGGCTTAAAATCTTAACCACAGAGATTCTTGGACATTCCAACAGCGGCAGCTTTCGGGAGGACTGAATGCCAGTCGGCACATTCACTGCGGTTTTGCACAAAGAACGTGATCTCTACGTGGCGGATTGCCCCGAAGTTGGCACGGTCAGCCAAGGCAAGAGTGTCGAAGAGGCCGTGGCCAACCTTAAGGAAGCGACCGAACTGTACCTGGAAGAATTCCCTCCCGAAAACTCCAGATGCCCGCTCGTGACCGTTTTCGAGGCACACTATGCCTAAGCTGCCCCGGGTCTCAGGGGCAGAAGCAATCCGCGCTCTCGAACGGGCGGCTGGGATTCATTCAGGTTCGGCAGCGTGGAACCACGTCGTTATGAAGCGTGTTGGACCGGAGAAGGTTACTGGCTGCGTTGTTCCATTGCATGTGGAGTTGGCAACCGGGACCCTGCGCGGAATCCTGAAGCAGGCTGGCATCACAACGGAAGAATTCATCGACAAGCTTTAGATCTTTGTCGAATGCGCGTCAGCCCGCGCTTTCGCATGTCCCGCTCCTCTGGTACAAATGTCACGATGAAAATCGCAGCGCTGCACCTCATCGCCGCAATCGCGCTTGCTCCAGCCTTAGCCGCCCAGTCGAAGCCGTCCCCGCAGCAAGACTCCGCAACTTTCGATGCCAACGGGACTGCCCACATCACGCGGGTAGTGCCGATGCCCTCGACGATCAGCCCCGAGGCACAGCACTGGCTGGAGTCGCTTACGCAGCAAAAGGACGGACGACAGACGCTGGCGGAGCGGCGCGCCCGCACGGACGAATGGCGGAAGTTCGGCACCGGAGAGGCGCGCAAGTACTATCCCGCCAACGTGGAAGAAACGACTATGGGGGGCGTTCGCACGGACATCATCATGCCGCTCACCATGCCCGACGCCAATGCCAACCGCGTGCTGATCAACCTGCACGGCGGCGGGTTCAATTCCGACTCGGGGTCTTTGATTGAAGGCATTCCGATCGCGAACCTGGCGAAGACGAAAGTTGTGTCCGTCTACTACCGTCTCGCGCCGGAGAATCCCTTCCCTGCCGCAGTGGACGATGTGGTCGCGGTCTACAAGGAACTTCTGAAGACGTACAAGCCACGCGGCATTGGAATCTTCGGAACCTCAGCGGGGGCGATTCTGACTGCCGAAGTTGCCGTGAAGCTCAAGCAGTTGGGACTGCCGCTTCCGGCGGCGCTCGGCATTTTTTCAGGACTTGGCGACTTCAGCCGCGTGGGCGACTCCCGGCAGCTGTTCACCCTGAATGGACTTCCCGGCGAGATGCAGCCGATCGATCCCCATCATCTGCCCGACGATCAGTATGTCGGCAAGACAGATCGTAAAGATCCTGTGCTGTCTCCTCTATTTGCCGACCTGCACGGCATGCCGCCTACCCTGCTCGTCACCAGCACGCGCGATATTCTGTTGAGCGACACGTCCACGTTGCATCGTGCGCTGCTGCGGGCGGGCGTTGATGCGCACCTGGTTGTGTTCGAAGCGCTGCCGCATGCTTTCTGGTATCACTTTCAGTTGCCGGAAACCAAAGAGGCGCTGGAAGTCATGGCGAAATTCTTCGACGAGAAGGTGGGACGGTAGACCTGACCATAGGCCGGATGCCGTTGTTGTTAGGGCGATCTGGTGCCAATTGAGATCGTCAAGTCCATCAGGAATGAGGCGCCATCGTGACTGCCGTAACTGCCACGCTTAGCTGCGACGGTCTCTAATGTTGCTATGAGGATTTTCTCTTGGCGCTGGATCTTGGCGTTGGTGCAGATAACCGCTGCAGTTGCAGCTTTTGTCTACCGCCCTACCAGTATCGCGCAGGCCGTCACGCCATCGGCGATGACTCCGGTTTGCGGATTTGGCGCCAGACCTGGCCTCCGCCGGTTCTACGGATGTCTTACGCAATCAATTTTCCAGCAGTGGCGGCCGCCTATTCCGTACAATTCGCGAGTTGGTCTAGTTGGACCGTATTTCGTCGCGAGCCATTCATCCGATTGTCAGTACAAGACAGCATGTTTCTTTTTGGGTGTCGGCGCGCTGTGGTATTGGTTGGGCACGGCACTAGATCGGCTGCTCGGTCGCCGGAGCAACGCCCGACGCTCAAAACCGCTAACCATGCTTGGACTGGCGACCGGATGCCTGTTCGCGGTCGGAGTTGCAGCACTGGCGACGTTTTACACCATGGCTACTGATGCGGATCGGCCTTATAGGCAGATAGGGCTGTTCGGCCTCATTTGGGCTGTAGTTTTGTTGTGCCATTTCGTATGGAGTTTGGTGGTCGTCCTGAAAACACCCGCATTGGACAGCCCCCACTATCCACTCTGAGCTTGTGCGGCCGTCCCAACTGAAGTTAGCGATAAGGCCGACGACGCTGCTTCCAACTCCGTTCGGATCCGAGCGACTACTTATCGCTGCCCGTATTCTCTGGCGGAATCAGCAAATAAGTGACGAAGGCCAGGCGCTTGCTGTCGGGCGACCACGACGGGACGTTGATTGTGCCCTGCCCGCCGAATAATTTCGCCAGCACCGCGATTTTCTTATCAGCGAGCGACATCAGGCGCAGCATTACGTCCTTATTTTCCGGATGGCCTGTCACGTCGGCTCCGTAGGTGAGGAACACCATCCACTGGCCGTCGGGGGAAATGTGCGGGAACCAGTTGTTGAGATCGTCGGAGAAGATTTGCTCCTGCTCGCTGCCTTCGGGCTTCATCCGCCAGATCTGCATGTGTCCGGTGCGCTCGGAGTTGAAGTAGATGTATTTTCCATCCGGTGAATATTCGGGGCCGTCATCGAGTCCCTGGGCCGTGGTCAGGCGGGTTTCTTCGCCGCCCGCCGCCGGGATCGCATAGATATCGAAGTCGCCGTTGCGCTGGCCGACGAACGCTAGCGTCTTGCCGCCGGGCGACCAGCCATGCCAGTACGATGGAGATTTCTGCGTGATGCGGCGCGGTGTCCCACCCGCGATGGGGACGATGTAGACGAGCGATTCGTGGTCGCCCTGCGAATTGTCGCTGATGGCAAGCTGCGAGGCGTCCGGCGAAATGCCGTGATCGTTGTTGCAGCGGGTCGCGAAACCAGTGTCGATGGTGACCGGCTTGTCGCTGCCCACAGCGAGTCGCTCGATGTGGCCCTCGCGATTGAAGAGAAACGCGCTGCCGTCCCGTGTCCAGTTGGGAGCTTCGAAGCGTCCTGGGGCCAGATAGGCGACGCGGCGGTCCGCGGAGGCGATCGCGACGGTTTCGAGCGTGCTATAGAGAGTGGACTTACTTGCTGCGGCTGCAGCGGGTTGCGTTAACTCGACGTTGGAGAAGACTGCTTTTTCGACCACATCTTTGTCATGGGAACACACGCCCAGCCCGACATAGAACGGGCCCTGCAATGGAATGCGAAGCCATCCGCCAGCCACTTTCGGTTCTCCCTCCGTTGCCAGGGACATGTAGACGTAATCGCCGCGCTTGGCGATGCGAAGGCGCTTCGGAGCTGAGATGTTAGATTGAATCTCGCGTGTGATCGCGCCTTTCTCGTCGCGAAATTGCAGCGAGGTCAGCCCGCTCGCGTGCAGGGCCACGTCGGCATAGACGGAGTCGGCATCCAGGCTTTGCCGCAGCATCAGCGCCGCTTTCTTATGCTCATTTCCAGTTGTGGTCAGGAAAGAGATGTCTGCCGTCAAGGTCACATCGCCTGAAATCTTTTTCCATGCGAACTGGAAAGCATCCGCCGCGAACCACATGTTTTCGCCGCTGCCGCTGATCGTGTAGGTTCGTCTGGCAGCGTCGTAATTAACGGAGCCTGCGTGCAGCACGGTGCCCACATCGCTGTGACCCTCGAAGATTCCGCCTGGAGCGTTAGCGTTCTGCGCCGAGACACGGCCGCCAAGAAGAGAGCAAGAACAAACGATTAGTGCGATCTGCGGTAGAGCGTGAAGCCTGCGCATGAGGGGTCCTCCATCGTTGCGACGCAGTTCAGGATCGAATCAACCGGGCATTGTAAATCGGATCTCCGAACAGTGCTGACGATTTGCCTCGCACCGTCTCATAACGGTTCGCATGGAGCAGAGTGAGCGTGCCTCAGGGGCTACAGCCCTCGAATCATGCGGACGCCAGCGGCACGGCTGAAAGCCGTGCCCTTCCCACACCGATTGATAAGATCAGTCGTCACCTTCTACCAATCCCCAGGCATTTCTGGTAAAACGTCTGCATGAAAACGAGACTCCCCCTCTTTAGCATCTCGCTCTGCATGCTACTTCTCGTCGCTGGTCTTTTCGCGCGAGAGAACACTTCTCCGTCGGCGAATCTGGCGTTGACGCCGCCCATGGGCTGGAACTCGTGGAACAAATTCGCCTGCAATGTCAGCGAGGATCTCATCAAGGGCATGGCCGACGCCGTGGTGAAGTCGGGCATGAAAGACGCAGGGTACGTATACGTCAACATTGACGACTGCTGGCAAGTGAGCCGCGACGCGAGCGGCAACATCGTCGTCGACCCGCAGCGCTTTCCGCACGGCATGAAACCGGTGGGCGATTATATCCATTCGCTCGGGCTGAAGTTCGGCGTCTATTCAGACGCGGGATCGAAGACCTGCGCGGGACGACCCGGCGGCCTGGGGCATGAATATCAGGATGCCATCCAGTATGCAGCGTGGGGCGTCGATTACCTAAAGTACGACTGGTGCCACACGTCCACGCAGGATGCGAAGGCATCGTACGCCAACATCCGCGCCGCTCTTGACACTGCTGGGCGCCCCATCGTGCTCAGCATCTGCGAATGGGGAACGGCCAAGCCTTGGCTGTGGGGCAAAGAAGTCGGCGGAAACCTGTGGCGGACCACGGGCGACATCAGCGACAGGTGGGGAGGCAGGGAGAAATGGAAAGACGGCAGTTGCTGCTCCAACGGCGTGCTGGCGATTGTAGATCAGGAAGAGGGACTGCAGTCGTACGCCGGGCCGGGGCACTGGAACGATCCTGACATGCTCGAAGTCGGCAACGGGGGAATGACGGATGTGGAGTACCGCTCTCATTTCAGTTTGTGGGCGATTCTGGCTGCGCCCTTGATCGCGGGAAATGACCTGCGTAACATGCGGCCGGAAATTCACGACATTCTCACGAATAAAGAAGTGATTGCCGTGGATCAGGACGCACTGGGACGCCAGGGCGAGCGCGTCGCCAAGAACGGCGACCTGGAAGTCTGGGCAAAGCAGCTAAAAGATGGGAGCCGCGCGGTGGTGCTGCTGAATCGCGGCGGGGCCGAGCAGCAAATCTCCGTGAACTGGGAGGATTTGGGATATCCCGACCACCTCAGCGCTTCCGTGCGAGACCTGTGGCAGCACAAGGATCTGGGAAAGCTGACGGGAAAATTCTCGGCGCCGGTGGCGTCGCATGGCGTGGTGATGGTCACCGTGAAACCCTAAGACCCGAACCACAGAGGTCACCGAGAGCCACGGAGGTTAGGCGGACTTTTTCAGCTCTTCCATCACGCTCTGGATCAGCTCTTTCGCGTCGGTCAGGCTCTTCATGATGATTTGAATGTCCATGACGGGCCTGCCGGGCCGGCGCTGACTCTGGCAATAGACACCGTGCTGGCCGACCAACGCCATGGCGTCGGTGATCGTGTCCATGGTCACCGCAAGGCGCCCCCGAGGAATGCCCATCATGGTCTCGTAGTGTTCCAGTTCTTCCTGCTTTTCGTCGAATACCGGCATGCGTCGATTGTAACCGTGCCCATGCGTGGAGCATAATGGGCCCGCTGACATAAATCCAACTCACACGTCAAAAGCTCTTAGTACGATCAGCTACTCAAAGGAGAGACCATGCAGAAACGAATTGCCTTTGTCATTAGCATGATTTTCACCCTCACTGTCTTCGCTGCCTGCCAGAAGAGCAAACCCAGTCCAGCCGCTTCCGCGACCTGCGATCTCGGCGGGGGCAAGACCATCAAGACTGACTATTCCAGCCCCCGCATGAAGGGACGAAAGATTTATGGAGACCTCGTTCCGTTCGGCCAGGTCTGGCGCACCGGTGCGAACGAAGCGACCACGTTCGTGACCAGCAGCGATGTAGTTGTTGGCGGCAAGACTGTGCCGGCCGGGAGTTACACGATCTTCACCGTCCCCACTGCCGACAAGTGGACACTGATCATCAACAAGAAAACGGGGGAATGGGGAATCCCCTACAAGTATGAGAGCGACGAACTGGCGCGCGTGGACATGAAGGTCTCGAAGCTGCCCGCGCCGGTGGAAAACTTCACCATCGCCTACGACAAGTCTGGAAGCGGATGTACCCTGCGGATCGACTGGGAGACTACGAGCGCGTCGGTAGATATCAGCGCGAAGTGACAGTGGGATAAATTGTTGATTGCTGATTCTCGGGTGCATGTTGGTTTTCAGTCAACCGTCAAAAATCAGCAATCAACAATCCTCCACGGCGTTACAATTCTAGCAGCGGCATTCCCCACGGGAGGTCCCCATGCCCGTTTACGATTATGTTTGCCTCGATTGTCATAAGCCCTTCGAAACGGTTCTGACCCTGAACGAGCACGATAAAGAAAATCCCAAGTGCCCGCATTGTGGCAGCAAGAACGTGGAGCAGGAAGCCGCCGCGTTTTTCGCGGTGACTTCGAAAAAAAGCTAGGAAGTGCAGCGCTTCGGCAGCTCGTTTCGACTCGGCAATAGAAGGAAGGAACTTTAGCGCTCGCGTTAGGCATCGAGCGCCTCAGGGATGTGCCCGAGCCCAGGCACCGCGCAGCCACTAACTGGCAGGCTTCCAGCGCAAGACGGGCCTCCTGGCCGCGGCGGTTTCATCCAGCCGCGAAACCCGGGTTGAGTGTGGGGCATCGAGCACCGTCTGCGGATCTTCTTCCACTTCTTCCGCGATCGACTTCATCGCTTCGATAAACAGATCCATCTCTTCTTTCGATTCGCTCTCGGTGGGCTCGATCATGAGCGCGCCCGGCACAATCAGCGGGAACGCCGTCGTATAAGGATGGAAGCCGTAATCAATCAGACGCTTGGCGATGTCCATGGTGCGCACACCTTTTTTCAATTGCAGCTTGTCGCTGAAGACCACCTCGTGCATGGTGGGCGTGGAATAGGGCAGATCGTAGGTCCCTTCCAGTCCTTTGCGAATGTAGTTGGCGTTGAGCACCGCGTCTTCGGTGGTTTGTCGCAGGCCGTCGGGACCGTTCGCCTGAATGTAAGCCAGCGCGCGCACAAACATTCCGAAGTTGCCGTAGAAAGCGCGTACGCGTCCCACGGACTGCGGACGATTGTAATCGAAGCCCAAAGTGCCATCCGAGTGCGTGGTCAGCACTGGCGCCGGCAAGAAAGGTTCGAGGGCTTTCTTGATGGCGACGGGTCCCGAGCCGGGGCCGCCACCGCCGTGCGGCGTGGAGAAGGTCTTATGCAGGTTCAGGTGCATGACGTCGACGCCAAAGTCGCCGGGGCGCACCTTGCCGACCAGCGCGTTCATGTTGGCGCCGTCCATGTACAGCAGGCCGCCTTTGGCGTGCAGGATGTCAGCGATCTTATGAATCTGTTGTTCGAACACGCCCAGGGTATTGGGATTCGTCAGCATCAAGGCCGCGACATCTTCGTTCATTTGCGCTTCGAGTGCGGCGATGTCGACCATGCCGCGCGAGTCCGACTTGAGATTCTCGACGGCATAGTTCACCATCGCGGCCGTGGCAGGATTGGTTCCGTGCGCGGAATCCGGAATCAGGATTTTCTTTCGCGCATTGCCTTTCGACTGGTGATAGGCGCGAACCATCAGCAGGCCAGTCATCTCGCCATGGGCGCCGGCGGCAGGTTGCAGGGTGATCGCATCCATCCCGGTGATTTCGATCAGTTGCTCGCTCAGCGTTTTGATGATGTGCAGCGCGCCTTGCGAAATTTTCTCTGGCTGGTAGGGATGCCCGTTCGCGATTCCTTCCACCCGCGCCACCGCTTCGTTCACGCGCGGGTTGTACTTCATCGTGCACGAACCCAGGGGATACATGCCGAGGTCGATGGCATAGTTCCAGGTGGAAAGCCGCGTGAAATGGCGGATGATCTCGATCTCGCTCACCTCGGGCATGTTGCCAAGATCTTTTCTTTCGGACGCACCGAGAAGTTCGGCGGTGTCGATCTCCGGCACGTCGAGCGGCGGCAACTTCCATGCGGCCTTGCCTGCCGACGACTTCTCGAAGATCAAGCCCTCGTTCTGATTGACGTGACGCGTCGCTTTGCGGGTCATGTGCTTCATCGCGCCACCTCTTCCACATCCTCTTCCTTGGAAGACCGCACCGAACGCTCGCTCTCGGCGACCAATCCTACGGCAGTGTCGATCGCGGTGCGCGTGGTGAGCTCGGTGCAGCACCACAAGGCGGCGTTCCCCAGTTCGGGATAGAACTTTTTCAATGGCAAACCGCCGACCATCTTGTGTCCTAACAAGCGGCTGTTGATCGCGTAAGGCTCTTCGCCGGTCCGCACCACGAACTCGTTAAAGCGTGGCGTTCCGCCGAAAACAACCTTCCCATGCTTCGCGAACTGGCCCGCAGCGTAGGCCGTCTTCGCCAGATTCTGTTTGGCCAATTCCTTCAGGCCCACTTTGCCGTACACCGTCATAAAGATGTTGACCATCAACGCGACGAGGGCTTGGTTGGTACAGATGTTCGAGGTCGCCTTCTCGCGGCGGATGTGCTGTTCGCGGGTGGCGAGCGTCAGGACGAATCCGCGCCTGCCTTGCTTATCGACGGTTTGTCCCACCAGCCGCCCGGGCATCTGCCGCACATATTTCTCGCGCGTGGCAATGACGCCGCAGTACGGACCACCGAATCCGAGAGGTACGCCGAAAGACTGCGCCTCCATGGCGATGACGTCGGCTTGGCGCGGCGGTTCCACGATTCCCAGCGAGACCGCTTCCGCGATCGAGACGACCAGCATCGCCCCGTGTTTGTGCGCGATTTCGCCAATCGCTGCGACGTCTTCAATCGTGCCGAAGAAATTTGGCGACTGAACCAGCACACACGCGGTTTCCGGAGTGATCGACTTTTCGAGTTCTTTCAGGTTCAGACGACCATCGTCGCTGAAACCCGCGATCGATAGCGGCATACCTTGATGCGTCGCGTAGGTCGCCAAGACCTCGCGATACTCAGGATGCAGGCTGCGCGCCACTACTACCGACCGGCGGCCAGTCAGGCGGACCGCCATCATCACAGCTTCGGCCGCCGCGGTGGAACCGTCGTACATGGAGGCATTCGCCACTTCCATGCCGGTCAACTCGCAGATCATGGTCTGAAATTCGAAAATGGATTGCAGCGTGCCCTGGGAAATCTCCGCCTGATAAGGCGTGTACGCGGTCAGAAACTCGCCACGCGAAATCAGCGAATCAATAATGACAGGCCGGTAATGGAAATAGGCGCCTGCGCCCAGAAAGCTGGTATAACCGTCGCCATTCTCGCGCGAACGCTGGCGGAAGAAGTCTACAATCTCCGATTCCGCCATCTGACGCGGGATGTTAAGGTCGCGGGTCAGACGGTACTCGGCGGGAATCGGCGCAAACAGATCGTCAACCGTACGCAGTCCAATTGCCTTCAGCATGGCTGCGCGGTCAGCGGGAGATTTGGGTAGATAGCGCATAGAAATTCTTTAGATGTGCCTCGGGGTTACTTGGATTGAGGCGTCCGTGCCTTCATTTGAATCGAATGCAAAATTCATGAGGAGGAGCGTTGGCGCGTTCAAACCCGGTTTTGGCGTCAGACCTCGGCCCTCGGAACGTCAGACCTCGGCAAGGCTCAGTTGCGGTCTGAGGTCCGAGGTCTGACGTTCTGGTTTTTCAGTGTCCCGCCTCCTCCGCAACAAACTTCTCATAGTCCGCGGCAGAGAGCAGGCGATCCAGTTCGCTTGGATTCTTCAGAGTAAGCTTCACCATCCACGAGCCATGCGCATCTTTGTTCACCTGCTCGGGCGATGTGGCCAAGTCCCCGTTGACCTCGATCACGGTGCCTGACGCTGGAGCGAACAGGTCCGACACAGCTTTCACCGACTCGACAGTGCCGAACGTTTTGCCGGCGGTGAGTTCGGCACCCACCTTAGGGGTCTCGACGAACACGATGTCCCCCAACGACTGTTGCGCGTAGTCGGTGATGCCGACGGTGCCGGAGTTTCCGTTCACCTGTATCCACTCGTGCTCTTTCGTGTATTTGCGATCTGTGGGGTAGGCCATAAAAGCTTCTAGCTCCTACTGCTAGCTTCTAGCAAAATCCTCTGTGCTGCTCTGTGTCCTCTGTGGTTATGCAGTTTTCTTTTGCCGCCGGTAAAAAGGGGTAGGTACTACTGTAGCTCCCACGCCCTGCCCGCGAATCTCGACTCTCACTGCCGAGCCTGCTGATGCAAACTCCACGGGGACATACGCGAGCGCAATATTTTTCTTCAGGAACGGCGCCGGGGACCCGCTCGTCACGTATCCAATTTCGCGACCGCCTGCGTCGAGTACCTTGTATCCATCGCGGGCGATGCCGCGTTCCGTCATCTCGAGACCCACCAGAGTACGCTTGATGCCTGCGGCTTTCACTTTCTCCAGAGCGGCCCGGCCGACGAACTCCGGCTTCTCCATTCTGCAGAACCGGTCGAGTCCCGCCTCCCACACATTAATCGTATCGGAAATTTCGTGCCCGTAAAGCGGGAGTTTGCCTTCGAGGCGGAGCGTGTTGCGCGAACCCAGGCCGCACGGCACAACGCCGAATTCCTTGCCGGCAGCCAGAATCTCACTCCACACGCGCGCGCTGGTGGCTTCGTCGGCAGGGACATAAACCTCGAAGCCATCTTCGGCCGTGTACCCCGTGCGGCCAATCAGAATATTGTTCAGGCCGCATAACTTGCCGCGCGTGACCCAGTAAAACTTCACCGCGCTCAAGTCGGCGTCGGTGAGCTTCTGCAGCAAGTTCACGCCCTTCGGTCCCTGGATCGCAATCTGCGTGAAGTCGTCGGAAAGATTTTCGACCGCGCAGTCGAACTGCCGCGTATTGTCGCGCACCCAGTTGAAATCTTTCTCGCGCGTCCCCGCGTTGATGACCAGAAGGTATTCATCCTCGCCGAGGCGATGGACGATCACGTCGTTGACAAACGTCCCTTCGGGATAGAGCAGTGCAGAGTATTGCGCCTGGCCAAGAGCGAGCCGCGATGCGTCATTCATGGAGATGTGCTGCACGGCGGCCGGTGCCTGCGGTCCGGCTAGGCGAATGTCGCCCATGTGGCTCACGTCGAAGATGCCCACGCCGGTGCGTACGACCATGTGCTCGGCGATGATGCCGCCGCCCAGCGACGCGGGATACTCCACCGGCATGTCCCAGCCATTGAACTCCACCATTTTCGCGCCCATCTGGCGATGGACGGCGTTCAGCGCAGTTTTGCGGATGGCGGGCGTCGCCTCAACCGAAGACAAAATAGACCTCAATCAGCGGGCGGTGACTGGCCTGCTGGGATGGTGTGACTGACTACCGTATCACGCGGTTTTTCTGCGGGTCAAACCGGAAGAGGCATTACCACAGAGGGCACAGAGGCCACGGAGGAAACCAGAGGATCCAGATTCCTCTGCGTTCTCTGTGTCCTCTGTGGTTGGGATTTTTCTTACCGCCCGAACTGCACCGTGACACGCGCCCCGGCGGCCACGTGCGTTCCGGCGGGGGGAGACTGCTGGCGGGCGACCCCGCTGCCTACGGCATCCAGTTCCAGGCCAAGGTCCTGGGCAGCTTCCACGGCGCCGCGCACCGTCTTGCCTACGAACGACGGGACTTCGATTCCACCTTGCTCCACGTCCAGCACCACGGTCCCCGTAGATGGCAATTTCACGTGGGACGAGCTTGCTGCTTCGGAAGAGTTACTTGGCGCCGCTAGACTTACCGGTCCGCCGTTTGATGGGACTGGCTCGCGGATTGCCGCTTGCACGACGTTTCCGTCGGTTCCAGCATTCGCGGGCGAGAGCTTGCCCTGAGCCTGCCGAGGGGGCGCCCCCGCCACACCGGGCGGCTTTGCCGAATCGGAAGAATCGTCGTTCACTTCCGCGGTCTCGAGCGTCTCGCCGGGATGATCGGGAGTGCCTTCTTCCAAGTCTTTATCTTTCGTCTTCGCCTGCGCCAGCAGCAACTGATGCCGCGGGGCCAGCGGCAGGTCATGCGGCACGTGCAGGTATTCGAGCACCTGCTGCGCAATGCGACGGAACACCGGCGCGGAGACCTGGCCGCCCTGGTGGAGTCCGACGGCCGAATCGAGGATCACCGCGACTACAATTTGCGGATTGTTCACCGGAGCAAATCCGGCAAACGATGCGATATATTTTGTCTTCGAATACGCGCCCGTAGCCGGATCGACCTTTTGCCCGGTGCCCGTCTTTCCAGCCGAGGTGTAGCCCTCGAGAATCGCTTTGCGGCCCGTGCCTTCGAGCACAACCTTTTGCATCATTGAACGCATTTCGGCGGCCGTGTACGGAGAAATCACCCGATGCGATGCTCCGGGATGAAACGCAACTGTCTGCGGCGTGGCTTGCGGCTGCACGGTTCCAGTAACGATGCGGGGCGCCACCCATACGCCATCATTGGCGAAGGTCGACACCAATCCGGCCAACTGAACCGCTGAAATGCCGATCTCTTGGCCCATGGAAATCGCCGCGATCGAAACCTTCGACCAACGGCTGGGAGGCTTCGTCATGCCGCGCGTCTCGCCCGGCAACTCAATTCCTGTCTGCTGTCCGAATCCGAAGGCGCGAATGTATTTGTAAAGGCGGTCTTCACCGAGGCGCAGCGCGATCTTGATCGAACCCACATCGCTCGATTCGGCCAGCACGCCCCACACCGGCAGCAGGCCGTGCGGCTTCGAGTCGCGAATGCGCATGCCGTTGTAGACGATCGAACCCATCTGGCAGTCGAACACTTCATCGGGGTTCGTCAGTTTCTCTTCGAGCGCCGCTGAAATCGTGACCAACTTGAACGTCGATCCTGGCTCGTAGATGTAGCTCACCGCGCGGTTGGTAAGGGCACCGGGCGTGATCTGCTTGCGCAGGTTCGGATTAAACGTTGGGCGGTTGGCGAGCGCCAGAATCTCTCCCGTGTGCGGGTTCTCCACGATTACCGTGCCGGCAATCGCCTGCGTGTCGTGAATCGCCTGTTCCAGCTCTTTCTCGGCGATGTACTGAATATTTTTGTCGATGGTCAGGACGAGGTTGTCACCCTGGTCGGGCTGGGTTTCGACATCCGCGAACCACTGTTTACGCGCATCGACCGAGATAAACATCTTTCCCGGGTGCCCGCGCAACTCGTCGTCGAACTCATGCTCGATGCCGCTCTGGCCGGAATCCTCCATGCCCACGGAGCCGAGCACCTGTGCGGCCAGATCGCGCGCGGGATAAAAGCGCTTCGGCTCTTTCTGAAAGTGAATTCCCTGCAGCTTCAGGGAATTGATGCGTTGGATGGTCTCATCGTTGGCTTTACGCGCCACCCAGCAGAATGTCTTGTGGGCGCGGCAGTCCGCCAGCACAACGTTGTAGTCATCGCCGGTGATGCGCGTGATGAGAGAAACCGCGGTCGGAAGATCCTTAACTTCGGTGGGCACGGCAAACGCGGAATCGACCAGGACCGACATGGCCAACTCGTGGCCGGCGCGGTCGTAGATCACTCCGCGCTTGGCTGCAAGGGGGATGGCGCGCTGTTGCTGATGTCCGGCCTGCTTGACGAACTTGCCGTAGCTGAAAATTTGCAGGAAGACGAGGCGGCCGCAGATGACGACGCACCAGAGCACGAGGATGGCGCTCAGCAGGTAGAGTCGGGAGTTTTTGCCGGGATGGGGATTGGTGGTCGCCATGCCTACCGCTCTTTAAGTCTTGTCATTCCGACGATGCGCGAAGCTCAGAGGAGGAATCTGCTTTCGTGTCGCACTGGCAGACAGCGGATTCCCTTCGACTTCGCTCACGCCAGGCTCTCGTCGCTGCCGCTCCTCGGAATGACAAAGAAAAAATCTCAGACAAACATGGCGGCCTACTTACAGACAGGCCGCCGCCGAGATGCAGCCGAGCTTCGCTCGGCCCGTCCGGGTCAAAGACCCGGACCCACACAAGATCTACCCACACAAACCCTACCCACACAATTTGCCAAGCACTCTCTACTGACCCGGGATCACCGTTACCGGAGCGGCGCTCGCCATCACCGGGCCTTGCGCATCGGCTGAAGTGGCGTCCATGCGGATCACTTGTCCCGGCTCCGGCGGGACCAAGCCAATGCGCCGCGCCAGTACGTCAATGCGTTCGGGATCGCGCAGTGAAGCATCTTCCAGCCGCAGCGCGTGGTTCATCTCGGTGCGCTCGCTGAGTTCACGCTTGGCCGATTCGATCTGGTAGCCGTACTCGATCGCCTTGAAGTGCTGCCACGCATAAGTAAAGACCAGCAGGAACAGGCAAGCCAGCGCGGTGCAAAATTGCTTCATCTCACGGTTGCGCCGCGGATCTTCCACCTTGACCAGACGGGAATTGTCGATCGTCTTGGAAAAGTAGATCTCGGGTGTACCCGTCCAAAACGAACGACGCCCTGTCACCGGAACCGCGCTGCGAATTGTTGCCGCCGCTGCCGCCATTATGCCGCTCCCATGAAAACCTGGTCACCGTTTGTTACTGGAATCTGCATGGCGAAAATCGCGTGCAGTTCCTGTTCCATGACGATCTGGCGCGCCTTCTGCTCGGCTCGCTCTACCGTTGCCATCAAATCGCTGATCAATGTGCCCGTGTGCATTCCCGCTACCTCAATTTGGATTCCTACCACGGAACCCGTAAAAGCAGCTTTCAGCTATCAGCCGTCAGCTTTCTTTCTCTGCGTCGGCGGATCTTTGTCCACCTTTGACCTGAATCTTGAAGGCCCGGCACGCCATTACAGCTGTGCCGGGAACTCCGGCAGGTTTTCCGGAGCTAAACTTTTTCCGCCGCCCGCAATTTCGCGCTGCGTGCCCGCGGATTGCGATCGCTTTCTAACTCAGTGGCCGTTACCGGCTTCTTGGTTAGCACCCGAAAGTGCTTGTCCTTAATTGCGCCCTCGCGGAAGGCATCCTTTACGATGCGATCCTCCAGCGAGTGAAAACTGATCACCACCACTCTTCCACCTGGTTTCAGAATCCGCGGCGCAGCTTCCAGCAGCGCCTTCAGATCGTCCAGTTCACGGTTTACGAAGATTCGAAGAGCCTGAAAGGTTCTGGTCGCAGGATGAATTCGCTCCGGTTTCATTGGCCGGGCCGCGGCTGATATGACATCCGCAAGATGTGCGGTAGATCGTATCGGCCGCGACCGGACAATGGCTCTGGCGATTCTCCGCGACCTCCTTTCCTCTCCGAATTCGTAAATCACATCGGCAAGCTGTCGCTCGTCGAGGTGGTTTACCACTTGTTCGGCGGTACGCTCCGACCGCGGGTCCATCCGCATGTCGAGCGGTCCATCCGCCTGAAAGCTGAATCCGCGCGCCGCATCGTCCAACTGCAGGCTGCTCACTCCGATGTCGGCCAGCAATCCATCCGCAAACGCGGAACTGAACCGCTTTCCGACCTCGGCAAACGAGCACTGCAACAGCGTGACCTGAGGAAAATCGTCTCCGGTCAACTTGGCGCGCGCGATGGCCAGCGCTGCAGGATCTTTATCGAGGCCAATCAAATGTCCCGGTGCGCCGAGGCGTTTTGCGATTTCGTAACTGTGCCCGCCCAAACCCACCGTGGCGTCGATATAGGTCCCACCCCGCCGCACGGCTAAAAAGTCGATCGCTTCTTTTAAAAGAACGGGAACATGGCTCGCTCTTCCACCACCATGCCCAACCCCCTGAGGGGTGTCTGTTGATCCCTCGCCCACTAGATGCCCAATTCGTCGAGCGTCTTCTCATCGTCAGGCGTGAACTTTTCTTCCTCGATCTCTTTCTTGAACAGTTCCAGGTTCCTGACCACGAGATACGTCAAATTCCCCAGAACCGCCACCTCTCCTTTGATCTGCCCCGTCTCGCGCAGCAACTGCGGCAGCAACAACCGACCCTGCCCGTCCATTTCGACCTGCTGCCCGTAGTAGTTCGTCCGGTCCAGAAACTTTTTCTTCGTAGGATTGAAATTGGAGAGCCCTGCCAACTTCTGCTCGATCCGCTCCCACTCCTCGAAGGGATACACTTGAGCAACCTTGCCATCCAAACTTGTGATGTAGAATTGCTGACCGTATTTCTCGTCGATCACCCGCTTGAACTCGGCCGGAACCTTGAGCCGTCCTTTTTCGTCGACCCGGGTTGGATGATTGCCGCGAAACATAATTAAGGCCCCTACGGAGGCCAGTGCCCCTTACCGGGGTCCTTCTGCTAGCCACTGCGACAGCAACCAGGGAGGTCAAAGCGGTGCAAAGTTCGGTCAAAGTCGGGCGATTCGGGCTGTCCGTCGTGCTTTTGGGTCGGCTTCCCACCGGCTCCTCGTTTTCAGCTCCAGCTTTCCACGGCCCTAACTGTTTATTCCACTTTGTACCACTTTGTACCACATCTTAGCTGTAAGTCGTTTATTGTCAAGCAGAAACTTGCTGGTGGCGATTCCACTTGGACACCGATTTGGGAAACTACGAAGTCTTGTGGTTAAGCGATCCGACGACCACAAGGGGTTGGGTTTACGGCCTTGGTTCTTTCGCTATTATTTCGCTAAGATTTTTCTTGATCTCCGCGACTGGCACGGATTTTCTTGTGGAAATCGCGGACGGGGTGGGCGAAACAGCGAGTTTTGTGGACCGTTCAACCCATCAACTGACGTTGTCCTAGTGAGCGAAGCGGCCCTATGCAACTCCGCGCACATTGCAGAGGTCCTTCGGCCCGCAAAAGCGCGGACCTCCAGATGACAGATTCCAGTGCCTCTTCCGAAACCGAATGTCCCATCATCTCCAATTCGAACAGTGGGTTCCCTTCCCTCTCGGGCTCGTCTTTGCTTTCTTCTCGAATCCGGAAAACCTGCCGCGGATCATGCCGGCATCCAGCGGCACGAAGCGGATTCTGCTGAACCGGATGACTCCGCCAACACATCCAGCGGGCATTGCCGACGACAAGGCCGCTGGTGTGGGCTCTTCGATCGTCACATCCTTTCGCATCTTCCCTTTTCTGCCGATGCGCGCGCAGTGGATCGCGCGCATCACCAAGTTCGAATGGAACCATTACTTCGCCGACGTGCAGGATAAGGGTCCATTCAAGAGTTGGCATCACCGCCACGAATTCCGGGCGGAAACGCGCGAACGCGTTGCGGGGACGCTCGTCCGCGACGTGATCGAGTATGAAGTGGGCTTCGGATTTCTGGGTGCGATCGCCAACGCTCTCTTCGTACGTCGGCAGGTGCAAAGCACCTTCGCCCAGCGACAGCAAGTCCTGCTGAAACTCCTCTCGTAGATTCCCGCAAGACTTATGTGGGGACAGAGGCCCTCGGCTGTCCAGCCCCGAAGCAAGACCGTCCGCTCGCTCGCCGCCGATTTGGTGTACACTTCCCCGCATCTCGTCCCGGGCCCTGTTCTGAAAAACAAAGTCGTAGGAGGCGCTGCATGGCACTCAACAGAGGCAGAATCTGGCTGGGCGGTTTGGCTGGAGGCGTAGTCTGGAACGCGTGGAGCTTTTTTGTATACCGCTACATCACCGGTGACCGCTACGTGGCGGCCCAGAATGCCGGCCTGTTTCTAAAAACGCCGCGCTATCCCTTTTTTGCAGGCCAGTGGATCGTGCTGCTGTTTATCCTGGCAATCGCGGTCGCGCATCTCTACGCCTGGGCACGTCAGGGCCTGAAACCCGGTCCCGGCGCGGCGCTGAAGGTTGGCTTTCTGGCAGGCTTCTTCGCTGGCTTCCCGGGCAACTTCGCGCAGGCTACATGGTTCCCAGGCGGCCGCGCGCTTCCGTTTGGCTGGATGGTTGAGATGTGGCTGGGCGCTATCATGGCCGCGCTGGTCGCAGGATTCCTGTACAAAGACTGAACATCGTTTCGGACCTGATCATGAATCATCGAGCGAAAGGTGCCGGGCTGCTGAGCACGATCCTGCTCTCGATGGCATTTGCGCAGTCTGGTCGCTGGGTCAACCTCAATCGCGACAGCTTGTGCGTGACGGAGGGTGCAATTGAGAAATCCGCAGGAGACCGCTTGTCGGTGAACGTTCCCAAGATGCGCGCTTACGTCACCCAATGGACGGCCCAATCGGTGGAAGTGCGCTTCACTTATCTTGGTGGCACGAGCAAGGAGTCGGCATTAGGCTCAGGAACGATCCGCCGTCAGTTTGGCTTGAAACTGCATGCTCAGGATCCTTGCAACCTGGTGTATGCGATGTGGCGCATCGATCCGGAATCGAAGCTCGTGGTTTCGGTGAAGAGAAACCCGAACGCGCATACCAGCAGAGAATGCGGGAATCACGGTTACGAAAACATCAAGCCGCGAAAAGCCACTGCCGTGCCTCGTTTGCAACCCGGTCAGTCTCACACCCTCCGCGCCGAGATGAAGAAGGACGAATTGCGCGTATTCGCAGACAACCACGAAGTCTGGGAGGGCAGCGTGGGACCGGACGCGGCCGGGCTTGAGGGACCGCTGGGCATTCGCTCGGACAATGCGCGGCTCGATTTCGAATTCATGGCTCGCGAATCTGAGGGGCCTCACCCGAATTATGTGAAGGCCTGCAAAACGGGAAGTGCAGATTCCGATTAAAGCCGCGCCTGCTGGTACAGGTTCTACTGGATCTCAAGAACTGAGGCGCTACTCGAAACATTGACATTGAAACATTGAAACCCGGTCATTTCTACTTCGCCGGTTCCACAAACACGGCCGTGCCATAGGCCAGCACTTCGGTGACGCCCTGCATGACTTCGGTCGCGTCGTAGCGCGCACCCACAACCGCATTCCCGCCTATCTCGGCTGCGTGCTGGAGCATCAGGTCAAAGGCTTCCTGGCGCGTCTTCTCGCACAGATTGGTGAGCAGCGTGATGTTGCCGCCGACCAACGTCTGTAGTCCGGCGCCGATGGTTCCGAAGATGGAGCGCGAGCGCACGACAATGCCGCGCACGACGCCCAGCGTGCGCGTCACCCGGAAACCGTCGAGTTCAAACTGGGTGGTCACCATGTTGTGGGCCACCATTCTGCCAGCGCTGTAGCCTGTTGCCATGCGGTCAGTCCTTTCTGTCATACCAGCGCGGACGCTTTAGCCCACGCCGAATTGCTAACTATAGCGCGAGGCGGGGAGGACGACGAGTGCTTCGGCGGTGGCGGGGTGTTGGGTCTGAGGTCGGAGGTCGGAGGTCTTGCCTTCCGTTCATTCCAGTTCGGCGGTGATAAAGAATTCCTGTGACGACGTGTCGTACTCGACGCAAAGGACATTCGGCTTGCAGCAAACCTGGCAGTCTTCGACATAGTTCTGGCGGCGTCCGGCGGATTCGTCCACGAAGGTTGTGTTCCATTCTCCGCAGGCAGCGCATTGAAAACCGGATTCCATGGGTTGACTAAGAGCATACCCCAGCGGCTAAAGCCGGCGTCTTGGCCATTGCTTAGCGGCACGACTGAAAGTCGTGCCCTTCCCGAGATCTTCTTGCCACTATGTAGTCCATCTTCGCTTTTCAATCAGCAACCTGAAATCAAAAATCGCAAATCGCCGTATAATATCCCGACTCTATTCCTAATCTTGGAGGATTCATGATCTCGCGGCGACGATTTCTTGAAGTCAGCAGTGTGACGGCGGGGATGGCTGTGGCGTCCCGTTCTCTGGTGACCACTGCCACTGCGGAGGACGTTTCCCTGCCGCCATCGCTGGCGAAGCTGAAGTCAAGAAAGAGCGAGGCCACACCCATTTCGCGCGAAGAACGTCATGAACGCCAGGAACGCGCCCGCCAACTGATGACTGAGAACGCGCTCGACGCCATCCTGCTGATGGAAGGCACGTCGCTGCGATACTTCACCGGCATCCGCTGGTGGGGCGGAGAACGCATGTTCGCTCTGGTGCTCCCGGCCAAAGGCGCGCCGTTCTATGTGTGCCCGGCCTTTGAAGAGGGCCGGGCGCGCGAGCAGATCAACAACGCGCCGAATGGCGAAAAGCCCGATGTCCGGGTGTGGCAGGAAGACGAGAACCCATACCAGCGGATCGCGCAGGGACTGAAAGAGCGCGGCATCGCCGGCGGCAAGCTGGGAATCGAGGAGACGGTGCGCTTCGTGTTTGCCGATGGCATTGGCAGGGCTGCATCGCAGGCGACGATTGCGAGCGCCACTCCCGTCACCGCCGGCTGCCGCATGATCAAGAGTGCTCACGAAATCGCATTGATGCGGCTGGCGGCGCAGGTGACGCTCGCGGCTTACGAGGCGGCGTACCTGACGGTGAAAGACGGGATGACGCAACCGCAACTGGAAGCGCTAGTGAAAAAAGCTCACGAACAGCTGGGCTTCACCGGCGGCGCCGACGTGCAGGTGGGCGAGTTCTCGGCATTTCCCCACGGCTCGGTAACGCCCCAGGTGGTGCATGAAGGCACCATCGTCCTCATGGATGGCGGATGCGCGGTGGAAGGATATCAGTCTGACATCACGCGCACCTACGTGCTGGGCAAGGCTTCCGACAAGATGAAGAGCGTCTTTGATATTGTGCACCGCGCTCAGTCGGCGGCGCTGGCGGCGGCGCGTCCGGGTGTCGAGTGTGGATCCATCGATGCCGCGGCCCGACAAGTAGTTACCGACGGCGGGTATGGTCCCGACTACAAGTACTTCACCCACCGTCTCGGGCACGGCATGGGCATGGATGGACACGAATGGCCTTACCTGGTCCGCGGGAACCCAACCAAGCTGCAGGCGAACATGACCACCAGCAACGAACCGGGAATTTATATTCGCGGCGAGTTCGGCATACGGATTGAAGACGACATGCACGTCAAGGAGAACGGCGCGGAGCTGTTCACACCGCAGCCATTGTCGTTGGAAACACCGTTCGGCAAAGGATAAGGTTGCGGGACGATTCTCTACGCGCGGCGAATCGCCGACGGAGTGCGTGAATCGGGAAATACGAAGGTGACGATGTCGCCTTTGCGCACATTGGTGACCAGCACAGGGCGAAAACAGGCGATGCACGTTCCACCCGCGCGGCGGACGCAAGGGTAGACGACTCCCGCGGAACCGAGTTCAAGCAACTCGGCCCCGAGCGCCTGCGAGGCCGCGTAACTCGTGGGCGCAAGACAATCGGCATAGTTGGCAGCGTGTTCTGCGGACGCGCGAAGATCGTGGAATTCCGCCCGGAAGTCCGCAAGGTAGTCCAAGTAGTCGGCGGTGTCTTCTTCCTCCCACGCGGTTTCTCTGAGCCACAACTGGCGGTGATAGGCAACTTCCGCCTGCGAGGTCTCCAACTCAAACGATGCATACCATGCGCCCCGATCCGCGGAATTAAAGCGGGATCCGGTGAGCGACGGGTGGCAAAATGCAGCATTGATAATTCGGTAGGAAGGGATTCCGAAGACGAGTTCCCGTTCATCAATGCCCGGAGACAGCCGCGATTCAGCCAAAAGGCGGTCATTGGTCGCATTGTCGAGTTCGAAAACGCCCTCGAGAGTCTTGGGATCGTCGGTGAGACGAGTGAGGACGGAGGCGCCACCGTCGGCGAATTGCGCGGGAATCAGGCGATGGGTATCGCGCTGGTCGATGGGAGTGGTTCCGAGCACAGCGTGTTCTGTCAGAACTTTATCTGCCACCGCGGCGATGATCGAGCAGGCGGCGGACGCCGATCATGCCGGGAACTCCGCCGCGAACCAGCAAGTCCAGCGGTGGGGCATTGTTGAACATGGGGTTCGAGTTCGGGCGCGAGGTCCACTGATTCGCCAGCCGCTGGCTGAAGAGAATATTCAGCGCCTTGAAGATGCCGATCAGGAGAGAGATGCGCGTGAGTTCATCCTGCGAGAGAAGTCCTTTGCGATTCTTTTTCAGTTCATAGTAGCGCCCGTGAGAGGCGCCGCCGAGTAGCGCCATCGCGTCTTCATTGCGCAACCCCCACTTTTCCACGATGGCGAAGAATGCAGCGATTGCCGGCGCGCTAAGACGCGATCGAGTCGCGGCGTCCGCCAAGTCCGGCAATTTTCGAAGGTCGAGGCCAATATCCGGAACGACAGCCAGGGCGTTCATCGTGTACTCCAACTATGGAGTATTTTATATGCTATTTTGGACTAATGTCAATGGGCAATCATCTCCTTAATTTTCTTAGAGATAGCGGCTCTGTTGGGAATCTTCGAAACCTTACCAGCGCAATTTATGCAAATACTCATAACTGCTGGTGATGCTCTCAAACGGGTTCTCGGGTTTGTCGTGCTCGACGATGTAATGCTTGATCCCCGCCTTTTCCGAGTGCGCGAAGATTTTCTTCCAGTCGATCATGCCGCTGCCCACGGCGGTCAGGTCCACCGTGTCGCCGAAGTTCTGCCCACCCCCAGCGGTGACGGCCGGAAGTTTTTTGAGGTCCTTGACGTGAACCAGCGGGAAACGCCCGGGATAGCGCTCGAAGTACTTGATGGGATCGGCACCGGCAGCCGTGATCCAGCACAGGTCCATTTCCATCTTCACCAGATTGGCGTCGCAGTCTTTGAGAAGCTGATCGTAGGGAAGCTTGCCATTGACGGGAAGAAATTCGAACCAGTGATTGTGATAGGCGAACTGAATGCCCGCCTTCTTGGTCTGCTCTCCGCAACGATTGAATTTTTCGGAGGCCTGCTTCCAAATGTCGGGAGACTTGCGAAGGTCCTCGGGGATCCAGGGGCACACGATGTACTTCATGCCAATGGTCTTGGAGGTCTCGATGACGGAGGGAAACTTCTCGTCGAGTTCGTCGTATTGAATGTGGGTGGAGGGCGCCGAGAGTCCGTTTTTGACGAGCACGGCGCGAACTTGCTGGCCGGTGCGGTCGAAGTATCCGGCAAATTCTACTTCCTTGTAGCCGATCTGGGCGACCTTGGCGATGGTACCGTCGAAGTCGGCTTTCATCTGATCGCGCACGGTGTAGAGTTGCACGCCGATCTTTTCGATTTTGTGATCGTCGGCAGCCCAACCCAGGCGGCTGGTCAACAAAGTGGCAGCGGCAGCGGTGGTAGCGGTTTCAAGAAACGTGCGACGGTTCATGGCATGCAAACTCATGATTGCGTTCCTCCGATTGCTCCGCGTCGGGGCGGAAGTCGAATCCGGGAGCATTATACGCGGGAAGGAGCGTTGAGCCGGAGACAGAAATATGGCGTAGTAGTTCTCGGTTTGCCTCGTAGGCCTGCCCTGCGCGTCAAGCCTGTCGAGCTTCGCTCGACCGGACAGCCGAGGGCGGCTATCCCCACAGGGTACGCGTCCGCTTGGAAAAGTTTTGTTTCACTTCATGACTTCGACACTTGCAGATTGTTGGTCACGGAGAAAATGCCGGAAACGCTGTTGGCGCGGAGACCGACGAGATTCTTATCGGCTTCGCTGTCCACGGCTCCCTCCAGGGTCACGCGCCCATTCTTGACGATAATTCGGATGGGCTTCTGCACGCCGAGTTCGTACTTTTGCAGCGCCGGATATTGGTAGATCGCACGGAACAGCCGTATGCGAAGGCCGTCGTCCACGGACGATGGAGGGAGAATTTCAATCTGATTATCCACCTTCTCCACGCCTTCAATATGCTTGACGGCATCTTCGGCGTCGGATTTGAGGACGGGCCGCACAACTTGACCGAGCAAGGTGACGTTGTAGCCGTCCACCTTATAGGCGATGTAGTCGAAGACGCCGAAGAAAGGGAGCATCAGCAGTTCATGGCGGACTTCTTTAACAATCCGCTCCTGCGATTTGGCGGAGGGTTGGTCGCGTTGAGAGTCCTGCGCCGTGGCCAGAGTGAGGAGTGCAAGTAAACTAGCAACCAAAATCAGCAGCTTGTGCTTCATGGGGTAGTCTCCTTCGAACAAGATTCCCATCATGACAGGGCCAAGTTTACTCCCGGAGAGGATCGATTTACGACACGGAGATTTGGTATGGCGGCCCGATTTCAACTTGGCGACAAGTAAACAAAGACAACCACAGAGGGCACAGAGATCACAGAGGAACGGCAGACGGCTTCGCGGGCTTACCTTACGGTTTCGCGAGCTCTAGTTTCAAGCCACTGCCAACATCGAGGACGCGAATGTCGGAGCAGTTGTGCAAGATCCAATCGGCCCCAGCATTCTGCAGGACAGATTCCTGGACCGTAGTTTTGAAGGCGATGACTTTCGACCCTGCCGCTTTGCCCGCGCGGACTCCGGCTGGGACGTCTTCGAAGACAACACATTCCGCGGGCGAAAATCCAAGAACGGAAGCGCCTTTCAGATAGGGCTCGGGATGCGGCTTGCCGTGGGTGATGTCGTTGGACGTGATCAGTTTTTTCGGCAGTGGCAAGCCGGCGGCTTGGATGCGGACTTCGGCAAGGGGACGCGTACACGAGGTAACGATGGTCCAACGGTCCCTAGGAAGGCTGGCCAGCAAGTCGAGGGCGCCGGGCAGCGGAACGACACCTTCGAGGTCTTCGATTTCGCGGCGCTCGACCTCGCGGTTCTCGGCTTCATGATCGGCGTTCGGGAGATATTCGCGCACCGTAGTTAGGCTGGGACGTCCGTGGGCCCGGGCAACGACCTCTTCCGGATTGAACCCGTGCTCAATGGCCCAGCGCCGCCAGACGCGCGCCACGGCGGGTGTGGAGTTGATGAGGACTCCGTCCATGTCGAACAGGAGAGCGGCGCAATGGATTTGGGTCATAGGGTCAGGCCAGATCGTCGCTACCATGTCCTGCGGATGGGATGGGCCTCGGTGTTGAAAACGACCTTGCGCAGGTCGACGGTCTCCGACGGAGCGTAGAGCAGGTACAAGTACTTGAGGGTCTCGGCGAAGAAGAAACTCTCCATCTCGTCTTTCTTTGTTTTCTTCTCAACGTCGCTCAGAGCGGCATAGCCCACGTCGGTGCGGCAGTATTTCGTCAGGCTGTCGAAGAACGTCTTTCCCATTTCGCGGTAACGCGGATCCTTCGTAAGGTGGCGCAGGTAATAAGCCGACTCGATGATCTCCGGACGCAACTCGTATCCGTTGTAGGTAATCTTCATCGTCATGTAGTTCATCTCCTCCGGCTCGATGCCGAAGGTCGTCCACATCTTGAAAGCCGAATCTTCCAGTTTCCGCGCCCGTTCGAGATCCCCGGACAAAGCGAGCGTGCCGGGGAAGAACGCGTCCAGCGCTCCGAAGTCGGTGCCAGTGCGGGCGCCGGTATTCATGTTCGCCTGGCCGTACCACAAGCCGGTCGGGGCCTGGTCGGCGAGATACTTGTTCACCGCCTCGATGCTCGCCTTCCACATGCGCTCACAGTCTTTGTCGTCGAACAGCAGCCAGGCCTTCAGCAGGTACTCATAGTAGGAGTCGATGCCTCCGCTGATATGGCTGACGGGGTCCGTCCACTGGCCGGTCTTCACATTGATGGTCGAGCCGACCAGTCCGATGGCCGAGCGCCGGTTATAGAGTTCGACCAGAGCGCGCTTAGCTTTTTCGTAGTAGATGGGTTTCCCGGTCAGCTTGCTGAGCGTGCCGAACTCAATCAGTAGCGTGCCGACTTCGGCGGGATTCGTTTCCTCGCCGCGAACGGCGCCGGTTTTTAGATTGACGTAGACGTACGGCATTCCCGTCGAAGAATTGAATGCGGGCAACAGACGCATGCCCAAGTCGCCGGCCAGCGCCAGCAAACCTTTGTCGTCGGTCAACTGATAGCTGCTGAGGAGTCCACCGAGCAGCCGGATTGTGATTTCAAAATTCTTTACGTAGATGTCGCGGTCGAACGACAAGTTCTTGACGATGTACTCGCGAGTTTGCGTGGCCTCATCGTTCATGCCCATCAGAATCATCGTGTCCAAGCCGTTGACGGGCGACATGAGCAACGGCACGCCATACCAGTCGTGATAACTTTTGCTTAGCGGCTTGAGCGCATCGTGTCCCCACGCATATCGCTTGTAACCTTCCCATGCGTGGCGGAACTCCTGGCGTATGCGTTCAGCCATCTCGGCATCGCTGGGGATATCCGCGCTGGCAGACGCCGTCGGCTGCGCCTGTACCGCGGAACTGTCCGGAGTGGATGCCGTTGCGGTTTGTGCCGCGCCGGAACAGGCAAACGCGACGATCAAACATGTGACCGCGACTGTCAACAGAAGTATGGCTTTGATCGTCATCTTGGAGCGATTGTAAACTAGCGAGCGAGTGGAGCTTCGCGGCGATCGCGGGTACTGGTGATGAAGGTCACCTGATTTTGTATCTGCAGTCACCTCATTTCTGCCGGCGTGAGCCTAGTATTTTAAGCGTACGGCTGGCAGGAGTGCGCCATGCTGTCTAAGTGCGCGAATCCCGAGTGTTCTGAGACCTTTCGATATCTCCACAAGGGGAGGATCTTCTGCCTGGCTCCCACCCCTGAAGTACAAACCGCGACGGGAATACCGAATCCGGCTCTGGAAGAGCGATTCTGGCTCTGCGAGCGATGCTCAAAACAAATGACATTGGTCTGGGGTGGAACCCAGGTGAAGCTAGTGCGCCTGCCCAAAGTGGTGGAACTCCCACCGCCTCCGTCGAAGAACAGGTTGAGTAGAACACGACCGCGAGCGCGCGGCGCCTCTGCCGGCCGTGAAGATAGATGAAGTCGTTGTGGACGAAGGAGGCAAATATGACAGTCACAGAACTGAACACCCCATTGAAAACCTCGACGACCAGCGTGGCGTTCCGACACATTCTGGTGGCAACCGATTTTTCAGAACCTTCCCGGCGAGCCTTGTGTGAGGGGCTGGCGCTGGCGGCGGAACACAATGCGCAGTTATCAGTGGTCCATGTGTTGCACCCGGATCGTAAGAATGCGGCTCTGGAGAATCCCCCAGAACTCAACCTGGAACGCATCGCCGCCGAGAAACAAATCAAGGCCTTGGTCGGCGAATTGGGACCGGAGCAGAAAATTGCAACAACTTTAGTGAGACATGGGCCGGTGGCGGAACAAGTAGTGTCGGTGATCGAGGAGAAAGCAGTCGATCTGCTGGTCATCGGAACGCGAGGGCGCGGAGGTCTTAAAACGCTGGCTCTGGGCTCCGTTGCGGACGAACTGTTGCGCGTCGCACCCTGCCCGGTGATGACGATCGGTCCGCAGGCGGACGTTGCGGCGGTCACTCGCGCACCCGGATTTCACAGGATCCTATTCGCGACCGACTTTGGCAAAGGATCCACCAAGGCTCTGCCGCTCGCGTTGGCACTAGCCAGGGCGCAGCAGGCGCAGCTGATCCTGTTGCACATGCTTCCGCCAATGCCCGCGCCTACGGCAAGTCTGTCGGCGTATGCACCGGCCTCCGCGGCCGCTGATGAGTTGGAGGAATGGGAGGGAACCTACCGCAAACGCGCACTCAAGCAATTGAAGGAATGTTTGCCTGCGGAGCCCGGCCTCGCGCAGGAACCAGAGTATGTCGTGGGCACCGACTTCCTGATGGAGGGCATTCTGACGGCAAGCCGCAAGTTCAATGTCGATTTGATCGTGATGGGAGCGAACCGGACCGCGTCTGCGAAAATGGCTGCCCATATTCCGTGGACTGCAGTACACGAGGTCGTAAGGAACGCGCACTGCCCCGTATTGACGGTTGCGGGATGAAAAGGCTGGTGCGCCGCGGAGAATTGCCCTCTCGGCGGCGTTCGTACCGCCTCACTGTGTTCGGCTGGACAGCCCAGAGCCTGCCAGTTAGGACTGAACGATTTTTTCCAGCGCCGGCCGGTTGCGGATCACGAGGGTAGACCCCTTGAGCTGCAGCAACTGCTTCTTCTTGAATTCGGAAAACAGGCGGCTGACAGTTTCGCGGGTGGTCCCGATGATCTCCGCAATCTCCTCGTGAGTGAGCGTGAGCTTCACCTGCGAGGCTCCGTCGTTCTGCGGCGTCTTGGTCAACCAGGACAGCAGAAGCTTGGCAAACTTTTCCGAGGGCGAGGTACTGAGACCCAGAGTACGGATCTCCTCGTACGCGGTGTAGTAATTGCGGCTCAACTGTTCGGCGACGCGCAAGGCCACTTCCCCGTTCTCCTTCAGAAATTGTAGTAACGAATCGCGGGGAATAAAGTTGGCCTGGCCAGGCTCCATCATCTCGGCGGTAACTTCATACGGACGATTCGAAACCACCGAATTGAGGCCGAGAACATCTCCCGCCTCGGACAGCTTGGTGATGATGGTTTTGCCTTCGCGGGAAGACGTGGAAAGTTTTGCTTTCCCGGCACACAGTACAAAAACGCCACGGGGTTGCTGCCCTTCAATGAAGAGCATCGCTCCTTTGGGATAGACGGCGGTGGATTTGATTTCGTTGAGGCGTTGCCCGGCTTGAACAGAAAGATTACAGAAAAGATGTTCTTCTCTCACCGGACACGTGAGGCAATTATCAAGAATATTTAGTCCATAAGGGGCGCGCACTGGGCACCTCTTTCTGAAGGAATTGTAGCACCGCATTTGCGATTGTGATCACCATCACGAATGCCCGTGATCAGGGGCACATTGCAATCACAGACGAACGTAGGAAACTATGCCATCATGGGTGAAGTGTTTCCTAATGTCCTTGCTTCTTGGCGCACTGAAGTTGTGAAAAAATGTCCGTATCCGCGTTCGCGGGAGGAAATTCAGTGAGCGAAGTATCAAGCCCCTCTGTGCCGTCGCCCGTCGGCAAGATTTACACTGCGGCGCCTGCACGGCCCGGGTTGGACGCGCTGTTCGTGCCTCGTTCTGCCGCTGTGATTGGAGCCACAGATCGAGTGGGCACCGTCGGCCGGAGCGTAGTTTCGAATCTGCTGGAAAGCAAATTTCCCATCGAAGTCTATGCCGTGAATCCCAGCCACGGCGAAGTACTCGGAATCAAAACGCACAAGCACATCGGAGATATCGCCGGAGGAGTCAACCTGGCTCTGGTGGTAACGCCAGCGCAGACCGTGCCCCAGATCATTGGAGAGTGCGTCAACGCGGGCGTGAGATCAGCAGTAGTGATCTCCGCAGGATTTCGCGAACAAGGTCACGAGGGCGCTGTCCTAGAAGAAGAAATCCAGAAACATCTGCGCCGCGGGTCGTTGCGTTTGATTGGGCCCAACTGTATGGGGTTCATGAATCCGACGATTGGATTGAACGCAACGTTTGCAAAGGCCATGCCGCAGAAAGGCAGCGTCGCATTTCTGAGCCAGAGCGGCGCACTGCAGACTGCGATTCTCGATTGGAGCCAGCGCGAGCAGGTTGGATTCAGCGCGATTGTTTCAACAGGCTCCATGCTCAACGTCGGCTGGGGCGATCTCATCTATCACTTCGGCGATGATCCGCACACCAAGAGCATTCTGCTCTACATGGAGTCGGTGGGAGACGCGCGCTCGTTTCTCTCCGCAGCACGCGAAATCGCTTTGAGCAAGCCCATCATCGTTATCAAAGCTGGACGGTCGGAGGCGGCGTCGCGAGCCGCCGCGTCTCACACGGGAGCATTGACGGGAAGTGACGATGTGTTGGAAGCGGCGTTCCGCCGCTGCGGTGTGCTGCGCGTGCAGAACATCGCAGACCTTTTTTATATGGCGGAGGCGTTGAGCAAGCAGCCGCGGCCACGCGGTCCGCGGCTCACGATCGTAACCAACGCCGGCGGTCCGGGAGTGCTGGCGACCGACTCTCTGATGGCGACCGGAGGAGAGCTCACCGTTCTCTCGTCCGCATCTCTGCAGCAGTTGGACAGCTTCCTCTCGTCGCACTGGAGCCACAGCAATCCGGTGGATGTGCTGGCGGACGCGGACGCGGAGCGCTTCGTAAGAGCGGTAGAAATCGCGTCGAAAGATCCGGCGAGCGATGGGCTGCTGGCCATCGTCGCGCCGCAGGGACACGCGGATCCCACGCAGGTGGCGGAAAGAATGCGCCCGCTCGCCCACGTCTCCGGCAAACCACTGCTGGCCAGTTGGATGGGAGGCGATGGCGTGGCGGAGGGGACTGCGATTCTCAATGGAGCCGGCATTCCGACATTTTCGTATCCCGACACCGCAGCGCGCGCCTTCACCTATATGTGGCGGTACACCTACAATCTGCGCGGGCTCTATGAAACGCCAGAATTAGTGGAGGGGTCGGAAGGGGCCGCCGACGCCCGCAGCAAAGTCAGCGAGTACGTCCAGCGGGTACGTGCCAGCAGCCGCACGATGCTCAATGAATTTGAAGCCAAGCAACTCCTGGCGTATTACGGAATTCCGGTGGTGGATACGCGCGTGGCAGAAGCCGAAGAGCGAGCGGTCGCTTGCGCCGAAGAGATCGGGTATCCGGTAGTGTTGAAACTTTTGTCCAACACCATTGCGCACAAAACGGACGTTGACGGGGTTCGCCTGAGACTGCAGACAGCGGAACAAGTGCGCAGCGCCTACCGCGCGATTCAGTCCTCGGTGGCCGAGAAAGCTGGAGCGGAACATTCTGCGGGAGTCACGGTCCAACCCATGGTGAAGCGCGACGGATACGAACTGATTCTGGGCAGCACGGTCGATGCGCAGTTTGGACCCGTAATTCTGTTTGGTTCCGGCGGAGTCATGGTCGAGGTTTATCGCGACCGCGCTCTGGCGCTGCCTCCGCTGAACACCACGCTTGCACAGCGCTTGATGGAGCAGACGAAAATCTACTCGGCGTTGCTCGGAGTGCGCGGACGCAAGCCCGTGAACCTGACCGCGCTCGAGGGATTGCTGGTGCGCTTCAGCCAACTCGTCATGGAGCAGCCCTGGATCAAAGAGATCGACATCAATCCGCTCCTGGCGACTCCCGAGCAATTGCTCGCGCTCGACGCGCGAGTGGTGGTGCATGATTCCACCGTGCAGGCGGAGCAATTGCCGCGTCCCACCATCCGACCGTATCCGTCGCAGTACATATGGGAGTGGCGCTTGAAAGATGGCACCCCGGTGACGATCCGGCCGATTCGTCCGGAAGATGAGCCGCTCATGGTGCAATTCCATACGACGCTTTCCGAGCGCAGCGTATACCTGCGATATTTTTGTTCCTTGAGTCTGAGCACGCGGGTGGAGCATGAGCGGCTGGTGCGCATCTGCTTTGGCAGCTACGACCGCGGATTCGCGCTGGTCGCGGACCGCAAAAATCCCGAAACCGGCCAACACGAAGTATTAGGAGTGGGCCGGTTCAGCGCCATCAATCGCACGGAAGCCGAGGCAGCCGTTTTGGTTTCCGATCGGTGGCAGGGACTCGGCCTCGGAACAGAACTGCTCGCGAGCGTGGCCCGCGTGGCCCGCGAAGAAAAATTTCAGAGGCTTTGCGGGGAAATTTTGCGGGACAATCTTGCCACGCAGGCCATCTTCAAAAAGGTGGGATTTCGATTGCAGGCGATGGAGGATCCATCGTCGGTTTCGGCTGTGCTCAATCTCTAGATTTCAGGTCCCAACCGCCGGAATCGTCGCCGTCGTTTGCTTTTGCGATCTCCGCGCACCGGTAGCGGTTTCCGCGGTTAGGACCTTTCCCCAACCAACGGTCCTATTCAGACAATCGCAGCCGGCTTGATGATTTCGAGCTGAGGCTCAAACTTCAAGGTCGTTCCTAGCGCCCGAGAAACCAGGCAAAGCTTCTCGGCCCGTTTCAGCAGATCAAGCGCACGATCCCGTTCCTCGGCAGACGCAATCTTGAGATTGGGGCGGACGACGATCTGCGCGAAACAATACCCCGAATCGGCTTTGCGCACCGTGCCGCTGGCTTCTACCTGCAAGTCGGTAAAGTCGAATTGCACATTGCCCGCAATCGCTCGCAAGGTCGTGGTATAGCAACTGGCAATAGCGGCGAGCAGAAGTTCTTCGGGCGTCCAACGGCCCTCCAAACCGCCAAATTCAGTGGGAGCCGTGAAGTGGATGGCATTCGGTGCGGAATCCGATTTAGCCAGGCCCGTCCTGCCGGAAGTCCACCAGGCTGCTACTCGATACGCATGATCTTCGCTCATGATTACATCTCCTTGGGAAACGTTCTGATCTTGATTGCCGAAGTTGAATCGGTGCCGCACTGTCGTGGGTCATAGCCCCTGCGGAGTTGGCGTCTAGGCCGCTCCTTGCTTTTGCGAAAGACCCCGCTCCTGCTCGATCTTCTGGATCTGTCTGCGAAGCCAGCCGGCCAAAGCCTCTTCCATATCGGCCTGAGTTCCAGTGCGATAGAGGTCCTCGACCGATTGACCCTGTTCCGTAAGTTCGATGAAGCGGCAGGGCACAGCCTCCGCACGGCGGCCTTCGGGGACAAACTGTTCCAGCAGGCAACTCTCGCAAGGATGTGGCCGCGCCGGATCGCAGAAATTGGGGCAAATGGGAGAGTCCTCAAAAACAGCGGGCGCCCGCCACGGCGCGTGAGGAGAGCGTCCGTAGCCTCCATCCTGCAAGAAGCTCAGTTCGAACCGGAGGACGTCGAGAATGTCACGATTGTCTTGAGCCATAGGGCACCTCAATTTAGAAAGTAAGGATGCCAGAGGCGGCAGGGAAACTCCGTGTATTTGGTCACGCGGATTTGTGATTAAGGTCACACCAAGATGGCGAGGTTTGCCAAGCCGGTCGGTCATTTGACCCAATTCTGCAAGTTTCCCGAAGTGGATCGCGTGATTAGGATCACAATGAAGCGTGATTTGAAGCGCCAGGGCGCGGAGCCGCTCTCAGCGGCTTCGCCCGCCCTCCGCGATTTGCAGGTCGAGACTGACGCGCTCGCCGTTGATGAGGACCGTTCCGGCGTCAATCAACTGCTGCCCAGTACAGTCGTACTCGTAGCAGTGGAGCGCGGCGAACGGGAAAAAGAACTCCACGGCCTGTCAGTTCGCGCTGGCGCCGCGCCTGGTGGCGAGATGAAGCGTGCTGCTGAATCCCAGACCGTCAAACTGGGAATCGTCTTTGAAGTAGCCGGGGCGGATCAAATGCACCACATGGTCGTCGAAGGCCAACGCGGCGAGACGGTAACGCGAGACGGTCGGCGCCCAGTTGCGTCAAATCGTCCCTATTGCGCTCTTCCAGCGCGCGCAATTGGGGATCTTGAATTTCGTTGGCAGGAAGAACCTAGGCTCGGCTCACTGAAACGAAGGCGCACACGAGGATCAGCAGGCTATTCCTCCGCATAGACGGGCCCGGCACCGCGAGATGGAGGATTCGAGACCGCACGAATATAGGATATCAGCGCCTGGATGTCGGATTTACTGAGCGTGTTTCCCCATGCCGGCATGAGCGCCGACTTGTTGAGCGCGGGGCCACCGTGACTGATGATGGCCGTGAGATCGGCATCGCTGATCTTATTGAGAGTATCGCCCTCGGTGAAAGGATGCGGCTTGACTTCCAGGTTGTCGTAATTGGAGACGCGCTCGACGGTCGACTCGGGGTTGTGGCAGCGGTCGCAGTACTGATTGTTGAGATGGCGTCCGAGCGTCTGCTGGTAGCCGAGGGCAATTTCTTCGAGCTTCAGTTCCAGCTTCTTATGAGACTTGTCGGTTGTGGTTGCGACGATCTGGTAGCGGCCAGCCATGCCTCCGAGAGATACGTTGGTTGTGACCTGCCCGTTCGAATCGGTAAGACCGTTGGAGGGATCGAACGTAACTCCGGGAACAGCCGAGAATTCAACCAGGGCTCCCGTGACGGCAGTTCCCTGCTCATCGTTCACCTGAACGACAACTGGCTGAGGCAACAAGCTGCCGGTCTGCGCCGACTGCTTTCCGCCGCTGGACTCGACGATCACCGCGCCGAATGCCGTAGGCTTAGGGAGCGGTGCAGATTCCGTCTTGCGTGAACAGGATGTTGCCAGCGAGATTGCCAGCACAGCGATTACGAACCTAAAGACGGCCAGGGAGTAGCGGGTCATTTCTTGGCCACCTCCTGTTTGGATCCGCCTTTCTGCGAAATCAGGAATGCGGTCAGAGCGCGGGCATCTTCGTCACTCATGGCGCGATTCGGTTCGGTTGTGCCCGGACGCAGCGCCTGCGGATTCTTCATCCACTGATAGATCCAGGCTGCGTTCAGTCGCGAACCGACTTGCGTCAGGGTCGGGCCGATGTAGCCTTTGTCGGTCTTGGTATCGACAATGTGGCATGCCTGGCAGGAATACTTGCCATAGAAGAGCTGTTTACCGAGTTCGATTTGACCCTGCGAGTAGCCGCTCAATGGCATGGAATCGCGGTCCACTGCGGGACTCTGGTAGACAGTCATGATGTAGTCGGTGAGTTCGTTGGCCTCGCCGTCCGTAAGGTTGAAGCGCGGCATGCGGCGGATCAGAGAGGGGCGCAGCGTGCCCGGATTCTTCAGGAAGCCCACCAGCCACTGGCGTTGCACCGAGCTGCCTTCCCACGTGAGGTCGGGCGCCATATCTCCGCCGTGGCCGTTGATGCGGTGGCAACTGAAGCAGGCGAGGTCGGTCATCAGTTTTCCGGCTTTGCCTGCGGGTTGGTAGTCCGACTCCGGCGTAGCGGCCACCTCGAGCGACGGCGGCAGCGTGTTGGAGCGGTCATTCAGCGAGAGCAGAGCAGTGGTCAGCGAATCGATCTGCGCCGGAGTGAAGGTGTATTGCGGCATCTTCAGGCCCGGCGAGAATGCGCGCGGCTGCTTGATTTTGCCTGCGATGTAATCGGGCAAAGTGTGCGGCATTCCCGGAAGGAAGATAAGCTGCGTGACCGGCTTGCTTCCGATGCGGCTGAGTTCCGGCGCGAAATCGTCCGGCCTTTTGATGCCTGCGATTTCGTGGCAGGAGGCGCAGCCATAGTCAGAGACGAGTCGCTTGCCGTGGGCTATCTGCTGCGGCGTTGCGGCCTCCAGATGCACATTGGCGAGCAGGTCAGAATCGGTTTTGGCCAGAAGGAATCCGGACAGCGTGGCCACCTGCGAATCGTTGAAGCGGTAATGCGGCATCGCGGTCAGCGGGTCGTAGTTGCGCGGGTTCCTCAGCCAGGCCTGCAACCACTCCGGCTTGACCTTGCTTCCCACCCGCGTCAACTCCGGGCCCACGTCGCCGCCCACCACATTTCCGGCGGCATTCTGCACCGCGTGGCACGAAGCGCAGAAGGATTCTCCATATAGGCTCGGCCCAGCCGTCGGATCGGAAGACCCTTTCCCGGCAAGGGTCGCGGTGTCTCCCTCCACGGGCGTGCTATTGGCGATGAGAAACGCGGAGATGTCACGTGCGTCGTCGTCGCTCAGCTTGAAGTTCGGCATGGTCGAGGTCGTGGAGTAGGCTTGCGGATCTTTGAGCCATGCGAAGATCCATTCGCGCGTGGTCTTGTCGGCAATGTGCGAGAGAGACGGCGGGTCGTCGGTGGCCTTCATCGTCGTTCCGTCGGACAACTTTACCGTGTGACAATGCACACATCCTTCGCGAGAAAGCAGGTTGCGTCCCTGGTTGAGTTGCGGCGTTCCGGGCAACGGGCCACGGTGGCACTCGCCGCACGAAGACTCGATGTACTTGGCGGGCAGAATCGGCTGTTCCCACGCCAGCGTGCTGTTGTGCGCTTCGGAAACCGTAGTGGCCGCGCCCTGACCGCGATGGCACATCGTGCAGCCAAACTGATCGAGCTTGTGAGGGATGACCGGGTGGGTGCGATAAGGCTGGGTCGGAACATCCGTGAGGCTGGCTTCTTTCAGTCCGACGTGGCAACTCGTGCACCGGTCCACTACACCTAGTTCGGGCAGCCAGATCTGCTGGATGCCGCCGTGGAAGTGGCGCTGCAGCGTGTTCGCATCGCTGCGGTTGCGGACCATCCTGAGATATCCGTGCTGGTAGTGCCGCCACTCGCTGAAGAAATTCTTCGCGGGAGCGATCGCCAGAGAGCCCAGGAAGATGAGGCTCACAACGCCGAATGCGCGCACGCTGTCCCCGAATAATCTTTGCCAGAGCGACGTAAGTTTTTCTTTCATGAGCGCCGCATCCTTATAAGCATCTTGATCGACATCTTTATGAACCCTGCCATGGCCAGACGAAGGACCAGCCCGGCCCGCGGAAGAATGTACCGATGGCGGTGAGCACCACCAGTTCGAATAAGAACCAAGTCATGACCCAGTAAGAAAGCGGCCTTGCCGCCAGATAGCGGCGGAAGGCCGACGGCGACTGCGGAGAACTTTGCGCCGCCAGCAGCATCATTCCTGCCATGATCAGCGTGGGTACCAGAGCCGCATACACTTTGAACAGCAACAAGAACAACGAGAGTGCGCTGGCCACGACATAAAAGATGCGGAGCCGCCGCTGGCGATCTTTCAGGAAGAGTCCGTCTGCTTCAATGTTGACCCGGAAGTACGGAATGACGATGAGCGCCATTACGACCAACCCCGGCACGAGCACGCCCGCGACTACGGGTGGAAAGTAGTGCAGCATCTCCTGCAGTCCGAGGAAGTACCAGGGCGCCTTCGCTGGATTCGGCGTGTGCGACGGATCGGCCAGCCCCTCGAGCGGCGCGTTGAACAGCAGCGAGATCCAAACCAGCGCGATCGCAAGTGACATCACCGCGACGGCCGCGCGGAAAAGCACCTCGGGAAACGTCTGGACCTGATCTTCCGTCTCTGCCTTCACTTGCGCCGAGGTGCGACGAGTGATGAAGACGATCCGGCGCGGAGATTTCTTCGCGTTGGAGTCGACCCCGGCGGTGAAATCTTTCGAATCGGCCATGACTATTGCCCCTCCTTCGCGATCACGGCGCTAGTCTTGCCGTTGGCCCGCAACGTCGCGGGTTCACTGTCGTGCGAGTACAGACCGCCATCTTTCCGGATCCGCCAGAAGTGGATGGCCACGAAGAACATCGCCGCCAGCGGAAGAATCATGCAGTGCAGCACATAGAAACGAAGCAATGCGTTGGCATTCACTGCATTGCCACCCAGCAGCAGGAAGTGAATCTTTTCGCCCATCAGCGGCACCGCAGATGCGATGTTCGACCCTACGGTGATCGCCCAGTACGCCAGCTGATCCCAAGGGAGCAGATAGCCGGTGTAGCTGAGCAAGAGCGTCATCAGAAGAAGGATGACACCGATCACCCAGTTGAATTCCCGCGGCGTGCGGTAGGCGCCGCGATAGAACACTTTGAACATATGCGCGAACACCAGAAACACCATGGCGTGCGCCGACCAACGATGCAGGTTGCGAAGAAATAATCCGGAGGAGACGACGAACTGCAGATCTTTCGTGTCGGCGTAGGCCTGCGGCACCGACGGGTGATAGTAGAACATCAGCGGAATACCGGTCGCGACCAGGATCAGAAACGTGCCCAGGGTCAGCGTGCCCAGGTACCACGTCGCGCTGAAACTCAGCATGCGGGTGCGCACCTTGGTCGAGAACAGGTGGAGGAACACGTTCTGCTGAATCGCCAGCGCGCGCTTCAGGGTGCTGGAGCCGGTCCCGCTGCGGAAGATCGAGCGCCACACCCGCGTGCCGCGCAAATTGTCGATGTATTGGTCTACCGTTTTCGCCATGCTTAGACCCTCACGAATGAATCCCGCGCCATCGGCGGCACGTCAGTGGAGCGATCTACCAGAAGATCGCCGTCGTCATTGAGCCAGATCCGCTTCCACGGCAGCGGCTTGGGCGCGGGCCCCGCGATTTTCTTGCCGTCCTCGTCGAACTTGCTACCGTGACACGGGCACGCAATGATGTTCAATTCGGGCTTCCACGCGGTCATGCAGCCCAGATGCGTGCAGATAGCGCTCAGCGAGAAGTAGCCCTCGTCCGAGTGGATGATGTAAATACCGGAATTCACGTCGATGGTGACGCTGCCCAGCGGATAACGGTCCGGCTTGCCGGCGTTCACCACCGGCGACGGTTCAAAAAGCACATTGGGCTCGAGATACTGATACGCGAACGCCGCTGTACCTGCGGCCGCAATACTCAGAGAACCCAGTCCCAGCTTCAGAAAGAATTGGCGCCGGTTGACGTCGTCTTTCTTTTCGATTTCCTCTGCCATAGTTGCCTCGTGCCTACTTCTGCAATCCCGCGCCAATCGACGCCACTGAAATCAGGCCGGTCGGCTCTGCGGGAATCAGGTTGTACGACTCCATCGTGATCGTGCCCACGGGACAGCGCATGGCGCACAGACCGCAGCGGATGCAGCGGGTTTCGTCCTTCAACATGGCCGCTCCGGTGACCACTCCCAGTTCGTCCGCGGCAACCTCGTCGAACTCCACGCCGAACAACTCCTGGTTGTCGCGGATGTGTTGCACGGTTTCCGGCTCGAAACCGATGCGGTCGAGCGAAACCAGTTCCAGACATTTCTCGGGACAAACGTCTACGCACCCGCCGCACAGGATGCACATGCTGCCATCCTCAGGCACACCTTCAAAGATCGTATTGACCCAGCAGTGCAGGCAGCGTTGCGCTTCGGCCATCGCCGCCGGCGCGTCGTATCCCACTTCGACCTCAGTCACTCCGGTTCGGCGCTCGAGGGGCAGCATGGGAACGGGCTGCCGGTCGATGTCTAGATAATCGAGCGGCATGGCGTGCCGCTTGAGCAGTTCGACTTCGATGATTGGCTCGGGATGCTTTCCGCCGCGAAGGTATTCGTCAATGCCCACCGCCGCCCGCTTGCCGTCGCCGACGCTATCGATAATGAGGCGTGGGCCAAACACGCAGTCGCCACCGGCGAAAATGCCGGGAGCGGACGTCATCAGCGTCTGCGGATTCACCGCGATCAGGCCGCGGGGAGAAAGTTCAACCTTATCTTCCGGCGTGAAAAAATCGAGCCGTGGCGCCTGCCCGATCGCCATGATGATGGTGTCGCACTCGATCTGAGTCTCGCTGTTGTCGTAAAAAGCGGGATTGAACCGCTTGTTCTGATCGAAGACCCACTTGGTCTTGAGAGTTTCGAGAGCGGTGACCTTGCCATCCTTGCCCAGAATCCGCTTCGGCCCGAGCCCGGGGTGCATCTTGATTCCTTCTTCTTCGGCCTCGACGATTTCTTCCAGGGCGGCGGGCATCTCTTCGCGCCGCTCCAGGCATACTAGGTTCACTTCGCGCGCGCCCATGCGCAGCGCGGAGAGCGAAATGTCCACCATCTCGCGCGTGGCCACAGCGGCGACGTTCTCGGTGGAAGGCTCGGCGTCCTCGACGCCGCCGGCATGCTGCTTGACGACTTCGCGGGCTGCCGATCGCGCCACATCCATCGCGACGTTTCCGCCGCCGATCACGATGACTTTCTTGCCGATGGTGAACTTGTAACCGAGATTCACGTTGAGCAGAAAGTCGATGCCTTTGTGAACCCCGTCGAGATCGACACCGGGAATGCTGAGATCGCGGCTGCGGTGCGCGCCGACGGCGACTAGAACCGCATCGAATCCCTGTCGTCGCAAGTCGGAGATGGCGAAGTCCCGTCCCGCCGCGTGATTCAACTTCAGAGTGATGTCGCCGGTCTCGAGAATCTCGCGGACCTGCGCCTCCACCACGCCGCGCGGCAAGCGATATTCCGGGATTCCCAGGTAAAGCATTCCTCCCGCGACCGGAGCGGCTTCGAAAATCGTGACCGCGTAGCCCATCAGCGCGAGGTCATGGGCCGCCGAGAGCCCCACCGGACCTCCGCCCACCACGGCAACCTTGTAAGGAAGTTTCTTCTGCCCGCGCCCTTCATTGACGTTGATGGGACGCTTCGATTCGGGACCGTACTGCTCGGTCAGGAAACGCTTCAACGCGCGGATAGAGATGGGCCGGTCGATTTCGCCGCGGCGGCATGCGGTCTCGCACGGGTGCGCGCAGACTCGTCCGCAAATGCTGGCCAGGGGATTGGGATCGCGCGCCAGGCGATAGGCTTCCTCGAAGCGTCCTTCTGCAATCAGGCCCACGTAACGTCCAGCGTTGGTGTGCGCGGGACAGGCCATCATGCAGGGAAAGTTCGTATTCAGCCAGTCTCCGTCAACTTTTTTGTTTTTGAATCGTTTCAGCATTGCGGCACTTTTATCCGGGCGGTTGTAACGTCAACACATTGCTATGCTTCGCGGCTGCAAAAAAATGCGGGGAGGGACCGATTGCTCAGAACCACTCCCCGCTGGGGACTCCTTACTTCGTCAAGGTGAAATCCGCTTTCCCCACACCCGATACGGTCACCGGCTTGGACTGATTTTTGGCGCCTTCGTGCCACACGGTCACGGTGTAGCTGCCGTCCGGAACGTTGTCGATCTTGTAGTTCCCAGACTTGTCCGTGACGACGAAATACGGGGTAGGCGAGACCACGATGTATCCCGACATGTCCGGGTGAACGTTGCAGAACAGAGGCACCACGCCCGGATTGTCAAACTTGAACGGCCGTTTCTCGCCCTGCGGCCATGTGCCCAGGTTGTGGCCGAGTTTCTTGTTGCCGCCGACGGAAATCCAGAACACGTTGTGGGCAACTGTGTCACTGTTCAGGAACTCGACCGTGGTGCCCTGCTGCACCGCCATAATGTGCGGCTGGAACATCAGGCCCTTCTGGTCCATAACCGGCTTCTCGGTTGGCGCCGGGAAAGTCTTCCCGGCAATCGCTTCGACGTAGACTACCGACTCACCTTTCATTCCGGTAACTTTGCCCTCGATATCGCCCGCCCACGCCCCCACGCATAACCCGGCTGTCAGTACGACTAGTACGAATCCCTTGCACCTCATTGCGCTTTCCTCCTTTGGATGTGTAATTGGTAATTGCCGATGTCCGTGTCAGAAGATGATTTTTGCATCCAGATAAATCGTGTTGTTCGCACTTGCGCTGCGACCGGCGCCATCGTAGTTGTTCTGGGCGCCGTTGAAGCGCGTGTATCCGGTGTACTGCGCGGCCAGCAGCAGATTCTGCCACGGCCAATACGTAAAGTTCGCAATGTATCCCGCGCCCCTCGGGTCGCCATTGGCGTTGCCGGTTACCGCAGCAGACGGATACAGCGTGAGATCGGAAGTACCCGTCGTACTGAACCAGCCAAACGTTCCAGTATAGCGGTTGCCAAAGTGATATTCAGCATTGGCAAGGACCGTATTCAGACGGTGAGATCCCTGCGATACCAGACCCTGATTGAAACTGCCCAGCAAATCATTATTTTCCCGGATGTATGTAGCCCGGAAAGAAAGAACATCTCTCCTGAACAACGTCTGATCGATCTGAGTGTCCACGCCCCAGTCCGTGTACGAATCCTGCAAGGGAAGGCTGGACCCGTCAGGTTGGGTGATTGCGTTGGGAGTCGATCGCACGTGCATCCCGTAGGTACCAACCTCATACTGCGTTTTCGCGGTCAACTCCTGCCAAGCCAAACGCCAATACGGTGCAACGCCGCGAATGTTGACTCCGGCCCCAGTTCCTACGTTCGGCTGAGAACTGCCCACGTGGTCGGAGCGATAAAGGGCAGCGTCCAGGTACAAATGGTCGTTCCACATTGCGTAAGCGCCAAAACCTGCCACATCCTGCCCCAAAGCGCCATTGATGATAGGAGAAGCGTTGGGCGTGGGCGCAAAATCGCTGGCCACCCAAGGGAAACCCCATGCCGGCGTGCTGTTCCAAAGGTCCTCTACCGTGGGATTGTTGTTGAAGTCCAAACCGTAGACCAGTTCCTTGCCAGCGAGTTTCGTCGTGTTCGCGTAGCGGACGTCTGTGTTATCCATGCTGAAATGGTCGTCTTGAGTGTCGTACGTGACTTGAACAAAACTGCCGACATGACTCGTCCAGGCGCCGGACAGGAACAGGGAGATGTCCTGGGGAAATTCCACGCTTCCATTCTGAGTGGTCGGCACCGGAGATTTGGTGGAGGTGAAGGAAGCGTCCAGCATCACCGAAAGGGGCAGTGAAGCAAGAAGATCCAGCGGAGCGCTCCTCTTGCCCCCATCCGTCTTTATGACCTTGGTATCGTCTGCTTTGTCAACGTAACCCATCAGCTTGAATCTTCGTCCGGCGGGGTTCAGTTCCGGAGGCGTGTAATGGCAGGCACTGCACGCCAAGCCCGTCTGACGGGCGTAGCTTGGAACTGCCAACACCCTGGGAGGATTCAATGCCGCAAAAAAAATCAAAACTAGGATAGGAACTGCCATAAGCAAAAAGAGCGCCATTTTTTTCATCTGGAATCTCCTTATTTATCTCCTGCATCTCTGATTTGTGCGCGGAACGTCGGGAGTCCGCACTATTCCCGGTGGTCCAACCGGCGTCTGGTTGTAGTTGTTGGCACTGGCAATAACATTAGCAGCAAAAGACTTAATACCACGAGGGAGCCGCCGGAGCGCATCAGAATCGTCTCCTAACTTATGAATTCGAGAGGTCTTGTGGCCTCAGGTTTTGTTCCAAGATGCACCTGATACTAACGAGGGTAGCAGGGGGTTCGCCGGGTGATCAATCACACTCGAATGTGATTTCAATCACAATTTCGGAGCGCCATAGAAATAGCGCTCCGCATCCCGTCTGGCGAGAATTTTCCTTTTTCATCGTCATTTCCGTGTCGAAGCAGGACGCGCAACCAGAAACTGAAAATGACAAGGTGCAAGTTGCGTAAGAGTTTTCACTTTACGGCTCGTAAGCGCAGCACGGTTCCGCCGCGAACAGGTCGCCGGTCATGGCGTATGCACGGGCGCGAGATCCTCCGCAGACATTGCGGGCCGGACAGCGTCCGCACTTGCCTTTCAGCAGGGAGCTGTCGCGCAGCGACACAAACAGGGGCGAATCGCAATACACCTCAGAGAGCGGCTGGATCGTGACATTGCCCGCGGAGAGAGGCAAGAAGCGGCTGGGGTACACCTCACCTTGATGGTTAATGAAGACGAATCCCTTGCCGTCGTTCACTCCCTTGGGCGCACGGTTGATGACATCGGCCTCCGCCACGCGTCCACGCGATTCCCGGTCGCGCTGCTGCAGAAGGTAGCGCTGATAGTGCTGGCCCTCGGTGGTCTTGATCTGGAAATGAACCACCTTGGACGCGGCACAGAGCTTAGCGAAGATTTGCTCATGCTCGTCAGCGGTGAGCAGTTCTCCCGCCTGTTCCCGGCCCTTGGGAACGAAGAAGAAAACATTCCACAAAGCCACGTCCAGGCGCGTCAGAAGCTCGATCATGGGGTCCACGTCATGAAAGTTCCGGCGCGCGAGGATGATGTTGATCTGCACCGGGAGTTGCTCTTCATGACATGACCCGATGACTTCGAGCGTGCGCCGGTGCGATCCCGGAACCGTCCAGTAAGAGTCGTCCAACACCGCCGTGGACCCATGCAGCCAGAAGGCAGCGCGCATTAAGCCGCTTGCCTTCAACTCAGCGATCGCTGCGGCGTCCAGCAGCGGAGTCGGAAGCAGCGTAAGCGATGTGCGCACCGAATGGCGCGAAGCAAACTCAATCACGGGAAACAAGTCCGGGCGGAGCAGCGGATCGCCCCCCGTCAGCGCCAGCAGGGGCACCTGCATGGCAGCGACCTCTTCGACCACATGAAACGCTTCCGCGGTGGAGAACTGGTGCCGGTCTCGCGGCGTACGCGCAGCGGCGCGAGCCGGCGCGGACTTCCAGTCGCACGCTTGCGTCATCTCCCATGTCACCTGCAGCGGGCGTTGCTGAAAGCCGGGATGATTCGGGAACTCCTCGGATTCCTCGACGGTCTGCGACAAAGTTCTTCCCGCAGTGGACCGAGGATGCCGGGAAGAGCGCACTGGGAGATATGACGGAGTGGACACGCCGGGATGCTACGTTCCGGGCACCCTTGGCACAGTGCGGGATCTCACGTTGGCTCGTGACAACCATCACAATTGATGACAGAAATGCCAGTGATCTCTATCACATAGCCCCGTGACTTCTGCCATAGGTTCACTTCGACCCGCATGTGATCCTAAGGCTGCGAGCGAGTTCTCAGGATGCAACACGGAAGCACCATCCAAGTGCCATGCGTGCTTCCTGAAAGGGCCAGTCAGGCGACGGGCCACTCTTGCTCCGTGATATCTTGCAAGAAAAATCTTCCTCAGGAGGAAGCAACGTGAAACTTATCTCTTTTCGAATGGGCCTTGTAACTCTGCTGGCTTGTGGACTGATCGCGGTCTGCTCTTCATCGGCAGTAGCACAGGACGCCGCCGCAACCTACAAAGCAAAATGCGCCATGTGCCATGGCCCCGATGGCAAGGGCTCGTCCATTGGAGTGAAGATGGGCGTCCGTGACTTCACGTCGGCCGATGTGCAGAAGGAAAGCGACTTGCAGTTGACCGCGATCATCACCAAGGGCAAGGGCAAGATGCCAGCCTACGACGGCAAACTGAAAGATACGGAAATCAAGGACCTGGTCGCTTACATTCGCGGCCTGGCCAAGAAGTAAATGATTAACAAACGGCGGCCGCAGTGCCGCCCTTCGGAGATCGTTCAATTCTGAAGAATTGGCGGGTGAGAGCATGTCCACGCGAATCATACGGGGTACTCTTGCGCTTGGAATCGCTCTCACTCTTTTCTTAGGTCCCGGAACAGATCATGCGGCCGCAAGGCCACCTCAGAGTCCCAGTTCCGATGATTGCCTCGCCTGCCACGGCGACAAAACCCTGACTACAAAGCGCGGCAACCGCACCGTCTCTCTTTTCGTGGACGGCAAGAAGTTCTCCTCGTCGGTACACGGCTCTCTCGCCTGCAGTTCGTGCCATGCTGATCTGGAAGGTAAGGAACTGCCCCACTCCACACCCTTGGCGCGCGTCGAATGCGGCACCTGCCACAGCGACGAGCAGAAGCAGCACTCGCACTCGCTGCACGGTAAAGCCATTGCCCGCGGCGACACCCTGGCCCCGCATTGCGTGGATTGCCACGGCAATCACGACATCGTGCCTGTGAAGGATCCGCGTTCCGCGGTGGCTCCCTTGAAGGTGCCCTTCGTTTGCGGAAGGTGCCATCGCGAGGGCACTCCGGTGCAGACTCAGCGGCAAATTGACGAGCACAACATCCTGGAGAACTACTCCGAGAGCATCCACGGCGAGGCGCTTCTCAAGAAGGGACTGGTGGTCGCCGCCAATTGCGTTTCCTGCCACACGCCCCACAACATCCTGCCGCACACCGATCCTAATTCCTCGATCAACCGCCGCAACATAGCTGCCACCTGCACCAAGTGCCACGCCGAGATCGAAGAGGTGCACCGCAAGACCATCCGAGGGGAACTCTGGGAAAAGGAAGCGCACGTCCTGCCCGCCTGCGTGGATTGTCACCAGCCCCACAAAGTGCGCAACGTTTTCTATACCCAGGGCATGGCCGACGCGGACTGCATGCGCTGCCACGCCAATGAGCATTTGAAGGCGGCGGATGGCCGCAAAATGTTCGTGCGCGTGGCGGACGTGGCCGGTTCGCAGCACGCCAAGGTCGCCTGCAGCCAGTGCCACTCCGAGGTCAACGCTTCGCGCGTACGGCCTTGTGAAACCATCTCTCATCCGGTGGACTGCAGCCGTTGCCACGCGGAGATCGGGCAGCAATACCAGCGCAGCAAGCACGGCCAGCTCCTCGCCGCCAGCGACCCGAATGCTCCCACCTGCAAGGAGTGTCACGGCACTCACCACATCCTCGGCAAGCACGATCCCCAGTCGGTGACCTTCTCCACCAACGTGCCCGTGCTATGTGGCCGCTGCCATCGCGAGGGCCAGAAAGCCGCGGTCCGTTACGTCGGACGGCAGCACGAGATCATTCAGCACTATAACGAGAGCATTCATGGCAAGGGCCTGCTCAAGAGCGGATTGACCGTGACCGCCACCTGCACCAGTTGCCATACCGCTCATATGGTACTGCCGCGAACCGACCCGCAGTCCACGGTGAACCCGAAGAATGTTCCCGCCACCTGCGGAGTCTGCCACCACGGGATCGAAGAGCAGTTCGAACAGAGCGTGCACTCCCGGCTGGTAACCACGACCAGCAAGGATCTCCCGGTCTGTAACGATTGCCACAGCGCGCACACCATCCGGCGCACCGACGAAACCGGCTTCATGCTCGACATCATGGACAAGTGCGGCCGTTGCCACGAAGAGATTGCCAAGACTTACTTCGACACTTACCACGGGAAGGTGTCGCGCCTGGGCTACACCAAGACGGCGAAATGCTATGACTGCCACGGCGCCCACGACATCCTCCGGGTGGCCGACCCCAGGTCCCACCTCAGCCGGGCCAACGTGGTTGCGACCTGCCAAAAGTGTCACGCGAGCGCTACCCGCCGCTTTGCGGGCTATCTGACCCATGCCACTCACCACGATCCCAAGAAGTACCCGTTCCTGTTCTGGACGTTCTGGGGCATGACCACGCTTCTGGTCTCGACCTTCGTGATCGGCGGTATGCACACCCTGCTCTGGCTGCCGCGCGCTCTGCAGATGCGCCGCGATCTCAAGGCTGAGGAGGCTCGGGAAGAAGCTGCACAGTCGAATGGTGGGGGCGTCGAGGGCAAATCGTTCGCCGAGGAGGGCCATCATGCTGACTGATCTCGAGCTTCAGACGCCGGAGCCGCGGTCCCTGGCCACACCTGATCTTCGCGCACCGGATCGCAAGCGTCCGGAGCGCGAGTTTGTGCGCTTCACCCGCCTGCAGCGCACGCTCCACGCCTGCATGATCATCAGCTTTCTCAGCCTGGCCACGACCGGCCTGACCCTGAAGTTCTCCTACACCAAATGGGCTGCCATGCTTTCGCGCTTTCTGGGTGGATTCCAGGTCGCCGGTTTTATTCATCGCACCGCCGCCCTGCTGATGTTCGGAGTCTTCCTCACTCATCTGTACAGCCTTTTGCGGTTGAAAAAGCGCGAGTACAAATCGTGGCGAGCTCTGCTGTTGGGGCCTGACACCATGCTGCCCACCCGCCTGGACCTGCGCCAATTCGGCGCCACCATGAAGTGGTTCATCGGCATGGGCCCGCGCCCGCAATACGGGCGCTGGACGTACTGGGAGAAGTTCGACTATTTCGCCGTGTTTTGGGGAATCGCGGTCATCGGCACTACCGGCCTGACCCTCTGGTTTCCGATTTTCTTCACGCGCTTTCTGCCGGGCTCGTTCATCAACGTCGCCACGGTCATCCACAGCGACGAGGCCCTGCTGGCCACCGGCTTTATCTTCACAGTGCATTTTTTCAACACGCACCTGCGGCCGGAAAAATTCCCCATGGACACGACCATTTTCACCGGCCATATGCCGCTGGCCGAGTTAAAGCGCGACAAGCCCGAAGAATACGAATCTCTGGTGGCCTCCGGCCGCTTGGAGGCGCATCTGGAAGAACCGCAGCCGGAGATCGTGGTGCGGACTATCCGTGTGTTTGCCTGGATCGCACTGAGCATCGGCTTCAGCATCGTGGTCTGGATCATCTACGCGATGCTGTTTGCCTACAAGTAGCGCCGCCGGACCAGGGCGTGCCGCGATTCTCCGGCGCTACAAGGAGTGACCGATGATGGCAGTTAAACATTCCCGATGGCTGATCTGGCTGGGATTTTTCCTAATCTTCGGCCGGTTGTGGGCCCGGGCCCTCCCAGCCTCCGATCAGGACTGCCTGGCCTGCCACGGCGAAGCCGGGATGAAGTCCGAGTCAGGCCGCAGCCTGCATGTAGACGCCGCCAAATTCAAAGGCAGCATGCACTCAGCCCTGGGCTGCACCGACTGCCATGTCGGCGTGAAAGAGTATCCCCATCCCAAGGCAATGCGGCTGCCCTCCTGCGCCTCTTGCCACGAAGAACCAGCCAGCCAGCTGCCCAAGAGCGTCCACTCCATTCTGGGCGCCGGCGCTTGCGCGAGTTGTCATGGCACAGGGCACGAAGTGCAGGCCGCGGAGAAAGTCCTGCCGCAGCAATGCGCCACCTGCCACGAGGATGCCGTCCACGGCTACCAGCTCGGCGTCCACGCCGTCGCCCGCAAGGAAGGAGATCGACAGGCTCCCACTTGCACGGCCTGCCACGGCGGCCCGCACCAGATTTTGGCCGCCAGCGATCCTGATTCTCCGGTAAGCCACGTTCACATTCCAAACACCTGCGCCAAGTGCCATGCCCAAAAATTCGTTATGGAGCGCGTCGGGGTCAGTACGCAACCGTTCTATTCCTACGAGGAGAGCGTGCACGGCAGGGCGGTAGTTGCCGGATCCACCAAGGCGGCGGTGTGTACCGACTGTCACGGTGTCCACGAAATTCGCCGCGCCAGCGATGAGAAATCGTCCATCTTCAAGTTCAATGTGCCTTCGACCTGCGGCCAATGCCACGACGCGATCTCGAAGGAATTTACGCAGAGCATTCACGGCCAGGCGATCAGCCGCGGCAACTCGCAGGCGCCGGTGTGCACCGATTGCCACGGCATTCACTCCATCAAATCGCTCTCCGATCCCAATTCCCCGGTCTCCGCGCGAAACGTGGCCCAGGCGACCTGTGCGCGCTGCCACGAAGGCATGCGGCTCTCACAGGAGTTTGGGGTGCCGGGCCACCGCGAGTCCACGTATCTGGCCAGCTACCACGGGCTGGCATCGCGGGAAGGCTCGCAGGTGGTCGCGAACTGCGCCAGTTGCCACGGCACGCACAGCATCTTTCCTTCGAGCGATCCGCGGTCGACGATCAACCCCGCCAATCTCGCCCGGACTTGCGGCCAGTGCCACCCCGGCGTCACGGAAAAATTCACGGCGGCAAGAGTCCACGTGGGCGCGCCGCTCTCGGCCGACATTGGCAGCAAGGCGGTTCGCTGGATTCGCCGCTTCTATCTCAGCATGATCTTCGTGGTCATCGGCGGCATGCTGCTGCACAACTTCATCATCTGGCGGGCCAAAGTCATTGCGCGGCGCAAACTGCAGCACGATTTCGTGATGCGCATGCCTCTCCGCTTCCGCCTGCAACACGCCACGTTGCTCACAAGTTTCATCGTGCTGGTGCTGACGGGCTTTGCGCTGAAGTTCCCGGATTCCTGGTTTACGGTGATGCTGGATATGGAGGAGCACCTGCGCCGCATCCTGCATCGCATCGCGGCGGTCGTTTTAATCGGAGTGAGTGTTTACCACATTTTCGACATCGCGTTCAGCCGTGAAGGACGAAAACTCCTTCTCGATCTGCTCCCGACGCTGGACGATGCCCGGGGCGCGTGGCAGAATGTCTGCTACTATCTCGGTCTGACTTCGCGGAAGCCTGAGTTTGCCCGCTTCAATTACGCGGAAAAGACCGAATACTGGGCTCTGGTGTGGGGCATGATCGTCATGGCCGTCACCGGAGTCATGCTGTGGGCCAAGGTCCTCGTCGGAAACCACCTGCCGCGTTGGTGGCTCGACATCGCGACTGCCGTTCACTTCTATGAGGCGGTGCTCGCGACCCTAGCGATCGTCGTCTGGCACTTCTACCAGGTGTTCTTCGACCCGGATGTTTATCCGATGAACTGGGCCTGGTGGGACGGAAAAATGACTCTGCACGACTATCAGGACGAGCATGGACTCGACCCTGCGCTGAACACCAACGCGTCCGGCAAGCGAGGCGCCGAGGGCGGCGAAGTCGGAGTCGCAGCCTCGCAAGCGGAACCCGAAGCCACTGGGACTAAACATGGACACTGAGAACACTCCGCCGCCTCAGGTGGAGCCCTGGCACCGTTCGCGCATGCTGCTGCGCAATCCGATCAGCCTGGCAGGCATCGCGCTGGCGATCGTCAGCCTGGCGAACATTTTCCTGTTTGTCATAATCGACGCCATCGCCATCAAGCCCAGCCCCTACGTCGGGATCCTGGCCTACATGGTGTCACCCGCGTTCCTGATTCTCGGCTTGCTTCTCATGCTGGTCGGCGAGCTGCTGGAACGCCGGAAGAAGGTGCCGCCGTCTGCCTTCTATCCCCGCATTGATCTCAACGATCCCACGCAGCGCAGCGCGGTGATTTCCTTCGCGACCTTCCTGGTCGTGTTCGTCCTGGTGAGCACCGGCGGCAGCTACAAAGCCTACGAGTTCACCGAATCCACGGCGTTTTGTGGTCAGCTGTGCCACACGGTAATGAGCCCGGAATACACGGCGTATCAACTTTCTCCGCATGCCCGCGTAGCCTGTGCGGAGTGCCATGTAGGTGCCGGCGCAACCTGGTTTGTGAAGTCCAAGCTCTCCGGCAGCCGGCAGGTTTTTGCCACCATATTCAATACTTACCCTCGGCCCATTCCCACGCCGGTACACAATTTGCGCCCCGCCCAGGAAACTTGCGAGCAGTGCCACTGGCCGAAGAAGTTCTACGGCGGTCAGCTCAAAGTGTTCACGCACTACGCCAACGATGAAAAGAACACCATGCGCCAGATCCGGATGATCATTAGGACCGGCGGCGGAGATCCGGCCACGGGCGCGCCCGAAGGCATCCACTGGCACATGAACATCGGCAATAAGATCGACTATGTGGCGGCCGATGAAAAGCGCCAGATCATTCCCTACATTCATGTGGAAGATCTGCAGGGCAGAGTCACCGAGTACTACGCCAAGGACTCGACGCTCAGCAAAGATCAGATCGCCAAAGCTCCCCGTCACCACATGGATTGTGTAGACTGCCACAACCGTCCGACCCACATCTACGTTGCACCCGACCAGGCGGTCGATCAGTCCTTGCTCGCGCGCCGCCTGGACGTTTCCCTGCCATTTATCAAGCAGGAAGCGGTCACTGTGCTCACCGCGACCTACTCCACTACCGGCGCCGCGATGCAGGGGATCGCAAACGGAGTACAGGGCTTCTATGAAAGCAAGTACCCGGACGTTGCCAAGACCAAGGCGCTCGAGATCCGCAATGCGGTTACGGAGGTCCAGGAAATTTTCCGCCGCACCACCTTCCCCGAAATGAAGCTGAACTGGCAAACGCATCCCAACAATCTGGGGCACTACTACTACAACGGCTGCTTCCGCTGTCATGACGGCCAGCACGTCAGCACGGACGGCAGGGTCATCAGCAAGGACTGCAATCAGTGCCACACGCTCATGTCGGAGACTGAAGGCACGACCAGCCTGGCCACCACGGCATTGCCTACCTTCAAACATCCAGTTGATATCGGCGATCTCGCGCAAGTAAGCTGCGCCGACTGCCACACGGGCGGCACGGGGCCGTAAAGCCCGCATTCTTTTGAATTCCGCCTCCGAAGGAACTTGTTGAGCAACCTTAGGCCCGCGGCAATTCCTGAAAACGTCGGTCAGAGCGTAACGCGTCCACCTGCGTTCTGCCCGGCGAAGCAACCAGCGCTGTTTTCAATAGCCTGCGCCTAGCTTCGACCTGGCCCGCGCCTGGTCGTCCCGTCGATTTACAAATTCGCTCCGCCGCCCTCGAGCGGCACCAAACAACGGTGAGCATTCCCGTATGGGATCAGCTGGTGTTGACCGAAGGCGAGTAGGCCTAAAGTCTGCGGGACTTCCCTCCGATGGTCGGGTTAGGAGGGCGATCCCAAATGAAAACTGCTTTTCTGCTGTTCCTGCTGGCCACCAGCTGTGCGGCCCAGGAGTTCGTCGAGAACCCACAACCTCGGAAGGAACCAGCGCAAACGGCGACTTTCTGGACGTTTCGCCAGTCGTGGCAAGATCCACCCCTGCGCACCAACAGGCAGGTATTTCGCTCGAAGACTTTCTGGCTGCTCCACGGAGCCTATGCCGCCTCCGTGATCGTGGACATCAAGTACACTCACGGAGCCCGCGAGAGCTGGGGATCGGAGCTGCCGGCCATTCCTGCGATCATGGGCATGGATTATCTGATGGACCGTTTCTTCACCCGCGCGATGGCGGTCGAGGCCCCGATCTACGGCATCCAGCACTATGTCCGCGACGCCTTACGATGACGCAACCGTCCGCGCTCGACAAATTCACCCACTGCGGCCCGGCGCGGATCTGCGATCGTGCCGGGCGCGACCAAGCTAGCAGACTTGAAGGGCCCGCCGGCGACGGGGAAGCCGTTGCGTATGAATCAGCGACGAGCCTCCGCAGCTCGTAAGCGCCTCTCGCTGCGCCAGTTGCATCGGACTCTTGCATCTCCGCACGCGACCTGCCCATTCCCGGTCTCGGAAAACTGTGATTCTAATCACACCTGTCTGTGAACCCACGTCCCGACATCCACACCCCCCTTCCTGCATCCTGAAAACGTGGTGGCGGTCACGCCAGTGGCCGCGATCGATTTGCCGGAATGGGGGATGTCAATGAAGCGCAAATTCAAGACCATGGACGCCAACGAAGCCGTCGCCAACGTCGCCTACCGGGCGAGCGAGGTGATCGCTATTTACCCGATCACGCCTTCGTCGCCGATGGGCGAGTGGGCGGACCAATGGTCGTCGGAAAACGTGCCCAACGCCTGGGGCAGCGTACCCCACGTGATCGAGATGCAGAGCGAAGGCGGCGCTGCCGGAGCGGTACATGGCGCCCTGCAGACGGGGTCGCTCTCCACGACGTTTACCGCGTCGCAGGGATTGCTGCTCATGATCCCCAACATGAATAAGATCGCCGGAGAGCTGACGCCGGCTGTGTTTCACGTGACGGCCCGTACCCTGGCCACGCATGCGCTCTCGATTTTCGGCGACCACTCCGACGTGATGTTTTGCCGCGCCACGGGATGGGCCATGCTCTGCTCGAACTCGGTACAGGAAGCGATGGACCTGGCGCTGATCGCGCACGCCGCGTCGCTCGAGACACGCATTCCGTTCCTGCATTTCTTCGACGGATTCCGCACCTCGCACGAAGTCAACAAGATCGAAATGCTCACTGAAGACGACATGCGGGCAATGCTCAACATGGACCGTATTATCGAGCATCGCAAGCGCGCGCTTTCCCCCGATCATCCGGTACTGCGCGGCACGGCGCAGAATCCTGACGTGTTCTTCCAGATTCGCGAGACGGCCAATTCCTACTACGATGTCTGCCCGGCCAAGGTGCAGGCGACCATGAACCAGTTCGCCGAGGTCGTGGGACGCTCCTACCATCTGTTCGATTACGTAGGCGCCCCTGATGCCGAGCGCGTCATCGTTATGATGGGCTCCGGCGCAGAAGCCGCGCACGAAACCGTCGAATACCTGAACGCACACGGAGATAAAGTCGGACTGCTGAAGGTGCGCTTGTACCGACCCTTCTGCGTGAAGTCGTTCATGGAAGCCCTCCCCGCCAGCGTGCGCCAGATTTCCGTTCTGGATCGCACCAAAGAATCCGGAGCGATTGGCGAGCCGCTCTACCTCGACGTAGTGAACGCGCTGCACGAGGGCCTCAAGCTGGGTTACGGAAAACTGAAGAACGCTCCCGGAATCGTCGGCGGCCGCTACGGCCTGTCCTCCAAGGAATTCACTCCCGCGATGGTCAAGGCGGTTTACGACAATCTCAAGCAGAGACAGCCGAAGGATCATTTCACGATTGGTATTCAAGACGACGTCAGCCACACCAGCCTCGACTATGATGCGGCGTTTTCGACCGAGCCCGACAGCGTGGTTCGCGCGTTGTTTTATGGTTTGGGCGCGGACGGCACCGTGGGTGCCAATAAGAATTCCATCAAGATCATCGGCGAAAACACCGACAACTATGGGCAAGGATACTTTGTTTACGACTCCAAGAAGTCCGGCGCGATGACCGTCTCGCACCTGCGTTTCGGACCGCAACCGATCCACTCCAGCTATCTGGTCTCCAAAGCGAACTTCATCGCCTGCCACCAGTGGATTTTCCTTGAGCGCTACGACATGCTGAGCGCGCTGGTCCCGGGCGGCGTATTCCTGGTCAACAGTCCCTTCGATCGTGAGGAAGTTTGGGAACACCTGCCCCGAGAGGTACAGTCGCAACTCATCGCCAAGAAAGCGAAGTTGTACGTGATCGATGCTTACAAGGTGGCGCAGGATGCTGGCATGGGTTCACGCACAAACACCATCATGCAGGTATGCTTCTTTGCGATCTCGAAAGTTCTGCCTCGCGAGGAAGCCATCGCAGCGATCCGCGAGTCCATTCGCTACACCTACGGCCGCAAGGGCGAAGACGTGGTCCAGAAAAACATGCAGGCGGTCGACGCGACGTTGGCTCACCTGTCTGAGGTTAAGATTCCCGACAGTGTCAGCAGCAAAAGCGAGATCCCAACCGCGTTTCCGGGAGCCCCGAAGTTCGAGCACGACGTTCTGGGCACAATCTATGCCGGCCGCGGCGACGAACTCCCGGTGAGCGCTTTCTCCTGTGACGGCACCTTCCCCACCGGTACGGCGAAATGGGAGAAGCGCAACCTCGCGCTGGAGATTCCCGCCTGGGATTCGAAGATCTGCATCCAGTGCGGCAAGTGCGCGATGGTTTGCCCGCATGCCGTAATCCGGATCAAGGTGTACGACAGCAAAGAACTGGAGCACGCGCCAGCAACCTTCAAGGCGTGCGACGCGCGCGACAAAGAATGGGCGGGAATGAAGTACACGATCCAGGTCGCTCCGGAAGATTGCACCGGGTGCGGCGTCTGCGTCGATGTCTGCCCCGTCAAGAACAAGAGCGAAGTACGGCTGAAAGCCATCAACATGGTCCCGCAACCTCCGCTGCGCGCGCCGGAAAGTGAGAACTGGAACTTCTTCCTGAAGATTCCGGAACTGGACCGCAGAAAGATCAAGGTCGGGACGATTCGCCAGCAGCAGGTACAGGAACCCCTGTTCGAGTTCTCGGGCGCATGCTCGGGATGCGGCGAAACCCCATATCTGAAGCTGGTCTCGCAACTGTTCGGCGACCGCGCCGTCGTGGCGAATGCCACTGGTTGCTCGTCGATCTACGGCGGCAACCTGCCCACTACGCCATGGGCCAAGAACGCCGACGGCCGCGGGCCGGCATGGTCGAACTCCTTGTTCGAAGACAACGCCGAATTCGGGCTCGGCTTCCGCATCTCGATCGACAAGCAGACTGAGTTTGCTCACGAGTTGCTGCGCCGTTTAGCTGGAACTGTGGGCGAAGAACTCGTTACCGCTATCGTCAACGCGAAGCAAAAGGATGAAGCCGACATCTACGAACAGCGCCAGCGCGTTGACCTGCTGAAAGAAAAGCTCGCCCACCTCAACTCGGAGGATGCGAAGCAACTTCTTTCCGTCGTTGACATGCTGGTCAAGAAGAGCGTGTGGATCGTTGGTGGCGACGGCTGGGCCTATGACATCGGCTACGGTGGGCTCGACCACGTGCTGGCCAGCGGGCGCAACGTGAACCTCCTGGTCCTCGACACCGAGGTTTACTCGAACACCGGTGGGCAGGCTTCGAAGTCCACTCCGCGCGGAGCGGTCGCCAAGTTTGCAGCGGGCGGAAAGCCAGGTCCAAAGAAAGATCTCGGACTCATGGCCATGACCTACGGCAACGTCTACGTCGCTAGCGTCGCGATGGGGGCAAAAGATGAGCACACCCTCAAGGCGTTCCTGGAAGCCGAAGCCTACGACGGGCCGAGCATCATCATTGCCTACTCGCACTGCATCGCCCACGGCATCGACATGACCACGGCGATGACCGATCAGAAGGTTGCGGTCGACTCCGGCCAGTGGCTGCTGTATCGCTACAATCCCGAACGTGCCGCGGCGGGCGAAAACCCTCTGGCTCTCGATTCGCGCGCTCCCACACGTAAAGTGCAGGAGTACATGCTGCAACAGACACGCTTCAAAATGCTCACGAAGAGCAAACCGGAGGACGCAGCGCGTTTGTGGAAGCTGGCGCAGCAGGATGTGGAGAATCGCTACCGCATGTACGAATACATGGCCAGCCGCAAAACCGAACCCGCCGCTCCTAAAGATACGGCGGAAAAGGCTGCGCCGGCCGCCGTGAAGCCGGTACCAACCGGAGCTGCGCGCTAGCGCGCGAGGAGGAATTCATGATCGATCTCAGTACGACCTATCTTGGCCTGAAGCTGCATTCGCCACTTGTGGCCTCAGCGTCACCGCTCTCGCGCGAGGTGGATGGAATTTGCCGGCTGGAGGAAGCAGGGGCCTCGGCCGTGGTGCTCTACTCGCTCTTCGAGGAGCAACTGCGCCAGGAGGCTATGGATCTGGAGTATCACCTCGCCGCGGGCACAGAGAGTTTTGCCGAATCGCTCACCTATTTCCCGCAGCCGAGCGAGTTTCACACTGGGCCTGAGGGTTACCTGAATCACATCCGCAAGGCAAAGGCATCGGTGAGCATTCCCATCATCGCCAGCCTCAACGGCTCAACTCTTGGTGGATGGACAAAGTTTGCCGGCGAAATCGAACGAGCGGGCGCGGATGCCATAGAATGCAACATCTATTACATCCCCACCGATCCTAAGTTGACCGCCGAGAATATTGAAACCACCTACCTCGACATTCTGCGGTCTGTGAAGGCGACCGTCACCGTTCCAGTCGCGGTGAAGTTGAGCCCGTTCTTCAGCAATCTGTCGAATATGGCCCACCGTCTGGATGAAGCAGGCGCCGACGCGCTGGTGTTGTTCAATCGCTTCTACCAGCCGGACATCGACCTCGAAGAACTGGAGATTCGTCCGAATGTTCTCTTGAGCGGTCCGCAAGCACTGCGTTTGCCGCTCACCTGGATTGGAATTCTGCACGGCCGGATCAAGGCTGGTTTAGCGGCGACCGGCGGAGTGCATGGCGCCGATGACGTAATTAAACTGCTCATGGTCGGCGCGAATGTCACCATGATGTGCTCGTCCCTGATGCGCCACGGCATCAATCACCTGCGTCACGTGGAGCGCGAACTGCGCAGCTGGATAGAAGAGCATGAGTACGAATCGGTGGCCCAGATGCAGGGCAGCATGAGCCAACTTCACTGCGCCGATCCTGGCGCCTTCGAACGTGCCCAGTACATGCATGCCGTAAAGGGCATGCAGCACATTCACATGGCAGGATTCCGCTGATGTATCCGTCTCCGTGGAAGAGCGGCCCTTCCAGGGCCGCGTCAGGCGTCTGGAATCGGCGGGGGCTTCAGCCCCTGTGGTCGCCCTTGCCAAGTAAACTCGCTTTCCCCTTGTCGTTGCGAGCCAGCTAACATGTGGGCTTTTTGCCCCTGGGGTATGATCACTTTGCTTGGCGCGAACACTTACGAGATGAGCCTGAAGGGGTGCAGCACCGAAGTTCTGGGACAGCAAGCTTCGCCCAATTCAGCGGAAGACGCCGCCACCCAGAAAGCGCGCCGGGAACGCCGTCACGCTCTGATTCTCCCGCGCGAACACGGCGCATGGGGCCTGTTGCTGGTGCCCATGGTCACGGGCGCGGGCGTCGCATTCCGCGAAAGCAACCACATTCTTCCTCTCCTGCTCCTGCTCGTCGCTGCGCTCGCGCTGTTCTGGCTGAGAACTCCGGCGGAGAGCCTGCTGGGCACCTCTGCCATGCGGGCCCAGACGAAGGATGAACGGCGGGTGGTCGGGACTGTGATCGCAGGGCTGGGCGCGATCACCGCGCTGGCCCTGGGTACGTTGCTGTGGGCGTGGCAGAATCCGTTGCTGTGGCTGATGGGGGCCACGGCGCTTGCGGCGTTTGCCGCCCAGGCACTGCTCAAGAAGCTGGGACGGCGCGCTCGAATGCTCTCCGAAATTGTCGGGACGATAGGTCTGACGTTGTCCGCCCCGGCTGCTTACTACGTGATCACGGGAAAGTTTGGCGCGACGGCCTGGATCTTGTGGGTGGCAAACCTGATCTTTGCTGGCAATCAGATTCACTACGTGCAGCTCCGCATTCACACCTCGCGCGTCGAGGGCAGGCGAGCAAAGTTCGCCCGTGGCTGGGCCTTCGCAGTGGGGCAACTTGTCATGGTGGCTGCGCTGGCAGCAGCTTGCGCGCGCGGATTGATGCCTTGGCTTGCGCTGCTAGCGTTCGCGCCGCTTCTGTTTCGAGGATGGTTCTACTTCTTTCAGAAACCCGCACCACTCATGGTCCGTCGCCTCGGTTGGAACGAACTGGCCCAAGCGATCATCTTCTGCGTCCTCTTCATAGGGACATTGGCCCTGGCCAGATAAAACACACAAAATGGAATAACTTCGTAAGCTACTTCAAGGGCTAGAATTAGGTCCTTTAGACGTACACATTTGTACGCACATTAGTGTACAGTGAAATGTCCCTGCAGGAACACTGTGGAAATCTTCGGATGCCCGCAATTCCCCGCTAAGCAGTACACGTATAGAAGACCTTAGGGCACAATCACGGCTGCCCCATCGACCGAATCGCTTTTCACTGCTATCAACGCTTCGTTCGCCTGCTCCAGAGGAAAGACCGTCACCTTTGGCTTCAGCCCGATCTGCGCAGCCAGCGCCAGGAAGTCGCGCGCGTCGGCGCGAGTCATGTTGGTGACGCTGCGCAGTTGGCGTTCGCCCCACAGGAGGCGGTCATAGTCGAACTGAGGGATACGATCCAGGTGAATCGCATTGATCGCAACCACGCCGCCCTTGCGCAGGCTGCCCAGCGCGGCAATCACCACGTCTCCGCTGGGTGCGAAGGTAATGGCGCGGTCGAGTTCCACCGGCGGCTTCTCGGTTTCACTTCCCACCCAGAGCGCACCGAGCGACGCCGCCAGTTCGCGGTGAGATTTCCCCCGCGTGGAAACATACACGTCGCACTTCCACGCGCGCAGAACAGCGATGGCCAAATGGGCGGACGCGCCGAAGCCAAACAATCCCACGCGCTCGCCGGGCTGGACGCCGGCAACTCGCAGGCTGCGAAAGCCGATAATTCCGGCGCAGAGGAACGGGGCAGCGTGCAGATCGTCGAGCGCGGAGGGCAGTGGGAAAGCGAAGTCGGCGCGGGCGAGAGCGTACTCGGCGTACCCGCCGGGGACGGTGTAGCCGGTGAAGGTCGGAGAGTCACAGAGGTTCTCCAGGCCCCGCGTGCAGTAGGAGCAGGTGCCATCTGTCCCGCCGAGCCAGGAGACGCCGACACGCGAACCCAGCGGAACATCTTTCGTGGCACCGCCCATCACTTCGCCGACAATTTGATGGCCGGGAATCATCTCAGGCTGCTTCGGAGGCAGCTCGCCTTCCACAATGTGGAGATCGGTACGGCAAACTCCACAGGCTCGCACTCGGAGCAGAACATGGCCGGCGTTGGGTTGGGGATCTGCGACGTCTGTGATTCGCAGAGGACGTTGTGAAACGGGTTTCGGCGAGGCCAGGAGGGCGGCTTTCATGATGCACTAACTCGCGTGTCGAGGCCTCCGGCGATCGCCGGGGTGCGCCTGGCGGACAGCCGAGGCGGCTGTCGCTACGCGAGCACCTAGGAGGATGGTACCAGTTCCAGCGTCAGCACCTGAAAGGGCTGCAGGCGAAACTTGTGCGCTTGCTGCGCGGGAATGCGCATCGTCTGCTGGGCGCTGTCGCTCTTCCATGGGCTGCGCGCTAAATACGCAGGGCCAGAATTTTCCGGCAGTTCCAGAAGCGCCGCGAGGCTTGCGGGGAAATCCTGCGGCTGGTCGCCCGGATTGCGCAGAGTCACGATCGCTTTCTCGGGCGACCACGACGCCCAGCCATAGACTTCCAGGCGCGCAGGATCGCCGCCAATCCAGTGCGAGTCTTTGAGCGTCTGCGCGTTGTCGCGCGACCATTTTGCCGCCTCAGCCAGAACATCCCAGTCCTCGGGAGAGAGCAGCGAAGGCGTGATGTACATTTCCTGCAGCTGCGTCCCGGTGCCGAAGTACGAATGAACTTCGTCAGGAAAATCGTGGCCGGGATCACTGCCCAAACGCTCTGCATAGCGCGCAAAGATGAGTCCGTGCAGCATGAGTGAATTCATGGGGAACAGCGGCCCGTCTTCGACCACCCAGCGATAGACCTGAGAGTCGCGATAGGTAATCCAGCGCTGGCGGTTGGTGCCGACGCCGGCGAAGCTGTGGTCGTCGCCTCCGCGCCAAATCGAATCGGCATGGAGCAGCCAGAATGGCGAAGGATACGTTCCGGTGGTGAGATTGACGTAGAGGTCTGGCTTTTTCGCGCGCAGCTCGCCGATCAGATGGATGGCCGCGTCGAAGTCGCTGTCGAACTCGCTGCCCTTGATGACCTCGTTTGCGTTGCCCGTGCCGTCGAACTTGAACTGGTTCACGCCGTATTTCTCGATCATGTCGAGACAGGCATCGCGGAAGTAGCGATAGTACTTCGGCCCTGAGAGCGCGAGTCCGCCTTCGTTGGTCTCGAATCCCTGCGCGCGAGCGGAAGCCAGACGCTGCTCCTTCGGCTTGCTGTAGCCGCCCCATGGCGAAAGCCAGATGCCGGGCGCCGCGTCATACCTGGCCGCAGCTTGCGCCACTTTCGTCAGTCCGTCAGGAAAACCGGGATTGAATTTCCAGAGAGTCGCGGGATCGTCCCAGCCATCGTCGAAGAGAAAGCTATCGAGTTTGACGCCACGCTGCTTCGTCAACTGGTCGCCGAAACTTTGAACCACGGCGACCGCGCCCCGCTCGTTGTAGCGGCCGAAGTATCCCAAGTCATACCAGGAGTTGTAATGCAGAAAGGTTCGGTAGGGATGAGCGCGTTCGAGTTCCACATATTTCAGGAATTCGCGGCGCAACTGCGCGGGGTGGGCCACGCCGATCACGGACGAATAAGTCACTCTCCGACCAGCTTGCAGCGGAAGTTCGCGGGGGAGCCAGCAGGAAGCGCGGTCGTCGCGCACGCGGCAGTCGGACCAGGGATGCTCGAAGCCCAAGAACCAGGTTCCGGCGGTGACCGGCGATCCCTTCACATCGCCGGCGACCGTGGCGCCGGGCACGACCGTATCAATGAGGCCAATCTGCGTCAGAGCGAACGGTTGTTGCAGCGCGCGAATGGTGACTTCCTGACGAATGTAGCTGGCGCCTTCGCGAAGAATTGCCGTCCATGTGATTCGCAGCTTGGCGGAAGGATCTTTCAGTTCGATGCGCACTTGCCGGCCCGGCGAGTGATCGGCAGCTTTGGACGAGTCCTTCGACGTTGGGGCCTGCTCGATGACGGGCGCGGCAACCATCTTGCAGTCTGATGAACGCAGCACCGGACCTTCTCTGGGCACCAACGCAAACACGCTCTCGGCAGGAGGCAAAGTCGTTCCGGTGAAATGGTTGGTCAGACTTTGCCAATGTAGAGACCCTCCGCTGACGGACCACGTCGCCGAGATCGCGTCGTTCGCGAGAGTGATGCTGTCGCCTTCTCGCGCAGCTTGCACAGTGGGGAGCGGCGAGGCCTGAACGGGCGCGAGAGAGACGGTGAGAACTACCAGCGACAAAAGGGATGGCAGAAAAAGAGTACGCGGCATTTTGAAATTTCCTTGTCCGCGCGCAAGATCCTTCCCTCCGCCTGAACAACGGCTACGGTCAGGATGACGCCCGTCGGGATGGAGACTCTTGAAACTCAACCTCTAGACTACCTAACTTCGCGAGCGCTTTCTTCACTTCGGTGCAAACGGGTACGCTCGCCCTCGGCGCGCGCGGGCGAAGACGCCCGCCCCTTCGGCTTCGCTCAGGGCAGGCTCCCAGCCGCCGGGACGGCGGCGCTACTCGCGACCGTCAGGCGCTGCGGACTCCCAGTTCTTGGATCGCGAGACAGCTTCGTTCCATCGGTTCCGCAATTGACGCGCTTGAGACGCGGGCATTTGCGGCTCGAAGCGTCGATCTTTTGTCGCGATGGATGCATCGAGATCCGTCTGCCAAAAACCGACAGCCAGTCCCGCGAGGTATGCGGCTCCAAGCGCCGTCGTTTCGGTCACGGCTGGGCGAACGACTGGAGCACCGAGAATGTCGGACTGAAATTGCATCAGGCTGTCGTTGGCGGCGGCTCCGCCATCCACGCGAAGTTCCGGCACCGAGGCTCCGGAATCGCGGCGCATCGCATCGAGAAGGTCGGCAACTTGATAGGCAATGCTCTCCAGCGCTGCGCGGGCCAAGTGACCGGCGGTGGTGCCGCGAGTGACTCCGAAGATTGACCCCCGCGCGTAGGAGTCCCAATGGGGTGCCCCCAATCCCACGAAGGCAGGCACGAAAAATACGCCGCCATTGTCGGGCACGGACTGCGCCAGCGCTTCGACTTCTTCCGATCGTCGAATCAAGCCCAGTCCGTCGCGCAGCCATTGGACGACAGCGCCGCCGACAAAGACGCTGCCTTCGAGGGCATATTCGGTCGCATCCTTTATTCTCCAGGCAACGGTCGTCACCAGCCGATTGGACGACGGCACGGCGCGCTGGCCGGTGTTCTGCAGCATGAAGCATCCGGTGCCGTAGGTGTTTTTGGTCAGGCCGGGGCTCGTGCACCGCTGGCCGAACAACGCTGCTTGCTGATCGCCGGCAATGCCCGCGAGAGCAATGCCTTCCAGTCCTTTCGCTGCCGTCACTTCTCCATAGATCTCGCTTGACGAAAGCACTGCGGGCATCATTGATATAGGGATTCGAAACAGATCGAGAAGTTCGTGATCCCAGGCTCCTGTGTGAATGTTGAAGAGCATGGTGCGCGAGGCGTTGCTGGCGTCGGTCGCGTGAACCCGTCCGCCCGTGAGCTTCCAAAGCAGCCAGCTATCCACCGTACCGAAGGCGAGCTTGGCCGCTTCAGCCTCGCCGCGCGCGCCAGGAACGTTGTCTAGAATCCACGAGATTTTGCTGGCAGAGAAATAGGCATCAATCAGCAGACCGGTGCGCTGCTGGATCAGAGGACCGTGACCTTCGCTCCTGAGGTGCTCGCAGAAATCGGCGGTGCGACGGTCTTGCCAGACGATCGCGTTGTAAACCGGTTCGCCTGTCTCACGATTCCACACGATTGTGGTTTCGCGTTGATTGGCGATGCCGATCGCCGCCACGTTGTCCGGTCGTGCGCCGGCCCGAGCTAACGCCTCGAGAGCTACGGCGACTTGGGAGGAAGCAATCTGCTCCGGATTGTGCTCAACCCAGCCTGGCTGCGGGAAGATCTGATCGAATTCACGTTGGGCGGCCGAGCGAACGGTGCCTTCCTGATCGAACAGGAGGGCTCGCGAGCTCGTTGTGCCTTGGTCGAGCGCTAGAACATAGTGCACAGTTCCTCCTTCGCACTTATGTGTTGAGCCGGTGCCGTAGAGACGTTGCTTGCAACGTCTTGCCTTAAGCGCCGACGCTGCCGGCAAGAGACGTAGCAAGCTACGTCTCTACGGCACCGAACAGTGCTGGCCCGAGTCGGCTAAGTAGGGCGCAAGAAGCGGCGAATCCCAAAGTCGTAGATGGCAGCTCCCAGCAAACCTCCGAGCAATGGCGCGACGACAGGAACCCACCACACGCGACTTCCGTCGGTGAGGCCATTGTTACGGAATCCGGCGAACACGGTGAACAGACGCGGGCCGAAATCGCGAGCCGGATTGATGGCATATCCATGCATACCACCGAAACTGATGCCGATGGCCACGACGACCAAACCGATCAGCAGCGGAGTGAGGTTCGCTCCCGGAGGCGCATTGAATTCGTCGATAATCGCGAAGACCAGAAGCACCAGCAATGCGGTGCCGATCGTCTGATCCAGAAAGCCGGCCTGCGGCAAGCCAGGGAAGGCGGGGAAGGTGGTGAAGATGCCGGCGGTATGCTGCAGTTGCGGATCGACCTGGCGGAACGCGGGCAAGTAATTCCAGAATACGAGGGCGGCCGCGGCAAAGGCTCCCGCAGTCTGAGCGATGGAGTAGGGCAGCACCTTGCGCCAAGGGAATCCACGAAAGACCGCGAACGCCAGGGTCACCGCGGGGTTGAGATGCGCCCCGGACACCTTGCCGGCGACATAAATCCCCATGGTCACCCCGAGACCCCAGCCCAGAGTGATGTTGGTGAAGCCGCCGTGAATGGTCTCACCCGGGTTGCTCGACGGAAATAGCACGACCATGGCGACCACTCCGGCGCCAAACAGGATCAGCACAAAAGTGCCCAGGAACTCTGCAATCAACTCCGCCATCAGTGTGGGTTTCGGGTTCATTGGTTCTCCGGCGGCAGAGAAGCGCCGGCATCTTGCCGGCTCTCGGCGCGGCGGGCGCGGACGCCCGCCCCTTCGGCTTCGCTCAGGGCAGGCTCCCACCCGCCGGGACGGCGGCGCTACCGCGCTTCTGGACCGCGAAGTAGTCTACCAAGCGGCGGCATTCTTCGCGCGTTTTTCACAGTCCGCTGCCTCCGACGCGCCCGTGTCAGGCTCCGGAAGGTAACCGGCGGTGGCGTTTCCCCTTGACATTTCGGTTCAGGCCCGTAAGATAGAAAAATATTTATGCACTAGTATGCATATTTATTCATTATGAATAAAACGCTGCGGCAACGGGCGGTCCTGGATGTGCTGAAGCACGGGACTATCGCCAGCCAGGAGGACCTTCAGCGGCTCCTGCGCAAGCGGGGGTTCAAGGTCGGACAGGCGACCCTGTCGCGGGACATCCGCGATCTGAATCTGAGCAAGACTTCGCACGGCTATTCCCTGCCCCACGGTGACGGTGCGGCCGGCGTTGCGCTGCCTCCGGTGTCGCGCCTGGTGCGCGAGTTTGTGCTCGATATCCGCTCCGCCCAGAACCTGCTGGTCATTAAAACCATCGTGGGCAGCGCGCAGCCCGTGGCTGCGGCTCTGGACGAGACCGATTGGACCGAGGTGGTGGGCACGATTGCCGGCGACGACACCATCCTGATTGTTTGCCCCGACAAGGACGAGGCGCGGAAACTGGCGGGCCGGATTGAGGAGATGCTGAGCTAGATGACCGCGAAGCTTAAGACCGCTGTGTTGGGGGCGACCGGCTATTCCGGGCTAGAGCTTACGCGGATTCTTCTGCGTCATCCCCGGCTGGAAAAACCGGTTCTGTTGCGGCGCTCTGCCGACAATGGCAGCCCTTTGGATTTGGCGGACGTGTTTCCGGTACTTTCCGGCAACGGTGGTTACCCGCTGCACTCGCTCTCGTGGCCGGCGATGAAGCAGCAGGGAGTGGAGTTGCTGTTTCTCGCGACGCCGCACGAGGCATCGCGTTCGCTTGTGCCTGAGGCGCTGTCTCACGGATTGCGCGTCATCGACATAAGCGGGGCTTGGCGATTGAAGCAGGAGCGACACCGGGCGATCTATAACTTCCAGGACTCGGATGCGGTCACCGCTGCGCAATGGACCGAGAAGGCAGTGTACGGATTACCGGAATTAAATGGCGATCAGGTGGCCAATGCCACCCTGGTGGCGAATCCCGGATGCTACGCCACATCGGTCATCCTGGCTCTGGCGCCGCTGCTGAAGGCTGGCATGGTCGATCGAAGCCGCGGGATCGTGTCCGATTCGAAGTCCGGGGTGTCGGGAGCAGGCAAGGAACCGACATCCAAGACGCATTTTGTGTCCGTGGCGGACAACTTGTCTGCGTATTCGGTCTTCAACCACCGGCACGTTGGCGAGATTGTCGAACAACTTGCGCTGAGTTCGGAGGAATTGATCTTCACGCCGCACCTGCTTCCGATTCCACGTGGGATTCTATCGACGATCTATTTGCATCTCAACCACGAGATGACGCCGCTGGAAGTGGAATCATGCTTTCGAACTTTTTATGCGGGCAAGCGCTGGGTGCGGGTGTTTCAGACGCCGACGCTTCCGCAAGTGCAGTTTTCGTTGCAGACGAACTACTGTGATCTCGGATTTTGCCTGGCCGAGGACGGCCGGCGGCTGGTATTGATTTCCTGCATCGACAACCTGCTGAAGGGTGCGGCCGGGCAGGCCGTGCAGAATATGAATCTGATGTATGGGTGGTCGGAAGAAGAGGGACTGCAGTGACGATCGTGGTCAAAATTGGAGGAGCCGCGCTCGAGGACGCTGCTACTTTGCGCAAGTGCGCTCGAGCGGTTGCGGAGCTTGCGCAGGACGGTCATCGTGTGGCCGTGGTTCACGGCGGTGGCAGTGCGCTGACGCGCGTGCTGAAACGACTGGGGAAACAAAGCGAATTTATCGGCGGCCTCCGTGTGACCGACGCGGAAACTCGCGACGTCGCGCTCATGGTGCTGGGCGGAATGGTCAACAAGAAACTGGTAGCGGCGATTCAAGCTGCGGGAATGCCTGCGGTCGGATTCTGCGGCGGCGATGGCATGACGTTCAGGGCTCGGCGAAAGCAGATTCGCGGGAACGATCTGGGATTCGTCGGGGAGATTTGCTTCGCGGAACCGTGCTGGATCGAAGCGCTGTGGCAGCAGGGAGGAATTCCGGTTCTCGCATCGCTCGCTCTGGGAGCGGACGGCGAGTACTACAACGTGAATGCGGACGAGATGGCCGCCGCTTGCGCTGCAGCGTGCCATGCGAATGCGCTCATCTTCCTCACGGATGTAGCCGGTGTGAAGGATGCGGAAGGAGCGGTGATTCCGTGGCTGAGCACCAAGCAGGCGCAGGATCTGGCGGAGGGATCGATCATCAGCGGCGGCATGTTGCCCAAGCTGGAAGCGTGCAAACAGGCGCTGAAGCAGGGCGTGGGCCGGGTGCGGATCTTGCCGGCTGCGGAAGCGGAAGCTTTGCCGCAGTTTTACCTCACCAAACTGAATTGCGGAACAGAGGTCACTTGCGCTTGAGCGCAGGAATGAAGATTCAAGATAGGAGCACGAGTTGAACAGTCCATTGCAAAGCAGAGCGCCGGCGGTGCCGGCAACATTTCCCGGCATCTTCTGGTGCCCAGACCTGGTTTCGACGCGCGATCTGGGACCGCAAGGGGTGCAGGCCGTGCTGCATCTGGCGGAACTGATGAAGTCTCGTCCGTCTGTGTTTCAACGGTCGCTGGCGGGAAAACAAATGGTGATGTTCTTTGAGAAGCCATCGCTGAGAACCCGGCTCACCTTTGAATCCGGAATGACGAGCCTCGGCGGCACGGCGATGTTCGTGGACCAGTCGCAGAGCCGTCTGGATGCCCGCGAGACGTTAAGCGACATTGCGCATAACCTCGAGCGCTGGGTCGATGTGATCGTGCTGCGCACCTTCGCGCAGGAAACCATCGATGGTATGGCTCGTTATGCTTCAGTCCCGGTAATCAACGCGCTCAGCGATCTGGAGCACCCATGCCAGGCGCTGGCGGACTACTTCACGCTGCAGGAACGGTTCGGGGACCTCAAGAAGATCTCGCTGGCCTATGTCGGCGACGGTAATAACGTGGCGCATTCGCTCTTGCTGACCTGCGCCTGCCTTGGCTCTTCGATCCGAATCGCGACGCCGAAGGGATACTCGCCGAAGGCTCAGATTGTTGCCGACGCGCGAAAGATCGCAAAAGAGACTGGGGCTCGAATCGAGTTGCTGACGGACCCGCACGCAGCGGTCGCGGGGGTGGACGCCGTTTACACCGATGCGTGGGCGAGCATGGGTCAGGAACACGAGGCTGGGCAGCGGGCTGCGATATTCCCGTCCTACCAGGTGAATCGGCAACTCATGGCGAAAGCCGCGCCCCACGCAGTGTTCATGCACTGCCTACCGGCGCATCGCGGGGAAGAAGTCACCGATGAGGTGATGGACTCCGAGAGCTCAGTCATCTTTGAGCAGGCGGAAAATCGTCTGCACGTTCAGAAATCCATTCTCTATTTATTGTTGGGCGGCGCGGTGCGCTTGCCCGTTAGGAGCGCTCATGCCTGAGAAAGTTGTTCTCGCTTATTCCGGTGGACTGGACACGTCGATCATTATTCCGTGGTTGAAAGAAAACTTTTCTTACGACGTCATCGCCATGGTGGGCGATGTCGGGCAGGGAGACGACATTGAGGCGGTGGTCGAGAAGGCTTATGCCACCGGTGCCAGTAAGGTGATCGTGGAAGATCTCCGCGAGGAATTCCTGACGGGATACGTGTTCCCCGCTTTGAAGGCCGGTGCCGTGTACGAGCATAAGTATCTGCTTGGGACTTCGCTTGCTCGACCTGTGATCGCGAAGCATCAGGTGGAAGTGGCGTTGCGGGAAGGCGCTACTGCGGTGGCTCACGGATGCACGGGCAAGGGCAACGATCAGGTTCGGTTTGAACTGACTTATCAGGCGCTCGCGCCGGAGTTGAAGATCATTGCGCCGTGGCGGGAGTGGTCGTTGAAGTCGCGCGAAGACTGCCTGGATTATGCCGAGCAGCATGGGATTCCAGTGGCCGCGAGCCGCGAGAAGATTCACAGCCGCGACCGCAATCTGTGGCACATCAGCCACGAAGGCGGCGAGTTAGAGGATGCCGGGAACGCGCCCTTGCCGACTACGTGGCAGATCACGCGCTCGCCGCAGGAGGCGCCGGACAAGGAAGAACAGGTGAGCATCGGATTCGCGCAGGGGATGCCTGTTTCGGTGAATGGGATGGAAATGGAGCCCGTATCGCTGGTGGAACTGCTGAACGAAATTGGCGCTCGGAATGCCATCGGTCGTGTGGATTTAGTCGAGAACCGCTTTGTCGGGATTAAGTCGCGGGGATGCTACGAAACTCCGGGTGGGACGCTGCTGATCACGGCGCACCGTGAACTGGAGGCGCTTTGCCTGGAGCGCGAGGTCGCGCACTTCAAGCAGCACATCGGACTGAAGTATGCGGAACTGGTTTACTTCGGCCTGTGGTTCACGCCGCTACGCGAAGCTCTGGATGCTTTCGTCGAAAGCACGCAAAAAGAGATGACCGGTAGTGTCACGCTGTCGCTATACAAGGGAAATGTTTCCGTGACTAGCCGCGAGTCGGAGCACTCGCTGTACCGCACCGATCTTTCGTCGTTCACGATGGGCGATAGCTACGACCAGAAGGATGCCGCCGGATTCATTCGCATTCTTGGATTGCCTTCGCGATCGCGGGCGCGGTCTCGCGTGGAGGTCGCGCGATGAAGATGTGGTCCGGGAGGTTCCGGCAACCGCTGGATCCTGATTTTGAGCGCTGGCAGCGGTCGTTCAGCTTCGATCGCCGCTTGCTGAAGTGCGAACTCCTGGCCAGCAGCGCGCACGCACGGGCCCTCAAGAACGCCGGCATTCTCTCGTCCGACGAACTGATCGGCATTCTGCAGGGACTGCGGCAGATCGGCGAGACGGCAGCGGCGTCGCCCGCATTTCTTGACGACGACGAAGCGGAAGACGTTCATCATTTCGTCGAGAAACAGCTTGTCGCGCTGATCGGAGAAACTGGATACAAGTTGCACAGCGGCCGCAGCCGCAACGAGCAGATCGCAACCGACCTGCGGCTGTACGTGAGAGCGACAATCGATCAGTTGCACCACGAACTCGCCGAATTGTGCGGCGCGCTCGTGGATCGCGCAGAACAGGCCGCGGATGCTGCCATCCCGGCGTATACGCATCTGCAACGGGCTGAGCCGGTGTTGATCGGCCATTGGCTGCTGGCCTATGTCGAAATGTTTTTGCGGGATGCGGAACGACTAGCGGACTGCCGTAAGCGGCTGAATGTTTGTCCTTTGGGATCGGGGGCTGTGGCCGGTGCGACGCTGTCGCTCGATCGTTCCCTCATGGCCAGCAGTCTTGGGTTCGATGGCGCAACCGCGAACAGCATCGATGCGACTAGCGACCGGGATTTTGCGCTTGAGTTTGCCAACGCGTTGTCGGTACTCGCCTTGCATCTGAGCCGCTGGGCGGAGGAGATGATTTTATTTTCGTCGCAGGAATATAGCTTCGTGGTTCTGCCCGAGGCTTACTCGACCGGCAGCAGCGCGATGCCGCAAAAGAAGAATCCGGACCTGCTCGAATTGGTGCGGGGCAAGAGTGGGCGAATTCTGGGGAACGCTGCCAGTCTCATGGTTGCGGTCAAGGGTTTGCCTCTGGCCTACAACAAAGATCTGCAGGAAACACAGGAGCCGCTGTTCGACTCTTCGGACACGCTCTTGCAGCTGTTGCCGCTAGTGGCGGGATGGATGAGGGCAGTGGAATTTAATAAGGAGAGCATGCAGCGAGGGGCGGAATCGGGATTTATGAACGCATGGGCCGCGGCTACGTATTTGGTGAAGCGGGGCGTTCCTTCTCGCATGGCGCATGAGCGGATCGGCAAGACAGTGCAGATCTGTGTGGAGCGAGGTTGCGAACTGCAGGACTTGCCGCTCGCGGAACTGCGATCGCTCAGTCCGGCTTTCGATCAGGATTTCTACGAATCACTGAAGCTTTCTTCCGTGCTGGCAGTCCACGATGTTCCCGGCGGTACGGCGCCCAGCCGGGTGCGGCACGCAATCAACGTCACCCGGAAGAGGATCGAATCTCTTCGCCAGGAGGCCCATGCTAACGCGTAAAGCAATCCTACCCGACGCACAGCAGATTCATGAGTTGATTGCGGCATACTCCGGTGACGGCACGCTGCTGCCGCGCACGTTGCCGGAGATTTGCGAGAACGTCCGGGACTTCGTGGTCCTCGAAGACGACGGGCGCATCATCGGCTGTGGCGCACTGCACCTGTATGGCACGCACCTGGCCGAAATTCGATCGATTACGGTCGCGCCATGGGCTCAGGGCAAAGGCGGGGGCGGACGGCTGGTGAAAGCCCTCCTGGCCGAAGCAAAGCGCCATCGCGTGGATTGCATCTGCCTGTTCACGCGCAAGCCTGATTTCTTTGCGGGACAGGGATTCTCGGTCGCTCAGCGCGAGGATCTTCCCGACAAGATCTACAAAGACTGCCACGCTTGTCCCCGGTTTCATTGCTGTGATGAAGTGGCGATGGTCCGCGGGGATCTCCCCAAGTTCGCGATTCTACCGGAACCGGCAAATTGGCTCGTCAAGCTGCAAGGGTGGTCGCCGGATGCTGGAGATCAGCGAGGCTCTAGCTGAATTCTCCGGCTCCATCTTCTGCAGTGCAAAGGTATACCTGGGAAGTGATTCCGGTCTTTTGTCGATAACGTTCGGCAATCTGCTGCGCGAAGTTCTCGGCATGTTCTTCGCGGACGAGGTTGACCGTGCATCCGCCGAAGCCACCTCCGGTCATGCGGCCGCCACAGAAGCCCGGCAAGCCCTCGGCCGAGTCGACCATGATGTCGAGTTCCCTGCAGCTGACTTCATAGAGATCCCGCAGGCTGTTGTGTGATTCGCGCATCAAGGTTCGCATTCGATCCAAGTTTCCTTCTGTAAGCGCGTGAGCGGAATCGACGGTGCGCTGATTCTCACGGACGACATGGGAACAACGTTTTGCGATCGTAGTGGGAAGTTGCTTAACGTGCTGATCGAGCATCTCGACCGAGACATCGCGCAGGGCGCGGATTGCGGGATTCCACTTCTGAAAATACTGGACTCCTTCTTCGCACTCTTCACGGCGAATGTTGTAGGCGCCCGTAGCGTGGTCGTGCTTGGTCATGGTATTGCAGACCACGAGCGAGATGCCCGCGGGAATGGGAACGAGCCGATACTCGAGGGAGCGGCAATCGAGGAGAAGAGCGTGCCCGGCTTTTCCGAGGCAGGAGATGAACTGGTCCATAATACCAACCCGGGCTCCGACAAAACTGTTCTCGGCTTGACGGCAGAGCTGGGCGACCTCGGGCAGCGTCAGTTGTATCTCGCCCATGCGCATCAGAGCAAGCGCGGAGGCGACTTCCAGGGCCGCGGATGAACTCAGTCCCGCAGCGACCGGGACCTCGCCGTGTACGAACAGGTTCGCGCCACGAAGCTCATGACCCCGCTGGCGAAGGACGCTGGCGACACCCAAGACGTAGTCACACCACGCGCCGGTGCGTTGCTCGGGAAGGTGATCGAGATCAAACTCGAAGTTGCCGGGGAATTCTTCGGAGTGTATGACGAGCTTGCGATTCGGACGCGCGGCGACTGCCACATAGGTCGAGAAGGCGACAGCGGCGGGCATCACGAAGCCGTCATTGTAGTCGGTGTGTTCGCCAATGAGGTTGACGCGTCCGGGCGCGCGGAAGATTCTCGGACGTTCGCTAAAGAGTTTCTCGAAGTGCTGTGTGAGTTCGCGTGCCTTCATCAGCATTTTCACGCTCGAATGCCCATGCAAAAGGGATCTTGCGGATCCAGCACCAAGTCAGCCTCGGAGTTCACAAAGGCAGAGCCTTTGATGCTGGGATAAATCTTGCCCTCTCGCACCGTAATTGTGCCTTCAAACAGACTTCCGACAATACTCTCCTGCTTCCAAATCTGGCCTTCACGGATTTTTCCATCGGCATAGAGGCAGGCCAGTTTGGCGCTGGTTCCAGTGCCGCACGGAGAACGATCATAGGCCTTGCCGGGACAGAGAACGAAATTCTTGCTGTCGACGGAGGGTAGATGGGACGGGCCGAAGAGCTCGACGTGGTCGATTTCCTGATTTCCGGCTCCGGTAATTCCCTGCTGACGAAGTGCCTGGCGAATCGCCCATGTGAAGTCGGTGAGGCTCTCAATGTTCTGGAGCGATAGTTCCAGGGTGTGGTGGCGCACGAGAAAAAACCAGTTGCCTCCCCAAGCCACGTCGCCGTGCACCTTTCCATAGTGCGGCACTTCCACTTCGACGTTTGCGGCCAGGCGATAGCTGGCAACGTTGTTCACCGTCACTTCACCGTTCGGGTGCAGGACGGCGCTCACGGTTCCCACCGGAGATTCGATGCGGTGCTCCCCGGGCTCGATTCGCTTCATAAAGGCCAGCGTCGCCACCAGACCAATCGTCCCGTGCCCGCACATGCCAAGGTAGCCAACGTTATTAAAGAAGATGACGCCGGCGGCGCAGGCAGGATCCACCGGTTCGCACAAAAGCGCTCCGACCATAACGTCGGATCCCCGCGGCTCGTTCACGACTGCCGATCGAAAGCTGTCGTGGTCGCGGCGAAGGCGTGCCAGTCGCTCAGACAGCGGCCCGATTCCGAGATCCGGAGCTCCGCTGATGACCACGCGCGTCGGCTCACCGCCCGTGTGGGAGTCAATCACTCGAACTCTTCGGCTGTGGCTGTCGATCATTTTCTGCGCAGAGAACCTGCATTTTAAATGATTTTGGCCGGCCGATTGTCTCTTATGTGGCGATGCGGGCAACCTGGGAATCTTAGGTAGGCTCGAGGGCAGTGCCAGGCGTGCCGCAACGTTAGGGAGTGATTCCGGTCCCGCCTCCGTAGAGACGTTGCTGGCAACGTCTTGCCGGCGGCACACGTGCTGCCGGCAGGAGACGTAGCAAGCTACGTCTCTACGTCCGGGAAAACATTACACTCATGCGGCTCTATTTGAGCTCCCCTGTCGACTCAAACCGTGTTCCAGCCAGAGGTTTGCCGGAGGCTAGAAGCTGGCGAATACTGGCTCGGTTCGGACCTACCTGTTCGATCGCAGCGGACAGGCAGCGCAAGGCCTGCGGGAGAGGAGTGCCCTCTGGAAGGCGGAAGATCCAAGGGATGTTAGTTGAGGTAAGCGCGCGGTCGGAAGAGATCGCCACGACTGGGACGAACGACTTCACCGCAATCTGTTCGGCGAGATGGCTGGAGGGGCGGTCCAGCGCAACGAGCGCCAGTACGTGCTCCTCGTAGACAGCCTTCACCAGATCGTCGGAGGCTTTGCCCCACGAAGTTTCGGACGGAATTGAAATCAGCGACAGCCGCTTGCCAGTCGAGTTGAACGCGCTCAGCATGCGAACAGTTTCGGGGGATCGGATGAGTTCATCGGCATGAGGGCCGAAAACGCCAATTTTCAGAGAGTTAGCTTGCTCGTCTGGCAGTGTCGGTCCGGCATATTGAACGCCGTTCTCACCTACTTGGGCGTAAGGTTTTTCCATGGTGATACGCCGGTATTCGATGGTCCCGTTGCGCACGTGAGCGAGGAATAGAGGCGCGATGTTTTTGCAGTTAGGGTCGAAAACCATGTCTCCCGTGACGCCTTTGTAAGTTTCCGTCGCGGTGAGGGCGTCGCGGATCCGACCTTTATTCAGGCCTGCGCGGCAGATCGCGTCGAGCAGGATTTTCATGGCGTCGTAGGCTAGGGCGGCAAAGTGATCCGGTTTCTCGTGGAAGCGGGCTTCGTAGCGCGCGTTGAATTTCTGCCAGGCCGGGTCGGTGCGGTTGGGGTCGTAAGGAAAGACTGCCTCGAACCCTTCGGCCGCGGGGCCCGCGAGCTTGATGAGTTCATCGCCGATGGTGCGGTGGCTGCCGAAAACGCGCTGCTTCATACCCAGTTCCTGCATTTGTTGCAGGATCATCGCGGCGGGTCCGATGTCCGTCCAGAGCACGATGGCATCGACGCGGGAATCTTCAATGACCTGGAGTTGGCGGCGGAAGTCGGTGTCGCCGCGCATAAACTTCTGCTCGATCACCACCGGATGGCCAAGGCGGCGAGATGCATCGCGGAATTTGATGACGCCGAACCGGCCATAGCGGTCATTCACGCGCAGGATGGCGACTCGCTTGAAACCCAAGTCGGTATAGATGTGCCGTGCCAGCGTGTAACCTTGCACGCGATCGTCCTGAATATCGGTGAAATACCAGGGGATGATCGTTTCGGGGATGGTGGGATCGGTGGACGCGCTGTTCACCAGCGGAGTCTCGGCTTTCAGTGTCAGGCGCAGGGCGATGTGGGTAGATTCCGAGCTAATGGAGCCGAACATTGCCCACACTTTGTCGTCATAAATCATCCTGACGGCATCGTTCGAGGCTGCGCCCCAGATGGCGGAATCTTTCGATGCGCCAACAGTCGCAGACTTGCTCATCTGCCAGTTGTCGTAGTCGTTGTGAGTCACGAGGCGAAAAGGCTTACCGCCATAACCGCCGGCAGCATTCGCCTCTTCAATTGCCATTTTTGCGCCATTCAGCATACGGTTGCCGAGCACCTGATCGGGGTGGTCGTAGAGAGGCGCCAGAAACCCAATACGAACCTCGCTGAGATCCTTAAGGTCGGGATCGGGGATATCGCGGGCGGCGCCGTTGTATTCAATGAGGTCCTGATAGTACTCGTAATATGGAGTGGTGTATTTCGAGAACGGGCGCAAATCTTCAGGCGCGCCGGTGTAGGGCTTGAGCGAGCGAGGCGCGGGTGGGCCCGGCGGATTGTGGCCGCATGCACAGGGAACAGAGGTTTGGGCCCACGCAGTGCAAGCGAGCACCGCACCCAGCACTCCAGACACGACGGAACCGCTCAAGAGGCGCATGGCTACTCCGTAGGCACTTCCCGCCGGAACATGGCAATCGCTTCGATCTCGATCAACAGATCGGGGCGGCAGAGAATCGCTTGGATGCCAGTGGATGCCGGCAATGGGTCGAGTTGCTGCTCTTTGTAGAAGGCGGTCCGCTCTTCATTGAACGCCTGGTAGTCGCGCTCGATGTCTCGCAGGTAGCAAGTGGTACGAACGATGTCGTGCCAGGTGGCGCCTTCGGAAGCAAGCAACTTCGTAATGTTTTCGAAGGTGCGGCGGAGCTGGGCACGCAGATCGCCAACGTGTACGGTGCGCCCGGCGTCGTCGATGCTGGCCGTTCCCGAGATCAACAGAATGGTGACCCCATTCAAATCAATCCTCATGCCGCGGGAAAAGGCGCTGCCGTAATCGTAGGCTTCGTTGAGCGCTGCGTGATTGGTGATCGCCCGCTTTACGACAGGGGCTGTGGCCACTTCCGCGAATAACTCCTGAACATTCATTTGCATGGCTCCTGATGGTTTCATTTCTTGCCTGTTGCCTTGTGCGTGCTTAGAACTTGTGCGGTTTCGGCAGACTTTTTCTGGCGAATGCCGTGGCTCAGTCCTTTGGCTGTCGCGACCCAGATGTCGTCGCCCTGAAAGTCGACGCCGAGAACATAGTTGTGGGCCGGGGCAGTCTGTACTGGAATCTTTTTCACAGCCCCGGCCGCGTCGCGCACCAGCATTTCGGGCTTATGCGCATCGAGCGTGGGGCGATAGACAGCCCAATTCGCGCCGTCGAAATAGGCAAGGCCCTTGTCGGTGGAGAACCACGCGCGATTGGCGTCAACGGCCTTAATTTGGTTGAGAAAGTTGCTGGGGAGGCCGCTATCTTTCTGCAAGAAGTTGTGCCAGTAGCGGCCGTCGTAGCGGCTTGCGCCGAAGTAGGTCGCGACCCATAGAATCTTATCTACGTAACTGACGGAAGTAGTGATCTCGTGGATTAGGCCTTGATCCTTCATCAGCACCAGTTCCGTCTCGCCGTCGGGATCGTTGTAATCCTTCCAGTGCTCGGTCTTCACGTCATACTCGAGCACTCCGCCTCCCCACACCGCGTAATAGACTTTGTCCTGCGCAGGGCTGACGGAGTAGGTCCAGATTTCGTACATGGGGGTATTGCGTTCGTTGAACAGAGCCCATTCTCCGGTACGGGTATTCAGGCGGCTGGCGCCGGCCGCGGTCGCAGTCCACACAAAATCGCCTTGTACTCCTACTCCGTAGACAATGTCGTTGCTAAGACCGGAGGTCAGTTGGGTGAAGCTGTCGATGCGTCCGGCCGATACTCGGCTCAGTCCACCCATGGTGCCGGCCCACACATCCCCCGTGCGCTTGTCGAGCGCAAGGGACAGGACTGCCTGGTGCGCCAAGCCATCTGCGGGGCGAAAGACCTTCCAGGCACCATTCTCGTACAGGCCCAATCCGTTTTCCGTCCCCGCCCAGATGCGGTTTCCGTCAACGAGCACGCAGAAGACGTGGTTGTCGGGCAGGCCGTTTGCGGTGGTGAAGTTCTCCCAGCGGAAGAGCGGCATGTCCTGGGCAACGGCCACCGAGGCCGTGATAAGCAGTGCCAGCGTTGCGAACCAGATTCTCGGCTTCATAGCGTTTTCAAGTACTCGATGAGATCGTTCAGTTCGTCCTTGGTGAGATCGTTGCTCACGCCGTGAGTATCCTTCGGATTGAACACCGTCCAGATTTCTTCCAGAGAGCGCGCCGAACCATCGTGCAGATACGGCGCGGAATAGGCGACGTTGGAAAGTTGGGGCACATCGATCACGGGCGAGCGATCCGTGGGCTTGCCTGTGCCGACGTCCACTTGTTGCTGGTTGGTGTACTTGGGGCCGCTGTGGCAGGTTGCACACTGATTCGAGTCGGGGATCGGTTTGCCGTTTTTGTACTTAGTGCGTTCGAAGATCGCCTTGCCGCGCTCTTGCGCGGGCGTTAACTCTCCGTTGGGAAGGCGGGAGCGGTTGGGGCGATAAGGAAGCGAGAAGACGAATGTAACCAAATCCGTGAGTTGCTGCTGGTTAAAACTCTGCGAGCGGAAGAAGTATTTTTCTGTGCGGGGACCGCATTCCGTGGGCATGTCGGGATTGCCGCCGTTCCATTTGAAAGGCTCGGTACCGGCCAGGTTTTCGAGCGAGCGGTTGTCGACGATGTCCTTGCCGAAGCCGTCAGGCTCGAGGTCCCACTGCAGGCCGTCGATTGTGGCGTCGAGGTGGCAGTTGGAGCAGCCAAACTGTCCTTGGAAGGCGAAGTCGGCGGTGTAGAAGAGGCGTTCGCCGCGGCGGAGCGCGTCCACATTTCTGGGTCCACCGAGGTCGATTGTCGATACAACTCTGTCTTTGGCCGTGTCGATGACGGCGACGTTGTCGTCGAGGCGGTTGGCGACGTAAAGACGCTTGCCGTCGGGCGAGAGTAGAACGCCTCGCGGATTGTGGCCCACGGGAATTCTTGCCAGCACGTAATCCGCGGAGGCCGAGAGATCGTTGACGAACGGCTGCGGTCGCGTCCTCACCGTGTTCAGCAAGCTGGCGACATCAATCACCGTCACACTCTGGGAACCAGCCGTAGTCAGGAAGATCTTTGACTTGTCGGGCGTGATCGCGACGCCCCAAGGAAGAGCGTAGTAGCGGTCTAGTTCGTCAAGGGGGATTTGGACGGTTTCACCAACGTCCTGCCCGAACAGAGCGAGTGAATCGCCAAATACCCAACCATGTTCGACGTGTGCGAGGGGAATCAGATTCTTTGGCCTTAGTTGCGCGGCCACCCCTAGCCGGCCGTCCGCCGATAGCGCCACATGAAACACGCCAGCCACGTTGTGCAGCGGCTTTCGTTCGACCACCGTTTGCCGCGCAGTGTCGATGACCGTGATTTCCGAATTCGGTTGCGTGCGGAATGCCCCGGGGTTCGGATAAATGTGGGTGCAATAGATCCACTTTCCATCCGGAGACAAGGCCAGGTAGCTTGCGCCGCGTCCTGCCAGGAGCCGCTTGGTTTCTTGGCCGCTCTTGAGGTCGATCACGGATACATCGCCGCTCAAGCGGTTGGCGACGTAGAGTGTCGCGCCGTTGCTGTCGGAAACGACTCCGCTTGGTTCAGACCCGGTCGACAACGTCTGCAGAATTTGTAACGCCGTCGTATCGATGACCGACACGGTGTCAGACCATGCATTCGTGATGTAGAGCTGACGGCCGTCGGGCGACAATGCGATTCCACGCGGCATGTGGCCAACCGGGACGCTGCCGATGACTTTGCTGGATTGCACATCGACGACTCGCACTTCGTCGCTGTCCTGGCAGACGACGTAGAGGAGACGGCCATCGTGGGACGAGGCCATTTCGAGCGGGGATAGATAACGTTCCTTCGGAATCGCCGCGGACTGTTTGGCCGCAGGCTTGGCCGCGATCGCCAACAGGGTCACGGCGAAGATGGCGACAACTTGGACCATCCGCCGAAAACTCGTGCTTGATATGAGGCGCACCAGCATCTACGGTTCCTCCACCGTGAGCACGCGATCCACGGAAAGATTTTCAAGAACCTGCTCTTGCCCGCTGGGCCAATGGATGCTGAGTTTGTCGGCCTTGGCGGCGGCGCCGAGGCCGAAATGGATGCGGCCGTCGTCTTGCGAGAGGTAGCCCGAGCCCGCGGTGCGCTCTGCGATCTGTTTGCGTCCGGCAGCCAGCAGTTCCAGACGCGCTCCAATGCCGTCGCGATTGCTTTTCTTCCCTTTCAACTTCACGGTGAGCCAGTGATTGCTGTTCTGGGTGACGTTATGCAGAAGAGTCGCGGGCGCGCCCAGGTTCACGACGAAGGCGTCGACCTTGCCGTCGTTGTCGTAGTCGGCAAAACAGGCGCCACGCGAAACCGTTTTCACATCGAGCACCGGGCCGGCGTCACGGGATACGTCGGCGAACTTGCCGTTTCCGAGACCGCGGAAAAGCGATTGCTCTTGCGGGACCAGGTGAATCAATCCACCGTGGAAAATCAGAATGTCGAGCCAACCGTCGTTATCAAAGTCGTAGATGCCACTGCCCCAACTCGTGTACTGCGCCGTAGCCTGCGAGATTCCGGAACTGGGGCCGATGTCTTCGAATCCACTCGGACCGGCGTTGCGCATGAGACGGTTGTATTTGGAGTCCGTCACCCAGAGGTCGAGGCGGCCGTCACCATCGACATCGGCAAACACCGGGCCCATGGCCGACGTGTTCTCGCCGTTCTGGCCGTAGGCCACACCCAGATCGCCGGCGATTTCCTCGAAGGTGCCGTCGCGCTTGTTGTGGAAGAGAAAATTTTCGGTCTTGTCATTGGCGACGTAGATGTCGGGAAAGCCGTCGCCGTCAAAGTCGGCCGCAGTCACACCCATGGTTCGGCCCTTGTAAGCGCCGATGCCGGACTTGTCGGTCACGTCGGTGAACGTTCCGTTGCAATTGTTGTGGTAGAGACGGTTGGTGTCGGCGGCATAGTCGAGCGGGCCGGGATAGTTGTCGGCGGCGTAGAAGTTGCGATACTTCGGGTCGAACTTCACGTAGCGGCCGATAAACAGGTCGACGCAGCCATCGCGATCGTAGTCGAGCCAGGCGGAACTGATCGACCATCCGTCGACTTTAATGCCGGCCTTTGCGGTGACGTCTTCAAAAGTTCCGTCGCCCTTGTTGCGATATAGAATTGCGCGTCCGTAGCCGGTGACGAGGAGATCGACGAAACCGTCATTGTCGAAGTCGGCCGCGATCGCGGCCGTGCCAAATATGTTTGCTGCCACGCCGGCCTGGTCGGTGACATCGGTAAAAGTGCCGTCGCCGTTGTTGCGATACAGATGGTTGTGAGGTGGAATTGCGGGCGGCTGCTTGAGCGGATAAGGATGCATTCCGTCTTCCAGTGGCTTACCGCTGACAACGTAAAGATCGGGCAAACCGTCGTTGTTGTAATCGAACCAGACGCAACCGGAGCCCGTGCTTTCGAGCAGAGAGCCGAGTTGCTCGGCACCGAAGCTGTGCGTGAACTGAATGCCCGACTTTGCGGTGGCATCCTCGAATCGGATCGTGCTGGGCGCGCTCGGCTGCGGGGATTGCGCTAATAAAGAGGAGGACAGAAGAAGAAATCCGAGAAAGCGTTTGGTCACGCTAGTGTCCTCCCGAAGCGCTCTGCTTGGTCGCGCCAGTCAGGTCGGCTGGCGTCGTGGACTTCAGCAGGATCATGGGAACCGCATTCTCAGGCGCGGTTTCCGGGCCGGCGTGGCATCCGACACAAACGCGCTGCTCGCCGCGACGCATCCAGAAGAATCCGGATTCCCGTTTCAACGTTTTGCCGGCGCTATCCAGCAGTTCGATCTGCAGCGGTTTCTCGGTAGGCACCTGAACAAAGAACGATCCGTCGCGCTCCACCGGTGCGGTGCCGAGTAGGCTCGTATGAGCGGCTCCGTCGCGCGTGTAGAGCCGCACAGAACGGATGGAAACTGCAGCGAACTGATATTTCGACGTGTATGCGTTCAGGCAGAGCAGGTTTGCATTTGGCCAGTCATGCAATCCTGAGGGATGGCGATTTGGCACGGCGCGCTCGGCAACCAGCGTCGGCTGAACTGCGTCGGAGTCTTGTTCTGCTACGGCAAGGCGCAGCGCGGTAGAACCCGGAGTCCAGAACATCAGTTGAAAGTGCGCCTTCCCTTCCGCCCGCCAGGGTAACAGCCAATCGCCTGATGGTGTCTCTGCGAGTTCTCCGGCGTATTCTCCGACTGGGGCGGAAACGTTAACTTCCTGTGCCTTAGCCGATGTGAACCTTGCCAGACCATGACTGGAAGAAAAAATGACGTCTCCTGAATTGACTTGCCTGCCGGAATGACGCGCTGTGCCATGATCGCAGCGATACGATTCGACTCCGCTGCCATCGGAATACACGGTATAGATTTCGGGGATGGCATCTCCTCCCAGCGGGTACGTGGCCTCGAACAGGATGCGTCCATCGCGGAGAATATCCGTGGGGAGAAAATTCGCGGGGCCGTAAGTGAGGGGCAGGGGCTTTCCTCCGGCCAGGCCCACGGTCTCGATCACGAATCGCCCGTCAGTTCTGCGTGCATACACGACGCGATCTTCGGGAAGATAAAAAGGCCGGATGCAGTCTTCGGAGCCGGAGGTGATGCGCCGCGGCTCTCCGCCTACGAAAGGGATCTCCCAGATCTGCCACGGGTCTTGGACTTTCAACTTCCCTGCGAAGAGGACACGTTGTCCGTCGAACGAGACCGCAGGATCGGCAGATGCCGCGAAACCTGGGACCAGCGAATGCTTGCCACCTGCGTTGCGCACGAAGATCGTTGCGCCAGAACTGAAGCGATCGGCGCCCTGCATCCATGCCAGCGGATCGTAGTGGGTTGCAGCAGTGTAAAGAAATGATGGCGGATCCGTGCCTGGTGACGCCTCAACTGCGATCCTCGTGAGTCCAATCGCAATCAGGCAGGCCAAGATAGGCCGGACCACGATGTGTCGCGCCGGCATTAATCCGCTCCTCCGACCGCGAGGAGTTGTGGACGAAGTTGTCGGGCCTCATGCTCGAGGTCGAGGTAAGGCTGAAGGTCTTTCATCATGTGGCGGAACTCGCCAAAGGTGAGCGATTGGTTTCCGTCGCTCAGCGCTTGTTCCGGAGAAGGATGGACTTCCACGATCAATCCATCGGCACCCACGACCGCAGCGGCCCGCGACAACACCGGAACGAGCGATCGAACGCCTGCCGCATGACTGGGGTCAACGATCACGGGAAGATGCGAGACCGTTTTCAGCACCGGCACCGCGGCGATATCGAGCGTATTGCGAGTTGCGGTTTCAAAGGTGCGGATACCGCGTTCGCAGAGAATGATCTGCGAATTGCCCGCCACGGCGATCACTTGCGCCGAATGCAGAAGGTCTTCGAGAGTGGCCGTCATGCCGCGCTTGAGCAGAACTGGCCGGCCGCATCGCCCGAGGGCGTCGAGCAACGCATAGTTCTCCATGCTGCGCGTTCCAACCTGCATGATGTCGGCATATTCGGCGATCAAGTCGACATCTTCTTCACTCATCACCTCTGTGACGATGGCGAGTCCGGTCGTTTCGCGAGCCTTGCGCAGAATCTTGAGACCCTCGACGCCCAAGCCTTGAAATGCATAGGGCGATGAGCGCGGTTTGTAGGCGCCGCCGCGCAGAATGCGCGCGCCCGCTTCAGCGACCGCCTCTGCGGTTTGCAGCAATTGGCTTTCGGATTCCACCGCGCACGGACCGGCCATCACCACGAAATCGTTGCCACCAATCTCGAGGTCGCGTACGTGCACAATGCTGCGGGAGCGCTCGCCGGTCTTAGCGACGAGATCGAAGCAGGAGAATTGGCCGTTCCATTTGGGATTCATGAGTCGCGCCATTCTAGTAAGCGGCAAATGCCCGATCATTAGTAGGAATCTATTAGGCCCTCGAAAATACACATCAAAATGCGTCAAGCTCCGCGAACAGCAGCCTGTAAGTCGTTTGTATCGAGAAGGAAGCGAGACGCTTGTGATTCCAATCACGCCTCAACGCGACGGGGCGCACAAAACCGCTGTTCACATCCGAATTGAGTAGGTAGTTCGGGGCAACGGGCGGTAGTTCATTGTCTCTGTAGAGTGGCTAACCTCATGGGAGCCAAACGGCGAATGTGGACGTTTCAGCATTCCTTGGCGCTTTCGGGAAACCCTACACGGTTGTCGGGAATCCCGGCGCGCAACCGACCGAATCACCCGCATGTCAATGAATTCACTTGATGGTCTTCGGGTTGCTGTTTCCAGAGTGACCGCGTGTTTGCCGGCAAGGAGGTCACTCGATATGGCTGGAGAGAATTGGACATTCTGGCTCAACATGACGAACTTCGCGTTGGGCATCATCACACTTCTGGCGCTGGTCGTAGTGTTTGGCGCTGTGGGCTGGGACCTAATGGTCCGCAAGGTTCACCACGCGCGCGAACTCGGCAGCACGGACCCGAACAGGTTTGACGAGGATCTTCGGGCCATGTTGCATGGCGGATCGCACAGCCTGTCCGTACCCGGCTTGGGCCTGACGATGGCAGACGGAGGCGAGCGAGTCGAACCTTCCGAGTCAAAGGCCTCAGACCAGAGACATCGGAAGTGAATCATGGCTTGCCCATTTCCTAAAGAAGGTCGAGCGCGATATTGCCACGCCGCGCCCATGCGGAAGTTGATTCTTGACGGACCCGGAGCGGCCGACGGCGGGCGCTGTGCCTCAGCGCAGTATGTGCAGTGCCAATTGGTTGCGAAGAGCGGGGTACAACAAGATCGCTGCCCGCATCTGGAAGAAATCCGCGTGCAGTACTGCGGCGTTTCGCCCGTAACGAAGCTGGTGCCTTTCAGCGACTCGGAACTCTCGAGATGCACGAGCAACACCTATCGTTACTGCGATTCGTACTTGTTGCTGGCGCGACCGCACGCGACCACTCCGCCGCCTCATCTTCTATACAGGGCGAATCACTTCTGGTTGGACGCCGAAGAATCCGGATTGTGCCACATCGGCATTGACGGGTTTCTGGCGGATGTGGCCGGGAGTGTGGACGGCATCACATTCGTCACCGCCCACGGCACTCATTGTCCAGCTCTGGCGCTCACGATTCATGGCGTCGAATGGCCCATGAGCTTTCCGAATCCTCTGATGATTCAGAAAGTAAACAGCCGCGTGCGCAGCGATCCCGCAAGGCTCACTGCCGATCCCTACGGGGCAGGCTGGCTGTTCGAGGGATGGGAGGTGCCGGGCCGGATCGCGCGCTGGCCTTGTCTCTGGACCCCAAGCTGCCGCATGGCAGGCGAGGAACAGCAGCGGCTGACTCAGGAAATCCACGAGACCCATGCGCCGGGCTGCGATGGCGGTTCGTCCGTACTGGGAGTGGCGCAGTTGTTATCGCGGCAGCATGTGGTGTGCTTGTTCCAGCACTTTTTCTCCACCAGACGCTGGACGGGGGAGCAACGGTGATGGCGCGGAGCACGGTCGTCTTCGCTCTCGGCTTTGCCGTCGCGCTGGTAGCCGGGTGGGTTGTTTTCCCGCACGTGCTCTATGTGCAACGGCAGCAGCCCGTCGAGTTCCGTCACAAGACTCACGCGGAGAAATCTGGCGTAGCCGAATGCGGTGAATGCCACGCTGTTCGCGAGGACGGAGCCTTTGCCGGAATTCCTGCGATGGAGAAATGCGCGGGTTGCCACTCCGAACGCATTGGAGACAGCAAACCCGAAGCGACGCTGGTCGACAACTTCATCAAGCCCGGACACGAGACTCTCTGGCTGGTATATGCGCGGCAGCCGGCGAATGTCCGGTTTTCGCACGCGATTCATGTGACGCGGGCGGGTCTGGCGTGCACGGAATGCCATTCGAGCTACGGCGAGTCCGACCTGGTGCGAGTGTACGAAGTGAACCGCATCAGCGGATACAGCCGCGACATTTGGGGGCATTCCATCTCGCGCCTGCGGCGTGCTCCGCACGAAGGAATGAAGATGAGCGACTGCGAAGACTGCCACCGCCGGCGCAACGTTGAGGTGGGCTGCCTCGGCTGCCATGAGTAAAGGAGAAGCATGAAGGTCACGCGACGAGATCTGCTGGTATGGGGCGCGGGAGCAGCGGCGGGTCTCATGGTTACTCCGGTGCCCTGGAAGCTGCTGGATGACACTTCTATATGGAGCCAGAACTGGCCGTGGATTCCTCAAGCCGCGCGCGGTCCGGTCGAAGTGAAGCAGTCGTCTTGCACACTTTGTCCAAACGGATGCGGCATGCGGGTCAGAACGGCCGCAGGATGGCCAGTCGGAGTTGCTGGAGTGAGCAGTCATCCCGTGAGCCGTGGAGCATTGTGCCCGCTGGGGTTCGGAGCCCATCAACTGAACTGGCATCCGCAACGGTTGCGAGCGGTTCGTCATCGTGGCGTTACTTCCTCTTGGGGCGAAGCTCAGTCGGCTTTTGCGAAAGCGTGCGGTGAGGGCCCAGTCGTAGTCATCGATGGCTGCCCGGGCCGTGCGGCTTCGTCGGTGTGTGAGAGTTTCATCCAAAAGCGCGGAGGAAGCCATCGCGTTGTGCTCGGATCGGAGAATCGGGCTTTGGGGTCCTACGAAACTTGGGGCGGTGTTCCGGCGGCCGCGCTGGGTTACGACCTTGAGAACGCCCAGATGATCGTGAGCTTTGGCGCGCCGTTGCTGGATGGTTGGGGCATGCCCGGGCGGTTCACTCGATTGTGGGCGGAACGCGCCGCAGGCTCGACGGACCCGCAACTGCGTGTGATCCAGGTGGAAGAATCGCTCTCGCGGACCGCCGCGCGAGCGTGGCAGTGGGTGCCTGTGCGTGCGGGCTCTGAAGATGCTCTGGCTGCGGGAGTGGCGCGCATCCTGAAAGCCTGCGATGCGAATTGAAGGAATGGCCGGCGGCCGGCGCTTCCGCTCATCCCGAAACTTGGTCGTCTCGATGGAGCGAGCCGGTCCTGCCGCCATTGGCCTCGAAGCTCTATCGGGAATCGAGCTTGCGGGAGCCGCCAGAGAAGAGGAACGTATGAGCGCCCGTTACGGCATGGTGATCGATCTGGACCGCTGCACCGGTTACGGCTCATGCATGATGGCATGCGTGTGATCTTGATCACGCACGCAAGACGCTGCAAATAGGGCGATTGCCGTTGTCTCGCCAGTGGTTCGGGCCAGCCTTTTCTGATGGTTGCTATAAGAAATTTGTATTGGACTGGGTGAATAGGCACATTTATTGTCGGCGGATTGATTCTGGCTCGCATGCTTGGTGGATCACCGGCGCGGCGCTGGTGGGCGTGTGGGCCGCGGATCCCAAGGATGCTCAGTTTGCAGGGATCAGCTCGGATCGCCATCGGGCGGTGGCGTTTCTATTTTCCATGGAGATTCGTCCGCACTCGCTATCACTGAAAATTGTGCACGACTCATAAAACAGGAGCACTCTAAAGATGACAAAACGAGCAGGGGGGGCTCTGCGCCGGTCATGTGTGGGGGCCGGGACCACAATCGTTCTGCTGGCCGGCGTGTTAGCCGTGTTCTCCGCTTTCAGTTTTGCCGACGACGGACCCAAGCCAGATCCGGCCGGCACAGCGACCGGAGACAAGGCGACCGCCGTCGATGCCGCCGGCAACCCCTTTGTCGTGCCAGAGCCCACCGATAAGACGGCTCCCGATTACGTCCAGAACAAGAAAGCGTTCGACGACTACCAGGCTCAAGCAGCCAAGGAACCTCTTGCCGTAAAGCTCGCCGACAGCGTGGGACACGTCCGCGTGGCAACCAACTTCGCCTGGACCTTGAACACCGGCTACCTCGTCCTGTTCATGCAGGCGGGCTTTGCTCTGCTCACGTGCGGACTGGTTCGAAAAAAGAATGCCGCGCACCTCATGATGCTGAACTTCGCAGCCTACGTCTTCGCCTTCCTGGCCTATTACGCCGTAGGGTATGCGTTTCAGTTTGGAGCGGTTGCGATCAACGCCGCGCCCGCCAATCTGGGTGGCGTCCCCACGCTAAATCACTTCTTGATCGGCAGCGGCCAATGGGGATTCGTGGGGGGAAAGGGCTTTTTTTTCGTCGGTCCGGCCTATGACAGTGGCAGCAATTGCCTAGCGCTGTTTGAGGTCGTGTTTATGGAGACGGCCGGATACATCATCGTCGGCGCCATCTGCGAACGCATCAGCTTCTGGGCGTTTCTGCTTTGTGAGCTCTTCGTAGGCGCAATCCTCTACCCGATTTCCGGCTGCTGGACCTGGGGCGGTGGCTGGCTCTCGCAACTCGGATCGACGATGAACCTGGGCCACGGCTATGTCGATTTTGCGGGTTCTACCGTGGTTCACGCAGTGGGTGGGTTCTGCTCTATGGCCCTCGCAATCGTTTTAGGGCCGCGTCTGGGAAAGTTTGGCCCGGGAGGAAAAATCCGCGTCTTCCCCGCTCATAACGTCGTCTACGTTGTCACCGGCACGTTCATTCTACTTTTCGGGTGGATGGGATTCAATCCCGGTTCCACGCTGGGAGCGACCGACCTTCGCATTTCCGTCGTGGCAGTCAATACCAATCTCGCGGCCGTGGCCGGCTCGGCTGCGGCAATGCTGATCTGGTATTTCCTGTTCGGCAAACCCGACATAACCATGGCCTGCAACGGAATGCTGGCGGGTTTGGTCGCGATTACAGCTCCGTGCGCGTTTGTATCTCCAACTTCAGCCGTAATCATTGGCGTGCTGGCAGGGTGCTTGGTTTGCGGCGGTGTCTTGTTCAACGAGCGTGTTCTGAAGATCGATGACCCCTGTGGAGCGGTTTCCGTGCACGGCTTTTGTGGCTGGCTGGGAGCCGTCTCCGTGGGTATTTTTGCGGACGGCACTTACGGCTCCGGCTGGAACGGAGTCGGCGCGACGAGCTACCTGGGGCACGCGGGTCAAGGGGTGACCGGCCTGATTCACGGCGATACCCGCCAGTTCTGGTGCCAGCTGATGGGAGCGACTCTGTACGCTATCTGGGCGTTCGGTGCGACGTTCGCAGTTTTCTGGACTGTGAACAAGGCAAAAAGCATGCGAGTGCCGCCCGAATCGGAAGAGGAAGGCCTTGACGTTCCCGAGTTTGGAATGCCGGGTTACCCGGAAGACGCAGTGGTTCCGGCTCCATACTGACAACGCGTGGGCATTCGTAGAACGCTCACTTATTCGAGGCCTTGTCTATGTCGATTCGTCTTCACCGACTTCACCGGGCCGTGCCGGTGATCCTCGGCGTTGTGACGCTTGCCGGCGTTGGCCTGCTCCTGCTATGGGACACTCTTCCTGGGCTCTTTCCACCTGGGGCGCATGATTTCCTCGCTGCGTTTCCGCTCGCCATGATTGCCTGTGCCTGTCTTGTTTACGAGATGGTACGGCGGCCTGCACGTTCGGAATTTGTCAAAGCCATCCTTCTGGCGTCCGCGTTTCTCTTTTGGGCCGCCAACCAACTCTGGCCAACCCTGCGCCAGGCAACATTATTCAACGACATTGCTATCGCACTCTTTGTCATCGACGTATTGCTGGCGATGATGGGGCGGCCGGTTCCAATTCCCTGAACCGCTACCACAAGTTGCGGAAACCCTACCGGACTCAGCGAAAGCGGCGGATGAACAGCGTGTGGCGCTCCGAGCGGTAGAAACCGACTCCGTAGATTGTAGCTTTCCCCTTCGACGAGTAAATCACTTGACGAATGCGCAGCACCGAGGCTCCGCGCGGCACGCCTAGTAATTCTGCGACATTTGCCTCAGCGGCAGTGGCGTCGACTTCCTCATCCGCGTAGGCGAGTTCCACGCCATAGTCGTGCTCCAAGGTTGCAAACAAGGAAACCCTTCCCAATGGAGCCTTCACTAAGTCGGCAAACTCGCTGGCCGGCAGGTAGCAAGTTTCCAGGGCGAACGGTTCGTCGCCAGTTTGGCGCAGGCGCTCGATCTTGACCAGGGCAGTAGTCGCGGGTAAGCCGAGTCGGGCCGCCACCTCCGCCTCGTGTTCAATGATCTTAGCCACGAGTACGCGGGACCGCGGAGTCAAACCACGGCTGGACATGTGTTCCGAATAGCTCATCAGCTTATTGAAGTGGATCTTGGGGGAGGCTACAAACGTGCCCGCTCCGCGCCGGCGCTCGACCACGCCTTCGCGCTCCAAGCCGGCGAGAGCATGGCGCGCGGTCATCAGGCTCACCTTGTGGGTTCTGGCCAGCTCGCGTTCTGAAGCGACGGGATCGCCGGGTTTCAGTTCCGAGGCTTCGATCCGCTTGCGGATGGCGTTCTGAATTCGTTTGTAAACCGGCGTTCCGTTGCGATGATTTCCCGACATGAAATGGCTTTCCGGCCCTAACCGCGGCGCCAAGCGCGCAGTGATCTTAGCAGGACGTTGACACTATACGCCGCCCTTACTTGTGCTATATAGCTTATTTAGAGCCCCGTGTAAAGGTGAAAGTGCCGAAACGAGGGTCTCACTTCGTGTCATCGCGCGATTTGTTCTTGCTATAGAGCGCATCGGATTCTTGGATCGTGTCGGGTGGTTCGTAACTTTCCGAACGTCCGACAGGGGGGCGCAGTTTGCGATAGGAATCACAGGTTTTCCACAGCACAAGCACTTGGGGGCGGCAGGAAATCACGTTCTCCAATATTTAACAGGGCCCTGGAATGCTTTTCGGAGTGATATAGAGCGGATTGATAGCGGAAGGCGTCCGGAAATTTTTCGACAACGTATGCATTTTCTTCTTGACCATGGCCATGCGTGTGCTATATAGCATAGTCGAATTGTACTAGAGCGTTTGTTCTGCGGCTTTGGTCAATCGGGTGAAGCGTTCTTAGGAGGCTGTGCAATGAAGCAATCAGCGTACGTTGAGAAGCTGCGTCGTGTTGCGAGAACGGTATCTTCGTTCTGCCTGGTCTTGTCGTTAGTCGTCCTGAGCCTGTCAGCGGCTGGTCTCGCTCAACAGTTGGCCGCGACGCTCACGGGCACGGTTACGGATGCCAGCGGCGCCGTGGTGCCGAACGCGACCATCGTGGTTCATAGTGAAGAAACCGGCATTGACGTTCGCAGTGTGACTGCGAGCAGCACCGGGGATTTCAATATCACGAACATTCCCGCAGGCCGCTACACGGTCACGGTCAAGAGCGAAGGTTTCCAGACCTTTGTGGCTGGCAGCGTTATCCTCAACGTTGCCGAGAAGCACACTCTGGCGGTGCAATTGAAAGCCGGGAAAATCAGTGAGCGCATCGAGGTGACAGCGGAGAACACGCCCATCCAGACTACGACCGCCGAACAGTCCGGCACGGTGACCGGTGACCAGGTTCGAGAGCTGGCTCTGAACAACCGCAACTTTGAACAGCTCATCCTGCTCCAACCCGGCGTCGCCAATCAATTGCCGGATAAGGTCGGCTTTGGCCTTGCCAACAACACCTCAATTTCGGTGAACGGAGCGCGCACAGGGGCGAACAATTACACCGTAGATGGAGCGGACATCAACGACAGCGGCTCCAACGGGACTTTGTTGAACACCCCGAGCATTGATGCCATCCGCGAGTTCACCCTGGAGCGCAGCAACTACGACGCGGCGTTCGGGCGCAGCGGCGGCGGTCAGATAGTGGTGGCCACCAAGACCGGGACCAACGAGTTCCACGGCGGCGCCTACGAATTCAACCGCAACAATTACTACAACGCAAACACGTTTAGCGGACGGGCCTCAATCGCGGCCGGTACTCCGCTGTCGGCAAGCAACACGGTCCCGATTGAGCGATACAACGACTACGGGTTTACGCTCGGCGGGCCACTGTTTATTCCGAAGCTCTATCATCCACAGACAAACAAAACCTACTTCTTCTGGTCCGAGGAGTGGCGCAAAGCGAGCACGCCCGGCACAAACGTTATCACGGTGCCGAGCGCCGCGGAACTTACAGGTGCGTTCACAAGCCCGATTCCGGTCGCGCCAACTGGCTGTGTGACCACGTCAGCCGGCGTATCTACCATCAGTCCGTCCTGCTATAGCAAGAATGCCGCTGCCTATCTCGCAGCCTTCATGGTGCCGAACCCTGCCAATAACTTGGCGGGAGACGAGTTGATCACCAATTACAGCCAGCTGAACAACTTCCGTCAGGACATTATCCGCCTCGATCAGAACGTTGGCGACAAGGTCCGCATCTTCGGTCGCTACATGGAAGATGTCGTACCCCAGAACGAGCCTTTCTCTCTCTGGGGTGGTGGAAACTATCCTGGGGTCGAAACCACTTCACTCAATGCCCCGGGGCGCAATCTGGTTTTCAACGCGACCATGACGCTCTCCCCCAAAGTGGTAAACGAAATTGAGTACGTGGATGCGTGGGGTGCAATCAATTCCACGCTGAATGGGATCGCAAACTCTCCGGCGTTCTTAAGCCAGCTTACCAACAATACGGCTTACCAGGATCCAAACCACCGGGCTCCCAATGTGAGCATTTCCGGACTTACGGGTTTAGGAAACGGAATCGCGCCCTACTTTGAACGAAATGTCAACAAAAACATATTTGACAATCTTTCCATCCAGGAGGGAAATCACACCATCCGCACCGGTTTTACCTCAATGTGGATGAGCAAAACTGAAAACGCGTCTGCCGGCGCGGCCAGTTTCAATTTCACTGATGGGAACAGCAATCCGGCATTCGCGAACTTCCTGCTGGGCCAAGCCGACCAATATAGCCAGCCAAACAAAGACACTGTTCCGTTTCTTAAGTACGTAAACTTCGAATTCTACGTGCAGGACGATTGGAAGGTGACCCGCAAGCTGACGATAAATGCCGGCATTCGATACAGTTACTTCCCCTCACCGACCGACAGTAACAACACCTTGGTTAACTTCGTTCCAAGCTTATACAACCCGGCCAATGCACCAGTGATTGTCGCAACCGGGCCGAATGCAGGACAGATGGCTCCTGGAAACAACGCAGCGACTTACGCCAATGGTTTGATATTTCCAAAAGGCGCCGCTTGTGCCGCAGCCCAGGCAGTCCCCGCTCCGCTGGTGACCTGTTCCCCCATGGCAGCCGCGTTAATCCGAGCTCCAATAACAACTGGGGGCCACGTCTCGGATTAGCTTACGATCCTTTCGGGGACGGCAAGTGGGCTGTGCGCGCGGGTCTCGGCCTCTTCTATGACCGCACCCTAAACGGCATTTGGGAGCAGAATGCATTCGGCGATCCGCCGCTGGTGCAGACCACCACAACCCTTAACACAGCCACTTCCTCTCAGAATCTTTTCGATAATCCCCTCGGCGGGCAGGCGGGAGCTGCACCCTTGGGCCCAAATGCCCTGACTGTCACCGGATCGCCGGCCTTCAAGGTTCCGAGCTATCTGGACTACAACCTGTCGGTGCAGCACGAAATCATGCCTAACACTGTGCTGGAGGTGGGATATGTGGGCACCAAGGGTACGCATCTGCTGGGCGACATTGATCTCAATCAGCCCACACTCGCCGCACGCTTGGCCGACCCTACCGCCGACGTTAACGCTATACGCCCATATCTAGGCTATGGCGCGATCAACGACCGTGCCACCGTCTACACCAGCAACTACAACTCGCTGCAAGTCTCGCTCAATCGGCGCTTCAGCCGAGGACTGACCTTGGAACTTGGCTACACCTGGTCCAAACTGCTCACGACGAATCCTTATGACCGGGGCTTGTCAGCCTACAACACTTACGACCTGAAGCAGAGCTATGGGCCGTCGGTGCTGAATACTCCCCAGATGCTTGTCGTCAGCTATGTGTACGATCTGCCGTTCTACAAGAGCCAGAGAGGGCTCGTGGGTCAAGTCCTCGGTGGCTGGGAGTTCTCCGGCATCACGACCATGCAATCTGGTCAATCGCAGATCATGACCCAAAGCAACGATCCTTGGGTGCTAGCCGGCGATCCGGGTGGACTTGGCATGACCCGACCGGGCGAGACGGTTTACATTCGTCCGGATCAGATTGGGAATCCGCATGGACCGAAGACCGCAGCTGAGTTCTTCAATACCGCAGCATTTGCGCCGGCGGTCGGACACTTCGGCAGTGCCCGTCCGGGCGCAATTCTGGGTCCTGGCATACAGGTCTGGGATATGTCGCTCATCAAGAACATAAGGTTCGTGGAACGGGTGGGCTTGCAGCTCCGTTTGGAGACCTTCAACACGTTCAATCACGGCAACCCCAGCGGGATTGACACGAATGTCGGAGATTCCACTTTCGGTGCGGTGACCGCCTGGCACGACCCGCGCAACGTGCAAATCGGAGCTAAAGTTAACTTCTAACCATCATCCTCACAAAGCGCACGCCGGGAATCGGCGTGCGCTTTTCTTGTTTTTATTCTGAACACGTTTTGAATGGTTCCGAGTTCACTGGCTCGCAGGATTAGGAATCGCCGCCCGTTTTTTCTCCTGCAGGGCAATTGAGATTTTCTGTTCCCGCATCCCCTCTGCGCCTTGTCCCGCCTGCCGCAAGGCGGTGCCCAGCACGAAATGTGCCTCCGCATAATTCGGGTCGATCTGAACAGCCTTGCGCAGAGGCTCAATGGCCGCGTTGGGATGGTTCGTCGCAATCTCAGTCTTCCCCAGACCCAGCAAAGCTTCCCCATAACGAGGATTTGCATTGAGCGCGGTGCGAAAGTGCGATTCCGCGTCCTCGAGTTGGGAGTTATTCAGGAGGATTTGACCGAGGACGCAGTTCGCAACCGGATCATTGGGAAAGCGCTGGAGTTCCGCTCGCATCTCTTTCTCCGCCAGTTCGGTCTCGCCTTGCCGCCAATAGAGGTAGCCCAGACCGGAATGCACGCCCATAAAATTCGGATCAGCTTGTTCTGCCGCTTGATACTCTTTGATAGCGTCTAGTCGATTCGACATCTCGTCGTAAGCCGTACCCATCATGATGTGAGCGGGCGCGGAGTTCGGATTCAATTTCATGATGCGGGCAAAGACGCTCGTAAGCGCCTTGTAGTCCTTCACGCGCAAGTACGCTTTGCCGAGAATATCGAGAGTCTCCAGGTCAGAAGGGTCTGCCTGATTCGCGCGCTCCAGGTACTGTGTAGCCTCCGCATAACGATCAAGTGCAAACAGGCATAGTCCCGACAGGTCGAGGATCTGAAAATCTGTGGGATAAGCCACCGCCATGGGTTGAAGCAGACTCCACGCGGACCGGTAATGCTGGGCTTTGAAATAAGCCACGGCAAGGTTGCGCTTGGTCGTTGGATCACCCGGACGAACCTTCAACGCCTCTTCGTATAAAGGAATCGCCTCCGCGGGCTTGCCCTCACGGGCAAGCACAATCCCCAGGTTGTTCAGGGCCGCAAGCGAATGGGGATCAATCTCCAAAGCGCGTCGGAGCTTCTCAGCTGCAGACGCGAGATTCTCCTTTGTGCATCGCTTCGGCGGCTTGCTGCAGATAAGAGTGCAATTGAACGTCTGCATTCGCGGGCGCGGCCTGGACTTGAGGTGCGGCTTGAGCAGAATTTATAGCGGGCCCGAGCACGCAGGCCGCCGCCATCCCGAGCAATATTGGCACCTTCATACACCAGATTTTAACGCGCGGGGGAGAACGGGCTCATTCCTTGATCGACTCGACGCGCACGCCAAGCCATAACAAGCCTGCCACGACCGCCAATCCCGCGGTGAGGGTCAACGCCGCTTCCCATCCGATGCGCTCCGCCAGCCACGGCGTGAGTGCGGGCGAAACCATGCCGCCGAGATTGCTGCCAAAATTCATGGTGCCGCCCGCGATGCCGCTGCGCTCGCCGGAGAGTTGTGTCATCGTCGCCCAGAAAGGACCCTCGGTGCACAGCACCAGGACCGTGCAAGTGGTAAGCGCGGCCACCGCCAACAGCGGTCTCGGAGTGCGAGCGCCAATCACCAGGAAGATGGCCGCCGCGCTGAGGGCCGCGAGCGGAACGCTGCGGCGTCCCCAGGTCGAGCCCCAACGGATCACGGCCCAGTCCGAGAAAACACCGCCCAGCGGGATAGCGAACATGGTCGCGATCCACGGAAGCGCCGTGAAGCTGGCGGCGCTCAGCACTTCAAAGTGACGAACCTGCACTAGATAAAGGTAGAACCAGAAAATGAAGATATACCCCAGGTAGCCCTGCAGCAGATAGCTGGCAAGTACTCCTGCCTCGGAGTGGGACTTGAATCCAGACGCGACCATGGTGGCTGCGGGGGGAACCGTCACCTTACAGCCGAAGATCGCGAGCGGCACTGCGAGCGTAACTCTGGGCGCTCCACAGTCGGACGCGGAATCACGGCCACCGTTACGCAGGGCAATCTGACGACGGCGCAGAATGGAACCATTACTGTGGTCGCCGGCAGCACGCCGGGCTTCTATCACTACACGATTCAAGGAACCGACAGTGGAGCAGCACAGGCCCAGGGAGGGTGGATCGTGGTGGGCAATCCCGCGGCGACATTCTCGAACGCGACCGGTGGTGGACAGTCCGGCAGCAAGGGCAGCACTTTGCCATTGCCGTTGACCGTCACTCTGTCGGCGGGCTCGTCCGGAGGAACGAATACGGGTGCCAGCGTTCTATTTAGTACGGATGGCGGTTCACTGTCGAATGGCACTTCGAGCGGAGCGAAGGTGGTTGCGGTCACCAATAGCTCGGGCGTAGCGTCGGTGACGCTCACCCTGCCTGCGACTGCTGGAACGGTCACTGTGACAGCCGAGGGCCCATACGGTCTGGGGCACCCATCGGCTACACCCTTTATTGAGACCTCGCAATAGGCAGCAAGCGAAACCTGACCGCCGTTTAGACGACGACCGCCACTGTCGTATTTGGCGTTTCAAAGAACGTGCTATGCTTCGCGTGGCGTAATCGTTTACGCAACGTGTCCGTTGACGTTGTTACAAAAGGAGGCTGCACGCATCTTCGGCAGAATCTGCTTCTTTCCGCCTTGGTCGCCCTACTTCTTCCCGCCTGTTTCTCCCAGGAGAGCAAGCCAGCGTATCGCGATCCCAGTCTTCCCGTCGAACAACGCGCAGCCGACCTCGTAAAGAGGATGACTCTGGAGGAGAAAGTCGATCAACTCGCGGGAGGCCGGCGGCGTGCGATGTCCACGGCGAGTCCGGAGGCAAAAGAGATCTTTGAAGGGATGAGGAAGTTATTTCGCGAGGATTCCCAGGTAAGCGCGCATGATGCCGCCGAAGCGCGCAACAAGATGCAGCATTACCTTTTGGAAAAAACGCGCTTGGGAATACCGGCAATCTTTCAGGGCGAAGCCTTACATGGATTCATGGCATACGGCAGCACCAGCTTTCCGCAGGTTCTGGGCCTGGCCAGTACCTGGGATCCTGAACTTGTGCAGCAAGCGTTCCAGGCTGCCGCCGACGAGATGGCATCTTCAGGAGTGAATCAAGCCTTTACCCCGGTGCTGGATTTGTCGCGCGACCCGCGCTGGGGGCGCACCGAAGAAACCTACGGTGAAGATCCCTATCTCGTCGCACACATGGGAGTGGCAGCGATCAACGGGCTGCAAGGCACCTCGTGGATGATTGACCGGCATCACGTTATGGCCACTGCCAAGCATTTCGCCGCGCATGGCCAACCCGAAAGCGGCACCAACACAGCTCCCGCAAATTTTTCTGAACGGGATTTGCGGGAGACGTTCCTCGTTCCCTTCCGCGCCGCCGTACAAGAGGCCCACGTGGGCAGTGTGATGGCCTCGTACAACGAAATCGACGGCATCCCCAACCATGTCAACCGCTGGCTGCTGGATCGCGTGCTGCGCCAGGAGTGGGGTTTTCGAGGCTATGTGACTTCGGACGGAAATGGCCTGCAGATGCTGGTTGAGACCCACCACGTGGCTGCCGACTTCGCGCAAGCGGCGCGGGAGGCGTTGGCCGCAGGCGTGGACTACGATTTGTCGGATGGCTCGGTGTACGCCACCTTGCTCGATCAGGTGCGCGAGGGCAAGGTTTCCGAGGCTGAGTTGGATCAAGCTGTGCAGCGCGTGCTGGAGGCGAAGTTCCGGCTAGGCCTGTTCGAGAATCCTTATGTGGACCCTGACTACGCCCAGAAAATTACGAATAGCTCTGAGCATCAGCAACTGGCTCTGAAAGTCGCGCAGAAGTCGGTCGTGCTGCTCAAAAATGAGAACAATCTCCTCCCGCTCGATCTGAAGAAATTGAAAACCATTGCCGTAATCGGGCCCAATGCTGCCGATGTCCATCTGGGAGGTTATAGTCGTGACCCGGGCCCGGGAAATCAGATCAGCATACTCGACGGTATTCGCAAGCGCGCCGGGGGAGGCGTCAAGGTGCTCTACGCGGAAGGCTGCAAAATCACGACCGGAAAGCAAGGCTGGTCGGGGTGGTATGAGAACAAAGTCGCGCAGCCTGATCCCAAAACCGAGGTCGAAACCATTCGTGCCGCAGCCGCCGTGGCACGCCAGTCTGACGTCGCGATCGTCGTAGTAGGAGAGAATGAAAGCACCAATCGCGAGGCCTGGTCGGAGCAGCATCTGGGGGATCGCGATTCGCTGGATCTGCTTGGCTCGCAGGAGGCTCTGATCCGGGCCGTCGTCGAAACGGGAAAGCCGACAGTCGTATTGCTGATCAACGGGCGGCCGCTGTCGATCAACTACGTCAAGGAGCACGTTCCGGCAATCCTGGAAGGCTGGTACCTGGGCGAACAAGGAGGAACGGCCGCGGCCAACGTGTTGTTTGGAGACGTGAACCCCGGCGGGAAACTGCCCATCAGCTTCCCGCATTCCGTGGGACAGCTTCCTGATTTCTACGATCACAAACCTTCCCGCAACCGTAGCTACCTGTTTGACGGCCGCGAGCCCCTGTTTCCATTCGGCTACGGCCTTAGCTATACGCAATTCCGTTTCGACAACGTCCGGGTTGAGCCGAAGACCATTCGTACGGGCGGCAACGCCAAGGTCTCAGTCAACATTACAAATACTGGCGATCATGCGGGGGACGAAGTGGCTCAGTTGTATATCCACCAGCGTGTGGCCTCGGTCACTCGTCCGGTAAAGGCGTTGCGCGGATTTAAACGTGTCAGCCTGGAACCCGGACAGAAAGTAACCGTCGACTTTACTCTGACTTCCGAGGACCTGTCTTTAATTGATGTCAACATGAATCGCGTGGTCGAGCCTGGCACATTCGATCTTATGGTGGGCGCAAACTCGGCGGAAACGACAAGCGTTCCGCTTGAGGTCCTTAACCAATAGCCGTCGCAAGAGCCGCGCTGAGCGCCGAGATATAGGGCACGGCCTGGAGATACGGATCACTTATGCCTCTGAACCATAGACAATCGCTACGCCTCTTCGTTTTATTCCCAGCTTCGCTTTTCGTTTCGCTGTTCTGCGCCACTGCTGCCAACGCCCAGTGGACCGCCATGAATCCGGTCAAGCAGGTTCAGCAACAGCCGGACGGTGTTCTCTTCTCCATGGGAACCGGCACTTTGAACGTACAAGTCTGCTCGGACTCGGTCATCCATGTTCTTTATTCGGCCACCGCCGCGTTCCCGAAGCGAGTGGACTTTGTCGTCACCAAAGAAAGCTGGCCGACGGCGCAATGGACGATGCAATCCACGGACGATGCCGTCACCCTCACCACTTCCCTGCTGAAAGTTACGGTCACACGAAAAGACGGCGCCATCGCCTACGCCGACGTCCGTGACGGTTCGCTGGTACAGGAATCGTCCCGCAGCCTGACGCCTGAGAAAGTGAACGGAGAAGAGACCTACCGCGCCGAATCCATGGTCAGCGTCTACGGTTCCCACGAAGGGCTCTACGGCCTGGGTCAGCACCAAGCGGGCGTCTGGAATTATCGCGGAGAGTCGGTCAACATTTCCCAGGAAAACAGCAACATTTCCGTGCCCTTGATGCTTTCGAGCAAGGGTTACGGCATTTTCTGGAATAACACTTCTCGAAGCCGCTTCAACAATCGCTTCGCCAACATCCTCTACATCAGTTCCGAAGTTGCCGATGTGATTGATTACTACTTCCTCTACGGCCCCGAGTTCGACAAGATCATTGCCAGCTATCGAGAGCTAACCGGACAGGCGCCGATGTTCGGCAAATGGGCTTACGGATTCTGGCAGTGCAAAAATCGCTACAGGTCGCAAGAGGAAATTCTTGGCGTCGCCCGCAAGTATCGCGACCTGCATATCCCCGTCGACAACATCGTTCAGGATTGGTTCTGGTGGAATCGTAAAGGGGAATTCGTCTTCAACAAGAACTATCCCGATCCTAAAGCGATGGTGGATCAACTACACGCTGAAAATTTCCACCTGATGATTTCGATCTGGCCGTTCTTCGAGCCCGGCTCGGCGAATTACGACTACATGCAGAGCAAGGGCTGGTTCGTCGACAAGTTTAAATACGCGAAGCCGCCCTACCACACGAATGCGATGGCTGTGTATGACGCCACGAACCCGGAAGCTCGCAAATATTATTGGGACCAGGTGAACAAAGGGTTGTTCAGTATTGGACTCGATGCCTGGTGGATGGATACGACCGAACCTGAAACGGAGGGGCAGGAAGAGAACATCCTGTTGAATCACAAACTCGCGGCCGGCAGCGGAACCCACTATGTTAACGCTTATCCTCTGCTCGACACTCAGGCGGTTTATCAGGGACAACGCAGCGCCTCGGACAGAAAGCGTGTGTTCATCCTGTCTCGTTCCGCCTTCGCCGGATCGCAGCGAAATGCAGTTACGGCGTGGTCGGGCGACATCAACTCGGATTGGCTGAGCTTCCGGCGGCAGGTTCCCGCAGGTTTGAATTTCGCGCTTTCAGGAATTCCCTATTGGACCACGGACATTGGCGGATTTGTTTTCGGAAGTCCCAGCGATCCGGCCTTCCGCGAATTATTTATTCGCTGGTTCCAGTACGGCACATTTAATCCCATCCTGCGCGTTCACGGCACGCGGCGTCCGGATGAAAACGAATTGTGGTCCTATGGGCCAGACGCGCAGACGATTCTGGTGAGCTTCGATCGCCTGCGCTACCGCATGCTGCCTTACATCTACTCGCTGGCGTGGAAAACAACCAGCGAAGCGTACACGCCGATGCGGCCGCTGGTGATGGATTTCCGCGACGATCCTCGCGCTCAAAATGTGGGCGACCAATTCATGTACGGGCCGGCATTCTTGGTCAATCCGGTGACTGATCCGGGGGCTACGACCCGCCAGCTCTATCTGCCGGAAGCCAAGTGGTACGACTTCTGGACGGGATCGGTGCTCGAAGGAGGACGGACGATCAACGCCATTGCCCCTTTGGATAGTCTGCCTTTGTACGTCCGCGCCGGATCCATTCTTCCGCTGGGCCCTGACGAAGAATGGTCCACCGAGAAGACTGCCGACCGGATCGAACTTCGCATTTACCGCGGCGCGAACGGCGATTTCACGCTCTACGAAGATGAGAACGATAACTACGACTACGAAAAGGGCGCCTACGCGACCATTCCAATGCACTGGGAGGACGCGACGCACACCTTGACTATCGGCGATCGCAAAGGACGGTTTCCCGGCATGCTGGAAAGCCGCTCGTTCCGCGTAGTCTTTGTAAGCGAAAACCACGGAGTGGGAATAAATCCCGCGGACGAGGCTGACAAGATCGTGCAATACTCTGGAAAACAGATCACCGTGACTCCATAATCAACGCCAGGTTGAGCAGCTACTACTTTCCCGGACCCTGCGCCTGCTGTTTTGCGGTGAGACTGTCAACAATCTGTCGCTCTTTCGCTCCATCCTCAGGACGGTGAAGGCGATAGTACAACGTTGCCAGTTCGACGTGGGGCTCGAGCCAGTCGGGATCGTCTTTAACCAGCAGTTCCAATTCCCGTGCCGCGGTCTCGTAATCTCCCGACGTGCTCTTCAGCATTGCGGATTCATAGCGAGCCATCGAGTCCGAAGGCTTCAGGCGGAGCGCACGATCCAGATAGCCCTTGGCCTCGTCAATGTCGCGGCGCTTATACAAAATTGCGCCCAGATAAAGATTGGCGTCGAAGTCGTCAGGGTTCGCTTTAAGAGCCTCGCGAAAGGCTGGTTCGGCGTCCTTCACGTTGCCGTTTTTGTCTCTGGCCGTCCCAACAAGCGTATAAAGTCCAGGAAGCGTTGGTTTCAAACGAAGAGCCTGCTCCAGGTCCTGGCGTGCCTGTTCGTATTCATTCAGTTGCAGGAGCGTTGCCCCGGCGATCATGTAGGCGTCGGCGCCAGAACTTGCCTGGGCAACTTTTTCCATGCGAGCCACGCCTTCGCGCCTTCTGCCTTTGGTGTTGATCAGCGCCGATCCCAGCACATACTCAAAATCCATGTTCTGCGAATACTTGCTCTCCATGGGTTCCAGCAAGTTGAGAGCGGCCTCCGCTTTGCCCGTCCGCAGATCGCTGTCCCCCAAAAGAATGACGACCTGCAGTGAGTTCGGCTGTGCATCGTGCAGAATCTCGAACTGCTGGCGGGCGTTTTCGAAGTCTCCTTTTTTGTAATAGGCAAGAGCCAGGTTCAGCAGAACAGGATTTTTATCCTTTAGAGATGTAAGTGCCGAACGGTACAGAGCGATTGCCTCATCGAACTTTCCGACGTGCGCCAAAGCGGCTCCGAGATTGACCTTGGCCTCAACCTCGTTGGGACGCATTTCGAGGACCTTGCGGTAGTCGCGGATCGCGGCGGAAAAATCGCCATGCTGCTGCTCATCAATAGCATGCTTAAGAAGCAGATCCGGGTTGGGTTCCTGAGCCGCGATCACGGCAGGAAAGAGAACAAAAAACAATACGGCCACCCGCATGGTCAATAGGATAGCTCACGAACCGCGACAATAGTCCGGCAATTTTCTGCAAGGGGATGCCCACGTTAGGAGCTGAGTGAACTCCTGTCATTGGCTGAACAGAGTAAAATAGTACGGAATAATAATAATGATGTCAGTGAGGTACGCCATGAAAGCGAAGCTGTCTCTTCTTGCGTTTTCATTCTCTCTACTGCTGCTTTTCACTGGTATACAAGCCGCACAAGCGGGAGCTCAGACGCACGCTTCCACCCCCGCTCCTCCTTCCACGATCACGCGACCGGATTCGATTCAGGACAGCGGACTCTACAACTATTGGGCAACCATGTCGGCCCAGGGGCGCGCCGGCGGAGTGCTTCTGGGCAAGCTCGCGCTCGAGGGCGAGCCTCTGCCGTGGCAACCCATGCTGGTTTCCGTCGACTGCAAAGGCTCTATCGTGAACTCGACGCAGACCGATCTCCAAGGGCGGTTCGTAATTAGCTTCACGACCACCCACGGCACGCCGGGCACTCCCTCCGATGCGCAGAGGCAGATGGAGAAAAGTATGAGGGTTGCATAGTGCGAGGCTCAGTAGCCGGGTTTCGCTCCAGCGCCAAAACCATTACTGTTCGAAATCTGCGCGATGATCCGGACCTCGGGACAATCACCCTTTCTCCAGAAGAGCGAGGGGGTGGCACCGAACTCAGTACCACCAGCAAGTTCGCTCCGTCGAATGCAATGAAAGCCTTCGAAAAGGCCAGGGCCGAATGGCTCAACCAGAACGCCGATGGCGCGGGAAAAAACCTCAAAAAGGCAGTCCAGCTGTATCCCGCTTTCGCTCAGGCGTAGTTGCAACTCGGCAAACTTCAGGAGAGTTCAGATCCGCAGGCGGCGCGAGACTCCTTTTCCGAGGCTTTGGCCGCGGATCCGAAATTCGTCCTGCCCTATGAGCAGCTTGCCGCGCTGGAGGTTCAGGGAGAAAAGTGGCAGGAGACGCTCGATAATACCAACCATGCCCTGGAACTCGATCCCGCCGGAACGCCGCAGGTCTGGTATTACGACGCCTTGGCAAAATTCCAGCTAGGCAAGACCGATGAAGCGCTCACCAGCGCTTCAAAGGGGCTGGCTGTTGATCCGCGACACAGTGTTCCGAACACTGAACAGCTATTGGCCGTGATCCTGGCGAGAAAGGCGGATTATGCAGGGGCTCTGCAACATCTGAAGAATTGCCTGACCTACCTCCCTACCGGCCCGCAGGCCGATCTTGTAAAACAGCAGATCGCCCAGCTCGAACCGAAGGTGCCCGCTCCGAAGTGAGTACGCGCTTCACCGCGCAAGCTCGGTTACTTTCAGCATCTGATCGGCCGGGACGTTTTGCAGAGTTTGAACAACTCCCGAAGGCCAATGAATCTCGACCACCTCGGCTCGACTTTCGGGACCAAGGCCAAAATGGACCGGCCCGTAGCTCGATGACGCATAGCCAACGCTAGTCGTCATGTGGTTGTACTGTGCACCGCTTTTGGTCACCAGCTTGATGCGGGCGCCGATGCCATCGCGGTTGCTCTTGGTTCCACGCAAAGCGATATCGAGCCAATGTCCCGACTTAACGCTGCGATTCATCCAGATTTCAGCGTCCTTGCCGATGGCGCTGACGACCACATCGACACGGCCGTCCCCGTCCAGATCACCGAAAGCACAGCCACGATGCCGGGCAGGCGGAGCGGCATTGAATCCAGCTTCTTCCGTCAGGGGCTGCCATTTGCCACTGGCGCCGAGATTGCGGAATACAGTGTTGGTTTGATCGACCGGCTGCCCTGACCGCGAGATAGATTCTACGTGGCCGCGGCTCACGAATAGGTCTTTCCATCCGTCGTTGTCAAAATCGTAGAGGGCAGGGCCAAACCCAGACATCTGGATGCTGGGTTCTCTCATGCCGCTTTCGGTGGTGACTTCCCGGAAATCTCCCTTTCGCGTGTTTTGGAAAACCGGAAAGGTTTGATTGTTCAGTGCAACGAAGACGATATCGGGATAACCATCATTATTGTAGTCGCGAAAATCTAATCCCATGCCGGAGATGAAGCTGCCATTTTCGGTGAGAGCGACCCCAGTCTCGAAGGCAACCTCTTCAAACTTGTTTCCCAGGTTATGAAACAGCGAGTTGTACAACGCATCGTTGGTGACGAAGATGTCCTGACGGCCATCGAGATCATAGTCGGCCATACCCCCGCCCATCCCTTTGCCCACATGGTTGCGCAGTCCCCATTCCTTGGAAACATCCTGGAAGGTGCCATCGCCTTTGTTCTGGAATAGCTGATTGGGCTGGCCCTTGTAGAACTTGGGGCTGCAGTAGTCGACCACGTTATTGATAGCGCAGAGCGGTTGGTCGGAGTAGGTCCACTGCAGATAATTGACGACGAAGAGGTCGAGAAGGCCGTCATTATTGACATCCACCCAGACGGCAGTAATGGCCCAGAAGGGGCCGAATTCCGGGTCGGGACGGTTCAAGGCGGCATCGAGGCCGGATTTTACGGTGACATCGGTGAAGGTGCCGTCTCCGTTGTTGTGGTAGAGCGTGCTGTGGTGCAGGCCGGCGACAAACAGGTCGGGATGGCCGTCGTTGTCGTAGTCGGCTACGGCCACGCCCATGTCGTAGCCCGAACCGGCGAGCCCGGCGGCATCGGTTACGTCGGTGAAGACGCCGTTGCCGTCGTTGCGGAAGAGGCGATTGCGGTATTTGGGAGAGTCTTTTTTCAGAGTGGCGATGTTAGCGCCGTTGGTGAAGAAGATGTCGGGGCGTCCATCCCCGTTGAAGTCGAAGACGGCAACGCCGCCGGGCATCGTCTCGGGGGCGTTGCGGGCGGGGGTTTCGTCGTTCTCGAGGCGGAATGGAATCTTTTTTATTTCAAATGAAATGGGGCTCGGCGCGGATGCCGCTTGTAGGAGAAGAACTGCCGCGATCAGCAGGAAAAGGGCGAATGTGCGACGAGCCAACACGTGTGAGGACATTTTAAGTGATGCTCGGTTGCTCGTGTTGACGATTTCCTCGAAAGGAAGAAGAAAGGGGGATGGAATTTCCCATCCCCCAAAGATCTGCGCTGGTATGCCAGCTCAGAACATATATTTCAGAGCAAACTCCATCACGCGGCGACCTACGGTGTATTGAGGTTTGCCGTTGAGGCTTGCGTTTGTGTTCGTCGTGCTCAGCGTCGGATCCAGAGCGCTGGGCGTGCAGAGTGAAGAAGTGCCGCAGATAAAGCTCAGCTGCAGGTCACTCTGATTCTTCGTGAAATCCTTCAGCGGATGGTTGAGGAAATTGAAGGCCTGCACGCGGAATTGGAGTGTCTGCCGCTCGGTGATTTTGAAATCCTTATATACACCGAGGTCGCTGTTGAAGTAGGCGGGACCTTTGATGTAGGGCCAGACCAAAGTTCCATTCTGCCCTTGCGCTGTGGGCGGGGCAAAGCAACTCGGGTTGAAGTATTGCCCGGATCGCAAGCCGTGCCGGGGATCGCAAGTCAGAACAGGGACGATGGGGGTATTAACGTTCGAGCCCAACAGGTTCGCATTCGATAAGCTCCCGGGGTATTGAGCGTTCAGATTGCCATTCGTGGCAGTCTGGATGGGGGCGCCGCTCTGGAATTGGGTAATGCCAGAGATCACCCATCCATTCACAACGTTCTTACCCAGCTTTTCTCCGAACGAGCCGCCTTTCAGCAGGCTCGGCAAGTTGACGATATACGACGCGTTGAAGATATGCGTGCGGTCGTAACCAAGAACGCCGTAGTTATTCCGGAGGTTGAAAGCATCGACCAGCGTGCCATTGGCGCCCGTGCCATTGTCCGTCTCGCCATCCCGGATGCCCAACGTTTTGCTAAAGGTGTAGTTGAACATGGTGTTGATGCGTCCAGTCTGCTTTTGCCAGGACGCCTGAAATGCGTTGTAGTTGGCATAGCTGGCGTGGGTGTTGACCTGAATGGTGTTGTAGTTGTAGGGAGCATAGTCCACAACCGCGCTGGAAGGAACGCCACCAGTGGTGCAGTTCGTCGTGATGTAGGGTGCCTGGCAATACTGGATGCCGGTCACCGGATCTGGCTTGTAGTATGCGCCGAGCGGGACCTTATTGACGAAATTCCCGTTGTTGCCCCCGAGCAGGAGGTTCCGGCTCCGGCTGCCCGTGTATCCGAACTCGAACGTAGACTTCCAGGGCAGAGCCTGATCGATCAGGAAGTTCCAGTTCTGCGTGTAAGGCGTCCGGTTATCGTTCTTCGACAACACCGTCTCTGAGAGACCAGAGCTCGATGCCGGCAAAGATCCGCTTGGAGTAGTGGGTGCGCAGGCCGGGTCCGTGCCGATCTGGGCCCAGGATAATAGGTTGCAAGTGGTCTGGAAGGCTTGGATCCCGAGCGGTGAGTCCAATGGGATGGAGTTGTACGCGAGCTGATAACGGTACACTCCAAAGCCGCCGCGCAGGACGGTTTTTCCGTTCCCAAACAAGTCGTACGCCGCGCCCACACGAGGATCAGGCACCACGAGGGCCGACTTATAACCAGACAGCGGGATACTGCTGTTTCTGCCGTGCCAGGTGAGCCCGGGAAGCTCTGTACCCACGCATGTGGGCCCTGCACCAGATGACGTGCAGGCCGAGGGATCCCACACGGGTATTCCCGGCCCGCTCCCTGGGGACCACTGGCCCTGATGATCAAAGCGTACGCCGTAATTCAGAGTCAGGCGCCGCGTGAGCTTCCACTGATCCTGGGCATAGAATGCATACTCAGTGAACCAGAGAGTATGAACCGGGTCGGCGCTGGTCTGGGCAAAGTTCACTGCGTGACCTAACAACATGTCGGCTAGGGGATTGCCCGTCCCTCCCCAGGAATAGTTGTCAAAATCATATCTGCCCTGGGGGAAACCGTTGTTACTGTCCCACGTGCCTTCGGTCTGCTGATTGCCCCAGCGAGCCCAGTAGAAGCCGAATTTCATGGTATGTGAGCCCCTGACCCAGGCTACGTTGTCTTCCAGGGAAGGAACGCGCTTGAGAGCGCCGAATGCGCCGCCTTGCCAAGCACCGGAGAAGGCAGGAGCCCAAAAGGAGGGCATTGCCCCTGCACCATTGCAGCACCAACTCACCGTGTTCGGGATCATCGGCGTTGTATGCGCGTCGAAAGGCAGACTGATGTTCATTCCGACTTTGGTCGGATCAACTGCTGCGGGATTCGCGAATTTCAAGGGATTGATGAACGAGGTGTAGTTGAAAGTAGCCTCGTTGGTCAGCGACGGGTTGAAAACATGGGTTACGCTTCCGGAGTAGAGATCGGTGACCAAACTAGCCGGGAATGTGGAGGGATAAGGAAGAGTCCCGCCTGGTTCCCACCAAACCCCAAGTGTATTGATGTCCTTCTCCTGCTGGCGGTTATAGGAGAAATATATTCTCGTGTTGTCTGTAACGTTGTAGTCAACGCGTCCCTTCAGTTCCCAGCGGTTGAATGGAGACTTATCCAGGAACTGATAGTTGTAGCCGCCGGTAAGGTCCGGATTGGCGTTGGGGGTCGGCATCAATTTCATATAAGCCAAGCCGTTTGGGTCAACGTAGTTGGCGACGTTTCCGTTGGTGATCCCCGAGCCTCGGCAGAAATTGTTGTAATACCATTGGCCACTTAAACCGGAGTCGCAAGGAACCTGCCCGATCGGCCAACCATTGGAAATCCATTTGGCCGGAAGTGAGGCCGTGCTGAAATCCCCAGCGCGCATCGCGTCGGTCGGCACGACGTCGTTGTAAAGAGTGCCTTCAGGGTGCTGAACCATGTACTCATAGGCGGCGAAAAAGAAAAGCTTGTCTTTCTTGATCGGTCCGCCGATGGTGAAGCCGGGATACCAGTAATGGTCGTTGGGCTTCTTGATACCTTGGGCTTTGAAGTAGGCATCTTCCGCGTTGAAGGTGCCGGCCCGCGTATAGATGTAAGCGCTACCGTGGAACTGCGATCCGCCGCCCTTGCTGGTGGCGCTGATGGTAACGGGCCCGTGAGCGTATTCGGCGTTGAAGGCCGAGCTACGGACCGTCAATTCGGCAATCTGATCGGTATTCACATTTGCCGTCTGAGTGCCCATGTTGCCTGTGTCGACGATGACTCCGCCGTCCAGGGTGATTTGCATGCCACCGTAGGGCTGGGTGCCGTTACCCGAATATCGGCCGATGATGCCGCTATTGGATTGGGTGTTGAGGCTGTTGTAGGCGTCCTGGCCGAGCATGCTGCTGCCGCCGATGATGCCCATGCCGGGCATGATCTTGACCAGTTCGGCGGCGTTGCGACCCTGAGTCATCATGTTGCTGATCATGTTTTCATTGAGGGTCAACCGGTTCTCGCCGGTATCGAGTGGCACGGTAGCGGTGGCGGCTGAAATCTCAACAGTCTCTTTGACCGCGGATACTCTCAGGACAAGGTTCGTGAGGGTTCTGCTCTCGGCGGTTGCCACCGCGATGTTGCGCTCCTCCAATGATGTGAAGCCTGCCGCGGAAACGGTCACAGTATAGGAGTGGGGCAGAATCGAAATGAAATTGAAGAACCCGGAGCTGTTAGAAGTAGTAGTGCGAACTACATCGGTAGTTTCATCTCTCAATTCAATTTTGGCATTGGGAACAACAGCACCGCTCGTGTCCACGATAGTGCCGCTCAACGAGCTGACGCCGACCTGAGTGAAAGCAAACACTTGAAACAGGGCTAGGAATGCAGTCAAAACGGCAATCACCTTCGCGGAACCGAGCAGGTACTTTGCCGATTCCTTGCATACCCCGCTGTGCAATGGATTCATTTGGAACCTCCTCGACAGGGTGTCGGAGAAAACGGATAAGGCATCGGTCGGCCGGCGTGTGAGGTTTCGTCGCTGCGAACCTGCAGCCCGGCTGCCAACCCAGACGGAATAGGCTGAGACCCGTAAAGGTTTCCGTCCGGTCGCAATTAAGACCCTGATGGTTCATTGTTGTCAAGAAAAAAACGATTTTGTACGGCGGAAATAATGATGTTCCTGTACTCGTTTTTCTTTTTTGCAGAGATCAACCGCGTCCCCTCAGGCGAATGGATAGTGAAAGCATGGGAGGCTTTGCTGGTCACCAATACGAACGAAATCGGCTTGCCCATGCAGCGCGTAATGGAAGATATCCGCAGCCACTATGAGCTGGCCTATTCGCCCACGTCGACCACCTACGATGGACACTTCCGCAAGATCGACGTGAAGATCAGCCGCCCGAAGGTTACGCTCCAGACACGAAAGGGCTACTACGCCGTGCCGGACCTGAATGGAGAGCCGCTCCAACCGTACGAACTGTTGGCCTTGAATGCGATGAATGCGCAGGTTAGCGATGGCACGCGCACAATCTCCATTCCCATTCACTGGAATTTCGGCGCAGGGGCGCAGACGTGGGTTCTGGAGCGCGACGGACACCGCTATGAGAGCGCCGTGAGCTACTATCCCTCGATTCCAGGGCTCGACTTCACTACTGGCGATGACGATCTCAAGCCTCGCAACCTCGAAGAAGCGATTGGACGCGAGATCGGTATGGCCGAAACCAAGGTCTGTTTCGGTTGTCACGCCAGCAACGCCGTTACCAACGGAAAAATGACTTTCGAAACCCTGCGGCCGGGCGTGACTTGCGAGCATTGTCACGCCGGCACAACCACGCACCTCACCGATTCTTTCAATGGCGACTTCGATTCCACTCCACCGGATTTCCGCAAGTGGCCGTCGGAAGACACCTCGAATTTTTGTGGCCAGTGTCATCGCTCCTGGGAGACGGTGGTGCGGAATCACTGGCGCGGCCAACTGACCGTTCGCTTCCAGCCTTACCGTCTCGCCAACAGCAAGTGCTTCGACGGCGCGGATCCGCGCATCAGTTGCATCCGGTCAGGAACAATTTTGCGTAGGGCTGCATGGGAGACTCCGAGCGAAGTTTAGCTTTCGGATGCGACGTTTTGCGGCCCGTTAATCCACCGTGTGTTTCGCAGTGTATCCATCGCGCGCGACCACGTCGATCTTCACATTCTTGCCCTTTTGGTCTTTCACCTGTATGGGCCCGCCGCCGGGCGCCACCACCTGAACTTTCAGCTTGCGATACGTTCCATCGAGCTTTGAATTCGTGGGGGAATAGGAAAGCGTGTACTGGTTACGAATGTCGTTGGAGATATCCCCGAACAGTTCCGGCAACTCTCCCTCAAAGCGCGGAAAGTAGGCGCGGCCTCCGGTCATGGCCGCGAATGTTCTCATCTCATTGTCGCCTTGCAGATAATCCATTCGTCCTACCGGGATCCCAACGCCATGCATGCCCTGGCAATAACCCGGATTCACGTCACACCACTCCCGGACGATGAATCCCACGCTGATGGGGAAGATGGTCACATCCTTGGTGTCCTTGATCTTCTTCATGATCTTGTCCAGCGTGAGTTTGCTGAAGGTGTCCACCCCGGTCGTAACCAGGATGACGTACTTTTTCCCTTCCACCCGGTCGAGGCGATCCAGAGTGTCATACAGAGCGTCGAAAAGATTCGTCTCCGAGAAGCCCGGAATGCGCAACTGGTTCAGCGCTCCGTAAATGGCGTTCTTATCCTGGGTGAAGTCGACCAGAATGTGCGGCTGCATGTCGTAATAGGCCACGGCGACCCAATCGTCCTTCTTCAGAGTATTGGCGAATGCGTACGAAGCCTGCAGAGCCTGCGTCATAAATATGTAATTGGTCGACGCAAATTCCACCAGCAATACGGCCGTGATCGGCGCCTTCGACACCCCGAAGTGAGTCACGCTCTGCGGTACGCCGTCTTCCAGAACCCGAAAATTTTCCTGCTTCAGCCCGGGAATGAACTGCCCATCTTTGGTCGTGACCAGCACATCCACGTTAACCAGCGGCACGTTCACCTTCAGCGAATAGTCGGGGATGTCCTCGACCTTTTTCGGAGCGACCGGCGGAGGCGGTGGGGCGTCTTCGGCTTTTTTCTTTGGGATGGCATACGGCCCCACATTATCGGTGGGACCACCCGCTTCGGCGGGGACATCCTGCTTGGGCTTGCCACTGTCCGGAGTTTGGGACGGCGACTGCGACGACGTCTGCGCAGCCGGCGTCTGACCCTGTTGGTCCTGCGCTCTTGCTGGCAAACTACCCCACAGCAAAGCAAGAAAGATTAAATAACTGACCTTCGGCACCTTCCCGTGGCTGCGATCTAAACTCCTACCCATGTGACGATTAAACATGTTCAACCCCGAAAAACCTTCTGTGCTAGTATAGACGCAAGGATTCGCAATTGGGATGTTTTGCCAGGTCCCAGGTACTCCCCTCCAGGCAACGAGTCGCAGTTGGTCTGAGTCTAATTTGTAATGGGATCGTTGGCGGGTCCCGCGTCGGGGCTTTAAAAATGAGAAAAGTAGGTCTCGCAGTTTTCGTCCTAGGTCTATCCCTATCCACAATTTGTCTGGCCGCCGAAAGCTCGCAGCCCACCATCCCGGTGGACCAGATCCATCCTGGCATGCGCGGCTACGCCCTCACGGTATTCGAGGGTGTTAAGCCGGAGTCCATGGACGTGGAAGTCCTGGGTGTTCTCCACAACGTGAACGGACCCAAGGGCGACATCATCCTTATCCGTCTGCACGGGAAAAAGGTGGAATACACCGGCGTGGTCGCGGGCATGAGCGGCAGCCCGGTGTACCTCAACGGAAAGTTGGCCGGAGCCCTCGCCTTCCGCATCGGCGAGTTCTCGAAAGAGCCGATCGCCGGCGTGACCCCGATCGCCGACATGCTCGAGATCAATGCGCTCGACAAGTCGCCCGCGGAAGAGGCCGCAGCGACCAAACCCGGCGTGACAAACGCCGCTGGAAAAACCGCCGCCCCCGGCGATACTGGCACGCTTCTCGACTCGACGCAGGACTTCGCCAGTGTTCTGAAGCCCATCGACACTCCCCTGATCTTCAATGGATTTTCCGAAGACACCATGCGCCGCTTCGCTGGGCAGTTCGCTTCTGCCGGAGTCGTGCCCGTGATGGGCGCGGGCTCGGTCAGCGAAGACAAGCAGCCGGAACCGCTCGAACCGGGTTCGGCCGTCAGCGCGATCCTGGTTCGCGGCGATATGGATATCGCCGCCACCTGCACTGTGACCTACATTGATCCCCAGCGTTTGCTGGCTTGCGGACATCCGCTGCTGCAGTTCGGCTCCGTCGATCTGCCCATGAACAAGGCGGAAGTGCTGGCGACCTTGCCCTCGCCTCTGAACGCCTTCAAGATCGTCAACACCACGGAACGCGCCGGAGTCTTTGTGCAGGATCGCCACACCGGCATCCTCGGCGTCTTCAACAAACAGCCGGACATGATTCCGGTGACCCTGGCCATTCACGGCGGCAGCGGCACGAAAGAATTCCACTACGAAGTTTTGAACAATCCGCGCCTCAGTCCCGTGGCCATCATGGCAACCGTCTTCAACGCTCTCCATGGCGTCAATGAATACGGCGAAGAAATCACCTACCGTCTCAATGGCAGCATCGATGTAAAGGGCTTCCCCGAAGTTGGACTCAGGAACATGTTCGTTCCCGCCGAGAATGGCCAGCCTGCCGCCATGGCCGCGGCCCTTTCTCTAGGCGAGCGCTTCGGACGCATCTACGACAATCCTTATAACGCTCCAGCAGTGAATAGCGTGAAGCTCGACTTCGACCTCGTTCGCGAGCGCCGCTGGGCACGCCTGGAGAGCGCCCGCACCGACGTGAGCGAAGCCCGACCCGGCGATGAAATCATCGTCGAAACCGTGCTCGCTCCCTACCGCGGCGAACGGGTCGTGCGCCAGATTCCGGTTAAGATCCCCACCTCGGCCAGCAAGGGAACGCTGCGCATTCTGGTAAGTGACGGCGAAACTCTGGACCATGCAGGCCGTGCCAACCCGGCCTTCGGCCGCAGACTGGACCTGGCTTCCACCATTGCGCTGCTCAACAAAGAGCACGCCAACAATCGTCTCTACGTTTCACTGCTCGAAGCCGATCCCGAAGCTCGGGTCGCCGACAAAGTCATGCCCACCTTACCCATCTCAGTGATGAACGTCATGGACGGCATGCGTGGCAACCAGGAGATGATTGTCAGCGGAGAATCCAGCGTCGACGAAACCGCAACCCCACCCCTCGATTACGTGGTAAGCGGCGCGCAGTTGCTGACAGTAACAGTGAAGTAGGGTTGGACGGGCACTCCCTTCGACAGGCTCAGGGCAGGCTCTGCCCGCCAAACACCCGCACCCGCGATGTTCATGTGGAGACAGCCGCCTCGGCTGTGCGGCAAAGGCGAAGCCTAGCCGCCCGTGAATAGATGATCTACTCTTCCGCGTTCTCGCCCAGCTGCATCGTCAAATACCGCTCATAGCCGAGTTCTTTAATCTGGTGCATCTGCGCTTCAAGAAAGTCAACGTGCTCTTCTTCGTCTTTAAGCAGGGTCACCAGCAGATCGCGCGATCCGTTGTCGCCTTCTTTAGTTGCGATCGCGACGGCATCGTTGTACTGTTTCACCGCCCCAATTTCGAGCGCCAGGTCGCTCTCGATCATCGCTTTGACATTGCCGCCGACCGTCAGTTCCAGCGGCTGCATCGACGGGCTGCCATCCAGAAACAGAATCCTCTCAATCAGCACTTCGGCGTGCTTCATCTCGCCGATGGATTGTTTCTTGATGAATTCGGAGAGCTTGTGATATCCCCAGTTCTCGCACATTTCCGCGTGCAGAAAATATTGGTTGATCGCGGTCAGCTCTTCCCGCAGTGCCTTATTCAGCTCAGCAAGGACTTTCGGATTGCCTTTCATAACGCCCCGAGTATCGCAAAATCTGGTATCGCAGAGCAATGGGAACGGCGCTGCCGCAAAGCAAAATAACGAGCGCCTGAACCCTACCCCAGCGCGGCGTCAACCGTCTGCAGCAGATCGGCCCGAGTGAATGGCTTTTCCAGCAGCCGGATGCCGCTATCGATTCCGTGGTTCGCGACGAGCTCTCCGGTATAGCCCGACATATACACAACTTTCATCGCGGGGTGCGACTCGATGAGCCGCAGAACGAGTTCGGGCCCATTCATTCCCTTCATCACGACATCCGCGAGGACCAAGTCAATCGCCGCATGGTCCGATCCAATCACATCCAAAGCGGACTTCCCATCGTCCGCCTCCAGCACCTGATACCCATGCCCTTCCAGCATCTTCCGCGTCATCTGGCGCATGATTACGTCGTCTTCCACCAGCAGGATCGTCATGCCCTCTCGTCTGGGCGGCAGCGCTTCCGCCTCAGCCTCAGCCTCCGTCCCCAGCTTGTGGACCGCGCTGGGAAGATAGATCTTGAACGTGGTTCCATGTCCCGGTTCGCTGTACACCAAGATGTGTCCTCTGCTCTGCTTGACAATGCCGTAAACGGTGGCAAGGCCAAGCCCCGTTCCTTTGCCTGTTTCCTTTGTCGTGAAGAAAGGCTCGAAGACGCGGGATCGAGTCGGCTCGTCCATACCAACTCCGCTATCGCTGACCGCCAACATCACATAGCGTCCCGCGGTCATCGCCGGATGTTCCCGGGCAAATGATTCATCGAAATCAATCGCTCCGGTCTCGAGAACCAGCTTTCCCCGCGCGGCATGGCGTCGCGCGCATTCACTGCCAGATTCATGACGATCTGATCCAGCTGGCCCGCATCCGCTTCAATAATGGCCGTTGCTGATCGCGGCAGAAGCACGATCGCGACGTCATCGCCCATGAGCGGCCGCAAAAGCTTGCTCACTTCCTTGAGCCGCTCATTCAGGTCCAGCAACTGCGTCTGTACCGGCTGTCTGCGGCTGAACGCCAGCAGTTGCCGGGTTAACGCCGCGCCGCGCTTCGCCGCCTCGCGAATGTTGTCGATATACTCCGCGCTGTCGGCATCCACTCGATTTCGCAGCAGCTCCGAACAGGCGGTGACAATGCCCAGAAGGTTGTTGAAGTCGTGCGCCACCCCGCCGGCCAGCCGCCCCACCGCCTCCATTTTTTGCGATTGCCGGAGTTGATCCTCGATCTTTTTCTGCGCAGTAATATTGCGGGCGATGGTGGACGCCCCTACGACCTTGCCTTCCGCATCATGAATGGGAGAAACGGAAATCGACATGTTCAAATTCCGCTTGTCCTTTGTGACACGAACCGATTCGAAGTACTCGACCCGCTGACCGCGGCGGATCTTCTCCAGGATTCCTGGAATCTCGTCTACCCGCTCTTTGGGGGTGAGCACCGAGATCGGCCTGCCGATCATCTCCTGCGCCGTGTAGCCGTAGATATGCTCCGCGCCCTGGTTCCAGTGGGTGACGATGCCATCGAGGTTCTTGCCGATAATCGCATCCTGCGAGGAATCGACGATCAGCGCCAGCCGGTTTTGAGAATCCCGCAGCTCGCGGCTCTTTCTTCGATCGAGCTCCTCATTCGCGCGGCGCAGTTCGTGCTCAACACGCTTACGGTCGCTGATGTCGCGGATGACGCTCAGAACCATCGTTCCGTCCGCCGTTGCGATCGGGCTGAGGCTGATCTCGACCGGAAATTCTGATCCGTCGCGGCGTCTTCCGGAGAGATCCAGCCCTGAACCCATGCGGCGAATCTTGGGTTGCTGGTGGAAGTGCTCGCGATGCAGATGGTGCTGCCCGCGCTGCCGGTCCGGCACCAGCATCTCGATCTTTTGACCGATCAACTCGTCGCGCGTGTAGCCGAACAGCGCTTCCGTCTGGGAATTGACTTGGATGATGACGCCCTGCTGGTTCACGGCGGCCACCGCGTCGGGAATCGCTTCCAGAATGCTGGGCGACAACAGCGTCTCAGCCACGATCTTGGGCGGCCCTGATCCTCTGTTCTGGTTGGGGACGGCTGGTTGGCTCATACCTCACGCAATTCGAGGGACAGTCTGCATACTATACGTCAAAACGTTGGGAGCCTGCCGCTCGGCGAGATGAAATTACAAATTCGGAAGCTTCAGCGCAGGCAAAACTGTGCAATTGCTTTCGGCATGTGCCGGAAGCCTTGCGTCATTACGACAGCAATCAACATCTGGGTCCCATTGAAGCCCACATGCACAAGAAAGCTGGCACCCACCGAACGCGTGACGGCCCGCACCACCCCGCACACCACGCCCACCATAAAGATCACCAGCGCCGCTCCCCACGCCCACCCGTATTGCGGCAGATGAATCAGACCGAACGGCAGCGCCGTGAGCGCGATGCCCCAAGCCACGCCCATCCGCCGCGCCAGGACCGGATACAGGAAACCGCGAAAGAACAATTCCTCCATCAGCGGCCCGAGAGTAACAGCAATGATCGAGAGCAGATAGGCGTCGCGCGGCCGATCGAACAGATGCTCAAAGGGCGTGTCTTTAGGCATGGGCAACAAGTTTTGCAGCAGCCCGAGGGTGAAGAACATCGCCGCTCCCAGTGCTAACAGTCTCCACTCCGACCGCGGCCAGTTCCACCGGATCGCCTGCCAGAAGCCCACGTGATACTTTCCCTCGACCAACGCGATCATGCACGCGGCCACCGGGATGTAGATGAGAAATTGCGAAGCAATCAGCAGGATCGGCTTTTTCGAAACGTCGGCCAGGCTTTCCTGCGGGAACCAAAGCCAGTGCGCCGCCAGCAGCACCGCAAGCTGCAACACCACCATGGTGACCAGCGTCAATCCCGCAATCAAAAGCACGTCCCACCCGTTCCATACGGGATTCTCCACGGGCGGCGGTGCCGTTGGAACGTGGGGGGCGCTCGCTGGCGCGAAGGGATCAGGCGCACTCGTTACTGGCGCCTGTGGCTCGGAACTCACCGTTCGCTGTGGATCCAACTGCCGATTATCAGAAGGTGACAAAATGATTCTTTCTTTATGAAAGCTTGACTCGATACTCAGTACTGGGCACCGGGTACTTCTTACCGTTCGCAAAATACCCCGCCAACGCCTGCCCCGTGTACGACTTCTTCACCCGCGCCACCGTCTCCGGTGTGCCCTGCGCCACAAGGCGCCCGCCCTCTTCCCCGCCTTCCGGCCCAAGATCAATAATCCAGTCCGCATTGCGGATCACATCGAGATTGTGTTCGATGATGATGATCGAGTTCCCTAGGTCGGTCAACCGGTGCAGCACGTCGAGCAACTTCTTCACGTCGTCGAAGTGCAGCCCGGTCGTCGGCTCATCGAGCAGGTACAGAGTCTTGCCGGTCTGCCGTTTGCTCAGTTCGCGAGCCAACTTGATACGCTGGGCCTCGCCGCCGGAAAGAGTCACCGCCGACTGCCCGAGATGAATGTATCCCAGCCCCACATCGACCAGAGTCTGCAGCTTCTGCTTCACCTGCGGAATGTTCTCCAGAATCGGCAGCGCGTCGGAGACTGGCATCTCCAACAAATCTGCGATCGAATTCCCGTTGTACTTCACCGCCAGCGTCTCGTGGTTGTAGCGCCGGCCGCCGCAGACCTCGCACAGGACGTACACATCGGGCAGAAAGTTCATCTCGATACGCCGCTGGCCCTCGCCCTGGCAGGCCTCGCAGCGTCCGCCGGAAACGTTGAACGAAAACCGTCCTGCCTTGTAGCCGCGCTCGCGCGACTCCGGGAGCATGGCGTACAAGTCGCGAATCGCCGTAAACACTCCCGTATAGGTTGCCGGATTTGACCGCGGCGTCCGCCCGATCGGCGATTGATCGATGCGAATCACCTTATCAATATTCTCCGCGCCCGAAATCGCCTTGTGATCGCCGGCCTTCTCGCGCGAGCGGTAAAGCTGCCGCGCCAAAGCCCGATACAGAATGTCATTCACCAGCGTCGATTTTCCGGAGCCGGAGACTCCCGTCACCACAGTCATCACGCCCAACGGAAACGTCACGTCCAGATTCTTGAGATTATTTTCTTTCGCGCCCAGAATCGTCAGCGCCGCGCCATTCGCATGCCGCCGCTCCGCCCGCATCGCAATCGATGTCCGCCCCGAGATATACGCCCCGGTCAGCGAGTTCGGATCGCGCATGATCTCTTCCGGAGTGCCATGCGCCACCAGGCTCCCGCCATGACGCCCCGCGCCCGGCCCCAGGTCCACGACATAGTCCGCGCGCCGGATCGTCTCTTCATCGTGCTCCACCACCAGCACGGTATTACCGAGATCGCGCAAGTTCTCCAACGCAGTCAGCAACCGCCCATTGTCTCGGTGGTGCAATCCTATCGACGGCTCGTCCAGCACATACAACACGCCGCGCAGCTTCGATCCAATCTGCGTCGCCAGCCGGATACGCTGCCCTTCGCCGCCCGACAGCGTCGCGGCCGAGCGACCCAGCGAGATATATCCCAAGCCCACCGCATTCAAAAACTGCAATCGCTCGACCACTTCGTGCATGACGCGCCCGGCAATCGTCGCCTCGCGTCCCGCCAACTTGATCCCCTGCACCACTTCCAGAGCCCGTGAGACGGGCATCGCGGTGAAGTCGGCAATCGACATTCCATTCACCTTGACCGCCAGACTCTCCGGCCGCAACCGCTTCCCGTGGCACGCCGGACACTCGGTCGCCGACATGTGATCCATCAGCCAATCGCGATAGCCTTCCGAAGTTGACTCCTCCAGATTCTGCTTCAAATATCCGAAGATGCCGTGAAACCCGGTCTTTCCCCCGCGTCCCGGTTCGCCGTTCAGCAAAAAGTCCTGTATCTTCTCCGGAAACTTCTCAAACGGAGTGTTCAGATTGATGCCGTACGCCGCCGACGAAATCTGCAGCATGTGAATCAGATTCTGCGACGCCGACCCCGGCCCCAGCCCGCCGTCGAGCAGCGGCTTCGACCAATCGGTGATCACCTTCGCCGGATCGAAATCGTACTTGCTGCCCAGGCCGTGACACTCCGGGCACGCTCCATACAGGCTGTTAAACGAAAATGATCGCGGCTCCAGTTGCGGCACGCTAATGCCACAATCCGGACACGCCAGCTTCTCCGAATAAAGCTGCTCCTCGCCGCCGACCACCGCAACCTGCACTAGTCCGCCCGCAAGTTTCATCGCCAGTCCCACAGACATCTCGAGCCGATGCTCAATCCCCGGCTTCACCAGCAGGCGATCGATCACGACTTCAATCGTGTGGTTCTTCCGCTTGTCGAGATTGATTTCAGTCTCATCATCCAGGCTGACCAACTCACCGTTGACTCGCGCCCGAGTGTAGCCGTGCTTGACGAGCGTCTCCATCTCCTTCTTGAACTCGCCCTTGCGCCCCCGGACGATGGGCGCCATCACCATGACCCGGTCTTCGGGACTCAGCGCCATTACCCGCTGGACGATCTGATCGGCCGACTGCCGGCTGATCGCCCGCCCGCACTTGGGACAATGCGGCACGCCAATAGAAGCGAACAACAGGCGAAGATAATCGTAAATCTCGGTGATGGTTCCCACGGTCGAGCGCGGGCTGCGGCTGGTGGTCTTCTGCTCAATCGAGATGGACGGGCTAAGTCCATCAATTGCATCCACATCCGGGCGTTCCATCTGGTCAAGAAACTGCCGCGCGTAAGCCGACAGAGTCTCCACATAGCGCCGTTGCCCCTCGGCATAAATCGTGTCGAAGGCCAGCGACGACTTCCCCGAACCGCTCAGCCCGGTAACCACCGTCAGGGTGTTACGCGGAATCTCAACGTCAATGTTTTTAAGATTGTGCTGCCGGGCGCCCCGGACAGAAATCTTGGTAATCGCCATCATGCGCCGGGGGCTATGTCCCTTCCGTAATGTCGACAGGTGCCCAGAATTGTTCCAAAGTAGGAATGCACAACTCTACTCCGTATCTTAGTCGTCAATAGCGCGGAGCGTCAACGCGGTTAGATTGAAGGTTCGCGCTCAGGCAATAAGTTAAGGATGGGAGAGGCGCTGCAGCAGACTCTGGGATTCTTTAAGGCTGGTCGACCGTGATTTCGCTTTTTATGCCCGTCCTCCTCTTCTTCACCGTCATCGCATCAGTCGGCTTGGGCGTTCTCGCCGCGTACGCCGCCGTCATCTGCATCCTGAACGCGTTCGGCCGCGCCTCGCAGCCCGAACCGGCCCGCCCACGCCTGGTCTTAGTCCCCACGCAGAATCACGCCAGCGGCGACTGATTTGTGCAGGGACAGCCCGCCTCGGCTGTCCACGGAGCGCAGCTCCGGTGCTTTTGACCTCGACTCTTCATGCCAGCACGCACCTCCGCCCCTTACTCCACTGGCCCCACCACTTTCATCTTGCTTTCCACGTGTGTGTGCTCGAACCCCGAGTTTTCCAGCGCGATCGTGACTTCGCGGTTAATGAAGAACAACACGTGTATCCGGAACTCGGTGCCAAACGTAGCGGGAAACCATACTCCATCCTCCTGCCGCTTGTACACCACGTTGAACCCGACCCCCGGCAGATCGGTTCCCAGGAATGTGCGCACGCCGAACGGAATGCGCCGCGACAGTTTGGTGAACACTCGTACCGGCTGAAACTCCGCTACGTCGATGTACGCCTCGCCGGCCCAGGCAATATCGTTCTTGTCCTTGGGCCGAAAGCCAATGTGGTAAACGCTGCGCCCCTCTTGCGTCTCCTGCCCCAGCAGCGCGAATTGATAATCCTTCTGCCCGTCAGTCGTCAGGGGAAACAAGTCCTTCGCCAATCCGTCCTTGGTCTTCTCATTCAACAGATCCTCGCGGAAACCGTGGATCAGACTCCTGTCAAGACTGTCAGCCTCAGGCACGGGCTCCCCCTGAAACGCCTCGTATTTCCCCTTGTTCCAGTAGCGGCCCATGAGCAGCTTGAGCTCTTTCTGAGTTCCATCAGCCGCCGGAATCACGTCATAGTCAGTCGTCTCTTCGCGCAGGACTCTGCCCTTAGGTTTGTGCGTGAGGATGTGGATGTGCTGGCGGTAGACATACTGCTTGCGCAAGGCTTCGCTGCGGTCCTGATTCGCAGCCACGCGTGCCATGATGGCATCGGCGGTCAGCGGCGCGTTCGCCGGCTCGGATGCCTTGGCTTGTTCCGGCGGCGAACTCTGTGCGAACGAGACTGAGGTCGCCACTAATAATCCCACAACACGCAGGATCAGCATGGGTACACACCTCCGCTTTTGACCTTACGCACTAGCCTGCGGAAAAGCTCCTTCCGGTGAGTACTGTCAAAGAGGGCAGACGGCAGCACACTGATTCGAAACTCTGCGCAACGCTATGCCCTCCGTGGTTATTTTGTGGTTTTCAGTAAATCACCTTCACCGAGAACTGGATCTGCCGTGACGTCCCCAACGTCCTACTGATAATGCCGAAACCGCTCCCGCGCACAATGTTCGACGGCAGCCCGAAATTCACGATGTTGAATAAATTGAAAAACTCCGCCCGAAACTCAACCGTCCCCAGTTCCGCGTTTCCGCAACGTCCGAAGGGAGTGTCCTTGATCAGCGCAAAATCGAAATCGTGATACCCCGGGCCGCGAAACGTGTCGCGCCCCAACGTTCCGAAGCGCCCGTGATTCGGCCCCGTCCCGCCCGGAACATTGATCGGAATACTAAAGAACGACGGATTATTCGCGCCCAGCCCGAAGTAGTCCTCGCGCACCGCCCGGCTCGTCGAAAAATGCGGCATCGCGACCAGATCCGGCCGATCCGTGCCACCCGCGCCCGCGCCGGTCTGCTGAATTCCCGAATACACGCTGAACGGAGATCCCGTCGTCAGCGTCGTAATATTCAGAAACTGCCAGCCCTTGGTCAGCGGTTTCCCGAGGGACCGCAGAAAGCCCACGCGCTCCAGCGGCAGCAACTGAATCACGCTTGCCGAAAAAACGTGCGTCACATCGAATGTGGACGGACCTTTTTCCGCTGACGGATTCCACGGATCCTGCGGCAGCGTCTGCAGAATCACTCCCGCCGTGCCAAACAGTCCACCCAGCACGGCGCTCGTATCGTCAATTGACTTCGAATACGTGTAGCTGGCCTGCAGGCCCAGCCCGGCTCTTGCCGAATTCTTAGTCACGCTGCTCTGGAGAGACTGATAATTGGAATGCGAACCACTCGTCATCAGAAATTCCGATCCATACCCTCCGGTGGCCTGCCCCGCCGAGTTAAACTCCGTAAACGGCGCATGCGCCGGATCGGCTCCGCCATAACTGTTCGGCGAATAAACTCTGGCCAAATGAATGCCCGCCGTCGCCACGTAGGAGACGTTGACCTTCACGTCGCGAAAATCATGATCGACGCCCGCCGTCCAACTCCCGATATAGCCGTTGCCAAAATTCCTGGCGATGCCGGTAATCGTGAGCAATTGCACCTGATGGCCGGGTGTCAGCGCGGTCAGGTCATTCTGGAATCGCGGCAAATCAATCTCGGTGTTTGCCGGAACATCCTGCGTTCTCCCAGTTGCGAAAATCGGTTGCCCCTGCACGTTGTAGGCAGTCGGCAGATTTTCCGGCACGAACGTATCTTGAAACGGAACTGCGCCTCCCGGCAAAGCCGTGATGTAGGGAGCGAACACAAACGGAATTCCCGCCGTCAAAAAATTGTCCTGCCACAAGTTGGGGATCATCGCAGTGATCGCCCCTCCCGCGTGAAGCACCGTGTGCTTGCCGACCGCGTAATCCATCGCCAGTCGCGGTCCCCAGCCGTTCCAATCCTGGTTATAGGGAGGCTCCGGGTTGATCAGCAGAATCTGCTTGGCCGTGCGATCCCCGTAGGACGCAGGTTTGCCATCTGCCCCAACAAATATAGGAAGCGATGTCCGCTTGGTCGCCTCGTGAATGCGGCTGTTCACTTCGTAGCGCAGTCCGTAGTTGACCGTAAGTCGCGGAGTCGCTTTCCACGCATCCTGAAAGTAGAAGTTGTAAGCTTCGCGGCGCACGCCTGCCTCATCGAACTTGTTGCCAACCGGCGTGATGCTGGCTGCCGCCGTAATGTTGTAGGAGAATGGCGTCGCAGTCAGCAACCCCGTCAGCGAATCGGGCAGCGGATCGCCGACTTGGATGTCGTGCGTTCCGCTCGCCGACTTAATCAACACCGGCGAATAAGCCGTGCCTCCGCCAAAGGTATAAGCTCCATTCGGATTCGTCCCAAAAATCGTGGAATCGCGGTTGACCCGAATCTCCACTCCCCACTTGAAGGCATGCACGCCACGAACCAACGACATGTCCTGCTTGAACTGATAAAGATTGCTGTACGAGCCGAAAATTGATCCGGCCGGAGTATTGAAAGGCTGAAATAATCCATCGGCGAAACTGAGCCCCGGCTGCGTGTGGTTGATTGCCGGAAAGAACGGCGTGCTGCGAATGTATCCCAGAGAAGTCTCAGAAATCAGATGCGGAGTTATTGTCCGCGTGTACCTCACCCCCGCGTTGCGTTGATGATCAAAGAACTGCACTCCGAAGCTGGGATCGATCGCCGTCTGGTCAGGATTGGTCAGTGGCCCCGTCACCTGGTTCAAGCTGAATCGCGTCAGCAGCGAGGCCTTGTTCGATATCTGGTGATCGATACGCACCGACAACTGGTCTGTGCGCGTGACAATCTTCGACGACGTTGCATACGTGCGGTCGCCAAAAGCTCCCGAGGGTTGGTTCGGCAGAGGATACTGCTTGAGCACGGGCAGAACCGCCGCGTTCACCGGAATCGTCAGCGTGTCGCCGGGAAACGTTTGGGTGTCGATTCCCTGCCGCTCCGCCGCAGTGGGCACCGGGATCACTTGAGTGGTACCGAGCACCTGGCGAAACCCCTGGTACTCCCCAAAATAAAACGTGCGACCGCGCCCGTCGTAGATTCCTGGAAGCACGACCGGCCCTCCGTTGGTGAATCCAAATTCATTGCGCACAAATGGCGGGATGCGCCTTCGCCCAGTCGGGTCCTTGTAATCGAAGTAGTTGCGCGCGTCGAAAGCTGCGTTGCGCAGGAACTCAAAAAGACTCCCATGTTCCTGGTTGACTCCCGACTTCGTTACCACATTCGTAAAACTTGCCGCCCCGTGTCCTATTTCGGCGGGCATCACTCCCGAATTGGCCTGCACCTCCTGAATGGCGTCCACGTTGAAATTGGAAAACGTCGCCCCGCCCATCTCCGGATCGGTCGTATCGAAGCCATCGGTGGCAAAAACGGTGGTCACGCCACGCTGGCCATTCACCGCAAACTGCTGCGTAAAATTGGCGGCGCCATTGGCGTCGGTCATCGTTCCGGCCGCGAGCAGCAGCAGTTTGCTGAAGTCGCGCACATTGAGCGGGAGGCTCGAAACCTCCGCGCTGGAAAGATGTTCGCCCCCGCTGGCCTGGGCGGAAGCCTCGCCGATGGCGCCAACCAGACGGGCCTCCTGGCCTGGGGCACCAATCTCCAACGACATCGTCAGGATGCTCGCGTCCTTGACGATGAGCGGAGCCGCCGCCTTCCACTCCTTGTCCGCGACCTTCACCGAAACTTCGTAGCTGCCCGCAGCGATGTCGGCAAATGCAAACTTGCCATTCGCCGCAGTACCAGCTGTGTAGTCATGGCCTCCGGAAACGGAATGCAGCTTGACGACTGCCTCGGCCGCGGGCTTGCCCGCGCCGTTACTCAGCGTTCCGTACCACGCTGCCCCGGAAAGCGCGCTAGCGATTGAGGCCGTGAACAGAAAGACACTGAGGTACAAAACCCAAATCCGATTTTCCGAGCAGATAAGCATCGCCCCGAATTATAACGGCGCAGCCGGCTAGTGCCTTGGTAGCGCCGGCATCCTGCCGGCTGTCGCGAGGGCATCTTGCCCTCGCCGGTGGGGCGGGACGCTCCCCACGACACCCGCCGAGACGGCGGCGCTGCAAAGCACAAAAGCACTGGCCCAACCTATCGTGGTAGCATTCTCTCAAGGGCATCTCCCTCTCCCCGGTACAAATGCCCCGCTGCCGCTCCATCTCGCTGTTCCTCACGCTGCTGGCGTCGGCCTTCTGTTTCCCCGCCCCCGCCGCCGAACCCTCCCCCTGGCTCGAAATCCACTCCGTCCACTTCACTGTCATCACCGACGCCGGCGACAAGAAGGGCCGCGAAGTCGCCCTGCGCTTCGAGCAGATGCGCGCCGTCTTTGCCCTTCTGCTGGGAAGAGACCGCCTCAACCAGTCGGTCCCGCTGACCATCCTCGCCTTCGACAATGACAAGTCGTACTATCAGGTCGCGCCTCTGCGCCAAGGCCAGCCCATCGACGTCCCAGGATTCTTTCTCCCCGGCGAAGACCAAGACTTCATCGTGCTGAACCTGTCGGAACAAGAATCCTGGCGCGCCGTCGCCCACGACTTCGCCGCAATGCTGCTGAATTACAACTATCCCCCCGCTCAAGGATGGTTCGACGAAGGCCTCGCCGAATATTTCAGCTCGATTCACGTTGACAACAAGCAAGTCGAGATTGGCCGCGCCCCCGATCTTCTCCCCTCCACCACCCAGGATGTGCTCGGCAACCAGCGCGATGCGCATCCGGCCAAGTCCCTCACCGAATTGCTCGGCGCCCAAGTCTGGCTCTCGCTGCCAGACCTCTTCAGCATGAAGCACGACACTTCTACCCGCAACGAAGGCTCGCGCCACACGCTCTATTATGCGGAGTCGTGGATCGCTATTCACTACCTGCTCCACGAGCAGAAGCTACCCGAAACTGGAGCCTACTTCGACCTGGTCCTGAACCAGCACGTCCCGGTGGAAGATGCCATTCAGCAAGCCTACGGCATGAGTTCCGCGCAAATGGAACAGGCGGTCAAGGATTACTTCCACCGTCAGACCGCCCTGCTCACCGCACTCGATGCCGCGCGGCAGACCAACGCTGCCGCTGCGAACAACACGCCCGGCCAGGCTTACCGCTTCCCTGTTCCCGTCGGCCCTGACGATTCGGCCATCACCTCGAAGCCCCTGCCCGAGAACGATGCGCGCGCTCTCTACGCCGAAGTTCAAATCCGCGTCCCGGAACGCCGCGATCTCGGCCTCAAGGAATTGCAGAACCTGGCCACAGCCCCCACCGAAGCCGACAAGAAGTCCGAAGCCAAACAAGCGGCCGCAAGAAGAGCCGACCAAGATCCCGACTTGCTCCCCAGCAATGCGATCGGCAACGCGCTCGCCCATCGTATTCTTGCCTGGGATCACATCCAGCACGGCGAATTCGCGGAAGCCTCGACTGAACTCAAGGATGCCGCCGCCCTCAATCCGCGCGACATGTGGTTGCGCTATTACGTCTCCGTCCTCAAATACCGCAGCGCGCAGGCCGGACACACCGACATCCAGGGCCTGCCCAACATGATGCTTGATCTTCGGTCCGTGCTTGAGTGGTATCCCGAACTCGCCGACGCCTATGATCTGCTGGCTGTCGCCCGCAACGCTGGCGGAGGCCCTGCCGCCGCCCTACAGGCCGAGCGTGCCGCCATCAAGCTGAGTCCGCGCGATGAGCGCTACGTCTTTCATCTGGCTCAGATTTATGTAGCCAGCAAGAAATGGGAGGCGGCCAACATCCTGCTCGACCGGCTGAAAGCCAGCGGCAATCCCCAAATCGCCGCGCTTGCGCGTGAACTGATCGAGCAAGCTGGGACGGAGCGAAAGTACGGCATTCCCGTGAACGCGGGGGACATGGCGCAACCTAAACTCGCGCCGCAGAAGTCGCCCTTCGATGTGCTGGACGAAGACGCCGCCAAACGCGCCGCCGCCGAAAACTCAGAGTCATCCGGCGAACCGGGAGACAAGCGTCCCACGAAGTTCTTCAAAGGCCGCCTGGTCGCGGTCGATTGCTCGCAGGCCCCGGCTGCCATCCTGACCGTAACCGCTCCGAACGCGACCCTGAAACTGCGCGCCGCTGACTACAAATCTCTGCTCCTGATCGGCGCCGACGATTTTTCCTGCGACTGGCAAGATCGCCAGGTCACCGTGAATTACAAACCACGCGGAGCGAAGGACGGAGATTTGGTATCGCTGGAACTGCGCTGAAATTCACCGCCAACGCGTGAGTGTGAACGGTGACCCCAGTGGGTGCCGTCGCGAGTAGAGTCGAGAACAGGCGCAGTGACTGTAGTCTCCCGGTGGGCATGTGACTCGGCTTTCGCCTCATCCCCTCAGTCCGGTTTGGCTTGGTTCTGTTTCCTGTTCCCGCTCATCGAACCGGACTGGCAGATTTCCCGCATCCGGCTCTCGGAAAAGACTCACGCTTTCGCCCACGGAAGGCTCGTGGTCCGATGTGGTAACTGGACCAAACCAAACACGGAGTGCAGAGATGCTTCCGGAAAGCGCAGGTAACCCGGTCGCGGCTCATTGTGTTTGTCGCATAGCCACCGACGCAGCCTCCGGCGGGCGTGCATATCGACCGCACTGTAGGCTTTGCTGACTGGCCCCAGACAGAAGTAGTTGGCCCAGCCGGTCAACATCCGGTTGAGCTTTTCCACCATGACTTGCGGATCCAGCCTGACGGTATCTCGCCCGGTCTCGTCGCTGATAGCTCGACAGATGCGCTGCACCCGTTTCTTGGAGGGAACCGTGCCCACATAGACCCGGCCTCTCCTCATCGAGTAGCATCGCCCGAACGTGTACCCCAGAAAGTCAAACTTTTCTGCCGGCAGATAACAGACCCGCGTCTTGTTCTCGTTCACCGTCAGTTTCAGCTTCGACATCATCACCCGCATCTCCGCCAGAGCTTGCTGCGCCCCAGCGCAACAACAGATGACAAGGTCATCGGCATAGTTCACGATGTACGCTTTCCAACGCTTCTCGTGCCCGAGTTTCTTCCATCCCAGCACGAACCGTCGCATGTACAGATTACTGAGCAAAGGACTGATCGGAGACCCTTGCGGCGTCCCTCGACCTTCGTCCCGATTGCGCGTACTCCGACGTTTGTTGCCACGCTCGTCGGTTTCTTCAACCGGAGCTTCTAGCCACATCTTGATCAGGTGCAGCATTGCTCCGTTGACGATCCGGCGAGCCACCGACTTCATAAGCTCGGCGTGGGGAACACTGTCAAAGTAACTGCTGAGATCAGCATCGACGATCTGTCCATGTCCAGTGTTGATCAGCTTGTGGACGTGTTGTACTGCGTCCAGTGCGCTGCGGTCCGCCCGATAGGCATATTGCTCCGGCTGCAGGTCGGCCTCGAAGATAGGTTCGAGAACCCGCACGGCCGCCGTTTGCACAACCCGATCTCGGATTGTCGGTATCCCTAACGGTCTCTGCTTCCCATCCGGCTTGGGTATATGAACCCGTCGCACAGGTTGAGGTTGATAGGTTCGACTTTTCAGCTCTTGCGTCAGTTCGTCCAGCCATCGTTCCACGCCGTACCGCTCGATATCCTCGAAAGTTTGTTCATCCACTCCCGCTGCTCCGCCATTGGCTTCACAACGTTCGTAGGCATGTGCCAGAACATCCCTCCGATACACCTTGTCGTACAGCGCATAGAAACGAAAGTCGGGCGATTCCTTCGCTTTTGCGTGCAACGCCGTCTGCAACTTCTGAACACTGGATGGAGTTGTTAGGCTCATCGCCAATCCCTCAGTCCTTCGTTGCTTCCTGCGTTCGTCTCTAACTGAGGTCCCTTCCCTCCACCGGAGTTACCCGGTTTCACAGGTACTGCGAACCCCTCCGCCACCCCACACGGCCCGGTCCATCTCTCATGAGTTACCGGTTGATCCCGACCGCGATCACCGCTGGGGCTTCCCGTGTTGCGTCTGGTCTCCTCTGCCTACATGCCATCGCCATTACCCCGACAGGTCCGAGGGAGCTTGTTCGCTCGTCTCTCTCCCTCGTCAGCGGCCTTCCCTGTGTAACAGTCAGGTCGGCTCCTGCACTTGTTTTTTCGGGGCCTGCTCAGCGTTCACTCACGTTATGGCCTGCACGCTCACCGAGTCGCCTAGCGACCCTCTACATCGAAAGCTCCGACAGCTTCGTTGCCTCCGCCGCCGTTTCGATTGCTACCGGGTGGAGCGAACCAGTTCCCGGGCGGGAGTTGCACCCGCTGAAGTCCAGCGCCTTTCACGGCGCACTGTTTCGCCATCTATCGGAAGACAGCAGTAGGTTCCCCAAGCCGGTCTCAGAGGTTTTGACGAACGTCCACATTGAGGACGGCAAAAAAGAACAGGGAGCAGGAAGTTCTCCTTCGCTGCTCCCCGCCTGCATGTCACTCCAAAGATCAGAAAGATCCGTCTCCTCGTCCAATCACAGTTTTTGCCACCATCGTGGACGGAGTAGCGCCAGTCGGTGTCGAGAAGAGCCAGCCGAGCCCTGATACCACGCTGTTGGTGCTCAGTCCCGAAAAGCTATCGGGGCTGAGACCTTGGTATGTTGTCTGCGAGGTAGTCTGTACGGTGATTTGAGTTGGCATCCAGTTCGAACTGAACCAGGGCGTGTAGAAGTTCGGGAAAGTAGTGATGGTAAAGCTCGAACCGCTGGAGCCGATGGCCGTTACCGTACCGGTCACCTGACTCGGCTCAAGCTCTATGCTATTGGTGGTAAAAGCGACCGAGGGCGGAGACCAACGGCCCGAAATGGCGGGAGTGCTCAGCGATCCCGCTGCCACGTCAACCTGCACCTCCTGGCCGACCATCAGGTCGGAAGTGCTCGCGAAACTCAGTCCGGCAGGAATCGTGAAATTGCCCGAATCGACCGAGAACGTGGCAGTGCTCGGGACGATAACGGATGCCATGCCACCGAATGGCAAAGTTCCGTCGTCTGGCGGGCACCAATGCAGGAGAAGCTTCATCACCGTGCTGCCGTTCGAGGTGCTCAGGCCAGCAATGCTTCCTTCCACGACTTGCTGCGCCGCGGCTTGGATGTAGGAGACCTCTGCCGCAAGCAGAGTCCCGTCCGTCTGCACGTTCGCCACCTGCACCGTAACAATCTGCCCGGGAGCCAGGCAGGAGAAAGCGCTCGTCGCGCAAACACTGCTTGGGAAATTGTCGTACGTGGTGCTGCTGTTTACGTCGATGGTGAAGGTCCGCCCTTCGCGAGTCTGCAATCCGAACTGGTTTTGGGTGCTGCTGACACTCTGCACCGTCCCCGACAGGAAACCAAACTGGGGAGGACCCACAGGGGGCGCTGGCGGCAACTGCTTGATCGTGACGCCGTTCGTGACTCCCAGATTCACCGAGAGATCTGACTGGATGACGTTGTTTAGATGGAAGTCGAGGAGAAAACCGAGGGGCATGTTGCTCGCCACCGTGACGGGGAAGGGTGCCGAAGAAAATGTGAGCGTAGAAGAATTGTCGATCTGGGGAGTGAGTTGGCAGACGGTGTTGAGGGCGCAAGTGCCTTTGATCGCCTGGTCCGAAGCGTTAAAGATCACAAGCGTCGGATTGGCGAAAGTGAGGGTCAGGCTGTTGTAGGCTCCGGCCGCCACATTGGCCGTGCTTAGAAAGGCGGAGAGCGCCTGCAGTTGTGTGACGTCAACTTGGACGGGAGTGTTATTGTTCAGCAGCGAAACGTTCCCCGAACCCGTAGCGGGCGTCAGATAAGCGGCCGTGAGGTCGATTTGGAAGAACAGGACCGTCACCCCATTGGGCGGCTCGTCCGTCATGCTGAGGCTGACTGGGGCAGTATTAGCCGAAGGATTAACCGACGTGGTACTGACCGGAGTCTGGCCGCATCCGGCCAGGAACAGGAGGATCAATCCAATGGAAAGAAGAAAGAAGAGAGGTGCTCTGTGCATTTTAGGCTCCTTATCGGCAGAGGGACATAAGGAAAAAACCTGCAACTCTTTGGCGAATGCGGACGCACCGCCACAAACGCGCGTAGTTAGGGCACCAGCAATTCATCTTCCAAACATTTCCAGTGCCGAGAAAAACGACTTTGAGCAAGACCGGCTAGAGCCTACCTTCTCTTAAGCGTCTCCTTCGTCGATGCTTAGCTATAATCGCTGACCCTTGAAGCGCTCCATCCAGCTACGGTGCGCACCCTTCCCCGCGTATCACTACGGACGAAGATTTTTCACGGCGGGCTTCCCATTTTGCCTGCTCGACAATGTGAAATGATTTTCACCTGAAGGGCCGGAGCCAACAAAAAACCCTCCCGCTGGGGGGCAGGAGGGTTCTGAAATAGTTCGCAGTCTATGCGCGGACGACGTTCGCCGCCTGAAAGCCTTTGGGGCCCTTCAGCAGATCAAACTCCACGGTCTCACCCTCGTTGAGCGTGCGGTAACCGTTCTCCTGGATGGCAGAGAAGTGCACGAATACATCTTCCCCCGTGGAGCGCTGGATGAATCCATATCCCTTCGCCCCGTTGAACCACTTGACTGTACCTTTCTCTCTCACGGCAAAAACTCCTTTCACAATCGCGAAGAATAGTTCTCCGGCGTTCTCGATCGTCACCCCGGGTCGCCCGGAGCCCCCCTCAAAGAAGCCGGTAGAACTTTCGGTTGCGTCGACGATGTGCAGAAGGAACTACTCCAAAAAGGAAAGACTCCTCAGTTCTCCACCGCGGTGTGCATCCGCTGCGTGAACTTCCGGAGTCCGTTAATTTGGCTCGTTTCCACCACACCCTGCGTACGTCAACCACTTACTGGTCTCACCACCGGACCACTCCCCGGTATTGAGCCCCAGATAATAAGGCCTATTAAAACGATTCGCAAGAAGAATTAGAGGCAAATTCGACATGACCCAGGGTCATCTGGACCAAATTCCCGATAACTTTAACAAAGATAAAGAAATAGCTCGGTAACCGCCCCTGAAAACTAGGGTTCCGACACTTTTCCAGCCCCCTCGCCCTCCTCTGCTACGATGAACTGTCCCGTGGCAGACCCGCCCATTCCGATGCTACCCAAGGCCGAGGCGGTACGGGAGCGTACCGTACATCCGAAGCCGCGCCCTTCCCAAAGCCTGGTCCTTTCCACCGTCAAATATCTGATGCGGACCGAGGTCCATACTTTCGCTTTCTCAGTCGCGGCCAATTCCATTCTGTCCTTCTTTCCCTTCGTCGTCCTGCTGATGACCCTCATCCGCCGCGTCTTTCATTCGCGCGTCATGTACGAGGTAGTCCTGCAGCTGCTACGCGACTACCTGCCCGCGGGACAGGACTTCGTCATCCGCAACCTGAACGCCATGGTCAATTCCCGCCAGCGCGTGCAGGTCGTCTCCTTGATCATTCTGCTGGTGACTTCGTCGGGCGTATTCCTCCCGCTCGAAGTCGCGCTCAACCGCATCTGGCGCTTCGAGAACAATCGCTCCTACCTGGGCAATCAATTGATCTCGCTCGGTCTGGCGTTCGCCTGCGGGGTGCTGGCTTTGCTCTCGATCGCCCTCACCGCTGTTCCGGTTGGGTTTATGGAGTTCCTGCTGCGCGGTTACGGCACGGGCTTTGTCCGGCTGGTTGGATTCTTGATGATGAAGATCTTCGCCATTGCCGCCAGCATCGCCATCTTCTTCCTCATTTACTGGCTGCTGCCGAACGGCAAGGTTCCGGCGCGGGCCGTCTTGCCCGCCGCCATCATCATGGGGTTGCTCTCGGAAGCTTTGAAGTACGCGTACATTTTGGCTCTGCCCTGGCTGAATTTTCAGGAAGTCTACGGCCCGTTCGCGCTCTCCGTGAGCATGATGTTCTGGGCGTTCCTGTCAGGCTTGCTGCTGCTGGCCGGCGCCAATCTCTCCGCGGAAGAACACCTGCACCATGCTCTGTAGCACCCTTCAATCTTTAACAGGAACGCTGGAAAGTGCGATCCCGCGCTTCCGGTTGATGCGGCAAATCACGTTCTCCAGCGCATTCGGCAACAGATTGACTCCCCGCTCTGGCATCAGTTGTTCTCCCTCGTCGCTGCCATCTCTATCGGCAGCACGGCAACCAGGCTTTAGGCAAACTGACCTTGAAGAGAAACGTCATGCCAAGCAATCGGCATAGGGGGGAGAGTCACCTCTCCTCCCCTGCCACACCACCGTACATGCGGGTCCGCATACGGCGGTTCGATAAGTTAGTCCCACCAATGAACTGGCAGGCTGAGCGTTCGCAGTTTGGGGACGCCGCGCGGGTTTCACTTCTCTGGTCAGCATCCTTTGCGGCTTCACCGCGCCGTGCCCACCAAAGGCCCGCCGAAGCGGGATGGCTAGTGCACTACCCTCATCGAGACCCCAAGCACTACTTGCCCTTCCTATCGTTCGGGCCTTCGTCGCCGTGGTGACTACTACGCCCTCTGCTGACTTCTGCTGTACGGTCAGAGCACCTTACGATGTCCTCAGTCACGCTTCCGTGACGCACAGCAGATCTCCCGAGATAAGCTCGACCGCTTTCGACACGCGACCGCCGGATTTACCACCAGTGCCCTTGATGGATATGGGCTTCGCTGTCACTTGCCAGCTCGCCCGGCACCGTAGGCCTCCTCATCCAGTTCTTGTTCATCGGCCCGTATCTTTGCTCCACGCTTCCTTCAGACCCCACCTCGCGGTGACGCCCTTGCGCTTCACTACCCTTCACCTCCATCAGGTTGGGACGGGACTTTCACCCGTAGCTGCCGAACATGCTCGGCGTACAAAAATAAGGCCGCCTGCGTTCGCAGACGGCCAGTTCGCAACTTCTTAACGACGGTAACCTAGTTTTCCTGAGAGCTGATAGCTGAAAGCTAGCTTCTACTTCTTCTGCTCCCCAATCGAGAGCAACTCCACTTCAAAAATCAGAGTCTCCCCTGGACCGATGTCGCCTCCTGCTCCCCGGTCTCCATACGCCATATCCGCCGGGATAAACAACTGCCACTTCGATCCCACCGGCATCAATTGCAGCGCTTCCGTCCAGCCCTTGATCACTCCGCTCACCGGAAACGACGCGGGCTCGCCGCGTTTGTAGGAGCTGTCAAACTCCTTGCCGTTGAGTAGCGTCCCGCGATAGTTGCAGGTCACGGTATCGTTCGCCGTGGGCTTCGGTCCGGTCCCCGCGGTCAGGATTTTGTACTGCAGGCCAGTCGGCAAGGTCAATACTCCCTCTTTACTCTTGTTGGCCGCCAGGAATGCCTCGCCTTCTTTCCGCGCCGCAGCCCCAGCCTCGTGCGCCTTCGTCTGCTGCTGCTCGCGGACCTCGGTCTGCAGTTGCGTGAGGGCAGCGCGCTCCTCGTCTTCGGTCAACAGCGATTTGCTGCCGCCCAAAGCGTCCTTGAATCCCCGCGCCGCCAGCGCCGGATCCACCGCCGCATTCACGCCTTGCTTCCGCAGATCTCCGCCGATTTTCATCCCCAAGGCATAGCTCGCCTTTTCCTTCTGGGTCTTGAGCGTCAGAGCGGTTGTACTTTTCCTGGTCACGGGAGCCCTCTTGGCTACCGGAGGCTTCTGTGTCTTGGCCGGCGCAGCTTGGGTGGAAGCCGGTTGACTGGGTTGAGTTGGTGCTGCCGGAGTCTGCTGCGCTGAGGCAATCCCCAGCAGCACCATCCCGGCCGCGAATAGTTGAAACACAATGGTGAGCGATTTTTGCATATCTTGGTATTGTCCCATTGCCCGCGAGAGATGGGCAAACCGGATACCGCAGGTCTGGCCCAACTTCCGGCCCAGACTATAGATGGGTTGCCCCACCCTTCGCGGTTTTGTAAAGTCCCGGGACATCCTTTTCGAAGCGTGGGCACCAGGTACCTCGAGCACGGACTGTTCGTTGAGAAAGCGGTCCATCCGCGCGGAGAACGCTGGTACCATCAGTACGAATGCCCATCCGTCGAAAACCGCGGCGGATGGGGCAGCCCAATTTCCTGGTCGGTACCAGCAAAGAGCAAAGGTGGGCCAGCCCCCCCAGGCTTTTCGGGGATGACCCCACAATGAGATCCATGCATCCTCTGGCCGATGCTTGGCGATTGCAGATCATTCGGAGCGCACGATGAGAGCGGTGAAAACAACGCGACTACTGTTAGGTGGGTTCTGCCTGCTCCTTTGTGGCTGCGAGGTCCCAACTTCGGTCAAGATTGGGAGTGGCCCCTCGTTCTCGCTTGACGGAAGTGGGCGTCTCTCTTCCTTTACCGTCTATGCTCCTCAGCAAGGACGTAGGATTGCGACTCCCAATGACGCGAAGTCAGAGGTATGGAGTTTTCGGACTGCGAGTGAAAATTCCCGAGGTGAGAAGGTTACCAGCATGAACCTTCTATACGGCAGGGTGCCGTCTGGCTACGTACAGACGGTGCCGAGCGGCGGGGTTGCATCCGCTCTGCCCCCTGGGCTTGTGTACTTCTTCATCGCCGAGACTACGGGAGCAACTTGGGCGCATGGGTTCTTTTACATAGACCAGAACAAGCCAATCCCGATCAACGTGCCCGGCTTATGTCCGAGCGCTTTTGTCGGTGATGTGAAACCCGTCAAATGCGGAACTAGTGAGCCGTATGTCGAGCCAAAGGATCTGGAGAAGTTCGTTCAGGAAAACCGCGTGCAAAAGTGAACTGCGGACCGCATTCGGCCTCTTCAGCTATGACCGCACTCTCCACGTACGACGCAAACGGCAATACCCTCTCCGACCCCTCCGGCAAATCCTATTCCTGGGACTTCAACAACCACTTAACACAGGCCATTGTTCCGGGTGTGGGAACGACAACCTTCCGCTACGATCCATTCGGCAGGCGCATCCAGAAATCCGGCCCGAGTGGAACGACCAACTTTTTGTACGACGGGAAAAATCTGCTGGAGGAAATGGACGCCAGCGGGAGCGTGCTGGCCAGATACACTAGTGTAGTGTCCAACAAATAACTGGACAATAAGAGTAGAAGCCGCTATGCTGGAGCCATGCCACGTCCCCCTTCCGCACTGGTCCTCCTAGAAGCCGACCAACAGCAACTTCAACAATGGATCTCAGCCTTCGGGACACCGCAGCAGGTCGCCTTACGGAGTCAGATTGTGTTAGCCGCCGCCGAAGGGCAATCCGACAATGCCATTGCTCAACAGTTAGAAATAAATCGCAAGACGGTGGGGGTGTGGCGCGCCCGCTTTACGCAGGAGGGACTGGATAGTTTGTGGGAAGTGGCGCCGGGGCGTGGTCGCAAACCGACTTACGGTCGGGAGAAGATCCAATCGATTGTCGAGGCCACGCTACGGACCAAACCCAAAGGCATGACCCAGTGGAGTTGCCGGCTTATGGCAGCATGTCAGGGAGTCAGCAAGTCCACCATCAACAATATCTGGCAGAGTCACAACCTCAAACCGCATCGGGTGAAATCCTTCAAGCTGTCGCAGGATGCCAAGTTTCTGGAAAAGTTAACCGATGTGGTGGGTCTCTATCTGAATCCTCCCCAACAAGCGATCGTGTTATGCGTGGATGAAAAGAGCCAAATCCAGGCGCTGGATCGCACTCAACCGGGCTTGCCCATGAAAAAAGGCCGCTGCGGAACCATGACGCATGACTATAAACGCAACGGAACGACCTCGTTGTTCGCCGCTCTGGAAGTCTTGCAAGGACGGGTGATCGGACAGTGCTATGAGCGCCATCGCCACCAGGAGTTCTTGCAGTTTTTGCGTCGCCTCGACCAGGAGTTCCCAGGAGAGGTGCGCTTGCATCTGGTGATGGATAACTACGGTACGCACAAGCAGCCCAAAGTCCAGGCCTGGCTGAAGCGCCACCCTCGCTTTGTGTCGCACTTTGTGCCCACCAGCTCCAGTTGGCTGAATCTGATCGAGCGCTGGTTTCGCGAGTTGACCAGCCAGCGAATCCGGCGCGGCTCCTTCCGCAGCGTGGAAGATCTCGAGAAGGCGATCACGGAGTTTCTGGCCGCTTGGAATGAGAATCCGAAACCCTTTGTCTGGACCGCCACCGTGGAATCGATCGTGGAAAAGCTATCGCACTGTCGGCAAACTTTGGAACAGATACGGCCCGGCTGTACTTTACCCCGACCGCGCAAACCGAAACCTTGAGTTGGCCAGTTATTTATCGGACGCTACACTAGCAGGCAGGAAACAGATCAGCCGTTAGCCGAACTCCGAGCGGGCACAACGAGCTACTACCAGACGGATGCTCTTGGTTCGGTTAGCTCGCTGAGCAACTCAGCGGGAGCAGTCGCTAACACCTACACCCTATGACTCGTTTGGTAAGTTGACGGCCTCTACGGGCACGCTCGCCAATCCCTTCCAGTTCACCGGTCGTGAGTTCGACGCGGAGACCGGCTTGTTCTACTATCGCGCCCGTTACTACGACCAGAACGCGGGCCGATTCATCAGTGAAGATCCACTTGGGACGGACGGCGGACTCAACTCTTACCGATACGTCGGGAACTCTCCAACGAATTACGTTGACCCATATGGGCTGGCAAAGTGCTACCTGTGGTTTCAAAATGGACGCGGTTGGTTGTACTGCGTTCCCGATGATCCGAACGTCCTGCCACTTGCGATTCCCATTGGCTCCGGGAACAACGTAGGAAAGCAATGCAAGAACAATCAGTCCTGCGAAAAGGAGAGAGGGCGTGGCCCCATTCCTCACGGTTGGTGGCAGTGGATGGGGCCATCTCAGTCACACGCCAAATCTGGGGGACAGCATCTTGAGCCGATGCCAGGGACCGATGTTCTCGATCTCGATGGAAATCCACGCGATGGCATTCTCTCGCACAGCTGCGCGTATCCATTCGGGCCATCGACAAATCCAAATAGCATCTGCTCGGCGGGCTGCGTCACTTCAACACCAGAAGACATTCAACTGCTGAACTCCCTCATCGAAGCCGAGCCTAACAGGGGGCTGGCCCACCTTTGCTTTTGTTCTCCATCATCACAATTTGAGGCTGCCCCACCCTTCGCGATGTTCGAAGGGTGGGCGACTGTGCTGATGGTATCAGGCGACTGGGCGGACGCGAAGTTCGGCTTTCTGGGGTTCATTCACTCGCACCGGGCCGTAGTGTTCTCCGTCTGCATAGTGGCGGAAGCTGCTCCACGGCCATTGCTGGGGTTCGAGAACCAGTCCGCGTTTCACCGGGTTTCGGTGCATGTAGCGCAGTTTCTCCATCCGCTTCTCTCGGCGAACACCACGAAGTCGAAGAAGCGGCGTTGCCAAATGTGCCCCGCTTCTAGGGGCTTCGTTCCATAAACTGCCTTGCCTAGGGTCGATACCGGAGCGGAGCTTGCGCAGGAGTCGGCGGGCGAAGCCTTGTTTGAGGGCCTGCATTACGACGGATGGGTTGGCACGCTCCGGCTCACTGAACAGGAGGTGGACGTGTGCGGGCATGACGACGTAGCCCACAACCACGAAGTGATAACGTTTTCGGACCTGCTCCAGCACTGGGAGGAACAAGTCACGATTTTGGGGGCTGGCCAGCAGCGGGCGTCGCTGGTAACAACTGGTGGTGATGAAGTGCAGATATCCGGAGCCATCGTAGCGGTGGAGTTTTCGGGGCATGAAGGACTTGTACCACTCGCCCCGGGTTCTTGGCTGTGACGAGTGAACATGAAGTCCGGGTTCGCAGTGGCCCACCCTTCGAAAACCGCGAAGGGTGGGGCAGCCTCAGGTGAGGTGGCTGAAAGGTGGGCCAGCCCCCCCCTACCTCTTCACTCATAGCGCAGGCTTTCGACCGGGTCGAGCTGCGAAGCGCGGGTGGCTGGAACGGTGCCGAAGATGATGCCGACGATCGACGACACGATGATGGCGATGATCGCCGACAGGCCTGAGATCGGCATGCGGAAGTCGGTGAGGAAACGCACGGAGTAGGGGATGGCAAGGCCGACCACGATGCCGGCAATGCCTCCGGTGAATGAAATCAGAATGGCTTCCGCAAGAAACTGGAAGCGGATTTCGCGGTTCGTGGCGCCGATGGCTTTGCGAATTCCAATCTCGCGGATGCGCGACGTCACCGTCGCCAGCATGATGTTCATGATCCCGATGCCGCTCACCAGAAGCGTCACGAAAGCGACGAGCATGAGGATCAGGGTAAGAGCGTCGGCAATTCGTCCCGCCACGGTGAGAAGTTGCGTCAGGTTCTGCACACTGTAGACAGACTCGGGACGATGACGCGACTGCAGAACGCGCTTGATGGCAGCCGTGGCAGGGATCACGTCCTGCGAAGTGGCCACTGAAAAATAGATCTGATACACCGCGGCGGTGGGCGTGAAGAAGCGGCTGACCGTGTACGGGATCAGCATGGTTTCATCCTGAATATCCGACTGCCCGAACGTATCCACGCTTTCCTTGAACACCCCTACAATCGTGAAGGGAAGACCGCCGCTCAGCTTGATGATCTGGCCGATCGCCGCCTCGGTCGAGCCGTAGAGTTTCTGCGCGAGTTTCTCGGTGATGACGCCCACCTTGTTGCGGCCAGCGGAATCTTCGGAATCGAAAAACCGTCCGGCAAGAACTTTCAAGTTGCGTACCCGCATATAAGCAGGATCGACGCCCAGGACGAGAATGTCGCTCTGTTTTCCCGCGCCCACGCTGATGCGGTCTCCCAATGCCACGGTGGGCGAAGCAGCCACAACGTTGGAGACTTGTTCTCGAACCGCCTGCACATCCTCCACCGTCATGGGGTCGGGCGTGGAGTCGATGCGCTGGGCTCCGCCCTGGTAGTCGGCGTAAATCATGTTGGTGCCGATGGACTGTAGCTGGCGCAGGATGTACTGCTTCCCCGTCAGGCCGATCGTGGCCACCAGGATCACCGAGGCCGTGCCCACGGCCATGGCCAGAGCCGTCAGCGTGAATTGAAGCTTGTTGCTGCAGAAGGCATCGTAGGCGAAGTTCAGGATCTCGCCGGACCCAATCGTGAAGCGGTGCGGAGTTGTGACGGATAAAGAGGTCGCGTTCGCCATCGCCAGTTAGATGTTAAACCCCACTCGAGAGTGGCTGCAATGCAGCCTGTTCCTTCGAGCGCCCCGCCACGGCTATGGCGGCGAGGACAACGATCAGGGGATCGACCGGTCGAAAGTAATAAGTTTCCGGATGCGAGATGTAGTAGGTGAGTGGAAAGAACAAAAGAACAATGGCAAAGCGCACGCCCAGCACGGCATCGCGTCGAAAGACGCGCCGCAAGCCCCACAGTCCAAGGATCGTCATGGTCGTATTCACGAAAATGTTGGGCGGATCGAGCGGCTCGTCCTTCAGATAGGCGCGGTCGAAACTCCAGTAGCCCGTCCACATGTAGACGATGCGGCGAAACGTCATCCGCACGAACCAGGTGGGATGACTGCGGATGAAATCTTTTCCCTGCTGGAGTTTGTGGTCCATGTAGGCAATCTCGCCCACGCGCTCGTATTCCTGCAGTTCGGCATCGCTGTGGTTGGGATGGAGCGCGCGGTTCACCCAGTGCTCGGAGTAGCCGTTATTGCCGATGTAGAGTTCGAGCCCGAAGCCGCTGCGCACGGGAATGAACCGGTGGAAGAGTTCATAGTTGCGCACGAACCAGGGCGAGAGAACGGCGATCGCCGCCAAGGCCGCAGCCAGCAGGGGCGCTTTCCATGGCCGGTTGCGACGGTGGCGGCGGTAGAGCGTCCACAGCCCCAGCAGCGGGATAACCGCCAGCACGACCGGCTCAGTGAGCGCAGCAACGCCGCCGAAGAAACCGAACAGCAGCCAATCCCGCGTGCGCGAAGAATTTTCCAGGCGCCATGCAAACAGAAACAACCAGCAGAGTTCGAGTGTGACCAGGCAGGTCGACCACGCCCAATCGGCGCCGTAGTAGACACCGTACGGAGAAAAAGCCCATCCCCAGCCCGCCCACTTGGCCACGCGCTGGCCGAAAGCCTGGCGGGCGAGAAGAAAAACCGGCACGCAGGTTAACGCTGAAAATAAGCTGTTCAACGAGAGAGCCGCGAGCACTGAGGCCTTGGTCTCGATCCCGAAGATTTTGAAGATGCCCGCGAGCAGATAGGAGTACACAGGCGGCAAGAGAGCGGACAGTCCCGTATCGGCAAACGGGCTGCCGAAGCCGTGGCCGGAGGCGATGGAGCGCGCGATCCTTCCGAACGCCCAATGCTCGAGGACAAAGGGGTCCATCCAATCGTGGTAGAGGAAGGGAATGACCGCGAGGCGGACTGCAAGGGCCACGAGGACCATCAGAACATACGGTTGAACGCGAGTTTGGGCCGGGGATTCTGTGGGCATGAGTTCGTGGCGCTGCATGCGCGGGCGAGATGCCCCTTCGACAAGCTCAGGGCAAGCTCCCCCGACAGCCGGCGAGACACCGGCGCTACCTTTTGGGACGACGCTACTTTACCGGCGCTTCGCTCTTAGTATAGACGGCAGACTTGGAGTTGGTCGTTCTGATACAGGCAGGTCATTGCCAGTTCCGCCGGATCTTGGCGGTCATGGTCATCGGGCGGACGCGAGAGGATGACCCACGTCACTCCGAATTCGCTCTTGAGGCGCTGAAAATCTGCTGCCCTGAAATTTTGCCAACCGCTCCGTGCGTTCACTTCCTTGAGCCAGCGCGGGGCGAGACGCGGGACGCGGGCGGCCATGCCGCCATCTTTTTCGTAGTCGGCGAGAACGCTGCGTTCAGCGAGCGCTCGGAATCCGTGATAATCCTCGCCCGGCAACGTCATGTAGTGGGGATCGAGCGCGAACAGGCTGTCGACCGGAGTGTTTTGCCGAATCCAGGCGAAGGCCTGCAGCCAGGCGTTCTGCGGCGCGACACCGGGCAACTCGAGATGCGCGGATGCAGGATACGTCTGGCGCTGAGCGTAGAACATGCCCGCACTAAGAGGAAGAAAAAGCAGGAGCCAGCGATAGAGATGGCGGCCGAGTAGATAGCGGCCGAGCAGGCCACCCACGATCAGGAAGAAGAGCAGGTAGAGCAGGTGCAGGTAGCGCATAGGCTCGAACGGCCGCAGGCGCTCAAGGCTGGGAGGAAGCATGATGAGGAGCCCGACCGCAGATTGGAAGACGCCGTAATAAAGGAGACTTGAAACGAGCGACGACAGCGCTTCTCCATCTCTATTAGCTATTTTATAATTATCAAGTAATATCTTATAGAGACATATAAGAAACAGCGGGGCGAAGACTCCCAGCCACTCATACCAATGCCAGCGCGTTAGGAAGTAAAAGCCACGAGTGGCAGCCGCCTGGCGCCAGGCATCGGAGGCGGGTTCAAAAATCCATCCCAAAGGAAGAAGAAATGCGATGGCCAGGGGCACGGCAGAGGAGCGCCGCGACCGGGAAACACGCTGGTTCCAGAGCAGAAACGCGCAAAAAGAAATTCCGAAGCTGGCCATGATGGCATGGACGGCGAAAGCGACGGCGAGCAGAAGTCCCGCGAACCAGGTGCGCCGGTCGAGGACCGCGACGATGGCCGCAAGAATCGCGGCCGTCGCCAACGTGCGGGGATGAAGGTACTGATCGGCGAGCGAGATGGCAATGCCGGGCAGGGGAAGAGTAAGCAAGACGGCGATCGTGGCCACGGCGGACCACTGCGCCTCAGGCTGCGTGAAGCAGCGGCGACTGATCCGCCACGCACCGTGCAGAAGCATAAAGACGGCGGCGACTTGCCACAGCAAAACAGTCCACGCCAACGGCAGGTGGCTGAGGCGGACGGAGAAGGCGATGAGCTTATCGAAGATGGTGGCCTGAAACTGCAGCCGGAAAAATTCCGAATCGTGCGGGAACAGAGCTGGGTTCAGATTCCTCTTGATGGCTGCCAGGTAAAACGCGTCGTCCTCGAGACCCGGATGGTAGCCCGTCAGGAAGACTGCAAACACAGTGAGCGCGGCCAGCAGTGCGAGATTCGTGGCAGAGGAATCACGCCTGGCCAATGCGGTACTAGACGGATTTTGCGGAGCACTCGACATTTAAGGGAGACATCGACGGATTTCCGGCAGGAAGCTGAAAAGACTGCAAAGCGAAAGCGCGGTACGCGAAAGCGCATTTTCAGCACGCCGCTTAGATCGGGCGGGCGGTTTTTGAATGGGCAGTGTAATAGGTTTCTCCGGCCGCTTCCAGTTTGCGACCTTTATCGCTGAAGCGCGGCACATGCAACAGACCGATCCTCTGCAAGGCAAACTGGAGGGTCGTGGCCAGGACGCCGAAACCGTACTTCACGCTGCGACGAAAGTTGATCGACGAAGCGTCTTCGAAATACTTTGTGGGACAGGAAACTTCGCCAATGCGGAACCCGAAATGCACGCACTGGGCCAGCATCTGATTGTCGAAGACGAAGTCGTCGGAATTTTCCAGCAGCGGCAATTCGGTGAGCACCTTGCGGCTGAAGGCGCGATATCCGGTGTGGTACTCGGAGAGCTTGACTCGCAGAAAAAGATTCTCAAACGCGGTGAGGAACCGGTTGGCAATGTATTTGTAAATGGGCATGCCGCCGAGCAGGGCGCGGCCGCCGATGATGCGCGATCCCAGCACCACGTCATAAACATCGTAGGCGACCATGCTCGCCATGGCGGTGATCAGCAGCGGCGTGTATTGATAGTCGGGATGAAGCATGATGACGACATCGGCGCCGGCGTTCAAAGCCTCGCGATAGCAGGTTTGCTGGTTGCGTCCGTAGCCGTAGTTGCGGTCGTGTTGGAAGACATACAGGCCAAGGCGGCGGGCGAGATCCACAGTTTGGTCGGAGCTGTGGTCGTCCCCCAGAATGCGGACGTCCACCATGTCGGGCAATTCCCTCACCGTGGCCTGGAGAGTCTTCTCCGCGTTGTAAGCGGGCATGACGACTGCGATGCGCTTGCCGTTAATCATTGGGTGGAACGAATTAAGGATACGGATAGTTTACCTGAGCTGAGTGGTAGCGGCAGCCTAAACCATTGAGATCCCTGATTTCTTCGGCCGCCATCTGTATCACCTGGTGAGCGAGTTTCGGTCCCGACTTCACAATAGGTCATGTGGGGACAGCCAGGCCCCGGCTGTCCCCACACAAACGCATACCGTGAACCGTGAGATGGGTGTACACTGGCGGCCTCCCCCTGAAATCAACAATCAGATTTGTGCTTTGAGAGGAGTACACATGAGCACCCGTAAGGTTCTAGCCGCTCTCGCAGCAGCCTTAATTGTCAGTTTCGTGTTTACGGCCAGCAGTGAAGTGGCCGTAGGCTCTTCCGCGTCGCCACTCCTGAAGGTAGGACCGCAAGCGATCCCAGCCGCGATCGCTGGCCCGAACTATGGCTTGTTCGGCTGCCAGGTGGTCGGGCTCAACTCGAGTGCTACCTGTTACGACCCTTATCAGATTCGGCATGCGTATAACATCGACACTCTGATCAACGCTGGCCTCGATGGTAAAGGAAAGACGATCGTCATCATCGACGCATTCCAGTCCCCGAACATTGTGCAGCAACTGAATTCCTTCAACAGCTTTTACGGTCTGCCCAGTTTGAACGGGCTTGGCAACCCGGCCGATCCAACCCTGGGCACGTTCACGCAGGTCGCGCCGGACGGCCTGACTCCGTTTGTGACCGGTGATCCCAACATGACCGGGTGGGCGGAGGAGATCTCGCTGGACGTCCTGTGGTCTCATGCGATCGCTCCCGGTGCAAACATCGTGCTGGTACTGGCAAAATCGAACTTCGATACCGACATTCTGAGCGCCACAAAGTATGCGGTGCATCATAATCTCGGCGACGTGATTTCCCAGAGCTTCGGTGAGAATGAGGGTTGCAAGGATCCGAAGATGCTCGCACAGCAACATCAGCTATTTGCGGAAGCCACGAGAAAGAACATCACGATTTTCGCTTCCTCGGGTGATTTCGGGGCGGCACAGATTTCGTGTGACGGCACAACCCTGGTGCAAGCCGTCTCGAACCCTGCCAGTGACCCTCTGGTCACCGCCGTGGGCGGCACGGAGCTGCACGCAGCCAGCTATTGCCTGGCGTCGCTCGGTTGCGATCCGAGCGCGAACCCGCTTCCCGGAACCTACCAGGGCGAGATTGTATGGAACGAGCCTGACTTTGGAGCCAGCGGTGGCGGCTTCAGCGTGGTGTACGACGAGCCGTCGTACCAGTGGGGAGCGGTGCATGACGATGACCAGCGGGGAGTGCCAGACGTATCGTACAGCGCCGCCGTGTTACATGGGGTGTTGACGTACCTGGACATCCCAGGCATCCCGGTGGGCTTTTATCTCTTCGGTGGCACCAGTGCTGGCTCGCCACAGTGGGCTGCCATCCTCGCAATTGCCGACGAACAAGCCGGCTACGACTTGGGCTTTATCAATAGAGCGCTCTACCAGATGGGTCAGGCCCGGAGACACAACCCTTTCTTCGACGTAACGAGTGGCAATAACTCGTTCGGGGGAGTAACGGGCTTCAGTGCCGGACCGGGCTGGGATGCCACAACTGGTCTTGGTTCTCCGATGGCCGATCAAGTCGTGCGTTACTTGAACCGATTCGTTTCGCCGGGTGACGGTCGAGACGAGATTACAAGGGGTACGCCCCATCAGCATGGCAATTGGACCGGGCGTGGAGACATGAAGCCACATTAATCGTCACGACTGCCAATTCCGGAAACAACTACCGGACATCGGGTACTATCTGGACCTGATGTCCGGTATTTCGCTTTTAGAAGAGCACTACTTCGACTTCCCAGACTCAGAGGTTAGCCCGATGTTCTCCCTCGAATCTTTGCAGGGTGACTTACTCCATTGAACATTTCCGACGGCGTAAGGCTACTGATGCACATTCGCCATCTCTACGGAGACGGAGTAAATAGCTTTATCAAGATGGCGGTGGGTGTGCTGCTCATCGTGATTCCCACGTTGCTGCTGTTGCAGAAAAGAATCGAAGAGCGAGTCGCCAATCGCGCACCGACCGCGAAGGGTTTCCTGGGCATGGCGCTGATCGGATTGGTTGCCGGTTTTCTGGTGGGCATGACCTCGGTGGGTTCGGGCAGCATCATTATGATGTTGCTGCTGCTGTTCTACAGCTTCCCGCCGAAGGTGAATGTCGGAACCGACATCGTACACGCGGTCATCCTTACGGGAGTCGCGGGATTTCTTCACTTCCGGCTGGGTAACGTGGATCCCGGGCTCGTGGTGTCCCTGCTGATTGGGTCCATCCCCGGGGGTTGGTGGGGTCGCATTTGGCCATGCGCGTCCCCATGCTCTGGTTACGCCGGCTCCTCTGCACCTTATTGTTGGTCACTGGAGCTCGCATGTTGTGGGCGTGATTGCGACGAACGTGATTCAGAAGAAAATGACCCCCTCTTCTTACTCCGATATTCTGCTCCGCATCCGGGCCGCTTTGGACGCGGCGCGTGCCGTTTTCGCACGCTTTACGCCGGGCGCGATTGAGATCGAATACAAGATCGGGGACGATCCGGTGACCGAAGCGGATCGCGCCGTGGACGCCGTGTTGCGCCAGAACCTGTTGCGCGACAGCGAAGGCTGGCTTTCGGAGGAAACGGCGGATAATCCTTGCCGCCTCGAAAAAGAACGGGTGTGGATCGTGGATCCTCTGGATGGCACGCGAGAGTTTGTGATGGGGCTGCCGGAGTTCTGTGTCTCGATCGGTTTTGTCGAGAATGGCGTGCCGGTGGCGGGAGGAATCTACAACCCTGCCACCAAGGAAACTTTTATCGGAGCGGTAGACACCGGCGTGCTCTACAACGGGCGCCCCGCTCGTTCAAGCCAACGCACTACGCTCGACGGGGCTCTCATCCTCGCCAGCCGGAGTGAAGTCGAGCGCGGCGAGTGGAAGCGGTTCGAGAACGGTCCCTTCAAGATTCAAGCGATGGGTTCGGTGGCCTATAAGCTTGCGCTGGTGGCGGCTGGCCTCGCGGACGTTACTTTCACTTTGACGCCCAAGAACGAGTGGGACGTGGCCGCTGGGGCGGCATTGGTAGCGAGCTCGGCAGGGTTCGTCCGCACGTTGGAGAACACACCGTTACGCTGCAATAGCAAAAACCCCTTGATTTCTGGTTTGTTGGCCTCAGGTCCGTACTTGCAAGAGGAACTTCTTGCCGCCGTGAGCGAGCGTTCGAGCCTGCGATTCTGAAGTCCGGACGTGGCTGAGGACCTCGCTGCAGGACCCAAGGGGCATGCATAAACGATTCTGCAGCGGTCACGTAAGAGCCCTTTATCGAAAAGGTTCGATTTCCAGGCCATTCCGAGGCCGGGTAACGGTGCTCAGCATATGATAGACGGACTGAGGAAAGCCTCCGGGGTCCGCATAGATTAAGAGCACAAGAATATAAGCACAGGCTGGAAAAACGTCACTTATCGGAGTTTTAACAGGTTCGCCTGAGGCGGGAAGTGAAATGTCTGCGCAAGAACGCAAAACCGCAGCAGAATCCGCGCCGATTGCGGCAGGCGTGACAGAGGAACGGAGACTCAGTCCGCCGCGATTTCCTGCTTGGGGTTGTTCGCTTCCCGGTGTTTGACGACGCGATTCGAGGGCAGTCCTGCGTCGCGAATCTTATAGAGCAATGCGCGGTAGCTTATGCTCAGAGCACGCGCGGCCTGCTTGCGGTTCCAGTGATGATTTTGCAGAACCTTCAGAATGACTTTCCGCTCTAACTCGCGTACCGCTTGGCGGGTCAGCTTTTTCAGGGAGATCTGCCCGTCTACTGGAATTTCCGCGTGGAAGAAATCCGTGTCCCGCGGCGCCAGATCGGCCGCAATCACTTCTTCGTTGCCCAGAATCACATAGCGCTTGACCAGGTTTTCCAGTTCCCGGATGTTGCCCGGCCAGTGATACTTGCGCAAATCCGCCATCAACTCGCTCGAAAGGGCCCTGGCCCGGCAATTGTACTTTCGATTGTGATATTCGAGGAAATAGGCCACCAGGTCCGGAATGTCGCCAGCCCGTTCGCGCAGCGGAGGCAGGTGCAGATTCACCACGTTGATCCGGTAAAACAGATCCGAGCGGAACGTCCCGTTTTCAATCTCCTGCTCGAGCTTGCGGTTGGTCGCGCATACCACGCGCACTTCCACTTTCTTGTCTTCCTGCGCGCCGATGCGGCAGAACTGGCCGTCTTGCAGCAGTTGCAGCAACTTCGACTGCAACGGCATATCCAACTCGGAAATCTCGTCCAGAAACAGCGTGCCGCGGTGCGCCATCTCCACGCGGCCCGGCTTCATTCCATAGGCGCCCGTGAAGGCTCCCTTTTCGTAGCCGAACAGCTCGCTTTCCAGCAACGTGCCCGGAATCGCCGGGCAATTCACTTTCACCCATGGTCCGGTGCGCCACGGGGATGCTGCATGAATCATGCGCGCAATAATGTCTTTGCCCGTCCCACTCTCTCCTTGGATAAGCACCGGAACATTGGCACTCGCCAGTTTGGTCAGGCGGTCGCGGACGGATTGCATGGCCTCGGTGTGCCCAAACACGATCGCATCGGGCGGCATTTCTCCCAGAGGCTGGACAAACGTATTCAAACTGCTGATTGTCATGGCTGTTTTCTACCAACTGGGGGAGAGTCTTGCACCTGCACCCGGAGAGCCAAAAGGCCTTTTGGCCTTTCGCGGATACCTAAACCTACTTTATGTGATTGAAGCCTTTCAACTTACCAAAGAGCCGGAATGGCAAACCCTGGTAATCAGGGAATAGACCCCAGCGTAACATCCTGGGCTCAATTATGCGCAAACATTTTCACACAGTAGTAGCGGATTTCCGCCGCCGGGTATTGGGATTGCCCGAAACCAGCAGCGGCCGCGCGAACTTTAGGCCAAGGAGGTAGTAGCCATCCGCCGGCGTAGTGCGGAGAGCTTTGGCGCGTAGAGCCCGCGACGCTTTCGGTAACATCGCCAGGGCTGCTACCGGGGCGCTCGGAATCTCCAATCGTATCTGCGCGATTGTGGGTAAAACCCGACGGATTGCCACCAACATGCCGCCAGCGCTAACATTCAACGCGGTGGCAAACTCTAGGAACTCTTTTCCCTTCCCGTCACGGCTGCGAACAAAAACGGGGATCGCAAGCGGCAGTCTAGCCCATTTTCGCCGCTCGGCTGCCGCTCTCGTTCCATTCATCCAGACTTCTCCATGACCCTCAGCCCTCCGTCGGGAGCACCCGAGTGGCCAAATCTCCGGTAAGTAACCTGGCAAACCAGGAAGGAAGTCTGAACACCCGGCAACTCGGACTGCAAAACCCATAAATAAACGGCAGATCACCGCAGTTATGTTCGCTTTGTTTTCGGTACTAGGAAATCGATTGGCTCGCGCTTTCCACTCGCTAAAGTGCAAGCTTTTGCTACACTTGGGTAATTCCATTGCATTTTCCGTTGACAACAAATTGAGCCTGACATACGATTTTCTTACTTGTATTCGTCTTTAACGGCGGGTGCGGTTCCCCCTCTCCCATGTGAGTCCTGTGGCTTTTCCCCCAATGGCCTGTGCCCAAAAGAACGCGTTTGGATCCGACGCGGGAGGAGCCTCGGAACTTATGCCAGTCGCTGCTGTACGGCCTGATGGCGATATGCCCAGCCCGGAAAACCTTGTGCAGGAATATAAGGATCTACGCGAGCGCTTCCAGCGCACCACCAACGCGCTCGCTTCCGCCGCCCACGATCTCAAAACGCCACTATCAGTTCTGAACGGCTACGTCGAGGTGCTGCACAGCGAGAAGCTGGGATCGCTCAACGACCGTCAGCGCGAAGTCCTGCACGATATGCAGGTCAGCGGAAAGCGCCTGCAACAGTTCATTCAGGATTTCCTGACCTACAGCGCCCTCGAAACGGGCGGGCTGCGCATGCACTTCGAGCCCGGCAATATCAACCTGTGCCTCTCCGAAGTTTCCCGCCTGTGGTCGAATCGCTTTCAGCAAAAGGGCCTGGCGCTCTATTTTCTGGCCAACGACAAGCTGCCGGTTTTCCCCTTCGATGCTCCCAAGCTGGAGCGCGTGATCTCGAACCTGCTGGAGAATTCATTCAAGTTCACGCCCACCAGCGGAACGGTGTGGCTGCACGCGGAGCCGTACATGTGGGAACGCCGTGCCGCGTCCGAGCCCTCGGCCGCGGAGCGCCGCCGTCAAAACGTAGCTCAGCCGAATGCCGTGAAGGTCAGCGTCTCCGATACCGGTCCAGGAATTCCCGCAGAGTTTCACCTGGAAGTTTTTGACGATTTTTTTCGCCTTCCCGGCACCGAAAATCAGGAGGGCATGGGATTAGGTCTTGCCATTGCGCGCCGCCTAGTGCAAGGCATGGGGGGCAAGATCTGGGTCGAGAGTGATGCGGGCGGAGGCTGCAAGTTCTCCTTCCTGATCCCTTATAAACCGGCCGGTGCGGCCGCCAGCAAGGGGAAAAGTCGATGAAGCAAACCGCCAAAATCCTGCTGGTCGACGATGAACCCGGCATGCTCCGCTACATCAAAACGCTGCTGGAAGTGGACGACTACAAAGTCGAAACCGCTACCACCGGCGAGGAAGCGCTGCTCCGCGTGGAAAAGGGCTTGCGACCTGATCTCGTGCTGCTTGACGTGCTCATGCCCGGCATCGACGGCCTGCAGACTCTCGAGCAGTTGCGCCAACTTCAGCCCGGCGTTAAAGTTGTCATGTTGTCCTGCGTCAACGACACCCGCAAAGTGGTACACGCGATGAAGTTGGGCGCCCAGGACTACCTCACCAAGCCCTTCCAGAAAGCGGAACTGGATGCCGTCATCGATCTCAGCCTGGGCCAGGGAAAACAGACTTACAGTGGCGAAGTGGAAGAACTTTCGGAAGACGTTTTCTTCATCGCGGCCAGCCCCGCCATGCGCAAGATCCGTTCGCAGGCCGCGTTGGTCGCGAATGTCGACATTCCCGTGCTGCTGCTTGGCGAAAGCGGAACCGGCAAGGAAGTCCTCGGGCGCTTGATCCACAAGCTTTCCCCGCGCGCCCATCGCACATTCCTCAAGGTCAACTGCGCCGCGGTTCCCGCCGACCTTCTCGAGAGCGAACTGTTCGGCTACGAACAGGGCGCCTTCACCGGCGCGAACCACGCGAAACCGGGCAAATTCGAGCTGTGCAACCGGGGAACGATTCTGCTCGACGAAATCGGCGAGATGCCACCGCTGTTGCAGGCGAAACTCCTGCACGTGTTGCAGGATCAGCAGTTCTCCCGCCTGGGCAGCCGAACCGTCATCAAAGTCGATGTGCGCATTTTGGCGGCAACCAACATCAACATTCCGGAAGCACTCGCTACCAAGCGCCTGCGCGAGGATCTCTACTACCGTCTGAATGCATTCACCATGCAGATTCCGCCGCTGCGCGATCGCAAGGAAGAAATCCCCATCCTGCTCAAGCACTCCATGTCGCGCATGGCCGAGCGTTACGCGCGTGCGCCGCTCCCGCTCTCTCCCGCGTTGCTGCAAGCCTGCCAGGATCATTCCTGGCCCGGCAATCTCCGGGAGTTGAATAACTTCCTCAAACGCTACCTGATTCTCGGGGATGAGAAACTGGCCGTCACTGAATTGCTGCCTAAGAACGATGGCACCGGCGGCGTACCCGGCGATGCCCCGGCCCGGGGAGCGGAATCGGGCGGCTTGAAATCCCTGGGGCGAACCGCCAAAGACGAAGCCGAAGCGCAGGCCATCACCCAAGCTCTGGAACAGACCAACTGGAACCGCAAGCAGGCAGCCGGGATTCTCCAGATCAGCTACAAGGCCCTGCTCTACAAGATCCGTCAGTATGGAATTGCCGAGGCGAAGGGACACCACAAGCTGTCGGCGGGAGCGTAAGCTCTCCGCATCCAGCAGGCCCTGCCACTGGCGCTGCTTCGAGCAGACCATCGGCCCACAGCCTAGCGCTGTGGGCTTTTCTGTTGCGGTTGTCTCGCGCCCAAGATTACGGAACTGACAGCGTGATCGTCTGGCTTTTGGTGTCGGTGCCGGATGTCCCTGTAACGGTGATTGTGTAGTTGCCCGAAGGAGTTCCGCTTACCGGCGCTTGTGCTATGGTGTGGCTGCACGCGGGCAATAGCAGGAGTAGCGCGAAGAGAGCACACAGCACGAAAATTCCGGCGACGCGCCGGCGGCCCCGGTCCCGTCCCACACCCAGCAGGGTCAATCCCGGAACCAGCAACCAGATCGCATAGAAATGTCGTATCAGCAAATTCGCGGCGGGTGTGATGATAGGCCGCGCGACGGTGGTGATATTCAGCGTGGACGTCCCGGGCCCTTGCAGCGTGACCGGGTTGGTCGTGAAGGCGCACGCAGCCGAGGTGGGCAAGCCCGTACAGGCTAACGAAATATTCGTTCCGTAGACGGGATTCGGTGTCAGTTGCACTTGATAGGTCGCCGTATCTCCGGCCACTTGCACGCTTCCACTGTTGGGAGTGACTTTGAGACTAAAGTCGGACATCTGCGCCGGTACCGAGGTCTGCGCCAGGACAATATTTCCCGGCCCCGTCACCTGCACGGAACCGCCGTTGAAAAAGGCCTCAGTCCCCGTACTGTTCGGGGTGGGCGTAACCACGATGGTGATCGTTGCCGTCGAACCCGACTGCAGCGAGGGAAGGCTACAGCTCACGACGGCATTGGTCGAGCCTCCGCCGCAGATTCCGGCAGTGGTGCTGGCCGATACAAATGTCAGCGGCACACCTGTGATCGCAGTGTTCATGTTGTCCAAAACCGTGATGTCGTTCGCCAAGTCGGGACCGTTGTTGGTCACCGTGTAGGTGAATGTCGCCTGGTTCCCGGCGCTGATGAAGGTCTGGTTCGTACCCAGCGTCAGGACTCCACTCACCGACAAGCTCACGGCTGTTCCCAGTTGAGTCACAAATGCGTCGTAACCGCCATTATTCGTCGTCTGTAATGGCTTTGACATCTGCAGGTCTGTCGAGTTGGTGTCGCCCGCGAAGTAGGCGTTCTGATTGACATCCAGGGCAATCCCAGTACCCTCATCGGTGCCGCTTCCGCCGAAGTAATTGACCCACGAACCCGCTGTTGTCTGTCCAACTACCGTAGCCGTGTACAGCCGGGCCACGAACGCGTCTTGCGGCCCGTTCAGAGCGCTCTGAATAGGGTTGGATTTTGGAAACACAGGAAAATCTGGGGACTGGGTCCAGCCCGTGACCAATGCGCCGCTGGCCGAGTCCACTGTGATCGCCAGTCCGGCGTCGTTGTCGCTCCCTCCCAGATAGGAGAAATAGTTGAGTGCCACGTTGACCGGAACGGTACTCGTGGTCGAGTAGGCCGGATTGCTCAGCCGCGCCACAAAGGCGTCGTTCGGAGGAGGAGTCGTATTAAATGTGGTGGGACACGCCGTGCCTGACGCCACGTTCGGCGCATCCAGGCAGCGTTGATACGGCGCAGAAGTATTCAAAGTCGTTACGCTCGTCCCGATGTCGGTGGAATTTGTGGTTCCGACCACATACACATTCGACGCTCCGGAATCGAGGCCGATGTCCGTGCCCGAGTCCGTGCTGCTGCCGCCCAGATAGGTTGACCAGATCAGTTGCTGGCCCTGCGGTGCGTTAGGATTGAGCTTCGCCACAAAGGCATCCGGGTCCGTGGTATTCGTCGTACCCGAGCACGACGGAGGATAGATGATCGTTGTCGGTGGCGCCTGGTCCAGACAGGGCTGGTAAGGATTCAGAATGGGAAAGTCGGTGCTGCTGCATCCTGAGCACCCCGTGTAGATGAAGTTCGTGGTGCCGGTGAAATAGACGTTTAAGTTTGTATCGACGGCGATGCCGCCGCCCACGGCAACCGGCGTGGGCGTGTCGAAGTTCGCTCCCCCAAAATAGGTCGAGTAGGCGATGCTGCCGGTCCGGGCTGAGCTCGTATTCACTTTCGTTACGAAGAACTGAATGGGCCCGCGCGGAGTAATTTGATACGGCAGCGCCTGCGGAAGCGTGCTCGCCGGGAATTGATCGGTGGTGCTGGCCTCGTCTGTCGATGTGGTCGTCCCGGTGACGTAAATGTAGCCGGCCGTGTCGATAGTCATCCCGCTGGCAATGTCGGTGCCATTACCGGAAAGGTAGGACGAATACTGCAACACCGTCCCGTCGTACTTTAACTCGGTAACGAATACATGCGAAGTGCCTGTGCTGCCTGCCTCCGGAACCGGCTGATAGGCGGTGAACGAGGTTGTGGGAAAGTTGCTCGAGGAAGTTGTGCCGGCCACGAATGGATCGCCCCGGCCGTCGACACTGATTCCCACCGGGCTGTCGGATCCGTTACCTCCGAGATAGGTCACGTAATCGAGCACTGGCGCAAGCGAGCCCAGGGGCGGCGTGATCTTGGCAACGTAAACGTTCTGCGTGCCAGTGAGCGTCGTCTGAAAGATCCCAGACAACGCCGGAAGATTGGGCGAGGTTGTCGAACCCGTCAGGTAAATGTTGAAGCTGCCATCGATCGCAACGGAAGTCGAATGCTCGTCTCCGCTGCCACCAAAGTAAGTCGAGAAGGTTAAGATCGGGTCAATCGTCAGTTCGCGCGAGTGATCGTAGGATCCAATCGCGAATCCCGCGCGGTTCGCGCCCCGCAGAACGAAGCTGCCTTCCACCGCTTGCCGCTTCCCGGCGATCTCTTGATATACACGCGGCGCCTCGAGGCGCACGCTGTCGTCCTGGTCCTGGATGACCAGTGCCCCATCTTTCAGCTCAAGGTGCTTCGCACCGTTGAATTCGAGCTCGGCTTGCCCCGGATCCGAGCCGGGCGCAACCTGGAAGTCGTATTCCAGCCGCCCCTGATTTCCGTAAAAGATCAGATTGACTCCGGGATAAATATTCTCGTAACGCACGCGGGCGAACTGCGGTACACCCTGCCGCCACTTCGCGGGGTCGTTCCCAAGAAAATAGTTGCTCTTGCCCGGCAAAAGATCCGCGCCCGTTAAATTTGCGTTCGGATTCGCTCCCGCCAGCTTCATCTGGATGGACTCGACGCGGATCAGAGATGCCGCGTGCTGCTTCGCCGAGACCTGCCGCGACCGCTCCTGCTTGGACGGTTCCCGAGATGCTAAGCTCAGAATCGCGCCCTCGGAACCCAAAAACAGGCTGTATCCAGAGCCGCGCGTCACGAACTTCGCGCGCGGATCGGCTGGGTCGAGATCCCCTTGTCCCTGGTTCGGTTCGAAGATCAGGGGCAGTCCGGCGAACAGCGCGCGCGCCCCCGACGGTGCCTCACCGTAGACATTGCTCGATAGGCCCTGCGCTGTGGCCGAGAGTTGGGGCACCATCGCCTGCTCTCCGCTGGCTGCCCCTTGGATCACGGGAAATTGGGCCGCAACGTTCGCGGCAGTTTGACGCGAGCGGGCACCCCACCCGAGAACCGCGCATCCTGCCCCGAGCAGCATCAGCCCAGCGGCCAGAATACGAATTCGTCCCGCGGATGTTCCCGACCAACGGCGATCTACGTTCACTCGTTCCTCCGATACAGTCAAACCCGTTTTGTTCGATCCTTGCTCAGATCGTTTTCGCCCAGATCCGTGGAGAGATTAGAGACGGCGCACAAGTCAACCGAGCCTCGCGCTGGCGAACCTCATCGCGGCTTGCTTGTCACTGGAACTGGCGGAAAAAATTAAATAACTACTTAAACATCTGACGGATAGACAAGTCAAGCGGCCCCCGGCCTGTCCCCGCTCCAAGATTCGTCAGATGCGGTCGAGAGCGTGGAAAGATGCCGCGACCTGGCACAAAAGTGGCGTGAACGAAATTGCACGCCCGATGGGGACCACTGGCAGAAGTGGAAAAAATGACCCTCTGTGCGCAAGCCGCTTGCCTGCGCCGAGACCCTCCGCATTCAACCACTTCGAAAGCCGCTCATTCTTTGCGGGATACTCGAGACTCCCCCCAGCCACGATGGCAGCGGGATTGCTCGTTACTATGCAAGCCCTGCGCACAATTGCCTCCTCCCACGGCTCCCAGAGGGATTCTGTTCGGAATTCCGGACGGATTAACCGAATCAGTTCCAACTGGCATTTTGCTGTTGCAAACTGCATATGTTTCTATACATTGAGGGCTACAAGGCCGTTCCCAGTCGAAACTCGGGCCTTGAAATTCTGCGGAAGTGGCCGTCTGCTGTGCTCGCTTTTCTTGCGACTCCACGCTCCTGGCGGGGGCGCTCTTACATGCAATCGAATTCACAGGAACGGCGGATGATGCGGCGGTTCGACATGCGTCTACCCGCGATCGTCCGTCTTGAAGGCGCCAACGAGGTCCAGACCGAGACTCAAAACGTCAGTGCCCGCGGCGTTTTCTTCTACCTCGACCGCGCCGTCTCCGCCGGCACCAAGCTGGAAGTCACCCTGACCTTCCCGCCCCACATCACCCTCACCGACGCCGTCCGTGTTCGCTTCACCGCGCGCGTCATCCGCGTCGAACAGCCTCTTCCGTCCGCCCGCATCGGCACCGCCGCCATGATCGAGGACTACGAATTCCTCCGCTCCGACGGCGCCCCAGACTTCCTCTCCGCCCTGCAAAAAGAATGGAAAGCCACGAACTGAAGAACCGGCTTCCGGCTCTCGGCTTCCGCCGTAAGAGAAAGCTTCCCAGCCGCGAAGTGGCGAAAGAATTCAGCCTACGGCGCAAGGCGTGGGTGACAAGCGGAAGATGAAGTAAGCCCCGAAAGGGGCGAAAGAACAGATATGTCGCGAGTCCAAGCCGCCCTACTCCCCTTTTCTTACTTCTCTTCTACAGCCGTTCCGCCAAACGCTTTCAGTCGTATCGCACGACCCCGGAAGCCGTTCCTACTTCTTGCCCAGTTCCTTCAACTGCTGGCGCAGTCGACTGAATCTTCGAACCAGGCTTCCGAGATAGACGCCGTGGATCACCCACGTGGCAATGTAGGCAGCGAAGAGAAATTTGATAGCGTTCATCGTGAACTCCGACCGAGCGGCAGGCTCGCCTTTGCCGACACTCCCGCCCCGACCAGCGATTCCATCGCGTGCGCTTCCTCAATTTCCCGGTGCAGCATTTCCAACCGGAAGCGCGACCAGCACACGAGAAATGCAAAGCAAAGAAACGCCATCCAGCTGATCAGCAGCACGTTCAGCATGCGCGGATCCATCGATCCACCTCCGCCGATCACCGGTTGCGGATGCTGCGTCCGGAAGAACCAGATCGAAAAATAAACCAGCGGCACATCCAGTGCTCCGAAAACCGCCAGCGCCGCGGCGAGCATTTGCGTTTGCGCGCTACTGGAAAAACGCCGCAGCACCAAGTAACTCACATAAATTAGCCACAGCACCAGCGTCGAAGTCAGTCGAATGTCCCCAGGCGCCCACCAGATCCCCCACACCGGCCGCGCCCAAATCGGCCCCGTGACGAGCACGATAGTGCAGAAAACCACGCCCACTTCGGCGCTCGTCACCGCCAGCATATCGAGCCGCTGTCCGGGAAAAAACTTCCCAATCAAGAAGTAGAATGCCGGAATCGCCAGCACCGTCGTCGCCACCGCGCTGGGACGCATACCCGTGGGCAGCAATCGCTGCACCTGCGGAAGAAAACACGCAATCACTCCGCCGACGCCAATCGCAATCACAATCCATTTCGCCGCGGTTTTCGTCGAGGATTTCGCGCTAACCAGGTATTGGACCGACGCGATGAAATTAATAAAGAACAACAAAAACGCCGTCCACGCCGAAGGCACGTGGTAATAAATGATGCGGTACACATCGCCCTGCTGTGCGTCCGTAGGCGCTACCACCAGCGCCTCATACAAGGCATAGGCCAGCAGGATCGCCGTGAAAACCGACAGAATGGGGAAGAGCCGTTTCATTCCGCGTGCAAAATCGTTTCAAACAACGCCAGACAAGCTGTAGTAAACACCACATCGTAGGTGAGAAGCAATACGATGTAAAAGTGCGCTGACTCCTCCCCGGTCAGAATCGCGGTCGTGCCCGCTACCATGCTGACGACCGCGGGAATGGAAATCGGAAACAGCAACAGCGGCAGCATAATCTCGCGGCTCCGCGTGCGCAGCGACATCGCGGCAAAAAAGGTCCCATTCACCACCAGCGCCCACGTTCCCAGAACCGCGATCGGCAGCAATTGCCACGCTGGACCCAGAACTCGCACGTTGTAAAAAATCACAAATAACGGCGTCATCAGCGCTTCCAGCACACTCACGAAAATAAAATTTCCCAACGCCTTGGCCAGAAACAACGCGTTGGCTGGCGCTGGAGAAACGCGATACGCATCCAGGACCTGATTGCGCAACTCGCGCGCCCAAGTCTGATTGAGCGCCGTCACCGACGCAAACAAAAAACCGACCCACACCAATCCGCCAACAATATGTCGAGATTCCTCCGCCAGCGGGTCAAATGAGAACATAAAGATCACCACCACCAGCAACGAGAAAAACAGCATGGAGTTGAGCGCGTCCTTCGAGCGCCACTCCAGCCGGATGTCCTTGACCATCGTGGCGAGGATTACTGTCCAAAGTGAATTCATTGGACGTCCTCCCCAGAACTCGCCGCGCGAACCAGGCCGGCGGTACGGTCCACAATCTGCCCAGCCTGCATCCAGACAAACTCGTCCGCCACGCCCTCGAGCAGCGGCGCCTGGTGCGTGATCACGAAAACCGTCTTCCCCGCATCGCGCATGCCCCTGAGCAACTCGACCATTGCCCGCGCCGAATGCACGTCCACGTTGGAAAACGGCTCATCCAGCAGCAGGACCTTAGGATCGTGCAGAATCGCCCGCGCCAATGACATCCTCTGCCGCATCCCCTGCGAATACTGCCCCACCGCGCGGGTCAACTCCGGATCGAGCCCCACCGCCCGAATCACCTCTTCGCACCTGCCGTCACCCACAATGCCGTAAAGCCGCGCAAAGTAGCGCAAGTTTTCCATCCCGCTCATCTCGTCGTAGAGCAACGACGGATGAGCCATATATCCAATATCGCGGCAGGCCTCCTGCGGACTCTTTCCAAAAATCGAGATTTCCCCTCGCGTCGGCTGGGCCAGTCCGGCCAGGGCTCGCAACAGAGTGGTCTTCCCTGCTCCGTTCTCCCCGAGGATTGCGTGGAAGCGACCGCCATCAAACTCGGCCGTCACCCCGCGCAGGGCGGCAAAGCGCCCAAACTGCTTGATGACGTTGTTGACCGTGATGTTGGGCAAACTTTGCGGGATGGCGTCAGTCACAGGCACCAGTAGATCGCAGCCACAATGTCAGCGAAGTTACGCTAGCGAATCTATGCATTTTTGCGAAGAATTGCAAAGCATGCTATGCCCTCTTTTCGGAGGCGTCATCCCGAACCCGGCGCAGTTCAGGCGGGTCAGAGCCTGCCCTGAGCGCAGTCGAAGGGGATCTCGCGTGGGAGCTATACGCGCTGCCCTTCAGCGCGCAACATCCTTGACATTCGGTGATCGCTCTTTCTGCTTTGCTATCGCGGTTAGGACCACGCAAGCGCTACGGTGGGTGATCCGCAGGAGTCTTCGGGTTCGCCTGAGACTGGCAGGATCAGCCCGGCGCAAGTCTAGTTCGCCATCCCGGCGCCGCCCGGTTGCACCTGCGTCACACTCTTGGCAGGTGCAGCAGATGGCGTCCCGGCCGGCGTACCCGGCTGCTGCGGAGCATACTTCGACGCGCACTTCGCCTGCAGTTGTTTGGCATGGAACACGCCGTCGCGATCGAAGCGCCCATCCGCAAGCGCCTGGGAATCGTCTTTGAACGTATCGGGCGGCGCCTCTGTTCCCGTATAGTCCACGCGAAGAGTCTGATCTTCTTCCACCAGCACAAACTGCACGTGCGTCCCTGTGCGCTTGATCGAGCCCGGCTGTACGTTCCCGGCAACGCGCAGACGTTTCGAGTAAGCGCCGTTGCCCATCTTGTGCAGCTCTTTAATTGTGACGTAGTAACTCTTGCTGTCCTGCACTCCGGTATAAGCGAGGTAGCCCATCAGCAGCAGAATCACCGCCGTCGCTCCCCCAAACTTCAGATAAGTCTTCGCTTGGCTCGACATAACACGTCCCCAGGGGATGCACCCCACGTTCAAACTCTACGCGGGATAGAGGTGAGAATCAAGATTCGGTTAGACGCGTCGCAATACTCAAAGAATCGATCCGCCACATCGGCCAGACGCCGCCCTCCGCACTCTCTGCATTTTGTTTTCAAGTAGTTACAGAAATCCATCCACGCCGATAGGGCCGATCAATTGTTTCAATTTCCATTAGTGCGTTCGATTCGCTATCTGTAATAGCAGAGTGAACCCAATGACACGTCAGGACAAACGGGAACGGCACAAACTGCGCAACCAGGTTCTCAGCCAGCCCGATCCCAAGGAAATGCTGGATGTCCTTCTCGCCATGGATCGCATGCTGGTGGAAGTCTCCATGCGTCTGTACAACGTCTCTCGCCACGACCGGTTCACGATGCGAAAACAGAACCGGCGCCTGCACGCTGCTGTCAGACAGCACCTGCCCCGGCTCCTGGCGCCATCCCGCAGTCGGGCTTAGCCTTTCCGGCGACCTTTTTTCGCTTTCGTTTCCTCGTACGGCCCTAATCCGCCCGCGTCCGCTAGAATGAAGAGTCTGTTAGAGACGGACGACCTCATGATCCATCCTTGGCACGATGTAACTCCCGGCGACAAGCTCCCCCACGAATTCGACTGCGTCATCGAAATCCCCTTCGGCTCCAGCGTGAAGTACGAACTGGACAAGTCGAGCGGCCTGATCCGCCTCGACCGCATCCTCTACTCGGCCGTCTACTATCCCGCCAACTACGGTTTCATTCCGCAAACCCTCGCCGAAGACGACGACCCGCTCGATGTGCTGGTTCTCTGCCAGGAGACGGTCGTCCCGCTGACCATCATTCACGCCCGCGCCATTGGCCTGATGACCATGATCGACGCCGGCAAGCAGGATCACAAAATCATCGCCGTAGCGACCGAGGATCCCGAGTTCAACTCCTACCGCTCGGCATCGGAGATGCCGCCCCACCGCCTGCTCATGCTGCGCCGGTTTTTTCAGGATTACAAACAGCTCGAAGGCAAGGCCGTCGAGGTCGATGAGATACGCCCGCCATCCGAAGCCTACCCCATCATCCTCGACGCGCTGCACCGCTACAGCGAACAACGCCGCAAAGGCTTCAAGATGGCAAAGTAGCGCCGCATCACATGCCCTTGAAGACGAAGTTGATCTCTTTCGTCTCGTTCGCGCCGATCGTCACCGTCTGCGTCGAAGTTCCCAACTTCTCGTGCCACGCCTTGATCGTGTACGTGCCCGGCGGCAGATTGCTCAGGTCGAACCCTCCGTCCTTTCCCGTCACCGCGAAGTACGGATGCTTGAACACCGCAATATAACCCCGCATCCACGGATGCACATTGCATTTCACCGGAATCGCAATCTCCTCCCGCGCAAACGCCTCTTCCATCTTTGTTCCCGGCGGCTCCGCCTTGTTCCACTCGCGATTATTCGCCGGCAGGGGATGAATATTGTGCGACGTCGGATCGTCGTTCACCAGCTGCAACGTCTGATTCGCCCGCACCGCCAGCACATGCGGCTGGTACATACATCCTTTCTGCTCCACGACCACGGGCTCGCTGGGCGCGACAAACGTCCGGTCGCCGAGTCCGTCGGACACAAACACGATCACATTCTGCAAATTGCCCTTCGCATCGACCATCACTTCCTGCGCCATGACAGGCGTGGGATGCTGCTTGGCGCAACTCGGATCGGCGGCCATGCTAATCGCCTTCGCCGCAGGTCCTTTGCCTTCGAACCGCACGCTGCCTCGCACCGAAGCGCCCGTGGTGGTTAGAGAAGGTCCGCCCGCTCTCACCGCACGCGGACTCGAAATGCACACTGCTAAAGTAAGAGCAAAAATTGAAACCAACTTTTTCGAATTCATCACTTCACCTCAATGCAAGAATTTCGGACGCCTCGCTGGGCGTCATCCTGAGCGGAGCCGCTTTTCAGGCGGAGCGAAGGATCTCGCGCGGAGACCGGCAAATGCGTCCGAGTAGACCCCACCCGAAAATCCGGCGGCTCGATTCACTCCGTCCGATTTTGCCCGCCGTGCGTACTGCTGGCGAGAGCGTCGTTGTACCCGCGTCGGTATCCAGCAACGAACGAAACACGATCCCGTTCGTTCGACCAGCGCCCGATCTGCGGCCGCAAGGGCCGTCCACCCTCGGCGGCAAGCCTGCCAACGTACAGCCCGCCACGGAATGCTCCGTCGGTGGCCATCTGCGCATCCGCGTTTCGGCGTTGCCGCGTCGCCCGTCCGCTATTAGCGAGCAACGCGGTCGTCCCCATCAACACCGCCAATGCCAGTACAAAAGTGAAAAGCTTGTCCATGTCATGCTCCTTCCTTCGTGAGCCAACGCCCACGCGCAGCGCTGCTTCGGCTTGACCGCTATTCATTGCAGCCGGTGGATCGATTCAGTTCGCAGGGGATGCTTCGGTGACTTGAATAGAGACTAGGCGATGCGCGCGAAAGGATTGTCACCGCTCCGTAATTCGTGCGTCATATCCTCGTCAACTCGATCGTCATGTGTTGTCATGGGTTGCAGGCTGCTGAGCCCCGAAATCATTTCCGAAAATATTTGCTTGACTTAATGTACTAGTTCTGTAGTACACTGACACACTTGGGAAGGAATGGCAGTCCCGCTTCACCACGATTCGCGATCGACCTCCGCAGCGGCGTGCCGGTGTATCGCCAGTTGATCGATCAAGTGCGAAGCGGCATTGCCTCCGGCTCGCTCACCGCCGGCGACCAACTCCCCACGGTGCGCCAGCTCGCCGTTGATCTCGCCATCAATCCCAATACCGTGATGCGAGCCTTCCGCGAACTGGAACTCGGAGGCCTGCTCGAAACCCATCAAGGCACGGGAACATTCATCTCAAACAAGAAGCTGGAAAAGAATTCCGCCGAGCGCGAACGTCAGCTCGGCCAGATGGCCGGAGAATTCGCGGCCCGCGCAGGCGCCGCCGGATTCACCCTGGAAGATCTGATCGATCGTCTGCGCGACTTGCTGCCTAAAAGGAGATAAACGTCATGCCCAAAATCCGAATGAACGAAGTCAGTGGCATCGCACTCTTGCTGTTCGTCATCAGCATCGTGATTGGCCTCGCGGTGTCCCAGGCAGTCCACAATCCGGCCCCGGCCATTTTCGGAGCCCTGGTCGGCGTCTACTTTCTGTTCGCGATCAAAGTCGTGCGCCAGTGGGAAAAGGTCGCAGTCCTGCGCCTGGGACGCTACGTCGGCCTGCGCGGACCCGGCTTGTGTCACATCATCCCGGTCGTCGAGACGCTCAGCCCCTACGTGGACCAGCGCGTCCGCGTCGCCAGCGTCTCCGCCGAGTCCACGCTCACGCGCGATACGGTGCCGGTGAACGTCGACGCCATCGTTTTCTGGATGGTGTGGAATGCCGAGAAGTCCATTCTCGAAGTCGAGAACTTCATCGAGGCCATCACGCTCAGCGCGCAAACCGCGCTGCGCGAATCGATCGGCCGCCACGAACTGGCGCAAATGATCACCGAGCGCGAAACCCTCGGTCGCGAGTTGCAGCGCATTCTCGACGAAAAGACGAATCCCTGGGGAATCACTGTGCAGTCGGTCGAAATTCGCGACGTGAAAATTCCGCAAGGCTTGGAAGACGCCATGTCGCGGCAGGCGCAGGCCGAGCGCGAGCGTCAGGCCCGAATCATTCTGGGCCAGGCAGAGAAGGAAATCGCCGATAGCTTTGTGCAGGCTGCGGCCTCCTACGCTGAGAATCCCGTGGCCCTGCACCTGCGCGCCATGAACATGCTCTACGAAGCCATCAAGGAAAAGGGTTCGATGGTGATCGTGCCCTCGTCGGCGGTCGAAACGATGGGCCTCGGCGGGACCCTCGCAACCGCGTCACTCGGCGGAGCAAAACCTTGATGCGTAGCGCACGTCTCGGGAAGGGCCCGGCTTCAGCCGGGCCATTAAGACCTACACAAAGACTGGGCTTTAGCCCCTGAGGGCAATTGACCCAAGAGGAGCAAATCCATGAATTCGCTCGCGATAAATACTCGAAAAAGATCAAAACATCTTGCGCTGAGCGTCGCCGTCGTCCTCGCGACCGTGCTGTTCGCGCTTCGCACCAGCAACGCCCAGCATTTGCAAAAAGGCATCAGCGTACAGTTGGCAATCACCAGCAACGCGGCACCCATGCCTGATGCAGACAAGCAGGACGCCTGGATCGTCGCCGTCACTGCCGAAGGCAGGATGTTCTTCGGAATTAATCCGGTCACGCCTGCGGCCTTGGCGGACGAGATGAAGAGCCGTCCTCGCAATCGCGAGCAAAAACTGTACCTCAAAGCCGACGCTCGCACTCAATTTGCCAATGTGGAGAGAGTGCTTGAGGCGGGCCGGTCGGCCTTTTTCGAAGCACCCGTCCTGCTGACGTCTCAATCAGCGTCTCTCGCACCGGGCGCTGTAGCGCCGCCGAACGGTTTGGAGGTGCTGTTTGTTGCGCCGTCTGGCTCGCACCCGACCACAGTGCAAGTGCTCAACTCAGGGCAGCCAGAGCCCACTCTGCAGATCAACAATCGGCAGATTCCGTCGGCTAATCTGCAAAACGTGCTCACACAGATTTTCCAGAATCGCCCTGAGAGAGTGGTTCTAGTGAAAGCAGACAGCGAATTGCCATTTGCGGATGTGGTGCACGTGATTGACACATGCAGTGCGATGGGAGCCAAGGTTGTTCTGGCTACGCCGCAACTGTAAATCGAATGCGGGTGCCCCATCCTAGCCGCGTTTTTTGCGGCTAGGGTGGGTCTTTGATTGTTAGTGTTTCAGCGGAGTGCAGCCCCCTCTCACCACACGTGGCAAGCATTCTCAGCCACCATCGGCTGCCCCGCCTTGCACCCCCATGCCTTCTGGAACTCCGGCATGTTCTGTACCACCCCGTTCACGCGATACTTCCCCGGCGAGTGCGGATCGGTCAGCGCCCGCATACGTGCCACCTCCGGACGCCGCTTCTCGCACCACACCCGCCCGAACCCCAAAAAGAATCGCTGCTCCGGTGTGTAGCCGTCGATCTTCCGCCCTTCTTTCCCGGTCTTGTCGTCGGCAATCATGTGTTCGAGCGCCGCCAGCGCAACGCGCGCCCCACCATTGTCGGCCGTGTTCTCGCCTAACGTAAGTCTGCCGTTCAGCTTGATGTCATCCACGGCGACAAAGTTCGAATACTCGTCGGCCACACAACTGACGCGCTTCTCAAACTCTTCGCCGTCCTGCTTCGTCCACCAGTCGTGCAGGTTCCCCTGCGGATCGAACTTACGCCCCTGGTCGTCGAACCCGTGCGTCAGTTCGTGCCCAATCACCAGCCCAATCCCGCCGAAGTTCACGGCATCGTCCATCGTCTTGTCGAAAAACGGCGGCTGCAAAATCCCCGCCGGAAACACAATCTCGTTGTAGGACGGACTGTAGTACGCATTCACCGTCGGCGGCGTCATGCCCCACTCCTTGCGATCCAGGGGCTTATCGATTTTCGCGATCTCCCGCTTCGCCTCAAATTCGTTGGCGCGCTCGATATTGGGCAACAAGTCATCTGGCTTGATCATGACCGAACTGTAGTCCCGCCACACCTCGGGATACCCAATCTTGTTCCGAATCGCCTCCAGCTTTACCTTCGCCTGCTTCTTTGTGTCCGCGCTCATCCACGACAGGTCCTGAATGTCTTCCGACAAAGACTGCTCCAGCGCGTCCACCATCTTCAGCATGCGTGCCTTGGCTTCGGGACCAAACGTCACGTCGACATACCTCTGCCCCAGAGCCTCGCCCAATTCCCGATCCGTGAGATTCACGCACCGCTTCCACCGCGCCTGAATTTCCTTTTGCCCGGTGAGAGCCTGCTGGTACTTGAAATTCGCGTCAACGAATGGCTGCGATAGCCACGGAGCCGCCGCGTGCAGCACATGCCAGCTCACGTAGGTCCTCAAAGAATCGAGCGACTCCGACTCGAGCGTGCCGTTCACCTTCTTGAAGAAATCAGGATTGGTCACGTTGAGCTGCTGAAAAGGCGGCGCACCCACGCCAGCGAAATACCGGTTGAGATAAAAATCCGGTCCCAGCGCAACCGCTTGTTCGCGGCTCATCTTGTGATCGCGGTTCTCCGGCTTGCGCCGCTCCGTGCGGTCCATTGCTCCCTGCGCCAGCGCCGTCTCGATGCGCAGCACCGTCTGCGCCGATTCGCCCGCCTGTTGCGGCGTCTGCCCCGCCAGCGTGAACACCTGCGTGACGTACTCCACCAGGTGCTGGCGCATCTCTTTCATCCTCGGATTGTCTTCCTTGATGTAGTAATCGCGATCCGGAAGAGTCAGCCCGCCCTGATCGATGTAGGCAATCACCTGATCCGCGTTGTGCATGTCCGACGACGAATAAAAATTGAACAGCGGACTCGGCCCAGTGAGATGAATGTGCGCGATTTCGTCGATCAGCGCGCCTTTGTCTTTCACCGCCGCCACCCGCTCCAACTCCGGCTTCACCGCCGCAATCCCCTTGCTGTTTACGGCCTTCTCGTCCATGCACGAGCCGTAAAGGTCGCCAATCTTCTGGTCGATGGCGTTCCGGCCGGCCCCGCCCGCAGCAGCCTTTTCGAGAATACCGTGCTCAATATCCAGATTGCGTTCGTGCAACTCCACAAAGCTCACCCACTGCGACTGGTCGGGAGGAATTTCCGAATTCTTGATCCAGTTCCCGCAGGCGTACTCATAAAAATCCACGCACGGATCGACCGTCTTATCAATGTTGTCGATACTGAATCCAGGACCAGGCTTGGTGGAAGAAGCAGATTGCGAAAAACTAGCCACACTCACGAACAGCAAGAAAGCCATCACGAGCCGGAACGTTCGCATAAGAAGTTTCTCCTTAAGGGCGACGCGTCAGATTCTATGCCCCACATTCGCGATGAGCAAACGCCGCGCACGAGCCCTTGCCTAAACCTCTGTGCTCCTCAGCCTGCCCTGAGCGAAGTCGAAGGGCGCCCTCTGTGGTTAGAGATTTTGATCCGATCCCACGCGCCGCTGCCAGCCCTTGCCGCCTTCGCCACGGTTATAATCGAGACACACCGAATTCCTAGAAGGCTGGTTCGATCATGACTTCCACAAATGGCAATGGCAGCAACGGATATACCGTCCCCCAACCCCGCGCCGACTGGCTCGCTCGCCGCAAGAAAGAAAACACCACCGGCAACTTCTCCCAGATGCACTACGCGCGCCAGGGCGCAATCACCGAAGAAATGTCCTTCATCGCCCATAAAGAAAAGCTGACGCTCGAACTGGTGCGCGACGAAGTCGCTCGCGGTCGCATGATTATCCCCGCCAACATCAACCATCCCGAACTCGAGCCCATGGCGATCGGCGTCGCGTCGCTTTGCAAAATCAACGCCAACATCGGCAACTCCGCCGTGACGTCGGAAGTAAATGAAGAATTAAAGAAGCTCCACACCGCCGTCCACTATGGCGCCGACACCGTGATGGACCTCTCCACCGGCGGCAACATTCACGAAATCCGCGAAGCCATTCTCCGCCACTCCCCGGTCCCCATCGGCACCGTCCCGATCTACGAAGCCATCGCCCGCGTGAAGCGCGTCGAAGATCTGAACGCCGAAGTCATGCTCGAAGTCATCGAAGAGCAAGCCGCCCAAGGCGTCGACTACATGACCATCCACGCCGGCGTCCTGATCCAGTATCTGCCGCTGATTTCCAAGCGCATCACCGGCATCGTCAGCCGCGGCGGCGCCATCCTCGCCCAGTGGATGGCCTACAACCACAAGCAGAATTTCCTCTATGAGCGTTTCGACGACATCGTCAAGATTTTCAAAAAGTACGACGTCAGCTTCTCCCTCGGCGACGGTCTGCGCCCCGGCTGCGTCGCCGACGCCAGCGACGAAGCCCAATTCGCCGAACTGAAAACTCTAGGCGAGCTCACTAAGAAAGCATGGGAAGAAGACGTTCAGGTGATGATTGAAGGCCCCGGCCACGTCTCCATGGACAAGATTAAGGAGCAAGTCGAAAAAGAAGTCGAGCTCTGCTACGAAGCCCCCTTCTACACGCTCGGCCCGCTGGTCACCGACATCGCTCCCGGCTACGACCACATCACCTCCGCCATCGGCGCCGCCATGATCGGATGGTACGGCGCCGCCATGCTCTGCTACGTCACGCCCAAGGAGCATTTAGGTCTGCCCAACGAAAAAGACGTGAAAGACGGCATCATCGCCTACAAAATTTCCGCCCACGCCGCCGACATCGCCCGCGGACGCCCCGGTGCCCGCGACCGCGACGACGCCCTCAGCTACGCCCGCTACAAATTCGACTGGGAGAAACAGTTCGCCCTCTCCCTCGATCCCGAAACCGCCCGCTCCATGCACGACGAAACTCTTCCCGACGACTTCTACAAAGAAGCCGCCTTCTGCTCCATGTGCGGCCCCAAATTCTGCTCGATGAACTACTCGTCGAAGGTGGACGAATACAACAAGCAAGTCCACGGCATCGAGAAGAAGGATTATTCGGAGCTGGTGGAGAGGTTAGTAACGCTGAAGTAGCCACCTGGGTGCCGGCCTAGCCGATCTTTGTCGCCGCCTCGACCACCGAACTGCGTCCAAAAGGGTATCTTTTCGCCTTTTATTCACCGCGTGAGTGTGCTACCAATATTCATAGAACAAACGCCCAGAAGGAAGCTGGTACTCTATGGTGATACCTACAGCCTCAATGGCATCGGCACTCCAAACGGTTGACCTGGTTCGTCAGGAAGCGAACCGGCAGCTTGACCCAAAGCGTAAGTCCTCTCTGGGCCAATTCATGACGCCGTCTATTGTTGCCGAGTACATGGCCTCCCTTTTCACGGTCACTCCCAAACAGACAATCCGCCTGCTTGATCCCGGCGCGGGGGTTGGCTCATTGACGGCCGCTTTCTTAGAGCGGTTCATAACCCAAGACGGCGTGAAGGAAGTTCAGGCAACAGCGTATGAAATTGATGAGGTAATGCAGCCGTTTCTGAAGGGAGTGTTAACCGAATACCGAACAGCGGCACAATCATCAGGGATTAAGTTGGAGAGTTCCGTAATACTAGACGACTTCATTGAGGCAATTTGCAGACCCTTGCTCAGAACCAAGCAACCCCGGTTCACGCACGCAATCCTCAATCCGCCCTATAAGAAAATTAGCAGCGACTCGGAACACCGTGTGCTATTACGGGAACTTGGAATTGAAACCGTCAACCTGTACACGGCATTCCTTGCGCTCACCATTGAGACCGTGGAGGATGGTGGGGAGATAGTTGCTATCATCCCTCGCAGCTTTTGTAACGGCCCCTACTACAAGCCCTTTCGAGATTGGCTATTTCAGAAAACGGCAATCCGGCACATTCATTTGTTTGAGGCGCGCGACCGTGCATTTCAAGAGGACGCAGTACTGCAAGAGAACATCATCATTCACATTGTTCGGTCCGCAGCGCAGGGCGATGTCACTATCTCGACCTCTACCGATCACGGACTGCATAACTATAAGAGCCACACCTACCAATTCGAACAGATAGTCAAGCCGGGGGATCCCCAGCGTTTTCTTCACATCCCCAGCCATCCAAGACAAAACGGTTTGGAACTATCGGCCACAGCCAAGCACTCACCAGAGGAAATTGGCGTAGAGATTTCAACCGGACCCGTTGTGGACTTCAGACTGAAAGACTATCTGCGTGCTGAGCCGGGCGAGGACACTGTGCCGCTTCTCTACCCCGCTCACTTTGACGGTCAAGGAATTGAATGGCCAAAGAGGACCAAGAAACCCAACGCCCTGGTTCTGCACCCGGAAACCAGGAAGTGGCTGTTCCCTAATGGCTTTTACACTATCGTCCGCAGATTCTCGTCCAAAGAGGAACGCCGTCGGATCGTTGCCACGGTCGTTCAGCCTTCCATCTTTAGCAGTCAACTGCTCGGCTTTGAGAACCATTTGAACGTGTTTCATCGAGGCAGGTGTGGGCTAACCGAGCACTTGGCCTATGGATTGGCGACGTTTCTGAATTCCACGGTCTTCGATGAGGCCTTCCGTTCCTTCAATGGACACACCCAGGTTAATGCCACGGACCTACGGCTTATGCAATATCCCAGCGCTGAAGTTTTGATGTCAATTGGGCGGTGGGCCAAAGAGCAACAATCGCTTTCTCAGGAGGACATTGATCAACGCATTTCCTCTTTGCTATGAGCGAACACAAACAGATTTCCCAAGCCTTGGACATCCTGAAACAACTTGGAATGCCAAGGGCGCAGTTGAATGAGCGCTCTGCCCTGTGCCTGCTGGCGCTGCTTGATTTGACCTCACAAAAAGCTTGGAAACGCGCCAAAGCCCCGCTGGTCGGCATTACGCCGATGATGGCTTTCAGCCGAACCCACTACCAAAAAGAATACGCGCCTAACACCAGAGAGACGTTCAGACGGCAGACCATGCACCAATTTGTTGCGGCTGGGATCGCCCTTTACAACCCAGATGAACCGGAACGCGCGGTGAACAGCCCAAAGGCGGTTTACCAGATCGAACCTGAGTTGTTGAAGGTTCTGAAGACCTACGGCTCATCCCGCTGGGAAACGGAGGTGAAGACTTACTTGTTGACGCGGGAAACCCTCGCTCAAAAATACGCTAAAGAGCGCACGATGACCCGCATTCCCGTTCGCACTCCAGACGGCAAAGAGTTGTTATTGAGCGGAGGCATGCACAGCGCACTCATCAAGTCCATCATTGAGGAATTTGCATCCAGATTTGTTCCCGGCTCAGTCCTCGTCTATGCGGGCGACACTGGCGCGAAATGGAGTCAGTCTGACAACGGGCTGCTGTCGAAGCTGGGTGTTGCCGTTGACCCTCATGGGAAGATGCCGGATGTGGTTTTGCATTACCCGAAGAAGAATTGGTTGATTCTGATTGAAGCAGTCACGAGCCACGGTCCCGTAGACGGAAAGCGTCATGCTGAGTTAGCGAAACTCTTCGAGCATTCCTCAGCGGGCCTGGTTTACGTCACCGCATTCCCATCAAGAACTGTAATGACTCGTTATCTGGGTGATATCGCTTGGGAAACTGAAGTCTGGGTATCCGAGGCACCCACGCACCTTATTCATTTCAACGGCGCCAGATTCCTTGGGCCTCACATTGACTAGGGGCCGAGTACCTCTCCTTTCTCGCCCTTTGCGAGAAGGACGAGTCCTTCGAAATCGAGACATGTCGAACAAATTCGACCTCGAGAATCCCGCTCTCCCATCCTCGATGAAGAAGGCGAGGAAACTCTCGCCGACATCGACGAAGGCATCCGGGACGCGGAAGCGGGCCGAGTCGCGCCTGCGGAGGACGCCCGCGAGCTTCTGCCGAAGTGGACTACCGTCTCCTCTACACGCAAAAGGCGCTGAACGATCTCGCCGAAATCATCGGCCACATTGCCGAGGACGACGCCGAAGTCGCCTCCCGCTTTGGCAGTTCCCTGCTGGATCATATTGACTTACTCGCCTGCTTCCCGCGTATGGGTGGCGCGATCCGAAAACGCCCTCGGGTCCGCAAACTCGTGCATAGCCCAATGCTGGTCTAGGGCGTGTTAACACTACGTGGATTTTTGTGATATTGTGAATGGGTGGAGATCACCGAAGCGCAATTGCATCGCATCGAGTCCAGCCTGCCGCGGCAGCGTGGCAATGTACGGGTGACCAACCTGCAGTTCCTCAACGCGCTGCTCTTCGTGGCCGAGCAAGGCTGCAAATGGCGCGGATTGCCCAAGCGTTTCGGCCCCTGGCATACCATCTATACCCGCATGAATCGCTGGTCCAAGAACGGCGTGCTGGACCATATCTTCGAACAGTTACAGCGCGAGCAGATCGTGCGCATCAAGATCGAGGCCGTCAAAATGGACTCCACCATCGTGAAGGTGCATCCCGATGGCACCGGCGCGCTAAAAAAAACGGACCCCAGGCCATCGGAAAGTCTCGCGGCGGATGGACCACTAAGGTTCATATGGTTGCCGCGGATGCTCGAACGGCCATAACCTTTGCCCTCTCCCCCGGCGAAGCCTCCGACGCCAAAGCGGGCCGTGCCTTGCTGGGTGGCATCGGACCCCTGCCTGCGCCCTTGCACCTCATCCTGGACAGGGCTTACGAGGACAACGAAACCCGGCAACTGGCGCTGGATTTCGGCTTTATTCCCGTGGTTCCGCCCAAAAGCAATCGCCTGGAGCCCTGGCAGTACGATAAAGCCATGTACCGCAAACGCCATGAGATCGAAAGGCTCTTCCGTTCGACTCAAGGGCTTCCGCCGCATCTTCTCCCGCTTTGAAAAACTAGATGTCCTGTTCCTGGGCTTCCTCACCTTCACCCTCATCGTCGAAGCCCTGCGATAGTGTTAACACGCCCTAGTACCACGTCCACGAGGATACGCATGTAGTCGAAGTGCTTCACTCCGGCACAGGGCGCGAAAGCCACCGGAATCTGAACTCCGCCCTAAAGGCCGGTAACGCTCGTTGCCGAATGGCCGGGCTCCGCTCGCGCCAACGTATCCTCGATCGCTTTGCCGACGTCCTCAGCAGCGTGCACTCCGATGTATTCCCCCAGCGCCCGGTAGCTCTCGAATTGCAGTTCGTCAAACCACTGGTCCGCCGTGCTCTGATGAGGAAATGTTTGGTGCTGGTCGTAGTAGCGCCACACGTCATCCGGAAGTTTCCTTTCGGCCGGCGTGCCAGGCGCAACTCCTGCAACGTCTCGCTTGGGCATGCTCGCCTTAATTAAGATCAAAGTTCCCGTGTCGTCACAATTCATAGGATCGTAATAGATGGTTCCTGTAACGCAATTCCGTTCGCTTTGGCGCCCTCCATCGGCAGGCCGGATCGCCGCATAGTCGATCTCAATCCGCGCGCCAAAATCCGTGCGCGCCTTCTCAATCAAGCTCAGCAGATCCCCGAATCCATACTGAAGATCGCAATCGGCATCGCCAGCCACAATCAGCCGGCAGCGTCGCCGGATCAATTCATACACCGCCAGGTTCTCAAAGTGTCCGCCATCGGATAGATACACGTATCCCTTTTGCTGATCACTCTGGGCAAACACCTCAGAGAATAAATAGCCGAGTCCCAACGTCGGCCCCGTGCTCCGCCACTTCTTCGGATACCGCGGATTTCCCATCCACCATCCCAGACGAACGTCAAACAAAGCCATATAGAAGGCCGTAGCCGGCGAAGTGTGATAGCCCATGTTGGGGCTCGCGGCCGCGCCCGAGATCGCCATAGCGGTACCGAGCGAAATCCCAGACTCGGAACCGAACTTGCCGATGCCTCCGGCCGAGCGGCCCAGTTCCGTTTTCGCGAAGCTGGGCAAATAGCCGTTGTCGCAAATGAATCGCAGAGCCCCCTCTCCGGAAGCCCCCAATTCATAACCACAATAGAGCGGCGTGAACACGAATGACTTCGCCCGCCGCGTAGCATACCCGAGTTCTTCTCCACCCGTGATGTTCAAGGCAGCATTCAGAATGGGGTAGGGCCCCGGATAGTTGTCGGCAAACTCGCACAGCGCAACATCGTCGCCCGGATCGAATCCCGTGAACGGCTCCGGTTTGCGCTCCGGATTTGACGCACCAAGATAACAGCGCACCAGCCGGTTGCGATAGAAGTGATGCAGGGAGAAATCGTTCACATCCACCCGCCATGACAGCGCGAGTCCCGCCAGAAAGAAGATCCCACCGAGGTAGGCCAGCCACTCGGCAGAGCCACTCTCCACGACGATCCAATAATCACCAGAAAGAATTGTCCAATCAAATCCACTATTAAACCTCCACAGTTCCCTCGTGAGATCGGGCTTGAAGACCAAGCCAGTGGCAATCTGCACCGCCGTCCCCAACAGCACCACGAGTCCCACAATAAAAACGTATGGAGCCGCCTTTGCCAAAGCATTCAGGATGCGGGGCGACTTCAGCGCTTCCGCGATTCGTGTCCCCTTCCCTCCCGTCGCTTCGCAGGATTGGCCGGCGTCATCTTTCTTCGTCTTGGGATCGACCACCTCTTTCCCGCTGATCCTGCCGCTGCTGGCCGCTTTCAGTCCCAGATAGTTGTGCAGCACCCACAGCAATCCCGCGCCCACGGACTTCCAGCCTTTCAATTCGAACAGCGCCCAGCGCAGCCCCAACGGGGCAAACGCGCAAGTTCCCGCCAACAAGAGCCACCCGAGAGTTATGAGCATCAAGTACCCGCCCAGCCGCGCCCACCATTCCCGCACCACATCCATGGAACCGCGCCCCACGAGTCCCAGATGCAGCGTACCCGCCAACAACGTGATCACCATCAGGACGCCACTCCCGAAAACGACGACGACCCAATTCGTGCTGGTCCAGGCGGGCAGGTTCCTCAACAACAAAATGTAGGCTCGCAACAAACAACCGCCAGCGGCACCAGCCACTGGCGAAAAGACCAGCAGGGCCACAATGGAAACCATCAGCTTCACCGGCTTACCGCGCCGCACGCGCCACAGGCGCCTGCCCCAGGCCATGATCGCCACGATGCCCCAAGCCACAAAGTAAAACGCCGCGCCAGCGAGAGCCCACCATCCTATCGGTGCATCGCCGTAATCCGTCCTCTGCCACAAAGCACAGTTCAGCAGAACGCACGCCACCACGAACGGCAACATTACCGTCGCTGTGATCTCGATCCGCTGAAACCACGTCTTCTGCTGAATCGCCGTGGACGGGGCCTCGGCCACGACATTGATGGCCATCGATATGCATGCCAGAAAAAGGATGGCGACGCCGCTCCACAGAAAAGCCATGCCGTCATCTTCCACCAGGATCAGCGGCAGCAGCATGCTCTGGCACAGCACAAAGACGCTCACGAAGATCATCCCCAGAATCGTCTGGTTCAAGATCACGTTGCGCATCCAGGTTCCCGCCATCGCCCATGTGTCCCCGGAAGTCACCCCAGTGTGTGGCGTCAAATAGTTGCTGTAGAGACGCAGCCAATGCAGCACCGAAGGCTCACCGCGCCGGTCGGGTTCATACTTCTGCGGGCTCAGAGCCTTCTCGACCCCGTCAAAGGAGCACTTGAGTTCCTTGGTCAGCCGGCGCGTGAGCGCTGCCAACCACGAGCCAATGTAGCCTCCGCCTGAAACCGTTGACAAATAATCGAACTTGTGGAGCAGCCCTTTCTCCGCCAGCGCCTGCAGAATTCCCAGATTGAAAGTCGCGCTGCGGATGCCGCCGCCTGAGAAGGCCAGGCCGATCAGGTTGTTCGCATGGGCCTTCGACGTGACCCCGCGCTTTTCGCGGGAATCGTTGACGTGATCCAGTTCATCCCGCAGAACCTTCGCAAATGTCGTCGGAGCCTGGTCATGTGCTTTATGGGAGCGAGTGGACGCAAGATGCACTACTGTGGGTTGTGCCATGGCGACCTCGGGAAACGGTAGGGACGATCACCGGGACGGATCACGTTACCAGAGATCAAGGCAATGTCAAACCCGGACGTGATTCCAGTCCGGAAAATCGAACAACTGACGCTTCGGTCCAAGGCACGCCGTTGGCCCCGTGGCCCGGCTAATCGCCAATCGCCTGAAACCTCGAGGGTGCCCCGCTCAGGCTTTGCTTGGGCTGGGATGTGCCGGCGGACTGGCCCCACCTTTGCGCGGAGGTTGCCCCATTCGTCGAGGTTTTCGACGGATGGGACCACGAACCCGGACACAACGGGCGCATGGAAGCGCCTCCACACTTCCGCGCCCTTTGCAAACGACGGAAGGCTTGAAATCCACAGGGATCACACTCATGGTGTGACATCCGACCTTGCCATCCACAGGCAAGGAAGCAGAAGATGGTCAAGGCGGAGGCGGTACACACAGCTACCGCCAAGAAGACCGCAAGCCCTTTGTTATCAAGATTTTGACCTCTAAACCCTTGCGGCTCAAGATTTTGCAAGCCATTTTTGCAAACCCCGCGCCAGTCAAGGCTTTTCAAAGGGGTGGGGTAGGGGGTATACCCCGCGAGCCCATATTTTCCCGAAATGAAACACATCGAAACTCTTCTTCCGAGGCTGGTCAACAGACTATTTTTCGTCAGATTTCCACACTGACCCGGTATGTCGATCAAAGGACTTGCCATTCCAAACCAAGGTAACGTTCGACGTGAGTTAAATCACATCTGGGGCAGCAACTCTCCACTGAAATAGCTATAGAGGTTCGAGCGATGCGCTCCTGCCGGATCATTCTCCGCCTAGCTCTGCTGGTTGCATTGTTGAGCGTGGTGAGTGCTGAGGCCGTTGCGTCTCAGTTCGTCGTTTTCCCCAAGGCAAATGAACTCGTGTCACCCGACGGACGATTTGCGGTACGCAGTTTCGAGAGTCAAGGCTCCGCGTCCGATTTCGTCGGAACGTTTCACTCGCTCTGGCTCTTCGAGTTAGCCACTGGACGTTCGCGCAAACTTTGTGACTATCTTGGTGTCACTTCGGTCGCGTGGTCCAGCAATGATCTGCTAGTCGTTACGCAATATGTTGGCAAGCGGACATCACGAGCCCTGGTTTTTTCCGCAACTGTCCTGGAAGATCCTGTCATGCTCGACAAGGTTACGCTCACTCGCCTTGTTCCTGCGGAACTACGTCCGTCGTTACGCGACAATGATCACGTCTTCGTCGAAGGTTCGCGCGTCGAGCGAGACACACTCTACCTGACAGTTTGGGGATATGGTCAACACGATGCCAACGGCTTTCGCTGGCACTGCGAATACGCTCTGCGGGAAGGTACAGTCTCCTGTACCGAGGAACGTGGTTCGCACTAGTCAGAATGGACTCGGACTGTTAGTGGAACTTCGAGAGTCGCTGTAATGCTGCACAGTATTAGCGCGATCTAACTTCGGCCGGATCAGAACTGCCGCGACGGATATCTTGTGTTCTTTCGCTCCGTCTTCAGCATTTTGCGTTCGGCTTTCTGCTGCGCCTTCGCGTACTTCTTCATTGCCTTCTGCTGTTTCTTGTTCGCTTTTTGCGAAGCGCGCGACTCTGCCATTGCGCTGCTCCGCGTCTGAGCAGACGCTCCAAAGCAGCCAACACTCAACGTACCCAGAAGAACAAAGGCAGCAAGTCTTTTCATAGAGTCTCGGGCGAAGTGCGCTCTACTGATTCTACAAGAGTTCCTCGCAGTCCTCCGCGCATTAGTTCCCCACAATGACAACTTAGTCCTTGACCGCTTTGTCGGTAATATCGAGCCCCTTGTCGATGATGGCAAATGCCTCCCGCAATTGCTGCTCGTTGATGCACAGCGGAGGGTTTGTGTAGAACGTGTTCCAGCGGACCAGCGTGTAAAGCCCCTGCTCGCGGAAGAAGCGACCCAGCGCGGCCATTTCTTCAGACGTGCCGTTAAATGGAGCCATCGGCTGTCGCGTCTTGCGGTTCCGCACAAGTTCTACAATGCCGAACAGCCCGATCGAACGCACTGCACCGACTGACGGATGCTTGGCCTGCAACTCGCGCCCAAGGTCTTTCATGATCGCGCCCATCTTCTTCGCGTTGTCGATGAGGTTGTCCTCTTCGTAAACGCGAATCGTGGCCAGCGCCGCAGCGCATCCCATGGGATGCGAGTTGTAGGTCAGCCCACCATAAAACACCTTGTCCTGAAAATGCTGCGCGATGTGATGCCGCATCCCAACCGCTCCGAGCGGAAGATAGCTTGAAGTAAGCCCTTTAGCCATGCAGATCAAGTCCGGAACAACCTTCCAGTGATCGACGGCAAACCACTCGCCAGTGCGCCCGAAGCCAGCCATCACTTCGTCGGCGATCATCAGGATTCCGTACTTGTCGCACAGCTTGCGCACGCCTTCGAGGTATCCATCAGGCGGAATCAGAATCCCGTTGGTGCCAACAACCGTTTCCAAAATGAAAGCCGCAATTGTGTGCGGGCCTTCGAGCTGCATGGTCTCCTCGATCATGGCCAGCGAAGTTTCCGCGGACTCCCAGCCCCGCTCAATGCCGTGATAAGGATCGAGCACGCGCACGACGCCAGGAATACCAGGTTCCGCCGCCCAGCGCCGCGGATCGCCGGTCAGCGTAATGCTGCCCGCGGTCGCGCCATGATAGGAGCGGTAGCGCGCCATGATCTTGTGCCGTCCCGTGAAGAAGCGCGAGATCTTGATCGCGTTCTCGGTGGCTTCGGCGCCGCCATTGGTGAAGAAGAACGTGTCGATGTCGCCGGGCGTGATTTCCGCGAGTTTGGCACCGAGCCGCGCTCGAGGTTCGGTCGCCATGAAGGGATTCGCATAGCAAAGCACCGCGGCCTGCTCGCTGATTGCCCGAATGACACGCTCGTCGCTGTGACCGATGTTGACCGACATGAGCTGGCTATTGAAGTCGATGAAGCGTTTGCCTTCGGGCGTCCAGAAATATATGCCCTTGGCCTTGGCGACCGGAATCGGATCGACCTTCGATTGCGCGGACCACTCGAACAGCGTGTGCTTCTTGGTGAGGTCAACGATTTCCTGACCGGTCATTGCGGGAGTTGCAGTAGCAGTAGTCATAGATTCCTCATTCGTGAACCATTGAGTAATTGGGTGATTTTGTAATTGGGTAACTTTTAGAACTGGCCCGCGGCTCGATTTTCAATTACCCAATTTCCCAATTACCAAATTTTCTAGAACTTGCGGCTGTGCTCTTTGGCCCAGCGTTCGACGACAACTTTTTTGTCGGTGTAGAACTCAATGGCATCGCGGCCTTGTCCGTGGAGATCTCCGAAGAAGCTGTTCTTCCATCCGCTGAACGGGAAATAGGCCATGGGCGCTGCAACTCCAATGTTGATGCCGATGTTTCCCGCAGGCGCTTCGTAACGGAAGCGGCGCGCCGCTGATCCACTTGATGTGAACAGAGACGCCTGGTTGCCGTACGCGCTGCGTTCGAGGAACGCCAGAGCTTCGTCCATGTTGTCGGCGTGGACAAGGCTGAGCACAGGCCCAAAAATTTCCGTGTCAGCGAGATCGCTGGTCGCGGGAACATCGTCGAGGATTGTCGGCTTTACGAAGTTTCCGGATTCATACTTAGGAATCTTCGAATTGCGGCCATCGAGCAGAACCTTGGCTCCTTGTTTTTCGCCGAGCCCGATTAATGATTCGACGCGTTCTTTGCTCTGTGGCGTGATTACGGGACCCATTTGAACGCCGTGTTCGAGGCCGTTGCCGACTTTGAGTTTCGAAGCGGCGTCGGCAATTGAGTCGCGAAAAGTCTTCTGCGCTTCGCCAATCGTGACCGCGACCGATACAGCCAGACAACGCTGTCCGGCGCAGCCGAAGGCACTGTCGCTGATGATCTGCGTGGCCATCGGCATGTCGGCATCGGGTAGCACGATGACGTGATTCTTGGCTCCGCCCTGGCACTGGCAGCGCTTGCCCTGCTCGCCCGAACGCGCGTAGATGTAGCGCGCCACTGGAGTCGATCCGACGAAACTGATGGCTCGGACTTTGGGGTGGTCGATGAGCGCGTCGACCACAGCCTTGCCGCCATTCACGAGATTGACGACGCCCTTGGGCAGGCCGGTCTTTTCGAGGAGTTCGTACACGTAGCGCATGGCTAGCGGTACGCGCTCGCTCGGTTTCAGAATGAACGTGTTTCCCGTGGCGATGGCGTAGGGCAGATACCAGAACGCAATCATGCCAGGGAAATTGAAAGGCACGATGGCGGCAGTAACGCCGATGGGCTGGCGGATCATCATCTCGTCAATGCCGCGGGCGACGTCTTCGAGGTTGTAGCCCTGCATCATCATCGGGATGCCGCAGGCCACTTCCACATTTTCGATGGCGCGCCGCATCTCGGCTTTGGCTTCGGCGAACGTCTTTCCGTTCTCCATCGTGATGATGCGGGCAATGTCATCAACGTGTTCTTCGAGCAGCATTTTTAGCTTAAAGAGAGGCTGGATGCGGTCTTCGGGCGGAGTGCGCCGCCATTCGGGGAAGGCTGCGGCTGCCGCTTCGACGGCGGTGTTGACTTCAGCGGCTTCTGCCAGCGGGACACTCGCCAGGACCTCGCCCGTGGCGGGATTGACGACGTCACGCCATTCGGCGGCGTGCGAGTCGATCCACTGACCGTTGATGTAATTCGTCAGCTTAGTGATGGGAGGTGCTGCTACCGTCATGGTAAGGCCTCTGGTGTCGCGAAGGATGCTTCGATCATAACTGAGTTCGGGCGTGTATATCAGCCGTCCCTACGGAACCGGTTCACTGCGCTTGGCTTCTCACGACTGAAGTGGCGGGCTATCGTCGAGCGGCCTTGACGATATTTCGGTCGTGCAAGCGAAAAGCGAGCCGAGCTTTGCTCGGCCTGTCCGGGTCAAAAACCGGACCCACACAAGAGCTATAAACCTATACCAACTGCGCTACTGCGCCTTTTTTGTTGCACGCTGCGGCCAGCGCGGACTCCAGCACAGAGAGGCCCTCGTCGATTTGCGCATCAGTGGCGACGAGCGGCACCAGGACGCGGATCACGTTGGAGTACGAGCCCGCAGTAATCGTGATCAGGCCATGCTCGTAGCAGTATTGCGTGATCTTCTTTGTTTCCTCGGTTGCCGGAGTCTTGGCCTCCTGCGACTGCACGAGTTCGATGGCTTGCATGCCACCGAGTCCGCGCACGTCGCCGATGACGGGCCAGCGGCACTGCCACTCGCGGGCGCGGGTTTGGAAGCGGTCGCCAAGTTCATTGGCTCGCTCGAGTAGGTTTCCGCCCTCGAACAAATCGAGCACCGCCAGGGCTGCGGCACAAGAAAGCGGGTTCCCTGCGAAGGTTCCGCCGAGACCGCCGGGACCGGGAGCATCCATAATTTCGGCGCGGCCGGTGACGGCGGCGAGCGGCAAGCCGCCACCGAGAGATTTTGCCGTGACGAGAAGATCTGGCTCGATGCCATAACGCTCGCTGGCGAAAAGCGCACCTGTGCGTCCGAAGCCGGACTGGACTTCGTCGGCAATAAAAAGGATGCCGTGCTTATGGCAGAGATCGATCAAGACTTGGAAGTAATCGGGCGGAGGCGCGATGAAACCGCCCTCTCCGAGCACGGGCTCAGCAATTACGGCGGCAACTTCTTCATTCGCCACTACGCGCTTGAACGTGTCCTCGAGATGACGCGCACAGTAAAGATCGCAGGACGGATATTTCAAGTTATAGGAACAGCGATAGCAGTAGGCGAACGGAACGCGATACACCTCACCGGGAAACGGGGCGAATCCGGCTTTATAAGGATGGGTTTTGCTGGTGAGCGCCAGGGTCATCATGGTGCGGCCGTGGAAGGCGTCTTCGAAGGCGATGATGCCTGGACGCTTGGTGTAGGCGCGGGCAATCTTGACCGCGTTCTCGACCGCCTCGGCGCCGCTGTTCACGAAGATGGTTTTTTTCGCAAATTTGCCCGGAGTAACTTCGTTCAAGCGCTCGGCGAGGCGGACGTAACTCTCGTAGGGCGTGACCTGCACACAGGTGTGCAGAAAATGATCGAGCTGATCTTTCACCGCGTCAACGACAGCTTCCTGGCGATGGCCAACGTTCAGACAGCCGATGCCTCCGGCGAAGTCGAGATAGCGGTTACCGTCGACATCTTCGAGCCACGCATCTTCCGCCTTGGCAACATAGATGGGTGTGCCGTGAGAAAGGCCGCGGGGCACGGCTTTGGCGCGGCGCTCGGAGAGGGCCTTGGACTTCGGGCCGGGGATGGGAGTGTGGAGTTGGATTGTGGACATCGTAAGTCTCGTCGTTGGTCGTTGGTCCTGCGTCGTCTCAGGCATTTCTTTCGCCCCTTCGGGGCACGGTCATTTTCAATTTGCGCCCCACGGCTTGCGCCGTGGGCTACATTCTTCCGCCGCTTCGCGGCTTGCACGGTACTCGGTACTCGTTACTCGCAACTCGGTACTAAATTACTCAGTACCAGCCTATTGGGGCTTCGTTCAGGTTGATGTGGACCTGCTTGGTCTCGAGATATTCTTCGATGCCCCAGGGGCCGAGTTCGCGGCCGAAGCCGGATTGCTTGTAGCCTCCCCACGGAGCCTCCACGTAGGTGGGCTGCATGTGGTTGACCCAGACGATTCCGGCGCGCAGAGCTTTCACGGCGCGCATGGCCTTGAAAATGTCGCGCGTCCAGACGGCAGCCGCCAGGCCATAGGGAGAATCGTTGGCGATCTTGAGCGCGTCCTTTTCGTCTTCGAACGGAATCACTGCAGCGACCGGGCCAAAAATTTCTTCACGGGCGATGCGGGCGCTGTTGTTCACGTCGTAGAAAATCGTGGGCCGCACATAGTAGCCCTTGGCAAATTTTTCGGGGCGTCCACCACCGGAAGCGAGCTTGGCTTCTTTCTTGCCGATCTCGATATAGGAATTCACGCGGTCGTATTGCTCTTTGCTTACCAGCGGACCCATCTTGGTTTCGCGTTCGAGAGGAGGACCGAGTTTGATTTTCTTGGCTTTTTCGGTCATGGCCTCGACGAAGTTTTTGTAGATCGACTTCTGCACGAGGATGCGGCTGCCGGCCGAGCAGACTTCGCCTTGGTTGATGAAGACTCCGAAGAGAGCGCCATCGATGGCGGCCTCGAAATCGGCGTCGGCGAAGAAGATGTTGGGCGACTTGCCGCCGAGTTCGAGGGTGACGCGCTTCACGGTTTCGGCGGCCTGCTTGACGATGATCTTGCCGACGGCGGCGCTGCCAGTGAAGGCGATCTTGTTGACGTCCGGATGCTGGACGAGCGGAGCGCCGCAGGACTCGCCGAAACCGGTAACGATGTTGACGACGCCCGGAGGCAGACCGCAGTCGGCGAAATGTTTTGCGAGTTCGAGGGCGGTGAGCGGAGTCTGTTCCGCGGGCTTGAGCACGCAGGTACAGCCTGCGGCCAGCGCCGGGGCAAGTTTCCACGCGGCCATCAGGAGAGGATAGTTCCACGGGATGATTTGTCCGGCGACGCCTACCGGTTCCTTGAGCGTCAGGCTCATCGCATTGTCGGGGACGGGATTGACGTAGCCGACGACCTTGGTGGCAAGTCCGCCGTAGTATTCGAAGCAGGTGGCCACGTCGTTGAGGTCGTACTCGGCTTCGACGATGGGCTTGCCGGTGTTGCGGCACTCGAGTTCGGCGAGCGCGGGCAGGTTCTGGCGAACTTTGTCGGCGAGGCGGAACAGGACTCGGCCACGCTCCTGCGCGGTTGTGGTCGCCCACGGGCCCTCTTCGAAAGCGGCTTTGGCGGCAGCGACGGCGCGGTTGACATCGTCGGCAGAGGCGTCAGGGACCTGGGCGATCACTTCTTCGGTTGAGGGATCGTAGACGGGGAAGGTCTTCGCGGACTTGCTCCCGACCCATTCGCCGTTGATGAACATCTGGTAGGTGCGGACTTCCGTTTGAACTCCACTGGGCATGGTTCCCGTCCTCCTGCATACCTCGGGGCCTAAAGGCCCAATTTTTCGATTTCGACTCGGCGGCACGACTGGAAGTCGTACCCTTCCCAATCAGTTGCGAGCTGCGCTCGCTGGACAGCCCTTCGGCTTCGCTCAGGGCAGGCTTGGCGGCTGTCCCCACATAGATCAAATTCACTGCCGAACTTCGCTCGCCGGAACTGGCGAAGCGATCGCAGCAAGGCCTATCTGTTGTGATGCCTTACGGCGGCCATACACGAAAAAGAAAAATGCGGCGAGGCCGATAAAAAACACGGTGCCACCGAACATCCACAACTCGTAGGACCACAGCGACGTGATCTGCTGGGCCGGGAAAAATACCAGAGCGATGCCCAGGATCGTGGTTAGGAATCCACTCGTCCCAGCCAGAAACAGTGTGATCCGGCTGTACTGGCCTTTCGGAACCGACTCGGTCACCGCGAACTTCACGAGTGCTCCGAACATGTAGACGAACGGAACGAGCTGCAGTACAACCGCAAGGGAGAGCAGCTTCTGGAATGTTTCCTGCACTCCCGCCCCGGCAAAATTCAGGATGACCAAAACGGCGGAGACGACTCCCTGCACGATGAGCGCCGCATACGGTGTGGCATAGCGCGGATGCACATTCCCCAGCCATGATGGCATGTAGGAATCGAGGCCGGCGACGAAGGGAATGCGGGAGCAGCCGCCGATCCAGGCCGAACCGATGCCGGCGATGGCCAGGCTCAGCATGAGGGCAAAGGGAACGCTGATCCAACTGACGCCGACGCGGGCAGCCATTCCAGTTACCGCCTGCACCACACCTTGCAGCACGTTGACGTTCTTGCCGACCGCGATGAGTAAGGTCAACGTCGCGGCGATGTAGAGGGTGCCGGAGAGCAATCCGCCCCAGGCGACGGCTCCGGGGAGGGTGCGGCGAGGGTCCTGAATTTCATCGCCCATGACCGAGGCGAGTTCGAGGCCGACGAGGCCGAAGCAGATCACGCCGAAGGAATTGAGAACGAAGCGCGGGTTGGCGGGAATCTTGAAATCGGCTGCGGTGATGCCACTGCCAAAGCGCGACCAGATGACAATGCCAAGGCCGACGAGCACGGCAGCGGCGATGAAGGTTCCGATGGCACCGAGGTTATTGATCCACTTCCCAACACCGAGACCGAGGATGTTGAGAAGGGTGAGCAGTACGAGCAGCGCGAGGGAGACGCTAGCGGCGAAGATCTTGTTGTCGGGAAGGCCCTGGTGGCTGGGGCCAAGCACGTAGACCGATACGCCGACGAAGTAGAGCATGACCGTCGGCACGTAGAGCATGTTGTTGGTCCAATAGCACCAGCCGGAGAGGAATCCATGGAAATCGCCGAAGACTTCTTTGGCCCAGAGGTAGACGCCGCCTTCGCCGGGATAGCGGTGGGCGAGTTCGATGACTGCGATGCCCTGAGGCCAGAAGAAAAGGAGAAGGGAGACGATCCAGAGCCAAACGGTGACGCCGCCGTTGGCGGCGATAGAGGGAACGACGTTGAGATTGAAGACGGCGACGACGAAGAGCAGCACCAGATCGCGGCGTCCGAGGGCGCGGATCAGGTGGGGCTGTTCGGCGGGTTGGGTCGTTGTGGACAATGTTCACTTGCGGCTGCTCGTGCCGCCTCACGCAAAAGCAGGTTCCTCACCGGGCTTGGTGCCCGGTTCGGAATGACAAGGTTCTTTCCTAATTAAGTCAATGTAGCTGGTACATGCAGGGCGGGCGAGAGCGCCCGCCCCACACAAAACAATTTCATTTAGTGCGCGACCGCGACGGGTGCAGCACGCTCCTGCTGCGCTTTCGCCAGCGAGGCGGCTATATCGTTGAACGCCGCGAGGTGCTTGTCGATGTCGGCCTCGGTGTGCTGGACGGAAATAGTCCATTGCTCATCCCACCAATAAGGCTGAGCCATCACGCCGCGGTTGACCATGCCGAACCAGTAGTGGCGCCAGAGATCGACGTCGATCGCTTCCCAGTCGCGATAGTTGCGAATTTCTTTGGGATAGAACATCAGCGCGCCGTTGGCGCCGGCTTGTGCGATGTAAGCTTGCAGGCCGACTTTGGCGATGGTGGCGCGATAGCCGTCGGCCAGCTTCTTGCCGAGTTTGTCGACTTTGGCGTAGTTCTCGCGGGTAAGAACTTCACGGAACGTCGCGAGGCCTGCGGCCATGGAAACCGGATTCGTGTTGTACGTACCGCCGTGGAAGACCTTGTGCTGCGAGATCAGGTCCATCACGGAGCGGTGCGTGCCGAAAGCGGCGAGCGGGAAGCCACCGCCGATCGACTTCGCCAGACAGATCATGTCGGGCATAACACCGAAGTATTCACTGGCGCCACCCCAGCCGAGTTTCGCGCCAGTCTTGACTTCGTCGAATATCAGCAGCGCGCCGTATTTGGTGGCGATTTCGCGGAGGCCTTTGAGGAAGCCGGGTTGCGGCATGCAGAGGCCGACGTTCATGAGAATCGGTTCGAGAATGATCGCGGCAATTTCTCCGGGATTCTCTTGGAAGCGGCGCTCGACGGTGGCGAGATCGTTAAATGTGGCGATGAGGACGTTGGCGATTGCGGATTTCGGCACGCCGAGACCGCCGGTGACAGAAGTCGGTGCGTGGATGTCGCCGTAGTCGGGAGCGTGCGGCTTCACGCTGACCAGAGCGCTATCATGCAGGCCGTGATAGGCGCCTTCAAACTTGACGATCTTGTCGCGTGCGGTAGCGGCGCGGGCCAGACGAATCGCGTGCATAGTGGCTTCGGTGCCGCTGTTGCCGAATCGGCACATCTCGACCGGGAAGCGGTTGCAGATTTCCTCGGCGAGTTCCCATTCCATGTCGTGGGGCATGCCGAACATGGTGCCGGTGCTGAGGCGCTTTTCCACGGCCTTCATGACGGCGGGATGGCAGTGTCCCGCCATGAGCGCGCCGAAGGTCAGGTTATGGTCGATGTATTCATTGCCATCGAGATCGCGGAACTTGCTGCCGCAGGCTTCCTTCACGAAGATCGGCCATGGATCGTAGGCGCGATAGTTGCTGGCGACACCGAGGGGAATGCGTTTGAGATTCTTCTTGTGGGCTTCGGCGGACTTGGGCGTTCGCCGCTCGAAAGTGGCGAGTTCTTTCTGTAGATCGGGGTACATCGAATTGCTCCGGGTAGACTCAAGCCAGCGGCGTTTTCAGGACGGGCCCGCAGGCCATTAGATTAGGGGCGGCCGGGCCGCCCGGGGTCGAACTCTTACTTAGTACTTTACTCTTTATGCGTGGAGTGCTGCGGAGCGCCGAAAAGCAGGTTCCTCCACTGCGCTCGCCTTCGCTCGCTTCGGTCGGAATGACAGAGTTGGTTTGGTGCGGCTTTCTCCATGACAAAGTCTTACGGCTCTAGAAGTAGAACTTCAAAGCGAACTGCACCAGACGCGGATCGCGGGCTTGCTGTATCAAGCCGAAGGTCGTGTCACTGAAGTTGCCGTCTGGGTTGAAGAACTGCGTTTTGTTGAACAGATTGAAGATGTCGGCGCGGAACTGGAAATATTTCGACTCCGAGAGCGCGATTCTCTTTGAGAGCGTGACGTCCCATTCGTTTTCGCCGGGGCCGCAACAGATCGAACGCGGCGTAGTAGAGAACGTGCCGAGCGCCGGATCGGAGAACTGGGCGGGATTGAGATACTGCCCGCCATTGGTCTTGGGATTCAGAATCTGGAGTGGGCCGGACAACTGCGGCGCTCCTGCGCCCAGGAAGAACAAGCTGCTGATCAACTCATTGTCATCCTGAGTCTGGATTCGAATGGGGAAACCGCTCTGGAACTGAATGATTCCCGACAATTGCCAGTCGTCCAGAACCTTGCCGGCGAAACCGCTGTACTTGCGGGCGGGAATGTCCCAAACATAGTTGATCACAAAACGCTGCGCAGAGTTAAACAGTGACAGTGACCGGCTGGCCTTGTAGTTGAAGGGATTGACGGTTTCTTCGAAACTGGAAGCCCAATCGAGGGACTTGCTGAAGGTATAAGCCGCTTGAAATTGCAGACCATGGGAGAAGCGCTTCTCCAGACTGGCCTGGAACGAGTTGTACGCGGACGCGGCAATGGTGTCTTCGGCGAAGATGTTGGTGAAGACGGGGACCCCGTCAACCGGACAGCCAGTTCCGGTCAGAGGACTGCAGTTAGGAGATGAGTAGGGTCGAAGGCCGACCAAAGTAATCCCATTGGGACCAACCACAGTTCCACCGGGAATAAACGTTCCTCCGGAACCAGCGTTGTAAGGCAAGTGCAGACCTTGAGAAGCAATGGTCGTCCCAGCCGGAATGAAGAAACTATTGTCTTCCAGGAACGGACCACACGTGCCCGTCCCGAGAGTGGCATTGAGGTCCAGGCACGACTGCGGATTGGCGGCATTGATGTCGTGCGAGGCCAGCAGGCGATGGCCTTGCGATCCGACATAGCCAACTTGCAGAACCACGTTCCTGGCCAATTCCCTCTGAATTGTCAAGTTGTACTGAGCGGTGTACTGAGTCCGCATCTTGGGCTGGAAATCGCCGTAAAGCAGCATGGGGCGAAAAGTGGACCAATCCTGCGGCGTGCCGGGTTTGGGGCTCAGGATTCCGTTGAAGGGATTGGGGCTGACGGAGCCGTTTTGCCCGATGAATGGAGTGTTAAAGAAGGTTGAAGGTAAGTACGTGCTGCCGCCGAACGGAGGCTCCGCACCGAACTGCTCAAGGACTAACTGTTCCATCGGGTTGTAGAACAAACCCCAACCAGAGCGAATGCTGGTCTTACCGTTTGCGCCGAACAGAGTGCCCAATGCGCCACTGGTAAAGTTCGGGCTGTAGGCGATGCCGATTCTCGGCGCGAACGCCTTGTAGTAGGTCTGAGTAAGTCCGTTTTGAACGCCTTTGTCGCCCGGAACCACAAGACCGGTGGGTTGGGTACCCGTGTTGTTGCAGTCAGGGTTGGCGATACTGTAAGGGGGAGCTTGGAAAACTGCGATACTAGCCGCGCTCAACTGGCACGGGTAAACCGTAGAGTTCTGACCTGGACGGAAGGTCTGCACATGGTGCAAGACGTCAGTGAGGGGCGTATCTAGTTCCCAGCGCAGCCCGTAATTCAACGTGAGCGACGGGCTGATCTTCCAACTGTCCTGCGCGAAAAGATAAACGCCCGTAGTGCGGACGTTTTCGCGCTGCGCTGAGCCTTGGACGTAGCTGTCCGCTAAGCCGAGAAGATAACCCGGATAGTTGTTGTCGAACAGAACAGAATTGGAGGTCGTACTGTTGAAGGTAAATTGTCCGTTTACGTTGTAATACAAGGTTTGGTCGAAGCGGGCGCGGCGCACGTCCGCGCCAAACTTCAGGGTGTGATTGGATTTCACCCAAGTAAGACTATCCGACCACATGAACGAGTTCCCCACCTGAGGCAATTCGCCTTCCCAGCCATTGCCGATAGCGAAGCCGCCGGCAACACTTACGAATGGCACCCCGGTGTGGCTCGAAGGCAGACCTGTGGTAATGCCATATTGAGGACTTGTACCGTCCTGTCCTTGAATCGACTTTGCTCCGCTGCTGGAATCCGAAACTCCGTTGAAACAGACCGCCTGGGCCGCTGCAGAAGAACAAGAGGATTGGACCGGTCCTGTGACTTGGGGGTGTTGGAAGGTCAACTGGCCTTCCCGCATGTAGGTGAAGCGGAATTCATTGACCAGCGCGTTGTTGATGGTCCAGGTGTGAGAGGGATTGAACTGCTGATAACGCGAGCCCACTTTCGCGCCGAAGCCTGGGATGTTCGCACCGGAGGCTTGGAAGTTATAAAAGGGCTGAAGATTCTTATCGTCGGTGTAGTAGTAATAAAAGCTGAAGGTCTGGCGGTCAGTGATGTGGTGATCCAACCTGAGAGTGAACTGATCCTGATTGTCGGCGCTGGTCGGAACGGCCTGGTACGTGACCCCATCTGCCCGGTTCGCCGCGGGCACGAAACGGAGCATATCCACCGCAACCGGATCCTGACAAGCGGTCGGTACAACGTTAGTCGGAAACACGCCCCCGGGCCCGCCCCAGTTCACGCCGGCGGCAGGAGTTGCACCGCCGAGCGCCGCTATCGCAGCAGTGCAACCTGGACGCCCGTTCAAAGCCTGAGCCAGGAAAGGATCTGAAATCGCGCCACCGAAAGTCGATCCCGCCGAAAAATCTCCGGCTCTCTCCGCCGCGGTGGGTACGAATACGGTCTGGCCAGAGATTCCCTGGCGCACGCGGCGCCCTTCAAACGAAGTGAAGAAGAAGGTTCGGTCTTTCCTGAGCGGGCCGCCGAAGGTTCCGCCGAACTGGTTCTGGTTGAACTGCGGCTTGACGGTGTTGAAGTAGCCTTGCGCGTTCAGAACTTTATTGCGGAAGTATTCATACACGTTGCCGTGCCACTGATTGGTGCCGGACTTGGTAACGACATTGACGACGGCGCCGGAGTTGCGGCCGTACTCGGCGTCGAAGGTGTTGCTGATGACGCGGAATTCCTCAATGGCATCCGGCGTGGGCTGGATGGTTGGCAGGTTGACGAACTGATCGTTGGCGTCGCCGCCGTTGACGCTGAAGTTGTTGGCGCGGTCGCGGCCTCCGTTAACCGATACGGAACCCGCGCTGTCGCTGCCGTAAAAGGTTCCACCGCTCGAGCCCAATTGCGATTGCACACCGGGCTGCAACTGCAAGAACTGGTAGGTATCGCGGGCATTGAGAGGGAGTTCGTTCACCGATCGGTTGTTAACCACCGCACCGAGCTGGGTGCTGCTGGTGTCGACGAGCGGAGCCTCGGAAGTGACATCGACCACTTCCTGCGTGGTCCCAATCTGCAGGGTCATGTTCAGAGTGATGACCTGGTTGACGTCGAGTGTGATGCTGCGGCGTATAGCTTTCTTGAATCCGGTCAAATCGAATGTGAGGCTATACGTACCGACGGACAGATTGGGGAACACGTAGTCGCCGCTGTCATTGCTCAGAGCATCGTGACCGACGCCTGTCGCATCGTTCGTGGCCGTGACTTTCACCCCCGACAGAACGGCGCCCGTGGGATCGGCAATCCGTCCAAGAATGCGGCCGCCGGTACCTTGGGCTGAGAGCTGCGTGGGGACTGAGACGCAGACGGCGAGAACCAGGCAGAGTGCGATCAGATACGTCGTACTCAGACACAGCTGGGAGCAGCGGGCTCGCAGTGACGGCATGTTGCCTCCAGACATCCGGGAACGTTGGGATTTGTTTTTTGTTGAAAAGCGACTGCTTGTATCCGGGCACAACCTTGCTATAATCCCGCAAGGTTAGAGAACAGGAACGGACGCTGTCAAGGAGAAAAAAATGCGTCCGTCCCATAGAAATTTCTTATCGAGAAGTGATCCCGCACAACTGTAATGGAAATTTGCAATGCCGGAACCTTACTTGAAAATCGGTGACGTGGCCCGGAAGGTAGGGGTGTCGCCGTCGGTGATCCGTTCTTGGGAAAGCCTTGGATTGGCTCATCCGCGGCGGACGGAAAGCAAGTACCGGCTCTACACCGCCGACGACGTGAAGCTTCTGAAGCGGGCGCGATTCTTGCGCAAAGTGCGCGGGCTGAACGCGGCCGCAATTGTGCAGTTACTGAAGCGCGAGGGGAAGGTACGTCAGGCGGCGGATGGGAATGCGGGTGCCATTGGAGCGCATCTGCGGCAGTTGCGGGCGCGGCGGCGGCTTTCGCTGGCGCAGGTTGCGCGGGCCGTGGGCATTTCCGTTGGGTTTCTCAGCGCGTTGGAACGTTCTCAGATGAGCGGTTCGGTGGGAACGCTGCGCAAGCTGGCGCGATTTTACAAAACAAATATTCTGGATTTCTTTGACGCCAGCGGAGCCAGCAGCCGCCGGGTGCGTCCGGCGGAGCGGAAAGTGCTCGAGGCGGGCGCGGGAGTCCGTATGGAACTGCTGGCGTGGGGCAATACGTTGATGGAGCCGCATTTGTTTCGCATCGCGCCCGACGCGGGGAGTGGAGATTCCTACACGCACGAGGGAGAAGAGTTCATTTACGTGCTGCGCGGTGATCTGGAGATCGCGGTGGACGGCGAGCAATACCGCCTGAAACCGGGGGACAGTTTCTATTTTGAAAGTGCGACGCCGCACCGCTGGAAGAATCCGGGCCGCAAGGAGACGTGGGTTCTGTGGATCAACACGCCACCGACGTTTTGACAATGGAACAGGGAGGTCCTGGAGAAAAAATGAACTGGCAACGCATCGTGCGTTTGTTGCCCGTGCTGGCGGCGGTCGTATGTGCAGGTTCTTGTTCCAAGAAGACGCCCACACTCAACCTTCTAGTATGGGAAGGCTATGCCGACCCCTCGTTCATTCAGACCTTCGAGAAACAGAACCATTGCAAGATCTCCGCGTCCTATATGGGGTCGAGCGATGAACTGGTGGCGAAGCTTCGCGGCGGCAGCGCGGGGAATTACGACGTGATTTCGCCGTCGAGCGATGTGGCGTCGTCGATCGTGACCACCGGATTGGCTGCGCCCCTCGACCTTTCGGCGATTCCCAGCTACAACCAACTTTCTCCGCAGCTCACTTCCCTGGCGCTGGTGCGCGCCAACGCCCAGGTGTACGGGATACCGTTCATGTGGGGACCGGATCCGATCATCTACGATACGACGGTCTTCCCACAGCCTCCTGATTCCTGGAGCGTCATGTGGGACCCGAAATATAAAGGGAAAGTTTCGGTGTGGGACGATCTGTCAACGGTCTACATGGCGGCGCAGGTTCTCGGCTATGACAAGCCCGATCCGTCGCAACTTTACAACTTGACCGACCAGCAACTGGAGGCAGTCAAGAAAAAACTGCTGGAGTTGAAGCCGAACATCCGCAAGATGTGGGCGACCGGCGGGGAGCTGACGAATCTGTTTGAGAGCCACGAAGTCGTGATCGCGATGGGCTGGCCGCTCAATACAGCGGATCTGAAGAAAGCAAATTTTCCTGTAGGCGAAACGATCCCCAAGGAAAACACCACAGGCTGGATCGATCACCTGATGATCACGGCCGGCAGCGAGAACAAAGAACTGGCGCACAAATTCCTGGAGTACATGGTGGAAGCGAAGACGCAAAAGCTGGTGACCGACAAGACGCACTACGTTCCGGCGAATCCGCAGGCGGGACGGTTGATGACACCGGACGAGGTGAAGACGCTGCATCTGGACGATGTGGACAACTACCAGAAGCGGCTCTATTTCTGGCAGAATGTGCCGCGGCGCGCGAAATATACCGAGATCTGGAATGACGTAAAAGCTGCGCAGTAACGAACCGCACGACTCATGGCACCTCCAACTACTCCCGCCCTCGCGGTAACGGCGAACACGCATCCCGCCGCGAGACCAGCCCTGCTCAGCATCCGGAATGTGGCTAAGACGTTCGGCCGCAACGTGGTGCTGCGGAACGTGTCGTTAGAGATCGCGGAGGGAGAGTTTCTGACTATCCTCGGGGAGAGTGGCTCGGGAAAAACGACGCTGCTGCGGATCGTTGCGGGATTCGAGACCGCGAGTTCAGGCGAGCTTTGGATGGGAACGGAGAGACTGGATCAGCAGCCTCCTTACCGGCGGCGCGTCAATACTGTGTTTCAATCCTACGCTTTGTTCCCGCACCTCACGGTCGAGCAAAACGTGGGGTACGGGTTGCGCGTGGCGAAGCGGCCAGCCGCCGAGATCACGCAGCGAGTCGCGGAGGCGCTGGACAAAGTAAAGATGACGGCATACGCGCGGGCGAAACCGTCGAAGATCAGCGGAGGTCAGCAGCAGCGGGTGGCGCTGGCGCGCGCGCTGGTGAACCGGCCGCGGCTGTTGTTGCTGGACGAACCGCTCTCGGCGTTGGATGCAAACCTGCGGCGGCAGATGCAGGTCGAGTTGAAATCTCTACAGCGCGAGGTAGGCATTGCGTTCGTATTCGTGACCCACGATCAGGAAGAGGCGATGGTGATGTCAGACCGCATCGCACTGCTGCGCTCGGGCGAATTGGAGCAGGTGGCGACACCGCGGGAGATTTACAGCCGTCCGGCAACGGCCTATGTCGCGCAGTTCATCGGGCACACGAATTTACTGAAGGGCGAAGTGCGAGGCGGGGTGGTACGGTGCGCGTCGCTGGCGTGGCCGGCATCTCTCCCCGATGGTCCGGCGCTCTTTTCTTTGCGACCGGAGCATGTCCGGCTGTCGAGATCTGGAGTTCCGGGCGCTGGTGCGGGCGGTGACGCGGGCGGTGACGCGGTCCGCGTTCGTGGTCGAGTTCTGCATCAGGCATTTCACGGGGCTACGGAACTGATTCGCGTGGAATGTGCCGACGGACTCGTCTTGGTCGTGCGGACCGCTAGCGGAGCAGGAATGCAGAGCGAAGTTGAGCTCGACTTCTTTGCTGCCGATGCAGTTCTGGTACGTGAGTCTCCCGAAAGGAACTGATGTTCTCCCGAGCTTACAAGACGGTCGTGACAGTGCCGCCGCTGGTGTGGGTGACGGTGTTTCTACTGGTGCCGTACTTGCTGATGTTCTGCTACAGCTTCTGGTCAGTCTCGCCGGCGCAGGCCATCGTGCACTCGTGGAATCTTGAGAACTATAAGGAACTGCTGCAGAAGACGGTGTACTGGCAGACGCTGCTGCGCTCGATGTGGATTGCGGCGCGGGTGATGTTGTTTTCTCTGCTGCTGGGATATCCACTGGCATATTTTCTGTCGTTCTATGCGGGCCGGCGGAAAGATCTTCTGTATCAGATGGTCATTATTCCGCTGTGGGTCAGTTACCTGGTGCGGGCGTATGCCTGGAAGACGATCCTCGGTGCTGATGGAGTGCTCAACACGCTGCTTCAGTATGTGCATCTCACCAGTCATCCGCTGGATTTTCTGCTCTATAGCCCATTTGCCGTGGTGTTGACACTCACGCACATCTATACGCCGTTCACGTTTCTGCCGATTTATGCGGCGTTGGAGCACATTCCCCGCAACCTGGTCGAGGCCTCTCATGATCTGGGCGCGGCGCCGGGGCAGACGTTTTGGAAGGTGATTTTTCCGCTGTCGATTCCCGGCGTCGTTGCCGGGGCGACGTTCGCCTTTGTCTTGAGCCTGGGCGATTTCCTGGCGCCGCTGTTGTTAGGCGGACCGAGCGGCATCATGATTTCGAATATTGTGGTGAGCTTGTTTGGCGCGGCCTACAACTGGCCGCTGGGTGCGGCGATTTCCCTGGGCATGCTGGTGATCGTGGTCAGCCTGCTGTTCCTTTCGGAGCGGCTGGAAAAGAAATGGAGTTTCTCGTGAGCGATACGGCAGGCGGCACTGCTAACGTTCCACGCTCACGATGGTTGCTGATCCATGCGGCGGCGGTGTTCTCGTTTCTTTATCTGCCGATTGCGGTGCTCATTCTTTATTCGTTCAACGGACAGGGAGTGGGCGGATTTCCGCCGCATCACCTCACGCTCGACTGGTATCGCATCCTGTTCGCGGATGGGGCGATCTGGGATTCGGTGCTGAACAGCCTGCAAGTGGCATTGGCGGCGATGGCGATCTCGCTGACGTTTGGCGTGCCGGCGGCGCTGGCGCTGGATCGGGCGCAGTTTCCCGGCAAGGCGCTATTCCGGCGACTGGTGCTGCTGCCGCTGATCCTGCCCGGCATTATTACCGGCCTTTCGCTGCTGATGCTGTTCAACGTGATGGGAGCGAAGCTCAGCCTGATGACGATTGTCTTGGGGCACGGCACGGCTCTGATCTCGGTGGCGACCACGGAAGTTTTCGCGGGACTGCAAAAGCTGGATCGCGCGCAGGAAGAGGCGTCGCTCGACCTGGGAGCAAACTACTGGCAAACGTTCTGGCGCGTAACCGTGCCGAACCTGAAGCTGCCGATCATCGGAGCGGCGCTGCTGATTTTCACGCTTTCGATGGACGAGATTGCGGTCAGCTTCTTCCTGATCGGCCGCGATAACACTCTGCCGCTGGAAATATGGGGCCGCCTGCGGCGTGGCATTACGCCGGAGATCAACGCAGTGTCGACCATTATCTTGGTGTTTTCGCTGGTGACGATTGTGGTCTGGTACCGGCTGCGCGTGCGAGCAGAAGGCAGCGCGGACGTTGGAGCCGAACTCATCGAAAGCACCGCTACGGCGAACAACTAGAGCCCTTCGGCCGCACGACCAAGGGAAACTTTAAGGCGATCGATTGTGTCGGCACCCGTCAAAAGCCCGAACCGCAAAGAGCGCGAAGAAAGGCCGCCAAGGGCGCAGAGAAAATCAGATCCAAACTGAGGCGGCGTTCATCAGAGTCTCCATCGGCTATTCGACCTCATAATCCCTCCGCCGCAGGGTCTTTCGTGGTGGTTTCATCCCCCGCATAGTAAAGTGGTAGTAGACAATATTTCGGGAAGGATCCTTTTTGAGTTCAGGTATTCGCAACATCGCTATCATCGCGCATGTCGACCACGGCAAGACCACGCTGGTTGACGCCATGCTGCAACAGAGCGGCACATTCCGCTCCAACGAGCACCACGTCGAACGGGTGATGGACTCGAACGAACTGGAGCGGGAGCGCGGCATTACCATTCTGGCCAAGAACACCGCGATTTTCTATCACGACGTAAAGATCAACATCGTGGACACGCCCGGTCACAGCGATTTTGGCGGCGAGGTCGAGCGCGCGCTCAAGATGGTCGACGGGGTCATGCTGCTGGTGGATGCCAGCGAGGGACCGCTGCCCCAGACGCGCTATGTCCTGAGCAAAGCGCTGGAAGCCAAGTTGCCGCCCATCGTGGTGATCAACAAGATTGATCGCTCGGACGCGCGCCCGCAGGAAGTGCTGAACGAAATCTACGACCTGTTCATCGATCTGGACGCGAAAGAGGACCAGATTGATTTTCCGGTGCTCTACACCAATGCCAAGACTGGCACAGCAACAACCGACATCCAGGGTGGCGGCGTAGACTTGCGGCCCCTGTTCGACGCGATCATCAAAACCATTCCTCTTCCGAAGGGCGACCCCTCAGGGCCGCTGCAGATCCTGGTGGCGAACCTCGACTACAGCGACTATCTGGGACGGCTGGCGATTGCGCGCGTCTTCAACGGGAAAATGTATACGGGCGAGGAAGTCGCGATCGCCAAGCTCGATGGAACGCTGCACAAAACCAAGATCACGAAACTGTTTTCCTTCTCAGGCCTGAAGCGAACCGACATCACCGAAACGGAATTGGGAGACATCATCGCGGTCGCGGGCGTCGAGGGCATCACGATCGGCGAGACCATTACCGAAGCCGAGAACCCCGCCCCACTCCCGCACATCGCGATCGACGAGCCCACGATTGCCATGCTCTTCACGGTCAACACGTCGCCCTTTGCGGGGAAGGACGGCACCTACGTCACGTCGCGCAATCTGCGGGAGCGACTGGAAAAGGAACTTCTTACCAATGTTTCTTTGCGGGTGGAGGACACGGGCACGACGGATTCATTCAAGGTGCTGGGGCGCGGCGAACTGCAGCTTTCCATCCTGATTGAGATGATGCGGCGGGAAGGTTACGAACTCATGGTAGGCAAGCCGGAGATCGTTACCAAGCGCATCGACGGCAAGCTGATGGAACCGGTCGAACATCTTACGGTGGACGTGCCGGAGGATTTCGTGGGCGTGGTGATGGAGCAACTCGGATCGCGTAAGGGCGAAGTCACCAACATGCACAATCACGGCTACGGCCGGGTGCGGATCGAGTTCCGCGTCCCCAGCCGGGGATTGATTGGGCTGCGCAGCCAACTGCTCACCGACACGCGCGGGACCATTGTGATGAACGCGCTTTTCGATGGGTACACCGAGTGGCAGGGCGAGATTCCCCACCGGCTCACGGGGGCGCTGATCGCCGATCGCGGCGGAGTCTCGACCGCGTACGCCTTGTGGGGCTTGCAGGAACGCGGCGAGCTTTTCGTGGGGCCGGGCGTGGAACTGTACGAAGGAATGATCATCGGGGAGAACGCCAAGGACACCGATCTCGACGTGAATGCCGTGCGCGAGAAGAAGCTGACCAACATGCGGGCTTCGACAGCGGATGAAGCCATTCGCCTGGTGCCCTTCCGGCCGTTGAACTTGGAGCAGGCCATCGAATTCATCGCCGATGATGAGTTCGTCGAAATCACGCCCAAGTCGCTGCGGCTGCGGAAAAAAACTCTGCAATCGAACAAACGCAAGAAGAGCTCGTTCGCAACTGTTGAAGAGTCGTGAAATGCTCGCGCAAGTCCGAAAAGAGGGCCAAAGACAAAGCGCCGCTGCGCATGTTTCTGGTCCCTTGCAGTTGCGGGACAACGTTTGCGGTGGCGGAAAATTACGATCATCAAGGTACGGCCTGGAGCCGCTATCTCATCTGTCCGGGATGCGGGAAGAGACACGATCCCAAGAACCGGCTGCTGCAGATGGGATTCCATGCTGAGGGGTACTGGAAAGTGGACGATTGCTAACCTGTCCGTGGCCTGGCCCTTTTGAAATCAATTTAACAAGCTGATTTAGGAAAACCTGCTATACTGCTCGCCGCATTCGACTGTTCGCCAGCTCCGGTATCGATTTTCAGGAACGGCCCTCCCGACCTGCCAAGTCCGCCGAATTGCTTGCACTTCCGACAGCTCAATGCAGAGGCAGACGCGTGAAGAATATTTTCGTGGGGAATCTGAGCTTCAATACAAACGAAGACGAGCTCCGGACGCTATTTGAGCCTTTCGGACAAGTGGACCGCGTGAGCATCATGACAGACCGCGACACGGGGCGCTCCCGTGGTTTCGGCTTCGTGGAGATGGCCAGCAACGAAGACGGCGACAAGGCGATCACGGCCTTGAATGGTTCCTCGGTCGGTGGCCGCACGATCAACGTCAACGAGGCGCGGCCCAAGACCGAACGCAGCGGCGGTGGCGGAGGCGGTGGTGGCCGCGATCACGGAGATCGTGGTGGCCGGGGCGGTGGTGGTGGTGGGCGGCGCGACCGCTATTAGCAGGGATTCTCCCAGGGAGAATCTGACCGAACCGCGCCTGCCAGGCTACGCGCTCCAGGCGCGGTTCTTCTTCCATGACAGTGCTGCCAAGTCGGCGGTTGCCGCTGGTGTGCGAGGTACCTTCGTGATCCATTGGCATGGGACTTCCAGCCCGCTTTCGGCTAATCCGCGGGCAAGATGGCGTTGAAGCCATTTCCGTTCTCCATGTAGACTGTAAACATCCGTGCGCGCCCGTAGCTCAGCTGGATAGAGCGGTTGCCTCCGGAGCAACAGGTCGGGAGTTCGAATCTCTCCGGGCGCACCATCTCCTATACTGGCATCCCTGGCTGCCGAGGGCGAGACGCCCCTTCGGCAGGCTCAGGGCAGGCTCTCGGGACAGCCGGCAGGAAGCCGGCGCTACCGTATGTCTCCAATGAATTACGAGGCTATTCTTGTTGTCTCTTTCGGGGGGCCCGAGTCGCCGGACGATGTGATCCCGTTTCTCGAAAACGTGCTGCGAGGAAAGAATGTTCCGCGCGAACGCATGCTGGCGGTCGCGGAGCACTACTACCATTTCGGCGGCAAGAGCCCGATCAATCAGCAAACCCGGGAACTGATTACGGCCTTGGAGAACGAACTGGGGCAGCGCGGCCCAAAGTTGCCTGTGTACTGGGGAAATCGCAACTGGCATCCGATGCTGGCGGAAACCCTCCAGCAGATGAAGCTGGACGGCATTCGCCGAGCACTTGCCTTTGTGACTTCGGCATACAGTTCTTATTCCGGATGCCGGCAATACCGCGAAGACATTGTTCGCGCGCAAAATGAAATTGGGCCGGGGGCGCCGGAGATCGACAAGCTGCGCGCATTCTTCAACCATCCGGGATTCATTGAGGCAACCGAGGATCGGTTGCGCGACGCTCTGCGTGAGATTCCAGCGGACGCGCGGCAGAATGCTCAGATCGTCTACATCGCCCACAGCATCCCTCTGTCGATGGCGAACACCTGCGACTATGTCCGCCAACTGGAAGAAGTGAGAGGGCTTGTCTCTGCGAGGCTAGGTGTTGCCAACTATACTCTCGTGTATCAGAGCCGCAGCGGCGCGCCCGGACAGCCGTGGCTGGAACCCGACATTTTGGATTACCTGCGCGAGGTGAAGGCTCGCAATCTGGCTAGCGCGGTTGTTCTGGCTCCGATCAGCTTCATCTCCGATCACATGGAAGTGCTGTATGACTTGGACATCGAGGCGAAGCAGCTTTGCGATTCTCTACGACTGCCGATGGTCCGGGCCAAGACGGTAGGCGTGCATCCCAAGTTCATCGCAATGATTCGTGAACTGATCCTAGAGCGCACGACGGCGGGCGTGGAGCGGCGAGCGCTAGGATCGCTCGGGCCGCGGCAGGATATTTGCGAGGAAGACTGCTGTCCGGCGCCGCAGCGTACGATCCGGCCACAGGCTGCGCAGGCAAAACCCGGCACCGCGTAGAACGGAATACTACCTATTTTCGAACCAACCCTGGGACGGCGGGCACGTTCGGATGCTCGTAGTTCGTGGCTTTGGGAAGGCCCTCGACCAGACGCATGGTGTCCAGGATGGTCTGGACAACCGGTTCGTTGCCTACGGCGGTGTTGAGCATGACGTGATAGAGCGAACGCGTGGGCCAGTCGGCGTTGAAATAGTGCTTTACGTAGGCAATGCGCTCGCGATCGACGGAATCGACCTGTTCGATGGCATCTTGTTCGCTGTGGCCATCTGCGACGATACGGCGGATTTTCTCGGAGCGCGGAGCGTAAAGAAAAACATGGAAAGCGTCGGGATTTTCGCGCAGGAAATACGGGGCGCCGCGACCCACAACAACCGCATTCCCTTCCCGGCCAATTCTGTCCATCGTCTCTTGCATCATCGACGTCATGCGGTCGGTATCGAACATCTGACTGCCCAGAGCGGCGCTGCGTTCGTAACTGCCGCGCCAGAAGGTTTTGGCGAGGCGGTGAAAGCGGCTGTCCATGCGCTCGTCGCAGCGCATAACGGCGGAGGGATCAACATGGGCGAGGCGGGCAATTTCCTCGGTGAGCAACTGGTCCCAGAGCTTCCAACCCAGGTGGTTGACCAGTTGTGCGGCGATGGTGCCGGCGCCGCAGCCGTACTCGCGCTCGATGGTAATGAGGCGAAACATGGCTGGGTTTAGTGTACTGCCATTCCGCCGCCCGGCTTGGATTTTTTCATCAGGAAGACCATGGGAATCATCGCCAGAATGGCCACCCCGAGAAACCAAAAACAATCGATATAAGCCAGCATGGTGGCCTGGCGTTCCACCGTACCTTGAATCAGAGCGTATGCCTGACGGGTAGCACCTGCGGCGCTCGCGCCGTGGGACTCCATGGCACGCGAAGCTCCCTGGATCATCGATTGCAATGCCGGGTTCGATTGGCTCAGGTGGCTGGATAAATCGGTCAAATGCACCTGGCTGCGGCGGTCCAGCATAGTCGTGACCACGGAAATCCCCACACTTCCGCCGATGTTGCGCGCCAGATTCATCAGGCCGGAAGCTGCATTGTTCTTATCGCGAGGCAGGAACGCGTATGCAGCCGTGTTGATGGGAACGAATAGGAAGGCCATGCCCACGGCTTGGAAGACGCGGGCGAAAGCGGCGGTGCGGAAGTCGATTTGCAGGTCAAAGTTGGTCATGTGAAACAGCGACGCGGAGAGCACGACCAGACCAAAGACCAGCAACCAGCGCGGGGTATAGCGGGACAAGAGAAATCCGACCAAGGGCAACAGCAGCATGATCGCAAATCCGCCGGGCATCAGCGCCATCCCGGATTGCTGGGCCGTGTATCCGAGCATCGTTTGCATGAACAAGGGCAGAAGCAAGGTGCTGCCCAGCAGGGCGAATCCCAGCATGAACATCAGCAGGTTCGAAATGCCGAACGTGCGGTCGCGAAACAAGTGCAGATCGATGATGGGATCCTTGTGCGTCCACTCCCAGAACACGACAAAGATCAGCGAGGCCACGCAGATCAGCGAGAGAATCACGATGAAGTGCGACTCAAACCAGTCCTCGCGCTGGCCTTTGTCAAGCACGACCTGCAGAGTTCCCAGCCCGAGAGCAACGAAACCGAGGCCGATATAGTCAATCCTGGTTTCGCTGAGCTTGCGACGCTTGAAGTAGGGCGGATCCTGAATGAGTCTCGAGGTAAGCAGGATGGAGAGGATCCCGACCGGGATGTTGATGAAGAAAATCCAGCGCCAGGTGAAATTGTCGGTAATCCACCCACCGAGAGTGGGGCCGATCGCGGGCGCGGTGACCACGGCGACGCCATATACGGCGAAGGCCATGCCGCGCTTAGCCGGAGGAAAAGTATCGGCCAAGATGGCTTGCTCGCTGGGCTGTAGTCCGCCGCCGCCGGCGCCCTGCAGAACCCTGCAGACGATCAGCGTGGCCAGATTCGGCGCGAGGCCGCACAGGAACGAACTCACCGTGAACAAGGCCACGCAACCCATGTAGAAGTTCTTGCGGCCAACGATGGACGACAGCCAGCCGCTTAGAGGAAGCACGATCGCGTTGGAAACAAGATAAGACGTCAGGACCCAGGTGCTTTCATCCTGGCCGGCCGAGAGACTTCCCGCAATGTGCGGCAGAGCGACGTTGGCGATGGAAGTATCGAGCACTTCCATGAACGTCGCCAGAGTGACCGCCAGCGCGATGATCCACGGATTGACCGCAGGACGCCAGGCATCGGCATGATCCAGGGTTGCGGTGGCCGCGCCCATTAGCGGATCCAGGCCTTGGGCGTTACCGACATGCCGGGACGCAACTCGTGATCATTGTTCGCACCGGGATCGAGCACGATCTTCACGGGGATGCGCTGCACCACTTTCACGTAATTTCCGGTAGCGTTTTCTGGAGGCAGCAGACTGAAGCGGGCACCACTGGCCCCGGCAATGCTGTCCACCTTGCCGTTGTAGGTTCTGCCGTTGGCGTCAACTTCCACGGTGACACGCTGGCCTACTCTCATTTGCCGAAGCTGCGTTTCCTTGTAGTTGGCCGTGATCCAAACATCGTCGAGATTGATGATCTTCATCAATTCCTGGCCGGGAGCGACGTTCTGCCCGACTTCCACGGTTCGATCGCTAACAATGCCGTTCACCGGGGCAACGATTTTTGTGTATTGCAGGTTCAGTGCGGCCTGGTCGAGATCCGCTTTCTTGCGCTGCGCTTCGGCCAGCGCGGATGCAGCCTTGGCGCGCGTAATCTGCATCTGCTTGGGCGCGGTATTGGCGTAGCGCGAGTTGGCCTGTGCCTGGACGAGTCTGCTCTGAGCCTGTGTGACCTGCTGCTGCGCCGCGTCGGCGCTAGCACGCGCGGCTTCGACGGCCGCGGCGCTTGCCTTGGCGGCGGCAGTGGCCTGATCGTATTGCTGCTGCGAAATTTCCTGCTTGTCTACTAACTGCTTGTAGCGGCCAAGATCGTTCTGTGCCTTCACGTTATTGGCTTCAGCTTCTTGCAGTTGGGCCTTGGCCGCTTCGAATTGCTGTTTGGCAACCTGAATTCCAGCTCTGGCGCTGTTCACGTCGGCTTCGGTCGCCGAAACCTGGCTGCTGGTATTAACCGAGGTTATGGGAACGTTCACTCCAGCTGCGACTGCGGCTGCCTGAGCGTCGTCAAAGTCCGCCTTGGCGCGTTCGTGGGCAACTTGATAGTCAGCCGGATCGATTTCGACCAGCACCGTTCCGGCCTGCACGTATTGATTGTCCTCGACGTTGAGTTTGATGACATGGCCGGAGATGCGAGCGCTGGTGGAATTGACGTGGCCGTCGACCTGGGCATCGTCGGTCGATTCGTAGCTGGTGAAGTAGCGATAGGCAAAGAAACCTGTGATCAGAAGAATAATGATTGCTATCACCACCCCAATCCGAAATCCGGAACTCTGCGTGCGGGACGGTCTGGTGTGGAAATCCTCCTCAGTGGCCGGCAACGGCTTGGTACTGATCGCCGGTTTCTCGGCTCCAGCTTTCTCGACGTTGTTGGGAGGGCTCTGTGTGGTTTGCTCCATACGGGTTATTGATTGCCTTTCAAATATTGTTTGACGCCCTGTTCCGCGTCGCCGATCGCATGCGCGAGTTCCACCTTCGAAAGATTATGGAAATAAAGACTCTGAATGTAACTCTCGTGAGCACCGGCAACAGCCTCTTGCGCCTGCACCACCTCCAGGTTGTCGGCTACCCCTGCAGTGAATCGATCTTGTGATTGGGTGAGTGCCTGCTCCGCCAGGTCGACGGAACTACGTGCCACTGCCACCTGCTCGGCGGCAGCGTTCAGATCGAGCAGCGCGGTGCGGACCTCGTAATCGATACGTCCGCGGAGATCCCCAAGTTGAGAACGGGCTTGCTTCAATCGTGCGTCCGCCTCGAGTACGTCGCTATGAACCCGGTTGCCAGCGAAGATCGGAATGTTAATGCCACCATTCACCTGCCAGGTGCCATTGGACTGGGAGGGCGTCACGCCGATGTCGCCGAGATTCGCATCGACGTCCACAGTTGGATATCGCCCTGCCGCCGCAGCCCTTCGCGACAGTTCTGCCGCACGCACTTGTGCCATGGCTGCCTGATAGTCAGCGCGCACCGCGTAGGCGCGTTGCAAATAGGTGTCGAGCGGCAGAGGCGTCAAGGCCTGGTAGGGCGCTTTCTCGGTGAGGACAAACTCCTGCCCCGGCGGCAGCCCGATGATTCGCGCCACGTTCAGTTTCATCTTGGCTAGATCGTTGCGGGCAACGATGAGTTGCTGCTGTCGGGTTTGAAGTTCGACCTGTGAGCGCAACGCGTCAATGGCCGGACTTAATCCGGCTTTCTGCTGATCGGCCGCCTTGTCGTAAAGGGCCTGAGCGCTCTTGACCTGGGCTTCCGAGGTTTCCACGCGAGCTCCGGCAGCAATGGCCTGCAGGTAAGAATTGCCGACTGCGAGAACAACCATTTCCCGCGCGTCTTTGTAATTGAATTGCGCGGCCTTCAGGCCTTCCGAAGCAGAACGTTCTCGTTCGAGATTTCTGAAATTGAAAAGCGACTGGCTAAGAGAAGCGCGGGCGTCGAAGTAGTTAAAGGCTGGTACCACGCGCGGAAAAGCGCTCGTGTTAGTACCTGGAGGGCTGAGCAACGGCAAGAGCTTGTTGAATCCAAGCGCGGCCAGACTCTGGGTTTGTGCGTTCTCCAGTACATGTGCGCCGACGTTCGGAAGCAGTTCGCTCAGTTCCTTCCATCTTTCTCCCTGCGCCATCTGGGCCTGGTCCGAAGCAAGTAACAAACCGAGATTGTTCCGCAGTCCCCGATCAACTGCGTCCTTGAAGTCAATTTGCAGGACATCCGCAGTGGGCTTGCCTTCGGGGGCGCTGCCGAGAAAGGGGCTTTGCTGGCCAGGGAGGGAAACGTTCGGAACCGACGAAGCTCCGCCCGTCGTCTGAGCCGACAGGCTCGGGATAGCAACTAGTAATAAAAGAGTGAAAATTGCAGTCGGGGAAATTATGAGTGAGCAACGCATTCGAATTGTAGGAACGTTCGGTACCTATGGAAAAACCCGTACGCCTTTCTCGCCTCTAGCATAACTCGTCCAATTTGATTCGTTTGCGGGACCTTGAGATGCAAAGGAATTGTGCCGGGATGAGCCGAGATCACATCCGCACTTTAGCACGGCCTTGGCACGCCAACCCAACCCGAATAAGGGTCGAAGACTGAAACTCCAAAAACGGGAACCGAACCCAAGGTGCAATGACTTCGGTACTCTGCCCGGCAGCAGTCAGCCCCAGTAAGCTGAAGGAGCAAAGGGAACGGATGTCATGCGGAGAATCGCCTCATTCATAACGGTTGCAGTCATCGCGCTGACGACGAATCTGGGCACTGCTCAGAGCGCTCCAGCGTCAACGAACTCGGAGCGAAAACTCGCTTCGCGCGTCGCGCCCAGTTATCCGGAAATAGCGAAGAGAGCGCACATTCACGGCATAGTCAGATTAGAAGCCGTGGTGCGGGCCAACGGAAGCGTCAAATCTACCCGTGTGCTGGGCGGAAATCCAGTGCTGGTTGACCCTGCCGTCGAGGCCGTCGGAAAGTGGAAGTTTGAACCGGCTCAAAACGAGACCACCGAGGTGGTCCAACTTACGTTCGAAGAGCAGTGAGAATATCCAGACTTCGCGTCAAGAACAGGAAGACTTTGGATATTCGGAAGCCCGTCATTTAGCCCCGGGATAGGCTCGCCCAGGCTTGGAGTGCAGGTCTGCGCCGCTGATTCCGGATTGGGACCCTTCGACACTCCAGAAACCTCAATGCTGTGACTTAGGTCATCTTGAATCGAGGTGACCTTCGGTTCAAACTAGTTGAGAGCGCAGATTCTAGGAACGAAAGAGCGTATTTGATGAGTGCAGCAACAGGAACTGACTGGACCCGAATACTGTCCGATCCGGACCTTGTCCGGCACGTGGGAACGCTGCTGCAGACCTACCGCGAAGCACCCGCTGGAAAACGGGAAGAAGCGCTGCTTACGGCTATGCGTCAGATAAAGGCTGGCTCTTCGCCGGCTGTGAAGTCTGCAACAAAATCAGTTCCTGCGCCACAGCCAGTTCCGACTCCCACCTCAACCACGCCGCCTTTTGCACCGGATTTATTCAGCCCTAACCTGGGAAGCGATCGCCGTCGCAACCCGCGAATCAAGTGCTTCGTGGCGGTGGAGCTTCGTGTCGACGACACACCCACTTCAATCTGGGGCAATCTTTCCAACACCAGCGTAGGTGGATGTCTGGTCGAAACGGCAAACCCGGTCAAGCCCGGCGCCAAAGTGGAAATCGGCCTATGGGTGCCGAATGGGAAGATCTGGGTGAAAGGGTTTGCCCTGAGCGGTGTGGTCACCCGCAGCGGACCCGCGAACGGAGTTCGCGTTCGTTTCGACGGAATGGTACCGGCCGAACGCGAAAGTTTGCGCCAGTTCCTCAAGTTCGTGCAGGAGACGACCCGGGCGTCCCAAAGCGAAAGCACATATCTCCAACTCCTGAAGTAAAGCAATGTCCCGATCTCTTCCGGTTTTTCACAGCAGGTCAATCCACGTCGTTCGAGAAATTGATACACTTTTCCCCAGTGAACCCTTTCTGTAATCGGAAACTCTAATCAGTTGTCGGCTGATCTCGCCGGGGGGAATCTCCGAGCGGAGGAGCGGAATCGCATGGTAGCCAGTGAACAGGTTTTGGCAACAGGACAGCAACTGGACACGCTTTGTATTAACACGATTCGAACTCTGGCGATTGACGCAGTACAGCAAGCGAACTCAGGACATCCCGGCGCGCCCATGGGACTGGCGCCCGTAACCTATTGCCTTTGGCAAGAATTCCTCCGCTACGATCCCGCCGATCCTACGTGGCTGAACCGCGACCGCTTCGTCCTTTCCAACGGCCACGCATCCATGCTGCTTTACGCCATGCTGCACCTTGCCGAAGTCCGGCGGGTCGACAAACAGGGCAAGGTTTTGAAGGATCTCGCGGTTCCGATGGACGACATCAAGCGCTTCCGGCAGTTGGGAAGCCTGACGCCGGGGCATCCCGAATCGCATCTCACTTCCGGAGTTGAAACCACGACCGGGCCCCTAGGGCAAGGCGTGGGCAACAGCATCGGAATGGCTATCGCAAGTAAATGGCAGGCGGCGAACTTCAACCGCCCGGATTTCGAGATCTTCGACTTTAACGTCTACGCGATGTGTTCGGATGGCGATTTGATGGAGGGAATTGGCGGGGAAGCCGCGTCGCTGGCCGGACATTTGAAACTCTCCAACCTCTGCTGGATCTACGACCACAATTCCATCACGCTGGACGGTCCGGCCAACTGGTCATTCAGCGAAGATGTGGCGACGCGCTTTGTCGGATATGGATGGAACGTGACGCGCGTGGCTGATGCCAATGATCTGACGATGCTGGCACGGGCGTTCGAGACTTTCCACAAGACCGAAGACCGGCCGACCCTGATCATGGTGGATAGCCACATCGGCTACGGTTCACCGCACAAACAGGACACCAATGCCGCTCACGGCGAGCCTCTAGGCGAAGACGAAGTGGGGCTGGTCAAGAAATTCTACGGCTGGCCGGAAGACGCAAAGTTCCTGGTGCCAGATGGCGTGCGGGAGCACTTCCGCGATGGGATCGGGACGCGCGGGCGCGATTTGCATGCGCGCTGGTCGGACCTTTTCGCGGGATACTCGAAGACGTACCCCGACCTAGCCGAGCGACTGCAGCACATGCAACATCACGAACTACCCGCGGGCTGGGACAAGAACCTTCCCACGTTTCCTGCCGATGCCAAGGGCATCGCGACTCGCGAGAGCTCTGGCAAAGTGCTCAACGCGGTGGCAAAGAACATTCCGTGGCTCATTGGCGGATCGGCCGATCTGGCAACCTCGAACAAGACCACGCTGAAGTTCGAGGGCGCGGGGGATTTTCAGGCGGAAACGCCGGGGGGACGCAACCTGCACTTCGGCGTACGCGAGCATGTGATGGGTGCGAGCGTAAATGGTCTGACCGTGTCGGGCGTTCGAGCTTTTGGCGCAACCTTTTTTAACTTCAGCGATTACATGCGGGCCAGCATTCGGTTGGCAGCGCTAATGCAGTGCCCGTCGATTTTCATCTTCACGCACGATTCCATTGGCGTAGGCGAGGACGGCCCAACCCATCAGCCGATTGAGCAATTGGCATCGCTGCGAGCTATGCCGAACTTGATTGTGCTTCGTCCGGGCGACGCGAATGAGGTAGTGGAGGCATGGAAAATTATTGCTCAATTGCAGCATGCGCCCGCGGCGCTCGTGCTGACCCGCCAAAATCTGCCGACTCTGGATCGCTCGAAGTACGCCTCAGCTTCCGGTGTGGCGAAGGGAGCCTATGTACTGGCCGATGCGCCAGGAGGAAAGCCCGACGTGATCTTGTTGGGCACCGGCAGTGAATTGTCGCTCTGCGTGGACGCACACGAGAAACTGAAGGCGGAAGGCGTCAAGGCGCGCGTGGTCAGCATGCCCTCCTGGGAAATCTTTGAACAGCAGGACGCGGCGTACAAAGAGAGCGTTCTGCCGTCGAACGTGACCGCGCGTGTTTCTGTGGAAATGGCAGCGACCTTCGGGTGGGAGCGCTACACCGGCCTCAGGGGACGAAACGTCGGGATGCATCGGTTTGGCGCCTCGGCCCCCTTGAAAGATCTCTTGAAGTTTTTCGGGTTCACCGTCGACACCGTCGTTGCGGAGGCCCACGCGGCGATTTCAATAAAATAATTGCGTTAGGATTTATCGGACTCGCAACGGATCGGTCGCGCCGGTCATCCAACGATGATGGAGGTCATCATGCAGCCAACTGGAGTTCTGGAAACTTCGAAAGCCACAAGGAATCCACTGAAGGACTTGCTCAAATACGGTCAGTCGATGTGGCTCGATTACATCCGGCGCGATCTGTTTACCACCGGAAAGGTGGCGCACCTGATTACCGAAGACGGACTGCGGGGAATGACTTCGAACCCTTCCATCTTCGAAAAGGCGATTGGCGACAGTTCTCTGTACGACGATGCCTTGAAGTCTCTCGCCTCAAGAAAAGATCTCGATACTACTGCCAAGTATGAGCAGATCGCCATTCGCGATATTCAGGATGCTGCGGACGCATTGCGTCCGGTATACGAGGAATCCAAGTTCCGCGATGGATACGTCAGCTTGGAGGTTTCCCCGTATCTAGCGCTCAAAACGCAAGAGACGATCGACGAAGCGCGCCGCTTGTGGAAAGCAGTGAAGCGCGAGAACGTCATGATCAAGGTTCCGGGCACGGCGGAGGGCCTTCCTGCGATCCGGCAGTTGATCGGCGAAGGCATCAACATCAACGTCACGTTGTTGTTCGCGCAGGAAGTGTATGAAAAGGTGGCCGAGGCCTATATCGCTGGGCTCGAAGACCTGGCGGCACGCGGCGGCAATCTGAAAAAGATGGCGAGCGTGGCCAGCTTTTTTATCAGCCGCATCGACACGCTAGTCGATTCCCTGCTGAACGATAAGCTCAAAGCGACGACCGATGCGAAGCAGCAGGCCTTGTTGAAAAACCTTCTGGGAAAGGTCGCAATTGCCAACGGCAAGCTCACGTACCAGCGTTACCAGCGCATCTTCAGCGGACTACGCTGGCAGGCTTTGGCGGCCAAGGGCGCGCAGACCCAGCGCGTACTGTGGGCCAGCACGAGCACGAAGAATCCCAACTACCGCGATGTGATTTACGTCGAGGAATTAATCGGTCCGGATACTGTCAATACCATGCCACCGGCGACGGTAGATGCTTTCCGCGACCACGGACAACTCAGAAACAGCCTTACCGAAGATGTGGCGGGCGCCGGCAAGGTGATGGACGATCTGGCACGCGCAGGCATTTCGATCAAGGAAGTGACCGACAAGCTGACTGAGGACGGCGTCAAGTTATTCGCCGACGCGTTTGACAAGCTGCTGGCTGCGGTCGAGAAGAATACGCAGTCAAAAGGATAGCCGTGAGCCGACTGAAGACTTCCCTGCCGGATTCTCTTGCCACAACTGTGAAAGCGACGATCTCCGACTGGCAATCGCGCGGGACCATGCAACGTTTGTGGCAGCGCGATGCCGCGCTTTGGAGCGACAGCGACGAGGCCAACTGGCTGGGATGGCTCGATATCGTCGACGAGCAGATCGCCCAGCACGACCAACTGCGGAAGATTGCGAAGGAGTTGCAGAACCGCGGCTTCCAGCATGTATTGCTGCTCGGCATGGGCGGGTCGAGTCTGTGTCCGGAAGTCCTGCGCGTGACTTTTGGCAGGATCACCCACTTCCCCACCTTGCACGTGCTCGATTCAACCGATCCCACACAGGTAAAGGCGTTCGAGCATCAGATCGATATTCCGAAGACGCTCTTCATCGTTTCCAGCAAATCGGGCAGCACGCTCGAACCCAACATCTTCAAACAATATTTTTTCGAGCGCACGAAGCAGGCGGTCGGAGCGCTGAAAGTCGGCAGCCACTTCATAGCAATCACCGATCCGGGATCGAAGATGCAGCAGGTGGCCGAGGCGGATCGCTTTCTGCATGTCTTCTTCGGCCGGCCTTCGATTGGCGGACGTTATTCCGCACTGTCGAACTTCGGCATGGTTCCCGCAGCGGTCATGGGCCTGGACACGAAGAAGTTTCTTGCCCGGGCAGGGGAAATGGTACGCGCCTGCGGGGCAAGCGTGGCCGTCGAAGAAAATCCCGGCGCAGTGCTCGGCATCATCCTCGGAACGGTCGCGAACGCCGGGCACGACAAGGTCACGATCATTACTTCTCCGGGCATTTCCGATCTGGGAGCGTGGCTGGAACAATTGCTCGCCGAGTTGACCGGAAAAGTCGGCAAGGGGATCATCCCGGTCGACCGCGAGACTTTGACATCTCCAGAGGTCTACGGCAGCGATCGCGTGTTCGTTTATGTACGGCTGGAGTCGGGTGCGGACGGGGATCAGGATGCGAAAGTAGCAGCGATCGAGAAGGCCGGGCATCCGGTCGTGCGCATTACGATGGCAGACACCTATGATCTCGGCGCGGAGTTCTTCCGCTGGGAGATTGCCACAGCCGTCGCCGGCTCGATCATTGGGATCGACGCCTTTAACCAACCCGATGTGGAAGCCAGCAAGATCGCGACTCGGGACTTGACCTCCGCTTATGAGAAGACGGGGGCCCTGCCTGCGGAAACGCCGGTCGTCGCGGATGCTGGCATCAAATTATTCACCGACGAAAAAAATGCAGCGGAATTGGCGAAAGCCGCCGGTAGCGACAAGTCGCTGGCGGGATATCTCAAGGCGCACCTGGCACGCATCCAGGCTGGCGATTACTTCGCGGTGCTCGGCTATATCCAGATGAATGCAGAGCACGAACAGAGCCTGCAGGCTTTGCGGCATTTGGTGCGCGACAAGAAGCGCGTGGCAACCTGTTTGGGCTTCGGTCCGCGCTTCCTGCACTCGACGGGACAGGCGTACAAGGGTGGGCCGAACTCGGGAGTGTTTTTGCAGATCACGTGCGACGAGTCCGTCGAACTGCCGGTTCCGGGACAGAAATACACGTTCGGAGTCGTGAAGGCGGCGCAGGCGCGTGGAGATTTCCAGGTATTGGCTGACCGCGGGAGACGCGCCCTGCGCGTTCATCTGGGAAGCAATCTGAAGGCGGGGCTGGCAACTTTGCAGGCGGCGGTTCAGAAGGCTCTTTAGCACTTTGGTGGGTTTCGGATGCGGGGGCGGAACGCCCTCGCGGTCGCCGGCGGGACGCCGGAGCTACTTTAGGAGCAACACTCATGCAATTGGGAATGGTGGGTTTGGGGCGCATGGGCGCGAATATGACGCGGCGGCTTATGCGTGGCGGACATCAGCTTGTCGTCTCTGATTTGAGCGCCGACTCGGTAAAGCAACTAGCGGGCGAAGGCGCCACGGGATCGGGGTCGCTCGAAGATATGATCGGCAAGCTGTCGCCTCCGCGCGCCGTCTGGATCATGGTTCCGGCGGGGGGTGCGACCGAGGCGACTGTGCAGAAGCTCGCAGCGCACTTGCAATCGGGCGACGCCATCATCGACGGCGGCAACTCGTATTTCAAAGATGATGTGCGGCGGGCGAATGAACTGAAGGCCAAGGGCATTCACTACATCGATGTGGGAACCAGCGGTGGCGTGTGGGGGTTGGAACGCGGTTACTGCATGATGATTGGCGGCCCAAAAGAAGCGGTGCAGCGGCTCGATCCCATTTTCAAAACGCTGGCCCCCGGCAAGGGCGACATTCCGCGAACTCCAGGAAGAGAAGAACTCGGCGGCACGGCGGAAGATGGTTACATTCATTGCGGTCCGTCCGGGGCGGGGCACTTCGTGAAGATGGTGCACAACGGGATTGAGTACGGCATCATGCAGGCCTACGCGGAGGGCTTCGACATCTTCAAGAACGCAACCAGCAAAGATTTGCCCGAGGACATGCGCTACGACCTGAACCTGCCGGACATCGCGGAAGTGTGGCGGCGCGGCAGTGTGGTCAGTTCCTGGCTGCTTGACCTGACGGCAATGGCGCTGACGGAAAATCCCACTCTCTCCGAATACGAAGGATTCGTGCAAGATTCGGGCGAAGGCCGCTGGACGATTCAGGCGGCGATCGAAGAAGCGGTGCCTGCGGACGTGTTGACCGCGGCCTTGTACGTGCGTTTTCGCTCGCGGCAGCAGCATACGTTCGCGGAGAAGATGCTTTCCGCCATGCGGCAGAAGTTTGGCGGACACGTGGAAGCTGGCGCCAGCAAGGCAAAGAAGTCCGCGTAGGCGCGGCTCTATTCTCTCTCAAGCGGATCCGGAGGAAACAACTCATGGCTGAAGTAGCGGAACACCCAGCGGCGGCGCCGCCGCCGCGCATCGGCAAGCAGGGCGATCCCTGCGTAATGGTGATCTTCGGCGCGGCCGGCGATCTGACGGGACGCATGTTGATTCCGGCGCTCTATAACCTGGCGCGCGCCGGGTTACTTTCCCGCGAGTTCGCCGTGGTGGGCGTCGCGCGCGCCCAGATGTCGAACGATGAATTCCGAAAGAGAGTCCATGACGACGTCAAAGCGTACTGTGGAGAATGCGCCGAGGACGATCTCTGGGAGTGGTTCACACGCCGCTTCTACTACTTTACCGGAGATTTCAGCGACGACAAACTGTACCCACAACTCAAGGACTTTCTCGCCAAGGTGGATCAGGAGCACTCGGCCCACCAGAACTTCTTCTATTACCTCGCAACCGCGCCCAGTTTTTTCGGGCCAATCGTGCAGAAACTCTCCGCCGCCGGATTGATGGAACAAGCGAACAGCCACTGGCGGCGGGTGGTCATCGAGAAGCCCTTCGGACATGATTTGGAATCGGCCAAAGCGTTGAACCAGCAACTGCTCAAAGAAGCCGACGAAAAGCAGATCTACCGCATCGACCATTATCTTGGCAAAGAGACGGTGCAGAACATCATGGCGTTCCGCTTCGCCAACGGAATTTTTGAGCCGGTGTGGAATCGCCGCTATATCGACCACGTGCAGATCTCGGTGGCCGAGACAGTTGGCGTAGAGGGACGCGGAAGCTATTTCGATCACGCGGGTTCCCTGCGCGACATGGTGCCCAATCACATCATGCAACTGATCAGCCTTACCGCCATGGAGCCGCCCATTTCGTTCGACGCCAACGCGGTGCGCGACGAGCAGGCTAAAATTCTGCACGCCATCCAGCCCATGAGCGATGAAGAGGTGCTGAGCCGCAGCGTGCGCGGCCAGTACGGCGACGGTACGGAAGATGGCAAGCGAGTCACGGCTTATCGCGCGGAAGCCGACGTTCCTCCCGATTCGCGGACCGAGACTTTCGTCGCGATGAAACTGCTGATCGACAACTGGCGATGGGCAGATGTGCCCTTCTATCTGCGCACAGGAAAGCGAATGCCGGTGCGCAACACTCATATCGTGATACAGTTTCGGCGGGCGCCCTTCGTGCTGTTCCGCGATACGCCCGTTGAGCACCTGATGCCGAACCAACTGGTGCTGCACATTCAACCCGAAGAAGGGATCTCGCTGCAGTTCGCGGCCAAGGTCCCCGGTCCAGTCATGCGCCTCGGCACGGTGGACATGAATTTCGAATATCAGGAATATTTCGGCAAGCAGCCCAGCACCGGCTACGAGCGGCTGCTGCATGATTGCATGATTGGCGATCAGACGCTGTTTCAGCGCGCCGATATGGTGGAAGCGGGCTGGTCCGTGGTCAATCCGGTGCTGGATCTCTGGAAGGCGCTCCCGCCACGGAATTTTCCTAACTATGCATCTGGCACCTGGGGACCGAAGGAGGCCGACGATCTGCTGGAACGCGACGGTCGTCGCTGGAGGAACTTCGAGAAATGATTCTGGCCGGCGATATTGGTGGCACCAATGCTCGGCTGGCTTATTTTCAACCCCAGAATGGGCACTTGCGCCTGGTGTCTGAGCGTGTCTTTCCCAGCCGGGAGCACAGCGAACTCGGCGAGATTGTGAGCCAGTTCCTGGACGATTCCAAAACGCGTCCCGACGCGGCATGTTTCGGGATCGCAGGTCCGGTGCGCAATGGACGTGTTGAAACCTCGAACCTGCCCTGGGTGGTGGAGCAATCGCGGCTGGCAAAACAGATTCATCTTCCTGCCACGCTGCTGATCAACGATCTCGAAGCCAGTGCCTGGGGCATCGGCGCACTAGCCCCCGGGGACCTTGTTCCGTTGAACCGGGTGAGCATGCCTGTCGTGGGCAACCAGGCCGTGATCGCGCCGGGAACGGGATTAGGGGAGGCCGGGCTATTCTGGGACGGAAGCCGGCACCATGTTTTCGCCTGCGAAGGCGGGCACACCGACTTTGGTCCTCAGGGAGATTTGCAGATCGAATTGGTGCGATTCCTGAAAGCGCGCTTCGGGCACGTCAGCTACGAACGCATCCTTTCCGGCCCCGGCCTGGTGAATGTTTACAACTTCTTGCGCGAAAGCGGATGCGGAAAGGAGTCTGCGGAATTTGCCGCCGCACTCAGGAAGGGCGATCCTGCCGCAGTGATTTCACGGGCAGCGCTGGATGGAACCCAGAGTCTGGCGGAGAAAGCGCTGGACCTATGGATCTCCGTTTATGGCGCGGAAGCCGCCAATCTGGCCCTCAAGGTAATGGCTACCGGAGGTCTGTTCCTGGCAGGGGGCATTTCTCCCAAGATTCTTCCAAAGCTGACAGGCCCGGCGTTCATGCAGGCTTTCGTTGATAAGGGGCGCCTGCGTCCGCTGGTGGAGTCGATTCCGGTGCAGGTCATCACCAATGAGAAAGCTGGACTGCTGGGAGCGGCGCGCTGCGCGGCTGTCCGAAGCTGTCAGGGCCAGGCAAAGAGTTGAGTGAAGTCCCGTGAATTCTTCCTTAGAAATTCGAACGCTGACCACCCCGCAAGAGTTGTTCGCGGCGGCAGCGGAAGAAGTTGTGCGCACAGCGAATGAAGCCGTGGCACAACGCGGCCGCTTCACCATCGCCCTGTCGGGCGGATCGACTCCCAAGAATCTCTACAATTTGCTGGCTACCAATGCCCGCACGGCTTTGCCGTGGGATCGTATGTTTTTTTTCTGGGGCGACGAGCGCCACGTGCCCCCCACCGATCCCGAGAGCAACTACCGCATGGCGGAAGAAACCATGTTGTCGAAAATTCCGGTGGCTGCGGGGAATGTGTTCCGGATCAAAGCCGAGAATCCTGACGCCGCGGCCGTTGCGGAAGCCTACGAGCAGACCCTGCGGAAATTCTTCCAACTGGAACCGGAACAGGTTCCAACTTTTGACCTGATTCTTCTCGGCATGGGCCCGGACGGGCATACCGCTTCGCTGTTCCCCGGCACTGCCGCCCTGCACGAAAAGTCCCGCCTCGTGGTCGCCAACTGGGTTGATAAGCTGAAGGCCAGCCGCATTACACTGACCCTTCCTGTTCTGAATGCGGCGCGCTGCGTGACCTTTCTGGTGAGCGGGACAGACAAGGCGACCGTACTTCGGGCGGTGTTGGAAGAAAACGTTCCTGCCGAGCAGTATCCCTCAAAACTGGTCCGCCCACACCAGGGAAAGCTGATCTGGCTTGTGGACCGAGCGGCCGCGAGCAGCCTTTCGAGCAAGAGTTGAGTTCCAGAGAACTAGCTGCGCCAGTCCCCGATTTCCTTCAAACCCTTGCCGCGGGCATGTTCGAAAAGCCGTACCAAATGGCGGGAGTGTTCAAATTCGTGGATATCGGCCCAGACCTCGGCCTCCCAGCTTTTGTCGTGGGCTGCGGATTCGCCGCAGGTGGCGCAACGGGTATGGAGCGTGACAGGGATGGGGTCGCTGCCAACCGGAGCGGCCCCCGGTAGTTCCACGAAGATACATCGCACTTCCTGAACCTCTTCGTCTTCGCCAAGAATGTGCTCGTAGCGCAGCAGGTATCCGAAACCGAGCCTCTTAGCCTCAATTTCGGCCTCTGTGCGGGTGTGAAAAGGACCGTACTCCGCCCGCAGTTGTTCGGTGGAATCGCATGTCATCCAGAAAACTTCTTTGTAGGCCATCGCAGGTTTCGCCCCGGGGTCGCGAAGCCGGCTCGTGGCTGCTGTTGAGCCCGCACTTGGCAGATCGTCTTCCCTAGTGCAATTCAGATGCCGCCGCCCCCGCCCCGCAAGGTATTGCCGGACATCACGTTAGGGGATGAGGAGTTTCCCGGCATATCCCCTGCCGTGAAAGGTTTTGCAGAGTTTGGACTGCGAGTTGAGAGAACTTGCCAGAGGCAGAGGCTGGGCATCGCCCCTGCCCGAAGAGAAAATGAAGCCTGCAAGGATGGCATGGCTCCCGCAACGCATTGGCGAACCTGCCCTAATCTGCCCAGACGGCTTGGTTATAGGGCATGGCCGGGCGTTCGGTTTCGGGAGGCCAATCCTTTCCGCCGTGGCTGGCCACGTACATCGCCAGTTCCAGACGGCTCCAGACACCTAGTTTGTCGAATGCGCTGCGCAAATGGTTCTTGATCACTTGTTCGCTGGAGCCGACGATCTTGCCGATTTCGCGATTGGTCAGACCTTCCCAGACCAGAATCGAGATCTGAATTTCTTTCGGGGTGAGGCGCTCTCGGGGTGTCATGACTACGCTTCCTCCTTCGTGAACATAGCGATGGCCAACTTCACACGCTTGCGGCCCTCGCGGATTCCGGCGCGCAAAAACAGCGTGCGCAGGTGTTGTTTTACGGTGCGAGGGCTGATGTTCAGCTGGCCTGCAATTTCTTTGTTGCTGCAGCCCTGTACGAGCAGGTTCAGAACCTGCTGATCGCGGGGCGTGACTTTGACTTGATCGAGATTAATCATTGGGTTGTTTCCTCCTGCGGACTTGGCGATCACACTCAGCTTCTGAGATAGCACGGCTTTCGCCAATTGTTCGCATCCCTTCGCCTTCACTAGCTAAGTACTTTGGGACGCTAGCACTTGGGGGCGACAACCACCGTTTTCAGGTGGCTTTCAGGAACGCCGTGGTAGGCTAGCCGAGTTCCAAATTGGTGCAAGCACGTGACCCATGGCGACTGTCCGCGACACATCTGCTCCGCCGCTGTGCCTCCGGCAGTCGGTCGTTGCTGCGGCAGGCCGCGCTTTCGCGTCGGCTCAAGCTTTTAGCGATTCCCTTCGTGGTCAAGGGTTTTCGTCGTTGTGCGTCGCCCGCCTTCCTTTCGAGGTGACCCTGTGAAAAAACGTCAGAATAACTTTGTTGCGATGAACGAATCGTCCTCCCATATTGAACACTGGATAAACCCTTTGGTTTTCATTTTGGTCCTGCTGGTGATGGGGCACTCAAGTTTTGCACAGCTGACGATAACGGCGCAGACCCAAGGCGCGAGCGCCACCGCGGCCAGCGGGGCGCCGCTCACAATCACGCTGCAGGACGCCCTGCAACGAGCTCGCCAGAACGACCCCCAATATCGCTCGGCGATCACAGATCTGGGTCTGGCCCGCGAAGATCGCGTGCAGGCCCGCGCCGGACTGCTGCCCAACCTCAATTACAACAATTCGTTCATATACACCCAGGGCACCGGCCTGCTTCCTTTGAGCTGCGCGACCAGCGCGCTAGGATGCCCCACTTCCAGGTTCATCGCCAACAATGGCGTGCATGAGTACATCAGCCAGGCGGACGTGCATCAGTCGCTGTCCCTCACCAATTTTGCCGACTATCGCCGCTCCTCAGCCGCTTCGGCGCAGGCGCGGGCGAAGGCCGAGATCGCCAAGCGCGGCCTCGTGGTCACTGTAACCGAGTCGTATTACGGGCTGGTCGTGGCCCAGCGCAAGTACGCGACAGCCCAGCGCGCAGCCGCCGAGGCGGCCCGATTTCTCGACATCAGTCAGAAGCTGGAGAACGGGGGCGAAGTCGCACACGCCGACGTAATCAAGGCGCGCATTCAGGCCCAGCAGCAGCAGCGCGACCTGCAGGAAGCTCAACTCGGCATGGAGCGCAGCCGCCTCGATCTGGCCGTGCTGCTGTTTCCCGATTTCAATCAGGACTTCGCCGTCGTCGATGACTTGCCGACTCCCGAGCCGTTGCCTACTTTTGCCGAAGTCGAAGCGGCAGGCAAGAAGAATAATCCCGACCTGCGCGCGGCTCTGGCGGCATTCGAAGTTGCCAATCACGAGGTTGCCGCGGCCTGGGGTGGTTTGTTGCCGGCGCTGAGCATCGATTATTTTTATGGCATCGATGCGAACCAATTCGCACTCCGAACCAACGGAGTAGAGAACCTCGGTTATTCCGCCGTGGCCACCTTGCAGATTCCAATTTTCAGTTGGGGTTCAGATCGCAGCAAGCTCAAGCAGGCGGTGTTGCGCCGCGATCAGGCTCACGTCGAGTTAACCTACGCACAACGGCAACTCCTAAGCCACCTGCGACAGTTCTACGGAGAAGCCGAGGCCTCGCGCCTGGAAATGGAGTCGCTGGCGAGTTCCGCCGAACTGGCAGCCGACAGTATGCGGCTCACCACTCTGCGCTACCAGGCCGGAGAATCCACCGTACTCGAAGTAGTCGACGCGCAAAATACCCTGACCCTGGCCCGCAACGCGTACGATGATGGCCAAGCGCGCTTCCGCGTCGCTGTGGCAAACTTGCAGACTCTGACTGGAAACTTCTAACCGCATGAACTGCACCCAAACCGCCCGCACGCCAAACTGTGATAGCAAGCTCGGTAGCTTGCCCCGCCGCATGCTCGCAATCGCCGGTGCGGCGGCTGTAGCCGGCCTGCTGATTACCGCGGGCTGCTCGTCCGACCAGGCCGGCAAAGAACCGACGGTCACGGTGCAGGTCTCCGCCGTGGAAAAAACCACGATTCAGCACACTATCAATACGCAGGCGATCCTGTTCCCGCGGCAACAGGCCGCGATTGTCCCCAAGATCAGCGCTCCCGTCCAGAAGTTTCTGGTGAAGCGCGGCAGCCCGGTCCGCCAGGGACAACTGCTCGCTGTGCTGGAGAACCGCGATCTGAGTGCAGCCGCTCAGGAAAATAGAGGCAGCTACGAGCAGGCCCAAGCCACCTACGAAACTACGACCGCCGCCGGTCTGCCGGAGGAAATCCAAAAGGCCGAGGCCGATGCGCAACAGGCCCAGCAGGCGCTCGATGCGCAGGAAAAAATTTTCCAGAGTCGCCAGCAACTTTTCGATCAAGGCGCGCTGCCGCGAAAAGAGCTCGATCAATCGCGAGTCGATTTCACCCAAGCCCGCAACCAGTATGCGATCGCTAAAAAGCATCTGGACGCTCTCATGGCCATCGGCAAGCCACAGGAACTCAAATCCGCCGCGGGACAACTGGAATCGGCCAAGGGCAAGTATCTGGGAGCGGAGGCGCAACTCAGCTACTCGGAAATTCGCAGTCCGATAGACGGCGTCATCACGGACCGTCCACTATATCCGGGCGAAATGGCCGCGGCTGGCACTCCCCTGCTGACGGTGATGGATGTTTCTTCGGTCATCGCCAAGGCCCACATCCCGCAGAACGACGCTGCCGCTCTGAAGGTCGGAGACAAGGGGACCATGACCGTGCCTGGAATCGAAGAACCGATCGAAGGTAGCGTCACGGTGGTGAGTCCGGCGCTTGATCCCAACAGCACTACGGTCGAAGTCTGGCTTGAGGCCAAGAACCCCAAGCACGCGCTGAAGCCGGGAACCAGCGTGCAACTTTCTTTGACGGCGAAGACCGTGAAGGACGCTCTCGTCGTACCGGCGAGTTCGGTCATCACCACGCCAGAGGGGACGACTGCAGTTATGTTGGCCGGCTCCGATGGCCGCGCACATCAGAAGACAGTCAAACTCGGCATCCGCAACGGCGACGATGTGCAGATTCTCGAAGGCGTCACAGCCAGCGACAAAGTGGTGGCCAACGGCGCTTACGGACTGCCCGACAACACCAAGATCCAAATCCAAGCGCCCGACGCGCCGGCTGAGGGATCGTCGGAAGGATCCAAGGAAGGATCGAAAGCTCCCAGTGAGGGACCCGTTGAAAAATAACCGCTGCGGAGCGCCTGCGTGAACTCACCGAAGGCCGGCCGTTCGACTCAACAACATTCGACTGACCAGCACTCGAATGCCCGGTATTGGATTGCCCAGCACTCCAGGCCAGTCATCTTCCTCATCCTAACGTTCGGTCTCCTGGGCGCGTATCTCGCCTTCACCATCCCGGTGTCGGTGTTCCCCAACACGGATTTCCCCCGCGTGCTGATCGCGGTCGACAACGGCGTCATGCCCATCGATCAGATGACGGTCACCGTGACCCGGCCCATCGAGGAAGCCGTCAACAGCGTGCCCGGACTGCTCACGGTCCGTTCCACCACCAGCCGCGGATCGGCGGAAGTTGATCTGTTTTTCCGCTGGGACATCGACATGTTCCAGACGCTGCAATATGTGAACGCCGCAATTTCGCGAGTGCAGCCTGAGCTTCCGGCGACTGCGAAGATCGAGGCCCATCGCCTGACCTTCGCGGCTTTTCCCATCATCGGCTACAGCCTGACCTCCGACAGCATGCCTCAAACCAAACTGTGGGAAATGGCGACCTATGAAATGAAGCCACGGTTGAACCGTCTGGAAGGCGTATCCACTGTGATCGTGCAGGGCGGACAAGAGCCTGAATTTCACATCACGCCTGACCCCGCTAAGCTGCTGGCGGCGGGCGTCACCGTATCGGACATTCTGGACGCGGTTCGGCGCACGAATCTTGTCGATTCTCCAGGCCTGCTGTCGCGCAATCATCAACTCTATCTCGGCCTGGTGAACGGCCAGGTAAAGACACCCGAAGAGATCGCGAATGCCGTGGTCAAGAACACCCCTGCAGGAATTCCTGTGAGGATCGGCGATGTGGCCAGTGTGGCGCCGGGAGTGAAACCGGTCTACACCGTGGTCACGGCAAACGGCAAGCCCGCGGTTCTGCTGAACATCAATCGTCAGCCCGACGGCAACACGGTACAGGTCGCGCAAGAAGTTCACGACGAAATCGACCGCCTTCGCAAGACGCTGCCGCCCGGAGTCCGGATCCAACCTTTCTACGATCAGTCGATCATCGTGGACGAGTCCATTAAGAGTGTGCGCGATGCCATCCTGGTGGGTCTGATCCTGGCATCGATCATCCTGGTCGTATTCCTGCGCGATTGGGGAACCTCGCTGGTCGCCGGCCTGGTGATTCCCGTGACCGTGATGGTCACATTCATCGCCTTGAAGATGATGGGGGAGACGTTCAACCTGATGACGCTGGGCGGTCTCGCCGCAGCCGTGGGGCTGGTCATCGATGACGCCATCGTGGTGGTGGAGAACGTGGTCCTGCATCGCGACTCTGGGCAAGGACGTTCTGGAGGCGATCCGCAGGGCACTGAAAGAAATCACAGTTCCGCTGATCGGATCGACCATCACGCCAGTGGTCGTATTCATTCCGCTGATCGTTATCACCGGCGTCACGGGAGTCTTCTTCCGTGCCCTGGCAGTGACCATGAGCGTGTCGCTGCTGACGTCGCTGGCGCTGGCCCTAACGTGGACTCCGACGCTGAGCCAATACTTCATTAAGAAGCGTCACGACAACGACGGCCCTCAGGTCGCTGAATCGGAGAATCCTCCCTCCACTTCGCCCGAAGCAAATGAAAGTGAAGTCTCCGCCGAAAATGACAATGCGATGAAGTTGCTGGCCGCCGAGGAAAAACACCTCAGTGGCTTCTTCCTCCGCGTGGTGAACTTCCACGAACGCTGGCTGCGCCGTGCGCTCGAACGGCCGCGATTGCTCCTCATCTTCGCCGCCGGCCTGATCGTTGCTTCCTATGTTTGCTACACCTTTTCAGGATCTGATCTCCTACCGGAAATGGACGAAGGCGGATTCGTCATCGACTACATCATGCCGGCGGGCAGCTCGCTGGCGGAAACTAACCGGGTTGTCGGCCACGTGGAACAGATGCTCCGCGAGGTACCTGAAGTAGAGAGCACGTCGCGGCGCACAGGTCTGCAACTCGGCCTGGCCGCGGTCACGGAAGCCAATACCGGCGATATCCTGGTGAAGTTGAAAGCGAAACGCAAGCGAGATATTGAAGACATCATTTCCGACGTGCGTGCCGACATCAAGCAACAAGAGCCCGCTCTCGACATAGAATTCGTGCAGGTTCTTCAGGACATGATCGGCGACCTGACCTCGGCTCCGGAACCAATTCAGATCAAACTGTTTTCGCAGGATCCCAAACAACTGGAAGAATGGGCGCCCAAGGTCGCCGAGGCCATCGGGAAGATCAAAGGGGTGGTGGACATCCTGAACGGCATCGAGAATACCATCAGCGGGCCCGCGGTCACTTTCCAGGTGGACCCCAGCGTCGCCGCCAGAGCCGGATTCAGTGCCGAGGAAATCGCACTCGACGCCTCGGCAATTCTGGAGGGCGAACCTGCACCCACGCCGGTGGTGGCGAACGACCGCGCCTATACGCTGCGGGTGCGCTTTCCTGCGGCAAACCGAGCATCGCTCGAAGCCATGCGCGACACCTTGCTGGTCAGCAGCACCGGACACACGGCCACGCTAGGGGCGCTCGCGTCAGTGGTTGAGGATCCGGGGCAGACAGAGGTTCGCCGCGAAAACCTGCAGCGCGACGTGGCTGTCACCGCCCGCCTGGAGGGAAGAAGCCTGGGCAGCGGCATGGCCGACGTGCAGAAAGTCGTCGCGGGGTTGCACATTCCTTCCGGCATTCGCGTGGAATACGGCGGTACCTACGAGGAACAGCAGCGGTCGTTCCACGACCTGGTAATCGTGCTCATCCTTGCGGTCCTGCTTCTGTTCATCGTGTTGCTGTTTGAGTTTGGAACGTTCGCGGCGCCGGTCGCAATTCTCTCGTCGGCTCTGCTCTCCACCTCTGGCGTTTTCATTGCCCTGCTGATCACGCGCACCACCTTCAACATCTCCTCATTCATGGGGATGATCATGGTGATCGGCATCGTGGCCAAGAACGGCATCCTGCTGCTTGACGCCGATCAGAAGATGCGCCTCCTTGGCTTGGACACTGAAAAGGCGATGCTGCAAGCCGCACGCCGCCGGTTGCGTCCCATTGTCATGACCGCGCTGGCTACAGTCGCTGGGATGCTGCCGCTGGCGTTCGCAATTGGAGCCGGTTCTCAGATGTTGCAGCCTCTCGCCATCGCGGTCATTGGCGGCGTTCTCATCTCCATGGTGCTATCGCTGATCATCACCCCCGCGGTGCACTTTTATCTCAGCGGCAAGAGTGAGTCTACTGATGATCGATCTCCCGTTCTCTGAATAGGAAAAACCACTGAACGGGCATGCAGATTGTTGCGATACTGTGGTTACCAGAGAGTGGTTACCAGGCACAGCTCTTTCCCTTCTCGCGCTCATAACACTCGTAAGGCTGGCACTTTCGACGGTAAACTATTGACAGATTTGGGCGCCTTGCAGGCTGAGGTACCCCAAGGTATTCGATCCGTGAAGGCGAACCCCTCGCCTAAAACACCGTGGAGCTGCGTGTTGGCGCAGGACTTGCACTAGAATAAGCGCATTCCCCGTCATCTGCCGGGCTGCGCACTCAATCGGTTCAAGCTGTGGAAAAAGAAACCGTGTCCGAGGCTAGCAACAAACCAATCCGGGACGAGCAGACCCTCGCACGGGTGCTGGAAGCGGCCTACGTGATGCAGGAGCGCAATCGCCAACTGCAGAGGGTAGCGCCGGGCCGCAAGTTGACGAAAGATCTGCCTGCAGCGGAAGAATGGTCCATATCGTCCCCTGGCCTGCCGCAACCGCATGAAGCACTGCCTATTCCCAAAGCCGATTCCACTGTCACTCTTGCCCAAATTGTTGAGATCCAGCACCAGGTTCAGGTTCGTCATCTGGAGTTAGAGAGCGTAATGTCGCTCGTCGCCGAACGCCTGACTCAGATCGCCGGAATACGCAGTGCTGCGATTGGCATCCTCGATGGCAAGAAAGTGCAGTACCGGGCTGCGGCGGGCGTTATGGCGCTGCCCGCGGGAACCGAAGTTCCCATGGAAAAAGCGCTGGGCGCCGACTGCCTTCGGACCGGCGGTGTTTTCCGCTGCACTGACGTCAATACTGAACTCGTCCTCGACACGGACGAGTGTCGTCGCCGCGGCATCCAGTCGATGATCGCGGTTCCGGTTTTTCACGATGGCGGCGTTGCCGGGAGCCTGGAACTCTATTTTCCCAGCGCGCAGGCTTTTACCGAGGAAGACGTTCACACCTGCCAACTCATGGCTGGCCTGGTGACCGAAGCACTGGCGCGCAACGAAAAAGTCACCTGGAAAAAATCGCTCGCGACCGAACGCGCCGTAATGCTGGAGGCTCTGGAAAAACTGAAGCCGAATCTTGCGGCGCTGGCCGACACAGCCTCCAAGGACGTTGCGGTCCGAGCCAGCGTTCCGTCAAGGGCGTCGTCCGCGTCAACTTTCGTCTGCCGTAAGTGCGGTCACGAACTCGTCGGGCAAGAACAGTTCTGCGGGAACTGCGGATTGCCACGCAGTTCTGATTATGAAGCGCCTAATCTGCAGAGCACGCTAGCGACGTTGTGGCATATGCAGGAGGCGATGAATAAAGCTCCGCACGCCCATCCGGCGAATGGCGCTGTGGTTCACGAGGATTCGCTGGCGAAGCTCGATCAAGTCATCAGCGGGGAGTCTGTCGCCGAATCCACCGAAGAGGTGGTACTCGATCCTTATACGGCCGCCGAGCATTTGTGCAACGAGACAACGGAACCGACCGAACTACCTGAGGCAGCGGCGAGCGTAGACTTGGAAAACTCCGCAACGGCGGATCTTGAAATTCCGCCGCACGTTGTCCAGGAAATTCCGCCGCACGCAACCGTAGTGGATGCGGTAGAAGATGTGGAGGGACCCGAACCGACATCTCTCGCAAAAACGGAACGCCCTGTAGCCTGGAGTTCCGCCGCAACCACCCGTGCCTTCCTGGAGCAACTGGCCGCAGCCAAAGATCCCGGTGCCTGGGCGCAGTTCTGGAATACCCGGCGAGGGGACGTTTATTTGGCAATCGCCGTGATTTTGGTGCTGGGTGTCATTCGGTGGGGAATCTGGTCCAGCCATTCAGTAAGCGCGACAGGCAGCCCAACGGTCTCCGCAGCACACCGCAGAGCCGCTCCCGACGCCGATCTTTCGCTTTTCGATCGAATCCTGGTTGAGCTGGGCTTGGCGGAGGCGCCCGAACCACCGCAGTACAAAGGAAATCCACGTACCCAGGTTTGGGTCGATCTTCACACCGCGCTTTACTATTGCCCCGGCTCCGATCTCTACGGTAAAACCCCGAAGGGGAAATTCGCCACTCAGCGGGATGCACAGTTGGACCAGTATGAGCCCGCCTATCGCAAAGCCTGCGACTGAAAGCGGCTTCTCCAGCTGGGTTGCTCCGGTTCCAGTTCGTTTAATTTGACAACCCCGGCCACGGGAGTGCAATCATACATGTAGGTTTCGCCTGCTCATTCCGATCAACTCTTCGTAAAGGGGAGAACCCTATTTGTCGGCCCAAACCGACCATTCCGAAGAACCTGACTCCGTGCCGCCGCCGGAGTTGAACCCTCTCCTGAATCCGCTATTGGCGCAAAACATGGGGCGGTGGGCCCAGGTTTATTTCACCAGTCCACCCGAGAAACGCGAGCAGGCAGTACAAGAACTTTTGCGTGAGCTGGAAGCGGAGAATGCGACGCCCGCAGGGACCGGGGCCGCCGCTCCGTCTTCGGTTACAGAGCAGCCGTCGGAGCCAGTGAGTCCGCCTGCTCCCCTAGCGTCGGAGGAGCAGTCGATGCTCGTTCGCTGTCACGCATGCGGCCGGAGGAACCCTCCCTCTCAGAAGTTCTGCGGCATGTGCGGCACTCGTCTAGAAGAGGAAGGAGCAGTCGTCGGACTGTATCGAGAAGACCCGCATGAAGGTCTTCACATCGCCGATCTACACATTGCGGATCAGCAAAGGGAGGATGCGCCTCAGGGTGAACCTGTGCCGTGCGGGCAGAACCATGAATCGTACTACGAACCGAAATTGAACACGAACGAATTGTCGCTCTTCCAAAATAGCCGCGACGTCGACTACTACAACGACGAGGACCAGGACGAGATTTTCTCGGTTCCGCGCGCTTCGGGGTCGTACCGCATCTACGTGGTGATTGCCCTAGCGATTATTATTGGCGCTCTTGCCTACATGGCGTGGCGTAGCGCACAAGCGACATCGCAAACTTCTCCCGTGGGGCCACTTGCTCCCTCGGTGGCGACGAAAGAGCCCGAACCTTCGGCGCCAGCTCCGTCAGGTCCAGCGAAAACCGATGCACCGGGCCGGACCTCGCCTAGTGAGAATCAAGCGTCCGACCGCGCCCGCAATGCTGCAGAACCAGTTCGGCCAGAACCAGTTCGGAATGAAGCGAGCACCCGAGCGGACAACGCCGCTCCATCTCTGCCGCACGGGACTTCAAGGCCGGAGAACTCTCCTTGGGCTGAAGCGTTGAGAGGAACCGGCGCCGAGGAACTCGCCGTCGCCCAAGGCTATCTGAACGGCACAAATGGCCGGGGCCGCAACAGCGCTGAAGCGGCAAAATGGCTGTGGAAAGCCATTGCCAAACACAATGCCGATGCCACCCTCCTTCTATCAGATCTATATCTGAGGGGGGACGGCGTTTCGAAGAATTGCGATCAGGCGCGCGTGTTGCTCGACACCGCAGCACTCCAGGGAGTGAAAAACGCGGGACAGCGTCTGCGGCATCTTCAGGCTTTTGGTTGCCAATGACTCGGAGAATCGAACGGGCTATTTGAAATTCCCGACTGACCGGCATCGGACGCCGCAGTCGCATTTCGCGCAGCGACGTCCTTCGCAGTCGGATCCATAGAACATCACTGAGTTAGCAGCATCGACGGACTTCGCCGCGACTCATACCAAAGGGCGAGTTCGACGCGGTTCCAAAGTCCGAGTTTGTCGTAAATCACCCGCAGATAATTCTTCACGACGTGCTCCGTTGTCCCAATGGCATCCGCTACCTCTTTGTTCTTCAAGCCTTCGGCAACAAGTTGGATGACTCGGTGTTCACGTTCATTGGGGACACGGGTGCCATAACGTCCATTTGCAGACATGCTTGCCTCCGATATAACAGGGTCGCGAGTTTCACTCGCTTGATACCGCCGGTGATTCCGAAACGGAGAAACAACCGGTTGAAATGGGCTTTCACGGTTCGCCGCGCCATTTTTAGCTGACTTGCAATTTCCGCATTGTCACAACCTTGCAAAAGCAGCTCGACGATTTGCTGTTCGCGTGGGCCCAGCCGAACAGTTTGTTCCTTCATCGATTCCCCCCCCCTTATTTTTGCGTTTGCATCGCCTTCGCCCGGAATTGGCGCTTGGCTGAACCTTACCAAATCCCATAGCATCCACGTTGCCATTTTGAGGTGGAGATTGTCTGTGACACACAAACATCATTTTCCACAGGCACTTGCGGACGGTGATCCCTCCCTCTGGGAAGTGGAAGGCCATCCCGAAAAAGGTGGAACCTTACTGTTGGTGCGCGTTTTAGCCGCCAAGGGCGTGCCTAAACGCGCATCACCTTAGCGTTCTCAACTTTGCCGGCGCGATTCTTGTGTCTTTGGCACCCCAAAGAGATTTCGCCGCATGCACAATAAAAACTAGAATAACCGGTCAATCGCACAGGAAAACAGGAGTTGTGCCAGAAAAATCAGGTAAACACCTTAGACGAAAGTTCCCGCCATACAGCAAACCCTTGGCACAAATTACACGATCTGCCAGGGACCGCCGGTCGGTTTGTAGCCACCGGCTGCTTATTCGAGAAAAATAGTGAACTTTCGGCCTCTTGTTTTTTGACTAAGTCCAAATTTGAGACGTCTTTGTAACGAGGGAGACTCGCGCGAAAGAAGATTCTAAATATCCAAACCCCGGCTGTATGCGGTTTCTCCATCCCGCTCACTTCATGTTGTCGAGGATGGAGCCCACAATTCCGCCGACCACACCACCTTGCACCGTCTCGCGGCGGGTTTCATGAGGCATGTACCTCTCTAGCGCGTGAGCCAATCTTGCAATCGGAAGGGTCTGCAGCCAGATCCTTCCGGGGCCGGTCAGCGCAGCCAGAAAAATTCCGTCACCGCCAAAGATCATGTTCTTGATGCCGGGAACGGTCGTGATCTGGAACGAGACGTTGGCTTGAAAAGCCCCCACATGGCCGGGATGGACCCGCAAGGTTTCGCCGGGCTGAAGATCGCGCACCACCAGTTCTCCGGAGAGTTCGAGCCAGGCCGTCCCCTGTCCGCTGGCCCGTTGCAGCAGGAAGCCGTCGCCACCAAAAATTCCTGCGCCCAGCGATTGCTGAAAGCCGACGCCGATTTGAATCTGCGGAGTGGCGCAGAGAAAGCCGTGCCGGTGAATCATGTACTCGTGTCCAGGCGAGATCTCTACGGGCACGATGTGACCCGGTAGCTTGGTCGCGAACGCGAGCTCCCCCGCGGCGCCGATGGCCCGATATTCGGTCATAAAAATGGATCCTCCGCCGGCAACGCGCTTGAGCACGCCGAACACACCTCCGCCTCCACCGAACTGGGTGTGCGTCGTCATCTGGATCGAACTGCTCATCCATGAGAGTTCTCCGGCTTCGGAGATGATGGTCTCATTCGGTTCGAGCGCAAACTCAAGAACAGGCATGGTCGTACCAGTGATGCGGCTCTGCATGGCAGATCTCCTCAGTTGATGGACTTCTTCTGACGCGCGACTTGGTTCATATCGCGGAGGGCTGCGAGTATACGAAGCGCCGTCCGGACAACGGGATCATTGTATGTGGGTTCGAGTGAGATGCGGACACAAGCAGTAGAACCTATGCGGCCAAAATCACATTCACGAAAACAAGCCAAAGAAGTTCATGAACCCCGGAGGAAGACGGAGGTATGAGCGGAAGAGAACAGACCGAGCAGAAGACAACCGAAAGCTTGGTCGCGTACGTTGCAGTTGAACGGTGGTTGCTGCTGAGCAGCAGATCTTCGGTCGGGTTCCGCTACTCGGGGGCGTCATGGCTCATGCCTTTCCCGTATTACTCATTCACAACCTCACGCCGATTTCATTCGGCGCAGGCTCACCAAGCGCTAAAGCAGAACGCCTTTACTGTAAAGCCGACTGGGTCAGCTTCACGGCACAATAGGGAGTTGCAGTTCCGCCCGATACACTGCAATTCTGGGCGTTCACCGACCCTGGCGCCAGGGTCGAGAAGTAGATGTTGGTGCCACCATTCGACACCTGGTTGTCGATGACGATTCCGCTGGTTCCCCCGAGAGCGCTCGGGGCCCTGACGCAACTGGATGTCGGTGCGCCGGTGCAGGTCGGTGTGGTCAGCGACGTTGTAATCGTCGAACTCTCCAGGAATCCGTTTGTCGATCCCACGCCAAAGAATAGCCGGTCCGTCGTGCCGTTGTAGAACTCGGTCAGCGGCGAACATTCGTCCCCTCTTGTATTGTTAATCACAAAGGTGGATCTGCCCGTGCTGGTGATGACGTTACTGGCAAAGGGGAAGAAATACATCTGTGGACGAGCCGGTGCGCCTCCGTTATTCAGGAATCCGCACGCGATCATATGCCCTGACGTCGACCCATTCACCCAGAAGGTATTGTCGAACGCTCCCGAATGTACGTTTCTCCCTGTACAGTTTCCATTACCGCTTGCCGATCCCAAATCCACAGTGTTGCTGGTTGTAGGCACCCCGGTCGCAAAGTTCGCCGGGAGCTGGCTGATGGCGCCCCCGATGCCTCCCACATAGCTGCATCCGGTAAAGGCGAACACCTGGTCGGTTGTGGAATTGGCGGGATCCGTAACCGCAATCGGCGGGTCAACGATTCCCGTCCCTGCCAGTCCGCTCCCATCAGTGGTTCCGTCGTACGCCCACCCGATCGTCTGCTGCGCCGCGAACGTCTTGCCCGGGCTGGTAAATTTGACTGAATACACATATCCGTCCCCGTCTCCGAGAAAAATCAGGCCGGCAGTGTCGTCGACAACGGGAGCGGTCAACACCGTGTTGTGCGTGTTGGTCGAGACCGTGACCGGCCAGTTGCTCGGATCGTTGACCAGCGCCGGCGCGCCGCCGCCGAATACCGGCGTGATCTTATATAGCAAGCCATTGTCGGCGCCCACGTACGCCGTATCCGTGTTGTAGTCCACCCACGGCGAGGAATTCGAATTGGTCGCGCTGGTTTCGATGGTGAGGGTCGTCATGCAGCCCGGCGTCGTGGGCGTCGTGCACGGAGTGGGGGTCTGCGGACCCAACACCGTTCCTGCCTGCGCCGGCGGCGTCGGAATCGGATTCGGCAACACCAGAACGTGGAAGTAGGAAGCTCCGGCCGTGCTTTCCACGAACGCTACCTTCGTTCCGTCGGTCGACAGCGCCACCAACGTCTTGATCTGCCCTCCCGTCTGCGTCACCGTATTGTACGCGAACGCCACCCACGGCGATCCGCTATTGCACGCCGGAGTCGCTCCGGTGTACAGATTGTTGATCCCCACCAGGTTAGCCTGCGTCCCTGTAGTCACGGTCAGCCCAAACACGACGTAATCTGTGTTGCAATTTTGCGCCGCCACGTCAAACCGGTATTTCGCCGGAAATTGGTTTTGCGGCACGTATCCCCTCTCCAGCGAAACCGCCCAGTCGATCTTCATTTGGCCCCGCGGCCGGGGTCCTCTGTGGCGCAAGTTTTCCATTGCCACCTGCCGCATCACCATGTTGTAAACATGACGCGGCTCGCGATCTCCCGCCGCTAGCACATCCTCCGCTCGCATGCCCGGCATCAACAAATGCCGCGAACTCCAGTCCTGGGGATACCCCAAGTGCGTCGGTTCGTGACTCGCGTCGCTCGGCGGAATCCTCTCCATTCCGGCCTGACCCGAAAGCGGAATGCCCGCCAGGAGCAACCCAGCCGCCACACAGAACCCACGGAATGCGTGCCCTCGCATAGAGTCTCTCCTCAAGCTTTCACCATTGAGCCATTCTTATCCAGTCTCAATCTTCGCTTACATTTCGGGAATCTGGGACCTAACTTTCGTAACCTAACGTGCTCAACCGGATACCCGACTGGTGACCAACGTGCGCAGGCCCAATCGACTCTTCGCTCAAGTCGGTGGACCAGAGCCGCTAGCCGAAGCTTCGCGCTCCCCCCAATCACGCGGTAACAAGGCTACCTTCTGCAGAAAACGGGCGGGCTTGCGCTGAGTTAGCGAGAGATTGGATTTGAATCAGCGGACCCGCGAAACCTGCCTGCGCTCGCCTCAGCATGTTTGCCGAGGGGATGCCTGTTCTCTGGAAAGACTTCTCGCAATCTGCTGTGGACGGACCTCGCATGTTGCCTTCCATATAAGCCAACCCGGGGCAACGCGTGCACGTTCCTACGTGGGCGCAAGCTGAGCAAACGGTAAGATCTTTGGCGCGGATGGATCGCACTTCCTGCAACTGCGGCGAATGGCGCCAGATGTCGAGAAATTTTTGCCGGCGTACGTTGCCGCTGGGAAGAGGAAATTGCACACAGGGAAACACATCACCGTAAGGAGAAATGTAGCAGGCTGTGTGACCGGCGCTACACGGAAAACCCTCCATGATGTCTTCGCCCGGCGCAGGCGGAGGCGCGCAGAATTCTTCCACGTTTCCGACCAGTTCCGGGTTATGGAACACCTGCTTGAGGTCGGACCCCGGAATCCGCAGCGCCAGGATCGATGTGTCTCCGTCCATTTTTGGAGTGATAGTGGGGTCGAGCGTGTAGGCGACTCCCAATTCCCTGGCCAGCGTGATCACGCCCGGCTGGTCGGAAAAATTGACCGCCATCAGAACGTTGGCAATTGTGACCTTTAGCCCCTGGGACTTCAAGAATCGAATCGCCCGGATGGTTCGCTTCAGTGACCCTGGCAGTTTTGTGATGGCATCGTGAACTTCCGGCCGATGCGAGTAGACACTGATTTGGATCTGCTCGACGCCGAGGTGGCGAAGTCTCCCGGCCTCCTTCTCATGGATCATCACGCCGTTGGTCTTCACCTTCACGTTGAATAACAGTTGCCGTGCCCGTTCCACGATGTCAAAAAAGTCCCGGCGCATAAGAACTTCACCCCCGCTGAGGGACAGGAAAAATACCCCGGCATCGGCGAGCTGAGTGAGCACATCGACGATTTCCCCCGTCGTCATCTCGCCATGATCGTCATGGTCCAGGTAGCAGTGCACGCAGCGCTCATTGCAGCGGTAGGTGATATCGAGGTGAACGCTGAGGGGCAGGCCCAGGCTCAACGCTTTTTGATTCATCTCTGCCAGAAGGCTCATCGGCTCTCCAGACACAGGGAGGAATTTATCAGCGGCTCATCCGATACCAGCAGAATGCCGTGTTGTGAGAGTTCGTCAACGAAGCGTTCGGCGCCGCGCTGCGCTCGTTCCTGATCGACGTCGAATTCCTGGCAGATTTTGCCGGCGACGATTTCCGACAGTGGCGTGAGCCCGTCCGCCGCCTGCCAAATCACTGAAGCGACTTCATTGAGGGTGAAAAAAGTCGAATCTGCGGTCGACATCACCATCATTTCGTCGCCCAGTAGGCGGGCGGCAATCGCCGAACTTCGCGCAATGTATTTTGCGGCCATCGTCATTCTCCGGTGATCACCGTATTATGTCCCAAACGCGCTGATCGGGGAGGAACAATAAGCGACGGATGGGAACCAAGGTGGCAAACTCGCACGCCGCCCGAAAAACGACCTCAACCAGCGCAGGATCATCGGCGAAAAACAAGATGTTTCTCAGCAATCGCTGGACGGCTTCCGTGGCGCCCACCGGTTCGATCCTGTTCTGCAAGCCTTGCTCGAGCAAAAAGACTTCGCTGATTGGGGCGGCTTGGTTCTCGCCAACCCGTGCCAACTCACCTGCAAAAGGCGTCCCGCAGGCCATGTACCAATTGCCTTCGCGCCGCACGTAGGAGATTTCGTCGGTGAGCAGCGTTGCATCGGGGGGGGCCAGGCGGGAAATCGTTGTCTTGCCCGCGCCGGAAACCCCGGAAAACAGAAAAGCTTTTCCCCCGCGAATCGCACTGGCGGCATGAACCAGGAATCCCCCTTGCCTTGCCAGAATAAGAGTGTGAACGATGCGCAACACGCAATCGATGGCGTAGGGACTGCACGATTGACGGATGTGACCATGGCCGGTTTCCGGATTCCAGCGTGCGCGGAAATCGCCCCTCCTCAGCAACCATTCCCCTGCTTCGATCTTCACCTCTAGTTCATCGTCGGCTGGAGCGGATTGCGATGGCTCGTAGAGGTCGATGTCGAACTCGAAGCGCGAACTCGGCGAATCCCCCACGAAACCCGCGTAGCGATTCTCGATCAGCCGACGAAAGGAGGGGTCTTGCGTGCGCAGGGCGATCGCCATTCCCCCGATCTCGATGGATAAGGCCTCTTTCGCGGTCGTGGCGACGAGAGTCGTCATGGATGAGAAGTATGGGACAAAGAAGTGCCGGGTATTCCGCGCACTGCACCGAACACGCCGCGAAAGAACTGTCCGGCGCGAGTCGGACCTACCCTAAGGCGAGCCGCGTGAATATGCAACATGAGATTGCGGAATCTGTCAGAGCGACGCTGCATCCATGCCAAACCGGAATAAAGGAGCGGGACTTGGCGGCTCGGAACGAAACTGCGATTGGCACGGTGAATGCCCGCCACTCGGCCCAACAACTCGGATGCGGGTGGATCGCTCTGGGGCATTGCGTCACCCCTCGTGATCCACAAAATGCAGTCCTGACCCCGTCGCCTTTCAATCAGGCGATGAACAAAGAAACGGTTGTCGCGCAGAACTAATACGATGTCTCCGGGAACGACTTCGTCGTACGCCACGCTTTGAATTGTGAGCAGATCGCCCGGCCACACCGAGGGAAGCATGCTCGTTCCCCATGCCTTCAGTTGAACGGTGCCGCGGCGGCGGAGCATCTCAGCCGCAAGACCAAGCTTAGGATCCTCGCGAGCTTCCGGCATGGATGGCATAAGTGGCGGCAGCCTACGAGGCGTTCCGGTGGAATCTGCACTGAAAATTAGTGGATTGGACTTTGCCGCAGGACAGCGCCATCGTCTCGAAAACCTTCTCATGCCGGAATGCAGGTTCTCGATAGGGCTTTTTCGTGGTGGGGGGGCTCTCGACTGCGTTCTTCTCGTTCGTCTTCCCGTGCTGTTCAGCCATATGAAATAAGGTTGCAGCAGCCCAGACCGCCGATTCCGCAAAGCGGTGACGTGCGACGACGCACTTCTTCCCGAAGTATACAACAAAAACGGAAAAATGCCGTAACACTGCTGGTACTGGCCACAAAATAGCACATTCCTCCACGAAGAAACCGTTGGACCGCAGTAGCGCGGGGTTCCAAGGAGGAAAGTGGCTGGCTCTTAACGAATGCACAAAAAGCCCCGGCCCGCGAAAGCGGAACCGGGGCGGTGGATCAGGTTCGTGCGATTACTGCGGTGTAAAGTTCTGGTGGTAGCTGAGGCTGTCAATGTCCTGGAACTCCGGCGTGGCCGGGGGCAGGTTGGCCGGGTTCAGGAACAGCACGTCAAAGTAGTAGTTTCGATTCGGGGGGCTGTACACGCCGCTGCCGCTGCCCCCCCCACCATCTTTGTAAATGCCCGTGTTGTACTCCGCGTAGTACATATTGACCAAAGAGCCGTCGTAATGCACGACTGGGCTCCACTGCTCCAGATACCGGAGGAAGTTATGCATTCCTCCGTCGGTTCCAAGGTCCTGCGCAGCGCTCGTCCAAGTGGGTTGAGGGAAGGGGATGTTCTTGCCGCCAGAAATCGCTGCGCGGTAATACCCAGCCAGAGTAGGAGCGCGCTTGCTGATCGTCGTCGGGTAGGCCAGACTGTTCGCGTCATTCCACTGATCGGACAGAACCGTGACCGAGTCCGCGACGATGGACGCCGCCGAGTGCGGAGTCTGAGTGGGAGTTGCGCTATTCGCGGTTGCCCAGAACGGATCCGACGAACTGGTATTGTAGTCTCCCTGGATATACACCGGGTTCTCAGAGGCGACCGTAAACCCGCCGCACCCCGTGGGGTTGGTCGCGCTTTGTGAGCATCCGCTGCTGGCCGGCTTAACGGGCAAGTAGCTCTGCAAGGTCGTGCTCATGCCGCCATCCACCAGCTTCAACACGTGGCGCGCTCCGCTCACCATATTGGCCATTCCCACCTGATTGTTGGCGCCCAAAATGTAATAGGGACTCGTTCCACTGTTGTACATGGCACAGTTTAAAGTTGTGTTTTTTACCGGGCCCGGGTTTGGAACTCGAACATAAGAGTTCAGGGGGCTGGTATTGGTGTTGATACCGAACCCGTACCCGATATTTTTCTCGCCCCAGTTGTCGAGGAATCCGTTCTGATCGACGTCTTCCGGCGAGTAGGTATAGTAGGTCGCCGGTTCCAGAACTCCATCGGGCGTGGAGGAGTTGAAGTTCTGCGTCGAGTTCACCACATCCTCGAGACCCGATTCTCCGTTGATCACGCCTGCCGGAGTCTGTCCACCGTTGGAGGGATGGGTGGAGGGCAGCATGCCGCGGTGGTCGGAGAAGTACAGGACGTAGCCGTTCTCCTGCGCGGAGGGTACGCTGGCGCCCGTGGAGCCGATGGACCCCTTCAGCCACAGGGCCAGGTTACCCACGTCCAGTTCAACGGCGTTCATAATGCCGTTGACCGAGCAGGAAGAATAAGTGCTGCTGCCGCTCGTATAGTTTGGGTTGGCCGCCGGGTTGTCGCGCATCTCACCTTCGCGCGCGTCATAGAAATTGATCGGATACCAGGTGCTGGTCAAAGCAATGTTGGCCGCGCTAACCGCTACCCCAGGCTGCAGCTGCTGGAGGATCAAAATCGCATTGGGGTTCACTGGGTTCTGGCCCGCACCTCCCTTCGGAGTGGTCGGTACGGTGTTGAAGGGTTGACCAAAGCCCAAGGACAGCCACTCTCTGGTAACGCCTGTACAACTGGTCGGTGAGGTGCACCATTCCACACGGATCCAAGGGCCGGTCATGGCTGCAGGGGTGCTGGGATTGTTCGTGAGTTCGCCGATCAGCGGCCACGAGGTCCAGGTGGTGAGGCCGCTATCGGTGTATGGTTTTACCCAGCCGTTGTTGCCCGCGGTTGCGAATCCGACGGCCTCACTCCCGCCTGGGGCTCCGGCCACCGCGACTTTGGCGTTACTGAAGGGCACGGTGCTGAACGTAGTCGTATTGGGGAACTGGACGTCATCTGCGTCTGAAAACGCGCGGTCGGGGTGAAGGTCCGCCTGTGTATCGGCGAGCAGAATACGGATTTGCGCCTTGTTGTAGAGCCGCGAAGTACCGAGCGTGCTGTTGGCAGCTTCGCCCGCCAGCGGCTTGCGGATGATCGAAATCGGATCGGTGCAGGGCGGCGGATTGCTGGTACAGCTATTCTGCACAAAGGGCAACTGCATATTCTTGGCGCCGGTGAGCGAGTTGGTTAGGAAGCCATTCAGAGTTCCGGAGGAAATGCTGGGGAAATTGGTGTTCTTGGAGCCGGCAACACTGGGATAACCGCCGCTCCAACTGGCATCCCCCGGCACCGTTCCCGCGCCAGGAAGGGCCTTGCAGTTGGTACCGGTGGGTGGAAATACGTTCAACGGGCAGCCCGCACTGGCTTTGGGAACATAGACGGTCCCGGTGTATCCCGACGTGGTCATGTGGCCGTTTTCCAGGCGATCCATGACGATCTGCTGATAGGCTGAGATCTTGTCGTTGAATACCAGATCGCCGCCGGCGGCCAAGAAGAGGTTCTGGTTGGTATGAACGCGACCGCCAAAGCTGAAATCCGGGCCGGCGAAGTAGCTGCAGTCATAGCCGCAGAACACGCCAAACTGAAACACCGGAATCAGTGCAACTTCCACCTTTCGCGTGACGTTGACCGAGGCGCCTCCCGGCCGGGTGGCAGTTACCGAAAGCGTCATGGGAATGATTTCAGCATACAGACCCTGATTCGAACCGGCGCTGACCGTGTTATAGGTGCTGACCGGATTTCCGTTGACATCCTCCGGGTAGACAATGGTCGGGGGGGGAGTATAATTCATCCCGCTTACCTGGGCCGAAGTTGGGGGATAATTGACCAGATTCTGAATCTGGGCGCTGGTGGGAGCCTGGTACTGGGCATACAGCGCCGAGAGATCAGCCGTGAGCTTCTCCATGCCCGACTCGGCGCCGTAGTAGGCCAGATTGGCCTCCATGTCATTGCCGCCCATGCGGGATTCGTTGGTGACCATGAAAAGCAGGCCAGCCGCTACGCCCGACAGCAGCACCAGGATGAGAAGCGCTGCGATCAGCGTGAAACCCTGCGAACTATTCCGTTCCTGTCCCATTTTGTTGTTCTCCTGCCCCCAAAACGCTACTGATAGCGATTGCGAAATGCCATATTGCGCGCACTGACGGAAGTCGCCAGATACAGGTTCTGGGATTTCTTCCCGTTGTTGATCATGCTTTGCCCCATGACCAGAATGTTGATCTTTTGCATCAGGTTGGGAGAATCACCTATGCCGAGGGGGTCGGGCTGGTTCGCGTCAAGCGCGGAAGTGTTCGAGTTGTAGATGTCATAGGCAAATTGCAGGTTGATGATGTCATCGGCCACGGGAACTGGGCTCAGTCCATTGACCTGGCGCATCAGCCGAGGAGTCTGCCCGTTGGCCGGAACCGTCAAATAGTAGGTCACCGCAAAAAGGCGGTAAGCCACAGTGTTCGCCCCGTTGGAAATAGCCTGGATGTTGTTGGAGGTGGCCCCGCTCTGATTGAAATTAAGAGGATCCAGATCCGCAAAGGTAATGGTGGTCGCGTCGCGGTTCGTGACCTCACCCACCGCCGTGCCCAGGCTGTTGCTGACCAAGATCAAGTCCCCAACCTGAATCGCGCCGGCTCCATTGAGGGGGGGTGGCGCTGGGACATAGACCGGATTCGGCGCCAGAGTGATGCTGCCCCCATTGCCCGGAACCGTGAAGGTTACGTTGTACTCCCACAATTGGAAGTTATAGTCGCAATAGATCGAGGTGATGCTGTCATTGACAGCGGCTGGCGCGGCCGGAACGACCGCGTTGGATTCCACGCCGTTGTTAAAGCCGGGAATGATGCCGTACATATAATTGCCTGTGGGGTAGGTGTAGGTGGGGACGTGGCAGGCGCCAGACTGGTCGCAACCGAACTTGGTCGCACCCGACCCTCCGAGGGGCAACTGGATTCCACCGGAAGGCAGACCGGCCCCAGCCATGCTGATGTCTTTCACCATGAGATCGATGGCGGCGCGCATGTTCTGCTGAGTTTCAGCCCGTTGCGAGACGAACATGGCGGAATTCATCCCCGTCTTAAACAGGCCGGCCATTGCCGCCATCACAATCAAACCCACTGCCATGGAAACCATGAGTTCCAATAGAGTGAAGCCGCGTTCCGATTTTTGTGTCGATATCTTCATGTTTTCCGTCACTAGCCTTCAGCGGAATGCCGAAATCAATGCAGTTACGACGTAACTGCGCGGAACCGCCGCCCCGCCGGTGGTGTAACTGATAGTTACGGTGATCTGCTTAAGATTGGGATCAATCGTCTTGCCGTCGGCCTCGAGGACCGGAGCGATCGTAATCTCGCGTGTGAAATTGGACAGGCTGTAAGCCGTGTCATCGGGGGTTCCCAGAATGCCGTCAGGACCGGGAAGAGTGACGCACTCGGGTCCGGCTGGGCAGGCTCCCGAGGCAGGAAAAGGAACATCATCGGCGGTATTCACTAATCCGTCGGGGCCAGCGGACAAGAGCTGGGTAGGTCCGTTGGTGAAGATCCCGCCGCTGGCGATGTTGCCAATTTCCGAAAACGTGATTTGCTGCGTATTCCGCGCGGTGTAGATGCTTTCCATCGCCTCCAGTGCCTTCTGGCGTGCGATGAGATTTTCCTGAGCATTCTGGGTTGTGGAGACTGCGGTGCCAAACGCGGCGAGCAGGGTAAGAATACCGATGGTCATGATCGCGATCGCAATCATGGTTTCAACCAACGTGAACCCGCGCTGCCCGGAGGCATGAGATTTGCTTTGCGTCATTGTTGCACCCACGTGTTGACTCCAGTCAGTTTGTAGAGCCGCCATCCCCGCACTCTTCCCGTTGTGCCGAACACTGAGACGGCGCGCGAGCTGTAAAGCTCGCCGGGACGGGTCAGGTACAGAACGCCACTGTTGAAGTTTCCCAGCGTGTCCTGCGATGACCCGTCGGGCATGAACATGACGTAGTTCTGGCTGCCCAGGCCCATGCCTTGGTCGAAGTCAATCGCAGTGCCGCCAGTGCCGAAGCTGTCGGGAGCGGTCGTGGGGAATCCGGCTTGAACCGCGAACTGAATATCGGAAGGCACGGTAAAGGTAGCCACCGTTACTGGAGGCGGCGACACCGGTACGGCGTAGTCCCAGCGTTGCACCGTGAGGGTCCCAGGAGTTGTGAAAGTGAGGATGTAACGCTTGCTCTGAGTGATGGACAGGTTTCTGTAGTTGCGGATCACCGAAAGCGTGATGTCATAGGCGGCGTCCACATGGTTCTCTTTCAACACCGGCATCAGAGCGATGAATGTGACCCCGGCCATGATCATCCCAATAGAGATCACAATGATCAGTTCCAGCATCGAAAATCCACGATTCTTGCTCGATGTCATAAATGTCTTTCGGGGGGACGGAAGGCGACTATGTCGGACAGGCCTTTCACTCCCTTGCTCCATGTGGAAGACCATTCCGCATCCCCACTCGGGGACAACGGAGCGGGTCGAGTTCCTTCATCGATCATCCTAGGAACGCCCTGAGATGGCGTCAAAGCACCACAGGCCAATACGGGCGTATTGGCCTTTTGGCACCGGACTGGTTACTCATGCGTTCCGATTGACAGCACGCCGGTTATGGGCGGGAATGGGCCGCGGGATGGGCTGGAGCGTGACCCTGGTAATTGTGGCCAGGTACGAATGTCACCATGATCCGGAGCGCTATGAGGCATCCGCATCGGCATTCTGTAGGCACAAATAAAGCACTCTCTAGAGGTAGCAGTGGTCGCCGACCTGCGCCTGACCTGGTGCGATCGGCATATCGGCAATGAGGGTTATGACGACGAACTGCATTCCGATCAGGGCGCCAGCAGACGATCCGACGATTACGCAAAAGTTCTCCCATCCCGCGAGTGCTGTCATCTTGTCACCTCGAATCGGGTCACACCCAGAGTCGGGTATCTTGACGCAATCTGGCGATGTCCTTGGTCGGCGCACTCCCGAAGAAGCGGCTGTATTCTCGGCTGAACTGCGAAGCGCTTAGATAGCCGACGCGCTGACTCGCAGCACCCGCGTCCATCATCGTGGACAACATGAGTCGTCTCGCCTCCTGGAGTCGCAGCACCTTTTGATAGTGCAGGGGGCTCATCGAAGCGACTGACTTAAAGTGCTCGTGGAAAGAGGAAACACTCATATGCACCAGCCCGGCCAAGTCTTCGACCTTCATGGGTTGAGAGAAGTTGGCGCGCAGCCAGGAAATGGCCTTCGCAACTCGGTGGACGCTAGATTCTGCAAAGCCCATTTGAGCCACGCGAACCCCAATGCCGCTGCGTAGTAGTCGGATCAAAATTTCATCCACCACAAGTGTGGCGAGCAGCTCAGCGTCCCCGGGCTGCGCTAAACACTCCATTAACCTCGTCGCGGCGTTGACAATGCTCGCGTCGACCGGAGTGATGTAAACGGCGCTTCTCTCTTGTACTGGAGGCAGACCGTGCGGGTACACCTTCAAGACCAGCTCGGCAATCTTGTGCGGGTCGAGGTCCAGCTTGAGAGCAAGGTAGGGCTCGGAATGGCTGGCTTGTGTGATCTGGGCAGCAACGGGTAGGGCAACAGAGAACACGATCATGCGCGACGCGTCGTATTCGTAGACCTCGTCCCCTACGATGACGGTCTTCGCTCCCTGTGCGACGATGCACAACGAGGGCACCCGGAGGGCATGCACACACTCCCGGTTTATTCGTGAAAAGCGACTCGCGTGCAGGCCAGGGATGCGCAGCTCAAAACTACCGTCGTGAGGAGCATAGGCGGCAATGCAGCGGGCCAACTTAATCGTGTCTGCTTCGTTCGGACCCGCAACTTTCTCCGCACGCAGCGGAGACACCATTTTGCCATTGGTCTTCACGGCTACGAGAATACCTCTTTCGCGATCATTGTGGCGCTGATTGCACCTGGGCGACAACGGCAACGTCGAACTTTGAATAGTATTTCTTCACATCGTTGGTCCCGTACTTGGCGCGGAACTTCTCGACCACGGACGACACCTGTGTGGCGTCCGTGACAGGAACAACCTTGACTTCAGCCTCAGCGCCCCGCGCATCGATCCGAATCATCGGGTTGTTGAGCACGTTCTTGTACCACTGGGTATCCGACCCCTGCACCGGCAGGAGGTAAAGCTTGCCGTCCTCCAATACGAACCAAACCGGGATTGAGATGGTGCGTCCTGACTTTCTGCCGGTCACAGTGATGTTAATTTCGCGATATCGGGAAAGGCGGTCTTTTAGAGCATCGTTCCGCGTTGGCTTATTGCTCATCCCAATGTCCTTTATTTCCCGGCCCGGTATTGTTCGTCGCTGACCTGTTCCATCCAGTCGACAACCTTACCGTCGAACTTTTCCTGAACGGCGATGTGCGTCATGGCGGTGGTCGGCGTAGCCCCATGCCAATGCTTCTCGCCGGGCAAGAACCAGACCACGTCACCGGGCCGAATCTCCTCGATCGGTCCGCCTTCGCGCTGAACCCAGCCGCAGCCAGCCGTGACGATTAGGGTCTGACCGAGCGGATGCGTGTGCCATGCAGTGCGCGCGCCGGGCTCGAAAGTTACGCTAGCACCTTGAACAAGTGCCGGATCGGGTGCCTGAAATAGTGGATCGATCCGTACCGTGCCAGTGAACCACTCTGACGGACCTTTGACGGAAGGTTGCGAGCCAATTCTCTTGATGTCCATTTTGCATTCCCTCACTCGTTCTGCTTATCATGCCGATCTCTTAGAGACCGGTCATCTTCTCCAGGCGTTCCGGATATCGAGCTCCTTCTACCGTGATCTTCGAGGCGGCGCCATCGATGTCGCGGAGGTCGTCGGCCGTCAGTTCGACTACCGCTGCTCCGATGTTCTCTTCGAGGCGGTCTAGCTTCGTCGTACCCGGGATCGGAACAATCCACGGCTTCTGCGCAAGCAGCCAAGCGAGCGCGATCTGAGCCGGGGTCGCCTTCTTCCGTAGAGCGATCTTGCCAAGCAGGTCAACCAGGGCCTGATTCGCTTTCATTGCCTCCGGCGTAAAGCGAGGGAGAGTGCTGCGGAAATCTGAGCTGCCGAGCTTAGTGTTTTCGTCCATCTTTCCTGTAAGGAATCCCTTACCCAAAGGGCTATAGGGAACGAAGCCGATCCCGAGTTCTTCGAGGGTCGGTATCACTTCCTTCTCGGGGGTTCGTGTCCAGAGGGAGTATTCGCTTTGGAGAGCAGTGAGCGGCTGGACTGCGTGTGCGCGACGAATCGTCTGCACTCCTGCTTCAGAAAGGCCGAAGTGTTTGACCTTGCCTGCTTGAATCAGTTCCTTCACTGCACCGGCGACGTCTTCGATCGGCACGTTCGGGTCAACCCGGTGCTGATAGAGGAGGTCGATGGTCTCGAGCCTGAGCCGCTTGAGCGAGCCTTCCACGGCCTGCTTGATGTGCTCGGGCCGACTATTCAGACCTGCCGCTCCCGGTCGATTATCGCTGCCACTCAGATCGAAACCAAATTTGGTGGCGATCACCACTTTTCCGCGGAAAGGAGCGAGGGCTTCTCCGACCAGTTCTTCGTTCGTGAACGGGCCGTACACTTCGGCGGTGTCAAAGAATTTTGATGCCGCGGTCCACGGCGGCACGGAGAAGAGAGGTCATCTCCTGCTTGTCTTTGGGCGGGCCGTAGGAAAAGCTCATTCCCATGCAGCCGAGTCCAAGAACTGAGACTTCCAGATTGCTTTTCCCAAGTTTGCGCTTTTGCATCTTCTGAACTCCTATCTTTAGATTTAGCGGTCTATCAGTTTCATATGGTCTTCGGAAAGCCGAGCCCCTTGCACCGTAATCTTTGAGAAAGCGCTATCGATCTCACGGAGGTCGTCGAACCTAAGCTCGACTTCAGCTGCTCGGATGTTCTCGTCGAGGCGTTCCAGCTTCCGAGTGCCTGGGATGGGAACAATCCACGGCTTCTGTGCAAGCAGCCAGGCGAGCGCGATCTGAGCAGGTGTCGCATTCTTCCGTCTTGCGATGGCACCAAGTAAATCGACCACTGGCTGGTTGGCTTTCCGGGCCTCCGGGGTGAAGCGAGGGAAAGTAGCCCGAAGGTCGGAGGTGCTGTCGAAGGTCATCGGGGCATCGACTTTCCCCGTGAGGAATCCCTGCCCCAGAGGGCTCCATGGAACGAACCCGATCCCGAGTTCCTCGACTGTCGGCAGCACTTCCGCTTCAGGATCTCTCGTCCACAGCGAGTATTCGCTCTGGACTGCAGTGACCGGCTGGACTGCGTGTGCGCGACGGATTGTCTTTGCTCCCGCCTCAGAAAGGCCGAAATGCTTAACCTTACCTTGCTGAATCAGGTCTTTCACTGCTCCCGCCACATCTTCGATCGGCACATTAGGGTCAACACGGTGTTGATAGAAGAGATCGATGGCATCGACCTTGAGTCGCTTGAGCGAGCCCTCGGCGACCTGCTTGATGTGCTCTGGCCGGCTGTTGAGGCCCGGAAAGGCAGCAAGGTCGAACCCGAACTTGGTGGCAATCACCACCTGGTCCCGGAAGGGGGCAAGGGCTTCGCCCACGAGCTCTTCATTAGTGAGCGGGCCGTAGACCTCGGCGGTGTCGAAGAATGTAACGCCACGTTCGACGGCCGTCCGAATTAGTGAGATCATCTCCTTCTTGTCCGCAGCTGGACCATAGCCAAAGCTCATTCCCATGCAGCCGAGCCCGATAGCCGACACTTCCAAATTGCTTTTTCCAAGCTTGCGTTTCTGCATCATTTCTCCCTCGAGGCACTTTCGCAGTTAGTGAATCAATCGTTTGCTCACCCTCAAAGTCGCGTCGCCACCCTCCGCGATGTTGAGTGCCGACCACGCAAATGAAAGTGCGAATCCGGCAGGTTCGCCGATACGAAAGTGTAGATTGCTGAATCTTCGGAGGTTTGCCTATTTCGCTAAAGTTCTTGCCAGATTCTCCGAGGCTCCACCGATGTCGCGTTTGCCCGTCCCATTTTCTCTTGAATATCGTGCAAAGTACTAGGGAACGATGTCAAAGCGCCCGTAATCTGCTGATTTTCTGGCACAAAGGTGCAGAGAGGGGATCGGTACCTGATGTAAGAGCTTGTATTTGCACGGAGAGAGAAGCTATGGTGCCGGGAGGGGGAATCGAACCCCCAAGGGCCGAAGCCCGGCGGATTTTGAGTCCGCTGCGTCTGCCAGTTCCGCCATCCCGGCGTCAGGAAGGCTTTTCCATTGTACGGCAGCAGTTGCGAATTTTGAATATGATCACGCCGGGAGCGGATCTTTCACGGGCGCCGCGATCATCGGCAACTCTACGCGGAAGGTAGCGCCGTCGCCAGAACGGCTTTCTACTCCGATCGAACCCCGGTGCTGCGTGACGATCCAGTGCGCAATGGCCAGACCAAGACCGGCGCCGCCTTGTACACGGCTTCGGGCCTTGTCGACGCGATAGAAGCGTTCGAAGATCTTGCTCTGCTCTTCTTCGGCAATTCCCACTCCTGAGTCCTTCACCGTGATCACGGCGCTGTCGCCTTTCGCTTCAAGCGACAAGTGCACAGAGCCGGGTGGGGCCGTGTACTTGAATGCATTGTCGAGCAGGATGTCGGCCAGCCTTCGCAGCAAGGTCTCATCGCCCAGGACCAAAAAGTCTGGAACCTCAAGGCTTGCCGAAAATTGCAGGTTGCGAATGGTGGCCATCTGCTGCCAGCCTTCGACAACGCTGCGCAAAGTCTGGCGCAAATCTACGGGCTGCAGGCGCAGAGTCTCGCGGCCCGAGTCTGCACGAGCCAAAGACAGCAGTTGTTCAATGAGTCCGGTTGTGCGTTCCGCCTCCAACAGAATGTGTCGCAGCGACTCTTTGTATTCGGCCTCGCCCCGAGACCGGCGCAAGGCCAGTTCAGCCTCCGTGCGGATGAGAGATACCGGCGTTCTCAGTTCGTGGGATGCGTCCGCGGTGAATTCTGTAATTCGCAAAAATGCGGATTCAATCCGGTCGAGCATTTCATTCAAGGTGTCCGACAGGCGCTGCAGCTCATCCCCGGTCTCTAACTTCTGAAGCCGGCTGTGGAGTTTCGTTCCGCTGACCTCGCGAGCGGTTCGCACCAGCGCATCCACGGGAGAAAGAGCTCGCCGACTCAGCCAGTAGCCACCCCCGGCAGCCGCTAACAACAGCAGTGGAGCGAACATCAATAGATAGGAACGGAACAGATGGAGTGTGTCGACCGCATCGTCGGCCGGAATACCCATCTCCACCGTGTAGACGTGGCCGTTGACATCCAACTTCTCCAGGATAAAGCGGAAGTGCCGGCCCTCGATCTTGCGGCTGCGCCAGATGGGCTGCCTAACTTGATCCGGTGGTAACACGGCCGACTGGTGCGCCTGCAAGAACTCGGAACGATAAATCAGGTCGCCGTTTTCCGCGTAGAGCTCAAGATAATTGCCGGAGTGTTCAATAGCGTAGGTCTGGTTCACTTCCTCCTGAAGCTTGGCGATCGAACGATCCTTCGGTTGAGATTGCAGAAAGTTCTTCAGATCGTCGATCTGTTCTTCCAGACCGTCATCGACCAGGTCATACAGATTATTACGCAGGATCAACCACATGCCGGCGCCGAAGACGAGCTGGGCGACAGCAAAAAACGCCAAGTACCAGAGCGTGAGGCGCACACCGATGGAGAGTCTTCTCATGCCTGTCTTCTCATGACTGGCCATCCGGACGGATCATATAGCCCACGCCGCGCACGGTGTGAATCAACTTCGGACGGCCCGGCGGATCGATCTTGTTGCGCAGCAGGCGCATGAAGGCGTCGAGCGTGTTCTCTTCGATGTCGCGGTCAAAACCCCACACCGATTCGATGAGGGAGCGGCGGGAAACCACCTTGCCCGCGCGATACATGAGGCGTTCCAGCAGATTGTATTCCGTGCGCGTCAGCGCGACCCGTTCTTCGCCGCGCACCACTTCCCGGCTGGCAGGATCGAGAACCAGGTCGGCAACTCGTATATTCGTATCTTGCGCCACCAGCGCGCGCCTCTTCACCGCGCGCAGCCGCGCCACCAGTTCGTCAAAGGAAAACGGCTTGGTCATGTAGTCGTCTGCGCCCAGATCGAGTCCGCGGACGACGTCGGGCACGGAGTCGCGGGCCGTCAACATCAGGATGGGCGTCCGAACTTTTTCCGCGCGCAGACGCTTGGCGAACTCATAGCCGCTGAGCTTGGGCATCATCACATCGAGGATAATCACGTCAAACTCGTAGGATTTCGCCAGGGCCAAGCCCTCCACGCTATCCGAAGCGCACGTCGCCATGTGGCCCTCTTCGGTCAGTCCCTTGCGAAGAAGGTCGGCCATGCGCGCTTCGTCTTCCACGATCAGCAGCTTCATCGGATTCGTCGCCGGAAATCCTAAGGCAGACCCTTCACCAGTTTAGAACCGAAGCCGGGGTCTCCGCAGCAACCTGAAAAAATATTGACGCGGCCTGAGAGCCGAACAGATGACGACTTCCAAGAGAGCCTTCCGGCAACCCATCTGCGGTTGCGCATAGGATCGATCCAACTCACCGGCAGCAATTGAAGGTCACAATGAACCGCCTGGATCTGACCAGCGGCAATGCAGTCTGGACGCAGCCTGACTCGGTGAAGATTACAGCCCCGGCGGAAGAGGCCCGGCGGCTAGCTCGTAGGACTCTGGCAAGTCCCCTGACACCGATTTTTCACCCACGATACTCCCAGCGCGTGCAGGATCAACCGATCACAAAGCGTCAGTTTCTCGGGATCGAGCACGGCTCCATAGACATACTGGACGATAGGATCGCAGGTAATACACCAGCGCTCGTGGCGGACGATCCCGCCGCAATGTTCACACGCCGATTGGGCATTGTACTGGTTGCTGTGATACCAACTGGCTGCGGGATTGGCGAACATTTGCGCACCTCAGAACTAAGTCCCCGGAGCCTTGGCGCGGACAAGCTCGATGGAACTTCGTCTGACAGGAGCTTATTCAGGGCGGCGGGAGGGAGCCTCTACTTTGCGCGTCACGTTTAAGTGTGATTAGAATCACTTACACCTGCCGAGACTCGGCGTGTACCTTGCTCCTTTTTGCCCGTTGTTATTCCTTAGCCGGACTGTGGAGATGGGAAGTTCAAAATCGGAAATTCAAGTCAGAAGGTCAAATCGACGTTGCGCCTCTCGGCGATGCTGAATCGACAAACGATCCGCTGGATGGCTTTCTTGCTGTGGGCCGTCGGTATTCCCTGCCTGTCCGCGCAGACGGCTCATGTCGAGGGCACCGTTCGCGACGCCAGCGGCGCGGTGATTGCCAACGCATCCGTCGTTCTAAACTCAGGCTCCAATCAGATCGCAACCAAAACCGACGCCAGTGGACACTTCCTGTTTACCTTTGTTCCGTCCACCTCAGGAACCGTGGAGATCAGCGGGGAAGGCTTCAACCCAGTTCGCCAATCCTGGAACGCCGGATCGACCGCCACCGTCAATCTAGAAATTGTCCTGCAACCAGCCTCGGCCAGCGAACAGGTCACCGTTTCCGCGGCGCGTACGGAAGTGCGCCTTTCGGAAACCCCGGGCAGCACGATTCTGCTTACTAGTACCGATGTGACCGCGACTCCAGCGTTGCGCGTCGACGACGTACTGCGACAGGTCCCCGGATTTTCCCTCTATCGTCGATCGGATAGCCGCACCGCGAACGCCTCCAATCAGGGGGTGTCCCTGCGAGGTCTGGGCGGAACCGCTGCCAGCCGCGCGCTTGTGCTCGAAGATGGACTCCCGCTGGTAGATGCCTTCGGAGGCTGGGTCTACTGGGACCGCGTTCCGCGCGCGTCTCTTGCCACTGTAGAAGTCTTCCGTGGCGGCGCTTCGAACCTATACGGCAGCGACGCCCTGGGCGGAGTTGTGCAATTCATGACGCGTCAACCGGAGCGACCGGCCTTCACACTAGAGACTTCCTACGGCAACGAACGTACGCCCGATCTTTCTTTTTGGACTGGAACGCGCGTCGGGAAGTGGGATCTGTCGCTCGCTTCGGAACTGTTCCGCACCGATGGCTACATCATCGTTCCGACATGGCAGCGCGGAAGCGTCGACACGCCGGCTAATTCGGAGGACGCGACGGTCGACCTCACGATCGGTCATCAACTCGGAGAAAAGGGCCGAGTCTTCGCTCGCGGCAGCTTCTACACCGAATTCCGCCACAATGGCACGCCCATCCAGACCAACGACACGCGCATGGGCGAAGGCGCGGTGGGACTGGATCGGCAATTTGGCAGCAGCGATTCCGTCACCTTCCGCGCGTATGGTCAAGTGCAGGGATATGATCAGCGATTTTCCTCCATCGCGGCCAATCGAAACAGCGAATCGCTCACCAATCTGCAGTACGTTCCCGAACAGGCGGGCGGAGGCGCGGCCCAGTGGACGCATTTTCTCGGCACGCATCAGACGCTGATCGCTGGTATGGACCTGATGGAAGTGATGGGCGCGAGCGACGAACAACTCTTCTCCGCGGGCACCCACACACGAAACAACGCCTCTGGAGGGCGGCAGCGCATTCTAGGATGGTTCGGGGAAGATCTCGTCCGGGTTAATAAGTGGACGATTATTCTTGCGGGGCGCTTCGACGACTGGAACAACTTCAACGCGAGTTCGATCTGCACGCCCGTCTCCGGCGCATGCACAACTTCTCCTAGCGTGCTGTATCCGTCCCGAAGTGACTTTGCCTTCAGCCCCCGACTTTCGGTGCTGCGCGCTCTGAGCCGTAACGTCTCCGTTACGGCATCGATGTACAGGGCTTTTCGCGCGCCGACTCTGAACGAGTTGTACCGCAGTTTTCGCGTTGCGAACATTCTCACCCTGAACAATCCTTTCCTCAATGCCGAACGTCTCACCGGTGCAGAAGCGGGAATGAACGTTACCGCGCTCGAACGCACACTCGACCTCCGCGGAACATTTTTCTGGAGCGACATCGTGGATCCCGTCCAGAACGTCACGACAAATCCCACGTCGTCTCCCGTTCTCCGGCAAAAAGAAAATCTGGGACGCATCCGGTCGCGTGGGTTGGAACTTGATGGTGTGGTGCACGTCGGCCGCGATGTTCAGCTCTCCGCTGGCGACGAGTTCACGGCAGCGACTGTCGTCAACTATACGGTCCCACCGGGTGAAATTTCTTTGCTCGGAAAAAATGTCGCACAGGTCCCGCGAAATGTCTTCACTTGGGAAGCCCGCTATTGGAATCCGTCACGCATCATGTTGAGCGTGCAAGGACGCTTCGTAGGAAACCAATACGACGACGACCTGAACTTATACACGCTGGGCCGACTCTACACAATGGATCTGCAAATCGGGCGCAACGTCACGCGCAACCTGGAGGTCTTTGCTGCCGCCGAGAATATTCTGGACGAGCGCTACAACGTGGCGAACACTCCCACCGCCTCCGGATCGCTGTTCAACATCGGGCCTCCCCTTTTGTACCGCATCGGACTCCGCCTGAATTTTCCGCAAGAAAAACGGTAAGGTCGCGGCGGACTCGTTTGGGCAATCCTCACTTGATCGTTTATCCTAAGAGGCTGTCTGACGCTCGCTGAGAGCACCGTCAACCCTATCGTTAATTCAACAAAGCGCCAGCTAAAAGCCAAGAGCTAACAGCTAAGAGCCCTTTATGAAAACTGGCATTATTGGCCTGCCCCAGGTAGGCAAGACATCCCTGTTCCGCATTCTGACCAAGGCGCATCTCTCCGCGCAAGCCCATGCGAACCCGCGCGAGGCCCACATCGGCGTCGCGAAGGTCCCCGACGACCGCCTCGACCGTCTGGCCGCGCTTTACAACCCCAAGAAGCTGACGCACACCTCGGTCGAATATGTCGACGTCGGCGCCATTGGCCAAGACGCGCTGAAAGAGACAGCCTACATCGGCCATCTTCGCCAAGTGGACGCACTCGCCCACGTCGTGCGAGTGTTTGAAGACCCCGCGGTTCCGCTCGTGGCGGAGATCGATCCCCTGCGCGACATCAAGAATGTCGAATTTGACCTGATGGTCAGCGATCTCGGACAGATCGAAAAGCGTCTTGAGCGCCTGGAAAAAGATCTTAAGAAGATGAAGACCCCGGAACTCGAAAAGGAATTCGAGCTGCTTAAGCGCGCCAACGCGCATCTCGGAGCCGAGAAGCCTCTACGCGAAATGGAGATGACTCCCGAGGATAAGAAGCGCCTGCGCGGTTTCATGTTTCTAAGCGAGAAACCGATTTTGTACGTGCTCAACATCGGCGAGTCGACGGAACTGGGCAAGGAGATCGAAGAAGCAGTGAGCAAGTACAAACTCACGGAAATTGCTGCCCGCCCCAACGCGGCGGCCACGGCTATCTGCGGCAAAGTCGAAGCCGAGCTTGCCGAAATGAGCGATGCCGATGCCGCGGAATTCCTTTCCAGTTACGGTCTTAAGGAAAGCGGCCTGGTCCGCCTCATCCGCACGACTTATAAGTTGCTCGGACTGATCTCGTTCTTCACCGCGGGCGAAGATGAGTGCCGCGCCTGGCAAATTCCCGCCAACACACGCGCCCAGGAAGGCGCCGGAGCCATCCATTCCGATCTGGAAAAGCATTTCATCCGCGCCGAAACCATTCGTTGGGATCAACTTCTTGAAGCGGGATCGGAAGCCAATGCGAGGGCCAAAGGCACGCTACGCCTGGAAGGCAAGGACTACATCGTGCAGGATGGCGATGTGATGCACATCCGGCATAGCGGATAGCAGTTCTCAGTTCTCAGTTCTCAGTTCTCAGTTCTCAGTTCTCAGAAAAGGCTACAACAGCCAGTCTTGGTTGCAAGCTTAGGCTGCTTGTTTGATCGACGCAATGAGACCGTTAAGGATTCGGCCCAACTCGGCTGCTTCGGCAAGCAATGGCGTACCTTGCTTTAGCGACACATATCCGAGATTTTGTGCGATAAGGAGCTGAGTCTCGATTTCGACGAGGGATCCTCGTGCGAGGCTCAGAAAATGGTGAAACTCTTTCCGTGAGAATCGCGCTTGTCCTTCTGCGATGTTGCTGGGAACTGAAACCGCGGCTCTTCTGAGTTGATTGGTCAGTCCATAGAGTTCATCCCGAGGAAATGCTAGCGTTGCTTCGTATATTTTGGTTACCAGTCCCATCGACTTTTGCCATGCAATCAAATTCCTGTAAGACTCGCCCATAAGTCCCTCCACAAGGGATGGTTGCACAGGAAGTCCTCCGTAGGCTGTGACGAGTGAACATCGAGCTTCGAAACCGATGTCGAATTCCCAAAATGGTGAATCCGCAACCGATTCGCCTGCATCTGCCCGAGAACTGAGAACTGAGAACTGAGAACTGAGAACTGAGAACTGAGAACTGAGAACTGAGAACTGAGAACTGAGAACTGAGAACTGAGAACTGAGAACTGAGAACTGAGAACTGAGAACTGAGAACTGAGAACGAGAACGAGAACTGAGAACTGTTATCATCCCGGAGCAAATGCACCCCATCACAATCAGCGTCCTATTAGGACTAACCGCCGCCGCCGCCAACGTTTTCGGCGGGGCGATCATTGTGCAGCGGCACTGGGAGCGGCGCTATCTTCGCTACTTTGTCGCGCTGGGCGCGGGATTCATGCTGGCCACCGCTCTGGTCGAGATGGTTCCGGAGAGCATCGAGCTGCGCGGAAGGTCCGCAGCAGTTCTTGTGCTGCTGGGCTATCTGATCATCCATTTCTTCGAGCATACAGTCACGCCACATTTTCACTTTGGCGAGGAAACGCATCGCGACGAGTTCATGCACTCCCACAAGGGATACTCCGTGCTGCTCGGTCTCATCATTCATACATTCTTTGACGGCATCGCCATTGCCTCTGGATTTCTAGTGTCGAATTGGCTGGGGTGGCTGATCTTTCTGGCGATTTTTCTGCACAAGATTCCCGAGGGCTTTACCGTGAGTTCCGTGATGTTGGCCAGCGGCCGCAGCCGAGGTACGGCGTGGGGCGCATCGGTGGTTCTGGGCGGGTCAACACTCGCCGGTGTTCTGACCATGGCGCTGTTCCGCCATCACGTGGGAGCCGGGCTGCCGCTAGCCGCGGGAGTTACGATTTACGTCGCGGCGTCTGACCTGATTCCCGAGGTCAACAAGGAACCTGCGATGAAGATGGCTCTACTGGTCTTCGTGGGCGCTGGAGTGTTCTTCCTGCTCGATCATTTCCTGCACGTGCACTGAGAGTCAGGCCCAGCGGCTTTTCGACCTTCCTGAGGTAGCGCACTTTTAGGCAGGACCACAATCACCGTCGTTCCATATCCCCGCAGTTTGTGCATGCGCCCTGCGCCCCTCCTGCCGGGCGCACGGCCCAGAATCGCGCAGAAGGAACCATGATCATGTCCAAGAAACGGCGAAACCGCTTTCGGCGTCGGAGCTTTAGTTGGTATCGCTGCAGCCCGCGTTCTCCAGGGACATGATCGACCTTCAATCTTACAGACCACAATTGAGAGCTCCGCAGAGGTGCTCGCCAACTCGACGAAGACTCTTGGTGTCTCTTTGAATAGAATGAAGATCAAACGTGACCACGGCCTAACCAGCAACATGGGAAAAACCTTGAAGCATCCGATCGCGAACTTACGCCGCGCAGCTAAACAGATCCTTGGAATCGTCGCGCTCGCCTTAATTGGTGCATTGCTTTTGTGGGCGCAGGATTCGAAGGCACCCCAGCCACCGAACACGACGGCTCCCCCGAGTTCACAAATCGCACCGAATCCGTTGCCGCCGATCCAACTCGACCAATCTGCCGTGTTGTATCACCTCAACCAACTCATCAATTGGTATCGCCATTCCACAACCGGCATTCAGTCTGTCGGACTGCCCAGCGACGCCATTTATCAGGACAACGCGAAGAGTGTGGGCTCTCAGGTCGTCCGGCTAGCATTCCAGTCGGCGAAGGCGGAGGCCGCGCTGATCGCGGCCCAGCAGAAAACTGGCGGAACGAACCAGCCGTCCGCCGAAACGACGCAACAGCAGAATCTGGCCCAGCTACAGGCAAAGACTTCCTCCCAGATCGATCAGTTGCAATCGCAGATCGAAAGTCTAAACTCGCAAATCGCGAAAATAGCAGGCCGCCGTAGGAGCGCCCTGATTTCACAGCGAGACGCCCTTCAGGGCCAGTTGGAACTCCAGAAGGCTCTGCTCGACGCCGTTCAGAAAATGGCGGTGTTCGTGGAAACGAACGGCGAGATCTCCGGCGGGCTAGAAGGCGGCATCAATCAGCTGGCCAAATCCATCCCCGACGTCCTTGGTACGAGTGCGCGCCCTCAAAAGACGGCACCGGCGCCCACGCCCGCCGGACCGTCGCTGGCCAATTCCGGTGGCCTGATTAGCGACGCAATAACGCTGTATGGCTACGTCAGCGCCGTGCACCAGATCGACGGCGTCATCAAGGAAACGAACTATACGCGCGATATCGCGGACCAACTGCGCACGCCGCTCCGAGACGCTCTGCGCGCAACCATCCAGCAAAGTCGGACACGTGCCAAACAGCCACCCTCCACCGATCCCCAGCAGCTTCAAACCGAACGGCAAGAATTCCAGAAACTTACCGACCGCTTCAAACAGCTTTCTGCTGCTCTTCTTCCCCTCAGCCAGGAAATCATTGTGCTCAATGACAGCAAGACAAATCTGGATGAGTGGCGGAATTCGATTGCCCGCGAATCCAAGCACGTGCTTCGTTCCGTACTCGGCCGAGTCATTGGAATTGTCGTGGCCCTGGCGGTGATCCTGTTTCTCTCCCAGATCTGGCGCCGTATTACATTCCGGTATGTGCGCGACCCCCGCCGCCGGCGGCAGTTTCTGATCATGCGCCGGGTCGTGATAGGTTTCTTGATCGCGGTCGTTCTGGTTCTGGGATTCGTCAGCGAGTTCAGTTCTCTGGCGACATTTGCGGGATTCATCACCGCTGGCATCGCCGTTGGATTGCAAGCCGTCCTTCTCTCCGTTGCCGCTTATTTCTTCATCATCGGGCGATATGGCATTCGGGTCGGCGACCGGATCAGTGTCGCTGGCATTACTGGCGACGTCGTCGATATCGGACTTGTGCGGCTGTATCTGATGGAACTGGCGGGCACGGGATTGGATTTCTATCCCACGGGACGCATCGTTGTATTCTCCAATGCCGTTCTTTTCCAGACGGGCACGCCGCTCTTCAAGCAGATCCCTGGAACCGAATACTCCTGGCACGAAGTCGTGGTAAGCATTGCGCCGGATGGAAACCATAAAATGGCGCAGGAGAAGCTCGTGGCCACCGTGAACGCGGTCTATTCGCGATATCGAGAACACATCGAACGCCAGCACGCTTCCATCGAGCGCCACGTCGACATCCAGGTAGAGACACCGCGGCCGGAAGCGCGCCTTCAGTTCTCCGATACGGGGCTGGAACTGCTGGTGCGATATCCGGTAGAAATTCGAAACGCGCCAGACACCGATGAGCAAATGACCAGAAAAGTTCTGGAGCTAATCGAAACCGACGCCGGATTGAAAGCAGCCGTCTCGGGTACTCCGAAAATCCGCTCGGCCGTGAAGGGCTGACGCACTCCGTGACCAACGGCAAGCGCGATCAGCACCGTTGTTATCCCAGCCGGGAATTACAAGAGGCTCGTTGCATGAAACTCTACCGCACATCCAACGGCGTGTTCGTCGAGGAGAACGACAATTTCTATCTTGTCCCCGTAGCAGATTGGGACGATCTGATCTGCAGTTCCGACCTGTACGCGCGAGTTCGCGCCACGATTCGCCAGGGGGCTGCGTCGAACTTCGATCCTTCCACTGTTCTTGCGCCTGTGGTCAGCCAAGAGGTGTGGGCGGCAGGTGTCACTTACTATCGCAGCCGCAATGCACGGATCGACGAGAGCAAGGACGCGGGAGGAGGCAGCTTCTACGACCGAGTCTACGCAGCCGAAAGACCGGAACTCTTCTTCAAGGCGACCGGCCGGCGGGTCGTTGGGCCAGGGAGCCCCGTGCGTGTCCGGTCCGATGGCAGGTGGTCGGTGCCTGAGCCGGAACTGACTGTGTTGCTGAATCCCGGCGGCGAAATTGTGGGTTACACCATTGGCAACGATATGAGTTCTCGCGATATCGAGGGGGAGAACCCGCTTTATCTGCCGCAGGCGAAAGTATACGACGGCAGTTGTGCCCTCGGTCCTTGCGTGCTGTTGTCGACCGATCCGCCAGACAAGACAACCACGATCCAGTTGGAGATCGCGCGGCAAGACAAGACCGTCTTCACTGGGAGCACCACGCTAGCCGAACTCAAACGTGAACCGAAGGAACTCGCCAAGTTCCTTTTCCGCGACAACACCTTCGCGCAAGGAGTATTTTTGATGACCGGGACCGGCATTGTTCCAGCCAATGACTTCACGCTCGCGAGCGGCGACACAATTCGGATCAGTATCGAGGGAATTGGCACGCTAGAGAACTATGTAGCCTAGATCCGCGTAGTTGGCGTGAAGGTAATGGGGTGAATCTATGGTTTGGCTAACGCGGCGGAAGTTTCTAGCGCTCGCGGCATCCTACAGCGCCTCAGTCGCATGGAGGACACCGTACGCTCGTGGTTCTTCCATTTCGTGGGAGGAGCGGCGAGATTCTTATCCGCACGGCGTCGCTTCGGGCGATCCTCATTCGGACAGTGTGATCCTGTGGACTCGACGATCACCCATTGCTGGAAGCATGGCAAGAACGTTGACGGTCGAGATCGCCGAGGATCGCAGTTTCCATCGAGTCGTGGCCAGCGCGGAAACCAGTGTTTCCGAGGAAACGGATTGGACCTGCCGAGTGCTGGCAGCCAACTTGAAGCCTGCACGCGTTTATTGGTACCGATTTTCCGACGAGCATGGCTTCGGCAGCCGGATAGGCCGCACCATCACCGCTCCGAAGGAAGAAGACAGCAAGCCCGTGCGCTTCGCCTTCGTGTGCTGCCAAAACGTGCAACAGGGCGCATCGACTGCCTACCGGCGAATGATCTGGGAAGACGAGCGAAGGCCGCCAGAAGACCAGCTGGGATTTGTGCTGCACCTGGGCGACTTCGTGTACGAAGTCGTATGGTATCCCGAGGAACGGCCGCAGGGCATGTATGCGCGCAAGTTGCGCGACATCGTGCGCTACGCAAACGGCGAAAAGCAACGAGACTTCCACGTACCGACCACTGTAGATGACTACCGGGCACTGTATCGCGCTTACCTGCTCGATCCCGATCTCCAGGACGCGCGCGCTCACTTCCCCTTCGTCTACATGTGGGACAATCACGAGTTTTCCTGGAAAGGTTGGCAGACACAAGAGAATTTCGGTTCCGGCGTTATCCCTGCACAAACGCGAAAGCTGGCCGCATGCCAAGCCTGGTTCGAGTACCAACCCGCGCGTGTGATCAAAGCGAGTTCGGCCGGCGCGGACAGGTTTGTGCCGCCCGCGGTCAAAGATACGGCGATTCACAACTTCGACGATAGCGGACTGGGGTTGGAGCCGGGAAACCTGGCGGTCATCAACAGCCTGAGGCTCTATCGCACTCTGAAGTGGGGGCGCAACGTAGAGTTGATCCTTACCGACAACCGCACCTTTCGCTCAGAACCCCTGGGGGACCAGCCAGGATTCGCTCCTTTTTCTCCCAAAGGATTTCCTGAAGGAGTTTCCGCCGACGTCGTGGAAATCCTTGACGCCGGGCGCACGTTTGCCGGCGGGCATCCCCCTGACACGATCGAATTCAATGGAGTAACCCTCCCCAATCCACACAAGAACGCGCCGGCACAATCGATGCTGGGGGCCGAGCAAAAGGCGTGGTTCCTCGAACGGCTACGAACCTCCAAGGCTCCTTGGAAGCTCTGGGGCAATACGGTGGCCATGATCGACTGGCGCATTGACTTTCATCGACTGCCCTCCGGAATCGGACCGAAATGGCCGACGGACGGTTACGCTTTGGTCGAGGACGACGACTGGTCCGCGTATCGTGCCGAGCGCGCCGAGATTCTGGATTTCGTGCGAAAGGAACGAATCGGAGGCTTTGCCACGCTCGCGGGCGATCGTCACGCCTTTACGGCCGGTTTGTTATCTACGTCGCTGCCACCAGAACGCTTCGATCCCATCAGCGTTGAGTTCATCACCGGATCAATTTCGGCGCCAGGCTTCTTTGAAGCCTTCGAATACTCGCTGCCCAAGGATCACCCCCTAACGCCGATTTTTGTCTACCGGCCTCCTTCCGGCGGTCCGGTGCAAGACGCTACGAACCTTTCAATCATGCACGGGGTGCGCTCCAGTCTCGCGCTGCAGAAAACGGGCGACTTGCATCAGGCTTTGAAGGAGTCTAATCCCGAAGTCGCCCCTCACCTTTCGTTCGTTGACGTTGGCGGACACGGCTATTCCACGGTGCGAGCCACCGCCGACGAATTGGAGGTCGAATTCGTTTGTATTCCGAGACCGATTGAGAGCAACGATCGGGAAGACGGCGGCCCATTGGCATATCGAGTGACTCACAAGGTGAAACTATGGAAGCCGGGATCCCTCCCTCAAATGGAGCGAACCGCGCAGGAGGGAACTCTTCCTTTGGTGTTGTGAACGATCAACAGATGAGGCTGCGTTCAATGCCGTGACCAGGGCGACATGTGTACGCGACCAGTTTCGCGCATATCTCCTTCGTTGATCGTCTCAATACAGGCTCGGGGTTTCCGAGTAGCGACGAAAAAAGCTGTCAGGCTTCCATTGCGGACGGTGGCTGCTGTTGGCGACGTCCGTCATCAGGCCGCGAATCACTTCCTCATATTGCGCGGCCGCTGACAGATATACCGGCTGTTCAAGATCGTCGGAGGGCGCGTGGTACCGGTGAGTCAGCCAATCTCTGAACAGCTGCCGCTGTTCGGGAGAAGCTGGATCAGGGGCAACGCCCATCATCAGCGCGGGAATTCCGTGACGGATGAAGTTGCACTGGTCGCTGCGGATAAAGACGTTTCGCTGCGGCTCTGGATCGGCCTGAACGCGGATGCCGTGAGCCTCAGCCACTTGGCGAACTTCATCGCCGAGATCGGATTCAGCCAATCCCCACACCGTGAGCAGCTTCGTGAGTTTTCGGCTAGCGTGCGCAGATCAGAAGCAGTAGCCCTGGGCTAGCCAGTAGTGCCAGTCGGCGATCGCCTCAACAGTGGATTCGTCCGCGTCGATGGCGGTCAGTTGCGACAGGGGAACCGCCACATTGCGGCCGTGCCAGCGAATCAACACCAACATGTCGTGGACACAAGAATCTTCCGGCGCCAGGCCGCGGACTTCGACCGTTTCTCCCTTGCGGAGGGGCGACACCACCTTGGTCGCGATGCAGCGAGCCATGAAAGGGAACTTGATGTTGTTTTCCAGGTAGTAGTACCAGCCGAGAGACTGCTCTTCCGGCCCGTAGGCATCAACAACGATTTCGTTGTGGATTCGTTCTTCACGAATGCGGCTCTTGCGCAGCTTGGGCACGGAGTGCTCGATTCGATGATTAATCAGTCCGCTGGTCCGTCGTCCTCGTCCGTGTAGGATTGCAGCACGTCTTCCATCCGGGCGAACAAGCGGTCCAGCTCTTTCTGCAGTTTCTTGTCTTGGGCGTGGTTGGCTTCGGCAGCAACATAGCCCATCAGTTCTTCCAGATCATCCAGCGTGAAGGAGTAGACGGATGCCTTGCTGGAAGCTGGCATGCCGCGCAAGGCCGCGGTCAGCTCGTCGGCGGCGAGGGTGTTTTCGAGAATCAACTCGCGTTCCCGATGGCTCAGCGTCAGAGGGACCTTTTCGCCAAGACGTACAGGCTTGCGGATGCGGTGATCGTAGCGCAGGACTTTGCTGGGCTTGGCCATTTCCTCTCGCTGGTGCTAGGGCTGGAGCAGCTGCCGGATGCGGGAGAAGCGCAACAGTTCCTGGGCGCCCAGCACGGGGTGGGCCGGCCACGGTTCCTCGTCCACCTCTTCCTCCTCGTCGTCATTGCTCTCGATCTCCAGCTCGGGCGGCGCCAAGAACTTCGTGCGCTCCAGATGGTCAAGATAGGCACGAATCTCCTCCGTGGGGAACAGTCGCTGAATGGCGGCGACGAATGCAGGCAACTCCGCAGCAAAGTCGGAGTCCCGCTCGGCGGCCTCCACGAAGCTGAACAGCTTTTCACCAATGAGATAATCCAACGCGTTTTTCGTCCCGAACTTGTCGCGGATGTCTTCGGTGGCGGCACACTGTTCGATCCAGATCTTGTGAAACTCTACGGACGACTGGCTCATGAACGAATCCTTTCTTTCAGAATACGCCGCACCGAGGTGCGGCCGATGTGCAGGCGGCGGGCGATGGCGGACTTGCTGAGTCCGGAGCGGTGGAGCTTGCGAATCCGATCCGCGTGCACGGCGACGGTAGCGGGTCGGCCCAATCGCTTGCCGTTCTGCCGGGCATGAGCCAAACCAGCGCGCACCCGCTCACGCAGGATCTCACGCTCGAACTCCGCAAACACGGCGAGCAGCCCGGCCATGGCCCGACCGGCGGGCGTGGTCAGGTCCAGCGCTTCGGTCAGCGAGACGAAACCGACGCCGAGATGTTCCAGTTCCTGCAGCGTGCTGAGCAGATCGGTGACCGAGCGTCCCCAACGATCCAGCCGCCACACCAGCACGGCGTCGATCTCGCGGCGGCGCGCGGCTTCCAGCAGTTTCTCGCGCGCTTCGCGTTGTGCCGCGCCGGAGCCAACCTCTTTTACCTGCATCACGACCATCCAACCTTGGCGGGCAGCGTACTCGCGCAGGGCGCGGTTCTGCATGGGAAGAGTCTGCTGGTCGTGGGTTGACACGCGGGCGTACAAGCCAGCGCGAAACGGAGTTTTCCTCCGGCCAGCCCCCTGGCCAAAAACCCTGCGGGATTTTGCTTTCTGAAAGGCCCATTTTCCGGGCATTGTCGAGGGACTCCCGCCTCTGGCCGAAAGCTCTAGATTCTGGCCAGAGCGGATCATTCTACTCTAGCCGGAGTCGAGACGGGCGCCGGATGATTCCAGTGTGGCTGGGTAGTTCCACGGCATCCACTGCCACGGGTTGCGGGCCAGCTCTCCGGCGTGGAGCTGCAACTGGGTGAGGTAGTCGAAGGGGTTGGCGCCGCAGAGTTCGCAGGTGTGAATCAGGCTCATGAACAGATCGCCGACGCGCGCTCCGTTCGCGGTTTTGTAGAACAGCGAGTTCTTGCGGTGCAGGATGGCTTTCTTCAGGGCTCTTTCGCAAATGTTATTATCCAGCGGCGCTCCGGGCTGGCGCAGAAACAGGGTGAGCCGCTCCCAGTGCTTGAGCAGATAGCGCATCGCCATACCCAGGCCGGAGTTGGGTTCGACTTTCTTCTCCGCGAACTGAGGGTTCAGCCAAGCGCGGAGTTCTTCCATCACGGGGGCGCTGTGCTGCTGGTGGTAGCGCCAGCGTTCCTCCGCCGTCATCGCTTGTTTACGCGCCGTGGCATCGTGGCCGTAGACCGTGCCCAGTTGTTCCAGCACGTGCCGACAGGGCTGCGGAAAGTTCTCGATCGCCTCCACAAAACGTCGCCGGGCATGCGCCAGACAATGACCCACGATGACTTCCAGCTTCTGCGGCAGCTTGGGCAGGTTGCGCGAGAGCGCATCGCACATCTGCATCGGCGGAGCCAGTTCGGCGGCCCGCTGCCGGAGGACATCGGCCAGGTTCTCGCCGGCATGCTGGCGTCCAGTGAAGAACAGGGCCATGGTTTGTTTCTGTGCGGTGGAGACAATGCCACTGGTGAATACGCCGGTACGCTCGGTGGAATCGCTCTCCTCATTCTCGGTGGCCAGGCGGCGCTTGCGGCGCAGGGCGAGCACCGGCATGGAAGTGTCGTCGTTGTGCAGCACTTCGCCTTGCGCGGCTTGGCGAATCAACTCCTCCATCGCCGGTTGAAGCGTGGCGGCGGCTTCGGCCACGATCTCGCATTGCGTAGCGACGGGAAGCGGGATGCCCAGGCTCGCCTGCAAGTCAGCCAGGCGATTCCAGGGAAAGCCGCTGCCATAGCGGAGCAGCGCGATCATGCTGGCCGTGGTCGCGTCGTACTTCTCCTCGCCTACGCCTTCGGGTGCATGCGCCGTGAACACTTCTCCGCACAAGTTGCAGCGCAGCTTCTCGAGTTCGTACACGGTGGCGGCAATCGGCGTCTGGCCGCGCATCCGCACCAACAGTCCCGGCTCCTGCAGCGGGTAGACTTTGCCGCGCTGGCACTCGGGGCAGCGATCGCCGCGGTGCAACCTGGCATGCGGCACTTCGACACGCTGGGCACCTGCGTACGCGGTCGCGCCGTTGCGCCCGTGGCCCGCAGCGGGCTGCTTCGAACCTGCGTCGGCTGGCGGTGTCTTCGAAGCCGGGCTGGGTGCGATGCCGGCTTCTTCCAGCACCGCATCGGTCTTCTCGCTGCGCGCACGGCACAACAAGCGCCGCAGACTTTCCAGTGTGGCTTCACGGTTTTCCAGCAACTCGGTCACGTAGCTCAGCGTGCGAATCGCGGCTTTCAGCTTCTGATATCCCGCCTCGCCCAGCGCGTCCCGCACACCCTCCAGTAACGCCTCCAACTCTTGCGGAGTAACATCGAGGGCCGGAGCTGTCGGCTGCATCTTAGGTCTCCTGCAGTAACTCGCGAAAGCGCGGAGTTAGCGGGTAACCCAACACCTGTTTGATCGAGCGGTTGACTCGATTCGTCTGATCGTCTTTGCCTCGCCCCGTCGTCAGTCCTAAGAGAATCCAGTTGGCGGCGCGGTAACAGGTGCCGCGAAACCGCTCCGGGTTGACGAAGGTTTCCACAAAGTAGAGGGGATGGTGATAAAGGCGCTCCCAATCCTCCGACAACCGCTTCGCCATGCGACCTAGAAGGTGCGAAGCCAAGTGCGGTACCTCCACCCAGGGCAGAATCAGAAAGCGCGTGTTGTAGGCCAAGAAGCGCAGGTTGCGGCGCCGTGCCTCCGCGCTCCAGCCAATAAAGCGGTCCCGGCTGCCTAAGTGGCGCGGCGCGGAACTCCACGCCAGACAGGCGATCGGACGCCCGTGTCCCCACACCACATACTTGAGGTGCTCGCCTACCGGTTGTTCGTAGCCGAGGTAGTGATACTGTTCCATCAGGCTGTTGAACAGCGCTTCCTCGGGCGTGCGCCGCACGGGTTGGATGTCGAGCGGTTGCCACTGACTTAACGAACCGCGGATGGGCGTGATGTCGATCAGCATCGGCGCTGGCGGCTCACGTTTCGCCAGCGGATTCGGCGGCGTGTAGCGAACCGGCGGCAACTCGACCTCGCCCGCCCGATGCAACATGAGCAACAAGCCGCGGCACACCATGTCGCACAGCGCGCCGTTGGCCTGCTTCCACTGCCATGCCTCGCACAGCTTCTGCGACAGCCTCCGCCGGCTGAGTCCCGGATGTTGCGCAATCAACTGTCGAAGGAAGACGACGTCTTCGGCGCGAATCTCTCGGCCACGATATCTCCACGGCGTGGGCATGCCTGCAGTGTGGCAGAAGAAAAAATGGAACGCAAGTGCAAAGTGCGGTTACGCGCTCACCCGCCGCCACACCGGCGCGGCCACCGCATCCGGGTTCCCAGCGGCCAGCAGCAACTGCGCCTGATGCGCTTCCAGCACGCGCGTGGGTTGGTCCCCACTCGGCCACCACACGAAACGTCCCTTGGACAACCGCTTCTGCGCCAGCCAGAATCCTTGCCCGTCATACACCAGAATGCGAATCGAGGTTCCTCGCCGGCTGCGAAACACAAACAGGCAGCCCGAGAAAGGATCGGCCTGCAGTTTCTCCCGACATAACTGGGCCAGCGAGTCGATGCCCTTGCGTCCATCCACGGCCTCGATCGCCACCAGAATCCGCATCTGCGGAGTAATCTGGATCACCGCCTCACCTGCTTCGTGGCTCCAATAACACGCGGCCCAGAGCGGCTAGATCTGGCGCGCCCATCCCTTTCCACTGAATCCGCATCTTGCCCTGCACCCCTTCCAACTCGATCACACATTCCGACCCCGTGATCGCCGATGATCCGACCACCTCCAGGAAGGACGGCAGCGAAGCCGCAACCCGAGCGCGGCTTACCCTTGGGCGTGGCACCCCCGCCGTAGCGCTCAGCGATGCCGTCGAACGGCGGATCGCGCGACCCTTGCGGGAATCGGACTGGATAGGAAACTGCCCTGACTCTGTGATGCGCTTCAGCTTGCCGTACTCCAAACGTAGAACCTGCGCGGTGCGACAAACTCCGTGTTCGCGCGCCACCTTCGCCGCCGCATTCCACAATCGCGGCGGGATCGGCAAGCGCACTCCAGGATGTGCGCTCCGCCAACCCGCAAAGCGCTGGTAAATCCTCTTCATGCCGTGGGGAATCTCAGACCGCCCGTTCGCCATCGCCAGCCCTCCTCTGCTCGCACAGGAAAGACTGACGTTAGCAGCCTCGATCAGCTCAAGTCACGCAGGCCTGCCGAAAGGACACGCAGCTTCAAGGGAACGATAGGCAGGAACATGTCGATATTGATGTCTGCGACCATGGCCTTCGGATCGACCGTGGGGTGGGCAGTGAAGTAACGGGAACCTAGCAATCCCTTTTCTTCGCCGGTGACAAATACAAACAGTAGCGAGCGTTTGAATGTCTCTCCGGACTTCTTGAGCGAAGAAGCTATATCGAGCAGCACGGCGCTCCCGGAAGCGTTGTCCATAGCGCCGTTGTAGATGCGGTCTCCATTGATGGGCTCGCCGATACCGATGTGATCGATGTGCGCAGAGAGCGCGACGTACTCGTTCTTCAATACCGGGTCGCTACCCGGCAGCTTGGCGATGATATTGGCAGATCGCACGTCTTGCTTTGCCAGTTTGGCAGTCGCTCTGATGGAAACGGTAAGTGGAAACCGAGGAAGTTGCTTGCGTTCTTTGGCGAGGGCCGCGATCTCCTCGAAGCTATGTCCGGAGCCCGTGAAGAGTTGTTCTGCATGAGCAGGATTGAAAATGACAGAGAGCTTTTCGCCGGCGGTGTCGTCGAAGTTCGGGTCGGCCAAGGTCATGCTCACATGCGTGCGATTCACCGACATGCGGGACCACGGAATATCCATCGAAGCGGGATTAGGGATGCCGATGATGCCGATAGCTCCGGCTTTGCGGAACGCTTTCCAACGTTCGGCGGACGATGAATAGTGCGCGGCCAGAGCGCCCGGGATATCGGATGGGGAACCGCTGACAATGACTGCAACCTTGCCTCTGAGATCGAGGCCGGCCAGATCGTCGTAGTTTTATTCGGGAACGGCCAGGCCGTATCCCACGAACACAAGAGGAGCCTGCACCTTAGGGGCAAGATCGACGCGCGTGCCAAAGAAGGCATCTTCGCCCAGCGTGAGCGGCTCAGTTTTGCCGTCGCGGATGAGAGTGAGGCTCGAATCTTTCTCGACGATCTGTCGAGACTCAAGTTTCACGGGTTGATAATAACCATCGCTGCCAGCAGGTTGCACCCCGCCTGCTGCAATTGAGTAACGACATAAGCTTCCGCCGACTCCAGTCCCTTGCTGCCGGTTTCGCGGCCTTCCATATCGTCTGCAGCAAGAACTTTGACCGAATCCCACCAGGTCTTTCCGTCGAAGTGCGACGAAACCTGGGACGGGGCCGAGACTGCAAGCAGCAGACATGCTACGAGAAAGGACTTGCGGCGCATGGAGATTCCCTCTTCGTGTAAACCGGGATTTACTTTTTGATTCTAGAAAGCGCAAGCATTGTACCCTGCACCGTGGATTCCAAAAACACATTTCAGAATGCGCCTAAGCACCCGGCAATTGTCCTCCAAAACGTGGCGGTGTAGACTCTGCGGCGACCTTCGATCAAGGTGAATACAAAGTCTTGTGGAGGATGCAACGATGGAGCGGAGAAAACTTTTCTCATGGCTCGCGGGACTGCCTCTTTTTGCATTGAGCGCGGCCTACGGCTGGACGTTGGTCACGCCCTCCGCCCCCAGCTTCGGGAAATGCTTCTCGTACCAGGCGATGGATCGATCCGTAGCGTCGATTTGATGTTTGACCTCGGAGAGTCCATGTCCTTCTCGGGGATAGCGAAGGAAGACCGTCTCGACTCCAATGTCTTTGAGGGCAACGAAAAGTTGCTCCGCTTCCGCTATGGGAACATCGTTGTCGTTCTCGCCGTGGATGATGAGAGTCGGCGTATGCGCGGCAGCGATATGCTTCAGCGCTGAGCGTTCCCATGCGACGTCCATCAGGTTTCCCTGATGCAGGAATTGGCCGAACTCCATCTCCTCGTATTGGTTGTAGTAGGTCATGTAGTTGTAGCTGACCAGATTCGCGATGCCTGCCGTGGGAATCGCCGCCTTGAACTCGTTGGTCTGAGTGATGAGCCAATCGGTGAGCTGGCCCCCGTAGCTCACTCCCTCGATCCCCAGACGGTCGCGATCAATCCACAAGTAGCGCCGAACCGCCGCGCTTACGCCGTAGAGAACGTCCTGGCCTTCATTGCCGTTTTGGTCGCCGAAGACGGCGTCCGCAAACTTCTGGCCATAACCCGTGGAGCCACGATAGTTCACATTGAGTACGGCGTACCCGTGCGCAGCGTAGATCTGATTCTTGAAATTGAAGCCTGGACCATTTTCCCCGTGCGGTCCCCCATGAATCACCACGATAAGCGGATGTTTGGACGTAGCGGTCATGCCGATCGGCTTGGTGAGAAACGCTTCCACCTCGAATCGGTTGTCGTTGCTGACAAAGGTGAAGGATTCGACCTCGGCGAGGGACTTATCCGCGAGAAGTTCATGGTTGAGATCTGTGAGCTTGCGTAACGCGGCATCGCCGGATTTGTAGTAGAGCTCGGCGGCCTCACGCGGCGTCGTGAACGTGTAAGCCACCGCTCTGTTCTTGCCCACCGACCAGGCTCCAACCCCGCCGGCGTCGTTTACAACGTATTCCGGACGCCCGCCGGAGACGGGCAGGCGAACGAGATGATTACTGCCGCGCTCCTGCACGGTGAAATAAACGGCGTTTCCATCGGATGCCCACTGCGGCGCGCCCTGGCGATTGTCAATCGCATTGCCGATTTCGCGGCGACTGCTGCCGTCGGCGTTCATGATCCAGACGTGTGTGTCTTCCATGGTGGTTTCGCGGTCGGTGAGCCCACGGCGCGTGCCACGATAGACAATGGATTTGCCGTCCGGCGACCACAGTGGATCGTATTCGTTGGATTCTGTCGCGGTTAAGCGGTGAATGCTGTTATCGGAGAGTTGCAGCGTAAAAAGATCGTAGTTAAAGAACTCGTCTTGATTCGGCTCCCGGTTGGAAGCGAAGACGAGTTGCTTCCCATCGGGCGACCAGTCAATAGAGTGCTCGTCGTAATTGCCCTGCGTGAGCTGGCGCACCTGCTTGGAAGCGATGTTGACGACGAAAATGTGCAGCCGTTGATTATCGTTGAAGCGCATCAGTCCCTCGCCCGCATCGGGCTTGTAGAGGTAGCGGGTAATGACCATGGGGTCGCCATTCACTTCGGCGGCGCCTTCGCCTGCTGTAGACGAGACGAAGGCGATCTGCTTTCCGTCTGGCGACCACGTGAAGTCCTTCCCCATTCCCGGCAGAGGGGAATTCGTACCTGACAGCGCCGCCAGGAAGGTTGTGTCGCTGCCGTCGGGATGCGCGATCAAAAGTCCGCGCTTGTCGCCATCAACCCCGCGGAATGCAATCCACTTGCTGTCGCCAGACCACAGCGGACCGCTGGCGGGCTTGTCACCCCCAAGCCGGACACTTTTCTCTGTGCTCAGATCCATCACCCACAGTTGGCCATAGGGTCGGCCGGGACGATCACGCATCGTGATCGTGTAGGCAATGTAGCGGTTGTCGGGCGAGAGTGCCACGGCGCCCACGGAACGCAATCGAGAAAGATCGCTGCTCGTCAGGAGCTGAGCACAGGCTGGCGTCGCAACAGCAGCTAGAAGCACTGCCCAGGACAAGCAGACAGAAATGCGGAACAACATGGCCTTCGAGCCGTAACGCATGGAATCCCCCAATTCCGAGATGTGTGCTGAACGAGCAACGTCATACTAGGTCCGCAGCTCCTGCATGGTCAATTGCAGGACCGGACGCAGAAGGTGAGGGGTAGAGCGGAAGGTGCAATTCTGGACGATCGCGCCGGTTCAACATCTACGGAAGATGTCGTCACAAACGAGATCACTCTGAAGTTATACCGAGCATCACCAGGCACAGCAAGCCACACGGACTTCAGGGTTCTGAACCACCGACTTTTGGGTTGCTTGGATTTCCCCCGGGCGTAGACCGAATAACCTGCAACGGCCCCAGGAGTCCGGACGCAACAAGCTTCGAGTCGGCCCTGTAATACTTCGGCGAGGTGAAGGTGTAAGTCTTCGCAGTGTTCGGCTGCCGGTCGCCGATGATGCGGTTCACCCAAGGATTCGTCACCTTGATTTCGACCGTATTCGCGCCCGGTTTCAAAGTGCTGGTGACGTCTACTCGATATGGCGTCTTCCATACGATCCCGAGAGCCTTGCCGTTGATTGAGACTTCCGCGAGGTTCTTGACTTCACCCAAGTCGAGCGACAGACGAGTTCCCCGCTGAAACCAGTCTGGCGGAGCTTGAATCGTCTTGGTGTAAGTACCGGTGCCGGAGACGTATTTGATTCCTTCGTCTGTGTTCTCACTCCATGAAGCCAGTTTGTCCACAGTGATCTTTGCCGGCGCCCCTCGATCGGCCTGGAAGCTGAGATCCCAGGGGCCTTCGACCGTGGCAATCGTGCTGTCGGCGATCTTTGCCAGAGTGCGCGACGAAGTCTTCGCTGGTTTCCGGAACACCACAAACACCGTGCCCCACGGCTCAAGATGCAACGGCACTGTCGTCCGGCCGTCGGCGATCCGAAAAGATGCGGGCTCCGTCACTCCAGTATCGGCATGCCAAAGTTCCGCTTCCTTACCGGTGATGCGGAAGGTTGCATCCAATTCTTCATTCCGGTCCTGGCGGTTGTCTACGTAGTAGAGATCTCCGTCGCCCAGTTTGCGATGAACAAAGAGGACCTCGGTATCGCTCTGCGGCTTGGTGTACTCAAAGTCGGGAATGATTTGAATTGCCCGTATCACTTCCGCTGACATCGGTCCCCCGTATACCTTGCCTTTCCCATAGCTATGCTCACCGTTGCCCGAACCCCACACCTCGTCCACGATGCTCTGGAATTCTTTCGTGTCGTCGCTCAAACTCGGAGTATCCGTGGGCTTCGGACCCGCCACGATTGCTCCCGACTGTACTAGATCGCGAATCTTGCGCAAGATCGGTAATGACATGTGCTGGCTGTGGGGATCTAGTGCGAGCACCCGGTAGCGCATACCACTCTCCGTTGCCAGCTGGCCATCAATGACGGACAGTTTATGAATAAGGGCGTCTGCGTTGATGTAATCGAAGTTGTATCCGTCAGGAACATCCGGGCCTCTCTTGCCGAATAAAGCCGTCAGGTTAGAGTCTTCCCCGTAGAAATAGACAATGTCCGCGGCGAAGTGGCCTTGCTGTAGCAAATAGCAACTGCGAGCCAGGTATCGAATCCACGGCGTAGCCTGCTCGGCCCAGGTCTCGTTGCGAGTGAACCATTGCCCGAAGGGTCCGAGTGCCAGGCCCGGTTTCTTATCGAGCAGCGGCTGGTGGACCGAAGTGTGGATGACGAAACGGTTCAACCCCATCGCCATTTCCTTGTCGGCGGTAGGTTTCAGGGTCGCGGGGGACCACGCCCAGGCGCCTGACGACGCGGTCATCGACTCCGCTGCTACCAGATTCTGGCCGTAAATATGCGCCACGGAAGCGGACTCGCGGATGTCGGCGTTGTAACCGGGCAGGTCTTTGTTGACTCCGGGCTTTTGCGTCCACATGGCGGACATAGGAACGTCATTGCTACGTTTGACCTCCATGCCATCTCCGATGAAGGCGCGCCCCTCTTCGTGGGATTCGCCATAGTGACCCATCCCGCGCTGATGCAGAATCGCGGTGATCTGGTCATAGTGGTATTCCGCCAGCAGATCGCCGAGAGTCTTGCGATAGTCCCAAAGAAAGCGCTCGCTAGCCTGCGAACTCTCGATGACGCGGCCAGCCAGCACCGGCAGCCACGGACGCGGATCGTGGCCTCGGCGCTTGGTGAACTCGGCGACCATGTCGTCGGTCCAATTTGCCGTGCCGGCTTCCCAACTGTCGTTGATCACATATCGCAACCCGCGCTTACCCATGAGCATGCCCACCGCGCTCTTATAGTTGTCGAGGTAGGTATTCATGTACTCCTTGACGTCCTCGCGGCTGAGTTTGTCGACCTCGAGTCCCGTGCCTTCAGGAGATGCTGGGTGATTGGTCACTCCGGTCAGCGAATAACCAAAGCGCAAAACGACCCAATGGCCTGGCGCCGGTGTCCAATCGAGAGTGCCATCAGGGCTCATCTTGGAAGTCAGATCCACAATGTCGTCTTTGCGAATCGCGTCAGCGGCCGCGACGGGCGGCGTTGCGAAGGGTTCGAAACTCAGCAGGTTGGCGAAACCAGCCTTCTCTTCGAAGCGGCTGACACGCGTGCCGGGATGAAGCACAAGTTCCGAGATCTCGAAGTTGGGATTGGGCTTCGTTTCGCCGAAACCACCCAAAGGGTTCTCTACATCAAACGTCATCTCGCCGAATCCCGCGGGTGGCTTGTCAGTAAATGCCACGCGAAAGAACCGCGCGGTTGTAGCGGGGAATGCGATCGTGTGCTCGACTCCTCCGTCGTTGGGAATGTCGACAAGCTTGCGGAAGGTCTGCCCGTCATCGCTGGCTTCAACGTCCGCAATGGACGCAGCTGCGCCGAACATGTTGGCCGCTGCCGCACCGGGATCGTTGAGCACCAGGGTTACAGCGTTCATCGTTTGCGGGGTAGAAAATTCGTACTGAATCCATGCCTGTTGGCCTGCGGACGCCTTAGGCAGCTGCGTCGTCTTCATCAGATCGCCGTCAGTCAGTACCCCCAAATCGAGGATCCCGCTGCTGGATGTGACTTTTGGTTGGAGCGACGACACCGGAACGTCACTCGCGGGCGCGCGATACGCTATTACTGCAGTGTCCGCGTAGAAGGTCGGTGGAGCGGCAGGCGGTTGGCCGCTAATCAGGGCGAGGAAGTCAACGATGGGGATGTTCTGAAAAGGACCGCTGACGGTTGGCGGATGGGGCAACAGGCCCGAGAAAGCCTTGCCGCCATCTACCCTGGTTTCGCTCCACACAATTTTTTTCATCCCATGGGAGGGCGTCACCCAAGGGCCGCCCGATTCGCTCCAACCGGGGGACCCGGCGATCGCCTCCTCCAGGCCGAGTTGATCGGCGAGCTTGGTAGTGAACAGGAACGCGTCTTTCCACTCGGGGGTCATGTAAACCAGACGCTTGTCCACGAGCTTGGGAGTGCCCAACGACGCGTCGAAGTTCTGGAAACCACCGATACCGACACGGTTCATCCATTCCAAGTCGAGCTTGATGCCCTCTTTGGTAATGTTGCCGTTCATCCAGTGCCACCACACACGCGGCTTGGCAGAATTCGGCGGCGTTTTGAAGCCGTCCACCAACGTATCCCCGGAGCTTTGCCCGGACATCGTACCGCCTACTCCCATTAACATCAGGACTCCTACCGCAACTCGCAACATCGCCTCGCACATGGTTTTCATACCCGGCTCCTCGCTCTTTCTGCTCCGCTCTGCACAATTCCACTGCCAGCCCCTGAACCCTGCAGGAGCGCTCTCGTACTCCGCAGCCGGATTACTTCACTTCAAAGTTGTAGGACCCAGAACCAATCCGGACCACATAGGACCCGCCGTCCGGTTGGGCCTCCACCGGACTGCCGTCTTCTGTGAGGCGCGCTCCCACGATCGCAGGCAAGAAAACTTTGGCCGAGGTGTTCGCGGGGATTGTGACTCTCAGAGAAAATGGACCCGAAGGAGTTCCCTTCCAATCGCTGATGATCTTGCCGTAGATCGATTCATACTCCGCGCGCGCCGAAGTCATGCGCGCATCGAGATGCGGATGAATGATGACCTCTTTAAAGCCCGGCGAGTCGGGCGTGGTATCAATTCCAGCGGCGTCGCGATAGACCCAGGCAATGACCGACCCGAACGCATAGTGGTTATAGGAGTTCATGGCAGGATCGCCCGTATCTCCGTTCCAGCGCTCCCACCACGTGGTCGCTCCTTTCGACAGCATGTATCCCCAGGATGGGTAGGTATCATTCAGCAACAGGCGGTAAGCGATGTCGCTGCGTCCGTGATCGGCAAGCGTGAAAAGCAGGAAGGGCGTTCCAAGGAATCCGGTCGAAAGATGCCAGTCGCGCGCTTCGATATCTTTGACAAGTCTGTCGACCAGCAGGGGTTCAAGACCTTGCGGAGCCATCTTGGTGTAGAGCGCGGCCACGTAGGAAGTTTGCGTTCCCGTTCCCACCTCTCCGTCGTCTTTGATGTAGGCCTTCTGGAAAGCCGCACGAATGCTTTTCACCACGTCGTCATAACGGTTCGCGTCGGCCTCCTTGCCGACGGCGTGCGCCATTTGCGCCATCATGTTCGCGATCAGCGCCCAGTAGGCGGTCGCAAGCAGGTCCTTGTTCGTGTTTTCGTCAGGAGCTAGCCAGTCGGCGAAGTTGGGGCCAACCCCGTTCTTGCGCAGGAAGTCAGGATTTCGGCTCTGGATGAAATCCATCCAGCGCTGCATCGCACCCCAATTTTCTTCAACGACGGCCTTGTCCCCGTACTGCATCCATGTCGTCCATGGAACGATCACCCCGGCGTCGCCCCAGCCGGGTGCTCCCACCATGCCCTCGTTCCACGCTGACGTACCCTCTGTTCCTCCTCCGCCGAATGGAAGAGTATTAGGTGCAACGTTGGTAAATGCGCCCTGAGTGGTTTGCGCATCGACAATGTCCTGAATGAATTTCTGAGAGAACGCAGCGATGTTGAAGTTGTAGCTTCCAGTTCGCCAGAAAACTCCCGCGTCTCCCATCCAGCCCAGACGTTCATCGCGCTGCGGACAATCCGTGGGGATGCTTAGGAAATTTCCGCGCTGACCCCAAATGCCAATCGACCACATTCGATTGACCAGGTCCCTGGATGTGGAGAGCGTGGCTACAGGATCGCCTCTCACGCTGCTGACCACATCTCCCTTGATCGCATCGAGAGGCGGCGTTCCGGGATAGCCTGTGACCTCCACGTACCGGAAGCCGTGAAACGTAAAATGCGGGGTAAAAGTCTCTTCATCGCCGCCCCGCAAAATATAGACGTCAGTGGCATCTGCATTCCGCAGATTTGCCGTGTAGATCGTTCCGTCCGGATTCAGAATTTCAGCAAAACGCAGTCGGACCTTGGTGCCCGCCGCGCCTTTCACCTTCAGGGTCGCCCATCCCACCATGTTTTGGCCCAGGTCGAAGATATAGGCTCCGCTTGAGGCGAGAGTCACGGTTTTGGGATCCAAGGTAGCGATAACGCGTGCGGGTGCGGTGATCTGGCTGGACACGGCAATGGCCGGCGCATCTGCCACCACCGCCGCTTTCCACTGGGAGTCGTCAAAACCAGGCTTCTCCCATCCCGTCTGTTCCAGGCGTGCGTCGTACACTTCCCCTCCATAAATGTCCGATCGAAGGATTGGGGATGCGGCCGCCTTCCACGATCCGTCCGTCACCACGGTGTCATGACTGCCGTCTGTGTAGTCGAGTTCGAGTTGTGCCACAAAGCGGTCCAGAGGCGGAAAGAAATGCATCCCAACCCACGTCAAACCGCTGCCATACCATCCGTCACCCAGCAAAGCGCTGACTACGTTGTTGCCGCTGACCAATAGGCCGGTCACATCATAGGCTTGGTACAGCACGCGTTTGCGATAGTCGGTGAAGTCGGGCGTCAGGACATCGTCTCCAACCCGGCTGCCGTTCAAGAATACCCGGTAGCTGCCGAGAGCGGTCACGTAAAGTCTCGCGCGTTGTATGTTCTTTGATAGTGCGAGCGTTCGCCGCAGGTACGGGGCCGGCTGCGGCAATTCTCCCGGATCTCCCAGTCGTTTGTCCGTCAAGTCGGCCACGACGCGGGCGGGTTTCCATTGTGATGTCTTTTCGAGATTCGCTTTCCAGTGTTCATTCGTTGGGAAGCGCATCATGGAACCATTCGAGCGCGTAATCTTCACCAACGCTGCCAGCGCGGCTGTCGTGGTTTTGGCACCGGCGTTCGGTCCGAACCGCGGTGGCTCGGGAGCAGTGACCGTCACTTCGATAGAGTTCTTGCCCATGACCAGTTGGTCAGAAATATCCCGGCGATCAAAGGCGCCCCATCCCTTCTTGGCATCAACTTCCTGTCCGTTCACCTTGGCGACAAAGCCTCCCCGCGCCGCGAGTAGGAGGACTGCATTTCTAACTTTCTCAGAGAGTTTGACGGTGACGCGAAACGTGGCCACCGTATTCGGCACAGCGGCAAGCGCATCTTGACCCGATATCCAAATCCAGCGAATCCCCTGGCGGTCAGCGTCATCTTCCGGGTTCTTCCAGCGAATCCACTTTGCCTTCCAGTCCGTCGCGTGGGGAAAGCCCATCTCCCACCACGCTTCTTCCGCAGACTCGGACGTTTGCCCTGCCGCATCCCATACACGAACTTTCCAGTAGTACCTCTTCCGCGATTCCAGCGCTGGGCCGCGATAGGCAATCCCAACCGAATCGCTTGAATCAACTTTGCCGCTGTCCCACATATCGGCGTTGCCGGCCTGCAGGCGGTCGGCACTGCTGGCTACTAGAACCTCGTACGCCACTTGATTCCAGTTGCGCTCGGTGTTGTCGCTCTGCCAGGAAAAGTGAGGGACAGCCGCGTCGATGCCCAAAGGATTCTCCAGGTATTCACAGCGCAGGTGGACCGGCGCGGCTGAAGCGGCTGATGTCAGGATGAAAATTGCGATGACCACAATCAATAGTCTGGGACGCTCCACCTTGATCCTCCTGGGCTCAAACTCACTCAACTGCCCGGATCGACAGACAATAAATCTCATCGGGTCCGCAACGAGCTGCCGAACCCGGCTGGCTGACCGATAACGCGGACGGCGGGGATGGTTTCACTTGGGCAATACCGGTGTCAACCGGCGAACTCCTAACGTTGAGCGTTTCGCTATGTGAAAGGTAACACGATGCCGAGAGAAGACAACGTTAGGCCGGAAGATTTCCGGTGCAACGCGTTCCTACCTGCCCGAAGAGAGTTAAGACGGGCAGTGGTGCCCATCTTCCTGTCGCCGATTCTGTTTCGCAATGCAGAATGCTGAAATTCACCTCAACACACTCGAACGCACTCCATGCCCAGCAACGCGCCCAGTTTTTCTAGCTTGCTCGAAATGTGACCCACTCCCACGGCACAATGGTGCGCCGGTCCATGCACATTCCATGCGTTGAGGAAATTCCTCGCGCCAATCGGGAAATGGTATCGGCTGTTGGTGTTGCCGATTTCGAGAATGGGCCCGGCGACAGATTCTCCCTCAGCCACCAGCAGCTTGAGTTTGCCGTCCGCAGTCTGAACAACCGAAAGCAGGGTCACGGGTCCATGCTTGACTGACATTTCCACTGAGAGTCCCCTTCCGACCTTGCCGTGGTACACATCCAGAGGACGGACTTTGGTCCTTCCTTCAGCAATCGCGATGTGACCCGGACCGTCGTGTCCCATCAGCACCACATCGTCGTTGTAGTCCACTCCATAGTATTCCGTGAAGGAACCTCCGGCCCCGAAGGAATCCATGATCTTCATGGCTTGCGCGTTCTTGACTTCATATTCGCCCGCAACTGGCACTCCGCGCGAAGTTAACCAGCTCGTTCCCAAGATGATGGAACTGATTGCATCCTCGTTCTCGGGACTTCCCACTCCCTTGTGGTAATAAGCAAGCGAACCAAGGCGGTGAAACTCGACAAGCTGATCGAGCGCAACAGAGGTGCGTGCGGCGCGCCGAAGTTCCTCCGCAGAACAGTCTGCCTGGACGTTGAAAGAAGCCTTGAACTCCGTGACTCTGCGGCCGAGATCCGCCTCGCCCACCTTTCGCCGCAACGCCGCCAATTCTTCCACTTCGAGAATCTCGATGTGACCGCCGAAGTAGGCGCATTGCTGCGTGAGATCCGAATAGATATCCAGCATCCCGCCGTAGTAGTTGCCCATGACGCCAAGGCGATTGTGCTCCATGATGTGGGCGACGCGGGCGGCGTCGATCCACTCTCCGATTTCATCCCAGGCGAAAGGATCGTTTTCCAGCATGCCGGTCACCTGGAAAAACGGAATCCGGCAACGGTTGAAGACGTTTGCTATCTCCGGAACGGGGCATGCCTGGCAGTATGCGAGCCACTCGCCCGTCATCTTGGTGCGGTCTCCAAGGCGATTGAAACTGTCATAGTCAATCGCAGACGTGGGTGACAGATTGAGAATGATCACCGGGACCTTTGCCCGGCGCACCGCAGGAAGTACCGTCGAGGAAAGCGCGTAGGTTGTGACGTATAAGAAGATGAGGTCCACGTCCGCTTTTCGGAATTCGTGCCCGGCCGTAAGAGATTTTTCGGGCGTGTCGATCAGCCCCAGATTGATCACGCGCACGCCGGGGCTCTCGAGTCGCCGGGCAACTTGTGCTGCGAACCCGATCAACTTATCCCGAAGTCCAGGAAACTGTGGCCAATAAGTATCCAAGCCGATGCCGAAAAGTCCAACCTTGAGCTGATTATCCGAGGCTTCCATCAACAGTCTCCCAAGATCATCTATTCCCGAGACGATGCCCTCCCAGGAATAGCTGGCAAGCATAGTCCCTGCTAACTCGCTCCACAAGCATCCAAGGCGGTGGCCCTGTGCGTTCTGCAATGCCAAACGACGAATCTCTTTTGGAGGGGCCATCAAGTTTGGACTCTGTAGTCGTACAGCGGGAGTCGCTACGGCGTGCCTTGCGGCCAAGCTTGTGCCTTCCCATCCTTTGCTATTTCTCACCGCAAAATAGCTCGATCCTGGCAATCGGCAATTGACGACTCCGTCGGCGGGTGCGAGCATTCGACTCTGCAGCGAGTAGTGTCTGACCGCGCGCTGCAACAATGTCCTGAATCGAGTTTTCCGGGGACGCGATGAACATCGGATTACGGCAAAACACACCAGCGGTTCTGGCAATGGTCGTCATGTGCTCATGGGCTTCCACCGCGCAGGACCAGCCTGCGAAAGTGACGGTGTACTGGGATAAGGTCATACGGACTTCCCAAACCACCCCGACGCTGCAGGTTGTGGTGAATCCTCCTTTACAGCGCGGAACGCAAGTGCACGACAATGCGTTCAAATGCTTACACGATCTGGGTGCGGACTACGTGCGATATGTGCCTTGGCTGCCCTATCCGAAGCTGGGAGTTGCCGAACTGGAGCCTCCGAAAGACGGAAACACCTCCTGGGATTTTTCCGCGATCGATCCCATGACGATCGACTTCCTCGATGCTACCAAGGGGCATTCCGTGATTCTCAACTTCAGCACCATTCCGCAGTGGATGTACAAGACTGACAAACCGGTGGCCTATCCGGCAGACCCAAACCAGGTCACTTGGACCTACGAGCAGGGCACGGAACTGCACGATCCCAGCATGAAGGAAGTGGCCGACTACTATGCACGGCTGGTCTCCTGGTACACGCAGGGCGGCTTCACCGATGAGTTTGGCAAGCGTCACGAGTCGGGATATCACTACTCGATTCCCTACTGGGAGGTGCTGAACGAAATCGAGTTCGAGCATCACATCGACGCGGAAACCTACACCCGTCTTTATGACGAAGTTGTCACTGCGATGAAGAAAGTGCAGCCCGACATGAAGTTTGTGGGGCTGGCACTGGCCACTACTACGGACCCGCATTACTTCGAGTACTTTCTTGACCACAAGAACCACAAGGCCGGTGTTCCGCTTGATTTTATTTCGTATCACTTTTACGCCATCCCGACGCCCGACCAGACTCCAGAAGTGGAGCAATTCACCTACTTTGATCAGGCCGACGGCTTCCTCAAAACGGTGCGTTACGTAGAGTCCATTCGCAAGCGACTTTCCCCCGAGACGAGAACAACGATTGATGAACTGGGAGTCATCTCGGCTGACGATATTGCGCAGGACCAACTGGGACATGTTGCGAAGCCCATTGAAAACTCGTATTGGAATCTTGCTGGAGCGATGTATGCCTACCTCTTCGGGGAGATGACCAAGATCGGTATCGATGTGGCGGGCGAGTCACAACTTGTCGGTTTTCCGACGCAGTTTCCCAGCGTCTCCATGGTGGATTGGAACGATGGCAAGCCGAACGCGCGGTACTGGGTGCTGAAGCTGCTTCACGACAATTTCACCGCCGGCGACAAACTGGTAGAGATCGAACCGTCCAGTCCATTCGCCCCGAACAATCCCTACGTCTACACGCTTGCATTCGTAACGCATGACGGCAGGAAGCGCGTGTTGCTGGTCAATAAGCGCAATCGGAGGTTTGACGTTCTCAGTCGCTGGCGCGAACGGGGGGAAGGAAGACTACGTGGATCAGACGACCGGATTCCAGCCCCCGGCTACTGCGAAATTGACCGCCAACGCAGTAAAGCTGGGGGGATTTTCCGTGGCGGTGGTCACACTCCCATAGGTGGCGAATAGCGAGCGCGGTCAATCACTGGGGTTTGCATCAACTTGTTGCTTTGTCACCTCACGAGGTGAGAATGCCGGCTCGATTTCCTTCTGCTGGTTGAACCGATGTCGTAGACGAGCGAATTCAGCCAAGGCTTTCTGCTGCTCGGCACTATTGCCCAGGCTTCGTTGCACTTGCGCAAGACGGAACCAGGCAACTTCATCCTCTGGGTTCAGCGCAATTGCCTTCTGCAGATGGACTAACGCATCTTGCGGCTTCTTCAGCGAGATCAAGACCGACGCCAGTCCCGTCTGGGCTTCCTCAAAATCCGGATAAGACTTCAAAGCGAGGTCGAAGAACTTCTGCGATTCCTCGAAACGTCCTGCTTGGCGATGAATGTCTCCGATCTCATAAGCGGCATTGGCATTGTTCGGGTCCAGTTGCAACTCCTGTTCGAACTCGGCTAGCGCTGCCGCGACATCTTCAGGGGATGTCTTGTCGTGCGAACGTGCGAGCAAAGTACGGCCCACGCGATAGTGAATACCAGGGCGGCGAGGGTCGAGAGCGAGCACCTGACGGTACTCAGCCAGCGCTGCATCGTAGGACCCTTGGCTTTCGTCGGCCTCTGCTGCAGCCTGATGACGCCAGACGGAATCCGGCGCAACTTTGACAAGCTTTTCCATCGCCAGGAATGCAGAGTTTCCGAAGACCTTTCCCGCGTGGTAAAGAACTTCTGGATCGTCGGGATAGCTTCGGCTCAGTTCCAAAGCCACTTGCACGGCTTGATTGTCGCGTTGCAGTCCTTCATACGCTCTCAGCAACTGCAGGCCGCACATGCGCTTGGTATCCGCGTCTTTGGAGCCGCGGAAACCCTTTTCCAGCCCCGGCAATGCTTCCTTGTATCGACTCAGTTCCGAAAGCGAGATGGCTAAGAGCGTGTCCGATCTTTGCAGGCTGGGCTTGAGTTTCAAAGCCTGGCGCAGGGCTGCCACGGCCTGTTCATATTTTCGCTCCTCAAAGTAAATCAGGCCCAAGTTGGCGTGGACCTCAGCCACTCCGGGCTGCAATTCGCGCAGCTTCTCGAAAGCCTGCTCAGCCTCGGAGTAGCGCTCCTGCGCCAAAGCGCGCTGTCCCTGTTCGGCGTACCGTTCCACGTCGTCGGAGGATTGAGCTGTAATTCGCGAGGTTGCAAGGCAGGCAAACAGAAGCACGGTCCGCAACGATATCCAGGGACGAGGGGTCATGTAGTGCGAGTGTACTTCAGACGAGCAGACCCGCCAACCGGACGGCTGGCGGGTCGGCAAGACTGCGTTCTAGAAAGTAAGCTTTCCTCCAAGTTGCACGATTCTGCCGGGTCGCGCCAGCGTCACCTGGCCAAAACCCGGTCCAGTAATTGAGTTGCCGACCGCTGATTGACCCGGACCGACTCCGGCCTGGCTTGGATCCAACCCATAATCGGCGTGGTTGAAAGTGTTAAAGGTCTCCAGGCGCAACTGGAAATGGAGGCGTTCCGTGAAATCAAAGGTTTTGTCCAAACCCACATCCCAGTTGTTGATTCCTGGTTCCCTAAGAGTATTGCGGCCAACGTCGCCAAATTGACCGGGAAGAGGCTGAGCGAACGCCGCGGTGTTGAACCAGTTGTTGATCCCATGAGGACTGCCGGGATCTCCGACTAGATTGCAGCGCTGCGTGAAAGTAACCAGAAGGCCAAGCGTGTCGTTGCAGAGCACAGAGAACGGGAATCCCTTTTGAAAGGTGGTGATACCCGTTACTTCCCAACCGCCGACGGCGAGATCGGCCACTTTGTTCATGCTGTTGCCGAAGTGCTTTCCGCGCCCAAAAGGCAATTGATATACGTAGCTGGCCACGAACCGGTGCGGCACGTCAAAATCTGATGGACCATAGTCCAGTCGTGGATTGTGATCATTCATATGTCCCGCGAATGCGTTGGTGGCGCCAAGGCCTGCGGCGGCTGACTTGTCGTCCAGACTCTTCGCCCAGGTATAGACCGCCAAGAAGGCCATGGAACGAGTGCGGCGTTCCAATTTCGCGTTGAACGCATTGTAGTTTGAGTATCCGTTCCACTGGCTGTCGAGGAAGCCCAACGATGAAGTGATATTCGGGTACGGTCTACGGGTTGAAACGGGGCAGTCTCCAGCCGTTCCTCCACTGGACTCACAAAGCGCGGGGTTCGACGGTGGCAAGGGCTGTCCGATGTTCGTGCGATTGAGCAGATGCGTTCCCTTGTTACCTACATAGTTCAACTCGAGCGTGGTGTTTCGAGCCAACTCGCGCTGCGCCGACAGCGACCATTGCTGCACATACGGATTGCGTGGCTTCTCCGAGATGATTACCGCGAAAAATTGGCTACCATCCGTTGCCGGACTGACTTGATGAAGCGTCACCGGTGAGAACATGTTGTCCGTCACCTTGGGCAACGTTGGATCTGTCGTGGGATTGGGGGAGGCGCGCACTACAAACGGGTAAATATCGCCCGAGTCGTCGATTTCGCGAGTTTCGGAGGAGTCGAAGAAGATGCCGTAGCCGCCACGGACCACCGTCTTGTCTCCGAGCCGATACGCAAATCCGATGCGGGGCGCAAATGGCTTTTTTGAGCCAGGTGCAGGATTGTTGCGGCCGCAGTATCTGTAGAAGCCGTTGCCGTCGGGGGCGATCGGACCACCCAGGGCTTGGACAGTCTGGGTGGCCAAGGCTTGGTCCGCCATGCACAACCCACCGCCTGGATTGGCGGTATCAAACCAGAACATCTTATTGCTCTGTTCAAATGGCACACTGCGATAGTCCCACCGCAACCCTAGATTCAGTGTGAGGCGATTGCTCACCTTCCAGTCGTCCTGCACAAACGGTGCGATGTACAGGAAGTGATACTGGTTCAAATTGCCGACTGCACCTGCAGGGGAAAAGGGGCCCGGCTGAAATGTGCTGGCATTGTTGTAGTAGCCGAGCAGGAAATCTGCGACTGCATTGCCCGTACCGCATAGACCAGTCCCGTTGGGGCAGCCGCCGCCGTTGTTCAACACGGTATTGTTGTTGTAGCCGAAGTCTCCCAGAAAATCCGCGGAAAGGTTACGTTTCTGAACCCACTTGCGGAAATCAAATCCTACGCTCACCGTGTGCTTGCCACGAACTGTCGAAACGGAATCGGCAATGTCCCACATCGGAATGTCGCTGGTCGTGCTGTCATTCGCTTGGCTACCGTATGCCGCGCTCAGACTCTGGAATGTGATAGTCGGCCACAAACGGTAGGCACCGGGTATGTTCTGGAAAACACCGCTCAGACCCATCGCGGTAACGGCCGACGCGGGTGCCGGATTGCCACCTTGGTTTGCAATAGCCTCGAGCTTGCCAAAACGAAAGTTGTTGATAATGTTGTGACCGAGTGTAATGGTGTGGGAAACTTCCCAGCTCGTGGATTTCTCCGAGAAAATGCTCACTCCCGCTGGAACCGAAACGGATCCACTGATGCCATCATTGGCATAGTCTGCTTTTGTGTAACGGAAGAAAATCGACCCCAAGCGACCAAGATTCTCATCCAGCTTGTAGGTTTGCTGATCGACGGTGTTGGGGAGTGTGGTGTTGAGACGGTAGTTGCCCTGCGGGCATCCAACGCAGTTCGGCGCTGGAAAGAGACCCGCACCAAGCTCCGCTGCCGCAAGGCGCGAAAAGCTGGTTGATGGAATCGTATTGCCGGGGAAGGGAGCACCGGTGGTTGGGTCGACCGGCATGCAAGGCAAATTATTCGACAGCGCGGTCGCGCAGGCAGCCGTTCCGTAAGCCGGGAAAGTATCGCCCGAGAAATTTCCCTGGAGCTCCGCCGCATCGGGAGCGCTGAAGAAAAGGTTCGTGCCATTCTTGATGCGCCAGCCTTCATAGTTTACGAGCCAGAACGTCTTGTTCCGGCCATCGTACACTTTCGGAATATAAACGGGACCGCCGGCGACGAAACCAAACTGATTTTGCCTCAATTCAGGAATTGCGGACTGAAACGGCCCCTTAGCGTCAAAGGCGTCGTTTCGGTCAAATTCGAATATCGACCCGTGCAATTCATTGGTGCCACTCTTGCTCACAATATTGATCTGATTCGCGCTGAATCCATATTCGGCAGAGTACGTCTCACTCTGAACCTTGAACTCCTGGATCGCGTCCTGCGATAGGATCACGGCAGGTGTGTTTAGAGCCGTGTCGGTATTGGCCAGGCCGTCAAGTGTATAGTTGCTGGACTCAGGACGGCTGCCATTGATGCTGATGGCATTGCCCTCGCCCTGCCGCATCTGGCCCATTTCTCCATTTGTCTGTACAGCGCCGGCGCCGATAAAAAGCAGGCTCAAGAAATTCCGCCCGTTCAGCGGTAGCTCGTTCACCTGTTGTTGAGTCACTGTCTGCGACACTGTCGCACTATCGGTGTCCAGAGCGACGGCGTTGGCCTGAACCTCTACCGTTTCCGAAACCGCGCCCGGTTTCATGGTGACATTCGCCCGAACTTCCTGCGCAACCACGAGGCCAATATTTTGTAGAACGGACTTCTGAAAGCCTGGCGCTTCAACTTCGACCTTATAGGTTCCCGGCTGCAGGTACGGAGCAGTGAAGTCACCGGACGAACTTGTGGCGGTTTTTTTTGTAACCCCAGTCGCGAGGTTGGTTATTGCAACTGCAGCGTTCGCGACTACCGCGCCCGAATTATCCGTGACCGTGCCCAGAATCGTTCCTGTGGCACCAGCTTGGCCAAAAAGAAGAACCTGCGTTGACAAAACGATCAGCAAGCACAGCAAGAAATTACGTGTCATCATGGACATGTTTATTCCTCTCTTTGGCGAACCAGGGAACCTGCTGCCTGGACCCCGCCCCACACTTCTGTCGCACTGGGGCGGGATGCTCACACTGGTCGTTGCACACCGTCAACCCGCAAGTAGACATCACCCTGCGTTTCGCGGTGAGAAACAGGCACTTATACCGTGATGAAGCTGGCCAAAGACCTTATGCAGCAGTGAACTTAGGTCCAAATGACCCACTTGCAAATGTGAATTTCTTAGGAGTCCAAAGCCAGGGCTGATTTTGTATTGCAAAATGATTCTGTCGAAGGCTTACGGTTTGCTTGGCATCGAGAACCGGCCAGACGGATGCGCACCGAGGGCGGTACGCCTTGGTTTCTTAGGAACAAGGCCAAACGGGCGGAAGGACGGTGCCTGGTCGTTTATGTGGTGCGATGCTCGCGCGGCATCACTGTAGACTCGGATCGCGCCATCTGCGCCAAGCCATCATTCGGGTAGTAGTGATCAACGGTTGTGGGCGTGACCAACTTGTGTTCTACAAAGACGGCTGGCGGGACCGGACGCTGGTTCAAAATATCTAGGCTGACTCGAATGAGGTTCTCTCCATACCTTTCGGGAAAGAAAGCGACCGATCCCACAAAGCGGGTCTTAGGTTCGCGAAGTTCTGCTCGCCCCTCGGGAGAAGCGTTCTGCCCCATGACGGCGCAACTCTCCGCCCGCCCCGCCTCCTGAAAAGCGCGCAGCGCCCCCAGCGCACTAGGATCATTGATGCCGCCAACGAGCACATGCCGGGAATGAGAGGAACGTAAATGTCTGCGCACTGCTTCAAAGCTGGGGCCTAGTTCTCCATCTCCATCCAGATAGGTCACCCGGCAATGCGCGGCACTGGGAAGTACCAGGTTGATGCCCACCAGCAATCCCGACAGGCGCATCCGTGGCAGATTTCCCGCCCGCTTCAACTCCAGCAGGATGATTTCGTCCACTTCGGACTGCCAGTGCTCTTTGACCCATCGGCCCAGATATCGTCCGCCGATCAACCCAGCCTCGTAATTATTGGCACCGTAGTAGGTCGCCCCAGGATGGGGAATGTCAATCGCGATCATCGGAATGTTCGCTTCCCGATACTTGGCAGCCACGATCGGCGCCACTTCTTCATCGGTCTGGAACTCGATCGCGAGATCGACCTTTTCGCGTACCAGCAGATCCGCGCTGCGCTGGGCAATTTTCGCGCTGTACCGGTTGTCGACACAAATCAGTTCGATTCCCTCTGAGGCTGCAGCCCGCTGCAGGCCCTCCGAGACCTCCCGGGAAAACTGGTAATCGGTACCTTGCGCGGCATATCCCAGCCGATACAATCTCTGTTTCCACGGACGTACCCGCGACTGGTAAAGGTTCTGCCCCAGTTTGTCCACCATCCCGCATTTCTCCAGCGTATAAAGAAGGCGAAAAACCATGGTCTTCGGCAGACCGCAACGCGAAGCAATTTCTTTCAGCGACAGGGCTTCGCCTGGGGAACGAAAAGCAGTCAGTAACTGGGAAGAGTGAACAATAGATTTCACCAGATAACGATCCCGGGAAGGAACGTTTGGGCTCATAGGGTATGCATAATATCCGTTTTTTTGATTTTGCAAAGCAAAATTTGTGATGCTAGTCACCAACCCGCGGTGACACAGGCGGTGGGACTGCGGAGTGCGTGGACTTGATGTCCCGAGCAACTAAAGCGGAGCAAAGTGCTTTAGACCGCAATTCTGTATGCGACATGCCAAGCTTACCTTGATCGCGCCAGTGTAATCATCGCACATTGGCCGCAATTTCAACGGGGTTTGCATCGAGTGGCCATTGCCTATCGCGCCCGACGGAGCCAAGAGAAAGATTCTGCATGGTAGAATTGTCCCTCCAATCCACCCTCTGCTCCCGGCGCATTCCGGTTACCCGACGCTTGCAATGTCTCGCCCTCTGACCCGTTTGGCAGTTCGGAAGGTTATGCTCCGCGTTCTGCAATGCGAAACGACGAGTTCTCGAAAAGAAATTCGTGACCTTGTACGGGTAGGATTATAAGCTTCGAATCCGAAGAGAGGTCCCTATGGACGCACGCAAGAGTGAGAAGATTTTTAATGCGCTCGAATCCTTCCGCATCGAGTTACCGTCCTGGGGCTTTGCTAATACTGGCACACGTTTCGGAAAATTCATTCAGGCAGCGGCGGCCACTACTACTGAAGAAAAGTTTAGCGACGCTGGCCAGGTACACCTGCTCACTGGAGTCTGTCCCACCGTAGCGTTGCATGTTCTTTGGGACTGCCCGGAGGGGGTACGTAGCACAGAGAACATCAAAAACTTTGCTGATCGCTACGGAGTTCTCCCTGGCTCCATCAATCCCAACCTCTTTCAGGACCAGGAATATAAATACGGTTCCTTCGGCAATCCTGACCCAGCGGTTCGGCAACGTGCTCTGCAACATACGAAGGACAGCATTGAGATTGCCAGGCGCCTGCACAGCCGAGACATTTCTATGTGGTTTGCCGACGGGTCAAATTATCCGGGGACAGCGAATATTCGGCAACGCAAGCAGTGGTTCACGGAGATGCTGAAAGAGTCGCATGGCGAGTTGTCGCCCGACCAGCGACTTCTGATTGAGTACAAGCCGTTTGAGCCCGCCTTCTACCACACCGACATTGCCGATTGGGGCATGTCCCTGCTGCTCTCGCGCGCCGCCGGCCCGCAAGCGAAAGTCCTGGTCGATACCGGACATCACTATGCCGCGCAAAACATCGAACAGATTGTTGCCTGGCTGTTGTCGGAAGGCATGCTCGGAGGTTTTCACTTTAACGATCGCCGCTACGCCGATGACGATTTGACCATCGGCTCGATTGATCCGTACCAAGTCTTCCGGATTTTTCACGAGATTCGCTTTTTCGAGTGGGAGACTAGCAAGCAGGCCGATATCGCGTACATGGTAGACCAGAGCCATAATCTCAAGGGAAAAATCGAGGCGATGATTCAAACCGTGACCGTGGCGCAGGAACTGTTCTCCAAGGCGGTTCTGGTCGACGATCGAGAACTCGCTACTGCGCAGAAGAATTGTAACCTGGTGCGAGCCGAGTCCTTGCTGCAGGACGCTTTCGCCACCGACGTCCGCCCCGTGATCCAGGAATGGCGGGACTCTAAAGGCCTACCCAAGAATCCCATGGAGGCATTCCGCCAAAGCGGCTACCTTGAGCGCATCACCAAGGACCGTGCGGCCCGGAATTCTCAGAACGTCTCCTCCTATGCTTAAGAACAAGCCGTATCTCGCGTTCGATTTTGGGGCCGAGAGTGGACGGGCCGTTCTGGCGCATCTTCAGTCAGGAATTCTCACGACGGAAGAAGTGCATCGTTTTCCCAATGAACCGGTCGAATACGGCGGGTCTCTCCACTGGGACGTGGCTCGGCTCTGGTTCGAAGTACGAAAAGCTCTCGCGCGGCTAGGCGAAGTGGAACTGGCAGGCATTGGAGTCGACGCCTGGGGTGTCGACTATGCCCTGTTGGGAGAACGCGGTCAGTTGCTCGAAAACCCTTACCACTATCGCGACCGGCGAACCGACGGGATCATGGAGGAAGTCCTCACGAAAGTTGCCCGTGAGGAAATCTACCAGGCGACTGGAATTCAGTTCATGCCCATCAACACCCTGTATCAACTCTTCGCCGCCCGACGTCGGACACCGAAGATGGTTGAAGCGGCAAAATATCTGCTGACGATTCCAGACCTGTTCAATTACTGGCTGACCGGAAATGCAGTCTGCGAATTTACCAATGCCACGACCACTCAGATGGTGGACCCGGTGAAGCGCACGTGGGCGACCGGACTGATGCAGCGCTTGGAGCTGCCGACGCATTTGCCTGCGCCCATCGCGGAGCCGGGCTCGATCCTTGGGACGCTCCTGCCTGACATCGCAGGTCATACCTCTCTTGCAGGCGCCCCCGTGATTGCCCCCGCGTGTCACGATACGGGTTCGGCAGTGGCCGCAATCTCTGCTCGCGATGGCACTGCCTTTCTCAGCTCTGGAACCTGGTCGCTGCTGGGCACCGAACTGGATTCCCCTGTGATCACCCCCGACGCCCTGCGCCTGAACTTCACCAACGAAGGCGGTGTAAATGGAACGACGAGACTGTTGAAGAATGTCATGGGCCTGTGGATGCTGCAGGGCTGTCGCCAATCCTGGACGACGCAAGGACATAGTTATGACTACCGCGAGTTGATCGAACTGGCCGCCCGTGAGACGTCGTTCCATCGCCTCATCGATCCCGATGACGAATCCTTCTTGCGCCCTCCGGATATGCTCACGGCCATCGACACGTTTTGCACACGGACTCACCAGCCAGTTCCGCAGGTACCTGGCGCATACGTACGAGCCGTTCTGGAAAGCCTCGCGTTCAAATACCGTTTTGTTCTTCGAAATCTGGAACACGTGAGTGGGAAGCGGATCGGGCAGATTCGTATTATCGGCGGCGGATCGAAAAATCGATTGCTGAACCAACTGACGGCCGACGCCACCGGAAGAAAGGTCCTCGCCGGACCGGCGGAGGCTACGGCACTGGGAAATGTGGCGATACAGATTCTTGCGACAGGAGGCGCGGCCTCGCTCCAGGAAGTTCGCGCCATTGTAGATCGATCTTTCCCCACCGAAGTGTTCGCGCCGCTCGAAACCGACAAGTGGGACCAGCAAGCGGAACGATTTGAGCAATATTGCGGGAGTATCTATGCCTGAGATCAAAGAGACGACTCACCTGAAAGATTTGTGGAACGAACCCGAAGCTCAGAAGATGACCGGCAATCAGCTGGCCCTGTTGCGCTATCGTTCGAATCTGCTGGGCGCGGATTTGCGCATCACGAATTTCGGAGGCGGCAACACCAGTTCCAAGCTGGAGCTTGCCGATCCGTTTACTGGACGGCCCGCCCGCGTGCTAGCTGTGAAAGGCAGTGGCGGCGATCTTGGATCCATCAGCGAAGGTGGATTTGCTCTGCTCTACCTCGATCGTCTGGAGCAACTCAAGTCGCTCTATCGCGGCGAAAAGTACGAAGATGAGATGGTTCGTTACTATCCGCTATCAGCGTTTAGTGAGAATCGCGTGGCGGCGTCGATCGACACTCCTCTGCACGCCTTTCTTCCCTTCGCACATGTGGATCATTTGCATCCTGATTGGGCCATCGCTCTGGCCGCGAGCGCCAATGGGAAACGAAAGCTGGACGAGTTCAACAGAGAATTCGATCGCAAGATCGTGTGGGTGCCCTGGCAGCGTCCCGGTTTCGAACTGGCGCTCCTGATTGAACGAGCGGTCCGAGACAATCCTGGCGCAGAAGGACTGATCCTTGGCGGCCACGGATTGTTCACTTGGGGGATGACGCAGCGCGATTGCTACTTGAACAGCATTCACACCATCGATCAGATGGGTGATTTCATTCTCAAGCATCAATCGAAGAAAGGTTCGCTTTTTGGCGGAGTCGAGCACGCTCCCGCGCAGGATCGCAAGAACATCGCAAGTCAGATCCTGCCCGTGCTCCGAGGAATAGTGTCCTCGAATCGCCGTGTGGTGGCCCACTATGCCGATGATGACGACGCTTTGACCTTCGCCGGATCGAAATGGGCGAAGGAGCTGGGATCGCTCGGCACCAGTTGTCCGGACCATTTCTTGCGAACGCGGGTCTGTCCTCTGTTTCTTCCTTGGGATTCTGCGAATGAGGATATCGGTGTTCTGAAGGCGCGCATCCAAACCCAGGCTGTAGAGTATCGCGCCACATACAAGAAGTATTACGACGCATGGGCAAACGCCGATTCTCCTAAGCTACGGGATTCCAACCCCTCGGTCGTCGTCGTTCCGGGTTTGGGCCTGTTCGGCTTCGGCAAGAATAAGAAAGAAGCGCGCATTACCACCGAGTTCTTCATCAATGCCATTCACGTCATGGCAGGCGCGAACGCCTTCGAGGATGGAGAGGTTTCTCATCCTCTGCCGCAAGCCCGCCACGCCGAGCAATCGCAGCAGTTCACCCAGTTCCATAACTACGTTGCCCTCCCGCGATCCGAGGCGTTCCGCATCGAGTACTGGGCTCTCGAAGAAGCCAAGCTGCAGCGCATGCCTGCGGAGGCGGAGTTCAGCCGCAAGATCGCTCTCATCATCGGAGGCGGCAGCGGAATCGGCCGCGAAGTCGCTCTGCTGCTCGCACGCAAGGGCGCCCATGTCGTGGTGGCGGACTTCGATCAACATGGCGCCAAAAAGGTCGCCGACGAGGCCGGCGCAATATCATCTCCCGAGTTTGTCGCGCATGTCCGTGTCGACCTCAGCTCGGCCGCGTCGCTTGCGGAGGCGGCAAATTTCACGATTTCTCAGTTTGGTGGCATCGACATCATCGTCAACACGGCGGCGATCTATCCCGTGCCCGCCGACGACGGAGAACTCGCCGACGCGCAGTGGGTGCAGACCTTCCTGGTCAACGTCACCGGCAACTATCTTCTTGCCCGGCAAACGGAGTGGATATTCAAAGATCAGGGCCTGCCCGCCGCCATGGTGCTCACCAGTTCCGCCAACGCCGTTGTGCCCAAGAAAGGCAGCGAGGCCTACGACACCAGCAAGACGGCTCTCAATCACTTGATCCGGGAGCTGTCGATCAAACTCGGCCCGCACGTGCGCGTCAACGGAATTGCGCCCGCGACCGTTGTCGCCGGTTCCACGATGTTCCCTCGTGATCGCGTAATTCAGTCTCTCGGAAGATACAAGATCTCTTTCGAGGACTCAGAATCGACCGAGGAGCTGCGCGCCAAGCTCGCCAATTTTTATGCTCAGCGCACATTGACGAAGCGGCCCATCCTCCCTCAGGATTGTGCGGCCGCAATCGTGTGGCTGGCCGGTGATCAGAGTGCGAAGACGACCGGGCACATTATTCCAGTAGATGGCGGCCTCTCCGAGGCCTTCCTGCGTTAAGGAGCAACTATGCAGCGTATCTGCTTTGTGTTGCAGGTCAAGCCCGAGCGGCTCGAGGAATACAAGAAGCGCCATCGTAGCGTGTGGCCCGAGATGCAAAATGCCCTGCGTGAAACCGGATGGAGCAATTACTCGTTGTTCTTGCGCGACGATGGCCTTCTCGTCGGCTATCTCGAGACGGAAAACTTTGAACGGGCCCGCGCCGGGATGGCCAACCGCGAAGTCAACGAGCGCTGGCAACGCGAAATGGGTAACTTTTTCGTTCAGCCCGATGGCCTGTCGCCCGACCGTGCTATGCAGCCGTTGGAAGAAGTCTTTCACCTGTAAATTCAGACATGAGGATTCCATGAACCCAGCACTAGGGGTGTTTTTTCACTGGCTCGGCGGTCTCGCTTCCGCCAGCTTCTACGTCCCCTATCGCGGCGTGAAGAACTGGGCATGGGAAACCTATTGGCTGGTTGGCGGATTTTTTAGTTGGATCATTGCCCCATGGATCCTCGCCCTGACAATGACGCACGACCTCACGCGCGTGCTCCACGAAGCTCCCACGAGCAGCCTGTTCTGGGCGTATGCATTTGGAGTCTTGTGGGGACTGGGCGGCCTCACCTTTGGCCTCACCATGCGATATCTGGGGATGTCGCTCGGCATGGCCGTGGCCTTGGGGTATACCGCCGCATTTGGCACGTTGATGCCTCCGATTTTCCGGGGCGTGTTCGCCTCCGAAGTCCTCGGCACTCGCTCAGGCCTAATCATTCTTGGCGGCGTCGCCATCTGTCTTCTTGGTATCGCGTTCGCGGGAGCAGCCGGAGTATCCAAAGAGCGCGAGATGTCAACCGAGCAGAAGCGTGCCTCGATCAAGGAATTCGACTTGAAGAAGGGGTTGCTCGTCGCCACTTTTTCAGGCGTCATGAGCGCCTGCTTTGCCTATGGACTCGCAGCGGGGGATCCGATCAAGGCCATCACCATCCAACATGGCACCCCGGTGCTGTGGCAGGGACTTCCCGTGCTCGTCGTAGTGCTCGCCGGCGGCTTCACCACCAACTTCGTCTGGTGTCTCATCCTGAACATTCGCAACAAGACGGGTTACCAGTACTTCGAGTCTGAGATTCGCGGCAAAGTTCCCGCACGGAATGAAGAGCACATCCTTGAAGCGGTCACCGATGCTCCGGCGGAGGAGATGGCGGTAGCCGTGGCTGTTGCGCAAGAGACTGCCGTTCGAGCTCCGATGCTTGCCAATTATCTGTTCTCGGCCCTTGCCGGCACGACCTGGTACATGCAGTTTTTCTTTTACACCATGGGCGAGACCCAGATGGGACGATACAAGTTCTCCAGCTGGACGCTGCACATGGCCAGCATCATCATCTTCAGCACGTTGTGGGGGATCGCTCTGAAAGAGTGGAAGGGTGCCGGCGGCAGAACCAAGTTGCTGGTGGCGTTCAGTCTATTCGTTCTAGTTAGCTCCACGATCATTGTGGGCTATGGCAACTACGTCGGCGCGTCTTCACACTGACTTCGACTGATCCACCCTATCAGAACATCGCCGCGAACCGAGACTCTGCGTTCTGAGAGCCTGAGACTCTTGGGACCATGAACGCCTCGACAATCTGCCAGCCGCGGCGCCGCCGGTCCACGGAAAAATCGTCGTAATTGGGGCTGCTCTACGCGCATTCTTAACTCCCCGACGTTCGCGATTGTGTCTGGGTGGTAGACAAGCTGGTTCCGGGCCGGATCGCGTCGGTGGCATTTGCTACCACGATGTCACCGGGTTGCAGTTCGCCGAACACTTCCGTCTTACCGCTCACAGTGACACCGGTTTTGACGTTGATCCACTCCGCTTTACCCTGTCGCACACGAATCACGAAAGTCCGCTGAAGGTCGGTCGTAACGGCGGTGGATGGAACCAACATCGTTGGATAGGAGCGCTGAATCGGCCATTCGACGGTAGCAAAGCTTCCTGGGGTGATCTGGGCGTCGGGGTTCCGCACGTCGAGTTCGACCGCCATGGTCCGGGTATTTTGCGTGACATCATGGGCAACGCGGGCAATGGGAGCGTGAAATGTGCGTCCTGGATATGCCGGCACACTGAAGGCGGCCTGCTGGCCCTCGCGGATGCCAGCGGTATATGCTTCCGGGACCGGAACCACAAGCCGTAAACGGTTGAGATCTTCGATTTGGACAATCGGCTGCGCGCCCGGTGTTCCGGACGCAGGTCCCACTAGAGCGCCCGGATGAAGGTTTCGTAACGTGACCACTCCGTTAAACGGAGCGCGAATTTCGAGATACGACTCAAGCTGCTTCACGCTGCGCAGTGCATCTTGCGCAGCGTGGACGTTGTTTGTTGATGCCTCGACCTGAGCGCGATCGGCGACTGCGCCCTGTTCGGCAACCTGCAGGTCGTTGCCTGCGACCACTCCCGGAGTCTTTGCTGCCGCAGTCAGATGCTGGTAAGTTCCCTCGTCAGAGGCAAGCTTTGCTTGGGCTGCCGACAACTGTGACTCGGAAGCCTGAAGGCTCGCTTCCGCCTGGGCGCGCTGCGCTACCAGTTCCGGAGCGGAGAGGCGAATGATGACCTCACCAGCTCGGACGTGCGATCCCCGATCTACGCGAATCATGTCAATGAAGCCCGTGACCTTCGGATAAATATCCACGGCCTCATAGGGAATGATTTGTGCCGGCAGAGCAAGCACAGTGTCGAGCTTCTGCGATTCGACTGCAACCACGCTCACCGCTTGCGGCGACCCGGACGCGGCCTGTTGTGCCTGAGAACCAGCTTGCGATGGCGACGGCTCGGCGCAGCTCGCCAACAGAAGAGTTGATACCAGTACGAAGAAAGATAGGAGCTTCATCGCGCAACCTCCGGCGAGCCAGTGAAACCAGGATCATCAGGATCAAGCGTTGGCGAAGCCACGGATGCGTGCCGCTGCACGATCGCGAAGACCGTGGGCAACACCAGCAGCGTGGCAGCGGTGGCAACCAGAAGTCCCCCAATCACCGCGCGGCCCAGTGGCGCAGTCCCCTCGCTACCGCGCTCTACAGCTAGCGCCAAAGGGATCATGCCAGTGATCATGGCGAGGCTAGTCATAAGCACTGGTCGGAGACGTTCGCCCGCGGCATTTCGAGCCGCGGTTTTTGCGTCTGCTCCAGCTTTCCGGTTCTGCTCGGCGAAGGTCACCAGCAAGATCGCGTTCGCCACAGCCACGCCAATCGCCATGATCGTTCCCATGAAGCTCTCAAGGTTCAGGCTGGTTCCTGTGATCAGCAGCATGAGAATTGAGCCGGTCAAAACGGCGGGCGTAGTGGACAGCACAATCAGCGATAGCCGAACCGATTCAAAGTTTGCCGCCAGCAGGAGGAAGATCACGACAACGGCAATCACCAGGCCGACAACGAGATTCCCGAATATCTGACTCATCGCGCTCACCTGGCCGCGAACCTGGACTGTCACTCCGCGCGGTGGTGTCCCGGCTCGCGCGATTGCCCGATTGATCTCGCGACTCGCGCTGCCCAGATCATTTCTGCCAAGGTTGGCAGAAAGCCCAATGAGCCAAAGTCCGTTTTGGCGGTCTAGCTCTCCGGGGACTGTCCCCAAACGTACAGAGGCCACCTGGTTCAGTAGCGGATGTGCCCCGGTCGTGCTGGTGACTGGAATGGTTTCGATGTCCTTGGTAGAAGTCATCTGCGCCTGCGGTACTTCTACTTGTACCTGGTAGCTCACTCCAGATCGCGGGTCTCGCCAGTAATCTGGAGAAACGAAGCGGCTCGATCCGGTAGCGGAAACCACCGCTTGTCCGATTTGATCGGCAGTTGTGCCAAGCTGACCAGCCATGACCCGATTGACGTTGACGTTCACTGTCGGATAGTGAAGCGGTTCTTCGTAGCCGAGGTCGCGCAGTTCAGCGACTTTTGCAAGCTCCTGCTGTATTTTCCCGGCATAGCTCAGCACATCGTTGTATTGCGGACCGGTCGTTGCGACCTCGATCACGGAAGGCGTCCCGAAGTTGAGGATCTGGCTTACGAGGTCTCCAGGATCAAAGGAGAAATGCGATCCCGGAAATTCCTGCGGCAGCGTCTTGCGCAGCTTCTCCTCCAGATCATGAAGAGAAATGGACGCGCCCACTTTAAGGGCAACATTCAGGATTGCTTCGTGCGGTCCGCTCGTCCACAGGAATACCGCATTGATCGGATAGGACGACCCCTGGGTGCCGACGTAGCCCAACGTGAGATCCACGTTGCCGGGGCCGGCCTCGCGGTTGATGATATCGAGCACTCTTCGTGCCATTTCTTCAGTCACCGGCACGCGTGTTCCATCGGGTGCGTCAAAGCGCAACCTGAACTGGTTGGAAGCTGCCGAAGGAAAAATCTCACGTGCCATACGCGGCCCAATCAGCAAGAGAATCAGGGCAGCAACTACAGCGTAACTGCCTAGCAGGATCGTCGGGCGTTTCGTCACCCGGTCCAAAACACCCAAGAACCGCTTACGGAACCGGTCGAATCCCGTCTGCGTCGAATTCTCCGCGTGGCCGGTCTCAGGTTTGAGCAGCCAATTCGAAAGCACCGGCACCAGTGAACTGGAGAGCAGGTACGACGCTCCCATCGAAAAACCGACCGCGAGCGATAGAGGCAGGAAAAGCGATTTGGCCGGGCCGGTCATAAAGAACGACGGCAAAAACACGGCCAGCACGCACAGCATCGCCAGCAAGCGTGGGACTGCAACTTCGCGGCTTGCATTGAGGACGGCGTGCGCCTTCGGTTCGTCTTTTGTCAGGTGGACGTGGATATTTTCCAGCAGCACGGTGCCTTCATCTACCAGGACGCCGACTGCGAGTGCAAGCCCGCCTAACGTCATAATATTGATGGTCTGACCTGTGGCCCAGAGTGCAACGACCGCACACAGCAGCGCGAACGGAATAGTTATGACCACAATCAGCGAACTGCGCCAGTCGTGCAAGAAGAACAGAATTGTGAATCCCGTGAGCAAAGCTCCCAGGAGGCCTTCACGCGTTACCGAAGAAAGCGCCTGACGCACATATACAGACTGGTCGAATTCATAGCTGATCTTGATGTCCTCCGGAACCAGAGACTGGAAACGAGGCAAACTCCGGCGCACTTCGTTCACGACGGTAATGGTCGAGGCATCAGGTCTCTTGGTGACTGGAATGTAGATCGTTCGCTTCCCATTCACCACCGCATAGCCAGCGAGGATGTCCGAGGAGTCGGAAACGTTGCCGATATCGCGCAAGTAGACGCCAGGACCCGGTCCTGTGCGGAGCGGAATGTCGAGCAAGCCGGCGATTTGCTGTACCGTAGAATCCGTGGTCACCAGCATCTGGTAATCGCCGACATTCGCGTTGCCCGCAGGTTCAATGCTGTTTCCGGAGATCAGTGCTTGCACGACATTCACCGGCGAAAGTCCATAAGCGTGCAATTTCGCCGGATCCACGTTAATTACGATCGTGCGCTGGTTGCCCCCGAACGGCGGTGGCGAAGAGACGCCGGGCAAGGTCGCGAAGACCGGGCGCACACGGTTCAGCGCAAAATCCTGGATTTCTCCCAGAGTCCGCGACGCGCTATTGAAGACCAGATATCCGACCGGCAGCGTGCCGGCGTCGTAGCGGATCACAAACGGCGAGACTGTGCCGGGCGGCATAAAGGCCCGTGCTCGGTTTACATACGAGATGGTCTGGGCCAACGCCTGGCTCATGTCAGTGCCGGGGTGGAAGGTCAGGCGAAGCAGCGCCGTGCCCTGAATCGCCTTGGCCTCGACGTTTTCAATGCCGTTGATGTAGAGAAAATGGTACTCGTAGTAGTACGCAAGAAACCCTTCCATCTGCTGTGGGCTCATGCCGCCGTACGGTTGGGCCACATAGATGACCGGCAGATCCAGTTCGGGAAAGATATCAATCCGCGTACGCAACAAGGCCAGAATCGAAGTCAGAGCGAGCGCAACGACAATGACGATCACCGAAATCGGCCGCCGCAGCGCGGCACGAATGAGCCACATGATTAATGCCCCCCTAGTTTCATGCCACGCAAAACTTGCAGGAAATTTTGCAAGTCACCTTGCGCGTCTGCGACCGAGAAGAGTCCACGCCACACATTCAGCCGAGCAATGGCATCATCGATTTCCGCCTGAGCTAATAGACCCTCGGCGTCGGACACCTCGACCAGGGTTGCCAGGCTGGCATCGTAGCGGGCGCGCGATTGAGTCTCCGATGAGCGCGCCGCCGCCAATTCAATGGGGGTTTGCTGCGCCACGAGTTGTGCGCTCTTTAGTTGAGTGAGAGCGGTTTGGACCTGGCCCGTCAGGTCTTGAATCGTCTTGTCATACAGGGCCCGTTGCGAGAGTTCGTTGGCTTTCGTAACCTGTTTTTCGGCGCTCAGTGCCTTGAAATCGAAGATGTTTGGGAAAGTGATCGTCACCCCTGCCACCCAATTTCCCCGCGCCGGCGCTAAACCATTCGAGTTGCCAATAATTGTTCCGTTGTTTGGAACCTCGCTGCCTCGGGCGAAGGCGTTCCCCTGAAGAACAATCCGTGGGTAATCAGTCCGGCTCAAGGTCTTTTCCTGTGCTTGGATTTGGCGCACCGTGGCCATTTGGTCGCGGGCCACGGGATTATCGGCAGGCGCAAGATTTGGCAACGATTCGATGGGCGGGAGATCCAGCAGGCCGCCGGCATCTAACTTGATTTCTGTCCCTGCCGTCCCCATGAGCGCTGCCAGAGTTGCCCGCCCCGCTTGTTCCACCTGCTGTATCTGATACAAGCGAACCTTGGCCTGTGCGAGTTGTGCATCGGCACGAGAAGCGTCGGCACCAGGCCTCAAAGAAGCGTCGACGAGGGCGTGAATCGATTGATCAAATGCCTGCCAGCGGTCCACGTTTGCCTGCGCTGCGATCACCGCCTGGCGGGCCGCGAGCGCCGTCAGAAAAACATTGCCTACTGCCGTCGCCACTTGGAGCTGGGTCACTGCCAGGTCAGCATTTGCCTTGTCCGCTGCCGATTTTGCCTGCCCCACGATTGAAGGACGCAGCCCGAAATCGAATGGCTCCCAGGAAAAAGAAGCGATAGCCTGGCTGCCCCAGTAGCTCTGCCCGCTGGAGGCTCCAACCGGCCCCTCGACCGTCGGTGTGATGGGCGTGCCCAGCCAGATACCCGGTACCTGGTTCTGAGTGGCTCGGCTGTCTTGGTAGACACCACTCAGCGCCGGCAGATACTGGGACCGCGCAATTGAGATGCCCGCCCTGGCTGCGGAGATCTGTTCCAAGGACGCACGCACCGCAGGATAGTGCTGAAGAGCGTAGGTCAGTGCATCTTCCAGCGTCAGGACTTTGGGGGAAGCATCGTTCGTTTGCGCTCGGGGCAAGGATGGCAAGAGAAGGACAACCAACAGAATGATTGAAGGTGTTCGAAAGTGTTGCAATAGATTCACGATCATGATTCTCGTCCTTGCCCGTACAGGAGGCATATCCGGACCCGCAATCCCCGGCTCTCCGCGCCCTTGGCGCATTCCTTCAATCGGCTTGCCCAAACGCGTCATGCTGCTCCCATACCCCTTTCGTTTACGCGTTGTTTCACTAGAACCGGCCGCACAAAACGACGTTGTCGTCTCTCAACTGCGTTTTCTCCGTTTCGCCGAAGTGGCACTCGCTGCGTTAATCACGTCTTCAAACAGCTCGCCAAAAAGCTCTTGGACCTTGTCCTTGGCCACCGCGAGTGCAGTCCTTCCTGCAGCGGTGGCGCGATAGACGAGCCGCGAATTGGGCCGCCGCCGCCCGGTACGAGACGAGCGCAACAGCCCCTTTTTTTCCAAGCCATGCAGCAGAGGATACATTGTGCCCGGACTGAGCCTGTAGCCATGCCGCCCCAGTTCTTCGATCATCTCCAAACCGAAGATCGGTTCTTTGCTGGCGTGATACAGGACGTGGAGCCGAATAAGGCCGGAATACAACTCCCTATGTCCGGATTTGTTGGAATGCTTCTTCAAGCGCAAACTCGACGATAGTCGAACTTCGATAATAGACGTCCGAATTGTGCGGTGTCAACGGGTGCGGAAGTAACCCTTCACGCTGGACCAATCCGTTGTGCAAATCGACACTTGATACCGGACCTCTATATTCGCTATCGATATCGAGAATCGTTAGTCAACGGTGACTAGCATCACAGACATCACTCACTTCGTCGTCATAAACTCGCGCATCCGCGCCAATTGACGTTCTGCGCGGGACGCGTCACGAAAAGCTGCGGAGCAGTTGGTTGGTTCCGCGGGATGAAATCAGCGGCGAGGACAAATTCATGCGGCGCTCTTCTCATGTGCTAGGGGCCACCGTTCTTGCTTTAACTGCCATCTTCTGCCTTCCATCCAAGGCGGCCAAGAAATCCGAACACGCAATCTCTTCCTTTGCGAAATACGTGCAGATTCCGGGGGCGACCCCGGAGGGTGCTGAAACCTGCGCCACATGTCACGCAGATATCGCGAATGACTTCCGGCACGCATTTCATGCCCAACAGGGCGTCGAATGCGAGCAGTGCCACGGCCCCGGCAGCCTGCACGTAGAAGGTGGCGGAGACGTCTCCAAGATCATCTCCTTCCGCCAGCGTTCCGCCGTTGATGCCAATGGTGTGTGCCTGAGTTGTCACATACGTGACGCCAAAATTCGCCACTGGTTAACCGGTGCGCACTCTTCCAACCGCGTCCGTTGCATTGATTGCCACCAGACACACAACTACCGCGCCAAAGCAGGATCCCCAGCCGGACCCCAAGCCGAAGCTTTCGTGGACGTAACGACTCCGGGCCGTGTGACCGCAGTCGAGACTCTGGTCCCCGAAACCAAGACGATCATGCAACCTCGATGGCAAGCAAATGATGCTTGCCTGAAGTGCCACCAGACCGAGCGCGGCCAGATGAGCTTGCCCTACCACCATCCACTGCGGGAAGGAAAGATGAGTTGTGCGGACTGCCATGATCCCCACGGGGGCCAAACCGGTAACAATCTGCGGATGGCGAATACCAATCAGCTCTGCCTGAGCTGTCACGCACAGTACCGTGGACCATTTGCCTACCAGCATCCCCCAGTCACCGAAAACTGCATGATTTGCCACACCCCTCATGGCTCGCCGAACACGAACCTGCTGATGGTCAGCGAGCCTGCGCTGTGCCTGCAATGCCATGCCGGCCACCACAACGGAGCCGGTCTGCCGCTGCCCGATCGCTGCACCAACTGTCATGGGTCGATTCACGGTACCGATACCCCTACCCCCAGCGGCGGTAGCAGATTCGTGGACAAGGGGCCTTCCGAGCGGCAGCTGCTTTCCTCAGCCCGCTCCGCGACAGCGTTCGCATCCCCACATTCGCAAGGCGCGACTGCTTCCACGGTTCGTCTGCTTCCGTCTCATGCGCCGACGTATGCCATTGGCGCTGCCGGCGGGGCGCTCGGGATGTTGTCTCGGTTAACTCCCATGTCGGGCGGAAATATGATGGGAGAGAACCAAAACCCTGCTGAGCCGCAACTGGAGAACACCTATGGAGCTTACTCCGTCACTCCAGGCTCTTACCGTTTCGTTGATCAAACGGGTTTTGGCGGCCGCGTGGGAGAGTACGACAGCCTGCAACAGTCTGCAGGAGTTGATGCCGCAACCTCATACGTTTCCACACAAAACCATCTGACCGTGGTCTCCCGAGGCAATGTTCTGAGCGGCGACGACTACCAGGCCGCGTCCCAGGTCACTGCCGGCCAATGGGCCAAGTTTGGCTTCGACATGCGCAGCTTTGTGCAGCAACAGGACCACTATCCTTTTTATGCATTTCCAGTGTTGGACGTCCCCCCGGGTAGCACTACCTCTCCTGACAGCACTACCGATCTCATTCCTTCTCATACTCCCTTTGCGGTGACGAGAAGGCTTGGGAAGGCCTACGGCCAAGTGAAGCTGCCAAAGCTGCCGGTGCATCTATTCGTCAACGGAGATTGGCAGGCGAGGGCCGGCGTAAGCCAACTCGCGTATCTGGACGAGAACACAGCGGCAACCTGCGGCACGCAATGCCACTACCAATCCCAGTTTCAACAGATGAACTACACGACTCGCAACATTGGTGGCGGGGCGGATGTTGACCTCGGCCCAGTACGGCTCACCTGGGAACACAAATTCAGCAGCTTCAATGACAGGCTTGTATTCCCCACCGGAACTTTTGGACCATTCACCCCGGCCGACGAACCGCCTCCTCCGCCAATACCTGTACCCCCCGCGGTTGCCGCCGGGAATTACCCTCTCGATATTCCTTCCCCGAACCAGGCTTCCTCGGATCGCCTGAGCTTGAATTGGGCGGCCTCCCCTACTCTTACCTTCAACGGTAACGTAACCTACTCTCGTCTACGCGACACGCTCACCTCTTATCCGCAAAACGCGTTTGACACGGACGAAACGGTGAGTTGGCTCCCGCTTAACCGCCTGCGGGTAACCGCCGATTACCATCAGCAGAACCTCATTAACAACTTCACGCCCTACTACAGCCTCTATGGCAATGTTTCGTACCACGATCATTGGGAAGGCTTGCGATTGGAATACGAGTTGCCGCGAGGTTTCGATATAGAAGCCCATTACCGCCGCAGCGGAATCACGCGTTCCAACGCCTCTCTATGGCCGCAAGGCTATTCCTTTGACAACACAGACTTGCTGACAGTTGTTCCTTCTTCATTCAGCAATACCACGGGTCTGGCGTTGCGTTATCACGACCGCGGTCTCTGGAGTGCGCGTGCGGGGTACGAATGGACGGGCACGCATGAGCCGGGCTACTTGATTGTGCCACAGAGCAATAACCGCATCTTCGGGAACCTCACGCTTACCCCCTCCACATGGCTAACGTTTGCAAACGACACCAGCATTATCGTGCAGAACGCTTTTCCGGCTATTCCGCTCCCGAATACTCCAGGCGGTTTTCAGCGGCGCAACCGTTTTTACTTTGACACGGCGAGCGCCACGTTGCGGGTTCTGGCGCCCTGGAACCTCGGGCTTGGATATTCCTATCAGCAGAACAACCTGACCACCTACATGGCATTTCAGAACGACAACGCAGTCGGGTATGTCTTCGACCAGCCCGCCGTCCCCTACAAACAAATCAACCAAAGCTACTGGGGCGAATCAACGTACACCGTGAAGCAGCGTTTGGGACTCAATCTGAGGCTTACGTACAACTCGGCGCGTAGCGGCTTCCGGCCCGACCTGAATCCGAACGATGCGGCACTGCTCGGCAATCAGTCCTTGATTTCATCGGGCACGTTCGATCCGGTCATGTTTTCGGCGGCTCAGGGTAACCTGGGCTTTAGTTCAACCCAGATCTCGGAGGTGATCGTCCCGCAATGGATCGGCCAATCAAAGGCGTATTACATTTTTCCGCGCAAGTTCGAAGGGGGCCTTCTCTTCTATTACGGCAGCTATCGCGACTACTGGAATCCGAATTTGAACGGAACCCTGCGGACGTTCAATATCTACGTAGGGCGCTCGTGGTGATCATAGGGTAGAGGTGCACCGACCAATTCGTCTACGGTCGGGGCGTCAGCCATCCTCCAGACCTCCTGGGATGGCACGCGGCCCCCGAAGACAAGGGCTATCTGTCGATGGTCATGTTCTGACCAGAGGACTGAAAGGCTCGATGGAGTTCATTATGCGCGCTCTCACCAAAGCGCAGCAAATTGGCATTCTGGAACGACTGAAACACAACCACACGTACTCGGCCGTCGTTTCATATCAAGGGAAGCACACCGAGAAAGAAGCCCTGGAATTCGCTTCTGTACTGGAGGAGGCTGGATGGATTGTCTCTGGCCCCCACGTGAATGAGCATATTTGGGCGGAAGGCGTGGAAATCGGCGTCCGAGACCCAGATTCGCCCTGCCCAAGTGCCCACCTACTGCTGGATGTACTTGTTTCAGCAGGGTTAAATGCCAGGCTCGTGAAGACGGCGGAACCTCTTCCTACAGCGTTTTCCAGTAGCTGTTGTTTGCAGCTCGGTCGCCTGGAATCGGGCGGAGTACTGGAGCGGCACTTCTGGTTCGGTGGCGAACCGATGCTCAACAGGGAGGCGATCGACTACTTGTCGGCCAAGCTGTGGCCCTACTGCAAAACGGCGAAGATCCGATGCTCGGTTTCCATGGTCTCAAACGGAACCCTGTGGCCCCCAGATCCTCAGGAGTGCCGTGATTTTGTCCTGCGAAATGAAATCGGAAGCATCCAGTTTAGTTTCGATGGACTTGCCAAGAATCACAATAATCGGAGGCACTTTAAAGACGGCAATAGCCGTCATGAGGTGTCCTCGTTTGATGCGCTTTGTCGGACCGTTGAGGCCTTGCGGGGGATCGTAAAGCAATATCTTCGCCTCAATTTAGACAAAGGCAACAAAGACGATGTTCAGGAATTGGTCGAACACTTCCGTGTTCGCGGCTGGTTCGATTCGGGATCTAAGATCTATCCGTACCTAGCAGCCTTGAGCCCTTATACCGATGCCTGCACTTCCGTGAACAGAACGGCGGTTGATCCTAAAGAATTTGACGAAATGGAGAACGGATTTCGAGACTATTTGGGCAGTTACATCGACCTCAGCGAATTTGTCTACGCGAATTATCCGCGGGCCCTGCCGCTGAACTGTTCGGCGGTCGCGAAGCATTCGGTAATTTTTGGACCAGACGGCGAAATGTATAAGTGTCCTCATGATCTGGGAATAAAGAGCAAGGCGCATGGACATCTCGAGCAGACTGGCAATGCCAGCGCCAACCTGTTTCCGATCCTCAACAACCGGTCAAAATCCGCTGAAGTCCCAGTTGCTCACGATTATCCTTCCTACGATCCATTTGCCAGCTCTACGTGCTCACAATGCCGCTACCTTCCCAACTGCTTAGGCGGTTGCCCAAAGGAAAAATTCGACGACCGGCAGTACTACCTCGGATCTATTTGCGAGACTTGGGAAACCATCTTTGAGCCTATGGTGCGGAACTTTGCCGATTCGCTCTTAAGAACAGAGGTGGACGCCACCGTCGCTGTGGTATAAATTGCTCGATAGCCACAGCACCATGGGTTGTTGATTAGTTTCCATGCACCCCCCAAGAGCGTCGAGTAACGCACCGACTCGCGGAAGTTTCTTGGTTCTTTTCGCGGTCTGTTCACTGCTTTCGATGGGCTTGGGCACGGCAACTCTGCTTTACGCAGCGTTGGACCGACTCATCCTGCACCCCCTTTCCGTTGATCATCCAGAGACTCTGGTCTTGGGTGCCGAAACTCGGCCTCCGGTCACCTCCTGGCAGTGGTTTCCTTACAGCACCTATCAAGCTGTGCTCAAGCTGCAAAGCTTGACCTCCGTTGCGGTGGACGGCAGCGTAGACACGGTTTTGACTGAGCAGGAAGGCGCAACACCGGTGTTGGCTCACATGGTTTCTCCCAATTACTTTCAGTTACTGGGAGTCGCCCCTGAACGAGGTACCGCCTTCTCCGAGTCCGGCGACGATAACACTCCTTCCGTAGTTTTGAGCCATAGCTTTTGGATCACAAAATTCGGCGGCTCCCCCTCAGTCATAGGACAAACAATCCGCCTCCAAGGAGTCCCTTTCCTCGTAAGCGGAGTGATGCCTGAACAGTTCTACGGCTTGGCGCTGGACTCCGCACCCGATCTGTGGCTCCCAGTTTCCGCGCAGCCTCTGATTTCCACCAAATCGCTGAACGACCCGGAGCCTGACCGCCATTTTTCCATCATCGCGCGTCTTGGCCACAACATCACGCTCGCGCAGGCCCAACAGGAGTTCGCAACCCTGCTCCGCGCGCTGCAAAAAGAAAGCGGTGAAGAGGACCCCGAACGGATCGGTCGACTGCTTCCCGTCAACCAGGGAACGTTCGCCCTGCGAGACCAATTCGACCACGCTCTTACTCTGCTCCTTTGGGGTGTCGCTCTGTTGCTGTTGCTGACGTGTGCAAACGTTGCGGGGCTCCTGGTTGTCCGAGGGCTGCAGAGACAGCGTGACAACGCCGTGCGTCTCGCACTTGGAGCCAGTCGCTTGCGTATCCTGCGCAACGCACTGACAAGCTCAATGGCATTAGGGCTGGCTGGCGGCCTGGGTGGGATACTCCTCGCTTACTTGTCCGCCCCACATCTGCTCAGATTGCTTCCCCCGACTCGTGCTCCCATCCCCGCAAACTTCACCCCCAATGTTTGGGTGAGTTTCGGAACATTGATGTTGGCCTTAACGGTTAGCGTGACCTTCGGAGCCTTTCCGGCGTTTCTGGCATCCCGAGTCGCTCCCCAGGAAGCGCTTCGCGGCGGTTCCGCAACTCGAAAAACGGGTTTGCTGAGCCGGTCTCTTCTGGTCATCCAGACAGGGCTCACTCTGGTTCTGCTTGTGAGTGCCGGGTTGTTGAGTCGCACCTACTACATTCTTCGGCACACCGACCCTGGATTCGAAGCGGAACACATCCTAGTCTTCTCCATCAATCCGTCTCTCGCCGGCAACTCGGTGAAACCGTCGAGCACATTCGGGCAGGAATTATTGCAGCGCATCAATGCTCTGCCCGGCGTCAAGAGTGCAAGCCTGGCGAGTTTTCCTTTGATGCAGAGGGTTGGCGCCAAGGCCTCGGTGTCGCTTCCCGGGCAGAAGATCCCCTCTCACGCCTTCTTGAACACGAGCATGGACAGTGTATCTAGCTCGTTTTTTGACACGATGGGTTTAGCAATCCTGTCGGGACGGAGCCTGTCTCCGGCGGACGGCACTCGCACTGCTCCGATTCCTACTGTCATCAACCGCGCCTTCGCCCGCTTGCTATTTCCTAATCAGGATCCCATCGGCAGGTCCTTCGGGACCGGTTCTCCGGGCGAAGTAGCCCTTGTAACCAATGTGGTGGTCGGAGTTGTAGAAGATTCAAAATACCGTTCTCTCCGCGAATCATTCCTTCCCATTTACTACGATCCAATCGAACAACGAGAAGACTGGGATTCCAGATCCTATCTCTACGTCCGGACTGCGAACAGTCCTTCGAGTGTGATCCAGTCAGCTCGCCAAGTTCTTGCCACGCTCGCTCCGCAGATCCCTTTCTCCAGCGTCAATACGATGGAGGCACAAATCGCAGATTCTCTATGGCAGGAGCGACTCCTCGCGGTCCTCGCGCTAGTCTTTTCTTTTATGTCGGTGCTGATGGCGCTGATCGGCATTTACAGCTTTGTCGCCTATGACACCAGCCAACGTAACCGCGAGTTCGCCGTTCGATGCGCTTTGGGTGCGCAGAAAAGAGATATGGCGCGCCTCCTCGCCAAAGAAGTCGCCTTCGTTCTGTTTTCTGGCATGGCCTTGGGAGTTGCGATCTCCTGGGTTCTTAGCCGATTCCTTGCCTCGATCCTTTACGGCATCAGCCCCTTCGATCCCATTTCACTCCTGCTATCTTCTCTGGTGATTTCGGCGAGCGCAATAATGGCAACTCTGCTTCCCATCAGCCGCACCATGAGTATCGAACCCGCGGTCGTGTTACGAAACGAATGATTTCCGAGTTCGTGCACAGCTCTCGAACCAAAACATCTGCGCTGTGCCGGCAATATCTGGCCACGTTTTGAGGCACAGAATTGTCGTCCCTGGCTCGCCAGGAAGCGCATCTCCCGCGCACTGTCGCCGCACAAGGACAGGCATTCATCGTCAATTGGATAAAAAGCTGGGTTGATCGGCCGTCAATCCTCCATTCTCATTGATCCCTTCTTCTCGTTGCTTCGTTGCACCATCTCTAACAATCCGAAACGGAATGCCGACATTCGGAATATGCCGATCCAGCGGGCACATAGGACCTTAAACGGGCGGTCCGCGGCAGAACGATGTCGGCACATTTAGAGTGCCTCAAGAAACCCAAGGAGCGTATCGGACGGCCGGTAACGGCCGGGACTGGTATTTACGGGTGTGGTCCTCGCGAGTGCCTTTTCTTTGAGAGCGAGGTCCGCATGAAGATAGATCTGGGTGGTTTCAATCTGCTCATGACCGAGCCACAGGGCGATGACTGAGAGGTCGATTCCGGCACGTAAGAGTCTCATCGCGGCAGTATGTCGCAGTACATGAAGCGTAATCCTCTTTCCTCGTAAAGACGGACACTTATTACTGGCCTTCGCTACGCAATCTGCGAGCCGATGTTCGAGTGCGTCGCGGCTGAGCATCCGTCCAGTAAGTGTAGTAAAGACCAAATCGCTAACTTGGTCACGGCATTCGCAGAGCCAAGTCCGCAGCAGCGCCACGACTGACGTGGTGAGCGGGGTGATCCGTTGCTTCCGGCCTTTTCCGAGGCAGCTAATGTGCGGGCCGACCCCTAGATGAACGTCACTCGTTCGCGAGCCAATCAGTTCCGATGCGCGAAGTCCCGTCTGGACTGCCGTCGCGAACAGCGTGTGGTCGCGTCGTCCAACCCACGTGGTCCGGTCGGGTGCCGAGAGAAGGGCGACGACTTCGGTGTCTGTGAGAAAGCTCACGAGACGACGCTCGAAACGTTTGGGTGGAATCGCAAGTACTCGCTGGATCACTTCGGCATGCTCCGGATGACGGAAGGCTGCGTAGCGAAACAGTGACCGAATCGCCGTAAGCCGGGCATTGCGCGTGCGTACGCTATTCCCGCACTCGCGTTCACGATGATCAAGGAACGCGCTGATCAATGCGGAATCCAGATCGCCGATTTCCAGCTTAACTGGTTCTACCTTTCGGCGTTCGGCTGCAAAACGCAGGCAGTCTCATGGTGTCGCGGTACGACGCCAACGTATGACCGCTTGCTTGTCGCTGTCGAATAAGCCGGTCGGTGAAAAACGCCTGCAAAGTTGGGGCGAGCGCACTCATGAGACACCTCCGAGATGGCTCCGGAGGCGATCAGCAGCTAGTTGCAATAACTCGGGTGCAGCAGACAAATACCAATATGTGGCCTTCGGGTTCACGTGGCCCAGATAGGTCGATAGAACCGCAAGCCGTGCTTCTGCATCTTCGCCATGGCGATAAGCGTCAAGCATGGTTTGGATTGCGAATCGATGACGAAGATCATGGATCCTGGGGCGGCACGCGGCCGACCTTCGCGTGAGTCCGGCACGGTGTAGCAGCACTTGGAACGTCCACTGAACATTGGCGTATGACAACCGAGTGCCCGTATTCGAAACAAAAACTGCGGGGACACTTGCGGCCGCCCGTGGGCGGTCGCGATGGCAGAGATAGCGACGTAGGGCCTCGATCGTGCTCGGATGAACCGGCAGTTCGCGCGACTTTCCGAATTTGGACATCCGAATGGTCAACACACGGTGTGTCACGTCCATGTCGTTCAGGTCGAGCGCTAGGGCCTCGCCCACGCGCATCCCGGTAGCCGCCAGCAATCCGATCAAGGTCTGAAAGGTCAGCACGCGATAGCCATTTCGCAAGCTCGACGCCGCGGTGACCAGTGCGGCCACTTCGTCGTCGGAGTAAAGGTAAGGCGTAGCGCGACATCGTTGCCATGGCAACAGATCGGCTGGCGGCACTTCGGTCACAGAATCGATCGTGTGCAGGTGAGAAGCGAAACCACGCACGATTGAAAGCCTTTTCGCCAACCAGTTTCGATGAGTTCTATAAAAAGGGATGTCAAGAAAAAACTTCTGCCTTGACCGGAGACCGAGAGGACTTGTGTCTCGATATCCAGCCCACTGTCTGTACGAGTGCCCCCCGATCCGCTCAGGGATTTTGCTCTGGGTGGTTTGCCCTTCCTGTGGTTTTCTCGGCCGGTGGCGACAACGCCATTCGAGTCTTAGAGACGTAGCAAGCGAGAGTGGTGTCTGCGTGGTAATCATGGTTCTATCCGAGGCTCGTGGCCTATCGCTATTTCTGATTATCCGAGGGGGCATAGCGTGAAAATGGTGACTCGCTGCCGAAGCAAATGCGGCCCAGCTCATCGACTGATACTCGCCCTCGAATCGAGCGTCTCCAGAACCCAACCGACCACCACCAGAGAGAATCACCAAAGATGGAAAAGCCGATTCCCCAGAGATGCTCAAACTGCTTGCTGATCTAATTGTTTGGCGTCGAAGTCCACCCCTTTCTTCCAGAGGGTTAAAGTAATGGCGGCGATCTTCCTGGCCAGGGTGAGGCGTGCCATGGTTGGCCGCATCCCTTTCGCCAGAAGAGCCACGTAGAAATCGCGGAGTGGTCCCGGCCGAGTGCTGGCCGATATCGCGGTGCTTTTGAACAGATTCTTGAGATCGTGATTATAGTTATCATTCAGACCTCGCACGCTGACGCGCTCCCGGTTGCGTAGCAGCTTCCCTCGGACATAGCGGTACTCGCCGCTGTCATGAGTTTCAACTGCGAATCCGCTGTAGGCCCACAGCTGTCGCTTGGTACGGAAACGGTGTGGCGTTTGCAACAAGGCCACCAGCAAAGCAGCACGAATCGGACCGATGAAAGGAATCTGGCGCAATAACTTCACGGCAGGATGCTTGTGGCTTTCCATTACGAAATCGCATCGCGCTTCTTGATGCAAGGGCCGCAGCAGATCCAGTTGCTGGTAGAACCGTTCGGCCCGGAGACGAACTCCGGGCTGGGGAATCTTGGACAACCACTCGCTGCGATGCCGCGCAGCATAAACGGTTGTGCCGCTGCAGGGAATCGCCCAGCTCCGATATAGCGCTTTAATCCGACTCATCACCCGCGTGAGATCCTGGGTGAGGGTCAGATAGCTGCGACCTAACTCCTTCAGGGTTCGTACCCCGTGGTCGCCGTGGTATACGGGTGTGAGCTGATTGCCGCGTAACAACTCCGCCAGCTTGCGCGCATCGATCCGGTCACTCTTGCTGCCATCCTTCAGCAGAGCGTTCTTGCGCGGGTCGCAGACTACAAGCCGGCTGACGTAGGGTTTTAGCAGGTCGTGTAACCAGGCAGCGCAGGTTCCTTCCTCGAAGGTCAGCGATAGAGTTCCATGCAGTCCTTGGATGAACTCAACAATCGTGCCGGCTTTGGTCTCCAGAATGCACTCCATGATCAGCTTGCCCCCACTATCCATGACGGCAACCGAGACTGTGGCCTGGTGCACGTCCATCCCGATATACTTCTCTTGACTCATAAAGGCGCTCCTTTCGCTAGGTTGGCGATGCCAACGATCTCAACCTACCGCAAAGTGGGCGCCTTTTTATATTGCGTGCTATCCCCGTTTTCAACAGCGACTGGTGGTCTTCAAGGTCCAGCTTTCCGACGATTAATTCACCTATTCGACAGGAGTGCTTACCTGGGACGGCCAAAAAAGATGACGTATCCGTCGGGGTCGCAGACCTCGAATCCACGCAAGCCGTCGTGGGTATCCATCAGGGGCACGCTGAAGGTAGCGCCCAGAGCGGCAAATTCCGCGGCCAGGGCATCAGGATCTGGAGCGTAGACGTAGGCGTCCCATCGCATGGCGGGATGTCGCTTCGGGTTCGGTAGGGGGGCTACGCTCTGGTCGGACTTGAGGAATAGCTGCGCGCCTCCGCGACCGATGATCGCGAAGAATGGATTGCGGCTGGGCTCCTGAAATCTTGTCTCGAAGCCAAGCTTGTCGCGATAAAAGGCGATGGTCTGATCGACGTTCCTGACGATGAAGAACGGTGAAATGTGTTCTGTCGCGGCCCGCTCCATAGCAATCCTTGGTGGCGAAAATCATAGCATTTAAGGAATGCTTCCTGGCCGGAGGCAGAAAGGATCACGGCTTTAAGCCGTGCCCTTTCCAAAGCCATTCACCTTCCAAAAACCACTTAGCATTAGCGGAGAACGCACCGGCCCTCAGAGGGGCTAAAGCCCGCATTATTAGCGAGCCCTCAGGGCACGGCCGAAGCCGTGCCCTTCCCAACCGTGCCGAAGGCGACTTTTTTCTGCAGCCTCTTTAAGCGGTGCACTTCCCGGTTTAGCCAGCCGCGGCCCGATACGCCTGGGCCGCCGGGCCCATTCAGACTCCCCTCGTTCCTCGGGTCGCTCAGGGCAGGCTCTCGAGGGCGGCTGTCCCGACATTTTTTTCTTCGCGATTTGGGCAGCCCTTTTCGCATTGCACGCTCGCGCGCGCAACCCCGGACGAGGGCGTCCGGGGCTCCGTGATTACAGCTTGGGGAGAACAATTCCCTTCTGGGCCTGGTATTTGCCTTTGCGGTCGGCGTAGCTGGTTTCGCAGATTTCGTCGGATTCGAAGAACAGGATCTGGCAGAGGCCTTCGTTGGCGTAGATGCGGGCCGGAAGCGGTGTGGTGTTCGAGATTTCGAGGGTGACGAAGCCTTCCCACTCGGGCTCGAACGGGGTCACGTTGACGATGATGCCGCAACGGGCGTAGGTGCTCTTGCCCACGCAGATCGTCAGCACGCTGCGGGGGATTTTGAAGTACTCGACGGAGCGCGCCAGGGCGAACGAGTTGGGCGGAATGATGCAAATGTCGGTCTGCACGGTGACGAACGAGCGCTCGTCAAAGTGCTTGGGGTCGACGATAGACGAATTAACGTTGGTGAAAATCTTGAACTCGTCGGCCACGCGCAGGTCGTAGCCGTAGGACGATAATCCGTAGGAGATCACGCCCTCGCGCACCTGCTTCTCGGAGAACGGATTGATCATGTCGTGTTCCTGGGACATCTTGCGGATCCAGCGGTCATTCTTCAGCATGAAGCTCCTTCAGAAAATTGGTAATTGGGTAATTTTGTAATTGAGTTTTGAAAGGCGCTCGGGGCCGGTGCAGTCTCTGCTTTTCAAAGAAATTGCAAAATTACCCGATTACACAATTACTCAATCTTGCTGGCTGGGTGCATGCCAGTTTACGGGATTGATGCTCCCGTTGACAATCTTACTTATCTCCCTTAGCATCAATCACTTGAAGGACCATTTTGACCCTGCACCCGGGAGCCGCTTGTGATTAAGCTCGACATCATTAACGAAGTGGTGGCCAAGACCGGCATCACCAAGACCAAGGCCGAGCTGGCCGTGGAAACCGTCTTCGAAAGCATGAAGAAGGCGCTGGCCGGCGGCAATCGCATTGAACTGCGGGGATTTGGAGTGTTCAACGTGCGTCCGCGTAAGACGGGAATCGGGCGCAACCCGCGCACCGGAGCCGAAGTGTCCATTCCGCCAGGAAGGGCCGTGCGCTTCAAGCCGGGGAAAGAATTGCAGTCGATCGACTGAAACTTCCGCCACAGGAGAGCCTCTTTCGAGCACGATTGTCCTCGCACCCGCATTTTCTCCGCACGTAGTAGCATCAAAGAAGGGGTCGCAACTTCAGATCCCGGCCGAAGAATCATGTCGGAACCCAATTCCCCGATCCCTACTACCACGATCGAGTACTACCGCCCGCTACCGTATCCGGTGGGAAGGGGGCGGCGCGAGCGCTATTGGCTGCACGTGTTACTGCTGCTAGCGACCTGCTTTACCACTCTGGTGGTCGGGGCGCGGATGGAGTTTAACTTCTTGCATAATTTGCCGCCGTTCGCCGCCGGCGATGAATGGCTTCCGTTCTTCCCTCTGGCATGGGTGATGGCGCAACCGTCGCGTCTGCTGCTGGGCATTCCTTTTTCGGCGACGCTGCTGCTCATCTTGCTCGCTCATGAGATGGGGCACTACCTGTTCTGCCGATATTACCGAGTGCGCGCGACGCTTCCTTTCTTTATTCCAGCGCCGACGTTGATTGGGACGCTTGGAGCGGTGATCCGCATTAAGGCGCCGATTCGATCGCGGGCCGCGTTGTTCGACATCGGCATTGCCGGGCCGATAGCGGGATTTGTCGTGGCCGTCGCCACCCTAATTGCCGCGATGATGCTTTCGAAGCCGCTCGCGCCCGGCATTGGGCAGTCGGACTTGCAGCTAGGATTTCCCGCTATCTTCCACGTGGTCCATAGCGTGCTGCGAGTGATTGCTCCGAATCATCCCGTCGCCGCGTTGCCGCTGACCCGCATCTATCTGCATCCGACAGCAGTGGCGGCGTGGGTGGGTATGTTTGCGACCGCGCTGAACCTGCTGCCCAGCAGCCAGTTAGATGGCGGACACATTGTGTATGCGTTGGCTCCGCGGTTGCATCGCCTCGTATCGTGGATTACGGTGATCGTCCTCGTTTACCTGGGCCACCGGTATGTGGGGTGGCGCGTTTGGGCAGGGCTGCTCGTCGTGATGAACGTGATGACCTACCGCCAGCAGCAAGCTCCTAAATATCCCATGCTTCCACCGGGTCGCTGGGCCCTGGCATTGCTGGCACCGATCATGCTGGTGCTGACCTTCACGGTTTCGCCATTCCAAATGAGTTGGAGATAATCATGGGTGAGAACGCACGGTTTCAGCGGCGGGGCGGGCGAGTCAGAGCCGGCATTTTTCGCTGATGCTCGGAGTGTTCAATCAGCGCAGCCAGCCGTTTTAATTTTGTTTCTTCTTTCTTCGCGCTAATGACCCACCAAGTGCAGATTCTTCGATACCCAGATGCCTGCGCTTGAAAAAAAGTCCATGCGACCCGGTTGGTTCGAAACTTTCTCTCATAGGCAACCGGAAGCTTGGCGCGTTTTCTCTGCTCGTAGGAATATATCTCGGAGCGCTTTCCGTCGCGCTTCTGAAAAGCCGCCTGGCCCGCGGGGTGCATCAGACCCATGGTCGAAAGCTCGGTGGCGCGTCTCACGTTAACAGCGCTCCAGACACTGCGCGGTTTCCGCGGCGTAAAACGAATTTTGTAGCTGATGTCGTCAATACTCTTGCGGATGCCATCAATCCAGCCAAAGCAGAGCGCGCCATCCACCGCCTCTGGCCAAGTGATGCTTGGCCGTCCCGACTCCCGCTTGAAGAGGCCAACCCAGAGCTCCGTGGTCTCGGCATGATGCTTCTCGAGCCATGCACGCCACGCGGAGGGCGAAGGGAAGAAACGAGGCTTCAATGGCACACCGTCAGGATTATCTCCGAGCGAATTCACATTAACCAGAGGGCATCGACGTCAACGATCACCTGGGTGCGCGGGATCTTCTTTTGCACGGCGTACGCCAGCATCGCACGCAGGGTTGTATTGAGCTTCTCTCGGCTGGGGGACTTGAGCACGAAGTGGTAGCGATAGTCGCGCTTCAACCGCACGATGGGAGCGGGCGCTGGGCCCAGCACGCGCACGCCTTCATGGCGAGTCGCGTCGAACCACTTTCCCAACGTTCCCGACCATTGCAGGGCATCGTCGAGTTTGTCGCTGCGCACCAGTACGTTGGCCAGCGCGGAATAGGGCGGGTAGTGCATCCAACTACGGAATTGCAGCTCTTTTTCGTAGAAGCCGATGAAGTCGTGGCGGGCCGCATACTGCACGGCGTAGTGGTCCTGGAAATAAGTCTGCAGAACGACTTTGCCGGGAGTTTGGCCGCGCCCCGCGCGACCGGCGACTTGGGTCAGCAACTGAAACGTTCGCTCGGCGGCGCGGAAGTCCGGGAGGCCGAGGGCGACGTCGGCTCCGACTACGCCCACCAGCGTCACGCCGTGAATGTCGTGGCCTTTGGCGATCATCTGGGTGCCGACGAGAAGATCGAGTTCCCCTTCGTTCAGGCCGTTCAACGCTCGCTCGAAATCCTGGTGGCTGCGGACCGTGTCGCGATCGAGACGGGCAATGCGCGCTTGCGGGAACATGCCGTGGAGCAACTCTTCGAGTTTTTCCGAGCCCGTCCCCAGAAAATAGACATACTCGCTGCCACAGTGGACACAGGCTTTCGGCACGGGCGCGGTGTAGCCGCAATAATGGCAGACCATTTTGTGCTCGCGCTTGTGATGGGTGAGTGCGATGGCGCAGTTCTGGCATTCGAGCTTCTTGCCGCAAGCGCGACAGAGGACGACGGGCGAATATCCGCGGCGGTTGAGCAGCACCATGACCTGCTCTTTACGCTCGAGGCGTTCTTTGATCTCGGCAGCCAGCTTGCGCGAGATGACTTGCTCGTGGCCGGTTTCCTGGAACTCCTGGCGCATGTCGATGATTTCGACTTCGGGGAGCGGGCGCTGTTCGACGCGGTCGGGCAACTCGACGAGGGCGTACTTGTTCTTCTTCGCGTTGAAGTAGGACTCCAGCGAGGGCGTGGCCGATCCCATCACGACGACGGCATTCGCCATCTTGGCGCGCATGACGGCAATATCACGGGCGTGATAGCGCGGTGTTTCTTCCTGCTTGTAGGAGGAGTCGTGCTCCTCGTCGACGACGATCAGGGCGAGATCGGCCACGGGCGCAAAGACCGCCGAGCGCGTACCGACGACCATGCACGCATCGCCACGCTTGATGCGGTGCCACTGCTCGGCGCGTTCCCGGTCGGAGAGCGCGGAGTGCAGGATGGCAACTTCATCACCGAAAATCTGATGCAGGTCGGCCGCCACCGCCGGCGTCAGACCGATTTCAGGCACGAGCAGGATGGCAGATCGCCCAGCTTCGAGCACAGCGCGCATGCCGGCCAGATATACGGCGGTCTTGCCCGATCCGGTAATGCCGTGGAGCAACATGCCCGAGAACTTGCGCGCCGCAACGCCGTCCTTTATCCGCTTGAGCGCAGACTGCTGCGCGAGATTTAGGTCGAAATCGAACAGAGCTGGCCGCGGTTTGGAGCGCGAGACGGTGAACTCCGCGGGCTCTTCCAGAATCTCGACGAGCCCACGCCGAACCAGCGTGGCGAGCGTGGTTCGCGGTACTTCCAGCGATTGCAGGGTGGTGACCGGGACCTTCCCTCCGGAAGCAGCCAGCGTGTCAACGAGGTTCCTCTGATTCTCGTTCAGTTTGCCGTCCGCAGATTTCAGGACTGCGACTTTCACCGTGCGGGTTGCGTCCTGAGGCGCGGACAGATCTTCGCGCGCCAGCCATTTCTTGCGGACCATTCCAGCGAGGACGCCTTTGGAGATTTGGGTAGCGGAGCGCAGCGTCTCTTCGCGGACCAGATTTGTTCCCTCGGGGGCTAAAGCCCACTTTGCGGCAGTCTCTAATGGCACGGCTGAAGTCGTGCCCTTCTTAACCCCGCCCTTCCCGTCTCCGCTCTCTGAACCGGAGGCGCTTTCAGAAATGCAATTGGCAAGATAATCGAGAACGCGGAACTCGGCGGCTTGCTCCTCCGGAGTTCGCTTCGAACGGGCGGACGAACCCGACATCCCCGCGAGATGCAGCGCCATCTGGCCTTCTTCGGTGAGGCGATAGCCGATCGACCGTTTGAACTCGGCACTCAGCGGCAGCATGGTGCGGAATACTTCGCCGAGCGGAGCGAGATAGTAGTCGGCAATCCAGCGACCGAGTTGCAGCAACTGCTCATCGAGCACGGGCGCTGCGTCGAGGACCGTCAAAACGTTCTTGGTTGCAACGGAAGGTTTGCGATCGTGCAGTTCGACGACGATTCCCGTCATTCGCTGCTGGCGAAACGGGACCAGCACGCGCCCGCCAACGACGGGCGTGGCGCCCGCGGGAGCACGGTAGGTGAAGACCATGTCCAGAGGCACGGGGACGGCAATGTCACAGAATTCGGGCATGAGGTGAAATCAGTGTAAACGTCTTATGTGGAATTTCGAGGGTTCGAATCTTCGGGAACCAGTAATGTCCTAAGGCTGGAAAATATGGTGGCGGCAAGGAGAAGAAGTCCGCCAATCGTCCATGTGCCCCATTCAAAGTTCGCTCGTAGCGCGACAGAATATTCTCCCCTGAAAAGCCGGCGGAAAGGGCCCGGGGCTGTGAAGTAGAGGTAAAGCGGAAAGCAGAACAGCGCCGCTATGACGGCGATTGCCGCTGCCATTCTCCGGTAGAAGAATGCCCCCAGAAGAGCCAGGACAAATAACAGGGACCCGATATCTTTCATCTCAAGCAGGGGCCCCGTCAGCCGTCCGCCACTGAACTCGGTTCCCTCTAGAGAGGATCCGTATCGCCACACGAAAATTGCACATAGCAGACATAGGGCAGCTTGCTTCAGCCGAGATATTCGGTCTGCGGTCATCTGGTCCGCGCCAATGCGATCGCGCCGACAACTATCAAAACACGCGGGACTTGGCTGGCGAGAACGTCCGATGAAGTCCATCCCTAAGCGTCTGCTTTCGGCATTCTTAGCCCGAGGTATTTCATCACCATCTGCAAATCTTTCCAGGCCTCGCCTTTCTGGCGCGGATCGCGAAGAAGAAACGCAGGATGGTAGGTTACAGCGAGCTTCGTTCCCTGCCACGAAGGATCGCTGCTACGCACGCCGGCGGGCATGAAATCGTAGAAGCGGCCGCGAAGTTCCGACATTGGTGCGTTCATGGCGAGAAGATTTTTCGCCGCGACCGCGCCGAGTGCCACCACAATCTTGGGCTTGATGACTGCGATCTGCCGCATGAGGAACGGCGAGCAAGTTTCGCACTCGTCACGCTCCGGGGTGCGATTGCCCGGCGGGCGGCATTTCACAATGTTCGCAATGTAGACATCCTCGCGGCGAATGCCCATCGCTTTGATCATGTTGTTGAGCAACTGCCCGGCCCGGCCCACGAAGGGCTCGCCCTGCGTGTCTTCGTCGGCGCCGGGACCTTCGCCCACGAACATTAGATCGGCGCGCGGATTGCCTACTCCAAAGACGATCTGCTTGCGGCCCTGCTGGTGCAATTTGCAGCGCGTGCAATCGCCCAGGTCTTCACGAATGAGTTTGAGCGCGGCCAGGGGATCGGTAACGCCGTGCTCTGGCTTCGGAGTCAGCACTTCGAAAATGTTTTCGGCGGCGACCTTTGCAACGACGGCGGATCTTTTGGCGGCCATTTCCTCTCGCAAGTCCTGGGATGGGGAAGACAGATCGTCGCCTTCAGCAGCGACTGTGGCGAATTCGGAGACTCGCGGCTCGCGACGGTAGAAATCGTAAATGCCCATCTCGTGGCAATAGCGAACGCGTTCGGCGAGCGCTCGCCGCAGATCAGGGTCTAGAGAGTGGGGCATCGGTTTCTAGATTGTAATGCAGGGCAGGCGGATACGCTCGTGGCGAAGAACAGCAGATTCCTGGTCGCTTGGCTCCTCGGAATGACAAAGAGTCTATGAGTAAGAAGTCAGGCTTTCACGGGCGACTTGCCGTGCTGGCGCAGGCGCACCACTTGGTCGAGGATGCGCTGCGCGACTTCCCATTTGGTGGTTTCGGGAACTTCGACAACTTCATCGCGGCTGATAATGGTCACCGCATTGCGATCGGAATCAAAACCTACGCCCTCGCGCGAAACGTCGTTGACCACGATGGCATCGAGATTCTTGGATACTAATTTCTGGCGTGCATTCTCAAGAGCGTTTTCCGTTTCGGCGGCGAAGCCCACAACGATCTGCGCACCTTTCTTGAGAGAGAGCTCCTTCAGAATGTCAGGCGTGGCTTCGAGCTCCAGGGTCATCGGGCCCTTGCGCTTGATCTTGTGGCCCGCGGCGGCTTTCGGGCGATAGTCAGAAACGGCAGCGGTCTTGATCACTACGCTCGCCTGAGGAAGCAGTTTGAGTACCGCGTCCCGCATTTCCTCGGTCGACTCAACTCGTGTCACTTCGGCGGCTCCGGGCGGAGTGAGCGACGTTGGCCCGGTGACCAAAAGGACGCGTGCGCCGCGACGCAAGGCGGCCTCGGCCAGCGCATAGCCCATGCGCCCGCTGGAGCGGTTGGTGAGATAGCGCACGGGGTCGATCTTTTCGCGGGTCGGGCCGGCAGTGATCAGGACAGTCTCGCCGCTCAGATCCTGGGTCGCACCGAGCGCTTCCATCACCGCCGCAACGATGGCTTCATTTTCCGCGAGCCGCCCTAGCCCGGTCATTCCGCAAGCCAGGTAGCCGGCGCCCGGTTCCACAATTTTGACACCGCGCTGCCGCAGCACATGAAGATTCGCCTGCGTCGCCGGATGATTCCACATGTTGACGTTCATGGCGGGCGCAACGACAACCGGCGCGGTGGTCGCAAGATAAAGTGTGGTCAGAAAGTCGCTGGCTATGCCCTGGGCGAAGTGCGCCAGAACGTCCGCCGTCGCAGGCGCAACCACGAGCGCATCGATGGATTGCGCAACCGCAATATGCTCGATCGCGGAATCGATGTTGGGCTCATGCTCTTCGCCGGGGGCGAACATGCCGGTAATGACTCTTTCTCCCGAGAGGGCGGCGAAAGTGAGGGGACGTACAAACTCCTGGGCGGCGCGCGTCATCACGACTTGTACGCGGATACCACGATCCTGCAACAGGCGGACAATTTCCGCCGCTTTGTAGGCCGCGATTCCGCCGGTGACGCCAAGGGCGATTTTCATGGGTTTTTGATTGTTGATTCTTGATTGTCGATTCAACCAACCGTTGATCCGGAACCTGCGGTTTCGCAATCACCAATCAACCATTACGAAATCAACAATCGCCTCAGTCCTGTCCCAGCGCCTTGTCGAGAGCTTCTTCCGCCCGTTCGGCGGCTGTGCGCGTTTCCGGAATCTCCCACTTCACCTTGCCGGCACGAATTTCATCTTGCGCGATGCGGCACGGCTTGCGGGAATTTGTGTCGACTACCGGCGGCGCACCGGACTGGAGTTGTCGCGCCCGCCGCGCTGCAACCAAAATGTATCGGTAGTTGCTGTCAAAGCCTTCGATCAACTTCATTGGGACTCTCCCTTGAAACCAGGTTCGAAGTTTAATCACTGCCGAACGTCGAACGACGCATCCCACAGAACACGGCCAACTCTCAGGCTTGTCCCCCGCTCGATTCTATCCGCGGCTTCCGGCGCCTTTCCAGCGTCCCTAAAATGATACCGCGAAATCTAGGGACGTGCCGAAGGCGGCAGGGCGCCAAAGGATTCCAGGATCGGCCCCACACGGTCCCGGATGTTTGCCAACCGATGACGGTCCGCCAGTTCCACGATTTTCTTCTCCCGCTCGGAAAGAGGGGGCCGTGACCGCCGCAAGCGTTCCGCCAGAACGATCGCCTGCAGGCTCTCGATTGATTCCTCGAGCTTGTCGTTAATCAAAATATAGTCATACTTGTCGTAGTTCTCAATCTCACGACTGGCCGTGACCAACCGGCGCGCGATGACGTCTTCGGAGTCTTCGCTGCGGTTGCGCAGGCGCCACTCCAGCGTTTTGCGGTCCGGGGGCAGCACAAAGATGCTGACCGCATCCGTCAACTTTTGCTTGATTTGCTGGGCGCCTTGCACATCAATGTCGAGCAGAAGGTCGTGGCCTTTTTGCCCTGCCTCCTGCAGAAACCGCCGCGCCGTGCCGTAGCAATTTCCGTCAAAATCGGCGTGCTCCAGAAATTCCCCGGCGCGAATCATTTGCTCAAATTCTGCGCGGGAAACGAAGTGGTACTGCTTGCCATTTTGCTCGCTGCCCCGGGAAGCACGCGTGGTGTAAGAGATGGAAAAATCGAGATTGGGGACCAGCTTCAGCAGCTCGTTGACCAGGGTTGACTTGCCCGAGCCGGACGGCGCCGAGATGATGTAGATCAGCGGCCTGTTGGTTGGGCTCATTCCAGGTTTTGCACCTGCTCGCGCGACTTTTCGATCTCTGCCTTCATGGCCAGGCCTGCCTCCGTAATCTTTAGCGCCTCGCCCGCTAGGCCGGAAGTCTTCGAAAGCAACGTGTTGGCCTCGCGGTTCATTTCCTGTAGAAGGAAGTCGAGCTTCTTCCCGATTTCGCCACCCTTTTCGAGCAATCCCAGAAAGTGTTGTACGTGATTTTCAAGACGTACGATTTCTTCCTGAATGTCGCTGCGATCGACCAGCAGCGCAGCTTCCTGCAGCACGCGTTCTTTGTCCACAGTCGCGCCCAGTAGCTCCTGGAGGCGGGATTGCAGTCGCTCGCTGTAGTTTTGCAGCACCGCGCGGCGGTGTTGCTGCACGCTCTTCCCCGCCTCGACCAGGTGGGCCATGCGTTCGCGAAGTTCGCGGGCAATGCCGCGGCCCTCTTCCTCGCGCATATGATTCAGACGATCCAGAGCCTCGCCTACCTTCGCCATGACTGCGGCTTCAATCTCGCCGTCGGGGCTGTCGTTGGCTGAGTCGAGCGCGCCCGGAATGCGCAGAACAGCATTGAGGTCGGGTTCCGATGCCAGGGAAAACTCAGCAGCTGCGGCGCGAAATGCGGCGATGTAACCACCCACAATCTCGCGGTTGAGCGAGAACGTTTCGGTGCTCGCACGCTCCAGGCTCAGGGAGACTTCGACGTGGCCACGACCCATCTTCTCCTTCAACAGGCGGCGGAGCTGCATCTCGAGAGAGTCGGTCCCGGAGGGGAGACGAAAATGCAGATCGAGAAAACGATGGTTGACCGACTTCAGCGACAGCGCAAACGCGAGTCTGCCATGGGGCTGGCCCGATCCGGCTGGGCTGCCGCCATTGTTGGACTGGATTTCACCTCTCACCTGCGCAAAACCTGTCATCGAGCGTATGGACATAGGGGCCGTGTTCTCAAGTTTCTGCTACTACTTTGGGTGAATCGGTGTTGGAGAATTGCAATTCATAAAGACGCCGGTACGTACCTAACTTCTTCATCAACTCTTCATGGCAGCCAATGTCGGCAATCGTGCCATTTTCAATGACCACGATACGATCCGCACGGCGCACCGTTGAAAGCCGGTGCGCGATCACGAACACGGTGCGGCCGCTCATTAGATTATGCAGTGCGGATTGCACCAACGCTTCGGACTCGCTGTCGAGAGCCGACGTAGCCTCATCCAGAATCAGGACGGGCGCGTTCTTGAGCAGTGCGCGTGCGATCGCCAACCGCTGGCGCTCGCCTCCGGAAAGACGCACGCCGCGCTCTCCAATCACAGTATCGTACCCTGCCGGAAGGGCCACAATGAAATCGTGGGCAAGCGCGGCACGGGCGGCGGCTTCGACTAGCTTCTGTGGAACTTGCGGCTGGCCGTAAGCGATATTGTTGCGCACGGTATCGTTGAACAGCACAGTCTCCTGTGTGACGATGCCAACCTGCGCCCGCAACGAGGCGAGGGTCACGTCGCGGACGTCGTAGCCATCGATGAGCAAGCATCCGGCGGTCACATCGAAGAAGCGGGGAATCAGGTGGACCAGCGTGCTTTTTCCCGCGCCGCTGGAGCCCACGACCGCAAGAATCTCGCCGCGATTCACTTCAAGGTCGATGGCTCGCAGGATCTCGCGGGAGTCGTCACCATCTGCCTGGTACGAAAAACAAACGCCTTCGAATCGAATACTCCGCGAAAACTGCGGAAGAGCCTTGGCCCCGGGCTTCTCGAGGACAACGTCCTCGGCATCCATGAACTTGAACAGTTGCGAGGACGCGCCCAGAGCCTGCTGGAAGTTGTTATAAAAAAGCGCGAACTTGCGGACCGGATTGTAGAGACTGAAGACGGCGGTAATAAACGCAACAAACACGCCGGGCGTCATCTGATTGTGCGCGATGCGGTCGCGGCCAATGAGGATGAGGAAAGCAATCCCGACAACCCCAAGAATGTCCATCAAGGGCGAACTGATCGCGGTCGCGGCCACCGAACGGAGATTTGCGCGGAAGAGACGCCGAGCCGCGTTACGGAACCTGGAGATTTCCCAGTCTTCGGTATTGAAGGCCTTTACGATGCGGTTGCCCGTGATGGTCTCGTGAAGAATGTTCTGAATTTCCGCCAGCTTGTCCTGGCCATGTCGCGTGGTGCTGCGCACGCGGTATCCGATCTTGCGCGACGAGTAGATGATCACCGGCACAAACAAGAGCAACACCCACGCGAGGTTTCCGCCGAGGATCACCACTACGATGGCCACGGAAACAAAGGTGAAGAACTGTTGCAGGAGTTCCGACAGCACGGTCGACATGGCGAACTGCACCCGCTCGATGTCGTTGATGATGGTGGAGAGTAAAGTCCCGGTCGTGTGTCTAGAAAAAAATGCGGCGGAGCGCCGCAGCAGAGCGGTGTAAAGACCGTCGCGCAGATCGGTGATCATGCCGAAGCCGGCGTGATTCACCAGGTACGTACCGGAGTAGTCGCAGATTCCTTTGAGGATCGTGGACGCAACCAGTGCGAAAGCCACGATGGTCCAGGCATTCGTGAAATGCGAGGGTACGAACTGTTGCAGGTACACCGGGTGGTGCGTGCCGGGAATCACGAAAAGCTGAATGTTCTGTGACCCCGTCGCGGGGTTGAGCACCCGATCAAATACAGGACGGACCAGCAGATATTTGAAAGCATCGAGCCCGCCTACCGCGGCCATGAGCAGAACCGAAGACAAGATCTGCCACCAGTAGGGGAGCGCATAACGGATGAGCCGCGTCAGTTGCCGCATGGGCCTCCCGCGCGGTGCACGCCGCAAGCGCTATCTGCTGGTCGAATGGGCATGGGATGCAAGGCTTTATTCTACTTGAGTCGTGCTCGGGAGGAATGCCGTTTCAGTGTCCTGGGACCTCAAGAGACGCTCCGACTCCGGGCTCAGAAGTCTCGTTCCGCTGGCGGCAGCACCGGCAGCAGATCGATGTTTCCCGGTTGGCCCTCCACTTTTACCTGCAAGTAAGTGAACCGCCAAACGCTCCCACTCTTCTTCGCGACGGCGCGAATCACGCCCTTTCCCTTTGGACCGGAGATTGGAATCGAAAGATTCGCATTGCCTGTACTCCCGCTCACGTTCAATTGCCCGGAGACCAGCCAGACTGCGTTTATCGGTTCTCCGATGCGCTCACGCACCTGCAGGTTCTCGGTGGCTCTGGCCATAGCCTGCTTGTAAACTTCGCTGCTGCGAAACGACGTGGTGATGATCGTAATCAGAATGGTCGCAAACACGCCGATCAGCAAGATGAGAGTCAGGCAGCCAAGCGGAATCTTCCAGTGCGGATGTTGCTCGAGCCAGCTCTTCTGCATGGGCTCGGGATGGAGCGGATAGGGAGGCGTGGGCATGAGGCTTCCGCTTACTTCGGGATGTCGCGGTGCACGCTTTTCACGCGGTATCCAGCGCGGCGAAGATGTTTGCCGACTTCCTCGGCGATCATGACGGAACGGTGCTGTCCGCCGGTGCATCCGAATGCGATCGTCAAGTAGCTCTTGCCCTCGTGGACGTAGTGCGGCAGCAGGTAGACGAGGAGATCGGAGATGCGCGAGATGAATTCGCGGGTCTGCGGGAACGAGCGAATGTACTTGGCGAGGCGCGGATCAAGCCCCGTCAGCGGCCGGAACTCGGGGACAAAGTGCGGGTTGGGCAGGAAGCGTACGTCGAAGACCAGGTCGGCATCCTCGGGAACGCCTTGACGGAATCCGAAACTGACGCAGGACACCAGAATATTTTTTTCCGAGGACTGTTCCTGAAAACGTTCGGTGATGTGAGCTCGGAGTTCGTGAACGTTGAACTTCGAAGTGTCGATCACGAGGTCGGCGACCGCCCGAATGGCGCCCAGGTGACGGCGTTCCGCCTTTAGAGCCGATTTTACTGGGGCATCAGTGCCGAGGGGATGCGGCCGGCGCGTCTCGCTGAAACGGCGCACCAAAACTGCGTCGGAGGCTTCCAGGAAGACTACCTTGGTTGGGATCAAGCGTCCGACTGACTTCAAGATCCTCGGAAGATCTTCCAGCTTGGAACCTTCGCGCACGTCGACGACAAGGGCAGTGCGGCGAATCTCGCTCGACTGCACGGCCAAGTCGGCAAATTGCGGGATAAGCTGGACCGGCAGGTTATCGACGCAGTAGTAGCCAAGGTCCTCGAACGCCTTCAACACCGAGGCCTTCCCGGAACCGCTCATGCCGGTGATGATAACCAGTTCCGGCGAGTGCTGCCTGGCAGAGCGGGTGGACTTCTTCGCTCCGCTTTTCGATTTTTTCGGTGCCTGGCCGGAGGACCGATGAGGTTTCATGAACTGGATAGTAGCATTCCAAGCGCGGCCCTCGCTTCCGTTCCTGATTGCCAATGGCGATACCTTCCGGCTCCGGTCTGCCGCGATCGAAGCAATCGCCAATCAGAAGCCGGAAATCCGGATTGTCTCCAGCCCGCACCGACAGGTAAGCTATGCGTCATGAAAAAGTTCGAAGATCTTACGGAACGCGAAGTTCTGGCTCTGGCCATTGGTTTGGAAGAAGAAGACGAGCGCGTATATGCCGACTTTGCCGAAGGCTTGCGGCAGGACTATCCCGCAACCGCCTCGATGTTTGAAGGCATGCGGGAAGAGGAGTCGGGACACCGCCGCCGCTTGCTCGAACTGTTTCAGAAAAAATTCGGGGAGCACATTCCGCTGATCCGCCGCCAGGACGTGCGCGGTTTTGTGGAACGCCCGGCCTTGTGGCTGGTACGCCCTCTGCGCATTGAAGCGGTGCGCAAAGAGGCAAGCACCATGGAGGTGGAGACTCGCCGCTTCTACGAAAAAGCTTCGGCGCGCACGCAGGACGCAAGCATCCGGCAACTGCTGGACGATCTGGCCAACGAAGAGCGCGAGCACGAAGAACGCGCTCAGGAACTCGACAAGCAGAAACTACCAGCCAATGTGAAGGCCGACGAAGAAGTCGCGCAGCGGCGTTTGTTCGTGCTGCAGATTGTGCAACCGGGACTGGCGGGACTGATGGATGGCTCGGTCTCGACGCTGGCGCCGGTTTTCGCGGCTGCCTTTGCTACACAGAAAAGCACGGACGCATTTCTGGTGGGGCTCGCTGCTTCAGCCGGTGCGGGGATCAGCATGGGCTTTGCGGAAGCTCTTTCGGATGATGGCAGCCTTACGGGACGTGGGCATCCTTGGGTACGGGGCTTGATTTGTGGGGCGATGACGGCCTTGGGCGGGATCGGACACACGCTGCCGTTTCTGCTGCGCGACTTCCGGATGGCACTTTGGGCAGCCGGAGTTGTGGTGCTGGCGGAACTGGGAGCGATCACTTGGGTTCGCAAGCGCTACATGGACACACCTTGGATTTCAGCGGCCCTACAAGTCGGGCTCGGGGGCGTGCTGGTTTTCATCACCGGCATGCTGATCGGGAAATTCGGGGCTTCGTGAAACGATCCTCGCCGCGGGAGACGTAGCAAGCTACGTCTCTACGGCTGCGTATCTAGCGGGTGCGTGCTCTTTTCGTAGAACTCTTTCTGCAGTTTGAGGCTTACATCGTCGCCTTTCACGGCGCGGATCGCCTTCACCACCGAATCGATCCACCACTTCATCTGGAATTCGCCAAGCTCTTTGGTTGCCACGGAGCCATCGCCGGAATAGTGGTTCGGGAAACGGGTGTACCACCAGATTCCGGTGTAGACATCTTCGGGAATCTTTTGGCGCGCCTGGTCTGCTCCGGATTCGCTTGTCGCGCGGTCCTGGTGCACGAGTTCCGGATGGGAGATCATCATGTTTGACGTTCTCGCTCTCTCCGGCGTGCATGTCGATCTTGGTCTTCTTTGGCGGTCCGCCATGCTCTGGCGTATGCTCGTCGAACACATAGACGACATAGTCGTGGGGCTTGTCGAGTTGCGTCTGCGCGAAGTAGGGGAGCAGGCTATTGTTGCCGCCGTGACCGTTGACGATCAGGACTTTCTTGCAGCCGTTGCGGGCCATCTCATCGGTGGTCTCTTGTAGCAGGGCGAGTTGCAGGTCGCGGCTGTAGGCCACGGTTCCGGGCTCGTGGCGCGCTTCGGCGATTTGGCCGAAATAATATTCCGGGAAAACGACCGCGTATTCCTGCTCGGCAGCGTGCAGCGCGGCGTATCGCACGTCCAGCAGATCTGTGCCAAGCGGCAAGTGCGGACCGTGCTTCTCTAGGATTCCGAATGGGAGCAGACACGTTCCCTGCGAGCGATGGATACCTTCGCTAAAGTCGGCGGCGGTGAGTTCTTCCCAGTGCACGGAAAGCTTAGACGACGATGGGGCTTGGGCGTTTAGGAAATGCGGCAGCCCGAGGATGACGGACAGAAATGACAATGTAAAGACGGAAGAAGGCTTGCGGCAGATGTGAATCATATGGGAAATCTCCCTCGGCGGCGAATTCTAGCACGAATGCCTCTATTGAAACGTATCAATACTGGAGGGCGGCTTTGGCGGGGACTTGGTATCGTTCGCGCTCATGCAATGCTTGCGACTCTGGATCGAACTGCAGTGTTTGTTCGCCCGTGCAGTCGTAGGGATCAAAACGAAGAGCCGTGAAGAAGGGACTGCTGAGTTGATTGGCGAGAAGCGGGTGGCTCCTTGGAGAGGGTCAAAATTCCCGCCTTGTCTCGCCAAAGAACGGCGAGACAAGGGCGGGGCACCCGCCAGTGTCGAAAGGCGCAGACGAGCTTTGCTCGTCCCGGACGGGTCAGAGACCCGTCCCCACACGAGTTGTTACGGGGCTTCGATCAGTTCCATTTTGCCGTCGCGGGTGCGATGCAGGATCATCACCTTGCCTTTGGGATCGCGGAAGACGAAGACGTCGCGGTCGCGGAAATGGGCTTCTTTGATGGCCTCTTCGAGCGTCATGGGGCGCATAGCTACGGCTTCTTCGGAGCGGACCAGGTGGACCTCAGTGGTCTTGGCGACGGCCGGGTACTTGTGGACCATAACCGGGACCGCCGTCTTTTCTGACAGGCCGATTAAGGGCTGCACATCGGTTTCATCGCCTGTCGTCGAGTGACCGTTCCACTTTTTGACTTCCTCGTTCTTGCGGGCCGAGCGCTTCTTCGATTGCCAGCGCGTTTTGTATTTGACCGCCTGCTTCTCGAGGTGGTCGAGGGCTTCGCTGACGGCGATGGTCATTTCCCTGGCTTGAGCCAGGCCGACCAGCGGGCCGTTGCGCGGGCTGATGGTGATTTCGGCTTTGTGGCGGTGCTTTTCGACGGCGAGGATGACCTTGGTTTCAAAACGGTCGCCTAGGATTTTGCGGATCTTTGTGAGGCCGGTTTCTACTTCTTTGCGGATGATCGGGGTGATTACGTAATGTCTGCCAGTGTATTCCACATTCATGAGCGCCCCTCCTAGGAATTCAAATTGATGAGCTAAATCGGGCACTACATTTGGAACCTGCTAGTCGGAAACCGTAGAGGCTAAGCCCCGGTTCCTTTATCGCATTGTGATCGGCACGGCTGAAGCCGTGCCCTTCCCGTCTATTTTTTTACCCGGCGCTGGTGCGTGCTGGGGATGCGCATGTCTTCGCGGTACTTGGCCACCGTGCGGCGGGTCACCTGGATGCCCTGGGATTGCAGGATGCGGGTGATCTGCTCGTCGGTCAACGGACGGCTGGGATCTTCTTCCTCGATCAGCTTCTTGACGCGGCGTTTGAGGATCAGCAGCGACGTGCCGCCGCCCTCGGGGCCCTGAACACTCTCGCTGAAGAAGTATCGCAGCTCGAATACGCCCTGTGGTGTGTGGGCGTATTTGTTGGCCACGGCACGGCTTACCGTGGAAGGATGCACGCCGATTTCTTCGGCCACCTCCTTGATCATCATGGGTTTCAGTTGATCGATGCCTCGTTCGAGGAATTCCTGCTGGCGGGCGACGATGCAATAGCAAACTTTGGTGATGGTCTGCTTGCGCTGCTCGATATTCTTGATGAGCTGGATGGCGCTCTTGTAGCGCTCTTTGACGTAATCGCGGGTGCTCTTTTCGTTGGTGCCGTCGCGGGTGACCAGCTTCTTGTAGGCCGGATTCAGGCGAAGCTGGGGCAGGTCTTCGTCGTTCATGATGACCAGCCACTCGTCGCCGTGCTTGACGAAAGCGACGTCGGGCTCGATGAGGCGCGCCTGGACTTTGTTGTAGCGCAGGCCGGGGCGCGGATCGAGGGTGCGAATGTAATCCAGCGCCGCCTGCACGGCCTCGATGGGACGGCCGATGGCCTTGGCAATTTCTTTGTGCTGCTTGTTCTGCAGGCCGCGCAGATGCTGGTCGACGACCGCCATGGCGTCCTTCAGAACCTGCTCCGTGCCGTTGCCGTTTTTGTGCAGCGCGAGCTGCGCCTGGTGGTAGCGGAGCTGGTAGAGCAGGCAGCCGCGCAGATCGCGGCAAGCGACGCCGGGAGGATCCAGTTGACGCACGACCTCCAACGCTTCCTGCAAGTCTGCAGGAGTGAACGTTGGTTTGTAGGCGGGAGCTGCCGAGTGTACAGGCTCCGGCCCGGGGGCAACTGCGGCGGCGGAATCTCCGGATCTCAAGGAAAAGAAGGCTTCCGTGCGTGGCTCAGCGGCGGGCGCGACTCCGGCGCTTTCGCTGTCAGCAGGCCCGGCATGCTCCACGGCGTTTGGATCGAGATTCTTCTCAGCGTCATTCTCAAGCCCTGGTGAATCGATTCCTCCGAGGGAGGAAGGGCCCTCCGCCTGCGTGTCTGACTCTGCAGCTACCTCCGCGAGGCCCAAGGCTTGCGCCTCGTTCACGATATTCTTTGCGGTCTGAGCGTCGGCTTCGGACGGCGCAGGAGGAGCGACCCCGAGCAACTCGTCGTCGCTGGCGATCAGGTATCCATCTTCGTTGAGATTACCGATGATCAGGTCGGCAGCTTCGCGTACTTCGCGGCGCAGGCTGAGCGCGCCCAACTGCCAGGCAAGGTGGTCGGTGAGGTTCGTCGGCTTGGAGAGAAAATTCTCAAACGACGGCCGCTCGATGTCCTCCATCTCGCTATGGGTGCGGTAGCCGGGATCGAGATAATCCTGGAAAAAGGAACCGAAATCGATCTCTTCGAAGGGATCTTTCTTTTCGACGGCAGCGATGGGATTTTCTTCGGTGGTGGCGGCAGTGGCGCGCTCGCGGTCTTCTTCCTTTTTGCCGACTTCGTCGAGCAGCGGAACTGAATCTTCCAGTTCTTCGAGAACCGGATTCTCGACCATCTCGGCGTTGATCATGTCCTTGAGCTCAAGCTTGTTGAGCGCGAGGACCGACACCATCTGCACCAAGCCCGGGGTGAGGATCTGGCGCTGCGAGAGCTTTACGCTGAGTTTGTGTTGCAATAAAACCATGAGTTCGGCCGATGCTCTCTTTTCGTAATCTGCTTGTCATTCCGAGCGAAGCGAGGAATCCGCTTTCTGCAGCACAAGAGCAGATTCCTCACCGGTAAGAAGCGCCGGTTCGGAATGACAAAAGTTGTTTCACCGCTAATTCACACTAGCGAGAAACTCTCGCCCAAATACACACGCCGCACTTCCGGATCGCTAGCCAGCTGGCCGGGCTGTCCGTGACGGAAAATTCTGCCGTCATCGATGATGTAGGCCCGGTCGGTCACCGAAAGCGTTTCGCGCACGTTGTGGTCCGTGATCAGTACTCCGATGCCGCTGGCCCGCAAACTGCTGATGATTTTCTGCAAGTCGAGCACGGCAATGGGATCGATCCCGGAAAACGGTTCGTCCAGCAAAATGAAGGTGGGATTAATGCACAGGCAGCGGGCAATTTCCACGCGCCGGCGCTCCCCACCGGACAGGGCGTATCCGCGATTCTGGCGGATGTGCTCGAGTCCCAGTTCGTCAATAAACTTTTCCATCTTCTCGCGGCGCTCATGCCACGACATCGGCTGTGCTTCTAACACCGCGAGGATGTTCTCTTCTACTGTCAGTTTGCGAAAGACCGAAGCTTCTTGCGGGAGATAGCTGATGCCATACTGACGGGCCCGTAAATACATGGGAACGTCGGTGATGTCCTGACCGTCGTACAACACGCGGCCGGTATCGGGAGGGATCAGGCCAACGATGGCGTAAAAAGTGGTGGTTTTGCCAGCGCCGTTAGGGCCTAATAATCCAACGACTTCGCCCTGGTCGACCCGGAGGCTGACCCCATTTACAACGCGGCGGCCACGGTACGATTTGCCAATTTCTTCGGTGGCCAGAGTACGCATTTATCGTGCCACTCGCGTCTGAGTTACCACAGGAGTACTTGCTCCGCCTTCTACGAGCACCCTATCATCGCTCCTAAAGAAAGTCAACGAAACCCCGGTAATCTTGCCCTGTTCGGCATCAAAAATGCTGGGCGGTCCGCCGGTGAGGACGAACTTGTCGGCGGCGGTGGTATAGACCAGCCTTTGGCCTTCGGCTCGGCGATTGGGTTGCCGGATCACAACGTCGTCTTGGGCGACCATGCGGTCGAGCTGGCCTGGACCGGCAAACGATTGATTATTCGCGGTTTGACTGCGGGGTAGGAGGTAAGCATCGACGGTCTTGGCGGAGGCGGTGAAGTCGGCGCCTTTAGCAATGACCCCACCTTCGTAGTGGACTCTGCGCTCGGAGTCGGCATAGGTGAGCTTCGCGGCAGTGATGGAAATGGGGCTCGATCCGGCTAGTCGAATGCCTTTGCCGGCTCCTCTTCCGCCTGTCTGTTCGGCTGGAAGGGTCGTTTCTGCCCCGGCCTTTTCAGCTTGGACCAAAATCGTTCGCACGGGCTGGGCTGGTGTGCCCTGGGCCGTAACGAATCGGCGGTCGCGGTCGAACTGGATCGCGGGCGCCTCGATAATGTTGGCGTCCTGCCAGAGGCGGGCGTTCCCCGTGTAAAGAGCGACCCCGGGATTGTTATGGGCAGTCATGCTGTGCGCGGTGACATGAATCGGCGAAGAAGACGCCAGCAGCGCCCCGTTGGGTTGCTCCTTGAGTTCGCTGTAAGTGCTCTTGACATCGTCCTGGGCCAGAGCGTCGCCAGTCGCTCGGTTGAAGCGGATGGTGTTCGCCGTTGTCGCCATGCCGCCGTTGGCTACGCGCGGATTGCCGGTGAGGACGAGCATCTGGTCGGAGGGCGTGTAGCGGGCGGAATTTGCCCAGGCTTGCATGCGCTTGTCAGGTTCCTGGCCGTCCGTGTAGGCCACATTCCCCTGTTGCGTAATGGCTTCGATTCCGCCCTGCGGAAGAAAGGCGGCGTTGACGGCATTGCTGGTGCTGACGCGGTCGGGCTCGCCCGGGGTCGAGTTGACGATGCGGGCATCAGGCGCGCCGTGGACGCTGGCCAGGCGGTTTCGACCTTCGAAGGATGCGAATTGCGCTTCGAACTTCCCCGCAGTCACAACTGTACGCAGCACCGCAGGAGCCGGCGCTGACCTGGGACTGGCCTCCTGCGCTTGCGAGACCGTAATCTGCGCGGCACCAGACGTGACGGCATGGTCCAGGATATGCCCTTGCGACACCGTGAAGTCCATGATGGGGGCGGTGAGTTCGAAATCCTGCGGGCCGGTTGCTATGCCTTTTGCCGCTGGCTTGTTGCCCGCGACTGCTTTCTGCGTTAGGCGGACTCCATCGAGGGCGTGAACTTTCTGAAGCTCGTTCTGGCCGGCGAAGTCCAAGATTACGCGGCCGGCTTCGCCTTGCATGGGCTGAGGTCCAGCTTGTTCGATGTGGACGTTGCCGGTCATGATTGCGGTGCGGAGTAGGTCCTGCTTCCCTGCCAGAAGGAACTCGGCCTGATCGGCCCGGCTACGGATCTCGGACGGCTGTTGGGCCGCTGTTTTGTTGGCAGTGGAGTTCCGATTTGCACCTGAGGAAGATCGCTTCGCCCCTTCCATTCTCGTCTCGGTGGTGACGTTTCCTGTAGCCAGAACCCTCTCGACCTGATTTTCCCGGCTAAGATAGAACACCGCTTGATCCGACTGCAGCGTTCCATCTTCTCGGCGTAGACGAGGATGGTCGAGCATAATCTCGCGCGGATCATTGGTAATGATGCCGTGTTCCGCCTCGATGACCGCTGCATACGGGCCATTGAACACCACATGAATTTGCGACGACAAGGTCAGCGTATTGCTTTTTCCCGCATACTTCACTCCCATGGCCCAGCCTGTGGCTTGTGGAGTTCGAAATTCGACGCGGGCAGTGGTCATGGCGTTTCCGCTGTCCTTGTTGAAGACCAGATCGCGCGTTTTCAGGTGGATTGGGTTCTTGAGTTCCTTCGGCGTCGATTGATCGGGACTGGCCAGGCCTGCGGGGTTGGCAACGAGATCGATTTGCACATCGCCTTTGGCGGTGACGTCGCCGGTTTTCTGGTTGAACGCAAAATCGTCGCCGTAGATTTGGTCGAAGCGGGAGGAGTCGCGGCCATAGAGCACGATGCTGACGTTGTGCAACTCGGCGTTGCCATTGAGCTTGAATTCTTTGACGTCGCTGGCCTGGACGGTGAAGAGCGTGCGCTTGCCGTCGGACTTGGAAAATTGGAAGCCGCTGGCCGTTTGCTTGATGTCATATCCGATCTTGCCGGGGATTTGCTTTAACACGTTGGTCGCCCGCGAACGCGCGTAGAAATACATCCCCGTTACGACCAGCGAGAGCAGCACGGCGGTCGCAGCCAAAAGGCGACGCAGACGGTAGACTTGGAGCGGCATCTGGGTTCAGTGTAATCCAAGCCGCTCGACGTCGGCTGGAAGACGACTTCTCCTCTACACTTAGATGCGCATAGCCCGATGACGACAACAGCCGAAAAACCGCCCCTGCTGGACTTTCATAATCTACGGGTGATGCGGGGGGAGAAGATCGCGCTCGACGACTTCAGCCTGCGCATTGGAGCCGAGGAACACGTTGCCATTCTTGGCCCCAACGGCTGTGGGAAGTCGACTTTGATCAAGACCATTACCCGCGAGTGTTATCCGGTGGCGCGACCGGATTCGTCGATGTCGATCCTGGGAGAAGAGAGTTGGGATGTGTTCGCGCTGCGAGCCCGGCTGGGCATCGTGTCGAATGACTTGATGCTGTCGTGCACCGGAGACGCCTGCGGGCGGGACGTTGTGTTGTCGGGGTTCTTCAGCAGCATCAGCATTTTTTCGAATCACACGGTCGATGCCAGACACCGCGAGTTGGCGGACGCTGCGCTTGCTGAATTGAAGATATCGCACTTAGCGGATCGTCCCGTCTGTGAGATGTCGTCCGGAGAGGCGCGGCGCGTGCTGATCGCCCGCGCGTTGGTGCACAAACCGGGCGCGCTGCTGTTCGACGAGCCGTGCAACTCGCTCGACCTCTCGGCGCAGCAGAGCTTGCGACAAACCATGCGGGCGCTGGCGAATTCCGGAACGGCCGTTATCCTTGTGACGCATGAACTGGCCGACATTGTTCCGGAGATTCAACGCGTGGTGCTGATGAGCCGCGGACGGGTGGTCGCCGACGGGCCTAAGGAAGAGATCTTGCAGGTCGAGCGACTGGCGGGACTGTTCGGTGTCAACGTGGAAATGGCGCGGCGCGATGGGCACTATCATTTGTGGTGAGCGATTCAACTCTCTTTTGAGCCGACTTCCATCAAACGTTTGGTCATCAGGACGAGCCCGAGAATCTGCGCCCACTCTGAGACGATGTTGCCGACGACTTGTCCCCACTTGCTCCCTGGATCCATGGCTCGAAACGCGACGATCCAGCCGACGCCCGTCATCACGAGAAACAGAGTGAGCGAGTGCTCACGCAGGAATTCCCAGACCGCCGACGGCAGTTTGCCCTTCGGCTATTTGCGCTCGGCGGAGTTCTCCGCCCAATGCTTCGCGTGACGCAAAGCCAAGCTGCCCGGAAAATCGAGCGACATAGCTCATTACTCTTGTCGGGACTGTTCTTTCAGGGTAGCCCCCGGCGGCAGCTCTGCCCTGTAAACGGTCTTGGCGGCCGGGACCGCAGCCCAATGCCCGCGCCCACGCCTGCAAAACTTAGCGTCGTGCCCGCAACCACCCTCGCATCGCCTACAACTCGGTTCGCCGCTGCTCCCACGGCCGCTCCCACAGCAGCCCCGGTAGCCAGACCGATTAGCGTGTTGCGCTTCCGATTCTTGCCGCTGATGCTGACCCTGTAAACCTGGCTCTTGGAAACAACAACTTCCTTGTTATCGACCTTCAGCGTGACATCTGTTTCGGAGACGCGCACGAACCTGCCGGAAGTGCTTTTGAGTGATCGCTCGACCACTTGAACTCTTGTTCCCGCTTTGATCTCGGCAAGGTTTTGCCATTGCAGCTCTTGGGCTTGCAGCTGCGGTGCAAGTACCGAACCTATTACCAGGCAACCTAGTAGAAGACGTGGCCTCATACACCCTCCTCTCGAGGAGCATCCAACCCTTTCGCTTGGTGCGACAAGGCTCTCCTCTCACGAATCGTGATTGGCCATTGCCTCTCGGTGAAGTGCAGCGTACCGTGGTGGGAACTGCTCTTCGGAGAGACGAATATTCTTTACACGACTGGGCACGTCATGTCAGTGAGACAGATCACGATTGGCGTGCTGTGATGATCTCTTAGGACCAACAGCGCAAAGCCCGCCCTCCGATTCAAGGGCTAGTTGTCAAAATCGCCGTTGCACGCATTGAGTGGGCTTGTGCACATGAAATGGCGCGGGAAGCAAGTCTTCACATACCTGACGATGGTGGAGTATTGGAAGCAAGCTGAATATCGATTCTGAGGCGGGCGATTCTGAAATAAGCCGAGTTTTCCGTTCTGCCGACCTGAACAACGACCTGGTTCAAGTACCGGGTAGGCTGTCCGGCATTGGTTTCCGAACAGATGCGAGGAACCGCCCAAGCAGCCCCTGACAGCACTGCTACCCAGAGTGCAAGGGCAAGCACCTTCCTGGGAGTACTGAACCTTCCTTCAACCACGGCCGTACCGGCGCAAAGATCTCCCAGCCGTTGACGACAGCTGGAACAACTCGCAACCATTGCTCCCACCAGGCAAAAGCCGAGTCCGTCCACAATCCGGAGCAGGTTTCGAATCGCCGAAGCCGCCAGCGCGTTCCGCTGGCTGGTTCTAACCACGCGGATCCCGACCAGGGCTTTCCCCAGGGTGGCGCCAAAACTGGCCTCCAGCAGCCAATGGTAGGCAAAGAGGATCAAAGTATTGAAGGCTCCAGCCATCAGAAGCGAAGCAGTGGTGAGATTCAATTCCACCCCATCGACCGTGCCCCATCGCATGAAAATCCACGCATCCACCACGGCAAACACGCCGAAAAGAACCCCAGTGTCCAGCACGAAGGCAATAAATCGATCGATCAGTTTCGCCACTCGGGGCGAGGCGCCATTTCGCGCAGAGACCGGTGCCGCAGCCACAGTCTGGGAAGCAGGCTTAACTATGCCGGCCTCCTCCAGCAGGTATTGCGCAGACGGAATGAGCCCACCGCAGGACCCGCAGCGTTTGGAGCGTGGGCCAGTTTGCCTGTGGCAGTGCGGACATTCCATGGATTTGTCGAAGAAGCGGATTACTCCAAGATGTCTTAAGGATACTGCCGGTTTGGCCGATAACACCGTCACGGAAGGACAGCAGTTGGGCGTTCCTTCGGTCCATCCTGAACTGCGCAGCAGGACAGGCACTTTCGCTTCGCCGGAAATCGGTCTGCGATCTTGCCTGCCGTCGCCTCAGAAGGCTTTCCACCGACGCTGCACAACCGGTTAGTTTTTTCAGCGTCCGTTCGGCGCTTCGCATTTTCCAGAAAGAGGTCGATCATTCAACTACGACCGAATTGAACTGACAAGGTTAGGTGGCGAATCATCGCCATAACGCTCACTGACCGGAAGCAATGTAGTGCATGCCTTGGATTTCAGTCGTTCCGCTAATCGCTTGGGCACGACCAGTACGTAGCTGCCTAACAGAAGTTCCCTTACTTCGTCCCAATCGACTTTGCCCACGTCCAACCGCAACGCCACCCAGCCTTTCGATGCGAGGTAATCGGGAAGATAGAATCTGGCGGGCTGAGCCTCAGCCAGCGCCTCGTTGTCGCCCGGCAACACCTTGCAGGTAACCGCGACGATGCCATCGCCGTGATGGTTGTCAAGGAAGTAGGCAAACGTCCGTTTCCGGACGAGAAACTGCGCGTGCGATCCGTAGATTTGGCGGGTGGCCTCCGGGAGCGAGAGGGCGATCTCAGCGACGCGGGCGAGGCGCGAATCTTCGGTGGACTGTTTTGCCATGCGAACCATAAACGATCCTCATAGTACTTTCAGACCAGACTCCCTACTGCGCAGTCGCTCAGCGGACGGGGATCTGGAAATCGCGAAGGGAGAGTTCCAGGCCGCCGTATTCGGGATGATCGTTGTGGCCGATCGTGAAGGCGACGTCCACTGTGTCGCCTGCGAGGAGGGGCGTCTGTTGCAGGCGTTCGGCCATGTGCCAGCCGAGGGCGTCGAAGGTGATTTTAGTTCTCAGTTCTCGATCAGTCCCCAGTTGCACGCCGCACGCGTAGCCTTCGGCTATGGCCGCGGCCTTTTCACTGCGCCGGATAGCGGCGCCGTCGGGATGGCAGCGCGGAGTCGCCAGAACGGCGGCTGTGGATAATTCCTCCGATTCAGCAGACGCTGCTGCGCGATTTCCGATTGCGCCGGCCTTCAGCTTCAGCTTGACGTGCTTGTCCTTCAGAATCTGCGGAGGCGCGGTTAACTGAACCCCGCGAGCGGCGAATATGGGCTCGGGATTCGCCATGCCGTAGGGTTCCAGCAGTTGGAGCGCCTGAAAAAGTTCGGGCGTGACGTTGGCCAGATCCAGCTCCGCATCCAGATCGAGAATCGGATCGAAGTCCGCAGGGGTAAGGCGAGTTCGAGCAAACGCATCCAGCCGCGTCCTCAGATCGCCGACGTTGGCGGAGGGCATGGCGAATCCGCAGGCATGGGAGTGGCCGCCGTAGCGCGAAAAAAGAGCGCCACACGACTCGATCGCTTCCAGCAAATGGAACGCACGAATCGAGCGGCCCGAGCCGAACGCCTCTGCGCCGTTGCGCGAAATCACCACCGTCGGACGGTTATAGCGCTCCACGACTCGCGTCGCCGTGATGCCGATGACGCCGCGGTGCCAGCCTTCTCCGTCCACGACAATGCAGTAGGCCTCGGAGAGAGTCGGATCGCCCGTGAAGCGGTCTTCCACCGCGCGCAAAATTCTGCGCTCTTCTTCCTGACGGTCGGAGTTGAGATGGTCGAGTTTGGCAGCCAGTTCCCGTGCGCGAGCCGGATCCTTCACGCTGAAAAGCTCGATCACATCGCGAGCTACGTCCATGCGGCCGGCAGCGTTGATGCGCGGGGCGATGCGGAAACCAACTTCCCCGGACGTGGGCGGACGCTTGGTGGAAATCTGGGCGACTTCCAGCAACGCCTTGAGCCCGGGATTCACCGCTTTGCGCAGCGCGTCCAATCCCAACGAAGCGAAAACGCGATTCTCGCCCGTGAGTGGAACGGCATCGGCGATGGTGGCAATCGCCACCACCTTCATAAACGACATCAGCAGTTTGTTCTGAACGTTCGCATCCAGCCGGCGTTGCATCAATCCCTGGGCCAGCTTAAAGGCCACGCCCGCGCCGCAGAGCTGCTTGTAGGGATACTCGCAACCTTTCTGATTGGGATTGACGACCGCCAGTGCGTTGGGCACGCCATCGTGGCCGGGCAGGTGATGGTCGGTCACGATTAGATCGACTCCAAGGCGTTGCGCGGTTTCGGCGGGCGCGAAGGCGCGGATGCCCATGTCCACGCTAACGATGAGGCGAATGCCGGAAGAGGCGGCACGCTCGATCACATCGTCGCGCATGTCGTAGCCCTCGCGAATGCGGTGCGGCACGTGGAAGTCGGCCGAGCCTCCGCAGAGTTCAATGGCGGCCTTCAGGATAATGACTGCCATGGTGCCGTCTACGTCGTAGTCGCCGTAAATGAGGATGGGCTCTTTGCGTTCGATGGCGGCATCGATGCGATCGACGGCGGCGCGCAGACCCGTCATGCGTTCGGGGGCGTGGAGATGAGAGAGTGTCGGCGATAGAAATGTGCTGGCTGATTCTGGATCGGTGATGCCGCGACGCACGAGCAGCGGTGCGAGGATAGGCGCTGCATTGGCGGCGGCGCCGCGAAACCTAGAGTCAGTGCGCAACCCCGCGATTAGGGGTGCGACCATTTCAGGATTAGTTGCTTTGTGAATCCACTGCATGGGTGATGGAGCAGTTTACTACTTGGAGGAGTGTGGCGAGTCGTGAGATTCGAGAGACCGCCGAGCTTCGCTCGGCTCGGCCGGGTCAAAGACCCGGCCCCACACATAATGAAGAATTAGTTTTCTTCGTCCTGGTCGGGCTCGTCCATGGTGAGGCCGCCGAACTCGTCGGAGACTTCGAGCAGGTGCTGGTAGCGCTCGTACCACTCCGTGCTGACTTCGCAGAGAAACATCGATCCCTGGTAGGCCCAGCCCAACTGCAGAAATCCCACACGGCCGACGTGGGCACGGAGCCAACGGGCGTCTTCCACATCTTCGCCGTCGGTGAACTCGGAGTTGGTCAGGCGCTGGACCATATCATCCAGTTCGGTGCGCTCGAGCGTCCACGAGTGCATGGTCAAGAAAGGAGCGCCCGCCGCCTTGGCCAGCTCCACAAAATCTTTCCAGCCGTCAGGATTGCCGCCCATCTCCCACATGACACATTGCACCTCGTCGTAGTCCACATAGCCGTGGAAGCGGCGCATGCCGTGGCCCTCGATGAAGGCAACCATGTCGTCTTTTACGGTGGTGAGATCGTCTGGAATGGGAGACATATTGGGAAGAGCTCGCAACCCTCATTGTATGCCGTTCGCAACTTCGGTGCCAGCGCGAGGCCGCGATCAGCGGGCGGGCATGGGAGCCGTCATTATCGCGGCAAACATGCGATAGAACTTATCGATGTCAAGATCAAACTGAATTTCGACAGGCTGTGCCGCGGGAGTCTGGGGATTTCTGGTTGCCCAAGTGAGCGTGTTTCCGTAACCCGCGCCGTGATCCAGGTTGACGGCCATGTAGCGAGTTTCGCGCTTGGTAATCAAAGAGGGATCGATCCATGCGGCCGCGGCGAGTTCGTCCCACATGATGTCGGCGCCCGGGGTGAGCATGGCGAAACGGGCGATGTAGCGCACCAGTGGGGTTCCACTGGCTTCGATCTGTTTCACGAAGGCGGGCGTCATGTGCGTCTTGATCGAAATGTCGACGGGAGTGCAGACGATCTTTTTCCACGGGGCGCGCAGCACGATCTCCGCCGCTTCCGGATCGAACCAGAAGTTGAACTCGTGCCGGGGATTGTTCAGGAATTCGGGATTGTCGGTTTGCGGGCTCAGGCTTCCACCCATAAAGACAAGTTCCTGCGCCAGTTGTGGGAATTGCGGGTCGAGGGAAATGGCCAGCGCGAGGTTGGTCATCGGCCCGCCCTCGTAGATAGTTACTTCGTGTGGATATTTATGCACCATCCGAATCAGGAAATGGGCCGCGTCTTCGTCTGCAGGTTTGGTCGTGGGCTGTCCTTCCGGAAGCGGAGGTACCACTGAAGCTTCATGCCACCAGCGCTCATCCCACGCACCGGCGAAGGCGACCTTGCCATAGCGCTGCTGCCAAAGTTGCGATTCCTCGCGGGTGCGGACTAACGGGAAAGTGGCGCCGGGCACGACGGGGATGTCGGTGCGGCCAACGATTTCCAGCAGCCGCAGCGTGTGAGCCACTTCTTCGTCGCGCCATTGATTTCCACTCACTACGGTGATGCCCAAAACGTCGACTTGCGGAGACTGAATCATCACCAGAAGCGTCTGCATGTTGCTGCCGCCAGGTCCGGAGCAATCTTCGTTGATGATGACTTTGCGTCTCGGCTGAGCGACGCACACGGTAGCTGCCGATAGAATTACGATTACGGCGAAAATTTTCCTTTTCAGCATGTCGCAGGCCAGCAGACCTCAGGGCTAAAAGCCCACAATCTCCTTAACAGCCTACGCGGCCCTAAAGGGCCGCTCTTCCACCTCAACTCCTTCTTCTACGACAGTTGCTTCTTTCACATCAGCTACTTCTTCTACATCAGCTATTTCTTGCCGAGAGGCCGGGTCATCAAGTCGGTGTAGATATTGTAGAACTTCTCGGCGTCGATATCGAATTGCACATTCGCCAGGCGCTCGTACGGGCGAACCGGAGCCGAGGCGTCCCAGAAAAGCGTCTTGCCATAGCTCGCTCCATGATCGATGTCGATATCCATGTAGAGCTGCTTCTGTCCGGTGATGATCGAGGGATCAATTAGGGCCACGCCCGCGATCTCGTCCCACATGTAGCCGGGCAGCGAATATTTATCCAGATACTGCGTAACGGGAGTGCCGGCCTTGGCGATCGCCGCCTTCGTGTCGAGCGTGTAGCGGGTTTTGACGGAAATATCGATTGGCGTGATCGTTATCTTTTTCCAAGGGGCGCGCAGAACGATTCGCGCCGCCTCAGGATCGAACCACCAGTTAAATTCCCGGCGTGCATCGATTGCTCCCGTATCGATTGCGCCTTTATCAGCGTAGAGGCCGCCGCCCATCAGCACGAACTCTTTGGCGAGCGTGGCGACTGAGGGATCCAGCTTCAACGCCAGCGCGTAATTGGTCAGCGGGCCGCCCGCCCACAGCACGACTTCTCCCGGATACTTGTGCACCATCTGCACAATAAAATCCGCGGCCGTTCCGGAGTGTGCCTCAAGGTGTGGCTCGCCTTCGGGCATGGGAGGAACAACATCCGGCGCGTGGTAAGGCTCCTCATAGACGGTCGAGCGGTTCGCCTCAAAGCGCTCCGTCCAACATCCCTTGTACTCGAACTTGCCGTAGAGAGCTTCCCAGCGTTCGGACTCCTCCTTCGAGTTAAGCAGCGGAAATTCCGCGCCCTGATATACGGGAACGTCAGTGCGGTTGGCAATCTCCAGCAGACGGAGCACGTGTTGCGTCTCTTCCTTCACCCACTGATCCCCGCTAACAGTGGTGATGCCCAGGACATCAAATTGTTCGGACTGCAGGAAGACGAGAATCGCCTGCTGGTCGCTGGTCCCGGGCCCGCGCGCGTCCTGATCGACGATGACCTTGATCTTCTGCGCAACCGCCGTGGTCCCCAGAATAAGGACCAGCAGCGCTACTTGCCCGAGCTTCCACTTGCTCAGAGCCATCTTGCCTCCAGCGGAATTTCCGATTGCAAATTTAGGGGCAGACTGAGTCGAGCCCAGTCTGCCCGTTAGTTGAGACCCCTCAACTCAGGTCGCTCTAGAAGATGAGCTTCAGAGCAAACTGAATAAATCGAGGATCGTTCAAGGTTGCATTGATCACCCCAAAACTGGAGGGGCTGTCCACGTCCTGCATCCCGCTGGCGCTGGTGCCTGGCAAATAAAAGTGAGTGTGGTTGAAAAGATTGAAAAACTCTGCGCGGAACTGCAGGTTCATGCCCTCGCGGAATGGCAATGGGAAATCTTTGATCGCGGAGAAGTCCGTGTTCACAAAACGCGGCCCGTAGACCGGCGCCCTAGGCGCATTCCCAAGTTCTCCTGCTGGTGCGTCCATAAAAGCGCAGGGATTGAACCAGTTCTCCAGCGTATGCACCCGAGAAGGAGCGATACAGCCAGGATTGGCAGCAACCGGTCCTCCGACATTGGGGTTACCAACTTCATTAGGCCGGTTCAAGCTGTTGCCATTCCACATGAAATTGACGCCCGACCCACTGAAGTTTCCGTTATTGCTGGCAACCACGAAAAGCGGAAAGCCGGACGTGGCCTTCTCAATTACGTTCACGTGCCAATTTCCAAGAACCGCATTGGCGGCTCCGCTCGAACCGCTGCCGAAGCGCTTGCCCTTCCCAAACGGCAAATCATAGAGAACGCTGGCCGTGAACTGGTTGTTGAGGTTGAGCTGAGAAAGGCCCCAATCTGCTTTCTGACTTCCGGGCAATGGCCAGTACATCGCGCCAGGCAGCGTGCCAAGTCCGTCTGGAAATCCGGAGTCGAAGGTGCGAGAGTAGGTATAGCTCAACAAGGCGTACAAACCGTTTCGCGCGCTCTTCTCCGCCTTGACCTGAAGAGAATCGTAGCGGGCGCGGCCAACGTCATTGTTGTTAGCGACGTTGGTGAACATGCCGTACGGTGCGGTGAAAGCTGTTCCGCCGGGGCCACAGCCCAGGGTGTATCCAGGGACTACGCCGCACGCCGCCGGAGATCCCAGATTTTCGTTCAGGCCATCCACCAGAATATGGGTGCTCCGCGAGCCAGCATACCCGACTGTCAGGACGACTTCACCGGGCAACTGACGTTCGACATTGAGGTTGAACTGCTGCACCATGCCTTGTTTGAAATTGAGGTTCTGTGACTGAATCGTCCCGGTAAAGCTGGCGGGATCTGGCGGAGAGGTAATTGGTTGAAGGTTGGATTGAAGAAGAGAGAGTTGAAGTCCGCAGTTTTGCGGCGTTGCGGATGTGGCATTGCCAAACGGGCAAGGGTTGCCGGGGAAGTAGTTGAAGTTATCGATTTCCGCGTAATAGGGAGGATTCTGCCAAAGCCCCTGCGCACCTTGGCTCCATGCCGAGTCATGGTAGATCGCGTACCCAGCGCGAATTGCGGTGTTCTGGCTTCCGAATGGCTTCCACGCTAATCCGATTCGCGGTTCAAACGCTGTTTTGTCGAACTGGATCCCCACGTTCCCACCCGAGCGCACGCAACCGGCGCAACCGCTCAGGGGTCCTGTGACCAGATACTGCCCAGTTGTGTAGTTGAAGTTCGCCTGACGCCCTTGGGCTTCGGTGATCGGAGTGGTCAGGGCCCAGGCGATTCCCAGATTCAGGGTCAGATCATTGGTGACGCGCCAATCATCTTGAACAAACGGGCGGAATATTTTCCAGCGGCGACCGGTAGTCGCACCGAGAAATGTTTGATCGTGAATGGATCCACCCACCTGGCCGAGAAGCAAGTCTGCGGCATTGTCTCCGGTAAAAGATCCGCCGCCACCAAATAGCAGGAAGTAGCCATCACCGAAGCCATTGGTCAGGACGTTCATCTGGTTGGCACGAATTCCGCCGCCGACCCGAACGTTGTGCTTGCCGCGAATCATATCCAGGGAATCAGAGACGGAAAAAACGTTGGTACCGCCCTGGAACGGGGAAAATCCTCGATCGCCGAGTGACCAGTAGCCGGTAAGCTGGGTTGAACTGAGACCGCAACCCACACAATCTTTCGAGGACTGGTTAAGACTCGCAGGGTATCCCGTCACACTATCGCATTGACTCCCCAGATCGGCACCTTGAATGCCGAGCTTCGCGGCCTGGCAGGTACCCGTTCCGAAAGACAGGATGTGATTGAAGATCCGATTGAATCCCGCGTTGAACTGGTTAATGGTCCTATCCGAAAAAAGGTGCGTCTCAGAAATTGCTACGTTTCGCCCGTGGTTGGTGATGTTCTGCGTGCTGGCGAATGCTCCTTGTTCGGCAAATCCTGGGGAACCGCCGGGAACGAACGATACGGCCTGATCGTAGCTGAAGCGCGCAAACACGGAGTCTTTGCTAGAAAAAGTGTGGTCGATACGGATGTCGAACTCGCCTTCGTTGAGTCTTCTCACGGGCACGTTGGTGTAGTTGTAGCCCAAGGCCGCATTGCTTGCGTTGGAGGCGGGATAAAGAGCAACCATCGCTTTACCTGTCGGATCGAACATATTCGTAGGAATCTTGTCACAATTCGTACCCGCCGCTTGGAAACCCGAAGCATCCGCCGGGATAGGATTTCCAGCGTTGTCGCACTGGAACGGTGTAAGAGAGTAAGGATTAGTAAGTTGGAGAGTATTCGGCTTGCCGAATGGATCGAGACTGAAATCCCCATTCATCATCGCGGCAGTGGGAATCAAACCCGTAAAGGGGATTCCGTGCCGCTGCCTCTTCGCCTGATAGTCGATAAAAAAGAACGTCTTGTCCTTTTGGATTGCGCCGCCTAGCGAACCGCCAAACTGGTTCAAATTGAACTGTTCTTTCGTGGAGGCGAAATAGCTGCGCGCGTCCAATTTCGTATTGCGGAAGAATTCAAACAGCGATCCGTGCAATTGGTTCGAGCCTTGCTTCGTGGTCACGAGGACTGTTGGACCGGCGCGAGTGCCCCACTCCGCGGAGTAGTTATAGGTCAGAACTTTGAATTCCTGGATGGCATCGATCGAAGGCAGAATCGCGATGCCGCCGGCGGTCAGCTCGTTATTGTCGTTGCCGTCGAGCAGCCAGTCGGTGCTCTGGGCGCGCGATCCACCGACCGAAAGCGAATAGGTGCCGCGGGCTGAAACTTCGCTGCTGGGGCCGCCGTTGAAGAAGCTGTTGGGGTTCGTTTCCTGCGTTACGCCGGGAGTTAGCGTGGCCAACTGGACGAAATCACGTCCATTGAGTGGGAGTTCTGCAACCTGTTCGGACGTAATCACCTGACCCAATGTTGGATTCGTTGTCTGCACTGCGACCTCGGTCGCGTTTACCTCAACACTGGTGGTCACCGATGCGGGCACGAGTTTGAAGTCCAGTTCGCGGTGTTCGTCCACCTGCAACCGGACATCTTTCGCTTCGGATGGCTTGAAGCCGGAGGCTTCCACTTTAATCGAGTAAGTGGTGGCGCCGAGCAAGGGAACGAGAAAGTGTCCCGTATCGTCGGTCACCGCATCGCGCGCAACGTTCGTAGCTTGGGCAGTGACCGTAACTTTGGCGCCGGCTACTACCGCGCCAGAATTGTCGGAAACCGTGCCCGAAAAACTTCCCGTTGCCTGACCTTGCAGGAACGGGCTGCACAGACATACCAGCGAACAGAGACCCAGCGCGAGACGCATCTTCGGACTCGACATGTCTTGAACCCCTTTCGGTGGTGGCAGCGCAAAAAGAAAAACCCTCCCCTTCCCCATCGAAGTTGGGAGGCTCCGGGACTACAAGACAGCGCTTATAAATTGGCGCTTGCCGCTAAGTCAAGACTTTTCGTAGTGGAAAACGCTCAGTCGCGGTCATTCTTTCGCATTGCCGCATTCAGAAAACTACTGCATCTGTTGCTTGTTGGAACCTCTGCACGAACTGGCGAATCAAGCTGTCCGAAAGAAGTGAGGCGGCGGGGACTCAGGACCTCGCGCCCCACTCGGCATCAAAGCGCGCGCGGTCATAAAACGATTTCTGCGTTCCGACGCCCGTGGTGGACAAGCCTGCATAGAGATTTGCGCGGCGAACAGCTTCTTTTTCGGGCACACCCTCGGCAAGAAATACGGCAAAGCTTCCGATGAAGGCGTCGCCCGCCCCAGTGCTGTCAATGCTGTTGACCGCAAAGTGCGGCACATGTTCGCTTCCATCCCGGCTGGCGAGAAGAGATCCATTCGCTCCCAATGTGATGATCACGCGCCGAATGCCGCCGGCCACCAGTTTCTCGGCACACTTCTTTGCGTCTTCGATGTTTTTCACCGAGCTTCCGGTGATGGTCTCAGCTTCACTCTCATTCGGAACGAAGTAGTCGAGATCCTTTAAGGCGGTCAGATCGACCGGTTGCGCGGGCGCGGGATTGAGGATGCAACGGATTCCGTGCTTGCGCGCAAACGCTATCGTGTAATAAACGGTCGCGACCGGAATTTCGAACTGCAGCACGATGCAGTCGACGGACTTCAGCGTCTCGGCGGCGGCGTCAACATCGGCCGGCTTGAGCGCATCGTTCGCTCCCTTGACGACCAGAATGCGGTTCTGCCCGTTGGGCTCCACGAAGATGGGCGCGACACCGCTCGACAGTCCTTCGACTTGCTTCACGTGCGTGGCGTCAATTCCCTGCTTCCTGAAGTTTTCAATAGTCGCTGGACCGAAAAGGTCACTGCCCACACGAGCGACCATAAAGACCTCGGCGCCACAGAGACGCGCCGCTACCGCTTGATTCGCGCCCTTACCTCCGAAACCGAGATCGAATCTCTGCCCGAAGATGGTTTCGCCCGGCTTCGGAAACTGATTCGTGAACGTCGTCAGGTCAATGTTGGCGCTGCCGACCACCGCAATTCGAGGGCGCTTTGCCATAGTCCTTGCCGTTGTCTGCGTAAGCTTGCGGCACGCCGAGTCTATTCAGCGCGCGCAGAGTGTGTCAACGGTGGGGCGCGACCCGGGTGATGAGGCTACCGCTGTTTCTGCTATAGTTTCGTTCCTCGATAGTTAGCTTCTGGGAGGACCCATGCCCCGCAATGTCCGCTGTGCTTTGATTCAAGCCAGCAACGCGCTCTCGACCGAACGGCCTCTCGCGCAGATCAGAAAGGCGATGATCGACAAGCACATGAAGCTGATCGATCAGGCCGCGCGCAAGAAGGCGCAGATCCTTTGCCTGCAGGAGCTTTTCTACGGCCCCTATTTTTGTGCGGAGCAAAATGCGCGCTGGTACGAACTGACCGAACGTGTACCCGACGGCCCGACCACGCGCCTCATGCAGAAAGTTGCGGCCAAGCACCGGATGGTGATCGTCGTTCCGGTGTACGAAGAGCAGATGCCAGGCGTCTATTTCAACACGGCGGCTGTTATCGACGCCGACGGCAGCTATCTGGGCAAGTATCGCAAGCATCACATCCCGCACTGCCATCCCGGGTTTTGGGAAAAGTTTTACTTCACTCCCGGTGATCTCGGTTATCCGGTCTTCGAAACCAAGTACGCTCGCGTCGGTGTGTACATTTGCTACGATCGCCATTTTCCAGAAGGCGCGCGCATCCTCGGGCTGAACGGCGCGGAGATCGTCTTCAATCCTTCCGCCACCGTGGCCGGGCTCTCGGAATATTTGTGGGAACTCGAACAACCCGCTCATGCCGTTGCCAACGGCTATTTTGTGGGAGCGATCAATCGCGTGGGGACCGAGAAGCCGTGGAGCATCGGCGAATTCTACGGCAAGAGTTATTTCTGCAATCCGCGCGGCAAGATCATCGCCCAGGCCAGCCGCGATAAAGATGAAGTTGTGGTCGCGGACCTCGATCTGGATATGATCGCCGAAGTCCGAAAAGTTTGGCAGTTCTTCCGCGATCGCAGACCGGAAAGCTACGGGCCACTGACGACGCAGAGCGGAGCATCCGCCGCGACTGACTGACTCGTCCCCCCGATGACAACCTCTTCGCAACTCCGCTCTCGCATCGAATCCAGCTCTCTGTACAACGAGGACCTCGCGCCGGCCAGCACCGAGCGACGGCACTGGGGAACATACAACTTCGCCGCTCTGTGGGTTTCGATGTCGGTGAACATCCTCACCTACATGCTGGCCGCAAGTCTGATTCAGGGTGGCATGAACTGGAAGCAAGCGGTCGCGACCATTTTTATTGGCAACGTGATTGTCCTGGCCCCGATGCTGCTGAATTCGCATCCCGGCGCGAAGTATGGAATTCCGTTTCCTGTTCTGGCTCGCGCATCGTTCGGAGTGCTGGGCGCGAACATCGCTGCAGTGCTGCGGGCCCTGGTCGCCTGCGGATGGTTCGGCATTCAGGCGTGGATCGGCGGTGAAGCCATCAGCACCTTGCTGGCAACCCTCGCTCCCGGCTGGAAAAATTTCCCTTATGGGCCAGCAGTGTGCTTCTTCCTGTTCTGGCTGGTTAACCTTGCGGTTGTGCTTAAGGGGATCGAATACATCCGCATTCTGCAAGGCATCAGCGCGCCGGTTTTGTTGGGCGTTGGTTTACTTCTGTTGGGATGGGCCTATCGTTCGGCAGGCGGCTTTGGCCCCATGTTCTCCGTGCCTTCGCGATTCAACACTTTTCCCGATTTCTTGAAGTTCTTGATTCCCGCATTGAATGGTACTGTCGGTTTCTGGGCCACGGTTTCGTTGAACATCCCCGACTTCACGCGGTTCGCCCGCAATCAGCGGGAACAGGTGATTGGTCAAGCGTTGGCATTACCCACGACGATGACGCTGTACGCCTTCGTTGGAATTGTTGTGACCTCGGCCACAGTGGTCATCTACGGAACTGCGATTTGGGATCCGGTGCAACTGCTCAGCCGCTTTCACTCGCCCGTAGCAGTGGTGATCTCCCTGGTCGCAATTCTGCTGGCCACGCTCAACGTCAACATCGGCGCCAATGTGGTTTCTCCGGCGAACGACTTTTCCAACCTGTGGCCTCGTGGGATCAGTTTCCGCACGGGAGGCGTCATGACCTGCTTCATGGGGATCGCGCTCATGCCGTGGAAGCTGCTCTCTAATTACAAAACATTTATTCTTGGCTGGCTCGGCGGCTACGCGGCCTTTCTCGGTCCCGTGGCAGGAATCATGATCTGCGATTATTTCGTGATACGGCGGAGGGTGTTGCAGGTTGACGACCTGTATCTTCGCGGCGGACTCTACGAATATTCGCGGGGATTCAACTGGTGCGCGGTGATTGCGTTAGCGCTAGGAGCGGGCACCGCACTCGCCGGACTCGCTGTTCCATCGGTGCGGGCCCTGTATGACTATTCGTGGTTCGTGGGCTTCGCAGTTTCCTTCTTGGCCTATTACGCGATGATGAAGTTGCAGCGACAGACTGCGACCGCTCGACGCGAAGTCACTTAACCGCCGCTATCTCTTCCTTGTTTTCAGAAACGTTGGCAGTACGTCGCGCTGGTAAATGTCCAGTGTCTGCTCTTCATCCCCGCACATCAGATACACGTTGAACTGAGTGACGCCGACCTCCGCTAGCTCACGCAACTTCTTGCGGTGGGCTTCGACCGGACCAACCAGGCAGAAACGGTCCACGACTTCATCCGACACAAAATCTGCGTTATCGCTTTCCACTTCGCAATGATGCTGATAATCATAGTGCCCGCGATCCTGCACAAACGAAGTCAACGCGGGAGGCAGATCTTCCGGCTTATATTGCCGGATCAGATCCATCACATGGTTCGAGACCAAGGCGGGGAACCACCGTACTCGTTCGCGAGCGACGCTCAAGTCATTCGAAACCCAGACGGGTGCTGCGGACATCACCTCGATCCGACTGGGATCGCGACCTGCGGCGCGAGCACCTTCTTTCACGAAACCCATACACCAGGCAATTAAAGCCGGATCGGCAAACTGCAGAATGATGCCATCGGCCACCCGACCGGCCATATGCAGCACCTTGGGGCCGTAGCCTGCGACCCAGACTCGTGGAGAATCTTTCGCCCAACTGAGGCGCGTGGGTTGACCGTCGTGCTGCACTTCCTTGCCGGACGTTAGATCGCGGAACTCGGCCACCGAGGCTTCCAACTGCGACCAACTTACCGGCTTCTTGCCCATCACGCGCCGGGAGCTGTCGCCGCGGCCGATGCCGAGTTCCATCCGTCCACCGGAAATCAGGTTGAGGGTTGCGAACAAGCTGGCAGTCACCGTGAGATCGCGGGTCGCGGGGTTCGTGACACACGTGCCCAGGCGCATGCGCTGCGTATTCGTCGCCATCAGGGTCAGGAGCGGATACGGTTCCTTCCACAAAACGTGAGAATCGAAAATCCAGCCGTATTCAAATCCGGCGCCCTCCGCCTGCCGTGTCAGGCCTACGATGCGTTCGATCGAGATGTCGGGTTTTAGTGCGATGCCGAATTGCATGGCCGCTCCCTTTCGTGGAGAAATCAGGAGGAACTGATTGTGAACAACTGATGCGAACAACTTAAAGTGCGGCAGTGTAGCATAGAATTCTTTCTCGCAACCCGGGCAGGGACACGGGCAGACGGCGGAGGGCTCGATGAGTTTCGACACGATCATCAAAAATGGTTCGGTAGTGACGGCAACGGATACGTACATCGCGGACGTTGCCATTGCGAACGGCAAGATCACCGCCGTCGGAACTGATCTTCCGGGGCAGAACGCCATCAAGATTCTCGACGCGTCGGGCAAACTTGTCCTCCCCGGCGGCATCGACGTGCATACTCATCTCGACATGCCGTTTGGCGGTACGACCAGCGCTGACGATTTTGAAACCGGCACGCGGGCCGCGGCGTTTGGCGGCACCACTACGCTGATCGACTTCGCGATTCAATACAAAGGCCAGCCGTTGCGCCAGGCCTTCGACACGTGGATGAGCAAAGCCTCGAGCAAGGCCACGTGCGATTACGCTTTCCACTGCATCGTGACCGACGTGTCTGGCGGGCAACTTTCGGAGATGAACGATCTGGTGCACGAAGGCGTGACCAGCTTCAAGCTCTTCATGGCGTATCCGGGCGTGTTCATGCTCGACGACGGCAGCATCTTCAAAGCGCTGCAGGCCACTTCGAAGAACGGCGGATTGGTTTGCATGCACGCGGAAAACGGCAGCGCGATTGACGTCATCGTGCAACAGGCTCTGGCCGAGGGGAAACGAGCGCCGAAGTATCACGCCCTCACTCGTCCCACCACAGCAGAGGCAGAGGCCGTGGGGCGCGCGATAGCGCTAGCCGAGATGGCGGGCGCCCCGATCTACATCGTCCACTTGAGTTGCAACGATGCGCTCGAAAGAGTGCGCGAGGCCCGTGATCGCGGACTTCCCGTCTATGCCGAGACCTGCCCGCAGTACTTGTATCTCTCGCTCGAGAACTTTGATGCGCCCGGTTTTGAAGGAGCGAAATACGTTTTCACTCCGCCGCTGCGCGAGAAATGGCACCAAGAGAAGCTGTGGAATGGCCTGAAGCAGGACCACCTGCAGGTTGTGTCCACCGACCATTGCCCGTTTTGCTTCAAGGAGCAAAAAGAATTGGGCCGCGACGATTTCACGAAGATTCCCAACGGCGGTCCGGGCGTGGAGCACCGCATGAGTTTGATTTATTCGGGCGGTGTGGCAAGCGGACGGTTCAGCGCGAACCGCTTTGTAGAACTGGTTTCGACCACTCCGGCGAAGCTGTTTGGCCTGTATCCGCGCAAGGGGACGATCGCGGTTGGGAGCGATGCGGATCTCGTGATTTTCGATCCTAAACGCAAGCACACGATCAGCGCCAAGACTCACCACATGCGAGTCGACTATTCGATGTTCGAGGGCATTCAGGTCACGGGCATGCCTGATGTAGTTCTGTCGCGGGGCCGCGTGGTTGTGGAAGGGGAGAAGTTCATGGGACGCGCAGGACAGGGAGAATTCCTGCGACGCGCAACTTACGCGCAAGTGAACGGCTAACACTTTTTCTATCGCAGAGCCGCGTAGAGCCCTTCTTTCCAGCGCTTGTTATCGATGCTCCAGCATATTTTGGCCTTCCGTCCGTCGAGCGCAGGCGCCCACACTGCCCGGTTTCGCTCATCCCCGGCGACATTCAGACGATCCACTACCGTCATCCCGCGTGTTAGCTCGCTCTGAGTCTCCACATCGACGAAGTGCTCGCTCCAGTCAGTTCCGACCGCGGGGTCCAACGCTACGCACATGGCAACCGGATCGGGTAGCGCGATTCCATCCTCACCGGTTTGAGTCCTGTAAGCCGCACGCGCGTGACTGTTGCACTCGATGGCGAAGTGGGCGAGTTTGGTACTGAGTGCCTCAATGTGTTTAATTTCTGGATCGCGAAGTACGGCGTCTCCTCTGCAAAGTTGCCATCCAATGAGCTCTATCGGAAGGCCACTGCGCATCACGATGCGCGCCGCCTCCGGATCGACCCATATGTTGTACTCTGCAGCCGGCGTCACGTTGCCTTCGCAGCATGGCGCTCCTCCCATCACTACGCAGCGGCCGACCTTTGCCGCAATCCCGGGCCTCTTCGAAAGCGCCAGGGCGATGTTGGTCAGCGGACCCAGCGTAACGAGAACGAGACCAGAGTTCGCCTCGATCGTCTGGATAATGGCGTCTACCGCGTGGAGTTTTTCCGCAGATTGTCGCGCCACAGGGTAGTTGTGATCTCCGAGCCCGTCGCGTCCGTGAAACCAAGTCGCATTTTCATACTGACGTAACAGAGGTTTCTCCGCTCCTGAGTAGACCGGGGCATTCGCGCCGCAAAGCTCAACCGTATATATGGCATTGCGCGTCGCCTGCTGCACGTCCACGTTGCCGGCGACGACGGTGATCGCCGCCACGTGCACATCCCGAGCACGCAGGGCCATGATGAGCCCGACGGCATCATCGGAAGCGGTATCGGTGTCAATGAGAAACGTGCGTGCCACGGGCGTAGCATAGCAGACCGCCGAGAATCCGCTCGCGCGGCGATCACGACTTGTGAGCTGCGGCGAAGAAGAGTACAGTTACACACTTTCCAAGGGAGACCACGATGTTTACGCCGCCGAGTCTGACGATTGCGCTGTTGATGATGATCACCAGCGCCATCTGCTGGGGTTCCTGGGCCAACACCTACAAGGGCGTCAAGAATTATCGTTTCGAGCTTTTTTATTGGGACTATGCAATTGGCATCTTTTTGATTTCTCTGATCCTCGCCTTCACCATGGGCAGCAGAGGCCACGACTCCAACAGTTTCGTGAATAACGTTCAGGCCGCAGACGCTTCAAACATCCTTTTGACTCTGGTGGGCGGAGCGATTTTTAATCTGGCGAATCTGTTGCTGGTGGCGGCAATCGACATGGCGGGGCTCGCGGTCGCCTTCCCCGTATCGATTGGAATCGCGCTGGTGGTAGGGGTCGTGTTGAGCTACGCGCTGCAGCCTAAGGGCAACGCAATGTTCCTGGCGATCGGCGTGGCGTGCGCGCTGGTGGCAGTGATCCTCGACGGCAAAGCTTACGGAAGTCTCGCCAGCGCCGGCCGCTCGGTGTCGCGCAAGAGCATCGTCCTATGCGTGGTCTCCGGCGTATTGATGGGCCTGTGGGCGCCGTTCGTGACTCGTTCGATGTCGCACGGCAACACTCTCGGACCTTATAGCGTTGCTGTTTTTCTCACGCTCGGCGCTCTGCTCTCGTGTTTCCTGTGGAATATCTATTTCATGAAGAAGCCGCTGGTCGGCGAACCGGTCAATTTCAGCGGTTTCTTCAGCGGGTCGCCATCCGGACACTTGCTCGGCTTGGCTGGCGGAGTGATCTGGGGCACTGGGATGGTTTTCAATCTGGTGGCGGCAAACTTCACGGGAGTCGCGATTTCCTATGCCATCGGCCAATCGGCGCCCGTGGTCGCGGCGCTGTGGGGAGTGTTGGCTTGGAAGGAATTTGCGGGCTCGGGAACCCGCGCCAAGCTTTATCTTGGCCTCATGTTTGTTTTCTATGGGCTGGCAATTCTGCTGGTCGCGCGCGCCCACGGCTGACCGCGAACCCTAAATCCTATTTTCCTTTGATGCGACTGATAAACAGTTGCAGGAACCGGTCGGCATCCGACGCCAGACACACTCGCGCATTCGGTTTCAGATCGATCACACCCTCGATCTCGTAGTGGTCTCCATGCAACACGTTGTTCTCGTTCGATCCCATGCGGTTGGCAACGGTTTCACCTCGCGTGAACTCGCCTTTCGTCTCCACATCCACATGCATGTCTTTTAGAGTCACCAGCGTCGGATCGATCACAACTCCGACCGCGAGCGGATCATACATTGCGGCTCCCTGGTAGCCGCTCTTCTCCGAGCGCGTTAGATAGAAGTCCGCCAGCTTTGCGATGAAGTCGCTTTGCGGTCCACGCAGTGACTGCAACTCCGCCAGATATTTACGCGTGATTAACGTGCGCTCACCAACATCGGAGCCAACCATCGTCACCATCCAGCCGGCATTGAACACAATCGACGCCGCTTCGGGATCGCCATAGATATTCGCTTCGGCGGCCCCGTTCACATTTCCTCCGCTGATGGAGCCGCCCATGATCACAATGTCTTTCACCAACGGCACGATCGACGGATCTTTCGAGACGGCCAGCGCAATGTTCGTCAGCGGCCCGACGGGAATCAGCGTGATCTCATGCGGATATTTGTGGACCAGTTCGATGATCAGATCGGGGCCGAAGCGCGAATCGGCTTTACATTTCGAGGCCGGCAGTTCGATTCCAGCGAGTCCGTTCTTGCCATGCCAGAACTGCGCGGTGATTAGCTTCTGATTAAGGGGATGCTGTGCTCCGCCGGCCACCAGCAGGTCGCACCGGCCGGCGAGCGACACCAACTTCAGCGCGTTTTCCAAACCCTGCCGTCTATCGACGTTTCCTGGCACCACGGTGAGCGCTTCGACCTTCAGTTCGGGCGAATTCAAAGCGAGCAGGATGGCCATCGCATCATCCACACCCGGATCGGTATCAATGATCACTCGCCGCGGCGACTGGGCGGCCGCGCTGTATACCAAATAGAAAAGAATCAAAGGAACCAGGCTGCACGTAGCGGAGAGTCGTTTCACCGAGAAGTCCCTCTTGGAAAGTGATTGCACAGATGAATTTAAAGCAACATGCCGGCAATTGAAGCCGACATCAGGTTAGCCATCGTCCCGGCCAACATCGCGCGAACACCAAGCCGAGCCAGTTCGCCTCTCTTGTTCGGCGCTAGTGCACCAATGCCACCGATTTGGATTCCAATCGAACTGAGATTGGCGAAACCGCACAGGGCAAATGTGGCAATGGTGACCGAGCGGGGATCCAGCGCAGCTTTCTGCGCTCCCAGCATGGAAAATGCAACCAGTTCATTCAAGACCATGCGCGTGCCAAGCAGGTTGCCGATCATCCGGCAGTCATGCTGGGGAATGCCAATTACCCAGGCCACGGGCGCGAAGATGAATCCAAATATTTGTTCCAGGCTCTCTGGAAACCAGGCTGCGTAATGGTGGATGCCGTTGAAAATACCGTTGACGAGCGCAATCAGCGCGAGAAACGAAATCAGCATGGCGGCAATGTTGAGCGCCAGATGCAAGCCATCGGTCGTTCCCCGAGAAATTGCACCAAGCAGATTCTCTTCCTTCTCGGTCTTCTCCTCCTCGGCGCTCATGACGACTCGCCCGGCGGTTTTTGCCTGCTCAGTTTCCGGCACAAGCATCTTGGCCATCAGCAGCGTCCCAGGCGCGGTCATGATGACGGCGCTCAGCAGATGTTTCGGGTCAATGCCAAACGAGATGTAGGCAGCCATGATTCCACCAGAAACATGCGCCATGCCGCTGGTCATCACCGTCATCAGTTCCGAACGGGTCAAGTCCGGCAGAAACGGACGAATCGTGAGCGGCGCTTCGGTTTGCCCCATAAAAATGCTGGCCGCCACGTTTAATGATTCGGCGCCGCTTGCCCCCATGACGCGGGTCATGACCCAGGCAAAAATCTTGATAATGATTTGCATGATTCCAAAGTGATAGAGCACGGCGAAGAAAGCGGCGATGAAAATGACGGTGGGCAATACTCCGAAGGCGAAGTATCCGAGTTGCGATCCCGGCTTGGCCAGGTCGCCAAAGACGAAATGGGATCCCGCGTACGCGTAACTCAACAGCTTCGTGACGCCATTTCCGGCTTTCTGAAATACAATCCGCCCGGCGTCAATTCTCAGCACGAAAATCGCGAACACGAACTGCAGGCCCAGTCCCCACGCGACCGTTTTCAGACGAATGGCGCGACGATTCGTGGAGAAAATGTAGGCGAACCCGAGCATTGTCAACAGGCCAAGAATTCCTGTGAACCGTCCCATTCAGTGTTTCTCCCCAGACTTCTCGATGAATCTATGGATGAGCGGCCTTTTCGTCGACGGCGCTGCATCCGTTACCACACAACTCGCTTCAATCAGTTGGTGGGCTCTCGCTGCCTGAGCCTCAGCATTGTAGTAAATCGTTGCGAGAGGCTCCCCGGCGGCAACTCGATCTCCAACTTTCTTGTGCATCACAATTCCAACCGCCGGATCTACAGAATCTTCCTTGCGCTCGCGCCCGCCACCGAGAATCACGCAGGCAGTGCCAATCTGCTCACACTGCATCGAAGCGAGATATCCCGCCTTTGCGCTTGAAACTTGCAGAGTGTGCCGCGCCTGGGGCAGTCTTTTGGCATCGTCGATGACCCGCGCATCTCCGCCCTGCAGTTCCACCATCTGCCGGAATTTCTCCAGGGCCTTGCCCGAAGAAATCATTTTGGCGCTCTGCTGTTTTCCTTTCGCAACCGTGTCGGAGACTCCCCCGAGATGCAACATCCACGCCGCCAATTCCAGGCAGAGTTCCCGCAAATCTTCTGGCCCGCCACCGCGCAAGACTTCAACGACCTCGATCACTTCCAGCGCGTTGCCGATTTTATTTCCCAAGGGCTGATCCATATCCGTGATGAGCGCGACTACCTCTTTGCCCATTCGCTCGCCGGTTTCGACCATCAACTCGGCGAGGAAGACTGCGTCCTTCTCGCTCTTCATGAACGCGCCGGATCCGGTCTTCACGTCGAGCACTAGCGAATCGATGCCCTCCGCCAGTTTCTTGCTCATAATGGATGCGCAAATCAAATAAGGACTTTCTACCGTGCCGGTTACATCGCGCAGTGCGTACAGCTTGCGATCCGCGGGTGCAATCTCCGCGGTCTGCCCGATCATGGCGCACCCGCAGACTTCGAGCACGCGGCGGAACTCTGCCACGGAAAGATTCACGTTAAAGCCGGGAATGGCCTCCAACTTGTCGAGCGTTCCGCCGGTGTGTCCGAGACCGCGCCCGCTGATCATTGGAACCGCAACCCCGGCCGCAGCAACGAGGGGAGCCAGCACCAGAGAAGTTTTGTCGCCGACGCCGCCGGTAGAGTGCTTGTCGACTTTTTTCGCCGGCAACGAGGAAAGCTCCAGCACGTCGCCCGAGTGCAGCATCGCATCCGTGAGCGCTGCCGTCTCCGGCCGCGTCATGCCCTTCAGCACCACCGCCATCAGCCACGCTGACACTTGATAATCGGGGACGTCCCCATTGGTATAGGCGTTCACCAGTGCTTCGATCTCGCCCTGCGACAGCTCGACGCCATCCCTTTTCTTGCGGATCACATCAATCGCACGGAAAGCTTTCGGAGTAGCGGTCTTCGGGCTCACTGGAGGCGAAATCCTTCCGGAAGAAGTTCGGTGATGTGCGCCTGTTTCGGGCCTGTGGCGCCCTGAAAAAAAATGGTCGCGTCAGGGCCGAATTCATAAATCACCTGCCGACAAGCCCCGCAAGGAGAACACGCGACACCATGATCGTTGGCAACGGCGACCGCCTGAATCTCAATCTTCGGGCCCAACTGCGCGACTGCGGAGAAAATTGCGGTTCTTTCCGCGCAGTTGGTCATTCCATAGGAGGCGTTCTCCACATTGCAGCCAGAAAAGATTTTGCCGTTCGTGAGCAAGATCGCCGCGCCTACGTGGAACTTCGAGTAGGGGGCATGCGCGTTCTTCATCACCTTGACGGCCGCTTGCTCCAGCTTTTTCCGCAGGTTGGCGGACACTGTCTTCTTGCGCATAAAGGGATTAAATACACTGGGAAGTGCAGCCGAAGTAGCTCGCTGCAATCGCCGAATCGTGCGTCATTGTAAACCCTCGCTGATAACCCCGGCTTTTTTCTTGCCTGCCCGGGATCAAACAACTCGCGACATTCGAGTTCGCGTTGTAAGTTTGCCTGCCGTACAATTGCAGCTCAGGGGTTCGGCCCGTGTTCAGGCCTCGCGGGCTCGCTTTCTCGCAGAAACGGTACAAGGCAGAGTTGCAATGTCGGTCGATCACGGCTATCCCAACCTCGCGCGCGGGTCAGAAAATGGAGTCACGTCTGCAGAGCGACACGCGACGAACACGATCGCCGAACTCGCCGGACGTGCGCTTCTTCCGAACGTCGGTATCCCTCTCGATGTGAATTGGGTGCAGGAAGTTCGGGTGAACACGAGCGCAGTGGAACGCCGCGCCCAGACGCAGGTCGCCCGCCGCACGGTAAAGAAAGAATGGCAGGCCGCGTGGCTTCTTCGTGCGATTTCCTGCATGGACCTGACAACACTCTCTGGCGATGACACCGATGAGCGCGTGCGGCGATTGTGCGCGAAGGCGCGACAGCCCATTCGGCAGGATCTGGTACAGAAGCTCGGGATCGAGGAACTCGGCGTCAAGGTTGGCGCCGTCTGCGTCTACCACACCTTCATCGAAACCGCGGTGAATGCCCTGGAGGGGAGCGGAGTTCACGTTGCGGCAGTTTCCACCGGATTCCCCGCCGGCCTGTCGCCGCTAGCCGAGCGGGTCGCGGAAATTCGCAGATCGGTGGAAGCGGGTGCGCATGAGATCGATGTCGTGATCACACGTGGCCATGTTTTCGGCGGACGCTGGCAAGCGCTCTACGATGAGGTCGCGGCCTTCAAGCGGGCCTGCGGTGCAGCGCATATGAAGGTCATTCTGGGTACGGGCGATCTGCTCACATTGCGCAATGTGGCGCGTGCCAGCTTCGTGGCCATGATGGCAGGTGCAGACTTCATCAAGACTTCGACCGGCAAGGAACCGACAAATGCCACGCTGCCGGTGAGCCTGGTCATGGTTCGCGCCATCCGCGAATACGCTCAGCAAACGGGAATGGCGGTTGGCTTCAAACCGGCGGGAGGGATCCGCACGGCAAAGCAGTCCATCGACTGGCTGGCCATGATAAAAGAGGAACTTGGCCTGTCGTGGATGCGTGCAGAAATGTTCCGCTTCGGCGCGAGCGGTTTGCTCGGAGACATTGAGCGCCAATTGGAGCATCACGCAACCGGACGCTACTCTGCCGAGTATCGTCATCCGATTGCATAGCGGGAAAATGCGTTTCGGAATGGTCGTTGTCAAACGAGAACAAGTGAGCCGAGCCCAATGAGCATTGCCGAAAAGTTTGTCACCATGGAGTACGGACCTGCTCCCGAAGATCCCAAAGAGGCGGGAGCATGGCTGGAGCGCCACGGACGCCGCTTTGGACTTTTCATCGGCGGAGCGTGGCAGCCGCCAGCGGCCGGAGAATATTTTGACACGCTCGATCCCTCGAATGGCGAGAAGTTGGCTGCGATTGGTCAAGGTGGTGTTGCGGACATCGACGCTGCGGTTCGTGCTGCGCGCGCCGCTTCTTCGAAATGGCGGGCGCTCACTCCGCACGCTCGCGCGCGCTATCTCTACGCGCTCGCGCGGCTCATACAAAAACATTCCCGGTTATTCGCGATTCTCGAAACCATGGACAACGGCAAGCCCATCCGTGAGAGCCGCGACATCGATATTCCCCTGGTCGCTCGCCATTTCTACTACCACGCCGGTTGGGCGCAATTGCTCGAGCAAGAGTTCCCCGACTACGAACCTTGCGGCGTCGTGGGTCAGATCATTCCGTGGAATTTCCCCCTTCTCATGTTGGCATGGAAGATCGCGCCGGCGTTGGCGACGGGAAACACTGTGGTTTTGAAGCCCGCCGAGTTTACTCCGCTCACTGCGCTCGCGTTCGCTGAAATATGTCAGGAAGCGGGCTTGCCTGCCGGAGTCGTCAACATCGTGACTGGAGACGGTTCAACCGGTGAAGCGTTGGTCAAACATCCGGACGTCAACAAAATCGCTTTCACCGGATCGACGGAGGTGGGACGCGCGATTCGCAGCGCGACTGCCGCAGGCCACAAGCGCCTCTCGCTCGAACTGGGAGGAAAGTCTCCATTCATCATCTTCGAAGACGCTGACCTCGATAGCGCGGTTGAAGGCCTCGTCGATGGAATCTGGTTCAACCAGGGACAGGTATGCTGCGCCGGGTCACGTTTGCTGATGCAGGAGAGTATCGCGGAGTCGTTGATGTCCAAGATTCGCGACCGCATGAGCACGTTGCGCATCGGTCCACCGCTCGACAAGGCAATTGACATCGGCGCCATCGTCGCGCGCGTGCAACTGGAGCGGATCCAGCGGATGGTGGCGCAAGGCGTTGCGGAAGGAGCGACCTGCTGGCAACCGCAGGTTGCGCTGCCCTCACGAGGTTTTTACTTTCCGCCGACGCTTCTGAGCAATGTGCACCCTACGTCAATCGTCGCTCAGCAGGAAATTTTCGGGCCCGTCCTCGCCGCTATGACTTTCCGCACCCCGAAGGAAGCCGTTGAGTTGGCCAATAACACGGTCTATGGTCTGGCGTCGTGCGTTTGGAGCGAGAACGTCAACGTCGCGCTGCATGTGGCGGCGCAACTCAAGGCCGGTGTCGTATGGGTGAATTGCACGAATCTGTTCGACGCGGCCTGCGGTTTCGGCGGCTACCGGGAGAGTGGATACGGCCGGGAAGGCGGCAGAGAAGGCTTGCTTGAATACATGGAGCCCGCATGGTTCAAGCACGCGCCAGCGCTGCCCGCCGCGAACGCTCACGCCGCTGCACAAGTCGCTGAACAAATAGAAGAGAAGCCCGACGCCAGCACGCCGGCCATCGACCGCACGGTAAAACTCTATATTGGCGGCAAGCAGGCACGTCCCGACTCCGGCTACAGCATGGAGGTGCGCTCGCCGGATGGCCGCTTGCTGGGCGAAGCTCCGCTGGGAAATCGGAAAGATATTCGAAATGCCGTGGAAGGGGCTCGCAAAGCCGAAGCCTGGGCAAAGGCTACGGCGCACAACCGTGCACAAGTGCTGTATTACTGCGCGGAAAACCTCGCCCAGCGCGGAAGCGAGATCGTTCATCGACTCGCTGCGGCCGTCGGCGAAAAGCAAGCGGCGGCGGAAGTCGAACTTGGAATCGAGCGCATTTTTTCTTATGCAGCGTGGGCCGACAAGTTCGACGGTGCCGTGCACAATCCGCCATTTCGTAACATCGCAATCGCGATGAACGAGCCGATGGGAACGGTCGGTGCGATCTGCCCGAGGGAAGCGCCGCTCCTTGGTTTCCTGTCGCTCGTGATGCCGCTGCTCGCCGCCGGCAACACGGTGATTGCCGTTCCGTCAGAGAGATATCCGCTTATCACAGGCGACCTCTACCAGCTTTTCGACACAAGTGATTTGCCCGGCGGCGCGATTAACATCGTGACGGGCTACGCCTCGCAGCTCCTGAAAACCCTTGCCGAACACGACGACATAGATGGCATCTGGTGTTACGGAGATGAAGCCACCGTCGCAGCGGCGAAGGCGATGTCTACCGGAAACCTGAAGCAGGTCTGGACGAACGAAGGCCGCGCCATAGATTGGTTCAATCCGAAGCAGGCGGAAGGTCGCTGGTTCCTCGAGCACGCTACTCAGGTGAAAAATATCTGGGTCCCCTACGGCGAATAATCGTTCGGCGCCGGATCGCCATTTGCATTTGTCCCGTCCCGGCGCTAGCATACCTTGGTCTGCTTCTCCGCTTCATTCTCTTTTGCACGAGTCTGTTGACCAAGGAGGACATATGGGTATCGCAGTTTCCCCCCAAATTCATCCGCAAGTCGCGGAGTTCATCGACAAACCACGAAAAATGTTAGTTAACGGCAGGTGGGTGAATGCCGCGTCGGGCAAGACTTTCCCCACTTACAATCCCGCCACCGGCGAAGTTCTGGCTCAGGTTGCGGAAGGCGATCGCGAAGACATCAATCAAGCTGTGAAGGCCGCCCGCAACGCTTTTGACAACGGCCCGTGGCGCCGGATGAGCGCATCCGAACGCGGCCGTATGATCTGGAAACTCGCCGACCTGCTCGAGCAGCATACCGAGGAGTTCGGCTACATCGAGAGTCTCGACAATGGCAAGCCTCTCAACATTGCCAAGGCTGCCGATGTCCCGCTCGCGGTCGACCTCTTCCGCTACATGGCTGGATGGACGACCAAGATTGAGGGCAACACAATCCCACTCTCAGTTCCGTATACGCCCGGCGCAAAATATCTCGCGTATACGCTGCGAGAACCAGTCGGAGTCGTCGGCCAAATCATTCCATGGAACTTCCCACTGCTCATGGCGGCATGGAAACTTGGTCCGGCATTGGCTACGGGCTGCACCGTCGTGTTGAAGCCCGCCGAACAGACTCCGCTTTCCGCGCTGCGTCTCGGCGAGCTGATCATGGAGGCCGGTTTCCCCGAAGGCGTGGTGAACATTGTCCCCGGTTATGGCGAGACGGCGGGGGCCGCGTTGGCCGCTCATCCTGACGTTGACAAGGTCGCCTTCACCGGATCCACCGAAGTCGGCAAGTTGATTGTCCACGCTGCTGCTGGCAACCTCAAGAAAGTGTCTTTGGAGTTGGGTGGCAAATCTCCGAACGTAGTCTTTAAGGATGCAGATCTTGACACCGCCATTCCAGGCTCCGCCAGCGCTATCTTCTTCAACCACGGCCAGTGCTGCTGCGCGGGTTCACGGTTGTACGTCGAGAAATCGATTTACGATCAGGTCGTGGAAGGAGTCGCGGAGCATGCCCGAAAAATCAAAGTCGGTTCGGGTCTCGATCCCGATACGCAGATGGGCCCGCTGGTCTCCGAAGAGCAACTGAATCGTGTTTGCGGATACCTCGAGGCCGGATTCTCCGAAGGCGCAAAGGCTGTAGCCGGCGGCCACAAGGCCGGTGATCGCGGATACTTCGTCGAACCCACGGTGCTGGTGAATACGCAGGAGAAGATGAAAGTGGTGAAGGAAGAGATTTTCGGACCGGTCGTGGTGGCGATGCCATTCACTGAACCGGAGGAAATCATTCCCCGCGCCAACGACAGCGACTATGGCTTGGCTGCCGCGGTCTGGACGCGTGACATCGGCAAAGCGCATCGCATGGCGGAACAGCTTCGCGCCGGTACCGTCTGGATCAACTGCTACAACATCTTCGACGCGGGGCTGCCATTCGGTGGCTACAAGCAGTCCGGTTGGGGCCGTGAGATGGGGCACGACGTTCTCAATCTCTACACACAAACCAAGGCGGTCTGCACCAGGATCGCTTAACAACTTGCGTTTCCGAAAACAAAGGGACGGTGGGTCGATCCCACCGTCCCTTAACTTTTTACGATCTCCTCTTGTGGTTCTCTATTTTTCCATCAGCAGAACTTTCTCGGCATCATCGATTTCCGTCAGCTTCACCTCGATCACTTCGTTCGTGGTGGTCTGCACATTGCGGCCCACGAAAGTCGCCTCGACGGGAATTTCGCGATGACCGCGGTCGATGAGCACGCACAGTTGCACCCGCCGCGGCCTGCCGTGTGAAAAAAGCGCGTCGAGCGCAGCCCGGGTTGTCCGTCCCGTAAAGAGAACGTCATCGACCAGAACGACGTTCTTGTCCTCAATCTCAAATCCAATCTCTTTTTCCTGCACCACCGGCTTGGGTCCAAGGGTCGAGAGATCGTCGCGGTAAAAGGTGATATCCAAAGTCCCCACAGGCACTTTGGCGCTTTCAATACGCGTGATAATCTTGCCCAGTTGTTCGGCGATTGGAACTCCACGGCGGCGAATCCCGACCAGCCCTAGACCGTCGACTCCGCCATTCTTTTCCACGATTTCGTAAGCGAGTCGCACCAGCGTGCGCTCAATTTCAGATGCGGACATGAGTTGTGCCTTCTGGCGAAGGCCTGTCTTGCGCGAAGGATTCTTTGCATTCATTGATAGTTGTGCCTCAGCAGCTTTGAAGCCGGCTACTCAATTTAGTCAACGCGCTCTCACAGGTCAAGCGCTTGGGAGCGCATGTTTAGAGGGAACTGCCCAACCAGAGGAGAAGTTTACAGCTTGAACTTCCCGACGGGATCCGGCGTTTCAGGGAGACCTTCCCGGAACATCTCTTGAGTAGGACACTGGGTTCTTATCTTACGTGCAAGCGGAGGGTTGCCCTCTCGCAGCGATACCAAATTTATGGCCTCAGGATTTTGGCTCGCGGCGTCCGTCGCCACAATTCCCACGCCCTGATTTCTGCCAAGAGCCTTGGCGCGATACAGCGCCGCGTCCGCCAACGCAATGGATTCTTCGGCACAAATCGCCTCAAATGCGCCGCGGCACCAGGGATACGCGGCCCACCCCACGGAGCAGGTCTTTTTCACCCTGATCCCCTGGCCAAGATCGAACGGCTCCGCCGCAATCACTTCCAGAATACGGCTGCAGAATGCCGGAATGCCCGATGGGTCGGCCGAACGGCTCATGATAAGAAATTCCTCTCCGCCCCAGCGCACCAGCACGTCAGACCTGCGAACGACCGCGGAGAGCCTTTGCGCTACCAGCTGCAACAGCGTGTCTCCCGCGGGATGACCGTGCCGGTCGTTTACTTCTTTGAAAAAATCCATGTCGACCATGATGAAAACCAGGTCGCGATGATCCATCTTCCGAATTTCGCTTCCCCGCGCGCGCTGGTAATTTCGCAGCACCTGCCCGGCCTCGGCAGTAAGGATCTCTTCGAGATAGCGCCGGTTCCAGACCCCGGTCAGCACGTCCGTGAAGGAGATTTCCTGCAGCTCCAGATTCTTCCGCTGCAACTCCAGACTATGCCACCGCAGCGAATGTTCCTTATTTTCCAGCTCATCCTTCAGCCGGCACATTTCATCCAGGTTGTGCCTCGACAATCGCAGCAGGCTGAGCAATTCCTGATCCACTAAATGCTGCCTGACAAATACCAGTGCCCCCATTACGAGCATGACGCCTACGGTGAGCAGCAGCCGATAGGTGCGAACGCTCTGCGGCACGTCTCCTCCGAATTGTGCCCACGCCATAATTAAAGGAGTGATGAACACGGCCATCATAGCCAGACGCGCTTTCCAGATTTCGTAACCGCGTCTTGGGACTTCCTCGACCGACTTCTCCGTCATGATCTCGCGCGGCAAGAAGCCAATCCGCAAAAACCAGACCATTGCGGCCACCAGTGGCACGTCGAACAGACTGCCGGTGTAATAGAGATGCAGATCGATGGCTTCGCTGGCCATCAGCGATGCAACGCAATAGAGCAATGTTGCGACGAACAGATGAAAGTAAAGGCTGCGCCAAGCTCCGCGACTCCGTTGCCATACCAGCATCAGGCCTGCCGCCAGTACGAGTTCTTCGCCAACATAGAGCAGGTCAAAACTCCTGCCGTACACGGACTCGATGGGGTACACATACTGCCACGGGATCACGACAAACAGATACAGGAAGAGCCACCACGTAAATAGAAGCGCGAAATCGAGTGTTCCGACCCGAAGCGTGCGATCGTCCTGTTGAACATGCGGTTGGACTGCCACTGCGGCAATCATGGGAACAATATGCAGAAAGAGAATCACGTCCCCGACGAAGGGATTGGGCGCCTCATGTCGCACGTAGACTTCCAGATAAGTCCACATGACTTGCGAGGCCAGCCACATCCCCAAACCTAGACCCAGAAGCGCCCAGAATAGCCGGGCCTTCGGGGAAGCCTTCCTCACATTGGAAACAACGGCAACAGTTGCGCAAAGCAGGATCGTATTTTGCAGGATGTCGCCAAAAGCCGTGAGAGCAAATCCGCGCGGCACCAGAAGCGACAACAAGACGTGAACGCACACCACCGCGCACACGATGGCCGTCCACCTCCGGTCGGGCTCGAGCATGGATTTTCCCACGTTACAAATTGTACGGTCGCTGGAACCCGCCCAAGTATTACCGAGGTAACAAAGGGCGGGGCGGACGGAAGTGGTGTACAAGTACTTACGAAAGTGCGGCAGAAAAGCGCTGCACGAAACCGTAAACGTCCCGATATGAGTTGTATAGCGGCACCGCCGCGACCCGGAAAGTATCCGGTTCCCGCCAGTCTCCGATCACTCCCCCAGCGGCGAGCCGGTCGCACAGCTGGTGGCCATCCCCTGGCAGTCGGATCGAGAGCTGCGCGCCTCTTCGCTCAGGCTCACGCGGCGTGATGACGGAGAACTTCGGCGAAGCTCGTTGGCCAAGCAGAAATTCCATATATGCGGTGAGTGAGACGCTCTTGGTACGCATGCGTTCCAGGCCCGCCTCGGCGAAAATTTCCAGCGAGGCGCGCAAGGCGGCCAGCGCCAGTATTGGAGGATTGCTCAACTGCCAGCCCTCCGCTCCCTCCATCGGATGAAAGTCTGGCCCCATTCGAAACCGCGTCGTCTCATCGTGGCCCCACCACCCTGCCAACCGCGGCAGTTCCCACACGCGCGCATGCCGCTCGTGGACAAAACATCCTCCCACGCATCCCGGACCGCCGTTCAAATATTTGTAGCTGCACCAGACCGCGAAATCCGGCCCCCAGTCGTGAAGCCGCAGCGGTATATTTCCGGCGGCATGGGCCAGATCGAATCCCACGGCGCATCCCTTTCGCTGCCCTGCTTTCGTAATTCCAGCCAGGTCGAACGCCTGTCCCGTGACATAGTTCACTCCCCCGACGAGGATCAGCGTGATCGACTCGCCTTCGCGTTCAATCAGCGACTCGATGTCTTCATCGCGCATGCAAGATTCGCCCTCGCGAGGCGTGAGTTCGAGCAGCGACGACGCGGGATCAAAACCATGGAAGCGGATCTGTGACTTCACCGCATACTGATCCGAGGGGAAAGCTCCGCGTTCAACGAGAATCTTGTGCCTTTCAATCGTGGGTCGATAGAACGACGCCATCATTAGGTGCAAATTCACCGTCAGCGAGTTCATCACCACAACTTCCGACGGCTGTGCCCCGACCAATGCTGCTGTCTGCTGCGTGAGCAGCCGGTGATAGCGCATCCACGGATTCCTCGCGCGGAAGTGCCCTTCCACGCCGAGTTCTGCCCAGTCCCGGAGCACCTGCTCGAGATAGGATCTCGCAGTTTTCGGCTGCAGGCCGAGCGAGTGCCCGCACAGATACATGCAGTCATCCCCAGATTCTGTTTTCGGAATGAGGAAGCGACCGCGGAAATGCACCAGAGGATCGCGAGCATCCATTGCGGCCGCGAAATCTTCGCCGGCCTGAAACTGAGGACCGGTCACGAAACCAGCTCCAGAGGGGTAAGTTCGCTGCGGATCGAGCTGTCGGCTTTGCTACCGTCCGTGGGGTTTGCGTCGGCGAACTCCCGCTTGCCGCGAACAGACTGCCCGTCAACGTAATTCAGGATGGATTTCAAGGACAGGAACCCCGCCGCATCGTAGCAGTCTTACATCGGACGAAGCAACGGCGGCAGAAGGCTCAGTTCTTGCGTTCCTGCAAATATCGCTGCAGAGCATCCTGCCATGTGGGCATGGCAATTCCATACTGATGCAGGCTCTTCGCCGACAGAACGGAGTACGCCGGACGCGGCGCCGGACGCGCCATTTCTTGACTGCTCACCGGACGCACCTCGGTGGCAAAACCAGCGCCCTTCACGATCTCGCGTGCAAATTCAAACCACGAACAATCCCCGGCGTTCGTGGTATGCACAATTCCACTAACATGGTTGCGACATAACGCTATGATGGCCCTCGCCAGGTCAACCGAATACGTCGGGCATCCACGCTGGTCATTCACTACGTCCAAAGCCGGCCGGCTCGCTGCCAATCTCAGAATCGTGTCCGGAAAGCACTTTCCGCCCGTCCCAAACAGCCACGAAGTCCGCGCGATGCAACACGCCGGCAGCACTTCCAGCAACCGGACCTCCGCTTCCGCCTTGGACCGCCCGTAAACGCTTTGCGGATTGCGTGCATCTGCCGTTTCATACGGCGAGGACTTCTTTCCATCGAACACGTAATCGGAACTGAGGAACAAAAGCTTCGCTCCGGTTCGCTTCGCCGCCTTCGCGACATTCACCGCCCCATCACGGTTCACCGCAAACGCCAGATCCGGATGACTCTCGCAATCGTCCACGTTGGTGTAGGCTGCCGCCAGAACAATCCATTCCGGACGCGCCTTCTCCACCACGTCGCGCACCTCGTCCGCATCGCGAATATCGACATCGCGCGACCCAAGGCCGGCAATCTCATCGCCGGTCCATTCGCGCATGAGATCCTTGCCCAGAAGGCCCGAAGCGCCAAAAATCATTGCTTTCATTTCGGTAATTTCTTGCGGTTATTCGAAAGTCTCGGCATCGCGGAGAGCAACGCCGCGCTGGTCTTTCGCGGAGACGATCGGCTCACCCTCCACTTCCCAGCCAATCTTCAAATCCGGATCGTTCCACGCCAAAGTGCGTTCGTGTTCCGGAGCATAGTAGTCGGTCGCCTTGTAGAGCACTTGCGCCTTCTCCGAAATTACCCGGAATCCGTGCGCGAAGCCTGCGGGTATCCACAGCATGCGTTTGTTCTCGCCCGAAAGGCGCACCGCCTCCCATCCGCCAAACGTTGGAGAACTCCGGCGCACGTCTACCGCGACATCGAGAATCTCGCCCTCCACCGCGCGCACCAGCTTTCCCTGCGCATGCTTGATCTGATAATGCAACCCGCGCAGAACGTTCTTTCGGGAACTGGAATGGTTGTCCTGAACGAACCGTTCTTCGATACCCAACTCCGCGAATGCTTTCTCGTTGTAGCTCTCCAGAAAGAATCCTCGCTCGTCGCCAAACACGCGCGGCTCCAGAATGACGACGCCGGGCAGAGAAGTTGAAATTTTCCTGAAAGCATCCATCGTTTGCCGCATCCCTGAAACGGCTGTCATCTTAAAATACCCGTTCCCGCAAAAGCTGCAGCAGGTACGCGCCGTAGCTGCTGTTCTTCATCGTGCTTCCAATCTTCTCCACGTCTGCCGCGGTGATGTAGCCGGAGCGATAAGCGATCTCCTCCGGACACGCCACCATCAGTCCCTGCCGCTTTTCGATTGCCTGGATGTAGAGCGCCGCATCCATCAAGGACTCATGCGTGCCCGTGTCCAGCCACGCCATGCCGCGTCCCATTACCACAACGTCCAGTTGCCCTTTCTCCAGGTAGACTCGGTTGACGTCGGTGATTTCTAATTCGCCGCGCGCACTCGGTTTCAGCGATTTCGCAATCTCCACCACCTGGCTGTCGTAGAAATAAAGTCCGGTGACGGCGTATCGAGATTTTGGCTGCTTTGGCTTTTCCTCGATGCTCAGAGCGCGCCCGTTGGTATCAAATTCCACCACCCCATAACGTTCGGGATCATGCACCGGATACGCAAACACCCGGGCTCCATGAACTTTATTCGCCGCCTCTCGCAGATCTTTCGCCAGATCATGGCCATAAAAAATGTTGTCCCCCAGAACCAGCGCGCAGGGACTGCCTTCCAGAAACTTTTCTCCCAACAGGAATGCCTGTGCAATTCCCTCAGGTTTGCGTTGCACGAGATATTGCAGATGAATCCCGTACTGGCTCCCATCTTGCAGCAGAGCCTGAAACTTGGGCACATCCTCGGGGGTTGAAATCACGAGGATGTCGCGGATTCCCGCCAGCATGAGTGTGCAAAGCGGGTAATAAACCATGGGTTTGTTGTACACGGGAAGCAAACTCTTTCCCATGGCCTGTGTCACGGGATACAAGCGCGTGCCCGACCCTCCCGCCAGAATGATCCCTCTGTGTCGCGTGCTTTCTGTCATGATTTGATCGATCGTCCGCGTCGCGTCGAATTCCGAGCCACTAGCTGGAATAGTGCGTGGCCACCCACTGCCGGTAGCTCCCGCTGGTCACATCGCGCACCCACTCCTCATTTTCAAGATACCAGCGAACCGTCTCGCGAATACCGCTTTCGAATGTCGCCTTCGGTTTCCATCCCAGATCGCGTTCGATCTTGCGGGCGTCCATCGCATAGCGGCGGTCGTGTCCCGGCCGATCCTTCACAAACGTGATCAGGGCACGACGGGATTCTCCCGCGCGCGGTGCCATCTCGTCCACCAAGTCGCAGATAGTCTCGACGATCTCAATGTTCGGCTTCTCATTCCAGCCGCCGATGTTGTAGGTGTCTCCGGGTTTTCCGTCGCGTAGAACCGTTGCGATCGCCTCGCAGTGATCCTCCACATAGAGCCAGTCGCGGACGTTCTTCCCGTCCCCATAAACCGGCAGCGGCTTCCCATCGCGCGCGTTAAGAATCATCAGCGGAATCAGCTTCTCCGGAAACTGAAAGCGTCCATAATTGTTCGAGCAATTCGTGGTGAGCGTCGGCAGGCCGTAGGTGTGGTGATACGCGCGCACTAAATGATCCGATGCGGCTTTTGACGCGGCATAGGGACTGTTGGGAGCGTACGGAGTGGTTTCGCTAAACGGCGGATCGTCCGGTCCGAGCGAGCCGTACACTTCATCGGTAGAAACGTGCAGAAATCGAAAGGCCTTCCGCTCTCCGTCCGGCAGCGCGCTCCAGTACGCTCGCGCTTCTTCCAGTAGTGCGAAGGTCCCGTCCACATTGGTGCGAATGAAATCCTCGGGTCCCCGGATCGAGCGGTCCACATGACTCTCCGCCGCGAAGTGCACAATCGCGTCCGGCTGGTACTTTTCCAGCAATTGCCGGACAAGAGCGCGATCGCCGATACCGCCGTGGACGAATTGATACCGCTGGTCTGATGCGACACTTTCCAGATTGTGCAGGTTCCCAGCGTAAGTCAGTTTGTCCAGATTTACGATCGACGAAGATTCATCCTGCATTTGCTGCAGAATAAAGTTGGAACCAATGAAGCCGGCGCCCCCGGTAACAAGAATGGTGTTTCGCATGCGAAATGTCGCTCGCTTCAAGTCTGTTGCTCGCAGCCGTCCCCCTGCAAGACAAGCAGTTGATTGTAATAAAAAAGGACGGGGTTCGCCCGTCCGGTGATATTTCTCTTGCTCTGACACGCTGTCCTATGCCAACGCCGCGGTGGAAGCCAACGCTTTCTCCGTCTCCAGCACGCTCGCCAGGCCGTGAATCACCGACGCGATGCGCACCGCAGCCAGAATCGATTCTTCCCGAACGCCCTTCTCGCGCAGAGTCTTCTCATGAGAGTCCACACAAGCGCCGCAACCATTAAGCGCCGATACCGCCGTGCACCATAGTTCAAAATCCACCGCGTCGACTCCGTGCGACCGCAAGATGTTCATCCGCAGACGGGCGGGAATCGTCTGATACTTCTCGTTACTCGAAAGGTGCAGAAACCGGTAATAAACATTGTTCATGCCCATGATCGCAGACGCGCCCTTCGCCGCCTCCATCGCCTCCGGCGAAAGATGTTCAGCCGCATCCCCCAAGGCTGCCCGAATGATGTCGTCATTGCGCGCGCCCATCGCACTCGCCACCACCGTGCCCCAAATCTGCTGCTCCTTGAGGTCCGTCTGCGATAAAAAACTCGACAGATTCAGCTTCAAATCCCGCGCGTAGGCGGGTACTGTTTCCAAGAGTTCATTCAATGTCATGAGAAATCCTTGATCTGTCAAAGCGCCCGCCGACTTGTCAGCGGGCGAACATGCGTCGAGATCGGCGCAGTTCTGCGCCGTCAGGGCAAGCAGAAAGGCGTCGGGCAAGCCGTCAGTCGCTGGCAGACCTTTCACCAGCAACCGACGACTCATTGGGCCCTTACGCAATGACTAACGTCTCTTCACCCTTGTGCCAGTTGCAGGGACAAAGCTCATCGCTTTGCAGCGCATCCAGCACGCGCAAAACTTCCTCTGGGCTGCGGCCCACCGATCCATCCGTGACGTAGACGAACCGGATCACACCGTCGGGGTCGACGATGAACGTTGCCCGCTGGGCGACGCCCCCAACCGGATCGATAATGCCCAACTGCTCGCACAGATCACGCTTGATGTCGGCGAGCATGGGAAACGGAAGGTGCTTCAAATCTTCGTGATGTGTGCGCCACGCGTGATGTACCCATTCCGAATCTGTGCTGCCGCCCAGAACCTGCGTGTCGCGATCCTGAAATTGTTTGTTGAGTTTGGCGAAGCCCGCGATCTCAGTCGGACATACGAACGTGAAATCCTTGGGCCAGAAGAAATACACTTTCCACTTCCCCGAATAATCCTTGTCAGTGATGGTTTTGAAGGCTTTCTTGGGGTCTTTTTCCGTACTTACCGTCGCGGTCACGGAAAATGAAGGGAATTTCTCTCCAATACTTAGCATTGCCGTTTCCTTTCTTTAGTTATGAAACAATGTTGTTGGTGGTTCCACGATACGATAGTGAACGATAATTATTATTATATAATATATCATATTATCTAATATATAATGCAACCTTGGCAATCGGTTGCAGCAGGACGGCCAATTGTATGGGATGGAGGCGGCCAACAGAGGATTACAGAACAAAGCTTGAATATTGGGGAATGACCCGAAAAACATTATGTCCGGAATCACAAGAAGCTACGGGAACTGTTAATACGGCGTGTGATAACAAGATGGATGAAGCTGCTGATCGCAATGCGAGGGAACTATGCAACCCTCCATTGCTGGTCCGCGCTTCCGCCCGCAGCCGCAGCCCTGGCGACGGTTTTTCTGGCTGGCGCACACGGCAGTTCCCATCCCATCAACTGGAAATACGTCTTCTCAATGTCCCCGGCAATCTTCTGCCACTGATAGTGCTCCTCGATCCGACTCTTCGCCGTCCGGCCTGCGGCCTCCCGCACCGCGGGATTCGCAATTAGAAAGCGCAACCGGTTCGCCAGATCCGTCGCACTCCCCCGCTGAAACGTAAATCCCGCTCCGTCCACCACTTCGCGGTTCTCCGGAACATCGCTGGTCAGCACGCACAGCCCCGCGCCCATGGCATCCAGCAGTGCCAGCGACAAGCCTTCCAAGTCCGACGGCAGGACAAAAATCATGGCATTCGTAAGAAGTTCGTTCAGGGTTTCGCCTGAAACCCAGTCGAGGATCCGAATGCGTTCACTGGCGTGACTTTGCAACTGGCGGCTGTATTCGTCGCAGTAACTGGATGCCCCGGCCATTACCAACTTCACATCCGTCTCGATCTGCTCAAAGGCTTCGACCAGGAGGTGGCAACCCTTCTCGGGTGAAAATCTTCCCAGGAACAGAACGTACTTTCCCGGCTGCAGCCCCCATTCCAAAACTTTCTTCGGCTGGCTTCGTTCTCGCAGCACTCCCCCGTTAGGCACATAGAACGCACCAATCCCGTGTATTTCGCGGTAACGTCGTTGCAGAGCCTGCGACACCACCATCGTCCCATTGGGAAGATACCCCGACGCTCGCTCTCCCAGCCGCAGTACCGCCGACGCGAACCGCCCCCACTTCTTTCGTTGCCAGTCCAGCCCCTGCACGGTAACGGTGGTCTTTGTTCCGAACAACCGCGGAAAAAACGAAAACAGGGCCGGCCCCAGCGCGTGATAGTGCACTAAGTCATACCGCTGCGTTAGTGCGTGGATCGTGCTCAGCGACGTGTGAACCAGGGTTTCGAGATGCTTCGATCGGATCGTTGGCAGCCGCACCAGACGCATACCGTTGTGTTCTGCCAGCGCTGGCGTGAAGTAGTTGCGGCAATACACCGTGACTTCATGTCCCATCCCCGCCAGCCGTTTGCCGACCTCTTCGTAATAGGCCTCAATCCCGCTGTATTTTGAGAGCACTCCTCGCCCACCGATAAACGCCACCCGCAGCTTGCGCCTCTGCCCCGCCGCAAAAGGATTCGGATCCCGCGCGGCAGACGTTCGCCGTGAGAACTGCGACTGCGACCTGTCCGTCGTTACAGCAATCCCATGGCGCCGAGTCGCCTTTCGCGCCACCAGGTCTTCATACAAACTCAACATTTTCTGGTAGTGTCCCTCCGGCGTGTGGTGCTCCCGCACCAAGTCCCAGCCCGCGCGGCCCATCTTCTCCGCCAATTCCGGCGTCGACCCCAGAGACTGGATCGCCGCCGCTAGCTGATTCACGTCGCCCGGTGGATACAGGAATCCCGTCTCACCGTGGTGAACCAACTCCCGTCTCGATCCCATATCCGAGGCGAGCACCGCGCGTCCCCCGGCATACGACTCAAGGATCGTCTTTCCCAGAGTCTCGTAGGCGTGGGAAGGCAAAACCGTGAATCGTGACTGCGCAATCAGCGAATCCCGCTCCGCGAGCCCCACATGCCCCACAAATTCCACGTTCAACAGCCCCAGCGAAGCCGCCAGTTCCTGCAAGTCGCCTCGCCCCGGTCCTTCGCCTGCAACGATCAACCGTATCTGCGGAACTTTCTGCATTGCTCGCAGCAAATCATCGACGCCCTTTTCGGCCGACAACCTTCCGAAATAAAGCAGTGGCCTATCATTCTCCGAATGCGACTCCCGCAATGTGAAAATCCTCTGAAAGTGCGGCAGTACTTCAAACTTGCCGCCGTCCCATCCGTGTTCCACGAACCTGTCGCGCACAAACCGGCTGGGGGCCAGGAACAGATCCACGCACTTCCGGTACGTGCCCAGCCACCGATGAATGTAGGCCTCCATCATCAGAGTCACTCGCGAGCTCAGACCCGGATAACACTTCGAGCTCACAGCGTGCCAGAATTCGCCGCCCTTGCACGCCTCGCACGCCTCCCCTTGCGACAACAGGTTGTAGCTGGGGCACAGCAGCTTGAAATCATTCAAGTGATAGAGGACTGGAACGTTCTGCGCTTTCAGCTCCCATAGAATCGACGGCGACAGATGATGATAGATGTTCCGAACGTGCGCCACATCCGGCCGGAATTCCCTGATCATCGCCCGGATCCGCCGCCGCGCGTCTGTTGAATAGATCGCATGGCCCGTGCGCCGCGCCGTCTCCTTCCATCCCGCCTTGGCTTTGAAGTCGATGTGCGGCACGAAGTGCCGATCGAATGGAGTCGGTTCCCCGCGCGGATCGGCCATCGAAAACAGCGCCACCTCGTGACCGCGCTCTCGCATCAACTCCATCAATTCGAACAGGTAGACCTCGGTCCCGCTGAAGGGATAGTTATATTTGTTGCAGTACAAAATTCTCATGAGGAGTGCTCTCTGTCCGCGGACCGATCCTCTGCAGGAAAAGGTTGCAGAAGGATTCCAGATTCTTGCTGCGGTTGAAGTTCTGGCGAACCTGCACCTCGGCTGCATGCCGTACTTGGTCGAGTTGCCTGGCCGCCGAAAGAATGTAGGGACGAAGATGAGGATCTTCCGGCGCCTGCATCAGCGAACGAATAAAGAGCAACTGGGCCAGGAAATCATCCAGCGATCCGGCTTCGTATAGAAATCCTGTCTCGCCCGCAGTCACCAGTTCAGGAATCCCGGTGATCGCCGGTGCCAGGACGATCTTCCGGCGCGCCATTGCCTCCATCAGTACCAGGGGAATGCCCTCGCTCCGGCTGGTCAGCACGACCAAGTCGGCCCGGTCGTACCAGGAGTCCAGGTGCTCCCGCGCTACGTGTCCCAGCAGAGCGACTCGCTCTTTGAGGCCGCACTCTTGAATCAGTGATTCCAGGTTGCGCCACTCTGGTCCGTCGCCCGCGATCAAACACTCGAAGTGCACGTCCCGAAGTTGCGCGCAAGCCCGAACTAAAAAGGCATGGTCCTTTACAGGATGCAGCCGCCCCACTGCCAGGAACGTGAACGGATCATGATTCGTCTTCGCTTTCGATACGCGGCCGGCCGGTCGCTCCGATATTTCCACGCCCAGGCGCGCCACTAACACTTTCTCTGCATTCACCGTTGGATAACGCTGCAGAATGTAACGCCGGTTGTACTCGGACACCGTAAGGCAACACCTACAGTTCTCAAGCTTCACGTCTAGATAAGTCCCATGCACCAGTAAGTCCGACCCGTGAAGCGTCATACTGAATTCCACACCCAGCACCTGCGCCGCCACCATCGCGATCCACGAACCGAAATATCCATGGTGAACGTGGATGTGTTCGACCTCAAATCCTTCCAGAAGCACCGCGTAACAAGCCCCTAGCCAGGTATGAGCCAGCGCCTTCAGCCGCTTCGCCGGCCCTTCTCTGCCGCGGAAAATGATCCGCCCGATCAGCGATGCAATCCGTTTCCATCGCCACAGACAGAGCCAGACCGCTCGCAGCAGAATGATTCCTTGGAGGGGCTGCAATACAACTTCGGGAGCGCACCTGGCCGTCGAAGCTTCATCCGGCGCAGGTCTTCGCACGCTGCCCGCAATCACCCGAACTCCCCGCCTCCGCAACTCCTCGATCTCTTCGACGACATAAGGCTCGACCGCAGAAGGAAACTGATTGGCGAGATAGGCGACCGTTAGCATGGCCGGGCAGTCTCCGCCCTCCGCCGCTGCGCGGCCAGCATGCCCGCCATCGTGAACAGCAAAGCGTTCACGAACTGATAGCTCATCACAACCACCGCGGCGTTTACCCAATACACGGCCAGCAAAATCGGCCACAGACGGTGAAATTGCGGATCGAGGAATCCGCTTTTCTCTCCAGTTGGAATCGCACCTCGACCCAGCCGCCACATCTCCCACATCAACCACAGATACAGCGCCAGCCCCACTACTCCAAGCTCCCCCAACAATTCCAAGTATGTATTGTGTGGATACAGTACTTTTTCCTGATATCCGCTGACGTGTCGGGGCAACTCGGCCGGCATCTGGTGAAAGCCCCACCCCGCCAGCGGACGCTCCAGGAACATCTGCCAACCGCCCGCATAAACTGCGGCACGAAATTCCACGGGTCCACGTTCTTGCAGACGATCGCTCAACGCGACCCGCAGATCAGGCGAACTCAGAACCACTATCAGCGCCACTCCCGCGACCAAGACGAGTCCCACACAGGCACGCCGTAGGGCACGGCTCTCCGAAAGAAAAATCAACACCACGACGGTTGCAGCGAATGACAACCAGACCGCTCGCGTCATCGTGGCCAGGATCGCGATTGGCACGGAAGTGTGCAACACCGCAATCTTTAAACCTCGCACGCTTCCTCGCTGGTAGGCATGCAGAGCCAGCAACCCGAGGATGTTCAACGAGACGCCGTTGGCCACCGCCTGCAGCAAGGGCCCTCGAGCCCGGTCGGCGTGAAACCCGAGGCTTTCATCCAAAATGAACCGGGGAAAGATCAGCGAGTTCGCACCCGACAGGAACGCGATCGAGGTAAAGCTCAGATACGCCAGTACCGCCAAGGCGAACATCTCAAACAGCCGGAATCGCCGTTCCTCGGTGAACACCAGCCCCGCCAGATGAAAAAGCACGAAAGGAACAATGAACTTCGACGCAAGCAGGCTCCACGTCTGGCTGTTGAACGGTTGTCCAATCACGCTTGCAAGTGCAAGCGCGGTCAGCCCGATCATCGGCCACGTCACCCGTTCCACCACGAACGGCCGTTGGCGCAGGACCATCGCCCGTCCCACCACTCCTACGAGGAGAAGCCCGAACGCAACCCGGTCAATCTCGTAGAACGCGACATCTGGATGCCGCAGCAGCATCGCCGTCAGCGCCGCCAGAAACAGCAACGCAGGCGCCGCCATGAGCGCCTGCATGGGACGCAAAACAATCTCCGCCGCCCAGACGCTGATATCGTCTCCGACCTCAGACGGTGCCGGTCTTAGCGAAATCGACTCCATCAGTCGCCGCTCCCCCGCGCAACAGCCAGAAAAGTTCGCAGCAGAATTCTCATGTCCGACTTCAGGCTCCACGTCCTGATGTATTCCCGATCCAGTTCCATGCCGCGCTGAAACGACGGATCGCGGCGTGCCGACACTTGCCACAACCCGGTAATTCCGGGCGTCACGTCAAGCCGCGCCAGATGTTCGATCTTGTAACTGGCAACATCGTCCAGCGGATGCGGCCTGGGTCCCACCAAACTCATGTCCCCTTTCAAAACGTTCGCCAGCTGCGGGAGTTCGTCCAGGCTGTAGCGGCGGAGCAAACGCCCCAGCCGCGTAATCCTAGGATCATCCGCGATTTTGAAAAATGGCCCGGACCTCTGATTGTTCTCGCGCAAATGGCCCTTCAACGCATCCGCATTGCTCACCATGGTGCGAAATTTGTAGCAGCGGAACCGTCGCCCCTTCCGTCCGGCGCGCTGCGCGCAATAGAGAACTGGCCCCGGGGAATCCAACTTGATCAGCCCCGCGACCCCTACCAGAAACGGCGACAGCATTGCCAGCACCAAGGCCGCTCCCATTATGTTGACCACGCGTTTCAACACTAGCCCTGCCGCGGGCAATCGCTCCGCGTGCAGGCAAATCACCGGCATGTCCCCGACTCGCTCGACTTCCCTCCCTGCCGGCTTGCATCCGAACAAATCGGGAACAATGTCCACATCCAGCCGCAACCGCCGCGCTTCGCGCAGCACCCGCAGGGTTAGGTCTCGATCGTGCGGCGCTGCCAGGATCACCTCGTCCACAAATCCGACACGCGCCAATCGAGCCAGATCGTTCACTCGCCCGATGATCTTGTTACTCAGCGGCCTCTCGTTGTCCAGGAAACCGCACACAGTTCGTCCCCCGTCGGGATGCCCCTCCACGTACGAAGCCACCCGCCGTCCGACGCTTCCCGCTCCCACAATCAGAACGTTCCGCACATCGCCCGACGTCTGCGCGCGACGGTCCTGCCTCGCGCTCTGCCACCGCCACGTCCAGAGCGCCCCGAAGTGCAACAAGCCCGCTCCGCAGAACAAGCCGCAGGTCGCCCACGGAGCCCCCTGCAAGCCATAGGCGAAGCACAATACAGCAGTCGCCCACAAAACGGACTTGGCAAGAATGCGGGCCTGTCCCCGAAGATCGCCGTCTCCGGTATGGAGTCCCTCGGTGTAGCCCATCAGAGTGATCAGCGCGGCGTGAAGTATAGCGATACCCAATAAAGAAACGGGCGCTCCGGCTGCATACTCGAAGAGCCGCACATGGGGGAATAGCCATCGCAGCGGCACCTGCAGAGCCCCAATCAACAGCCAATTCAGCGCCACCAGCGCAAAGTCGGCCGCCAAAGAGCGCACCCATCTCCGTGCCATCCGGCTGTGCAGCGGACCCGGCAAGAGCAATGCCAGTGCGCTCTCCGGCGTGCTCGCCACGACCTCAGTCCCGATTTCCGCTACTTTGTCTGCAGCGAATGGCCGCACCGACTGAGCCGGCCTCTTTCCTCCGTCCCGAAATGCCGGAGCCCCTCCGGGAATCAACCGGGCCCAGTCCACTGCCTGGGTGTTCTGCTGCCTGGAATTCAGTAAAGAAGAAGACACTTCAGACCCATTCCATTTCGTAACCCTGAATCTCAATCGTCAGCGAACGCGCATCCTTACAAGCGCCGGTAAATCCCCTCCGGAATCGGAAAGAGCCTGTCGCTCAACACGGTTCCCAGGAGGCAGGCCTGCGCCGATTCCAGCTTCTCTTTTATTTTGCGTGCCGCGATCCGCCGCGTGAGATGCGCTGACAGCACCAGAACGATCCCATCCGCGACTTGTGCCATCGCCGTAGCGGCATTCGACTCCGCGGCAGGTGGTCCCACCACGATCGAGTATTCAAATCGCGTGCGAATTCCGCCCAAGTACGAATGCAACAAGGCGCTGGTTACGTAATTTCCCGCGTTTCCCGCAGGCGGGACCAGCCACAGATTGCCACCCACTCGAGTCGCGGCCTGCCAAATCTCCTTGCGCCCATCGTCGGTCGCGTGCTCCGTCATGCCTGCCGGCGTCTCTGCATCCTGCAAAGCCTGCGGATACTCTCCAACGACGGCAATGCTCTGCTCCGTCTCCAGCGCCAGGGCTTCACCGATTCGCCAGCAAAGATTCCGCAAGTCGGTCTCCGGCTCCGCCCCGCTGAATACGACCTGCCGCACCGGTCGCTCCACCTTCGAAAGGAAAACCTGTCGCACCAGCCCTCGAATCTGTTCCTGGCCGAAGTCTTCCGGATTCCATCCTCCAGCTTGCTTTACACTTCTATCCGGTGGATGCGCGCGCTCCCGCTCGCTCGTCCGCGCAACAAACAGGCCGGGGCTCATGATCGATTCCCTCATGCCAAGAGCCTTCCTCGCGGCGTTCGGGGCAGCGACGCCAAAACCGGAGAATTCAAGTACGCCATAACATCCTCCGGCGTGCGAAAGGCGGGATCGAGATAGTCCGCCGCAAACGCCGCGCCGCTGCCCACCGCTCCGGCGGCGGCCAACCCAATCGCCAGCACCGTCCATGTAGACCATAAGGGCAAAGCCGGGGCCACCGGATTCTCCGCGATCGCCACGTTGACAATGCCTCTCTCGTCCAGCGCATCGTCCATCCGCGCGTCTTCCTGCTTCTTCACATAAAGAAGATAGTTGTCCTGTGCTGCCTTCTCCGAGCTGAGCAGATCATCCTGGGTGATCGCGTCCTCCCCCAGTTGCCGCGCCATCGCCTGATACGCCGCCTCCTGCGCATGGGTTGCCGCTTCCCTGGCTTGCAGTGTTTTCAATTGCACTTGCGCCTTCTGCAATTCCGACTTCGCCCATTCGTATTGCGCATTTCTATCCGTCGTTTCGTCCCGCATTGGCAAGGCATTTTCCGAGGCGATCATCGCTTCTGCCTGCGCAATCTGTTGCTCGACTTCCTGCACCAGGCGATGGCTGGGCTCGAACTTCGTCAGCAATCCTGTCCGTCTCAATTGCAGATCCAACAAACTCGACTTCAAGGCCTTCAGCAGCTCCGGATTGTCTGCGGTGCGAACCTGCGTTGTGGTGCGCTCCGGTAACTTCTGCAACTGGGCCTCCAGTTCCCACACACGCTGCTGCGTCTCTGTCAGATCGATTCGCGTCTGGCGGTAGCCGGCATCTAGTTCGCTCAACTTCTGCAGCGCCAGATCGCGCTGCTCTGCCGCGGCCACGATTCCACGGTTCACCGTGAAGTGCATTAGTTTCTGCCGCGACTCTTCCAGCTGCCGCCGCGATTCGCCCGTCTGCAGTTCGAAGAATCGATATTCGCCGACGGGGCGATGTACCTCCATATGCTTCTCCAGGTACGCTTTCTCCACCGACTGCAGCACCTTCGCCGCCGTCTGCGGATCGTCCGCCGCATAGCGGACGGAAATCAGATTCGTCTTCTTCAGCGGTTCGACTTGTAATTTTTGGGCCAGCCGCCTCGCCGCCCGCTCTACTCGTTCCGCATTTCCCTCACCCAGGCGCAGAAAGTGAAACCAGTCACGGCCGCCAACCCCAGTCTCTTGCACCACTCTGCGCAGGACCTCGTCGTCCCGCAGCAACTCGACCTCCGTGTTCAATTCCTCTTCGGTGATTCCCATTCTCGTCAGGTCCAGTGGAGCGTTTTCCTCCGCGGTCACCGGAGCATTGGCGCGCCCACGGCGTACCAGTACCTTCATGTTGGCCTGATATTTTGTCCCCGCTAAGGCGAAGAGAACCGCGGCCGCCAACACTAAACCCGAGACGCAAACGAAGACCCTTCGCCGGCGGAACAGCACCATGGCCAATTCCCGCACAGTGGGCGTTGGTGCCGACTCTCGCGCGCGAATTAGGTCTTCGTCTGCCATGCGAGCAAAATTCCTTTTCTAAAATTGAGGAGAGTTCATGTACATGCTCACCGAAGGTTTGCTGAGGAAGCGAGCGATCTTCGAAATCGAGTTCTGTGGGACAAACACCAGATCTCCCGGAAGGAGGTGCGCATCCTCCTTAAGACTCCGCCCCTTCAGCATCTTCTTCAGATTGAGCAGCCGCGTTTCCACCAGATCGTCGTTCACCCGCCGGAACAACACCACCTGGGAGTGCTTCGACTGCTGCGTAAGCCCTCCAGCAATCTGTACCGCCTCAGCTACGGTCGTGTCCGAGCGCAATTCGTACTTGTCCGGTTTTCCGACTTCTCCCCCCACAATGAAGTAAGGCCGCTCGAATTCCTTCAGGGCTACCGCTACCTCCGGATCGTGCAGATATCCGCGGTACGCCTTCTGCACCGCTTCGGTGAACTCCTGCATGTTCCGGCCCTGCACATCCAGCATGCCTGCGTCTCTTAACATGACGTAACCATCCGGCTGTACGGTGAGGGTCTGGTTGAATTCGGGCGCGACGACGAATGTGATCTCCACTACGTCGCTGGGTTGTAACCGGTAGAGCGGATGGCGTTGCCCTCCGAGTAAGGGGTTTCCCAGGCCATCCGCTCCACCGGCTTTTTCGGCCGTTGTAATACTGCCTCCCGCTCCTGCCCCGGTTAAGCTGGCTCGGGAAGTATTTTTGTTTCCGCCCAGATCGGTCTTCTCACCCTGCGCGAAAACGGCCGAACAACACTGCAAAACCAGCACCGCAATTGCTATGAATCGGACGAATATGAAAAGGCGCTTCATTTGTCCTTGCGCCATACCTTTGGCTGTGAGCGTCAGGTGCTTCGTGACCCTCTATCGCGCAGGTTAAGCTCACTCCCCAATACAGACAAGACATAGGAAGTTCCGTCCACAAAAGTGGAACGGTCTCCGCTTTCGGGAAAATCTACGGCCATACGAAGGGTCGTATCAACTCAAATGGTTTGTAGAGATTCGCTGCTGCACAGAGCGCGATAACGGTTGGTGTCGCGTATCTCCGAGGAGTACACACAAAAGTAGACTTGCGTGTTTGTCATGTCACAAGGGCGGGACCAAAAGCGTCAGTGACTTCCCGAACTGAAATCCCTCACTTTGATTTCTTCTTCAGCGGAACCTCCAGCCTGCGCTTTGTTCGCTCTGCTCGTGTAGGTTTCGTGCTGGAATGCCGTTACCCGACTTTCCACAGCGAAAGCCTCCGTGACCAAAATCCCGCGGCACAGAAATCTCAATTCCCGTTTTGAGAGTCGCCCTCAGATTTTGTGCCGTGTTTCCTTGTGGATCGCACTCTTCCCTCCCTACAATCGCCGCATCGTTTCTCTCTTAAGTTCTTGGGAGACTTTGCTTGATGAGTCCGTCGTCCGTCGCCACCACTTCCGATGCGATTGGGGTCCTCATCGCGGACTCCAACCGGATGCAGGCCCAGTTGCTGACCAGCGCCCTGCGCCGCCGCTCGGAGTTCCACATCACCACGTGTCCGATGGATCCCATCTCCATCCTCCAGTCCGTCACTTCGAAGCGCCCGAGCATTGCTGTTCTAGCGCTGAACCCGTCCTGGAACGTTTCCGAAAACGTGATGACCCTGCGCCGATTTCATCTTTCTCACCCTGAAATCCCGAAGATTCTGCTCGTTGACACCTGCGACCGCGAACTCGTGGTCAGTGCGTTCCGCTCCGGCGCCCGGGGCATCTTTTCCATCACCGAAGCCGACCTTCGCCTGCTGTGCAAGTGTCTCCTCCGCGTGGCCGCCGGACAGATCTGGGCGAACACCGAGCAACTCAACTACGTCATGGACCTCATTTCCGAAGTGCCCTCGCTGCGCGTGCTCAATTCCCGCGGCAGCCGCCTGCTCACGCCGCGTGAGGAACAAGTCGTGGCTCTGGTCGCCGAAGGCCTGGGCAACCGCCTGATTGCGCGCGAACTCAACCTCAGCGAGCACACCATCAAGAAATACCTCTTCCGCATCTTCGAAAAGCTCGGAGTCTCGACCCGTGTCGAACTCGTCCTCTACGCCGTCAATAACGGAGATCCCCGCCAAGCCGAGTGGCTGGCTGGCGCCGGCCGCATTCCGCCGAGCGCCTGAAACCTAGTTCAAGAAACGAAGGTTCGTTGTGAGAGGAATGAAAACCTGGTGGGTCGAAATCTGCCTTGGAGGGGGAGGCCGTGAAGATAGTGATGACGCGATTCGCGTGGAACTACGGCAGTTTCACCATGGCCGGCGGTGCACTGCAGGACGTCAGTAAGCCGGATCGCACCCCGATTTGAAACCGTCGCCCTCTGCCCTGTATAACTTGGGACGGAACTCCGTGCCCGACGCTGCGTCCAACCCGACCCCCGCACCCAAGTCCCGCCGCTGGAGCATCCTTGCCGCCGGTCTCCTGCTCCTCGCGCTCGCTCTGGTGGTGATTTACACCAGCCGTCCCGCCTTCTCCAGTCCGCTCGCTCTTGTCGTCGTGGCTGCCATTGGTCTTGCCGCTATCCTGCTGCAACTCCGTCTCCGGAAAGATCCGAGCCCGCGGGTTCGCGCCCCGCTCTGGCTCAATGTACTGGGCCTCATCTTCGCAATCGCTGCCGTCTTTGCCGACGTCCTTCACCTCAGCGCCAACTTTCTGTTGGTCGCCGCGCTGGGAGCCGTCGTCTGCTTCGCCATCAGCGGCGCCGCCGTGCTGCACGCACTGCGTAAGAAGAAAGCCTGAAACCGGCGTCCGGCTCTCGGCTTCCAATCTCTTGGTCATCGGCCGCGAAAGTGCGTGTCCGAAACCGCATGTTTTAGGCAGCCCCCACAGGCAGTCAAAATTCTAAAGAGTCTTCGAAAGAATCAATTCCGGAAGCCGAGAGTCGAAGGCCGGAAGCCGCTACCTTTTGAACTCCACCGCTACCGTCGTCTCTACCACCGCGGGATCCCCATTCACGCGATAGGGTTCGAACTTCCACCATCGGAGTGCATCCATAGCCGCCCGCGCCAGTACCTCGGGACCATTGAGCGCGTGCATGTTCACCACCGACCCATCCCGCCCCACCACAATATCTAGCGCAATGATCCCTTGCAGATTCGCCCTGCGCGCCTCCGCCGGGTACGCCGGCTCGACTCTGTGGACCAGCAACTTCTCCATCACCTCGGCCGGAACCCGCGCCTGCGGCTTTTCCGTCAACGTCATCTCCGGATTCTTCAATCCCGATTCCAACTCTTCCCATCCCCGGTTCCAGCGCCACCAGAACACGCCTACAGCGAACGCCACCAGGACAACAAAGATCGTCCATCCAATCCTGGATCGCTTCTTCTTCCTCGGCCGCGGCGCTTCTCTGCTCAAGGTTTGCCCTTTTCCTCCGCTAGCATCGACAGTCCTTGCTATCGCGACTCTCGGATTCGCGCTGACCTCCGTCTCTCCCCTCGCCTCTTTGGCCCAATTCCGGATGGCGTCGCGCTGGTCGGCCGACAGCCCCACAAACTCGAGCCCGATGCGGAGTTTGTCCTGATACCGCACGATCACCCGCGTTCGCAGAGGAGCCGTCACTGACGAAAGTTGCACTTCAATCGCCACCGCCTCGCCCGGAACCAATTCCTGCGCCAGCATGACCGCAATTCCGCGCTCGCACACGTTCACCGAACGTCCCGGAACCGTGTCCGGAATCCCCGACCGCAGCACCGTCACATCCAGCACCGCCCGCATGGGAAACCGAGGCACCCGCCTCCGCGACGGCCCACTCCAGTTCGGTGCTTGCGCTCCTACTGCCATCACTTTCCAACACCCCCTCTATCCCTTGTCATTCCGAACCTCCAAGTAGTCGTTCCCAATCTTCCAAGTTGTCATTTCGATCTTCCAAGTTGTCATTCCCAGCAAAGCGAGGAATCTGCTCTTGCCTGTGTGGGTCCGGGTCTCAGACCCGGACGGGCCGAGCGAAGCTCGGCTGCTTCGCTACCGCCGGAGTTCCACGATCTCGCTTCCGCGCGCAAACAATGCCACGCTCGCCATCCCAATAAACAGTCCATGCTCCACCACGCCCGGCATATCGCTCAGCTCCCGCGCCAAGCCGTCCGCATCCGGAATCTGCCCAAACCGGCAATCCAGAATATGATTATTCTCGTCGGTCACGTAGGGCTTGCCATCGGCGCCGGTCCTTAATTGCACGTCCGCGCCCAGCGCCGCAATCCGCTTGGCCACCAGCGCCTGCGCAAATCGAATCACCTCCACGGGCAGCGGGAACTTACCCAGCACCGGCACCTGCTTCGAAGCGTCCGCCACAATGACAAGCTGCTTCGTAGCCGAGGCCACGATTTTCTCCCTAAGCATGGCCCCGCCGCCACCTTTAATCAAGCGCAGTTGCGGATCGACTTCATCCGCTCCATCCACTGTTACTGCAATCTCCTGGCATTCGTCCAGGGTGGTCAGCGGAATCCCCAAACTCAGCGCCAGTTCCTGGGATCGCAGCGAGGTCGGAATCCCTCGAATCCGCAGTCCGTTCTTAACCTGCTCGCCCAGCAACTTGATAAAATAAGCCGCCGTCGATCCCGTCCCCAACCCAACGACCTGCCCATCTTTAATGAATTGCAAACTGGCCCGCGCCGCCGCCTGTTTTTCCTGATCGTTCGCCATAGTCTCCGTGTTTCTGGATGTGGGTCCGGATCTCTGACCCGGACAAGCCGAGCGAAACTCGGCTGCGCCTGCACCCATGATGCTCCCCAATCATCAAGGAGCTTTCCCCTCGCCTCACCCCAAAATCTTCTCCGTGTAGATAAGATACCCCGCCAGCGCCAACCCAAACACCACCGTCAAAACCGTGATCAGATCCATCACAAAGCCAGCCGGTTCAAACGTCCCCGCATCCAACTGGATCCGCGTCTTGCGATACCGCACGAGCCCCGCCAGCACCAGCACTACTCCTGCAACAATCGTGCCCGATCCCATCCACACCGAAATCCCCGCCCTCCGCACCGGATGCCCCTGCAGCGCCGTCAACTGCCGCATCGCAATCGAAAACCGCCCGATCGCAAATCCAAAGATCACGATCGCCGCCCCGGTCCTCACCCACGCCAGAAACGTCCGCTCGTTCGCCAGATGGTCGCGGGCCCGATTGGGATTGGCATTCTCGGTCACGGCATTCTTCGCCACGGCATTCCCCGCCACACACGCTCCTCATGATGCCGCCAGCATTATTCCACAGCTTTCCCGATCACCGCGCCAGCCCCAGCAAGATTCTTGATCAGCTCCTCTGGCACGCCATGCCTCTCTTTCAAATATTCCGGACTGTTATATGTCACCCAGACCTTGCCAACCGCATCCTCCGCCACCAGCGCCTTCATCGGCAAATCGATCGCCAGGCTCGGAGCCGCCACCATCAGCGGCGTCCCACCCTTCGGACTCCCGAAAATCAGGACCTTCGTCGTCCTCATCTTCAGACCAACCTTCTCCGCTTCGCCGCTGTGATCGATCAGGGCGAAAACCTGCATTCCTTTTCCGATAAAAGCCGCCTCCAGCCGCCGCACCGTCTCGTCCACCGAATAATGACTGGCCACTTGAACCAACCCATTTTCGTGCGCCATATCATTTACCTCCCAAACGCCAAGTCTGGACCACCGCTGACGGCTCGATTGTATGGAAACTTGAGGAAGTGCTCCAAGGACGCGACACCGGAGGGGCGTCCCTTGTGATAAGGTTCAGGTTCGAGAAGGCTGCTATGTATCTACGCTCCTGCCGCCGCTTCCTCTCTCTCATTCTGCTCTGTCCTGTCGTCTCGCTCCACTCCCAAACTGCGGCGCCTGACTCCGGCAACGCCGCTGCGACAATCAAAACTCAAGTTCGGCTGGTCCTCGTAGACGTTGTGGTGACCAATGGTAAGGGGGAGGCTGTTACCGGTTTGCACAAAGACGACTTTCAAATTCTAGAGGACGGCAAGCCGCAGACCATCTCCACCTTTGAAGAGCATCATGGCGTGCCGCCCACTCAAATCACGCTGCCCACGCTGCCGCCCCACGTCTACACGAACTTCCCGCTCACCCAGGCGGCTGACTCTATGAACGTGCTGCTGCTGGACGCCCTGAACACGCCCGCACGCGACCAGTCCTACGTACACTCGCAGATGCTCAAGTATCTGAAGACAATTCCTCCCGGGACACACGTCGCCATTTTCACTCTGGCGTCTCGCTTGCGCATGCTTCAGGGAGTCACGACCGATTCCTCGGAATTGTTGGCGGTCCTCAACGGCGCGCAAGCGGGTCCGCATCAGTCGCCCTTGCTGCCCTCCAACGCCGAGGCAGCCGCAAACCAGCGCCTGATCGACTTCATGATTGAGAATTCGGCCTCCCCCGTTCCGCAGACTTCGGCACAGGCAGCCGTCGATCCCATCAATGCCATGAAGCAGTTCCTTGCCGACAGTGCCGCCTTCCAGACTGAGCAACGCATCGGAATTACGCTGCAAGCCATGCAGCAGCTCGCACGCTATCTTTCTGGCGTTCCCGGCCGCAAGAACGTGATCTGGTTCTCTGGCTCTTTTCCCGTGAATATCTTCCCCGACCCAGATGTGCCCGACCCGTTTACCGTAACGCGGGCCTTCCAGGACGACATCCAAAGGACCGCCGACCTGCTTACTGCTGGTCAGGTCTCCCTTTACCCCATCGCGGCAGAGGGCCTTGCTCCGGATGCGGCATACGAAGCCAACGGCAAGGAGATTGGGGAGAAGAGACCGTCGCTGGCCATGCAGGACCAAGTCCAACAGTTGCAAGCTGGCGAAGTGACTCGCGATTTGAACCACCGATCCATGGACGAACTGGCCAAGGAGACTGGCGGCCAGGCTTTCTACAATACCAACGGACTGAATGATGCTCTCACCCGCGTGGTCAACAACGGCACGCGCTATTACTCCCTCGCCTACACCCCGAGCAACCCAAAGATGGATGGGAAATACCGGCGCATCCAGGTGAAGCTTCTCAAGGGCAAGGATACGCTTGCTTACCGCCGCGGATATTACGCCGACGACCTCGCAACCGCGCTCGCCGCCGGGCAAAAACCCGACACGGATCCGTTGCTGATGCTCATGGGACGCAACTTGCCCGACTACACTCAAATTCTTTACAAGATACGCGTGCTGCCCTCGGACCCGCAGCCGCCGGCGGATGCCGCACGCATCGGCAGCAACATGGAACTGAAAGGACCGTTCACCCGCTACGGTGTGGACTTCGCGATCTCGCCGCGAGACCTCAAGCTCGATCCCACTCCCGAGGGCGCGCGCCACGGCAACATTGAAATCGTCCTCCTCGCCTATGATCGCGAAGGCAAACCACTGAACTTTGTGGTCACCAAAGGCGACGTCAACCTTGACCCTAAGCTCTACGCCAGTGTGCAGCAGGTAGGCCTCCAGATCCACAAGGAGATCGATGTGCCCAGAGAATACGTATACCTGCGCACCGGTATCTACGATTTAAGGTCGAATACCGCAGGCACGCTCGGAGTTCCGTTGACCGATGCCGTTAACAGCTCGGCTAAATAGACCGCGACTCGAAGCACTTTCGCGTTCATGACGGGTCTGTCATATAGTTACTGCGCATGAGAAAGATCCGGTTGGCTATTCTTTTCGCCGTGCTCTCTGTTTCCAGCTCCGCATGGCGGGCCCCTTCCGACAGCAGCGACTTGGAGCATAGCAATCAAGCTAAAACCGGAACTGTCTGTGTTCTACCCAATTCTCCGAATCCGCCGACACGAATTTCTCCGGGCGGCGAACACAATCCAGCAACGCTAACGATAGGCCTCGACAGGCGGCCGCCCATTTCTTGGCCGCACAAGCAGAAGGTCAAAATTGAGAACCTTACTCTGCACGAACGCCATCTGATCGTGCTCAGGTCGGACGGTAAGCGGATACAATCCTTCTGGTTCCGATTCTCCGATTACCGGGACTCCAAGCTCTGCGTTTATTTTGACGGGTATCAGGGCGTGCAGTTCGGAGACAAGTACAGTACTTTTTGGTGCAAGTGCAAGTGATTGCCGACAACTCTACGTTCGAAAGGAAACCCAACGTGCCCAATACCCGGCGGTCTGCAATTGCGCGACTCACAATGACGATCGCCCTCTTCTGTTGCCCGTTGGCCGGACCTGCCGTCCTTGCTCAGACCGACTACCATCCCTCTCCAGAGAACCTCCAGGCGCGCCGCGAATTTCAGGACGCCAAGTTCGGCATGTTTATCCACTGGGGCGTCTACAGCGTTCTCGGCGATGGCGAATGGGTCTTCCACAACCGCAAGCTGACGCTCGACGAATACAATCGCCTGCCGACCTTCTTCGATCCTGAAAAGTTCGACGCCAAGACCTGGGTCGCTCTGGCCAAGGCTGCCGGCATGAAGTACATCACCATCACGTCCCGCCATCACGACGGCTTCGCCATGTTCGACTCGAAAGTCTCCGACTGGAACATCGTACAGCGGACACCCTACAAGAAGGACCCGCTGAAAATGCTCGCCGACGAGTGCCACCGTCAGGGAATCAAACTCTTCTTCTACTATTCGCAATTGGATTGGCACAATCCGGACTACTACCCGCGCGGCGCAACCAACTGGAACAACGGCCGCCCAGACCACGGCGACTGGAATGCCTACGTCGACACCTATATGGATGGCCAGCTACGCGAACTACTCACCAACTACGGCCCCATCGGCGGCATCTGGTTCGATGGCATGTGGGACAAGCCCGACGCCGACTGGCATCTCGCCAAAACCTACGCGCTCATTCATCAACTGCAGCCGGCGGCGCTCATTATTCCAAACCATCATCAGACTCCCAGGCCCGGCGAAGACGTGCAAACTTTCGAGCGCGATCTCCCCGGTCAAAACACCGCGGGCTTCAACACCAACTACGTAAGCAATCAACTCCCGCTGGAGAGTTCCGACACGCTCAACGGCTCCTGGGGATTCAACATCGGAGACAGCAACTACAAGAGCCCGGCAGAACTGGAACGCAGGCTGGTGCGCGCCGCAGGCAACAATTCCAATCTGCTGCTGAATATCGGCCCCATGCCCAACGGAGAGATCCAACAGGAATTTGTCACGCGCCTGCACGCTGTTGGGGAATGGCTTTCAAAATACGGAGATTCTATTTACGGCACTCGTGGAGGTCCAATCGCTCCCGGGGAATGGGGAGTCACAACTCAGAAGGAGAATAAGATTTACGTGCACGTGCTGAACTGGGCCGCTCCCCTTCTCGCGCTCCCGCCCATCGCCAACAAAGTAGCGGGAGCGCGCTCTCTACTCGACGGGGAAAATGTGGAATTCACCCAAAATCAGGACGGTGTGATTCTGAAAGTCCCGCCGTCGAAGAACGATGAAACCGACCGCGTCATCGTCCTGACCTTGGCCAAAAACTGACCACCTCCCGCGACATCACGACTGGACAATCTTTTCCAGCGCGAAGCGGCTGCGGATCAGGAGGGTCGCACCTTTCATTTGCATTAACTGCTTCTTCTTGAACTCCGAAAACAACCGGCTCACCGTCTCGCGCGTGGTCCCGATGATTTCCGCAACCTCTTCATGGGTCAATGTGAGCTTGACCTGCGCCGAACCGTCATCTTGTGCGCTCTTGCTCGACCACGAGAGCAGCAGCTTGGCAAACTTTTCGGACGGTGAAGCGGCCAGCCCCAGTGTGCGGATCTCCTCATAAGCCGTATAGTAGTTGCGGCTCAACTGCTGAGCGACGCGCACGGCCACTTCCGGGAAGTCCTTCAGCATTTGCAGCAAGGAATCGCGAGGAATGAAATTGGCCTGGCCCGGCTCCATCATCTCCGCGGTCACTTCGTACGGCCGGTTCGACACTACGGCATTCAGGCCGAGAACATCTCCCGAGTCGGAAATCTTGGTGATGATGGTCTTGCCTTCGCGGGAAGAAGTCGACAGCTTCGCCTTCCCCACGCACAGCATGAACACGCCCCGCGGCTGCTGCCCTTCAATAAAGAGCATCGCCCCCTTGGGATAGATGGCCGTAGACTTCACTTCATTCAGCCGTTGGGCGGCCTGGAGAGAAAGATTGCAGAACAAATGTTCCCCCCTCACCGGGCAGGTGAGGCAGTTATCAAGAATATTCAGACCATAAGGTGCCCGCATACGAACCTCCTTTGGGAAGAAGCCTGCCGCAACCCCCCGGCATTTTGCCTCCACCCACAGGTTGGGTAATGGCACGCCGCGAGCCAATCCTCTTAACCTTCCCAATCGCTGCTTCGATTTCTCGTATCCAATAGATAATGCAGTGGTTACACGATTTTCGCAGAATTCAAGCCGATGCGGCCTTCCGGTCGAACCCGCTTCTTTGGGTTATTTCCCGCACACCGGTGCGTGATCTGGATCACTACTCTCTGTGACTTCGATAACCGCCTCAGGGCACCGGAAGCGGTCGGCTGGCCTTCGCAATGCGGCGTTTTCAGGAACTTGTAGCTGCCCGGCTGGATGGTTCCGGAATCCCGGCGATTGCCCACAAGCCTCCCCACAGACCGAGGGCTATCAAAAGGCTGGACCATTCGTTAGGATCGCGCGGCGCCCCCGGGATGGCATAGAGTCCAAGAACTCTGGGGAGATGAAGTGTGACCACCCAGATTCCGAACATCAGGCCGGTACCGGCCGCCCCCCAGCGTTGCAGGAAATTGAGGCCGATGCTCACGCCGCCGGCGATGAATACCACGCCGAAGAACGCGACCCAGAACACGTGCCCCGGAATCCAATTCGGTATTAGTGTCGCGATGAACGCAAGAGCGAGGAAGTGGTCCACTCCAAACACAATGAGAGACAGCCCGACCACAAAGCGGCTCCCGCGTTCGAGCAACCACGGGGTTAAGGCCCCCGGTAACAGCCAAGCGAGACTCGCCAGAGCGAGAGGCTCAAAGGCAGTCGTGCGCAACGAGATGCTGCCGATATTCACGGCATTTTTCGGAACGTCGAGAACGAGTGCGCATACAAACAGAAGACCGCCCAGCGTCGTCGCGGCCGTTCGCAGCATTCGCCTGGACAGAAGGCCCACGCCGCAGGCCACCCAAATCGCGCCGAACGAGTAAGCCACCCAGGGAATTGCCGGCAGCCACGGAAGGGCCGGAATGACATCGTACTGAGGTCCAAGAGAGTGACCGACATATCGCACACACACCAGCGTCTCAATGCCCAAACCGGCGATTGCGAGCGCGAACAGCGCTCGGCCCACGTTGAAGAGCCCGCTAGCCACTCGTTCGAATTGAGTTCTCTGCGTCGAAATTGCTTCAGGCATGTCGAGTTCCTCAAGAGATTATTCCAACAGCCTCTCTCCGATCCAGTACCAGGTCTCAAGCCGTGACTGCTAGACCTTTACCCACCGCCGCTCGCGCGCGCTTTTAGCGATGGCCTCGCACAGCACCAGTTCATCATGCCCCGTCTGAAAGGTCGGATACGTCGCAGCCGAAGCCGCGCCGGCATCAATGTGCTCGTAGAAATCCTCAAACAGCTGCAGAAACGTATCGGGATAGCCTTCGGTGTGTCCCCCGGGATAGGCAGAATAAGGTCGCGCGACCGGCGCCATGAGCGCGGGATCTTTCAACAGCTCCCGGTTCGCCTGGTTGCGGTGACCAATCCAAAGCTGGTTGGGACTTTCCGAATTCCACGCAAGTGACCCCTCCGATCCATTGATTTCGAACGACAGCGACGCTTTACGTCCCGCGCTGACCTGCGAAACCGTCATCACGCCGCGCACGTTCTCCTCGAAACGCAGCAGAACGGATGCGTAATCGTCGGTCGAGATTTTGACCGGATCGGTCGCGGCGGTGGACGCAGCTTGAAAAGTTTCCACGCGGCCTCTGGGCCGCTGCCGGACCGGAATCGTCGTCGCCAGATCGCCGCACACTTCCACAATCTTCCGCCCGGTCAGCCACATCGCGAGATCGAGCCAGTGCGTCCCAATGTCGGAGACCGCACGCAAATCGCCGCCCAGTTCAGTTTCCAGCCGCCAGTTCCAGTCCGTGGGATAAAAGAGCCAGTCCTGCAGAAAATTTCCATGCACCAGCCGTGGTTCGCCGATCGTCCCGCTGGCCACACGCGCGCGGGCCTCCTGACAAAGAGGATAGTACCGGAGGTTGTAGCAGACTCCGCCGGCACGCTTGTGTTCGCGGGCGAGATCGACTAATGCCGCGCTCTCCTTGGTGGTCATGGCCACCGGCTTCTCGCACATCACATGCTTTCCGGCGCGCAGCAGAGTCGAAGCCTGCTCAAAGTGAAGATGGTTTGGCGTACAAATGTGAACGACCTGGACTTCCGCATCGGCCGCCAGTTCGTCGAGTGAGCGGTAGGCCCGCCCAAGTTTCAGCTCCGATCGGGATACCTCCGAACGTTCCGGCGAACTCCCGAGAACGCCGACCACCGGAATGCCCAGCCGGCGAAGAGCATCAATGTGGGCGCGTCCCACAAATCCCGCGCCAATAATCGCAGCTTGCAGTTGTGACAAAGTGATATCCCTCCGTAAAGCTACCAGAAGCTATCTCACAAAATAGTCTTGGGAAGGGCACGGCTTCAGCCGTGCCGCTTGGAGTCCCAAATGATGCGGGATTTAGCCCCTGAGGGACTCGCAGTTTACTCCTTCGGTTCATTATGAGATGGCTACTCGCTATCTCAAGAGTCAAGGGCTGGAACCTAGGAGATAGAAGCTCATAACCTAAGGCCCGACCGTCACCTGCAGTGCCGACGGCGTCTGCATGCGGTCCCGGTAAATCAGCTTCTTCGGCGTCACTTCGCCCACCGCATCCACATGGACTACGTATCCCCCATGGGGCAAGGTTTCGCCAAAGGGCAACTCCTTCGCGATGGTGCCGCGCCGCAGCACGAAATGCTGGTATCCGATGGCCGTCGCCCGACCATTCTCCGCGACCGCCAGCGCGATGAAGGTCAGGTCCATATCGTCGGACGTCGTGTTCGAAACTTCTACGCTGCCCTCAATCCGGTTTCCGTTCACCCGCGCCGGCGCCTTCCAGTTCAGAGTCAACGCCGAACGCACGCGAAGCACAAATCCCTTCTGCACTCCTTGTTGAGGTCTGCTATCCGTCACCGACACCGTAAACTGAAATTCCCCGGTGCGCTCTGCCTGCCCGTGCAGCAAGCCGTCGTCCTCCAGTTTGATCCCCGGCGGCAAGCTTCCTTTCTGCAACCTCCAGTGCAGTACTGACACGCCCCCGTGCGCGCGAAATCGCAGCTCATAACCTGCGTGCGGATAGGTATCGGGTAGTTCCGAGTCGTTCTCGATGACCAGCCCGGGTCCCTCCTGCGGAGCCGCTGTCGCTCCCTGAGTCTCAACTTGCCGGTCGCCCACTTTGGCTAACCCGAGTTGGCCTGCCGCCATCCCCACCGCGCATGCCAACAGGATGACCAAATCCGCAACCCGCCGCATTCTTTGGCCCTTCCTCATCTCATCGCCTTAAGGAATCAGCATAAAAAATCTTGTCATCCGATCACGCCTTCTGCGCGAAGGATCTCTGCAAGTCGCCCGGGAGATCGCATCGGTCCTGCGATTCGTCCAGGATGACAACACCGATGCATAAAGCTGATCCCCTAACTCTCCCACAGTTTCCTACTCCCGTATTAAGAATGTTTTGTCGGCGCATTCTTGCTTTGCCGCCTTCGCGACACGGAAGTCATATTGACTTAAATTTGATGTTTCTGAAAAACTCTCATTTGGGGAGTCGCGCTCCCGCATCTCTGTTTCATGGAACTGCTGCTGAATCTCGCGTGGTTGCTTTTGGCGCTACCCGCCTTCTGGTTGTGGCGCGGGTCGGGAACAGCGTCTGTTGGCCGCAAGTTCAGCTCTCTGCAGTGTCTGCTGGCTTCGGGATGCATGCTGGTCATCCTCTTCCCCGTGGTCTCGGCCACCGACGACCTCCGCGCCATGCGGAGCGAGATGGAGGAATCGCCGGCCAGTAAACGTACCACCCGCCAGGCGAGCCACGATAAGGCTTCGGCTCCGAAGTGGCAGAATCCCCCTGCATTAACCACGACTGCAAGTTATTTGATTGTAAGCGACCAGGGCTGGCAGCCATTGCTCAACCCCCGGTTGTCTGTGCCGGCGGCGCCCGCCATCGAGCGGGCGGCCCGCGCTCCGCCTCTTTCCCTCGCGGTGTAGTCCCTCGAATCGCCGATCGTTAGTAAAAAATCGGTGAGTCTCTATTTATCTTTACGAAATTCTTAGGCGGAAAACGACATAGTAGTGTGGTCGGCGCAAATCGTTGACCCACACGAATGCCGGGGCGATTCCCATTCCCGTGCCGCCAATGGAATCCTCGATGGAGTTCTTGATGCGCTGGTCATTACGAAGTGTACGGGTAGTCGTGGCGCTAGGTGTAACGAATTTGTGTGCCCAGACGGTCCCCCAGGCGGCGCCTCCAGCGGCGCCTCAAGTCTGGACGTGGGACACGGTCAAAGACCATTTCGAATTGAACAATACGACACTGCAGGCGAGCCGGTTGAACATCGACGAACTGAAGGCGCAAGAAATCACGGCCCACCTTCGCCCCAACCCCGACTTCACTTTCTCGGCGGACGGCACGCAGATCGTTCCCAGCCACGGCGTCTGGACGCCGTTCGCCGGCACCTTCGTCTCGCCCGGCGTCAGCTACCTCTTCGAGCGGCGGAACAAGCGAGGGTTGCGCTTCGAGGCTGCCAAGCAAGGCACCGCCATCGGCATCGCCCAGCAGTCCGACTCGGAGCGCACTCTGCTTTTCAATCTGCGCACCGCTTTCGTCGGCGTCCTTCAGGCCAAGGCTGTGCTGCGCCTCGCGCAGGACAATCTGGACTCCTACGACAAGATCCTGAAGGTCAGCCGCGACCGCTTCCAGGCCGGCGACATCGCCCGCATCGACCTCGACCGGCTCGAGTTGCAGCGGCTGCAATACGAATCCGACCAACAAACCGCGCTGGTCAACCTGCGCACAACCAAAATAAATCTGCTGGCGCTGCTCGATGATCGCCGCCCCGTGGACAGCTTCGACGTCGAAGGGCCCTACGATTTCAGCGAGGACCTTCTTCCGCTTGACGACTATCGCAAAGATGCGCTGGATGCGCGTCCGGACCTACGCGCCGCGCTGCTTTCGGTGAAGCAGGCCGAAACCAACTACCAACTGGCAGAGGCGAATGGATCCACGGATCCTACGATCGGCGTTTGGTTCACCCACAACGGATCGTTCAACAACCCGGACGCACTGAACACGCTCGGAGCCAGCATCAGCATCCCCTTGCGCGTCTTCGATCGCAACCAGGGCGAGAAGCTGCGCACAAAAATTGATATCAAGCGCAATGAAAAGCTGCGCGATGGCGTGGAGACTCAGGTCTACAGCGACGTCGATTCCGCCTACGCCACTCTGAGCAGCGACATTAATTTGCTGAAGCCTTACAAGCGCCAATATCTGGACCAGGCGGTACGCGTGCGCAACACGGTTTTGTTTTCCTACCAGCATGGCGGCGCGGCCTTGCTCGACTTTCTGAATGCCCAGAGCGAATACCGCGCCGTGGAGTTGGGTTACGTGAATCTAGTCGGGTCCTACCTGACGGCGGCAGCACAGCTGAATCTGGCGGTGGGACGCGAGGTCATCCAATGAGAAGACTTTTGTTCCACCGTCGAGGACGCGCCCAGCGCATCCGGTTGTTGCGCTGGGTTCCACTGGCTTTTCTGCTGGCATCTCTCTGTGTCGGCGTGGCCTGCTCGAAGGACACTCCGGCAGCAGTCAGCAAGCCGCCCGTCACACTCGATCCCAACGTTTTTGACACCGATCATCCCGAGCTATTCAAGATCGCGAAGGCAGAGACCCGCTCTCTTCCGACGCTGGTCACTGCGAACGGAACCGTCTCCCCGGATGTCAATCGCACCATCCACGTAACTTCGTTGGGCGCAGGCCGTGTCGTCGATCTCGGAGTGAAGCTGGGCGACAACGTGAAAAAGGGACAGACGCTGCTGGTCATTTCGAGTCCCGATCTTTCCTCCGCGTTTTCCGACTACCAGAAAGCACAGGCCGACGAAGTGCTGTCCCGCAAAGCACTCGATCGCGCGCAGATGTTGTATGACCGTGGCGCCATCGCGGCCAAAGATCTGGAAACGGCGCAGGATACCGAAGAGAAAGCCAAAGTAGATGTACAGACCGCGGAGCACCACGTCCAGATCCTGGGAGCCGATCCCGCCCATCCCAGTCCGCTGATCGATTTAAGAGCACCCGTCTCCGGAACGATCGTCGAACAGAACGTTGCGGGATACGAAGGCGTCAAGAGCCTCGACAATACTCCCAACCTGTTCACCATCGCCGATCTCGGCCAGGTCTGGGTGGTGTGCGATGTGTTCGAAAACGATCTGGGCGAAGTTCATCTCGGCGACGCGGCCGAGATCCGTTTGAATGCCTTCCCGGATCGTGTGCTCCAAGGCAAAGTCGCCGACATTTCGCGCGTGCTCGATCCCAACACGCGCTCGGCGAAAGTGCGCATCGTGCTCGGCAATACCGACGGTTCGCTTCGTCCCGGCATGTACGCCGTAGCCACTTTCCGCTCGCGCAAGCTGACGAACCGCGTCATCGTGCCCTCCACCGCGATCATGCGCCTGCACGACAAGGACTGGGTCTTCCGCAAAGAAGGCGACAAGCGCTTCCGCAAAGTTGTGGTGCAGGCCGATGGCCTCGCTCCCGACGGCATGCAGGAAATTCGCGACGGTGTGAAGCCGGGCGACGAACTGGTCACCAACGCCCTGGAATTCTCGACCGAGGTGGCGGAGAAGCGAGCGGGGGATTAACGAATGATCCGCAAGGCCATCGATTTTGCCCTGACGAATCCCCTGCTGGTGCTGGGAGGCGCGCTCGTGTTGTTTGTGTGGGGCGTCATTTCCTTTCATAACCTGCCGATTGAGGCCTATCCCGACGTCGCCGACACCTACGTGCAGATCATCACCCAGTGGCCCGGGCACGCGGCCGAGGAAGTCGAGCAACAGATCACCGTTCCGCTGGAAGTCCAGCTCAATGGCGTGCCGCACCTGACCCATCTCCGCTCCGTGTCACTGATGGGCCTGTCGGTGATCACGATGATCTACGACGACGAGATCACGACGTTCACCGCCCGCCAGGAAGTACTCGACCGCCTTGCGCAAGCCACCATGCCGCCGAACGTCAATCCGGGGTTGGGTCCCGACTACAGCCCGACCGGCCAGATCATGTTCTACACGCTCACCAGCACAAATCCGAAGATCGACGTGATGGAACTGAAAGCTCTGCAGGACTGGTACGTGCTCAACCAGTTGAAATCTGTGCCGAATGTCGTGGATGTCAACATTTTTGGCGGCCCGACCCGTGAGTATCAGGTCCAACTGGATCCGGGAAAACTCGTGTCCTACGGCCTCTCGATCGGCACGGTCGAGCAGGCGCTCGCCAACAACAACATCAACGCCGGAGGCGGATTCATCGAGCGCGGCCAGCAAGCCTTGAACGTTCGCGCCGTCGGCCTCATGCAAACCACCGACGACATCGCTGCAACCGTTGTGAAGGTGCAGAACGGCACACCCGTCCGCGTCCGCGATCTGGGCAACGTCGTGCAGGCGCCGAAGGTCCGCCTGGGACAACTGGGCAAAACCATCCGCAAGGAAGATGGAACCATCCTCAACGATAACGACGTCGTAGAAGGCATCGTCTTGCTGCGCAAAGGCGCCGTTGCCGAGGAGACACTCGATGCGCTGCACAAGAAAATTGATGAGTTGAATGGAACCAACGGCCAGCCCGGACTGCTGCCGCCGGGCGTAAAGTTTGTCCCCCACCTCGACCGCAGCGATCTCGTCCACTACACCACTCACACTGTGCTCACGAACCTCACCCACGGCGTGCTGCTGGTGACGCTCATTCTCTTCCTGTTCCTCGGCAACGTGCGCAGCGCTTTGGTCGTCACGTTCACAATTCCTTTTTCGCTGTTATTTGCTTCGATCCTTCTCGACCTCCGTCACATTCCCGCCAACCTGCTCTCCCTCGGTGCGCTCGATTTCGGCATGGTGGTCGACGGCTCGGTCGTCATGGTCGAGAACATCCTTCGCCACAGCAGTTTCGGAAATCACAAAAAGTCTTTCTTGGAAATTGTCGGAACCGCGGCGCACGAGGTCAACAAGCCCGTCTTCTTCTCTCTGACCATCATTATCGTGGCGTACCTGCCCATCTTCACGCTGCAGCGCGTGGAAGGCCGCCTCTTTAGCCCGATGGCATGGACCGTCGCCTTTGCCCTCTTGGGGGCGCTGGTGTTCTCGCTCTTTATCGCTCCGGTCTTGTGCCTGCTGCTTTTTAAGAGCGGCATCCACGAGTGGCGAAACCCGGTCTTGGAATGGGTCAACCGCACCTACGCACGCACCTTGGACTGGTGCTTCGATCACCTCAAACTCACGCTCGGCGGCGGACTGCTTGCCTTGGCCATCATGCTGTTCCTCGCGATGAGCGGAATCATCGGTTCCGAATTTCTACCGCACCTCGATGAAGGCGCGATCTGGGTACGGGGAACCCTCGCTCCGAGCACCGGCCCCTCCACCGGAATCGACCTGGCGCAGCGCGCCCGCCTGACTCTGGTTCGTGATTTTCCCGAAGTCACGCAGTCCGTCAGCCAGGTCGGACGTCCCGACGACGGCAGCGATGCCAGCGGTTTCTACAACACCGAGTTTTTTGTCGACCTCCTGCCGCGCAAGAAGTGGCGACATCAGTTCCACAGCAAGGATGAGCTGATCGCAGCCATGGACAAGGATCTGCAGCAGTTCCCGGGCGTGGACTGGAACTTCTCGCAGCCGATTTCCGACAACGTGGAAGAAGCGGTCAGCGGCGTCAAAGGCGAGTTGGCCGTAAAGCTGTTCGGAACCGACCTTAAGACCCTCGAAGAGAAAGCCGACCAGATCCAGGGGATAATGAGCCGGGTCCCGGGCGTCGCCGATCTCGGCACTTTTCAGGTCCGCGGTCAGCCGAACGTGAATTTAAACGTCGATCGCGCCGCTGCGGACCGCTTCGGCATCAACGTCAGCGACATTCAGGATGCCGTGGAAACTGCGGTTGGCGGCAAAGCCGTGAGCCAGATTCTGATCGGCGAACAGCGCTTCGACCTGACCGTCCGTTATCAACCCCAGTTCCGCCGGACGGTCGAGGACATTGCCAACATCCGCATCCTGGCGCCTTCCGGAGAGCGAGTTTCTCTGGCACAGCTCTGCAAAATTACCCTGGATGACGGCGCGTCCACAATTTATCGCGAAGCCAACTCCCGCTATATCGCCATCAAATACAGCGTGCGCGGTCGCGATCTGGGCAGCACCGTCCGCCAGGCCATCGACGACGTTGCAGCAAAGGTGCAATTGCCCGAGGGCTATCACCTGGACTGGACCGGAGAATACGAGAGCCAGAAGCGCGCCAACCGCCGCCTCTCCTACATCGTGCCGCTCACCTTGCTGCTGATGTCTTTCATTCTGTACACGGCATTCGGCTCATGGAAGTGGGTCGGATTTATTCTCGCGGTAGTGGCCCTGGCGCCCCTGGGCGGCTTTCTCAGCCTGCTGATGACCGGCACTCACTTCAGCGTGTCATCGGGATTGGGCTTCCTCGCTCTTATCGGTGTCTCGGTCGAAATCGGCGTGATCATGCTGGAGTACATCAACCAATTGCGCACCCGCGGATTTCCAGTTCGCGAAGCCGCCAAGGAAGGCGCGTCGCTCCGCCTGCGTCCAATCATGATGACCATGCTGGTCGCAACTCTGGGCCTGCTCCCCGCCGCAATGTCGCACGACATCGGATCAGACTCGCAGCGCCCCTTCGCCATCGTGATTGTCGGTGGCCTGATTGTGGAGATGTTCATCTGCGTGCTCCTCTGGCCAACTCTCTACGTATTCTGGGCGCGTCCCGGAGACCGCCTCCCCCCTCCCGAACAGGGCTTCGTTGAAGAGGGTGAACACGTCGACTAAGCGAAATCTAAGTGTTAGGTCTTGGATCGTAGATCTTAGGCGTTAGGCAAGACAGACCTTCTTTGCCACGCATGCGCACCGAGCTACACGGACCAAACAGGTAGACAAACAAGATCGCGGCACGCCGATTGAGATTGGAAAAGCAAGGGGTGAGCTAGAGGCTAGGAGCTGATAGCTAACAGCTGAAAAATAAGAGTTCCGAGGTGATGTAAGGTCCATTCGTCTCGGCCAGTAGCTCGCGTTTGACCCTCGCTCGACCTGCTCTCGCGGCTTCCCTTGCGGGGCGCTGCGCGCGATCTTCGCTTGGGCTCCGGGCTCACCGCCAACCGGATAAACCTACCTTACGCCTCGGAACTCTATCTTGCCTTCAACATTTCTTCTCGTTCTCCTCGACCAGCGCTTTGCTATAGACCCTCGCTCACCCTCCTTCCCAATCTTGCGATCAGGAAAGTGACTCCGCTTGAGCCCCGGACGCCGCACCAACCGGAAAAACTTAAGAAGCTGTCAAAGAACGATCCTGTTCTACTCCTTCTAAAAATTCAGTCAACGAAAAATCACGGCCTGTAACTATATGTGTTTTCAATCGAGTGCAGCCCGTCCACAAGCGCATGACCGGATTTGGTGCAGATCCAGAAGCCACTTCTGACAAACTCCGCACCAGACGCGGAGTTTCGCGCTCTGGATTGATAGGAATCGATGTGAAGGCCTTGAGAATTCTACGGGCCGCTTGTGAAAATCGCGCCCTTCCCCAGTCTGACAAGGGATTTGGATTCTGACTTTATGTGGGGACAACCGGCGCCGGCTGTCCGTCGAGCGCAGCTCGAACCTTCCTCTACGCTTCATTCGCCGTCTTCTTCACCGCTGCCGCCCCACTCTTCTCCGCAATTCCCTTCTTGCCCTTTCCGCCCGCCACGACGTTCTGCGATCGTCGTGTTCTCCAGAATCTTAGCCGCCGCATCCCGCACCGCCAGAAACACCTCATACAGTGCCCGATGGTCCCCGCCCTTCGCGATCAGACCGCGCAACTGCTCCGCATCTCCCAGCGGCGCCAGCGGTCCGTCCACCAGCCGGATAATATCGCTCAACGGAATCTTCGCCGGATCGCGTCTCAGCTGGTAGCCGCCTCTCGCCCCCCGCACGCTGTCTACAATCCGCGCGTTCTTCAACTCCAGCAGAATCAGTTCCAGGAACTTCTCCGGCAAATCGCTCTCTGCTGCAATCTCCCGAATCTTGATCGCACCCTGTTCGTACCGGCGGGCCAGCGTCATCGTCGCCTGCAGCGCGTACAGTCCTTTTTGCGAGATCTTCAATGACCTACCCTCCCGTCCCGCCCTGATCGTGCCCCATTTTCGAGCCCCTTGCCTACATCAACTTTGTCCGCAGCACGGCTGCCTCGCGCCGTCGAAAAGCGCGGCATTTACCGCTTCCATGTTGAGGATATCCCGCCGATGAATGGATCTTAACGCCGAACCCCAGTCAGGTGGTAGCCACATCCAAAACACTGTGACTCGTGACCGGGATAGGAGACAGACAGCGCGCATACGCTTCATACATCCCCTCGAAAATGCGATCCCACGAAGTGGCCAGGGCTTGCTCGCGCGCCGCCACGCGCATTGCGGAGAGTAGCTCGGGCTGGGACATGAACCTCGCCGTGAAATTCACGAACTCGTCGAAGTCGCGAGCCACGTATCCGGTACTCCCATGGCGCACCGTAAATTGCGGCCCACCGCAATTCGTCACGACCGCGGGCACTCCCGAAGCAAACGCCTCGAGCACGACTAGACCAAACGTGTCGGTCTCCGACGGAAAAGCCAGTACGTCGAAATTGGCGAACCTTCGCGATAGTTCCGTTCCCGTCAGCACGCCGGTGAACTCCGCCTGACGCATGTTGCTTCGCAGCCATTCTCCTTCCGCACCTTCGCCCACAACGACGAAACGAAAATCCCGATGCCCCTTGTCGAGCAGAGCCTGCTCCAATCGCGCCAGCGCGCGCACGTTTTTCTCCGCCGTGAGCCGTCCCACGTAGCCGATACGGAATGGCCCTTCCTGCCGGTCACGCAGTTCGGGACTGAAGACCGCCGTGTCAACGGCGTGCGACATCAAGTAACAGGGCTTTCCCGTAGCCGCCTCCAGCACCCGGATCATCTCGTGGTTCGGTGCGAACAGAAGGCGTGGAATTTTGTAGAACCGTGCCGAAGCGCGAAAACTCATGCGTTCCGTGACGTTCGGCGAGTTTCCCGGCGACAGTTTTCGGCAAAAACGACACCGCGGCCGCCATACGCCTTCGCGCGTATTGGTGCAGATTGGTTTGCCACGAAGCCGCGAGCGGGATTCCCATCTTGTAGGCGGCGTATGCACCCAGCGTGCCGACATCGCTCGGCCCCGTGATCTGCACCACATCCGGGCGGAAATCTCGCAGCAGCGGTTCCAGCTTTCGATAATGTCTCAGGAAGAGCAGGTCGTAATCGTGAGCCCTGTCGAGCGGAAACTTCACCGGACTCCGCGGTATTTGGATGCGCGTGACTGGCCCTGCCGTCGTGACCTCGTCTTGCGGGCCGGCGTGCACCATCAGAAACGGCAACTCATGGCGCCTGGCGAATGCCTCAAACTCCCGGCTGGTTTTCGCCACGCCGTCCACTTCATGGTAGACGCAAGAAAAGAACGCGACCCGTGGACGATCCTTCTTCACGAAAGCGCCTCGGACGAAACGGCCTCCGTGGTAACTACTTCAGCCGGGATAACGTCAGTAGAAATGTCTCGGGGCACTTCCGAAACAACGGTCGACCTGAAAACGCGCTCCACCGCTCGTTGGAGGACGGCGTTCTCCAGCAGGCGAACGCAGGACAAGATCTGTTCCACATATGCCGGAGGGGCCTTCCAAAGCGCCGAGATCGGCCGATCCGGACCGCCATTCTCGTCGGGATGGAAAATTCGATCGTCCCACCGCCGCGAGCCCATCGGATATTCCGGGTAGTTGCGAATCACGTCGAGCAGCGTCCGCGTCGTGCGGATGCTGACCGGCTCGGTATACTGCGGCATCAGCAGCACATGGCTGCGCTGCTCCTCCCGGATCTCGCCCACAAACTCGCAAAAGGTTTCAGCACCCGTCAAATTCAGCGCGCCGCTCGCCGCGCACCCGTGCCGGTCTCCGCCGGAGACGAGAGGACGCTGCCATCGATCCGCCAGTTCCTTGACGAGATTGTTTTCCTTGGTGCTGCGCGTGGCGTTGATCTCGAACGCGTGCAGGAACTGCACTGCGCACGTCAAGAATCGATCGAGGTCATCACTGCCGCGCTGCACCCCTACGCACGACTGCGTCCACAGCGGATGATTGAATACCACCAGCACATCCGGCAACCCATCGAGCATGGCCAGCAGTTCACGCAAGCGCCGATCGCTTGGGTTTCGTGTATACGCGGCGAGATCATCCACGACGGTCTGCGCCTGGCTGCCCGGCAGATTGTGCACCCCAAGGTGAAAAATGGTGCCTGCAAACGGGACGCTCCACTCCAGCGATATCGGCGTCTGCGCAGTGTCCGGCACAGTTCGCAGTAATAGAGGCGCTTCGATGTTGTCGTGGTCCGTGAGCGAGACGATGGCCTTCAGTCCGAGGATACCCTCGATTTGATCCTTTTCCGTCTCGTACGCCAACTTGGGCGTCAGCGGCGGTGTCCAATAGGCCCGCGAAAAATCCACGGGAATCCTCGACTTCCGGCATTGCTTTTCCAGCGCCTCATGCAGCATCGGACCCTTTCGGGCCAATTCCGGGATGAGCTGAAGGCTTTCTTTGGATCGGTTGGTGTGACCGTGAAGTGAAACCGCGGCCTGAGTATCCCGGCCAAGGTCCGGTCCATGCCAGAAGCAAGAGAATTTTGTTTCGGCCATTCGCAATTGTTTTTGTGTTACGGGTTTTTAATTCTAGCCTAGGACTGCTTGATTAGCGACCATTCTTTCCAGTTGTTGTCCCAAACCAGTTAGATGCGTGGATGGATCGTTTCTAGGGTATACCGTCAACAAAATCCTGAGGGAATCAGACCGATCATTATCCATTACGCTCGTAACTGCCGCTATCGTTGCACTGTGCTATACTGTTTTAACGCTTTTTCCACGGTTTGCTCGTGACGCGGTGGTCCCTCGTTGGATCAGATTCATCTCCGCCTTTCCTGCCTGCCGTTTAGTTCCAGCGTTAAATCAAAAATTGAATGTGAGCGGCATGGAAGCTTCACGTGTGTCCTGGTGTATCGACAGGTATGTGTATCGACGTGTATATCAGACAGGCCCCTCCAGAAAGAACAATCTAGAATGACCACATTTAGCGAACTGCCCTTGTCTGCTGCCCTGCAGCAGAAGCTCGCGGCAGCTCAATTCATCACCTTAACGCCGATCCAGGAGCGCGCGATCCAGCCTGCTCTTGAAGGCAAAGACGTAATCGGCACCGCCCAAACCGGCACTGGCAAGACCCTCGCATTTCTGATCCCGGTAATCGAAATGCTCCGTCGCGAACCGGCAGCCCAAGCCCTCGCACTGATTCTTTTACCGACGCGCGAGCTGGCCATGCAAGTCCACGAACAATACGAAAACCTTCGCACCAAGAGCATGCCCAAAGCCGCGCTGGTTATCGGGGGCGTTTCTGAAAAAGCTCAGATCCAAGGCCTGCGCGCCGGCTCATCCTTGATCATCGCCACTCCCGGACGCCTGCAGGATCTCACCGATCGCAGATTCGCCGATTTGCGTCAGATCAAAATGCTGGTCCTCGACGAAGCCGACCGCATGCTCGATATGGGATTCCTCCCGGCCATTCGCCGCATCCTTGCGGTGTTGCCGAAGAGCCGTCAGACCCTGTGTTTCTCCGCCACGCTCGAACAGTCCGTCGCCGGACTCGTGCACGAGTACATGCGCGACCCCGTGCGGGTTGCTTTGGGTTCGGTCCTGAAACCGGCCGAAAGCGTGGAACTCAAAGCCTACGAAGTACGGCCCGGCGAAAAGCTCGACGTTCTGCGCCAGATTCTCTATGCGGAAAAGGGACAGACCCTCATCTTCACCCGCACCAAGCGCGGCGCACAGCGCCTTGCTCAAGAACTGGCCCGCGACGGCTTCACCGCCACCATGATTCACGGCGATCGCTCGCAGTCGCAGCGCAACGGCGCCCTCAGCGGGTTTCAGGAAGGCCGCTTCCAGGTGCTGGTCGCGACCGACATCGCTTCCCGCGGCCTGCATTGCGACGACGTCGCCCACGTCATCAACTATGACCTGCCCAAGATGGCCGAAGACTTCATCCACCGTGTCGGCCGCACCGGGCGCGCTGGATTGACCGGCCGCGCTACCACGCTGGCCGCCGGAGTCGAGGTCGTAGAACTCCGCAACATCGAGCGCACTCTGAAGTTGCGCATCGAACGCATGCAGATGGACCCCTCCGGCGCGGCCCAGCCAAAGCGTTTCATCCAAAACACGCTGGCTTCGCGCACACTGACCGCGTTGCCCGGAGAAGTCTTCGTTTAAAGAGGTTCCTGTCTAAGTAGAAGGGAAAGTGGGTGCCCCATTTCCCGCGTTCTTTGCGGAAAGTGGGGCTTTTCCCCTGTGGATCTAGCGGCCGATCTTCCCGCCGGGTGTAAACACTTCCGCCGAACTCGGTTCGTCCTCGGAGCCGATGCGGAACAACGCTGCCTGTGCCTCGGCGTGCTCGCGCATTTCTTGCATCTCATCGACGACGACGCCTTCCGGCTTGTCCTGTTTGCGCTGGCTCCTGCGTTCTGCCTTGTCGCGCTGTTTTTGTTGCCGCGTCTGTTCCTTCTGGCGTTTAGTAAAAGTCGATCTTCCTCGTGGCATTCACAATTCCTCCTTAGTTTTTTTGCTGGTGGTGCCGGCCCGCTTCGTCATGCGACCGGCGGCTCCCAGGAAACAAGAAAACTACCAGCGCGGTTCGCGCGGCTGGCGTGCGTGCCCCTGATAGTCATCCCGCCCGCGTCCGCCACCTCCAAACCGCTTTCCACCACCGCCCCCACCCCTGGGCCGGTCGGCCTTGGGCTGCGCCTCGTTGATCTTCAACGCACGTCCGCCCAGTTCCGTTCCGTTCAGGGCCGCCACTGCTTTATCGGCTTCGGCGGCATTGGTCATTTCCACAAACCCGAAACCCCGGGCCCGTCCCGTCTCCCGGTCGGTCACGATGCTGACTTTTTCCACCGCGCCGTGAGCCTCGAAAACGGTTCGCAACTCTGACTCGGTTGTGCTGTGGGGCAAATTCCCTACGTAAAGGTTCTTCATTGCATTTCCTCTCTCAGTAAATCATCTAAAGTTCTGGATTCCGCTGCGATCCGCTTGAATTCTCTGGTTTCAAGATCGCGCGGAGGTACAGGCCTCTCCTGCGTCGCCTTGGAGCGCGCGTGAGACAGCGAGCGCACGGCGGAAATTCGCCGTGACGCCTCCAGAATTCCCCAGCGTTGCGACACTCCGCCAGGAAGGTCAGCCGCCAGCGCCGCTTTCACGTCTCCCCAAGGAACTTGACCTTCACCTTTTTGTACCGGCGGAACTCGTTCCGCCGCCGGTGCATCGGCAAGGTACGCCGGCTTTCCCACCAGAAACGAAATCTGCTGCGGTGGCGTCGCCCGGCGCATGTCGTCACAAAACTTGTCGCGATGTCCCAGCCCGCTTTCCATGTCAATCAGCACCAGGCTGTAGAGATCCGCACGCCACCAGGACCGCGCCTCGCTGATGTCAGCGGCGCAATCCACTTCCATCCCAAGTTTTCTCATGGACTCGGCGCGCAGGTCGCGCATGGTCGCCGACGTGTCCAGCAGAAGAACGCGTTTATTTTTGACCTTACCGGCTAGCGACTCGGAAACCTGCAACCCAATCAGGGGTGTGTTCATGCCACCACCGGCTTCGGCTCTGAACCCGATACCGCTTTGGCAGGTTTGCCTTGCGTTCCCACCGGGTTCAGCAGTCTGCGGTTTCGGATTCGACGCGCCAGCTTCTGCTTCCGTACTCGGTTAAACCTCGATTTGTCGCCGTTAACTCCGGACATAATGAACTCCTGTCATTGGGGCGGTTTGGTGAACGGTCGTTGTGCTGGAACCGTTCCTCGTGGGACTGCTACCGAACGTGATCGAGACGAAACTTAGTTCGTCAGAACGCACGTCTTGGGACTGAGCAGCCGAGTCCTGTCCGGGGACGAGAGTAAAAGTTCAGGGACGCTCGTTGGTTCAGAAAAGACGCCTCTCGATCTCTCAATCGCGAAGGCGCAAATAGGGCCTGGTCTTCGAGGTTAAGTGTTTCAAGTATACCCTGTTTGTTCCCATCCTGCTGCCGCATCGCGAAGTGGCGATGGGTGCTTTTGATTCTTACGCGGCCTGACGAATGCAGTCTGCTACGGGCAGGTGAGTTGCGCGGTACCGACGACGGTGCATCCGCCCCCGCACGCGGTAATCGCGTTACAGTTGGTCATGTCGAACGCAAAGACGGTGGATGTGCCGACTGCACCGCTCGCACATTGCGCTATGCCTCCGGTAGTAACAGATGCTTCATCGGTGGGCGCGTTTTGCTGGCAGACGCCCCAGTGGGCCGACTGCGGAGTGACCTTATGGGCCGGATTAATGTAGACGCCGGTGGCGATGAACGGCACCTGCCCTTTGGGATAATCTTGCGCATCGGCAGTTGCGGGGCTCAGCGTGATCGATTGCAGTTGACCCTGTTGACCCTTTGAACCTGCACCGCACGATAAAGCAAATGAGGAAATCAAGACCAGACCAAGAAGAATGAGGGTAAACCGGAGTCTTTCCATAACCCCTCCTGAACAACGACAACCCGGCAGCAAGCGAAAAGTCGCACCCTCTCGTACTGGCTACATTTCCAGCTTGCCAATGCCTCATTTTACGCGTAGGATCGTGATGTACGTTAGTCCGAATCGGACGTGAGCAGTTCTCGCCTCAACAGCCAGTAACCTCTCGCAGTACCTCCGAATCTCTCCAGCGTAAATTGATCAAACAAAGGAACACCTAACACCATGGCAGAACAAGGAACAGTAAAGTGGTTTAACGACGCCAAAGGCTACGGCTTCATCAGCCGACAGTCCGGCGAAGACGTTTTTGTGCATTTCTCGGCGATTCAAGCGGGCGGCTTCCGAAGCCTGCAAGAGGGCCAGACCGTGCAGTTCGACGTGACCAAGGGCCCCAAGGGCTGGCAAGCTGAGAACGTCCAGCCGCTGTAGACCATCCCCTTATTGCAAAAAGGCGATCTCTAACCGGAGATCGCCTTTTTCACACGTTTGAACGATCATTCAGAAATCAATGGTGCCATCGAAGGGACTCGAACCCCCACACCGTTGCCGGTACATGGACCTGAACCATGCGCGTCTGCCAATTCCGCCACGATGGCAAGTGGACTTACATTGCAGCGGCGAACAACGATCGCCGTAATCGGGAAGACCTACCCTTTTTATTCTACAGACACGACGCCGGGTGTCAAACATCGCGGAAGCCGGACGCCGCCCTACCCCAGCTTCGCATTCATCGTGATCTTCGCATTCAGCACCTTCGATACCGGACATCCCTTCTCCGCCGCCTCCGCATACTTCTGAAACGTCGCCGCATCCGCACCCGGAACTTTTCCGACTACATCAATATGGCTCGCCGTAATCGTCCACCCAGAATCCAGTTTATCCATGGTCAGCGTCACGCTGGTGGAAATGCTCTCCGGAGTCAGATTCGCCCCGCCCAACTGCGCCGACAACGCCATGGAAAAACATCCCGCATGCGCCGCCGCAATCAGTTCCTCGGGATTCGTCCCCGGAGCATTCTCAAACCGCGTCGTAAACGAATACGGAGTATTATTCAGCACTCCCCCCGGCGCCGACATCGCCCCATTCCCATCCTTCAGCCCACCGTTCCAAACCGCACTAGCCTTGCGTTGCATGATCTTCTCCTCGTTATGATTTCTTCGAAAGCTCGCCCTTCATTGTAGACGGAACCCAACAGGCCTGTCAGGACAGGCAAATTCCCACGCTGCAAAAATGAAGAATGGCAGGCGAGCATGAAAGATTTTTATGTTACTGATAGCTGACAGCTGCCTTAGTAAAAATCCGAGCAGCTCAAATAGAACCCACACTGCGGACACTTCAACTTGCACCGGCTCTCCCGCAATTTCGACGAGCAGTTCGGACAATACTGTCCCGGATCAGCCTTCTCCCCAGGCCCGCTCTCACTCGCAGAAAAAGTAGCGCCGCCGTCCCGGCGGCTGTCCAGCGGGCGTCCGCGCCCGCCACTCTGACTGATATCCAAAACCTTCCACCTCGTACGCAACTCGCATGCCGCGTGACTTTGAACTGTCGACCTCCGTCACGCTGCGCGATCGCTAACCACTTCTTTGTGTCCGGCTCCAGCAGTCGGCGATGACCGGCCACACTCCCATCGAAGGCTTGTCCCTGCGGCTATCTCTCAAACGGAACCGTGCGGCTGGGCAGCCGCGCCGCAACGTAGGCCCCACCCTCCGCCTTCGCGGCAGACTTCGATGTTTCCGCCTTCAAGTTCGGGTTCTCGCGTTCCGCGATCTGCCTCTTCACGCGATCCATCAGAGCCACAAGCTTTTTCGACTCATGGTCTCTCTCGGCCTGCTTGCACATCTTCTGGAAGTCTTGCGGAGCGTAGCTAACGCGACTTGTCATGGGGGAATGGTCCTCGTGAGGAGAAGTCATAGCCTACCCGATTGCCTGCGCCTTGCCAAGCCCCGTGGAAAACTCTGAAGTTTAAAGATGAATTTCAATCGCAGGATGTTTACTGCCCCCGCACTGAGGAACCCGCGACCTTCTACAGGAAGCAGGGTAGGGATAAACCATCGGAATTTGTGACATCTGAAAGTGATGCCCTTTGTCTTTGAAACTGGATTTTGCTTCTATGGGTTTGCGCTCTCGCCGCCTGGAGGACCGCATCCGAGAACTCTGTGCTGAAGCTGTCGCCGCGAAAAGCTCCCACAAAGCGAGGCCGATCGTCGCCGAATTGCGATCCGCCATTCACCAATACACTCAGCGGCTCAGAAGCCGCGCCGCGGCCATTCTCGCAGGTTGCCCCGAATTTTCGCTGGAACGACGCAAGGCTTCGGGCGACCGCAGACAACGCTCGACTCCCAAGCCCCTCGGCTGAAATCACTGCGTGCCACCCTCGATCGGCCCCCTATCGGCCATTAGCTCCAGAGGTACATGACCTTCGTGACCGTTGAGCCGCCGCCCAATTTCCGCGAAAATCACTGCAAGGCCGATTCCGCCTTGCTGGAGAGCGTTGTGTTCCGTCAAACTCTAAGCGTCTGTCTTTTTCTTGCAGCCAGCATTTCACAGGCGGCCGCGCGCGATCTTGCTCTGGTCTCCAATAAAGGCAACTCCGTTTCCGCCATCACTCTGCCCGACCTCGTGAAGGTCTCCAAGGGCCAGACCAACCGCTGGCCTGATGGCAAGCCGATTACCCTCATCATGCGCTCCCCCTCTACGCCGGAAATGAAGGTGTTTCTGGAAAAGGTCTATGAAGTTCCGGAGTCCCAGGTGAAAGAGATCATTGCTTCCGCCAACCACGGACGCATGGGTCATCCTGCGGTTATGATCGTCGATTCCGATGAAGACCTGGTCAACAAGGTCGCGTCTATCCCCGGCGCCATTGGCGTCGTCGATGTCTACGCCATTAACAGCAGCGTCGCTGTGGTTAAACTCGCCGGCAAACTGCCGCTCGAGCCGGGATACTTGCTGCATGGCAATTAGCGCGTTGCACCGCGGCTGACACATCGCCGCATCGACCATGGGTACAGGAAAGAAAGCTCAAGCCGCTGCCGCTTCCGCCGACACAGGATTTGGCACGCGTGCGCCTGGCAATGCGCCCGCCGCCAAGGTCGCTTATACCCGCCGCTTTCCCCGCTTCACCATCGACATGCGTTTGCAAGTCAAGATGTTCCAAGCCGGAGAGTTCCGCAGTTGCTGGGGGCGATCCACCGAAATGGGCCAGGATGGCATCGGCGCCACACTCACGGGAAGCCTCGAACCCGGCGAGATCGTCACCCTGGAGATTCCCCTGCCCCTCGCGCCCTATCCCATCAAAGTGCGCGCCATCGTCCGCTACCGCCAGGGCCTTCGCTACGGATTCGAATTCCTCACCCTCAACGACAGCCAGCGCGACACGATCCTGCGCGTCTGCCAGTACCTAGCCACCAAAAGTTAGTGTTCGTGTGGGTCCGGGTCTCAGACCCGGACGGGCCGAGCGAAAGCTCGGCTGCCACGCTGAAATCTCGCTGTCACCCGCGGCCCCTCAATCTCATCGCTCCGAGCCCACGGTCCTACTGCGAATGCGATAGATCAGGTATCCCCCGATCGCGAGTACCGAGTCTCACCGCCTTAGATCGGACCTCAAAACCAACGCTGGCCCCTCTGCATCCGACGGTAGAATAGCCTTGACCGGCATGCGCGCTCTCTTCCTTACGCTCGCCCTCGTCTGCACCACCGCGGCCCAGTCAATCCCCGCTCCCACCATTGCCATCACCGACGAAAATGGAGTTGCCGTTTCCTCCGCCCGCGTCTTCCTGCAATCGCCGCCCCTGCCCGCTGTCCGCTGCCTAACCGACTTCGCCGGACGCTGCGCGTTCCCCTCGCTCCCCCCCGGCCAGTATCAACTCCGCGTGGAAAAAGAAGGCTTCTACGCACTCGTGGAGCCCGGCGTTCAAATCACGTCAGGCTCCACCATCGAAGTCGCCATCTCGCATCAGCAGGAAGTTCGCGAAACCGTCGATGTCCACGAATCCCCGCCCGCCATCGATCCGGCGCAAGTCTCCTCGCAGGAGACTCTCAGCGGACTCGACGTCATCGACATGGTTTATCCCGCCACCCACGACTACCGCAACGCTCTAAACTTCATCCCCGGAGTCGTCCAGGACCAGAACGGCCAGCCGCACGTCGCCGGAGCCCAGACCTACCAGACCGTCACTCTGCTCGACGGCTTCAACGTCACCCAACCCGCGAACGGACAGCTCTTAGTCCGCGTCAGCACCGACGCCTTCCGCTCCATCCAGGTCGAGCCGTCGCGCGAACCCGCCGAAGCCGGCAAGGGCTCCGGCGGCGTTCTCGCCCTCAACACCGGCATCGGCGACGATCACTACCGCTTCTGGGCCACCGACTTCATCCCCTCCGTGCAAGACAAGCACGGGCTGCGCTTCGACCAGTTCCTCCCCCGCTTCACCTTCTCCGGGCCCATCGAAAAAGGAAAAGTCTGGTTCTACAACGCCTTAGACGGCGAATACGACAACCTCGTCTACACCGAACTGCCCGTCAATGCCGACAACGACCACATCCTCCGTCTCGGCAATCTCACCAAAGTTCAAACCAACCTCACCAGCCGCAACATCCTCACCACCAGTTTCCTCGTCAACTACCTTCACGACCAGTACGCCTTCCTCTCGCCGCAGAGCCCGCAACTGTCCGATCCGAAAGATGTCGAATCCGCCTACGTAGTCAGCGCCAAAGACCAGCACTACTTCGCCGGAGGCCAACTCCTTGAAACCGGGCTCGCTTTCGATCAATACAACCTGCACCTCACTCCCTACGGCGCCCTTCCCTACTACCTCAATCCCACCATCGCCGGCGGCAGCTACTACCTCGCCGACCAAACTCACGCCCGCCGCTGGCAGGCTCTCTCCAACTTATTTCTTCCGCCTCATCAGTGGCACGGCCGCCACGACTTCAAAGTCGGAGTCGATCTCGACCGAATCTCCTACGACGCAGAATTTGCCCGTCAACCAATTTCGTTCCTCAGCGGAACCAGCACGCTCACTTCGCCCGACTTGTGCCTCACCGCGCCCCAGAACGCAAGCTTCCCCTGCACCCGCTACTCCACCTTCGGCTCCGCTCCGCTGCACGAGCAATTCAACGCCGAAGTCAGCGCCTATGCCGAAGATCGCTGGCTCCTCGCCGATCGCCTCCTGATCGAGCCCGGCGTCCGCCTTGACTGGGACGAAATCGTCCGCCACGCCGTCATCTCTCCCCGCCTCGCTGGAACCTACGTCCTCGACAGTTCCGGCAACACAAAACTCTCCGCCGGCGTTGGCCTCGTCTACGACGCCACTCCCATCTACCTGATCGCGCGCCCCTATGCCGGCACGCGCGAAGACACCTTCTACTCGATCCCCGACCCCACCTGCACCGCGAACTGCGTCACCACCACCGGACCCGTCACCACCACCTTCACCGTCAACCACAACACGCTCCAGGTTCCGCGCTTCCTCAACTGGAGCCTCGCCCTCGAAAAGAAACTCCCCGCCGCAATCTATCTCAAAGCCGAATTCCTCGACCGCCGCGGCGCCCGAGGATTCGTCTACGACCTCGCCCCCACAACCCCCGGCAACTTCATCCTCCAAAACACCCGCGACGATAGCTACCACGCCCTGCAAATCACTCTCCGCCACAACTTCCGCGAAACTTACATGCTCATGGGCTCCTACACTCGTTCCAGCGCCCACACCAATCAAGCTCTCGACTTCAACGTCGACAATCCCATCCTCAGCCCGCAGCAACCCGGCCCCTACTCCTGGGACGCTCCCAACCGCTTCCTCTCCTGGGGATACTTCCCGCTATTCAAAATGCCGATCATCCATCAACTCGAAGTCGCCTACTCCATGGAAGCCCGCACCGGATTCCCTTTCAATCTCCTCACCGACCAGCAACAACTCATCGGCAAACCCGGCGCCCAGCGTTTCCCCGAATATTTCTCGCTCAACCTCCAACTCGAAAAACGCTTTCATCTCTTCGGATACTATCTCGCCCTCCGTGGCGGCTTCGACAACATCAATGGCCGCTGCAATCCCTTCGTCGTCGACAACATCATCGACCCCACGCACCCCCAACCCACCTTCACCGCCTGCGAAGGCCGCGCCTTCACCTCCCGCATCCGCCTCCTAGGCCGCAAATAAAACGAAGGTCTGTACTGAATAAAGGTCTGTACTGAATAACGGAAGGTCTTTCATGGATAAGGAATGTCATTCCTTAATAAAAATTGCCATTCTTTAATAAAAATTGTCATTCCGAGCGAAGCGAGGAATCTGCTTTCCCCGCCCGAAGCGCAACTCCACCCCTATCGCCCCGCGATATAATCATCTACAACGCTTGCATCGAAACGATGTCTCCGGTCATCTGAAAAGCTTGGAGGATCAATCATGGCTCACGAATTACCAGCACTCCCCTACGCATACGACGCGCTCGAACCGATCATCGATAAGCAGACGATGACCCTGCACCACGACATGCATCACGGCGCCTACGTGAAGAATCTGAATGCCGCCATCGAGAAGCATCCCGACCTGGCCGGCAAGTCCGCCGAAGATCTTATCCCCAACCTCAACGCCATCCCCGAAGACATTCGCGCCGCCGTCCGCAACAATGGCGGAGGTCACGTTAACCACACCATGTTCTGGAAGATCATGAAGCCCAAAGGCGGAGGCGATCCGAACGGCCCCATCGCCGATGTCATTAAGAAAACCTTCGGCAACTTCAAGGATTTTCAAGCCAAATTCAACGATGCCGGCGCCAAGCAATTCGGCAGCGGATGGGTCTGGCTGGCCGGCACATCAAGCGGTGAAGTGCAAGTGATCAGCACGCCCAATCAGGACAACCCCATCTCGCAAGGCCTCTATCCCATCTTCGGCAACGACGTTTGGGAGCACGCCTACTACCTGAAATACAACAACCGCCGCCCCGAATATCTCGCGGCCTGGTGGAACGTCGTCAACTGGGACGAAATCAACAAGCGCTACGCCGCCTTCAAGGCCGGCAAGGCCGTACACGAACCCGAGTTGGCCCACCGCTAGAACAGGCACCCATAAAAAGTGGGCGACCAATAAAAAGTGGGTGCTCAATAAAAAAGTGGTGCCCCCACCCTAGTCTCTGCGTTCTTTGCAGAGACTAGGGTGGGGATTTTGATTTTCTATGTCTGTGTCCTCTGCAGTAAAAGCTTCGCGATTCCCCGGAACCAATCCAATCCAGACCCCGTACAATCCACCAGACGATGTCCCTGTCCCGCCGCGTCCTCTTCGCTCTCTTCCTCTACCTGACGCTCTGCACGATCGGCGGCATCTACCTCGCTGACGGCACTCTCCACCCTACCCGCGCCCGCTCACGGAAGACGAGATCACCGCAGTCCGCCAGTCCGCCCACACCCTCGACGCCGACCTCACCGATGCCACCATCACCACGCCCGACGGCGTTATTCTCCGCGCCTGGACGATCCATCCCCATCACCCGAACGGGGACGCCGTCCTCCTTCTCCACGGCCTCGGCGACAACCGCATCGGCATGATCGGATACGCGCAACTCCTTCTCGCCCACGGATTCACCGTGCTCCTTCCCGACGCCCGCGCCCACGGTGCGAGCGGCGGCCCGCTCGCCACCTACGGCCTCTTCGAGCGCAACGACATTCATCAATGGCTGGATTTCTTACAAGCGCAAAATCATCCCCGCTGCGTCTTCGGTTTCGGGGAATCCATGGGGGCCTCGCAACTCCTCCAGTCGCTCGACACGCATCCACACTTCTGCGCCGTAGCCGCCGAATCGCCCTTCGCCAATTTTCGTGAAATCGCTTATGACCGCATGGGGCAGTCCTTCCATTTGGGACCGTGGGTTGGACGCACCCTGCTCCGCCCGCTAATCGAAGTCGCCTTCCTCCGCGCCCGCTTGAAAGACCACCTCAACATGCAACAAATTTCTCCGGAAGATTCCGTCGCCGCAACGACGACCCCCGTCCTTCTCATCCACGGCCAAGTCGACAGCAACATCCCAGTCCGCCACTCCCGCCTCATCCACGCGCGCAATCCCAACACCCAACTCTGGGAAGTCCGCTCCGCCGACCACTGCGGCGCCATCAGCACCGCCCCACAAGAATTCCAACAGCGACTTCTGACCTTCTTTAGCAAACATTCGATGTTCGCAGAGGGATTAACGCGAAACTCGAAACCTGAAACTGGAAACTAGGGTTTCCGGTAAACCACCCCACCCTTCATCACGAAATCAACCTTCTCCATCACCGAAACATCGCTCAATGGATCCCCCGGCACAGCCACCACATCCGCCAGTTTCCCCGCCTCAACAGTCCCCAACGAATCCTGCATCCCCAACAACTCCGCCGCCGTCGCGGTGGCCGCGCGGATCGCCTGCGCCGGAGTCATCCCAAACTTCACCATCGACGAAAATTCCTTCGCCGGATTCACCTTCCAATCAAATCCACCCGCATCCGTTCCAAACGCGATTTTCACTCCCGCCTTCATCGCCCGCCGGAACGTGTCTTCATGAATCTGAATCATCTTCACCCACACCGGAGCCCCTTCCGCCGCCCGCCCCTGCGCCACATACTCACCCACAAAAATTGTCGGCACATAAAAAATCCCGCGCGCCGCCATCGTCTTCAAGTCTTCCTCCGCAATGTAGTTCCCATGCTCAATCGAATCCACTCCCGCTTCCACCGAGTTGTGCACCCCATTCAGCGCCATCGCGTGCGACGCCACTTTGTGCCGCTCGCGGTGCGCTTCATCCACGATCGCCTTCAACTCGTCGAGCGTGAACGTCGGAATGTCGTCGAGCACTCCATCGTCCCGCATGCGATACGTCCGGTCGCTGTACACCTTGATCCAGTCCGCTCCGTGGCTGATCTGTTCCCGCACCGCTTGCCGCGCGTTGTCCGCTCCGTCCACCAATTGCACTCCATGCGGCACCGTGACATTCGGCGCATACCCCTGCAGCGGGTACGCCCCCGTGACATCCAGAGCCCGCGTCGCCACCTGCATCCGCGGCCCCGGAATCACTCCAATGTTGATCGCCTTCTTCACGTCAGCATCGGCGTAGCCCGCGCCCTCAGTCTCCACATCGCGAATCGAAGTGAACCCATACTCCAGCGCCCGCCGCGCATTCACCGTCGCCAGAATCGTCCGATACTCCGGCGACTGCTTCAGCAGTTGCTCGTCATAATCCGCCGCCGTAATGTCCCCCTGCAGCAAGACATGGGTATGCGTATCAATCAGCCCCGGCAGACAAGTCTCGCGCGACAAATCAACCACCTCGGCCCCGCCGGGCACGCTGCTGCCAATCTCCTTGATCTTCTCTCCCTCAACCACTATCACAACATTCTTGCGCAACGAATCCCCGCGCCCATCAAACAAACTCCCACACCGCAGCGCGACCACCTTAGTTCCCGTCGTCTGCCCCGATAGACATCCACCCCACACCACGAACAAAACAGCAATGGCGCCCCAAGCAACCTTTCGCATCAAGTTAGCCTCCGGAACTGAGAACTGAGAACTGAGAACTGAGAACTGAGAACTGAGAACTGAGAACTGAGAACTGAGAACTGAGAACTGACCACCGGCCACTGCCTTTCTGCATTTCCTGTGCACGCCCTGTGGACATTCCGGCTGCCCACTTTACCAGATTTTTCCGATCCACCTCTGCCCTTATGAAAACCACTGCAATCCAGCGGCCCCGCCCAATCGTCCAAGCTGTTGTGTGATCCCTGTCGATCCGCCAAACTCCGTGCCTGGCTTTTCCTCAACTGCACCAAAAATACTGAATTGACCCGCGCCCATTTCGCCCGTACAGTCACCTTCGCTCTCACAAAAAATTCAAACTTATTCCGGCCCCGTTAGCCGGTTCTGGATCGCATTCAACAATCGCAAGCAGCACAACTTCTCAGGACGGCGACATGAAATCAGAAGAATGGAAGACGTACCGCACTCGGTTCTTAGTCAACGCCAAGCAACTCAGTTCCAGTCTTAGTTTCGTCGACCACCTCGGCCGCCAGCACCGCGGTCGCAAAGGTGACTACCTGGTCGAATCCTCCGACGGAGTCATCAGCATTGCCCCTCGCCACATCTTCGAGGACATCTACGTTCCCATGCCCCGGTCGCACCAATCAGGCAACGGCGAACCACCCGAAACCATGACCGGCGAATCCATGACGGGCGAATCAAAGATCGATGTACCAAAAGTCAACGAAGCATCCATCGATCGCCTGAAGTTTGAGGCACTTGAGATTGAAGAGGTCAAACTCCGTAAGTCGCCGACCGGCCGCCAACAACTCCATGCAGGCTCGGGCCGGAACGAAACTCCTGCCGGCCGCCGAAAGTTGCCGCAGTCCTGTCGCGAGCGCCGAGACTCGGCCGACCACCTGCGCCTGATGTGAAACAGACCATCGAGACTCTATGTGGGAACTAGATTGCGGACAACGGCCTCAAATTCAGAGATTTCCGCCCCAGAGGGGCGTCTGACAATAGCCCGGCGCTTCCAGCGCCGGGGGAGGGTAGGAAATCAGAGCGCGTCCCGGAGGGACGCCTGAAGTTCTCACACAGACTCATGGATAGCCGACGACCTGATCGTCTCTTTTCTCCGCGGCAACCCCAGCCCTGCCGCCCGAAATGGTCCCAAAAAGGGAATCCTTGTCGAAGTCCAACAAAGCGCGACCCCCTCGGTTTTCCTCAATGTGGAAAACCGGGACCCAACCCCGCACCAAGCCCGTCATTGCTAGGGATACAACCTATAGTGTTTCCCTCTTGACAGGCACAATCTGCGGGAGTAACTTTGCAATCCCAAGCACGAAAATTCCGCCTCACGGGAATGGGACGGAATTCAAGAGCAGTAAGAGCTGTCAGGAAGCCATGCGGTCCGGCGCCCGGCCAGAGGTGACTCGGCACCCTCCGCGGGCAAAAAGGCTCAGGCGCCTGGGCTTCCAGATCCGTAGGCCCGGCGCCCGAAACCTTAAACGCAACGAGGTAGATTCTTCAGGCTTTCCGGAAGCCGAATCCCGGAAGCCGGAAGCCGAATAAATGCGGTGGCCGTTCCCCGACCCCTCCCCCGGGGCACGACGCCGACTGAAAGTGCATCGTGCAATCACTGTAACCTGCCCGTTCAACAGACAAGGGAACTTCCTTTCTCTGGCGGGCGGCAGGTCTTAGGAGCCCGCAATGGAAGGTTTAACTCGCCTCGTTTCAGAATCTCTAGCGCGTCACGGTTTTGATCGTCCCCTGGACTATCGCCGCCTTCACTGGTCGCGTTGGTTCCGCTGCGAGTCCCCTCACAGCCTCCTGTTCGTCCCCAGCAAGCCGGGTGTCTTCGCCCTAGCCGAAGAGATCATGGATTTTGGCGATGCTCACGTAGCGACAGCCGCCTCGGCTGTCCCGCCGAAGCGAAGCGAGGCGGAACCCAGGGAAGGGCACGACTTCAGTCGTGCCGACGGAGTCCCTTCCAATGTCGCGGCTTTAGCCGCTGAGGGATTTCCAGTCGTTGACGGCAACAACCGAAGTCAATGCGCCCGCCGCATGCTGGCCGTCACCAAATTCTTCGAAGACGACGACATGGCCTTCGTCCTCGATCGCATGCTCTCGCGCCAGAATCCCATGAGCGCTCGCTTGGCGTCGGGCCGCTACTTCGTCCGTTTCGTCGTCATTGAAGACCAAGCCCAGCGCCGTACCATCTGCAACGCCCTCAATCAATGGATGGTCTCCGCCGCCGAAAAAGCCACCGGCATCGGCTCCCACTTCGCCACCTCCCTGGAGCTGACTCCCGCAACGGAATATGTTCCCGAGATCAACGACGCCCAAGCCACCCTGTTCGCTGATCTCACCGCGAACCGGGAAGGGCACGACTTAAGTCTTGAGCCTGCTCTGAGCAAGCGAAGCGCGCCGAAGGGTGCCGAAAAAGCCGAGCAGAGTCTTCCGGCTTTAGCCGCTGAGGGAATCGGCGGTACCGCTGCACTCCCAAGGCACGCCGAACAATCACGCATCACCCTGACAGTTCCACCCGCGACAGCCCCGCAGCTAGACTCCGGAGCCGCCACCAACATTCACCGCCCCTCCCCCTTCCCCTCCGGTTTCTGACCGGAGAGAAGCGGGCTGGCGCAGCTTAATGGCGCGGTCCGGCGCAGCCTGAATCGCGCCGCTTCAGGTTTCGTCCCGAAGGGACGACCGAAAATAGCCCGCCACTTCGAGTGGCGGGGGACGGACGTAAAAGGATTCCGCGTCCCGTTAGTGGGACGCCTGAAACGCACGCCGTTCGATCGCGTGACAAAGAAGATCCTTGACAACGCAACATCGCTCCACCCCGATTCCCCGCCCCTGGCCGGACGCTCTGAATCGGCGCAACACGCATAGAATCTAATCAATGGAGAGCCCAATGCCCGAACTCAAAACCGTAACCGAATCCACAACCCCCGCCGTCCAAAGCCCCAAGAAGAAGCCCTCCGGCCTCTCCTTCCGCCGCTTCTTCACCAAGCCCGGCGTCTCTCCCTACAACGAAGTCGAATGGGATCTCCGCCTCGCTCAGATCACCGATGCCCAGGGCAATGTGATCTTCGAGCAGAAAGACGTTGAAGTCCCCAAAGACTGGTCCATGACCGCCACCAACATCGTGGCCAGCAAATATCTGCACGGCAAAATCGGCACTCCCGAGCGCGAAACCGGAGTCCGCCAGTTGGTCGCCCGCGTCGCCGAAACCATCCGCGACTGGGGAATGACGCAAGGCTACTTCCGCACTCCCGAAGACGGCGCCACCTTCCATGACGAACTCGTCCACATCCTCGTCCGCCAGTACGCCGCTTTCAACTCCCCCGTCTGGTTCAATGTCGGATGCGACCGCATCGAGCCCAACTCCGACGGCCGCAACTGGCACTGGAACCCACAAACCCAGCAAGTCGAATTCGGCGTCACCGGATACTCCAAGCCCCAGTGCTCCGCCTGCTTCATCAACTCGGTCAAAGATTCGCTGGACTCCATCCTGACTCTGGCCAAGACCGAAGGCATGCTCTTCAAGTGGGGCAGCGGCACCGGCACCAATCTCTCGCCCCTGCGTGGATCGACGGAAACTCTCTCCGGCGGCGGCACCGCCAGCGGCCCGCTCAGCTTCATGAAGGGATTCGACGCCTTCGCCGGCGTCATCAAGTCCGGCGGCAAGACCCGCCGCGCCGCCAAAATGGTCATCCTCAACGTCGACCATCCCGACATCATCGAGTTCATCGAGTGCAAACAAAAAGAGGAAGCCAAGGCTCACGCCCTCGTCGCCATGGGATACGACGGCTCCCATCCCGACTCCGACGCCTACTCCTCCATCTTCTTCCAAAACGCCAACAACAGCGTTCGCGTCACCGACGACTTCATGTACGCGGTGGTTCGCGACGTAGACTTCTCCACCAAGACGGTCACCGACGGATCGGTCGTGAAGACCTACAAAGCCAAAGAATTGCTCCGCAAGATTTCCGAAGCCACCTGGCACTGCGGCGATCCCGGCATGCAATACGACACCACGGTCAACCGCTGGCACACCTCGAAGAACACGGCCAGGATCAATGCCAGCAATCCGTGCAGTGAGTACATGTTCTTAGACGACTCGGCCTGCAACCTGGCCAGCCTGAATCTGCTGAAGTTCGCTCCCAACGGCACCTTCGACGTCGAAGCCTACCGTCACGCAGTAGACGTGTTAATCACCGCGCAGGAAATCCTGGTCGACAACGCCGGATATCCGACTGAAGCCATCATGCGCAACTCGCACGACTACCGCCCCTTGGGTCTAGGCTACGCAAATCTAGGCGCGCTCCTGATGGCCGCCGGACTCCCCTACGACTCCGACGCCGGCCGCGACTACGCCTCCTGCGTCACCGCCATCATGTGCGGCGAAGCCTACTTGCAAAGTTCACGCATCGCCGAACAATGCGACCCCTTGGTCCCCGCAACGGAAGCCGTAAAGAAAAATCTGTCCGAAACGAACCTAGGCGCAGCCATCGCCACGGCTCATGTGGGACCGGGTCTCAGACCCGGTCAGGCCGAGCAAAGCTCGGCTGCGACTGCCGCCGCGGGAGTCATGCCCGGCGGCGCCTGCCCCGGCTGGTACATCAACCGCGAACCCTTCCTGGACGTAATCCGCATGCACCGCGCGTCAGTAAACGGAATCAACAAGGCAAACGTCCCCACGACAATCTACGAGGCCAGCAAACAATGCTGGGACGAAGCCCTCTCCCACGGCGAAAAACACGGCTACCGCAACAGCCAGGTAACAGTCTTGGCCCCCACCGGCACCATCGGCTTCATGATGGATTGCGATACTACTGGAATTGAGCCGGATCTCGCGCTGATCAAGTACAAGAAGCTGGTTGGCGGCGGCATGATCAAGATCGTGAACAACACTGTGCCTACGGCGCTGTTTAAGCTGGGGTACAACCACGATCAGGCCGACGCCATCGTCAGCTACATCGACGCCACCGGCACGATCGAAGGCGCCCCGCACATCAAAGACGAGCACCTAGCCGTCTTCGATTGCTCGTTCAAGCCCGCGAAAGGCACGCGCTCCATCGCTTACATGGGGCATCTGCGGATGATGGCGGCGGCGCAGCCATTCATCTCTGGAGCTATATCGAAGACGGTCAATCTTCCGGAGAACGCTTCAGTCGAAGACATTATGGAAGCTTATCTGCAGGCTTGGAAGCTAGGACTGAAGGCAGTCGCCATCTACCGCGACGGCTGCAAAAAGTCGCAGCCGCTAAGCGCCGCAGGGACAAAGACCGCGAACTCCACCAAAGACGACGCGCGGATCGCGTCCGCGCCGCATGTCGACGAAGAGGACATGAACGCACCTCCTCGTGCCGTGCGCCACCGCCTGCAGGAAGAGCGGGCTTCGATCACCCACAAATTCAAAATCGGAGACCACGAGGGCTACATTACCGTCGGCCTCTATCCCAACGGCGAGCCCGGCGAACTCTTCATCACCATGGCGAAAGAAGGATCGACCGTCAGCGGCCTGATGGACAGCTTTGCCCTGACCACCTCGATCGCGCTGCAGCACGGAGTCCAGTTGCGCCTGCTCTGCGAGAAGTTCGCCCACACCCGCTTCGAGCCCAGCGGCTGGAGCGGCAACCCCGACATCGGCTACGCCAAGTCGATCATGGACTACATCTTCCGCTGGCTCCAACTCCGCTTCCTGACCGGCCAGCAGCAACTGCTGTTCGACAATTTAAGACTGCGGCCGGCGGGAGGCGTGCCGAGCCCGGAGGGAGTAGGAGACGCGAACGGGTCAACGGACAAACCGAGAACTGAGAACCGAGAACTGAGAACTGGTTCCTCCGTCCACGCCGCCGACGCGCTGTCGAGCCTGGTGGACCTGGGCGACGCCCCCACCTGCAGCTTCTGCGGCAGCATCATGACCAGAAACGGCAGCTGCTACAGATGCATGAGCTGCGGGAGCACCAGTGGGTGCAGCTAAGACCGTGTTTGACTATGTGGGGCGGGCGCCCTCGCCCGCCCGCTCTTGACTAGCGGTACCGCCGCATGCCCTTCAAGATCGTCGGACGCATCGAGAATGTGGAGCCGATCGCATCCGGCAAAGCTATCCGCGAGCGGAAGCGCCTGTGGAAGGCCTACGGCAAGGGACGCTGGAGGAAACTGAAAGGCACTGCCGACGTGGAATTTTTCGATGGTACGATACGGCATGCGGAAATCCACTGGTACGAGGCCCACGGGATTGGGCCGAAAGAATACAAGATCAAGCGGATTCTCGACTGATATGAAACGCGAAGTGCAATTCGTGATCTGTGTCGGCAACAAGGGCTACGCCGCTTCCCTGGAGTTGCGCAAGATCTATCAGCTCATCCCGGACAAAGCAGCAAGCAGACTTCATCAGATTCGCGTCATCGATGAGTCCGGCGAGGACTACTTGTACCCGCAAGATTATTTCGTGCCCGTGCAATTGCCGCAAGCTGTCGAGCGAGCAGTGCGCCGCGCCACGGCATAGGCGTGGAGTTTTGCTCGTGTGCGGGGCCGGGTCTCTGACCCGGCTGCGGAGCGAAGCTCCGCTAAGGTTTTGGGAAGGGCATGGCTTCAGCCATGCCGAAACAAGAAACGACCCTCGACGGCTTTAGCCGCTGGGGTTGGTTTCGGGCGATAGCCCACTGGGAGGAGTACTTTATGAGCGGCAAGTTGTTTATTGAACGGCGGCCGGAAGAAAGCGATTACGCAATCCGGAGACCGGGCGCGGACAGAATTAGCGGCCACGAGGCAACACAAGCTGAGGCCATCGATAGAGCTCGAGAAATAGATCCCAATGCAGCAATTCTCGTGGAGCGCGTTCGAATTACCGATCGTGGCCATCCGGACAAGTGGCGCAAGCCGTAGTTCACGGGTGCACGATCATGGGATCGGCATCATGACCAGAAACGGCAGCTGCTACCGCTGCATGAGCTGCGGCAGCACCAGCGGCTGCAGTTAAGTTTGATTACGGGACCAGTCGCGGATTGGTCCCGAATCGCTCCCAGTTCAAGTTCAGGAATTGACCGACGCCTTTGGGGACACGAAAGACTCTTGTGTCATTTACATATCGTTCTTGTTCGGTCACGCTAGGTCGAGGAAGGTAGGAACAGAAAATGAGCACGTCCATCGGCAGCGTGTACGACATAAATGACTTCGCCTACAACGACAACGAGCCAGGAACGATTGAGAAATTACAGGAACTGAATGATTTTTATCGTCGGCACCCGTGGCCAAAGGAACATTCGGTCAGCACTCACAGCCTTCGCTGTTCGGATGCGCGTGACCTTTCAGGGCTGCAGAACGAAAGCGTTCATTTGATTGTCACCTCTCCTCCTTACTGGACCCTCAAGGACTATCCCCCGAACGAGCGCCAGTTGGGAGCTGTGGAGGACTACGAGAAGTTCCTGGATGAACTGGACAAGGTTTGGGCGGAGTGCGTCAGGGTACTTGTTCCCGGCGGCAGGATCTGCTGTGTCGTTGGGGACGTTTGCATTCCCAGGAAGCGAGCAGGCCGACATCACGTTGTACCCCTCCATGCCGACATCACAGTCCGGGTCCGCAGACTGGGTCTGGATTCGCTGACGCCAATACTGTGGTTCAAGATTGCGAATGGAGCGCTTGAAGCAGAAGGCAATGGAGCAGGTTTCTACGGAAAGCCATACCAGCCTGGGGCAATCGTTAAGAACGATTTCGAGTATATTCTATTCTTTCGAAAAGGTGGGGCCTATAGGTCTCCCTCTACAATGCAGAAGGCGTTGTCAATGCTCTCGAAAGACGAGATGAAGAATTGGCTGAAGACCGCATGGACAGACATCAAGGGTGAATCGACCCGGCGTGGACACCCCGCGCCTTTTCCAATTGAACTAGCTGAGCGCCTCATTCGGCTTTTCTCCTTCGCCGGCGACGTGGTACTGGACCCTTTCGTTGGAACGGGTACCACCACCTTGGCCGCAATGAACGTTGGCCGTAATAGTATTGGTACCGATTGCGATCCAGAGTTCATAGGGATGGCGAAGGAAAGGCTACAACGAGCTATCCTTTCAAGGCCGGAACCGCTCTTGTTTGAGACAAAGCTGGATATACAATCGCCATAAATGACTGACGCGAATTACGCGGTCTTACGGGTATTCCGTAGCCTTTTTGAAGGCCAGCCGTACTTCCACCGAGACTCCAGCCTGGGAGATCGCGTCGCTAGTTACCTGTACGAAGACTTATACAGCTTAAATAAGTCCACGAAACTGCATGATCGCGTTAGCTCGCACAGCCGCGTTCTCAATGCACAAAACCTTACGGTCGGCATCTCACGAAGACGAGGTGACGGAACATTCGGCGAACGAGTTCCCGTAGCGCAAGCGATCGCAGATGAGGGATTCGCAGTTGCGCGCGGACCAGTCGCGAACATCGAGATTGGGGCCGAAACCAAAATATTGGCTAAGGCAATGATCAAGCAGATCGATCGCGTAGTCGGCGATCTAGTCAGACAAACCGAGGAATTCAAGAGAAAAGGAGGCAATCCAATTTGCGTTGGGATCGTGGGTGTGAACTTCGCGCCGCGATACACATCCTACGAGGGAGAACGTACCTTTCCGACCGACGGGAAGAAGTATAAACACCCGGTCCAGGAGGCTGAGGATGCGATTTCTCGTCTCCTGCAACGTGCTGCACCCAGTTTTGACGAGTTCTTGATTCTGAGGTTCGAGGCTTCCAACACGCAACCTCATCCATTCTCATGGAAGGATGAAAATCAAACACTCCTCGAATACTCCGCTCTCTTGACGAGGCTTTCCCGGGAATATGACCGGCGCTTCCAATGAAAATCCGCTCTTGTCCGTACACTAGGTCCACTGAAGGGCGGCGGGTGGCCCACCCCTCGGTTTCCTCCCCGATAACACAACTGGGGGTGCCCCGTCCCTTCGACTCCGCTCAGGGCAGGCTCTTGCGTGCTTTGCAAGGGCGGGTAGCGATGCTGCGGATGCGTTTCATTTCGAACGCGCGCGGCGTGAAGGCGCAAGGTCCCATTGTGCGATCCGACTGCTGCCCACCCTTCGCAAAAAGCACGCGAAGGGCTTGCCCTGAGCGGAACCGAAGGGATGGCGCAACCACGGCATGGTCGTGCCAGCGAGATCAAAAGCTGGGCTAGCCCCCGATGACCAAATCAGGCACTTGCTGGGTCCAATCCGGAGAGCGACGCCATTCTTATGGCGACCAGCACCTCCAGCAGAGTTGCCGTGTTACGAACGCTTCCCGAGATGCTGATGAGTGCTTTTGAGACGAGAGGATGTTGGTCCGCCAGCGAGTCAAGACGGTCACTCACGTTGTAGAGTTGCTGAACCTCGTGCAGAATCGCATTCGGATGCATGGGGGACGCGGCTTTCCTGAAAGCCTAACAGCCCGGGGCGGAACTACCGAAAGTTCGTGGGCGACGACAAGTTAGGCGCTTGTCACTTGGGAAGACGGAGTGAACCGCCCTCCCATGCGACATAGGTACAGACCTCTACGCTGCTTTGGCGACCTTATGGAAGGTCGAAGTAACGGCCTCAAACGTCTGAACCTTGGGCGTTCCATCGATCATTCTTGTCAAGGTTTTCAACACTTCCGGGTAGGTATTCGTGTTGTAAGCTTCTGCGTCGGCCTTGCTCTCCCACAGACTGATTGCGATCGCATCCAGGCTGTTGGGATTGGACAATGTGATTTCGTCCGCAAAGCCCTTCTGTTTACGAAGCAAAGGGAGAATCTCGTTCTCAAATGTTCGCGTGTAATCCGAAAGCATGTTCGATTTCAGGTGGATGGAGACATTGCGTGCAAACATATCAACCTCCTTAAAGGTTGTTCACGCTAAGAGGAGCTAACTTCAGATGGGCTGACTTAGTTCAGGGAACCTGAAAGAGGAGAAGGTGGAAACCAGCTCGATTTACAGTATATCACGTGAGGAGGGCGGTATCGCGGGTGCCCCGTCCCTTCGACTCCGCTCAGTGCAGGCCCTTGCGCCCTTTGCAAGGGTGGGTCGCGATGCTGCCGAGGCGTTTCATTTCGAACTCGCGCGGGGGGAAGACGCAAGTCCCATCGTGCGATCCGACTGCCGCCCACCCTTCGCAAAAAGCACGCGAAGGACGGGGCATCCATTGCATCGCTCTGCCGGCGAGATCAAAGCCCGGGCCACCCCGCCCTCTTGACCAGCCGCCGACATCAACGTGGAAGAGCGGCCCTTGGAGGGCCGCGTTAGGAGACGGAGAGGAACCCGGGCTTTAGCCCCTGTGGTCGTTTTCCCTTGTAGCGCCCCGCGAAACCGTCCACTGGGGCTGAAGCCCGTCGCTGATGACTACGCTAACGCGGCGCTGAAGCGCCGCTCTTCCACCCGCCCATCCAGAAATCTCGACGCGACAAACGATGCCTCCGACACCCACGTGGAAGAGCGGCCCTTCGAGGGCCGCGTTACGCGATCCAGAAAAAGACCAGGCCTTTAGGCCCCGTGTACCGTTTTGGAATCGCCCGCCACAAATTGTGACATCTCTCACAGACAACGCTCTCCCCTCTCCACGACCATCGCGAAATGGACTCCGATCGCATCTTCTTCATCACCACCGTCACCGCTCAACGCCGTCCCATCTTCCGGCGGGAGACAACTGCCAACCTCCTCATCGAAACCCTCGCGCATTATCGCGATGAACGAAAATTTCTGCTGCACGAATTCGTCATCATGCCCGATCACGTCCACGCGCTGCTGACGCCCGCGCCGGAGATATCTTTGGAGCGGCCATGCAGTTCATCAAGGGAGGATTCTCGTATCGTCTGAAATCCCGCCCGCCCGTGTGGCAGGCGAGTTTCACAAATCATCGGGTGCGCGATTTTGAGGATTATGAACGGCATCGGGAGTACATCCGGATGAATCCTGTGCGGGCGAGGCTGACGGAGCGGGCGGAGCAGTATCCCTATTCGTCCGCCGCGGGAGTGATGCGGCTCGATCCGGTGCCACAGGGGCTAAAGCCCTGTTGTTATGAACAGACCCTGACGCGGCCCTAAAGAGCCGCTCTTCCACCTCGAGCCGGCGCTGAAGCGCCGCTCTTCCACCCGTTGACCCCGGAGATTTCACCGCGACAAGCATCGCTGCGGACAATCCCGTGGAAGAGCGGCCCTTCAGGGGCCGCGTCGGAATCGAGCGATCGATGCCCTTTAGGGCCGGTGGTCGTTTTTCGGTCTGTCCGCATTCTGGAAGATATCCACAGCTCAATGTGATATCTGACCTTGCCCCTCACATCAAGAAAGCAGATTATGTCCAAGGCGCTAGCGGTACACGCAGCACCCGCGAAAAAGCCCATAAGCTCTTTGTTGTCAAGATTTTGACCTCTAAGTCCTTGCGGCTCAAGATTTTGCAAGGCACTTTTGCGAAACCCGCGCCAGTCAAGGCTTTCAGAGGGGAGGGAGGAGGGGGGGTACCCCACTCACCCACGATTTTCCCGAAGCGAAACTCGCTCAAACGCGCCCGTCGGGCCCGCTCACCAAACTATTTTTTCGGGAAATTTCCACAAGCGCCGCATGCCGCAATGCTGAACCGCGAATGCACCGCTAGGGTAGTTTGCGAAGAACCTTGCTCGCGGCGGGACGACATTCGAAGCAGGCCGTTGCTGGCCGCTCGCTTTCACTTCTTCTTTTTTCTCGCCGGACTCTTTCGTATTCCAGAACCCTCTTTCGCCGATCCCTTCTTCCCGCCGAACACGCGGGCGAAGATATTGTCTACGTTCTTTAGTTGGCGTGGAAGGTCGAAGGCGTATTCGATTTGCTTACGCGGAACTTTGTCCGTGATCTCTTTATCGGCAAGAACAAGCTGATGGAAGTCGAGACCTTCTTTCCACGCGCGCATGGCATGCGATTGCACGAGGCGATAGGCGTCCTCGCGGGAAACGCCGTGCTCGACCAGGTCGAGCAGCAACTGTCCGCTGAAGATCAGGCCGCGCGTGCTTTCGAGATTGGCGCGCATGCGATCGGAATAGACGAACAGCGTGTCGATCAGGTTCGTGGTCTTGGTCAAGAGATAGTCGGCGAGCGTCGTCGAGTCAGGCAGGATTACGCGCTCGGCCGACGAGTGCGAGATGTCGCGCTCGTGCCAGAGGGCGACGTTCTCGAGTCCAGCCTGGGCGTTGCTGCGCACGACGCGCGAGAGACCGCTGATCTGCTCGCAGGTCACGGGATTACGCTTGTGCGGCATGGCGGACGATCCCTTTTGCTTCTCGCTGAAATATTCCTCGGCCTCGCGGACTTCGGTGCGCTGCAGATGGCGGATCTCGGTGGCGATCTTGTCTAACGTGGAGGCAATCACAGCGAGCGTGCCGAGATAGTGCGCGTGCCGGTCGCGCTGGATCACCTGCGACGAAACTGCAGCGGCTTTCAATCCCAGGCGAGCGCAGATCTTTTCTTCGAGTTCCGGTGTGAGGTGGGCGAAGACTCCGACTGCGCCGGAGAACTTGCCGACGCGCATGTCTTCGGCGGCAGCCATGAAGCGCGCGATATTGCGCTGCGTTTCGGAATACCAGTTGGCGATCTTGAAGCCGAAGGTGATGGGCTCGGCGTGGATGCCGTGGGTGCGGCCGACCATGGGAGTGTCCTTGAACTCCCAGGCGCGGCGTTCGAGGACTTCGGAGAGGCGCTGCAGGTCTTGCGCGATAACTTGCGATGCCTGGCGGATGAGGAGGGCCTGCGCGGTGTCGACGACGTCGTTGGAGGTGAGGCCGTAGTGGAACCAGCGGGCGTGCGGGCCGACGATTTCGGCGACCGCAGTGGTGAAGGCGATGACGTCGTGGCGAACCTCGGCCTCGATCTCGTGGATGCGCTCGACGCGGAAGTCGGCGCGTTCGCGGATGGCGCGGGCGGCGTCCTTGGGGACGAGGCCGGCTTCGGCAAGGGTCTCGGTGGCGGCGACTTCGACGGCCAGCCAGGTGCGGAAGCGGTTTTCGTCGCTCCAGATGCGGGCCATCTCCGGGCGGGTGTAACGCGGGATCACGGGTCTCCTGTGTGGCGGCGAAATTGTGGACTAAGGATTCTAAATGGAGGGCGGGAAAGAGGCTAGCGGCGTGGGGAGGGCGACTAATGATTCGTTCACATGCGAGCTATACGATCGTGACCCTCTTTATAGACCTTCCGGCTCGAACAACAAGGGGGCGTGCTGGAGTTGAAACTGCGAGCTTCGGTTTGTCGACGAGTTCTTCGTCAATTTCAACAGCTTTCTGCTTTATCTTGCGGCTGCCGTCAGAGGCTGACTCCGCAAGCTTGGCCTCTGCCAGTAATTTGTCCACGCGCACCAATACCGCAACCTCGATGCCTCGATCTTGAGCGAGCACCAGGACATCGGGCAACGGAGTCTGAACGCCAACAGGTTCCCCCGAGCCGATGGCGATCTTGGCCAAAGGCACGGTCACCTGATCCAACACATCGGGCGTTTGGTTCTTTTGAAACTGCTTGGCCCAGTCTTCCGCCGCTTTCAACGCGTTCTCCGGCGAATGGAAGTCGGCTACGATGCGCCGCGCCAGATCCTTCTTCGCCTGCATGGGATGCGTCTCGCGCTTCCTCTTCTCGATGTCGGCAACCTGCACGTCGGTCAGCAGCTCGTAGTAGCGCCACATCATTTCGTCGGAGATGCTCATCACCTTGCCGTACATCTCCAGCGGCGGTTCGTGAATGCCGATCGCATTGCCCAGCGACTTCGACATCTTTTGCACGCCGTCCAGGCCCTCCAGAATCGGCATGGTCAGCACCACTTGCGACTCCTGTCCATACGCGCGTTGCAGTTCGCGGCCCACCAGCAGGTTGAACCTCTGGTCGGTGCCGCCAAGTTCCACGTCGGCTTCGAGCGCGACCGAGTCATAGCCCTGGGCCAGCGGATACAGCAACTCGTGCATCGAAATCGGTTTCTCGTCGGCAAAGCGCTTATGGAAGTCTTCGCGCTCGAGCATTTGCGAAACGGTGTACTTTGCCGCCAGCCGCACGAAATCGTCGGCCGTGAACTTCGAAAACCATCGCCGGTTGAAGTCCACGACGGTTTTCTGCGGATCGAGAATCTTGAAAACCTGCGTCTTGTAAGTCTCGGCGTTTTGTTCGATCTGCTCTTGGGTGAGGGGTGGGCGCGTCGCCGAGCGGCCCGTGGGATCGCCGATCATGCCCGTAAAATCGCCAATCAGAAAGATGACCGTGTGCCCGAGATCCTGAAAATGTTTGAGCTTGCGCAGCAGAACCGTGTGCCCAAGGTGCAGGTCCGGCGCCGTCGGATCAAATCCGGCCTTTACCCGCAGAGGTTTGCCCGAGGCGCGCGACTTCTCCAGCTTGGCGCGGAGTTCCGGCTCGCGGATGATTTCCGCGGAGCCCTTCTTGATATAGGTAAGCTGTTCTTCGACAGGAAGGAAAATTGGCATTTCTTAAGCATTATGGCAGATGAATGATTTCTTCGTGTGTCGCGGAGCAGTGTTGCAATGTAGGGCCTCTTCGGAACTTATTGATCGCAAAGGGCCGGGCGATGCTAATTAAGCCTTGCTTCGAAGCGATTTCTGCATTTAAACTTTAGACTCCTAAAAGTTAAGAGCTCTCGGAGCTTTTAAGCTTTCGTCTGTTTTCCTGAGCGTGGATTATGAAAAGAGGCCTGCAAGGAAGGCTCGTGCAACAAGGACCTCGACAAGAGGTATTCAAGAGCCTTATTCCAAAACCTTTGCCGCCAGCGCCTCCAATCGAATTCAGTGCGGAGTTCCTCGACTTGATGGAGAAGGCCAATCTTGCCTTGGGCCGTCTCGATGGGCTCGCCCGGCTACTTCCAGATCTGCAACTCTTCCTCTATTTTTTTCTTCGAAAAGAAGCCGTTTTGTCATCTCAAATTGAGGGGACGCAGTCGTCTCTTTCGGAACTCCTTCTGTTCGAGAGCAACCAACTTACCGGTGTCCCAACCCACGATGTTGTGGAGGTATCGAACTACGTGTCTGCCCTCCAGTACGGCCTGAAGAGGCTACGCCAAGACTTGCCGATTTCGATTCGTCTGATGAAGGAGATTCACGCGGTCCTGCTCGCCAAGGGCAAGGGAAAAGACAAAGGTCCAGGAGAATTTCGCGATAGTCAGAATTGGATCGGCGGGTCGAGGCCGGGGAACGCGGTTTTCGTCCCCCCTCCTAAAGAGGAAGTCGTGCCTTTGATGGGCCAGATCGAAACCTTCTACCACGAGCACAAGTCCCTCCCCGCGCTGGTGAAAGCCGCACTGATCCATGTGCAGTTTGAAACTGTTCACCCTTTTCTGGATGGCAACGGGCGGTTGGGCAGGTTGCTTATCACTCTGATGCTAGTGGCAGACGGGGTACTGTCAGAACCGCTTCTCTATCTCTCGTTGTATTTTAAACAGAATCGTAGCCGCTACTACGATCTGCTGCAGAGGGTCCGATTTGAAGGCGACTGGGAGGAGTGGCTGAGCTTCTTCTTCACCGCCGTGCTGGAAACCGCGCAACAGGCGGTAAGCACGGCACACGAGGTTCTGCGATTATTCAAGCGCGACCGGAGCCGCATCGAGAGTCTTGGCCGCGTTCGAGGCACGACGATACTTGTACACGAGCTGTTCCAGCGGAAGCCTTACCTGACAATTTCGACCGCCTCGAAGGAGCTCCATTTGAGCCAGCCAGCAGTCACAAATGCCATGCGGGTGCTTCAGGAACTGAAGATGGTGAAGGAAACCAGCGGGCGGAGTTGGAATCGAATCTACGTTTATGCGAGTTACCTTCGAATCATGACGGAAGGCGCTGAAGCGCCCGGATAGCGGTACACCAGATGGCAGAAAAGCACGTCGGCCCAGAAAGGACGGCAAAACCTGCGGGCCAGGTCACAACACTGAGAGCGCGTGTGCGGAAGGCGGTCGCGGCCGACATTCCACAGTTGCGGAAGGTAATTGAGGCGTCGGTGCGGGGACTACAGGCCGAAGATTATTCTCCGGCGCACATCGAGGGCGCTTTGAAGTCGGTGTACGGCGTGGATAGCCAGCTCATCGCGGACGGAACGTATCTTGTTGCCGAAGAAGCGTCGCAGGCGGGTCCGGTGATTGTCGGCTGCGGTGGATGGAGCAAACGGAAGACTTTGTACGGAGGCGATCAGTACGCAGGACGCCAAGACTCGCTGCTTGACCCGTCACGGGATGCGGCCAAGATCCGCGCTTTCTTCGTACATCCGGAATATGCACGGCGAGGCATCGGGGGAATGATCCTCCAAGCGTGTGAAGATGCCGCGCGGGCGGCGGGTTTCACGCGATTGGAGATGGGCGCGACGTTGAGTGGGGTGGAATTTTACAAAGCGAAGGGATATGCGGAGATTGAGAATCAGGCCGTCCCCCTGGGCAACGGCGAAACACTGTCAATTGTAAAGATGGCGAAGGAGCTGAAGTAAGGTTTGGAGATAAATGTCGCATGTCTGTTACTGCCTTCTGACTTCTGCCCTTTGACTTGCCACAACCCGTCGCCCCGCGACCGTGAACTGTTCCCGGAGAACGATGTTGATTGCTTCCGTGTAGGCGATGTGTTCCTGCTCTAAGATGCGCGCCGCGAGCGTGTGCTCGTCATCGCTGTCGCGCACGGCGACCGCCTTCTGCACAATGATCGCTCCGTGGTCGAGTTCTTCGTCCACGAAATGGACGGTGCAGCCGGAAACTTTCACTCCATAGGCGAAGGCCTGCTCCTGAGCCTCCAGGCCGGGAAACGCGGGCAGGAGCGACGGATGAATATTGAGAATCCGCTGCGGAAATTGCTGCACGAACCAGGTCGAGAGCAGCCGCATGTATCCGGCCAGGCAGACTAGATCTACTCCGTGCTGTTTCAGCGCGCCGACGACTTCGCGGTCGTGCTCCTCGCGCGCCTTGCCCTTGGAAGGAATTACTAACGCATTCAGCCCGCGCTGGCGAGCAGTAGCAATCCCCGGCGCGTCGGCCTTGTTGGAGATGACCACGGCGATCCGCGCATCCGGAATGCGGCCCGCGTCAATGCTGTCCGCGATGGCGACGAAGTTCGACCCGCGACCGGAAAGGAGAATACCGAGAGATTTCATGGAGGTCAGGAGAACATCATAATTCACCACGGAGACACGGAATCACGGAGAAAGAACCCAGACGAGTTGCTGTATCTGCCGTCACAGACGGTTCGCCAGGGCGGGCGGTACCTTCGTCGCGAGGTGATTGCGATGTCGAAATGGCTCCGACGCTCTGCCCTTGTGCTTCTAACGGTTCTGGTGGTTACCGGACTCGCCTATCATCTCGGCCTGCGCAACTGGTGCTTGCGGTGGGGCACCACCCCGGCGGAGGCGCATGCCACCCTTCCCGGTGACGATTTATTCCCGATCTATTCGGGAGAGGCCACGCATGCAATTACGATTCACGCGTCCCCGCGGCAGGTATGGCCATGGCTGATGCAGATTGGTCAAGATCGCAGTGGATTCTACAGCTACGCCTTCCTGGAAAACGCCTTTGGGTGCGATATGCCCAAGGTGGAGCGTCTTGTGCCCGAGTGGAAGCCGCGTGCCACAGGCGAAACGGTCTGGTTCTGTACTCCGAAGCGCTTTGGCGGGCAGGGCAGGATGATCCCCGCGATCGTCGTGCCGAATCGAGCGTTTGCCATGGTTTCGACGAACGACTGGCAACGCCTCAAGGATGGCGGCCGAGCCCAAGAGGGAATGTGGACATTCGCGCTCGAGCCGCTGGGAGACGGGCAAACCCGTCTGATCGCGCGCCTGCGCGGCGGAACGCCGCCCACGCTCGCCTCGCGTCTAGTTGGCCGTTTGTTCTGGGAGCCCGCGCACTTTGTCATGGAGCAGAAGATGCTCCGCACGATCAGAGACCTGTCGGAGCGCGGCTAGCTCTCAGCTGTACGTGACTTTGCGCTCGCCCTTGACGATGCGGCCGATGGTGTAAGCTTTCTCGCCGACGCGCTCCAGCACCGATTGAGCCTTCTTGAATTTCGCCGACGGAACCACGAGCAGCATTCCCAGGCCCATGTTGAAGGTCCGCAGCATTTCGTCCTGGGACACGTTCCCGAGTTGCTGCAAGTGTTCGAAGATCGGAAGCACCGGCCACGTGCCCAATTCAATGACCGCGGCCGTCCCACGGGGCAGGACGCGCGGTAGGTTCTCGGTAATGCCGCCGCCTGTAATGTGCGCCAACGCCGCAACGCATTGGCCGTCAATTAACTTTCTCAATGCCGGCCAGTAACTCTTGTGCGTGCGCATCAGTTCGTTGCCGACTTTGTTCTTGATCTCGTTGACGTAGGTCTCGGCCGAGTAATGCGCGACTTCGAACAGCAGCTTGCGCGCCAGCGAATATCCGTTGGTGTGCAGGCCATTCGAAGGCAGTCCCAGAATGATGTCGCCGATCTGCACGTCTTTCCCGGTGATGATTTTTTCGCGCTCCACCACGCCCACGATGAAGCCCGCCAAATCATATTCTCCATCCGGATAAAAGCCCGGCATCTCGGCAGTCTCCCCGCCGATCAGCGCGCAGCCGTTATGCTTGCAGGCGTCCGCGATGCCCTCGACCACCTTCTCCGCAATCGAGGGATCGAGCGTCCCCGTCGCAAGGTAGTCCATGAAGAACAGCGGCGTCGCTCCCTGCACCGCAATGTCGTTGACGCAGTGGTTGACCAAGTCGGCGCCCACGGTGGAGTGCAGGTCCATCTCAAACGCGATCTTCAGCTTGGTGCCCACTCCGTCAACGCTCGACACCAGCACTGGGTCGGTGTACTTCGTCTTGTCCACGGCGAACAGACCGCCAAAACCGCCAATCTCGCTCAGCACGCCCCGGGTAAACGTCTTGTGCGCCAGGTACTTGATGCGCTGCTTGGTACGGTTCGCGCGGCTGATGTCCACCCCGGCATCGGCGTAGGTGATCGGCGTCGGGCTGGTGGTGGGAGTCTTGGCCACAGATTTCTCCGTGCGTCTTCGCAATCCTTGCGTGGGGTTAGTGCCGGGTGCCGAAGCGACAACCGAAGGCCGCTCATTGTAGCACGTTCAATGCAGAGCTTTGGAAGACCGGCGGACGGCTTTTGGAGACGCGAACCTGATCTCGAAGCGACGGCAGGTACACTTCTCCATATTCCACGGGCGCGCACGCCCGTTCGCCACTGCGGGCCCGGACTAATGAGAGATGAAGTCCGAGAAAAAGTAGGCCAGAACTCCGAACAGGGCTAAACCAGAGATGCCGTAGGCTGTGAGAACCCACGCTCCCCGGCCTTCATGATGCCTGGTGGTGGTAGTCGAGGACTGCTCGGCGTCAGTAGAGGAAACGACAGGGGCCCGATCTTCCATGCAAAAACCTCCGACGGAAAGATCGTGGCGCAAGAACGTTATGCGTCACGCCTGCCTCGCGTCGCGGCGAAGCAAGACTATCTGAGCGGGATTTTACCCCGAATTGACGCGGGCGGATGACAAAAATGTGATTCGAATCACAGTATTATTATGATAATTAATTGTCACATTATGACAAGAACTCTGAAATCCGCTATTTGGCAGTCTGCCAGACCCCTCCCGATCACGCACGATCGATTACCAGCCTGACCCGGAAAGGGACATGCGGCCGTTGCCTCGCGGAGTGACCTCTACGTGGGATAATGACTAGGGTCCTTCCACAAATTTAACTATGCGTGACCGTCTCCTTACCTTTCTCTTTTCTTGTCTGCTGATCGCCAGCGCGAATTCCCAGCAGCCCACCACGCCGTCCGGGGCCCTGCCTTCCGCCAAGAATTCCAGCCCGCCGGCTCAGTCGAAGGAAGCCGAAAAGGCAACTTCCGGAACCGCCGCAGAAAAAGCTGCCAACGCGCTGAAGCCCGAAGCGAAGGCTCTCAAGTATTCGGAAGAATCTTTTGTCATCGAGCAGATGCATTCGTACTACCGCTTTGAGGCCGACGGCACCGGACGAAAGGAGACCAAGGCCCGCATTCGCGTGCAAAGCGAAGCCGGCGTGCAGCAGTGGGGACAATTGCTGGAGGGTTACAACTCGGCCAATGAGCGCGTTGAAATTCCCTACGTCCGCGTGCTCAAGGAGGATGGCAGCGTGGTGAAGGCCGGCGACGATGCGGTACAGGATCTGAGTGCTCCCATCGAACGCGAAGCTCCCGTCTACACCGATTACCGTCAGAAGCACATCACCGTCCCGGGCCTGCGTCCCGGAGAGGTGTTGGAGTACGACATGGTCACGGTGATTCACACGCCGCTGGCCGCCGGACAATTCTGGGCGGACTACGATTTCGACAAGAGCAACATTTCCCTGGACGAAACCATCGACGTGGATGTCCCCGCCAGCCGTCCCCTGAAGCTGAAGTGCAAGCCGGGAATGGACCCGAAAATCACCGAAGAAAATGGCCGCCGCATTTATCACTGGTCGAGTTCTCATCTCGAGCGAGACGACGACACGGCGAAAGCAAAGGACAAGAAGAAAAAGAAACGCCGTCCCGGCGACGACCGGCCCGATATCCAACTAACGACCTTCGAAAGCTGGGAGCAAGTTGGCCGCTGGTACGCAAACCTGGAAAAAGACCGGCGCGCGCCCACTCCCGAGGTTCGCGCCGAGGCACAAGATCTGACCAAGGGCCTGAACGGCGATCTGGAAAAGACCGAGGCGCTCTACGATTTCGTTGCCAAGAATTTTCGCTACGTCAGTCTCTCGCTGGGAGTTGGTCGCTACCAGCCGCACACGGCTTCCGACGTGCTTCACGACCAGTACGGCGACTGCAAAGATAAGCACACACTGGCGGCGTCGTTGCTGGAGGCCGAAGGCCTGCACGCCTGGTCGGTGCTGATCAATTCGAGCCGCAAGCTTGATCCCGACGTTCCCTCGCCCTCGCAGTTCGACCACGTCATCACCATGCTTCCGCTGGGCAAAGAGGAAGTCTGGATGGACACGACGAGCGAGGTCGCGCCTTTCCGCCTGCTGGCTTACTCGCTGCGCAAGAAGCAGGCACTGGTGATTCCTCCGGCTGAGCCGCCGTCCGCCGTGGCACCCCATCTGGAAGAGACGCCGGCGGATACCCCCATGCCCGACACGGAGGTGTCGAAGATCGATGGGAAGATCAACGAGATCGGCAAACTCGAAGCCCACGTGCACTACGAGTTTCGCGGCGACGAAGAATTGCTGCTTCGTTCGGTGTTCCGCCGCGTGCCGCAGGCCAACTGGCAGCGGGTGGTTGAGAATGTGAATGCGGGTCTGGGCGGAGACATTACCAATCTTAAGATCAGCGATCCGGCGGCGACACGCGAGCCCTTCACGATGTCCTATGACGTCTCCAAGGTGAATTTCCTCGACTGGTCCAAGAAGAAAACGGAAATCATTTTACCGCTGGTGCAGTTCAATCTGCCCCAAGTCGATGACGACGACAGCGACGCCGACGCTGAACCTCTGAAGCTCGGCCCGAAAGCGGAATACTCCTATCAGATCAAGCTGGAGCTGCCAGCCAAGTACACCGCCCACGTGCCGCTGGCTTTCTCTCTAAAACGCGATTACGCGGAATATGAAGCCACCTATAAGATGGACGGCAACGTCTTCGCTGCAGGACGCAAACTGATTCTGCGCCAGGACGAACTGCCGGTCGCTCGATCGGCCGATTACGAATCGTTTCGCCGCGCCGTGGGCGCCGACCTGGCGCAGCAGCTTTCGGTGGAAAGCACGGCGGCCGGAGCGCCTGTTCCTCCTGCGGACATGAAGGCCGAAGATCTGGTCGACAGCGCCAAGGCCGCTGCGGACAGTGGCAACTTGCCAGTCGCGATTGTGCTCTTAAAGCGGGCGACGGAAGTCGATCCCAAGAACAAATTTGCGTGGAACAACCTGGGTCTCCTGTATTTCGCGATGCGCCAGGACGACCAGGCGATCGCCAATTTTCAGAAACAACTTGAGGTCAATCCCTATGACGAGTTTGCCTACAACAACCTCGGCCGCGTTTATTGGAACGAGCGCAAATACGACGACGCGGTGAAGGCCTTCAACAAACAACTGGAGAATAATCCGCTCGACAAGTTCGCCCACGCCAACCTGGGCGCGATGTATGAGGAATGGCATAAGTACGACCTGGCCGTCGCGGAACTGGAGAAAGCGGCGTCGCTCACCCCGGACAGCGCGGATTTGCAGGTAAGTCTGGGGAATGCCTACTTGAATCTTGGGCAGGACGACAAGGCGCTGGCCGCATTCGATCATGCCGTCGAACTCGCTGCCACCCCGATGGTGTGGAACAACATCGCGTATCAGCTTTCGCTCAAGGACTCTCATCTCGACCGGGCGCAGCAGTACGCCGAATCCGCGGTGTCGGCAACCGCCGCCGCCCTACGCAACGTCTCCCTCGACCGCCTCTCACGAAATGACTTGCCCCTGGTTTCCTCGCTGATCGCCTACTGGGACACGCTGGGCTGGGTGCACTTCGCGGAAGGCGATTTCAACAAAGCGGAAAAATACGTCGCCGCCGCCTGGGAACTTGGCCACCACTCTGAGGTGGGTGACCATCTCGGGCAGATTTACGAGAAGCGCGGCGACAAAGAGCGCGCGCTGCGCACATACGCGCTGTCCATGAACGGACTGCGTCCCGATCCCGAGACGCGCGGCCGCCTGGCCTCGCTCGCCGGTGGAGACGCCAAGGCCGACGCCGCCGTTGCCCGCTATAAAGACGAACTGCAGCACCTCAGCACCATCGACTTGGGCAAGGCCACGCAAACCGGCAACGCCGATTTCTTCATCCTGCTGAGTGGCGGCGGAGGCTCCGCCGCGAAAGTCGACGCCGTGAAGTTTGTCAGCGGAGACGAAAAGCTGAAGTCCTATACCGAAGCCCTCCGAACCGCCGACTACCATATAACCTTCCCCGACGAAACACCGGTAAAGGTCTTCCGCCGCGGAACGCTCTCCTGTTCGATGACGACGCGGACGTGTACGTTTGTGCTGATGTTGCCGGATGATGTCAGAACGGTGGATTAAGAGTATTACCTAGGGACAGCCACCCCGAATCATCGGTTCGCTAACAGGCGGTTGGTTTGTATCGCCATTCTGCGTTAGCATGGTCTGCCTTCGGATCCCAGTTCTGGAGTCACCATGCACTCGATCGGTCGCCGGACTTTCCTGCGCAGCGCCGCGGGCGCTGCCGCACTCACGCTCACGTCGCGTATCTCGGCCTACGGTCGCACGCGCAGCCTCAAGATTTCCGCCGCGGTTTCAGGAGCGGACTTGCCAGACCGACTGCCGCCCGATTGGTATCGCCGCAAAATCGGCCAAGTGCAGGAGAAGATGGCCCGTCGCAAGCTGGACGCGCTGGTTCTGCTCAACTCCCACAATGTGATTTATACGACCGGCTACTTCCACCTCTCGACGGAACGGCCGCTGGCCGTGCTGATCTCGAAATCCGGCGACCCGACACTCTTCGTCCCCGGCCTGGAGACCGACCAAGTGAAGCTCTGGTGGGTGAAGGACTTCGAATCGTACTTCGATTTTCCCAGCCCTGTAAACCGCGTGCGCTGGATCTTTGAGCGCGTAGCCCGGCGCGGCCTCAGTTCAGCTCGCATTGGCATCGAAGAGGCCACACCTAGTCGTATGCATGAGATCAAGCTCGGTGCCCCGAACGCCGAGATCGTCGAGTCCGGAGACCTGATCGAGCACATGCGCTGGGTCAAGGACGAAGACGAGTTGAACATCATGCGCCGCGGCATGTATTTCTCGGATTTCTATGTCCAGGCGGGCCGCGAGTTTGTACAAAGCCACGGCAATGTTACGGAAAACGAAATTCTCAAAGCCGCAGCCGACGCGCTTGCCGACAAGATGGCGTCGGAGTTGAAAGCAGTCGTCGGTGTCAGCATCGATCCGCCCTTCGGAGGACTGGTACCCTTCGGCAAACGTTCGGCCTTTCCCCACGCGGTTCCCAGCACGGACCGGCTGAAAAAGGGAGACGCTCTCATTCTGAGCTACGGCACCCAGGTCGGCGGCTACGCCGTCGAGGATGAGCGGTCGTTCATCATCGGCAAGCCGACCGACTATGCCAAGCGTCTCTACGAGGCGATGCTCGCCGCGCATGACACCGGGGTGGAGAATATGAAGGAAGGTGCAATCGCCGAAGACGTAGACAAGAAGAGCCTCGACCAAATCCGCAAGGCCGGATTCGAGAAATTCCTCAGGCACCGGACGGGCCACGGCATCGGTCTTGAAGGCCATGAGTCTCCCTGGATCGCCGAGGGTGACAAAACTGTCCTGAAGCAAGGAATGACCTTCAGCTGTGAGCCCGGAGTCTACGATCCGGACTGGGGCGGTGTCCGTCACTCCGACACGGTGATCGTCCGCAAGGAGAAGGGCGAGGTCATCAACAAGTATCCCACTCGCTTGGAAGACATGATCATCGAGATCTGAAGAGTGCGATCAGACAGAAGAGCGCGATTACACCCACGCGACACCCTGCCGCGGAGCACTACTCCCCGCAGCGCCGCTTATGCCACGCCGTGGCCTGCTCGTAAGCGTGAGCGACCCGCAACACCAGATCCTCCCGCCAGTGCGGCGCTGCGATCTGCAGGCCGATGGGCAATCCACTCTGCGTAAATCCGCAAGGCACGGAAATCGCCGGCAATCCCCATACATTGAATGGCCGTGTGTTGCGCAGCAGCTTAAGTTCCGCCGGCCGCAGCGCATCGGGATCAGCTTTTAGATCGGCAATCGCCGGAGCGGGCATTGGTATGGTCGGTGTTACCAGCACATCCACATCGGCAAAGACGTGGCCGATGCTGCGGCGAGCTTCCTCTAACTCGCGTCGGCAGTGGATGTACTCCGCCGCCGAGATCTTTTCTCCCGACCGAATGCGCCGCACGGTTTCCGGCTGGTACAAGTCCGGACTCTTCGCCACGCTCTCGACGTGAAATGCGAACGCCTCGGCGGCCTGCAGCGTGCGGTCGGTGGGCACTTCCAATTGCACTTCTTTTATCTCGGCGACGAGCGTCGAGATTTCGCGCAGAGCATGCCCCATCGCCGAGGCCACTTCCGGATCAAGATCTTCGAAGAAATAAGCACGGGGCACGCCGACGCAAATCGACTTCGCATCCTCACGCAGGGCAGAGACATAATCCGCTATGGGCACATCCGCCGAAGTGATGTCGGCCGCATCGTATCCCGCAATCGCCTGCAGCGCGATCGCCACTTCCTCCACCGTCGCAGCCAGAGGGCCAACGTGATCGAGAGACATGGAAAGCGGAATCACTCCCCGGCTCGACACGCGCCCATAGGTCGGCTTCAAACCCACGCAGCCGCACAGCGCGGCCGGTTCGCGAATCGAGCCCGCCGTGTCCGTGCCAATCGCAGCGTAAGCGAGTCCGGCGACGACTGCAGCCGCCGACCCTCCGGACGATCCTCCCGCAATCCGGCCAAGGTCCCACGGATTGTGAACGTCGCCAAAATAGCTGATCAGCGAGCTCCCGCCGTAAGCGAACTCATGCAGATTATTCTTCCCGACTACGACCGCGCCCGCCTGCCGCAACCGGCGAACCACTTCCGCGTCCTGGTTCGGCACCCAATCCTTATATAGCGCGCTAGCCGCAGTGGTACGCACACCAGCCGTGTCGATCAGATCCTTCAACGCCACCGGAACGCCATGCAGCGGCCCGCGCCACTCCCCGCGCAGGATCTCAGCCTCAGCCCTTCGCGCCTCAGCCAGAGCAGACTCAGCCGTTACCGTGATGAACGCGTTCAGAGCGGAGTTCAGCTTCTCAATGCGCTGCAGGCAATCTTGCGTAATTTCCACCGAAGAGATTTCTCTCCGCCGCAAGCGCTGCGACAGTTCACGAATTGTCGTGGTCTGCGTCATCACCAAGCCGAGCCCATTGTAAAGGCAGCACCGCCCCTCCTCTGTCCTCCCCCTGTGCCTGCCCTGAGCGAAGCCAAGGGTCCTCTGTGGCTCCGAACTTTTTTCAAAACCCACGCTGCATCCCGGTCATCCAAAAGTCCTATAATTGTTCCGGTCGGTTTTCTGGGGGCCAGAGAAAATCATGCCAGAGACGACGATCGCGCCCGTTGCGACGCACGGTTTCTTCGTGGATGGCCGGTGGCGGGAGGACGGCGACGTCGTCGAGATCCGTGCCCCCTACGATGGCAGCGTGATTGCCCGCGTCGTGCAGGGCCGGCATGAGCATGCCGAGGCCGCCATTGCCGCTGCCGTCAAAGCTTTCGGCACCACGCGCCGCCTGCCTGCCTTCGAGCGCCAGCGTGTTCTGCGTCAAATCTCCGCAGCCATGCTCGAGCGCAAGGAAGAATTTGCGCGCACACTCGCCCAAGAGGCCGGCAAGCCCATCAAGGGCGCGCGCATCGAGGTCGAGCGTGCCATCTTTACCTTTAACGTCGCCGCCGAAGAAAGCACCCGTATCTACGGCGAAGTCCTTCCCCTCGACTGGCAGGAATTCACGGCTGGCCGTTGGGGCATCGTGCGCCGGTTTCCGCTCGGTCCAGTCGCCGGGATCACGCCCTTCAATTTCCCCATCAACCTCGTCGCCCACAAGGTTGCCCCTGCGATCGCCGCCGGTTGCTCCATGGTCCTGAAGCCCGCGCCCCAAACGCCCCTCTGCTCGCTGCTTCTGGCGGAGTGCGTGCAGCAGGCTGGCTGGCCCGATGGCGGGCTCAATGTGCTTCCGCTGTCAAATGAAGATGCCGGCCTTCTGGTCACCGACGATCGCATCAAACTCATCACTTTCACCGGCAGCGTCCCCGTCGGCTGGGATATCAAGCGCCGCGCCGGAAAAAAGAAAGTGGTGCTCGAACTGGGCGGCAACGCTGCCGTCATTGTGCACAGCGATGCGGACCTCGAATACGCCGCCGAGCGCTGCGTCACGGGCGGCTTCGCCTATGCAGGGCAGACCTGTATTTCCGTGCAGCGCATTCTGGTGGAGCATTCGGTCTACGGCCGCTTCACCGATCTTCTTGTCGAAGGCGTCAAGAAACTGAAAGTGGGAGATCCGCTCGATGACTCCACCAACGTCGGACCGCTCATCCGTGAAAGCGACGCGATCCGCACTACAAGCTGGATCGACGAAGCGGTCCGGGCCGGCGCCCGCGTGCTCTATGGCGGCGGCCGCCAAAATCTCGTCGTCGAACCCACGGTGCTCACCGGCACCAGACCCGAGATGAAAGTGAACTGCCAGGAAATCTTTGGCCCGGTGGTGACGGTCGAGCCGTACACGGATTTCGATCAAGCCGTGCGCCAGGTCAACCACTCCTCCTATGGCATGCAGGCCGGCGTCTTTACGCGCGACGCGAAGTTGCTCTTCCAGGCCTACGAAGAACTGGAAGTCGGCGGGGTGATCGCCGGAGACGTTCCGTCGTTCCGCATCGATCAAATGCCCTACGGCGGCGTCAAGGATTCGGGCCTGGGCCGCGAAGGTCTGCGCTACGCGATCGAAGAGATGACCGAACCCAAACTCATGGTGATGAATCTCCGCTAGCGCGCGACGACACAGAAATCGGATTGGATGCCGAAGAGTGTCGGTACGTTGCGCATACGTTGAAAAACTCAACATTTTTTTAGTAAGGTTCCAGTTGAAAATTTTTTTCTTCTGCGAACCTCAAAACGCGCGACAAACATCCACGAAATATTTATAATTTCTGTTTCTGTAACGGAACTTTAGAAAACCCGTGGGTGGTTTTCTTTTCGCTGTACTAAATCCAGTGTTGAACATCATAGCGGACGATCCGCCGGGTCTCTTAAGCCTGATCTCATAAGGAATGTCGCAGATCTTTCATCGCAGTACGAATACCCTGTCTCGCGCCACCATCTTTGGCGCGGTTTTTGTAGTTGCAGCGCTCGGCTGGATGGCGATGGAGATCCAGCGTTCCCCTTACGTCACCTACGCTGGGGTGCGCAAACCGCAGCCCGTCCCGTTCAGCCATCAGCATCACGTCACCGGCCTCGGCATCGACTGCCGCTATTGTCACACCTCGGTTGAGACTTCGAGCTTTGCCGGCATTCCTCCGACTAAAACGTGCATGAACTGCCACTCGCAGATCTGGACCAATGCCAAATTGCTGGAGCCGGTGCGCGCCAGCTACAAATCAGGCGAATCGCTGCAGTGGACGCGCGTGAACCAGCTTCCCGACTTCGTCTATTTCAATCACAGCATTCATATCAATAAAGGAGTCGGTTGCAACACCTGCCACGGTCCGGTTGACCTGATGCCGCTGATGTATCAGCAAGAGTCCTTGCAGATGGAGTGGTGCCTGGGCTGCCACCGTGCACCAGAGAAAAACCTGCGCCCGCGCTCGGAAGTGTTCAACATGCGCTATCAGCAGCCGAGCGGAACGAATCCGGTGGTGGTCAACGGTCACAGCTACACCGACCAGATCGAGCTTGGCACGGCCCTGATCCAGAAATACAAGGTTCGCAACGTGAAGGACATTACAACCTGCAGCACCTGTCATCGCTGAAGTTAAAGCGATGAAGCTAGGCAGATGAAGTCAGCCGCGTAGCGGCGAGAGAATGCAGCCCACGGCGCAAGCCGTGGGATAGAAAAGCAAATCTGGAACAAGCCCCGAAGGGGCGGAAGAGCGGTTGCACGCGGTTGGCAATAAAAATGGAAGAGCACAATAAAGAGGGAAAGCGCGAAGATGTTTGCCCCAGCCAAAAGGGCAAACTGGATCTGAATTCCGTCCGCGCGCGCATCGACCAGGCGACGGCGCACGACGCTGCCGAAAAAACCGGCCCCGAATACTGGCGCAGCCTGGAAGAGTTGGCCGGAAGCGACGAATTCAAAGAAGCCCTGCACCGCGAATTCCCCAAGGGCGCCTCCGAATGGGTCAACTCCGTCTCGCGCCGCGGATTCCTCAAGGTCATGGGCGCCTCCCTCGGCCTCGCCGGCATGACCGGATGCGTTCGCCTCCCGCTCGAGCCCATCGTCCCCTACGTCCGCCAGCCGGAAAACGTCATCCCCGGCCGCCCCATGTATTACGCCACGGCGTCAACGCTCGGCGGATACGCCAGCCCGCTGCTGGTCGAAAGCCATCTAGGCCGTCCCACAAAAATCGAAGGCAACGACCAGCACCCGGCCTCGCTCGGCGGCACCGACATTTTTGCGCAGGCCTCGCTCCTCGGCCTCTACGATCCCGATCGCTCACAGACCGTCATGTCGATGGGCGATGTGCGCTCGTGGCAGTCGTTTCTCGGCGCGATCCGCGGCCCGCTCAGCTCGCAGAAGGCGTTGCAGGGTGCAGGCATTCGTATTCTCACCCCGACGATTTCTTCGCCGACGCTCGCCGATCAACTACGCAATTTCCTGAAGACGTATCCGCAGGCCAAGTGGCACGTCTACGAGCCGGTCAATCGCGACAACGTGCTCGAAGGCGCGAAGATGGCCTTCGGACAGCCGGTTGAGACGCGCTACGATTTTTCGAAAGCCAACGTCATCGTCTCGCTCGACGCCGACTTCCTCTACGCCGGATTCCCCGGCAACGTGAAATACATCCGCGACTTCGCCAGGCGCCGCGATCCGGATAGCGGCAACATGAATCGCCTGTACGTTTTCGAGAGCGTGCCGAGCTCAACGGGCGCGAAGGCGGACCATAAGTGGTCCGGGCGTGATGGGTGGGTAGCAGCCGTGGCGACGCGGCTCGCCGAAAATCAGTTCATAAACGCAGCAACATCACCTAACGGGGAGATTGCGGGAGAGGTTCCGGGCTCTCTTGGGACGATCATCCAGGAACTGCTGGTCCACCGCGGGTCCAGCTTGGTCCTCGTTGGCGACCACCAGTCGCCGGAGGTTCATGCCCTGGCGCACGCAATGAATGCGAAGCTAGACAACGTCGGCAAGACCGTTTTCTACACCGATCCCGTCGACGCGAATCCGGTCAACCAAACCGAATCGCTGAAAGAACTCGTCGCCGATATGAATGCCGGCAAGGTCGATCTGCTCATCATTCTCGGCGGCAATCCGGCTTACGACGCGCCTGCCGATCTGAACTTCGCAGACGTACTCAAGAGCGGCAAAGTTCCGCTGCGCGTGCATCACGGCCTTTATCAGAACGAAACCGCCGAACTCTGCCAGTGGCACGTGGACGCGACGCACGAGCTCGAAGCCTGGGGAGATGCCCGCGCCTACGACGGAACCGTCAGCATCATCCAGCCGCTGATTGCTCCTCTTTATAACGGCAAGAGCGCACTGGAATTTGTGGCTTTGCTCAATGGTCAAACCGATGCGTTAGGCTACGATCTCGTTCGCGCCTACTGGCAGAAGCAGCACACTGGCGCTGACTTCGAGCAATTCTGGCGCAAGTCGCTGCACGATGGATGGATCGAAGGCACATCTTACGCCCCAAAGGCTGTCGCGCTAAAGAACACCAATTTCCGTGGGGCCACCTTTATGGACGCCAGTAGAGGGGGCGTCGCCCTCAACATCCGCGCCGACTCCACCATCTACGACGGACAATTTTCCAACAACGGCTGGCTGCAGGAATTGCCCAAGCCGATGAATAAGCTCACTTGGGACAACGCCATCCAGATCGGGCCGAAGATGGCCGAGCGCCTGCAGATCGCCTCGAAAGATGTGGTTGAGCTCGAACTGAACGGCAAGAAGGTTACCGGCGCCGTCTGGATTCAGGCTGGACATCCCGACAACTCCGTCACGATTACGCTCGGCTACGGCCGCAAGCGCGCCGGGCGCGTCGGCACCGGACAAGGCTTCAACGCCTACGAACTGCGCACGAGCGCCGCGCCGTGGATCGCATCCGGCGTGCAGATTCGCAAGACTGGAGCGATCTACGAACTCGCCTCCACGCAGGGCATGCAGAGCATGGACACGCCCGACGGCGGATATCGTCCGCTGGTCCGCGAGACCACTCTCGAGGAGTACAAGAAAGAGCCCACCTTCGCGAAGGAAGAAGAGCCCGCTGAGGGCCTCACGCTCTATAAGCCCTATCCCTATAAAGAAGAGATGTACTCGTGGGGAATGGCGATCGATCTCAACAAGTGCGTGGGCTGCAATAACTGCATCCTGGCCTGCCAGTCGGAAAATAACATCGCCGTCGTCGGACAAGAACAGACTAGGCTGGGCCGTCACATGCACTGGATTCGTCTCGACGCTTACTACGAGGGCGATCGCGATAATCCCAAGGCGTTTTTCCAGCCTGTGCCCTGCATGCAGTGCGAGAACGCGCCCTGCGAAGTCGTGTGCCCGGTCGGAGCCACCAACCACTCCACCGAAGGCCTCAACGACATGGTCTACAACCGGTGCGTGGGAACGCGGTACTGCTCGAATAACTGTCCGTACAAAGTTCGCCGCTTCAATTTCCTGCTGTTCCAGGACTGGGACACGCCGCAGTACAAGATGATGCGCAATCCGGACGTGAGCGTGCGCAGCCGCGGCGTCATGGAAAAGTGCACCTACTGCGTGCAGCGCATCAGCGAGCGCCGCATCGACGCCGAGCGCGAAGACCGCAAGATCAATGACACCGAACTGCAGACGGCTTGCCAGCAGTCGTGTCCGGCGGGCGCGATCATCTTCGGCAATATCAACGATCCGAACAGCAAAGTTTCGAAGTTGAAGGCGCAGGCGCGCAATTACAGCCTACTGGGCGAACTCAACACCCGCCCGCGCACGACATATCTGGCGGAGGTTCGCAACCCAAATCCCGAGTTGGAAGGATAGGGATATGACGTAGCGACAGCCGCCTCGGCTGTCCGGCCAGCGCGAAGCGCGGCCGAACAGCAATGGATTTGAAGGGCACGCCTCAATTGTGCCTCTGAGAAGGTTTTGTGGAAGGGCGCGGCTTTAGCCGTGCCGTTAAGAGTCGATTTGAGTTTGGGCTTTAGCCCCTGAGGTTAGCTGGCAAGAGAGCATGAACGAGCAATACAAAACGACGGTCGACGCACAACGAGCTCCCGTGATCGAACCGGGCCACACCTTCGGCACGGTCACGGAAAAAATCAGCGCCATCGTGCTGACCCGTCCCGCTTCGAACGGATGGTTCCTGGGCTTCGGCATCGCCTTCATGCTGACCATGATGATGCTGTTCGCCATCGGATACCTGTTCCTGAAGGGCATCGGTATCTGGGGCGTGAACATCCCCATCGGTTGGGGATTCGCTATTGTCAATTTTGTGTGGTGGATCGGAATCGGCCACGCCGGAACCCTCATTTCCGCGATTCTCTTGTTGTTGCGTCAGTCATGGCGGAATTCCATCAACCGGTTCGCGGAAGCTATGACATTATTCGCGGTGGCCTCGGCCGGGATCTTCCCCGCCATCCACGTCGGCCGCCCGTGGCTGGCCTACTGGCTGTTTCCGTATCCGAGCACAATGGGCGTGTGGCCGCAGTTCCGCAGCCCGCTCATGTGGGACGTTTTCGCCGTTTCCACGTACGCCACAATTTCCGCGCTGTTCTGGTTTATCGGCCTGATCCCGGATTTGGCCACACTCCGCGACCGCAGCGACAACCGGGCGCTGAAAATCGCCTACGGCATGCTCTCGTTCGGATGGCGCGGATCGGCCCGCCATTGGCATCGTTACGAAACCGCCTACCTGTTGCTGGCTGGCTTAGCTACGCCGCTCGTGCTTTCCGTCCACACGGTCGTGAGCTTTGACTTCGCCGTCGGCATCGTGCCGGGATGGCACACCACCATCTTCCCGCCCTACTTCGTCGCCGGCGCCATTTACTCCGGCTTCGCCATGGTGCTGATGCTCGCCATCCCCATTCGCAAGATTTACGGCCTGGAAGATTTCATCACTGAGCGCCATCTGCAGAACTCCGCCAAGGTCATGTTGGCGACCGGATTGATCGTCGCCTACGGCTACGGGATCGAGGCCTTCATGGGTTGGTACGGCGGCGATCGTTACGACGCCTTTACGCTGTGGAACCGCCTGCACGGTCCCTATGCAGTTCCCTACTGGATGCTGCTGATCTGCAACATCTTTATTCCGCAGGTGCTGTGGATCCGCAAACTGCGCACCAGTCCGGTCGCGCTTTTCTTCATCTCTGGCGTCATTCTCATCGGCATGTGGCTCGAACGTTTCATTATTGTGGTCGTCAGCCTGCATCGCGACTTCCTCACTTCTTCCTGGGGCATGTACTACCCCACGCGTTGGGACTGGATGACGTACATCGGCACCATCGGAATGTTCCTGGCCGCAATGTTCCTGTTCCTGCGCATCCTGCCTGCGATTTCGATCTTTGAAATGCGCACCCTTCTGCCCGAAGCGGAGGTGAAGGAATAAAGCCATGAAGCGTGATCCCATCTACGGCATCATGGCGGAGTTCGACTCAGCCACTGCGTTGGTCGAGGCTGCGCGCGCCACGCATCAGGCGGGCTATAAGAAGATCGATGCCTACAGTCCGTTTCCTATCGAAGGCCTCGCGGAAGAAATCGGGTTCCACCATGACGAAGTCCCGCTGGTGGTGCTCATCGGCGGAATCGTCGGCGGCCTGACGGGATACCTGATGCAGTACTGGATGTCGGCGGTCGACTATCCGCTCAACATCGGCGGCAAGCCCCCCCATTCCTGGCCCGCATTCATTGTTATCACGTTCGAGATGACGATTCTGTTCGCCGGCATCTCGGCGGTTTTCGGCATGCTGGCTCTGAATGGCCTGCCCATGCCGTACCATCCGGTATTCAACGTGCCGCGTTTCGCCCTGGCCTCGAAAGATCGCTTCTTCCTGATCGTGTTCTCTACCGACAAGAAGTACGACCCCGCGGACACGCGCAAATTCCTGGAAGGCCTTGACCCGCGCTCGGTTTCGGAGGTGCCAAGTTAAGATGCTGCGCTTCCGCAAACTTGGGATCAACCAGCAATGTGGGTGCCCCACTCTTGCGCATTCTTTGCGCAAGGGTGGGTCGCGGCGCACTCGACACAACCGGACAATCTCCGCCGTGACTGTGTTGGCAGCAATCGCGCTCTGCGCGGGATGCCGCATCGACATGCACGTCCAGCCACGCCAGAATCCGCTTTCGCGCAGCGACTTCTTCTCCGACCAGCGATCGGCTCGTCCGCCGGTCGAGGGCACGGTGGCGCGCGGACAGTTGCACGCGGACTCCTATTTCTATACCGGCAAGATCGGCAACAATCCCGGCGACGTCATGCCTTTCCCCGTAACCAAGGAAGTGCTGGAACGCGGCCGCGAGCGCTTCAACATTTTCTGCGCGCCCTGCCATTCACGACTCGGGGACGGCAACGGCTTTGTGCCTTCGCGCGGCTTTGCGCGCAAGCCGCCGTCGTTCCATATTGCGCGTCTGCAGAAAGCGCCGGTGGGATATTTCTATGGCGTCATCACCGAAGGTTTCGGCATCATGCCCGACTACGCCTCGCAGATTCCACCGCGGGATCGCTGGGACATCGTGGCCTACGTTCGCGCGTTGCAGTTGAGCCAGAACGCGACCATGGCGGATGTTCCGCCGGGACAAAAGATCCCGTCCGAACCTCCGAAGTTCCGCGAGCCGGGAACGGGCGCGAGCCTGCCGGTGGTGGTACCCGAGACCAATTCGAAAGAGGAAGAGAAATGAGCGCGGCGCCCGTGAACCATCTCGATCTGACGCCCCCGCCAGTGGTGAAGACCATTGCGCAGCGGTCGTTGATTGTCGGCGTCGTCTTCGGCATTGTCGCAGTCATTCTCGCGGTCATGCGGCCAGACGAGTTCTATCGCGCCTACCTGCTCGGGTTCATGTGCTGGCTCGGCGTGGCCCTGGGTTCGATGGCGATCCTCATGATCCGCCACTTGACCGGTGGTGGTTGGGGGATGGTTATCCGCCGGATTCTGGGCGCGGCCATGAGGACACTGCCGCTGCTGGCGCTCCTGTTTATCCCGGTCATCCTCGGGCTGCACAAGCTGTACCTCTGGGCGCAGCCTCTGGAGCAGATCGCGGACAAGCACCTGCGCGAGCATCTCGAAGACATTACCAAGACGTATCTCACCACGAATGGCTTTGTCGTTCGCGCAATCATCTATTTCGCCATCTGGAATCTGCTCTCATTCCTGTTGTCGAAATGGTCGAAGCAAACGGATCACGCTGGCGCCCGCGATAACACGGATCGCTTCAAGGCGGTCGCGGGCCCCGGCCTCATTCTCTACGGCTTCACGATTTCTTTCGCCGCAATTGACTGGGTGATGTCACTCGATCCGAGCTGGATCTCGACCATCTTCGGCCTCGTCGTTCTCATTGGCCAAGTACTTTCCGCCATGTGCTTCGCGGTGGTGGTCGAGCGGATCCTTTTCAACTACAAGCCCATGTCGGAAATGTTGAAGCCCGACTTCGTCCACGACCACGGCAAATGGATGCTCACCTTTGTGATGGTCTGGGCCTACTTCAATTACTCGCAGTGGCTCATCATCTGGGCGGGTAACCTGCCGTCGGAGATCACGTATTATCTGCGCCGCTTGAACGGCGGCTGGGGATACGTCGGCCTGTTCATTGTGATCTTCCACTTTGCGATTCCGTTCGGAACCCTGCTGTCGCGCTCCTTCAAACGCAACATTCGCAAGCTGGTATGGCTGGCAGTGTGGCTGATGCTGATGCGCTATCTGGATTTGTTCTGGATCATCGAGCCGAATTTTTCGAAGACTTTCAAATTTACTTTGGCGGACGTGGTCGTGCCGATTGCCATCGGCGGTTTCTGGCTGGCCTACTTCTTCCGCAATCTGGGCGCGCTGCCGCTGCTGCCCGCGTATGATCCGTCCGCCGGAGAAGTTCTGGAACCGGCCCATCATCATTAGGAACCCATGAGCAACCAAAGCCATTCCACGAATTCGACAGGTAACGGCGGCTACGAGCGCCGCGACATCGGCGCCGGCGGAGTCCTGTATTTCCTGGCAGGGCTGGCTGTGGCCGGATCGCTCATTTATTTCGTAGTGTCGGGGTTGTATTCGTTTCTGGAAAAACGGTCCGAGGCGGAGCAGGCGCCGGTCAATCCGCTGGTAACGAATGCTCCTGCGGATACGCGCCATATCCAACCAGGCTATCCGCAGGGCGCGTTCCCCGATCCCAAGCTGGAAGAGGACGAACGCGGCCAGTTGAACGGAATTCGCCTCAAGGAAGAACAGGCGCTCAGCACCTACGACTGGGTGGACCAGAAGGCCGGCGCCGTCCGCATCCCGATTGACCGAGCCATGGACCTCGTGGCCCAGCGCGGACTTCCCGTTCGCACGCAAGCGGCAGCCGAGGGAGCCGCCCCAAGTCAGCCGTCGAACACTCAGTCCGCAATAACGAAGCCGGGAAAGATGAAAGGAACCAAGAAGTGAGCTGTCAGAATCGCAACTCGAAGTCCGTGGCGCGAACTGTGCTGTCGGTCGTGCTGCTTGCGGCCACCGCCTGGGGACAGGCGATGACGAAAGGCATCATGTCGCCGCCTTCCAACGTCCGTCCGCCGTATTTGCAAAACGTTGGCATTGAGCAACATCTTGATGGGCAAGTTCCTCCCGATCTTACCTTCGTCGACGACGCCGGCCGCACCGTCAAACTCGGCGATTACTTCGGCAAGAAGCCCCTTATCCTGAACTTGGTTTACTACAACTGCACCATGCTCTGCGGAGAAGCCCTGGCCGGCCTTACCGGCGCCATGAAGATGGTGAAGTTCGATGTGGGCAACGAATTCGATGTCATCACCGTGAGCTTTAATCCGCAGGAAACGCCGGCTATCGCAGCCGCCAAGAAACAGGACTACCTCAAGCGCTACGGCCGTCCCGGCGCCGCCTCCGGCTGGCATTTCCTGACCGGATCTGCCGAGTCGATCAATGCGCTCACCAAGGCCGTGGGCTTCCAGTATCAGTACGATCCCAAGATCAACCAATACGCGCACGCCACCGCCATCATGGTGCTCACGCCGCAAGGCCGCATCTCGCGCTATTTCTACGGCGTGGATTATCCGCCGAAAGATTTGCGCATGGGGTTGGTCGAGGCGTCGCAGAACAAGATCGGCAATGCAGTCGATCAGGTGCTGCTGTACTGCTATCACTACAATCCCGCGACGGGAAAATACGGCGCGATCGTGAGCAACATTTTGCGGCTGGGAGGCGGCTTCACCATTTTGATGTTGGGGCTCCTCCTATTCATTCTGTTCCGGCTGGAGAAACTCGCGCCGCCGCGAAGAACCGTGGGCCAGGCAAAACCGGGTCAGGCAGGACCGAGTCAAACGGAATATGTTCGATAACTTTCCATTATGGCCCGATCGGGCCTCCAGCGCGGCGGGCAACGTTGACGCCCTTTTCATCTTCCTGCTCATTGTGTCGGGCTTGATGACCCTGCTGATTTTTGTCGCGGTGGTCTACTTCGCCGCGCGCTACCGCCGGCGTCGTGGTGTTCTGGCCGAGCAGATTGAAGGGTCCACGCCGCTCGAATTGACCTGGTCGATTATCCCGCTCTTCGTATTCATGGTGATCTTCGCCTGGGGAGCGGTGGTGTACTTCAAAGGCCGCACGCCGCCTCGTGACTCGACTGAGGTTTACGTTGTCGCCAAACAATGGATGTGGAAGCTGGAACACGCCGAAGGCCAACGCGAAATCAACGAACTCCACGTCCCCGTGGACCGTGACGTGAAGCTGATCATGACTTCGCAGGACGTAATCCACAGCTTCTACGTCCCGGCTTTCCGCATGAAGCAGGACGTACTTCCGGGCCGCTACACCGTCGCATGGTTCCGCGCGACCAAGCCGGGCACGTATCATCTGTTCTGCGCCGAATACTGCGGCACACAGCACTCCGGCATGATCGGTTCCATCGTCGTGATGGAACCCGCGCAGTTCGAGGCCTGGATGAGCGGCGGTACGACGGGCCCGCTGTCCGCCTCGGGAGAAAAGATCTTTGCTGAACTCGGCTGCGCCACCTGTCATCGTACCGACACCCAGGGCCGCGGTCCTAATCTGCAGGGAGTCTTCGGCAAGCCCGTACTGCTCGAAGACGGGCGCACTGTAACTGCCGACGAAAATTACATTCGCGAATCCATTCTCGATCCCGGCGCGAAAGTCGTGAACGGATTCAAGCCGGTCATGCCTACATTCCAGGGACTGGTGAGTGAAGAGCAATTGAACGCACTGGTGGCGTACGTCAAATCGCTGTCGCAACCCGTCGCAGCCGGGACCAAGACGGCGGCCGCTACGCCGCAAGACAATTCCAAGGCCGCAGGAAGTCAGGTGCAATGAGTATGGCTACCGCAACAGTTCAACCGATTGAGCGCGAGAATTACCTGAACAAGGAGTACGGCGTCGGCTCGTGGCTCTTTACCACGGACCACAAGCGCATTGCGCTTCTGTACCTGATCTCGATCACCTTATTCTTCTTCATCGGCGGGTTCTTCGCCCTGCTCATCCGCCTGGAACTGCTCACTCCCGCCGGCGACCTGGTTCAGGCCGACTCGTACAACAAACTTTTCACCATGCATGGCATGGTGATGATCTTCTTCTTCCTCATCCCGTCGATTCCGGCGGTTCTGGGCAACTTCCTGGTGCCGATGATGATCGGCGCCAAGGACCTGGCCTTCCCGCGCATCAACCTGCTGAGCTGGTATCTGTACATCATCGGCGGCGTGATGATGCTGCACTGCATGCTGACCGGCGGCGTTGATACGGGCTGGACCTTCTACACGCCCTTCAGCACGGCCTTCACCAATACCAAGATTGTCGAGGCGGGACTGGCCATCTTTGTCGCCGGATTCTCTTCCATCCTCACCGGGCTGAATTTCATCGTAACCATCCACCGCATGCGCGCTCCGGGAATGACATGGTCGCGGCTGCCCTTGTTCATTTGGGCGCACTACGCTACCAGCATCATCCAGATTCTTGGAACTCCGGTCGTCGCCATCACCATTGTGCTGGTTGCGGTCGAACGCACTCTGCATCTCGGCATCTTCGATCCCAAGCTGGGCGGAGATCCCCTGCTCTTTCAGCATTTGTTCTGGTTCTATTCCCACCCCGCTGTCTACATCATGATTCTGCCGTCGATGGGCATCGTCAGCGAAATCATTGCCTGCTTTTCGCGCAAGCGCATCTTTGGCTACAGCTTCGTGGCGATTTCCTCCATCTCCATTGCCGTCTTCGGCTTCCTGGTCTGGGCGCACCACATGTTCGTGGCGGGTATCTCGGTCTATGCTGCGCTGATGTTCTCGTTGCTGAGCTACTCGGTGGCCGTGCCCTCTGCCGTCAAAGTCTTCAACTGGACGGCCACACTCTACAAGGGCTCCATCCGCTACGACGCGCCCATGCTCTACGCCTTCGGATTCCTCGGCTTGTTCACCATCGGCGGATTGACTGGTCTCTTCCTGGCTTGTCTCGGCATTGACGTTCACGTCACCGACACGTATTTCGTAGTCGCACACTTCCACTACATCATGGTCGGCGGCGCTCTCATGGGCTATCTAGGAGGAATGCATTTCTGGTGGCCGAAGATTTCCGGCCGCCTGTACCCGGAGGGCTGGGCGCGGCTCGCGGCCTTGATCGTCTTCATCGGCTTCAACCTCACGTTCTTCCCGCAGTTCATCCTGGGCTACCTCGGCATGCCCCGTCGCTACTACCAGTACCCGCAGGAGTTCCAGGTGCTGAACGTACTCTCCACTGCTGGGGCCACGGTGCTCGGAGTTGGTTATTTGTTGCCCATGATCTACTTCCTGTGGTCGATGCGCTACGGCAAGCCCGCACCCGACAACCCGTGGAACGCCGCTGGCCTGGAATGGATGACATCGTCGCCGCCCACGACTTTCAACTTTGAGAAAGAGCCCATCGTGACCTGGGAAGCCTACAACTACGACGAGTTGGACGCGCCTCACAAAGAGGAGGTACCCGTTGCACGATAGCACCGTCGTCGGCGTTCACCACGAAGAGCGGCACCGTCCGGAACTGCTGCACCACTTCGCCGAACCGCAGCAGCAGCGCGATGCCGCCAGCCTTGGCATGTGGATCTTCCTGGCCACCGAAGTCATGTTCTTCGGCGGATTGTTCTGCGCTTACCTGATCTATCGCCTTAAGTTCTTTGGAGAGTTCGCCGCAGCCAGCCAGACCCTGAACTGGAAACTGGGCATGACCAATACTGCGGTGCTGATTTGCAGCAGCTTGACCGTAGTTCTCGCGGTTTATGCCGCGCAGCACGCCAAGCGCACGATGCTGCTCGGCAGCCTCGTGCTCACTATCATCCTGGGATTTGCTTTCCTTGGCATCAAGGGCGTCGAATACAACGAGAAATTCGAGAAGCACCACGTCCCGGGCCCCAGCTTTCAGTTCGAAAACGTCCGAATTCCAACTCCGCCCGGTCAGCCCGAACAATTCGCCAATCCGAGCCACGCGCAGATCTATTTCGCGCTTTACTTCATCATGACCGGATTGCACGCGCTGCACATGATCATCGGAATCGGCATCTTTGTCTGGCTTCTGCTGATCGCATGGAAAGGTCGTCTGACTCCGGAATACAACACTCCGATGGAAATCGGCGGCCTGTACTGGCACTTCGTTGACATTATCTGGATCTATCTATTCCCATTGCTCTACCTGATTGACCTTCGTAAATGAGGCTGGCATGTCCGAACACTCGTCATCGTCGCTGACCACCTACGTCGTGATCTGGGCCGCTCTGCTTGTCGGCACCGTGCTGACCGTCTTTGCAGCTCATGTCAACCTTGGTCCCTTCAACGCCGCCGTCGCCCTGACCATTGCCACAGTGAAAGCCCTCCTGGTCGTTCTCTTCTTTATGCACCTCAAAGGCGCGAGCGAAAAGCTGCTCAAGCTGGTCGTCATCTCGACGGTATTCTTCCTGTTCATTCTTCTAGCCCTCTCCATGGCCGACTACGGCACGCGCTTCGGGAGCTAATCCATGTAGGGACAGCCGGCTGTCCGCCGGGCGCAGCCAGGCAATCGGTCGGTGGATGACCTCGGCTCAGGATCACTCACTCGTTCCCCAATCTGCGGTATACTCGCGCCGTCGATTCTTCCTACCGCGCGGTCACGAGGTGACTTATGGCATTCTGCAATTCTTGCGGCGCGACTTTGAACGCGGGGACACAGTTCTGCAATAAGTGCGGCGCTGCCGTTGCCGCCGGACCTGCTGTTCCCGCCGTGACTTCGACGGCCCCTGCGCCTGCTCCGGCCCCCACGGGCGGCAGCAGCGCTCTCAAAATCATCCTGATCGTCGTAGCCCTCATCGTTGGCATCGGCATCCTCGGTATGGCTACGGTCGGCATTATCGGCTACCGCATTGCCAAAAGCGCTCGGGTTACCCAGCACGGCGACAACGTCAAGGTGGAGACTCCTTTCGGTACGGTGGAGAGTTCCAAGGATCCGGACCAGGCCGCCAAAAATCTGGGCGTTGATCTCTATCCGGGAGCGGAAGTACAGCGGAACGGCGCATCCTCTGCGACCTTTGGCGGCATCCGCACCGTGACGGCCATGTTCGAAACCAGCGACGCCCCCGACAAGGTCTGCAGCTTCTACAAATCCAAATTCCCCGGCGCCATGGTGACGACTTCTGAACAAAATCACTGCACCATCGTTTCCAACGACAAAAAGAATATGATCACCATCAACATCGAGGCCAGTGGCGACAACACCAGGCTTCAGATCACTAACGTGAGCAAGAAGTCCTCCGACTAAGAAAACCCGGCCCATGCAAGACAGAGTGGCAGATTCCATACCGGCCCCGAAGTCCTCACCAACTGATGCCTCGGGGCTGGCCGAAGCTCTGCGCTCCCGCGTTCGCGGCGAAGTTCGCTTTGACCATGGCAGCCGCGCGCTCTACGCCACCGACGGCTCGAACTACCGCCAGGTCCCGATCGGCGTGGTTCTTCCTCACGATGCCGACGATGTACTAGCTGCGATTTCTCTCTGCCGTGAATTCGGCGCGCCCTTGCTCTGCCGCGGAGGCGGCACATCTCTCGCAGGCCAGTGCTGCAACGTCGCCGTCGTGCTGGATTTTTCCAAGTACATGGCGAAGATTCTGGAGATCGATCCCGTGCGCCGTATCGCTCGCGTGCAGCCGGGCGTCGTGCTCGATCATCTCCGCAACGCCGCCGAAAAACATCACCTCACCTTCGCGCCCGATCCCGCCAGCCACGACCGCTGCACCATCGGCGGCATGATCGGAAACAATTCCTGCGGCGTCCACTCCGTAATGGCGGGCAAGACCGACGACAACATCGAGGAACTCGAGATCGTCACCTACGACGGCGTGCGCATGAAAGTAGGCCCGACTTCCCCCGACGATCTGCAGCGTATCAGCACCGAACCCGGACGCCGTGGCCAGATCTACAGCACCCTGAAAAATATTTCCGGACAATGCGCCGACCTCATCCGCCAGCGATTTCCCAACATTCCGCGCCGCGTCTCCGGCTACAACCTGAATTACCTGCTGCCGGAGAATGGCTTTCACGTCGCCCGGGCGCTCGTCGGTTCGGAAGGAACCTGTGCCACAGTCCTCGAAGCCACCTGTCGCTTGGTCGAGAGCCCTCCTGAGCGCGTTCTGCTGGTCGTGGCTTATCCCGATATTTATCAGTGCGCCGACCATGTCCCGGAAATCATGGCGCACAAACCCATCGGCCTCGAAGGCTTCGACGATCTTCTCGTTTACTACACGCGCACGAAAGGCATCAATTCCGAAGGACTCGCTTTGCTCCCCGAAGGCGAAGGCTGGCTCATGGTCGAGTTCGGTGGGGAAACCGCGCAGGAAGCCGAATCTCAAGCCCGCGGACTGATCGACGCGCTCAACCACAGCGCCAATCCGCCGAACGTGCGCCTCTACGCGGGCCAGCAAGCCAAGCGCGTTTGGGAGATTCGCGAGGCCAGTCTCGGCGTCACCTCGCACGTGCCCGGCGAACCGCTGAATTGGGAAGGCTGGGAAGACGCCGCTGTCGCTCCCGACAAACTTGGTGGCTATCTCCGCGACCTGCGCAAGATGATGGCCGCGTTCGGCTACAAAGGCTCGCTCTACGGACACTTCGGCCACGCCTGCGTGCACACGCGCCTCAACTTCGATCTGCAATCGAAAGAAGGAATCGCCAAGTTCCGCAAGTTCGTGGAGGAGGCTGCCGATCTCGTCGTCAGCTATGGCGGTTCACTTTCCGGCGAACACGGCGACGGACAAGCCCGCGCCGAACTGCTTCCCAAAATGTTCGGGCCCGAATTGATGCAGGCGTTCCGCCAGTTCAAGTCCGCGTGGGACCCGGACTGGAAGATGAATCCCGGCAAGCTCATCGATCCTTACAAGCTTGACGAGAATCTTCGCCTCGGTGCCAACTACGCGCCGTGGGAACCGCAGACGCGCTTCCAGTTTCCCGCCGATCATGGCAGCTTGTCGCACGCCGCTCTGCGTTGCGTCGGGATGGGCAAGTGCCGCCGCGACGAGGGTGGCGTGATGTGCCCGAGTTGGCGCGCCACGCACGAAGAGGAGCATTCCACTCGCGGCCGCGCTCACCTGCTCTGGGAGATGACTCAGGGCGAAGTCATCCGCGATGGCTGGCGCAGCGAAGAGGTCAAGCAATCGCTCGATCTTTGCCTCGCCTGCAAGGGATGCAAGAGCGATTGTCCGGTGAGCGTCAACGTCGCGACTTACAAAGCTGAATTCCTCTCGCATTACTATGACGGCCGCGTGCGCCCGCGCAGCGCCTACGCCTTCGGCAACATCGACCTGTGGGCGCGCCTCGCGTCGAACGTTCCCGGCCTCGTAAATCTGTCCACGCAGCTGCCGTTCCTGCGCGACATCGCGAAGTTGGTGGCTGGAATTCCGCAGCAACGCAGCATTCCCGCCTTCGCTCCCGAGACGTTCAAAAGTTGGTTTCGTCGCACCCGTGCAAGAAACGGAATGCGCGAAGGAGACGGGAAGGGCACGGCTTCAGCCGTGCCGTACAGCGCTCAAGAGAATCGGGCTTCAGCCCCTGAGGGCGGTCCTCCGGTTCTTCTCTGGCCCGACACCTTCAACAACCACTTCCTGCCCTCGACCGCCAAAGCCGCGGTCGATGTTCTCGAAACCGCCGGATACCAGGTGATCCTTCCGCAGGCGAATCTCTGTTGCGGACGTCCACTCTACGACTTCGGCATGCTCGACCGCGCGGAGTCGTTGCTCCTCGACATCCTCGACGCACTCTCGCCCGAGATCGAAGCAGGAATCCCGGTCGTTGGATTGGAGCCAAGCTGCGTCGCGGTCTTTCGCGACGAACTGCTCAACTTCTTCCCTCATGACGAGCGCGCGCAAGCCCTGGCGCGCCAGACGTTCCTGCTCAGTGAATTCCTCGAAAGCAACTCTCGGAATGCTCCACTCCCGCGCTTCGAGCGCAAGGCGCTGCTGCACGGACACTGCCATCACAAGTCCATCATGAAGATGACCGCCGAAGAGTCTCTGCTGCGCCGCATCGGCATCGACTTCCAGTCTCCCGCTCCCGGATGCTGCGGGATGGCTGGTTCCTTCGGCTTCGAGCACGACAAATACGACATCTCCGCTGCCATCGGCGAACTCGAACTTCTGCCCGCAGTCCGTAGAGCGCCGTCGGACTGGCTCATCATCGCGGATGGCTTCAGTTGCCGCGAGCAGATCGCGCAAGGGACTGGCCGTCACGCGCTTCATTTGGCCGAAGTCCTCCAGATGGCGCTGAATCCATCTCAGATGTCCAACGATCCGTTCCCCGAATCTGCGATCGTTAACCAGCGCGATTCCGAAGTCCGCTCCTCGATGAAACGCGCCGGATTGGGCTTGGGAGCGTTGGCGGCGGGCGGATTGCTCCTCTGGCGATTCAGTCGAAGCCGCTGATTTATCAGCCACTTGCATCCGGCCGTTAGCTCCTGGCTAAGTCCCGCTATGGTCGAATCGCCCCTGTTTCTGGGACAATAGACTTAGCCTCTTTGTCGGGCATCTTTCCTTAGCGTCACTAATCTGCAACGGATTCTTATGAATCGCGAACTTACAACCATCGTCGGCAATGAGGCGACCTCCGCGCAGGCCCAGTTGGCAGCTCCGCTGTCGGCTGCAGCGCCCTTACGCGGGTCGGTTCTGGTTCTGATCCAGTTTGATGTTTGCGAGGAGATTCGGCTGGACGTGCTGCGCAATATCTTTGGGGCGCGCACGGCGGATGCCAGTTTCAAGCATCAAGCTCCGGGATACGTTCGCTACCAGCGTCCTCCGGTCGAGGAGTCGCTTGAGCCATTGGTCCTGGAGAGCGGAGAGCGGCTTGAGGGGCAGATCAAGTACTACGATTACGGCGTCGTCAGCCTGGTTTTCGAGCTGCCGTTTTCCGGCGGCTGGGATACTCTGGTGCAGCTTTCCTGCCGCTGGACTTCCGACATCAACTTTGAAGCTCTCGCCACGCGCATCGTGAAACAGAGGCTCGAGCGGGCGGCCCCAGCGCTGGTCAAACCGTATAACAGTGGCGAGTGGCTGCAAGAAGACTACTTCATTTTCCATGTGCGCGAGATCGAAGGCGCGCCGTCCGCGAACGATCTGCTGGCTGCGCACAGAGATCAGATTTCGCAGATTGTGCGCGGCGAAATGGCGACGCTTTCCGAAGGCGAGCGCCAGGAGATTCTGCAGTCGAGGATTTCCTACTATCCCAACGATCTGGCGGTGATTGGCTGGAACGCCGCGTTTATCTATGACACGCCCGCAGGCGCGGAGACCGCGATCCAGCTCCTGCAATACGCCAACTCGCAGCTCCTGGAGTTCCGCCACTACGACGAACTGCTCACCAAGGAACTGGAAAACGTCTACGACTTCCTCGAAGTTGGCGGCACGGGATGGTGGTCGCGCTGGCGAACGGCGCGCGCGGCGTCCAAGCTGCACACCGTGCTGCTCGACGTCAACGAACTGACCGAACGCGCCGACAACGCCATCAAGTTCCTCAGCGACATGTTCTCCGCGAGGCTCTACAAACTGTGCGCGTCCAAGGTCGGAGTCCCTGACTACAAAGACCTGGTCAAAGAAAAACTGCAAACCGCCGAAGATCTCTACCGCTTCATGGTCGAGCAGTTCAATCAAAGCCGCGCCTTCATCCTGGAACTGATGGTGGTCATCATCCTGGTGATCGAACTGGTCTACTTCTTCCGCGGCAAACCGATCTAACGTCTCGTCCATTGTCATTCCGACCCTGAGCGAAGCGAAGGGGAGGAATCTGCTTTTGCCTTTGCTTGTGTGGGGACGGGTCTTTGACCCGTCCAGGCCAAGCGAAGCTCGGCTGGGTTTTCGCTGACAGTGACTCGAACCGTCTGGGAAAGTCTACTTTGCCGACACGATCTCGTTCGTGTCGAGAACAATGCGAATCACTTTTTGGCGGCGCGCTTGGTGGCGCGTAGTTCGTGGACGAGGCGGTCTACGTCTTGCTCGCGGACGCCCTGGCGGTCGGCTTCGAAGCCGCCGTAGGCGTTGATATCGTCCCACCAGGAGCGGCGTTCGTAATGGCGGAGGGCTCTTTCTGGATTTTCAGTAAATTGTGCTCGACGCAGAAAAACACGGGGAGTGCTGTGAAAAAAGAGATAATGGAACTCGAAGCGGGAAATTGGGCATCCCGTTCCCGGAATTGATGAGAGCGAAAAGCCCAAAATTCCGCATAACGAGAGCCAACCGTACAGAACCTATACGCGCTTTGGAAGATATTGTCGGGACCGCACAAAATCGTGCGATTGTCGATCAGGTTGTCGTCCCCGGCGTAATGACTGGTGCATCCGCTGTATTCATCTTCGCCTTAGCGACCTTTACTCACTCTTGAGCCACCGTTGGCAGTCTCGTAAGGACTTCTCGCCCAAAAAGAACCTCGTCGACATAGCCCATGTGAAGCATGTCGATGATGCGACACAAATAGGATTTGCCATCGTTCCACCATGTGTCGTGGGCGGCGATAATCAGATAGTGTCTAACGTCAAAATCCTCTTCCACGCGCAGATTCTCACGCTCTAAGCCGTCCAAGAGCGACTCATAGACTCCATCGGCGACACGGCTACCGAACGTCGTCGTGTAGTAGTACTCCTTGATTTCCCACAGGGCGACCGGATTTACCGTACTGGGAAATGCACCGTCAACCCGCTAAACTGGTCTGGGGAGGGCACGACTTCAGTCGTGCCGCTACAGCGCGCATAGACATTGGGCTTTAGCCCCTGAGGTTCGCTCTTTGCCACGGCGTAAACGTTCGTGATACCCATCCGGTCCAATCGGCATGCTTCCCGAATCGGGAATGCTCTCCTGCTTTTCCGCAGTTCCTCATCGACTTCGCCCTTTATGCGAGCTAATTCTGCCATGTATGCTTTGGCTGGGTGATCCGTCATGGCGCACCCAAGTCCTTTGGATAGAATATTTTGCCCATAAGTTATTCTGGCCCTAGGACTTTTCGGAGATTTTCCACTAAGTTGATGATTCCAACAGACCGAGGGGGAAGGGGGGGCTAACCAGTAAACTTTCCCACAACGGAACTCGCCCGAATTTTTCCCGACTGCCCGCCTGCTAGCCACAAACGCCTCGCTATCGTTATCCTGAACTGCCACACAACACAAATTGATTCGCGTCGAGCAAGAAAACAGATTCCTCCCCTTCGCTTCGCTCAGGGTCGGAATGACAAAGGGCTGGGGAACTCGCTCATGCTCGGAATGACAACACTTAGGGAGAACTCATGCGTGGACTGAAAGACAAGCGGGTTTTGATCACTGGAGGCGCGAGCGGGATTGGCGCGGCGACGGCGGCGCGGTTTCTGGAAGAGGGATCGCGGGTGTGCGTGCTGGATCGCGATGCGAAGGCATGCGAGCAGATTCGGCACGAGTTGCCGCAGCTTGGCGAGGCCATCATCGCCGACGTCACCGACCTGATGCAGGTGGAAGCGGCGTTTGCCGAGGCCATCCGGCTGATGGATGGCGTCGACGTGCTGATCAACAATGCGGGCATCAGCATCCGCCACAAGTTTCTCGACATCACTCCCGAAGAGTGGGAGCGAGTCATCGCGGTGAATCTGACCGGGATGTTCTATGTGGCGCAGACCGCGGCGCGGCACATGTGGGAGCGCGGCAGCGGCGTGATCCTGCAAACCGCGTCGACCAATGGCGTGATGGGATATCCGTATTACGCCGACTACAACGCGACCAAAGCGGGAGTGATTGAGCTGACGCGATCGATGGCGCTGGAGTTGGCGCCGAAGGTGCGCGTGTGCGCAGTGGCTCCCGGATACGTGTTGACGCCGATGCAGCGCGCGGAATATTCCCCCGCGATGCTGGAGGAAGTGAACCAGAAGATTCCGCTCCGTCGGCACGCCAAGCCCGAGGAAATTGCGGGGCTGTTTGCCTATCTGGCGTCGGATGATGCGGCGTTTGCCACCGGACAAGTGTTCACGATGGATGGAGGAGAGACTGCGGGAGGGCTGGCGAGCCGGTGAAGAGCATGAAGGCTGCCGTGTTTCTCGGTGGAGGACGGATTACTGGCGCGTTGGTCGCGGGGTTGCGGCTCGCCGGATATGAGCGGGAGATTGTGGTTTACGATCGCAATCCGGAGAAGATGCGGGCGTTGCGGCGGGAAGCGCGAGTGCAGGTTGCGCGCGACTTGAAGTCTGCGCTGTTGCGGGCGGAGATGCTGATCGTGGCGGTGCGTCCGGCGTCGGTGGCGGGGATGCTCGACGAGATTGCGGCCTGCGGAGTTCCGGCGCCGAAACTGTGCGTCAGTTTGGCTGCGGGAGTTCCGCTGCGGAAATTGCGTCGGCGACTTGGACCTGCGGCGCACTGGGTGCGCGCCATGCCGAGTCCGGTTTGCCGGGTTGGGCGAGGGCTGACGGCGCTGAGCTTTGAGCGCAGCGTCACGAAGAGCGAGCGCAGACGCGTGCGCGAGTTCTTCGAACACGTGGGGGTTGTGCTGGAAATTCCTGAACGCCAGTTTGATGCGTTTACCACGACGTACTCGTCCAGTCACGGATATCACGCGCTGGCCACTCTGGCGAAGGCGGGACAGCGCGCCGGACTGGAGCGTACGACTGCAATGATGGCTGCGGCGCATGCGCTGAGTGATGGAATCTGGTATTGGCGGGAAAGCGGAAAAGAACTGGCTGAGTTGTTGCACGAAGCGGCGACGCCGGGAGGAATTGCCGCGGCGACGATGTCGGCGATGGACATGGCCGGGTACGCGCGAGTCGTGGAGAAAGGGATTCGCGCCGGTATCAAGCAGGCTCGGCTCAATGGCAAGCGGTAAGCGGCCCTCAGCGGCTGAAGCCGATATCCTTTGAAAGATTAACGGCACGACTGAAGTCGTGCCCTTACCGTTATCTGCACGTGTGTACGTTTAGACATGCCCGTTGCTTACTGGGCCGAATGGTTCAGCACCGGTACGTTACCTTGGTCACCATCGGACTGGGGGCGATTCTGTCACAATAGCGAGGTGCGACGTCTCCCCGAAATTGTGCAAGGTTAGGTCCTGCGGGACGCACCGGCAATGGAAATTCTGACACCCAAGGCGACTCGACGCAGCACGCGGATCCGCGTGGAAATTCCCGTCAGCATAACCAGTCTGGATCGAAGGCGGCCGTTTGCGGAGAAGTGCATGGTGCTGATCGTGAGCGCGCAGGGATGTGGGTTTCGGAGTTCCCGCGCGCTGCAGATGGAGACCCCGATCATGATCAGCGATCTGCCCGGCGGAGGGAGCGTGACGGCGCGGGTGGCAAACTGTTTACCGCTGGGAAACGAAGGCAATAGTTTCCTAATCGGAGCTGCGCTCTATACCCACGGCAATGTTTGGAAGATCGCGAATCCTCCGGAAGATTGGGACATCGCGGCGCAGAGTGCTCCGGCTCCAAGTCCGGTCACAAGCGATACGGAAAGCTCTCCGAAGCTGACTGTGAACAAGAAAGTCTGGCCGTACAATCTCTTCTGCGAGGGCGTCGAAGCTCATCCTGGGCGCAAGTAGAGGGCACCCGTATCCAAGCTGCGATTCAGACGCGGGTCAGACGCAGCAAGCTGCGTCTCAACGAGAGCAAAACGAGTCGGTCTTGTTCTTTCGTAACTTCGCCAACTCCACGTACGCTGCCATACTTTGGCATATGGCCGAACAGCTCAATTCGACGGCGCCGGTGTCAGCCAAAGAAAATAAATTGGTCGATCGCCCATTTCGCGTGAAGCTGCGCGGCTCGGTGCTGGCGTTGGTGCGGCTGCCGAACCGGCGCTCCGTGCGAGCGGCGTTCCATCAGCTTTCGACGTCGGGCGGAATCATCCATCTGGAAAAACCGTTGGACGAAAAGCTCGAGGTCGAAATGATTTTTCACATTCGCGAAGTTACGATTCGCAGCAAAGCGCAGATGCTGTTTCCCATGTGGGCGACGCAAGGGTGGATGCAGCCTTTCCGCTTCGTAGACCTCTCCGATGACAGCCGGGAAACTCTGGATACGAATTTGAAATCTTTTCTGGGCGAAGCGGCGAAAGAGGCTGCGGCGGGCGCCTGAACCTCGTAACCTTTTTACCTGCCCTGAATCTCACAACCTTCTTCTGAGCATGCCGCACGATTGCATGGTTACCCTGGTTACATGGGTTATCGAAATTCAGGGACTATGATCCGGGAATAAGGACTCATGTTATGAAACGACTCAGCTTTGTGGTCTCACTCACCAACGACGATAACGATTATCAGCAGGAGCAAGCCGCGGCGGCGGAAAAAGCCGCGCGGCGTTTGGGCGTGGACGCGAAGATTATTCACGCGAACAATGATGCTCTGGCGCAGAGCCAGCAACTGCTGCATTACGTGCAGGATTCAGCGGTGGCGCGTCCGGATGCAATCATGTTCGAACCCGCGGGCGGGACTGCGTTTCCGCAGGTGGCGCGCGCGGCCGTGGCGGCGGGAATTGGATGGGTCGTGCTGAATCACGAAGTGGACTACATCCTGCAACTGCGTCGTACTTTTAAGGTTCCGGTGTTTGCCATCAGTTCCGATCATGACGCGGTGGGCCGGATTCAGGGGCAGCAATTTGCGGCGCTGCTGCCGAATGGCGGATCCATTCTGTATATCGAGGGGCCGGCAAACAGTTCTGCGGCGAAAGAACGAACGGCTGGGATGCTGAAAACGAAACCGGCAAACATTCAGGTGAAGACGATGCGGGCGAACTGGACGGAAGACAGCGCGCATCGCACGGTGAGCTCGTGGCTGCGTTTGCGGACGTTCTCAGGAAAGCCATGTGGATCTGGTCGGAGCGCAGGACGACAGCATGGCGATGGGAGCGAGGAAAGCGTTTAGCGAAATCGCCGAAAGCGAACGGGCGCGGTGGATGAAGATCCCGATCACAGGCTGCGACGGAATGCCCAAGACCGGCCAGACGTGGGTGCGCAATGGGACGCTGGCGGCAACGATCTTTATTCGTCCGAATACGGATCTGGCGATTGAGATGCTGGTCGAGGCGTTTAAGAGCGGTGCGCCGTTGCCGGAGAATCGAGTGACGGAACCGGAGTCGGTACCGACGTTGCAGGATTTAGCGAAGTCAGTGGGCGGGAAGATGCAGCGGTCTGCGGGGGTTTGATGTTTCGGAGGTGAGTTGCAGGCGTCCCTTCGAGAGTCTGTGTCGTAACTTCTCTTCCGCCCCTCCGGGGGCTGGCTCATTTTCCACTTACCACCCACGGCTTGCGCCCCTCGACAAGCTCAGGGCAAGCTGTGGGCTGCATTCTATCGCCTCTTCGCGGCTTGCAGCGGTTCGTCTGTTCACTTTTCCAGATGCGATCGAGCTATGACACAGACTCCTCCGGGGACGCCATTTTTTTGGCGGTTACGCGCCAGTTGGAATTGGCGGGTTATTGCAGCGGTCCCTCCGGGACCGCTCTCCCCCTTTTCGCAAGCGGACCCGGCGTTGACGCCGGGCTATTTTTGGAGCGCGCCTACAGCGCTTGATTTCGGGGAATCCATTTCAGCTCGCTCGCGCGGAGAAGGCTTCATACTCGCCCGGGGCGCCCTTTTACCGGGCATATCCTGAAGCAGCGGCACGATTGTCACTTCTCAAAAGCTAGCTTTCAACCTTCCATCATCGAGACGTCTCCTGGGTTGACTCCGGCTTCTTTGGCTTTCAGAAAGCGACGGCAAGTTCAGAGCGCATCAGAGCATGAATCCGCAAAGCCGGCTTCAGGGACATCCTTGAAAACCGGGGCTACAATGGCCAAATCAGCGGGGCTTGGAGGTGCTTCATGCATTATCACAAGAGGGTTGCTCTGCGGCATGTCTTGTGATGATGGCGATGTTCGCGAACGCCGCTTCGAAGGACACCATACGGATCAAGGTTCTGGATTCAGAACCTCGATCGTTTAGCACCGAGAACAACGGCGTCCCCAAGAATTGCGACGCCCTTAACCGCGACGCCTATTGCCACTCCAGCAAGGAGTGCGGGAAAACCGCCGAGTGTTGGTAAGGATCGGTGTACCGAGGTTGGCCGATCCTCATGTTCTGGCGATGGCAGAAGTGCAGTTTCTTAGCAATCGTAGAAGTGCAGTCTCTTAACGTCTGGTCCGGTTCGAAGAAGTCAGGGCGCTCATTTGGGACGGGAGTTCATCGTTTGTGGAGCAAAGGTGGGTTCCGGGGCAGCGAGCCGGAAAAAAGGTGAGGGCGCTCGTGGCCACGAGCGCCCATTCTTCCCGGCCCGGTGATTTAGGCCGACAGTGGGTTCGCGCCGCGCCCGATACCGCGTAGAGACGCAGGCGCAGAAGGTGAAGGCGCGGGTAGCAACGGGTATATTCAGGAACGCAGGATTCTGATGACTCCGCCATCGAGGACGCGGTAGCGGAGAAGTATTGCATGCGGCACAAATTCATTCAATACGAGGGGTAACTGATATGGCTGAGATTCGGCAGAAACAGCAGGTGATTGAGACCAGCGAAGCTCAAATCGCAGTCCATTGGCGGGAGGAGGAATATTACTATCCCTCTTCGAAGTTCGTCGGTCAGGCGAATCTGACCGATCCCGACGTCCTCAACCGGTTCAGCGAGGAGAGATTCCCGGAATGTTTCCGGGAATACGCCGATATGTTGAGTTGGGACCAATATTGGCACACTACGCTTGACACCAGCGATCCGCCGTTCTGGAAGTGGTTCGCCGGCGGCAAGCTCAATGCCTCGTACAACTGCGTGGACCGGCATCTCGCCAAGTACAAGAACAAAGCGGCATTGATCTTTGTTCCGGAGCCGGAGAGCGAAGCGCCGGTATCGGTGACGTATCGCGAACTCTACGTGCGCGTGAATGAATTTGCGGCTCTGTTGCGCGATTTTTGCGGTCTGAAGGCGGGAGATCGCGTCACTATTCACATGCCCATGCTTCCCGAGTTGCCGGTTACCATGCTGGCTTGCGCTCGTCTTGGGATTATTCACTCGGTCGTATTTGGCGGCTTCAGCGGCGAGGCTTGTGGTTTGCGCATTGCCGATTCCGGCAGCCATATCCTGATCACGATGGACGGCTATTACCGTAATGGCAAGCTGCTCGATCACAAAGCAGCCGCCGACATTGCGCTGGAAGTCGCCAGCAAAGAAGGGCATAAGGTGGACAAAGTCCTGGTGTGGAGGCGGCAAGCGGGCCAGAATGCTTCCGCTTCGCCCTTTGTGAATGGCCGCGACTTCTTCGTTGACGAAATCCTGCCGAATTACTCTGGCGAAATCGTGGATCCCATCCCCATGGATGCGGAAGCCCCGCTGTTTCTCATGTACACCAGCGGTAGCACCGGCAAGCCCAAGGGATGCCAGCACCGCACGGGCGGCTACCTGGCGTATGTGACTGGCACCTCCAAGTACATTCAGGACATTCACCCCGAGGATGTTTATTGGTGCATGGCCGACATCGGCTGGATCACGGGCCATTCGTATATCGTTTATGGTCCGCTGGCCCTGGCAGCGACCAGCGTCATCTACGAAGGCGTTCCCACTTATCCGGATGCCGGCAGAGTGTGGCGGATTGCCGAACGTCTGGGCGTGAATATCTTCCACACGTCTCCCACGGCGATTCGCATGTTGCGCAAGGCCGGCCACGATGAACCCACCAAATACAACTACCACTTCAAGCACATGACCACGGTGGGAGAGCCGATCGAGCCGGAGGTCTGGCGCTGGTATTACGAGACGGTTGGCAAGCGGGAAGCAGTCATTGTCGACACCTGGTGGCAAACCGAAAACGGAGGGTTTCTGTGCAGCACGAAACCGGCACTGGATCCGATGAAGCCCGGCAGCGCAGGCCCTGGGATGCTGGGAATCTTCCCGGAGATCCTGGATGAAATGGGCGAGGTCGTACTGGCAGGATCCGGAAGGGCAGGAAACATCTGTATTCGCAATCCCTGGCCGGGCATCATGCAGACGATTTGGGGGGATCGCGAGCGTTTCGTCAACCAGTATTACCGGAAATACTGCAAGAACCCCAACAGCAAGAACTGGCGCGATTGGCCATACTTTGCGGCGGATGGAGCCGTGCTGGCGGTGGACGGCTATTTCCGGATTCTAGGACGCGTGGACGACGTCATCAACGTGGCCGGGCACCGGCTGGGCACGAAGGAGATCGAGTCTGCCTGCCTTACGGTTTCGGAGGTGGCAGAAGCGGCGGTAGTGCCCGTCGTGGACGAGATCAAGGGCCGCGTGCCGGAAGTTTACATCGCCCTACAGCCGGGGTTGCAGGCCAGCCAGGCGATTGTGGACAAGGTCAATAAGGCGATCGAAACCATCATTGGCAAGATTGCGCGGCCGAAGTACATCCATATCGTTCCCGATATGCCGAAGACACGTTCCGGCAAGCTCATGCGCCGCGTCCTCGCCTCCATCTCCAACCGGATGGATACGGGGGACATCACTACGTTGGCCAATCCGGATGTGGTGGAGAAGGTCCGGGAATTGGTGCAGGGAAAAGAGCCCATCACGGTCAACGATGGCCCAGAGGACGTGAAGCAATTCGGGAAAGAGGACTAGGAGCCGAGCGGCAGTTTCCTCGGAGCAAGTACGGTGAGCTGGGCCTGCGAATATGCTAGATTGGGTTCGCGGGCCCATAGCTCAACGGTTAGAGCAGCAGACTCATAATCTGTTGGTTCCAGGTTCAAATCCTGGTGGGCCCACCAAACAAATCCATCCAATCCATCGCTTCTGTGGTCCTCCCGAAATGCATCCCACGATGCTTGCAGCGCATCCATCGACGTAACTTTCGCAATGCTCGGAGGATCCAACATGCCTCGCGTCTTTTCCCTGGTGTTGGCTGTGGCTGTACTGGCCGGTGTCTCCGCAGCGCAGTTTTCGGATCGGTTTGAAGTTTTCGGCGGCTATTCCTATGTGAACCACGATTTCTCACTCACCTCTCAGCTGGGTATGCAGGGGTGGAATGCGTCGGCGAACTTCGAGATCGCGCACCCTCTAGGGCTGACCGCAGACTTTTCGGGCTTCTACCCAAACGCTAAAGTGTATACGTTCCTGTTTGGACCGCAGGTCTCGTTCAGGCTGAACCGGGTGACACCCTTTGCACATTTTCTGATGGGAGAAGCCATCGTCCATTACAACGGCTATCTTACCTCTGACAGCTCGTTCGCTTACGCCGCGGGAGGGGGAGTTGACTTCGCGATGACGCGCCGGCTCGCGCTTCGCGGTCAGGTTGATTGGCTTCACACGAAGTTTCAAACGTTCGACAGCCAAGGGGGTTCCATTTTCTATCCCAATGTCGTGCGTATTTCCACCGGCATCGTCTTCCGATTTTAAAGAAGGAGCGGGCTCGCCTTTTGTATTCCCGCGATTTACCACTCTGGGGCATCCTCAGCCACGGTCGTTGACACTCTCCAGGGCGGGAAGTAGAGTTGCCTAGGTTCTCAAAGAAAATCACGAAGCTCGGACAGGAGGCAGGGATGCGGTCGAAGCTATTCTGGGCGGGGGCATTTGTGTGTGTGGCCACAGCTTTTACGCTGGGGCAAGATCCCACCAAGGTTGAACCAAAGCACTATCGGCTGGACTTTGAAAATGACCGAGTGCAAGTCGTTTCGGTCCACTACGGACCGCACGAAAAGTCCGCGCTGCACGACCATCCCGGTGGCGTAGTTGTAGTCCTCACGGAAGCTCACCTTCGCTTTACCGACGAGAACGGGAAGACGCGGGAAATTTTCTCCAAGCCCGGCGAAGCGCGCTGGTATCCGCCGTTCAAGCACAAGGTGGAAAATCTGGGCGATACCGCCTATGACGCGGTGTACGTTGGCGTGAAAGGCAAAGTCACCGCGGGGGCGAAGGGCCCCACGGACCCGACGACCGCGATGGACGAAGAAACCAAGAAGATCGTCGCGCAATATCTTTTGGCGTCCGGAAAGCCGTGAGTACGTTTGTGCATCGGGAGCCGCAGCCAGGATGGCACGGCTCCGGAGCCTGAGGGTTCGAGGCCGGGAAAATTCGATGAGCCCCCTGTCAGAGAAATCTCCTTCCCCGCGCAAGGCCGCAATCCTGCTTGGAGTCGTAACTTTTCTCTCATTCAGCTACTTCTATGAAGGCGGCGGGTGGAATCAGAATTCCCGCTTCGATTTGGTGCGCGCTATCGTCGAGCGACACACCTTGCAAATCGACGCCTACCATGAGAACACGCAGGACAAGGCGCACTTCAAGGGACACTACTATTCCGATAAGGCGCCGGGGCTGGCGTTTCTCGCCGTGCCGTTTGCGGTGGCCGCGAGGCCCGCACTGCGGAGCGTTGGAATCGATCCAGAATCACCTCGAGGCGAGATTGCGCTGTCGTACGTCGTGAGCGCAGGTGCGGTCGCGTTGCCGGCTGCGCTGGCGGGGGTGTGCCTGTTTTTTCTGGGCTTGCGATTCGGGGGCGGCTCCAGCGGGGCGGCGTTTGCACCGCTGGTAATGTGTCTGGGGACTCCGATGTGGGCGTATGCGAGTTTGTTCTGGGCCCATGCTCTGGTGGGAGCCTGCCTGATCTTCGGTTTTGCATCTGCGTTGAAGGTGCGCGAGAGCGAGAATGCGCGCGGCGATTTTCTTTGGGGACTGGCGGTAGGACTGGCGGCGGGTTGGGCAACGGTTACGGAATATCCGGCGGCTCCGGCTTCGGCGATATTGGCGTTGTTGGCTCTGTCGCAAGCGTGGCCGCGCGGAACCGCGGTTCGCTGGCGGGTGGTCGCGGGGGTCGGCCTCGGGGCTGGAATTTGCGTGATTGTACTGCTCGGGTATCTGCACGCGGCGTTTGGGACGTTTCGTCCGAGCTATTCCTATTACGATCCGAATTCGTTTTCGTTCATGCAGCAGCAAGGGTATTTGGGACTAACCTACCCTCACCCGGACCGGCTGCTGAAAATTATGTTCGGATGCTCGCGCGGGCTGTTCTTGGCGTCGCCGGTGCTTTTGGCCGCCACGTTGGGGTTGTGGTGGTTATGGAAAGAGAAGGCTCACCGCGCTGCTGCCGTAACAGCGGTGGCGGTTGCGGCGTATTACTTCTTGTTCAACGCTTCGTTCTATTGGTGGAAGGCGGGCCTGTCGTTCGGCCCGCGGTACGCCGGCGCAAGCATTCCATTGCTATGCGTCGGTCTGCCTGTGGCATGGGGGCGCGCTACGCCAGTGTGGCGCCGGGTGCTGATCGGAGCGGCTCTGTGCAGCATGTTCCTGGCACTGATGGTGGTTTCGACGACTTCGCAACTGTCCATGCAGGATAGTTGTCCGATCGTGCACTCGGTCTGGCCGGCATTTTGGTCGGGGCACGTGGCGCTTAATCGTGACTCGATGTTGACGGTTGCCGAAGCGCGATCGAACGCGGACTATGGAGCGTTCAACCTTGGAGGGTTGCTCGGATTGCACGGGCTGGCGAGCCTGATACCGCTGTTTGCGATATGGGGAATCGCGGCGCTGCTCTGGTCGCAACTGGGTCGCGTGGAACGACGAACAGATTCTTTGTGACAGTTTGCGTCGTTTCAAGCGTCCCTCCGGGACGCGGTTCATGTCTTCCAGCGAACCCGGCGCTGAAAACGCCGGGCTATCTTCAGACGCGCCTGCGGCGCGCGTGCAATCGAGTGTTCACGAGATTTCCTCGGTCGAGCAACTTTCACAGTGATCTGGTTCACACGCGGCGGCTGCAAGGCGCTGTTCTCCGTGTAAGATAATCTTTCGGTGCTTTATGGCGGAAATCCGAGCGGTGTCCGCGGATCAGATGGTTCAGCATGTGTACGAGATTCGGGACGGGCTGATTCGAAGCATGGAGATTCGGCCTTAGATTTGAATCTTTAATTTATTTTTGAGGGAAGTTATGGCGCACACTGTTTTTTGCGTGAAGTTCAAGAAAGAAATGCCTGGGCTGGACGAGCCTCCGTTCGACAACGACTTGGGGAAGAAGGTTTATGACAACGTCTCCCAGGAAGCTTGGAAGATGTGGACGGAGCATTGCAAGATGCTGCTCAACGAGTACCGGCTGAATCCTGCCCGGCGCGAGGATCAGGAAGTCATCGTCAAGCAGTTGGAACAATTCTTCTTCGGCGAGGGATCAGCCAAACCCAAGGAGTACGTGCCGCCAGCGCAGAAGTGAAGGCGGGCGGCTGGCTAGGGCACGGTTAGAAAGCGTGCGCTGCCACGTCTGGGCGGAGACTCCTGCCGCCGACATCGCTTCCAGAAGCGTTCCAAGTTCAAGAAATCAAGGTCAAAGTCGGCGGACAGAGCCTGCCCTGAGCGTGCCGAAGGGAGTGTCCGCCCCAGCATAATCACTTCGCGCCGGTCACTTGTTCCCGGGCTTCGTTGTACGTGCCGAACTTCTTCGCGACCGGCTTCAGCGTGGGATAAAACTGCACGAATGTGTGTTCGACCGCGGCGTGGGCGGCGTGGCAGGACCAGCATCCGTTGCCCTTAGGCATGGCCCCGGCCGTTTTGCCATCGGCGTCAAAGGCGTAGTACGCCCACTTGTCCGGATTGCGCGCCGAGTCTTTCACCTCGACAGCCAGCCCCATGAGATCGGTCTGATAGTGGCCCTTCTGATTGATCGAACTTCGGCTCGCCGCATCCCGTTCATCGATCACGAACATGCTCTGCTCGGGCCACTTGCCGGAACTCAGAAACTCGTTGTAGGCCCAACGCTGCACAAATACGTTGGTGAACATCTCATGGCTGCCGGGCGCGGGACTATAGTTCATGCCGTATCCGGCGGAGAGAAACATCCATTCGCGGTAGTCGGCCGGGCGCAGAAGCTCGCCTTTTTCGTCATATTGCGGCTTGGGCGTTTTTTCGTCGCGCGCAGCGGCCAGCAGAGCGAAGCAAGCGACCAGCACCAGAACACGACACAAAATATTCTTCATCGAAAGCCCCCCATTGAATTGGGAACAGACTAACTGTGCGCGAGGCCCGCCGTCTTGAACAAATTAAATTTCGTCAAATTAAATGTCGGCGGGCTTGCAGAAAAGGCGCTCCGGGATGAGCGGAGCGCCTGTGTCTCTTGTGGGCTTGCAGCGTTTACTGCACGACCAGTTGGAAGGTGGCGGGAGTGGAAGTCACGGTGCCCGAGGTGCCCGTCACGGTAATGGTGTAAGTACCCTTGGCCGTTCCCGGATGCGAGTTGGTGGTGTTGGTGGTGCCGCCGCACGATCCCAGCCACAGCGTCGAGAATCCCAGAGCCAGGGTGAGGCCCAAAAGGCGCATGCCGCGCCGCGATCGCCGCGAGCCCCCCGCGACAAAAATCCCCAGCAGACCCGGCAGCAGGGCAGCGTAGAAGATCCCCATGCGGCGATCGGAGTGTTGCAGGCTCCCCACGGTCGGGAGGGTGGTGCTGATGTTGAAGCTGACCTGCCCCGCCGCATTGGTCTGCGGGGGCGCTGTACAGGTCGACCCAACCATGTTCGGCGGCTCGATGCATTTGAAGATGATCGTCCCGGTAAAGCCATTGGCTAAAGTTACGGTGACCGTGGCATCCACGCTCGCTCCCTGCGCCACGATGAAGCTTGCGGCTGTGGGAGTGAGCGTAAATTGCTGGGGCGTGGTGCCAGCCCAGGCGATGGCAAGCTTGTCCGCGTCCACGGAGCCGAGACCGGTAACCTGGTCGTAACCGGCGGTGGTGCTAAAACCGAACTGGAACGGGGCAGTCGCCGGGCAATTCGGGCTTCCGCTGGTGCACGGCACGATATTGTTGCCCGTAGTCACATCATGAAAAGCCGTGGGGCTGGAGCTAGCGAACGCGTAGAGATTCGGATTGACGTTGCCCAAGCCAGAGGGAGGAGTGTTTCCGAGTTGTTGATTGATAAGGGCCAGGATCGCCGAAAACGTTGGCGCAGCCACCGAGGTGCCGCCGACGACCGTAAAGGTCCCGCCGGTGCCGGTGCGGAAGCCCGCCGTGCAGGTGGAGATGATGGTGTTGTTGGGGCCATCCTCGGAACAGACCAGGTAACCATCGTGATTGGGTGACGCAGCCATCGAAAGATCGGGGACGTCGCGTGCGCTATCGGCCGAGCTGGTTCCCGTCTGCCATGCAGGTTTCGCAAAGTAGATGCTGGCACCACCGCCCGAGGCCGATAAGCCGCCACCGGCGGCGATATCAGCAGCAGTGTCGTTCCAAGCTACTTCGGGTATGTAGGAGAGTGCCGACGAGACGGTGTCGGTACTGTTGGTCGTGCCCGACCAGTACGTGGTGGCGCCAGCATTGGTGTTAGGGGCGGTACCGGTCAAGGTACCAGCAGCATCCCCGTTGAACGTATTGCCGCCCATGCCGGTCACTTCGGGAATGGCAGCGGGAACGTCAACGGCCAGGCCACCCGTGGCCGAGGTGCCGTTTGGGTCGGTCGAGTTTGGATCGCAATCCGCGGCACCGGAGTCACCCGAAGCGGACACGACTGTCTGGCCCTGGGCGTTGGCCTGTTGCGCCCATCCCCGAACTTGATTCGTAAAAGCGCTGCCCAATCCCGACTCGCAGTAACCGTAGCTGCTACTGATAACAGGAGCGACCTTGTTTTGCACCGCGTAGTTGATGGCATCCCAGACGGTGTTAGTGCGGTTTCCCGCGCAGGTGTCGCCGGTGCCCAGACCGGCATAGACAAAAATGATGCTGGCGCTTTTTGCCACGCCACCCGACCACTCAAGATCCAGATCGGATTCGCCCTCATCGCCCGCACACCGGGTGGACGTGGTGCCTGGGAGCAACACCATCTGAGGAGTGTTCGCGGGTAGGCCGGCGGCACTGCGGAAGTTCTTAAGATCGGTCGTGTTGACGCTGCTTTGTCCGACAATCGCAATCTGCTGGCCGGTGCCGTCACTGGTGCTGTACAGCGGCTGCACATCGTAGATGGTGGCGAAATCGCCCGGCGTCATAAAATGATTGCCGCTGACGTAGGAAGTGAGATATGGCCGGACTTTCGCTCTGGGTTTCGGAGCGAAGTTGTGAAGATGGCCAACGGCGAGGACCGCTTCCGCGAGCGCCGCAGGCACCGACGGGTCGGTGGCGTTGGCGAAATAGATCTCGCCGTCCACCAGATAATTGTGGATCTCGGTGCCGAACACCACCTCAATTTGGGATACGGTTCCATCAAAAGAAATTTCGTTGCGGCTGTTGGCGACCGAGGTCACGGCGAAACCCTGAGATTGTAGCCAGTCGACGACACGTTGGATGTCCGCTCTGGTCATTCCGAAACGATCTGCAAACTGGGCCGGCGTAAGCCACTTGTGATAATTCGGGGACGTGCGATCCTGCTGCTCGGCCAGCAGGTTGTCAAGATCCTGCTGCTGAGCGGCGGAGGGCCGGAATACCAGCGTGACTCCGTGAATCAATTTGCTGGCGTCGGCGCGACCGAGATCAAAGCCAGGCCGAGCGAGGCCGTGTACGTTGCCTTTGACCGCTACGGTCTGGCTGGGATTAATCTCCCCCGTGATCCGGTCCGGGACGGTGGCATAACTCACGCTGGAGAGAAAGCTGGCCATCAAAAGGGCAGGGAAAATCGACTTCACAATTCGCATGGAAGCTCCGGGGGAAATGGGCATACAGATTATATTTTAAACTTATACCGGCTTGTCCCTATTCGATAAGTCGGTTGGACAGAAGGTTGTATCGTTGACACAAAGATGACGAAACACGAAGTTAAACCCGGAAGTTCGGTTAATGTTGCGGCAAATCCAGCGGTAAACCCGTCGAACGTGCCTTGAAAACAGCATCAGGGGCCCGAAAATCACGGAATCCGGGCCTGCTGCCGTATACTGCCCCTGCCAACCTCAGCCGCGCATGCCTCCGCCAGACACCGCAAAATCCCGGCTCGCCTACATCGATTGGATGCGTGGACTGGCCTGCCTTTTGATGTTCCAGACCCACTGCTACGATTCCTGGCTTAGCGCCCAGGCGCGCCAAAGCCGCTTTTTCATGTACTCCCAGTTGGGTGGAACCTTTCCCGCGCCGCTGTTTCTGTTCCTCGCAGGAATCTCGTTCGCCCTGGTCACGGAAAAACTGCGGCAGAAAAATCTTCCGCCCGCGCAGATCGCACGCACCACCATCCGCCGGGGCGCGGAAATTTTCGGCTTCGGCCTGCTCTTCCGCCTGCAAGAGTACCTGGTGGCCTGGGGATGGGCGCCCAAAAGCGACCTGCTTCGCGTTGACATTCTCAATACTATCGGACTTTCCATGATGCTGATGGGCGTTGTCTGCTGGCTGGTTCTGGCTATGAGGCGCGGCCCGGGGACGCGGTTCGCCTTGGTCCTGACCGCCGCCGGCACCGCATTGCTCATTTCCCTGTTGACCCCGCCGCTGTGGACCACCTGGCGTCCGCGCTGGCTTCCCTGGCCGATCGAGTCCTACGTCAATGGCGTACACAACCTCGGAACTCCGCAGGCATGGTTATTCCCCGTTTTTCCGTGGGCGGCGTTCGCCTTCGCCGGCTTGGCCGTGGGATTTATCCTGCAAAGCGCATGGGCGCGGGCGCAGGAACCAAGAGCATTTTTCTCTCTGGGCCTGGCCGGCAGTGTGCTGATTGAATTCGCCCGCTTGCTCGACGCGCAGCCGCGCCAACTCTATTCTGTCTACGACTACTGGCATACCAGTCCCAGCTTCTTCCTGATCCGCGTGGGAATGTTGCTGGTGATTCTAACCGCGAGCTGCGCCTGGTGCCGCTGGGGCGCGGGCCAGTGGAGATTCAGCCCACTCATCCTGCTCGGCCAGGCATCTCTGCTTGTGTACTGGGTGCACATCGAATTTGTGTACGGCCGCGTCTCGATCCTGCCGAAGCATGCGATGGGAATTGGCGGCGCGTCAGTGGGATTGTTGGTTATTTTTCTGGCGATGCTGGGATTGGCTTATGTCCGCACAAGGATGAAAGGCCGCGGCGTGGACATCCGGGCACGGCTCCGTCCTAGTCCAGCGCGAACTTGAATGCCGGGAAAGCTTTCGTTCCGCTAGAAACTTTTCGCTGCGGCGGCGGACTTCGAGGCTCCACTCCCACCGATACCGGCCGATGAGTGCTTGACCTGATAATGCGTGCTTTGTGGACCTGGATTTGCCGTGATTCGAGTCGCGGCGCGATCCCTCGATGTCTGCTGTCAACACACAAAAGCGCAATCGCCCCTGATTCCAATGTTGCCATTTTCTGTTCGACTGTTGGGCCTGATTGATCGATGCAAATTTCGGGCACTACGACGCAGGGATCTGAACATTCAAGACGATGTTCGAATAGCCGCTTTCTTCATTACTCGTATTTACGGCGGTCGTGGCATAGCAGTAGGTCGTGCCGTTCGTGACTTCCGAATCCGTATACCAGGTGCTCGTAATCAGTACTGAGTTGATCTTGGAAAAAGATCCGCACGAGTTGGTGTACACCGCGCGATAGACGTTATAGCCGCGTACGTCCGTTGACGTGCTCGCGGCCCACGAAAGATCGACCGTGTGTGTCGATGCTCCCGTGCCAGTGTCTGTCGGAGTTTTGGTCGATGTAGAAACCCCTGCGCAGCCAATCAGCAGTACCGTTGCTGCAAGGCTGAGGATCTCCACACTTCCGACCAAAGAGGTCCAGATCTTCATTTGTCGGTTCCGTCGCCGCGGAAGAGACAACCGAGGATTGTACGCGATTGTGTACATCAATAACCTGAGCTTCATAGCTCCATGAAATAAAGCTCGGGTTGAACTGCGTGATTCAAAAGAAGAACTGTGCGTGCTTTCGCCTGAGGGGGTGCTGCATCCCGTGATGGAGGTGCTCTTCGGGGAGGCGAGAGATCTTACGCTCCGATTGTACTGCTGTTCGACTCGGGCGGCGAAGAAAATGACCGAGGCAGGCTGCGCCCGAAAACTAGACCTCTGACTTGGACAAGTTGGGAAAATCAGATGTTCGAGGATGCTAGCTGTTGTTGTATCGCGATAACGCTCATTGACCCGCCACAAACTCCACCACCTCGCGCTCTGCCCAGCGCCCATCGTCCCCCGGATCGCCGTTGCGTTCTGCGAGAAACGCGCAGTGGCCGCCGTCTTGCGTCTCGAAGTAGGTGATGTTCGGATTCGCGGCAATGCGCCGCACGGTCTCGGGCTGCATCCGGATAAACGGATCATTCGCCGCATGGATAATCAACGCCGGTACAGCGATGCGGTCCACCACGTTGGCCGCCGCCGCCCGCGCATAGTAATCATCGGCGCCCGCGAATCCGCAGTAGTACGCGGTGATGCGGTCGTCAAACATTCGCAGGCTGGAAATACCCCGCAACCGCGAGACGTCAAACTTCCCGGGAAACAGCCGGGCCTTGAGCCGAATCCTGCTGAACAATTGCAGCAAAAAGTAATACTCATAAATGCGGTTGCGGGGCTCGTGCAGCGCGTCCGCCGACGCCGCCAGATCGATCGCCGGACAAACCGCCGCCACCGCTCGAAATTGCGGCGGCCCGTCGCTTCCCCACTCTCCCGCCAGCTTCAGCACCAGGTTTCCGCCCATGGAAAACCCGATCAGCGCGAACCGAGAGACGCCATCGTTGTCGATGACACTCCGTACGACGGCGGCTACATCCCCAGACAAGCTTGAGTTGTAGAGCGTGGGCGCACAGGCATCCATTCCGCCGCAGTTGCGCTGGTTCATGAGGACAACGTTCATTCCTGCCGCCAGCCCATTGCGCGCCACGCCCAGCATGTACTGCGAATCCGAAGATCCTTCCAAGCCATGGACGACGACTAATGTCAGGGCCTGTCGGCGCTCTGCTTCGCCTTGCCAGTAGCACCAGCACCGAAGTTTGATGCCCAGCTCAACCTCAACGAGCCGTTCCTCCCCCGGAGGCAATTGAATTCTGCGCGGCAGCAGAAAGCTGGCAATCGTCTGCACGTGCCCGCCGCCCAGCCACCGTCGCGAACGGAACGGCGCACGGTCCGACCATCGCCGGGCAGAGCCTGGGATTCGAGAACCTGGGATTTTAGAATCAGGAATTTGCGAAGTCCCCACAAATTGATTCTAATAGGTTCTGGAGTCGCCCATGCCCATCTTTGAGTACATCTGCAAGGAATGCCATCACCAGTTCGAGACCCTTCTCTACGGCAAGGAAAAGGCGGAGTGTCCCAAGTGCCACACCACCAAGCTGGAGCCGCAACTCTCGGTCTTCGCAGTCTCCGCCAAGGGTTCGTCGGCGTCGCCGTCCCCGGCACGTGCCTGCGGATCGTGCGGCGATCCCCGCGGTCCCGGCGCCTGCTCGCTCGGCGAAATGAATTAGCCGGGCCAACGCGACGAAGATCCTCACCTGAGAAAAGCGTTAGTCTTGATGGAAGTGTTCACAACTGATCAGCTTGTTCTGGAAGGATCAACCAACCCTCGTAGAGACGTAGCTTGCTACGTCTCCGTCGGCGCCGAGCAAGACGTTGCAAGCAACGTCTCTACGATGTCCGAGATCATTTCTCTACGTCGTCAAGCAACGACCGGAGCTTGCCGGAGCGGGAGGGATGCCGCAGTTTACGCAGAGCCTTGGCTTCGATCTGGCGAATGCGTTCGCGAGTCACGTCGAACGACTGGCCGACTTCTTCCAGCGTGTGTTCCGAGCCATCGTCCATTCCAAAACGCATGCGGATGATCTTCTCTTCCCGCGGGCTGAGGGTGCGCAGCACGTGCGCGGTGCGTTCCTTCAGGTTCACATTCAGGATTGCTTCGGCGGGTGACATCTTCGTCCGATCCTCGATGAGGTCGCCAAGATGTGAATCGCCCTCTTCGCCAATCGGTGTCTCGAGCGAAATCGGAACGCGCATGATCTTTCGCACCTTGCGGACCATAGCTTCGGGAATGTCCATCTGCTTGGCGATTTCCGCCGACGTGGGTTCATGCCCCGAGGCTTGCACCAGTTGCCGCGAAGTGCGAATCAGCTTGTTCACGACTTCGATCATGTGCACGGGCAGGCGGATAGTGCGCGCCTGATCGGCAATCGCCCGGCTGATGGCCTGGCGGATCCACCACGTGGCGTAGGTGGAAAACTTGTAGCCGCGGCGGTATTCAAACTTGTCCACCGCCTTCATCAGGCCGACGTTGCCCTCTTGAATCAGGTCGAGGAACTGGAGCCCGCGATTGCCGTACTTCTTGGCGATGGAAACCACGAGACGGAGATTGGCTTCGATGAGTTCGCGCTTGGCCTGCTCCGCATTCATGTCGCCCTGGATCATTCTCCGCTGGGTGCGCTGGAGATCGGAGAACGTCATTCCAGCCTCGTCCTCCAGCCTTTTGATTTCGAGGCGATGCTGCCGCTGCGTAGCCCGATAGGTTTTCCTGAGCTCGTCGCTCCGCGTTCCCGAAATCCTGGTTTCCAGGTGAACGATTTCCCGTTCCAGCAAGCGCATGAGCTCGATGGTCTTATTCACGCGTTCGATCAGACGCTTGCGCTCCGCGTGGTTCAAGCCAAGATTCCGGATGATGAGCGAAATCCGGACCATCTCGCGACCTAACTGGCTGCGGCAACGGCGGTATTCCCGGGGTTTCTTCTTCGCCGAAAGAGTCGCCAGCCGTTCAGCCAACCGGCAGGCAGTCTTGTAATGCTTGTTCAACCCGTCGATGCGGCTGGTAATGTCTTCGACACGCTGCCGCAAAATCTCATCGGTGATTTCTTCGTCGTCGATCACGACAGTGTCTTTGATCGAGCGCAGGCCGCGCTTCAGATCTTCGCCAATGGACAAGACCTGCTGGATCACAATCGGCGAGCGCGAAAGGGCTTTCATGGAAGTGACTTGTCCGCGCTCGATGCGCTTGGCAATCTCCACTTCCTCTTCGCGGGTCAGCAGGGGCGAAGCGCCCATCTCGCGCAGGTAAACCCGCACCGGGTCGCTGGTCGATTCACCCGCGCCTGGAGTCAGGTCCAGTTCGACTTCTTCGGTGTCGCGCGCAATGCGTTGTTCCAGCGCGGAATAAGGCGAATGCGGCTCGCCTTCCACTACATCAAGGCCGCGAGTGCCAATGGAGCTCAGCATGTCGTCAACGTCGGGGGAGTGCACGTCTGGTGGAAGCAGATCGTTTACCTCGTCGTCTGTGACGCCCGTTTTTGTGTTTTCCAGCATTGCTCGGTTCTTTATGTCGCTCATCGCCAAGTAGAATGCCTCTTCGGTGCCTCTGTATGGGGAGAAGAGAACTTGGCGATTACAGTGGCAAGTTCAACAGAAAGCGTGGAATTAAGCCTTTACTCATGCTAGCACAGGCGTCCCGGCATTCCTATTCTTCAAAACTGTCGGTAATGTATCAGTTTGAAAAACTGATACATTACCAAACTGTCGGTGGTGACTCTTCAAACTGAGGCACTACCAAAATGTCGCATTTCCAGACTTGTTGGTGTAGAGAGATGTAATTGGTCGGGGCGATAGGATTTGAACCTACGACCCCCTGCGCCCAAGGCAGGTGCGCTACCAGGCTGCGCTACGCCCCGACTCTATTGGTTTACTGATTCTAAACCACTTCCACGAACTCACGAATACGAGGGCCCTTGCGGAAGCCTTCGTTTTGCTGCGTTTTGGTAGCAAACTGTGTCAGAACTGTGTCAAAACCCATTAATTCACCCTCGCTGTGCCATAACTCAGGTCTTCCCTAACGTTCTGCTCATTTGCCATCCGGTTCAACTTTACCAGAGCCTCGCGTTTCATCTGCAGCTTCATCTGCGAATACTTCTTGAAAACCTTCGCATCGCCCTGCCGCAACAACTGCGTGACCCACTCGTCGGCAACGCCGCCGGCACTGAGCCGCGTGGCATAGGTGGATCGCAAATCTGTAGATGCGGAAATACGGGACCTTGGCACGCCGCAAGGTGGCTTGCCAGACGGTCTTCAGAGTCTTCCGATGTCCGCTCGGGTTTTCATCACTCGGAAACAGATACGGACTGCACGGAGACAGACGAAGTTGGTCGCGAAACGCCTCCACAGCAATCGGCGTCAACGGCACCTCCGCTATTCCGTTGGGTGTTTTTGGAATCGGGGATCCAAACCACCGCGTTTTCGAGATCCAGATTTTGCTTCTTCATGGGCATGAGCTCCTTGTACACGCGCAACCCTGTTTCGGTGATGATCCGCACGATGTTGCGCAAGTATTCCGGAGCATGGATCTCGAGTTTTCGTTGTTCCGACCACGTCACATAGTGTGGCCGGAACAAACCTTTCACGGCGACCGGGAACTCCACCCCAGCACAGGGATTGGAGGGCAACAGTTTTTTCCGAACGGCGACGTTCAACATGCGCCGCAGCACCCGCAACTCCTGGTGAACCGTTGCCGGCTTGAGTTCCCCACGCTCGATGAAGCCGGCAGTCGTCTTTACGCGCACGCGGTCCAGAAGCCGTTTGCGCAAGTACAACTCGATTCCATCGGCCGTGAGGTCGGCCAGCTTGTAGCCCTGAAACGCAGCTTTCAGATGTTTGCTGGCTCGCATATTGGCATTGTGAGTCTTGTCAGCACGCATGGGCGGTTTGGAATAGTTCTCCAGAAAAAAATCCACCCATTGTTCGAACCCCATCTGCTCGCCTTTGCGGACAATCTCAAGAACTCGATTGTCCCTGGCGTCCAGCCGTACGCGAAGTTTCTTGTTCGCTTCCTGCCAGTCTTGAGTGAAGGTTGATTCTCGGATGCGCTTCCCGGCTCGATCCAGATAGCTCATCCAGAGAACGTTTGTACCGCCTCGTTTGTAGACAACACCGTCGTGCTTTCCAGGTCTTGCCATCTCCCCCCTCTTGTTTGAAGGTCGCGCGGAATGACTCAAGATCCGATCGCAAGAAACGGATATTTCGACCCATTACGCGGAGGTGGGGAATCTGCTTTCGCTCCACCCAAAGATACACTGTCTGTATGCTTACGCCCAGATAAGTGGCCGCTTCTCGAACGGCGAGGGGAAGTTCCTCGCGGAAGAAGGAGGGCATCCCGGCGTTTACGGCACTGATTGCGGCATTTGGCTGGATCTGCTTGGAACTCATGGAGCTGTTCATAAGCGGGATTTGCTCCTTATGTCAAAAACTCAGATTGCAGTGGGCGGGAGATGAAACTGGAGCTGCGTGGTCGCACCAATGGGCACCACCCTGAGTGGAAATTCGTCGTTCTCCAATCGGGGGAACAGGTTGGCTCAGAATGCAATCGGCAGTGCTCTAGCACCGCCGCTGTCGACCTGGAATTCAGTAGCAGGAATTTTGACGTTCTTCGAGGAAGAATTGCGGCTGTTACCGATTGCGGTTTGGCTGGTTATGCGCAAGGTTGATGGCTGCTGTCCGCGGCGCAGGAGTTTCGGAGGCGGCGGCTCAATCGTTGGAAATGCGGTCAAGAATCTTTTGAAATCGGCGTCGACTTAGTTGAGGAGCGTCGGTTCCTATCGAAGCGTTCCGCTCTCCCTTTCACGAGATAACGAGACTGGTATCTGCGCCTCTTTGCAAGCTCGATGAGCTCATATCAAGACATGAGAAAAGTGCAGTTTTTTCAGCATTTTAGCGCGATAAGCTTGTATTGGTACGGCATAATTTGCTTGCATGCGTACAGCGCAATATGCTTGTATTGATACAGCAGAAAAAGCTTGCAATGAGCCGACGAGGGTAGGTTCCTTATCTTCTTATGCCGACACCAAATGAAAAACTGGCTGAATCTCTCGCCCTCCTTCAGGAACTCCAGAAGGGCGGACGACGGGTATTCAGGTCAGACGATCTGAGCCGCACGCGTCGGGAACGGCTGTTACAGAACGGGTTCTTGCAGGAAGTCATGAAGGGCTGGGTCATCTCCTCCAGCCCGAGCGTGCGCGACGGCGACAGTACACCATGGTACGCGTCGTTCTGGGAGTTCTGTGCGGGATATTGCAATGATCGCTTTGGAGAACAGTGGCATTTGTCTCCCGAGCAGTCGATTCTTTTGCAGGCTGAAAACACCGTCATCCCGACACAGGTGGTGGTGTACAGCCCCAAAGGTGCGAACCATACGATCGAACTGCTATTCGGAACATCACTGTACGACCTAAAACAGCCGGACATGCCGGCGGCGGCGGATATCTCGGTCCGGAACGGGCTGCGTCTCTTTTCCCCGGCGGCGGCCCTGGTGAAAGTGCCGGAGGCGTTCTTTAGCCGCAATCCTATAGAGACGCAAGTTGCGCTCTCAAGTCTGGCAGACGCCTCGGACATACTGCGCCACCTCCTGGACGGAGGTCGCACAGTGAAGGCCGGGCAAATCGCGGGTGCATTCCGCCGCATCGGCAGGCCCGAGATTGCGGACGAGATCGTCACCACGATGAAGCGGGCCGACTACGATGCACGTGAGTCCGATCCCTTCGCGCCGAAACAAACATTCGCTGCGTTGCCCGCGGCAGTGTCGCCCATCGTCGGCCGCATGCAGGCGATGTGGGCAACGATGCGGGACATCGTCATCGAGAATTTCCCCAAGGCGCCCGGCCTTCCCAAGGACAGGAAGGAATATCTCGGCTTCGTAGATGACATATACAAGAGTGATGCTTACCACTCGCTGTCGATCGAGGGTTACAGTGTGACGCCGGCGTTGATCGAGAGAGTGCAGAGTGGCGACTGGGACCGGGATCATCATGATGATGACCGCAAGAACCGCGACGCGCTGGCGGCGCGCGGCTATTGGCAAGCTTTTCAGACTGTAAAAGGATCGGTCGCAGAAATCATCGCGGGTGCCAATGCCGGCGCGGTGGTTCGCACCGCTCACAAGAACTGGTACGGCGAATTGTTCCAGCCATGCGTGGCCGCAGGCTTGATTCCGGCCGGAGCGCTCGCCGGCTACCGCAATGATGCAGTGTATCTGCGGACCTCGCGCTATGTGCCGCCGCGCTGGGAAGCGGTGCGCGACGCCATGCCGGCGCTGTTCGATCTGCTCGAACGTGAAGCCGATCCTGGCGTGCGTGCTGTTCTAGGGCACTGGCTGTTTGGTTATATCCATCCATACCCAGACGGGAATGGTCGCATGGCGCGATTTGTAATGAACGCGATGCTCGCCTCCGGCGGTTATCCCTGGACTGTGATTCGGGTGGAAGATCGCGATCCTTACCTCGCCGCGCTGGACCGCGCCAGCATCGATGCAGACATCGCGCCGTTCGCGCGATTTATCGCCGACCGGGTGCGATGGTCAATGGACCAGGCCTCGGAGAAATCTTCGGGGCGCGCGAAGGGATAAGGCCCGACAGTATGAGCCAGGCCCTGTTATCGTGCCCGGCTATCAAGCATTTTGGCCGACTCCCGAGCCTGCGCCTTCTTCCGCATGAGGTCGGCAACTTCATCGAAGTGCCATGGACGAAAATCGTGCGTGTCGACTCCCACGTCCATGGAGAGCGAGCCGGGAGCTTCTGGCAGGCGCCCATGAGAATGTCCGTATAGGTGCCATGATCCGTGGTTAGAACGGTTCCAGACACGCAGGGCGTAGTGACAAAGCACAATCGGTTGACCGTGGATCGAAATTTCCGCGAGGTTGTCCAGCCCGGAGAATTCCTCCTCCAGCTTACGAGCCTGTTTGTCGTGATTTCCGGGCACGGCGAGGATCTTCTTACATCGAATCCGGCGACGGTATTCGAGAACCCGGGCTTGGTTCCCGATACAGAAGTCTCCCAGAAAATAAAGAATGTCATTCACCTTCACCGACGCATTCAGGCGCTCGAGAATTGCCTGATCCATCTCCTCGACGGTCAAGAAAGGCCGACTGCAATAGCGAATGATATTGGCGTGTCCGAGATGGAAATCGGCAGTGAACCACGTATTTGGCATAGCTTGCGATTAAAGAGACGTGTTAGCCGTTGCAGTGCTGTCCATTAGTAATGGATACGTGAAAAAGTTGGACCGGTACGAGTCCGAATTAGCCCACTGCGCGAGCGATCAAGGACTAAACGACTTCACTTCAGCCACCAGTACTTGCTTTCGGGCCGAACGAATTCATCAATCGCCTCAGGAAGATCAGAAAGCGGATCCAAGGAGTCGGCGTACTCCTTAGTCCAGTCCACCACCTGCTGAATATCAGCCTTCTCGTCATCGGTGAAGGCCGACTGCGCGGTTCTTTCCTCGATGGCTTTGACGAATTCTCGCAGTCGGGCTGCCTCCTCCCAGTTCCCGATGAGTTCCGTGACAAACTCAGCCTTCCGTTTGTGCTCTTCTGCCTTGCGCCGCTCCTCTTCTTCTTGTTTTCGTTCCTCCGCCCAGCGGCGCTCCCGTTCTTCCACCTCTTGCCTGTGTTTCTTGATGGCCGCTGACGCGACACTGAGCCCGATGATGAAATCCCCGATGCAGTTTTCGATGCGCTGCTGTTTTCCGTCAGACCAAGTGCGCCGGATCGGTCCCATATATGAAGGCAGGTTATCCAATTGCAACTGCAGCCTGCCGGTGAGCTTGTAGTCGTGCTTGGGCGCCATCCAAGAATGTTTCACTTCTGACGGGGTCGAGACGTGAGGCACGCTGTCGGTGACTTCCGACAGAGAGAATCTGACTGCTTCGCCGTCGATACCAACTGTGAGGAGTGCGCCTTCCGCCTTTGGCCACGACGCAGGCTGGCCCCTTTCCTCAAGCGCTAGAAGGAGAGCATTCAGAATTCCGAGTGCACGCGGCAACTGCTCCCTGGAAACAAGAATGTGAGACACGGCTCCATTCTTCGATATGAGAAGTCCCCGCTGGTTCACTTTTCCGCGTCCGAGCAGTTTTTCCGATCTCAGCACCAGCGGATGGGACAGTTCAGATGGAATTGCGACGTTGGGCGCAACCTGACGTACCAGTGCCTCAAATTCTGGACGTAGGCGCTCCCTAACATAGATGTCCAGAGACTCCTGTCCATCCTTGGAGGCAGGCAGTGAAGGGCGGCTAACTTTGTGGCCTGTTTCCTTTCTCCTCCAATATCCAACTGGCGGAACTGGAGTATTGTGCTTTCGGCAGACTTTCGCTAGGCCGACGTCGGACAAGCCAAATTCCTTGGCTAGCGTCCGCATGGGAGTCGCCCATACCTTTTCGTATAACTCAGCCCTTGTGAGGCGAATTCTCGTCTGCGTCATTCGGTCGGTCCCATGGTGATTAGTGGTGGATATGCGATCCTGGTCTCGGACGCTTGCTGCGGAAACACCGGCGCCGATACCGTTCAAGAGTTCTGGCTGCAGAATTTCAGAGAATTGATCGAACCATGAACGACCTTAGCGCGGCTGGCACAGTTTGCGGTGAACGCGCTGAAGGACTGTCTCTGGCACACGTAAAGTACGGTATCCGCGCTTTCGCATCGTTTCTGCATGACCCCATGCAATGACTCCGGGTTCGTTTTCAAATATTCTTCGTACGGTCTTCTGGCTCAGCGCCCAAAGTTCAGCAATCTCAACGATCGAATAGTGTTTCTCATTGGCTAGATCGAGAATCGGCAACCGAGAGGAACAATGCGAATTGCCGACACGACGAGATGATTCAATTGGATTCCGCTGAAAGTCAGGCATTTCCGAACCCTCCGTGGGACATTCGTGCGCTCAACGTCCCTCCAACTGTGTTTCGCAAGAACCTGACGATCTGTATCAGTTCCTCGACATGTTTCCGACAAAAAGTTGGGTCGCCAGGGTATGCCCAATCGGACAGGGTTCGGACATTGCTTACCGATGCTGAGGGGCGAAAGCAGGCACGGAAAGGAGTGGCGCAGGAAGGGACCTGCCATACGACCTGTTTCCGAAAGGCCCCCTAGACTGCCTCCGGCCACCCGTGCCGCGTCAACGCAGCAAGGAAGAGGAACCCTCGGGGCCTTCCTGTGAATTGTTCGCACGGCCGATACAATCTGTATCGCTCTAACGTCTTCGTGCAAGTCCTAGCTTTATCGCCTCCGTCAGCGCAGCCTCCGGGTCCTTATCAGGAAAGAGGACAGTGACGATTCGCTTAAAGATTGAGTTCCACTCCTGGTGCAACCATTCATTCCCTCGCCACTGGCTATCCGGAATGTGAGTCATCGCGAGCGGCGCCGTCAACGAAGAAGTTTCTGTGAACCACTGCTCTAGAATTTCGGGCAGGCTGCGCGCTGCAAAGCACCCGCTGATATCTTCCAGGGCGGCGATATCGGAGCAGAAGAGTGGGCGTATTTCTAAATGAGCAAAGTCTTCTTGATGCAACCGTTATCGCAGAAATGTATCCAGAAATGGCGATATACCGATTGTTCCTCCAATCGGATCCAGTGTGATCAGGTACGAGTACACTCTCTTAACAACGCCTAGATCAATTCCAGGAAGCGAGGGGCGAGCGCCTTTCCCGAAAATCTTCTTCACGGCCTCCGCGAGTTGAGCAACGCCCTTTCTCTCGTTCGCCTCACGATCGTAAACAAGCTTATTCTCGATCTCTTCTGCAACGGCCACAGCACTACCGCAGTACTTGGTGTCGGCCCTAAACATGGTTGATTTGTACTCCATCAACACCATAGAATCATGGGACACCACAATTCCATCGCAGAGTTGAGTGTTCGGATCTCCCGCCGGCCTTGGGATCTGGGAGAAACGTGGAGGTTGTACCCGCGCAACTCCGCCTTAACAGTTCGTTCACGTATCTTTCAAAAACAGCTCCCCAGAACTTGCGCAGCTTTAATGCGTACAGGCGACGTGGAACCGCTCCTTCTCACAGCCACATGTGAGCCGCGGGTTGGCCGTCGCGGACTTCAACAACGACGGTGCGATGGATGTGGCTATCGTGGATCAAGGCGAAGGTGTGCGGCTGTTACGCAACGACATCCCGCAAGGCAACTGGGCGGAGTTCAGGCTGCACAGCCGGGTTCCGCCAACCGGAGCCCCATTGGGACTCGGCGACGGTGCAACCGTGATCGCGTGGACGGGCAAGGTCCCGATACGCCGGACGGTTGGCAGTTCTTCTTACCTGTCGCAAGACAGCCACCGCGTCCATATCGGGCTGGGCGCGGCGACCAAGATCGATCGCCTAGAAGTGCACTGGCTGCGGGGACGAGCTGAGACTTGGACAAATCTTGCGGCCAATAACATTTGGGAAATTACCCAGGGCGAGTCAGAGGCGAAGCCTTTTACCCCGCATCCTGCCAACCTTGCTCGGGCCAACCCAAGCGTCCAACTCGACAGAGCAGGGCTCGTACAGTTCTGGGAGAAGCAGCATGCGGCGATGGATGCCATGAAGCGTGAGCGGAACTTTGCGAAGGCTGCACAATTATTCCGCGAGGCACTCGCGATGAATCCGGGCCATGAGGATTCGCACTACTATCTCGCGAATTGCCTGGCGGCAATGAACGACATTCCATCCGCGATTGCGGAACTCGACGCGCTTGCTCGCATCAATCCACAGAATCATCGCGCCTTTCAACGCAAGGGCGAACTTCTCGCCGCATCGGCATCTTCGAAGAACCAACTCGATCTTGCACGACAGTCATTGGACGCTGCCCTCCGCTTGAATTCGGAAGAGACTGGAACGCTCGTTCTACTCGGCCAGGTGGCACTGGCGCAGGGAGACCTCGCGAACGCGGAACAGCGCTTTGCCCATGCCTGTCAGGCGAATCCGCGCGCAGTAAACGTATGGTTTCTACGTAGCTACATCGCCTGGAAGCAACGGGACCTTGGGAGAGCGTCGGCAATGCTAGAAACCGCACGCAACGCAAGAGGACGCGACTGGAAGCCAGCCGGTTCCGTGCTCGAAGGCGATGTGCAACATCGTATGTATAGCGAGTCTGGATTCCTGAACGTGTTCGAACAGCAATGGGACGGTTCGCCGGATCCTACGCGCGTGTTTGCTCCACTGGACTCGTACCTGCGCCGACTCCGGTGACAGGCGCCTTCGGCTGCCAAGTGCAGCAGGGTTCCTCGGCAAACACATCTCCAGTCAGGGCATAAGCTCGCGCTCGCGACCCTCCGCAGATCTCGCGGAATTCACAAATCCCGCACTTGCCTTTCAGGCTCCTGCTGTCACGCAGAGAGACAAAAAGTGGCGAGTGCCGATAGAGCTCCGTCAACGACTGCTCGCGTATATTTCCAGCAGAGACCGGCAGAAAACCGCTGGGGAATACTTCTCCCAGGTGAGAGATGAAGACGAAGCCCTTGCCATCGTTGATTCCGCGGGCACGTCCGATACCGTCCGCGGAACTTGTGCCAGGCATCGACGGGAGTGACTGGCCGTTGCCTTTGCGCTTTTCTTCCGTCCGGCGCTGCAGTAGGAAGCGTCGATAGTGCTGCGCTTCCGTGCTCTTGATATCAAATTTCACGCGGCGCGAGGTCTTGTAGAGCCGGTCAAAGACCTGCTCGAACTCCTCGGCCGAGATCAGGTCGGCCGTCGAACCCCGGCCGGTTGGCACGAGGAAGAAAACGCTCCACAGCACGATGTCGAGTTGCTCAAGCAGCGCGATCATCGAATCCAGGTACTGCAGGTTGTGTCGGGTGATCGTGGTGTTGATCTGAACCGGCAGTCCGATCTCACGCGCCCAGCGGACTGCACGCAGTGTCCGATCATAGGAACCGGGAACTCGGCGGAATGCATCATGAATTTCAGCAGTGGGCCCATCCAGACTGATGGCCAGCCGCGCCAGACCGCACTGTTTCAGTTTGGCAATAGCTTCCTGCGTCAGGAGCGGCGTGGCACTTGGGGTGAGGGATATTCGCACTCCGTGCGTTGAGGCGTATTCGACCAATTCGAAGATGTCGGGTCGCTTCAGGGGGTCGCCGCCGGTGAGGACAAAGACTGGAGCTTCGAGCGCGGCGACCTGGTCGATAAGGTGCTTGGCTTCGTCGGTGCTCAGTTCGAGACTGCTGCGGAGGGGCTGGGCACATGCTCGGCAGTGCACGCAGGCGAGATCACACGCCTGGGTTGTCTCCCAGATCACGATGAATGGGCGCTCATCAAAATCGAGTTTTAGCTCCACGTCAGCCCCTTTTGCGCTTTTGCGGATGAGTAGAGCCTGACAGACTTGTCAAAAGCTGCATGTGACTAATGTCACGGTGGAGGTCTAGGGGACGTTGGGGATTGTGTTTCTCCATTGGGCGACGTGGATTTGCGTTCAACACACTGTGACCTAAGTCGTCGCCCTGCTTTGTCGGCGCTCGTATGTTTGCTCTATCTCCCGTAGGGGGTAGAAGCCATGACTGTTAGCGAGATCACGAAAGACACTAGCGTGGCGGAAATTGTGAAGCGCTGTCCCAATGCGCGGCGCATCTTCGACCAGCACGGCTTGAAGGGATGTGGCGGCGAACATGGTCCGAGCGAGCCCTTGGCGTTCTTCGCTGCAGTTCATCAGGCCAACGTGGATGAACTGCTCCGGGAAATCACTGCCGAAATCGAGAACCCATCGGGCGCATATGTGTACAAAGAAACTCTGCAGGACTACATTTACCGGCGCTTCTTCAAGGCGGGCGTCGCGACAGTGTTGACCGTTGGATGTCTTTGGGGTGCGATCAATCTGCTGCAGATCGCACTGGGGAAGAGTTTCCTGCAACTGCGGCTTCTGTCGTCGATCCACGCGCACGCGCATGCCATGATCTTCGGCTGGGTGGCAATGTTCGTGATGGGCTTTGCTTACCAGTCCTTCCCGCGTTTCAAGAACACGACTCTGTGGCGCCCGGATCTGGCAAACGTCAGCTTCTATCTTCTGGCAGCGGGGATTTTCGCGGGAATGGCCGCCGACCTGCTGATGCCCGCGACCGCTTCGTTTTGGCTGGGTGCGTTCTCGGGCGTGTCCGAGATCATCGCTGTCGGGATCTTCCTGCTCGTGTTGTATCGAACAGCGCGACAGTCAATCGAGCCGCATAACCCTTATGAGAAGTTCATTGCCAGTTCTTTCCTTTGGCTTTTGCGGGGCACGGCGCTGGAAGCCGTCTTTTTCTTCGCGAAGGCTACGGCGCACCTTGAACACGAACTGATCATGCGCATCGCGCTAATTGACGGACCACTGCGGAACATTCAACTGCTTGGCTTTGCCGCGCTGATCATCGCAGGGGTGAGCCAGCGCTTTGTGCCGCAGGTGTATGGGCTGACTCGGTCAGGGCGGGACCACCAGGGCTGATTTTCTGGTTGATGAATGGCAGCCTGGTTCTGAACATGATCAGCTACGTGCTGCTGCTTACAACGCACAACCTCTATTTCGCAATCGGCCTCGAAGCAGCCTATGTGCTCTTGCCAGTCTGGGCCGTGCTGTTGGCGCGGCAAATTGGAGTGTTCGGAAAGCCGATGCAGCCGGATCGCACCTTCAAATTCGTTCGCGCAGCATACGTCTGGTTGCTGATCTCCTGCGGAATGATGCCATTCTTCCCGCTCTACGGAGTGCTAACCCACCAGGTATTCGCGCACACCTACATGGGTTCGCACCGACACGCTTTCACCGTAGGTTTCATCAGCATGATGATCTTGGGAGTTTCTTCGCGAGTAGTACCCATCCTGGCCGGGATGGATGCCAAGCGGATGAACTCGTTGTGGGCGCCCTTCCTTCTGTTTAACGTGGGCTGTTCCGGGCGCGTGCTGCTGCAGGTCCTGACCGATTTCGTGCCGGGCATCGCTTAGCCGCTGCTTGGGTTCACGGGGTTCATCGAACTGACCGCTCTGCTCTGGTGGGGAATCGAGTTGTGGCGCACCATGAACGTGGCCGGAAAGAACCGGACGAAGCCGCTGGTAATGCCTTTGCCACTCGCTGCGAGGCAGGCGTTCCCCGCCGGAGTTGGACGAACCGCTTTCTTCGCCGAGGTGCTCCGGTACAATAACGACCGTGCCGGAATCCACATTCACACCTGGCCAGACGCTGGCTAAGGTCCCCATATTCTCTGGACTGACGGAGAACGAGTTGGCCTTTCTTGCCCAACACGCGGTCCCGCGTCACTACTCCGCGGGCGAAACCGTGTTCGGTGAAGGAGAGCCTTGTTCCGGACTCTATGTTGTCGAGTCCGGACAAGTGCGGATCTTCAAGAGCTCTGCCAGCGGACGCGAGCAGGTACTGAGCATTGATGGTCCGGGCAGTTCCATCGCTGAGTTACCCGTGTTCGATGGAGGAAACTACCCAGCCTCGGTAGCCGCGATCGGCGAGGCCACTCTCCTGTTTGTGAGCAAACAGGATTTTCAAGCACTGTGCCTCGCTCATCCCCAGGTTGCACTTAAGGTGCTGCGGGTGGTAGGTGCGCGTCTGCGCCGGCTGGTCGGGATCATCGAAGAGCTTTCATTCACCACAGTGCGCCATCGTCTGGCTTCTTTTCTCTTACGTCTCGCCCAAAAGGAAGGCAAGCGTACGCCTGAGGGTGTGGAAATCACCATGCCAGTTAGCAACCAAGAATTGGCGTCGCAAATTGGCACAGTGCGCGAGCTCGTATCCCGCAATCTCTCCCGGTTACAAGCGGAGGGAATGATCAAGATCGATGGCCGCAGCGTGATTGTCCGCAATTTGAAGGGCCTGGAAGCTGAACTGCAGTCTGCCGAGTAACCAGAGTGGCATCTGGATCATCCTCCCGTCCGCCCTTATGTTCCGCTTTGTCATGCCCGTGATGTTTGCTCCTCACCAGCCTTTGTGATCGCCGTGACAAAAGTCATCGGCACGGCGTCGCTACTCCGCTACATTCGGAATATCAAGCGTGGCCATGAGAAATGAAGCCGGGCCGCGAGGAGGATGCAATGAGCACCACCGCTGAGAAAACTGTTCGCGAATTGGCCCTAGAGAACCCCGCTGCGACCCGAGTGTTTGAAAAGTTGGGCATCGACTACTGCTGCGGCGGCAACAAATCCCTCGAAGAAGCGTGCCGTACGGTGAATCTTCCGATGGACGAGGTGCTGGACTCGCTCGAAATGGCGGAGCAGTCTGCACGCGCCGTCCAAAAGGACCGCAACTGGCCAACGGAGTTGCTGGCTGATCTGGTTGCGCACATCAACAGCACTCATCACAAGTACACCCGCGAGGAGATGGCTCGCCTCCGTCCGTTGTTCGACAAGGTCTGCTCCGTGCACGGGGAAAATCATCCTGAACTACTGCAGGTTCGGGCAAGTTTTCAGGGACTGGCGCAGGAACTGACCATGCACATGATGAAAGAAGAGATGGTCCTATTCCCGTACATCGTGAGAATGGAAGAGTCCGTCATCCAGAAGGAACCGGTCCTGCCGCCGCCCTTCGGCAGCGTGCAAAACCCAGTTTCGATGATGGAGCATGAGCACGATTCTGCGGGGAATGCTTTGCGTGCCATGCGCCAAGCCAGTTGCGGATACACCGCTCCGGGCGATGCCTGCATCAGCTTCCAGACTTTGTACAAAGCCTTGGCGGACTTTGAAGCCGACCTGCACCAGCACATTCATCTCGAAAACAACATTCTGTTTCCACGCGCGATTGCGATGGAAAAGGCGCATTAACCGGAGATTCGAAGCCATGTCGGCTTTAGCGACGCGTATCGAGAGAGAGGCTGGCCGGCCGCTTACACCGCTGGAGATTTTCGACATCACCGCGGCCCGCGAGAGCTCGTTGTCCCGCCTGCTGATGCTCTACATCTCGACCGGCTTGGTGTTCATGCTACTGCCGGGAACGTTCCTGGGGGTCTGGAACCTGCTCGCGATCAGCAGCCGCCACGCCGCGAATTCGGTCTCAGCCGGATGGATCCAAGCCCACGGGCACGCGCAGATCTTCGGCTGGATCGGCACGTTCATCCTGGGCATTGGCTTCTATTCCATTCCCAAGTTGCGGCGGATGAATCCGTTCGCGCTGTGGGCCGCATGGGTGTGCTGGGCGCTTTGGACGGTGGGCGTCAGCCTGTGCTGGTTTGTTGGCGTATACCAATGGCAATGGCGTGTCGTGCTGCCCGTGTCCGCGGCACTGGAAGTACTTGCCTTCGTAATTTTCTTCCATTCGGTTTCCGGTCACAGACCTCAGGACTCCGGCAAACAGAAGCTGGACGAATGGGTACTCGTGGTCATCGTGGCCGCCGTAGGTCTTTTGCTTACCCTGCTTGTCAATTTGGGCGCCGCATTGTTCCTTGCCTATCGTGGCATCTCACCTGATCTCCCCACTGAATTCGACCAGCGGTTCCTGGTGCTCGAGACCTGGGGATTCCTCGTTCCCTTCGTCTGGGGATTCAGCGCCAAGTGGCTCCCGGTCTTCCTGGGACTGCGCCCGGTCCGTGGGCGCGTGCTGCTCCTGGCAGTCGCAGTGAACTCCGTTGGAGTGTTTGCTGCCTTGTTGGGCGAGATGAGCCTGGCTGCCGTCCTGCTGTTAGGCGGGATCATCGTCGCGGTTTGGGCCCTCCGCTTCCTTGATCGAACACAGCAGAGGGCAAAGGTGAAGGGAGTGCACGCGAGCTTTCCGGTATTTGTGCGCCTGACGTACGTATGGGCCATCGTCGCGGCGGCACTCGGAATCTGGGCGAGTTCGGTCGAGGGCTCCCATGGTATCTGGGGCGCGTCGCGGCATGCGTTGACCGTGGGCTTCCTGGCCACGATGGTATTCAGCGTGGGTCAGAGAATCCTGCCGGCATTTTCCGGAATGCGATTGCTGTTCAGCACCAAATTGATGTTTCTGGCGATGCTGACTCTCACGGTCGGATGCCTGCTGCGCGTCAGTTCTGAAATTCTCGCTTACCAGGGATTTGCCCATTGGGCGTGGTCGTGGCTTCCGGTATCAGCGCTTACCGAAATGACAGCCGTTACACTCTTTGCAGTGAATTTATTCGCTACCTTTGCGCAGCGGCCGTGTTCCGCGCCGGTGTAACATGTCGCGAAATGAAATACATCGACGGACAATTCATTAGAGGTTTGTTAAGAAAGGTGCTCATCCGTGTCTTATAGAAAACTGTGGATTGCTTTAGGGTTGGTGTTGGTGATTTCCTTCGCGGTCCTTGGTGGGGTTGGAATCAAGGTCCTCAAGAGTGCCCCGCCGATCCCCTCGCAAGTGGTCACAACCGATGGCCGCGTATTGTTCGATGGCGCCGCCATCCACGACGGCCAGGGAGCCTGGCAGTCGATTGGTGGCCAGGAGGTGGGCACGGTTTGGGGACACGGGGCTTACATTGCTCCCGACTGGAGCGCCGACTGGCTGCACCGTGAGTGTGAGTTCATTCTCAACCATTGGGCGAGGGAGTCTGGAGCTGCCAATTATGCGGCCTTGGGTCTCGAGCAGCGGGCTGCACTGCAAGCCCGCCTCCAGCAAATCATGCGGCACAACACCTATGATCCAATCACCGGCCAGATCAGGCTCGATCCAGTCCGCGGTGAAGCATTCGAGGAACTCTATCGCTACTACTCTGACGTATTCAGTCGCGGCCGTAACGAGTATGCGATCCAGCGCAATGCTCTTAGCGATCCCGTCAAGCTCCGGCAAATGAGCGCGTTCTTCTGGTGGACTGCCTGGGCCGCCTCCACTGACCGGCCGGGCAGCGACGTTACCTATACCCAGAATTGGCCGCATGAACCGCTCATCGGAAATCAACCGACGGGTGGTGCGATCGTGTGGAGCGTCATCAGCTTCGTGTTGCTGCTGGCTGGGGTGGGTGGCATGGTCTGGTACTTTGCCTCGCAGCCCCGGACGGTTGCGGAAGAATTCCTTCCAGGAAGCGATCCGTTGCTCGGGCTCAGACCGACTCCTTCACAACGTGCCACGGTGAAATACTTCTTTGTCGTGGCCGCATTGTGGGTCGTCCAGGTCGGCCTCGGAGCTCTTACGGCGCATTACGGCGTGGAGGGGTCTGGCTTTTACGGGATCCCGTTGGATCGCTGGCTTCCCTATAGCGTGACGCGCACCTGGCACCTGCAAATCGGGCTTTTCTGGATCGCTACCTCCTGGCTGGCGACCGGGTTGTACGTCGCGCCCGCCGTGAGTGGCGTGGAACCGAAAGGCCAGCGACTGGGTGTCAATGTACTGTTTGGCGCGCTGATCTTTGTCGTCGTTGGCTCACTAGCGGGTGAGTGGATGAGCATTCAGCACAAGCTCGGCAACCTCTGGTTCTGGTTCGGTACACAGGGCTATGAGTACGTGGACTTGGGCCGGTTCTGGCAGATTTTGCTGTTTGGCGGCCTTACTTTTTGGCTGTGGCTCATGTGGCGCGCTCTGAAACCGGCGCTCATGAAAAAGGACGAAAACCACTCGCTGCTGTTGATGTTCCTGCTTTCGAGCGTCGCGATTCCGCTCTTCTACGCGGCCGGGCTGATGTACGGGCAGCGTAGCAACCTGGTGACGGCGGAATACTGGCGCTGGTGGGTGGTGCACCTCTGGGTTGAGGGCTTCTTTGAAGTCTTTGCCACTGTTGTGATTGCTTTCCTCCTCACGCGACTGAAGCTGCTCTCCGTGTCAACCGCAACTCGCGCGGTGATGTTCTCCACGGTCGTGTTTCTCTCCGGCGGCATAATCGGTACCTTCCATCACCTCTATTTCGCTGGAACCCCGAACATTGTGCTCGGCCTTGGAGCAGTGTTCAGTGCACTAGAGGTTGTGCCCTTAGTTCTGATTGGATTTGAGGCCTGGGAAAACATTCGCTTGGCACGCTCGCGCGAACAGCATATATGGGTCGCCGCTTACAAATGGCCGATCTATTTCTTCGTCGCGGTCGCGTTCTGGAATTTTGTGGGCGCCGGCCTGTTCGGGTTCCTCATCAATCCACCTATCGCGCTCTACTACATGCAGGGCTTGAACACGACGCCGGTGCACGGACACACCGCGCTGTTCGGTGTGTACGGCATGCTGGGTCTGGGCTTGATGCTGTTTTGCCTGCGCGCTCTGCGTCCCGGTAGGGCGTGGAAAAACGGTCCGCTGTGGTTTTCCTTCTGGGCCATTAATATTGGGCTCGCATTGATGGTGTTACTCAGCATGCTGCCCATCGGCCTCATGCAGGCATGGGCCTCGGTCGAATATGGCACCTGGTATGCGCGCTCTGGGGAATTTCTCCACTCCGGCGGCATGAACCAGCTGCGCTGGATGCGAATGATAGGCGATACCGTCTTTGCCTTGGGCGCCGTAGTCTTGGGCTGGTTTGTTCTCGGTCTGCTCACCGGGCATTCCTACGACAAGCGCGGATACGTGGCTGAAGGGGAGTGGGAAGTGCGGCCTCAGGAGGAGCCTGTCCTTCATCGCTAGGCAACGGAAGAAGCAGTGAACGAACGCCAAAGACGATGCCATGACTGGTACTTGGACAATACTGCAGCACGTGGCGTGGGAGGGCCCCGGATTGATCGCGGCCGAAGCTCACGCGCGAGGCCTGCACACAGATATTCGACGCCTGGATCTGGGAGCTGGCCTTCCGCGGCCCGAACAGGTTGAGGGCCTGGTTGTGATGGGCGGTCCCATGGGTGCTTATGAAACAGATAAGCATCCCTTTCTGGCCGAAGAGTCCAGCCTCATCGCCCAACTTGTTCGGCGCGATCGTCCGGTACTTGGCTTGTGTCTGGGGGCCCAGTTGCTCGCGCGCGCTCTCGGGGCGAGAGTGTTTCCCGGGCATGGTCCGGAAATCGGTTTCGGATTTGTGGAAGTGACTGCGGAGGGAAAACGCGACGCACTCTTTGGGCCGCACGGACCCACTCTCCCCGTATTTCATTGGCATGGAGACACCTTCGACTTGCCAGAAGGGTTGACGCTGCTTGCTTCCAGTGCGGAGTACCTGCACCAGGCGTTTCGCTTTGGAAGCCTCGCTTACGGCTTGCAGTTTCACATTGAACCAGACTCGGTCACATGGTCGGCTTGGCATGAGCATTTGCCCCCTATTTCGACTGAGCGAGCTGAGCAGAGGCGCTACGTGATCGAACAAGTTGGCAGAAGCATCCTTGCCAGGTTCTTTGATGTCTCACTGGGCAGCGGCGTCGGGATCGAAAGAAGACTTGAAGATTAGGCTTGCCCGTGGTCCCAACAACTACTTTTATCGCGTTGAGACTTTTGTCACAGCGCTATTCCACCCGGCGGGTAAACTGAGACCATGCCAGTCCAAATTGGAGCCAAGACCCACAACTTTACTGACCCCACCGGCTTGCTCTCGGAGTGCCACCGGCGTGTTGAGATGTTCCTCGGTACGCTGGAGGCGGTTGCGGAGGTGATAGACCGTCCTGCCACCGAAGAAACCAGCCGGGCGCTGGAGTCTGCTTTGCACTACTTCGGGCACGCTGCGCCGAAGCACACGGCTGACGAGGAGCAGTCGTTGTTTCCTCGGTTGCGTCAGATTCACGATCCTGAAATCGAGTCTGCATTCTCAAAGCTGGAGCAGCTTGAGGACGAACATCGCTGGGCAGCCCCGTTGCATGCGGAAGTGGAGCGTCTCGGGGCACAGTATCTTTCGACCGGCAGTCTTTCCAGTTCGGAAGCCGAGGTATTTCGCAAAGCCGTTGCCAGTCTTGCATCGATGTACAAACAGCACATCAGCGTCGAAGACAGCCTGGTGTTTTCTTTGGCAGCTCGAATGTTGTCTGACACCGAGAAAGTGATCATCGCGGAGGAAATGGCAGCTCGGAGAAAGGTCAGCGTCGTGACCGAGATATCTACAGGTCGTAAGTAGAACCAAAGAGTTACTCCAACCAACTGCGGAAGAGTTGTTTTTCCCCGCTCGCTGAACTGCTGAGGAGCGAAATCTATTACAGAACTCAGACAATGAACGTCCTGCATCTCTGAAATAATGCACTTTCGCTCCGCGTGTTTCATCATGGGCAATCTTGCGATGGGCAATCTTCCGACGATCATTCAGGGCGGAATGGGCGCAGCCGTTTCGAATTGGCGGCTGGCGAGGGCGGTGTCCCGGCTTGGCCAGCTTGGTGTGGTCTCCGGAACGGCCTTGGACTTGATCTTTGCCAGGCGCTTGCAGGACGGCGACCCCGGCGGCCACATGCGCCACGGTCTCGACCAGTTTCCGATTCCCGAAATCGCCGATCGTGTTTGGGGCAGGTACTACATCCCAGGAGGGAAAGCGGACAGAGCGCCGTACAAGTCCTTGCCAACGCATTCGAAGGATACTCCTCCTGAACTCAAGGAGCTTTGCGTCGTAGCTAACTTTGTCGAAGTCATTTTGGCGCGTGAGGGCCACAACAATCCAGTCGGAATCAATTATCTGGAAAAAGTTCAATTGCCCCATCTTCCTTCCATTTACGGCGCCATCCTCGCGGGCGTGGCATATGTTCTGATGGGGGCCGGCGTGCCGCTCAAGATTCCGGGAGTACTCGATCGCTTCACGAATCACGAACCCGCAACCTATCTGCTCCAGGTCACGGGAGCGCACGATGATGACGACAGAACCATGGTTTTCGTGCCGAGGGAGCTTGTGGGGCGTGATCTTCCGCCGCTCATCAGGCCGAAGTTCATCGCGATCATCGCCTCCAACACCTTGGCGACAACCATGCTGAAGAAGGCCGATGGTAAGGTTGACGGATTCGTTATCGAGGGGTACACGGCCGGAGGCCACAATGCTCCGCCTCGTGGGAAGCTCCAGCTTGACGAAGCGGGAGAAGCGATCTACGGCGAGCGTGACGTGGTCGATCTGGAGAAAATTCGAGATCTTGGTGTCCCGTTCTGGCTTGCTGGAGGTTACGGCCGACCTGAAAAGCTGGCGGAAGCTTTGGCCGCAGGGGCCGCGGGCGTACAGGTGGGGACGGCCTTCGCATTCTGCGAAGAGTCAGGTCTGAGAAAGGACCTCAAGCAAGCGCTATTGGCCAAGGCCCTTTCCGGGGAAGCCCGTGTATTCACCGATCCGGCGGCGTCCCCTACGAACTTCCCATTCAAAGTGGCGCAATTGGAAGGCACTCTGTCCGAGCACGAGATCTATGCAACTCGACCGCGGATTTGCGATTTGGGCTTTCTGCGGGAAGCCTACCGAACACCGATGGGAACAATCGACTACCGCTGCTCGGCGGAGCCGGTGACAACCTATCTGTCGAAGGGTGGGAACGTGGAGAATACGGTCGGCAGGAAATGCCTCTGCAATGCCCTGATGGCGAATATCGGTCATCCCCAGACACGAAACGGAAAGTACACCGAGTTGCCTCTGATCACCTCCGGGAATGATCTGACGGAAATCGCCCGCTTTTTGTCACCGGGGAAGTCGATCTACAGCGCCGCGGACGTGGTCGAGAAGCTCATGACTGGTGCAGGTGTGCGTGCCAGCGTATCTCCGCCTTGCCTCGATCTCCCGCATACTCCCCTTGTGTGACCTAAGTCATCGCCAGGCAACTCTCCTACTCCCTAGGATTCTGGAAACGGGGCCGCGTCCGAAACACGAGGACACGAGGGAGGTATCGCGAGTTGGCAGGCAAATGGATGCCGGAAATTCTGAAGGCATTATGCACAGGCTGTGGGCTGTGCGTGGAGGCCTGCGGTCCCAGGTCGCTCGCAATGGATGATGATGATGGAGTCGCAGTACTGGCTCTCCCCGACACCTGCGGGAGCGAGGAACACTGCATATCGGCCTGCCCGGAGGACGCGATTCAAATGCGTTGGCTTCCGTTTTCAGGAAACAGGGAAGTGGGGCGGTGGAAGGAAGACATCGGTTGAGTTGCCCCACTTCGAACAGTTCGTTAACACTCTGCCATGTGCGGTTGTAGGGTGAAAGAAAAGCGCCTCATCGAGAATCAGCGGAACACTCGTCGGGAGAGTCCGGTCGACGGGGTCGCCAGTGGGACCGCATGAACCGAATACACCGATGGTACTGCCAATCGAGCCAGTGGAAGCGGAGCCTGGAACGGGAAGTTCTCCCCTGGGCACTGGCCGGAGCGGACTTGGGGAAAACGGTTCTGGAAGTCGGTCCGGGCCCGGGTCTGACCACGGATTGGTTATCGCCCCGGTGCAGAACTCTAACCTGCATCGAGATGGATTTTCTCCTGGCCAAGGCTCTCCGTCTTCGTACGGCAGGCACCAACGTTCGGGTGCAGTGCGGAGATGCAACCGCGATGCCCTTTCCCGACCAGTCATTCTCTGCCGCAGTGTGCTTCACAGCGCTTTACCACGTGCCTTCCGCAGGGTTACAAGACCGGCTATTTGCGGAGGTGTTCCGGGTGCTCCAGCCCGGCGGCGTCTTTGCCGGGACAGATAGCATGAAGTCGCTCGTGATGCGCGTCTTCCACCTTCACGACACCCTGGTACTGGTCGATCCGATGAGCTTGGCGGCGAGACTGGAATCGGCCGGATTCATCGATGTGGACGTCGAACTTGGTACCGGCAGATTTCGCTTTCGCGCGCAGCGGCCGGCCTAGCCGCAGTGACGGCATCCCTTGCTGCGTTTCAGCGGTGTTCGTCCTTGCCGGCGGCACCTCGAATCGATCTGGCTTCCTCGGCTGTGACCACCATCACCCTTCAGCGTGACCGTTTTGTGACCCGCATGGGGGAAAGGGTCTGCTTCCAGCCTGACGGCAGAGGTCAGGGAAGATGCGGAGTTAGGATTTGTCTCCCGGTAAGACTTTCTAACGCTGATCGCGAGTGACACGACGCTTTGCCTTCAGGCGATGAATCTGATCAGCCAGGAAATTGCGGGTGTCCGCTCCGCAATCGGATCTCGTGAAACTCGAAAGGCTGTCCCCGCTAACAAGTCTTAAGCGCCTGCGGCCATGGCCAGAAGGTCCAGGGCCCGCTTCGGCGAGCTTCTACCGGGACCCTGAAGTCCTTCGCCGTGCGCCTCGCCGCTTGTCCCCAATCCAGGTGAAGGCGCGGGTTGCCGAGGGAAGCCCCAAGGTGGTGACAGCCAAGGCCACGACGTGGTGAATCTCCTCGTCGCTGAGGCCTGCCTTCCGCGCATTTCGCACAGCGGAGTGCGTTGCGCCTTCCAGTCCGGCGCTGATCGAGAGGGCAAGTTTGACGAGGCGGCGGCTGCGCTCGTCGAGCAGCCCGCCTCATGGCACCGCTCTCCCAACTGAGTGAACGCCTTCCAGACATCGGGATAGAGTTTCTTGAAATTCGTGATTGGTGCAGGCAGTTCTTGTGCCACGGTTTTTGAATCTCCTTTAACTGTAAATACACGACTCAACATAGCCCGCCGGGAACGGGTTTGTCACCGGTCCGTTCTGTCACCGTGACTTTTGTCACAGACAAGCACACACGCCGCGAATAAAAGGACTTGTACATGTAGAGGTCAACAATGCTCTCAGTCACGTCCGAGTACGCGTTACGGGCCCTCGCTCATCTCGCACGCCAGCCCGGCGAAGCTATCCTGGGCCGCGACTTAGCGCACGCTGTCGAAATACCAGCAAATTATCTGTCCAAGGTGCTGTTGACGTTGCGCAATGCAGGACTGGTCAACACGACTCGAGGTTCGGGTGGCGGATATCGGCTTCGTAAGCCGGCAAACGAAATCTATCTGATCGATGTAGTGGAGCTGTTTGAGGAGATATCACGAACCAGGCCGGCTTGTTTCCTGGGGCGCACCCGGCCGTGTTCGGATGCGACACCTTGCACGGCGCACGCCGCATGGCGCGATCTGCAGGCGGAGTACCTGGGATTTCTGGTTTCCACTCCGCTCTCGGCGATTGCAGGAGAGCACGATGACGTTTGGATCAGCTCTGAACCCAGTAACAAAACTGCTCTCCCGGCTGGGAGATGAGGATGAGATTCGAAATGTTTGGCGACAGGGACAAACTAGGAGTTAGGTCTAGGGACTGCGGAAGGCGTCTGACTCGTCAGCTGGCCGCGTTCGCGGTGCTGTCGATGCTGCTCAGTAGCGTGGCTCGTTCCCAGCAGGATCCCGCGGCCTTCTTCAAGCAGAACTGTACGAGCTGCCACACCATTGGCGGAGGCCGTCTCACCGGGCCAGACCTGAAGGACGTTGCCGCTCTCAGGGACCGTGCGTGGCTCGTGCAGTTTCTCCAGAGCCCGAAGGCAATGATTGACAGCGGCGATCCCTACGCCGCGAAGTTGCAGCAGGAAGCGCGCGGGGTGGTGATGCCGAACATCGCGGGCATGACCTCGCAGCAGGCGCAGGCGCTGCTCGACATGATTACTGCCGAATCCAAGTTGCCACGCTCGCAGTTTGCAGGTGCGCAGATCAGCGATCGCCCGCTGACGGCGCAGGATGTTGCGAAAGGCAAACTGGTCTTTCTGGGTGAGCAGCGGCTGAGCGGTGGCGGCCCGGCCTGCATCTCCTGCCACACGGTCAAAGGACTGGCGCTTTTGGGTGGCGGACGGCTCGGTCCCGATCTCACGCGGGTTTACGAGCGGCTGCAGGGGCGCAAGGGGCTGGCGGCATGGTTGTCGTCGCCGGCGAGTCCCACCATGTCACCGGTATTCAAAGACCACGCAATCCAGCCCGACGAGATCCTCTCGCTCGTCGCCTTGTTTGAGGATTCCGCGAAACGAGGCGGGCAGGATGACACCACTTCGTTGCTAAATTTCTTCCTGCTTGGCGTGGGCGGCATGGTGCTGGGCCTGATTTCGCTGGACGCGCTTTGGAAAACGCGTTTTCGGGGAGTGCGCCGGAGCATGGTCCACAAAAATGATCGAGGTGAAGGATGAAAACCCGAGACGCGATCTCGTGGATCCGGGATGAAGTTGACCCCAAGCTGCGCAGTTGGGAGGAGTTCTACCGCAACCGCTGGCAGCACGACAAGATCGTCCGCTCCACGCACGGTGTGAACTGCACGGGCGGCTGCACCTGGCAGATCCACGTGAAGGACGGCATCGTCACTTGGGAGATGCAGGGACTCGACTATCCAATGCTGGAGAACGGCCTGCCGCCCTACGAGCCGCGCGGCTGCCAGCGCGGGATTTCTTACTCCTGGTACCTGTACAGCCCGCTGCGAGTGAAGTACCCGTATGTGCGCGGAGCGCTGCTCGATTTGTGGAAACAGGCCCGGGCGCAGCACGAAGATCCGGTCGAGGCCTGGAAGTCGCTGGTGGAGAATCCCGAGTCGCGGCAGCGCTGGCAGAAAGCCCGGGGCAAGGGTGGTTTGCGCCGCGCCGACTGGGACACGATGCTGGAGTTGATCGCGGCCGCCAACATCTACACCGTCAAGAAACATGGGCCGGATCGCATTGCAGGGTTTTCACCCATTCCTGCGATGTCAATGATCAGTTACGCCAGTGGCGCCCGAATGCTGCAATTGATGGGCGGAGTTTCACTTTCTTTCTACGACTGGTATTCCGATCTGCCTTCGGCCTCACCCGAGACCTGGGGCGAGCAGACTGACGTGCAGGAATCGGCGGACTGGTACAACGCCAAACTTCTGGCGGTGATGGGATCGAATTTGAATATGACCCGCACGCCCGACTGCCACTTCGCCGCCGAAGCGCGTCACAACGGCTCGAAGATGTGGGTCTTCTCTCCTGACTTCTCGCAAGTCTCGAAGTATGCGGACGAGTGGGTGGCGATCAACGCGGGGCAGGATGGCGCCTGGTGGATGGCGGTCAACCACGTTCTGTTGAAGGAATTTCATCACGAAAAGAAAGTTCCCTATTTTCTGAACTACGCCAAGCAATACACCGACTCGCCGTATTTGGTGGAACTCACTGAGCACGAAGGCAAGTGGCAAGCGGGAAAACTGCTGCGCGTAAACCGACTCGAGAAATATCAGAACGTCGAGAACGGCGAGTGGAAATTCTTGATGTGGGACGCTGTTGACATACGACCCAAGATGCCGATGGGCAGCGTGGGATTCCGCTGGGGGAAAGAAAAAGGTAAGTGGAATCTGCTGATGAAGGACGGGCTGGATGGCTCCTCCATCGATCCGATTCTTTCGTTCCTTACGCAATGTGACACGGTGGTTGGGGTTTCATTGAATGACTTCGCCGACGGTCGGGCGGTCACGCGATCCGTTCCGGCACGCAAGTTAACGACTGCCGATGGTCAAGTCGTCACGGTCACGACCGTGTACGACCTGCTGATGGCGCAGTACGGCGTCGCTCGTGGATTGCCCGGCGAATATCCCGCGACCTACGACGACGAGAGCCAGCCCTACGCGCCGGCTTGGACGGAAAAATACACCGGCATCAGTCGGCAAGTGTTGCTCCGCTTTGCGCGGGAATGGGCGAGCACTGCGGAGCTCACCAATGGCAAATGCACGGTGATCATCGGGGCGGGCATCAATCACTGGTACCACGCCAACCTAATGTATCGCGCCGCGATCCATGCTCTGATGTTCTGCGGCTGCATCGGCGTGAACGGCGGGGGATTGGCTCACTACGTCGGGCAGGAGAAACTGGCGCCGGGTGAGCCGTGGTCGGCGATTGCGTTTGGCCGTGACTGGTTCCCCGCGACCCGCTTGCAGAATGCGCCCAGCTGGCACTACGTACATACAGACCAATGGCGCTACGAGCGCGACTTCACCGACTACCACACGGTGCCTCCGGCCAACGGCAAAGCTTCATTTGCTCATGGACACACCATGGATTTGCAGGTACGAGCGGTGCGTTCGGGATGGCTGCCGTTCTATCCGCAATTTCAGAAGAATCCGTTGGAAGTGGTGAAAGAAGCGGAAACCTCCGGAGCCAAAAACGACGAAGCCGTCGTGAACTATGCGGTTGAGCAACTGAAAGACCGCAACCTGAAGTTCTCCGTGGAGGATCCGGACGCGCCGGAAAACTGGCCGCGGATATGGTACATCTGGCGCGGCAATGCGCTGATGGCCAGCGCCAAGGGCCACGAGTATTTTCTTAAGCACTACCTGGGCACGCACAACAACGCGATTTCCGATGACAACCTGGCGGAAGGCAGTGCCCAGGAAATCGTGTGGCACAAGAATGCCCCCCAGGGAAAAATGGACCTGGTGGTGGACCTCAACTTCCGCATGGACACGTCCGCGCTCTATTCGGACGTCGTGCTGCCCGCCGCCACCTGGTACGAGAAGGCCGACCTCAACACCACCGACATGCACAGCTTTATCCACCCGCTGTCCGAGGCAGTGCCTCCGGCCTGGGAGTCCAAGAGCGACTGGCAAATATTCCGTGCGATCGCGAAGAAGTTCTCGGAACTGGCGGAAAAGCATTTCCCCGAGCCGGTGAAGGATCTGGTGGCGTCGCCCCTGGCGCACGATTCGGCGGCCGAGATCGCGCAGCCCGAGATCAAAGACTGGCTGAGCGGAGAAGTGGAAGCGATTCCGGGCAAGACCATGCCCGGACTCAAGGTGGTTTCACGCGACTACAAGAACCTTTACAAGCAATACATCTCCTTCGGTCCACTGGCGCGGTCCGGCGGACTCGGAGCGCACGGCACGCACTACGGGATCGAGGACGAATACGACGCGGCATTGAAGACCTGTCCCACGGTTACGTGGGATGGAAAGAAGTATCCATCGCTGCTGGAAGATCAGCATGCGTGCAACCTCATTCTGCGCTTCGCCACCGTAACCAACGGCGAACTCGCCTACCGCTCTTATAAAGAGTTGGAGGAAAAGGCCGGTGTGCCGCTTGTCCACTTGGCGGAGAAAAACCGCGGCGTGCGGCTGAGCTACAAGGACCTGCAGGCGCATCCGCACCGCCTCATCAACAGCCCCATGTGGTCGGGGCTGACCGAGAATGGGCGAGCTTACTCACCTTTTACCTACAACGTGGAGTGCCTGATGCCGTGGCGCACCCTGACTGGGCGGCAGCACTTCTATCTCGACCATCCTCTTTATATCCAGTTCGGCGAGAATCTGCCCGTCTATAAGCCCAAGCCGCTGCCCACGCAGTATGCCGACCTGAAGTTCAGCAAGGAAGTCGGGCCGACCAAGATGCTCAACTACCTGACACCACACGGCAAGTGGCATATCCATTCGACCTACGGCGACAACCAGCGCATGACCACGCTGTCGCGCGGGGTGGAACCGTTCTGGATTAACGACAAGGACGCCGCCGAAATCGACATCGTGGACAACGACTGGGTCGAAGTGCACAACGACAACGGGGTTGTGGTCACGCGTGCCGCCGTCAGTGCCCGTATTCCAAGGGGCATTTGCATTCAGTATCACTCGCCGGAACGCACTTACTCGGTGCCGACCTCGCCCCTGCGCGGCAACCGGCGAGCGGGCGGACACAACAGCCTCACACGCACTCGACTGAAACCGAACTTGATGGCCGGTGGCTACGGACAATTCACCTTTCACTTCAATTACTGGGGACCGACTGGATGTAACCGCGATACGCACGTGCTGGTGCGCAAGCTGCCGGAGCTGAAGTGGTGAAGATGTCTATCGACAAAGCAACTGAGAACGAACCAGCGGGAATTGAGAACTGACCATGAATGTACGCTCACAAGTATCGATGGTGTTTCACCTCGACAAGTGCATTGGCTGCCACACCTGCTCGATCGCCTGCAAGAACATCTGGACCGATCGCAAAGGCACTGAATACATGTGGTGGAACAACGTGGAAACCAAGCCCGGCACGGGCTTCCCCACGCGTTGGGAGGACCAGGAGCGCTATAAAGGCGGCTGGGAAAAGAAGAACGGCGACCTTGAGCTTAAGTCGCAGAACAAGAGTAGTGCGCTGTTCAACATTTTCCACAACCCCAACCAACCCACCCTGGACGATTACTACGAGCCGTGGACCTACGACTACCAGAACCTGTTCAACGCGCCCGAAGGTGCGGACCAGCCAACGGCCAAGCCGATCTCGATGGTCACGGGCGAGTACATCAATGTGGAAGCCGGACCGAACTGGGATGACGATCTCGGCGGGTCGCCAGTGTACGCGCAGAACGATCCCAACCTGGAGAGCCTGACACCGGAGCAGCGTGAGCAACTTTTTGCCACCGAGCGTCTGGTGTTCTTCTACTTCCCGCGCATCTGCAATCACTGCCTGAACCCGTCGTGTGTGGCGGCGTGCCCGTCGGGTGCGCTCTATAAACGCGGAGAAGATGGCATCGTGCTGATCGACCAGAAGCGCTGCCGGGGCTGGCGTGCCTGCGTCGCCGCCTGCCCGTATAAGAAGACGTATTTCAACTGGTCCACTGGAAAATCGGAAAAGTGCATCCTGTGCTTTCCGCGCCTCGAAACCGGCCAGGCGCCGGCTTGCTTCCATTCCTGCGTGGGACGAATCCGCTACCTCGGTGTGTTGCTCTACGATGCAGCACGAATCGAGGAAGTCGCCAAGCTGCCCGACGATCAACTGATCGAAGGACAGCGCTCGCTCATTCTCGATCCTTTCGACCCTGAAGTGATCGCGGCGGCTCGGGCCAGCGGAATTCACGACTCGGTCGTCGAATCGGCACAGAAGTCTCCTGTCTATCAGTTTGTGAAGGTGTGGAAGCTGGCCCTCCCCCCACACTTGGAATACCGCACATTTCCGATGCTGTTCTACGTGCCGCCAATGTCGCCCGTAATGGCAAGCCAGGACGGCGGCGTGATCGACCACGTGTCCGGTGACCTGTTTCACGATATCGAGCAGTCGCGTGTACCCATTGCCTACCTGGCCAAGCTGCTGGGGGCTGGACAGGAAAACAAAGTGCGCTACGCCCTGCGTAAACAGAAAGCGGTGCGCTGGTACCGGCGCGCGTTGACCGTTGGCGACGTGACGATGGAAGTCGCCAGCCGCATGCTGGCTGAAGCGGACTGCTCGCCCGAACAAGCCGAGGCAATCTACAAGCTCACTTCGCTCTGCACTTTCGAGGACCGCTTCGTGATTCCACCGATGCACCGCGAAGAAGCGATCCAGATGATGGAAGACCCGCTGGAGCACAAAGCGAGTGCGGGCTTCGGTTTCGTCAGTGCGCCGCACCGGGGGATGTGATGCCAGATGCTGCCATCTCAAACGCGCTGGTCGCTCTGCTGACTTATCCCGAGGCTGACTATCCGCAGCGGATTGAAGCCAGCGTGCATGTTGCTCCGGAACAGTGCCGCGGGCAACTGGAGCAGTTCGCCATCCAGATGCGCGGGCGGGCGACGGACGAACTCCAGGAGTTGTTTACCCAGACGTTCGACCTCAACCCGATGTGCTCTCTGGAATTGGGATGGCACCTGTTCGGCGAGAACTACGAACGCGGGCAGTTGCTGGTCCGCGTGCGGGAGGAGTTGCGACGCCATGGGCTGGAGGAATCCACCGAGCTTCCCGACCACCTGACCCACGTTTTGCAGTTGGTCGAGCGGATGGATCACGAAGCCGCCGCCGACTTTGTTGCAGCCTGTGTGCTGCCGGCGCTAGAGAAGATGCTTCAGGCAATGTGCGACAAAGGGAATCCATTTGAAAACGTGCTGCTGGCGGTCCGTAGTTCGCTTCGCCGCCAGTTCCCGGAGATACCGCTCACCTCTCCGGAAACTGAACCGTTACTCAAAGTGTTGGCTTGAAGGACCGAAGCGATGACGAATCCAACCATAAACCTGCTGCTGTTCGCGATGCTGCCTTACGTGGCGCTATTCGTATTTTTCCTGGGCACGATTATGCGCTATCGCAAGGCCCCCTTCACCTACTCCAGTTTGTCGTCGCAGTTTCTGGAAAACAACCAGCACTTCTGGGGCTTGACGGCGCTGCACTACGGGATCTTCGCGATCCTGTTGGGCCACCTGATGGGACTGCTGATCCCGCGCCAGGTGCTGCTGTGGAACAGCCGCCCGCTACGGCTTTATGTGCTTGAAATCTTCAGCCTAGCATTTGCCTTGATGGCACTGGTGGGTTTCGTAGGTGTGATTGAGAGGCGTATTCGCTATCCGAAAGCAAGGACGGTGACCACCCCCGCCGATTGGATCATTGAGTCCATGCTCATTCTTCAGGCGGCTGCGGGGATCTACGTCGCCATTTTTTACCCTTGGGGAACTTCCTGGTATTCGACCTCCGCTGCACCCTATCTGCATTCCATTTTCTTCTTCCGGCCGGACATCAGTTATCTCGTGACCATGCCCCTCATCGTGAAATTCCACGTGGTGAATGGCTGGTTGATTGTCGGATTCTTCCCGTTCACGCGTCTGGTGCATGCCTTGGTGGCGCCGTTGCCCTACCTCTGGCGCAAACCTCAGTTGGCGCGTTGGTATGGGATCGGAATCCTGCCGGTGTGGCCGCGCCGGCCCAGCGGTGTGAGGGACTGACGAGATGGCCGCGCCACGTCCAAAGCCGTCTGTGGTAATGAAGTACCTCGGCAGCCCATTCGTGACCCTGGTGCTTCTGACCGCACTGGGGTTCAGCCTGCTGATCCTGGTGCCCAAGTTCAACGCGTACGCCTTGCCCGGCAATCAGCTTGGTTATGAGCCGGCACAGCCGGTGGCGTTTTCCCACCGCCTGCACGCTGGCGAACTGCAAGTGCAGTGCCTGTACTGCCATTCCGGAGCGGAGAGGAGCCGCCACGCAGGGATACCCGCCGCGAACGTCTGCATGAATTGTCATCGGTTCGTTTCGGCGCCGCTGGGAGCAATCCGCGCGGAAGACGAATTGGCCAAGAAAGAGAAGCGCGAACCCCGGCGAGTGGTTTCTCCGGAAATCCAAAAGCTCTACGACGCGCTGGCGCTGAACGAGAAGATGCAGCCCGATCCGGCTAAACAGACCACTCCGATCCGCTGGGTGAAGGTCCACAACCTGCCGGACTTCGTCTATTTCGACCATCGTCCGCATGTCAACGCTGGAGTCGCGTGCCAGAAGTGCCACGGTCCAGTCGAGACCATGGAGCGCGTCCGCCAAGTCGAGGACTTGAGCATGGGATGGTGCGTGAATTGCCATCGCGGAGTGGATCGCTCCGGGCTTGATGGCAATGGAAATTTCACCAGCGCACCAGCCCCAGCGGCGCAGGGCCCGGTGCCCGTGACGCATCGGGTGTATGCGTCCATCGACTGTTCGACCTGCCATTACTGAGGAGAGTTTGTTTGAGTAAGCGAAGAACAAAACGGTATTGGAAGAGCCTGAAGGAGCGGGATGCTTCGCTCGACGTTCTTGGAGGCTCGCGCGGACGAGTTTCCTGAGGGCGGGCCGCGCCAGTTTCGCCGCCGCGATTTCCTGAAGGCGACCGGGTTCACGCTGGGTGTGGCTTTCGCTACCGGTTGCAGCCGCGCTCCTGTGCAGCGGGCGATTCCGCTACTCTCGCAACCCGAGGAGATGATTCCCGGACGTTCGCTTTTCTATGCCTCCACGTGCGGGGGGTGCAGCGCTAGTTGCGGGTTGCTCGCCAAGGTGCGCGACGGTCGGCCCATCAAACTGGAAGGCAATCCCCAGCATCCGGTTTCGCGCGGCGGATTGTGTGCAACCGGGCAGGCGAACATTCTCGGTCTCTATGATTCACAGCGGCTGCAGCACCCTTTGAAAGAGGGAAAGAAATCCTCCTGGGCCGAAGTTGACCGGGAGATCCAGGCTGAACTCGCGAATATTCGTGGTGATCGCGGAGCGGTTCGTTTCTTGAGTGGAACGATCACCAGTCCGACGACACGCACCGCGATCCAGGAGTTCCTCAAGGGGTTTCCCGACGCACGGCACGTCGTCTATGACCCGCTGTCAAACTCCGCCCTGCTCGATGCCCACGAGCAAACGCATGGACCGCGTGTTCTGCCGCGGTTTCACTTCGACAAAGCCGATGTCATTGTCAGCTTCGATGCCGATTTTCTCGGAACGTGGATCTCGCCCGTCGAATACACCGCGGACTATCGTGCCGGGCGCGATCTGGAGGCAAAGCGCTTCTCCTATCACGTGCAGTTCGAGCCGCGCATGACTGTGACCGGCAGCAAGGCAGACCGGCGCTTTGCGGCTGCGCCGGAAGAGATGGGTCTTCTGCTCACGCACCTGGCGCAGAGAATTGCGCGCAAGGCGGCAGCGCCGCTCACTTCCGGCGAGCCCGAGCCTGTTTCTGTTGACTCAGCATTCCTGGATGAACTGGCGGATCGCCTTTGGCATGCGCGCGGGCGAAGTCTGGTCGTGTGTGGATGCAACGATCTACAACAGCAACTTCTGAGCAGCTACCTCAACCATCTACTGGGAAACTACGGCTCAACGCTCGATGTCGAGAAGCCGTCCCTGCAAGCGCAAGGGAGCGACAAAGAACTGGGCGGGCTGCTCGCTGAATTGCAGGATGGAAAAGTCAAGGCTCTCTTTGTTTACGGAGTGAACCCGGTTTTCGATTTGCCGGGCGGTGACGGTCTGGCGGGGGCGCTGCGAAAGGTGCCCCTGCTGGTCAGCTTCGCGCAGCGCGTGGACGAAACCGCCGCCCTAGCGCGCTACGTTCTGCCCGAGCAGCACGATCTGGAATCGTGGAACGATGCTGAGCCGGTGAGCGGGCTGGTCAGTGTGTCTCAGCCGACGATTCATCCGCTGGGGGACGCGCGATCGCTCGTGGAAACGATCGCAACCTGGAACGGAAAACCCAAGCCGGCCTATAACCTCCTGCGAGAACACTGGAAGGCAGACATCTTCCCTCGTCAGAAGAGAGAATCGAACTTCGACGCGTTCTGGGACCGCGCGGTGCACGATGGGTTTGCCGAGGTTGAACCACTTCCGATCAAGTCAAAAGAATTCAATGCGCAAGTAGTCCGGCCAATTCTGAAAGCTCCACGACCGGAGACAGCCGCTTTCGCCCTCGTGCTCTATCCCACCGTCGCCATGCTCGATGGCCGCAATGCATACAACCCGTGGCTGCACGAGCTTCCCGACCCAATCACCAAGGTGACGTGGGACAACTATGCGTCGATCTCTCCAGCCGCTGCGCAGCGGCTCGGTGTGGAGGATGGAGATGTGGTTCGCCTGGAGAGCGGCAGTGGCCAGGCGTTCGAGCTTCCGGTGTGCATCCAACCCGGCCAGCAGGATCAGGTCATCGCCGTCGCCCTGGGCTATGGCAGCATGTTGAGCGCTCGCTTCGCCAAGGTCGGGCCGCAGTGGCTCGATGCCATCGTTAGCGTCGGAGAGAAAGGCGTTGTCGGCTTGAACGCCGCTCCGCTGCTGCGATTGAGCGATGGCGTTCTGCAATACGACGGCGCTCAGGTCACGGTCAGCCGCACTAGCAGGCAGCGCGAGTTGGCATCCACGCAGACTCACAACACGCTCACTGTCCCCAGGAAGCTCACGCCGCCGGGCAGCGGGCCTCGGCCAGTGGTCCAGGAAACGACCTTGGCGGCATATCTCAAAGATCCGCACGCGGGCGTGGAAGACCACGAAGAGAAAGAGGACCTGTGGCCCACAGACCATCCCTACGCGGGACCGCGCTGGGGCATGGTGATTGATCAGAACGCCTGTACCGGTTGTTCCTCCTGCGTGATCGCTTGCCAGGTGGAGAACAATATTCCGGTCGTGGGCCGGGATGAAATTCGCCGCAACCGAGAAATGCACTGGCTGCGCATTGACCGCTATTACTCGGAAACAGAATCCGGTCAGATCGAAGTTGCCTACGAGCCGCTGATGTGCCAGCAGTGCGAAAACGCACCTTGCGAAACGGTATGCCCGGTGCTGGCGACCGTGCACAGCGAAGACGGTCTGAACCAGCAGGTCTACAACCGCTGCATTGGGACCCGCTACTGCGCCAACAACTGTCCGTACAAGGCGCGGCGCTTCAACTGGTTCAACTACGCGCACGACGACCAACTCCAGAACCTGGTGCTGAATCCCGACGTGGCAGTGCGTTCACGCGGGGTGATGGAGAAGTGCACGTTCTGCGTGCAACGAATCCAGGAGGCCAAGATCGAGGCGAAGCGGCGTGGCGAGAAAGTGTCGGATGGCGCTGTCCAGACGGCCTGCCAACAATCTTGTCCGGCGCAGGCAATCTACTTTGGTGATCTCAACGATCCGAAGAGCCAGGTCAGCAAGATGATGGCGAACCCGCGGCGCTACCGGGTGCTGGAGGAACTCAACGTGCGCCCTGCCGTGGGATATCTGACGATCGTGCGCAATCGCCCCCAAGAGGGAGAACTAGAAAGCAAGGAACATCATGGCTGAAGCCGCAATGGCGCTGCGACCGCCTCTGATCGACGGCGACAAATCGATCGCGCAGGTCACGCACGATGTGTGCGCCCCCATGGAGGCGCGTCCCACGGCGCTCTGGTGGGTGGCATTACTGATCTCGTCCTCGTTCTTGCTGCTGGGAGCGGCCGCCATCGCCTACCAGATCTCCGTAGGTGTGGGGACGTGGGGACTGAACCGCACCGTCGGCTGGGCCTTCGATATTACGAACTTCGTTTTCTGGATCGGAATCGGGCACGCAGGCACGCTGATCTCCGCCATTCTCTTTCTGTTCCGGCAGCGCTGGCGCACCTCGGTCAACCGCGCCGCGGAAGCAATGACCATCTTCGCCGTGATGTGTGCCGGCATTTTTCCCGTCATCCACACCGGTCGCCCCTGGTTCGCCTACTGGATGTTTCCGTATCCCAATACGCGCGGGTCGTTGTGGGTGAACTTCCGCTCACCGCTGGTGTGGGACTTCTTCGCCATCTCAACTTACTTCACGGTTTCGGCAATGTTCTGGTTTATCGGCATGCTGCCGGACCTAGCCACGATCCGTGACCGCGCGACCGCCAAGTGGCGCCGAAAGCTGGCGGGCGTGTTAAGCCTGGGTTGGAACGGGTCCTACCGCGCGTGGCAGCGCTATGAAGTCGTGTACTTGATGCTGGCTGGCCTAGGCACACCGCTGGTCATCTCGGTACACACCATCGTGAGCTGGGATTTCGCCACCGCCGTGCTACCGGGCTGGCATGCCACCATTTTCCCACCGTACTTCGTGGCAGGGGCAATCTTTTCCGGCATGGCGATGGTGCTGACGCTGATGATTATCGCCCGCAAACTGATGCGGCTTGAGGACTACATCACCATTCGCCACATCGACCGCATGTGCAAACTGGTGATCACCACCAGTGGCATCGTGGGACTGGCGTACGGAACCGAGTTCTTCACGGCGCTGTACTCCGGGAGTTCCTACGAGCAATTCGTTTTCCTGAACCGCGCCCTGGGGCCGCTGTTCTGGGGGTACTGGACCATGGTCGGTTGCAACGTCTTCATTCCCCAGTTGCTTTGGTTCCGCAGGGTGCGAGGTTATGTTCCGGCGGTGTTTGCGATTTGTATTCTGGTGAACGTGGGGATGTGGTTCGAGCGCTTCATAATCATTGTCACCTCTTTATCTCGCGACTTCATCCCCGCCAACTGGTTCCACTATGCGCCCACTCGGGTGGAAGTGGCCACGCTGCTGGGCAGCTTCGGATTGTTCTTCACCCTGTTCCTGTTGTTCTGCCGTTTCATTCCGGTGATTGCCGTAGCCGAGGTAAAAGGAGTTCTGAAATACGGCAAGCCTCGGCTGGAGTCCGCCCATGAGTAAACGACTGCTCGTCGGAGTTTTCGAGAGCGAAGACGACACCTTGGCCGCGATCCGCGCCTCGCGCCAGCGCGGTTTCAAGGTGGTGGACGTCTATGCACCTTACGCGGTTCACGGAGTCGAAGAAGCGATGGGGCTGGCGCCGTCGCGCCTCCCCTGGGTGGTTTTCGCATTGGGGGTCTTGGGGGGCGGCTTGAAAGTGTGGTTCGAGTTTTGGACCACCGCGGTGGACTGGCCTGTGAATGTGGGAGGCAAGCCGTTCAACTCCCTTCCTGCTTTTGTCCCGGTTACGTTCGAGGTGATGGTGCTCTTCGCGGCTGTCGGAGCGGTGCTCTCCTTCTTCTTTGTTTGCCGGCTCTATCCCGGGAAGCGTGCGGTGCTGCCCGTGGCGGGAGTCACCGACAATCGTTTCGCCGTTGTTCTGGAAGAGACCGACTCGACTTTCGATCCCGCAGAAGTTGGGAAGATGTTTGAGAAACTCCACGCCGTACACGTGGACGAGCAGATCACCGGGGAGGTCGCGTGACGAAACGCGTGGTATTGAACGGTTTTCTGCTTCTGGCTGTGATCGTGTCGGTTGGCGCCAGCTGGATCCTTAGCTCGGACCCCACGAGGCCCAACTTCGAGTTTCTTCCCCAAATGGCGCACTCCCCGCGCTACAACGCCTTTGCTCCCAATCCAAATTTTGCCGATGGAACGACTCTGCAACGCCCGGAGCCGGGAACAATCGCCCGCGGTTCCATGCCGCTGCACTACGCAGCCACGCCACAAGATGCGCTGCGAGCGGGAGAAGAACTCACAAGCCCACTGGACTCGGGCAATGTGCGGGCCCGGGAACGCGGCGCCTTTGTGTTCTCCAATTTCTGTGCGGTTTGCCACGGTGTCGGCGGGGCAGGAAACGGACCGGTGGCACAGCGCGGGTATCCGCCGCCACCGTCCCTTCTGGCTGAGCATGCGCTGAAGATGAAGGACGGGCAGTTGTTCCACGTGCTCACCTATGGGCAGAACAACATGCCGTCATACGCTAGCCAGCTTTCCCGAGAGGACCGCTGGAACGTGATCCTTTACGTACGCACCATGCAGGCGGCGGCCACACCGGTACCAGCGCCGGCTGCGCCCTCCTCTTCACCATTGAAGGCCGCGCCGAGCGACGCCGCGAAGGTCTCTGGAGGACAGCCATGAACGCGCGGGACTTCACCTTCGAACCGAACGCGAAGATTGTCGGGCGAATGCAGGTGCTGGCTGGGATCGGCGTAGCGACCCTGGTTGCAGGTCTATTCCTCGCGCCACAAAGAATCTGGCTCAACCTCTTGCTCGTGAGCTACTACCTGTTGGGATTGGCCCTGGCCGGGATGGCGTGGATCGCGATCCAGTATGTCAGCGGCGCTCACTGGAGCACGGCACTGCGACGCGTGCCCGAGGCCATGGCTGGTGTGCTCCCGCTGGGGGCGCTAGGGATCATCTGTATTGTGATTCTCCATCCGTCGCTCTATCCCTGGACCGGCGGCGTGCATGTTGAGGGAGATGCCCCAGGATTCAAGCTCATGTGGTTGAGCCTGCCTTTCTTTCGCATCCGCGCCGTCGTTTATCTGTTGGGCTGGCTTGGGTTCGCGTGGGCGATGTTACGGCTCTCTCGCCAGCAAGATTCCGACGGTGAGCTTAGCCACACACGGCGGAGCACCGCTCTGGCTGCGCTGTTTCTCGTGTTCTTCGGCGTCACATTCTGGCTGGCGAGTGTCGACTGGATTATGTCGCTCGAGCCGGAGTGGTACAGCACGATTTTTGGCTTCTACAATTTTGCCGGCGCGTTCTTGAGCGGCTTGGCGACGCTTGCCCTGTTACTGGTCTGGCTGCAAGGACACGGCCCTCTGAAGAGTGTCATCCGCGAGCAACATCTCCACGATGTGGGCAAGTTGCTGTTCGCCTTCAGCACCTTCTGGGCCTACCTGTGGTTCAGCCAATACATGCTGATCTGGTACGCGAACCTGCCGGACGAAACGGTTTATTACGTGCGGCGTCTCCACGGATTCTGGCAGCCCCTGTTTGTGCTCAACCTGTTCTTGAACTGGGTTGTGCCTTTCTTCGCGCTTCTGCCGAGGATGAACAAACAACGGGCTGGAATTCTGGTGAGAGTCAGCATCGTCTTGCTCGCGGGACGCTGGCTGGATCTTTATCTGATGATCATGCCGCCATTCTCGGGCGGCAAACCGCATATCGGAATCTGGGAGATCGGTCTGGTCGCGGGTCTTGTGGGCGTGTTCGGTCTTGGTTTCTTCGCAGCCCTTCGTCGCGCTCCACTCGTTCCGGTCAGGGATCCGTATCTGGCAGAGAGCCTGCACTATCACGCCTAAGGCGGGCCGAAAACGCGCTCGGTGCTTAAGAACGGTAAGAGTAACTATGGCAGCCATGCAGCTTGAAGCCCGGAGTTCTACCACGGCAACACACCGGCCCGAAACCGGTGCGTTCCGCGTGCCAGCTCCCAGCCTGCAAAGGGCGGCCATTCTCGATGCAATTAAGAATCTTCATCCTGCCTACTTCGCCATGGTGATGGCGACGGGAATTGTCGCCATCGCTGCTCAACTGACTGGTTTCCGGCCGCTCGCGGTTGGTCTCTCCTGGCTGAATCTCGTCATCTTTGTTGTGCTCTGGACCCTGACACTGGCCCGGGCAATCCTATTTCCCCGGGAGTTCTTCCATGACTTGATCGATCACAAGCGAGGACCTGGATTCTTCACCATCGTTGCGGGAACCAGCGTGTTGGGGCGTCAACAGATCATCATTTTCAACCACTATGGGGCAGCAACCGCGCTGTGGTTTCTTGCCGTGCCGTTGTGGGCCGGCTTTACCTATGCGATCTTCACCGGGTTCACGGTCAAGGAGGACAAGCCATCACTGGCGGAAGGCATTCACGGGGGATGGTTGATTGCGGTAGTCGCTACTCAGGCTGTGTCCAGCTTGGGTACGCTCCTTGCAGGCCGGTTCCCAGCACACGAAACCGAGATGCTGTTCTTCTCACTTTGCATGTGGCTGTGCGGGGGGATGTTGTACATCTGGGTTATTTCGCTGATCTTCTACCGCTACACGTTCTTCCGTTTTCTGCCGTCCGACCTGATGCCGCCCTATTGGATCAACATGGGGGCGATGGCGATTTCGACGCTCGCCGGGGCCAACCTGATCCTCAATGCATCGCGGGCCCAATTCCTCCTGGCGCTGCTGCCGTTCCTCAAGGGCTTCACCGTGTTCTTCTGGGCAACCGCAACATGGTGGATTCCGATGCTGGTGACGCTCGCTATCTGGCGGCACGTCTACAAGCGATTCCGGTTGAGCTACGACCCACTGTACTGGGGCGCCGTGTTCCCGCTGGGCATGTACACGGTGAGCACCTACCAATTGGCGCAGGCTTTGGACTTGCCGTTCCTGTTGTGGATTCCCCGTTCCTTCGTCTACATCGCTGTCACCGCCTGGATGGCTACGTTTGCCGGGCTGCTTTGGACGATGAGGAATTTGACGATCGCTAAGAAGGGAATTGAGCCGTGAATCAATTCAAAGGGACACCCAATGGCAGCCTGTTCGCAGCGACCCTGGGATTCGCTGCCGGCTTCGCGGCCGTCGCACTGTTCGGGCCGACCGCCAGCAGATTTCAGGAGGTGATGCATCTCTCGCCGATCATGGTGGGATTCCTGGTATCGGCCCCGGCCCTGTCCGGATCGCTGCTCCGCATTCCTTTTTCGGCGTGGGTCGATACCACCGGAGGGCGCAAGCCATTTCTGGTGTTGCTAACCCTCTCTCTCGTGGGAATGGCCGGCCTGCTCGCGGTGATTTCTGCTCTCTATCCCGAGCACCTCTCGCGCAATCTTTACCCTCTTCTTCTGCTGCTTGGCGTCCTCTGCGGCTGCGGCATCGCCACCTTCTCGGTCGGGATCAGCCAGGTTTCGTACTGGTTTCCCCAGACCAAACAGGGCCGTGCACTGGCCATCTACGGGGGCGTGGGCAACCTGGCTCCGGGAGTGTTTTCGTTCCTGTTGCCCGTCGCGCTTGCCAGCCTGGGGCTGGCCAAATCCTATGCGGCGTGGTTCGTGTTCTTGCTGGCAGGCACGATTCTCTACGCTCTGCTTGGCCGCAATGCCTGCTTCTTCCAGCTTCTGCAGCAAGGCGTGAATCCAGAGGAGGCCCGCAGCCTGGCGCGCGCGAGCGGTCAGTCCCTATTTCCCGCAGGGAGTTTAGTCCAGAGCCTGAGAATTTCGGCGCGCACATGGAAGACATGGGCGCTCGTGTGGGTCTACTTCACAACCTTCGGCGGCTTCATCGCTCTGACCGCATGGTTCCCGACCTATTGGCAATCCTATTTCGGCGTGAGCGCGGTGAAAGCAGGATTACTGACCGCGCTTTATTCGGTGTTGACCTCGGCGATTCGCATTGGGGGCGGCATGCTTTCGGACCGCTTGCGTGAAGGCGGGGAAAACACGGCGATCCTCGCCCTGCTGATCATGGCGAACGGAGCGATCATCATGACAAGTGCTACGCAGCTGGAACTTGCGCTCCCCGGCGAAATCCTGTTGGCCATTGGGATGGGTGTTTGCAACGCGGCAGTTTTCAAACTGGTGCCGCAGGAGGTGCCCGAAGCGGTAGGAGGGGCCGTGGGCTGGGTCGGCGGATTGGGAGCGCTTGGCGGGTTCATTATTCCGCCAGTGCTGGGTTTTGCGGTACACGATCTCGGCCAGCGCGGTTACGCGATCGGCTTCATTGTGTTTGTGTTCCTGGCGATGTTCGGGCTGGGCGTGGTGTGGGTGCTGAAGTACACGCGCGAAGAGCCGGCCGCACCTCCCATACCTGTCATGGTCTCCACAGAAACATCACGAATTCATGAAGAAGTGCGAAGGACCCGCTAGCGAAGGCAACTAATCGGGGAGTATGCCACGAGAGTCTTGTCGGTCATGGAGAAAACTTGAGGAACTCGATCATCGTCTTACTAATTGTCCTAGGCTTGTTCGGTGCGCCCGCATTGACGCAAACCGATTCGCCGCAGTCTTCGAATAACGATTTCGTGAGCCACTGGTTCCAGCGGTCATCACGCGCCGAATCCGAGCAACCGCACTGGGCAGCTCCAATCTTCACTGTGACTCCACGACTCGTGCAGCAATTTCGCTATGACATGGGTTGGCAGTCGAACAGCGGCTTCACCAACGGCAACTATGGCAGCGCCAAGGGGCTCGAACTGGTTCCTCTGGACCGCGTGGAGCTTTCTGTGAGCGTTCCGCCCTACCTTACTCACAGCAAACCGGGAGCGAGCGACGGCATCGGCGACATGGCGTTCTTGTTCAAGTATCGGGCTGCGGCCGGCAACCCCGAGAACGGCAACTACGTGGTGACTGCAATGCTCGCTGCCACTGTTCCAACCGGCACGTACACGAATGGTGCCAAGGATGCGCTGCTTACCCCCACGCTTGCTGTAGGCAAAGGCTGGGGCAACTTTGACCTGCAAGGTACCGCTGGGGTCACCGTCCCCACGGGCGATGTGGATTTGTTGGGGACTCCGGTGTTGCTCAATGCCACCGCGCAGTACCACTGCCTGAAGTATTTCTGGCCTGAACTCGAAGTGAATTCGACGATGTGGGCCAATGGCAAGAACGATGGAAAAAAACAGGCATTTCTGTCGCCCGGGTTAGTGGTGGGCAAGCTGCACTTGTGGAAACGGTTGGGCGTCGCTTTTGGCGGAGGCGTGCAGATAGCTGCCACCCAGTTCCATGCCTACGAGCACAACTGGGTCACCTCGATACGCTTCCCGTTTTGAGGAGAGAGGGGATAGATACGAAGAGCGCAGGTATCGATACCGAGATGGTCCCATTCGAGATCGCACAAAGCATCTTGGCCAATGCGATCAGCGCACTGGCCAGTGAACAGATTTCACTGTCGGATGCGCTGGGGCGTGTCGCCGCAGAGAACATCGTTGCTGAAGAAGATCTAGCCCTATGCCCGATCAGCAATGGACGGTTACGCGCTCCGAGCTTCTGATACCAAGTCCGCTTGTCCAGACTCTCCTGTCCGGCTTCCCGTCTCGGGGAAGGTCTCTACTGGAGAAGGACGATCGACACTTATTGTTTCTACCGCAAAAGGCATCACAACTGGCGCTCCGATTCCCCGCAATGCGGACGCGGTCATTCCACACGAACGCGTCAAGGTACGGGACGGAGTGGTCCTCATTGAGGAGGCTGTTCCGGCGGGCGATTGCGTCTTCCCTCCGGCCGAAGATGTCCGCCGTGGTGAAACGCTCTTGAAACAGGGAACCATCCTGCAGCCAGCAGTCATTGCTCTACTCGCATTCGTGGGCCGGTCCAGGCTGCGCGTCTTTCGGCGCCCACAAGTCAGCCTTCTTTGCACCGGGAGCGAACTCGTTGACGTGTCGGAGACACCCGTTTGTGGCCAGGTGCGAAACAGCAACGCGTACTCTTTAACGGGTCTAATTTCTGGGTGTGGGGCTCAAACTCGATACTGCGGTGCTGTTGCAGACAGCTCCGATGCATTGCGCGCCGCACTTGAGGCCGCGCGTGAAAACACCGATCTTCTCCTGACCACTGGTGGAGCCTCCGGAGGCGAGCGCGACCTGGTCAAGTCGATGCTGGAAGATATGGGTGCCGATTTTGACTTTCGCAGAGTTGCCATGAGGCCAGGCAAGCCGTTCGCGTTTGGCTGGTGGAGAGATCTCCCGGTTTGCGTGCTTCCCGGCAATCCTACGGCGGCGTTCCTTTGCTTCCAGGAATTCGTGCGTCCGGCTCTTCTTCGGATGGCTGGCAGCGCGAGGCCTGAGTTGCCCATGGTAAGAGCCATCCTTACGGGACGTGCAAGATCTAAGGCGGGTTCCCGCTACATAGTTCTTGCCGGCTTGTCTATTGTGGGCTCACAGTTCTTGGTTCGGCCTCTCGAAAATCAGTGTTCGGCTCTCGTTCGCAACCCTGCCATGGCGAACGGCCTGATTGTTCTTCCGGAAGGTTCGGCCACCTATGACTCGGGCGATGAAGTTAGCGTGCAAGTCCTCGACTGGGAGAGTGCGGTCAACGAAGACAAAGATTCGGCTCTGGATCATGGGTCAGAATTATCTCTAACGCAGATTGCGATTTGATAGGAGGATTTCATGGGGCTTCGATTGTCGTCGTGTTTCACGGTCGTTTTCATCATTCTTTTCTCCGCCATGACGTATGCTGCCGAGAAGGCGTCGGAGACTCCACAGTGTGTCGATTGTCATAGCAAGGTCACTCCTAACATCGTTTCCGACTGGAAACTGAGCAAACATAGCCAGGTGGAAGTGAACTGCGTCACCTGCCACGGCGACCAGCACACCACAGCCGGCGACGTCTCGAAGGTCAAGATTCCGACTCCAGATACCTGCGCAAGTTGCCACCAAACACAAGTCGAGCAGTTCAAAAAGGGAAAACACTCGATGGCGTGGGCCGCAATGAAGGCGATGCCGACCATCCATTGGCAGCCGATGGCGATGATCGAAGGCGAGAAGGGTTGTGGGGGCTGTCACAAGATCGGCCTGAAGACACCTGCTGAGATCGCCGACCTAAAGCAGCATGGCTCGGAGTTCGGCGCGGCCGCCTGCGATTCCTGCCACACCCGCCACACCTTCTCCGCAGACGAAGCGCGGCAGCCACAGGCGTGCGAGAGTTGCCACATGGGATTCGATCATCCCCAGTGGGAAATGTATTCATCGTCGAAGCACGGCGTCCGGCACGAGTTGAAAGACCTGAAGGTGCTCCCGGCCAATGCTGCTGCACCTACCTGTCAGACCTGTCACATGCAGAATGGAAATCATGAAGTCCGCACTGCCTGGGGCTTCCTCGCGGTTCGCCTGCCGCTGCCGGAGGACAAGCAGTGGGCCGGTGATCAGGCCACCATCTTGCAGGCGCTCGGCGTTCTGGATTGATGGCAAGCCTACCGCGCTGGTTGACACGATCAAGGCCGCGGATGTCGCGCGCCTGACCCAGGAAGACTGGCAACGCGAGCGCGACAAGATGCTCAAGACCGGCAATCAATGCCACTCGGGAAATTTCGCGAAGCAGCAGCTTGAGGCGGGCGACGACATGATCCGTAATGCCGACCATCTCATGGCTGAGGCCATCCGCGTGGTTGCCAGTCTCTACAAAGATGGAGTGCTCCCGAAGCCAAAGAACTACGCCTACGCATTCCCCAATCTTCTGACTTTTCACCATGCCCCGACGGTCATCGAGCAGAAACTCTTCGTGATGTATCTGGAGCACCGCATGCGGACTTTCCAAGGCACATTTCATGCCAGCCCGGACTACGCGATGTGGTATGGCTGGAGCGAGATGCAGCGTGATCTGACGGAGATCAGGGAATTGGCGGACAGTATGCGCCGCAATCGCACAACGGCAGCAACGACGAAACCTGCAAAGGTGGCAGTGGTGAGCAAGTCCAACTGAAGGGTGCAGGGATTTTCTAGAATCAGGGACCCTAAGGCTGTGGTGGGCTCGACGCTTCCTACGGTTCAGGGCACATAGCAATGACCGGCGCAGTGCACGGCTTCTTCGACGGGCCCGGCAGAGGCGCCAGACTGACTCCAGCACGGAAGTCGAAACGAAGGGAGTATTTTGAAGAACACTGACCACATAACCAGAAGAAAACGGTCGCGCGCGGTGGCTTCAGGCGGCAGATAACGTTTGGAATATCAGCGCTTGGTGTACTCGGCGACGCGACGTCAAAGCGGTAGAGGCGTCCTCCCTTGAGGTAGTGAAACGGTAGCGCGCAGACCGGGTTAGCACAGTGAGAGATCATGACAACAACTCCCGTGAGCCGAGAAACCGCTCAGGCCTTATTTGGCTCTTGCCGAACCACGGGCTGCAATGGGACAGGTGTACTGTGCGCATGACGTATATGTGACTGGGCGGCACCCCAAGGTAGGTCAACGTGGGGTAAGGCTCAGATCAGCTTTCGCTGAATGGCGTTCATCACCGCTTCCAGGCGATTGTGGGTGCGCAATTTCTGGTTAATGTGGTGGAGGTGATTGCGGAGGGTTTGTGGACTGATGCCGAGAGAGCGGGCGACGTCGTCGCTGTCTTTGCCCTCGGCGAACAGACGCAGGATGTGCTTTTCCTGTTCGGACAGGGGAGATGTTGGTTCTGCACGCGCTGAGATCTCGCCGAGCGAACTGAGCTGCTTCGATAGATCCAGCATCTTGTGCATCAATTCTTCACTCTTCTTCTGTTCCGTTACGTCGTGAGCAAGGTGCACCAGAAGCCGGCGGCCAGTGCGCTGGTTATCAAAAACCAGTGTGGACATATTGATCCATACTCGCTGCCCTGAGCGGGTCTTCACACTCATATCGAAGTTGGGGATGTCGGTACTTCCACCGGCGCACTCAGCCACGCTGCAATGCTGATGGCATACGCGTGTGCCCAAAGGTTCCATTGAGACCAACTGCTTCCCGATACAAGTATATGTCAGCTGGCAAAACCAGGATTCCAAAGGCAAGAAAGGTTGGGCCGGCGGGAAGAGCTGGGATATGGAAACAAGAACTCATAACGGAAGTTCATTCATGAAGGCGATTCTAAGTATCCTGCTTTTTTTGTTCATGATGACTGGTGTGGAACCATTGCCGGCACAGGCTGCGGCGAACCACAGGACAGGGGCGAAGACCGCCGCGAATACCGTCGATATCGTCCGTGACCCAACCGACGTTCCGTCACCAATTGCGAACCGCGAACCTACAGTAGTCCATGTGATGCTCACCGCCGAGGAGGTTCTTGGTGAACTGGATTCGTCGGTTGGCACCACTTACCGCTATTGGACGTTTAACGGAAAGGTGCCTGGACCGATGATCCGGGTGAGACAGGGCGACGCAGTGGAGGTCACCCTTCGCAACGACGAAAGCAGCCACATGGTCCACTCCGTCGATTTCCATGCGGCGTTGGGTCCTGGTGGCGGGGCAGCGTTCTCACAGGCGATTCCTGGACAGTCGAAGACCTTTACATTTCAGGCCACAACACCAGGTCTGTTTGTCTATCACTGCGGTACGCCAATGATCGCCGAACACATTGCCAACGGCATGTACGGCCTGATCCTGGTGGAACCAGCCGGCGGATTGCCTCATGTGGATCATGAGTTCTACGTTGTGCAGGGCGAAATCTACACGACGGCACCCAAGGGCAAAGCCGGGGTGCAGCAGTTCAGTGATGCGAATCTCATGCAAGAAAACCCGGAATATTTTGTATTCAACGGCGCGATTGACGCTCTCACCAAGAAGCACCCGATGCACACTAGTGTGGGCGAGACCGTGCGAGTGTTCTTTGGCGACGCGGGCCCAAATGATACTTCCTCTCTACACGTGGTCGGTGAAATCTTCACTCGCGTTTTCGAGCTTGGTTCGCTGACTTCACCTGCGCTGACTGGGGTTCAGACTGCCAGCGTTCCACCGGGCGCCGCAGCTATCCTCGAGTTCACAGCCAGTGTGCCGGGACAGTTCACCATGATGGACCATGCCATGCCAAGGATGGCTAAGGGCCTACTGGCAGTGTTTGATGTGAGGGGGTCCGCAGAACGCGGCCTTGATGCATGCCGGACCGGCTTCGTCGGATTCCTCGGTGGAGTCCGCTGCTCGGGTGACTGGCATGACCCACGCCGATACTGCGGGTGGCGGGGGACCGGGCGGTATTGATGCAGCGAGCGCCGGTGACCCTTCCTCCGGCCCAATAAACGAGCGGGAAGAAGCTATTCAAAATTCGATGCGCGGCATGGCGATGGACGCGACCAATGCAAGAACGCAACGCGTACATGGCTCACAACCCATGCCCGTTGTATCGAACTCGAAGTCCTCGATTCCTAGTTCCACCCAGCTCAACGGATGCTTGACATTCCTGAGCGACGGACGGGTGATGCTTAAAGCGGTCCCATCCGCGAAAACCTACCGCGTCGAGGGCATACTGTTCTCGGAAAATGCGAACCACTTGGTCCATGTAAGTGGACATTTTGGCAGCGTTGTGGCGGCGGAAGATCCCAGGATTCCCAGTTTCGTGGTGTGCACGGTTGATGAACTCGCGCCCAACTGCTCTGCAAAGGTGACGCCTGCTCTTTTGCGAAAAGCGTTGGTAAAGGCTGACGGAGCGGGCAGCCTGCCTCCACTCACAGTCGGCATGAGCGACGTGGCGTTCATGCCGGCAAAGATTGTCATTAAGGCCGGCCAGAGAGTGACCTGGAAAGACTCTTCGGAAGTCATTCACAACGTGGTTGACGATGCCGCGAGGGCAATAAACAAGGCAGACGTTCAGGTGCCTGCGGGCGACAAAGCGTTCGATTCAGGGTTGATGCAACCTGGCCAGACCTTCGCTCGTGTCTTTACAGCTCCTGGGGTGTACCGCTACGTCTGTACGCTGCATGAAGCCAACGGCATGAAGGGTGTGGTGATCGTCAAGTGAATGCTGGGGGTGCAGGCGTCTCCGAAAGGAAGGCTTTGAACCACTAAGCCTCATCTTGTCGGTCGCTTTGGGAGCCGTGACATAAGTCATCGTCGCGCTTTTGGGAGGCTCCTATGATCTTTACAGTCTGGGGAAAAGGGTAGGAAAACCATGAACAAGATCACCGGGAACACAAGCGTGGCAGAGATCGTGAAGCTTTGCCCAAACGCGCGACGCATCTTTGATCGTCACGGGCTCAAGGGTTGCGGCGGAGAGCATGGTCCCCGTGAGCCATTGGCGTTCTTTGCCGCAGTCCATCAGGCGAACGTGGATGAACTACTGCGGGAGATCAACGCTGAGCTAGAGAGTCCATCTTCCCAGCCCTATGTGTACAAGGAGACCTTGCAGGACTACATCTATCGCCGCTTCTTTAAAGCTGGTGTAGCGATCGTGCTGACCGTTGGCTGCCTGTGGGGTGCGATCAATCTGTTGCAGATCGCGCTGGGAAGGAGTTTCTTGCAGTTGCGCCTCCTGTCCTCGATCCACGCGCACGCGCACGCCATGATCTTCGGCTGGGTAGGGATGTTTGTGATGGGCTTCGCTTACCAGTCGTTTCCGCGCTTCAAGAACACCACGCTCTGGCGGCCGGGTCTGGCCAACCTTAGCTTCTATCTGCTGGCTACAGGGATCGTAGCTGGGATGCTTGCCGATATCCTGCTGCCTAGCTTGGCCTCATTCGTGCTGGGCGCCCTGTCGGGAGTATCCGAAATTACTGCGGTCGTGCTCTTCATGTTGGTGTTGTACCGGACGGCGCGCCAATCGATCGAGCCGCACAACCCGTACGAGAAGTTCATCGCCAGCTCGTTCATCTGGTTCCTGGTAGGCACGATCTTGGAAGCCGTCTTCTTTTTTGCCAAGGCTACGGCGCATTCCGAGCATGGCCTGATCATGCGCATTGCGTTGATCGACGGTCCGCTGCGGGATATTCAACTGCTGGGCTTTGCCGCACTGATTATCGCCGGGGTCAGCCAGCGCTTTGTGCCGCAGGTGTACGGTCTCGGGAAGCCCTCGCATGATCGCCAGACAATAATCTTCTGGCTGATCAATGGCAGCCTGGTGCTGAACATAGTCAGCTATGTACTGCTGCTCACGACCCACAACTTCTATTTCGCAATCGGCCTCGAGTTTGCCTATCTGCTCATGCCGGTTTGGGCCGTGTTGTTGGCCAAGCAGATTGGCGTGTTCCGGAAGCCATCCCAGCCGGATCGCACCTTCAAGTTCATTCGCGCAGCGTACGTCTGGTTGCTGGTTGCTTGCGGCATGATGCCATTCTTCCCGCTCTACGGGGCGTTGACCCACCAGGTATTTGCGCACACGTATATGGGCTCTCACCGCCACGCATTCACCGTAGGCTTCATCAGCATGATGATCCTGGGGGTGTCGTCCCGAGTGGTGCCCATCCTGGCGGGGATCGACGCGAAGCGAATGAACTCGCTGTGGGCTCCTTTCATTCTATTCAACGTCGGATGTGCCGGCCGCGTACTGTTGCAGGTGCTCACAGACTTCGTGCCCAAGGTCGCTTATCCGCTAGTGGGGGTCACTGGTTTCATCGAATTGACCGCCTTGCTCTGGTGGGGAATTGAACTGTGGCGCACCATGAACGTGGCGAAGAAAGGTCGCACCAAATTGCTTACTGCACCTTTTCCACTGCCAGCGCGATGAACGCGCTCGTTTGCCTTGCTGTTAGCTGAGAAACTGCAAAGAGTCTTTTCAACCGGATGAGGATAGGAGATACAAAATGAGTTCAACACCCACAATCGCTTCAGAGATTGCCGGAGCACAAGCTTTGCCCTTGCTGGATTTGGTCAATTATCAGGAGGGATCCATTGTGAGCCGGGTAATCTTAAAACGGGAAAAGGGGAATGTCACGATCTTCGCGTTTGACGAGGGGCAGGGACTGAGCGAACACACCGCCCCATTCGATGCACTCGTGCAGGCCATTGAAGGAGAAGCAGAAGTTACAGTTGCTGGCAAACCACTAACCTTGAAAGCACGGGAAGTCGTACTGTTGCCGGCTGAACAGCCGCATGCTATCAAGGCGACCACACGCTTCAAAATGATCCTGACCATAATCCGCTCGTAGGCTCAACTGCGCACTTTTGGTTCGTTACCAGATTGGGGGACCGAAGCGTATTGGTTGTGTACTTCGTGAGACGAAATATACGAAGGGTCTCAGTCTGAGAGGAAAAGAAAATGACGCGAAATCTGACGCCCCACAAGCCTGAACAGAGCAGTAAGGCTCTAAACAGGTTGCCCCATCTAGCCAATCCATTCCTACGATTCAATCTGTCGGAGGAACTCCGGCAACTCCGGAGTGAGGACTCGTGGCAGCGAGAAACAGGGCGTAGTTCCAAGACGCTCGCCAAGTATCCAGACTTCCGGATCGTCCTGGTCCTCATGAAGGCCAACACTCAGATGAAGGAGCACCATGCCGATGCCAGAATCTCGATCCATTCGCTGCAAGGTAAGATTCGCATCCATCTGCCCGATCAGAAGGTCGAACTTCCCGCCGGGGAATTGATGGCACTCGACCATGGCATACCTCACGATGTCGAAGCGGTGGAGGAGAGTGCTTTTCTGATTACGATTTCCTGGCCGGGAGGCACAACGGAAGAGCGGCATGATGCGAGCTGAATTGCACCTCCGTGCACGGAGTAGATGCAAGGTTGGGAGGTAGACGTTGTGCCTACAGTTCCAACGACCGTGAGCACAACAATGCGGTCGCTCTGCGGGATTACCTCGAAGCGAAGCTAGGAAGAAAACGCCGGGCGCCCAATCGCAAATCCGCAGCTTGACAGTCGCGAGCATACGAACTGCCATCGCGAATACGCGCCGGCGAAGATGGTTCTGCATCGCTTCTAGTCCGCTGGTTCTGGCCCACCGTTACAGAAATCCCCTCCCAAAGTACGAATGAACTATTGGAGAAATTCATTCGGAGTGCGGAAATAGTACGGGAAAGATGCAGACTCAAAAGAGGGACGACCAATGATTGCAAAGTGTGCGAATCCTTTGTGCTCCGCTCCCTTCCTCCGATTGCGAGGCGGCAAAGTATTCCGCTTTGAAGTGCGCTTGCCCTGTGAATCCTGCCGAGATGTTCCGGACACCGTTTGCAGCACAAAATCGGGCCGCGCCGCGGTGTTCTTCTGGTTGTGTGACAACTGCAGTTTGACCAAGACCTTGAGCTTCGAGACTGCGCGCGGATTAGCCGTTGAACCGATATCGGGACCTCGCAATTATGCCCTCGTTCCGCATGGCTTTGAGGACGAGAGAAGGGGTGAGCAAGCTTCGTGACTTTTGTCACTGCATGTTGTGATGGGAGAAGTAGGTTGGAACTAGGAGGCCCCTGTTCTCATGGCTTACGTGATTGCTGAACCGTGCATTGGAACGAAGGATACGGCTTGCGTGGATGCATGCCCCCGTGGATTGTATTCATCCGAGAAAGAACGAAGAGGATTTTGCCACGGAAACTCAGCTGTACATCGACCCGGTCGAATGCATCGATTGTGGAGCTTGTGTGCCGGTTTGTCCTGTTTCCGCGATCTTCGCTCTCGATGATTTGCCCGAAAAATGGAAGCAATTCACCGAAATCAATGCGAAGCATTACAACCGCTGATTGCGGCGTTAGGGAAAAGGGGTATCCAGATGATGAACAGAAGACCAACAGAAGAATTGGAACACGAACACCGCATCATTCAGCAGGTCGTCGGCGGGATGGCCGTGCTCATCGAGAAACTGGAATCGGGCAAGGAGATCGACCCAGCAGTGCTGACAGATCTCTCCGAATTCATGCAAACCTTCGGGGACAGGTGCCACCATGGGAAAGAAGAACAGTACCTGTTCAAGCTCCTGGAGAGGAAGGGCGTACCCGTGAGCGGCTGTCCCCTGGCAGTTCTTCTTCACAGAGCATGAGAAAGGTCGAAGCCTGATGGCCGATCTGAAGCTTACATCCGAAACCTACATGCGCACCCCCGGCGCAGGCAGGGACGCGCTGATTGGCACCCTCCGGAGGCTCATTGAGCTCTATCCGGCGCATATCTGGAAAGAGGATTACCTGCTCTTCCCGATGGCCGAGAAGATACTGAGCGCTAGCGAGCAGGAAGAATTGTCGGCGCAATTTGAGCGACACGAATTTGAGATTGGCATTGATGTTCATCATGGTTTCGAGCAGTTGGCCGGACGATTTTGGAGATGGTCTGTGGGGGAGCCAGCACCTGCCACGCGGCTTAGTCAGCGGGCGAGCACGCCGGTTGCGATCATGGACTGGGAGAGAATCTGACGTAGGGTGGTATTGGGCGACAAAGAGAGGCACGGGCGGGCCCATCGGCGACAGTCGTCTATTCCATCTTGCAGTGGCAATAGAGAAACTGCTGGACTGTCCCAAACGGTGTCTGATGCAGTTCCTTCGAACTCCCCAATGAGCGGAATTGCACACCAAACTCTCTGTGCAGCGATTCGGCATCATAGCGGACAACCTCAAGACCACTGCACTTGGTGGGACCCTCCGGTCCGAAGGTACTGACGATCACATAGCCCCCGTGCTTCACCGCGTGGGCGACTTGGCGGACGTAGGCAACACGGTCGCCCGGCGTCGCAAGAAAATGAAAGACGGCGCGGTCGTGCCACACATCGTATGCAGAGGGCGGCAGGTCGATCTTGGTGATGTCTCCGACGAGCCATTGCACGCGCTCGGATGCCTCGCCCAACCGTTGCCTATTCGCATCAATGGCAGTACGCGAAATGTCCAGCACTGTGATGTTCTCGTACCCACGGGCGAGAAGGTCGTCGACGAGTGTGGATTCACCGCCTCCGACGTCGATGATTGAGATGGAACGAACCGCGCCTACCTCTTCGATGAGATCCAGTGAGGTCTCAAGGTGCGGACGATACCAGCTGACAGCATCCGGAGCTTTCTCCGTGTAGATCTTTTCCCAATGGGTCTGCACGTCCATACCGATCAACGCCTCCGTATTGGTAGACTTTCCCTAATCATACCGCCACTCATTCGTGCGACCGCTACGAAACTGCTTGGTGTCAGCAGCATAACAGTGGGGCCATTCGGTGTGGGAGCCGACACAGGAGCTGGCTATGCCTTTCTACAGGGACCATATCTATCCGCATCTTGTGGGCCTTCTGGGAAATCCCAAGCCCATCGAGGAGATCCGGCAGCGCGTCGTCCCTCTGGCCCAGGGAAATGTTCTGGAGATTGGCGTAGGACCTGGGGTGAACTTCGTTCATTATGATCCGGCGAGAGTGGACAAAGTTTATGCCTTGGAACCGAACCCCCGGGATGCTTCGCCGCGCGGCGGAGCAACGGCGAAAAACCGGACTGCACATCGAATTCCTGGACCTGCCCGGAGAACGTATCCCTTTGGCGGACGCGAGCGTCGACACAGTGGTCAGCACCTTCAGCTTGTGCACAATTCCAGTTGTGGTGGAGGCCATTGCGGGCGTCGGACGGGTTCTCAAGCCGGGCGGCAAATTCATATTCTTCGAACACGGGCTTTCACCTAACGCTTCAGTGCAGCGGTGGCAAAAGCGGACCGAGCCGCTGTTTCGGTGGGCGTTCGAAGGCTGCCACGTGACACGTGACATTCCATCCTTGATCCGCGACGGTGGGTTCACGGTCGAACGGATCGATGCGGGCTACGTCTCTTCATTTCCAAAGTCGGGCTCCTACTGCTGGTGGGGTGTGGCGGCGCCGACCCTTAACACCGAGACTTCAAGATGAAAGCAATTAAATCGCGTGTCGGCGCGATCGAGGTCGTTAGAGCGCCTGCCGTAAAAGCATGTTGCTCCGAGCACTTGCCGGCTGTGTCATAACTGTGTCAAAACCCCTTCTGTTTAAGGCTCTGGAGTTCTGTTTGAGCGAAAAGCAGACTCCCCAAGTTATTGTTTTCATTAGAAGTCGTCAGAACGAGGAGAGCGTTTAGAGCGGGCGGGCGCCCAAGGCAGGTGCGCTACCAGGCTGCGCTACGCCCCGACTGTTCTCAATTATAAATGAGATGATCTGCGTGCCCCTTTCGCTTTCCGCACCTTGGACCTTGCGGGAATTGTCCGAACGGCTCCCGAATGTTGAAAGATGAAGGTCTGCCTTATTAAACCGATGCCCACCCCCAACGGCGGGGTATAATTTTCGACTAGGATGCAGAAGCCCCGTTACGCGCTGGTGGCGTATCTCAAGAATTCCGCCGGAGGGTTCGTGGAGAACCTCCGGCGCGAACTGCATCCCGACCTTCCGCACTTGGCAGCCCACCTTTCGATTCTGCCGCCGCGTCCTCTACAGGGCACCGAGTGCTCCGCACTGCAGATTCTGGAACGTATCTGCGGCAACGAGGAGCCCTTCGAAGTGACCCTGGGCGATGTGGAAACGTTCGCCCCGGTCACCCCCACGGTGTACATCCGAGTGCAGGGTGCCGCCGCGCACATGAGCGAACTGCATAGCAAGCTGAATACCGAAGCGCTGGCCTTCAAGGAAGAGTGGCCCTACATTCCACATCTGACGATTGCAAAAATGGGCGCCGAGCAACCCGCCCGGACTGCCTTTCAGATCGCGCGCGAGCGCTGGGCTCACTATGCGGGTAGCCGGCGCATCCTGTTGGAAAGGCTGACCTTTGTGCGCGAAGACGACGAGAATCACTGGGTTGATCTGGCGCCGGTCCCGCTTGGTCGTCGTCTGGTTTCGCGATAAATTCCCGTCACCGTTGCCCGGTTACTACCTCCAGTTACTCCAGTCTGGCGCGCATGGCTGTAAGTACATCTCCCTCCCGTGCGTTGAAAAGCCCGGGACGCGGCTGTAAATAAAGAGTAGGCCAAGTAGCCGCCAATCCCGTCAAACGCCAATTCTGACGCGGGTTTGCTAGGAATGGGGAGAACACATGCAGATCGGAGTTTACGGTTCGGGGTACCTGGGAACAGTGATTTCGGCCTGCCTGGCGGATTTTGGCACTCCGGTTTCCTGCTGCCATCCCGACCGGTCGCGCATGGTCGAGATGGCCCAGGGCAACGTTCCCTTCTTCGAAAAAAATCTGAAAGAAATCATTCGGCGTAACGTACGGGCGGGCCGGCTGGCCTACTCCACCGACATCGAATCCTTTGCCCGCAGAACGCAAGTCATCTTCCTGGCCGAAGACAAATCGGAGAATCTGGCCGACGTGGCCATGCGCATTACGCGACTGGCGTCGAAGCCTCCGATTCTGACCATTGTCACTCCCGTTTCCGTGGGCACCGCGAACAAGCTGGAAAAGAGCATCAAAGACGCGGGACTGCAAGCCACCATCGTGTCGCAGCCCATGTTCTTCACCGATGGTTGTGCGGTCGAAGATTTCAACTGGCCCGACCGGATCATTCTGGGATCGACGTCGCTCGAAGCGGTGCACATGCTGAAGCAGATTTTTCATCCGCTGGTGATGCGCGGCGTCCCGGTTATTGTGACCAACCAGGCGACCGCGGAACTGGTGCGTGAAGCGGCGACCGCCTTCGTCGCCACAAAGATTTCCTTCATCAACGAAGTTGCCGCGCTCTGCGAACGGGTCGACGCGGACGCCGTGAACCTGGCCTTGGCGCTGGGCCTGGACAAGAAAATCGCCCCCCGCTGCCTGCAGCCCGGAGCGGGCATGGGCGGCGTGTTCGCTGAATCGGACATGGACTCGCTCGCGCAGTTGGCGCAGTCGCATGGCGTGCCGTTGAAAGTTCTGAGCGCCGCGCGCGACGTAAATCACTACTTGGCCGATCGCCTGGTCGACAAAATTTCTCTGGTGCTGAATTCCGTCGAAAACAAGGAAGTCGGTATTCTGGGGCTTGCCTTTAAGCCGAATACAAATTCCGTGGCGGGATCGTCGTCGGTGCGGCTGGCCGAAACCCTGGTTTCGAAGGGTGCGCACGTCCGCGCCTACGATCCCGTGGCCATTCCCGAAGCCAAGACGCGGCTCAACGCATCTGTCCGATATTGCGATTCGGCCTATGCGGCTGCGGAAGGTTCCGACGCGCTGGTCGTCGGCACTGGCTGGCCTGAGTTCCGCGCACTCGATTTCGACCGCATCAAGCACCTGCTGAAGAAGCCGGTCATCGTCGACACCAAAAACCTGCTGGATTCATCGCGCCTGCGAGCCTTGGGATTCGAGTACGTCGGCGTAGGCCGGGGTTAGGGCGTTTGGCCCCGCCTCAAACCACGGTCCCGAGCCTTTCAGATCGTATTTGCTCCAATCCTTCCATTTCCGCGGTTTGTCCTTTTGACACCGGCTTCCGCTAGGATTACCTCATGGGGTGGACGATCTTCACCGTAGTTGATCTCTTCATTGGTCTATTCTTGCTCGACGGCCTGGCGCCTACGCTTCCGCAGGAAAAGCTGCCACGCCTGCGCGCTGCGCGCAAGGTGATCCTCGGTTTGCTCATTATTTCGGGGATCGTCCTCGTAGTACAGATCGCGCAGCGGCACGGGTGGATGAGGCACTGATCCTCGGCGGCTGCGTGTTTGGTTTACTTCTTGTTCCGGATAGTCCTCTGACATCCGCGAACCGCAATTGCTATAATCAACTGCGGTGGTGGGAATAGCTCAACTGGCAGAGCACCGGACTGTGGCTCCGACGGTTGCGGGTTCGATTCCCGTTTCCCACCCCAAAATTTTCAAGAGATTTTCCTGGCTGACGCCAAATGTGGCACTATTCCATCCGGCGTGGCGATCCATTTTACGGCATAAAATCACGGCCCCGTAGCTCAACTGGATAGAGCATCAGACTTCGGATCTGAGGGTTGGGGGTTCGACTCCCTCCGGGGTCGCCATTCGTCGTAGTCGCCGAAAACCTTGTGGCGCGGATGTTCCGCCTCCGATAGAATTCAGCCTCAGCTTTTTCGCCCATGAAACGCGTCTTCCATTTCCGGGCATCCTCGTCTCAGCTCGGGCCGCTGGAGCAGCGCCTGCTCGAAGCTTTGTGGGAGCGCGGAAACGCGACCGTTCGCGACCTGGCGGACGGCGCCTGCCATGATTTGGCGTACACGACGGTGATGACCACGCTCGACCGTCTCTTCAAAAAAAAGTTGCTGTCGCGCCAAGCGGAAGGCCGGGCATTCCGCTACGCTCCGCGATTCACCCGCGAAGAGATGCACCGTGAATTCGCGGGCGAGGCGTTCCGGCAACTGATGGACGCGAGCCCGGCCTCGTCGTTGCCGCTTTCGTATCTGGTGGAGATCCTGACCGAGCACGACGCGCAATTGCTCGATGAGTTGGGGCAGGTAGTTGAGGCCAAGAGGCGGGCGCTGCGCAATGGCGAGGCCCGCAACGAATCCAAACACGAGGACAAAGCCTGATGTTTGCCGCGCGCGGCATCGCCGTCTCATTCTCTATATTCGTGATGGTGTACTGCGTCCTTTCGCTCGCCGTGTACCTCTCCTGGCGCAGTGTGTGGCTCTACAGCCAGCGCCATCCGGTTCGCCGGATCGCGGACCTGCTTTTTGGCTTGCGAATGTTACCGCTGGTCACCGCGGCGGTAATCACGGCGGCCTTTACCGTGCCTTCTTTTCTTCTGCTGGAACCGCGGGCGATCAATGAGCCCATGGGCGGGATTCCCCTGATCCTGGGCACCTGCGGCGCTGTGCTGGGAATTCTTGGGATTGTGAATGCCGGCGGCGCGCTCTTCAAGGCTTCTCGCACCATCTCGACATGGACAAGCGGAGCGCGGCCGCTCGAGGTCACCGGTCCGGTTCCGATACTGCGAATTTCCCCAGTCGTTCCCGCAAGCACCGTCCCGGCGATGACGGCTGCGGGCATTGTTCGCCCCAAAGTCCTGCTTTCTGGCGTCGCAGAGTCCATGCTCACCGCCAACGAATTGCAGACCGCACTGAATCATGAGGTCGCGCACGTTCGCAGCCGGGACAATCTGAAAAAACTGCTGCTGCGGTTTGTGGCATTCCCCGGGATGGCTCAACTGGAAGGCGCTTGGCTCGAAGCCACCGAGATGGCGGCGGATGACGCAGCGGTCGCAAACGCCGCCGAGGCGCTTGATCTGGCGGCAGCGCTGATCAAACTTTCACGGCTGGGACCCGCCGAACCTCGCGTCGACCTCACTGCCGCTCTCGTACACAGCCCCGCGTCTGTAATGAACGCCCGCGTCGAACGCCTGATCGCGTGGAGCGAAGACCGTCTCGTCTCGCCTAGCATATTCTCTCCGTGGTACGGACTGGGCGCGGCTCTGGCGACAATCGCGGTATTCGCCGTGACCTATAGCCGATTGCTGGTGCACGTGCACACGGCGACGGAGTGGCTGGTGCGGTAGCAGCTGGCCTACCACGACCCTGGGATTCCTAAGCCACTTAGAAATTCACTCTCACTCCTAACTGCGAGGCGAAGGGAATGCCAACGGTTGTGCCCGGACCAAAGAAATCTCCCAAGCCTCCGGCGGGGATCTCCAGTTGCTTCAGGCTGGTGATGGGATGGAGTTGGTTACAGGTTGGGAAGTCGAGGCAAATGTTGGTGGCGTTGCCAGAAGCGATGTCGCTCGGTTGAAGCGGAAGGGCTGCGATTGTACCCACGAAATTCGCACCGGGATTGTTGCGGTTGAAGGCGTTGAAGAACTCGGCGAAGGGACGAACCTCCCAGTGGTCACCGAACTTGAAGGGACGCGCGATGCGCAGATCCATCTGGATGTAGGGAGCTCCGCGGAAGGCGTCGAGAGCGGTGGGCTTTCCATTCACCGAGATGCGCTGGCTGTTGTCGGCCGTCGTGATCGTGAAGGGCCGGGCGGACTCGGCTTGCGTCATGGTGGTCAGCTCAAAACCACCGGGGATGTAGACCGTGCCCGCGAGCACGAAGCGATGGCGAACATCTTCGCCCGATGGGCCGTAGTCGCCGGGGCCGAACGGGTTCACCGGATTGCAAACTCCGTTTACATAGTCAAACAGTTCGCCCAATACGCATCCCCAGGTTTGCGCCTTGGAAAAAGTGTAATTCGCGACCAGGTTGAAACGCTTCGACACGTTGCCCTGCAGGTGAAGCATCAGCGCGTTGTAGCTGGAGCGGTTATCGGAGCGGAAAACAGTGGCCGCAAACGGATAAGCGCGATAGGCGTGATTCCCTTCTTCGTGGGTGTAATCCGCGCTCGCGGTCCAATTGGAATTGAATGCATGCTGCACGCCGCCAGTCGCATGCAGCGCATAAGGAGTCTTGTAATTGGGATCGATCAGCGCCGCTGGCGGGTTCGGTCCTCCGTTCACCGCTTGCAACGCGGCCGCCCAGCCGTTCTGCGCGAGATCGTTGTAGAACAGTCCGAAGCCGGCGCGGATCACCGTGCGGCCGCTGTTGCCCGGCGAGTAAGCAAGTCCCAGGCGCGGCCCGAATTGCTTGCGATCGTCTTGCGGCGCTCGCTCCCGAAGTCCAAACGACGGCAGCAGCGAAAAGGACGGATTCATCGTCTGGTTGTGTCCCGAAGCAATGAAGAGACCGAAAGTAGTTTGCCAGCGCAGTCCGTAGTTGACGGTGAGATGACGCGAAAGCCGCCACGAATCCTGCGCGTAGAGAGCGAGACGCTGCACGCTTTGAGAAAAATTCCCGTCGCTGGCGAGAGTAGTGGAAGCCCCGTTCGCATAATCGACGGGGAACTGCGCCAGATTCGTAGAATTCAAAGTGTAGTAGGTCGGGTCGTTCGGAAATGAGTACAGCGTCTCCTGGCTCCCCGGGAACGCCCCGCCCAGCACGGGTTCGTGAATGAAGTTCACTCCGAACTTAAACGAATGGTCGCCCGTCGCGTGGCCCAGGTCGTAGCGCAACTGATACTTCTGCTGATTTCGCAACGAGGGGAACAGCGTGATCGGTGTGGCGAACTGATTGTCGCCATAGGTCTCGAAGCCGGAAACCGTCAGCGTGGTGGAACTGAACGGAAATGCCAGCGCGAAGCCTAGCGTGGAGTTGCGAGTCTGGGTCAGATGCAGCAAGCTGGCGTCGAACACGAACGTTCCCAGCCACGTCGGGCTGAAGGCGTAAGTGTTACTGATCACGCTATTCCAGTAGTAATTGTGCGTGGTCAGCCCGGTCGAGGGCAGCGTGGCCTGCTGCACCAGCGCGTTGTGCGTCAAATAACTATCTTCCGAGGCGCGCAGGAACCATTGCGATTTCGTCGATTCCGCCCAGTCGAATCGCAGCGAGCCGATGTAATCGCGGAACGGAATCGGCACGTTCTGCGGGATCTTGATCGACGGCGCCCCGGGAATCAAGCCGTCCGCAGCCAGTTGCGCCAGAGCGTTGAATTGCGTGAGGCTGTTCGGGCTGTAGGCGATGCTGGCGTTTTCGCGCACGTATTCGAAAGAGAAGAAGAACCAAATCTTGTCGTGGGCGATCGGGCCGCCTAGCGTCGCTACATAGTTCTGGCGCGAGAATGGCTGCTTGGGATTGGGCGCGGGGTTCTCGATTGGGAAGCGCGCATTGAGCGCTGCGGCTCGCTCGTAGAACGCTCCGCTGCCGTGCCATTCGTTGGTTCCGCGCTTGGTGGTGATGACGACCGATCCAGCAGTGGTCCCGCCGGTGTCCGCGTCTTCATTTGCCGTGCGCACCGCGAATTCCTGAATCGCGTCGGGCGAAAAATTCTGCAGAAATCCGCCAATCCAGTCGTCGGAATTGTCGGCACCGTCAACGGAAAGATCGTTGTTCAGTCCGGAACTTCCTCCGGTAGAAACCGCCGTGATGCGCGCCTTGGTGGGATCGGAGGGTTCCACCGGTTCGGTGCCCGGAGCAAGATACGCGATGTTCGCGAAGCTGCGGGAGGCAAGGGGAAGCGTCTGCAAATCCTGGCTGGTGACCACCCCCTGATGCACCACGCTGACCAGGTCGATCGGTTGTGTCGTGATCGACGAGTTCTGTCCCTGCACCTTGACCGTTTCCGACGGAGCGGAGGGCTTCAGCGTGACCGTCACTTCGCGCACCGAACTGACCGCGATGGATACGTCCGCCTGCGCCGGCGCGAAGCCCGCTGCACTTACCGTAATGCGGTATGAACCCGGAAGCAGATCATCCAGCCGAAACTCGGCACGGTCTTCGCTGGTGGCCTCGCGCTGCATCGGCGAATCGACCGACTGCACTACGATCTTGGCCGACGGAATGCGAGCGCCAGTCGCATCCTGCACCGTGCCGCGCAGAGATCCTCGTGGATTCTGGGCCTGCGCAACGGTCGCCAACACTACAGCTGACACGATAACTACAAAGGATTTGCAGAACAAGCCTCTCCTCTTTCTCACACAGAGCTTGCCAGCAGAGGTAGGAATCACACCTGAAAAACTTCAGCGGCGCCGAAAACATCGCCTGCTTAAAGAAAGGAGATTAGCGTGAGAAAGCCATCTACTACCAGCCATGGTAGTGGGTTCTAATCGGACCAGCGTTGCGGCGTCCGGTCCCAGCGATGCTTCTTCAATTCCACGAGCAGGTGCTTGTCGAGAGGCCCCGCGTCACTCGCCGCAATGTTTTGCCGCACGTGCTCCGGCTTGCGCATGCCAGCAATCGTCGTGCTCACGGCAGGATGCGACAGGATGAAGCGCAGCGCCATCTCCGGCAGCGTCATCCCCTTCGGAACAATTTCCTTCAGCTTGTCGACGCGCTTGATCGTCTTGGCCAGATTCTCGGGACCGAAATATCCCGCGCGCCAATCGCCCTTCGGAAAGCGGGTTTCCAGGGTTATCTTGCCGCCGAGGCTGCCTTCATCGAGCGGCACGCGGGCAATCACGCCTATGTTGAGTTCCCGGCAGACGGGGAAAAGCTCGTCCTCCGGCGCCTGGTCGAAGATGTTGTAGATCACCTGCACAACATCCACCAGTCCCGTGCGCAAAGCCTTGATCCCGTTCTCCGGTTGCCAGCGGTTGATGCTCAGACCGAAAAAGCGGATCCACTTGTCGCGCTTCAGTTTTTCGACGGTCGAGCGAAATTCGGGCTCGCTGGTCCATGTGTCGTCCCAGACATGAAACTGGAGCAGATCGATCGTATCCACCCGCAGTTGCTTGCGGATGAGGTCGGCATACTTGAAAACGTGAGCCGCTGAAAAAACATCGCTGTACTTGTATTCGGGCAGAGCGGGCCACCGCTCATTGCCCGGAGGAATCTTCGACGCAGCGTAAAGCCGCTTTTCCGAGTTGCGCGCCATGATCTCGCCCAGCAGGCCGTCGCTCTTGCCCTCGCCATAGGCCCATGCCGTATCGAAAAAGTTGCAGCCGAGGTCCACGGCCAGTTGCATCGCACCCAGCGATTCCTGGTCGTTCGATCCACTCCATCCACTCATCCCCCACAGTCCGTGGGCAATGTCACTGACTTCGAAACCGGTACGGCCAAGCTTGCGGTATTTCATGATGGCGTCCTTCACGAAGGAATGTCCGTTCCGGGAAAGAGTTCAGAAGCGGACTGATCAGCATATATCGAAGTTCGGCTTTCCGCCCAAACGGCCATTCCAGCCGATCTGCTAAGGGGACGGCCGTTGCTGGTTTTTCGATAGGATCTATCAAAATTTCGCGGCCTCGGATTACGGTTCCGAGGTGTTTAATGGACTTAGATCATAAAGATCGAGGTGTCCCAATGAAATCTGAATATCCTTTTAATCCAACTCCCGGAAAGAATGACGAACTGATTGCTCCACCGCCGTCCCGCTTCCTCGACGAGAAAATCTCGGACGAGTCGGGCACGGAAAACAGGTCCGACAGCGCGCTCGCGCCGGCGGGTCTCAAGAATCCTTTCTGGAATTAACCGTGCTAGCGCCGGTTCGTCGCGACGCAGACTTGCCGGGATGATCGGCGCTCTTTTTTTTTCACGAAAACCCGCCCTACCGCAGAATCGGCAAACAGAGGCACGGCCGGATCGCGAACTCCAGCCCAGACATTTCTTCCAGCGCCGGATGCAGTAGCGAATCGCGGCAGGGCTCCAGCGTAATCACAAACGGCAACGAGGCCTTGTCAAAGCCCGGCTTTTGCAACAAGGAGTCGATGTTCAGATGATGGGCCGCCAGGATTTGAGCCAGCCGCGCCACGATTCCCGGCTGATCGCGCACAAAAAAACGCAAATACCACGGCGTCTCGAAATCACTGCTGATCCCCGGCGTAGAGACGTAGCTTGCTACGTCTCTTTTGCCCGCGCTGGCGGAGATGTTTTGCGCCACAAACATTAAGTCTGAAACGACGGCCACAGCCGTGGGATCGCCGCCGGCACCGGCGCCGAGAAACGCCATGTCCCCGCCGTACTGGCCCGAAGTGAGGACCAGGTTGAGATTCTTCTGCACTCGCCCGAATGGCGAGTCGGCCGGAACCAAGCATGGGCCGACCTCCGCGAACAGGGTATTTTCTTTAAGGTCGGCGCGCGAAATCTGGCGAATCGTGCAGCCTAGTTCGGCGGCGTAGTCGAAGTCGACCGCATCCACCGTACGAATGGTGCGGGCGCGCACGGATTCGGGTGCTACCTGGGTATGCAATCCAGCGAGTGCAAGAATGGCCAGTTTGGCGCGCGCGTCGCCACCGTCCAAATCTTCGGAAGCATCGGCCTCCGCATATCCTCGAGCTTGCGCTTCTTCCAGCGCTTCGCTGAAGGGGATTCGCGCGTTTTCGATGCGGCTCAGAATGTAGTTGCACGTCCCATTTAGAATTCCCGCGATGCCGTGCAGGCGATCTCCGCACAACCCGGTGCGCAACGCCGGGAGAACCGGTACTCCTCCGGCGACCGAGGCTCCGAATTCGATCTGGCATCCTTTGCTGCGAGCCAGTTGCAGGAGCTCGGAACCGTGGCGCGCGATCAGCTGCTTGTTCGCCGTGACCACCGACTTCCCCGATTCCAGCGCGCTTCGCACAATCTGCTCTGCCGGATTGAGGCCGCCGATCAGTTCGATCACGATGTCAACGTCATCCGACTTGAGCACCGACTCTACAGCGTCGGTCCAGATCACGTCGCTCGGAACCCAAGGCTGCTTCTTTTTCTCCACGTTGCGATTGCAGATGTGGGTGAGGCGCAGAGAGCGGTCGCCGTTCTCGCACAGGATTTTGGCCACCGCGCGACCCACGGTTCCGAAGCCGATCAGAGCGACGCGGCAGGCGGAGGTTCGTTCCTGGCGCTGCTGTGTTGCCGCTTTCGCTGCGGGTTTTGAGATACGCTTCGGCAAAAAATCAGTCTCGCTCAAGAAAAGTAATCCTTTATCATACGTGCGACCTGCGCTTCTCGGGAACTGCAAACCATGACCCGCGGGCTGCTGCGGAGGTGGAATCAGCATCAAAGTTGATAATATGGTTCCTGCCTGCTGCGAATGCAATCCCGGCGGGAGCATTGCGGATACGTTCTTTTCGGAAGCGCCTCTCTTTGACGAGGTATGGGGCCGAGGTATGGGCCGAGCGCTACGGTCCGCCACCACGCCCGGCAGCGGGAGGAGAATGAATGATTCGAAAGTTCGCGACGGTATCCGGATTCAGGGTCGTTTTGGCGTTGATCTCGGTGACGATTCTGGCGGGGGCCACCACGGTTTATGCCCAACAAGTTCCGGCCCAACAACCTCCGGCGCAACCGCCGTCAGCCCAAGAGCAGCCCGGCAACCAGCAGTCCAGCAGCCGGGAAGCTTCGCCCGAAGAGGTAGGGCCGATACGTAAGCCTAAACCGAAAGAATATAAGAACTGGACGTTCAACGTCGGCGGCGGGGGAAGTCTCACCAACGGCGCCACTCAGAATTTTGTGCGAGGTGGAGGCGGCATCGTGGCCGCCGGCGTCGCCCGCAACTACAGCAAGTATTTCGGATTTCGATTCGACTTCCAGCTCGACAACTTGCCCTTACGCGCTTCCGCCCTGCAGCAGGCACAGGCGACGAGCGCGACGAGCCACGTCTACTCTTTCGCGGTCGACCCCATCATCAATATTCCGGTCACAGGAATATGGAGCGGATACATCGTGGCCGGGTTTGGTTATTTTTATCGATCGGGAAAGCTTAATGGTTCGACCGCCCTTCCGGGATCGGCATGCGGCCCTTTCTTCACCTGGTGGGGCAACTGCTTCAACTCCAATCTTCCTCTGAATGGCAATTTTCTCTCCGCCAGCCTAAACCAGTATGGGGAAAATTTCGGTGGGGGCATCGCGCGCAAGATCCGCCCGAATATGGAGATCTACGGCGAATTTCGCTATTTTCACGGCACTGGTAGTGGCATCACGACTGACCTGCGGCCCATCACGGTCGGCGTACGCTGGTAGCGCTGGCGGGGTCGATCGCGCGGCAACAGCTCTGAATCTCAACTCCAGGCACTCAGTCTTCGACGAACGACTTCAGTCGGGAGAGTGCCAGATCCCACTGTCGGGAGACGAAATCGAGGTATTCCCGAATTCCTTCTATCGGCTGCGGATTGAATTCGAAGCGACTCTCGCGGCCCATACGGACGCTACGCACAATTTCAAGGCTCTCCAAGACTCGAAGATGCAACCTGGCTGCGTTTCGGGATCTCTCAGCCCCGGCCTGCGGCGGCAGTACAGCGGAACGGCTCGAGATCCCAAAGTTGGACGTCCTTCGAGAGACTCTCGATACCGACCTCGCCTTGCATTTCGCTGCCACGCTTGCCCAGCCAAACGACCCGGAACTGTGCCTTAGCGCCTTGATATTGGAGATCAACCACGTCGCCAGGCTTGAGTTGAGCACCCACGCCCTGCAGGGTTCCTCCGCGGCTGCTGATGGTGCGCAGGCTGGCGGGTTGCGTGAAGGGGCGGGCATGTACGTCCACACCCCAGATTTTTACGGGAAGCTCGACAGAAACGCGCTGCTGGCGGCGACGGTCCATGCGTGCTGGCTACCTCGTATGGCTTTGGGAATGGTAGCGGGCGGGAATGGGGAAACACAGGTAACTGCGGTCACTGGATGAAGGTTCCGGAAGTTTGGGGGCGGCGACGTTTTCGAGCGAATCTCTAGGTCAGAAGTTTCGCCGGTTCTCGAGTTGCTTCCGCAAGGTCGCTGAGAAATAACGCGGCACGGGCGCCATCGGCGACGCGGTGATCGCAGGAAACAGTGAGCGTCATCATGGGCCGGACCACGGGCTGGCCCTGCACGGCTACAACCCGGTCGGCGATGCCGCCAACGGCGAGGATCGCGGCTTGCGGCGGGGTGATGATCGCGCTGAACTGATCGACCCGATACATCCCCAGGTTGCTGATGGTGAAGGTGGCGTCGGCAATGTCGGCTGGCCGCAACTTTCCTGCCCGCGCTCGCTCGGCGACGTCGCGCCGCTGGACGGAGATTTCCGCCAGGCTCGCCGTATGCGCGTTGTGAATCACCGCCGCAACCACGCCGTCGTTGACGGCAATGGCGATCCCCATGTTCACGTGATCGTGCAGGCGAATCCCTTCGGCGCTCCAGCTCGCATTCAGTCGCGGGTGCTTCAATAAGACGCGGGCCGCCAGCGCCACTAGCAAATCGGTATGCGTAATACGCACCTGATGCGAACGCTCGATCTCGGTCACGGTGCGTTCGCGATATTCGTTCAGGGCGGTGGCTTCGATTTCGCGGCTCACAAAGAAGTGAGGGACAGTCGTCCAGCTCTGCGTCGTGCGCTCCGCCATGATGCGGCCGAGCGAGGTGGGCACTTCGATGCTTCCGGGTTTCTTGGTTGGTGCAGCGGACGCGGCGGGCTCCGATGCCGCGGCCTGCACATCCGAAGCGAGAATCTCTCCCCCCGAACCTGAACCGCGCACGGTCGCTAGGTCTACGCCCAATTCTTTGGCGAGACGGCGGGCCTTGGGAGAAATTTTTGCGCTGGGAGTGGGCGCCGCCGCTTGTGCCGAGCCGCTGGCTGGCGTTGCCGCAGCGTGGGATGGCTCGGTTTTCGCGTGCGACGCGGCCCTCGCGGCCGGGGCTGCCGATGCGGGTTCGACTGGAAGCGCTTCGCCGGGCGCGACGATCCACGCGATGGTTTGCCCTACGGGAATATCGGCCCCAGCCGCGGCCTTAATGCCGGCCAGAATGCCGTCGGCGGGCGCTTCTACTTCGACCACCGCTTTATCGGTTTCTATTTCGAGGAGGGGTTCGCCCTTGCTGACGCGGTCGCCTTCCTGCTTTCGCCAGGCGAGGAGCTTTCCGGTTTCCTGCGCCATCTCGAGGGCAGGCATCACAACGCTGAAAGCCATAGTCGTTTAAATGAGGGAAGGGCCCACAATGGCCTTCAGCCCGGAACTCCTACCCGCTCAGTTTTTGCGCTGGCCTCGATCATCTCAAGCACGCGTTCGCTGGGCGAAGCTTCGGTTTCTCGTGTGGTCGGCAGCGGCCCGTTCACCGTGTAGTAGTGTGCGCCCGCTACCAGAAGTTGCTCCGCCGGGAAGCGCGTGATGACTTCGTGCCCCGTCGGCGTGACCACGATCTCTTCTTCAATGCGCGCCGCGCTCCAGCCGTCCGTCGAAGGCCAGAAGGTTTCGAGGGCAAACACCATGCCGGGCTTAATTTCCACCGGATGCTCGAACGAAACCAGGCGGCTGATCACGGGCTTTTCCCAGATCGCGAGCCCGATGCCGTGCCCGTACTGTAGAGCGAAGGCGGCTTCTTCGTTGGGGAAGCCGAAGTCTTGAGCCTTTGGCCACACTGCGGCAATTTCGGCCGTCGTGCGGCCGGGCCGCACCAGTTCAATCGCGGCGTCAAGATATTCGCGGCAGCGCTTATAGGCGTCGACCATCGCATGGGACGCGTACCCTACGGTGAAGCAACGGTAGTAGCAGGTGCGGTATCCCATGTAGGAATGCAGAATGTCGTAGTACACGGGATCGCCCGGGCGCAGCACGCGATCGGAAAACACGTGCGGATGCGGGTTGCAGCGCTCGCCGGAAATTGCGTTTACCGCCTCGACGTATTCCGAGCCCAGATCGTAAAGCACCTTGCTGACCAATCCGACCGCTTCGTTTTCGCGAAGGCCCGGTTTCATCGCGCGGTAGAGCTCGTCGTAGGCGGCGTCGACCATCATGGCCGAAGTGTTGAGCAACGAGATTTCATCCTGCGTCTTGATGACGCGGGCTTCGGACATAAGTTGTTGCCCGTCGACTACCTCGATGCCTTCCCGCTGCAGCGCAAACAAGACCGGCAGTTCGATGATGTCGATGCCCACCGGCTCTTTGTGCAGGCCCCGCATTTCCAGTTCAATACGAATCTTCTTTGCGACGTCTTCGGCGCGGCCCATCTCCGGCGTCATGGCCCCGCGCAGCATCGAGATCCCTGGACGCGAACGCTCGCCCAGCCAGGGGCAATTCAGTTGGTGATGCTTGGCAGCCGATCCGAAGTCCCACAAAATCGGCTCGTCGTTTTGCGGCAGCAGCGTGAAGCGATTGGCCTTGTCCTGCGCCCAGGTGCCGATGTGGGTCGACGTCAGGTAGCGCACATTGTTCATGTCGAAGCAGAGCAACGATCCCATCGACGACTTGGCGAGCAGATCCTTCGCCTTTTGCAGACGCTCGCGGCGCAGCCGGTCGAAATCGATCCGGTTCTCCCAGTCCACCGCCATCGTTCCGTGAGTCTTGAGTCCCATAAATCCTCCTACTGCGAAACCGTAGAGACGTCGCTTGCAACGTCTTGCCGGCATCACCTCGAAGTTATGCCTTCACCGATGCTGCAAGCGGAGACGTAGCAAGCTACGTCTCTACGATTTGTTGCAAAGTTGCCGCGCTGCTTCCGAAACGGTTTCTTCGGTCGGCACGGTCACGTCTTCGAGCGGCGGAGAAAACGGAATGGGAACATGCATGGCGCCCATGCGCTTCACCGGCGCGTCGAGATCATAGAAAGCGCCCTCGGCGATCACCGCCGCGAGCTCGGCCGTCACTCCATACCGCCCGTAGCCCTCATCCAGCACAATGACGCGCGACGTTTTCTTCGCCGAGTCAATGATAGTCTTTTCGTCGAGCGGCCACGTGGTGCGCGGATCCACGACCTCCGCGCTGATGCCTTCTTTTTCCAGCATGTTCGCCGCTCCCAACGCAACCTGCACCATGCTGCTCGTGGCCACGAGCGTGATGTCCTCTCCGACGCGCTTCACATCGGCCACGCCCAGCGGGATCGTGTAGTCCTCGGCGGGAACCGGGCCCTTCAGCTTGTACATCATCTTGTCTTCGAAGAAGACGACCGGGTTCTCGTCGCGGATCGCGGTCTTCAGCAAGCCTTTCGCGTCATACGGCGTCGAGGGCAGCACGACTTTCAATCCCGGCACGTGGCTGAACCAGGCGTGCAGCGACTGCGAATGCTGTGCCGCCGAGCGCCGGGTCGCACCCAGCGTGGTGCGCATGACCATCGGAACTCTCCAGTGCCCGCCCGACATGTAATGCGCTTTCGCGGCCTGGTTCACCATCTGATCCATGGTCAACGTCAGGAAATCGCCGAACATGATGTCGACCACGGGGCGCAGGCCCGTCATGGCGGCGCCGACGCCAATGCCGGTAAATCCAGCTTCGGAAATTGGCGTGTCGAGCACACGCTCGGCGCCGAACTCTTCCACTAATCCGGAGAGCACTTTGAACGGCGTCCCGGCTTCGGCCACGTCTTCACCGAAAATGCACACGCGCGAGTCGCGTCGCATTTCTTCGGCCAGCGCTTCGCGCACCGCCTGCGCAAACGTGAGTTCACGTTCAGGCATAGACGTCCTGCTCCACCTGGTCGATACCGGGATACGGAGCCGCAATGGCGAACTTCACCGCGGCTTCCATTTCTGTGCGCGCTTCGGCGGTAATCTGATCGAGCGTCGCTGCGTCGGCGTGTCGTTGCGCCAGCAGCCAGTTCGCGTGCAGCTTGATCGGATCCCGTTCGGTCTTCCAGTACTGCTCTTCCTGCTTCGAGCGGTAATATTCGCGGTTGATGTCGCCCACGTGATGACCGCTGTAGCGGTAGGTGTCGGCCTGCAAGAATGCAGGCCCTTGGCCAGCGCGCGCTCGTTTTACCAGTCGCGCTGCGACTTCATTCACCGCCCGCACATCCTGTCCGTCGACTAACGCGGATTCCAGCCCGAAGGCGCCGGCACGGCCGAGAATCGTCCCGGCCGTCGTCTCCGAAAAGTGCGTGTACTCGTTGTAGAGATTGTTTTCGCAGACGTAGATCACCGGCAGCTTCCAGAGTTGCGCCAGGTTCATCACCTCGTAGAGGGATCCCTGACCGAGAGCGCCTTCGCCAAAAAAGCAGATGGCCACGCGACCGTTTCCCAACCGCTTCGCGGCAAAGGCCGCGCCAGTGGCGATGCCTACGCTGCCTCCCACGATCGCGTTGGCACCCAGATTCCCAGTCGCCGGATCGGCAATATGCATCGATCCGCCTTTGCCTCGACAGTAACCGGCTTCCTTGCCCAGCAACTCGGCAAACATGCGGTCGGGCGAGGCACCCTTGGCCAGGCAGTGTCCGTGGCCGCGGTGCGTGCTAGTGATGTAGTCATCGATGCGCAGAGCTTCGCAAATGCCCACCGCGACGGCCTCTTCGCCGCTGTAAAGATGCGCCAGGCCCGGCATCAGCGCACGGGTATAGAGTTCATTCACCTGCTCTTCAAACAGGCGAATCCTCACCATCTGCCGGTACGCGCGCAGCCACCGGTCTTTCTCGGTTTCGACTTCGCGCCCGGCTTCCGGCTTGGAAGTAGCGGTTGTCACTTCTGGCCTCCTGCGGTGACGGGCGTCTTCACGCCGGACATGGCGGCCAGCACGTCGAACATGCAGGCGAAATCGTATTTCGCCCAGCCCATGCCACGCGCCGCCGTCAAAATTTCGTTGCTCACTGCCGTTGTGGGCAGCGGCACATCCAGTTGACGGCCCAGGTCCATGGCCAGCACCATGTCCTTCTGCATCATGTTCACGTCGAACCAGGCTTCTTCCGGCTGTTGCAGCACAAAAGGTCCACGGTACTGAATCATCGGCGACGCCACGGCGCTATGCGTGAGCACATCCACCGCAACCTCGCGGGCGATGCCGCTCTTTTCCGCCAGCAGCACGCCCTCGGAAAATGCCAGCATCTGCACCGCGAGACTCAGGTTCGTTGCGATTTTCATGGAAAGAGCCAACCCGTTATCGCCAACGTAAGTGACCTTCGGGCCGATGTCGAGCAGCAGTGGTTTGATCTTGTCGAAGGTTTCTCTCCGCCCGCCCACCATGACAGACAACTTTCCTTCCTGCAAAGTGATCACGCTGCCCGATACTGGCGAGTCGACCATGTCGGCGCCGAGAGCCCGTACTTTCGCAGCCAGCGCGCGGCTCACGGCCGGACTCACCGTGCTCATGTCGATAAAAGTCTTGCCGGTACTCAATCCGGCCAGCAATCCGGCGGGACCTTCGGTGATCGCCTGGATCGCCGCGGCATTGGTAACCATCGCGAAGGTGTAGTCGGACGCACTCGCTACCGCGCGCGGCGATTCGGCCCACTGCATTCCCTTCTTCACCAACCACTCCGCCTTGGCGCGCGTGCGGTTGTAGCCGGTCACGGTGTGACCCTTGCTCAGCAGCCGATTCACCATCTGGCTGCCCATCACACCCAAACCGATAAATCCTAGTTTCGCCATCCGCCACTGCCTCCAGATCTTCGCAACACATTTCTAATGCGCGCTGTGCTTAACGGGAGCGCGTTTCGCCGACGGCGCTTGACCGTCGTCACGCACCTGCCACAGATGCGCTCGCATGGCTTCACGCGCTTTCTCCGAGTCATGTTTTTCCACCGCGTCAAGAATCCGCTTGTGATGAATCTGGCCGCGCTCCGGCCCGCCGGGAACCCGGAAGATGCGGAGCCGCTGCTCCCGAAGAAGTCCCACGATGGAATCGAGCAGCGAGAGGATGAGCGGGTTGGCCGCGCCCTCCGCCAGCGCCAGATGGAAATCAAGGTCCGCTTCGATGTAGGTCTCCGGATCCTTCCCGGCGCGGTCCATTGTCGCAACCGCGTCACGCATGGTCGTCAGCTCCGGGTCCTGGATTCGCACCGCCGCCAGAGCGGCAATCTCCGGCTCGAGAATGGCCCGCACCTCGGCAAGATGTGTCGAACCTTCCGGTTGTCCGATCTTCACCATCAGGTCGAGCGACTGGCGCACAGCCTGCGTCGTGCCATCGGTGATGAAGGTGCCGCGACCGGAGTACGCTTCGACCAAGCCCTTTTCGCGCAGCGCTTTCACCGCTTCACGCACGGCGGTGCGGCTCACGCCAAAACGCTGGGCCAGTTCCCGTTCCGCTGGCAGTTGATCTCCAGCTTTCAGATCACCCTTAACGATGGATTCTTCAATCTGCTGAACGATTTGCTCGTAGAGTCTTGACGTCCGAACTAGCTTGTACACAGCTCTACCCCCCGCACCTGAGGATGCGAAGCCAGCCGGTTGACTGGCGATGGTCCGGCTACTATACCGCATATCCACGGAGGGTTGGCGCGTTTGTTGGACTATAGACACGGGCTTGGTATATGTGTATGGTGGTATGACCAATTGATCCTACTACGGAGCGAGCCACGATGCAAGCCCCAAAAAAACGCACCTGTTCGAGAGCTCGGGTTCCTTCTTATAGACTCTCGCAAGACCCCAAGTCGGGATATGCTGCTACAAATCCAATCGAAAAAATGAATTTGCTTGACACTGTTTCTCCGATAGTGGTATGGCTGTCGGACCAGATAAACGGAGGGGTTCCTATGCTATCCCGCACGTTGAGTGCCGCCGCGTCCCAAGGCGGTCGCATGACTGCAGTTTCCCGGTTGCTGTTCGCCACCTGCACGCTGCTTCTGTTCGCGGTTTCCGGCCTGGCCCAGTCCACTACAGGACGTATTCTGGGCACATTGACCGATCAGAGCGGCGCGGCCGTCGCCGGAGCCACTGTGGCCATCACCGATGTACAGCGCGGCACCTCGCGAACCCTGACCACAGACGAATCCGGCGCCTACGCGGCCCCAGACCTGCAGCCCGGCACCTACAAGATCCACGCGGAAGCTAAGGGCTTCAAGAGCGTGGAACGCCTCAGCGTACAAATTGAAGTCGCCACCGACGTGCGTGCCGATTTCACCCTGCAGCCGGGCGAAGTGACCGAGACGGTGACCATCTCCGAAGAAGTCCCCCTGGTCAACACCACCTCCGCCACTCTGGGCGGCACGCTCAGCAACAAGGAGATCAACGACCTGCCACTGAATGGGCGCAACTACGAGAACCTGCTGCAACTGCGTCCCGGCGTTATGCGGTATCCTGGCGGTGGTTTTTCCACCACCAGTTCCAACGGCCTGCGCGCCGAAGACAACGCCTATTTTGTCGAAGGTCTGTTCAACAGCGAGCCATACTCCGGGCAGGCCATTATTAACGGAGCTGGTATTGCGGGAGATTCCGCCACCATCCTGCCCATTGATGCGATTCAGGAATTCAACATTCAACAAAATCCTCCTGCCGAATACGGATGGAAGCCGGGAGCGGTCGTCAACGTAGGCCTGAAGTCCGGCACCAACACGATCCATGGAACGGCCTTTGGCTTTGGCCGCGATGGAGTCATGGACGCGAGGAACTTTTTCAATGCCTCCCCCAATCCGAAACTGACCCGCACCTTGGAGCAGTTTGGCGGCAGCTTGGGTGGTGCGCTCATCAAGGATAAGGCGTTTTTCTTTGGCGCCTACGAAGGCCAGCGGTACAACGTGGGCAATTCGTTCGGAGGAGTCACCAGCCCCTCGATGGTGTCGATGCCGACCAACGGCACATGTGCGTTCCTCTCCACAGGCGACTGCGCCGACAGCATTCCCAATGTGATTGCCGACCTGCAGGCAGGTGAGGTCCCGGTCAGTCAGGCGAGTCTGAATATCGCGGGCTGTGCGCTTTCAGGCGGCACAGTAACGTGCAACGGCACAGGATTTCCCACGAACAACACGCAGAGCATCAACATCACCAATGGGTTTAACAACAACGTCCACGTCGACAACCTGATCGGCAAGGTAGACTACACGTTAAACGACCGCCACAGCATCAGCGGCATGTACTTCTTTGGCAACAACTCCGGGACCGTCGAAGACTTCCCCGAGCTGCAGCAGAAATGGCTCTCCAATATTCACACTCGCGCGCAGGTTGTGGGCGGCAGCTGGATTTGGACTCCCAGCCCCCGCTGGGTGAACGAGGCTCGCGTCGGCTACAACCGTTTATACCAGCCGACGCTGCCGGGCGATCTCAACACGCCCGCCTCCTCCTACGGTCTGAATACAGGAGTAAGCGGACCCTACACGGGCGGCCTGCCTCGCATCGGCTTTGGCGGTTACTTCTTCCCCGGACTGGGCGGCTTCAAATGGCCTAAGTTCCAGGGACCGGATTCGATCACACAATTCGTGGATCACGTCTCTTACACCGCGGGCAAGCACTCCTTAAAGCTCGGCGGCGAGATGCACTATAACAAAGTGACCAACGCAGCGTACGGCAACGCCCGAGGCAGTATCACTTTCCTGGGCGGAGTGGCTGCCGGCACCTCCACGCCGCTCGAGGACTTCTTTGCGGGCCTGCCATTCAAGTCGTCGGTAGAAGTGGGAAATCCGACGCTGCATCTGCACAACTGGGCCTACGGCGCGTTTTTCCAGGATGACTGGCGAGCGACCAAGAATCTGACCTTAAACTTTGGCGTGCGCTACGAATTCAGCTCGGTTCCCCAGGAAGCGAACAATCTGCTGGGAAATTTCGATCCCAACGTGGGCCTGGTACAGGTGGGCCATGGGATCAGCAGCCTCTATAACCCCGATCATAAGAACTTCGGGCCTCGTGCGGGCTTCGCGTGGGACATCCTCGGTAATGGGCGGACCGTGCTGCGCGGCGGCGGCGGACTGATCTACGAGACGGTGAACTGGCAATCGTTCGTCGCCTTCAACAATGCCTTCGGTCCGGGCAGCGTTCCGACAGGAGCTCCCATCGACGCGGCGGGAAACGTTTCGGTGCAGGGCGGAATCACAACGGGCAACGTTACCGTAAAGAATTTCTTGAACCCGGTTCCCTGGGACACTGCGGGCTCGCCACTTTACGGCGGCAGCACGGTCAATTGCGCTCCGATCCTGGCAAGTGGCAACCCAGGTAGCCCCTGCCCCATCATGACGGTAGACCGCAATCTCACGACACCCTACGTGGGGAACTGGACCTTGGACCTGCAGCATGCCTTCACGCCGAACTTGTCCATGGAAGTCGCCTATGTGGGGAATCATGGTTCAAATCTGACAGGGATTCGGGACATCAACCAGCCGCCGGTAGGGTCTGGCTGGCCTGCGGCGAACATCGCCACCTGCACGGCGAACCTCACCCCCACAGGACAGTACGACACGGTAAACAACCCTGCATGTCAGCTTGCTCCCGAAGTGGGGCCTTATAACACGAAGTTCCCCTACCTAGCCAACATTTTCCAGATGGCGAACGTCTACCGCTCCAACTACAACGGCCTGCAGGTCACTTTGAACGCGCGTAACTACCACGGGCTGAGCATGGTGGCGGGCTATACCTATTCGCATGCGTCCGACGATGTGGGCGCGAATTGGGACTTCGGCTATGGGTCGGGACTTCCGCAGAATGCCTACAATCCCGGCGCCGAGTACGCCAACAGCGACTTCGACATCCGGCACCGGCTGACAGTCTCGCTCACCTACGCCATTCCGGGCCGCAAGGGGTACGGTCAGATGTTGGAAGGCTGGGAGATTAATACGATCACCACGCTGGAGAGCCCCCAGTACTGGGGTCCGATTGATCTAGGGACCGACGCGGCCGGCGTGGGGCCGTTGCCCGTGAGTCCGCCCGCCAACAGTCCAATTCGCTGGAGCTTCTATGGCAACGCCTCGGACTTCAAGTCTCGGGGAGGAGTTGGGATTCCGCACTTCTCTGGCAATAACAATCCGGCCACCCCCAGCAGCAACCCTGCTTGCAACTCGAAGGCTCTCGCCTTGGACGGCGGCAGTGCGGGTGCATCGACCGAGTCCCTTGCGTTCTTTGGCTGCTACGCCCAGGGCAACTCGATCATGCTTCCGCCTCCGCTCGGGCAGTTCGGAAACATGGGACGGAACATGTTCCAGGATTCTGGTTTCCGGAACTTCGATTTCTCGCTGGCCAAGAACTTTCATTTCGGCGAGCAGTACCGTCTGCAGCTCCGCGCCGAGTTCTTCAACATTCTCAACCATCCAAACTTCGCCAATCCGTATGGCGGACAAAACGGCTTTGGTCTGAACGATCCGTCGGTACAGCCGTTCGGTTGCGGCTGCGCAACACCAGATGTGGCGGCTGCCAATCCCGCCGTAGGCTCCGGAGGGCCACGCTCGATTCAACTCGGGGCGAAGTTCATTTTCTAGATCGATCCACAACTGCGAACTCCAGGGCCGGACTAATTCCGTCCGGCCTTTTTTATCGACTTCGCTCGCTCCACGGCGAGCCAGACTACATGGGGACCACGAATCATGAACAATAGAAATCCATTCACTCTCTTAGCGTTGATGCTGGCGTGCGCCGTATTGTCCGGACTAACTCTTGCCCAGGAACGTCGCGAGCGCACTATCGATGAAGTCAAGACTGAGGCGATTCACCGCGCCGAGGTCGGACAGTATCCGCTGATCGGGCTCGATCCCGCGGATGTCAAGGAAGCCTTCGAGAGCATCCACACCGCCGACAAAGACGAATGGGCGGCAGGCTTTATGCGCGTCGCCGACCGTTACTTCAACGAGGCGAAGTCGCTCGAAAAAACCGATCCCACCAAGGCCAACGCCGACTACATCCGCGCCTGGCGCCTCTATTCCTTCGGACGCTGGCCCATCCCCTCATCTCCCGGCAAACAGCGCTCCTACGAGAAGGCCATCGAGGCGTTTCTCGATCACGCAAAGTTTTTCGACCCGCCTCTTGAAGTCGTGCACATTCCTTTCGAAGGCAGAGAGATCATCGGATACCTGCGCCTGCCGAAAAATGCCAAAGGCCCGGTGTCGCTGGTCATCGCGGTCAACGGACTCGATAGCCGCAAGGAAGACCTCACCGAAAGCTTCGGCGCGATCCTTCCCTTTGGCATTGGATACCTCGCCGTCGACGGGCCCGGCACCGGCCAGGCGCCAATCAAAGTCAGCGAAACTTCCGAGCGCATGCTCTCGAAAGTCATCGACTACGCGCAGTCCCGTCCGGAGATCGACAAGAACCGCATCGCCCTGCACGGCGTGAGTTGGGGCGCATACTGGGCCACAAAGATGGCGATCATGGAGCGCGCCCGCCTGCGCGGGGCCAGCGCCCAGTCGCCGCCCGTCGACAGATTTTTCCAGAAAGATTTCCTGATGAACTCGCTGCTGGGCAATCGTGAATATCTTTTCGACCAGGTGCCCGCGCTCATGAACATTCTCGAAGGCGTCCACACCCTCGATGAGATGGCCGAGTATCTCCCGAAGATGTCGCTGGTTCGCCAGGGCCTGCTGGGCAAGCCCATGGCGCCCATGCTCGTCATCGCAGGTGTCCTCGACACGCAGGTTCCCATCGAAGATGAGTATCTGCTGCTGAGCAAGGGCGACGTCCCCAAAGAAGCGTGGGTGAACCCACGCGGCGGCCACCTGGGCAGGCAAGTTGGCGTCTGGCCCGATCCGCTGATCTTCAAGCAGGTCATCATCCCATGGCTGGTGAAAACGCTGGAGTCGCCCGCGAAGTAGCAATGCTCATTTAGCAGTGCGCATGTGGAGACAGCCGCCTTGGCTGTCTCACCTGGGCTGAGCCCGGCGGCCCTCAAAGCTGAATTCTCCAAGCGCTCGTCCGCGGCATCGACCGCTTCATGAGCATGTTCCGCGCCCTGGTCAACATGATCGGCAACGGCGTAGCTACGCTGGTGGTCGCGCGCTGGGAGAATGAACTCCGGCATCACCGCGAACGTAATCCTGCCCGGCACCATGGACACTCCCGCCAACCGCAAAGCCATGCCCGGCGCCGACGTTTCCCAGTGGGTGCAGCCGGCATCGGTCGCCAGCCTGATCGTGTGGCTCGCCGGAGACGCGGGAAAAGACGTAACGGGAGCGGCCATCCCGGTCTATGGCGGCGGGCTGTAGCAGGCTCTTGAAACAAGTCCACCGACGACGGAGTACGACCACTGGCGCTGAAGCCCGCTTTGAAGCTGCCTCGCTTTACGCGGCGCTAAAAGCGCCGCTCCTCCACGGTTGTGCAAGCGTTTACCGCTTTTTTAGCAGCCGGCCGGTTGGAGGAAGCCTTCGCTTTGCTAGGATGACAGCCGAAGAGATCTGCGATGTTCATGTAGGTTGCCGAAAGGACACGTAACCCTTTCGTAACCTCCCCGGCCGCACAATTTTTGTTGCACTTTAACGCTGGTGAAATATCTTGCATGTAGTCTTAATCTCAGGAGGCCGCTGCCATGGGTTCAGCCCGCGTCGCGAAGTCCTTGCCGCTTCAGGTGGCTGCGATCTGTTATCGCAGACGAGGCACGGCGGTTGAGTTCCTTCTGGTTAATACCAACGGCGGCAACAAGTGGACTTTCCCCAAGGGATCGACTGACCCTCGCTTGTCTCATAGTCAAGCCGCCGAGCGCGAAGCTGCGGAAGAGGGCGGCGCCCTCGGCACGATTGAGCCCCGTCATTTTCACCTCTACATTCATTCTAAAGGCGTGTTCTGGCAACCCGGCGGCGTGCAGGAATTCGTAATCAAAGCCTTCCTGATGGAAATCCACCAGATGCGCCGACCCGATGAAGGCAATCGCAGACCCACGTGGGTGAGTCCGGAGGAAGCCAAGCGCCGCCTCGCCAAGGGCCGCGAAGTGAAATATTTCCGCGAACTCGAAGCCGTAATCGACCGCGCCCTCGAACGCATCCAGTTCCACCACGAACTCTGGGGCACCTATCCCGGACCCCGCAGCGCCCGCCCCGCTGCTTCCTCGAAAGATCCCATCGCCAACGTAGTGTGGCCGTGAGTGCGATACTGCAAGTGTGATCACGCCACCGAAAAAGCTTCCGATAGACCTGACCGACGTAGACAGTTCCAAAGGAACGTGGCTCATCGCGGTCGAGAGCATGATAGAGACTCAAGGTGACGGCAATCTTCTGCTGAAGATAGTCCTGGAGCAAAGCATCGACGAGGAGCACTTCCGCGCGCGAGAGCTTGGAATGCTATTGCCCCTCCGCGAAGCCGTTGATCCCGATCGTTGTCCGAACGTGTTGGGCTGGATTCGCGAGTGGATTGATTCAACTGAGGGAGACGGTTTCGTGGACCTGACCCAGAGACCTGTCTGAACTTCTGATGCTCCTCTTGTCCTCAGCAACCTAGCATCAGTTTATGAGACGATAACTCCAGCCCATGATTCAGCTTTCCGGCGCCCGGAAACGTTTCGGCCACAAACTCCTCTTCGAAAACGCGGATTGGCTCATCACGCCTCGCGACCGCATCGGCCTCGTCGGCGGCAACGGCACCGGCAAGTCCACGCTCATGAAGATTCTCGCCGGCATGGACACGTTCGACTACGGCACCCTGACCATCGCCAAAGGCACCTCCGCCGGATATCTCCCCCAGGACGGCCTCACCCTCTCCGGCCGCAGCGTCTTCGCCGAGTGCATGTCGGTCTTTGACGATCTGCGCGCGATGGAAACGGAACTGGAATCTCTGACCCACAGCATGGCGGAACTCGACCACACCAGCCCGGAATATTCCGCCGTCGCCGACCGCTACCACCGCGTCGAACACGAGTTTCGCACCCGTGACGGCTACTCGATCGAAGCGGAAGTGGGGCGAGTGCTGATGGGCCTGGGTTTCACGAAAGAAGACTGGCCGCGCCTGACTGACGAATTTTCCGGCGGATGGCAGATGCGTCTCGCCCTCGCCAAACTCCTGCTGCAGCAGCCCAACCTGTTGCTGCTCGACGAGCCCACCAACCATCTCGATCTCGAAGCCCGCAATTGGCTGGAAGAATATCTGCAGAACTATCCGCACGCTTTCGTGCTGATCTCGCACGACCGCTATTTCCTCGACGTCACGGTCAACAAAATCGCCGAAATCTGGAACAAACGGTTCTGGTTCTATACCGGCAACTACGACAAGTTCCTCGCGCAGAAAACGCAGCGCAACGAGCAGTTGCAGGCCGCCTACCGCAACCAGCGCGACCGCATCGAACAACTCGAAGTCTTCATCAACCGCTTCCGCTACCAGGCGACGAAGGCCAAGCAGGTGCAGAGCCGCATCAAGGAACTCGAGAAGATCGAGCGCATCGAGATTCCGCCAGAAGAGAAGACCATCCACTTTTCTTTCCCGCAGCCCAAACCCAGCGGCCGCATTGTGGCCGAGTTCGAAGGCGTGGCCAAGAGTTATCCCGGCAAAAACGGCGGTGCCGCAAAACAAGTTTTCCGCAACGTCGGCTTCATGATCGAGCGCGGAGACCGCATCGCGCTGGTCGGCGTCAACGGCGCGGGCAAATCCACCCTGATCAAGCTGCTCGCCGGCACTGAGCCAGTCACACACGGCGAATACCGCCTCGGCCACAACGTTGAAGCCGACTATTTCGCGCAAGACCAATACAAAGAACTTAATCCCGATGCCCGCATCATCGACGATCTCGGCGAAGCCTCTCCCAGATCCGGCGAGACCGAACTGCGCAGCCTGCTCGCTTGTTTTCTTTTCTCAGAAGACGACGTGTTCAAGAAGATCGGGGTGCTCTCCGGCGGAGAACGCGGCCGCTACGCCCTGCTGCGCCTGCTGCTGCATCCCGCGAACTTCCTGCTGCTCGACGAGCCGACCAACCACCTCGACCTGCGTGCCAAAGACGTGCTCCTCAACGCACTCGTGGAATATACCGGCACGGTCGTCTTCGTCTCCCACGACCGCTACTTCATCGACAAGCTGGCCACGCGCGTCTTCGAAGTCGGCGATGGCAAAGTCGAAGTCTTCCCCGGCAACTACGAAGACTATCTCTGGCGCAAACAGGGTGGGCAGCACGTCGCCCCCACGCTCGACGACGTTCCCGGAGCAAGTTCGCGGAACGGATCGTCCTCGGCCAGCGCCACCGCCAAACCTTCCCCGGCGATCGCACCCACCAACGGAGACGACCCTGCGGCTCCGGCCGAATCCAAAGCCAAACGCCTGAATCCCATCAAGCGCAAGCAAATGGAAGATCGTGTCCACGAGTTGGAAGAAGAAATCAGCCGGGTAGAAGCGGCGATTGCTCACTGCGAAACCGATTTGCAGAACTTTGTCAGCGCCGAAGAAAGCCAGCGCCAATCGCAGGAACTCGACCAGCACAAAGCCAGCCATGCCGCGCTAATCAAGGAATGGGAAGGTCTAGCGGGGAGTCTGCAAGAGTCTGAATAGACTGGTCTGAACAATCTCACCTCGCACGCGAATTTCAGATTGAGCGCCTTTCCAGCCGCGCGCCGCGCGGACCGCCGGTCCCGGAGGGACCAATGATGGTAGCCCGCCAGTTCCACTGGCGGGAGGCGGCCGGTGATTTTGAATCCCGTGCCGTAGGCACGACTGAAACAACCGCAAATCAACTCAGGCTTCAGGCATCCCTCCGGGATGCGGTTCTATCCCCTACCAACTCACCCGGCGTTGAAACGCCGGGCTTTTCAGATGTCCCTGCGGGACAACTGCACCGGACTGGTCCTGGTTCGACTTCAGCTCCTGGTTCGACTTCAGATACAACGCTAGCTCAGAACGGAACTCGCACGCGCGCGCGCCGCCCCAAATCGTCACGGAGCACGCTTCGGGGCTCACCCACACGACTGTTGTCCCTCCGCACCCGTACACCATCTTCCGTAATCTCTCACTCACACTTACGTCTGTGCGATATTCAGGTTGGCCAAGTGGCCAGCAACTGCCGAAGGCCACAAATTTCAAGACCAACCGCATGCAGCGGCGCCCCAAGGCACGCCGCGCGGGAACCAAGGAAGGTCGCATGCTTCAGTCGTCGGAGAACTCGTTCAACCAGAAGTCCGGCTTGCCGGCTTCCAACCCCAACGCTTACAACCCCGTCAAAACCGTCACCGCTCCCGTGGACCAGGCCACCATCGGCCGCACGCTGGTCATCAAGGGCGAAATCAGCGGCTCCGAGGCTCTTTACATTGACGGCCGCATCGAAGGCAAAATCACCATGCCCGAAAGCCGGGTCACCATCGGCCGTAACGGCAAGGTCGAGGCCGCCATTCACGCTCGCGAAGTTGTGGTCATGGGCAAAGTCACGGGCAACATCGAGTGTGCCGACCGTATCGATATCCGTGCCGAAGGCTCGGTTCACGGAGACATCTCCTGCAGCCGCATCAGCGTCGAAGATGGCGCCGCACTCAAGGGTGGAGTTCAGGTTCGCAGCAACGACGTCAAACACGGCCAGTCTCAGCAGCAGAATCAATCCAAGCCTGCCGAGGCTCCGAAGGCCCTGGCCGCCACGGCCACCGCATAATTGGCGGGAAGATTCTCTCGGTAACAAACAAGGGGCACGCTCGCGCGTGCCCCTGCTGTTTTTTCTGGGCATTCGTAGAGACGTTTCTTGCGACGTCTCTCTCCATCATTTGCGGCGCTGTCGGCGGAGACGTAGCAAGCTACGTCTCTACGATCGGCGGTGAGGGCTGCCTCCTACTTCTTCTCCGCGGGCCTGAAATCCAACGCCGCGGAATTCATGCAATACCGTAGCCCGGTCGGCGCCGGCCCATCCTCGAACACATGCCCCAGGTGCGCGTCACACGTCGCACACCGAACCTCGGTCCGCACCATGCCATAGCTCGAATCTTTGTGCTCGACCACGCCACCGCCTGTGGCAGGCTTGGTGAAACTCGGCCAGCCCGTCCCCGAATTAAACTTCGTTTGCGAATCGAACAGCGGCGTCCCACAGCACACGCAGTGATACATCCCCGGCTCTTTCGTGTTCCAATACTTCCCGGTAAACGCACACTCGGTCCCCGCTTCGCGGGTCACGTGATACTGCTCGTTGCTAAGCTGCTTCCTCCACTCTGCCTCGGTTTTCGTAATTTTCTCTGCCGTCTTTTCGGCCATGAATCAACTCCATTTTGATGATTTGTTTCGACAAGGATTGGATGTTTCAGCGAGCCGGAAAGTGACACTCTACTTCCCCACGTCTTCTCCCACCTTCCGATACTTCCCCCGGAAAAACAGCAGCGGATCGCCCTCACGGACCACCACGTCCTCGACTTCCGCAATAAAGATGGTGTGGTCTCCAGCCTCTTCTGCCGAGTGCAGCCGGCATTCCAGATACGCCAGCGACCCGTGCAGCATCGGAGTCCCGTGCTTCGTCCGGTCAAACCGTGCCCCGGCTTCGGTCTCCGCGTGCTCGTGGGTTCGGTCAGGGCGCGCGTAGTATTCCGAAATCGCCCGCTGATCCTCGCAGAGCACATTGATCCCGAATCTTTTTTTGGCGTGCAGATGCGCGTGCGTCCGCGTAGTGTGATCCACGCATACCAGCACCAGCATCGGATCGAGCGATACCGAGGCAAACGCATTGGCCGTCATGCCATGCACTTCGCCGTCGAGGTCCACCGTGACGATCGTCACCCCGGTGGCGAAGCACCCCATCGCTCGTCGAAACTCGGCAGAATTCAAGCTCATATCGTAGAGACGTTGCTCGCTACGGGAGCAACCGCCTACATTACCATGCCCCGCCGTTGTATCATTCGATTCAAGTGACCCTGACCGCAATCACGCCCGCAACCCCGGAGCACCACACCGCACGTGCCTCAGCGCTCTCCGAGGTGCGCCAGAGTGTCCCCATCTCGCGCGAGGCCGCGTGTCACCTCATCCGCTGCGCCGATGACGATCTGCCCGAACTTCTGGCCGCCGCTCGCGCCGCCAAAGAGCGCTTCAAACCCAGCGTCGTCACTTATTCGCGCAAAGTCTTTCTGCCCCTGACCAATCTCTGCCGTGATTACTGCGGATACTGCACCTTCCGCCGCGATCCCCGTGATCCCGGCGCTCACACGATGACTCCCGACGAAGTTCTGGCGGTAGCCCGCGCCGGCGAAAAGCTCGGATGCGCCGAAGCCCTCTTCAGCCTCGGCGACAAGCCCGAACTCCTTTTCCCCGAAATGCGCCAGACTCTCCGCCACCTCGGCTACAAGTCCACCCTGCACTATCTCGAAGCCATGTGCGAACTCGTGCTGCGCGAGACCAGCCTGCTCCCCCACCCCAACCCCGGCCTGCTCAGTGCGGAATGGATCGCCCGCCTGGCCGCAGTCTCCCCCAGCATGGGCCTCATGCTCGAAACCACGAACCGCGCCCTGCTGGCCCCCGGTGCCGCCCACGACAATGCTCCCGACAAACTCCCGGCCAAACGCCTGCGCACCATCGAAGACGCCGGCAAACAAAATGTCCCGTTTACCACGGGCCTGCTCATCGGAATCGGCGAATCTGCCGAGGACCGCGTCGACACGCTGCTCGCGATCCGCGACTTGCACGACCGCTACGGCCACATCCAGGAGGTGATTGTGCAAAACTTCCGCGTCAAGCCCACTATCCCCATGGCTCACTGGTCCGAGCCCTCTCGCGGCGAGATGCTCCGCGCTGTGGCGGTAGCTCGCTTGTTACTCCCCAACGTCAATATTCAGGCTCCGCCCAACCTCTCCGCACCTTACTATGATGATTTGGTGGATGCCGGCATCAACGATTGGGGAGGAATTTCGCCGCTGACCCCCGACTACATCAATCCGGAAAAGCCCTGGCCGCACCTGGAGCAGCTGCGCCTGCGCACCGAGGCTAAAGGATTCGCCCTGCACCAGCGTCTTCCGGTCTATCCAGAATTTCTTCCTGCCGTCATGGCTGAGCCCGGTCTCTTGTCAGACAAACTGCGCGCCGCTGCCAACGATCACGGTCTGGCCAAAACAAAGAGGGCTGCATGATCTGCGTCCTCAGCGGTGGCACCGGCGGCGCCAAGTTCATCGATGGCCTCAAGCAGGTCATGCCCGCAGAAGAAATCACGGTGGTCGTCAATACCGGCGATGACCTGCTCTGGTGGGGTCTCTACGTCTCCCCCGACATCGACTCCATCACCTACGTGCTCTCCGGCATGTTGAGCCGCGAACGTGGATGGGGCGTGAAAGGCGATACCTTCCTCTGCCTGCAGGCCATGGGACAACTCGGCGAGCCCACATGGTTCCACACGGGCGACCGCGATCTCGCCATGCACCTGCTGCGTTCGCGCCTGCTGGCCGAAGGCAAGACACTTTCGGAGGCGACCACCGTCATCTCTGAAAAACTCGGGGTAAAAGCGCGCGTTCTCCCCATGAGCGACTCGCGCGTCGAAACTCGCGTGGATACCCCCGTCGGCGAGCTCAGCTTCGAAGAATATTTCGTCCAGCGCTGGTATCAGGACCCGGTGAACTCCGTGCGCTTTGCGGGAGCCTCCGACGCCGAGCCCGCGCCGGGGGTGATCGACGCCATCGTCTCCGCCGACGCCGTGATTATCGCCCCGAGCAATCCCATCACCAGCATCGGACCGATTCTGGCCGTGCCAGGCATCCGTGAAGCGCTGCTGCGTTGCCGCGGAAAAGTTGCCGCCATCAGCCCTATCGTAGGCAATGCTCCCGTCGCGGGCCCGGCGGGAATTCTTATGGCCGCGCAAGGACTGCCCTGCTCGATCGTCGGCGTCGCCCATGCGTACGAGGACTTCATCGACATCCTGATCTGCGACACGCGCGACACTCGCGCCGCCGAATTGCTCCGCGCCAACGGCTTGAACGTCGTGTGTACGCAGACCATCATGCGCAACGCCGAAGACAAAGCGGCCCTCGCGCGCGAAGTGCTCTCCTTCGCCTCTACCGCTCCGCGCACAGACGATGAACCTCAAACCCACGGCGCCTTTCGCCGCTTGGATCCGCAGCCGTGATTCTAGTGCCCGTAAAAGACCTGTCTTCGGCGAAGCAGCGCCTGGCGGCCGTTCTCGATCAACCGTCCCGCACCGCGCTGGCGCAGGCCATGCTGCATGACGTGCTCACCACTCTGCAAAGTTGGACAACCCGACCTCAGGTGGCGGTCGTCACTAGTGATCCTTATGCGATAAAGTTGGCGACCGAGTATCGATTCGAAGTCATTCCCGACCCCGACAACCCCGGAGAAACCGGAGCCATCGAGATGGCCACCCGCATCTGCGTCGAGCGGGGCGTCGACAACACGCTCGTGATCCCGGCCGACATTCCGCTGATCGAAGCGTGGGAACTCGAAGAAATCCTGAAGCACGCGCCCGCCGAAGGCAGCGTCCTAGTTCCCGCCGCCGATGGACGTGGCACCAACGCAGCCTTCCGCCGTCCCGCAAATCTGTTCCCGCTTCGCTTCGGCAACGACAGCTTCCAACCGCATCACGTCGCCGCGCAAGCCACCGGCAAGCCTTGCATCGTGCTAAACCTTCCAGGAATTGCAGTCGACGTTGACAACTCCTCCGACCTGCAACAACTCCTAGCGTCCCCCGGCGAAACCCGCGCCCAACGCCTTGCCCGTGACTATGCCCGTGCAGGCACGGCCCATGTGGGGACGGGCGCCTCGCCCGTCCAGCCGCGAAGCGGCGCCGAATGAAAGATGGGCCGCGCCGGACGGATAATATTGATCTATGAGAAAGTCCGCCGAAGGCCGGAAGAAATCAGCCGCGAAGCGGCGCAAGAATGCAGCCCACGGCCCTTCGGTTGCGCTCAGGGTAAACTCCAGCCGTGGGTTAGCGGGCCAGTATTCATCAGCCCCGGAGGGGCGAAAGAAACTTTCGACTACGTCGTCCGATGAACTTCGGCTGATCGCCATCACCCTCAAAGATGAAATCCTTCCCGGAGACTCGCTCGCCTACAAACTACTCGAATCCCTCAGAGCGCTCCGCCTCCGTTTCCAACCCGGCGACATCCTGGTGGTGAAACACAAAATCGTCTCTAAATCGGAAGGCCGCCTCGTCGATCTTGCCACGATCCATCCCTCCGCCGAATCCATTCTCTGGGCGAAGCAATACGCACTCGATGCCCGCGTCGTCGAGCTGGCCCTGCGCGAGAGCCGCGCCGTAATCCGCCGCAAAAACGGCGTCCTCATCACCGAGACCCGCCACGGGTTTCTTTGTGCCAACAGCGGCGTCGACGTCTCCAACGTCAACGGAGGCAGTCACGCGCTGCTGCTCCCCGAAGATCCAGACCGCTCCGCCGCCAACCTACGCCGCGCTCTCAAACGCCTCACCGGCATCGCCATCCCTGTCATCATCACCGACAGTTTCGGCCGTCCTTGGCGAGAGGGCTTGACGGAGTTCGCCATCGGCATCGCGGGGATGAAGCCGCTGCGCGATGACCGTGGCCTCCGCGATTCTCACGGTTACAGGTTGCGCGCCAGCGTCGAGGCCGTTGCCGACGAACTGGCCTGCGCTGCCGGTCTCGTCTGCGGCAAGCTCAACCGTGCCCCCGCCTGCATCGTCCGCGGATTCCGCTATGACGCTGGCCCGGGAAAGGTCCGCGACCTGCTGCGCCCTGCATCCACCGACCTATTCCGCTAAAACTTCCGCTACACTGTAGAGACGTTGCTTGCAACGTCTCTTGCCGGCGCCGGCAGACTAGCCGTGGTAAGCGGAGACGTAGCAAGCTACGTCTCTACGGAGACTCTCATGTCCCGCGAACTTACACACTCGGAATTGGACGCTTTCCCCTCGCTCGAATGGTCTGACCTCGCCCCACGCCTGACTCCCGCGCTGCGTTCTTCTCTGGAGAAAGTCCTCGAATCACAAAACGGCGCTGACCTGTCGCTGGAAGACTCCTACGCCCTGGCCAACTCCGAAGGCGACGACCTCCTGGGCTTGTTAGTCGCAGCCAACATGCTGCGCGCAGAACTTGCGGGCAACATCGTCACCTACGTCGTCAATCGCAACATCAACTTCACCAATATCTGTTTCGTCGGATGCAAATTCTGCGCCTTCAGCCGCGGCCCGCGCGAATCGGACACTTACTTCCTCACCCTCGATCAGATGGCGCAAAAAGCGGTGGAAGCCTGGCAACTCGGCGCCACCGAAGTCTGCATCCAGGGCGGCTTGCCCCACGATCTCCCCAAGTTCCATTACCGCGACATTCTCCGCGCCATCAAGAACGCCGTCCCGCGCATGCATATCCATGCCTTCTCCCCCATGGAAATTGTCTACGGCGTCGAACTCACCGGCATGCCGCTGGCCGACTATCTTTCGATGCTGCGCGACAACGGTCTGGGAACCCTGCCTGGCACCGCCGCCGAAATTCTCGACGACCACATTCGCCACATCCTCTCGGCCAATAAACTTTCGACCGCGCAATGGGTCGAGGTCATGCGCACCGCGCACCGCTGCGGCATCCGCACCACTTCGACGCTGATGTATGGACACACCGAAACCCCCGCGCACTGGTTCCGCCAGATGCTGCTGCTGCGCGAGATCCAATCCGAGACCGGAGGCTTCACCGAGTTTGTTCCCCTCGGTTTCGTCCATCAGAACACCCTGCTCTTCCAGCAGGGCCTGGCGCGCACTGGCCCAACTTTGTCTGAGCATCTCAAAGTTCACGCGCTGGCCCGCCTGCTGCTTGCCGGCTCCATCAACAACATTCAGGTTTCCTGGGTAAAGCTGAACCGCCGGCTCTCGCAACTCTGCCTGCACGCCGGTGCCAACGACTACGGCGGCACATTGATGGAAGAGAATATTTCCCGCGAGGCCGGCGCGACCGCGGGCCAGTACACCAGCCCGGAAGATTTTCAATCGCTGATTCTGGAGATGGGTCGCATCCCCGCCGAGCGCAACACCACCTACTCCCGCATCCACATCAAAGTTGCGTTGGATGAATACACTGCCGAACAGTCGCTCGAGGCTGAATTCGCATGAACTCCATTCCCGCAGGCATTCGCCCGATCGCAGTCATCGGGGGCACCGGCCCCGCTGGCATGGGACTCGCCCTGCGTTGGGCGCGCGTGGGAGAGACCATCATCATTGGCTCACGCGACGAAAAACGCGCGCAGCAGGCAGCCGCGACCATCCAGCAAAGACTTGGAGGCGAAGCCAAAATTTCGGGCATGGAAAACAGCGCCGCCTGCGCCGCCTCGGACATCCTGATGCTGACCGTCCCCTTTGAAGGTCAAGCCGCGCTTCTCAAGAAACTGAAATCCTCGATCACGGCAGGGAGCATCCTCATCGATGCCACCGTGCCCTTGGCTGTCGGCGTCGGCGGACGCGCCTCGCGCACTCTTGGCGTCTGGCAAGGCTCCGCGGCCCAGCAGGCAGCGGAACTCGTATCCGACGAAGTAAGCGTGGTTGCCGCCTTCCACAACGTTTCCGCCGAATTGCTCGGCACCGACACCCCGCTCGATTGCGACGTCATCGTTTGCAGCGACGATCCCGACGCGGCGCAACTCACCCGCGAACTGGCGGCAAAGATTCCCGGTGTCCGCGGCATCGACGGCGGAAAACTCGAAAACGCCCGCATCGTGGAGCAGATTACCGCCTTGCTCATCGGCATGAACTTCCGCTTCAAAGGCCATGCTGGAATCCGCATCACCGGCCTGCCACCCAGCGCTTACCGCTGATTGCATTCACTTCAACGAGCAAGGAGCAAGGAGCGCCCCTTTTGAGCGAGAACGATCACCTCGACGCAGCCTTGCAGTATCACAGCGGCACCAAGCACTCCTATCAGAGCCTGCGCATGCATCCGCACTCGCTCGATTGGGAGAACAAGCCTCTCCTGTTCAAAATCTATCCCACGCTCGAAGTCACGCGCCTTCCGCGGGATTTCCACGACACGGGCCGGCCCGCCCTTTCCGCGATTGCAGATCCCGGTGCTCCATCGCAAACGGAAGCTATTCCCGATCTCGAAACTCTCGCGCAGTTGCTGTTCTTCTCCGCCGGAGTTATCCGGAGCAAGAAACATCCGCAGGGAGAAACCTTTTTTCGCGCCGCCGCCTGCACCGGCGCTCTTTACGAAATCGAACTCTATGTCGTCTGCACCGATCTTCCGGGCAGAGCTGTGCCAGGCGTCAAGAACCCTCCGGGCCTTGTGGCCGGCGTCTACCATTTCGGCGCCGCCGAGTTCGGTCTGCGCCAGCTCCGCTCCGGCGATTTCCGCCAAGCCCTGGTCGACGCTACGGGTGGCGACTCTGCTGTGGCACACGCCCCGGTAACGATCATCTGCAGCGGCACCTACTGGCGCAACGCCTGGAAATACCATTCGCGCACCTACCGCCATTTCGGCTGGGATAATGGCACCATTCTCGCGAACCTTCTTGCCATGTCCGCCGCGTCGAATCTTCCCACCAAGGTCATCACCGCTTTCATCGACTCTCAAGTGAACGCCTTGCTTGGTCTCGACACTAAGCGCGAAGTCGTGTTTTCCCTGGTTCCGCTTGGCCACAAGCACGCGACATCACCGAGTTCGCCTCAAATTGCGCCCCTTGAGTTGCCGCTCGTCTCCTACTCCAAGACGGAAGTCGAGTATCCCGCCATGCGCAAAATGCACGACGCGTCCTCGCTCGATTCGGCCGACGAGGTCGCTGCCTGGCGTGGCAAGACACCCTTGCATGAAATTCCCTCAGCGAAGGGAACCCCAACCCCGCTGCAGCCGCTCGACGACCCCGCTATTCCTCCCGACTCCATCGAGCAAGTAATCTCGCGCCGCGGCTCTACGCGAAAGTTCGCGCGCGATCCCATCACCCTGGCGCAGCTTTCGACCCTGCTCGACCGCGCCACGCGCGGAATCCCTGCCGACTTTCTCGATCCGCTCGGAAGCCATCTCAACGATCTATATCTGATGGTAAACAACGTGCAGGGCCTGGCCGCCGGGGCCTACTTCTATCACTGTGAGAAAAAGGTTCTCGAACTGCTGAAACCGGGAGACTTTCGCGACAAGGCCGGCTACCTGGGACTCGAGCAACAACTCCCCGCCGATGCAGCTGCCGACGTTTTTTTCCTGGCCGACCTAAAGAGGATTATGCAGCGCTTCGGGAACCGCGGATATCGCGCCACGCAACTGGAAGCCGGCATTCTAGGCGGCAAACTTTATCTTGCCGCCTACGCGCAGCGCCTCGGCGCCAGCGGCCTGACCTTCTATGACGATGATGTGGTCAGCTTCTTCTCACCCCACGCTCGAGGGAAAAGCGCCATCTTCCTGGTCGCGCTCGGCCACAGCTCGGCACGCCAATGAATCGCCACCGGATCGGCTTCCGGCTCTCGGCTTCCGCCTCTCGGAGCAGGCAGCGCGGCACTAGCCAGGAGGAACTCGGAAGCCGAACGCCGGAAGCCTATCTCTTCCTACTCCTCCGCGACTGGCGTCGTCATCTCTTCCGCGGGCTCTCCGCCCGCCATGGCCTGCGCGATGATCAACTTGCGCGCCTCCACTCGTATTTTCGGCAACTGCATGCCGAACCACCACGCTCCCGCCAGCGAAGCTAAGCCGCCGATCGCGACCGTCAGCGGCGCGCCCAGCCGGTCCGACAACGCGCCACCCAGCAGCGCCCCAATCGGAGCCATCCCCATGAACATCATTGAATAGACCGCCATTGTCCGGCCCCGCAGGGCGTCGGGCACCATGACTTGGATCAACGTGTTCGACGATGCCATCTGCAGCATGATGAAATATCCCACCGGCAGCAGCAGCAGCACCGACAGCCAGAACGATTTCGAAAATGCAAACAGCATCAGGCTCACGCCAAACCCCGCGCAGCACACCGAAACCCAAGTTCCCAGTCCCTTCACGCCCGTGCGCACGGCCAAAGTAAGCGCCCCCAATAGCGCTCCCACGCCCGCTGCGCCCATCAGGATCCCCAGCCGCACCGCCCCCAGATCGTGCGATCCGATCAGTGACGCGAACTCTTGTCCGCCACCATGCAGGATTTTGTCGGCAAAAATCGGCATCAGCACTACATACGGCATGCCCGTCACGCTCACCAGCCCCAGCAGCACCATCAGCGCTCGAATCGGCGCCGTGCGGTTGACAAACTGAAATCCCTCGCGAATGTGCTCCCACGGCGACGCTTGCGCCGAAACCCGCGCCGGAGCGTGGACATTCATCATCATCAATCCGGCGATCACCGCAATGTAGCTGGCGCCGTTCGCGAAAAAGCACCAGCCCTCGCCCAGTCGCGCCACCAGAACGCCTGCCACGGCCGGTCCAATTACGCGGGCGCCGTTAAACATGGAAGAATTCAGCGCGATGGCATTCATCAAATCTTCCTTGCCCACCATGTCCACCAGGAACGACTGGCGGCCGGGGATGTCGAAAGCGTTCACCACTCCTAGCAGCGCGGCCAGGACGAATATGTGCCAGACCTGCACCGTGTGCGTGAGGGTGAGCGCCGCCAGCACGAACGCCAGCAGCATCGACGCGACTTGCGTGCCGATGACCACATGCTTGCGGTTGCTGCGATCCGCGACAATCCCGCCGATCGGCGCAAACAAGAACACAGGAATCTGGCTGGCAAATCCCACCGCGCCCAACTTCAGCCCCGAGCCCGTCAGCCGGTACACCAGCCACGACTGCGCCACGGTCTGCATCCACGTGCCGACCAGAGAAATCAGTTGTCCGCTGAAAAAAAGCTGGAAGTTGCGATGCCGCAGCGCTCGTCCCGCCGCCTGCCAGCGCGGTCTGCGGCTCTGGGCTGTGGGTCCACCGTTCCCAGATGCGTCCGCTTGAATGGAAGTCTTCGGCTCAGCCACGGTCACATTGGATGACGACGCGCCATCTGTGCACTACTATATCGTGAAGTCCGATCTCGGTTCTCAGACCTCAGCGTGCGTCCACGGCTCTGGCAGGAACTCGATTCTATTTCGAGCATTCGCCCGCTGATTTCACTTCGTGAGCAACTTCCGCGCTGCTATCTTATCTCCAAGTCTAAGGTTATGAATGGCTTGGCAGCGCTAACGAAAACAACGAACTTCGCTCTTCTCTTATCGCCCGCCGTGAGCTAAAGTAGCGCTTGCGCATCGGGCGATTCGACAAAGGATGTGACGCCATGACCACTCCTCCGGTTCAAGTTGAACGCCGTGTCGGGCAGCGGTTTTCTTACCTTCTTCCGCTCTCTCTCCGCCAACCCGCAGCTTCCCTTGAAGGCGTCGGATTCACGCAGGACCTCGGCTCGCGTGGGGTTTTTTTCTTCACCGACGCTCGGCTCACCGAAGGCGCCGAAATCGAACTCACTCTCCGGATGCCCTCCGAGATCACTCTAGGCGAGAGCATGCCCGTACGCTGCCGGGGCCGCATCTTGCGAGTGGTCCGGCCTTCCGCCAAAGGCGACTCAGATTCTTGCCACGTCGAAGCGAAAATCGGAGTTGCGGTTCGCCTCGATGGCTACGAATATCTCCCCGAGTCTCCCGAGTCTTCCGCCATCTTTCCCCGGGTCTCGACCCTTAACTCCCACCGCGACGGAGACCGGCCCATGGCTCAATCTTCCGCCCGTCCAGTTCTGGGCTAGTCTCGGCCTGATCGCCCCAAGCCGTTTCCAGCAGCCGTCCGCGGCGAGTTTCTCCGACCGTAGACTTCTTTTCTTCTCAAAGGAAGTCCTTTTCAACTGGACAATCTTGGCTTACAATGAACCGTAAAACAGGGGGCGAGCATTACGCCTCAATTTGTCTACGTTGTTTACTTCCTCCCAGACCTTCTTTATGCCGTTGCGTTACCTGAGCTTTTGCGCGGATCGCGTGCCTGTATGGTTCCGTTGCATTACTTAGGTCACTTGGCGGGGGGTAGTTTCTCTTTCTAACATGCAGACACCGAGAGAAATCAGCGAGAACCGCGCCATGCATGGGATCGCCGTCGCCCTCCTGACCGAGGACCAGGACCACTTATCCGCACTGCAAAGTCGTCTGGAAGCGACGCGCCTGGGACAGGCGGTGTTTAGCCATCTCGGATTTCCTGCCGGACCCACCGACGCCATCCTCCGTCAGCTGCAGGATTCGCGCGCGGAAGTAGTCATCGTCGACATTCCTGCGCAGGACCCCCAGCGCGCCATCCGTACCATCGAACTGATTCGCGCCACCACTCAGCAGATTGCCATCTTCGCCAGCGGCGAGATGACGCGGCCCGCCAGCATCGTTGCCAGCATGCGCGCCGGCGCCGGCGAATATCTCGATCACTCCGCCGGTTCCGACCCCTTGCTCGAAGCTCTGACCCGCTTCAGTTCTGCCCGTACCCGCGCTGTCGGGGGTGCCGGCAAGGCCCGGGTATTTACCTTCCTCGGGGCCAAGGGAGGCGCGGGATGCACAACCGCCGCTGTCAATACCGCCATGGCGCTGCAGCAGTCTCATGGAGATGTAGTTCTCGTCGACTTTGCTCCCATCGGTCACGCCTCTCTTCATCTCAACTTGCGCCCCCAATTCGGCGTGCTCGACGCACTGCAGAATCTCCACCGCCTCGACGCATCTCTGCTCGACGGCCTCATGACTCCGACCAAAGAGGGCTTGCTTCTTCTGGCCGGAGGGCAGCAACCCTATCCCGCCGAACCCACGCCGGGCGAATTAGCCCGGCTCTTCGATCTCCTGGTCAATCACTACCGCTTCGTCATCGTCGACGCCTCCAGCCGTCTAGATCCCACCACCCGCCTGCTCTCCGATCTTTCCAACGCCGTCCTCGTTGTCGCGCAGGCCGATGTGGTCTCTCTCTGGAGCGCCGGACGCCTTCACACTTTCCTCGAAGAAGGCACTGGCCGCGACCGCCTGCGCATGGTCCTGAACCGCTACAAGAAGATTCCCGGCTTTAGCGAAGAGGATGTCGAGCAGGTGACCAACTGCAAGGTTTTATGGAAGGTCCCCAACGCTTTCCAGGCGGTCTCGCCCTCCATCGACCACGGCACACCTGTGGTCCTGCAGGACGGCCCTGAGATCAGCCGCTCCTATCGCGCTCTGGCTGCGACCTTGGCGGAAGCGTCCTCCAAATCCGACGGAGGCCCCGATCTCGTCTACGGCCAGGAAGGCGCATCCAAGAAGGCCCCCGGCCGCCTGAATCTTTCTCCGCTCCGCGCGGGACAGTAATAGTTAGATCAGGGAAGGGCAGGAGCTGGATTGGGGAAGGGCACGGCTTCAGCCGTGCCGCTACGACCAACAAAATGCGCGGGCTTTAGCCCCTGAGGAAAGTCAATCGCGGCGTTGCACGCATCCTACTTCCTCACCACCGGCGCCGGTGCAGCATCCTGCGGAAACATCTTGAACACCACTTCCCGCGAGTGCGACGACACTTTCTTGTTCACGTCGCTCGCGTTTTCCGTCAGCGTGCCCTTGAGAACGAAATAGCCCTCATCGCCCGGATTCTTCGCTTCGCCGCGCTCCACCGTTCCCTTAAAGTCAAAGGCGATGCCGTGGACGATTTCCGTCGTAAAACTCAACTTGTTTCCCTCAAGCTTGCCGCTCTTGAAAAACTGATCGAGAAATGCTCCCTTGTCACTCTCTCCATCGCCGAATCGCGAAACGAATCCCGTGACGTGCCCCGCCTCCTCGACCGTCACCTGCACGAACTCCCCTTCTTTTTGGAACGAGTACATCCCCGAATACTCCTGCCCGCTCTTCGCCTCTGGTTCCCGCGTCGAACCCGGCTCTCCAGACTTCGCCCCCGCATTCGCCGCCTGCCCCCGCAGGTCCGCACCCAGCACTCCCAACCCAAACATCAATGCAGCAGCAAAAATGAAGTGAACTGTTTTCATGACACCGCCCCGCTCAATCGTACTCCAAGCGCCTCCCCAAGAGTAGCGCCGCCGTCATGGCGGCTGTCGTGGGGACGTCCCCGCCCCCACACGCGTATCCCGAACCCGCCCCAGCTAATCCTCACCGTTGCCCAATCGGCATAGGGGGGACGGTCGCCCGTCCGCCCCTGCCACACCACCGTACATGCGGGTCCGCATACGGCGGTTCGGCGGGTTGAGCTACGTGCGAACGGCCAACGACGGAAGCCCCAGCGAGGCAAAGATCTCGTTGGGCAAGGCAATCGCCAGAGCCGGGCTGTTCCCCAAGTGCCAGGGGCCGAGCGAACTGCCGGCAGTAGACGCCGCCAGATCGCGCCCGACCCCTCGGCGCCGCAGTTCGGCATAACGCGTGGAACCACGTTTCCACTGTTTCCAAAACGCCGCTCGCAAACGCCGCCGCAACCACCGGGTCAGCTTCTCCAACACCGTAGGGGTTTCGCAGAAACCAAAGTAGCTCTGCCATCCACGGAGATAGGCCGCGAGTTCCTTCAGTTGCCGCTCATGCACTCCTCGGGTCCGTCGCGTCAGTTCCCGCACCTGTCGCTGAAAGCGCAACAGTGCTTTCCCCGCGATGCGGCGTTTGGGCACCGCCCCGCTGGTAAAGCTGAAGCCCAGGAACTTTCTCGCCTGCGGTCGCGCCACCGCGCTCTTCTCTGCATTCACCTTGAGTTTGAGTTTCGTGTGTACGAACCGGGTGATACTTGCCATCACCCGCCGTCCCGCTGCCGCGCTGCCGACGTAGATGTTGCAATCGTCCGCATAGCGCACGAAGCGGTGCCCACGCTTCTCCAACTCCCGGTCCAGTTCGTCGAGTACGAGGTTCGACAACAGCGGAGACCGCGGCCCGCCCTGCGGCGTTCCCTCCTCCGTCGGACTCACCAGCCCGTTCTCCAACACTCCACTCCGCAGATATCCCCCGATCAACCGGAGCACTCGTGCGTCCCCAATGCGTCCGCCCACCGCATTTCAGCAGCCGATGGCGATTCACTCGATCAAAGAACTTTTCCAAGTCGAGATCCACCACCCACCGACTGCCTGCCGCGATGTGCTCTTGCGCCTGGGCTACCGCCTGGTGCGCCGACCGCTTCGGCCGGAATCCGTAGCTGTGTTCTGAAAACGTCGCGTCCCATCTGCTCTGCAGCACCTGCAATACCGCTTGCTGGATCAACCGATCCAATACCGTCGGAATGCCCAGCTGGCGCACTCCTCCGTCCGGCTTGGGGATTTCCACCCGCCTCACCGGTTGCGGTTTGTATCTGCCTGTTAACAGTTGTTCGCGAATCGCTGGCCAGTGTTGCTTCAGGTACTTCGGGAACTGGCGAATGGTCATGCCATCCATTCCCGCTGCACCTCGATTGGCTTTGACTCTCCGCCACGCCCGCAAGCAGTTCTCCCGCTCGCAGACTTCTTCCATCAGTTGTTCGGTAATAGCCGGGCTTTCGTTCTGGCGTTGTGCCCTCAGCGATTCGGTCCCTTCCTCGGCTGCCCTCGGAGCTTCACTCCTACTCTCTGCCGGAAAGGCCAGCTCTAGCTGGTTCTTCTGCCGCCTGTCGCTCATGACTCCCGCCGCTTACTCGCCACTCCCATTACTCCCGTTTCCGGGATACCGTTTGGGCCTTCACCACTCGCGTGATTACTACGCCCGCTGCTGACTTCTGCGGCCCGGTCAGGATGGATCGCTCCACCCTCAGTCACGATGCCGTGACCAGCCACAGACCTCCCGAGGTAAGCTCGACCGCCTTCGACGCACAACCGCCGGATTTACCACCAATACGCTTGATGGATATGAGCTTCGCGATCATATGCCCGCTCGCTCCGCACCGTAGGCCTCATCATCCGGTTCTTGTTCATCGGCTCGCGCCTTTGCTCCACGCTTCTTTCAGACCCCGCCTCACGACGACGCCCTTGCGCTTCGCTATCACTTCACCTCCATCAGGTTGTGAAGAGGACTTCCACCTCCAAACTGTCGATCATGCTCGGCACACAGAAAAAAGGCCCCAGCCCCACGGCTGAAGCCTCGAATCCCCGGCGGCTAAACCCCTACTTCTTCGTCGCCTTCCCATCCATGAACGTCATCCAGGTGGTTCCATCCAGCGACACTTCAAATTTCAGACTGTAGCTCGTCGGCGACAGCACTTTCATCGTCATCTTCTGATTGATTTCCTGCCCGCCATAGTTCTGAGTGCTCGTCCACGTCCAGGTATCGCCACTGACCGTGCCCTTCGAGACCTCGCGCCGTCCCTGGCTATTGAACTCGTTATAGGTATACGTGTTCTGGTCCGTGTCGTATCCCATGAACGATACTGCCTTGCCGTCGCCGCCCAATTCCGGCGGCATCTTGAAGTCCGAGTGGCCTTCGACGAAGAAATTCCCTGGCATCCACTCCGTGGTGTCGGTGGAACTAAATTTTCCGCCCTCTCCCCACGGACCCTGGGCGATGGTCCCTTCGGCAGTCCAGGTTCCCACGAAGTAATCGAGTTTCTTCACTTCCGGCCCGGGCTTCGGCGCCATCTGCGCCCAGGTAGACGCTGTAAATAAAACGAGAGTTGAAATCAGAATTGTTTTCAGATCCACCTTGTACTCCTTGGTTAGAAGTCCTTCGCAAGGATCGTAATGGGGACAAACTCCGCTGCCCAGTGCGATTCGTCAGCCACCAGCCATGACAATTGTCACCAGCGCGCGATCACTTTCCCTTGGTCGCCTTCCCGTCCATTACTGTCGACCATTTCGTTCCATCCGGCGACATTTCGAACATAAAGTCATATGACGTAGGCGAAGTCACTTTCATGGTGAACCGCCCCTTCATCGTCATGTCGCCCATCTTTTCGTCGTTAATCCATGTCCACGTATTGCCATTCACCGAACCCTTGGAGTCCGTGAACTCACCCCAACTGTTGAATTCGCGATACGTATAGGATTTGTCGTCGTTGGAATATCCCATGATCGTGATTCCCGTTCCGTTGCCCATCGAACTCTTGAAGTCCGCATGGCAGACGACGAAAAAACCGCCTTCCATCCATTCGCACTTCTCGTTTTCCGTCATCTTGCCGCCCGGACCCATCGGCCCCGGCTTCATGTCGCCATCCAGCGTCCATGCGCCTGCGAACATGTCGAGCTTCTTCTGTTCCGGCCCGGGCTTCGGCAGATCCATCTGCGCCGTCGCCGCTACCGCCAGCGCCAGCCACACCGCAGAGATTATCGCTATGGTTTTCATCGCGTGCCTCGCAGATTGATTGTTGATTTCTGATTGTTGATTGTTATTTGAAGAGCAGCCGCAGCTGCGGCGACATACTAGTCTCACTCCAAAAGCCCGTCAACCACGGTTTTCCCGCTTTTCAATCAAAAATCATCAATCAACAATCCCTACCAGTCTCCCCAATGCGACGCCGTCATCTGCTGAAACCTCATCTTCCACGCGTCCCCTTGCTTCACCCAGACCGTGCTGAAATGCTGATACCGCGGCGGCGGCCCCTGATCCTCCGACGGCGGAACGCGCAGCACCACGTCGTACGTCACAATGGCGACGCCCTCGCCAGCCGGCACGACTTTCATATCGTACGGCTGCAAATTCAGGCCGCCATCCGCGAATTGGTCGAGCATATCCTGCCGGCTGTACAACTGCCCGTCGAACGCCACAAAAGAAAAGTCATCCGTCAGCGTACGCTTAAAAAATGCGATGTCGCCCTTCTTCGCCGCTTCCACAAAGCTCCTTTCGGCGCTCATCAGCGTCTGCTCCAAAGGACTCAAAGCCTTCGCCGGCGCGTTCGCGCTCTGCGCACTCGCGCTGCAGGCCAGGCATAACAACGCCAGGCACGTCACGAAATAATTCTTCATCAAGCCCTCCCGTCGCAACGGAACTTCAACCGATCCCTACTCGCTGACACCCGGCAATCCATCAATACTCCGCCGGTTCTTCTCCTGCCGGTAAATCTTCAGACCTTCCGTCCCGCGCTTGCGACACCAAGCCGGCAGATCCGGCCACTCCCGTTCATACGCGAGAAGCGGCACACCGTACCCGCAGGAGTCGCTGATGCGCGTGACCTCGACCACAATGATCGCACGCGTGCCTTCATAGACTGGAAAGTGCGCTTGCAGCGTCGCGAACTCTGCCTCGTGCGGCTCCACGACCTGCCCCTGTCCATGCAGCCGCAAAACCTTCGGTGCACCCTGAAACGAGCAGAACATCACCCCAATCCGCCCGTTTTCTCTCAAGTGGGCAATCGTCTCAACGCCACTTCCAAAGATGTCGAGATACGCGACGGTCCTCGATCCCAGAATTCGAAACGTATCCAGTCCCTTCGGCGAAACGTTAACGTGCCCTCCCGCATCCATCGGCGCCGTCGCGACAAAAAACACAGACTGCTTCTGAATAAAATCGCTGAGCGCTTCGTTGATCTCCGGATAAGCTTTCGCCACGACTATCCCTGAATCCTCCGCGCCAACTCCCCGCGCGGCACCGAAACCTGCTCTCCCGTCGCCAGATTCTTCAGCGCAAACGCGTCCGCCTTCACTTCATTCTCGCCCACAATCAGGATGTACTTCGCTTCCACCTTCGTCGCCGCCTCAAACGATTTCTTCAGCCGGAAGCCCTCGTCTCCCAATTCGACCACCACATCGTGCCGCCGCAACTCCCGCGCCAGCCGCGCCGCCTCGCCATTCATCCCCGCCATCGGAGCGACATACACATCCGGCTTCCGCAGCACGCCCTCGGCCGTTTCCTTCAGCGACATCACCAAACGGTCTTCTCCAATTGCGAATCCAATCCCCGGAGCCGCCGGTCCGCCCAGCGCCTCCGACAGCCCGTCATACCGCCCCCCGCCCAGGATCGCGTTCTGCGCCCCCAGCGCCCCGTGCGTAAACTCAAACGCTGTCCGCGTGTAGTAGTCGAGCCCGCGCACCAGCCGGGGGTTCAATGAAAATCGGACCCCCACCTTGGTCAGAATTTCCTGCACCGCATCAAAGTGTTTACGGCAGCCTTCATCCAGAAACTGGCTGATGCGCGGCAGTGTCTCGATGATCGGCTGATCCTCCGGCACCTTGCAGTCGAACACGCGCAGCGGATTCGTCACCGCCCGCCGCTGACAGTCCGCGCACATCTTCGCCACCACCGGCTCCAGAGCCTTGCGCAGCGCCTCGTTGAAAGCCGCCCGGTCGTTGGGACATCCCACAGAATTCAACTCAAGATTCCACTCCGTGATGCCAAGCCGATCCAGCAACGTCGCCAGCATCTCCAGCACTTCCGCATCCCGCGCCGGAGACTCGCTCCCCGCCGACGCCGGGCCTATCACCTCCGCCCCAATCTGATAAAACTGCCGGTACCGCCCCTTCTGCGGCCGCTCCCGCCGAAACTGCGGCCCGATGTAATAGAGCTTGTTCAGCCCGCGATCCCACAGTTTGTGCTCAATGTAGGCCCGCACCACGCCAGCAGTATTCTCCGGGCGCAGTGTCAGCTTTTGTGGTGGGTCAACCTCTACTCCTACAAGCTCAACTCCTAGTCGTTCCGCCTCAACACGAAATGGCTCGTCTATCGCGAAATCAATGGAATAGAGCAGCAGAGGTCGCACATTTGGGCGGACCTCTCGTGCAAGACGCGAAAAGCTGTGGAGACGTTCAAGAGTCGTCATTCTCGGCGTGATCTCTGCTTCCAAAGGAAAGACGGCGTCGTGAGTTTCAACGACCCATCTAGGACGATCCTTTGAGAGAGAAGGCAAGGCGTTCCGGAAAATCAGCGACTGCCGTCGGAGCCAACCATTCGCCATTTGCTCCTCAGGTTTGGCATCCTCCCACGTATACATCTCCTTCGAAACAATGTCGGTCTCTTCGCCCACCCCCCGCGCAAACAGTTCCGTCGCCTCGAAGATCGGCGTGCGAATCTCCTGGAAGTTGTAAGCGCGAAACACATCCCGCACCGCCGCCTCCACAAAATTCCATAGCGCCGTTTCCGGCGGCAGAAGGTCTCGTGTTCCTCGAACTGCCTTGATCATGTTGCCCCTTTTACTCTGTCATCCTGAGTGGAGCGAGCTCGAATGAGCTCGCGCAATCGAAGGATCCCTATTACTCCGGCGGCACTTACAAGCCTATCAGGGAGTTCTCTCGGCAAGCTCAACGTCATCGGCGGAATGGTGAGCACGCCTCGACGCATCCGGGGCGGCACCAGTCTGTTAGGGATCCTTCGACTCCGCAAGCCGGTTCGCTTTGCTCAGGATGACAATCCTTAGTATTTGGCACACGCGACTCACCTCTCCCTCAAATACTCACCCTTATATCCAAGATAGTTCCTTGCATACCGCATGATCGCATCCTGATCCGCGGCCTCCAACTTCCGCCGAAACTTCCCCGGAGATCCCATCCACAGCGACCCCGGCTCGACCACCGTCTTCTCCGGAATCAACGTCCCCGCCCCGATAATCGACCCAGCCCCAATCCTCGCCCCATTCAAAATAATCGATCCCATCCCAATCAAACACCGATCCTCAATCACGCACCCATGCAACGTCACCGAATGCCCCACCGTGACGTACTCGCCCAGATAAACGCCCCACTGCTGCTTCATCCCGTGGAGCACGCTGTTGTCCTGCACATTGGAATGCGCCCCGATGCGTATCTCATGTACATCCCCGCGTATCACCGCATTCATCCACACCGAGGCGTGCTCGCCCAACACAACGTCGCCAATAATCTGCGCCGACTCGTCCACATAACACGTCGCCGGAATCGTCGGCCGCACACCTTTATAGGATCGAATCATAGTTTCGAAAGGAAATTGAAAATACCACGAGAGCGCAGTCTGGCGTAATAGCGGTCCCGGGGCAATAGGCTGTTTAATTATTAGAGGAAGAGAAGGGAGTGGCTGCATGAACGTGGGGGACAAAGTGAAACTCATCGGTATTCCGCCCGATGCGCATGATGATGAAGAATTGCAGACTCGTACGTTATTCGAGAAATGCTTAGGAAAAACGTTCACTGTTGCTGGACTGCAAACTGTGGAAGGGCTGAGCTACCAATTGGTGCAGCTCGATGTGGGAGACGCACTTGGAAAACCCTCCTACAGCGAAACGATTTGGGTCGAACCCGAATACCTGCAATTCATTGTCTAAAGCCTTCCCTTCCCACTCTGGAACCCATCCCAAAAAGTTCCCCTCACATCACTGAATTCTTCCGCACTCACATGCTATACAAATCTTGGTTTCTCCATATCCGCGGAGAACCTTCCGGCCGCGCTCTCCTAGGATGCGCCCTCCGGCACTTCTCCGCGGAATTTCCCGCCTCGCGTCCGGTTAACGCGCGTCGGGCCGCCCTCCGAGTTTCATCCGGTATTCCGAGGCGACCGTATGTCTTCGACGCGCACCGTTTCTCTTCCGGCCCTGTTCATCCTTCTAGTAATGACCCCCGCATCCCTCGCGGCCCAAGACGCTACCGGATCGATCCGCGGCACCGTGTTCGATTCCACCGGCAGCCGTATCGCGCAGGCTTCGCTTGCCATTGTGAACATCGCGACCGGCAGGCGCTACACCGCGACCAGCGACGCGGAAGGCGGTTTCGCGCTCGACCTTCTCCCCCCCGGCGATTACTCCGCTCGCGTCGTAGCCGAAGGCATGTCTCCTCAAGTCACGCCCCAACTGCACGTCGATGTCGGCGGCTCCGCGAACCTTGAATTCCGCCTCACTATTGCCGGCGCCCATGAGAATGTCACCGTCTCCGCCGCGCCCACCCTGGTCGAAACTCAGCCCAGCGCGGTGTCCACGCTTCTCGACGAACGTGCCATCAACGATTTTCCCCTGAACGGCCGCCGTTTCTCTGACCTCGCCCTGTTCTCCCCCGGCGTCACGCAAGATCCTCGCAGCCTCACCTCCGCCACCAACGGCGATCTCTCCTTCGGCGGCATTCGCGGATTCCAGAACACAACCCTGGTCGACGGCGGCGACTACAACAACGCCTTCTTCGCCCAGGCTCGCGGACGTTATCGCGCTCCCTTCCAGTTCTCCACCGAAGTCGTGCAGGAGTTCCGCGTCTCGACCAATTCCTACGGCGCCGAGCAAGGACGCTCCGGCGGCGCCGTCATCAACGTCGTCACCAAGTCCGGCTCCAATCACCTGCATGGCACTGTGTTCTACCACCTGCGTGACAGTTCTTTCGGCGCCGCCGATGCTTTCCTGGCTTTCAAGCCCCACAATCGCCAGCAGCAATTCGGAGGCACCGTCGGCGGACCGATCAGGCGGAACAAGATTTTCTTTTTCGCCGGAATCGATCAGCACATCTTCCACTCCCCCAACGTCGTCGAATTCCTCGATGGCACCTCGCAAGTCGTGCCCGCCGCCGGCACCGGACCGTACACGCCCGGAGACTACGAAGCCTCCGACCAAGCCCTGGTCTTCGCCGCCGCCGCGCAACTCACCTCGCTCGCCGGAGAATATCCCGCCGCGCAAATCGGCTATTCTTCCTACGCCAAGCTCGACATCAATCTCACTCCCCGCCATCAACTCGCGCTGCGCCTGAACACCACGCGGTACTGGGGGGCGAACAACGTTTTCCTCGATCCCGCCAGCCCCGTCACCTACGACTCCATCAGCAACAATGGACAAGAACTCGTTTCCACTGAAACTGGATCGCTCTCCGTGACCTCAGGTTTTTCTCCGCGCTGGATCAGTCACCTCCGCGCCCAGTTCTCGCGCGACCGCCAGCAGTCCTACAGCAACACCGGCGACGTACTGGTGAAGATCCCCAACATTCTCGACGGCATGGGACGCTCCAACCTTCTCCCTCGCCAGACCCGCGAGCATCGCCTGCACCTCGCGGAAACTGTGAGTCACGAAGGCAGTCGTAACACGTGGAAGCTCGGCGGTGACGGCCTCGTCACCTGGATCTACGATTTCTTCCCCAGCCAGCAGAGCGGCGAATACCTTTTTTATCCCATCAAGGTCAATCCCTTCACCTTCGAACCCATGGAATCCGGGCTCGCCCTAAGCCCCTTGCGCGCCTATGCTCACGAAGTCCCGCACTACTACCTGCAGAACTTCGGCAGCGCCACGTCGCACCCCGACACCAAGGAATACGCCGCCTTCGCGCAAGACACCCTCCGCGTCACCGATCATCTTGCGGTGAATCTCGGCGTCCGCTGGGATCTGCAAACCTTCACCACGGCCGGACTCGTCTCCAACCCGCTGTTCCCGCCCTCCGGCAAAGTTCCCTTCCAGCCCTACAATTTCGCCCCGCGCGCCGGTCTCGCCTACTCTTTCGGCAACACGCGTCCCCTGGTTGTCCGCGCCGGATATGGCATTTTCTTCGTTCGCATTCCGCAAATCTACAACTCGGTCATCCAGACCGAAAACGGCATCACCGACGCCAGCCTCTTCCTCAACAATTCGAACTACTACGACCACCAGGTCTTCCCCACATATCCCAATGCTTTAGTGAGTTGCCCGCTGTATTCGGCGACCTGCGCGTTGCCCGCAGGATTTACAGAAGGAGTTACGAACAATGTCTCCGCCTTCGCCCCCAACTTCGTCACGCCGCGCGTGCAGCAGGCCAGCCTCACGCTGGAAAAAGAAGTGGTTAGCTACACAACGGTAGCCTTATCATTGCTCAGTGTTCGTGGCGAGCACCTGATCCGCGCGCTGGATGTAAACCTCGCACAGCCGACCGCGCTCACCTATCCCATATTCGACTCCACGGGTTCAGTTTTCCAGGGCGGCTACTACACCGTTGATTCCTTCGCGACGTGGCAATTCACCCGGTCGCTGACCTGTCCCTGGCCGCCCTGCATCAATCCGCTCGGGCGCCCCATCGCCCAACTCGGCGCCATCGACGAATTCCAAAGCGCAGCCTCCAGCTACTACAACGGAGCCACGCTCTCCATCAATCGTCGAGTTTCCCGTGGAACCTATCTGCGCCTCTCCTACACCTACGCTCACGCCATCGACGATGGCCAGGACGCCCTTGTCGCCGGTCAACCCGCCACCGTTCAGAATTCTTATGTGCCCACCGCCGAACGCGGGCCCAGCGTCACCGACCAGCGCCAGCGCCTGGTCGCCGCCTTCTCCGCCGAGCCCCACCTTTTTCATCGGGGTCAGGAACTTCTCGGACACATCTTTAACGACTGGAAGATTTCGAGCGTGGTCAACTACGGCAGCGGACGCCCCTTCAGCGCCACCGCCGCCGGCGATCCCAACCAGGACGGCAACGACCTCAACGACCGACTCCCCGGCTACAGCCGCAACGCCTTCACCGGCCCCGACTACGAAACCACCGACCTCCGCCTCACCAAAACCCTGCGCTTCGGCGAACGCTACAAACTCAACCTCATTGCCGAATCCTTCAACCTTCTAAACCGCGACAACCAGCGCGTCACCATCACCTCCAACGGCCTGGTCAACACCGCCACCACCTTCGTAACAAACTCCGTCACCGCCAACATCGCCCCCTACCCCGGCTACTATGAATTGCCCACCAATTTCATGAAGCCCACCGCCGCCTATTCCCCAAGGCAAGTCCAGTTGTCATTGAAATTTATCTTCTAAGTCAAACCTGTCATAAGTTAAACCTGTCATCTCGACCGGAGCCTGCCCTTCCCGAAGGGAAGGGCACGCGGAGTGGAGAGACCTGCTGTCGCAAAGGCCAGCGAAAAATCCGTCAATCAACTCTGAGTTCAGCTGCGTCCTTTCCGCTATACTTCCGCCAATCTCATGAAACCTCCCCGCATCTCCCGCCGTAAATTCCTCGGCACAGCCGGCGCCGCCACGCTCACCGCCGTTCCTGCGTTCCGAGCCGCAGCAAAGCTATCCTCCCCCAACGAAGCAGCCACCGTCCGCATCTCCTCCTCCGCCAGTCCAACCCTCTTCGACCCCGATCAAGCTCTCGGCAGTTCCATGGACATCCTCAACCACGACGTAGTCGAAAAAATCTACACCGAGCCCATGATCAAGCAATGCCTCTCCGCCGGATGGGGCCCCATTACCTACCGCCAGAACACCGAGCTTTCCATCGGAGCGTGGCACTGGAATCCCACCGGCACCTGGAGCGACCCCACCCACAAGCGCGGATACTTCACCGGCAGCACCGACCTCAAAGACCCCATTCGCCACTCCTACGGATATCCTCTCCCGCATCGCGGCACGACCCGAAACGGCGGCGCCGAGCACGGTTTCTCCCGCTTGACCGACGGCAACCCCGACACATACTGGAAGAGCAACCCGTATCTCGCCAGCAAGTTCACCGGCGGACCCGACTCCGCCCATCCGCAATGGATCGTCATCGATCTCGGCTCGCACGAACCCGTCTCCCACCTGCGCATCGACTGGGCCGATCCCTACGCCCGCAGCTACGAAGTGCAGTACTGGACGAGCGATAGGGCAACTGGAGAGACGACCGCCGAGAATCCGATGGACCGCCCCACTTCCGGCCTCTGGACCACCTTTCCCACCGGCCTCATCACCAACGCCACTGCCGGCACTGCGACACTCCAACTCGCCCCCACTCCAATTCCAGTGCGCCATCTCCGCATCTGGATGACCGAATCATCTAACACTGCTGACACCCGCCCCAATGCCATGCACGATCCCAAAGATCCGCGCAGCTCCGTCGGCTACGCCATCCGTGAACTCTGCGTTGGAACTCTCACTCCCGCAGGGGACTTCGTCGACCTCGTCCAACATCGTCCCGATCAGAACCAGACCGCCACGTACTGCTCCTCTATCGACCCCTGGCACTCCGACTCCGGCCTCAACGATCACGGTGACCAGACCGGATTCGATCTCTTTTTCACCAGCGGCATCACGAACAATCTCCCGGCCATGATTCCCATCTCCCTGCTCTACGGCACCCCCGAAGACGCCGCCGCGCAGATGTCGTATCTGAAAAAGCGCGGCTATGCCATCTCCTACGTCGAGATGGGCGAAGAACCCGACGGCCAGTACATGCTCCCCGAAGACTACGCCGCGCTCTACCTGCAGTTCGCCACCGCGATGCACCGCATCGACCCGACACTTAAACTCGGTGGCCCCGTCTTCGAAGGTGTGAACGAAGACATCAAGGTCTGGCCCGACGCCCAAGGCCGCACCTCATGGCTCGGACGTTTCCTCGATTACCTCAAAGCTCGCAACCGCCTCTCCGATCTGGCCTTCATGAGCTTCGAACACTATCCCTTCCCGCCCTGCGAAATCGTCTGGGCCGATCTCTTCCGCGAGCCCGACCTTGTCCGCCACATCCTCGAAGTCTGGCGGCAGGACGGCCTCCCCGCCAACGTCCCCCTGATGAACACCGAGAGCAATGTCACCTACGGCAACGCCCAGCAGATGGCCGACATCTTTTCCGCACTCTGGCTCGCCGACAGCGTCGGCGCATTCCTCACCGCCGGAGGCGCCGTCTACTATCACTCCCCCATTCAGCCCGAACCGCTGAGCCCTGGATGTCGCGGCTTCGGCACCTACGGCAACTATGTCGCGGACGCAAATCTCAACATCAAGACTTTCACCGCGCAGTATCACGCCAGCCGCCTCATCAACCTGGAGTGGGTGCAGCATCGCGCCGGAGTCCACAAACTCTATCCCGCAGCCTGCGACCTGAAAGACACCGCCGGACACACCCTCATCACCGCCTATGCAGTCACGCGTCCCGATGACACCTGGTCGCTGATGCTGGTCAACAAAGATCAATCCAACCCGCACCAGATCCGAATCGCTTTCGATGACGCGAGTGCGCCGCACAGAACTTTCTCTGGGCCAATCTCGCTCGTGACCTTCGGCAGCGACCAATACATGTGGCACTCCGATGGCCCCAACAGCCATCCCGACCCCGATGCCCCACCCGTGACCAAAACTCTACCCGCAGGCACGGAGTCCATCAGCCTCCCCAAAGCCTCAGTAACAGTCCTCCGAGGAAAAGTGAAGTAACGCGGGAAGAAAGGCGAAGTAATGCGAGAGGAAATGCGGGTGCCCCATCCTAGCCGCGCTCTTTGCGGCTAGGGTGGGGACTTTGATCTACTTGTCGGCGCCACCTGCCAACTTGCGCCACCGGCAAAAGAATGGAACCCCCGCCACGATAACCACCAGTCCAAGCGACGACCGTACCGGCCGAACCATCCACAGGTTAATGGTCAAAGCAACCGCCGCAACCAGAAAAATTAGCGGCGTCCAGGGATAGCCCCAAGCCCTATAAGGCCTCGAAAGCTCGGGCTCTGTTCTGCGCAAACGAAGGACAGCAATTGCAGTCAGCGCGAAAAAAATCCACACTGCAAAGACAAAGAGCGAATAGAGTTCTTCAAAAGTCCCCGTCAACGCGAGCAACGCCGCCACGCACCCAAGAAAAATCAACGCCCCACTGGGCGTATGAAAAGACGGCTGAATCCGCTTCGCAAACTGAAAGAACACTCCGTCCCGCGCCATCGCATAAGGAATGCGCGCCCCCGTCAGCACCACGACGTGCAGCGCTCCCAATGCCGAAACAGCCATCGCCACCGTGAGCCAAGCCGCTCCGCGAGACCCTGCAAACGACCGCACCACATCCGAGGCGACATGCTGCGAAGAAGCGATCTGTGCGAACGGCAGAGTGTGGAAGTAAACTACATTCGCCAACAAGTACAACCCGCCAACTGTGAGCAGCCCCAAAATAATCGCGACTGGAATATTCTTCTGCGGATTCACAATCTCTTCGCCCAAGTCCCCCAAATCGTTGAACCCGTTGTAAGCCCACATGGCCGGAACCAGCGCGGTCAGCACCGCCCCGATCGTTCCCCACCCCCAATGTGCAACCACTGGGGCGGCCTCAATCGCATGCTGCCTTCCGAACACAACGCCGGCGATCACGATGACTACGATCGTTCCCATCTTCAGACACGTCAGGAGCACCTGGATCGCGCCGCCCAATCGCACGCTCAAATAATTGATTGCGGTCACGGCCAACACTACCAACGCCGCGAATGGCTGAGCCGCCGTGAACGTGAACTCGTAACCTCCCAGATGTCCCCGGAACAACGGCGTGCCCACAACGGGGAAAAGAAATCCCGCGAACCGAAGAAATCCCGCAGCCAGCGTTGCCATCGCCACCGGCCGCTCGAGAAACGAACTCATCCACCCAAACAGAAATCCCCACAGCGGACCGAGCCCGCGATTGAGGTAAACATAAGGCCCGCCCGCCTTGGGAAATGCCGCGCCCAGTTCCGCATAGCAGAAGGCGCCGCACAACACGATAAAACCGCCCGCAATCCACGCAACAAAAACGAGCGTCGCCGAGCCAACAGCTCGGGCCATGTCACTGGTGACGAGAAAAACCCCTGTGCCGATGGTGTCGCCAATTACGATCGCAGTCGCGGACCACAACCCTAAGCCACGAACCAGATCCGATCGCTCGCTATGCTCTGCCAGATGGTCCTCGCGCATCCCGAAGGTTCAGAGAGCCTACTCTCCGCTATCTGGGCCGTCAACCAACGCTCCCTGTGGTGCAGCCTGACTTTCCATACTCTCACCCCCGGCGTCATCCCGACCGGAGCCGTTCTTCAGGCGAAGGGAGGGATCTCGCGTGCAGACTGTGAAAGCCAACGCCCCACGAGCTTTGGCCTTGAGGATACTTACGCGCTATCATCGGAACCGTGACGCCATCGCAGAAGTCCATGCTGCAAGAGGTGCGCTGGGACCAGCGCTACCGCGTGCCCAGTATCGAAGACGTGCTCACTCCAGCGCTGGTAATGTATCCCGATCTCATTGCCACCAACATCGAGCGCACCTTGAAGCTGCTGGCCGGCGATGCGAACCGATGGCGCGTACACATCAAAACCGCAAAGCTCGCCCACACCCTGCGCCTGCTGGTCGAGCGCGGCGTGCGCAATTTCAAGTGCGCGACCACCCTGGAACTGCTGATCGCCTGCCGCAGCGGCGCAGCCGACGTGCTCTTAGCCTATCCCGCCATGGGCGCGAACGCGCGCCGCGCACGAGAGATCGCGCAGCAGTTTCTTGGCGTGCGCATTTCCGTTTTGGCAGAAAACGAAGAGCAGGTCCAGCAATGGCGCGGCAGCCGAGTCGGAATTTTTCTCGACATCAACCCCGGCATGAATCGCACCGGCATCGACCAAAGCCGGGGTGACGAAGTTGTCGCCCTGACGCGCGCAATTGTCAGCGCCGCCCTGGAGTTTCGCGGCCTGCACTACTATGACGGCCAATACGGCAGCCTGGCCGAGCCCGAGCGTACGCAGGCAGCCCATCGCGGCTATGACCATTTAGTGAAAATGGCAAGCGAACTTGATCGCTCCGGCATGCCCGTGCCCGAAGTGATTACCTCAGGCACGCCAACATTCCCGTGCTCGCTTACCTACGAAGCCTTTCGCCGAGGCAACTTCATCCATCGCGTCTCGCCCGGCACCATTGTCTATTGCGACGCCACCAGCCTGCACCAACTCCCCAGCGAATATGGTTACCAGCCAGCAGCCCTGGTATTAACCCGCGTGGTCAGCCATCCGCACCCCGGCATCGTCACCTGCGACGCCGGCCACAAAACCGTGTCCGCCGATGCCGGCGTTCCCACCTGCGTAGTCCTCGGACATCCGGAACTCACTCCGCTTTCGCCCAGCGAAGAGCACCTCCCCATCGCGGTAAAAGAAGGAGCAGCAGCTCCACAAATCGGCGAGCCGCTCTACCTCCTTCCGCGGCACATCTGTCCCACGGTGAACAATTTCGATTCCGCTCTGCTGGTACGAAACGGCGCCATCGAGTTGAACAGAAAACGTCTCAGCCCGCGGCCGTGAAGCCCCGCTCCTGCAGACCTCGCTATCCCTTCGCAGCTAGAAGGATGAAAGGAGTCATCCCGACCGGAGCCGCTTTTCAGGCGAAGGGAGGGATCTCGCGCGAAGTCACGATGCGTCTCACTACCGCTTCTTCTTGGAAGTCCTCCTCGCAGTTTTCTCCCGCTCGCTGTAAGCAATGCAATCAATCTCAATCAGCATCCCCGGCGCATGTCCAAGATCGCTGCCCACCGTAGTCCGCACCGGATACGGCTTCGAAAAACGCCGCGCATACACCGCGTTGTAACGAGCGAAAAGGCTGGTGTCGCTGAGGTGGACGGCAACTTTGACCACATCACGAAGCGAAGCCCCATCCGCCTCCAGAATGGCGGAAATGTTGTCGATAGTCTGCTCCGTCTGCTGTTCAATCGTATCTCCCACCAGTTCCCCACTGGCCGGGTCACTCGGACCGGTGCCGGTTACAAAAACAAAATCTCCCGCCCGCCATCCCTGCGAGTACGCCCCACGCGGCGGCGCCCCACGCTTGCTCACAATTTCGTATTTAGCCATGCTCTCCTCTCCGTTTCACACCTCAGATGTAACGCGGCGTGCACCTGATTGTCCATCTGGTGCCGGGTGTCCCATGTCTCGCGTTTTGTGCGAGAGGTGGGGACGTCCCGTTCATGATCGCTGGCCCCGATCCCGCGCACCCCTCCCATCGCGCACCCCTTGAAAATTGTCCCGCGCCCATCGCGCACCCCTAAAAACTGTCATCTCGACCCGGAGCCAGAATGGAAGGGCAAGCGGAGTAGCGTTAATCGGCCCTACATCGCCCTCATCGTCTCAAAATGATCCCACATTCCCTTTCCCGGAAGCCTTGCTCAAAATTTCCCCCCTTCCTCTTGACTTGCAGTCAAATCCTTGTAATAACTATTCGGTCCATCCGGACGGGTTTGGGGGTGTGTCAGTTTGGCAGAAGTACGACTTCAAGAGGGGGAATCCCTCGAGAACGCTCTGCGCCGTTTCAAGCGCAAGGTGCAGCAGGAAGACATTATCAAGGAGGTCAAGCGCCACTCCTTTTACCTGAAACCGGGCGAGAAAAAGCGTGTCAAGGCGGCTCTCGCGCGCAAGCGGGCTCGCAAAAAAACGCGCAAAGAACAGGACTAACGCAGCAAAGGGCCGCTCCTTCCCGGGGCGGCTCTGCTCGATCTGGCCCCCACCATCTCGAGCTGCAGCAGGGATTTCATACTCATTATTCTTCCGGCATAGAAGCTACATAGTTTGTACCCACGCCCCTCCTGGGCGCGTGGCGGGCCGAGTCCAAGGGGCGGTAGAGGGGGGAGTTGTACAGGACCTGTTTTTTCGGTGTACCACCGCAGTTCTTTCCCCGCGGGTGGGCGCGCGGAAACGGGCTGAAGGGAGCCATCCTCAATGGAATTTCAGGACAAGGTGCTGAAATGTGTCGACTGTGGGAGTGATTTCATTTTCACTGCCGGGGAGCAGCTTTTCTTTCACGACAAACAATTCAAGAACGAACCCAAGCGCTGCAAAGCTTGCAAGACCAAGCGGGTCTCCGTCCTCGGCGCGCCCCCCGCACCCGGACAAGCCTACCGCTACACCAAGGTCGAGACCCAGGCCACCTGCTCGGGATGCGGAAAACAAACCACCGTTCCCTTCCGTCCCACGCAAGGCCGCCCCGTCTTTTGCCGAGAATGTTTCCAGTCGCGGAGAACTGCGGCTACCGCGTGATGCGCGGTACCGCGGTCCTTGCGGCGGGAGTGTGCACCCAGCGCAAATGTGGCGCGGACCTGCCCTGAGCGCAGTCGAAGGGGCCCTCCGCCCGCGGCTTTTGACTTTGCTTTCCCTCGGGTGACGCGGAGTGTGCGTTACCATAGGGACGTGTCTGGATACTATGTAGAGAACTTCGGCTGCCGCGCCACTCAGGCCGACGGCGCCGCTCTCGAACGCCAGTTCGAAGCGCGCGGGATGTGTCGCGCCTCGACCCCGGCCCAAGCCTCCGTGGTCGTAATGAACACGTGCACCGTTACTGCGGGCGCGGACCAAGACGCGCGTGCCGCGATCCGCAGAGTGCGCCGCCAGAATCCCAAAGCACAAATCGTGGTCACCGGCTGCTACGCACAACGCGCTCCTGAAGAAATCGCCGCGCTGCCGGGAGTCAGTCTAGTCATCGGCAACTCACACAAGCATCAACTCGCGGATATCGTAAGCGCCGCCTCCGAAGGACCAGCATTCGTCCCTCTGACCACGCTCACCGCGCCCCCCGGAGGCCGAGAACCGGAAGCCGAGAGCCCGATCTTCGTCTCCGACATTTTCGCGCACACCGAACTGTTAGCCGCCCCCGTCTTCGACGCCGCCAACGAGCGTACCCGCCCCAATCTCAAAGTGCAGGACGGCTGCGACAATCGCTGCTCTTTCTGCGTGATTCCTTTCGTGCGCGGGCAAAGCCGCTCGCTGCCCATCGATCGAATCCTGAGCGAAGTGAACGGCCTGGTAGAGTCCGGCTATCGCGAAGTAGTAATCAGCGGAATCAATCTCGGCCGATGGGGACGAGATCTAGTCGGCTGCCGGCTGCCGGCTGCCGGCTGCCGGAACTCACTTACTGATTCGGAACACGCTCTCCGGAAGCCGAGAGCCGGAAGCCCGAAGCCCGATCTCCCGTCCCTCATCCGCGCCATCCTCTGCGAGACCACTCTCGAAAAACTCCGCATCTCTTCCGTCGAACCGATGGACTGGACCGACGAACTGATCTCTCTGGTTGCTTCGTCAGCCCGCATCGCCAAGCACGCCCACGTCCCCATGCAATCCGGCAGCGACGCCGTCTTGCGCCGCATGCATCGCAAATATCGTCCCTGGCACTATCGCGAGAAGATCGAGAAGATTCGCGCCGCCATGCCCACCTCCGCCATCGGCGCCGACGTCATGGTCGGATTCCCCGGCGAAACCGCTGCCGAATTCGAAGCCACGCGCCGCATGATCGAAGACCTGCCCTTCACCTATCTGCACGTCTTCACCTACTCCGCGCGCCCCGGAACTCCCGCCGCAGCGATGCCGAATCAAGTTCCAGTACACGCAGCCCGCGAGCGCAACCGTGTCTTGCGCGAGTTGGCAGCCGAAAAGAAATTGGCCTTCATGCGCGGCTTCGTCGCCAAGGCAGTAGACGCGATCACTCTGAATGTCGTGGGCACCGACGCCAACGGCGAGTTCACTGAAGCTCTTACCGACAACTATCTAAAGCTGCGCCTCCGCGGACGCCACGAGCCAAACCGCTGGCTCCGCGCGCAAATCACCGATGCGGTGGCGGGAACTCTGCTAGGCCTCGAACCTATCTCGCACCCACTTTCCAAACCATCCTCTCAAAGGGACAAAGGTTAAAGGGACAAAGGCTGGCCCCCTTTGGACCAAACTTGGCTTCCGGTACCCAGACCCGCTCTTCACGCTCGGGTGGACCGAATCCACTGGATCATTGTGGCGATATCATGTGCCCAGAAGATTGTGCAGCCTTGTTCATCTTGCGCTCTCAGCAAGTGCCGGCATTTGAATACTCCGCTCAAGACCGCTGATGGAACAACATTCTTGCTGCCGAACTCCTTCAACCACGTTGTAGCCTTGGCGGCTGCGTCGTTGTTCAAACGCTTAATCGAGTTGATTTCTGAGTTCGACACCTTGCACTCAAGGGCAAGTAACCGCTGATCATACATCCCAATAATAAAGTCGGCCTTACGTGAGCCAAGCTGACTCTCGCGGCAGAACTCACCCGGGCGTGGAGATTGGTTCATGATCTGAATTGGTCGCGTGGGTACTTTGTTCATTTGCGCTGCAACCAGCGCCTCTTCAACCAGGGCCTCTTGTCGCCCCTTTCCTTCACTCCTGCGGGAAGTGCTCACTCGGCTCGTCGCGATTAGAGCCGCTGACGCAAGGACAGCACCGGAACGCTCTGCCTCTGTTGGTTCACGGCCTTCCGTCACCCAGGGGAAGCGGCGTCTGTCTAGACCGGCTCGCACTACATCGATGATACGGCGGACCATCTCTTTATCGTCGCGAAGACGGCTCGAAGTGAGTACCGCCTCTGCAAGAACTCTAAGGTCATCCTCAGATATGGGAGGCCCGGCGAGGTATCGGAATGCATGAAGCAGATGGGGATCGGTAAGAACGGCGAGGGCAGCGTCGTCGAGTTTCGAAACGTCGACGGTTGTTTCGAGGAGGTCTTCTACGACTCCCTGGTATTGATCAAACCTCTCCAAATATTGTTCGAGAGGTTCCTGCATCCGTTCCTGCCGGAATACTTCTCGCGCCTTTGCGCGTTCAGCGTCCAGTTCTTCTTCAGTCCATCGGGGTGGCGCAATCATCGGGCCGTCGGATTTGTGTTCTCAAGATTTCAGGAGACGGAACAATAAGGCGTTCCATCTCTCGGGGCTCGAACTTCGTCAAGCCGCCTGCGTAAGTTCGACCATCACTCACCGACACAGCCCGTGACAAGTACCTTGCGAGGTTATTCAAAATCTCTGCTGCGAGCGGTTCGCGCGGGTACAAGCCGTGAGCGATATTGAGATGGCGTGCCCCGGCCAAGTTCAAAACGAACGCGGGCGGTTTGCGTGCCATGTAAGTCGCGAGGATCGGCGCAGACGACCGTAAGCCAACGGACCACCATGCCCTTCTCGTTCTGGCAATGTATCCTGAAGCGGCCCCAACCCGCCTAGCGTGTCTCAGAAACCGGGCGACCGATTTCCTATGCTCGGGGGCGAGAACATCAAGGTCAGTTGGCAGGTCAATCACATCACGCAAACCGGAGTCGTCAGACAGTACACCGTCGGCCGCGAACAGTTCTTTCGCGCGTGTGACCGTTCGGAAAAGAACTTCACTTGGAAGGTCTTCGCTGTGCGGACCAGCAATCCAAACGTGGTTCGCTCCCGTTGCCTGACCGCGATGAACCCGGCAAATCTCTCCCAGTTCCATGTATCCGTCGGGTACGGAGCGGGACTTGCGCATCAGGTGCGACCAACGGCTTTCGGTTTCCAGGCGGCCGCGGTGCAGTTGCTTGCCGCCGGTCAGGTTGCCCAGTCCCTTCGTGTCAGCCACGCGGGCCACCCGAATGCTGGGCTTGTGGGAACCAACGACAAAGGTTGAAATTGCAGCCGTTGTCTCGGCATCTTCAAATGGTTTGGCTGTCGGCTCGATGACCGTCAGGGACTCGCCCCCAAGCTGGTTTAGAAACAAATCACGCACCAGCCGACCGTAATTCACGTCTAACCATTCCGCTGCTGTGATGAATACGCCGAGATCCCCTGCTTGGGCTTTCAGGGCTGTTGCCAGAAAAAAGTACACATGCAGCCCGGACAGTTGGCTAGCTTCGTGCCCCAGTCGACCAGCGGCTGAGGTCAGCCACTGCTTTGACGTCGAATCGATCTGGTGGTGACGAACGTACGGAGGGTTTCCGACATAAAGAGTCGCTCCCGTCGGCACCGGAAGCACGGTTGAGCGGTAATTGCCCACCAGAATAGTGGAGCGCCCAGCAAGGCCGCACGCGGAAAGGTTCGCCCGCGCAATCATCGCCGGCAGGGGATCAAGTTCGATGCCGACCAGTTCCGCTTCCCTGAAGAGTCGAGCGGCTGCTAATAAGAAACGTGCCGAACCCGCGCCTGGCTCAACGATGCGCGCTGGTTCCGCATTTTGTACTTTTGCCCAATTCAACATGGATGAGATTATCGAGGACGGTGTATAGGTAGCGCCGAGGGTACGTCTGATTTCCCGCGGACGGAGTCTGCACAACGCCGAACCCAGTGGGTCGTGCCCATTTCGGATTCGTCGGGCAATCTGAGCTGAGAGTTCGCTGGCAATCGGCATTGCATTCATTGCGAGTCGTTCCTCTTGCAGCGACCAGCCGGGAATTTTGCGTGCGCCCAAGGAGAGCGCAGCGCCGATTAGGTCAGACTCATTCCTTAACCAGCTCACATCCATGTCGAGTTCGTAATTTTCTGCCAACGTAACGGCAGAATACGCCAGCGCCCTCTCTCAATGCTAGTAGGCCGAGCGACACTATTGGACAAGGGGAAGATGGGGCTGGCCCACCCGTGCGCCACCACGATCCAAGGTTGGTGCTGGCACACCTTTGCGCCACCATACCCGGGGCTGCCCCATCCGTCGCAGTTTCGACGGGTGGGGACTACGAATGCGGGCACAATGAGGGTGGGGGAATTCAACCTTTCCCGTGCTTTGCGAACGGGTGGGAGCCTCGAAATCCACAGAGACCGCACACGTCGTGTGACATCTGACCTTGCCATCCACAGGCAAGGAAGCAGAACATGGTCAAGGCGGAGGCGGTACACGCAGCTGCAGCGAAAAAGGCCGCAAGTCTTTTGTTGTCAAGATTTTGACCTCTAAATCCTTGCGGCTCAAGATTTTGCGCGGGCTTTTTTCGAAACCCGCGCCAGTCAAGGGTTTCAGAGGGTTGGGGGAGGGGGGTATACCCAAAACCCGAGGGTTTTCCCAGAATGAAACTGGCTCGAACAGGGCCTTCGAGGCCGGTCAACAAAATATTTTTGCAGCAGACTTTCACAGAGGCACTGAGAGTTCGCCCCACCCAAGCGCGGCCTCGAGATGTTCTCTTTCTCCGAGGCTTATAATGGCGCACGGATGACCCTGGCCCCTGGGACACGACTCAGTCAGTATGAGATTCTCTCGCCGCTTGGAGCGGGCAGCATGGGCGAGGTGTATCGCGCGCGCGATACGCGACTGGAGCGCGACGTCGCCATCAAGATTCTGCCGGAATTGGTTTCCTCCGATCCACAGCGGTTGCATCGCTTCGAGGTGGAAGCGAAAGCCGCAGCGGCGCTGAATCATCCCAACATTCTCGCCGTGTACCAGATGGGGACTTATGCAGGCGTGCCCTATCTGGTGTCGGAACTGCTGGAAGGCAAAACCCTGGGCGAGACTGTGAGGCGCGGCCCCTTGCCCTTGGCAAAGGTGATTGACTACGGAGTGCAGTTAGCCCGCGGTCTCGCCGCTGCCCACCAAAAAGGCATCGTCCACCGCGACCTCAAACCCGACAACGTGTTCGTCACCAAAGATGGCCGGATCAAGATTCTGGACTTCGGCCTGGCCAAGGTGATTCAACCGAAAGAGTCGGTGATGACCCTGGCGCCCACGGTAACGATGCAAGGGGTTGCCATGGGGACCGTGGGCTACATGTCTCCCGAGCAGGTCCGGGGATTGGCCACTGACCATCGCACCGACATTTTCGCATTCGGCGCAATTCTCTACGAGATGGCGATGGGAAAGCGGACGTTTGAAAGGCCGACGTCGGCGGATACGATGAGCGCGATTCTGAACGAACAACCTGTGCCCATCTCGGAGCTCGCGCCCGAAACGCCTGTGGCCTTGCAGAGGGTTGTGCTCCGCTGTCTGGAGAAGGACGCGGATCAACGGTTTCAGTCGGCGTCGGACCTGGCCTTCGCCCTGGAAGCGCTTTCGACCTCGGCAATATCGGAGCCAACCGGTGCTCATCCGATTAAGCAGGACGGCCAGAAGAAAAAAGATGAGACGAGTCGTTCAGAAACCGCATTCGCCGCAGCGGCGTTAGTGATTGTGGTTGGCGTGGTCGTGCTTGCTTATTTTTGGATGCAGCCCACACCCGTGCCCAAGATCTCGAAGTATGTTCAGCTCACCCATGACGGCCAGCCCAAGTCTCTTATTGGAACCGACGGCTCCAGGCTCTACTTGGGATTGGGAGGGGGAAACTCTGGAAGCTTCGCTTCCCACGTTCTGGCCGAAATGTCGATCTCGGGCGGAGAACCGAGAAAGCTTTCGATGATGCCTTCTCCGAACATGATCCCGGTGCACTTATCGCCGGACGGGTTGGAAATTCTCGTAGTCGATGGGCAAGGGGCGCCCCCTCGGGGCCCACTGTGGAGTCTACCCATCCTGGGGGGATCTCCTCGCAGACTTGGGGATGTCGAAGCAGAAACCGCCGCCTGGTCGCCCGATGGCAAGTCGCTGGCTTATAGCAACTTGAGCGACTTGTTTTTGGCGAAGGCAGACGGCACTGAATCGCATAAGCTCCTGAGTGTGAAGGGCGACATCAAGAGCGTCACCTGGTCGCCTGACAGCGGTCATCTGCGCTTCGACACCACGGAGAGCGCCGGAACCCTCGGCCAGCAACTCGCCTGGGAAGTGTCGGTGGCCGGAACGGACTTGCATCGCTTGCTCGCCGGCTGGCACGATCCACCCGACGAGTGTTGCGGCAAATGGACTGCTGACGGGAAGTATTTCGTATTCCAGTCGAATCGGCAGATCTGGGCTCTCCCGCAAACGGCTGGCTTGTTTCATTCCCAATCCAAGCCCATTCCATTGACTTCCAGTCCGCTGGCTTTGTCTTCTCCCCTTCCCAGCAGAGATGGCAAGAAGCTTTTTGTAATCGGTCAGACGTACCGTGGCGAGTTAATGCGTTACGACTCGAAGTCCGGCGCGTTCTCGTCTTTTCTCGGTGGCATCTCGGCGGAATATGTTGCCTTTTCGAAAGACGGCCTTTGGGTGAGTTATGTTTCCTATCCTGAGGGCACTCTATGGCGAAGTAGATTGGACGGGAGCGAGCGGCTGCAGCTGACCTACCCGCCTATGTATGTCGTGCTGCCTCGCTGGTCTCCCGACGGTAAGAAAATTGTTTTCTTCGAGTTCGCAACCAGTTCGGAGAAGCCTGCCAGGATCTATGAAATTTCATCCGAGGGCGGCAGCCCCCGACAACTCTTACCCGAAGATCGCCGACAACAACTGGATCCGAACTGGTCTCCCGACGGGAACAAGATCGTCTTCGGCGGGGAATCGAATAATCCTTCCTCCGCAATCCGCGTGCTGGATGTGGCGACCCGCCAAGTCTCTGACCTCCCGGATTCGCAGGGGTTCTTCTCGCCACGGTGGTCTCCTGACGGTCGATACATTTCTGCATTCTCGGCGGATTCGCTGAGGCTTCTTCTGTTCGACTTCAAAACTCAGAAATGGTCCGAACTTGCCAATGGATCGTTGGGGTGGCTGAATTGGTCCCATGACGGACAGTACGTGTATGTTTTGGACAACCGGGGAAACAATGCGGTGGTCCGAATCCGGATCAGTGACCGTAAGTCCGAACCAGTAGCGGATCTGAAGAATTTCGCGTCCGCCGGCCGATACGGCGGCTCCCTGGTTCTCACGCCAGACGATGCGCCACTACTGCTCCGCGACACCGGGAGCCAGGATGTTTACTCGGTCGATTGGGAAGCGCCCTAAGCGGATTCGGAACCTTCTGGCAAGTTCGTCGGGGCGCAAATGCATTCCATCACGATTGCTTTGGGGGGTCTTCCAATCGTTGTTCCTTGTGGTCTAACAGATCGTTGAGCTCCTGAACCAGTTTCACGAACTTGTCATGGTCTTGTTCTTTCGCGATCCGCTCACACAGGATGCGCATGCGTTCTCGTTCGTCAGGCTTCATGGGGCCTCGGGGAATGGCAAAGACTGATTTGTCTTCGCCGAAAAAATATTTATCCGATAAAGAACAGGAACGTCAACCTGAGAATCTTTAATTCTTTGTAGGGCATATTACCAAAGGTAGGATAAGACCGGCGAAACAAAGCACATCGGAGGCGGCGACAATATTATGCACTCGGGGCGGACAGGCCACGCTACGGCGGCGTAGCGCGCCGCTCCGAGGGATGCCTGCCACCGAGGAATCGGTTTGCGGCAAGACCTCTGAGCCGTTCCAACCTCTGGTGGATGGCGACCAGCAATTTCGGCAGGATTACGTTCAATTCGCTGCCTGAGGCGCCAATCGCTTGATCGCTAAGGCGGCGGATTCGATCATCGAGGCGGCGCGAAGGCATGAAAAGAAGCGCAAATGGCTCTGCGGAATGATGCCCGATTTCCCCTTGGAGTACGATACCGTACATACTGTCGCCCCAGTGTAGGGGTAAAAGCGGATTGAAACAGGGCGCTCAGTTAGGTTCCAAATCGTTCCGCGGCGCGGGCCTTTGCCTTGGCGGCTTCCTCTTCGCGATTCTTGGGCGGTGCCGTGGTTTCGAGCGAACGCAGCAGCCGCGTCGAGATGGCTGCCACTTCCTCGACCGCGGCCAGAAACGATCCTTCGTTGGCCTTGGACGGTTTATTGAAGCCGGTGATTTTTCGCACGAACTGAAGCGAAGCGGCGCGAACTTCTTCGTCGGTCACCGGTGGGTCGAAGTTGAAAAGGGTTTTGATATTTCTGCACATAAGACTTTGACCTCTGTAGAGACGTAACTTGTTACGTCTCGGCTGGTGGCGCCGCGAATGCTGGTTAGGCGCTTTGTCTTTAACCATTCTCGCGTAACTCGCGATCTTCGTGGAATCCTACAGACGCCAAAAATCCGAGGAGTTACGGGCCGGTAACTTCCTCAAAAACTATCGGACAAGCAGGCGTGAATCCTCATGCTATAATTCTTTATTCTCAGTCGCTTAGAGCACGGAGGACTGTATCGATAAGCGTTTTATCCGCACGAACGATCGTATCCGGGCGCGCGAAATCCGCGTGATTGACGACGAAGGGCAGCAGCTTGGCATCATGCCGCCCTACGAAGCTATCAAAAAAGCCCGCGAAAAAAATCTGGATCTGGTTGAGATTTCGCCCACTGCGCAGCCTCCCGTGTGCCGCATCATGGATTACGGGAAGTATCTCTACCAACAGGAAAAGAAAGAGCGCGAAGCCAAGAAGCACCAGAAAACGATCACCGTAAAAGAGGTCAAGTTCCGCATCAATGTGGACGACCACGATTACGAGACGAAGAAGAATCACGTGCTGCGGTTTCTGGACGAGGGCGACAAAGTTAAGGCGACCATCTTCTTCCGCGGACGCGAGATGACCCGCACTGGCTTGGGCCGGCAGATTCTGGAGCGGCTGATCAAAGACGTGGAACCGCACAGCATCGTGGAGTTCCGTCCCCGGCAAGAGGGCAACACGCTGCACGCGATTCTGGCGCCGAAGAAGACGGAGAAGGAACGAGAGAAAGAGAAGCACAAGGCTGCGGCGCAGAGTGCGCCCAGCCCGAGCGCTCCTCCGGCGCAGGTCGCCAAGCCCGCGTCGTAGGAAAGAAAGCAGATTCCTCGCTGCGCTCGGAATGACAAAGTCTCGCCTGAGCGGTCATCTGACATTCTGCGAGAAATTGAACGTTAACTGACAGCTGATGGCTGAATGCCGGCGGCTGTTTTTGAGGACTTTATGCCGAAATTGAAAACGCACAAGGGCGCTGCCAAGCGCTTCAAGTTAACCGGGACGGGGAAGGTGAAGCGGGGGCGGTCGCACCTGCGGCACATCCTGACCTCGAAGAGCAAGAAACGCAAACGGAACCTGGGATCTCCGGCGCTGGTGAGCGACGGGGATTTGCGCAAAGTGAAGCGCATGATTCCGTATCAGTGAAACAGTGGTCAGTGGTCGGTGATCAGTGGTCAGAAGAGTTGCAGCGACGCGTTTTCTGACCACTGACCACTGACCACTGATTCAGGTGTGTGAAGAGGCCAGAGATTGCCGCCATGGCGAATCGTCCTTGCCTCCAGCCGCCGGTATGTGGAAATAAAAAAGGAGAACAACAATGCCTCGTGTAAAACGCGGAACCAAACGCCGCGCCAAACGCAAGAAGATATTAGACCGCGCAAGCGGGTATTTCCTTACCAAGTCGAAGCTGTACCGCTCGGCGAAAGAAGCGGTGGAGCGTGGGCTGAAGTTCGCCTACTCCGGACGCAAGCAGCGCAAGCGGCAGTACCGCTCGCTGTGGATCGTGCGCATCGGCGCGGCCTCCAAGCTGAACGGGATGAGCTACAACCAGTTCATCCACGGGCTGAAGCTGGCGGGGATCGAACTGGACCGCAAGATTCTGGCGGACCTGGCGGTGAAAGATCCGGCGGGATTTGCCAGCCTGGCGACGCAGGCCAAGGGAGCGATCGGCGGGGCAGCGTAAGAGCGCTGTCAGCTATTGGCTTTCAGCTGTCAACTGCAGTGCGTGTGTGGGGACAGCCGCCCTCGGCTGTCCGGCCGGGCTTGCGCGGCTTAGCTGCAAGAATATCTACAGATTGTGCTTGTTGCGCGGGCGTCGCAAATCGACACCCCTCGGCTCTTCGAGCCGACGGACAGCCGAGGGCGGCTGTCCCCACACGAGCATCTTTAGGCGTTAGAGAAGACACGTGGCATACACTGTTCCCAAACTGACCGACTATTCGGCGGCGGCGCTGGACAAAGTGGCGGGCGAACTGCTTGACGCATTCGAGTCGGAGCGGAAGGCTGGTTCCGGCCCCGACTATCCGAAAATCTTCCGCGACAGATGGTTCGCTCGCAAGAACGGATTACTTACTCAGATTAATGAGATTTGGCTGAAGTCAGCACCGAAGGAGCAAAAGGCAGAGGTCGGACGGCGCGTCAATGAGATCAAGGCCCAAATAGATCGCTACCTCGAGGCTGGAATCTCCGTCGGTCGTGCTCGAACCCTTGATCATGCGATGGTCGTGCCCCAAGTCGACATCTCGCTTCCGGGCGTCCGACGTCCCATCGGCGCGGAGCATCCCGTCATGCGGACTTGGCGTGAGATTGTTTCCGTGTTTCAGAAGCTGGGGTATTCCGTCGCCGAGGGGCCCGTGGTCGAGACGGATTACTACAACTTCGAAGCGCTGAATTTTCCGCCGAACCATCCGGCGCGGGACACACAGGACACGCTGTTCATCGCGGGGCAGCAGGCCAAGCCGCAGCGCGAGCGGTTGCTGCTGCGCACGCACACGTCTCCGGTGCAGATTCGGACCATGGAGAAGATGCGGCCGCCGATCCGCATCGTGATTCCGGGGACGGTGCATCGCAACGATCCTCCCGACGCGAGCCACTCGCCGATGTTTCATCAGATCGAAGGGCTCGCGGTCGACACCAACATTACATTTGGGGATTTGAAAGGGACGCTCGATCATGCCATGAAGGCGCTGTTCGGGTCGTCGGTGAAGACACACTTCCGGCCTTCGTTCTTCCCTTTCACGGAGCCCAGCGCGGAGTTATATGTCACCTGCTTTATTTGCGGTGGAAGCGGGAAGCGCGGGGCGGACCCTTGCCGTCCGTGCAAGCAGACGGGATGGATTGAAGTGCTGGGGTGCGGCATGGTCGATCCGAGTGTGTTTGAGTTTGTAAAGGACAACGGATATGACCCGAAGAAGGTTTCGGGATTTGCGTTTGGCATGGGTGTGGACCGGTTGGCGCTGTTGAAGTATGGGGTGGATGATATTCAGTTGTTCTTTCAGGGGGACGTGAGGTTCTTGGAGCAGTTTGGGTAGCTTAGCTGTCAGCTATCAGCTCGCAGCCGTCAGCGAAAAGCGACAGGAGCATCGTGAATTCCCTGATGCAGCGATGGCAGAGATGGAGTGCAGAGGTCCTTCGCTTCGCTCAGGATGACAGAGCACCGTGTAATGACCGATGACTGGGTACGCTGAGTAATGAAACTTTCTCCTAATTGGATTCGCGATTTTGTTGATCTCGCGGTCGATGACCGGCGGCTGGCTGAGGACTTGACCAATGTCGGGATTTCGGTCGAGGGGATCAGTGGGACGGGCGCGGATACTGTGTTTGAAATGGAGATTGGGACGAATCGTCCTGACGCGATGAATCATTACGGCGTGGCGCGGGAGGCGGCAGCGATTTATGATCTGCCTTTGAAATCGCTGTCAGCTGGCAGCTCTCAGCTGTCAGCCTCAGCGGCTAAAGCCGCGTCATCTGATGGGACGGGCGACGCGGCGCTGAAGCGCCGCTCTTCCACGACAACGACTGAAGTCGTGCCCTTCCCGAACGGCGCCTCGTTTCCGATTTCCGTCGAGGAGCCGGGGCTTTGTCCTCGATTCAGCGCGCGTGTGATTCGCGGGACACACATCAAACCTTCCTCGGAGAAGATCGCGCATCGTCTGCACCTGCTGGATCAGCGGCCCATCAGCAATGCCGTCGACGCTACAAATTACGTTCTGTGGGAGATTGGGAAGCCTACGCATGTGTTCGATATGGACCTGCTGGAGGGTGGGAAGATTGTGGTGCGGAAGGCGCGGGATGGAGAGACGCTGAAGACTCTGGATGGGGTGGAGCGCAAGCTGACTTCTGAAGACCTCGTGGTCTGCGATGCAACGAAGCCTGTCGGATTGGCGGGAGTGATGGGCGGGTACGACACGATGATTACCGAAAAGACGCGGAACATCGTGATCGAGTCGGCGTGGTGGGATCCGGGGATTGTGCGGCAGATGTCGCGGCGGTATGGGCTGCACACCGACGCTTCGCATCGGTTCGAGCGCGGAGCAGATTTTGAGTCGACCGTGTTGTCGTGCGATCTCGTCGCGCAGAAGATTCTGGAATCGGGCGGCGGGGAACTGCTTGGTGACGTGGTCGATGTGGTGTCGAAGAGGATGGACCAGGCTCCTGTGGTGCTGCACGTGGCTGAGGTGCGGCGCATTCTGGGCGGGAAGCTCGACTCGGGGGAGATCTTCCGGTTGCTGAAGCGGCTGGGCTTTGCGCTGATTCCTGAGGGGCAGGACGACGCACAGTTCCGCGTGCATATTCCGAGCTGGCGGCTGGATGTGGAACGGGAGATCGACGTGATCGAAGAGATCGCGCGGCTGCACGGGTATGACAAGTTTGAGAACACGCTCCCAGCCTATAGCGGTGCAGTGGTGGAGTTGCCACACGCGGCCATGGATGCGACTTTGCGCGAGCGGGCTTTGGCCTTGGGATACAACGAGGCTTTGTCACTGACGTTTATTTCGCACGCGGATGCGGAAAGGTTTTCCTCTTCATCGATGGGAACGAAGGTGCTGGAGTTGGAGAATCCGCTGAGCGAGGAAGCGTCGGTGATGCGCACATCGCTGGCGCCGGGCATGCTCGACATGTTGGCGTGGAATTTGAATCGCGACGTCGCGGAGGCGCGGCTGTTTGAGATGGGCAGCGTTTATGGGTTATCGGGGGAAGAACGGGTGGAACCGAAGCGCGCGTGTTTGGGCGCAACGGCGGCGGCGGTGCGAGCCTCGTTACCTGCGGGCGGCGCGCTCGACGTAAGCAAGGGCGAGCATGCGGCGGTTGTCGAAACCTTCCGCGGATTCAAGGGGGATGTGGAGAATTTGCTGGCGGCGTTTGCGGGAGGGGTAAGTTACGACCGGGAGACGGCGGAGTACTTTCATCCGGGACGGTCGGCGCGAGCGCGGGTAAATGGCGCGGTGGTGGCGCAATTTGGGCAGATTCATCCGGAGGTGGCGGCGGCGCGCAAGCTGCGGCAGGACGTGTTCCTGGCGGAGTTTGATCTGGAGGCGTTGTACAGGAACGGGCTGCGGACGGTGCGGTTTGCGCCGCTGGGGAAGTATCCGGCGGTGGAGCGGGATTTTTCGTTTGTGTTTGCGGATGACGTTTCGTTCGAGGAGATGCGGACAGCTGTGGCGGCTTCAGGCGTCGCCGAGTTGCGGGAGTTTCGTCCGGTGGAGATTTTTCGCGGCGGGTCGATTGCGGCGGGGAAATATTCTGCGTTGTTGCGGGTGCGGTTTCAGTCAGCGGAGCGGACGTTGCGCGAGGATGAAGTAGCGCAGTGGTCGGGGAAGATTGTGGCGGTGCTGGCGGGGCTGGGTGGGGTGCAGAGGGTTGAGAAAATCCCGAATGAGACTCGAAGTCTTTGAAGTCAAAATCCTCAAGTCAAAATCCCCATCCTAGCCGCAGAGAACGCGGCTAGGATGGGGCACCCGCATCGTCGCGGCGCAGAGACAACACGTCAATTTCCCCACCCTCTCGCCAAAAACGCGAGAAGGGTGGGGCACCCGACTTTCATTTATTACCTTCTTCTTCCCCTACCGAAGTTCGTTTCTCAGTCGATCATCTTGACTCTGTCAGGATCGACCGGTCCAATTCTTTCATGGAGCGGAGGCCGCTTAGGGCCATGGTCAGGTCCAGGTCGGCCAGGAAATTTTGGACTACGTCGCGGACACCTTGCTCGCCGGCTATGGCGAGACCCCACATATAGAGACGTGCCAGCAGGACGGCACGGGCGCCGAGGGCCAGGGCCTTGACGGCGTCGGAGCCGTAGCGAATGCCGCTGTCGAAGAGGATAGGAATCTTATTCTCGACCGCGGCTACGACGGTGGGAAGCGCGTCGAGTGCGGCGATGGCGCCGTCGACCTGGCGGCCTCCGTGGTTGGAAACAATGATGGCATCGACGCCTTGGTCGAGAGCCAGGCGGGCATCGTCGGGGTGCAAGATTCCTTTCAGCAGAATGGGCAGACGAGTTTGCTGGCGGAGCCATGCGAGATCGGACCATATGAGAGCCGTGTTCGAGAACAGACTTGCCCAGAGGCGGATGGCAGAGGCGGGATCCGCTAGCGGCGGCTGCGAGAGGCGCGAGCAAAAGACAGGATCGGTGAAGTAGTTCGCGAGTCCCTGGCCTAGGAGGAAGGGGAGATAGGGATGCTGAAGATCGCGTTCGCGCCATCCCAGCATGGCGGTGTCGAGGGTGACGACGAGCGCGGTGTAGCCCGATTGTTCCGCGCGCTGCAGGAAGCTCGTCGTAAGTTCGGGATCTCTTCCCCAGTAGAGTTGGAACCAGCGCGGGGCGGCAGCCATGGTCTGGGCAACTTGTTCAATGGGGTAGGAAGATACGGTGCTGAGGACGAAGGGGATGCCGAGAGATGCGGCGGCGCGAGCGACGGCGAGTTCGCCTTCCGCGTGAATAATATTTTGCACGCCGACGGGGCCCAGCAGAACGGGTGCGGGGAGAGTGTGGCCGAAGAGTTCGACAGTGAGGTCGCACTGAGAAACGTCGCGCAACATGCGAGGGACAATTCGCCAACGATCAAAAGCTGCGAGGTTGGCGCGCGCGGTGCGTTCGCCAGAGGCGCTTCCGGCGACGTAGTCGAAAGCCTGGGGCGGGAGAATTTCGGCGGCTTTTTTTTCGAGCTGAGAGAGTGGAATAGGAGTGGAGAGTTGCTTTCCCGCCAAACCGAGTTGGTAGATTTCAAACTGGCGCCGCATGCCGAGACCGGCGGTGTTGAGATTGGAAACGGAGTGGGGTGAATCGGGCATGGGAGCTTCCTTGGAAATCACGGTTTGGAGCGGGGATCATTCTATATGAGGCTTCCAAAGGCGAACCTTCCAGCGGTCGTTCAAAGAGCTCGAACCACAGAGGGCACGGAGGTACACAGAGGAGAGAACAGAATCTTTCTTATTTCTGTCTCAGCGTTTGTGGCGAAGACCTCGGGTTTAGGTTTTTCGAGTTGTTGCCGATAGACAGAGCGTGAACAATCCATCTGCGGGACAAGGTGTGGCGAAGTCCCGGGAACCAGCGGTACAGCGGCTGCGGTATGTGGCGCGGCAACCGATTTTTGACCGGGAAGAGAAAGTATTTGGATACGAACTGCTGTTCCGGGACGGACTGGAGAATGCATTCAGTGGAGACCGGGATGAGGCTTCGCGGGCAACGCTGGACCGGTCGCTGCTGATGGGGCTGGACGTGTTGTGCGATGGGCGGCGGGCGTTTGTGAATTGCACCCGGGATACGCTGATCAAGGGACTGGTGACACTGCTGCCCTCGACGTCGACGGTGGTGGAGGTGTTGGAAACGGTTCCGGCGGATCCGGATGTGGTGGCGGCCTGCCACCGTTTGAAAGAAGCGGGATACACGATCGCGCTGGATGACTATGTGGCCAACGATCCGCGCGAAGCGCTGGCAGAGATCGCCGACATCATCAAGGTGGAGATGCAGTTGACGACCGAGGCGCAACGCACGGCACTGATGAAACAGTTCGGGCCGTGGCGCTGCCGGATGCTGGCGGAGAAAATCGAAACGCGGGCGCAGTTTGTACGGGCTCGGGATCAGGGTTTCGTGTATTTCCAGGGCTATTTTTTCCGGCGTCCGGAAATGATGCACACGCACGACATGCCCGCGAACCAGATGAATTTTCTGCGCATGCTGCAGGAGGTATCGCGGCCGGACCTGGATTTGAGCGAACTGGAGAAGCTGGTGAAGGCGGAGGCGTCGGTGTGCTACCGTCTGCTGCGGTATCTGAATTCTGCCATCTTCAGCTTCCAGAGCGAAATCCATTCGGTACGGCATGCCTTGTCGATCCTGGGAGAGCGGGACACTCGGCGATGGGTGCGGCTGGTGGCGGCGGTGAGTGCGGGGCAGGATAAGCCCAGCGATCTGTTGCTGTCGGCGCTGGTGCGGGGGCGGTTTGGGGAGTTGCTGGCGGCGCGAGTGCGGCATGGGGAATCGGATCTATTTCTGTTGGGCCTGTTGTCGCTGATCGATGCCATGCTGGAAATGCCGATGCCGGAAGTGCTGGAGAAAATTCCGTTGGATCATGAGACCAAGGCGGTGCTGTTGGGACAACCGAGCGTGCTGCGTCCGGTGTTCCAGTTGATGCTGGCGCATGAGAGTGGGGAGTGGGCGGCGGCAGGGGAGTTGAGCGCGAGACTGCATCTGGATTCCGAGCGGGTCGCGGGAGATTACTGGCAGGCCCAGCAGTGGGCGCGGGAAGTTTCGAACGGGGAGTGAAGGAGCTGCTTCCGGCGTTCGGCTTCCGGCTTCCGAGCGGTGATATCGAGTGGTGGTGTGCGAATGGGAACCGGCTAGTCATGACCTCCTGTGCAAAAGGTGGGTGGAATGGGCCTTGCGCGGTTGGGCAAGGACGAGTACGATAAAGGTGTTCTCATTTAGGCCTCGTTCCCGCGCAGGCCCTCCGCGCCAGCCGATCCGAGGCGGCGCCTGACGGATCCGATAAACGGAAAATCGATACTGAGCTGAGAATTAAAGTTTTCATTCGCGAAGAGCAGTTCGTTTCAAGAGTTGGGGTTCGTTCCATAGTGCGTCCAGTCGCCACCCGCAACTGCGTAGATTCGGTTTGTGTGTGCGGGGCGGAGCTTCGTCCGGAACCGCGGGAAACGCGCGACTGGCGGGACGTTTGAGATTCTGTAAAATTCTGCAACATTTGCAAAACAGCTTGAGAGGACTATGAACGCAGGACCAGGAAGACCCTCCGGTGGTGGAGGAGGAAGAAGGAGACGGCGCGGACGCCGTCCCCACAACCAGCGTGGACAGAAGCCCGGGCAGGGGCTGAGCCGGGAAAACAAAGACGGCATCTACACGGCGCCGATGGATCACAGCTACCGCGCGGCGTTGGCTGGCGGCAATAACAATGGTCACAAGGGCGGACGGCAGAGGCCGGGGTTTGCGACGCAGTATCCGCAGCCGGAGCCGGAACCGTTGCCGGTGAATGGAGACGCGAACTCGCGGATCTTTGCCTTTATCGAAGATCTGTTCTTCATGGCGAAGATTCAGGAGACGGCCCGGAAGCTCAACGTGAAAGTTGAGTTCGTGAAGACGGACAAGGATCTGATGGAGAAGATGCAGCTGAACGGGGAAGAGAAACCGTCGCTGATTATTTTCGATTTGAATAACGCCAGCGTGAAACCGCTGACCTTGATTCCGAAACTGAAGAGCAAGCTGAAGAAGGGGACGTCGATCATCGGATTCCTGTCGCACGTGCAGGGAGATTTGAAGCAGAAAGCGCACGAAGTGGGGTGCGACATGGTGCTGCCGCGGTCGGCGTTTTCACAGAATCTGCCGCAGTTGTTGCGCAGGCATGGGGCTCCGGAAGAGGAAGAGCCGACAGTGCAGTAGTGCTTCCGGCTCCCGGTTCTGAACTCTGGAGCTTGGCTCGACCTTGCCCTCCGGAAGCTGCAACCGAATGCTTTTGGCGGCGAGTCGCCCGCCCCAAAGTCGCCAGCTTGAAGCTGAATTCCATCCGCCTCCCGTCACTCGGGTGCATTCCTGTCCACTCCCGGACACTCGATTCCAACATCGAACAATTACCCCCGCGCGATTCGAACATGCTCGTTTTTAACTGCTTTCATATCAATCAAATGCTGCAATGCCGTCTGGCGAACCAAGTGCTTCCTGTTGTTTGATCGAGGTGCGCGTAGCCATGTTCATTCAGGCCGTGCGCTTGGCATTGCGTCAACTGCACAAGAACCCAGGGTTCAGCCTTGCGGTCACGGTTACGCTCGCGTTGGGCGTTGGCGTCAACACGGCCGTCTTCAGCTTGCTCAATGGCTTCCTTTTGCGCCCGCTGCCGTACCCGGAGCCCGACCGGCTTGCTGTTTTAGTGCTCCATCTGGAAGACATTTCACCCAAGTCAGGGCAGTTCGAACATCAAGACGGCACCAGCCAGGACGGGGAAACTTGGGAGATGGTTCGGGACAACGTCCCGTCTGTCCAGGCAGCTTCCTTCGGAATAACAAGCGGCGTCAACCTTCAGGCCGGTTCAGCTTCGGGCAGCAACGTTCGCTATGTGCAGAACATGCGCGTTTCGGCGCACTACTTCGATGTCCTCGGAATCCAGCCTTTCCTGGGTCGTGGCTTTACAGACGAAGAAGACAGGCCCAATGGGCCGAGTGCTGCAATCGTGAGTTACGCCCTCTGGCAGTCTGTGTTCCGCGCGGATCCGCAGATGCTCGGGAAACAAGTCATCGTTAAAGGCGAACCGTATACGGTTGTCGGAGTTCTACCCGCGCGAGCGCAATCCACCGGGGTTGCGGATCTCTGGACGCCGTTGCAACCGCACCAGAGTGGCGAATGCGGAGGAAATAATTGCGAAATCATCATGCGGCTGGTGCCCGGAGCGTCATGGCAGCAAGTCTCCGCCCAACTGGCTCACGTGCGCAAGCCCTGGTTTGACAATCTGAGCAAGTCCAAAAGCCGCGCGTGGTTCTACGCCTTGCCGCTTGCCCTCGCGCTCAATTTGGATAACGGCATGCGCCGACCGATTCTAGGACTCATGTCGGCGGTTGGCTTCATCCTGCTCATCGCTTGCGCCAATCTTGCCGGGCTGACTCTCGTACGGATCGCGCGCCGTGCGCCGGAGATCGCCACGCGTCTCGCTCTCGGAGCCAGCAGGTGGATCCTCCTCCGTCAACTCTGGATGGAGAACTTTGTCCTGGCGATTGTTGGTGCGGCGATTGGACTGGCTCTGGCTCGTGGCATTCTCTCATCGTTGCCCGGATTCTTGCCGGACTACATGATCCCCCTGGGCGGTGTAGGGATGGATTTGCGTGTCCTGGCCTTCACCTTTGGAGCCTCGCTGTTCACCAGCCTGCTCTTTGGTGCACTGCCTGCTTTGCAGATTCGCAGTGTTGATCTCCGGTCCTCGATGGCCGCCAGAAGTCACGCCGTTGCCAAAGGCTCCAGCCGTCTCCGTCAGCTACTCATCGGCGGCGAAGTCGCGCTGACTGTTGTGCTCGTTGCGGCGGCCGGGCTGCTGGTCCGCAGCCTCATATACCTGGAGTCCTCGCCGAAAACCTTGCGTATCAGAGAGCGGAGGTGGTTCTCCTCACGGTGCTGGCGGGACTGGCGTTGTTGCTTTCTGCTGTCGGAATCTACGGGTTGGTTTCGAATCTCATTGTGCAGCGTACACGCGAAATTGGCATCCGCATGGCCCTCGGGTCTTCGATTTGGCAGGCCATGATAGATGTTGGTTCCGCTGGTGTCGTGGCCGCTGGCTTTGGCCTGATCTCGGGACTGGCTCTGTCTTTCGCTGCACTGCGGGTTTTGCGCAGTGAACTCTATGGCGTCCGAGACTATGATCCGCTGACTCTCACGGCCGTCCCCATTGTTCTAGCTGTCGTTTCGGCCGCCGCGAGTTTTCTTCCCACGTTGCGGATGAGCCGGATTGATCCAGCAGTAACCCTCAGAATGGAATAGAGGCGGAGCCAACTACGTCCGCGAATCGGGGAAGGAAGCGCGAACCTGCCCGCGAGGTTTTGCCGGAAGGAATCCTCCAATAGCGCCTGCAAGCTGCTGACCTATCCTGGAGGCCACGTAAGGGGGCGGCCGCCGAGGAGGTGGACGTGGAAGTGGAAGACGGACTGTCCGGCACCCGGGCCGACGTTGAGGACGGTGCGGTATCCCCGCTCGATGTTGCGCTGGCGGGCGATGTGGGCGGCGGCGAGGTGGCAACGGCCGATGATTTCGGCGTCGGCGGCCTGGGCCTCTTTCAATCCGGCAAAGTGTTTCTTGGGGATGATGAGAACGTGCGTGGGGGCTTGCGGGTTGATGTCTTCGAAGGCGAAGACGTGGTCGTCCTCGTGAACTTTCTTGGCGGGGATTTCACCGCGGAGGATGCGGCAGAAGAGGCAGTTCGCGGTAGGGTCAGTCATGGGTTCAGGGGTAATTGGTTGCGATCAACCGGCGCAAAAACGATAGCACCTGGCGCGGAGTATGTCAGCAGCGGCAGTTTCCCGCGGGGCGTGTGTCGATGCTGAATTTTGTTTGCCGCGTGGACGTAATTTCAACCGTCCTTACAGGACGCAGTTCGTTCTGCTTCTACTAACCCGCCAGTGGAACTGGCGGGCTATTTTCTGTTGCCCCTCCGGGGCGCTGCCACGGCGCGGCCCGAGCGCTAGTCGAGGCGGACGAGGAAGACTGCGCCTTCGGGGGTTCTAGTTTCGGCGGCGAGTTTTTGGGCACGCTCGTGGTTGTCGTCGAGGACGCGGACGCGGATCCACCAGTCTCCCGCGGGGCTCGGGAAGCACAGGACCTTGGCGGTGTGATAGCGGCGCTTGAGATGGTCGGCGAGTTTGGTGGCGGCGGGTTCGTGGGGGAATCCGCCAATCTGGACGGCCCATTTTCCGGGCGAAGTCGGAGACGCGGCGGACTCCATCAACTCGACTTTCACTTTCGCGATGCCGGGCTTCCATACGTCGAGTTTTTGGGCGGCGGCGAGGGACAGGTCAACGACTCGTCCAGGAATGAAGGGGCCGCGGTCGGTGATGCGGACGAGCGCGGTGGCGCCGGTCTTGAGGTTGGTGACGCGCACGATCGAGCCCAGAGGATAGGTGCGGTGGGCGGCGGTCATGGCGTGCATGTTGTAGATTTCGCCGTTCGATCCGCGGCGGTTGTGGTAGGGAGGACCGTACCAGCTGGCGAGTCCGGTTTCGGTAGCAATGGGCTTGGCATCGGCGGGGAGGGTGGGCTCGCCGAGGTCGGCTTCGGCGTTGTTTTCTTCACTGGGCTTGGGGGCCGCTTTGGAGGGCGGGACGTTTGCGGCTGGCCGGGACTCCGTCGGCTCGGTCGTTGATGCGGGCGGCGGAGGCGGTGGAACATTCACGTGCGCCTGCTTGGGATGGCCGCAAGCGGTGAGAAAAAGGATCGCGATCAGAACAAAAAGTAGCATGAGGATGCTGACGAAGGGGGCGCGGCGTGGCATGTCGGCGGTTCGAGTGACTGCGTGCGCTACTTGGGCGGGTGTTGCTGCTGCTCCATATAGTCGGCGAATTCGGTAAGTTTCCTGGAGGCCACGCGTAAGGCTTTGGTGGAGTGCGTGCGTACCGCCGGGACAACTTCGTCGTTGAGATACTTGATGAATTCGGGAATCTCTTTTTCCAGACGTTCGGCGGCGTCGCCGATGGTTTGGCTGACCCGTGACGAAGCGTCTTCGACCTTGCGGTTGAAGTCTTTCATGGTGCTCCTCGCGATGACTCGGCGTGAATGGGTCCACGCTGTGTTGCGGATGCCAGGCTCGACTATTATTTCGTGACCGGGGGACGGGGTCAATGGAGGGTGGCTGAATTCGGTGGTTCGCTTGGATCAAACGTCGACCGGAACCGAGATCTTTCCTGCTGTAAAATGCGGGCTCCAGCGATGAATTCCAACGAAGCTACGCCGAACACCGAGTTACGGAAGCAAGGGTTTCGCAGGCAGTTGCTGGCGTGGTATGACGCGCATGCGCGCGATCTGCCGTGGCGGGAGAGCCGCGATCCGTACCGGGTGTGGGTGTCGGAGATCATGCTGCAGCAGACGCGGGTGGCGGCGGTGATTGCGCATTATCACGAGTTTCTGCGGCGGTTTCCGACGGTGGAGAAGCTGGCGAGGGCGCGGGAGGCTTCGGTGCTGGCGGCGTGGAGCGGACTGGGATATTACCGGCGGGCGCGCATGCTGCATGCGGCGGCGAAGGTTGTGGTACGGGAGCGGGGTGGTAGGTTTCCCGCGACGTCGGAGGAGTTGCGGGGTTTGCCGGGCGTGGGGCGGTATACGGCAGCGGCCATTGCCAGCATTGCATTCGGCCAACGCGTGGCTGTCGTGGATGGGAATGTGGAGCGCGTGTTGCAGCGCGTTTCGGGGCGGCGGCTCGCAGGCGAGGAATTATGGCTGGCGGCTGAGGGGCTGCTGGATCGGGAGCGTCCGGGAGATTTCAATCAGGCGATGATGGAGTTGGGGGCGACGGTGTGCACGCCGCGAGTGCCGGCGTGTTTGACTTGTGCGGTGGTGGAGTTGTGCGCGACGCGCGGGGAAGTGCCGGGTGCGGCAAAGACCGCGCGGCAGAAGAGGCGGGAGATTCAGTACGCGCTGGACTATCGCGATGGCGCGGTGTTCCTGGTGCGGCGGGCGCGGGATGCGCGGCTGATGGCGGGGATGTGGGAACTGCCGGAGGTGACGGGGTTCGCGGCAGGTGCAGGCAAACAGCAGATTCCTCGCTTCGCTCGGAATGACAAGAAACAATCAGACAAGAAACAGCAGGTTCCTCCGGCTCGCCTTGTGAGCCGGAGGAATGACAAGACGAGGGGGAACGGCAGGGCCGTGCCAATCATCCCAGAGCTTTACCTCACGCTCCGGCATTCGATCACGGTGACGGACTACACGGTGCGGGTGTGGCGCATGTCTGCGTCATTGCACGTTGGAGAATGGATTCCTGTCGAGAGATTGGCACGGGTTGCGCTTACGGGGTTGGCGCGGAAGATTCTGCGGAAGGCGGAAATCATTGTCGCAGCGTCCCCGGCGGTCTAGACTCTTGCGCCTTTCCCCATCCGAAAGACGTGCAACGTCATCCAATTTATGGCAGTTCTCGTTGCGTGGATCTATGAATTGGTTGCGAAACATCTTGAAGGGACGAACTGGAGGAAGAACGATGGCAGCATTGGCTACCGGGGCGAAGGCGCCTGATTTTGAGTTGAAGACTCTGAATGGGAAGCGGTTTTCTTTGAGCGAAGAACTGGGGCGCGGGGCGGTGGTGCTGGCGTTTCTCAAAGTGTCGTGTCCGACTTGCCAGTATGCGCTTCCGTTCTTCGAGCGGCTGCACAAGGCGTACGGGCACAAGGGTGTGACGCTGCTTGGAGTTTCGCAGAACGACGCCAAAGAGACGGCGGCATTTATCAAGGAATTTGGGATCACATTCCCCGTACTGCTCGATGACACGGGTTCCTACCCTGCCTCGAATGCCTACGGGCTGACCAACGTTCCCACCATTTTCTGGGTCGCGCAGGATGGGGAGATAGAGGTATCGAGCGTGGGGTGGGTGAAGGCCGATTTCGAAGAGATCAATCGCAGGATGGCGGAAGCGAGGAAAAGTGCTCCCGTCGCGGTGTTCAGGGCGGGAGAGGATGTGCGGGATTTCCGGGCGGGTTGAGGGTCAAAAAACTAGCCGCCGGGTCGGCGGTGACTTCAGCAAAATAGACAAAATCCCCACCTTTGCCGCAACGAACGCGGCAAAGATGGGGCACCCGCAGCAAAATTAACCACAGAGGGCACAGGGGACCACGGGGTAACGCCATTCGGACACGTCCGGGCGGGCGCATGTTCCGGTGGTGGGTGCACTCTTGTGCACTGGGTCGACCACTTCTCGTGCAACCGCGGCAACGGCTTCCTTTACAATTCTTCAAGACCTTAATAGAAAAAGTCTTCCAGCGGGCGCGCCGCTTTGTTGGGGGGAGAGACCTGCTTATGCGAGGAATGCTGAAAGCCATTTCGGCGTGTCTGATCGTGTGTGCCAGCCTGCCTGCATGGCCGGAAGGCGGAGCCGGCGGTTCGAAGGGCGCGAAGAGTGCGCCTTCGGTGAAGCTGCCGGGGACGGCATTCGTGGCGCTGGAGACGATCACGCCGGAGCACATCCGCTGGCACGTGCGCTATTTGTCGCACGATCTGCTCGAGGGGCGCGGGACTGGGCAGCGTGGAGGCGACATTGCGGCCGAATATATGGCGACGCAGTTTGCCGAATATGGACTAAAGCCGGCCGGCGACCACGGGACGTATATGCAGAAAGTGCCGCTGGTGGGGATCACGACGCTGCCGGAGACTCTGTTTTCCCTGGTGCCAAAGCAGGGCGAGGCGATGAATCTGAAGCCGCTCGACGAGTATGTCGCGTACGACCAGACGCAGCAGGCGCAGTCGGATGTGGATGCGGACATCGTTTTTGTGGGATACGGGATTGAGGCGCCCGAGTACAACTGGGACGACTATAAAGGCGTGGACGTGCGCGGCAAAGTTCTGCTGATGCTGGTGAACGAGCCGCCATCGGACGATCCAAAATTTTTTAAAGGCAAGGCACTCACCTACTACGGTCGCTGGACTTACAAGTATGAAGAGGCGGCGCGCAAGGGCGCGGCGGGAGTGATTCTGGTCCACCAGACGCAGATGGCGAGCTATCCGTGGGAAGTGGTGAGGAATTCGAATTCGGGGGAAAAGTCGTTTCTGAAGTTGGAAGGCCCGGCGTTGAAGGTGGCGGCGTGGGTCCAACTGGATGTGGCAAAGCGATTGGCGTCGGCGTCCAGGATGGATCTGGAAAGAATGATGAAGGACGCACAGACGCGGGAGTTTCGTCCAGTGAATCTGCAGGCGAGGCTCAAGGCGCACATGGTGAGCAAGATTCGAAATTTCGAATCGAACAATGTGTTGGCGATTCTGCCGAGTGCGGATCGCAAGATGGCCGATGAGGCGGTGATGTACACGGCGCACTACGATCATTTCGGCATTCGCCCGGATATGCCGGGGGACAACATTTTCAACGGCGCCGACGACAATGCCACGGGATGCGGCATTCTGCTGGAGTTGGCGCGGGCCTTTGGGACGGCGGCGCAGAGGCCGCGGCGTTCGATTCTATTTGCGGCAGTGACGGCGGAGGAACAGGGGCTGCTTGGGTCGGAGTATCTGGGGAAGCATCCGCCGATTGCGGCGGGAAAGATTACATTGGACTTGAATTATGACGATGTAAAGCCGCTGGGAGCGCCAGAGGAAGTGGAAGTGTCCGGGGCGGAGCGGACGACATTTTATCCATCGGTCGAGGCGACGGCGAAGGAGTTCCGGCTGGCGATTCGTCCGGATGCGCGGCCGGAGGCGGGACACTACTATCGCTCCGATCACTTCAGCCTGGCGCGGGTTGGCATTCCGGCGTTTTCGATCAATGAAGGGATGAAGTACAAGGGGCACAACGAGGCCTGGGGACTGGAGCAGGAACGCGAGTACGTGGAAAAGCATTATCACCAGCCGAGTGATGAGTACCATCCGGAGATGGATTTTGTGGGGGACTCGGCGATGGCGCGGTTCGGATTCGCCCTCGGGTGGGAAGCTGCGAGTTTTCCCAAGCTGATTGGATGGCAGAAGGGCGATGAGTTCGAGGCAGCGCGAGCGAAGAGTCAGTAGCTCGGCAAAGAGAAACAGCGCCGGGATTCGGTCGAACATCACCTAACAGCCGTGAACGACGTCAGCTTCCCGCGGAAGTAGGTGAATGGGCCTTCGGGCAGATGCCACGCAACTTCCAGGTGCGTAGCCACGCGGAGGCCGTCGTACTCGCGGAATTCGCTTCCTATTTCTGACCACGGCGTAAGGATCGTTTGTTTCCCAACCAGGCCCGGCCGAGGGGCGTGACACGCTAGCGGGCATCCGTCATCAGATACATCCAAATCCACCGTCGCCCCGGTCGGATACTTGCCGGTCGTGCAATCTGAGAGTGGATGGTCCTACGACGTTCCACTCCAGCGTCGGGTGATTCAGCAGCATTGGCGGGTGAAGAGCGGCGGACAGTAATTGAAGATCGGTATTCCTCAGAAGCCGAGCCTCCATTCATTCCTGGCTGCGGAGTTCAGCGGCTTGTGCGGCGCCCTGTAACGCCCCGCGCCGTCCGGGGGAGCTTGCGAGTGCTGCATCAAATTCTTTCAGCGCTAGAACTGGGTGATGCTGCTCCGGAAGCAAGTAGCCGAGCTGTTCGCGAGCCGGGACAATCGGGCCCGGGGTCACCGGAAGCTTCTCGACTGCGTCCTCCTCGTCGGCTGCCGCACGCATCAAGGCTGCAGCCTCATCCGGTTTCTTATCCGCTTGGGCCGACCACGCCATGACTTCGCGCATCAGAATCGCCGCCTGAATTGCCCAATAGTCGTTGCCTGACGCGTGAAGCTGCCCTTCGATCTGCCTCAATCTTGCAATTTCCGAGCGCGCCCCGGCTGCGTGTCCCGTCCGAGCGAGTCCAAGGCCTCGACCCCAAACCGCAATTGCGACAACATGAGGCGGAGCTGCGGCGGGAGAAACAATGCCAGCGGCGTCAGCCCACTGGCCTCGCTCGACGGCGGAGCGAACCGGCATCGCGGTAGAGGCGTACGCTACCTTGAAATCACTTTCGTTCACCCTTGGCATGCTCTGAAGTTGCTGAAGGATCTGAGCCGCCTCTTTGTCGCGTCCACTCTGCAGATAGGCATACATCAGATAATCCATGGTGTGCAGCTCTTCGCCAGTGTCTCCCTGCTGGTGTGCCGCCTCCCGTGCCGCGAGATTGGAATTGATGGAGTCGTCCCACAGGCCGAGTCGGGTGAAGATATGCGATGGCATGTGCAATGCATGCGGTGCCGAGGGCGCAATCCGGGAGTAGGCTCTTGCTGCAGCGAGGCCTATGGTTGCGAGTTCCGCATTGTCGTACGCATGGATGAGGTAATGAGGGATTCCCGGGTGCTGCGGGTAGGCGCGATCGAGCGGCTCAAGCAGATCAGCCGCCTGTTTCTGCTTCGCATGGCTCTTGTCGTCGGGAGATGCGTTCGCCAGCAGGGCGAGAGCGTAAAACACTTGCGCTTCGACATCTCTCCTGTTCTTTGAAGCCAGATCGCTCATCGCGTGCTCGTAGTTCAACGCCCGCGCGCGGTACGGAACGGTAGCAGCGTCTCGATATATCAAGGCAAGCGCCTGGATGAACTGGCGCTCGCGCTCGGAGCCCGTCCCGATCTGCTGCGCCCGCAGGATTTCCTTTTGCGCAATCGAGATAGTCTCAGGGACGATGGGCGGATCCCAAAGCTGGTGAAAATACGTCATGGCCATTCCCCAATGCGCCATGGCACACCGCGGATCCAGTTCGGCCACGCCCCGAAATGCATTTTCGGCAGCGGTGTAAGCGAAGGAATGAAGTAGAGCGATCCCGCGGTCGAACTGAGGCTGAACCGTCGGCATGCAGGAAATCGGAAACGATGTTTCTCCCAGCTTCTCAGGCGCGCTGTGGCTGTGCGCTTGTTGGGCAGCTACCAAGCAAGGAGAAATGAACAGCAGGGCGAGGAATACTCTCCGCAGATGAGACATCCCTTACTCCCAATGTAGGCACGCAACAATCTTTGCGGTACTCGATTCTACCCTGAAGCCGATCAGAAGGAGTCGCGGGAACCCAAGTTTGCTCAAACCCAGTAACCTAGGTAACTTTAGCGCCCGCGCTGGGCATGCTAGCCTCGATATGTAGGTTTGAAATCAGCGACTTCCGAACAGACTCCTGATCCAGGATGCCGAGAATTCCTATTTTTCGTTTAGGCGGAGCGCCCGACAAGCCGGCGCCGCCGAAGCTGGCCGCGTCGACGCCGTCAATTTCGCTGGAGAGACTGAGCGTCGGTGTCGACAATCTCCGCCACGATGTAGTGTTGAGTCCGCGATTTGTGGAGTTGGGGCGGGCGCAAATCGCGCGTTTAATCGCGCGGCATGGAGATTTGGAAGGATTGCTGTCGGCGGAGTCACTGCGGTCCACGCAGGGACCTGCATGGATGACCAATCAAGCGGGAAGAGGGGCGCGGCCAAAGAACGATCCCGGTGGGTGGAAAGTGGCGCTGACCGAGTTGCAGGTCGGCTCGCTCAATCGAGCAAAAAAAGAATCGAAGCTGTCAGTCGACCTGCTGGCGCGGCTGGCGGTCACCAAGTTTGTGCGCACGGAAATGAACCTGCAGTTCTCGCAGGTGTTAGAGCGGTGCCGCGTGCTGCTGAAGAGCTACGACAACATGCGACAGGGGAAGGCGCATGAGTACCGGGAGCGGCTGGCGGCGTTCCAGGTGCGAAAGAGGATCATCCTGCGCAAGGCGGGGCAGGAGATCTTTGAGACTTTGCGCGAGGTAGAGAAAAGCACGCTGGCGCGGACGCGACGGTCGCTGTTCGGCGAAGAGACGCTCGATGGAAGCTATTTCACCTATCCGCTGTTTCTGAACCGGCTGCTGTTTTCCGAAGACGGCCGCGATGACTACTTGTGCGCCGAGCATTATGTAATGCTGGGGAATTGGGACCGCGATCCGGACCGCTATGGCCGGATGCGGGAGGTGGCTTGCAGCTTTTTGCGCTCTGTGTATGGTGAGGAAGTAAGTGCGGAGACACTCGACTCGTGGATGAATGTCCCCGAGAACGCGCGGGAGTTAGCGGGGACGGGAACCCCGGAAGACTCCGACGAGGGAGTGGCGCAACAGGAGCGCCTGGCGGAGTGGGTTCGTCTGCTGGAAGACGAGCAGGTGATGGAAAATGTGATCGCCTCGTATCACGTGGTGCCGCTGCTGAGCGAATATGCGCCGCGGATCAATGCGCAGCAGTTGAAGAATGCGCTCATCGACCGGACGGAATGCGACCGGGTGGAGCGCATGATTCAGGAACATGGCAAGCTGTCGCCGAACAGTTTGTACGCGGCGGTGGCGAAGGTCGCGAGTTGCCGCGGGGCGGAGCGGGCAAAGGTGGCGGCCCGCTTCCTGGGAGATTTCTTTCATTATCACCGCGATTTGCGGCGGCTGGAGATTTTGAACTCCGCTTTGGATTCCGTGAACCTGGTTGGCAACGAGCGGTTGCAGGAACTGTCGCGGGTGAACGGGACGCTCTATGAGTTTCTGCTTCCGGAGGAACAGGGGGAAACGGGATCGGAACGAGTGTTGCGCCACGTGGTGCTGAAGGCAGACGTACGCGACTCGACGCGGCTGACGCGGACGATGATGGAGAAAGGGCTGAATCCGGCGTCGTACTTCAGCTTGAATTTTTACGACCCGGTGAACAAGCTGCTGGAGAAGTACGGCGCGCAGAAGGTATTTCTGGAAGGCGATGCCATCATTCTGGCGATTCTGGAGAGAGAGGGCGAACCCGGGCTGGCGGTGAGCCGCATGTGCGTTCTGGCGCGGGAGATCATCGAAATCGTGCGTGGATATAACGAACTGATGCAGCGCTCGGGGATGCCGCAGTTAGAGCTGGGCGTGGGCATCACGCTGCAGGAGTCGGCGCCGCTGTACCTGATGGATGGCGAGCATCAGATCATGATTTCGGAGGCGCTGAACGAGAGCGACCGGCTGTCTTCCTGCAACAAGAGGGCGCGCAAGATGATGGAGCCGCAGGCGGGACCGTTCCATGTATATGCGTTTCAGGCAGCGGAGCTGGACGAGAACGGCAACCCGGAAGACGTGATTCTGAGTTTTAATCTGAGCGGGATTCGCATGAATGAAATGGCCTTCCGCAAGCTGCAGCAGGAGATCACGCTCGAACCGCTGAAGGTTCGGCTGCCGGCGTCGCTGGCTTCGTCGGATAAAGGGGAGTACCGCCTGTTCAGCGCGACCGTGCCGGTGGATCGAGACATCTTCCGCAAAATTGTGGTGCGCGAGAGCCGCGTTCCGCGCATCGATCCGGCGGACTTTTCGGTGAAGGGATGGACGGAGCGGACGTATTACGAGATTTGCACCGATCCGGCGATTTATGCAGCGCTGGAGAAGAAGAAGGGCGCGGGTCGGAATTAGCGGCTAGTGGTTAGTGGTTCGGTTAGAACAGCACCTCAGAAATCCTTTCGTAGAGACGTTGCTTGCAACGTCTCTACCTGCACATTTTTCCTTCAAGCCTGGTTCGCCGGTGCGCCGGCAGAGACGTAGCGAGCTACGTCTCTACGACTAGAAGTTCGTTCCTAGGCGCGACGGGCGGAAGGGGATTTGGAACGTGGCTTCGACGTTGACTGGGGAGCCGTTTTTCGTGGCGGGGTGGAATTGCCATTGGGCTACGGCCTGGCTGGCGAATCGATCGAGGCGATCATCGACGCCGCGGAGGACGCGCACGTTACCCACGGTGCCGTCGGCATGGATGATCGCGTAGAGAATCACGGTGCCGGCGACGTTTTCGCGCATGAGTTCCAACGGGTAGGCGGGATCGACTTTGCGCGTGGCAGCGGGTTGGGAGAGATCTCCGGCAGATGAGTTCGCGCCGGCATTGTTGGAATCATGATTGAGCTCGGCGAAGCGGATGACCCAACTGCCGCCGGAGGAGTTCAGGTTAGGCATGTTGAGCGAAAGGGAATAGAACTTGCGGTTGCCGAAGACGGCGCGCTCGGGTTCAGAAAGCTTGGTTGCACTTTCCAGCTGCATGGTTCGCGACGGGGCGCTGGTCACGCGCGGCGGCTGCAGGCTCGCCATCAGGTTTGGGTTGACGGAGTTAGTTGAGGATTTGTTACCTGCCACGGGCGAGGATTCCGCCGCTGTGCTTCCCACGTAAAGACCTGCGGGAACATCACTGGTTCCCTTTCGAGTTGATCCACTTCCAATTCCTTTGCCGCCGCTGCCACCGGCACCCGATCCGGCGTTGGTGTTTCCAGAGTTGGTGCCGGGCGAGCCTGACGCTCCGGAATGGCCTTCGGGCGTGGCGGCGAAGGCGCCGCGACGATTGCCTGCGGGCGGGTTGGGTGGCGCGCCCACCGCGGGATGGAGATTCAGCGCAATGATGCGGCCACGCGTTCCAAAAGACTCTCCAGACGATCCCGAGGCGGCAATCGATGGGGGCGGAGGAACGAGTTGCGGAGCGCCGACGCCGACTGAATGAGATCCGGGGATGGCGCGTTGTTCGGCGAGCGGAAGTTGAGGCGCAGGGGCAATCACGGAACTATGGCCGATGTTGAGATCGCCAAGCGGCCTGGTGGATGCGGTCTCCACACTCGGCGGAGGCGCGATGACGGCAGGTTGCGGAGTTTGGAACGAGGCCGCGTTCGAAAGGCGCAGGTCGGGCGGGGGAGCTACGACGGAGTTCTCCATTTGGGGCGCAATGCGGGTAATGTCGGCGGCGGGCGTCAGAGGAACGGGAGGGATCGCGAGGCGCGGCCTCTCCATCCTGTCCGACCACGCGACGATATTGGGCAGCGCAACGTCGTGCTTCAGCTTGATGTTAGGTGGGGTGACGATGGTCTGCGAGCGGTTGTCGGCTTCGCGAGGAACAGAAATGATGGGTTGGGGGGAGAATTCTGGATCGGCCTTTGCAGGTTGCGTCGCTTGCGCGCTGCGGGTGTCGAGTGGAGGAAGGTATTCCGAGGTCTGGTAATAGATCACCTGAGAGCGGTCGAAAGCCGGCTTCGCGACAACTTGAGGCTGGAGCGCGAAGAAGCGAGTGAATCCAATCAGCAGCGCAAACGCGAGGACGTGGTAGGCGCTGGATTGAAGGAAGCGGTTCCAAGGGAGCCCGCGATGCACGAGTACGTCAGGCCAGAAAGGGGCAGGGGCGGAACGGAGTTCCAGCGGCGGATGGCGCCGCGGGAAAATGAGGTCGCGCAGGTTGCCGAAGAAGACTCGCGGCCAGGACGGCAGCTCGACCAGAAGCCTCGGAACGGGCACGGTCTGCGGGATTTCGCCGAGGGAACGGGCTGCGATCATCTTACCTATAGTAGATGCGCGAAGAGTACTTGGGATAGCCGGGAGGACATTGGGCAGGCAGATTTAGGTCCGATCCGTGAGTGCTGCGTTCGAACTGCGTGTTCCCTCGTAAGTCCCCTCCACAGAGAGCGTTTATAATCTTGTGTTTCGGCACTCTGCCGCATTCTCACTGTTAAGGACATACTTTGCTCGATTTCTTAGGAGATCTACGGCGGACTCATATGTGCGGGACGCTGCGCGCCTCCGACGCCGGCAAGAAAGCTGTGCTCATGGGATGGGTGAACCGGCGGCGCGACTTGGGGAATCTCATTTTTATTGATTTGCGCGATCGCACCGGTGTGACCCAGGTTGTGCTCAATCGCGAAGTGGACGCGGCGGCGCACGACAAGGCGAACGTGCTGCGCAACGAGTATGTGGTCGCGGTGATTGGCACGGTGAAGGGCCGCGATGCCGACACGGTAAACAAGAATATCCCTACCGGCGAAGTGGAACTGGTCGCGGACGAGATTCGCATTCTGAACGAGTCGAAGCTGCCGCCGTTTTTGCCGTCGGACACGGCGCTGACCAATGAAGAGACACGCCTGAAGTATCGCTACATCGATCTGCGGCGCGAGGTGATGCAGTTCAACATTGAGACGCGGCACAAGGTGGCGAAGGCGATCCGCGATTATCTTTCGGGGCAGGGATTCTTCGAGATTGAGACGCCTTTCATGACGCGGTCCACGCCGGAAGGGGCGCGGGATTATCTGGTGCCCAGCCGCGTGCAGCCTGGGACGTTCTATGCGCTGCCGCAGTCGCCGCAGTTGTTCAAGCAGATTTTGATGATCTCGGGATTCGACAAGTATTTTCAGATCGTGCGTTGCTTTCGAGATGAAGATCTGCGCGCCGACCGGCAGCCGGAGTTCACCCAGATCGATCTGGAAATGTCGTATCCGCAGCCGGAACGCGTGTGGGAAGTGGTCGAGGGATTTCTAACGGCGGCCTTCCAGGCTGCGGGGAGCGCGATCAAGACTCCATTTCCGCGCATGGACTATGACGAGGCCATCCGGCTGTATGGAATCGACAAACCGGATCTGCGGCTGCCCGCGTTCACCGACGTGCGGGAGTGCTTCACGGCGGAGAATCTGCAGGAACTGGCGATCAATGCAAATTTGCCGGTGATTGCCATTCGCACTCCCAAAGTCGGCGAGCTGTCGCGCAAGGAGCGCGATGACATCAAGCCGATGTTCCACGCCAAGGGTGGCGCAAAGATTTTCGAAGACTTCAAGCGCATTGGCAACAAGTTTCCCGAGGCGGCCGCCGCGATTACGAAGAAGACCGGGATGGAGGACGGCGACCTAATCGTATTGGTGGCGGGGTCGGCGCAGGCCGGGCCGCAGACCGCGATGCCCGCACATCGCAAGGTTACGCCCGCGGAGCTGGCGATTTATGCGTCGGCCGGACTGCTGCGTTTGGCGCTCGCACAGAAATACGCCGAGCGCCACGGCATCTTCAAGAAAAGCGGCGACCCGGCGAAGGACTACCGGTTTCTGTGGGTCACGAACTTCCCCATGTTCGAGTGGGATGAAGGGGAGAAGCAGTGGATGGCTGCGCATCATCCGTTTACTTCGCCCCATGACGAGGACATGAGCTTGCTGGAGGCGGGCGTGGAGTCGGTGAACGATCCGCAGTCCCCGCTGAGCGCGGTGCGCGCGCTGGCCTATGACGTGGTGCTGAACGGCACGGAGCTGGGTTCGGGCTCGATTCGTATTCACCGCCAGGACATTCAGCGCAAAATCTTCCGCGCGCTGGGTATGACGGAGGAAGAGGCGAAGTCGCGCTTCGGATTCTTTCTGGAAGCGCTGGAGTATGGCACGCCTCCGCATGGCGGGATTGCCTTGGGGCTGGATCGCATCGTGATGATTCTGGCGGGGGCAGAGAGTCTGCGCGAGGTGATTCCTTTCCCGAAGACTGCGCGTGCGGTGGATTTGATGTGCGACGCTCCGACGCCGGTAAACGAGCGGCAGTTGCGGGAGTTGGGGATTGCGGTGAAGAAGTAGGTCGAGACCTGAGGTCATTGTGCAGCGGTGTCGCTTCCTGCCGTCGTGTCGCTTCCCAGTCCATTTATTTTTCTTGAGAAAAAACTATGGGCGTGCCCACTCTGATTGGAATCCCCTTTGACGCGCACTCTTCTTACTTGCGCGGGGCGGGCGAAGCGCCATCGAAAATCCGCGAGGCTCTGCGCTGCGATGCGTCGAATCCGTGGACTGAGACCGGGGTGGATCTGGGGGTTGCCGGAGCCTATGGTGATGCAGGGGATATCTTGCTTGCTGAGGAGGACGCGTTCGCTGCGATCGAAGCGGGAGTGGGCGCGCTTCTGGAGCAGGGGAAGCGGCCGGTTTCGCTGGGCGGGGATCATTCGATTACGTATCCAATCGTGAAGGCGGTTGCGCGGCGGCATCCGGAGCTGACGATTTTTCATTTTGACGCGCATCCGGATTTGTATGACGAGTTCGAGGGGAACCGGTTGTCGCATGCCTGTCCGTTTGCGCGGATCATGGAATCGGGGCTGGCGAAGCGGCTGGTGCAGGTCGGGATTCGGACCATCAACCGGCATCAGCGAGAGCAGGCGCAGAGGTTTGGCGTAGAGGTGGTGGAGATGAGGGCGCTGCCTGCTTATGAGAAGTTGAAGGCTGTGGGACTGGTGTACATCACGTTCGATATGGATGTGCTGGATCCGGCGTTTGCGCCAGGGGTCTCGCATCGCGAGCCCGGTGGGATGTCGGTGCGGGAGGCGATTGCCCACCTGCATGCGATTGAGGGAGAGATCGTGGGGGCGGACCTGGTGGAGTACAACCCGGTGCAGGATGTAGCGGGAGTGACGGCGACGGTGGCGGCGAAGATTCTGAAGGAGATTTTGGGGAAGATGATTGGGGGGTGAAGAATACAGCAGATTCCTCGGTTGCCGTCGCATTCGCTCCGGCTGCCCTCGGAATGACAAGCAAGCATGGAAAATCAACTTCAACTGTCGTCTGGCTCGAAACGAAAATCGATATTGTTGGGGTAGAATCGGCTGACATGAAATGCGTGTCATTGGCGATATTGTGTGTGCCGCTCGCTGTGGCGTTGGGATGTGGCGGAGGCGGGATGGGGTCGAGCGGCGGGCCGGGCGGCGGCGGTTCCAATCCTGCTCCGGAGTCGGTCGTGATTTCCAAGAACACGAATGGGCCGTTCAGCGTGGCGCTGTCGACGTCGTTCCAGCCGGCGGAGTGGGACGATCAGTTCTTTACACTGAATCCGGGAGCAACCGCAACCCTAGCCACGCTGGGGCCGCACCACATTCGACTGCAGGGAGTTTCCCAGGGAGTGCCGCAGACCACGGCGTCAACGTGGGATTTCGGCATTCTCGATGCCATTACGCAGCCGGTGCTAAGCGTGGGCGATCACAGTCCCGAATTTCAGATCGCAGTCGCTCCCGCCTTCATGTACGACGCAAACCGCAATTTTCTTGATTCCACGTACCAGCAGTTCGCGGCCTACACCCAGGACGTGGTGCGGTATTACAACGTCCCGGGCGGCTTCTCGGCGCCGGATGGCCAGCATGCGTCCCCGAGCGGGACACCGATCACCTGGTGGGGGATTTATAACGAACCGAATTTCAATAATCTAGACTCGATGCAATATACGCAGCTATACAACGCAGTCGTACCTGCGATGCAGGCGGTAGATTCCTCGCTGAAATACGCAGCGGTCGAACTGGGGGACTACTCCGGACTCGCCAATCAGTTCCTTCCCGCGTTTGTGAGCGGCGTGACAGCGCATGTAGATGTGCTCGCAACTCATTTCTATTCCACCTGCAACCAGAAAGACAGCGACACCACGATATTTGCGACGGTGCCGGGCTTCGCCACCGAAGTGGGAGATATTTATACGCAGCTGCACACGAATCCAACGTTGGCCTTGGTTCCAGTTTGGGTGACCGAAAACAACGTCAACGCCGATTATGACAAAGGTGGAGGCATCAGCGCCTGCAATGGTACGACGTTTGTCACCGATCAGCGGGGGTCGAGCCCATTCTTTGCGGCGTGGCGGCCGTATGTTTTCTCGCAACTCGGCAAGGCCGGGGTAGAGGCACTCTATCACTGGGATTTCGGTGCGGATCAGCAGTACGGCGAGGTTGACTACAATACCGGCGCGCTCCAACTCAGCTATTGGGTGGACTATTGGCTGGGGCAACTGTTTCCGTCAGCACCGGGAGCGACGTTGTTGCAGTACACGGCGACTGACGATGCGGAACTGGAAACCTTGCCGGTGGTCAACGGCGACGGCAGCGTGGTGATCATGGTGGCGAATCACGCAGTGAATGCGGTCGGCGATAATAACGGTCCGGGAGTGGCGCGGAGCGTGCAGGTGGATGTTTCCGCGCTGGGGACGTTCTCCAGTGGCAGCCTGTTAACGATCGACAAGAATACCAGCGTGAGCACGGGTCCTACCGCTTCGGCGGTGACTCCGGCGGCGCAGATGACAATTACGCTGGACGGATACGCTGTCGCATTTCTTACTCTGAAGCCGTGACTTGGCCGAAGACGCCGAAGATCTAACCACAGAGGACACAGAGAGACACCGAGGCAAGTGGATTATTTTGCGTCCGCGATCATGGTTCGGGAATCTTTAGATCAACGCATAACGTGGCTCGGTTTTGTGCGTCTAATCTTCGACGCAAGTTTGTAGTCGATCCAGCACGTAGGACCCATCTGGCGTTACAGTACACAGAGTGGAACGGGTTTACTACTTATGGCAAATAACCTTCAAGAATGCGTGGCAAAGGGCTTACTGGCGGCAGGCTTAGCGGCAAGCGCGATCGCGGTGGGCTGCTCGGGTAACGCTGCACAGAACCCTCAGGCGAGTGGCCCGGGGGCTATGCCAGTCAAAGTGCTGGAGGCGCGGGCGGTACCGGTCGACGATGCGTCCGAGTACGTGGCAACGCTGAAGTCGAGGGACTCGGCGGTGATCATGCCGCAGGTCGAGGGTCAGGTCACTCAGATTTTTGTGCACTCGGGCGAGCGAGTGGCGGCTGGCAGTGCATTGATCGAGATCGATCCACGGAAGCAGCAGGCTACGGTCAAGAGCCAGGAGAGCGCGCGGGCGGCGCAAGCGGCGAACCTGATCTGGGCGAAAAAACAGTATGAGCGAGCCGAGGGACTGTCGTCCGCGGGCGTGGTGAGCAAACAGGATCTGGAACAGGCGAAGGCGACGCTGGACGCTGCCCAGGCGCAGATGGATGCGCTCGATTCCCAGGTGCGCGAGCAGGAAGTGCAACTCCATTATTACAAAGTGGTCGCGCCGCGCGGCGGTGTCGTGGGAGATATTCCGGTGCGTATAGGCGACCGGGTTACGACAGCGACGCTGTTAACGACGGTCGATCAGCTGGGAAGCCTCGAAGCCTACGTGTATGTGCCGGTCGAGTACTCGTCGCACCTGAAAATGAATCTGCCGGTGCAGGTGCTCGACAGCGAAGACAAAGCGCTTGCCGAGTCGCGGATCAGTTTTGTTTCTCCGCAGGTGGATAACACCACGCAAACGGTGCTGGTGAAGGCGCGGATTACCAATGCGAACGACGCGCTGCGGCAATCGCAGTTCATTAGGGCGCGCGTGGTGTGGGGAACGCACCGGAACCCGAAGGTCCCAATCCTGGCGGTCTCGCGACTGGCGGGCCAATACTTTGCATTTGTGGCCGAGGCGCAGGACGGCGGCGCATTCGTGGCGCGGCAAAAACCTCTGACGATTGGGCAGACGGTGGGCAACGACTACGAGGTGCAGGACGGCATCAAGGCTGGGGACAAGGTGATCATTTCCGGAACTCAGTTTCTACGGGACGGGGTGCCGGTCATTCCGCAGAGCTAGGACGGATCCGGCTCTCCGCTCTCGGCTTCCGGCGGTTACGATTCGAAACGGTCCACAACAGCATCTGAGATTGCATTCTGCGGCTTATCAACCGGAAGCCGGGTACGGAAGCCGGAAGCCGTTTTCACTACAGTTGTAATTCATCATTGAGCGGCGAAAGCTGCATACGGGATTCTTCATGTTTGTCAACTTCTTTATTAAACGTCCGGTGTTTGCCACGGTGTGCGCCCTGCTGATCATTCTGGCGGGGGCAGCAGTGCTGCCCACGCTGCCGATCGCGCAGTTTCCGAATCTGGCGCCGCCGCAGGTGGGAGTTACCAGCGTCTACATTGGGGCAAGCGCGCAGACGGTCGAAAGCGCGGTCACGATTCCCCTCGAGCAGCAGATCAACGGCGCGGAAGGGATGAAGTACATCACTTCCACGAGCGGCAACGATGGAACCAGCAGCGTGGTCGCGACGTTCGATCTGAACCGCGATCCGGATCTGGCCACCGTTGACATCCAGAACCGCGTAAACACGGCGCAGGGACGGCTTCCTGCGGCGGTCAAAGCCGTCGGCATTACGACGGTGAAGACATCGCAGAACTTTGTCTTTGGCTCGGCCGTCATCTCGGACAACAACAAATATTCCACGCTGTTCATGAGCAATTATCTCGACGTGTACGTGCGGGACGCGCTCAAGCGAATTCCGGGAGTCGCGGATGTTGTTATCTTCGGCGAGCGCAAGTACTCCATGCGGCTCTGGCTGGATCCGGGACGGATGGCGGGACGCGGGCTGACGGCGCCCGATGTGGTAAACGCGCTGTCCGAACAGAACGTGGAAGTCGCGGCCGGGCAGGTCGGCCAGCAGCCGTCGGTCGCGGGACAACAGTACCAGGTCAGCGTGCGGGCGGTGGGAAGATTAAGCGAGCCTGCGCAATTCGACAACATCATTCTGAAGACGAACGGCGATGGCACCCTGGTTCGGCTGAAAGATGTAGGGCATGCCGAGCTGGGCGCAGAGACCTACAGTTCCGATTTGCAATTCAACGGGCAGGACGCTGTGGGACTCGGAGTCACGCAACTCTCCACGGCAAACGCGCTCGACGTGGACCGGCGCGCGATTGCGGAACTGGACCGGTTATCGAAAAGCTTTCCTCCGGGCATGCATTACAAGCTCGCGTTCGATACGACGGACGCGGTCGGAGAGTCGATTCGGGATGTGCTGAGCACGCTGGGAACTGCGATTGTGCTGGTGATTCTGGTGATCTTCGTGTTTCTCGAAGACTGGCGCAGCACGTTGATTCCGGCAGTGACAATTCCGGTGTCGCTGATCGGGACATTCGCCTTCGTCAAGCTGCTAGGGTTCTCGATTAATACACTCACGCTGTTCGGCATCACGCTGGCGACGGGACTGGTGGTGGACGACGCGATCGTAGTAATCGAAAACATCGAGCGCCACATTCAGGAAGGTCAGAGAGACGCGCGCAAAGCGGCATCGGAAGCGATGGGCGAGGTGACGGGAGCGGTCATTGCAACGTCGCTAGTGCTAGTGGCCGTATTCGTACCGGTAGCGTTTTTCCCAGGGACTACGGGTATTCTGTTCCGGCAATTCGCGCTGACGATTGCATTTTCGATCACGATTTCGGCGTTTAACGCGCTAACACTGACTCCGGCGCTGTCGGCTTTGTTGTTGGGGCGCGAACATGGGGAAAAGATCTGGCTGTTCCGGGAAGTGGATAAGGTGATCGCGGGCACGACTTATGGATACCGGCATGCTCTGCGATTTTTTCTGAATTACAAGCTGGTAGCGGCACTGCTTTTTCTGGCGGGACTGGGGCTTACGTTTTTCGTATTCACGCGCGTACCCACTGGGTTCGTGCCGGACGAGGACCAGGGATATTTCATCATAGTGATTCAGGCGCCGTCCGGAGCGTCGCTCGAATATACAAAGGCGATTGGAAAGCAGGTTGCGAACCTGCTGGCGGATGTGCCGGAGACGGAAGGAACGTTCTCCGTGGCCGGCTTCAGTTTTTCAGGGGCGGCCGCGAATCAGGGACTTATTTTTGTTCCCTTGAAGCCGTATGAAGAGCGTAAAGGGGACGCCCACAGCGCGACAGCGATTCTAAACCGCATCCGTCCGCGACTGTTTGGGGTTTCGGGAGCGATCGTGTTTCCGACGCTGCCTCCGCCGATTCAGGGGCTGGGACAGTTCGGCGGATTCCAGTTCGTGGTGCAGGATCAGGCTGCTCACACACTGGAAGAATTGGCCGGCACGGCGCAAGGGCTGCTACAGCAAGGGTCGCAGCGCAAGGACTTGACCCGGCTCTTCACATCGTTTACCGCGAACGATCCGCAATATCTGGTGACCATCGACCGCGAGAAAGCGAAGAGTCTGCATGTACCGCTGTCGCAAATCACGGATACGCTGGGCGTCTACATGGGATCGGCCTATGTGAACGACTTCGACTTCAACAACCGGTCGTACCGGGTTTATGTGCAGGCGGACAAGCAATTCCGGGCGCAGGCCCAAGATATGAAGCAGTTTTACGTGCGCTCCGACAGTGGGGCGATGGTGCCGCTCGATAATTTAATCAGCGTCACGCAGACGACGACGCCGCAGGTGATCAGTCACTACAACCTGTTCCGGTCGGCGGAAATCGATGGCTCGCCGGCGCCGGGATACAGCTCGGGGCAGGCGATTGCGGCGATGGAAGATTTGGCTAAGAAGATGCCGCAGGGATTTGCCTTTAGTTGGACGGGGTTGTCGCTGGAAGAACTGCAGGCGGGAGGGACGTCACTCATATTGTTTGGGCTGGGCACGCTGGTCGTGTACCTGACGCTTTCCGCGCAGTATGAGAGTTTCGTGCTGCCGTTTATTGTGCTGCTGGCGGTGCCGATGGCGCTGCTGGGAGCGCTGGGGGCACAGTGGATGCGCGGATTGCAGAATGATGTGTTCTGCCAAGTCGGGCTGGTGATGCTGGTTGGGCTGTCGAGTAAGAATGCGATTCTAATCGTGGAGTTTGCGGAGCAGTTGCGCGATCGGGGGCTGCCACTGGTGGAAGCGGCGGTGCAGGCGGCGACGATTCGTTTGCGTCCGATTCTGATGACTTCGCTGGCGTTCATTCTGGGCGTGGTGCCGCTGGTGGTGGCTACGGGCGCGGGGGAGAACGGACGGCATTCGGTGGGGACGACCGTGTTTGGCGGGATGATTATGTCGACGATTCTGAATCTGTTTTTTATTCCGGTGTTGTATTTGATTATTGAAGGATGGCGGGAGCACGGGAAGGTGCCGCATCGGGCGACCGTGGTTACGGAGTCTGAGGTGTAGGTTCTTTCGCCCCTCCGGGGCTTGTCCCATTTCTACTCGCCACCCACAGCTTGCGCCGTGGGCTGCATTCTTTCGCCGCTTCGCGGCTTGGGGTGGCGACTGCTCCGCGACTCGTCCTTGTTTTCTATGCCGCCGCTTCGCGGCTGGGCTTCGTCTTCCTGGTTGTGCTCCGTTTCTGTGCTGCTGCGGATTTCTGCTTCTTCTTGCGCGCTTCGCGGCGGCGCATCTTGGCCATCCACTCCCGGGAATACATGGTGCCGCGGCACTTGGGCGAGCCGCAGTGGCAGGGGGCGGGGTCGTCGTCGTCGTAGAGGTTGTAGTCCCAAACGAGTTCTTCGCCGGAGGCGATGTCACGGATGGCAAAGAGCCAGACGCGGCCTTTGATCTCGTCGACTTCGCAGTTGGGATCGCAGGAGTGATTCAGGTAAGCGCCGAGTCCGTGGCCGTCGATCACGGTCTTGCCGTCATCCAGTCCATAGAGGTAGGTGCGCGAGACACCATCGTAGCGGCGGTCGGCTTCTTCGGCGGTGATGCGTTCGCCGGCATACTCGACCACGCGAGTTCCCTTGCGGATCGGCTTTGAGGTGTAGACACCGACAGAATGAATGGGCGAAGGGCGAACGACTAGAGCCATGCATTAATTTCGCATAGCCAGGCGGTTTTGGGGAATGTGAAAAATTGAATGATTTGGTAATTGGGTAATTTTGTAATTTAAGCCACGGCCTCTACGGGTCGTAGACGGAGCTTCCGAAGCCTTGTTTACGGGCTGACTCCTGCATCTCTTCCAGCCGCTTTTGCTGCTCTTCCAATTGCGCCTTCATGGATTCCACCTGATCTTGCTTTTGCTTCTGGCGCTCGTTCCATTGGACGCAGTTGGCAACACAGTTCCCGCCGGCATACTGGATGGACTCGCTAAGGCTGGCGATTTCGCCCTGCAAGGAAGCAATGGCGCTTTTCTGCTCTTGAATCTGGGACCTCCATTGCTCGGCTCGAGCGTCTCGGTTGCCGGAACTCGACAGGGCGTCGGGCGTGCTGGAAGGCTGAGAACCGCGTGCGGAAGTTGTGGTCGATCCCACGTGCTCGGAAATCTCTTCGTTGGTGATGATCCGGGGCGGCTTGGGCGGTTGAGCATCCTTCGCGGCTGCGTTCGGGCCGGGGGTCTCCTTGCCATGCGCGTCTTTAGTCTGCGCGTCTTTTGCGGCTGTCTCTTTGGCCTGGACGTCTTTCTGCTGCTTTTGCAAACGGGCCTGGCGCGCCACATCTCCCAGGGATTGCGAATCCTGACCGTACGCCAGGAAGGCGCACAGGCAAGCGCTGGCTGCAAGGACAGCGAAAGTTCGCCCTGTCCGCATGGAGACGACCTCCGGCAGCAGACCACTAACGGCCTGCTCGAACCCTATGGTATCGCCGCGGGTGGGGTGATCGGAGGTTACGTTCGTACAAGCGCTCACGGGGCTGTCCTAGCTGGCTGCGGAAAGACTCATGCAATTTTGGCGCGGGTGGAATGGGTCGCGCCTTCGCCGTTCACTCCATAAAGGAACCCGCGCGCCGATGGCGGAGTGCCTGGGCCTGCGCGAGATCCCTCACCGGCTGAACTTCGCCGGGTGAGGGATGACGCCTTCAAAATAATGGTCCCGCATATCCGAAATGCGCCACTACTGCAATGGGGCCCTTATGGCTGCGCCGTTAGCAGGGGCAGCGTCACCGTATCGACAGTGTCGGGGTGGTCGCGAAGTTTGATGTAGAGCGTTTTCCCTTTGGGCGGCGGAATCGCCAACGCATCCTCCACAAAACCTTCCGGGACGGTGACCGGGTTGACGAAATCAGCATCGGTGCTCACAGAGTCGAGCAGGAAAAGTTTGTCGCCGTTGAGAGTGCACTGCTTTTCAGGTGCGGGCACGCAACGAATTCCCGTCAGCGTTGGGATGCGCACCAGGTTGACCAGCGGCTGCCAGTCGCCGTCGGTGCCGTCGGCTGTGACCGGACGGAACTTCAGAGGTCCGAACGCCGAAGGGCCGAGGAGTTTCATGGGGTCGAGAACCGCGAAAACCGTCTTCGAGTCCTGCAGCGTGAGGTTACCGTCTTTAAAACTCAGCAGCACGCGGAAGGACTCATCCGCAGTGGCAACCTCAATCTTTTCCGTGGCAGGAAAGGTCTCCGGCACCTGCGTTTTGAGGAAGAAATTCAGGCGGCCATCCTGCGGCAATTCGCCCTGGCTGCCGAGACGAACGGTGGGCGGGGACGAGGTCTGATCCATTTGTACGCTCTGGCTGAGCACGCTGACCGCTGGGCGTGGGGCCTCGACTTCCGATTGGAGATCGAGGACGCGGCCATCTTTGAGAGTGCAGTGAACGACGATCGAGTCTCCGGAATGAAGCTTCGTTCTAACGGATGCGTCTTGCGTGGTGAGCTTGAGTTCATCCTGCTGGTGGGCGCGGGTGAGCGTATCGGGAATGAAGCGAAGGCCATTCACTTCCAGACTTTCGACGTGATCCAGGCGTGTGCCTTTGAGAAGGCTCTCGGCGTCTCCGGCGTGGATGCTGAAACTATCGAGGCGCCCCGCTTCGGCGTAAGTGTGAAGTGGAATCTCGTCGGCTTCGCGCAGTCCAAACTTTTTGATCAACATAGTGACCGATCCCGCATCGGCTTTCTGCAGCGGGACTTTAATTTCTATTTCGTCTGGCTTCGAGCTCTTCCATTCGGTCTCCAGCAGCTTTCCCATCTCATCTTTGACCTTCACTTCGCTCACGCAACATGCGTCCGAAGACTGCAGGTGGAGCGTATCTTCGCGGCCAACGATCAGGGCGCTGGCATCTTTGGAGGCGACAATCCATTGTGCGGGCCGCGAAGTGCGCAGCCGGTAGTGCGGTCCATCGAAGGGGCGGAAGCCCCAGGATCCGCGGAGAATTCCGGTGACTTCGCCGTCGAGATCCGCCGACTGAAGGGCTTCGGTCTCGACCAAGAATCCTCCACGCATGGGGTCCGGCTTCGCCAGCAGGTCGATACTCGGGCCCGACTTGGCTTCCACGTGGAGAACGAGGTTGTGCGCAAGTTCTGTGGCAAACAACAGCGGAGCGCCCTCGGCCGGAAGCAGAAGCGAAGGCTTGCCCGCGCAAAACACCTGAGTCGGATCGACAACGCGCAAGGGCGGAACGGGAGCGGGGCGAACCGGGGGCAGACCGATTACGATCACCGACTTAGGATTGCGAAAGGAAGGAGGGTTGTTCAGGCGCAGATTGAGTTCGTCCTGTTTGGGCAAGGCCAGCGCGGGGATGTATTGATACTGCGCAGTATGCGCCGTGCCCAGAATGCGGGCGACATCGACGACCGCTCCGACGTAAGGACTGTAGTAACCGCTGCGGGCATTGGGTGTGGAAGTGATCTGCGCGAGCAGGTCGCTGGATGCGCCCGAAGTCAGGGTCGCGACCATGGTCTGGCTGTGCGCGTCGTCGAGGACCAACTGATCTGTGTTCTGGGTGAGGCACGGCGCCTGCTGGGCGGTAGGCTTGTCGAAGCACTGTTGGTCGAGGCGAATGTTCAGACTGCGCGCCAGTAGAGTTGTGCGCGTTTTCAACTGTTCGGGATCGCTGGCGGAAACCTCACGAACGGCGTCCAGATATTTTTCCAGACGGGCGCGGTCGAGGCTGGCTTGCACCAGATCCTGCGAGGCGCGCACGAAAGCGCCGGGCTTTCCCCGGACCGCGGTACGCAGGGTGCTGAAAGCTCCGCCCGTTTCGGGAGCCAGGAAGACGAGAGCCTCCTCGGCCTCTGCCGGCACGTTGACGAAGACGCCCTCGTCGTGGACGGTTTTGCTCCAGGTTTCCACGCGGGTAAACCAGGAATCCGGAGGTGGGTTGGTGGCGCCGCGCAGAAAGACCACGACCATGAGATAACGCACCGACTGAGTCTCGGGCAGGTCGGGATGGACCCACAACCGGTCTCCCGCTTGCAGATTGGGCACGTCCGCAATGGGCAGCGTGACTCCGGCGCGTTGAACCCGAACGTCGACCTTGGGACCAATGAGGTCGAAGGCGGCATTGTCGGCACGTGCGGCGCCGATTAGGACCAGCAGAAGACAGAAGAAAAAAACGAACGGCAACGCCGTCTGGCGCTCGCGCTGGGGAGCTTCATTCCAGGTGGGTGCAGAGTGGCCCAAGAAGTTATTTTAACTGATTTGCGGCGGGCGGAGAGCCCCTTGGGTGCCGACGGGAATCGGAAAACTGGACTGCAAAACAAAACGCCCCAGACTCGATTTGAGTCGTGGGACGTTTGTTGATCAGCCCTCCCCCAAGTGCTGCTCAAGAACGAGAATACGGCTGGTCGAGGAAAAGGAGAATGGCCCGTGAGTGCTACGCCTTGGCACGGACGGGCAAGAGACCAACAGGTTTTACTTGGCCGCGTCGCCATCCACGGCAAAGGGGCATTCAATTGCTGAAAAATTGGCGGAAGCGAGTGGGGGTCGAACCCACCGGTGACAGGATTGCCTGCCGCCCGCCGGTTTTGAAGACCGGGACGATCACCGGACCGCATGCGCTTCCGCGGCGCAACGAGGAAAGGCCACTGACTTCGGGACCGCCCCGGACCTGACTGAGTGGCAGCTCGATCCGTGGAGGTCCATGCGGTCGGTGGCGAATCCTCGTCCACGCTATTTGTTCGCTCAGCTATTTCGGCTGGGGAACGATACGCAGATATGGCTTCGGCGACTTCCATCCGCCGGGATACAGTTTCTGCGCTTCTTCATTCGAGACGTTGCCGCCGATGATGACATCCTCGCCCGGCTTCCAGTTTGCCGGTGTGGACACTTTGTGCTTCGCCGTGAGCTGGATCGAGTCGACGACTCGGAGGATTTCGTCGAAGTTACGGCCCGTGCTCATGGGATAGCTGAGTTGCAGTTTGATCTTCTTGTCGGGGCCGATGACGAAAACGGTGCGCACCGTGGCGTTGTCGGCGGCGGTGCGTCCTTCCGATGTGCTTCCGCTTTCGGCGGGCAGCATGCCGTAGAGCTTGGCAACCTTGAGCTGCGGGTCGCCGATCATCGGGTAATTCACCTTTGCGCCTTGCGTCTCTTCGATGTCGGCCGCCCACTTGCTGTGGTTGGCGACGGGATCCACGCTCAGGCCGACGATTTTGACGTTGCGTTCGGCAAATTCCGGCTGCAGGCGCGCCATGGTGCCCAGTTCGGTGGTGCAGACGGGAGTGAAGTCTTTGGGATGCGAGAACAGGATGGCCCAGCCGTTGCCGATCCAGTCGTGAAAGTGAATCGTCCCCTCTGTGGTTTCTGCGGTGAAATCGGGGGCGGTATCGTTGATCCGGGGAACGCTATAGGTTTCAATCGCGGTAGTCATGATCATCTCCTTGGTGAATTCAGATCGTTCAAGATTCGGAAATCTGCCGCCCCGGTGTCCTGACTAGGTAAAAGCGGATGAAAACGAAACCCACCCGCTTCACCGGGTGGGCTGGGAAGAATCTCGCTGTTTCCCTTACCCACACGCCGGCGCCGGTCGACAACAACACGGGGCACTGGCGATGGAAGGAAGAAACATATTGTTAGGATAGAAGCGGCGACAGTCGGTGTCAAACGTTCGAGCCGCGGAATGTCCGCTCTCCAAATTTGTCTGCCTTATTTTCTGCATCGCTTCGGCATGACTTGCATCCTTTGTTTGCACGGTAATTCGGCGCACAGCAATTTGGGTTCCCTGGGATATTCATGGGCAAAGAGACGCGACGGCTGACCATGGCGCAGTGGGATGTATTCACGTCCAAGCCACTGGAGGGAAATTCTCTGGCGGTATTTTTTGACGCGCGCGCATTGAGCGACGCGGAGATGCAGTCGATCGCGAAAGAAATGAATCTGTCGGAGACGACGTTCATTTGTCCGCGCGATCCTGCGACGGAGCGCGAGCGCGGTATGCGGGTGAGAATTTTCACGGTGCAGGAGGAATTGCCGTTTGCGGGCCATCCCACGCTGGGAACGGCTTTCGCATTGCGCGGGGAATCTGGCGCGAAGGAAGTGACGCTCGATTTGAACGTGGGGAAGGTTCCCGTGCGATTTGAGGAGACAACAGGGAAGCCCGACTTTGGGGAGATGACGCAGGTGGATCCGGTATTTGGAATGCAGCACGACCGCGAGGCTGTCGCGCGAGCTACCGGATTGCGAGTGGAAGATTTCGATCTGGCGCTGCCGGTCGAGACGGTATCGACGGGCGTTCCGTTCACCGTAACTCCGCTGAAATCCCTGGCGGTCATACAGAAGTTGAGAGTTGACCTGAACCGCGCCGCCGAGTATCTGGAGAAAACGGGCGGGAAATTTTTGTACTTCGTGGCGCGTGAAACCGTCGATCCAGCCGGCCGTTTGCACGCGCGAATGCTTTTCTACAACGGCGAGGATCCGGCCACAGGGTCGGCAGCAGGATGCGCTGCCGCGTGGATGGTGGCGCACGGGGTGGCCGAGCCCGACGAACGCGTCCTCATCGAACAGGGCATTGAAATGCAGCGGCCGAGCCGAATTCTTGTGCGCGCTGCGCGTCGCGATAACCGGATAGTTAACGTGCGCGTTGGAGGCAACGCGATCGAAGTGATGCGGGGCGAAGTTTTCCTCTGAAGCGCATGGCGCAAACTGCGGAAAATACAGCGGCGCACCGACGCAAAATATAATCAATGGCCAGAAAGTCCCATTAGCATCGGCGGCACTTTACAGTCTGCGCGCCACCCGTTAGCATTCATCTCGCTCCGACATTCTTCATATAGAGAAAAGCCTCTGTTGGTTTCGCGAACCGCGTTTGCGGCCGCGTCCGATAGATTGCGGAAGGCTGATGAAACCCAAGCGCACGATCCTGTGTGTCGACGACAACGAACAGTCTCTTTCCCACCGCAAAATCGTGCTGGAAACTCGCGGATACCGCGTGGCGAGCTTTTCGCGCGGAGAAGAAGCGCTGGCGCGCTTCATGCAAGGCGGCGTCGACCTGGTGATTGCCGACATGGCGATGCCCGGACTGGACGGCCCGCAATTGATCGCCAAGATCAAGGATTTGTCGCCGCACACGCCTGCCATCCTGATCTCAAGCAAGGTCCGCATCTACGATCACGACTCGCAGGCAGACGTTTTCCTGACCAAGGGAATGTACGCGCCGGTCGATCTGCTGGAACGGGTTCGGCTCTTGCTGGTGCGCAAGCGCGGGCCCAAGCGCCTGCAGCCGCGGGCTCCGGAAGTTTCGCGGCAAATCGGCGTGGCCTGAGTTCCCTCTCGCTATAAATTTCGTCGGTTCGCGGGAAAGACGTTGCAAGCAACGTCTCTACGGGAGGGCTCCGCTTCCGCCGCTGCCCTTCGTGTAAGATTCTTAACAGGCATGGCCGAAGCATTCATCGAAGCAAAAAATCTCCGGAAGACGTATCACGTGGGCAAAATCGAAGTCGAAGCCCTGCGCGGCATTTCCTTCAGCGTGCAGAAGGGCGAGTTTGTCAGCGTGGTGGGTCCGTCGGGCAGCGGAAAGTCGACTCTCTTTTATCTATTGGGCGGGTTGACGCGGGCCGACGGGGGCAGCGTGGTGCTCGACGGAGACGACCTGGCCTCGCTCTCCGACGCGGAACGAACCCGCATGCGCAAGCGCAAAATTGGCTTCGTGTTCCAGAAGTTCAACCTACTGCCCACGTTGGACGCGCGCTCGAATATCGCCATCGCCCGGGAAATTTCGGGGAACGGCGACGGAGATCCGGCGCACTTCAACCGCATCACCGATCTTCTTGGCCTGACCAAGCGCCTGGGACATCGTCCTTCGGAACTGTCCGGAGGTGAGCAGCAGCGCGTGGCGCTGGCGCGGGCGCTCATCAACAAGCCTGCGGTCGTGCTGGCGGACGAACCGACCGGCAACCTGGATTCCAAGAACTCGGACGTCGTGCTCAGCATGCTGCGGAAGTCGAACCAGGAACTGGGTCAAACCGTGCTGATGATCACTCATAATCCGGAGGCGGCGAAGTACGGCGACCGCATCATTCATATGCGCGACGGACAGATCGTGAAGCCGGAGGATGACCCGCAGTGGGCCCTGCACTGAGTTGCGTTGGCGAGTCTCCAATTCCTCTGCAGCGTCTTGCCTTCTGCGCAGAGAGAACGTCCGCCGGACAGCCGCCGGGGACGGCGGCGCTACTCTTGGATGGTATCCTAATAAATCTATCCCGCGACGAGGGTTGTAATCTTTCATGGCTGACCCAGTGAGTAATAAGGCAGAAAGTCCAGAAACCCAAATTGTCCCCGAAAGCACCGAGTCCTTCGGCGACATTTTGTCTCAGTTCCAGAAGAGCCATTCCCGCAAGACGGAAGGCAGCAAGCAACTGCAGGCTACAGTGATTGCCGTCAATGCCGAGTCGGTGTTCTTCGATATCGGATACAAGTCGGAAGGAATTTTGCCGCTGGCGGCGCTGCAAGGGGGAACCTTAAAGCCCGGGGACAAGTGCCTGGTTACGGTCAAGGGCCGCGACCTGGACGGCTACTACGAGCTTTCGCGATACAAAGTCGAGCGGCCCATGGATTGGACCGCTCTGGAAAAAGCGTTTGCCGACAAAACAACCGTCCTGGGCACGGTGACGGGTGTGATCAAAGGCGGGTTCAGCGTCGACGTGGGGGTGCGGGCATTCATGCCCGCCTCACGCAGCGGAGTTCGCGACGCGGCCGAGATGGAGAAACTGGTGGGGCAGGAGATTCGCTGCCGCATCATCAAGCTCGACGTGACGGATGAAGACGTTGTGGTCGATCGGCGCACAGTGGCTGAGGAAGAAGAACGCTCCGCCAAAGACAAGTTCTACTCGCAGATCAAGGATGGAGAGACCCTGAGCGGCACGGTGCGCAGCCTTACCGACTACGGCGCCTTCGTCGATCTGGGCGGGGTGGATGCGTTGCTGCACGTGAGCGACATCGCTTGGGGCCGCGTCAACAAGCCGGCAGACGTGCTCTCGGTCGGCCAAGCGGTCGAAGTGAAGGTACTCAAGGTCGCATTGGATTCTGACAAGCGACGAATTTCCGTTGGCCTGAAGCAACTGCAACCGCATCCCTGGGACGCGGTTGCTGAAAAGTTCAAGGCAGGGGATCGCGTGCGAGGCACCGTTACGCGTCTGGTCGAGTTCGGAGCGTTCGTGGAACTGGAGCCCGGTATCGAGGGATTGATTCATATCTCCGAGATGTCGTGGTCGAAGGGCAAAATCAGGAAGGCCAGCGACGTGGTGAAGCAGGGCGAGACCGTCGAGGCCGTGATCCTGCAAGTCAACGCTGCCGAGCACCGCATTTCGCTGGGACTCAAGCAGGCATTGGGCGATCCGTGGGCCGACGTGGCGCAGCACTTCCAGGTGGGTTCGGCGGTCGAGGGACCGGTCACCAACCTCACGAAGTTCGGCGCCTTCGTGCAGCTTTCGGAAGGAATCGAAGGCATGGTGCACGTCAGCGACATCAGCGCGGAAAAGCGAATCAATCAGCCGCAGGACGTATTGCGAGTGGGGCAAGTTGTGAAGGCTCAGGTGCTCGCCATCGACCTCGAGAAGCGGCAGATGCGGCTGGGCATGAAGCAACTCGTCCCCACTGGCCTGGACGAATACATCGCTGAGCACAATCCGGGGGACGTGGTCACGGGCCGGCTGATGGACGATTCCGGCGGCCAGGCGCGAGTGGAACTGGGCGACGGCATTCACGCGACCTGCAAGATGATGGCGGCCAGTGCGCCAAAGAGCGAGGCGCCGAAGGAATCGAAGGCGGACCTTTCTTCCTTGAGTTCCATGCTGCAGGCGCGCTGGAAGAGTGGCTCCGGTGGGCCTCCCAAGGCAGAACCCGTGCGGGCGGGACAGGTTCGCAGTTTTCGAATCGTGAACCTGGACCGGGCGGCAAAGAAGATTGAATTGGAGTTCGCGTAGCGGCGAAACAGCGTTCACGCTGATAACGCTTCCGTCGCGGTAGCAGGCGGCGGCAAGCGCAGATGCGGTATAATTTTTGGAACGAGCGGGAGTAACTCAGTGGTAGAGTGCGACCTTGCCAATTCTCTCCTATTCAATCTTTTCAACAACTTAAAAGGGCTACGGGGACTGCCAAGTGCCTGAAAATACACGAAGGACAGGTGTCTCGACGGGTGCTAGTGCGGGTGCACCGAAAAAGTGCGAAGTCGCGCTCTGACCCTCAAAACCAATCTCCGAGACCGTCCGAGATGCTCCCCAGAACCTCCTAAAAAGCTCCGATGTGCCTCATCGCTCGACACCGGAAGAGCCGCGCTCTGACCTCTATTAGCACCCGCTTCCATTTCCATTCCGATGATGAGTCTGCGGTCGTATTGCTTCCTCAATTATTTCTGAAAGAGACGCGCAGGAAGTTCAGCTAAAGCTGAACAACGTCAATCGTGATTTCAGTTAAAACTGAATTTTATGCTAACATAATTCAGTTAAACTTGAAATTTACGAGGAGGGAGGATGTTGCCGGCTATGAAGCCTGAATTCAAAAGGTTACGTCTGAGACAGCTTGAGCGAGCAATAGAGCCATTTCTGGCTGCCAAGAACTCCCCGCGTCCGCAAAAGGGCTGGATTCGCGCGATCCGCGAGGCGACCGGAATCCCCTTGCGGCAGCTATCTCAACACCTCCACAAGAGCATGCCGCTCGTGAACTATCTGGAGAAGTCTGAGGCTGACTACCGGATCACCTTGGGAAGTCTTCGTGACGCGGCGGACGCCCTTGGGTGTCAGCTTGTCTACGCCCTCGTGCCAAAGAGCGGAAGCATTCAGGAGCTTGCGGAAGAGCCTGCGAGAACCAAAGCTGCTGAAAACGTCCACGCCGTTGAGCACAGCATGGCGTTGGAAGACCAAGCCGTGGGAGGAGTGCCGGAGAAAATCGAGGAAGAAACGAGACGCATCCTGAAGCGCACGGGAAAAAAGTGACGACAATCACGGCAACCAGCGACGGCAATACGCCTCTCTCCCCGGAAGAACTTGCGGACCTTATTCCGAATCTCGCAACGAAGGAGGAACTAAACGAGTGGGAGCGGGAGAACATTCTCCTTGCGCGGGAGTGGGCTGTCGGAGACCGCACCAGAGCAGTTGATATTGCCTCTGACGAATACGTCCGGAAGCTCCATGGGAAGATGTTCGACCAAACATGGAAGTGGGCGGGTGAGTATCGACGTATCGAAAAAAACATCGGAGTCCCATTCCCTGAAATTCGAGAGAGACTAATGGCGCTGTTCGGTGACGTTCCCTATTGGATTGAGAACGAGACATACTCGCCCGATGAGATAGCCGTTCGATTTCATCATCGGCTTGTGCTCATCCATCCGTTTCCGAACGGCAATGGCAGGCATGCACGGTTGATCGCGGACGTACTTGCAATGAAGCTTGGGCGTCCTGCATTTACGTGGGGTTCGGCCAATCTCGTCGAAGAAGGCGAAGCACGCAATAAATATCTGGAAGCGATCAGAGCGGCGGATGATGGCGACATCCAGCCACTTCTCAAGTTCGCCCGATCATGATCGGTAGCCGCTCCTGATTGCGGTTGTGTTCGACTGCGGATCACCGTAATGGGAGGCAGGATGCGCGTCGTCAGCAACAACGACAACAGCAACAGAAGTACCAGCATCGGCATCACCACCAGCATCACCATCGCAATCAGCATCATCATGGTTTTGCACCATCGACGCCACGATCACAACCATCACCACCACCGATATCCGCACCGGGGAAGCTCTTGCACTTATCTGGTCAGATGTTGATTGGAAGAAACTGAAGATCAACATCAGGCGGGACTGGGTGGATGGAGAACTGGGACGTCCGAAGCCAAGGGCGTCTAAGGCCCCGGTGGAGATGCACGAAACGCTTGCTGGCCTATTGCAGGCGTGGCGTGAGAAGACACCGTACAGCAAGGATTCGGACTCCTTGTTCCCTTCGTTCAAGCTGAACGGCAAGCAACCTCGGCTTGGCAGCATGATCGTGCAGGACTACATCAGACCTGCGGCTGTCGCTGCCGGAGTGATCTCAGAAGACTGGCCAAGGTTCGGGTTCTGCAACCTGAGGCACGGGCTTTTCCACATTTCTGATTGAGAATGGGCATGATCCGGCTGTGGTGCAGCGCATGCTTCGCCATTCGAACGTTGACATGACGATGCATTACACACACAATAACCACAAGGCGAGGGAAGCTCAAGGTAAGTATTGAGCGTTTCCTCCCAAAAGCTGGCACCTCACTCGATGTGGAAGAGCAGCTTGATGATGAGCGGGAGCAAGTGCGGGTGCAGTGAACTGGCAGTGAACGCGCAAGTGCTGTAGAATGAGAGAACGAGCGGGAGTAACTCAGTGGTAGAGTGCGACCTTGCCAAGGTCGAAGTCGCGGGTTCAAATCCCGTCTCCCGCTCCAGTTTTCTTTGATCCCAGCCTGCTCTCCGCAGATGGACTTTTTCCTGCCGGAACGCTAACGTATGGAGCAGAGGCGCGGTACCCAAGTGGTAAGGGAGAGGTCTGCAAAACCTTTATGCGTCGGTTCGATTCCGACCCGCGCCTCCAGTCTTTCCTTATAGCTCTCTGACTGGCGTAGTTACTCCGATTCCAACCTGCCTTCTCGATCGGCCTCGATGGGTTCACGCTGTTTTTATGCGTCCAAAGAATATTTCACGCCGCGGGCAGTACCTCTTCTTCGTGTGCGTCCTGTTCCTGTGGTGTGATTTTTCCCAAGGACAACAGGCCGATAGACAGACCGTGCCGCCACCTGACGCTCCCAAGCCGAGACGTCCCCGAGGCGAAGGGCTTCTTTTCGCGATGGGGGGAGTTTTACCGCGAGGATTGGTCGGGGACGAGTGCCTCCTCGCCGGCCCCGGCGCGGCGCGGGCCTCCGTCGCCGCTGGATTCTCCGCCATTTCCCAACGCGGATTGGTCGTATGGTGGTTCGCCGGTGATTGGCGAGCCGGACACAAACAGCTATCCGCTGATGACTGCCATCAACCAGGCCAGGAGCCGGACGAAGCTCTATGGATGGATCGATCCGACACTGAACTTCAGCACTTCGGCGCAGCGCAATGACCCCGAGGCGAACGATGTCTACTCGAATCGCTTTGAGATGAACCAACTTGTTCTCTACGCCGAGCGCTTGCCGGATTCGGTGCAACAAGATCACATCGATTGGGGCTACCATCTTACGGCGCTGTTCGGCACGGACTATCGCTATACGACCGGGAAGGGCTACGGGAGTGGCCCGTGGGTGAACGATCATCGCCAATATGGGTTTGATCCTACGCTGGAATATGTCGATGTCTACATTCCGCAGGTTGCGCAGGGTCTGAATGTAAGGGTGGGCCGCTTCATCTCGGTCCCCGGGATTGAGGCCCAATTGGCGCCGAACAACTACATTTTCAGCCATTCGCTGTTGTATGCGATTGATCCCTTCACCGACACCGGCTTGATTGCGACCGTGAAGGTGAACGACCAGTGGCTGGTACAACTTGGGATTACGGGCGGCCACGATGTTGCGTTGTGGACTTCGGATGCGAAGCCTTCCGGCACCGCATGCGTGAGCTATACGACCAAGTCAGTCAATGACAATTTGTACGTCTGCGCCAATGGAATCAACGACGGCAAATACGCCTACAACAATCTGCAGCAGTACGACGCCACACCTGGTATCACAAGTTCTCGAAGACGGTGCACATGGCAACTGAAACCTGGTACATGTATGAGCGCGGCGTGCCTGCTTTGGGAGGAAAGATTCAGCCGGAAACAGGGGCGAATGCGGCGTACTGCGTGACGGGCGAGCAGCGTTGCACCGCTCCCGAATATGCCATCGTCAATTTCGTGCAGAAGGAACTCTCGGTGCATGACTTCCTGTCGTTTCGCAGTGACTTTCTCGACGACAAGAAAGGCCAGCGTACGGGCTACGCAACCAAATACTCCGAGAACGCGCTCGCGTGGTGCCACTGGATCGGGACGACGATCCAGATCCGTCCGGAATTGCGCTTCGAGCGCGCCTGGGATCGGAAAGCTTACGACTACGGCCGACGGAGAATCAGCTTACAGTGGCGAGCGATCTGATTTTCCATTTCTGATCCAGAGGCTTGGATCGGCCTTGTAGCAAAATAGATCTATGACCGGCGTACGAATGGATATCTGGCTCTGGGCGGCGAGATTTTTCAAGACGCGTCCTTTGGCGAAACGGGCGTGCGAACTCGGAAGGATCCTATCCAACGGGCAGCCGGCCAAGGCGGCGCGCGAAGTTCGGGTTGGGGACCGGTTGCGCGTGACTAATGACGGCGGCGACTTTCAGGTGGAAGTGCTGCTTCTCAGCGAAGTGCGTGGTCCTGCCCCGGTGGCACAGACGCTTTACCGCGAAACTGCGGAGAGCCGGGAAATGCGCGAGAAGGTAGCAGCCGAACGGAAAGCGATGCGCCAATTCGAGACCTTGCCGGAAGGCCGGCCCTCGAAACGCGATCGGCGCCACATCATCCGGTTCCGGGGGCGAGCGTAAGCCTTCCTTGCTTTATTTTCAAAGTCGTGTCCGGATCTGGAGTTTTAGGCGACACTCGTCTTGGCAGGACGATTCGGCCGCTATGTTAACCGGGCTGGCGTCAGCGCGATTCCAATTGCATCCGCATCCCGTGTTTTGGACGCATGGTAATGAGCGGCTCGGGCTCGACGGGGTGACCCGGAACGAGTCTTAACTTCCACTTCTGTGCCAGCGTGGCCAGCAGCAACACACCTTCCATCCACGCAAACGACTCGCCAATACATTGCCGGACACCGGCGCCAAAGGGAAAGTAGGTAAGCTTCGTTCGCCGCGATCTGGCTTCAGTGGTGAAACGCTCGGGATCGAAACGCAGAGGATCGGGGAAAAACCGGGGGTCGCGATGGGTGATGAATTGGCTCATCAAGACCGTCGTCTTCGCTGGGAGGACAAATTCGCCGAGTTGAAAGTCGGCGCGAGCGTAGCGGCCCATCGCCCATGCGGGTGGGTAGAGCCGCATGGATTCAGCCAACACCATTTCCACATAACGAAGACGGGGGACATCGTCGTAGGTGGGCAAGCGGCCTTGCAGTTCGCGATCAATTTCCTGGTGGAAGCGGCGTTCGCACTCGGGATTTTGCGAAAGTAGATACCACGTCCAGGAGAGAGCGTTCGCGACCGTTTCATAGCCGGCCAGGAAGATCGTAATGACCTGATCGCGCAGCGACTGCTCTGAGGCGGGGCTTTGATCGGGCGACGCTGCCAGCATCAGATCGAGCAGGCTGCTGCCGTGAGAATTGCGCTGACGGTGCGCGGCGATCATGCGGTAAACGACTGCATCAATCCGCTTGCGCGCTCTCAGGAATGCGGCCAGGCCGGGAGGGCGCACGTGCACCAGCCACTCCGCCGCCGGCAGCATCACCAGAAAATTGTAGAGGCCCATGATGCGGTTGATGGCGGCGGCCAGTTCCTCCACTTCCTCGCGCAGATCCGTGGCAAACAGCGTTTGCGCGACCACATTGAGCGTGAGATGCATCATGTCGACGGCAATGTCGCGCTGCTCGCCGTCTGTCCAGCGGGCGCGCACGCGGGCTGCCTCCTGAACGATCGTGCTGGCGTATTCCGGGATGCGCTGGCGATGAAACGCGGGCTGCGCCACCTGGCGCTGGGTGCGATGTTGAGCGCCTTCGCTGGTGATCATGCCCTCGCCCAGCAGCATTTTTGTACGCTGAACCGTGCGCTCCTTGACGAAGTTGTCGTTCTGCACCACGAGCACTTCGCGGATGTAGTCGGGATGATTCAGGAAGAGGATGTGATTCCACCCGATCTTGTAGTGCGCGATGTCGCCGTATTCCCGAGCCAAGTGCTGGAATAGCAGGATCGGATTCGCCGGGCGAAATCTGCGGAACGCAAACCAGAGGAGATTCCGTTGGAAGCCGGGCGGAAAGCGGTACTCCGCAGACCCGCGCACTTCGGTCCTGGCTACAGTTGCCATTCTCTCAGTGTACTTCGTGGGCTGGATTGTGGGAGGAGGAAGAGGCGCCGGTTGAGCGGCTTGAGTTTCCCAGCAATACAAAATCAGCCTGACCTTTGACTTCCATACGGAGCGAGAGGAGACTTTGCCGTGGAGCTTCGCTCCGCTGGACAGCCGGGGCGGCTGTCCCCACATGTTCGCGTGCTAGCGTTTCGCTGCCTCGGATTTCTCCAGCAGATCCAACTCCGCCAGAACTTCGGCGCTGTGCTTGACCGGATCGACGCTGGTGTAGGCTTTCGCGATCTTTCCGCTGGGGTCAATCAGGAACGTATGCCGCGCGGCAAACTTCACCAGACCGAGATTGGTCAGCGATCCGTAGGAGTCGGTCACTTTGTGGTCGGTATCGGCCAGGAGCTTGAAGTTCAGGCCCTCTTTGGCGCAAAACTTCTTGTGCGAGTCCACGCTATCGAGGCTCACGCCCAGCACAACCGCATTTCGTTCGGCATATTTCGGCTGATCCTCCTGGAAGTTATGGGCTTCGCGCGAACAGCCTGGCGTCTGATCCTTGGGATAGAAATAAAGGACGACCCACTTCCCCCGGTAGTCCTTCAGGCTGACGGACGAGCCCTCCTGCGACGGTAACGTGAAGTCGGGTGCATTGCTTCCCTCGGTGGGCATGGCCGAGCTCGACAACAGGCGCGGAACAAGTACCACGAGCACTAGAACCACGGCCAACAGCAGCACGATCCGTAACATGGAACTCCTCCTGCGCCGAACGGCCGCAGGAAGCGATTCTAAACCAACTCGCCGGGAGGAGGGATTGGTTTGACTGGCAAAGATTTCCTCTATATTGTATAAGTAATGGCTGATCGAGATTACCTCGGCGAATTTGAGCACATCGTTGTGCTGGCGCTTTTGCGGCTGGAAGATCGAGCCTACGGAGTCACCGTGCGGCAGGAGATCGAATTCCGCACGAAACGTGAAGTTTCAATCGGCGCAGTCTATGCCACCCTCGATCGCCTGGAGAAAAAAGGATACGTCAGGTCTCACCGCGGCGATCCCACGCCAGAACGTGGTGGACGTTCGAAACGCTTCTTTCGTGTCACTGCTCAGGGACTGGCGGCTGTGAACCGCGCACAACGCGCACTCCATAGCATGACAGAGGGCCTCGACGTCGTCCGGAGTTACTCATGACATCCCAAGCAGATTTCGTTCGGCCGCCGAGCTTTGCCACCTGGCTCGTGAATCTTTTCACCCTTCCTGAAGAAGAATCGATAGTGGGGGACCTGTTTGAGGAATTCCGCCAACTCGCGTCGAAATCGGGAGTTGGATTCGCCCGAAGATGGTATTGGCGACAGACGGTGAAAGCCATTGCACATCTCTTCGGCGCCGGATTCCGTGTCGCGCCGTGGTCGACCAGTGCCGCCGTAGTCGGAGGGCATTTCTTGGGTAGCTTTCTCCACGGGTTGCCCGACAAGGTGCTGTCAGCGGTTACCGACAAGTACCTCGCGTTCTGGTCGACCCATTTTCAGGCTTACATGTGGGTGCTGAACGGAATGTTAATCACACACCTTATCCTGTCGATGTTCGTTGGATGCATCGTCGCGTGGGCGGCCAAGGGAAGGGAGATGGTTGCCACGATGACGCTGAGTCTCGTCCTTTTCGGGTTGGCTGTCCCTGCTTACTTCGCGTTGATAGCCGAGCATTGGCCCATGGACGACGCCCTTTCGTGGATGCTATTTCAATGCTCTGGTCCGTTCGCGATCGTTGTGGGCGGAATGATCGTTCGAACGCGCCGATCAACCGCGAGAACTCGGCCCTCAGCTGCGTAATTTGCCTCGATAACTCTTTGGATCGTCAGCCCCTCGAAATGCTGGCCGTTCTTCCTGCCTCGCCAGCAAGAATCCTCGCGATTGAATTATGATGGAGTATTGCGCATTCTACGACGGAGAAACCAGACGTGGCTCAGACGGAAACCGACGGCTTAGAAGTTTTGGAAACCAGAGAGTGGGTGGATTCTCTGGATTATGTTCTTTCCAAGGGCGGCCCCAACCGGGCGGGCCGCTTGCTGCAACAGTTGGCGCTGCATGCGCGGCGCGAAGCCGGCATCAACCTGCCGTTCTCGGCAACCACGCCGTATCAGAACACGATTCCATCGCGGCAGCAGGCCCCGTTTCCCGGAAGCCAGGAAATGGAACGCCGCATCAAGAGCCTGGTGCGCTGGAATGCGCTGGCCATGGTGGTTCGCGCCAATAAGATTCAGGAAGGAATCGGCGGACATATCTCGACCTTCGCCTCCGCTGCCACGCTGTATGAAGTTGCCTTCAATCATTTCTTTCGCGCACAAACGGAAAGTGGCGACCGCGATGTCGTCTACTTCCAAGGGCACGCCGCTCCAGGGATCTATTCGCGCGCCTATCTCGAAGGCCGCATTTCTAAAGAGAAGCTGCAAAACTTCCGCCGCGAACTGAAGCCCGGCGGAGGATTGAGTTCCTATCCTCACCCTTGGCTCATGCCCGAGTTCTGGGAGTTCCCCACGGTTTCCATGGGATTGGGGCCGATCCAGGCGATTTACCACGCGCGCTTCATCAAGTATCTGGAGAATCGCGGCCTCAAGCAGTCCACGGGCGGCAAGGTCTGGGCATTTCTGGGCGATGGCGAAATGGACGAACCGGAGTCACTGGGCTCGATCACTCTGGCCTCGCGCGAAAAACTCGACAACCTCATCTTCGTGGTGAACTGCAACCTGCAACGGCTCGACGGCCCGGTGCGCGGCAATGGAAAAATCATCCAGGAACTGGAAGCCATTTTCCGCGGAGCGGGCTGGAACGTCATCAAAGTCATATGGGGCTCCGATTGGGACACCCTCATTCAGAACGACCGCGATGGCCTGCTGGTCCGGCGCCTCGGGGAAGTCAGCGACGGACAATACCAGAAGTACTTTGTTGAAAGCGGAGCTTACTTTCGCCAGAACCTGTTCGGCACCGATCCCCGCCTGCTGAAAATGGTTGAGCATCTTTCCGACGATCAACTGGCGCGCATGCGCCTGGGCGGGCACGATCCGATCAAGGTGCACGCGGCGTATCGAGCGGCGATGGATCACACCGGCTCGCCCACCATCATCTTGGCGAAGACGATCAAGGGCTACGGGCTGGGCGAAGCGGGGGAAGGCAAGAACATTACGCACCAGCAGAAAAAATTGAACGAAGACGAGTTGCAGATGTTCCGTTCGCGCTTCGGAATCCCCATTCCAGACGACGAATTGCACAACGCGCCGTTTTATCGACCGTCCGACGACAGCGCCGAGATCAAATACATGCAGGCACGCCGCCAGCAGCTTGGCGGATACATGCCCACACGCAAAGTGCGGGCCGCGGCGCTGAAATCCGTGCCCGATTCGCACTTCGAGGAATTTCACAAAGGCACCGAGGGGCGCGAAGTCTCGACCACGATGGTCTTCGTGCGGCTGCTGGCGAAGTTGTTGCGCGATCCCGAACTCGGCAAGCTCATCGTGCCCATCGTGCCCGATGAGGCGCGCACGTTTGGCATGGAAGCGCTCTTCCGCCAGGTAGGAATCTATTCCAGTGTGGGCCAGAACTATGAACCGGTCGACATGGACACGTTGCTCTACTACAAAGAAGCGAAGAACGGGCAGATTCTGGAGGAGGGCATCACCGAGTCAGGATCGATGTGCTCGTTCATCGCGGCCGGCACCGCGTATGCCAATCACGGGATCAATACGATTCCCTTCTTTATTTATTACTCGATGTTCGGCTTCCAGCGCATCGGCGATCTGATCTGGGCCGCGGCCGACATGCGCTGCCGCGGGTTTCTTGTCGGCGGCACAGCCGGCCGCACTACGCTGGCGGGCGAAGGCCTGCAGCACCAGGACGGTCACAGTCACGTGCTCGCGCTACCGGTGCCGAACCTGCTCGCTTACGATCCGGCATTTGCCTACGAGATCGCCATCATTATTCAGGATGGCATCAAGCGCATGTATGTCGACCAGGAGTCGATCTTCTATTACCTGACCGTCACCAATGAGCCACTGCCCATGCCCGGCATGCCCGCGGAGGGAAACGTTCGCGAAGGCGTACTGAAAGGGCTGTATCGCTTCAAGACCTCCGCCAAGAGCGATGCCAAGCTGCGAGCGCAACTGCTGGGCAGTGGCACGATCATGCACGAAGTGCTGAAGGCGCAGCAGATTCTGGAAGAAAAGTACGGCGTCGGGGCCGATGTGTGGAGCGTCACGAGCTACAAGCAGCTCTATCGCGACGGCAACGACTGCGAGCGCTGGAACATGCTGCATCCCGGCGAAGCAGCGAAAGTTCCTTATGTGACGCAGACTTTGAAGGACGCTGCCGGGCCGTTCATCGCCGCGTCTGACTACATGAAGGTGCTGCCGGAGAGTTTGGGCAAGTGGGTGCCGGGACAACTCGTCTCTCTGGGAACCGACGGATTCGGGCGGAGCGAGAACCGTACGGCATTGCGCGACTTCTTCGAAGTGGATGCCAAGCACATCGTGCTGGCCACGCTGGGAGCGCTGGCGCGAGAGAAGAAGATTGGCAGCGACGCGGTGAAGCGCGCGATCCAGGAGTTGGGGATTAATCCCGACAAGGCGAACCCGGCGATCAGCTAGGCGGACGGAGGCACGGTGGGATCTGAATCGCGACGAGTTGAAGATCGATTACGAAGTTTGAATACGAAACTCGACTACGAAACTCAGGATCTTAGAAAAGGAACGACGCGGTGATTGAATTCAAACTTCCCGAGCTGGGAGAAAACATCGAACAAGGCGACCTCGTGCGCCTCATGGTTGCGCCGGGAGCCAGTGTCAGCACTGGTCAATCGGTCATGGAACTCGAAACCGACAAGGCGGTCGTTGAGGTGCCTTCGTCGGTGAGCGGAACGGTGCAGGAAATTCGAGTCAAAGAGGGTGACAAGATCAAGGTCGGGCAGGTGATCTTTACGGTGGATGGGGCGGAGGGCAAAGCTTCTCCGGAACCTCCCGCGCGCGCCGTAGCAGCACCCGCACCAGTTCAGCAAGAGTCGACCGAGGTGACATCTCCCCCGGCACCTGCAGCCCCCGCTCCTACCGCGCTCAGTGCTGGCGCGACTGTTTCGACTGGGACCGGAGCCAGCGAATTCAAACTCCCCGAACTGGGAGAGAACATTTCCCAAGGCGATCTGGTTCGTTTGATGATCGCGCCCGGCGCCAAAGTTTCGGAAGGCCAGCCGGTGATGGAACTGGAGACCGACAAAGCCGTGGTCGAAGTGCCGTCGTCGGTCAGCGGCGTGATCAAAGAAGTGAAAGTAAAAGAAGGCGAGAAGATCAAAGTTGGGCAGGTGATCTTCACTCTCGAAGGCGGAGCGCCGGCTAAAGCCGAAACGACACGCGCCCGCAACGCTCCGGTCGAGCACGTTTCCGGACAGCACGGAGCCCGCCTCGCCTTTCAAGCCGCGATTCGCGCCGAGGGCAAGACGGAAGAGCAGGCCCTGCCTCCCGACCAGCCGCAACCGTCCGCGCCCGTGTTCACTATGCCCGTGCAACTGGGCAAGGTTGCCGGCACAGAAAATCGTCAGGCCGTTCCCGCAGCGCCGCACGTGCGGCGATTAGCCCGCGAGGTCGGCGTTGACATCTACGAAGTGAAGGGCACGGGACCCGGCGGCCGCATCAGCGAAGACGACGTCAAGGCTTATGCGAAGTCGCTGCTCTCGGCTGCAGCTACCGCGGCCCAGGCGCCGCCGCGCGCTGGACACTTCACTCAGCCTCAGCTTCCCGACTTCGCCAAGTGGGGCAAAGTCGAACGCGTCTCGATGCGCGGAGTTCGCCGCAAGACGGCCGAGCACCTGGCCGAATGTTGGAACACGATTCCCCATGTCACGCAGCATGACCGCGCCGACATCACCGAGCTCGAGCAATTGCGCGCCCGCTTTGCTCCGAAAGCGGAGGAAGCCGGTGGCAAGATGACGGTGACGGCGATCGCGCTGAAAGTCTGCGCCGCGGCTCTCAAAGTATTTCCGCAGTTCAATGCCAGCATTGACCTCGAGAAAGAAGAAATCGTCTACAAGCAATACATCAGCATTGGCGTGGCCGCCGATACGGATCGCGGACTTCTGGTTCCGGTCATCCGGGAGGTCGACAAGAAGAATATTGTCGAACTGGCGGTCGAGTTGTCGCAGCTCTCCAAGAAAGCGCGGGACAAGAAACTTACGCCTGCGGATATGGAGGGCGGCACGTTCACCATCACCAATCTGGGCGGCATTGGCGGCGTGGGCTTCACGCCCATCGTGAATTACCCGGAAGTTTCGATCCTCGGGCTGTCGCGGTCGCGGATGGAGCCGGAGTGGATCAATGGCAAGTTCGAGCCGCGGCTGATCCTCCCGCTCTCGCTTTCCTACGATCATCGCCTGATTGACGGAGCCGATGCGGCGCGCTTCCTGCGATGGATCGCGGAGGCCTTTGAACAGCCGTTCCTGCTATCGGTGCAGGGATAAGGAAAAGTGCGGCGCCGTGGCGCCGCATCAATTCGTAGAGACGTAGGTTGCTACGTCTCTGACGGCGGTACCGATGAACTCTGGGCTTGCGGTGCTGCCCGACGAGACGTTGCAAGCAACGTCTCTACGAAGGAACATTCATTCATCCACATGTCTGACACACAATCCCTCAATATTGCAGTAGTCGGCGGCGGTCCTGGTGGATACGCCGCTGCATTCCTGGCCGCCGATCTCGGCATGACCGTCACGCTTATCGATCCCGAGCTTAACCCCGGCGGAGTCTGCCTTTACCGCGGCTGTATCCCGTCGAAAGCGCTGCTCCATGTGGCCAAGTTGCTTGAAGAATCGCATCAGGCCAAGAATTGGGGAATTGAGTTCGCCGCGCCGAAAATTGATCTGGGGCGCCTGCGCTCCTGGAAAGAGAGCGTGGTCAAGAAGCTGACCGGAGGTCTCGGTCAGCTCTCCAAGCAGCGCAAAGTACATTACGTGCAAGGGAGCGCGGCGTTTGAGAATTCAACCACGCTGCGCGTGACGAAGTCCGACGGCTCGGAAAAATCCCTCAGCTTCGATCGCATCATCCTTGCGACCGGCTCTCGCCCAGCGATTGTTCCGACCTTGAAACTCGATACGCCGCGCATGATGGATTCCACCGGCGCTCTGAATCTCGAAGATATCCCCGGCAGTTTGTTGGTAGTCGGCGGAGGATACATCGGACTGGAACTAGGCTCCGTCTATGCCGCGCTGGGAACGCGTGTGACTGTCGTGGAAATGCTGCCTGGCCTTCTTCCCGGCGCGGATCGCGACCTGGTCCTTCCGCTTCACAAGCGGCTGGAAAAGATGTTCGACGGAATCCTGCTCAACACGACGGTGGCATCGGTCAAAGACGAAGGCGGCGGCATTCGGGCCACGTTCGAAGGCCCGGACGTCAAAGAGCGCGAGAAGGTTTTCGATCGCGTACTGGTGTCGGTAGGCCGCAAGCCAAACTCCGAAATCCCGGGTCTCGAAAAGACGAGCGTGAAGGCGGGTCCGCGCGGTTTCATTCAAGTGAACAAGCAATTGCAAACCGATGATCCGTCCATCTTCGCAATCGGCGATGTGGTCGGTGAGCCGATGCTCGCTCACAAGGCATCGCATGAAGGTCGGGTTGCGGTCGAGGCCATTGCCGGACACAAAGTGGCCTTCGAACCGAACGCGATTCCCGCGGTTGTCTTTACGGATCCCGAGGTTGCCTGGTGCGGCCTGACGGAGACGCAGGCACAAAAAGAAAATCGAGACGTCAAGGTCGCCAAGTTTCCCTGGGCCGCCTCAGGCCGCGCCATGACTCTCGATCGCCCGGAAGGCTTGACCAAACTCCTCATTGATCCGCAGACCGAACGCGTGCTAGGAGTGGGAATCGTCGGCGCAGGCGCGGGTGAGATGATCGCGGAAGGTGTGCTCGCCATCGAAATGGCGGCGCTGGCCAGCGACGTAGCGATGACCATTCATCCGCATCCCACGCTTTCGGAAACAGTGATGGAATCCGCCGAAGTTTTCTTCGGCACCAGCACTCACATTTACCGGCCGAAGCGCGGATAGAGGCCATCGCCGCATCCCGTGCGACGTTTCTGCCCTCTCCACGGCGTTTCGATACAATGAAGCTTCCATGCTTCGCTTGTTACGCACGGCATGCGTGCGCCCGCACAAAGCTGGGCGGGAGAAGATCATGCCCTCTGTTCCAAGAACCATTTTCGTTTGGGTTGTGTGCCTTGGGGCTTGCCTGACTTTTGCGAGCGCGGCGCTCGGCCAGGCTCTGCCATCCCCAACCCCTGCGACGGCCGCGGCGAATGCTCCGGTCGATCCCCTTGGGCGCACGACCCCCTCGGGAACCATGCTCGGCTTTTTGCAGGCGGCGCAGTCCGGGGACTACGGAATTGCAGCCCAATACCTGCAAATGAGCCCAGCGCGCCGCCAGTCCGAAGGCGAGCAGATCGCCACCAAGCTCAAGGTCGTGCTCGACAGTGCGTTCACCGGCCGATTCAAGAACTTCACGCAGGCCGAAGGAATCCCACAAGAAGGTATCCCGCTGGGCCATCAGAGACTTGGCACGATGTCTTCGGGAGATGTCGAGGCCGACCTGGACCTGGTGCGCGTGTCGGATCCGAGCGCAGGCAAGATCTGGCTGATCTCCTCCGACACTCTGGCCAAAGTTCCCGAACTCTACGACCAGGTGCAGGCGCGGCACGTCGAGAGCCGGCTTCCCAATGTACTCGTCAAACACGAGTTCGCGGGAATGCCTTTGTGGCAATTCCTGGCGCTGCTGCTCGCAGTACCCGTGGCGGCCGCACTCGGCTGGCTGATACTGGCGCTGCTGGAAATTCCATTGCGTTGGTTGGCACGGCGGCGCGGCCAGCTGGATGTCGCGAACTGGCGCTCGGTTTCCGGTCCGGCGTGGCTGCTGACGGGCACGCTCATTCATCAAGTCTTCGCCGCATACCTTCATATTCCGCTGTTGCCGCGGCACTACTACTTTCAAACCACGTCGGTTGCACTGATTGTCAGCGCGACGTGGATTCTCTGGCGCGTCGTTCAATGGTCCCTGCATCGCATGCGCAATCGCGCTCTGGCTCGCGGCCACGCGGGCACGGGATCGCTGATGCTTCTGGGTGAGCGCATCCTCAAGGCTGTGATTTTTGGCGTGGGCGTCCTAGCGGTTCTGGGCAGCTTGGGCTTCAACATGAGCACCGCGCTCGCCGGGTTGGGCATTGGCGGTCTGGCCATCGGCTTCGGTGCGCAGAAAACCATCGAGAATCTCTTCGGCGGCGTTTCTGTGCTCGGCGATGAAGTGTTTCGCGTCGGGGATGTCTGCCGCTTCGGCGATCGTACCGGCGTCGTCGAAGACATCGGTTTGCGCTCCACCCGCATCCGTACGGACGAACGGACGCTCGTGGCCATTCCTAACGGCACCGTCGCCACAATCAATCTCGAGAATCTCAGCCGCCGCGACAAGATTCTTTTCAAGACCAATCTCGGCCTGCGCCCCGAGACCAAGTCCGACCACATGCGCTTCGTGCTCGCGGAAATTCGTCGCCTGCTTTACAGCCATCCCAAAGTGGAAACGAAGACCGTGCGCGTACGCCTCACGGATATTGCGGGCACCTCGCTCAGCCTGGAGGTGTTTGCTTACATCCTGACGCAGGATTTCAACGAATTCGCCGCCGTCCGCGAAGATCTGCTGCTGCGCATGATGGATGTGATGGACGACTCCGGCAGCGGCCTGGCGCTTCCGTCGCAGACGCTTTATTTGAGCCGCGATACCGGAGTCGAAAAAGAAAAAGCCGACAACGCCGTCAAGAAGATTGCGGAATTGCGGGATGGGAAGCAGTTGCCCTTCCCTGACTTCCACGAAGAAGACATTTCTTCGTTTAAGGGATCGATCGAGTATCCGCAACCCGAGTCCGCGGTGCGGAAGCAGCCGGACGTGTCCGGCAAGACCAGCTAGCAAAGTAGCACCGCCGTCTCGGCGGCTGCCCGGCGGGCGCTACCCATCCCTCTTCCAGCGCTGTTTCATCCAATCGAGAAAGAGATGGGTGGGGAAATAAACCAGCAGCGGTACCGTAACCAGATAGCCGAGTAGATAAGCCCATCCCGGCATGGCGTGCTGCTCATGAAAGAAGAGCCCCCGAACCCAGTTCACATCCTGCTCCGGCCGCCAGAAATAATTGATCGGAACTACGATCCACGCCATCAGCGTCTGGAATTTCCATCCTCGCCGGTCATAACCCAGACGCCAAATTGCCCACAAAAGCAGCGGCGGTGTCACCACGTGAAACAAGCTGAGCAGGCGGATGGTGAGCGGCAAGCCCGGATCGAACATGTATTCGGTGCCGCCGACGATGTGGCGGCCCGTCAGCAAAGCCCCGGCGAGATCAACGGTGTAGATCGTCTGGAACAAGAGCAAGCCAGAGGCCGCCCATGAGAAAATCAGCGGACTCTCTAGCCACAAGCCAATTCCGATCAACACATTTCCCAGATCGCAGAAGAACAGAAAATTCTGCAGCCCGAATTGCCGCCAGTACAGCGGCGCCCAGACGAGCAGCCACACGGTCCAGCCGATTTTGAGCCACAGAGGCAGCCGCATGGCCCGCTATTGTATGCGACAAGCCCGCGTTGTTACGCCCATCCCTGTTCGATCATATGAGCAACGCATTCCACTCAACGTTTCCTTCACCTGACCGAAACACCACAAAAACCCAAGGAACGCGAATTACCAGCGTAACTTGCTGGGGATAACGGGTGTACCTAGGATGGTTTTGGTATGGGTTACCAAGCTCTTCTCTTCTGTCCCGATGAAAAAACCGCTCGCACGGTGACGCAGGTCTTAAGCGAGCTAGAGTTCAACGTCGAGTCCTGCACCGAACCTTTCGCTGCAGTCAAGAAGCTGATGGGCCAACACTTCGACGCTGTCGTGGTCGACTGCGATAACGAGCAGAATGCCACATTGTTGTTCAAGAGCGCGCGCAATTCGACGCCAAACCAGGGGTCGCTTGCCGTAGCCGTCGTGGAAGGTCAGGCCGGGGTCGCAAAAGCGTTCCGCATCGGCGCCAACCTCGTCCTGACCAAACCCATCAACATCGAACAGGCCAAGGGAACGCTGCGCGTGGCTCGTGGACTGCTGCGCAAAGGTGAACCCGCCAAACCGGGCGCTGCCGCGATAGCGGCATCGCCTGCGATACCGGCCGCTACCAAATCTGCTCCACCCGCAAGACCGGAAACTCCGGCCGCACCGCACGCGATCTCGACGACGTCTGCCCGGACACAGCCCGCCGCAACTTCGGCGTGGCCCGCACCAGTGGCGGCAGCAGCGAGTTCGAATGCCGCTGAGCGAGACGAAGATTTGCTCGAAATCAGCGTGAAAGACTCCGTTGCCGCGCCTTCTGCTGCTGCTCCGGTTACGCCTGCAAACAAGTTCATTACACCGGCGCCTCAGGCCGATAAGTTTCTTGCGGGAGCTGTTGTTTCTGCAGCGCCCGACGCGAAGGCCCCCTCTAACACCGTATTGCCGGCAACACTCGGCAGCGGAGCTGCCAGCGCGCCCGCTCCGGCCCGCGAACGCCAGGAGACCCGTGTTGCAGATGCATTGCCCGAACGCTCCGCCGACGCAGACGCTCGATTGAAGACGCCGGAAGCGGCTCCCAGTGAGTTGTCCAGTTCGGTTGGGTCCGCGCCATCGTTTACGTTTGGCGGAGCCAATGTCCCGGCCGAATCGAGCGGCGGAGGCAAGAAACTTCTTTTGGGAGTCGTCGCAGCCGCGATCTTCGCGGCAGCCGCGTACGCAGGTTGGGCACACTTCCAGGGACGCGCGAGTCAGCCCGAAGCCACCCAGACGGAACCGACAGCAGCACCTGTCCCGACTCCGCAGACGAAAAAGCCGAGCGGCGCTCAGCGTTCGCCCGCATCCGCGGAACCAAAGACATCGGCATCTTTGCCAAGTTCACAGCCCGGGGCGCTGACCGCAAAGGGTCATGCATCGGACAACACCGATTCCGCTTTGGACGATGACGGCCCTTCCTCTGCGCCGAGCTCCACGAAACCTTCAAGCTCCGCGTCGTCCGCCGTGAGCAAGACTGCCGATGCGGCCGAGGCTACTGCAGCGCCGCTTATGATCGAAGGAGGCAAGTCTCCAACCGTACATGCCAAACCTGCAGCGGCTGACGCTCCGGCTCCCAGCATGATTGGGATCGCGGCCGCGGGTGCCGGCGCGCCTCCGCCCGACCTTGGCGGCGGAGAAATCGCACCCAAGCCGCTCCTGCAGACCCTGAGTGTCTCGCAGGGCGTGTCGCGTGGGTTGTTGTTTAAGAAGGTGCAGCCCATCTACCCCAGGAATGCTCTCGAAATGCGGGTTGAGGGTACCGTCGAGTTGATGGCGACGGTCTCAAAAACAGGCGACATCACTCACGTGAAAGTGCTGAGCGGCGATTCGCAGCTTACCAAGGCAGCCGCGGATGCTGTCAAACAGTGGAAGTACAAGCCGTACCTGCTCAACGGCGAGCCGGTCGAGATTCAGACGCAAGTCACCATCAACTTCAAGTTACCTAAATAAATTCCCTACAAAGACCGGCAGGGCATGCGAAAGATCTTCGCATGCCCTGTTTTTGCTGAATGCGAAATTTCGCCTCGCGGCAAACAGCTATTCTCTTTGGCCCCGTGTTCCGATTCCAAGGGAATGAAATAAGCCGGAAATTGCAGCGGGATCTCACGACTTTCGCCAAGTCTCCCCGGACCATTCATTGGTGTGACGAACGAATGTCCGGGGGAACAGCGTGGGTGCCAAGGGGAACGCTTCGCAGGTCCTAGTGTCGTGTCGCTAACATTCGCGACAAAAGTACGGACTGTCATCTTGGGCGAAGGGAAAAACCGATGCACTTGCGCGGTCAACCGCAGAGGTCCTTGGCCTTGCGCGGCATCTATGCCACGAACTTGCGGGAGACGACACTAGCAGGCTGCGGAAAACCGGCGCCCCTTACTGCCGCTGCAGCACTTCGTCGACAACCACTTTGCCGCCCTTGTCGGCAGTGATGACCTTGTGCACGGGCGCATAGCCGGTCATTGTAATGTCGATCACGTAGTTGCCAGGATCGAGCAGTACCTCCACCGGCGAGTTCTTTTCCAGAAGGTGCTCATTGATCGCGATCTGGGCGCCCTTCGGCTGCGTACGGATGCTCAGGGTCCCCTGTCCCGCCTGACCCTTTCCACCGAACAACTTCGACATTTTTCCGACTGTCTTGAGGTTGTCCGTATTGCCGAGCGGCCGCAACGTCGGAGAAAAGTTGAACGTCTGCCCGAGCGCGAACTGCGCGTTCATGGTTTCGTCAATGTATCCCGGCATCCGAACCAGCACCACGTGCTGGCCTTTGTCCACGCTGATCTGTCCCGGCGTTTTCGTGCCCATGTCCCGGCCGTCCACGAAGATGCTGGCTCCTGGGGGATCGCTCTTCACCACCAGAGTGGCCATCATCTTCGCCAGGTGGACGAGGGTTGTCGCCCGGTTTCCTGAGGTCACATTCATCGTGCGGGAGTCGGTGGCATAGCCTGCCTTGCTGACCACAATGGAATGCTGCCCGGGCTGAAGATTGGTCAAAGCGAACGGCGTGACCCAGCTCGCATCACTCCTGCCATCCACCTGAACTTGGGCGCCCTGAGGGGTAGAGTCAACCGCCAACTGTCCGGGAATGATTACCGGCGCTGCCTTCTTGTGTGGGTTTCGCGCTTTCGCAGGGGATTTGGGTTCGGGCACCGGAGCTTCGGCCTCGGCGCTCTCGGAGGGTTGGGTCTCGGGTGGCTGGATCGCCGCCGGGGCTGGAGCCGGCACACTCTGCGGCGCCGACTGGCTGGCTTCCGGCTGCGCTGGAGTTTGCGCCACAGCGGCAGAGCGTCCACCGTCAGAATCATCGTCGCTGTTCAGACTATGAACGTAGATAGTGACCCCAATGCCGATGATCAGAATCAGGATGCCAGCGCCGGCAAGGGCATACAGCATCAACTTGGGCGGAACGCTCTTGATCTCCTTAATTGCCTTTTGGGCAACTTCGCGGGGTTGTACTTTGGGCTTCTCGTCGATCTTGCGGCTTCCCTTAAACCCCGTTGCCGTCGGGCGCACGAACTGCACCGGCTCAAACGAAGGCGGGGACGGCGGCGGCGGCGCGATATAGACTTCCTTAAGCGGGGGGAGTTCGGAGATTTCCGAAAAACTTGTGCCACTGCCGACGTTCGACCCACCTTCGGCCATCAGCGGATCGACTGCGATCTTCGGAGCGTCCGTATCAGGCTGCGACTCGAAGGTTTCGACCTGCGGTTCATCGGCCACGGCCGAAGACATGTGCCCGGACAGAGTCTCCGACGCCTCGATCGTCGAGTTCCCCGAAGCGCTCGAGTGATCGATATGCGAAACTTCCGGAGAAGATACGGTCCCGCCGCCGGCTCCTGCGGCAGCCCCCACTGCTTTCGGAGTGGCAAGCCTCGAAACCGGTTTAGCCAAACCCGCTTGCGCGCTCGGCACCGGCGGAGCGGCGACTTTCTTTTCGACTGGCTTCGCTATTGCAGCTGTCGCAAATTTTGCCTGGGCCGCCGCGTTCGTCTTAACTGGGACAGCTGGGCCTTTGGGCGCTTCCGGCTTCTTGGCCGCCGCCGGCCTCGCCTCTTTGCAGTTCTCCAGATCGTCAAGCAATTGCTTGCCGTTCTGGTAGCGCTCAGCAGGATCTTTCGCCAGCGCCTTCATGATGAGGTCGCTCAAAAGAGGATGCACCTTGGGATTGACGCGCAGGGGCGTAACCGGCGTGCCGGTCAGAATGCTTTGCCGCACGGCTTCGGCGTCTTCGCCATCGAATGCCTTGTGCTCGGTCACCATTTCATAGAACATCGCGCCCAGGCTGAACAGATTCGAGCGGGCATCTGTGGCCTCGCCCTGAACCTGTTCCGGCGACATGTAATACAGGATCGAGGCAACTCCTTCCGGAATGTACTGCACGAAGTTACCAACGCTTGAGACGCCGAACCCTAGAATCTTGACCGTGCCGTCCCACCCGCACATGATCTTGGACGGCTCCAGGCTATAGTGAACAATGCTGTGCGACTTCGCATGCTCGAAGCCGCTGCACAACTGCCGTCCGATATCGAGAAGATCCCAGATGGAAAATCCTTCTTTGCGCGCCAGCATCGTGGCAATGCTGTTGCCTTGTACGTAGTCCATGGCAGCGCAGAACTGGCCTTCGATTTCACCCGCCCCAAACACATTCGTGATGTTCGGGCTGCTCAAAATCTTCGTGCTCTCCGCCTCTGCCAGCAGCGCCTGTTCGAGCGCTGACCTATGCTCCCCAAACGCACTCAACTGAATGGCCTTCAGGGCAACCGTCTGCCCGCTTTCAGGATCGTTGGCTTTGTAGACCGCGCTCGTAGGCGATTTCGCCAGTTCACTCAGGATTTCGAAATGGCCGATTTTCGTAGGCATTTATTTTTCCCGCTTCCCACCATCGCAAGCCTTTCGCGTCACCGCGACAAAGCGCGACCGGGGAGACCCGCGGTACGGGTAGGGTTAGGATATCTCCGCTGATGCCAACCTTCGAGTTACCAAGGTAAGGTGGGGGAAGGTGGGGAAAGCGCCGCTGTATATGGTCTAGCTTCAGCTCAATGACGCTTTCGTGCCCGCGCTGTTTGGGCCGTCGGCGGATGAGGGACGCTTCGACTAGTACACATTGATCGTCGGCTGCGATGTGGGTGGTCGCTCCTGAGGCTGGAATTGCAGCGTAACTTTCTGTTGGCGGCGGTTGTAGTTGTTATGTCTAGTCTTGTGTGACATTTGTCATCCCACCCTGATGACGATCACCACTTGTGGGCAAGGCCGTCGCCGCGAAACTATGGAACGTGAAGAGCGTGGTTCTGTGGAGTTGAGCATTTTGGGTGTGACAAAAATCGGACCGGGACCGGTTGTGGATAGCGAGGTACTTCGTCTATCCTTGGTGGGCTGGGACGTTCCTGCCTCCTGCGCCCGGCTCCCGGTCCCCTCTGGAGTACGCCGATGACGTTGACCCGGTTCGTCACGAAGAACGCGTTCCGCAACAAGCGCCGCAGCACTCTAACCGTGTTGAGCATCGCTTTTTCTTTGCTGTTGCTCACGCTCATGATGACGATCTGGCGAGCTTTTTATCTCGACCAGGGCAGCGCTGAGTCTGCGGAGAGGCTGGTAGTGCGGCATCGCGTTTCTCTCACATTTTCGCTGCCGGGCTACTACCGGGAAAAGATTCGGGCGATTCCCGGGGTCGTATCGGTGGTGCCGGTCTCGTGGTTTGGCGGGATCTATAAGGATCAGAAGCCGGAGAACTTTTTCGCGCAATTCGGCACCGACCCGGATGAGTTCTTCAAGGCGTTCCGGGACCTTCAAATACCGGAAGAACAAGCGACAGCCTGGCAGCGCGACCGCCAGGGCGTCATTGTGGACGACTCCCTGGCAAGGAAGTATGGATGGAAACTGGGCGACCGCATTGTCTTGCAGGGGACGATTTACCCCGTCAATCTTGAGCTGAACATCCGCGGCATTTTCCACTCGAATCCCGACAACAAGTCGGTTTACTTCAACACCAAATACGTGGAAGAAGCCGTGTCATTTTTCAAAGGACAGGCCGGCACATTCAGCATCCTGGCGGCGTCTCCCGGAGATGTGAGCAGAATTGCCGGCGCCGTGGATGACACGTTCCGGAACTCGCCCCAGCCTACCAAAACGGAGAGCGAGAAGGCATTCGGGCTGGAGTTCGTGGCCATGATGGGCAACGTGAAAGCGTTCATTCTGAGCATCTGCTCGGCGGTGGTCTTCGCAACGCTACTGGTGTCGGCGAACACCATGGCTATGTCCATCCGCGAGCGCACCCGCGAAGTGGCTGTGCTCAAGACCCTGGGCTTCACCAAGCGCGGCGTGCTAGGACTGTTCGTGAGCGAAGCGGTGGCGCTCTCGCTGGGCGGGGGACTGCTCGGCGTTGGGCTTGGCTGGTTGATGGTTTATGGCCTTACCCACTCTCCTCAGTTTTTCAGCTTTTTCCCCATGAAGGTAACGCTGGGAATATGGGTGGCTGCGATCTTGACGTCGGGTCTGGTTGGACTTTTGAGTTCGGCCGTGCCTTCCTACCACGCTTCCAAAGTAAACATCGTCGACGGATTACGTCACATCGGATGAAGTTATGACGCTCGGCAGTTTTGTCGTTCGCAACACGTTCCGGAACAAGCGGCGCAGCCTGCTGACCATGATCAGCATCAGCTTCTCGCTGTTGTTGCTCACGCTGATGATCTGCATCTGGCGCTCCTTTTATGTGGACCAGGTCGCGCCCGAAGCATCGCGGCGGTTGATCATCCGCGACCGAGTCTCGCTGGCTTTTTTTCTGCCGGCGTTCTATCGCGACAAGATTCGCAGCGTTCAAGGTGTGACTGCAGTGGCCCCGATCACCTGGTTCGGAGGCCGCTATATCGATGACCGGCCGGAACACTTCTTTGCCCAACTGGGCACCGATCCCGACGAGTATCTGAAGGTAGCGTCGGACAAGATTGTCCCGCTCGATCAGGTGAAGGCCTGGCAGCAGGATCGCGCTGGAGCCTTGGTGGATGTGACGCTGGCAAACAAGTATGGCTGGAAGATCGGCGATCACATCACGCTGCAGGCAAATATTTTTCCCGTGAATCTTGACCTCACGATTCGCGCCATCTATCACCGCGATCCACCGCAGAATGCGCTCTATTTCAACGCCAAGTACCTGGAAGAGGCGGTGCCCTGGTTCAAGGGGCAAGCAGGCTGGTACGGCGCTCAAGTCGAACTCGGCGGACAACGTGTCGCGTGCGTCAAGAGAGATTGATGACATGTTCCGCAACTCGCCGCTGCAGACGAAAACCGAGAGCGAGAGAGCCTTTCAGCTGGGCTTTGTCGCTTCCCTGGGGAACATCAAAGCATTCATCCTGGGTATTTGCGGAGCGGTGGTGTTCACCATCATGCTGGTTTCGGCCAACACCATGGCGATGTCGGTGCGCAGCCGGACGCGCGAGGTGGCCGTGCTGAAGACCCTTGGCTTCACCCGCCAGCGTGTACTGTCGATCTTTGTGAGCGAATCCGTAGCTCTCGCCGTTGCCGGCGGAGTACTTGGGATTCTGGTGGCCATTCCCGTGATCGCTGGACTGACGCACCGTTTCATCGGGCTGGGCATCCCGCTCGACATGAGAGTCAGAGGAACCACGGCCGGATTGTCGTTGCTGGTCGCCTTGATCCTGGGAGTGGTGAGCGGCTACCTGCCGGCTTATAAAGCGTCGCACATGAACATTGTGGAAGGGCTGCGCCACATCGGTTGAGTTGAGAATCTACTTATGGCGATACCGATCAGCTACAACGTCCGCAATTTAAGGCTCCGCAAGGGGCTCACGGTCATGACGGCTCTGGGCATCGCGCTCACCGTCACGACGGCAATTTTCCTGATGGCGCTGCTGGCGGGATTGCAGCGCGCCTTTGTCAGCAGCGGCAATCCGCTGAACGTGCTGGTGCTGCGCAAAGGATCGGAGGCGGAGTTGTCAGGTGGTTTCGATGCCTCGCTCTTCCCCGTTCTGAAGACGCTCCCTGGCATCGCGAATGACAGCCACGGCGAACCAATGGTCTCGGGCGAGTGGGTGGTGGTGATCATCCTGCCGCGCAAAGACGGCACGGGCGAAGTGAACGTAACGGTGCGGGGCATGATGCCCGACGGCCTGGAAATACGGCCTAGCGCGAAGTTGATAGCGGGGCGCTGGTTTCAGACCGGGCAGCGGGAGGTTGTCGTGAGCCAGTCCATCCGCGACCGCTTCACCCACGCTAACATCGGCGACACCATGGAATTTGGCAAAGGATCGTGGAAGGTCGTAGGAGTGTTTGACGCCGGGGGCTCGGCTTACGAGTCGGAAGTCTGGGGTGACGTAAACCAGATGGCGTCGGACTTCGATCGGCAGGGGGGATTTGCGTCGGCGTACCTTCGCGCGACCGATCCCATCTCAGCCGAAGCACTGAAGAACCGGGTCGGCGACGATCAACGGCTGAAGCTTGACGGCATGCTGGAGACCGATTATTACGCCAAGCAGACTAGTTCCGGCACACCCATCAAGTACATCGGAATCGTGGTGGCTGTCATCATGGCGATCGGCTCGATTTTTGCGGCCATGAATACGATGTATGCGGCGGTGGCGTATCGCGGACGCGAGATTGCGACGCTGCGGGTGATCGGCTTCTCGCGGCCGGCGATCTTAACGTCGTTTGTGCTGGAATCTTTGCTGCTGGCTTTGCTGGGTGCAGCCGCAGGAATTGTGCTGATGCTGCCGTTTAACGGAATGCAGACCGGCACGTCCAATGCCGTGACATTCAGCGAGGTGGTGTTTGCCTTGCGCATCACCTGGCAGGTTGCGGGATACGCCATTGTGTTCGCCTTGATCATGGGGTTCGTGGGCGGGCTTGCTCCGGCGTGGCATGCGGCGCGGCAGAATATTCTCACCGCGCTGCGCAGCTAGAATAAAGCTACGGGAAACTATTTGGAGACTTAGAGCGTAATCATTCTTATGGCGATTGACACAAAGCACGAAGACCTGCGGAGCCTGCGCATTGACCGCACGCAGCGAGGCGACCCCGGCGGAGAGCCGCCGGCCTGGGCGCGCCGTTACATCATTGGTGGCATCGCGGTGGTGGTGTTGCTCGGCGTATTCGCGTTGGCCTACCGCGTGCTTTCGTCGGACACGCCGGAAGTCGAGGTCGTCCGCGCCGCCGCGGAAACCAGCGGCAGCGACGCGGGCGGCACCGTGCTCTCGGCCACGGGCTACATCGTCGCTCATCACACTATCAACGTGAACTCCAAGGTCACCGGCCGCCTGGCATGGATCGGCGTGGAGAAGGGCGACAAGGTGAAGGAAGGCCAGGTGCTGGTTCGCCTGGAGGATCAGGAGTTCCGCGCATCGTATGAACAGGCGCGGGGCGCGCTCGAGAATGCTCGCGCTTATCTCGACGAGTTGCAGCATGGGTCGCGGCCGGAAGAAATTCAACAGGCGCAGCACAATCTGGATGAAGCCCGCGCCACGCTGGCGAACGACAAGCTGACTCTCGATCGTACGAAGGAATTGGCGAGCGGAGGTGTCGTCTCTCGACAGGCGCTCGATGACGCTACCGCCAAGTTCGAGTCCGACCAGCAGCGCGTAAATTCCCTGGAGAAAGTCTTTCAGCTTTCAAAGATTGGGCCGCGGGTGGAGGAGATCGCCCGCGCTCAAGGCGCAGTAATGCAGGCGCAAGGCGCGCTTGACTATGCCAAGTCGCAACTGGATGCCACGGTGATTCGCGCCCCGGTGACGGGCACCATCCTCGACCGCACGGCGGAAAAGGGCGAACTCGTTACCTCACAGTTTGCCAGCGCCGCCGCGGGCGGACCGCAGGGATCGGTCGTATCGCTGGCGGATTTGAACGATCTTCAGGTCGAGCTCGACATCGCTCAGGCGGACTTCGCCCGCCTTGGCCCCACTCAGAAGGCGAAGGTCACGACCGACGCATATCCCGACAAGGAATATGACGGCGTCATTGCGCAAATCTCGCCGGAAGCGAACCGGCAGAAAGCCACGGTGCAGGTGAAGGTGCAGGTGTTGAATCCGGACAAGTATCCCGACGTGCAACTGCGGCCGGAGATGAACGCAACCGTGAAATTTTTGGCCAGTGACACGCCCAAGAATGCCAAGGGACCCTCAGGGGTGTACGTGCCGTCAACGGCGATCCACGATCGCGATGGCAAGAAGATAGTGTTGATCGCGTATAACGGAAAAGCGGTCGCGCGTGAGATCCACGTAGTGGGCCAGCGCAGCGACGGCGCGCTCGTCGATGGGTTGGTTGGGGGCGAAAGCGTGATTACCACCGCGCCTGCCACGTTGAAAGATGGAGACAAAATCAAAATCAAGGGGCAATCATGAGCACAGTCGCACAACCGAACGTCGCCACGGGCACCAAAGTTGTACAGGTTCGCAGCGTCAGCAAGATCTTCAAGCGCGATGCCTTTGAGGTAATGGCGCTCGACGATGTGTCGATCGACATCGCCAAAGGCGAATTCCTTGCCCTGATGGGGCCGTCGGGATCGGGCAAGACCACGCTGCTGAATATGATCGCGGCGATCGACCGGCCCACCAACGGCGAACTGCTGGTGCAAGGGCAAGACATTTTTCGCTTCAACGACTCGCAAATCGCCCACTGGCGCAACGAGCACATCGGCTACGTCTTTCAGACTTTCAACCTGATTCCCGTGCTCACCGCCTTTGAGAATGTGGAACTGCCGCTGCTGCTGACCAAACTGACTTCGCAGCAGCGCCGCGACCATGTCCTGACCGCGCTCAAGCTGGTCGGACTGGAGGATCGCGTTAACCACCTGCCAAAGCAACTCTCCGGTGGACAGGAACAGCGGGTGGCGATTGCGCGGGCCATCGTGAGCGATCCGACCTTGCTGCTGGCGGACGAGCCCACGGGCGATCTGGACAGCCATTCCGCCACGGAGGTATTAGAGATTCTGAAGCGGCTGAATGAGGACTTTCATAAGACGATCGTGATGGTGACACACGATCCGCACGCAGCCTCCTACGCGCACGTGACGCGGCACCTGGAAAAAGGAATGCTGCTGCCCCCTGGATAGAGAGGGCTCAGCCACATAAGAGAAAGCGCGGGTATTGTAGGACGCGCGTGTGACGGCCGCCGGACTAACTGGCAACCAGGCGTGGTTCGCCGTGGGTCGCCTGAGCGTCCGCGCGTACTTCTGCGATCCATAGCCAGGCGCGTCTGCCATTCGAAATTACTGGCTGCGCCTCGCCGTATTCCACGAGGCGGTTCAGCACGGTCGTGACCGAAGCCATTGGATCCTTGTGCCGAGCAAGCATGGCAGGCATTTTCTGCTGGAAATAGTCACAGATGTCGCGCGCATTCATGGCGTGGCCGGCCTCCATCAGGATCATCCGGCAAGCCTTGGTGAATCCCGGCTGGCGCCCGCTGGTTTTGCGGTCGACCATTTCCATCAGTTCTTCGCTCAAAAGTTCGTCGCCAAAGAGATTTGCCAGTCCCGAAATCGTCTGCTTGACCGTGCCGATGCGCTTCATAATTTCCGCGCGCTGTTGCAGCAACTGACGCAGTTCCCCGTGCGCCTGCCGAATCACTTCCTGCACGTGGCCGATATCATATCTCTCCACTGGCCTGATCGAGCCGCTTGTCTTCTGTCCGTTTTCCATACATCCCCCAATAACGCATTGATCACAGCGCCATCCCCACTCAGGGACAGGGACTCGACGTGTTCGTAGAGCTGGCTGGCTCAATCAAGGCCCAGCGGAGCCCGGAGGATTAGACGAAGCACTTGCGAATTGGTTAACAAGATAAGGTAAGGACCCACGAACCCGGGGCGGCAAGTGCGTTTCATCTAGACAATTTGTTATCCCGTTTTAGACACTGTCTCCGATTCGGGAATCCCACCGCATCGCACCGCTGGAAACTCCTCGCGCGAGCAACGTGAGTATGCCTACGTACCGATGGTAACTAGGTGACGGAGACACTTCCGTGTTGACTGCTGCCAAACTCGCCCTTGCACCAGCGCCGCTGAACGTCCTGCTGGTGGGCAGCAAAGAGGAAGACTTTTACCTGATTCGCGAGATTCTGGAGCGGACGCACAGCACGCTCGCGGCCGAACTCGATCATGCGCACTCGCTGGAAGAAGCCAAGGCGATGTTGCGGCAGAAGAGCTACGGCCTGGTTTTGTTCGAGCACGAAACCGGGGACGCCGAGGCGGTCCAGTTTGTGGCTGAGTTTTTGCACGCCGGGGTGTCGGTGCCGTTCATCCTGCTGACCGAGGAAGCGGACGAAAAGACGGTGGCCGAGATCATCGAGGGTGGAACCTGGAATTGTGTGGCCAAGTCGCAACTGGACGGCGCGACTCTGGTCCGCACCATCCGAAACACTCTGGCGGTGCATTCCCTGCAACGAGAGCAGCAAACCGCGGAGCACTCTCTGCGAAAACTATCGCGGGCAGTCGAACAGTCGGCCGACACGATCATGGTGACCGACCTCCATGGGATCGTTGAATACGTCAATCCGGCATTCGAGGCACTGACCGGCTATCAGCGCGACGATGTATGTGGGAGGACCCCGCGAATTCTTAAATCGGGCGAGCAGGGACCGGAGGTATATCGCGAAATCTGGAAAACGATTCTCGCCGGCAATGTCTACCGCGGCATTCTGGTGAACCGGAAGAAGAACGGCGAGTTGTATTACGTGGAAGAAAGCATCTGCCCGGTGCGGGATGCCGCGGGTCAAATCACGCACTTCATCTCAAATGGCCGTGATCTCACCGAGCGATTGCGACTGGAAGCGCAACTTCTGCAGTCACAGAAGATGGACGCAATCGGAAATCTCGCCGGCGGCGTTGCTCACGACTTCAACAATCTCCTGACCATCATTACCAGCTATGCGGAACTGGCGTTGGACACGGTGCCGCAAAACAGTCCGCTCGAATCCAAGATTCAGGAGATCCTTTTGGCAGCCCGGAGGGCGGCGGAGTTGACCAGACAACTACTCGCCTTCAGCCGCAAACAGCCGCAGGCGTTGCGGGTGGCGGATTTGAATCAGGTGATTGGACGCATTGCGACGACCCTTCCCCGGCTGATCGGAGAAGATATTGACTTCACTTTCGTGCGCGGTGACGGATTGGGGCAGGTGCGGGTGGATCCGCTCCAGATCGAGCAGATTCTAATGAATCTGGCTGCCAATGCACGAGACGCAATGCCGCAAGGTGGTCACTTGCGGATCGAGACCTCCGACGTAACCCTGGATGACGACTATGTTCGTTGCAAAAAAGCGGTCATTCCCACCGGACGCTATGCTTTGATCACCGTAAGCGATGACGGAGAGGGAATTCTTCCCGAAAATATGCCGCATATCTTCGAACCCTTCTACACCACCAAGCCATTGGGCAAGGGCACAGGGTTGGGGCTGGCGACCGTCTACGGAATCGTGAAGCAGAATAAAGGCTTTATCTGGGCGTATAGCGAACCGAGGATGGGCACGGTATTCAAGATCTATCTACCCTGCGCGGGCGGGCGAGACAATGGAGGAGAAGCCGAGGGTGTCAAGAACGGTTGCGTTTCTCGCGGATCGGAAACCGTCCTCCTGGTGGAAGACGAGCAGGCGGTCCGGCGGGCCACCGCGGAGTTTCTGAGGCGGCAGGGCTATAACGTGCTCGAAGCCAAAGATGGTCTCGATGCTCTGGCAGTAGCGCGGAAGCACCGCTCGACCATCCACCTGGTAGTCTCTGACGTGGTCATGCCGAATATGAGTGGCGGGCAGTTGGCCAAGGAACTCGCGCAGATGCGGCCGGATGCCAAGCTCCTCTTCGTTTCCGGTTATGCCGGAAAGACCGTGCTCAACCACAAAGTGGTCGATCTTGACACGAACTTCCTGCAGAAGCCCTACACTTTGAAGCAACTTTCCCTCAAGATTCGTTCCGCTTTGAACCGCGGCGCGAATCCCACGGTGTCTCAACACAACCTCTAGGTATAATGACTGCCTTGGTCTTGATTGGCTCAATGCTCTCCTGCGCAAGGTGTGAGCTGTTGCTCCTGTTTTCCACTGTGCAACCAGGCAAACTCCTGGCGGGCATTTTGCTTCTCGCGCTCGGCGGAGCCATCGTTTATTCGCTGCTGCAGATCGCGGCGGCATTGCGCTATCTGGCTGTGCGGCCGCCTGTCCTGCGCGCCCCTGAACCGGTCAGCATCCTTAAACCTCTCGCGGGCCTGGACCTCGACCTCGAATCAAACCTACGGACCTTTTTTGAGCAGAATTATCCGTCGTTTGAGATCTTGTTCGCGGTTCGAAGCGAAGCCGATCCCGCTGCGGAACTCGTGGCTCGCCTGCAGCGGGAATATCCGAACATTCCTTCGCGGTTGGTGCTCACCGGCGAACCACCGTATCCCAATGCCAAAGTATTTAGCCTCGATCGCATGCTGGCGGCCGCCGCTAACGACCTGATCGTGATGAGCGACAGCGATATTCGCGTCACTCGGGATCTTCTGCGCACGGTCGCGGCTGAATTTCAAAATGCTGATCTCGGAGTGGCCACCTGTCCCTACCGAGCGGTTCCCGGAGCAAGTTTCTGGTCCCGTCTGGAAGCAACCGGCATGAACACCGATTTTTGGGGAAGCGCTTTGGTCGCGAGAATGCTCGAAGGCATGCACTTTGCTGTAGGCCCAACCATCGCCGCTCGACGCAGGGTGCTGCAATCGATTGGCGGCTGCGCGCGCTTGAAGGATTATCTGGCGGAAGACTTCGTCCTTGGCAAGTTCGCAGCCGAGGGTGGACACGGCGTAATTCTTTCGTCGTACGTCGTCGAACACCATATTGGCAGCGCGACGCTGCAGCAGAACCTATCGCACCGGCTGCGTTGGGCCCGCAGCACGCGGCGTTCGCGGCCGGCGGGATACGTCGGGCAATTGTTTACCATGCCGCTGCCGCTCGCGTTGCTGGTCTGCGCAGCCTCACCGGCGTGGTGGCCGGTTTTTCCAGTTACATTGATCGTGCGGGCGGTGGCGGCGTACATGATTTCAGCGCGCGTCTTACGCGCAAGGATCAACTGGTCGCTGTTGCCGATCGAAGACTTGCTGGGGTTCTGCTTCTGGCTCGCAGGATTTTTTGGAAATACGATTTCTTGGCGAGGGCGGCGCTACCGGCTCTTTGCGGATGGACGCTTCGAACTGATTCCTTCGTCGGAAAAGTAAGCCGCCGAAAACCGCGTGCCTACGGAGCAATGCGAATCAGCCGCCCATTCTTCAGCTCGAATCGGTCGCCGCGCCAACTCACCGTATGCCCCGCGAAGCTCGCAACCCACACCGCGACTGCAACCAGATCCCGAACCGGCAGCAGCCACAGGTGCTTCAGCAAGTGGGTGTCGTACAACATAGATTTGCCTACCACCAGCGCCACCGCTAAACGCAACAGCACCGTCACACCAAGAACCGTCCACGACCACGGTGCTGCTCGGCTGGCGATCAGCGCGAGTAGCGCCCACATCAGGCCGTAAGTCGAAGCCAGTCCTATGTAGCCTCCGGCACGTGAGTCTCGCACGCCCCGGGCCCAGCGTAACTGGTGAGCCAGGAATCCGCGCAGGTCGTAAGCGGGAAGATGAGTTTCGACAACCACATCTGACAACACAACTTGCAGGCCGAGATCGGCGATCCGCCGACCTAATTCGTAGTCGTCGGCGAGGAAGTCGACAATCGATCGGAATCCTCCGATTCGTTCCAGATCGGCCCGCCGGAAAGCGAGTGTCGAACCGAGTCCGAAACGGAGGCCCCCCTCCAGTTGACGCGCAACCAGCACTCCGGCACAGAAATCCGTGCTGATGCCGAGGGACTCCAATTTCGAGCCGAAGGTAGAAGCTGCCACTCCGCGATACAGACACGTCACCATTCCCACGCGCTCATCCGTCAGTGGCGCGATAACTCGCTGAAGATAGTCGCGCTCGACACGAATGTCGCTGTCATTGACGAGCAGGTACTGATAGCGAGCCGTCGGCAGCATCTGCTCCAGATTGCTGACCTTCACGTTTGCCCCGAGTTGGCTGGGCGAAACGACCAAACGGATGGCATGGTTGGGAAATTCCCGTTGCAGTTGGCGCACGCTGGCGACGGCTGGGTCGTCGGGATCGCTCACACCAAAAATAATTTCGTACTCTGGATAATCCTGCAGGCAGTGGCTGCGGAAGCTTTCGTAGATATCAGGGTCGGTGCCCTTCAGCGGCTTGAGGATCGAAACGGGCGGCAGAGGTTGTGTGGGGTGGACCTGCCCTGAGCGACAGTCGAAGGGGCCCTCGCCCGCCTTCCGCCGGCGCAAGAATGCGGCCGCGCTCCACAAGCAAATCAGATAGTAGATGGAACTGGAGAGGCAGCCGAGAATCCCTGCGACTTGGAAGATTCTGACGGTGTAGTGAATCATGCTTGGGCGCAGGCCAGTCTATTCGTATCGTAACGACTCGATCGGAGCTGGCCCTCGATGTTAACCTCCTTACCGATCGGATCCTGCGCGCCGAACAACTCCTCGGTGGTCTCGGCGCCCAGCAGAACGACAGGAGACCGGTGCTCCTCGTCCACCTCGCTGAACCACCGCCCGGACGCAATCAGCAGATCGAAGACTTCTTTGGCCGAAGCCTGATCGCCTTCAAGAATCGTGTTCTTCGCTTTTCGATCTCCATACTTCACCGCGAACGATCCCACGCCCAACTCCGGCCGGAAATACCGCACGCCGGCGGTCACTGCCTTAACGTGAGGCAAGTCCCGCATGGCCACCGCATCGTCGTAGGTAAGTTCCTTGCGGGTGCGCATCTCTTCGGTGGGCCGACCGAAAGTGAAAGGTTCAAGGTGGAAGGCAAAGATCACGTCGGAACCGATGCTGCTGACGATAGCTCGCACGTTCTCGTCTAGCCCGCGCCCAATCGAGGACACACCAATGACGACAGCCACCCCAATCACAATGCCCAGGACGGTCAGCGCCGACCGCAGCTTGTTGTTGCGGATCGTCTCCGCCGCCATGCGGAAGATTTCGCCGAATTCGTCCTTGCGTATCATGAGAGACTGAGTAATTTTGTAATTTGGTAATTGGGTAATTTAAGGCCGATGCGCCGGCACGACTTTCAAATTACTCAATTACCAAATTACCCAATTACCAAATTTTTCTACATTTCAAACCGCAACGCCACAATCGGGTCCAGCCGCGCGGCCTTGCGCGCCGGATAGACTCCAAAAAACACGCCTACACTGGCCGCTACCAACAACCCCGCCGCTACCGCCCACAACTTTATGGATGAGGGCATGCCGATAATGAGGGTCACGAATTCAGCGCCCATCACACCAGAGAGCACTCCCAACACTCCGCCGATCAACGCCAGAGTCACGGCCTCAATCAGAAACTGAAGCAGCACGTCGTGCCGCCGGGCCCCAAGTGCCTTGCGGATGCCGATTTCGCGCGTACGCTCCGTCACCGACACCAGCATGATGTTCATAATGACGATGCCGCCCACAACCAGAGAGACCGCGGCAATCCCAATGGTCGCCATAAAAAATGTGCTGCTCAGCCCCGACCAAATGCTAAGCAGGCTGGCATTCGTCTCGATTTCGAAACTGTCTTCCTCGCCCGGACGGTCGTGCCGGTGAGCCCGCAGCGCCACTCGCGCTTCGTCGATCGCCTGGCTCAGCGGAGCCCCAGTCGCCGTAGCCTTGCCCCAAATTCCAATACTGCTGTTGTGCGATCCATACTGTTTCAGATACACAGTGACCGGGATCAGCACATAATTGTCCGCGCTCTGCCCCAGAGTCTTGCCTTTTTTCTTGCCGACTCCGATCACCTGGTACGTCCAGCCATCCACGCGTATTTCCTGCCCCAGCGGGTCGGCGCCGCCCAGCAGGTGCTCGACGATATCGGTGCCCACGACGGCCACCTGTGAGTGGTTGTTCAGATCGGTATCGTTCAGCATGCGTCCGTACGTCAAATCGGTGTCGAGGATCGACGCCACGGACGGCGTGATGCCCTGGATGGTGGTATCGCTGATCGATTGCTCGTTGTGCTTTACGCGCCCGCTGCCGCGCATCAGCGCTCCCACATATTCGCAGTGCCGGCAGGCCTCGAGCACGGCTTGGTAGTCTTCAAGCACCAGATTCTTGCGTTTCTCGGCCGCCAGGAAGTGATCGACATTGGTCTCAACCGGCGACGTCTTGCTAATGATGAACACGTCGGCGCCAAGGTTGAAAATCTTCTTCGCCACGTAATCCTGAATTCCGGAAACAAACGTCACCACCGCGATCACAGCCGCGATTCCAATTACTACGCCCAGCAGAGTGAGCACGGAGCGCAGTTTATTGGCCCACAGCGACCGCAGTGCGATTCGGATGGCTTCGGCGATGTTCATGGAGTCGGCCTTCGGCTTAGGGCGTCCGGCGGCCGGAAGTACGTAGTTCTACCGTCAAAGTAGAGTCTACCAGCCTGACGCACAGGACAGGCTGCAAAAGCGGCAGCAGCCTGCCGTTCACGCAGAAAGCTAGCCGCGCCCCACAAGCAGATAAGGAGTAGATGGAACTGGAGAAGCGAGCCGAGGATGGCTACGACCTAGAAAATCCTGCGGGTGAAGTGAATCATGCGCGGAGGCAGGCCAGTTTATTCGTACCGCAACGACTCGATCGGGTCCAAACTCGCCGCCTTCCACGCGGGATAGATCCCGAATACGAGCCCGACACCAGCGGCGGCGCCGAAAGCCATGACGATCCAAAAGGCCGACAGGCGCGCCGGCAAGGAAGACCATATCATCGGCAGGAGCCAGACAATGAAGGTGCCCAGCAGCACGCCGATGATGCCGCCGATGGCAGTCAGGATAACCGCCTCGATCGTAAATTGGAGAAGGACGTCGGCTTTGCGGGCGCCAAGCGCTTTGCGCACTCCAATCTCCCGCGTCCGCTCGGTCACCGAAACGAGCATGATGTTCATCACGCCCACACCACCCACCATCAACGCCACGCTCGAGACGGCAAACATGAAAACAAAAAGCATGCCAGTCAGCTGGTTCCAGAGATCCGACATCGCGTCTTGGGTGAAGATGGCGAAATTGTCGGAGTCCTGTGGTGGCACTTTGCGGCGGCGGCGCATGACTTCGCGGATTTCATCCTCCGCCTTGGCCATGTCTGCGTGGGACGTTGCCTTAAGGCTGATCCAATAACCGGTCCGCTCGATTTCCGGATGCAGCTTGATGAAAGTGCTCAAGGGGAAAAAGACAAGGTTGTCTTCCGGATTTTTACCGCCGCCAAACGCACTCTTGCGCTTTTCGGCAATACCCACGACCGTAAACAACTGCCCATCAATGTTGATTTCCTTGCCCAGACCGTTCCCGTTGGGAAATAGTTCTTCGGCCACATCGGACCCCAAAACAATCACCGCGGCGCGATGATCTTCGTCAATTTGGGTGAACCATCGCCCTTGGGTGGGCTGCAAGTCAAAAACGTCTTTCCAGGTATAAACGTCGCCTTCCAAGATTGTGTTCTTGGTCTTGCGGCCCTCGTATTTCACCGTGTAGGTTCCAGTGCCGAATTCCGGCCGCTGATAACGCAACCCACAGGTCGCGGCCTTCACATGGGGCAGTTGGCTGATGGCCTCGTAATCGTCGAAGGTCAGCACCTTGCGAGTGCGCATTTCCTCCGTGGGCCGGCTGAAGCTGAAGGGCTGAATATGAAACACGAAGATCAGGTCTGAACCCAGACTTCCAATGGACTCCATCACACTGGTGTTCAGGCCGCTGACGAAGGAGGAAATCCCGATGACGACGACAACGCCAATGACGATGCCTAAAACCGTAAGCGCGGACCGCAGCTTGTTGCCTCGCAACGTGGCGATCGCCATGCTCAATATTTCGCCGTAGTCACGCCGTTGCATATAGGTCTTCGTTCAGCAACCCATTCTTACAGTTCGAACCTGAGGGCCACAATCGGATCAAGACGAGCCGCTCTCTTTGCCGGATACACCCCGAAAAACAGACCCACGCTGCTGGATACGATCAGCGCCGCCATAACCGCCCACAGCGGGACAGATGAGGGCATCCCGATGAGCAGGGTGACGCTCTTGGCCAAGACAATTCCGCCGACCACACCCAGAAAGCCCCCGACCAGCGCCACCGTGCTTGATTCAATCAGGAACTGGAGCAGGACATCCCGGCGGCGCGCGCCCATCGCCTTGCGGATACCGATTTCGCGCGTTCGCTCAGTCACTGCCACCAGCATGATGTTCATGATGACGATGCCCCCGACCACCAAGGCGGTGGCAGCAATGGCTATCATGGCGATAAAGAACGTCTGAGTCAGGCTTTCCCAGAGGGAAAGAAAGTTCTCGTTGGTCTCGACGGCAAAACTGTCGGATGCGCCCGGGGCATCGTGGCGGCGGGCGCGCAGTATGACCCGGGCCTCGTCCATCGCCGCATCTAATTGGCTGCCAACCCCGGCGGCCTTGCCGCAAATAACGATACTGTTGTGGATGCCGTATTGCTTGAGATAGGCGGTGATGGGGACCATCACATAGTTGTCACGGCTCTGTCCCAGCGTCGTGCCCTGCTTTTTTCCGATGCCGATCACCCGATAAGACTGGCCGCCGACACGGATTTCCTTGTTTAACGGGTCTTCTCCCGGGAAAAGATTGTCCACAAGATCAGTACCAATCACAGCCACCATGGCGTGATTGTTGACGTCATTTTCGTTGATCGAACGCCCGGCGCTCAGATCAATATTCAGGATGGCCGGCATCGAGGGCGTGAGCCCTCGGATGAAGGTATTGGTGATGGATTGCTGGCCGTATTTCACCTTCCCGGCAAGGTTCGTGACCAGGGCCCCCAAGTCAGCGCATCTGCTGCAACCTTCGGCGACGGCGTAATAGTCCTCCAGCGTTATGTCCTTGCGCTTTTCGCCTTCCAGCAGTTGGTCAATATTGGTGATGACCGAGGAGTGTTTGTTGATGATGAAAACATCCGCCCCGAGGTTGAAAACCTTCTCGGCGATATAGCGGTTGATGCCACTGACGAAGGTGAGAACCGCAATAACGGCGCCGACACCGATGACCACGCCCAGCAGAGTCAGCACCGAGCGCAGTTTATTCGCCCAGAGGGACTGCAGTGCCACGCGTATGGCTTCAGCGATGTTCATGCATCGGCTTCCGGCGTTCGGCTTCCCTAGAAGCACAACAGTAACCACTAAGTCTACCAGCCTACCCCACGATAGAGGCCGCAAGAACGGCCTAGATCAAAACGCTTGCGAAAGCCGGGAGCCGGAACCCCCGGCGATTCGGCCCCCATCGCATATAATGATTTCGTAGGCAGCCGGACCGGACGGTCGCTCTCTGCGTCTTCGGACGCGGGGAGAGGAAAGTCCGAACTCCGCAGAGCAGTGTGCCGGATAACGTCCGGGAGGCCGGGTTCAAGCCCGGTTGACGGAAAGTGCCACAGAAAACATACCGCCTCGGCGGCAACGCCGGGGTAAGGGTGAAAAGGTGCGGTAAGAGCGCACCGCCGCGACAGCAATGCCGCGGGCAGGGCAAACCCCACACGGAGCAAGACCAAATAGGAAGGAAGTCCGGGACTTTGGTTTCGGACACGTGCCGGCTCGGTGCGTCAAACCTTCGGGTAGGTCGCTAGAGCCGCGCAGCGATGCGCGGCCCAGAGGAATGGCCGTCCCGCAGGAGCAATCCCGCGGACAGAATTCGGCTTACAGGTCCGGCTGCCACAAATGTTCCAAATTCATCTTTAGGAGCGCCTAATGTCAGCACCCAGCCGCCGGCCGGAGATTCGCCGGCGCCGTACCCGCAAAGAGAAAATTGTCCAGTTGCGCAAGCGCCTGGCCGCCGCCAAAACCGATGCCGATCGCGCCCACATCACCGCCAAACTGCACAAACTCGCCATCCTGTCGCCAGGACAGCCGCTGCTGAAGTAACACGCCAAGGCGGGCTCTTCAGTCGGCGGCCGGCTCTTGTGCGGGATGGGTCGGGCCCTGATGCGCGATCTGGCCGTACGCCTCTAAAATCCGCCGCACCGACGTTTCCCAGGAGAACTTTGCCGCCTGCTGGTAGCCGCGTTCCTTCATGCGGTTGCGGAGAGACTGGTCCATAAGAACGCGGTGCAGGGCGCGCATGATCTCGAACACGTTTTCGGGATTGACCAGCACCGCCGCATTCCCCACCACCTCGGGCAGGGACGACACGTTGGAAGTCACCACCGGAGTTCCATGCGCCATGGCTTCCAGCGGGGGCAGGCCAAAGCCCTCGTACAGCGACGGGAAGACGAATACCTTCGCCTCGTCATAGAAAATCCGCAGCACTTCGATCGGGATGAATCCCAGAAAGCGCACATCGTTCTGCACACCGCTTCGCACCACCGTTCGCCGCAGATCCGGATTGCCGGAAAGGTCATCTCCAATGATGATCAGTTTGAGATCGGGGTACGCCTGATCTCGTTCCAGCTCCGTTTTCAGCGCGGAGAAAGCCTCGATCATGCGCACGACATTCTTGTGCGGACTTATTCTCCCGGCATACAGCAGGAAGGGATACGTCACCTGGTAGCGGCGGGCGATCAAGTCGCGGTCGGCCGCAGTGGCGTGTCCGCGCAGAAAGCGTTCATCGATGGCGTTGTAGACCACCTCGACCCGCTCGGACGGAATCTCAAACAGCTTCTCGATTTCGTTCCGCGTGAAATTCGACACCGCAAAAATTCGCGCCGCTCCGGCAAGAACTCGTTTGGTCATCTGAAAGTAAAGCGCACGCCAGAATCCGCTCTGCTCGCGCGTACGCGACATGTGCTCGAGCAGGTCGTGTACCGTCATGACATACGGACAAGGCAGCCCCCGCGGCACCGAAAAAAGATTGGGGATATGCACCAGGTCGCAATCCAGCCGCTTCATGGAAGTGCGGAACTCGCGGTATCCCTGGACAGAACGCTCAGGCGCAAGCAGCGGGACGGTGCGAAAGTTGGGCGGCAGGGCGCCGATCTCCTCAACCTTGGCCGGAGGACCAATCAGAAGAAATTCGTTCTCGTGGTCGAGCCGGCCCAGCGTGCGAACCACATTGCGGATATAGGTGCCTACGCCAAACTCGGTCATCCGCCGAATATCGATGGCGATCTTCACCGATGGCATTTAACCACAGACTCGTTCGAGCAGGGCGACAATTTTGTCTCAGCGAGGCCGGGTTTATACTTCTGGACGGCGCACGGGGGCTCGCAACGAGTTATGCACAATTATTCGGGAGCTGGAACCTTTAGATTCGAAGACGGTGCTGAGATAGCGGGATCGTTCGAACTTGCGGTCGTTGGGAACGGCGACATGTCAGCTCGGTTCTACCCAGTGACGTCTCCATTCGTAATTTGGGACAGAATCGGCCACAAAGGGGAGCTGCATCTTGTCTGTGGTGATGGCTCTGTGGCGGAGGCTCCGAGGGCCATGGTCACGGCCATCGGCGAGTGCGTGAAGCTTAAGATCCCAGCCCTCAGGGTAGCCGGCATACCCCGAGAAAGGGACGCGGCTATCTCCAGGTATCAGCTGACAAATTGTGTTTTTTCGATGGGCTCACATTTAACCAAGTATCCCCGAGGCGGCGGCTCCTGGAATGCTATAGAAGTCAATACAGGCACCTCGGTGTTACGGATTGTAAAAATAGACTCCTATGATGAAACCCTGAGAGAACTTGAGGCGCAGAACGCCGGAGGGGTGACCGCGATTCTGGAGGTATCTGGTCCCACAGACGCAGCCTCGTGCGATGGGTGGGCGACCGCTGTTTGCAACCTTCTCGCTTTTGCGACGAAAAATACCGTTCGATGGATCTCACGGGAACGCTCTTCTGGAGATGATAGGAGCGAGATTGAGTATTACTCACGCGCCGTTTATCAGGTTCGACCGCTCCGCTCGATAATTCCCGATATGCCGTCGGCAGGGCGGCACCCCCTACACACATTCCTTCAGTTGACTGTACCGCGCTACGCGGCATTGGACGAGGAGATCGGGCTGAATTCGACACTGGGATGGCTACTGGAAGCAGAGTTCTCAATGCCAGTACAGCCCAAGTTTGTCTTGGCCTTTATAGCCATCGAGCGCCTCCTCACTCGGCTTCTAAGGGGGCAAGCTGCAGCTAAAGTATTTCTAAGTCCCGACTTCCCCGACAAGATTGACGGAGAACTGGGGGCGAAACTGGTGGCCGCGATCGACAGCGCGGTTGGTCCCTTGGATCAGGAGACAAGGTCAGTACTGCCGAAAAAGCTGAAGGATCTCAATCGCCCGACGATTGCCGCCTCCATCGACGCGTTGTGTCGGCACTTCCGAATTGCAGCGCCCGCGAACCAGATGTCTCGCCTCAGAAACCGGCTGACACATGCCGGCGACCTAGGCGACTTCGATTTTCCCGGGGCACTCGAGCTGTATGTCGAACTGTCGCACATCCTGGACATCTGCCTACTGAAAGCGCTGGGATACTCGGGTGCTTATCGTCACTGGGCCACGGGGTGGGAGGACAGGACCCTTTCCGAATCTTTGGAGGCTGTGGCCGAGCCGTAGCTTTCCTACGCTCTTACTTCGGCCTGTGCTTTCGCCCGGCGTTCAGCGTAGAGCGGAAAGGCCTCGCACAGATCGAGCACCTGTTTGCGGACCTTGCTCAGCACCGCCACATCGGTCCGGTGGAGAAGCACTTCGGCTATCCAGCGGCCGATCTGGCTCATCTCCGATTCTTTCATGCCGCGCGTGGTCAAGGCTGGTGTCCCGATACGGATGCCGCTGGGCTTCATCGGCGGATTAGTATCGAACGGGATCGCGTTCTTGTTGACCGTGATTCCGGCCTCGCCCAGCGCCTTTTCGGCTTCGCTCCCCAGCATGCCCTTCGAGAAGACGTTGACCAGCATGAGGTGCGTGTCGGTGCCGCCGGAAATGATGCGGAAGCCTTCGTCGGCCAGCGATTGCGCTAGTACTTTGGCGTTGGCTACCACTTGGCGGGCGTAGTCGCGGAACTCGGGCTGCATCGCTTCCTGAAAGCACACGGCCTTGGCCGCCATGATGTGGACCAGCGGGCCGCCTTGCATTCCCGGGAACACGACTTTGTCGATGGCCTGCGCGAATTCGGCCTTGGAAAGAATCATGCCGGAGCGCGGTCCACGCAAAGTCTTGTGCGTCGTGGAAGTGACGATGTGCGCGTGCGGCACCGGCGAAGGATGCGCGCCGCCGGCCACCAGTCCGGCAAAGTGCGCCATGTCAACCAAATAGAGCGCGCCCACTTTGTCGGCGATCTGGCGCATGCGGGCGAAATCAATGGTGCGAGGATAGGCGCTGCCTCCGCCGATGATCAGCTTCGGCCGTTCTTGTACGGCGAGCTTTTCCAACGCATCGTAATCGATGGTTTCCGTTTCTTTGGTGACGCCGTAAGGAACAATCTTGTACGTCTTCCCGGAAAAGTTCAGGTGGTGGCCGTGCGTGAGATGGCCGCCATGCGCCAGGTTGAGCCCCAGAATCGTGTCGCCCGGTTGCAGCACGGCAGCGTAGGCCTCCATGTTCGCCTGCGATCCGGCATGAGGCTGCACGTTGGCGTGCTCTGCGCCGAACAACTGCTTCGCCCTGTCGCGCGCCAGGTTTTCGACCACATCCGTAAACTCGCAGCCGCCGTAATACCGTTTGCCGGGATATCCCTCGGCATACTTGTTCGTAAACACCGAGCCCGCAGCTTCAAGCACGGCCTCGCTGACGAAGTTTTCCGAGGCAATCAGTTCGAGGCCCTCGTGCTGCCGGCGGGTTTCGTTGTCGATGGCGGCGGCAATTTGGGGATCGTTTTCGAAGAGCGGACGGTACATACTTGTGGAGGCGGAATTCTTCATGTCGTTTTCCTGATTTCGTATACGTTGGGCTGGTGCAGTTCCATGTAGCGCGCCGGCGACTTCAGAGGTGCAAATCCATAGCACGCGTAAAGCCCATGCGCATTGCGGGTCAACAAAATCCAGCGCCGCAGGTTCTGCAGCGCGGGATGCCGCATGATGCATTCCATCAGCCACTTGCTGAGCCCGCGGCCGCGATGCGATTCGAGCACGAACACATCGCCGAGATACGCGACTGTGGCGAAGTCACTGACTACCCGGGCAAAGCCTACCTGCGCGCCACTACCATCATAAACGCCAAAGCACAGAGAATGCTCGATCGATCGCGCCACGACTTCCCGCGGAATTCCCTTCGCCCAATAGCAATTCGTCAGGAACCCGTGAATGACGTCCAGATCGAGCCGTGCGCGGTCCGTGCTGATCAAGAACTCCCCGCGCCGGGACTCGGTGATCGCATCGGGATTGACAGCTTGAGCAGACTGCATCGCTACATTCTAAACGGCAGCGGCGTCAACATTCGGCGCTTACTTTCGACCCCCGAAGTCCGCCAAAACCGGGAAGGGCACGACTTCAGTCGTGCCGCAACGAGCCGGAATGGGGTGCGGCTTTAGCCACTGGGGTTCGCTTCGAAAGCAGACCTCAGCGCCTCAAAGCCGCTCGTTCCGCGGTCAACAGGCGGCACGAGTGGAACTCGTGCCCTCCCCGGTTGCCCACGGCCGCCAAAATGCTAATTGCTAAATGCTGCCTTCAAAACGCCGTCCGCAGGAACGAAGCCAGGTGCCAGCCGTCCATATATTTGTATGGCGTTTCGCCAGTCGTGTAATGTCCGCAAGGCAGCACGGCAACTTTGTGATCCAGCCCGTGCCGCTCGAATTCCTCGACCACCTGGTGCGAGAGCTCCGGCAGAAAAGTCAGATCGTACTTCGCATAGACGATCAGCGACTTCCGCGGCCAGCGCGAGAACTGGTTGAAGTACGACATGGGGCTAACCGCCAGCCACGCTTGCCGCAGGCGATCCAGGTCAATCTGCTGTTCAATTCCCTGCCGAATGTGGCGCGTTGACTGCCCGTGCCACACCACGTCGGCAACATAGGTAGACGCGTGATTGAACGCCGCCACGCGAATGCGCGGGTCGTGCGCCGCCGCGATGAACGCGTAGCAGGAACCAAGGCTCGTGCCCACAATGCCGAGATGGCTGTAGCCCTGCTGTTCGAGCCAATCGAGGCAACTCCGAATGTCGACCACTCCCTGGCGCACCGCGTCAAGTGTGCGGCCAATGTTGGCGGAAACGGCATAGTCGGCGCGGTTGATCTCGGCAGGCATGCGAATGTCGTGATACGGCATAGTCAGCCGCAACACCGCGATGCCCATCATATTCATCACGCGGCAGAGGCTGACGTAGGCAATCGCGTCGGCATTCCAGTGCGGCAAAAGAACAATGGCGCGCCGTCCCCGCGCCGGGAACCAGCGGGCATTCACCAGATTGTTTTCGGGATAGGGTGTCTTCACCGCCGATGTGAATCGCAGGAATTCTCCGAACGTTCCTTTGACCTTTGCCTCCAGCTTCGGGTCGGGCACGGCGCGCGTCGAGAAAACCCGAACCTCACGGGTTTCCAACCGGAAGTCTCTGGGCCGCGTGTACGAATAGAATTCATCGCTCGCCGCGACGATGCGGAGGTTGTAATCGAGGATGAATTTGTCAGGATCGTCCGGCGTGTGGCCGAGTCGGTAGCCATTGCGGCAAGGCCAGTCCCGCGTCCATTCCACGCCCCATTCCAGCGGACGCACCACCCGGTTGTCGTCCACCGAGGTGAGCCGGTGTTCCCAGTCGTACATCCACTGTGCATAGCGCGAAGGCATGGTCAACCTACTAGTGTAACAAGGGGCCGCTCACCGTTCCGGCTGCGTTCACTGAACAGTAGCAATCCGCGGTCGGCATTCCTTATTTCGCCTCTGAACGGACAAAGTCTCAGTAATCCTCAGAAATTCTCGAACGCTTGTGACATCCGTCACTGAGAAGAAGACTGCCGGGACCGTATTCCAGTAGATATGCGGAAAAGCAGAATTTCTTTGGGTCTGTAGTTACATTTGGAGTTACAATGTTTTTTGAATGGGACGAAACCAAGAACCGGATCAATGTCCGCAAACACGGGTTCGATTTCGTCGAAGCGGAGGAAATGTTCCGCGGCGCACTTCTTGTTCGCCCGGACACCCCGGGAGGACTACGGCGAAAAGCGGTGGATTGGGATTGGCATGATTCAGGGCCGAGTTGCCTTTGTCGCATTCGCGGAGTGTCCGAACGACACGATCCGCATCATCTCATTGAGAAAGGCAGATCATGAAGAGCGCAAAGAATACGAAAAAGCGATCCAGGACGGACTGGGAGCGAATTGACTCGCTCCGGGATGAAGAAATTGACTTTTCAGACATTCCGAAGCAAGAAGCGGATTTCTTCGCGAATGCCATCATCTGGCCCGGACCGAAGAAGCAGATTACTCTGCGAATTGATCCCGATGTCTTGACGTTCTTTCGCAAGCATGGCCGGGGCTACCAGACGACGATCAACGCCGTCCTGCGCAAGTACATGGAAGCGAGAAAAGAGCAGACCGGCTAAGATTGCGCTGTAAGAGAAAGCCTCGCACTGGAGCGGCCGACGCTACGCTTTGCTGGACAGCCGAGGGCGACTGTCCCCACATAACCTAACTTCAGTACCTTCTCGGAACCCGTTTCGAAATATTGCAGAGAATTTCGTACGGAGTACTGTTGGCCAGATCGGCGTGCTCCAAAGCATCAACGCTCAGACCCTCGCCCACTCCAAGCAGGATGACCTCGTCGCCCACAGCAATGCCCGGAATGCCGGTGACATCCGCCAGCGTAAGATCCATTGAGATCCGCCCCACGATCGGAGCATAGTGCTCGCGCACGATCACCCGGCCACGATTGGAGAGCTGGCGGTTGTACCCGTCGGCATAGCCCACCGGCAGCACCGCAACGTGGGCGGGAGCCTTGGTCACGTACGTCCCGCCATAGCCCAGAGGCTGGTTCGCTCCGAAGTCGCGCAGCGAGAGGATGCGCGTTTTCCAGGTGAGAACCGGCTTCACCGGCATACGCAGCGTACCCCCGCTCACTTCGCGTCCCGCTCGCTGAAAGGGCAGATAATAACCGTAAAGCGCGACTCCCGGCCGCACCATGTTGTTCCAAGTCTCCCGGCGCGAAATCACCGCTCCGGTATTGGCAATGTGTACGAAGGCCGGTTCCATTCCAGCCTCGCGCACCATGCGACGGGCCGAATCGAAGCTGCGTTCCTGCTCGGCCACCGAAGGAGCGTCCATGATTTCGGAAGACGCCAGATGGGTCGAGAGTCCATCGAGCACAAGATGCTTGGCTGCTTTCAATCCAGCAAGCACGCCGGCAAGTTGATCGACGCCGACGCCAAGCCGGCCCATCCCGGTGTCGACCTTCAAGTGCACCGGATGCTGCGCCACGCCCAGTGCGGCCGCCGCCTTATCCAGCGACTCGATGTGCCAAGGTTCCCAAACTGTAGGAGTGAGGCGCAAACGGATAATCTCGCTCTCCTCACCCCGCCAGAAGCCAGTCATCAGAAGAATGTTCGCGCGAACGCCGGCCTCGCGCAGGGGAATCGCCTCATCCAGAGAAGTTACTCCGAGCCAGCGAGCACCTTCGGCCTCCAGCGCGCGCGAGCACTCGACTGCGCCATGACCGTAAGCGTCGGCCTTCACCACCGCGCACACCGTGACGTTCGCTCCCACGTGCTTCTGCACCGTACGGAAGTTTTGGCGCAACGTGGTCAAGGAAACTTCCGCCCAGGTGGGGCGCGTTGCCACGCGGCTCAGGATTTCTGCTGTGCTCGCCACTTTCGCGATTATAGCGGGAGCAGCCCGCGCGCCCAGGTTACGCTGGGGCTACTCCCGCCTGAATTCGGTGAGTGACGAGTTCAAGACCGAAAGCCTTAACTGCCCGACAGAGTAAAGTTCACGGTGATCTGCGTCTCTACCTCCACCGGTTCTCCATTCAGGATGTAGGGACGGTAGCGCCACCGGCTGACAGCCTCGATCGCGGCGCGCACCAGCATAGGATGTCCCTTAACCACGCGAAGGTTCTCGATGGTGCCCTCCTTGCTGATGATGGCAGCGAGTACTACCTGTCCCTGCACGTGCGCCATCTTCGCGGGATATGGATATTCCGGCCGGACGCGGTTCACCAAGCTCCCCGCGAGCATGTTGGAAGTGCGGAACGGGCGCACCGTAGGCGCAGGAGCGGGCACTGGAAGTGGAGCGGCACGATTCCAGGAATCCCCGAAAGATTTCCAGACTCCATCCGCTGAACCGTCACCGATTCCGCCCGTCACTCCCGCGGTGTTGAAACTCATCTGGGGAGGTGCGGCCGTCTCGTCTATCTTGGCAATGTGATTCGGAACTTCCCGAGGCGCGACCAGCACATTGTCGGCGAGATTACTTTGAGCGATCGTAGTGATGTTCTGGCGATGGACGGGCGGGGCGGCCGGGGGCGGTGCTCCCCACGATACCGGCGCAGGAAGAATACGGCCTGACGGCAACCCTACCGTCTTCAGCAGCGGCGACAGAAGGAGCAGGCCGATCATCAGCGCCTGCAGTCCGAACGAAGTCAACGTGGTCCAGCTCCGGCGAGTGCGTAGGTCCCATGAAGTTTCCAGCATGCTCTCGGCAAACATAGTGTCCTCCGGCGTGAAATCTGTTTGCTGGTATGGACACCACAAACATTGCCGCAGACAATGCCGACAGAAATCGGCATAGGGGGGAGAGTCACCTCTCCTCCCCTGCCACACCACCGTACATGCGGGTCCGCATACGGCGGTTCGATAAGTTAGTCCCACCAATGAACTGGCAGGCTGAGCGTTCGCAGTTTGGGGACGCCGCGCGGGTTTCACTTCTCTGGTCAGCATCCTTTGCGGCTTCACCGCGCCGTGCCCACCAAAGGCCCGCCGAAGCGGGATGGCTAGTGCACTACCCTCATCGAGACCCCAAGCACTACTTGCCCTTCCTATCGTTCGGGCCTTCGTCGCCGTGGTGACTACTACGCCCTCTGCTGACTTCTGCTGTACGGTCAGAGCACCTTACGATGTCCTCAGTCACGCTTCCGTGACGCACAGCAGATCTCCCGAGATAAGCTCGACCGCTTTCGACACGCGACCGCCGGATTTACCACCAGTGCCCTTGATGGATATGGGCTTCGCTGTCACTTGCCAGCTCGCCCGGCACCGTAGGCCTCCTCATCCAGTTCTTGTTCATCGGCCCGTATCTTTGCTCCACGCTTCCTTCAGACCCCACCTCGCGGTGACGCCCTTGCGCTTCACTACCCTTCACCTCCATCAGGTTGGGACGGGACTTTCACCCGTAGCTGCCGAACATGCTCGGCGTACAAATAAAAGGCCGCGCTTTCACGCGGCCTGCTGGAACTTTCTGGACACTACAGGTGTCCGGTTAAGCTACTTTGGCGGCTCCGCCGGCTTGGGCGTCGCGGGTTTCGGAGTCGCGCTGCCCGTCCCGGGCTTCGGAGTGGCCGGCTTCGCAGTTCCCGCCGCAGGTGGCGCGGGCACGCCGGACTGCACGTTGTAAGCGTCGACCACTGCCTTCGTGATGTCGATTGCCTGGCCCCACCACAGCACGTTGCTCTGCGGCCACGGCTTCGAGGTGTCGACAATAATGCCGAAGCCGTTATCCTCGGAATACTTCACGATCATGGGAGCCATCTTCTGCAGGACGCGGGTCGCGATATCCTGCTGCTGGCTGCCGAATTCTTCCTGAGCATCCTGCACGGAGCGATCGAAAAGCTTTTGCTTGCTTTCGATCTGCTTCTTCAGGGTGGCGAGCGCATCCTCATTCAGCTTGCCTTCCTGCGTGGTCATCTGCTTCTTCAAACCTTCGAGTTCGTCGTTCTGGCTTTTCAGTTCGGCCTGCTTGGGATCGAACTTCTTTTGCAAAGCTTCAAGGTCGCGGCGGCCTTCGTTGCTGCCGAAGATGGCTTCCGTGATGTTGATGGCTCCGACTTTGGTGCCAGTGCTCGGGCCAGTCGTTGCCGCAGGCGCCGAAGGGAGGGGATTGGCTGGCGCGGCGCTCGGACTGGACGGCGTGGCGGCGCTGCCGGTTTGGGCCAATGCGGAAAACGTGAACGTAACCGCAAGGGCCAGAAGAACTCGCAAGAACTTGCTTTTCATCGGATCGGTTGAACTCCTTGGAACGTGGTTCCGGGAATGAACTTCGATATCGCTCTCTGATCGCTTCTTCAGTCAACGTCGCGCAGCACTGAATGGGGTCTGCGCTGCGCTAGCCGCCTGCTATCGGAAAAGGCGGCACTCGATCACCAGCGTCACACGCCTGGTCTGCGGGCGTCCATCCACCCTCTTCCCTCACTATATGGCGTGGATCATTAACATTATAGAGACCTCAGTCTCCGGACGTCAAACGGAGTTAGAGCCGCACTTAGAACGTGGTAGCCACCGTGAACCGGAACGTCTTCCGTGGCTCCCTCAACAAGAAACTGGGGGAATAGGTATTCACGGCTAGATGATAGGTGTAATCACCCGCGGCGCCAGGCGGAAACATGGCGCGCGTAACGGGAACCGGCGGGTTGGCAAACTGGTCGAGCCGCACCGGGTTGTAGGCCCAGTAGATGCGGAAGGGCGCGTTGACCACAGGCAGGAACATTTGCAGTTCGAGTCCGGTGGAGACACGGGGCGTCCAATTCGTGGCACCCAGGACTTGGAGATTCTGGGGAGGTACCTTGCCCACCTGCCCGAGTGTGTGTCCGCCTTGGCAGTTGAAGCCAGCATCGAGCGTCGGACATCCGAAATACGTACTAATCACCTGATAATATTGCACCGGCGCGATCAGTAATTGAGAAGGCCGGATGATTGGGTCGATGCCGGCGTCCATAAAGGGAGCTACCGCCACCGGCCCCGCAATGGTGATGCGGTATTCGAGATTCGTCCACACACTCATATCGCCGCCCGGGAACACGATCTGATCGACCGGAATCGGTATGGTCCAGTTGCCAAGCCGCGGGTTGGCCGGGTTTTTGGGAACCGGGGTTCCGTCCGGATTGGTCAGCGTCATCGTGTTGGAACTGGGAAGAAACGCCACCGGCGAAACTGACCGGATATCGAAACCACGGATATCGTTTTCGCCACCCATATAGAAGCGTTGGAAGGGCGGGGCCACCAGGCCCGCATAACCGCTGATAAACGACCCGTTGATGGTGTAGCCAATGGTGTTGCGGCGGTTCTGCACCGGGATGAACTTCTTATACTGAACGATGGGCCGGATCGACCGGACCGTGCCGCCCAAACCCGCGATCTCCGCGCCCAGCGTCAGCTGGTGCCCACTGTGCGGCGAGATGCCGCTATCCAGCGTATTGAACGAGAAATTGGGGAAGATCTTGCTGGTGACGATTCCATTCACGGCTTGCGGTCCGGTGATGCCCTGGAACGCGATGTAATCGAAAAGACTCTTGGACGCCGTACTGAGCGGGATCAAAGTCGACTGGTCCAGCGAATAGGTGATGGCCAGGCGCTTGAACGAACGCCGCAACGGATAACTCAGCGAGGTGGTAAAGCCCACGCTCTGCTGCGAATAATTCTGCAAATTTTGCAGCACCGCACTCGGCAGGTTCAAATTCTGGCCGCTGAAAATCGAAAGCTGTCGGGCCTGGTCATAGCTGACCTTGTTGCCGAACACGGTGAAACCGAACTGCAGAGGGCGATCGAACATGTAGGGCTGCGTGAAGCCAAACATGGCGCTCCGCGCCAGGTTCCCCAAGCTGATCTGGATTTGCAGCGTCTCGCCGAGTCCCAGGAAGTTGTTCGTGGAGTAGTTCAATCCCACGAATGCTCCTTCCAGCCCGCTGACACCGCCGTTGAGGCCGATGCTGTTCTTGCCCTTCTCTTTGACCTTCAGCGTCAAGTCCACCTGACCATTTTTCTCGTCCAGCTTCTTTTCGGTCACGTTCGGGTCATCCGGCTTGAGCTGGTCGAAATAGGAAAGTTGATTCAGGCGGAGCAAGCTCAGTTCCCAGAGACGGGAGTTGTAGACGCCGCCTTCTTCCAGTGCCAGTTCGCGCCGGATCACCTTGTCGCGCGTAGTGGTGTTGCCGACGAACTCGATGCGGCGTACATAGAACTGTTTGCCCTCATCGACATCGATTTCCAGATATGCAAGTTTTTTGTCATCGTCAAAAGTCGTGGAGGGAACGCCCGTGTAGTTGATGTAACCATACTCGCCGTAGGCCTTGCGCAGAGCCTCCAGGCCTTTGGCGATCTTCTCGCGGCTGAAAATATCTCCGTCTTTGAGTGGGAACAGCGAGCGTAGCGCGGCCGTGTTGGAAATCGCTTTGTTGTTCTTGAAGGTGATCTTGCCCAACCGGTACCGGTCGCCTTCCTCAATCGGCATCGTAAGATTAACCGCTTTGCCGGGGCCCGACTGCAGCAGAGGAATGTGGAAGCCCTTGTGTCCTGTGTCGTGAATTTCCGTCTTGGGATCGTTCACCAACGCTTTGAAGTAGCCGCGATTCTGGTACTCGGCGCGCACCCGCTCGGTGTCTTCTTCAAGCTTGGTGGCGTCGTAGGTCTTGGCGAAGATATTCTCCAGGAAAATGGAATGCGGAATGCCGACCGGCTTCAGGTTCTTCATGGCTCCCCGCAGAATTCGCGACTTAATGGCCTTGTTGCCTTCGAACTTGATTTTGCCGACTTTGACCTTCGGTCCTTCCTTGACCACGAACGTGAGGCCGACCGCTGCGGGAGGAATCTGCCGCACTTCGGTGCGGATGGTGGCGAACTGCCGGCCATGCTCGGAAAGCAGATTCTTGATCGAAACTTCTGCCTTCTTGAGACGCGTCGGATCGTACTGACTCTCCACCACCAGACCGACCTTGTCCTGCTTGAAACGGTCGAGCACGTCGCTGTTGGAAACCGAACTCAGGCCCACGTAGTTGATTTCGCGGATCGTCGGCTTTTCTTTCACCTCGAACATGATTCGCCAGCCCTTGGGAGTCTGCTCGCGAAGAATCTTGATATCTTCGAAGTAGCCCGTGTTCCACACGGAGTTGAAGTCGCGTTCTAGAGCCGCGGTGTCGTAAATGTCTCCGGACTTGGTGAAGATGCGCGCCTTGATGGTCTCGGCGGGAATGCGGCGGTTGCCATGGACGGTAATTTCCGAAATTACGTCAGTCTGCGCCCAAGTCAGGCTTGCGGTTGCCAGCACGAGCGCGGCCACCACCCAGCAAAATGCCGGCACACTCCAACTCACCCTTGGCCAAGGCCGTTGAAATGAAGAAGATGTCGCCGACACGGCCCCGAGAACGCCGGGGCCCTTGGGCACAACAAGGTTCTCCGAATGAAAGCGAAAAGGAATCGCTACGACCTCAGCCTCTGGGATGTGAGAAAAGTGTCATTATACGGCAGAGCATTGGAAAGCGTCCAAGCTGCAACTCTTTCTGGATCTAATCCTGCAATTCCGAACCGATCGGCAAGACCTGCGGTTGCTTCATGGGGATGGCTTGGATAACTCTACCTCAACCAAGACGGAATAAAACGTTGCCGAGTTGCCCATGTCCGTAAGTTTTTCCGAAGTTAGGGCATTGATGCTCTGGAAACCCGAAGTCATCTTCGCCCAATTGAGTCTCGCCGAGACGACTCCAGGCTGCACTTTGCCATCGACTCGCGCCTTCAGTAGGATATCTCCCCTCCGGTTGAAGACGCGAACCTTGTCGCCATTGGCGATGCCGCGCGCTCGCGCATCGGCCGCCGAAATTTCCAGCAGGCCCGGTTCTTCCATCTCCTGAATCGAAGGCACGTTGGAAAATGTGGAGTTGAGGAAGTTATCGGCCTTGCGGGCCAGCAGTTCCAGCGGAAGTGCGTTCGACCTTTTTCCGTGCCGCGATTCGCCAGGAGGCGTAAAGTCAGCGACGGGATCGAGCCCCATCTCTTTCACCGCCCCACTGTAAAGTTCCGCCTTCCCCGAAGGCGTGCGAAACGCGCCGCACGCGAAAGGCAAAAACGGCTCCGGTTGTGTGGAGATAGCTTCTGACGGCGCAGTTCGTGTGGAGACAGCCGCGCTCGGCTGTCCGGCGGAGGGAAGTTCCGCCCCGGAAACCGGAAGCCGCGAACCGGAAGCCGCAAAGTTCAGCCGCACCTGCCCCCGCTCCAGCCGCTCCCGACTGATTCCCGCAAGCCACGGATCTTCCGAATCCAACGCCACGTCAATCATCTCGTCCACGCTCTCGCGGAAGCAGTCCTCGTCGAACCCCATGCGTTGCGCCAGCGCGCGAAAAACTTCCACGTTCGGACGACACTCCCCCAGCGGCGCAATGGCCTGATTCGACACCTGCAAATAATAATGCCCATACGCTTTTTGCAGGTCTTTGTGCTCAAAGAATGTCGTCGCCGGCAAAAGAATGTCGGCATAGTCCGTCGTGTCGGTAAAGAATTGCTCGTGTACGACGGTGAAAAGATCCGTCCGGAGCAGGCCGCGAACCACTTCATTGTGCTCAGGACATACCGATGCGGGATTGGAGTTATAGACGAACAGAGCCTTGACCGGCGGGTTATTCAGCGTGTTCAGCACCCGGCCCAGTTCGACCATGTTGATGGTTCTGGCTTCGCGCCCCAGCGCTTTCTTCATCAAGTCGGGCCGCTTCAGAGCCTCAGTATTAAGATCCACCGCTCCGCTGACGGACATCTGCAACCCGCCGCCGACTTCTTTCCACGATCCCAGGATGCAGGGCAGCATGGCGATGGCGCGCGTCGCCATCCCGCCGCCCTCGGAACGTTGCACACCGTAATTGAGGCGGATCACCGACGGTCTAACCGTAGCATACTCGCGCGCCAGTTTGCGGATATCGCCGGCGGCGATCCCCGTCCATTGCGCCACCCGCTCGGGCGGATACTCTTTCACCTTGTCGCGCAGCTGCTCGAAGCCCAGCGTGTACTTTGCAACATAGTCGGCATCGTGGAGGTTTTCGCCGATGATTACGTGCATCAGGCCAAGCGCCAGGGCCGCATCGGTTCCCGGATTGATCGGAAGGTACCAGTCGGCGCACTGCGCGGTCCGCGTGCGGTAGGGATCGATCACCACCAACTTCGCGCCGTTGCGCCGCGCCTCTGCAATAAACGGCCACAAGTGCACGTTGTTTCCGTGAATGTTCGACGCCCACGCAATGATGTACTTGGAGTGCCGGAACTGCTCCGGTTCGGTGCCAAGCTTCACGCCCAGAACCGACTTCAGTCCCGCTTCGCCAGCCGCCGAACAGATTGTTCTATCGAGTTGCGAAGCCCCCAGCCGGTGGAAAAATCTGCGATCCATGGAAGCGCCATTGAGCGCCCCCAAAGTTCCGCCATAGGAATACGGCAGAATGGCCTCGCTGCCAAACTCCGCCGCAATCGCGTGAAAGCGCGCTGCTATCTCGTCCAGCGCCTCGTCCCACGAAATCCGCTGCCAGGTTTCTTGGTGTGGCTTTAGATTGTGTGGGACCGGGTCGGAGCCTGTCCCGAGCGAAGGCGACGGAACCCGGTCGGGCTCAGCGAAGCTGCGCTGCACGGTGGCGCCCTCGCCCACATCCGCAGCGCCAACCACGGGTCCCTTGGCCGCAATCCTCCGCATGGGATACAGCACCCGATCCGGCGAATACACGCGATCCAGATACTTCGCCACCTTCGCACACAAAAACCCGCGCGTGACCGGATGCTCCGGATCACCCTGAATCTTCGTGGCCTGCCCGTCCTCGACGGTAATCAGCACGCCGCAAGCATCGGGACAGTCGTGCGGACACGCGGCATGGACAACCTGCTTCATGAGCTTCGATTATACGGTGCTTTCCCGCGCCGGCGGAGAGATCGCCTCGTCGATAACGAAATTTAATCGGCATAGGGGGAGTGGTCGCCCACTCTCCCCTGCCACACCACCGTACATGCGGGTCCGCATACGGCGGTTCAGTTCGGTTGAGCTAGACGCCAGCCAGCAATCGCGGAAGACCGAGCGCGTCGAAGTAAGCAATCGGAAAAGCGGAGGACAGGGCCGGGCTGTTGGCGATGCGCCACGGTCCATGCGGACTGCCCACGGTTTGGGCCGCGAGAGCAGCGCCGATGTTCCGCTGGCGCAGTTTCACAAACCGCACTCCTTTCCGCTTCCACTGCTTCCAGATCATGGATCGCAATCTGCGGCGAATCCATTCCTCCAGCCGTTGCAGCACCGAGGGCGTCTGGCTGAAGCCGAAGTAGCCCTTCCAGCCACGTAAGTAGCTGGCCAGTTCCTTCGTCATCTGTTGCAGACTGATGCCCCGTGTCCGTCGCGTCAGTTCCCGCACTCTTTGCTTGCAGCGGAGCAGGGCCTTGGGCGCGATGCGCCGCTTCGGTTTCGCTCCGTAAGTAAAGCTAAAGCCCAGAAACTTTCGCTCTTGCGGTCTCGCCACCGCGCTCTTCGCCTCATTTACTTTGAGCTTGAGTCGCCGCCGGATGAAGCCGGTCACGCTTTGCATGACTCGCTTCCCCGCCCGCTCGCTGCCGACGTAGATATTGCAATCATCCGCGTAGCGCACGAAACGGTGCTGGCGCCGCTCCAACTCCTGGTCGAGTTCGTCGAGCACGAGATTCGACAGCAGCGGGGAGAGAGGCCCTCCTTGCGGAGTGCCTTCCTCCACCGCTCTCACCAGCCCGTTCTCCATCACGCCCGACTCCAGAAAGGCTCGGACCAACTTGAGCATCCTCTTGTCGCTCACCCGCCGCGCAATCGCCGCCATCAGCTTGTCGTGGTTGACTCGATCAAAAAACTTTTCCAGATCAAGATCCACCACCCAGCGGCTCCCCTCGGCTATATACTGCTGCGCCTTGGCCACCGCCTGATGCGCCGAGCGTTGCGGACGAAACCCGTGACTGTGCTCGGAGAACGTCGCGTCCCATCTGCCTTGCAGAACCTGCATTACCGCCTGCTGGATAAACCGGTCCAGCACCGTCGGAATGCCTAGCTTGCGCATTCCGCCGTCCGGCTTGGCTATTTCCACTCGCCTCACCGGTTGTGGTTGATAGGTTCCACTTAGCAGTTGTTCCCGCAAAGCTGGCCAGTGCTGCTTCAGGTAGCCGGGTAACTCAGCGACTTTCATGCCGTCGATTCCCGCACTCCCCTTATTGGCCTTCACTCGTCGTAAAGCCTGCTGGCAGTTCTCCCGCCCGCAGACCTCTTCCATCAACTGCTCTGCTCCAGCCGGGCTTTCAGTTTCGCAGTTCGCCGTGTACGATTCGGTCCCTTCCCGCGGAGTCCTTGGAGCTTCACTCCTCCCCTCCCCGGTAAAGGCCAGCACCCTCTGTAGCTGGTTCTTCTGCCGCTTGTCGTTCATCGAGTCCTGCGTCCTACTCGCCACTCCTCGCTGTTCGGGCCTTCAGCCTCGCGACCTACTATGCCCTCGGCTGACTCCCGCCTCACGGTCAAGATGGATCGCTCCACCCTCAGTCACGATTCCGTGACATGCAGCGGGTCTCCCGAAGTAAGTTCGACCGCCTTCCGCACACAACCGCCGGATTTACCACCAGTGCCCTTGATGGAGATGGGCTTCGCTGTCAGTTGCCAGCTCGCCCGGCACCGTAGGCCTCATCATCCGGTTCTTGTTCATCGGCTCGCACTTTTGCTCCACGCTTCTTTCAGACCCCGCCTCGCGACGACGCCCTTGCGCTTCGCTATGACTTCACCTCCATCAGGTTGTCAAAGGGACTTCCACCCTCAAGCTGTCGAACATGTTCGGCACACAACAATGTAGCCCAGCGCTTCAGCGCTGGGCTAAGACAGTAAAGCGGGCAGAAGTCCCGGAGGAGTCTGTGTCATAGCTCGATCGCATCTTGAAAAAGTGGAACAGACGAACCGCCGCAAGCCGCGAAGCGGCGATAGAATGCAGCCCACAGCTTGCCCTGAGCTTGTCGAAGGGGCGCAAGCCGTGGGTGGTACGTGGAAAATGAGCGAGCCCCGGAGGGGCGGAAGAGAAGCTACGACACAGACTCCGGAGGGACGAAAGAAAAACAACGGATGCAAGTCAGAAGTTTGAGGTCTGAGGCCTGAAGCCGAAAGCGCCTACTCCTTCAACGTCCCCCGCTGCGCGATCCCAATATTATCCCGGCTGGAATTCTTCACCACATACATCATTCCATCCGCCTGCCGGATCACATCATGAGCCGTGCGCGCATCGTGCGGATACGTTGCCAGCCCGATGGACGCTCGCACATTCAGATTCAGCCCTTCTTCGCGGCAAAAACTGCTGGCCCGCAAGGCGTCGCGTAACCGCTTGGCCACCACCAGCGCCTGATCTTTCCCCGTCTGCGGCAGCAGCACAACGAACTCGTCCCCGCCGTAGCGAAACGCGAAATCAATTAACCGCAGCTGCGCCTTGATCAAATACCCGATCTCCGCCAGCAGTTTGCTCCCAATCAAATGCCCGTGCGTGTCGTTGACCGCCTTGAAGTGGTCCAGATCGATAAACAGGATGCTGAATTCGTAGCCAAATCGCGACGACCGGTAGACCTCGGTGTCCAGCGTCTTATACAGATGCCGCGCGTTATACAAACCCGTGCAATCGTCGGTGATGGTCAGTTCCTGAATCTTCTCCACCCAGCGTGCATTCTCGATGGCAATCGCCGCGTAGTCGCACAGCGACTGCAAAAAGAACAACTCCGCATCCTTGAACTGATCCATGTCCACATTGACCAGTTGAATCACGCCCAGCACGCGCAGCTTCGACCGCAGCGGCACGCAGATCACCGACCGCGTCTCCCACTTGGTCGTCTGGTCCACCCGGCTCGCAAAATCTGGGTCCGTGCTCACATCCGGAACCACCCGCGCCTCCCCGTGTTTCGCCACCCACCCGGCAATTCCCTCGCCCATTTTCAGCCGCACGCTCTTCAGGGCCTCAGCCTTGTCCCCCACCGCGATCGCAAAATAGAGTTCGTCGTGTCCTTCGTCCACCATCAGCAGCGACCACGTATCCGGGCGAAAGTATTCCGCCATCTTATCCATGATGGTCTGCAGAATGGAGTCGAGATCCAGCGACGACGTCAGCGCCTTGGCCACGTCGTGAAAGATCGTCAGTTCCTGATTCTGCCGCGTCAATTGAGTGCCGGCCTCAGGCATGCAGTAATTCCGTTGTTCCTCGCTAGACGGGTGGTGTTCAAAAATTATATGCGTCACTTTCGTGCACCGGCAACGACCGTTGGTAACCAGTACCTGTAAAGCCAACCACATGAAGCCCTTCCGGTCCCCCCATCAGCACATGTGGCGCGGGCGCCCCCGCCCGCGGCCTTTGACTTTGTTCTTGATTTTCCCTGCCTTCTGACCTAGGTTTCTGATTCCGGCCGCCTGGCATATTCTTAAGCTAAGGAGGAATATGAATAAAAAGAAACTCAGAACCCCCGTCCTGCCATTAACTCTCTTAGCTGTCGCGTTATCGATCTCGGCCTTTTCGCAAACTACCACCACGCCATCCGCCGATCCCAAGTCGATTCCCGTCATTGACGGCGGCATCGGCGCCTGCTCCGCCGACTTCACAGTCACTGACCCTGCTGGCTCCCCTGTCTATGCCGCCAAAATCAAGGTCCACATCGCCTACGGATTCATGTACGTCCGCAAGCTCGACCTGGAAGTCGGCACCAACGCCGACGGCAAAGCCCGCTTTACCGGCCTGCCCGACCGCGTCAAACACGGCCTCTTTTTCGAAGCCTCCGAAGTCGATCGCACCGCCGAAGCCTTCGACGATCCCGCCACCACCTGCAAGACGCAATTCACCCTCGTCCTGAGAAGAAAACCTTGACCCGAAGACGGAGCAATTTCCATGCCGCAACTTCACGCGCGATTCCTCGGGGTTGAGACTCTACTTCGAAAATCTGGAGGGAGCCAAACAGTTCTACCTCGAAACGCTGAATCTTAATCTTTCGGGCGAGCAGGCTGGCCACCACGCCCGCTTCGATACCGACGCCGGGTTCGTCTGCCTGGAGCGCAAAGGGGCCGAGTCGTACCTTCGAAAGATAAAGCGGTGCTCTTTTTTGAGGTTCCCCATCTAAGCGCCGCGATCGCGTCCGTCGGGCAGCACCGCCTGGTTCAATCCGAACCGACATGGGCTGTCCTCCACTATCCCGAAGGCCACAACATACCTCTCCTCCAAAAAACAAAATAAAGACATCGGATGCTCCCCCTCGTCGCCGATTACCTCTTACCTTGGACTCTTGGCGGTGGCGCGCGCCTTCAGCTTGTCCTATGATGTTCCCGTCATCACCCGGGCGAACCACGCTTCCTGTGGCAGGACAATGTGGGCGAATTCGGAGACAAATTCCGCAAGGCGCGCGAGAAGAAGGACATCTCGCTCGATGACGTTTCCAACGTCACCAAAATCAGCGCGCGCATGCTTCGGGCCATCGAAGAAGAACACTTCGACCAACTCCCCGGCGGCGTCTTCAACAAAGGATTCATCCGCGCCTATGCCAAGCATCTAGGACTGGACGCCGAAGAGGCCGTCACCGACTATCTCGCTTGCCTCCGCCAGGCGCAAATCGACGCGCATGAGGTCTGGGAACCGGAAACTCCCGCGCAACCAGGTTCCACGCAACGCCTCGCGGCGCCCGAAAAGCGTCGCCTCGTCGTGCCCAACAAGCCTGCAGTGAAATCGCAGTCCCCCGTACAAGTCGAGGAACTCCCCGACCTGCAACTTCCCCGCGCCGAACACGTTCGCCCTTCACGAAAAGATTTTGCCCTGAAGTCCGACCGGGAAATTCCATGGAGGATCCTTGCCATCGCCGCCGTAGTCGTAGTCCTGGCAGTGGTTCTTTGGATCCGCCGCTCCCACAGCACGGGAGTAGCCATCAGTACATCTCCCGCACGGCCAACAACCGCGCCGTCGGTTCCCGTGTCACCGCCAGCGCCGCTCAATCAGCCGTCCCATGCCGCGCCCACCAGCAGCAGCGCTACTCTGGCACGCCCCAACACGCCGAACCCTCGTCCCCCTCAAGGCGCTCAGTCTTCTGCAACCTCCACTCGCTCATTCACCACAGCGCCCGCGACCTCGTCAACCGCCAATCCCGCAGGCAGTTCCGAACCGAATGATCTAACCACTCGAACCTTCGACAAGCCCGTTTCCCAGCCGCCGGCAAAATCCACCGTTTCCCTGACGCTCGTGATCCGCGCCACAGAAACTTCCTGGATCTCCGTCCTCGCCGACGGCCAACCCGTCCGCCAGGAAACCCTCATCGCCCCCGCCAACACCTCCGTCCGCGCCAACCGTGAAATCGTCGCCAAGATCGGCAACGCCGCCGGAGTCACTTTCCTCTGGAATGGCCAGGAAATCCCCGCCGATGGCGCCGAAGCCGAGGTAAAAACCTTCGTCTTCGATGCCAACGGCATGCGCGTCGTTCCTTTCATTCAACTCCCTGCGCCGGACCGCTAGCTGTCTCGTAAATCGTTAGGCAAGGGCACGTCTCCGGCCATGCCGCCCAGAGTGCGGGAGAACTGAATATCCGGGAGAGCGCTGGAACAAAATCTACTATCCCGCCGGCAGTGTTCACCATTCACGGTTGCGAACTGCGGCTCTAGGGTGCGTCTTTGTCCCTTCGCCCTTTGGAGGGACAGGGTTGGATTCTGATCTCGAGGGCTAGTCCCAGCTTCCCAGCCGTTGAACCACCGAATCATCCCGTCCACCTTCACAATTCCGCTATTGAATTCATCCCCAGTCATTTACGGCAAAAACCGTTGCGTGCCAGAGGAGGCTCTGATAGCCTTTCATAGGACTTCTTCTCGATGCGTCGCCCCGCAGCGGCCGCGTGGATTTCCGGTCCCCCCAGACAGAGAGTTCAATAGTTTTTCTGCACACGACGTGCACTAAGGAGAAACACAACTTGGCATCCAAGAACCGTTATTTATTCACCTCCGAATCCGTGACCGAAGGCCATCCCGATAAGATCGCCGACCAGATTTCGGACGCTATCCTCGACGCTTGCCTCGCCGAAGATTCCTCCAGCCGCGTCGCCTGCGAAACTCTCACCGCCACCGGCCTGGTCGTCATCGCCGGAGAAATCACCACCAAAGCCTACGTCGATTTCCAGACCGTGGTCCGCGGCACCGTCGCCTCCATCGGCTATGACAATGCCCTCTACGGCTTCGACGCCAACACCTGCGCCGTCATCTCCAGCATCAACAAACAGTCCGGCGACATCGCCATGGGCGTAGACACCGGCGGCGCCGGCGACCAGGGAATGATGTTTGGCTACGCCGTCAATGAGAATGAGGAGTTGATGCCGACTCCCATTTCTTTGGCGCACAAGCTGACTATGCGGCTCTCGCAGGTTCGCAAAAACGGATCGCTTCCCTTCCTTCGTCCCGATGGAAAATCTCAAGTCACAGTTGAATATGATGCGAACGGCAAGGTGCTGCGCGTTGATGCCGTGGTCATCTCAACGCAGCATGCCGAGACTGTGACCAACGACGAATTGCGCTCGGAGATACTGAAGCATGTGATTCAGGCGGTGATTCCGGCGCATTTGCTCGATGAAGATACGAAGTATCACATCAATCCGACGGGACGGTTTGTGATTGGCGGGCCCATGGGCGACACCGGACTGACCGGACGCAAGATCATCGTCGACACCTACGGCGGCATGGGACGCCACGGCGGCGGCGCCTTCAGCGGAAAGGATCCGACGAAGGTGGACCGGTCGGCGGCTTACATGGCGCGCCACATCGCCAAGAACGTGGTCGCGGGCGGTCTGGCCGGGCGCTGCGAAGTGCAACTGGCGTATGCGATTGGCGTGGCCGATCCGGTCAGCGTGCGGGTCGAGACGTTTGGTACGGAGAAGGTGGATCCGGCAATCATCCCGGATTTGATTCGCGCGCACTTCAAGCTGACGCCGCGCGGGATCATCGACTCGCTCAACCTGCGGCGGCCGATTTACAGGAAGACCGCGGCGTACGGGCACTTCGGGCGCAGCGATCCCGACTTCACGTGGGAGGGCACCCACAAAGCAGCGAAGCTGGCCAGCGATGCCGGATTGCGGGAGCCTGTGGGTCACGCGGTTCGCAAGTAGGCTTCGGCAAATCCCCACTTCTCGCGAAAGACGCGAGAAATGGGGCACCCGGTCGGGATCCTCTGTAGAGACGTTGCTTGCAACGTCTTTCGTGCGGCGAGAAATAGAGACGTAGCAAGCTACGTCTCTACGAACAATTTCATCGGTAATCAAACTTAGGTTTTCTGCGCTTACAGCGCGCCACACAGGAGAAGCATGTCAACAGCAGCAGTGAATTGCGATATCAAGAACGTCGAACTGGCCGATTTGGGCAAGAAGCGCATTGAGTGGGCGAACCAGTCCATGAAAGTGCTGCAGATTATCCGCAAGGAATTCATCAAGAACCAGCCGTTGAAGGGCATCCGGATTTCGGCCTGCCTGCACGTCACGGCCGAGACCGCAAACCTGGGCATCTGCCTGCGCGATGGCGGCGCCGAAGTTGTGCTCTGCGCCTCGAATCCGCTGTCCACCCAGGATGATGTCGCCGCCAGCCTGGTCCGCGATCACAACATTCCCGTTTACGCCATCAAAGGCGAGGACAACGACACCTACTACAACCACATTCTGGCCGCCATCGACCACAAGCCGCACATCACCATGGACGACGGCGCCGACCTGGTCACGATTCTGCACACCAAGCGCACCGACGCCCTCGACGACGTGATCGGCGGAACCGAAGAGACCACGACCGGTGTCATCCGCTTGCGCGCGATGGCGAAGGAAGGCGTGCTGAAATTCCCCATCGTCGCCGTCAACGACGCCGACACCAAGCACCTGTTCGACAACCGCTACGGCACCGGACAGTCCACCATCGACGGCATCATCCGCGCCACCAATTTCCTGCTGGCCGGATCGAAGTTCGTGGTCGCCGGCTACGGCTGGTGCGGCCGCGGGTTGGCCAGCCGCGCGCGTGGTGCCGGGGCGGAGGTGATCGTCACCGAAGTCGATCCCACGAAAGCGCTCGAGGCCGTGATGGACGGCTTCCGCGTGATGTCGATGACCGAAGCCGCGAAACTCGGCGACGTCTTCTGCACCGTGACCGGCAACAAGAGCGTGCTCACCAAAGAACACTTCGACCTGATGAAGGACGGCGCGATCGTCTCGAACTCCGGCCACTTCAACGTGGAGATCGACATCCCCGCGCTGGAAAAGATGTCGTCCTCGAAGCGCACCACGCGCACCTTCGTGGAAGAATACTCCTTGAAAGACGGCCGCAAGATTAACCTGCTGGGCGAAGGCCGCCTCATCAACCTGGCCGCGGCCGAAGGGCATCCCGCGTCGGTGATGGATATGAGCTTTGCCGACCAGGCGCTCTCGGTCGAGTACATGGTGAAGAGCCACAAGAAGCTGGAGAAGACGGTCTACCGCGTTCCCGACGAACTCGACAAGCGCGTGGCGAAGCTGAAGCTGGAGTCGATGGGCATCAAGATCGATCGCCTGACACCCGAGCAGGAAGAGTATCTGGCGGGCTGGTCGGAGGGAACATAGCTCGAAGGAACGTAGCAGGTGGAAGAGCGGCGCTTCAGCGCCGCGTAATCCGCTAGCGTCAACAAGAACCATGTGGGGACGGGTCTCTGACCCGTCCAGCGGCCCGGAAGTATCGGGCCGCTCGCTTTTTGGGCTGTCCTCTTCAATCCCCTCCCCACTCCTTGTCATTCCGACGCCCGAGCGCAGCGAGAAAGGAGGAATCTGCTGTCCCGACCCCCATCCCCATGCCCACTCCGTGCCCCCGCCGCACCACGAAAGTGGCTGGCATTCCCTCCCAAACAGGTGTAAAAAAGACTCCGACTTGAGGGGGTCATGGCGAAGCTACGCCATGGCCCCTTTTTTCGCTGCGGAGCGAAGGAGATGATATGGACCACGACCAACTTAGAGCTGGCGTTAAAGAGATCGCTGAAATCGCATCATCAGTCCCCGAGCAGTTTCGAGATAAATGCTTCGAGCTACTGCTGTCAAGCCTGCTCCGGGAGGACAACGGGGCAACGGAAGAAAGGAAGAAAGACACGAAGGAGAAACCTGACACGTCTAAGGAGGACGCGCGCAAGAAGGTCAACGGAGCACAAGGCGAGATTCCGATCACAACCCAGCTAAGGGTTCTGATGAAGAGGACCGGCGTAACGAAGGAGGAAATAGAAAAACTGCTTCTCTATGACGACGGACAAGTTCACTTCATCAAGGAGCCGCACCCGAAAGGAATCACGACCGGTCAGATGGAGTGGGCGCTCCTTCTTGCCCTGAAGAACGCTATTCTCAATAACTCGCTGAACACGGACCCGGAGGACGTGCGCTCCGTGTGCCAGGAGAAGGGGTACTACGACAAAACCAACTTCGCTGGCGTTTTCAAGACAGATAGAAATGCCAAGCTATTCAGGAAGGCTTTGGTAAAACAAGGGCCAGCAGAGCCGCTCTCGTCCGATGGACAAGACGCTCTGGGCGACCTTATAAAGCGCCTCGCCAGTGAGGCTGAGAAATGAAGGCTGAAATTCTAAAAAAACTCGACTCCTTCGAAACCGATCTTCGCAAGCTGAGAAAGAGCATATCGTCACTCACCGGTACTGCGGTCAGTAGGCAGCAGCTGCGCACGGATGCAGAAGAGCTAGCGACACGCTGGGTCGAAGAACTCCGCAGCCCGCTTGAGCACAAGTTCCACATCGTGAAGGAAACGATCACGGAAACATCGGATTCCCTGAAACGGCTTCATGTCCTGAGCAGGCCTAGCAATCGCAAAAGTTCGTACATCGAAGTGCTCGACTCAGTTCTAGATCATTTTAAAGACAAATTTGTCCTGCCGATTCAGCAGACCAGCACCTCGGTTGAGAGCAAATTTGATCTGCAAAAGCTCGTCAGCGGCCTGCCGAATCCAGACGAGTCCGAGTACCTGAAGGAAGCCGTTGACAGTGCCAACGCTGGGTTCCACAGGGCAGCAATCGTCCTCGGTTGGTGCGCCGCAATAGACCGCGTCCAGCGCCGCATTCAGGTTCTGGGCCTTGGCACGTTCAACGCGGCTTCCCGCGCGCTTAAGAGCCAAACGTCGGGCAAACACAAACGATGGAACAAGGAGTTCAACATCACCACCTTGAGCGAGCTTCAAACGGTATTCGATAACGACCTGATCACCGTCTGTGAAGGCATGGGACTCCTTGACGGCAACCAAGCCGACCGACTATCCGAGGTCGATTTTCAGTACCGCAACCACAGCGCACATCCAGGCGAAGCCCCAATCGAAGACGCGCATCTGGTGGCATTCTTTACCGACATCAACGCAATCATCCTCACCAACCCAAAGTTCGAGGTATGAGATCCCCTGCTCCCAAATCCCGCTTAGTATTGCTAAATCCTGCTATACAATACGACATGCTCAAGCGCGCCCAATCCATCGCCAAGAAGGAGAGTCGCACCATGAGCGAACTGATCCGCGAGGCCCTCCGCCACTACGAGCGCCGCTCCCGGTGGGACGGCGTCAACACCTACGGTCGCTCCAAAGCCGCCCGCCAAGGTATCCGCGAACAAGATGTAGACCGCCTCGTCCACGAAACCCGCGCTCGCCGCTCCGTGAAGATGTCATAGATTGCGCGACAACCGGGTCTCAATAGGGGGCACGAACGGGAAGGGTACGACTTCGAGTCGTACCACTTAAGCGTCCACACTGATCGCGGCTTTAGCCGCTGAGGGCCACGCATCTAGCCTGAATCCCGGAAACGCTGAGCAATACCGATACTCAGCCGCGTTCTCGACGAGCTTTCCCATCACCGGATTCTGATGGATGTAAAGCCGGTGTCCGGCAAAATCCTGCGCGTCGCGAATGCGATGATCGGTGAATCCCTTCTGCCAGATTTCCCTGCGGCTGATTTCGACGCCCACCGCATGCGAGTAACCGCCTTTGATCAGTTGCACTCCACGCTCAAGCGTCGTGTCGAGTGTCGGCGTAAACAGCAGATGGACATGGTCCGGCATGAGCACGAAAGCATGAACCTCAAATCGTCCCTGCCTGCGATAGCCATAAAGAGTCTTCAAAAAAAGTCGCGCATAAGAGACGACAAAGAATCTTCTGCGTTGAAATGTCGAGAAGGTTACGAAATAAGTTCCAGGAGGCGACATCAATCGCGTAGGTTTCATAGCGCTGGCTCTCAGCGGCTAAAGCCGAAATTCTAAGCCAGCCTAATGCGGTGCGACTCGAAGTCGCACCCTTACCAGTCGATTTGTTTTCGAATCGTTCCTTTTCGGGAAAACTCACTAGGTTTTGCGGGTTGCCCCACGTTGCGATCTTTCGAGCGGGTTACCCAAATCTTAGGTCGCCAGCCACGTCCCCCGCTTCCCCTGCAGCACTGCAAGATTTCCACAGCCCTGCACAGCAAAAATCCCCATCCTTGTGACGAACAACCTTTACTGAGAATTTCAGATGCGCCAAATTGGGCTATGCGCAAACGATCTGCCAACCCGGCGGCTCAAACGAAAGCGGTCAACCAAAAGCTAACCGTTTCCATTCCCAAAACGGGAAAGACTTCCACCGCAGCCGACCGCGTTAAGTCCTTAATCCGCAATACTTTACTCGCAAGTCCTGCGTTTCCAAGATTATACGCGGATGTCGTCATATCCTCCGCCCCTAACTCCAATGCAGCCAAGATCTTAGCTCGCAACTACCAAAAAGTTATAGATAGGACAAATATGCCAGTTCATCCCAACGTCAGAGTTTGCACGCACATCAAGGTCACCGGAGTCCGTTGCGGCTCCCCCGCTCTCCGCGGAGAGCAGTTCTGCTACTTCCACCAGCGCATGGTGCGCGGCGTCTCGACCCCGCCCAACGCCCGCCTTCACCCCATCGCCCTCATCGAGAGCGAGGAGGCCATCCAGGCCTCCCTCATGGAAGTCATCAACGCCCTCGCCCGCAACACCATCGACCTGCGCCGCGCCCAGCTCATCCTCCGGGGGCTGGCCCATCTATGCGCCACCACGATCTAGGCTGCCCCACGCTTCGCGATTTTCGAAGCGTGGGCACCACGCAACGAGCGGCGGACAAGTAGAGCGGATTGTCGTGGATGGGGTCGGAGGATGGCAGTGCCGTCCCTCCGGGACTTGGTTCCATTTTGTGCGGGTTACCCAGGACTGAAGTCCTGGGCTACTATCTATCGCGCGCTCCGCAGCCGCCGGACAGCCGAGGGCGGCTGCCCCCACATGAGTTGGTTGATTTCCCAAAATGGGAATTTTGGGAGATTTATTTGGTGCGAGGGGTTCCCTTTCGTGGCTGACTGTGGCATAGTCCAAATGGTGGTAGAAACAGGCGCGGCCCTTGCGGGCCGCGTTTTTCGTTTACGGAAATGTCGAGACGTGCGGGGAAGTGCCCACCCTAGCCGCAAAGAACGCGGCTAGGATGGGGCACCCAACGGAGTTCTTGGTTTTAGCGACAGACAATCCCAGAGAATCGTCAGGCCCCACCTTTCGAAAATTGCGGAAGGTGGGGCTGCTTATTTCTGGGAACTCAAGTCGGGAGAGGAATGAGGAGTGATGAAAAATCGAGGGATGAACATTAAGCATCCGAAGCTGCGGGGGGAGTGGGCGGAGTTGCAGTTTATGTTGCGGGCGATCGAGAAAGAATTGCATTTGAACAAGCCTTGGGGAGAGGTGATGCCGTATGACTTTGTGGTGGAGCATGAAGGTCAGTTTGCGCGAGTACAGGTGAAGTTGACGATGTTTAAAGATCGGGGAGGATATTCGTGCACGGTGCGAGGGAGCGAGGGGCCGTATGAGGGAGATCCGTTTGAATATCTGGCGGCGTATGTGTTTCAGGAAGACATGTGGTACATCATTCCGGGCGAGATGGTGGTGGGACAGGGGAGCATTGCGCTGTATCCGAAGCTGAAGGGGGCGAAGTACGGGCCTTACAAAGAGGCGTGGCATCTGTTGCGAAGAGCGACGCCGAAGCCGGGGCGGGTGGACTGGATTCAGGCCTGTGTGGAGGAAATGCCGTGGGAGCGGGCGTCTCTGGGAGAGCGGATTTGGCGAGTACTCAGGGGCGGTGCGTAGGCACGCAAAACGAGCGGCGAAAAAGTAATGCGGATGGACCGGGACAGGCACGGGGCCGAAGGATGCTCCGTGCAGTCTCTTCGGAGTCTGTGCCATAGCTTCTCTTCCGCCCCTCCGGGGATTGCCGATTCCCACTTGTACCCTTCTCTTCCCACGGCTTTCCGCTGTGGGATGCTCCATGGGATGGGGATGCAGAGTCCTTCGCTTGGCTCAGGGCGACCGGGCTAACGCGCTCCCTCCAGCGGACGGAACGGAAATTCGACTGCCGGCGTTGCTACATTGAGGTCAGAAACTGCATTGACAGCGGATGCTGGCGAGAGTACCTTGTTACCACTTGGGGTGGGTAGCGTGAAGCCAGTTCGTTGGATGTTGGTTCTCTTCCTGCTAGGAACAGCGGTCTGTGTATGCGCTGTACCCGGAGTAGACCTGCCTGAAACCACTTTCGATGAGGCTGATTTACCTGTAAATCCAGCTCTTCCTCTACCACCGCGCATCCAGGAGACCCCTCCTGTTACGGTTCCAGCAGTTGTTTTGCCGACGCTGCCGCTCCACTGCGCAGATTACTCGGTTAGCGGTATGGCGCTCGAACCACCAGCGCTGCCGAGGGAGCGCCATCCCCATTCTCTCCAAGTTCTCCTCTGTACGTTCCTGATCTGAAGACATCCCGCACTCAGACTGAATCACTCGCCGGGCCCGCTTGAACGTGAGTTGTTATGTCGCGCGGCTCGTTCGCCGTCAGGGCTATTTCCTGCCGGAGCTATGAGGGCGAGTTACGACCCTCACCAACCGCGCCGTTTCGTGCGAGCGCAATCCGAGAGGCAACCATGAACAAACTAGATGAAGAGTTTCTTCATTCCTTCGCAGAACCCACGTGCCCGGATCCTGCGTTCGGCAAGACCGTCTCCGATCCGGGCTCGCATATCAAAGACTTCCACATCGAAGATCAGAGAGTGGCCCGGTTGCTAGTGCTACTGCAACAACTCGACGAGTCCGCGGGAGGATTGGAAGCATTGCCGGAACCCGAACTCAGTGAAGTCGTCTCCAGCGCGATCCGACTGTGTGGCTTTGTGGACCCGATCGAGGCGCGGGACGTGATTGCGACGGTTTTGGATGCGATCGAAATGCAAGATCCAATTCCCAAGGTTCCGAGGCTCGGTTCGGCTCTGGTTCCTGGCGACTAAACCGAACCAAGTTTGCCCTGGCCACGCGGTTGAACTCCGTTTCGTGGTGGCGCAGGGCGCGGCTAGGTGTCCGGCTGCATTGGAGTGGAGGCCCGGGACTTTGCGCGGTATCCGAAGCTGAAGGGGGCGAAGTACGGGCCTTACAAAGAGGCGTGGCATTTGTTGCGAAGGGAGGCGCCGAAGCCGGGGCGGGTGGACTGGATTCAGGCTTGTGTGGAGGAGGCGCCCTGGGAGTGGGCGTCGCTGAGGGAACGGATTTGGTGAGTGTTGAGGGGCGGTACTTAGCCGCCCCTTCTTTATTTATTGCGCGGGGGTGAAAAACTTCTTGGTCACGTGGGGGCGGCTTACGGCCGCCCCTTTGGCTTGATGGGGAGGACAACTTGGGCGCGGGGTCCGCGCGGTCAGTAGCGTCCGTCGCTCACCCAGCGGAGGACGTGATCTTCGACGGAAAACTTTTCCGCGGATGGACGCATAAACTTCGACTCGAGCGAGAAGGCGTGGGCTTCGAGCGGCACGCTGAAATGGGCTTTCGTCTTCACGAAACTTTGCACGAAGAGCTCGGTGTAGCGTTCGAGGCCGAGAACTTGAAACTGGACGGCGTGCACCAGCGCGTGGAACAGCGAACGTTCCCGGAGCGTCTGGTTGAAGACCACGACGTTGAGGAAGGTCAGGGAATCCATGTGAGTGACTTCGGGCAGATTGTCGAATCCGAGGGCGCGGGCCTGAGCATAGAACGCCGGAGGGGGAACGCGCTCGCCGTGGAGTTCGACGATGCGGACCTGGTCGAGCATCGTGGGCGAAAAATAGGGCCACATGCGGGCTTTATGCTGGTTGCCGAGAGGCTGGGCTGCGGGCAGATAGTGCTCGCGTTGCTCGCGCAAGTAGGAAGCGACATACCGGATGGCGTGCGCGATCTGGGCGCTGGTCAGTTGGGGCTCGGGATGTGGCGCGGACTGGGGAATCTTTTTTTCAATCGACGAGTAGAAGTTGTTCAGGGCGCTGGCGGCCTCGGCGGACTTGCGCAGGACATCGCGGCGTCCGAAGCGGGCGAGATCGTCGGCGGAGTAGTGGAGGCGGAGCTGATGGGTGGCGCAATGGGCGCTGAGGAGTTCCAGTTGAGCGTGGTGAATCTCGGAATTCATCTGCACAATGGAAAGGCAGTCATCGGAATTGTCGTACGAATACATCTGGAAACGCACTCCTAAAACAAGAAATACGAGCAACGCAGGAGGGGGGCCGAATACAGGTTATTTATACACCGTTATGTCTACAGTGTCAACGAAATAGATGCGCCCTTCGAGGCAAGCGGAAGGGGGCATAAAAAGGGGGCTTAAGATGAAGGGCGGCCGTGGCCGCCCTTCCTGACATCGGAACCTGGGTAAAGAACCGAGAGAACGAGTATGATTAGATATACACTATTATGTTTACGTTGTCAACATAATAGGATGGAAACCGGGAGGAACGGAAGATGCCGCGGCAGCCGGACCCGGACCTTGAAGACCGCATTTTGAACGCCGCCCAGGCATTATGGCAGCGGGGAGGCGATCCATCGCTCACCATGAGAGCGGTGGCGCGGGCGGCGCGAACGAATACGCCCGCGGTCTACCGCAGGTTCAAAAACCGGCGCGACCTGGTGCGCGGCCTGTTGTTGCGCACTGCGGCGCGTATGCGGGAACAGTTTGAAGCGGGCGAAACGACGGAAGAGATGGCCGAGACTTACGTGGAGGAGGCGATGCGGCGGCCGCACGAGTACGAACTGTTTTATACCTACGGACGCGAGCTCTCGCCGGCGAAAGGATCGGGACGGCCGCGGCCGATCCGGGAATCGAGACTGAATTTCGCATTCGCGGAAGCGCAACTGGCGAGACAACTGGGCGGATCTCCCGAGGATCACACACGATTGGCGCTGGCGATATGGGCCACGCTGCACGGGACATCCATGCTGCTGCTGTCGAAATCGATTCCGGAGGGGCATGAGGAGGAGTTGCGTCTGGCGTGCCGGGCAGCGGTGAAAGCGCTGATCGATGGGGCGGCCAGGTTCTCTGAAAAAAGCGACGGGAAGCGCGGCGGGCACGCTCGGCAGTGACCTCTCCGACAGGATGGGTGGGGTGATTTTACGCCGACGCTGGGCCAGTCCTATGCCTGCGAGTCGTAATACCGCAAGGCATTCTTCCCTTTTTGCCCAAACAAGTCCAATGGGCGCTCATTCGAGCTGCTGCCTTAGTGCCCGACAAAAATCTGAGAGAGTTCTCATCCGATTCATTCCTTCTGATTAATGCTGCTCGTTCGTTCCGGAAATTTGCCGATAAGGAATCTGAAGGCTGTCAAAACGAGGATTGGGGTCCGTCCCGGTGACGGTATCCGAAGAGGCCGGGATCCGAGACCGGGTTCGAGAAAGGCGTGGCTCGAATGACGAAGACTTTGCTGGTAGACGACAGCAAGTTTCTGCGCTTGGCAACGGAGCGTGCGCTGGCGCGGGCGGGGTACGAGGTCAGCACCGCGACGGATGGGGCGAACGCGCTGGAGATTGCTCGGGAAAAAAGGCCGGACTTGATCCTCTTGGATATGCTGCTGCCGAAGATGACCGGGCCGGACGTGTTGAAGGCGCTGAAGGACGATCCGGCGACGGCGAGGATCGCGGTAGTGGCGTTCACGGGTCTGTCGCAGAAGAACGCGGTCCGTCTGGAGCAGGACGGGGCGTGTGCATTTCTGGACAAATCGGAGTTGGGACTGGACAAAGGAAGCGAGGCGTTGCTGGTGGCTCTGGCGCGGATCGTGCGGAGGCTGAAGCTGGAGGTTCCGGGGGAACCGATGGCAAAGTGAAAATCAGGCGTCTCTTACGATGAGCAAGAGGGCGTGCGGTACCTCGGGGACTACTGGCAGGGTTGAAGCGGTGCCCTTTCCCTAGGTAATTTTGAAACCGCTTCTGGTCTTTTAGTTTTTATTCCCCTCGAGGGAGATCGGCGAACACTTCTTCCGCGGCTTCGACGAAAGCTTCGTAGGTCCTGTCGTCGAAGAGCACCCAGCACACCAATTGGAGTGGGCCGCCGGCCAGCAGGAAGTCGCGAGCGGTGCGAAGGGCGATGCGGGCCGCATCGGCGGTCGGATAATGGAAGATGCCGGTGGAGATAGAAGGAAAAGCGATGCTGCGGCATCCATGCTCGGCCGCAAGTTGAAATGAGTTTCGATAGGCTCTGCCAAGTTGTTCGGCACACCACTCCTGCTCCTGAGGGATATAGCTGGGCCCTACAGCGTGGATCACAAATTTGGCGCGCAGCCGGCCGGCACGGGTAGCCACTGCATCGCCGGTGGAGCAGCCGACCGGAAACCTGCGCCTCAGTTCTTCCAAAATGGTTGGTCCACCCGCATCGTGGATCGCACCGTCAACCCCGCCTCCGCCTGCCAGTCGTTTGTTGGCGGCGTTCACGATGGCGTCTACCTCCTGGTGGGTAATATCGCCTTTTACGAGTTCAAGGACAGCGTGGCCGAGTAACACTTTCATAGAACGCCTTGACACGCGTTCCCGCCTTGTAGCACAGAACGCGAGGGTTGCGTGCCTTTTCACGGGCATTTCGAACGATGGAGAGAGACGTTGCAAAGCACCGTCTCTACAGCACGAGCGATTTAGAGTTGGGATTACAGGCGTAGAGGGAGTATCAGCATCCAACGCGGCTTTCAGTCCCACCCTTCGAAAACCGCGAAGGGTGGGGCACCCAGTCCAGGGTGCGCAAACTTACCCTCTTACGCTGATCTTGGAAAACGACAGGACCGCGCGGCTCGGCGTGGGACGGCCCATCGACAGAGCGGGACGGAACGTGGTGAAGATCAGCATGCGCTTCACTTGCGGCAGTACTCCCTGCGATTCTTGCGTGTCGGAAAGAATGCGGTAATCCTGCACGCGCCCGTTCGCGTCCACGTAGGCTTCGATCACCAGCGAGTCGGCGTCGATGGTGTCCAGGGTCATGCCAAAGGCGCTCTGCTCCAACTGCGGCGCGGTGTTGACCATGACCAGCGGCACATCGTTCCCCGCCTGCAGCGATGACGGCGCCACGAAATAAACCATCGCGATTCCGAAAATAATCAGCGCGCTCAGAAAGCCCGCCGTCGCTGGAACCATGAACGCCTCGAAGGCATTCTCCAAACGTACACGCAATCCCTCGAATGCAGGCTGGCGGGACCGGGCCGCTTCCCGCGAAATTGCAAGCCGCAACTTCAGACCCAGATCCGCCGGAACCTTCGGGCGTCCGACGCTTACCAGCAATTGCTGGGTTCTCAGCAAGCCCTGATATTGGTCGTTGCAAGCCGCGCAATCCGACAAGTGTTTCTGCAGCGCGAGCATCTCCGTGCCCGTCACTGCTCCATCCAAATATGGCGAGAACAACCGCTTCGCCTGGGGGCACTGCAGTCCCACGATGTTCCCTGTGCCCTTCATGGCATCACCTCAACCCTTCTACCCCCTCCAGCAACCTGCGACCGCAACGTCCGTTGTTCTTTACTATCCAACATCGGAGCGGTCAACCCCAGTTCATCGCCAACCTCGCGCACGTAGGGCGCCAACCTTTGCCGCAGTGCGTCTCTGCCGCGTGTCAGCCGCGATTTCACCGTTCCCAGCGAAATCTCTAACACCTCGGCAATCTCTTCGTAGGACATCTCTTCCAGATCGCGCAGAATCAGCGTCGTCCGATAGGGCTCGGGTACCTTCCTCAATTCTTCTTCCACCCGGTGCTGCACTTCCTGGTGCGCGACACCGTCAAAGGGAGAATCGGCATGATCGGTTAGCGCCACCTGCATCGCGTTTTCGCCCGTGCCGGGCCCCTCGGATTCCGCCGGCTCAATCGACGTCTCTCGCGCCTTGTGCCGGAACCACCACCGCCGCCGGTTCGCTGCCTCGTGCAAGGCGATGCGATAGATCCACGTCTTCAGGCTCGACCCTCCGTGAAAATGCTTCATCCCACGAAACACCTTCAGAAAGACATCTTGCGTTGTGTCCGCCGCGTCCGCCGGATCGTTGATAACCCGGTACACCAAGCCATATACGGGCTGCTGAAACTCGCCGATCAGCCAGGCGTACGCCGTCTCCGAACCGGCCTTCAACTCCGCGACGATCGCCGCTTCTTCCTGCGATCGGACTCCGATTGCACTTGCCAGATCACCCAAGGTGGTTGCTCCCGCCATGATGGCGTCCCCTGATTATAGGATTTTCCACCCTACTGCGCCTTGAAAATTTGCTGCCTGGCCAAGTCCGGCAAACTGCACGCGGAGCCGTGACTCTTACACAAGATAGACTCCGCCGAGGTGTCTAGGGTTCCCGTCGCTAACTGATTTATTTTCAGCAGGTCAGAAGGTACACGGGAATGAGACCGCGTTCCGGTGGCTTCCGCAGCAGGTCAAGATCAGGGAAGTCACCTCTGGGGAGTTACCTGGGATTTGTGCTAGAGACGGGCTGGCCGCTGGGACATGCCAGCGATCTTGCGCGAAGCGGCCAGAAAAAGCGCATTCTGCTCCGGCGTTCCGATGGTCGCGCGAATGCAGCTCGGGGCGCCCCACGCGTTGAGCGGACGCACGCTGATTCCTTCGCTGCGCAGGCGGGCCGCGACGGCGGAAGCCTCTTCTCTGACGTCGCAATAAAGAAAGTTCGCGGAAGTCGGGACGACCCGATATCCCAGCTCCACAAGCCCGTCCATCAGAAGGGGCGCCTGCGACGCATTGTTGGAAACGACTCGCGCGATGTAGTTGTGGTCGTCGAGCGCGGCAAGGGCCGCAGTCTGGGCCACGGACGAAACTGAGAAGGTGTTGCGCATGCGCGCGCAGTAAGCCAGCAGTTCCGCCGGACCCAGACCATATCCCACGCGCAGGCCTGCCAGGCCATGCACTTTGGAAAAAGTTCGCAACACGATCACGCTGGCGCCTTGCCGAAGGTATTCGAGGGAGCGCGAATACTCAGCCTTGCGCAGCGCCGCGAAATGCATCGCGAATTCGAAGTACGCTTCGTCGAGAACCACCACGACATGTCCGGGAACATCGGCTAGGAAGTTGTCGATTTCCGTGGGGTCGAGCATTGTGCCGGTCGGATTGTTGGGATTCGCCAGGAAGACGATGCGCGTATCCTCGTTGATCGCGGTCAGGATCGCGTCCAGATCGAACGCATCCTCATCCTTGCGCATCGGAGTCTGGATCAACTGCGCTCCTGTGGCGTGCACCGCCATTCCGTAGACGATGAATGACCGTTCGCTGGTCACGGCGTTCAGGCCAGGGGCCAGCATCGTTTGGCACAGCAACGCCAGCAATTCGGTCGAGCCCGCCGTCACGAGGACTTGTTCTATAGGTACAGCGTGGTAAGCCGCCAGTTTGCGGCGCAATTCAGTGCAGTCGTCGTCAGGATAGGAGTTCGCCGCAGCCAGCGCCGACTGCATGGCTTCGATCGCAAGCGGCGATGGACCAAAAGGGTTTTCGTTGGAATCGAGCTTGATGAGCGGCGTTTGGGGGTCCGCGGAAGGTTGCTTCGTGGGTGGAGCCGGAAAATAACCAGCCATGTCGCGCGCCGGTTTTGAAAGCAGATCAAACAGTCGGCTCATGCCTATCACAGATCAGGACGCGGATCTCTTACCGAGCGCTGTGCCGGATGCGCTGGCGGATTTCAACTTTTCCACTTCCTTCAAGGTGAGCGATCGAAACTTGCCCGGCGGGACATCGAGTGTCAGCGGTCCATAGCGAACGCGTTTGATTTTTTCGACGTGATGGCCGACCGCTTCAAACATGCGCCGGATCTGGCGATTTCGCCCCTCGATCAGCGTGATCTCATACCAAGGATTCGCGGCCTCTTTCACCACGCGCACTAGAGCGGGGCCGGTCTTCACACGCTTGCCGTCGTCGGTGGCGATGGAGACTCCAGCGCGCAGCTTGGCGATCGCTTCTTCTTTTGGTGTGCCCGCGACTTTGACGACGTAAGTCTTGGCAACGTGCGAGGCCGCTTTCATCAGGCTGTGCGCGAGATCACCATCGTTGGTCAGCAGCAGCAATCCTTCGCTGGCGTAGTCCAGGCGGCCTATGGGATACACGCGGCCCTTGACGCCGCGAATCAGGTCCATGACGGTCGGGCGTTTTTCGGGATCACTCATGGTGGTGACATAGCCCTTGGGCTTGTTGAGCAGGAGGTAAACGTGGCGCTGCGCGCCATGAAGAAGTTTTCCATTCACGCGCACGTGGTCTGTGTCCGGATCGGCCTTGCTGCCGAGTTCGGTGACTACTGTTCCGTTGACCTGCACATGGCCGGACGAGATCAGTTCTTCGGCCTTGCGGCGGGAAGCGATTCCGGCAGCGGCGATAATTTTTTGCAGGCGTTCAAGCGGCATGTGAATTTCGAGCCCGCGTAGGGCGAAAACAAATTACCTCATCGTGCGCGTGGAAACTGTTCTTTCGCCCCTCCGGGGCTCGCTCATCGTCCACTTAGACACCCGCGGCTTACGCCGTGGGCTGCATTCTTACGCCGCTTCGCGGCTCACCCTTCAGCCCGCCTTTTCCGCTTCGTGCACGTTCTCGCTTGTCGGCTCCGTGGGGGGCGCCTCACAGTTCTCGGCCGGACGAGTAACCTCGTTTGACGGTAGCGCACTTTCCGCGGGAATCATTTCCGCCTGAAACGATTCCGCGACCAACTTCTCGAACTCCTCCATGCTGGGCAATTCGTTCACATCCTTCAGCCCAAAGCGCATCAGGAATTCCTTGGTTGTCTTGTAAAGGATCGGACGACCGATCACCTGCTTGCGCCCGGCCGTTGTGATTAACTTGCGATCGAGCAGCGTCCCGATCACGCCGCCGGAATCGACGCCGCGAATGTCGTTGATCTCCGGCACGGTGACCGGCTGCTTGTAGGCGATCACGGCGAGGGTTTCCAGGGCCGGCAGCGAGAGCCGGATCGGCGGCTTCAGGCTCTTCGCGAATGCCCGCACTACTTCGTGTTGCTCGGGCTTCGTCGACATTCGGTATCCGCCCGCGACTTGGCGGATCTCAATACCGTGACCGGGCGCTCCGTATTCTCCAACAAGTTCTTCGAGACACGAGCGGACGCGCGACTTCATCTCCGCTTCGTCTGCCGCTCCTTCGGCGATGACCGTCTCTTTCACGAGTTGGGTCATCTGCTCGAGCGTGATGGGCGTCTCCGCTGCGTAAATGATGGCTTCGAGTTCAGCTTTGAGGGGCATAGTAAGAGTGGTGGCGGTGATCAGTGGTCAGTAGCCAGTGTCTCCGGTGCGTTTATACTGACCACTAATCACTGATCACTAGCCACTGGTTCATCTCCAATCGTCGCGCACTGCAGACTGTTCGTTCATGATCTCATCGAAGTGCGTGTGCTTACGGATCGCGATCTCTCCGAACATTCGCTCTTGGCGCACCTGAATGGCCTGTAAGCGCACCATTTCGAGCAGCGCCAGGAACATGCACACCAGGGCCTGGCGCGATGGAATCCGCATGAGCAGTTGCTTCAGGCGGATCGGGCGATCTTCCAGCGAGAGCCGACGCCGCAGATAGTCGATCATCTGCCCCACCGTGACCGTCTCCTCATCGACATTGAGCACGGGACGCGTTCGCACTCGCTCCAACACCTGCTGAAACGTTTTGACCAGGTCGATCACGTCGGCGGCAATTTCCGGCTCGGTGCCTTCCGCCTCCATGAATTCCTTCAGCGACGGATTGGAGAGAACGGCATCTTCGATTTGCTGCTTCTGCAAAAGCATCTGCGCCGCTGATTTGAACTTCTCATGCTCCAACAGGCGGTTGACCAGTTCGTTGCGTGGATCTTCCTGTTCCTCCGCCGTAGCATCCGGATCGCGCGGGAGCAGCATTTTCGACTTGATGTGAATGAGCACCGCCGCCATGTAAATGAATTCGGCGGCAACGTTGACATCGAGTTCGCGGATCTTTTCAACGTACGCGAGATACTGCGCCGTGATGCGCGCGATGGGAATGTCGTAAATGTCGATGTCCTGCTTGCGGATCAGATCCAGGAGCAGGTCGAGTGGGCCTTCGTAAACATCCGTGACCGCGACTGCGAAAGGCGAATCGCTTTCTCCCTTCTTCTGCGCGTCCCTCGCTGGCTTGGGCGCAGACGGCCCCGCAACGACCGGCAGGGACAGTGGCGCCGCCGAATTATCGCGAGAGACAAGCTTTGCTTCTTCGGTCATCTTGACTATTTCGAATCCTTCGCAACCAGCGGTTCATACGCCAACGACATCCCCATTGCGGCGCGGACATCGTTCATCGTTTCGCCCGCTGCCTTGCGCGCCCGCTCGGTGCCTGCTTCCAGAATATCCCAGGCGAGGCGCGGATTCTCCTCGAATTTCTTGCGGCGCTCCTGCATGGGATTCAGCAGCTTGACCAGCGCGTCGGCGGCCCAGCCTTTGCACTCGATGCAACCGATGCTGGCCGAGCGGCAGCCTTCATTCACCTTGGCCATCGTCTCCTTGCTGCTAAATATTTTGTGCAGATCGCCCACCGGGCAGACATCCGGATTGCCGGGGTCGGAGCGCCGCACCCGCGCGGGATCGGTCACCATCGGCTTCAGCTTCTGGCGCACGACCGATTCCGGATCGGTCAGCAGGATGGTATTTCCGTAGGACTTCGACATTTTGCGCCCGTCGGTGCCCGGCAACTTCGCTGCGGGAGTCAATAGCGCTTGCGGCTCTGGAAACACTTCTTTCTGTGCCCCATAGATCCCGTTGAACCGCCGTGCAATCTCCCGAGTCAGTTCCACGTGCGCAACCTGGTCTTCACCGACCGGAACACAGTCGGCCTTATAGATCAAAATATCCGCCGCCTGCAGCACGGGATATCCCAAGAATCCGTAGGTGCCCAGATCCTTGTCTTTGATATTTTCCCGCTGCTCCTTGTACGTAGGCACGCGTTCCAGCCAGCCCAGCGGCGTGATCATGGAAAACAGCAAGTGCAACTCCGCGTGTGCAGGAACATGCGACTGGATGAAGATGACTGACTTTTCTGGATCGAGCCCCGCGGCCAGCCAGTCAAGCACGACTTCGAGAGAATTTTCCTTCACGCGCGAGGTGTCGGCGTAGTCGGTCGTCAGCGCATGCCAGTCGGCCACACAGAAAAAGCATTCGTACTCGTCCTGCATGCGGACCCAGTTTTGCAGCGCACCCACATAGTTGCCAAGGTGTAGTTTGCCGGTCGAGCGCATGCCACTGAGCACGCGTTTGCGAGATTTGGAGGAAGGAGTCATTTATCGAGGACACCCGAAACGCAGCCGGAAGCTGTTCGGCTGCTTGTACGGATCAGATATTGAAGTGTCATGCAGGGCTGAATTTGATACTAACATGCCGTCGTCCGGCTTTCGGCTGCCGGCTCTCGGCTTCCGGAAGGCCGATATCGGCTAGTAGCGGAGGCCGGATGGCGGAAGCCGCGTAGCGCCCGCTGATGCTTTATAATTCGCGCCGCTCCTGTCAACCCATACCGACCTCGTGAATACGCTCGCCCGCCAGCTTCGCGCCACTGACTACTTCACTCTGGGTTGGGGAACCATGGTGGGCGTGGGCTGGCTGGTCATTATGGATGACTGGCTGCTGCGCGGAGGCGCGCTCGGAGCTCTCCTCGGCTTCGTAATCGGCGGCGCTTTGCTGCTTCCAATTGGATGGGTGTATGGCAAGCTGGTGATCGCCATGCCGGACGCGGCGGGGGAGATTGCTTACACCTCCGCGGTTTTTTCCCGCCCGATCAGCTTCGCCACCGGTTGGATGATGACACTTGCGTATTTCATCGTGTGCCCGTGGGAGGCCGTTGCCGTCGGCCGCATCGCCAGCTACATCGTTCCCGGGCTCGATTCTGTGGAACTCTACCGCATTGCGGGCCGCCCAGTTTACCTGCCGCACCTCGTCATTGGGCTGGCTCTCACTTCCCTTCTCACGCTGCTGAATTATCGCGGGATCCGCCTCAGCGCCACGTTTCAGAATTGGACCAGCTTCGGCACGCTGGCTCTGTTTATCGTCTTTGTGGCTCTCGGCGTAAGCCGAGGCTCACCTGCCAATATCCAGCCGCTATTTACGCACACTCCGTTGGTTTCGATTCTGCTGGTGATTCAGGTTGTGCCTTATTTCATGACCGGCTTCGAATCGGTGGGCAAGGCGGCGGAAGAGGCCAGCCCGGATTTCCGTGTGCGAGGCTTTTTTCGTGCGATCTGGATGGCTATCTTTATCGGGATTCTTTTCTACGCAAGCATCGTGGCGGCGGTTGCATTTGTGGCGCCCTGGCGGCAATTGACCGGTGAAAAATTCATGACGGCGGTAGCGTTCCAGCAGGCGCTGGGTTCGCGATGGATTGTGAACATTATTCTTTCCGCCGCCTTGCTGTCGCTCTTCAAGTGTTTCAACGGGAATTTTGTTGCGGCCAGCCGCTTGCTGTTTGCACTGGGACGCCGGGGTATGGTGGACTCGCGGGCCGGAACAATCCACGCACGTTACCGGACCCCGTCGGCTGCGGTGCTCTGCATTGGCATCGCCACCGCTGCTTGTATGCTGTTGGGAGATGCGATCCTTGTTCCGGTAACCGAGGTCGGATCCGTAGCCTGCGCCATCGGATGGTCGGCAACTTGTGCGGCGTGCCTGGCGCTTGCGCGCGCCCGGCCTGATGTGATGATGCTGTCGGCGGTGGAGCGGGCCGTGGCGTGGTTCGGCTTGGCAGTCGGAGTGGCGATGGCTTTGATGAAAGTGATTCCGCTCGTCCCCGGGCATTTCAGCGTCTACGAGTGGCTGGCTCTGGGGATTTGGATCGTGCTGGGCATAATCTCGCACCGCAGAAGAACCGTTAAGGCCCGAACATGAAGTAGATAGTACGCGGCATTTCTTCGCGAACTTTGCGGTAAGCTCTTTCCTGCCGACTCATTATGGAGACGAAATCGATGAACGCGAAATCGGGACTGTGTCAGGTTCTCCTTGCACTAATGCTGATGATCGTTCCCCTTAAGCTCCTGGCTCAAACACAAGTCGATACTTTCGATCTCGTCATCACCCACGGTCACATCATCGACGGCACCGGTTCCCCCTGGTATTCCGGAGATGTGGGCATCCGCGACGGAAAGATCGCAGCCATTGGCAATCTGGCGGCCGCACCGCGCAAACGCACGATTGACGCAGCCGGCAAAGTCGTCGCGCCGGGGTTCATCGATATGCTCGGCCAGTCGGAACTCACGATTCTGGTTGACCCGCGACTGCCCTCGAAGATTTTCCAGGGCATCACTTCCGAAATTACTGGCGAAGGCAATTCGATTGCTCCGCTCAATGACGCGATCATCCAGTCGGACCGCAGCGGCTACGAGCATTTCAAGATCACTCCCGACTGGCGGACCTTCCGTGAATATTTCGCGCGGCTGGAGAAGCAGGGGATGGGGATTAACCTCGCGAGTTATGTGGGCGCAACGCAAGTCCGGCGCATGGTGCTGGGCGATGACGATAAGCAGCCAACCGCCACACAATTGGAGCAGATGCAAGCCCTGGTTCACGAAGCGATGAAAGATGGCGCCGTAGGAGTCTCGACCGCGCTCCAGTATCCGCCCGCGCCCTATGCGAAGACAGAAGAACTGATCGCGCTCGCCACCGAGGCGGGCACGTCTGGCGGCATTTACGCGACCCACATGCGCAACGAGGGGAACTCGGTTCTGGAAGCGATCGACGAAGCGCTGCGCATTGGTCGCGAAGCCCACATTCCCGTGGAAATTTGGCACATCAAAGTCGCGGGCAAGAACAACTGGGGACGCATGCCGCAGGTTGTCGCCAAGATCAATGCCGCTCGCGCCGCTGGAGCCGATGTAACTGCCGATACCTACGCCTATACCGCCTGGTACAACGATTTCGCCGCATTCATTCCTCCGTGGGCGCATGATGGCGGCACCACAAAGCTGGTGGAGCGGCTGAAAGATCCGGCGACGCGTGGAAAAATTCGCAAAGAGATGCTCACTCCTTCCAAAAACTGGGACAACGAGTGGCAGGAGATTCCCGGCCCTGACGCTATTATGATTGGCGCGGTTGAGAATCCAGCATTGCTGCCGCTGCAAGGCAAGCGCCTTTCCGAGATCGCCAAGTTATGGAACAAAGATCCGATGGATGCGCTGTTCGACTTTCTTATTCAGGATCCTTCCACCGGAGTTGCTGTCTTTGCCATGTCGCAACCCGATGTGACGTTGGCGTTGCAACAGCCGTGGGTCGCCATCGATAACGATTCCGAAGGCACTTCGCCCGAGGGATTGCTGGGGCAGGCGCATCCTCATCCACGCGCCTATGGAACGTTCCCGCGAATCCTGGCCAAATATGTACGAGAAGAAAAAGCTCTGACTCTGGAAGATGCGATTCGCAAGTTTTCCGCGCTGCCCGCGCAGCGCATGCGCCTGACCGATCGCGGCGTACTTAAAGCGGGCATGTGGGCCGACGTGGTGATCTTCGATCCCGCTACCGTCCATGATCGAGCCACGTTCGACAATCCCAATCAGCTTTCCGAGGGGATGGAGTGCGTGCTGGTCAACGGTGTACCGGTGATTGATCAGGGAAAGATGACCGGGGCGCTGCCGGGGAAGGTGCTGCGGGGCGCGGGATACGTACCGTAACTTTTATTTCGAAGGTTCAGGCTTGAGACGTGCCTGGGTCTCTGAACTCGAGTATGTGTTCACCCGCGGCGCTTCCAACGTACCGGTGATCGTGTACCCTGCGGCCGGAGCGGCGTTCGGAGTTCTCGCCAGCTTGAGATCGAGTTCGCCCTTCAACGTAGCGGTACCGCTCAACTGAAACTTTCCATTCGGAGAGTTCAGCCTGGCGTCTTTCATCTCGATTTTGCCGGCGTGTAATCGCGCCAGCCCCACAAAGCGCGTGACTTCTAAGGGCTCGGCATCGTCCGCGAGGAAGAGGTGCGGCAAGATTCCGTCCCTCATGTCAAACTGCAGCGTGCCTTCGGCTGAGGTCCAGAACTCCGCCGGGCATGGTCCCCGCACCTCGTAACTCGCATTCGCGCTGCCCGCGATCCAGGCGTCCTTCATCGCATCTGCAACGTCCGCCAGCGAAGCTCGGGTCACACTGCCGCTGCCTCTGCAAACAGCCGGCTTAACGCTGAAGTCTACTTGCCATTCGCCGCGATGCTGGCCTCCCAGAAAGTCGCCGGTCAACTCCGAAATCCGCAATTTCCCGGTGTCCAGGCTTACCTTCGCGGAAACACCGGTCGCCTCCAACCTTTGCATCTGCAAACGGTTGGCAGTCACTTCCCCGGACGCCCGCACATTCGACAGGAACGACGGTCCCGCCTTCGTGTTCGGCTGCAGAACGCGATACCACGGCCGCTTCTCGAGACTCGGGCTCACCCACTCTCTCAGTTCGCCGAGTTCAATCTGATTCGCGTTCAGCATGAAATGCACCTGACATGCGCCGGGAGTTCCGCAACCGCGCGGCATGGCGAGCGAACCCGTCCACGATGTGTCGGCTGCCGTCGCGTTCAACTTCCCGACGCGGACCTCATCGGGCAGAAGCTGCATGTCCGCAGAGACAATCTCGACTGGACCGCTCACGCCACGAAGTGCGAATCGAACGTTGTGCAATTTCGCGGTCCCGGTCACTTGGGCAGCGGAGAAGCCTGATGCAGTGCCGCTGCTGCGCCCCGCCCAAGCTCCAGCGATTTGCAGATCAATCTGGGCCGAGCCTTCTGTGGCCGACTGCAACGCGGGAAGGCCGAACATTCGCGCCGCGCGCAAAGCCTTCGGAATCTCGGCCTCCCCCGCGACCGAAATGTTATAACCGCTGCGGTTGACCCATCCTCGAGCCGTCGAAGGCGCGATGCGCCCAATCGCGACCGGGAAGGGGCCGAATTCCAGGTGCGGACCATCCGGAAAGTGCGGCCCGGATGCGCTTCTGTGGATCATCTGGCGTCGCCGCGGACCGTTCGCCGACGCATCGCCGGACGTCAATAGAAAAGGAAGCGTCTCCGCTCCAATCTCTGCCTTATTCGCGGCCGAGGCTAGGCGAAAGTTGGAAATCTCTCCCCGTCCTTCGAAATGAGGCGCCGCTGCCGTACCAGCTTTTTGCTCGATTCGGAGACTGCCGCGCACGGTACCGCCTGCAAGCAGATCCTCAGGAAGATTACTTTTTGCCCTCTGCGCCAGCATCGCCGCCGCACTGGCGGGTACGTTCTCGGCCGCGAGCACGAACCCATAGTCATGACTCCCAGGAAGGCCCATGTTCCCCTTCAATGTGATCAGCCCACTGCCCACGGGAGCGCTGCATAGAAGCTGGTGAAACGACTGACTCAGCGAACTGTATTCTCCGTCGCAGTGGGCCGCCAACCGCAACGCCGTGCCGCTCGCAGTGTCATAGCGCCGAAAATCTTGAATCGAGGCATTGCTGGCAATTTGCAGGTCCGCCGGAGTTCCCGCCAGCGTCACGTCGAGGAGAATCTCTCCCCGCCAGCCTTGGTCGTTCCCGGTGAAGAATTTCGTGGCTTGCCCCAGTTGCGCGCGGCTCCACTCCAGGCTGAGATGCAGCGGCGTGTCGCGCAGGGCGTCCGCACGCTGCCACGTGCCGCTTACCTGCAGCAGGCCTGTATCGTTCAAATTCAAATCGGTGCGGAAGGGTTGCGCCTTCAACCGCAGGCCCCAACTGTTTTCCGAATCCTGCCACAAGGAAAAATCGGCACTGGTCAGGGCGTAGGGCTTTTTCTCGGGGCCGCTTTTGAAATTGATGCGTGCCGACGTGGCTTCAATGTAAGGAAATCCGGGACGTGGTTCGGACTTTGCTTTTCCAGTCGGCGCCAGCGGGATGTGGGCGGTGCGCTCGAGGAGGGCTTCCAGGTTCCAGCGCCCGCTCTCCGCGTGAACCAGATTCAGACTGGGCTCGGTCAGGTCCAAGCGCGCGATTTCCAGCCGTCCGCGCAGCAAGGAAGTCAAACGAAGAGCGGCCGTCACTTCGCTGGCCCGCAGCATGGGCTCGGCTCCGAACGCCGGATCGTCGTAGACCACCAGGTTTTCGAGATCGAATCCGGGCCGCGGCAGCAGTCGCAGGTGAACCGAGCCAATGTCCACGGGACGACCTACTGCCGAACTGATGGAGGAAATGATTCGGGATTTCAAACGGGAGGCGCCGGGTCGAAGAAGAAACAGCGCCAGCAGGATCAATGCTGCCGCCACAACCGTTCGCCGCTTGGAGGAAAGGAGATTCACCGCGTCCTTACTGGAGCTTCGAGGGGCTTCATCTTACAAACTGCAGCGTACGCTTCCATCGTGTCTCATCGAAAAAGTGCAGGACGACCTTGCCTAGAAAAAGAATGCGATCACTCCAGGCGGTTTTCCGATATTGATCATCCGGGGTCTCAAACGACCAATAGATGAACATGGGTCGCCCGATGATGTTTTCCTTGGGGATGAATCCCCAGTAGCGGCTGTCGAGGCTCACGCCGCGATGGTCGCCCATGGCAAAGTAGTGGTTCGGCGGAACGACTATGTCGTCGCCGTGGATGTAGGACTGCAAATCCACCATCCAGTTGGGATAAACATTGGGATCATCTGTGGGGGGAACCGACGGGAAATTATTCCGGTAAGGATCCGTCGTGTCCCGATCATGCAGTACATAAGGTTCGTCCAAGGCCTCGCCGTTGCGATACACTACGCCGTTCCGCAGGTGGATGCGGTCTCCGGGCAGCCCGATAATTCTTTTCACGACGTAGAGTCCCGGCTCGGCTGGCGAAAGAAACACCACGATGTCTCGAAAACGTACGTCGCGATAGGGGAGCAGCGGCCCCACCCACGAACTCCGGGGTGCAAACTGGATTCGGTTCACGAAAACGTGATCGCCGATCAGGAGCGTGTTCTCCATCGAACTGGATGGAATCTCAAACGCCTGTACCACAAACGTGATGATGAACAGCCCGGTCACCAATACCGCGGCCAGCGACGAGAGAAACTCGACCGTAGATTCCTTGGGCTTCTCTTCCGCCACGTTGTCTTCTACGACCAATTCTTTCTTCGCCAATTTCTTTTCCGTGATCATCGAAGTCTGCAGATGAACTGATCTCAGTTCCGGCGCCAGATTCGTCTGCCGGTGGAAGTATTCAGTGTACCAGCCGGAGCGTGCGGTTCCAGCGCGTGATCTGAAAGATGTGAGTGATCGCGTATGCCAGGTGATACAGCCTGCCTTGGACGGAGGCGGAGGGATTCCTATCCCAGTTTTGCACGGACCAGTAAATGACCAGCGGTTTCCCAATAATGTTCTCCCGCGGCACAAACCCCCAGTAGCGGCTGTCCTGGCTGTCATCACGGTTGTCGCCCAGCACGAAGTAATGCCCTTCTGGAACAATTAACTGGCCGTCTTCCACAAGTTTCCGCATCTCCAACCACCACTTTCCTTCGAGGCCAAAGGCCGGGATATCGGTACGGGGAAAATTATCGCGGAACATATTATTCGGCGGTTCCAGAAAGCGCACGTAGGGTTCGTCAAGAGGCTTGCCGTTAATCCAGACCTTCTTGTTCACCATCCGGAGGTGGTCTCCCGGCACTCCGATCACGCGCTTCACAAAGTGCTGTTGCGGATCCACCGGATAGTGAAACACGATGATATCTCCGCGCGCGATTTTCTGGTACGGCATGAGATGATCCCCCAGCCCGTGCCCCCCATAACAGAGCTTGTTCACTAACAGGTAATCGCCGACCAGCAGCGTATTCTCCATTGACTCCGAAGGAATCTGGAAGGCCTGCACAATGAAGGTGATTACGAAGATCGCAATTACTACCGTGCCCAGCAACGACTGCAACGAGCCGATCATGTCGGCGCCAAGGGTAGTTACGATGCGGAGGTGCGGCGCCGCGACGGGAACGTTCGGCGAAGCAATAGCAACATGTGGCGGAGCGACAGGGCCGTCTGAAGGTATGAGAGGGCGGTCTGGCGAAACAACGGGCTGGTTTGACAAATCCATGAAATCTACTTATCCGCCGCGTGCGAGGCTCGCGCCGCCGCTTTCGTTTCCCCTGCTTGCGAGCGGGAGGCCAGGTACGTCAGCAGTTGCCGGGCAGCATCCTGCTCGGCGGTCTTCTTGGTCGAGCCCTGAGCGCGTCCCACAAACTCTGAGTCCTTGGTGTTCTTGGTATGTAGACGAGCCTCCACTGTAAACGTCTTGCTGTGCTCCGGACCCGCTTCCTCCACCAGGATGTACGCGGGTTGAGGGAGACCCAGGCTCTGCACGGCTTCCTGCAATGCGGATTTAAAATCCGTGACCGGCAGCGCGCCGCCTCCGCGTTCCATGCGCTCCAGTTCTGGCGCAATCACGTTGCGCAGGACAAAGTCGCGCGCAACCTCCAGCCCGCCATCCAGATAAATCGCCGCCAGAATCGCCTCAAGCGCGTCCACCAGCAACGCCGTCTTGCCACGACCCCCGCTCTTTTCCTCGCCTCGGCCCAGCCGCAGGTAATGTCCCAATTCCAATTGCTGCGCCACCCGGATCAAGTGCCGCTCGCTAACCAAATGCGCGCGCAGTTTCGAAAGCTCACCTTCCCGAAATTGGGGAAAGCGCTGGAACAGCTCTTCGCTGGTCACCAGCGCCAGCACCGCATCTCCTAGAAATTCCAACTGCTCGTTGTCGCTGACCTTGTATTTGCTGTCGCCCGCCTGTTGCGCTTCCTGTTCCCGCGCCTGCGAACTGTGTGTAACCGCCTGCTCAATAACAGCCCGCCGCCGGAAATGGTAGCCCAGCCCTTCTTCCAGCGCCGTGATTTCCCGTTCCTTCATACAAAGGGCGTAGCGGACAAGAACGCCGGGGCCGTTCGCAGTCTAATTCTTCGGGGGCGTCGAGGTCTGTCCCGACGACGTGCCCACGTTCAGCTTGGTGAGCCGATCCTTTTCGTCGCGTGCCGCCTTACCCGCGCCAGAGTCTGGCCGATCCTTGGTCAGTTCCACCGCTTGATCCGCGTACTTCAAGGCCTCTGGAATCTTGTTCTGCATGTCGAGCGCGACCGCCAATCGCAGCACCGCGATTGAGTCCACCTGCTGCGGAAACGAGTCGATCGACTTTCGCAACTCCGTCTCTGCCTGCGGCCAATTCTTGGCGTCGGACGACAGCTTCCCCAGGACGGCGTACGCCTCCGACCGCAAGTAACCTTTATAGGCCGTCAATTGCTCCGGTGGATAACCCGAGGTCGGAATGTCGGTCTCAACCGTCGCCAATGCCCGCTCGGCGTCTTTCCTTGATTCGGCAAGACGCTGGTCTCGATCCAGATCCGTGTCGCGCGTCCGTTCCGCCAGCACTTGTGCGGTTCCCACCAGCGCCTCTGGGTCGTCAGGGTCAATCGCTAGGATCTTCTTCGCCATTTCCAACATCTTGTCGGCGTTGTTGGCCATTTGGTACCGCTGCATCGCCGACCGGTACAGTAAGGGTCGCAACTCGCTGTCGGGATATTTCGCGGCGAAGTCGTCCGCCGCCTTTTCCACCGCGGGCGCATCCGTCAACGCCGCCGCCGCCTTGTAAGCGGCGAATTCCTCTTGACTGTTCACCTTGGGCGGACGCTTGCCGGCCGGCGCGGCGGCTTGTCCCGCGGGTTGCGAAGCCTGCCCAGCCGGCGGATTCTGCGCTGCCGGTTTGGCGTTGCTCTGCCCGAAACTCCAGGAGCAGATTCCCAGCACTGCGATCACGATCGCTGCTCGCTTCATGCGTTCTCCTCAAACTCCAACTTTTCCGATTTCAAATCGATCCGTGAAACCTGCAACCGTGCATTTTATCGCAGCGGCCTGGAACATCAGCAGGTTTTACCGTCAGCCGACGCCTGATCGGATTGCTCTTCACTGTGGCTTCGCCGGAGGCTCGTACGCCTGTTGCAGTCCGCGCTCGGCGGCCGCCTTTACCTCCGGCAGCTCGGCGCCCGCCGTCAAGGCCGCGCGGTATTCGTTCATCGCTGCCTCGCGGTCCTCTTTCATATCCAGAATTCTTCCCAGGTACACATGCGACCAGGCCACCACCTTGGGATCTTTCGTGGCCTGGATGGCCTTCTGGAAATTCTCCAGCGCCCCTTCCCGATTCTTGTTGGCCACTGCCACTTGCGCCAGGATGAACAGCGCCCGTCCCTGATCTCCGATCTTCCTGTCGAGCGCCTGCTGCGCCAGGTCCTGCGCCCCCTTGGGATCGTTTGCCGCCAGCCGTTTTTCAGCCGTCACCAGGATCCGGCGGTCCTCCATCCGCGACAGTTGCACCAACTCCGGCGACGAGACGTCGGCAAACTGCACCTCGTTCGCCGCCTTCTGCTGTGCCTTCACATCGATATTGTCCAGCATCTCCGAATACGCGGTCCGCAATCCCTCGGGATCTTTTTCGAACTTCAATAACGAATTATAGAAATATCGTGTCAGGATGTAGCCTTGTTTCACCGCGTCATCCACGGCTTGCCATCGCATCGCCTCCGCCGTGCGCTTGGTGCCGCTGGTGCGAATCTCAATCGCCCGCACCAGGCACTCGGTCACCAGCAAGGAAATATCGCGCCTGAAGTTCTCTTCCAGCGGCGCCCGCTTCACCGACTGCAGCAGCGGTTCGATTCGCTTGATCGAACTGGGGTGTTTGTCGGCCATCGGATCCAGCAGGTAGTGCAGGTACGTATGCCGGATCTGCGGCATCTTCAGCGGGTTGACCGAGTTCGGGTCCGGCGATGGAAACAACACCACGTCGTAATCGGTGCCGTAATTGCGGGCGTTGGCCTCTTTGGGATCGCCCATGAAATCCAGGTAAACCGTGAACGTGCGTCCCAGATATCCCCCTGACTGCAGTCTCAGGTAGATATCCGTGTCAAACACCATCTTCGCCAGCGGCAAGTGATAACGCTCCACCAACGCGGCATAGTTCGCCCGGTGTCGCTCCCAGATCGTATGCAACTGGGCCTTCTCATAAAACTGCTCCAACTGTGCACTAAAGGCCGCGATCGGAACCGCATCCGGAGGCAGATCTTCCTCCTTCACTCGGGGAAGAAAGTGCGGAGGCCCCTGCAGGTACATCGCCAGCGACACGTACTGCGACAGGTCATGCGACGGATCCTTCGCCTGGTGAGCGAGATACCACTCGCACATCGTGTTCGCAATCTCCTGCGCCTCCGAGTTCCTGAGGTTCTTCTCCACCTCGGCCCGGATGCTGAGGCGCTGGGGGTCGGAAATGTTGAGGTCGACGTTGTAGCCGCAGGTATTCATCGCCGTCAGCACGGCAAACAGGGTCTCGCTCGTATCCAGCGAGATCGGATTATTGTTGTCCGCCGCACACATCGGCGCCAGCAGCCCTAACCAGGCCGCAACAATCAAACCTCGAAATCCACAATCCAGGATACGACTCAGGAATCCCTCCCGCAGGATGGCCACTCGGAATTGGCGGAGAACTGTATTCAGTTTAAGGGCTTGCAAGCGGAGGGTCAAACCCCGTCGGGGTGGAACGAGGAGGACGGCAAAACTGCCACACCGCAGAGGCGGGTGGAAGCGCAAAACTCTTAGGGATTCCAATGGGTGAGCACACAAAAATCAGGAGGCTCTTTCGAGCCTCCTGAGTGAATTCCAACTCCAACGCGAGTTAGAAGCTGAACTTCAACGCCAGCTGCATGGTACGAGGGCTGCTGGAAAAGTTCCGGCGAGCATTGTCGAAGACCGAGTTTGAAGGAATGAAGTAACTCCGAGACGGACCCGTTACTCCGAGACTAGCAATGTCGTTGATGTAACCCGTCACAAATTGCGGGTGGTTGAACAGGTTAAACGCCTGTGCCAGGAAGTCAATCTGGTAGCGTTCGCCAAAGTTGAAGTGCTTGGCGGCCGAAATGTCAAAGTTGTTAATCGGCGGCGTCTGCAGATTACTGCGGCTGGATGTGGCGATCGATCCCTGGCCCGCAACAATGTATTGAGCGTTGGGATTCTTGGCCACCCAACCTACGATGCAAGGGGGTAGTGAGCAGGCGGTATTGTTCGTGATGGGCGAGACGCCGCTCCCCGTTCCTTTTACGCCCGCCGGGTTGAAGATCGCGCGATCCGACGCGGAATCGGCATTCATGTTCGAGTCGATTCCACTCTGTACCGTTCCCCACTGACCCGATTCCCAGGTGTATACGGGAGAGAACTGGTAGTTACCCACCACGTTCTTCTTGAACCAGTTCGAATCATGGGAGAACCACGGCACCTCGTAAATCGCAGACAACGTGATGCGGTGTGCGTGATCCAGGAGGGAGTTAGCCCGTTCCGCAGCCAAGTCGCGGAAATTTTGGGGACGGCGCGGCGTGATATCCGTGGAGTGAAAGTCTGCGGTGCTGTTGTCGATGGTGTGACTCCACGTCCAAGCTCCCAAGAACTGCAGGCCTTTGCTGAACTGCCGCTGTACCTGGGTTTGCAGTCCGTTATAGGAAGATGACCCCCAGGGCACAAAGGCCGTGATGGGTGAGTAGAACCCGTCATTCAGATATCTCGGATCGTAGTATCCCCCCGGTCCCGTCCCAGTGTCCCAGTAACCGTAATACATGCTACCTACGACGTCACCAACACCGCCCGGACAGAGCGGATTGTTGTTCGGTGGTGCCGTATTGCAGCTCGGATCCGTGCTGCGATAGGCGGTCGTCAGTGCAGCGATCTGGGCCGCGGAAGGCGGAGTGATGAACGTGGGAACGTTGGAGGCGGCGCTCGCCCCGTCCACAAAGTTCAGGATGTTCTGCGTGGGAAGATGGATACCACGAGATCCCACGTAGCGAACCTCTGCCGTGTACGGGCCGAAAACGTGCTGCACGCCGAGGTTCCACGATTCTGCGTAAGGATATTGGACGTTGTTTGGCAGCCAGGACGACGTATTTGCCCGCGCTGTCGCCTCATCCAACACCGTAATACCACTGGAGGCCTGCGGAGGAATGCCGCCATTTGCCAGGAACGGGGTCTTGCAGACCGCGCCAGGGCAGTTGGCCGTCGAGCCGATTTGCGGCGGACGAGACAACGTGCCAATGTTGTCATAGAGCACGTCGTATCCCATGCTGAAACCGCCACGGATCGAGGTATTGCCGCTGGTACCCGGCGAATATGCGAAGCCGAGGCGCGGCATGAAATCCTTCTTCGGAGCCTGCGGGTTTCCGAAAGTGATCAGGCCAGGATCATTAGCGACAGCGTTGAGCGTCTGCTGTGCCCAACCGGCGGGAATTGAGAGGTATTCATACCGCAGCCCCAGGTTCAGGCTGAGATTGTGCCTGATCTTCCAGATGTCGTTCACGAACCAGCCATACATCTTATCGTCGCCGGAGTACCCCACTGAGCCAAAACTGCGCTGGCCAAAGTCGGGCACAAAGTCGTTGACAAACGAATCCAAAGTGGCCCAGATATAGTCACCCCGTGCGCGCTGGATGAATTTCTGCGGATCAATCTGCTTGCGCAAATCAATCCCGAACTTCAGACTGTGGTTCCCCTTCACCCAAGACACGTTATCGATCAACTGGTAGGTGTTTTGCACAGCGTATTGCGGAGCGTTGGGATCCGGTCCCACGTTAATGCCTCCCAACTGGTCGATCGTGAGGTTGGGAAATGCATCGAGCCCCGGGAACTTGATGGCGGGCACAGTATAGTCATTCGCGTTTCGGTTGAAGCCGACGCGGAACTCATTGGTCAACGAGGGCGAGAAAGTATGGTACTCGGCCAGCGTCACCAGATGGTATGGTACGCGCAAAGAGGTAAAGAACACCGCCAGCTCTGCGCCCGTGTCGAGGCCCAAGGACTTGTTGTAAATGTAACGGCCACGGATTTGGTCCTTATCGCTGAGGTCAAAATCCATGGATGTGGTCAGGGCGGTGAAATTGGAGTAGTCGGGCGCAATGATCGGTACGACGCCGATGGGAATTGTGTGTGGGATCGGCGTACCCGGCGTGGTCACATAATCGTTGACCGTCACCGTGCTGGTCGCCGAGGGTGCAGTGGCATACGGCGAGAAACCGTTTACGTTGTTGGCCGAAACGCCAGGAATGGCCAATATCTGGGTCCATCCGGCTGCCGTAGGAGCCAACGCCGGAGAACTCGGTACCGCCGCGCGGCCAACCGGGTTGTACTCGTAGTTCACAAAGTAAAACCACTTGTTCTTGATGATCGGTCCGCCAACCTGTCCGCCGAACCGGTTATTGTCGTAGCGCGGATTCTTGGGCGTTTGCCCCGGGGGAGTCGAGTTCACCACAGTCTGGTCGATCGCGTCGAGGTTGCGATTCCGGAAATATTCGTACACCCGTCCGTGGATGGTGTTGGTGCCGTTGACCACTACCTGGTTGAACTGACCTCCGGCCGAATGGCCGAACTCAGGGCTGAACTGGTTCTGGATGACCGTGAAGTTGGCGACGGCATCATTGGGAACGTAGACCAGCGGACCGGTTACGCCCTTGTCGTTATTATCCGTGCCTTCGATGGTGAAGTCGTTTTCGCGAGGACGCTGGCCACCCACCGACGGACCGGAACCGGCACCCAAACCTCCGGTGCTGCCTACCCCAGCCTGCAACAACGACAGATTCAACACGCCCGATCCAACCGAGGCGCTGGGTAGATCGCGTAGCTGCCTCTCGTCGTACGTGGCTTGCAGCTGGCTAGTCGTCGTATCAATCGCCGGCGGCGTGCCCGACACTTCGATCGTCTCGCTGGCCGCGCCCGGCGTCAGCGTCAGGTTGCGGGTGGAGGTCTTGTTCAGTTCCACGACGACCTGCTCGGCGATGGTCTTGAACCCCGTCATCTTCGCCGTGATCTTGTAGGTGCCGACCAGCAGGTGGTCGAACCGGTATTCACCGGAGCCGCTGGTCGTGGCAGTCGCTACCACGTTGGTGGCGAGGTTCGTCGCGGTGACTTCTGCACCCACTACCGCCGCACCCTGCGAATCGACGATTGTGCCTACCACGTTGCCATCGATCGCCTGGCCAAACGCCACGACTGCGCTCAAGCCCAGAAGGCTGATGAGCGCAAAGACAAGTCCGTAATTTCTAATGTTTCGCACGCCCTGGTTCATTGTTGTTTCTCCTTTTTTGCACTGGGGGGACCAAGAACTTCCAACCGACCGCATTCAGCCCCCCTCAGAGAACCGATGAGAGAACCGATCAAGCCGCCTTCGAATCCCTCTCCAAGCATGGTGCGCTGCCTTGAAGACCTTTCGTTCGAGGGCTGGTTTACAGCGCCTTATCGCTCTGGCCGACTCTTGTAGGGTCATAGCGTCAAAATCCGGCGCAATCTTGGGAACTGCGCCGGGGCACCAACGAAGGTGAGCCATTGCATGGTCACTTTCTTGGCCTCATCTGGCATCTTGACCTGCCAGCAGACACCCGCGCCAGCGCGGGCACCTGACCATCTTCTTCTCGCAATCGTTCGATTGCGGTGATCACGATCACTTGTGCCTGTGATTAGGCTGGAACCATGCTTGTAACTACGCCACTCGTCGCGCCTGCTTCTCGATCGGCGGCGCGACTGGCTAGGTTCTGGCAGTTGTTGGACGCCAGCGGCGAAGGGGAACTGCAAGGCGTTTTCTTGGGATGGGTAGCTAACGAAGGCCGGACAAAATCAAACGCTTGAGTTATCGGGGCACTGAGGCCAATAGATTTTGCAACTTGAAACAGCTGCGCAGTAGTCCCGTCAATGAGGGTTATGCGATATTTCGCTAGCTATCGAACTTGCTCGCAAAAGGAATCGGGACAATAGAAATGGATACCGTGTGATCGGGGGCGGTCACAGCCAACTTGGCGAAGTCGGTGCACCTTTGTGCTCCCGGTACAGCCGATGTAATTGAACTCCATTCCCAACGTTACCGTTGTCATCTGTCCTCATTACCGTTCGGCCAGCGACAATTAGGCAAGATCCAACCGATATAGTATTGTCGCCGGTTCGAATCCACACGATTCAGCAATGGAAAAATCCCTCCACCTTGACAGACGCGTAGCGCTAACGGTGATTCTGCTCGCCGGCATGACGCTGGCGGTTTTCTCTCCCGTCGTCTCGTTTCAATTTATCAACGTGGATGACCCTGTGTACGTCACCGCCAACGATCATGTACAGCAGGGATTAACTTGGGGTAACGCAACCTGGGCACTCACGGCGCTGGAGGCCGCGAACTGGCACCCTGTAACCTGGCTCTCCCATATGCTGGACGTGACACTCTTCGGCCTCAATCCTGGCGGGCACCACGCTACCAGCTTGCTCATCCACACGCTGAATGTGATCTTGCTGTTCTTGTGGCTGCGCCGAATGACGGGGGAACTTTACAGGAGCGCCCTGGTCGCCGCGCTCTTTGCCGTGCACCCGCTGGCTCTGGAATCGGTGGCATGGATTGCGGAACGGAAGAACGTGCTGTCCACGCTATTCCTTTTGCTTACTCTGTGGATGTATGTCGGGTATGCGCGCAAACCGGGAGTACTCCGCTATCTGCTGGTTGCGTTTTTGTTCATCCTCGGGCTGATGTCGAAGCCCATGCTGGTGACCCTGCCGTTTGCGCTGCTCTTGCTCGACTATTGGCCGCTCGGGCGTTTGGGGTTTGGGCCGAAATCGGCAGGTTCCACCGAACCACCCGCCGCTGTCTTCTTATGGAGATGCGCGGAGAAGTTGCCCCTGCTGCTGTTGGCGGCGGTCAGCTCAGTGCTGACCTTGAAGGCCCAGGCGCTGGATACTGAAATCAAGGCTGTTCCTTTGGCGTCGAAGGTCGCGAACGCCCTGCTTTCCTGCGGGACATACTTGTGGCAGATGATGTGGCCTTCCAGGCTTGCTATTTTCTATCCGTATCGGGATCGGGCCATTTTCTCCTGGCCCGTCATGGCTTCGCTCGTATGTATCTGCCTGATCACGGCACTGGCCGTCTGGCAAATCAAGAAGCGCTCCTATCTTGCGGTGGGCTGGTTCTGGTACCTAGGGACACTGGTGCCAGTCGTGGGATTAGTGCATGTGGGAGATATCTCTCACGCCGATCGCTACACGTATGTTCCGCTCTTGGGAGTGTTTATCGCGATCGTGTGGGCAGGGGCGGAACTGGCTACGCGCCTTCCCGCACTGCGCTACGCGCTCGCATCTTGCGCCGGTCTCGCAGTTGTCGCGCTGGCGGCGGCGGCGGCTCATGATGTTTCCTATTGGCATGATGGTATCAGCGTTTCGGAGCACGCCCTGGCTGTCACCGGACCCAACAGCCTCATGGAAAAAGCGCTGGGTGAGGCTCTGTACAGCCAAGGGCGCATGAAAGAGGCGTTGGAACATCTGACACTTGCGGTCCAGATTCAACCCAACGAAATAGCCCTTTACGAAATTGGCACCATCAAGATGCTGCAGGGCAAAATCGATGAGGCCGAGTTTTACTTTGAGCAGGCATTGCGTTATCCGGGGGAAGCGCGTGCTCTGGCGCAGGCCCGCAACAGCCTGGCCGTGATCGAAATGCAAAAAGGGGCATTGCCTGATGCGGAGAAGAATTTCCGAAAATCGATCGCCCTGGATCCCTCTTCGGCTCGGCATCGAGTTGCCTTCGGATGGCTCCTGGCAAAACAAGGCAGGTACGAAGAGGCGATCGCGCAGTACGAGCAGGCTCTCAAGATTGCACCGGATGCCTTGGCTTATTTCTCCTTAGGCTCGGCGCTGGAAGGGCAACGCAAGCTCCCGCAGGCTGCCGACGCGTACCGAAAAACACTGGCGCTGGCCCCAGGATTTCAGCAAGCACAACTCCGGCTCAAGGCAATTGCGGACAACCGATAGGAGATTAAGTCTCCTGCGACCGGAGCCTCCCTTTTCGAAAAAAAGTCCCTTGGAAGAAGCAGAACCCGCAATTCCAGGCTTGTACACTTGCTTCAACACCGCGTTGGACCGCTTTTTGCAGTTACCCCGCCGAGCATGGGGCGTCCATTTGACGTAGCAGCTTCGTTTTGCCGTCGTACAACAGACGGTATGTAGCATCCAGGGAAGCCGTCACTTGCGCCTTGAACTCAGGGTCCAAAAGTTGCTGGGCCGCGCCGCGTGTGACACCTAGATGCTCGAGAACCGTTTCAATGATGCCAACCTGGGTGTTGAGCATGACATAACTAATCGGCGACATTTGATTTCATCTCACGCTACAAATAATAGGACGAACAGTGGCAATCGTCAGTGATGATCGTCACGCCGGCGGGCAGTGCGGACCAGATGGTCAGTCTTGAAAGTAGCACCTGCCCGTCACGGGCTACGCTGGTCTCTAACGATTGCCGTGGGGCGGCTCATGCGCAGCGCGATCTATGCAATTCGTGCGGACCCACTGGTTTTCGCGGCCGTTGCCTTCAAAGTCGTCATAATTTCGGTATTGGCAGCGTTCGTTCCAGCGCATAAAGCGCCGCAGTTGGAGCCCACAGCCGCGCTTCGCGAAGAATAAAAGTCACAGCCTAGGCCGGCTGGCGCGGGAAACAAGTCTGAACCGTCCCAGTCGAATCGTCAGCCTAACTATTCGTAACACCTGGGGCGGCACGAAAGTAATCTCGCGCCGCCTACCTACCGCGTCCATAATTCTGCAATGGCCTTCAGTGATCTCTTTCTTGGCTTTCTGCAGCCAGTCGCGCTCGGATCGGCCGCGGTCTTCGTCCTGCTCGTCCTCATTGGCCTCAGGACGCCCCGCCGCTCGCCCGTTCTCATCGACCGCAGAACATACCGCTAATACGCTTCGACGTTTGCCTACTCCACGCTGCGCGTGAGATATTACTCTGCTCTTGGTGTTTACCGCCGTCTTGACCCACCATGAGCCCAGAGTGAACCGCCCAAATGCGTTTAATCCCCCGCGACACCAAGTTTTTCGACCTTTTCGCTGAACTCTCCGGCAACCTCACCGATGGCGCCAAACTGCTTCGCAGCATTCTGGCCGACCCGCACGACCTCGCCATGCGGGTCAACCAGGTGCAGGCCATCGAGCACAAAGGCGACAAGGCGACGCACGCCATCATCACCAAACTCAACCAGACCTTCATCACTCCTTTCGATCGCGAGGACATCCACCGCCTGGCTTCCTCGCTCGACGACGTGCTCGACTTTGTGAACTCCGCGGCCTTGCGCCTGGTAATGTACAAAATCGCCACGCCGCCGCCCGTGTCCGCCGAGTTGGCTGGACTGATCGTCCTGCAATGCGAGGAACTGGCCAAGGGCGTATCCCTGCTGGAAAAAAATGGGCATGTGATGGAGCATTGCGAGGAAGTCAACCGGCTTGAAGACATGGCCGACCACGTCAGCCGACGAGCCATTGCCGATCTCTTCGAAAACGAAAAAGATCCCATTCAGCTCATCAAATTGAAGGAACTGTACGAGGTACTGGAATACGCCACCGACAAAGCAGAGGACGCAGCCAACGTGCTCGAAGCCATCGTCGTCAAGAGCACCTAGCAGGATTTTCGCTAATAAAGACTTCGCGAGCATGAACCGGAGACTGTCCCGTTGAACAGAGATGTGCTGCTGGTCCTGATCACGATCCTTGTCGCCTTAGTCTTCGATTTCCTGAATGGCTTTCACGATTCCGCCAACAGCATCGCGACTGTAGTCTCTACGCGCGTGTTGTCGCCCAGACTCGCCGTGCTCTGGGCCGCCGTCTTCAACTTTTTGGCGGCTTTCTTCCTCGGTACGGCGGTGGCCAAAACTATCGGCAGCGGCATGATCCGCCTCGAACACGTAGATCAATATGTCGTGCTGGCCGGATTGTTCGGCGCCATTGTCTGGGACCTTCTGACCTGGTTGTGGGGACTTCCCACTTCTTCTTCTCACGCTTTAATCGGCGGCTACGCCGGCGCCGCGATGATGCATGCCGCCATTCACACCGGCACCGCGACGATGTTCGGGGTCATCATTCCCGAAGGCTGGTACAAAACTCTCATCTTCATCGTCGTCGCTCCGGTGATGGGCATGGTGCTTAGTTTGATTTTCATGGTCGCCGCCCACTGGATTCTCCAGAACAAGCCTCCTCAAATCGTTAACAAATGGTTTCGCAAGCTGCAACTGCTCTCCGCCGCAGCCTACAGTCTCGGCCACGGCGGCAACGACGCGCAGAAAACCATGGGTGTTGTCGCCGGTGCGCTCTACACCGCCGGATTTATGAGCAAATCCGACATGCTGGCGAACTGGGGACGTTTTCATTGGCCCATCATCCTGGCCGCCCACGCAGCAATCGCGGCGGGAACGTATTTCGGCGGCTGGCGGATCGTCCACACCATGGGGCAGAAGATTACGAAGCTGAGGCCACTTGGCGGTTTCTGCGCCGAAAGCGCCGGAGCCATTACGCTGTTCGGAACCGCCCTGGCCGGCATCCCGGTGAGCACGACTCACACCATTACTGGCGCCATCGTCGGCGTGGGAGCCGTGAACCGGCTGTCGGCCGTCCGCTGGGGCGTGGCCGGAAGAATCGTCTGGGCTTGGATTCTTACCATTCCGGCGTCCGCAATTGTGGCCGCTGCTACCTTCCTCTTAATTCACATGATTCATTCCCAAGGCTGAGCATCGCTTTGGCGCGGGACTTGTGGCGGCTCTTAATGACACGTTGCCGCCCACGCAAGATCCTTCGCTCCGCCTGAACACCGGCTGCGCTCAGGATGACTCCTGATCGCCGATTTAAGATAGGGGAGTATTGAAACTGAGCCCCACTTTCTTAGGAGGCCGGAATTCTGGCGGCGCCGTAGAGGCCGGCGTCGCTTCCCAGCAGCGCGCGGGTGATGATCGTTTTCTTGCGCGTGTAGGCGGCGATCTGAGCCGACGCGCCTTCTTTCTTGCCGAGCGGATCTTCCGGGGCGGTGGCGGCGTAGACCAACGAGCGGTCGCGCAATTCTGCGAACATCTGCGGTGCGAAGGCGTCCCATGCGCTCACCACTCCGCCGCCGATCACGAACATGTCGAGGTTGAGAACGTTGACGAGATCGGCCAGGAGTATCCCCAAGGCCACGCCGAAGCGGCGGAAGATGCGTTGCGCATCTTCATTTCCCTGAAGGGCGAGATTGTAGATTGATTTGGCGCTGAACTCGGCGTCGGAACTGGCGGCCTTGGCGAGCGCGGGGGCCTGACCGGATTCAATGGCCTCGCGGGCCATACGGACGACCGCGGTCGCGGAAGCATAACGCTCGGCGCAACCGTGGTTGCCGCAGCCGCAGAGAACGCCGTTGGGTTCGATGGTGACGTGGCCAAATTCGCCGGCCATGCCATTCATGCCGTAGAAGATTTTTCCGTTCAGGATGATGGCGCCGCCGATGCCAGTGCCCAGCGTGACCATAGCCATATTGTCGACGTCGCGGGCTGCGCCCAGCCATTTTTCGCCGAGGGCGGCGACGTTGGCATCGTTCTCGAGGAAGACGCGAGCGCCCAAGCGGCGCTCGATTTCATCGCGCACAGGATAGTCGGACCATCCGGGAAGGTTAGCGGACTTGCGCATCATTCCGGTTTCCATGTCGATGATGCCGGGGACGCCGATGCCGGCGCCGACAAACCTGCCGCTGCCGCGATATTGATCGGTCAAGCGGTGAATCGCGTCGCACATCTCGCCGATGACGTGGTCGCGTCCGAGGGCAACCTTAACGCCGAGAGTGATTTTTTCCAGAAGCTGGCCTTCCGTGCTGATCGCCGCGATGCGCAGGTTGGTGCCGCCGAGATCGACTCCGATGGAAAAGTCGGGCATGGGCAGAAGGGTAGCAGAAAATCGATTGACGAGTGGTCAGTAGCGTTTCAGCCGTGGTTCTTCAATCAACAATCAGAAATCAACAATCAACAAATGCCCTGTCATTTCTGGCACTTCGGACAATAGTGGCTGCTGCGGCCGGCGATCACAACTCGCTTGATCGGCGTTTTGCAGACGAGACAGGCTTCCGCTTCGCGGCCGTAGACGCGGTGCCGGAGTTGGAAAAATCCTTCTTCGCCGTCTGAGTTCACATAGTCGGAGATGGAAGAGCCGCCGAGGGCGATCGCTTCTTTTAGCACTTCTTTCACGGCCAGGAAGAGCTCCCCGAGTTGCTCGCGAGTAATGCTGGTAGCGCGGCGGCGGGGGCGGATGCCGGCACGGAACAGCGATTCATCGGCGTAAATGTTGCCGACGCCGCGCAGAAGTTTCTGGTTGAGGAGCGCGCTCTTGATGGGAGTCTTGCGGCCGCGGAACAACAAGAGGAAGCGGTCGAGTTCGATTTCCAGCGGCTCGATGCCGGTGGCGTCGAAGTCTCCCGCCTGCGCGACGCTCAGACGGCCGAAGCGGCGGGGATCGACGAAGCGCAGTTCCCTGCCCGACGACAGCCGGAGGATGGCGTGGGTATGCTTCACGACTTCCGCTTGCGGCTCACACACCTGCAGGCGGCCCGTCATGCCGAGGTGGACGATCCATTGCGCTTTGCTGTGTGTGGGGCGGGCGCCCGCGCCCGCCTCTGCCTGTTGGATTGATGCAGCCCGCGTTGACGCGACTACCGTTCCCTTTAGCTTCCGATTTGTTTTTTGGCTTTTCGCTGGCGAGGGCGCCCGCGCCACACGATCAAGATCGAAGACGATGTGCTTGCCCATGCGGCGAACGGCCACAATGCGGCTGTGTTCGAGCGTCGCCGCAATTTCAGAGGCGGGAGACTTTAGCGGTTCCTTCTTCTGGCCGAGCCAGACCGATTCCACGACGTCTCCCGTGACCCGCTTGGCGAGGCCGCGCGCGATGGTTTCGACTTCGGGTAGTTCGGGCATGGGTTGGAACGATTCCAGCTATGTTGGATCACAACTTATAAAACATCCCAAGCCTTGTCATACCGAGCGAAGCGAGGAACCTGCTTTTCCTCGCCGCCGGAGAGCAGATTCCTCGCGCCCAAAAGCAGGCGCTCGGAATGACAACGCTCCAGTGGGGCTGCCAGCCGATTAGCCTACTTTTTCAAGAACGTTCCTTGCTGGAGTTCCTGAAACGCCTGCTGGAGTTGCTCTTGCGTGTTCATGACGATGGGACCATACCACGCGACCGGCTCTTCGAGCGGTTTGCCGGAGACCAGGAGGAAACGAATTCCATCCTCGCCCGCCTGCACGGCGACTTCATCGCCGCGATCGAAGACCACGAGGGAGCGATTCTCGGCGTCCGCGGGAGGCTTGGTGTCGGCCCATCCAACGCTTTCCGTGGGCACTGCGAGGGGCCCGGAAGCATTACAGAACTTTCCGTCTCCTGCGAAAACGTAGGCGAAGGCGTGGCGTGTGGTCTCGACGGGGAGCGTTTTGCGCTTGCCAGGAGGCACCGAGACGTCGAGATAAATGGGGTCGGCGGCGATTCCGTCGACGGGACCAGACTTGCCCCAGAAGCTTCCGCAGACGATGCGGACGTGAGTGCCGTCGTCGTCGGTGACCTGCGGGATGTCGCCGGTTTTCGCCTCCTGATAGCGAGGTGCAGTCATTTTCAAAGATGATGGGAGGTTCGCCCACAGTTGGAAACCGTGCATGCGGCCCGTCGGGTCTCCCTTGGGCATTTCCTGGTGAATGATGCCGCTGCCGGCCGTCATCCACTGGACGTCGCCGGCGGCGATGGCGCCGTGGTTACCCATGCTGTCCCCGTGTTCGACGGTTCCGGCCAGGACGTAAGTGATGGTCTCAATGCCACGGTGCGGGTGCCACGGAAATCCAGCGAGGTAGTCCTCGGGGACGTCATTGCGAAAGTCGTCGAGGAGGAGAAACGGATCGAAGTCGTGGGTATTGCCGAAGCCAAAGGCGCGGCGAAGGTGCACTCCGGCGCCTTCCAGCGTGGGCTTGGATTTGATGAGCCGCTTGATGGGTCGAATGGACATGAGAGTCTCCTGCCTGTGCCCTGAATTTGATGCCGCATGAGTGCGTTTGGACGCAGAGGCCCAAATGGAGTATGCCCGTATCGGATTTCGTAACTTGAGGGGGCCGCGTATTCCTCCATATCCTACTCGCCTGGAGACTGGCATTGACCACGCCCGAACGTCAACTGCGACTCGTGCAAGCGGGCTGCATCGTATGCCTGCTGGAAAGTATTCGGCTCGGCCTGAGGGTCCAAGGAACAACTCACGGCAGTAGAGGAGTGCAATGGGGCCTTGATCGCGTTGGCTCTTTCGTGCGCAGTGCAGGGGGTTTACTCTTCAACGGCGCATTGTCGCCCCGAAGGTGTCTCGAAGGCGATCGGTGCGATCAACGCCGTTTACCCGATGGAGAGCGGGGGAACATTGTCCGCCTTGCGTTCGCAACGTCGGTTGGGCTGTACGGACTATGCCTCGGCGAATTTGGAGGTGTGGCCTGGCAGGTCAACTCGTTGTTCGCGCTGGGAATGATCCTTTTGCTGATTTGGAAGCCAGGGACGAGCCCGAATCCACGAGATGCTTCGCCCGTAGGGCCAGCGAACCTCGGGGGCTAAAGCCCAAATTACTCTGACGCCCCGACGCGGCCCTGAAGGGCCGCTCTTCCACGGTGAAGCACATGCCACTGCAAGGCTTGACGACGGCGGGGTCCCGAGGATTTGACCTTGGAAAATCCCTAGTTCTCTAGTCCTTGAGCGGGACGACCGCGCTGCCGTCGCGGCAGAGGGTCGCGACTCTCTGGAGGTCGCCGTTGGCGCGGGGAACGGTCATCACCGGACCGTAGCAATAGACGGCGTGGCCCGTGGCGGCGAAGTACCAGCGCCCGCCCTTGGCATGCTTGGTGATTTGGGTGGAAGGTTCACGCAGCGGCTTCTGCGGCGCCCATGGGGCAACCGGCAGACTGAACAACAAGGCTAGGGTCAGAACCTTCATTGTTTTTCCTGCTTGTTTTTCTACAACTCTTCCTTCTACTGCTTACCCACAGAACGAAAGCGCTGCAATGTTCAGGTTCTTCAGTCTTGCTCTTACGTCTTATTCGTGAATCGCGATCTTCATATCGTAATCAGCGTCCGGACATCGTCCGCCAGATCTGAGGCTGGCTTGGACGGCATCCGGAGCTGCGGTTTCTGCGTCGCTGTCGAATTCGGCGCACGATGTTGCGGTCCTGCCTGGGAAGACGGGGCCTGAGTGGTTGGAGCCTGGGTTGACGGGATACGTCTTGATGGGGTCTGGGATGACGGGATTCGTGTCGTCGGAGCCTGGGTCTTGGCTGACGGCGACTGTCCCAGTTCCTGCTGGGCCTTCATCTTTACAGCGGACAGTTGTTCGCTGTCGTGGAACAGTTCGCGAATCAGGGCGCGCTGCGACTCGATGGTTTGCCCCTGCTCCACAATCAACATGGTCATCAGGCCGTAGGAGATCAAAAACAGCACGACCAACAGCGGCAGCCAGCCGTTCTTCTTGGAAGCAGCGGCGGACGTGTCTGTCGCAGATCCGATCGATATGGCTTGGTTCTCGAAGAATGTCATCAAATCGCTCCCCGGTCTTACGCCTCAAGTCGCAGGCATCTATCGAATTGCATCCCACCAGCCAACCGATGGGGTCCGGCTAAACGGTTGATAATCAGAGTGTTTATCTTGGCTCCGAAGGAATGGGGGCAGCTCCAGATGTGCAACTCCATGCACATTATGAGCAAGCAGCATTGGTTGGAGGTCGCACGCTCCGGCAGGCCAAGCCGTCCCCGTCAGGCTCTTGCAAAGCATTGGGGGCTGTGCAGGAGGATCGGGAGTCAGGTCGGACGGCAGCGTAACCTTCTTGCGAGTGACCCCTGGTTACTCCGGTTACTTTTCTGAGAGGCCTCGATCTCCTAGAATCCGTTCATTAGAAGTTAAGAAACACAACTCCTCTTTCTCAGGGATCGACATCATGCAGACGCGGTACGTTCTGGTTCTGTTACTCCTCTGCTCATTTTGCTTTGGACCCGCGGGAACGGCCCAGGGCCAACAAACTTCCACCGAAAGCGGGCGTAAAATCCTGCGAAAAATGCCTCCTGACTACCCGGAGATCGCAAGAAAGATGAACCTCGGGGGCACCGTCAAGGTGGTTGCGGTGGTGGCGGCGGACGGGGACGTGAAGTCCGTTGAACCTAAGGGCGGCAGCCCGATCCTGCTCAAAGCCGCGGAAGATGCCGTCGCCAAATGGAAGTTTGCCTCAGGCGGCGAATCCAAAGAGACGATCGAATTCCATTTCGCTCCGTAGCTGGATGGTTCTCGATTGCTCCACGCGAGATCCTTCACCCGGCTGAACTGCGCTGGGATCGGGATGACGCCTCTGGAAAGAGGGACTTCTATTTCCCCAGCACGAGCTTGGCGATAGTCGCCAACTGCATGTTGGACGTGCCCTCGTAGATCTTGCCGATCTTGGCGTCGCGCCAGTATTTCTCGACGGGATAGTCCTTGGTGAATCCGTACCCGCCGTAGATTTCGATGGCCAGGGAAGTCACGCGCTCGGCAACTTGGGAGGCGAAGAGCTTGGTCATGGCGGCTTCCTTGACGAAGTTCACGCCGGCGTCCTTCATGCGCGCGCAGTTGTAGACCATCAGGCGCGCGGCCTCAATCTCCGTGGCCATCTGCGCAATCTGGAACTGGATGCCCTGAAACTCGGAGATGGCTTTGCCGAACTGCTTGCGCTCCACGGCATACTTGCAGGCGAATTCCAAGGCGCCGCGGGCGAGGCCAATCATCTGCGCGCCAATGCCGATGCGGCCCTCGTTTAAGGTCTCAATGGCGATCTTGTAGCCTTTGCCCGGCTCGCCCAGCACGTTCTCTTTGGGCACGCGGCAGTCTTCCAGAATCAGTTCGCAGGTGGACGACGCCCGGATGCCGAGCTTGTCTTCCTTCTTGCCAACGGTGAATCCGGGGAAGTCTTTCTCGATCAGGAAGGCCGTGATGCCTTTGTATCCGGCTGTGGGATCGAGCGTGGCAAAGAGCACGAACAATCCCGCCTCTTTGCCGTTGGTAATCCATAGCTTGCGGCCATTGAGCAGGTACTCGCTGCCTTTGAGTGCGGCGCGGGTCTGCAAGGCAAAAGCGTCGGAGCCTGAGCCCGCTTCGCTGAGGGCATAGGCGCCCACCGTCTCGGTGGCCATCTTGGGCAGGTAGCGCTTCTTCTGCTCTTCGTTGCCCCAGCGCAGCAGGGCGTTGTTGACCAGCGTGTTCTGCACGTCGACGATGACGCCGGAGGAAGCGTCCACGCGGGAGAGTTCCTCCACGGCCAGGATGGCTTCGAAAAACTTCGCGCCGCCTCCGCCGTACTGCTCCGGAATCTCGATGCCCATCAGACCCAGTTGGAAGAAGTCGTGGATAAGGTCTTTGTCGAAAACAGCCTTCTCGTCCATCTCTTTCACCAGCGGACGGATCTTCTCGTCGGCGAACTGGCGGATGTTATCGCGGAAAAGAATTTCGTCTTCGGTGAGCGTGGTCAGAGGATTGGGAGGGGCGGCTTGCAGCGTGGTCTCGGGCATCGGAACACCTTCGAGTACAGAGATGGCAAACCGGTAATTTTAGCACTCCTCCTCCGCCGGCAGCGCGCAGGGGCGCGACAAGGGTAGTGTCTTAAATGACGTGTTGCCATAAATCCAGCAGGATTTCCATAGATCGCAAGGGTCTTGGGCAGACGCTCGTAGCCTTGATTCTGCTTTACGGAGGTGGCCTTAGGCCAACGACAACATCGCCTGAAATACCAGTGAGTTCCGGTCGCGATCTAATCTCCGTCGTCGGCAGCTTCTCCGCGATAGAACCCAAAGCCTTACCAGAGGCTGAACTGTTGACTGTGCAGCGCAAGCCGTATACAGGCGGAGAGACAGTACCTATCTGCATCAGTTGTATGTTCCATCCCGCGTCTTTAAGGACTGAGATTAAATCGTCAGCGAAAAGCCCTGCCTCAAATTCACCTAGCTTAGTTACTTTTACAGTTGATCCCGCATATGGCTTGAGAGCCGCTACAAATCCACGATGCGCTTCCGGACTGATTCGCCGAAATGCCAATCGTTCTTCGATTTTCAATCGAGCTTCGTTGGCGATGGCAGCTTCTTTTTCAGCGTCGGCTGCCCTTGCGACGGCGTTCGCGGTGTCTAGTCGTATTGTCTCGGATTCCTTTTTTAGTCGCTCAATCTCTCGTTCCTGCCCTCTGTTTTCAGCAGATTGGATGTCTCGCAATTGGATGTTCCTGCGCCACAACCTGAAGCCAAATACTGACTCTCCAGTGACTCCAACAGCCACCAAGACCCCGAAAATAATCAACAAAACTTCGAGCGTGTTTATGGATGATTCTATTTCTTGTTTAGTCATCAAAGACTCTTTGGAAACAGCGGATTTCTATATTTTGTTTTGCAATCATCGTCATCATTGTCGGTGTTTTGGGTGGAATTATACCGGCCTTCTTCGTTTTCACGCGAGTACTGGAGCGCCGAAAGGCTGCTGGTATCCGTGCAAAGCCGGACAGCAATACCATGCGGCGCTTATGAGTTCTGCAATAGTCCAGACGTGATTGGCAAGACCCGCTTCCATTGCGGGCGTAACTCTGAGGCTGGAATGAACGCGGCAGAAATTGTAACATGCGAAGTGCAGGGCAATCGCGGCTTTCAGGTGCGGGTAGTGGGCTAATTCTGTGTTGCTGATTCTCCGGCCCACGATTCACCCCGTCTTTTCTGTTCTTGGAAGACCTTAATCGCCCGTCTCAAATCTCGAATTCTCTGCCTAAAATCTGCGATTGCGTCATCCCATGATCCCACACGTCCTTTCGTGCGCGATCCCGTGCGTGATCCCATTTTTCTACTTGACTTGGTTGTACTACGTGTAGTACTACTAGTAGGCATGGAACGCTCCTATCAACCTTCGTTTCGCCACTGGCGCACAAAGCTCAGGCAATTGGCTGCGAAACGTGACCACATCGAAGCCGAGATCTCCAAATGCGAGACGGTGGTAAAGGCTCTCGCCATGTCGATTGAGGACAAAGCCGAAAGAGAGCGGGCCTTGGCGGAGATCGCATCGCTTGTGAAGCCGGAAGGCTTTACCGATGTGATTGTGCGAATTCTCCGGGAGAGCCGCCCCGCTGCGCTTACTCCTCCTGAAATTAGGGATCGCATGATTGAGGGCGGCTTCAATCTGAATGCGTACAAAAGCCCGATGGCTTCTATCCATGCGATCCTGACCCGCCTTCGCCAGCGAGGGCAGGTTAAGCGGAAAGTTCGTGGGGATGACACAGCCCACGAATGGATCGGGGAATGACTTTGGAAGCAAATGCGAAACGCCGCGTGAGAGGCGGCGTTTCAGGAAGCGAGGTAGAAACCGATGACGCGGCCTCCACCAACAACTGAGTAGCTGACTAAGCGCCCCGCTTCCTGCGGAAACAGGCGGCGGGGCTAATCCAAAGCGCGGAGTGACCCACGCCCTAGACCCAAAGATATTGTGGCTGGTTTCTCCGCAGAACGCAAGCGGAGAAACCCCATGACCTGCCTCAAGTGCCAGCACCAAACCTGCAAAAAGTTCGGGTACTTCGGTAAGCGCCGCATTCAACGCTGGCGCTGCAATTCCTGCCACGCGACATTTGCCGATCCCGCCGCGCCCAAGCCGTTCGGCTCTCACCATACCGCGCCTGAAACCGCAGCAAGGGCGCTTGCCATGATGCTCGAAGGGATGAGCGTTCGCGCCATCTCGCGGCTTACCGGGCTGCACAAGAATACGATCTTGTCTTTGATGGTGACGGCGGCTGCGAACGCGCAGCGCGTGCTCGATTCCAAAGTTCGCGGAGTCAAAGCGAACTATGTGCAATGCGATGAAATCTGGTGCTACGTGGGCAAGAAAGCTCGCCGCGTGCGCCAGGACGATCCTGCCGAGCTTGGCGATCAGTGGGTTTTCATCGCCCTTGACGCGGAAACCAAACTGGTGCCGTGTTTCGAGATCGGCAAGCGCACCAAAGAAACCACGCTGCGCTTCCTGTCGAGCCTGAAAGGACGGCTCCGCGCAGAGCGGCGGTTTCAGCTTACGACGGACGGCTTCCACTTCTATGAGCGCGGAGTCGAGGACGTGTTCGCCGGACAGACCGACTTCGCGCAGCTTGTGAAATTGTTCGGGGATTACGGACAGCACGATAGCCCCGAAGCGAGGTACTCCCCACCAAAGATCACGGAGGTTATATCCAAAGTCCGCGACGGACGGCCCGACCCGGAGCATATCAGCACATCTCATGTGGAAAGAGGCAACCTTTCTCTGCGGATGCACTTGCGCCGATTCACCCGGCTCACCAATGCGTTCTCTAAGAAGCTCGACAACCTCAAGGCAGCGGTGAGTCTGTATTTTGCATGGTACAACTTCTGCCGCGTTCACCAGACCTTGCGTGTGACCCCGGCGATGGAAGCCGGACTTACGGATCACGTTTGGGGCATTGCCGAACTACTATCCCCCGCGTAACCTGATCCCATTCCCTTATGCCAATTGAGCCACAGTTTGAAACCGACAAAGACGGCAACGTCATCACCAATCCCGTCACAGGATGGGTGAGCACGACCTTCGCCGAAATGGGTGTCATTCTGGCGATGCACTATGCACCCACGCCAGAGGCACTTGAAAGTGGGAAAAACAAATCGATCCAGTTTGTGATGACGCCTCAGCAGTGCCTAGAGCTTGCGGCGAGACTGACCAAGCTGGCAAACATCGTGCTCGGTCAGCCGGTTCCTGAGAAACCTGCAAACTAGCGGCATTCTCATGCATGACGGACTCCTATGAAGGAATTTGCCTCTGAAATCTATGCGGCAGTTAGATCGGGAAAGCTAACGCAGCCCTTCAATGCTGCGATGGCGAAGAAGGCGTGTCTGGGATGGGCAAACCGGACGTACCACACATTTTTTGGAAAGCACGCCGTTGGCAACGGCTCACAGACGGAACTCTTTGTCCGCGTCGGGCGCGGACTCTATCGCTTGAAATAAAGCAACGAAGATGAAGCCGTGCGTGTGCGAAGGAAGCAATGAGAACTGCCGGTACTGCTCAGGCTCGGGTATGGTGCCTGACAATGCCGTCACCCCACATACTCGGAGCGATCTTGAGAAATGGAGGCCCGAATCGCGGACTGAACTTCCCCCTGAAAGAATGCCGAGTCACGCCCCACGGTCACATGAATCCTTCCTGTCCGGGCTAGGGGGATGTCTCTGGTGGTGCGTAGCCGTTCCGATTCTCATTTTCCTGCTGCTTCGACTATTCAAGTGAGCAACACAGAATTAGCCCACTACCCAGGTGCGAGAGCTTCTTGCTAAATGCGTTGGTCAGGCGCGTAAAGCGAGAGGGGCAAGGCAATCGCCATCGGCGTGACCAGCAACACAGTGTTTAAGACACTACCCGCGACAAGCCCGGTATTGACATGGCATTGCCTTGAGCCTACATTCCACTGCGGAAGGTGCAGCCGACCATCGCACCGATGGTCCATCGACCAAGTTCATCGGACTTTGAAATCACAAGCACTCCCATTCCACCTTCTGAGGAGGATTCCATGCCTATCCTGGTTTCCGGATCGACCGGTTTTGTTGGTGGTGAAGTTGCGGTGAGGCTCGCACAACGCGAACTCCAAACTCGGGCGCTGGTCCGCGGAGGCGCTGCGCATCGCAAAGCCAAGCACCTGCAAGATGCGGGAATTGAAATTGTGGACGGCGACTTGACCTTGCCCGAAACCCTGGCCGCAGCCTGCCAGGGCGCTGAAACAATCGTCTCGACGGCGACCTCCATGCCATCAGGGGCCAACGACGGCTTGCGTCGAGTCGATCATGATGGAACGCTGGCCCTGATCGCAGCTGCCGAACGCGCCGGTGCGAAACGATTTGTATACGTCTCTTATTCGGGGAACATCCGGACGGATTCACCACTTGAGACCGCGAAGCGCGCCTGCGAAAACCGACTGTTGGAAGGCCCAATGCAGGCGGTGATTCTGCGCCCGTCCTATTTCATGGAAATCTGGCTCAGCCCCGCGCTCGGATTTGATCCCGAGAATGGCGCGGCTCGTATTTATGGGTCAGGCGAGGCCAAGATCAGCTACATCTCGGCCTTCGACGTGGCCGACTTCGCGGTGGCGGCCGCGACCAGAGAGTACCGGGACAAGAACACCATCCTGGAAATGGGCGGGCCGGAGCCATTGTCGCAACTGGATGCTTTGCACATCTTCGAGCAGGCGCTCGGCAAGAAAGTACAGCCGGATTTTGTGCCTCAGCAAGCGATCCAGGAACAGCATGGTTCGAGCGATCCGCTGCAGAAGACTTTCGCGGCGCTAATGCTCGCGTGCGCCAAGGGAGATCCCATCAGCGGCGCACGTGCACTCGCCGAGGAGTACGGGATTCCGCTGCGCTCGGTTGGGGAATATGCGGCGCAACTCCGAGCTCAGCAAGTACGCGTAGCGTAGGAGTCTCGTGGTGGAAGAGTAGAACCGCTGCGCGCCTAAGCGCGGGGACGGGAGTGAACCAGCTTCAGGCCGTCCGCTTGCAGGATGCGCTTGATCTGGCTGCGGGCATGCACGGACCAGGGCCCGGCGGTGTCCAGCTTGATATAAGCCTGCCAGTGTTTGAGCGCCTTGCGCGGTTCGCGGACCTTTTCGTAGGCCAGCGCCAAATTGTAGTGTGCGTCGGCATAGGTGGGCGCCAGTTGCAAGGCGGTCTTATACGTGAGAATGGCTTCCTGCACGCGGCCGGTCTCGTCGAGCACGTTGCCGAGATCGAAGTAGGCGAGCGAGTAGCGCGGGTCGGCTTCAATTGCCTGCCGATAATGTTTTTCGGCCAGGGCGAAATCCTGACGGTTGTAGTAAAGGGTTCCGAGGTTGATGTGCGCGGCGGCATGCGCTGGTTCGATTTCGAGCACCTGATGATAGGCGGAAATCGCGTCGGGCTGGGTGTTGGGATCTTCTTCCAGCGCGATGCCGCGCGCAAACCATACCGCAACCTCGTTCTCGCGCGGACTGGACTCAGACTTTGGGACCGGCGTGCTGGTCAGGACTTTTTCGCGCTCGGAGAAATCCATCAGGAACTGGCCCGCGATCGGCTCCAGCAGCTTGCCCTCATGCCGGAACGCTACGCGATGCTTCGCCGTCGACCACGCACCCGCTTCGAGCAGCGGCTTCTCCACGCCCGAAGCCTGCTTGCGCATGGCATCGAGCGACTGGCGAATGACCGCCGGCCGCACGCTCATGGCGCACAGGTCGCGAACCTTTTTGATTTCCAGGAGATCGGAAAACGAATAGCCTTCCGCAGACGGTACCAGACCGACCCGCTCCCAGTTGATCAGCTGGCGCGGTGTGATGTGAAGGATCCTAAGTAGATCAGCTCGACTGTACACGGGAATACGCAACGCCCTGCAAACAACGGTCGCGGACATTATCTGCAACTTGGGGCAATAAACGCAACTGCAAATCCTGTGAGACGCTGTGGAGAACCTGGTTCATTTACATGCAGCGGAAATGGTGCAACGCGCTGTCTCGTGTTTCGCTCTCTTAGGCCGGAGGGTTTTAGACCGCGACGGCTGCGGCCTGGTAGTCCTCGTAGGTGCCCTTGAAATCGGTAATCTTGTGGTCGCTCTCGAAGTGCCAGATGCGGGTGGCGACTTCGTCGATCAGATCATGATCGTGGGTGACCAGGAAAACCGTCCCGTGATAGCGCTGCAAGGCAATGTTCAGGGCGTTGATGGACTCAAGGTCCAGGTGGTTGGTGGGTTCGTCCAGCACCAGCACGTTCGGCTTTTGCAGCATCAGTTTGCAGAAGAGCAGCCGCGCGGCTTCGCCACCGGAGAGGACGCTGGTGGACTTTGTGGCCTCTTCCCGGGCGAACAGCATCTGCCCCAGAATTCCGCGAAGTTCCTCGGTGACGGCAGCGCCGTCCCATTGATGCAGCCATTCGAGCGCGGTCATGCCGCCCTCGATGAGGCTGCGGTGATCTTGCGCGAAGTAGCCAATCGAAGCTTCGTGCCCCCAGATGACTTTGCCTGAGTCGACGAAGGAGCCATCGTAACCACTGGTCTTGCGCAGTTCGGCGTCCGGCGTAGTCGGAGAATTCGACAACAGGGCATTCAGCAGCGTGGTCTTCCCTGCACCGTTGCGTCCCATGAGCGCGATTCTCTCGCCGCGCGTAATGCTGGCGGTGAAATTCTTAATGACCTGCTTGGCGGTGTAGGCCTTGCCCAGGTGCTCGACTTCCAGAATGTGCTTGCCCGAGGGACGCTTCTGCTCAAACTTGATGAATGGGCGTTGGATGTTGGACTTGGCCAGTTCGGTCACCTGCAGGCGTTCGACTTCCTTGCGCCGCGACTGCACCTGGCTCGACCGCGTGCCCGCCGCGAAGCGCGCAATAAATTCGTTTAACTGCGAGATCTTCTTTTCGCGCTGGGCATTCTGCGACTCGATCTGCGAGCGCACCTGGGTCTTGGCCACGACCATGTCGTCGTAGCTGCCGGTGTAGGTGATGATGGTTTGGTAGTCGATGTCGGCGATGTGGGTGCAAATGCTGTTGAGGAAGTGGCGGTCATGCGAGATCGCGATCACCACGCCGTCGTAGACATTCAAAAACCCCTGCAGCCAGTGGATCGAATCCAAGTCGAGGTGGTTGGTGGGCTCGTCGAGCAGCAGGGCTTGCGGGTGACCAAAAAGAGCCTGAGCCAGCAGGACGCGCACTTTCTGTCCACCCTGCAACTCGCCCATCTTTCGGGTCTGCAGCTCGTCGGGAATATCGAGCCCCTGCAGCAGGATGGCGGCATCGCTCTCGGCGGTATAGCCGTCTTCTTCGCCGACAATGCCTTCGAGTTCGCCGAGCTTCATGCCATCGGCGTCCGTCATATCGTGCTTGGCATAGATCGCGTCCCGCTCTTGCAACGCCGCCCATAGCCGCTTGTTGCCCATGATGACCGTGTCGATCGCGGAGTACGCGTCGAAGGCGAATTGGTCCTGGCTCAGCACGCCGAGCTTGCGGGGACGGACGACCGTGCCTTTTTGCGGCTCCAATTCGCCGCTAAGCAGTTTCATGAAAGTGGATTTGCCGGCGCCGTTAGGCCCGGTCAGGCCGTAGCGCTTGCCCGGCGTGAACGCCGTGGAGACTTCATCGAACAGAATTTTGGCGCCGTAGCGCATGGACACATTGCTGACTGAAAGCATGGTTTCTTTGTAACTCTTCAGGAACTGCGGGGAATTCCGCCAAGACGGTGCGCAGCTGGTGATATCAGGATATCATGCGCGCCGCTTTTTGCCGCCATCGCGAAGACACAACTCCGCTAGCGGCATCGGCACAACGTTCGGCGGCGCTTCTAATCTACATCTACATCTTCATCTTCGCGGCCGCTTCTGTCACGGCAACCGAGCCTTTCAGCACGATCTCCTCCGACGACCGTCCGACGAGGATGCCGAACGTTCCTGGGGTAATGTGCCATTGCTTCGCCGCTGGGTCGAAGTAGGCGAAGGCGCGGGCATCGAGGTTGATGGAGACATGCTTGGTTTCTCCGGGCTGGAGCATGACCTTCGCGAAGCCCTTCAGTTCCTTCGCCGGACGGGCGACTTTCGAATGATCGTCGGCCACGTAGACCTGCGCGACGTCGGCTCCAGCGCGGTCTCCCGTGTTGGTAAGGTCAAAGGAAACGGTGTAAAGAGCATCGGGCGCTCCCGTGGCGGGAGCAACTGACAAGTTCGCGTACTTGAACGTCGTGTAAGAAAGGCCGTAGCCGAACGGGAACAGCGGCTTCACGCCATTGTGCTCGTAGCCGCGGTAGCCAACGAAAACGCCCTCTTTGTACACGACGCGCTTGGTGTCTCCCTCGGGATAGTAGCTCGCGAAGGTCGGGTTATCTTCGCGGCGGCGCTCAAAGGTGGCCGGAAGATGGCCGGAGGGATCCACCGCGCCAAACAGAACCTCGGCGAGAGCAGTGCCTCCTTGCTCTCCGGGATACCACATCTCAATATAAGCGGGCACACGATCGAGCCAGTTGCCGGGATCGACGTTTCCGCCCGAGGTCACCGCGACGACAGTCCTGCGGTTGGCCGCGGAGAGTTCGCGAATCAGCTCTTCCTGGCCGAAAGGCAGGCCGAAGGTGCGATCAGAACCTTCCGACTCGCTGTCGGGATCGAACCCGGCGGCGACGACGACCACATCGGCCCTTTCCGCCAAAGTCTTCGCGGCATCGCTTACGAGTTTCCGTTGATCGACAATACCGACGCGCATTGTGCCGCCAATGCGAGATCTCTGGAAATCCTCGACGACCACTTTGTGTGGACCGGCCGAAAGATCCAGTGTGACGTGCGGCTGCAGGGCTCGCGCGATCTTCCAGTTGTCGATCACGAGTTTGTCGTCCACGTATACGCGGTTGCCATTGCCTTCGCCAAATCCTTGCAGGGCGATTTCATGAGGACCGGCCTCGGCCGCCACGTAGTAGCCAGTCCAACGGCGGGAGACTTCGTGCTTCTTGCCGGACGCGAACAGGGCGAGTGCCGCCTCAAAATCGCCGGAGAGACTTTCCCAAGTCAGGCCGGTCACGTTGATGTGCCTGACGGTTTGGGTTGATTTGGCAGCGCCCGCAAGTTCGAGGTTGTCGAACACTTCCAATTTCACACCGCGCTCTCCGTTCTGCGGAGCAGTCGTGAATTCCGTCGAGCGGGCCATCTCGGACAAAGTGGGCAGTCCGCGCTCGTAGTAAACGGTGCTGGAAGGGCCGAGGAACTTGGCGATCCCTTGCAGCACTGTCACTGGGGCGAACGCGACGGCTCGGGCACTTCCGCCTCCGACGATCTGCGCAGGATATGCATCGGGTCCGACGACCAGAACTGACTTCGTGCTGGCTTTGTCGAGTGGAAGCAACTTGCCGTCATTCTTCAGCAGCACCAGGCTTTCGCGCGCGGCGTCGAGCGCCACCTGCTGGTCAGGCAAGCTGTACTTCGACAGGGACAGATCCGTTTGAGGGCGGTCAAGCCAGCCCAAACGCGCGGCGGTTTCAAGAATGTGAGTGACTTTTTCGTCGATGGTAGCCGTCGTGACGCGGCCGTCTTTCACGGCGGGAAGAAGATTCTTCGCATTCATGAAGGCGCCGTTGGGCATCTCGAGGTCGAGCCCGTCGTTGGCTGCGGCGACGCCGTCATAAGTTGCGACCCAGTCCGACATCATCACGCCGGTGAAACCCCAGTCTTTGCGGGCAACATCGATGTTGAAGTAGCCGTTCTCGGTCATGTGCTTGCCATTGGTGAAGTTGTAGGAATCCATGATGGCGCCGACGTGGGCGCGCTTCACCGCCATTTCAAACGCGGGGAGATAGATTTCGCGCAGGGTGCGCTCGTCAATGATGGAGTCGGAATCGTGACGGAGAAACTCGGAGTTGTTGCCGAGAAAATGTTTGATGGTGGCGCTGACACCCTGGCTCTGCATTCCCGTAACGTAACCCACGGCCATGGTGGAACTCAGGAAGGGATCTTCCCCGAAGTATTCGAAATTGCGGCCGTTGACCGGCTGGCGGTAGATGTTCACGCCCGGACCGAGCATGAAATGGATGCCGCGGGCGCGCGCGTCTTTGCCGATTCCCGCGCCCACTCGCTGGGCGAGATCGGGATTCCAGGTAGCCGCGAGTCCAATGCCGGCGGCGTAGACCGTGGATGGGAAGCCGGAATTGGAGCGCACACCGATGGGACCATCGGACATTTCGAATGCGGGCAGATTGAGCCGGGGCACGGCGCGAATGGCGAAGCCGGTGCCGCCGATGTAGTCTATCTTCTCCTCCAGCGTCATCTGCTGGACGAGCGCCGCAGCTTTTTCATGAGCGTTACTGGAGGACTGCGCGAAGAGTTGAGATGACGCGAACAGGATGACTGCGAAGACGGAAACAACGTGGTTCAGTCTTGATTTCATGGAGGCTCCGTTCGCCCTTCCACATCACGGAGAAAGGGCACAAACAAACCGAGGCGGATTATATCGAAGACTCGCGATTGAGTCTGTGACACCGCCGCCTCGGCCTTGTTGACTTAGTTGTGTCGCGTCGTACTCGCCTCGACCAACTGCTGCACCGGAGCAACTACCATCAGCAGGAGATCCGCCTTGCGCGTCATGGCCTGCTCGACCAGGGCGAGTTGCTGCGTCTTCCACGAATCCGGCGCAGTTTGGCCTCCGTCGAGATAGTCGAGCGCCTGCAGACCAGCCGCGCCCAATGCAGAGAGATCCTGAGACAAAGGCACATCTTCCTGCAGGAAGAATGATTGCTCCAGCAAAGAATGTAGCCTGGCATCGTTGTCCCGCCAGGTCGTGAGCCAGCTACGGATCTGCGCCTCGGCCGTCTGGTCTTTGTAGCCGCTTTGCGCAAAGGTCTGCACTAGATCGCTGAAGTGGCGTGCCGTGTCACTCTCGGGACTGACCGCGTCGATCATCCGGGCGAGAGGAGCGTGGAAGTCGATGGGGCCCTTCTCGTCGCTCCAACGGTTGTAGTCCTTGACCGGCTCGACAACGTCCGCCAGAACGCGCAGCGCCGAAATGTCGGAGTTCCCCGCCATGCGTTGCAGCATGTGCGTCCGCGCGGAGTTGTGAGTAAGGCCCAGCCATTCGAGGTCATAACTCACGGCATTCATCCTCGTATACATCGAGGCGACGTCTTTGACATCCTGCGGAGACCAGAGCCGCTCGGCAATGACCGCGTTGCGCGGCCAGATATGCGAATCGATATTTTCGGGAGTCACCCACTCCGCCCACTGACAAGACTCGCCGCCAAGGATGCGGCTTTTTTCTTCGGGAGTCAGAGTCGCGGCAGCATCGGCCATGGGGTCCACGGCATAGTGGCGCGCCGCTGGCCACATCAGGTCGAGATAGTATCCATACGAAAGCAGGCCCCGGTAGCCCTGTTTCGCGGCCGCGGCCAGCGACGCCTGCCCGCGCCAGGACTGCACGACGATCGTTTTCGGCAAATCAGGATGCAGGATCTCATCCCAGCCGACCATGGTCTTGCGGTTCTTGGCCACAATCTTCTCCAGGCGTTGGTTGAAGTAGGCCTGTAGATCCTGATTGTTTTTCATGCCATGAGCTTTGATGAACTCCTGAATTTTCGGGTTCGCATCCCACTGTTTGCCGTCAACCTCGTCGCCTCCGATGTGGAAATAGGGATCGGGAAACAGCTTGGCCATCTCCGCAATGAACTTTTCCAGAAACTTGTACGTCGACTCGCGCGTGGGATCCATGATCGGATCGATTCCGCCACCTTCTAGGGTGTATGGCCCGGGACCGCTGGAAAGCTCCGGATATCCCAGGAACCAGGAGCGGCTGTGGCCGGGCATGTCGAACTCGGGCATTACGCGGATGCCGCGATCATGCGCGTAGGCGATGAAGTCGCGAATCTCGGCCTGCGTGTAAAACATGCCATCGGATCCCATCTGGGTCAGCTTGGGAAACTTCTTGCTCTCGACGCGGAAGCCCTGGTCATCGGAAAGGTGCCAGTGCAGGACGTTCATCTTGACCGCAGCCATTCCGTCGATGTTGCGCTTGAGCACATCGAGAGGAATGAAGTGGCGGCTAACGTCGATCAGCAGACCACGCCAGGGGAAGCGAGGCTGATCTTTGACAGTGACAGCGGGGACAGCGAAACCGGTCGGCGTGATCGCGACGAGTTGCAGAAATGTCTGCAGGCCGCGCAGGATGCCGAGCGATGTGGGCGCCGTGAGCTTCGCGCCCGAATCGGCGACAGTGAGTTCGTAGGATTCATCCTCGCCGAGTTTCTGCACAGCCTGGCGGCCGTGATCGGCATGGACCTGCAACGTCGGGGCAGCACCGGACTTGAGACGGAATGGAATTCCGGTCTGCTTGGAGAGTTGCGTCACGAACCTTTGGACTTCGCCGTCCAGCGAAGCGTCGCGAGCACCGGTGACCGCGACGGAGAACGATTGATTGATCGGCAATTGCCCGGTTCCCTGCTGAACGCTGGCGGGCATGGGCATCAGGTTGAGTTGAGGTTGGGCTTGAGCAGAGGAAAACGTCGTTAGTAGCAGCAGTAGAAATATGATTTCAGGTCTTCGCATCGGTCTCATAACATATGCTCCAGACGAGTCGCAGACCGTCGCGGAATCTGCGCCGGTGAACTTGGTCCCGTAGGGACCTCTGAGAGTAGCCCGCCACTTCAGTGGCGGGAAGCCACGCAAAACTTAAAGGCCCATGCCGTCAGCACCGTTGAGCCGGCACCGGACGGGCGCCGAGTAGAGGTCAACCGTCCCTAACGAGACGGAGCAACTCCTGGCACAGCGATCCGGCGGTGAAACGCCGGGCTATGTTCGTGGGTCCCTCCGGGACTCCTTCGCGAGTCGCCGGACGCCGACTAATGTCCCCCACCCAATTCGCGCACGATGCCGCCCACGAACTGCTTCGCATCGCCAAACAGCATGAGCGTCTGATCGAGATAGTAGAGTGGGTTGTCGATGCCGGCGAAGCCCGGGTTCATGCTGCGCTTGATGACCATGACGGTGTGGGCTTTGTCCACGTCGAGGATGGGCATGCCGAAGATGGGGCTCGATTGATCGGTGCGGGCGGCGGGGTTGGTCACGTCGTTGGCGCCGATGATCAGGGCGACGTTGGTCTGGGGGAAGTCTCCGTTGATCTCGTCCATTTCGATGAGGCGGTCGTATGGGATGTCGGCTTCGGCGAGCAGCACGTTCATGTGGCCGGGCATGCGTCCGGCAACCGGATGGATGGCGAAGCGGACCTCTACTCCCTTCTTCGTGAGCGCGTCATATAGCTCGCGCACTTTGTGTTGTGCCTGGGCAACGGCCATTCCATAGCCAGGGACGATGACCACCTTATTGGCTGCCAACAGAATCGCGGCGGCTTCTTCGGCCGTGGCGCTGCGCACGGGCTTGGCTTCCTGTCCCGCGGCGGCGGAAGCCTGCACCTGGCCGAAGGCTCCGAAGAGCACGTTCGTGAACGACCGGTTCATGGCCTTCGACATGATGATGGAGAGGATCAGTCCGGAGGATCCGTCGAGTGCGCCGGCGATGATCAGAAGCTTGGAGTCGAGCACGAATCCCATGGCCGCGGCGGAAAGGCCCGCGTAGGAGTTCAAGAGCGAGATCACCGTCGGCATATCGGCGCCGCCGATTGGAATGACGAGCAGCACTCCAAAGATCAGCGACACACCGACGATGATCGGGAAGAAGATCCGCGCTCCCGGATGCAGTACAAGGTAGACGGCGCTTCCGACCGCCACCACAAATAACAGCAAGTTGACGAGGTTCTGGCCTTTATAAGTGATGGGGCGTTGGGGCAGGATTTCCTGGAGCTTTCCCGCGGCCATCAGGCTGCCCGTGAAGGTCAGGCCTCCGAGGATCACCTCCATCGACAGCACCGACATCAAGAACTTGGGGACGTTCGGGCTGCGCAGATAGAACTCGGCGGTGCCGACCAGGGTGACGCAGAGGGCGCCGAAGGCGTGGCTGAGAGCCGTCCGCTGGGGGACGGCGGTCATCTGCACCATGCCGAGCGGAATACCGATCCCCGAGCCCAGCACGAGCGCGATGATGATCCACTTGTAGTTGACGATGCCGTGATGAAGCAGCGTGCCGCCGATGGCCAGCACCATGCCGATTTCGCCGGCCAGAATGCCGTGGCGGGCGGTGGCGGGAGAACTCATCCACTTCAGCGAAAGAATGAACAGGGCGCTGGCGATGAGGTAGACGATTTCGATGACGTACTGGCTTCCAGCAAACTCGGTCATAAATTATGGCTTCGCGACTATGGCTTGGTTGGGCGGCTGGTTTTGAACATCCGGAGCATGCGGTCGGTGATGAAGAATCCGCCAACCACGTTGCTGGTGGCGGCGACGATGGCGATGACACCGAGCACCAATGCGAATGTACTTTTTTTCTCGCCCACGAGAACGATTGCGCCGACGACGGCGATGGCATCGAGCGCATTGGTCAGCGACATGAGCGGAGTATGCAACAGAGGCGAAACGTGGCGGATGACTTCGAATCCGATGAAGGCCGCCAGCATGAAAACGAATAGTGCGTCGATCAGGTTGGTACTCATAAGCTCCCTCAGGGGCTCAAGCCCCACATCTCTGCCGGCCTTTACGGCACGGCTGAAGCCTTGCCCTTTCCCAACACCTTCGCCGTAGCCGGCCTATCCGCCCGCTGGCGTCAGTGCCGGCATCTTGAAGAAATCTCGCACGCGGGTGTTTACCACTTCGCCGCCGTTAGTGATCATGGTCTCGCGAATAATTTCATCTTGCAGGTTCAGTTGCAGTTTGCCCTCTTTCACCATGTAGAGAAGGAACGTGGTGACGTTGCGGGCATACATCTGGCTGGCGTGGTACGGGACGCTGCTGGCCAGGTTGATGGCGCCGATGATCGTCACTCCGTGCGCTTGCACCGTTTCTCCAGTGTGCGTCAGTTCGCAGTTGCCGCCGCGCTCGGCGGCGAGGTCGACGATCACCGAACCCGGGGCCATCCCTTTCACCATGTCGGCGGTGATCAGTACCGGGGACTTCTTGCCGGGGATGACGGCTGCGGTGATGACGATGTCACTCTCGGCGACCACCCGGGTCAGCAACTCCCGCTGGCGGGCGTAGAAGGTTTCGTCCTGCGCGGTGCCGTAGCCGCGAGCGTCCTGGGCATTCTGAGCCTCGATGGGAAGCTCGACGAAGCGTCCGCCCAGGCTCTGCACCTGCTCTTTGGCGGCGGGACGCATGTCATAGGCAGAGGCCACGGCCCCGAGGCGGCGTGCCGTCGAGATGGCTTGCAGTCCGGCGACGCCCGCGCCGATCACGAACACCCGGGCGGGCGTGACGGTGCCGGCGGCAGTGGTCATCATGGGAAAGATTCGCGGCGAGGTTTGGGCCGCCAGCAATACTGCCTTGTAGCCGCAGCAGGTAGCCATCGAGGAAAGCGCGTCCATGCTCTGAGCGCGCGTGGTGCGAGGCATGAGTTCCACAGAAAAAGCGGTGACGCCCGCCTGCGCGATTTGCTGAACGACTTCCGCGGAACCGAGGGGCCGCAGGAATCCAATGAGGGTTTGACCGCGGCGCATCAGAGGCAGGTCCGCTTTGCCGGTGATGTCATTCGAGCCGTAGCAGAGCACTTGCACCACGATGTCAGCAGTGCTAAATACGGCGGCGCGATCACGGACAATCTTCGCGCCCTTCTCGATATAGATCGCGTCGGGGTAGCCGGCCTGTTCACCCGCCCCGGCTTCCACGATGACCTCAAGTCCCGCTTTGACGAGGTTGGGAATCACGACGGGAACGAGCGAAACTCGTCGCTCCCCAGGATAGCTTTCTTTCGGAACTCCAACGATCACGCGGCTCCTATCCTTTCCCTCACATCAACCAAAAAAAAGCGAACTGAAAACAGTAACAGATCGGGGGAGGAACTGGAAGGTGCGGAGGCAATTGCAGAGCAACGCAACATCGAAACGCGATGACCCAGGAGTAGCGCCGGCATCCTGCCGGCTGTCGCGAGAGCCCGCCCTGAGCTTGTCGAAGGGGCATCTTGCCCTCGCAAGTGGCGGCGAGACGCCGCCACGACGGCCGCCGGGACGGCGGCGCTACTCGCCGAAGCGATAGTGCCAGACTCTCGCTGCACCAATGAGGTTGGTATCTTCTCCCAAAGAGGCGAGCGTCAGTTCGGTCTTCTCGGCCGGGACGAACCGGCAGCCGCTGCGGATCACGGCGCGGATGCGGTCGAGAAAAAGCGGAGCGCTCTTCATTACGCTCCCGCCCAGCACGATCGCGTCCGGAGTAAACAGATTGATCAGATTGGCGAGACCTAAGCCCAGATAGTAGGCCTCACGTCCGACCGCCTGCACAGCGAACGCATCGCCTTGCTGCGCCAGTTCGCAGATGCGTTTCGCGGTGATACCTCGACGATCTAGATGGTCCGCGGGCGCATGGCCTTCGAACCATGCCACCATGGCCGGACCGGCCGCGAGCGATTCCCAGCATCCGTGGAAACCGCACGAACACTCCGGGCCCGCCGGATCGACTACGTGGTGGCCAACTTCAGGATGAGCGCCGTCGACGCCTCGGTAAAGTTGTCCATCGAGAACGATTCCGCCGCCAATTCCCGTGCCGACAGTTACATAGATCAGCCGCGAGCGATTCCGGCCCGCGCCCCAACCGGCCTCCGCGAGCGCGGCGGCGTCGCCGTCGTTCTCGAGAGCCACACGCACGCTAAAAATCTGCGCTAAGTCCTTGACCGGACTCTTCCCGCGCCAGCCCGGCAGAAAATCGACATCGCCAAACTCGCCGCGCATGGGATCAACCGGCCCTGTTGATCCGATCCCGATGCCGGTGAGCTCGACTCTGGCTCTTTGCGCAGTCTTGCGCAGCATGTGTGCGATCAGTTCGATCCCATCGGAGTAGCGGTTCGGATCGGTGGGCGCTTCCATCCTGGAAACGACCTTACCGTCGTCATCGACCATGCCAACCGCGATCTTCGTTCCACCGATATCGACCGCGCCGATCATGAGTATTCCGGCGTCATCGCCTTGGCTTCTTCCAGCGTGACTCGCTTCTTGTTCTTGTACGAAAGATTGGCCATGTGCACGGCGATGGCTGACCGGTAACCAATCTCCGGCGGCGCGTTCGGAGTGCCGCGGCTGCGAACGCAGTCGATCCAGTTTTGCATGTGTTGCTGGTCATGGGTCTTGCCGCGAGTAGACTCTCCGTCGGGACGGTTCGTCTTCTCGGGCCAATACTGCAGCGCCTCGTCGAAGTGGTGTTCAAGGGTTCCGTCGCTCCCCAGAATCCGGTCGCCCAGTTCGTAGTGCTTGTTGCTGAAGGTAGACTGCCACGTCACAACAATGTCTTTGGGAAAATCGAGAGTCACGGCGATGGTGTCCGGCACCTCGCGGCCATCTTTTTCCGAGAAAACTCCGCCCGACATGTAGGCGGCCGATGGCAGCGGCAGATCGAGCGCGCCCATGATCCAGGCGATCTGGTGCACCATGTTCTCGGCGCAATTGCCTCCGGAAAATTCCCAGAATAAGCGCCAGTTGATGAGCTTGTAAGGATCGAATGGACGGTCCGGCCGGCCGTTAAGAAAGGCGCTCCAGTTCACATTCTGCGCGGTGCAGTCGGAAGGAACGGCCCGCACCCATTGGCCTTTGCCGTGGGGAGTGTTGCGGCTCATCCAGGATTCGACCTGGGTGACCTTCCCCACCCATCCGTCTTTGATCCATTGTTTGGCGTCGGTCAGGGCGCCGGAACTTTGATGCTGCAATCCGATCTGCACGACGCGGTTGGATTCTTTCGCGGCCGCCAGGCACTTGTCGGCCTCGGGAATCGACCAGGTCATAGTCTTCTCGGAATAAAGGTCTTTGCCGGCGGCCAGCGCGTCAAGAAAATGGCGCGCGTGAATGTGCAGGGGACTGGCAACGATCACGGCATCGATATCCTTCATATCGAGCACGCGGCGGTGATCGTCGAAGGTCTGAATGCCGGGCACTTTATTTTTCGCCTGATCGCGGCGACGGCTATAAACATCCGCCATCGCCACCAGTTCAACCCCATGCACCGAGCGAATTTGCCCCAGCAGATCGTTGCCGCGATCGCCGACACCGATCATCCCCACGCGGATGCGGTCGTTCGCGCCCAGCACGCGGGAAGTTGGATACGCTAGCACGGCGGCCGTTCCCAGCGCGGCCTGCTTCAAGAAAGTGCGCCTGGTTTGTACGAAGTTAGATTGATCCGTCATGTCTCGCCTCCGTTTACAACGCGTCCGCCTGTTGCAGAAGCTTTTTCATTCCCGCCCAACTCTTACGGGAGCATTCTTCGGGCGACCCGCCGCCATTCCAGTGAGTCTCCAGGCTCACAGCATAGTGGTAGCCGTCACGCTTGAGCGCCTTGAACTGTCCCGCCCAGTCGATGATTCCTCCGCCCATTGGTGCCCAGCCGTATTTCTTCCCTCTCTTGACGGCGTCTTTGCAGTGGCAATGACCAATGCGGTCTTTGGGCAGAAGATTGTAACCATCCGGATATGGGATTTCGCCGCTGGCGGCGGCGTTGCCTGGGTCCCAGTTCAACATGAGCGATGGAGTCTGCACGGCGCTCAAAACTTTGGCCGCTTCGCCCGCCGTCGCCGTGTTGCAGGCGGATTCATTTTCCAGGACTAGGATGATGCCTTTCTTCGCCGCTTTGCCGGCAGCGTCCCGTAGCTTGTCGTTGATGGCAGCGCGATGGGGCGCTTGATCCTCCAGGCGCCAGAAATCGAAGCAACGCACGCGATCGGTCTGAAAAGATTTCGCCATCTCCATGGCGCGTTCCAGGACCTCATCCTGCTGCGCCAGGGTGAAGTTCGCACCGAAACTCTTGGCCTCGCTGAATTTTGATTTTGGAGCACCCGGCCAGTCGACTTTAAACAGCGGGCTGGCAATGTCGGTCACTTTGAGTCGATATTTTTCGAGAATGCGGCGCGCCTCCGCGACTTCCTTTTCGTCGAGGTTGACGATGTTCTTCTTCCACATGCCGCGCAGCTCGATCCAGCCCATGCCGAATTCCCGCGACGCGACTTCGCAGGCGTGCCCGAAGTCCTGGGAAATCTCGTCGTTGATGACAGAGATATGGAACGGCGAGCCAGCATCGCTCAGCGAAGCAAACCGGGATGCGGCTTTCGCGGCCGTCACGGCAACCATTCCTGCGAGAAATTCCCGGCGCGCAAACTGAACGGGCATGACCGGCTCCTCGAACCCCTCTGGTCACGGTCAGAAGGGCGCAAACAAATCTATCACCATCGAAACGCGGGTGGGTAGCGGGCGCGGGTGGGAATCGCGAATAAGCGGGGGATTGAAGGTCTGGAGCGCGGAGCGAAGGCGGAGAGGAAGAAGAACTTTGCAACCAAAAAAACAAAACGCCCCAGACTCAATTTGAGTCTCCGAGGCGTCTGTTGATCAGCCCTCCCCCAAGTGCTGCTCAAGAACACTCTAACGCGGAGCCCAAACCCGGTAAATGGCTCCCCAGTGCCATGCGTAGCACGAACGTGGTGGGGGAAGAAACACGGTCGCAAGTGTTTGAAAGATAAGGAATGTTGGGGCCTGAGACGCGGCCGGCGTCCTTCGCCAGCATGCGCTTTTAACGGGATTGCAACTTGTTTATTTGTTCGCCAGGCGCGCAGCAGGTTCGCCGCACTGATCGCGAAATGCTTGAAAGACTGGAGCCGACGAGCGGACTTGAACCGCTGACCTGCCGATTACGAATCGGCTGCTCTACCAACTGAGCTACGTCGGCTTGTCCTCGATTCTAAATGGGAGGCCGGAAAGCGTAAAGCAGCAACCACGATCGATAAACAAGGCTGCGTGCATTCGTCAAGACGGAGTCCGCGCCGGGTCAACTCCTTCGGTTACCTTCGGCTCTGGCGACAACGCTGCTAGCCTTCGATTAGAACGTGTTCAGATACATGGGCTGTTAGGGATGCCGCCGAATAGGAGCAGAATCAGGCGGGGACGCCTCCACCGTGGGGATGACCTGCGAGAATCCTTCGCTCGATTGGAAACAGCCCACTTCTTTTCTTGTTTTCTTAGCACGATCCCACCTGCCGGTGGGTCAAACCTCAACCGACAAATCTGCCCGTCAGGTCTTTGTCGCTGCAGCGCGCTTGATCGTGGATCCTACGCCGCTCGCGCCTCGACTAGAGCGTCATATTCCTGCTCCGATTGTGCGGGCAGTAATACCCACATCGTGTAGATACCGAGCGCGGTTCCAAACGGAATGTTGGTGAACAAGGAAATGAAGGCCAGGACGAGCGCGATCACGCGAGCCCAGGGCTCATGCTGCAACAAACCCCATCCGGCAATGAATCCGCCCGCAGCCTTAGCCAGCAGCAGCAGCGCGATTACGCTCAGCAGCGGCCGCAGGAAAGAGGTCGGCGCGTCCGGCGCTCCCATCGGCCGCCAATGAGCGAACAGACTATTCGCAACGACATAGAGGACAATGCCACCGATGGTGTTGAACGCCGAGAGCGCCAACCAAAACAGTCCGAGCAACCGAACATGCTCCTGCACCCGCCCCGGCCGCGGCTGCACCAGCGAGATTGGACCGACGATCTGTTTGCCGCACTTGCTGCAAAACGCCTGACCAGGTTGCACCACCGCGCCGCATCCATCGCAGAACATAAGTCTCCTCCTCGAGGGTTTGCCAACCGAGACTGCGCGACCAAGTACTTACAACAGATGATACGTAGAAACCCGAAAACAGTTCCCTCTCACGTCGTGAACTTCCGCTTGAAGTTTGCTCCGTGCGTCCGCAAAAGGAAATGCAAAACGAAAAGGCCACCCGGCAACAGGGCGGCCTCTTCTTCAAGGGAGAATAGTTCCAACGGAGCTTTGAAATCCGTCAAAACTTTCTGCGACAAATCTTATGAGTCTAAAAACGGGGGTGTCAAGGGATTTTTGTTAAATAAATGTCTTTGTTTTCAACAACTTACACAATCAATCAATATCGGCGGTGAGTGTGCCAATTTGAGACGAAAACGCCTATCAAACCACGTAAGCCGATCTATCTAAAGCCACTTACTGGGGTCAGGCCGGTTTTTGAGGAGCCTGCCGGCCCCCTTCGGTCGCACTTTGCGAGGCACCTTTGACGACAGTTTCGGTGAGGTGGAGCGAGATGAATTCCATCTGCTCGGGCCGGTCAAAGATCTTGTCAGGATACAAACGTTTCATCAGAATGCGGATTCCACCAAATGCCACGCCGGCCACAATCGCAAGTCCCCCCACAATTGCGCACAGGATCACGATGTTAAGGATCAGCATGTAGAGGTCACGCGCTTGCGCATTATCGGTCGTCGTATTCCAGGTAACGCTGGCTTCGTAATTCACCATTCTCAGCAGCGATTTCGCATCGCTATCGGAAACGGGTCCAGTAGCAATCGCAAGGATGGGCCCGGTGCGCTTGTCGAAGAACGAGCCCGCATTTTCAATGCTCGAAACGCCGGCCTGCGGCTGCGTCATCTGATGCGTGGCATCGATGCGGCGCAGATGCTCGGCCGCCAGCTGCGGAGTTGGGTAAGAGATCAGCATCAGCGTCGCCTCACCACTTGACGTGTTGTAGCGGGCGAGACTCACCTCTGAACTGGCATTGAAATCCACCAAGTCGGCGGAAACCGGCGGCGCCAGTGCGGTCAAAGCTGCCGGTCCCATCACATATTTCTGCGTGTTCGCCACATAGCCCCGGCGCGGCATGAATTCGATAAACGTGGGCAGGTTGGCGGCATTTCCGCCGGGACGCGGCAGCGCTCCGGCCAACTCGCGTAACTCCGCCCCCGACATGGCAGATTCTTTGCTGAACTGCGCGTCCACCAGCACATTCCCACGGTAGAAGAGCACGCGCTGTCCCAACGACGCTCCCTGATCGCCGATCTGCTCTTTTGTCATCTCTGGCTGCAGATAAAAGGTGTACGCTCCAAACGCGCCCGAAGCGTCAGCGAAACGCGCGGCGCGGATCTTCAACGTTCGCCCGTCGTCACGCGTGTAATTGGACGAAGCCAAATCCGAGAAGCGGTACTCCTTGAGAACCGCGGCATTGGCGGGATCCGCGGCGGCCGGGTTGGTGCTCGTCTGCGGAGAGCCCTGCATCTCCCATCCGCCAAACTGCTGTGGAAGCAGAGCGGGTCCCTGCTTTGAGGAATTAAGGTCTGAAGCACCAGCGTTTGAAGCCCGGGCGTCCGAGGGACGAGCCGGCGTCTGGGCCGCAGGTGTGTTTGCGGCCAACGCTATGCCCAGTAGACATGCAAGTGCAACAACAATACCGACAAAACGGGAAAAACTCATGAAATGGCCCCGCAGTGCAGGACTTCTCTACCAATTAGACCACAGAGCGGGGTCAAAGGTTTCACAAGGCCGGCAAAGACTTGATTTGGCGGCAATTTGCGATGGCGGGCAGCAATGTTACCTTCGTGCCTCCCTGCTACACATCGGGGCCATTCCCATCGGGCGAGTTCTGCCGCAAACTGGCCTTGGGTGACAGCATGGCGTCAGGCAGTACGGACATGAAACAGCGGCGGGGAAGTCGCACCAAGGCAGTTCTTCCCGTCCGAGTAAAGGGCAAAGATAGCGCCGGCCATGCTTTTGAGGACCTGGCACACACGCTGGACGTTACCCCGAATGGAGTGCGATTAGGCTCGGTCCGTCGCGAACTGAATGTGCTGGAGCAGATCACAATTTTCTTTCGCCAGCGGAAAATACAGTTTCGCGTGGTCTGGACCAAGAAAATGAAGGGAACCTCCGAGTTTCAGGTTGGGCTGCAGGCTTTGACCCGAGACAGCGAAGGGTGGGGGCTGAACTTTCCGGACTATAAACCCCAGCCCGCTTCGCAACCGGCGGTTTCTCACGCCTCCGGGGCTGCATAAGGGAAGGAGAGAGGGCTAAATTATGAGATATTCATTGCGCAATCTTTGGTCAAACGAAGAAGGCCAGGACATCGCCGAATACTCGGTGATGCTGGCGGTGATCCTCGTGATTGTCGTGGGCACCGTGCGGCTGATTGGGTCGAACGCAAACAACGTCTTCTCGCAGGTGGGAAGTTCGATTCAGTAAGCGGAATCCGACGCTGCAGACCTCACCTCGCAAAATGCGGCGCTCAACGCTGGTTTTGTATAATTGCGGTTCTTCGACAATAATCCCGGATCCACGGCAAGTCATCAGCTTTGCCTCTGAATACCGCACGTCTCTTGGGTTGCTCAGCGCGTAGGCGCTGAGACCTTTTCTCCTACACTAACCTCGAAACGCGAGAACGGACCATAGGTTTGCACCATGCGCGCGTACCGGCGGAAACCGACGGCCGTCATGTTGACGTTTTCGCCGGGAAGGAAGGTTTCGATCACAATTCTCTTCGGCACTAGGATGCCGAATGGACTTTCGTCGTAGCCCAACACGATGTGAGCGACGCACGGTGACTTCTTCGCCGGGTTGCCCAGATACACATTGCGTTCTTCGCGTACGACTTGGCCGGTTTGAGCATCCAGCGTCAATTCACCGGCATGTAACAAGGGAATATCCGCCAACTGGGCCGGTAAGGCAAAATGATAGACGATCAAATCGCAGGGGTGGACTTGCTGGTAAGCAAAAACCCGTGTAGGACGCCCTTTCGCCACTTCGCGGTGCAGGTCTCGAAAAATAAAATCGCCAGCGCAGACCAATCGCAGCGGCAACCCTTCGAATAGCGTGAAGCCGGATTCGGCAATTCCGATATCGTAGCGCTCGCTGTCAGCGTTAAGGCGCCTGATTTCCTCTTGCGTGGAATGCGCTTCGGCAACGTTGTGCCACAATTTTGTGGCGCGAGCGGCGTGCCCCTTGATTTCGTGCCCGTCCATGGAAATCACGTCGCGATACTCGATTACGCTCCTTGGGTCGTTTCGAAGCCGATAGATGACTAGTGCGGATTGTATCGAGCGCCGCTTGTCTGCGAACCCATGCTCATCGAACGACTGCATGACGCGGGTTTCATCGGCGGTGAGATCAGCGAAGGCCTCAATGTAGTGTTCCACCTCGTGCGACGCGAGGTTCAGAAACGCCCGCTCGGAGGCGACCTCGGCAGTAGCATCGGCAGATGCGGGCTTCGCCACGGTTGAAGTTGAAGGGGATGCGGCGCTCACAGGTGCAGTCCTGCCAGGCGGCAACTCGGCCGGAGCCGCGTTCTTGGCCGCAGGCTCCGTTTCCCTTGAAGGCTGCGCCGGTGTCTCGCCGGGCCTTGCCTCCGCTGGTAGAGCAGCCTTGGTATCGACCGGCGCTGTGGGCAGAGGTTTGGCTCCCGCTAGCGAAGGTATTCGTGCACCGGGAGCTGTCACAGGGGGCGCTGGAGCTGCTTTGGCGTGCGCGGCGTCGGCGCGGTTCGGGGTCGGCGCAAAATAACCCTTGCGGGCGTAGACGGCGAATCGGCCGGGAGTCTTCAGCTCAACCTTCAGTTTGTGAAACGCGCCGTCGTGCTTGAGCGGATCGGGCGAAAACGCCAGCAGATAGGCAACTTCGGGCGCCGCCAGCTCATTGAAGGCGCGCAGAAAATCATTGTTGTTCTTGAAGAATTTACCGCCGGTGCTCTCGGCGAAATCGGTCATGGATTCGTTTTCGGCTTCCCTGCGAGCTGCCGATTGTTGGGTCTCGTACCTAGAGAGTTCCGGGTTCACGCTGAACGTGCCTTCCAGTTGGTGCTCGCCTAAGTTCCCGCCCGGAGGCTCGGCATCGAGACCTTTCGCGCTCAGCGAATTGATCACAACGCCGCCACGCAAGGCGTTATCGATCACACGGTCCACGTCGCGCTCGATGTCGGACGAAAGAAATCCGGAGGAAGTCAGCACCAGCATCCTGCGGCCGGGCATGGTCCCGAGCACGCGGACTGTGAGATCGAGCGCCGCGAGCAGGTCCTGCGAAGCGTCTCTTTGGAATTGCCATACCTCTTCCGCATGTCCTTGCACCATAGATTTGAGATTAGCCAGGGGCGGGCAGCCTCCGCTGTTGGGGGGAGGACACATGCAATTCTGCAAGCGCATGGCCACGAAGTTCAGCGCTTCCGGATCGAGATCGTTCACGATCAGGTAGGCCTCGTAATTCGTGATCCGCGGGCACTGCATCACTTGGGAGGTATTCTTCGCAGGATGTACGCGCAGTGCGTCAATCGTAGCCAGTAGCTTCTGCTTGTCGTTCGTGAACGTGACTTCGCCACTCTCCGAGGCCTTGAAGATGGCTACCCGGTCTTCGCTCTGCAAGCCCTCCTGCACAAATTGCTCGGCAGCTTTCTGGACGCGCGCGAAGTCGCCGGGCTCGGTGTGCAGGTCGTCGAAAAATAACGCGACGAATCGCCGCTGCACCGTTTGGAGGCTGGCTGCTGTGGCCGCGGTGGTTGGCGTTGGCGCAGGCTGCGGAATCGCGCTCTGCTGCGTTGCGCCCTGAAGAGCAAAGCTGCGGATGGCCTGTACCTTGCCGTTATCGCGGATTTCGAATTCGCTTTGCTTCAGATTACGGACCGACCGGCCCTGGCTGTCGCGCACGATTACCACGCTACTTCCACTTCATTGTGCTCAGCGCGAAACACGGGCGGTTGGGTTTGCGGCTGTGACTGATCCTGCTGCTGAAATGGCCCCACCCACCGGCCTGAGGTGGCAATGGCTACACCGCACACGCATGAGGCGATGCGCAGGCATCGCCACATCCATCTTGAGCCCGCGCCCATAGTCGCTTCCAAAAGAGCTAGTCTACTGCTCCTAGCGACTTATGCTGCCACAGAATTCCCAGGGGGCGTCCGGAATTGTTGCCAAAATCGACCGCTTGCACCGACTATCCTGTCCGTGCTGGGCCGAGCCACCGATGAGGTTGCTTCTAAGCTCCAAGGCCGCCTACTGGCCGGCGGCTTTATCCAGCTTGCTGGCCACTTTCACTCCGCTCAATCCGTCCACATACTTCGCGATTCCGCGATAGAGCGACTCGGCAATGCGCTGGCGGTATTCGCTGGTTTCCAGGCGATGCTCGTCGGTGGGATTGCTTACAAACGAGATCTCCGCCAGGATCGAGGGCATGTTGGCGCCGATGAGCACGATAAACGGCGCTTTCTTCACACCGCGGTTGCGGATGGCGGGACTCTTGGCGGCCAGGCCGCTGTGCAGCGACTCCTGCACATCTCCGGCGAATTCGCGCGACTCTTCGATTTTTTCTTTCAGCGCGATTTTCTTCACCAGATCCTGAAGCTCGTAAATGGATTTTTCCGAAACGGCGTTTTCCCGCGCCGCCACTTCCAGCGCGTCCGGCGAGGACGTGAAGTTCAGGTAATACGTTTCCACGCCCCGAGCCTCGGAATCCTGGCTCGAGTTGGCGTGAATCGAAATGAACAGATCGGCGCGCTGCTGGTTGGCGATGGCGGTCCGGGTTTCGAGCGGAATGAACGTATCGTTCTTGCGCGTGTAGACCACTTCGGCGCCCAGCCGCGTTTGCAGCAGCTTGCCCAGGCGACGGCCGACTTCCAGCACCAGGTCCTTTTCCTCCAAGCCGTTGGGACCGATGGTTCCGGTATCGTGGCCGCCGTGGCCAGGATCGATCACGATCTTGCCGATCTTCAGGCCCAGGGCTCGGATCAGCGACCGGTCGCCGCTGGCCGTGGGCTTCGCTTCACGCGTATCCAGTTCTTTCGCCCGGCTCGAAGCCAGACGCGACGAAGACTTCCCGCGCGCATGGCTGGGCGCCGGCGGAGCATCGTCGTCATCATCGTCCGCATCGACCACGACCTTGGTGACGGCCGGCGTGGTCCTGGCGTTGGCAGCAGCGTTCGTCAAACGGGATGAACGCGCCTTAGAACCGTCGCTCCCCCTGGGGGCGATCTTCGTCTCGTCGCCTACGTCTTCGCTGGTGACCGGAGCTTTCCCTGCCTCGGCGCGCAGGTCGTCTTTTACCTTCGCCTCTGCCGCCTTTAGCGCCTCTTCTGGCGTCAGTTCTGCGATAGCCGGATCATCGGTCTCCGATCCTGCCGTCGGCGGCGCTTCGACATCCGCCATAGCCGTGCTGTCTTGCCGCAGCTTGGCGCGCATATTCTTCCGCTTGTTCTTGCCGTGAATATCCTTGCCGTGAATGTCGATGATCAGACGGTAGGGGTCGGGCAGCAAGAAGGCTTCGTAATCCGAAAGGTTGTCCACCTCGAGGACGACCCGCGTGCGCCCGGGTTGAAACTGCGCCACGCGGATCTTCTTCAGGAACCCGTCATCCACGTCGAAGCTCTTGCCCACCAGCGTGGAAGCCAGCCGGGTGCCGCGCAGATCGAAGAAGATGCGGTCGGGATGGCCAATGCGCTGCGAGCCGAACTTGATCTCGCTCTCCAAATCAATGGCTACCCGGCTGTAATCCGGCGTGGACCAATGCCGGATTCCGGTCACGCGCGCCGTGCGAGCGGTATGGGGTTCGGAAGACTCCGGTACGGCTGCGTCGGTCTTAAGATCGGCCTTAGACTCGGTTTTGGAATCGTTACCAGAATCAGCATCCTTGCCTGCAGAATTGTCGGCACTCTTGCCACTGTCGGCAACCTCTTTGACGGTATTCTTCTGTTTCTGCGCCACGGCCTTTTTCTCGCGATCCGCTCCGTGATCGAGCTCGGCGACCTCGCGCTTGGCATCTTCTGCCAAGCGGTTCTGCGGATAGCGGTGCAGAAACTCCTCAAAAACCCTGCGGGCCTGCTCGGCATCGTTGAGATCGTCTTTATAAAATTCGCCGATGGTGAACAAGGCGTCGCACCGATACTTGCTGCCCGGATACTCCCGCCGCAGGAACTTATATTGCGCAATGGCCTTATTCAGGATCTTGTCGTCGTCGAAACGGCGTCCCATCTCGACCAGCGTCTCCGCTACAGCGACCACGCTGGGATCGGCCTTGGTAGAGGTAGGCGCCCCGTAATAAATGTTGCGGTAGGCGTTTAGGACGCGCTGATACTCGTGGCGAGTGCGGTCGGCTGGAAGACGTCCGTTGAGCGCTTCCCGCATGCGCTCCGCGCCGGCAAAGCGCTCGCGAGCCCAGGCTTCGCCATGATGCGCGCGGGCATGGGCCGGCGCTCCGGAGAGAGCCATCAGCAACAGCAGCGCTCCCCAGCGCATGCCGCGCTGGCTCGATTTCATGTTCACAGTCGTCGGTCCGTAACAGTCTCGATCCGCCGTTGCAGTTGAACTGCCTTGGTACCTGAGAGACTTCTTAAACAGATGCCGCAATCCTAATCCGTGTTGCTGATGTAAAGCACACCCCTCGCATCTCGTTGAACTCGCACGGGGTCATGCGTAGGGCTCGACGGAGAAAGATCGAATCCCCCATAGTAGAGGTTCGTGATCCTCCGCACATAGTTCTGGGTTTCCGCATAACGCGGTACCCCCGCACTCCGCGCCACCGCGCCCGCACCCGCGTTATAGGCAGCCAGGGTCAAATCCACGTCGCCGCCATAGTTTTCCAGCAGTTGCTTGAGATGCCGTACCCCCGCATCCACGTTCTGATCGGGGTCGAATGGATTCCTCACTTTCAACTGCCGCGCCGTCAACGGCATCAACTGCATCAGGCCCATCGCTCCCTTGCGCGAGACTGCATTGGAGTTGAAGTTCGACTCCACTTTGACTACCGCCCGCACCAGGTTGGGATCCACGTTGTGCCGCGCAGCTGCCATCACGATGGACGCGTCGATTTCCTCCTGCGAAGCCTGATGCCCGCGGGCATTGGCGGCTACGATCCGCGCATTTGCCGATTGCACCGACTCGTGCCCGAAATACTGGCTGACTTCCGCCGCGGCCGACCGCGCCGCCTGCATTGAGGCCGTGCCCGCCGAAGGCACCGGCTTCCACCGGCTCTCTTTGCTGCTCCAATACACCAGCGATGAGCGCCTCGGCTGAACCGCCTGCGTTGCATGTTTCTGAGCTGGGACAGACTCATTCACATAGATCGTCCGCCCGTGCTCCTCGGTGGGTGTGATCACCTCGGGCCGGCCGTCACCTTCCGCCGCCCACGCGCGAGGAGCTACCAGAGATAGAGATGACAGAGAGAAGGAGGTCGCGATTGCCGTCGTGGCCGTCAGCATGAATGCGAGTTGCAGGCTCTTTCGCATAATCCGGGCTTTCCCTTTCACCGAACCTTCCTTGAAGGGCATGCAAACAAAACTCGCCCTCCCCACGTTCTACCCGGAACCTGACGGAGAATTCTGAACCAGAGTAGGACGATTATAGGCGGGCAGGAAGGACCGGGCAATCTCTCCGAAGGGAGTAGAACCACCGGAGTAATCCCGCCAACGTATTGAAAGATATGCCTATTATGGCCCTCTAATGCTGACATAGAAGAAGCCGAAGTAACCTGTGAGAGATTACGCCTGGTGCGCCGCGTTCAAGTGCCGTCGCGGTGGCCCATAATAGCCCTTAGCCCGGCTGAGCGAAGTTGAAAGGACTCGAGTCCTGAGTACCCCCAGACGAGGATGGAACAACTCCCCAGGAGTCTGTGCTGCCCTCGATCACGTCTGAAAAAGTGGAACCAGAGTCAACCGTCAGCCGCGAAGCGGCGAAAGAATGCAGCCCACAGCGCAGGCTGTGGGTGCCGAGTGGGAAAAATTGACAAGCCCCGGAGGGGCGTAAGAAAAGCTACGACACAAGCCCCGCGAAGGTGTCCGCCTAAGCTTTCTCTAGCGCCGCCGCAAACGCATCCAGCGAAAGCGAGCGTAACAAGTTGCGCCGCATCCCCCGTTCCACGTCGGCCAGCCGATCGGAGGCAGCCGTAATCCAATCGAAGTCGGCCGACTCCCCCAGCCGCTTCAGCTCGGAAGCAATGTCGGTATTGCGGACCAACTCCGGCGCCCCCGCCTCGATCGACGCCAGATCGCGCAACAGAGAATAAAGCGTTCGAATCAGCTGCTCCGTCTTCTCCCGCCCTTCCGCGCCGGGCCGGTACGACTCGGTGACTTTGAACAATTCGCTGTGTTCCCCACCCCGCAGAGCGGAGTTCAAGATTACCAGCGCATGCCCTCGGGCGGCCACATAGGCCGCGAGATCGAAGCTGCGGGCTCGTCCGACCGCCCCTTCGCACAGCCGCGCAACCAGCGCTCGCTCGCCCGCCTTCCACTCCGGACGATGCTGCGCCAGATAGCGCTCGATTTCCTCCGCCGGCAAAGCGCCCAGCGGGAACACCATCGATCGCGAACGAATCGTCGGGAGCAGTTCGCCGGGATTCTCCGTCAGCAGGAAAATCGTCGCGAACTCCGGCGGCTCCTCCAGCACCTTGAGCAGCGAGTTCGCCGCCTCTTTCATGAAACCCGAGTCGGTGAAAATGTAAACCCGTTCCCGGCCCTCTGCCGGACGGTAATAAATGGTCTCAATGACCCTCCGCACCTGGTCCACCTTGATCATCATCTGCGGAGGATCGGGCGGAATCACCAGCACGTCCGGATGCGTCTGCACAAAGAGCCACGTCTCTTTCTTGTCCGTCTCGCGCAGATTCTCCCGTGCCTCCACAGCCTCCGCGAACCGGGCGTCCAGATCCGCCGCCTGGGCGATGCGTGTACAGTTGGCACATTTCCCGCAGAAATCCTGCAGGCCGTCGGTCTTCGTAGGCGCCAGGCAGTTCAGCGCCTGCGCCAGCATCAGAGCCAGCGTGTACTTCCCCGATCCCTGCCCGCCCGAAAGCACCACCGCATGCGGAAAGCGCTCGCGCCCCAGCATATCGCGCAAGCGATGGATGGTTGCAGCATTGCCGTGAAAGTCAGAAAAAGGCATGGGATATGATCAACCAGAATCTACCATGAAGCTACCTGAGCCGCGTAGATCTGATCGAGCACGGATTCCGAAACGGAAGCACGCTTGAATAGCCTTATCCGCCCGAGTCGCGCTCGTATCGATCAACTGTTTCCATGGGTGGTATCACGGTTCCGGGAAGAGCGCCTCCACTTGGGTCGGTTTGCTACCAACCCCATCCTAGGCTCGCTCAGCGACTGGGTTGGTCCGCTCATATTGCTTCGCGCCTGCTCATACCCTTCCGCGACGTGGCAAATTGTGCAGTCGAAAAACAGGTCCAATAACCGCATCAGCTCGTGCTCGGCGTGAATCTCCACCGAGGTCGTATGGAATGCCTGCCGTCCCACGAACTCCCACAAGTGTTCTTTGATCAATACAAAGGCCCAGCAAAGGTCGGGTAGCGCCACGTCTTGAGCCGCATGGCGCCTTCCGAGATCCTGATAGCGTTCTTGCACATTGTGGTCGGCGCTATTCAGCAGCCATGCATGAAAATGGCGTAGCGTTTCCTGGATCCGGTTTCGCAACTCCGGGGCAGGAATTCTCTGCAGGCTCCGCGTCCGCGGAGCACTATGTAATTTCCCAACAATCCCGTCGGCCAATTCGTTTGCATGTTCTTCGATAAGGTGTACAAGTTTCAAGGAAACCATAACTCCCATGCTCCTATCTGTGCTCCAAGTCCGTCCGCTCGACTACTCGACGGCTCTCTGGGCCATGGTGGACTCCTCCCGGAGTGACCATACCGAGAAATGATGCCTGCCCCGCTCCCCGCATCGCGGCGGGGTTAGGCAATCAGAGCATCGGCTTAGCAGATTGATGGATAGGGCGTTCTAACGGGAGGGAGGTGGACGGTTATAGTGAAATCCTTCCAGCGCGAATCTCGGGAGTGAAATCGTCCCGGATATGAGCGGCCTGGACCAGGAAGCCGGGGGTATGAACGCCAGCGTTCGCGTAGAAACCGCCCAGGTCGTCCCACTGTCATCATCGAAGCATTGCCCATGTTCCGGATGGACGATACAAATCGTCGAGCGGGACGCGTGCGGATGTGGAGTGTGAGGTATCCGGACGCCGCGCCCGCACAACAACACAAGCATGGCGGCACAAATCAACACGGTCCGGTAAGCGAGAACTACCCTACCCGGCGTCTCTGTATTCGGACTGCGAAGCATGTATCCAGCCTATGTAGGATTAAGGTGGTGGATGATCCCCGCAACCGTTTTGGTTGCCCGCACTTTTCGTTTCTGATCGTCTTGTGCGTCTTTTCGCCTTCGCTCGGCAATGACCGCAGGGAATTGGCTCACGTCCGAACAAGCGAAAGCCTTACTCCCCGCGCCGGATGAAATCACACAACAGGGGAAGCGCGGCCGCAATTGCGTCGCTGTCGTGAAATAACGTTCCTACAGTTTCAGCTTCCGGTGAACCACTTCCACAATCCGCCGATGCGTCTGCCCCGGCGTGCCGCGCGCATCCACCACCGCGACTCGCCCTGGCTCTCGCTCGGCGATCGCCAGATATCCATCGCGTACCCGGGCAAAAAATGCTCGCGTTTCCTGCTCAAACCGGTTCTCGTCGTGGCCACGGGTCGCACTTTTCGCGGCGCTATTTCGCAGGCGCGCGCGATTCACGCTGGCCGCCGCGTCCGAATCGAGCAAAATCGTCAAATCCGGCTGCAGATTTCCACACAGCACGCGATGCAACTCGCGCACCGCCTCACTCCCCAGCTTGCGCCCGCTCCCCTGATAAGCCTCCGTCGAATCCGTGAAGCGGTCGCAGAGCACGATGCTGCCCTGCGCCAGCGCCGGCTCGATCACTTCCGCAATGTGTTGCGCACGCGAAGCGAACATCAATGCCATCTCGGCCAGCGGCGAAAGCCCCGCCGTGCCCGAATCGAGCAGCACCTTGCGAATCTTTTCTCCCGTCGGCGTCCCGCCCGGCTCGCGGGTTTCGACCACCTTGTGCCCCGCCGCACGCACCACCGCCGCCAGCTTCCGCATCTGCGTGCTCTTGCCGGTTCCGTCAAGTCCTTCAAATGTAATAAATTTTCCGCGCCGCGACATCTGCGGAATCATAGCAGCGCTCACGCTTCTCTGTACCGTCGCCCTTGCACACTGCTATAGTCTAAAATTCCGCATCGAGTTCAGTTCATCACAAACATGGGGGCCCCGAAAGAATGAAACTCTCCAGAACGTTGGGAGCAGTCTGCGTCGCAATCTTGTCAATTCCCGCTTGGTGTGCCACTCCGCCCACCGTCACCATCGTAGTCGACGCCACCACAGCGCCCCGCAAAATTTTCCACGCCTCATTGAAAATTCCCGCCAGCCCCGGCGACCTCATTCTCTACTACCCGAAGTGGATTCCCGGCGAGCACGCCCCCGACGGTCCGGTTATCGACCTCGCTGGCCTGAAGTTCAGTGCCGGCGGCAAGACTCTGAAATGGCGCCGCGATCTGCTCGACGGCTTCACCCTCCACGTGGACGTCCCCGCCGGCACGAATGAAGTCTCTGCCGACCTCGACTTTCTTTCTCCCGCCACCTTCGAAGGAGGATTCTCCGCAGGTTCCTCCGCCACCGACAAGCTCGCCGTCATCAGTTGGAACCAGGTTTTGCTCTACCCTAAAGGCTGGAAATCCGACGACATTAACTACAGCGCAAGCCTGAAGATTCCCGACGGCTGGAAGTTCGGCACCCCGCTTCCCGTAACCGGTCAAAGCGGAAACGAAATCAAATTCGCCACCGTCTCCCTCACCACGTTGGTCGACTCGCCGGTCATCACCGGAGAATTCCTGAAGGTCGTCCCGCTCGCCCAGGATCCTCCCACAGAAATGGACATCGCTGCCGACAGCGCCGCCGCTCTCGACGCTCCCCCGGAAGTCTGGGATCACTACAAGAACCTGGTCGAACAGGCCCAAAAACTCTTCGGCGCCCATCACTATCGCGACTATCACTTCCTCTACACGCTGAGCGATCACGTCGCGCACTTTGGCCTGGAACATCACGAATCCGACGACAGCCGAGTCGACGAGCGCGCCCTAGTCGATGACACGGATCGCAAGATTTCGGCCAGCCTGCTCCCCCACGAGTATGTTCACTCCTGGAACGGAAAGTACCGCCGCCCCGCCGACCTGGCCACGCCCGACTACGAGCAACCTATGCAGGACGATCTGCTCTGGGTCTATGAAGGGCTGACCAACTATCTGGGCTTCGTCCTCACCGCTCGCAGCGGCCTGCTCACGGCCGAGCAAGATCGTGACGATCTGGCCGCGACCGCTGCCGCCCTCGATCACACTCCCGGCCGCGATTGGCGCAACCTGCAGGACACGGCCGACGCGGCCCCGCAACTGTATTTCTCTCCCCGGGCCTGGGAATCGTGGCGCCGCAGCACCGACTTCTATGACGAAGACACGCTGAATTGGCTCTGGGTAGACGTCATCATCCGCCAACAGACCAAAGGCGCGAAGACAATCGACGATTTCTGCAAGCTTTTCCATGGCGCACCCAGCACCGGGCCGATGGTCAAGACCTACACGTTTGACGATGTGGTCAACGCGCTCAATCAGATCGTCCCTTATGACTGGCGCGGTTTCTGGACCGAGCGCCTCACCAATCACGGCCCCGGCGCCCCTCTGGGCGGCATCGAAGGCAGCGGATGGAAGCTGGTCTACGACGACACTCCGTCAGACATGATGAACGGCATGGCAGGCATGTACCACTTCGTGCCCGCCGCACTGGCTTTCGGCCTGGTGTTGAACGACGACGGCACCATCAGCGACACCACGGAAGGCATGCCCGCCGCGAAAGCCGGCATCGGTCCCGGAATGAAGCTGGTCGCCGTCAACGGCCGCCGCTTTTCTCCCGAGGTCCTGCGCGAAGCGGTCAAGGTTACAAAGAACAGCAACGCTCCGTTGGAGTTGCTGGTCGAGAATACCGACTACTACAAAACGTACAAGATCGACTACCACGGCGGCGAGAAATACCCGCACCTGGTGCGCGATGAATCAAAACCAGACTTGCTAAGCGACATCCTGAAAGCGAAGTAGGTGTGCACGTGTGGGACCGGGTCTTTGACCCGGTCAGGCGGTGCGGAGCGCCGCTGCAGCCGGTACCCACCCGTTGGCGCGACCCTGGAAGAGCGACTCTTCAGAGTCCGCGTTGCCCTTTAAGGGCGGCCGGGCTTCAGCCCCTGTGGTACTCTTTGCACTCGAAAATCCGAATCGAACTCTATGAAACTCTCCTGCGGTGCCGCCTTCTCAACCCTAACCCTACTATCCGTTTTCTCCACATCACCCCTAGCCCACGCCCAAACTCCCATCCTCGGCTTCACCCCCTCCTCAGCGGCCCGCGAAACCACCATCGAATCCAAATTCAAATCCATCCCTTCGCCCGACGAAGAACGCCGCCAGCACCGCATCTTCACTTCCGAGCCTCACGTCGCGGGATCCAAGCGCAACAACGAACTCGCCGACTACATCGCCGACGAGTGGCGCAAGCAGGGACTCGAAGACGTCGTCATCCGCCGCTACGACGTCTACGGCACGAATCCCAAAAGCGCCTCGCTCGAAATGATCGCGCCCACGCACTATCAGGCCACTCTCCGTGAAGCCGCTCTGGATGCCGACCCCGACTCGAAAAATCCCGCCATCAGCGGCGCTTGGCTCGGCATGTCGATCTCTGGCGAAGTCACCGCGCCCGTTGTCTACGCGCACAGCGGCAATCCCGAAGACTATGACCTGCTGCGCAAGAACGGCATCAGCGTCAAAGGCAAGATCGTCCTCGTCCGCTACTCGAATCCCTACAGCTACCGCGGATTCAAAGCCCTCACCGCGCAGCGTGAAGGTGCAGCGGCGATTCTGATTTACAGTGATCCCCAGGAGGACGGATACAAGAAGGGCAAGGTCGATCCCGACGGCCCGTGGGGCCCGGAGTATCACATCCAGCGCGGCGCCATCACCTACGATTTCATGGTCCCCGGCGATCCGCAAACGCCAGGTTGGGCCTCAGTTCCGGGCGCGAAGCGCATTCCCATCGAAGAAGCGATGTCGGCTCCGAAGATCATGGCCCTGCCGCTCTCCTGGCATGACGCCAAGCCGCTGCTCGAAAATCTCGGCGGCCCCGCGGCCCCTGCCGACTGGCAGGGAGGACTCGGCTTCGAGTATCACCTCGGCGGCGAGCAGGAGAAAGTTCATCTGAAGATTGAGATGGACAACGGGGTACAACCTTACTACGTCGTCGAAGGCCGCATTCGCGGCTCCGAACTTCCCGACGAGTGGGTCGTACTCGGCAACCATCGCGATGCCTGGGTCTTCGGCGGCGTCGATCCCTCGAGCGGCACTGCATCCATGATGGAACTGACCCGCGCCCTCGGCAAGTTGGCGAAAGAAGGCATGCGCCCGCGTCGCACCTTGGTCGTCTGCAGTTGGGACGGCGAAGAGGTTGGCCTCACCGGCTCCACCGAATGGGGAGAGCAATTCGCCGACCAACTGCGCAGCAAGGCCGTAGCCTATATCAACGTTGACGAGGCCACCTCGGGACCGAATTTTCACGGCCAGGCGGTCGCTTCGCTCGCTCCCATGCTGGTCGAGACGAGCCGCACGCTGCAGGATCCCTCCGGTAAAAGTCTGTACGAAGCATGGAAGGAATCCAGCGCTCGCGAGCGGCGCGAGTCGAATATCTCAACCGAAGTCACCGACGCGAATCTCGCCGACACCCGCATCGGTAGCGGCTCCGACCACACCGTCTTCCTCAATTTCGTCGGCATGCCGGTTATCGGACTGCAGTTCGACGGAGACTACGGCGTCTACCACTCCGCCTACGATGACCTCTACTGGATGAGCCACTTCGGCGATCCCGGTTACCGCTACCACACGCTCATGTCGCAACTCTGGGGCGTAACTGCGCTCCGCCTCGCCAACGCCGACCTGCTCCCCTTCGATTTCGCCAACTACGCGAGCAACGTCCGCCAGTTCGTGGATGAGCTGACGAAAGGCAAAGACATGAGCAAGCTTGATCTAACGGGAGTGCGAACAGAAATCGACAGTTTCGAAGCTGCCGGCAAGCGCTTGAATGAATCGCTCAACCGCAAACTCGCGTCGGGCCAAGTCGATCCCAAACTGGCGCTCACTCTGAACCACGGCATGATGCAAGTCGAGCGTAACTGGCTTAACCCCGACGGCATCCCCGGCCGCCCCTGGTTCAAACACATCCTCTACGGCGCCCGCTTCACCTACGCCCACCTGGAACTGCCCGGATTAACCGAAGCCGTCGAAAAGCAAGACTGGCCGATCGCCAAGCAGCAATCCGAAATCCTGCAGCGCGCGCTGGAGAAAAACACAAAACTCCTAAACGACCTGAACTCCACGCTTGACCGATAAACTTGTCATTCCGAGTCACTCGGAGCCGGTGAAACCGGCGAGAGTGGCGAGGAATCTGCTTTCTCGGACCTGGCAGAACTGCGGGATGTATACTTCTCGACCGAAGGGCTGCTTGCTCCTTCCTTGATGTTCATTACTAAAGTCGGACAACTTCCCCGGGGCCTAGGAGCGAGAAGGAAAGTAGATGCTAAGAGAGCTATCAATTAAGAACTTCAAAGCCTGGAAGGATACCGGGAAGGTCCGTCTTGCCCCGATCACCGTCTTTTTCGGCAGCAACAGTGCCGGCAAAACCAGCCTACTGCAATTCCTCCTCATGCTCCGTCAAACCGCTGAATCACCGGATCGCCACAGAGTATTGCATCCAGGGGACCGCAACACGCCGGTGGAGCTGGGAACCTTTCGGGACTTGGTCTTTGAGCACAATCTATCCAACGAGGTCGAGTTCACCATGGCTTGGGGTCTTCCCAAAGCAATGGTTGTCCAAGATCCCTTAGCACGAGAGAGTATCACAGGTTCTCGGATCGACTTTTCCGCGACCATCGCATCCGACCCTAGAGGGGCCCTGCAGCAGGTACGGACCTTTGAGTACTTGCTTAGCAACGGAGGGGCAGCGCTGCGGGTCGAAATGAAGCCACTGGAGTCCAGTGGCTCGCCGAAATACGAACTTTTGGCTAGCAACTACAAACTCGTTCGTAACCAAGGGCGACCGTGGAAACTACCGCCGCCGATCCGGTTCTATGCATTTCCCGACGAAGTTGGGGCGTATTACCAGAATGCAGGCTTCACTAGCGATCTGGCGCTCGAACTAGAGAAGCAGCTCAAGCGACTGCAATATCTGGGTCCCCTTCGAGTTTACCCGGAACGATCCTACATCTGGTCAGGAGAGGTCCCAGAACACGTGGGCTGGCGCGGCGAGCGCGCTGTCGAGGCCATGCTGGCAGCTGCTTCGCGGCAGATCAGTCCCGGATACAAGAGAAAAACACAGCCATTCCAAGGTGTCGTTGCGCGTTGGCTTCGAGACTTGGGCCTTTTGCAGTCGTTCGAGGTGAAGCCCATAGCATTGCACCGCAAGGAGTATGAGGTCACGGTGCGAGCCGGAAATGCCAAAGAAGGCGTCAATCTTCCGGACGTGGGCTTCGGCGTATCGCAGGTCTTGCCCGTTGTGGTCCAATGCTTTTACGCAAACCCTCACACAACTGTGATCTTGGAACAACCCGAAATCCACCTTCACCCGCGGGTCCAGACCGCCCTGGCCGATCTGTTTATCGAAGCCGTCCAATCAAGGGAGGACGGTGCGGACCGTTCCATTCAGCTGATCATCGAAAGCCATTCTGAGCACTTCCTTCGTCGACTTCAGCGTAGAGTCGCGGAGCAGGTCCTCGACCCCGAGGATGTCGCACTCTACTTCTGCACCACCGGGGACCAGGGCGCCATATTGAGTCCTCTTGACGTTGATCTCTATGGGGAGATCCAGAACTGGCCTCCGGATTTCTTCGGCGACGAAATGGGCGAACTCGCCGCACGGATGGCCGCCGCCGCCCAGCGCGAATCTGAAAAGAAATGAAACGGAGAGGGCGCAAGACCCAGGTGGTCGATACGAATGTGGCAGTCGTCGCGAATCGAAGGAATAATGAATCCTACGCGTGCGCTAACAACTGCGCTCAAGCCCTCCTCGGCATCAAGAAGTTTGGCGTGATCGTCATTGACGATGGGGACAGCATTTTATCCGAGTACCGTGCCAATTGCTCTCCCTACGGGCGCCAGCCCGGAATTGGCGACTCCTTTGTGCGTTGGGTGCACGATAATAGAGGTCGCGCGGACCTAGTGCAGACGATTCCTCTGACAGTTGCGCCAGATCTTCCCCATGATTTTGTCGAGTTTCCGGACCATGGGGACCTCACTGAATTTGATCCCTCAGATCGCAAGTTCGTGGCCGTAGCGAATGCGCACAACGACAAGCCGCCAATCATTGAGGCCACGGACTCGAAGTGGTGGGGCTGGAAGGACGCCCTGGCAGCATGCGGAATCACAATCGAGTTTCTTTGTCCGAATGAAATTGAAGAAATCTACCGGCGCAAGATGGGTTAAAGTCTGTGATCGAGGAAGGCATATCGAGGAGTGGCCGACCTCTTCACTCCCCCGCTTCCTTCATCTCCCGCTCCATCACCTTCCGCAGCGCGCCGTTGATCCGCGTCTGATAGCGTCGTCCGTCCCTGCGGAACCAGGCCAACACGTCCGCATCCAGTCGCAGCGTGACCGGCTTCTTGATCGGCTTGTAAAACTCCATCACTTCCCGCATCGAAACCGAACCCCGCTTCGATGGTTCCACCGACGCCGTCAGGCTCAAACCTTTCCGTGGGCCACGCTTCCGCCGCGCGCCGGCAGACGACGATCCCGCCCCGTGCCGGCCATCCCTATTGCCCTTCGTAACTCGTTGTTTATGTTTCATGTATCCCACTATACTTATATTATTGTACGTACACAATTGCCCTAAAAATGTTCCTGCAGGAACACTGTGGAAATCTTCCCTGAAATCCCGCTAACCCACTCATCCTGCAGCCGCTTCCTCGATCGTGACGTCGCCATCTTCCATGAATCCGAAGACCTCCTGCGGCACCGGATTCTGCCACACCGGCGCGAACGACTGGCGGTGCAGCGGCGTCGGCCCGAACTCGCGCAGCGCGGCCAGATGCCTGGGCGTGCTGTATCCCTTGTGCGAGGCCAGGCCGTAAGCGGGAAACACCGCGTCCCATTCGCACATCATGCGATCGCGCTCCACCTTCGCGAGAATAGAAGCCGCCGCAATCGAGGCCGAGAGCGCGTCCCCATGAATGATCGAAATCTGCGGCTGCTCGCAGTCAATGCGCACGGCGTCGATGAGCAAGTGGTCGGCGGCAGGTGCTAGGCCCATCACCGCTTCACGCATGGCAACCCGCGACGCCTGATAAATATTGATCTGATCGATGCGAGCGGCGTCGACGCACGCGACTGCCCACGCCACTGCGTGCTCGCGGATGCGCTCCGCCAGTACCTCGCGCCGCTCAGGCAGCAGCAGTTTGGAATCGCGCAGTCCGCGCACCCGGTAGGCCGGATCAAGGATCACCGCCGCCGCGACTACGCAGCCAAACAGCGAGCCGCGACCCACTTCATCCACGCCAGCAACCAACCGCGCCCCGGAGGCCCAGGCCTTTTTTTCATAACGCAGCGTGCAGCGCAACTTCTTCAGCAGTCGCAGCTTGGCCGCCGAGGCCGAGAGCGTTCGTGCTGACTTTGACTTCATCACAGAAGACTTCATCAGAGAACACAAGGGAGTTGTTCACCATCTTCGTCCACAGCACGAATTCCTGCAAGCGAAGTTTAGGCAGTCAGGCAAAGAAAAGCAGATTCCTCGCTTCGCTCGGAATGACAACCTTATTTGCCGACTTCTGAGACGCATTCTCCAAAGCCTCGCGCGTCAGCATCTGCGCACGGCAACCGTAGTCTGCGCGACCCCACTTGGGTAACGCCAAACGGTAACCAGTACCAGGATTACGGACGTACATTGCCCGTTCGGACATGCACTGGTAACTTGGCCTCAGTCGAACTCGACCCGAGGGACGTTCTTGCAGAGCAAAACCAACCTGTCGCCGGAAGACGGCCTGCTCACGGGAAAGCTGGTACATCTGGCGCTTCCTGTGCGCTGGAATCTGATCGGTCAGGAAGGACGCGGCGCGGCGGAGATGGCATGCACGTATGACATCCACCCGCATGGCGCGCGCCTGCTCAGCTCGCGCCAGGTAAACATTGGAGACCTGGTGATGGTGGAGCGCGGACGCAATAAAGCCATTTGCCAGGTGGTCTGGGCCGGGGATGCCGCTTCAGCCTTGCGCGGTCAATTCACGGTGCAATGTGTAGAAGGCAAGACTCCATGGGACGAAGAGTTGCGCCAGATGGAAGAGCAATACCAGCCCATCGATCTCGATAGCTTGGGGAAGGGTAAGTTGCCTCGTGGATTCAGCGGTCCGCAGGCTCAGTCGAACCGGCGGCGGCGTCCGCGGTTCTACGTCGAAGGCCAGGCGCAGGTGATCGACGGCGTGCAGCAGGTCGAAGGCGAGGTGCAGCAGATTTCAGAATTTGGGGCGCGCATCGCGGCCACGGAAATCCTGCGCCCCGGCACCGACTTCCGCCTGATGTTGAACATGTTCGACGTCAGCGTCGCCGTCAAAGCGCAAGTGAAATATCTGGTCAACAATCTTGCGATGGGGGTGGAGTTTCGGGAAATTCGCCGCGGAGACCGTCCGTTGCTCAGCTATGTGCTGAGCAAGCTGCGAACGAGAAGAGTCAAAGAGTTCGTCGACGTTGAAGTGATCAGGGAGCCGCTGGCCTCTGTCGCGGGGTAGTTTTCGGCTCGCGTGAACGCAAACAGGGGAAGCGCAGAGGCTTCCCTTCTCACCATCATCTCTCTCAAGATCCGTTGCGCGGTCCGGAATCTACGCTTTTTCGACGTTGCGCAGGCGGGCAGCTTTACCCCTCAAGCCGCGCAGATAGAACAGTCGGGCGCGTCGAACCTTGGACGAGCGCAGCAGTTCGACCTTGTCGATCACCTTGGAGTGTATGGGGAAGATACGCTCGACGCCCTGGCCGAAGCTGATCTTGCGCACGGTGAAGCTGGCTTGCGGTCCGTTGTCGCGCTTGATGACCACGCCTTCGAAGGCCTGCACTCGTTCCTTGTCGCCTTCCTTGATCTTCACGTGAACACGGACGGTGTCACCGGGACGGAACGCGGGGATGTCAGTGCGTTGAGATTTCGCCAGCAATTTTTCGATGATTAGGTTTGACATGATCGTTATCCTTCGTTGTTCAATCTCTTGAAATTCTTATTGAGTTTCCGATTGGCGATAGCGCCGTCGAATTCTAGTTCCAGGTCCTAACTTCCGCCTCCCCTGATGCGGGCTAAGAGTTTGCTGTCTTCGTCGCTAAGCTGCACGCCCTCGAGCAAGTCCGGGCGGTTGCGCAGCGTTTTTTCCAGCGCGCGCTGCCGGCGCCAGCGGCGAATTTCCTGGTGATCCCCGTTCAGCAGAACCTCCGGTACCGCCATCCCACGAAACTCCGCGGGACGCGTGTAGTGCGGATAATCCAGCAATCCGCCGGAGCCGCAGGTCGAATCCGCTGCGCCCACCTCCGTCGGGGCGTGCGCGGTAAATGATTCCTGCCGCGTCGAGGCTTCGTTGCCGACAGCCCCGGGGAGCAACCGCGTGACCGCTTCGATAATTACGGCTGCGGCCAACTCTCCGCCGCTGAGCACGTAATCGCCGATCGAGAGCTCGCGGTCGGCAAGAAAATCTGCTACGCGCTCGTCCACGCCCTCATAGCGGCCGCAGATCAGCACGATGCGGTCGAGCGCCGCCAGTTCCATCGCGACCGGCTGCGTGAAGCGCTGGCCCTGCGCGGAAAGCAAGATCACTGACTGCTTCGCACGGCCCGCAACGCGGTCTTCTCGCGACGCCAGTTGCAACGACTCCAGACATTCAAAGAGCGGTTCCGGCTTGAGCACCATGCCCTCGCCGCCGCCGAACGGGCGGTCATCCACGGTGCGGTGCTTGTCGTGCGTGAACTGCCGCAAATCGTGGACTTCGATTTTTGCCATGCCCATCTCGCAGGCCCGGCGGGTGATACCGTGATCCAGTGGTCCGCTGAAGAAGCCGGGGAAGATCGTTAGGATATCGGCCTTCATCTGGAACTGGACACCTAAAACCTTTAACCACAGAGGGCACTGAGGTCCACAGAGGAAACCTTAGCGCCTTCTTTTTCTTTTGGACTGCTGTTCCTGCTTCTCTTCCGGCGTTACCGGTGCATTAATTTCCAACATGCCCTCGGGAAGGTTCATGCGCACTTGCCGCTGCGCCACATCTACAGATTCCAGGTACGCTTCCGCGAAGGGCACTTCAAACTTCTTACCCGCACCGTTCGCGACAATCAGCAGCGGGGCTTCGCCGGCTCCGAACTCAACATCTTCGATACGGCCGATCTCGCGGGTTCGATCGAGAACCACACAGCCCACCAAATCGCTGACGTAATTCCAGCCTGCGTCGAGCTTCGCGCGCTCGGCGCTTGGAACCTGCAATTCCGATCCGACCAGAAGCTCGGCGTCGGAAATCGAATCCACACCGCGAAACTTCAGCACCAGCAGGCCCTTGTGGGGCCACAAATCTTCGATCTCCAGTTCGCTCCGCGCGTCTTGGGACTTCGGCAGAGCATACAACTTCATGCCTTCGGCGAAGCGTCCTGGAACGTCGCTGTGCACCTCGGCCGCGACTTCGCCCCGCCGCCCTTGCGTCTTGACGACGCGGGCCAGGGTGATGAACTCGCCGTTGGTTTCAGAATTCACGGCCTTCGGCGGATTTCAGGTACATGTCGCGGCATCAATGCCAAAGCGAACACCCGCGATGGCAGGTTTTCTTTCGCCCTTTCAGGGCTCGTGCTCTCTCTCCGGCTTACCCACGGCTTGCGCCGTGGGCTGCATTCTTCCGCCGCTTCGCGGCTGAGGCAGTCTTGGCTGTCGCACATCCGCTCTACTCGAGAATCTCGAGACTGTAGCGCTTGTGCGCCCGATGGCCGGCGGCACTCAGTAGAACGCGCAGAGCGCGAGCCGTGCGCCCCTGGCGCCCGATGACCTTGCCCACATCGCTTTCAGCGACTTCCAGTTCGATCACGCCGTCATCGAACTTCTCGACGAAAACTTCGTCGGGGGAGTCGACCAGCGATTTCGCGATCAGCTCAACGAGAGCGCGCACATCTCCAGAGGTCTCAGTCATAGTCTGCATTCTCACTGTGGAAATGGAACGATCGAGGGGTCAGGGATCAGCGCTGCTAAGTCCCCCAGCGGCTAAAGCCCCCTTCAATCAGAGGCGCTAACGGCACGACTAAAGTCGTGCCCTTCCCGAGTCGCGCACTCCCGATGCCAGTCGAACGGACTTCTTCAGCTTAAGCGGCGGAGCCGGCGGGGGCCGGAGCCGGAGTCTTGGAGAACAGTTTGTTCACCCGGTCCGACATTTGAGCGCCCTTCGACACCCAGTACTCGACGCGGTCGCGCTTCAGTTCGACGCTGGCGGGATTGGTGCGGGGATTGTAGGTCCCGACCACTTCCACCGGACGGCCGTTGCGCGCGCGCGCCTTCTCAATCACCACAATGCGATAGTGCGGTTGTTTGCGCGCACCTCGGCGCGCCAGACGAATCATTAACACGGGTCTTATATCCTTGTTCCGGAAGAGTCCGGTGAGATCGAGGCAAACTCTTATTATGCCGGAGGTTAGGCGGAATGGCAAGGGGCGGATGACAATGCGATAGAATCGCTGGGGCGGTGGAGTATGGAGCCAGCTTCTAAACGAACATTTGAATTCTTGCCGTTGAGTATCCGACTTGAAACGCGGGGCGGCGTCGCCACTCCCCTAGTTCTCCGAGGAACGCCGCTTCCGGCGAAGCGATCGGATACCTTCGCCACGGCTGCGGACAATCAATCCGCCGTCGAGGTTTCACTGTTGCTTGGCGAGAGCTCCCTCGTCCGCCACGACATCCCCTTAGGCAAAATGCACCTCGAAGGCATGCCCCCGGCCCCGAAGGGGCAGGCCCAGATAAAGATCGAGTTTTCAGTCAGTGCAACCTGCGCCGTTACGGCGCGCGCAAGCCTGCAGGGCTCGGAGTTAGCAATCGAAAAGACCTTCGAACCCAGCGAAGAACTCTCCGACGATTTCATCAAGCGCCTGCTTGCCGACGCTGAATCAAACCGTGCTGGAGATGATGCGGAAATTGCCCGAATCGAAGCGGTGAACCGCGCCAAGAGCTTGATTGCTCAAGCCGAAGAACGCCTGAGCCGAGGCGCCGACCCGAAGCTGAGTGAGTCTCATTGCAAGTCTCGGCTTGGCTCTGGCCTCCGGTGACAGCGGCGAGATACGGGAAAAGAGCGACTCACTGGCAAGTAACATCGCCCTGTCGTCACTTGGCGGATTCGACTTTAGCAACTTTTTCGCCACACCAAAACAAGCGACTAAATCTGCCCCCCCGAAAATCAAATCCAGCCGCTAAGGCGGCTACTGCCGAGCAGCGCCTTACAACACCTGCAAATGCCCAAGTTTTGGGCAGGATATTTGGAGGGACCAGCTTCACGCTAGACACCCAGCTCTGTTTTGTCCTCATGCCCTTCGACGCAAGGTTCCAGCCGCTTTACGACGATCACGTCAAGCCCACAGTGGAGAGCGCGAAGTTGAGATGCGAGCGGGCAGACGATATACACGGAACTTCTCTGATTACCTGGGACATTTGGGAGCGCATCAATCGTGCGCGCTTCCTCATTGCCGAATTAACCGACCAGAACCCGAACGTGTTCTATGAGCTCGGTCTTGCCCACGCCTTAAGTAAGGACGTCATCCTGATTACGCAATCGATGGATTTCGTTCCATTCGATTTAAAGACAATCCGGTGCATTGTCTACGAATTCACGCCTCGCGGCACGCAGGACCTTCAGAAGGCACTGGCAAAGACTATAGCTGCTGTGATGAAGGCCGCGTAGACTCGGCGCAGAAAATCCCCACCCTTGCGCACAGAACGCGCATGGATGGGGAACCCGCAGAACGGTTGCAGTCGCTCGATGTTACGCGACGGCTTTCGTTCTTGGGGTGGTTGCTTGGGTTTTGGCAGCCGGTTTGGCGAGGAAGTTCACTAGCGCGCTGTTGACTTCGTCGGCATGAGTCCAGCCTACGGCGTGCGGACCGTCTTTGATGACGACGAGTTCGGCGCCGTTGACCGACTTGGCGGTGCGAAGTCCCGCAGCCGAGATGGGGACGATCCGATCCGCGTCGCCGTGAATGACCAGCGTAAGGACGTCGATCTGAGCCACGTCGTTGCGGAAATCTTCGTGCCAGGTGGGCACGCAGGCCAGGCTGGCGGTGGCAGAGGAGGCGGCGGCTACGTTCCAGCTTGCCTGGACCGCCTGTTCGCTGATGCGTTTGCCGAGATAGACGTCGGTGTTGTAAAAATTCTTGAAAAATTCGGCGAAGAACGCGTAACGATCGGCAGCAACGGCTTTCTGGATGCCCTCAAACACGCTCCCATCGACGCCTTCGGGATTGTCCGCGGTCTTCAGCAGGAAGGGCGGAACGCCTCCGATGATGACTGCCTTGCTCACGTCCTTCGATCCGTATTTTCCGAGGTAACGCGCCACTTCGCCGCCGCCCATGGAGAAGCCGACCAGGGCAAAATCGCGCAGCTTCAGGTGATGCACGAGCTTGTGCAGATCTTCGGCGAATGTGTCGTAGTTATAGCCAGTGGTGGGCTGGCTGGATTGTCCGAAGCCACGGCGGTCATAGGCGATAACACGGTAGCCGGCAGCGAGCAGCACCGGAACCTGTTTTTCCCAGGATGAGCTGCTGAGCGGATATCCATGGATCAGGACAACGGGCTTACCGGAACCGTGGTCCTCGTAGAAGAGACTGATCGTGCCGGAATTTTCTTTTCCCACATCAACCTACGGCATAGATCCTCCTAATAAAGTCGTGGGTGATTTACGAAGGTAAATGTTGGTTGTGATGGTTGGCGTTGCTACCGTTGTAGATGGCGGTCGAGGGGTTCAGGATTCGTCTTGGATTGTGAATCTTCGCCGCGCGCCGTGACGGATGTGGAGAACCTCCACTCGCTTCGTTCGCTCAAGGACACGATAGATCACCCGATGGACGTTAGGCTTGTGCCCGTAGAGAAGGTGCCGGAGTTGCTTGTTCTCAGGGGTCAGTGGGCATCGGTTGGGATGGCGTTCCAAGGTTAAGATCCCCGCTTTAGGCCTTGGTACCAGCGGAGAACAGCGGCTGATTCCGCCGCATGGATATGTTCGCACAGTAAGACCAGATCCCGCGCAGCGCGAGCCGTGAGCTTAACGAGATAGGCCATACTTTCTTTGGAGTTCAGCTTCGAATTCGGTAAAGAACTCGCGTGCGGGGCGAGTGCGGCCCGCTCTCGCATCGTCCAATCCCTGCCGAATGCCTTCGCGCACATCGGCGGCCGCAGCGATATCGAGCAGTCTCTGATAGGCTTCCGCATCCTGGACGACGGCGGCGGCTTTTCCTTTCACCGTGAGCACGACGGGACGCCGGCTTTTTTTTAACTGCTTCATGAAGTCACCGGATCGGCGGCGGAACGTGGTGAGCGATTGGATGTCTTGAGTGAGGTCCAGCATAAACCGTCTCCTAAAGCACCTTTTTAGGTGCTTATAGAATACACCGAATCTGTACTGATAGACTCCAATGTTTGGAGGTGGCACTTGCAAGCTGTCTACATTCTTTCTGCAGTGCGGACGCCGATTGGGAAGTTTGGGGGGGCGCTGGCTTCGTTGACTGCGGCCGACATAGGCGTGGTGGCGGCGACGGCGGCGATGGAGCGGGCTGGGGTGCGGCCGGAGCAGGTCGAGGAATCCATTTTTGGCAACGCGCGGCAGGCGGGCGGCGGACCGAATCCGGCGCGGCAAATTTCCGTGCGCAGCGGGGTGCCGCAGGAAGTTCCCGCCTACACGGTAAACCAGGCTTGTGCTTCCGGGATGAAGTCGATCGCGCTGGCGTATCAGGCAATTGTGCTGGGCGACGCCAACTGCATTCTGGCGGGCGGGACGGAGTCGATGTCGCGGGTTCCTTATTATCTGGACATGGCGCGATGGGGATACCGGCTGGGCAACCAGGAATTGGTGGATGGGATGTATCGCGACGGATTTTTCTGTCCTCTGGCGAAGATGGTGATGGGCGAGACGGCCGAGTTGCTGGCGGAGCAATACAAGATTGCGCGCGACGAGCAGGATGAGTATGCGCTGCTGTCGCAGACGCGCGCGGCGCGGGCGATAGCGGCGGGGCGGTTTGACTCGGAGATTGTTCCCGTGACGATCGAGGGGAAGAAGAGCGCGACAACTTTTGCGCGCGATGAGCATCCGTTCCCGGACGCGAGCATGGAAAAGCTGGGGAAACTGGCTCCCGTATTTTCGAAAGCGGGGACGATCACAGCGGGGAATTCTTCGGGAATCACCGACGCGGCGGCGGCGGTGGTGGTGGCCAATGAACATTTCGTGAAGCAGAACAATTTGAAACCGCTGGCGCGAATCGCGGCGGTGACTTCGGCGGGAGTGGATCCGCGGACGATGGGGATTGGGCCCGTGCCGGCATTGCGCAAGCTGGAGGAGAAACATAACCTCAGGCTGCACGAGTTTGGGCTGGTTGAATTGAACGAAGCGTTTGCGGCGCAGGTGCTGGCGTGCGACCGGGCGTTGAATCTGAATCGTGAGCGGCTCAACGTAAATGGCGGGGCGATCGCGCTGGGGCATCCCATTGGGTGTACTGGGACGCGCATCACGGTGACCCTGCTGCACGAGATGCTGAAACGCAATACCAAGCGCGGCGTGGCCACACTTTGCGTCAGTGGTGGAATGGGGATGGCGATGGCGCTGGAAAATATGGTCTAACGGCGAAGACTCTTAACCGCAGAGTTCGCCGAGGTTTCGCGAAGCATGCCGAGGCAGAACCCAAAAATGATATCGGAGCTGGGATTCGTGGAGCATAAGAGTACGTTCCTGTCGAATTGGATTGCGCAGGATTTTTCCAAGTCGCAGAGCCGGAACGGGTACTGAAAAGAAGGGTTTGCGAATTCTTGGCGCCCTTCGCGGATCCTTGGCGGGCTTTGCGGTTTAGGGCTTTGTTTAAAAGCAAAAAGAACCTTAAACCGCGAAGGTCGCAAAGGTAACGCGAAGGCTGCAGAGAAGACTCTGGGAAGCAGTGGCTGAGTTCTGCTATGCTTTTCGGGTTTTTCAGCTAGGGGTGAGATCGCGTCGCGAACTTTCCGGCGAGCGATCGATAAGGAGGCTATCGTGGTTCTACGCACCGTGGGGCTTTTCTGTCTGGTCGGGTACCTGATGATCGGCCATCTGGCGCTGGCGCAGGAGTTTTCTGCCGACGTGGTGAACTCGAAAACAGAGAATGTGGGATTGAAGAAGGTCTATGCGGGGAAGGACAAGGTGCGGTACGAAGTGCAGAGTCAGAATGCGGCGATGGGACCCAGCGCAGTCATCCTTGATGAGGCGCAAAACAAATGGATCATAGTCATGGCGGAGCGGCACATGTATATGGACGCGCCGCTGATGATGATTAAGCCGTTGATCACTCAGTTCTGGCGCGTGCAGGACGTGAACGACGCCTGCCCGCAGTGGAAAGAAATCGCCGAGCAGGCGGGGACCTACAAGAACTGGGGTAGCTGCACGAAGATCGGCAGCGACAGTGTGAACGGACGGAGCGCGGTCAAGTACGAAGGCGTTTCGAGCAAGGGCGAGAAGGGTTATGTGTGGGTTGACACGAAACTTCACTGTGTCGTGAAAACGGACGGCGCCAACGGAAACATTGAGCTGCGCAATATCCAGGAAGGGTCGCAGCCAGCGAGTCTGTTTGAGGTCCCCGCGGGGTACTCCAAGTTCGATATGGGCGCGATGATGGGGCAGCGGCAGTAAGCACTGAGAGGACGCGCTGCTGTCTGCGCGAGATCCTTCCTCCGCCTGAAGAACGGCTCCGTCAGGATGACGCGATAAAATTGGAGATCGTCGAAAATCATCACTTCGCCTGTCGTATCGCTATCGCCCCTTCGCCGCGTTGCGCCAGGAAAAACCGGCCACTATACTCAGTTCAGTGGTCCTCTCTCAGTTTCCCGGAGTAACAATGGCTTTATCTGCAGTGATCGTGGACGACGAACAGCTCGCCCGCGACGAACTCGCCTATCTGCTGAAGAATGCCGACGATGTGAATGTCGTGGCCCAGGGCAAGAACGGTCTGGAAGCCGTCAACCTGATTAAGGAACATACTCCCGATCTGGTTTTTCTGGATGTGCAAATGCCCGGTCTGGACGGCTTTGGAGTGATCAAGAAGCTGCTCGACAAGAAAATTCCTCTGCCCAAGATCATCTTCGCCACCGCATTTGACCAGTATGCGGTGAAGGCGTTCGAAGTGAACGCGGTCGATTATCTGCTGAAGCCGTTTGACAAAAAGCGGGTGGCACAGGCGATCCAGAAGGCGCGGGCCAAGCAGGACGCGGATGGTCTGCCGGCGGAGAAGATCGAGACGCTGGTGCGCATGATCGAATCGCAGAAACAGCCGGCCTCGAAGATTTTGCTGAAGACGGTCGGACGCATGTTTTTGGTGGACCAGAAAGACATCTGTTACGCCTGGATTGAAGACGGCGTGATCACGGTGGTGACGGGGGGGCCGGCGGGCATGGAGGGGCAATCGAACTGCCGGACACTCGAGGAACTGCTGGACAGCTTAGACACGAATCTTTTTTGGCGGGCGCACCGCTCCTACCTGGTGAACATCAACCGCATCCGCGAAGTCGTCCCCTGGTTCAAGAGCTCCTACCAGTTGCGCATGGACGACAAGAAGCAGACCGAGATTCCGGTCAGCCGGGCCCAGACGAAGCGGCTGCGGGAACTTTTCGGACTTTGAAATTTCCCTTGAGCCATGGCTAACCTTGGCGGCCGGTTCAGCGCAGGGGATGTGTGAGTCTGCGCTTTCGGCTTGCCGCTCTTTGGCGAAGGTCTCAGCTCGTTCCACTACAGCGAACAGGTCGTTAATCAGCGTGCCCGAATACATTTTTATGGTCTCCGCCTCAAAAATGGCGGAGCAGTGTTCAAGAAAAACAGCTCCGGAGGACGGCGGGGGGAACCGTCCTCCGGTCGGGGGGGGAAGATCAAACTGCCAAGGCCTCCAATGCGGTGCGGTCGCGAATGACCAGCGTCGGTCCATCCAGACGAATCAACTGCTTTTTCTTCAAATCGCTCAAGAGACGGGTTACGGTTTCGCGGGAAGAGCCGATGCGCTGCGCCATTTCTTCATGAGTCATGGAGGAATGGATGCGAGTCTCGGCGGCTTCCATACCCTGCGTCGGAGAATGCGACAGCAACAGCCTTGCGAGCTTGCCAGCGGAAGAACGCGTGAGCACGAGATCGTGAATATCGCGATAGGCGGATTGGAAGTCGCGACTGAGACACTGCGCCGTGTGCATGCCGACATCGCTGTGAGACGCCATCAATTCGAGGAAGTGTTTGCGGTCCACAAAGTTCAACAGGCACGGAGTCTCAGCTTCGGCGGTCGATTCATAACCCTTGCCTGAGATGGCAGCGCTGAGGCCGAGGGCCTCTCCGGCTCCGGCGGTTTTGAGAATGAGAATCTTGCCTTCGCGCGAAGTGGTAGAAAGATTCACTTTGCCCGAGCACAGGATAAACATGCCACGCGGGCTCTGCCCTTCGACAAACAGGATTGCGCCCGCAGGCAGGGTGCTCTTATGACTGACGTCGTTCAGCGACTTCAGTGTGGAAGGGGAGAATCCGCAAAAGAAGCCGGGGTTGGTCGCTATACACTCGGCGCAGTTGTCGATGATGTCCAGTCCATAGGGCGAGTTCATGTTTGTCTCCAACATGGCGGGTCGCTTTCGTTTGGTGGCGCGGCACGAAGCAGCACCTTGACCGGGCCCGGCAAGATGGCGTGAACTGGCGAGCAGGGCACGGGCATGAGCACGGGTGTCGCCGTGCGAACTCCGAGCGGCCGCCAGCAACTCCCATGCCGCGCTGGGTTCTTCCTGGTGCTCCCACGCCAGATGGCAGGCGAACAGGTAGAGAGGATCGATCTCTTGCGGGTGCGTTTGGGGACTGGGCTGAAGATCGGGGCGAACCAGTTTCTGGGCTTCGGTTTCGCGGAGTAGTGGCTGTTCGATCAGCGATGTGCTCCAGCCAGTAGTAAGGTTTGAATAATTGGCTGGATGTGGGTTGGGCGCAAGGACTACGCTCTCAAGAAGTGGGCCTGCGACATTCGAGCTGAGCCTCTGGTATTTGTTCGTTAATAACACTTCTATAACTCCACAGAACCGGCCAATAGCGCCGGCGACTATTATTTCCGGGGGAGGACTGCAACTTACTCTGCAAGGACGGGAGCACACCTGCGACCGGCCAGAGTCAGAGTAGGTTATGCACTATGCACGTTGCATTCCGTAAATGGGCGGAGATGGGAAACGGGGAACTTCCCTGTTTGGAACGAGTTCCAAAACAGAAACCAGGCAGACGGTTCGCGATGGGATGTGGAAATCGGCAGTCTGCCGATTAGCCGTCATTCTCCTCGTGGTTCGAGATAACACGCGCAGAAAATATCCATTACGGGAAGGGACTAGCTTCGATGAGGATTGGAGTAATCCTGGTGCGTGATCCTCAGGCGTTGCATCTTGGATTGCAGGGTTGTGCGTTTCAACCCAAGCCGACGGGCAGCACCGTCGGGTCCAGAGATCAAGCCTCCGGTTTCCCGGAGCACGCGAATGATGTGCTCACGCTCGGCGGTATCCAGGCTCTGATCAGGCTTGGCGACGACGGAGTGGCTTTCGGCCCGCAGTTCCGACAAAGGAACACGCAGGGCGTTGCCGTCGCTCAGAATAACGGACCTTTCCATCAGATTCTCGAGTTCGCGGATATTCCCAGGCCATGGCCAAGCAGTCAGGGTTTTCATCGTCTCCTTGGGAATGGTTTCGATATGGCGGTCCATACGCGCGGCAAACTTGCGAACGAAGTAGCGAACTAGCAGCGGAACATCCTCGCGGCGTTCGCGCAAGGGAGGCACACGAACAGGAAACACGCTGAGACGGTAGAAGAGATCACTGCGAAATTCATGCTGCGCCATGCCCTTGGCCAAGTCCCGATTCGTGGCGGCAATCAGGCGCAGGTTCACTTTGATGGTGCGATTGCTGCCGAGCCGTTCAAACTCGTGATCCTGAAGAACGCGCAGCAGCTTCGGTTGCAGTTCCAGGGCAATTTCACCGACTTCATCGAGAAACAAGGTTCCGCCGTCCGCTAGCTCCATCCGTCCGACCTTCTGGCTAATAGCGCCCGTAAAAGCGCCTCTCTCGTGGCCGAACAATTCGCTTTCGAGCAAGCCGGTGGGAATGGCGGCGCAGTTGAGCTTGATGAAGGGGGCGTGCTTACGGCAGCTCATGTCGTGGATGGCGCGAGCGATAAGTTCCTTGCCCGTACCGGTCTCGCCCAAGATCAAGACCGTGGCCTCGCCGGGGGCGACAGTGATTACTTGATCGAGGACGCGTTTGAGCGCCGGGCTGTCGCCAATGATTTCGGCGAAGTGGCCTTCGGAACGGATCTCGCCTTGCAGATACTTTTTCTCTTCCGTCAGGCGCTGCTTCAGGACTTCGATTTCGGCGGCCGCCCGATGATTTTCCAGAGCCACCGCAAACTGGGCGGCGACCTGGTTGAGCAGGCTCAGGTCGTCCGGCTGAAATGCGTCTCCGCGAGTGCTGCCGAGGAGTAGAACACCGAGGGGGCCGTGGGGACGGAGAAGCGGAACGCAACACAGGGAACGAAGTCCTTCCTCCAGAAGATTCCTCGTGATTTCGGCTTCAAAGGCCTGCATCTGTTTCTTCGAGAAAATCAGAGGGGAGCCCTCCCGCAAGGAACGGCCTCCAGGACTGTTGTGGGGGCTGACGGGGAGAGACGAAAGCAAGCCTTTGCCCAAGGGGAAGTCTTCGGCTTGGCGGACCAGAAGCCCGGTATTGGCGTCGTGCAGCTCGAAACTGGCATATTCGTGGCCCAGGAGGCGGCGGATGCGCGCGGAGATTCGCGGGAAAACCTGTTGTAGATTCCAGTTCGACGCCAGGATCGTGCTCACGTCTAACAGCATCTGCAGCCGGTCCGTCTCCTTGCCCAGTTTCCCGCCGATATGTTTGAGCGATTGTTCCAGCTTCTTTTGCTCAGTAATCTCGACCACAACAACGGCGATTCGCTTCACTCTTCCGGATCCATCTTTGATGGGAAAGTAGTGCTCGATCCAATGGCCGGGTCCCGTTCTGGTGGGCAGCACGCCGGAAATCTCGATATCAGTTCCCGGCTCACCGGTTGCGAATACGCGCCGAAATTCGGATTCGACCACGCCCGCGGCATCTCCGAGGATTTCCCATACCGTTTTGCCGATGTGGTCGGCTACGGGTATGCCGTTCATTGCAGCGAGAGTGTTATTGACCGCGAGATAGCGCATCTCGGAATCCAGGATGCAAAGCCCAACAGTGGACGACCTGAAATAGGCAGCGAGCACCTTCTCCGGTTCGCTTAGGGCTTCGGGGTGTGCGAAGGGAATCAGATCGCCTGCGACGGGGCCGGAAGGATCATTCGGCATGGCAGGAAACCCCAATCAGCGGGATCTGCCGTGCGTCCAGTCCTGCAAGATGACTAATTGGACTCTCGTCCGTCCCAGGCCCAATACTGATTACATCAAGAATCTTATTCTTCCGGAAACCGGGATTCGCCTGATTCGGAGATGGGGGAAAACCGGGTGCAATAGCGGAGGCGGCACTGTGAAGGACGGCGTGTGAGAAGCGCGCCAGGAAATCGCTGCCATGATCGGCGAGGAGGGACACCAAGTCGGCCACACTGGGAAGTGTGGAGTGGCGCGGCAATTTAAGGTTCAAGCGTGGCGCGCTTGAAGGGTGCACAGATAAGCGGCTCCCTGTCGCCGTCTCCCCCTCAAACGGCGGACCCTCCAGTGCGGACGTTATAACAGGAGTTATAGCCAGAGAAACGAGCGGACGAGGTTTTTCCGGCTTTCGTAACAAGAAGCCAAGCGTCCGGGAATCGCACTCTCGGGGTCTGGGGTCTGGAATCTGTCGAACCGGTCGCGATTGGCAAAGGCCGCACCATGACAGAACTATAATGGCTCCATGGCCCGAGGTTGGGAGAGCAAATCCGTGGAAGCGCAGCAGGCGGAGGCGAGCGACAAATCGTCCCAGCATCGTCCGCCGATGAGCGCTGAAGAAGCGGCACGCTGGAGGGAGAAAGAGAGTCTTCGTCTCTCGCGCCAAACCGTGCTACAGCAACTGGAAGCGAGCACACATCCTCGACATCGCCAACTGCTGCAAGACTCCCTTGCCGATCTGGATCAGAAGCTGAGCAGTCTGGAGAAATGAGAGACAGAGCGTCGGACCTCAGACCTCAGGTTTTGGGCCAGAGTTATCAGGCGCGAGGTCTTGGGATCCGAGGTCTTGGGTCCGAGGTCCTGGGTCTGGGTCCGAGGTCTGAGGTCCGGAGCCCGTCACGTATAATGATTTTTTTATGACAGCCTACGTTTACGTTTCCCTGAAGAAAAGCGTTCTCGACCCCCAAGGCAAAACGATTCACGGCGCGCTCAAGAAGATGGGGTACAAAGGCCTGGAAAGCGTTCGCCAGGGAAAGTATTTTGAGCTGACGCTGGACGGAGGACTTTCGCGCGAAGAGGCGCAAGCTGAGGTCGAGCGGATCGCCCGCGAAGTCTTGACCAACCCCGTCATTGAAGAGTTTCGGTTCTCCCTCGCCGAGTAGAAATGGACGACAGAGTCCTTTGAGGTCACCTTATGTGTGGCATTGTCGGGTACGTTGGCAAGAAAAGTGTAGTTCCGATCATCATCGAGGGGCTGCGACGGCTGGAATATCGCGGCTATGATTCGGCCGGCATCGCGGTAGCCGGGAACGGCGACGGGCTGCAGCTTCGGCGCGCTGAGGGCAAGCTGCGCAACCTGGAAGAAGTTATCCGCCAGAGGCCCCTCGATGGCACCTATGGCATTGGGCACACACGCTGGGCCACGCACGGACGTCCTACCGAAGAAAACGCGCATCCTCACCGCGACTGCACGGGCAAGATCGTCGTGGTCCACAACGGGATCGTCGAAAACTATCTCAGCCTGAAGAAGAAGTTGATTGAAGAGGGGCACAAGTTCACCACCGAGACCGACACCGAAATCATCGCCCACCTGATCGAGAAATATTCCAGGAGCTTGGGAAACGGCCATCGTCCTTCGCTGGAAGACGCGGTGCGACAAGCGGTAAAGCAGCTGACCGGCGTTTTTGCCCTGGCAGTAATTTCGAGTGACGACCCCAACAAGATTGTCGCGGCGCGCAATGGACCGCCGGCAGTGATTGGATTGGGGAATGACGAGTACTTCGTGGCATCGGATGTGCCGGCGATCTTGTATCACACGCGCGACATTTTCTTTCTTGCGGACGGGGATATGGCCGTGGTTACCGCAGACGGAGTGCAACTGACGGACTTCGATGGCAAACCCGTGGTGCGCCAAGTGCAGCACGTGATGTGGGATCCCATCCTGGCGGAGAAGGGCGGCTTCAAGCATTTCATGCTCAAGGAGATTTATGAGCAGCCGCGCGCCGTTCGCGACACGACTCTGGGCCGGGTTTCGCAGGAGACGGGCCACATTTTTCTCGACCAGATGGAAATCAGCGAGGCCGAGTTTCGGTGTGCGAGCAAGATCAACATTATTGCGTGCGGAACGAGCTGGCACGCCGGGCAGGCGGGCAAGTTCATGATCGAAACGCTGGCGCGTGTCCCTGTGGAAGTGGACTATGCCAGCGAATGGCGCTACCGGAATCCCATCGTCGATCCGGAAACGATCACGCTGGTGATTTCGCAGTCGGGCGAGACGGCGGACACGATCGCCGCCCAGCGGGAAGCCAAAGCCAGAGGATCGAAGACCCTGGCGATCTGCAATGTGGTGGGATCGATGATCACGCGCGAGGCCCAAGGCACGATTTACACGCATGCGGGGCCAGAGATCGGCGTAGCTTCGACGAAGGCTTTTACGGGACAGCTCACCGCGCTGTATATCTTCGCGATGTATCTGGCGCAGGTGCGCGGCAGCATGACCGCCGAGCAGGCACGGGCCGCGATGCAGGAACTGACGCGCATTCCGGCAAAACTCGAAACCATCCTGACCCATGATGAAGCTTGCGACGATCTGGCCAAGCGCTATCAGAAGGTCCACGATTTCTTGTTCCTGGGGCGGGGAATTCATTATCCGATCGCTCTGGAAGGCGCACTGAAACTGAAAGAGATTTCCTACATTCACGCCGAAGGATATCCCGCAGGCGAGATGAAGCATGGGCCTAATGCGCTGATTGATGAAAACCTCCCGGTGGTAGTCATCGCAACTCGGGATGTGAACAATCCTGGCTCGGTTCTTCGCTACGAAAAAACAATCTCGAATCTGAAGGAAGTGAAAGCGCGGTCGGGGGTCGTGATTGCGCTGGCCACCGAAGGGGATGAAGAAATAAAGGAAGCGGCGGATCACATTCTCTACGTTCCGGCCGCGCCGGAAGAGTTGTCGCCGATTCTGGAGATTGTTCCGCTGCAGTTGCTGGCCTATCACATTGCGGTGCGGCGCGGCTGCGATGTGGATCAACCGAGGAACCTGGCGAAGTCGGTGACGGTGGAATAGGCTTTTCAGGGCGCTCTCAATACATGGTAGCGCCCTCGCGGTTAGGCAACCTCACTAAAGACGTACTCATGCTGGCCGTCGCGGATGATCAGCACGCGCTTGCCCGCACGATCGCCCACCACGAATTCGAATCCGTCAGTGCCGGGATCAATGGTGATGAATGAGATCGTGCCATCATCATTCTTTCTTGAAGCCACAGTGCTCTTCCACTCGCCAAGATCGAAGGTAGTGACTCCATTGTCGGTCAGCACGGCGAGGTCGCCGAGTTCCTTGCTGGAATAATGCTTGGCCAAGCTCGAGACCAGCGCCGGCGCAGCCGGCACTACCAGGCGCTCCCGGTCTTTGGCGAGCTGAGCTTTGTGAGTGGCGGCTCGCGAAGCAACGTCCCCAGCGGCTTCGAGTTTGCCGTCGAAGACGACCTCGAGCAGGCGGCGCCCGAACGGGCCCAGAAGCATGCCGCCGTTATCGGAATTGGTGAGCAGCACGGCGCCAATGCCGGAGTCCGGCAGAAAATAGAGGTTGCTCTTGAAGCCGGACATGCTGCCGCCATGGCTCACTACAGGTACGCCATAGGTGCGGTCAACAATCAAGCCCATGCCATAAGCCGCGTCCTCGCCAAGAGAGATTTGCGGTGCGCGGCGCATCAGCAAATTCTCCGACGATACCAGTTGCTTGCCGTCGGGCAACTTACCCAGCGAGAGTTCGTCTTGCACGTAGCGAATCAAGTCAGCGGACGAGGTCCACACGGCGCCTGCCGGACGGGCCGGGACGATCGAGTAATTGATGGCCATTCTGGCCACTGTGGGCTTCCCATCGATATCGTCGCCATGCGGGCTGGCATGGTTGCCGGCCAGCGCACGCGCATAATCGAAAGTCGTCGACTTCATTCCCAGCGGATCGAAAATCTTTTCCTGCATCGCTTTGTCATAAGCGGCGCCGAGTTCCAGGTTCGGATACACCAGGTGTGCGCCAATGTATCCGGCGGCCGCAGCCATCAGGTTGCTGTACTGAAAGACTTCGCCGAACTTGCTGGTTGGCTGCATGGTTCCGAGCAGGGCCAACTCGGTTTCCGGCGTGGCATTCTTAAACTCGAATAACCACTCCAGATCCTGTCGCGGAAGTCCGGTGCAGGCGCAGATCAGATTTTTGACGAGAACCTTTTTCGTAGTCTCCGCGTCGCCCAGTTTGAAGGCGGGGTAGACGTCGACGACCGGCTCATCCCACCTCAACTTTCTCTCGTCGACCAGCTCGGAAAGAAGCAGCGTCGTCATTCCTTTGGTGTTGGACGCGGCCATGAATACCGTGTTTTCGTCAACCTTCTCGGGCTTGCCGAGTTCGCGTACGCCAAATCCGCCCTCGTAGACGACCTTGCCATGATCGATGAGCGCGATGGAAGCGCCCGGGATGCCGAGTTCCTGCATAGAGGTTTCCACGAACGTCTTGAGCTGGTCGATGTGTGCGGCATCCAGCGCGTGGGGTGTCCGGCCGGCGAATGACTCGCGGCGGTAATCCTTCGGACGCAAGCTTTCAAAGACCAGCCCAATCGGAGCGGAACGCTTCTCCACCGTTGGGTCGGTGCCTTCGAGGATGACGACGGTCCAGCTCTTGCCGGCTCGCAGGGCCAGAGCTTGCACGACTGCGCGCTCGTTGGGAGAAGTTTCGTAGTTAAACACCTGGCGCTCGTCCCAACCTTCGCGTGCGGGACGCGGAGTGACCAGCTTGATCGGCCTCTTCGATTCGGGCTTGTAGGCGGCCCAGGCAGCGGCGACCGCGGCTTTGGCGTCGGCGGCCTGTGAGTCGACAATGGCGATGTGCGTATCGGTCTCAGGCGGTGTCAGGATGACAAGCTCTTTTCGGGTGTCGATTGACCAACCGGCGGGAACTTTGAACGTGGCTCCGGCTGAGGTTACCCGCGGCGTATCGGCCGTCACGCGTTCGATGGCGGGTTTTGTTTCTGTTGCCTGCGGTGAGGCGGCGAAACCGAAGGCCGCGAAAGCTGTGAACAGGAAGCAAGCCAGCAGAGCGGTTCGATACCGAGCAATTCGATTGGTATGCATGAGGGTCACCCAGCTAAAGAAGATGAGGGATTTGCGGGACCAACGATACACGCAGCGTAGCCAGGTTGTAAACGTGGCGCGAACGGCGGTTCGAAATTATTCGCTTCAAACCATGACTCGGGCCAGGAGTCTTCCTCTCGCGCGATCTAAGTGCAGAAACCAACTTTCGTCCGCTACTCTCGCTGGAGCGTTGTTCTCAGCCTCCACAAAACAGCGGCTAGCGCTGCAAGGGCAACGCTCCAAACTGCGAACACAGTGTTCACCACCCAGCCTGGCGCGGCTCCAACACGGCGCAGCAGGAACGGAAGAAAATTCCACGTGGTAATGTGGACGTAGTCCCAAGGATCTTCAGTCATGGCTTCGTTTTTTAGCCCCCACGCGTCCATCTTGCCGAGCGCGAACGCGGCGATGTTTTTGAAGCGTAGCGCAATCACGAAGGTAGGATGGCCGAGCGTCTCCATCTGGTAAATCTCGAGCGGCAGCCAGAAGGCCAGTGACGCGACCTGAATGATCAGGCTGGCGGCGATGAGGACGAGGCTGCAACGCCACACCCACGGACTCAAACTCGCACGATGACGCACGAGTAGAGGCACGGCAACGAGCGCCACCATTTCCACTGCGGTCGAAACGTAGCGGTCTCCCCAGGAGAAGTCGCCCGCCCAATAGGTGTAGCGCGCGTAGAAGCAGATATAGCCGACGAGGAGCAGCAGCGCCGTCACCGCGTAAGCGCGGACTTCGACGGCAAGGCGCTTCCACAAGAGAACAATCAGCACGAGAGCGAGTACGAGAACGGGGTCGAACAGGAAGATCGATTTCTCGGGCTTGAAGAGTGCGCCCAGAACGCCTTCGTGAAAGGGCGTGCTCCAGGGAAAGTTCGCAGGCAGAGTTGGATCTTGCAGGCGCGACTCTCGCGCGAAGATTGGGATATATGTCTGGGTCAACGATCCGAAACGGTAGAAGCTATAGAGACGTTCGATGATCGCAAAGAAGGCGTAGACCGGGACCACGATCTTGCAGTAAGTCAGCAGGCGTGGCCACAAGGCACGGCCGCGCACTCGTTCGAACCAGAGCACGGCTACCAGGAAAATGCCGCCTGCTATCAGGTCGAGGCCAGTCGTCACACGAGTCAACAGGTTCAGTCCGAGCGTTGCTGAGCCAAAAAAGAGCGCGCGAAGGCTGCCGGTGCGCAGCCACTCGTACTGGAAAGAAAATCCAGTCAAAGTCAGAAGCATGATGTAGTTGTTCTCCTGCATGTTCTGGGTGTAATGCAGGTGGGTTGTGCAAAAGAGCAGAGCCAGCACTCCGACTACGGCTTCGTTCACGCTGAAGCGCAGCTGGCGGAGCAGGCGGAACGCGATCAGCGCCGTGAGCACGTTGACCAAGATATTTGTACTGTAGCTAACGACAATGCTGCGGACCGCGGGATCGTCTTCATATCCTGAGAAGATGTGCCAGTGCGCGATCCATGTGCCCACCAGGTCTGCCGGCAGCATGAGCAGAGATTGACCGATCCCATACCAGCTGAAGATGCGGCCTCCGGTGCCGTGCAGGCCGAACTCGGGATACTCATTGGGAAACACCTGCGGCTGCGAAGTCCAGAGCCAGTGCGTGGTCTGCAGGCGATGCGTAGTGTCGGCGGTTCCCAGTTCGCCGGATTGCACCACGAAGGCGAGTAGGCCCGCGGTTAAACATAATAGAAATAGAGGATCTCTCAGCTTCAGCCCCAAGCGTGAAGTCATCGCTTTGGATGGTAATACATGAACGAACTTCCGGCTCTCGGCTTCTGGCTTCCGGCGGTGTGGGAACCAAAGCACCAAAGCTTCCTTACGACGCGGTAGACTGTAGCGGGAAATTTCCATGGCCAGGTGCGTAAACTGCGGGACTGAGTTATCCGACAATGTTCGCTTCTGTTCCTCCTGCGGCCGGCCCGCTACGAATACCGACGATGTGGCGACGCTCGACTTCGCCACATCGACTTCACCGTTGCCTCCGCGACCGGCGTCGGCCTCTTCGTCACGGCCTTCCAGTTCCGTGGAATACTTGCTGAACGAGGGACGGTTTCTTCCCGGCCGCCTGATAGCTGGACGCTATCGAATCATTGCCTTGCTGGGCAAAGGCGGCATGGGCGAGGTCTATCGCGCGGATGACCTCACGCTCGGCCAAGCGGTAGCTCTGAAGTTTCTTCCGGACGAAGCCGCCCGCGACGAGGCTTTGCTCGAACGCTTTCGCAACGAAGTGCGGATGGCGCGGCGGGTTTCCCACCCCAATGTTTGCCGTGTGTACGACGTGGGCGAGGTCGACGGCCAGACATTTTTCACGATGGAGTACGTCGACGGTGAAGACCTGGCCTCCCTGCTGCGGCGCATCGGCCGCCTTCCGCCCGACAAAGCGCTGGACATCGCGCGACATCTTTGCGCGGGATTGGCTGCCGCCCATACCAAAGGCGTTCTGCATCGCGACTTGAAGCCAGCCAACATCATGCTCGATGGACGAGGCCAGGTCGTGATCACGGATTTTGGTCTCGCCGGGGTGGCCGACAACATCCGAGGTCCGGAGGTGCGCAGCGGCACTCCGGCCTACATGGCGCCCGAACAACTGGCCGGAAAAGAAGTCACGATGCGCAGCGACATTTATGCGCTCGGACTAGTGTTGTACGAAGTCTTCACCGGCAGGCGAGCGTTCGCAGAATCGCCGGCGCAATTGGTTCGCGCACGAGGAGACCGCACGCCCAGCCGGCCGTCCTCCGTGGTGAAAGATCTCGATCCCATTGTGGAGAAGGTGATTCTTCGGTGCCTGGAGACGGACCCTTCCTCGCGTCCACCCACGGCTCTTGCGGTGGCTGTGGCCCTGCCCGGCGGCGATCCGCTGGCCGCGGCTCTTGCTGCGGGAGAAACACCGTCGCCGCAACTGGTCGCGGCCTCCGGAGAGACAGCCGGCCTGCGTCCGCGAATCGCGGTGGCTTGTTTGGCGGCGGTGCTGGTCGGGCTGGCGGTGGGAACCTATCTCACGATTCGCTACAGCGCGCTGGAGAGAATGCACCTGGGGCAACCGCCGGAGGTGCTGGCGCAAAAGGCGCGCGAGATCGTGTCACGGCTCGGCTACCCGGAAAAACCCGCGGACACGGTTTTCGGATTCGACTACAACACGGACTTCCGGGACTACCTGGAGAAGGACAAAAAGAATCCTCCCAAGTGGGATGACGCGATCGCGGGGCGTCCGACGCTGCTGGAATACTGGTACCGGCAGAGTCCCGAGCTGCTGGTGGCCAACAGTTACCGGGATTTCCTGCTGGTGCCGGGCATTGTGGACGAAGACGATCCGCCGACCACGTTGTCGGGAATGGTTGACCTGAAACTGGATCCGCAGGGACGCCTGATCGATTTCCAGGCGATCCCTCCGCAGAAGGAAACCGGCGTTCCGCAATCAAAGCCGCCGGACTGGAGCCCTCTGTTCGCGGCGGCGGAATTGGATCTGGCGAAATTCCAACCGACCCAGCCCGAGTGGAATTCGCTGGCGGCCGCCGATGCTCGCGCCGCATGGACGGGCGTATGGCCAGGATCGACCCGGCCACTACGCATCGAAGCAGCGGCATGGCACGATAAACCTGTGTATTTTTCGCTCATCGGCGATTGGACCAAGCCGGGCCGCATGGTGCCTCCCGCCTCTGCCGGAAAGGATCGCGTGAGCCAGATCATCGGAGTGATTCTGCTCGTTATTCTGTTCCTGGGGGGCGCGTTCCTGGCGCGCCGCAACTACCGTCACGGGCGCGGCGATCGCGAGGGCGCATTGCGACTGGCGGGCGTAATGTTTGTGTTGGAGTTCGCGCTTTGGCTGTGCCGTTCGCATCTCGTCCCGGGATTCGACACGTTCGGGCTCCTGATGCTCGCCATCGCGGCAGGGCTACTCATCGCGGGCATCGTGTGGATGCTCTACCTCGCGATTGAACCCTGGATTCGCCGCCGCTGGCCGCAGGCCATCATTTCCTGGAGCCGCCTTATCTCCGGGCAAGTGCGCGATCCGCTGGTGGGCCGCGACATTCTCTTCGGCGTCACATTCGGCGTCATTTGGATTCTGATCTTCGAGCTCACGTATATTCCCTTGGCGCGGATGGGTGCCGCCCCGAATCTGAATTCCACTGCTTACCTGCTCGGAGGCCGCCTCGCACTCGGGCAATGGCTGATACAAGTTCCAGTTTCGATTTTTGGCACGCTAGAGTTCTTCTTCCTTCTCCTGGCGCTGCGAGTGGTACTGCGCAAGGATTGGATTGCAGCGGTTGCCTTCGTCGGGATCTTTGTGGGCATGCGCTCACTGCAGAGCACGCACCCGACGGTGGAGATTCCTGCCATCCTGCTGGTCTATGTCGTTCTGGTCGTGATTATTGTTCGCTTTGGCCTGGTGTCGCTCGCGGTTGCGTCCTTCACCGTCGATATGCTGGCCAATGTGCCCTTCACCGCCGACTTCTCGGCGTGGTACATGAGCACGACGCTGCTGGCGCTGCTCAGCGTGGTCGCGCTGGCGGGGTGGGGCTTCTACCACTCGCTGGGCGGGGAGCCGCTGTGGATCGTCGAAACTGAATGACCTGGTCAATGTGACTTGGCCGGCGTTGACGCGGGCGCGCCCTCCGACATAGCATTCCGACAGCGGGGAGGGCTTCACGATGCGAATTTCGATCGCGGGAATCCTCTTACTTATCGGTCTGCCCTGTATGGCGCAGGCTCCTCAGACTCAGCAGCCGAGGCCACGTCCGGCAGCGCAAGATGGCGGGGTGCGCGAAGTCCTGGAAAGCATTGTGATTCCGCCCATTCCGAACGCGCCGTTCACCGCGACGCTGGATACCGAAGCGACCAAATATGCCGCCGATGGCGGCACCATGACATTCGTCAACGAGCGCCACATCGCGAGAGACGGGCAAGGCCGCATCTACGAGGAACGCTGGTTATTGGTGCCCAAGAATTCAAATGTCAAATCCACGATGAATTGGATTCAGATCGCTGACCCGAAGCAGCGCACGCTTTACAACTGCGGCCCGCAGAAGCAGATCTGCGATCTGCTGGTCTACGATCCGGCGAGCGATCTTGCGGCTGCGGCGCCGCGCAAGGGCACTTCGCGTACGCTGGCGCATGGGGATGGAAATGTGGCCTGGGAGGATTTGGGAAACAGGAATATTGCGGGAATCGACACGGTCGGCACGCGCGAGACCACGACGATGAATGCTGGAACCATGGGCAACGACCAACCGCTCACCAGCATGCGGGAATACTGGCATTCGGACCAGCTGGGAATTAATCTGCTGTCGATTCGCTCCAGCCCTTTTTTCGGAAAGCAAACCTTCACCATCACCGAGATCACGGCGGCGGAGCCGGACGCTCAGATGTTCGAACTGCCGGCAGGCTTCACAGTACACGATCAGCGAAAAAACGTGCCGATCTCACATTAGGTCCGGACATTCGCCTCAAACGAAACTAGAAAGCTAGCCGAGCTGCGCTCGGCCTTGTCCCGGTCAGAGACCCGGACCCACACAACCCGAAAATCCCCTCGCATCCTCTTGTCCTTCTTCGACATCTAAAGATTGACAACGATGCACTCAAGTCTTAGCATGGTTCGTGGCGCAATCCTATCGGCATTGATTTTAAAGCACTTATCAGGTTCAGGAGGAATGTCTTATGGGAAAGATTATTGGAATTGACTTGGGAACTACCAATTCCTGCGTGGCGGTCATGGAGGGCGGCGAGCCCAAAGTGATCCCTAATGAAGAAGGAGGGAGAACTACGCCCTCGGTGGTCGGCTTCACCAAGACTGGCGAGCGTCTGGTGGGACAGGTGGCAAAACGGCAGGCCATCACCAACCCGGAGAATACCGTTTATTCGATCAAGCGGTTCATGGGACGCCGCTTCGACGAAGTTAGCGAAGAGATGAAGATGGTGCCGTTCAGGGTGGTGCAGTCGGGCGACCACGTGGGGGTCTTGGCGCAGGGCAAGGAGCACACCCCACCGCAAGTTTCGGCAATGATCCTGCAAAAGCTGAAGAAGGCGGCGGAAGACTATCTCGGCGAGAAAGTGACCGAAGCGGTCATTACTGTTCCAGCGTATTTCAATGATGCTCAGCGGCAGGCGACGAAGGACGCGGGCCAGATTGCCGGCCTTGAAGTGAAGCGCATCATCAACGAGCCTACGGCTGCGGCGCTCGCATACGGACTCGACAAAGGAAAAGACGAAACGATCGCCGTGTACGACTTTGGCGGCGGCACCTTCGATATTTCGATTCTCGAAGTCGGCGAAGGCGTGATTGAAGTCAAAGCGACCAACGGTGACACGCACCTGGGTGGCGACAATCTCGACCAGCGGCTGGTGGATTGGCTGATCGACGAATTCAAGAAGGACGAAGGCCTTGACCTGCGTGGCAAGGGCAACGAGATGGCCCTGCAGCGTCTGCGCGACGCGGCCGAGCGGGCGAAGATCGAGCTCTCGACCACGATGGAGACCGAAATCAATCTGCCGTTCATCACGGCGGATGCGAGCGGTCCGAAGCACCTGGTGAAGAAACTGACCCGGGCCAAGATCGAGGGAATGGTCGAAGACATCATTCAGCGCTCGGCGGGTCCGTGCAAGCAGTGCCTGAAGGATGCGGGCGTCGATGCCAGCAAGATCAACGAAGTCGTGCTGGTGGGCGGACAGACGCGCATGCCGCGCATTCAGCAACTGGTGAAGGAGTTGTTTGGACGCGAGGGCCACAAGGGGGTAAATCCCGACGAAGTGGTCGCGGTGGGTGCGGCGATTCAGGGTGGCGTGCTGGGCGGCGAAGTGAAGGACCTGCTGCTGCTCGACGTGACTCCGCTTTCGTTGGCGATTGAGACGCTGGGCGGGGTGGCAACGCCAATGATCCCGCGCAACACGACCATTCCAACCAAGAAAACCGAAACGTTTTCGACCGCGGCCGACAGCCAGACCTCGGTGGAAGTGCATGTGCTGCAAGGCGAGCGTCCCATGGCGGCGCAGAACCGGACTCTGGGCAAGTTCCACCTGACCGGGATTCCACCGGCTCCGCGGGGCGTACCGCAAATTGAAGTGACATTCGACATCGACGCCAACGGCATCCTGAACGTGACCGCGAAAGATACGGCCACGCAGAAAGACCAGAAGATTACGATTACGTCGTCTTCCGGCTTGTCGAAGGAAGAGGTCGAGCGCATGGCCAAGGAAGCCGACGCGCACGCGGCTGAGGACAAAGCCCAGCGCGATTCGATCGAGTCCAAGAACCAGCTCGACAGCATGGTCTACAACATCGAAAAGATGCTGCGCGAGCAGGGCGACAAGATCTCCGGCTCGGAACGCGGAGATGTCGAAAACGCTCTGGCCGATGCCAAGAAGGCGCTGGAGTCGAATGACAAGGCGACCATGGACAAGGCGCGCGAGAAACTGACTCAGGCTTCGCACAAGCTGGCCGAGCAGATGTACAAGGCGGCGCAGCCGACGCCAGGAGCGGGACCGGGCGCCGGTCCAACGCCGGGCGCGGGCGGCGATCACGGTGGCGACGGTCAGGCGAAGAAGAAAGACGAAGGCGTGATCGACGCTGAGTACGTGGACGTGGAAGACAAGAAGTGACGGCGCTCTGCGGGCGTGAGCGAAGCGGGAGCCCGCAGCCGTCATCGCGAGCGAAGCGAGGGATCTGCGGTTAGCGGTTACGCTGTCAGCTCGCAGCCGTCAGCTTTTAGCGGGGGCGCCGTGCGGCGCCCCTTGCCGTAACTGGCAGGCAGAGTGGGGAGGATTGAAGTGGATTTTCAGGTGAATGGGGAAACGTATTTTCTGAGCCTCGCCGAAGACGAGAAGCGGTGGCTCGTTTTTGTGTTCGACTGATACCGGGGCGCGGCCGGTCCCGGTCTATGTGGACGGAGCGGAGTTCGAGGATTTGAAGGTCGTCGTCGAAGATAAAGAGAGGCGGAAGATTCTAAACTAGAGTCGCTCGTTAGGGAGGGTACGTGAGCCGGTTCGTATTTGTGCTAGGGGCCGGGGCTTCCGCAGCCGCGAATGCCCCGTTGGCATCAAATTTTATGGACAAGGCCAGGTTTCTGCTGCGCGGCGGAGACCTTCCCGAGAAGGACACGGCAGCATTCAATCTGGTCTTTAAAGCCAGGGAAGCCCTCAAGGCTGCGCATTCTAAAGCAAACCTCGACCTCACGGATATTGAGGCGTTATTTGGAGCTTTCGAGATGGCTTCGCTGTTTGGCAAACTCGGCACACTTTCTGAGGCCGAGGTAGACTCCTTGCCAGCCGCAATGCGAAGGCTAATCTCTCGCACTGTGGAACGGAGCATGGAATTTCCAGTGTTACCTGCACCTTCCATAGAGAATATCGGTTTCCGTGGGCGATACCAGGGGAGAACCGGGCCTTATCCAAAGATTCTTCCTGCTTCACCGTATGAGCCGTTTGTCGAATTGCTAGCGAGAATCACTACAGATCGCCCAAGTGATGTATCCGTAATCACGTTCAATTACGATGTCGGAACGGACCACGCATTGTATTTCGCCGGGACGCCGTTTAGCTACGGCCTCGAACCTGCAACAGGCAGCTCTTTGGACCTTCTCAAACTTCACGGTTCCTTGAACTGGGGTAGATGCGGGAAGTGTAGAGCAATCATGCCGCTCGACATAGCCCTTTGCATTCAGGGGATGACAGTCCCCGACTCCGCGAAGGTTAATATCGAGGTTTCGCAGCGATTGGGTTTGCTCCAGCACTGCGGCTTCCCCCTGGCTCCGGAACCGGTTATCGTCCCGCCGACCTGGAACAAAGGAACCTATCACACTCAACTGGGCCAAGTCTGGAGGAAGGCGGCTGCGCACCTGTCCGAGGCGGAGTACATCTTCATCATTGGCTATTCCTACCCTTCGACTGACGAGTTTTTTCGATACCTGTATGCACTTGGGAGCATTGGCGAGGGTTGGTTGGAAAAGATCATCGTGTTCAACCCCGACCCGGCAGCCGGTGAGCGTTTCCGAGCCTTGCTCGGCCCGCTCGTTGTGGGCAAGTTCACGGCGTTCACCAACCCTTTCGAACAGGCGATACCATACATCGACCGCCTTAATCTCTCCTGACAATGGCCACTACTCCCAAGAAGGATTACTACGAAATTCTCGGCGTGAAGAAGTCGGCGTCGGCCGACGAGATTCGCAAGGCCTTTCGCAAGCTGGCGCGCAAGTACCATCCCGATGTGAATCCGGGCGACAAGGCGGCGGAGGAGAAGTTCAAGACGCTTTCCGAAGCCAACGACGTCCTCAGCGATCCCAAGAAACGCAAAATCTACGACCAGGTTGGGTTCTACTCCGACAATATTGATCAGGCGACGGCGGAGGCCTATGCGCGCGCGGGCGGCGGTGCGGGAGGAGCAGGCGGATTTCCTGGCGGCTTCCCCGGCGGCGGGCAGGATAGCGGCCACGGCGTTCCCTTCGATTTCGGTGGATTCGATTTTTCTGATCTGATCGATAACGCGCAGCGGGGGCGCAAAAGCGGCGGCGGGGGCGGCTTCCGCGACATCTTCGGCTCGATCTTCGGCGGAGGTCACGGCGCAGCGCGGGCCGCCGAGGAAGGTCCCGAGCCCGGCACCGATCTGGAATATCAGGTCAACGTTCCTTTCTGGACCGCGATCCGCGGCGGCGTGATGCGTCTGAATATTTCGCGCAACGACGTTTGCTCGAACTGTCACGGGCAGGGTTCTCTGGATGCTCTGGGCAAATGTCCGGAGTGCAACGGGACGGGGCAGATCACGCAAACCGGCGGGCGGATGAAGTTCAACGTGCAGTGTCCGCGTTGTCACGGTACGGGCAAGAATCTGACGACCTGTCCCATCTGCCATGGCGAAGGCACAGTGTCGAAAACGGAGCCGCTCGAAGTGCGCACCAAGGCCGGCACGCGTGATGGACAGCGGATTCGCATTCCGGGCAAAGGCAGCGCCGGGGCTCACGGTGGGCCGCCGGCCGATCTTTATGTGATCATCCGAACCGGGGAGCATCCGATCTTCCGGCGCGAAGGAGATGACATCTACCTGACCGTGCCGGTGAGCGCAACCGAAGCCGCGCTCGGGGCAAAGATCGAAGTACCAACGATTGACGGCCGGGCGCTACTGAAGATTCCTCCCGGAACGCAGTCCGGGCAGAAGCTGCGACTGCGGGAGAAGGGCGTGCCTTCGGCCACGAAGGATGGGGTGCGTGGGGATGAGATCGTCGAGATCACGATCACAGTAGCGATGCCGCGCGATGAGCGAACGAAAGAACTGCTCCGCGAGCTGGCGAAGTTAAATCCGGAAGATCCGCGCGCGGAACTGTGGACAAAAGTGTGATGCTTCAGCTTTGTTCCCGCGATTGCATGGATCCTTCGGCCCGCACAATACGTGGGCCTCAGGATGACAGAACTATAGGGAACACAAATGACCCAGGTTAAGACCAAGGGCCCAGCCAAAAGCTAGGCCCTTTTCATTTTATTTCTTCGGTGTCGGGTCATCGGCCGGGTTGATGTAATTGAACTTTACCGGCGACATCCCGTGGATCTGGATGACGGTTTCCCCGGAGGCCCCTGCATAATGATGCATGCTGGGATCGAGGTAGGCGAAACTGCCTGCCCCGAAACTCATCATCTTGTCCGCATCGAACTGATCTCCCATCCCGACTTTCAGCGTGCCCGAGAGCACGGTGACGTTCTCCCGGTTGGGATGGGTGTGCGGAGCGACTTTGTAGCCATCGGGCATCTTCAGACGAATGGTGAAATCGCCGGAAGAAGCCATTGGGTCGCCTTCGAGCACGGCAAGTTGTGCTCCCGGCGGCAGGAACGGCGGAGCCGGACCGAATTTGACCTGATCGGACGTGAAGGCGTTTTGCGCCTGCGATGGCTGTGCCACCAAGAGCGCAGCCAGGGAGAGAGCGACAGCGAGAAACGGTAATCTCATAGAACCCCTCCAAACGGTCGGCGGCATGATATACAGAGTCCGCACGAACAGCAAGCGGCAATCGACTCGACGCCGACTTTGGCCCTCCCTTTCCAATGTAGTTGAGCTGGTCAATTATTATTGCTTGACTTAGTCAACTGTTTTGGAAAATACTTTCACTCATGCCCCAGCTCTCAACCATGACCCACGTCCTGCAGCGTGTGGCGGCAGTGCGGCGATTTAATCGTTTCTACACTCGCCAAATCGGACTTCTCGATGAGGGATTACTCGACAGCCCGTTCTCGTTAACGCAGGTTCGGATACTTTACGAGATGGCCCAGCGCGGGCAAACCACCGCCGTCGAACTCTGCAAAGACCTCGGGTTGGATGCCGGGTACCTCAGCCGCATTTTGGCCAGCTTTCAAAAGGCTGGACTGATTGAGAAAACAGAATCGCCGAATGACGCCCGCCAGATCCTGTTGTCCCTGACGAAAAAGGGTCTCAAAGCCTTCGAGCCGCTCAATGCACGATCCAATGAGCAGGTGGCCACAATGTTGGGCAAGCTCTCGCCCGCAAAGCAAGCCGACCTCGTCCAGGCCATGGGGACGATCGAGTCCATCTTGTCGTCCGGCACCGAACGCCTGGCATCGTACGTTCTGCGTCAGCATCGCCCCGGCGACATGGGCTGGGTCGTCCAGAGGCACGGCGTCCTGTATTACCAGGAATACGGGTACGACGAGCGCTTCGAAGCGCTCGTGGCTGGGATCGTGGCGGAGTTCGTTGAAAAACTCGATCCTGCCCGCGAGCGTTGCTGGATTGCCGAAAAAGATGGCGAGAATGTCGGGTCCGTGTTCCTGGTGAAGAAATCCCAATCCGTGGCCAAGCTGCGGCTGCTGCTGGTGGAACCGTCCGTTCGCGGGTTGGGAATTGGAAAACGACTGGTTGCGGAATGCGTCCGGTTTGCGCGGGACGCAGGCTACAAGAAAATGATGCTATGGACGCAGAGCGAACTCGCGGCCGCCCGCCGCATCTACCAAAATGCCGGCTTTGAATTGGTGGGCGAGGAAAAGCACCAGAGCTGGAGCCGCGAGGATTTAGTCGCTGAGACCTGGGAACTGAAGCTCTAGGACTTCGCTGAAGAACCTCTTGCGTCCTGACAAAGTCTCCACGAGGCATGCCTCAGTGATCCTCTGTGACCTCTGTGGTTAGTGCCTTTGACTCTCGGCTGTCGCTACTCGCAGCGCCGCCGCATTACCTCCGTACCACGACGGTTGCTTACGAAATTTTTCAATATAGTTCAAAAAAATCTTGCATCTGTGGAAATTTCCCGTAATCTCACACTTGCGAACTAACTTCGCCGAAATGCCCGGGAATCGCAGTGACCCGGGAGCCGCGAGCAGCAAGGTCAAGGGAGACGCGGTGGTGAGAGTGAGTCGCTTGAGGAGGAAGCCATAGAAATTGGCAACAGCTAGCGCCCCGCGTCGACAATCCGAAAATTCCCAGCCTCTCGCCGCCGTACCCAACCGGAAAAGATTCGTTCGCCTCACGCTTTGGCCCTTGGTCGCTGCCACCTTCTTTATGGTGTCGGGCGGAACCTATGGCACGGAAGATATCGTGCACGGCGCCGGCTACGGACGCGCGATCCTGATTCTGCTCATCACGCCGCTGCTCTGGAGCCTGCCCACAGCCTTCATGATCGGCGAGCTCTCGAGCGCGCTGCCTTACGAAGGCGGTTACTACGCCTGGGTGCGCCGTGCCATGGGCAACTTTTGGGGATTTCAGGAAGCCTGGCTCTCGCTGGTTGCGTCCATTTTCGACATGGCGATCTATCCCACGCTGTTCGTCGCGTACCTGACCCGCATGTTCCCGTGGTTTCAGGAAGGAAATCGCGGATGGTGGGTCGCGCTCGCGGTAGTGATCGCGTGCGCGCTGCTCAATATTGCCGGAGTGAAAGTAGTTTCGCTCACATCGCTCTGGCTGTTCGTGGCCCTATCGGCGCCGTTCGCGGCGATCGTGGTGATGGCGCCGTTCAAGCTCGGCGCCCTGGCCAATGCGGTGACCAAGCCGACCACCTCAACCGTGGACATTCTGGGCGGCCTGCTCATCTGCATGTGGAATTACATGGGCTGGGACAACGCCTCGACCATCGCCACGGAAGTGGAGCGTCCGCAGCGGACTTATCCGCGGGCGATGCTGGTCGCGGTCTGCATTGTGGCGGCGACCTACGTCCTGCCCTTTGCGGCGATGTGGATGACCGGGCTAAAGGCTACGGCCTGGGAGACAGGTTCGTGGGCTGACATAGCCGCGTTGATCGGCGGTCCGCTGCTGCGTGTCGGGGTCGTGCTCGGCGGCATGATCAGCGCTTTCGGCATGTTCAACGCGCTGGTCATGAGCTACTCGCGTCTGCCTTTGGCGATGGCGCAGGATGGCATGCTTCCCGGAATCTTTAGCAAGCTGCAGAAGAAATCACGGGCTCCCTGGGTTGCGATTATCGCTCTGGCCATTGGCTGGGGAATGTGCCTCGGCTTGGGCTTCGCCCGGCTGGTCACGCTCGACATCCTTTTATATGGCGCCAGCCTGCTGCTGGAATTCATGGCGCTGGCGGTACTGCGCTTCCGCGAACCGGAACTGGCACGTCCTTTCCGCGTGCCGGGCGGCTTGTTTGGAGCGATCGCCATCGGCATTCCGCCCATGCTGCTGTTGGGCTTTTCGGTGATCCGCAGCGAGCATGAACAAATATGGAATATGAGTTCGTTCGCCTTCGGGATGATCCTGATCGTGGCAGGCTTCGTGGCGTACTTCGTCAATCATGCGCTAAAGCCGGCGGGATGGACGGTGCCGGTGGAGCACAAGCCGGAGCCGGCGGCGTAAATTCATTGCCACGGATTCACGCGGATGAACACGGATATGGGTGTCTTGATCCGTGGGAATCTGTGTTGATCCGTGGCTGATTTGTTTTTGTTGTACATTGGATTCGTAAGCCTCGGGAACCATGACCAAGCGAAAATCGAAGGGCGCGTACATGATTTCCGCCGTTGCGGAGATGTATGGGATTCATCCCCAGACGCTGCGGCTCTACGAGCGCGAAGGCCTGCTCAAGCCCTCGCGGACTGAGGGCAATACCCGCCTCTACACCGACGAAGATCTGCAGCGGCTGGAGTTCATCCTGTCGCTCGCGCGCGACCTGGGAGTCAATATCAGCGGCATGGCCATCATCCTGCAAATGCGCGAGCGCATGGAAGAAATGCAGCGCCAGATCCAGGAGTTCGTGCAGTACATCCAGCAGGAAGTGCTGACCCGCGCCAACGCCGCCGCCGATCCCGCGAAGGGAGCGATTGTGCCGGTGAGAAGGCCGATCATGGCGCCGGTGGTGCAGGTGGGACGAAAGAAGTAGCGTCCTTGCTGGCATTCCTCGTAGCGTTGTCATCCTAAGCGCTGCTTTCGAGTCACTGAAGACAACTCCTCACGCAATACCGCTTGGGCGGCTTCCTCGACTGCGCAGCCCTTCGCTCCGCGAACCTCAACTTCGCTGCATGGAACAGCGCTGGAGGTATGATCTAGGGGCACCATGCTCCCTTTCAAACTCGTTTACAGCGACGCTTATTACCTTCCTATCGGGGACCACGTCTTCCCTGCCGAAAAATACCGGCGCATTCGCGACCGGCTGATCGCCGGCGGCATCGCCGACGCTACGGACTTTCTCGAACCCGAGCCCGCAACCGACCAGGACATTCTGCTGGTGCATACGCCCAAGTACGTGCAGAAGCTGAAGACCGGCACGCTCAGCCCGCGCGAAGAATTGGAAATGGAGGTTCCCTACTCGCGCGATCTGGTGGAGGCGTTCTGGCTGGCCGCGGGCGGATCGATTCTGGCAGCCCGCCAGTGCCTGACGGATCGAGTTTGCATCAGCCTTGGCGGCGGTTTCCATCACGCGTTTCCCGATCATGGCGAGGGATTCTGCATGATCCACGACGTGGCCGTGGCTATCCGGCGGCTGCAGCGCGACGATAAGATTCGGACGGCGATGACCGTGGATTGCGACGTGCATCAGGGGAACGGCACGGCTGTGATTTTTGACGGGACGCGCGCGCCCAGCGATCGGTGGCCATCGGCGGCTGGGTCAGTCCAGGATCCCAATCGCCCCGCCAGAATGGAAAGCCCCCGCGCCGGCGACGTCTTCACCATTTCGCTCCATCAGCAAAACAACTACCCCGTGTTTAAGCCCCCTTCGTCGCTGGACCTGAATCTGCCCGACGAAATGGAAGACGGTGAATATTTGGCATGCCTCGGCAACGCGCTCAGCCTGGGGTTGAGCAAGTTCGAGCCGGAACTCATCTGTTACGTTGCCGGAGCTGACCCTTATCGCGAAGATCAGCTCGGCGGATTGTCGTTGACGATTGAGGGATTGAAGAAGCGAGATGCTCTTGTCTTCCAAATCGCGAAGGCCGAAGGCATCCCCGTGATGGTAACGCTCGCCGGCGGCTATGCGCGGAACGCGGAAGACACGGTGACGATTCACAGCAATACGGTCATCGCGGCGAAGGAAGTATTCGGATAAGACGGCAACTTACAATCTCGCATGTCGCAAACGGCCAAAACCGACTGGAACCAGATCAGCGCGCCTCCGCGAAGCCCCAGTGCCAAAGGCACGGCCGACGCGCGACGAAACGCAATTCGGGCCCGAAAGGCTTAATGCGCGATCTCCGTCGGGCGTTCTTCGGCCATCGCTCGCCTGCTAAAATATAGCCTCATTCTTATGTTCGAGAATTTACAGGAAAAACTACAGCGCGCGTTCAAAACCCTTCGTGGCCAGGCCAAGCTTACCGAGGAGAACATTGACGAGGCGCTGCGCGAAATCCGCCTCGCGCTGCTTGAGGCCGACGTCAACTTCAAGGTGGTCAAGCAGCTCATCGATCAGATCCGCGCCAAGGCAGTCGGACAGGAAGTGCTGACCGCGCTCTCGCCGGGCGAACAGGTCATCAAGATCGTGCGCGACGAACTGGTCGAGATTCTCGGCAAGGACACGGCTCGCATGAAGTTCGCCTCGCAGCCTCCCACGGTCGTGCTTATGGCCGGGCTGCAAGGTTCGGGCAAGACCACCACTTCGGGCAAGCTGGCGAACTGGTTCAAGACTGGCGGACATCGTCCGCTGCTGGTATCGGTTGACGTCTATCGTCCCGCGGCGCGTGAGCAATTGAAGGTTGTCGCGCAGGCGGTCAAGAGCCACATCTACGAAGGCACGGTTGGCGAGGCCAACACGGCTACAGTCGAGCGGTTGGTGAAAGAAGCCCGGCGCGAGGCCGTCGTCTCCGGCTGCGACGTGCTGATCGTCGATACCGCGGGCCGGTTGCACATTGACGATCAGCTCATGGACGAGATGCAGTCGCTCAAGAAGCTGCTGAATCCGTCGGAGATTCTGTTTGTGGCCGACGCCATGACCGGACAGGACGCGGTACGCTCCGCCGAGGAGTTCCACAAGAAGCTGTCACTCACCGGCGTGGTGCTCACCAAAATGGACGGCGACGCCCGCGGCGGCGCAGCTCTGTCGATTCGGCAAGTGACAGGCCAGCCCATCAAGTTCATTGGCGTGGGCGAAAAGTACGACGCGCTGGAGCCGTTCCATCCCGACCGCATCGTCTCGCGCATTCTCGGCATGGGCGACATTCTCTCGCTGATCGAGCGTGCTGAATCACAGATCGACAAGAAGAAGGCGCAGGAAATGGCCACCAAGGCCCTTTCCGGGGACGGCTTCTCGTTGGAAGATTTTCGCGACCAGTTGCGCCAGGTCAGGAAGATGGGATCGATGAAGAGCCTGATGGGTATGCTGCCCTCGATCGGACCGTTTTCCGGCCTGCAGAAGGCCGCCGACAACGTGGACGAGAAGCAGATCAACCGCGTCGAGGCCATCATCAACTCGATGACGTCGCACGAACGTAATCATCACGAAGTCATCAACGGCAGCCGCCGCAAGCGCATCGCCCGCGGATCGGGCACCACCGTGCAGGAAGTAAACAATCTTCTTCGCCAGTACGCGCAGATGAAAAAGATGTTCAAGCAAATGGGCAAACCCAGCTTCGCGCGCAGGCTGGCGGGGATGAAGCTGCCGGGCATGTAGGGAAGCAAGTGGCTAGTGGTCAGTGGCCAGTTTGAATCGAGCGGCTTGCAAGTTGCGGGAGTGAATTGTGGAAAGTCTCGCCCTCGGTTTTGTTCGTCTCGTTATTTACACCTGCAGGTTTGCCTGGAATGGGCTAAAAACCTTCGGCAGCGGAAAGTGGCCTCGAGTAGAGGGAACCGTCACTGCCGATCCGGTGCGAGTCGACGGGTTCGGTGGTTCGAAGGTTGAGTTCCCTTACTCCTATCGCGTTGAAGGCGAGCTGTACACCCGACTGCATGAAGAGCCGTGCTTCCCTTCGGAGTCCGAGTACATGGAACGCTTTGCGAAGGGAAGACGTTTCGTAGTGCGTGTAAAGCCGAGCGCATCCGAAGTTTCTTTGGTGCGCGAGGGAGACCAAGCCGACGGAATCCAGAAACGGCTCGAAGAAATTGATGACCTACATAAGCGCGAGACCACCCGAAACTGAATACCATCTCTGACTTTTTATGAAATGGCGTTCTCTGGAAGAAGCGAATCCCGCAAATGATCTTCGTCCCCTGCGCCAAATCTTCGTCGAGCGCAAAGAACTGCTCGCGAAGTACGTTCCGCCCGAGACGCAGGCCATTCACGCCCAAGCCGTCGCCGAACTCAAGGAGCGGCATCTGGCGGCGAGCATCCTGCCAGCAGGCGCGATGGCACCCGCATTCGAACTTCCCGATCACGACGGCAAGATCGTTTCTTCTTCTGACCTGCTTGCCGAGGGAAGGCTCGTGCTGTGCTTCATCCGCGGGCGGTGGTGTCCGTTTTGCGTGGGGCAGATGGAGGCCACGAATCTCGTTCTGCCGCAGATCGAGCTGGCTGGAGCAACGCTCGTTACCATTTCACCGCAGACGGTGAAGCAGTCATTCTTCATGCACGAGCAGCACAAGCTACGCTTTCCGCTGCTCTCGGACGTTGGCAACAAAGTGTCCCGGCAGTTTGGTCTGATGTACCGCGTGCCGGAACTTCAGGAAGAGGTGTATCGGCGAGCGTTCGTCAATTTGCCTTTCGCCAACGGAGATGAAAGCTGGGAGTTGCCGATTCCGGCGACCTACATTCTCGACCGCAATGGCACGATTCTGTACGCATCGGCAAATGAGGATTACACGGAACGGCCAGAACCGAGCGACATCGTGAAATTCCTGCAAGAGCGGATCTGTCTCTGACGGTCACGCGGGCGGGGGCGCCCGCGCCACATTGCCGCTTTCGGTACACTGAATACTCATGCACTACATCTATGGCATCAATTCTGTGACCGAAGCGCTGAAAGCGCGCGGGCGGGCATTCGAGTGGATTGGCATGGCGAAGGAGCGCCACGATATCCGCCTGCAGCGCCTGATTGAAGACTGCCGGCGGCTTAGCGTGCCCGTACGGTTCCTGGAGCGAACGGAACTCGACCGCATGGCGGGGAACGCCGCGCATCAGGGCGTGGTGGCTGTCACGTCCGCCAAACAATACAACGATCTCGCCGATGTCATCGGCGCCAAGCGTGCCGAATATTCCCTAGTGGTCGTGCTCGATGGGGTGGAGGATCCGCACAATCTGGGAGCGATCTTGCGCACGGCAGATGCCGCCGGCGCCAACGGCATCGTGATTCCGGAACGCCGCTCTGCCAGCGTCACGGGCACTGTCACAAAGGTGTCGGCAGGAGCGAGCGAGCATATGCCCATCGCTAAGGTGACGAACATCGCCCGCACTGTGGAAGAACTGAAGGAGAACCATGTGTGGACGGTGGGGCTCGACGAGCGCGCCAAACAGACTTACGACGCCCTCGACTACAACATGGACTGCGCGCTGGTTCTGGGCGGAGAAGGCAAAGGACTGCACGATCTGGTGAAGAGGAAGTGCGACTTCCTGGTTTCGATTCCGATGCTGGGCAAAGTCCCGTCGCTGAATGTTTCTGTAGCCGCGGCTGTGGTGTTGTTTGAAATCGTGCGGCAGCGGCGCACGAGAAGCGGTTCCCCGGACGCGAAATGAAGTTTTCTGAAATGAAGTCTGCTTACAGGAGCCTGGGTTTTCTCTTTGTGCTCTATGCCTCTGCGGTGAATTGTTTTTCTCTGGACCGCGAGGCGTTCACCTTCACGAATTACGATCTGAACGTCCAGGTCGAACCAGAACAACATCGGCTGGGAGTCCGCGGGAAGGTCATTCTGCGGAACGACTCGCAGAGTCCGCAGAAGATTGCGGTGCTGCAGATCTCGTCGTCGCTCGACTGGCGCTCGGTTAAGGCAGGCGACAAGGCCTTGCAGTTTGTCACACAGCCCTACACTTCCGACATCGACCACACCGGCGGTCTATCGGAAGCCATCGTCACTTTGCCGCAGGCGATCGCACCCAAAGGGACCTTCGAACTGGAAATCGCTTACGAAGGCGTCATCCTGCTCGATGCGACCAGGCTGACGCGCATTGGCACGCCCGAAGAAGCGGCGAACAACACGGACTGGGACCAGATCGGCTCAAGTTTCACGGCGGTGCGCGGAGCCGGCTACGTGGCGTGGTATCCGATTGCGACCGAGGTGGCGAATCTTTCGGAAGGCAACAGCTTGTTTGAGGTTCTGGGCAGATGGAAGACGCGAGAGTCCGCCTCCAGAATGTACGTGCATATCAGCGCATCCAGGGACGATGGTGAGTTGCAAGAACTCCTTGTCAATGAGGCGTCGTGCAAGTTGACGTATGAAGAGACGGTGCGATCTTCGCTCTACAGCGCAGATTGTAGGTATGAGCCGCTGGGTTTGGTCGCGCCGCTTTTTGTGATGGCTAACTATCAGGTCGTGGATCGGCCAAGTGTAGTGGTCCATTACCTGCGTGGCCACGATACCTCCGCGGTAAAGTACGCTGACGCCACCGAAAAGGTCGTTCCCCTGATTACGGATTGGTTCGGAACTCCGCACGAGAAAGCTCGAACCGCCGACCTGCTAGATCCGAGTGCCGCGCCGTTCGAGAGCGGTGCATTGTCATTGACTCCGCTTGCCGACAGTAATTCCTTGCGAGCCGGTCTCGCCGCTGCTCATCAACTCACACATGCCGCGTTCTTGTCATTCCGTCCCTGGATCGAGGAAGGTCTCGCTCACTTCGCGCAGGCTCTCTACCTTGAACGCGAAAAGGGACGGCAGGCCGCGCTCGATTACATGGGCCTGCACCGATCTGCGCTCACCGAAATCGAAGCGTCGACCACCACACCCAGATCCGAAGATGAGGCGAACCGCTCGCTGGTGAATACGACCAATGAGGAACTGTATCGCAGCAAGGCGATGTGCGTGTGGTGGATGCTGCGCGACATGGTCGGCGAGTCCGCGCTCAAGAAGGCCATCGCCGCCTACCGTCCCGAGCAGGACAAAGAACCTTCGTACATGCCGCGGCTGATCGAGGCCCAAACCCAGCGCGATCTGGAATGGTTCTTCGACGATTGGGTCTACCGCGATCGCGGGCTGCCTGACTTCAAAATCGAGTCGGCCTTCTCGCGGAAGACCATGAACGACTCGTACATGCTCACGATCACCCTCGATAACCTGGGAACTGCCGGAGCAGAGGTCCCCATCCTCGTCAAATTTGCCGGTGGAGAGATCAGGAAGCGGCTTGAGGCTCACGCGAAGAATAGAGCCGTAATTCGCGTGGAGGTTCCGGCGGCGCCGCAGGAAATCGTGGTCAACGACGGCAGCGTACCCGAGAGCAAAATGACGAATAACACATTCAAAATAGAACAAGAGGCAAAATAAGACTTCACCACGGAGGCACAGGATACCCTCGGAGCTTTGTCATTCCGAGGAGCGAAGCGACGAGGAATCTGCTGCCTGGCGTCGCACAGCAGATTTCTCGCTTCGCTCGAAATGACAACATCGCTAAGACCCATTCTGGCGCTTCTTCCGTGGTAGGTTGTTGGTTCGTGGGGGAGGACAAGCTTGGCCTATATCCAGTTTCTTGGCGCAGCCGGCACCGTCACCGGCTCGAAACATCTGATCAACACAGGAGACCCCTCGGGCAAGAACGGCTTCCAGGTTCTCGTCGATTGCGGGCTTTTCCAGGGTCCGAAAGAGTGGCGCGAGCGCAACTGGCGCGACACGCCGGTTCCGGCCAGGGAAATCGATGCGATCATCCTCACGCACGCACATCTCGACCACTGTGGATGGATTCCACGGTTGGTGAAGGAAGGATTCCGCGGATCGATTTACGCGACGCCGCCGACCATTGATCTGTGCGGACTCATCCTTCCCGACTCCGGCCACCTGCAGGAAGAAGACGCCCGCTTCTACAACAAGATGAAGAAGTCGAAGCACGATCCTGCCTTGCCGCTGTACACCTTCGAAGAAGCACAAAACTCCTTGCAGTATTTCAAGCCGGTCCAAATCGGCCAGGACGTTCCACTCTCGCCGGAGCTCTCCTTCCGTTTCGTTCGCGCTGCACACATTCTTGGATCATGCATGGCCGAAGTATCGCTGAGCAGTAGCGGTAAGACGCGGCGGTTGCTGTTCACCGGCGACATCGGGCGCGTGCTCGATCATAAGATCGCGCCGGGAAAGGTTGTGCATTCTGGTCCGGCTGAGGGCGAGACCGCGGATCTTGTTGTGATGGAGTCGACATATGGGAACCGGACGCATCCCAAAGAAGATCCCCTGCCGGAACTGGCGGAGCTCATTACGGCGGCTGCCCAAAGGGGCGGCAGCGTCGTCGTTCCGGCATTTGCGATCGAACGCACGCAGAAATTTATTTTCATCCTCAAACATTTGATGGAGTCCGGTCAGATACCGCATTTGCCCGTCTTTTGCGATAGCCCCATGGCCATCAAGGCGGTCGAGATTTTCTTGAAGCACGACGAGGAGTACAGCGTCGAGACCCGCGACATGATCCGGAAGTATGGCTCGCCACTGCAGTGGCCGGGCTTCCATTTTGCATTAACTCCGGAAGAATCGAAGACCATCAACGCGGCGATGATGCCTGCAGTCATCATTTCGTCCAGCGGAATGGTGACGGGCGGGCGCATCCTGCATCACCTGGCGCAGCGACTGCCCGATCCAAGAAACCTGGTGCTGTTCATCGGCTTCCAGGCGCCCGGGACGCGCGGCTTCTCGATTAAGAGCAAGTCCGACGAAGTCAAAATATTCGGAGATTACGTTCCCATTCGCGCTCAAATCGCGGCGCTCGAGCAGTTCAGCGATCACGCCGATCCGCCAGAGTTGCTGGAGTGGCTGCGTACGTTCCGCAACCGGCCGGCAACAACGTATCTGGTTCACGGTGAGCCCGACGCTTCCGGACGGTTGCGCGATCTGATGGAGAAGGAGTTGGGATGGGATGTTCAGATCGCGCAGTATTTGGAGAAGGTCGAAGTGTGAGAGGCCACGCATGAGCTGCGAGGGAGTGCAAAGGTCCCTCGCTCGCGAAGGATGACTCGATCAGTTGGCGGACGTGAAGCGTGCCAGTGCCTCCAACTTCCCAGTCGCTGCGCCGGAATCGATCGACTGAGATGCGAGCGCGATTGCATCGCCAATGCGATCCGCTCTGCCGGCAGCCACCAGCGCGGCGGCAGCATTGAGCAATACTACATCTCGTCTCGGCGACTTCTCTCCGGCCAGAACGGCGCGAACGATCCCAGCGTTCTCCGTGGCATCGCCGCCGGATATGTCCTGCAGCGTGGCGCGGGCCATACCGAACTCTTCCGGCTCGATTTCGTAGGATCGCACCGCGCCCTCGCGGGCCTCGGCCACGCGTGTTGTCCCAGTGATCGTGATTTCGTCGAGCCCATCGAGCCCATGCACGACCAGCGCCCGGTGCAGGCCCAGCATGCTCAGCGCTTCTGCTAGCTTCTCGACCAGATCCAGCGAATACACTCCCACCACCTGCCCGGAAGCGCGCGCCGGATTAGTCAGGGGACCGAGCAAATTGAACATCGTGCGCATGCGCAGTTCGCGGCGCACTGTCTGCACCTGCTTCATAGCGGGATGCAGATTCGGCGCGTACAGGAAGCAGATTCCTACCTCGCGCAGGCACTGAGCGGCACGCTCCGGCGAAAGCTGGATGTTTATGCCCAGAGCTTCGACCACATCGGCCGAGCCGCATTTGGAACTAATGCTGCGATTTCCGTGCTTGGCCACCCGAACGCCAGCCCCGGCGGTCACCAACGCCGTCGCGGTGGAAATGTTGAACGTGCCGCTGGCATCGCCGCCGGTGCCGCTGGTGTCCACCAGCGACGAATCACGCGGAGATTCTTCCACCAGCGCGTCGCGTCCGGTGCCGCTGACTGCAATCGCGTCGGTCGCGTTCACACGCTCAATCGGCAGCGGCGCCGCCGCCGCGCGGATCGCCTCCGCGAAGCCTACGATCTCCTCGACTGTCTCACTTTTCATGCGCAGGGCTACGAGCAGCGCGGCGATCTGCGCATCGGTGCACTTGCCGGTCAGCACCTCCGCCATCGCGTCGCGGGCATCGCCGCGACTGAGCGACTGGTTGTGATTGGCAAGACGATGAAGGGCGTCGAGGATCATATCTTCAAGCCGAATTGTAAGGCATGACGGGACTTCGCCGCGATGCAGCGGTCTGTTGGACAAGGCTGTCGAGCTTCGCTCGACGGACAGCCGAGGGCGGCTGTCCCCACATGGGATTTCCGCGAACTAAAACACCGATCAAGGTTTGCCCTAATTCCCCGCCCTTCTATAGAATAAAAAGTTTGCTGCCCGCAGTGCGTCGCCGCAAGCAGGTTCCTTCCGATTCTTAACTGACGAGCCGTCATTATGAAAATTCACGAGTATCAGGCAAAGGCAATTCTCAAGAAGTATGGCGTAAGTGTGCCGCGTGGGGCGATGGCCGCCTCGCAAGATGAGGCCGAGGCTGCTGCCAAAGAATTATTCAGCTCGGGCGCAACCGGAGTGGTGGTCAAGGCGCAGATCCATGCCGGAGGCCGCGGCAAGGGCGGCGGTGTGAAGATTGCCAAGTCGGTGAACGAAGCCGGCGACCTCGCCTCCAAGATGCTGGGCATGAAACTGGTGACGCATCAGACCGGGCCTGAGGGCCGCATCGTGCGCCGCCTTCTCATCGAAGAGACGCTGCCGATCGAGAAGGAACTCTACCTTGGCATTCTGGTGGACCGCGCCGAGGGCAAGCCGGTATTCATGGCGTCGGCAGCGGGCGGGATGGAGATCGAGCAAGTCGCTGCGGAGAATCCGGATGCGATTCTGAAGCAGCACATCGATCCGGGAATGGGCCTGGAGGCCTTCCAGGCAAGGAAGATCGCCTTCAAACTGGGCCTGAAGGCGCAGCAGATCAATCCCGCGGTGCAGTTCCTGTCTAGCCTCTACAAGGCTTTTCTCGACACCGATGCCTCGCTGCTGGAGATCAATCCTTTTATTACAACCACCGACGGACGTCTGTTCGCGCTCGACGCGAAGATCAACTTCGACGATAACGCATTGTTCCGTCACTCCGATCTGCGCGAGTTGCGCGACATCACGGAAGAAGATCCGCTGGAAGTGGAAGCCTCGAAGTACAGCCTCAACTACATCAAACTCGACGGCAACGTCGGCTGCATGGTCAATGGGGCGGGCCTGGCCATGGCGACGATGGACATCATCAAGTACGCCGGTGGCATGCCCGCGAACTTCCTCGACGTGGGAGGGGGCGCCAGTTCCGAGCAAGTCGCGCACGCCTTCGAAATCCTGCTCAGCGACAGCCACGTGAAAGCGGTGCTGATCAACATTTTCGGTGGGATCCTGCGCGTGGACACGCTGGCCACCGGCGTGGTTGAAGCCGCGCGCAAGACGAACATCAAGCTGCCCATCGTGTTGCGGCTGGAAGGAACCAACGTCGACGAGGGCAAGAAAATCCTGATGAACTCCGGATTCAACTTTGTCGTCACCGACACCATGAAGGACGCGGCCGATAAAGTCGTCGCAGCCGCCCGAGGCACTCTCGGCGTAACGGAATGGCGGTAGATAAGTCTCGCATTTGCGGTGCTAGATTGCGAACTGTCATCCCGAGCATAGCGAGGAACCTGGGTGTTTGTCGGAAGCGGCAGTTCGGTGGCGCAGGCGAGAACGTGGATCCCTCGCTTCGCTCGGGATGACAAAAACCAGTTTTGGTCCATGCTGTACCTGAATTCAGCAGTTGCAATGAGGAATCTTATCTATGGCGATTTTGGTAAATAAGAATACGCGGGTAGTCGTACAAGGCCTCACCGGCCGCGAAGGCACGTTTCACGCGAAAGCCAGCGCCGCCTACGGCACGCAAATCGTTGGCGGTGTAACGCCGGGCAAGGGCGGCACCACGCACGAGGGCTGGCCCATTTTCAACACCGTACGCGAGGCCGCCGACAAAACCGGCGCCAACGCCACAGTTATCTTCGTGCCTCCGCCATTCGCCGCCGACGCCATCATGGAAGCGGCCGACGCGGAAATCGACCTCATCGTCTGCATCACCGAGGGCATTCCAACGCTCGATATGGTGAAGGCGTGGGAATTCCTCCAGGACCGGCGCTCGCGCCTGATCGGGCCGAACTGCCCGGGAATCATCTCGCCGGGCAAATGCAAGATCGGTATTATGCCGGCTTCAATTCACAAAGAAGGATCGATTGGCATCGTTTCGCGCTCCGGCACGTTGACCTACGAAGCGGTGCATCAGCTCACGCAGCGCGGTATCGGGCAATCGACCGCCATCGGCATTGGAGGCGATCCAATCATCGGCACGAATTTCATCGACGCGCTGGACCTGTTCAACCGCGATCCCGAGACCGAAGCCGTGATCATGATCGGCGAAATTGGCGGGAACGCTGAAGAATCCGCCGCGGAGTTTGTGAAGTCCCACATGAAGAAGCCTGTGGTTGGCTTTATCGCCGGACAAACCGCGCCTCCGGGACGCCGCATGGGCCACGCAGGAGCGATCATCTCCGGCGGCAAGGGCACGGCTGCAGAAAAGATCAAAGCACTGGAAGCCTGCGGGATTCGAGTAGCAAAGTCTCCGGCCGCGATCGGGGAGACGCTGGCGGCCGCGCTGGGAGTCAGCGTCTAGTTGCGAGTGCTGTGTACCGAGTACCGAGAGCAAAGCAGATTCCTCCCCTTCGCTTTGCTCGGGGTCGGAATGACAAACCCGTTTTTCGATGAGACATTGTTCAACTCAGGCCAATGACTAACGAGCAAGGACCAACGACCGAATGAAAACTCTGCAACGCACCTTCACCATCGTCAAGCCCGACGCCGTCCGCAACAATGCCGTCGGCGACATCATCGAACAATTCGAGAAAAATGGCTTTCGCATTCTCGCTATGAAGATGCTGGAAATCTCCAAGCATCAGGCCGAGCAGTTCTACGCCGTGCATGCCGCCCGGCCATTCTTCAACACGCTCACCGACTTCATGTCCAGCGGACCGATCGTGGTGTTGGCCCTGGAAAAAGAAAACGCCATTGCCGATCTGCGCACGCTCATGGGCGCCACCAACCCGGCCAGCGCCGAGGAAGGCACAATCCGCAAGAAGTGGGCGACCAACATTGAGCACAACGCCATCCACGGTTCGGACGCGGAAGATACAGCTCGGTTCGAGCTGAGCTTCTTCTTTGCGGGATACGAATTGTCGAAATAATTCTTAGTTCTCGGTTCTCAGTCCCCGGTTTCTAGGGAATTGGTGACCGAATAACTGAGAACTGAGAACTGAGAACTGAGAACTGACACTATGCCCGTGGTTCAAGTCACAATGCTGGAGGGCCGCACCGCCGATCAGAAGCGCAAGATCGCGAAGCGGATCACTGACGCTCTGGTGGAAGAAGCCGGAGCGCGGCGAGAAGCGATCATGGTCGCATTCAACGAGGTCTCGAAGGAAAGTTATGCGTCGGGCGGCGAGTTGATGATCGACAAAGGGAAGTAACGCCCGCGCGTAAGTTTTTCGTCTGCAGTGCAATCGTCTTCGGGAAACGCGGGCGAGGGCGCCCGCGCCACATAAATTACCCCAGCGGCTCGAACAAATGCCCTTCCACCCGGTCGGCGATCTTAGGGAGATCCTTGCGGGCGTGCTGCAGAAAATGCGGCGCGGCGCGGTGCGCCTCCAGCGCGGCATCGTCCTTGTACTGCTCGTAGATGAAGAAGCGGCGCGCTTCCGTCTTGTGCCGATGCACCTGGTACATGGCACAACCCGGCTCTTTGCGGGAGTGTTCGGTCAACTTTTCAAAAAGTGCGGCGACTTCGGCTTCGTGCCCCACTTTCGCCATCCAGGTCACTGCCAATACCACCATCGTTTCGCTCCTAGCCCGCTAACTGGTCGATCGGGGAAGCAATTCTAGGCTTTTTTCGCGGCCGTCTTCAACTCCGAAACGAACTCATCCACCAGAATCGTGTGGCTGCGGTCCGGACCGGTAGAGATCATCCCAACTTTCGCTTCAGTCTCTTTCTCGACGAATGCCAGGTACTCCCGCGCCGGCCTTGGCAACTTGGAGTATTCCGTGATGCCTTCCGTCGAAGTGCGCCATCCCGGCAGTTTCTTGTAAACGCACTCGATCTTTTCGTAGCCGCTGGCCTGTGCCGGCGCGTCAGCGGTATTCTTTCCGTCGATCTTATAGCCGACGCAGACCGGAATCTCCGCCAGGTCATCGAGCACGTCAAGCTTGGTAACGACCAGCCACGAAGTGCCGTTGATCATGCCCGAGTAGCGTAGGAGTGGCAGATCGAGCCATCCCGTGCGCCGCGGACGCCCAGTAACCGCGCCATATTCGTTGCCGCGCTTGCGCAGATTGTCCCCCGCTTCGCCTTTGTCTTCGCTGGGGAATGGGCCCTCGCCCACGCGCGTGCAGTAGGCTTTGGTGATTCCAATAACCGAATTGATGGCATTGGGCGCCACGCCCGTACCGATGACCGCGCCGCCGGAAGTCGCGCTGGAAGACGTCACAAATGGATAGGTCCCGTGGTCGATGTCGAGCATCGTGCCCTGCGCGCCTTCAAACAGAATCGATGCACCATGGTTCAGCGCCTGGTTCAGCAGAACGGCCGTGTCGCAAACGAATGGCGCGATCTTCTCAGCGGCACGCGCGTATTCCGTGTACATCTTGTCGGCGTCGAGCGGTTCGGTATTGAAAAGCGCGTGCGCAATCATGTTCTTCTCGCGCACGGCATTCTCGATGTGCTTTTTGAGTAGTTGCAGATCCAGCAGATCCGCGACCCGCAGGCCGCGCCGCCCCATCTTGTCTTCGTAGGCTGGACCGATGCCGCGCGACGTTGTTCCGATTTTCACTCGTCCCGGCGCGTTCTCCGCTGCCAGTTCGATCATGCGATGGTAGGGCAGAATCACGTGGGCGCGGTTGGAAACGAACAGGTTGCCGTCGATCTTCACCCCGGCTTCGCGTAAGGCCCCCGCCTCTTTCAGAAACGCCAGTGGATCGAGCACCACGCCGTTCCCAATCACGCTGCGGCAACCGGCGCGCAACACGCCGCACGGAACGAGCTGCAGAATAAACTTCTTGCCGTTGATGATGACGGTATGGCCGGCATTGTGTCCGCCGGCGTAGCGGGCCACGACCGAGAAGTTCTCCGACAGCACGTCGACGATCTTCCCTTTGCCCTCATCGCCCCACTGGGCGCCCACGATCACCGCAGTCTTGCCTTTTTTCAATGCCAACTCCGTCAAGGAAATTTCAAGCAGGCAGATGTCTGCGCTGCACCCGGGGTCGCACACTCTTTGCCCGCAAGGATGACTTCAGAAAAAGTTACTGGGATCGGAGCGGAGAAGACGTGTACAAATTATCTTATCGTGTCCCCACCGCGAATAGCAACGCGCTGTACGCGTCCAGTAGATTGGTGACACTTTTCATTCTGAACGGGAACACGCGCGCCAAGCCAGACGGTCGCGCAGTTTGGCTTTCGACAGTCCGTCCCGATCGGCGTCATCCTGAGCCCAGCCGTTTCTCAGGCGGAGCGAAAGCCTGCCCTGAGCGATGTCGAAGGGGATCTCGCGCGCAGACCCGCCGCGTTGGACGTCCCATGCCAGATCCCTACCCAGGCGGAACCGGGCAGGGCTTCTCAGGTAAGATCATATCCGTTAATCTATTTCCTCGAGGAGGGTCTGTGAAAAAGGTGTTCCACTTCGACGCTCCGCGTGAAAAATATCATTGCGACGCCGCCATCCTGTGGTGCTTCGACAACCGCTTTGACCTAGGATTCCAGAAGTTCCTGAAGCGCATCGGCGTCATGAATTCCGATCCCATCAAGATCGCTGGCGGCGCCAAGTGCCTGGCATCTCCGGAACATGAAACCGACCGCGAGTTCGTCTTGGATCAAATCCGTAAGTCGATGCGACTGCACGGTACCAAGCGTGTGATCCTGATGCTGCACTCCGATTGCGGAGCCTACGGTGGACTTGGCGGAGGATTCGGCGGAGACGCAGCGGCCGAAGCTATCCATCACGAGCGCGAACTGCAGCGCGCCGCCGCCAACCTGAGGGCCGCGATTCCCGGCATCGAGGTGCAAGGATATTTCGTTGGCTTCGACGGAATCTGGGACGCAGAGATCTCGGAACGTCACGTTCCAGTGGCAGCCTGATGCCCAAGTTCGAAAAACATATTTTTGTCTGCGGAAACCAGCGCCCGACGGGCCATCCCCGCGGATGCTGCGATCCCCAAGCCGAAGCCAAACTTCAGAAGCTCTTCAAACAAAAGCTGGCCGAGCGCGGTCTGAAGGACAGAGTCCGCGCGAACCAGTCCGGCTGCCTCGATCAATGCGAGCACGGTCCGAACCTTGTCGTCTACCCGGACGAAGTCTGGTATGGAAACGTCACCGAGGCCGACGTGGAAGAGATTATTGAGTCCCACATCCTTGGCGGCAATCCGGTCGAGCGTCTCCGCCTGGCGGATTCCTGCCTGAATACCTCAACCTGCGAACATCGCAAGCCAAAAGTCTAAGGTCCGCAAAGGAGAATGGCGCCGGCAGTTCCAGAGCAAAAGGAAGGCTGGTAGGCGCGGCAGGAATCGAACCTGCAACCGTCGGATTAGAAATCCGATGCTCTATCCGTTTGAGCTACGCGCCCTCAATGACTTACAGCTACTACCTGCCCATCGGGGCAGTTTTGGTGCTAGTTGCGCTGGCAGAGGCAGTCCGGACGGACTGGCCGCCAACTTACCCTCATCCCATCATAGCTCCGGGCTGTCACTCAATTGCCGCCACCGCCGGATCATCCTGGACAGAGGATACAAGCATAGCAAGATTAGTTCGTGTGTTGAAGTCTACCCAAGCTGCACCACTACCAGCTTTTCCGCTGCAGCCAACTGTTGAGCCGGGGGAAGGTGCGCGTACCGTGACGAGCATCACAGACAGTAGGTCGCTGCTGCGGTAAAAAGGGCGCGTTCACCTCTCCGAACGAGCACCGCTCCTTTTTCTGTAGTTGTATGTGTCCTGTCCACCAGGAGGCATTTATGAGTGCTCGGCATTTCGTCCCTCGTTCTTTGTTCTTTGTGTTAATCCTCACGCCACTGGTGTGGGCACAATCGTCGCCATGGCAGGGTCTGGCCCAGATCAAGCCGGGCACAAAGGTTCAAGTCGTTGAGCAATCGCTCAAGAGCACATCAGGCAGGTTCGTGCGCTTTTCCGAAACAGACCTCACGCTGAAGGTCGAGGACAAGGAGGTTATTGTTCTCCAGGACCAAGTTCACCGGGTGAGTGTCAGCGGCAAGAATCGGAAGCGCAACACGCTGATCGGATTCGCTGCCGGGGCGAGTGCTGGAGCGGCTTGGGCAGCAGCTATGCGTAACACGGAGAACTGGCGTGCCGGCGACACTGCAGGCTTGGTTGGCGGTTGTGCAGGGATCGGCGCGGGGATCGGAGCTCTGATTCCGTCGGCCAGGACCGTTTACAGGGCGGAGGGGGCGAAGCAGGCCAGCCCGAAAGAGCAGTCTCACTCAGAACGCTGAATTATGCCGCCGATTGTTTTCGCGACTTTGCTTTGCATCATGCAGGAACGTAGGAAACGCCAAACAGACGCAAGCGAGGTGCGGAATGCTCTACAAAGTGATTGCAGTCGTGCTCGTTCCTGTGCTCCTGCATGGCAGCCTGGTTGCCCAAGCCCAACCCCAGCCCCCACAACAGACCGTAGCCAAGATGCAGCAAGTCCTCCTCAAGGCACAGGAGAAGAACAAGGCTGTCAAAGTCACCCTAAGAAAAACCATCGACAATCAAAAGAAGTTCAGCGGCAAGGTGAGCGACGTTTCTGATACAGGTTTCGTCTTTACCGACCAGAAAACTCGGACAACCAAGAAATTTGCTTACGAAGATGTGCAGCAAGTCAAACAAAAGGGAATGTCCATGGGTGCGAAGATTCTGATTGTCAGCCTGGTCGTTGTGGGTGCCGCTATCGGCATAGGATTCGCCGTCGCTTGCTCTGTGGAAGGTGGCCCCCATTGTTGAGACCCAAGCCGAGGGTAGCTGTCGCAATCATGCCCATGGCACTCAAGCCGCGCGCTTTAATGCACGCCCTCTAATAGTGCGCCTCCGACATGCCGTTACCCCGAAGATGGCAGGGCGCAGCCCTTGTGCAAACTTGTAGAAAAGTTAAGCGCTCACGGTGTCCAACCCGAGTGGACACCCAGAAGAAAAAACGATAGAGTACCCAATGAGTGGACACCTCGACGGCGCTAAGTGACTGAATCCTTTCACCAGCTCCACCGACTCCGGGGACCAAAAGCAGGGCGCTTAACTCAGCGGTAGAGTGCCATCTTCACACGGTGGAAGTCATAGGTTCGAATCCTATAGCGCCCACCATCTTTTCAGTTACTTACAGACCCTGGAATCATTTTGGAATCACTGCCCAGGGCGAGGCCAGCGACTTTTGATTCGGCCCGCTGCATCTCATCAGTCACCACATCTCCGTAAGTGTTAATAGTGGTTCTGATGTCGCTATGCCGCATGAGCTTAAAGACACCGACCGTCCTGGAGGGAAACGATTTTGTGGAAGGCGTTCAGCCGTTTGCCTTTCGCCGCCCTTCTGTAGCGGCCTTGGATTGGCTATTAACGCGGCTACCCGGCTCGAAATCCCGCTTGAGCCAACGGACGAAGTAGTCGGCCTTGTCGATGTACATGTTTGTGGCGAACTCGCCGAGCCCGGCTTGTAGCACGTCCTTTGCGTAGTCCCGGAGTGCGGCTTCGATTTCTGCGAGGGCTGCAAGAGAGATTCGTGGTTCTTTTGTACTCATGGACGAGAGAGCCTAGCAGGGGTAGCCTCAAAAAGTAAACAGGCTGTTATCTACAGAACGGGTTGCTCTGTCTCCGCTCATGCGAGATCGCCGAGTACTCGAAAGCGGGCTGCATTACGATTGAACATTCTGTTGCAAGAGGGCGTGTAGTGTTCGATAAGACGCCGCTCCACGTCGCTTCTCACGTTTTCATCTTCGATATGACAGAACGCTATGAACAGACCGGTGCCGGATGCGGCCCTTAGCCACGACTGGTATTTTTCATGACTGCGACAGACGCGCAGAGATAGATCCTGGGCCTTGCCGACATAGATCGGGCGGCAAGGCAACGGTTGCCAAGTTGCATCGTTGATCATGACGACGTACAGCCCGCCATAACTGGGAACGTATGTGCTTGCAATGAGACCGTGAGCGGCGAGTGCATCGCCATCGTCTACGAGCACTAGGCGACTTGGGCGATGAACGCCAGATCGAGAAACGAGATAGTGAGACGCCGGGGAGGAACGTGAAATCGTGCCATGGGGATGCCTTACAACCATGGCGCTCTCGCCGGGCGTCGTCAAGTTACGAAAGTGAATGTACCCTAGTCGTGGGCGGTAGAACCACAACTGTGCCGAAGTGATTCCAGAAATCACTTCCTTGTCTTTCATGGACTTAACTGAACCAACATTGCCAGCCGTGCTCCGTTAAGTCCTTTGTTTGGTGCATCTACCTACATTCGAATCCTATAGCGCCCACCATCTGACTAATCCTTCCGGCAATTTCCGAAGAAGATTGGCGACCTTCGCACGGCTTTGATCGTGTGCAGAACGATGTGAGCTGCTCCCAGTTCAGCCCAACGGCTATGGTTACCCTCTTCGGCGTCTCCCATTTCAGTATCACGAAACGTGAAAAGCTCTCTTCTCCGGAGATTTGAGTTGAATCCGAGCAATGCTGGCGCTGAGAATCAAGCCAGTGGGAGTTTTTCTATGTCAAGACGTTCCCCCGCGATCCTCGCATCTCTTCTTTTCGCCGTCCTGATGCTTCCAACCCTGGTTTCCGCACAAACCGAATCCACTGAACCCTTCTCTCGGCTGGGCATCGCCGTCAAGGCGTCCTCGCTGGGCGTCGGGGCGGAAGCTGCTACGCCTCTCACGTTCCGCTCCAACCTGCGCGCCGGGTTCAACCTCTTCAGCTATGACCGCGGCTTCAACAAGGACGGAATCACCTACGCGGGCCAGCTGCGCTTCCACTCCATCGAGGCTCACTACGACTGGTTTCCCTTCGGAGGTAGCTTCCATGTCAGCCCCGGCGTGCTCGTCTACAACGGTAACCAGATTGCCGCCAATGCTTCCGTTCCTGGAGGCAAAACCTTTACCCTCAACAACACCCCATACGCCAGCGATCCCACCGACCCCATTACCGGCACTGGTAAGGTCGACTTCGCGAAGGCCGGACCAATGTTCACCGTGGGCTGGGGAAACCTGCTCCCTCGCAACCACCGCCGTTTCAGCGTGCCCTTTGAGCTCGGAGTCATTTACACTGGCGCTCCCCGCACCGCACTCAACTTGGGAGGGAGCGCTTGCGACGCGAATGGATTGAACTGTCTCCCCGTCAATTCCTTTCCCGCGTTTCAGGCAAACGTGCAGGCCGAAAGAAACAAGTTGGACAAAGACATGTCCGCGTTCAAGGTCTATCCCATCATTTCGATAGGATTCGGGTTCAACTTCTGAGACGCGGCGCGACCACCAGGGAAGTGCTTCGATCGCGATTTACATTTTTGCGAAAACCGTGCCTCCCGGCGAAAGAACAACCGGGTTTCGGCGTGGTGGCCCGGCATGGTAGCCTAATCGGCGGCAGGGGCGGAGCACGGACTCGGACTCAAACTCGACGCCACCCTAGCCGGTGCTTCCTTTCGTATGGCGCCCGACCAAAGACCTTCGCGGACACCTCTATCCCCTTCACTGTCAGGGACTTCCGCGCCTTCCTCCGATCCGCAAAAAGCGAAACTTCCGGACCACAGCGGGGTTGAAACTAGTGTGAGCACAGCCGCACTGGATCGGGGCATGCTGATGGCTGCGACGACGCCGCAGGCCTCCGCTCCGTTCCCGGCCGCGGTCGAAGGTGGAGATTCGCCGTCCGATGCCGAGATCATGCTGCGTGCCAGGGCGGGCGACCAATCGGCCTTTGATTACTTGGTGCATAAGTATCGCCGCCCGATCGTGAGTTTCATGTACCGGATGGCGCGCAATACGGCTGCCGCCGAAGATCTGGCGCAGGAAGTTTTTTTACGCGTGTATCGCTCGCGCCAGAGCTACGAGGCGAGTGCGAAATTCACGACCTGGCTGTATCGCATTGCGACCAATCTGGCCGTGAATTATGCGCGCGACACGCGACACGAGCGTCCGGAGATTACGGTCAGCCTCGACGAACCTGACGAGGATACCGGCACCACGCTCGAGTTGCCAGACGCGAAACTGACGGCCGAACAAGCCATGGTACGCCGGGAGCGCATGATGGCGATTCGCCGGAAAGTAGAGGCGTTGCCCGAGCAACAGAGACTGGCGGTGATTATGCACAAGTACCAGCAGATGGACTACAAGCAGATTGCCGACGTTTTGAAGAAGAGCGAGTCGGCGACCAAGTCGTTGCTCTTCCGGGCCTATGAGACTTTGCGGGAACAGTTAAAAGAATTTGTTTAGCGAGCTTGATCTGTTTCTTTGTGAGCGGCATTGGCGAAAAGAATGAAGGGGAAGTGGTTATGAAATGCAATGAGATTCGTGAACGGATGCCTGATGTGGCGGCTGGATTCAGCCGGCCCACGACGGACGAAGGCAAGCATCTGGAAAGTTGTGGCTCTTGTGCGGAACAATTGAAAGGGATGCGCGCGACGATGGCGCTGCTCGACGAATGGCAGACCCCAGAGCCGTCGCCGTATTTCGACGTGCGCCTGCAGGCCCGGCTGCGCGAAGAAATGGCCAAACCGCAAGCGGGCTGGTTGCGGTGGTTCCGCCAGCCGGTACTGGCGGCGGCGCTGACAGTGCTCTTCGGAGTGGGCGTGGGCCTGTTCTTCACGGGAAACAGCGGCGTTATCAATCATGGAGAGGAAGCTTCGATTACGGAACCGCCGGGCACCGCCGTAAGCGACCTGCAAGCTTTGGACAAGAATCACGATATGTATTCGGATTTCGAGTTGCTGGATGATCTGGACCTGCAGCAGGATGTCGAAGCGAATCCATAGACGGTTCGCGCGTCACGGGAATATCTTGAAGCGCGGCGAAGTACAAGGGCAAGGCGGGAAATGAGGCAGGGGAAACTTAGGACGGATTGGCTGGCCGCCGCCGGTCTGGCGATTGCTATCGCCATTCCCTTGCCTTGTCTGGCGTACCGGGGCGCTTCCCACGCGCCGCAGCAGAGACACGCTGCCCCGGCCCCTCCGCCGCAACACCAACCGGCACCTCGGCAACCACAGGCACGTCCGCAAGCGCACGGTCATGCGGGAGACTGGCTTCGACGCTACAAAGACTTGTCTCCGGCAGAACAGGAGCGCGCACTACAAAATGATCCCGCGTTCCGCAGCTTGCCGCCGGAACGACAGCAGCGACTTCGGCAGCGCTTGCAGCACTTCTCCAATTTGCCGCCCCAACAGCAATTGCGCATGTTGAACCGCATGGAAACGTGGGAGCATCTGACGCCCGAGCAAAAACAACAAGCGCGACAGATCTTTGGCCAGATGCGGCAGCTTCCTCCCGATCGCCAGCGCATGGTCATGACTGCGGTTCGCGACTTGCGGGCGATGCCGCCGGACCAGCGCGAAGCCGTCATCAACTCCGATCGCTTCAAGGGCATGTTCTCCGACCAGGAGCGTGACATGATGCGCGGGGCCACCCGCCTGCCTCTCGCTCCAGCAGAAGACGGAGAGAACGTTCCGCAGGAGTAGGAGCAGTTCTCAGTTTGAATTGGCGAGGATGATAGTTGCCAGGGGACAGTGAACAGTCGGAATTCTCTGTTCTCAGGATTTCCCATCTATCGGTAGATATCCTTTCGATTTCCTACACGCACCACCAAGACACGCAACTTCTGATCATGAAGTTCGCAAATGATGCGGTATTCTCCTACCCGATAGCGCCAAAAGTCGCCCAAGGGTCCACGCAGCACTTGGCCCAGGCTGCGCGCGTCCTCAAGGGGAGCGATACGCTGGTCCATGTAATTGAGAATGCGACGAGATGCAACTTTGTCCAGCTTGCGAAGGTGTGTGCGGGCAACGTCGGTGTACTCAATCGTCCAAGCCAAGGTCCTGTCTCACTTCCTGCGCAGTAAAAGTGCGACCCTGCCCTTTGCGAAGGCGTTCTACCACGTCGGCCGCAAGGTAGTAATCCTCCATTTCGTCGATGTGGGTGAGGATCATCTCCCGGATATAGAAGGCCTTGGTGCGCCCCGTCTTTTCCGCCATAGCGTCGAGACGACGCTCGATGTCTTCGGGAAGTCGGATGGAAGTCGGCATCAGAGAATCTCCAGAATACTAGTATTGCATGTATTCATTGTATCATGCGCCGCGCCGTGAAGCCGTCAATGCAATTCCAAATACCTTCTCCACGAGGAAAACGACGAGCGCATTGAGAGCGAACCACCAGAGGGTTCCGGCGACTCCGAGAACAACGAACGGGCTTGAGAATTTCATCAGCGGAAGCAGTAATACGGAAAAAGGAAAATCCGCATAAAACGCGGGAAACCACCGCCAGCTACCTTCCCCTCTCGTGTCCAAGTGCAATCGCCAGACACAGACAAAGATGCAAGAAGGGCAATACCAACCGAAAACGGCTCCGCCATCCACTCACCTGGCACCTCCTTAAATCTTCATCAGGCGATCTATGCCCTGAGCATGTTCCGCGCAATGAAGAATACGTTCGCCGGACGCTCTCCCAGCCGCCGCATAAAGTAGGGATACCACTCCGTGCCGAAGGGAACATAGACGCGCATGCGCCAGCCATCGCGCACCAAACTCTGTTGTAAATCGCGCCGAATACCGTACAGCATCTGAAATTCGAAGGAATCGCGCGCAATCTTTTCGCGCGTGGCAAACGCCTGGGCCTCTCGAATGATGTTCTCGTCGTGGGTCGCCATGCCGTGATAGACGCCACTCTTCATCAGAATCTTCATCAGCTTGATGTAGTTCGCATCCACGTCCGCCTTGCTCTCATACGCGATGCTCGCCGTTTCCTTGTACGCGCCTTTACACAGGCGGATGCGAATTCCTTCGCCCAGCAGCGTTTCAATATCGCTCTCCGAGCGCTTCAGGTAGGCCTGAATCACGGTGCCGACGCTGTTCTCATTCCCCGGCATGCGGTGCAGCTCGTGAACGAAGTCCAGCGTGCGCTGCGTATAGGGCGACCCTTCCATATCGACGCGCACAAAGCCCGGTGGCTGCATCGATGCCGCTCTGCTCACAAGGGCCGCAACCAGGTCGCGGGCCATCTTCTCATCCACATCCAATCCCATGTGCGTCAGCTTCAGGCTGATGTTGGCGTTGAGCTGGCTGGCCGCGATGGCGTCGAGAATCCGGTGGTAGAGCTGCGCGCTGTGGCGGGCTTCGTCGGGATTCGTGACGTTCTCGCCCAAATTGTCGATGCTGACGCTCATGCCGGCATTGTTGACGGCCTGGGTAACGCAAACCGCGTCGGCGATTTCCGTGCCCGCCACGAACCGGCCGGAAACGCGGCGACCAATCGCGGATCGTTCGGCAAAACTGCGAAGAAGACGGTTTTCAGAAAGATGGACGAAGAACGCCCTCAGCATGAAGTACCTGCCAGGTCCGGAAAGACAAGATCCGGAAAGATAAGAAAAGGAATGGCGGCCGCTTGTAGGAAGAGCACAGAAATTTGTATCACAAACCGGCCACGCCGCAGATAGGACGGCGATCGCAGGCCGACACTGGGGCAGTTTATCTGTCTTGTGGTCGTATCGCCGTCTGGCTCATTACTTCAAAACTTCAAACGCCAGACGGGAAACGATGAGACAGGTGTTGCCGAGACGTTCGCTCCCAACTATTTGCCGCGCTCTTCCAGAAACTTTTCCACTTCCATGGCGGCCATGCAACCGCTGCCCGCAGCTGTGATGGCCTGGCGATAGCGGCGGTCCTGCACGTCGCCGCACGCGTAAACCCCGTGCACGCGGGTGAACACGTAGTTGTGAGTCTTGAGGTAGCCATCGGCATCGGTGTCGAGTTGCCCGGCAAACATCTTCGCATTGGGCTCGTGCCCGATGCCGAGAAACAGCGCGCTGGTGGGAAAATCCCAGACTCTGCCTGTCTTCACATCGCGCAATTTGAGTCCAGTGACTTCCTGCTTGCCGACGTCGTAAACGTCTTCAACAACCGTGTCGAGCAGGAACTGAATCTTGTCGTGGTGCTGAGCCCGCTCCAGCATGATTTTCGACGCGCGGAAGGCGTCGCGGCGATGAATGACCGTCACCTTAGTTGCGAAGCGGGTGAGGAACAGCGCTTCTTCCATGGCCGAGTCGCCGCCGCCGATCACGACAATTTCTTTTCCAGAGAAAAAGAAACCGTCGCAGGTCGCGCACGACGAAACTCCATGGCCGATGAGCTGCTGCTCATGCGGCAAGCCCAACCAACGCGCCGAAGCCCCACTGGCGATGATCAACGTCTGGGCATGGACTTGGTGCTTCCCCAGATGCAGCAGAAACGGCCGCTGGCTGAGATCGGCGCTGGTGAGATGCGCCATGCGGTATTCGGCGCCAAATCGTTCGGCTTGCTTCCGCATGTTCTCAACCAACTGGGGACCCAGGATGCCTTCGGGAAATCCAGGAAAGTTTTCGACCAAGGTAGTCATCGAGAGTTGCCCGCCCGGCTCGTGACCTTCGATGACCAGCGGCTTCAGGTTAGCACGCGCAGTGTAAAGAGCGGCAGTGTGTCCGGAGCATCCGGATCCGATAATAACCACATCTCGAATTTCGCTCATTGATTATGTAGTTGCATATTAGATGGCTGATCTCCGATTTTGATGCAAGCCGCTCAGTTCGCTCGCCAGAACAGAGAGGTTAGAATCATTCGAATCACTTGTCGGGAGCCGCTTTCGTTGGTCTCGCCATGGTCCCTTTAAGCTTCGTAGCAGTCTTCGGCTTAGACTCTGCCTTGGACTCTCCGCTGATTTTCGCCAGTTCCTCCGGCACAATTTTTTTCACGCTCAACAGCGCGCGATAGTTCGCCAGCACGCCAGACGCGCTGTGGAACAGCGGCTCATATACACTCTGATCGGGCGCTGGACCGCCTTCGGCAGCCAGACACCGAGCCAGCGCAACCGACGGTTTGCCAAAGCGTTCCAGCCGGACCCGGGTCGCCGGAGTGTTCGACCCAAGCATGGCCTCGGAACTGGTGACCGACGAGGCACTGTCTTCCAGCGACACTTCAATCAGATCTTTGGGATCGCGCACGTGCAGCACCAGCGTCTCCACCATGTTCTGCCCGTCGTTACTGAAGGAGTACTGCACGCTGGAAAAAAGCGCCTGCACCGAAAACTCGCGGCGAATGCGGACATAACTCGCCACCGATGGCTCACCCGCGACATGGCCGCCCTGTCCGGGTTGCAGGAAGGTCGGCATGTCAGTCAGAGTTGACCGCCCGCGGGTAACCTCGAAGTCGTTGTCGAACAATGGCTGCTTCGGAACGCGCGCCAACGCTGCAGCAATTTCCTTCTGCTCCTCGGCGGAAGGCGAGCACACGTTCAGCATGTTGACCTTCACCTGCGGCTGGGTTGAGGGCGGGTTGCCCGCCGGCTCCTGCGCCAAAACCTGCCGCGCGCAGGCCAGCGCGAGAAGATGAATCCAGAGTATAGAAACCAGAATTCTGGCCACGCCGGAATTCTAAATGAGAAAGCCCCCGAATTCTAAATCCCAAAGGAACGGAGTTCGCAGCGGCCTGCCGGAACGTCGTAGAATCAACTTATGGCGAATCTGACGCTGGTTTATGGCATGAGGTTGTTGCCGTCCGAGGAGGTGGCCGAGGTGGGTCAGGCTCCCGTCAAGCTCACGAATGGCCGGGAAGCCCACGTCACTATGCACCTGCTCGAGGGCAGCAAGGAAGATATCGAAAAGCAGTTGCGCACGAGCCTGGAAGCGTTCTTCGACCTCTATCCTGAGATCTAATCGACCGAGCGCGGTCGCACGGCGCAGTCCGCACCCCGTCCGGACGCGACTCGCCGGTAAGATCGATGTTTTCACAGCCGTATAATCCTAATCTTCTGCGGAACCGACGAACAGCATGCAATGGTCTTATCCAGAATTACGGCACCGGCTGATCCAAGCCGGATTGTGGCCTGAAGGCCGCATGGCGCGCCTGGCCTGCTATTTGGCGGCTATGGCTGCGGTGCTGTTCGCGCTGCAGAGATTCCTGGACCTGTTTGCCGCTTCCTGGGGCAATCACTTGGGAGGCTGGGTCCAATTCCTAGGGTTCCTCGCCACCTTGTTGTTCTGCATCCTCGCCTTCCGCTGGTTGAAGCGCCGAGTCCTGTGGCGACTGCGGAATCGCCTGATCGTCACCTACGTCTTCATCGGCGTGATTCCCGCCGTGCTTCTGGTCGCGATGGCCCTCATCACGCTCTATGGTCTAGCCGGACAGTTTGCCGTCTTCGTCGTAACTTCCGAGATCCACTCCCAATTGAGAAGTCTGGAAGCAGCCAACGCCGCGGTCAGCAACGAACTGGCGGCACGTTTGGAGCGCGGAGACAATCCTGCCGCAGAGTCGCTCGCGGGATTGCGCAAGCGCGATCCTGCCTGGAACCGGCGGCAGGTTTGCGCGTGGTACGCGGACAAGTCCTTGCCGCTATGCAATGCGTTCCAGGGCGCCTCCCTCACGCTCCCGACTTTCGTCAAAAGCAGGTTTCGCGACATCGTCCGTGACCAAGACCGATTGTACTTGCGAGCGGTTACCTCGCTTCCGATAAGGTCGAATACGCTGACCGTAGTCACCAGCGAGCCGTTTGACAAAGAGTTGGTGGGTACCATTGCGGCCGATCTCGGCGAAATCACCGTCTTTCCCTCAGGAGTCACCCTGGACCAAGGGCCCGCGAAGAGTGCCGATAGTTCCGCGTCCGCTACTCCTCCAAAGAGCGTCGTCAGCTCAACGAAACAAGGCGGGGTAGTCCAAACCGACCAGCGAGCGCCGCAACCCACGTTCACCGTGGGCGCCGTGCCCAGCCCGGCCGGCAGCTTCGATCTCGAGATCCCTCTCGCCGGCACGTCGCTTTCAGCAGTGGACTGGAACACTGGCGACCTGGAACGACGAGCGCTGGTGAGAGTTCGCACCCGTCCCTCGGCCTTGTATAGCCATCTGTTCGCCGCGCTGGGGGAATTCGCGCAGGGCGTGGCATACATCCTGGTGGGTGTCGGAATTTTCTTCGCCATCATCGAACTGATCGCTCTCATCATCGGCACCCGCATGACCCGCACCGTGACCGCCGCCGTGGCGCAGCTTCACGAAGCCACCAAACACGTGGATCGCGGCGATTTCAGCCATCGCATCCCCGTGAATTCGAGCGACCAACTCGCCGATCTCGCGCATTCGTTCAACTCCATGACCGCCTCCATCGAGAAGCTGATCCAGGAGCAGAAAGAAAAGCAGCGTCTCGAAAATGAACTCGTCATCGCGCAGGAAGTGCAGGCGCAGTTATTCCCCCGCCAGGTTTCGGAGCTCGAGTCGCTCGAGGTCCATGGATTCTGCCGTCCCGCCCGCACCGTCAGCGGAGACTACTACGACTTTCTGACCGCCAGCTCTCACAAGCTGATTCTGGCGGTCGGCGACATCAGCGGAAAAGGAATTTCGGCCGCGCTGTTAATGGCGACCATCCACTCGGCAGTCCGCGCCTACAGTGTGGAGAATCTTCCCCAGATGCGCGAACCCGTGGCCGTAGGCGCGGTCGCCGGCGAAGGCCGAATCATGGCGACCTGGCCCGAGGGCGTCGAAGTTTCTCCCGGAGCCTTGCTCAGCCTGCTCAACCATCAACTCTACGAAAGCACTCCGCCGGAGAAGTACGCCACGCTTTTTCTCGGAATCTACGATGGACGCTCGCACCACCTCACCTACAGCAACGGCGGACACCTGCCTCCAATTTTAGTCAGCAAAAACGGCACCATCCGCAGATTGGAAGCCGGTGGCACGGTCGTGGGCCTGTTCGACAACATGACCTACGAAGAAGGCGCGGTCGAAATGCATCCCGGCGAAATCTTGCTGGCCTATAGCGACGGCGTCACCGAGCCGGAAAATGATTTCGGCGAATTTGGCGAGCAGCGCCTGATCGACCTGGTCCGCGAGAACCGCGATCTTCCCCTGCCCCAAATCAGCCAGATCGTCACCATGGCGGTCGATACCTGGATCGGCGACAACGAACAACCCGACGACGTCACCCTAGTCCTAGCTCGCGCGCGCTAGCATCTGTGGGACCGGGTCTTTGACCCGGTCGGGCGGCCTGAAAGGCCGCTTCTACCAATACGTGGGTGCCAAAGAATTTACAATCCTGCGCCGGTCCCCAGTTTTTCCTTCGACTAAAGGCACCGAGCCTCAAATCTTCTGCCGTTTCCACCGCCCCTGCTTGAACAAAATCGCGCTAGCCCCCGCAATCGCCCCCTCCGCGAGCACGATCGCCCAAAACACTCCCTTCGATTGCATCTGCATCCGCATCGCCAGCCAATAAGCCAATGGAATCTCCAGTATCCAGAAACCAAAGAAATTCACGATCGTCGGCGTCACGGTATCTCCCGCGCCATTGAACGCCTGCAACATGACCATTCCATACGCGTATCCAATATTCCCGCAACTCACAATGCGCAAGCACGCCGCCGCCAAGGGCACCACCGCTGGGTCATGCGTAAACAAACGCACCACAGGATCCGCGAACAGCACGAACAGCACGCCCACCGTGCCCAGGAAAATCATGTTGTAGAGCCCGGTGCGCCACACCGCGGTCTCGGCGCGTTCCGGCTTGTCCGCCCCCAGGTTCTGTCCCACCAGCGTAGCCGCGGCATTGCTCAATCCCCACGAAGGTAGAATCACGAAGATGACGATCCGAATCGCGATCGTATATCCCGCCAGCGCCGCCGCCCCGAAAATGCTCACAATCCGCACCAGTCCGATCCAACTGGTGTGCGCGATGGCAAACTGCAGAATTCCAGTCAGCGACACCCGCACTAACCGCCACAGCACATCAAATCGCAGCCGAAGCTGCCGCAAGAGAACGTGAATTCGCTCCGTCCCTTTCAGCAGCCGGTAGAACTGATAAACCACGCCAATGCTGCGCCCAATGAACGTCGCCAGCGCCGCCCCCGTCACTCCCATCCGCGGGAACGGTCCCACGCCAAAAATCAGGCAAGGGTCCAGCACCAGGTTGATGATGTTCGACACCCACAATAACCGCATGGCAATGGCCGCATCTCCAGCCCCGCGGAAAATCGCATTGTTCAGAAACAGCAGCAGCACCGCACAACTGCCACCCAGGCAGATTCTCGTATACCCGCTGCCCACCGAAACAATTTCCGCAGACGCGCCCATCAATCGCAGAAGCCGCGGAGCCAGCAAGCCGCACGGCACCCCGATGGCGAGCGAAACCATGATCCCAAGAGCAATGGCCTGCACCGCGGCCACAGCCGCGCCCTCCGGATCCTTTTCCCCAATGCGCCGCGCAACCATCGCCGTGGTCGACAGGCTGAGCCCCATGCCCACGGCGAATACCAGGCTCAGCATCGATTCCGTGAGTCCGACCGTGGCCACGGCATTGGCTCCAAGCCTTGCTACCCAGAACACGTCCACCACCGCAAACAGCGACTCCAGCACCATCTCCAAAACCATGGGCACAGCCAGCAGCAGAATCGCCCGGTTCAGGCTGCCCGCCGTGTAGTCCCGATGCGACCCGCGCACCGCCTCCACCAGCGAGGCCCACAGCGAACTTTGCGGCTCGGCCGCAATCGAGATCGCTTCCATAACAACCTTTAGCTTTCCGCATCCACCTCCGCGATCCTTCGCGAAAGCGTTGCATCGAAACGTGCAATGAAAATCAGTCAGGGAGCCCCGGCACACAGGGCCAATCAGGAGGGCGGATTAACGAGGCTTGAACATGGCGTTCCTCAGCCGGATCGTACGCGTGGATCGTAAGGTTACCGTCTCGACCCGCCGGTCCCCGCCGGAACCGATTAGGCGGCATTCTACCCCAAGCCCCCATCTGCAACCAACAAAAACCGAAAAACGGCGCCCTTCCACCGCCCGTCGAAAACCGCTTCGCGAGCGTGGCCGCGCCAACCGAAAAGATTCGGCTACCCAGCCTAGTCAAGCCCGACCCGCCGAACTAGGTCCACAAAGCGAGGGTCGTTGCGCAGGGGATCAAAGAAGGGATGTACCTTGAGGAATTGCAGAATGTTTGACTGTTCCTCGTAGGCCCGCTCAAGCCAGGCAAATGCTTGCTCGTAGTCGCCGAGTCCCAAATAAGCGTTCACAAAGGCGGCAGCAGGAACGTAGCCTGCCTGTTTGCGCTTTTTCAATTCTCCAAGGAGCCGAAGTGCGTCGGCGCGTCGCCCGGCATGGGCATACGCCCTGATCAGCACACCGATGGCGCCGGAGCTACGGTCAGAAATAGAGACAACCTTCTCTAGCACGGGGATTGCTTCCTGGGCTTGACCATTGGCGATGAGCACGAATCCAAGAAACCAGAGGGCAGTGGCATCGTCCGGTCGAACTGCGAGCACGCTGCGCAACTCGTGTATGGCGTCGTCGTAGCGGCGGGCGCTGAACAGAATCCACCCGATGCTGATGCCGGAAACCCCAAGCGGGTCAAGCTCACGGGCACGCCGGGACCAAGCCAGCGCGTCCTCCGTACGCCCCTGGCACAGCATCCAGTCAGCGAGTCCGAGGTGCGCAGCAGCATCATTCGGGTTCAACTCAAGGGCCCGCTTGTATTCAGCCTCCGCGTCGGTCCACTGCCATTGTTTCTGCTGCACATCTGCCAGCAGGGCATGCGCTTCGGCAAGCTCCGGATCGAGTTCCAGTGCCTTTCGAGCTGCGCTGATCACTTTTGGACGCACTTCGCCGGGGGGAGCGCCGACAAAAACCGTGCCGAGTCTGTCGTACGCGTCTGCCAGGCCGACGTAAGCCGGTGCAAACGTCGCGTCCTTCCTGATCGCCTCCTCAAAGTAAGCAATACTCTCTTCGACCTCAGCCCTCCTATTGCTTCTGGCGAACCGACCTTTGAGATAGCTCTCATAAACTTCAGGCGAGACGTGACGCGCGACGACAAGCCTGGTGCGCTCCTCCCCGGTGATCGTAACCTCCACTCTTCGAGCAATGGATTGTGCCACCTCGCTCTCCAGCGTGAGGGCATCCCCCAGTTCGCGGTCGTACGCCTCCGACCAAAAGTGTTCGTCGGTCGCGCCGCGAATCAACTGGGCATGCACCCGGACGCGACCCCCCTCGCGGATTACAGAGCCTTCGACAATGGCATCGACGTTCAGTGTTTTGGCGATCTCCGGAGCTGACATGCGCGTGTCTTTGAAACGCATCACCGATGTGCGGGAAATGACGCGAAGCCCACGGATCATGGATAGGCGCCCGATCACTGCCTCTGTCATGCCATCGGCGAAATATTCCTGTGACGGATCGCCCGACAGGTTTTTCAGGGGCAGCACTGCCAGGGACTTGATCGCTGGCTGCATCGTGCCCCTAGCACCGCCGCCGCGGTACAGCACCAAAGCGACGGTGAACAATGCGAGCACGGCTACGCTTACTAACAGCACCCGCAGGCCGACGGAGACGGCTGCGTCTTCCGTAGCTAGAACGGCAGGTCGCGAAGCTACCTGAGTTGGCGATGGAACTGGCTGCACCTGCGGGATGGAATCCCCATTGCTGCAGATCACCGGGGCGGCAAAGCGGTACCCCTTCCCCACCACAGTTTCTACGAACCGAGGCTTCTCTGGGTCGTCCCGCAGCGCCAGGCGGACCTTCCGGATCGCGGTGTTAATGCTGTGATCGACATCAAGGAAGACGCCCTTGCCCCAAAGGCAGCCAGCAATCTCCTCGCGGGAAACTAATTCCCCGCGCCGTTGGACCAGCAAGATGAGCAGCTCCATGGGGAGTTTTTCCAGGCGCAGGAGGCGCGCACCCCGCTGGAGCCGATAGCGGGACTGGTCGAGTGTGAAACCGCCGAAATGGAATTCTTGGGCCGTAAATCCCCCACACAGGCCCTGACGTGCGTTGCAGCCATAATGCCCCATAATCCGCTAAGAAGCAACTGCACCAGCAACTTAGCAATTCATCAGAACTTTATCTCTCCTTCATAGAACCTGCATTGCATACCACGCGGTCCTGAGCGATAAGCGAGTGGCATTAACTCAGACTGGGAGGCGTTCATGAAGAGCAAAAAATGCTGGAAGGTGGCACACATCGGGGTCGTGGTGCTGGCGCTTAGCATTGGCGCGCTGGCCCAAATTCCGACACACGCGAGATTCCGTGGTTCATTCAATGACTATACGCCCGCAAACGTCGGCGGCCCGTGGGAGATGGGCGGCGAGTGGTCTCTGACGTTGAAGGGAGAGTCCGCTACGGCGGAATTTTCGGCGGCTCTGACCATGGTCCACTCTGACCTCGGCGTAACGAATGGCGACTTGAACTCTCCCAAGGCACGTAACGCGCATACGCACCACATCACACTGGTCGATGGCACCGTGACATCCCTTACCAATGGTTTTCGGGTGACCGGCACTGCCATCGTTACGGCGAACGGAAACTTCCCGCCGCCTTTTGGGCCATCCTCTACCGTGCAGATAGATATCACGGGGGGGAATAGCGTCGATTTCTCGAACATTCAGTTGACCTTCATGGGCGACGCGATTGCACATTTCGGCACCCAACCCATAAACGGCGTAGTTCGGAGTTCCAAACAACACGAGTGGCGTGGAGACAAATGATCCGGCGGCGCCGGGAAGGCGCCGTCCGTCTCTCCATCTGGATGCTCTTAACGTGGTTTCGGGGCGGGGGTCCGGCCCACCTTTTGCGCCACCACAACTCTAGGCCGCCCAATGGGTCTTGGTTTTCGACGGCTCGGGACTAGGAAAATTGGAGCGCCGAAATCCACAGATGACTGCACTTGTCGTGTGACATCTGACCTTGCGCACGCATTGCAAAAAGCTGATCATTGTCAAGGCGGAGGCGGTGCAAGAAGATCGGCCCGGGAGAGTTGCAAGTCCTTTGCTATCAAGATTTTGACCTCTAAACTCTAGGGGCTCAAGATTTTGCAAAGCATTTTTGCGAACCCCGCTCTAGTCAAGGGATTCAGGGGGTGGGGGGAGGGGGGTACCCCCTCGAAACACGATTTTTTCCAAAAGAGACGCGTCGCAGATGTGGCAATCGAAGGGCTTTAGAGAAGTATTTTTTGCGGAAGATTTCCACAGATGCCACCTGAATTCAACTCGAGAGCGAGGTTCGAACATGAGTATTCAGAAAATGGTGAGCGCAGTGATTGCAGTCTTCGTTTTCGCAGCGCTATTGTCCGCTGGAAGTTCCGGCAAGTCGGTTTCGGTGAACGGCTATGTTCTCGATTCTGCGTGCGCATTTACCAAGGATTTGAAGAAGCCCATCAGTGCCCAGTGCGCGCAGGCTTGCGCCAGGGCTGGATCGCCGCTGGTGATCCTGGCGGACAATGGAACGATCTATTGGCCGATCGCCGACACTACGCCTTCTGCGGGTCAGAATGAGAAGTTGCTGCCTTTCGCCGGACAAAGAGTTACAGCCAGCGGGAAGGTGTACACGCGTGGCGGATCAACGGCGATCGTGATTGAAAAGATCGGAGCTGAGGCTGGCCAGAAGTAGGGGCGGTGGAACAATTCAGACAGGCCCTTCGGCCCGCATTGCTTCTTTATGAGTCGTCCGATGGGCCGGGGCTTCGCCCCTTCGACTCGCTGCGCGGCGCTCCGCCGGGCTTCGCCCTGGCGGGACAGCCGAGGCCGCTATCGCCACATGAACATCGTCGCTAACCAAGACTTGGCAAGAGCGTCTACTACCGGGTAGAGTACTGTGCGTCTCATTTCCCGGGTCAAAGCCCCATACAACAGGAGTCTTCTCCCATGCGTCACGCAGTGATTGTGCTGGCGGCGGTTTCATGCCTGAGTATTTTGGCCAACGGGCAGAGTGCCGAAGAACTCGTGAACAAGAACATTCAGGCCAAGGGCGGCATCGAAAAGATCAAGGCGATCAAGTCGATACGCATGACGGGCAAACTGAATGGCGGCGGAGGATTCACAGCCGCGACGATGCAAGAAAATGAACGCCCGAATCTGGTGCGCGAGACGTTCACGCTGCAGGGCATGACCGCGGTGACCGCCTATGACGGCACGACCGGCTGGCAGATCCAGCCATTCGGCGGACACAAAGATCCTGAGTTCATGGGCGAAGACGATTTAAAGGATCTGCTTCTCGACGCGGATTTCGACGGTCCACTGGTGGATTACAAGGAAAAGGGCAACACCGTGGAGTTTCTGGGGCACGACGTGGTCGATGGCGACGACGCGCTCCGCCTAAAAGTCACGCTGAAAGACGGCGACATCATCTACTACTACCTCGATCCCGATACGTTCCTGGAGATTCGCAAGGAAGTGCAGGAGTTCATCCGCGGCTCGGTGCGCGAGAGCGTGACGGAAATGGGCTCCTACAAGCCGGTGGCGGGCGTGATGTATCCCCACTCTATTTCGCAGGGATCGAAGGCGAATCCTGCGGCACAGACGACGACCGTCGAGAAGATTGAAGTGAATGTGCCCATCGAAAAGGCGGACTTTGCCGTGCCGGCTTCACTGAAGCAGGCGCCGAAGGGCGATGCTGAGAAAAAGTAAGCCGGGCATTTTCAAACGCCGTGAACACCGGACAGCCGAGGCGGCTGTCTCTACGTAAGAACTTAATTAAAGAGGATTTCTCAATGAACGCACGCGCCGCTGATCGCTGTTGGATGAGGAAGTTGAGCTTGTGGTGTGGGATCGCCCTGGTGGGATGCACTGCTCTGGCCTTCGGTCAGGGTGGTTACAAATTTGACGCGGCCACGGTGTCGGGACTCCCGGCGCGAAACATCGGTTCGGCCACCATGAGCGGGCGCGTCGCGGCGGTGGATGCCGTTGAGCAGGATGGGCGCATCACCGTCTTCGTAGGAGCAGCCAGCGGCGGCGTATGGAAGTCGGAGAATGGCGGCACGACATACAGGTCGGTCTTCGATCGCGAGAGTGCGCAGTCGATCGGCGCCGTCACCATCGATCCGTCGAATTCGAAAACGGTTTGGGTGGGCACGGGGGAGGGCTGGGTTCGAAACAGTGTCTCGACTGGCGATGGCGTTTACAAGTCCACCGATGGAGGCGAGAACTGGACCAACGTCGGACTCAAAGACAGCGAGCACATCGCGAAAATTCTGGTCGATCCCAAGGATGGAAACAGTGTGCTGGTCTGCGCGATGGGACATTTGTGGAATGACAACGACGAGCGCGGGGTCTACAAGACGACTGACGGCGGCAAGACTTGGAAAAAAGTTTTGGCCGGCGCGAACGGATCGTCGGGTTGCGCACTGATGGCAATGAGCCGGCAAGAGCCGAAGACAATCTATGCCGCGATGTGGGACTTCAGGCGGCAAGGCTGGACGTTCCGCTCCGGCGGACCGGGTAGCGGACTTTTTAAGTTGACCGACGGCGGCGATCACTGGACCGAGATCAACGATAGCAACGCCAAGGGCTTGCCGCCTAAGCCGTGGGGACGCGTCGCTGTTGCAGTTGCCCCTTCGAAACCGCAGGTGGTCTATGCCAACGTCGAAGCGGAAAAAGGAAGAGGGCTGTACCGTTCGGACGATGGCGGTGCGAACTGGACGAAGCTCGATGCCAGCAACTACATGGTGTGGCGTCCGTTTTACTTCGGCAACCTGATTGTCGATCCCAAGGATGAGAACAAGCTTTTCAAACCGGATCTCATCCTGCTCTACAGCACCGACGGGGGCAAGACGTTCAATGTAGTTTCGGGCTCCGATCACGGCGATTTTCACGATGTCTGGATCGATCCCAAGAATCCGAACATCGTAATTGCCGGCGACGATGGCGGCCTTTGGCGCAGCGAAGACGGTGGCAATCGCTGGAAGCACCAGATGAATCTGCCGATTTCGCAGTTCTACCACGTGAGCACGGACAAGTCCGATCCCTATCACGTCTATGGCGGATTGCAGGACAACAGTTCCTGGGTGGGGGATTCATCGTACCCTGGCGGAATTTCGAACTCGCGCTGGGAAAACATGTTTGGCGGCGATGGTTTCTGGATGTTTGAAGACACGTCCGATCCGAACTACATCTATGCTGAAGCGCAGGGTGGGGAAATCGGGCGCGTAAACCGCTATACGCACGAAATTCGCGGGATCAAGCCGCTGCCCAACTACGGTGAAAAGAAGTTGCGCTTCAACTGGAACGCTCCGATTCACATGAGTCCCAACGAAAAAGGAACAATTTATATCGGGGCGCAGTTTCTGTTTCGTTCGCGCGATCACGGGCAGTCGTGGGATCGCATTTCCCCGGATCTTACGACGAACGATCCAGAAAAGCAGAAGCAGGAAGAATCGGGCGGAGTGACTGTCGACAATTCGTCGGCAGAGATGCACACCACGATTTATTCGATCTCGGAATCACCGAAGAACGGGCAGATTATCTGGGTCGGAACGGACGATGGGAATGTGCAGATCACGCGCGATAGCGGCAAAACGTGGACCAACGTCGTGGGCAACATCGCTGGACTGGGCAAGAATTCCTGGGTGTCGACGGTTGAGGCCAGCCGGTACGACGAAGCTACAGCCTATGCCACTTTCGACCGACATACTTTCGGCGATATGAAGCCGTACGCCTACAAAACGACCGATTATGGCAAGACGTGGACGGCACTGCCGGTGCAGGAGAGCGGCGCGCGAGGATTCGCGCACGTGATCAAGGAAGATTCGGTCAATCCGAATCTGCTTTTCCTGGGCACGGAGTTCGGGCTGTGGATTTCGGTGGATGGTGGCCAGCACTGGGCACAATACAAAGGGAGCAACTTCCCTGCCGTTGCGGTCGACGATATTGCCGTGCAGGCGCGCGAGAGCGATCTGGTATTGGCCACGCACGGACGAGGCATGTGGATCATCGACGACATTTCGCCGCTGCGGGCTTTGACGCCGGAAATGATGTCGAAGGAGGCTGCTTTGATTCCGGGCAAGGCGGTGCAGTATTTCGATACGTTCGGTGGCTGGCCGGAAGGAGATGAAACTTTCACCGGCCGCAGCCGGCCCGGTGAGGCTCAGATTACTTACTACCAGAGGGCGCGGCACATCTTTGGCGATCTGAAGATTGAGATTCTGGATCAGAACGGCAAACTGGTCGACAGCGTAGCGGGAAGCAAGCATCGCGGCTTGAATCGCGCGCGTTGGTCGATGCGAGTGAAAGCGCCGGCGGTACCACCGGCGGCGACCGCGCTGTTTGAGGCGGCGCAGGGTCCGCGAGTGCTGCCCGGCACTTATACGGTGAAGATGACCAAGGGTGACAATGTTTATAGCGAGCAGTTGAACGTAGTTCTCGATCCGCGGGCGAAGTTTTCGCTGGAAGATCGCAAGGCGCAGTTTGATTTGACGATGAAGATCTACCACACCATCGAACACATGACATACTCGGTCGAGGCGATCGAGGGCGTTCGCAACGTGGCCAACGCGAGGGCGGCGAAGCTGCCGGAGAAAGATCCGCTGCGGAAGCAGCTTCAGGATCTGGCGGCGAAGTGCGATGAACTGCGGTCGAAGATTGTGGCCACGAAAGAAGGCGGCATGATCACCGGAGAAGAACGCATCCGCGAACTTCTCGGGCAACTCTATGGGACCGTTAACGGGTATGAGGGGCGTCCGTCGGAGTATCAAGCCGCGCGCGCTGAATCTCTGGCGCACGAACTGGAGGATGTGATCGGGGATTTCCAGAAGCTGACGCAAAAGGAGCTTCCGGGCATCAATGCGGGATTGAAGAAGAAGAAAGCGGAAGGGATTTCGGTGCTCACCGAAGCCGAGTGGCAGAAAAAGCGAGAGGCGGAGGGCGGTTCGGGAGCAGCGGCCGGCGCGCGTTTCTTTGGAAGAGAAATGCGGGAGACGGACTAGCGCCGCAACCGCGTCGTAGTTACGCTGTGGATGCCATTTCTGGGCGCCGCGCACAGTCCGACGTCATCAGGTAGACGTTCCACGCCCGGCGCCGACGGCGAGACGTGCTCGGGACAGCCAGGCAAGATGCCGGCGCTACGTCTTCTGCCCGGCGGCAGCCCTCATTATCACCAACTTTTTGCGTATAAGACCCCCCGGGACCCTGCGCCGGATTGATTCCGGTCGCGGGTGCGAGTATGTTGGTCTGTCTCACGATAGCTAGCGGAGAACACTCAGGAGATTCCCAATGCTGAAACGATTTATTGTGTCGATTTTTGTGCTCGCCTTTCTCGTAACGCTTTCGTTCGCTGCCGATGAAAATCAAAACGCTTGCAAGGGCGATCCGAACAGGTGGCAACAGCTTTTCGACGGCAAAGATATGACTGGGTGGAAGCATGTTGGCCCGGGCGGCGACACCGTGGAAGATGGCCTGATCCGAACCCACGGGGGCATGGGCCTGCTCTATTGGACGGGCGGCAAGATCGGCAATTGCATCGTCCACGTCGTGTATAAGATGCGTGACGAGAACGATAACTCTGGAGTCTTCATCCGCATCCCCGTGGAGCCGCGCGAAGAGTGGATGCCGGTGCACTACGGATTCGAAGTGCAGATCGACAACCATCCCGAAACTTCGGGTGAGGATGAATACCATTCCACTGGCATGCTGTATTCGCTGACCAAACCGCTGGCCAAGGCGTGGAAACCCGGGCCGGAATGGAACACGATGGAGATCACTCTGGATGGGCCGCGTACGATTGTCATGCTAAATGGAGTGAAGGTCACAGACTACAAAGATGGCGATCCGGTGCCGGCGCGGAAGTTTGACTTCGAGCCGCAGCGCGGTCCGCGGCCCAACTTCGGTTATTTCGGTCTGCAGAATCACAGCGACAACGACATCGTGTTTTTCAAGGAAGTGGCCATTAAGCCTTTGAAGAAGTAGCAGGGTTGAGAGAACAGGTCGCAGTCAAAATCATTCGGAGGGATTGGCATGAAACGCATTCTTTCGCGACGCGCATTCTTGCAAGGAAGTGCGGCCGCCGCCGCTGGTGGTCTGCTGGTTTCGAAGACGGTCCGACTTGAAGCTCAACCGCTACCGCGGGCGGTGGCGCCCAGCGATCGGGTTCGCTTTGGCATGATCGGAATCGGGATGCAGGGTTCCGGCCTGTTGGGTGGCGCGATTACGATTCCTGGCGTGGAGTGTGTGGGTGCCGCCGACTTGTATGACGGACGACACACGCTGGCCAAGGAAATCACGGCTAACCCGAGCCTGCCCACCTCGCGCCATTACCGTGATCTGCTCGATCGCAAGGACATCGACTGCATTGTGGCCGCAGTTCCGGATCACTGGCACCGGCGGGTTGTGGTCGACGCCTGCAACGCGGGAAAGGATATCTACTGCGAGAAGCCGATGTCGCACAACGTGGCCGACGGATTGGCCATGGTGGAGGCGGCGCAGAAAAATAATCGCATCGTGCAGATTGGCTCGCAGCGCGTCAGTTCCGTGCTCTGCGCGAAGGCGCGCGAACTTTACGCGGGAGGAGCGATTGGCGACGTCGAAATGGTAGAACTCACGCTGGGACGAAACGATCCTACCGGTGCGTGGGAGTATCCGCCTCCGACCGATCTATCTCCGGAAACGCTGGACTGGGACACATGGCTCAATGATGCTCCCAGGATTCCGTTCAACAAGTTGCACTTCGCACGCTGGCGCTGCTGGAGAGCCTACGGCACCGGCGTAGCGGGCGATCTGATGGTGCACCTCATCAGCGGCATGCTGGTCACGCTGGGCTGGAATGAAGTGCCCAAGTCGGCGACGGCGATGGGCGGCATCTTCCGCTGGAAAGATGGCCGCGACATGCCTGACCTGCATACCGTGCTGTTCGACTATCACGGGGTTCCGGTGTATGTGCGTCTTGGACTGGGGACGGAGACGCCCGAACTGGCGCGGTTCATGGGTCCGAAGGGGATTCTCGATACCGGCGAGTTCGAATTGCGGCACTCTCCGCAGTCTGGCGTGGATGCTGACCCGAGCTACTACAGTTTTAGTTTCCCGGCCAAAATGCGGGAAGAATACGTGAAGCAATGGCATGCGGAACATGACCCGCCGCTTGGCAAGGAACCCGTGCACGAAGACACCGTGTATAAGGGACACGACTGGGACGATATGCGTCCGCACTTGGAGGTCTTCTTCCAGTCGGTGAAGTCGCGCAAACCGGTGACAGAGGATGCGGTCTTCGGCAACAACGCCGCGATCGCCTGCCACATGGCCAACGAATCCTATTTCCGCCAGAAGCCGGTCACCTGGGATGCGGCTTCGAAAACCATCAAGTCCTAGAATGCGGGAGGAAGCATGCGTCGTAATCTTTTCGCCGGGCGGGACCGGAAAATCATTCCGGTCCTTCTCGGCTTTCTTGTACTGAACGTTTGCGCATTCGCACAGGAGTTTCCCACGGGCAAGCCCGAGTCGCTCGGGCTGTCTTCGGAACGGCTGGAGCGCATCGGCACAGTCGTACAACGCGATATCGACGATAAGCGCATAGCGGGCGCGGTCACTCTGGTGATCCGGCACGGTCACGTCGCGTGGTTCAAGTCACAGGGGATGATGGACCGCGAGGCCGGCAAGCCGATGCAGCCGGATGCGATGTTCCGCATCTGCTCTATGACCAAGCCCATTACCAGCGTCGCCGTCATGATGCTCTACGAAGAGGGACGATTCCTGCTCGACGATCCCGTTTCGAAGTACCTGCCTGAGTTCAAGAATCCAAAAGTGCTGGTGAAGCCGGCTTCGGGGGAGCCCTATTCGATTCCTGCCGCGAAAGAGATTACGATTCGCGATTTGCTTCGCCATACGTCGGGGCTTACCTACAACTGGAACAATGACCTTGGCGCCATGTACGAGAGCGCTGGGGTAGCGAGCGGACTGCTTCAATATGACGGCACGATTGCGGACAGCGTGAAGCGACTGGCGGGTGTTCCTCTGCTGTTCAATCCTGGGGACCGTTTTGAGTACAGCCTGAGTGTCAACGTGCTAGGCCGACTCGTTGAGGTGGTTTCGGGCAAACCCCTGGATGAATTTTTCCGCGAACGCATCTTCGAACCGGTGGGCATGAAGGACACATATTTCTTTCCGCCCGACAACAAGCTGGACCGCCTCGCTACTGCTTACACGTACTATCCAGACAAAGGGTTGAACCGCTTTCCGGATACTCCAATCAAGGAAGGGACCTTTCTTTATTCGGCGGACTACCCTTCGCGCGGCCCGAAGAAGTTGTTTTCAGGCGGCGCCGGACTTGTGTCCACCGCGATGGACTATGCCCGCTTCTGCCAGATGATGCTCGATGGCGGCAAGGTGGGCAACACGCGTCTGCTGAGCCGCAAGTCCGTCGAACTGATGACGCACGATCAACTCGGAAAGATCGGTCCAGAGCAAGGTTTCGGGCTGGGATTCGGAGTGTCAGGCGTTAAGAGCCCGCTCTCCGAATTAGGATCGCAGGGCGAATACAACTGGGGAGGGTTTTTCTACACTGGGTTCACGATCGATCCGAAAGAGCAGATGATCGTTGTCTTTATGGCGCAATTGCATCCGACGGGGGGTTTGACTCTGGACCGCGAGGTCAACGTGCTCGCGTATCAGGCGATCAACGATTGAGGAATCGGGAGCACTCCAGCAAGGGTTCGACTCTTCAACCAACCTTATCTGCAGGTATATCATTGTTTGAAGAAGTTCCGCTCAAAACGCCACCGGAATCCTACGATCTGGAGCACTAGGGATGTCTACCATTCGTCTCACCGTAAACGGAAGGCCTTACACAGTTGACGCAGACCCTCAAACCAGCCTGCTCAGCGTCTTGCGTGAGCAACTTGATCTTACCGGGAGCAAGTATGGTTGCGGCGAAGGACAATGCGGCGCCTGCACCGTCTTAATCGACGGAAAGGCGCAACGCTCGTGCGTCACCAAGGCTGGCACGGTCTCCCAGAAACAGATCACAACGATTGAAGGCCTGGCCAGCAGCGAACATCTCCATCCCGTGCAAGAAGCGTTTCTTGAAACCGGAGCGATGCAATGCGGGTACTGCACGTCAGGGATGATCATGTCGGCGGTTGCGCTGCTTCAGCGAAATCCCGCTCCGAAGGAAAGCGAGATCATCGATTTCATGGACGGCAACGTGTGCCGCTGTGGAACGTATCCGCGCATTGTGAGTGCAATCCAGAAGGCGGCCAAGGTCGCGACGGCATCGTCTGCGGGGAGAGGAGCGGGCCGATGAGCGAGGAAACTCACGCGCAAGTTTCGTTGGAGCCTGAGCGTTACGAACTCTCGGCCGCGGCTGCGTACCGCTTCGATCTGGATCGGCGGGAATTTTTCAAGTTTCTCGGCGCCGGAGTTCTGGTTGTTTCGGTGTTGAAACCTGCAGTGGTCGCGCAAGAGTCGGGTGGCGCGAGACAGCGGCGGGGCGATTCTTTGCCCAAGGAAATTGATGCCTGGCTTCACATCGGCGAAAACGGCAAAGTCACGGTCTACACAGGGAAGGCCGAGATGGGGCAGAACATCCGGACCTCTCTGAGCCAAGCGGTTGCGGAAGAACTCCACGTGCCGATCGGAAAGATTGAGCTGGTGATGGGTGACACTCAGCTCACGCCGTTCGACATGGGCACGTTCGGAAGCCGCACGACCCCGACGATGAACTTGCAGCTCCGCAAAGTCGCGGCTGCGGCGCGCGAAACGCTGATAGGTCTTGCGGCTGCGCAATGGCAGACGGATCGGCAGCACCTAGTCGCTGCGGATGGGAAAGTCACGGACCCTCAGAAGAATCGATCCGTGGAGTATGCGGCGCTGACGAAGGGCCAGCAATTGACGCAGACCGTTACGGCCGAGACTCCTCTGATTCCGGCGACGAATTGGAAAGTGGCGGGCCAATCCGCACCCAAGGTGGATGGCCGCAACTTTGTGACCGGCCGGCACCGGTATCCGTCGGACCAGAAGCTGCCGGACATGCTCTATGGCAAGGTATCGCGGCCAACGTCTTTTAACGCGACACTGGTTTCGGTGGACACACAAAAGGCGGAGCAGATGGGAGCGACGGTGGTCCATGATGGCAACTTTGTGGGCGTTGCCGCCGCGAGCTCCGAATTGGCAGCCGCCGCGGTGGCGGCGATTCAAGCGGAGTGGAAGTCCGACCCGCAGCCTTCGAACAAGGAGCTGTTCGATTATCTGCGGAAGAACACGGTCGAGGGGAAAGACCCAACCGGAGATGGCGATCGCTATGACGTTGGCACGGTGGATCAGGCGCTGGGCTCTGCCGATCGTCGGCTGCAACAGACCTATACCGTGGCGTACATCGCGCATACGCCGCTCGAACCGCGGGCTGCGCTAGCGAAGTGGAACGGAGATAACTTGACGGTGTGGACCGGAACGCAACGGCCCTTCGGCGTGCGCGGCCAACTCGCCGAGGCGTTTCGAATTCCCGAAGATCGTGTGCGGGTGTTGATGCCGGATACGGGATCGGGGTATGGCGGGAAGCACACCGGCGAAACGGCGATCGAGGCGGCGCGGCTGGCGCGCGCAGCCAAACGTCCGGTGAAGGTCGTATGGACGCGCGAAGAAGAGTTCACGTGGGCGTATTTCCGTCCGGCTGGCGTGATTGACGTCACCAGCGGCGTGCGCAGCGATGGAACCATCACCGCATGGGAGTTTCACAACTACAATTCCGGTTCGGCGGGGATTCGCACTTATTACGAGATCCCAAACCAGCGCATTGTCTTTCACACGGCCAGTTCTCCTTTGCGGCAGGGATCGTATCGCGCACTGGCCGCCACCGCGAACCATTTCGCGCGCGAGTCGCACATGGACGAAATAGCCCACTCGGTGAAGATGGATCCGCTGGAATTCCGACTAAAGAATCTGAAGGATGAGAGGCTGCGCGCGGTTTTCGAGGCTGCGGCGAGACAGTTTGGCTGGGGGAAGAGCAAGTCGGCCGGCCAGGGATTTGGGATGGGCGGCGGGTACGAGAAGCTCGGCAACATTGCGACGTTCGCCGAGGTCAACGTAGATCGCAAGTCGGGCGACCTGAAGGTGGTTCGGGTTGTTTCTGCCTTTGAATGCGGCGCGATCGTGAATCCTGACCATCTGCGCAATCAAGTCGCAGGATCGAACGTCCAGGGATTGGGTGGAGCGCTGTTCGAAGCAATCGAGTTCGACAACGGCAAGATTCTGAACGGCCGGTTGTCGGAGTATCGCGTCCCACGCTTCAGCGATGTTCCAGTTCTCGAGACAGTTCTCCTCGACCGCAAGGATATTCCATCGGCGGGTGCGGGCGAGTGCCCGATGGTCGGTTTGGCTCCCGCCATCGCGAATGCCATTTTCGATGCGAGCGGCGTGCGGCTGCGCTCGCTGCCCTTGGTTCCAAATGGCCTGAAGACAACCTGAACCACGTTGCTGTTCTTGACTCGCACAGACGTGCTGCTTAGCACCGCGAACCGATTCGTGCACCTGGAGCAATCATGAGTAAATCCTCAGAGATAAACCGTCGAGCATTTTTGGGCAAATCCGCCGCAGTGATCGCCGGCGGTGTAGTCCTGCCTCGCACCGCGTTGTCCTACGGAAATATCGTCGGGGCGAACGACCGCATTTCGCTCGGTCACATCGGCATCGGAAGCCGCGGTGGGGATCTCGACTTGATCGCTTCCAAGCTGAAGGACAGTCACCACGTAGAGATGATTGCGGTCTGCGACCTGTGGAAGGTGAATCGCGAGAAAGCCGCCGTCACGAATGCGGGCTATTATGGCAGGGCTCCGCGCGCCATCCAGCACGTTGAAGAACTGCTCGCCGTGAAGGATGTCGACGGAGTGTTGATCTCTACTCCCGAACATTCGCATTCGCCAATCCTGAAGATGGCGGCCGAGGCGGGGAAGGATGCTTATGTCGAAAAGCCGATGGGGAATGTGCTGAGCGAAGCCAAAGCCGCGCGCGACGCAGTGCTTCACGCGAAAACCATCGTCCAAGTCGGCACCCAGCATCGAAGCGAGCCCTATCCTCGAGCGGCACAAGAGGTAGCGCGGAGTGGGGCGCTCGGAGATGTGAGCAAAGTTGAAGTTGTGTGGAACTATCATGGCCCGCGGTGGCGAGGTCGTCCAGAGGTTAAGGAGATTCGCGAGCAGGACACAGATTGGAACAAGTGGCTGATGACCAAGCCGGCGCGTCCATTCGATCCACAAATGTATTTTGAGTTTCGTCTTTATAGGGAATTTTCCAGCGGGATTCCAGACCAGTGGATGAGTCACGCCATCGACCTGGTGCACTGGTTCATGGAAGACAGTTTTCCGAAGTCAGTCGTGTCTCACGGAGGAGTACTCGCGTGGCATGACGGGCGCGAAACGGCCGATACGTTCCAGACATTGCTGGAGTACCCGAAGGGTTTCCTGGTCAGCTACTCGACCAGCTTTGGCAATGACGCGCCCAGCTTTACGCGCTACATGGGGAAGAAGGCCAGCCTGATTAACGACGGTGGTGAAGGCAGCCCGCGCTATCGCTTGGTCGAAGAAAAAGGGACGCACGAAGACGACGCCGACATTGACCAGAAAAGAAAATCCACATTTGTGCTCCTGCCGGGAGAGACGAGGCTTCCGCCTCTGGGTATTGACGACCTGACCACAGAGCACATGGCGAACTGGTTTGAATGCATGCGTTCGCGACAGCAGCCCCACGCTACGGTGCATGAGGGATTCGCGCATTCTGTCGCCTGCATCATGGCAGCGCAATCGTACTGGTCGGGCAAGAGAGTCTTCTGGGACGCAAAGACGGAAACGATCTCGGACAGCATGCCGAATCAGGGCTAGGCTGCAGGACCCACGGAAAGAGACGTAGCGAGCTACGTCTCTACAACATTCCGCACGCGCGGGCGTTTCCCAGGCATTGGCCGACCACGCGCGCGTAATCCGCGATGGCGATTTCGGGGTCGGCAATATCGGGATGCCAAAGCTTTTCCCATTCGAAACAGTAGTACCCCTTATACGCAATCGAACGGAGCGCCTCAATCTGGCGCTGGATAGGGACGTTCCCACGGCCGGTCAGCACATACTTGCGGTTGTCGCCGCTGCCAATCGAATCTTTGAGGTGTGTGTGGCGGATCCACGAGCCTAACTGGTGAACCGTAAACTCTGGATCTTCGTTCGAGGTGGCAAAGGTGTGATGCGCGTCCCAGAGCAGGCCCACGTGTTTGGAATCAGCGGAGCGCAATACATCTTTCAAAGTTGCAGAAGAAGTGAAGTGGTCGTGCGACTCGATAATTACGGTCACCTTGTGCGGGCCGGCGTAGGCGCCGAGTTCGCGCAAACCAGCGGCCACCCTGGACTTGGTCTCGTCGCTGGGCAGTGGGCTCTTGTCGGATTCCGCCTTGCCCCCGAAAACGCGCACGTACGGGGCTCCGAGCGCTGCCGCGAGATCGATGAAGCGCCGGGCATCTCCCAATTCCTTTTCCCGCTTCGCTGGATCTTCAACATACAACTGCGCGGAGCTGCTCACACAAGCGATTTTCAGTTTGCTGGCACGGATTTCTTCTTTTGTCTGCTCAATGTGATCCGGCGCGAAGGTGGGAAGAGCAGGTAAATCCAATTTACCTTCGAGACCGCGCAGTTCGATGGCCGCGAATCCATGCTGCATGGCAAAGTCCAGAATCTTTTTCCATTCCCAGGTCGGACAGCCTAGCGTGGAGAATGCCAGCGGGATCCGGCTCGGCCTCGCTTCGGCCGCTTTCATTTGGCCCAACACCATCGGCGCTATGACAACCGATGAGAGAGTTGTCAGAAATTCGCGGCGGCTGCTCATATTGAGCGTTAAAGCTCTCCCTTCTTCAATTGTTGCACCGCGTAGTCACAGGCTCGCGCGGTCAGGGCCATGTAGGTCAGCGACGGATTCACGCAGGACGACGAAACCATGGCGCCTCCATCGGTGATGAAAAGATTCTTGATGTCGTGTGTTTGATTGTAGGAATTGAGCACCGAAGTCTTCGGGTCGTGGCCCATGCGAGCCGTGCCCATCTCATGAATCGAAAAACCCGGTGGCTCGTCGTCGACGAAGGGCTCGATGTCGTGCGCACCGGCTGCGGCTAGCATCTCCGCGGCGGTAATCGACATATCTTGTCGAAGGGCAAGCTCGTTTTCACCAAATGCGCAATGGATCTTCAGCACCGGAACTCCCCACGCATCAACTTTTTCCTTGTCGAGTTCCACGTAGTTGTTGTGATTTGGCAGGCACTCGCCGAAACCGCCAAAGATGAAGCGCCACGGACCCGGCTGTCTGACGATTTTCTTGAATTCCGGGCCAAATCCTGTTTGCGCGATTCCCCGCTCCCATCCGTCGCGGTGGGCACCCCCTTGGAAACCATATCCTCGCAAGAACCCGGACTGCCTGGTCTTCACATTGCGAAATCGCGGAACGTAGATTCCGTTGGGCCGTCGCCCGAGCACCATCCGGTCTTCGTTGCCAGGGATGGTAGCCGTTGCGCCTCCCGACTTCACGTGGTCCATCAGGTTGTGGCCCAACTCTCCGCTGGAATTCGCCAATCCGTTGGGAAACTCCGGCGTGGAAGAGTTCAGCAGGATACGTACCGATTCCAGCGCGGATGCGCAGAGGAAAACCGCCCTGGCTTTAAACTCCATCGTCGCGTGAGTTTGGGCGTCGATGACTTGCACGCCGGTTGCCTTGCGCGTGCGAGCGTCAAAGCTTACGCTGTGCACCACGCTGTGCGTCCGCAACGTCATGCGACCGGTCTTCTCTGCTGCGGGCAGAGTCGCGTTGACGCTGCTGAAGTACGATCGCGTGATGCATCCTCGCTCACACGGACCGCAATAATGGCAAGCCGCCCGACCGCGGTGGTCTTGCGTGAGAACGGCGGCGCGCCCAATGGTCAAAAAGCGATCCGGGCCGAAGTGTTTGGCAATCGCGTCGCGGACCACCATTTCCGCGCAGTTTAGTTCCATCGGTGGAAGGAATTTGCTGTCGGGCAATTGTGGGAGCCCCAGCGCTTCGCCGGTGATGCCGATGAAATCTTCAACGTAGTCGTACCACGGTGCGACATCGGCGTAGCGGATCGGCCAATCAATCGCAATCCCATCCCGAAGATTGGCTTCGAAGTCGAGGTCGCTCCAGCGGTAAACCTGGCGGCCCCAAACGATGGAGCGCCCGCCGACCTGTCGTCCCCGAATCCACCGGAAGGGCTTGCCGGGTTCCGTCGTATAAGGATGCTCTTTGTCACTTACGAAAAACTTCGCGGACCATTCATCGCAGGCGTAACACGTGCTCTGGATCGGCTGATCTTCCATCTGCCGGCGCCGATCGCGCATTCCGCGGAATCGCATCTCCCAAGGCGGAACGTGCTCAACGTAGTCTTCCTCAGGCACGATGGGACGGCCCGCCTCGAGTACCAGCGTCTTTAGTCCTTTTTCTGTCAGCTCCTTCGCGGCCCAGCCTCCGGTGATGCCGGAACCGATGACAATCGCGTCGTAGGTCGTTTCACCCTTCACTAGTTCTCCGCGCCCCCTTTTTCGGATGGCATGGTCGCGCATCCGGCGTGGGAATCTGGGATCACTTCAAAGTGCAATTCCTCCGTTGCGCCGGCTTCAGACGTGTAGTAGGCGGTCAGCGTCAGGAGCCGCAGCATGGGATAGAAGTTCCTGGACGAACCCTGCGGTGATCTCCGGCGCTGGCGGGGTTTCGTACCGATCGCCTCCGCATCTTCTGTCATTTTCTCCCCCAACCATGTCAGAATTTCTGCCTGTTGATCGGGTGAGGCCTCGACAAAGTTCTTGCTAAAGAGCGCGTTCGTGCGCAGGTCCACTTCCGCCAGGCCGTTCAAAAAGCGCCTTCGATCCGGCTCGTCGTACCATTCGGTCAACATCAGATCGATGAATTCGCTCACGCCCACGTCGGTCGCTCCAGGCGTGTCCGTCTTGGGAAGAATCAATTCTGCCATCGCCTTCACGGTGGCGCCCTGATGGATGTTCAACGTGCGCGGAGCTGCCTGAGTCGCAAGCAGCGTACGCGCTTCCCGCAAGACTGCCAGAAGGTTGCGTGGCGCCAGTTGGAGCGCGGTTCCTGTCGCCAGCAGTCGCAACGCTTCGCGTCTATCCATAAATGGTTCTCCGCCATGCGCAGATACTCTATGTTACCGGACCGCTCCCGATGGCGACGTAGAAGCGGCTTGGTTTGCCCCACGAGTAGACCAGGCGTGAGGCACCTCGATATAGGATCGATCGAGGGCTGCGATCGAAGGACAGCCCAGCAGACGAAGCGTGCGCTCAACGTCAGCTCGCAAGATTTCCAGCGCGCGGGCGACTCCAGATGGCCCGCCGGCCGCGAGTCCGTAAGCGTAAGCGCGCCCCACGAGAACCGCGCGCGCGCCAAGGCAGAGTGCTTTCACAATGTCACTGCCGCGGCGGACTCCTCCGTCCATGAGCACTTCGATTTGGCCTTTTACGGCGGCGACGACTTCCGGAAGTGCGCGCAAGGTAGGAAAAACCGAATCGAGCTGACGGCCTCCGTGGTTCGATACAACCACCGCGGATGCGCCTTCGTCTACGGCACGTCTGGCGTCGTCGCCCGTCAGAAGGCCTTTGACCACGATGGGGTCCGGCCACAGTTCGCGGATCCATCGCAAGTCTTCCCAGGTAACGGTGGCGCTTGCCAGAGCAGCCCCAACGTCGATGAGTTCCATGGGGCCTTTGCCTGGAGTCACGACGTTCTCCAGCTTGGGCACACCACCGTCGAGGAGAAACGACGCGAGCCAACCTGGATGAGCGAGAATGTCGGGTAAATACGGAATTTTCGCGAACCAAGAAGTGCCCAGGAGTTCTTTCATCCCGTTGCGTGGATCGCGCTCTCGCATTCCGGCCACGGGCGTGTCCACGGTAATTACTAATGCGGAAAATCCGGCACGACGGGCCCGGTCGAGGGCGCCTTCAGCGGCTTCGCGTCCGCCGAGCAAATACAACTGATACCAAACCGGACCCTGCGACCCCGCTTTCACATTCTCCAGTTTGTGACCAGAGATGGTGGAGAGAATGTACCCCGTACCCGCTTCTCCAGCCGCGCGGGCCGCAGCAACTTCGCCGCCGGGGTGCATCAAACGGCTGTACCCGACTGGGGCCAGTATGGCAGGAAAAGAAAGTACATGGTTGAGCACGCGAGTCTTCAAGTCACAATCGCCGATTGCGACTGCACTACGGGGACGAAACAGAACATCGCGAAATGCCCGGCAGTTTTCCGCCAACGTGCACTCGCCTTCGGCACCGCCATCCAAGTAGTCGAACACCGACTTGGGCAGCCGGCGTTGCGCCAGAGAGCGCAGATCCTCGATATTGACGACCTGTGAGGAATTCATAGCGTGATTCGCAATCCTTTTCAAATCTCGCAGGCAGTCGAAGTTACCAGAATCAACGGGCGGAATGCCAGCAGCAGAGAATTTCAGGATCTTTTTCGAAGCCTGCGGAAAGATATGGTAGGCACGAGGAGACTCGAACTCCTGACCTCTACCGTGTCAAGGTAGCGCTCTAACCAACTGAGCTACGCGCCTACTTCTAAGGCCTTTGTTTTGAGCGACTCCGCTTGGCTGGGTGTCCAAGTGGTGACCTTTATCTTGTTGATAATCGCATGGAATTCGGGTGGTGTCCAGAGGGGGTTGGACACCTTATTAGTGTAGGCGCGGGGTTAGGTTTTGGGACACCGGGGCGGGCCTGGCGTCTTATGCGAACAGCGAGGGGTTCTCGGCGTGCGCATGGTTGCCGAATTCTGCTGGGCGCCGGGCGATCTTGTCTTTCGGGCCGGGAACATAGACCAGTGTGCCTAGTGGACGCCTCTGGAGCTTGCCTTGCGCTGCTAGTTCGATCCGCTGCCTGGCGATGCTCAGGTATTCGGCGGAGAGATCAGCGCCCGCTGCTCTGCGTTTGTGAAGCACTGCGGCGCAAGCCGTGCTCCCGACTCCGAGATACGGATCGACCACGAGGTCGCCGGGTTTCGTGAGGGCTAGAATCAGGCGCTCGATCAGCTCGATGGGAAACTGGCACGGGTGCGCGGTCTTCTCGACGTGGTTGTGCTTCACATTTGGAATGATCCAGAACGTTGCTGGGGTTCTTGCCGAGCGGGTTGCACGAGTACTGGCCGGCCTTCGGCCCTTTGAAGTGCTTTTTGCCGGGGTACTTTTGCGGCACGCGGACGGGGTCGAGGTTGAAAATGTAGTCGTCTGACTTGGTGAACCAGACGATGGTTTCGTAGCGCCCTGAAAATCGGTTCTTGCAGTGCAGACCGTGATCGAAGGTCCAGACGATGCGGTTCCTGAGCTTGAGGCCGAGGGATTTGCACGTGCGGTAGATGAAAATATCCAGCGGGAAAATCTCGCCGTCCGTCGCCACGTGGTTGCCTACCTGCCAGCACAGGCTGCCGTCGTCGGCCAGAATTCTCACGCTCTCGCGGAGCGTCTGTTCCTGTTGCGCAAGGTAGTGCTCGAATTCGAGTCGCTTCTCGTACTTCTTTCCGATGTTGTAGGGCGGTGACGTGACGACGAGACGCGCCGCCCCGTTCGGAATCTGAGTGAGCAGATCCAACCGGTCCCCGTGAAAAACAGTCGTCTGTGAGTTGCGGTGGAAGTGTGCGTCGAAAGTGTTCCCGTGTTCTATCTTCAAGGCGCGAGTCCGATAACCCAGATTGGAAGAGTGAGGCTCATCTTAGCATAGGGCAGTTCGCGGATCACTCGTTCGTAGTGGGCGATGTTTTCGTCGATCGTATTCGCAAATGCTTGCACGGGAACGACCAAAACTCCCACATCGATAAGGTCGAGGGAATAGGACACCTGAAACTTAAAGACGTCGGTGTACCACCGTGCCATGTTCCCGAATTGGACCTCGACCTGGACGCGTTCCTTCTTGAAATCGGCCTTGATGTCGGTCACTCCGTCCTGCGTCACGGGGGGTTGGAGCTGCCAGCCGCGTTCTTGAAACTGTGGGTTGAGAAGGTTGTTCAGGGCTAGCTGATCTGTCGTGAAGGTGCGAGTTCTGCCGTCGCGCGTTCGAACCTTGGGTTCCTGCAACCGCGGAACCGCCGTGCTCGTCAGGATTTGGATTATGTCGTCGCGCTTGCCTGAGAACGCGTTGCTAGAGAGAACCTCTTGTGCGAAGCGATATGAGAAGGTCGTTAGATTCATGCCCCACGTTAAGCCCAGCCTGGACACCGTCCTATTGACTCTTTGGACACTTAGTAAGCTGGTTTGTTTGAACCTCACTGTTCGGCGGTCCTGGGGGCGCGCGAGGGCGTGATGGGGGGGAGGGGGGTGGGCATGGTCCAGATGGGGACGGGGATCCACTCTAGTTTTACGGCTAGCGCGATCAGCGCGGGCACGGTGGGGGCGTAGCGGTCGCGGAGGCGTTCCAGGGCTGCGGCCACGGCTCTTTCTGTGAGTGCGGTTTGGATGGCTACTTCTTTGCGGCTGGCGCCGGAGGCGATCGCTGCTAGGATTGCCCGCTCTTGCGCGTTGGGGTTGCGTGGCTGCTGATTTATCGTCAGCATGGGGGCATCGTACTCCTCTCGCGCAATTCCTGTCTGTGACTCTCGCGTCGAGCTGCGCTCGAACGGACGGCAGGAGGCGGCCGTCCCCACATAAAAAACACACCAGGTCCCTCGACTTCGCTCGGGATGACAATTCTTTTCTTCAGCGCTGCGGGGTGTGGGGCGGAGCTGCAGCGTTTTGATTTTGATTTTGATCTTGGTTTCAGGCTGCGGGGGTGTGGGGGTGGCAAACCCCCACGGTGTTGGGGTTGCGGTTGGGGTTGGGGTTGGGTCTGGCCGCAAGGTTTCGGAAGGGGGGCGCGGCCTTGGGGCGGGCTGCGTGGTTGCCCCCCGGCCGGAGGCTTGCAGCATCGGCGCGTGTGGAGGGGGGAAACCACGCGTCCTTGCCCGCCCCACATAAACTTTTTTTTGCAGGGCGGTTACGGAGGCGCGTGGAGTGGAGCGCAGGCGGAGGAACGGCCGGCCCGCTTTCCCGCCCGGAGGTTGGGGGCATTCGGGCGTCGGGGAGCGGCCGCGTTTTCGCGGCCGCGCCCTGGCCCTGACTGCGGCCATGTGGCGGCGGGCCGGACGTGCCGGAGCCGGAGCGGAACGGAACGCGCCGGAGTGCCCGGCAAAAAAAAGAACATGGTTTTCACCTTGTCCTGGACGGTGCGAGCGAAGCGAGCGCCGTGGGTGCGGTGCGGCGTGCGGTGGCAGAGGGATTCGAACTTGACTTCCTCGATCCAGACGCGCCGGATCGCCGCCCTGACAATCCGGCGAGCTGGCGCGGCTGGCCGGAGTGCTGGGAGCCAGGGGATTCGAAAGCTTCCGTTGCACGGCGCTGGACGCGGGCGGTTTCGCGGCCGGCGACGTGCTCCGCGATGCGGCGTCGGTGCGGGTCCGCATGAACCCTCTCCCAACTTGCTCTCCCTCGCCTAGTTCGGGCGGGGCGTGGCTTCTTCGTGCTTGGTGTAGCACTCGATGTGGACTTCTTCGTCGTTCCTCAGTTTTACAGATGGTCGCTGCTCTTCGGTGATGGGCAGTTTGCAAAGGGCGCACAGCTTCTGTGGGTGAGTCTCTTTCCGCACGAAGGGACTCCTTCGTTTTTGGCGTTGGTGTCCTTATACCACTTTGGACACCGTGCGGTGGTTACAGTTTGATGACGACGGTCAGCTGGCTTTCTCCTTCGTGGGATCCTCGGCGGCTGCGGTTGTCGGGTAATCGTGTGTCGGCAGGATTCGCGGTTTGGTGTCCGGCAGGTTGAGGGTGCTGGAGAGTTCGCCGCCGTGGAATTCGAGGATGAGGTACTGGCGGGTTTGCGCGGTGCCGAGCAGCGTGACGCTCACCTGTAGCGGTTCGAGGAGTGCGCGGCAGATGCGGAGGGCGGCGTTTAGCGACGACGGCGCGAGCGCGGTGGCGTCGGCGATGGCGGCCGATCCGGCTTCGAGGGCTTGCCACTTCGAGGCGTGGAGGTCCGCGATGATTTCTGAGGGGGCGATGATGCGGAGCGGGGCCTTCGCGAGGAGAGCGTGGTTGTAGGAGAGGACACCAAGCGCGAGCCAGATGGCCGGCGAGAGGGCGATTTCTTTTTGCGTGGGGAATTTGAGGAGTTGACTGTAGCCGGGGTTGGCGATGGCGTTGTGCATGGCGGTTCCTCCTGTGTGCGTTGCTTGCGTTGCTGGATGGTGTCCGCAGTGATCTGAACGCGGACGGCGGAGAGCATGGTCTGCAGGGCGAACAACATCACGTTCGCCTCGGGTGGAGTGAGTTGGTGATTGAGCATCGCCATGGAGACCTGGCCGATGGCGGCGGCGATCTTAGGGGCGGTCAGCGGCGGGGCGAGATCGATCATGGAACTGGCGGCGGCTCGTTCCTCGAGGATTCGCTTGCGATCCGCGGGGATGCCGAGCCGCCACAGTAGGACCTCGGCGAGAGAACCGGCTGCGATATCTTCCGGGACTTCCTCGTCGAGGTCGGTGGTGTCTTCAGGTGCGGAAGCCGGACTTGACGTAGACACCGTGAGGCTGGTGATTGCGCTTGCTTCCGGCCGGGGCGCTAACGGTTCGCCGGAATAAAGGGCAGTCACATTTGGTGCAGGCGTCGAGTTGGACGTGGGTTCCGCGATCACTGGCGGCGTGGCTGTTTCCTTGGTGTCCGCAGATACACATCTGCCGGAGGCGTTGGGTGAGACTAGGCATCGGGGTTCTCCGTTCATGGCGTTGCTGCCTGGGCGCGGCGGCGTGCGCGCATTTCGTCCACCGCGTCCCGCACTGGGGCGAGTTCTTTGAGGTTGATGCGGTTCGCGAGATACCGCACGGTGGTGATCGGGCTGCGGTGTCCAAGCTGAGCTTGGACGAGGCGGAGGTCCTTGGTGGCTTCCCACACATCTTCGGCGGCGGTGCGCCGGAGATCGTGGATGTGGAGTTCGCGCCGAATTCTCAATTGCGTTTTGAGTTTGTCGAAGGCTTTCGCGAATCGAGGGTTCGGGCCGGGTGGGTGTCCTGTCTGCTTGGCTGGGCGCAGCAGGGTGACGATGGGCGTGTGCGGATCGGAGCCGGCGCGGATGAGGGTTTCGATGGTGTCCGCAATTTCGCGGGTTGCGGGCAACGTCTGGTGAGCGTTGCCCTTGGTGGTGAAGCTGAGGCTGCGGTTCGCGCGATCGTAATTCGAGAGCGAGATGCGCGTGGCGGTGCGGTGCCGTAGGCCGAGATCGGCGCACAGCAGGAGAAAGAAACGCAGCCGTGGAGTGGCGGCCGCTAGGAGGCCTTCTCGCTCGATGTCGGTGGCGATGACGAGACGAGGGCTGGGCTGGCGGACTTTGGGGACTTCGCTGGTGATTTCTTCGGGCGCTTTGATGTGACGGAGGAAGCGGGCGAGCGCCTTCGTGTAATTCCAGCGCGTGTGCTGGGCTTTCGTTTGCCAGGCGGCGAGGACGGCTGCAACGTCTTTCGGCGTGAGGTCCGCAGTGTCTTTGGAGCCGAGCGTTGCTGCGACGATTTTGAGCGCCGCGAGCGTGTTCGGATTGTTGCGGTGCGCTTGCTGGAAGTCCGCCGAGGCCCGCGCGATAGTGCCCGGCGTTGCTTGGGGTTTACGGTTGCTCGCATTTGGGTCTGATGCGCGAGGGCTTCTGCTTCGGTGGGGAATGCGGCACGATGGCGCTTGCCTTTCGAGTCGCGCCAGTCGGCCATGTACTTGCCACACTTCTGCTGCATGAGTAAGACTCCCTTTGATTGCGTGAAGGCGCTCCGCTGAACGAGCGGTTAGTAGAGGGAACCGTGATAGCACGGCGGAGCGCGGGGTTTCTAGCGGATTCCGCGTTGTGAGTCGAGATGGTGTCCCGATTCGGAACTGCTGAGAGCAGTTAGTAACGCGGTAGTTAGTGGCGTTCTGCATGGTGTCCAAGGGACTTAGGACACCAACTAAGTGGGGAGCTACTCAATTCGCGGGCGGGCTGGATTAGATAGTAGACAACTGAGCTACGCGCCTACGTTTGCCGTCAAGGATCCAACCGCCGACGTTGCCGGCGTGGGTGCATTTGGTTCTGACAAGGATTTTACCATGCGTGGTTGCGCCTGGGACCTCGTCGGGCTCATCATTGCCGGGTCATCCAGATCTCGAGGCTGCCGCCGTGGCGCGGCGAAGCAGACCGGGGGACTTCATTCGCTCGCAGTATGCTTCGAAGCGCTGGCCTGGTCCCTTCCAACGGAGGTCCTCGACCTTATCAAAGACGGGCACGTCGAGTCGCAGAGTGGCGAGTGTGCGAAACAAGAGGGCCTCGTTCCACGCGCTAAACAGCGATTCAGAGAGCAGGCGGGCTTTGCGGATCGAGGCATGCCATTGTCGCCAATCTTTCGGAACATCCTCGAAGTGAGGGTACTGGGATAACACCATAGCCGCCGCCTTGGATCCCCATCCAGAGACTCCGGGAAAGCCGTCTGCACTGTCGCCTACGACGGCGAGGTACTCAGGGATCGATTGCGGGGGCACTCCAAACTTAGCGACCACTCCGGCTTCGTCGCGCACGATGTCACGCCTGCGATCCAGTTGCACGACTCGGGTGCCGACGACACACTGACTGAGATCTTTGTCCGGCGTACAAATGAATACTTGCCTCACACGCTCATCCTGCGCGGCTTTTGCGGCGGCGGAAGCGAGCGCATCATCGGCCTCGTAATACACCATTGGCCATACGACTACTCCCATCGCTTCCAGCGCTTCCTCGAGAATCGGAAACTGCGAGAGCAATTCAGGAGGCACGCCCTCGGCGGTCTTGTATCCGGGATACAGATCATTGCGAAACGACTCCACGACATGGTCGGTCGCAACTCCGGTGTGGGTTGCGCCACTCTCGATCATGGACAAGACGGACGTCACGACACCCCGTACAGCGCCGATTTCCTGACCGTTTCCATCTCTCGCGGCGGGCACGGCGTAAAAATGCCGGAAGAGTTCATAGGTCCCGTCGACTAAGTACACATCCATGCAACCGCCTCCCCGATCGTTTGTCGATTCATGACCCGCTATCCATCGCCATGAACAGATTGTTCAGCGACTCCCGCCGGCGTAGGGTGGGCAAACGGGTGACTTAAAGCATAACTTTGCCGTTTGGCAAGGTTATGCTTTAAATGACGTTGATCATCCTGATGATTGTGTCTTGGATTTTTCCTTTGGCGATCCCGGGCACTGAAGTGGACCCCATTGTTTGGGCAAAATTTCGCCGTTTCTTAGATGGTCGGCGGGCAGTCCAGGAGGCGGCCCGAAGGCCGCCATCCACTCCAGGCTTGATTCGGCGCTCGGGTCGCATCCCTGCGTTGCCATATCCTCCTATCAAGCCCCTCCATACTGAGAGGCCGCGCGCGCGCAAACTGGTTTCATCGCGTCAACATCCCGACACGTCCATCGCCAAACACCATGAGAATCTTCTTAAAGTCGGTCGCCATGCGCAGCTGCGAATAGATGTAGCGATATGCCTCTAAGCATGAAATTCCTCCGGCGCTTACCACAACGAGCCATCGATCACCCGCAAGCCTCGGCGCCCGCCTGCCAGCCTCGGCGCTGATTAGCTCGAGCAATTCACGTGTCATGTTCAAAAGTAGAAGTGGATCTGAATCGGAATTGTGCACGAACCCAATCATTTTTGGGGCTCGCTCAGATTCGTCTCTCAAAAGTCGAATCTGGACACGATTCCCGTGAATCGTGTCTTTCTCATCTCGACCCGGCGATCCCCGCCCGAGAAGAGTGTGTATTTTGTCTTCCAGCGAGGCAGCGGTTTTCGATGGCAAACGGATCGGAGCGGTGATGGTCAACAACACTGTCATGCCGTCCGGCACGGTTTCGCCAAGGGTGGCTTGCAGACGTTCAATGAGCCTGATCGCAACCTTATCGAACCTCAAACGAGGCTTGGCGGCATTACCTTGGCCAGTGCTGCGCCGTTTGAGGGTTGTGATGTCAACAGCAACCCGTTTCCCAGCGACCATGATATAGGCGTCGGGGGGATCACTACCCTTTTCCCACGTTGCCGAGAACCGTCTGGCGACGGCTTCAATGGCGGTTCGCTCCTGCTTCTTCAAATCCCTCATGCGTCGCTACCTCTGCGTACCTCATCAACAGCCGAAGAGTCGATCTTCCCCTCTTGACAAGGCTCTCAGCGAACCTGCACTCACGGCAAAGTTATGCTTTAAGCCTCGAAGCCTGTGCACGTGTCCCTTCTCGAAGAATGAATGATTTGGAGCACACGTGGGCGGCAACATTATGCTTTAAGCACGGCAAAGTTATGCCTTAAATGACAAAACGTGCCGTCGTGCAATGCCGTGTAGGGCAAGTTCCCCATGATTTCTCCACCTTCAATGCCGAGAATTGCGGCGCCGAGGATCGGGTTACTCTCCGCGTCCACGATAGCCTTCATGAAACCACGAATTTCGTCGACTTCAAGAGCGCGGGCGACAGGCGTCATCGGCAGCGTTGCGACGCGAATGTTGCGGCCCTGCGCGCGAGCTTCCGCCTCGGTCAGGCCAACGCGGCCCAATTGCGGATCGATAAAAACAGTGTACGATCACAGCAGTATGCGTGCCGCGCCAGAGAGAGCGGCGTACCACCCTGCCCCGAGCCGATAACGACGGCATCAAACTGCTCCGGAGTAGTCATAAGCTCACCTCAAACCTGGGCCTCACACTCAAAGATCCCCGGCCTCGATTTCGTCTACGTAGCACCAGACCCAGGACTCCCCAGGCTCATTGGAACGGATGAGAGGGTGTTGCGTTTTGTGGAAGTGTTTGGTGGCGTGTTTGTTTTTGGATGAGTCGCAACAGCCCACATGTCCACAGGTGAGGCACAAGCGCAAATGGACCCAGGAGTCACCCGTTTTAACGCAATCTTCACACACGTGCTTGTCTGTTTCTTTGATTTTGATTTGGTTTAAGTGGGTGCACGCTTTTGGCATTGGTTCCTCCAGGAAAAGTTAACTTTGAATTCGGTCAAGTGACCTCGGTCATGTAACGAAAGGCCACAATCACGGTAAACAGCTGCGTCTTTCACTCACAATGATTTTGGAGGCTTTTCATCCGTGTTTCGTCTCGATTATTTATCTTGCGTATTGACCATTGCGTCCACGATTCTGGTTGGGCGGCGGTGCGGGGACGGTTGGGCACTGGCCGGCGTCAATAGCGTAGTCGTCTGCATCATCGGCTTCAAAACAGATCAATTGGGCTTCATTCCTGCCAACGTATTTTGCATGGTGATGAGCGCGATCAACCTGCGCACGTGGCGCAAGTCTGGAGCGTCCTGAGAAACAGCCAATGCGGCGCCGACTGTCGGACGCTCGGAGATGCACGCCCTCACTCCGCGATGAGCAGGTTCTCGGCAAAGGGCCATTGCTCATCGATCCATTGACACTGGCAACGGAATCCAGCATCACGCGCCGTCTCGACAATCTCCTCGGCCGAGTACTTGTGGCTGCTTTCCGTCCATATGGTTTCCCCTTCTTCAAACTCGACGGAGACCTCTGCCGCCGGAATGCTCACGACCTGACGCCGCCTTGACCGCAAGTGCATCTCGACGCTACGAACGTCGCGGTTGATCCTCGCCAGATGAGCGAATTCGCGCAAATCAAAGTCGGCGCCAAGTTCGCGATTCGTTCGGGCGAGCAGGTTGAGATTAAAAGCAGCCGTCACCCCGAGTTCGTCGTCGTACGCTCCGAGCAGTTGCGCGGTGGGCTTTTCCAAGTCTGCTCCCAGAAGAAGAGAGTCGCCCGGCTGGAGAATGCTTCGGACGGAACCCAGAAACTTCACGCCGGCCGGGCGATCGAAGTTTCCAATAGTACTGCCCAGGAACAGTACGAACAGGCGCTGACCGCTCTTGCGATACGACGCCACCTCCAGCAGCCCATCCAGATATTCGCGCTCAAAACCCACAATGCTGATGGCATCGATGTCGCTCAGTTCGCGTTCACACATGAGTAGGGCGGAGCGCGAAATTTCGACCGGATAATAGGACGTGCGCTGGCGCCGGCAGAAGGCTTCGAGCAGCCAGCGCGTCTTCTTACCGCTGCCACTGCCCAGTTCCGCGACAGCAACCGGCCCAGCCAGCCGGTCCACGATCTCAGCCGCATGGCGCCGCAGCAAACGCTCGTCGGCGCGTGTGAGGCCGTACTCAGGCAAACGGCTGATTACTTCGAATAAGGCCGACCCGACATCGTCATACAGGTACTTGGAGGGAAGCTCTTTTTGCCCTGGGCGGGTCAACCCGACGCGAACGTCGGCGGCGAAGTCGTAAGTAGCATTGCTAGGAATCGCATGAACGAGCATTGGCAAACTCCTTTGATCCAGTGATCGAGCAATTCAGTGATTCACGCAACGGAACCCCGCGTATACGTATTGGTAATGTGCCTGGAACCAGTTGCGAAATGTTGGGCGCAGCATGCACGCAGCGGTGCGGGGAGAACCGCCCTTCATGACGAAATGTTTGCCATCGAAAAAATTAGCCGAGTAGCCGGGATAGAACGGAAAGGGCTCGAACCCGGGAAATGGAGCGAACACGCTGGAAGTCCACTCCCATCCATTGCCCAACATGTCGTGCACGAAGAAAGCGCTGCGGCCGGCCGGAAAGGCATTCACCGGCGTGGGATTCCAATGGGCGAAATCAAAATTGCCGAAACTCGAACTGGGTGCTTCGCCGCCCCAGGGATAGATTCTCTCGGTTCCATCCGCCGTGCCATACGCGGCGCGGTGCCACTGTTCTTCAGTCGGAAGTGATTTCCCTGCCCAGCGCGCGTAGGCCATGGCCTCGGCATGACTCACGTAGACCGGCCGGTCCATAGGCAGCGGAATCTCTTCGAACATGGCACGGTAAAACCATCCGTCGCGTGTTTTCGACCAGAACACCGGATGCGAGACGGCATGCGCGATCTTCCAGCTCCAGTCATCGTCGCTCCAGAAGGCGCGCGTCTCATAACCGCCAGACGCTATGAAGTCGAGGTATTGCCCGTTCGTCACCTCATACTGTCCGATCTCAAACTCTGGCACCTGCACGGTGTGGGCCTCGTATTCGTTGTCCCATCCGAAGGTTTCGCTTCCGCGCGTAAGGCCGAGCGTCGCCTGTCCAGCCGGAATCTGAATCATCCGGTGGTTCACAGGCGCGGGTGCGAGACGAAGTGGATTTTCTTGCGAAACTTTGCGGTCGAGTGGCAACTGATGCAGCATGTAGGCCAGCGTTTCGACGTGCATCAAGCGATGCTCAATCGCTACATGGAGCAGACTGTCGAGCGGGAAACCGTCGCGGGTCGGACCGTACGATTCCAGACTTCCGTCCATGAGCTTCTCATCCAGAGCCGCCCGGATTCTGCGCACGTAGTCGCCCACAGCTTCGAGAGATGGCCAGTCCGACGGCCGGTCGGAGGGCAGTCCGCCACCCACCGGGTCGATACCGAAGGCAAACAACTGATCAAATTCTGGATGAAAACTCTTCAATCCGAAGACGTTCTCGTGAAGCAGGTTCCAGTCAAAGGCCTCGAGATGTCCTATGTAGAAAATGATGCGATGCCGTTCGGGAATTGGCCGTTCGTACATGGAGTCGGACCGCACGATGTTGAAGAGCGCGTCGCTTCGCCAGCGAGCATCGGAGACCCGCTCCAGTAGTTGACGACGGACTGCGATCTCCCCTTGAGCTGCGAGCATTGGGCCTCCTGATGTATTGATTGGACGAGCACCTGACGAACCTGGACTCTCAAAATCCTCGGCCCATTTCAGGCCGTCTCGCAAAGTAAAATAAGGCAGATGCGCATCCCGCTGTTTCACGTGAATGCATTCACCAACCGGCCGTTTAGCGGCAATCCGGCCGCAGTCTGCCCTCTTCAAGCGTGGTTAGATGACAGCTTGCTGCTTAAGGTCGCTGCTGAAAACAATCTTTCTGAAACCGCCTTTTTCGTACCCCGGGACGACCATTATGATCTCCGGTGGTTTACGCCCCGTTGCGAGGTGAGTCTGTGCGGCCACGCCACGCTCGCGTCGGCCTATGCGGTGCTGAACCTGCTACAACCAAGACTTCAAACGGTTCGATTCGAAACGTGCCTCAGCGGGACTCTGACCGTGCGCCGAGACGGAGACATGTTCTCAATGGATTTCCCGGCGATGTTCCCGAAGGCTTGCGCAACTCCGCCAGAGGCATTGATCGATGGTCTAGGGTCCGGACCGCTTCCATCCCACTGGCTGGAAGGGAATGACACCTACATTGCCGTGTACGAAACTCAGGCCGCAATTCAAAATATCCATCCTGATTTCGCAATGCTGGAACGACTCCATCCATTTGCTGTTGCGGTCACGGCGCCAGGGGAGGAAGCAGATTTCGTTTCGCGTTACTTCGCGCCAAGTTATGGCATCCCGGAAGATCCCGTGACAGGCTCAGCCCACTGTGCACTGACACCATACTGGGCGGAGCGCGTGGGCAAGACACGCCTTTATGCACGCCAGGTTTCGGAACGCGGTGGCGAACTCTGGTGCGACGTGGCGGGAAGTCGAGTCATCATCAAAGGCAGTGCTGTGCTGACGCTGCAGGGCTCGCTGCAAATCTGACTACGTCGCGGGTCACTGTACGAGTCCCTTATTTCTAAGGAATTCGTGCACGACTTCTTTTGCGTCGCGGTGTTGGCCATCAACCGCATAATTCAAGCCTTGCATCTCCGCATCGGAAATTTTCCCGGCCAACTCGGCAAGCACTTGGGCGACCTCCGGATGCTGTTGCAGAGTGTGCTCGCGTATCACCGGCACCGCCTCATAGGGAGGGAAATAATGGCGATCGTCCGCAAGTACGAACAAACCCAGAGCCGGAATCAATCCGTCAGTGGTGTTGCCGCCGGCCAAGTCAATCTTGTGATCCTTGAGGGCCCGCGCGAGCAGGCCCAAATCCATGATGCGCGGCTGTTCCGCGAAGTGCAGGCCGTAGGTTGCGACCAGACCCCGATATCCATCAGGACGTTCCATGAACTCGTAGCCAAACCCGGCGCGCCAGTGTGGCGAGAACGCGGCTGCCTGCGACAATGTTGAAATGTTCAAGCGCCGAGCATCCTCGCCACGGATTTCCATCGCGAAGGTATCGTTGAATCCGAGGGCCGGCCCCAGAGTCAACCCGAAACGGCGTTCGTATTCAGTCTTGACCCGCTGATAAACATCCTGCTTATCGCCATCAGCTTTTTGCTTGAGAATCGCGGTAAGCGCAGTGCCCGTGTATTCGGGATATACGTCGATTCGCCCGGCCAGAATCGCCTGCTGGCAAATGTAGGTCCCGGCCAGATAGAAACGCCGGTCCACTTTCAGATTGGTATGAGCCTCGATCTGCTGCGCCACGATCTCGCCCAAGAGGAACGATTCGGTGAAATTCTTGGAGCCAACGACGATGCGGTCCGAGTGCGACGGAGAACACGACGACAGGAGTAATGCAACTGCGACGAAAACGAAAATGCAAAGACTCTTCATCGCGGCTGTAGACGCCTCTCCAGCCATCCCACGCCAAAATCGGCCAGCAGCGCCAGGAGTGCGGCGGGAATAGCTCCGGCCAGAATGACGCTGTCGTCGACCATGGCCAAGCCCCGAAAGATGAACTCTCCCAATCCTCCAGCACCAATGGCGGCGGCAATCGTCGCTAGCCCGACCGAAATGACAACGGCCACGCGCACGCCTGAAAGGATCACACTCACTGCCAGCGGCAGTTCCACCTGAAGAAGAAGCTGAGATTCCGTAAGTCCCATGCCCCGGCCGGCTTCCACCACAGAGGCATCGACTCCGCGGATTCCGGTATAGGTGTTCCGGATGATGGGCAGCAAGGCATAAAGAGTGAGCGCCAGAATCGCCAGCCTGTCGGAGCGCTCGCCCAGCCACGGCACCGGAAGCAGAAATCCAAAAAGCGCGAGACTGGGGATCGTCTGAATGATGTTGGCGCTCGCCAATACAGGCTTGTTGAACCGCGGTCGATGGGCGATCACAATGCCTACCGGTATGCCGATCAGCATGGCGAACAGCGCGGAGAAGCCAACCAGCCGAAGATGCTCCAGTGTGAGTTCCAGCACTTGATCGTGATTCTGCAGGATGAATCGAAAGACGTTCATGACGTGCCTCGATTTGCGGCCGACTCTAACCCTCCGCCGAAGGCCCTGACGTAGGCGGACGCCAGTGAATTGGTGGACCGTAAGAAGTCGGCTGGCGCAAGCGCTGTAACCAGTCGTCCCGCTTCCATCAACGCAATCCGCGATCCGAGCCGCAGGGCCTCGCGTAAGTCGTGCGTGACGAACACGACGGTCTTGTGAAGCCTCTCCTGCACCAACAGAAATTCGCGTTGCAGTTCGTCGCGCGTAAGCGGGTCGAGCGCGCCGAAAGGCTCGTCCATCAGCAGTATTTCCGGATCTGCGGCCAACGCCCGGGCCACACCCACCCGTTGCCGCTGACCGCCCGATAGCTCGTGCGGATACCGCTCCGCCATCTCTGGCGCGAGTCCCACCATCTGCATCAACTCTTGTACGCGGGTGCGAATCCGCTCCTGGGGCCAGCCTTCGATCTTGGGCACAAGCCCGATGTTTCGCTCGATGGTGAAATGAGGGAACAGACCGACATCCTGGATAACATAGCCGATGCTACGACGCAGGCGAATGAGGTCGCCTTCTGCATTGGACACACCCTTCACGCGGATTTCCCCGGACGTGGGAGAGAGCAGGCGATTGACCAGTTTGAGCGATGTGGTCTTGCCCGATCCGCTGCGTCCCAGCAGCACCAGGGTCTCACCGCTCTGGACTTGCAGGTTAAATCCGGAGAGTACCTGTGTGCCCGCCACGCGGTATGAGACATCACGGAATTCAATCGCCGGGCTTGCGGCCGCTGGCTGCATGTCCGCCAAGCATACCGGAGTTTTCAGTTAAGAGTGGAGCGAGATTTCCGTTCGACCTCTCCGCGCAGATTTGCAATGCGCGCCCCTCCCGGCGACAATCTTTAGGATGGAGAAATACTCTTCAAGCGGTAGTCCAGCCGTGCAGGCCAAGGCGAACGAGCCATTTCTGCCCGGCGCCGTCGTCATCGCAACCCTGTGCAATCCGCGGGAAAAGTTCTGGGGGATGATCCTTGCGCTTGCGCCCGAGGGCCTCAGCCTGAGCGGAGCCGAACTCGCCTCGTTCGAGGATCTCGCCGTGATGGTAAGGGACGGCGAGCCATTCACTCCAGCCGTCGTCTTCTTTCCCATGCACCGCATTGAGCGCGTCGAGCTTGACCTGCCCGACGGCAGTCTGCCTTCTCTCTCCCAGCGCTTCTTCGCCAAGACCGGGTTGCAGCCATCCGCCGCCCTTGCCCCGTCCAATAGGGATCGAGAAAAAGCGGACGACGATCTGCACCCCTCTGGATCGCGTGCTCCGAAGGAGCGTGCGTGAAACTCTCGCAAATCTTCACCGCCCCCAACCAACTCACGCTTCTGCGGATGATTTTTGTTCCGTTCATCGTGATTCATCTTGTGGACGGGCATTATCTCTGGGCTCTAGCCGTTTTCGTCATCGCCGGGTTCAGCGATGGGCTGGATGGCTTGCTGGCCCGCACGCTTCATCAGCAAACACTGCTGGGGCAGTATCTCGATCCGATTGCAGACAAGCTCCTGTTGAGCACGATATTTCTTGTGCTGTCTATCCTGCACAAGATCCCATGGAAGTACACCGTGCTGGTCTTCAGCCGCGATATTTCGATTCTTGCTGCCAGTGCGGTTTTGTTCGCCATTGCTGGACTCCGGAATTTCCGCCCCAGCATTTTTGGCAAGGCCAACACCGTCTCGCAGATCGGCGCCGTGTTCTTTGTCCTCTTGTTTGAGATTCGTCCGTTGCGTTGGATATGGATCGCGCGCACCGAGTTTCTTCGAGCTACGTTTTTCTTCACCATCATCTCTGCGCTGCATTACGTCATTCTGGTGCAGAAGCGGTTGCGCGAACAGACGCATGCCTTGCCCCCGGCGCGGACTCCGGCGGTCTGACGGCTATTTGACCCACTCTCGCGCCAACCCTAGAATCTTAAGTTCGTTTCCCGGTGCTAGAACTTCCTATGGCGCTTCGTCTTTTTAATACCATGTCGTCGCGGATCGAAGACTTCCGTCCCCTTCGCGACCGCGAAGTACGCATGTACGCATGCGGCCCGACCGTCTACGACTACGGACACGTTGGCAACTTCCGAACCTTCGTTGCCGTCGACATCCTGCGCAGGTTCCTCCGGCAGAGCGGTTACAAGGTGCGCCACGTCATGAACATTACTGACGTGGACGACAAGATTATCCGCAACGCGGCGCGCGACGGCGTCAGCGTGCAGCAATATACCGCTAAGTATGAGAAAGCGTTCCTCGAAGACGCCGCCATGATCGGCATCGAGGAGCCGACGCTGGTGCGGGCTACCGAGCACATTACAGAAATGGCTGATTTCGTCGCAAAGCTGGTGGAGAAAGGAATCGCGTACCGCACCGACGACGGCTCTTATTACTTCCGCATTGCGAAGTTTCCGCAGTACGGCAAGCTCTCGAAAAAAGACTTCAGCGGCATGTTGGATGGCGCGCGCGTTGATGTCGACGAATATGACAAAGATAGCGCCCGCGATTTCGCTCTGTGGAAAGCGCCCAAGCCGGGGGAAGCCTCGTGGGAGACGGCGATTGGGCCGGGACGCCCTGGCTGGCACCTGGAGTGCTCGGTCATGTCCATGCGGGAACTCGGCGAGACCTTCGACCTGCACGCGGGTGGAGAAGACCTCGTGTTTCCGCATCATGAAAACGAAATTGCGCAATCCGAATCCTTTACCGGAAAGCCTTTCGTGCATTTCTGGTTTCATGCGCGCTTCCTGCTGGTCGAGGGCGAGAAGATGTCGAAGAGTCTGGGGAATTTCTTCACTCTCCGCGACCTGGTTCTCAAAGGGCATAAACCGTCGTCGATCCGGTATCTGCTCGCGTCGGTTCCCTATCGGAATCAGTTGAATTTCACTTTCGATGGGCTCAAGCAGGCCGCAGTGTCGGTTGAGCGCCTGCGGAATTTTCGGCTGCGCTTGAGCGCGGGCAGTTTCGCTGGAGGTACTAGTCCCGAGATGCAATCTCTCGCGGCTGACACGATCGAGCGCATGAAGGGCGCGCTCGACGATGACCTGAACACAGCGCAGGCGCAAGCTGCAATCTTCGAGATGGTGCGCCAGGCGAATGCTGCATTCGACACGGGCGGAGTCAAGAAAGATGACGTTCCGCCGCTGCTCGCGGCGTTAGGGAAGTTCGACGAAATCTTTGCCGTGCTCGACGACGACGATGGTCCGAAGATGAAACGAGTCCTCGATTGGGCCGTCGCGGAAGGTCGCGACAAAGACATCAGCGACGAGCTACGGGCGGCGGTTCAGTCAGTACAACTTTCGGACGCCGACATCGAAAAGAAAATTGCTGCGATGAAAGCCGCCCGTGGCGCCCGCGACTTCAAAACATCAGACGCGATCCGCGCCGAACTTGCGGACGCCGGCATCCTGGTGGAAATCACAAAAGACGGGATCCGGTGGAGAAGGACATGACATGCGCCCTCCGCGTCGGAACTGTATGCCACGAGATGGTAAGCTGAAAGCTGACGGCTGATAGCTAAAAGCTTTTCTGTGAAATCCCTCGACGAATATCTGCGCGACGCTGAGCAGGCCCATGGGCACATCTGTGCGGGGCAGGTTCTGGGAGTGCGTCTCGCGATGCTGGGCCTGCAAGAACTAGGCATTGACGATCCGCAGGGAAAAGACAGGAAGCGCCTGGTCACGTTCGTCGAAATCGATCGCTGCGCGACCGACGCAGTTGTCGTGGTCACTGGATGCCGTCTGGGCAAGCGGGCGTTGAAGTTCCGCGACTGGGGCAAGGTTGCGGCTACATTCGTGGACGTGAACAACGGCAAAGCGATCCGTATCGCGGCGAAAGAATCGTCGAAAGCTTTGGCTCGCCAGATGCACCCCGAGATTGCAGACAAGAATCAGCAACAGATGCTGGCCTACCGCGAAATCTCCGACGACGACCTATTCACCATGCAGCGGGTAAAAGTCGAATTACGACCGGAAGAATTCCCGGGATATAAAGGGGAGCGCGTGGTATGCGAGGCATGCGGAGAAGGGATTAACTTCCGCAGAGAAGTGCGTCGGGAAGGAAAAGTTCTATGCCGTGCTTGCGCCGGAGAGTGCTACTACCAACCGTCGAGCGAGTGACACCGGTTCAAGCCTGCTCGTATGCGTGCGCAACCCGCAGAATCGTCGCTTCATCAAAATGTTTCCCCAGAATCTGTAGCCCGATCGGCAGCTTCTCTGTCGTTTCTCCGCACGGCACCGAAATCCCCGGAATCCCGGCCAGATCCGCGGTTACCGTGTAGATGTCCGCCAGGTACATCGCTAGCGGATCATTCGACTTCTCACCCAAGCGGAACGCCGCCGTTGGACTCGTCGGAGTCACAATCGCATCGACCTTGCGGAAGGCCTCGTCGAAATCGCGCGTCAGCAGCGTCCGCACCTTCTGCGCCTTCAGGTAGTACGCATCGTAGTAGCCCGCGCTCAGCGCATAAGTACCAAGCATGATGCGCCGCTTCACCTCGGCGCCGAAGCCCTCGTCACGGCTGCGACGGTACATTTCCGACAATGTCTTCACTCCGCGGGTCCGGTGGCTGTAGCGCACCCCGTCATAGCGCGCCAGATTCGACGAAGCCTCCGCCGTCGCGATCAAGTAATACGTCGGGATAGCGTAGGGCGTGTGCGGCAGAGAAACTGGCACAATCTCGCAGCCCAATTCCTTTAGCTTGTCGATCGCCGTTTCCACGGCCTGCCGGACTTCCTCGTCGAGGCCCTCGCCGAAATACTCTTTGGCCACACCGAGCTTCATCCCACGAACAGGCTTATCGAGTTCGGCAACGTAATCGGGCACGGGGACATCAGCGGAAGTGGAATCCATCGGGTCGCGCCCGGCAATCGCGCGCAGCACAATCGCCGCGTCTTTCACTGTTTTGGCCAGCGGACCAATGTGATCGAGCGACGACGCAAACGCAATCAGCCCATAGCGGGACACGCGTCCGTAGGTCGGCATCAACCCGACCACGCCGCAGAACGACGCCGGTTGACGGATCGATCCGCCAGTGTCCGACCCCAGAGTAACGACCGCCATGTCGGCTGCTACCGCCGCGGCCGAACCGCCCGACGAGCCTCCGGGCACGCAGCTCAGATCGCGTGGATTGCGCACGGGTTGGTAAGCGGAGTTTTCATTCGACGAGCCCATCGCGAACTCATCGCAGTTCATCTTGCCGAGCACGACGGCGCCTGCCGCTTCCATGCGCGTAACGGCAGTGCAATCATACGGAGGAATGTACTTCTCCAGAATCTTCGATCCGGCAGTCGTGCGCACGCCGCGCGTGCTCATTACGTCCTTGATCCCGACGGGAACGCCGCCCAGCGGTGGCAACGTTTTGCCTTCCGTCGCCATGCGGTCGATGCGGTCCGCTTGCTCAAGGGCGCGCTCTTTCGAAAGGGTCAAGAACGCGCCGATCTGGCCGTCTTCCTGCTTGATGCGGGCGTAGTGCGCCTCTGCCAACGCGAGCGCCGTCGTCTTGCGCTCCTGCACAGCGGTACGGGCGGCGTCGATGGTGAGTGCGTTCAGGTTCATCGGTCGGGTGGAGCGTACTCGGGGCCTATCGCTCAATTACTTTCGGGACCCTGAAGAAGTCCTCGTCCGCATCGGGTGCGTTCGCGAGCGCTTCTTCATGCGGCAACGACTTGCGCAGTCCCTCGGGAATATCTTCGCGGGTCGCATACGTGAATCGAGCGCTTCCCTGCTTCAACTCGTCCACGCCATAGCGATCAGAAACCTGCGCCATCGGTGGCACGTCCGACGTGTCGAGTTCATTGAGGCGGTCGATGTACTCCAGAATGGAGTTCAGGTCGCGAAGCATTCCAGTGCGCTCTTCTTCGGTAAGGTCCAGATTGGCCAACTCGGCGACGTAGGCAACGTCTTTATCGGTGACTTTCATGGAATAAGGGATCGGAGTTCAGCGCAGGTTCTTGTCTGCGCTTTCCGGGCGCGCAACCACGAACTCGATTCTGCGAACCGCCTCGGCGGTATACCGGTTGATGACCGCCAGATATCGCGGCGCAAGAGCCTGCAGTTCGGCTTTCCATCGCTGACCGGCGACCTCCACGCGCAACACGCCATCGTCGAAACCGAGAGCACGCGTGCGCTCGGCCACGGCTGAGCCGCAGACGACCGGCCAAGCCATAAGGGGCGCCTCCGCCGGGGGCGCCTGCCGTAACGACTGCGCTACGATTTTTTCCAGTCCTGAACCCGCCTGCTCCAAGTGCAGTTCCTCGTCTCTATACAGCAATCAGCATGCCAGAAATTTTGATTTTAACACTCTCGTCACCCAAGAACCTGGGGTCCCGCGATGCCTGATACGGGAAATTCGCGACGTACGAAGTCGAGTGCCGCATCCCGCGAGAGTAATCGCCCTTCGAGTTGTGCATCCTCCACGGCACTTAGGATCTCGCGGAATTTTGGTCCAGGGAGATGACCCTCGGCGATCAAATCTTCGCCTGTCACCAGCGGCGCAGGACGCATCTTTTCCGCAGGAATCTCCGTGCGTTTCTGCTGGATAAATTCATACGTACTCAGATTGCGGTGGCTGGCCAGGCAGTCAGCACGGTGCAAGGCAAGGTGCTCATCGAAAGCGGGCATGCGAAGAAATCTCTTCAGCGTGGATTCCTTCATGCGGGTCGCGTGGCCAAAGCGCATGTGGTTGTCGACGAGCGCCAGAATCTGTTCGGTTTCGTCGTTGGAAAATCGCAAGCGCCGGCAGATCTCTTCCGCCATCTTCACGCCGACTTCGACGTGGCTATCGAACCGGATGCGATCAGCAGCCACGCGGAACGTCGGAGGCTTGCCGACGTCATGCAGCAATGCTCCCCAGGCCAGCGTCAGCGGGCAGGGATGCGGCAAGTTGTCGAGCAGCAGCAGTGTGTGCACGAACACGTCGCCTTCAGGATGGAATTCCGGGGGTTGCTCCACTCCCTTCATCGCCGCAATCTCCGGCAGAACCAGCTTGAGCAAACCGCTCTCATCCAGCAGGAGAAACCCACGGCGAGCGTGCCCTTCCGTTAACATGCGCGTCAACTCGTTCCTCACGCGCTCATGGGACACGACCTGAATTTGCTCAGCCAGTTTCTGCATGGCCGAAAAAGTCGCAGGCTCAATTGTGTATTCGAACCGCGCGGCAAAGCGCACTGCCCGCAGCATGCGCAACTTATCTTCGCCGAAGCGCCGTTCGGGATCGCCGATGGTGCGGATGATTCCCGCTTCCAGGTCCTTGCGCCCGCCCACAAAATCGAGCACTTCGCCACTAATGGGATCGAGCAGCACGCCGTTGATCGTGAAGTCGCGGCGTGCAACATCCTCCCACGGGTTGAGACTGAAGCGCACTTCGTCGGGATGGCGGCCGTCGGAGTAGCCGATATCGCTGCGGAAGGTCGCCACCTCGACCGCATGAGACTTCGAAGAGACCTCCGCCGAATCGGCGCTCGCCGCGTCTCTGTCAGGCGCCGGCACGAGCACGACACCGAACTGCGCTCCAACCGCGTACGTCTCGGGAAAGATGCCCATGACCTGCGCGGCCGTCGCGTCGGTAGCTACGTCGTAATCCTCGGGCTCACGCCCGAGCAAAAGGTCGCGCACGCATCCGCCCACCAGATAGGCTCGAAAGCCCCGCTGGCGGAGGGTTTGCACGATCGAGGTGGCGAAATCCTTCAGCATGGCGGCCAACGGCGAATCCGATCCCATGATACCGCTCGCTCCCCAACAATAATCAGTTGACCAGTAGATGCGGCCCAGTCAATTACAACGGAAAACGATAAACTGAAAAGCGACATCCATGCCTGACGCCTACATCCTCGGCATCGAGAGTTCCTGCGATGAGACCGCAGCAGCCGTGGTGCGCTCGGGCGAACAACTCATATCGAATGTCGTCGCGTCACAAATCGCGACCCATCAGCCCTATGGAGGCGTCGTGCCTGAACTGGCGTCCCGGGAGCATCTGCGCGCCATTGTCCCCGTCGTGCGCCAGGCGCTGGCCGAGGCAAATCACACCTACAACTCCGTCGATGCCATCGCGGTGACACAGGGGCCCGGCCTCGCCGGAGCACTGCTGGTGGGCATCAGCTACGCCAAGGCGTTGGCGTTCGCCCTCGACAAGCCGCTGATTGCGGTCAACCACCTCGAAGGCCACATTCATGCCGTGCTCCTCGAGGAGCGACAGAAGGGAAACCGCGAACTGCAATTTCCAGTACTGGCGCTGGTCGTTTCCGGCGGACACACCCATCTGTACCTAGCGGCGCAACAAGGCGCGTCCTGGACCTACGTGAACATCGGCCACACCCGCGACGACGCGGCCGGAGAAGCCTTCGACAAAGTCGCCAAGCTTTTAGGCCTGGGATATCCCGGTGGCCCTGTGATCGATCGGCTCGCTCCGCAGGGCGATCCAAGGGCCGTGAAATTTCCCCCAGCCCAGATCAAGCATCGCGATCGCCGGGGCAGAAACGACGGCAAAGTCGTCGAGAGCGACGACGGCCGTCCGCGCTTTGATTTTTCTTACAGCGGCATCAAGACGGCGATCTTGCGCTACGTGGAGACGCATGACATGCACACGGCCGTAGAGAAGCGCCGAAAGGCCCTGGCAAGCATCGCGAAACCAAAGGTCGAGGATTATGTCGCCCACTGCGACAAGCTCACCCTCGATCTGGTGGCATCCTTCCAGCGGGCGATCGTGGAAGATCTGGTGGGAAAAACTCTGGCGGCGGCCCGGGCCTACGATGTAGCCACGCTCTTCGTCACAGGTGGAGTCGCGGCCAACCAGGAATTGCGGCAGACCTTTGAGCGCGGGGGGGCTAAAGAAGGCTTGCCCGTGTACTTCCCTTCGCGTCCGCTATCGACGGACAATGCAGCCATGATTGCCGCTGCGGCCTACCCTAAATTCTTGTTAAAGGATTTTGCTGCGATGGATTTTTCTGCGGAGGCAGGGCTGCTCTTGCGGTAATTGACGCCGCGCTAAAAGCAATCAGTTCCGAGAGGCATTCGGCCCACTCGCCTTGCCCAATACTGCATCCAGCGCTTTGGCAAGCTGCGCCTCGATGTCGATGTCCTTGTAGATGGCGAAATTCGCGCGCTGCTCCGACTGGCCGAAGCCGCCAGCTTTGTACGCGACAATAATGATAGGAACTCCGGCGGTGTCCGGCTTGCTCTTCAAAGCGGTGATCAATTCACTTCCAGACATCTTCGGCATCACCATGTCGGTGATGATCAATGCCGGTTGCACGCGGGTGAGGACTTCGAGCGCTTCTTCGCCGTTGGTCGCAGACTCGACCGCAAAACCGCGCTGCTCCAGAAAGCTGCAGACGGTATAGCGGATCAGCATCGAGTCATCAACGACGAGAGCCACCATGGTCATAAGATACGGAGGCTCGTACCCACACGCCCCCGGGTCGGACACTAGCAGAGAGGTTTGGACGGAACAAGCCAAAAGGGTGAGCGGAGATTACCTCCGTCACCGCAGGGCCGGAAAACAGCGATCAGATCTCGCTTTCCTGGGTGTTCTCTTCGATGTTCATGTCTTTGAATTCGCTGGACTCGAAGATCTCGCCGCACTCCTTACACTCGACGAACTCCGAATCCTCCGTGCGGCTGACAATTTGCACGCGTGGGTGCTTGCAAGGCTGCTTCATCTCACGGCTTTGAGGAGAGGTCGACTTTGAGGTCATAAATCCGGAGGGTCTCCAAATGAACAAGGGCGGAGGGGATGTTACGCCGGAATTTCCCGGTATTTTAGACCGGCTTTGCCAGTTGTCAAGCCCCCAAGCGTTATGGTGTCGTGAATTCGTAACGGGGACAGTACCGTGAATGCTGACCTCTCGCAGCCTCCAAGTGCTCAAATTGCGACCGCAATCGTCGCAATTTATCTAAGCCATTCAGCCCGCAATACTTACCTCTGGGAGCCGTTTTCCAACAACTGCCTGTGTGAGCTTGCCCTAGTCCGTAGGGGTGACGTAAAATGAAGTACGACGGAAAAGGTCGGAGATCGTGTCCGGCCTGACTTGTTCGGTTTTGCACAGGAAACCAGTGCTGAAGCTAACCAAGAAGGCCGACTACGCGCTGATGGCGATGAAGCATTTGGCCGAGCACTCCACCGAGGGTTCGCGCAGTGCGAAGGATGTGGCTGATGCCTACGGCATCCCGCCCGAGGCGCTGGCGAAGATTCTGCAGCGGCTGGCCAAGGCTGGCCTGTTGCTGTCGCAGCACGGTACGAATGGCGGTTACACGCTGGCACGAGCGGCACACACGATCTCGGCCTTCGAGGTAATTCAGGCGATCGATGGCCCGCTGTTTATCACTTCCTGCGTCACCGTTCGCGGGGAATGCGACCAGAGCGATCGTTGCAACATCCGCGAACCGCTGCGCAAGGTGAACGAAAGTATCGAGGCCGTGTTGAAGCGCATCAAGATTTCGCACATGCGGGAAGAACCGGAAGAAGCCGGGAGCGAGGCTCCCAAAGCGGCGGATTTGGTGACCATCACCTGAGCCGTCGGGAATGCAAGATTCATCCAAGAGATTCGTCAAAGTAGGAGAGGCAATCAATGAGCACGGACGTCAAGATCCCCCAGGCACAGACGCAGCCGCACCAACCCGACGCAAAGGGCGTGAAGCTGCCCATCTATATGGATAACCACGCCACCACCCCCATGGATCCGCGGGTGCTGGAGGAGATGCTGCCCTACTTCATGGAGAAGTTCGGCAACGCGGCCAGCCGCAATCACTCGTTCGGATGGGCTGCCGAAGAGGGCGTGGAAACGGCGCGCGAGCGCATCGCCAAATTGGTCGGCGCGACCACGAAGGAAATCATCTTCACCTCCGGCGCTACCGAAAGCGACAACCTTGCTATCAAGGGCGTGGCCGAGATGTACCGCGAGAAGGGCAACCACATCATCACAGCGGTCACCGAGCACAAGGCCGTGCTCGACACCTGCAAGCGGCTGGAAAAGTATGGCTATCGCATCACTTACTTGCCGGTCCAGAAGGACGGCCTAATCGACCTCGACGACCTGAAGCGCGCCATGGATGACAAGACCATCCTGGTCACGATCATGGCGGCCAACAACGAGATCGGCGTGTTGCAACCGGTCGCGGAAATTGGCAAGCTGTGCCGCGAGCGCGGCGTCATCTTCCATACGGATGCGGTGCAAGCCATAGGCAAGATTCCTGTCGACGTGAACAAGCAGAACATCGATGTCATGTCGATCACCGGGCACAAGCTTTACGGACCCAAGGGCGTCGGCGCCTTGTATGTGCGCCGCAAAAATCCACGCGTGCAGCTTTCTGCCCTTATCGATGGCGGCGGCCACGAGCGCGGCATGCGCTCGGGGACGCTGAACGTTCCCGGCATCGTTGGCTTAGGCAAGGCCTGTGCCATCGCCCAAGAGGAAATGCCGCAGGAATCCTGTCGTCTGGCGGGCCTGCGCAACCGTCTGCGGGACCGCATCATGAACCGGCTGGATGAAACCTATATCAACGGATCGATGGAGCATCGCCTGCCCGGGAACTTGAACATCAGTTTCGCGTACGTGGAGGGCGAGTCCCTGCTGATGGGCATCAATGACATCGCGGTTTCGAGCGGTTCGGCGTGCACCTCGGCGACCTTGGAACCATCTTATGTACTAAAGGCTCTCGGCACGGGCGACGACCTGGCGCACAGCTCGATTCGCTTCGGCATCGGTCGCTTCAACACCGAAGCCGAGGTCGACTATGTTGCCGATCGAGTCATCGAAACCGTCGAGCGCCTGCGTGAGCTTTCTCCGCTCTACGAAATGGCGAAAGAAGGCATCAACTTGAAGGATGTGAAGTGGGCGGGAGAGTAAAGCAAGTTTCAAGGTTTCAACGTTTCAAGGTTTCGTACGGTGAATACGCAACCTTGAAAGGAATCGAATCTTTGAAACCTTGCAACATAAGAAACTTTGAAACCTAACAATTTGGAGCGTACAAAAAATGGCATACAGCGACAAGGTCATCGATCATTACAACAACCCCCGCAACGTCGGCTCGATGGATAAAGCGAGCACGGACGTGGGGACCGGCCTGGTGGGCGCGCCCGAGTGCGGCGACGTCATGAAGCTGCAGATCAAGGTCAATCGCGAAACCAACGTCATTGAAGACGCGAAGTTCAAGACCTTCGGCTGCGGCTCGGCCATTGCCTCGTCTTCACTCGCCACCGAATGGGTCAAAGGCAAGACTGTGGACGAAGCCCTCACCATCAAGAACATGGACATCGTGAAGGAACTCTCGCTTCCCCCGGTGAAGATCCATTGCTCGGTGCTGGCGGAGGACGCGATCCGCGCTGCAATCGGCGACTGGAAGAAGAAGCAGGGAGCTACAAGCCCGGTCGCTGCCGAAGCGAAGTAAGTGTCAGGTAATCGCAACGATGTCGGGCGGATTCAGTATGGATGTCTGGGCACGGATGTTGGGAAGGGAACGCCTTCAGTCGTGCCGCTCGAGGGCGCACCGACGGCGGCTTTAGCCGCCGAGGGAGTGCGTAAGGATTGAATGACAACGGCAACGGAACAGGCAACACAAGCCGCACAGGCCCCGGCCAAAGGCATTCTCGTCACCGAGAAAGCCCTGGCCAAAGTGCGCAGCGCGATGGCCAAGGAAGGCATTTCGCCGGAGCAGGGCGGGTTACGGCTCGGCGTGCAGGGCGGCGGGTGTTCGGGCCTGAGTTACAACATCCGGTTCGACACGCAACCGCGCGAGCGGGACCGCATCTTCCAGTTCGGCGACGTGAGGGTCTTCGTGGACCCGAAGTCCTTCATCTACCTGCACGGCATGACCCTGGATTATCAGGAAACGCTGATGCAACAGGGCTTTGTATTCGTGAATCCCCAGGCATCGAAGTCGTGCGGCTGCGGGACTTCGTTCTCTGCCTGATGCCTGTGTGGCGCGGGCGCCACGCCCGCGTGGCCTGCCCCGCGCGACCGTCCGCCAGGTTTGATAAAGCGCCATGTTGAGCCGCGTACGTTTGAGGAAAAGGAATGACCAAGTCTGCACTTACCGCGATCAGCGCGAAGCCCCTGCCGCAGGACACTCACTCCTGCTGGTCGTGCGGATCCATGCGCGCTGCGCACTTCTGCGAGTCATGCGGTAAAGTTCAGCCTCCGGTCCCGGTCGACTATTTCACGTTCTTCGGTCTGCCGCTCAAGCTCAATATTGATGTCGCGGCACTGGAGAAGAGTTTCTACGAACTGAGCCGCAAGCTTCATCCGGACTTGAATGCCCAAGCCGATACCCAGGAACAGGAGTGGAGCATGGAACAAAGTTCCCTGCTCAACGACGCGTACCGCACGTTGAAAGACCCGATCAAGCGCACAGCCTACCTCCTGCACCTTGAAGGCGTGGTGTTGGAAGAGCAGTCGAAGAGTGCGACCGAGCAAGCCCGCGCGACGGGAGAAATCAAGAAACAAATCGTGCCGCCGGATTTGCTCGAAGAGGTCTTTGAGCTCAATATGCAGCTCGAAGAACTGCGCATGAACAAAAAGATGGGCGAGGACGATCCTGCGCTGATTGCAGAGATTGGAAAGCAAAAACTGTCGCTCGAAGCAAAGTATGAGGCGCTTCTGCAGGAACTGCAAACCTATTGGAAGAGCTGGGATAGCTTGATCGATCGCAGTCCGTCCGCAGTCGAAGAGCGGGCGCAGGTAAGGGACAAGATGGTGAATGTGCTGAACCGCCGCAATTACATCCGGAACCTGGTTCGAGATGTGAATGCGGCACTAGAAGATTGAGTAAGGAAATTGAGTAATTTGGTAATCGGGTAATTTTGTAATTTGAAATCACAAAGGGTTTTTCAATTATCCAATTACAAAATTACCAAATTCAGAAATGGCTACGGATCGCATCGTCGGCATCGACCTCGGAACCACCAACTCACTGGTGGCCTTTATGCAGGGGGATACGCCTGTCGTAATCCCAGGCGACGATGGTCTGAATCTGCTTCCTTCAGTGGTCGCATTGGACGCGAACAACCAGCCCGTCGTCGGCAACGCCGCGCGCAATGCACTGATTGAAACGCCGGAACGCGCGGTCTATTCGATCAAACGCCTGATGGGACGCGGCGTGGAAGACATTCAAGAGGAATTGAAGCTCTTCCCTTTTCGCCTGGCTGAGGACTTGCAGCCGGGAGAGGTACTCCGCATCAAGTTGGGCGACAAGACTTTCACGCCACCTGAAATTTCTGCGCTCATTCTTCGCCAGCTCAAGCGTAGCGCGGAGCGTTTCTTCGGCGGCTCGGTCACCAAGGCGGTCATCACGGTTCCTGCCTACTTCAACGACGCACAACGTCAGGCGACGAAAGATGCCGGCCGCATCGCTGGCCTCGAAGTCCTTCGGCTGGTCAACGAACCAACCGCCGCGTCGCTGGCCTACGGCCTCGAAAAGAAGCAGAACGGTATCGTCGCGGTTTACGACCTCGGGGGCGGCACGTTCGACATTTCGATCCTGAAGCTGCATGACGGAATCTTCGAGGTCATCGCCACCAACGGCGACACGCATCTTGGCGGCGACGACATCGACAATTTGCTCATCACCATCGCGCTCGACGATATTCGCGGCGACCTCGGCCTCGACCTCCGCCGCACCGCGGAGGCGGTGCAGGCGATCCGCAAGGCCGTCATCGAAGCCAAGATCGCGCTTTCTTCGCAGCCTTCGGTTAAGCTAGACATCGAGTTGCCCGGCGGCAAGCGCTACCAGCGAGAGGTCACCCGCGAGCAGTACGAACAGCTCATTCACCCGATCATCGATCGCACGGTTGGTCCTTGCAAGCAAGCGATGAAGGATGCAGGCCTCAAGCCCGAGCAGATGGACGAGGTCGTGTTGGTCGGCGGCTCGACGCGCATCCCCAAAGTTCGCGCTCTAGTGAAGGAATTGTTCCACCGGGAGCCGCACACGGACTTGAATCCCGACGAAGTGGTCGCACTCGGCGCGGCGGTGCAGGCCAACATCCTTGGCGGCGGCTCCGAAGCCACCGAGAACATGCTGTTGCTCGATGTGACTCCTCTGTCGCTCGGCATCGAAGTCGCCGGCGGAGTCACCGACAAAATCATCCTGCGCAACTCGACCATTCCTGCCTCTGCGACGCAGTTCTACACCACGCAGGTCGACGGCCAGGCCAACGTGGCGATTCACGTGTTGCAGGGCGAGCGCGAACTGGCCAAGGACTGCCGTTCGCTGGCACGGTTCGATCTCAAGAGCATTCCACCCATGGCCGCCGGCATTCCGCGAGTCGAAGTTAAATTCTTGATCGATGCTAACGGCATTCTGCATGTCTCCGCGCGCGAGCAACGCAGCGGCAAAGAGGCCGAGATCCAAGTGCAACCTAGCTACGGCCTGACCGACGAGCAGGTTGAGGGCATGATTCTGGATTCGTTCGACAACGCCGAAGAAGATTTCCGTCGCCGCCAACTCATCGAAGCGCGCAGCGAAACGTTCGACGATCCTCGCAGCACTCGAAAAGGGCAAGAAGAGCGCGGCGTGGGGACAATTAACAACCGACGAAAGGAAGCAGATCGCCAAAATGGAAAAGTCGCTGATCGCGGTGAATGCCGAAGAGGATTATCAGGCGATCCGCAAAGCCATCGACGCGCTGAACCAGGGCACGATGCGCCTGGCCGAATTGATGATGGACACCGCCGTCTCGACGGCGCTCAAAGGCAAGAACATGGACGAGGCCGATCTGGGCGAGGGCCCGACCGCGCCGCATCCCATGGCGAAAGCGGAATTCGAATAGTTGTAGCGCCGGCGTCTCGCCGGCAGGAGTACCTATGGCTGACGAAAAGACACAAGGAGCTGGCACTTTGACCGAAGAGGCGCCCGGCGAAAACACGATACAGGTCACGTTCTTGCCCGAAGGCAAGACGGTGCAGTTCGAAAACGGCAAATTGCCCTACGAAGATCACGGCAAAGAGCAGTCGCTGCTCGATGTTGCCTTGAATTTCGGCATCCCGCTCGACCACGCCTGCGGCGGCAACTGCGCCTGCACCACCTGTCACATCTGGGTAAAGGAAGGTGCCGAGAATCTTTCTGAAATGGACGACGACGAGGCCGATCGGTTGGACATGGCCGCCGATCTCCAGTTAAACTCGCGTCTCGGCTGTCAGGCGCAGATTACCAAGCCCGGCAAAGTAGTCATCGAGATCCCCGCCTGGAACCGTAACTACGTCTCGGAGGAGCACTAAGGATGGCAAAGAAACTGACTTGGGACGACGCCGAAGACATCGGCATACTGCTTTCCGAAACTCACCCGCAACTCGATCCGCTCGCCGTGCGCTTCACCGATTTGCACCGTTACGTAACCGAGTTACCCGACTTCGCGGGTGATCCAAAAGCCTCGAACGAAGGCAAGCTGGAAGCGATCCAGATGGCTTGGCATGAAGAAGTTCAAGATCGTACACAAGGCTGACCGCTCTCGATCCTGATTTACTCCCCCGCATCCGCCATCTTTTTGTAGAACGTCTGCAGAGTGTAGAACGCGAGCTTGCGCTGGCCCCGATTCGAGATCAGACCCTTCCGGTTGTGATAGTCCTGCACGCCGGGAAGCATGCGTGCCGGAGAGCGAAAATCCATCAGAACCCACGGAGTCAGCCCCGCGAGGTTCGGCATACGCCTTATCATGCCAAGCTGGTGCTGATACAAATTCTCCTGATATTCCTCAGTCCAGATCTCATCCGCGTCGCCATGGCGGCCGTACTGCGCGCCGCCACCGAATTCACTGACGATGAGTGGCTTATTCCAGGTCAATTTCCATTGCATCTTGTCGGCATCTTCCGGACGTCCGCCGTACCAGCCTAAATACTCATTCAGGCCGAGGACATCCAGCACTTCTCCCAACGGATCGCTCAGAGTGCGCATATCGGAAGCTGTATTATCCACGTGGTTCATCGCGGAAGTGATCAGCCGCGTGGAATCGAGTTCCCTTGCTTCCTGCGCGAGCTGCTTCAGGAACGTCAGCCGCTCCGCTTTCACTGGAGTTTCGTTCGAAAGTGACCACAGGATGACAGCAGCGCGGTTATGGTCGCGGGCAATCTCATCGCGTAGCTGCGCCTCCGCATTCGCCAGCGTTGCGGGATTCGACCAATCAATATTCCAACAGACGGGAATCTCCGACCACACCATCAAGCCCATGCGGTCCGCCAGGCGAATCTCATTTTCGTTGTGCGGGTAGTGTGCGAAACGGACGAAGTTGCAGCCCAGATCTTTCACCCACCCGAGCAGGGTCTGCGCATCCTCCGGACTGAAGGCGCGACCCTCGCGAAATGGCGCCTCCTCGTGCATCGAGATGCCTCGCAGAAAGATGGGCTCTCCATTCAGCAGGATCTGAGTTCCCTGCACCTCGATCGTGCGAAAGCCTATATCGTCGGCAACGCTGTCGCCTTCGCCCGAAATGATGACGCGACAAAGCTTCGGATTCTCCGGCGACCAAAGCTGCAGCGATGCGTCGCACTTGGCAGCCGGCTTCTTCCCGCAGGTCGCGCTGGCATCGAATCCGAAGCGAGCAAAGCCGCTTCCCGTAGTCAGCGTCCTGATCTCGATGCCGGCCTCGGGAATCTGGATGGTGACCTCGTGCCTGGTCAGAGGGCCGTTGAACTGCATCCAACCGGAAATCTCATGGTTTGATCCCTTCGCCAGTTGCACAGAATAATCTTGAATGAACACTCCCGGCACTTCGACAAGCATCACATCGCGGGTAATCCCACCATAGCTCCACCAGTCGAACTTCAAAGCGGGCACGGCGTCTGCGCGGCGGCCGTTGCTCACCTCGACAATCAGAAAGTTCTCGCCGTCTCGCAGAACCGACGTCGCCTCGAAATTAAACGCTGTGAAGCCGCCTTCGTGTTCGCCCAGCTTTTCTCCGTTGAGGTAAACGCTAGTCTGATAGTTGGCAGCGCCAAAATAGACAAAAACGCGGGTGTTCGCGCGCTTGTGATAGCTGAAGTCGCGCCGGTACCAGACCGGCCCTTCATAGAACATCAATTGCTCGCGCTGAGTGTTCCAGTCTCCTGGAACGTTCAGAACGGGCGATGCGTCGAAACTGTACTCGACACGATCGCTCTTGCTGCGCGGCTTTTCATTGCGAAAGAATCCCACCGACTTGCCGTTGTCGAACGGGTCTACGATGGCTCGCCATGCGCCGTCGAGGCTTACGGTCGCACGGCCGGACACGTTTACGATCAGTGTGGATGGAGCAGGAGAGGCATGGAGCCATCCCGTGAGCAGGAGCACAAGCACGCAGCGTTTCATGGAAACCCTCGAAGCTTGCCCATCGTAGTGATCCAGACGAACACACGTCAATAAACGCCGCGCAGGCCCACTTCCAGCCATTCGCAAAAGTTTTACAACTTCATGACAAACGCACGGCACGAGTTACTTATCCTGCACACCGAAGGCCCTCGAGAACTCGTAGGCCATTCTCTCTCTCTACAGCCCAATTGAGAAGGGCACGGCGCTCAAGCCGTGCCCTCATTTTTTTGTAAGAGGATTCGCGCCTAGCCGACAGATACCGGTGCCGGTTCTTCCACATTCGCCTCGCGCAGGAACTTCGCCGCTTCTTCGGGCGGCGTCGGATTGATGTAGAAGCCGGTGCCCCATTCGAATCCGGCGGTCTTGGTCAGCTTGGGCATGAACTCAATGTGCCAGTGATAGTGGTCGTTGGTCGGATCTTGCGCCGGCGAAGTGTGAATTACGAGATTGTAGGGCGGGTTGTCCAGCACCCGGTCGGCCCTGCCCAGCAAGTCCTTCATCGATCGGGCCAGGTTTTCGAACATGTGCGACGACGAGTTCTCAAAAGCCGACTCGTGCTGCTTGGGCAGGATCCAAGTCTCGAATGGAAAGCGCGGAGCGTAGGGCGCCAGCGTGAGAAAGTTCTCGTTTTCCGCGACTACCCGGATACCGCTGTCCATCTCCTGCCGGATGATGTCGCAGAACACGCAGCGTTCTTTGTAGAGGAAGTACTGTTTAGCTCCTTCCAATTCCTGCGTAACGTTAATAGGCAGAATGGGCAGAGCAATGAGTTGCGAGTGGGCATGCTCCAGCGACGCACCGGCTGCTTCGCCATGATTCTTGAAAATCAAGATGTACTTGAAGCGGCGGTCCTTTTTCAAATCGAGGATGCGATCGCGGAAAGTCCACAGAACATCTTCGATGCGTTTCGGAGGCAGGGTGGCGAGGCTGGCAGAGTGGTCGGGCGTCTCAATGATGACCTCATGCGCCCCGATTCCGTTCATGCGATCGAACATGCCCTCCGCCTGGCGGTTCAGCGTGCCTTCAATGCCCAAGGCCGGAAACTTATTGGGTACGACCCGGACGGTCCATCCCGGAGTGTCACGCTGCGCCGGCGGTCCGCCGTTGGGGTTAGGCCGGTACGCCTGGATCTCGGGCGGCGTCTTAGTCTCGTTCCCGTAGCAAAAGGGGCAAAATCCCCCTTTGATCTTCATGTTTTCGCGAACAAAATCGGTTGGGCGTTTCGCCCGATCCGTCGAAATAATTACCCAACGGCCAACAATCGGATCTTTTCTGAGCTCAGGCAATTACTGAGTCCTTTCAGTGCGGTTGCGCAAACTTCGTATTTTACCCCGACAAGGAAGCATTGCGAAACACTTCGATCTGCGGGCGGGAACTAGGATTTGCATAGTATACGCTTACAATATCGAATCTCCACTGGCACGATGGTGGCAGTTTCCTCAGATACTCTCGTGCCACTCGCGCAACCTCGCGCCGTTTGTGCCGGTCCACGGCCGCCTCGGGGGTGCTCACGTCGCGCGACGTTCGGGTCTTAACTTCAATAAAACAAAGAACATCCGCGTCCCATCCGATCAGGTCGATCTCGCCGCGACAACGCGGCGAGCGAAAGTTGCGCGCCACGATGATATAGCCCAACTTTCGCAGATGGAAGTATGCTTCTTCCTCGCCGAGGGTGCCCGTGCGCTGGTGCCGCGGGCGCGGGTCAGGCCGGAGTATGCGCCCCGCAACCCAGTCCAGACCGTAAATGATCGTTCGCGTGAGGCCGGCGGGAAGCATGACAGATCGAGAAGCCTCAATGTAGCGGAGGTGGTCTGTCTCGAGATGTGATCCGCCTCACGTCGCGATGCGATTCAGATTCGGGCTTCCCAAACGGGGAAAAAACAAAACGGGCAGGACCAAAAAGGCCCTACCCGTATATGGATTCATTCTTCAAGAACGACCCCTACGCGCCTTTGCCGACCGCCGAGATGCAGTCTTCGAGCACATCGACGGCGACGTCGGCTTCTTCTTTCGTGACCACCAACGGCGGGCAGATCCGAACCGTGCTCGGCCCACAGCCCAGGAAAAGCACGCCGCGCTCGAAGGCCATCTCGACGATGCGGTCGCGCTCGGTGTTGCCATATTCCTTGGTGACCTTGTCCTTAACGATCTCGACACCGATCATCAGTCCTCGGCCGCGCACATCCCCTACAAGTTTCAGCTTCGAAGGCCATCCGGCCATGCGCTTCATCATGTGGCTGCCCACGCTGGCCGAGTTCTCGATCAGATGCTCTTTTTCGATTACGTCGAGGGTGGCCAGTGCCGCAGCGATTGCCACCGGATTGCCGCCAAAAGTGGACGCATGCGAACCGGGAACCCAGTCCATGATTTCAGCACGGGTCATCGTGACGCCAAGCGGCATGCCCGAAGCAATGCCCTTCGCCATGCAGACCATATCAGGCTCGACGCCGGTGTGCTCGACCGCGAACCACTTGCCCGTGCGTCCCATACCGCTTTGCACTTCGTCGACCACCAGCATGATGCCGTGACGATCGCAGATGCGCCGCAGTTCCTGCATAAAGATCTTCGGAGCGACAACGTAGCCGCCTTCGCCCTGAACCGGCTCGACGAATATCGCCGCTACTTCTTCCGGAGCCAGCGTCGTCTTAAACAGCTTCTCTTCGATGAAGCGGGCGCAGCCCAGCGCAAAGTTGTCCGCTTCCTGGGTGCCGCCTACGCAGCCGCGGTACACATCGGGATAGCGAACGTGCGTCACGCCCGGCACCAGGGGGGCGAAACGCCGCCGCTGTTGCGGCTTTGACGCGGTCAGCGAGAGCGCTCCCATCGTCCGCCCGTGAAACGCTCCCAAGAAGGCGATTACGTTCTGCCGCTTGGTGTGGTACCGGGCCAGTTTGAGCGCGCATTCGATCGCCTCGGCTCCGGAGTTGCCGTAGTAAATGCGGTGCGGACCGGGCATGGGCGCAATCTTCGACAGCCGCGCCGCCAGGTCCACCATGCTTTCGTAATAGAAATCGGTTCCCGACATGTGGATGAGTTCGCCGGCCTGTTTCTGAATGGCGGCAACCACCTGGGGATGGCAGTGGCCCGTCGAAGTCACGGCGATGCCGGCGGAAAAATCAAAAAACTCGTTGCCGTCGACATCGGTCACCACGATGCCTCGCCCACTCTTGGCTACCATCGGGTAGGAGCGGGTATAGGACGGCGAAATGTATTTCTGGTCGCCCTCAAGCACGCGCTTCGCGTTCGGTCCGGGCAGGGCTGTCTTGATCTTAGGACCCAGGGTTGCGGTCATAGTCTTGGTGGTCATGGAATCCTCCGTGGGCAGTTGTCGGTAGTCAGCTGCCAGTTGTCAGCAAATGCAAGCTCGGAACGCGGGATCCTGGTTCGGACGCACGCAGGCCGAGACGAATCAGGCGGAGGATGAGAGTTAATCGCTACCGAAGAGGCTGGGACGCAGACGCGAAGGCAGGTTCGCCCGATAGCGCCGCGGGCAGACCAAGCAGTGTAGCCAGCACTCGGGCAGATGCGAGTTGGGATTCTTGCGCAGCATCGCAAACCGTCAACATCACTGATTGATTATAGCCGGACGGGATGCACGGCGTAACCCCCAATCTGGGCAAGGGGATTACCTTCGACTTCCATTCTTTGACTTCCGGCCGCCGGAGCATTAGCATGGCTCGACCCAAGGGGGCGGGGTCACTTCCCTTGCTCGACCAGACCATTTCACATTACCGGATCGTCGAAAAGCTCGGTGGCGGCGGTATGGGCGTGGTCTACAAAGCCGAGGACACCCGTCTCGGCCGCTTCGTCGCCCTCAAGTTTCTTCCCGAAGACCTCGCGCAAGACCGCCAGGCTCTGGAGCGCTTTCGCCGCGAAGCCAAAGCCGCATCGGCTCTGAATCATCCCAACATTTGCACCATTTACGACATTGGCGAGGAAGACGGCCGCACCTTCCTCGTCATGGAGTTTCTCGACGGCGCCACGCTCAAGCACCTCATCGGCAGCCGGGCCATGGAGTTGGAAACGATCCTCTCGCTGGGGATCGAGATCGCCGACGCTCTGGATGCGGCTCATGCCGGGGAGATTGTTCACCGCGACATCAAGCCCGCAAACATCTTCGTCACCAAACGCGGGCACGCCAAGATCCTGGACTTCGGCCTGGCCAAGGTGAAGTCCAATCCGGCTTCATCGGGGGAAATCCCCGACGTCACGGCTCCCACCGCTGTTGTGGTCGAAGAGCATCTCACCAGCCCCGGTTCCACTCTTGGCACGGTCGCCTACATGTCGCCGGAACAGGCAAAGGGAAAGGAACTCGATCCGCGCACCGATCTGTTTTCCTTCGGCGTGGTCCTCTACGAGATGGCCACCGGCACACTGCCGTTCCGCGGAGAGACTTCGGCGCTCATCTTCCAGTCCATTCTCGATCGCGCCCCGGTTTCTCCAATTCGTCTGAATCCCGACCTGCCTCCGAAGCTGGAAGACGTCATCAACAAGGCGTTGGAGAAAGATCGAAACTTGCGTTACCAGCACGCAGCCGACATGCGTGCCGACCTGCAGCGCCTGAAGCGCGATACCGACAGCGGACGCGCGGTCGCGGCCAGTTCCGGTTCCGTGGCAGCCGTGCCGGAATCCCCTCCGTCTACGGCGGCGGTCCAGCCCTCGTCACCTTCGGCTTCTTCGCACTCAGGGGCCGCATCTTCGCCCGCCGTGAGCGCCGTCTCCCCGCCTAAGAAACCGTGGAAGATTCTGGTGCCCGCAGCCATTGTGCTGCTCGCCTTGCTTATCGCTGGCGGCCTGTACTTCCGCTCCAGGCAATCGTCGAAGCTCACGGAGAAAGACAGCGTCCTGCTGACCGACTTCGTCAATACCACCGGCGATGCAGTTTTTGACGGGACGCTGAAACAGGCGCTGGCCGTGCAACTCGAGCAGTCGCCTTATCTGAATATCTTTCCTGAATCCAGAATCCAGCAGGCCCTGCGCTACATGGGACGCTCCGCCGACGAGCGCGTCACCAGAGACGTGGCCCACGAGATCTGTTTGCGGGAAGGGGTCAAGGCCATGCTGACCGGCTCCATCTCCAGTCTCGGCAGCCACTATGTGATCACGCTGGAAGCCGTGAACGCGCAGACCGGGGACTCGCTTGATCGGGAACAAGTCGAGGCGGATAGCAAAGAACAAGTGCTGAAGTCCCTTGACCGCGTGGCTTCCAGCCTGCGGGAAAAGCTGGGCGAGTCGATCGGGTCGGTTCAGAAGTTTGCCACCCCACTGGAGGCGGCCACGACTTCCTCCCTGGACGCCCTGAAGGAGTTCAGCATGGGCCAAGCGGCACACTCCAGGTTTGACGATGAAGGAGCAATGCCGCATTTGAAGCGGGCCGTCGAAATCGACCCGAACTTCGCCATGGCTTGGGCTGTACTCGGCATTGCTTACAACAACCTGACCGACACCCAACACGCCGGGGAGTGCTTGCAGAAGGCATTTGATCTCAAGGACCGAGCCAGCGAACGGGAGAGATTCTACATTTCCGGTCACTACTACGACACGCTCAAGCGGCAGGCGGATCAGAGCATCCAACTCCTGGAGCAGTGGAAGCAGACTTACCCCCGGGACAATGTTCCCCGGGACAACCTGGCGCTCCTCTACTCAAGTCTGGGTCAGCATGAAAAAGCTCTGGCCAACGCCAGCGAGGCGATGCAACTCGATCCCAAAGATCCTTTCGCGTATCAGAACCTCGCCGGGTCTTACCAATACCTGAATCGCTACGATGAAGCAAAAGCTGTAGCGGAGCAGGCCATTGCTCAAAAAGCTGAACCGTGGTCGGTACACATGACGCTCTACTATCTCGCTTTCATTCGCGGCGATGAGAATGCCATGCGGCACGAAGTGGAGCATGCCGCAGGCCGGCCCGAGGAACCGATCATCCTCTTCATCCAGTCCGAAAGTGAGTGCGCGCTGGGAAAAATCAAGCTGGCCCATGAGGCGTACGCCCGCGCGACCGCCGCTGCGCAGGCGAAAGGTTATAAAGAATTTGGCGCCAACGTCCTTGCCGCCGAGGCAGTTTGCGATGCCGAGACCGGCTTCCTTCCCGAGGCTCGTCAGCAGATTAGCGCAGCTCTTCCTCAATCGGTAGACTCGGATGCGCGCGCACTCGCCGCTTACGTGATCGCCCTCGCGGGAGATGCCGCTCGAGCCCAGAAACTCGTTGACGATCTCGCGAAGCAGTTCCCCTCCGATACGGTGCTTAATCAGGCGAGCCTTCCCGTGGTGCGAGCCGTTCTGAGTCTTCAACATAACCAGCCAGCCCAAGCCGTTGCGCAAACCGAGTCTGCCATCCCCTACGAACTCGGAGCGGGCCCGCGAGGGTCGGGTTACTTCCCCATGTACGTCCGTGGCGAAGCCTATCTCCGCTCTCACGACGGAGCCAAAGCCGCCGCCGAGTATCAGAAAATTCTCGATCACCGCGGAGTCGATCCGACCATCGTGCTTTATTCTCTGGCTCACTTGGGATTGGGTCGCGCGTACGCGGAGCAAGGCGACACGGCAAAAGCGAAGGCAGCCTATCAGGATTTCTTCGGCGTGTGGAAAGACGCCGATCCGGACGTCCCGATTCTCAAGACAGCCAAAGCCGAGTACGACAAGCTGAAGTAGCCGCTAATGTACCGGGTCCGTCATTTCCTCAACTTTAGAATCCAACCTGCCATCGCATTCGTCTGATATCTTTTAACTTCCCTCTGTTTCTCACGCCAATGCACTCGGTACAGCGCCCAAGCCGGTGGATGGTGATTCTCGCCTTCGGACTCGTGTACCTGTTCTGGGGCTCGACTTATCTCGGCATCGACATTGCCGTGCAGACCATTCCTCCGGCTCTCATGTGCGCGCTGCGGTTTTCGGTCGCGGGAATCGTCATGCTTGCGGTTTGCGCCGCGACCGGACGCAGGATTCTGTATTCTGCGCGGCAAATCGCGCTCGCCGCAGTTGTGGGCCTGCTGCTGCTGATGGGCGGCAACCTCACACTCTCTTATGCTGAACTTGCAGTGTCGTCGGGGCTGGCTGCCCTGATCATTGCCATCACTCCGCTGTGGTTTCTGGTGCTCGATTCTCTCTTGCTGGGTGATCACCATATCTCCCGACGCGGCAAAGCGGGGCTGGTGCTAGGCATCGTCGGACTTTTTGTCCTGGTCTGGCCTCAACTGCAATCCGGCACCATGGGACACCGCGAATTGTGGGCCTCCATCAGCCTGATCGCCGGATCGTTCAGTTGGGCGCTGGGATCGGTACTCTCGAAGCGGTGGCAGTCGGGCATGGATGTATTCAGCGCCACCGGGTGGCAAGTCATGGCGGCGGGAGTAGGCAATTTCATTTTTGCATTATTCGCTCGCGATTTCTCGCATGTACGGTGGACCCTCCGCGGCATCAGCGCGACCATGTACCTGGTGGTGTGTGGCTCCTGGATCGGCTACACCGCCTACATTTGGCTGCTCGAGCACGTGCCTACATCGAAGGTCTCAACGTACGCTTACGTCAATCCCGTAGTGGCCGTGTTCCTGGGTTGGCTGATCTTGCACGAGCGCGTGGACCGCTTCATCCTGGCGGGAAGTGCTATTGTAGTGCTCTCCGTCATCCTCGTCACAAGCGCGAAGGTAAAGGAAAAGACGGCCGCTGAAGAACTACCGGCGGTAGAAGCAGCGGGAGATTAATAACAGAATTAAGAAGTCAGATTGCAGATAGCAGATTTGTAAGTCGAGGTTCAATCAATCTCAAATCTACAGTCAGAAATTTACCTCGACCCTTCTTCCTCCTCTTCCGAATCGTTCACCAAGTCCACCACATGCCCGCGGATCGCAAACGTCTGCTTGGCTCCGCCCCCCGGCTCAAAGCTGACACGCACCGGGCCTCGCTGCCACGACGGTGCCGGGCAGGCCGAGTCCGGCGCCGCATCCTCGGCGACGCCGTCATTGGACAGCGGTTTCTTTAGCACCGGCTTGCGACGGCTGATTTGCGCCACGATGGCATAAGTTTTCTTTCCGTCATCGGCAACGCCGCAATAAGCGACATAGTCGCGGTACCAGCTGGCAGCAGAGTAATAAGCATCGAACTCCGGAAGATTGATGGGAGAAACGTGGCCCGTCACGCGGTCCACGAGCAGCCAGCCTCCGCGCTGCCACTGCCAGCGTGGGCTGGCATCCTCGGGAAGGCTGTCATTCACCCGAAAAGCGCGGCGCACCACGAACAGCCGCTCAGTTATTTCGTGCGGCACACCGAGAGTGAGATCTTTGACGCGTCCATCCACCACCAGCGCGCGGATCTTGATGGTGAGAGGCTTCGTGTCCGTCCCGGAATCTCGAAACCACTGCACAAACGTCCACTTCCCGAACGTGATCACATGGACTTTCGTGGCCGCGATCGCCGCCGTCGTCAGCAGCAGCCCAGCGCAGACGAGCAAGCGAACGACGCTGACTTGAACAACACGCATGAGCCGAGAGTAGGCACCATACACCGTCCAAAGCAAGCGTTCTGGTCACATCTAGGACGAGCGATGTTCCGAAGTGGGAATAGCCGGCTTCCATAAATGGTGGTACTGTTCCAAAAAGCTGCCTTAAGCCCGGCAGAAACTGGAAAATGGCGATAAAATCGAGTGTTCAACCCAAGGTTTCATTATGAGCGTCTCGCCTCCCTCTCGCCCTTCGTCGCGGCCGGATGCGCGGACAACTTCGAAGGCCGAAGCGGCCTCTTATCAAGGTATGGGTGATCTTCTACCACGGCGTCATGCCCCACGAATCCTGGTCGTGGACGACCAGCCCAGCATTGCTGGCCTGATGAGCCAGTTGCTCACCATGCGCGGATACGACGTGACCACTGCTTCCAACGCCGAGCAGGCCGAGGCCGAAGTCCAAAAGCAACTGCCGGACTTGATCCTTTCCGACGTAATGATGCCCGGAAAATCTGGCTACGAATTCTGCCGCGGCTTGAAGGACAATCCGACCACGCGACTGATTCCGTTCGTTCTGATCACGGGACTGAGCGACAGCACCGACAAAGTGCGCGGCATCGAAGCCGGCGCCGACGACTTCCTGAACAAGCCGGTTCTCGCCGAGGAACTCATCGCGCGCGTGAAATCGCTGCTCCGCTTGAAAGAGTTTACCGATGAACTGGAAACCGCCGATTCTGTTCTGTGTACGCTGGGCCTGATCGTCGAAGGCCGCGATCCTTATACCGAAGGCCATTGTGAACGGCTCTCGGTTCGCGCCGCCGATCTCGGCCGCCACCTCGGCATGGATGAAGATTCCATCCTCGCCCTGAAGCGTGGCGGATATCTGCACGATCTGGGCAAGATCGCCGTGCCCGATGAGATTCTAAAAAAAGGAAGCGATCTCACGCCCGCGGAATGGGAGGTCATGAAACTCCATCCTGTCACCGGCGAGAACATTTGCCGGCCCTTGCATTCTCTGGGGCTGGTACTGCCTATCATTCGGCACCATCACGAACACTCGGATGGTTCGGGCTACCCGGACGGCTTAAACGGATCGGAGATTCCGGTGCTCCCCCGGGTTCTGCAGGTCGTCGATGTTTACGACGCCCTCCGCACCGCCCGCTCTTACAAAGCCCCGCTGACCCACGAACTGGCCGCTCAGACGATGCGCGAAGAAGCTGCTCGTGGCCTGTGGGACGCTGAGTTAGTGGTGGAATATTTTTCCATGCTCGAGCAGAAACGTCAGGTCGCGTAAAACAGTTCTCAGTTTAGGACAATCGAGGTGAGTATGCGCGCCGCGTCCCAAGCCTTGACCGCGCTCTTTTGTTGTTTTTCATTTCCAGGATTCGCACAACAAGGCGCATCCCCGTCGCCAGTCACGCCGCCGGCGGAAGGCGCGACCGCCGTGACGCGTGACGCCGGTCGCCACATTACGCTCGATGTCGTCGTAACCGACAAGTCCGGGAAACCTGTGTCCGGCTTGCAGCAGAAAGACTTTACCCTTCTCGACGACAAACAGCCGCGGACAATTCTCTCTTTCAGTGCGACCGACGACACCAGTAAAGCGGATGATCCTCCGTTGCAGGCCATTTTGCTTGTCGATGCCGTCAACACTTCGTTCCACAGCGTAGGCTACGTGCGACTGCAGCTGGACAAACTCCTGCGGCAAGACGGCGGCAGGCTGGCCATTCCCACGTCCCTGGTTCTCCTTACCGACACGTCCCTGAGCCAAACCGTGACTACTCGCGATGGAAACGCCTTGATGGACTCCCTGAATTCCAATCAGTCCGGCCTGCGTGCCATAACCAGATCCCAGGGATTCTACGGCGGCGCGGATCTTGTTCAGATTTCCCTTGACAGTCTGAAAAACCTCGTCTCTCATCTGTCAATACAGCCGGGCAGAAAACTTCTGATTTGGCTCAGTCCAGGATGGCCGCTACTCTCCGGACCGGAGGTGGAACTGAGTGCGAAAGACCGGGAGTGGCTCTTTCAAAACGTTGTCAGCCTGTCCACGGAGATGCGAGAGGCTCGCATCACGCTTTACAACGTCGATCCGCTAGGAGTGGACGAAACGCTCGGCCGAACTTATTACTATGAGGCCTTTCTAAAAGGTGTGACTTCGGCCAATAATGTAGAGAACGGCAACCTTGGGCTGCAGGTCCTCGCGGCTCAAAGCGGCGGGCGGGTTCTCACCACGAGCAATGACATAGCGAGCTCAATTGCGACCAGTCTGGCGGACGCAAAAGCCTTCTACACTCTCTCCTTCGATGCTCCACCGGCTGACCATTCGAACGAATATCACAGCCTTCAGGTCAAAATCGCCAAACATGGACTCACCGCCCGTACGCGAACCGGATACTACGCTCAGCGCTAGAAGATCCGACAGCCGGGCAATTCTGATTTCCGAAATCCTGAAACGACAACGTACAATGGCGATGCCGCGTGTCAAAGCGGACAGCTTTCAGAGACCTAGTCATTACGACTGAGAACCGAGAACTGAGAACTGCTTTTGGATCCAACCTACAGCATCGTGATTCCCGCGTACAACGAGAGCGCGCGCCTGGGCGCGACGCTTGAGAAGGTGCTCGCATACGTGCATGCCCAGGGGTGTGACGCGGAAATCATCGTCGTCAATGATGGATCCCGCGACAATACCGCCGACATTGTTCGAACTTTCTCCGCGAAAGATCCGGCGCTGCGACTGGTGGAAAATCCCGGCAATCGCGGCAAAGGATACAGCGTGCGTAACGGCATGCTCCATGCCCGCGGCGGGATAGTCCTCTTTAGCGACGCCGACCTGTCGTCGCCCATCGAAGAAGCTCCGAAACTTCTGGAGGCACTCGACGCGGGCGCCGACATCGCTATTGGCTCCCGCTGGCTGCGGGCCGAAACGCAGACCCAACGGCAACCCCTGCACCGTCAGATCTTCGGCAGGATCTTCAACCTGATGCTGCGCGTCACTCTCGGTCTGCAATTCAAGGACACCCAATGCGGCTTCAAAGCCTTCCGGCAAGCCGCGGTTCAGGCCATCTTCCCTCTGCAAAAGATCGAACGCTGGGGCTTTGATCCTGAGGTTCTCTTTCTGGCGCGAAAATTCAAATTCAAAGTGCAGGAAATCCCTGTCGTCTGGGGACACAGCGGCGGAACCCGCATCAATCCGCTGGTCGACGGCTCCCGCATGTTTCTGGAGATGTTGCGAATCCGTTGGTATGACCTGACCGGAAAGTACAATGGCGATCCGACCCCAACTCCACAGACCGCGAAGACACTACCCGAGCACCGCGGGCCTCAGGCCTAGTCACAAAGCCCTTTCCAGAAGAAATCATCGCCGAAGCGGCGACAGAATGCAGCCCACGGCGCAAGCCGAGGGCCGCAAGGCAAAGATGAGCAAGCCCCGGAGGGGGCGAAGGAAAACCACGTCACAAGCCCAAGAGGGACGACACAGTTCTCAGGCCGATTTCTCCGATTGTTCCACGACTGCCTTTGCCGCGGCCCTCACCGCCTCAACGACTCGGCGTCCCATTTCAGTCGTGGAGATCGCTGCATGGGATTTCCCCGCCAGGTCCGCGGTACGCGCTCCCTCCGCAAGCACTGTCCTCACCGCATTTTCCACGCAAACCGCTTCTTTCTCCAACTGAAACGAATGCCGCAGCAGCATCGCTACCGACAGAATCGCTCCCAATGGATTGGCAATTCCCTTCCCGGCAATATCCGGAGCGGAACCGTGCACCGGTTCATACAATCCAACCGGCCCTCCCACGCTCGCCGAAGCCAGCAGTCCCAGCGAACCCACCACGCCACCGGCCTGATCCGAGAGAATGTCGCCGAACATGTTTTCCGTCAGCAGGACATCGAAATCCGTGGGCCGCTGCACCAGCAGCATGGCGGCCGAATCGACATACTGGTGGCCCAGTTTCACTTCGGGATAATCCTTCCCCACGCGGGTCACCACTTCCCGCCACAGCCGGGAGCACTCCAGCACGTTGGCCTTGTCCACTGACAGGACCTTACGCCGACGCTTCATCGCCAACTCAAAAGCCACGCGCGCGATGCGCTCGATTTCCGATTCGCCGTAACGCATGGTGTTGACCGCCACCCGCGATCCCGGAGTTCCCTCGATCGACCGCGGCTGCCCAAAGTAAGCTCCGCCCAGCAGTTCGCGCACGATCATGATGTCGGTCCCGCGCACGAGTTCCGCGCGGAGAGGAGAACAATCCTCGAGCGCCGGAAAGAACACCGCCGGACGCAGATTGGCATACGCACCCAACTCGCGCCGTATGCGCAGTAATCCTGCCTCTGGCCGCAGGTGACCCGGATTGTGATCGAACGCCGGACTTCCCACAGCTCCCAGCAGAACGGCAGACGACGCCAGGCAAGCCTGCACCGTGTCCGCCGGCAGAGGATCGTTCGCCACGGCAAGCGCCGCGCCGCCAATAGGCTTGTGTTGAAACTTGAGTTGATGGCCAAAGCCGTCGGCCACCGCCCGTAGAACGAGAACGGCTTGTTCGGTAACTTCCGGACCAATGCCGTCGCCGGGGAGAATGGTGAGGTTCAGGAGCATGGAGGTGATTTTGTAATTGGGTAATTGGGTAATTGAAAACCTTGGGTATCGTTAGAAGCGTCGCCGGTTCAAATTACTCGATTACAAAATTACCCAATTACTAAATCCGCCTAGACTCCCCAGAGATAGTCTTCCTGCTGCGTCTGCTCGTGATGGGAATCGCTGTGAACCGGCAACGGCACACCGAACGCGTTCGTCTGCGGCCCCACCGGAAACGCCTTCACCGGTTCTGGCTCCGGTATCGGAGGTGGAGCATTGACGACCGCCGCCTGTGGCGGAGCAAGAGGCTCAATAAGCGGCGTCGCCGAGCCCGACGGCTTGTGCGTGTCGCGGATCAGTTCCAGCAGGTGGTGATCTTCCACATGTTTGATCTTGTCCGCCAGCCGGACAAAGCGCCGGTAGATATCATCCAGTCCGCGGCGATCGAACTGATAGCCCAGTTGTTCGCACCGGATACTGAGAGCGTGACGCCCCGAATGCTTGCCCAGCACCAGCTTCGAATCCGGGACTCCCACCGACTTCGGCGTCATGATTTCGTAGGTCAGCGGGTTCTTCAGAACGCCATCCTGGTGAATGCCGGCCTCGTGTGCAAACGCATTGCGTCCGATGATCGCCTTGTTGGGCTGCACCGGCACGCCCGTGATCTCGCTTAACATCTGGCTGGCCGCGAAAATCTGTTCGCCGACGACGCCGGTTTCGTAAGCGTAACGATCCGGGCGAACGCGCATCGCCATCACAATTTCCTCCAGCGACGCGTTCCCTGCCCGCTCTCCGATTCCGTTGATCGTGCACTCAACCTGCCGCGCTCCCGCCGCCACGGCTGCCAGCGCATTCGCGACAGCCATGCCCAGATCGTTGTGGCAGTGAGCGGATATCGTTACATTCTCAATCCCCTTCACCTTCTGCCGGATCGTCGTGATCAACTCTCCGAACTCCGTCGGCACCGTGTAGCCGACCGTGTCGGGAATGTTCAGCGTGGTAGCACCTTCTTCGACCACAGCTTCCAGCACGCGACAGAGAAACTCCGTGTCCGTACGAGTGGCATCTTCCGGCGAGAACTCCACATCGTCACAAAGCGACTTGGCGAAGCGAATCGCTTCCCGGGCCTGCTCCACACACTGATCGCCCGTGATCCGCAGCTTGTACTTCAAGTGAATATCGGAAGTTGCCAGAAAAACATGGATGCGCGGACGCGCCGCATCCTGCAATGCCTCCCAGGCGCGCTCGATGTCGGGACGGCAGGCGCGAGCCAATCCGGCGATTATGGGACGCCGCACCACAGAGGCGATCGCCTTCACCGACTCGAAGTCTCCGTCCGAGGCGATGGGGAACCCGGCCTCGATCACATCTACACCGAGACGGTCGAGCTGGTGAGCCAGGCGCAGCTTTTCCGACTGGTTCATGCTGCAACCGGGCGACTGCTCCCCGTCACGGAGAGTCGTGTCGAAAATCGTAATGCGCGCACGCTCCGTGGTCATGGATCTCCTCAAAAATAAACGGATGTTCTATGGTACGGGGAACGCGCCTAGAAGCAAAACTTATAATTCTTCAGTAATCATTAGTTGAGATTGTATAATAAGATTTGCTAATGGGCTTTCGACAATTGATTAAGGGGCCAGCGCATGGAGCTTGCTCAACTCGAAGTATTCTTAGCAGTAGCCCGCGAACGGCGCTTCTCCCGCGCCGCCGAGAAGCTTTTTCGCACCCAGTCAGCGGTCAGCCAGACGATTCGCAAGCTGGAGGACGAACTCGGCGAAGCTCTATTCGACCGCTCTTCGCGTGAGGGCGTCCTCACGGACGCCGGCAAGGTTCTGCTCGAGTACGCCGAAAAGCTGATCAACCTGCGAAGTGAAGCGGCCGAATCTCTGACCGAGCTGCGGGAGCTGCAAAAAGGCAAGCTGGTCATCGCCGCAAACGAATTCACCGTGCTCTACCTGCTGCCACTGTTGGCCGAGTTCCGCCGGCTGCATCCCATGATCAAGATTACCGTCGAACGCGCTTTGGGGAGTCACATCCCCGACGACGTTCTTCGCTACAGCGCCGAATTTGGCGTGCTGTCTTACGAGCCGCAGGAAGCGAGCCTGCAATCCGTGGTCGTTTATCTGGACGAACTCGTGTTCGTCGTCCCCCCCAAACATCCGCTCGCGTCCGCACCGCAGGTCAGCATCCGCCAGTTGGGCGCGGAATCTTTTGTCGCGCACATCGTCTCATCGCCCTACCGCGAGAAAGTGATCCAATTATTCAAGACGCACAAAACACCTCTGCACATGGACCTTGAGCTTCCCACTCTGCAGGCCATCAAGCAATTCGTAGCCATGGGCCATGGAGTGGCATTGGTCCCTGAAATCAGCGTCGAGACCGAGTTAGCCAGAGGAGAGCTGGTGGGTATCCCCGTCCGTGAACTGCAGTTGAAACGCAAGCTGCGTCTCATCTACCGCAAAGACGCGAACCTGTCGCACGCCGCGAGGGCATTTCTGAAAGTAGCCGAAGCCGTGGCCATCGAGCGCAAAGGACGCTACCGTTTCCAGCGTGAGAATTAGCCCGGGTTGTTACTCTTCGCGGCTTTCGCTAGTCCTTGGCGAACTTCGCGGTAAAGTCTTACGTTTATCGATCATCTACAACAGGAAAAAGAAAAGGAGCAAAGCGAACGTTGCTCCTTCCTTGAGAAAGAAATCCGCGCCTCAGCAGTCGGCGCAAACCTGCTCTTGACGGAACGATGCCAGAGCCGCATCCACCGATGGATGCACCTCCAGCACGGAGTCCAGATTGGTAAGGTCGAGTAGCGTCCTGACCAGCGGATTCGGTCCGGCACACTTCAGACTCACGTTCTTTCCCTGCGCCCAGGTTTGCAACAGGGCCAGTTCCCCGATGCCGGCGCTGTCCATCGAACTCACGCCACTCAAGTCGAGCACCAGCTTCCGCGCCCGTTGCAGGACTTCGCCCACAACCCGCGACAGCGCGGCCGCTTCATCGCGATACACGATGCGCCCCTGGCAGTGCACGATGACGACATCGTCACAATTGCGTGTTTCCAGACTGAGTTTCAACTTCAACTCCTTATGGTATTCAAAGGCAACCGCAACTCCCGGCTGCTCGGTCATTTGCCAATTCGAGTCCATTGGTTGCATGCTAATAGATAGACGCAGGTCGATTGGTTTTGGCACCATGAAAATGCGGTAAATTTTTTGTCATGATTGAACCGGTCAGCCTGCTTCTGCCCGGACAAATTTTATCAACCGGGACATCTGGGCCATCCGGTACACTGCATCTAACGGATTTCGTCGATTAAAATGCATTTTTTTGCCGGCGCAACCGCCGGGGAGGAATAATTCGTGTCCAAGACTGCTGCCAACGTGCTGGCATTCGTTGCTTTCACTTTGTTATCGATCCCCATGGCGGCACAATTTAACGGACTTCTTCCCAACGGCAATGTCTATGCGGGCGTTTCCTACGGCCAGCTCACCGATGTCGTCAACAAGCAGAGTTATCGCGGTTTTGAGGGTTCCTTCGAAGCGCTCCCCTTCACTCGTTTTCCGCGCCTGGGGCTGGTGCTCGATGGCAGCGGTTACTATCGAAGGGGCACTACGCCAGTCACACAATATACCCTCCTCGCCGGACCGCGGATTTCATTCAGCTACGGAAAGTGGCGCCCTTTCGTGCACGTCATGGCCGGCCTCCGGCACGTAAACTCGGTTGGCTTCATCTATAACCCGTTCGCGATTGATGGTGGCGGCGGCGCGGACTATAAACTTCCCTTCAAGAATTTTTCCTGGCGGCTGCAAGGTGATTATCTGTACAGCCATTATGCCAGCGCTTATCAGAACGACTACCGGGCTTCCACTGGAATTGTTTGGCGCTTCTAAGCCGTCCCTACGGCGTATTTCGCCATCAACCAATTGGCAAGTATCCGAATCTGTTCTCCGCACATCCAAAACTTTGTCGTTACGTATGGGTTCATGGATAACGGGAAGGGAGAGTTTCCTCATGGTCAAAGCTGCAAGCATCGGCGTCGCGCTATTTCTTTTCGCAGGCTTGGCGAGCGCACAAATACCCTCCGGAAATGTGTTCCTCGGGTTTTCATACGAAAGTACAAACTCAACGGCTTTCGGCCCAAACCTCATCAGCTCGACTGTCTCCCGGCCCAACCTGCGTGGATGGGAAGCTTCCTTTGAGGGAAAGATCCTGCCGTTTGTGGGAATCGTGGGCGACGTCAGCGGACACTACGGCACGCAGAGCTTTGTCGAGCCCGTGCCGGTCATTCCCGTCGTCGGCCCGATAAACATTAATGTGACCGGCCATGAGCAGGAGTATCTGGTCGGCCCTCGACTCTCCGTGCCCGTGGGCAAGCTCACTCCATTTGGCGAAGTCATGGTGGGCGTCGCGCATATCCACACGGGCGGAACCTTGCCCGGACCTTCCAATACCTCATTCGCGACTGCAGTGGGCGGAGGCATTGATTATCGCCTCTTCGGCCCCATCGCCGCGCGCGTGGAAGGTGACTACCTGCGAACGAGATTTTTTAGCTCGACTCAGAATAATCTGCGTTTGTCGGCGGGCGTTGTCTTCCGCTTCTAGCGGACGATCGTTGCCATCCCACGCAAAAGCAGGATTCAGCTGGTTGGCTGAATCCTGTTCTTTGTGGCCACGACAAACATTCGTTAAATAAAAGTACAAGAGGCTAAGCGCGGGGCACGCTGTCCGCCTCCGACGCCCAATATTTGTGATCGCGCAGAAAATATTTTTCGTTCCAGTAATTCATGGCGGTCCATAGGAACAGCCAGCCCACTCGCAGGTGTCCCATCTTCTTGAATCGCCTATTCGTGGTGTAGACCCCGCCGCGCACGATCGCAAAACGCTTGCGCTCGACTTGCTGGCTCAGCCGGTAGTCTTCGGCAAACAAGATCTGCTCGTGAAATCCGCCCAGTTCCCAAAATTTCTCCCGATCGAACAACATAAACATCCCGGTCGCAAACGGACGGTGCACATACGACAAGTACTGAAAGAAGTCGTTGCCCGCGTAGAACGCCTTGTCGAGCCAGCTGCCTTCCGCACACAAAATATTCGTCGTCACGCAGTGCAGGTCTTTGCCTTGCGCCAGCTCCACGCAGCGCCGCACCAGCGACCGGTCGGGCAATTCAATGTCCGCGTCCAGAAAAAGCACATAGGGAGTGTCCGCCTGCGCCGCTCCCTGATTCCGTCCGACCGACGGCATCCCACCGCGAATCACGCTCACGTTCAAGCGGTCGCGGAAACCCATCACGATCTCGGGTGTTCCATCCGTCGAGTTCGCGTCAGCCACCAACACTCTCGTACTCGACATCTTCGAGTAGTCCTGATTCGTCAGCGACGTCAGCAAACGCGGAATCAACTTCGCCTCGTTCTTTGCCGGAATCACGATCGTCAGTTCGTTTGCCGTATTCATGCTCGTCGAAGTCATGCTTGTCGAAGTCATGGATCTCCACCCCCTGTTCGTCGATCGTCAGATAGGTGAGCCGTGAATCGACCCACCCGCCCGAGTTGTAGTAATGGACGCCATCCTGCTCCACGTGAATGGCTTCATGAGTATGCCCGCAGAAGATGCGGTCCGCCCCGCGCTGTCCTGCATAGGTCAGCGCTCCCGACGCCACTTTCGGCGACATGCGCAGCCACCGCGTGTTCAGCCGGTCAATCAGCCGGGCGATCGGTTTCCCCTTCAAATCCATCTTCTGCAACCGCAGATACAGCGACGTTCCCCACTGGCTGAGCCGCACACGGTTCACTTGAAACCCATCGAACTGGTGGCCATGAATCGCGATGTGCCGTAGCCCGCGGTATTCCCACGCGTACTGCTGGTAGACGCGAACCCCGACCAGGTGCGACATGATGTTCGTCAGCCCGTGGTCGTGATTGCCCTCCACCCATACCACCTCGATCTTGCGCTTGGGATTGGAAAGCTTGCGAATGTAGCCAAGAAACTTCCAGTGATCCTTAGTCAGCCGGGCAAAGTTCAGATCGGCGAAGATGTCGCCCAGCAGAATCAGCCGTTGGAAGCGATTCTCCTTGAGCACGCGCGTCGCCTCACGCGCATGACTCGTCTCTGCACCCAGGTGCAGGTCGGAGAGGATCAGCGTGTTGTATCCGTGCAGATCCATACTCCGGTTGTAGCAGTGGAATGTTACGGCTTGATGAAAGGTGCATCAATAT
>CAWDXI010000002.1:0-4396668 GCA_963806195.1 uncultured Acidobacteriaceae bacterium | reverse complement strand
TCTGCATATGGTTTTTTTTCTTGGGGGAGTTGCCCTGGCGGATGGGCAGGGGAAAGAGGCTGGGCAGAGAGCGTAGCCGAGGGAAATTGTTTTGCGGGCCGCCCCGGTGGGTTCCCGGGCTCTCCGCAGGCAAATAGATGTGATGCGGCGGCCAGCACAGCACGCGCCTACAGCTTTACTGCCGTGGCATTTCCCTTGCCTGGGGACAGCCCGCCCGACAGGACATAAGTTCCCGACAGAGTATTGTTTAACATAAACAGGTCGAAATAGCACTCATCAAATTTCTGGTTGGCGTATTCGGGTGCAGCCAACATAGCTGTCAATGTGAGTTCCTGCGCAGTTACAGATCCTCTGGCAGTTAGAGAGTTCTCTGCGCCATTCTCTATCAGAGTGCCATAACCCATGATTTTGGTTCCACCGGACGACCATAGGGTTAAGCTAAGTGAGGTGCCTGTTCTATCATTGAGTTTTATCGACCATTTACCGCTCACGTCCATTGGCCCGTCCTCTGTTGCATTTGAGCCACTTGAGTTTGATCAGGACTCATGCTATCGGTTTGGCTGAGGGCCTGGTTAGGATTGTCGTTTGGCTTGACTAGCGGCTTGGGATTTGGATCTGGCATCTCCATGTTTGGCACGTTCATGCTTGGCTCTGCGATGACACCTGCATCAATAGCATGGGCTTGAATAGATAAACATGAAAGCAATATAGCTGATAACATTATGCTTGTTAATCTCATTCCACTGACCTCCGCCTTGATATAGTATCACACATACAATCTTAAAGTTAATCCTCTGATTATGGTTTGAGAGGAAAAACTTGTAACGGTCTCCCAACAGTCCTTTCTTGGGCTGCGCTCACCTTGTCAATCCTCTTTATCTTCCCCATAGCTCCACGCACCCCTTGTAGTAAGAATCAGAAATCCACATGATATTCCGCCCCAAGAATATTTCGTCGAATTTTGGATCTATGTGCAGCCTAAATAAACAATAATTATTTATACTGTCATAGACATAAACCCTTCCAAGGGGATGATAAACATGGGAATAGAAATTAGTGCTAAATGCCACCAATGTCAAGAATCAACCGAATTGGATCTCGAATCAACAGGGGCGAATACTATCTGTGAATACACATTTACCTGCAACCATTGTGGTGCACTTAACACTCTCTTCTTTGATTTTAACGATCCTGATTGAGGAGACCATGAATGGTTATGCTTACCACCAGAAGGTTTTGAATGGACTCGACCGTCAGGAAAGATCACACCAGTTGTTGGCGATCCAATATATGTTTCTGCTTTCGGAGAATACCTATCATGGGAACGCTATATCGAGAAATACAGATTGGACCGAAGATAGCTTATCAAAATATGCGAAGAGGACGAAACAAGCAGATAGGCAGCAAGAACACGAATAAACCGAGTCGAAGTGCTGTGACGCGAGCTTTGCCAGATTTAACAAATATTAAAAAAATTGAAGTTCTATGCAAGAATTGTGGTGACATATGCGAACTAAAAATTTGACATTCATAATATATCATGACTTGCTCGACGACGACTGGATGGTCTAATGAAGTCTTAGGAATTAGGAAATGACTTTAACGCCTTCGGCCGTCTAAACTTCTATTTTTGCTCGCGGATAGTAGGACGAATTTCCGGTCGGGATCATGAGTTATGAAACTGTACTTGCTGCACTTCCTTATAGCAAAGACGAAGCAAAAGAAGCTTGATCACCAAGCAGATTTCGCAACAAAAGGCATAGAGGCTATTAAAACACATACAAAAAAGTGAATGGACAGCTTTGCAGCGTCCTGACAAGTTGATTTCGATTTACCATTCCCATTTTGCGTCAGTAACGCCTTGACCTTTGAGCTTCTCCTTCAGCTTCTTGCCTTCATCCTCAGTGCTAAAAGCCTGTTCTATCTTTTTCCCGCTCTTATCTGTATAGGTAACTTTCATCTTATAACCCAACATAGTTATTCCGTTTCATACTGTAATATTTATGCCAATAATCGATCAACTCTCTTTAGATTTGATGCAGCTGATACAGGATCATCCTCTGCATCAGCTTCGCCTGCTCTGTCCATTGACTTGACCTCAGGATGGGTTGGATTTATATTCGCGAGCTTTTTGGTCTCGTTGAACTCAGCTAGCCAATGGTTCAAATTCTATCCTTCTTTTTCTTCCGATGTTCCCTGTTCCAGGAGACGGCTTTATAAAGGATTAATAAAATCCAATTCCAATGTTCAGTTGTTGAAGTGAGGCCAACCCAATGCGTGGACTACAATTGCTGCTCATCTTCTTGCCGGCTGCCCTGCTGGCGCATTTTGTCGGCATAGGTGAGATCTTCGTCTTTGCAGCCTCGGCTCTAGCTATCGTTCCTCTGGCAGGATTCCTGGGAGAGGCCACCGAATCTCTGGCTGAGAAGACCGGTCCGCGCATAGGTGGGCTTCTCAACGCAACCTTCGGCAATGCAGCAGAGTTGATCATCACCCTGGTGGCGATCCGAGCCGGCCAGATGGAGCTGGTCAGGGCCTCCATCACCGGCTCGATCCTGGGTAATTTGCTTCTGGTCCTGGGCTTTGCCATGCTGTTAGGAGGTCTCAAGAACGGCCTGCAGACATTCGACCGCCGCCACGTCGACACGGATGCCACCATGACCATCCTGGCGCTGATCGCCATGAGTGTGCCCTCCCTCTTCAGCCTTTACATAGAACCGGATAAGCTGCGCGTCGAGGAGCTGAGCCTGACCTACGGCCGGAACCATGCTGATCCTCTATATTCTCTTTATCGTCTACACCCTGAAGAGCTGCAATTTAGCTGCGGAAAAATGTGATGCAGTAACCGTAAGAGAGGCCCTGCCCACCCATGCTGGAGCACCCGCAAGGCGTTAGCCATCATGGCGTTCTCCATGGCCGGAATCGCCCTGATGAGCGAGTTCCTGGTGGGGTCGGTAGAGACGGTGACCGCTGTCCTGGGCTTGACGCCTTTCTTCGTAGGAATAATAATCGTGCCCATCATCGGCAATGTTGCCGAGCACCTGGTCTCCGTCCAGGCTGCCCTGCAGAATAAGATGGACCTCTCCCTCTCCATCGCCCTGGGCTCCAGCCTGCAGATCGCACTCTTCGTGACGCCGGTGCTGGTCTTCGTCTCCCTCATTCTGGGAAATCCACTCACTCTGGAGTTCAATCAGCTAGAGCTGATCGCTCTCGCCGCTGCAACATTGATCTCGGCCCTGGTTGCCCTGGACGGGGAATCCAACTGGCTGGAAGGAGCCATGCTGCTGGCGGTTTACGGCATCCTGGGCCTGGCATTCTTCTTCCTGCCCTTGAAGCTCTAACAAATCAAGAAACCAGATAGACACCTACTACTATCAAGAGAATAGCGACAGTCTTCAAAGCCATCGTTTTCTCTATCCAGCTCTTCCTGTAGAATTCCCGGAACAAACAGCCCCAGGAGGATGACATAGACCAGAGTGAGGAAGGGCTGCAAAGCAGCCACGCTGGAGACCAGGGCTACGGAACCAAGCGCATAGGCAAAGATGAAGGCCCCACGGCCCAGGAAGTCGAAAACCTCGTCGGCCAGGAGAGCTGTGAGCAAAAACGGGCCGCTGCGGAAATATGTGGCAAATTCTTTTCGAACCGACTCACGTCCCAAAAGCGGCAAGACCGCTAGCATGCTGCCCAGAGATGACCACAGGATCAGATGCCATTCATTCATGAAGGAGAGAAGGTATTTGGCGGCCAGGGCATAGGCGGCAGTAAAAACCCAGAAGACGGCCATGTACTTTCAGAGCCGGGAGATACGACGGCAGGCCTGCCCCCTTGCATCGGCCGGTAAGATATTAATAAGGCGCTGCAGACCAGCAGGACGCCTCCTGCATAATCTTTGGCGGCAAGAGTCTCCCCCAAAAAGAGAAATGCGCCCAAGAAGACAAAGATAGGAAAGACGTAAACTAAGGCCGCCACCCTGCTCGTTTCCTCAACCTGAAGGGCGAACAGGTACGCTGCCCAGAGGACCACCTGGCAGCCGCCTGCCGCCAGGGCATAAAGAGTCTGGGGGTAAACAAATCCCCATCCCAAATAGGCCGGGATGGCCACGATGAGGATCTGCTGCATTGCCACCAGGGCGGCCAGGTAGGCCAGAGGATCTCGCACATACCTGCCCAGGATGAACTTGTCGATAACTCCGGTAACGGCGAGAGCGGCTGCTCGCCCAGGAGAGAGAGGAAAAGCCAGTCCACGATTTCCATCTGGACGGGAGAAAGTTATAGCTTTCGCATTCGGTTCGCATTCTGCATCGGGCAAAGATATGTTTGAAACGTCGTTAGCCGCTGGTTATAACCAAATGTTACGAACAACCACCACTCAAAGACACGAGAAGCGCACGGAGGACTCACGGAGGACTCACAGAAGACTCAATTGCTCCATTACCCATTCGATACAACGAGGAACCGAATGATCGAGGAAAGGCTGTTTCCCTCTCGAGTCTATGCCTAACTTAAGGACCTGGGTTTCATCGAATCGAGCCTAATCCGAACCACGGGGATGTTTCCTGTCTTCTCCCGCACTACCTCATCAGGTGCTGCCTTTGGATCGAATCCGTACATGGAGCGATTCAGGCCGCTGCCCAGCAGGATCTGCCTGATTGCCTTTAGCTTCTCTGCAGTGTCACTGAACTCTTCTCCGTGCCCGGAAAGCGGCCCTCCGGCAGGAGCACTTCAACCTTCGGATTGGCCAGAAGGTTCAGATACCACTGTCCTTTCATCTCTTTTCCCTGATAGCAGTAGATATTCGGTCCCATCCGGGCATAGCTTACTGGAGTATAGCGAATCTTTCCCGTCCTTCTGCCAGCTGATGCCGAGCACCATAACGTCTCCTGTGAGGGAATTGGATATGATCCGCCCCCAGCCGAGCTCGAAAGGCCGGGACGACAATAAATCGGTTGATCAACCGGAAGAATGCTCTTAGAACCGATCTCTTTTCCATTAGGATCTTCCTTTGCGGTTAATCTGCGCTATTCAGTCTCTATGTTTCTTATATGTTTATGGCGATACTATTATTTCAGTTTAGCCTCTAAGCAAAGAAAATGCAGATTGCAGTTGTGGGCGGGGGAGCATGCAGCCCAGAAGTAAGGGATACGGCCAAAAGGCTTGGTCAGATCATTGCTTCGCATGGCCATGTTCTCATTTGTGGGGGCCTGGGCGGTGTGATGGAGGCGGCCTGCTATGGGCTTTCGGAGCTATCCGGGCAAAAGACCCTGAAGTGGCAGTGGAACTGTTGGACATAATCGATTTCGGCCATAGATGAAGAGCAAAAGATGAAAGGATAGCTATATTTGGGATGATAATCAATTATGATCTAATGATCCAGAGGAGACTTATGCAATTAACGATGACAGCAATCGTCGCATTCCTTTTTTTATCGGGCATGGGATGGGCGGTCGATGCCTCTCCCAAGGACGATGCCTACCACTACATGCCCAATGGCGTGGATGACCAGCTCTACAATGAGTGGTGGCACTTCGATTTAGCGGATAATGACACTCAGTTCCAGGTAGTCTACCTCCTCAGCGATCCGGATAATATTTCCTCTGAAAGAAAGATTCTGGTGCAGGCTGTGGCCATGCAGGATGGCCAGCCTCATGCCATGGGCCAACACCACAGCCGCGGCTATGGAGGTGACAGAAACTCCCCCATGTTTGACATCGACAAGAGCGGCTTTTCCACAGAGGAAGAGCCGAACCTGCGCGTCTGGGGTGAGGTCGAGGACAGTGCCACCGGTGACCCTATCCGCTGGGATCTGGTTTATCAGCCCACGGCCAGCCCCTGGTTTGCCATCCCGGTTCAGGTGCATATCGGCCACCTCAAGGGTGATTGGATTAAGTGGCTGGTTTACATGCCCTCCGCTCAGGTAACCGGCACTCTTACCATCGGCAACAGGACAAGAAGCCTGCAGGGCACAGGCTATCACGAGCATGCCTGGGGCCGCTTTGCCCTAAGCGATCCTCAAATCACCAGGGCCTCTGTTTCTGTTCCCCTGGAGGAATTCAGCCTGGCATTCGCTGAGATCTCAGGCGAGCAAAGAGTGGCATTTCTGGGAATAGAGAAAGACGGCAAGAGCATCGTCTTCTCAGATAAGCAGATCAAACTAAATTATTCAAATTCAAATTACTCATTTGACAATATGACGGCTGGAATCTTTCCTGACGCCTATAATGTAGAGGCAGATAACGGAGACTACACCCTGGATCTGGCGGTAGATGTGCAAAAGAGCGCTGCAACAACTCTCGACTACCGGCCTCCATTGCCCAGCGTTCTCATCTTCCAGCAGGCTCTATTTCGCAGGGGACACTTAAATCAAAGTCCGGCGAGAAGTTCTCCTTCCAGGAGCAAGGCTTTTCCGGATTGACAGCGCCAAGGCTTCATCCCATCTTCGGCAGGATCAACACCAGCACCAACAATTCAACATCCTCCAATATCACAATCGTTGCTCGAAATGAGAGGACCGGTCAGCAGAAGATGACCAAGGTCGCTTCGAACGGTTTTTACAGCCTGGATGCAAACTTTCTGGATTATCTGGCCGATCGCACTGCCCCCTGGGTGGCAGAGGGAGATCGAGTGAAGCTGGAGATGATGGGGCAGGGAGGCGCAAACAGCACTAAGGCTGCTGTTTGATCGATCAACCTGTCGGAAGATAGGCAGGAGGTAAACCTCTAAGCAATGCCTATAAAACTATTTGGCAAGATAGAGGTCCTGCGGAGGCCCACCATTGAAAAGACTGAACTTCCCTAAACCATTTGAGCACAATCATCCCCCTGTGCGCGAGCTAAGCGAGATAGATACCGGTCCAACGACCCAGGGGGAGAAATTTGCCGATTGGGTGTACAAAAACATAGGCTCATGGCGGTTCATACTGATACAATCCATTCTGGTGGTCGTTTGGGTGATCCTCAATGCTACTGCTTACATTCGCGCCTGGATCCTTATCCTTTCATCTTCATGAATCTGATCTTCTCTTTGCACGGCTGCCTACACGGCATCTCTGATTATGATGAGTCAAAATCGCCAGGATAAACTCAAGGCTCATAACGATTACCTCATGAACCTCCGGGCAGAAGAGGAGAGCCGGGCCGTGCTAGAAAACCTGGCTGCCCAGGATAAGGCCCTTCAGGAGATCTACCGGGAGCTGCTGGAGCTACGCAAGGAGACGGCTAACCCGCCTCTCAAGTAAGCTTCGAATTAGCATACCAATCGCTGGCATCCAGAACAGTGTTTCGGAAGTAGTCGAACACATCTCCATGAAGCTCGTTCGTGCCTGACCGCGTCACGATAGATACTTGGCCGCCGGGCGTACTGCCGAACTCCGGCGCAAATGAAGATGTCTGGATTCGGAACTCCTGCATTGCATCCACTGAGACAAGCGTGTTCGTACCGCCCAGGGGGCTCAACCCGGGCAGCGCCCCTCCGGAGGACTGACCCAACCCACTACCGCCAGCGATGCCAATATTGGCGCTAGTTCCGTCAACTGTGAAGTAGTTGGAATCAGAGCGCTGGCCGTTCACACTGAATTGCCCTTGGCTGCCGTAGCTCGCAGGCGTCAGCACCACACCCGGTGTGAGCAGAATCAGAGTCCTGGAAACTGCGGCCATTCAGCGGCATGTTCTCCACGTAGTTGTGATCCACCACCGTGCTGACCGACGCGATTCTGTATTGACCATCGGCGCTCCGCCTTCAACCGTCACGGTCTCGAAAACGGCCCCTACCGGCAGGGTAAAGTTGATAGACAGCGCGTCCTGGATGTTGAGAACAATATCGGGCTTGATGAGTGTCTTGAATCCCACCTTGGAAACCTGAAGCCGGTACGGTCCTGGCGGCAGATTCGGCACAACGTAGATGCCGTCGTCATTGGTCTTGCCGGAGTACTTGACGCCTGTCGCATCGTTTATTACCAGGATGTCAGCACCGGCGATTACTCTGTTTGAGGGATCAAGCACGACGGCCGTTGATGGTCCCATTGGGGGACTGTGCCGCAAGGGGGAGGGCTAGCGACACGGCACAAGCGAAAAGAAAAGCGATGCGGGGGAAGCGCACGCGCACGGTGATTCTCCTGTGGCCGACGGATTCGGACATCCTATTCGGGTCTACGGAGAGGGGTCTCACCTGGTACCACTCCTTCCTTAATTAGTTGGAAGCGTGCCGGAGCCAGGAAAGATGCAACCGCGATTAAGGATGATTTGGGTCGACTCGCAGGTAAGCAAAGAGGAGGGGTTTGCCGCTTGGCTTGCGACTTCCGCCATTGGGCTCGATCGTAACGAACACAGCATCAATTTGTGCTAGCAGTTTCGGGTCGTCCAGCTTCAAGACCCACCGCTTCTTTGAGGCATTGTCCTCGTAGAAGATACCGAGGGGGAATGCCTGCTCCCGGTCCGGTCCGCGCCGGCCCCACACCTGGAACGTGCTGGCGTTCTTCGCTACAGTCTGCTGATCCAGGTCATAGGCGTAGAAGATCAGCGACTTCCCCTTCGTGTAAAACACGCGCCCATAAGGTTTCTGGGTCGCTCCGGTGCGGGCCACGTCGTACACTTCCGCGACATACAGATCCCGCGCGCCCATGAGTTCCCGAATATCACGGTCGTGCGCGAGCAATTCCTGTTGCTGATCCACGGCAGCGTCACGCTGATGCAGCAGGTTCGTCAGCTCGTTGACTTTTGCGTCTAATGTTGCCGCCCGCTTTGCATCTTGGGAAGACTGTTCTGCAATTGAATCCAGCTTCGTCTGCAATGCCTGCGCACTTAACTGCGCGGCATTGAATTTCTGTTCCGCCTCAGTCCGCTGCTGGATGAGTTCCTGTCGTCCAGCATCAGCGTTGCGTAGCGCAGCATCCGACTGCTCCTGCGCCGCTTTCATCTGATCCATTTTCGCGGACTGCTGTTCCAACTGCCGACGCAGATCGGCAATCACACTGTCACGTTGCTCGACCTGGGCGCGCGCAACCTCGCGTTCATGGCTCGCGTCACTTAACTTCTCTTCCAATGAAATCTGGCTTTGCGTGTCTGGATGGGGTGCTGTAACGCTTTGCGGCGTTTGTCCCGCGGCGAATACCGACCTGATAAGCGCAGAAACCGAGAGCGATGAAAAGCAGTATTCCGGCAGCGTAGAGAGCCCACACACTACGCCAAGCGGCGGCACTCGCAGGGGAAAGGACTCGACGAGCGCTAGTTTGACGGTGGATTTGAATCGGCCCGTTGCGCTCGATTCCGGGCTTCCCCTCTTCCCGTGCTATGCGCTCGAAAAGAGCAGACTCTGCCTGCTTCTCCGACCAACGCGGCCCTGCTTCCAGATTTTCTGGTGTCTCTTCTGCTGCCATCGCTGGGATTGCGTGGCGAATGATCGCTTCGTATTGCTGCAGGGCCTCACGGCAGGAGGAGCAAACGACAAGATGCTCCTGTAGTCTCCTCTGGTCTTCCTCGCTCAGCTGGCCCGAGGTTGAAACGGCGCAGAGTTCTAGGAACTCGTCATGGGGTTCGATTCGAGACAACGCCCCTGCTCCTCGGATGAATGACGCCTCCTATAATACTGCTCAATCGCCCTGCCGTTTACAGCTAAAAATTTGCTTCCGCAGTTTTTCCAACCCCCGGAAATAGTGGTGCTTTACGTTTCCTCGGGACTGGTCCAATTTCACGGCGATCTCTTCAAAAGTGTAACCGTCGAGCAAATGAAGCCCCAGGGTTTGACGCTGGATCTCAGAGAGGACTCCAAACACCTTGCGTAATCCAATCCTTCCGAGCACTTCCTCAATCGAGTTTTCGTATCGTCCTGCCCTCGTCCCCAGGACCGCTCAGTTCGTTTCCAACATCCTCCAGATCGACCTGGGTATAGAAATGGCGCGAGTCCAGATAGCGGCGACGGTCAATCGCACGATGGTAGGCCATCTGCACGATCCACGAACGGGCCGAACTCTTGGAACTATCAAACACCGTGCTCTTCTGGTGAATGAACAGAAATACGTCTTGGAGCAAGTCGTCCGCTTCTGAATCGTCCCTGAGAATCTTGTACCCGACCGCACGCACAAGGCGCGCATAGCGGTGAAAGAGGCAAGCCAACCCTTCCTTATCTCCATCGCCGATGCGAGCCATCAGGACTTCGTCTGAGATTTCGGCGCTGGCCGCAGGACGGTCCTCCGCAGTTGAATTTCCCGTCGAAGTCGAGACCATCGGCAACCGAGTTGTAACGGACGAGCTCAAGCCGCCTCCAGTCGCAAGGCAACTGGCGCTGACCAGAAACGCAAAATGAGGAATGCATTCCGTAGGAATCCATTCCTCATTGTGGGACGCTGCTTCCATCCGTGGCAGCCCGCAAAAAACACGTTCAGCCCCTTTCTGGACCTGAAAAGGCGTTCGGGCAAGCTTTCCGGCGAATGAGGAAAAAGCTAGGAGTGTCGCAAGAAAAGGTCGGCTTTGAAGCCGAGTGTGATCGGACAACTGTCAGCCTGATAGAACGGGGCTTAGTCAGCCCCAAGCTAGAGACCATCGTGAAGATGTGTCGCGTCATAAAGGCAAAACCATCTGAAGTAATGCGCAGAATGGAAGAGTCGCCCTTTTATCAGGCCTAGACGCTTTATGTACCCCTAAAAGATCACCTTGTCAACACAAAAGACCTCTATCAGAGCGTTTTAACTCTCTGATTCAGCCGATATTGTCCTCTTCAGAGAACCCGATGAATGAAGCGGAACTCTTCGGTCAGCTTGTTCGAGCGGCTCGAAAAGCCAGCAAGATGAACATGGGGCAGCTCGCTGAAAAAGCCAATACGGGCGTCAAACACCTTGGCAGGATCGAGCGTGGCGAGAAACAGCCATCCTTTGAACTCATCGTTGCCCTTGCTAAGGCGTTGAACGTCTCGCCCTCAACCTTCTTTCATTTCGAGAACGCCCACGTGGACCCCAAGTTCCTAACACAACAATTGCAAGCCCTGCTTGCAAAACGAGACGCCAAGCAACTGCGAAAAGCCTATCGAGTTCTACAAGCGGCACTCGAACCCTAGATCCAGTACTGGGTCAATTTCCGGTTTGTCCTTGATTCTGCAGGAACCAGTGGTCCGCTTCTGCAGGAGATTGGCCGTGGGCACTACAACTCCAAGCGTCCCGTGGCGTTGGATTGGGCCGTTGCAGGAGCAGTGGGCAGATTTCGACGGTAGAGATGTGCTCTAATGTTGCGAATTAGGTCTCGGGCCAGAATCCAAACCCACGCGGCTCTTGGGCCAATCGTCGGCAAACAAGAAGTAATTCGGTTCCTTCCGGGGTGCTCGTGATCCGGGACTAACCGCCAGCGGGTGGCGGCACAGAACACTTCTACGGGATGCCGACAACACATTCATATGCCTACCCGCTGCGGCGTATGAGGTTCCGCCCCGCGAGTTGCAAGTAGTGCGCGACCGTTATCGAGCCCACTTTCCAGACTACAGAGATGTGGTCTCCCCGCAAGCCGAATTTGGCAGGCGGAGAGATAAAATAGCTCATTTGGAATCGAGCGTTCATCCGAAATGACGAATCGCACCCGCTCACCATTAAAATTTTCCGGTCGGGCCTCTGAGCTTGAGACGCTTATCGCCCGATGGCGCATGGCTTGCAACATGGAGAACCCGAGCCCCCAGGTAGTACTCCTAAAAGCCGAGCGTGGTCTCGGCAAAACGCGCCTGGCGCTGGAATTTTATAGATGGCTGACCGAGAATGTCGATGGCTGGTTGACAAAGCGATACTGGCCGGATGCTCGTGAGATCGTCGGCGAGAATCTCGAAGTAAATCCGGACCCCCACAACTGCATTTTCGAAATACCAATTCCTTATCTTTGGTGGGGATTGCGCGCGGTAGATGGTGTCGCGGGAGATGCCATCGCTACGTATGACAGGTACTTGGCTCCTCATCTCGTGGCATTGCTCGTCCGGGCAACCATGAAGAATCGCGTTTGGGCCGTGGCTGAGGCATGGGGAGGTGTGGGTTTCGATTTCGCGTCCAGTGCCTTACAGGTTGACACAATCATTTCCATTGGTAAGGGCCTCTTGAGCACGGCCAAGATAATATTTGGTGCCGCCACTGAGGCCCCGCAGGACTCGGCGATGGAGCTTCCAATCAGCCGAGCAGCAGCAGTACTTTCGGACATGGAGAAGGTATTCAAACCGGGAACTATGACCTTCGCTAAGACTCCGGGAGTAATCTTTCTCGACGACGCACAGTTCGTACGTGAGGACGCAGCCCTTCCCACCTTCATGGAACGCCTTATACACACGTCCGTGACGCAGCATTGGCCTATTCTGATACTTATTACTCATTGGAAAAAAGAGCTATCAACAGACTTAGCGAGTGAACTTTCGTTCGCTAGTATGCTTCGACACCTTCGCGAAGGATCAGCGAAAGGCAGCGGGCCTGATCCTAGTCTCTCAGGCGGATTCCTAGCCGATAATAATTTTGTAGAGATAGACCTTCAACCGCTCGCTGACCTTTCTGGCGCATTGCGTGACAAGCTCCCCGGTCTCACGACAAAACAATCCGCGGCAATCTTGGGGTATATGGGTGGCAACCCCCGCTTTTTGGAGCAGGTGATCGCTTTCCTCCTCGAACACGAGAAGTTTTTTGAAAATTTCGACCCCTCTGGGCCCCTCACGGCTGAGGGCCTTGAGCAAACACTAGGGGAAACGCAGTCACAGGAGGTATTTAAAATCGTCCTTCGCCGACTACGAGACGCACCGGAAGACGTTCAAGAGGCTATCTGCCTCGCCAGCCTCCAAGGTGTCCGCTTTGTAAATGACTTGGTAGATGCGCAAGCGCGCGCGCGCCTCGGCCGTCCAGTTCGCGAATCCTTGCAGCGCGGAGAAGACCCGTACAGTATGCTCGTCGGCACCAAGATCCTTGCTGAAGAGCCTGTCGGTCAATTTGCCGAGCGTTTATTTCATCAGGTAGCCCAGCAACAACGCCAATCGCTGAAGAGCCTCGGCGGTGAGCCCGCGTTACAAGCGTCGTTCGTAGAAACTGTTACCGCGTTAGTTGATGACGCTGAATACCTTAAGAACGCTTCAAATCAAGCGCTAACACTAGTTTACGGAATTGCCGCCGATCTGTTCGAGCGCTCTTCACGCCCGGAGGAGCGATTTATCGCTCAACGATCTCTCCTTGAATTGGGATGGCTGGAACTGTCACGTTATTCATACGAATCTGCAGCTGCTGCTTACGAACGTCTATTGGCCAGCGATCCCCATTCACTTACTGAGGGCGAAGGGCGAAACCGGATTGAGCTCTGGGACCGATTGGGGATGATATTAGAAAGCTCAAATGGCCAGCCAAGGCCGCACGCGCGTTCGGGAAGATCTTTTGGGGGATTGCAAACGGTATTCCTGATGGTTTTGACATATTTCTCCGGGCACCAGACCGGGTCGCTGCGCATGAATGCTTCGATCGCTGGAAGCAAAAGCATGCAGATCAGAGTCCCGACATTTATCTTTGGGGTGTTCGAACCATGGTCTCTGCGTTGCTGAACCTGAGTGAACTGGCGCGCGCTCAACCCGATCTTGAGATTGCAGACGGTGACGATCTCTTCAATGATGCGTCGTTCATTGTACACACTGGACCGAGATTCGACGGGACTGCCGAAGATCGACAACTGCCTGTTCCCGAACATCTGGAGCAAGCAGCGTTCCTGCAACAGCGTGCCTATTCTCAAGACGGCGTTCTCGGTGCAGGTGAGGTTGAGAAAGAACACTCTGACCTTCTAGATCGCCTCGCCAGAGCTGCTGAAAGTGAGGAGGACTTTCCTGCTGCGCAGGAATTTCTTCTGCGTGCGTTGCAGATTGACAAAGGTCTAGGTGACGAGTTGCGCCAAATCGCCAGACTAAACGATCTCGGGATGGTTGCCGGAAGGCAGGGAAACTCCGAGGCATCGGACGAGTACCTCGAAAAAGCGCGAGCTTTGGTCGAGGGGATTTTAGCTGAAGACACTTTTCTAGTGAAACTCGTCGTCGATGAAGAAGGACCTGATCGGACCGCTGCCAACCCTCGAACCATAGGCAGCGTCGCTGTTCCAGTAAGGTTCTCGACTGAAATGGACGAAGACTCTCAAGCCGTAATGGGCAAGGTCTGGTGGCTTAAGCAAGTGGCTGCGGATGTATATGGAAACCTTGCAGGTCGGGCTCAGCAGGAAGGAATGCTCACGAAGGCAAAAGAAGGATTTTTGCGCTCGTTGAATATACGTAAGGAAATTGGTGACAAGGAGAAGATGACGATTGATCTGAGAAACCTTGGTAAAATTGCTCGCGTTGAAGGTGATTTGGCTTCAGCTTGTTCATATTGGGGTGAGTGTGTTGAGATCTTTCGTGAGCTCGAACGTCGAGACACTGGCAAGCTAAACGTGCGCTCCTGGACCGATGCAATTAAAGAAATGTTGGAGGGAATGCGTGCATCCGGTTGCGATGACGAAGGATTAGTCACGCCTTCATCCGACGGGAATAAACAATAGGCTGCGAAGTATAGCAAGTGGGAGGGGACGCCACTCAATGCGTCAAGTTGACACACCCCGTCGTGAATCTCCCCCGCAAATGGATGGCTTATCCTCACTGGCCCTTCATTTCGATAGTTGCTTTGCGCTGTCTTGCTCGCTGTGGTTCTAGCGGTATTCAGGACCAGGCTTCGGGCGCTCGACATATTCTCCGCCTTCTTGCTTTTCGGAGCCGCTGTTCTCTCTGTTCTGATTGTCCTCTACACCAGATCTTTGCGGCGCGCCCAACAAGTACAGCTCGACACCGAAGAACGGCTCCAGCAGATGGCAGACAACATTCAGGAAATCTTCTGGATGATTGACGCGGAGACCAAAAAGGCCCTTTACGTCACCGAAGCTTATGAGACGATCACCGGACGTTCGTGCCAAAGTCTGCTGGAAAATCCGTCTTCGTACGAAGAACTCATCCATCCCGAAGACCGCGTTCATGTGCTGGCAAAGCTTGGAGAAGCTACGCAGACAGGGCACTTCGATGAAAGATTTCGGATCGTGCGCCCCCGCGGCGAAGTGCGTTGGGTCACGGTGCATGGGTTTCCGGTACGGGATGCTGCCGGCAAAATCCACCGTCTTGTCGGCACGGCTCGGGATATCACTGCGCAGAAGGAAGCGGAGGACAAGGTTGCCGAGCACCTGGCAACAGCCGAGTCCGCAAGGGCAGAATCCGATGCTCTAAACAAGGCCACTCTCGCGCTGACCGCAGATCTTCGGATGGACTTTGTTCTGGACAGGCTGCTTGAGTCCTTGTTGGAACTGGTCCCATGTGAGTGTGCACGTGTGCTGCTCTTGGAGGGCGACTCACAGCTTCTTGTGGCACGAGAAAAACTGCGTCACGAAGTTCCCAAGAAAGCTTCGGATTATCCACTGACTCTCGACGCAGCAGACTCGCCCGTTCCTATTGCGCATATTAACGGCCCAGAACAGTGTCTTGCTTGCCGACACCAAAGACGAGAAAGAATGGCCCAGCTTCAAGGGCCATACCGACATTCGATCATGGCTTTGCGTGCCGCTGGTTGCGTCCCAGCAGACCTTGGGGCTTCTTTCAGTGGGCCACACCCAGCCAAACACCTTCACTCAAGACCACCTCCGGCGGACGCAGTTATTGGCGATCCCCGCCGCGGCGGCGATCCAGAATTCTCGCCTCTACGAGCGTGCTGAGATCTTTGGGTCCGAACTTCAGCGGCGTCTGACGGATCTTCGCCAAACAGAGAAAGCGCTGGAACAGTCAGAAGAGGGACGCAGGGTATCCGAGGACAAGTTTCAAAAGGTTTTCCGTTCCAGCCCGATCCCGTTTTCCATCACGACAGTCAATGAGGGGCGATTCGTAGATGTGAATGCCGCATTCGAGCGACGATACGGCTACTCCCGCGCCGAAGTGATCGGCCGTACAGTCGGCGAACTTGGGATTTGGGAAGACCCGAAGGATCGAGCCTTGATGATCGCGCAACTCCAGCAACGGGGGCCGATTCGGAACGTCATCACCCGGATTCGAACCAAGTCTGGCGAAGTAAAAGTTACGGCTTATTCTGCAGACAAAATCCAGTTCGACGGCCAATCATGCCTTCTTGTCGTTTCAGAAGATCTTCCGGACGACGACAAATGCTTGAATAACTGACCGTTCCGAAGCGCCGGTCCTTCGTCACGAACCTTTAGCTCCAGCCCCTTCCTAATTTTCTGTCCCGAATCCGGGCCACCAAACAGAAAAACAATCACTCCTGTACAGAAATCGATCAGAATGTGCACTGCCTCGTGGAACGAAGCGCGAGGTGTCAACCGCCTGGGGTTTTGAGCAATGTTCCCCAACCTCGAAGTCCGTCACCTGCACGCAGTCGTTGTCTTGGCCGAAGAGCTGAACTTCACGCGGGCCGCCCACAGATTGCACATCACCCAATCTGCACTCAGCAAACAGATCACTGAGATCGAAGAACAGCATAGATTTCATCTGTTCACTCGCAACAACAAACGGACATGTGGAACTCACGGAAGTGGGCCGTATCTTCGTCGAAGAGGCTCGTTCGGCGCTCTTGCACATCGAGCGGGCTGTTCAGCTCGGGCGTGCTGCTCGCGAGGGGAGCGATAGCATTTTGACTATTGGGCACTCGCCCGACGCCGATCAAGCCTGGGTTTCGGCCATTCTTGCAATCCGTCTGCCCCTGTACCCTAAGCTCCGCATTCAACTCATCAGTCGAATTCTCAAGCGAGTTGGTCCGGAGTGTGATGGCAGGCGAACTGAATCTGGCGTTGGTGACGGCACCGCCGGAGAACTCTCAGATCACGGCCGTAGCATTCGCTCAGACCCCTCTCTATGCGGCTCTCCCACAGACCCACGCGGCTGCCCAAAAGGAACACATCGCGCTCCAAGATCTGGCAAAAGATGAATGGATTCTGTTCGCGCGACGAGTTCACCCCGTCATTCATGACGCAATCATGGACGCGGCACGACGTGAGGGAATCGCTCCGAAACACGCGCACGACATTATTACGGCTCAACAGGCGGTTCACTTGGTATCTGAGCACGTTGGCGTGGCCATCCTCACCAAACCTACGGCCCTTGGCTTTCGCGCTGAAGGTGTAGTGGTAAAGCCGCTTTCTGATACCTCATTGTGTTTCCAAACGTGTGTGATTATGAGAACCGACGATGATTCACGATTGGCAAACGAGTTCGCCCGATCCTTCCTCCGCAAATATGCGCCCCAGCGCCTGCCACCAAAGCAAATGGAATTGTGGCTGTCCGCCTGAGTTGTCAGCTTGAAAAGGGCAATCCCGGCACGTCGCGCCCTTGACGGTACAGCCCCGCCGATGCGGAGCATGGCGCGTCCGAGGCCATTTGTCCAGATCATTCACCAGACATTTGCGATGCCGTAGTATTCTATTTCCGCAAATCTAATCGCGCCGGCCAGTGACTTCCCCTGTCCCTCGCTAAGGTTGCCTTCTATTGCCACGTTCAACTTCTTGAATGCATCTGCGCCGAATAGATGGACCAACCGAATCGCGGCAGCGCGAGCAACCAGAGTAATAGTTGTGCTTCGTCAGTTGCATTAAGTAACCGACGGCCTTCGTGCCAGCAGACCCTATCAGGGCATACGCGGCAAGTCGGCAACGGATTGCCGAGCCACGTCGCCTCGTAGATTCGGCGGGTGTGAGTGCGCGATCTCGTCCAGTCTTCCATCGGCGTCATGCTTCGCCCTCAGAGCGAGGCAGGTTGCACCATCCCACAAATCCGCACGCCGGACAGCGACGCGTGTGCGGATCATCCCAGACCATCGAGCCGCAACCGTTGGGACAGATGTTCGCGGCCATCCGGGAGTGATGCAGGTACGCTGCATCGAGCTCTGCGCGATCTCTCTCTCTGGATCGCCCGAACTCGGGATCGAATGTTGCGCGGCAAAGTCACGGCGAGGCGTGCGAGATTCTAGCATCTGGGGAAACGAGGGCTACTCGGGCACTTCGAGCGGCCGCTTGTTGTATTCGGAGAACAGCTCCGTCGTCGCGTGCCATTCTTCCTCGAAACCGAAATGCTTCGTGACGACGATCGTCGCCATGAAAGCGGCCGTCGTGCTGGCTTCGATCACGTTGAGGATCGCGCCGTCGGAGTAGCGACTCTTGATCGAGTTCTCGTCAAAGCGTCTCGCGATCTGAAAACTGCCGGAGTGAGTGTAGCTGTGAAGAGCTTCGCGGACGGCCTTGTTCAAACTCTTTGCAAAAAAATCCAGGCCGAACGCTTTGTCGATCTCTTCGCCGACGCGAGCGAAGTTGACTCTGTATGCGTCGTTTTTGAGCTGGAGCATCGTCTCGTCGGCGCCCATCTTCGCGACGTGAACGCGGACCCAGGCTTCGACGATCGGCCGCAAGAGCGCGAACGCTGCTCCATAGAGCTCTTTCGGCAAAAGCGTGACGATCGCTGTGTGGTAATCGAGTAAGAGGCTCCAGTAGCCGACGATGAGAGCATCGCGATCGCCTGAGAGCTGCAACTCTTTCCCGTCCAAGAGTGCTTCGAGTTGCTTCCCATATCGGGATACGCGATCGATTTCTTCCGGCACGTTCATCTTCAAACTCCCTGCACCTTGCTCGGCGCGGTTGCGAGCGAGTTCAGCACTGATGCCATTTCAGAACTCAGCGTACATCGAGGACTGGTAAGACCTGCGACTCTTACAGGTCTACGACCGACGTACTCTTTCGGTTACTGAGCCTCTGTTTCATCCTCGATGCTGCATTCTGTTGCGCGTAATCGGCGACCCTCCTCCACGCAGAATGCCGGGCCAAAACGCAGATTTTTGAAGGGAAAGTAAATCCTCGAAATGGCGAACGTTCCTCAGCACGTGGGAGAAGTGTGTCTGGTTCGGCGGTCGCCGCGAGGGAGGCGCGCCGATGGCTAAGTCTATTCCTGCCCACATCGAGGGCTTGCTCCAGTATCTTTCACGACCTTACGAAACAGCGAACGAGGACCGAGCGATCACGTATTTCCGGACGGTCTACGGCGATGACTTCACAAAGGACACGGGCCGCTCAGATGGGTACGTCGCTGGTCTATTCGTGCTGGAACTTAAAGGCAAAACGAACGCTTGGCTGAGTGGGTTGTTCCAGGGGCTCGCTTACAAAAGGGAATTGGACTTTAGTCAGATCATCGTAGCCGCCAAGGACTTCTTGGGTGTGTGGCGCGTGAGCGATCTCCCCGAAGACATCAGGCACGCCGTTCTCAGCAGTACGGGTGCTGCAAGCAGCCTCGGAGCAAAGTTTGCAACCCGCTACCGAAGTAAGCGGAACGCACTCCTCAAGCTCGCGACATGGCACGGGGACGAGCTGTCGGGAAGTTTGTTCCACTCCAACCCAGAAATAGTCCTGGAGAAGATCACGTCGTTTGAAAAGACGATCCGTGAGGGAGAGAAGGTTCGTCAGAAGGTGACGCTCAAGAACTTCACGGCCGTCCTGAAGGAAATGAAGTCGTTCTTCGATCCGAAGCAGCCAGTGAAAGCAGTGCGCGCGTTCTACAGCATGGTCTACGGATGGAACGAGGCTTCAACACTCCAGCTCAGTGACAAAGTGAATCAACAGGCAACTCTCGCAGGAGAAATCATCACCGATCTCGTCCCGGCGAAGCGGCTCAAGTTCAAAGAGTACGTCGAAGATCGTCGGATACACCTTGCTCCAGGTGAAAATCGGGACGACTTCTTTGCTCGATATGACGAAGCGTTGGATGCCGTCGATAAGGACTTTCGCACGAAGCACGGCATTTTCTTCACCGACCGCGAGCTTTCAAAGTTCGTGATGTGGCTTGTGAAGCAGGACATCCCCGGTCTCGGCAAGAACTACCTTGTGATAGACCCCGCTTGCGGTAGCGGGAATCTGGTCACCAATTGGCGGTCGCCGCTCGAACTGCGCCACAAGGTAGTGAGTGAAATCGAACCTGAGTTGCTCTACGCAGTCCAGAAAAGAATGCAGGGAGATCAGTGGCACGATGGAAAATTCACAGTGGTGCCGAAGGTCTCCGAAAACAAGGGGCTCAATTTTCTGGACAAGAGCGCTGACGAGTATCTGGAGCAACTCAGGACGTACCTCGCCGAGAAAGGCCAGAAGCCTGACAAGCCACTAGCGTTCCTCTGCAATCCCCCTTATCGGAGCGATGACGATCAGACCGCCGAGGCAATCGACTACAAGGTCCATGAGTCGATCACGCAAACAACGGGTCTCGATGCGAGCAACGAACGATACTGCTGCTTTCTCGCCCAGATGAAGCTGATCTGCGCGGCGGCACGATCAAACGGTCTTCCAGAGGACTCCCTGTTGCTGCTGTTCACGAAGTCAGCATGGCTAACGAGACGAGCGATATTTGAGCAGATCAGAACTCAGATGTTGGAATCCTTCGAGGATGTCGCAGGCATTCTCGTCACGAGCAATGAGTTCTTCGACGTGAAGGGAGCCTGGCCTGTGGCGTTCACGGTGTGGCGCTACAAGGCGAAGGGGCCGAAACTCAACGCCGATCGCAGCATACCGCTGATCGATTTGACGTGGCTGAAGAAGAAGCAACTTGCTCAGGTGCCGTGGGACTCGCCGAGCGAAATGGAGCAGGCGTGTCGGCGAATACTCGATGATCCCCAGGCGCGCACTGTGGAGATTGGAAAGGATCGCCTGAGCATCAAAACGTGGTGTGGCTACACGAGAAAAGATTTCATGCGCGGCAAGCGAAAGGCTGAGCAGGGCCAGCAGATAGTCGGCGGACTTCCTCTCGGCGACGATCGCCACGGAAACAAGAAAGGCTATGGTGAAACGAACGGCGGATTCATCGGCTTCATGGATGACCTCACTCCGTGCAGGATCAAGGACCCCGATGTCGGCGACGATTGGCGCGGGAAGCCCTGGCTCCGACTTAACAATCAGTTCATGGACCTCAAGAAGAACAGGTGTTTTTCGGGTCCTCCGACTCACTTCGGCTACTGCGCGCTCGACCTCCGATCAGCGCAAATTCTGTTTTTTTGGTACGCGCTGACACGGACTCTTCTTCAACACCGGTATCCGATGTGGGTAGACGCTGATGATATGTGGGCGCCGGAGATTCCCAAAAAGCGTGAGAGCGAGGTGTTTCAAACCGCGTTCGCCATCGGCTATGCGGAGAACGAGTGCGTGGAAACCCGCTTCCCTGCTAATAATCCTGTTGACGGGTTACCCGAGCTGACGATCTCGAACCCCTTGTCGCCTCTCGACCGCCATTCGTTCTGGTCCACAACGATGCACCCCTACCGCGCGGAAGCGTCTTCCTCCAGTGCTCGCAATCTCGTCAAAGGTGTGGACAAAGTATTCGACACATGGCGAAAACTCTTCAACGGACACACGGAACTGCCGATCTCCAGAAAGCCTTATCTCCTCGACGACCGCGGTCTGACGCTCAGGTCGGGCATTTGTCAGATCAGAGCCTACGCAAAGGAAGCAGAAAGCGCACCACTGATCGCCGCCCTCACCCAAGTGCAAGAGCTCTTGAAAGCCGTCAAGACTGAGTTCTTTGGGTTACTGACGGGTGCCGAAGGCTTGGCCTATTTCAGCGCAGGTAAGAAGAAAGCAGCCGCAGTCTCCGCGCCGAAAGGGAACGAATCATCGAAGAAGAATCTGGCCGGATAGACCAGTTCCAGGCTGGATTTCACGATGCCCCGAATCTCATCCGCGAGTGCTCTTCGCAGCCGCGCGGCGCGCCTTCAGGTGTGGCGACTCTAAGTATCTCTGACAGCGCAATCACCAACCCTCAGACTGCTGCTTTGTCTGGAACACGCAAATGAATTCTCTGTACTTGCTTGGACAAGTTCGTCCTTTTCGTTAATCGGCGCGAACCATACGCGAACATCGAGCAGCCGAAATCAGCCCAAACAGTCCCACGCCATCCTAAATGGCAAGCCTCTCAAGCTCAGTGCCCTCAGTGACATCCGCTGATTCCAGGCCACATGGCCAACTCGGTAGAGCGGCCCTGAAAAGGCTGGCGTCGGCGGTTCAACTCCGTCCCTGGCCACCATATCTTTCAGTGACTTAGCAGACCAGCCCGAAATTTCACACCTGTGATTTCACACCTGTGGTCGCTCACGGCCCTAACTTCCGAGTTGCCGACAATCCACCCGCCAGGCCAGCCTTGGCCATGATGCTGATCATTCTTTCCGTCATCATTCTTTCCGTCATCATTCTTTCCTTCGTGGCTGCCCTCATCACGAGGCATCCTTTCGCCGTCGCCGCTGCTCGCTCGCCTTTATGATTTCGCTCAAATCCATAACCGGCCGTATCTCAATCGGTCCAAGTCCATACTTAAAGCCTGGTTGCTGTGAGACAAGCTGAACGGCATGATTGAGGTCTCGCGCCTCAAGGATTTGAATGCCGCCAAGCTGTTCCTTGGTTTCCGCATAGGGGCCGTCGGTCGTCGCGACTTTGCCGTTTTTCCAGTACAGGGTCAACGCGGTCTCCGGAGGCTGAAGAGGTACTTCGGCGGCAAGATGTCCGTTGGCGCGCAGATGGTCGTTGTACTCAAAGCATTCGTCGAAGGTTGCGTGTCGCTCGTCCTCGGTCATCCCTTCGAATTTTCCTGGCTCGATGTATCCCAAACAGATGTATTTCATTGTTCTTTTCCTCCTGGTGGGAGCCAGCAGCGCAGTCTTGCCTTGCTGGATCGTTCATCTTATAGTCGTCGCGCGCGGGGAAAATCGACAGAGCAGGGGTGAACTTTTTTATTTCAGTCCGCTTGGCCAGTCCCGAGGACTCCCGCGCCTAGCCCGCTAAGGTAACTCGGCGAACAAAGCCATGTTCCCGCAGGAACACAACGTCAGGACAGCACGGGGTGTACGATGACGTCATGACAGCTAAGCTCAAGAAAGCAAAACGGCAAAGGTTACGATCGCGGCCGGAGAAAATTGGCGACCTGCACGCATCGGTTGAAGACGAGTTGTTATTGCTGGCGGATGGGGAGACGGGCGCGGAGGCGCGCTGGAACCGGCCGCGAAAGCGGAGAATCTCGTTGCGCGTGGATGTTGAAGTGGTGGACTGGTTCAAGTCCAAAGGCCCGGGCTACCAGACGCGAATCAACAAGATATTGAGAAGCGTCATGATGGAAGGGAAGAAGCGGATGGGCGAGAAGTAGAGGGACCGAGCCCGCTCCGGCAAGCCCGGCTTGAATGCGCCAGCGACGGTCGCATCGAGTCCGAATGGACCGCACGCCAGTGCGAGCGAGCAGCGGGTAGACTCTGTCCACCCGTCGAAGTGCCCCACTCAAGCCAAAATCAGGCTTGAATGGGCCACCCTCTATAACCTTGTCGGCGTTGTCAAGAGACACGTCGAGTGTCTGAGTTCAGGTTTGGTTGCACGGGTGCTGAACTCGAGTTTTTGATTCTTACTTATTAGAAAGCTTTTGATCTTGCTTTTGCTCACGCGACTGAAGCTCGCTTTCAGAATCCTGCGGTGGAAGCTAGTTCCACCAACCATCTATTCGGTCTCTGGCACCATGATTCGTTGTTCAGGCTCCCCGACTGTTCGGGGAGGCAAGGCGCCCAATCAGCCCAGCGATGGACGGTTGTCCACCAGGGTGGCCCACGGGCTGCCTTGCATGCGAACCAGCTGCGCGTAATCCGCCGTGCTGCGCAGCATCCAGTACATCCTCACGGCCAGCTTGCGAGCCACGGCGACCTTCGCCACCGAGGCCCCACGGCGAAACTTCAAACGTTGATACATGCGTTTCAGCGCGGGATCGAATCGCGCCGCGGTGTGACCCGCTTCCACCAACAACGACCGCAGCATCGGGTTGCCTTGCTTGCTGATCGATCCCAGCCGCTGCTTTCCGCCCGAACTGTGTTCCTGCGGATTCAGTCCCAGATAACTCACCACTTGCTTACTGCGTTCGAAACGCTCGACCGGCCCAAGGATCAGCACAAAAGCCAGCGACGTCACCGGTCCCACTCCCGGATGCGTCATCAGCCTCACCGCCAGCGGTTGACTCTTCGCGGCCTGCTCCACCGCCACATCCAGTTGCGCCGTCGCCGCCGCTAACTCATCGAACATCCGCAACAACTCCTGCCGCCGATAACTGGCCCACGGACCCAGCGCCAGGCCCTCCAGTTCCTTGCGCCCTTTCGCCGTGAACAGCTTCTTCTTGCGGCACACTCCCTCTCCCATCGCCAGCGCGTGCAGTTGGTTCTTCACCGCACCTCGCATCCACACCAGCTTCTGCCGGTGCCAGACTAATTGCCGCAGATCCCGCTCCGCCGGCGATGGCCGCCAGATCTGGGGAAATCGGTCCTCGCGCAACAGATTCAACAAATGCTCCGCGTCCCGCGCATCCGTCTTCTGCTTGCGCACCACCGACGCCCGAATCTTGGCCGCATCTCCCATCCACAGCTCGTGCCCCAACTCTGCCAGCATGGCCTCGAACCAGTGCGTGTGCCCGGTGGCTTCGATCCCCACTCGCACCCCACCCGAAAGACCTGCATAAAAGGCGCGCGCCTCTCCACTCTCGTGTTCCAGACGCCGCTCCACCAATTCTCCTGTCTCTGTGTCCAGCATCGCAATCTGCTGGTAGCGTGTGTGCAAATCGCAACCTATAATCATCATCGCTCGGCTCCTTTCCTCCGAGCCTTGGTCGCTTGAGCGCTTCCAAGTCTACTCGCTCGTTAGGAGCCGACACGGTTATCTCATCAGCCCGGTGAAGCGAGGACTGGTGGAAAGACCAGAGGATTGGAAATGGAGCAGCTTTGTTCACTATGCGACGGGGACGGAAGGGATTGTCGAGATCGAATCGCAATGGACAGCGCGGAGGCGAGAACGAATGGATGTCGTGCTCCTGGCCAGAGCCCACCCTCCCGCAAAAAGCGCGGGAAGGGTGGGGCAACCCCGGGAGGAATCTTGATTCGGAAAAGATGGGCCAGCCCCCGCATATCAGTTCACGGGTCCGTAGAGAGGAATCAGTTGTCTGTTGTCCAAATCAAGCTGCTCAGATCGAAGTAAAAAGGTTGCTCTAGTGCCCGACGGTAACTTGCTCATGCCGCATGATGCACATAAGGTTAGAAAGAGGAGCCATCTGACCTTATGGGTAAAGATTTCCCTGGCTGTTGGCGCGACTCCATGAGCAACCATTTCACAGTCACAAGCTTATTTAGCCCGCGAGAATCGGCCAAAGCGCGTCTCGGTGTCGCGCCCTCCACAGAAAGTGCATTGAGGATGTTCGGCCGATTTCTGGGGCGCGTGCTCCTGTTTTTCTCGATCTTCTTTTTTCTTTTCAGCGGATATTTGGCCTTTGCTCACTATTGGATCCTGACGCACTGGACGAAAGCGGAGGCCACTGTGCTGAGTGGAGAATTCCGCCAACTCTCAACCGGATCACGCACGGTGGGGTCCTCAAAGTCCTATTTCTTTCATTGCACGGTCTCGTATCCGGTAGCCGACGAAACTCGCCAATCCCAGCTCGATTCCCCCGCTTCTCCCTACAGACTCGACGCGCAGATTTGGGCTACACGCCTGTCGCCCGGACAGCACATAGCCATTCTGTACAAGTCTTCGGATCAGGCTGACATTCGACTGCTCGACAATCCATCTGAAGCCACGGCGCTGGGATCGTTACGAGTGGGGCTCTATTTCTTCCTTCCCGGCATCCTGCTCGTCCAGACCTCGCGGAAGCTATCCTCGTAGAATGAATGCCTCCAATTCAGCCCCCCTAGAATGGCCCGGCTCAGGTCTCGTTGATGAAACACGATCTCGCCGATCCGACTAGAGGCGGGTGGCCCATTCAAGCCTGGTTTTGGCTTGAGTGGGCAACTTCGAGCGCCGCTCAATCCCAATTTGAAACGGGTGGCCTACTCAAGGCTTCTTTTGCCTTGATTGGGGAAGTCCGCGACCTTACGCTGAGTCTCATGCCTTGGGGCCTTACGCGTTATCACCACACCGGGCAAAGTCATTTCGTAACCTTCTGTTGTTATCACCGCCATTCGCTCTTTACGTCCGACGCGAGCCGACGAGTCTTTGAGAACGCGCTCGAGCGCGTGCGCCGCAGCTTCCGCCTCCGCGTCTATGGATATGTCGTGATGCCTGAGCACATCCACCTTCTCGTCAGCGAGCCGGAGCGAACTGCCCCACCGGAGCGAACTTCCCCACTCAAGCCAACACCGGGCTTGAATGGGGCACCCACTTGCCCACTCAAGCCAAAGTCAGGCTTGAATGGGCCACCCACTCCCCCACTCAAGCTAGAGTCGGGCTTGAATGGGGCACCGACTTTAGCCGACGCCCTCAAGTCGCTGAAGCAGGGAGTGGCACGGCGTTTGATCGGCGACGCCGATCATTTCTGGCAAAAGCGCTACTACGACTTCAACGTTCGCAATCATGCGCAGTTTGTAGAGAAACTGCACTACATTCATTGGAACCCGGTGAAAAAGGGATTGTGCGAGCGCCCCGAAGACTGGCCGTGGAGTAGCTTTCTCCATCACGCGACGGGCGGCGCGGGACGAGTTGAAATCGAGTCCGAATGGACCGCACGCCAGCGCGAGCGAGCCGCGGGAAGACTCTGTCCGGGCGTCGAAGTTCCCCACTCAAGCCAAAATCAGGCTTGAATGGGCCACTCGCCCCACTCCAGCAAAATCGGGCTTGAATGGGCCACCGACTTCCCCACTCAAGCCAAAAGCAGGCTTGAGTGGGCCACCCGGGCGACCGCAGATTGTTCTGTCACTGTTTCAGGTAACGAAGCGCGATACATCCTGATTCAAAAGTCTTGGACTCAACAAGTTTTAGTCGGCGTTTCTCCGGCAGGTTGACACCTTCTAACAACCGTCTCCCTTCTCCAACAATGATTGGCATAACGACAAAACGATATTCATCAACCAGTCCAAGCTCGATAAGCTGTGAAGGAATATCTACGCCACCGACCAGAATATCTTTGCCCGGTTCTTGCTTCAATTTAAGTATTTCATCGTGAAGGTTCGTGCGAACAATTCTCGTATTTTTCCCTTCGACGCTATCCAATGATCGCGAGAAGACAAGATGTTTCTTGGAGTCAAATGCTTGAGCAAATTCTTTGTCTGCTTTTGTCGAAGAAGGGTCTTTTGCGACATCAGGCCAATAAGGAACCATCAATTGATAGGTTTTCCGGCCATAGACGAGCAGGTCAACCTCTCGGAGAAGCTGCGTAAAATATCCATGTGTTTCTTCATCGGGATTGAATTTGGTATGGTCGCAGCCGCCATCCAGGGTAAGGTTGATTGCGTAGATTACATTTCTCATTTGATTGTCCTCTCTTATGTGCCAGCGCTTATGCGCCCTTTGCACAGTCCGGTTTAGCGACCTTCCGTTCCGTTCGACCAGCGTTGCACAGGAATCACGAACTGCGTCAGGTGCTCCACGGGGTCGCTCATACCGACGACGGGGGAACCCGGCAGATTCGCTCCCCAAATTGCGGGGTCGGTGTCCGAATAGAAAAACATGAGGTGAGGAGGCCAGTGGGGGGTGCTTTCGCCGCCGTAGCCTTGCTTCGACAGCATGTAGCACATCGCTCCGGATTCCATCGGCGGCAGTTCTTTTTTGGCGATGGCAGCGGTGATGGACTCGGTCATCTGAGCTGGCGTACGCCCCGCCAGTCCCCACTCGGTCTCTTTAGTAAGGCGCAGAAGGTAGGAACGCGCGGCTGCCGCGTTAACACACATGGGAACCCGCACTTTCGGATCCCAAAAGTCAGCATCCGCAGCGGATGTCCACGAGCGTCCCACGATACACACGAAGCCGTTCGTGCCTTTGACCGCCGCTTCGAAACCATGCCGTCCAAGAACCAGTACGTCTGCATCGCGTGAAATGGACTCCGGTGCTGCGCTGCGCGCCAAGGCTGTTTCCGCATTCTGATCCGTCATGAGGTATTGGTCGATTGGGGCCATCTTAGGATATGGTGTCACGGCGTCCTGTGCCATCGCCCGGTACACCGTTCCGAGCACCACAAGCAGTGCGAATCCTTTGATCGCGATTGCGCTAATTTTCTTATGCATTGTTCTCCTCCTTAGAATGGGCCTTTTCTGTCAACCCGCCATGGATCGCGAATACGGCTGATGAGATAACCGTGTCGGCTCCTAACGAGCGAGTAGACTTGGCAGCGCTCAAGCGACCAAGGCTCGGAGGAAAGGAGCCGACACGGTTATCTCACCCGCCGCAGTGGCCAGGTTGTTTACTTCCTTTCGCTGGGTTCTTGTTCCGGAGCCGGGTAGAAAAGAAGCTCGCGCACCTCGCCGGCCACATCGCAGGCGATGGCACCCTTCTTCGCCCATGCCAGCGCCTCGTCGATATCAGCGCATTCCAGTATCCAAAATCCGCCCATGTGCTCCTTGGTCTCGGTGTACGGCCCGTCGGTGACGAGCACCTTGCCGTCGGGCTGGGCCCGCAGCGACTTGGCGTTGCCGGCCGGGGAAAGGCCGCAGGCGAACTTCCTCGCGCCGGCAGCAATCAGTTCGCGGTTGAGCGCGTGGATCTTCTCGATAGTCGCTTCGGTCTCGACGGACGGGTCGTAGTCGTCGGGGTGGTAGACAGCAACTAGATACTGTGGCATGACTTCTCCTTTTTTGCTTCCTGTGGCTTGTTTCCGATGACTCGTTTCCTGTTCACTCAGGAACCGTAGCTCATCGTTCTTTTGTCCTATAGTCGTTGGGGAGACCGAAAATCGACAGCTGTTCTATTTTTTTATTTAATCTGCTGATTTTTTTAATTTCAACTGCCGAATCCGCTCTTGCAGGAATTGCCGCTCTGGTTCCTGTTGGGTCAGGGCCAGAGCTTTCTCATAAGACGCCCGAGCCTCAGCGGTCCTGCCCAGCCTGCGGTACATATCCGCGCGGGCGGAATGCGCCAGGTAGTAATTTGCCAATTCGCCATGTTCCAACACTGCGTCGATATGCGTCAGACCGGCCTCTGGACCATCGCACATTGCAATGGCCACGGCACGATTTAGCTGTACAACTGGCGAAGGCTGAATTCGTAGCAATCGGTCGTAGAGCGCAACAATTTGCCGCCAGTCGGTCCGAGCGACCGATTCCGCCTCGGCATGAACGGCCGCAATCGCAGCCTGCAGTGTGTAAGAGCCGAAGCGCTGGGACTTCAGGGCTTTCTGGAGCAATGCCACTCCCTCCGCGATCTGCTCCTTGTTCCAGAGCGCGCGGTCCTGGTTCTCCAGCAAAATCAGCTCTCCGGTCGGAGAGGTTCTCGCGGCGCGACGGGATTCCTGAAGCAACATCAGGGCAAGCAGCCCCATTACTTCTGGCTCTGGCCGGAGTTCGGTTAGCAACCGGCCCAATCGAATCGCCTCGCCGGTGAGCTCGGCCCGCGTTACCTCCACTCCCGCCGCAGCCGAATAACCCTCGTTAAAGACGAGATAGATGACCTGAAGCACCGCGCCCAGTCGCTCCGGCAATTCCTGCGGCGTCGGCACCTCGTACGGAATCGGTGTCTCTCGAATCTTTGCCTTGGCGCGCACAATGCGCTGCGCCAGCGTACGCGGAGTGGTGAGGAAGGCCTTTGCTATCTGCTCGGTTGTCAGCCCGCACACCTCACGCAAGGTGAGCGCAACGCGCGCTTCCGGCGATAGAGATGGATGACAGCAGGTAAAAATCAGGCGCAGCCGGTCGTCGTCAAGGCGATCATCGTCACGGCTGTCCTCTTCATCTTTATTGGACCTTTCCGCCGAACTCGATTGCGCTTCGAGATATCGCACGAGCTCGTCTTGAGACGCATCAAATCTTGCCCGTCGACGCAGAGTATCGATGGCCTTGAATCGGGCCGTCGAAATCAACCATGGTCGCGGATTGCCGGGTACTCCACTCCTCGGCCACAGGCTCAGCGCAGCCGCAAAGGCTTCGTGCATCGCCTCCTCGGCAAGATCAAAATCACCGAGCAAGCGGATCAGAGTTGCCAGGATTCGTCCCGAATCCACGCGGTAAAGGGAGTCGAGCAACTCGCGTATCTGCTCGGTGGAACGCTCGGACATGACACGCTCGGACATGACGACGACCTTAGCAAACCAGCTATCCCGAATCAATTGGGCAAACGGCGGATCGATGCCGGCAGATCGAGGCAAAGTGCCTAGGTCGTGACTCTGAAATCTGGACAACCCAACGCTTCCTCGGCTGACTCAAAATCGCCAATGCACTCATTTGAGCTTCGTACAAGCTCAACACTACCGCGTTGCCCTCGAGTCACGGGCTATGCGGAAGTAATCCGGCGGTGGTCAGTCACCTGTGCTTCACGCCTGTGGCCGCTCAGTTCACCGCGTTTGACGGCGTCATCATTGCGGCCAGCATGTCATCCTGCGCTGCCAAACGATCCTCACTCATGCTGTGAGCATAGATTCCTAGCGTGGTCGTAACGTCGCTGTGGCGGAGCATCTTCTGCACCGTCTTCACGTCGGTCCCCTTCCGTACGAGGAAGCTTGCCAAGCTATGACGCAGGTTGTGGAACCCGAAACGCACCTTCTCGCCTTCCCTGAGCACGCCCGCCTTCACCGCACCCGGACGGAGATGATCTTCGACCAGCATGTTGGCGACACGCGGTTGCTTGCCCCTTAGCCGCGTGCTGGCAAAAACCCAGTCCGTCGCTTGAGCGTAAGGAGTCTGCTCCTGCCACTGGCGAATGAAGCCTGCGAGTAGCGGAACCAATGGAACTGGAGCCTTGCTTGCCGCACTCTTTGACCTACCCACCTTCCCGCCCGTCCACGAGCGACGGACAAAAACCTGCTGGTTGTCGTAGTCCACATCTGCCCACTGCAAACCAAGGCACTCGGAAATGCGAAGCCCCGTAGCCGCGATGAGGAGTGTGAGAGTCCGCTCCGGTTGAGGCATCGCCATGAGAATCTTGAAGCATTGTTCCGGTGTGATGATCTTCGCCTCGTATTCCGACTGAGTCTTCACCCGAACAAACTTCATGGGGTTGGCTTCCCCGGTGCGAGGAATCAGGCCATAGGTCTGCCCGTGCTTAAAGACCAAGTTCATCACACGACGGATTGCAGGTACGCGTCTACATCCGCCTTGAGGCTCCAGCTTTTGCCGACGCCAGGCTCTCCCAAGAGGATGAGGCATGGTGTCGTCTGCAATTGATCCAACGTCGTGAGGTTCGGATTCAGGAGTTTTCCATGCTGACCTTCAGGAGCAGACAAGAACCCCCTATCACCAAGAGAAAATGTGTCCTCTCGTCGGCACCAAAAGCGTTTCCAAGGAATCGAATCGTACATCCCTTTAATCCTAAGCCCTGCGTATCAGCCTCTCAAGATCGAAACGTCTCGACCCCCTGATCTAGGTGCTCTCTCGCGAGCAGTCAGTCTGACGCGCTACCTGTAGGGTTGCAGGAAACGTATTATTCAACTGCGGGAGAAGTCAGCCTTAATGGGGAATGGAAATTTCAGATCGATCCAAGCAATGTCGGGACCCATGAAAATTGGGAGGCACCGGACTATTCGGCGGCATGGCGCGAGGTTACCGTACCGCATACGTGGCAGATCGATCCAGCATATTCGGACTATCGCGGCATCGCGTGGTATCGGCGCGCATTCGACGCGCTTCCCGCCTGGAACAATTCTGCCGTGCGGCTGGAATTTGAGGCCGTGTTCCATACGGCGACGGTTTGGGTGAACGGCCAATTAGTCGGCGAGCATGCTCGCAAGGGGTACACCGCGTTCTCATTTGACATCACGCAAATGCTCCGGTCGGATCAGTCCAATGCGATCGCGGTGCGGGTGGACAACGCATTCAATGAGCACATGCTTCCGCGCGGACGCTCCAGCGATTGGGCTAATGACGGCGGCATTGTTCGACCCGTAAAGCTGCTCGTGACGCCAAAAACGTTTGTCGAACGCGTTGACGTCGAGGCCGTTCCCAATCTGAGCAACCGGGACGCGGCAGTCACAGTCTATGCTCTCTGCAGGAATATCAGTGCGAAGAGATGGACTGGCGCAGCCGCTTTGCGCATCTTCGACGATGAAACCGGACTGAGCGGAAACCTTAGGCACTAAGCTCACCATTCAGGCGGGGTCGAGCGAGGTAGTAACCCTGCGGGAGACGCTGCATAACGCCAAGTTGTGGCACTTTGATTCCCCCCACCTGTACCGCATTGAGCTTCTGATCACGGATGGCCACGAGGAACATGAACATAGGACGACCTTCGGCGTGCGAAAGTTCGAAATCAAGGAGGGTAAGTTCCACCTGAATGGAGAAGCCGTGCGACTGATGGGAGTCGAGCGCATGGCGGGGAGCAATCCGGAGTTGGGGATGGCCGAACCGGGCGAGTGGATCGAGCACGATCACCGTGACCTCAAAAATCTGAACTGCGTCTTTACCCGCGTCCATTGGCCGCAGGATCAACGTGTACTGGATTACTGCGACCGTCATGGCATTCTGATGCAGTCGGAGATACCGACGTGGGGCTCAGCAACATTCCACGGCATGGGTGCGCAACCCGATTCCGACATCATGGAAAACGGGCTGGAGCAATTGCGCGAGATGATTCAACGCGACCGCAACCATCCGTCGGTGGTGGTGTGGGGACTCTGCAACGAGATCGACGGACAGAACCCTGCTGCGTACCAGTTTGCAAAACGAATGCTGGAAGAAGCCAAGCAGCTTGATCCAGGCCGCCTTTGCTCCTACGCCTCGCACTCACTGCGGGAAACTCCAGAGCGCGACGTAGCCGGATTGATGGATTTCATCGAAACTAACGAATACTTCGGCACCTGGCACGGCGGCGACACACGCGCTCTCGACAAGCATCTTGACACATTGCATCAGACGTTTCCCGGAAAACCAATCGTGATCTCGGAGTACGGCTATTGCGCCTGCACGCCGGACCGTCCAGAGGGCGACGGGCACCGAATTGAGATCCTGCGGACTCACGACGACGTGATCCGATCAAAGGACTTCGTTGGCGGCGCCATCTTCTTCTGTTACAACGACTACCGCACTCACATGGGCGACCGCGGATTGGGCGCTTTGCAACAGCGGGTGCACGAAGTCGTCGAACGTTTATGGCTCACAAAAAGCGTCGTACGCAATCCTGGCTGGAGAATCGAGTCCAATCGAATCGCTTACGATCAAGAACCGAGTGAACGAATTCCATCTGACGGTGACGACGCGCGCGACTCTGCCGAGTTATACGCTTCGAGGCTACAAGGTTCGCGGTGTGTTTTACGCACAGGGTGACATCCCGGTTGAACTCAAGGAAGTGGACCTGCCAGAGCTTGTGCCGGGAAACAGTGAGGAAGTGGATTTGTCGTTCGCCCAACCCGCTCCGCCGCGGCGCGTGCGCTTCGAGGTAACGCGCCCAACGCGGGTGCCGGCATACTCTTTAGATTGGGAGCCATGATGTCAACGGGCTGCAAGAAGGCACGATGAAGCGATTCAAACTGCCAAAAGCGCCTGCCAACCAGACGAGCAGCGTGAAAGCCTGGTCGCAGTCAGCCACCAACGATGTAGCCCAGGATGAGTGGTTGCCACAGCCTTCGCGTCAGCAACCCGCCAGGGAGCGCGGCAACCAAGATGTACGCAAAATCACGATAGAAGACCGAGTTCTCTCCCAGGCGCATTCGCCAATCGGTCTTCGCGCTCTAATACCTGTCGACCGTCAGAATACACTCGAAAAAGACGCGGTCCTCAGTGGCAGCGACGTGCATGGATCACGAGTCTGTGTGAGCACGATCACATTAGGCCCTTCCATAACGGGGGCGATAATTGAATTAGCCTGCGAAAGAACGAAGGAGAAAACCATGCCGGAGAGCGTACTGACGGAACCGATCAACGTCGAAAAGGAAGTCTCGAAAGCGGCTCCTGGCCCACCTGCGAAAAAGTCCTCCAAAGCGTTCAATTCATTTCAGATCGCACAGGCTCAATTCGACAAAGTAGCCGAATATCTGGGGCTTGACTCGGCGACCAGGGATCTCCTCCGTTACCCTTTGCGCGAATATCAGTTTGCCATCCCGGTGCGCATGGATGACGGCATGGTGAAGATCTTCCGGGGATTCCGTGTACAGCACAACGACGCACGCGGACCGGGCAAGGGCGGCATCCGGTTCCACCCGCAGGAGACAATCGATACGGTGCGCGCGCTATCGATGTGGATGACGTGGAAATGCGCCGTCGTGGATATTCCGCTGGGCGGGGCAAAGGGTGGGGTGATCTGCGATCCGCATAATCTCAGCGCACGGGAGCAGGAGCAGATTTGCCGTGGGTGGGTGCGCCAAGTGGCAAGGGATGTTGGCCCAGTGACCGATGTACCGGCCCCGGATGTGATGACCGACGCGCAACACATGCTTTGGATGCTCGACGAGTTTGAGAAAATACACGGCGGCCGGTTCCCCGGATTCATCACCGGCAAGCCTGTCGGCCTGGGTGGCTCGCTCGGCCGAACCGAGGCTACCGGCTATGGCGTCGTCATTACATTGCGCGAGGCGCTCAAAGAATTGGGCATCCGCCCCGAGAACACCCAAGCCAGCGTCCAGGGCTTCGGCAATGTCGCCCACTATGCAATCGAGCTCTACCAGCGGTTGGGAGGGCGGGTCATCGCCGTCTGCTGCTGGGACCAGTCGGACCAGTGTCCCTACACTTACCGCAAGAATCACGGAATCGATCTTAGCCAGCTATCGTCGATTACCGATCACTTCGGCGGGATCAATAAAGGTAAAGCCAAGGAAATGGGCTACGAAGTACTACCGGGAGAAGCATGGCTTGAGCAGGATGTCGACATTCTCATCCCGGCGGCGATGGAAAACCAGATAACGGGCGATAACGCGAGCCGCATCAGCCCGCGTGTGCGCATCATTGCTGAAGGCGCCAATGGGCCGACGACTCCGGAAGCCGACGCTCAGATTCGGGAGCGAGGCATCCTGCTGATCCCCGATTTCCTGGCAAACGCCGGTGGCGTGACCTGCAGCTATTTCGAGCAGGTGCAAAGCAACATGAACTACTTCTGGGAGAAAGACGAAGTTCTCGGGAAGCTCGATTTGAAGATGACATCCGCATATTTCGCGGTCTCCGATCTAGCCCGTCGGGAGAAGTTGTATATGAGAGACGCAGCCTACGCAATCGCGATCGGTCGAGTAGCCAAGGCGTGCCACGAACGCGGCTGGGTGTGACGGTCGCCCCAGGCCTCGGACTAGATGTGCGCCACTTCGGCGCTGCGTGTTGAAGTGCGGCGTCCACTTTGATGCTGTGGGAGGTGTCGATGAGCGGGCTGAAGCCTCTCGTTGCTGGGTTGCCGATCTTCGACCGCAAGTTCTGGGATGGCACGTTCCGTTGTACACAGATCGGCTCCGGGGCACTCGGTGGCAAGGCCAGCGGATTGGTGCTCATCAAAGATCTCCTTGCCGAGCAGATCGACCCCGCTTCCTTTCCTGATGTCGATATCAACGTCCCAACCATGGCGGTCATCGCGACGGACTGTTTTGATCAATTCATCGCACAGAACCGTCTGGCCGCATTGCCCTTCGAAGAAATGCCAGACGACCGCATCGCCCACGCCTTTCAGAAGGGCGACCTTCCAGTTGAACTGCTCGGGGATCTCCGTGCGCTGATCGTTCAAGTCAAAACGCCTCTGGCGATCCGCTCCTCTAGCTTGCTTGAGGACGCATTGGAGCGTCCGTTTGCCGGCGTCTACGCGACCAAAATGATCCCTAACAACCAGTTCGATCCGGACGCACGATTCCGCCGGTTGGTGGAGGCCATTAAGTTTGTGTACGCGTCAACCTACTTCCGCGAGGCCCGAGACTACCTTCGTACTACCGGGACCATGCCAGGCGAAGAGAAGATGGCGGTGATTATCCAGGAAGTAGTCGGCCAGCGCCGGGGAGATCGCTTTTATCCTGACATTTCCGGCGTGGCGCGGTCTTACAACTTCTACGCGTTTGAACCTGCCCGTCCTGAAGAGGGAGTTGTTACGCTGGCGTTAGGGTTGGGAAAGACGATCGTGGACGGCGGCATGGCCTGGACTTTCTCGCCTGCATATCCCAAAAAGCCACCCCCATTCGCCTCAGTGCAGGAGTTGCTGAACGGCACCCAAACAGAGTTTTGGGCAGTCAACATGGGCAAGCCAACGGCTTACGATCCAGTCAGTGAGACGGAATACCTGGTGCACGCTAATCTGTCCGATGCCGAAGCCGATGACGCTTTGCATTTACTAATCTCAACTTACGATCTGGAGCGCGACCGCGCCGTCCCGGGAATTGGGTCTCGGGGACCACGGATCCTGAATTTCGCTCCGACGCTGGTGCAGCAGGAGTTCCCTCTAAACGACGTGGTGAAAGCGCTGCTCAACGCAGCAGAGAACACTGTCAAGGCCAAGGTCGAGATCGAGTTCGCCATCACGTTGCAGCGACGGCGCGGGGAACGACCTCGGTCGCGCCTGGGATTCCTGCAGGTTCGCTCCATGGTCGTCTCCGATCAGGTGGTGGATGTAACAGTCGAGGATCTCTGTGATCCGCGCGCCATTGTTGCGTCGGACATGGTCATGGGCAACGGCACCGCTGATGACCTCCAAGATATTGTCTTCGTGCGACCGGAGAAATTCTCGCCATTGCACACGCCTGTCATTGCTCAGCAATTGGAGTCGGTAAACGGGGAACTGCGGGATCAGAAGCGGCCCTTCCTGCTAATTGGATTCGGCCGCTGGGGCAGTTCCCATCCATCACTTGGCATTCCGGTCGACTGGAGCCAGATCTCCGGGGCACGGGCGATCGTCGAGGCGACACTGCCAGAGATGAATGTGGAGTTGAGCCAGGGCTCCCACTTTTTTCACAACTTGTCGAGCTTTCGGGCAAGCTACTTCATGGTGCAACACGGGCGTCACTTCGGGATCAATTGGGACTGGCTAAACCGACAGCCCGTTGTGAATGAGACGGAATTCATCCGCCATGTGAGGCCGACAGAGAGGATCGCGGTGCGCGTCGATGGGCGGAACGCCCGGGGAGTTATCCTGTCGCAGGCCACCTCGGAAAATTCAGGCCACGCGAAAAAGTGAAGGCAGACGAAACCCAATTCGGGACGATGCTCCACGCTCTGCAAGAGCGAGCCAAGGAATTGAACTGCCTGTATCAGGTGGGAGAGTTCCTGAGCCAGGCTACGCGACCTCTTGAAGAGATCTTCCGCGGCATCATCGAAGTCCTGCCGCCAGGCTGGCAATACCCACACGACTGTCAGGCTCGGATCCTGTTTGAGAATCTGACAATCCAACCGCCCGATTACCAAGCGACGCCATGGGTTCAGAAGGCCGGGATTGTCGTACAGGGGGAGACGCTTGGAACGGTCGAAGTTTCCTACCGGCGAGAGATGCCGCGATCGGACGAAGGCCCGTTTCTCAAAGAAGAGCGCAAGCTGATTGAGACGATTGCCGAGCGCATCGCAAGCGCCGTCACGCAACGTCGCCTGAGAGCCGCATTCGAGGGCTGGGCTGCCGCGGATGGAGTATCGACAGCTCAAGGCGAGTGGCGGGTCGTGCTCGAGTTCCTGCGCGAAACAGACCCTGCCCTGTTGAAACGGATTTCACGCAAATTGATCAATTACTTGAGCTGGAGCGGAGTCCAGGAAGCCAAGGAACTCCTGCGGCGGGGTGGCGCGACCCTGCCTGCTGAGCCCAGCGTTTCCACCGATGAGAATCGACCTCTTCCTCAGGACGCTCCCGGCCATTCCTCCGACTTGACAACCCAGGCGCTCCGAATCGCCGGGGAGCATTTGAGCGAGACTGAAATTCTCAACTGTGTGACTCGATGGATCAAAGAAGACAAGGCTAGCTTTCTGGTGCGAGCGCTGGAAAACCAGGACACTTCGCTGGGAGAGATCATGGAGTGCGTCGAGCGCTATCGGCACATCGGTGTCGAGGAAGGCGATCTTTCGCTCTACACGCAGAAAGGTCTCCGAGTCTCTCTGATCCGTCGCTTTTTCTCCGAAAGCCTCGACTTCATCAATGTCGCTAAGAATTTCATCGACGTTAATGATTTCTATGATTTGCTGGGCAAGGTCATTTTTCCCCCTGGTTGCCACGGCAAGCTGGGTGGCAAGAGTGCAGGGTTGTTCCTGGCCAAGAAGATCATAGACAAGACCCAGGAAGCGAGCGCACTGCTGCACCAGGTGAAAGTGCCCAGAACCTGGTACCTCACCTCCGATTGGATTCAAAACTTCGTGCACCATAACGATCTGGAGGATGTCCTCAACCGGAAATACATGGAGATCGACCAGGTTAGGCAGGAATACCCGCATCTGGTAGCTCTGTTCAAGACCTCATCATTTCCTTCGGAACTGGCCAACGGACTCTCCCTTGCGCTCGATGATCTCGGAGATGTTCCGATCATCGTCCGCAGTTCCAGTTTGCTGGAAGACCGTCCTGGATCGGCTTTTTCCGGCAAGTACAAGAGCCTGTTCCTGGGCAACCGCGGGACCAAGGAAGAGCGTCTCGCAGCATTGATGGACGCAATCGCAGAGGTGTACGCCTCGATCTTCGGCCCCGATCCTACCGAGTACCGTGCCGAGCGAGGTCTCTTGGATGTGCACGAAGAGATGGGCATCATGATCCAGGAGGTTGTGGGCCAGTCCGTTGGCAAGTACTTTCTGCCGGCGTGTTCTGGGGTTGCATTCAGCAACAATGAGTTCCGCTGGTCCGCCCGCATCAAGCGCGAGGATGGCCTCATACGGCTCGTACCTGGGCTGGGGACACGTGCGGTGGATCGCGTCGCCGATGACTACCCTGTCCTGATCGCCCCTGGCCAGCCGAGTTTGCGTGTCAACGTCACCGCCGACGAAGTGCTCAGGTATTCACCCAAGCGCATTGATCTCATCAATTTGGAGACCAACGCTTTCGAAACCGTCGACGTCGCGGAGCTCCTGCTCCATGCCGGCGCCACCTACCCACAGATTCGCAACCTGGTATCGCTCGTGAGCCATGACCAGATCGAGCCAATCATCGGACCGATTCCTGACTTCAGTGCTCAGGATGCAGTTTTCACGTTCGAAGGACTGATCCGGAATACGCCCTTCATAGGCCGCATCCGCGAATTGCTGGACCTGTTGCAATCCAAGCTTGGGACGCCGGTAGACATCGAGTTCGCTTACGACGGGAAGGATTTCTACTTGCTGCAGTGCCGTCCCCAGAGCTACGGCGCTGACGCGGTTCCGGCAGCGATTCCACAGAATCTGCCGTCGGACAAAGTCATCTTCTCCGCTACCCATTTTGTTTCGAACGGCAAGGTACCGGAAATCACGCATATTGTGTATGTCGATCTCGAGGGCTACAGCCAGCTTCCTGATCTGACGGCCATGCGCGATGTCGGGCGTGCGGTCGGCAGACTCAATAAGCTGTTGCCGAAACGCCAGTTCATCTTGGTCGGGCCCGGACGCTGGGGCAGCCGCGGAGACATCAAACTGGGGGTCCCCGTAACCTACTCCGACATTAACAACACGGCAATGTTGATCGAAGTAGCGCGCCAGAGAGGGAACTACCTGCCTGAGTTGTCATTCGGGACCCACTTCTTCCAGGATCTCGTAGAGGCCTCGATCCGCTACCTGCCGCTGTACCCCGACGATAAAACGACGGTGTTCAACGAACTGTTTTTTCGACGGTCACGCAACGTACTTCAGGAGTTGCTGCCCGAATTCGCGCACCTTGCGGAGACGCTCCGGGTAATCGACATACCACTGGAAACGGGTGGACTTATCCTGCGGGTCTTCATGAACGCCGACTTGGACCAGGCGATTGGGTGCCTGTCACTTCCGCAGCAAAAGATCGGGTCAATCGAATCAGAGGCTGAGTCCATTGACCGGGGAACGAATGAACACTGGCGCTGGCGTTTTCGCATGGCGCAGAGGATCGCGGCTGATCTCGATCCACAAAAGTTTGGGGTAAAAGCCTTCTACCTTATCGGCAGCACCAAGAACGCGACGGCAGGACCAGCCAGCGACATCGACGTCTTGCTGCATTTCCAGGGAAACGAAGAACAGATGAAAGAGCTGATGCTCTGGCTCGAAGGCTGGAGCCGATGCCTCGCGGAAATCAACTTCCTCCGGACCGGGTATCGAACGGAGGGCCTTCTTGATGTGCACATGGTTACTGACAACGACATCGCAGAACGTTCGAGCTTCGCCATCAAGATCGATGCCATCACCGATCCCGCGCGTAGACTTCCAATGAAGGAGTCGCAGGCCTAAACTAAAGCAACTCGCGCGTAGCAGCCTCGGGGGATTCCAGATCAAAGCGCACCAACGCCAACTCAGGCCCATCGTGAGCTCCATTTATGCATACAGTACGCCCGATCCGAATTTTCCACTCGCCGGTTATGCGCGCAGCCTCGTGCACATGACCGTGCAAGGTGAGTAGAGGCTGTCGCTCCTCAATGAACCGCCGGACCGCGATACTACCCACATGCACATCTAGCGCGACGTGCTCATAGGTCTTCCCATCCAGCGCCGCACGGTCTAACGAAGTGTCGCACGGAGGCGTATGGAAGAGAAATACCGCGCGACCAAGAGGATCTTCGCCCGCAAGTGAGGCGAGGTCTTTTTGGATCGTGCCCCATTTGATCTCGCTCTCTTCCGCCGCCACGCTCCTATAGCCCTCCTCAGGAGAGATACAGCCCGGCGGGACGTGCCGGGAAACATCGTATCGCTCCCAGTCCTTCAGCAAGAACGGGGTCGGCGGAACATAGGCAAGGCCATAGATCGGAAACGCTCCCAAGAAGAGTTTCTGCTGGTGGACGTAGTGCCAGAGGCCGTCGGTTGCTGCCGTGATAAAACTCTCTTCTTCGAGGCGCGGGTCGTCATTGCCAAGAATCACGAAGATGTCAGGATAGTCCACGCCTAAGGTGTCGCGGGTTCTCGTGAAAGTTGGGACTAGATAATCGTTCACAAAGTCGGTCTGCCTACGATGGACTTGTGGCGGCGTAAAGGTAGCGCGGGGGAGCAAGTCCCCTCCAAGGAATACCGCAGTGGGGCGCTCGCAGACCACTGAAGCGAGGAGCTTCTCGTATCGGTCGACATGACCGTGCAGATCGGTGGCGAAGAAGCAGGTCGACAAGACCAATCCCTTTTTGTTGCTTTTGTTCTCTATGTATAACCCACTAACCCTTAAAGAAAACAGCACGTGTGAAGAGAACGGCTACATTTCCAGACCGGAGAGGGGCTACTGGCAATTTATTCTCAACCAGACGGCTTCGCGCGAGAAACCGTCGACTAGGATCGCGGGCTTCTACAAAGTGTTGCGACGAGATTCGACAACGTGACCGATCACAGTGGCAGCGGGCCAGGCATCGCCGCTGATCAGGCCGAGCACCGACGCAAGGGATGGTTCGGACGGCGGCGCGTAGCAATGCTGGAACGACTCGTACGTTCCGTCGACCAGATTGGTTTCTAGGGCACAGCTCCAGAACATCCCTATTAGGACTGGCGCCGGTTCCATCAACCGCCACCGCGGAATTCGATGGGTGTCCACAATCGCAGCGCCCCGTCTCGGTGATGTTGTTCTGTTACGTTTGGCTCGTTACCGAGAGATGGGCGTGGCGGTTTCTCTTGGTTAGATTCGGACCCGCGATCGCAACCGACGATGCTCGCGTCTCTCACGACTTCTCAAGGACTTGGGCGGCGACCTGGAGGCACTCAAGTTGTCGAAACTACAGCATAACGTAGCCCTGAAAAGGCTGGCGTCGGCCGTTCAACTCCATCCCTGGCCGCCACAGTGCTAACAACTTCAGTACTAGCATTTATCGGACCGCGAAATGACAAACGGCTTCCTGAAGCAGCCGTAGGCCCGTCTCACCGGGGAATCCTCCTAGCCTTCTGCTTGGGGCCTCTCTGTCCCTGGGACCGCTCTCCGCTGACTGTCAACGGAGGAACTTTTCATTTCTTCAACGAAAGCTCGCTGTTCGCGCACGCACAGGGGTGCATGGCGGAAGTTTGGACACAAGAGTTCGCATTAGACGATCCTGTGAGCGCCACCAACCCCCGAATACTTGGCCTCCGGAATAACGAACGCGTATGGGGCGCCAGCCATCGAGGTTGGTGGACACATGGGAGATCGGATCTAGGACCTGCCCTGTCTCTCGTGACGACTGCGGCCAGGCATCTATATGGCTAACGCACATACACCTGGCGTCGAGTCGGAGGCCCACCCGAAGCGCTTTGAGGGCACTTTCCTTTGCGCTCCAGAGCAGGGTTATTAGCAAGGGCCACTCATCCGGAGATGTTCGCGTAATCAGTGCTTTCTCGTTGACCGTGAAGTAATCGGCGGCGAAGGCAGCACTACGGGGCTCGATCGTTTCCAGATCACAACCGAAACTGGCTCCGAGCGGAGCGAAGGTGCACAAAGCGGTACCGGAGCTGTGACTGAGCGAGATCGCAACGTCTGCCGGCTGATCGTGGAGAAAAACTTCTGGCGCGCCAGAGGATGCGGCGCGTATTTCGATGTTCGTGAGGTCGGGAAGGTGGGTCGGCAGGTTGAGGCAGGTAGCGGTGGCATGCTTCGCGGTCCAGCGACCCAGCCGCCAATCGGCGCGTCGCTTGGCAATGCGCATGCCGGCAAGAAGAAGCTTCTCGTTTGCGCTCAGCCATTCATTCTCGGCTGGCACATCGGATTCGGTTTGTTCCAGCCAGTAGATGTTCATCGTAAGTTCCTTGCCGAAGTGTTCGCCCAGATTCAGGCGCGGAACAAGCCGCGCAACGTAGTTCGGGGGCTAAAGCTGCAGTGACGGCACGACCTTATCGCAACCGAAAAGTGGGCGTGAGACAGTGCCGTCCATGCGGGAGTCGGTTCTGTTTTACTGCTTTCCCAGGACTTCCGTGCCGTGCTCTCACATGCCGCCGCCCTTCGACTTCGCTCAGGGCAAGCGTTCGCGGCTGGGGTTTGGCAGATTTCGTTTCACCGCCTCTCGTAGACTCAGTTCTCGTGCGCAAACAAAAGCGCAGCGCCGTCCAAACACGGCGTTTTTCGAAAGCCGTCAGGCTGCAACGATCTCGAGTTCTCCGTCTTGTGTGGCATTCTCCTCGCGCTCAACTCCCCGTTTCACCGCCTCGATGAGATAGGAGCGAAGATTTGCCGGGGGAATAATGTGATTGAGCGCGCCCACGCGTAGAGCGCGGAAGACGCTGTGCACCTGGTCAAATTCGGCGGCCATCTCCCCTAATTTTTCGGAGTAGACCAGGTTGTAAAGTTCGTTCCATTGGGCGCGCAGGCGGCCTTTCTCCGCCGCGTCGGCCTGCAGCATTGTCTGGTTCAAAGCCTGTAGGCGCTCATCGTTGCGAGTCCGGGCCTCCACCTCTCCGGCGAAAACGACTGCTGCGGCAGGCGCGCCGCCGATGACGGAGGCGTAGGTTCCTTCGAGCGCGGCGACTTCAAGCTGCTCGTTCAGCGCCCGCGAGAAAACCACGTAAGCACCACCGTGATAGCGCGAGATCACACAAAACACAATGGGACCCTTAAAGTTGACGACCGCTCGGCCGATCTCCGCGCCATACTCGAGTTGCAACCGGCGCATCGACTCTGGCGAACCATCAAAGCCTGACAAATTCGCCAGCACCACCACGGGGCGATTGTTGCTAGCCGCGTTGATCGCGCGCGCCACTTTCTTCGACGACTGCGGAAATAGCGTACCTGCCGACCATTGGTCGGGTCCGTCGGCGGGAACAAAACCCAGTCGTGGCACGGAGCGCGATTCGATTCCGATGAGGCAGACGGGATAGCCGCCGAGATGGGCATCCCACACGACAGCGGTTTCCGCCGCCCGCATCCCTGCCCAGCGCTCCAGCGGTGGATGATCCTGGTCGATGGCTGCCATCATTACCTTGCGAATGTCGAAAGGCTTTTTGCGGCCAGGGTTGGTTTCGTCCGACAAGATCTCGCCCACGAGCGCGAAACCGTCCTCGCCATTTTCACTGTGCGGAAAGGTCTGAACATCGCGCTCAATCGGATCGGTGGTCGCGGACCGGCGAGGAAACCGCTCACCCGGCATGACGTAAGTATGCTCGTAATGGTGGAACAAAATATGGCAGGCCTCATCGATGTCCCGAGCCCAGTACTGAGCCTGGCCGTTCACTCCCATGATGCGGTCGTAGCCGCCAATGCCCTGATTGTCCTCGGCAGAAATGCCGCCAGAATAATCGAGGGCACGCTTGCCAGTGAGGACCATGGCTGCCTTCGGCGTCATCACCAGAATGCCCCGGGTATGCATGAGCATAGTGGCTTCGGCGTTCCAGTAGGGTTGCGCGCCGACGTTGATGCCGTTGATCAGGAGATTCACTTCGCCACCACCTTGCGTAAATGTCACCAGGCGGCGCAAGACCCGCGCAATCCAGTCCATGTTCTCGACACCGCTGTCCATGGAGATCTTGGCGCCGGCAGAGATCGGGAACCACTCCACCGGAATGCCTCTTTCTTCCGCGAGGTCCAGCGCGGCGATAATGAGCCGACACTCCTTCTCGGCGAGCGCTCCCAAGTCCCTGACGGGATCTCCGAGCAGCAGAACACGGGACATGCCCTCGGGATATCGAGAGGTGAAGTTGCGGATGACTCCGACGATGATGTTGGCGCGGTTCTTCCCGTAGGGACGATCGACCGGAACCAGCCGATTCTCAGCGTTGAGATCGTACTCGACGAAGTCACCTGGTGGGAACTCGCTGCGCGCGTCTTCGCGAGCGGGGGTGAGCATCTTGATGATCTCGTAGGGATACACCAGTCCGCGCTGGCGGACGCGGACGACTTTTTGATCGTATTCGGACAGAGGTTTGAGGGCGAGCAGTTTGTCGGCAGGACGGAAGGTAATGAGCAAACCGCTGCCGACGGGGCTCGAGATGCGCACGACAAGATCGCGCAGTTCTCCCGTGGACGGGTTGGGAATGCGGGCCCGCACCACAACCTGTTCGAGGCCCAGACCTTCCGTGGCGGGCACGAGGCGGCGCACAATGTCGCGCAATTCGTCCGGCTTCAAATTGAGTGGAGGCCAGACATTCAGAAATACGCGGTTCCAATACAGACGTTCCTGAGGACGCCGCCGCGACTGAAACAAGCGAATCGCTGCCAGCGCTTCCATCAGCATGCGCTCCAGATGCGGCAGTTGCACGATACGGCCCGCTTCATCGCGCACGGGAGTTACGTCGCGCACTTCGGCAGCCGCAAATAAACGCTCATCTTTCGGGTTGTCGCGGGCCACGGCATGCAGGAGATAGACGTCTTCGATCGAGGGGAGACGGTCGATTTTGAAATTGCTGAGCCGCCAGAGATGCAGGCGCCTGCCCATCATGGGGTGCAAGCCGCGGTAAAACTGCGCCTCTTCATACCCAATTGCGCCGGGCTGGAACGTGAAGTGCTGCAGAGGACTCAGACGCGCGCCATGGCTCGCACCCGCGACCGACACCACGATGCGCTGGATGGGACGAGGAAAGGCAATCTGGTTGAGCACCGACTGAACTTCATGCTGCGTGGCGTCGGGATCTCTGAGCTTGCCGGAATGGAAGACGTGAAAATCCATAACAATGTCGTGATCCGCCGGGACTTCGGTGATCATGGGAAGCATGGCCTGCGCCGCGGCGGGGAGGCGTTCACAGTCGGCATACACGGCAATGACGTGAATATGCTTGCCGTCATCCTCATATTCAGCCGCGAAGAAACAGTGTCCGTCCGCAAGAGAGGAACGAGGGTTCAGGAGCGTACAAATGCGGTAGTACCTCCAAGTGAGAACCTCCAGCATGGTGCGGCGCAGCGAGGGGTCGGCTGAGGGGAATCGGCCCGCGAACAGGCCGGCCAGCAACTGCGGACACTCGATCAACTCGCGGAGCCGGGCCGGGCGGTCCGCAGCGTCGGGATTTGCCGCGAGATAGTTGAGATGATTTTCCGCTTCCTGGTAGACGTGATCTCGCGCCCTTTCAAACAGCGGCTGATCGAAATAGCGATAGCGCACTTCACGGGCAAGATCGCTGACCGAAGGATAGGGACCGTGAGTAATCGCGATCAGGCGATCCAAAAGGGTTCGGAAGGCTGGGCTGACGGGTAGTTCCGGGATTTGGGCACGATGCAGACGCTGCTCGAGGATGCCGAGAATCGATGCGATCTGACGATCCATCCGCTGGTGCGACTTGCATATCCAGAGCAAGCTTTCCTTGAGCTCCAGTGAGCTATCGAGCGCAAACACACTGTAATGCGCCAAAGCGCGCTGCAGTGCAGCGACAAAGGCTGGCGGGAGACCTTCTCCGTTGGTCTCGACCATGCGCAGATACGAAAAGAGGTAGGACTCGGCGCTCGGCTCTTCCCCAGAGGCCCGATGGTTCACTTCCGGCTCGCGATGGAAAAGAGAGCAGATATCCACAAAGATGTTGAGAATCTCGTCCTCCAGTTGTGTGATTTCGTCGCTGTGCGCGGGGCAGGACTGGCTCCAGGCAGCGAACTGGCGGGCGATGTCGGCGGGATCGAGATCAAAGCCCAGCATGACTTGTCGAAGTTCGTTGAGGCTTGTGGTACACGAGGGCTCGTACTTCTCGTGAGGGGTGAGGGCCTTCCCAAAGGCCACGTGCTCCTGCGGCCCGATCGCACCGTCACTTCCGGTGCCTTCGATTTGAAGAAGCGGAGCGCCTGAGTCGACCTGCACGTTCGGCATGGTCATTATTTTTCGGACCTTGCCAGTTAAGGGAGCGACCACTTGAGTCTCCATTTTCATGGCTTCGAGCACGGCCATGCGGTCTCCAACTTCAACCGTATCGCCCACCTTTACCACGATGGAAACGACCACAGACGGGGCCGGAGCACGTACAACGCCGCCATCGTCGCGATTCACCTGGTGCGATACGCCCTCCACGTCAATGCGGGACCGGAGTCCCTGATTTTCCGAGATGGTATGAAAGCGACGGCCGAAGACGGTCAGCCAACATTCGAATTCGTCCAGGCGGTCGATGTGGGCCTCGATGCGCAATCCGTTGACTTCGATCCGGTAGTCCTGTGGACCGAGGCGCTGGGTATTCATCGAGTAGAGGCGGCCACGATAACGCAGCGCCAGGACGCGGCCGATGTCGCTCCTTACCTGTGGCCGTCCGCGCGCGGCGGATGCATAGAACTGAGCCTGTTCGATGGCCAACTCTGCGTCATAGGCATCGATCGCTGCCTGCACCAACCCTACGTCGGCGTGCTTTCGGGAGAGATGGAGGCCCTCCGCCGCGATCTGGTCGAGCCAATCCACACTGACATCCCCACGCTGCACCTCCTCGCGGTCGAGCAATTCCAGCAGAAACGCTTTATTGCTGGCGCCGCCCTTGACGACGATGACGCTCTCGCTCAGAGCCCGCCGGAGCCGGGACAGCGCTTCTTTCCGGGTCTGGCCATAAGCGATCACCTTGGCGACCATGGAGTCGAATTCCGGCGGAATGCTGTCGCCCTCGCTGACACCGCTGTCTACACGCACGCCGGGGCCGGTCACCATGCGGAACCGTTCAATCATGCCTGGGGCGGGGGCAAAATCGTTGTCAGGGTCTTCCGCATTCAGCCGGACTTCAATGGCGTGACCGGTGCTGCGCGGAGGATTGCCTTCCAGACGCCCGCCTCGCGCCACGTGGATCTGTAGCTTCACGAGGTCGACGCCGGTGGTGCATTCGGTGACGGGATGCTCGACCTGCAGCCGGGTGTTCACTTCCATAAAAAAGAACTGCTGGGCTTCCGGTTCGTAAAGAAACTCAACCGTGCCGGCATTTCGATAGCCGGCGGCCAGGCTGAGACGAATCGCGGCTTCGCGCAGGGCCTGATCTTGCTCCGGGGAAAGCGCCGGAGAAGGAGCTTCTTCGAGCACTTTCTGATGGCGGCGCTGAATGGTGCAATCGCGCACGCCGACCGCCCACGTCGTCCCGTAATCGTCGGCGATAACTTGCACCTCGATGTGGCGCGCACCCTCGACCAGGTGCTCGAGAAACACAGTTGGATCGCCAAAGGCCTTGAACGCTTCGGCGCGGGCGCGTTCGAAGGCGTGCGGCAATTGGCTCGCCGAGTGCACAAGGCGAATGCCGTGCCCACCGCCGCCTGCGGTGGCCTTGATCAGCAGAGGAAACCTTAAGCGCTCGGCCAGAGACAGGGCGTCAGCAATCGTTTCCACTGGCCCGCCGCTCCAGGGGGCGACAGCGATCTGCGAGTGCTCCGCAAGACGTTTGGCAGCGATCTTGTCGCCAAGCTGTCGCATCACGTCGCCGGTGGGCCCGATGAAAACGATGCCCATTTCGCGGCAGAGATCGGCGAACGCGGCATGCTCCGCGACGAAGCCCCACCCCACCCAGACGGCGTCGGCACGCGCTGCCGCAAGCGTCTGTTCGAGCCGCTTATAGTCGAGGTAGCTGCTTTTGGGATGATGTGTCTCGGGATCGAGAAATTGGGCGGGCCCGAGACACACCGCTTCGTCTGCTTCGCGGACGAACATGGCATGACGATCGGGCTCGGTGAAGAGCGCAATCGTATGCAACGGCACGCCGTGCTCGTGGCTGAACTCGCGGGCCGCATGGATGAAGCGCATGGCGGCTTCACCGCGATTGACAATTGCTACGCGTTGAAATTCATTCTGCATAGACACCCCGATGAAACGGTCGAGAGTTAATCGGGTCGCATTTTGTCACGCCACTAGGAGCGACTCTCCCGACATGATCTCCTGCAGCGCTTTCAGGCGTTCGGGGTCAACTGCATTCGGGAGTGTCACCGTCTTGTAGCCGCTGAGGCGCACGTAGCAATTCCCTTCCGTGTCCAGCACTTCTGCATCGAAGCTTCCCCGAACCGCGTCGGGAGTCACGACGGCGTATAAGCCATCGGTCGGCGTTGGCGTCCGGTAGAGGCAAAGCTCGCGAACGTGCTGGGGCAGGCCCATTCGGCCCTGCACGCCTAACTCCCAGACGCCGGCAGTCTGGAAACAAAGCTCGACCAGCCGCGGCGACATGACGGTGGGTAACTCGGACGGATGGTGGTTGGCGGGGAGATTCTTCGCCATCATGCCAATGACGCGTTTGCCATCCCACCATGCTTTTTTCACAACCTGGTAAGCAGGTCCGTGGAAATAGATTCGGTAGATGTCGGCGGCTTCGATGACGTGCCCTTCGGGTATGCCCAGCGCTCGCGCCGATGGCGCTTGCGTGGGTCGTTCCGCAAGTCGCATGCTGGCCGTGAAGTGCGTGGTCCGTTGCGGCTCCGTTTGGTTGGGCAGAGAGCGGTGACCAACCAACTGGCTATGTGCCACCAAGTCGCTTCCTTGCGGATGAATGCAGGTTTCAACCTGTATTGCGCGAGGCTCCCCGCGATAGAACTTGAATGGAGCCAGGAACTTAACGTCCTCAATGGCCTCAACATGCCATTCGGGAAGCAGGCACAGAGCAGCTTCTGCAAAGGCCTCGATGCCCATCACAGCGGGCAGCACCGGAGTACCGTCAATCTGATGGTCATGCAGGAACGCCTGATCGTGTGGATCGAGAACGGTTTCGACGGTGTAGCCGCCGGATACGTTGACCGACACAATTTTGCCGGTCACGGGTCCGATTGGCGGAGAGGACTTGGTGACAACCTTCGAGGCCGACACCTCAAGCCCGCCGGTCGCGTCCCATTCATCCAGCAAAACGCCGAGGCGTTGGCCGATCACGATCTCGCCACGCGTCGCCCCGGCAGTGAGTTCGCGGCGGATCAGCGGGATGCCCGCTTCCGGCGGCAGCATATCGATTCCCGCGAGTTCCATGATTTTCGGAATCGAGCCACGAGTGGCCATGCCGATCCCACCCCACGCCGTCCAGTCGATCACGATGCCGCGAGTGGCGGGACGAGTGGTGCGGAAGCTCGAAGTGATCTTGCAGAGCAGGTCGTTAGCGGCGCTGTAGTCGGTCTGGCCGTTGTTGCCGAAACGACCGGCAATGGAGCTGAACGCCACGGTGGCAGCGAGCGGCATTTCGCCGATGGCATGCAGCACATTGAAGAATCCGTCAGCCTTGGCGTCGAATACCTGGTCGAATTCCCGCGGGTCCTTATCCGACAGAGAGTGGCTTCGCTCGATGCCGGCGGCATGCAGCAACACATCGATGCGACCATCGCTCAAGCGCACCTGGTCGATCACTTTGGCCACTGCGTCAGCGTCCGCGAGGTTGACGCTGAAATAATGTGGCGTGCCGCCCGCAGCGCACACGGCGTCGATGGCGGTTTGGGCGGCGTTTGCCCGCTCCAGACTGGCAAGCTCCTTTTCGACGAGCGCGGGAGTAGCACGCTCGCCGCGAGTCTGGATACGCGCGAACAGGTCGCGTTTCAGATTTTCTTTATCGGTGACGAAGCGCTTCAGGTCAGGATTGTCAGGATCGGGTGTGGGCACCAGATCGAGCAGGTAGAAAGTGCCACCAGATGCGGCGGCTAGATCGGCGGTGATTGCTGAGACGATGCTGCCTGCCGCGCCAGTGATCACGAAGACGCTGTTCTTGTCGAGCACCATACCGGGCTGGCCATCGGTGGCGGGTTGTTCTTCGAGAGCGACGGTCCAGCGCTGGTCTGCCGTGCAACCGATCTCGACCGCGCCGGGATCGTGCAGCGTCTCTTCGATCAGCAGGTTGACGACTTCCGCGACATTGCGATCCCGTTCAAAGTCGACTGCCTTAACAATAGACTCGGGGCGCTCCCGCTTGTACGTTTTGGCAAAGCCGGTGACAGCGCCGCCGAGCGGGGACGGCGCTCCAGCGTCGTCGTAGCCATGATGGCCACCGAGCCGCGTCGCCGTTACGAGGAACGTGCCCGGGCGCGCGACGTGCTCATATAAGGTACGCATGGTGACGTAGAGTGATTTCACCCGCACGCGGACCGCTTCGTGCCAGGCCGCAGAATCGAGTTCGCGAAGATCTCCTTCGTGGTCGAGAGCGGGCAACCAGTAGACCCCGTGAACGGGACCGGCCGCAGTCCAATTCTTGAGGAGGCTGGTCAGCTTCTCGGCGTCGGGCGCGCCGTCGATGTGGAGCACTTCTACACCCATCGCCCGCAGTAACTTCGTGAGCGCGGCTCCCACGCCGCCGCGGTCCGACATGACTACGACACGGCTGTTGCTATCGAGTTTCACGCCAGTTGTTTTGCAGAAAGTGAGCGGAGGACGCAACGTCGGTACTGGCACGCGTCGTGGAATACGATTTGCGGCATCGAGGCTGGCGAGAACCGGGCGCGCAGGCTGCATCGAAGGCGACGATGAGGACGCGGCGGGCTTGGGTTCCCTTTGTTCTGTTTTCGCGGAAGACACGGGAGCACCCGCCACCGGGGCCGACCGATCATGTGCGAACTTGATCACATGAGCCAGGGTGGGGAAATCGCGCAGCTTAAGATTTTCATCGCGCGGTATGCAGTAAGCGGCGCGGACCGCCGCGAACATCTCCGTTTGTTTGACCGTATCGATACCAAGATCGGCCTCCAGGTCGAGATCGAGGTCCAACATGTCTTCCGGATAGCCAGTCTTCTCGGCCACGATCTGCAGCACTTTCTTTCTTATGGGGTCGTCTGAACTGACCGGCGCAACGGCTGGCATCGGAGAAGCCACGAGCGCTTCGGGCGGCGTCGGCGAGTTTGAGATCGGCGAGGACAATGGCGGCGTAAACGTCACCGCCAGATCAGGGCGCCTCTCGTAGACGAATCGAATCACGTGCGCCAACGTGGGATAGTCGCGAAGCTTGCGGTTCTCGTCACGCGGAATGTTGTAGATCTCGCGGATGGCCGCGAACATCTCCGCTTGCTTGACGGTGTCGACGCCGAGATCCGCTTCGAGATCAAGGTCCAAGTCCAGCATGTCTTGCGGATAACCGGTCTTCTCGACCATGAGGGCGAGGATGCGTTCCTTGACGGGATCGGTAACGCTGGCGGAAATCTCCGCGGGCGGTGTCGGAACGGTTTTGACCACGGCCTGTTCCTGGATGTCTGCAACCGCTGGCGACGCGGAGGCAGCCCGCAGGTCGGGCCGCTTCTCATACACGAATCGGATGACATGCGCCAGCGTGGGATAGTCGCGTAGTTTCCGGTTTTCGTCGCGCGGAATGTTGTAGATCTCGCGGATGGCCGCGAACATCTCCGCTTGCTTGACGGTGTCGACGCCGAGATCACTTTCCAGGTCGAGGTCTAGATCCAGCATGTCTTGCGGGTATCCGGTTTTCTCCACCATCAGCGTGAGGATGCGTTCCTTCACCGGGTCGCTATTTTTCGCGGAGATCGCTGCGGGCAGCGGAGGCGTGGCTTTGACTTCGTGCTCTGCCTTAGCCACTGGCGCCGCCGCCGGCGTTTGCGCGGGCTGTTCGGCACGAACTTCAGGCCGCCGTTCGTGCACGAATTTAATTACGCGAGCAAGCGTGGGGAAGTCTCGTAGCTTGATGGTGTCGTCGCGGACAATGCCATAAGCTTCGCGGATCGTAGCCATCACCTCCGCTTGCTTCACCGTATCGATGCCCAAGTCGGCCTCGAGATCGAGATCCAGATCGAGCATGTCCACCGGATAGCCGGTCTTCTCTGCAACCAAAGCCAGTACCCGCTCCTTCACGGGATCTCCTTGTTCAGCAGGCTTCGGGGGTGTTGGCAACACGGGCGGAGGCGTTTTCGCTTCCGCCACTCTCGATTCGACTACCGCGCTCGGCGGCGGAACGCGCGGCGCGTCAACGACTGGAGCAGGCGGCTTCGGAAGGGGTGCCACAGGCGCCGTTTGAGGTTGTTCGGCGATTTCGCCCAATCGGGCCGCAGGTCTTTGATCGGACGCTCGCTGATCGCGCACCCGGAGCGTGCGATGCACGACTTCCAGATCCGCCGCTGGATAACCTGCGACCTGGCTGAGCCAGTTTTCCCAGCATTTTTCGTCGACGATGCGATAGCCATAGCCCAGGTTATTTGGCCGGCGGCGGATTCCATCTTTCGGTGCTAGCCAGTGCAATAGGGTCATGCTGATTTGCGAACCGAAGCCGGCGCCGAGACGAATCGCGTATTCAATCGGGTATCCGCCACCTTTCGACAAGTTCAAGATGCCCAACTCGGGATCAACTTCTTTGAAGTTCGCCACCGGTGGCACCACGCCCGTCTCCAGCGCCTTCACCGCCACCACATCTTCGATCCCGGTTGCCATCGCATGACCGGTCATGCCCTTGGTATTGGCAATCACGATCTGATCGGCAGCGTCACCGAATACGTGGCGTAATGCGTGGATCTCAGCCGAAGCACTGCCCCCGCGCGCGGGCGTGTAGGTCTCGTGAGAAACGAAAACTGTGTGAGGTGCAATCTGATGACGCGAAATGCCGCTGTGAGCTTCAGCCTGGGAGACCAGGTTTTCCATCATCTGGCCGATGTGTTGAACGTCGAGGCGAGTCCCGTGGAACGCACTATTGGCGGTGACCGTGCTCAACACTTCGCAGATGGGTTGAATTCCACGTTCGCGCGCAGCCTCGCCACTCTCGACCACGAGCGCCGCGGCACCCATGCCGACAATCAAACCGTGGCGGCGACGGTCAAAGGGAGTGGCGGCTTCTTCCACCACTTCATCTGTGGCGGCCGCACCGCTGGCCAGGAAGGCGGCGCCAAACCATTCGATGGAATGGTCGGACGTAACATCGTCGGCCGAGATCACAATTACGCGACGGCAGCGCCCCGCGCGAATCCAGTCCTCTGCCAGCGCCACTGCTTGCGCTGTGCTGGCGCAGGCGGAGTTGACTTGGGTGTTGGGACCGCGGGCGCCAATGAACTCGGCGAACTGAGAGTGCCCCATGGATAAGATTCTGAGCAAGAAGCGGCGATCGAAGACATAGGGCTCTTTCTCGACGGCATCTCGCAAATCGTCGGTGCGCCGCTCAATTTCCTGTTCGAGCACGGAGTCGCCATTCGCCTTCGTTGTCCGCGCGAGCAGGCTTTCCAGCAGTGCCAACTGCTCGCGGCGGGAGTGATCCGTGTAATAGCGGGACATTTCATCGGCGAATGAGTCGCAGCCCGGGAACGCAGAGGCGCAGATCACGCCAGTATCATCGCGCAGGGCGTCCGGCAGGGCCCAGCGATCCTGCAACTGCGTACCTTTTGTGGTGGTCTTGTAGCGCATGACCAGCGGGATGCCGGCATCGCGCAACGCATCGAGGCCCGCCGCAATGGCCAACTGGGTGACGCGGTCGAGTGCGGCCCGGCGGTCAGCGGAAACCCCGAATTCATTTTCCAGATCGAATGCGCCCCCACGGCCAGCCAGTTTGATGACATCCGCCACGTTGTTGATGGTTTCGAACGTCGGTCCACCGTTGTCGCTCTTGACCAGTCGCGTGATGTGCTTGTCGAGCATCGCCTTCCGCAAACGCGTGGGGATGAGATCGATGAATTGATCACCTCGCAGAATGCGGGCGAGATTGGCGTCATCAAAGATGTGCTCGGTTCCGGGCAGGCCCACGGCCGCGCCGGTAATGACGACTGGAACACTCGCCGGGGCACGGTCTTGACCGCGATGAATCTGCCAGCCGCGCTCCAGAACCTCGGCAAAGAAGTGGCCGAGTTCGGTGTAGTGGTCGTTGCCCAATGTCGCGGTCGACTGCGCAGACGCGCTTGCGGCCAAAGCCGCGACCGCGATGGTTGCAGGCATCTCAGCCGTCGTGGACACCACTGAGACGGTTGGCGCTTGTTTTTCTGCGAAGGCGTCAGCGCTACCGCGGCCCAAGCCCGCCGCGTACAGGCCGCACAGCGCCTGATTGAACGATGCGATGTCGCCGAACTTCGGATGATTGGTGAAGAGCGAAAGCACATCGCCACGGTCACCGAGCACATCCTCGGCGAAACCTTGCAGAGCTTTCTTTGGCCCAACTTCCACGAAGATCCGCGCGCCGGCTTCGTACAGGGTCCGTAGGCCTTTGACGAATTGCACGGGAGAGGCGACTTGCTTGGCGAGGAGGTCTAACATTTGAGGCACGACGCCCGGCCCTGTGGGATAGAACTCGCCATTCACGTTGGCGACGATAGGCAGCTGCGGCGATTCCATGTGGAGGCGCGAGAGTTCCTGCCGCAACGGTTCGCTGGCGGGCGCCACAATCGAGGTGTGGAAAGCGTGGCTGACCGGCAACTCCGAGACTTCGTAGCCTGCCGTTTGAAGAACTTGCATAGCTTGCACAACCGCATCGCTGGCGCCGCCAATTACCGCCTGATGTTCGCTGTTGATGTTGGCGATCACCACGTAACCGTCGATCGTCTTCAGGATTCGTTCGATTTCATTCAAAGGCGCAAATACGGCGGCCATCTTGCCCTTGTCAGCCACGGCTACGCGGGTCATCCCACGACCGCGGGCGCTGACCGCTTCCAACGCGTCGTCGAAGGGCAGAGCGCCGGAGGCGACCAGTGCGCCGTATTCACCCAGGCTGTGTCCCATGGTCATGTCGGGCTGGATGCCGTAAGCGGCGAGTAGGCGGGTCAGTGCGAGATCGATGGCCAGCACGGCGGGCTGAGTAATGGCGGTCTGGCGTAAATCTTCATCGGCTTTCGCGACGGCGACGGGGTCCGCCTGGTCGACGAAAACAAATTCGGTGAGAGGCTTGCCAAGCAGCGGCGTCATCACGCGGTCGGCTTCGGCAAAAGTCGCAGCGACAATCGGCTCCGCTGTGTAGAGCGGGCGCAGCATGTTCACGTACTGCGAGCCTTGGCCCGTATAAAGGAACGCCACCTTCGGCGCCGGACCTTGACCGCGGAAAATGCCCTGCGCGCGCAGAGCCTTCCAGATGGCGGGCTGATTTGCAGCAAGGACTTTAAGCGCTTTGGCCGACTTGCCTACCAGGTCGGCGGCGTCGGCATAGTCAATAGCCAAGCGCTGGGGAGCGCGCAGGTCGGCTTCGGCTGGAGGTGCGGGTGCGGGAGCGCAGCCCGCTTGAGCTTCCTTCATGACTGCACTCAGACGGTCGACAAGAACGGCCTCTGAGGCAGCGCCAATCAAGAGCGCGCCGCGCAGTGGCGTTTTGCAAGCGGATGCAGAAGCCGAGGACACACTGGGAGAGGAAACTTCTTTCGCGTTCATGACTACCTCATTGATCGCAGTTTGCGGGAGGGTGCCGACGGCTACGGATCGCTTGCCATTTCCGGTCAGCTTGTGGGGAATGTGCTCTTCGAGCACGAGATGGAAATTGGTGCCGCCAAAGCCGAACGCGCTCACTCCAGCGCGCCGCGGAGTGTCGGCCGGCACCGTCCACGGTTTCAGTTCAGTATTGACATACAGCGGCGAGTGAGCAAAATCGATGTCGGGGCTGGGATGTTCGCAATGAACGCTCGGCGGGAGTACTTTATCCCGAAGCGCCAGCGCAGTTTTCAGCAGCCCGGCCGCTCCCGCCGCGCCTTTGAGATGACCGATGTTCGACTTGACTGAGCCCAGAGCCACCGAGTGGGTTGAAAGGTGCTGACCGCTGAGCAGATCGGCCATGCACTGCGCTTCGACCACATCGCCGACTCGGGTTGACGTGCCGTGACCCTCGATCAGGGTCGCGGTAGCGGCCGATAGTCCGGCATTCTGCCAGGCCCGTTCGAGGCAGAACTTCTGACCGACCGGGTTGGGGGCGGTGATCCCTTTGCCTTTGCCGTCGCTCGACGCGCCGATGCCGCGAAGCACCGCATAGATTCTGTCCCCATCGCGCTCAGCATCCGCCAGCCGCTTCATCACAAAAATCGCAGAGCCTTCGCCCATGACGAAGCCGTCGGCGCCCTCCGCATAGGGGCGACTGCCGGTCGCAGAGAGCGCGTGAATCTTGCAGAACTTGACGAAGGTTTGTGCGCCCATGTTGCGGTCAATGCCGCCGGTAATGACGGCGTCGAAATCGTTTGCGACCAGTCCCTCAACGGCCGCAGTCATCGCCGCCATGGCGGAGGCGCAGGCCGCATCGCAAATAAAGTTCGGACCGTGGAAGTTGTAGATGTTGGCGATGCGGCCGGCAATGCAATTGGCCAATTCGCCGGGCATGCTGTCTTCCGTAATTTCGGGCAGAAGTTTGCCAATCCGGTCGTGCAACTCGCGTGTGATGTCAGTGCGAACCATCTCCGGCAGGGCAGCAAAGCTGGCAATCTCTCCGAGTTCGTGGGCGTACTCGGGAAAGAACACGCGCAACGCCGTCAGATAATGCTTCTCGCCCGCCATCGCGTTGCCGAGGATCACAGCGACCCGATCGGGGTTGAGCGGGCGCTTCGGGTAGCCGTAATCTTCCAGGGCTTCGCGCGTGGCGGCGATGGCCCACTTCTGCGCCTGATCCATGGCATCGGTGACGCGGGGCGGAATCGGCATGTGCCACTTCATCGGATCCCACGGGAACGCGCGCACCCAGCCGCCAATCTTCGAATAGGTCTTGTCAGGAGCAGCGGGATCGGCGTCGTAGTAAAACTCCGGGTCCCAACGGTCAGGTGTGACCTCGGTGATGCTGTATCGCCCGTTCTTCACGTTCTCCCAGAACGCCGGGACGTTGGCGGCATCGGGCAGAATAGCTCCCGCTCCCACAATTGCGATGGCTCGGTAGGCTGTATCTTCCATACTGACGCTCCTGTGCAACCGGGGCAGGTTGCGTGTGAAAGATAGTCAGGCGTCGTGATACTTAGGCGGCGATTGCAAGCTTCGCCACACGTGCGTAGAGGACGTCGGCTATAAAATCCATGTCAGAAATCAGACCCGCCTGTGCACAGTGAATGGCGGGCAAATGCAAACTTGCTTCAAAGGCGGACATCTCGGCATCGTTGATTCCGCCGGCTCCGCACACCCATCGCAAGCCTTCTTCCGCGACCTTAAGCGCTGCTTCGCGGGCGAAGATCCGGCTCACCGCTGCGAGCGCTGGCGCGTCAAAGCGCCGGTTAGCCTTTTCGTTCAGCTTGCCCTCGGCGAGAAGGGCGGCGCGACGCGCCAGACTGCCAGCGCATTCGGGATAAGCAATCCACTCTCCCAGACGCAGGAGAATGTGCTGATAACGCGTGAGGCGCGCGACACGGGCTTTCTCCATGAGTTCGGCCAGAGCATGATGAGCCAGCGCCGCAACATTGGCGCCCACGTCCGGATGGCGCGCATGCAGCGCCTCCAGTTCGCGCGCCTTCTCGTGATAATGCTGGCCACGCGTCTTCAGGTGAAGTTGCCAACGGTCGCGGCTGATGGTCATCTCCATGATTTCTGAAGTGCCTTCGTAAATCGTGGTAATGCGAACGTCGCGGCTGATCTTCTCCACCATGTATTCGTGCGTGTAGCCATAGCCACCGAGCGCCTGGATGCTGGCATCGGCCGCCTCATTCCCTGCCTCGGTCGCCATGTACTTCGCGATGGCTCCTTCAGTGTTCAGGCTGCCTTCGCCGGCGTCGATGCGCTCGGCGGTCTGTTCGATGGAGGCGCGTGCGGCTTCGAGCCGCGCGACGTGCGGCACGATCAGCTTGTGCGTGTAGCCTTGCTTTTCCGAGAGCGGCGATCCGGCCTGAATGCGCTTGGTCGAATAAGGAATCGCTCGATCGAGTGCCGCCCATCCGGCACCAAGACCAAACGCCGCTACCATGAGCCTTGTGTATCCGAAGACAGCCTGTGCCTGATTGAGGCCTTGGCCTTCGACACCACCAATTAGTCGGTCGGCGTCGACATAGACGTCGTTGAAGGCGAGTGCTGCAGTGTTGCTCAGGCGAATGCCGTGCTTGTCTTCCGGTTCGTCATGAGTGAATCCCTTGGCACCTTGTTCAACGATGAACCAACTCGGGCCGCTGGGAGTATTGGTCAACACTGTGTAGGCGCCAGCAATTCCGCCGTTGCTGATCCATTGCTTGTTGCCGTTGATTTTGTAGCCGACGACGCGTCCGTCTTGCATAACTCGATCGGCGGTAGTGCGGAGCGCGCCCAGATCGCTGCCCGCTTCCGGCTCGGTGGCGCCGTAAGCGAAGAGCAGGCCTTCATCGGCGATTCGGCTCAGCCAGGTCTTCTTTTGTTCAGGAGTAGCGCCTACTGTGATGGGATCGCTGCCCAGAAAAGTGGCCAGAACCGAAGTTGCGACTCCGAGATCGATGCGCGCCATCTCCTCGCAAATGCAGTAGACGTCGAACGTGCCTCCGCCCATGCCGCCGAACTCTTCCGGAATGAACAGGAGTTGAATACCCAGCTTGTCGGGGCTGCACATGTCGCGGACGATCTCGAGGGGGCATTCGTCGCGTTCATCAAGATCGATCAGGACTTCGTCGGGCAAGCGCTTCTTGGCGAACTCTTTGAGAGATTTCAAACTCAGTTTTAGCGTCTTGTATGCAAGCATGGGCTCCTCACTTGGCGGTGACGCCGCGCAATTCGCGGGCTTTGCTAGTCAGTTCGGGGAGGAACTCGAGGAGGTCGTCCACGATTCCGACATCAGCCACCTGAAAGATGGGAGCCTTGGGATTTTTGTTGATGGCGATGAGGAACGGACTTCCTTTAATGCCGGCCAGGTGTTGGAATGCCCCACTGATGCCGCATGCCAGGTAAACCTTGGGCTTTACGGTTTTCCCGGACGAACCAACCTGGCGGGACTTCTCCATCCACTTGGCATCGACCACGGGGCGCGAGCAACTCACCGCGGCCCCGAGCACCTCAGCCAGTTCCTCGGCAAGGGCCACGTTCTCTTTTTCCTGAATGCCGCGTCCGATGGAAACCAGCACACTGTGCTTGGTGATATCCACATCGCCAGCCTCGGCAACCATCGTCTCGAGATAGCGGCGTCGCGCCACCAGAGTGCCAACTTCCGATGACTTGTCGATGACTACGCCCGAAGCTGCAATACTCGGCTCTGGTTTGAACGCGCCGGGACGAATGTTGATCACTGCACCCGACGAAATGTCGCAGCGCACATGGGTATTCACTTGTCCGCCGAATTCCTGACGGACGAGTTTCAGGCTGTTTCCGTCGACCCCATCGATCGCCAGAGACGTCGGAAGCAAAAGCGGAGTTCAGTTTGATGGAAAGGCCAGGGGACAAATCGATTCCGAAGTGATCGTGCGGGATGAGCACAATGCTGCCAGGCGGCAAAACACTCACCAACGCCTGCCGGACGAACTCGGCATTTGGATACGCAAGGGCTCTGTTAGCGATTTTCCAAGTTTCTCCGAAGGAAGGACTGACCGAACTGCACGCAACATCGAGATCCGGACCCCACCCGGTGAGAATCGCGGTTGGGGACGCTGTGGGATCAATCTTTTTCGCGGCGGCCAACAGTTCGGTCGCGGAATCATCGGCGACTCCGCATCTGTGGACGATGTAAGCAAAAATGCGCGGCATTATTTCAGCCCTCCCTTCGCTGCCACCAATTCAAGAATTCTGTCGGCGTTCTCTTTCCTGCTGCCGTGGAGCATCTCGGCTCCCTTGCCCGACGCGGGAACGAAGTAGTCGACCCGCTTCACCTTCGCGGCTGCTTCCCCGACCGCTCCCTGGTTGACGCCGAGGTCTGGAGCCCCCAAAGTGGGAATCGGCACAGATGCCACTTGGCGGATACCGCGCATCCCCACATAGCGCGGCTCGTTAATGCCGGTCTGGATCGATAGTACGCACGGGAGATCGATTTCATTCATCTCGCGATTGCCTCCTTCGATCTCCCGGCTGACTATCAGCTTTCCATCTTCCAGTGCGATCGAATTCACCAGGGAAGCGAACGGATAATCGAGCATCGCGGCGAGCATTCCACCCACCTGGGCGGCGCCGTCGTCGGCCTGGACTCCCGTCAAGATCAGGTCGTAGTGACCCTTCCTTACAAAAGCTTTGAGAATGGTTGCGATACACGTGCCGTCAGACCCGGTGAAGGCGTCATCCGAAACAAGCACCGCATGGTTCGCACCCATGGCCAGTTCCCGACGCAGGATCTCTTCGCCATCTTCGCCGTCGACGGTGACGACGGTGACGTTGCCACCGACGCGATCGCGAATCTGAAGCGCTTCCTCGACCGCATAGTTATCCGCCTCGTTCACCGAGTACACGAGTTCTTCGCGCTCAATGTCGTTTCCGGCGGCATTGAGCTCGATCTCGTTTTCTGAGGTGTCGGGCACTCTTCGCGCACACACCAGAATTTCCACGTTTAACCTCCACAAGTCGCAGTTTCCAATTCCGCTTTTATCTCGGTGCTAACTTCGCGCACCAGATGCTGGTCGACCAATTCGGTCAGGTCCATCACCGACATCTTCCCTTCCATGCCCGACACCTTGATGGCGTCTTCGATGTTCACCATGCAGAACGGGCAGGCGGTCACGATCACGTTCGCTCTGGCTTCCGCGGCCATGCGCACGCGGACCACACCCATCCTCTGTTCTTCTTTGGGTTCATAGAACAGCATCAGTCCGCCGCCGCCGCAGCAGAAGGAGCGGTCGCGCGAGCGCGGCATCTCGACTCTATTCAATCCCGGGATCGAGTCGAGAACATCGCGTGGATCGTCATAAACCTGGTTGTGGCGGCCCAAATAACAGGGATCGTGGTACGTGTATACGAGGTCTTGATTTTCGACCCGGTTGAATTGGATGTTGCCCGCTCTCGCCTCGCGAGCGAGCACCTGGCTGATGTGCTCGACGGGTGGGATGCCTTTGTAGTCGTGTTTCAGTGCGTTGTAGGCGTGGGGGTCGGCGGTGACGATTCGTTGGGCGCCCGAGGCCTTGATGGCCTCGGTGTTGTGATCGCGCAAGGCCATGAAAAGCATCTCTTCGCCAACGCGCCGGACTTCGTGGCCGCTGTCTCTCTCGGAGGCGCCGAGAATGCCGAAATTGTTTCCGAGAGAGCCGAGGATGTGCGCGGTGGCTCGCCCGATCGACTGCATGCGATCGTCGTAGGAAGTAATGCTATCGACGAAATAGAGAGTGTCGGCGCCATTCTTGCCGTCGAGAACCTTGACTATGCTGGTCTGCTGAAATTCAGGCGCCTTCGCCCAGTCGGCTCTTCTCTTCTCTATCTTGCCGTAGGGATTGCCACGACTTTCCAGCGCTTTCAAAGGCTTTTGCAGCGACTGAGGTACATTCCCATCGTCGATCATTCCACGCCGCAGATCGACAATCTTGTCGATGTACTCGACGAGCAGCGGGCATTCCTCTTCACACGCACCGCAGGTCGTACAGGACCAGATCTCATCTTCCGAATAGACCGTGCCGATCAGCGGCTTGCTATTGTTTGCCTTGCCGAGCATTGGATAGTGCTGGAATGCGTAGTCTCTGGCTTTGATGGTAAGGAATCGCGGCGCCAACGGTCGGCCGACCGCATTCGACGGACAGTTGTCGGCACAACGTCCGCAATCGGCGCATGAATAGAAATCGAGCATGTGCTTCCAGGTGAAATCTTCGAAGGTCTTCACGCCGAAGGATTTCAGCTGATCCAGGTGCTCTTCAGGAACATCCCACCGCACCGGCTTGAGAGTGCCCCGCTCCAGCTTGGAGAAATAAACGCTGAACAGCGATGTTTCCACGTGAAACTGGATTCCAAACGGCCGGTAGCACAGCAAGAAATAGAAGGTGATCTCATGGACGAGATAGGCCCCTAAGTTGAGACCCCGGAGTGTCGCAAGTGGCAGCGAAGCAACCGCCATCTGCAACAGCCAGGGAAGAGAAAATGCGGCCAGAGTTTCAACCGGCTGGCCGTGCCGTAAATGGGCGGCAGAACGACTAGCCGCAAAGAGGCTATCAGCGACCATCAGGATCGCAATAAGCCCTAGGAGAAAAATGGCGTCTGCGGTGTGACCTTTTCCGTACTTCGCGGGCACCGCGTACCGGGCGGGCTTGAAGATGAGACGTTGGGCCGCAAGAACTACCATACATAAGAACACGACAGTCGCCGCGTAGTCCGTGATCAGGTCGTAGACCTCCCCGGTCCTTCCGGAAAGACCCGGCATCACGAAATTCTCAGAGACTCCGACGATCAGCACCGAAAAGGCGCGGAGCGCCAGAAGAATGAATCCTGCGAAAATGAGAATGTGGACGGTTCCTGCAAATTTGTAGCGCGGATGCTTCCACTGCCCCAGCCAGAACTTCAGAACCCTTCCGAGGCGGACTAAGGGACGATCAAAACGGGGATCGCGTTGCGCTCGAACCAGCGGCACCAGCCGCTTGGACACGATGTAAATGAAACAGGCAACTCCGAGGACATGGAGGGCCAGAAACAGGTTCCGGCCGGGTACCAGCCAGTCTGTAACGGACGAGGGTGAATAGATACCTACCACGCCCTACACCCCTGCTTCCTGAAAATGCCTGTGTGACGATAGGGCGAATCAACGCTTTCTTGTATTCAGTCCGGGGCCCAGGTGTGGAACCCGAGTGGCTTGTACGCCACTCTTCTACGCGTAGTCGATCGGATTCTTCTCAAGCCAGTGTTCATCGCGGGTCTGGTTGATTTTTTTCCAGGCGCCGGAAGCGACGCTCGCAGCGAACCGTCGGTTCTCCCAAATCACGCCCGCGCCAAAACCGATGGCTCCGCCCACCAAGCCGAAAGCGAGAGCTCTTGAAGCAGACCGCCGTCGGCCTCCCAGAACGTCCGCCCAACGCGCCCAGGAGGGCTCCAACCATTGCGGGCAGCAACGCATGCTGGGCTGATTCGCTGAGATAAGGAGTAAATAATTCTTGCTGAAGAAACTGGCCTTCCCCTTCATGCGCCCCTTCCAATGCGGAATTCACGAGCCTCTGGCCGTAGTCAACGCTGGATTTGGACCATTCCAAGAAATTCATGACTGCCTCACACCGCGGTCGTTACGCTGTCTTTCACGCTCTATCGGGACTAGGCTGCGTTTTGCGAACAATCCATTCGCAATTCGATCAATGCGAGCAACGGTCGAAGGTCATGCCCTGATCGAGCATCCGGGGCAGAGTGCGTGCATCGGTCCTACCGCTTCGCCAACCTGCACCAGCCTTTCGATGGCTTCATAAACCGAGACTTCGTGGGGTTTGCGCAGGCGGGTGACAAAAATGTCAAGACTATTGCCGATTTGCTCTCCGGTGGGCACCTGGTTGACCTCGTTCTCAAAGTAAAACTCTGAGATGGACGTAGTCAGCAGCGCCAGTCACGCCACAATGTGACCGTTGTCACACGAATTCGCCGTCGCGAGAGGAAGTGAGAATCCTTTAGCTTCGGGATATGCCTGTGGCGTCGCACCTTTCCGCTTGCCCAGACGCTACATCCACCGTTCCTGCTGCCCGGGATGGTCATTTCGCACCAATGACAGTTTCCGCTTTGCGAATCGCCTTCTTGTGCAGGTCCCAGGAATGGATCGCTTTGCGGCAACCTTCGCGGGCGAGGCTGGGGCTTAGTTGTCTTTCTGCCTTGTCGAAAGTTTCTTCGGCGTCCATTCTGGCGCGGTCAGCATCTTCATCCGATTCCTTGATCTTCTTAGCGATGAGAGTTGCGTCCGAGACGATCACTGGCAACGGTGGCTTTTCTTGTTGATGAGTGACCGTGGTTTTGGACGCTTGGGCAGCTAGCGCTTCATAAGCTGCCCTTATATGATCGGGCCAGCACTCTCGGACAGCTTGGCTCAGTTGATCAAGGGCTTCGTTGGCCTGGTCAGCGGTCTTGCGCACTCTTTTCTTTTCCCGCAACCATTTCATCACTGACCAAGTCATGGCCTCGGTCATTAACGCCTTCGCAGTTTCGACTTCAGGGAGTTTGTCCATCGCATTGTGCCAAGGGGCAGATTGACGAACACCTCGAACAAGACAGGTTGCTTTTGCGCCCGAATTAATCCAGTGATGGAAATCACGCTTCGCAGTGACGCGACGCAATACTCCGATGGCTGCTATTGACTCTAACCTTTGGGGATACTAGATTATTAGTAATGCTGCAATGCAGCAATTGGAGGCGATTTATGCCAACCCACAGCAAGCGCCACGATGACAACTCGCCCCTGGCTATTCTGACCGAACTGGCCGTCGAGGGAACATCGAGTCTCGTGGAAGCACAGCGGACGTTTCTTAACCTGGTGCAACAAGAGAACGACATCATCTTCAATGGAGTCAAAGAACGGATCAGCAGCTTCATCCCAGCGGTTGCGATGACAGACCTTGCACAACGCAGCTTGGATACTTTCATCGGAATGCAGCAAGAATTGCTGACTACCACCAGCAAGCGGACTCTGCAGTGGCTGGAGTCAGCGAAAGGGGGGAAGGGCGGTCGCGCGGCGCATCTGGTTGACTTTGCCCGCGAGGGAGTGGAGACTTTCACGCGCGCGCAGAAAAAGTTCCTCGACCTGGTGGCGCAGGAGGCCGCGACGGCAACCGGCAGCAGGAAGGCGCATGACGGCAAGGTTACGAAGAAAACCGAACTGGCACAATTGGCGCGCGAAGCAGGCAACGCGTTTATCGAAGCGCAGAAGAGGCTCCTGGAACGTCATGGGGCAGCAGATGAACGTGAACCTCGACGCTGCAACTCGGACCGTGGAAGCGGTGTCGCCTTCTCAGCTATTGCCGATGGCGAGCCGGACCCGCGAAGGTGTGAAGAACTTTTTCAACGCGGAGAGGTCCCTGGTCGGCTCTCTGATCAATCCGCGCAAAAAGGCCGCCGGACGTGCCAAACATGGCCGGGCTCGCACAACCCGTCGGAAAGAAGCAGTATCGGTTTAAGGCGAGTAGGTCGATCCGTAACGGGCGGACTTAGGGTTACAACGATCGCCCTCCCATTCCCGTGGTTGCGGGCGCTGCTGTCAACTTCGGCATGAGGAAGCGGTTCAGTAGCGCCTGCTCCCACCCCACCCACAAGCGGCTTGTATAGAGCAATGCGCTGCACTGAAGCGCAAGCCAGTCGCGGGTTCTGAGCGGCGAACGGAACGCAGAGCGGTTGGCAATCCAATGCTGGGCGACGTGACGCGCGATGGTGAGGCCCATCCCCGTGTCGGAGCCCACGATGTCGCCAAGTATCCCCTCTAGCGTAAACATCACCTTGGACAACATGATCAGCGAACTGGGAAACTTGACGCCCTCGATCGCGACGCGCTCCAGCAATCGCATGGCGTCAGCCCCGCTGGGCATGCGGGACGCCGACATCTGGTCGAGGAATTTGGCCACTGTCTCGCGAACCCTCCGGCCCCGGGGCGAAGTCACTCTTATGCGCTGTTGACTGAGCGCGACGACTTCGTTGGAGATGCCCACGGGATCGCGCAAGGTGACCATCAAGAACAAAAGCGCAAGATGACGACGCTGCTCGCGGCTGAGGCGTTCCCGCAGAGCCCAATCGAGGATGACGAGTTCGCCGCTCTTGTTGTCGTAGAGCAAGTTGCCGGCATGGGGATCGCCGTGAAAGATGGCATCTTGCGTCGAGGAGAAAAGAGGCACGGCCACAAGGGTTTCAACAAGTTGCTCCGCCACTTTTCGACGTTGCGCGAGGGGCAAGCGGGCGGCCGCGCTCGTCACCTTGATTCCGCGTTCTTCCGTAAGCGCTGTGATCGTGGAGGTGCACAAAGGCCGAATCACGCGCGGTATGCGAACTCCAGGGAAGGAACGATAGAGAGCGCTTGCTTCGATCAATGTCTTTTGTTCGCGGGCGAAGTTAACCTCGTGACGAAGCAAGCGCCGGACCTTCCGGAAAGTGTCGGGGATCAGGTGAGCCGCAAATCCGTATGTGTGATGCCGGTCGCCGAAGTACTGGGCCAAGCCCTGGAGGTAGTCCATGTCTTCGGCGAAGTATTCGGGGATGTGCGGTTTCAGGACCTTGAACACGCCGCGCTCGCGCCGCCTGGTGTCGGGATTGCGCCAGCTGAAGCGCACGACCGCGCTGACACTGGCTTCCTTGAGTATCTGGGGAGCGATTTGTATTGCGAAAGTTTTGACCCGTGGCCCCAGGTCCCTTTGGATCATTGCCCGGATATCTTCCGGCTTGACGTCGCGGATTCCGTTTTCCAGTTTGGCGAGCGCGTTGCGCAGAGCCGGGTGGAGATGCCGGTTGCGCGCAATAACCTGGCCCAGTTTCTGCAGGCCTGGCACCTTCGCGATGAGCCGCAGCAAGCGCATTTCGACCGGGGTCGTGGGCGGAAGCTCGAGTTGCTCCAGGAGTTTCGGCGCGAGACGCGCTGGCGAGAGGCGCGACACCACAAACATCATGGCGTCCCGCACCGGCGGACGCCACGGCTTATACGCTTCCGGAACTAGCTCCTCCACCGGTACAACCTCGTCCACGATCCAGCGCGCCATCGCGTCCCGAACGGACTGACCTGCGGGGCTTAGCAGTCCGGCTTCAATGGCGCCGATTCTTTCGGCCGGCGTGGCGCCTTGGGGCAGGAAATTCTCCAGGGCGGTGCGCAACTGGTCGGGCGCGAGCAAGCGAAGGCCCGCCGCGATGGCGGACGCATCCAGCATAGAAGTGAGCTTTCGGTTCACACTATGGGCCACCGCACGCGGTGACGCAGTGACCGGCATCACCGGACGGTCAGACGCCTTGTGAGATAGTCTAAGGTTCCGGAGCAGAAACTTGGCCACTCTGAATGAAGTGTTTTCCGGATTATCCGTGCGGCGCCGTTATGAAGTCTGGTTTCTCCGCGTGGGGTTGGCGGACGGTAGCGGAGCATGGTGGTTCCGGTATTTATTGATGAATCCAGGCCGAGGCGGATGCGCCGGAATGCCCCAGGGGATGCCGGTACAAGTGTGGGCCACTTGGTTCCCGCCGGGCGAGACGCCGAGGACCTTCATTCAGGGATTTCCGATTCAGGGATTGGACATTGGCCGCAGAGGGCAGAGTCCGTTTCACTTTCGAATTGGAGAGAACGGCATCGAAGAAGATTCCTGCAAAGGCTGCTTGGACGTGGACGGACACGCGATCTCCTGGAACTTGCGCTACCGTTCCTCGTTTCGCGTGACGCTGAGCAACAAAGGGTGGATTGGTTTCTCGCGCACGCCGTACTCCGACGCAGTTTTTTCGGGGGAGATCACGCTGGATGGGAGCAGGTTTGCGGGAGATCCTCTGGGATTCGGAGTGCAGGGACATAACTGCGGATATCGGCATCGCAACTTCTGGACGTGGACGCACGCATATTTTCCTCGGCCCGGCCAGCCTGCGAGCACGTTGGAAGCATTAGTTTATGAGATGCCGTTCGGATTGGTCTTTCGGAAAGCGGTGCTCTGGCACGACCGACAGCAGTATTTGTTTCGCGATTTGCGCGAAACCGGCCGCAGCCGAGAAAGTTTGCAGTGGAATTTTCGCTGCGCCGGGCGAAATGGAATACAGCTGGAAGCTACGATCGACGGACGCGGTCCGAGTGGGCATCGTCTTCTTTATACAAAGACCGATTGCACGGGCAGCTTCGAGGTAGTGAATAACAGTCTGGCGTTAGCATCACTTCTCATTGAGAGTGCGGGCGGAGCCGCCGAGAGATTAGAGACGACCACAGGAGCCGTGCTGGAGATGGTGGGTTGAACTATTCGGGCGATTGCGCTCTGGCCAAACGCTCGGCGACAACGGCGTAGGCGGCTGGATTGAATGCCATGCCAATGTGAGTGCCGGGAACTTCCACGTCCTTCTCAGGGTCCATCGTCATGCAATAGCGCCAATCCACGATGCCGTCCTGGCGCGTGTAAATCGCGGTCTCGACCATTGCGTTGGAAACCTTGCGGCGAAGGAAGTCTATAAAATTGCAGGTGCAGCGTCCGGTGTAGCAATCGGGCAGGACTCTGCGGCCGTGTTCTTCGAGAATCCGGAGACGAACCGCTTCGGCGGCGCGGAGGACCGCTCGATTCGCCACCGTGCCGCGAACGGGAGCCGCCAGCGTGATGACAGAAGCCACGTCTCGCGGCCGCTGGCCCGCCACCGAGCGGGCGATTACTCCTCCAAGGCTATGCCCGATCAAATGAACCTTGCGTCCCGTTTCCGCCCTTGCTCTTTCGATGGTCTGGTTTAGACGGCGCTGGATGAGCAGGTTGGGACACTCTGCATTAATGCCGATACCCGAAAAATAGGGCCGGTATCCGATGCGTCGAAGCCAGGCGTGAAGCTCGGTAAGGTAAAGATCGGTGCCGAGAAAGCCGGGAATGATGATGACCGCAGAGCCATCCCCGCGCGGTACACCCAAGCCGTAGTACACGGGCGTCGCGTGCAGCAGGAGAATCTCGGCACCGAAGAGCGCTTCGGTCCAAAAACTGGAAGTGATGGATTTCGGATAGGGCGGCGGAGTAGGCTTGCGCCGCTTGGCCCTGGCAGGACGCGCTGCTGCTTTTTTTTGTTTACGCCGCAAGTTCGTCCCTGGGTCTGCCTGTACTCCGCGTCGGCGCGCGGAGAAGGCGAATGCTGCACTGCACAGTTATACCGCTTGCTGCTTGCCGGTTCAAGAAACATTTCGGGACCGATTGGACTTCGAAATCACTTTGCGAAGGTGCGATGCTCAGCGCTTCTTGCGGACGCGGCGTTTCCTGCGTCCAGACTTTCCTAATCGACCCTCGAGTTCTGCCACTCGCTTGCGCAACGCTTCGACTTCCGACTCTGCTTCCTCCGGCGGGGAAGCGGCCGCGCCCAGGAAGCGTTTCATCAAGTCAACGGGCGACAGAATGGCGGACTGGACTTCGCTCAACCGATTCTGCACCGTGTCTTGCAGCTTTTGATAGGTGTCAAACGCGGACTTCAGATACCACATCAGGAACTCCTGCCGCACTTCATCGGACGCGATGATCAATTGCCGCAGCAATTCGAGTGGGAGTCCCGTGGGCTTATCCTTGGCGTCTTCCGTGATGATCTGGGTCAGGATGACGCGCGTGAGGTCCTGACCTGTCTTGGCGTCGACCACCTGCACATCCTTGCCCTCACGAATGTGCCCGGCGAGATCGTCTAGGTTTACATAGCGGCTGCTGCTTGTGTCGTATAGCCGGCGATTGCCGTACTTCTTGATGAGGATTACGGAGGGTTTCATAAATTGCTCTCGATGCTGCCTTGCACCAGTACGCAGGAATATCTTGACACAAGTCCTTTCGGCTCGTATAGTTTAGTCGATGCTGCAATGCAGCAATTGGAGGTAACTTTATGGCGGCGGCAACAAAGCATGAATCCACTCATCCAAAAGAATCCTCGACCATCGCCCTGCTTTCGGGCTGGGCGCAGCAAGGGGTGCAGACCCTGTTCGCAACTCAACGAATTCTCATCGATCTTGCCATGCGGCAGAATGCCAGCGTGATGCACGCCGTACGGCAGCAGCTGTCTGATCCGCGTCATTCTCCTACTGCCATCCTCAGCGAGGTCGCAGAGGAGGGGGTGAAAAATTTCATGGAAGGACAGAAGGTTCTCCTCGAACTGGGAAAACAGCAAAACGAAATTCTTATGACGGGCGTGCGGGAGCGGGTGGGAGACTGGCCTGCGGCGCATGCAATGACGGATCTGCTGCGGCGCAGCGTAGAGACTTTTATCGAATTGCAGGAAGAATATCTGAAGATTGCCAGCAAGCAGACGCACACGTGGCTGGAGTCAGCCAGGGCCGGCAAGCCGTACCAGCCGGAGCACGTAGTGGATTTGGCCCGTGAGAGCATGGAGAGCTTCGTCAAGGCGCAGAAGCGGTTCATGGACGTCATCGCCGAGGAAACCGCGAAAGCAACCGGCGGCAAACATGCCAAGGGAAAGAAAATCAAGCAGACAGAATTGGCGGAACTGGCGCGGAAGGCCACGGACTCGCTGATGGAAGCGCAAAAGCGGCTGGTCGACGTGGCGGGGCGCCAGATGAATGCCGGCGTGAAAACTGCTGGCAGGACGCTGGAAATCCTGAAGCCCTTTCCGTTCCTTCCCGTGAGCGAACTCACGCGAGAAGCGGTGAAGAGCTACGTCGATGCCCAGAAGGCATTGATGGATGTGATGGTGAAGCCGCCGAACGGATCGAAGGCTGCGAAGGCAGAGCGGCATACACGGAAGCCGGTGAGGAAGGCGAAGGTAGCAGCGGCTGTTGCCTAAGCGAAACGTTTGCAGAACGCCTGCGCGAGTTCCGTTGCGCTCGACGTGCTTCGTTCTGCTGAGAGGTTAAGTGTGCGTTCGTATCGATACTAGTGCGTCTTCGGACGGAAAATATCCTTCCGCCCGGAGACGCCATTTCGCTTGATCTCGGGAAGGCGAGCCTCGGAGCGCGAGGCTGCTGAATCCCGTGATGATTCCGTTGACTCGTATTCGATTCCTAAGCTGAACCCCAACGCACGAATCAATGTTTTTGAGGGAGAGGGAATATGGCTACGGTTACTGCAGTACCGGCTACGAAGATCCGCGGCGGCGGCTTCCTAATCGAGGAACGCACGCCTGAGGACGTTTTCACTCCGGAAGATTTCAGCGAACAACACTTGCTGATTGCGCAAACCGCGGAAGAATTCGCCAACAAGGAAATCGTTCCCAATATCGAGAACATGGAGCACAAGAACTTCGCCGTAATCCGGGAACTGGTGAAAAAGGCAGGAGAGCTCGGATTGAGCGGCGTGGATGTCCCGGAACAGTACGGCGGCATGCAGATGGATAAGGTCACTTCCGCCATCATCGCCGACCGTCTCGCGAAGTACGGCGGCTTCAGCACGACTTGGGGTGCTCATACTTGCATCGGCACGCTGCCCATCGTGTACTTCGGAACGGAAGAGCAAAAGAAGAAGTATCTGCCGGGGCTGGCCAGTGGGGAAGTCATCGGTGCGTACGCGCTGTCGGAGTCGTCGTCTGGGTCGGATGCCCTGAATTGCCGCACCCAGGCTAAGCTCTCCGGCGATGGCAAGCACTACATTCTGAACGGCGAGAAAATGTGGATCACCAATGCGGGGTTCGCCGACCTGTTCATCGTGTTTGCCAAAGCCGACGGGGAAAAATTCACTGCGTTCATCATCGAACGCGGTTTCCCCGGATTTTCGGTGGGCGCGGAAGAACACAAGATGGGCATCCGCGGGTCGTCGACCTGTCCGCTGATCCTTAACGACTGTCAGGTTCCTGTTGAGAACGTGCTTGGCGAGATCGGCAAGGGACACCAGATTGCGTTCAATGTTCTAAACGTAGGGCGGTTCAAGCTGGGCGCAGGATGCGTGGGTTCGGCCCGCAACTGCATCGAGAGCGCCATCGCGTACGCCAAGCAGCGCAAGGCATTCGGGAAGGTGATCGCGGATTTCGGTTTGATTCGCGAGAAACTGGCCAACATGGCGGCGGGCATCTTCACCGGGGAGGCAATGGCTTATCGCACGGTCGGCATGATGGATGCCGCCATCGCGCAGTTGGGCGAAGCGCACGAAGACATGGCCCAAGTGCGCAAGGTGATCGACGAATACGCCGTTGAGTGTTCGATCCTAAAGGTGTGGGGATCGGAGTTCATCGACTACGTCGTCGACGAATCGGTGCAGATCTACGGTGGGTACGGTTTTGTAGAGGAATATCCCGCCGAACGCAATTACCGCGATGTTCGTGTGAATCGGATCTTCGAAGGCACGAATGAAATCAACCGGCTGCTCATCACCGGGTTCCTGCTGAAACGTGCCATGACTGGGCAACTCCCATTGATGGCGGCGATCAAAAAGCTCATGGATGAAGTGCTCTCTGGAACGGCCGAGGAGGGAGAGGAAGGGCCTCTTTCCCACGAGCGGAAACTGGTCGCGACGGCTAAGAAGATCGGCCTGTTCGCCGCAGGCATCGCTACGCAGAAATACATGCAGGCGATCCAGGACCAGCAGGAGATCATGGGCGCAATCGCCAACATGACCATCGAAACCTATGCCATGGAGTCAGCCGTGTTGCGCGCTCAGAAACTGGCCGTGCGGAATGGCGAAGCGGGGGCAGCGCATGCCATTGCGATGACCCGCGTCTACATGGCAGGCGCGATGGAGAAGATCGAAAGCGCGGCGAGAATGGTCATTGCCGCGTGCAGCGAAGGAGACATGCTGCGGTCGCAACTGGCAATCCTGCGCCGGCTGTGCAAGTACGAACCCTTCAACACGGTGGCGCTGCGGCAGGGCATCGCTCAGAAAGTCATCGAAACCGGGAAGTACCTGGTGGCATAGCGTCGCGTCTTCCCGGAGCGCCAGGGTGGTGCTGTATGGCAAACCGCAGCCCGCAGTTCGATTTCGATTTTATCGTGATCGGATCCGGCTTCGGAGGCAGTGTTTCGGCGCTTCGGCTGGCGGAGAAGGGGTATCGGGTTGCCGTGATAGAGATGGGGCGCCGCTGGGCGCTCCTATCGTTTCCACGCACAAGTTGGTCCATTCATCGCTGGTTCTGGCGGCCGAAACTCGGTCTGCGCGGCTTCTTCAACATGCGTTTCTTCCGTCATGCAACCATCTTTCACGGCTGCGCTGTCGGTGGTGGATCGATCACTTATGCTGGCACTCTGCTTCCTCCGCCGGACAAAGTCTGGGAAACCGGATCCTGGGCTGGGTTGGCGAATTGGAAGTCGGAGATGCCTCGCTACTACGAGACAGCGTCCCGCATGCTGGGCGCCACGCAAAATCAGATTCTTGGAACTGCCGACCAACTGCTGAAAAGAACCGGCGAACTAGCTGGCTGTGGCCACACGTTCTACCGCACGCGTGTCGGCATCTTCCAGGCTGCGGAAGGTGAACCAGCCAACAAAACTGTCCCCGATCCATTCTTCGGCGGAAAAGGACCGCCGCGAACCACCTGCATCGGCTGCGGCGGTTGCATGATGGGCTGCCGGTATGGCGCGAAGAATACGCTGGATCTCAACTACCTTTACCTGGCCGAAGAGTATGGGGCCCGAGTCTTTCCGGAAACGAAGGTGGTAAACGTCAAACCGCTGGGTCGCACGAACGATGGGAGTGGCGGGTATGAGATTTGCACGGTGAATTCTACGGCGTGGGTTTCCCGTCAACCTCGAACGCTTACCTGCCGCGGCGTGGTCTTTTCCGCGTCGTCACTGGGGACCATGGAACTTCTTTTCCGGCTCAAAGAGAACGGCTCGTTGCCCGGCATCAGCAGTCGCCTGGGCAAACACGTGCGAACCAATTCTGAATCGATCATCGGCGCGCGTGTGCCCCGGTGTCCCGACGATTTGTCGCAAGGCATTGCGATCGGCTCCGGCATCTACATCGACGAACATACGCACATTGAGGCCGTGCGCTATCCATGCGGCTCCGACACCATGGGCCTTCTCACCACGATGTTGACCGACGGCCGACCTGGTCTCCTGCGCATCGGCCTCTGGTTGAAAAATGTCCTGAGTTCTCTGCTGCTTCACCCCGTTGCGACTCTGCGATTGTTTCGGCCATGGGGTTGGGCCCGAGAAGCCACGATTCTTCTTTGCATGCAAGCGGTCGAAGGACACATCGAGATGCGATGGCAGCGCCCCTGGTTCTGGCCATTCTCCAAGATGCTGGTCAGCAGCGGGGATAAGGTGCCCACTTACATTCCGAAGGCCAACGAGTTTGCCCGCGAATTCGCGAAAGTTGCGGGGGGCACTGCCATGAGCATGCTTCCCGAGATAATGTTCGATATTCCCGGCACCGCCCACTGTATCGGAGGTTGCGTGATCGCTGGTTCGGCAGAGCATGGAGTGGTAGATGATCGTCAGCGCCTCTTTGGCTATCGGAACATGTACATCTGTGACGGATCTGTGCTGGCGACGAATCTCGGAGTTAATCCCAGCCTAACCATCACGGCGCTGGCTGAGCGCGCGATGAGTTTCATTGCTCCTGCGACACAGACGATCTGGAACGATACGGCGGCCAGTTCGGAGCCACGCGCTGTTGCCTGAAAGTAGTGCGAAACACAATTCGATTACTCTCCGGCGGGTGAGTCCTTCCCCGTGGAAAAGCGTGTGACGTTCGTCACAGACACACGTGACAGCAGTTGTAGACCAAGCCCTCCCCAGGAGTTTTACTTTGGGAACGAGGGTGACCGACAGTGCCCGCCGGATCCCAGACAGCTGATTCCTCGGAAGTCTTACTCCCACCTTGCGCGAATCCCGCGATAGTTCGCTTCACGAATCCATCGAGAGAATTGTGCGAGAGGTAGGTTCCGCCTCAGTTGTCTCATCCGGATACGCGATGTCCAGTCAGACACTCTCGCGCGACTGACGGCTCCCATCAAGTCCAACGGAGGTAGCGATGATCGGGACTGAAAAAGTGCAGGAGCGGGTTCAGATTCCGCTTGCCGTAGAAGTCCTGAGTGCGGAACGAATCGTTTACCTCGAAGGTCTGGTGAGTCAGGCCAGAACCGCCGCTTCTGTCTTTACCCAATTCACCCAAGAGGATGTCGATCGCATTGTGAAGCCGATGGTGATGGCGGGGCTGGAAAAGGCTCAACATCTCGCGCGCATGGCGGTTGCGGAGACCAAGCTCGGGGTGATGGAAGACAAGGTCATCAAGAATATGGTGGCCAGCGAGTTTGTCTACAACTACGTCAAGGACAAACGTACAGTGGGCGTGATTCGCGAGATTCCAGAGCGCAATCTGATCGAGATGGCGGAACCAATCGGCGTCCTGTTCTCACTCACGCCGATTACGAACCCCACTTCCACGGTCTTGTTCAAATGCATCATGGCGATCAAGACGCGGAACGCGGTGATCTTCAGTCCGCACCCGAAGGCGTGGCGCTGTTGCTCCGAAGCGGTAAAGATCATGTGTGAGACAGCAGTGAAGCATGGTGCGCCCGAAGGCGTTTTTACCTGCCTGGAGTCGCCTACCCTGCAAGACAACGCTTATCTGATGAAGCACAAAGACGTGGGACTGATTGATGCTACGGGTGGGCCTGGGGTGGTCAAAGCCGCCTACAGTTCCGGCAAGCCAGCCTTAGGTGTCGGGGCAGGGAACACGCCAGTCTACTTGGAGAAAACCGCCGATCTAAACACGGCCGTGGTGGACATCATTGTCTCCAAGACCTTCGACAACGGAACCATTTGCGCGTCCGAGCAGACGGTGGTTATCGACGATGAGATTTATGAACTGGCGCTGAAGAAATTCGAGGACCTGGGCGCCCACATCTGCAATGAGAAAGAGACCAAGCTGCTGGAGCGCACGGTAATCGATCCGCAGACCGGGTTTATGCAGCCGATGGCCGTCGGCCAGAAGGCCACCGATATTGCCCGCTTTGTGGGACTTTCCGTGAAGCCAAATACCAAACTGCTGATTGCGCCGATCCAGGGCGTGGGCCGCGAACATCCGCTGTCGGTCGAGAAGTTGTTTCCGGTGCTCGCCGTCTATCGGGCGAAGTCGGTCGCTGAGGCTCTCCGGGTGTGCGTGGACGTGAATCATGCCGGAGGCCTTGGACATACGGCGGTTGTTTTCTCCCGTAACGAGGAAGTCATCCGCAAGTTCGGTGAGGTGATCAACGCGGGGCGGATCATCGTGAATTCCCCGGGATCGATTGGAGCTCTGGGCGCGGTTTACAACGATCTGGTGCCGACGTTCTCCTTCGGATGTGGAACTGGTGGCGGCAACAGCACGACCGATAACGTAAACGTCTTTCATTACCTCAATATCAAACGCCTGGCTCGGAGGACACAAAACCATATGTGGTTCCGAGTTCCCAATCAGATTTACTTCAACATGAACGCAGTGGAGAATCTGCGCCAGTTCCCGTCGGTTTCGACCATCATCGTGACTAGTCCAGCCCTGGAGCAGATCGGCCACGTGGATATTGTCCGGCGCCACATCTGTCCCGAAACTCAGGTTCACGTCCAAGTCATTCCTGATGCGGAGCCTGAGGTCAGGGTCATCGCGCAGGGAGTGGAAGCGCTCAAGTTTTATAGAGCGGATCAGATCATCGCGCTTGGTGGAGGGTCGGTGATCGACGCGGCGAAGATCATGAAGCTCAAGTACGAATCGCCGGAGGCCGACCTGGAATATCTGGCCGCGCCTTTTCTGGATTTGCGCAAGCGCGTGGTGGAATATCCGACGGAGAAGATGAACCGGGCGCGGCTGATTGCCATCTCCACCACCAGCGGGACGGGAAGCGAAGTCACTCCATTTGCCGTCCTGACAGACAAGGCGAGCGGGCGCAAGGTGACGCTCGCCGATTACTCGCTGACTCCAGACGTGGCTATCGTTGATCCGCAGTTTGTCATGTCTATGCCACGGGGGCTGACCGCGGATACTGGAATTGATTGCCTGACTCACGCATTGGAAGCTGGAGTTTCGAATTACGCTTCACCCTACACGGACTCCAACGCCATGCAAGCGATTCGGCTGGTCTTCAAGTACCTGCCAATCGCCTATGAGCATCCGCAAGATGAAGAGGCGCGCTGCATGATGCACAACGCCGCCTGTATTGCGGCGATGGCATTCTCCAACGCTTCAGTAGGCGTGAATCATGCGCTCGCGCATGCCTTCGGCGCGCGCTTCGGCGTGGCGCACGGCCGCGCCAATGCGCTCATGCTGCCGCACGTTATTGCGTATAACGCCTCGGTCCCCACCAAGTTTATGCCGTCGCCGTATACGCAAGGGTATGTGGCGCACAAGAAGTACGCGACGGTCGCGGATTTGCTGGGCTTGGGTGGTCATACGGTGGAAGAAAAAGTGAAAAAACTGATTGAGGCTACGGAACAGTTGCTGGATCGACTGGGATTTCCGCAGTCGATCGCCGAACTGGGAATCTCAAAGGAAGACTTCGAGCGGGCGGCGCCCGACCTGGCCAGGATTGCCTTTGACGATCCTTCCTGGCGGTCGAACCCTCGCATGCCGCTGATGACCGAACTGGTCGAACTGTTTTGGAAGGCGTACGAGGGTCGAGGCGTGGCAAAGGCTGCCGGCCTGTCTCTGCAACAAACTGTGTAGGGGACGGTGGAGTGTATGGCAATGATCGCTCTGTTTCTAAATATTGATGAAACCCGCATGGTTCCGGCTATTCGAGAAGCCGGGGAGAAGTTGGACGGTACGGAAGGCGAAGTCGTCTTGGATTTCTCGTCTGTGCGCCGGATCGATTCGAGTGCGCTGCGAGCGATGGAAGAGCTTGCCCGCATAGCCGATGAGAAAACGCTCAAGGTCGCATTGCGCGGAGTGAACGTTGATGTCTACAAAGTGCTCAAGCTGATGAAGCTGACAGGGCGGTTTTCTTTCGTGAACTGAGAGGAGCGCTCGAGGGCGAGCGACTAGGAGAGTTGTGATGCAGAACCCCGAACAGAGTGACCGCCTTTCCTGGGGAGACACGGTCTTCCTGCATCTCGAACGAGAAGGCATGCCCCTCAATGTGGCGAGCGTTTGCATCTTCGAGGGTGAGATTGCCTTTGAAGACTGCGTCCAGTTCATCGAATCGAAACTGCCGCTTCTTCCCCGCTACCTCAAGCGGGTCGTCCCCGCGCCGTTTGGCCTAGGACTACCCAGTTGGGAATATGACCCGCAGTTCGATCTCCGACGCCATGTGCGCGAAGTGAAGCTCAAGCATGGTACCGATACCGAACTGAAGGCTGTTGCCGGAAAGCTCTTCAGCACAGTGATGGATCGGCAGCACCCTTTGTGGGATATGACCGTGGTTCGCGGGCTGAAGGGGAGCCGGACCGGTTTCATCTTGCGCCTACATCACTGTTTGGCCGACGGCATTGCAGGAGTGGGCATCATGAACGTCCTCCTGGATGCGAGTCCGGAAGCGCCGCGTCTCCCCAAGATGAAAATCAAGCTCCGTGTTCCGTCACCCCGCGACCCGTTGACCGCGCTCACAGCAGGTTTCGTCGACTCGTATTCCGATTTTGTGAAGCGGATTCTTTCCGCGATGGCCGATCTGCTCAGTATGACGGAACGCGCCGCCGCTAACGGCGGAAGCGTGTCCACAGACGAGTTTGCGAAGTTGTTTCCCGAAATTACAGCCTTCACCGAGCGCCTCCGGTTCAACGTAATTTATCGGGGACCGCAGAAATTCGCCTGCACCGAAATTCCGCTGGCGGAAGTCAAAGCCATCCGGCACAAATCCGGGACCAGCATCAATGACGTCATTCTTACTCTCGTGACCACGACCATTCGCCGCTACTGCGAACTGCATGGCGACCGCGTCAAAGGGAAGTTGCTGCGGATCATGGTCCCCGTCAATTTGCGTGGCAACGGCGGCCCATCGGAGTGGGGGAACCGCATTTCGCTGGTTCCTGTCACCATTCCGCTAAGTATTCGGCTGCCGCGAAAGTTGCTTGCCGCGGTTCATCAGCGAACGGAATTTCTCAAGCGTATGCACGCTGCCGAACTGGTGAGTTTGGCCGGAGGGTTGATCGGGATGTTCCCGACTTCGGTGCAGGGATTGGCTGGACCGATTGCCAGCCAGTTGCCCATCACGCCCTTCAACCTGGTTTGCACGAATGTGCCGGGACCGAAATTCCCGCTCTATCTGCTGGGCCGCAAGATGCTGCATTGCTATCCGTATGTTCCGGTCGGAGGCGAGATGGCCCTCAACTGCGCCATCCTGAGCTACAACGGCACGGTGTACTTCGGCTTCAGTGGGGATGTGCATGCAGCGCCGGATCTGCGACGGCTCGAAAAGCTGCTGATGACAAGCTTCACGGAATTACGGGCTTCTGTTGGAATCAGGACGGCGGAAAGGAAAAGAATACGCAGGAAACGGAGCGTTGTGTCGGCCGTCTCCGTGCCGCCACAGAGCGCGGCCACACCGATTTCACTTTCCAACAGCTCTTCGCCACATGAACCGAAACGAGTATCAGAACTTGCGGCAACCACTGCGCAGGAGAATTCCCTGACACAGCTGATTGTCGCGTAGGGAACACAGCATCGACGTGGATCTATATGGGAAGAGTTTGGAATTGTGCCACGGCGGTGAAAGGGCCCGCTGTTAGCGTCATCTGTACCGCATTCGAATCGTCTCCCCCGTTGTTTCGCAGCACGGTTTTCTCGTTCTTGTATGTGAACTTCCAGAAAGGTGGAGTGTGAGATCTATGAGACGTCTAATATTTTGCGGACTTATGATTCTTTTTTGTCTGCCGGCATTGGCGCAGCAGACTGACATCAACCGTTACACCCTGTTTACCGGGTTCGATTATATGATCAGCCCGGCACGCAACCTGATTGAGCGCGGGTTCGAAGCCGATTTCGGAGTTACGGTAAAACCGTGGCTGGGCCTGGGAGGTGATTTCGGTGCCTTGGGTAGCGACATTATCAGTGGCGCCGGGACCATCAACGGGAGCGAAACGGTCTATGCTCCATTGCTGATCGCGGCCGAAGGCTTAGGCGCGCCACCGCCGAGTGCGATCAACGTACCATTCAAATCGACCACTTATACCTTTGCCGCGGGCCCGCAGTTTTACCTGCGCAAGTGGGAGAAGGTCACTTTTTTTGCACGCCCTGGCTTCGGGGGCATCCACGAGAACGCAAAGATCGCTTTCCCGCCTCAACTGGGACCATTGTTTCAGCTACTTCAGATTCCGGTGCCTGCCGCTCACCAGACTGATACGGAATTGTTCTTTGGGCTGGGCGGCGGTTTCGACCTCAACGTGTCTCGGAAAGTAGGCGTGCGGTTCGCCGCTGACTGGGTGAATACTCACCTGTTTTCTAACTTGCTGACACCCCGGCAGAACTATGTCCGTTTCTCGCTTGGTCCGACATTTCGATGGGGACATTTGAAGTAGCAAGACAGCGACCGAGACGAGCTTTGGATCAGTTGTTCAGGGACGGCGAATGATCTTCCGTTCGCGGCGTGAGGAGGTATCCTGTCATGAATCCTCAGACCCTTAACGACATCTTCTTTTCCATCGTGGAGCGCAAGCACGACCCGGTGATGCTGGTTCGCGACGCCTCCCAATGGGCTCCTGTCAGTTCGCAGCAGTTTTATCGTGACGTTGCTGGTGTGGCCCGAGCTCTCAGTCAATGGGGCGTGGTGAAGGGCGATCGGCTAGCCATCCTGAGCGAAAATCGGTTCGAATGGGCAGTCGCGGATTTCGCGTCTCTGCTATTAGGCGTCGTGGTTGTGCCCATCTACTCAACGCTGACGGCGCAGCAAACCGCCTACATTCTGTGCGATTCCGGTGCAAGAGTGGTTGTAGTTTCGACAGAAAAGCAACTGGAAAAGGTGCTTTCCGTCAAGGACCAAACTGCCATCGAAAAAGTCGTGTTGATGGATTCCGTGGAAACTGCCGATGCGGTGCACATGCAGCGGCTGATGCACAAAGGACCGGCTGGACGCGATACGGAACTGGAAGCCCGCGCGCACGTGATTACTCCTGACGATCTGGCATCCATTATTTACACGTCGGGAACCACGGGCACCTCAAAAGGTGTGCAACTGAGTCACGGCAATTTAACCTCGAATGTGCTCAATTCGCTGCACGGTTTCGATATTCATCCCGGACACGTCAGTATTTCGTTTCTACCGCTGTCGCACGTCACGGCGCGTCACGCTGATATTGCGTTGCTCTATCGCGGCGTCACCCTGGCCTATTGCCCCTTCCTCGAACAGCTGCCTCAATTTCTTCTGGAGGTGAGGCCTACGGTCTTCGTAGCTGTGCCGCGCGTTTACGAGAAGATCTATAGCCAGGTGGAACAGAAAGCTAAGGGAGTTGCGAAGCGAGCGATTTATCGCTGGGCCCTTTCGGTGGGCCGTTCCCATAGTCCGAGGATTCTTGCGGGCGAGGTGCCAAACTCTCTGGCTTGGAAGTTGGCCCACCGGCTGGTTTATTCGCAAGTGCGTGCCCGAATGGGAGGCAAAGTTCAAATATTCGTGTCGGGCGGAGCGCCGCTCGGCAAGGAGTTGGCGGCGTGGTATGCAAACTTGGGGATTCGGATTCACGAAGGCTATGGTTTGACGGAAACTTCGCCGGTAATTGCGATTAACAACCCGTGCGCCCACAAATTCGGGACGGTGGGTCGTCCCCTGCCCAACGTAGAGGTCCAAATTGCCCAAGACTTGGAGATTCTAGTGCGGGGGCCGTCGGTTTTCCGCGCCTACTGGAACCGGCCCGAAGAAACCAGAGATGCCTTTGTGGACGGGTGGTTCAAGACCGGAGACATCGGCAGCCTGGACGAAGACGGATTTCTATCGGTCACAGATCGGAAGAAAGATTTACTCAAGACATCTGGTGGAAAATTTATCGCACCGCAGCCAGTCGAAAATTCTCTTAAGCTCAACGCATTGATAGGAACAGCCGTGGTACTGGGAGATCGGAGAAAATTCGCTTCAGTAATTATTTCCCCTGCATTTCCTCTGCTCGAGGAATGGGCGCGCGCGAACCACATCACGTTTTCTTCGCGGCAACAGCTGGTTGCCGTCCCGAAAGTCAAGACGCTCTACGAAGGCATCGTTGCCGAGGTGAACCTGGGTTTGGCCCGTTATGAGACATTGAAAAAAGTCCTGCTGGTGCCGGACGAGTTCACCGCAAGCGATGGCACCCTCACGCCTACCTTGAAACTGCGACGCAGGGCCATCGAGGAGCGCTACCGCCAACAGATCGATGACCTGTACAAGGAGTCGGAAACTTCCAGCGCGGCGTAAGGGTCGTTCTTTCGCCTCGCGTTAGGTCTCGAGTGACGTTTTCAAGTTTTGTACCGTAATATCTCCCGCACCGTCTGGAAAACTCAGTCAAGGGCTTTGTGAAACCGAAGAACAGCGACCGCGAGCAGACCAGTGCCCAAGGCTGCCATTGCGATCATCTGGGGCCAGAGAATCTCCATGCCGACACCCTTCAGATAGGTGCCTCGTAGCACGACCAGAAAATAGCGTAGGGGGCTGAGATAGGTGAGATATTGCAGCCACCGCGGCATCGTGCTGATAGGGAATCCGAAGCCGGAGAAAGTTATGGCGGGCATGATAAAGAAGAATGCGGTCACCATCGCTTGTTGCTGGGTGGACGAGACGGTCGAGATCAACAGGCCCACTCCCAACATGCACAGCAGAAAAAGAATCGCACCCGTCAGCAACACCAGAATCTGACCGCGAAATGGAACCTGAAACCACAGCGTTCCTACGGTGCCAATTAACGAAACATCGAAGAGGCCAATCAGAAAGAAGGGCAGCGTCTTACCGAGAATAAATTCGCCGGGGCGAATGGGCGTCACCATGATCTGCTCAAGCGTGCCGATCTCGCGTTCGCGAACCACCGCGAAGGCCGTCAGCGTAACCACGAGCACGAGAGTAAGACTGCCGATAATTCCAGGCACGAAAAACCAGCGGCTCCTGAGGTCGGGGTTATACCACGGCCGCTGCTCGAGATGCACAGAAGGGATTTCTTCGATCATTTGCGGCGAGATGCGGGAGATGCGGTCCTGCTGGTAGTCCCGGGCGAAGCCGAGTGCGATCTGCGTGACATAGCCGGAGGCGATCAGTGCGGTATTCGAGTTAGTCGCATCCACGATCACTTGGAGGGGCGCAGTCTGGCCCTTGCGCAACTCCTGGGCAAAGCCGGCATTGATCTCGAGACCGATCGTCGCCTTCCCTTTATCGATGAGACTCCCGATCTCGCGATAGTCGGTCAGTTGGCGCTGCACATCGAAATAGGGGCTGGAAGAAAAGCGGGAGATCAGATCGCGGCTCTCCTGGCTATGGTCGAGATCGAGCACAACCGTTGGAACATGATAGATCTCGAAAGTGGCCGCATATCCGAAGACCAGCATCTGGATGATCGGCGGACCAAACAGCACAACACGAGTGCGTTTGTCGCGGAAGACCTGGATGAACTCTTTGATCAACATCTGCTTCAGGCGCGCCAGCATTGCTTCCCCTCTCCTTTACGCCAGCCTCTTGTGGAATGCACGGGTGGCGAGCACCGCCAGCACCAGTGTGAAAACGGCCAAAGGAACCAAGTCGGTATACAGCAAAGCCGTGGATGTCCCCTTGAGAAATACTTTCTTCAGCAACGAAACGTAGTAGCGCGCCGGCAGGATGCGAGTGATCCATTGAAGAACTATGGGCATTTGCTCAATCGCATAGAGAAATCCAGACAGCAGGAAAGCTGGAAGGAAGGTGACGAGCAAAGCGATTTGACTTGCGGCAAGCTGATTCTTTGCGATCACCGAGATAAGAAATCCGAGCGATAGCACTACCACCATAAACATGGCGGAGCTGACCAGCAGAGTGAGATAGGAACCTCGGAAGGGAACCTGGAACCAGTGGATGGCGATAAGGGCACAGACGATAACGTCGAACATTCCGATCATGAAGTAAGGCACTAGCTTGCCCAGCATGATCTCAAGTGGCGTGACCGGAGTTGAAATCAACTGCTCCATGGTGCCGCGTTCCCATTCGCGTGCGATGGTGAGCGAGGTGAGGAATGCTCCGATCACCGACATGACCAGGGCAAGCACGCCGGGAACGATGAATGCGCTGCTCTCGAGATTCTCGTTGTACCAGGTGCGGGTTTCAACACTGACGGGAGAGGGCTGGACAAGTTGGCCATGGTTGCGAAGCCAGTCAATCTGGATGTCCGACGAATAGCCTTGGACAACCGCCTGGGCATAGCCGATGAGGACATTGGCGGTATTGTCGTCCGTGCCGTCGACGAGCGCCTGCACCTGGACAGGGCGGCCGTCGTCCAGGCGCTGGGAGAAATCCCACGGAACAACGATCCCCAATTTGGCGTGGCCATCGTCAAGCGCTCGGGCCAATGCGGGATAGTCGCTCACCACGCGTACAACGTCGAAGTATTCGCTGGCCTGGAAACGCTTCAAAAGATCCTGACTCTGCTGGCCGCCGTCGCGGTCGTACACGTATATGGGCAGACCCTTGAGATCGAGATTGACACCGTAACCAAACAACAGCACCAGAATTACCGGCATGATCACGACAATGATGAGACTGCGCGAGTCGCGCAGAATCTGGACGACCTCTTTACGAGCTACGGCCAGGAAGCGAGTGAAACTCATGCTTTCCATTCCTTTCCCGACTCGCGCGTCGTTGTAAGAGAGACGAAAACGTCTTCCAGGCTGGGAGGTATCTTCTCGATATGGCCAACGGTGATGCCGTGATCCGATAGATATTTCTGAATTTGCTTAATCGCAACGGTGGCATCACGCACAACCAGGTGCAGAGCGTTACCGAAGACCGCGGCGTCGATCACATCCGGAGCGGATTGCAGAATTTCCACCGCTTCGCCGAGGGGCGCGCACTCGACGAGGAGCAGTTCGCCTTTCACCGATTTCTGCTTTAGCTCCGAAGGCGTGCCCAGGGCGACAATCTCGCCGCGAAAGATCAGCGCAAGACGGTTGCAGTACTCGGCTTCTTCCATGTAATGCGTGGTCACGAAGACGGTCACGCCCTCCTCTGCCATGTTGTGAATAAGGTCCCAGAACTGGCGGCGCGAGATGGGATCGACACCGGAAGTGGGCTCATCCAGGAATATGATGGGCGGTTTGTGCAACACCGCGCAGCCGAGGGCAAGGCGTTGCTTCCACCCGCCGGGAAGCGTGCCCGTAATCAGGTTCTCCTGGCCCTTGAGGTTCGCCATCTCCAGCGCCCATTCGATTCGTTCTCGGAGATTGCTCGAAGACACGCTGTAGAGTCCGGCGAACAGGCGTATGTTTTCGATCACCTTGAGATCGTTGTAGAGAGAGAATTTCTGCGACATGTAGCCAATGTTCTGACGCACGGATTCAGGCTCACGGCCAACGTCATATCCTCCAACCCGCGCGCGGCCGGATGTCGGCGTCAGCAGACCGCAGAGCATGCGGATGGTAGTGGACTTGCCGGCTCCGTTTGGTCCGAGAAAGCCAAACACTTCGCCTCTGCGGATCTCGAGATTGATGTGATCGACGGCCACAAAATCACCGAACCGCTTGACCAGATCCTCGATGACGACGGAATTGGTGTCCTCAGGCATGAGGTGACGCTCCACTGCTGACTGCATCGACGAAGAGGTCTTCAATCGTGGGCGTGACCTGTTGAATCATGTTGAATGGAACCTGCGCGTTGTTCAGGCGGGCCTCGAATTCGGGGATGCGGCGGGCTGCGTCGTCAACCACAACATGCAGGCCATCGCCGGTCAGCACCAGACTGGAGATTCCAGCCGCGTTCTCGAGTTGACTGCGCAGTCGTCGTGGTTCGGCCGATGTCACAGACAAGACGCCCTTGCGCAGTTTGCCCTTTAGATTCGTAGGAGTGTCGCAGAAGAGCAGCTTACCTTGATGGAGCAAAGCGACTCGATGACAGCGCTCCGCTTCGTCAAGATAGGCGGTAGAGGTGAGTATCGCCACACCTTCTGAGACTAGTTCATAAAGGATGCGCCAGAAGTCGCGTCGCGAGACAGGATCGACACCTGTGGTCGGCTCATCCAGCAGGATGACCTTGGGGCGGTGAATGAGCGCGCAGACCAGGCCCAGTTTTTGCTTCATGCCGCCGGAAAGCTTCCCCGCGAGACGCTTGCGGAATTCCCTCATGCCAGCTGCCTGTAACAAGTGTGTGGAACGTTCTTCGCGCTCCGCCTTTCTCACTCCGAACAGGTCGGCGTAGAAACGGATGTTTTCATCGACGGTGAGGTCTTCATAAAGCCCGAAGCGCTGCGGCATGTAGCTGAGGTGGTGCTTAGCGCCTTCGGGATCGTCAATGACATTAAAGCCAGCGACACTGGCTGTCCCTTCCTTGGGTGGCAGGATGCCCGCGAGCATCCGGAGGGCGGTCGTTTTTCCGGCACCATCGGGACCCACTAGGCCAAAGATTTCTCCAGAACTCACTTCAAAGCTCAGGTGATCGACCGCGAGGATGCCCGGAAAGCTCTTGGTGAGTCCCTCGGCGATGATCGCAGATCGGGGCTGCTCAGTCATTCCTTCTCCGGTACAGTTCGCGGCTGGCGCACGTCTGGGTTAGCCGCAGCGAGATCGACGCGGGCGTCCGCGGGCATGCCGGGTTTGAGTTCGTGGTTGGGATTGTCGATATCGATCTTGATGCGATAGACGAGGGTGACGCGCTCTTTGTAGGTTTGAACGCTTTTCGGCGTGAATTCGGCACTCGAGGAGATAAATGACACCCGTCCGCGATACCGCTTGCCGGGATAGGTATCGGTAGAGATGGTTGCTTCCTGGCCCCAGCGGATGCGGCCCAGATCGGTTTCGGCGATATATGCGCGCAACCAGATGTGATCGAGGTCGGCGAGGGTGACGACCGGGGTGCCAGGAACAACGACCTCTCCGAGTTCGGCCTGGCGCACGGTGATTACACCGGCAGAGGGGGCGCGAAGGGTCGTGTAGTCCAGGGTGACTCGCGAGAGACCTAAATTGGCGTTGGCTTCTCTGAGATTGGCGCGGGCGATCGCGATGTCTTCCTTGCGGCTACCTTCGACGGCTTGGCTGTAACGCTGTTGAGCTGCCTGGAAAGTGGCCTCGGCGCGCTTCCGTGCGGTATCTGCAAGGTCGCGATCCTGGGCAGAGACCTCATCTTTGCTGAAGAGGCGCTGGGCACGCTCGTAGTCGAGCTTCTTCTGCTGCAGATCGGCTTGCGCATCGAGCATGGTTTGCTCCGACGCTTTCAGTTCCTGCTCGCGGGTTCCGGCCAGGGTGAGCGCGAGGTTCGATTCGCGCACCTGAACACTGGCCTCGTCGATCCGGACCTTCTGCCTGTAATCGGCATCGTCCAGGCGTGCCAGCAAGGTTCCTGGCGTAACCGATTGGCCTTCCTCGACGGGCAGGTCGACGATGCGCCCCTGAACCTTGAAGCTCACCAGGCTCTCGTGCGCTTCGATATTGCCCGAGAGCGTGAGATCATTCCCGGGTTCCGTTTCCCCGGTAAGACGCGGGTAGAAATACACACCCGCGGCGATTATCACCGCCATCAGGATCAAGACAGGTACACGTCGTTTCATGGCTTCAAACCTCATCGAACACGAACACAGCCCGGTGGACCAATCGCTTACGGATTCTCCAGATACTGTTCAATGTTTTTCTCCGTATCGCCCACGGCTCGCGCGAGCGCAAACTTCGCGTCCGCATGGCCGGAGACAGCAAGAATATAGTTCTCCTGTGCGCGGGCAAGCTCATCTTGGGCGGTGACCACTTCAACGTTATTGGTCGTACCCGACTGAAAACGATCCTGTGAGAGTTCGAGTTCACGCTTGGCGAGATCCTGCCCGTCTTTGGCGACCGCGACCTGCTCGGCCGCGGATTCGAGATTCAGCAGCGCCTCGCGGATGTCCTCTTCGATGCCTCGGCGCAAATCGGCGATTTGAGCATCGATGCGTTGAATGCGACTGGCAAGTTCCTGCTCCTCGCCGCTGCGATCATGATCGAAGACCGTAAAATCGATCTGGCCTTGAATGATGCCGACGCCCTGCACGCCTCCAATGCTGCGGCCCAGCCCGCCATAATTTCCGTTGATACTGAGTTTCGGAAAGTAGCGGGCATGGCTGGCGCGTTGCTGCTCGACCAGGCCCTGGCGCTGGCTGGCGAGCGAAAGGTAGTCCGGCCTTGCGAGGACTGCCGAGGGCACCAGGCTCTCGGCCTGCGGTCGCGTTAGGGGTTGAAACCGGAGAGGCTCGGCGAGTTCTAAAGGCGTGCCCGGCCTCATGCCCAGGTTGCGTGCGAGGGCGAGCAGAGATTGTTTGTATTGGTTCTGCGCCGCCAGCAGAGCCTGCCTGTCATTCGCAAGCTGTACCTGCGAGCGCAGCACGTCCACGCCCGTCGCGGTGCCCGCGTCGTGTTTGTCTTTCGCGAGCTTGTATAAAACATCCGAGTCGGTCACCCGAGACTGAGCGGCATTGACACGCTCCGCGGCGGACTGGGCGTTCAGATATAGGCTGGTAACGGCGCGGACGATAAGATCGCGCGCATCCTGGTAATCCATTTTGCTGGCATCGAGCGCGCGCTCGCTGGCTTTCCACCCGCGAAAACTCTGAAGATCGACGATGTTCTGGTCCGCATAGAAGCGAAAATCGTAATTGGAAAACGGTCCAATGACTGCGGGGAGGCCAGGTAACGAGATCCCGAAAGCGCTCAGGGACCGGTTCTGGTAGTTGGCGTAGTTTTGCACTCGTACCCGCGGAAGCAGTGCGGCCGATAAGCGCCGCGTTCGGGTGCCCTCGGCTTCCTCAACGCGGGTGTCGGCAACGAGCACGTTGAGGTTGGCCTGCAGCGCCTTCTGAATGGCATCCCGTAAAGTGAGACGGTAAGGAGTTAGTTCCTGGGCGGGACTGAGCGCGCTAAGGATTGGGATTGCTAGCGACAGGATGACGATAGTACGAAAATTGCAGTTCATCGCTTTTACCCTTGACCGGAGATGGCGATCGCCCTCCAAAAGTGTTGAAAGGCTTCTTCGATCCAACGTTCGAGCGCAGGTTTACCATGCAGCGACCAGAGCAGCAGCGTTCCCAGGAACGCCTGCTGGAACTGAAGCGCAACCTTCTCTTTTCTTAAGCGAAGGTCGATCTCTCCGCGCTCTTGCCCTGCGGCCACAACTTGGGCGAGCATCTTGCGGCCCTCAGACATGTGGCGGCCGATCAGGTGCCGAACGCCCTCGCTTGCGAGGAAAGAAGAAATCAGCGCTCGGGCAAGGTCGGGACTGCGCCCAGGTTCCTCGGCAACTCGAAGGAACAGTTGGTGCAACACCGAGTGAGAGGTCTCCTTGCCAGATTCGCTGAGCGTTACAGCCTCTCTTATCTTGCCAAGCTGAATTTCAGCCATCACACCCAGCACATGATCTTTGCTCTCGAAATAGTTGAAGAAGGTACCCTTGCCGACATCCGCGGCTTCGGTGATGTCTTCGATCGTGACGTTGGGAAAGCCGCGCTCGGCAAAAAGCTGAAGCGCACAACGGAACAGACGCACACGCGTTTCGGCGGCGCGACGCTGGCGGCGTCCCAGGCCCTGTAAGTGGGGAAGACTTTCGGAGGCGGGAGCCTCGACGAGAGAGGCGGAGTGAGATGGACGACTATAGATCATAAATGACTAATAGCCATATACGACCAATAGTCATAATTATCGATAGGAACTGACGATTTGTCAAGCCCAGAATGGATGTATTCGGAAACGATGTGAATCCCGACGGATCGCTGGTGGCAGTCATTGCGAACCAGAGTCCTACTCGGACGTGCGACCTTCGACCGGGCGGCAAAGTAGCGAGCGTGGGGTTGCCGGGGAACTCAGTGGTGACGCTGATGTCTTTGAGGCTCCGTCGTTCGTGAAGGGACGTTTTCCTAGATTTGGAGCACGTCGCCTTCGCGGGCAACCATTTCATACAACACCGGATTGACGAAGAATCCGATGAAGAGGCGGGAGATGAGGCCGGCCACGATGACAATGGCGAACGGTCTTTGCGTATCCGATCCGATGCCCGTGGAAAGAGCCGCGGGCAGTAATCCAAGGCAGGCGACGAGAGCAGTCATCGTGATCGGACGGAGACGAAGCAATGAAGCTTCCCGGGTGGCCGCGCGAATTCCCATTCCCTCCTGCCGCAACTTGTTGATGTAGGAAACGAGGATGACTGCAGTCTCCACTGAAACCCCAAGCAATGCCAGAAGACCCAGGACCGAGGAAACGCTAAAAGGAGTGTGGGTAAGTTTCAGAGCAACCAGCGCCCCCACCGGTTCCGTCATGATTACGCCCAAGGCGATGGTGACAGGGAACTTGAAGTTTCCATAGAGTGCAAACAAGATCATGAAAATCAGCACCACGGCAAGCGGACCAATGAAGTACATCTGCGATTTCGCCTCGAGAAACTGGCTGTATTCGCCGCCCCATTCCATCCGGTAACCTTGCGGCAGGACCACGGCCTTTTTGACCGCCGCCTGGCCGTCTCGCACCGCCCGCTCCAAATCGCGCCCCTCAACACTGTATTGCACGCCGATGTAGCGAGAGTTATTTTCGCGATAAATGAAGGACGCACCGTTTCCTTGCGTAATATTGGCCAGTTGGCTGAGCGGAATCTGCTGTCCATCGGGTGTGCCCACCAATAGATTTCCGATTTCATGAGCGCTGCTGCGGAATTGGGGTTGCATGCGGACTACAAGATCGAACAGCTTCTCTCCTTGAATGACCTGAGTGACAGCTTGTCCGCCCACCGCGGCTGAAATCACGGCCTCTACGTCCGCAACATTAATTCCATAGCGTGCAATCTTGTTCCGATCGACATCGACGAGCAGGCTAGGCTGGCCCAGTTCCCGCACAACCGTAAGTTCGGTGAACCCGGGCACGTTGGAGAGCGTGTTCTTGATCTGGATCGCTTTGTCCTGCAGTACGTTCAGGTCTTCCCCATAGATTTTGACCGCCAAGGAACTCTTGAGTCCGGTGAGCGCTTCGTCGACAGCATCTTCCGCCGGCTGGGTATAGTTGAAAATAATCCCGGGGAAGGCAGTGAGCTTCTTGTTGATCGCTTCGATGAGTTGTTTCTTCTCGCTGATCTCGCCGCTCCAAGACTTATCCTTGTAGGGCTTCAGGCCAACGTAAAACTCACAGTTGAAAAAGCCCGTGGGATCGGTGCCATCGTCGGGGCGCCCTAACTCAGAACCCACTACCGTGACCTGCGGATACGACGTCAGAATGTCGCGGATCTGGGGAGCAATTTTGCTCGCCTCTTCAAAGGAAATCGTGTAAGGCATGGTCGCCCGCACCCACAAAGCGCCTTCGTCGAGGTGAGGCATGAACTCGCCGCCAATGAAGGGAATGAGCAGCAAGGTCGCCCCGAAAATCAGAGCCGCAATCGCCATAGTCGTCTTGGGGTGGTCGAGAACCCAATCCAACTGCACCGCGTATTTCCGCTTCATCCATTCGAATGCGCGATTCGGTTTCTCGTGCACGCCCTTCTTGAACCAATAGGAGGCAAGCACGGGAATCAGCGTGAGCGTCAAGATGAGCGCCCCGACCAGAGCAAACGACATGGTCTCAGCCATAGGATGGAACAGCTTTCCCGAGGGCCCGCTGAGCGCATAGATCGGCAGATAACCGGCGAGAATGACGGCCACCGAATAGAAGATCGGCCGGTCCACATCTTTCGCAGCCGCGAGGATGACGTCGTTCAGGTTGTACTGCTGCCCCTCCCGTAACGCCAATTCGCGGTAAATGTTTTCAATCATCACCACCGTGCCGTCGATGACAATGCCGAAGTCGATGGCGCCAATGGAAAGTAAATTCGCCGCAACGTCGTGCGCGTGGAGCACGATGAAGGCAAACAAAAGCGAGAGGGGAATGGTGAGAGCAACAATGACGGCGGCGCGGAAGCTGACCAGGAAGAAGATCAGCACGATCAGAACCAGCACCATGCCGCGAAGCAGATTCGCTTCCACCGTGTCGGTGGTCAGGTCTACCAATTCGCTGCGGTCGTAATAGGGATGAATCTTGACGTCGGGCGGCAGGATCTGGTGGTTCAGTTCCTCGGTTTTTGCTTCCACTCCCTTGAGCACATTCTGCGTCTGTTCCCCACGCAGCATGAGGATGACGCCTTCGACGGCATCGTCATTCTTTTGGAAGCCGAATTCTCCGAGGCGCGGCGCATGCCCAATGGTTACATCCCCGACATCACGCACTCGGATAGGCACGCCCTTGTTGGCGCCCACCACGATGTTTCCAATGTCGTCGGTGTTGCGTACCAGCCCGATCCCGCGAACGTAGTAGAACTGTCCTCCCTGCGAATAAAAACCGCCGCCAGCATTCGAATTGTTGGCGGCCAACGCGGCTGTGACTTGCGGAATCGTTAGATGATATCCGTAGATGCGCGCCGGGTCGAGCAGCACCTGGTATTGCATCACCGTGCCACCGAAGCCTGAGTCGTCCGCCACGCCATGGACCGATCGATACGATCGCTCAATCACCCAATCTTCAATCGTCTTCAGTTCCTGAGGGCTGCGGTCGGGACTTTCGAGGACGTAGCGATACACCAGGCCGCTCGGGCTGAAGAGGGGTGAAAGCGTTGGAGTGACTCCCGTCGGCAGTGTGGCTTGGGCGAGCCTTTCGAACACAATCTGCCGCGCAAAATAGCTGTCGGTGCTTTCTTCGAAGGTGAGAATTACATCGGATAAGCCATAGAGTGAGATGGAACGCATCACCACCATGTGCGGAACGCCGTTCATCTGGAGTTCCAGCGGAAGAGTGACCAGTCGTTCGACTTCTTCGGCCGCATGGTCTGGCCACTGCGTGATGATCTCGACCTGCGGAGGCGAGAGATCGGGATAGGCGTCTACGGGCATCCGCTGAAATGACAGGACCCCACCGACCGTGATGAAAGCGGTCAGCATCAGTACTAGGAATCGTTGCCGCAGCGCCGCTTGGACTATTCGGTGGATCATTCAGATGTCGTGGACACTCCCAAAGTTCCTTGAAACGCTTGTCAAAGCTGCCCAAACCATCTAGCGCTGCAGCGAATTTGCAAACTGCAAGAACAGGCTGCCATTCCCGATGACTTGGTCGCCCGCTTTCAGCCCGCTGGTGATCTGTGTCTGCCCATTCAAGCTCTCGCCGAGGGTCACCGAACGTCTGCCAAACTGATTCGAAGATGCAGCGGCGTAGACAAATGGCTGGTTCTCGGTGTCGCGCAGGATTGCGGCATCCGGAAGCGCAATAGCATGGGGAATCGTGCCTGCATTTACAGTCGCCACGACGTACATGTCTTTCTTGAGTTTTTCGCCGGGATTGTTGGTCTCGATGCGCGCCTGCAGCGTCCGCGTGCTCGGGTCCAGCGAGGCTGCCACGTACGCAATGCGTCCATGGAACACTTCAGGATAAGTGTCCGTTTGAGTTGTGACCTGATCTCCCACGCGCACGTACGGCAAGTCCTTTTGATAGACATTGACCAGTACCCAGACGGTGCTGACGTCGGAAATCATGAAACATTGCGTGGTACCGGGCTGAATGAGTTGTCCCGCAGACACATCCTGCTCAACGACCAGGCCGCCAATCGGAGCTTTTACTGGAACCTCAAACGAAGGCGGGGCTTTCACGAGTTCGTCGGGATCGGTGATTCCCATGACCTTCAATGCGGCTTGGGCAGCGGCCAGGTCGCCGCCCGCCTGTACCTCGGCCGCCTGCGCCTGCTCCACGTTCTGTTCCGCAATCGCCTTATGCTGGTATAAATCCTGGGCACGGGCATTGGCCTTTTGCGCCAGCGCGTAGGCCTCCTTGGCCTTCAAGTAGTTGGTGCGGAGCTGCGAGTAATCGGGACTCGCGACGTACAACATGGGGTCGCCCCGATTTACCTTCTGCCCGGGAACGACGACGATCCTGCTGACCGGTCCACTCACCTGCGTGATGACCGGGGTCGTGCGAAAACTGTTGTAGGCCACGGCTCCCGTCAGCCGGAGTGTCCGAGTCAAGGTTGTGGGCTGAACGGTCAGTACCTGCACATGCGACATCTGCTCCGGCGGGATGGTAAAGAGCTCGGGATTGTTTGGGTTGCTCGCGCTGCCTGAGTTCGCGGCGGCAGTCGATCGTGAGCTATCGCAGGCAGCGAGCCCCAGCAGGATCGCCGATACGGCGGCAACCGCTGCCAACCGTTCATAAAGATGTTTGCGCAGGCTCATGGAAGGTTCCTCGTCCCCACCGATTCCTTCAACTGCTCCAATGCGGTCATATAAGAGGCCAGCGCCTGGCGATAGGCCAGCTGAACGGACCGGTAGCTGCGCTCGGCATCGAGAAAATCCAACAGGCTGGCGGCACCGCGTTTGTAGGCATACTCGCTGACATCGCGCGAATCTTGCGCCTGCTTAAGATACCCGGAAGTGTAGAGTTGCACCACTTCATCGTTGCTCTTGACCGCCTCGTAAGCATTAGAAACATCGGAGAGGACTGTATCGCTGGCCGCTTGCTGCTGCTCCTGCGCTTGCGTGAGTGCATAACCGGTACGCGCGATTTCTCCTTGGTTGCGGTTGAAGATGGGCAACTCAAAATTAGCGAAGAGGGAAGCGGTGTTCTCCCCGGAAACATGGGTGAAATCATAGGTGCCGTTTACATCGACCTTGGCGTTGGCCTTGGCCAGCCGGATTTGGCTCTGTGCTGCCGTGACCCCCAATTCCGCGGCTCGATAGTCGGGACGCTGGTGCAGCGCCTTCATTTGCAAATCCTCTACCTTCGCCTGAATCGGCTGATAGGCTAGATCGCCAATCACGTCGTAATCGGCCGGTACCGCGTTGTAACCCAGCAATTCACGCAGGCCGACCAGCGCCTGCACCTTCGCCAGGCGGGCTGAGGACACGTCGGTCTGAAACTGCAGAAGCTGCAGCTTGATCTTTAGATAATCGCCTTCGCCGATGTACCCCGCTTTGAGTTGAGCCTCGCCGATGTCGACGGTTTGCTGAAAACCCTTCAAATCCTCGAGCGCAAACTGGAGAGTGGATTCCGCCAGCAAAACGCTGACGAACTGCTGGCCCACGCTAAACGCCAGCGTTCGCTCCGCGTCGGTGACTTGGGCACGAGTGACGGACGTCTGATCGCGAGCCGCTTGCAGCCGCCGTTGACGCTTGTGACCGCGTTCAAAGAGGTACGAGATTCCGACATCGAACTGCTGCGTCTCGTTGAGATTGTCTCCGGAAAAGTCCTGCGGGCTGAAAAATGGGACGAACTGCGAATCCGCGCCGAACGTTGGATTGGGGCGCAGATTCGCGGTGATCTCCTGCGCCTGATTCTGAAGAATCAGAGTTCGGGTGGCTTTGATCGAATGGTTGTGCACCAGCGCCAGATCGATGGCCTGATCCAGACTGATCCGCGTCGTGTTTTGCCCATTGCCTGCCCCCACGAGCAACAGAAAAAACATCGCGGCGAATATCCGAAAGTTCCTGGCGCGCATAAGGGTTGAGATCAAAGTGCACTGACTCTGGTGCAACCGATCTCCAACGGAAGCTTGAATTTCACCAATGCTTCGCCAAGCTCCGTCATCCGTATCATCCTCATAGGTTAAGACTGCGACTCGGGTTGAATGGATGTATTGTAATTCAGCGCGTTCACGATTCAGTTCATACTTGTGATCCTCCCTTAGGTCGCCTCTCAATCACCTCAAAACGCCAGTTCGGGAGGACAGAACATGGCAAATTTGAGAATCAAAGACGCCCCTGTCTCCTGTGCGTGGGGCTGGAGATGTTGTAGCGCGCGCCCATGAAGGCCGAGTTTGCGAGTTGCAGAATCTTGGCGGTCATGCCCACGTCTCGAGAGACAATCTCGGCGATTTTCTTCAGCGAGGCGTCTTCGGACCGGAGTTCCGCTTGGATTTCGTAGTAGAGCCCCGGCAGGCTCGGTAAGCTTTTCAGTCCCGAAACCAGCGCCTGCACAGCCGAATTTTGCAGCAGGTCGCGCATGGCAAAGGCTTGAGCCAGCCTCAATTTGAGTTCTTGCGGGTCGCAGGGCTTGGAGACGTACTGATGCGCCGGACCCGCGGAACGGAGAATCGTCTCCCGGTTGGCTTGGCCGGAAAGCACGATTCGCACAATTTGGGGATACAGCTCCTTCACCTTTTCCAGCAGCTGCGCACCGTCCATGCGTGGCATTCGCATGTCGGTGATGATGGCATCGTAGGGCTGGCGCGCCAGGGTTTCCAGCGCCTCTTCGCCGCCTCCGATGAAGGTCATGTCCCACTGTCCACGCATGCTGTGAAGAGTTCGTTGTAGGCCTTGCAAGACCAACGACTCATCATCCACGAACAGCAACCGGCTGCGCGTCGCTCCGGTTTTTTCGGAATCGGAATTCACCAGATACAGTGGTGCTTGTTTCAAACTTCGGCTCAACTGGACGGAACTGCAGGCGCCCACGGGAAACCGTGTTACCTCGGTACTCCCGGCAGACTCTCTATTGGCCGAGGTACACGGCCGGAACTACGATTCCGTAGCCAATGGCGAAACGGGCAGGCGATTGAAGAACGTCGTACCCTTCCCCAGAACGCTCTCAAACCAGATGCGTCCACCGTGCTTCCTGACGATGAGGGTGTGGGCTAAGGCGAGACCTTGACCTGTTCCTGCCCACCGGTTTGGTAGTGATCGCGATCTTTCCCTTACCACCGGAGCCATCGCCCACCACCTGGCGAATGGCATGAGCGGCATTAATCAGCAGATTCGAGAATCACTTGATTGAACTCGACGGCAATGGCAGGGAACATACGGCAATTCCGGATCAAACCGGGTTTCCACCTCGGAGACATATTTCCATTCGTTTCGCGCCACCGTGATCATGGTTTCAATGGCGCGATTGATGTCGAGTGCGGACTTTTCAATGGGGAAAGAAATTGAGGTCTGCTCCCAGGCAGGAACATCTCACCGCTATTTCCCCGTCACCGCGTCGAGTTTATGTAGCATCACCCCGATCTCTGGATTCGCCATAAAGTTCTTCCACACCAGCCCAGTTCGATAGTTCTCCACCATCACCGCGATCAGCGCCTGGTTCAGCCCCATGTAAATCGGCGACACCCAGTCCTGCTCAGGATTGTAAGCGTCCCGCGGACCATAGATGTTCCACAGTTGCGCTCCCAGGTCGCGATAGTAGTGCTTGAATGCCGCCATCGAAGCTTCCGGAGTATATGGAAAAGACGCGAGTGCGCCCGTCGGCGTCAGCGTCCCACGGTCATTGTTCGCGTCCGGCGCGTGCGGCACATAGCCCTGAGGGCCATCGCTTGCAGTCAGTCCCCACGCATTCGGCCCATATCCTGGAAAGTGTTTTGGATTGGCGATGCAATACGCTCGATTGATGAGCGCGAGGCTGCGGTTATTCTCGAAATAAGACGACGTAAAGCGATCGTGCAAACTGTACGGATCAAATCCGAAGTACGAGTAATGAGTGAAGAATAGCGGCCCACCTGTTCCGACGCCGACGTCCAGCTTGATTCCGTAATAGGTGTGTCCGTTGCCGTAATGATCTCCATCCACACTGCCGGACCATCCGGCCCGATACCGGATCGCGCGTTCCGACTGACCCGCCCATCCGGAGTAGTACAGGTCCGCAGGAACGCCATGCGTCGGCGATGACATCGCCAACAGATAGGTGATCATGACCTCGTTAAAGCCGGTGAGCCGATGCTGAATCTGCCAGCCCCACTCTGCCGACCAATGCCAGTAGAGAAAGTCGCCAGCTTCAGGCCCACGATACCAATCCCATTCCACCGTCTCCCAGAGTTGCGTGATGCGCCTGTAGAGATTGCGTTCCGCCTCGCTGTCCCCGCGAAAATATTGCCGCGCGGCCAGCAGCCCTTCCATCAGGAACGAAGTCTCCACCAGATCTCCACCGTTGTCGAACATGCCGAACACCGGCATCGTCTTGCCTGTGCTGCCATCCATGAAGTGCGACCACGCGCCATGATAGCGTTGCGCGTGTTCGAGAAAATTCACGATTCGCGTGAGGCGTTCCATGCCCTGCGCGCGCGTGATGAACCCGCGGTCTACACCCACGATCAGCGCGGCAATTCCCATGCCGGTCGCGCCTGTCGCCACGATGCGGTCGTCGCCAGGAATATTTTCCCGAGTCATCCCCGAGTGAGGATCCGATCCTTCCCAGTAGTAGTGGAAACAGGCCTCCTGCAGCATCGTCAACAGTTCGTCGTCGCTCAATTCGCGGGTCGAAGCGCTGGCTGCCTTCGACAAAGGAGACATGCGATATTGCCAGTCCGCAGCCGCCACTTTGTATTGTGCCGTCACTCCCGGCTTTCCCAGAAAGTCCGAGTAACGATTCGTCCCCGGAAGTTGAATGCCGACCGGTTCGAACTCTTTGCCGTCGATCGAGCGATAGATCACGTAACGGCCAAACAGGGAAGTGCTCAACGAATCCCATCGCACCTCCACGTGCCGGTCGTACCCGACGGCACGGACATTTTCGGGAGCAGGCAACGAAGCCTGGCTCGCAGGCGCATCGTCCCCCACCCGAATTTCATCGACGATCAAAGTGTGGCGCACTCCGTCGGCGTGCCCCTGCTGAAAAACAATGTTCTGCAAATCCTGCGGCCGAAATTGATAGATCGATGCCGTATGAAAATCGGAAAACGGAATCCGCACCTGAATCCACCGGCCGGAATACTTCCCGCGACTTTTCCCAGCGCCAGAGGCTCGCTAAAAGCGGCGGGAAATTCCGCGACCTGGAGCCCTTCGCCCCGGTTCGAAAGCACGAGCAACGGAAGATCGTCGGCGGCAATCGCCTCCGGCGCGTAACACCAGAAATAGAGATTGTGTCCTTCAAATTCCGGGAAGCGATTGCGATAGCCCTGCACCCGCACTTCCGCTTCCCATCCTCCTCCGGCCTGCGACTGCCACTGCAGGCGAAGCGCATTCGGCGGCGTCAGAAAAGTTTTCCTCTCGACCGGAATTCGTCGATCTTTCAGTTCAAGAAAACTCGACCCGTTGGCCGTGCCGGTGCTGTAGAAATAGGAGTCCGGCGTCAGACTATTGTCAAAGACGACGTGGCGATAATATTCTGTGTTGCCCCAGGCAGCCGCGCTGAAGCAAATCATCTCCAGAAACAGAAGAACCGCCGTCGCGTGGATAAAGCGCTTGCATGGCTTCACGATGTACATGCCTCGAACTTTCCTCGGCGCCTGGGAAATGCGGCGCCGTCTACGGCAGGATCTCCGCCTGTACTGGCGATCCATGCGCGGAATCAGGACTGATCCACACGTTAACCTTGGCGGTCTCGGCAGCGAATTGGTTGCGATCGTTCCAAATTGCAAAGGCTTCCGGCTTCAACTCAAACCTCACCTTTTTCGTTTCTCCGGGAGCTATAGAAATCGCTTGAAATCCCTTCAACATGCGGACCGGTTCCGCAACGCTAGTCCCCTGAAGTTGAATGTAGAGCTGAACAACTTCTTCACCCGGCCGCGATCCAGTATTGGTGACGTCAGCCTCAGCGGTCATAGCTGCAGTCGCATTCGTCCCGGAACTCAAGCCTTTATTCAATCCCGCCGCACTCAATCGTTGCGTGCTGATCGTCGTGGCTCCGTAAGAGAAGGTCGTGTATGAACCGCCGTAGCCAAAGGGGAATTGGGGAGTGTTCTGTTCATCGATGTACCGCGACAGATACCTGCTGGCAATGTCGCTCGGCGGGCGGGTGAGATCCGTGTTGCCGGGCGGACGTCCAGTGTTGAGATGATTGTAATAAAGCGGCTCTTGCCCCACGCTACGCGGCCAACTGACCACCAGTTTCCCGCTGGGATTTATGTCGCCGAAGAGCGTGTGCGCCAACGCCGGTCCGCCGCCCATACCCGGCAGCCAAGCCGCGATCACCGCCGGCACGTGTTCAAATGCCCAGGGAACCGTCAACGGCCTTCCGCTGAAAAGAATCAGAATGACCGGTTTACCCGTGCGGGCAATAGCTTCAAGCAATTCTTGCTGTCTACCCGGAAGTCCGAGATGGGCGCGCGAAGCCGCCTCGCCACTCATGTCCGGGGCCTCCCCCAGCGTCAGAATGACGACATCGGCTCTTTGAGCACCGGCCACGGCGTCTGCAATCTCCTGGTCGGTCCCGTCCAGAATGCCCACACCCCTAAAGCGGGAAATATGGCTTTCACCAACTCGCTGTGCCAGCGCTGCCGGTAGCGTAATGCGCGGCCCCGCTCCCTGCGGCGCTCCTCCGGGATACGAAGAATCGTCGCCCAACGGTCCGATAACAGCGATGTTCTGACTTCCACCCGCCAGCGGTAGCAGCGCTCTCCCGCCCGTTCCATTCGCATTCTTGAGCAAGACAAACGATCGCTCCGCCGCAGTTTGCGCCAGCGCAATGCTCTCCGGATGGTAGAGAGCCTTCGCGGCAGCGTCCTCATCCACAAACGCATGTTCGAATAAACCCAGTGCGAGTTTGACGCGAAGCACATGCCGCACTGCTTCATCCAATTCATCTGGCGTCGCCAGGCCCGCCTTCACGATCTGTTCCAAGTGGTCGTGATACAGGCTGCTCACCATATCCATATCCACGCCCGCAAGGAAAGCCTTCCTCGCCGCCGTTGCCCCATCGTTCGCAATGCCGTGCGGAATCAGTTCTCCCACCGCGTTCCAGTCGCTTACCACCAGTCCGCGGAAGCCCCACTCTTTTCGCAAAACTTGCTTCAACGTAAATGGATTGGCCGACGACGGCACGCCGTTCAAAGAATTAAATGCGCTCATCAGCGACGCCGTCCCACCTTCCACCGCCGCGTGAAATGGCGGCATATAAAACTGTCGCAACGTATGCTCGGAAATCTCGGTGCTGTTGTAGTCGCGCCCGCCCTCGGCCGCGCCGTATCCGACATAGTGCTTGGCACACGCTGCAATGCTGTCTGGCGCATCCAACCGTGAGCCCTGATAGCCCCTCACATAGGCTGCGGCCATCGTCGAACCCAGAAACGGATCCTCTCCCGCGCCTTCCGCCATGCGGCCCCAGCGCGCATCCCGCGCGATGTCGACCATCGGCGAAAACGTCCAGCGGATCCCGTCTGCCGCCGCTTCCATCGCCGCAACGCGAGAAGCCTTCTCGACAATCGAAGGATCCCAAGTCGACGCCAGTCCCAGCGGAATGGGAAACTCCGTTTTGAACCCGTGGATCACGTCGAGTCCAAACAAGATGGGAATGCGCAGCCGCGACTTCTCCATCGCAATCTTCTGATATTTGTTGATCTCGTGCGGATCGATCACGTTGAACAGCGAGCCGACCTGTCCCCGCGCAATCATGTCGTCATAGTCGCTCCGGCCCGTTCCCGGCCCAGTCGGTTGCCCGGCGGAATACTGCACTAACTGTCCAACTTTTTCCTCCAGCGTCATGCGGTGCAAAATCGATTCCACTCGGGCGTCAAGACTTTTGTCCGCCATGCCCGCCGTCTGCCTCGGCGACGGCATCTGAGCGAGCGCAGCCGCACTCATGACCACGCATATTCCGCCCAACAGAAGTGCGTTGCAGTTCGTCCTCAGCAGGATTGACCGAGTTCTTCCCGCCAACCAACAATGAGCGATGTAGGGGGCTGAGAATGGCATGGGATCGCACCTCCGTCTGGTTCGGCCCAAACTAGCTACTAAATCGGGTTAGTAGAGCGTTATCGCACTGTATGAAAAACGTTTTTCTTTCCAATGTCAATCAATTTTGCGTGGGAAGATCGCAAATGTCCGCTTGCCACCCCGATTCGTTTGTGCGAGACTGCGCAGCGTGACGACAAAAAAGCGGGGCAAGGGCGACCCGCGGGCCGTGCGCATGGCGCCCAAACCGGTGAGCCTTAAACAACTGGCGGAGCGCCTCGGACTTTCCCCAGCTACCGTATCGCTCGTCATCAATCGTTCGCCCGTCGCCGACTCCATCCCCCAGGAAACGAAAGACCGAATTCTTGCCGCCGCCCGTAAGTACAAATACCGCCCAAACTTGTTTGCCCGCTCCTTGCGCGCCCAGCGCAGCTTCACCATTGGCGTCATCGTCCCCGAAGTCAGCGATGGCTACTCCGCCTCCGTCATGAGCGGCGTGGAAGACACTCTCCTGCAAGAGGGATACTTTTACTTTGTGGTAAGCCACCGCCACCGCGCTGACCTGATCGACGAATATCCCCGCCTCTTCCTGGAGCGCTCTGTCGACGGGCTGATCGCGGTCGATACTCCCTGGACTCTGTCGCTATCGGTACCCGTGGTCACGGTATCGGGACACAACCAGGTGAAGGGTGTGACCAACATTGTTCTGGACCACGTGCGCGCCGCCGAAGTCGCGCTCAAGCATCTTTTTCAGCTTGGTCACCGCGAAATCGCCTTCATCAAAGGACAGGAATTCAGCTCCGATACTGAAGTTCGCTGGGCAAACATCGAGAAGGCTGCCCGCGAACTCGGCCTCCCGATTTCTCCCGCGCTGATCTCTCAACTCAAAGGAGACTCGCCTTCTCCCGAACTCGGATATGAGGCCACTCGCAAGCTGCTGGCTTCTCACAAACCTTTCACCGCCTTGTTTGCCTTCAACGACATTTCGGCGATGGGCGCCATCCGCGCGCTTCGGGAAGCCAAGTTACGCGTTCCCGATCACGTTTCCGTGGTCGGCTTCGACGACATCCAGAGCGCCGCCTACCAAAATCCGGCGCTCACTACAGTGCGCCAGCCGCTGCGCGAAATGGGAAGAATTGCCGCCGAGACTTTGCTCCGCCGCATCCGGCGCTCCGTACCAGATTCGCACGGCGGCGAAACCATGGTCGAACCTAAGCTCATCATCCGCGAGACCACCTGCCGTGCTCCCAACGGCATCTCTCCCAGATAGCGGACTCGCCCCAAAATTACTCGGGGAACCTGCAGCCTGGCGAATTTTCCGAAAATAAGTTTCCAGCAAGGTGCCCGCTCGCCTGCCACCTGGAATCGCAAGATGCGCCTAACAAAATCGTTTAGGTGGCGCTGCCAAAACAAAATGCGATCATGGGCCGGGTCGAACGGCATCCTACTCCCCCGAAACAATGCGCTTGACTCTGGAAAATCGCCTGTGCTATAAGCGGTCCGAATGTTACTAAATCGCTTTTCTAGAGTTTTAGTAAACGTTCAAGCGAATTGAAGTTCTAAGTAAGCCTCGGAGGCCGCAATGAGCCGCTCCACTTCTTCTGCACTCCGCACCCTTTCGATCATCGCCTGCATCACCCTTTCCGCCGTCATGGCCCACGCGCAGTATCGAACTTCCATTCAGGGCGTGGTGACCGACACCTCGGGCGCAGTGATTTCAGGCGCCAACCTCACGCTGACCAATCCCGCAACCGGCGAAAAGCAGGTCAGGGTCAGCAACGATGCCGGTGTTTACAACTTCAATGCACTGCCCGCCGCACCCTTCCGGTTGGAAGTGGAAAAAGACGGCTTCGAGAAGAAAGTCATCGACAATCTCCGACTGATTCCAGAACAAGCGAACGCCGTCAACGTTCAGCTCGTCGTTGGAGCCGTGTCGCAGACCGTCACCGTGAATGCTGAGACGGCACCCTTACTGCAGACCGAGACCGCTTCGGTCAGCGGGGTCGTCTCTGACAATCAAATTCAGCATATGCCTTCGTTCGGACGCGATGTCTTCCAACTGATCCAATTGGCTCCGGGTGTCTTCGGCGATGGCGCGCAGGGAAGCGGCGGCGGCGGCCAAAGCCTTCCCGGCACACAGGGGCCCGGTGCAACCGGCGGCAGCCAAGGCATTTTTCAAACGGAAAACGGTCCGCAGGCTCTGGCCGCGGGCCAGCAGTATGAGAACAACAGCATTTCGATTGACGGTATCAGCACCACCAGCGCCGTCTGGGGCGGAACTACAATCATCACACCCTCGGAAGATTCCGTTGATAACGTAAAAGTCCTCTCCAATGGCTATGACGCCGAGAATGGCCGCTTTAGCGGCGCCCAGATTCAGGTCACTTCCAAGAGCGGCACTAACCAATTCCATGGCAGTGCCTTCTTTACCGCACACCGTCCCGGCCTGAACGCCTATCAGCGGTTCAATGGCTTAGACAACAGCGTTTTGAGAGACACCAACTTTTTCGATCAGTTCGGTGGCAGCATCGGCGGACCCATCTGGAAGAACAAGATCTTCGGCTTCTTCAACTACGAGACGGTTCGCAGCCCCCAGGCCCAGACCAACATTGCCAACGGATGGTACGATACCTCGGCTTTCGACAAATTAGCGCCTTCGGGAAGCATCGCCGCGACGTATCTCACCTTCCCCGGTTCGGGTGTCGTTAGCAAGGGCATCAATCCTTCCACCTGCGCCGATGCCGGCCTCATCGAGAATGTGAACTGCAAAACCATTTCGGGCCAGGGTCTGGATATTGGCTCGCCCTTGAAGACACCCCTGGGCACACAGGATCTGGGCTGGGTCAGTCCCACCACTCCCGGCGTTGGCGGCGGCCTGGACGGGGTGGCGGACATTGCGAACTACATAACCTCCAGCACCAGCACCTACTCGAAGGGCCAGTACAATGGCCGCGTCGATGCCAATATCAGCGCCAGGGATCGTCTCGCCTTTGCCATCTACTGGGTTCCACAGTCATCCAGTTTTCTGAACGGCCCGGCCCGCCAGTACAACTATTTCCACCACTCGCAAATCAATGAAGCATTCTCTGGAATCTGGAATCACACCTTCTCGCCGAGCTTCCTCAACGAGTTTCGCATGAACGCCGCCGGATGGCACTGGAACGAAATCACGTCAAACCCGCAGTCGCCGGTTGGACTTCCCACTGACAACATTGATCAAATCGGCAGCCTCGCCGGCAGTAATAACATACAGTCTTTTGGACCGAATGTCGGCAGCATCTTAAATCAGTGGACTTACAGCTACAAGGATATCGCCACTAAGATTCTCGGGCGCCACACTATTAAGTTTGGCGGCGAAGTCACGCGCCTCTTTTACCTGCAAGACTGTGCCGGTTGCGGCGTGCCGAACTACAACTTCTTCAACATGTGGGACTTCCTCAACGATGCGCCGCATAACGAAGGCGGTGGCTTCAATCCGAATACCGGATTTCCGACGACCCTTCGCCAGGATGACCGCGAAAACATTTGGGGCTTCTTTGTCCAGGATGACTTCAAGGTCCGACCGAACCTGACCCTCAATCTTGGCCTGCGCTGGTCCTACTTTGGTCCACTCTCCTCCAAAGAGGGCAATATGTACGTGGCCACTCCTGGAGCGGGGGCCAATTACTTGACGGATCTGACCGTTCGCAAGGGAAATTCCTGGAACGCGCAGAAGAATAACTTCGGACCCCAGATCGGTTTTGCCTGGAGTCCGACTCCATTCCACGACAAACTCGTGGTCCGCGGCGGATATGGCCTGAACTACAACCAGGAAGAAATTGCCATTTCAGCCAATATCAGCGCAAATCCCGGGCTGGTCGTGTTTCCGACCTTCAGCATGTCCACACCGACCTCGCCGAATCCCGGCATTCTCTACGCCCCCTCGTCCGGTGTGCGCAACCTTACCGGATATCCGTCGAACCCGAATGCGATTGCAGCATTTGGCTCGAATGGACTCCCTACAACTGGCACGGTGAATGTCGGCATCTTCCCCAATACCCTTCCCACCATGCGTGTCCATCACTACTCGCTGGATACACAATACGATCTGGGGCACAACTTTGTAGCGTCGTTGGGATATCAGGGAAGCTTGTCGCGTAACATCTATTTCCACGAAAACCCAAACGCTACTCCTGCTGCTCTGGGCTACGCCCTGAACCCGCAGATCGGTGGCGGGGACTACTGGAGCGTTTTAGGCAGCGGCAACTACAACGCCATGCTCGCTGAATTGAAGCATGATTTCTCGCGCCAGTTTATGGCCGATGCTCAATTCACTTGGACCAAGAGCATGGACAACAGTTCCGCGCCGTACTCGGAACAGATCTATCCCTATAACGTCAACATGAATTACGGACGTTCTGATTACAACGTCGGTAAGGCGTTCAAACTTTACGGCATGTGGCAGCCAGTCTTTTTCCACGGCAACCGGGGTTGGATCGAGAAGATCGCCGGGGGCTGGTCGCTCAGCGGCATCCTCAATATTCACTCTGGATTCCCCTGGACTCCTCTGGTCAGCGTCAACGGCGGCAGCCTCTACTGCGGAACTTGCGGTTACTCGACACTGCTTCCTTCCGCCTACCTCGGCGGGGCGGGCACCAGCACCAGCAACGATCAATTCAAGACCGGAGCCAACTATCCCAAAGGTGGCGCGGCATATTTCGCAACGCCAACCTACACGGCCTACAGTGGCACCAACTACGGGAACGCACTTCCTCAGGCCCCCGGTGTCTCGCGCAACGCGCTCAATGGCCCTGGGTACAGAGACGTGGATCTGACGCTGGCCAAGGGCTTTGGTTTTCCTCGCGTGCCCGGACTTGGCGAAAACGCCAGGCTTGAGTTCCGGCTCGATGCCTACAACGTGTTCAACAATTTGAACTTCAACCCGACTAGCATCTCCAACAACATTGCCAATTCGAACTTCGGCGAGGCTACGTCTGCCCTTGCGGCCCGTGTCGTCACGCTGGGAGCTCGTTTCAGCTTCTAATTTCTCCCCGTTGCAACCAGGCGCGCCCCATTCAGGGGCGCGCCGATGTTTCCACCGCCTATTGCGCGTGAAATCCGGCTTCTCTAAACCTCAGCCCCCGGAATTTTCCGCTCCCCGCAGCACCGCGTACAATAGCCTTTTGCACCTTCGAAAAACGGTCCGGAAAGAGGCCCGAATGACGACCACTCACCATCCTCGCCCACAAGTCGCCGCGGAAATCCCCGCAGTCCCGCTCACCACCGAAGGCTACAGCGTTTTGCATCAGATGATGCGTGTCCGCTGGTCTGCCTGGCGAGCCCTGCCCCAGGCCGACAAATCGGCCATCGCCAAAGAAGCATCCGACGCGCTCTCCGTCATGGAGAAAAATTCCGCCGGACAATCCGCCCTCTTCTCCCTCATTGGACACAAGGGCGACCTCATGCTGATCCACTTCCGCGAATCCTTCGCCGATCTCAATCAGGCCGAACTTCAGCTCGCCAATCTTCGCCTCAGCGACTACCTCGAGCCCACCTCATCCTATCTTTCCATCATCGAACTCGGCCTCTACGAGTCCACCTTAAAGATCTACAAAGAACTCACCGACCAGGGCATCGAGCCGCATTCCGACCAGTGGAAAGCCGAGATCGCCTGCAAGCTCGACCGCCACAAAGAGGCCATGCGTCCGCGCCTCTACCCAGAGATTCCGCCGCAGCGTTACGCCTGCTTCTACCCCATGGACCGTCGCCGCGGCGAAGACAAGAACTGGTACAAGCTCTCCATCGAAGAACGCGCCCGCCAGATGAACGATCACGGACTCATCGGCCGCCGCTACGCCGGAGAAGTCAAACAGATCATCAGCGGTTCGATTGGTTTCGACGACTGGGAGTGGGGCGTCGACCTCTTCGCCGACGACCCGTTGGTCTTCAAGAAACTGATCTACGAAATGCGCTTCGACGAGGTCAGCGCCGTCTACGCCCTCTTCGGCCACTTCTACGTAGGAGTCCGCGTCCAAGCAGCAAACTTGGAAAAGCTGCTAAGCGGACAACTGCCGTAGAGACGTAACTTGTTACGTCTCTGCTGGAGCAAAGTCGGCGGATGCCGTTCAGAATTCACGGCAATTTCACCACAGAGTCACAGAGAAAGGTTTTCAAGGTTTGTCTTTCTCTGTGTCTCTGTGACTCTGTGGTGAAATGAATTCAAAAGAAATGGAGATTTCATGTCAACCCTCGGTCTCATCGAATACAAAGACGCCAGCCCCGAAGTCCGTGTCGTCTACGACGACATCATGGCCACCCGCAAAACCGACTGGATCAACAATTTCTGGAAAGCCATCGCCCACGATCCCACCACGCTCAAGCGCACCTGGGAAGACATCAAGCAGATCATGGCTCCCGGCGCGCTCGACCCCCTCACCAAAGAGATGATCTACGTTGCCGTCAGCGTCACCAACCAATGCAATTACTGCATCGCCTCGCACACCGCCTCCGCTCAAAAAAAAGGCATGACTGACGCCATGTTTAAAGAGTTAATGGCGGTAGTCGGCATGGCCAATGAAACGAATAAGATGGTGACGGGCTACCAGGTAGAAATCGACCCGCAATTCAAGAAATAATCACGTAGCGACGGCCGCCTCGGCTGTCTGGCGGAAACGGGAGAGAGTTCCCATCGTCATTCATCATCGCCACAACCGTTTACGTCCTGCAGGCGGTCTACGATCCTTTAGTTCGTCGCCCCACTCGCCCAAACTTGAACTCACACGCCTTCATATCCACTCTCCGACCGCGAAATCGCACCCCCTCAGCCTCCAACCGCAGCCGCTGTTCCACCGCCGAATCGCCCTGCAACTTGATCGCGCCGCCCGCGCCCAGCACCCGTTGCCACGGCAATCCAAATCCGCGCCGCAAAACCGCCGCCACCTGCCGCGCCGCCCCCGGAAACCCTGCGGCTCGCGCAACCGCGCCGTAAGTAGAAACTTTCCCGCGCGGAATCGCGCGAATCGCCCGCTCGATCCGCAGCCGCATCGCGCCAAAATTATTCTCCTTGGTTTTTCCCGCCAGAGAACTGCGGCCTTTCCGTCTCACGGTGCATCACCCCAAGGTCCGAACTCGGGTGCCCCATCTTTGCCGCGTCCTTTGCGGCAAAGGTGGGGACTTTCGTTATGCCGCTGTGCGGAAAGACTCCAGAGCCTCATACTCCGAGTTGTGCACTTCAAACACCGTCAGCAGTTTGGTGACCTGCAACAGATCTCCGACCCGCTTGGTCAAACTCGCCAGCTTGATCGTGCCTCCGGCGTTATGCGCCGTAGTATGCAGCGCCACCAGCGTGCCCAACCCTCCCGAATCGATATAGTTCACTTCGCCCAGGTTGAGCACAATGCGCTTATTGCCATCCGCGATGGCCTTCTTCACCTCGTCCCGTAGCAGGGAAGATTCTTCCCCAAACACGATCCGCCCATTGCACTCGATGGCCAGAATCCCATCGACCGTTCGCTTTGTCAGTTTCAATTGCATAACCTCTCCTTTGCGGCCCGTAACACACTTTCTTAGCGACGTACCAATCCGCACACAATCTTGCGGCACTAGCCTATCGCGTGCCACACGCCTTAGCAAGCAGCCTTAGCAAGCAGCTCAAGCAGTTCTAGGCGTCCTTTGCGCATTTCTTAGCGGTCTCTGCGGTTCAAGGTTTTGCGTTAGCCCGGCAACCAGCCCCATCCATCACGTATAATCGACTCTTCCGCCCATGAGTTACACCGTACTGGCCCGCAAATACCGTCCGCAGAAATTCTCCGAGGTCATCGGACAAGAGCACGTCACCCGCACCCTTCAGAACGCCATCGAACAGGGACGCAGCGCCCACGGCTACATCTTCAGCGGCCACCGCGGCATTGGCAAGACCACGGTCGCACGCATTCTGGCCATGGCCCTGAACTGCCGTTCCAAAGACAAGCCGGTTCCCGAGCCCTGCGGCGTCTGCGAATCCTGCACCGAGATTCGCGCCGGAAATGCCGTCAACGTCATCGAAATCGACGCCGCCACCAATCGGGGCATCGACGAAATCCGCGAACTCCGCGAAGCCGCCCGCTATCGCCCTGCTCGCGACCGCTTCAAGATCTACATTCTCGACGAAGCTCACCAGATCACCGACGCCGCCTTTAACGCCCTGCTGAAAACGCTGGAAGAGCCTCCGGACCACATCGTCTTCATGCTCGCGACCACGCAGCCCGAGGACATTCCGCAAACCATCCGCTCGCGCTGCCAGCATTTCAGTTTTCGCGCCGTCAAGTTCGACGCCATCGTAGGCCAGTTGCGCGACCTGGTCACGCGCGAAAAAATCGAAGCGGACGACGATGCCCTCGCCCTGCTCGCCGAAGCCGGCGACGGCTCCATGCGCGACGCGCTTTCCATCCTCGATCAGGCCATTGCCTCCTCCAGCGGAAAGATCACCGCCGACTCCGTCCGAAACCTGGTTGGCGCCGCGCCCGCTCATATCTTGGAACAAGTGATGCAAGCCGTGTCCGAAGGCAGGAGCGAAGAAATTCTCCGCCAGATCGATCACCTGATCAGCGAAGGCCACAGCCCCACGCACTTCGCCCGCCAGATGGTCCGTTTCCTGCGCAACGCCACCGTAGCAAAAATCGCGGGCAAAGATTCTTCCTTGCTGCAGGTTTCGAGCGAAGAACGCGAACGAGTTGCCCGCGTCGCCGAACTGTTTGGGGAAGAGGATCTCACCCGCCACCTGCAAATCATGCTCCGCACCCATGGCGAGTTGGGATACAAGCAGCAACAACGTTTCCACCTCGAGCTCGGCCTGCTCAAAATGGCCCATGCGCAAAAGCTTCTGCCCATCGAACAGCTGCTGAGCGAGGTAGCCGCCGCTTCCGCAGCCAGCGCGCCCAGGCCACCCGCGAGACCGGCCATCGTAGCTAGCGCGCCGAACTCGGAAAGCCGCCGCCCCGAGCCTGCTACCTCCGCGCGTCCAAATTTCGTTTCCCCGTTCGCGGCCGACTCCGCTCGCAAAGGCACGCCAAGACAGGAAGCTTCGTCCGACCCCGCGTCTCCCACCGGCCCGCGCATCGTAGCCGCAGCCAGCGCCCAGGAGCCCGTGATCATGGGTTCGGCAGCGCCCGCGACGTTGCCCGAGCCTATCTCGGATCCAAGCGCCGAGCGCAGAGACGTAGCTAGCTGCGTCTCCGCCAGCGCGACCAAGCCGTCCGCTCCCGAACCCCAGCCGCAGCCAGAAACGCAAACTCAACTGACGCCACCAGCGACCGCTGTGCCCACCGCGAAACCGCAAATGGAACATTTGCAGAATGCCGTCCTGCAAGCCCTCACCGACGGAAACAAGCGCATCCTGGTCTCGATGCTCTCTGCGGGTGAATGGAGCGTCCAAGGCAACGAACTGGTCATCAAGATAGCCGAGTCGCAAACCGTCGTCGACATGTCGCTCAGTTCCGAGGCAAAACGTCTGGCCATCGCCTCCGCCAGCGGAGTCCTCGGCCGCGCCGTGAAATTAAGAGTCTTTCCCGGCGCCACAGTGACTCCGCAGGAAAATAAACACAACGGCACCACGCGTCCCGCAGCGGGTCCGGGAGGCCGAGGCCGCGCCGAGCAAGACCCAGTCGTCCGTCGCATGCAAGAAAAATTCGGCGCCGAGATCCGCACCGTGATCGATTACCGGGAAAAGCGCTGAACAGAAGGTTTCAGGGTTTCAAGTTTCAAAGTTAAGATCCTTGAAACCTTGAAACTGTGAAACCTCGAAAACTTTGAAACCTTGAGACGTGGAGCGTTATGGGTGGATTCAACCTGCAAGACCTGATGTCGAAAGCCAAATCGCAGTACGACGCCCTGCAAAAGAAAATGCAGGAGACCGTCGTCGAAGCCACATCCGGCGGTGGAACCGTCACTGCAAAAATGGACGGCCGCAAACAATTGCTCAGCCTGCGCATCGATCCCGAAGCCGTGAAGTCCGGCGACGTCGAAATGTTGCAGGACCTGGTGCTCGCCGCGGTTAACGAAGCCGCCCGCAAAGTCGACGCGCAAATGCAATCCACAGTCGGCGGCATGTTAGGCGGCCTCGGCATCCCGGGACTTTAGTCGCACGACCAGTAGGGAAGCGCGAATCGGGAAGGGCACGACTTCAGCCGTGCCGCAAAGCACAAGAACGGGACGCGGCTTCAGCCGCTGGGGGAACTGCTGGTATGTCGAAGAGTCGTTGCAGCAGGATTGGACTCACAATCGCAGCCCTGTGCTTGATCCCTTTCGTTCCAACTGTCGCACAACCTCAATCGACGACCAATTCTCCGAAAGAGGCCCTCATGCCCAATCACGCCACCGGACCCTTCGAAGTAAAAGTCACTCCTCAGGACGACAAATCTCTCGAACCGAACCTCGGCCGTATGGCCCTCGACAAGCAATATCACGGAGATCTCGAAGCCACCGGCAAAGGACAAATGCTCACCGCCGGCACGGCGGAGAAAGGCGCAGGCGGCTACGTCGCCATCGAGAAGGTCACCGGAACTCTGCAGGGCCGCACCGGCAGCTTCGTATTGCAACACAGCGGCACGATGAAAAACAACGTCCCACAACTGACCATTACTGTCGTCCCCGAATCCGGCACCGGCCAGTTGCAAGGGATCGCCGGAAAGATGGCGATCAAAATCGCTCCCACTGGGAAACACTCCTACGATTTCGAGTACACGCTCCCCATTGAGTAATTGTGTAATCGGGTAATTGTGAAATTGAACTTCGGTGCTTCGGGCAGCAGTTACAATGCTTTCAGTCGGCTTTTCAATTACCCAATTACCAAATTACACAATTACTCAATACCCTATGTCCAAATTTGCCGAACCCATGTCCCGCCTGATCGATGAGCTGAAAAAGCTCCCCGGCGTCGGCGCCAAAAGCGCTCAGCGGCTGGCCTTCTACATCCTGCGCTCCAGCGACGAAGATGCCGAAGCGCTCGCTACTGCCGTGCGCGACGTCAAGGCCAACCTGCGCCTCTGCTCCGTGTGCAACAACATTACTGACGTTGATCCCTGCGTTTACTGCACTAGTCCGACGCGCAACCAGCGCCTGGTCTGCGTGGTCGAAGAACCCACCAACATCGCCGCCATCGAAAAGACCAAACACTTCAATGGTGTTTTCCACGTTCTGCACGGCGCTATCTCGCCGTTGCACGGTATTGGACCTGAGCAGTTGCGGATATCGAACCTCATCACCCGCGTCGACGCGGGCAACGTCGACGAAGTGATCGTCGCAACCAATCCCACGGTCGAAGGTGAAGCCACCGCGACTTATCTTTCGCAGCAACTAAAGCGATCGGGGGTTAAAGTGACGCGCATCGCCATGGGAATTCCCGTCGGCAGCGACATCGAGTACACGGACGAAATCACCATGCTGAAAGCGATGGAAGGCCGTCGAGATATGTAGAAGGGAGACTCAGGAACAGCCCGGCATTTCCGGCTCAAGGAAAACGTTCAACTCTTCTTCAGCGGCAGCCAAGCCTTCAGGAAGTGTCCCGCGATTGTACTCGGCCATGCGATTCTTCCACTTCAGGAAGTCCGTGATGCTTTGCGGTTCGATGCGCACTTCGACGCGGCGCAGGCTGGCGAGCAGCAGATTCATCTCGTAGCGGAATCCCGTGGCGGTGCGCAGATTCTTCGCCGATGGGTGAATTACTTCGATCCGTCCACGACGGAATTCCAACAGTCCCCAACCGGAGGGCAATTCTTCAAGTTTCACCAATGCTGGAGGCGTGAGATAAAAGCGCTCGCTGCCTACTCCTTGTTCCGGTTTCTGGCGGAAGGGCTTGCCGCGGTCTGCCAGAAAGTCTGCGCGGGTCACTTTGCACTCGACCAGCACGGAATGGTTGGCTCGTTTCCAGCCAATCGCATCGGGCATCTCGCCGCTGACGCAGGCTTGCTCGGACAGCACCACTCCGCAGCGATACGACCGGAGCCAGCGGACCGCTCTTTCGACAAGTTGCGCGTGAGTCATAAGTTCGGCTTCCGGCATTCGGCTCCCGCCTTTCGGCAGAGCGGGAAGCAAGAACATTTGTATCCGGAGAGCCGAGAGGGCGAAAGTGACTGGGTCGTTTCCCCGCTTGGAATTGCGCAGCAGCTGGAACAGCGTGAATTCTTGTGGGTCATGACGCGATCCTTTTCGGCGGAATTACAACTCCCCGGAGAGCCGGACTCTTCGTGGCCCTGATCACAACGGGACGGCGCAGTACAGTTTCGAGTAAGTATCTCTCGGCAGCAACGGCCTGCGCGGTCGAACTGTCGGCCACGAAGCCTTCTGCGGCGATGATCAGGGCTTCATTCGGTGCCACTTTCACGGGCTTGCGCAGGAACCCGTTGGTTCGTCGCTTGCGATCTTGGGATTGGGCGGCGGATTGCGCGACCGCGTTCTCGATCTTTACGCGGCGGATCTGGCCGTCGTGCGCGGCGTCCAAAGCGTTGGCCAGTCTCAGGATCGCTGCTAGCTGAATTGTGATTTTCTGCTCGTCGGGCAGCAGGTCACGTAGCGCTTTGTGGCCGCGCGTGGGCAACGCGCCGCAATGAAAGCGCGCCACGATGGCCGCGCGCGCCATGTTCTCGGCTTTCCAGCCCAAGGGCGTCCCGTGGGCTTTGATCAGGTCCAGCGATTCTTTGTGATGTCCCTTGTTGCCCTTCGCCTTTCCAACATCGTGCAGCAGAGCGGCCACGTATAGGCTTGCGCGCGCATCCGCAGCGTCGCCATTCAGGGCGGCGTTATTGGTCGAGCCGAGCAATCCCGCGGTGTTGAGGCCGTCGTAGAGTTCAAGCGCAAGGCGCGCTACGCGGTCGGAGTGGGCGAAATCGGGATCGAGCACCTTCGCCCACAACTTCATTCTGCGCGTCGCAATCTCCTGGATCTGCTTGCCCTGTGGCAGTCCGGCGCGCCAAACGTTCCACAGAGAATCTGGACCAATCATGCGCTGGCGATATTCTTCAATTCGCTTCGTGCGCTCTTCCACAATGCGCTCATGCCACCCCTTGCGCGACGCTTCGTCGGGGAAAACGTGGCACGAAAGCGCCGTTGCCCAGAGGACATCGAGATCGTGCACTTCGCCAAGCAAGTCCTGCATGTGCTTGAGGTCGTTGCTCCAGGCTTTGTGCTCGTTCGGCAGGAAATTCTCGACAATGTAGCGAAAGCGTTTGATCCCAATCCGCAACGTGTGAAACGCAACCTGCGATCGATTACGCATGGCGCGGGTGTGCAGTTCGCGCGCGGCAGTCCAGCGTTCCAGTGCCAGGTGCTTGAACACGGCGCTGCCGGGGCGAATGCGGGTGGCGCGGAGGGGCAGCGAGTTGCTCCAATGGCGCCATTGCTTGCGGTCGAATTCGTCCAAAGCGGCGCGAGCCTGGTGCTTCTGCTCGGATTCGCGCGCTTTCAGAATTTCGAGGAGAGCGTGGGATGCGGCGGCGTGCGGATGGTTCGCTGCAGACTCGGGTGAGGAAGCAGCCTCTGCGGAATCGCCACGATTCTCTGCAGATTGCAGCAACGCGGGCGAGGGCGCCCGCGCCACATGGTTCGCGGCCGGAGCGAGCTTTTCGATCCACTCCATCATGATCTGGACGTCGCGCAACGTTCCCAGGCGCTGGAACAGGTGCTTGCCGGCCTTCTTCATCGCCTTCCAGTCGCGATCGGGATCCATGGCCATCAGGCCGTCGGCCATTGAGCGGCAGCGGCGGAGTGCGACACGCAGATCGTGGACAGGATCGGCGCTGAAGTCGGAGGAAACGTGCTCGCACTCTTCGAGCACACGCTCCATCCAGTAGCGCAAGCCCGTGGTTTTGGTGGCAGTCTTCACGTCTTTGGTTGTCGGCAGTCCGCGAGTATTTTACCGAAGACGGTCTAGATTGTTGCGGGCTTACGGGATGAGTATTTAGGAATGGAATTTCTCGGTCAAGGGTGGATGAACTATTGAGAGTAGAAAGCTGTGGAAATCCCGGTTTTCGAGGCTTTGCTCAATGACCAGTCATCGAATCCGTCCTGGATTCCGGAGTTATCCAGTTGACGTACCCATTGCGAGTGTTCGGAGTTCGTAACAAGGTCCCAAAAATAGTTAAGAGCGAATCGGAGCTGTGACAGACTCTCCGTCAGGGGACCTGAAATCATGGATTCCAAAGATAAGAAGAAAAAGCCGTATTCTCATCCCACCGCAACAATATTAACCCCAGAGCAAGCTAGGAAAGTCATCGCTGAACGTACCCATTGCAGCGATTGGAAAGCCGAGGAGTTTTTGGAGTCGCTCCGCCGAGAACGGCAACAGAACGAACAAGAACAGGCATCGAACCACGCCTTGGATGAAAAACGGAAGCGCTCGGCATAGACGAGGTCATGCTTAAAGTTGGGTTGAAAGCCTGTCCTTACTGCGGCGATCATGAAGTCTACCGCTCACGGAGTGAGCCGCTGACGCAGCTGGATCGAGTGTGCGCGCTGTTTCTTCTCCAGCTTGTCAGGTGCCACGAGTGCGAGCTACGTCACTACCGTCCGGTTTTCTTTCCTGCGCCAGAATATCCCCGTCCGATTCGCGGGGAGGAGTGTGCGCAGAGTCAGGCCGAGGACGAAAAAGGGAGGCGCTCGGCATAGGCGGGAGCGTAAGCATGAGACCGGCGAGCCTTGAGTTATTCTGGCGCCGTGCTTGGGCCCGCTGACCGCCCCCTTCGACTTGCGCTGTGGGCTGCATTCTTACGCCGCCCTGCGTCTCCGCTCACGGCAGGCTCTTGCGGTTATGGGATCGCGCCGAGCGAGTGTCTGCCCCACACGTGGCTTGATGGGGCATGTCCTTGCGGGCGGGGTGCTTGGCTGCGTCGATTACCTCCGTAACGTTTCGGGACTTACCGTTTCGCTCTAACCTTGAGATTCAAACTTGGGTTTCGAGGAGCTTCCTATCTCCGCCACAAACACATCGCAAGGTGCGCGTGCCGCCTCGGCACGGGCGTTTGTGCACAGTCTGAACATCCTGATCAAGTATGCGCGGATGTATGGCTACGATCACAAGCGCACGGAGGCGCAGTTCGAGACCACGTGGAACGAGTTGAAGCAGGGTCTGCCGACAACCGGGGACGCGGGTTTCTTGCTGGGGGTTTCCGACAACAAGTTGCTGCTGGATGGAATCCCGCTGGAAACGGGGAACGCGGAACGCAGTTTTGCGACGCTGTTGACAACGGCGGGACTGGCCAGCCTGCACTTTTCCAAAGATGTGACCGAGGAAGATTTTGTTCGCCTGGTGCGCGCCTTCACGGTAGCGGGATCGAAAGCCCAGGATGTGTCGAAGCAAATCAAAGAAGCATTGGGTGCGAACAAGCCGGGCAGCACGATCAAAATCAATGAAGTGAAGTTCGTGGCGGCCGATCCGCTGACAGGGGATGTGAGCATTGCGGCGCAGATTGCGGCGCAAACCCTGGGACCTGAGTTTAAGCAGTGGTTGAACGATCCGCAAAAGTTGCTGCAGTTGATCGCAGCTGCCGAAGGGGCGAACGCCGGCGGCGGGGGACAAGGCTCGGCGGGCGGGGTTCCGATGGTGCCGCTGGGTAGTGTGCCCAACGTTCCTCAAGGGACGGGCAAGGGAAGATGGGTTCCAGACGGCACTCCAATCGGGACTCCAGGCGGGACTGCAGGCGGGACTGCAGGCGGCGCGGCAACCGGGGCGGCGCCGGCGTGGACTGGTGGAATGGTTCCTCTGCAAGAACAGGAAGTGATTCAGGCGATCCGGCTGCTGACGCGGTTTGGGCAAGTGCAACAGGATCCCAGCATCCGAGAAGAAGATCTGCAGAAGGAACTGACGGAGACGGACCCGAATACGCGGTTGAACTTGCAGCAGTTGCTGGGAAGTCTGGCGGCGAAGACGTCATCGGCGGAAGAGGGAGACACGCCGCTGCTGATGAAGGCGGCGGAGCACATGGCGATCCGCTTCGCGTTGGAGCGGTATCAGAAGGGCGAAGTCAAGGTCAACGCGGTGCACCAGATGATGGAGCACATGAGCCGCCAGATGGATTCGCTGCGGCAGATTCTGAAGCTGCAGGAAGAAAAGATGAGCAAGGCCGGGATTCTGGTGGAGTCGCACGCCGACATCCTGGACCGCATGTTCTGGGCGGAAGTGCCGGAGTCAGGCAAGAAGAGTGTTTTGCTGTCGCACGAAGCGCCGTGCGTACCGCCGCGCAACCTGCGGCAGTTTGTGGAAGTGCTGCTCGACCGCGACGACAAGCAGGGGGCGACGGAGATCCTGAACAACTATTCGAGTTGCCTAGGCGCGAGAGAGCCGGAGCCGCGCCGCAGAACCGCGATTGGGCTGAGCCAGTTGGCCGACCTGTACGCTCGGGTGGGTGGAGAGCCGATGGGCCAGGCCATCCGGAAGCTGAGCGAGAATTTGATTCACGAGAAAGATGCGGAGTTGCAGAGCCTGTTCAGCGCGGCGTTCGTGCGGCTGAGCCAGGAAGCCAGTGCAGCAAAGAATTATGGGGCAGTGAATGAAGTGTGCGCGGGCATGGAGCTGATCAACATGGAGCGGCCGGTGCTGATGAGCGATTTGCGTCCGCGCGTGGGAGTGGAGAATCGCCTGCCGGAGTTTATTGAGGAAGCCCTTCAGATGGATCCGATTCCGCCGGAGATGTTGGCGGTGTTGCGGCGGACGAGCCATTCGGGGGCCGAGCACCTGGCGGACCGCTTCTTCCGCTGCATGCGGCGCGACGAATGCGACCGCATGATCGATCTGGTGAAGCAGCTGGGATCGCCGGTGCTGCTGCAATTGCGGGAGATTTTGCGCACCGGGCAGCCGCGGCAGGCCTCGAGCGCAGTGGGATTGGTGAGCCGGCTCGATGTGGGAACGCTGCTGGAATTGCTGCCGGCACGTATGCCGGAATGGAACCGGTTCTATCACGACGTTGTGGTGCGGCAGATTGCGTATGGGGCGGCGATGGATCGCGGGCGCACGCTGCTCGAACTGGCGGAGATTTTGGATCCGCTGGTGTTGGCGGAGGCGGTGGACGAAATTGGGATGAGCGGCGACATGACGGCGACACCGCCGCTGATTGCGATGGCGCGGCCGGGCGAAGCGGCTTCGCGCGCTCCTTACGTGCAGCTCAAGGCGATTGAGTCGCTGGGCCGGTTGCGAGATGCGGAGGCGGTGGCGACGCTGCGGGAAATCCTCGAAACCAAGAAGACGTTTGGATTTGTGCATCACCGGGAGTTGAGGATCGCGGCGGCGCAGGCGCTGGCGAAGACCGATCCGCGCTACAGTTCGCAAGTCCTGTCGGACAGCGGGCTGGAGCCGGCGGAGATTGCGATCGCGCCTCTGGATATGGCTCCGGCATGTCCATGGGTACGGCAACGGCGCTACGAGAGGCTGGTGCTGGCGAGGACAGTGGCAGCGACGATTGGCAGCTCGTGGGGCAAGTCGAGAATTCAGATTCGCGAATTGAGCCTGGGCGGGGGAATGGGCACGAAGGAAGACAACCTGCGCATCGGCAGCGAAGCGGATTTGGAGATTTCGCTGGGGATGCGGTCGAAGATTCGCGCGCATGTGCTGTTGCGCCGGGCGCGCGTGAATGAAGTGGGATTTGAGATTGTAAGCACAGACCTAGATAGCCGGTACCGGCTGCGCAGACTGCTGGTGGAAGCGCTGAACCACGCTCCGCAGAGCAAAGGGCAGGAGTGGAGCGGGGAGAGGAAGATCTAAAGACGGCTCTTAGCTCTTAGCTTTTGGCTGTTAGCTTTCAATACGAAAAGCCTCTACTTTTGGGCAGAGGCTTTCGTGTTTTCGGCTAAACTTCGCTTACTTTACTTTCAGGAAGATAATCGCCAGGGTGTAGAGGGCGAGGGACTCGATCAGGACCAGGCCCAGGATCAGCGCGAACTGGATGCCCGGACGGGCGGCGGGATTGCGTGCCAGGGACTCGGTGGCGGCGGCGACGGCCTTGCCTTGGGCTAGGCCGCAGACGGCGGAAGCGATCGCCATGGAGAATCCTGCGGTGATGGCGACCCAGTGGGTATCGCTGGCTGCGCCGCCCTGCGCGAAGGCAGGCATGGCGAAGCACAGGGCGGATAACGACATGAACAGGTAGCTTAATTTACGCATTGTGTTTCTCCTCTATCAAGTTGCCGCCAGTGGGTGGTTGACGTCGTACCTTACAGACGCCCTCACGCTGGAAGCCAGTTCTCAGTTCTCAGTTCTCGGTTCTCAGCAAACCCACTGCCGAGTAGAGAGCTGACAACTGGTAGCTGACCCGTTCCTCTCCGACTCCTACCAAACCTTTCGCAGAAGCCGACCGCCGATGACGCGCTTACTGAGAACTGAGAACTTGTTTTAGTGCTCTTCGGCGACAGCGCCGGAGACGTAGATGATCGACAACAGCATGAAGACGTAGGCCTGCAGAATCGCTACCACGATGTGAAGGCCGCTGAAGATGATGGGGATGCCGATCGGGATCATGGAAAAGAAAACCAGCGTGATCAGATCGCCGGCAAAGATGTTGGCCCAGAGACGAACGGTGAGCGAGAGCAAGCGGGCGAAGTGGCTGACCAACTCGATGGGGAGCATGAGCGCCGCCAGGAGAATCCGGGCGATGAGCGGCATGCCTTCCATGGGCGGTCCGAAAAAGTGCAGGAGATACTTCGGTCCGGCGCGCTTGAATCCCTGAGTGTGGTAGTAGAGGAACGCGCAGATGGCGCAGCCCAGGGGTACGATGGGAACGCCCGTGGGCGACTCGAAACCGGGGATCAGACCGATCAGGTTACAGATCAGGATGAAGATGAAGACGATGGCGAAAAAAGGCGTGTAAGGCTCGCTGTGATGGCCGATGATTTCGCGGCTCTGGCCCACGACGAAACCTTCGACGGCTTCAAAAGCGTGCTGCAGACCTCCGGGAGATTCGACCGAGAGGCGCGAGCGGACTATGAGGAAGAGGGTCAGGAGGAACGCGAAGACTAGCAGTTCCATTGCAAAGGAATTCGTGATCGGCGCGTCGGCATGCTTGGGTTCGATGTGCAGGGCGTGCAGGAAGGCCGTGACGGGAGCGGCGAAGAAGTGGTTCAGGATCTTGGTAAACCAGAGTTGTTCCATGGGACAGCTTCTAGCTGCTAGCTCCTAGCGTTTCCTCGGTCGCGTCGGCTTTCTGCTAAACTCCGCGAGCCACGAATGCATACAGGTCGAAGACTGCTTCGCAGGCTATTGCCGCTACGGGCAGGAATAAGCCCGCAAAGAGGCCACGAAGGCTCGCGGGAAAACTGGTTAATATACCATACGCGGCGGCTCCCAACAACAGATAGCGGAGAAGGAAGCGGGCGATAACCCCTTTGCCGGACTGGGGTTTGCCGGTATTGGTGACGCGGTCGGCGAGGCCGGTGACGCCGCTCTTGAGCCACTGAAAGTTCAGGTAGGCGATGACGCAGCCCAAGAGAAAGCCGAGCGCGGGAGAGCGGCCGAATTTCCACCAGGTGACGGCAGAGAGGGTCGGGGCGAGGATGAGCATGAAGTTGCGGATGCGGATGAGGGCGCCGGCGTAGAAAGCGTCGGAGGCGGCGGGAGGGGCGGGATTTGGCGGTTCGTGGTCTTGATTCATGCCGGGTGAAACGTCATTTCAGCGATTGCAGGCACGACGGAACGGGTTGCAAAACATTCACGCGGCGTATTTTGCACCCTCTCTTTCGCCCCTTTTGGGGCTTGCTCGCTTCCTCTCCGCCGCCCACAGCTTACGCTGTGGGCGGCATTCTTTCGCCGCTTCGCGGCTGGGGCGGACGCAAATCTCATCTCGAAGCCTCCTTCCGTCGGTGATCTTACTTCGTGTCGCGGAGGACGGTGCGAATGAGTTCGATCATTCCGGCGGCGATCCCGAGCACGAGGCCGACGACGCTGATCCACGAGGTGTGAAGCCAGCGGTCGAGGGCGGAGCCTAGGAGCCATCCGGCCACCGTTCCGGCGGGGAGCATCATGGCCAGTTGGCTGTAGCGGCCAACCTGGACCCAGGGATTTTTCTTCTGATTGGAACTTCGGTTGTCGGGACGAGTGGAAGGCGGCATAGAGGTTGGAGTCTACGCCCGCGATTCTATCTTAAGCGGAGGTGCAGAGGGGCGGGGCGGCCGGGCTTCGTCCTGGCCGGACACCCGAGAGCCTTGCAATGAGCTTGTCGAAGGGCGACCGTCGCCACATGAGTATCTAGTGCGTCAGCTTTGCGATGCTGGGATTCTGCGCGATGCCTAGGGCCCAGTTCACGAGTTCGATGAAGCGGTTGGGGAGAATCCCGATGTAGAGTGTGCCCAGGGCGCTCAGGGCCAGTGCGGCGCGCATGGTCAGGCTGATGGGGAGTTTCTCCTCTCCCTTTTCGACTTTGCCCATGAACATCGCGTTGGCGATCTTCAGGTAATAGTAAAGGCCGAAGACGGAATAGAGGACGCCGAGCGACGCCAGCACGTAGTGGCCGGACTCGATCAGGCTTAGGAAGATGAAGTATTTTCCCCAGAATCCAGCCAGGGGCGGAATTCCGGCCAGCGACAGCATGAAAACCAGCATGAGGACAGCCTCGACGGGGGCGCGTGAGTAGAGGCCGTTGAGGTCGTCGAGTTCGTCTCCGACCACATTGCGGTGGCGCAACGAAGTGATCACCGCGAACGCGCCGAGGTTCATGAACGTGTAGACGAGCAGGTAGATCAGGATGCCTTTGATGCCGTCAGGACTGAGTTGAGTAGCCGTGCCGGCGATGAGGCCGAGCAGCATGTAGCCAACGTGGGCAATAGAAGAGTACGCGAGCAGGCGCTTGGTGTTGGTCTGGGTGAGCGCGGCGAAGTTGGCTCCGGTCATCGTGGCGATGGAGACGAAGACGAGGAGCGGTACCCAGATGGAGCGCATGGGCATGAGTCCGATGACCAGGATGCGGAGCAGCATGGCCCATCCTGCGGCCTTGACGGCGACGGACATGAATCCGGTGATGCTGGTGGGGGCGCCCTCGTAGGCGTCGGGGGCCCACTGGTGAAAGGGGATGGCGGCGATTTTGAAGAGCAGGCCGGTGATGGTAGTGAGCAGCGCGACGATGGCGACGGGCTTGTATTCGCTGTAAAGCACATGCCGTGCGAGTTCTTGCTGGATGACTCCGAGATTTGTGCTGCCGGTCAGGCCGTAGAGCAGGGACAATCCGTAGGCGAAGATGCCGGAGGAGAATGCGCCGAGCAGCAGGTATTTCAAGGCGGCTTCGTTGGAGCGGCGGTCGTGGCGCAGGAATCCGACGAGCACGTAGGTGGAGATGGCCATCAATTCGAGGCCGATGAAGATGAGGACGATGTCGAAGCCGGCCGCCATGCACATCATGCCGGCGACCGAGAGCAGCATCAACGCATAGTATTCGCCGTGATTTTCGTGTTCGGTTTCGAGATAGCGCACCGACATGAGAATGGCGATGGCGGTTCCGGCGAGGAACAAGTACCAGAAATAGAGAGCGAAGCGGTCGACCAACATGGTCCGCATCAGGCCGAAGGAACCAGGCGAAGGGCCCATCCAGAGTTGAATCTTGTAGACGCCGGCGGCGGAGAAGAGCACTCCGATCATGGCGGTGACTGCGTTGGCCCACTTCATCTCGCGCGGCAGCATGAGGTCGATCAGCAGGATGCCGAGCGCGAACAGGGTCAGCAGCGTGATCGGCAGCGCCAGAAGGTAGTCAGTCCAGACCACTATTTCTTCCCCTTTGCTTTCGGTGGCGCGGATGCGGCCGCGGCCGGCGGATTTGTTGTGACCGTCAGGTTTGCGGGAGCGACTAGCGCTGCCGGTTGCGCGGCGGCATTCACTGCGGGTTGGGGATAGTCAGGGCGCACGATGGCGATGGTGTGGTTCACAGGCTGCTCGAGGATCTGGAAAAACGGCTTGGGATACAGACCGATCCAGAAGGCCATGATAACGAGCGGAACGAAGGTCGCGACTTCGCGCGGGGTCAGGTCGTGCAGCTTTTCGTTCTTGGGATTGGTGACGGTGCCGAAGAAAACGCGCTGGTAGAGCCACAGCAAGTAGGCCGCGGCCAAGACGACTCCGGGAACGGCCCATGCGCCCCAGCGCCAGTTCTCCATGAACGTTCCTTGCAGGATGGTGAACTCGCCGACGAAGCCGTTCAGGAGCGGCAAGCCCATCGAGGAGAGGAACATGATCATGGTGATGGTGGCATAGACGGGCATGACGTTGGAGATGCCGCCGTATTCGGAAATTTCGCGGGTGTGGCGGCGCTCGTAGAGGATGCCGACAATCAAGAAGAGCGCGCCCGTGGAGATGCCGTGGTTGATTTGCTGAAGGACAGAGCCGCTCAGGCCGAGGGGCGTGAGGGCGAAGATTCCCAGGGTGCAAAAGCCGAGGTGGCTGACGGAAGAGTAGGCCACGAGCTTCTTCATGTCCTTCTGCATAAGGGAGACGAGCGCGCCATAGATGATGGCGATGATGGAGAGGAAAATCATCCAGCCGCGCACGGTCATGTGCATGAACGTGGCGGGATTGGACATCACGTTGGGGAAGAAGGGAAGCGAGAAGCGGATGAAGCCGTAGGTGCCCATCTTCAGCAGGACGCCGGCGAGGATCACGGACCCGGCGGTGGGCGCTTCCACGTGGGCGTCGGGCAGCCAGGTGTGGAAGGGGAACATGGGGACTTTGATGGCGAAGGCGAAGAAGAAACTCAGGAACAGCAGAGTCGCGACGTGCGGGCCGTAGTCGGAATAAATGTGCGGCGCGGTTTCGTAGAGCGCCTGGAGGCTGAAGGAGTAGATGCCGGTCACCGAGTGATGATGGAAGTAGAGGAACAGAATGCCCAGCAGCATCAGCACGGAGCCGGCCAGGGTGTAGAGGAAGAATTTGATGGCGGCGTAGAGTTTGCGCGGGCCTCCCCAGATGCCGATCAAGAGGTACATGGGGACGAGCATGGCTTCCCAGAAGACGAAGAAGAGGAAGAAATCGAGCGCCATGAAGACGCCGAGCATGCCGGTCTGGAGGACGAGAAACCAGATGTAGTATTCCTTGACGCGGTTCTCGATGGAGGTCCAGGAAGAGAGGATCGAGACCCAGCCCAGCAGCGTGGTGAGCATGATGAGCAGGAACGAGATGCCATCGATGCCCAGGACGTAGCCGGCGCCGATCGACGGGATCCAGTTGCCGGGCGCGCCCTCGATGAACTTGAAGCCGGGCTCGAAGCGCTGTGCCCAAAACCACGGGACCAGCGGCAGGGAGACCAGGAAGCCGGCGAGCGCGAAGAAGTTCGCGATCCAGCGGATGGCGTCTTTGTTCTCCTTGGGAACGAAGAGGAGAAGGAGCGCGCCGAGGAGCGGAGTGAAGAGGATGATGGATAGGATGTGATCTTGCATAAGAGTTCACTGTGGTAGAGACGTAGCTAGCTACGTCTCTACGGCGGCACCTAGTGATACACGTAATAGAACGCGAAACCTACCAAACCTGCGGTCATGACCAGGGCATACCATTGCACCAGGCCCCATTCGAACAGGCGCGCGGGATAACTTAGCATGCGCGCCAGGATTGCGGGGCCGTTGACGCCGATGCCGTCGATGATCCAGGTGTCCCACCATTTGGAAAATGTTGCGGTAAGGCGAGTGATCCATCCTGCGGCATTGACAGCACCATCGACGATGTTGGAATCGAACCACGAACTGGCCTCGCCGAGACCCATGGCGCCGAGACGCACGTCGCCCAGCTTGCGGCGCCCGGTGAAGACGTAGTCGTAGCCTTCGTCCACGTAATACTTGTTGAGGAGAGTGTTGTAGACGGGCGGCGCGGCAGCGGCGATGGGCTCGGTGTAGCCCTTGCCGGCGTTGCCGTAGGCGCGGCTCGCCATGAACCACCCGGCGCCAGCGGCGGCGACCGAAAGACCCATCAGCAGATACTCGATCAGGCCGGGCCCGGACTCACCCGCGGGCGGGGCTTCGGTTGCTTCGGCGTGATTGGCGAACACTGGCTCCAGAAATTTCTCGAAGCGGTTCGAACCGCCGAGGCTCGGGGAAACGCCGAGATAGCCTGCGGTGATCGAGAAGAACGCGAGGATTACCAGCGGCACGGTCATCGATTTGGGCGACTCGTGGATGCGGTGCTCGACTTCGTGGCTGGTGACGCGCGACGGGCTCCAGAAGGTCAGGTAGATCAAGCGGAACATGTAGAAGGCGGTCATCAGCGCGGTGGCGAAGCCGATGGCCCACAGATAGTGGCTGTACTTCCAGGCCTGCCACAGAATTTCGTCTTTGGAGAAGAAGCCGGCGAGACCGGGGATTCCGGCGATGGCGAGAGTCGCGACGAACATGGTGCGGAAGGTGACGGGAATCTTGCCCGACAGGTCGCCCATGTTGCGCAAGTCCTGCTCGCCGCTCATGGCGTGGATGACGGAGCCTGCGCCCAAGAACAGCAGTGCTTTGAAGAAGGAGTGAGTGAAGACGTGGAAGACGCCGGCGGCGAAGGCTCCTACGCCGAGCGCGAGGAACATATAGCCGAGTTGCGAGACAGTGGAGTAGGCGAGGACACGCTTGATGTCGTTTTGAACGAGGCCGATGGACGCGGCAAAGATCGCGGTGAGAGCGCCGATGACCGCCACGACCATCATTGATTTCGGTGCGAGCACGAATAAGGCGTTGGAACGAGCCACCATATAGACGCCGGCGGTGACCATGGTCGCTGCATGGATCAGCGCGGACACTGGCGTGGGGCCTTCCATGGCGTCGGGAAGCCAGACATAAAGAGGAAGCTGGGCGGACTTGCCGCAGGCTCCGACGAACAGGAGCAGGGTGGCGGCGGTGATGATGGGGTCGCCGATTTGGAAGTGGCCGCTGCGGGCGGCGGCGGTCACGTCGATGAAACGGAGCGAGCCCAGATACCAGGCGATGAAGAACATGCCGAGAAGGAATCCGGCGTCGCCGATGCGGTTGACGATGAAGGCTTTGTTGGCGGCGTCGCTGGCGGACTTGCGATGGAAATAGAAACCGATTAGCAGATACGAGCACAGGCCTACGCCTTCCCAGCCAACGAACATCAGGACGTAGTTGTTGGCGAGGATGAGCGTGAGCATGGAGAACATGAAGAGGTTCATGTATCCGAAGAAGCGGTAGTAGCCGCCTTCATGTCCCATGTAGCCGATGGAATAGATGTGGATCAGCATGCCGACGCCCGTGACGAACAGGAGCCAGATGCTGGAGAGAGGATCGAGAAGGAATCCGGCGTCAGCATGAAAGGGGGCTTGGGTGCCGTCGGATTTCAGGAAGTTTGTGTGGCCGGTGTCGGTGCCGAGCCAGGTGTAGAGGACTTTTTCGTAGGGCTGGTGGTTGTGCGTGTCGGCCCAGGTGGTGTATTGCAGGACCGCGCCGCAAGCCATGACAAACGCCAGCACGACGACGCCCACGCAGACAGCGCTTACTGAGGCCTTCTGCAGCTTGCGGCCGAAGAAGAACATGATCGCCGCGCCGAGCGCGGGGAGGAGGGGGATGAGCCAGATGTGGGAGAGAAACATTCAGTTCTCAGTTCTCAGTTGTCAGCAGTTTCAAGTTTCGAGTTTCAAGTTTCACGTGTGACCGATAATGCCAACGGAATTCCACAACACTCGAAACTGGAAACTAGAAACTGTCTTTCTACCACTTCAACAGGTTTACTTCGTCTACGTTGACCGTCTCCTTGTTACGGAAGAAGGCGATCAGGATGCCGAGGCCTACTGCGGCTTCGGCGGCGGCGTCGGTGATTACGAAAATCGCGAAAACCTGGCCGTGCAGGGCATTGGGACCATGGATTCCTTGCCAGTAGCGCGAGAAGGCGACCAGGTTAAGGTTTACGGCGTTCAGGATCAGTTCGATCGACATTAGGACGATGACTACGTTGCGGCGGGTGAGAACGCCGATTACGCCTAGTAGGAACAGGGCTGCGCCGAGTACCAGGTAGTGGAGCGTCGTGACGTGGAGCATTGCTTCCATTTTGATTATGGCCAATCAGCACTCGGTAGTTGATCGCCGCGCGTCAATCCGACTCCGATACACTCCTTGTCATTCCGACGCCATCCACTCGCTGTCATTCCGACCGAAGGGAGGAATCTGCTTCCTGCCGGCACATGCGCCGCCCCGAGCGACAGCAGATTCCTCAACGGCTGAACGCCGTTTCGGAATGACAAGAGTCCGGGTGCTGAATGCTGAGTGCTCACTTCAAATCCTTTTCTTTGCCATTACTACTGCTCCGATGATCGCCACTAACAAGAGCAGGGAGGCGATTTCGAAGGAGAACATGTATTGTCCGGTGGCGCGGTCGAAAAGCAGGACCGCGATTGCCTGGGTGTTTTGCGTTTCGCCGAAGGTCATGCGGCCTTCGGGGAACAGCGCTTTGCCTTTTGTGGTTGTCGTGTAGACGGCGATGAACAGGCCCCCGAGCGCGGCGGCGGCGACGATTCCGACCAGCCATTGCTTGTTGAACTGGCGCTCTTTTTCGGCGCGCTCGATCGAGATCAGCATGATCACGAATAAGAACAAGACCATGATGCCGCCGGCGTAGAGAATGATTTGCACGCCAGCGACGAAGGGTGCGTAAAGCATGAGGTAAAGCGCGGCCTGCGCCAGCAGCGTGGTGATCAGCGCCATGGCCGAATGGACGGCGTTTTTGCGGGTGATCACCAGGACGCCGCCGATGAGCATGGTGGCGGCGAGCAGATAAAAGAAGAACGGAGTTGCGACCGGGGGATTCATGGGCGCCAGGCTCCCTGCAATTCCGCCCAGAGGTCGGACCGCATCGCGACGACGGCGGTCAAAATCAAGAGCGCCAGGCCCGTGGGCAGGAGCACTTTCCATCCGACTTTCATGAGCTGGTCAAAGCGGTACCGGGGGAACGTGCCACGATACCAGATATAGAGGTACATAAAGGCGGCAACTTTGGCGGAGAACCAGAAAATATCGGTGACGCGCACGCGCACCGCCGGTATGAATAACGCGAGGCCGATCAAGGCGAGGACGACGCCGAATCCGGCCAGGCCCATGGTTTGAATTTTGAAGAGCGGGTGCTTGGGCATGCGGGCTGTGTTGTAGAAACACATGCCGGCCAAAAAGAGGAACGTGATGCCGGGGAAGAGCGAGAAGACGAGATCCCAGGTAGGGCCCGCAAGTGAGTTGGGAAAGGGGCGCAGCCATCCGCCGAGCCACAGCGTGACGGCGATCGAGGACACCGCGATCATGGCGGAATATTCGGCGAGGAAGAATAAGGACCAGCGGAAGCCGCTGTACTCGGTGTGAAAGCCGGCGGTGAGTTCGGATTCGGCTTCGGGCAGGTCGAAGGGGGCGCGGTTGGTCTCGGCGACCATGGCGACGGCGAAGATGAAGAAGCCGATCAGACCGAGGGGAAAGAATTTGAAGATGAACCATTCCTGCTGGGCCTGTTGGGCCTGCACGATGCCGATCATGCTGAGCGTGCCGGTGCTCGCGTCGTTGAGGCTGGTCATGAGGATCACGGAAACGACGGCGAGTCCCATGGCCACTTCATACGAAACCATTTGGGCGCTGGAGCGGAGCGCGCCGATCAGGGGATAGTGCGAGTTCGAAGCCCATCCGGCGGTGACGATGCCGAGAACGCTGAGCGACGAGACGCCGAGCATGAAAAGGATCCCGATGTTCATGTCGGTGATGGCGTGCGTGGGACCAAAGGGGACGACTACGAAGACGGTAAAGGCGGCGAGAACGACGATGAACGGGGCGACCCAGAAGACGAGAGCGTCGGCCTCGGCGGGGATGATGTCTTCTTTAAGAAGCAGCTTGAGGGCGTCGGCGATGGGCTGGAGCAGGCCGTGCGGTCCTACGCGCATGGGGCCGAGGCGGACTTGCATGTGCGCGAGAATCTTGCGCTCGAGCCAGTTCATGGCGATGACGGCGACGGAGAGGCCGACGAAAACCAGCAAAATGTAGACCGTCGCCCAGAAGATATTTCCGGCGCCGCCGGGCGTTTTGTCGCTGTCGAGGTAGGACTGGATGTACTGGAGGAACTCGTGCATCAGCGGTCTACCTCGCCGAGAACGATGTCGAGCGTGCCGATGACGGCGATGACGTCGGCGACAAGCTGGCCGCGGCACATCACGTCGAGCGCTTGCAGGTTGACGAAGGACGGCGGGCGCACGCGGATACGGTAGGGCTGCGTGGAGCCGTCGCTGACGATGAAGTATCCGAGCTCACCCTTGGGAGCTTCGATGGAGTGATAGACCTCGCCGACCGGCGGCTTCATCACTTTGGGAACTTTGGCCATGACGGGGCCTTCGGGAATTCCTTCGACTGCCTGCTCAATGATGCGGAGCGCCTGGCGCATCTCAATCATGCGAACGATGTACCGGTCATACGTGTCGCCGTTTTCGCCGGTGGGGATTTCGAAGTCGAAATTCTTATAGTTGGCGTAGGGCTGGGCCTTGCGGATGTCCCATTTGACGCCGCTGGCGCGGAGGACGGGGCCGGTCACGCCCAGCGCGATGCAATCTTTGCCGGAAATTTTGCCGACGCCCTTGGTGCGTTCGAGCCAGATGCGGTTGGTGGTGAGGAGTTCTTCGTACTCGTCGATTTTCGGTTTTACGAAGGCGACGAAGTTCTTCACGTCTTTTTCGAAGCCATCGTAGGCCTCGTATTGCAGGCCGCCGATGCGGAAGGCGTGCGTCGTGAGGCGGGCCCCGCAGTACTTTTCGAAAATCTTGAGAATCTCTTCGCGGTCGCGGAAGGTGTAGAACAGCGGCGTGATGGCGCCAATGTCGAGCGCGTGCGTGCCCAGCCAGAGCTGGTGGCTGGCGATGCGATTCAACTCAGTGAGGATGACGCGGATGTATTGAGCGCGGGGCGGGGCTTCGACGCTCAGAAGCTTTTCGACCGCTTCGCAGTACCCCAGGCCGTTGGAGACCGCGGCGACGTAATCCATGCGGTCGACGTAGGGATTGAACATCGTGTAGGTGCGATTCTCGGCAATTTTTTCGACACCACGGTGCAGGTAGCCGATGACGCACTCTAGACCTAAGACCTTTTCGCCGTCGAGCCGCAGGATGACGCGGAGGACGCCGTGGGTCGCGGGGTGTTGCGGACCCATGTTGATGACGAGCTCGTTGGCATCGAGAAACGTCTTGTCCGGCGTTTCGAGGTCCAGCGGCGAGAGTGTATTGGGATCGGTCATTGCCGGATTTTATTCACGTTCATTCATGCGAAAAACAAAAAGGTCGGCTATCGTGACATTGCTCCGAGCCCCGAGTCTGAGTCCCCGTCCAAAGCTGCGAACCCCGAGCTTTTTTGCGCCCCGGAGGGGCGGTTGACAATAGCCCGGCGCTTTCAGCGCCGGGGAGACTGGAAAAGCCAAGCCCATCCCGGAGGGACGGCTGAAACCACCCCAACATTTTCGCTCAGGCCGAACATATTCCGCCGCTCCAAAGCTGGCTCTGGTTTGGGCTCTGTTCACTGGCCGCTCTCGATTCCTAGGTTGATTTGTACCCACTCGTTGTCTTGCTGGAGGATGCCGTAGTCTTTGCGCAGGGGGTGACCTTTCCAACCGTCGGGTAATAGGATGCGTTTCAGGTCGGGATGGTCGTCGAACTTGATGCCGAACATGTCGAAGACTTCGCGCTCCAGCCAGTTGGCGGTCGCCCAGATTGGGACGGAACTGGGAAGGCTTTCACCGTCGGCGATTTGCGTTTTGACGCGGATACGTTCGTTGCGCGGGAAGGAGTACAGCACCCAGACCACATCGAACTGCTTCTCGCGTTTGGGGTAGTGCACTGCGGTGATGTCCACGCAGTAGTCGAACTGCTCCTCGTTGCGCAGAACTTGCAGGATTTCTGGAATCAGGGAGCGATCGACCACCATGTAGTTCTGGCCGAGATGCGTGAGAGGTTCGATGCCGGACCCATATTCGCCTTTGAGCTTGGCGATCATGGGTGAATCCCAGGGTGTGGGTACGGGGGCCGCGGGTTTTGGAGGAGCTGCGGCGGGTTTGGCGGCGGCAGGGGCTGCGGGCGCGGCGGCAGCGGGTTTCGGAGGAATTGCCGGTGCAGGGGGCTTGTCGGGGGCGGGTTTCGTTTCCGATTGAACCGAGCCGGAAGGAGTAGCTTTCACCCCGCCCGGAGTTGCGAGCTGATCCGCCGTCGGTTTCGGTTCACCTTCCGGCGGCGGTGAAGAGGGGGATTTCGTTTCATCCGGCATATCGCGAAGGCACAAACCTCCGGCGCAGTGTGTGTTGAAAAGAACGTTAACTTTTATCAGCTTGAGGGGGCGAAGTCAACGACGGCGGGAGAGTGGGTAGTGGCTTAATTTGGTTTTCCACAGCAGTAAATAAACGAAAAGGAGAGACGAGAAAAATGGAAACCGTTGCACAAAAACCCTTGACTTGTACGTCCAGTGAACGTACATTGTACGCTGTATTTAGGACGGTCAAAGAAATGGATGCAACCGCGAAAAAACTGGCTGATGCGATGGCCGATACTCAACGCCAAATAGCCGCATTGCAGAGGAAGGCCAACGCACTCAGCGCTGCCTTAGAAGAAATCGGACTGCGGATTGAAGACGCTGATCCGTTTAGCTTGCCGTCTGATGCTCAATACGCCGATGATCGCCCGTTCGTCCACAGTAGCCTAGTCGCTGCATGTAAGCGCATCCTGCGGGATCACAAGGGTAGATCCCTGAACAAAAGCCAAGTTGAATATCTTGCAGCCATCGGCGGTTATCCGTTTGCTACGGAAGACAGCAAGAACTCCGTCGATGTCACTCTCAGACGCCTTGCCGAAAGCGGCTTTTGTGAGGTTGAGAAGGCGCGAGAAGGCAACAAGTATTTCTGTCGAGAGCAGGAATCGCCGAAAGACAGTCCGGCAGAATGAAAGGAGCACATGCGACCGCCATGAACACGCCCGCAAATAGCAAGACCCGCTAGAAGTATCGAGCTTCTAAACGGGCCTTAAACCGACAATCCGGCAAGCCGAAATGCCAGTCCTCAACTCTCATTTTGGCTTGCCTTCACCCGAAAGGCAAGGTCAAAATGTACACACTCTCTACCTCCAAGAAACTAGCCGTAATCTCTGGCCTAGTCGAAGGCAACAGCATCCGCTCTATCAGCCGCATGACGGATGTAGACCGGAACACAATCAATTCCCTGCTACTGCGAACTGGCGAACGTTGCGCCATACTCCTAGACGAACGTATGCGCGAACTGCCTTGCCGCCGTCTGCAATGCGATGAGATTTGGACCTATGTTGCCAAGAAGGAGCGGCACGTCCGCGAGGACGACCCCGACGAGTTTGGCGACCAGTGGGTTTACGTGGCTCTGGATGCCGATACGAAGCTGATTCCGAGCTATTTTGTGGGCAAACGGTGCAGTGAGAACACGCAGGTATTCATGCAGGACGTGTGGAACCGAATCGCAGGCCATCGGATTCAGTTAACGACCGATGCCTACATCTTCTACAAGAAAGCAGTCGAGCAGTCTTTCGGCGGGGATGCCGACTACGCACAACTAAAGAAGCTATTTGGCGACTACGGCCAGCATGGGAATGAGCGGTACTCCCCAAGCCCAATCACGGAGGTTATATCCAAGACGATCAGCGGTGTTCCCGATCCGGCGCACGTGAGCACGAGTTTTGTGGAACGCCAGAACCTCACGATCAGGATGCAGATGCGAAGATTCACCCGCTTGACGAACGCTTTCTCGAAACGGCTTGCGAACCTGAAAGCGGCTTGCGCTTTGCACTTTGCGCACTACAATTTTTGCCGGATTCATTCATCGCTGCGCGTAACGCCTGCAATGGCCGCTGGACTGACCACGGAAGTATGGCCGCTAACAGCCTTGCTTGCGTGAGCAAATTGCAATAGAGGGTGTGCAGATATATGGCTTCCTCGCGAGAAGCATTTTCCAAACTTGAGATGTGGAAGAATCGCAAGACCGTTTTAAGATTGACGGTATATACCAATGGAGCAGAAGACCACTTCACTGGATCGATATACCACGCCGATTTTGACGAGGAACTTGTCGGTTTTGAAGAAACAGCCACGCGGATGGCCTTGCCTGGTCTTGATTTGCGAGAGTCAGAATTTACCGTAGAACCACGCAAGGTTGTTGCAAGCGATCCACGGTTCGGAACGGTAATATTCGAGGAAGTTCGGACGGTTTGAATTGATAGACTCCCCTTGCGTATACGCAATTCTCTCTCCACTCCACGCGCGAGCGCGACGCAGATTCAGCCACTACCGGGAGAGTGGGTAGTGTCTGAAAAGTGCGTTGGTGGAAAACTCCACCCCAGTTCCCGCTGGGGTGTTTTACGTTAGGGCCGATTTTCCCGCCATTATACTCCGCATCTTCTTGCGCTACACTGCTGCCAATGAGACCGCTATTTACGATTCACGCCGGGGAATACTTGGTCGGGCTTCACGTGCAACAGCGAATGGGGTTGAACGTTTGGATACCAGCCAAGGATACTGGCATCGACTTGCTGGTGACCGACCTCGAAAACCGCCGCACCGTCTCGCTGCAAGCGAAATACGGGAAAGACTTCTTGCCGGGGGAATCCGCCGCGCTGCAAAATTCGCTGCGCTGCCTCAGTTGGTTTGCATTAAACAGGGACAAGCTAAATAACTCTCGGGCTGAGTTTTGGGTCTTCGTGTTGCACAGCTTCAAAAGCAAACCAGACTTTGTCATCATTCCCACGACTGAACTTCAGCGGCGCATGAGGAAACTCCACAACAAGGGAACGCTCCAAATCTATCTTTGCTCCACGAGAAGCAATGATTGCTGGGAGACAAGAGACTTGGGCAATAAGATGCTCCAGATGGAGGCGGGCGTCCGCAAGAATCCTTTACGCGACTTCACGAAATACCTAAACCAGAAGGGCTGGGCCGCTGTAGCGAACAGGCTAAAAAGCTAGGTGCACACACCAACGCACTTTTCAGACACTACCGGAGAGTGGGTGCTTTGAATTGTGCTCTGCTGCGGATCGCAGCGCAACACCGAACAGCAGGTCCCTCGACTACGCATGATCGTTCGCTTCGCGAACGATCATGCTGCGCTCGGGATGACAGGTAGTTTCTTGCAGAAAAGCTCTAGCTAGGTGCGGGATTGGGCCTGGTAGGTCTCGATCAGGTCGCGGATGCGTTGGGCGTCGGCTTTGCGGTGGCCGTGGCTGGTGATGGGGTCGGTGCCGCCGGTGGATTCGATGACGATCTCGGACCAGAAGACGCCGGTGGAGATGTGAACGGAGGCGATCTTCGACATGGCAATGCTTTCTTCGTTACTGCCGAACAGTCGCGACTTGACGCGGGCGACGCGTTGCGGGCTGATGACGAGGCGCGTGGGGAAGAAGAAGTTGCCTTGGGTCCAGCGGCTGGCGGAGAAGGTTTCGGCGGGGGAGGAGTCCATGGGATTGTCGGGGAGTGTGGGCATCGGTTTTTCTCGGAATACTATAAATCGGTTCCGCTAGCAAACAGCAGGTTTCTCGACTCCACAAAAGGTCCGAAACCGGACCATTATGCTGCGCTCGAAATGACAGGGATAATTGGTGTTTCTAGACCCATTCGAGGGCGCCTTTTTTCCAGACCCAGATGTAGCCAACGATCAGGATTGCCAGGAAGATCAGCATCTCCAGCAAGCCGAACAGGCCGAAAGCCTTGAACTTTACGGCCCAGGGGAAGAGAAAAATTGTTTCGACGTTGAAGACTACGAAGAGGATGGCGATGATGTAGTAGCGGACGGTGTAGCGTCCGCGGGCGCTGTCGATGGGGTCGATGCCGCATTCGTAGGGCATGAGCTTGGTCTTGCTGGGATTCTCGGGGCGCACCAGTTTGGCGAGCAGCAAGGTGATCGGCAGGAGCGTGCCAACGATGGCGATGAAGATGAAGATGGGGACGTAGTTTTGCGGCATAGCACGCCATAGTAGCGCCCTTGGGAGGATGGTTCAAGGGCGAATGAAAGCGGCTGTCTTAGCTCCATAATTCTGTCACCCCCTAACGGCAACGTGAAAATGTTACCCCATGAGAGGAAGGACATTCGCGTTGAGTCAGAAGGAACTGCAACGAGTGAGCATAATTTCCAGCTGCGGTAAGGGAGACATGGCGTGCGCCAGAGCCGCCGACCTTCCACTCTGCATTCGGCACCCGGCCAAGGCCCTTACTGCATTTCCCGCCTGACTTTTTTGGAAAGCTTTTCCAGTTTTTTCAGATTTTCGTTCAGATCCTTGACCAGCAAGCCCTTCTGCAACTGGCGCAGGTCGGACTGCACGGACTCACTCAACGCCGACAACGCGCTCGCGTCCTGGTGAAGAATTTGAAGCCGAGCCGCCCTGACGTCCGGACCGGGCGGGACCACCACCTGCGAAGTTCGCTGCTCGCGCTGGTCGACTCTCTGGCTGATGCGGGACTGAATGTTTGTCTGTTGGCTGACGGCGGGGACCGCGAGCAGGAACAGAAGCAGAGAAACCAAACGGGTAGGCATACGCACCTCCATCGTGCGCAAAACTATAGGGCGAGATTTTACTCCCGTTGTCAAGGGAAACTGCGAAGTGAAGTCTTTGCTTTTTTGGATCGTCGGGTGAGACTTCTAGTTTGCACCGGCTCGTTCAGTTCGTGCCGCGGCCCGATCTGCCTGGAATTTTCCGCTTCGCCTCGTGGCGAGGCCTGGCGGTTCCTGTGTGGGCATGGGGCGAATCCTCAGAACCTCAATACGGGTGACGAAGAGCGGCTGAATCGGTCTGATGTTGTTATCTTCATTCTCAATTATCAGGTACACATGGCAGCCGAGGTTTGCTCGGCCCGTCCGGGTCTGAGACCCGGACCACACAGGCAAAACAGCACTTGCCCTAGGCCGTGTGATCGTAATCCACATCCTGGAAGTTTGATTCAGGAGATCACTGGCTTAACTTGATCGCCAGTTGCCGCTCCGGTTGCGTCATTTCGCCCCATATCTTCTGGAGGTCCGCTTGCACAGACTGATTGTCGGGATCCTTGCGCAGGGCCATCGCGAACCAACGATACGCCGTCGGAAGATCGTGCGGAGTGCACAATCCTGCCGAGTAGAGGGCCCCCATCTCGATCATCGCCTTGGGATTTGCCTGTGCGGCCGCAGGTTTCAGGAGGCGCATGCCCCGTTCGCAATCCTGCCGGACGCCCCGTCCGTAAAGATACTTCTGTGCTTCATTCACCGGATCGACCGACTTGGTTGGCGTGATTCCGGCACGAGGCTTAGGTGTCGGCTCCACCGCCGCCTTTTTTGGCTTCGGGATCGGCGCCGTTGGGATCTCGGGAGCCGCTGGCGCTGTCTCTTTCGCGGGTTCTTTCGCGGCAGGCTGGGTTGTGGCTGACGAGTCTGGCGCCGAATTGGACGCAGCGCTCGGAGCGGCAGCGTCTCCGGTTGCGGGCGGTGTATTGGCCGGCGCGTTTGCAGCGTCAGGAGCTGCCGCCGGGGTGCCAGCAGGCGGGTTACTGGCAGAAGAAGAATCCGCTGCAGGCTGCGCCGCAGTTTGAGTGGCAGGCTGCGCCGCTGGTGCGGGCGCCGGTGCGCTCGCGGTAGTTGGAGGTGCCGCAGCCGAAGTCGTATCCGTGGCATCGGAATTTTGGGCCGCCGCCGCAGGCTTGCTCGCGTCCGAATGCAGCCATGGGAACCCTTGATTCTTCCAGCGCAGATATCCAAAGCCCACAGCTAACGCAAGAGCCAACAGAATCAGGATGAATTTTCCCGCACCGCCGCGTCGGGGCTCCTCCTCATCTTCCAGCAGGTAAGAGAGATTGCTCGAACTGGAATGCGAATCCCCGTTCAAGTTCCCACGCTTCCGGGAAGCGGGATCGCTCAATCCCAGAAACGACGGGCCGCTGATGTAGGGCGCATCATCGGACGGGGGCGCTAAAGGCCGAGGAGCCGAGGCAGTCTGCGTCCTCGCAGGAGTGGGCGCGGCAGCCGAGGGAGCGGTGGACGATCGCATCGCCGTGCCTTGAGCCGGCACCGATGCAACCGCGACGGGCGCAGCCAACAGCTTGGCCCCGCACATTCCGCAAAAGCGGTTCTCCTCCGAATTCTCGTTACCGCAGCGAGGACAGCGCACCAAATCCTCCTATCTACTATATAGCTTACGATATCTTGTAGGTTCGATGCAGGAGGGAAGGGGCGGGGTACCCGAAAAATCACGTCCATCAGCCTCTCCAGGCCCCACCATGAAGCATAAAGTAAGCAACCAAGACAGCTTCTATCTCAGCGTGCAAGGGCACAGTCTGGAGGTTCAACGTATTCCCGGCCGCAACTTGCACGCCTTAGAGCTGGTCTTCCTCCACGAAGGTCTGGGCTCTGTATCGCACTGGAGAGATTTCCCCGCGCGCGTCGGGGAGGCCACCGGATGTCCGGTCACGGTCTACTCGCGGTATGGCTGCGGCGACTCCGATCTCCTTGCGGAACCACGGGCCGTGAGCTACATGCACGACGAGGGGCTTTTTGTTTTGCCCGATCTTCTCGCGGAACTGCGAATCGAGAACCCGATCCTGGTCGGCCACAGCGACGGGGGTTCCATCGCTCTCATCCACGCTGGAGCTCACGACCGCGTGCGCGGTCTGGTGCTACTTGCTCCACATGTTTTCGTCGAGGAACTCAGCGTTACGAGCATCGCGCAGGCCAAGACAAGTTTCGAGACTACAAATCTGCGCGAGAAACTTGCCCGGCATCATCGCGACGCGGCGCGCACGTTTTGGGGATGGAATGACATCTGGCTCCATCCTGACTTCCGGCGATGGAACATCGAAGAATATCTGCCACAGGTTAGCTGTCCGATTCTGGCTATCCAGGGACTCGACGATCAGTACGGAACCATGGCGCAGGCGCAGGCGATTGCACGCCAGTCTGGCGGGCCGGTTGAAATTCTTCCGCTCGCCGAATGCCGGCATTCGCCGCAGCGCGACCAGCCCGAGGCGACGCTGGCGGCGATTGTCAGGTTCGTGGAAAAGATTGGTGGGAACAAGTCGGGGCGCAGCAACGTCTAAACCTTTACCGGCCACATTCGGCGGCAAAGTCCGCCGTGTAACCCGGGGTGTTGAATCGCCGGACAATTCGCAGTCTGCATGGAGGTTCACATGGCATGGCGTCTAGCGGCGTCTCTGCTTCTGATTTCTCTCTCTTCTCTGGCATCACCTCAGGAAGCGACACTACAGCGAGTTCAAGTTCCCGCTCCGCGCATGGCCGACCTGATCGTTAAGGAAGTCGCTCCTGTCTATCCAGCGATGGCGCGGCGGTTCAGCCCGGGGAAGGAGTGCCGGACGCCCGCGCGAGATGCTTCCCTTCGCTTGAAAAGCGGCTCCGGTGAGCATGACGCCTGCAGAAACGGGGCAGTAGAAACCCAAACTGCACCGGAGTGTCATCGAACTTCTTAGTCTTGGACCGAGCAACCGCGGCCTGTACTCCCTGCAAACCAAAGTCACTCCTATCCTCCCCGCAAACAATTTACATTTCTAAACGGGAGCGAAGATGCGCCGCAAGAACCGCAAATGGGTGGCGGTGGCTGCAGGGGTCTATTTGTTTGTGATGTGGTCCGCTTATCGCTGGGCTATCGCGCAACGTCCGGCAGATGGGAACATCCTCGATCACATCGAGCGCGAAGGTCTCCGCAAGCTAGCCGAAGAGCGCTCGAAAGAGGCTGAGGCCCAACCCCAGCCGACTGGGGAGTCTCGGCTAAACGCCGCGGGACCTGCGTTCGTTGCCGCGCGTTACGATGCGACGCACGTCGTCTTCATGGTGGCCGCAGAAACCGAATCCAGATTCGCCACCTCTTTGCACTTCTCCGGAACTCCCACCAAGATTCCCGCGCCACCGAAACCTGCCGCGCCCCTGGCCGGCTTACAGGAATTATGGGAGCCCGATTCGCAGGCTCTGCATTTCTTTCCCGAGATCGTGCAAAAGACGCAGCCGGGCCAGCCGTGGTCGCTCAGCCTGTCCCCGAACGCCACGATTCCTGTTGTCATCGATCGCGTGGTGATCGCGCCGACGGGATGCGCGCTATCTATGGGATTCCTGGCTACGGTACCGATCGACCAGCGGCCCGCCTTCGCCGCGTCCTCGCAGGAATATTTTGTGGTTCGGCGCAAGGCGGTCGAGTCCGAAGACCGGCCCTTCCCAGCGCGCAGAACTCAAATTCCGGACTGGAAAGCTTCTTCCACCGCTGCGAAGCAAATCGAGCAGCAACTGAATGAGCGTATGAAGCAGGAGGTCGCCAAGATCGACGCGCGCCTTATCGCCAGCGCTGGCAGTCCGGGTGCAGCGGCGAACGAATCGCCCGTAGGCCACGCGCAGCCGCGACTTAAAGAGTGGATTCACGTTGACAGGGGGCTGATTCGCGGCGAAGGGAAGCTCGACTATGACGTCCGTGCGTTCCGGTTGACGCCCGACGGCGCCCCGCGCCTGTTCGTTCGCGCGCGCTGGAAGCTGGCGAATGCCCCGGTTTTCCTGATGACCGCCTGGTTCAAAGCAGACGCGTTCAGAGGAGAATCAGCGGCACAGGAATCGTCGGAAGCAAAAACGTCTGAGACGGGGTCGTCAAAGGCACTTTCGAAGACCGTATCTTTGCAACCGACTTCGTCTCACGCCGAAGTCTCGCCGGTTCTGCTTTCGGCGGATTCCAGATGGTCGTCTGTTCTGCGCGAAGGCGGGGTCACCGGCGCTCTCGGGGATAGCCTAGACTTCCAAATCATCCTGAACGAATTTGACGCCGACCATGACGGGTGGGCCGAACTGTTGATTCATTCCAACCATGGCGCCGCGACCACAATTGCGCTGTATCTTTACTCCGACATGGGCTTGGCCCCGCTGAAAACATCGCTCCGGCGCGACAGTGCTTCGCCGGAATCCTGTGTTGACCCGTGACGGGTAGGTGTCCGGTCCTTTGTGGCTTGAGGCTACGCGCGCGATGGAGAAACGTCGCCCTTTGACCAGCCTCTGGCAAGCGCAAGCCATGCTGATCGACAATTCACGCTGAACGTTACTTCGTCATGTCGTGACTCATCGGGGTCGGCGTCCCCACCGAGGTCAGACTATCTTTCGCCGATTTGGGAAGCTTATCGGCATTGGCCAATAGCAGACTGACCTGCCACATTTGGGTGGTCGAGAGCAACTTCTCGAATCCCGGCATCCCAGTCATCCGAATTCCTCCCGCAACTTTCCAATATGTTTCTCCGGGGGAATCGTCAGTCACGCCCTTACCTTCCATGAGCTTGGGCGGCTTAGGAAACATTCCCTGAGCGATCGCAGTCTGCGCCTGTCCTGGCAAGCCGTGACACACAGCGCAATTGTCTTTGTAGATCTGTGCCCCAGCCACGTACGCGGCTTCATCCGCAGGGATCGGAGCGGACTTCGGCATTTCTTTCCGCATTCGCGCATGCAGTGCCATATTTGCCAGCATTTTCTCAAAGGGCATCGGCGTTCGACGACGTCGCCACCGGCGCGCTGCCAGAAGAGAAATACATATAGACACCTATCGGAATCACGATCAATCCTACGATTACGCCAATAAGAAACTTGCCCATGCATCTTCTCCTCGAAATTTGGTTGGACATTGATACTAACCCAAAATTCAAAATATGCGGAGTTTGACTCAGCGTAATAGAGTAAACGTCCGACGCGGGGACTATCCCCTTGCCGACCACAATTACGCTGAACTGCTCGGGCGCTTGACTTCCAGAGACCAGACCGAACCGTCCCAGAAGATGTTAAACAAAACCTCCTCGAGTATTACGCAGAGTCTGAAGCAATGACGGATCCTGGGCACGCGCAATCAGATTTGTTAAAGAGGATGAAGTCCGTTGTTAACCTTCAATCCACGAACCCGGTGACTGAATACTGAGAACTGCTCCTCCGCCGGTGCTAAACTCACTTTCGCCATGCTGACTCACCTCGAATGCACGCGATGCGGTGAACACTATCCCGCCGACCGGCCGCAAACCGTTTGCCCCAAAGACGCCGGAATTCTCTACGCGCGCTACGATCTCGCTACCATCAAGCGCACGTTCTCGTCCGCGCGCCTTGCCGGACGGACTCCCACCATGTGGCGTTACGATGCCGTTCTCCCCGACGTTAATCCGGTGTGCCTCGGCGAGGGCTTCACGCCCGTGCTTCCCAGCCGCGAATATCCCAACGTCTACATCAAAGACGAAGGCCTCAACCCCACCGGCTCGTTCAAGGCGCGCGGCCTCTCTGCCTGTGTGACCATGGCTCGCCACTTCGGTTTAAAGAAACTCGCGATTCCTTCCGCGGGCAACGCCGCCGGAGCGCTCGCGGCCTACTGCGCTGCCGCCGGCCTCGAAGCCCACATTTTCATGCCGAAAGATGTTCCCATGGCCAACCGCATCGAGTGCGACTACTATGGCGCGCACGTCACTCTCGTCGACGGCCTCATCAGCGATTGCGCCCGCGAAGTCGCCGAGTTGAAAGAAGAAAGCACGTGGGAAAAAGAGGGATGGTTTGACGTCAGCACCACCAAAGAGCCCTATCGGGTCGAAGGCAAGAAAACCATGGGCTACGAAGTCGCCGAGCAGTTGGGGTGGAGAATTCCGCAAGGCATCATCTATCCCACCGGGGGAGGAGTCGGTTTGCTCGGCATGTGGAAGGCATTCGAAGAAATGGAAGCCTTGGGTTGGATTGGCTCGGAGCGCCCGAAAATGATCACCGTGCAATCCTCCGGTTGTGCGCCCATCGTGAAAGCATGGGATGAACGCCGGCCGACCGCCGAGATGTGGCCTGACGCTGCAACTCTGGCTTCCGGTCTGCGCGTTCCGAAACCATACGGCGACTATCTGATCCTCGATATTTTGATGAAGAGTAACGGCACGGCTATCAGCGCCACCGACGAAGAAATTCTCGATGCGACGCGACACTGGGCGAAAGTCGAAGGCATCTTCGCTGCGCCCGAGGGAGCGGCGTCGCTGGTCGCCTACCGCAAGCTGCGGGCTAATGGGTTCTTCAAGCCCGAAGACACCGTGGTTTTGTTCAATACCGGCAGCGGCTTGAAATACCTGGATGTGTTAGATACTCGTGGAGGCGCGGGCGACCGCTCCGCGCAGTCCCCCAAGCCGGCCGCGCGCCAAATCGGCGGGATCATCGGTCCGTACTGAGACGGAAAGCAGGTTCCTCATCGGGCTTTCAGCCCGATTCGGAATGACAACATCGTTTTGTGGGCGGCTTTCACGCCACGACGCACTGCGCGATCCCTGCACTCCTCCGTGTTCCTCTGTGCGCTCTGTGGTTAAATGGTTTCTTCCCCATGACCACGCGTCTCTACTACGACGATTCCTTCCTTTACGACTTCGACGCCGAGGTTCGCGAAGTCCTCGACAGCCCTCGTCCCGCGCTGGTTCTCGACCGCACCGCATTCTATCCCACAAGCGGCGGTCAGGTTTTCGACACTGGGTGGATCACTTCGGAAGCGAGCCCCAAACTCCGCGTGACCGAAGTCGCCGATGGCGAAGATGGCAAGGTAGTCCACTACCTGGAGGCGCCGCTTAAGGACCTAAAACCCGGAACCCGAGTCCGTGGCCAGATCGATGCCACGCGCCGCCGCGACCACATGCAGCAACACTCCGGCCAACACGTGCTCTCCGCTGCTTTCGTCCGGCTATACAACATGCCGACCGTCTCGTTCCACATGGCGGATGACTACTGCTCCATCGATCTCGACACGCCTGCGCTGACGAAAGAGCAAATCGAATCCGCCGAGCGCCTCGCCAACGAAATCATTTTCGAAAATCGGGCCGTTGACATCCGCTTCGTGACCCGCGACGAAGCAGAAAAGCTTGGTCTGCGCAAACTGCCGCCCACAGAGCGCGACGAACTTCGGCTTATCGACATCCGAGACTTCGATCTCACGGCCTGCGGCGGCACGCACGTTTCGCAAACCGGACAGATCGCCAGCATCCTGCTGCGCAAAACCGAGAAAGTTCGCCAGGGATGGCGCGTCGAATTCGTCGCAGGACGACGTGCAGTGGCGACCGCGCGCCGCGACTTTGCCGCTCTCACCGAAACCGCCGCGCTCTTCTCAGCCCATATCTATGATGTGCCGCAGCAGGCCCGCAAATCACTGGATGAGATCAAGTCGCTGCGCAAGCAACACGAGCAGTCGCAAGAAGAACTGGCCGCAGCTTATGCCGCGGTGCTGCTCGCCGATGCTCCCGAAACCCGTGGACGAAGGATCGTCGTCCGCACCCTCTCCGACCGCGATCTGAACTTCGTCAAGCTACTTGCCCAGAAGGTGACTCGGCTTTCTTCTAACGTGATCGCGCTTCTGGCCACGACCTCGCCGCAACCGTCACTGGTCTTCGCGCAGTCCGCGGGCCAGCCCTTCGACATGGGCGCGTTGATGAAGGAAACCACGACGAATCTTGGCGGACGAGGTGGCGGGAGCAAGGATATGGCGCAGGGCGGTATCCCGAATGCCGAGGGAATCGAAGTCACGCTCAAGGCCATGGCTGCGACGCTCGCCGCGTGAGTGCAGGGCGCACAGCGGATGCACCACACAGTTTGAATCTCGAGCGGACGTACCAAAGGCGGGGTATAGGGGGTGAGGAGATTTCGAATTGCGGCAGCCCACGTTTCGAGAACCCGAAACCGTGGACACCGGGATTGAATTGCGACTTACGCCTGCTGCGGCCTTCGGGATCGTTCCCACCAGACCTTAGGATCGTCGGGACGATTGAGCATGTTCGACAACTCTTGCTTGATCTCGCGCAGGCGGTTGGTGCGCAGTTCGAGAGCGGTCTGATCGAGAGCATTGTGGCCGCCCTTTTCCGCGAAACGGGCGTTCAGGTTGCGCAAATCAGCGATTTCCTGGCGAAGGCTGGAGAGGTGTTCCGTAATGTAGGGCATCTGTTTCATCATACGCTCTATTTCACGACCTGCCTTTGAATTCGGTGCAGGTCTTAAAGGATTGGCGCGAAGACTAAAACTATGGACTGAGTCTGAGTTAAACTTAGCGCTCCCGGAGGTATCGAATGGGCGCTCATTCAGGGTGATCGACGATGAGCCGTAAGGCGTGTGTAGTCGGCGCGGGTCCGAATGGGCTGGCAGCGGCCATCGTTGTGGCCCAGGCAGGAATGCAGGTGGACGTGCTGGAAGCGCAGTCCACGGCTGGCGGAGCGGCGCGCACGCTCGAACTAACGTTGCCAGGGTTTCGGCACGACTTCGGATCTGCAATCTATCCGCTGGGAGCAGGATCTCCGTTTTTCTCCTCGCTGCCTTTGAGCAACCATGGCTTGGAGTGGATTCACTCGCCCTCCGCTTTGGCGCATCCGCTCGATGACGGCACGGCGGTGTTGTTGCAGCGTGACCTGAACGAAACCCGGGACTCGCTCGGGATTGACGGACCGGCGTGGGACAACCTCATGCGTCCATTTGTCGAGCGCTGGAGTGAATTTGCTCTTGAGATATTGCGGCCCGTTTCCTTTGTTCCTCGGCATCCATGGCTGATGGCGCGCTTTGGTATGGTCGCGCTACGGTCGGCGCAAGCTGTCGCTCGCCGGTTTCGAGATCAGCGAACTCGGGCTCTGTTCGCGGGCTTGGCCGCCCACTCATTCCTCAGCCTCGACGAACCGTTGAGCGCGGCGTTCGCAATCCTGATGGCCGTGCCGGCACACGCTGTTGGTTGGCCCATTCCTCGCGGCGGCGCGCAGTCGATCACAAACGCACTGTGCTCATTGCTCTCGACCGTCGGAGGCAATGTGAGCACTTCATCGCCCGTAGAGAATTTGGCGGCGTTGCAGAACTATGACCTCTTTCTGTGCGACTTGACTCCGCGACAGCTCGTCAAGGTCGGCGGGCAAAGACTATCGGAAAGCTACAAGCGGCGACTGGAAAGGTATCGCTACGGAGCGGCCGCCTTCAAAGTTGATTACGCGCTGAACGCACCTATTCCGTGGAAAGCTCGCGAGTGCTTGCGAGCGGCAAGCGTGCATCTGGGCGGAAGCTTTGAGGAGATTGCTGCTTCGGAGAAGGCGGTGCGAAACGGGCAACACGCCGATCGTCCATTCGTTCTGCTGGCCCAGCCTAGTCTCTTCGATAGTTCACGAGCTCCGGCCGGCAAACACACAGCTTGGGCTTATTGTCATGTGCCGAATGGGTCCAATGTCGACATGCTTGAGAGACTGGAGAATCAGATTGAGCGCTTCGCTCCCGGCTTCCGCGACTGCATCTTGGCGCGGCGTGTCTTTTCTCCCGCGGACCTCGAGAGCATGGACGCTAACCTGGTAGGAGGCGATATCGGCGGCGGGGTCATGGATATCCGTCAGTTTCTGTTTCGACCGACTTGGCGACATTATGCGACGTCGGCGCGAGACATTTACATTTGCTCGTCGTCTACTCCGCCAGGTGGAGGCGTGCATGGCATGTGCGGCTATCGCGCGGCGAAGACGGCGTTGTCAAGATTGGACTAGCGGTATCGGAAGGCGTGGAGGGCGGAGCACTCCTGACAGCTGCGTTGGTAAACGGCTCGCTGCGCTCGCCGGGACAGCCGAGGCGGCTGTCCCTACACGAAGTTTACTCGCGTGGACCCGCTGTAGGCCATTCGACGGCCTGGATTGTCCCATCCGGTTCGCGCTCGAGCGTCGGGGCGTACAGTCCCAGGAATTGGCGGCGCCACCACACACCCTGGGTCCGCTTTTCGGACATGGTTGTAAACCAGTATTGCCAGATCACGGCGCGCACTTCGCGTGGGGGTTCATGCGGGAATGGATTCTGCGCAAAAAGATCGAGAACGTCGCGGTCATTGGAGAGCAAACGCACTTCGGTTCGGGGCACGATGGAATAGTCCCGCCATGATCCCAACGAAGCGAACCAGAGGTTCCAGTCGAATCGCGGTTGATACGGCGCGTAAATGCCCGGTGGCGTTTTCAGATCCTGCGGCTTATAGAGGAACGGATAGGCCACCCAGGTTTTGCCATCGTCGGAACCCTGGAACTCGATCTCGTACCGGCCCCGGGTCATGATGCCAAAAAGGCCGTAACGATTGGCGATACGAAAAGGATCGAGCGCCACGACCGGCGAGGTGGGTAGAGGAAGACGGGAGAACATCCAGATCAACTCCGCCGTAGTGGCATAAAAAATCCAGCCGAGGACAATACCGGTTAGAGACAGCTTCGCAATCTTGAACGGACGCCGGAAACCGCCTGAAGTTTGCATTGGCGGCGGGGGCGCCACGCCCGGGACGAAAGATTCCTTCCATCGCTCCGCGAAAAAGCGCAGCAGAAACCGGTCATCCAACAGAAGAACTCCCAACGACAAGACAAGGTAGTTCAGAAACGTGTAGTTGGCTGTCAGGATGACGCCCAGTTCCCAGGGAGTCACAATCAAGAAGCACAGGATGCGCCAGGGGCGCGGCAGAAATAACATCCAAACCAAACCCAACTCGAGCGCGAGAGTGGCGAAGGCGGTGGACGCGTGGAACCAGTGCGGAAGATGCTGCACGTACCAGCCGATCCAGGTGGGCAGTGGGCCGTTCTGATAGTACTCGTCCATCGCGGTGAGATGGCGCCACTCTGGGTCGCCACCGGCAATCTTTGCGACACCGGACTCGAAATAGATGCGAAACCATTCCCATAGCAGTAGGAACAGACTGGCGCGCGATGGAGGCGACGCTCGACCGAAGCCAGGGCGGATTCCGGACGGCGCGAAGAAGAATGCGATGAGGCCCGCTTCGAGCAGCATGCCATCGGACTGATAGCTTGAAAAATCCTCTGCTGCGCTCACGAACGACAGGAAGCACACAAAACAGATCACCAGCATTCCGCGCGGCCATGCATTCAGAGTCAGCAGTAACGACCCAACCATTCCCACCCAGCATAGGGCGGTCAACATATGCGGGCCGCTCGAAAGCCAAAGCAGGGTGGGAGCGAACCAGATGCCGCGGCTGTAGCCGAATGAATGCGCTACGGCTTGCAAGTATTCATTGGCGGGCAAAATCCCTTGCGGCCCAATGAGACCACGAATCTGAAAAACTAGGGAGAAGAAGGCGGAAAAATAAATACAGCCAAGTGCCCGCAGGAAAAGCCAGCGCGGAATCAGGCGGTCGGCTGCGCCATGCTCCGAGTCGAATAACCATCGGGTGGCGGAGGGAAGCCAGTCCATGGCGTCAGCAATTATAGCGACAGGAGAAGACGTTGACCTCGTCTTCCCCGTCCAGTTCTATTTGCTCAGGCTGGAAGGTATCTCATAAATCGTTTTGGGAAGGGCACGACCTCAGAGGCTGCGGAAAAAGTTGCCAATCTCTGTATCGCCGTGGAAGAGCGGCCCTTGAGGGCCGCGTAAGGCGTGAGGAATCGCGACCGGGCTTCAGCCCCTGTGGTCGATTCGTTCTGGATAAATGTCGTTTTTCCGCAGCCTCTTCGCGGCGGGTGGCCCAGGCTTTTGATCTCGCCGGCATCACCAATACCGTGGGTGCCCTCACAATTTTTTGCTGCGTCGCCCTAAAATCTTTGTTTCCTTAGATTTGCCGAGGGTGGGTATGAGCCGATGCAGGCAAAATCTTGAGCCATAAGCACTTATGGCTAAAATATTCCGGAATAAGGACTTAGCTTCGGATTCCAGAGCGTTGAGGGGAAGGGTTGTGGCGAACCGGTTGGGAGAGCCCTCGCGCATGTAGCGAGTTTGCTCTTCCCGAAATGCTCAGTAAAGGTTGTTCGTCACAGGAATTGAGATTGGTAAGTATCCCTTCAGAACAAGGTGTAGAATGACGGAGCCGTGACAGGGCAATTTCAAAGAACCACGATATTCGGATTTTTTGCCTTTTCCGCTTTTACTCGATCAATGTTCGCTGCGACCAGTGCTTGTAGATATCCAGCATCGCCGTAAACGGCGCGGATCAAGTGTCCCTTGAGCCACGACTTTAGATATTGTGCACCGCGGTCTTTTGCTTCTTCGACCGAAGCCGAGGCGTATACCTTGGTGGTCGTGTAAGCAAGAAGATCGGCAACCTGAATTGGAATATGAGCCTTGTCATCCAGTGGCGCGATGGTGCCCGCATGTTGCGCCCAGTTGGGATTTGCCTTCTTGTAGCCTTCCCATCCGGCTTGCATAAGTCCCGCCTTGCTGGTTTCGTCGTACAAAAAAGCGCACACATCAAAGTGTTTGAATTTCAGAAATTCTGCTAGCACCAAGCCAATGAACTGATAGTGGGAGTAGACAAAGGGGTCGGGATTCAGAACGATTGCGCCGTCCGGTTCACTGAGAACTTGCCGATAATCCTCCATCAGCACGGCCAAAGAGAAAGCGTAGATATTGGAGGTGGCAACAATTTGTTTCAGCTCTGCGAGTAGCGCATCGGCAATGACTCTTGCGGTGGTGAGACCGTGAACATCCACCAATTTTTTCCGAAATTCTCCTTCCAGGTTCACGCACTCATAGGTGCGGAAGTAATCCACGCCTGCGTGCTTAAGAGCGCGACGCCAGTACCTCTCGACATCGAACCATGGTTCCGGCTCTCCAACGAATCCGCCGACAGAGAACACGGTCTTTCGTCCATGGTCCCCACTATCGTCCATGTAGCAGCCAAGCATGCAGAAGACGCCCTGTTGTTTTCCAAAGAAGAACGGGACCAAATCGTTCACGGAAATTCTTGATTGACATTTACACACCACTGCGGTCTACTCCAATCTAGAAGCACAAAGGGCCTAGATTGCAGCACACCGCAGTGGATAGTATGGCGAATCACCCTAAACCTTCCGCCAAGAATGCCGAGGGTGAGACGCGGCCTTTTACACGTTCTGATTTTCTGCGACTGGTGCAGAAGGCTTCAACGACGCCTTTTCAGAAACCTTCGCCAGCATCGCGGGGAAAATCAAATTCCCAGAAGCGCGGCGATTGTACCGGAACGAATACTCGTCGAGATAAGTTTGCAAATACTTCTGACTGACCGAATGGTACACGCCGCCGATCCCGCGCTTCACTAAACTCCAAAAACCTTCAATCGTGTTGGTGTGAATATCGCCCATCACGTAGACCTTCGCTTCATGGTTGATCCGGCGATGCTCGTACTCCATTCCTTCGATCCGATCAAGCCCATTGTACGATGCGAACTCGTCAGTAAACACGGTACTCTTTGGCAACACGTATTCCTTCACGAATCCTTGTAGGGTTTTCATGGTTACATCTTCTGCGGTGCGGGCGATTACGCGACCGCCCTTGCGCTCAACCACTCCGACCACTGGCGTCTTTTGTTTGTCGCCACGCATCGGACGCCCACGCCCATTCTTGCGCTTGCCTCCGTGGTACATCTCGTCTACCTCAACCGTTGATCCCTCCAGTTGCATGTCTGGTTCGGACAGCAACGAGCGAATCTGGCGGAACATACGCCAAGCGGTTTTGTAGGTGACTCCGGTCTCGCGCTGAATCTGTTTGGCAGAGATGCCGCAACGAGTCGATCCCATTAGGTACATCGCCTGAAACCAGATGCGAAGCGACGTGGTGCTCTTTTCGAAGATTGTTCCCGCCAGAGGGTAGATGTGATTCCCGCAGGTCGCACAGGCATAGGCAGTACGTCCCGCAACGCGGTAGTGCTTGCGCGGGCCTTCGCACTTCTCGCACACAGCCATGCCGCCGGGGAAGCGTTGCTCTTTGATCTGCTCAAGGCAGGCATCGTCAGTCGGAAACTCGCGATCAAATTGCTGCCGAGTGTACCGGAGTTCGGCGGGAATTGTCTGTCGGATAGAAGACTTGCGGTAGTTCATGCAAACAGTTTGCCGTATCTTCTACTTGTTGTCAAGGGATAATTACCTTGAGATTTTTGTTGTGGAGCGCTGTGGAAAAAGAAGGGTTGGAGTGGAGCGAACTGCTTTTCGTTTGCCTTCCCCCTGAGCCTTGAGCTATCGTATATACATATTCGTCATTACATAGGCTGACGTGGAATACAGCTGGGATGAGCGAAAGAACCAGGCCAATCGGAAAAAGCACGGCGCCAGCTTCGAGACGGCGAGCCTGGTGTTTGACGAGCCTTTTCACATCTCTGTGCAGGATCGCGAGGTCGATGGAGAAGCACGATGGCAAACCGTTGGAATGATTGCCAATCTCCACGTGCTGGTAGTCGCTCACACGGTGGATGAGGAGGCGGAGTTGATCCGCATCCTGTCCGCTCGCAAAGCAACCCGGCGGGAACGGAGCATCTATGCGCAAGGCAGCTAGAACGGGAGCAAGACGAGCAGGCAAGGATCTGAGCGCGAAGCAGAAGAGGGAACTGTCGGTTCTGGCGGCCATGTCCGACGATCAAATCGACACCTCCGACATCCCGGAACTCCCGCCCGCCGCTTGGAAAGACGCAGTGCGTGGCAGGTTCTATCGTCCCGTGAAACAGGCCGTCTCCATGCGCCTCGACGCCGACGTAGTCGCCTGGCTGAAGAAACCGGGCAAGGGCTACCAGACCCGCGCGAACCGCATTCTGCGACAGCGCATGCTGGATGAGATTCGGCGGGCGTGAGGCGTCGGCACCCGTGGTTCCCATCCTTTCGCAAACAGCGCGAAAGGATGGGGCACCCGGCAGAGGTTGACTCCAACACAAGCGGACAAAAGAAAAACGGCTCGAATAACAGGCCGTCTCAGGTTTTTTAGCACCCCGTCAAGGTCACTTTAATTATCGTCCTTCTAAGGCGGACAATCAACAATTTTTCAACAAAGCAGAACCGCGCCCCCGTCCGCGCGGTTTCATTCTGAATTCCCTCGGAGACTTTTCCCGAAGGAATGGACCTGACGGGATTCGAACCCGCACCTGCGACCTTGACGGGGTGCTGTGCTTCCGCTACACCACAGGCCCACACGCCAGCCTAAGGGAAGTCTAATGCGAATTGCACGTTCATTCGTTCCGTCGGCGCGCACTCATTCCCAAAACTGAACTCATCGCCCCGTTCTTTATCTTTGAATCATCGTCCAAGGTTTGCTCGACTGCTGCAGGAAGTCCGGCGCGAGTGAGACGTGGGGTCCGTGGTTCCCACCCTTTCGCAAAGAGCGCGAAAGGATGGGGCACCCGGCGCTGAAACTTAAGGCCGACTTGCACACCAAGGTCGTGAAGGCGGCGGCGCGCTATTCGCAGCGGCAACTGCAGACGATCCTCGACGAGTCGCAGCCCAGGGTGAGCGATTTGTTGCGGGGGAAAATGTCGAAGTTCAGCTTGGAGATGCTAGTGATCTACGCCGAAAGACTGGGGCTGCGGATCCAGATTAAAGCTACAAAAGCGCGATCGCGTGGAGCCGCGGCTGGCCTGGCCCTCACGGTCTAGCGTCCAGGGATTCCGATTTCGTCGCCCGAGAAGAGGGTCTCGGCTATTTTCTGGAAATACTCATGCGAGGCGTCCGTGAAGGGTTTGCATTCGCGCCCGCCGATGCGATCGATGATCGGGTTGTCGACCAGCCAAAAGCTCGAGAGCATGCGTCTATCGCTGCTGTATCGTTCATCGAGTAGGTCTGCGAAACTTACGTCTCGCAAGTATCCGCATATCATTTCGAGATCCTGGGCGGAGAGAACGTGGGGCGGCGTAACAGTCACCGAGACCGACGTGCGATTGAACAGGTCTCGGAATCTCGATGCCAGATAGGCGTTTATTACCAGAGCCGCGCCGATATCATCACGCGTCAGAAGTACCGGGAACACCTTCCTAATCTTGGAGGTGTCCAGCCCTTGAATCGCACGTGGGTGGTTGCGGTCGAACACCTCTCCAATCCTCGCGGCCAGCTGGCCAATACCCTTTTCGGATTCTTGGCTATGAACGAATTTCTCTTCGATTTCATCACGTAACTTAGCGGGGTCCGTTCCATACTTCGCGTCCGCCGTGAAGGTCGTACCCTTCGCCTCTATGAAGAGGAGAGAGTCCCCGCACACGAGGACGGCGTCGCAGACTTCCTTGCCCGTGTCACAAAACACCGGATTGGGATTGAAATGGTTCAATGATTTGTCGGCGGACTCCGCGATCAGCCAGTTCACGTACGCCTCGAAGGCCAGACCCCAGTCTTGATGGAAGCGGAGCCGATCCGTCCTAGGGAGCGCCCCGTTTATGCGCCAAAAAACTCCGCTTTCAGCCTTCTCCGCCAGGAAAAGAGAGTCAATTAGAAAGTAGTTTTGGCCATCGCGGAATAGTGGTTTACTTCTAAAGCAAGTGAAGTCGCTCGTCGCCTCATTTCGACTGCGGAGCGACTTTGTGAGGTCCTCAGCCGTTGCCGAGATCTCAGCGAGGAAGTTGGCGAGTACTGAGGGAGAAACGCGAGTCGTCCTGTACCACACCTCGGAGAGGACGAAGGCACCCTGGTCGGCTTGATACTTCTTGAGGTCGAGGTCGAAGTACCGACACAAAGTTGCGAAACACAAAGCAAGATAATCGTCGAGAGAAATTCCCGCGCTTTCCTCGAATATCCTGCGAACATCTGCGCCACCATTCGGGAAGAATCGGTCAAGCATCAGGCGGCCCCTGACTATCTTGTTTATCGCTTTGAATGCTCCGCTTGCTTCCCCTATGGGAATAACCTCCGACATCACGTTGATCATCTGGTCGGACGTAATCGCCGTCGGAAGGGGGTGTGTCAGGCCTTTAGGTAGGAGATCGTTTGCCATGAGCAGGACCCGTGCCATCTCGCCGCCGTGAGGTTGAACAAAGGGGTCTTTGCCGCCATTTCTTGGACACACGAGAATCGCCTGCTTTGAAACGAACAAAAGCTGCCTACGATGGTAGACGCTCCTGGGATTGTCCGCGTTCCTACCCTCGGCGATGATTCGTTCGGCGAACTGCGGCGTGAAGGAGTTCCTTACGAGCTCCTCGTGAGCCTCCGCTCGGTAGTGCCCCTGCCAGTCGGTTACGACCGAATTCATCACGCCGCAAAGATAGACGACAGCGGGGCAATTAAACTGCGAGAGCTCAGCTCGAAATTGCGCAAGAGTCGGGCGCATTCCCCCGTTGAAGTCGGAGAACGAAAGGTAAGTACTAAACTTCGGAGGCATCTGGGGTCATCTAAGAGTTCTTAATATCCAGATGTTAACTCCAAAACCGCCGAGGTGGCTTACCCTTTACCGCCTGCGACTCGGCGTGATATTCTCATAACTGTCACATAGACAATCGATTAAAGACAGGAGTGCACCAGGCAAGTGTTAGCCAGAGAGCACAAGAAATCCCTCATCGACCAATACGGCACGCATGCGAGCGATACCGGCAGCCCTGAAGTCCAGATCGCGTTGCTGAGTGAACGCATTGGCCAATTGACGGAGCACTTCAAGACGCACCAGAAGGACCACGGCTCACGCCGCGGCCTGCTCATGCTGGTCAGCAAGCGGCGTAGCTTGCTCGACTACCTGAAGAAATACGATACCGAGCGCTACAAGACCGTTATTACGAAACTCGGCATCCGCAAGTAACCGCTTGGCCCGGGGTGGAGTCAAAATCCCCACCCTCTTTCGCAAAGAACGCGAAAGAAGGATGGGGAACCCACAGCGAAATGCGCCTCCGGGCTATTTCTGGAAATCCGTCTCTGAGGAGACGGTCCAGCATCGAGGAATTCTCCACACGTGCGTTTTGCAAGCGCTCACCCCTCGCCTTTTCTCGGCACCCGTCGGGTGCCCCGGCCTTCCCGCGTTTGCGGGAAGGTACGCCTGCCTGTCTCCATCAAAGGAATGAATTATGAAACCAGAAGCAACTAGCGTCACAGTCCATCTCACCGGCGGCAAACAAATCTCATTTGAAACCGGAAAGCTCGCCAAGCAGGCCCACGGTGCCGCCGTTGTGCGCCTTGGCGAAAACGTCGTCCTCGCCACCGCCGTCGCCAATCCCGAACCGCGCGAAGGCATCGATTTCTTTCCCCTCACCGTCGATTACCGCGAATACACCTACGCCGGCGGACGTTTCCCCGGCGGCTTCATCAAGCGCGAAGGCCGCATGAGTGAGCGCGAAGTTCTCACCAGCCGCCAGATTGACCGGCCGGTGCGCCCCATGTTCGCCGAGGGATTCAAGTGCGAGACTCAGGTCATTGCCTTTGTCCTTTCCGCCGACACCGACAATGATCCCGATGTACTCGGGATCAACGGCGCCTCCTGCGCTCTCACGCTCTCCGACATTCCGTTCCTTGGCCCTATCGGCGCAGTTCGCGTCGGCCTGGTTAATGGCCAGTTCATCGTCAATCCCACGTACAACGAGATGCGCGAGAGTTTGGTCAACATCATGGTCGTCGGTACGTCCGACGGAATCGTGATGATCGAGTCCGGGGCCAAAGAGGTCAAGGAAGATACTGTCCTCGACGCCATCGAGTTCGGCCATACGGAGATCAAAAAGATCTGCGCCGCCATCAACGATCTGCGTGCCAAGGCAGGCAAGCCCAAGCGGAAGGTCGAGCCGCCGCAGTTCGATGACGCCTATTACAACGATCTGAGGGGACGCATCGGCGCCGAGTTGGCCGATGCGCTCGACACGAAGAAACATCCGAAGGCAGAAAGCTACACGCTGGTCAAAGAGATCAAGAAGAAGTTGGCCGCCGCGCTGCCGGAAGATGACGAAGACGCCAAGAAGAAACTCGACCACTACTACGAGGCTCTCCGCGAGCGCATCTTCCGCGAGCAGGTCATCAACCAGAAGCGCCGCCCGGATGCGCGCGCCTTCGACGAGGTCCGCGAAATCTGGATCGAGGCCGGTGTGTTGCCCCGCACCCACGGCAGCGCCATCTTTACCCGCGGCGAAACTCAGGCGTTGGTCACGACGACCCTGGGCACCAGCGATGACATGCAGCGCCTCGAAGGGTTCGAAGGCGAAGCCAAGAAACGCTTCATGCTCCACTACAATTTCCCGCCGTTTTCGGTTGGGGAAGTTGCCTTTCTGCGCGGGGCCGGGCGGCGCGAGATTGGGCACGGAGCGCTGGCGGAGCGGGCGGTTTCAGCCGTGCTCCCGAGCGAAGAGAAGTGGCCTTACGCGATGCGCGTGGTTTCCGACATCCTGGAATCCAACGGATCGTCTTCGATGGCCACCGTCTGCGGCGCTTCGATCGCGCTGATGGATGCGGGCGTTCCGCTCAAGGCTCCGGTTGCCGGAGTTGCGATGGGACTTGTGAAGGAGGGGGAGCAGTACGCCATTCTGACCGACATCGCGGGCGCGGAGGATCACTACGGCGATATGGACTTCAAAGTTGCAGGCACGAAAGATGGCATCACCGCCCTGCAGATGGATATTAAAGTCGCCGGTATCACTTCGCAGATCATGCGCGAGGCGCTGGCGCAGGCGCAGCGGGGCCGGCTGCACATCCTGGGGAAGATGGAGGAAGTCATCGCGTCCGGGCGCGAGAAGATCTCCGATTACGCGCCGCGCTTCTACACCGTCCAGATCCCGGTCGACAAGATTCGCGATCTGATCGGGCCGGGCGGCAAGATGATTCGCAGCATCGTGGAGCAGACCGGAGTGAAGATCGATGTGGAAGACTCCGGACTGGTCAAGGTGGCATCGAGCGATCAGGCATCGGCGGCGAAGGCGCTGCAGATCATCGGCGACATCACGGCTACGGCTGAAGTAGGGAAGACCTACCTTGGCAAGGTCACACGACTCGCCGACTTTGGCGCGTTCGTGGAGATTCTGCCGGGCACCGACGGGCTGCTGCACATCAGCGAGGTGGCCGAGCATCGCATTGCCGATGTCCGCGACGAACTGAAGGAAGGCGACCAGGTTTTGGTGAAGGTGTTGGCGGTGGAAGGTAACCGCATCCGACTGTCGCGCAAGGCGATTTTGAAAGAGCAGCGCGCGAAGATGGGCGGCGGGGAAGCTCCTCCTCCTGCTCCTGGCGTGGCGCCGGGGGGGGATGGCGAACCGGCGTTGACAGGATCGCTCGTGATCGAGGGCGGCGGAGATTTTCCAGATGAGCCAGATGCCGAGCCGAACTTCAATCGCGAAGGCGCTCCGCACGTGAGTGCTGGAGGCGGAGATCGTCCGCGTGGCGGGGACCGTGGTGGCCGCGGCGGGCGTCCTGGAGGCGGAGGAGGCGGACGTGGCCGCGGCCGCGGTGGACGAGGTGGCGGAGGACGCCACGGCGGTCATAGCGGTGGAGGCGGAGGACGGCACTAGCCTTCTTGCCGCGGATCAACGCGGATCACGCAGATAAACGGGAAAGGGCCGCATAAAAGTTGCGGCTCTTTTTTGTTTGGAAGAGTTTTCGTCCGGGCGGGGCAAACCGCTCTGTGATCCTCGATGATTGTTTCTGGGGCGATTGAATTGACGAGGGAAATGTGGAAATTGAAGATGCCAGGTACTTTATCGAGAAACTGCAACTCGAGCCGCATCCGGAGGGTGGATACTTCCGTCAGACGTACCGGTCGGAGGCTGTAATCTCGCGAGAAGCTTTGCCGGCGGGCTTTTCGGGAGCGTGCGCGGTTTCGACGGCGATCTATTTCTTGCTGGATGGGGAGAACTTCTCGGCGTTTCACCGGTTGCGGTCGGATGAGGTTTGGCACTTCTATGTGGGCGAACCGCTGGTCGTGCATGTGGTTGATCCGGAGGGAGAGTATTCGGCGATTCGGCTAGGGCGCGACTTGGAAGCAGGGCAGGTTTTGCAGGCGGTGGTGCGGGCGGGATGCTGGTTCGCGTCCCACGTGGCGGATTGGAATTCTTTTGCGGTGGTGGGATGCACGGTCGCGCCGGGGTTTGATTTTGCGGATTTTGAGATGGGGGCGCGGGCGGAGTTGGTGCGGCGGTATCCGGAGCATCGCGATGTGATTGAGCGGCTCACGCGGGGTTAGAGTGCCTTGCGTATTGCGTAGTTCATGCTTCCGGAAAAGCATGTTGTTGGGGTCAACGAGTGCTAACGCCTTCCATGAGAAGACCGGTCGGAGTCAAGTGGGTTCTTTTGTTTTTTCGTTGCACAAGATTGTTTCTCCCGACCGAGTTGCCACTGTCGCCACCCTTCCATCCGCACTCTTCGTTGAGCGATTTTGTTCGCTCGGTGCAAGTTGGGTGTTCTCGTTTCAGCCGGTGCTGCCACCTGTTAGTCGACCTCTCTTCCCCTTTACGCGACGGGAAGTGGGCCAGGCCATAGACGCAGTCACCGGAACTCGGCTTTGGGCTTTGAGTTTGCTCCTTAGCAGATGCTTAGAACCTTCGAACTAAGCTGCTGCCGGCATGAGCTGGCTACTGTTGCGCAGCGGTTCGTACACTTCTCCGCTGACCCACAACCGATGTAGCAGGACCGCTAACTTTCGTGCGGTGGCGATTACGGCTCGTTTCTTTCCATTCTTTCCGCCACGCTCCGCCAGTTTCAGCCCCCAGCGCCGCAGATCGCTGTCCGCGCCAAACGGGCCCAGAATGTGGTGCGCTCCCTGCACCAGCAGTGTGCGCAGATACGGATCGCCTTCCTTGCTAATGTGCAGCTGCGGTTCGCTTTGTCCTGAGTTCCGCCGTCCCGGTTGTAATCCCAGATAGCAGCCCACGTCACGGCTCTTGCGAAAACGATGCGGATCTTCCAGCGTCAGCAGGTAGGTGAGCGCGATCAGCGTGCCCACTCCCTTCACCTGCTTCAGCAGCGCCGCCTGCGGATAGCTTTGCTGCGCCAACTGCTCGATCCGTTCGTTGTATTCGCGGATGCGCCCGCTCAGTGATTCCACGGCTGCCAGCAGCGGTTGCAACGCGACCTGCAGTTCCGGACTCAGCCCCTGGGCTTTCTCGGGATTCACATTGCGCGGACTGCAGCCGCGCAAGCGCTCTCCGTAGGACTTGGCCAGTCCCCGCGCCGTATTGATCAGCGCGGTCCGCGCCCGCACCAGTCCGGCTCGCGCCCGGATCACGCTCAAGTCCGCCTGGGCTCTGGCGCTCCTATGCTTCACCGGGGCCAGCAGTTGCGGATCGATCCGCGCCAGCCGCGCCAGGGTTCGCGCATCCAGACGGTCGTCTTTCTTTCGGCTTTCCCCGATCAAGCGCACGTTGCGCGCATGCGCCACGATCACTTCATGCCCGAGTTCGCTGAGTAGTCGGCTCACCCAGGGCGAATGCATCCCCGTCTCCAGCGCGATCCGGCTGCGCGGTATGGCTCCGAAAACCTCGCGCATCGCTTTCGGAGTCGTGCTCAGCTTTTGCTCCAGCAACACTTCTCCTGCTTCGTTCAACATGCAATACCAGCTCGAGCGATCCCCCAGGTCCAACCCGATCGTCAGCTTCTGCACTTGAAAATTGTTCGTCTGCTTTGGCGCTACGGTGCTAACCTTTTTCATTGCCGGTCTCCTTTATCTCTTGTGCTTCGAGCACGTCGATAACTTGGGAGCGTACAGCATCCCGTCGGAGACCGGCCTTCTCATCTCATCTGTTAACAACAGGGTGCATAGGAGCAAGGGCAGCGCGAGAGACTTTTTGCCAGTTGTCCCGGAAGGAGCTACTGGTTGTGATTGCCGTCCTTGACATGCGCGATATCATCGAGTGTTGGGTGACGAACACACTTGGAAGTGTTTGTGTCGCTGGGAGAGTAGTGTCATGAATCAAAATCTTAACCCGGGTGCTTGTAAGTGGCTTTGCCACCGCGGGGCTGTTCATTTCGGCGCTGTCCACAACTGGATGCGGCAACACTAATCCGGCGACGCAACGGAACAACAAGGTCACAGATGTCTATGTTGCTGGATATCAATTCCACCAGTCAGATAACGATTCCAATGCCAAGTATTGGAAGAATGGCACTGAGGTTGTTTTGGGGACAAATGCGTTAAGCTCCGAAGCCTATTCCATGGCTGTGTCTGGAAATGATGTGTACGTCGCAGGGAGAGTTTTTCATGGCTCAAACGATATAGCGTGCTACTGGAAAAATGGAGCCGAGGTCGATTTGACGGATGGCTCAAGTGAAGCGGAAGCGGATTCGATTTTCGTCCAGGGGAATGATGTGCACGTGGCAGGGAGGGAGAATTTTGCGGCAATGTATTGGAAAAATGGAACCCCCGTGGTGTTGAACGCGAATGCTTCGTTAAGTTCCATTTTTGTTTCCGGTCCGGATGTTTATGTTGCTGGATCGAAAATAGGAAACGTCCAGATTGACCCTACACACTACGTCGATTACCCCATTGCCTTGTATTGGAAGAACGGTGTTGAGGTTGATCTGACGGATGGTCGGATCTCCGCGCGAGCGAATTCAATATTCATCCACGGCAATGATGTCTATGTGGCCGGATCATCCTCTTCGGCGACGTATGCGACGGATCTAATTCCGACCTACTGGAAGAATGGCAATCCTGTACAGTTGATGGGGAATGGTTCGCTTGCCTCGGCAACAACGATTTGGACGAATGGTACGGACGTTTACACAGCTGGTATCGACTATTCGTTTAACAGGATAGGTGGGGCGACATACTGGAAAGGTAATACACAGACCGAATTGGGAGACAGCAATAGTCGATCCGACGGCACACAAATCACGGTCGACGGATCCGATGTTTACGTAAGCGGTGGGTTAAGCCTGAATGGTGGCATGACACGAGCAGGCTATTGGAAGAATGGACATCGTGTGGACCTGAGCGATGATACGGCAGTTGCTTATGCCACCAGTATCGTGGTTGTGACACTTTGATCCTGCGGGACACCTATCGCAGGTAGATTCGGGCGCTTGCTGACGAAAAATCGCCATAACACTCACTGAGGTCCGTTGAGGGCTGGGACGCCCGCACCACCAGGATCATTTCACCGCGGCGGCTTTCTTGGGGAACATTTCTCCGATGCGGCGGATTTGCGCGCCGACTCCCTTTAACTTTTCTTCGATGTGTTCGTAGCCGCGGTCGATGTGGTAGACGCGGTCGATGATGGTTTCGCCGTCGGCCACCAATGCGGCGAGCACCAACGACGCCGAGGCCCGCAGGTCACTGGCCAGCACGGCGGCGGCGCTGAGCGGAGTCTTTCCGCGGACGACGGCGCGGCGACCTTCAATCTTGATGTTGGCGCCCATGCGCACGAGTTCCTGGGCGTGCATGAATCGGTTTTCGAAAATATTCTCGGTGATGATCGACGTGCCTTCGGCCTGCGTGGCCAGTGCCATGAATTGCGCCTGACAGTCGGTGGGGAATCCGGGATGCTCTTCCGTTGACATGTCGGCGGCAATGAAAGGATTGTCGCCCATGACGCGCACGGAGTCGGCCGTGGACTTGGTTTTGACGCCGACTTCGTGAAGTTTGCTGAGGACCGCATCGAGGTGCGAGGGATCGCATCCAGCGATGTTGAGGTCGCCTCCGGTCATGGCGCCGGCAATGATGAACGTGCCGGCTTCGATGCGGTCGGGGATGATGCGGTGTTTGGCGCCTTTCAGCTTGCTTACGCCTCGGATGCGGATCGTGGGCGTTCCGGCGCCTTCGATCTTCGCTCCCATCTTGTTCAGAAGCGCGGCGAGGTCGGCGACCTCGGGCTCCCGCGCGCAGTTCTGCAGAATGGTCTCGCCATCGGCAAGGGTCGCGGCCATGAGCAGGTCTTCGGTACCGGTAACGGTGATTTTGTCAAAAACAAATTCCGCGCCCTTAAGCCGGTTGGCCCTGGCTTCGACGTAGCCGTGTTCCTGGGTGATCTTCGCGCCCAGGTGCTCGAGTCCTTTGATATGGAGGTCGATGGGGCGAGCGCCGATAGCGCAGCCGCCGGGAAGCGAGACGCGGGCATGACCGCAGCGGGCTACGAGAGGGCCCAGCACCAGCGTGGAGGCGCGCATGGTTTTGACCAGTTCATAGGAGGCCTCCGGAGCCGCGAGTGTGGCGCAGTGGATTGTCGTGCGATGCTGGGCGCGTCCGTAGCCGAGTTCGACTTCTGCGCCCATGGCGGCCAGCAGATTGCGCGTGGTCTGAATGTCCCGGACCTGTGGAATGTTCTCGAGGATGACGGGCTGATCGGTGAGCAGTGCGGCGGCCATGCAGGGGAGCGCCGCATTTTTTGCGCCGCTGACGCGGACGGTGCCGAGCAGCGGCTCTCCACCGCGGATGACAAACTTGTCCATGAGTTAAGAGTCCTGAATGAACCTACATTTTAGCGGGGTTAGTGGCGAAGCGGGGTTAATCGGAAGAGCACGGGCTAATGGCTTCAACTGGAGCCACTGGCCCTGCGAAGCAAATGAAAATATCTCCGCGCTTTCTTCACGTCTCGCGCAATCTGTTCCCTCAGGGCATCCACGGTCGGAAACTTGATTTCGTCCCGCAAGCGCTCCAGGAAGCAAATCTCAACCTCCGTCTCCGGAGTTAGTTCAATTGGATGGAAGTTGAGCAAATGGGTTTCAATGGCAAATAATTCCGCGCCGAACGTAGGACGATTGCCCACGTTTGTGACTGAATCAAAACGCTCCGTGCCGACACGCGTCCAGGTGATATAGACGCCATCTTTCGGCACAAGTTCTTCGTAACGCGCCAGGTTAATGGTGGGCACTGTGTATTTCGATCCGTAGCCGCGCCCGCGCCCGGGGGTGCCGAGAATGCAGAATGGACGCGCCAGCAGATGCCGGGCCCGGCTCACGCGGCCAGCAGTGAGCAGCTTGCGAATCTGGCTGCTGGACACGGTTTCGCCGCGCAGAGTCATCTCGGGATAGACCTTGACGTCGAAGCCCATTTCGCGCCCGAGTTCCTCCAGCAGTTTAATGTCACCGGACGCCTTGTGGCCAAAACGGAAGTTAAATCCTTCGTGCACTTCGCGCGCGTGCAGCTTCTTTTTAAGAATGCGCTCGGCAAACTGCCGCGGAGTCAGCAGCGAAAGATCCCGTCCAAAGGGAAGGAGCAGGACGGCGTCGATCCCTGTGGCTTCGAGCAAACGCAGTTTTTCAGGAGTGGGCGTGAGCAGCCTTAATCCTGCCTCCGGCCGCAGAATCCGCGTTGGATGCGGCTCAAATGTTACGGCCACGGCCTTGGCTCCGCTCGCTCGCGCCCGCGAAACGATCTCCTGCAACACGTGAGCATGCGCTCGGTGCACTCCGTCAAAATTGCCTACACTAACCAGGGCCGGGCCGAGTCTGGCGGGGACATCGTCGAGTTTGTGGAAAATCTGCATGCGTTCCAGAATCAACCGCCGAGCACGCCAAGCCCGCAGAGTAGAACAAGGGAATTGCTTTCCCTGAATTTAGGTCTTTGATTTCTTCTCAGCGTCCTCAGCGTCCTCGGCGGTTAAGAAGATCAGATTTCGAAATCCAGTTTCATCCCGTCATGCGACAAACGCACGTGTCGCGGCAACGTGGCGTTCGTGGCCTCATGCGCCAGGTCGTGGCAAATGTGCGTGAAGAACGCCCGCTTCGGTTTCAGCCGATCCACGATCGCCAGCGAGTTCTTTACTGTCGAGTGGGTGGGATGAGGTTTATGGCGCAGCGCATCCAGAAATAGAATGTCCAACCCCTCCAGTTGGTGCAGCGACGATTCGGGAATCTCGCTGTGGTCGGTGAGATAGGCTGCCGAGCCAAACCGGTATCCGTAGATCTGCGTCTCCCCATGAATCAGAATCACCGGCTCGAAGCGCACTCCGAACACATCAACAGGGCCATCAATGGGGCGCAGTTCAAGCAGAGGCAATCCGCCGAATTTATAGTCCGCTTCAAAAATGTAGCTGAACATCCTGCGCAAAAATGCAGCTGCGTCGGGACGCGCATACAGCGGCAACTTGTCCGGCTTGTGCCGGTAGCTGAGGGGACGCAGGTCATCAATGCCAAGAATGTGGTCGGCGTGAGTGTGAGTGTAGAGGACGGCGTCCACGCGTGTGATGTTCTCGCGGACGGCCTGGGCGTAAAAGTCCGGTGTGGTGTCGATGAGCACCACCTTGCCGCCGTATTCGAGCATGATCGATGGCCGCGTCCGCCGGTCGTGCGGATCGCTCGAATGGCAGACGGCACATTCGCATCCCAGCGTGGGCACGCCCATCGACGTCCCACTGCCCAGCACGGTCAAGGTCGCTTTCATCTTCCGCTGGTTCCGGTGGCAGGTCCTGGCTGCGGCGGTCGCGCGAGCGCGTTGGTCACCTCAACGTAGGCCATGCGCAATTCATACAGACTGTTCTGCAGAAAAGTTTCTTCCGCCGCACTGAGATTGCCCTTGGTCTTTTCCGCGATGAGGCTCAGCGTGTCAATGGTCTGGCGCGCTCCAATGATATCGACTTGCGGCTGTGCGCCCTGTTGCCGCATCAATCCCAATTGCATCATGGCGGTCATGTAGAGCGAGGCGAGAAAGCGTTCAAACGTGATCTCGAAATCCTTGGCCGAATGTCCGCTGAGTTCGACCTGCGCGTCCAGATCCTGGGATGACTGGCGATAGGCTGCGGCCTGCGCTTCCTGCTCCGCGCTCGTGGGCGGTACAGGCATTTCACGATCGGGTGCGGCGCCGGTCTCTACTGCGCCGGCCTCTACTGCCACAGGCGCGTCAGTCTTTACCGCGGACGACCCATCGTTGGACGATCCATCTTTCGGTGCAATCGGGCTCGCTACTTTCGCGGCTTCCACTTCCTCGGGTACATCGGAACGCAACTCGCCTTCGGAAGTGAACAGCCGCCGGTCCGTTACCTTGAAGCCAGATTGTTCGTGTTTCTTCTCAGCCATAAACTCTCCCCTCAACAAGAGCGCCGGATTCTCTCTGTGCTCTTTTCTCTTTGCGATTCCTTTGCGGCCTCTGCGGTCAAACAAATTATTGCGATCACGCGGGACGCTGTTCCAAAGAATTTCCTTCCTGTAACAGCAAGCTATCGGTGACCGGCAACTGCACCACGGTCGCCTTCACCGTGCCAATCGTCACCTCGCGTCCGGGAACACCGGCTTCACGCCGAATGTATCCCAGCGCAACAATCTTGTTCCCACCGATGAGTTGCAGGGAAGCGGCGCTGGTGATTTCCCCCACTTCCTTTTCTCCAGCGACAATCTTAGTTCCTGTGACGACCGGCTCAGTGCCCTCTGCCAGAAACCCCGTGAACTTACGGTGAACCGCGCCGCGCGAGCGAATGCGCTCGACGATCTCCTGCCCGACGTAGCATCCCTTGTTGAAGTTCAAGGCGCGCGCTTGCTCGGTTTCCTGAGGCAGGTCGCGCTCGCGGATGTCCACTCCATAGCGCGGAATGCCTGAGACGATGCGGTGCAACTCCAGCGCCTCAGAACCCACGGGCGCAGCACCCGCCGCCAGCAAAGCGTTCCAAAGCTGCCTTACGCTGTCTGGGGCCAGCCAGATCTCATAGGAGAGATGCTCCGCGTCTTCGCCGCGCACCAGGGTGCAATCGATACCATGCCACATCACAGATTGCATCTGCAAAGCCCGCATCTCGGGAATCGTGAATCCAGCGGCCGCCAGCACGTCGCGCGACTTCGGTCCGGCGATCCCCAGCGCAGTCAGTTGTTCGCTGAGATTCGTGACCTCAACGTCGTCCATGATGATGTAATGGTCGAAGGTCGCCAGGATCTTCTCGGCCTGCCCGGAGTCGGTGTCAACGGCAATCGACTCGCCGCGGTTGTAGGCATAGAGATCGCCCAGGATGTGCCCTTGCGGATTCAGCAAGAACGCATACACGCCCTGACCTACAGCCAGGTCGCGGATATTGTTGGTAACCATCCCGTTCAACCAGCGCACGCGATCGCCGCCAGTCAGCGAGATTTTCGCCCGAAACCCGAGGTCGTGGACTCCACATCGGCTGCGCAGCGCCGCAGACTCCGCCTGCGGATCGCCGAAGCGTGCAGGCGTCGTCGCGCCGCGATACTCACGGACGCCCGCCGCACCCAATCCTTCGCCGTGAACCTGAAGTGCCGTGAACCCCATACTGGTAGTTCGATTATAGCGATTGTGTTAAGTTTTCTGCCGTGGACTCGAAAAAGCAAATCAGGAAACGCATCGCCGTCATCCCCGGAGACGGCATCGGCCAGGAAGTCATACCTCAGGCGGTGAAGGTGATCCAGGCTTCGGGCGCTGACGTGGAATTGACCGATTTCGACTGGGGCGCCGACCGCTACCTGCGCGACCAGACCACCGTGCCTGCCGACGGATTTGCCATGCTCGGCCGCGACTTCGATGCGATTTTAGTGGGCGCGTTCGGCGATCCGCGGGTCAAGACCAACATCCATGCCAAGGAAATTCTGCTCGGCATGCGTTTCAAAATGGATTTGTATGCCAACGTGCGTCCGGTCCGCCTGCTCGACGCAGCGCTGTGTCCACTGAAAGGAATCGAGCCGAAGGATATAGACTTCGTCGTGCTCCGCGAGAACACCGAAGGCGTCTACACCGACGCAGGCGGCGTCTTCAAGCAGGGCACGCCCGACGAAATCGCCACCCAGGAAGACATCAACACGCGCAAAGGCGTCGAGCGCATCATCCGCTACGCGTTCCAATATTGCGAGCGGCACACCAAACTCGACGGTTCGCCGCGCAAGAAAGTCCTGATGTGCGATAAGTCGAATGCCATGACCCACGCCGGCGGCCTGTGGCAGCGCGTGTTCAAAGAAGTCAGCGGCGAGTATCCGCAAATCACCGCGCAGCACATTTACGTGGACGCACTCTGCACGCAGATGGTGCGCGATCCGCGCCAGTTCGACGTCATCGTTACCAACAACATGTTTGGCGACATCATCACTGACCTCGCCGCGGGCTTGCAAGGCGGCCTAGGGATGGCTGCGAGCGGAAACATCCATCCGGGAAAGACGTCGATGTTCGAGCCCGTGCACGGCTCCGCCCCGCCGATCGCGGGCAAGAACATGGCGAATCCCTTCGGCGCGATTCTGACGGCGGCGATGATGCTGGCGCATCTGGGGATGGCAGCGGAAGCGGCGAAGATCGAAGCCGCTGTGCTCGAAGCCGTTCGCCAGAAGAAGACCACGCAAGATATCGGCGGATCGCTGGGAACGCGGGAAGCGGGGGAGTGGGTTGCGAAGCGCGTGAACCAGGGATAGTTCTTAGTGCATGAACCGACTCACGAACGTACACCCACCAGCAGCGCCAACTCCCGCCACTTCCACTGGCAGTCCACATCCACGAAGCCAATCTCGCGCAACCATCCGAGTTGGGTTTCGACTTCTAACAACTTGTTTGATGGATCTTCGGTCTCGACCGTATATCCGATGCGCTCGAGAAACTCCTTGTGCAGCCGCAGAGTAGGTGATGCCACGTGCTCCAGATTGCAGAAGACGCCGCCAGGATTCAGCAGATCGTAAATCTCGGCGTAGAGCACCCGCTTGCGTTCATGGACCAGATGATGGATCGCAAAGCTGGAGATGACAGCATCGAACTTGCCTAGTGCGGGTGCCGGTTCGTCCAGATTATGAGAGATCACGCGAACGGACGATTCTGCGCCAAAGCGGCGGCGGGCCGCCTCCAGCATGGTTGGAGAGAAATCGATGGCCACGGCCTCGGTATCAGGGTGCTCGCGCCGGACCAGACTCAGCAAGCGTCCGTCCCCGGTGCCAAGGTCGAGGATGCGCCGTGTGCTCCGAGGAAGGAATTCAAGCAGTGCGGACTCCCCCTCGCTGCGATGGGAAATCGCGTCGGCGCGTTCCAGATAGTCGCGGGCGTGGTCGTTCGAAGTCCACAGATTGACGGGCTTGGTGGCAGTCATGAGGGAAAAGTATACGAAAACGTATAAACTCAATCTCAATGAATAAGGCTAAAGGGCGCTTCACAAGGATTCTGCGGCTGCTTTTGGCGGTTGTACTGGCTGCGGCCACGTGGGCGCTGTCACCCGCGAGCGCACAAGACGCGCCGCCGGCGGACCGTACTGCCCAGCCCGCCCAATCCCCCACCACGCAGGAACAGCCCAAACCTATTCCGCTTCCGCCCACGGCACAACCACCGAAGGAAGAACCGCCGAAGGAAGAAGTCAAGATCACCCCGCGGCAAGCCGAGGAACTCTTCCACTCCGTCGACGAGATTCTGGATTTCGATAGCAAGCAGACCGGCCTGCCCATCAAGAAAGAAGTGAAGCGCAAGCTGACCAGCCGCGATGAGGTCGTCTCGTATCTCACCAAGCACCTGAACGACGAGGACACGAAGCGCCTGCGGCGGTCGGAACTGGTGCTGAAAAAGTTCGGCCTGCTTCCGCACGACTTCAATCTGGAAACATTTCTGGTTGCCCTGTTGCGGGAGGAAGTGGCCGGCTACTATGACCCAAAAACTAAAACCGTGAACCTGCTGGACTGGGTGCCGATCGAAGAACAGGAGCCGGTGATGGCTCACGAGTTGACGCATGCGCTGCAGGATCAGTCGGTCGGCTTGCAGAAGTGGATGAGGAAAGGCGAGAAAGACTTGGGCGAAATCAGAAAGGATCCGACACCCGCCGACATCGAAAACGACGAGATGGATAACGCTCGCGAAGCCGTCATCGAGGGCCAGGCTCAGGCTATGATGTTTCAATACGCTATAGCTCCGACCGGGCACTCGATCACCAATTCTCCGGCCTTGGTGGACGCAATGGAAGGGGAGACGCTCACCGGCACGCCCGGTACGACGGTATTCAACGAAGCGCCAATTTTCATGAAAGAATCGCTCACGTTTCCCTACAGCTACGGCATGGAGTTCGTCATCAAGCTGATGCAGAAAGGCGGGAAAGAGAAGGCCTTTGCCGCGGTGTTGCAAAACCCTCCGCATACCACGCGCCAGATCATGGAGCCGGAGACTTATCTGTCCGGGGAAAAGATCGAGCCCATGCGGGTGCCTGACTTCAAACACGATTTCAAGGATTACGAAAAGTTCGACATTGGCGCGATGGGCGAGTTCGACGTGGCGGTCCTGATCGAGCAATATGCGGGAAAGTCGCTGTCGAAACATCTTTATCCGGAGTGGCGCGGCGGATATTACTACGCCGCGAAGCCCAAGCCGGATGCAAAGTCAGATCCCGCTGGGACGGCGACGCTAGGTCTGCTGTACGTTTCGCGCTGGTCGAGCGCCGACAAGGCCGCGGAGTTTGCAGGGATTTATGCGCGGTCGCTCAAGCAACGCTACAAGAAAGCGGATGGGATAGGAGATTCCGCGTCGGACAAAGCTGCGGAGAATCCCGAATCCTCAGATTTGCTCAAGGGTCGCCACGCCTGGACGACTGAAGACGGCGCCGTCGTGATCGAGGAGCAAGGTGATACAGTGCTGGTCAGTGAGAGTCTGAACGCGGCCACGACAGCAACGTTGGAGAGGGAAGTGTTCGGAGCGCCGTCAGCTCCAAAGTAACGCGCGCCTCGGCTACCTCTTTTTCTTACGTTCTTTTTCGTCCGGCAGTTCTCCCAGGAAATGTTGCACCGTCGCGGCGATAGTGAATTGCCTGCCGCCGCGCTCGATGGTCAATTGGCGCTCCTGGCCTGGCGTTCCTCCGAGCATGTTCCACACCTGCCCCATGGTCGATCCGCGAACGGGGATGCCGTCGACCGCGACGAGATGATCGCCAGGTTGGACCCCATTCGGACCTGGCGGCAGCGATGGCTTCCGCTCGAAGTCTGCAACGCCGAGGATTGTGAAGAGGCCGTCGTCTTCCGGGCGGAGGATGAGCCCGATGACATCGAAGTCAGGGAAGTTGAATGTGCGGCCAAACTCGAAGTAGACGGTCGAGTGGGCGTAATCAAGACCAATCCGGTAGTTGAGCAACGCATTCGATCCCAGAAGGCCAGCGGTCGGGAGGCCGGCGCGCTTGGCGAAGAAGTCCATCCGATCTTTCGGGAAGTCAACCACAACGATGTTCGCCAGGAATAGCGGCCCGTACTGCACGCGATCCATGCGCATGACTTTCCATTTCGTTTCTTCGTCCAGACCCCACATGTTGGCCGAGCCTACGGCTCCGGTCATGTGCGGCCAATCGGGATGGGCCATGGCGAGCTTGTCAAAGAGTTCCTCGGAAAGAAAGCTCATGCAGGCGCCGACATCGAGGGCGAGATTGTATTTCTTGTTCTCAATCTGACTGGGAACCTGGATCAGGCCATTCTCCGCATTGATGGGGACCTTGCCGCTCGGTCCTCGGAAATGAATCGTGCCAGGGGTACCGATCGAAAACTTGCGTTGGGGAAAGTCGATCAGCACGTCATAGTTCCGGAGGATGCTCGAGGGCAGGTTGATCTCGACGCTCATGCCGGGGGCCAACACCGACGCCGCATTGACGGGCTTCAGCGGAATCTTCGCTTGCTTGACGCCGGTGAGAGGGATCTTCATTCCGCCGACGATCATCTCTTGCGGCGGAGGAGAAGAGCATTCCTGGTCATTGCAGGAGACCGCCAGCCCCAGCAGCGTAGCCAGGCGGCGCGAAAGGTAAAGGTCAGGATTGCCGTTATCCACCCAGGCACGAACCCGCTCGGCGGAGCCGTCAGGGAGCGCGATGTCAGCATTGATGACAACGCGATTGTGATCGATGGCCGCGGGGACGGTCACCGACTTCGGCTCGGACCGGAGGGCGGGTTTGTCTTGGGCAACGATGAAATCGCACAGCAAGAACAACGTGCAGGCTGTGATACGGAACCTCATGTTTCAAATTGTAGCGCCACTCTCGCCGCCGTCTGCGTGTCAGAACGACTCTGCCACCGAGGCACGGGACCGGGAATTCACGTCCTGTATAATCACCAGTTTGGCTTGCGGCGCGTACGCGTTCTGGGGGGGAATTGGCACAGGCGGAAATCGGAATTATCGGCGGCAGCGGGCTGTACTCCATGCCCGGGTTGAGCAAGGTAAAGGAAGTGCGCCTGAAGACGCCGTTCGGCGTGCCTTCGGACGCTTACGTGTGCGGTTCGCTGGAAGGACGCAAAGTGGCGTTCTTAGCGCGCCATGGACGCGGCCATCGCCTTCTACCCAGCGAACTGAATTTCCGCGCCAACATTTACGGGTTCAAGCAGCTTGGAGTCGAGCGAATCGTTTCGATCTCGGCGGTCGGTTCGCTGAAGGAAGAACATAAGCCGCTGGACTTCGTCATCCCGGATCAATTTTTCGATCGAACGCGTCATCGCGTGGATACTTTTTTCGGCGGCGGCGTGGTAGCGCACATCTCCTTCGCCGATCCCGTCTGCGGAGAACTGGCGGGAGTGGTGGAGTCCGCGTGCAAGAGAGTTGGCGTAGTCGGCAAGCGCGGAGGAACTTACCTGTGCATGGAAGGACCTCAGTTTTCGACGAAGGCGGAGTCGAATGTATATCGCGGACTGGGCATGGACGTGATCGGCATGACCAACCTGCAGGAAGCCAAACTGGCGCGCGAGGCGGAGATATGTTATGTCACGGTCGCAATGGTGACGGATTACGACTGCTGGCATCCGCATCACGACTCGGTGACGGTCGATCAAATCGTCGCCGTGCTTCTCAAGAATGCCGAGAACGCCACCAAAGTGGTCCGCGAGACCGTGGCGGCAATGCCGCGCGAGCGTTCCTGCAAATGCGCGTCGGCGCTGGCCCATGCCATTCTGACGGATCGGAAGAATATCCCCGCTGCGACGAAGAAAAGGTTGAAACTGATTCTGGGGAAGTATGTGAAGTAGGCCGGCTTCTACCAAATATCACTAACCAGTGCCTAAGGACAGGATTTCCGGATGAGCATTCTCGTGGTCGGTTCCGTTGCGTTCGATGACGTTACGTCGCCTTCGGGCAGCGTCAAAAGCATTCTCGGTGGGGCAGCAACCTATTTTTCTCTGGCGGCAAGCTATTTCACAAAGGTGCGCGTAGTCGCGGTGGTCGGCGAAGATTTCGGCCCCGCGCAGGAACAGGTGTTCAGTCAGCACGGCATCGACATCCGAGGCCTCGAGCGAGCCAAAGGAAAGACGTTTCGCTGGGGCGGTTCGTACACCGACAACCTCAACGAAGCGAAAACGAACTTCACTGACCTGAATGTATTCGAGACATTTCAGCCTCGCATCCCGAAGGAGTATGAGGACACCGATTTCCTTTTTCTGGCGAATATCCAGCCGACTCTGCAGGCCGACGTGAGACGCAAGATGAACGGCGTGCGCCTGACCGGTTGCGACACCATGAATTACTGGATCAAAGGCGCACTCAAAGAACTCCAGGAGACGCTGAAGCTCGTAAACGTGCTGTTGATCAACGACACCGAAGCGAAGATGCTCGCCAGTGAAACCAATCTGCCACGGGCCGCGAACAAGGTGCTGGCCATGGGCCCGCAAGCCCTGGTCATCAAGCACGGCGAATATGGTGCGACCATCTTCTTTCGCGAGGGAGCGTTTGGCATCGGGCACCATCCCTTTCGCGCTCCGGCGCTGCCCATCGAAGAGGTGAAAGATCCGACGGGCGCGGGCGATTCATTCGCTGGCGGATTCATGGGATACCTGGCGTCGCAAAAAGAGTTGAGCCGCGAGGTGCTGAAGCGCGCTTTGTTTTACGGCGGGGTCATGGGATCATTCGCGGTCGAGCGTTTCGGTACGGAGCGCCTGCAGTCGCTCACTCGAGAAGAGATCGACGCGCGCTTTCAGATCTTTCGCGAACTTACTCACCTCGAGTAATCTGCCTCCAGAAGCGCGGTCGTTTTTCGGACAATCGTTTGTGCCCAAGAAAATGAAGAACGCGCCGCCCAGCTCCCGCTGGGACTCCGAGGTCAGGCTGCTGGCCTGGCTGGCGACTTGCGTTTCCGTTATTTCCTTCCTGTTCTATTTTCAGCGCGGCGATGTGTTGCTTTATGGGGACGCGGTCGCGCACATCAACATCGCGCGCCGCGTCTTCGATTCGAAAACCCCCGGCCTCTTGCAACTGGGAACCGTGTGGCTGCCCCTGCCGCACTTGCTGATGATTCCGTTTCTGATCTCCGGCGAAATGTGGCGGCGAGGCGTGGGTGGCTCGATTCCCTCGATGGTGGCGTATGTGTTTGGCGTGATCGGAATGTTCCGGCTGGTGCGAGGCGCTCTCTCCCGCAGCGTTGAACCGGATCCCGCCGCTCGGCTTGCCGCGTGGACAGCGGCGTTGGTGTATGCGGCGAATCCAAATCTGATCTATATGCAGACCACGGCCATGGGCGAGGCACTTTATCTGGTGCTTTTCATCTGGTCAGTCGTGTATCTCAGCGAGTTCGTGCGCGGGGAAGTGAAGGCTCTGACGAAGTGCGGCTTGTGTCTGGCCGCGAGCTGTCTGACGCGCTACGACGGATGGTTTCTGGCGGCGGCGATTTCAGCAACAGTCTTAGGGTTCACGTTGCTCACCGGCAAAGCGCCCGGGCAGGAAAGGTGCGCATTCCGGGTCTCGCGAGCCGGAGTCGCGAAGTTCGTCTCGATCGCGGCCGCCGCACCAGCGCTGTGGCTCGCTTATAACGGAATCGTCTATCGCAATCCACTTGAGTTTGCCAACGGACCCTACTCGGCAAAGGCCATCGAACGCAGGACGGAGAATTCCGGGAACCGGGGGCATCCAGGCAGTGGCAATCCAGTCCTGGCAGGAATGTATTTCCTGAAATCGGCCGAAGTCAACCTCGCACAAAACGAATGGCTGCAGCGGGCTTGGATTTTGATCGCGGTCGCGGGCGTGACAGCCGCCGCCCTTCGTCGCCGCGAACTGAGCGTGGCCGGAGTATCCGCTCTCGGCGGGTGGGTGCCGGTGATGTTCTTGCTCGTCCCGGTGCCTTTTTACGCGCTGTCTGTGGCATACGGGGGCGTTCCGATCTTCATCCCGCCCTGGTGGCCGTTCTCTCATTACAACGTACGTTACGGATTGCAGTTGCTCCCGGCCTTCGCCGCTGCGATGGCGATCGTCGCGCATCTGGCCGTGCGGTTCGAAGGGTGGAGCCTCCGGTTGCGTCTGGCGTGCGTGCTGGGCGTATTCGCGTTGGTGATCGCGAGTTACGCCTCCATCTGGCGTGCCACGCCTGTTTCATTGAAGGAAGCTCAAGTCAACATGCGCACCCGGAATCAACTCGAAGCCCAACTAGCAATCTGGCTCCGAAAGCTGCCACCCAATTCCACCTTGCTGATGTATCTGGGAGATCATGTGGGCGCACTGCAGCAGGCGGGGATTCCGCTGAAGCGTGTAATCAATGAAGGCAATCACCGCGTGTGGAAGCAGCCCACGGACCCCGACGGTTTGTGGGAGCGGGCTCTGGCGGATCCCGCACGGTATGCCGACTATGTGGTGGCCTTCGAGGGCGACAGCGTGGGGCAAGCGGTACGGGCGCAGCATCTGCAGGCATTGGTAGAAATCCACGTCACGGGGCAAGCGCCGGCCATCCTCTACCGCGCTCGGTAATCACGCAGGTAACACGGCAGCGCAAGGTCCGATGATAAAATCCTGCATCGGAAGCCTGCTTCGGGCAGGCGTGTGACTCAATGACTTGGCAACATTTCGTCGATTTGTTCCGCTGGGAGATCGCGAGTGGAGCCGTTGGCGCTTCGCTAATCTGCTTGGTATTAGCGGCGATTCTCGGCGGTCTCATCGGCTTGGAGCGGGAGTTCAAGCATCGGGCCGCAGGCCTGCGCACCAACATGTTTATCTGTTTCGGAGCGGCGCTGTTCACGGCGCTGTCGCGGGGCCTGGCAGCGGAACCTTCAGACTACACGCGCATCGCCGCACAGATCATCCCTGGCATCGGCTTCATTGGCGCGGGCTCGATTCTGCACACGCGCGGGCTCACCACCGGTCTGACCACCGCGGCCACCTTGTTCGTAGTCGACTCGGTTGGAATGGCCGCGGGCGGTGGCCTTTACCTGACGGCAGTGTTCGCCACCGGATTAGTGCTGCTGGCTCTCTTTTTTCTGGGCCATGTGGAAGAAACGTTCAACATCAAGCTGCTCATGACCAGCTACGAAGTGATTGGCGCCAGCGTCGAAGAAATCAGCAACGAGGTCAACCGCATTCTGGAGAGTCATCACCGGCTGATGAAAAACATGCTTAGCGGGAACACGGGCCAGCATATTCGCCTGCAGTTCGACGTTGAGGGCTGCAACTACGAGCAGAAAGAATTACTGCAGCAATTGAGGGCGTCGAAAGTACTGCTCGGCGCGACCTCCCTCGGCCGGGTGGACCACGAGTGAACTCGGGGGTCCGCACTATTCCATTCGTGAAGGCGAGCGCCTGCGGCAATGACTTTCTGTTGATCGATGATTCGGTCGCGCCCCCAGCCGCACAGATTCATGCCTTCACCAAGCGCATCTGCGATCGCCACGAGGGCGTGGGCGCCGACGGAGTGGAGTGGATGCTGCCGCACCCGTCGGCCGATGTCGAAATCCGTCTGATCAACGCCGACGGCTCCGAGGCGGAAATTTCCGGCAACGGCACCCGCTGCGTCGCCGCATACTTGTGCTCCGAGCAGGGGAAAGAGAAGATTACGATTCAAACCGGAGCGGGACTGAAGACCTGCGTTCTGACTTCGCGCAGCGATTGGGAGTACGAGTTCGAAATCGAAATGGGAGAGGCCGTGGTCGAGAGGGAAGTCGCGCTGAAGACGCGAGACGAGGAAGTGCGCGGCATTCCGGTGTCGATGGGCAATCCTCACTACGTTGTCTTCGTTCCTCAGTTCGCGGAAGATTGGCAGGCCCACGCGGCGGAAATTCAACGCACTTCGCACTTCAAGCAAGGAGTGAACGTTGAATTCGTCGCGGTCGATGGCAGGCATGATTTGAGGGCGCGTTTTTTTGAGCGCGGCGTAGGTGAAACGCAGTCCTCCGGCACTGGATCTTGTGCGTCGGCCGCGGCGGCGATGGCGACGGGCCGGGCAGATTCTCCGGTGAAGGTCCACGCCCCCGGTGGAACGCAAACCGTGCGCGGAGAAGGTAAGAATATCTTTTTGCGAGGTCCGGCGCGGTTGGTGTGCCGGGGAGAGTTCTTTCTAAGTTGAACTGCTGATTGCCCCATCGTTTCAACGGGGCAACAGTCTTGAAGCCCAATGTTTTCAGCCTACCGTCAGCCCGTCAAACCACCTGCCCTTCGCTCCGGCGATACTGTGGGGATTGTCGCGCCCGCCAGCAAGATCAAGCGGGCAGACTTGGAAATGGGCTGCGAGGCGCTGCGGCGCGCAGGATACCGCCCGTTTTATTTCGACTCGATTCTGGAGCAGGATCTTTATTTTGCCGGATCGTTCGAGCGCAGAGCGCGGGAGTTGGAGGAGATGTTTCTGCGCGACGATGTGCAAGCGATCGTCTGCGCTCGCGGTGGCTATGGCGCGAACTATTTGCTAAGGGAGCTTGATCTTGAAAAGATCAAAGCGCATCCCAAGATTTTTGTTGGTTACAGCGACATCACTACACTGCTGACTCATTTTGTCGATGCCGCCGGCTTCATTACTTTCCACGGTCCAATGGCAGCCAAGGACTGGGCGCATGAAGACGGCGTCGACCTCGTGTCATGGCACACGGCGGTTTCGGGCACGAAAGCCTGGGACGTGGCTCTGGGCGGGGGAGTCAGTGGATTAGTCGAGGGCGATGCCGAGGGCGTTTTGTATGGTGGATGTCTCTCGATCCTGGTCGCGTCGCTGGGCACGCCGTACGAAATCAAGGCTACCGGCTCGATTCTGTTCCTCGAAGATCTCGCCGCCAAGCCCTATCAGGTCGACCGCATGCTGATGCAATTGAAGCTGGCTGGGCAGTTCGATGCGGTACGCGGCATTGTCTTTGGAGAAATGCTCGACTGCGTGCAGACTGCAAATCAGGGTTACACTCTGCAGGATGTAATCACCCGAATTGTCGGCGACTTGGGAGTGCCCGTCGCCTTCGGCGTTCGGTCAGGGCACGTTACGTCGGGTAACATCACCCTTCCGTTCGGAGTGCGAGCGAAACTGGCGGTGCGCGGCGGCCATGTGGCGCTGAGGATATCGGAACCAGCGGTCAAGCAATGAGCCTTTGCGCTCAACCATCGTTGAATTACTGATGAACCAAAAAAAGCACATTTACCTGATCGGCATATGCGGCACGGCCATGGCCTCACTGGCGGGAATGCTGAAGCAGCGCGGATTTCGCGTCACCGGCTCCGACGCCGCGGCCTATCCGCCAATGTCGGACTTTCTGCGCGAGTTGGACATTCCCGTGGCGCAACCATTTGATGCGAAGAATCTTGAACCTCAGCCCGATCTGGTTGTAGTCGGCAATGCCATGTCGCGCGGCAATGTGGAACTGGAGCACGTCCTCGACCAGCGCATTCCATTCTGTTCTTTGCCGCAGTTGCTGCACGACGAATTTCTTCGCGGCAAGGAAGTTCTGGTCGTAGCCGGAACGCACGGCAAAACCACGACGACGTCCATACTGGCGTGGATCTTCGACTCGGCCGGACTGCAACCCTCATTTCTCATCGGCGGCATTGCCGAAAATTTCGGTTCGAGCTTCCATCTCGGCGCGGGCCAGCACTTCATCCTGGAAGGCGACGAATACGACACGGCTTTTTTCGACAAGGGACCGAAGTTCCTGCACTATTTTCCCGACTCGGTGATTCTGACTTCGGTCGAGTTCGATCACGCCGACATTTACAAAGATCTCGATGCAGTCGAAACCGCATTCAAACGACTGGTGAATCTGATTCCGCGCCGGGGACGGATCGTCGCCTTCGATGGTGTTGCCGGCGAGACGGCGGAGAATCCAAGCCCCTCGCAAAGTCTCGAGCGTTGTTTGGCCAAGGCGTTCTGCCCGGTGGAGCGCTACGGCGCCGGGCTGCGTGCGAACTGGAAGGTAACGAACCTGCGCCTTGAACCGGCGCGCACTTCCTGGACCGTGCTGCACGACGGCCAATCGTGGGCCGACCTCGAGTTTGCGCTCGCGGGAGAGTACAACGTCTGGAACGCAACAGCGGCAGCGGCGCTGGCGGCTTCCTGTGGCATTCCGAAAGAGGCAATTGCGGCCGCGCTGAAAACTTTCAAGAGTGTGAAACGTCGCCTCGAAGTGAAGGCACAGGTGAACGGCATCACCATCATCGACGATTTTGCCCACCATCCCACAGCGATTGCGGGAACGCTGAAAGCGCTGCGGGCTCGGTACCCTGGATCGCGATTATGGGCAATTCTGGAGCCGCGCTCCAACACACTGCGGCGCCGTGTCTTGCAGAGCGACTTGGCGCGCAGCCTGGCGCTGGCCGACGAAGTGATTGTGGCGGGAGTGTTCCGCTCGGAAGCGGTTCCGGAAAACGAACGTCTGGAGTTGCCCGCACTCGCCGCAGAGATCGAACGAAATGGCCGACGGGCACGGCTTCTCAAAGATGCGGACGCAATCGTGCAGACCGTCGCTCCTGAAACACGCCGCGGCGATGTCGTCGCGATCCTCTCCAATGGTGGGTTCGGCGGAATCTACGAAAAGCTCCCGGCACGCTTGCGGGAATTGGCAGGGAACCGATGAATTTATTTCCCAGACTTGGTCGCGCTCTGCGGCTGTCGCTTTGTGTCGCGATTCTCGCCCTGTCGTCCAAGTCGATAGCGCAGTCACCGCCTTCGATCGCTTATACGGTATCGCTCTCGTCCCCTGAGCAGCATCTGGTGGAGGTGCAGATCATCCTGCCCGCCGGTGCTGCGCGGCGCGAACTTCAGCTTCCCGTGTGGAATGCCCTCTATCAGGTCCGCGATTTCGCCCAGTACGTGAACTGGGTCCGTGCGAAAGATCGGTCCGGCCATCCGCTCTTGGTGCACGAACTCAACATGAGCTGCTGGCAGATTTCAGGCGCGGAGGGCGGCGCCATTGTGGAGTATCAAATCTATGTCGACTCGCCGGGACCATTCAACGCGCAGCTGAACACTCATCATGCCTTCTTCAACCTGGCGCAGATCTTGATGTACTCCGTGGACGCACGCTCGGCTCCGCTGCATGTGCGTTTCAGTCATCTTCCTGCAGGATGGCACATCGCTACACCTCTAACCTCGTCCTCCGGCGACGAGTTCAGCGCCGCGAATTATGACCGCCTGGTTGACTCTCCGGTGGAGATCGGCAACGTTCAAGAGTCTGACTTCGACGAGTCCGGCGGCCACTTTCGCGTGATTGTCGACGCCGACTCCGCCGACTACGACATGGCAAAGATTGTTGCCGCGCTGCACAGAATTGTCGCCGCAGCGACCAGTTGGATGAATGACCGTCCCTTCGACACTTACATGTTCATCTATCACTTTCCGCGCGGGCCGGCGGGCGGCGGCATGGAGCACGCCTTCTCGACGGCGATCGATCTGAATGCCGAGTCGATAAAGCAATCTCTCGACGCCCTGACCGGCGTGACCTCGCATGAATTTTTCCACCTGTGGAACGTCAAGCGCATCCGCCCACAAACGCTCGAACCTGTTGACTACACCAAAGAAAATTACACGCGTGCGCTGTGGTTCTGCGAAGGCGTCACCAGCACCGCCGAAGGGACTATTCAGTTGCGTGCCGGCCTGCTGGATGAAAAGCAATATCTTTACCTGCTCGGCGAACAGATCACGGAACTCGAGCGGCGTCCGGCGCACCTCACGCAGTCGGCCGAAGAATCAAGCCTCGACGCCTGGCTTGAGGGAAATAGCTATTACCGGCGTCCAGAGCGCAGCGTTTCGTACTACAACAAAGGCGAACTTCTGGGCGTGATGCTTGACCTCGCGGTGCGTGAAGCCAGTCATGGGCAGGCGTCGCTGCGCGAGGTTATGCAATGGATGAACGCGAACTACGCCAAGAAGGGCCGCTTCTTCAACGATTCCGAAGGCGTTCGTGAGGCTGCTGAAGCCGTCAGCCATTCCGATTTGACTTCGTTCTTCACGAAGTATGTGGCTGGAACCGAAGAGATTCCGTGGGATGATTTTTTTCGCCCCGTGGGTCTGCGAGTGGCGACCATCCCAAACACGGTGGCCGACGCAGGCTTCACTGCTTCGCGCAACTTTGATGGCCCGATGTCGGTAGGAGCGGTAACGCCCGGCGGCGAGGCCGAACATGCAGGATTGCGGGTGGGCGACATCATCGTCGAATTGCAAGGCCGGCCCGCCGGTCAGGAGTCTCGCGAGGAGTTGGTGCGGCTCAATCCCGGCGACATGCTCACCGTGAAGGTTCGCTCCCGGCGCGGCGGTGATCGCGAACTGAAATGGACAGTCGGCAGCCGTCAGGAAATCTCGTATGAAGTAAGGGACCTCGATGAGGTCACGGCTCAGCAGCGGGCGCGGCGCGCTGCATGGTTGAAAGGCGAAGCCCAGAGCGCTCCCGTCGGAACGTCAGGGGCCGCAGGAACAGGGAAATGATCCGCACCATCCTCATGTTGATCTTCTGGGCGCTGGCCGCTCCCGTGGCTGCGATCATCGGCTTCTCTGCAAGCTTCTTCATGGGCGACGTCCGCGTCCTCTATCGCCTTTTCATGTGGGGCGCCTCGGCGGGCGTGTGGATCACTGGGGTGCGAGTCGAAACCGTCGGACTCGATCGGTTCGACCACTCGCGCAGCTACATCTTTATGACCAATCACGTTTCTAACCTTGACCCACCGATTCAAATTCCGCTGATTCCTCACCGCACGTCGGTGATGGTGAAAAAAGAGCTGTTCAAAGTTCCAATCCTCGGACACGCTATGCGCATGGGATCGCTCATCCCCGTCGATCGCGGAAATCGCGACGCAGGCATCGAAGCCGTCCGAGCCGCGAAGTTGGTCGTGGAGCAGGCACTCAACATGACCATCTACGTAGAAGGCAAGCGCTCATTCGACGGCAAGCTGCTCCCATTCAAAAAAGGGCCGTTCTATCTGGCTATGGAGTGTGGAGTTCCGGTTATTCCGGTTACGATCGTGGGCACGCACTACATCATGCCGAAGGCAAGATTCTCTATCAGGCCAGGCATGGCGAAGGTGATTTTTCATCCGCCGATTGACCCGAAGGATTTCGTCAGCCGTGAGTGCCTGATGGAAAAAGTGCGTGCTGCCATCGAAAGCGGCCTGCCGGAACAATATCGCCAGTCGGCGTCGGTCCCGGCAGATGGCAGGGAGCCGCAGGGAGGAACAGCATACGCCTGAGGATTCCTCCGTGAAACGTAGCCTGCCCTGAGCGTAGTCGAAGGGTGTCCTCTGTGGTTATTCTTTTGGGTTTTTAGCCCGTACCGCTCGCGCGAGTTCGGGAAGTTTCGACAGGATTGCAGAATATTTCAACCACAATTTGTGATCGACGGCCGGAGCGCCGCTCACCAGTGCGCCAGCCGGGATGTCGTGGGCCACGCCACTTTGAGGCGTCACGATGGCTCCTTCTCCGACTTTGCAGTGCCCCACCACGCCAACTTGCCCGGTAAGAATCACCTTGTTGCCAATCTCGGTCGATCCGGCGAGTCCGACCTGCGCGCACAGCAGTGCATCTTCACCGACGTGCGACCCGTGCCCCACCTGCACCAGATTGTCGATCTTCACGCCGCGTCCGATTCGCGTTTCGCCGACGCTGGCGCGATCGATGCAGGAGTTGGCCTGCACTTCCACGTCGTCTTCAATCATCACCGGCGCCGGTTGTGGAATCTTGTGCCAGTGTCCCTCGGCAGTCTTCGCGAACCCGAACCCGTCGGCCCCGATCACCACGCCGTTCTGCAGAAGCACGTTGTTGCCGATCCGGCAGTTCTCGCGCACCACCGCGTGCGCATGCGCGAAAAAATTGTCTCCGATCTTCACCCCGCGATAAATAACGACATGCGCCAGCAGCACCGCGTTCGCCCCGATCTCGACATTCTCGTCGATGACCACGTAAGGCCCGATGTGAGCGTTGGCCCCGACTCGTGCGGTGGCATGCACGACCGCCGTAGCGTGGATGCCAGGCTCATACCGAAGAGGCTGATGAAACAGTTCGAGCGCCCGCGCGAACGTCAGATAAGGATCCTTCGTCCGCAACATGGCCGCCGGAATAACAGGGAAGTCCTCGCCAACGATGACGGCGGACGCCTTGGTGGACCGGGTCGCCGCGGCGTACTTGGGATTCGATACAAAGGTGAGTTCCCCGGGCCCAGCCTGTTCAATTCCGTTGAGGCCAGTGATTTCCGTGTCTGGCGAACCGTTTTCGAGGCGCACGTCGAGAGCCGAAGCGATCTGAGAAAGTTTCATAGGTCGTTTTCAAGAGCAGTTTCACGAGATTGTAACGGAGCCGAACCACAATTGCTTCGGGTAATACATCGTGTAAGCCCACTGTTGTTTGAATGCGAGAGTCTTGGGGTACACGCCGCCAAAGACCGAATAGGCGAAACGGGGCGGACAAGGACCGCCCTTTTTGTCGTTACTGCACCTGCAGCGTAAAGGTAGTGGTGTGCGTAAGGGCGCCGCTGCTGGCCGATACTGTCACATTGAAGGTGCCGGTCGGCGTTCCAGTCACGACGCCGAAATTCACACTATTGGACGTCCCGCCGCCGGGAGCGGAGTTGGTGACCACGACGGGAAAGGTTCCCGTATTCGCGAGATCGCTTGCAGACATCGGAATTGAGATTTGGCTCGAGCTGTAATAGTTCAAGGGATGGGACGAGCCGTTAAGCGTTACGACCGACGAAGCTACAAATCCGGAGCCCGAAAGCCTGAGCAACTGGGGCGCAGAGCCAGCTGCCACCTGAGCGGGGGACAACGAAGTGATCGAGGGAACGGGATTGTTGGTTGGTCCGCCACCGCCGGACCCAGAACCACCGCCGCAACTTGGAAGAGCCCCGAAGCAGACAAGAATAACTAAGCCAAGCAAGCGTGTTCTACGACGTGCCGAAATCGGAGCGCCAATTAAGCATATGGCCAGCAGGAATGCCCCGCCGCCCCATGTCCACCAGAGTGAGCGGTGTTCGGTTTGCGCCTGTTTGCGAAATTGCCCCAGAGGAGCTGTGTTGACGGTTAATGTCGTTGTCGAGGTTCCATTACCGTTGCCCGTGATCGAAGTGGGACTGAAGGTGCAAGTTGCTTCGGCAGGAAGTCCCGAACACGAGAAGTTACTGACCGTGCCGCTGAACCCTGAGAAAGCCGACACAAAGATTGTGACTGGTTGAGACTGGCCTGCGCTGACTGTGACGGAGTTGACACTAGAGGCCAGCTGGAAATCTGGAACAAGGATGGTGAGCTCGGTAGTAAAGGTACTTCCATAATAGTTAGTATCTCCGGAGTATTGTACGAATACAGTTTCCGTCGAATTGACGGTAATGGTCAGCGTTGCCTGCAGAGCAGAGTTCCCGCTGGCATCGGTCACAGGCGTTAGAGTTGGAGTGCCCACGATTGGGGTTGGGGAGCCTGTGAACGTGACCGTTCCCGTAGGGGCAAGGTTCTTCACGGTAGTGTCCACCAGAGCGGTCAAGGTCACGCTAGATCCTGGAGTAACCGTTTGCGCGTTCGCTGAAAGAGTAAGGGTCGTGGGATAGAGCACAGAAACCGCTAGAGGAGCGGAGTTGGGGCTTGCGCTGTAATTGCCATCCCCACTGTAATTCGCGGCTAAATTTTCCGGTCCGGATGTAGAAAAAGAGACACCAAGACTCGCAGTCAGAGAGGCTGGCTGCGATCCTGACCCAGCGGAGCCATAGTATTGCGGTGTGCCCGGCAACTTTGTTCCGTTTGCGTAAAACGTAACCGTGCCGGTCGGTTCGGCACCCGAACTTTGTGTCTGGATGGTGACTGAAAACTGGCTGGTTTGTCCTACCGGAATTTGACTGAGACCTGTAATCGTGGAGATTGTGGTTGTGGCTGGCGTGATGTTGAAAACCGTGTTTGTAGGCTGGGCCGGGGCTGAGAAGCTGTTATCCCCGGAGTATACCGCCGCAATCGTGTTTGTGCCGCCGGGAAGCTGAACAGTTTGGTCTTCAAAATAGCCGTAGCTGTTCAGAATGTAGGGACTGGCATCGAGCGGATTTCCGTTATTAGTAAGCGTGATCTTTCCCGAAGGGCATCCGGTTGCGCCGGAAGTGCCAACTGGAGCGCAGAGATTCCCTGCTGCATTTTCTACGTTCACTCGCAACAGATATGGTGATCCGTAAGTCGCTGTATTGGTATTCTTGCTGAGAATGTTTCCATTGCCATCGAACGTAACCAGAAAAGTCTGAAGTTGGCTATTTTCCTTGTTTACCGTGACGCTAACCGGATTCGAGTCGCTCGCGGCGTAGGTCGCATCGCCGGGATAGTGAGCGATCACGGAATAAGTTCCACCCGGCAGCAAATCCGTGCTTCCCGACACAGTGCCGTTCGACAAGTTGAAGCCGGCGATTCCTTGCGCGCTATTCGTGGGACCGCCCTCCAGTGATACTAGTCCGGTCGGGATTCCGGTACCCGACTGCGGCTTGACCGCAATGCTGAAATTCACAGCCTGCCCGTGCATGATCGTAGTCGGCGTCAAGCTGTTCACCGTGGTTGTTGAAGGCAGCAACGAAACGGAAGTCCACAGCGTTACCAGTTTGTCCACGTCCACCGAGCCCAACCCCGTAGCGAGATCGTAGCCCGTGCCCGCGTTGTAGCCAGTAATGATTCCGTAGGCGTCTCCGGTAATCGTCGTGTTGCAGTTCGTGCCGCCGGTGGCGCACGGCATGGCGATCGTCCCGGAGGTCACATCGTGAAAAGCGGTCGGCTGTTGGGCCGCCAGTTTGTACAGAACATAGTTGGCATTGCCCTGACGCTCTCCTGTCTGCTGGTTGACCAATGCCATAATGCCGGCGAAGGCCGGGGACGCGACAGAAGTCCCTCCAAATCCTGCAAAATACGAACTGGAACTTGTGTTGCAAGTTCGATAAGGATTCGAGTCCGACTGGCAGATGACGTAGAAATTCCCCATGAAGCCGTTGCTGGCGAACAGCGAGACGTCAGGAATATCGCGCTTGCCGTCCTTAGGAACGCCGGCTCCAGTCTGCCACGAAGGCTTGGCATATCCCCCGGTGCAGCTTGCCGGGGTGTTCCCGCTCGGGCTTGTGCAACTACTGGCGCCGCCGCTGCCGCCGACAGTCCATACCAACTGCGAGAGACGGTAGTCATTACAGTTCGTCTCCGCATTCGCACTCCATCCGAACGACGCCAGAATGCTGTTGGTGCAAGAATCGTTCCACGTGGTCTCTGGAATGTAGCCCTTGGCGGATGCCTGAGTGGTGGGGTCGCTCGTCGTATTCCAGTAGGTCGTCGGGTTCAGCAGATCGTTGAAGTCGGTTCCCCCTACCGCGACGTTGTAGGGAGTGGAGGCGTACCCGCTCACAGCCAGTCCGTACTGCGCCGGTTGAGGAGTTGTACCCTGGTTGAAGTCACAACCTGCCGAACCATCGTCTCCCGATGAGATGAAGACCGTAATGCCCTGTGCGGCTGCCTGTTGCCACAGAGTGTTGAAGAATAGATTGCCGCTGACACCAAGCCCCAACTCGCAGTAACCGTAGCTTTCACTCATCACCGGAGCCAGATTGTTCTCCACGATGTAGACCGCGGACAAATCAATGCCGTCCGTGCTCTCGGTCGATTGCGAAACGACAAAGTCGATGGTGGCGTTAGGCGCGATTGCTCCCGACCATTGCACATCGATATCGGCCTCAGATTCGTCCGTTTGAATGCCAGGGTCTGGACCGTTCAAAATGATGTTCACGTTGTTTGCTGGAAAGTTATTGGGGGCCGTGCTCAATCCAAACATGCTGCGGAAGTCAGTTACGTCCTGCGAATTGATATTGCTTTCACCGACGATAGCGATGGTCTGGCCCTGGCCGCTCGTCCCTGAGGTCCAAAGCGGAAGCAGATTGTAAATCGTCGCAAAGTCGTAGGGCCCCAGCGCGTAACAGTTTCCGTCTTGATCGCAGCCGCCCGGATACGTGAATAGCGGCTTACCCGTGAGTTTTCCGGTCAACTTGTCGCGGACAAACTGGCCGAAAGGCTGGTTCATCGCTTTGCGAGGAAAGTTGTTCAACGATGCCACGCCCGCGACTGCCGGCGTCAGCGCGGTCGGAATCTGCGGGTCGCTCGCGTTGGCCCAATGCTGCTCGCCATTGACGATGTATTTGTGAATCGTGGTGTGAAACGCTTCTTGTACCTGGCTGGCCGATCCGGAGAACTCCAGCACCGTTCTTCCTTTGGTAGAGCCCACCTCAAATCCGTGGGACTGCAACCATGCTGTCACCGTCTGGATGTCGGTGTCGGTCGGCCCGAACTGCTGGCCGAATTGTTCCGGACTAAGCCACTTGTGATAGGTCGGCGACGTTTGATTCTGCTGGTCGTCGAGCAACTTTTCGAGCGCGGTCTCCTGGTCCGGGCTGCGCTTCAGCACGAGCAGCATCCGATTCATGGGAAGGCTGGCTGTAGCTGAGCCCAGATCGAACTCTGGCCGCGACAGCGGATGCGTATTGCCTTTTAAGGTCGTGAGTTGCGACTCGTCCACGCTCTGCATGATCAGCGGACGCGGAGTTGGGGCCGCTGACTGCGTCGCTTCCTGCCCCAGCATCGGTGCGCCGAGCATCACCATGCAGACAATTGCCGCGATTAAAGCGGAATGCGCTGCTAGAAAACGACGATTGGGATGCAATACTGGAATCCCTCGCATTGGGACACACCTATGGTCGAGATGGACAACCCACCAGAGGCCGAACGGACGGGAGAAGGAGGGACCCGATCGTCTCTTTGTCAGGCCTGGAGCCTGAGTGGACTTCACACGCTACATCAACTGGTTCCCGATTTCAACGCATTTCAGGGGATTTTCGAAGCGGGTCGCGACCTGCGCATAGAACCAACGAAGGCCAGGGAAGATGCGGACGAGAGTCAGTAGCCTCATTCCTCGAACATCGGCACTTGCCGCTGATCCTGCGCTCCGCGCCGCTGCCGCCGGGTCGCCCCGATCACTGCCAGCACCGTCAGCGACTCCAGCGCCGTGCGGGGGACAAAGATGCGCTGCGTGTTCGATCGCTGGTCGGGAGGGTTCACCAGAAATCCTTCCGGCGTGGTCTGGGTTAGGTCGGCGGGCATCAGCCCTTCCAGGATCTCGCTGTCTTTAAATCGCAGGCGTACCCACAGCCCCTCCGATCGTGGACGGGAAGTGAACGTTTTGCGCGTCAGCGATTCCGAATCTCCGAACTCTCGCACAAAATACACGCCCTTGATCTCGCGCAAGTCGATCGAAATCACCGTGCCCGAGGTGTTCAAAAGTTCCAGTTTGCCCTCGTGGACGAACTGCGACGGCGCCACATAGCCGGAAACCGTGTCCCGATCCATCTTGCGAACGATCACTTTTTTGTGCGTTGAGGACATGGACGGGGTTTCCGGCTTTCGCTATCTGGCATCCGGAACTGGATACGTACTTCCCAGCCGACAGGATCAGAATCGAATTCTAATCGCATAAGAACCACATTCCGAAAGCCGGACGCCGGAGAGCGGAAGCCGCTCTGATTCTCGCACCTTTTCGCTGAAAACGACCGGAATCCGCCTTGGCAGTAGCCAAAATGTAAACGGTGTGTTATTTTCTTTAGCTTGCCGCAAAGTTTCCACTTCGTATAAGTACTTTGAATTAAGCCACTTGCATCCGGGTGGCTGAGGGGCCGGATAGCGTGGCGCCCAGGGCTGTGGAAATCTTGTGGAAAGTTTGGCAGGTCCGGCCCTCTCTTGATCGCGATTGCAGCTCGATCACACCGGGAGTCAGGGGCAGGCGGCCGCTTGAAAGCGAATGGCTGATTACATTTACACGATGGAAATCCGGCTGACCCCGGACCAATTGAAGGGCGTCGGCTTGGTGCAAGACGTAGCCCGCGTCGCCGGCATGAATCTTTACCTTACGGGCGGCGCCATCCGTGACATCATCAGTGGCTTCACCATCCGCGACTTGGATTTCACCGTCCAGGGCAATCCTCTCAAGCTGCAAAAAGAATTGGAAAAGGCTGGCGCGAAGATCACCGCTGTCGAAGAGGACATGCGGACCATCTTCATTTCGTTGCCCGGCAATGCCCGCGCCGAAATCAGCATGGCGCGCACAGAACGTTTTGAGAAGACGGGCAAGCCTCCCATCGTCACGCCCGCCACGATCCACGACGACCTGCGCCGCCGCGACTTCACCGTCAACGCCATGGCGCTCTCGCTGAACGAGGGATCCCGCGGCCTCCTTCTCGATCCCTTCAACGGCGTTGCCGATATCGAGACCAAGGTCATCCGCATTCTGCACAACTATTCGTTCCTCGAAGATCCCTCACGCCTCATCCGCGCCACCCGCTTTGCCGCGCGCTTCCACTGGCCGCTCGAAGAACGCACCCAAGCCCGCTATGACGCGGCCAAGGAGGGCAAGTACATCGACCATATTCTGCGCTCTTCGATCGGCCACGAAATCGCCGCTCTGGCGCATGAAGACGACCCCCTGCAAGTGGTGAAGATGCTCGAGAAGGAGGGCTGGCTCGAGATCCTGCACGAACACTGGACCGTCGCCAAGGTCGACACCAACGGCATCAGCCAGCTCATGAAGACGCGGCAGCAGATGGTCGACATGGGCTACAGTCCGGACGCCGGCCCAGCCGTCATGTACTTTCTGACTTCGCACTTCTCCGACAAAGACATCTCGGACATCCAAAAGCTGATTCCGCGCACGGATCTGGTCGAGGCCTGGCGCGACATTGAAGATCACGCCAAAGCACTCGCCAAGCGCCTCATGGGCAAGGAGGCAGCTACCCCGTCGCGCACCTGGCAGTTGCTGTCTTCGGCCCGCCCGGAAATGGTGTTGTTCCTCGCTGTGACGGCCAAGCAGCAGTCGGTCGAACAGAAGATCAAGAACTACCTCACAAAGTGGCGTCAGGTGCAGCAGAAGCTTCCGCTGCCCGAAATGACGGAACTGCTCATCACCCCGCAGTTGCCCGAGTATCCCAAACTCGCGCACGACGTTTTCATGCTCTTGCTCGACGGAAAGCTCCGTTCCCGTACGGAGACGCTGAAGTTTCTGAAGCCGTTCGCGCCGCCGCCGCCACCTCCTCCGCCAGCACCGAGGCGCGGACGCGCGGCCAAGGCCGCCGCTGACGCTCCCGCCGCCGCAGCGGCAAAGCCAGGTCCGAAAGCAGGGAAGAAAGCGAAGGGTGCCTTCGCGCCCGCTGCTCCATCCGTGCTGCCTGCAGCACCACCCGCAAAGCCGCAAGCGAAAGCGCCCGACAAATCCAAACCCGCGAAACCCGAGCCCAAGCCCTCGAAACCCGCCGCCAAGCCGGCGAAGAAGCCCGCACCCAAGTCGCCGAAACACTCCAAAGGAAAGAAAAAGAGATAGAGCGGGCGGCCCCACCCGTTCGCGGAAGAAAACGGGGGTGGGGCTGGCCCAGCCTTTGCCCCAAAGGAAATGAACAGCCGGAGACATACCTGACGCTTTAGACCGGACCCATCCCTGACACTTTTTCTACTCTTCAAGGAGGGGATGGGTGCACGAAAGGGGACGCGCTGCAGCCATTTGAGCCTCAGCCTGCCATCGATCAACGACTGTACGACCACCCCCTCAATAAACAAACGAAGGCCGGGTATCCCGGAAGGATATTCCGGATCCCGGCCCACGTCTTACTTCAACTTGGAGTAGAAGGCTAGTTGCCCGAGTTCGAGTTGGCGGCGGCGGTGGTCGGAGCCGCAGTTGGAGCGGTGCCTGAACCGTAGCGGGCCAACCGCGGAAAGAAGGGCGTGACCTCAAACGGCATCTTGTCACGCGCCGAGGTGATGGCGACCGGAGCCGTCTTCACCATTTCCGCTTTGTCGTTCCAGGGATTGATCTTCACGCGGCCGCCCAAGGGCAATGCCGCGATCTGATCCAGTTTGGCGTTGTCGAGAGCCGGACCTTGCGTTTCTAAAGCTGCCAAACGGGTTACCGTTCCGTTTTCCGCCAGAGGATTGCCCAGGTGCGTGGTCAGCAGTGCGCTCAGTTGCGGAGCTCGCTGCTGTAACGCCTTCAGGAACAAGCCCACGTTGTCCAGTTTTTGCGCGTACGGCGAGTTCTTCAAAAGTTCGATTGCTTTCTTATCGGCAGCCTGCTCTTCTTCCGGAATGTGCTTGAATCCCAGGTTCTGATACGTGGAGTCATCGTTGAAGAGCATGCGGTCGTTGAACGCATACTTGCTGCCCAGGTTGTGGCCCAGTACGATGTGCGCGAGTTCATGGGCGAGCACGGCAGCTAGACTGGCCTCATCCGGGAGCACGTCAACGAGCCCGCGGCTGATTACGATGGTGTTGCCCACGCTGAAAGTTTCCAGCGGAGAGGTGAGCAGCACGCGCGTACGCACCGGGCGTGGCAGGTCAATGTTGTTGGTGACCTCAAGGTTATTCACCACGGTCTGGAGAATCCGGTCCAAGTCGCCCTCGGGCGCCAGCAAGCCTCCGCTGATCAGGCGATCGACGACGTTATCTTCCGCCTGCTGCTGCCATACCCGCTCCGCCTGCAGCGGGGACGCATCCTGCGCGGTCGCGCTCTCGTCGGTCACGCTATCCACGCGGATCTGCGTCAACTCGTCGTCCTTGCTGCCCTTCTTCAGGTCATAGCCCCAGATGCGGGTCTGCGCCTTGAAGGCTTCCTTGTTCTTCACGCCGGCGCTGAAGTCGCCTTCCTCGCTGTAAATGTAGGATGGCACCCAGTAACCGGGAATCAGGTTCAATCGCCAGCTGTCCATATGGAAGAAGAACGAGTTTCGCGGCGCCGGGTAGTAGGTTCCGTTCAGGCGCACGATGTTGAAACCCTGATCTTCGACCCAGATGCGGCCCAGGAAGCGGCCTTTGCCGGCATTCTTTTTCGGTGTGACGTCGAACACCAGGCAGCGCACATCGCCCAGGAATTCGCGGCGCACGTAGTGAAAATCATAATGCTCGCGGTCGAAGTCGGTGCGGTCGGCATAAACCATCCAGGAGAAGCCCAGGGGCTGATATTGCACCTTGAAGAGCTTTTGGAAGCCGCCCATCAGCCGGGACTGCATGCTCGTGTTCTCATCCTTCAGATAATCCTTCCGCTCGACTGTCTCGCCCATGTCCATGCGGCCGAGGAAATAATGATCGCCGCTGGGCACGGGGCCGAGTTGTGGATCGGAGGTCAGATTCTGCAGATACGTCTCGACCACAGGCGTGCGGTTCGAGAGCATCTTGATCAGACCGTGTTCCCGTTCAATGAAGAGGTTCACGACCTGGTCCATGGTGGTTGGAGCGGGCTCAGCGGCCGGTTGCTGGACCGGAGTGGCTTGTGCTGCCGCGGGTGCCGTGGCCGGAGTAGGCTGCTGAGACGGTTGTGCAGTCTGCGTCGCGTCGGGCGCAGGCGGCTGTGCGGACGACTGTGAATCCGCCGCTTGCTGTGCGGCAGCGCTCATCGACGCCAGTAGGGCCGCGGTAAGTATCGCTTTCCATGTACGCATGACTCTTCTCTCCAAGTTTCAGTGACTCGAGTTTCTGTCCACTGCCAAATCGCCAGATTACTTCGCCAAAACTTTTCAGTACGCCAACTGGAACGTCACGTGCACAATCGCCGTCGCATCGATCGGCTGCCCACTGCGCAATGCCGGTTTGAAACGGATCTTGTTGGCGGCGGCGACGGCGGCCTCGTCCAGCCCGTGGCCCAGACCGCGCACCACGCGATTCACATGCAGCGTACCGTTCGCCGAAAAACTGACTTCGAGAAGCACTTCGCCTTCCAGCTTCATATTGCGCGCTTCATCGGTGTAAACCGGATTGGGCTTGAACGTAATTTCCACCGGAGTGCTCGCCGGTCCGGAATCCGGTGCGATCTTCGGTCCACCACCACGCACCACCTGCTCCGACCCAAATCCGCCGGTCGCAATCGCGCCCTTGCCGTTGCTGCGGCCGTCTCCATTGCCGCCGCTCGCGATGCCGCTGCCGAAACCCGCGCTCGCGACCGTGCCCTTAATGCCTTTTGCTCCGCCCGAACCATTGCCCTGTCCTGCACCTGCGGGCATGTCAAACGATCCGGTCGAGGCGGCATATAATTTCGCGCCCTGCCTACCTGTGCCGGGCAAACCATTGGGATCGCCAAAACCGCCCGTCTGCACTTTTTCTACAGCAGCGTTGACGGTCGGCTTCTGCGAACTGCCGCCAAAATCTCCCGTGTGCACCAGCTGCGGTCGCGCCCCGTTCACCGCCATCTTCAGCTGTGGAGCCGCGAACTGATTGACCACCACTTTTGGCGCTTCCACCGGCTGAGGAACTTCCCGGCGAACTTCGCGCGGCATCACCAGCTTCGGCTGTTCAAACACCGGAAGCTTCACCGCGGGTAGCAGTTTGGCCTTTACTGCAGGCTTCGCCGCGACCGGCGCTGGCTCAGGCCGCAACGACGGCATCGGAATCAGTTCGGTGACGTGATACTGCGTGAGCTGTAGCTTTTCCGGCAGAATCAGACCCAGGTTGATGACGATGAGCAACAGAAACGTCACCAGTCCGTAGCTGGTCGCCATTGCCCGTCTGTTGATCTTGCGTTCGGGCAGTAACCCTAATTGAAATCCACGGTAAGCCGTCGCCATGCAATATCACTCCATTGGGACCCGGTTGGGGAGAAGCGCCGGGACTTGGAGTCTTAAAAATACGGGAGAGAGTACAGGGGGTAAACGTGTCAACGGCTCTTGACCTTAGGTAACTTCGATATTCCGTTCTTGATCGACCGATCCGAAACGGGCGCCGGACAGGAATTTCCGCCGATCAAACCCGATAGGATAGGGTGAAACAGGGAAGAAACACGGAGGAACACGGGCCGCGTTTGGATCCGTTGCGACTAGCGGTTACTGGCAATTCCGCGAGCCGTCCGCCGCCGGGAGAAATAGGCAAACACAGGAATCCCAGCCAGGATGACAAGCACACCATAGCCGGAGTTCGGCCAGTCGTTCTTGAAGGTGTAACAGAGAAGAGCGGCCGCAACCGCCACGAAGATGGCCGGCACGAAAGGATAGCCCCACATGCGATATGGACGCGCTGCCTGCGGTTCGCGCTGGCGGAATACAAAGATCGTGCTGCCCGCGATCATGTAGAAGAGCCACTCCGCAAAAATCGCCAGAGAAAACAGTTGCCGGAAATTTGCACCCAGCAGCAGCAGCAGAATCGACAGCACGGCCTGCACCGCAATCGCGACGGAAGGCGTATGAAACCGCGGATGCACTTCGGCCAGCGCGCGAAAAAAATATCCGTCTCGAGCCACCGCGAAGGGCACGCGCGCCCCGCTCATGATGGTGCCATTCAGCGTGACCAGCATCGACAGAGCCATGCCTGCCGAAACAATACTGGCGCCGATCCGCCCCATGACTAGCGCGACGGCATCCGACGCGGGCCGCGGCGAGGCCGCGATCGTGCCGGCTGGAAGCACATACTGCACACCGGCGTTGACCAGCACGTAGAGCAAGCCCACCGCGGCCACGCCAGAAATCAATGCAATCGGAATATTCCGCTCCGGACGCTTCACCTCGCCCGCCACCATGTTGAGATCATTCCATCCGTCGTAGGCCCACAACGCCGCGACTAGGGCTGCCATGAATCCGGCGACTCCGCCTTTCGCGCCCGCGAAGGTCCCGGCGAAGTTAGACCATCCCCGGCCCGCCGCGTCGCCCATTCCGCTGAAACAGACCACCACGATTCCCAGTATGATTGCCACTTTCAGCAGTGTGAACACGAGCTGGAATTCACCCGCCTTTTTCACACCAAGGTAGTTCAGAAACGAGATCAGGATGGCAGCGGCGAGGGCAAACATCTGCCCCCAGTTCACGGCAAACGGCGCGCTAATCACGTTGACGGAAAAGAAGGAGAAGACGGGGAACGTCCCCAGAATTCGCACTAATCCCGTGACCACGGTCGCGACCGAAGCGGGCTTGGCGATCACGAACCACGTCCAGGCGTAGAGGAAGCCGCCCAGCGGGCCGTACGCATCGCGCACGTAAACGTACTCGCCGCCGGCCTGCGGCTTCATCGCCCCCAGTTCGGCATAAGTAAGCGCGCCAAAAAACGACAGCAACCCGCCCACCACCCATGCCAGGTACACGAGCTTGGCCGAGCCCACCGCCTGCATCATTTCAGCAGGCACAAGAAAAATTCCGCTGCCGATGATGGTGCCGACCACCACGGCAGAGGCGTGGCTGACGCCTAGGTCGCGGGAGAGTTCGGGACGCGAAGGCGCAGGATGTGTGACATCAGCCATGTTGGAGTTGGAGTATACGCGAGCAGCAGGCATTTTGAAGATGAAGTATCCAACTCGGCATTTAAAGGCGAGAAGGGCAAACAGCCGACGGAATTTCAGTGTGTTGCCGCCCGGGACAATGGTTGCGATGTCAGCGGCAACTTCACTTCCAGTGTTCCCATGCGATCGCTGATGCGGTCGCGCACGCCGAACCGGATCGAAACAGCGCTCACTGGCACAATCAGCGATTGCCTTACAACGTAAAGTCCAGTTTTGTTTTGGGCTGGTTGGGTGGAGGTCTCTGGCTCGGCGTCATTGACCCGCCGTTCTGCACTTTGCCGTCTCTGTCGAATGCGGCGACAGCGAATTCCAGGGTGGCCTGCTTTCCGCTACGCGCTGCCTGCGCCTTGAGTTGGGGATCGAGCACACGATACTCGATGACGTAGGTCTGAATCTTCATCGGAAGCAGCGGCTTCGGCGGCTTGTTCCGGCGATGAGTGCGGAAAAAGGCCGCCTGGTCCTGCAGTTGAGCCATCTGCCCCGGAGTTGCCATTGCCGGTCCACCTTCGGTACGCACATGCGCCGAGAAGATCGGGTCGTGCAGCATCGGCGCTCCTGGCCTCATGTTCGCCTGCAGCAAGTCGCCGGCCTTCGTGGGGAACACCAAAGCTGACAGCCCGGAACTTTCCTCGCCCTCGTCCACGGCGGAAACCAGCAGTACGCCGCAGTAGTAATGGCGATACGACAGATGGTATCCCACTTTATGGAGTTTCACCGAGATGGTTATGACACTTGTCGTCTTCCATCCGGCTCGGAGGCGCATACGTCAGTGTGTAGTAATTCCCGCCGTCTTCCGTCGCCTCTTCCAGCGCACCGGTCACGTCGTTGGTGCTGAAAAAGGAGCGGCCGCCGGTTGCCGAGGAGATTATGTCTTCTCTCGCATATCGAATGAGTGCGGCTGGCTGCACGCCAACACCGGCGACGTCCAAAGGAAAAATTGCCACCTGGGCCTGGGCGAGCTCATTGAGTTCAGTCTTGACGTCTATGTCCCAGTACGCAGGATCATCTGCCTGCGCGCCAATCGCCAGGGGAAAGATATCTGATGCCCAAATCAAATTCTTGCGGCCGGGAATGCCATCGAGGTATTGGCCAATATGGGTCAGCATATCCGCGGCAGCGTAGGGATCTCCGTACCCGTAATTCAGACCCAGCAGAAAGACTCTTGGCACATCGGGCTTGGGATGGTTCGGATCCAAGGTGGCATACAAAAGATCTTTGTCGTCTGTGAATCCCTGCACTAACCGGAGCATGTCGGAGTTGACGAAGATCGCAAACCTGGTGCCCGCGGGTTTGTTGCTGATGAATTTGAGAATCTGCTGCCGCGCCCACATCTGGTTATCGACCTGAGTATTCACCAGGTCGAGGAGCATCACATAAAGCGGCCCTCGCTCGGGAACCGTCGGGACGTTCAGAAAAACATCGGGCGGCAGTGGAGGCGCATTCGGACCTCGCGAAATCGATGGCTTATCGAAGTCATACGTGTCAAACGATAGGACGCGCTGCGGCTGCTTATCTTCGGTGATGGAAAAGTCGCTGGCTGTGAGTCCGTGGACCGGCTTGCCGTTGGCGTCGCGCACCATTACATCGACGATCACGCGCCGCACCGTCTCGCGAATCGTCAGAGTCGGTGCTTGCGACGCCGGGCTGGTTGTTGGCGGTGCCGCCGGCTGCGCGACCGGGTTGGTCTGCGCGGGGCCGGTGTTCTGAGCAGGTGGCGGAACCGGGGCTTGAGATGGGTGCGCGTCCGACTGCGCGGCCAGCCCAGATCCGGAGAAAGAGAACAAAGCGAGAAACGCCAAGGCACATTGCGATAGTGCAGGGAACCTCACCATTTTGCACTCAATCCTGCTCACACAGTCTTATCAAACACCCAGCAATCCATCTTGTCTCAACCTGAGCGCAATTATTTCGAATTCTGGCTCCAGATCAGCCGGGAACCCTCTCTACTTGCTTTGAGGACTCGCCAACGAATACGCTCACGATCCATCCGACTGAGAAGGTCACGGCCGTGCCGATCATTACCCACCAGGTCCACGGCACGCGCGTCCAGAGCCATAAATACAGTTCCATGCCAAACCCGCACGCCATTCCCACCATGGCCCCGCGCTGATTCGCTCGGCGCGTCAGCACGCCCAGCAGGAACACGCCGAGCAGAGCCCCGTAAGCCACCGAAGCGATCTGCAGTCCCACTTCTACCACTCTACCCACCTTATGCAGCGCGATCACGGCAAGCCCGAACAACACGAGCGCCCAAGCCAACGTCGCCAGCCGCGAGAGTTTCATCTTGGTTTTCTCGTCCGCCTGTGGGCGCAAGCGCGCGTAAAAGTCCATGATCGCGCTGGAGGACAGCGAATTCAGCGCCGCGCTTAAATTCGACATCGCTGCCGCCAGAATCGCCGCAATCAGCAGCCCTGAGATTCCATGCGGCATCCGGGTGACAATGAACGTCGGATAAATCCGGTCCGGTTTCCCAAATACCGCCGACGGCACGCGGTAGTAAGCCCACAACATGATGCCGACTACCAGAAAAAGTGCAAACTGAAACAGAACGGCGACCCCGCTCGAAAGGAGCGCGGTCACGGACTGTTTCTGCCCGCGCGCCGCCAGCAGTCGTTGAACGATGAGTTGATCCGTCCCGTGACTCGCAGTCGTCAGGAACGCCCCGCCTATCACTCCCGCCCAGAAGGTGTAAGGAATCCAAACATTTCCGCTGAAGTCAAACACTTGCAACTTACCCGTGCCGGCAGCCGCCGCATGAATCGCGCTCCATCCGCCAGGTACGAGATGCACAATCGTCACCAGACCCACTAACGTTCCACCAATGTAAATCGCGGTTTGCACGACATCGGTCCAGATCACGGCCGCCAGCCCGCCCTCAAACGTATAGATCAAGGTCAAGGCCGTAATAATGGCAATCGATGCGACCTCGCCCGTGCCCAGCGCAATCGAGACGACAATCGACACTGCATACACGCGTACCCCTTCCGCCGCCGCTCGGGTCAGCAAGAACAAACCTGCAGTCAAAGAACGCAGTCCGCGCCCGAAGCGTCGTTCGATCAGTTCGTAAGCGGTATAGAGATCGCCGCGGAAGTAGTGCGGCAGCAAGAGAAAGCTGATGACCACCCGGCCCACCACGTATCCCATTACTACTTGCAGGAAAGTGAAGTTAGTGTCGTAGGCCAGCCCGGGAATACTGATGATGGTCAGCGTGCTCGTCTCTGCCGCAACGATCGACAGCGCGATCGCCCACCAGGGGATATCGCGTCCCGCAAGAAAGTAGTCGCGCAGCGTCCGCTGTTTCTTGCGGAAGCGCAGGCCGAACAGAGTGATTCCTGCCAGGTATAGCGCGATGATCGCGAAATCGACACGGCTTAGGCCCATATTTTCATTCAGCTCGGAGGAAAAGCACTTAACCGCGAAGATCGCGAAGTAAAATCTGCGAAGATCGCAAAGAAAAATCTGCGAAGATCGCAAAGACAGTCGGCCAAGGTTGCTCTCGTCCTTCTTGGCGTCCTCGGCGGCATTTTCTTAGCGAACTTTTGCGGTCAAAAGCTTTCTACCGAAGGAGTCTCCCATTATGGAAGGAACACTCTCTTTGCGCGAGTGAGACTTTGTAGTCCCCGCCGCGTAAGGCCGAAGAACCGGCAATCGGCAACTGCTCTGTGCTAAAAATAATCCTGTGTCCTACTACCTCGGCATCGATGGAGGCGGTACCAAAACTACCTGTGCGGTGGGCGATGAGTCGCACCTGCTCGCCATCGCAACTGCGGGCCCAAGCAACATCGTTCGCGTCGGAGAAGTTCAGGCCCGCGAGTCGCTGCAGCAGTCTGTGCGCCATGCATGTGCCGCCGCCGGCATCACACCCGTGCAAGTTTCGCACGCATGCGTAGGAGGTTCCGGCGCTGCCCGCCCCGAGTTGGCGGAGGTTGTCCGTGGATTCCTGGCCGAAATTCTGCCCACGCCCATCGACGTTGTCGGCGACATGCAGATCGCCCTCGAAGCCGCCTTCGATACGGGCCCCGGTGTCATTGTCATTGCCGGCACAGGCTCCATCGCCTACGGCCGCGACCGGCAGGGAAGGACCGTCCGCGCCGGGGGTTGGGGATTCGCCATCGGGGACGAAGGCTCCGCGCACTGGATTGGCCGCTCCGCCGTTAGCGCCGTCTTGCGCGCCGCCGACCTAACCGACGAAACTGTCGAACGCCGCGCCCACTCGTCATTTGCCGCGGCTCTCTTCAAAGCCTGGGGAGTGACATCGCTTGCCGACCTCGCCCGCGCCGCGAACTCGATTCCACCTCCTGACTTCGCCGCTTTGTTTCCGTCCGTCGCTGCCAGTTCCGACGATTTGGCCGAGCAGGTTCTGACCAACGCGGGTAGGGAACTCGCGCACGCGGCCGCTGTCGTAATCCGCCGCCTCTTCGCGAAGGACCACACCGCTTCCGTCCCGGTGGCCATGACCGGAGGCGTCTTTCGTCATGCACCGCTCGTGCGCCAGGTTTTTTACAATGAACTTCGCACGCTCGATCCGCGCGCAGAAGTGAATCCGCAGGTTGTCGAACCGGTCGAAGGAGCGCTACGCATGGCACGACGAGCGGCTGCAAAGGCTGACGCGGCGCAATAGGCCGTCTGCTGGCGGGTCCGCGGAGGCCCGGTGAGTGCGACGAGAGTTCGATGAATCCGGCAGAATCCCAATCCGATGACGCGGCCGCATCCGCGCCTCCGTCCAACTCGATGACGGCTTTGGTCGTCTCGACCCCAGCCGATCCCTTTCTCACCGCCGATCTCGCCCTTGCTGCATTAAAGGATCGCGACCTGTCTTCCGAGGCGCTCGAACAAATCAGCAGGAATTCCGCGGTGATGAAATCGCGCAAGGTTCGTCTTGCCCTCGCCGCGCATCCCCGTACTCCCCGCCGCATCGCGCTGCGCCTGATCCGCGAACTCTACACCTTTGACCTCATGCAGTTCTCGCTGCTCCCCGCAGTCGCAACTGACCTGAAGCGAGTCGCCGATGAACTGCTCGTGGCGCGCCTTGCCTCCGTTACTCTAGGCGAGCGCATTTCGCTCGCGCGGCGCTCCACAGGCACGGTAGCCGCCGCCTTGTTGCTCGACCGTGAATCGCGTGTGTGGCAGACCGCACTGGAAAATCCGCGCCTCACTGAATCTGGCATTGTCAAAGCCTTGCTGCGCCCCAGCGCTTTGCCAGCGTTCGTCAAAGCAATCTGCCAACATGCCAAATGGTCCGTGCGCCCCGAGATCCGCATGGCCCTGTTGCGCAATGAATACACTCCCCTGGCTCGCGCTCTCGAATTTGCCCGCCGGCTCCGGCCCGCGCAATTGCGCGACGTGCTGCATTCTTCTCGATTGCCGGAGAAAATAAAGGTCTACTTGCGGAAGGATCTCGCAAGCAAAGGGGACCTCTCGAAAGGTAGCAATTAGCACTTGGCAATCAGTGTTCGAAGTCGCGTTGATGAAGAAGTAGAGAACAGCAGACTGAGAACTGAGAACTGAGAACTGAGAACTGAGAACTGAGAACTGAGAACTGAGAACTGAACCCTTCTCACCGCGCTCCCCCAATCGCCAGAATCGCCCCCGTCGTGTACGAAGCCGCTGGCGACAACAGCCAGAGGACTCCCTCCGCCACTTCGCGCGGCGCACCCGCCCTTCCCATCGGAATGCTTCCCATCAGGCGTTGCAGCCGGCCCGGCTCGCCGTTCGCGGCGTGCAGTCCAGTGTCGACCAATCCCGGAGCCACTGCGTTTACCCGAATTCCTTCCGTAGCCACTTCCCGTGCCAACCCGATCGTGAAGCTGTCGATCGCGCCCTTCGACGCCGCGTAGTGTACCCACTCTCCCGCCGCGCCGGTGTGCGCCGCTCGTGAAGAAATGTTGACGATCGCTCCGCCTGTTCCGCCCCGCCGCGTTGACATCCGCTGTACCGCCTCCCGCGAACACAAGATCGTTCCGCTGACATTGACCGCGAAAACCTTTGCGATGGCCGCGCTCGATACTTCTTCGACTCGCGCGAAACCGCCCGTTATCCCCGCATTGTTCACGAGTGCCTTGATCGGACCCAACTCCCGCTCGGCTTTTTTGAACATCTGAATGATCTGCTGTTCGCGCGAGACGTTGGCCTGAATCGCGACGGCACGCCCGCCGCCCGCGATGATCGCGTCTACCACTTTCGTCGCCTCGGCCTCGCTGGCGGCGAAGTTGACCGCAACCGCGTATCCACGTTCTGCGGCAAGCGCGGCGATCACCGCTCCAATCCCGCGACTGGCGCCAGTGACGATGAGCGTTCCCAACTGTTCTTTGTCGCTCATAGACTCGAAGGGAAAATGAATTCGCGAACGCAGGTCCCCATCGGCTCGTAAAGCCAGAAGCCAGAAGCTAGAAGCTAGAAGCTCTACTGCCTCACCGCTTCCCGCTTCCCGTGCATCAACTCCAGCACCGCTGCGTAGAGCTTCTTGCGGGTCTCGTACCGCTCATAGGCGCGCGTGATGTAGCGTACACTCACTTCGATAGCCGATCCGCTCGGCCGCACGTTGATGGCGGGTGCTGCCGAGACTGACTGTACCCGGTAGCGCGTCGTCGTGTGCGACCACTCCTCTTCCGCCTTGCGCGCATTCGCCTCGGTCTCGTTCGTCACCAACTGCTGCAGGGCATCGATGAGAGCATAAGGATCCTGCCCGCTCGGAATCGTGAGATTCAGTTCATCCCACATCCATTGCCCCGAGGTCGTGAAGTTGAAAAAGTGTCCTTCAATCGCGAACGTATTAACGAACGAAACTCTGCGGCCCGTGGGATGCCCCGCATCCGTCCAGTTTCCAGTCTCGAGCAGAGTCGTTTTCAGGAGCCCGACTTCAATCACCTCGCCCGCGACGCCATTAATCTCCACCCAGTCGCCCACGCGCAGGCCGTTCCTCCCCATCAACACGAACCATCCGAAGAATCCGACGATGAAATCCTTCATCGCCACAGTCAAACCCGCGCCTGCCAATCCGAGCACGGTTGTAATCTGGTTGGGCATGCCGAAAATCATGAATGCAATCACGATCGCGCCCAGGGCCTGCGCCGCAAATTTCGCCACCGCCCGCAGCGTGTCGATGCGCTTATTTTCCGCCTTCATCCCCGTGAACAGGCGTTCAATGAGCCGGCTCGCCAGGTGCACCGCCAGCAGAACCAGCAGAATCCAGAGCGTCGACTCGATCAGATTGTGCAGAGCTGCCCGCTGCCGGTTCTCGACCAGTACGATCCAGTTCGCGTACACATCGCTCAGTTCCTGCTCGTCCTGGATACGGCGCCCGAGGTCGGCCAGATTCTTCTGATCGCGCGTGTACTGCTTCAGGGAATCGAGAGCTGCCTTGGCCGCCGCCTTCGAGTCTTCACGGCTGGCCGCATTGCTGCTCTTGGAAAATCCCTTCGCCTGCTGCTTGGCCGCCTCACGGTTCTCGCTCTCCTTCGCGACTTGCATGCTCAAGGTGGCATGCCGAACCGCCAGTCGCTGTTGTTTGGTTGCGGCCTCCGCCTGTGCTGCCTCCAATTGAGCCTTTTTGTCACGCAGCGCCTGCCACGCCCGGAACACGTTCAACAGAGTGTGCGCCCTGTAGTCCTGCTCATATGCGCTGACGGCCGAGCCGGCGGCGGCCCTCGGAAGCTGGTCTCTCGCGTCGTGTTCCGCTTTCAGCCGTTTGATTTTTGATTCTGGATCGCCGCCCGCTTGCTCCAGATCCTCGGATGCATCATCCAACTCGTCCTGGTCGAGATCCACCTGCGCTTTAGCGACGTCAATCTGATCCTGCAGATTGTCTTTTTGCGACTCCGGAGCAGCGGCCAGTTTCCACGTCAACTGCGCGATCGAGTCCTGATCGTCTTTCAGTGCCTGCTCGGCCTTTTCTTTCCGGGCTGCGAGTTGTTTGGCTTCCGGCGAAAGCGGGGGAGGATTTTCTTCGGCGGTGCGCAGCGAGTCGAAGAATGCAAGGTCTACCTCGTGGTCCCCCACCTTTTCTGCTTCATGCGCCAGCGCCTGTTCTTCCGGTGTGCCTGCTATCGATGCCATCCGCTTGGCGGTTTGCAACGGACGCTGGTCCACCAGAGGACGCTGTGTCGCCTTCCGCCCCCCCAACTTCTTGGTGGGGGTTGCAGGTGTGTCCTCGTTCGCGACTGGCAACTCCCGCGTCCACACCATTCCCAGGATGGCTGCGGCCACCAGCAGAATCAGCACAATCGCGATAATCCAATGCCGAACTTTCATAGAGAGTCCGAATCATGCGGTGGAGAGGTAGCTTGCTGGGTCGCTCTGGCCACGAGCGCAGCGCCACCCGTCGACACGAGCCGTTCCCGCCAGACCACTGTAGCAAGAAAAGCTTGCTTCCGCGACGGCCACACGTTCGTAACCTGCCGCGCGCGAAGGGGTTGCCCTAGAATCGTCGTGACCGCGCATGCTCGAATCTCTCCAAACGATTCTCGACGAACCTTGGAAGCCTGTCTCCCGGCCTGCGCTGGCGGCTTGGTTGCTGTTCTATGGAGGGTTCCTGGTCCACGCCCTCTCCGCCCGCGGCGGTTTCCTGTTTATCGACAACGCCAATCTCGTCGTTCACGAAGGTGGCCATAATCTGTTCGGATGGTTCGGACCCACGCTGGGCCTCTGGGGAGGCACGCTGCTGCAGTGGCTTGTCCCCTTTCTGCTGGCCGCATACTTCTTCACTCAACGCCAGATCGGCGGGTTTGTCTTCTGCTCGTTTTTCTTCTTCGAGAACTGGCTTTACACCGCAACTTACATGGCCGATGCCCGCGCCCAGGTTCTTCCGCTGGTTACGACCGGAGATTCGGACTTCGTGGAACACGACTTCCACGCCATCTTTTCGAGCCTTGGCGTCCTCAACCACGATACGCAGATCGCTGCCGTAGTGCGTATGTTGGGCTGGTGCGGAATGCTGGCTTGTGTCGTATGGCTGGCTGTCCGAAGTAGAGCCCTCACACTTGCAAGCTTAGACTGAATAAGGGATTCGCAGCCTGCATTGATCGTCTGCGGAGCACTCCACCGGCTCCCGGTGTCCAATCTGAGGGAGAGCACAATTTTCGACAAGAGCTTCCATGCGGCCGACCTCACCCTGCGACTTGGTGTAAACGTCGAACACATTCTGCCCGCCCCAAGAGTCGGAATCGGGATCGTCCTGCATGGATCGCAAGCCCCACTCCTTGCTCTTGGTCATCGGGTCGGTGGGAACGGAGCGCAGAAAACGAAGTTTCTTGTCGCCTTGCGCTTCCACTCCCTTGACCAGCGTCTCCAGATCGGGTGGATAGCCTTGGCTGTCTACCTTGGTTTGAAAAGCTCCCCGCTCGCCCGCCAGCTTGTAGCGGTCAATGGCGTCGCGCATCTCCCACAGCGCACGGCGGAGTTGCTTCTCCCTCTCGCGCTGAATCGTGACGCGCGCCAGCGGCAGCGCCATCAGCGTGAGAATCGACAGGATGGTCGCCGCGACGATCAGCTCCAAGAGAGTGAAGCCTCGTGCGGGCTTCGCGCTCCGCCGAAGATGGTAGATGGACACCTTCATTCCGCGCAGCACCCATTCTGGGGGTTGGCGTGTCACCCCCTCACCCGACGCCGTAGGCATGGCCGGGTTTTGACTCTCACCCTAGTGGCGCAAAGACATAAGCGCAAGGAAGGCGAAGAACGCACCGCAGAGCCTCACAATGAGCATTACCTTCGGAGCAGCCGATGGCGCTACTGATCGCCCTGCAGGCCAGACGTGTTCAAAGACCGCCACGGCCTTTGCAGGGAAAACTACTGCCTGAGCGCCAAGCAAGGGAGTTGCTTGGGCTCCTACGCTAATACTTGCGCCGGATAGAATGGCGTTCTGATTCTGAAGATTCCCCACCACTAGAGGCCCAACGCTGAAATTACGCCCGACAGATGCCCCTAGTCCCCCTCCGGCACAGAGATATTTAGTCGAGGGATTGTAGGCCATGGTAAACGCAGGTCCTATGGGCTCCTCGGGAGTCGAAGCTATGATCGTCAGGGTCCAAGGAACGCTCTTGAGGTAGTTCAATGTTCGTTGGAACCACGACCCGTTGTTTGCGGCATGCGATGCACGGAGCATTGCACTTACAGGCTCTTAAAGACGAATAAGCCGAAGGCGGCAACAAATGCACCGAGCACTCTAACAAAGTACTGCACCGAAACATTTCGTTGTCCCAAATCGTAATCAGGGTACGCCGATCCAACCCATCTGAGCACCACGTCGGGTCGCAGAAGAGCTACGAAACCGTAAGTGAGAAGGAATAGCCCACCAACTAGACCGATGACGTGACCCGTTAACCAGTCAAAGAGCCGGTGCGGGTCATTCCTGAACAGCGCGAGGATCAGTATGCAAAAGATCGCCACACTTGGAATTGCATAAAGAGAAGCGGCGGCAAACCGGGCCCAAGAACTAAGGCTCGGCTTGGAACCGCGCAGATCGCTGGGCTGCTCAAAGAACGGTCGCATATTGCCGTTCCTCAATATGTGGACACCTTGAATGAGCAACAAGCAGCCGGTCAGAAGGCTACCGATAATCACGAGTACCATAGCGCACCATCACCAAAGATTTGCACACGCGGACCACGTCACGGACCCCGAGAGGCCCGGGACGCCAGCTGTCGGTTCCCTGGGCGACTCCGGAGGAATTAGCAGTAACCTGCCATCCAAGACCGACTGTGGGTGGAAAAGGCAAGTTGCCCCCTCCCGAGACCGACCACCCACTCAGGATGCTATCCACATTTCCTGAACTGCTTAGAAGCGGACCAATCGCTGCATTGTGTCCGGCTGATGCACCCAGACCCAATCCAACGCACAGATTGTGGGTTTTTGGGTTCCACGCCACACTACCTCCAGGCCCTACGCCTACGACGCCTGGCACAGGCCCGGCTACCGGCAGAATCCAGCTGACTACCCAAGGCTTGCTTGCCAAATAGCCCCAGAGGCTCCCGTTGTTTGCGGCCGCTACGTCAAGTCCGCTGCCAAGGTTCTGCCAGCCGCCCGTCTGCACTCCGAACGTGTAGAAAGGTTCGCCGATTTGATTACCTTCTGAGTCGTAGGTCGTGGTCGTATACATCCAGTAACTCGGGGGAATGTAGGTGGAGTTTGGCGTAATTGTGGGTATGTTCATCACGGAGAACTCGTCCCAATTGGAGCCAAAGTTTACGCCGTTGTCCATGAACGGGGCGCAGCTCCCGCTGATAGCTCTTTCCAGTGGATAGCAGGCCAGTCCAGAGGGATCGATGTTCGAGAGCGGGTTGTTCATCACAGAAGCATACCGATTCCAGGTCTGCGGATTTGTGGGGTCCACCGCCGCCAGTCCCGCCGGATCGGGGGAAATCCAGCGGCCTTGCACGGGGCTGTAGCGGCGGAACATGAAATCTTCCAGGCTGCCGGATTGGTTTTCGGCGTCCGCCACGGTATCTGCAGTGACGCCAGTGAAATCTATCAAAAATTGTCCTCCGGCGTAGCCTTCGCCAAACGGCGCGTAGGCCATGGACGGGGTCGCACTCCGGCTCGGCGTCGAGTACAGCTTCGCCGACCCTAGCCAGTCCATATGATCGTACAGCCACAACAATCCCGAACTGTCGTACATGGCGACGGCTCCGCCCGGCCCGGGGCTCGCTCGAAAGATCTCAAAACCGCCGACGACTGGGTGGATAAGACACTCGCAACCAAGAAAGCCAAAGCCGACCGCCAGACCGCACCTACGGCACCCAGTCCCCAATGAAGATATTCGTCTCGTGCGGCGCTTTGGCGTTGCGGTTCGACGCCCACACAAGTTTCTTCCCGTCCGACGAAAACATAGGGAAGCCGTCGAACCCGTCGCTATAAGTGATGCGCTCCAGTCCGCTGCCGTCGGGATTGATCGTCCACAATTCAAAATTGCCCATTCCCCCGTTGGCATGCGTGGCGGGATCATAGTTCGACGAAAAGATGATCCGCTTGCCGTCGGCAAAATATGCCGGGCCGAAACTTGCCGCGCCCAGATTTGTGATCTGCCGTTTGCCGCTGCCGTCGGCTTTCATGATCCAGATTTCGAGCGACGTTGGTCGAATCAGATTCTGCGCCAGCAACTCTTTGTAGTCGGAGATTTCTTTTTCCGTCTGCGGATGGTAAGCCCTGTAGACAATCCACTTGCGGTCCGGAGAAAGCGTCGGGCCGCCGTCATAGCCCAACTCATGTGTCAGTTGTTTGACGTGCGTGCCGTCAGCGTCCATCGAATAAATATCCAGATCGCCGTGGCGTATGGAGGTAAACACAATCTTCTTGCCGTCGAGCGAGATCGTGGCCTCCGCGTCATAGCCAGGCGAGTTGGTCAGTTGTTTCAGACTTGATCCGTCGGGATTCGCCGTGAAAATGTCATAACCCGAATACACCCCCCACACATAGCCCTTCGAAAAGTCAGGCCGGGGCGGGCATTCCGGACTCGCCAGATGCGTCGATGCATACAAAATCTTCTTGCCATCGGGGTAGAAGTAGCCGCAAGTCGTGCGCCCTTTGCCGGTCGAGACCATGTGCTGGTCGCTGCCGTCGATATTCATTTGGAAAATCTGGTCGCATTTTACTTCGCCACGCGACGACTGGAAGATGATCTTCTTGCCGTCGGCGGAGAAATAAGCCTCGGCATTCTGTCCCCCAAACGTCAACTGGTGCACATTGCGCAGATGCTTTTCCTGCGGGGTGGCCTGATCGGGTGGATTCGAAATTTGCGCGGGAACGGCCTGCAGAGCGGCGATTTCAAGCGCAAGCAAAACGAGCACAGACAAGAGAATGCGTTTCATGATGGGTGGGCGCCAGTGTAGCAAAGCGGCAGGAACGTTGACCACCGCACCGCCCGCAGAAGCCGTGAACCGCGATGCACGCATAGCGCGCAAGGAAACTCAATCGGTTGCAGGCGACGATCTTCTTCGCGCACTTTGCAGCCTTTCTTCGCGAGCTTTGCGGCTAAAAGCTCTGTTGTGTGAGTATGGAACCCGAGCGTTAAAATGTCCGAGCACTCGCCGGAGGCCGAATGAAGTCGTCCACATTGGTTTATGTCGTTGCAGTTTGCGCAATTGTCGCTGGAATCTTTGTTCTGCCGGGCAATCTCTTCTCCACCTCACCGGTCAAGCCCACGGCCGAAATGTTGAAGCAACTCGAAGCCGAATTCATGAAAGCCGCAGCCGACAAAGGCTCTCAGGGATACATGTCGTACTACGCAGACGATTCCGTCGAAGTCCCGAACGGCGGCCCGATTATTCAAGGCAAAACAAACATTGCCAAGGGCATGGGTTTTCTCGACGACAAAAACAGTCGCCTGATCTGGACGCCGGTTGGCGCCGACATCTCCTCCTCCGGCGATCTCGGTTACACCTATGGCAACTTCGAATTCCACGCGACAAATAAAGACGGTAAGCCTGTCGTCGAATACGGCAAGTACACCAGCATCTGGAAGCGGCAGAAAGACGGTAGCTGGAAGGTTGTTCTCGATATGGGAAACTCAAGCCCCGAACCGAAGTAGGCGTTTGTTTTCGCGTTCGCTGTTGTTGGTGTCCTTCGCGCTTAAAGTGTTTGCTGCAAACAAACCACTATTTCCGGAAATGATTGCGGATCGCCTCCGCCTGCGTTCGGGTCACGACCGCCGACAAGGCCGCCGGGTCAGCCTGCCTCACCGCCTGGACGCTGCCAAAGTGTTCCAGTAGCCTCCGCGTCGTGCTGGCACCCACGCCCGGAATTTCCAACAGCTCGGTGGACCGGTCGCGCATCTGCCGGCGCTTGCGATGGAATGTGACGGCAAAGCGGTGGGCCTCATCGCGAATGAGTTGAATCAGATGAAGCACCGGCGAGTGATGATCCAGCGCAATCGGATCTCTTTCCTGACCGTGAACGTAGAGAATCTCTTCCCGTTTGGCGATAGCAGCCAGTGGCTGGTTAATGATTTCCAGAGCGTCCAGTGCTTCCGCGGCGGCGTGCAACTGTCCCAGGCCGCCGTCGATCAGCACGAGGCTGGGCATCGGCTTCTGTTCGTCCTGCAGACGTTTGTAGCGTCGCGTCACCACCTCGCGCATCGAAGCGAAATCGTCCACGCCTTCCACGGTGCGAATGATGAACTTACGGTAGTCCGACTTCTTCATCTTGCCGTCTTCCCACACCACCATCGAGGCGACGGTTTCCGCGCCCTGAATGTGCGAGATGTCGAAACATTCGATACGCTTCGGCAGTTCCGGCAGGCTGAGCACCTCCTGCAATTCTTCCTGAATCTTCTGCGCGTTCGGTTTGAGTACGCGAAATCGCTGGTCGTAAGACTGCTTGGCATTGTTACCCGCGAGATCGATGAGCGAGCGCTTGTCCCCGCGTTGCGGTACCAGAATATGCACGCGCGTGGCGCGGGCACCCTCGCCCGCGTGCTGCTCCGAGAGCAGATCCTCCAGCGTTTCGCGATCCTCGAAATCGACCGGTACATAGAGGTTGCGGGGAACATAAGGCTGCCCGATATAGAGCTGCTTCAGCAGGGCAGAGAAGAACTCCCCAGGAACAAAGTCCATAGAGACGTTGCGAGCAACGTCTCTACGAGCAGAGCTTTCTGGCGATGCGAAGTCCGGCAAGTCTTCCCAGAAGAACTCCCGCCGGTCCACCATCTTTCCGCCGCGCATGTGGAACAGATTTACCGCCAGCATCCCATTCTCATAGTGATAGCCGAACACGTCGGCGTCGTCGCCTTCGGCGGCGGCAATGCGTTGCCGCTCCTGCAGCTGCTCTACCGTCGAAATGAGATCGCGATATCTCGCTGCCCGCTCGTACTCCTGCGCGGCGGCAGCTTGTTCCATGCGTGTGTGCAGCGATCGGCTCAAATCGGTTGGTCGGCCTTCAAGAAACAGCTTCACGTCGCGCACGGCTTCTTGGTAGGCGTCAGCCGTGGTCAATTCCTGCACGCATGGCCCCAGGCAACGCCGGATGTAGTACTGCAGGCAGGGCCGCGGATGGAAGCGGGTGAGGTCGACCTTACAAGACGGAATCAGAAAATTGCGGTGGATCAGGTCGACGATTCGGTAAGCCAGGTTGGCAGGGAAGTACGGACCGTAGTACGCGCTGCCGTCCTTGCGTAACCGCCGGGTGACGTAGACGCGCGGCCAGCGCTCGCCCAGCGTGAGCTTCACGTAAGGGTAGGTCTTGTCATCGCGCAGCAGGATGTTGAATCGCGGCTTGCGCTGCTTGATCAGATTGTTTTCGAGCGCCAGCGCCTCTTTATTATTCGCGACGACGATGTAGTCAACGTCGACAGCCTCGCGTACCAGCGTTCCCGTCTTGGCGTCTTCCCACCGTCCTTCGTGGAAGTAGCTGGCCACGCGGCTGCGCAGATTCTTCGCCTTACCCACATAGATAACGTCGCCCTCGGCGTTTTTGTAGAGATACACGCCTGGCTCAGCGGGAATGGTGCGGATTTTCGCCTGCAAGTCCATGCCGGGGAATCTATTCTATTGGATCGGAAATCCAGGCATTGTGTTACAAAAAGGTGAATGAGCTTTTCCCTCTTCCCGCGAAATCTGCTGACCGCCGTCTTCGTTCTGAGCGTCCTCTCCAATGCCGGTTCGCGCCCAGCCTCGGCGCAGAGCGTTACCCAGGTGCCATCGGACCGGTCAAATCAGCCCCAAGTAACGAAGTCTCCACAGGGGAAGCAGGACGAAGCGGCCCGGGCTGCTGCCCGCTCGAGCGCTCACCACTTCGACCGCGTGTTGATCATCGTTCTTGAAAATGTAGACTACGAAGTCGCAAGCAAGGACAAGAATTTCGCCGATCTGGCTGCACAGGGCGCCAGCTTTACCAACTTCCATGCTTTGTTTCATCCGTCCTATCCAAATTACCTGGCCATGGTCGCAGGAACGGACTTCGGCAGCCATCGCCGTGGACGTTTTCTGGCTGACAACCAAGTGAACTTTCCCAACGATGCCGAGCACCGGACAATCGCCGACCGTCTGATCGCTGCTGGCCTCGACTTCAAACAATACGCGGAAGAACTGCCCAATGAGACTTGCCCATGGAACTATTCGTCTCAGCGTGTTTCCGGCAGAAGAGGCAACTACGCGCGGCGCCATGTGCCGTTTCTCAGCTTTCGCGAGGTCCAGCAGAAGTGGTGCGATCGTGTGATTCGCGTGGACTCCAGCGAGCCCGACAATTTCTTCGTGCAAGACGCCCGCAAAGGTTTAGTTGCTTATTCCTTCTACACTCCCAACCTGAACCATGACGGCCACGACACCAGTTCGCAGGTTGCAGGTGCGTGGGTAACGACGTTTCTGAATGACACGTTCCCGCAAAGGCTGCGACAGGGAACGCTGGTCGTTGTCACTTTCGACGAATCGGGCGGAAATGCCGATAATCGCATCTATACGTTGTTTCTCGGCGACATGGTGAAACCCGCGAACCAGCAGGATCCCAAGGCGCTCGCCAAGCCGTACAACCACTACAGCGTCCTGCGCACGATTGAAGACAACTTCGGTCTGGAACCGTTGACCGAGAATGACCGCAATGCGGCGCCAATCACGGACATCTGGAAGTGACTGCGCCTGCTAGTTTCTGATTACGGTGCCGCTTTATCCTTGGGGGGTACAATCTTATTCAAATATGGATCTTTCACCTTTAATCCGTCTGACGCGTGAACTGCTGCCATGGCTAAAGAAGGAATCGCTCAAGACCAATGTTCGAATTGCGGGGCTGGCTCGCAGCAGGCCGCGGTCGCAAGGGGGGACCGAGCGATTTCTGCGTCACGCGGGAGCCATCAGTGGGGGTCCGAAGAATGTTTCTTCCCGCAAGGGATTTTCAGACTCAGGAGTATCCGTCAACACAGCCAAAATCTGAGCCGAACCATATAGAATTTCCACTCCCGTGTGTGGGCTTTGCGTTCCCGCGCTCCTGGTATGGCGGTCCGACCCTGCATTCTACTTCCGCAAACCATTGAAAACGTATATACTTACTGTGAACACAGGAACTATGGAAACTGGCATGTCCCGTGCACATCTGTGCGTGGGACTAGAAGCAACAAGGAGTTTTCCCAGGGCATCAAATTTGCGCGGAATCACCCAGGCCGCGCCATCAAGATTGGACTAAGGAGCCTCACCCTATGAACCGCACTTCGTTAGTGATTTGTCTCGCAGCCAGCATGGTAGCCACCGTGGGCTGCGCCAGCAAGAACTATGTCAAACAGCAGACGACGCCGCTGATCAACAAAACCAACGAACTCGACGATCTGACCGCGAAGAATTCGAAAGACATCAAAGACGTTGACGCGCGCGCCCAAGCTGGCATTCAGGCCGTGAACGCCAAGACCGCCGAGGTCGAGCAGAAGGCGCAGACCGCCGGACAGACCGCAACCTCCGCCCAGCAGATGGCGGATGCCGCTAACAGCCGCGTGGGCGTGCTGACCAACACGGTCGCCAACCTCGACAACTATCATGCCGTCGCCGAAACTTCGGTGAAATTCGGTTTCAACAAAGACAACCTGACGTCGAAAGCCCAGCAAGCGCTCGATCAGCTCGCGGCCAGCATTTCTTCGACCAAGGGCTACATCATCGCGCTGGAAGGGGGAACGGATTCGGTGGGCCCGGCTGATTACAACTACGATCTCAGCCAGCGTCGCGCCAACTCCGTGATTCAATACCTGGCCACGAAATACAATGTGCCCGCGCACAAGATCTACGTGATTGGGCTCGGCAAGGATAAGCCGGTGGAGTCCAATAAGACCTCCGCTGGCCGCGCCGACAACCGCCGCGTCGATGTGCGCTTGATGACGAACACCGTGGGTGGCACCACCCAGCCGGCCGCGCCGACCACGGGCCAGAACAATCCGTCATCCATGTAACAAAAAGTTTACCCTCCTCCCCGGAGGACTTCGCCAACCAGGCCGCTCAAAGCCTCCCCCGAGCGGCCTGCTTTTTTGCGTGAGTTTTGAGCTGTGAGCAAACCCCTTCCATAGGCTTAGAGACTCGAAAGACAAGCCAGGTCAATGAGCGTAATGGGGATTTAACGCCAATTGACAGAAGCACGGCCCTTACAGTGACCGCGATCACTGACACGGGCGATCCCCAAGCCGAAAATGCCCACGTATTCTCTCGCCTCCCCGAAGAGCACCTCCGTCACAGGAATGCAACACCTCTCAGGCGAGAAGGCCGATTCTTCTGCACAAAACGTCAGTTGAACCGAGGGCTCGTTCCCTCGATGTCGGGTTGGGCGTATGAGAGTACTCAGTTCCGCTCTCGTCTTGTTCACGGCGTTCGCCCTCTGCCTGTCTTTCGCGGTTCCGGCGGAGGATGTACTGGAAACGCCTTTCGACGAGTCCGAGTCCTTGCCTTACGAGGGCATCCCGTTCTTTTCGTTGGCCATACAGCACTCCGCTCAATCCCTTCAGCTTGTTCCAATGGCCGCATTCGTTACATCTCTCGCGCCCAGACACGATGCGGTCCGGCCAGAGAGTGGCGAACCGGCGGCGCATCCCATGACCGACTCGCTGAACATCCTCGATCACTCGCTTCGCTGTTAGAGATCCCGAAACCAAAGATCTTTAGTGCCTCCGCGTCCGTGAAGAACGTTCGTGCCGCGCGGTCTGCGCAGCGCCCGTAGCAGCGAAGGCTCTTCTCCATCACAAGTTCCAACAAGTGTCGGGAGGTGCATCTTGAGAAACGTCAGCACATTGTTTAACAAAGGAGGAATTATGAAAGCCTCAAAGCGTTGTTTCTGGGTGCTTTTGTGTTTTGGTTTCATTTCCTCAGTCTGGGCGCAGAATCAAGAAAAAATGCCGCGCCCTGGTAGACACCTTACTCCGCAGCATCGAATGGCCAACCGTCTCTCGAAAGCGGAGAGGATAGCTCAACCTGGAAGTTATCCGGCTTCCGCCATTGCGTTCGACAAATCCAAAACTTGGGATCTTGGCGTCTATCCCGGGGGAACCGCGGCCGCGTTGCAGAGTATTAACGACTTTGGAGTTGCCATGGGATGGGGCGACGTGCCTATCGACGGAGGGACCGAAACCCGCATGATAGGCATTCCTCTTTTTGGTTTCAACGCTGGCCAATGGTTTGAAAGCGGCGTCAGCGCCGGCGAAGATGACACAGGAGAAGCCGGGGGAATCAGCAATACAGGAATGATCGTGGGCAACATCATGGATTCCAATGGCTGGCCCGAGGCTTATGCCTGGATCCCAAACCGTGCCGGAGTCCGCTTGGGAAAATATTCAGACGATGATGGAAGTGGCGCCATCGCGATTAATCACTCGGGCACGTTAATCGTGGGCAACAGCGGCAAGCTCATGCCAGACGAGTCCATTCGGGCCACACCCATTGTCTGGACGTCAAAAGTGATTTGGAATAACGGCCGGCCAACCCTGTCCTGGGAACTCCATGCGCTACCCACCGGCGGTCTGGAAAAACCGGGAGCGGTTTTCGATGGCATTACATTGAACGCTTGGGGAGGATGGGGGGTCAATGATCTTGGCCAGATCGCAGGGGACGGTTGGGCCTATGATCCTACCCTGGACGAATGGTGGGAAATCGCGGTGGTGTGGACCCCTATAAAAGGTGGCAAAGAATGGAAAATCCAACGCCTTCCCATGGCTGCTGGCTTTGCGTACAACGAGGCGCTCGCCATCAACGATTTGGGGGAAATTGTGGGCGATGTGTGGGAATCGAATGCCTTTCCTGCTCTCTATAAACAGGATCCCAGGAATAGAAAGTGGTCAGTTAACGTTCTTCCTGCCACGCCTAATCTCGATTTTGGGTGGAGTGTGGCCTGGGGCATTAATGACCTTGGCGACATCGTCGGTTACTGCACGGATGAGAATTGGATTCCAAAGGCCACGCGTTGGAATTCCCATGACCGCAGTTTCGTGATGAGCCTTGGCTTCCCGGGAGACACAAGTGCTGCTTATGGTGTGAACAACTTGGGCATTTCCGTGGGTGGGTACCAAAATACTGTTTCTTATGATGAGAATGGCTATCCAATTTTTGGTCCCTCGCAAGCGGTTGCCGTCCGATTCCGATAAGAGACTCTCGAGCGGGAATGACTATCGCCCCATGCACCCAGCGGTTGGTTGTTCCAGCTAGACGAAGTGACTTGAAATTCGCTTCTCAGAAGTCTGCAGAAGAAAAGGAAGGACGAAAACACAGTCAAACGGCGTGCCCGAGAACCTGCGTCGTAATACGGTCTTTCATGACCGCGGCGATTATTAAGGACGGGCACGCGCGGATCATCATCATGCGCCCGCAGACCATCCTCCACTAGAGGCCGGATACATTTTCGCAGACTGCTTCTCGTCCCAACTGATTCTTCTTGCAGTTCGGCGGCGGACCATACATGTTTCGCCAATTGACAAACTGCTTCAGCAGTTGGGGTGATTACGCTCACTGACGTCTTCTCGAATCTGCGTACAATGTCCTCGTAATTTCTCTCGCCTTCCCGAAGAGCACCTCCATCACGGGATGCAACACCCCTGAGGCGGGAGCCCCCACACGGTCGAACCAGGCAGTTCAATCCGAACCCCGATTTCATGGAGGTGAACATGAAACGCATTGGTATTCTCGCTTGCATTCTAGTTGTGTGTTTCGTTTCGACGGCATGGGCGCAGCAGCCTGCGAACAAGCCACCCCTTGGCAGGCATATCCCGCATCGGATGACCAACCAGACCTCAAGGACACCGGACCTAACAGTAAGCCCAAGCTTTAATGCTCAGGCCAGTCGGGACGACGCGGCGAAAGTCTGGGAACTGGGTACCTACTACCACACCGGCACTTGGTTTGCCACATGGCACATTAATGACTTTGGCGTGATCGTTGGCCTTGGCGATCTCTCCCCTATCGGCGACGGTGCTGGTTACACTCACACGCTGGCCGTGCCACTGTTCGGACCGCATGCCGGCGAATGGCTCGACCTTGGCACATTGAGTGAAGAGCAGCCCGTAGGGTGGCAAGAGCCCCTTAATGGCATCTCGGACACTGGCCTGGTCGCCAGTCACTCGACCGCAGCGGACGGGCAGGTCCACGGTGTGGCCTGGACCAGGGAAACCGGCATGGTTGATTTGGGGACTCTTAAGGACACCGGCGACCCGCGGTACGCAAGCCATAACTCGAGCTCCGCGTACGGCACGAACAAACTGGGAACACTGATCGTGGGTGGGAGCGGCGTTGACGGAAATCCCGAGGGGGGGTTCCAAGCGCCCGTTGTCTGGACGCCATCGAAACAGTGGGTGAACGGGAAGTTCGTCACGAAATGGAAAATCCACAAGCTCGATACCACAGCTTTTTCTGACCTTACTTGGTGGTTGGTCTGGGGGGTGAACGACTATGGTCAGATCATTGGCGCAGGGGGGACCAGCACGACTGCCATTGGTGTGCTCTGGAACCTCCGCGCTGACGGAAAAGGTTGGAAACTCATGTCCCTCCCATTGTCCCCGGACTACCCCCTTTCTAACGCCTATGACATCAACGAGAGAGGTGAAATCGTAGGCCTTGTCGAGCCGGGTGACAGGAGTGCGATTCTTCCCGTGCTCTGGAAACCGATCGACAAGAGAAGAACGACGTACTCCCAGGCGATTGTGCTTCCCCTGCCCGAGGGTGGGTTCTCAAGCTGCTTCGCCGTGGGCATTAACGATCCAGGCGACATGGTAGGCGATTGTTGGGACGAAGCCTACACGAAGGACTTGCCCACGCGCTGGAGCACAAAGGATCTGACCTTTACTGAAATCATTAACTTTCCCGCGGATTGGGGTTTTGCCTGGGGCGTGAACGACAACCGCATCGCAGCGGTTACCTATACTGGCGGCCAGAAATGCTCAGCAGGCGTACCATGGACCTACACATGCGGAGGCGCAATCCAGCTCCACTGACGGGCAAGACAGTTTGAACTGGAAGCTAAGACTCTCGCATTTTTAGCGGGACAGCCGCCCGATTCTTGGGCGGCCTTTCTTTTAACCATGTCAACGGTTGCGCGTAACTGTTGCTATCAGGCGTTTACGCTCAGAACCTCGGCTTCTCGCAGCCCAAAGCCCGCTACTTATAGCTTGCCCGCACAGGCGTAATATGGCAGCCATGCCATACCACAAGTTTTCCCGGCGTTCATTCCTTGCGATGTCAGCGGCGTTGCCTTGGGCTCTTCGCGGAGTTGCTTCTGGCCTGGCAGCGTCAGGTTCGATTCCCGTCGGCCTCGAACTCTACTCCGTTCGCGATGCACTCAAACAGGATCCCGAGGCCACCGTGCGCACCGTCGCTCAGATGGGATATCAGGCGGTTGAGTTCTACGCCCCCTACTTCGAATGGACCGACGCCCAGGCTAAGCAGATGCGCAAGTTGCTCGACGACTTGGGCATCCGCTGCTACTCGACGCATAACGACGCAGATTATTTCGGCCCGAAGAACCTCAACCGCGCGCGCGATCTGAACCTGATTCTCGGCAGCAAGTATGTCGTCTTGGCCTGGTCCGACCCGAAATCCGGCCCCGATGGCTGGAAGGCGATTGCGGACCAACTGAACTCGGCCGCTGAGACTCTGGAGCCCTCCGGTCTCAAGGCCGGCTACCACAACCACCAGGCCGAGTTCACTGGCGCGGTGGGGCAGCGTCCGATCGACCTGCTAGCGAAGAACACCAAGTCTACGGTGATGTTGCAGTTGGACGTGGGAACGTGCCTGGAAGCCGGTTCTGACCCCGTGGCGTGGATTCGAGCCAACCCCGGGCGCATTCGGTCCATCCATTGTAAAGACTGGTCGCCCGACGCTGGTAAGGGCTACAAGGTCTTGTTCGGAGAAGGCGCGGCCGACTGGAAGGGCATCTTCCAGGCCGCTGAAAACGTCGGCGGCGTCGAGTACTACCTCATCGAACAAGAGGGAAGCCGGTTCTCCGAGTTTGAGACCGCGCGCAAGTGCCTGCAGGCATTCCGCGCGACCCACGGAGAGCGGTAAAATTATTTTATGCGCAGTTTGTTTCTTATCGTATTGCTCGCAGGCAGCGTGGCAGCGTGGGCGCAGAACTCCAGCCCTGCTGAAGATGCGCCGTCGAATTCACAAACACCAGATTCCACGTCATCCAAACCCCAAACGGCGCGAACACCGAATCTGGCTCCCCCGCGATCCGATAGCGTAAATGCCGATGCCTTGGGCGACGGACAGAGTTCGAGTAAGGACACAATGATCGACTTGAGCCCTCCGGCGGACGACGCCAAGGCTCACCCGCAAAGTTCCGAAGTCTTGAGGGATGCGAACAGCGCCCCAGGGAATGCGGACGTGAACGAGTTCCACCCCTGGAACCCACACAAGGCGGCAAAAGATATTGAGGTGGGAGACTTTTACTTCAAGCGCAAGAACTATCGCGCCGCCGAGGACCGCTACCGCGAGGCGCTATTCTACAAAGACAACGATGCGGTTGCCACGTTCCGTCTGGCTGTGTGCCTGGAGAAAATGGATCAGCCGGACGAGGCGCGCAAGGAATATGAAAACTACTTGAATATCCTGCCCCACGGCCCGCAGGCGGAACAGGCCCGTAAGGCGATTGACCGGCTGAAGGGCCCAGCCGACGCCAACGCGAAGCCCGCACAGTGAACTGCCGGAGTCGGCGGTGACTTGTTGCCATGTGCCCGCGCTAACTCGCGGGCTTCGAATCCGTCACCTGTAGGGTTTCCTGGTTTTCGACTTTCCCTTCACGCTCTTGTCCTCGCCATTTCCGGCGCTACTCTGCTTGCCCTCGCCCAGAATCAGATTGGATGGCCATTTGGGCCCGGACTGTGCGGGCCCCTTCGATCGGCCCGCCGCGTCGAGTATGGCGTCGAAGGCATCCAGGCAGGCATGGATGGTTTGGGTGCGCAGCGCCCCTTCGAAACTGCCGCGAATGATCAGCATGGCTGTCCCATGCATCAGGCACCACACGGCCAGCATCAGGCGCGAATGTTCCCGCGGCGTTCCTCCCAGACGTTTGGCGATCCGGTCGCGCATGAGATTGAAGGTCGGCCAAGGTTCATGAAGGGACGGAGGCTTGCCCACCCCATCGAACAGCACTTCGTACGCGTGGCTATGTTCGAGGGCGAATTGGAGGTGACGATCGAATGCCTCGCGGAGTGTGCGCGTCCCGCTGACAGCGGCAAATAGTTCGCGCCGTGTCTCGATGCGCAGGGCACGCAGAATGTCGTCGCGGTCGCGGTAGCGCTCGTATACCGTGGGCGTAGTGGTGCCAGCCGCTCTGGCCACGGCACGCATGGTGAGCGCTTTTTCGCCGCCGCGCGCCCACAGCCGCGAGGCCGCGCCGAGAATACGCTGTTCCAGATGAGGATCGGGACGCCGGGGCAATTCACGCCTCCAGAGAATCCAAATAATTACTTGAACTGTGTATAACTAACACCGTATACTATACGCACAATCGTACGAACTGATGGCCTCGCAGGGTGGGTCCCGCCGGAACCGCGAAAGTGGCAGCCCTCCCATACGGTTCCCGGGATCCGCCTGCGTTTTATCCCCAAAAGAATCGAGGAGTTGTTAATGGCACCAGGAGCTAATAAACAGATCGACGTCGCGCGCCTTAAAGCTGACCTTGCCGCTGCCAGCGTGGAGTTGTTGAGCGCGCGCTGCGCCACAGACCGTATTCGTCTGCAATACTCAGCGCAGGACATTGCTGCTTTCGGGGAGCGACATTCCCTTCAGCGCGCGCTCGCGTCCGCCGAGGCTGTCTGCCGGTTTTTTTCCCAAGTCGAGGCCCACATCAAGAGCCAACCAGACGCGAAACCGTAGGGCGAACCCCCGCCTTCCCTCTCATTCCGCCCAACTGCGCAACCAGTGGCCAAGCCTGCTTACTTCTCCACCCGGATGAATTCGCCTGTGGAAGCATTGATTGACACCGTTAACTTGGCCCCTTCACGGCTGGCGCCATAGATGACGTGCCAGATCAACTCATTCGTATTATGGTTCCAGTCGCAGATATAAATGACCGGTGTGTCGGGCGCCTTCTCCAGAATCTTGTCGCCGCCGTGTTTCTGCGCCGTGTCGAAAGCCTGGTCCGAATCGATTTTGAGGAACGCGATGTCAAACACCTGTGTGGATGAGTTCGACGGACTGTAACTATCTTCGATCCCGGGATTCACGCCGCGCGCCGGTGCCCCATCGGCCGCGCTGCCGGACCATGTGTAAGATTTTTCCGAACGTTGGGCTGCCGAAGCGAAGCTGCCACGCCACACCGCCCACTTGCCATCGTGGCCGTTTCCGTCGCTGGTCGCTGTGGACTCGAGCCGGTAAGGCTTCGCATCCACCTGCCAGCCGCGGGCCGCAATATATACCTTTTGGAAAGCAGAACGCCCGGTGATGAGCTCGGGACCTTTCTGCTCGGGCTTCGCCGGCTCCTGCGGTTTGCCGGATTCCGACGAGCACGCGCTGAGTAGCGCCAGCAGCATGACTGCCATCGCGGCGCTCGAATACTTGTACCAGGTTCCACGCCACACGCCTCTTCGATCCTCATTTCGATCCTGACTTCGCTGATCCCGACTGGTTGAGAAAGCCCTTCCCGACCTTTCCTCGGAGGAGGCGGTGGGTTCCGCGTGGGCATGGCTGGCCGTCTTCATGGCATCCTTCCTGTGATACGGTTGATGGGTTTTGTTGTCGCGCAACATTCTAACCGAAAGGGCCGAAAAGGTAAGTAACACTCGTGGACCCTCATCTCCAGAGATTGCAAGACAAGATCGCCGCGGCGATCTCTGAACTGTCAGCGGAGCAGTTAAGTCGGCATCCGCCCGGAAAATGGTCTGCCGTCGAGGTTTTGGAGCATCTGTATTTGACCTACACAGGAACCGTAAAGGGATTTGAGCGTGTCGCCGAGGCGGGCAAGCCGCTGGCTACAACCCCAAGCTGGACGCAGCGAGCACGGACCCTGATCGTCGTGGCATTCGGATACCTGCCTTCGGGCAGAGAAGCTCCACCGGTAGCGCGTCCGCGCGGATTACCCCCGGAGAAAGTCTTGGCCGAGATTGGCCAGAAAATCGCCGAGATGGATGAAAGCATCGCGCGCTGCGAACAACAGCTTGGGTCGCGACGCAAACTGCTGGACCACCCCATCCTCGGGTCCCTCACGGCAGCCCAATGGAGAAAGTTTCATCTCGTCCACGGCCTGCATCACGTTGAGCAAATTCGACGGCTACGCGTGTCCGCACTCGAAAGGTAGCGCCGGCGTCCTGCCGGCCGTACCGGGGGCGTCTCCCCCGCTCGTAGCTGCTTTGCCGCTCTTACGGCTCGCTCACGGAAGATGGCGCGCCAGCTTTGCGAGCTTCTTCCTGCAGGTCTTCGAGTTTCTGCTTGGCGTCGTCCAACGCTTTCTGCTTATCGGCGATTTGCTGCTTGTACTGGGCATCCTGCTTGTCCCAGTCGGCGGAGTTGCGCAATCGGTTACCCGCATCGGCGTACATGACGGCGGCACGAATCTGGTATTCGCGCTGCAGCACGTCGAGTTCGCGCGCCAACAAATCTATCTGGTCTTTTTGGGACGCAATCTTCTCGGCCCACTGCTTCGCCGCAGCTTGCTTGGCCGCTTCGTCCTCAGGAGTTTTAGCGGCGCTATTCAACGGAGCCTTTTCTTCTGCCCCAGTCTTGGCTTCGCCTGCGGCGGGAGACCCACCTTCTGGCTGTGCCGACGTGGTTTCGGTGGCATTGTCGCCCGTCGGTGCCGGCGTCCGGCCTACGATCGAGAGCTTGTCTTCCTTCGGCAGATTGTCGTTATCGAAAACTTTCGGCGTGGTCTTGGTCCCGGGATCCTTACGGATTTGCCGGGCATAGTCGCCGAGCGAAGAGCCGGAGGGCGAGTTTTGCGCGGTCGACGGAGCCTGATTCTGAGCTCCGGCCAGAACACCGGCCAGGCCGAGAAACATCACGAGTCCAACACTACTGCATGCGATATGTTTCATAATTCCTCTTTTTCCCTTACTCTTAATTTTCTCCCTGGCCGGCGACGCCGCGCCAGTCCAGACCGTACCTGTGGATTCAGTTCAATTCCCTGAGCCGCCCACGGCCGCTCCCTGCGCGGCGCGCTTCCTTGTCAAAAACCCTCCAATGCTGTGGTCCAATTGCGCCGCTTCGTGCGCAATGTCGGTCGCGAGCTGCTTGGCCAATTCCGCATCGCGGCTGTTGGCAAGTTGCTGTGCGTAGCCGGAAATCGTGGTCAATGAGGTGCGCAACTGCAGCGCCATCTCAGCTGAAATCTCACCCTGCAATTCCTGTTGGCGGCGGATCTCTTCCATTTCGGTGTGGTCGTTGATCAGGCAAGCGACGCCGAGTAGGCCGCCATCCACCGCCGGCACCGCGGAAACCGTGACCGCGATGAAGCGCTTCTCCCCCGCCGGCGTCTCGTATTCGGCTTCAATCTCCCGCCGCTTGCTGTCTTCGTGCAGCACACCGCCAATCTCATCTGCCAGGTGGACGGATTCGTCGCCGCTTTCATGTGCCGGGACACCGGACGCTGCCGATTTGGCGGGAAGGACGACGGCGCCGCGGAAAATATCTTCTGCCCCCATTCCTGTGGCGGAAGCGAAACCCAGGATCGCCTTCGCCGCGGGATTCGAAGTCTTCACCAGTCCGTTCGTTCCGAAGACCAGCACCCCACAGGACAGATTGGTAAGCACAGCCTGGCTGAAATTTTCACTGGTGCGGGCGCGATGCTGCTCCGTCTGCGATTGCACCTGCAGTTCATGCTTCTGCTGTTTGAGCTGCTGGATCACCGTGTTGTACAGGTGCAGGGGCAGAGTCTCAAGCGAGGGCGAGGCGTTCGCCGAAAGATCGCCTTCTTCGGCGATCTTTTTCCGCAGCATGCGCATGAAGAGCAATCCAAACAAAAAGGCGGATGTGGCGCAGAAGAACACTACAGCCGCTCGCAGCAGCAACGGGTTGGCCAGTATCTTCACCAGAGTCCCCCGTACCAGTGCAGGAATCGGTCGCCGAAGAAAAACGCGATCAAAGCCATGCTTCCGAGAAAGACCCCAAACGGCATCTGGTAATGGCGGTAGATCACCTGCGCCGATTGCCATCCGCGCCGCCGGGCCGCTTGCGCGTTCGCCAGCGTCTTCATGAAGCGGTGCGTGCGCTTCACCCAGACCACGAATACCGCGGTCAACCCAAACACTGACCCCGCCAGCGACGCCGTAAAGATCGTAAAGATCGTCAGCTTCATTCCGAGGAACGCGCCCACCATCGCCATCAGCTTGACATCGCCAAAGCCCATGCCCTGCGTACCCCGCCAGCGCAGGTAAATCGCGCCCGCGCCGTAGATGAACGACGCTCCTAAAGCCGCGCCCAGCAGGGAATCGAGCAAAGACAGAAGCCGCCCCGTAACGTCGCCGCTGAAGGGCAGATTTCCCATTCCAGACAGGAATTGAGACGCCAGATCGTTCACCGGCACCAGCAGGCTGAAGATCAGGCCCAACGCAAGTCCGGGCAGCGTCATCTTGTCCGGCAGCAGCTTGGTTTCGGCATCCGTGAAAATCAGTCCCAGCAGCAGAAACGCGAACGTGCAATACTTCAGCGTGGAAAGCGTCAGCCCGAAATACCAGTAGCACGCGAGAAACAGCAAGCCGGTAAGCAACTCGATCATCAAATACCGAGGCGAAATTTTTTCTTTGCAATGCCGGCAACGCCCACCCAGAATCAGCCAACTCAAGACCGGAAGATTGTCATAGAAAGCGATCGGCTGTTTGCAATTTGGGCACGCCGAGCGCGGCGTCACCACCGACAATCCCCGTGGCAGGCGATAGATACACACATTCAGAAAGCTGCCGAACGCCAGCCCGAAGAGAAAAATCGCCGATGCGATCACAGGATCCACGTGGTCTCTCTAAAACGCAGGTAGCAACTCGCGCCTTCGGCGCAAGCCTCTCCTGAGGAACGCTGAATCTTCCTGTTCTTGGTTCGATTATAAGTCGATCATGCGAGCGGGACTAAGGTACTGAAGTCACTGGCCGAACGGCCAAGGGGCAGTAAGACATTGACCACTGAAGGGTTCCACCGGGAGGCAGGAAAACGGAATCAGGTTCCTTCTGGAGCGAAGGTACGCACGAACGATCGATCATTTTGCGGCGGAAATCATTTGCGCTGGACCCCGGAGCGCGCGGTTCCGCGCCCCGGAGCCTTTGCCGCTCAAACTCTGCGAAGGCCTTGATGCCTATTTCGCCTGCAGACCGTCGATATAGGTGACCAGGTTGTGAATTCTCTGCTGTACCTGCGCTTCGTGACCTTGGCTGATGTTCGAGAAGAGCGGACCCCAGACCGGCATATCCTGGCTGCCGTGGGACGGCGTGGTGGCCTGTCCCCGAATTACCGCTGCGACGTGCGTCGCCGGGTACTTTCCTCCCTCCTTCTGCGCCAGAAGGGTCAGATCGGTCGGCGGAGTCTTCATCGCCGAGGCTGCCGGGCCGTTGCCCTTGCCATCTTTGCCATGGCAAACGGCGCAATAGCTGTTGAACATCTCCTTGCCCGAGTTCGACGGGGTGCTGGTGATGGGAACGTGCTTGACGATGGGTGGAGTCTGAGCCGGGGTTTGCTGCGCCACGGCAAGAATCGAAATCGTCACCAGGATCACAGCCAGACTGATGAATTTCACTACACGCATAATTTCCTCCTGGGCCCTTCGAGGCCCATGTTGCTACAACAGTGCAGTCTAGGCGCGGGTCCGCGAACCCGACTGTGACCAAGATCACAACCAAACGTGACGGCTGAGGCCCGACTGCGATTTGCACTCACGGGTGAGCTTAGTTTTAATATCATTTGGCCAGGCGAGGTAGTGATTGTTCGTGACCGCGGCGAACACGACGAAGCCGATCGCTCTCTGGGGGTTAAGCGCCATCGTGCTCGGTGTTGCCTGCGCAAACGCCTTCGCGCAGGACGCTTATTCCATTCGTGTCGAGCCGCTTCAGGTAATCGTCCCGGCGTTTGTCTTTCTTAAGGACCGCATGACGACCCTGTCGCGGAAGGAACAGGAATGTTCGCTAGCCAATGCGGAGGCCTTCTACAAATTGCGCCTGTCTGAACCCTACACACCCACCGACTGCGACCAAACGGAGATCCGCGACCTGACGGCCAAGGATTTTCGCCTTTTCGAGGATGGCGTGGAGCAAAAGGTCCAAGACGTCACGTTGCAGCGCGTGGCTATTGTCAACGCACGGGACAATGCCGGATGGCACACCGAATACTCTCACACGCCACGAGCAAAGTGGAGTTCCACCGAACTAGGCCCGCTGCTGGTGCCGGGCGATACAGGGTATCGTGACAGCGCGGGTTGGCACCCCGGCTTCTACTCCGTGCCGGCAGAAAAGTGGAGTTCCACCTATACGGGGCTGCATTTCATTCCTGGCGATGCAGGATATTTCTATCGTGTCGCATACGCACCACCCCAGTCGGAAGACGGCAGTTGTCACCAGGTCAGAGTCGACGTTGATCGCAGCAATGCCTTTGTCTTTGCCCGTAGCCAATACTGCAAAACGCGGAACGCCCCCTCCGATCCGCTGGCGGGCACCGAGTTGGGCGAACAACTGCAGGGCTATTCGGCCTCAGGACGAAAGAGCAGGATTCATCTGTCGCTGCAGACGGCGGTCGTCCACCAGGATGCAAACTCTGCTCGCGTTGACATCGCCATCAAGTTTCCCTGGGATTCCTTGGCACGGCGATGGAAGAATGGAAAGCTAGACGCCATGATCGGAGTCTTGGGGATGGTATACACGCAGGACGGGGCGTTGGTAACGCGCTTCAGTGATCTCGGTTGCTGCGCCCGGGATCGGCCGAATTATCTTCGAGGAGAGAAACGTGGTGGTGCCGCTCCCGATCTCGACGCGTCATTGATCCCAACGCGTTATGAAACGCAGATTAATCTTCCTCCGGGTGAATACAAACTGCGCCTAGTTCTGACCGACGAGCGGAAGTTCGGTCTAGCCAACACGCTCCTGACGGTTGAACCCTACGGCGGCTCTGGGCTGGGCATTACCTCTGTCGTCTTGTGCGACCGATTCCGTGAGGCGCATGCGGCGGCGCAGGAAGACGGGGTGGCCATTGTGGCTCCGTTGTATGTGCCGCTGGTAAGCAAGGGAGCCCAATTCGCCCCGGCGGGAGATACGCGCATCCACAAAGGTGAACGTCTGTTCGCATATTTTGAAGTGCAGGATCCTCTCGTTCTCGACGGGTCAACCAAGGTATGCATGCGGCTGAAAGTCTTAAAGCTGCCGAGCGGAAAGGTCAAAGCCGACACCGGCTTCCGGGAGTTGTCCTCGTGGGTGCGACCGGGCAGTCCGATCATTCCGGTTGCGCAGGAAATCGCGGTGGATAAGTTGCCTTCGGGGTCGTATCGGCTGGAGGTGCAGGTTTCTGATTCGGCCGGACGGATTGGTCCTTGGCGCGCCGCGACCTTTGCGGTCGAGTGATGTAGAGGTCAGCAATGCCGACCTCCTCGACAGTTCCGACAGCCGGGAGTTTCACGGGAGCTTAAACCGCAGGAGCTCTCCTTCCAGCGCCCTTGCGGACGGGTCGGCAATGGGAAGCCTTCCTTGCCAGCGGCTCCAATCGTGGGGAACCAGGCGCGTCTGAGCAGTCGGAACATCCACCCAGCCCTGTGCCGTTTCTTCGCGGAGAAAGACGGAGAAAGCGGGAGCAGAACTCCTGGCTTGCAACGATTCCGACTTCCACTCAAACAGACTCGCCGACAGGCTCTCCGTCAAAGATTCGCACGGATCGAGACACAAAATCCATCCCGAGCGGGCGGATCGAAGATAGTCCTCCGGCCCGGCTCCGGGCGTAGCGCCCACAACTCTTGCGCCATAGTCGCGAGCGACGCGTACTGTGGCGTCGCTCGAACCATAGTCAAGCACGAGAATATCGTCGCAAGCATAGAGGGTTTCCAGGGCACGCCCCAGCCGCAGACCGTCATTTTCCGTGTGCAGCAGCGCGGTGATTGTAGCCATTTCGAAGATCGGTTGCGAATTGCCTGTGTGGCGCGGGCGCCCTCGCCCGCGTCCGTACCTATGCTGCTCGTAGCGCGGGCGAGGGGTGCCCGCGCCACATGATCGATTTTATTTGCCAGGCAAGTTTTCTCGGTCGTTATACCCGAATCACTGCGGCGAATCCCCCAGCTTCGGCCGGTTCGCGTCCGGACTGGAAGCCTGCACCACCGTGATCGGTGCCTGCAGGGTGAAGTTCAGCACGGTCTCCGAAGGAAGTTTGATTTGCTGGCTCTTGGAAATCTCCTGGGCACCGGCTCCAACTCCCGCTCCCGCCGCAGCGCCGATCGCCGCACCCTTGCCGCCGCCCGCGAGTGCCCCTATGATGCCTCCGAGAATGGCGCCTCCGCCAACCTTCTCCGCCGTGTTCTTTCCACGCGACGCCCCTTCTTTCCGATATTGATCGGTCTGCAGGTTGTAAGTCTTGCCCCCGCACAAAAGACTGTCCAGTTGCAGCACCACCACCGACTGCCCCTTAAATTTGCCAGCGCTCTTCACGTCCACCAGGTGCCCCATAATCTCTGTGCCCGCCGGCACAGCCTGTTCTCCATCCGAGGTGAGAGGAGATTTCAGCGTCGCATGGAACGTATCCCCGGTCTGATTCTTCTCGCTGTCAATCGGGTCGACGAGACGAACCGTCAGTTGTGTTCCCTGGTCGATGATCAATCTCTTCGGCGCGGGCGGCGCTGGAGGCGCCTGGGCAGCCGCTGCATTGTTCGCTGGAACCCCCGAGATCGGAGGCGCCGCATCTGGCGCGGAGTTATCGGCGCTCATCTGGCTCGAATTCGAGTCATTCGCGGAATTGCCTCCGGCGCCAGGACCTTCCGAAGCGCGAGCCTTGCCGCGTTTTCTAACTACTTTTTCCGCTCGGTCTGCGCGCGCCCTGCTGGGAGCCGGAGGGCTGGAAATCTCCGGTGGAGCCGGTGCCGCAGCCGCAGGTGTCTCGGGCGCTGCAGCTGTTTCGGGTACATTTCCCACCTGCAGGTTGTTGACCACCGTTTTTACGCCAGGAACGGACGCCGCCTGACTGCTCGCGGCATCCCGTTGCGCATCATTGTCGACGGTGCCCTCTAGCGTCACCACGCCTTTGTTGGCCTGCACCGTGAGCTGCTTGGTCGAGAGACCGGAATCCTGACTGAACTTGGTTTGAATCTCGCTGGAAATCTTTGCGTCATTGGGTTTCTTGGCGCAGCCCATTCCCAGCCCAAGAATGATCGCAAGCATAAAGGAAACTAACAGGTAAGTTTTTTTCATACTCGACTCCTGACACGGGCCCATCTCTGGGCCAGGCTAACACCCCCCTCGTACAGTTTAGATGCATCGGGCCAATCTTGCAGATGCAAATGCGAGGACCCCACGTTACCGGAACGATGCTGGAGGGATGAAGGACGGCAGAACTGTGGCGCCGACATCTTGTGGGTATCCCGGGAGCATGCCCCAGATCCGACAGGATAGGCGCGAGACAAAGCATTGCCCGCCGGCCGTGATCTGTACTGCGCGGTCACGATTCTAGTGGATGAACTTGTAGTCGACGATGGACGCCGCCAGTTCACCAGTCTCGGCCTCGGGCTCGGCACCGTCTTTGGCCCGCATCACCCGGCCCTGGCAGATGACGTTGCTGTTCTTCTGTCCGGAAATCTCTTCCGGCATCTCAAACACCATCTCGATCAGCGCATTGATCGGAAGCTGCTGCGGCCCGTTGAACAGGACTCCACTCTGGCTGATGTTTTCGATAATTCCTTCGTACCATGTGCTGGTCTTGTTGACGCGGTAGCGCAGCGGAATGTCGAGCTTCAGGCGGCGTGCCCGCGGTACCCACGAGGGCCGCTTCTCCCGCGTGTGGCTGCGCCGTATGCTGGTCTCCGGCTTGGCATGCTCCACCCGTTCGGTGCGGCGCATGGTGGTCCAGTCGTACTTGTATTCCGCGGCGCACAGCAGGCAGACCTGGTAGTAGTCGCCGTCGCTTCCACGGCGCGGCCAGGAAAACTCGTGAGAGCAGCGCCCAAGCATAAGCACATCCATAAATTTTTGCGGCATGGTGTTTACTTCCGGGTCAACGAACCCTCGGACGCAGGCCCATCATCTCGCGAAGATTTCACTTTGGATAGGTTACTTTCGTGCACGTCAACCCGTTGCCGGAACGTAAATGACGTCGGTGCAATCACTTAAGCTGTGGAAGACTTAGCGGAAGCGAAGAGTGACTCGCGTCACTGCCTTGAAGTCGAATCCAAGCTACTGTTGCCGTTCATCGCAAGTGCGCAGGCTCCGCTTCAAACTGCGATCCGCAAGAAAAGAAAACAAGCCAGGCGGCAAGCTGAACCGGTAGCCCAAGCGCACGGCAAAAATATTCGCAGCATGCGAGAGGAGGTAAGTATGGCAGATAAAAGTGCATCACTGGAAATCATCGAGGATTTCCTGGCGCAGAAGCGTATTGCGATCGCTGGCATCTCGCGGGACTCGGCGAGTGACAGCGTGAAACTGTTCGAAGAACTCTGTCGCCGCGGGTACGACGTTGTACCGGTGAATCCGAACACGGCGGAGGTGCAGGGGCGGCGATGTTTCGCCCGAGTGCAGGACATCCAGCCTCCCGTCGAAGCAGTATTGGTGATGACTTCCCCGGAAGTCACCGAAATGGTTGTGAACGACTGCGCCGAAGCAGGCATACGGCGGATTTGGATGTACCGGGCGACGGGCAAGGGCTCCGTCAGCGCGAAAGCGGTCGCACTCTGCAAGGGGCGAGGGATTGACGTGGTTCCGGGTCAGTGTCCGTTCATGTTTCTCCCGAACTCGGCGGGTCTCCATCGCTTTCACGGTTTTGTCCGCAAGATCATCGGCCGGTATCCTCAGCGGGCCCGTACTTCGGACAGACGTGCGGCTTAGCATCTGCCGTGCATATTACTTAACCCTACGCCGTAGGAGCCAATCGCTGAGAAAACGCGTGATGGCCCGCACGCCATGATTTCGGCGCTCCTTCCCATCCGTGTATGATCCGGCCATGGGCAACAGCGCTTTCGCTGATGTGACCGCTTTCGTCCTGGCCGGCGGCAAAAGCACGCGCATGGGCGTGGACAAGGCTTTCGTTATTCTGGATGGCCGGACGCTACTGGCGAGAACCTTGGAATTAGCCCGCTCCGTGACCGTCGATGTGCGCATCGTCGGCGATCCCGCAAAGTTTGCGCCTTTCGGCCCAGTCATCGAAGATGTATTCCGCGGCTGCGGCCCGCTCGCAGGAATCCACGCCGCACTGCGTGCATCGCAGACCGACCTGAATCTGATCCTGGCCGTGGACGTGCCCTTGATATCGCCCGCGCTGTTACAGTATCTGATTACGCGTGCGAGAACTTCCGCCACCGCGACGGTGACCATCGTGCGTGCGAATGGAGGCTGGCAGCCTTTGTGTGCCGTGTATCGCCGAGAGTTCGCCGACGCAGCAGAGGAGGCTCTGAATGCGGGCCGCTACAAAATAGACGCACTCTTCGCTACCCAGCAAATGCATGCAATTGAAGAAGACGAACTGAAAACCGCTGGCTTTTCCTCGAACATGTTCCGCAACCTGAACACGCAAGAAGAGCTGGCAAAAGCAAGTGAGGAAATTAAAACCCAAAGGTAAGAATGAAACAGCAAAGCTAAAAGCTAAAAGCTAATTTCATGCCGGACAATCCCAAACCCGCGCCGTACATCGAGTTCAAAGAAGTCTCCAAAGCCTTCGGCGACAATGTCGTCCTTGATCGCGTCAGCTTCGATGTGCTCCCCGCGGAAACGGTCTGCATTCTCGGCCGCAGCGGCGTGGGCAAATCGGTGGCATTGCACCACATCATGGGATTTCTCAAGCCCGACTCGGGACGCGTTATCGTCGCGGGCCAGGACATCACCGACTACACCGAGGAGCAACTGGAACCGATCCACAAGAAAGTCACCATGGTCTTTCAGAACGGGGCGCTCTTCGATTCGCTCACCGTTGGCGAGAACGTGGCCTTTCCTCTGCGCGAAACACGGGAATTGAACGAAGAGCAGACCTACCAGATCGTCGATGGCCTGCTGCAAATGGTCGGCGTGCAGGAGATGCGCGACTTGCTCCCCTCCGATCTCTCCACCGGCATGAAGCGCTCAGTCGCCATTGCCCGGGCGCTGGCCGCACGCCCGGAATGCGTCCTCTACGATGAGCCAACCACCATGGTCGATCCCCTGATGGCGCAGTTGCTCGGCGATCTTATTAAGCGCCTCAAGATTCAACTGAACCTGACCAGCATCGTCGTGACCCATGACATGCGACTGGCCAAGAAACTGGCCGAGCGAGTCGTGTTCCTGCACGAAGGCAAGGCGATCTTCTTCGGCCCCTACGCCGAAATGGAACAATCCCGCGAGCCTATCATCCAGGAATTCCTGGAACTAGATGAACTGAAGCTGGAAGCGTAAAGCTGTGATCAGGGTGGTCAGTGGCCAGTTAATATCGGCTCCTAGCTGCGGTCTGGCGACTGACCACTGCTTTCAAAACCCTTGCTGCACCAAATCTTCCACGGTCAGCGAACTCTCGGCCTCGCCCTTCATCATCTTCTCGACATATTTCGCGATCAGGTCGGCTTCCAGGTTGACCGGATCGCCTGGCTTTAGGGAATGCAGATTCGTCATCTCAACCGTGTGCGGAATGATGGCGATGGTGCAGCGATTCTTCTCCAATTGCGCAACCGTCAGGCTGATGCCCTCGACTGAAATCGAACCCTTGTACACCGTGTATTTTTCGACGTCATCCGGCAGTTCGATGTGCAGCCACCAGTTTCCCGATTCGGCGATGCGCTCGAAAGCGATCAGCTTGCCAACTCCGTCGACGTGTCCTTGCACGATGTGTCCACCAAATCGTCCGTCTGCCTTCATGGGCAGTTCCAGATTCACCAGCGCGCCTTCGCGAATGCGCGAGAACGAAGTGCGCACCCAGGTCTCGGGTGCGAGATCGGCGCAGAAGGATCCCGGCTTGATATCGAGGGCTGTGAGGCAAACTCCGCTCACGGCCACGCTGTTGCCCGTTTTAAGTTCGTTCGGTGCGTTGTGGGCGGTGATCGTGATGCGGCGATTTTCGCCGCGCTGTTCGATGCGCGTAACGCGTCCCACTTCTTCCACAATGCCGGTAAACATAAGTGCCTCCGGGATGAACGTAACATCATAAACCCGCGAGTAACTCACCACGGAGACTCGACACGGAGAAAATCATTTCCTGATTTGTTCTTCTCCGCGACTCCGTGTCTCCGTGGTGAAAGACTCTTACTCGCCGTACGGATCGCGCACATAGCCTTCCACCGCAAAGTCTTCGCCGAAGCGATGCAGTTGTATGTGCTTGACCTGCGCCGCCTGGCTCATGTGCAGGAAGCCCGCTCCGGCCGCGAACGGGATCGATCCCGAGCCCGCAAGGATCTTGGGCGCGTAATACAGAAAGACTTTGTCCACGACGCCGGCAGCCAGCGCGGTCCAGTTTACCGTCGCTCCGCCTTCGATCATCACGCTCGTAATTTCCAGTTGTCCCAGGCGTCGCAGAATCGCAAGCAGATCCGGTCGTCCATCCGGCTCAACCGCGGGAATGGTCTCGATACGAATTCCGAGTTGTTCGAGTTGTGCTTTCTTCTGCTCGTCTGCCGACACGCAGAAGACCAGCAGATCGTTCTTTCGTTCCGCCGCCACGCTTCGCACCAGCCGCGATTCGAGCGGCAGGCGCAGGCGAGAGTCGAGAATCACACGCAGCAACGGACGCCGCCGCGGACGACCGCTGCGATCGGTGAGCAGAGGATTATCCGAAAGAATCGTGCCCGCACCAACCAGGAGCGCGTCGTTCTGATGCCGCAGTTCCTGCACGTGTGCGCGCGCAACTTCGCTGGTCACCCATCCTCCCGCGGGAATGCCCTCGTATCGATCCAAGACCTCGGCTGGCGGCGGGGCGATCTTGCCGTCGAGGGTCATGGCAGCTTTCAGCGTCACCAGAGGAATGCCGTGACGAATGTAGCGCGCGAATCCTTCATTCAGGCGGCGAGCCTGTTCTTCCAGACAGCCCACTTCGACGTGCACGCCCGCGGCGCGCAGCTTTTCGAATCCTTGCCCGCTCACTTTGGGATTGGGATCGGGCATCGAAGCCACCACGCGATGAATTCCCGCTGCAATGAGCGCGTCCGTACACGGAGGCGTGCGGCCTTGATGCGCGTGCGGTTCCAGGTTGATGTAAAGGGTCGCGCCGCGAGCTTTCTTGCCAGCTGCTTCGAGAGCGAGAACCTTGGCGTGCTTCACGCCGCTATACGTGTAGCTTCCGGTGCCAACGACGTTGCCGTGAGCGTCAGCGATTACGGCGCCGACGTAAGGATTGGGCGAGGCCAAACCCAATCCTTGTCGCGCTAGTTCCAGAGCGCGATGGACGAGTTGTTCGTCTGTGGTGTGAGCGTGCATTCAGGGAGAATCTATCAGAGGCACGACGGAAACGACCACAAGGGCTGAAGCCCGCAATTATCCGGAACGGCTAACGCGGCCCTGAAGGGCCGCTCTTCCACAGTTTCTTCGCGGCCTGCCGAGCTTGCAATGCGAATGTTTGAGCGCCGCTTCAGCGTCGCGGAGGAAAGCTCTGGTACGAATCTTCTTCGATCTCGGCGACTGCAGAGCCGTTGCGTCCTTTTGGACCACGACGCAGAGGAGCCATCGTGTAGGCGTAGGGATCACCGGGAGGCGCAGGCTTCTTGCCTAGCAGACGCTTCAGGAAGTCGAGTGCAACTCTAAATTGAGAGCGCTTCTCACCGGCATCTGACATAAACAGCTCCTATTCAAACAGCGAATCCACAAATTCTTTTGGATCGAAGGGCAGCAAGTCTCCTGCTTTTTCGCCGACTCCAACATATCGCACAGGCAGTCCGAGTTCGCGCGAAATCGCAACCACAACGCCGCCTTTCGCCGTGCCATCCAGTTTCGTCAGAACGATGCCCGTGACTCCGGCGGACTCGGTGAACATGCGCGCCTGCTGCAACCCATTTTGCCCTGTGGTCGCGTCCATCACAAGCAGAGTTTCATGGGGGGCAGCGGGAATGATGCGCTGCGCGGTGCGGCGCATCTTTTCGAGTTCCGACATCAGGCTGGTCTTGGTGTGAAGACGGCCCGCGGTATCGACTATGACGTAGTCAGACTTGCGCGCGACTGCGGCTTGCAGGGCGTCGAACAGAACCGCGGAGGGGTCGCCTCCGGGCTTGGTCTTTATCACTTCGGTTCCGGTGCGCGATCCCCAGATTTCGAGTTGCTCGATAGCGGCTGCGCGGAACGTGTCAGCGGCGCAGAGCAGGACGTTCTTTCCCTGCGAGCGGAATACCTGAGACAGTTTGCCAATGGTGGTGGTCTTGCCAGTGCCGTTTACGCCGACTACCAGAATCACTTCCGGCGTGCCATCGACCTTGCTGACTGGCCGCGTGTTCGCCGTATTCAGTATCGCGAGCAACTCTTCTTTCAGCAGGCGCTTGAGTTCCTGAACGTCTTTAATCTGTTTGCGGTCCGCCTTTTCGCGGAGCTTGCCGAGGACCTCTTGCGTCGTGGTGTTTCCCAGATCGGCGCCGATGAGAGTGGCCTCGAGATCGTCGAGCGTGTTGCGGTCGATCTCCTTACCGAACGAGACGACTTCCTCGATGCGCTCCGCGAGGTTTTCGCGGGTGCGCGTGACCGCCTGCTTCATGCGGTCCATGAAGCTGGGCTTCTGTTCCTCCGTAAGGCTGCCGAACAGGGTCTGAATCATAGAAAACCTAAAGCTCGATTATACGGGCTGCGGTGCGCGGGCGAGACGCCCCCGCGACCGCCGGCAGGTTGCCGGCGCTACAACGATGCAACGCTGCGGCTACGTGGCTTTCTTTTCTGGCTGCTTGTCGTGCTGCTTGCCTGGGGCGAATTTCGCGGCCACGGCGGGAAGCAATTGTTTTCGGACCATGCCGGCAATCTCGGCGCGGATTTCTTCCGGCTTCGAGCTCGATGCGGGCTTTTTGAGGTTTGGGAGTGGGGTTGCGGTGGGGCTTTCCGAGGCGGTCACTACGGCCTTTCCGGTGGTGGTGACTGCGGCCGAGGGATTCGCCTTGCGAGGATCGGGATACTGCATTTCGGCCCATTTCATCCATTTGGCGTCTTCTTCTTCTTTCTTGCGGGCGGCTACGAGGGCTTCGATAGCGCGGTCGGCTGCGGTCTGTTCTTCGTCTTCCTCGTCTTCGAAGTCTTCATCGTCCCAGATGTGGGAGTCGAGCGGAGTGTTGGCGACGTCGCGCACGTCGAGGATGACTTCGTTGGTGTTGGGTTTGAAGTTGGTCATGCGCAGGTTGACGCTGGCGGTTTGCAGGGCGTAGAGGAGGAGGCTGGCGGTTTTGTGGTCGATTTGCTGGGAGACGAGCAGGCGCATGACTTGCATGAGAGCGATCTGGATGGAGTTGGCGTCTTCGAGGACGGGGAGGACGAAGGTGGCGACGCGGTGACGGGCGCGGTCAGCGCTAAGGCGGATGCGTTCGTCCTGAAAGCGTTTGTGGAAGAAACAGAAACGGTTGCGTCGCAGGGCGGGCGATCCGCACTGGGTGCCGTTGATTTTGAGGTGCTGACAGCGATTGGGAAAATTTGCCATTTGGGCATCCTCCCCCTCCCCTGGTGATCTATTGGAATCATCGGGTTAGCGGAAATTTGAGATTTAGTCCATGAGCTGCAACAAGTTCGGGGCAAAATCTTGAGCCCCTAGGAGTTGCTGGTGCGGGCTTGTTGCGGGCTCGTGAGGTGAGTATTGAGGAATGGAAAATCTCGGTCAAGGTTGGATGAACATTGCGAAGCTGTGGAAAACTGCGTAGCTGGGAAGATTGAGGCCAATCGGAAGGCGCTACGATAAAATGAGCCAAGTGAGGTGCGCATGGCACAGATGACGCCGGAGGTTTCCAAGCTGCTGGAGCGAGCATTGTCGCTGTCGGTTGAGGAACAGGAGGCGCTTGCAGACTCCCTGATTTCCAACCTCGGTGGCAAGGTCGACGAAGGCGTGCAAGCCGCGTGGGAAGCTGAGATCGGGAAGCGCATCGCTGAGTTAGATTCGGGAAAAGCCAAGACCACCTCGTGGGAGGAAGTGCGAAGACGGAATCTGGCGAAGCTGCCCCATGCGCAGTAAGCCTGCGGAGTTTCATGAACAGGCCAGCGCCGAATATGACGCGGCATTTGACTGGTACCTGGAGCGCAGTCCGGATGCGGGTCTCAGGTTCGACGCTGAAGTGGATCGCGCGCTCGCGCAGATCATTCAGGCACCGCAACGTTGGGCGGCAGTCCTCACTCTACTCGCAGATTCTTGCTAGGACAGTTTCCTTTTACTCTGATTTATCGGGAGCGCAGTTCGGGGGACATTCAAATCCTGGCAGTTGCTCATACCAGTCGCAAGCCGGGGTACTGGAAGGAGCGGCTGTAAGTCCATACTTATCGAGGTCCGTGCTCCCCACCCTTCGAAAATCGCGAAGGGTGGGGCAGCCTCAGTTGCAATGGCAACGACAAACCAAAGGTGGGCCAGCTCCCGAGTGAATGAACCCCAGAAAGCCGAACTTCGCGTCCGCCAAGTCGCCTGATACCATCAGCACAGTCGCCCACCCTTCGAACATCGCGAAGGGTGGAGCAGCCTCAAGTTGTGGTTATGCCGCCGAACAACAAAATCAAAGGTGGGCCAGCCCCCCGGTTGCCCAGCAACGCGCGCCGCTGGTAACAGCTGGTGGTGATGAAGTGCAGGTATCCGGCACCGTAATAGCGACGGAGTCTTCGGGTCATGCTGGACTTGTAGCATGACCGAAGAGTTCTTGGCTGTGACGAATGAACATGGAGTCCGGGTTCGCAGTGGCCCACCCTTCGAACATCGCGAAGGGTGGAGCAGCCTCAAGTTGTGGTTATGCCGCCGAACAACAAAATCAAAGGTGGGCCAGCCCCCCACGGTGCCCACCCGACTCCACCGTTACTACGGGGCTGGATGCCTGCACTTCATCCCAACGTTTTGCGATCAGCGGCGCGCCCTGCTTGGCCTGGCCCGGAGTCGGGATTTGTTTCTGCAAGTGCGGGAGTTGGTGCGCAGGCGCTATCAGTTCGATTTATTTGCCAGTTTGAGAAGCGTTTCAGGGGTCCCTCCGGGGCTTTTTTCAGCGGTCCTTCCGAGGTCTGGTTCGATTGTGGCGCGGGCGTGGGGGTTAATTTCAGCCGTCCCTACGGGACGGATTGGGATGGCGCGGCTGACCCAGCGCTGAAGCGCTGGGCTATTTTCGGACGCGCCTACGGCGCTGGGGTTATGGGCTGAAGGGCTGGGGTATTTTCAAAGGTCAAAATCCCCACCCTAACGTCGCAAAGAGCGCGACGTTAGAGTGGGGCACCCGCACCCGGTCGCTGAAAGTTACAGGGGAAAGAAAATCCCCACGTCCGCGAAGAACGCGAGACATGCCGTAGCCGGATTGTCGCTGGATCATGCGCTGAGTACTGGGGGAGGAAAATTCCGTCGTATACTTCCGCCTGGGTGAGGCGTTAGGGAAAGCAGGGAATTGGGATGGCGGGCGTATACGGGGAGATCGACTCGCGAGTCGGCTATGATCGCGTTCTGCGCGAGGCGACGGACTTGGTGCGGGGCATCCTGGTGCACACTCCTAACAATCCCATCATGCAACACATCAATAAGGAGCTTGAGGCGATGAGGCGGTGGACGGAAGACGGGCGGGAGCCGAGCCACAGTGAACGCAGCAGCATCGACGTGGGTCTGGTTGCCGTACGGGAGCTCTCGGAGGCAACGGGCGAAGTGGCCGACCTCGCCGACAAGCTTTCCTCTCTGAACAACTATTTCGAAGACTGGCCGACGGATGAAAAAGCGGCGAGCGCCACCGATGACGACTTCTTCGATGAGTGACTATCTTATAAGGAATCGAAGGAGTAACCTGCGTGTCCCCTCAGGGGCTAAAGCCCGCATCACTTGGGACTCCGAGCGGCACGGCTCAAGCCGTGCCCTTCCCAAAACCAGCGCCGTGCCCTTCCCAAAACCATTTATGAGATAGTCGATAGCTTCGAGTAATCCCGCGATTGGGTGAACAGTCGCAAACCTTGCCGATCACATCCGGGGCATCTCCGCGTCCAATAGGGGAATCCCTTTAGCAACAAGGCAGGGGATGCGTGGCGTGCGAAGATACAATTCGAATAACAGACCGCTCGGAGCACATGGCAACGTCAACGCTGCGCAGAATCTTCAAGGCATTTCAATATCGAGACTTCCGTCTGATGTGGTTCGGGGCCTGTACCTCGAGTATTGGCACCTGGATGCAGATCGTGGCGCAGGGCTGGCTGATCTATCGGCTGAGCCACTCGGCGTTCCTGCTCGCTCTCGACCAGTTTCTCGGCGGCATTCCCATCTTTCTGTTTTCGCTGATCGGCGGGGTGGTGGCCGACCGCACGGAGCGGCGGAAGATTCTGCTGCTTTCGCAGTACGTGCAGATGGGGAGTGCTGCGGTGCTCACGGTGCTCGTGGCGACCGGAGTGGTGCACGTTTGGCACATCCTGTGTCTCTCGTTCGTCTCCGGGCTGGCCCAGGCTTTTGGCGGGCCGGCGTACCAGGCGCTGATTCCGACGCTGGTCGATCGCGAGGACATGCCGAATGCCATCGCGTTGAATTCGATCCAGTTCAACATGGCGGTCACGATTGGTCCCGCACTCGCGGGGCAGGCCTTGGCAAAGTTTGGGGAGAAGTGGTGCTTTGGGCTGAATGCGGTTTCTTTTCTGGCTCCGATCGTTTCACTTTCCATGATCGCGGCGCGGTATCTGCCGGCGACTACTACCGATTCGATGTTCAGCAGCCTGAAGCAGGGGATCAAGTTCGTTCGCAAGCAGGGCTCGATGGAGGCGCTGACGCTACTGGCGTTCTGCATGACCGCTTTGAGCATGCCGATGCGAACGTATATTCCGGTGTTCGTGAAAGACATTTTTCATCGCGGTCCGGAAACTTATGGCAATCTATTGTCTCTGATGGGGGTGGGTTCGATCTGCGGGTCGCTGGTGGTGGCTGGGATCGGCAACATGCGCAACAAGGGACGGTTCGCCCTGACCATGCTGATTTGCCTGGGCGCTGCCATTTCGGGATTTTCTCTTTCGAAAATGTTGCCGCTGAGCTACGCGATGTTGGTGGTGGTGGGAGCTTCCATGATGGCGGTCTTCGCCACGGTGACTTCGCTGGTGCAGCTAATTACGACCAACGAAATGCGCGGACGGGTGATGAGCGTCTACAACTGCGCCTTCCGCGGGGGCATGCCGATGGGGAATCTGGTGTCGGGATGGCTGGTTCCGATGTTTACGGCGCCGATCGTGTTGGGTGTGAACGGACTGCTCTTGGTTCTTGTCGCGGTGTATTTCTTGCTGGTGCAGCGGCGGGTGGCCGCGCTGTGATCAACTCTTAGACTCGAGTTCTTTCCAGGGTCGCGATTTCGGCGGGAACCAGCGTGCCGCCGGTGGCTGAGGCAGCAGCGACAGCGGGAGCCGCGGTTGGCTGCGGGATGGGCCGCTTGATGGTGAAGCGCTGAATCTTGATCTCGCCGCGTCCGTAGACTGCGAGCAGAGCTTCGACCGCTTTGGGATCGAGGCGCTTGCCCGCGATGTTCTTGATGATCTGCAGGGCTTGCTCAGGCGTGTGCGCCTGTTGGTAGGGACGATTGGTGGTCAGGGCGTCGAAGGTGTCAGCCACGGCGATCACGCGCGCCAGCAGCGGAATCTGATCGCCCTGCAGTCCGTAGGGATATCCGCGGCCATCGAGCGCCTCGTGGTGCAGCTCGATGCCGGGGAGCATTTCCGCCAACTGCGTGACCGGGCGCAAAATGTTGGCGCCTTTGGTGGTGTGGGTCTTCATGACTTCGAACTCTTCGGCAGTGAGAGCGCCGGGCTTCTTGAGGATGTGATCTTCAATGCCGATCTTGCCGACGTCGTGAAGCTGGGCAGAGATTCGCAGTATCTCCATGAAGTCATCCGACTGGTTCATTTCCTTGGCGACCAGCAGGGAATAGCGGGTAACGCGGTCGGAGTGGCCGCGGGTATAAGGATCCTTTTCGTCGACCGCGCCGGCCAGCATCTGGATGGAGCCCATGAACAACTCGCGATTCTCTTCGGCGGCGCGCTTCAGGTCTGCGACGTAACGTTCGAGTTCATCCGACATGGTATTGAAAGTGTTGGCGAGTTCGCCAATTTCAGTGCGGCTCAACAGGTGGACACGCTGGGAGAAGTCGCCGCGGGCCAGGGCGCGGCTGGACTGCGTGAGTACTTGCAGAGGGTTGGTAATGCGGCGCGCGGCGAAGATGCTGACGCCGATGCTCAACAGCACCGCCAGAAGGGCCAGCAGGCGGCCCGTACGCTGCATTTCAAGGATCCCGCGGTAGGCTTCGCGTTGAGGTTTTTGTACCACCACCGCCCATTCCAGGGAAGTTACCGGACTGTAGGTGCCGAGCATATCCACGCGCTCGGAGCCGGTGGTGACCGTGAACTCCCCGGTCTCAGCTAATTGCGCTTTGTTCCCGCTGCCGACGAAGTTGCGGACGATGTCGAGGTTCTTCATGTCCTGGCCGGTGGCAAACTCGGGAGTGGCGGCCGCCACCAGGCGCCCCTGAGCGTCGACAACGTAGGGTGTCAGGCCGCCTCCGCTCACTTCCTGCAAGCGGCGGATGAGGAATTGCAGGTCGACTACCGACCCAATCATTCCCAGGAAACGCGATCCGTAGTTCACTGGATAACTGACGAGGAATACGGTGCGCGAGGACTTTCCCTCACCGACGACGAGAGCCTGACCGTTATAGGCGCGGCCGTCGCGGGCGGCGGCGTAGGCTCGTTCCAATTCGCGGTTCAGAAAGGCGTCAGGAGCGATGCGTCCGGCCGAAATTCCTTTTCCATCCGAGTTCAGCAGGGATGCGTAGGCGATCTCATCGGAGGAGGATACGAAGTTTTCCAGCAGGGCCCGCAATTCAGGAGACTGAATATTGGTTTCGCCGATGTCGCCGCCGCTGGCGACCTGAATGGCGGACGACAGGTTGGCCAACATCATGTCCAGGGAGCGTTTGTGCTGCGCAAGATCGTCAGCCAGAGAGCGCGTCACCGTGTTCTGCAGCAGCATCTCGTTGGTCTTGAGACGGTCGCGGTTGATGGCCTCGACCTGCGACGAGTAGAAATACATGGGGACGATGCTGATGACCAGTAGCACACCGAGGATTACATACAGAATCGGGATGCGTGCGGGATTCGGAGCGCTGGCGGACAAGTCTCTCCCTTCACTTATCGCAGACGCCGAAGACGAAGTGGCGGCGGCTTTCAAAGGTATCCCTAAAATTCTAATGGGGAAGCTGGCATGGCTGGCGGAAAAGCTGACGGATTGACATTACCAAAGTACCGGGGGAAGCGGTGCCTGACGCGGGTTTGGCAGGACGGCGCGGTGCAGCCGAACTCGGTCAGCGCCGGCATCCTGCCGGCTGTCGCGACAAGCTGCCCTGAAACCTATCGCGAAAGCTCTGCTGGCAGGTGGGGGCGGGGACGCCCCCACGACAGCCGCCGGGACGGCGGCGCTACCTTTTTTCTGCGCGGGCTAATTCAGGAGCTTCTTCAAATCCTTCCAATGGACGAGGATTACGTGATTGTCTTGCAGCGCCTTCTGAAATTCGGGGCTGGTGACAACGTTATAGTCGCTCTGGCGCCAGGCTGCGCCGTAGTCGGGATGGTCCAGCGTGACGGCTTGCAGTTCCGCGTCGTCGTGGCCGAGGTGGACGATGATTTCGGTGACGCCCGGTTTGAGATTCTTGATCGCGTTTATGTAGAAGTTTTTCCAGTTACGAGGATCGATCTTCGGATCGGCCATCACTATCGAATCCAGAACGACGTCTTTGTCGGAAAGCATCGACAGAAGTTCTTTGGGCGCCTCGGGGGATCGGACCGCCAGGAAAGGCAGCTTGTACTCGCGAGCGACTTTCACGTAGACGGCGAAAAGCTCGGGCCGCGAGAAAAGCACGCCCATGTGGCTGTCGAGGTGGGTGGGATGAATTCCCATGGCCATCGCGCGTTCGATCTGCGCGCGAATCTCGCGCTCGGCCTCCTCGGGTTTTAGATTGTGCTGATCCGTGTCCGGCCACAAGTATCCGGAGGGATCGAGGAGGCTTGGCACTTTGTCTTTCGATTCGACCGGACCCCAACGATAGGTCTTCCATTCGCTGGTAAGAGTCAGGTGCAGACCCAGGTCCGCATCGGGATGATCCTTCGCGTAATCCGCAACCTCGGTTAGCCAGGGACAGGGAACCATGATGCTGGCGGAGGTGACGGCATGTTGGTTGAGCGCGTCGAAGCTGGCAGTGTCTTGCGAGTGGGCGACCGCGAGATCATCGGCGTGAATGATGAGGAGCTTTGAATCGGGCGGGTAGCCCAGGCGTTCGGCGATGGTTTTGGTTTGTCCCAAAGCGGTGGTCAGGGATGAGATGAGAAACAGGATCGCGACAGAGATGTTTCCGATACGCATAGAGGCTCCAAGAGAGCAGTTTGAAACCGTAAAGAGTATCACGCGCGGCGGTAAGCGGCTGTGAGCCCGCGCCAGTAGGTACTGGCTCAGTTTGCATTTTAGTCCGCGCGCGAGATCCTTCGCTCCGCCTGAAAAACGGCTGCGCTCAGGATGACGCCCCAGGGAGATTGGCTAGTCTGCTTCAACCTGAGCCACTACGCGCTCGTTTCGCTTTTGCCGCTGCGGGACATCAATTCCTGGATGGCCTCGCGCGGAGATTTCCCCTGGTGGAGGATGGCGTGCATCTGCTCGGTGATGGGCATTTCCACGCTGCGGGCACGAGCGAGTCCGACGGCGGCTGAGGTGGTGAAGACTCCTTCGGCGACCATGCCATGCATGCCGGTGATGATGTCGGGAAGCGTTCGTCCGCGGCCGAGTTCGACGCCTACGCTGCGATTTCGGGACAAGCCGCCGGTGCAGGTGAGTACGAGGTCACCGAGTCCGGCCAGGCCAGCCATGGTTTCGGCGCGGCCTCCGCAAGCCACGACTAAGCGAGTCATCTCGGCGAGGCCGCGGGTGATCAGGGCCGCGACTGAGTTGTGACCGAGGCCCAGACCGTCGCAGATTCCCGCTGCGATGGCGACGATGTTCTTCAATGCTCCGCCCAATTCCACGCCGATTACGTCGCTGTTGGTGTAAACGCGGAAACTCGAATCGCTGAATTCCTGCTGTACGGTGCGCAAGAGCGCGGCATCTTGCGAAGCAATCGTGATCGCGGTGGGGTCGCCGCGCGCAACTTCCTGGGCGAAGGAAGGGCCGCTCAGTGCTCCTACGGCGGGAGCAGATCCGTCGTCACGCTTTAGTACTTGGCCGATCACCTCGGTCATGCGTTGCAGGGAGCCTTCTTCCAGACCTTTGGTTGCGCTGACGATCAAGGTTTGCGGCTGCAGCAGCGAGCGCATGCGCTCGAAAAGAGCGCGGCAATGTTGGGAAGGCATTACGCTGACGACGATCTGCGCGCTGTGAAGAGTCGCTGCCAGATCGTTGCTGGCGGTGACGGATTCCGGGATGTGGCGGCCAGGAAGAAATGTCTCGTTGACCCGCTTCTGCGTAATCGATTCGCAGACGGCGGCCTCATGCGCCCAGAGGCGGACACGGTGCGTTCCTTTGCGTCCGAGCACAAGGGCGATGCCTGTGCCCCACGCCCCGGCGCCGATAATGGCGATCTCGCTCATGCGTGCCTCGATCCAAAACGATTCTCTGTGCCCGCCAGCAGACGGCGGATGTTGGCGTGGTGCTTGACGATGATGAGCACCGACGCTATCGCCATGAGCACGAGGGCTACGGGAGTGTTGCCGTACTCGTGCAAAACCAACGCGAGATTGGGGAAGGCGGCGACCGCGACGATCGATCCCAGAGAAACGTAACGGAGGATCAGCGCCAGGATGAAAAAGATGCCTGCCGATAGAAGCACAGCTTTGGGGGCGATCATGAGGAACGCGCCTAGCCCGGTGGCCACTCCTTTGCCGCCGCGAAAGCTCAGCCAGATGGGAAAGATGTGGCCTATGACGGCAAAGAGCGCGGCCAGTGCGGCCCAGAGAGCGAAGCCGGGCAACGAGGCTGGAAGGAGCAGTCGCCACGGAATGTGAATGATTGCGTTGCGTTCGAACAATGGCGGGCTCAGGATCATCCCCACCGCCACTGCGGTCGATCCTTTGAGTGCGTCCAGTAGAAGGGTCAACACGCCGAGTACTGGAGACTTGCGGGATACGTTAGTCGCTCCGATGTTGCCGCTGCCGGTGCGGCGTACGTCTTCGCCGCGAAAGATGCGGACGAGGAGATAGCCGAAAGGGATGGAGCCCAACAGGTAGCTGGCGGCGGCGATGAGGAGGAGTCTTGGCATGTGTTTAATCGTCGGCGTCGGCGGCGAGGGCGAGGACGCCCTCGCGACAGCCGGCGGGACCCTTCGGCTTCGCTCAGGGCAGGCTGCCGAAGCTATTGTAAGTCGAACCTTGCTAGTTTTGTGTACTTCGATCCTTTCGGGGACAGCTGGCTTTGATACAAAAAGAACTCGCGGGCCGTCATGGTACCAAACTCCGGGGTGGGGAGGGCGGCCAGTTTTGTTTGCAGGGGCTCGAAGGTGCGATTGGGGGCGTCTGTTTTGTGCTGGCGGGGCGAGCCTGAACGGCCTGACCCGCGCGCGAGCGTTAGGTGCGGACTGAAGGCGCGGTCTTCTTTCGGAATTCCGAGGGGTGCCATTTTGTCGTCGATCGCTGTTGCCAGTGCTGCTAGTTCCTGGCCGGCTTCCATGCCGATCCAGAAGACGCGCGCCGATTTTAGCGTGGGGAAAAATCCATAGCCGCGGAAGCGAATTTCGGCCGCGCTGCCCGCGATAGCACTCAATGCATGCTTGATCTGTTCGGCCGCGGGTTCGGGTTGTTCGCCGATGAACTTCAGCGTCAAGTGCAGCGATTCCGGCTTGGCCCATCGCGCGTCGGGCGCGAAGGCGTTCACGCCCTCAAGAAAACGGGCGATGCGCTCGCGGATGGCGTCGTCGATGTCGAGAGCGATGAAGAGGCGCATGGGTCAGCTCTTGGCTTTTAGCTATTAGCTTTTAGCTTTTAGCTTGAATCTCTTTGTGCCGGCGGCGATTCATTGACATTCCAAAGCATCCCTCAAGGGCTGAAGCCCGAATTCTAAATCGAGCGAGCGGCACGGCTGAAGCCGTGCCCTGCCCGGAACCATTTGCCAAGAGCCAAGAGCCAAGAGCCTCCTTCACATCAACTCCTTTCTCAACATATCCAGCGCCATGGTGGAGGCGAAGCGGCGGATACGCTTGCGGTCGCCGGGGAAGTTGCGGTGAACCACTTCGGTTCCGCGGTCGCTGGCCACCGCATGGTAGACCAGACCCACCGGCTTTTCCGGAGTGCCTCCGGTCGGACCGGCTACGCCGGTGATGCCTACGCCCAACGTCGACTCGCAGCGGTAGCGGATGCCTTCGGCGAGGGCAGCGGCAACCTCGCGGCTGACGGCTCCGTGGCGGTCGATCATTTCCGTGGGAACGCCGGCGAGTTCGGTCTTCAAGGAGTTGGAATACACGATGGCGCCGCCTAAAAAATAACGGGAGCTGCCGCTGATCGAGGTGAGCCGTTCTGCCAGCAGACCTCCCGTGCAGGATTCCGCCACTGCGACCGTGGCATTGCGCATTTGCAGCCAATAGCCGACGATCTGCTCCAGCGATTCGCCGTTGCGCGAGTAGACTGCGTCATCCAATTCGTCTTCAACCACGCCGGCGACTTCATCGACGCGGCGCTGCGCGGCGTCGAGCGTGGGGGCGATCGCTTTGAAGTGCAGTTCGATTTCTCCGGCTCCGGCCAGGATGGTGGTCTCGACGTCGGCGTAACGCTTGTAGATGGGCGCGACGCGTGCGTCGACCGTCGATTCACCCAGCATTGCGATCTTCAGAGTTCGGATAGCTAAAGATGCCGGAGGAACTTTGGCACGCAGGCGGTCGCGTACTTCGCTCTCGAACAGAGCCTTGAGTTCGTGCGGAGGGCCGGGCAGCAGCACGATGATGTGTTCGCGGCCGTCGAACTGGCCGCTGAGCCACTGTCCGGGCGCGGTGCCATTGAGATTGGGAAGGACGGTGGCACCGTCGAGAACGTCCGCCTGCTTAGCGTTGTTGGACGCCATCTTCCACCCGCGGTCGGCAAAGCGCTGCTCCAGGCGGGCGAGAATTTCCGGATCGCGCCGCAAAGTCACGCCCAGAGCTTCGGCCACAGCCTCTCGCGTCAGATCGTCTTCTGTGGGGCCCAGGCCGCCGCTGAAGATCAGAATGTCGGAGCGAAACAAGCCGTGCTGCACCGCGGCTACCAGGCGCCGCAGATCGTCGCCGACAATACTCTTGAAAATCACCTCGACGCCCAGCAGGTTGAGCTGTTCGGTGAGGTAGAGCGAATTGGTGTCCATGCGGAAGGGCGTGAGCATCTCGGAACCCACCGCAATAATTTCAGCATTCACGCGCTAGAAGTTTAAATGAAAAGCGGAGAGGAGCGAGAGAGAACAGGAGGGCGTTCGTGGTGCGGGCAGAAAGCAGATTCCTCACTTCGTTCGGAATGACAAGGAGTGTTCGGAATGACAAGGAGTGTTCGGAACGACAAGGAGTGTTCGGAACGACAAGGAGTGTTCGGAACGACAAGGAGTGTTCGGAACGACAAGGAGTGTTCGGAACGACAAGGAGTGTTCGGAATAAGAAGGAGGAGTGTTCGGAATGACAACGCTGGGGTGTTGGGAATACGGGGAGATTACTCGGGCGGAAGAGGTAGGCCTTGAATGTCCCACGAGAGATGATGCACGCTGTTCGTCGTCGCGAGAATGACGGAGCGCCCCGGGGCGAACGCTAGTCCCACCAAACCTTGGCCGGCGACTTCGAGATTAGCCAGGCCGTCTGGCGCAATCTTGACAATCCCGCGGGTGCCGGAGAGAGAGGCCGCGACGTAGAGATTGCCATTCACGTCGAAGGCTAGGCCTTGCGGCCTTCCCAGGCCCTTGTAGAAAGTGCTCACCGTTCCGTTCGGATCGATTTTGTAAACGCGGTCCGTGGGTCCGGCGACGAACAGATCGCCTTGCGGGCTGAACGCCAGGTGATAGGCCGAAACGCTAACCTCAACCGTGGCAAAGACAAAGACCTGCTGGTCGCGAGCGATCTTAAAGATGGTGCCGTTGCGGTCGCCGACGTAGAGACTCTGCTCCCGATCAAATGCGATGCCTGTGGCCACGCCCATGCCTTCCGCGTAGGTGGTCATGGTTCCGTTGGGAGCCACGCGATAGACTGCGCCGTCATATCGCGAAGAAACGTACATCTGTCCCTGGCGATCGAAGGCGATGGCGGTGGCATTCATCATTTCCGAAACGAAAGGCTTGATGGTGTAGTTGGTGTCGATCTTGAAGATTGCGACCGGAACTTTCTGGCCGCGCGAACCCGAGAAAGTCACGTAGAGGTTACCTTCGGCGTCGAGGGCGGGGTTAGTCACGGGGTGAAGATTTTCGGCGATGGGCACGGCCACCTTCACGGTGTGGGGATTGCTGACGTGACCGTTGGTTGCCACCACGACCGGACCGGAGGTGGCACCTTCCGGGACGCGTGCGACCAGAAACCCATCGGAACTGACGATGACGGATCCTTCGAATTCGCCAAATCGTACTTTGGGACGGAGCAGTTCCTGCGGCCGCAAGCCGGAACCGGTGATTCGGAGTTCGCCTCCCGCCAGCGCCAGCGATGGTGCCACGGTATCAATGCGCGGTCCGCCGTTGACGGTTTTTCTGCCGAGGATGCGGTTGGAGAATCCCATGACGAGTACCGGATACCGAGCGGCGAGTATCGAGCGCGTGCTTTTCTCTCGGGGCTCGGTACGAGCGGCTCGTTACTAACTTAGTAGCGCAAAATGCAGCAAGAGATGCATTATCACCAAGGCGAAAATTCCGGCCGCAACATCATCGAGGACGATTCCGGTGCCTTCTGGAAGTCTTTCCAGTTGCCGCACCGGAGGCGGCTTGATGATATCGAAAGCCCTAAAAAGTATAAAACCCGCGAGAAAAGTTTTCCACGCGAGAGGGACGGCGATGAGCGCGATCAGCTGTCCGGCGACTTCGTCGATCACGACGAACTGCGGATCTTTGGTGGCTGACGCCCGGGCCACGCGAGTGGCCGCGGGGATGCCGATCAGTGTGACGAGTCCCGCCAGGGCGATGGCAACTGGGGTCCGCAGCGAGGGCGTTAATTCATGGGCGACCGCGGCCCAGATCGCGACCGTGGCGGCCGAACCCCAAGTGCCCGGGCCAGGGCGCAGGCGGCCGATTCCGCAGAAGGTTGCGATCAGCGTTGCCCAAAGTGGCGCGGGCGGGCGGGACGCCCCTTCGGCAGGCTCAGGGCAGGCTCCCGCGACGGCCGGCGGGACGCGGGCGCTACGGTTTGGCCGCGCCGTGGTACGGTTTTGCCGCTCGACGGTAAGGTCGGGCCGCGGGGCGCGCGCGGTGGTGGATCTGTCATCGGGCTTCACGATTCGTCCTCTGGGTCTTCTGGGTTGCGATCTCTGATTGCGTCGTCGGAGTCCGTTACCGGGGAGGAGATCACATATTGGCCGCTGGCCCACTTGCCCAGATCGATGGTGCGGCAGCGGTCGCTGCAGAAGGGAAAGTCCGGGTCGGTGCTTTTGACCGACTTTTTGCAGATGGGGCAGCGGAGTTTGACGGTACGCTTGCGGGGCATACGATTCGTATTGTAGAGGGAAGATCGCTACAGAATTCTTGCCACCAGATCGTAATCGTGCGCTTCGGTGATCTGGCAGCGATGGAACTGGCCGGGCTGCGGTTCAATTTCCTCGGGGAAGTCGTTCACGAAGACTTTGCCGTCGATCTCGGGAGCGTGCATGGGAGTGCGGCCTTCGAGCAGCAGTTCCGTTTCTTCCGACTCGCCTTCGAGCAACAGATCGAACTCACGGCCAACCAGCGTCTTCTTTTTCTTCTTGCTGATTTGACGCTGGATTCCCATCAAATGCTTGCGCCGGCGCTCGATCTCGCGCGGCGACAGGTTTTTTTCCAGAGCGTAGGCTCCCGCGCCATCTTGATCGGAGTAGGCGAAGGCGCCCAGCCAGTCGAACTGCGCCTCGCGCACGAACTCGCAGAGTTCTTCGAATTCCTTTTCGGTCTCTCCCGGAAAGCCCACGATGAACGACGTGCGCAGGGTCAGGTCGGGAACGGCACGGCGCATCTTAGCGATCGAACGCAGGAACACATCGGCCCCACCTCCGCGTTTCATGCGCTTCAGCACCGACGCCGACGCGTGCTGCAGGGGTACATCCATGTAGGAACAGATCTTTTCATGCTGCGCGATCGTGTCCAAAAGCTTACCGGTGATCTTGTTGGGATAGGCGTAGAGAAATCGCACCCAGCGCAGATCGTCGATGGCGGCGAGTTTTCCCAGCAACAGGGCCAAACCGTCTTTCAGGCCAAAGTCTTCGCCGTAGCAGGTGGTGTCCTGGCCGATTAAAGTAATCTCGCGTACGCCGGTTTGTGCGAGGCGCTCGGCCTCGGCAACCACCGATTCAAACCGGCGTGAGCGAAACTGCCCGCGCAACTGGGGAATAATGCAGAACGTGCAGGGATGGTCGCAGCCCTCGGCGATTTTGATGTACGCCATGTGCCGTGGCGTGGCCAGAATGCGCGGCGTGGCGTCGTCGTAGAGATAGTTAGGAAGGTCGCCGATCGCTCCGTCCCACGACTGGCGCGAGAAGCGGCCCTGGGCGGCGCGCGCATCCCCTTCGGGCCGCGAAGGCAAAACCACGAAGGGGGAATTACTTGGTTCCTGGGTGGGCGCGAGACCGGTTGCGGAGAGAATCTTCTCGAGTTCGCCGGTTCCCACGACTGCGTCGACTTCGGGGATGTCCTGGCGAATCTGGTCACGGAAGCGCTCGACCAGGCAGCCTGCGACAATGAGTTTCTTGGCTTTGCCGCCCGTTTTGTGCGCGGCCATTTCGAGGATCGTATTGACCGACTCCTGCTGCGCACTTTCGACGAACGAGCAGGTGTTGACTACGATCACGTCGGCGTCTTCCGCACGACGGGTCAATTCCGCTCCTGCCCGCGCCAGAAGGCCCATCATGACCTCGCTGTCCACCAGATTTTTGGGGCAGCCGAGGCTGACGAAGCCCACCTTCTGCGGGCGTTCGGGCGGATTCTCCGGAGATTTCTCTTCCTTGAATTCAGACTTGAAATCGGGGGAACCGCTAACTGTGAGGTCCTTCACGGGCATGCAATCTTTCTATTTTAGCATCTCGCGGGCGCCGGCTCGACTCACGCAGGAGTCTTCCCGTAGTCGTGCATATTGGATGCTTAGCCTTTTTTCGTGGAAGTCATTCTTGTAGAAGTCATTCCGATTCCCGCGCGCGGAGCCTCCCCGGGGAGGCGCTGCCGGTCTTCGCGCGAGATCCTTCGCTCCGCCTGAAAAGCGGCTCCGCTCAGGATGACTCCTAGAGGAATGACGGCCGAAAGAATGACGGCCGAAGGAATGGGAGACGGTCGAAGGTCACTGCACAGTACCTGTCTTTCATTGCGATTAATCTGCCGGGAAGGATAGAACCAAAGATGCGAAACAGGAGGCTGGGTCGTGCTAGGCTAGTTTACCGCCGTAACAATTTATCAGCCGCCTTGCGGGAGGGGAAATGTTTGGCAAACGGGTTTGGATTGCGGTCCTGTTCGTGGTGAGCACGATGGGGACATCGGCGGTCGCGCAGGATGAGAAGAACGAATTAGGCGGCATTCTTGGGCGCACTCTTGTCAGCGATCAAAGCATTAAGGGCGCGAACTTCTTCAATCCCACTATCCATTCCGGCAACGGTCTCAGTTTCGAAGGCGAATACGCCCGCAGGTTCATTGTGACCGGGGCGTTCTCGCTGTCGGGCGAGGGCCTGCTGATGTACAACAAAGATGAGGACCTGAATGCGGGGATGAACGGATTCGCAGTTGTCCCTGTTCAATACAGCCAGCTCTTCGTCGCTCCGGCGGCTCGGCTGAATCTGTTTCCTTCCACCGCCGTTTCTCCGTGGGTCAGCTTGGGAGCAGGCTTTGGCCACTTCAGCCAAAGTTCGACTCTGGCCTTTGGCGGCCCCAACCCCGGCAAGAACACAACATCAGCGGTGCTCGAGGGCGGGTTGGGCCTGGACGTGAAAGTGTGGAGTAAACTCAGCATCCGCGGAGAAGTACGCGACTTCTGGTCTGGGGAGCCGGATTTTCCACTAGCCTCCACGGGGAGAACGCGTCAGCACAACTATTTCGTTGGCGGTGGCGCATTCTGGCGGTTCTAGCTGGATTGTCCTGATACGCGACAATCAACGACTGCGCGTGGCGGACTCGACCTCTTCGAACAGTTCGGGCAAACGCTGTGCATCTTCGGTGGAATTCCCGAAGCGGGCGGACTCGTAGACCTCGGTAAAGCGGGCGACTGGCTCGCGAAGGTGGCTGTCTTCGATCTTCCTCACGAACTCTCGCGGCGTGTGGGCCGCAGGCTTTTCGACGCCGCGCCGGGCAAGCGCGCGAGCCATTCGCTCATACCACATGGCCGCTGCCTGTTCGGGAGATCTTTCCGGATGCGCCTGCAACCATTTTTCGTGCAGCAGGCGCGCAATTCGTCCCAGGTTCCCCAAAAGCACCAGGCCGAGCGTGATTACGGCCCCGAAGATGGTCCACCGTCCAGGAGAATGTTCCACGCGATCCTGACTGTGCCGCGCCCACGTCAGCATGGACTCGTAGTGTTTGCGCGCCCAGTGGCGGGCACCTTCCCACAGGACGCGACTGCGGCCGATCGCGGTTTGGCCGAGCGCGTACTGATGAGAACTGTCGTAGCTGACCACCCAATCGCGCCAGAACGATGCCATGGCGTCGATGTAAAGTGCGAGACGGCCCCAGCCCTGAGGAGATCCGCTGCCGCCGGCGGGCGTGGGATCGAAGGTTTGCCAGCCGTAGCCGGGGAAGTACGCCTCCACCCAGGAATGCGCATCTTTGGCGCGCACCACGTAGTTGGCGGTGAGGTCGTTGAACTCGTCGCTGCGAAATCCGTTGACCACGCGCGAGGGAATTCCCAGCGTGCGCAACATGACCGCCATCGCGGAGGCGAAGTACTCGCAGTGTCCCTGCTTGCGTTCGAAAAGAAAATTTGCGATGGGATCTTTCACTTGGGTTCGAGGCAACTGCAGGGTGTAGCCGAAGCGCGTCCGGAGATAGTTTTCGATGGCGGCCGCTTTGTCGAAGTCGTTGCTGGCCGAATTTGTGATCTGAGTTGCCAGGCGAGGAACTCGCTGGTCGAGGACAGGTACGCGCAGATAAGCGGCCTGGATCTGTGGGGGTAGTTCCGGTCCGCTGCGCGTAACTCCGGGGGCGCCGCCGCCGCGATGTCGGATTCCGCTTCATAGCGGCTGATGGCATGCTGGGAATCGATGTCGTACACCGCCCCGACGGAATCGGCGGCCAGCATCCCGTAATCTCCGCTGACGCTGCGGGCCCACGGCGCCAGGAAGAAGACGTTAGTGCCAATCGGTTCCATCAGGACGCGATAGTGGATCACGCGCTCGCGCGCCAGACTCGCCGTTACGTAGGACCGCAGCGGGGGGTTGCTTCGTGGTACGGGAAAGCTGTTGTCCGGTTGCCGCTGCAAAATAAACCGGTCCCGCGGATTCGACCACGTGGTACCGTCGAAATTCGACAGGGCCACGCCGCGCCAATGCAGGTCGTAACGGCCGATCGTATCGCCGTCGATCTGGATGTGCATTACGACCGCGTTCGACTGCTGGATCTGTCCGATCTGCCCCAATTGAACGCGATCGCTGAATCCGGTTGAGAGGTCGGTGCCGAACGAATAGTCGCCCATGTATCCCGCCGACATGCGTGGCATAAGGAAAAACACGGCCGCGCCGGTGAAGAGAATCATCAGCATCAATGCAGGTGCAATCCGTGCCAGAGAGAAGGCGAGGCGGCGGTGTTCGTGGGGATCGTTCGAATGCTTCGCCTGAATGCTGGCCGCGTGACCGGAACGGCGCATTTCCATCAATACAAACGTCCCCACTGCCATCAGCATGAAGGCGGCGAAGGAAAACAGGAAAATGCTGTCGACCGTCAATACCGCGGACGCCAGCACCATCAAGAAAGCGAGGATGGCCAGAGTGACGTGGTCCCGCTCGCGGCGTAACGAAAACATCCGCACCACCACGCCGAACAAAGCTAAGTGCACCGTGGCGGGCAAGAACGATCGCGAAAAAGCGAAGTAGTCGGCGGCGAAAAAGACGAAGTAGGCGATCGAAAGAGGCGCGGTCCAGCGCTCAGAAATCACGAACTGGCGTCGCTTCGCCAGCAGATATCCGCGGATCGCGAGCGCAGTTCCCACCAGAATGATCGAGGGCAGGTCGAGTCCGCCCGTGCTTGCCAGGGTGCCAAAGCCGGTACATACAAGGAGATAGAGGGCAAGTTCGAAGTAATGGTCGATGGCCCGGGACATGGGGGTCACGCCGGATCGTGAAGACTGGGGCGTCATATGAGCTCGGGCTAAGGAGTTCGAGGGCATTCGTGGCAATACTTTTACGCTTAGGAACCCATTGTTCGACAACCGTTTGCAGAAGGGAAGGGTCTTGCGGCGGATTCTTGCACCGAAAGTCACATGCCATTGGGATCCGGGATTTGAGAAAAGTTGAGGGTGCGAGGCCAAGATGGCCTCGCGACAGCCGGCGGGACCCTTCGGCTTCGCTCAGGGCAGGCTGCCGGCGTTACTTGGGACGCCTGCGCTCGACCGGAGATGCCTGATGCTGTCCGAGCGACCAACTTCAGAATGCTAGAATGATTCAGGTCAGGCATCGGTCTCACGCGACGTACTCCCGCCAACCCCGCCAGGTCCGGAAGGAAGCAACGGTAACGGGCTCTTGCGTGTGCAGTGAGTCCCCGGTGCCTGGCTTATTTTTTGTGGCACAGAGCGGTTCCTGCCCTTCTGATTACAAAGATTTACACACCCTTTACGACTCTTTTCGCAAGAAACGTTTCCCGCCCGCATCAAGAAGAAGTAGGCACGGCAAAATCAGGCCCGCGAGGAGAAAAATGAAGAATCAGGGTGTTTCCCCCAAGCTTGCCCCCCATGTCACCATCCGCGTATCGGGGAAGTTATTCCAGGGACATCTGGCATATCTTGAACAGCTGGTTCAGTCTGCGGGCGATTGCCAGTTGTGGCCTATGCTGAATCTCTCGCACTTGGAGGAGTTGGACCGTGGTGTCCTCTTGTACTTGCTGGACGGCGAAAATCGCGACTTCGGAATTGACTCCTGCCCGAATTTCATCCGCGAGTGGATGGACCATGAGAGGGATCGGGCCGCCGCTTGAGCCGCGGTGGCGGTGTTTGGTTACACAACGGGCCCTCGTCCGTCTAGAATCTGGTCATTCTGGAATCTGGATCGACTGGAGGATGCAGTGATGATCTCTCGCCGTTGTTGTGTGCTGGTTGCATTCGTGGCCTGGGCTGCTGTCACTGGTGCTGAGACTGCCAAAGTGAACTCCGTGCTCGATATGACCGAGTTCGTCCGCGACTGGCAGATCTCCAAGCAGTTCACGATCGACGTGGCCAATGCCATGCCCGCCGAACTCTTACAGTTTCAGGCCTAATCCCGAGGAAATGACATTTGGCGAGCAGATGATTCATATCGCCGGCGCTAACGTCTACCGGTTTCGAGAAATCACTGGCATCCAGCCACCGTTTCCGTTCGATCCAAGCAAGCCGCCTGCATCGGACAAAGCGACCGCACTGAAACTGCTGGAGCAATCCTTTGACTACGTTCTCGACGTACTGCCGAAGATCACTCCCGAGCAGTTGCAGCATACCTGGCACATTCCGTCATGGAAGGGGCGCAACGATCCGGACGGGCGGGCGATGATTGTGAACATGTTCGTTCACACGGCGCACCACCGGGCGCAGTGCGAGGTTTATATGCGCGCGAAGGGGATCAAGCCGCCGGATTACGTGTTCTGATCGAGAGTCGCCGATGCGTGCGCAAGATCCCGCGCTGCGCCTGAGAAACGGCTGCGCTCAGGATAACGCCCATCAGGATAGATCACCACCTTGAGCGAATCAGGTTAGACATTCTGCTTCTGATCCTTGAGAATACTCAGTTTCATATTTCAGGAGCTCCGTTGACCAAACCGATCCGCGCCAAAATCAGCGCTCTGGGTACGTACCTGCCGCCTCGCGTGCTTACGAACGCCGACCTGGAAAAAATGGTCGATACCACGAACGAATGGATCATGGAACGGGTTGGGATTCGCGAGCGCCATCTCGTGGACAAGGGTGTGGCCGCCAGCGACCTGGCGGTCGAGGCGGTGAAGAAGTTGCTCGCATCGCATCCTTTCGACTTGCAGGAGGTCGACCTCATCATCGTGGGCACAGTGACGCCGGACATGATGTATCCGTTGACGGCTTGCATGGTCCAGCATAAGTTGGGCATCGCGAACACATGGGGCTTCGATGTTTCCGCCGGATGCTCGGGATTTCTATACGCCTTGAACACCGGGGTGAAGTTTGTGGAGTCGGGGCAATACAAAAAGGTGCTGGTCATTGGGTCGGACGTGAATTCATCGATGACGGACTACACCGATCGCGCCGTATGCATCATTTTCGGCGATGGGGCGGGGGCGGTTTTGCTTGAACCCTCGGAGGATGGAGAGATCGGCGTCCTCGATCATGTGGCGCAGATCGAGGGCATGGGCGGACAGTTCCTCTACATGCCGGGAGGGGGAAGTTTAAACCCGGCCACGCACGAAACGGTAGATCAGAAAATGCATTATATCCATCAGGATGGAAAGAACGTCTTCAAGTATGCGGTGAAGAAGATGGCGGAGATGACAGAACGCATCCTGGAGAAAAATAAACTGACCGGGAAGGATATCGATTGCTTCATTGCGCATCAGGCGAACCGGCGCATCATCACGGCGACTGCGGATCGCCTGGGGATGCCGATGGAGAAGGTCGTCATCAACATCGATCGCTTCGGCAATACCACAGCGGGCACGATCCCGATCGCGATGCAGACGGCGTTGGAAGAGGGAAAACTGAAAAAGGGAGATCGCTTGCTGATCGCGGCCGTGGGGGCGGGGTTCACTTCGGGGGCGACGTTGCTGCGCTGGGCATTTTAGGGCAACGCGAAGGATCCGTGGAATCTGCTGGCGCCGCCGGAGTAGATAGGTCCTTTGCGTTGCTCGGGATGACAGACGTTAGACATTCTTCCTTCAATCCTTCAAAATAATTGAGCGTTCATTCGACAGGAGCTCTTGTTGACGAAACCGATCCGGGCCAAAATCAGCGCTCTGGGCACGTATGTGCCCCCTCGCCTGCTCACCAATGCCGATCTCGAGAAGATGGTCGACACCAACAATGAATGGATCATGGCACGCGTCGGGATTCGCGAGCGCCACATCGTGGACAAAGGCGTTGCCACAAGCGACCTCGCGGTGAAGGCCGCCAAGAAGGCACTGGCGCAGCGCGGTCTTGCTGCTACCGACATCGATGCCATCATTGTCGGCACGGTCACACCGGACATGTTTTTTCCCTCCACGGCCTGCGTGGTGCAAGACAAGCTGGGCGCCAAGGGAGCGTGGGGGTTCGATCTTTCCGCCGCCTGCTCGGCCTTTCTCTACTCGCTGCAAGTGGGAGCGCAATTTATTGCGAGCGGCGCGCACAAGCGCATATTGGTGATTGGCGCGGATGTGATGTCGTCGATTATCGATTACGCCGACCGTGCCACCTGCGTGATCTTCGGAGACGGCGCCGGCGCGGCGATTCTGGAACCTGCCGAAGATGATTCCGTCGGGTTGATCGACTTCATTCACGAAGTCGATGGTTCCGGCGGCCAGTTTCTTTACATGCCGGGCGGAGGCAGCCTCAATCCAACGAGCAAAGAGACTATCGAAAAGAGAATGCATTACGTCCATCAGGACGGCCAGCAGGTATTCAAGTTTGCCGTCCGCAAGCAGACGGAACTGTGCCAGAAGTTGCTCGAACGCAACGGGCTGAAGGGCTCGGACATTGACGCTTTCATTCCGCATCAGGCCAACCTGCGCATCATCAACGCAACCGCCGATCGGCTGGGCCTGCGACCCGAGGCGGTGATCATCAACATCGACCGCTACGGCAACACCACGGCGGGGACGATCCCGCTGGCGATGAATACGGCGATTGAGCAAGGCAAGCTGAAGAAGGGAAGCTTGGTGATGCTAGCGTCGGTGGGCGCCGGATTTACCGTTGGAGCGACGCTGCTGCGCTGGGCGTTTTGAAGAAGATCCCCTCGTAGAGACGTAGCTCGCTACGTCTCTACCGTTCGCACCGACAAAGACGTTGCAAGCAACCTCTCTACGACGCTTGGCGTGACGTTCGTAACTCTCTTCCAGTTATTTCGGTGGATTGACGGCTTTCGGACTGCTATCTTCTTGGCACGTTCGCCCCACGTGGGGATGTCGGCGAGCGTGCAGGAAATGATTCGCACTGTCTGCTGCTGTCTTCTGCTGGCCCTGGGTTCGGTCGGACTGGCCGCCCAGCAGGCTGATCCACGCGAGAGCAAACTGCTGGTTCTCGAGCGCCTGTGGAATGAGGCTCAGGTCAACCGCGATTCGTCTGCCCTCGAGGCCCTGGTTTCCAGCCGGTTTGTGAACACCGAATGGGACGGCGAAATCAGCGACAAGCAGAGATTTCTTGCGGATATCAAAGACCCTCGTTTCAAGCCCACGGCCCTCAACATCCAGGACGTCAAAATGAACTTCTTTGGCGACACCGCGGTGGTCACGGGTATCTATCACACTCAGGGCACGTACCAGGGCAAGCCTTACGACCACGTCGGACGCTTCACGGATACCTGGGTTCGAGACCTTGGCAAGTGGCAGTGCGTTGCCAGCCATACCAGCCTGCTGAAGAAGTAAGTCATCCCGCTCTCGCAGACTCGCTCTCGGTTATAGCCCCATAAAATCTTTTTATGCAGGAAATCCGCGCCTGGAGCGGGTGCCGGTGATCTAATCAGGTCTTGGGGATTAGGTCTTAGGTCTTGGGGCGAACCCTGACACCTAAGATCCAATGCTGCCTTTTCTTTGTTGATCGTGCGGGAAAGTTCCCAATGGATTCTGTTTCTCCAACGCGGGCATGGAAGATGCTGCTGGCCTTCGCCATTATCTATTTCGTCTGGGGATCGACGTTCCTGGCGATCCGCGTAGGGGTGCGCGAGGTTCCGCCATTTCTTCTGGCGGGCATGCGCTTCCTGGTTGCCGGAATCATTCTCTACGGCTGGATGCGTGCCCGAGGCACACCTTCCCCGACAGTGCGCGAGTGGGGCGCGGCCTCGTTTCTGGCGATCCTGATTTTTGTTTTCGACTATGGATTGCTGTTCTGGGCGGAACGTCGAGTACCCTCGGGCATTGCCGCGGTCATGATGGCAACGATCCCGGCCTTCATGGCGATTGCAGAGATCGTCTTCCTTCGCACTCAACGCCTCACTTTGCGACTTGGGCTGGCCCTGCTTGTGGGAATGGCGGGAGTAGCGGTTCTGGTCGGACACACGATGAGCCTGGGCGAGGCTCCCGTGGATACCGCCGGCGCCTGCGCTTTGATCGTGGCGTCCATCAGTTGGTCGGTGGCAGCGTCTCTGACTCGCAAGCTGCCGCTGCCCGGCGCCAAAGCCATGAGTTCCGGAGCGCAAATGCTTGCGGGAGGCGTGTTGCTCACGCTGACGGCGGGACTGCTGGGGGAATTCCGCGGCTTCCACGTGCAAGCAGTGTCTCGTGGGGCATGGCTGGCGTTGGCATATTTGATCGTGGCGGGATCGATTGTTGCCTTCACGGCGTATGTCTGGCTCATTCACCACGAATCGCCGACCAAGGTGGGCACGTACGCGTATGTGAATCCTGTAGTCGCCGTTCTGGTGGGATATTTTCTGGGTGGAGAAGCGATTGGCCCACGCACGATCATGGGAACGCTGCTGGTGTTGGTGAGTGTGGTCGTGATCACGACTACGCCGAAAGCGAGACTGAAGCTGAAATCCTTCGCAACCGAAGCAGATTGACTCCGTTGCTGATAGTCATGGGCGCTGCACGCGAGATCCCTCGCCCCGCTGGTGAAGGCGCGGGGCTTCGGGATGACGCCTCGCGAAACGACGGCGGTCCATCTTTTGTAGGGCGTCATCCCGAAACTCGGCGCACCTCAGCCGAGTGAGGGATCTCGCGTGGATCACCGGGTATCGTCGGCTTGTAGACGTTGTTCCATCGTTCTGCCAGGTCCTCCCAATGAGGGTTCATGGATTCGATGAGACTGATCTTCTTGCTCCGGCGCCAGCCTTTGATTTCCTTCTCGCGGTCAATCGCAGCGTCGGGGTAGAAAAAGCATTCGTAGTATGCGAGGCGCGTTAGGTTGTACCGGCTGGTGAAACCGGGAACGAGTTTGTTTTTGTGCTCAAAGACGCGGCGGCTCAGGTCTCCCGTTACGCCGGTGTATAAGACGTGAGAGCGAGGGCGGTTCGTCATGATGTAAACGTAAAATTGCTTTGGTTTTCGCATGGTTGGACCCCTCCGGAAGGCGTCATCCCGAAACTCGGCGCACTTCAGCCGAGTGAGGGGATCTCGCGCGGAATATGGGGCGCAGTCTTTTCTACCACCCGCCTGCCACGCTGGTCTGTGACGGATGAACATTAGCCAGTGGATAAAGAATAGGTGCTACACGCGGGATCCCTCGCCCCGCTGGAGAAAGCGCGGGGCTTCGGGATGACGCCATTCGGAGGGTGCGCGAGCCTTCTTTGAGTGCGTTACTTCAAAAACGAAATGAAGTCTGTGAGGGACGAACATGATCCGGTGGATAAAGATTGGGTGCTACACGCGGGATCCCTCGCCCCGCCGGTGAGAACGCGGGGCTTCGGGATGACGCCTCGGGGGGGCGACGCGGCAGTCGACGCGCTAGTTCTACGGGTGGGTCATCTTTTCAGGGCGCACTAACTGATCGAATTCCTCGCCCGTGAGATAGCCCAGCTTCAGCGCTGCTTCGCGCAGGCTGGAGTGCTCGACGTGCGCCGTATGCGCGATCTGCGCGGCCTTGTCATAGCCCACTTTCGGGGCGAGCGCCGTGACCAGCATCAGCGAATTCTTCACGTACCAATCCACTTTGGCGCGATCGACCGCGATGCCCTTGAGCATGTATTCGACATACCCGTGGCAAGCGTCGGTGATGAGCGTGACCGAGTGCAGGAAGTTGTAGATGATGACCGGCTTGTAGACGTTGAGTTCGAAGTTGCCTTGGGATCCGGCGAATCCCACTGCGGCAGTCGCTCCGTGTACCTGTACGCAGACCATGGTCATGGCCTCGCACTGCGTCGGATTGACCTTCCCCGGCATGATGGATGATCCGGGCTCATTTTCGGGGATGGACAGCTCGCCCAGCCCACAACGCGGTCCCGAAGCGAGCCAGCGAATGTCGTTGGAAATCTTCACCAGCGACGCGGCCAGCGTTTCCATTGCGCCTTGCGCAAACACGATCTCGTCGTGGGCTGAAAGCGCGGCGAACTTGTTGGGATGGGAGCGGAAGGGAAGTCCGGTCAGTTCGGCGATCTTCCTGGCCGCGCGCTCGGCAAATTCCGGATGCGTATTCAGTCCCGTGCCCACCGCGGTGCCGCCGATGGCCAGATCGTAAAGTCCCTCCAGCACTTGCTCCAAACGTTTAATATCGCGATCGAGCAGGCTGGCCCAGCCGCCGAATTCCTGTCCGACCGTCAAGGGCACGGCGTCCTGCAGATGGGTTCGGCCAATTTTGACCACGCTATCGAATTCCCTGGCCTTGGCTGCGATCGCATCGCGCACGGTTTTGATCGCCGGAATTAGAGCATTCTTTACGCGCTCTGCGGCCGCGATGTGCATCGCCGCCGGAAATGTGTCGTTCGACGACTGCGACATGTTGACGTGATCGTTGGGATGGACCGGCTTCTTCGATCCCATCTCGCCGCCCGCGATCTCGATGGCGCGGTTAGAGATGACCTCGTTCACATTCATGTTGGTCTGGGTGCCGCTGCCGGTCTGCCAGATGCGCAGAGGAAACTGGTCGTTGAGTTTGCCGGCGATCACTTCGTCGGCGGCTTGCACGATCAGCTTCGCTTTGTCGGCGGGGAGTTTGCCTAGGTCCTGATTCACCAAGGCGCACGCCTTCTTGAGCGTGGCGAAGGCGCGGATTAATTCCGGGGGCATGGTGTCGCGCCCAATGTTGAAATGTAGCAGCGAACGCTGCGTCTGCGCGCCCCAGTAAACGTTTGACGGGACGTCGATCTTCCCCATGCTGTCGGATTCAATGCGGGTCTTCCCAAGGGGCTGGGTAGCGGGTTCGGTAAGAGTAGACATGATGATCTCCTGTGCGTCGGACCGGAGCGGGAACAGTCAGGGTCTTCGGCGGGTATGAGGAACCAATTATTATACGGCGGCGTGAAAGGCAAAGCCCATGGTGCGATCAGTCCGCCGCCCACCCTTCGCAAAGTGCGCGAAGGATGGGGCACCCACTGCGTTAGTAGTGCCGACGAAATCGAAAGACTGGGCCATCCGCCGAGGACGCCTCCAGCGCGGCGGGCGGGGACGCCCGCCGGACAGCCGCCGGGACGGCGGCGCTACCTGTAATTGCCCCATGCTAGAATCATCCGTTTCCGAGTTGCGCTCGAACCCTCGTCGCCTCGACCGACTCCGCATTTAGACCATGCCTGATTCCTTTGCCGCCGAAGAACTCGATACGCTGCCGAAAGCGAAGACCAAGTCTGACCCGGAGATGCGGACGGACGTTCTCGTCATCGGAGCGGGGCCGACTGGGCTGGCGTGTGCTATCGAAGCGCAGAAGGTCGGCCTCAGGGTCATCATTCTCGACAAGGGATGTCTGGTGAACTCGCTGTTCCACTATCCCGTGAACATGTCTTTCTTCACCACGCCGGAGTTGCTCGAGATTGGCGACATTCCGTTCACCACCGCCCAGCAGAAGCCCACGCGCGAAGAAGCGCTCGAGTATTACCGCAAAGTCACAGAGCACTACCACCTCGATCTCCGCCAGTACGAGTGGGTCAAAACTGTGGTGGGCGAAGACGGAGACTTCAGCATCACGGCGACGGACCGCGCGGGCCGGCCGCATGACTATCACACGAAAAAGGTCATCGTTTCGACCGGCTATTACGATCTAGCCAATCAGCTTGGTGTTCCGGGCGAGGATCTCCCCAAGGTATCGCACTACTATGGCGAGCCTCATCCTTATTACGACACGGACGTGTTGGTGATTGGCGGCAAGAATTCCGCCGCCATTGCGTCTCTCGACTTATGGCGGCACGGAGCCCGCGTTACGCTGGTGCACCGCGAAGCGCAGCTCCACCATCACGTGAAGTACTGGATCAAGCCCGACATTGAAAACCGTATCAAGAACGGAGAGATCGAGGCTTACTTCAATAGTTCGGTGCAGGAGATTGGAATCGACCACGTTGTAATCAACACTCCAGGCGGGCCGATGCGCCTGAAGAACGATTTTGTGTTCGCGCTGATCGGCTACCATCCTGACTACGACTTTCTGCGCAGCATGGGGATCGAGCTGTCGGATCAGCAATGGCGTCCGGTTTGCGATCCGGTCTCGCTGGAGAGCAACGTCCCGGGAATTTATGTTGCGGGCGTGATCGTGGCGGGATCGCGGACCAACGAAATCTTCATCGAAAACGGACGCTTTCACGGCAAACAAATCGCGGAAGACCTGAAGAAAAACTTGCGGCCCGGTTTCCGGCGGGATGGCGTCGCTCCCCAGCCATAGCTTCCTTCCCGAACCCCAGTTGTCACGCAAGGGTGAACTTAAAGCCCACATGGAACCGCAACCGGAGCGCATTGTCTCATCCATTACGCTCGGGTCCTACGCCCGCCTCCTGCGTCACAACCGCAATTTCCGGCGTGTTTGGCTGGCGCAGATTGTCAGCGAGATCGGGGATTGGTTCTACACGCTTTCGATTTATACCCTGCTGTTGCAGTTGACCGGACACGCCGGTTCCGTGGCTCTCGCGCTGGTTCTGCAGGTTCTGCCGCAAACGTTCGTGGGTCCGACGGCGGGGGTGGTGAACGATCGGCTGCGGCGCAAGCACGTCATGATTGCGGCCGACATCGTACGCTTCGTGGTGGTGCTGGCGATGTTATTCGTGCGTTCCCGTTCGATGGTGTGGCTGGTGTATCCCTTGCTGCTGGCGGAAACCACCATGGCCGCGTTCTTCGAACCCGCGCGCAGTTCGGTGATTCCCAACATCGCGACGGAGGATGAGGTTCTCGTCGCCAACACGCTGTCTTCGGCGACTTGGTCGGTGAACCTGCTGATTGGAGCTTCCGTCGGCGGGGTGGTTGCCGCTTTTTTCGGACGCGATACGGTCTTCATTCTCAACGCGCTTTCGTTTCTGACGTTGGCGTTTCTGATCAGCGGAATGCGTTTCGTCGAGCCCCATGCCGAGTCCGCCGTCCGGCTTCGGCCGCGCGATCTCGTCGACTACTCTCCGGTGTTGGAAGGAATTCGCTACATCCGCAGTCATCCGACTTTGTTGCCGGCAGTCTTTGCCAAAGCCGGAGAATTGATGGTGGGGCCAAGCTGGGTCATTTTTACGGTGATGGGAGCGCGCGAGTTTGCCGTGCACGGGCGCGGTATCGATACTGCCGGAGGAGCCATGCTGGGCATGAGCATCCTGCTCGGCGGACGCGGTCTGGGGGCGCTCGCGGGGCCGCTGGTGGCGGCGCGGTGGGCGGGCCGCAGCGACCATCGCCTGCGCCTCGGGATTCTTTTCGGGTATCTCACAATTGCGGTTGGGTACGGCGTGCTGGGCGCCAGCCGCAGTGTCTGGATGGCTGCCGCCTGTGCGATGCTGGCGCACATGGGAGGCTCAACAGTGTGGGTCTTCTCCACCACGCTGCTGCAGCTTCATACTGAAGACCGTTTCCGGGGACGCGTCTTCTCCGCGGATCTTGGCTTGGCCAGCCTTACATTCGCCACTACTGCTTACTTATGTGGCCGCTTGCTGGATGCGGGAATCTCCGCCCGTACACTCGCCAGCAGCACCGGTGTGCTGATGCTGGTTCCGGCTGCGATCCTGGCGTTTGCACTCCGCGCGGTCCGGTCCAGCGAGGCTCGCGTCGTTTTGTGATCGCCCTCTGCTACGGTTTTGTTCTAGGCGGTACCTCATAGATCGCAGCTCGGGTAGCTGCCTGATTAGAACAACTACCTACGAAAGGTTTTCAGATCGAGCCATTCCTAGAACCGATAGACCGCCATGACACCGCGAAGTCAAGCAAACTTTGGATACGTTACCAGCGTGCCACCACGGTCGAGCCATTCTCAAAACGGCTTTCTTGTTGCACACTGAAACACACTATGGCAGTCGAATCAAAGCGCAAAGACAACTTGAAAGTCGAGAAGCTGTCCCTTCTCGTACTGACTCTTTGCATAGTTGTGCTGGTCTACCTGCTGGTCTCCCGTCCGTTCTAGCAAGCCCCTGAAACTCCGGCGTGCATAGCCAATAACTGACACAGCGAGGCGGGTTGGCAACCAATAAAGGCCCAAGCCGACACAGAAGTTTTGTCTTACGCTGCGCCTAGGCGGTCAATCTTCGCCGCCATGATGAAGTCGCTCTCGGTCAGGCCGTCAATCTTGTGGGTCCACAGCGTGATATCTGCCTTTCCCCAGGCCAGCAGAATATCGGGATGATGTCCTTGCTCCTCGGCCACCGCGCCCACACGATTGACGAACTCCAGCGCCTGCTTGAAGTTAGGGAACTTGAACTCGCGGTGCAGGTGATGTTCGTCGTAGACCATCCACTTGGGGACGCTCTGCTGTAGCTTCTCCAGTTCTTTCCCCTTGAGCGGCGGAACGCCACCGCGGCACGGTACGCATTGTTTGTCGGCAAGCGGCTCGGTCATAAGGTCCCCCAGAGAGTTTTAGATGAAGTCGCCACCCTCACGGAGAAGGAGAATTTCACCCCAGCAGCGCGAGGTGGGCATCGGCCGAGGCGGATGCCGGCGTTTTGAAATACCGCTTCAGCCACAACAGATAGCCGAAGAACAGCACCAACGACATCAGGCTCCACCACAAAATGACGTGGCCGCGAAACATTGGACTGGAGTTGAGCATCTTCAACTGCTCATCGGACATGCCCACTTTCGAATAGGCCTGCATCAAATCTGCTCTGCTATAGGTGAGTATCATCGACAACAGACGTACCGGAGCGGCGAGGACCGCGATCCACCAGCCGGACGATTGCAGACGGAAGAGCGCGATGGCCACGTAGAGATCCAAAGCCGCCAACACGACAAAGCACGACGCGGCTGCGATCCCCGTGAGATAGCGGCCGAAGAAGGGAAATAACGGTGTCGTGAGGCCGACCAGCAACATGTAGAGCGACCCCGTGAAAAGCGCGACGCTGGCGCCGAGCACAGGCAATGGCGTTCGGTCGGTCCAGCGCTCGTTTGGATCGCTACGGCGAACAGTGTCGGCGACATCCTTGCGGCCGTAGAAAACAACAAAAGCGATCGGCACTAGCACAAGAAAAAACGCGGCAAAAATAATAATGAAGGTAAGAACAACCGCCATGATGCCGGTGGACATCTCTGGCGACGGTCCTCCGGGGGTGTTTTGTTGCGCCTGCGCCAGAGCGCTTCGCATAGTTACGGGCAGGACCGCAGTCAGCAGAACTGTGATGAGCGCGCCCATGATCAGCCAGTACCAGGAAGTGACCAGCGTGAGGGCGCGCGCCCATCGCTTCATTTGCACCGATCCGATGCCCAGTGCAACTAACGCTGCCGCAAGGAATGCGTAGGTTGCGACTCCGGAGATGAACTGGCCGGGCCGCATCGAGCCGCCGGGTGCGAGACGGGACATGAATGCGCCGAGCGCGACAAAGGGAACCATTAGCGCGGCGAGCAATCCCAAAATGATCTGGAACACTCCGAAGATCACAAGGCCGGTGCCGCGATCGCGATACATGGGCGCGTCGGGCAGCGGCGGCGCAGACATCATAGGAACGACCGCGGTTTGTTCGGGCACTGGATCGTACGCTGGTCCGGGATCTGATGGCAGTTCTGGTTCCACGGAGACCTCCCAGGAGGATCGGGATATCTTAGCAGGCCGATAGGACGGGATACGTGGGTCCCGCGCGAACGTGCTCGTGCGCCAGGTTGGAGTTCCATCATTCTGTTCTGTGTACAATGATCCTCTATTCCTGAATTTACTCCGGCAACCTAAAGCCATCGGAAGAGGCCGAGGGTCGCCGACGCTTTTACATGCCACCGGCGCTGGGCCTCCTGAAGTCATTCGAAAGACGTGGCTGGAAAGGATCTTGACGTGGTCGTTCTGGTTATTGGCGGTGCTGGATATATCGGCAGTCATGCGGCCCGGGCGCTGAAGCGCGCGGGGCATGAGGTGATTATTTTCGACAACCTGAGCACCGGGTACGAGTTCATGGCTGCAGGCTTCGAACTGGTCAAGGGCGATGTGCTGGACGGCGCTGCGATGGCTCGAGTGTTGACGCGGGCCGATGCCATCATGCATTTCGCGGCGCACGCTTATGTCGGCGAGTCGGTGACCAATCCGAAGAAGTATTTTCATAACAATGTCGAGGGCGGGCTTTCTCTGCTGAATGCGGCACTCGACGCGGGCGTGAAGAGAATCATTTTTTCTTCCACGTGCGCCGTCTATGGCGAGCCGGCGAAAGTTCCGATCGAGGAGAACACTCCGCGCCAGCCCGTCAATCCTTATGGGGTGTCGAAGTTGTTTTTTGAGCAGGCGCTGGAGGCGTATGACCGCGCCTACGGCTTTCGCTACGCCAGCCTGCGCTATTTCAATGCGGCCGGCGCGGACGAGAGCGGAGAGATCGGCGAGTTGCACGAACCGGAGACGCATTTGATTCCGCTGGCGCTGCGCGCGGCGGCGGGGCTGGGTCCAGAGTTGAACGTGTTTGGGTCGGATTATCCGACGCCGGATGGAACCTGCATTCGCGACTACATCCACGTAAACGATTTGGCGAGCGCACATGTGAAGGCACTGGACCACCTGGCGGGTGGGAAGGAGAGCATTGCAGTCAATGTCGGAACGGGGATCGGAGCTTCGGTGCAGGAGGTGATCTCCGCGGTGGAGGAGGGCACAGGAAAGCCGGTGCCCCGCAAGATGGTGGCGCGTCGTCCAGGGGATCCTCCGCGGCTGGTGGCGAACCCGGCGAAAGCGCAGGCAATGTTGCAGTGGAAGGCGACGCGCGGGTTGCGCGACATAGTGACAACGGCGTGGAACTGGATGGAGCGGCAGCGAGTGATTGCGCGATGAACGCGCGAAACGCGTCAACCACAGAGGGCACAGGGGACACAGTGGAAACACGGCAAAGGGAAATTATGGTCAATGATCTGGCGGGAAAGAAAGTGGCGTTTCTGGGCGCGGGCAAGATGGGCGGCATTATTCTGCAGGCATTGCTGAAGAGCGGTTCGCTTTCGACAAAGTTGACCCGCGCCACTGTCGCGCATGAAGAGCGGGCCAAGGCGCTGGGCGCGAAACTGAACGTGAAAGTCGGAACCGACAACGTCGAAGCAGTCAAAGGGGCCGACGTTATTTTGATTGCAGTGAAGCCGCAGGTTGTCGAAGAAGTCGTGCGAGAGATTAGCGGTCACATCACGCCAAGGCAGGTGATTGTGTCGGTGGCGGCATCTGTGCCAACTTCCATGATTGAGAAATATCTTCCGCCGAAGGTTCCGGTGATCCGCGCCATGCCCAACACTCCCTGCCAACTGGGAGCTGGAATGACGGCCATCTGCAAAGGCAAGCACGCCAGCGCGGAAGACGTGGCCATGACCTGCCGGATGTTTGACGTTGTGGGACGAACGGTCGTCGTCGACGAGAAGCACATGGACGCGGTGACGGCGCTTTCGGCGAGCGGTCCGGCTTACATCTATATCATTCTCGAATCGCTGGCGGAGGCGGGGGTGAAGGTGGGACTGCCGCGCGATATCGCTACCCTGCTCGCCGCGCAGACCACGATGGGGGCAGCCCGGGTTGTGCTCGAGACGGGAGATCATCCGGCGCTGCTCAAGGACGCGGTCACTACGCCGGCAGGCTGCACCATCGACGCGATCATGGAACTCGAAGAAGGGAAGCTGCGCGTCACGCTGATCAAAGCGGTGGTAAAGGCGGCGCAGCGGGCGAAGGAACTGGCGTACGGGTAACGGAGTCGATTCACCGGTTCGATTTGAATCTCTGTTTCGCGAAGCAGACAAAGATTGTTCCGACTGCCATGGATTTCACTGTATGCGCGCGAGATCCTTCCCTTCGCCCGAAGAACGGCTCCGGTCAGGATGACGCCATCGGAGCCGATAACCGTTGACACACAAATTGCACTACTATCGCCTGCCGGGGCGCCGCCCCATTCCTGACTTGTGGTTAAATCTTCACAACCATGAAGCTGCTGATTGTTGTGCATCACCGGTTTGACCTGTGGAATGTCCCGGCGTGGTTTGGGGAACGCTTGTCGCAGGAGTTTCCGCAACTGCAGATCACACAGCGCGACAGCTACGAAGGCATCGAGGAAGATCTGCGGGACGCGGAAATCCTCTTCACGATCTCGCTGCGGCCGGAGCAATTTGCAACTGCGCCGAAGCTGCGCTGGATTCACGCACCCACGGCGGCCGTGCATCAGTTGCTGTTTGAGGAGCTGGTGAACAGCGACGTGGTGGTCACGAACTCGCGGGAGGTTCACGGCCCGGTCGTCGCCGAACATGTGATGGCCTTGATCTTTGCGCTGGCGAAGAAGATTCCGCAGGCCGCGGTGTTGCAGCAGAAACACGTTTGGGGACAGGAAGCGATCTGGAACGAAGGAGCGCGTCCGCGCGAAATTGCCGGCGCAACCCTGGGTCTGATTGGGGTTGGAAGCATTGGACGCCGTGTGGCGCAGATGGCTTCAGCCTTGGGCATGCGCGTGATCGCGGTGCGCGAACATGTGGAAAAGGGAAGGCCCGAGGGTGTGGATGCCGTCTTCGCGCCATCGGCGCTCGACGAGATGCTCAAGCAATCCGACTACGTTGTGCTGGCCGCGCCGCTGATCGAGGCGACTCACGGGCTGATTAACGCCGACCGCCTGGCCGTTATGAAACCCGAGGCTTGCCTGATTAATGTTGGGCGTGGAGCACAGGTGGATGAGGCTGCATTGATCGAGGCCCTTCGTACGCGGTGCATTGCCGGGGCTGCCCTCGACGTGTTTGAGCGGGAGCCGCTGCCGACGGATTCACCGCTATGGAGTGTCGAAAACCTGCTGATTACGCCGCATACCGCCGGCCTCACCGATAAGCTCTGGCATCGGCACTACGAACTGTTCTCCGACAATCTTCGCCGCTACCTGGCGCGACAGCCGTTGCGGTTCGTGGTTGACAAGCACAAGGGATATTGAGCGCCCGGCTTCGTGCTACAGTTTTCTGGTCGCCCTCTATCGGCGCAGATACGCTGGCAGCTCACGAAACGAATCTCATGGAATCGCGGCTCATCCTTATCAATTTGCTGCTCATGCTGGGCGTAGCTGCCGCGGTGTCGAGCAGCCTGGTGCGTTCCAAGGAATTCAAGTCTTTGCTGTTTCGCGAAGAGCGCACGTTCCGGCAAAAAGTGTACCTGGTGCTTTGGTTTGGCCTGCCGATCATGGTTGGCGTTGCGATCAGAATTTCTCAGAAGAATTTTCTGGCCGGCGACCTGAGTTTTGAAACCGCGCTGCTGCTGGGAGTGATCGGCGGACGCTGGGCGGGGTCGATGGGCGGCGTACTGATGGGCATTCCCGCTCTGCTGCACGGCGAGTGGGCCGCGATGCCGTTCGACGTGCTTTCCGGTTTTTTAGCAGGCCAACTGCGTACCATGGCTGCCGATAAGGACGACATCTGGTCGTTCTCGCCGTTCGTGGATCAAAGTATCTTTCGCATCATTCGACGCAATCTGCCGCGACCCCGCCTGTTCGACTGGCAGATCATGTTTTTCTGGACCGTGATCGGCCTGCGCTTTGTGCAAACCGAGTTGGCGCAATACTTCCCGCACTCCATTTTCAGCATCGAAAGTCCCGACAACTACTGGATATATAGCGCGATCTACGCCGCGAGCGTGACGGCAATCGGCATCGAACTGAAGATTTTTAACAGCGTGCGCATCCAAATCAAGCTGGAAGAACAGGAGCGGCTTCTGCTCCACGCGCGTATGGAGGCGCTGCAGAATCAAATCAATCCGCACTTCCTGTTCAACACTCTGAACTCGATCTCGTCGCTGGTGCGGTTCGACCCGGACATGGCGCGCGACGTGATCTTCAAGCTGGCGACGATTTTGCGGCGCCTGCTCAGCAGCGGCGAGGCCTTTGCGCCGTTGCGCGAAGAATTCGAATTCATCGACAACTATCTGGACATCGAGGTGGTACGGTTTGGGAGGGACAAACTGCGGGTGGTCAAGGAATTCGATCCCGCCTCGCTCGATGTGGTCGTTCCCTGTATGTTGCTGCAGCCGCTGGTCGAGAACTCCATCAAGCACGGTTTGGCGCCAAAGGTGGAGGGCGGCAGTGTCTACCTGCGCAGCCGCGTCATCGATTCGCGTCTCATCATTGAAGTCGAGGACGACGGCGTGGGAATGGGTGGAACTCAACTGAAAGAAAGCAGCAGTTGGTCGGGGATGGGCATCGGCATGGCGAACATCTCCGAGCGTCTGCAGGTGCTCTACGGCGATACGGCACGCATGACCATCGACAGCCACGAAGGGAAGGGAACGTTGGTCAGAATCAGGTTGCCGCTGGTTGAGACGGCGAGTTCCGTTCCTGAGGGCTTCTACGCCGAGCGCTCGAGCACGCGCCGGTAGAAATCCTCGTACTGCTTTACGATCTTGGTGGAACAGAAACGGTCCATGGCGACCGCCCGGGCCTGCTTTCCCATGTCCCGCAGTTGCTGCTCGTTGCTGAGCAATTCGATCGCGTAGCGGGCCATGGTCTCGACATCGCCTACGTCGGCGAGGTAGCCTGACTTGCCGTGGTCGATGACCTCCGGCACGCCTCCTGCCCGCGTAGAGATAGGAACTACCTCGCACGCCATGGCCTCCAGCGCGGCGAGCCCAAAGGATTCGAGTTCGCTCGGAATCAGCATGATGTCGGCGATCGCGAGCTTCTCCTGGATCTGATCCTGCTTGCCGAGAAACAGAACATCCTTATGAATCCCCTTTTGCACGGCCAGCCACTCGGCGACGGAACGGTCGGGACCATCGCCGATCAACAGCAGCTTGGACGGCATCTGCTTGTGTACCCGGTCGAAAATTTCAATCACGTCGGTGAGTCGCTTGACCGGGCGAAAATTCGAAAGATGCACCAGGACGCGCTCGCCGTTGGGCGCGTACTCCGCCCGCATCTCTGCGTTCGTTTCCTGATTGCGAGAGTAGACGTCGCAATTCACCGAGTTGTAAATCACTTCAATGCTGCTCTTCACGTCGAACACGCGCTGCGTGCGGTCGCGCAGGTAATTCGAAATGGCGGTGACTCCGTCGCTTTGCTGGATCGAGTAGCGCGTGATCGGCAGGTACGAACGGTCGAGCCCCACCAGCGTGATATCGGTGCCGTGCAGAGTCGTAACAAACGGCAGCCGGCGCGGCCGCGGCCCGTCGCCGAGCATTTGCCGCGCCAGCAGCGCGCTCACGGAATGCGGAATAGCGTAGTGCACGTGGAGCAGATCGAGATCGTAGAGCTGCGCGACCTCAGCCATGCGAGTCGCCAGCGCCAGATCGTACGGGGGATAGTCGAACAACGGGTAACGGGAAACTTCCACTTCGTGAAAGTGGATGTTCGGTTCTTCGCCCCGCAACCGGATGGGCTGAGCGTAGGAAATGAAATGGATTTCGTGTCCGCGCTGAGCCAGCTCCAAGCCGAGCTCCGTGGCGACGACTCCGCTACCGCCGTATGTGGGATAACAAGTGATACCAATCTTCATGTGCGAGGCGCCGCCTTCTGGTTGCTCCTGTGATTCGATGGCCGGAACGCGCGGTGGTTGCAGATTTTACACGAGCGGGTCGCGGACGATACGCGCGACGGGCGTTATCGATCTTTCTTGGGGCCGAGGGATGACCCAGGGTCGATTTTGTCGAGGTGAGCCTGGAAGCGCTTTTTAGATTCTTCGGGAAGGCCCGTAAACTCGATCCCCATCCCAACGCCGGGATCGCGAGTGCGAACCACAGCGGAGGGCGTTAGGCGCTCTTCCTCGATCCACAGGTCCACCCGGAGCGCGGTACCGACCGCTAATGGCATGACGGTCTCAACATAACAACCATTCCCGCTGACATCCGTAGCATTGACGCGCAGCGGTGTATTGACGCGCTCATCGCGCAGCTCCAAAGGATAGGAAATCTTGTGCCGGATGAATTTCCTTCGGTTGTCGTGGCGCTGCTGGGTCCGCTCATCGGCGTTCATGCCCGCTGGAAGAACCACTGCCCAGGGACAATCCTGGTCGGCAACCAGCTGCACCCCGACCTGGGTTTTCTTCAGCGCACCCGCGTCGACCACCCAGACCACCTTGCAGCGTGCTTTCTTACCTTCGTACTGTACGCCAATGACATCGCCCACCTTCAATTGGGGCTCGATGCCGTAGATGCAAGCGCCGGTCGCGCTGACATTCTGCGCCATGGCATTCTGAAAAAAAGGCTGGTTATTGGAGGCCATGCCCCACACCCGGACTTTTAAGTCCAGAGTCGCGCGCGGAGCTGCCCCTTGGGCCGACATGAGCGAAGAACCTCCCGCTTAGAAAGAGGTTACAAGCGAATCATACTACTTAAAGTTATCTCGGCAGGTTACGAGAGTACCTGAATCGCCAGCCGTGCGAGACGGTCCGCTGAAGGTCCGGAGTATCGAACGAACCGGGGGGTGACGTTTAGCGGGAGACGGGCTTCTCGGCCAGCTCGCGATACGATATCAGCTCAACGCCTTCCTGCAAGAGCACCTCGCGCGCGGCCGGCAGAGTCAGGACACGAAGTTCCGTCTCTCGCGACTCGCGCAAACGTGTCGCAGCCACCTGCAGATCCGCATCGTTGTAGCCGGGGTGGCACACGAATTCCCAGGTGCCTTGCGGGATGCTGCGGGCAATCGCGTGGAACAATGTTTCGTCGAGAGATCCTGTGACTACAATGCCGAGCGTCCCGTCGGGCGTCATGAAGCCTTCGCGGTCTACGGTCTCGCGAAACTTCCCGGCAAAGCGGCCCAGGACTCGGAGTTCGGCGTAGCGAGCCCAAAGTCCCGGACGCGCCAGAAGGTGGCTTGAGTGCAGTGGCAAGCGAGGTCCAAAAGGATTGCGCAGCGCGTGAATCCCGCGAGCCGCCGCCGCGCGCAGCAGCGGTCGCAGAACCTTGGGGAACAGATGGGTATGTTTATGAGTGTCGATGTGAGAAAGGGCGATTCCCGCCGATTGAATTTTGCGAATCTGTGCGGTGGCCTCGGCGGTAATTTCATCGGCGTCGATGCGGCCGGCGATGGCGCGCGCCGCAAAAGTCAGCAGGCCATCGCGGAAGTGTGAAGCGTTGGTAAGAGATGGAAGTTGTTCCGGGTTGAGAACCGGCTGGCCATCGATCAGCACCACGTGGCAACCGACGGACAGTTGTGGGATCGTCTTCGCCAGTTGAGCCGCCTCTTCGAAGGCTGGACCGTTGGCCATGAGCGTCGAAGAAGTTACGATGCCGCGGGAGTGAGCCTCAACGATGGCCCGGTTCACGCCCGAAGTGAAGCCAAAATCATCTGCGTTGACGATCAGACGGCGCACGCAGCCAGTCTAGCAGGGGATGGGAACGCAGAAGAGGAAACGCTTTTCGCTGGTGTGCAAGCAGCCGAGGCAAGCTGCGCGAGCATAGGGCAGCGTCGTTTGACGGTTTTTTCACGCCTTGCATATACTCGTTCAAGGCGCAGTTCGCGCGGATTCCCCTCAAGTCGATTTCGACCGGCGCGACTGTGCTGGCCGCGCGAAGATACGAGGGCGGTTAGCTCAGCTGGTTAGAGCGCCTGCCTTACAAGCAGGAGGTCGCAGGTTCGAGTCCTGCACTGCCCACCATCTGGCATTCCTTCCAGAAGTAGTTCAATTGGTTAGACCGCTGCCCTGAAACGCTACCTTGCCACAAAGTTAAGTATCGCAAAGTGGGCGATCACGAACGACAGTGCACAAAATGTGACGCTGCCTCGCCCGCCCGTTCAAGGATCGTTCGATCCAACGTCTTCAGAGGCGTGGCCGCGACGGGTTGCCGCTTTTGCCCTCTGCAGATGAATCGGTTGCAATATCGAGGCGCTTCGGCATATCGAGGAACGACCGCAGAACATGCCAGAATTGCCGGCGGTTGGTGCCAAGTGCGATGGAGTGAGATGCTCCGGGAAGGACTACAAACTCGCGATCCGGAACTGGAAGCTGTTTGAAAAAATTCAGCAGGTCGTCTTCCGTGGCGATCCCGTCGAACTCGCCGCGGGCGATCATTACAGGCACTTTCAGTTTCAATGGGTCCACCAACGGCAGCCTGGTCGTCATGTCCAAATACGTACCGGTGGGAACTGAGTCGCCGAATTTCAATTCCGCATCGGCCATGGCCTCGGCAACAGCCGGATCGGAAGTGCCCGGTTTGTCGCGAGTGAAGATGCTGCGGATCATATTGCGATCGCGAGGCCGGCGGTTGTGGGTGCGATAGTACTCTACGGATTGGGAGCGTTTGGCGAGTGTAGGCGAGCCCTGGCCGGTCCAGGTCAATGCCACCAAAACGAGGCGCTCCACGCGCTCGGGTTCCGCCATAGCGAAAACTCCCGCACGAAGCGCTCCGGAGGACTCTCCGTATAAGTGGAAACGGGATTGTCCGGTTTCGCGAACAACGACTTCCGAAGCCGCTTTTAAATCTTCCGCTCCGGTTGCGACATCGGAATTGCCGGGACTTGGCGAGGATCGGCCATATCCTTCAAAATCCATCGTCCAGACATCGAATCCGTATTCGGCAAATCTATCCATAAGGGAATAGTCTTCATGGCCGGGGACGGTGAGATCGAAGGTGGGTCTTGAGGAAACGGACGACCCGTGCGCGAGAAACAGGATGGGGCGAGCGACCCGATCGGCGGCCGGGTCTCCCAATCTCTTTCGGAAGAGATAGAGGGAGACGTCTCCCTTCTTGGCCCAGTATTCTTTGCTCCATATCTTTTCCTCGCCGGAAACGGAGGGAGCGGCCGGAGTGGTGCTCTGAGCCATCGTTTTCGGGAGCAACGAGATGTCTACCAAGCCACCGGCTGCACAGGTCGCGGCGCTAGTTAAAAGAGCACGGCGTGACAACGCGTAGGGTCTGACCATGAATCGTTCCTCATTTCTCTTCAATCCACAGCATGGGTAATCACCGCATCCAGACGCGGTCAGGAAAGGTTCCGCTGCAGCGTCGCGCGATCGAGTTCATTCTCCCACCGCGCCACCACCAGAGTGGCAACTCCGTTTCCGATCATGTTAACAAGCGCTCGAAACATGCTCATGAACCGGTCGATTCCAAGGATCAGGGCCATGCCGGCAACCGGGATTGTGGGGATGACCATCAGCGTTCCTACAAGAGCGATAAAGGCAGCCCCTTGGACTCCGCTTGCCCCCTTGGAAGTCAGAATCGCCACTCCGAAAATGACCAACTGCTGTTCCAACTGCAAATGCGTGTTGGTGGCCTGCGCAACGAAAAGCGCGGCCAATGTCATGTAGATGCTGGTGCCGTCTGTGTTGAAGGTGTATCCGGTAGGAATCACGAGTCCGACCAGGGACTTGGAGCACCCGAGTTTCTCCAACTTCGACATGAGAGTGGGTAGGGCCGTCTCGGACGAACTGGTCGCGAGCACCAGAAGAATCTCTTCTTTGATATAGAAAAGGAAACGTAAGATGCCGAATCCCGCAATCTTCGCGATCCCGCCCATCACCAGCAGGACGAAAAGAGCGCACGTCAGATAAAAAGTCGTAATCAACTTCGCTAATGGACCCAGCGATGCAATGCCGTACTTTCCCACCGTGAATGCCATTGCGCCGAAGGCCCCGATGGGGGCGAATCGCATGATGATGTTCACGATTGCAAACACAGCTTGCGTCAAAGCTTCGATGAGGTTGAGCAGCGGTTTGCAACGGTGACCCACCGTAGACATGGCAACGCCGAACAAAACCGCGACCAGAAGTACTTCCAGAATGTCGCCTTTAGCGAATGCATCGACGAGTGTGTTGGGGATGATGTGCATCAGGAAGTCGGTCAAACTTTGAGCTTTAGCTTGGCCGGCATACGCGGCGACCTCGTGAGCGTCCAAGGTTGCCGGGTTGGCATTAAAACCTTCTCCGGTCTTAACGATGCTGCCGACCAGCAAACCGATCAGAAGCGCGAGTGTAGAGACGATTTCAAAATAAAGAATGGCTTTGCCGCCAACTCGACCAACCTTTCGCATGTCTTCCATGCCCGCGATGCCGGTCACGACGGTGCAAAAAATCACAACAGTGATGACCATTGCGATCAGCCGGATGAAAGCATCTCCCAGCGGTTTCATCTCGACGGCTTTGGCTGGGCTGAAATAACCCAGAACCACGGCGACCACCATAGCGATCAGGACTTGCACCCATAAAGTGGCGTAGAAAGGCTTTTTCTTCGCCCGGTCCGGCGTATGATTCGGAGGAGAAACAACCGAGGTTGAGCCTTCCGTGTTCAAGCTACTCCTTCAAGGACATTCCGCCGATAGCCGGGGTAGAGTGACGCCGTTGACTGCTGCACAAGTTCAGAAAGGGTTGCGCGCAGGTAAATTCGCAAATCGAGGACGCGGAGGCGGATGACGCGGAGGAAGACCTGTGTCTGCCTGAGTTTATCGCTAATCCCATCCCCGGGTCCGCTTGTTGGTGCAGTCTGCAACAGCGTGTTTCTGCGATGAGGCATTTAAGGCAACACCCGACCGTTTTCCTGGTTGACTCGGCTCCGAGCAACTGAGATATAATCGCAGCCTTTTGAGACGGAGCCGCCTTCCGTGCAGAAGTGTGACCATGCTAGCGATTCGAAGGCAGAGCGTCCTGTGGGAATGGCAAAAGAAATCTTAAGAATTTCTTTTTTCAATCACAATGGCAACTCCAGTCAATGTTTTGTATGAGTTCGGGCCTTTCCAGTTAGATCCCCCAGAGCGGTTGCTTCTGTGCGATGGCCAACCTGTTTCGCTCACTCCCAAGGCGTTCGATCTGTTGCTTGCCCTCGTGGACCGGTCCGGGCATCTTGTCGAAAAAGACGAACTGCTGAAAATTGTTTGGCCGGGTTCGTTCGTCGAGGAAGGCAATCTTGCGGTTACGATTTCTCTGCTCCGAAAGGCCTTAAACGACGACCGCGGGCAGCATCGGTACATCGAGACGGTATCTAAAAGGGGTTATCGCTTCGTCGCCGAAGTGAAGCGGCTCGATGACAGTGCACTGGTGATCGCGAGCGCAAGCGCAAAGGACGTGGAGGAGCCGCCGGCACCCACTGTTTTACCGCAATTGGATATGCCGTCCGTGCCTCAGGCATGGCCGGAGCGGCCGAAGAAAAGGTTCTTTGGATATATGATGTTAGCCGGTCTGGTGATCGGTCTGGTGGCGCTGATCGCGGTTGGACTCACGCACCGCAAGCGCGCCTTGAAACAGACCCAGGAAACTCCGGTCATTGGTTCGCTCGCGGTTCTGCCTTTCCATACGCTGGGCACAAACAGCCCGGACAAATACTTGGAACTCGGAATGGCCGACGCGGTGATCACGAAGCTGGCGAGTACAGGAAAAATCACTGTGCGGCCGACCAGCGCCATCCAGCAATACGCAGGAACTCATCTCAGCCCACAGTCAGTTGGCCGCGAGCAAGGGGTTGATGCGGTGCTGGATGGGAGAATCCAGCGCGACGCCGGCCGGGTCCGTGTCACGATGCAGTTGATTCGGGTGCAAGACGGTGTGCAACTTTGGGCGGATACCTTCGACCGGGAATTCACGGATGTTTTTGCTCTGGAGGACGCTCTTGCCGAAATGGCGGCGCAGTCCATTCGGTTGCAACTCACCGGAGAGGAGACGCGCCGATTTACCAAACGCTCCACCGAGCGGCCAGACGCTTACGAAGCGTACATGAAGGGGCGGTATTTCTGGAATAAACGAACCGACACTGGATTGAAGAAGGGTCTCGGCTATTTCCAACAGGCCATTACCCTGGATCCCGGTTTTGCGGAAGCCTATGTTGGAATTGCCGATTCCTACGCGACGTTAGGGTTGTACGCAGTGCTTCCGCCCAAGCAGGCCTTTCCGGCAGCCAAAAATGCGGGTACCCGAGCGCTGCAGATGGACGACAGTCTGGCCGCGGCGCACGCAACCTTGGGATTCATTTACTTCTACTATGACTGGAATCTGACGGCGTCGGAGAATGAATTCCGGCGCGCTCTCGCGGAAAATCCCCATTACGCGATGGCACACTCCTGGTACGCAGAGAGTCTGGCGGCCAAGGGCGAATACTCTGAAGCGGTGGTTGAAGCTCAACGAGCGCTTCAGGATGATCCTCTCTCGCTGATCGTAGGCAGCAACGCTGGATGGACGTTTGCCCTTGCGGGTCAGTACGATCAATCCGTTGAAACGCTGAAAAAAGCGATTGAGATTGAACCCAATTTTCCGCGCACTCACTTTCGTCTGGGAGAAGTGTACGAACAGCGGGGGCAGTACGCGATGGCGATCCCTGAGTTCGAACAGGCGGTGCATCTCTCCGGCGGCGATCCCTATTACGAGGGATCCCTTGGGCATGCTTATGGAGCGTCGGGGAGTTCCAATCAGGCGCGAAGTGTGCTTCAGAACTTGCAAGCACGCGTTGGGCAACAGTATGTGCCACCTTATGCCATTGGCCTCGTCTATGCCGGTCTTGGAGAGAAGGATCAGGCCTTCCGCTGGCTGCAAAAAGCAGTCGAAGACCGATCCACCTCGATGGTGTTTCTCCGATCAGATCCGGAACTGGCAGGCCTGCGTGCAGATCCGCGATTCGCGCAACTCTTACGCCTCGTAAATTTCTGAAACGGATCCTCCGCCACCCAAACCGGGACCTCTCGTTGCGTATTCTTCGCAACGAAAAAATCGCAATTCCGGCAATCAGGGTTGACCTTATTCTTTTTTTCGCGCATTCTCGGTTCAGTTGAATGTGCGATTTGTCGTCCGGTTTTTGAGAAAGCAAAATGCAGTATCGCATCCAGAGCCGAATGGGGGAAAACAAGATGAAGGGGAATAAACCGAGAAACGGAAATGGATTGAGCCGTCGAGAATTATTGACTGTAGTTTCGTCAACAGCAGCCATTGCCGCGGCTTCTCTCGCGATTCCGCGGGAAATGAATGCTGCGCCAGAAGAGCATAAACAGCATGTGCCACTGGAAAATTTCAAGTACGACATTGAAGCTTCCGAGGGGCGGGTGACTGCAGGCGGCTCGGCGAAGGAAGCGAATGTGGATGAGTTTCCCATTTCCCAAAGCATGGCGGGAGTGTCCATGCGTCTGCATCCCGGCGGATTGCGGGAACTGCACTGGCACGCGATCGCGGCGGAGTGGGCGTTCGTGATTCGAGGAAACATACGCACCACGGTGATCTCTCCGAATGGGGAAGCGGAGTCCGCGGATTTCGGTCCGGGAGATGTCTGGTATTTTCCGAAAGGGCATGGTCACGCCCTGCAGTGTCTGGGTCCGGACGAAGCGCATTTTATTTTGGTGTTCGATAATGGCCACTTCTCAGAGTTTGGCACGTTCAGCATCACCGACTGGATGGGCCACACCTCGCCGGCAATTTTGGCGCGCAATCTGAACCTGCCTGTATCCGCCTTTTCGTCGATTCCGAGGGACGAGGCCTATATCGTGCAGGGCAGGGTGCCTCCTGCGGTTCCTGAAGAGTTGCGGAACAAGAATCTCGCCGAAAACCAATTCCCCCATAAATTTCGCCTTGCTGCCACTCAACCTTTCGTTTTTCCGGGCGGCGAGGAACGCATCGTCTCATCGAAAGAGTTTCCGATTCAAAAAACACTCACGGCAGTTATCCAAGATCTGAAACCGGGAGCGTTGCGGGAGCTTCACTGGCACCCGAATGCCGACGAGTGGCAATACTACATTTCGGGCCGGTCGCGAGTGACTATATTCGGCGCTCACGGAAGAGTGGCAGCAGAGGAATTCAAGCCGGGGCAGATCGCCTTCATCCAGCAAGGTTTTGGACATTACGTGGAACAGCTTGGCGACGAACCAACAAGGATTCTGGTTCTATTCAACAGTCCTGTGTACGAAGAAATCTCGTTGGCAGGATGGCTTGCGGCGAATCCTCCAGCTCTTATCGCTGACAACTTCGGTTTTTCTGCCGAGCAGGTCGCGCGGCTTCCGAAAGCAAGCAAGGGAATTCTCGCTTAGGCCCGCAGCAGGACCGCGTCGCGCGGCGGTGGCAGGGAAGGGGTCTGTGCCTCGATTAAGGCTCTTGCCGGCCGGGTGCAGCCGCCGCGTCGAACGCAACTGGAGGTGCAGTTGATGTGCAGTTCACGTTTGAAGTGATGTCCGGGAAAAGCAGATCGAACCAGTGCGTCTTTTTCTGACGCCCATCGATGCCGGACATCTGCCTCACCGCTCAGCGTGCGTTCTTATCGAGCCACTCCATGAAGAACTTCGCTATGCCAGCGCTGTTCTTTTCGGACATCATCTGGTGACCATTGCCGGGAAGTCCGACATCTTCCAATCTCACGTATTCCGTCTTGACGCCTGCCTGATTCAGCCACTTGGCAACACAGCGCGCATACGGCCGGTGATAGCTCGCCTCCGCGGAAACATTCAGGATCGGTATACCTTCGAGATTAATCAGTTTGTGCGCGGGCTCCTTCTGTATCCAACAAGGAACAAGTCCCGGCCCATCGGCCTTGTCCTCGCGCACCGTCTGCAATTCAGAGGCTTCTTTGATCGGGGGATCGTAATGCATGGGGAAATTGGTCAGGCCCCAGATGTGCCCCGGACCTCTCGCATCAAGCTCGGCGTTCTCGATGGGCGGTCCCCATGGCTCCGCAGCGATGATGGCCTTGACGAGTTTCGGGCGCGCGTCCGCGAGCAGCCAACCGGATGTTGCCAGTCGCGAGTGCAAAAGCAGAATGACCGGTTTTCCGATCAAGTCGACCAGTTGCACGAGGTCATCGGCGGCGAGTGGCTCCATATCGTCGCCGGAAGGAAAATTAAGTTCGGTCTTGGCGAAGTAATCAAACACGGGATCGCCGATTTGGCCTTTGTTCGGAGCATTGCTCGGCCACTGCGTGTACTTGTTGGATTGAGGCCAACTGCGCTGCGGGTTCGGGGGAGGCGCGCCGCCGGTCCAAACCTGCTCCATCAGTTCGCCCGTGCGCGGCGGAATGACCTCGCCGTCCAGTCCGGGGATAAAGGCGGAACGCCCACGACCCGGAAAGTCCATCATGTAGATCGTGTAGCCCTCGTTGACGAAGTCATACGCCCAACCCGGCCGCCCGTCAGGGGTTTGCAGTAGTCCTATGCTGGTTTGTCCGCCTCCAGCTTGTACAAACAGGATCGGATAGGGATGGCGGATCTTCTTCGGCACCCAGACTTCGACGTACATTGCGCCGCGCATTCTTTGCTTGCCCGGCTCTCCAACCCACTTCCCACCCACGTAGAAATGACCTTGCCGGGCAATGTTTTCCGTCGAAAATGTTGGAATCGTTTTTAGCGGCATGGAATAGGATTCATCCTCTGCGCTCACTCCGAACTGGCTCGCGAGAAGAATAGAGGCCAACGTCAAAAAAATTGCAATCGAGGTCCGCATTTTTTTCATCATCAGGTTATCTTCAGATTCTGGTGCTAGAATCCCCGAAACTGGCGTTTGGTTTTGCACATCCCTTGCGCCTTATATAGTGCTGAACAGTAAGCTGTCAATTTAGGAGCCGAAAAATGTCGACAGTCGCGGGTTTAAAGCCACTGCCGTTCCTGATCGAAGGGGAATGGGTTCAGGACACGTCATCCCACATCACGCATGTGAATCCAGCGACCGGCGAAGTGAACTACGAAGTTTGTGCCGGCACCGAAGCGCACATCGATGCAGCCGTAAAAGCCGCTCACAAAGCTGCCGGCAGTCCTGCCTGGCGCAACATGTTGCCGCACAACCGAGCCCAACTGCTGAACCGGATCGCAGACCTGATGATGGAGCGCTCCGACCTGCTGGCTCGCTGTCAGATGCTCGAGAATGGGAAAGTGTGGAAGGAATGCAAGAATCAGGTCATCAACGGCGCCGCGACCTTCCGTTACTGTGCTGCCGCGATTGAGACTCTAGGATCTGAAATCACTCCGCCCCGTGGCAATTATCTGAGCATGACGGTTTACGAACCCTGGGGCGTGGTCGCGGCGATCACGCCCTGGAACTCTCCAATCACTTTGACGTGTAACAAAATCGCGGCGGCATTGGCTGCCGGGAATGGCATTGTCCTTAAGCCAGCTTCGTTCACTCCCACTTGCGGAATTGAGTTGGGAAGGATTGCTCTGGACGCGGGTGTTCCGCCGGGGGTGCTGAATGTGGTACCGGGAGCGGGAGGCAAAATCGGCGACGCACTCGTCACCCACCCGTTGGTGCGAATGGTTTCTTTTACGGGTGGAACCGAAGTCGGACGCAGGATTTCCGAACTGGCGGGGAAGAAGATCATTCCGGCCGTGTTGGAGTTGGGCGGAAAGTCACCACACATTATTTTTGCAGATGCGAGCTTGAAAGCAGCGGCGGATGCGGCGACTGTAGCCATCTTCGAAGGAACCGGTCAGTCGTGCACCGCGGGATCGCGGTTGTTTGTGGAGCGTAAGGTCTACGACGAAGTGATCTCCATGATCATGGAAAGAGCCCACGCGCTGCGCGTCGATTTGCCCGACGCACCTGGAGCGCAACTCGGACCGAGCGCGAGCTTTTCGCAACGGGAGTTCATCGAGAAGATGGTGGATGGTGCGCGCGATGAAGGTGCCGAGATTCTGATCGGAGGCACGCGGCCGTCCGATCCGCGGCTGGCAAAAGGCGCCTTCTATCTGCCTACCATTGTTGCCGGCATAACGAACAGGTCGAAAATTGCACAGCAGGAAATTTTCGGGCCGGTGCTGTGCGCCATGCCCTTCGATAACGAGGACGACCTCATCCAGAAATCCAACGACATCCCATACGGTCTGGCTGCGGGGATATGGACCGCCGATTACAAACGTGCCTGGCGTGTGGCGCGGGCGCTGGAAGCCGGAATGGTTTGGATCAACACGTATAAACAGTTCTCGACTGCGGCTCCGTTTGGCGGCTTCAAAGAGAGTGGGCTTGGACGTGAGAAGGGGCTGCAAGGCATCAGAACCTATCAGCAGGTGAAGACGATGTTTTGGAGCATGTCCGACACTTTCGACGGCGGTTTCAGCATCGCGAAATAATTCCAGGGAGAACATTCATGCCTCATAGCGAACTGCAGTCGGCACGCGTGAAACCAGCATCGAAGGGGGCCGCGTACATCACGGATTTCCTGATCCAGCAAAAGGTGCCCTACATCTTCGGAGTATGCGGGCACGGCATACTCGGCTTGCTCGACGGATTGTTCGACCGGCAGGACGAGATCAAAACGATCTCGGTGCACCACGAGGCTGCGGCAGGGTTCATGGCGGAAGCGTATTTTCGGATCACGCAGAAGCCGGTGGCTACCTACACGTCGTGCGGTCCGGGTTCGGCAAATCTTATTCTCGCAATCGCCGCCGCTGCCGCCGATTCCTCAGCGATGCTGAACATCACCGGGAATGTGCCCACCGGGCAGTGGAACCGCGGTCCCTTTCAGGAGACGGGCAAATATTTCCAGGGAGATTTTGTGAATGTCCTCCGTCCCTACGTCAAGCGCAGTTTTCAACCGACGCGCGCAGATATGCTGCCGCTCGCTTTGCGTCAGGCTTTCGCCTTGATGACCAACGGGCGGCCGGGACCGGTGAATGTCGATATACCCTTGAACGTGTTTGTGGAACTGGTCGACGAGAGCGCGGCGCAACGCGACAATGAGTGGCCAATGGCGGAGTATGCGCGACCTGCAGCCGATCCGGCAGCGGTGGACGAAGCCTTGCGGCTGCTTCAGACTGCGGAGCGTCCAGTAATCGTTGCCGGGCACGGAGTCGAGCTCAGTGGCGCTGAACCGGAATTGCTCGTATTGGCGGAGAAGTTTCACATCCCGGTTGCAACTACGCCGTTCGGGAAAGGCGTCATCGATCCACGCAACTCGTTAAGCCTGGGTCCAACCGGCCGGAACGGATCATATCCGGCGAATGCGGCGTGCCGGAACGCCGATGTGATCCTGGCTCTTGGAACGCGATTTGACGACCGTGCGACGAGCGCATGGCTCCCCGGCTTTACATACAACATCCCGCCCAGCAAGCTGATTCACGTTGACATAGATGCGGCGGAGATTGGCCGGAACTTCCGGCCCGAGCTCGGCATCGTTAGCGACGCGAAGCTCTTTTTGCAGCAGCTTCTCGTGGCATCACGCGCATCCACCAACGGCAATCGGAACGCTTGGCTCCAACGAATTGCCGGATGGCGGAAGCGATGGGAGGACGCGACTCTGGCGCCGCGAACTTCGGACGCGATCCCGATCAGGCCCGAGCGGGCCGTAGCCGATCTGCGAAAAGTTGTGCCGGCTGATGGCATCGTGCTGGCCGATGTTGGCATCCACCATAACTGGCTGGTCGCCGAGTACGAAGCGTGGAAGACGCGCACGTTTCTGCAGACCTGGGGTTTTGCTTCCATGGGGTTTGCCGTTGCCGGCTCGCTTGGCGCCAAGCTGGCTGCGCCCGATCAGCCTGTGGTCTCGCTTTGCGGCGATGGAGCTTTCATGATGAATGCGAGTGCCGTGCTGACGGCCGTCGAGTATCAGATCCCGGTGGTCTGGCTGGTATGGAACAACTTCGGTTATTGCGCCATCCGCGATCAACAACGCGGCTACTTCGGTAAAGATCGTGAATTGGCAGTGAGCTTCACCGATGTGGGCGGAAATCTCTTTTCTGCCGACTATGCGATGATGGCGAGATCGATGGGCGCTGTAGGACAGAGAGTAGAAAAGCCTGCCGACCTTGCGCCACAGCTCGAAGCGGCGATTGCATCGGGACAGCCGACCGTGCTCGAACGTCCGGATTGACCGCGAAGTTCGCCCCTTGGCGACAGGGAGTTGGGATCTTCCTCCGATTCCACATCCGATGCCGAACTTTGGCTGGGGCGAAGACGAATGACAGAATGGCAGTTTTGCCGATCGCGACGTTTCCATCCTGTTCCTGCGCTGCGTCAATTTCTGGCGAGGTCGAGATGAGTAGAAAAGTCCGTAAGAATTAGTCTCGAGAGATATGACAACGGGGACTGACTTCAGCGTTGCCGCATCGCCGGGTGAGCCACTTGCAATCGCTAAAGTTGGTTCGCTGTGGTCCGGTAAACGTTTCTACATCGCCGCTCTGTTGTTCCTCAACTTATTTATCAACTACGTGCATCGCATTAACTTGTCGGTCGCCGCACCGGCCATTGCGAAAGATTTCGGCTGGGACGCGGGGAAGATGGGTCTGCTTTTTTCTTCTTACCAGTGGACATATTGCCTTTTTCTTCTGCTCTGGGGTTGGATGACCGATCGAATGGGCACCCGCTTGGTCAACGGTTTGTCAGTGACGATCTGGTCTATCGCAGGAATGCTGACGGGGGTCGCGACGACTTTCGGGAGCATGTTGGCAACCAGGTTAGCTCTGGGGGCGGGCGAGGCGGCTTCGTTTCCAACTTCAGCGAAGGTCGTCAGGCAATGGTTCCCGGCCAGTGAACGCGGCCTCGCGACCGCAATCTTCAACGCCGGCACGTTCGCTGGACCGGCATTTTCGGCTCCGCTGATCGCGTGGGTGTTATTGAAAGAAGGCTGGCGGGTCTCGTTTATGTTGACGGGGTCGGTAGGCTTTCTTTGGGTGATTTTGTGGTTGAAGTTTTTCCGCATCCCGTCCGAGTGTTCGTGGCTGCCGGAGGAAGAGCGAAATTACATTTCGGCGCAAACCGATTCGCGAGCGAAACCCGCTGCCCCCCCGAAGGGCACCTTGCTTCGTCTCATCGCCCGCAAGACCATGTGGGGGCTGTTCTTTACACAAGGGTGCTGCGCGTACACCATGCTGCTGTTCCTTTTTTGGCTGCCTTCCTACCTGGTCCAATCTCGCCACATGACATTAGTGAAAGCGGGTTGGTTCACGTCTGTGCCTTACGTCTTTGCGGTGGTGTTTGGATTGCTCGGTGGAAAGTTGAGTGACAGCATTCTGACCCATGAAGCCGTAAAGCAGGGGAAACGCCGGACGTTGCTGATCGTGTTTATCTTGTTGTCAGGCGTTGTCCTGTTGACCAACATGATCGCGAATCAGTACTTGCTCGTGTTGCTGATTTCAATATCACTGGCTTGCATTTCCAGCGCATTGTCATTGAATATTGCCCTGACCAATGACTTAGTATGGAATCCGGAGATGGTGGGCACTGCGATGGGTTTCTTGATCCTGGGTGGAAACATCTTTGGATCGCTGGTACCCATCGCCACCGGATACATTGTGAAATGGACCGGCAGCTTCGACCTGGCATTTTACCTGGCTGGGTTTCTGCTGTTCCTGGCAGCGGTGATCTGCTTCACCATGACTCGGAAACCGCTCAGTTTCGAGGCGAGCGGAGAGTGAAGACCAGCGGTATTGCGGAACTTGTTCGAGGATCAATTTGAGGTGGGAAAGGGAAAGACCTACAAATGGAGACTCAAGCCAAGGAATCATGGTCCTTGCGGATGGTGGCGCCTCTCGAACCCGGGATCGTTTGCATCGATATCGAGCGAATGTTCAATTTCTATACCGCGGTTTTAGGGCTCAGGTTCGCCACGGACGCCGAGGCATCTCCGGAGATGAGCACGAAATTTGGAACCGGAGCGAACGGCTTTCGGATCATTCGTTTGCAGACGCCTTATGGAGAAAGAATTAAGCTGGTTCAACCCAAGAAGACTGTTCTGAAACCTAGCCAGGTTCCAGACTGGGTTTTTGAGCGGCAGGGCATCGCCTATATCACGTTTGTGATCGTGGATATCCACGAGGTTGTCGTCCGGCTAAGAAAGCACCGGGTGGATTTGGTCAGCGAAGGTCCCGTCGAGATTCGCGAGGGGATCACTGCGATCTTCGCACGAGACCCCGAAGGTAATTTCCTGGAGTTCGTACAGTACCAGGATCTTGCGTCGTATCGGCCTGACCTTTTCAAGTGGCGCCAATTCTTTTAGGGTTTTGGACTTAGTTCTTGCAGTTCTTGCCCACCGATTCACGTATTCTAACATCGGGGAGGAGCCTACTCGACGGTATTAGTACCCTCCACAGAACCTTGCCAACCGGTTTTGTCTTTCAGCGAGATGTCCACCGGTTTCCTGATAATAGCCAACGAGTTAGGTGTTCCCCTTGTGCGGAGCCTTCGCAAAAGGGGAACGATGCGGCCGGTCCGGCTGGAAAGATCGAAAGGAACGCAAGTCCTTGGCAGGACTCCATTACCATCCAAAAAAGAAATTCTTAAGATTTCTTTTGCAGATTCCACAAGACTTCGGATGGCCGACCCAATAGCTTTGCAGGCGCAGCAGATGATGGAAGGTCGAATCTCTCCAGAGATGGGGCGAAGGGAAGCGGCAGTTTGCGGGCAGATGTTTTGCCGAGGCAAGGCTCCCAACGAGTTGGATGTGGGATGGAGAGACAGCAGAAACGAACGGTGAATTCTCTTGTAGGGCCTGCTCTCAGCCGGCGATCGATTGCCGCTCGGAACAGGAGAGGTGTAGGCTGCCGTCGCATTTAGGTTGATGGGGAAACCTAAGGGGGTTATCGTGCGCACTCGAAGTGGGGAAATTCTTCCCAGCGTGTTGGTAATATTCCTGCCAGTCTTGCTTTGTGTCCTGTTGGCCCTCCGTGCAAATGCCCAAGTCTCCGGCGCAACGCTGACGGGCAGCGTGACTGATTCCACGGGCGCGGTCATACCCAGCGTACAAGTCTCAATCAAGAACGAGGCCACGGGCGAGACCCGATCGGTGACCGTCGATTCCGCCGGCGTCTATTCGGCACCCAATCTGTTGCCGGGTAAGTATGACGTCACGGTGAGCGCTGCAGGATTTGCCACCACGGAACAGAAGGGCGTCACCCTAACGGTAGGGGCCCAGCAATTACTCAATTTCAAGATGCAGGTTGGCCAAGTCACTCAGAGAGTTGAAGTGAAAGACGAAGCCCCGGCAGTGCAATTGGCTAGTTCCACCATCAGCGGTGTTGTTGGCCAGGACGCTGTCGTACAACTGCCGTTGAATGGACGCGATTGGACCCAACTGGCCACGCTCCAGCCCGGGGTAGACTCGGTCGGGTCGATCCAAGCGAATACCGGTTCGCCAGACCGGGCTCGCCGGGGCTACGGAGTGCAAATGACCATCTCCGGCTCGCGTCCCACGCAGAACAACTATCGCATCGACGGTATCAGCGTGAACGATTATACAAATGGCGGGCCCGGCAGCGTGGAGGGCTCCACGTTGGGGGTCGATGCGGTGCAGGAATTTTCCGTCCTGACTAGCAACTACTCAGCGGAATATGGCCGCACCTCCGGAGGAGTAATCAACGCCCTCACCAAACCAGGGACCAATGGGTTCCATGGAGACGTCTACGAATTTCTGCGCAATAGCGCGCTGGACGCCAGGAATTACTTTGATCCGGCTCAAATTCCGGCCTTCCGTCGGAATCAGTTCGGAGCGTCTCTGGGTGGTCCGATTGTGAAGGATCGCACATTTTTCTTCGCGGATTATGAGGGACTGCGCGAGAACCAAGGCATCACCGCGACGGTTCCTGTTCCTTCCCTTGCCGTTCGGCAGGGCATACTTTGTTCGATCCCGCAACCCGGTGTTTGCTCGCCGCACCAGGTTACCGGCGCCTTTAATCCCGATCCGGCGACTGGCATTGATAAGGCAGTTTTACCTTACCTCAGTTTATGGGGAGCGCCCAATGCAGGCTTGGTTGGCAACGGGGATGTTGGGTTTTACCAGTTTACGGCGCCCCATATTACGACGGAGAACTTCGGAACGGGACGACTGGATCACAGGTTTTCGGACAACGACAGTCTGTTTGCAACTTACCAGTATGACTTTGCGAATGCTACGCAGCCTGACCCTGCGAACGATGTGCTCGTCGGGAACTCAACCGGAAGGGCCTACGTTGCCATCGAAGAGACACACATCTTCAGCTCGCAGCTGATCAATTCCGCGCGTTTCGGACTCAACCGATCTCTTCATACCTCGCAGGGCGCACAGGCGATTAATCCTTTGTCTAACAACCCGGCCCTGGGCGAAAGCACTGGGGCGGATAACCCGCAAATCGATGTACCGCCCTACATATCCATCCAGCCGGGCTTGAACCAAATCGAGCGCCTGGATTTCTTCGAGAATTCGTATCAGGGGTACGACGACGTTTTCTTGACGCATGGAATTCATAGCTTGAAAATGGGCTTTGCGGTGGAACGAATCCAACTGAATGCATTTGATCCCGCGCCGTTTGGGGAAATCGCATTCGGCACGCTGGCAGATCCCACCAACAACGGATTCCTGACGAATAATCCAATCGTTCTCTTCGCCCCGCTCCCCAGCGTGCCGTTCATTCGATTTAATTTTCGCTCCAGCATTTTCGGCGGCTATGTTCAAGATGACGTACGCTTGCGCCCAACTCTGACACTGAACCTTGGATTGCGTTATGAGATGTCAACGGTTCCTTCAGAAGCCCACGGCCACCTGTCGGCTCTGCACAGCCCGTTTAATCAGACCTTTCAAGATACGATTGTTGGTTCTACCGTCTTTAAGAATCCTACGTATCACAACTTCGAGCCGCGAGTCGGCTTTGCCTGGGACCCCTTCGGAAACGGCAAGACCTCGGTCCGTGGCGGTTTTGGCATGTTCGACGTTCTTCCGCTCCCCTATTTGTTGGGCCAGTTCGCCACCAATACCGCCCCTTTCACCGAGAATGGCACAGCGAATAATCTGCCTGCGGGTTCGTTTCCAACGGGCGCGTTCAATATCCTGGCAGCCAATGCTGCGAATAATCTTGGCCTGCGTATTCCGTATATTCAGCCCAATCCCAAGCGTAATTACGTGATGCAATGGAACATGAATATCCAGCGCGAACTGGCCTCGAATCTCACGGCGAGCGCCGCCTACGTGGGATCGCGCGGCGTGCACATGATATTCCGAGCCGACGATATTAATACAACCCAGCCGATTAATGGCTCTACGCCTCCTTACCTTTGGCCGATGCCGCCGGCAAACGGGACGCCAAACCCTACGATCAGCCCCTCGATCGGTCGCATGGATACTCTGCAATGGAACAACGATTCCTATTTCGACGGCCTCGAAATGCAAATTGAAAAAAGAATGAGTCGTGGGTTCCAGGTGCAAGGGAGTTATACGTGGAGCCGAGCCATCGATGGTGGGGATGGCTCAATCGCCAGCGATTCGTTCGTAAATTCCATCCCCTCTCTCTTCTACTTCCTCCCGAAGTATCGCCGCGCCCCTTCCGATTTCAATATAACGCACAACCTAACCATTAATTATTTGTGGAATATTCCCGTTTCCAGTTCATGGCAAGGCCCCATCGCATGGGCTGCTAAGGGATGGCAGTTGGGCGGCATTATGCAGATAAAGAGCGGCATGCCTTTTACCCCATTGATCGGCGGAGACCCACTTGGACTGAATAGCTCGTCGCCATTCGCCTATCCAGACCGGCTCACGGGGCCGGGCTGTTCAACTCCGGTCAATTCACAGAATGCAAACAACTACATCAAGTTGCCGTGCTTTACTCTGCCCGTCTCGACGCCAGCCATTGCAGCCAACTGTGCACCCTTCGTACAGAACGGCACGACCGTGTTGCAAGGCACCTGCACGAACCTGCTCGGAAATGGCGGGAGAAACGAAATCTACGGGCCTGGCCTGGTCGACTTCGACTTTTCCGTAGTCAAAGATACTCACATTCGAGAAAGACTTAACCTGCAGTTTCGCGCAGAGATGTTCAACGTTTTTAATCGCTCCAATTTCAATCCTCCGCTGGTCAACAATGTGTTGTTCGGCCAGGACGGATCTGCAAATCCCGCGGCGGGTGCACTTGACTCGACTTCAACCACCAGCCGGGAAATTCAGTTCGCATTGAAGCTTATCTTCTGATCGAGCGCTTCCTCCCATGACTGAGCAATGGCCAGAGCGTTAGCTCTGGCCATCGCTCGAGAAAAAAAGGGAGCACTCTTGTCTCGAAGAGAGAAGGCATGGACGGTGAACCCAACACCGTCCTTCGGGAGCCATCTCTACGCTTGTGCTTTCCAGCTAGAATAATTTGCCATGAGCGAACGCCTGAAAGGAAAACTTGGAATCGTCACTGGTGCGGGTAGTGGAATTGGACGCGCGTGCGCCTTGGCGCTTGCGAGGGAGGGAGCGCTGGTCGCGCTGGCCGGTAGGCGAAGGGATCGTATTGAAGAAGTTGCGCGTGAGATTGGCGATCACGCGTTTGCGATCCCGACTGACGTTTCCAAAACCAGCGAACTTACACGCTTGCTCGACCAGACCGTGAGCCGATTTGGCGGACTCAACTTTCTAGTGAATAACGCGGGCATCCTGCAGGCTGGAAATGCCGAGCAGATTACCGAAGATCAGTGGGACCGCACCTTCAACGTGAACGTGCGGGCAGTTTGGCTGCTCTCTCGTGCCGCATTGCCATACATGAGAAACACTGGCGGCGGTTCGATCATCAATGTTGCATCCACCCTCGGGATTGTTGGCGCGCGCAACCGCGCAGCCTATGCTCCCTCCAAGGGCGCAGTGGTCCTGCTGACGAAAAGCATGGCCATCGATCACGGCCACGAAAACATCCGGGTCAACGCAATTTGTCCATCGTTCGTCGAAACGGATCTCACCGCCGCGATCATGTCCCAGGCTGAGGATCCAGCAGCCGTTCGCCGGGAAAGAACCGCTGCGCATCCCATTGGAAGGCTCGGCCGCCCCGACGACATTGCAGGTTTGGCGGTCTATCTGGCGAGTGACGAATCGTCCTGGATGACCGGAGCCGTCTTGCCGGTGGATGGAGGCTATCTCGCGCAGTAACAATGCGTTGCCAACACCGAACTGGTCCACACGTTTGATCCACGCGATTATCGACGGCACCATCGTGGCAGAATGTTATTGCGAACGAGACGAGACTACTGTTATTTGGCCAGTTGTCCGGGATGTATGCCTTCACCAAGGACAAAGCTCGATCCCACGCTGCCTACGACCGCCGATGCTCGGGGCAGGATGAGTTTCTCCCGAATACGATACACGGCTTCGATCCCCGTGCAGTGTGCACCAACTAGATTCGCGACGTGGAATTCCTTCAGTTTATCGGCAGTCCAATCCAGTTGCTGATCGGTCGCCGCAAAAAGATGGAGTCCACCGATGACCGCCTGCACTGGCTCGTTGGGAAATTGCTCTCGGGCAAAGGTGAGGATGTTGACAATTCCCGCATGACCGCAGCCGGTAATCACGACGAGTCCCTGCGGCGTGTTGAGGACCAGTGACTGGTCTTCCGGAATTGTGTCCTCCACCAGGCCCTCCGGAGTCTGCACCTTTCCAGAGCTGCTCCAATTGTGTTCGGGATATTTACGGGGCACCGGACCCGTTAGCCAAGCGCCAGGAAAGATTTCTGCCGCCTCCTCATGTTCGATGAACTGTCCGCCGGTTGCTTCATACTCCTTCTTCAGTGCGATCATCTGGTTCTGTTCGCCTTGAGGGGAAGGCCTGCTGTAAAAGATACCGCGAGCCACATAGACTCTTGATAATGCCGATGGGTTTCTTCTCATCATCTCCTTGCGGAGGGTCATCAGCCCGCTGACATGGTCCCAGTGATTGTGCGTAAGAATTACATCTTGAACGTCGGACAAGTCGATCTTCAGGTCGCGTGCGTTTTGTAGCACGGTATTGGGATGGCCTCCTGTATCCAGCAGAACGCGGTGTCCATCTGCCTCGACCAGCGCCGAGAATCCCCACTCCCCTATCCCCGTAAGATTGCCCACCAGCATGGTCGAAAGCACCGTGACTTTGAGCGCGTGGATCTGCGCCGGAGCCTTCTGGACACTTGCGGCCGCACTGTTCTGGGCGTTGGCAAGCGCACTTGCCAACGAGAGAAACAGCGCGACCGCGGCGGCAGTACCGGCTATCGTGCGAACGTGCCAGACCTTCTGCATCGGTTGATACCCTCCTCGATTTAACGGGACGGCATCCTCATTGTCCTGACGCCGGTCCTCTGGAAGTCTACGATTAAACCATCCGCGTCGTAAACCGCTCGCAGCACAGTTGTACGGGTGATGCCTCTCCCTTGATGCAGCCTCCTTTCGGAGACATGGTTTGGAAATCACAACATTGCGGGATCCGCGCATGGTTAGCGTACCTAGCCCATGCAAAACTCCCCGAGAAAATACAGAACGTCGTTGACCTTAACAGAGGCGTTCAGACGTTCGAGAATCGTCTGGTCCATCTCCTCGATGGTTCGGAAGGGACGATTGCAGTAACGTATGATGTTGGCGTGTCCGAGGTGAAAATCGACGGTGAACCATGTATTCGGCACTGCTGTAGCTGAGACGTACCTCTGCTCCGGAGCCCCGCTCCGGAAAAGCTCGGATCCCGGGGAAGGGAACAATTGTCATGCTCTAATGGCAAAGCCAACACGGGATTGTGTGCCAATCGTGCTCTGCGGTCATTTCAGTGTTCACTAAGCCGATCAAGAGACGGCTGAGAACTGAAGCGGTAGCGCTCATTCCCGCCCACTAGTCCTCCACGGTTCAATCCTAGCTCCGGTACAAGGAAATCGAAGGATACACAACGGTTAGACCGGAGAGCCCGTGGTTCTGATTGTTCCGGCTCCGGAGAATAAAGCGGGTGCTGTCCCCTCTTCATGCAGCTCTCTTCGGGCTGTCCTTGAGAAGCCCGAGGCCGCACCAAGCTTTCGGCGGTGGCGACGATGGTCTCCTCGTTCGAACGGGGCGACCAGCCCGGCATGCACTTGGCCTTCTCACAAATCGACGGCCTGCTGGGGCACTTCTGGCGTAACGGCATTTACGGATGGCGCGGACCGACAATCCTGCCAGGATAAGCAGTCGGACCGCCCGCGTTCATCCAGAGCCGCTTCGGCTTGTTCGGCAATTTCGAAGTAGTTGTGCCACGGCAGGGTGGTGGACTTTCTCACTTCTGGAGGGAAAATGACAGCACAGTTGCATGGCATGAAGCGCCGCAACCGTACCGAGGCGGTTCTTGGTCGGGCGTCGGCCTAATCCACAGCAGCGAGGGTAATCTCGAGCTAGTTGGCGTGATGGATTCAGACCTTGTCTGCATGTTTCAGCAGGGCATTGGCGGCGTGTGGGCTGGTCCTCTGAGGATTGCGGAGGGGTTTGCCGGGCGCCCCGCGCTTCTCGAGGGATGTTCTTCCCCAAGCAATGTCACGGTAGTTGCGGCTAGAACAGCCGGAGGGCTTGCCCGCTATTGCCGCGACATGAACTACGGGGACGTTGCCCGGAACTCCGTTGAAAGTTAGCGACTCTCGACCCTCATAGGCTACGCAACCTTCACTTCCTCGGCAACCGCCTTCTTCGAAACCGTGTTCGCCAGCGCAGTCAACAGCGACGGAATCTCCCGGTAGCCTTGCACCTTGCGAAACTGGCGCTCGGCCACCAGCAGACCCGAGCCGACCCAACGTTCGATGTGATCGCCGGCCCGCCAGCGTTTTACGTTGCGGCAAACCGTCTCCACGATGGAGAAGGCCGACTCGATTGCATTCGTGCTCGCCAGCGTGCGACGCAACTGGCCCGGCACCCGCAGACGATGCACCGTGAGCGTCTCTTCCATGCCTTCCTCCAGGCTGCGGGCGGCGCTCGGATTCAGCTCCATCAGTTCGCGATGCAGTCGCTCCAGCGCACGCTTGGCGTCGGCGTATTCGGTCATGGCGTAGGCGTTCTGCAGTTTCTTTTTGACCGCCGACTTATGTTCTTCGGGCAAGTGGTCCACCACGTTGCGCCGCTTGTGCACCTGACACCGCTGGATCAAAGCCGCCTCGCCGGCGTGACGGCGCACCGCCGCTGCCAATGCCTTGCCTTCGTCCAGCACGTACAGTCGCGGCACGCTGAAGTCCAGCCCGCGCGAGGCCAGATCGTCGAGCAACTCACTGACCGCGGCGGCATTCTCGGTGGCTCCTTCGCGCAGACCCAATACCGTTTTGCGCCCGTCAATGTTGATGCCCAGGGCCACGATCATCTGCCGGTCGCGGAACGGCGTGCCGTCGATCAGTACCGCGCACAGCCGCAACTCGCCCAGCGGACGCTCCATCAACTCCTGCAACTTCTCCCGGCTGGAGGCGATGAAGTTCTCGCTCACCGCCGACTTTTCCACCCCGTAGGCTTGGTGAAAGTCTTTCACCACCGCTCCATAGTTGCGCGTCGACAGCCCCCGCATCATCTTGTCCCATACCGCGTGTTCCATCGGTCCGCTGCGCTGGAACATCTCGTAACTGCCCAGCCGCTGCTCGCGATTTTCCGGGCTGCGCAGACGCGTTCTTTGGATCGGCACCTTCTGCCCGTCCACCACGCAGTAACCGGGCTTCTTTTCCCCAGCGGTGAGCCCGCCGCGCCGGATGCTGCTCATGCCGCTCCCCAGACAGGTGCCGCACTTCTTCCTCCATCACCAGGTTCATCAGGGAAAGACCGGCCTCGCGTAGCAGGTGGCCCACTCCTTCTTGCAGCAGACCCACGACCTCGGCCATGGGAAAGATCATCTGGATGTTCGGGTTCTCTTCGCGGGTCAACTGGCGGAACTGTTGCACCGCTCGTTGCTGGTCGATCTGGTATCGTCTCTTTATAGCGACTCTCTCCTTTTTTCTTGGCAGAAAAACTACCTCGGTCATTATGACCGGGGTTGAGAGTCGCTACTTTCTACGAATTAACGGGCATCCTCCGGATCCTTCTGCTACTGAGGTTAGTGCGGTCATGCTTCGCGAGGAAATTCCACCAAACACAGTATTCGTCAGGGACTCCGCCAGTGTGGATGGGGCGTCCGCTGTGCTCCTTAGTACTGAGCCCCTTCAGATACGAGTTGGTCCTTTGCCTTGGTCCCAGTCACGCACGGTGATTTACCGGTTGAAGAAGCAGGTCTCCAAGTGAGGTTTTGGCGGAAAGCTCCGGAAATACCAGGACCTCAGGGCCGGAGAATACCCGTCTTCGAGTCGCAGGCATTGACACGCCGGCGGCATTCGAGTCAGCGTTGGACACGGAGTCTGCTTCCGTTTTAGGCGATCTTAGCAACCGAACGGGGATAGACAAGGAGCGGATTGGGGGCACTGCAGGGATGCAACCATGCTGAGGGATAACCTGGTGGGGCTCATCGAGCCGATGCTCAGCAGCGCGGGAGCCAATCCTCTCGCGCTGTGCACTGCGAGGAAAAAGCCATCGGACGATAGACCCCCATGCCTTGAAAATCCCCGCCCCGAAGGGACGGAATCTACATTAACGGAGAACGCCCCTTCTCCATTTCACGCTGAGCCAAGACACCTTTTAGTAGCACAATGACACGGCGAATCCGCAGCAGATGAGGTCTGGAACTGACGTCCTCACGCAATATAAAAAGGCGCCCACTTTGCGGTAGGTTGAGATCGTTGGCATCGCCAACCTAGCGAAAGGAGCGCCTTTATGAGTCAAGAGAAGTATATCGGGATGGACGTGCACCAGGCCACAGTCTCGGTTGCCGTCATGGATAGTGGGGGCAAGCTGATCATGGAGTGCATTCTGGAGACCAAAGCCGGCACGATTGTTGAGTTCATCCAAGGACTGCATGGAACTCTATCGCTGACCTTCGAGGAAGGAACCTGCGCTGCCTGGTTACACGACCTGCTAAAACCCTACGTCAGCCGGCTTGTAGTCTGCGACCCGCGCAAGAACGCTCTGCTGAAGGATGGCAGCAAGAGTGACCGGATCGATGCGCGCAAGCTGGCGGAGTTGTTACGCGGCAATCAGCTCACACCCGTATACCACGGCGACCACGGGGTACGAACCCTGAAGGAGTTAGGTCGCAGCTATCTGACCCTCACCCAGGATCTCACGCGGGTGATGAGTCGGATTAAAGCGCTATATCGGAACTGGGCGATTCCCTGCAGCGGCACAACCGTTTATGCTGCGCGGCATCGCAGCGAGTGGTTGTCCAAGATTCCCCAGCCCGGAGTTCGTCTCCGGGCCGAACGGTTCTACCAGCAACTGGATCTGCTGCGGCCCTTGCATCAAGAAGCGCGATGCGATTTCGTAATGGAAAGCCACAAGCATCCTGCCGTGAAGTTATTGCGCCAGATTCCTTTCATCGGTCCGATTCGTGCTGCTTTGCTGGTGGCCTTGTTGCAAACGCCACACCGTTTCCGTACCAAGCGACAGCTGTGGGCCTACAGCGGATTCGCAGTTGAAACTCATGACAGCGGCGAGTACCGCTATGTCCGAGGGAAGCTGCTACGCAACCGGGAGCGCGTCAGCGTGCGAGGTCTGAATGACAACCATAATCACGATCTCAAGAATCTGTTCAAAAGTACCGCGATCTCGGCCAGCACTCGGCCGGGACCGCTGCGCGATTTCTACGTGGCTCTTCTGGCGAAAGGGATGCGGCCCACCATGGCACGTCTCACCCTGGCCAGGAAGATCGCCGCCATTACTTTAACCATGTGGAAGAAAGGGGTGGACTTCGACGCCAAGCAATTAGATCAGCAAGCGGTTTGAGCATCTCTGGGAATCGGCTTTTCCATCTCTGGTGATCTCTCTGGTGGGGTCGGTCGGGTTCTGGAGACGCTCGATTCGAGGGCGAGTATCAGTCGATGAGCTGGGCCGCGTGTGCTTTCGGCACCGAGTCACCATTTTCACGCTATGCCCCCTCGGATAATCAGAAATAGCGATAGGCCACGAGCCTCGGATAGAACCATGATTACCACGCAGACATCACTCTCGCTTGCGAAGTCTCTTAGACCTGATTGGCATTGTCGCCACCGGCAGAGAAAACCAAACGAAGGGAAAACCATCCAGAGCAAAATCCCTGAGCAAAACAAGGGACGCTCGTACAGACAGTGGGCTGGATATCGAGACATAAATCCTCTCGTCCTCCGGTCAAGGCAGAAGTTTTTTCTTGACATCCCTTTTTATAGAACTCATCGATCGTCAATGATTACATTGTCAACCCATAGAACCGTCGATTTTTCGTAAGAAACCCATGAGCCAGACACGAATTCGCCTAACGCGTGCGGAGTTGTACGAAAAGGTGTGGTCAACACCGATGCGGACGCTTGCCAGGGAATTCGGGCTCTCCGATGTCGGGCTAGCGAAAACTTGCCGCAAGTACGATATTCCAGTTCCCCCAGTTGGCTACTGGCGCAGAAAAGAGACCGGTCACGAGGTGACTCGTCCTCCTTTGGCCAACACCGCTATTTGCGATTGTCATGGATTGTGAAAATAGCGGCGGAGAACGTGGCTCGGCTACTCTTTCAAGCGGCTGAGCCTGACAGATCCAGAAAGGGTCTGTTACAATTTATGCACGGTGCATGGACAGATGCGCTGGGTTGCAGGGTCGTGCAGCAGGATTTGGGCGCTAGCTTCCTGTCCATCTCCTGTCCATTAACCCCCGGAATTCGGTTATATGGGGTGGAAGTAGTTGACACAGGCGACGCGGTTGACAGTAAGAAAAGACAGGAAAATCAAGGGTTTCCCGCTAACCCGGTGAAAACAAAGAGGGGACGTAGTTCAGTTGGTTAGAACGCTGCCCTGTCACGGCAGAGGCCGCGGGTTCGAGTCCCGTCGTCCCCGCCAATTCTTTCAAGCACTTGCAAGGAATTGGCAATTTGTGTCATGGTCCAATTTGGTCCAATTAGGCCAGTGCTTCCCCCTTGTTGAGCACCATCCGAACCAGTTTGCTTTGTGCCAGCCGCTTGTTCGGCATACCCGCCTGAGCGTAAAGATCCAGCGTAATGCGACTGTTCGCATGACGTAGGAACTCCTGTACGACCTTCACCTCCTCGTTGTTCTGAGTGAGCAAAGTTGTGTACGTGTGCCGGAAGGTGTGGAAACCGACCCGCTTCTGGATCTTCGCCGCCTTCACAGCCGGTCGCCCGTATCGTCGCCAGAGGGTTTCTGGCCAGAGCGGTTGCTTGCCTTTCATCGTCGGCGAGGCAAACACCCAGTCTGTTTCGCGATTGTACGGACCAACCAGTCGCAGCTTGAGCAGCGACTCTGCCAAAGCAGCGTCGAGCGGCACATCCTTTGCGGAAGCTTCCGTCTTGGGCGCGCCCTGGACCGTCATCACGACTGAACGGCGAACATGGATTACGAGGTTTTCGAAGTCCACATCCTCCCATTGCAAGCCGATCAGTTCTCCACGGCGCAGACCGGTGAAAGCGTCCAGTTCTGCTGCCGTTCGAAGAGGTTCTGGCAGCTCTTTGAGCAGTGCCATGATTTCTTCGGGCGTCAGGACATCGCGCGTCCTCATACGCTTCGCACTTTGACGTACGCTCTTGATCGGGTTTCGTTCCGTCCACTCCCATCGGATCGCATGAGAAAACAAGGCGCTCATCAGATTCCTGATTTTGGCCCTGCTCCCACGTGCCAGAGGCATTGTTTTCAACCACGCTTCGACATCCACCGCTTTTACCTCGGAAAGACGGTATGACCGCCAGCGTGGAAGAACCCACTTTTTCAAGTAAATGTCGTAGGCATACTGCGTGGAGTAGGACTTGTGATGCTCGTCTGAGCTTCCAGTCGCCGGCTTCTGCTTCGAAAAAATGTCCGGCAGTTCGTGCTCCTGGTAGTGCTTGACGAGGGTCTCGACACTCACGTTCTTGAGCAGTTGTTGCGGGGTTTGTCGGTTGATCGTTAGACGGATTGCATCGACAGCGGACTGTGCTGCTGATTCGGTTGGAAATTCCTCCAGAGTCCCGACGACGATGTTCTTTCGACAAACCGAACCGTCGATTTGAACTTCTCTCCCTCGGAACTCCCAAACCTTTCCTTTCCTGCGATCCGCCAGTTTCAGGCTACCGTGCTGATGACTCGTGCGCCTCATCAATCCTCCTTTGTGTGAGGCGACACGGATGGCTGCCTCAGCTTAGCGCAAGTTGGAGTGCGGGTCGATGGTGAATATCTTTGGACGACGGTATTCGGTGTTGTACTGGTCCTGCAACTTCTTCACCTTTGCCGCTTTGCTCTCACAGGCGGCGATGGACAAAATCGACAGGAGTAATAGGGAGAGGGCAACTATTCGCATTGGAAAGCCTCCTTAGAACGTTTGCGGAATAGTGTGGTTCGAGTACGCAGGAAGAAGCAAGTCCTGCGTGAAATACACTTTCACGCGGTGGCCCTCTCGAATTGTGATGGTGGGCGGTATCTGTATGAAACGATCAAGGATCGTGGTGGCAGACTGCGAAACACTGCCGGCCGCCCCATTCGTGAATGCCTGGGAACCGCTCGTCGTGATGGTGCCGCCACCCTGCGTGATCTCGCCCGCCCCGGCAATCACACCCAAAGCTATCGAGGCACCGAAGATTTGGAGGTAGTGGTTGTTGACTTTATTTTTCAGCCCTTCCTCTCCGATCTGATCCAGACCTTGGAACTGGTCGAGATCGACGGAGTAGCCATCCGGCATAATAAGGCGGTGAAAAATCACCGCCATCCGGCGTTGTTGGCCAAAGCCTGCCGCTCCAATTTTCTTTGCTTCGCCCAAAACAACCGTTCCTTCGGGAATGATGACGTGTTGGTGATCGTGCGAGTACAACGGATTTGAGACAAGGACTTTGACCGGTCCCACGGCGTCCCCGTCGAGACGATTCATGAGAACCGTGTCGAGAACCGATCCCTCGTAGACGAGATAGGGTTGCCCGACGGCTGAATCGACATTGGCCTCCAGTGGGCGTTTATAGCCTGCCGGCGTGTCTTCCTGTTTCCCTTCGCCTGGTGGGGGGACGAGATTGCTGTTTGTTTGCCGTTCGCTAGCGCCATACTGTGCAGGCATCATCTGGCCTTGCTGCTGTTGTTGCGGCGGATCGGCAGAGCGGGAGTAAACAAGATTGGAAGCGAAACAGGAGTCGTCCGCGCGCTCGCGTTCTTTCGCGGCGATCATCTGCGCCTGCTGTTGCACAGGCGTGAGTTGCATCTGCACGTTCCCTTGCTGCATCTGCGGGCAGGGCTGGCCCGGAACGCAGGGCGCGGCAAGGCCGGTCGGTCCATAGGCCGCGGCTGCGGATCGCTGCTGGGGCGTCGCAGACGCAAACGCCGGATCTGCCATTGCGGCGCCAGCACCGTGCGCGCAGAGTCTTGGGCGAAAGCTCCGATGGAAGAAAAGATCAGAGCGCAATTGACGACGAATTTCAAATGCCGCATAGAGCTCTCCTTAGCGGTTGTTGTTCGAAGTTGATACGGCCAGCGCGCGCGGCTGGAATGGCAACTCTTCGGCAAGATGGCGAAGGCCATCCGCAAAACCGTGGCGGTCGAAATATTCCTGCTTCTTGAGGTTGTCGCGGGCGTTGTTCGTCGCCATCCAGTGCAAGACCGAATCGACGTTCAAATGCACTTTCTTTGAGGTCTGGGCTTTACGAATGAGCATTTGGCCGGGCGGAACAAGGCCGTCGATAAGGTCCAGTTCCGTGTCGTTCAGATGAAACGCCTCGCGATAAACCTCCCGGTTCATGTCCGGGTTGGCAAGGAAGATTTTTGTCGGGCAACTCTCGGCCACTATCGCCAGCATCCCCGACTCCTCAAGCTCTTTGATGGATTGCGTCGCAAGGATCATCGCGGCGTGGTGCTTGCGCCAGGTCTTCTGCGCCTGCACCACGTAGTTGCGAATGGTCTCGTTCTTTATGAAGAGCCACGCCTCATCGAGCAGGAAGAACTTGGAGGTGCCGAGGTTCTTGGGGTCAGTAATCTCAATCGATGCTCGATGCAAAACATAAAAGAGCAGTGGTTCCAAAACCTCGGGCGCGTCATTCCAACCGTGGAAATTAAACGTCTGAAAGCTTTTGAACGAAAGCGTGTTTTCGGCGTTGTCGAAGAGGAAACCGTACTGTCCACCGCGGGTCCAGCGGTGGAGGCGTTCCTTCAACTCGCCAATGATGTTCCCAAAATTCGAAATCGTGCGCTGGTTCGGCTCCAGTACGTAGATGCGCTCGATCGCGTCCCACAGTCGGCGTTCCTCCTTGAAGTCGAGCCGATAACGTTGCTCGTTACCCTCAACGAGCACACGGAAGAAGCTAAAAAGAAATTGCAGGTTCTCTTTAGTCTGAGGCAGTGAGAAAGGGTTGATGGTGAAATCCCGTGCCTCCTGGCCGACATTGAGGTACGAACCCTCGAAAATCGTCGTAAGCGACTGGAAGCTGCCGCCGATATCAAAGATGAAAGTCAGCGGCTTGTACTTCTGTGCGTTCTGCAGCAGAAAAACGCAGAGATAGCTCTTGCCACTGCCTGTCATGCCGAGAATCAGGGTATGGGCAACGTCGCGAGTATGCAGGTTGAGGAAGTAGGGCGTGCTGTTGTCGGTTTCGACGACTGCCAGGTACTCCATGCCGAGATGCGCGTTCGTCTTTTCACCGGGAAGGATCGTAAACAGAAAGGACAGGTCGGCGTAATTCGTGTTCAGCAGATACAGCTTGCGAAGGTTGAGCGCATAGTTGCCCGGCACAGTGGCGAAATAGGCGTTCAGTTGATTGTAGGTTTCCGCAAACAAATTGCCGTCCGCGTTGGTGAAGATGCCAGTGAATTCGGCTACGAGCTGATCGAGTTCCATTCGTGACCGGCCATACAGGACAATCGTGAGCGAGAAATCGCCGAGCGATTGACCGTCACCCAGGGCACGTAGGCAATCGCCAAGATTCTCAATGTCGGCCTGTTTGGACTCGTCCACGAGCACGTCGCGTGGGTTCGTCTTCGTGGCATCGTTGCCCATCTGAGAGACAAAACCTGTTTTGGACACATTGAAGTGGCGGCGGCGCTTGTTCACTTCTTTGCGGGCCTTGTCCGCAGGGAGCGGGTTCCACTCCGTGACGACGTAGAAGTTGGCCGGAATCTTCAGCAGCGCGTCGAGCACGAGGGGACGCGTCTCTGTGATGGCCTCTTTCATCGTCAGCACACGGACGATGTGCTCGCCTACCCGCAGATGATCGCGTTCGGCATCGATGTCGGAGTTGACCACCTGGTAGTCGAGAAACTGGGTGGACTGCGGCCTGCCGGCGACACGCCAGTCGTCATAATTCAGCAAGCGGCGAAAGAAGCTGAACTGCCCCTGCCGATTCAAGATCTCGATTTGCATGAAATCTGCGAGCTGCCGAGCGAATGCCTGTACGTGCTGGTCGAGCCGTTGAAGATCACGCTCGATATGCGTCCGCAACAACTCCTTCATGCTGTCATTAGTGAACTGCGATTTGAGTTCGGCAATCGCGCCCTCTGGATCGCGTAACAGGCGAGCTAGCGCCGTGCCGACGCCGGTCTTTGATCGAGCGCCTTCGAGCAGGATGCAGTAGAAGATCTCAATCTGATAAAGATGGTCCCGCTTCGCTTCAAAGAACTTCCGTCGCTGGTCAATGGCCGCTGCGACTATGGGGTCATCATATGTTGCGAACGGTATGTCGGGGCGGTTCGATTTGAGGAGATATTGGTAAACATGGAAGCCGGGGCCAAACGCTTTCAGCGCCGCTTCCAACCGCTTCACTGCATACTCCTGTTCCGAGCGGTCAAGACTTTCGTAGTCCACACCGGGGACACTGAGCACCATGCCTAAATCGCCGCTTTTAGTTAGGAAGGCCGTTTCATTCCAGAAGCCGTAGAGGTTGATGTGATCGTTCAGCGCCGCGCTCTCTTTCCACGGCTTGATGACTTTATCGAGACGCAGCATCACACTACCTCCACACGGGGAACTTGCTGCTTCGCGGCGTCATAGCGGAGCTTGTAGCGTTCGGACTTTGCCAGGATGCGAAGGAATGCCGGATCGCTGTTCGTTACCCAATGGCCGAAGGCAAAGCCGCCAATGAAGACGGCGATACCTGCGAGGATGGAATTGAAGAGGTTGAAGGCACCCACGGCGCTCACACAGACGAAATAAAACAGCGTACGTTCCACGCCCAAATAGGTGAGCGGCTTGTGCAGACTCTTGAAGACTCGATTTGTGCGGTGCTTCTGCTGTGGTTTGTCTAGCATAAGTCCCCTCGTCTAAAGATGGGCGTAGGTCGAGCGCTATACGCCCCAGAGCCAACTCAAGACATTCACCGCCATAACGGCAATGCCCGTCCCGGCCGCAACTCCAGCGAGCGCCTTTTTTGCACCGGGTTCCCCGTGGGCGAAGCCGTACCGCCGATCACGATCGCAACCAGACTTGCAACCTTCGCGATGGTGCCTGTGAAAAGGCTTTGGATGGCATTGAAGCCGGTGTCGAAGGGACTTCCTTGAGCGTGAGCTGCGAGGGGAGCCAACACCAGAAGAGAGAGCACCAACAGCGCCGACTTTGCAAACCTTGAAGAGTCCGCTAACAGCCTGGGGTGCAAGTAGCGGATTTTCTGCAAGTCGGGCGACGTAGTCGGCTAGGCGATCTCACGAAGCACTTGGCAACGGAAGCGGAGATTCGGCTTCTGCAAAACCGCTTCTGATTCATCCGACACGTGAAGAGTAAGTAAAGGATCAAAACAAGTCTGCCGAAGCGGTTCTTCCACTCCCGCGGCGTGCCCGCGCCCAGCAGTTGGCGCAGGATCAGGCTTAGATTGAACGCGCCCACGTGGATCAGTTGCCGCTTCCAAATGGTTTCCTGTCCGCGCAGATGGCAGCGCCGCATCGCGCCCGTCTCGTAGCAGTGCGCGAAGCTGCGCTCCACCAACTCGCCCCGCCGCCGCAGTAAACTCTTACCGTACTCGCCCCGCACCCGCCGCCGGTTCGCATACACCGCTTGTTGCTCGGACTGTTTACCCGCCCAGTTCCGCCGTCCCTTCTGTTTCTTCTCCGGGATGTAACTGCGCACGCCATACGCTTTCATCCGCTTCACCACCGCGCCGCTGTGATAGCCCTTGTCGGTCACCGTCTCTTCGATCCCGGCCACGTTCACTTTCGGTGCTTCGTTGGGCCGCAGCTCCGCTTCGCGCCCGACCTGCTCCGCCACCGCCATCCCGGCTTCGCACAGCGTCTCATCCACCGTGGTTGTATCGCCCTTATCGGCGCCTTGCAGCGTGACCGCCAACACCGCGCCCGTATCCAGATCCACCGCGTGCTCGGCTTTGTGCGCCAGATGCGTGCGCCCATCCTTCATCTTCGCAATCCGCGCATCGCCATCCACTGGGCTCTTCCACTCCTTATTCGACGTCCGCTTCTTGCGCTTGCGATCCAACCGCGCCAAGTCTTCCCGCGTCGGTGTCGCGATCCCAGACGCCTTGGCCAATCCCCGCAAGAACTCTTCATACGTCTCGCCCGTGTCCCGCCGCACAATCGAGCGCATCGCCGCGTTCGCCTCCAGCGTCGTCGCATCAATCGCAATCCGCTGGCCTTTCAGCAACCCACGATCGGCCAGCACACCCAACACCCAGCCGAATACTTCGCGATGCGTGTCCACATCGATCAGCCGCCGCGTGCGCGAGATCGTCGAGTGATCCGGCGTGTACTCGTCCAGCGCGATGCCCACGAAACGCCGCAGTGCCAGGGAGTCCGCCAGCCGCCACGCAATGCCGCGCTCCGCTCCGATGCCCTCGAAATACCCGATCAGCAGCGCTCGAAAGTAAATCCCCGGCGTCAGCGACGGACGCCCGTTCTTCTCCGCATAAAACTTCGCGCACCGGCTCTCGACAAACTCGTCGAAGCGCTCGCCCTCCAGCAACTCATTCAAACACTGATAGAACGGATGCCCCGGCGCCGCTGCCAACTCCGTGTGCGCGATCCACAACCCTTCTTGCTTCTCCCGCTGCTTGCGCGTCCCCATCGCCATGCGCCGATTCTACAAACCAAGCCTGTGGATACCTCAACACTTTCTGCTCACGAATCCGAACTTGCACCACGGGCTGTTAGGGCAACAGCGCCCGATGGGGCAAGTCTGTATGTGCGAGAAATGAATTCGGTTTTGGCCAAACCCATTCCGGGCACCAAGGATGCACACAACCCATTCTTTTCGCCGGATGGTCGATGGGTGGGGTTTTCGGCAGGCGGCGAGATCAAGAAGGTCGCCCTCTCGGGAGGCGCACCCGTGACGTTGTGCTCCGCTCCTGGCAATATTGGTGCGACATGGAGCTCGGACGGGAACATCTACTTCGCTCAAGACAGCACCTCCGAGGCGTCTGCGATCTTACGAGTTCGCGACACCGGCGGCTCGCCGCAAACTCTGACCGCACCCCACGGAAAAACAAATGAATTCGCCGGACTCTGGCCGCAGGCCCTGCCGGGCGGAAAGGCGCTCCTGTTGAGTGCTTGGACCGATTGGCCGGCTGACAGCGTTGAAAACTCACGAATCTTGGCTGTCCGGACGGATACCGGCACACAACAAACCTTGATCGAGGGAGGCAGGGACGCCCGGTTTATGCTGCCCGGGTATCTTGTCTTTGTCCGCCAAGGGCACCTCTTTGCCGTGCCATTCGATCCCGATCGACTGGAAATTCGTGGCACGCCAGTATCCGTCATCGAGAAGGTCGCAGACGTACCAACGAGAGGTTTTGGCCTGTACGACGTCTCCAATACAGGCACCCTCGCGTACCTTGGCAACGGGATTCTGACATATGAGAATAATTTCGTCTGGAGAGATCGAACCGGCAGAAGCCAGCTTCTTGGCCTGAAGCCTGCTGCTTACCAGTCACCACGTTTTTCTCCCGATGGGCGGGAAATAGCATTCACGATTCGCTCGCCCGACCCCGAGATCTGGACTTATGATCTGAATCGCACGACGCTACGACGAATGACCTTCGCGCCCGGTGAGGAGGAAATTCCGGTTTGGTCGCCGGATGGCAAGCGGATCGCGTACGGATCCAACAGTCGAAAGCAGGCGTTTTGGGTACTCAGCGACGGGAGCGCGGCGGAACAGCAGCTCATGTCAAGGCAAGAACACTTTCATCTGTACTCCTGGTCTCCGGACGGGAAACTCATTGCCTTCGAGCAGAAAGCGCAGGACGACCGATGGGAAATCTGGATGCTTCCATTGGATGGTACCCGCAAGCCCTATGCTTACCTGCAAACACCGTTTAACGAAAGAACGCCTGCCTTTTCGCCGGACGGCCGCTGGCTTGCGTATGCTTCCGATGAGTCCGGACGATCCCAGGTCTACGTTCAGCGGTTCCCTGGTCCCGGCGAAAAGATAGTGGTCTCCACCGACGGCGGCACGGAGCCTGTGTGGGCGCGGAACGGCAGTGAACTTTTTTACTTGAAGGGCGACAGAATCTTGCAGGTAAGTGTCACGACTAAGCTTAAATTAACCGCGAGCAAGCCTCGCCAGTTGTTCCAAATTCACCCTACAGCGATGACCTCAGGCCCCAACTACGACGCTATGCCCAATGGAAAAGGTTTCGTGATTATCGAGAACGACAAGCAAACTGCTCCGAGTCACATCCATGTGGTGCTCAATTGGGCTACCGAACTGCGGTACCGGATTTCGCTTCGCGGGGGCTGATCCCGCGACGTGGTTCTCCCTTGGATGCGGATTGCTCTTGGTCCCAACCTTTTCTGCTGGAACCAGGGGTCGATTCCAACAGCTACTTCCAATACCGAGCACTGATCGGGGTCGCAGCAGTTACCAGTTTCCGTTCCAGTGCTCTGCGGTTCCACTTTCCCGTGTCGGCAGCTGCGTCGTAGGTACTCTGGAGGAATTCCATCAGCGCGGTTTTCGGAGAATCGGCGGTTCGCACGTCGTCGTACATCAGCAAGAACTCTTTCAGTTGCGGATGGTAGAAAGCTGCCTGGGGGCGAACCTTCCGTTCCGCGAAGCCCGACGGTTCAGGCGCAGCGTAGGAATAGAATGCAGGTCCTTGGATGTCGCCTCCGCCGGGCCAGAATCCCGCGCTGCTTACTTCGTGAGAGTAGGCTTCGCGAGTGATGGAGTCAGCTCCGGGGCGTGCGGGAGCTTTTCGGCCGGAGAAGCGGGTCAAGGCAAGATCGAAACTTCCCCAGAAAAAGTGTACGGGACTGACTTTGCCCAGAAACCCGGCTCGGAATTCCTTCAATATCTGATCGACCCACACTAGGATGCGCCAGAATTTATTCACGGCGTTCGGATCGTAAGCCGCGTGAAGGCGGTCCTGGGCAAACGGAGTGGGATGGGGAATCTCGCACGGCATCGTCCAGATTTTCACCGCTAAGTCGAGCTCAGCCAGCGCAGCCATGAACTTCTCATAGAACTCAGCGACACTCTGTGCTTTGAGCGCAATTGCGACAACGCGGCCTTTGCTGGTTTCGATCAAGAGCTTGTGATCGACGAAATCAAATCGCACCTCAATCGTTCCGCGCTGGTAGGGCATCGCCGAAGTCGTCATTCCCCGCGCCGTCACGTAGAAGGGGACGTTCCAGAAATGATTCACCAGCGGACACAACTTGAGCCGCACCTTTCCGACTACCTGCGTCCACATGTGCAAGGTGGCTAGAGTGTCCTTCCAGCTATCGAGAGGCAATGCAGGCAGCGGGTCCTGATCACTTGCAATGTTCTGTTTCATGTTGTTTCCGTCTCTATTTCAAAAGGCCATAGACCTCGACCTCACCCCGCGCGCCGAAGTATACGCGTCCGTTGACGACCACGGGGATGACGAAACGCGTAGCCATCGCAGCGCGATCGCGTTGGCTGTTCTGTTCGGAAGTGTAGATGGGGTCGCCTAGTTTTGTAGCGTCGAAAGCGTAGAGGACCGCAGGTTTGTTGTCGGGACCGCTCCAGGTTTTGGTCGCGATAGCCCAGACGATGGCGTTCTTGTTGCCGTCGGCGGAGACAGAAGGCGTGGCGCCGGGGTTTGCGAACTTCACGCTGGAGGACTCGCTCAGAATTAGCTGGCCGTTCTTGACTGCGTAATCGCGGAGCACGTCGTCGCTCGCGGCGAAGAATACGTGGCCGTTCCAGTACGCCATCGCGCCGTACCCGCCGCCGGCCATCCGTATCTTCTGTACAACCGCATCGCCATCCCGCTGGAACTGGCCCATTTGATCGCGATCGATCACATAGATCCTGGAGCCCTTGGTAGGTTGCAGCAGCAAGTGGCGATGAGGACCGGGCTGGTCGGGTAACAGGAGTGGACCGCTAGACCCCAAGTCGGCATCACCGTCGCTCAATCGTGCCTGATCGTAAGGCGTAAAGTAATCGCGGACCACGATCGAAGAGCCTTGAATTGCCAGCTTCAAGACTGAGTCGCCGTAGTCCCGGCCTCCTGAAGATGCATCGAATGTTCCGTTTCCGGTGGGCACGTAGATATTGCCGGTTGCGTCAGCCCCCGGCCCGGTATCGCTGGCCCAGATGCCGCCTTGGTCGCCGTCGGGCGTGACGTTCAGGACTGCCTTCTGTGCCAACGTCTGCGGATCGTATGCCATGACCCAGCCGTGGTATGGGTCAAGGTCACATGACGAAGCCCAGGTGAGATACAGAGTGTTGTTCGCCAGCAACAGCGAAGCCCGCGGATTCTCCCGCAGCGGATCGAAACGCACTTGTCCATTTTTGCCGCCATCGCCCTTACCGCGGACCGAGGCCGAGATGAGCTTCGGACCGTCGAATTTTTCCACTCCGGTGGTGATTGCCAGCGCGTGCAAATGCTGAAAGTATTCCTTACTTCCAAACGTAGGATCGATCATCGTGCGCGCGAGTACATACAGAGTGCCCGTTTCCAGGTCGATCACGGGCGTGGAAGTGATGCCAACCTCGGGCTGGATGAAGGGGCATTGCACGTCTCGTGCGGGAACAGGCGTGACGTCCCGCTTCTTGTCCAGAAAACTCACGTGCCACAACGGAGGATCGCCGGGACGAGTTGCATCGAATGCGTAGACGCTGTCGTGCTCGGTGGCGACGAAGAGAACGTCGTGCGTGCCTTTGCCGGGAATCTCGACGGAGGGAATGAACAACGGCTGCGCGTAGACCGGTCCGTCGACTTTGAACGCGCCGAGCTTGCCGAACTGGCGCGCGTTGACGTTCTGTGGAGTGAGGGTCTTCTCGTTGAGGGTTGCTCCCGTGCGCAGATTGTCGTATTGCGAAGTGGTGACTTGCGCAATAGCGGGGATCGCGGCGAAAACTAGAGTGAGAGAGACGCGGGAAAATGGGAGCGGCTTCATTGGAGATTCCTCCCGGGCGGCGCTGCAAGGTGTGCAGAAATTGCCTAATGCCACGACATGACCCAGAGAAACTCTGCCGTCCCTCCGGGACTCGGTTCCTTACTCAGCTAGCAGACCCAGGACTTACTTCCCGGGCAATCATATTCCGCCGCTCCGCGGCTCGTGATCGGCAGTCTGAGCCGCTAGTTCTCACCACAAGACCTACGGCTTCTCCTCCTGCTCCGCTGCCTTCTCCGCGGGCTTGGCGAATAGTTTGGAGTCGAGCTGGGGATTAAGTTCGACCTTCTTGACTTCGGCGTTGCTGGTTTCTTTGCCGTTCTGCTTGTTTTGATGTTTGTAGGGCATGGTGAGGCCGTCGGCAGCGCGCCAGTCGGCGAGATCGGTTTCGCCCTCGAATGGACCCGATTGTCCCATGGCTTTGTATTTTTCGCGCAGAATGTAGCCGGTCTTGGGATCGATGTACCAGCGGACCCATGGGATGGCGCCGCCGATATCGAGAATGGCAGAGTCGACGTCGCCGATCTTTTCCGTGCCCGCCGCTGTGAATGTGAAAGAAGGATCGTCGGCATGTTGCGCGACGTAAACGAGATCGTGTTGCAGTTGGGACAGCATCTCGGTTTTTTGCGCGGGCGGCATGCTGCGCGAGCCCATGCCCGCCATGCTCATGAAGGCCGCGTCGGGGGAGACCACGATGGTGAGATTGCCCTGTGGCATCCGCACGTCGACATGCATGCGGTCAGGAAATGCGAGGAACACGTCGACCGGCGAAGTCGGCCCGCCGGAATCGCTTTCGGCGATGTTGACGTGCATGGCCTGGACGGATTTGAGCTTGGGTAATCCCCCCATGGCAGTAGCGACTTTTGCGGCCAGCGCCTTGCCTTCTGGATTGGAGGCTGCGGGCTTGGCGTTTTCTTCTCCTTGTCCTTTTTCGGCTGGCGGAGGCGGGATGGTGATGTCGATGTTCTTCACCGAACCGAGCGACGAAAGTGGTTTGTCGAATTCCTTCGTGTTGCCGACTACCAGCACGGCCATTTGCTCGCGATGCATATATTTACTGGCAACGCGGTTGACGTCGGCGGCGGTGACTTTCTTAATTTCCGCCTGGTACTTGTCGAGCCAGTCGGGAGGATATCCGTAGTATTCGTACGTCATGCGCTCGGCGAGAATTTTGTCGGGCGAGTCGAGACGGAAGATGAACGCGTTGAGAATGGCGTCTTTCGCGCGCTGGATCTCGTCGTCGGTAATGGGCTGCTTGGTCAGGTTGTCTATATCTTCCGTGGCAGCCTGAATCGCTTCGATCGTGCTCTGGCTCTTGGTGCCCATCGCCACCTGCAGGATACCGGGGTGACCGAAATTGGTACCAATGCCGCCGCCGACGCTGTAGGCGAGTCCGCGCTTGGTGCGAATGTCGTTGAACAGGCGCGAGGAAAAACCGCCGCCGAAGGCTTCGTTGAACACGCTGATGGCGTAATAGTCCGGATTGTCGCGCGTGGTGCCGAGTCCCACCATGTGGATGGTGCTTTGGTTCACGTCGTCTTTGGTGACCAGGTAGTTGCCGGGAGCAGCGGGGGAATATTTGATCTCGTTCTTCCTGGGGACAGCTGGACCTTTGGGCCACGACTCAAAGGCAGCGCGCAGCTTGGCTTCCATCGCGGCGGAATCGAAGTCTCCGCTGATGCCGAGAATGATGTTGTTGGGATGGACATACTTCCCATGCCAGTCGATCAGGTCCTGGCGGGTGATGGAGCTTACCGTGGCGTATTCGGCCTGGCGAGCGTAGGGATTGTTCGAGCCGTAGGCCAACTTCACGGTCTCGCGGTGCGCGATTTCGCCAACGTCATCGTTGCGGCGCGAGATGCTGTCAAATGCTTCCTTCTGGGCGATATCGATTTTGTCGGCGCGGAATTCGGGATTCTGCAGCACGTCCACGAAGGCCTTGAAGACGTCATCAAGGTCGCCCTTGAGGCACGACCAGCTGATCGTGGTGGAGTCCGGTCCGCCGCCGGTCTCTACTTTGGCTGCGCGAACTTCGAGGAAGTCGTCGAGTTGGTCGCCGGTCTGGGTTTTGGTGCCGCCGGTGCGCCAGACTTCTCCGTAAATATCGACCAGGCCAGTCTTCGTGGCGGGTTCGTTGACCGAGCCGCCCCGGATGCGGGCGGTGCCGTCGATGAGCGGTAGTTCATGATCTTCCTGAAGGAAGATCACCATGCCGTTCTTGAGTTCGATGCGCTTGGGCTGCTGCGGCTTGAAAGCGGTGAGCGGGGGAATTGGTATCTGCTGCCAACTCGAGGCCTGAGCCGCGGCTCGCGGAACGGTTGTGAAGGTCGCGGTGGCCGTCATCAGCATCACGAGAAGAATAAGAGACTTCTTCATTGCGCACCTCCCTGATCGGCCGAGTCATTGGAAGACTGGTCTCCTCCGCCCCCGGCCCCGCCTGCACCTGAGTTTTCGATCACGCCTATAGTGCGGTTGGTGTCGACGAAGATCTCGTTCGCGATGCGGCGAATGTCGGCCTTGGTCACCTGGTCGATGCGGTCTACCGAGCGGAACAACTCGCGCCAGTCGCCGTACCGGGTTTGGTAGGTCGCAAGTTGCGTGGCTAGGCCCTCATTGTCTGCGAGACCCCGAATCAGGTTGGCTTTAGAGCGAGTTTTGATCATCTTCAATTCGTCGTCGGTGATGTCTTCCTTCTTGATCTTGTCGATTTCCACGTGGATGGCGTCGGCCATTTCCTGCGTGGTGTGTCCGGGCAGCGGTACAGCATAGAAAGCGAACAGGTGCGGGTACTTGGTGCCGGGCATGCCGGTGAATCCCGCAGAGAACGAAGCGATCTTCTTGTCGCGAACCAGCGCGCGATACAGACGCGATGTGCGGCCCTCTGACATCAGGTCGGTAATGGCGTCGAAGACGGCGTCGTCTTTGCTGCGGTAATCGGGACGGTGATACCCCTCGAGGTAGAGCGGTTGCGAGGGATCTCTCAGCACCACCTTGCGCTCGGAGTTTTGCGGAGGCTCGGTGGTGGTGGTCTCGTCGGGCTGGGAACGCGCGGGTAGGCGGCTGAAATATTTTTCGAGAATGGGCATCGCCTGCGAAGCCTTAACATCACCGGCGACCGCGACTACCATGTTGGCGGGCACGTAGTATTTGTCGAAGAACTTCTGCGCGTCGGTAGCGGAGAAGGAGTTCAGATCCGACATCCAGCCCACAGTCGGCCGATGATACGGGTGAGCTTCAAAGGCGGCGGCAGTGAACTGCTCGACCAGGCGGCCGATGGGGTTGCTGTCAGTGCGCAGGCGGCGTTCTTCGATTACCACATTGCGCTCTTTGTAAAACTCGCGCATCACGGGATGCAAGAAGCGCTCGGACTCGAGATATGCCCAGAGTTCGAGGCGATTTTCCGGCAGCGAGTAGTGATATCCGGTCTCGTCGTAGCTGGTGAAGGCGTTCATGTCCTCGCCGCCGTTTTGTTCGACGAGCTTGCCGAAGGCGTTGCCGACGACGTATTTGTCGGCCTCGTCGATGGCGTCTTTCCAGGTTTTTTCGAGCTGCTTCAACTTGGCTTCATCGCGGCCAACGGTCTTGTCGCGCTCGGCAATGTAAGCGGCATAGGCCACTTCGACCTTCTCCAGGGCGGGCTTTTCGGCGGCGTAGTCGGTCGTGCCGATCTTGTCGGTGCCCTTGAACGCCATATGCTCGAACATGTGGGCGAGGCCGGTCTCCCGCATGGGATCCTGTGCGGAACCGGCGTCTACCAGCGTGAAGAAGGAGAAGACGGGAGCCTCAGGGCGCTCACAGATCAGGAGCGTGAGGCCGTTGGGCAGCTTCTTGACCGTGATGCGCTTTTCGAAGGACGCGACGTCCTGTGCCAGAGCAAAGGCGGAGAAAAGAAGGAAGACAACGGCAGTTCTTAGAGTAGGGTGTTTCATCGGACCTCCGACAGTTGGACGAGCATCGTCTGCGACAGACATGTGTTGGACGGACCAGCAGGGCAGAAGTTTGAAAGTACGTGGCCGGAAGGGAAGTTGTCAAACCTGCTCTGTCAAACCAGTCTAGCCCGGATTTAGAGCGGCAGGTTAGGAACAACGCTGTATTTTGCGTGTAGCGGTACTTCGGGCACAATAGCTGCCGGAGATCATGTGACCGATTCGACCGTCGAGATTCAGGGCAGGCATCTCAAGCTGTCGAACCTGCAGAAGGTGCTTTATCCCACCACCGGATTCACCAAACAGCAGGTCATCGATTATTACGCTCGGATCGCGCCGGCGATGATTCCGCACTTGGCGGGACGGGCACTGACCCGCAAGCGGTATCCCGACGGGGTGGATGGCGAACCGTTTTTCGAGAAGAACGCTCCCAAGTACCGGCCAGAGTGGGTGAAGACGGCTCCGATCTGGAGCGAGGGCAACCGGCGCACCGTTTATTACGTTCTGGCGAATGATCTGGCGACGCTGGTGTGGCTGGCGAATCTGGCGGCTCTCGAACTGCATCCGTCACTGGCGCTGGCCAAAGACATTACTTGTCCGACGGAGATGGTGTTCGATCTCGACCCCGGGCCGCCGGCAAATATTGTGCAATGCTGCCGGGTGGGTCTCTGGTTGCGCGAGATCTTCGAGCACTTCGGGCTGCGGAGTTTTCCGAAGACGTTCGGTTCGAAAGGACTGCAGATTTACGTTCCGCTGAACACGCCGACGACCTACGACGAGACGAAAACGTTTGCGCACGCGCTGGCGCAACTGCTGGAGCAGGAGTATCCGGATGTGGTGTTGTCGGAGATGAGCAAGCAGGCCCGCACCGGTAAAGTGTTCGTGGACTGGAGTCAGAACGATGAGCACAAGACGACGGTCGCGGTTTATTCGTTGCGGGCGCGAGAGCATCCCACGGTTTCTACCCCGGTGACGTGGGAGGACGTGGAACGCACGTTCAAAAAGACAGACGCCAGTTTGCTGGTGTTCGAAGCGCCTCAGGTGGTTTCGCGCTTTGAGAAGATCGGAGATTTGTTCGAGCCGGTGCTTACGTTGAAGCAGCGGCTGCCGGATCTGAAGGCCGTTGCTGCGGCGAAGGAACCGGAGCGAATCGAGATCGCAGCCCAGGCGGACGAGGATGATGCGCCGCCGCTAAAGGCGGCGCGGAGGAAGAAGTCTGCAGGCAAGGGTTCCGTTCGGAAGAAAGCGGGCAAGGTATAATCCCGGTCGGCCCGACTTTTCGCGGGGGAACGAGAGGCGCGTCAAAACGTTATGCCACAAGTGTTCGCCGGAACTTCCGGGTGGGCTTATCCGAGTTGGAAACCCGATTTTTATCCGCTCAAGCTGGCGCAGAGGAAGTTCCTGGGGCACTACGCAACGCAGCTGAATACTGTCGAAGTGAATTTTACTTTCCGGCAGCTCGTCAAAGAATCGACCATCCAAAACTGGCTGCAGGACACGCCCGCGCATTTTCGTTTCGGCATCAAAGCACATCAGGTCATCACGCATATTAAGCGCCTCAAGGGGGCGGAGGACTTCGTCCCGCGGTTTCTAGCGACCATTGAGCCTCTAGCCGCCGCGGGCAAGCTGGGACCGGTGCTGTTTCAACTTCCGCCTAATCTGAATGCGGATGCGGTATTGCTCAAGGATTTTCTGGCGATCCTGCCGCGCACCGTGTCGGCGGCGTTTGAATTCCGGCATGCGTCCTGGTTTTGCGACTCGACCTGGGATTTGTTGAAGTCGAGCAATGTGGCGTTGTGTGTGGCCGAGACCGAGACGATGACCACGCCCGAAGTCGTGACTGCTCGTTTTGTGTATTACCGCTTCCGCAAGCCGAGTTACACGGGGGAGGAGCGGCGCTCGATGATCGACCGCATCGGGCAGCACGTCGCTGCGGGGCGCGATGTGTTTGCCTATTTCAAGCATGAAGAAACACCAGAAGGGGCGCTGTACGCGGTGGACCTGCTGCGCTCCGTGCGGGAGACGTAGCAAGCTACGTCTCTACGAAGTGAGTCGATCCGCATCTGTTTCATTACTTCTTCTTGCGTCCTGTAACGCGCATACTGAATCTCTTCTTCTGTTATGGCTTCTGAGGCGAACTCGCGCGTGCTTTCGGGCTTTCTCGATTACCTGCGTATCGAGAAGGGTCTGGCGGCGCTTTCGATCAGCGCTTATACCACCGACATTCTCCAGTTTGCCGAGTTCCTGGAAACGCGGAAACGGCTTCTGCTCACTGCGCGGCGCAACGATGTGCGTGAGTTCCTGCAACAGCTCTTTTCGAATCAGGTGGACGGGCGCAGCGTGGGACGGAAGCTTTCGGCGCTGCGTCACCTTTATCGCTATCTGCTTCTCGACAAAAGAATCGGTCACGATCCCACCCTGAATATTGAGTCTCCACGGCAGTGGAAGGTGTTGCCTAAGTCGCTGGCGCGCGACGAAGTCGAATCGACCCTGGCCTCTCCGGCCGCGCAGTTGGCGAACGGGCAGCGCAACTCGAAAGACGCGGCGGCATTGGCGACTCGTGATCGGGCCATGCTGGAACTGTTATACGCAGGTGCGCTGCGGGTTTCGGAGATGGTGAACGCTACGCTCGAAGATTTGAAGCTGGATGCGGGATACATGCTGGTGCGCGGCAAGGGCGATAAAGAACGCATCGTGCCGCTGGGCAAGCCGGCGCAGGATGCGCTTTCGGAATATCTGGCGCAGGGGCGTGCGGTGCTGTCGGAGAGGCGAGGGTCGAAAAATCCCCACCCTCTCGCGAAGAACACGAGAAGCGTAAGGCACCCAGCGGAGCCGACCACGGATGGAATTCGATCGAATTCACCGTTTCTGTTTATTGCTCGTGGTGGGCGCAGGCTGACGCGGCAGCGAGTGTGGCAGATGGTGGGGGCAGCGTCGGCGGAGTCTGGGCGGCATGCGTCGCCACACATGCTGCGGCACTCTTGCGCGACGCACATGGTGGAGAACGGTGCGGACCTGCGCACAGTGCAGACGATCTTGGGCCACTCAGATATTTCGACGACGCAGGTCTACACGCATCTGGCGCTGGATCGGTTGCGGACCGTGTACCAGAAGCATCATCCGAGGGCGAAGGCGAGGTAAAGCGATTATTGATTCCCAGATTTTAGATTTCAGATTGAAGATGGCAAATCTACAATCTGCAATCTGCAATCAGAAATCAAAAATCAACCGATGCCAACAACACGCACCATCGTCGAGAAGGCCGTGGCCGACTTTCTCCGCCACCTACGCGAGCGCAACGCCTCGCCGCACACGATCAAAGCCTACAGCGGCGATCTGGCAAACTTCGCGGCTTATGCGGGTTCGCGGGGATGGAAATCGATCGACCACATCGCGATTCGCGGATTTCTCTCGCAACTCTACGAAAAGGGGTTGGGCAAGACTTCCGTGGCCCGGTCGCTGGCGGCGGTGCGGTCGCTGTATCGCTGGCTGGCGCGGGAGGGCGTGGTCGAACAGAATCCCGCCAAGCTGGTGGCGACGCCGAAGCTGCCGAAGAAACTTCCGCGCGTCCCGACCATCGAAGAGATGAACTCTGTGCTCGATGGACAAATGCCGGAGACTGCGGCTTTTCCCGAGCGCGACCGCCTGATGCTCGAACTGCTCTATGGATGCGGCATCCGCAACTCGGAGCTTACCGGAATCAATGTCGACGACATTCGCCTGAGTGCCGAAGCGATCCTGATTCGCGGCAAAGGAAAAAAGGAACGCTACGTTCCCTTTGGCGGCTCGGCAAAAAGTGCGCTGACGGCATATTTTCCGGCGCGACAGGCGATGCTGGCGGAAACGCGCAAGAACACGGCGGCGCTGCTCATCAACCATCGCGGTGGGCGGCTCACTACCCGCAGCGTGGGCCGCATCATCAAGAAAATTGCCGTTTCGAAGGGGCTTTCGCCGGACGTTCATCCTCATACCCTGCGCCACGCATTTGGCACCCACATGCTGGAAGAAGGCGCCGACCTGCGCGCCATTCAGGAATTGCTCGGCCACGAGCGTCTGGCCACCACGCAACGCTACACGCAGCTTTCGATGAAGCACGTGTTGCAGGTCTACGATCAGACGCATCCTCGTGCAAAGTAACGGTTGCCGCTGGTGTTACCTGAGTAATTTGGTTGTTCTCCGCTGTGACCCGAAAATAGGGAATAACGGGAAAGCTGGCAGCCCGATGTTAGTTAAGCTTCGGGTTCGGTACCTCTAAACCCCCCGGGAGGCCCTGTGCGCAAGATCAATCCGGAACTCTGGCTGCTGCTGTTTCTGGTACTGATTGCTGCGATGTTGAATTTTCTGGTCGCTTCGCAGCAGATGGCCCTGGTTTTTTATTTTCTTCCAACACTCTTCTCCGCATATCACTTTGGACGACGGCACGCTACGCTCACCGCGGTTGCCAGCGCAGTGTTGGTGGTTCTGCTGACGTTTGTGAACCCGGGAATGTTTACCCGGCGCGTGGAATTGCCCTTCGATGGCCGTTGGTTCGACCTCGCGCTGTGGGGCGGAGTCCTGATGGTGGCCGGGTACTCGACCGGAACGCTCTACGAGCGAAATCAGAAAACGCTGCGGGAGATGGAAAACGGCTATGACGGAATGCTCGTGATCCTGCAGAATTTTCTGGCCAACCAAAAATACAGCGAAACGCACGCCTACCGCATTTCGATGTGCGCCACCAAGATTGCGGAAGCGGTCGGGTTGGACTCCGGAAGCGTCGAAGACATTCGCACGGCGGCGCTGTTGTTCAACATGAAGGAGTTGGGAATCACCAACGAGGTTCTCTGCAAAGCGGCGCAGGTGTCGCAGGAAGAGTTGCAGCAGGCGATGCAGAATCGTGGCAAGGGGCAGTCGAAAGCTGGCGCCATGAGCGGATCATTGCGGCGAGCGATCCCGATTTTTCTTTCGGAGCGGCAGTTGCGGCAAAATGGTGGCAAGACCGAAGATGCTTCGTTCGAAGTGCAGGTTCTGGTGCTGGCGGAAGAGTATGAAGCTCTGACCAGCGGGCAAAGAGGCGCGAAGATGTCGCCCTCCCAGGCGGGACAGGAAGTGATCAAACGCGCGGGGAGCCGCTACGATTCGCTCGTGCTGAACGGCTTCACCGCCGCTTTTGGGGGACAGTCCGCAGGCGCGGGCGCCTGAGTCGACCGCGTCACTGGGGTTTTCGCAGTTCCTCCCACATCTCAACGATCCGCGCTTTCAAGTCGGCGGTGAGTCTTTCGTAGTCCTTTTCCGATGCTTCGGATTCCGGCGGCGGAGCGATCGGATCGCCGAAGACCATCCTCAGCGGCGCGAAACCCCGGAATTTTTGGTTGCGTGGCCACGCCTGATAAAAGCCTTCAATCGCCACTGGAACGATCGGCACCTGCAGGTGAATGGAAAGAATCGCCGCCCCTTTCTTGAAGGTTTTGGGCGTGCCGTCGATCGAGCGCTCGCCTTCGGGGTAGAGAACGAGCGCCATGCCCTGCCTCAAGCCGAACGCGCCGGCGCGCATGGCTGGAACCAGATTCGCGTCGGGATCAACGACCATCACTTTGATGGAGCGCGCTAGTTTGCGCATCATTCCTTCGCCGAAGATGTCGCTGGTGCCCACCGCAAAGGCCCGAAAGAATACATCCGCCGGCAGAACGCTGGCCAGGACCAGCGGATCGAGATAGCTCTGATGGTTCGACGAAATAATGTAAGCGCCAGTCTTGGGGAGTTTGTCGAGTCCGCTCACTTTCAAATGAAAGCGGTCAAGAGCGATCACTTGCATCAATCTCGAGACCAGGTACCAGAACGTGTCGTTCACTCGATTGGGATGGGCTAGCGCGAGGACGTCGGGGTCTTCGGGATCTTCGTCCAGGATGGATTTCCATCCAGCGACGGTGCCACGCGTTCCCGGGCTGCTAGCGCTGCTGGCCGCGCTTTGCAGGACGGCATCGACCAGATCGCGGACGGTGTAGATCTCGGTCAACTGCGACTCCTCCACGTTGCCGCCGAGTTCCTCTTCCAGGCGGCTGAGCAGTTCGACCCGCTGCATAGAGTCGAAGCCGAGATCGAGATCCAGATTGAGTGTGGGCCGCAAAGTAGTTGGGACAGAGTGGGTGGTTTCTCGGATGATCTTTAGAGCGCGCTGCACGTCCGGTTGATCGAGCCACGCGCTCTCATCCGCAGTCAAGGGCTTCTCGGCCGGTAGTTCAGAATCGTCTGCAATCTTCTTCGACTGATTTGCTCTTACCCGCTTCTCGACTTCGAAGCGTTTGATCTTGCGAGTTGTGGTGCGGGGCAAATCCTCCTGCCAGATCTCGTAGCTGCCAATGCGCTTAGTGGAGGCGATGCCGGGCGACAGGCCTTCAATATCGAAACGGATAATTTCCTTCGCGTTGACAATCTTGCGCTGCCGCAATACGTCGAAGTTCGGGACAATCACGGCGTGCAGGCGATCGCCACCTTCGCCCGGCTTGCCTTCAAGTCCGATCACAGCCATTTCCTTGATGTAGGGCGATTTCAAGTAGTAGGCCTCGATCTCTTCGGGATAGACGTTCTTACCATTGCTCAGAACGATCACTTCTTTCTTGCGCCCGGTCAGGAATAGGTGGCCGTGCAAATCGAAGTAGCCGAGGTCGCCGGTGAGAAACCATCCGTCGCGGAGGACGGCGGCGGTTGCATCTGGTCGGTTCCAATAGCCTTTCATCACGACCGGGCCGCGCAGTGCGACCTCGCCGACAGCGGGGCTGTCGTCCTGCGGCTGCGGGTCGACGATCTTGGCCTCTACGCCTTTCATTGCCTTGCCGACGGACCCAATCTCGTTATCGTGGGGTAAATTCGCGAAGACTGCGGCGGTCGTCTCCGTCAGACCGTACGCCTGCAACACGTCGATGCCGAGATCGTGGAAAGCCCGCGCGATTGCAGGATCGAAGCGCGACCCGCCGGTGACTAGGTATCGCATTCTTGGCCCCAGCGTTTTGTGTACTTTACGAAATAAAACCGGACCCGCGTTGATTCCAACCTTCCGTAGAGTGCGATTGAGCGCGACCATCGCGGCGAAAACCTTCTGGGTGATCGCGCCTCGTTTCGCAATCTCCTGAACTAAACGCTCGTGAATCAGGTAAAAAAACTGCGGCACGACCGCGAATGCAGTAATGTTGCGCTCGCTTAACGCCCGCAACAGTTCGGTGGTGTTGAGCGTTTCCAGATACACGACGCGCGAGCCTTTGACCAGCGGCAGCAGCAGATTTGCCATCTGCGCCAGCACATGGAACAGAGGCAGGACGCCCAGGAGCGCATCGTCCGGTCCAATGTCCACCCAGTTAAATACGGCTTCAACTTCGCCGAGAAAATTGGCGTGCGTCAGCATTACGCCTTTGGGGTCAGCGGTGGTGCCGGAGGTGTAGAGCAGGGAAGCGAGATCGTCGTTTTTTGATGCGACGGCCTTGAAGTCACCCGGGCCAGCGTCGAAGATCGCGGGCAGATTGCCCAGCCAGCGTTCTTGAATGGAGTGGTCGGTCATGCGGTCCGGGTCCATGAGGATGAGACCCAGTTTCAGTTCGGTGGCTGCAGGGCGCACTGCCGGAACATGTTTCGCATCACAGAAGACCACTGAAGTGCCGCTGTCTTTCAGAAGCTTGGTGACCTGATCGGCGTGCAGGGCAGTGTCAAGGGGAACGGCGGCGCAGCCGGAGGCGATGATTCCCAGGTATGCGGCGACCCAGCGCGGGTGATTGTCGGCCAGAATGGCAAGCCGCGATCCAGGAGGAAATTTGTTTTCCGTGATCCAGCGGCCCACGGATTCGGCCATGCGGCGAAGCTCGGAGTAGGTGCAGCTTTCGAGGTGATCATGGCGCTGAAGTTCGAGCGCGACATTGTCAGGCCAGCGCTCGGCGCATTCGACAAAGCGGTCGTAAAAGGTGGGCATTGGTCGTGGCGAATATACACGAAAAGCGCATGAGGCCGCAGTGTTTGGGCGACGCTATTCGCGATGGAAAGGCCGACTACTGCCGTGCGCGCCCGAAGATGAGATTATTTCTAAGAACGTGTGCGCGTTTCCTCAGGGCTTCTTGGGTGGTTGCGGCTTCTCGGCCTTCGCGATCGCTTTGCGGAACTCCTCCACGGCGGTCACGCCGGGTTCGCGAAGACAGTCCTTGGCGACGTAGCGCCACACTGGCGACGAGTCCAGCGGATCTTCCACTCCGCCGCTATACACCTCGAAGGTATCTTCGGAGGCGCCGATCTCGTTGCCGATGCGCGGGCCATTTTGCGGACCATTTTGCGGCCCCATGCCCGGATCGCTCAGCGGAGGGGGTTGACCCTGCTGGGCCCCGATGCGGATGCTGCTATCCCCGGTTTCGACCGTTCCCGGGCGCTGGTCAATCGGTCCGCCCTTGATCGTTGGCCGTACAGCGCTGCCGTTTCCCGTTCGGACCGCGATGACTAGATCGGATTCCTCCCCGTCCATCACAAGACGCAGCCGGCCCCATTGCATTAGGGCCTTCTCCACATTCTCGCGTGCAGTTGCGTTCGTCATGGGTTGGTCGACGGGCTCGCCCGCATCCGGGCTTACTACGACAAGTACCGTGGTCGCCTTCAGAACGTAGTCGGGCAACGTGGATTTCTTTTTGTCTTTCGCTTTGGCAGGAACGGCCAGCAGTGCCGCTAAAAGGAGCAGCGAGGAGAGGCGTGCAGTCATGAGAGCCTCCGTGACCAGCGACTGACGCCGCCATTATACTGGAGGTGCGCCGGGCGTGCTTCGTCGCGGACGGCGTTCGCATCGAGTGTGCTAGGCTTTAAAGGTATTTTCGGGCGTGCCGCCCTCTGAAGGAATTCCAGTTTGATCAACACTCTGCTAGGCAAGGTTTTTGGGACCAAGAACGAACGGGTCGTGAAGTCGCTGATGCCGAAGGTCGAGGCGATCAACGCGCTTGAGCCGCAGATCCAGAAGCTCACTGACGCCGAACTGCGCGCCAAAACGGAGGAATTCCGGCAGCGCATTCAGGAGCGGCTGAGCCACGTATCCAGGAGTCCTCAAGCCGAGGCCGCCGCGCCTGAAGCGGAGGACGAACCCGATGTTGACCAGCAGAAGGAGTTTGAAAAACAAGAGTACGAAGCCCTGCAGGAGGTTCTCGACGAGATTCTGGTGGAGACCTTTGCAGTAGTCCGCGAAGCAGGACGCCGTGTGCTCAACATGCGTCACTTTGACGTGCAGTTGATCGGCGGCATGGTGCTGCATCAAGGGACGATCTCAGAAATGAAGACCGGCGAAGGCAAAACGCTGGTCGCTACTCTTCCGGTCTATCTCAATGCGCTCAGCGGTCGCGGTGTGCACGTAGTCACGGTCAACGACTATCTGGCCAAACGCGACTCGGAGTGGATGGGCAAGGTGTACCGGTTTTTGGGCCTGACGGTAGGCGTGATCGTGCACGATCTGGATGATGATGAGCGTCGGGCGGCTTATGCAGCGGACGTCACCTACGGCACCAACAACGAGTTTGGTTTCGACTACCTGCGCGACAACATGAAGTTCGACATCCGGGATTGTGTGCAGCGCGGGCACAATTATGCGATCGTCGACGAAGTCGATTCCATCCTGATCGACGAAGCCCGCACGCCGCTGATTATTTCGGGCGCCAGTGAAGAATCTACCGACAAGTACTACAAGGTCAACCGCATCATTCCCAAGCTGGAGAAGGGCGAGGAGATCGAAGGTCCACCGGGCGAACCGGCGGAACTAACCGGCGACTTTGTGATCGACGAGAAGCACCGCAACATCACGGTGACCGATGAAGGCTGGGAGAAGGTCGAGAAACTGCTCGGAATCGGAAACATCGCCGATCCGGAGAACTGGCCGCTCAAGCATCACGTCGAGACTGCGATCAAGGCGCACGCGCTCTATCGCAAAGATGTGGAATACGTCATTAAAGATGGGGAAGTCATCATCGTCGACGAATTTACGGGACGCATGATGCCGGGGCGGCGCTGGTCCGACGGCCTGCACCAAGCCATTGAGGCGAAGGAAGGCGTGAAGATCGAGCGCGAGAACCAGACGCTTGCGACCATTACCTTCCAGAATTACTTTCGCATGTTCAAGAAGCTGGCCGGCATGACCGGCACGGCGGAAACGGAAGCGGCCGAGTTCGACAACATCTACAAACTGGATGTCGTCGTAATTCCGACCAACCAGCAGATGCGGCGGATCGAGAATCCGGACATCGTCTACCGCACGGAGAAGGAAAAGTATTTCGCCGCGGCGGACGAGATCCAGCAACTCGCCACGAAAGGCCAGCCGGTGTTGGTGGGCACGACGTCGGTGGAAAAATCCGAGCGGCTCTCGGACCTGCTGAAGAAAAAGGGCATCAAGCACGTCGTGCTGAACGCCAAGTTCCACGAGCGCGAAGCCGAAATCGTTGCCCAGGCCGGACGCAAGGGTATGGTCACAATCGCGACCAACATGGCCGGCCGTGGCACCGACATTCTGCTTGGCGGCAATCCGGAGTTCATGGCCAAGCAGGAACTGGTGAAGAAGGGTATCGCGCAGCAGTTGCGCGTGGCACAGGGCAAGATCGAAGGGCCGCAGGAAGATGGGCACACCTCGATCTTTTATTACAACGGCAACGAGTACACGGTGCCGACTGACAAGTGGACCGACGCCTTCAATCGCTACAAGGAGCAGACGGACGTTGAACACGATGACGTAACCGCGGTCGGCGGGCTTCACATTCTGGGCACCGAACGGCATGAGTCGCGGCGTATTGACAACCAGCTACGCGGGCGCGCCGGACGCCAGGGCGACCCAGGCTCTTCGCGCTTTTATCTCGCGCTTGAAGATGACCTGATGCGCATCTTCGCCAAGGAGTGGGTCTCGAATTTGCTGCAGCGGTTGGGGATGGAAGAAGGCATTCCGATCGAGTCCAAGCTCATTACTCGCCGCATCGAGACGGCGCAGAAGGCGGTAGAAGGACAGCACTTCGAATCCCGCAAACATTTGCTCGAGTACGACGACGTAATGAACAAGCAGCGCGAGGCCGTCTATGGCCTTAGGCGCCGGCTGCTCGAAGGGACCGATCAGAAAGATCTCATCCTTGAGGATTACGTCTCGGCCATTCTCGGTGAGTTGCTGGAGCAGTACTGTCCGGTCAAGGCCCATCCGGCTGATTGGGATATCAAGGGGCTGAAAGACGCGGTGTTTACGCTCTTCGGCGTCGATTTCCTGGCCGAAGGCGTGAAGGCCGACACGCTGAACCGGCAGGAGCTCGGCGATGCCATTTTCGAGAAGCTGAAAGAGCGGTACGACGCGAAAGAGAAGCTCATTGGGCCTGATGCGATGCGCCATCACGAGCGCATGATCATGCTTAGCGTGATCGATCAGCAGTGGAAAGATCACCTGCTCAGCATGGACCACCTGAAGGAAGGCATCGGGCTGCGCGGCTATGGGCAGCACGATCCGCTGGTCGAGTACAAGAAAGAATCGTTCGACATGTTCGAAGCGATGATGCAGCGCTTCCAGGAAGACACGGTCCGCTATCTGTACCTGATGCAGATTTTGGAGCGGCCGCCGGATGCGGTCGCGGGTGGTCCGCCGCCGGGCGGGCCGGTTGGGCAAGGTCCGGAATCCGGAATTCCCGTTCAAAATGGTGGAGATGGGAATGGACGGCGTCCTCCGCGCTTGGTCTCGACTTCTGCGGACGAACTGGAAGAAGCCTTCATGCGGCGCAAGCGCCGCGAACTCGAACAAGCGCGCATGGCTGGCGCGGGAGACACGCAGCCCGTGCAGCAGGTCGTCCGCGGTCAGGAGAAGGTGGGGCGGAACGATCCCTGCCCTTGCGGGTCGGGCAAGAAGTATAAGAAGTGCCACGGAGCGTGAAGGATAATCTCTTACAGCGTCGAGTGCCGGTCCGGAAACTGCCCGCCCGCGCGGATGGTGTTTGGTGGATCAGAGGCCGAGGGCTGACGGCTCCAGGGGCGTCTGGAAGGAGATAACAACTCCAGGCTACCTGGGAAGGGGCTCCCGAGCGCGAGAGCGCTGAAGTCCTTGGAACCTCCTGCTGGTTCCATTCGTTTTGGCCGGGATTCCCTGCATTACGTACCTACTCTTTCGGGGGATGTGGTTCGTCCATACGGTGTTCTACCCCGAGCATGCAGGCCACTTGGGAGAGTTCTGGGGCAAAGGGATTGGTTTCTTCTGCTTCCTCTCCAGTTTCTTATTGCTCATCCCGCTACTCTTTGCGGCGATCCCTTTGAGCTTGTCGATTGCCAACTGCATCGTATGGTGTGTGCCACCGGCACGGCGAGCGTTCGAACGCGAGGGCAAAGCCGACGAATGGATGTCATTTTCCGTAGCAATGTATCGGTTGTGGAGGCTCTCCCTATGGATTGTCCCGATTTGCTTGATGCTTAGCTTCATAGGCGCGGCGACGTTGGCGCATCTCAGATGGGACGCCAATAGCCAGATCATCTGAACCGGGTGGACACGATCCATAATTGCGAACCGGTCTGCGGCGACGACTGAAGTCCTGTTACAGCCTCTGCTTGACTGCGTCGAAGGTCATCTCTTCGGCTCGGTTGTTCGTTTGTTGCTTCCACTCCGAGAACAGCGTCGCATAGTTCTTGGTAATGTAATCCTCACGCGAGACGCCCAGTTTCTTGGCCGTCGCATCGATCCAGCGCGGCGGACCTTCGATCTCGCAGAAGTTGCCGATCGGCGTTTCGTCCACGACTACCTGGCCCTTCTTATCGGTCCATTCCGCCCGGAATTTTTCGTAGCGAAATGACGGAGCGTACCCCAATCCGCGCAGGATCGCATCCATTTTTTTTCCGTCGGCGACGCCCGTCTCCAGTTCCAGCCGGCTGCTGTGTCGGCCCTTCTTCCCACCGCTCTTATGAGTGAGCTTCCACGCCGCACCGTATTTTCTTAACCGTAATAGCTCCTGCCGCGCCCGCAAGACCTCGCCGGGCAGATCATAAAGCGTGTTCATCTCGTGGGTTCGCCGCGTGACCAGCCGGAACCCAGCCGCTCGCAACTTGCGGGCCAGCCCTCGCAAATCTGTAACTCGAAATTTGACTTCGATCTCCCGCTTCATGAAAGGAGTGTATTACGGTTGCGACGATCCCCGCGCGGGATAGGCAGCAAGGGTATGGGATTCCCGGGAACCCTTATCCCAGTCCACTTCTTCCACAGGGCCGACGACAAAAATCCAACTGAGAGCGCCGATCCAGACAACGGCCGCCGCAATAAAGAATGGCCAGTAAAAGTGTCCGGTGCGGTCCAGCAGAACTCCCGTGAGCTTGGGTGTGATCGCGCCGGCGAAATTTCCCACAAAGTTTTGCACGCCCGTCCAGCGGCCCACCATCCGCGGTCCAGCCAGAGTCTGCGTCATCGCCCAAATGTTGCAGGCCGACGCACCCATGAACGCGCCTGCCAGGGCAAGCACCCAGAGAAAAACGGCGTCCGGCGCAACTGCCGACGCCGCCAGAAAGACGCCCATGCCGGTGTTTCCCAGAGTCGCCAATGTCTTGCGCACCCGTGTCGGGGAGCCGCCGGAGGCAATCCAGCGGTCCGACAGCTTTCCGAAGACGGTAGACGAAATCGCAAACAGAACGTAGACGAATCCACCGCTTTTCGCCATCTGAGTCATCGAAAGATGCCGTTCGCGTATGAGATAAAAGGGCAGCCACGTCACCAGAAAATACGAAGCATAGTTAAAACTGAATTGGCAGACGCATGTCCCCCACGCCGACCGCTGCCTCAGGATCGCGAGAATTCCGGCAGGCTGATCCGATATGCGGGGAGAATCGGGCGCCCTCCGTGGCATCCATGCCACCCATGGCACGAGCCACAGCAAACCTGCCAGGCCCAAGGTGACGAAGAACGGACGCCATCCGAAACGGCCAACGAAGTTTCCGCCCAGCAACATGCCGACAGCGGGTCCTAAGGCCAGACCGGTGATGATCACCGAGTTGGCAAAGCCGCGGTGACTCTCTGCGAAGTGGCCGCCAAGAACCTTGCCATAGGCGGGAAAGGCCACAGATTCGCCCACGCCGAGAATCACGCGGATGGCCAGTAATGCGACAAATCCGTGCAGAACTCCAGTGACTGCCGTGGCCGCGGACCATATAAACAGTCCCAGGGCGAAGACCCACTTCACGTCGAAGCGGTCCACCAGCCAGCCGGCGGGAATCTGCAGTATTGCGTAAGTGTAGAAAAAAGCGGAGAGCAGAGTGCCCAACTGCGACGCAGAAATCCGCAGCTCGTCTTTAATCAGCGGTGCCGCGATCGATAGATTGCTGCGGTCAATATAGTTGATGAGAACGGAAAGGCCCAGAAGGAAAAGTACTCGGTTCATCCTTGGATCGGTTTGGTGTGCAGCCGATTGCTGTGGCTGTCCCGCCGTCGGCAACGCGCCTTCCTCGCGACTGGCGGAGATATTCATTGGGGCAAAGCGCCCCAATTGTACTCTCTCGCCGCAAAGGTTCTTGAACGAGTTCCTGCCTTTGTAGTGCTATTATTTTCGACGATCAAAAGCTCAAGCGTCGAGGAAGTATGAAGAATCTATTCCAGCAAGAGGCGGTTGATGAAGTGATCGCGCGCATCGACAAGCTGTAGCCAGAGACGCAACGACAGTGGGGAAAGATGGACGTAGCGCAGATGATGGCGCATTGCTCCGCGACCCTCGATATGGCCGCGGGCCGAATCAATCCGCCGCGCCTTTTCATCGGAAGGCTGCTCGGGCCGTTCGTCAAGCCGATCTACACGAACGAGAAGCCATTTTCGCGGAACAGTCCCACCGACCCGAAACTCGTGGTGTCGGATCAAAGGGATTTTCTCCGCGAGCAGGAACAACTCAAACTAAAGCTTCGGCAATTTCATGAAGGTGGAGAAGCGCAGTGCACCCGGCATCCGCATCCGTTCTTTGGCGCGCTCAGCCCGCAAGACTGGAGCCGCGGAATGTACAAGCATTTGGATCATCACTTGCGGCAATTCGGCGCGTGAGGCGCGGCCTACGCTTCTCTACGAAAAGGTCGGCAGCTTGACCAGATCGTCCTTTGGTACAGACTCCAAGTGTCCCCCCGCCTTGCGCCAGGCGGTCAATCCGCCGACAATCACGAACGTATTGAAGCCTTTTTCTTGCAGTAGATGCGCCACCCGGGCGCTGGTCGCTTCGCGCGCTCAAGTACAGTAGAGGTAAATGTCTTTGTCTTTGGGAAGATTCTTGATCTCCTCCTCAAGGTTGTTGGGCTCGATGCGGATCGAGCCTGCGATGCGCTCGGCTCCGACGTCATAATAGCCGTGGCTGCGCACGTCAACGACCTGCACCCGGCTCGCTTCATCCGATGCCAGACGCGCGGCCAGCTCCTGGACTTGCACCCGCGGCATGATGCGGTACTTCTTATACTTGCGGAATTGGGCAGTGCGGTAGATTGCATAGATCACGAGTGCGGCGATGAGAATGACTTCCATGACCCGTCCCGCCGCGTGGAACCCCCTCAAAATAGCCGCCAGGAAGTCGCGCGAAACATAGCCCACCGCTAAATAGGTCAGCGTGTAGAGCAGCGCTCCGGCGAAGTCCAGACGCAAGAACTGCCCAAACCGCATCTTCATGCTGCCGGCCAGCGGCGCCGCCATGGTGTTGATCCCAGGGATGAACTTGGCGATCACCAGGGTAGCTTTGCCGCGCTTGTAAAACGATTCGGCCGAACGAAGAATGCAAGTCTCGGGGTTCATCGAGAGGCGGCAGAGGAACCCAAGCAGCGCCCAGCCGGTATAACGTCCCAACCAGAATTGCGCCGTGTCGCCGATCATGAGGGCAATCATTGAAGCGAGAAGAACCGCCGGCCCCGACAAGGTGTGGGATGCGACGGCAGCGCCCCCCGCCACCAATGCGATCGCTGCCGGGAAGGGCAGGCCAAGTGCTTCGGCAAATAGCAAGGCGAACGTCAGGGCGTAGCCATGGCGCGCCATGATGGAGAGCAGGTCGTTCATAATCAGTGATCAACGCGCCTTTGCTTCGCAGAATTGGTTCGGCCAAACTTTGATTCGTCAGAGGCAGGAAAGGGTTCAGTATAAACAAAGCCGGGCGGGGTCCGATGGACCTGCGCCCGGCTTTGTTGCACGAGGAGCGAGTCTCTCAGGAGGACATTCCTCGTTCAAGGTGAGCGAGACAGCGGCTTACACTCGAAGTCTCTCCGGCCCTGTCCGGGCCGGCGCGTCGAAAAACCAAGGCGCCTTTCGTCTAAAGCTTCGACTGAAGCCGCCGTCTCTCGTTGATGGTTCGTCCGCAGCGGACAGGACCCTCAGCGACCTGCCTTTCTCAGGTGCTGCGGGGAGAGGAGTGAGGTCGCGATACCCGCGCCCCATCGCATGCCAGTGCGTCTCGTTAGCCTTCCGCTCTGGCGGACAGTCCCAACAACTACCGATATTTTGAAATCGCCTATGGAAAAAATCTGTAACACCGGTCACTGATGTTGGTGACCGCGATCAATCAGGTCTGGGGTGCGTTCCTGTGCTCCCGCGCACAGGTCTGCTTACTCGGTTTTGGGTCATAGAGGATTCAAGGAGTTTTTGACAGGCTCCGTTTCCGTGGGAGTTATCCTGACCGGAGCCGTTCTTCAGGCGAAGGGAAGGATCTCGCGCAGGGGGCAGAGGGGCGATCGAGGCTTATTTCTCTCTTGCGACCACGAACTCAGGCGCCCAGAGCAAGGCGCGTTTGATCTCCGAATCAGGAAAGGTGCAAATCGACTTCTGCGCCGATTCCGCATAGCGCGCGGCCCGAGCCGTTGCGGCCTCCAGCGATCCGTAGCGCTGCAGGATTTCCAGAATCTCCGCATGAGTTACGCCGTTGAAGGCTCCATGGCGCAGTACCGTTTCGATTTTGGACCGCTCTTCCGGCGTGCAGCGCTCAACCGCATGGATCACCGCCATCGTCGCCTTGCCTTCGCGCAAATCACTGGCGACGGGCTTGCCCAGCACGTCTTCCGACGCGGTCAGGTCGAGGACATCGTCGACAATCTGAAATGCCATGCCGAGGTCGTGTCCGTACTGGCCCAGAGCCGCTTCCTGCTCGGCGGTCGCGCCGCCGAGAATTGCTCCCAGCCGCATGCAAACCGAGAACAGGCACGCGGTCTTGCGGAGGATGAGATCGAAGTGCTCGTCCAGCGTGATCAGCTTGCCCAGCTTTTCCATTTGCAGCAGTTCGCCTTCGACCATCTGCTGCGTGAGTTCGATCAGGGTGTCGAGAATGCGGAAGTTGCGCTCCTGCACCGCGATCCTGAAAGCCTGCATGTAGAGCCAGTCGCCAGCGAGCACGCATTTCGGATTTCCCCACTGGGTATTGGCTGCGGGTCGGCCACGCCGCGTTTTGGCTTCATCGATAATGTCGTCGTGCACCAGGGTAGCGGTATGGATGATTTCGACGACGGCCCCCAACCGGACTGCGCCTTGCCCTTGATAGTCGAGCAGTTTCGCGGAAAGCAACAACAACGCTGGCCGGATTCTCTTGCCTCCGCCGGCGCGCAAATATTCGCCAATTTCGGTGATGGCCTGAACGCCCGAGACCGTGTCACGGCCGAACTCGCCCTCCAGCGCGACGAGGTCGTCCCGCAGCAGATCGAATACTTCTTTCCCGTTAATGGTGGCTGGCGCGCTCAATTTGAGTTCCAATTACTTTTCACCACAGAGACACGGAGTCACGGAGAATACGAAGTCCAATACTTTTTGCCTGATGTGTTAGTTTCTCCGTGACTCCGTGTCTCCGTGGTGAAATTCTCTAGTTCGTTCTATAGTTCGTAAATTGCAAGTCAATTCCGAAATCATGCTGCTTGAGCAGAGCAATCGTTTCCTGCAGCGTGTCGCGGTCTTTGCTGCTGATCCGCACCAAGTCGCCCTGAATTGAGGCCTGCGCCTTCTTCTTCGAATCTTTTACCAGCTCCACAATTTCGCGAGCCTTCTCGATGGCAATGCCTTGCTGCATGGTGACGCGGCGCTTGGCCGTCCCGCCCGCTGCCGGTTCAACCGCGCCGTAGGTCAGTCCTTTGAGCGAAACCCCGCGCTTCACTAGCTTCTGTTGCAGGATGTCATTGACGGCCTTCAGCTTGTATTCGTCGGCGGAGTGCAGCACGATCGCGTCCTTTTCCAGTTCGATATTTGACTTCGAATCCTTCAGATCGAAGCGCGTATGAATCTCCTTGAGCGCCTGCTGAATGGCGTTCGAGACCTCGTTCAGATCGATTTTGCTGACGACGTCGAAGCTGTTATCGGGCATACATTTCTAATCTTTCTGAAAGAAAGGAATCTGACTCTTGAGGGTACCAGAAGTGCGGGTCTTAGCGAGCCGGAACTTTGCTTTCAATCATTTCAGTCAATTTGAAAAAATTGTAGAAGTTGCGGGAAGTCTGTTCGCCCACTTCGTCCATCGAGAGCCCACGCAATTCACCCAGTTTCCGCGCGGTCTCTTTGACGAAAGCCGGCTCATTCCGCTTGCCGCGGTGCGGGACCGGCGCCAGATAAGGAGAGTCAGTCTCGATCAGCATGCGGTCGAGCGGAACTTCCAGCGCTGCGTCGCGAATCTGTTGTGCCTTCGGGAAGGTTAAGTTGCCGGCGAAGGAGATCATGAAGCCCATGTCGAGCGCGCGCTTCGCCTGGGCCCAATTCCCGGTGAAGCAGTGCAGAATGCCGCCCAGTCCGCGCGGAGCCCACTGATCCTTGATCGGCCCCAGGCAGTCCTCCCAGGCATTGTCGCTGCGGTCCGACGGGCGGCAGTGAATCACGATGGGAATCTTCGCCGCTGCCGCCAGTTCCATCTGCCGGGCAAATACCTGCTTTTGCGTTTCCCGCGGAGAATGATCGTAGTAGTAATCCAGGCCGATCTCTCCCCACGCGATTACCTTGGGATGCCTCGCCAGTCGCTCCATCTCAGAATATGAATGGTCGGAGGCCAATCTCGCTTCGTGCGGATGGATCCCGATCGTTGCGTACATGAACGAGTGCTGGTCTGCGAGCTGAATCCCGGCATCGAGCGTGGGAGGGCCATCGCCGTTGCCAATGGCGACCATGGTTTGCACGCCGGCCTCGCGGGCGCGAGCGATGACCTGCGCGCGATCCGAGTCGAACTGCTTGCCATCGAGATGTGCGTGAGAATCTACAAACATGGTCGTTAGTCGCTAGTCGTAGGTCGTTTGAAAGGTGGCAAAGCGGCGCAGCTTATGTGGGGACAGCCGCCCCCGGCTATCCGGCCGAGCAAAGCTCGGCTGGGTTTGGCTCGGCCCACTGCCATCTAACTCCGGCTTATTTCAGCCGCGCTCCTACCGGCACATCCTCCAGAAAGCTCGCCAGTACTGGCCTTCCACCTTCCAGTGACGCTGCCACGATCATCCCATTCGATTCCAGGCCGCGCAGTTTTCGTGGTGCGAGGTTGGCCACGATCACCACCTTCCGGCCAACTAGGGTCTCGGGTGCATAGGCCTCCGCGATCCCGGCCACCACTTGACGAACCTCCGTGCCAATATCGATTTCGAGACGTAACAGTTTGTCCGCTTTGGGCACTCGCTCGGCGACCTTCACCACGCCGACGCGCAACTCGATCTTGGCGAAGTCATCGATCGTAATCTTCCTGCCATCCGCCGCCGGAGCAACCGCAGGTGTCGTCGCCGCTGGCTGAGCCGTCACCGGCGCCTGTGCCGCAGACGCCTGCACAGTCGGTTCCTTCGATTCCTCGACTGCCGGGCCTCGCTGCTGATCTTCCATCTGCTGCATCCTTTCGATTGCGCTCTTGTCCTTGCGGGGAAATACTGGCCGCACGTCCCCGAGTTTTGTTCCCAGCCGCAGCTGTCCCCAAGCCAGATCGGCCAGAGCAAGTTTCTTGATGTCGACGAGTCCCATCTGCTCCCAGATTTTGGCGGTCGCATCGGGCATAACCGGATGCGCGAGTGCGGTCGCAATCCGCAGCGCCTCCGCTGAGGTGTAGAGCACCGTGGCCAGGCGCGCCCGGCTTTCGTCGTCCTGCTTTTCGCCCAGCGACCAGGGCTCGTTCTCCACGATGTATTTGTCGACCGCCGCGACCAGTCCCCACGCGCTTTCCAGTGCGCGCGAAAACTGGAACTGATCGAACAGGATGCCAAATTCGCGAATTGTCTTGCGCGCAATCTCGGCGATTGCATCATCGGCTGGGACCTTCGACGCCGCGTGCGAAGGATACGGCACCTCGCCCTTGAAGTACCTGTTAATCATCGTCAACGTGCGGCTGGCCAGATTTCCCAATCCGTTGGCGAGGTCGGAGTTGTAGCGCTGCACGAGGGCGTCGAACGAGAACGAGCCATCCTGCCCGAATACGACCTCCCGTAGCAGGAAGTACCGCAGCGCATCGGCGCCCAGCACGTCGAGAATCGTCTCCGTGCGCACGATATTGCCGCGCGACTTCGACATCTTGCTCTCTTCAAACAGCAGCCAGCCGTGCGCCACGATCGCTTTGGGCAACTGCAAACCCGCCGCCAGCAGAAATGCGGGCCAGTAGACGCAATGGAATCGAACAATTTCCTTGCCGATCATGTGCACGTCGGCTGGCCAGTACTTCTTGAACGCTTCTTGCGCGCCGGCGTGGGCCGAGCCGTAGCCGATGGCGGTGATGTAGTTGGCCAACGCATCCAGCCAGACATAAATCACGTGCTTGGGGTCGTCCGGCACGGGAATGCCCCACGAAAATGTCGACCGGCTGATTGACAGGTCGCGCAGTCCCGAACGCACAAACGAAGTCACCTCGTTGCGTCGCGTCTCGGGCCGAATGAATTCCGGATTCGCATAAAGTTCCAGCAGTTTGTCCTGAAAAGCCGAGAGCTTGAAGAAGTAATTCTCTTCGTGCACGGTCTCGGTGATGCGCCCGCAGGTGGGGCAGGGACCGCCGGGCTGCGCCCCATCCACGTAGAGTTCGTCGGAGACGCAGTACTGTCCCGTGTACGTGCCCTTGTAGATGTAGCCGTTGTCGCGAATGCGGCGGAACAGTTCCTGCACCCGCTTCTTGTGGCGCTCTTCCGTGGTGCGGATGAAGTCGTCGTTCGAGATGCCCATCCGCTGCCAGAGCTTGCGGAATTCCGATGAGATATCATCCGCGTACTGCTGCGGTGTCTTGCCGGCAGCCTGTGCAGCGCGCTCAATCTTCTGGCCGTGCTCGTCAGTGCCAGTGAGGAAAAACGTGTCAGCGCCCAGCAGTCGTTGCCGCCGCGCAATCGTGTCGCAGGCGATCGTGGTGTAGGCATGGCCAATGTGCGGCCGCGCATTCACGTAGTAAATCGGGGTCGTAATGTAGAACTTTCTGGTCATGCGGATGTGTTCTTCGTACTTGGTTTCTGCGCGAAAATGTAAGCTCGCCGGCTCTGGTACTCAACTTCGGGTGCGTAGGGTTCGCGCTCGACAACTTCCTCAATCTCGAATCCCACGCTGCGCATGTAACCCGCCACGGTGCCCACGCGGAAGAAGTGGAATTCGAGCGCGGCCCCAGAATCCCAAAGGTCTTCGACCTGCGACGTGTCTTCGCCCATATGGAAGCTGAGCAAGAGCCGCCCGCCGGGCACGAGGACTCGCCTGATCTCCCGCAGCGCCTGAACAAGATCGCCGGGCGGCAGGTGTACGATCGCGTAAAATGCCGCGATACCAGCCCAGCTATTATCTTTAACAGGCAGGGCTCGCATGTCTCCCTGATTGAATTCGATGCCCGGATTCAATTGCCGGGCCCGCTCAATCATTCCCGCTGACAAATCCATGCCGCAGACCTGGATTCCGCGTCCCTCAAGATAGCGGGCGATGTGTCCGGGCCCACAACCGAGGTCGCAGGCAAGGCCCGCGTTGCGCACACTGTCGGCAAACCGGTCGAGCAGTCGACAATCCAGCGGCTTGTGCTGCAACTCGTCGTAGATGCGCCGGGCATACTCGTCCGCTACCAAGTCGTAGCCGGACTGAACATCGCTGATCTTCTCGTGGATCATCTGGTCGTGTACTTCGGATACTATTCTTGACCGCCGCTGGTGTATGCTCGCGTTGCTTCCTGGATCACCGTCTTCAGCGGCACGTGATGCTCGGTGGCGATGCGCCGGCAGTCTTCATACTCCGGCGCATAGTTGGTGACAGTTCCGTTCATGCTGGCAATCTTGATGCGGACCTCACCCCATTGGGTGCGCACGTTTTCCCAGCGACGCGCCAGAGTCTGGCGCATCTCATCTCGCCGCCGCACGCCTAATGTCGTGGTCTCGGTGAAGATCAACTGCGTCAGCTTGCTCGCATCTTCAGGCTTGCAAAGCACGGTGAGCAGCATTCCCGGACGATTCTTCTTCATCTGCACTGGCATGCCGAACGCGTCTAACGCTCCCTCTGCTAACAGACGATCCATCACGTATCCGAACACCTGCGGATTCAGATCATCGAGATTGGCTTCGAGAACGGTCACGGTTTCGGAGGCGGTTTTTGCGGCGAGCGTTGACGGAGCCTCACCCAGCGTCAATCGCACGACGTTCGGATGCCCGGGGAACTCGCGCGATCCAGCCCCGTATCCCGACCGTTCAATTTTCATCTCGGGGAACGCGGCGAAGCGCCTGGCCAGCGTCTTCACGATTGCGGCTCCGGTGGGAGTGACCAACTCCGCTTGTACGCCCGAGGAATAGACCGGCGCGTCTTTCAACAACTCGACCGTCGCCGGAGCGGGTACCGGAAACGTGCCGTGGGCGCACTTCACCGATCCGCCACCAACGTTCAACGGAGAGCACACGATCTCATCCACTCCAAGCGCTTCCGCGCCCACCGACGCACAAACGATGTCGACCATCGCATCCACCGCACCGACTTCGTGGAAGTGCACCTTCTCGACGGACGTGGCATGAATCTTCGCCTCGGCTGTACCCAGAGCCTCAAAAATTGCGATGGCGGTCTTCTTGGCGGTGTCGCTGATTGCCGCCTTGCCGATGATCTTGCGAATCTCAGTCAACCCGCGGCCGTGGGAGTGCTTGTGGGGCGCGGACGCCCCCGCCCGCGATGCGTCAACCCCGGAGGCATGTTCGTGGTCGTGATGATGCTGCTCGTGATGATCTTTAGTCGGCACCGCATTTTGCTTTGCCCAGTACTCTTCCCGTGGCAAATCCTTCTCGCCATCCACCCAAACGTCTACTTTGGCCGCCGAGATTCCGCTGCGAACGACCCGTGAAATCTCCAGCCGCGCGCCTACGCCAAGAGCCGCCGCGCTTTCTTCCAGCAATCGCGGCGGAACTCCGGCATCGATGAGCGCGCCCAGGAACATGTCGCCGCTCATGCCAGAAAAACATTCTAAGTAGGCAATGCGCATAGGAAAACTCATTCACCACGGAGGCACAGAGACACGGAGGGAAATATGAAAGCATTTCTTGAAGTTGTGTTTCTCCGTGCCTCAGTGTCTCCGTGGCGATCCGATTTCGCTGATTTTTCATCATAGGGAAGCAATCAATCTCCGTCAAACGCGCGCCCATCGCCCGCTCTGGTAAAATCACTATTCTTCAACAGCTTAGAGGGACTTCTTGTATCGTCATCTGGAATATCGTCTTGCCCAGCGCGTGCTGGAGTGTCTGCAGCGCCGCCATCCCGGCGCCGTTCTGCCCGGCGTGGTCATCGAACAGCCTCCAAAGGTTGAGCTCGGGGACTTCGCGATTCCGATTTTTCCGTTTGCCAAGCCGCTGCGCTCGGCGCCGCTGAAGATTGCAGAGGCAATTCGCGCTGAGATCGGCACCATCGAAGGTATCGCCGAACTGCAGGCTGCTCCTCCCGGCTATCTCAACGTGAGGATCGACCGGGCATGGATGGCTGCCGCCCTTGCCGCCGACTCTAAGCCGCCAGCCGAAATTCCTCAGGGCAAGATTCTGGTCGAGCACTCGAGCATTAATCCCAATAAGGCCGCGCACATTGGACATCTACGCAACGCCATTCTCGGCGACACGTTCGTCCGGCTTCTGCGCTATGCGGGCAGGGAAGTGGATATCCAGAACTACATCGATAATACCGGCGTGCAGGTGGCCGATGTAGTCGTCGGCTTCACCCACATCGAGAAGAAATCTCACGCGGAGATCGAGGCCCTGACCCGGCAGCCGCGCTTCGACTATTACTGCTGGGATCTGTATGCGCGGGTCTCGCAGTGGTATGAAGCGGACAAGCAGAACGTGCAAGTGCGCCTTCAAACGCTGCACGCCATCGAAGACGCCACGACGGAAACCGCCGCCATCGCCGACCTGATCTCGGTGGCAGTGCTGCGCCGCCATCTTGAGACCATGGACCGGCTCGACATCGAATACGATTTCCTTCCGCGCGAGAGCGAAATTCTCCACCTGCACTTTTGGGATGCGGCTTTCATCAAGCTGCAAGAAAGCGGAGTGCTTACCTTCGAGAGCGAGGGCAAGAACAAGGGTTGCTGGGTGATGCGGCGAGCTGGGACCGGAAAGGCAAGTTCAACCACAAAGGCCACTGGGGACACAGAGGAAGACAAAATCACGGAGGAAGATCAGAAGGTTATTGTTCGCTCTAACGGGACGGTTGGCTATGTCGGTAAGGACATCGCTTATCACATGTGGAAGTTCGGCCTGCTGGGCCGCGACTTCGGCTATCGCAAGTTCTACCGCTACCCGAACGGCCACGACTGCTGGATCTCCACGGCGAATGGAGAGAAGGAGCATCCTCACTTCGGCGACGTGACGGAGATTTACAACGTCATCGATGCCCGGCAGTCCGAGGCGCAGAACACGGTGATTGAAGCGCTGCGCGGACTGGGCCACGGTGAGGCCGCCGGTCACTACACGCACTTCTCCTACGAGATGGTCGCGCTGACCCCACGCTGCGCTGCGGAACTCGGTTACAACCTGAGCGACGAAGACAAGTCGCGCTCCTACATCGAGGTGAGCGGGCGCAAAGGTTTCGGTGTGAAAGCTGACGATCTGCTCGACACGCTCATCGCCTCGGCGAAGAAGGAAGTCGACTCACGTCATCCGCAGCTTTCCGATCCAGAGCGTCAGGATATCGCCACGCAGATTGCCATCGGAGCCCTGCGCTACTTCATGCTGAAATTCACCAAGCAGTCAGTAATCGCCTTCGATTTCAAAGAAGCGCTCAGCTTCGAAGGCGAGACCGGACCTTACGCGCAATATGCGGTTGTGCGCGCCACCAGCATCTTCCGCAAAGCTGAAATCGATCCCGACACTTTCTGCGCAGACGCTGCAGCCAACATCTCGGCCGTGGATCTAGCGAAATATCTCGGCGGCGAGGCCGGCAATGAATTTTGGGAACTGTGGCTCGCCTCTTCGAAAACCTCTTACGTGATCGACAAGTGCATTGCCACCACGGAGCCGGCGTACCTGGCCAAACATGTCTTCCAGCTTGGGCAACTTTTCAACACTTTCTACCACCGCCATCCCATCCTTGGCGAACCGGAGGAGAAGCGGAAGCAGTTTCTGCTGGCCACTGTCGCCGTGGTGCGCCGCGAACTGATTCGCTGCCTCGCGGTCATGGGTATCACGGTGCCGCCGGTCATGTAGAATGCCTGCCAGTATTACGCGGCGCTCGCGCCGCGCAACACCGTTCCTTCATGCACAATGCAGCGCCTCCATCCGCTCCGGCTCATCACTGGCCCCGCCGCATCATCCTCGGCCTGCTCGCGTTCGGGCTGATCCTCGCCATTGCCGGAGCGATCTTCGAGAATATCTCTGAGGCCCGCGACCGCCGCTTGAATCCCATGCGCGGAAAACTCTTCGACGTCGGAGGGCACAAGATGCACATCGACTGCATGGGGGAGGGAAGTCCCGCGGTCATCCTCGAGTCCGGCCTGGGCGATACGTACGTTTCCTGGCGCAAGGTGCAGCCGCAGATCGCGAAATTCACCCGCGTGTGCTCGTACGACCGCGCTGGAATCGGCTACAGCGACTCCGGTTCCCAGCCTCGCACCAGCAAAGTGATCGCCGGCGAGTTGCATGCGTTGCTGCAGGCCGCGGGCATTGCTCCGCCTTATGTCCTCGTCGGACATTCGCTGGGTGGATACAACGTACGACTCTACGCCAGCCTGTATCGCAGCGAGATCGCGGGAATGGTGCTGGTAGATGCCTCCCATCCCGATCAGGAGAATCGGTTCCCTCCAGAACTCAAGAATATGGAAGCAACCTGGCAGCGCGAGGCCGAGTTTCTGGAATACACCATGCCCTTCGGCATTCCCCGGCTGATGGGTTTGTGCGACGAGGAACCAGAACAGCGCGCCGCCGAGTGTAACTGGCACACGGCACGCGAAGGCGTTGCCGAACTGAAAGCCTTTCCTGAAAGCGCCGCTCAGACCGCGGCCACTGGTTCGCTCGGTGACATGCCTCTGGCTGTGCTGTCACACGATCCCGATAAGCCATCCGCCGATCTTCCGGCGGACCTCGCCAAGTCCACCAACGATGCCTGGGAGAAAATGCAGGAGGAGTTAGCGCATCTCTCCACGCGAGGTACGCAGGTGATTGCAAAAAACAGCTCGCATTATATTCAGATGGATCGGCCGGACATCGTCATCGATGCTGTACGCAACGTCGTGGATCAGGCACGTGCGGTGCAGTCTGGCTCGCCATCCAAACCGAACTGATCTTTTGCCTCTCTATGTTCTATTGCTGACTGCCCTCGCTCAAACCTGCTAACCTTTTTCCCTCACCTTGAAATCCGCGCTTAGACGATGGTCTGCTTCCGCACTTCAGGAGCACATGATGAAATCAACGGATCGGCCGGCAAGTATTCTGATTGCCCTTATCTTTTTGTTGGCCACTGTTCTGCCGCTTTCCTTGAGCGCGCAGGACACCTCCCCTATCGCGCAACCCCCGACTCCCGCTCATCGCCCGCGAATTGGTCTGGCTCTCAGCGGTGGTGGTGCGCTGGGCTTGGCCGAAATCGGCGTGCTCCGGTGGATGGAAGAGAACCACATCCCGGTGGACCGCATCGCTGGGACCAGCATGGGCAGCATTATCGGAGCGATGTATGCCACGGGCATGTCCCCTGCCGAGATCCAGACGTTTGCCGAAAGAATCGATTGGGACGAAGCCTTCCTTCCGGAGCCGGTCTATACGCAGATCTCCTACCGCCGGAAGCAGGATCGGCGCGATTTTCAGATCAAGGCTCCCCTCGGCCTGAAGCATGGGCTGAGAGGGCCGAACGGTTTCAACTCAGGCCAGGGCGTGGGACTGCTGTTGGATCGCATCGCTTTCCCCGAATCTGGCGCCGCCAGCTTTGACGATTTGCCCATTCCCTTTCGTTGCGTAGCCACCGACATGCTCAGCGGGGAAGGCGTCGTGCTGCGAGACGGCCCGTTGGCCCAGGCCGTGCGCGCCTCCATGGCTATCCCCGGTGTATTCACACCTGGGACAATGTGACAATTGGGGGGCCAGTCCCGAGGTGCCAGTGGTCTGCCTTGTATGCCCAAGCATGTACATAAATGTGGCATAGTTGTACATTAAGTGGTATCCTCAATTTAATAGAGGAAGGGGTACCTTCATGGCTACCGCAAGGAGTCGATCACACAAGCACTTTCAGTTGGATTCCGTGAAAATCAAGCGCGCCCAAAAAGCTTTGCGAGCGAAAACTGAGACTGAGGCCATCGAACGTGCGTTGGATTTGGCGATTGCCGAACACGAGAGCAACCGACTGGTTCTCGAAGCCACTGAACGTTTCGTCAAGAGTGGCATTGATATCAAGGACGTATACGGCACGCTGGGTGGTTAGATGCAGCCCGCCGTGTTCGACTCTTCTATTTACATTACCGCATTGCGGCGGGGAGACGATGCGGCCCTGGCGCTCCGCCGGTTCACTGCCGATGCACCCCTTTGGCTCAGTGCCGTGGTGCTCGAGGAACTCTACGCTGGCGCAGCCGATCGTGATCGTCAGGTTGTTGAACGCCTAGAGCGAGATTTTGACAGGGCGAAGCGAATCCTGGTTCCGAATCTGAACGACTGGACCCAAGCCGGCAGAGTACTTGCTCGCTTGGCGGCCAAGTATCATTACGAAAAGATCGGACAGGGACGGCTGACCAATGACGCACTGATCGCGATGAGCGCGGGGCGACTGGGCATCCGAGTGATTACGGCGAACGAACGAGACTTCAGCAGGCTCGCCGAGTTTCGCACCTTCCAGTGGCAAGTGGCCGCGCTTTAACAGATGTCAGGCGTTAGGAATTGTTGGCTGACTGCTCCGTGCCCAATCCTCTGACAACTCCGAGGTAGGCGTTCCCGCGTAGGCGCGCAGTCTTGCTCCTTTACACTCGCGATAATGTGACAACAATGGACTCCGGTCCCGAGCCGCGTGCATCCTGCATCACGCGGAAAACGATCTTGATGACTTCCAATCCGATCTCGATACGTTGGACGAGCGTGCGGATTATGTCTCGACGGCGATGCCAGTCAGCGGTCGCCAGATGTGGCCCGACGGCTGCCGCGAGCTCGCGAAGACGGCGTGCCGCAAGTCGCAAGTGTTCCAGTCGATCAGCATCGCCTGCGTCAGCCTTGATCTTTGCGTCTAACTCGGTAATGCGGCTCTTGGTGCGAGCCATCCGCGATGTGAACTGATCTCTTTCAATCAGACCTTCCGTGAAACTGTCGATCAGTCGCTCCAGCGCGTGTTGGAGCTTCAGGCGCTGGGCCTTCAGGGTCTCGACACTTTCCAGCGAAGCGCCAACTCTGCCGCCACCATGATATTCATGCTCTAACCTCTCGGGGTGCGTTAGTAGAACACACACTTCGCGCCAGACGGCCGATTCCAGAAACTCACCCTGAATCTGCGCATTGCTGCAGATTCTCTCGCCGCCAAACCGATAACCGTCCGATCCACTGCATCGGTAGTAACAGAAGTCCCTCATCTGATGTCCAGCACCCATTTGATGGGTAGTTTTGCCGTAATAGGCATAGCCACATCTTGCGCAGCAAGTGAGTCCCTGTAGCAGGTATCCAGGTCTGCGTCGTCCTAGGCGGGCCCGGCTCCGGTTCTCTTCTAGTTGCTGCTGTGCCGCCCGAAACAGTGCGGCATCAACAATAGCTGGAACCGTTACGAACACCCATTCCTTTGGATCAGCTGCAATTGGTGCATTGCTGCGCCGCGGTTGCGCCGGCCGACCGCGCGCTGCGCGAGGTCGGATCTTCTTCCCTCGTGGCATCATGTGTGTCTTTCCATAAGCCGCTCGGTCCTGATACGCCGGGTTTTGGAGAATGTGCCACACGGTTTGGCGAGACCAGATACGTTTTCCAGTCGCGGTCATTTCGCCCGCTTTCTGCAGCCGACGACACACTTCGGCCAGGCTGCAGCGGTCGCGTCCGATCCAGGAAAAGACCTGTTGAACAACTCGTGCATGTTCAGCCACCGGTTCAAATCGGGCCTGACCTCCGCCTTCGCGAACGGAGACGTAGCGGTATCCGAATGGGGCGTTTGACATGACGTTGAGCGATCCGCTCTGTGCGGCATGTTTCTTGCCGCGTCGGCTCCGCTCCATGATCTTGGCTCGCTCATATTCAGCGACGATGCCTTGCACCTGCAGCAACAGGTCATCTTCGGGGCTTTGGCCGAGGGGCCGGTTCAAGAACACCAGTTCAACCCCACGTCGCCGCCACTCGTCGAGGAGAAGGACTTGGTAGGCATAATTGCGGGCCAGTCGGTCGGGCGAGTGAACGTAGATACGGTCGATGGCGCCGACAGTAGCCAAGTCGCGCAGCCGATCCAGGGCTGGGCGAATGAGGGTGGCGCCACTGTATCCATCATCGACAAACTGTCGTTCGGGAGGCACGGGTGTGCCGTCTCTTTGGGCGCGCTCCCTGAGCGCTGCTGTCTGACTTTCAATGGTGTGCGCGGCCGCCTGCTGTTCGCTGGAGACGCGCGCGTAGAACGCAGCTCGAACTGTTGTCATAAAAAGCCTCCGAGGGGAGGCTGGGAGGTCGGCTGGTCGTAAGCAAGCAGGAGTGTTGTTGGAACTGAATTAGCCCTGGAAGGAGATCACGATGTCAGAAACAAGCACGCTTATTTCAGGCACTGGAAGAATCACGCGGGCGGAACTGGCGAAGCTGCCAACGCCGCCGGCAACGGAAACACATATTCCGATTCCTCACGCTGCGGTCGTGGAAACCTTGGTCGAGACTTTGAGTCACCGTCAGATTTCCGTCGTCGGTGAGGAGTTCGCCGTGTGAAAGAACGATATGGAGATGTTTGGTGTTCTCGACTTGGAGACAAGCTTCGAAGGATGCCGCTTCGCGATCGGAATCAGGAACGCGAACAACAAGCGATTCCGGCTGGCGTGTACGGTCGGTTTGCGAGTGTTCGTGTGTTACAACCTCGCGTTTCGGGGAGATTACAGCCCCGTCCTCGCGAAACACTCGAAGCGTTTCTCGCTTGAAGACGCGTTGTCGATCGGCGTGGATCGAATGCAACGCAACTTTGAGCCATTGAGGCGGCAGGTCGAAAGCCGGCGGTCCCAACAACTGTCAGCAGAGGCGGCAAAGTTGACGATCTACCGGGCGTTCATCGAGGGCGATCTGGAGGTCCCTAAACACCTGGCTCGGAGAGTGCACGAGCTGTACTTCAATCCGCAGCACGACGAGTTCCGACCTCGAACCATGTGGAGCCTGTCAAACGCCTTCACCTCGGCGTTCAAGGAACTAGATCCGATCCCGCAATTCCGGGCGACGGCGAAACTGGGGAGCTTTTTTGAAGCTGCGAGCACTACGTAGTCACCAACCCTGCCTGCAGCGCCGTTGGCGTGGGAAGAGGCTCAAACGCGGGATCCACCAGGGGCCTGCCATCCACCAGGGCCAAGCTGCCCTTATCTGCAGCATCTTTGCGCTTGCACTCGCCGATACTCTGATCCTGACACCCAAATTCCGGTCGGAAGCAACGATCGAGTTTAATAAGGAAAATACGGATTCCCCGTATCTCGATGACCGGCCTGCCATGCTGGGCGATGCCAACTCGATGGATTACAGCGGCACACAGCAAACCCAGGTAAAAACCCTACTAACACGGCTGGTCTCGGAATTGGTAAGCTTGTAGCGGTCCGCTGACAATGCCGACAGAACCGCGCTCATCTGAAGCGGTCTCCCGAACTGTCGGGCAAGACGCGCACGAGATCCAAGTTTCAAGGTCAAGTGCTGCGCGGACTGAGCAACTCGACGAGTTGGAGCGGTTGCTGAGTCTCTGCGAAGTCCAACCCATCCGTTCTGGTATGCCCTCACCTCTTGGGGCGCGTGCGAGGGGCAATGGAGTGAACTTTGCGATTTTCAGCCGGCACGCTACCGGCGTTCGCCTCGATTTCTTCGACCATTCCGAGGATTCCGTGCCGGCGCGGAGCATCCTGCTCGACTCCGCCCGGAACAAGACGGGTGACATCTGGCATCTTTGGTTGGAGGGGATTCAACCGGGCCAACTTTACGGATTTCGCTTTGCTGGACCCTACGCTCCTCACGAAGGGCACCGCTTCAATCCGGACAAGCTCGTGGTAGATCCTTATGCGACCGCGATCGCGTTAGTTCCGGGATGCGACTTTCTCTCCTCTCTCGGCTATGATTCCTCATCGCCCCAGAAGGACCTGTCTGTCTCCGACACCGATGATGCGGCCACCGCCCCGAAGGGCATCGTTACCCATGCGGATTTTGATTGGCAGGGTGACCAACCGCTCCGCCATTCCTCGGAATCGACGGTCATCTATGAACTCCATGTGCGGGGGTACACGGTTCATCCTAGCGCTGAGGTTTCATTCCCAGGGACGTATCGCGGCCTCGTCGAGAAGATACCGTATCTGAAAGACTTCGGGGTGACGGCCGTAGAGCTCATGCCGGTCCAGGAATTCAACGAGAACCACCTCTCGCGGCGCCATCCACACACAGGCGAGCGGCTTAGGAACTATTGGGGGTACGATCCACTCTGCTTCTTCGCTCCTAAAGCATCCTACGCCAGCGTGCAGGAAGCGGGCGCGCAAGTGCTCGAGTTCAAGGAAATGATCCGGACATTCCATCAAGCCGGACTCGAAGTAATCCTCGACGTAGTCTTTAACCACACGGTCGAAGGCAATGAACTGGGGCCTACAGTCTCTCTTCGGGGAATCGACAATGCCATTTACTACTGGCTCGACGACAACAAGCGCTTTTATCGTGACTTCACCGGTACCGGACAAACGATCAACGCGGCGCATCCGGTGGTGCGTGATCTCATCCTCGATGCGTTGCGTTACTGGGTGATGGAAATGCATGTCGATGGCTTCCGTTTCGATCTCGCCTCTGTACTCGGCCGCGACCGCAGCGGCCACGTCCTGGCGAACGCGCCATTGCTGGAGCGTATCGCTGAAGACCCGATTTTGCGCGACGCAAAGCTGATCGCCGAGGCCTGGGATGCCGCCGGCGCATATCAGGTAGGAAGTTTCTCCGACTGCCGCTGGGCAGAATGGAATGGCCGTTTTCGCGACGACGTGCGCCGGTTCTGGCGAGGAGACGAAGGCATGACGGGCGGCTTGGCCAGCCGAATCTGCGGAAGCGCAGATCTATACTACGGATCGGGTAAGGGACCGGAGTCCAGCATCAACTTCGTCACTTGTCACGATGGATTCACGCTAAACGACTTGGTTAGCTACTCGCATAAACATAACGATGCTAATGGAGAGAACGAGCGAGATGGATCATCGGAGAACTACAGTGCGAACTATGGCATCGAGGGGGCATTCGACGACCCGGCAGTCGAAGTGGTACGCGCCCGCCAGATCAAGAACTTCCTGCTGACAATCGCGGTCTCCCGAGGAGTGCCAATGCTGCTCGGAGGAGACGAGTTCCGCCGCAGCCAGCGAGGAAACAATAACGCCTACTGCCAGGACAACGAGATCAGTTGGGTCGATTGGTCGCTGTTGCAGCGGAACAGCGAAGTCTTTCAGTTTGCTCGCGGCGCGTTTGCGTTTCGCCGGGCGCACCCGGTGCTGCGGCGGGAAGCTTTCTACACAGACGAGGAGATCTGTTGGTTCAATCCTTCCGGGAAGAGCCCAGATTGGCTCGATCCCCGCCAAAAATGTCTGGCGTGCTTGATTCGTAGCCACGACGTGGCCGACCTGTTCTTGATGTTCAACGCCGCAAGCGAAGCGGTCAACTTCGCCGTGCCGCCGGCGCGTTCTCCACGTTGTTGGTGTCTCGCCGCCGACACCGCTGAATCGTCACCACACGGTTTCTACAAACCGGGAGAAGAAGCCGCGCTCGCGAAGCCCGCGAGCTACCTTGTCCAATCTCGTTCCAGTGTGATTCTGGTGGCACGCTAATCGAGGAGCGTTGATCCCTTGACGCCCCAGATGTCGCGAGCGTACTCGGCGACGGTGCGATCGCTCGAAAACTTCCCCATACCCGCCACGTTCAAAATCGCCATCCGTCCCCAGCGATCCCGATCACGGAACGTGTTACCTGCCTTTTCCTGCGCTTCGACGTACGGAGTGAAATCTGCCAGGTGGAAATGCTCGTCGTTGGCATCCAGAACGTTGGCAAAGATCCATGCGAAGAGGTCCGGTTCGTGGGGACAGAACCGATTGGATGAAATGCTATCGACGACTCGCTTCACCTGCGGATTGCGCGCGTAGTATTCCGAGGGCCGATAGGACTTCTGTTCACGCATGGCCCGAATCTCCGCCACTTTCAGGCCGCAGATGAACACATTGTCCTCGCCCACTTCTTTCAGAATCTCGATATTGGCGCCGTCAAGAGTTCCGATCGTGACGGCTCCATTCAACGCCAGCTTCATGTTGCCGGTTCCCGATGCCTCGGTTCCGGCGGTGGAGATCTGCTCGCTCAGATCGGCGGCGGGAATGATCTTCTCCGCCAGCGAGACGCGATAGTCGGGTACGAATGCCACCTTGATCCACTGGCTGGCCCGCGAATCGTTGTTAATCACGCGCCCGACCTCGTGGATCAACTTAATAATTTGCTTCGCGAACCAATAGCCGGGCGCGGCTTTTCCCGCGAAAATATAGGTCCTCGGCACAGTGGGCTGACGGCCATCCTCGACCAGGGACAAGTACTCGTCAATGATGTGCATGACGTTGAGCAACTGCCGCTTGTAGGCGTGGATCCGCTTTACCTGAACATCGAACAGGGAGTCGGGGTCGACTTTTAGCCGGGCGGTATCATGGATGATTCTCGCAAGTCTCTCCTTATTGGAGCGCTTGACTTTCTGGAACTCTGCTTGAAAGCCTGCATTCGCGGCATGGGATTCGAGTTCCCGCAGCCCATAGAGGTCGGTGAGCCAGCGTTCTCCGATCGTCGAGCCGATCAAGTTTGCCAACCCTGGATTTGCCTTTAACAACCACTGCCTTTGCGTAATACCATTGGTTTTGTTGTTAAACCTTTCCGGAAAGAGCTGAAAAAAGTCGGGCGCCAGAGATGTTTTGACCAATTCGGTATGAATTTCAGAGACCCCGTTGATCGAGTGGCTCCCTACCATCGCCAGGCTAGCCATGCGCACCTGTTTGGGCGCAGACTCCTCAATGATCGACATTCGCTGGATGCGCTCGACATCCCCTGGATAGGCAACCGAAACCCGATCCAGAAGTCGGCGGTTGACCTCATAGATAATTTGCAGGTGCCGGGGAAGCACAGACTCGAACAGGGGAACCGGCCACTTCTCAAGTGCTTCCGGTGCGAGCGTGTGATTGGTATATCCGAGGGTTGCTTGCGTGATAGTCCACGCTTCCTCCCACTCCAAATCTTTTTCGTCCACGAGGATACGCATCAACTCTGCGACTGCTAGGCCCGGGTGTGTATCGTTCAGTTGAAGCGCAACCTTTGCGGGGAAGTCCTGGAATCTCCCCTGATCCTGTTCGAACCGGCGGACGATATCCCGCATCGCGCAGGCGACGAGAAAATATTCCTGCACCAAGCGCAGTTCTTTGCCGACGACGATTGCGTCCGAAGGATAGAGCAGCTTCGAAATGGTCTCGGAAGCGATCTTTTGCTCAACGGCCTTGAAGTAGTCGCCGTCATTGAAGATCTGCATGTCAAAGTCGCGTGATGAGCGCGCTGCGTAGAGGCGCAAGAGACTCACGGTCTGGCTGCCGTAGCCGGAGATCAGCATGTCATGAGGAATGCCGATGAGGACGCGCCAATCCATCCACATGGGGTTGTAGCCGCCCTTGCGATCGACGCCATGCTCGATACGGCCATAGACAGGCACCAGGCAGGCTTCATCGGGGCGCGGGATCTCCCAGGGCGTGCTCTGCGCCAGCCAGTTATCGGCTTTCTCTACTTGATATCCGTCGTCTATTTCCTGCTTGAAAAGACCGTACTCGTAGTTGATGCCATAGCCACACGCTGGAATTCCGAGCGTGGCGAAAGAGTCTAGGAAGCACGCTGCGAGACGGCCCAGTCCGCCATTACCCAATGCGGCGTCTTCTTCACATTCTTCCACGGCTTCCAGATCGGCGCCGAGGTTGCTCAACGCCTGGCGGTATAAGTCACGAATTCCAAGATTATAGAGATGATTGCCGAGTGATTGTCCGATGAGAAATTCGATAGAGAGATAGTTGATGCGTTTGGGGGCTTCCTTCCGATATCGCTCCTCAGTTTCGAGCATACGGTCCACTAAGCGATCCCGGACCGACAAAGCGACAGCGTTGAAAAGCTCTCTGCCCGAGAGGTCGTTCCAGGTCTTCCCCAACGAGTATCTGGCGTGGCGACGGATGGATTCCTGAATGGAAGAGACTAACTCTGCCGTGGCAGGTTTCTGAACCTTCTCGACACCCTCAGTGTTCGAAGGCATGTACCGCCTCTTCTTTGGTGCCGTAGATATCAAAAATCCGATGCATGCGCACGAGTTCGAAAAGCCCCCGCACCTGTTTCGACATGCCGCACAACTTTAGGTCCCCGCTTTTGGCGGTCAATTGACGGAGGCAGGAAACCATAGCGCCTAGTCCGGAGCTATCCACAAAACGCAGCCGGCTCAGATCGAGCACCAGCTTGGTATTGGCTTGCAGCACGGGGTCAATATCGCGCTTGAACTCCCCAGCGTTGCTTGCGTCCAGTTCATCCACCGGCACCATCGCGACGGCGATGCCGCCTATCTTGTCGACTGCTATTTCCATCGAGTCTCACTTTCCTCCCGCTTCGCGGGCTTTTACCAGCGCAACGCAGTTTCTGCCGCGTTCATCGTGATAGTACGTTACTTCATCGACGCTCCTGGCGATGATGTAAACGCCGAATCCGGAGTCGCGCGAGCCATCAACCGAGGGCGGTGGCGCTGTTGAGGGGTCAAAAGCATCTCCGAAGTGATGCAAATGGATCGCGAGTCGGCCTGGGAACGCTTCCGCCTCGAGATGAATCGACCGATCTTCGCGGCCATGATAGGCGTGCTTCATGATGTTGGCGGCCGCCTCGTTGACCGCTAGCTCGAGTGCGGCAACGCCGTCTTCGTCCAGCGGTGGACCAGGAAGATTGCGGCAAAAGGCGCGCACGAATTCGCGCGCCTTCCGGAGTTGTTTGAGATCGCTGCGGATCTCCAGCTCCTGCCGTGCGAGCGGGATCTGGCTTTCTTGCACGCGGATTGCCACGATGGTTAGGTCGTCGGTGAGCTGTCCCGACCCGGTGAAGGTAGAGACGGCTTGGCGAACGGCTTCCACCAGCGCCGCAGGCTCCAGTTGGCCGTTGCTCGCAATACATTCTTCCAGGCGCTGCGCCCCTAACATCTCGCCAGTGGAGCTCCACGCTTCTGTGACCCCGTCCGAATAAAAAAGGAACAAGTCTCCGAGCTCGAAAGGAACGGAGATCTGATCGTAGATCTCACTTTCCCGGATTCCCAAGGGCAGGTTGTTTCCGTGTAGCATCTCAAGGAGCCCTGTCTTGCCGTGCAGGTGAAACATCCCTGTGTGCCCGCAATCGACGAGATCGAGGCTGCGCCGGCTCATGTCCAATCGGGCGTAGCACAAGGTCACGAAACTCTCCAGCTTGACCAGATGCCGCACCAGTTCCGCATGTGCGAGCATCACGATCTCTTTGGGCTGCGGAAGCTTACTATCCTTGGACGAGACCAACAAGCCGCTGAGGGCTCTGAGGAAATGGCTCTTGGTAGCGGCCCCAAGAGCGCCGCAGGAACCCCTTTGCCCATGACATCTCCAACGATCACATCCAGGGACTCATCCGAGTGCTGCAGAAAGACGTAGAAATCACCGTCGATTCGCTGGGAGGGGATCGTTAGCGCGGCCACTTGAAGTCCGAGAAAGTCCACGGGCGGTTGATCGAGCAGCAGGGTCTGCTGGATTCTGAAGCCGATCTCGATTTCCCGTTCCCGGGCTTGTTCCAGTTCCTTGTTCGCTGTCTGGAGTTGGGTGGTTCGTGCAGTGACACGCTGCTCCAGGCTGGCGTTGAGGGATATTATCTCGGCTTCCGCGCGCTGGCGCTCCGTGATGTCCACACGAAGCGCGACCGCGAAAGCACCGATCAGCAGACATCCCAAAACACTGCCAAGAAGAATGAACACATTCACTTGACGGTTGACCTGCTGAGTGGCCTCGTTCCGTTGTCGCAGAAGCTCGATTTCGGCGTTCTCGATATCTTCGAGGGCGGTGCGAGTGTCGCGGAGGCTCGTTCGTACCAAAATCTCCAGCGGCGATGTTGGGGGAAGCGGTTTGGCGCCCCGCGAGTTGATTTCGACTTGAAGGGCACTGATCACGCTGTCCACTAAGGGCTCTAGATTGTCGATTCTGCGTTGTTGCGCGGCGTCATCAACGGTCAGCTTGCGCAGCCTCTGACGATGCTCACCGATGTTTCTGGCCGCTCGGCTATACGACCCCAGATAACTGGCATCACCTGTGATCACGAAGCTCTGAGCAGAGGCGTCGGCACGGTTCAGGCTGCCCCGGATCGCCTGAAGTTCTAGCAGTACAGTTTGGGTATGGGATGCTTGCCGGCTATCCTCGCTCACCCTGCGTATCGTGCGGTATTGCAATACACCGAGACCGGCTATGATGAACAGCGCCAGAGCAATGGCAGCTGCGACTTTTCGTTCTAGCGATGATTTCATACTGACCGACTCAGTGAGCGACCTTAGCCATCCAGTTTGTGGATTTTCTTGGAGGCCATCGCGGTCACCCGGTGCTTTACCTTCGTCTAAACCCGGGTAGTCCACCGGCCGAGCTAATCGTCGTGAAAAGGGTGTTGTTTCGACCAGTCTGGCTGCCAGAACCCCGGTACATTGTCCATGAGCGAGCGAATCGTGGGCATGTCGTTAGTGGTGGCTTGTCGAATCATTTTTCGCATCATAACAGAGCCATCCGAAGGACTCCGAGTCGAACAGCACCTTCAACAAACCTGATCGTCACCGAGCATTTGTCCCTTGGCCAACTCTGCGTAACGAGCCAGACCAACCTCATTGGGAATCCTGTCGCGCGTCAGTTGATCTTCCGTTTGTCCCACCACTGAAATCTCTGGGGTGGTGTAGATGCCATAAGGAATGACAATATGGACACGTTTGAGACTTGCGCAAAAGCGTCGGATGCGACGGCGGCAATTGGTCAAGCAGATCCGCAGGATGGTTTTCGTTGGAAATCTACCCCACCAACAATCTCCACGGGCGTAAGAAGCAGAACTGTCATCCCGCTCGCTTCCATGGGAAACCGGGCTACGCTGCCTCAGCCGAGCCTCCCCGTTCTCCTTCTTGTTCCCGAATTTCCTGACAATCGATGCAGTACTCGGTCCAAGGCAAGGCGTCGAGCCGCCTAGTGTGAATCTCATCGCCACATCCAGCGCATATCCCAAAGGTACCTTGGCCAATTCGCCGCAGCGCTGCGTCGATCGTTCGTGCCAGACGTCTTCGCTCGCTGCTTTGCTGAATCAAGGACTCCTTGGAGAGAGTGGCAACGGAATAATCTCCGCTATCCTGTGGAAAGTCTGCATCGAGGTTCCGTGTCTCGTTCGCGAGTCGCCCCAGGAATCGAAGAGCATCTTCACGAGTGGATTCGAGCTTTTTTCTGAACTGCTCAGTTTCTGATTTTGTCATCGGTGATCGTGTCCTTTAAGAAGTTCCTCGCCGAGGTTCGGAGTCTGGTCGTTCACTCATAAACCTTTGGTTTGCCGCTCATTGTTTTCGCCAATCGGTTTTGCCGCCCGACGCTCGCTGCCGACTATCCGTCCAGGTCGTGAAGGACGCACTCGGGCCTCTCGGAATTCCGAAGATACGAATCAAAAAAGCGAAGCAGAAACGGTGTTTGGCTGCCTATGCCGGCAAACAATAGGACCGGAACGTCCGGCTTGATCCGCTTCATCTCCGCCCGTATGGCAGTGCCAGTGGCATCGGGCAGGTCATATTCCAGAAGAACGCCGTCCACCTGCCGAGTTGTCAGTAGATGCAGAGCCTGGTCGCCGGTCGTCGCTGCCATGACTTGGTAGCCAGCCGTCTCCAGCATGTATTTCAACGCTCCCATGTACTCTGGGTGATTCTCGACGCAAAGAACTCTTGTGGCACTCATTTGTAATCCCCTCATTCTTGTTTGAAAATAGCCGAGACGATGCCGCTGCTCTTCGGGCAGCGGTACTTCGCGGGACAGTATTTCTCGAAGAACCCCTCTTCAGCACTTGCGGCGTGCTTCAGGCATGGCGTGTTTCCTCCGAGATCTGATTTCTGTACGGAAGATCGCCGTTTACCGCCAGCCGTGGTTGCAACGGCATCCGCTGCAGCAAGAAAAGCTGCAACCCGCTGTTGCACTAAGGCAGAACCACGAGGGTTAGCTAATCGGAGGGGGACGGTTGTAATGCCAACCATCTGTCACGAATTCGACAAGAGTCGCAGCCGTGTAGGTTGGGCGAGACGATACGACCAGTGGCGGAGTAGTCGGCGAAATGCTTGGGGCAGTTGCCCACTGAGAATCCTCATGATCAAAGCGTTGCCGATGATCATGGTCCGCGGGCGGGTGGAAGATTAAGCTAAGGGAGTTGTGCGGGAGACTTGGCGGGGCGCTACGCGCCCACGAGACACTCAGGGCGGCAACACACATGATCGCGGCCCGGTATGAAACCAAACCGCAGATGCTCTTCCGGATGTGCCGGACAATCGACATGTGTATATCCCACTATCACTGGATGATCGTACCGTCGTTTTGGTTAGCCGCTAACGAGTTTTCGTTGGCATTTCGTTTCCAGTACGCCACCCCCCCACGGTCCAACTGCTCGCGACGCAGTCGCCGGCCGCATCCACGTTGGCTTCCGCCAAACAGGCGGATCGATGGGCTACGCCATTCCGTATAAGTACAACCTCGCTTTTATTCCATTCCAGCGTGATCATGGAGATACCCAAGGAGGGTGGTCGCTATGTTTTCCCCAACTTTCAGTTCGAAGAGGCTATTCCACCTCGCGGTCTTTAGTGTTTCTGTGTGCCTTTGCTCACTGTGGTTTGCAGTGTCAAGTTTTGGCCAACAAATAGTGCGTCAAGGCCAGACCGTTGCCGATCCTGAAACAGCAAAGCCCGGTATTGACAAAGCAAAGCTGGTTAGAAGCCGGCCTGCGGAACCGCCAGCGGTGCTGCAGCAGCTTGATTCCGCGATCGAGCAACTTACGGCCAGGATTTCGCCTGCGGTGGTCCAAGTTCTGGTTACCGGTTATGGGCCTTTGGAAGAAAGTAACCATGGTCAAACCGCTCTGATCACCCGTGAGCATGCGATCGGTTCAGGAGTGATCGTGGACTCGAATGGTTACATCATGACAAACGCTCACGTGGTCGATGGGGCGCAGCGCATCCATGTGGCTCTCCCCGTGCCCTCCGTAGATTTTCCTGAACGGATTGCGCCAGTGGGCAAGCAGCGGATCGTCGAAGCTCACATCGTTGGAATCCACAAAGACACTGACCTTGCCCTGCTCAAGATTGACCAGACCAGGCTGCCCACGCTCTCGATTGGCAACCACAGGCCAGTGCATCAAGGACAATTGGTGTTCGCCCTGGGCAGTCCCCAGGGTTTAGAGAACTCTGTAACCATGGGCGTAGTGAGTTCAGTTGCGAGGCAGGCAGATCCGAGCCGTCCGATGGTTTACATTCAAACCGATGCTCCCATCAACCCAGGAAATAGCGGCGGCCCACTGGTGGATACGGACGGCTATGTGGTAGGAATTAACACTTTTATTCTCTCCGAAGCGGGAGGAAGCGAAGGGTTGGGATTTGCCATCCCGGCACGGATCGTGCATTTCGTGTATGAGAGCCTGCGCAAGTATGGGCACGTGCATCGCGTCGAGATCAAAGCAGCGGCTCAAACCATCACACCCAGCTTGGCCAAAGGGTTGGGACTTGCGCAAAATTGGGGGGGCGTGATCGATGATGTAACGCCGGGAGGTCCTGCCGAGGCGGCTGGCCTGAAGATCGGGGATATCGTCTTGCGGGCTGATGGCCACCCCATCGGTACACTGCCAGCTTTCACCTCTGTTCTTTATCTCCATCCTTTGGACGAAGTCCTTAAGCTCGAAGTTCTCCGCGGAACCGACCGGATTACACTTTTCATCCCCGCACTGGAGATGAAGGATCCGATGGATGCCCTGACTGATCTAGTCGATTCGCGCGAAAACCTGGTTTCTCGGTTGGGGATACTCGCGCTTAGTTTGAACGATGAGTTGCGTTCCATGGTGGGTACGCTACGCAATCCTTCCGGCGTTGTCGTAGTGGCACGAGTAGCGGATTTCATGAGTTCTGAGACTGGCCTGGAGACTGGAGACATTATCCACAGCGTGAACCAGGTGCCGATCGACTCTTTGAGCTCTCTGCGTGCGGCTCTGACGCAGATCAAGCCGCATGATCCGGTCGTACTGCAGGTGGAGCGCGAAGGGGGACTGAAGTGGCTGGCGTTTGATATGGAGTAGTTTGTTCCGTGGCTGGCTCAGTGAGATTCGTGAACGAACCAAATTACAGAGAGACGACGAGACTTGCGATATAGTGATTTTGTAGTTCGGCTTCGAGATGGCCAATGATGTTAATTCGGACCCAGGCGCTTTCATAGCTTCCCGTCGCCGACTTTTCCTGGTCGGCCTCCTCATTTCTGTTCTGGCCGTAAACGTTGGAACGCGTACATTTCATCTGAAGATTGTGCATTCCAGGACTGTAGAGTCCGGTTCTGCCGGGGCGATACGACAGCACTTGGACCAAGATGCCCTGTCTTGGGTTGCTCCCCTTCTGCCCGTTGCGATTCTGCGCGTCCATCTTTCCCATATTCCCGCGGCACATCCCGATGGGTTCCCAAGCGACTTGCTGCAACAGCGTCCTTTTGATCGACCTCCTCCGTTCTGCTGAGCTTCGGTTCTGGCCCCTAGTCTGACTTGGATTAATTTGGCACAGTTTTGTCCGCCGGTTGGATCCGTCGCGACGGGGTCGCTCTCGAAAGAGAAGTTTGAATGGATTTTCGGAGGTTGACGTGAAGCGAGTACTATTTCTTCCAGTTTTGATTGTGTCCATCGTGGAATTCACAATGGAGCGAGATCGGATTTACCTTTTCCTCACGATGGTGGCCTTGGTAGCTCTGATCTACGGCTTGTTCCACCAGAGACATCGGATTCGCGCTGCTACAGGTCTAAACGAGCATCCTAAGCAGAAGGAAGCAAACTATGAAAATCTTGCTCGCGATTGACGACTCAAAATTTGCCGAGGCGGCGATCCAAACGTAATCTCGCAGGTCCGTAAGGATCATACACAAGTGTTCGTGCTGCACGTGGTGGATTGGAGCAACTTTATGCCGAGTCCCTTTCCCCGAGTCGGGGAGGAACCGATGTGCAGCGCGCGTCAACTCGAATCCATCATAGAGGATGAAAGCACGAAAGCTCACGAACTGGTGACCAGTGTCGCTGAGCGCCTGCGCTCGGCGGGGTTTGAGGCGAGCACATCCGTGCGAGAGGGGGACCCCAAAACGGTGATTCTCGATTGTTCTACTGAGTGGGGAGCTGACTTGATTATCGTGGGCTCACATGGGCGCAAGGGCGTCGCTCGTTTTGTGTTGGGAAGCGTGTCCGAAGCCGTCGCTCGCTATGCTCACTGCGCGGTTGAAATCGTGCGTTTGCCAACCAACGTTTGAGCGATTCGTTGCGAATCTGTTCCCACCCTGCGTGGACGGAAAAAATGACCACTGAGAATTTGGGGCCGATCGAAGACCTTCAGGCTCGCGGTCTCACCCGCGAGGAAGCCAGTGCACGGTTGAGGCAGTACGGTCCAAATACTGTTCGCGAGGCAAAGTCCCACCTGTTTCTTGCGATCGCTGGGAAGTTCTGGGCGCCAGTCCCTTGGATGCTTGAGGCCACGATTGCATTGGAAATCGTTTTGGGCAAGCGTCCCGAAGCGGTCATTATCGGTGTTCTTCTCATCTTCAACGCTGGCCTGGGCCTTGTGCAGGAGAATCGCGCTCACAATGCACTCGCCCTGCTTCGCAAGCGGTTGCCGATAAAAGCCCGGGTCAGACGCGACGGGCAGTGGCAATCGCTGGCGGCCGAGGAATTGGTTCCCGGCGACCTCATTCACGTGCGCATGGGAGACCTGATGCCGGCCGATGTGCGACTCGCCGACGGGCATACCTTGCTCGATCAATCTACACTCACCGGCGAATCTCTGCCCATCGAAGCCGGACCCGATCGCACAGCATTTGCCGGCTCGGTTGTAATCCGCGGGGAAGGAAGCGGCGAAGTGATCGCGACAGGGGGCCGCACATTCTTCGGCAAAACGGCGGAGTTAGTCCGAACGGCTAAGACCGTGAGTCATCTCCAGACCATCATTTTCACCATCGTCAAATACCTGGTCATGCTCGACGGCGTTCTCGTTCTCATCCTTCTTGTATATTCCCGGTTTGCGCACTTGCCAATGGTGGAAATGCTGTCCTTCGCTCTCATGCTGCTGGTAGCTTCGGTTCCAGTGGCTCTGCCGGCCACCTTCACTCTGGCGACGGCGCTTGGTTCTCTGGAACTTGCCGCCAACGGCGTACTGGTGACACGCCTCTCCGCCATAGAAGAGGCCGCTGCCATGGAAGTGCTGTGCAGCGACAAAACCGGCACGATTACTCAAAACCGGCTCGCGGTTACGGCGCTGCAGCCCTATGCCGGATACGCGGAGAACGACCTCCTGCGATTTGCCATGCTGGCGAGCGATGAAGCCAGTCAGGATCCGATCGACCTGGCGATTCTGACGGCAGCCCAATCCCATAATGTTGATCTCGCGGGTTGGAAAAGACTCGAATTGATTCCATTCGAACCCGCAACCAAGCTCTCTGAGGTAATCCTCAGCCAAGGCGGTGGAAGGCTTCGCGCCATCAAAGGCGCGCCGGACGCAGTCGCCGCCAGGGTCAAAGGCGCGCCTGATTATTCGGCGGACGTGGAAAGGCTAGCTGAGCAAGGATACCGCGTGCTCGCAATCGCTGCCGGGGCCGACGAAGACCTGCAGTTCGTGGGATTGCCAGCTTTGGAAGACCCTCCGCGCGAAGACTCGAAGAAAGTCATCGAGAGCCTGCACGATCTGGGAGTGCGCGTGATGATGATCACCGGAGACGGCTTATCCACTGCCCGTGCGGTCGCCCGCCGCGTCGGCATCGGCAGTCGTGCTGTCGAACCCAAAGCTTTGAAAAATGAGGCGGCAGATGAGGTCCTTCAGGGCAACGTCTTCGCCGGAGTTTACCCAGAAGATAAGTTCCACCTGGTCCGCGCGCTACAGAAAGTCGGCATGGTGACGGGAATGACCGGAGATGGTGTAAACGACGCCCCGGCCTTGAAGCAGGCAGAGGTCGGAATCGCGGTGGCAAATGCCACGGACGTGGCGAAAGCAGCAGCCAGTCTGGTTCTTACCAATCCCGGCCTTACCGATATTCTCGCGGCGGTCAAGACCAGCCGCCGCATCTATCAGCGCATGCTGACGTACACCTTGAACAAGATCATAAAGACGGTTGAGATCGCCTTTTTCCTGAGTGTGGGTGTGATGCTCACGAGGAGCTTCATTATCACGCCTCTGCTCATCGTTCTCCTCTTGTTCACCAATGATTTCGTAACCATGTCGATTGCCGCAGACACCGTCTCCTATTCGCCGCAGCCGGATCGCTGGCACATCCGTTCGCTGGTCCTGGTTGGTTTGGTGCTGGGCAGTCTGGTTCTGGTGTTGTCTTTTGGGATCTTCCTGGCTGGCCGCTACTGGCTGCAATTGCCTCTGCCGCAGTTGCAAACCCTGGTCTTCGTGACGCTGGTGTTTACAGGCCAAGGCACGGTCTATTTGGTTCGGCAACGCCACCACTTCTGGAAGTCGAGACCCAGCAAATGGCTGCTTCTAAGTTCAGCTGCCGATATTACCGTCGTGAGCGTTTTGGCTACGTGCGGCATTCTGATGGAGGCGATCCGTGCGCAATTGGTGTTCACCGTGCTGATCGTGAGTGCCTGCTATCTGGTCGCTATCGACCTTGTGAAGATCGGCCTTCTGAGGAAACTCCCGCAAGGGTGACGAACGGTTGGTTCCCTTGGGGCGGCGAGCTGCAACTGCACTTCAATGAACTTATCGATTGCCGCAATCGAATTTCTAGGAGTACTCCTTCACGTCCCTCGCTTCATACTTCCCCCGGAATTTCTCGACCACGGATTTCACGGCTTTGGCACTGTCATGAAAAAGGCTCGAAACGTCGCCGCCACACCTCGCACATCAATCCGAATCGACGCCTTGTGAAGCACATTCCGGTACCGCCAACTCCGGCAACCTTCGGAGCAACCCGTAATTGTACAATTTAGCGACTGGACAACTGCAAAGAATGGCAGACGATCTAAAGCGTGTGGTGGTTTGGAAAAGCCTCCTGATCAACGGCACGGATTATTGTGCTCTCTGGCACACTGCCGAAGGCTGGCTTTTGAAAGGCACGGCCATCGGAGTCCTGAAAGATCAGCACCCGATACTGGCGAGCTATGAAATCCATTGCGATGACAACTGGCTCACACACCGAGTTCAAGTGGAGCGCACCATCGGAAACGACACGAAGATACTCAGCCTGAGTGTGGAGAGCCGCGGCCTGTGGCGCAGTTCTGGGCAAGAGTTGCCCGCGCTACGCGGCTGTGACGATGTTGATCTCGCAGTGACGCCTGCCACCAATACCCTTCCCATCAGGCGTCTTGACCTCGGTATCGGGAAGAGTGAGTCGGTCATCGTCGCTTGGGTCAAGTTTCCCGAGCTTGAGATTCAACCTCTGTCCCAACGCTACACACGGCTTACCCAGGACACCTATCGTTATGAAAGCAACACTGGGTTCTCGGCAAACGTCATGGTCGATGATCTTGGTCTGGTGACCGCGTACCCCGGCGGCTGGGAGCGCTTCGCCTCGCTGTAAAGACCAACCTGGCCACACTCAGCACCGTTTTGAGGACAAATGCTTCACGATTCCCCGTCTCGTACCAAACTTTACGCCGATGCCAACATGTGGCAGCCGAATTTTGTTGCGTATGCCTAGCCACTCCGGCCTACGGATACCAGTGCAGTACGTCGGTCTGCCTCCGTTGAGCATACTAAATGTGGACGCCGTGAACAGAACTGGTTGCCAAGAGGCAAGAAACTGCAGGAGAAGCTTGAGTTCAATAAATTCATGGGGATGGCGAGATTGTTACTGGGACCTCTTCTCCAGAAGAGCTTGGCAAAGAAGACGTGTCGAGGGTTCACGTCGTTTTGCGAACCTGAGAAGCCTCGCGCTACAATTCTAAGTATCCGGAGAAAGCTATACGGTGAGCATCCCAAGTCGGATCCTACGGCTGGCTATTTCGCTTGGTGCCGTCGCGGGGATCGTTGCGGTGTGCGCTTCCATACGACATGTCCATGTTGCAACTGTAGTCCTCGCCCTGCTCCTCGCGATCTTGATGATAGCGAACCGATGGGGTTTTGGCGAAGCCGCCGTCGCGACAGGCCTGGGAGCGTTGCTTCTCGATTATTTCTTCCTTCCGCGCCGAGGTTTGCGTATTGAATCCACTGAATACTGGGTGGTCTTCTCCACGTTTCTGGCCGTTGCCCTTGTCACAAGCCATCTGGCGGCGCGAGCAAAGCGTCAGGCTCTCGAGGCGTCCGCACGCAGTCGCGAACTGGAGAAGCTGTACGCATTCGCACGGGACTTACCAATGGGTGCCGGCACCGATTCGATGGTCGCTCGGTTTCTGGACTGCCTGGTGCGCGCGTTTGAAAGTACGGCGGCGGTCTTCTACGATCAACGCACGGAGAGGGTTACCCGTTCGGGACCGGAGAATTGCGCCATACCGTTGGACCGACTCCGGGAGACTCTTACTTACGCAGATCTATCAAACGACACGCGAGTCGGCACATTTCTGATGCCCATCCGCTTGGATGGTCAGGTAGTGGGGAGCCTGGGTATTTGCGGAGGCTGCATCTCGCAGGACACCTTCCGAGCAATTGCCGAGCGGATGGAAACCGACCTGGAAAAATCCCGTGCCTTACAAAGGGCAAGTGAAGCCGAGGCAGCCCGGAGAGGCCAGGAAATCAAGTCAGCGGTTCTCGATTCCCTGATCCATGAGGTCAAGACCCCTCTGAGCGTGATTAAGACCGCTGTTAGCTCTTTGTTATCCACGGATTCTGATGCCAGCAACAGACATGAGCTTCTGAGCATTATCAATGAAGAGGCCGATTGGTTGGACGTTTCGATGAGCGAGGTGTTTTGGATCGCGAATGTAGAAGCCGGCATTCTACAACCGGAGAGGGTTCCGCACGACGTTCGCAAGTTCATAGAATCCACGGTGGAATCGCTACGATCTCGTCTCAGCGCTAGGCCTTTTGAGCTTGATATTCCGGATTCGCTTCCCAAGGCGAACTTCGATTTCAACATGATCAAAGGCGTGCTTAAAGAATTGTTCAATAACGCGCTGAAGTATTCCCCTCCTGGCTCGCCTCTAGCCGTTTCCGCTGAATTGGCCAACGACGAAATCGTCATCTCCTTGAAGGACTCGGGGCCTGGCGTCCCAGGGAACGTGCAATCCCACATATTCGAAAAGCACTATCGGGGCCCGGTAGCAGCTCCGGGTAAGGGTCTTGGACTGGCGATCGCGAAGACCATCGTCGAGGCGAACGAAGGACGCATTGGGGTCACGAGTCAGGCAGGTGCCGGCTCGGTATTCTATTTCTCACTACCTGTGTCGCAGCGGGAAGCCGCATGAGCTTTCAGAAAATACTCGTGGTCGATGATCAACCGCAGATGCGGCGCGCACTACGTGCCAGCCTAAGCGCCCATGGATACGACGTGGTCGAAGCAGATTCTGGTGAAGAAGCATTACGCAAATTAGACGCTGAACTCTGTGACTTTGTCCTTCTCGATCTGAATCTGCCGGGCCTGGGGGGGATGGCCGCGTGCCGCGCGATACGAACTGGTTCTGAGGTGCCGATCATCGTTGTTTCGATCAGGGCTTCTGAGCAGGACAAGGTCGCAGCGCTGGAAGCGGGAGCCGATGATTACATCACCAAGCCCTTTGGTGTGCCTGAACTTCTGGCTCGCGTCCAGGCAGTAACGAGGAGGAAACCTGCAATAAAAAGGCCATCCAGCATGCTGATCCTGGACGGCGTGACCATCGATTTTGAAACCCACCAAGTCACGGGGCGAGGCCGGAAGGAGCACCTAACTCCGAAAGAACTCGAGCTGCTGCGGTACCTGGTTTCCCATGCTGGTCAAGCCATTCCGCACAGTCGCTTGCTCAAGGCGGTGTGGGGCCCAAACTACGGTCAAGAGGTGGAGTACCTTCGAGTTATCGTCAACCAGCTCCGAAGAAAAATTGAACTAAATGCCCATGCCCCCAAGTATCTTCTGACCGAGCCGTGGGTCGGATACCGCTTCGCGCCTCCGCCCAACGACACGCCTTGAAGCAATCCTAAAAATCGTTCCTTATGACTTCCTTATTTCTTGCTGCTAAAACTAGGTCCTGTTTCTTGGGACAACGTCCCGAGCAAGAACATTTATGGGACCTCAATGGTCTAACAGGCACCCGCAACCAATACTACGAACAATACTCACGCCAGCAGCAGTTCAGAGAGTGCGACCGGAAAAAGCAACTTGACCGACCAAAGGCAACGACGACAGAGCGATGGGCTCAACGAAGCGGAGGTGATCGAGCGCGCTAAGCAGGGCGACGCAGAAGCTTTCGAAGCGCTCTATAACCTGCACAAACGGCGTGTTTATTCCCTCTGCCTGCGCATGACCGCGAACACTGCGGAAGCGGAAGACCTCACCCAGGAAACGTTTCTGCAATTGTTCCGCAAGATTGGCACGTTTCGCGGCGAGTCAGCATTCTCCACGTGGTTGCATCGCATGGCGGTCAATGTCGTGCTGATGCATTTGCGGAAGAAGGGCCTGCCGGTGCTTTCGCTGGAGGAGGCGACCGAGGGTGAAGAAGATGCTCCGAAGAGGGATTTCGGCGCCGAGGACATGAACCTGGCCGGTTCGATCGACCGGCTGCAGTTGCAGAATGCGGTTGACCGGTTGGCTCCGGGTTATCGAGCGATCTTTGTGCTCCACGATGTGGAGGGATACGAGCATCATGAGATCGCAAACATTGGGGGCTGTTCGATCGGGAATAGCAAGTCACAGTTGCACAAGGCAAGAATGAAGTTGCGCGAGTTCCTCAAGATGAATAGAGACGAAACAGGCCAGAAGCGGCTGAGGAATCTGGCGCGACTGAGCGCCGTATCGGAGAGAGAGGCTGTATGACCTGTGCAGAACTCGAAAGAATTTTGCCGGGCTTCCTATATAGGACGGGGCAATGCCGGAGGTGAATGAAGTCGCCGGGAACCGACTCCTCGGCGGCAACCGATTGCCATTGCCCGTCGCGCGTATCCGTTCTTCTACGGGCAGCCACCGTCGAAGCAGGGCGAGTGGACCCTGCGCCCAGCGCTTCCCAATTTTCCGTACCCCTGACAACGGTGGTGGAACGCTTAAGGTTCCGCTCGGTAACAAGGACACTTTCCGCGATACGGGTTCCTATTCCGGCCCGGTCGGCAGAAAAGGGTGAGTTATGCAAAAGCTCGTGAGAATCTTCGTCTTGGTATATTTTGTACTTGGCTTAAATCGCGCCTACGCGGTTCCCAGTTTTGCGCGTCAGACAGGCCTTTCCTGCAACGTGTGCCACAGTAATCCACCTCAGTTGACCGCCTTTGGGCGCAATTTCAAGCTGCGGGGATATGTGCTGACGGACACGAGCGTCAAAGACAAGGTGGGTAATACCAAGGACCTGCTTCTGTCCAAACACATACCTCTCTCGGTCATGATGCTGCTTTCGAACACGGCCTTCCAAGCGAACCAGCCGGCGAGCCAGAACAACTCCGCGGGCTTCCCGCAGCAGTTGAGCATTTTTTTTGCGGGTGGGTTTGCTTCACACTTTGGCGGACTGGCGCAGGTTACGTATTCGCACGCTAGCGACCACTTTGGCATGGACAACACCGATCTCCGTTATGCAAACCACGGTAAGCTGCGCGGTAAAGACTGGGAGTACGGCATTACTCTTAACAATAATCCGACGGTGGAGGACGTGTGGAACAGTACGCCAGCATGGGGTTTTCCGTGGATATCCACTGCCTCCGGTGTGAATCCTATCGCCTCACCGCTGATTGACGGGGCCCTTGGACAGGATGTGGCGGGAGTGGGTAGTTACGGCATGTGGAACAACCACCTCTATATCGACGTTACCCTGTATCGCTCGGAGCATGCGGGCGCGTCGACGCCCGTAACGGGAACCGGTCAGGCGTTCAACATCAGTGGGGCGGCGCCCTACTGGAGAGCGGCCTGGCAGCAGAGTTGGGGCAGCAATTATCTTGAGGTAGGCACCTATGGTATCTACGCCAACGTCTTTCCCGGTGCGGTCTCTGGACCGGAAAACCGTTATGTCGATCCATCCTTCGATTTTCAGTACGAGCGGCCCTTCGGCCCCAATCTGCTGGATATTCATGGAACCTATGTCCACGAGAAAGCGGACCTGGGGGCGACCTATCTGGCTCGTGGGGCAAGTACCAAGTCAAACCACTTGAACACATTCAAGCTGGATAGCTCCTATCACTGGGCGAATAAATATAGCGTGACGGGCGCGCTTTTCTCCACCACCGGCAACAGCGACGCTCTGCTTTACGCGCCAGCGGCGGTTACCGGAAGCAATCATGGCAATCCTGACACAAGTGGTTATATTGCCCAGTTTGCCTACTGGCCCGTTCAAAACATTGACATCAATGTCAATTACTCCGGGTACTTCAAATTCAACGGCGCGAGTACTAACTACGACGGTGCGCTGCGGAACGCTTCGGATAACAACACCGTGTACATAGCTTTGTGGCTGAACTTTTAGGAGACAGCGTGGAACAGGAAAATCATACGGACACAATCGCTGGAAAGAAAGACGTGATCGTCATCAACCGGAGGTCATTTTTCGGGGCATTGGTAGCCATCAGCTCTGCGGGCATGTGTGCGATCCTCGCGGTGCCGGTGCTACGGTATATCCTTTATCCCCTCTACGCAAAAGCCTCGGGAACCTACTGGTCGGAGGTCGGCGAGCTGAGCGAATTTGCCGACAGCAAGGCCCCGGCCCGTAAGACCATCACCTTCGCCCAGCGCGACGGCTGGCGCGAAGTGGTTTCGGCCCAATCCGTCTATGTCAGCCGCACCGGCGAGGGCCAGTTGGAGGTTCTTTCCGCCATCTGTCCCCATCTAGGTTGCAGCGTCTCCTGGCAGAAAGGTCAGGATGAGTTCGTTTGTCCCTGTCATGGCGGGCGGTTCATGCCAGATGGGAAACACGTCTCTGGCCCCCCTCCGCGAGCCATGGACCGATTGCCCACCAGAGTCAAAGGCGACAAGCTACAGGTCCGCTTTGAGTACTTCCGTTCGAACGTGCCGAACCAGGAAAAGCTAAGTTAGCCGCGATGAGGTTGAACCCGTGGACGAAAAAGAAAAAGTAGCCGCAGACACCCTCGCCGGAGGTAGCCTTCCGAAGCGCATATTCCACTGGCTGGATAGACGCGCCGGAGTGGACAAGCTGATGAAGGAATCGCTCGACGAGCCGATTCCCGGTGGTGCGCGGTTCGCCTACGTGTTCGGATCGGGACTGCTTTTCATCTTCATCTCACAGATCATCACCGGCATCTGTCTCGCCCTCTACTACGTGCCGTCGGCGGAGACAGCGCATACCAGCGTAGCCTACATCACCAAGCAGGTTGCGGCGGGCGGGTTCTTGCGCAGCCTGCACTATTACGGTTCGAGCGCGATGATTATCGTGCTGCTGCTGCATTTCCTGCAGACGTTTCTTTACGGCTCGTTCAAGGGGCGGCGCGAGCTGCTCTGGATCTCCGGGGCCACGCTTTCCCTCTTCGTGCTTGCCATGGGCTTTACAGGCTACCTGCTGCCCTGGGACCAGAAAGCATACTTTGCAACTGCGGTTGGTACCAATATCGTTGGTGAAATACCCCTGATCGGCGAATGGCTGACAAGGTTGCTGCGCGGCGGCGACACTATCGGCACGCTTACCTTGTCGCGCTTTTACGTGGCGCATGTCTTCCTGATTCCGGCCGCAATTTTCGCTTTCATCAGCATTCATATCTTCTTGTTCCGCAAGGCTGGAGCAGCCGGTCCGATCAACGAGGATCCGATTGAGCCAAAGCTGGAGCCGCAGGCGTTCTATCCACGCCAGGTGCTGATGGATATGGCCTTTGCACTGCTGACCATGATGGGCCTTGGCTTTCTGGCGTACTTCCATCCGCTAGGGTTGGGCCCCATCGCCAACCCCGCGGATACACATTTTCTGCCCCGGCCTGAGTGGTATTACCTGCCCATGTTCGAGTGGCTCAAGTTCTGGGAAGGGCCAGAGGTGGTGTTCGCGGTTGTGGTTACTCCCGGCCTTCTTGGAGCGTTATTTTTTCTCCTGCCGTTTCTTGATCGCCGGCTGGAGCGCAGGCCGTGGCGCAGACCCATTCCGGTGCTGGCCGTCGCTTTCGTGATGGCCGGCATTGTCTTTCTCGGCGAAAGGAGCCACATCGACGACCGGGATGACCCCACCACAGCCGCGCAACTTGCCCTTCAGGAGAGGCAGGAGAAGGCCTACACCGCCGCGCCGTTTCATCCCTATATCGAATCTCCAGGAGGTACGGGTCCGCTCGCTCTCCCCATCGGCCCCGTGAATCCCCTGGTGGCGCAGGGCAGAGGGATTTTTCAGGCGCACGGATGTTCCGGCTGCCACGGAGAGGTTGGTCTGGGAAGTACGGTTGCGCCCAGTCTCCAGGGCATTACCACGAAGTTCCCGCAGACGCAGTTGATCGCACTGCTCCACAACCCGAGTGCAGCGATGCGAGCGGGACACATGCCCGCCGTGGACATTTCCGCCAGCGACATGTCGGCTCTGCTCGCTTACCTGGGAGTGATTGGAACCAGCGCTGCGAATGTACAGGCATCGTCCGGCGCGTCTCCGCAACCCGCCGCAGCCGGTACAGAGGAACCCTCAGCCGCAAACTCCAGCCCTGAAACAGCGGGGCAGCCGCAGTCAGCCGCTTCGGCGCAACTGTCGACCGCGGCCGTCGCCGGCCGGCAACTCTACCAGGAGCGCGCATGCTTCGCCTGCCACGGACCTTCCGGAGAGGGAGGACGCGCGCCTGCACTTGCTCCCCTCATCGCGCATGATTCCGATGCGCATGTGGCGCAGCTTCTCGAAAACCCCAGTGCGAAAATGAAGGCGGGAGGGATGCCGCCTGTTTTTGGAACGCCTGAGCAACGCGGCTCGCTTATTGCGTACCTGCGCACACTTCCCTCGCCTCAGCAGCATCCTCAGACTCAGGCGGTTGCAGAAGTTGCGTCGCGCGGCGGCAGCGTTCCCTATCCCGATATGGGCTCAGCGCATGCGGCGTCGGACAACGGCAACGCGATTTCACCGGCAGCTTCCACCACGACTGCGGCTCCGGCAGCGACCCCGGCCCCTGCGGCTGTCACCCGGCCCAGTCCCGGAAGGGCGCTCTTTCTTTCGGAGGGTTGCGCAGCCTGCCATGGGCCGACTGCGCAGGGAACGCAGTTCGCCCCGTCGCTCATCGGTATCGCAAAGAAATTCCCTGGTGACAAGTTGCCTACCTTGTTGCACCACCCGACCAGCAAGATGCACGCCGGGGGAATGCCCACTGTAGCCCTGCAGGACACGCAGATGCAACAACTGGTGGCCTATTTATCCAGCCTGGAGCCTGCTCCCTCACTGACGCACAATGTGCAGGCGAACCCAGGCGCCCCCGCCGCATCGACGCAACCTTCTTCGGGTCCGGAGATCGCTACACAAGCACCATCGGCACCCGCGGCGGCGCCCAAGCCGCTTAACCCCCTGGCCCTGCGCGGTCAGCAGATCTTCCAGCGCAACCGCTGCGAAACCTGTCACGGTGTAGGCGGACTGACCGGAACGGTCGCTGCCCCCCCGCTGGCGGGCACGGCCTCGCTTCTTCCAGCGGGAGTTCTGGAGAACTTACTGCGGCACCACACCATTCGCATGCAGATGGGCGGTATGCCGCTCACCAACATGAACCCACCCGCTATCGAGGCGCTGGTCGCGTACATCCGCTCCATGCCTACGCCCGCTGACGGGAAGTAACCCGGTGCGTTTGGGGAGCGAGGTTACCATTGCCGCGCAGACCCAGGATGGCGCAGGACACGCTGCTGTGACCGGTGGCCAAGTCTAGTAGCGTGCTCACCGAGAATCGAGCAACTACAATAGAGAGCGCGTGTTTCCCGCTAAGAGCGGGTCGAGGAGCCCCACAACGATGAGGTATCTATCTCTCTCGAAACCATCAGTTACTTGAACCGGGGCTGGTGGTTCTGCCTTAGCAGCCCGTGGCGGAAGTAGTTGTTGGCACTGCGTCGCGAAATTGTTCAGCAAGATCGGCACGTTTCGTGGCGAGTCGGCATTTTCCACGTGGTTGCATCGCGTGGCGGTCAATGTCGTGCTAATGCGTTTGCGAAAGAAGGGCCTGCCGCTGCTTTCGATGGAGGAGACGACCGAGGGCGAAGAAGATGCTCTGAAGTTGCGCGAGTTCCTCAAGATGAATAGAGGCGAAAAAGACCGGAAGACATTGACGAAGCTGGTGCGAGTGAGCGCGGTATCGGAGAGAGAGCCAGTATGACCTGCGCAGAACTCGGAAAAGTGTTGCCGCACTTTCCAGAGGGAGGGGGCAATGCCGGACGTGAATGAAGTCACCGGGAATCAACTGCTCGGCTCCTAACCTATCGCCATGCCCGTCGCGCTGCACCCCGCTCTTGTACGGGCAGCCGCCGTCGAAGCAGGGCGAGCGCACCCTGCGCCCAGCGCTCCTCTACCCAGCTCTTCCAGGGAGACTCTGATTAAGCTCTCTGCTTTCCACAGCCAGTCAAGTTAGAGTGTTTGCGAGATGAAGCAGAGGACACTGACGATGATGACCGGCTTTGAGCAGTACACGAGGAAGACGCGGCGAGCGATATTTCTGGAAGAGATGGAGCAGGTAGTGCCGTGGCGCGAGTTGTGCGCGCTGGTGGAGCCGCATTATCCCAAGCCCGGGAATGGGCGGCGGCCGGTGGGAGTGGAGCACATGCTGCGGATTTACTTTTTGCAGCAGTGGTTCAACCTGTCAGACCCGAGCGTAGAAGAGGCGCTGTACGACTCGGCGGTGATGCGGCAGTTCGTGGGCATCGATTTGGGCTGTGAGCCAGTGCCGGACGAGACCACGGTGTGCAAGTTCCGGCACTTCCTGGAAGAACACCAATGGGGTGAACAGATCCTGGGGCAGGTGAACCTGCACCTGCAAGCCCGGGGGGTGCGCATCACGACCGGCACGATCGTGGACGCGACCATCCTGCACGCACCCACCTCGACCAAGAATCGGGAGCAGGGAGCGCGATCCGGAGATGCACCAGACGAAGAAGGGCAAACAATGGTGTGTGTCACGAACATGAGCGCAAGGTCGTGATGCTGTACCGAAGATGGGAGACGGCCTCCCGGAGCCGGCTTACAGGAGCAGGCTTCAAACCGCCCGGTGCTGCTGCGTTCAAAAGGCGTGGTGGTGAGCGACCGAGGAAAAAGGCATAGGCAAAGATGTCAGGTGAGTGTTGAGGAGATGAGCGAAAGCAAACCGTCCGATGACGCATCGTTATTGCCTGAAGGTACTGCCAGAACTGGGGATGACCATTGGCTCCAGGACAAGTCGGGACGATACCTGTTTACGAACCCGGCGGCAGTCGGTGTATAGGCGGCACGAACTCAATACAGGCTTCGGTATGGAACGTGAGAACCTCGTTCTGGATGGCAAGGGAAATGACAAATGGCAAACACCATGAGGAAGAATACCGATGCCAGAATGAGGGACGGAGCTGTCCGCAGTAGCGATGAAACCCTTGTAATGAGGGCGGAGCGAAGGGGCAGCGTTACCCGGTTGACGAAGGTCGCCAACCCGTCCTGCGGGGATGAGTGACATGACATCGATAAAACCTTATTGCATTGCGAAACGCACAGTGTGGGAAGCGTACCAGCAAGTAAAGGCCAACCGGGGTGCTGCGGGCATCGACGATGAAACGATCGCGATGTTCGAACAGAACCTGTCGAGGAATCTGTACAAACTGTGGAATCGGATGTCGTCGGGTTCGTACTTTCCGCCGCCGGTGAAGCAGGTAGAGATTCCGAAGGCAAAGGGCGGCACGAGAAAGCTGGGCATTCCTACTGTGTCTGATCGAATCGCACAGACAGTCGTCAAGCGAATCATCGAGCCGATACTCGACCCGATCTTTCATCCAGATTCCTATGGATATAGGCCGGGACGATCGGCAAAACAGGCAATCGCCGTCACCAGAAAGCGGTGTTGGCAATATGACTGGGTGGTCGAGTTCGACATCAAGGCGGCTTTCGATCAAATCGATCATGGCCTCTTGTTAAAGGCTGTGCGCACCCACATCAGGGAAGGCTGGATACTTCTGTACATCGAACGGTGGCTGACTGCGCCGTTCGAGACTGCCGAGGGCGAACAACTACCGCGGGAACGCGGTACGCCGCAAGGCGGAGTGGTCAGCCCGATTTTGATGAACCTGTTCATGCACTATACGTTCGACGCATGGATGAAGCGAAGGAATCCACTATGTCCGTTTGCCCGTTATGCCGATGATGCGGTCGTTCACTGCCGCACTCAGAAGCAGGCGGAAGAGGTAATGCAATCTATCGCATTGCGGCTGGCGGCATGTGGGCTGACGATGCATCCGGAGAAATCGAAGATCGTCTACTGCAAGGACAGCAACCGCACTGAATCGTCTCCTCATGTGTACTTCACATTCCTCGGCTTCACATTTCAACCGAGGAAGGCACTGAGCAAGCAACGACGGATCTTCACCAGTTTCCTGCCGGGTGTGAGCAAGGATGCCTTGAAGAGGATGAGACAGACAGTGCGGGGGTGGAAACTAAATCGACAGACTCATGTGGCGCTTACTGCACTGGCGACGCAATACAACCCAATCATCCAAGGGTGGTGGAACTACTACGCAGCGTTCTATCAGACAGCCATGTTCCATGTTTACCAGCACATTGACCGAGCGCTCGAACGGTGGGCCAGACGCAAGTACAAGGCCTTATCGGGACGGAAGCAGGGCAGTGGGCAGTGGCTGCGCAAGATGAAGGATGCCGAACCGCGGTTGTTTCACCACTGGCGGGTAGTTGGGGATATGGTTGGATAGCGGGAGCCGTATGACGCGAGAGTGTCACGTACGGATCTGAGAGCGGCTGAGGGGGAAGTTCCCTTGGCCGACTCGCCACTTCGGGATGAAGGCGCACGTGGGGGTAGATAGCAAGACGAAGATCATCCACACGGTGGTGGCGACGGCGGCCAACGTAGCCGACTCAGCGGTGCTGCCCGATCTATTGTGCGGCGAAGAAACCCGAGTGTGGGGTGATCAGGCCTATCGCGGACAGACCCAGGTGATCCGGGAGTGCGCGCCCCAGGCCCAGGACTGCACCCATCGGCGCTACCGTTACAAGGATCGTATTGACGAAATGGAGCGGGCGAAGAACCGGACCAAAGTCGACGGTGCGCTCGAAGGTGGAGCATGTGTTTGCGGTGATGAAGCTAAAGTTCGGATTTGTGAAGCTGCGTTACCGAGGACTGAAGAAGAATGCCACCCAACTGTTCGCGGTGCGCGCTGTGAATCTGTACTTGGTGCGGAAAAAGCTGCTGCCTATGGCACCGACTTAGCCCCGTCGCGAAGGTTGCTGGTCGCCGGCGAGCTGCCGAAGCGGGCCGGCGACCGGAGAACAATCGAATCCGAACGCTTGCACCGGCATGGCTAAACAGCTACTGCCCCAAAGCACGGGCTTATTCAGAGTTTCCCTAGAAGGGGGCCGCGGGTCGGATACCGCTTCGCGCATCCGCCACACGGCGACCGTTGAAGCAACTCGTTCCTTATGACTTCTTTATTTTCTGCTCCTAAGATTGTCCTAGTCCCTGGGGGTTCCGACACGTGTTCAGAGGAACCAACAGTTTCGCGCTCGAGACAACCTCGGAGATTTGCGCTGTCCTCAAAAATCCGCCGGGGTAGCGCAAGCGTCCGCTGCTCCGGCGGAGAGACTGCGGCAGTACGAATTGATGCTGCGGTTGAAGGCGTCGCCTATTATCAGGCACGATTCGAAGCTCGTCACGGATAGGACAGTCCTTTACACGCCTAGTGATTAGGGATGCGCATGAATCTTCAGAGGATACTCGTAGTCGATGACGAGTTGCAGATGCGGCGTGTACTGCGCGCTAGCCTGAGTGCCCATGGGTACGACGTGGTCGAGGCCGAATCCGGTGAGGAAGCGCTGAACAAGTTGAAGGCCGAGCGCTTTGGCTTTGTCCTTCTCGACCTGAATCTGCCAGGTATGGATGGAATTGCGACCTGTCGCGCGATTCGTGCGGACTCTGAAGTGCCTATCATTGTTGTGTCAATTAGGGATTCCGAAAAGGACAAGGCTGCGGCGCGAGGAGCTGGGGCGGATGACTACATTACGAAACCATTCGGCTTTGACGAACTGCTGACACGCATCCGGGAAGTGAGCCGGAGGAAAGCTGAATTCCGTTCTTGAGGCAGAGCACATTTTGAGGCGGGCGCAGGCATGGTGACTTGTTCCCAGCCGAAAAGACGAACCGCGCCAGCGGTGTCTTGGGGCGGTACAGCCTGGAGAGACCCGTGATCGCGTCGAGCGAGCGAACGAGCGAGGTTCGAGCGGTTTTTCAGCAGCATTGAAGGCCAACCCCAAGCAGGACTGCAACGCATGCGAATATTGATCCTTCTTTATGACTTCCTTATTTTCCCTTACTAGTATGAGGTAGATAACTCAACTTTAGTGTGGAGGCAAAGCTTTGAGCTGTTTGGAAGTCTTGGTGGCTAGTTCCGACGCAGGGAAACGAACAGCGCTGGTGGACGTCCTCGCACAATGCGGCCTGGAGCCCATGACGGTGACGAGCGTGGACGAGGTTCGGGCAGCTCTCGCCCAACGGGCTGTGCACCTGGTGTTTTGCGAAGATGCCTTGCCAGAGGGTGGCTTCCGCGAGGTTCTGCGGCTGGCGCAAGCGACTGGATCCGGGGTGCCGTTAGTCGTGTCTTCTCTGTCAGGCGAGCTGGAGGAGTACTTGGAGGCAATGCAAATGGGAGCGTTTGATTTCATCGCTCCTCCCTATCGTCCTTCTGAAGTGGAGTCTATCGTCAACAGTGTGCGTCAAAACTACTCGTCGAAACGTATGGGAGGAACTCATTTCACATTCAAGCAGGCGCGGTATCTCGGGACCGAGGCCGTCGCCTGAAAGCCGGGCCAACACCGCGCCGGCTTGCTTGAACGAGACAGAAGTGACCGTCTTACGGCCTGGTCCCGAGATGGGTTCCTCCCGCCATTGCTACGGAACCAAACACTCTATCTTGACTAAGTGCGCCAAGCATGAGTAATCGGGACCCAACTGGCGCCTTATGAACATAGACGTAACATCGGGCCATGTAATTAAGTCTAGTAACCCTAGAGGAGATGCTTATGAAAAACTACCTGAGAATGCTAGCGCCTGTCCTAGTCAGCTTGCTGTTCGTATCAGCAGGCACACCTTGGTTGAATGCTCAGATTACTGACGCAATTCGAGCCCACGTTGACCACAGCTTCATCATCGGCAACACGACCTTGCCGCCTGGCGAGTATACATTCCGGATGATGCAAGATTCGGATCTTGCGGTGATGACCGCGACCAGTGAAAACGATAAGACCAGTGTGGAATTTATCGTCCGAGACGCGATCGATGATCACACGCCTAGTCATTCAGAACTCGTTTTTCGGAAGTATGGAAATACTGAGTTTCTCAGTAAGATTTTCGAGAGCGGGTCAAAAACCGGCGCAGAAGTTACGGAAACTAACAGGCAAGAAGCGCGTCTCGCTAAGCACATGCAACACGCCACGGAGCATAGCGAAGAGCAAAAGTAGAGTGGCCGATTGTCGCCGCTGACACAGTCGTGGAGGGCAAGATCCGAGCCACCTTTCGCCTATTGGCGATTTTTGGAATCGGTCCATTCGTTTCGCAATGGGCCCTGCAGACCATGGGGCGCGAAGCAATCAATCAATTGGTGGTCATGCGAATGTATCAAACAAACTCACGAAAGGAGTCAAACTCAAGATGACGTCCATGACAGGTTCACGAAGCAGAACGGCAACATATCATGCTAAAGCATTACAAAAGGAGGACAATGTGCACAGGTTTACATTACCTCTCTCGGCTCTGTTTGTGCTTTTGCTCACTGGCCTTGCATCTGGGCAGACGGTGAAGGTCAACTGGCAGAACCATGCGACTTTCTCCGATTATCGAACATACGCCTGGAAGGAAAGTAAGAATCAAGGGGCACACTTCTACCGCCAGTGGGTCCAGAAAGATGTGGATATCGAACTCGGCCAAAGAGGTCTGCAGAAGGTAACAGCCAGCCAAAACCCAGACGTTTACATTTACTACCACATTGTCGGCCAGGAAGTAACGGATTCGACTACCACAGACGATGGCTTCGGCTGGGGAGGAGGCGACTGGGGCTTCTCGGGCGGCTGGGGCGGATGGGGAGAGGGAGGCATGGGAGGCATGGGTGGTGTGGGTATGGATATGTCCCAAACCGAAGCTGAGCCCCGCATGATGGGGATACTCTCAGTGGACATCGTGGATGCCAAAAAGAAGCAGCTCGTCTGGCGAGGGCAGGCGACGACGGACGCAATCTCCAATTCTCAGAAGGGCGATGAAAAGCAAGTCCTCAAGTCAATCGATAAAATGTTCAAACAGTTTCCGCCCAAAGGAACAAAGTAGTAGCAGAAAGAGAGGGCCACGCCCAACGGGGTGGCGCCTCCTTTCCCTCTCTTTTTTCAGAAGGAGTTAAAGACAATGACAACTCAAACTAACGTCGACATCTCAAAGCTCAAACCAACCTGCAATTCTCAAGTTGATGGACGGCGATCCATTTTTCCAGCGGATGAGAGAGATTTCTGACGCCCTCGCCCGCCGTGCTTACGAATTGTTCGAGAGCCGGGGACGTCAGGACGGCCACGATTTGGAAGATTGGTTCCGTGCCGAGTCTGAGTTACTGAACCCAATGACGGCAGAAATCAGCGAAGCCGACGATCAGGTGGTCGTCCGAGCTGATGTGCCGGGCTTCAAAGAGAAGGATATTGAGGTACGAGTTGAACCTCATCGTCTCATCATCAGCGGAAAACGGGAACAGATCCATGATCAGAAGAAGCGGAAGACTCTTTACAGTGAGAGAAGGTCCCATGAAGTTTTCCGCATGATTGATCTTTCGGAGGAGATCGATCCCGATAAAGTGAAAGCCACGCTGCAAGACGGAACACTTGAAGTCGCGCTCCCTAAGGCCGACCCCGCCAAGAAGATCCCAGCCGCAGTTAGAGCTGCCTAGGGCGGGCGCAATGCAGATATGGGTGTGTCGATTCACCGTGGATCGAGCGAGAGCCGAGGCGGACGCGGGAATGGTCACCAATGGTTGACATCGTAGCCAATACCTGTGCGTTGCCGGCATGATCGTTGAGCGCGCATTGACAAAGTCAGTTTTAGATCCAGACATCAATCTGAAGAGTAGGAGCTCGTAAAACATGAAAATGATTGGAAGTGCAGTCCTTGCACTATCGCTGGTTTCGGCTGCATACGCTGCACAGGATGTTGTCAGTGCTGTCCACGGCACTATCAAGAAGGTCGATTCGGCCACCAAAACCATCGTGGTAAAGACAACCGATGGGACGGAGCACTCCATGCACTTTCTTGACAAAACAGCAGTCGATGGTGTGGATGCTTCAGCGGCGACCGCCAAAGACTCTTGCATGGCTTGAAAGAAGGAACCGAGGTGGTGGCCCACTACACCACGAAAGGAACCGAAGACACCGCTCTGGAGATCGACAAAGTGGGTAAGGACGGTCTGAAAACAACGGACGGCACGATCCAAGACATTGATCGAGGCGGGAAAAAGCTCATCGTCAAGTCCAGCGATGGTGTGGAGTCAACCTAGCGCCTGACCGACCACGCTGCCAAAGATGGGGGGAAAGATATGGGCGAGGGAATGGAGAAAGGCGCTAAGGTTACCGTCTACTACACTGAAGATGCGGGCAAGAAAGTGGCCCACTTTGTTTGAGAAATGAATGTGGATGGACAATCGACGCACACGTGGAGGAGTGGAACAGCAAGAGACAAAATTGTTTCCGAGAAAAGGAATAACGCCATGAACCAAAGCAAGTTGAGGTGGGTCGGTCTTGTGGTAGGTCTTACGGTCGTTCTGATACTAGGTGCTTGCAAGAAGAAAGTGGCTCCGGCACCGCCACCACCACCTCCGCCGCCAACCGCACCCACCGCATCGCTCAACGCGAGTCCGGAGACGATCGAGAAGGGCCAGTCCACCACGCTGACCTGGCAGACCGCCAACGCGACGGATGTCAGCATCGACGGAGTTGGAGCCGTGCAGACAAGCGGCTCACGGCAGGCGACCCCTGCAGATTCCACCACCTACACACTGAGGGCTAAAGGACCGGGGGGAACAGAAACGGCAACGGCACGGGTCACCGTGACTATCCCTCCTCCTCCGGCTCCTCCTCCGCCGGGACCAACCGAAGAAGAATTGTTCTCACAGAATATGAAGGACGTCTACTTCGACTATGACAAAGCCGATATTCGCGCCGACCAGCAGAGTTCGGTGCAGGCCGATGGCAACTTTTTGAAGCAGCATCCCGGCATTCATTTCACGATTGAGGGACACTGCGACGAACGTGGGTCCATCGAATACAACCTGGCCCTCGGCGACAAGCGCGCCACTTCGGCCAAAGAGGCTTTAATGGCGGCTGGAGTGCAAGGGGATCTTGTCCACACCGTCAGTTACGGCAAAGAAAGGCCGTTCTGCACGGAGCACAACGAAGAATGCTGGCAGCAGAACCGGAGGGCCCATTTCGTGTATCAGAAGTGACTGGAACGATGCGCTGGGACCAGCTTTTCACGCTCTTCCCGGTGCATTCTCTATAGGCACTGTGAAATAGGGAACACTTTCTTAATTAGTGCATGTTGGAACTTTAACTCTTGATGCGTGAAAATGAAAAGAAATACCCAAGGAGATAATGAAATGTCCATACAAAATTCAGTTGTGGCTGTATATCGCACGCATGCGGAAGCGGATCAGGCTGTAAAGGAGCTGCAGCGTGGCGGCGTCGATATGCACAAATTGTCGATCGTTGGCAAGGGCTACCACACGGATGAGCAGGTGGTCGGTTATTACAATGCTGGCGACCGCATGAAGTATTGGGGCAAAGTTGGCGCGTTCTGGGGAGGATTCTGGGGGCTATTGTTCGGATCTGCTTTTTTTCTGATTCCGGGCATCGGCCCAGTCTTAGCGGCGGGACCGGTAGTCGCATGGATCGTGGCAGGGCTGGAAAGTGCGGTGGAGGTAGGAGCGCTCGGTGCTCTGGGAGCGGGACTCTACAGCATTGGAATTCCTAAAGACAGCATTGTGAAGTACGAAACCGCGCTTAAGACGGATCAATTCGTGCTCATTGCCCACGGGACCGCTGCAGAGGTGGCTAGGGCGAAGGACATCATCGAGACCACGCACCCTGCCGAATTGAACATGCACTCGGCCGAAACGATAGCGGCATAGTAAAGGTACTCCGCCCGCTCGGACCCCCCCAACCCTCTGGATGGATTGTGACGCCGGTCTCACTACTACAGAAAGAGCCGAGCCTAAGTCTGCGCGAGTTCCACGTTTCCACGAGGCAGAACAATCCTTCGTCGCAGTTAGGCAGAGACGATGCTTATTCGTTGGAGTTGGGGCGGTAGGCCCCCATCAGTCTTGCGATAAGGACCGCAAGGTACAGGACGCCGAGGATACCATCGAGGACTGAAAGGGAACGAACTTCCGGCGCCACAGGGGTAATTCCAGCCGCGCCCAGTGAAGTCATGGTCCCGAAACTGTAATAAATGAAATCGAAGCGGTCGGGAACGATGTGAAGGTTGGTGCGCGGATCGAGATAAAAAGCGTTCGGCTGGAACGTGGCCACCATGCCGTAGGCACTGGCAAAACTAAACCCCACCAGCAGATAGATACAGAGGGCTCCAAAGATGGTTTCCGAATTGGCCTGTTCCCTGGCGAACACGTGGCGGAAAATAACCACAATAATGAGAACGTCAAAAACAAAGCTAAGGACCATGTTGAATATTTGAATATTAAAAACGAACTCGCATTGGTCTTGGGAAGCAGGATGCGCTGGAATAAAGTCGGAATCGCAAGTATGAGGGCAAAGATGAGCAGGCCGCGGTGGATTTTGGCCGCATACACGCTGATTAGAGTGGCGGCGGTTCCGATCACGCGAAATGCGTAGTAACCGAAGCGGCTGGCTTCGGAATACGGATAGAGGATTAGTGTCCCCAGCAGAAGAAAGAAGAGCAAGACGAATCTGTGGCCGGTGAGAGTCGACTCGTGCTCAGAGTGAGTTGCCTGCATCATGGAAGCGTGGGGAACTCCGTCGCCGATGGTACACCTTTTCCCCGAAGGCCGAGGCTCGCTCTCGACCGAGCGCATACAGAATCTCCGGAGCTGACGGCAAGAATGAGCAAATTTGCATATAGAACCTCGCTGCTCTACAGGAGTTCCAGATTCAAGTATTCAAGTTGTTAGAAGGCGCATTCACAGCATCCGCCCGTATTGTACTTGGCTATACTCTACTTCGGTCAAATGCGAGATCGCACCCGGCCTTCTGCGGCTGCTCAGAGCCGCATGAATGACTCCCACCGATAAGGTTGCAACGCAATTGAAACCGCTGCGGGACTAGAGCTTTTGTCCAATAGGCTGACCGCGTTGTCTCAGGCGTGTTTACTCCTGTGGAGATCAAAGGCCGCGTGTTGGCGGACGGCGGCATGGTGCAGAACATTCCGGTTGAAACCGTCCTCGAAATGAATGCGGACGCCGTGATCGCGGTGGAACTGAGTCTTCCACCGGGAAACGTCACTCAACTGGAAACGATCACTGGCGTGCTCAGTCGCGCCGTCAACGTCATGATTACTCAGAACGAGCGGCACTCTCTGGCCCTGGCGAAGGCTACCGTGAGCATCGGCATGAGCGGTTTCTCGGCGACGGACTACTCGCGCGTCAAGGATCTTGTCGAACTCGGGTATAAGAGCGCGGCCATGCAGTCTTCCACTCTGCTGCCCTACGCGATCCAGAACCCGGCCGAGTGGGAGGAGTATCTGGCGGCCCGCTCGGCGCGCAGACATCGGCCACCCGAGAAGGTCGAGACCGTTGAAGTCGTCGGCGCCGATCCCCGCACCGACGCCAGGCTTCGGCACCGGCTCAGCAAGGCGATCCAGGGCCCGCTCGATCTTTCCAAACTCGACACCAAACTGACCCGCATTGCCGGGGAAGGCGAGTTCGATCGTCTGGGCTACGAGGGTTTTACGCAGAATGGGGTTCCCGGTTTGCGCGTTACCACGCACGAGAAATCTTATGGTCCGCCCTTCGTCGACCTCGCCGTCAACGTGGACGGTTCTGGAGTGGCGGCCTTCGATTTTTCCGCGGGGGCGCGAGTCACTTTCATGGACATCGCTCACCGCGGCGGCGAATGGCGCAACGATCTTCTCTTTGGCTCCAATAATCTGGCGGCGACGGAGTTCTACCAGCCTCTGGGCCAGTCGCGATTTTTTGTTGCCCCGTACGCATTTGCCTCCAAGCTTGCGCGCAACTCCTTTACCGGCTTGACTCGCGTTGCCGTCTTCGGCGACGAGCGCGCCGGGGGCGGCTTCGACATCGGCTACGACTCCGGCCGCCGCAGCGAATTCCGGGTCGGGTATGAACTCTTCGATGGCAAGCTGAGCCCGCTGATCGGAAGCACAGGCCTGCCCATCGTACACGGCAGCACCGGCGAATTCCGCGCGCGCTATGTCTGGGATGGACAGGACAGTCCCTCTGTGCCGAGCATCGGTACCCGCGTGGTCGCTACGCTCTCGCGCGTATTGCAAAGCCCGGGCCTGGCGCATCCCATTGGCCAACTCGATGTGCAAACTTCCAGTTTTGTTCCGGTTGGGCCCAAGACTTCGCTCTTCTTCGACATCGCCGGCGGTACCACCTTCCGCGGCTCCGCCGGCCCGTTTCAGGTTTTTACGCTCGGTGGACCGTTCCGATTGGGTGCCTACCTTCCGTACGAATTTCTGGGCAACCACTATGCGTACTCATCGCTCGGATTTCGCCGCGAACTTTATCGTCTGCCCGCGTTGGCGGGTCGAAAGATCTACTGGGGCGGATGGTACGAGGCCGGGACCGCCTTCGGAACGGCAACCGACGATCCCGGACCAATTGTTGTGCGCGGCACTTTTAATCTGGGAGTCGTCGCGGACACGATCGTTGGTCCGATCGCGCTGGCTGGCAGCGTCAGTCCCACCGGCCAGAGCCGGGTAAATTTTTCGGTGGGACGGCTGTTCTGAACCACGGCCGACGGTTCGTTGCGTCAGTCCTTTGGCAGGGAGGCCATGTCGATCACGAACCGGTAGCGCACGTCACTTTTCAGAACGCGTTCATAAGCTTCGTTGACCTTCTGAATGGGCACGACTTCAATGTCGCAGGCCACGTTGTGTTGGCTGCAGAAGTTCAACATTTCTTGCGTTTCGCGGATGCCGCCGATCTGCGAGCCCGCCAGACTGCGCCGGCGGCCGGTAAGAGAAAAAGCTCCGATGGGGATGTCCTTCTCCGGAAGGCCCACTACGACCATGGTTCCGTCGACCTTCAATAAGGACAGATACTGATTCCAGTCGATCTGCGCCGAAACCGCATTGATGACTAGATCGAAAGAGCCCGCCAACTTGGTGAACGTTTCCGGGTCCGAGGTGGCGTAGAAATGATCGGAGCCCAGGCGTTTACCGTCGGCCTGTTTTTTCAAAGACTGGCTGAGTACGGTGACTTCAGCGCCCAGAGCATGCGCCAGTTTGACGCCCATGTGCCCAAGACCACCCAGGCCGACGATGGCCACTTTTTTGCCCGGACCCGCGTGCCAGTGCCGCAGCGGGGAATAGAGCGTGATTCCAGCGCATAGCAGGGGCGCGCAGGCGTCGAGCGGCAAATTGTTGGGCATACGCAGCGCATAATTTTCGTCGACTACAATTCTGTCGGAGTAACCGCCGTAGGTCGGCACGCCCTCTTTGTCCCGCCCGTTATAAGTCCACACCGTTTGCACAGTGCAGTACTGTTCGAGGCCTCGTTGGCACTCCGCGCAGGTGCGGCAAGAGTCGACGAAGCAGCCGACGCCAACTTTGTCGCCCACTTTGTATTTCGTCACTTTCTTGCCGACGGATGTCACCACACCGGCGATTTCGTGTCCCGGCACCATGGGGAAAATCGATTCTTCCTGGTAGTCACTCCACTCGTCGCGCGTCTGGTGAATATCGGAATGGCAGATGCCACAATATTTGATGTCAATGACGACATCGTGCTCCCGCGGCTGGCGGCGTTCGAACGAATAGGGTGCCAGGGGCGCTTTGGCGGTCATTGCGGCGTAGCCTCTGCACTTGCTCATGATTGCTCTCTCTTTCCAAACAAAGTCAGATGGATGATGGTATCGACGAACATTGGGAAGATCGGTTTGCAAATACAGACACTCGTCTCGTGACGACAGCACCGGCAGTTTCCCCAGTCTACCGCAGATTGATATACTTCGCCCCTCGGTTCATCTCAAGCAAGCTGCCCGGAGGAAACTGGTGCGCTCGTACATTCTGCGTTTGGTTCTGCCCTTCTTGATTGCGATCTCTGCCTCCGCACAACAGACCTCGCCGCAGCCCGCCGCGAAGCCGCTGTTCAAACTTCAGGAAGTTATGATTCCCGTACGCGACGGAGTGCATCTGCAGACCGCGATCCTCACTCCCGTCGACCAGCAAGGTCCGCTGCCGATTCTGTTTCGCCGTACACCCTACGGCGTTCCCGAGAAACCGCCTGAACAAATTCCTTCCTCTCTCAAGGAACTTGCGCAAGACGGCTACATCTTCGTCTTTCAGAATCTTCGTGGGCGTTTCAAATCCGAGGGCGTCTTCAACCTTTCTTCCTGGGTTGATTTGAATGATCCCAGGGCCACCAACGAGACTACCGATGCCTACGATTCGATCGAGTGGCTGGTGAAGAACGTCCCCAACAACAACGGCAAGGTCGGGATGTTCGGCGTCTCCTACGATGGGTTGACCACCGCGCTCACGCTGCTTCATCCCCATCCGGCGCTCATGGCCATCAGCGAACAGGCGTCGCCCGTGGATCAATGGATGAACGACGACGACCACCGCTACGGCGCCCTGCGCGAGAGCTACGACTTTGAATATGCGGTCATGGAGCAGGCCGACAGGAACAAGAACACGCACTTCGATTTTGAGACCTACGACGCCTACCAGTGGTATCTCGACTTGGGGCCGCTTTCGAACATCAACGCGAAATATCTCCACGGCTCGATCCCTTACTGGAACTCGAGCGTCGAGCATCCCGACTACGACGACTTTTGGAAGAAGGAAGCGTGGGTCCGCCAGCTTCACGCATCGACCGTCCCCAATCTGAATGTTGCGGGATTCTGGGATCAGGAAGATCCCTGGGGACCGTGGCAGATTTTTCGTCACGCTGAGGAGAACGATCCGCAGCACACAAATTTCATCGTCGCCGGTCCCTGGTTTCACGGCGAGTGGCAGACGCCCAAGGGCGATAGCATCGGAATCATCCCGTTCGGAGGGCACGAAACTGCCCGCGAATTTCGCGAGAATATCGAAGCGCCGTTTTTCCGCTATTACTTGCACGGGCAGGGCGAGAAGCCGGCATGGCAGGCCAGCACTTTTCAGAGTGGATCGAACACCTGGCGTACGTATCCGGTGTGGCCTCCGAAGGAGGCGAGAACGACGAACCTTTATCTGCACTCCGACGGCACGCTTTCATTTACCGTGCCAGATGCTGCGAAGACCGCCCACGCTTACCGTGAATACGTCTCCGATCCCGCGAATCCCGTGCCCTACCGACAGCGTCCCATCTCGCCCACGTATCCGGCTGGCGACTGGCGCACGTGGGAGGTGGCTGACCAGCGCTTTGTCGATCGGCGGCCTGACGTTCTTTCCTTCGTCAGCGCACCACTCGATCACGATCTCACCGTGACTGGCCCGCTGGCGGCGGATCTGTTCGCCTCGACTTCCGGCAGCGACAGCGATTTCGTCGTCAAGTTGATCGACGTATATCCGGAGAACGCGCAGAAGAATGCCTGGACTCCCGAGGAAGGACCGAAGCCCGGCCAGTACGCCCAGTCTCTGAATGGCTACGAACTGCCGGTTGCGATGGAGGTGCGCCGGGGCCGCTACCTCACGAGCTACGAGAAGCCGTCTCCGCTAACGCCGAACAAGCCGACGGAGTGGAACGTTCCTCTGCGCGATCACGATCACGTCTTCCTCAAAGGTCATCGCATCATGGTGCAAGTTCAATCGACGTGGTTTCCGGGGATCGACCGTAACCCGCAGAAGTTCGTGCCCAGCATCTACCAGGCCGCCGCATCTGACTTTGTTCCTGCGACGCAGAGGGTCTACTGTTCATCCGATCTGCCTTCGCATCTCGTGCTGCCGATCATGCCATAACATAGGACGGAGGTAGCAGACAGGGGAAGAAGGCGATTTTGGGTGCCGCAGGCCGACAGTGGTTATCATGCTGTCCGGCCTCTTGCCTCTATCTCCGACAAATCAGGAAGTTCAAAATGCTGCAGAGTAACGACATCACTTCAATCTCGCGTTCTCTGTGCATTGCACTTCTGGTAAGCCTGATCGCGGTTCTCAATCCAGTGTTCGGCCAGCCTCTTCCGTCAGCACAACACAGCGAACGCCCGACGCCGCCAACGCGTGATCCCAACACTCCCGGTTATGTCACGGCGAAGGAATTGCCCGACGGCTCAAACCCTCCTGCGAATGCGGACGGTAATTTCATCATCGGGCCTACCCATCCTGCCGCTCCGGAGATGACTGCCCAGAACGGCGTACCTCAGGGAACCGTGATTGAGTTCACGATGAACTCCTCGGACAGCAAGATCTATCCAGGCATCGCGCGGGATGCGAATACCTTCGGAACCGTAGATCCTGCGGACCCCGCAAAGCTCGTGGTGACGACCAGCCGCCCCGCTCCGTACACGGGGAAGGTGGCTGTCTATATTCCCAAGCAGTACGTGTCCGGTAGCGTCGCGCCTTTCATCGTCGGGGCGGACGGACCCGACCGGTTGCTTTTTTCGGCTCTGGACACCTTGATCGCGCAGCATAAGGTCCCGGTGATGATTGCCGTTTCTATCGGCAACGGAGGCGGAGACGCGCAGGGAAACGAACGCGGTCTTGAGTACGACATAATGTCCGGAGTCTATGCCGAGTTTGTGGAAAAGGAAGTTTTGCCCATGGTCGAAGCCCAGGCTCACGTGAAGCTCACGAAGGATCCGGACGGCAGGGCGACCATGGGTGGCAGCTCAGGAGGCTCTTGCGCCTTGATCATGGCTTGGTATCACCCTGAGCTTTATCGCCGCGTTCTTACTTACTCCGGAACATTTGTAAACCAGCAGTGGCCTTACAATCCGCGAACGCCGCATGGTGCCTGGGAATTTCATGAGCATCTCATCCCCAACAGCCCGGCGAAGCCGATCCGAATCTGGATGGAAGTTGGTGACCGGGATCTGCTCAATCCCAACGTGATGCGCGACAACATGCACGATTGGATTCTCGCCAACGAGAATATGGCTAAGGTACTCGCTGCCAAGGGCTATCACTATCAGTTCGTCTTTGCCCGCAACGCCGGACACGTTGACCGAACCGTAAAACAGCAGACACTTCCAGAAGCGCTGGAGTACGTCTGGCAGGACTACCGACCTTCGGCCGTCAACAACTGATCCGCCGCCCGCGGAAGGGTGGCGACAGGACCGGAACGCCGACAATCAGCCGATAACGTTGTTAAAAACCACAACGCTCATTGACATGGGTTTTGAGTGTAATGGCCTTCCATGAGAAGACCGGTCGGAGTCAAGTGGGTTCTTTTGTTTTTTCGTTGCACAAGATTGTTTCTCCCGACCGAGTTGCCACTGTCGCCACCCTTCCATCCGCACTCTTCGTTGAGCGATTTTGTTCGCTCGGTGCAAGTTGGGTGTTCTCGTTTCAGCCGGTGCTGCCACCTGTTAGTCGACCTCTCTTCCCCTTTACGCGACGGGAAGTGGGCCAGGCCATAGACGCAGTCACCGGAACTCGGCTTTGGGCTTTGAGTTTGCTCCTTAGCAGATGCTTAGAACCTTCGAACTAAGCTGCTGCCGGCATGAGCTGGCTACTGTTGCGCAGCGGTTCGTACACTTCTCCGCTGACCCACAACCGATGTAGCAGGACCGCTAACTTTCGTGCGGTGGCGATTACGGCTCGTTTCTTTCCATTCTTTCCGCCACGCTCCGCCAGTTTCAGCCCCCAGCGCCGCAGATCGCTGTCCGCGCCAAACGGGCCCAGAATGTGGTGCGCTCCCTGCACCAGCAGTGTGCGCAGATACGGATCGCCTTCCTTGCTAATGTGCAGCTGCGGTTCGCTTTGTCCTGAGTTCCGCCGTCCCGGTTGTAATCCCAGATAGCAGCCCACGTCACGGCTCTTGCGAAAACGATGCGGATCTTCCAGCGTCAGCAGGTAGGTGAGCGCGATCAGCGTGCCCACTCCCTTCACCTGCTTCAGCAGCGCCGCCTGCGGATAGCTTTGCTGCGCCAACTGCTCGATCCGTTCGTTGTATTCGCGGATGCGCCCGCTCAGTGATTCCACGGCTGCCAGCAGCGGTTGCAACGCGACCTGCAGTTCCGGACTCAGCCCCTGGGCTTTCTCGGGATTCACATTGCGCGGACTGCAGCCGCGCAAGCGCTCTCCGTAGGACTTGGCCAGTCCCCGCGCCGTATTGATCAGCGCGGTCCGCGCCCGCACCAGTCCGGCTCGCGCCCGGATCACGCTCAAGTCCGCCTGGGCTCTGGCGCTCCTATGCTTCACCGGGGCCAGCAGTTGCGGATCGATCCGCGCCAGCCGCGCCAGGGTTCGCGCATCCAGACGGTCGTCTTTCTTTCGGCTTTCCCCGATCAAGCGCACGTTGCGCGCATGCGCCACGATCACTTCATGCCCGAGTTCGCTGAGTAGTCGGCTCACCCAGGGCGAATGCATCCCCGTCTCCAGCGCGATCCGGCTGCGCGGTATGGCTCCGAAAACCTCGCGCATCGCTTTCGGAGTCGTGCTCAGCTTTTGCTCCAGCAACACTTCTCCTGCTTCGTTCAACATGCAATACCAGCTCGAGCGATCCCCCAGGTCCAACCCGATCGTCAGCTTCTGCACTTGAAAATTGTTCGTCTGCTTTGGCGCTACGGTGCTAACCTTTTTCATTGCCGGTCTCCTTTATCTCTTGTGCTTCGAGCACGTCGATAACTTGGGAGCGTACAGCATCCCGTCGGAGACCGGCCTTCTCATCTCATCTGATAGCGTCAACCATCGCACAACCACTTCGCCGTGAGGTAAAAGAAAATCCGCCCGGAAAGCGGGCGGATTGGTTCATTCTTGAAAGATGGTTATGTATCGCTAGACTCGTGTTCAGAGCGCTCACTGGTCATTGTTGTTCATTTGCCTCCGTGCAGCAGTCCTTGCCCGCCGATACTTGTCTGTGTACGCAGTCGAACCTCGCGCTAACTATTGCGGCCTACCTGCTTCAGCCTGTCGGATATCTTCTGCACTTGCTGGCGGCTGAACTTGGTCACTCCAAAGAGCGGCGCCAGGAAGTTCTCGGACCGCCACTTCGGCCGCATGATTCCTGTATCTGAATGTGAGTTTGAGCCAAGCAGGAGATGTCCTAGCTCGTGTGCCATCACCATGCCCAGAATCGTCTCTTCACTGGCCCGCCCGTCGCGATGCAACTGCAGGATTCGATCATAGAAAACATCGCAGAACGTCCCCCATCCATCGTTGCCGAGAAATGCCACCCCGAAAGCGTCGGCAGCCAGCGTCCGCGTCTGGTGCTCGATATTCAGCACTAGCTGGCCGTGATCAGTTGCTGCTTCGCATCGTTCCAGTTCCGGTTCTGCCTGAGTGCGGCAGTTTCGCCAGGCAATAGAAATTCCGACCTGTTCGTAAATCCTGGCCGCCATCTTTTCCGCGGCGCGGACCGTGGCCGGGTTCGCTCCGGCGCGATTGAATACCGAAACGACAATCTGCTCTGTCTCTCGTCCCTCGGCTATGATCGGCAATGCCACAAGACTCGCCACAACCCAAACCCGCAGTAGCTGGCTCCACATGGTCCACCTCCGCGGGTCAGAATCCATCCCGCGGACGCGTACCTCAATGCCGCACCGCTAACCGGCGAGTCGTATGTCGGTGACAAGCTAGGTTGTGTGTCTGCTGCGGCTTAGGAGCGTAGATGACGCAGATCCCGGGTCCTGAAAGTGCTACACTGAGCCCGTCAGACGAGCGGGGTTATACTCCCGTGACCGGAAACTTGACGATTCGCTTCAGCGTCTTCGAGTTGGATCTGGAAGCCGGCGAGCTGCGCCGCAATGGATCAAAGATCCGGCTGCAGGAGCAGCCGCTTCAGATCCTGGTCAGCCTGCTGGAGCGGCCCGGCAAGGTCGTTACTCGCGAGGAACTGCGCCGGAAGCTGTGGCCGGCGGACACGTTCGTTGACTTTGACCACGGTCTCAACGCCGCCATCCGCCGCCTGCGCGAGGCGTTGGACGACTCCGCCGAAACGCCGCGCTTTGTTGAGACCGTTGCCCGCCACGGATACCGGTTCATCGCGCCGGTGCAAGGGATAACTCCGACGAGCCTCCGTCACCTTGCGGCATCCATCCGACCGCAATGGCGGATGGTGACGGCCGCTTGCTCCCTAGTCCTTTTGCTGATTGCGATTACGTCCTATCTGTTTTGGCGCCAGAGTCACAAACCGGCGCCGCCGGACAGAAAGATCATGCTCGCCGTGCTGCCATTTGAGAGCATCAGTGGTGATCCGAGCGAGGAGCTTTTCAGCGACGGCATGACCCACGAGATGATCAACTGGCTGGGACGGCTGGATGCGCATCGTCTCGCGGTGATCGCCGCGACCTCGGCCATGAAGTACAAGAATTCGCCCAAAAGGATCAGCGAGATTGGGCATGAACTGGGCGCGGATTACGTTCTGGAAGGCAGCGTACAAAAGGAGGGAGTCCGACTGCGCATAACGGCACAGTTGATCGCTGTCGGGAATCAGTCGAACCTCTGGGCAGGAAGTTATGATCGCGACTGGAGCGACATCTTGCTGACGCAAGCCGACATCGCCCGCGCGGTGGCGCAGCAAATCCGGCTGACCTTGACTCCGCAGGCGCAGCAACAGTTCAGCAGGGCCCGCCGAGTCAATCCGGATGCCTACTTGGACTACCTCCGGGGACAGGTTGAGGGCGCGAGCTTCACCTTCGAGGCAATAACCAGAGAGCAGGCTTACTACGAGCAGGCGCTGCAGAAAGATCCCAATTTCGCTCTTGCATACGCCGGCCTGGCGAACTGCTACCTGAGCTACATGATCACCCGCAGACTGCCGCCAGGCGAGGCAGCAAAACGAACAAAAGAGTTCGTCGCCAAAGCTCTCCAACTGGATGAGAACCTTGGGGAGGCCTATGGTGTTCTTGCATATACAAACTGGCGGTACGACTGGGACGTGCATGCGGCCGACCGAAACTTTCAACGAGCTTTCGAGTTAAGCCCGAACTCCCGTCGGGTTCATTCACATCACATTAACTACCTTGCCTGGAGAGGCCAGCGGGCCGAGGCACTTGCGGAGTGGGCAATAGTCCGCCAACTCGATCCCGTGCGGTTGGAGTCGGAGGTCCACTCTGGACATGTTTACTACCAACTGCGCGACTACAGGCCGATGCTCGAAGCAATGCGGAACTATGTGTCTTCCAATCCCCGTCATTGGTTGGGCCGCAACCTGCTTGCTGTCGCGTATCAGGGTTCAGGACAAACACTCCTGGCAATCCCCGAGTATCAGAAAGCGGTCGAATACTCGGGCAACGACAACGATCCTACGGCTGGCCTGGCATACGCTTATGCGCGCACTGGCAAGAGAGCAGAGGCGGAAAAGGTCCTGCGGGATTTTCTGGAACAATCGAAGACCACCTATGTTTCGCCTTACATGATTGCCACGATCTATGCCGGCCTGGGTGATAAACACAAAGCCTTCGAATTCCTCGAAAAAGCTTACGACGAGAGATCTGCCGACCTGTCGTTTTTCCTGAAGGCCGATCTAAGGATGGATACTCTCCGCTCGGACCCACGCTTCCAGGAGTTGACAAAACGCATGGGACTGCCGCAGTAGGCTTGGCTTTTGTTGGAGCCGTGGCATGGCTGCACAGACTAATCAGCTTCAGTTTCTTCTCCGGGTATCGAGCCAAGGTTCCTGATAGCTGCGCCAGCCGACCCCCCAGATATCTGCGTCGCGGATTTTGAGACGCCTGTTAACAACAGCTAGTCAGGCTAACCTCCATGCACGCTGCTCCCCGCGTGCAGCATTCATCAGTATTCAGCCACGCGTGAGATCTTGTCTCCGCTTAAACGAGAAATCCCCCCCAGTCCTTCCAGAAAAAGGGTTTAACACACGGTTCAGAGTCTAGCACCTCAACTGGCGTAATATCGCCATATCGCTCATTGATCGGCGTTTTGACACCTCCTAACGGCTGTAGCCTCCGGCGCACATTGAGTTTTACGTTGGCTCCGAGCATCTCTCCGAAAAGACGAAACGGCCCGGGAGATTTCCCGGACCGCTTTGCAACCACGCTGTCTATTTTCCACCGGCGGTGCCGTGCTGTCCCAGCCACGACGCCAACCGCGGCTCTTGCTGCGATCTAAAATCGACGCAGTTGTTGATGCGCTCAATCGATTGTTTGTAGGTGCGCTCCGCCGCCGCGACCTTGTGCGCGGAAAAGAATTCCGTCACCTGATCGCGCATTCCGGCATCGCAGAAAACGCCGGTCGCTCCCACCACCTCGGCACTGGCAAAGGGCCCTCCAGCCTTGGCGACGGCGTCCCAGTGCGACTGAATGAAATCCCAAGCCAGTTCTCGGCCAGCCGGATTTCTCATCACGCTGGTGATTACCTGCAACGCATCCTGCGATCGCACTTCGGGCGAGACCGCAAACTCCAGCGCGCGCTGCAGCAACTTCGGGTCGCTGAATCGGGGCAGGGTAAAGAGGTACGTGTAGTACAGTTCCGGCGATTTGGGATCTTTCGTCGCGGTCATCACTCGATCATAAAACGCAGAGTCCCCATGCAACGCGGCGAGAGCGAGGGCGCCGCCGGCCATTTCAGCGTCGACGGATGCCGGATCGGCCAGAGCCTTGTCCGCGATCTTGCGCGCTTCCTCCAGAGTTTCCGGATCGCGGGCATCGTAGCCCAGCGCGTTGAACAGCCGCGACCGTAGAGTCCTCTGTTCGTCGCTTTCTCCCGTTTTGGGCTCGTATCCCACTTCCTTCATCGCCGGAGTCAGATATTGGCGCAACCACGTGCGATATGCATCTCGATCGCTGTCGCTGACCAGGTATTGGCCGATGTAACCGAGCCCTCCCAACAGATCTTCCACCACAGCGCGGTTGCGGTCCGATTGCAAACCTTGCGCAAAGGCCAGGTAGTCTCCCACCGGTTCGCGACCCACTCGCACCGAGGCCCAGATGTTGTTCTCCACTGCGATCCGCTCGGCGGGAGTCAGTTTAGTCTCCGCATCGCTTGCCAGTGCCCGAACCGCGTCCGCCTGGTAAGCCGTTCTGTAGTATCCGGTCGCGCCGGCATTCGTCAGAACCCAGGTAGAGCAACCGGGCAGCGTGAGAGCTTCTTCTTTCTTGGTCATCAGTTCGCACTTCGCTCCTTTACCACTGGCCGATCCCCGCAAGCACAGCGGAATTTGCCAGAGTTGATCGTTAGGCGCTTCGAACTTGGAGCGGTCGAAGTAGTACCGCTGTTGGGCCAGCGTGACGCTCGTGGAATTGCCCGAGCATTGCGCCTTGACATTAATAATGGGAGCGCCTGCCTGTTTGACCCACGTGGGCATGATCTTGTCGACAGGCTTCTTTGACGTTTTCGCCTGAGCATCCCAGAAATCATCCGCCGTGGCGTTCGCGTACTGGTGCTGTTGCAGATACGCATTTACGCCCGCGCGGAAGGTCTCTTCGCCTAAATAGGATTCCAGCATGCGCAGCACCGCTGCCGCCTTGCCGTACGCGATTCCGTCGAACAGTTCCTGAATCTGCGCTGGAGTGTCAGCCGCCTGGTGAATGGGACGCGTATTCGCCAGCGAATCTACGTTCAGAGTTGACCCCGTATCACTCACGTCATCCAGTTTGAAATTCCATTCCGGTTTCCACACTTCGAGGGGCTTGCTCGACATCCATGTGGCGAATCCTTCGTTCAGCCAGACGTCATCCCACCACTTCATCGTGACCAGGTCGCCAAACCATTGATGCGCCATCTCGTGCGCAATGACGCTGGCTATCTCCTTTTTCAGTCCGACGGAGCCTTGCTTCTCGTCGATGAGAAGAATCACTTCGCGGAAAGTAATGCAGCCGGTATTCTCCATCGCACCGGCCGAAAAGTCCGGCAGGCCGATCAAGTCAAGCTTCCCGTAGGGATATTTGATCCCAAAATAGTGGTCGTAGTACTTCAGAACGTTACTGGCAACATCCAGGGCGAACGTGTCCATGTCTTTCTTGCCTGGAGTGGAATAGACGCGAATCGGAATGCCGTCGGCCTCGCCCTCGATGTACTCGAAGTTGCCTACCACCAGCGCAGCCAGGTAGGACGACATCTTGGCAGTCGTGGCGAAACGCACGGTGTGTTTGTCGCCCGGACCCGGCGTATCCGACACAACTTTCTGGTTCGAAATTGCCACCAGACCCTTGTCGGCAACAGCCGTAATGTCGAACGTGGCTTTGTAGTCGGGCTCATCGAACGAGGGGAAGGCGCGGCGCGCGTCAGTTGCTTCAAACTGCGAAGCGGCGTATTTACGGCCCTTGTCGTCCTTGCCCAGATACAGGCCGCGCATTTCGTCATTCAAAATGCCGGTGTAGGTAATGTGCACCGTAGCCTGGCCGGCAGCTAGCGGCTTGTCCACGCTCAGCACAACCATTTCTTTGTCTTTCTCGGGCGTCACTTTGGCCTTCTGTGTTGTGCCGCCGCTCGTCACGCTGACATCGTGAAAATCGATATCGACGGCGTTCAGCGTGATCTCTGAACTCGGCTTCAGCAGTCGGAGGGTGATGGTTTCATCGCCCTCAAACTTGGCGTTGTCGAGATCGGGCGCGAAGGTGAGTTTGTAGTTCTCTGGTCTGGCAGTCTCTGGCAGCCGCTGTGCGGAGGCCAGCGAAAATATCAGTACGAGAAATGTCACCACTGCAAAGATGCGCTTCATATTTTTCCTCAGGAAATGAACTCGGATTGCTTCCTTACTCTGGAACTTTGCTGGAGTGTCCCCAATGTAGACGTACCACTCCGCTCCGCCTTAATACGGATATTATCCCGTGAAAGTTCACTCGTGCGATGCGACCGTTCCATTTAGAACTGTTGCAACACAGTGATTCGCCCCGAACCAGTAGGGAATTTCGCGATAGTCCTTGACTGAAAATATCGCGAGATCAGCGTCTTTCCCCGGTTCGATGCTGCCCTTCCGCTCGGCCACGCGCAGAGCCCACGCTCCATTGATCGTGGCCGCCGCGATTGCTTCCGCCGGCGACATCTTCATGTGCGTGCATGCCAGCGACATTGCCATCGGCATGCTGATGGTCGGCGAGGTACCGGGATTGTAGTCCGTCGCCAAGGCTACGGGGACGCCGGCATCGATCAAGCGCCGCGCGTCCGGATATTCTTTCAACCCTAGAAAATAATTTGCTCCCGGCACCAACGTGGCCACGGTGTCGCGTTTGGCCAACTGAGGAATGTCGTGCTCGTTCACGTGGTCCATGTGGTCAAACGATGCGGGGTTGAAGCGCAAAAAAGGCGACAGAATGGTTTCCGAGAGCTGGCACATGTGCGCGCGGACACTCAACCCGTGCTTTTCTGCTGCTGCAAAGATCTGCTCCGTTTCATTCGAAGGGAACGCACCCTTGTCGCAAAAAACGTCCACAAACTGGGCGAGCTTCCGCCTCGCGGCTCGCGGGATCATCTCCTTACAGACGATCTCGACATACTTTTGTGAGCAGCCCTGAAATTCTTTTGGGACGACATGGGCTCCGAGCAGGGTCGCCACCACCGTTCCCGGCCAGCGGGAAGCCGCCTCTCGGATTGCCTCCAGCGACTTCAGTTCCGACTCGACCGTGAGCCCGTAACCTGATTTAGCCTCCACGGTCGTCGTGCCGTGCGCTGCCATCTCTTGCAGCACCGCGGCGACTTTCTCGGCCAGCGCGCGCTTTGGCGTCTTGCGAACAGCGTCCAGACTTGATCGGATTCCGCCGCCCGTAGCCGCAATTTCTTCATAGGAAGCGCCTTCGATCCGCTTTTCAAAATCCACCAGCCGTGGGCTGACGAATACAGGATGCGTGTGCGAATCCACAAATCCCGGGAGAACCACCCTGCCGGAACAGTCGATTTCGATCACCTTGCGGCGATTTGTTTTAAGCCACGGATCGCGTAACGCGTCCTTGGTCGTGCCCGCTGAAACGATCGTGCCGCCCAGGCACAGCACCGCCGCGTCTTTGATAATGCCGAGGTTCTTCAAATCAGCACGGCGACGCGGGCCAGCTTTAGTCGAACGCGGCGCGAAGCGTGAGAAGCTGGCCGATATTGGTCAGGAATAGGGGAGGCTGGATTTTCCCGCTTGGGTTTTGGATTGAGGTCACGTGAAAGCAGTTTAGCAGCGGTTGAATCATGTTGGCGGGAACAGAGCACGCCGCAAGTTGCCTAAATAACGGGCATTCAGTATAAGACATCGGAGGGGCAGAACCATGCAATCGGCAAGAGTCGGGAAACGCGGTGCGATCATCGTACCCGCAAAGTTGCGCAAGCGCTTTGGGATCGAAGAAGGCAGCATCGTAATCGCTGAGGAGAAGGACGATGGCATCCTCATTCGCCCCGCAATGGTTGTCCCCGTCGAACGATACACTCGCGAGCGCAAGGCGGAATTCCTGCTGTCCAACGCTATCGACGAGGCTGATTACCGCAAAGCGCGAAAAGAAATCCGGAAGCTGGGCCTCGATCCCGATTCGATTCCCCACCGGCGACCCGCCTAGCTAGGTTCCTCCGGAATAGAAACGAGGTCGAGCCAAGAGCAACGAAAACTTACTGCCCCAAAAAATACTTGTTCCTGAACGGGAATAAAGATTTTGGTAGGGATGGTGCCCACTCTAAGCCCTATCTCAAGTCCTGAGGGTGCCCCGTCCAAGCTTTGCTTGGGCGGGGCTTTTGATGTTCATCTGTCACAGACTTATTCGCATTCACAGAAGTAGCATTCCCCCATGCCTTGGGGATTGAAACGCTTTCACGAGTCTCGGCAGGTTCACTTCCTCACCTTTAGTTGTTATCACCGCCGTCCACATTTCCTGAGTGCGCGGGCTTGCGCCACATTCGTCTCGGCGCTGGAACGCGTTCGACAACACTACGGACTCTGCGTTTACGGATACGTGGTCATGCCCGAGCACGTTCACCTTCTGATGAACGAGCCTGAGCATAGCAACCTGGCTCAGGCCATGAAGTCCTTGAAACAGGGAGTAGCGCGCAGGCTGGCGCTGCGGGCCGCGGATTCATTCTGGCAAGCCCGCTATTACGATTTCAATGTCTGGAGCGAGCGCAAGTTTGTCGAGAAGCTTCGCTACATTCACCGCAATCCCGTGAAGCGTGGACTCGTCGCACGCCCCGAAGACTGGCCTTGGAGCAGCTTCCTTCATTATGCGACCGGGCAAGCTGGTGGAGTTGAAATCGAGTCCCAATGGACGGCGCGGCAGCGGGAACATTCTGGAATCTTTCTCACGCTGAAGATGCGAGCCGCAGCAGAAAAGCCCCGCTCAAGCGAAGCTTGAACGGGGCACCCTCGAGAGTAGGAATCTGGCTAGAGAGCCTCGACAGAATGAACTGACCTGTAAACGGAGCTGGGCAAGAACGAAACTGGGTAAGAACGAAACCGAGTAAAGAACGAATCTGGGTGCCCCACTCTATCTCGCCGCTTTTTGGCGAGATAGAGTGGGGTTTTTGATCTTGGTTGTCGTACACGATTGAGCGGGCCACCCGCCACCGTAACCCCCCGGAACCGGACCCCGCCAAGCCCCGGAAACACCCTCAGCCGGATCAGACGGCGGCACGGATCGCCAACTCACCCCCAGTTTTGCCCCTACCGGACCCCATAGGTAGGACGACCATTTCACCCGAAAGGAGGCATCGACCCGATGACCAAGCAAGAACGGCTCGACGGCATCCGCCGCCAACTCGACCTGCTGGGCTACCGTGCCGACCGGCTCAACCCCGGTCCTCGCCGGGACACCCTCGTCCCCCTCAGCAGCTAAAAGAAAAATTCCCTCCTCGACAGGCCCCCTCTACCCCTCAGGGTTATCCGCAGTGCTATGCCAGCCGTGGTTGATGGCCTTGACTGCACCCTCGAAAGCATCGGCCTTGCTGGAAGGACCCTTCAACATGGAATCGGCATATGTGCGACCAGGAACTTTTGGATTTTTGTCCTGATATTTTTTCAGAAGGGGAAGCATCCTCTTGCCACGAGCAATCACGGCGTCGGTCTCTTCTTGCGATTCCCCCACATCGAAACACATCAAGACAACAAGCGCTTCATCAGCAGCGCGCCCTTTCTTCTGGGTCAAACTGTTCAGTAAATTGCTGAGCCGACTCTCGTCATGCTGCCCACTCTTTTGTTTTTCATCCAAGATCGGACGGAGGAGCGCAGCGACTTGCGCGGGGACAGCCACGCTCTGTGTCTTGTCGTTGGATTGTGATGCTTCCTTTGGCGCTGATGCCTGCGCCTCCGCAGTCAGCGGAAGAACCGCTGACAAGCAGCAAGTGAGAACCCACACTTTCCAGTTCATGTATGCCTCTTTAGATCAGTCCGTGACACTCACCGTGCTTCCCGGTTCGGAATCAATGAGGTTATTCAACCGGCGGATGTCATCGGGATTCCCAGTTACGCACCCTTCCGAACAGAAGGGAGAGCTCACGGAAGGACCGAATTCGTTTTTGCCGGGTGCCCCATTCTATCTCGCCGCATTTTGGCGAGATAGAGTGGGGTTTTTGATCCTGGTTGTCGTACACGATTGAGTGGGCCACCCGCCTCTCGACCAGCGCGCTCAGCCCGGTGAAGCCGCGCCGCAAGTCGGTCACCCCCGCCGCGATCCAAATCCGCGTGTTGGCCGGCAGCGCCATCATCCCCGCAAGCACTCCAGCAGCACGCGCAACAATGCGGCGTCGGCACTGCCTTCGATGTGCACCTGCGCGTGGCGCAGTTCAACGTGAATGGCGCCCGGCCTGGTCTTCGCAACATCTACGGATGGGGAGCACTCACGATTGGTGGTTGTCGCCAAAGACGACGAACTCTCGCTGACGCGGACCGGCAATAACTTGATCGCATTGCTCGCGCCGCCCAGTCGCCCCGTCAGATACAGCCTGCGCCAGCCGAAGACCTGGTTGGCGTTGATGCCATGTGCCCGTGCCACCCGCGCCACCGATGCACCCTCGGCCAACGTCTCTTCAACGATCCGCTGCTTCTCCTCGAGTGTGCGGTACTGCCGCTTGGGTTGGGCTCCCGTCTGCGCTTTGACTGGGATGAGTTCTGCGGCTTGCCTGGAAGTGTCCATCTCCGCTCCAAGTGGACACGATTCCGAAGTGTCCACTTCGCGAGAATGACTCCCAATTACCTACCTGTCCAGACGGCCGCCGCCGTACGCTTACGAACGGATCGTAGCGGAAGGTTGTGGTTCCGGTGCCAGGTACGACAGCTTGCGTGAGGCGGTTCTCGAAGTCCCAGGAGTAGGATTTGCCGGAGGGATCGGAGAGGGTATTGCCGTTTGCGTCAAAGACAACTGTGAGCGGGCGCGTCGTAACGGAATCCAGACGCATCGTAGCCATAGATCAGAGCAGTTCGCGCATAGGGGGGAAACGAGTAAAAGTAGAACCACGTCGATGCCCACCACAAGACCCAAGATGGATGTGAGCTCCCATCACTCCATTTTGGGTCCGGGGTCGAAGGCGTGCAGGCGTGCCTTAGGTTTTGCGATACGGTTCAACTCCGCAGAATTCAGCCTCATGTCATGCCATTCTAGTTCTGCACCGTCTTCCAAGTCGTTGTAGATCAGCACTAGGTCACGAAGGCCCTTGAATTTGCAGTATCCCTCATCACCATTGATCCTCACCTTCTCCTCGCTCAGACGGCCATGTTTGAGCGCTTTTCGATAAGCTTGTTCGGCGGTTCGGGCGTTAATGAGGACAAGATTTTCCCAAACCACGATTTTCTGCTTCCTCGCTTGATTTTTTCCCTTTTTTCGGACGAAGTACAGCAGTTCGTGTGCTATGTACCACTTTCCCTTTTTTGGCGATGCGTTCAAAGTAGGTTAATTGCCTCCTCCACAAGATCGACGACACCCGAAGTATTTTTGTGCCTTAATGATTTTCTGTCGAACCGCTGGACTTGATTTCTGATAAAGATCGTCGAGGGGGCTGGCCCACCTTTAAGTTTTGATTTATCTCGATCTACTTATGAATGAGGCTGCCCCACCCTCTGCGGTTTTCAGAGGGTGGGGACCTATGCAGCTTGCATCGTGCAGATTTTCTGTCCTTGCCCTTTCCACTGCAAGCGCCAAATACAAAGTCAAAACCTCAAGAGGTTGAAAGTTGCGTCTCCCACCCTCTGAAAACCGCAGAGGGTGGGGCAGCCTCAATTATCAATCAGGAAGGGAAAACAAAGGGTGGGCCAGCCCCCCCCACTCTATCTCGCCGCTTTTTGGCGAGATAGAGTGGGGCTTTTGATCTTGGTTGTCGTACCTGTTAGAGTGGGCCACCCTCTTGGGGGATGGGATTGCCAGGAGTTTTCTTCGGAATCGAAGTGGTGGCACTCGGAGGAATCGTCTGTGTCGCTGGCTGGATCGTGGAGGGCTTCACTCAGCCCGACCCGTAGGCTCTAGCCAGCATCGCGCATCCACAGCTCGTGCCCCAACCCTGCCAGCATGGCCTCGAACCAGTGCGTGTGCCCGGTGGCTTCGATCCCCACTCGCACCGCACCCGAAAGCGCGCCATAAAACGCCCGCGCTTCTCCATTCTCGTGCTCCAGACGCCGCTCTACCAACTCCCCTGTCTCCGTGTCCAGCATGGCAACCTGTTGGTAGCGTGTATGCAAATCGCAACCTATAATCATCATCGCTCGGCTCCTTTCCTCCGAGCCTTGGTCGCTTGAGCGCTACCAAGTCTACTCGCTCGTTAGGAGCCGACACAGTTATCTCATCAGCCTATTGCGCGGCACGCAACCGGCGCGTGAAAGTCCGGGCACGTGGGGAGGCCGTGACGTGGACATAAAACAGGCCGGGTGGGAAACCCGGCCCGACAAGGGTTTTAATCCCTACGTTTCGATAGTGATTGTTTTTTTAATTCTCAACGGACTATGAGTTGTGATTTCCTCATGGAGGACTATACGAAATTTGAGGGCATCGGGTCCCTTCAATGCCTTGACAACCGGATTAACTAGCGCCTTTAATTCTTCGTCAAACGTCTCGGCGAGCCATGCGTTCTGATAACGATTGAGGCGAATGAGTCTCCGGATGACTCCTCTTGGGTTTTGTTCAAGAAGGCTGGCCCCCTCTTTCGCGGTTTGTTCATCGTGCACAACTGCGTTCAAAACATGATTCAGGCCCTCAGTATCACCTAATCCTGCATGGGCAGGCAGCTCTGCGAGTTTCATATTCATACCTCCTCTCGCACGGTATGAGAGCTAAACGGGATTTCCATTTCCGCGGAATCTCCCTTTTAGCCCTCAACATGCCCGAAGTCTATGCCATCCACCTATAGCTTGTCTGTGATTTGGCTCCATATTGTTTCTTATATTTCTTAATCGTTGTTGGGCTGATGAGATAACCGTGTCGGCTCCTAACGAGCGAGTAGACTTGGTAGCGGGGGTGGCCCACCTTTGATTTTGTTATTTGTCGGAATTATCATAACTTGAGGCTGCCCAACCCTTCGCGATGTTGTTCGAAGAGTGGGTACCTCGGACGATGGTATCAGTGGACTTCGCAAACGTGAATCTCGGCTCTTCCGTGGAATCCCAACGCCGGAAATAAGAAGAACTTGGGGTCAGGGTCAGTGGTGCCCACCTTTCGAAAAGCGCGAAAGGTGGGGGAGCCCAGGTTCGTGCCGCTGCTAAGGTGGGCCAGCCCCCACCTTCACCCCACGGCACGACGTTCCCTACCCTACGGTTTCACCTCCAATTGCCAGAACAGAAACGAATAAACGTCCGTAAATTCCTCGATCTGCTTGGTCACCGGCTTGCCCGCGCCGTGGCCCGCCTTGGTCTCGATCCGCAGCAGGATCGGGCGGGTGTGGCTGGTGCCGTTCTTGGCTTCGGCCTGCATTTCGGCGGCCATTTTTTTGGCGTGCATGGGATCGACGCGGGTGTCGGTGTCGGCCGTCATGAAGAGGATTGCGGGATATTCGGTGCCCGCCTTTACGTGATGATAGGGGGAGTAGGCGTAGAGCCACTTGAACTGGTCGGGCTTTTCGGCGGTGCCGTATTCGGGGATCCAGAGCTTGGCGATTTGGAAATCCTGGTAGTGCAGCATGTCGAGCAGCGGAACCTGGCAGATGACGGCGCGGAACAGGTCGGGACGCTGCGTGATCATGGCGCCCATGAGCAGGCCTCCGTTGGAGCCGCCCTGGATGGCGAGGTGATTGCGGTCGGTATATTTTTCGGCGATGAGGTGCTCGGCGGCGGCGATCATGTCGTCGAAGACGTTCTGCTTTTTGTCGAGCATGCCGGCGCGATGCCAGTCTTCGCCGAACTCGGCGCCGCCGCGCAGGTTGGCCACGGCGTAGATGCCGCCGTGCTCCATCCAGAGATAGGCGGGACGGCTGAAGGCGGGTGTCAGGCTAAGGTTGAAGCCCCCATAGCCGGTGAGCAGCGTGGGATTGTGGCCGTTTTTCACGACACCTTTTTTATGCACGACGAACATGGGGACGCGCGTGCCGTCTTTGGAGTGGAACCATTCCTGTTTGACTTCGTAGGCTGCGGGATCGATCGAGGGGGCGTTGACCTTGGTCCACAGCGTGGTGGAATTGTCTTTGAGGTCGTAGCGGTAAATCGACGGCGCGAAAGTAAACGACTGGAAGCCGTAGAAAATTTCGTCGCGATCCCAGCGGCCACCCGATCCGTAGACGCTGCCGATGGCGGGGAGGGTGAGGTCGTTGAGCTTCTTACCCTCGACATCGAACATCTTGAGCTGCGAGCTGGCGTTCTGTTCGTACTGCGCGAAGAGTTTGCCGCCGAAGACGGCGGTGCCTTGCAGCACGGCGTCGGTTTGCGGGATCAATTCCTTCCAGGCCTCGCGATCGTAGTTGCCGGCGTCGGCGACGAAGACGCGGTAACGCGGGGCGTCTTCGTTGGTGGTGATGAAGAGTTTGTCGTTGTAGACTTCGCCGCTGTAGAGGAAATTCTTTCCCGTGGTGATGCGCGTGGGTGGAGTGCCGGCTTTCACGTCCATCAGAAAAAGTTCGGACTTGGTCCAGCCTTGCTGCACGCTGATCAGCAGCCAGTGGCCGTCGTTGGAGAGAGAGACGCTGGGCCAGTCTTCGGGGTCGCGGCCCTTGCCGAAAATAGGTTGGTCTTCCTCGCCGGGATCGTCTCCCAGTGCGTGATAAAAGACTTGCCGGTTGTACATCTCCTGGCCGTCGGGGACTTCGCCTTTTTTTGGATAGCGCGTGTAGTAGAAGCCGGAGTTGTCGAGCTTCCATGCGACCGACGCGGCGCGCGTGCGCTCGATGGTGTCGGGAAGGAGAGTGCCAGTTTTGGTTTCGATGACGTGCAGCGTGCTCATCTCCGAGCCACTCGGCGAGGTGCCGTAGGCGACGTACTTTCCGGTTTCGCTGGGATAGAACCAGTCAAGCGCGATGGTGCCGTCGGCGGCGAGTTTGTTGGCGTCGACCAGCACGCGGTCTGGACCGTTGAGGCTGTCGCGTACATAAAGGACCGGCTGGTTCTGCATGCCTTCGCGCTTGGTGTAGAAATAATGGCGGCCGGCGATCATCGGCGGTGTGACGCTGCCGATCGAGAGGAGGTCGGTCAGACGTTTGTGGATGGCGTCGCGTCCTGGAAGGCGGTCGAGGATGCCGCGAGTGTAAGCCATCTCCTGCTCGACCCATTTTTGCGTTTCAGGATTTTTGCCGTCTTCGAGCCAGCGATAGTTGTCGAGAACTTTCGTCCCATGAAACATATCGATGACCGGCTTCTCGGCGGCCTTGGGCGGAGCCGAAGGAATCGAGGAAGTTTTGGAATTGTCGCCCGCATAAACCAACGCTACAAGGAAAAAGCAAGAGAGAGCGGAGAACGAACGCATAAGCACCTCGGATAATTGCAGTGAATGCATAGCGCGCAGAACAGCTAGCGTATCAGAGTTGGAAGTTTTCAGGACCGCGCCGGGGATGTTATGATGATGCTGCATCAAGGCCGAGCCCTCAGCGCCCGGCCCGCGACACTCCTCAGTAGCTCAATGGCAGAGCATTCGGCTGTTAACCGAAGGGTTGTAGGTTCGAGTCCTACCTGAGGAGCCATTCTTTCCTACCTTGCGTTCAATCTCGACAGCTAGCATGGCAAGACGGATCGTTTAGAATGGGGCGAGACGGAATCTGATTTGTCATGACTGACGAAACGATCACGATTTCGGCGGGGCCGCGGTTTCGGGCGGCGATGATTTTGGCGATCCTTGCGGATGCGCTGCCGATTGCCGTCTTTCCTTTATTTATCGAAGGGGCGCTGTCGCCTGCCGATGACGTGCTGGACTTTGGGGTTGGGGCCTTGATGGTTCACCTGTTGGGGTGGCACTGGGAATTTCTGCCATCGTTTTTCGCCAAGCTTGTGCCGGGGGTCGACTTGGTTCCTTTCTGGACCATGGCGGTGGTCAACGTGTACCGCAAATCGAAGCGGATTGCGGTTAGCGAAGAAGAAGAGCGGCGCTCTCGGCCCGTGCTCGACGACCCTCGACATTTGTGAATCGTTAGGTTTGGCTAGAAGCCATCTCCAATCAACCGACTTCCTCAGGGGCTGAAGCCCGCATCTTTTGCGATTCCGAGCGGCACGGCTGAAGCCGTGCCCTTCCCAAAACCATTTATGTTTCCAGTGGCACGGCTGAAGCGGCGCCCTTCCCAAACCAGTGACGAAGATAGCCTCTGTTTTCTTGGCCCGCGATGGCGTTGCTGTTTCCCCCCGCCCATCTGCAATTTGCTACAATCCTCTCGCGATGACGACTACGGATGCGGTTTTGGTTCCTGCGAAGACAGTGGCCAGTGTTAAGGGCGATGGGCCTAGCGTGGATGTGAGTGGGGCGTCGAATCGCGTGTTCCTGGTGACGCTGGCGATTACAAAGATCATTGAGCAGGAGTCGCTCGACCTGAGCATTTTTGGGTCGGCGGATGGGGCGGCGTGGGGCGCGAAGTCGATCGCTGCGTTTCCGCAGAAGTTTTATTGCGGAGAGTCGCCGCTGCTGCTCGATCTGACGGCCCATCCGGACGTGAAGTTCGTGCGCGCGCATTGGGAAGTGGCGCGCTGGGGGCGGGGCACCGAGACGCCGATGTTCGAGTTTGGCGTTACGTTGAAGGAAGTGCCGGGCGACATTCTGAGAGAGGCCGTCGCAGAAGCGAAGTCGCTAGCTTGAATTGCTCAGTCTCGAATCTTGCCGGTGAGCCGGCCCCAAAGCTCGACTACTGCCAGCGAGTGTGGAGGATGCAATGCCAGCCACCATATTGAAGTTAGGTTCGCGGGGAGATGACGTCAAGGCGCTGCAGGCCAAGCTGAATACGGCTCTGACTCCCAGCCCGCGGCTTGTGCCAGACGGATCTTACGGAGGCCTTACCCGTGCCGCGGTTCTTCGTTTTCAGCAGGCCAACTGGCTAGTAGAAGACGGCGAGGCGGGCCCCTGCACATGGAATGCGGTCATGGGTACCGAGGACTATCCCCCGATCTTGCATTCCATTCCGTTCCTTGCGCAGCCTACGAACACCACCTGTTGGGCGACCTCCACAGCCATGCTTACACGCACCACCGTTCCTGCGGTGATTGCGCGGACTCCTGCCGATCTGATTCTAGCGGACGGGAGCCTGAAAAATTTTTCGGAGAGCGACGACGCCGTAACGGGCGCGGCCCGCTTCGCGCAAGCCAACTTCATGGTGGTGGTGCCGCCTACGTCGTGGATGCCGTCGGCACTCAAGTCGATGTTGGCGCGGGGGCCGCTGGCGTTCGACATGCTGTGGAACGCGCAGGACTATGTGGACGGGGCCGGCAGTCCCGGTCACATGATAGCGGTCGTGGGCATCCGCGGCGACAACGATCAATCGGGCAAGGGCACCACCCTGCGGATTCACGATCCCTGGCCCCCGAATCGAGGAGCTCGATATTCCGTCGGCTACTTTCAGTGGATTCAGGAAGTGCCGACGCGAACCTACCACATCTACCACAAAGTGTGACCGCATCGCGGGACCAATTTCGGAGTCACCGACACAGAATCTGGCGGCTGACTCTAGAGTGCGCCATCTTCCGCTATATTTGATCTCAGAATGAAAAACGAGTCGCAGGTGGTGGTGCGTCCCGCGCGCAACGTGCGCGGCAGTGTGCGGCTGCCGGGAGACAAATCCATTTCTCATCGCTATGCCATGCTGGCAGGAATCGCCGACGGACCGTCGCGGCTGGCGAATTACTCCACGGGAGCGGACTGCGCCAGCACTCTCGGTTGCATGCGCTCGCTTGGCGTGGAGTGGGAGCGTAAAGACGGCGCGGACAATACCATCGAAGTGAAGGGCCGCGGCCCGGTGCTTGGCGCGCCCGCGAGTGCGCTCGATTGCGGGAACTCGGGTTCTACGATGCGCATGTTGAGCGGCATTGTGGCGGGGCAGAACTTTACCAGCGAAATGGTGGGCGATGAGTCGCTCTCCCGGCGTCCCATGGAGCGCGTGATCAAGCCGCTTTCCGCCATGGGCGCGCAGATCTCATCGCAGGAGGGGAAGCCGCCGTTGCTCATCACCGGCGGGGCGCTGAAAGCCATCGACTACAAAATGCCCGTGGCCAGTGCACAGGTGAAATCGTGTTTGCTATTTGCGGGATTATTCGCGGAGGGGGAGACCCGGATCGAAGAACCGATGCGCACGCGCGATCACGGCGAAGTGGCGCTGCGGGCATTTGGCGTGCAACTCGATCGTAGAAGCACCGGGCAGGGAAGTGAAGCGCGGATTCGCGGTGGACAGCGGCTGCGAGGCATTGAAGCGCGCATCCCGGGGGATCTGTCGAGCGCGGCGTTCTTTCTGTGCGCGGCGGCATTGTTCCCTGGCTCGCAGCTGACGATTCCGAATCTGCTGATGAATCCGACGCGGGCGCGGCTGCTTGACATATTGATGCAGATGGGACTGCGCGTATCGGTGACACAGCTGGATGAGATTCACGGCGAAATGGTGGGAACGCTGCAGGTCGAAGGCGGTGCGCTCAAGGGGGCGGCGATCGCCGGCGCGGATTCGGCCGCGCTGATTGACGAGATCCCAGTTTTGGCTGGGATCGCGCCTTATACGGCGCAGGGAATTGAGGTGCGGGATGCCAGAGAACTGCGTGTGAAGGAATCGGATCGAATTGCGGCCGTGGCCACGAATCTGCGGCTTATGGGGGCGCAGGCGGAAGAGCGCGAAGACGGGCTTAGAATTCCCGGCGGACAGACGCTTCACGGCGCGGAGCTAGATTCGTTCGGGGATCACCGCATCGCTATGGCGTTCGCGGTCGCCGCGTTGCGGGCTGATGGGGAGACGCTAATTCGGGGGGCGGAGTCGGCGGCGATTTCTTATCCGGCGTTCTTTCAGACGTTGGAGGGAGTAACGGAGCGATAGCGCTCGGTGGAGACGTTGTCTGGTTGGGGGTGCGAGTTGCGAGGACTTCATCGCTCTCCCCGCGAGATCCTTCGCTCCGCCTGAAGAATGGCTGTGCGCAGGATGACTCCATCCAAACGGAAACCGCATCTGACGACGTGGGGGCTTGCCGTCAAACTCTGAAAGTAACTTCAGGGCTATTACTGGAGTGACCTGTCTTCTCTTTCCTGCCCATAGAAAAATACACAATAGCCGAGAGACTGTCTGTGTCGGCTCTACTCGTGGGTTCGCGATCGTCTCGGGGGAGAGCAATGCGTTCTAAGTGGATGTTGTGCGTCATCCTGGGTCTGGCTTCGGCGGCGTATGGCAAGGAACCCAAGCCTTATCAAACCGGAAAGCTCGTGCAGATGGATTCGGTGCAATGCGGCACGGCGGAGAAAGACGCTCAGAGTTTCGCCGGCGAAATGCTGGGCACCGATTCCGGGAGCAAGAAGACTCAGGAACTGCTTTGTCAGGAGTACGTTCTGCAATCTGAGCGAGTGATTTATCGCATCCGTCCGCGGGACGGTAAGCATCCCGTGCTTCTGCCGGTGGGCGAGCAGGCGCAATTTCGCTTGCAGAAGAACAAAATGTTGTTGCGCGTGAAAGATCTCGACAGCAAAGAGCGCGAGTATATCGTGGTCTCGATGACTCCGCGCTCCGACAGCAGCACAGCCGATGCTACTCCTTTGCGGCTGAATCATCTGCAATAGCCAGGGCTAGGTCTGGTCCGCAGTTGAGGTTCTAGCAAGACCAAGCCAAAGCAGATGCTGGCGGCCTTTTGGGGCGCAAGTCATTATTCCTTTCTAACTTAGAATCCCTCACGGCCCGATGTGACCCGTGTCACGGCGCGGGCTCCGCCTTTCCCGCATAGTGAAACGTTCGAATGCGGATCTCTTCCGCCGGGCGGGGCCGGTTTCGGGTGGATGCCAATCCACAACGCTTCGTGAACCCGTGGGTCGTCACTCTCTCTGTGATGCTGGCGACCTTCATGGAAGTGCTCGACACTACGGTCGTCAATGTCTCCATCCCGCACATAGCCGGGAATCTGGCTTCGACCAACGAGGAAGGTACTTGGGTGGTCACCTCGTACCTGGTTTCGAATGCCATTGTGCTGCCGATCTCGGGCTGGCTGGCAAACCACATGGGCCGGAAGCGGCTGCTGCTAACCTGCGTCGCCGGCTTCACTGTGACGTCTCTGTGTTGTGGGCTGGCCACTTCACTTTCGCAATTGATTATTTTTCGCGTGCTGCAAGGTTTGACGGGCGGCGGACTGCAGCCGCTGGCCCAGGCGATTCTTCTGGAAACCTTTCCCAAGGAACGGCACGGTCATGCCATGGCGGCTTTTGGCATTGGCATTCTGCTGGCGCCGATTCTGGGGCCTACTCTGGGCGGATGGATCACCGACAATTACTCCTGGCGCTGGATCTTTTATCTGAACCTGCCGGTCGGCGTTCTATCTTTGTTCCTGATGAATAAGTTTGTTTTCGATCCGCATTACGTGAAGCGCAGCGACGCCCGAGTGGATCTTTGGGGGATTGGTTTTCTGGCGATCGGCATCGGCTCGCTCCAGATTGTGCTGGATACGGGGCAGCGCAAGGACTGGTTTTCATCGCAATACATTCGCACGTTTGCTGTTTTGTGTGTTGTCGGACTCATCTCTCTGATTATTCGGGAGTTGATGACGGATCATCCCGTCGTCGATTTGCGTGTGCTCAAGAACCGGTCTTTCAGTGCTGGAGTGTTTCTCATCAGCCTGCTCGGCTTCGTGCTCTACGCGAGTCTGGTGCTGCTGCCGCTGTATTTGCAGACGCTGATGGGATATCCCGCCTATAACTCCGGGCTGGCGCTCTCTCCCCGGGGAATTGGGGCGCTGCTCTTCACACCTTTGGCGGGACACTTGACCACCAAGACAGACCCGCGGCGTTTGCTGGTGGTTGGCATGGTCCTGGGCTCGATCACGATGTTCGATCTCTCGGATCTCAATTTGTATGCAGGGTTCTGGGACATCCTGTGGCCGCAGGTTTTGCAGGGAGTCGCGCTGAGCTTTCTCTTCATTCCGCTGATGTCGCTGGCCATGTCGCACATCTCGCAGCAGAAAATGGGGAACGCCACCAGCATCTTTAATCTGATGCGCAATATTGGCGGCAGCGTCGGCATTGCGCTCATGACCACGTTCCTCTCGCGGCGCGCGCAGGTGCATCAGAACCATCTGGTCGCGAACATCACAGCCGGCAGTGCCGAGACCGCAAGGCTGCTGCAGGGCCTGCGAGCGAACTTCTACGCGCATGGCATAGACAGTGTCACGGCATCGCGCAAGGCCATGGCGGTACTCTACGGAATGGTGCAACAGCACGCTGCCATGCTGGCGTTTGTCGAAGCGTTTTGGGTGATGGGGGTGGTGTTTCTGCTGATGCTGCCCTTCCTGCCTTTGCTGCAGTATTCGAAGCTAGGGCGTTCGCCGAGAGATCAGTGGGAGACTGAAACGGCGGTCGCTCCTGCGAACATTCCAGAGGATTGGCCGGATGCTCTGGAGCATGCTCGCGACGAAGAGCATGATTTCGTTCTGCACCACTCGTAGAGACGTAGCTTGCGCGTCTCTGCTGGGCGCCAGCAAGACGTTGCGAGCAACGTCTCTACGGAGGAGTCCGCGTGTGATAAAGTATTGCCCACCATAAGGCCTGGCCTTAGGATCTGGCCGTATCCGCTTCGCTGTTGCCGAAGGAGTAGCCCATGACCACTCTTCGCGATCTCGTGAAAGACCGCAAGCTCTATTCCGTTGAAGCCGCCCGCACCGTGCTGGAGGCGGCGCGTTTCATGATGGAACACAACATTGGCGCCCTGCCCGTGCTGCGTGACGGACAACTGGCGGGCATCCTGTCGGAACGTGACATCATGAACCGCGTCGTAGCCGTAGGACGCACGCCCGGTACCACCGCCGTGTCCGAAGTCATGACCGCGAATCCGCGGGCGGTCTCCGCCGACGAAAGCGTAGAGGAATGCCTGTTCATCATGCGGGAGTTTGGATTTCGCCACCTGCCCATCGTCGACGGCAAGGATTTGAAGGGACTGGTTTCGCTGCGCGATATTCTGATGCACCAGGCGGCTGAAATCGAGCGGCAGGCGCGGCGGGCAGCGTCGTAAAGATAAGACCTCGGTCCTCGGACTTTGGCTTCGCACCTCTGAGGTCTGACGTCCAAGGTCGCTTTCTCATTGCCGGCGCCGCAGCATCGCTTCTCCAGGCTTGGGCGGAAGCTTAAAAGGGAATTCGAAGATCTTTCCTTCGAGGGGAACGCGCAAGATCAGTTCCTCCTGCTTTTTCCATCCGCTGATCCACTCACTGTCGGTGCTGAACAGCACCCACCCGCTGGTCTCGGGATTGCCTGGACCCAACTGCGTCGGCCGCAAGCTGTTCTTGCCGAGAAACTCCTGCAGTTCAGCCGAATCCTTCAGGAACGCCCGCACGTAGGCTTCTTTCGTCTCTTTTTGCTCTGGATGTTTTTCCACCTCGCGCGCGATCTTGTGATCCAACTCGTCGGCGTCCTTCTGCACTTTTTGGGAGAAGCCATCTGGATCGAGCGCCGTCTGGACTACCCGGAAGTGCTTCACGAATTCGAGGGAAATATTTTCCACACCGAGATCGAGCGGTCCCGGGCCCTTGTAGCGTACGTTGAGCAGCACGGCTAGGAACGGTTCATGCCGCCGATGAACTTTTTCCAGTTCCTGGGAATCGACGGCCATGGTGATTCCGACGTCCCCGTACCACAAACCATAGTGGTAGCGGCCGTCGTCGCTGCGCGAAAATGTGCAGCCGGGACGCTGTTCATCCCAGCGCACCGCTGGAATCTTTGACTTGTCGTTGCGGGAGGCTGTGTGCCCCCATTCCGGCATCTGCAGAGAAACGATTGCCAGCGCCAAGATCAGCCAACGCGGCGCGCGATGCCAGAACCGGCGCATGGCTCAGATGATTGGCGAGGTTACGGTCAGGGTAACAGTGGGGTTCGCGCTGGTGGTGGAACTGGTGTTGCTCGAGACCACGCCATTGGCATCGATGCCCACCACGGTAAAGGTGTAGGTGTTGTTCGGAGTCACTCCATTGGGCGTGATGACGAGGGGAGTGGTGTTGCCGCATGCGGGCATCAGGAGTAGTGCGCCACTCATGACCAAAAGAGCCAGCAAGCCCCATGCTTTTCTGGATCGCTTTCCGCCCACGGCGGCGCCCAAGCCGACTAGTGCCAGCATGGGCAAAGGCAGCCATAGGGCGTAGAAGGCTCGAGGATGAGCGACGGCGCCCGTGATGGCGGGGCCGTAGGTGTTGATCGTGATGGTTGAAGTGACGGGAGTTCCACTCACCGCCGGGCTGGCCGGGTTAAACGAGCACACCGGAGGAAGCGTGACCAGCGGAGTGATGGAAGTGCACGACAATGTTATTCCTGAAAGTGTCTTGCCCCCGATCTGCACGGTCGGGCTGATATAGCCGTTGATGGGGTTGATGAGAATCACTCCCTGGCTTCCGATACCGGCGGGGACACTCTTCGGCACAATGGGGCTTTGCACGGTGATGGTGAACTGAGGCGTGACCGCCAGCACCGTCAGATCCTGGGGAGGCGTGGTGTGCGTGGTGGAAGGTCCAGTGCCGGTGATCGTGATGGCGTAACCCACGGGTGTCGTTTGCTGGGTGGTCGTGATCGTGGCTGTGGCGCTAGCGGGAGGAGTCACGGTAGTCGGACTGACCGCACAATTCGGATTGGTAGTCGTCGTTTGCGTCGACGAAATCTGGCAGGTCAGATCGACTGTGCCGGTGAAGCCGTTGATGGCTCCGATCGTAATATTGGAAGAAGACACTCCCCCGGGGGCCAGAGCTTGCGGCGAGAACGGAGCTGCCTGCAAGGTGAAATCCGCTTGAGCTGACGCCGAGGACAGCAACGTCAGAAAAGCCGTCATCACCCATAAAAGCGAAATCGTGGCGTGCCCGGGACGGATTTTCAATCTATATTTCGACCACTTGGATTGCGACGACTCGGATTTCAACATGAGCAGGTTTAAGTAGCTTCGATTCATAGGACAACACAAAGACTGCCCGGCTCCGTCTCCAACCTTCCAGCCCCATCGCTGGGAAATCAGGGCGGCGGTCCGCGGGACGATCCAACTCCGCGCCCCATTTTATCGCAGACGTTTCGCCGGGGACTACGTCGCCACAATTCTTCGGAACGTTCCCACGGAATCCTCCATACTACCATCATGCCGTGTGGAGCCGCGGGTTGCGGCGCGTAAAAGGGAACGGCTGCCTTCCCGCGTCGTCCTGTGGGATAGCCGCCCCTTCATTGTTTGCCCAGTTCGAAGCTCACCTACGTGTTTGGCCTGCAGCACAAAACGGGCATCGACCGGCTCCAGCACTGAACGCGCAAGAGAGCCCCAGGGTTCGCGCGAGCCTGGAAACTCTACCGCTCGCGTTTGAGGCGAACCAGGCCAGACGGATCCTCAATTCAAGTTACGGTACCGTGACGATCACTCCCGTACACGGTTTCGAGCCCCGTCTACGGTAGCTGTGTGCCACGGCCGAGTCGAAGTAGATCGCGTCCTCGGGCTCGAGAAAAAATTCCTCGCCGGCAATTTTGATCGTCAGCGAGCCCTTCAAAACATAGAGAAATTCGACCCCGGCGTGCTGGTGAGGCTTGAGCTTCTCCACCGGAATCTCTTGAAAATCTGCCAGAAACGCGCTCAGCTTACGCTCTGTGGCCCGGTAGTCCAGGCACTCAAAATAGTACTGCGCATCCAGCGTTCCCGGCCGCTCCGGGAAGCGCACCCGCTCTTCCCGCCGCACCACCCCCACCACCCGGCGCTTGCGTTCATCGGTGAAAAAATAGTCCAGCCCTACCCCGAAGACCATGGCGATGCGCAACAGTGTGGGCAGAGTGGGAAACAACTTTCCCCTTTCCAGCTTCGACAGCAATGCCGCTGAAAGGCCCGTATGCTTGCCCAATTCCACCAGTCCCATGCTCTTGCGCAGGCGCAGGGAGCGTAGTTTTTCGCCGATCGAATAACGTCCCAAGCCCTCGGAAATCGTATCCGTGATGCCGCTCGTCATTTCCTTATAATAAAATAGTTGTTCGCTATAGTAAATGAAGCAAACGAAAAAGAAAGCCAGGTCCAGGCAGACCCGGTTTTCGGAGAAGCGTGGCTTGTCTACTGCGGCTTCTTCTTATTGAACAATCCCATCACGGTGTTGATGGGATTCTGCTGGCCCGGAGTGCTTTTGCCGTTGAGGGCATTCTTCAATAGGCCGCTCGCGATTCCTTTCACGTCAGGCATGAACTTCGGGTCGGAAGTCGTTCCCGAGACAATAAATGGAATGGCGCCCATGCCGCCAACCGCGGCATCCAATTTGAACGCGAGTTCGTTCGAAGGGCTCACGACGCCGGCTCCCGTGACCACGCCGATGGACGGAACGGTGAGATTGATATTGTCGGCGCGAGTGCCATCGGGAGCCACGCGAACGTCAGAACTGAAATTCTGAATGGTCATGTCGTTGCCTGTGTTCTTGCCCGACAGTGCGGAAACGGCGGAGAGTTTCGAGCCCAGGTTGAAATTGGCGAGCGCAGAATTTTCCAGCTTGACCGTCCCCACCGTCACCAACTTATCAACCGGACCGGCAATCGCCATGGTCGTATTGAGGGTGCCCCCCTTCAGCGTTGACTTTGGAGGTAATATCACGCCTAAGGCCGGGAGCATGGCCTGCAGATCGTCGACGGGCATGCCTTGCCCGTTCAGTTTCAAATTGACCGAAGTCACTTCCCCGTGGGCGTCGTAAGTGCCGTTCAAGTGTGCGACGGCCTTGCCCATGGCAACTTCGCACTGCGAGATGGTGCCCGCCTGCTTGGCCAGATCAAAATCCACCTTGTAGGTGACTTGCACCGGTCTGCCAGCTGGCGATCCCTTCTTCACCACCTGTAGATTCGTGGCCTTCAGCGTGCCGTTGGTTTTGGCTTCATGCCCGTCGGAGGTGACTGTTCCGTCGAAATCCGCGATTCCTGAGATCCCGGCAGCGGGGTCAATGAAGCCCGACTCGGCCAGGTTCATTTTTTGCACGGTAACCTTGGCTTCGAGCGGAGTTTTGGCGGCGTCATTGGAGTCGATGGGTCCGGCTTTGCCGTCGATTTTCAGGCTTCCGTTCCCCGGCAGTTGTGCCGCCACGCTGAAAGGAAAGGAGGTGGTAAAGGAAAAATTCGTCAATTCGATATTGACCTTATCGTAGACGCGAGGCTTCTCCTTCGAACCTGCCTGCGACACCGTGAGACGCCCGTTATTCACGTTGAGCTTCGCCACCGACAGCTTCTGACTCACCGAGGAGCCCGAGCTTGCGGGTTGCGGATTCCGGCTACTCGCGGGAGCCGAGGCTGCAGGTTTCGCGTTCGGAGCGCTCGAGGGAGCGGAGGCGGGTTTCGAAGCGGATGTATTATTTCCGCCCAAGCTGGAGAAATTCCACTTCTCGCCGTTGTCGGATTTCACCAGGCTGATTTCCGGCTGGTTCAAAGTCAATTCGGTCACGTTCAGGGTCTTGGAGAAAATCAGGGGAATCAGTTGCACGCCCACTTTGAGCGACTTGGCCTGCACGAACGGAGACTTGCTGAACGCAGGATCGTCCGCGATGGAAATGTCATCAGCTGCGACGCTACCGGAGAGCAGCGAGAGCGAAAGATTCCCCACCGTGACCTGTCTTCCAAGCGCGGCCGTCAGTTCGGTTTCGAGCTTCGGGCGGAAGGCGTTCGCGTCAATCAGGAAGGGAATGGCGATGGCGATTACAATCAGAACGGCAATGATGATGCCTACGATCTTCAGGATTCGTCTCATGATTCGTACCTCCTGCCAGAACGGCAAATGGCGGTTGTGTTTGCGGCGGGGCTTGGAGAAAGAGGCGTTGCACGTAACGTCTCTCCAACCGGCAAGTGTATCACTGCTGGTCCTGGAGTAGCTCGGGAGACGGAACCGTCCCGGTCTCCAGCGGCTTCTGCTGAGGGACGCGGTGCTCGCTGCCGGTACTCACAGCCGCTTTCAGTTCCTTCTGCGCTTCTTCCTTGCGTCCCAGGTGAAGCAGCACTTGTCCCCGCACGTAATGGATGTCTGTGCGGGCAGGATCGAGTTTGACCGCGGCGTTGATCTCCACCAAAGCCGGTCCGTACTTTTCCTGGCGCTCATAAATCTTGGCCAGCCCCAGACGGGAATTCACCAGCCGCGGGTCGCGGCGCAGCGCCTCGCGGTAACTGGTTTCGGCGTTCTTGTCGTCTTGCATCAGCCAATAAACGTCTCCCAGTTCGTCGTAATTGAGTGCGAGATCCGGCTCGACGGCGGCGTCTTTCAGAAATTCATCGCGCGCTCGCGGATAATCCTGCTTCTTCAGGTAGGTCAGACCAAGGTTGAAGTGGACGAAAGGAAGCTTAGGATCCGCCTCGGCTGCCGCTTGAAATTCCGCCAGCGCCGCATCGTATTGTCCGAGGTTCAGGTGATACTTGCCAACGAATAGGCGGTATTCGGGTGAACCATCGCCGAGTTTGATGAGTTGCTCGGTGGCGCGGTTGTCGAGTTCTTTCCGCCCGGCGCGATGGGCTGCGTTCGAAAGTACGTACAAATACGGCAATTGGCCGGATTCCTGAGCCCAGAGCGGTTCCAGAGTTGTGGCCGCGTCCGCCCAGCGCTCGGCAAAAAAGTAGCACAGCCCCAGCAGATACCGCGGCTGCAGCGCTTCGGGCTGATCGCGCACCACAGACTCGAACGGCGGCGTCGCCTTCAGAAATTCATTCTGCCGGTAGTAGGCGAGGCCGATATTCAGCCGGATGCCCGCGACTTGCGGCAGCAAATGCTCCGCCTTCTGCAGAGTTTCCAGAGCCTTGGTCCATTGCTTCCGCCGCATGTAGACCACGCCGAGATTGGCGTAGGCTCCTCCGGCTTGCGGATCCAGTTGCAGCACCTGACGGAAATCGCGTTCCGCATCGTCCAGCCGGCTGTGCGCGAGCGCGTCTTGCCCGCGCTGAAAAACCTTCGCGGGATCGGCGGATCCGATCTCCGTAGACGAGGGTGTGGAGGCGGCGTCGCGTCCATTTGGCGCGGGCGGAATTGTGCCTTGCCGCGCTGAAGTGGCCATCGCCATCCCAGCCAGCAGAGGGAAGACAAAAAGTATCGATGTGATTCGTGCGCTTGACACTGATATGACTCTCTGCTGTAGTGTCCGCCAGTGCAGGCTCTCAGTTCAAGCGGCGACGCGAACGCTGAGAGCGATCCTGAAATTCTTTAGAGTGCGGCGCCTCTCCGTTCCGGCGCGAGGTTGCGATGGTGACCATTCGTGACGTGGCGAAGGAAAGCGGATTTTCCTCGACCACGGTGTCGATCGTTCTCAACAACGCGCCATTAGCCCGCTACATCCCTGCGGTCACGAAGAAGCGCATTGAGCGCGCGGCGCAGAAGCTCGGATACCGGCCCAACCAGTTCGCGCGCTCGTTGCGCAGCAAGCGCAGCCACACCGTCGGTGTCATGGTCTTCGACATGACCGACCCGTTCTGCACGCTGATTTTGCGCGGCATCGAGAACACCCTCTACCAGTCTTCCTTCCTCCCCATTCTTACCGACGTGCACAACGAACGCAGCCGCTTCGAACGCTACCTGGAAATGCTTCTCGATCGCCGCATTGAAGCGCTGATTGTTCTGGCTAACTGGCTGTTCTTGGATATTAACCTGCTCGGCGATCTGGAGAAAAGCAGCATCCCCACGGCGATGATCGGCTGCGAACTCAAAACGGACTCGATCAGTTCCATCATCGTCGACAACGAGGTCGGCGGCCACATGGCGCTCGAACATCTGCACTCTCTCGGCCACCGGAAAATCGCATTCATCCGCGGTCCCAAGGCGCTGACCGACAGTTCCCCGCGGTGGCGGGGCATCCGCAGTTGCGCCAAAGAATGCGGGCTCGAGCTCGATTCGCGCCTGATCGTGGACCTGCCTGAATCGCGCGACCCTATGTCGAGCTTCGAATCGGGTCATAAGCTTACGGAAGAACTGATCCGGCAGAAGCGTCCCTTCACGGCGCTGCTGGCTTTCGATGACATGAGCGCCTTCGGCGCGATCCGGGCGTTGAGCAAGGCGGGCGTGCGCGTGCCCGAACAATGTTCGGTAATTGGTTTCGATGACGTGGCCACGTCGGCGCTTTACACGCCGTCGCTCACCACCGTGCGCCAGCCCATGGAAGCGATGGGAGCCGCCGCTGTGGGGATTGTCGTCGACGGCATCAACGCGGTGCTGGAAAAGCGCGAAATCAACGCTACGCATCGCAAAGTGGCTCCCGAATTAGTGGCGCGCGAGTCGACCCGCAGCCTGCTGTAGAGATGCGCGGCGGCCGCGATCTTGTTTCTGAATAGCACCCATCGATTTTGCGGAAAGGATGCGATCGTGCACACGGGTATCGCTTTTTTCTTGACAGTTGACGGCCTATAAAAGCACTATTCATACGTTTTAATAACCCGTCTCAGGGTCTCAATCCACCGGGTGCAACTGTCCGTCGAACATGAAGCGCCGAACCGGGAGGCTCGAAAACAGGGCAAAGCCGACTGAACCAGCGCGGGGCAACGCCCGCGCCAACGGGGAGAGTGTGACAATGAAATCACATCGCGTATTTTTGCAGGTCGTACTGTTGGTCGTAACCCTCTGCGGAGCAGCTTGGGCTCAAAACGGGTCGATTACCGGCACGGTAAAGGATCCTTCGGGAGCTGCTATTGCCGGCGCTACCGTAGTGGTCACCAGCCCGGAACGCGGCATAACCCGTCAAACGACCACGAACTCTGCCGGCGAATACAACGAGTCCGCCTTGTCCCCCGGTTCGTACGACATCATCGTGACCTCCGCTGGCTTCAAGAAGTATCAAGCCAAGGGCGTGAAGCTCGATGTTGCGGAGAAGGCGCGCATCGACGTCACCATGGAAGTCGGCGCCGCCACCACCGAGGTCATCGTTTCTGGCGAAAACGTAGCCCAGGTCGAAACTCAGTCCTCTGAACTCGCCGGCACCGTGACGGGAAAGGAAATCACCCAGCTCGAGCTCAACGGCCGAAACTTTACGTCACTGGTTACGCTCGTTCCGGGGGTGAGCAACCAGAGCGGACAGGATGAGCCCTCAGTTGGCATCAATGGCAGCGTCGCCTTCAGCATGAATGGCGGGCGCACCGAGTACAACAACTGGGAACTCGATGGCGGCGACAACATGGATAACGGCAGCAACGGCACGCTGAACGTCTATCCCAGCATCGACGCCATTGCCGAATTCAAAGTGCTAACTTCGAACTACGGCGCCCAGTACGGCCGCAACGGTTCCGGTACGGTAGAGGTGGAAACCAAGTCGGGCACCAAAGCGTTTCATGGCGACGCCTACGAGTTTGTGCGCAACGATGCATTCAACGCGCAAAACTATTTCAACGACCCATCCCACGGCGGCACTGGCGTCGTCCCTGCGTACAAGAAGAACGATTTCGGCTATACGATTGGTGGCCCGGTATACATCCCTAAGGTTTACAACAGCGACAAGCAGAAGACGTTCTTCTTCTGGTCGCAGGAATGGCGCCGCGAACGTGTGCCTAACACCTTCAACACTCCCGTGCCCTACAGCGCAGAACGTACGGGAAATTTCAGTGATGTATGTCCAAATCCGCAGACTGGCTCGTTTGTGGATTGCCCGGTAGACCCCAACACGGGAACGTACTACCCCGGCAATCAGGTCCCGGTGAATCCAGTGGGCACGGCCCTGCTCCCGCTGATCCCGGTAGCCACTTCCGACGTTCCCGGGGGGGCTAGCTTTGTCCTCACAGACACAATTCCCACGACCTGGCGCGAAGAACTGTTCCGCGTCGACCACAACATTAACGATCGCAATCGTCTCACCTTCCGGTACATCCACGATTCGTGGAATACCATCGAACCCACGTCCATCTGGACCGGTTCCGCGTTTCCCACGGTGCAGACGGGATTCAACGGACCGGGAATCAGCCTGGTCGCACGGCTGACCAGCAACATTTCTCCGACGCTTCTCAACGAGTTTGTATCCAGCTACACCACGGACCACATCTCCTTCCAGTCGCAAGGGGCCTGGCGGCGTCCTGCCGGCCTTCCTATGGGCGCCCTCTTTAACAATGGCTTTGGCGGGAAGCTGCCGGCAATCACGCTCACTGGAGGAGTCGCCTACGGAGGCGGCTTCTATGAAGATCCGGACGGAATTTGGCCCGAGGGCCCGTATAACTCGAACCCGACGTATACCTACCGCGACAACATTACGAAAATTGTCGGTCGCCACAACCTGCAATTCGGCGGTTACTTTGTTGCTGGCCAGAAAAATGAGCTAAGCAGCGTGCAGGTGAATGGCTCTCTCTCGTTCAATGTTGCTTCCCCGGTGAGCACGGGCAACCCATTTGCCGATCTACTCATAGGAAACATCTATAGCTATTCCCAAGGCAGCAATCAGCTGAAGTTCTACAACCGATACAAGATTGTCGAACCTTACTTCCAGGACGACTGGCGTGTGACCGATCGCCTGACCTTGAATCTGGGATTGCGTCTCAGCTTGATGGGCACCTACCGCGAAAAATACAAGCACGCCTACAATTGGGATCCGGCGGTGTACAGTGCAGCGAATGCTCCGCAGATTGACGCGGATGGATCGATCACCGGCACTGCGGGTGCGCTGGTGCCTGGAGTCGGGAACCCATTGGACGGCCTGGTCCAGTGCGGCGTGGGTGGCATTCCTGTCGGCTGCTCCAAAGGACATCTTTTCAACCCAGCTCCGCGCATCGGGTTTGCCTGGGATCCCCGCGGCGACGGCAAGACTGCCATTCGCGGCGGATACGGCATCTTCTTTGAACACAGCAATGGAAACGAAGCCAACACCGAAGGTATGGAGGGACAAACCTCTCCTCTGCTGCAGAGCGCGACGCAAAACAACATTGTGGGTTATCAGAACATTGGAGGAGGCGCCTTAGCTCCCTCTTTCCCCTTTAGCTTCCTCTCGATTCCAAACCAAGTAACGTGGCCTTACATGCAGCAGTGGCATTTTGACATCCAGCATGAGCTGCCGGGTCATACGGTTATGACGGTGTCCTATGTCGGCAGTAAGGGCACGCATCTCGCCCGTCAGTTGGACCTGAACCAACTGTATCCAGTGTCGGCCAGTCAAAACCCGTACAAACCCGGCGAGCCCATCGGGGGGGCGATCAATCCGAGCACGGGGCAACCCTCTCACGACGACTGCGGCACTATGACAACTCCCAGTGGAGTGGCTATTACAGGACAGGCTGCGATTAATCTGGCGGTTGCCTGCGGCGCCGACCCGAATCCCTTCCGGCCGTACTACGGTCTCTCCACGATCACTCGTTTGCAGAACGCGTCTTCGTCCAGTTACAACGCGCTGCAGATTTCGGCGCGCAAGAGCATAGGCGGATTGAGTCTGGATGCGGCTTACACGTACAGTCACTCTATCGACGATGCTTCGGATCGTTATGACGCCGGTTTCGTCAACTCCTACAACCCCAGTGCGAACCGGGCCAGTTCGAGCTTCGACCAGCGGCACTTACTGAACGTCGGATGGGTCTACGACCTGCCCTTCTTCAAGAACGCCGGTCTCAAGCACTCGCTCCTTGGGGGCTGGCAGTGGTCCGGCATTGCGAGTTTCTCGACCGGATCGCCCTTCAGCATCACCAACGGGGCGAATTTCCCCGATAACGCCGGTGTCGGAAACTCGGTTGGGACCTCCTCGTATCCCGACCTGATCGGTAACCCTAAAGCCGGTATCCCGTCCGCCAGTAGCCTGTCATCGGGCGCTTACTCGGAGTTCCTCTATAACCCTGCGGCGTTCGCTGCCCCTCAGGGCCTCACCTTCGGAAACGCGGGCAGGAACATCCTGCGAAACCCGAACCGCACCAACTTCGACATGGCGCTCTTCAAGGACTTTGCCATCAAGGAGAGACTTACTCTTGAGTTCCGCGGCGAGGCCTTTAACGTATTCAATCACACGGAATGGCTCCCAATTGCCGGGGATGCTGGTTCCGGCGCCGGTAACAATAGCTCGGGCACAAACGGTATGAGCTGCTACGGCGGACCCAACAGTTCGGCTGGAGATCCCAGTTGCGTGGGTCCAGGTGGCGCCAACCTTCTGCAAATCGGGGGTGCCCACGTCGGCCGCATCGTCCAGCTTGGAGCGAAGCTTATCTTCTAACCGAACGAATAGCACAAATGAAGACCCCGGCCTCGCAAGAGGCCGGGGTCTTTTTTGCGATACTCATGTGGCAACAACCGCCTCGGCGAAGCCCCGGAGGCCGGGGAGAGGACAGAAGCTAGAAGCTAGAAGCTCCTACCCACCTGCACCGTCTGCCGCGCTCCGACCGCCTGCAGCGCCCGCTCCAGATCCGCGATCAGATCCTCCACGCTCTCGATTCCCACCGAGAGCCGCACCATCTGCTCGGTCACGCCCATCTTCTCGCGCTGCTCGGCGGAGATCATGGCGTGCGAGGTCAGCACCGGAATCGATACCAGCGACTCCACTCCTCCCAGGCTCGTTGCCAGCGTGAACAGGTGCATCGCCTCGCTCACCCGGCGCGCGTCCTCGCCCGTGCCCTCAACCTCGAACGTCACCATGCCGCTGCCACCGCTCATCTGCTCGCGCGCAATAGCGTACTGGGGATGGCTCCTCAGGAACGGATAGTGCACGCGCCTCACTTTCGCATGCTGCTCCAGGAATTCGGCCACCCGCAACGCATTCTCGTTCTGGCGCGCTACGCGCACCGCCAGCGTCTTCAGCCCCCGGATCAGCAGCCACGCGGCATGCGGGTCCATGCAATTGCCCAGTGTGGTGCGCGTCTCGTGGACCTCCTCCATTAATTCGCGCCGCCCCGCCACGACGCCGCAGGTCAGATCCGCATGCCCGCTCAAATACTTCGTGCCCGAGTGCATCACCAGATCGATGCCATACTCTGCCGGATGCTGATTTATGGGCGTGCCGAAGGTGCTGTCGATCATGCTGATCAACTTGTGTTGCCGGGCCAGCGCCGCAGCCTTCTTCAGGTCGACCACGCGCAATGCCGGATTGGTTGGCGACTCCAGATACAGCAGTCGCGTATTCGGCCGGATTGCTCGCGCGTGCTGTTCATAGTCGTTGGTATCGACGAAGGTGGTATCAATGCCCATCCGTGGCAGCCACTGCGAGAAGAACTTCGTCACCCCGCCGTAGATGTCGCGCTGCGCGACCACGTGATCCCCTGCCTTCAGCAATGCCAGAATCGTGGTGGTGATCGCTCCCATGCCGGAGGCGAACGTGCGCGCGGCCTCCACGCCCTCGATTGCGGCCACGGTCTGTTCGGCCACCGTGTTGGTCGGATTTCCCCAGCGCGTGTAGTAGCGGTCGGTGGTAGTCACGCGCTGCTGCTCGTCGTTGTCGGTGACTTCGAACGTGGACGTTTGATAGATGGGCGTGCCGACCGGACCATTTTTCTTTTCCAGATCGGCCGCGCCGTGTACCGCGGCGGTTTCAGGGCGACGAGTCGGACGTTTCATGGCTGCCTCGCTTCCTCCAAGAGTAATTGCGCCGATTCGACTCGGGCAAGTGAGAGCGCCACGCAGTCCGGTAGTTTGGATCCTTTGGATACTCTTTATGAAGGCGTCATCCCGAACTCGGCGCAGTTCAGCCGGGTGAGGGATCTCGCGTGGTGCTGCTCCGGACTCGCTGGTCTCCGCGCGAGATCCTTCGCTCCGCCTGAAGAACGGCTGCCCTCAGGAGGACGCCCACAACAGTGAGAGCAGTCAAAATTCTAGCGGCGTCGTCTTCGCCGGGCACCATTTATAATGCCCACTTCACACTCTATGGACCTCGGTTTGAAAAACCGGGTAGCCCTGGTGGCCGCGTCCAGTCAGGGACTCGGCCTTGCCACCGCCGAAGCCTTCGCCGCCGAAGGGTGCCGGGTCGCGATGTGCGCGCGCAACCAGCAGACGCTGCAGGCCGCGGCAGACAAAATCAGGAAGCAGCATAAGGTGGAAGTCTTCGCCGAAGCTTTTGACGTGGCCGACTCGGCCGCCGTTAGCCGATTCGTCGCCGCAGTGGCGAGCAAATTCGGCAGCGTCGACATCTGCGTCACGAACGCGGGTGGCCCGCCGGCCAAAGGATTCCTCGCGGCTACTCTCGATGAGTGGCAGCGCGCGTTGGAACTGAATTTCCTGAGCACGGTTTATTTCGCGCGCGAAGTGATTCCGTACATGCAGCGGAACCACTGGGGCCGAATCGTTACGATCACGTCGATCACCACCAAGCAGCCGGTGGCCGATCTCGTGCTTTCGAACGCGGTCCGCGCAGCCGTGGTCGGATTAGTAAAGAGTCTCGCCAACGAGTTTGGCAAAGACGGAATCCTGGTCAACAACGTCGGCCCCGGTTTTACTGCGACCGACCGTCTGAAGGAGTTGGCCAAGGCCCGCTCCTCCGCCTCGGGCAAGGCTGAGCAGGAGATTTTCGACACCTGGGCCGCCGACGCTCCGCTCAAACGCCTGGGCGAGCCTCGCGAACTGGCCGAGACGGTCGTCTGGCTGGCGTCGGAACGCGCGTCCTACGTGACCGGCCAGACCGTCCTGGTCGACGGCGGCATGTATAAAGGATTGTGAGAGCGTTTGCGGCTTCAGTTGTGCCCGGAGGCATGCCTTTGGGTAGGCGCGGTTTTGGGAAGGGCACGGCTTCAGCCGTGCCGCTGGCGCGGAACTCACAGCGCGGCTTTAGCCGCTGAGGGCAGCTGACTCTGCAACATCGTTGATCGGGAGATCCATGCGATCCATTGCTTCAAGAATGTCCGTCATGAGCGGGGAAGGCGCGCTCTCCGTCTTCGCCCGGGCTAAAGAACTGGAAGGGCAAGGCCGCTCCATCATCCATCTGGAACTGGGCGAGCCCGACTTCCATCCCGGCAAGTCGGTGATGGATTCGGCCGCCAAAGCGTTGGCGGACGGTAAAGACCGTTATTGCGCAGTCGCCGGCGTCCCCGCGCTGCGCGAAGAAATCGCTGCCTACCTGGCTCGCACGCGCAACGTCAAAGTCTCGCAGGCTAACGTCGTGCTGGCGCCCGGCTGCAAGATCGCGCTGTTCCTCGCAATGATGGCCTTGCTCGAGCCCGGCGACGAAGTTCTCTATCCCGATCCCGGTTTTCCCGGTTACCCCTCGATCGCTCTTGGCTTGGGCGCGGTTCCAGTGCCCTTTACGCTTTCCGCCCGGAATCATTTTCAGCCGGACCCCGCGGAAGTTGCGTCCAAGATCACTCCGCGCACGCGCATGCTGCTCACGAATTCGCCGGGCAATCCCACCGGAACCGTCTACACCAACGCGGTGCAGAGCGCCCTGGCGAAACTCGCCGTCAGGCACGATCTGTGGGTGCTCTCCGACGAAATCTACGCGCGCATCCTGTACGGCGGCGAATACTTTTCCATGCTGCGCTACGCCGGCATGGCGGAACGCACGCTGATCATCGACGGATTCTCCAAGAGCTTCGCCATGACCGGATGGCGCCTGGGATATACCGTTGCTCCGCCCGAGGTCGTCTCCGCGTTGGTGATGATGGCGGTGAACACCTACACGTGCGTCGCGGAGTTCACGCAGTATGCCGCCATTGACGCCCTGCGCGATCGCGAGGGCAACACGGCACATATGGTCGGCGAATTCACCCGCCGCCGCGAACAATTCGTGCGCGATCTGAATCGCGTGCCCGGTTTCCGTTGCCATCCGCCGGAAGGTGCGTTCTACGCCTGGGTCGACATCACTGGCACTGGAATTTCCGCCGAGGACCTGTGTCGCAGTCTGTTGGAAGACGCTGGCGTGGCCGCGATTCCCGGAGCAGCCTTCGGCCCGACGGGCAAAGAGTTCATCCGTTTCTCCTTCGCTTCGTCGATGGCGACTCTGCAGGAGGCCGTGGAGCGCATCGTGAAAGTATCGACGGCATGGCAAGCGACTGCAGTCGTTCGGTGACGTGTGGATTTTGAGTGGCGCGGCCCTTTCAGTGCCGCGATAACAGCCCTTTTAGTTTTGCGGGCTTAAGCCCTGAGGAATCTGCATGCGATTCGCAATTAGCGGATTATTTCTCTCTGCGGTTATTGGCATCTCTGCTTTCGCATCCGCCCAAGCTCGCCCCTTCCCCGGCCCCGACGTACAGCAGATCTACCAGCGCCTGCTGCCGCAGATCGAAAAAATCCCGGCCTTCGACCACCACGCGCACCCCGGCTATGCCGACGATCCCGAAGTCGACGCCATGGCCGCTCCGCCCAATCTCAGCGAAGCTCTGCGCACGCGCGATGACAATCCTGAACTCGCCGCAGCCGCCAAGGCCTTGTTCGGCTATCCCTACAGCGATCTCTCTCCCGAACACGCGAAATGGCTGCTTGACAAAAAGACGGAACTGAAGAAGCAGCTCGCCGGCACCGCCTATTTCAACTCGATTCTCGACAAGATCAACATTGAGAGCTCCGTGGCGAATCGCGCCATGATGGCCGACTACCTCGATCCTCAGCGCTTTAAGTGGGTGTTCTTCGCCGACTCCTTCATGTGGCCGTTCAACAATGAGCGCGAAACCGCGCGCAATCCCGACGAGGGCGTCTACATCCCCCTGCAGGAAAAAATGCTGCACCGCTGGATGCAGCAGGAAAATGTTAGCAAACTTCCCGCCAGCTTCGCCGACTACCTGAAGTTCATCAGCCAGGTGCTCGAGGACAATTCGAAACATGGCGGCATCGCGATGAAGTTTGAGGTCGCCTATTTCCGCCCCACGACCTTCAGCGACCCCTCGCGCGCCCAGGCCGAAGACCTGTACCAGCGTTACGTAACCGGCGGAATCCCAACTGAAAAGGAATACCGCACGTTCCAGGATTACATCTTCCGCTATCTCGTCCAGGAAGGCGGCCGCCTGCACCTGCCGGTGCACATTCACACCGCCGTTGGCATCGGAGACTATTTCAATCTGTCGCAGAGCAACATCATGAATCTGGAAAGCGTGTTGCGCGATGCGCGTTACGCTTCCACGACTTTCGTTATGATCCACGGCGGATATCCGCTGGAGCGCGAAGGGGTCTGGCTCGCCGCCATGAAGAACGTCTACCTTGATTCTTCCTTTGGCGAACTCGCCCAGTATCCTTCCGCTTTTAAAGAGACGCTCAAGATGTGGCTGGAAACTTTTCCCGACAAGATCACTTTCGGCACCGACTGTTTCCCTTACAATCAAGTGCTGGGGGCGGAAGAGAGCTACTGGCTGGGCGTGCAGTCGTCCCGCACCGCTCTAGCTGCGGCTCTGGCGGAGATGATCTCGGAAAACGAAATCACCGAAGCCCGGGCTCTGGAATTGGCCCATGCCTACCTGCACGACACAGCGGTGAAGCTATACGGGGGCAGAGTGCATTAACCCAGCTGCGGAGCGGCAAAAGAATGCAGCCCACGGCGTAAGCCGTGGGAGGATGATCGTTGATTCGGTCAAGCCCCATCGCGGCGAAAGAAAAGAATCAAGAAAAGAACTAACATGGCGAAAAAGAAACTGAAGACGAAGTCCTCCACTCGCGCAAAGGCAAAAACCGCACTCTCCCACTCCCGCGCCAAACGCGCCGTCACCAAACACGCTGCGGGCACCGCCGCTCTGCAATACATCCCTTGGCACACGGTTCCGCTCGAAGAGCTCAACCCGCTGCTGCAGCGGCAATTCGTGGTCGGCCAGGAAATCATGCTGGCGCGCGTGCTGTTGAAGAAAGGCTGCATCGTACCCGAGCACAGCCACCACAACGAGCAACTGACCTATATCCTGGACGGCGCGCTCAAGTTCTGGATTGACGGCAAAGAGATCGTGGTCCACGCCGGCGAAGTCCTCTGCATTCCGTCGCTCATGCCCCACAAGGCCGAGGCACTTGAAGACACCGTCGACCTTGATGTCTTCAATCCTCCCCGCGCGGATTGGATCAACAAGACCGACCAGTATTTGCGGGAAAAGAAATAAATCCGGCCCATGTCTCCTCTTTCCACTTCTGCGCCGGGCGTGCGTCAAGCGGCTTTCCGCTTCCGCTGCATCGCCTGCGGCAATCTGAGCGATAACGCGAGTCAGAATTTTCGCTGCGCGCATTGCGGCGATCTGCTGGAAATCACCTATCCGCAATGGAAAGAGGATGGGCCCGGCCCACAGAGTCTAAAATCCACCTGGCACCAGCGTCGCCTCTCCCAGTCGGCGATCGATCGGAGTGGCGTCTGGCGCTTCCGCGATCTGCTTCCCGCGCTCGCGAGCGACGAGCAGGCCGTCACGCTGCGCGAGGGCAACACTCCACTGTACGAACTTCCGCGGTGCGCCCGCATCACCGGTGTGCAGCGGCTCTTCGCGAAACATCAAGGACTGAACCCCACCGGCTCCTTCAAAGACGCGGGCATGACCGTTGCCGCGACCTTCGCGCGCTTGGCCGGGTTTCGCTGGGTCGCCTGCGCTTCCACGGGCAACACTTCTGCGTCCATGGCCGCGTACGCCGCTCGCGGAGGCATGCGCAGCCTGGTGCTCGTTCCTGAAGGAAAAATATCCTGGAGCAAACTCTCCCAGGCGCTCGACTACGGAGCCGTCACCTGCCAGTTGCGCACCGACTTCGACGGCTGCTTGCGCCTGCTACAGGAACTCGTTCTGAGCGCGCCCGTCTACCAGTTGAATTCGATTAATCCGTTTCGTCTCGAAGGCCAGAAGACGCTCGCGCTCGAACTGTTGGAGCAACTGGACTGGCAGCCGCCCGACCACATTATTGTTCCCGGCGGCAACCTGGGAAACAGTTCCGCGATCGGCAAGGCGCTGGTGGAAATGCGCGACCTCAAACTGATCTCGCGCTTGCCCAAGTTATCCGTCATTCAGGCCGAAGGCGCCAATGCGCTGGTGCGCACTCTTCGCGAAGCTGCCGGTAAACGCTTGGTCAGCGTGCAGGCCGAGACCCGCGCTACTGCTATCCGCATTGGCAATCCAGCCTCGTGGAAGAAGGCGGTTCTCGTTCTCGAAGCCACTGGCGGAGCCTGCGAACAGGTCACGGAAATCGAGATCGCTCAGGCCAAAGCGGAGATCGGCGCCGAAGGGATCGGGTGCGAACCCGCGTCCGCTGTTACGCTCGCTGGGTTGAAGAAGCTGGTGCAGCAGGGCTTTGTGAAACCGGAAGAAAGCGTGGTCCTAGTGTTGACTGGAAACCTGCTGAAGGATCCCGACTTCACGATGGGATTCCATCGCGGCGATTTATTCAACGGTACTCCCGACGAAGGCGCGAGCGCCGCGTTGAACCCTTTGCGCCGTCCGCCCGTCGTTCTGGACGCCACGCTGGAGGCGGTGATGCGCGCGCTGGAGCAAGCAGAAAAGTAGCACCGCCGTCCTGGCGGCTGTCGTGGCGGCGTCTCGCCGCCACCGCGCAGGCGAAACGTCCCCGCGACAGCCGGCAAGATGCCGGCGCTACGACGGAGTCGAGCAGTCTGAAAGATTGAAAATGCTCTCCAAAAGAAGGAATCCAAAACGCTCCCGGCTCCGACTGGCCCTTCCCGCCACCTCCGCCAACCTCGGGCCGGCCTTCGACGCTGCCGCGCTCGCGATGGATTTCTACATCCGGGTCGACGCCCGTCCAGCCGAGGAATTCTCCATCAACGCCACCGGACGCGATCGCGAAATCTGTGGAAAGCTCGAAGACCACCTTATCCTGAATACCTACCGCGAGGTGCTCGAAGCCGCAGGCCGGCCGCTCACTCCGCTGTCTCTCAAAATCGCGAACGATATTCCCATCGGCAAAGGCTGTGGCTCCTCGGCCGCCGCCCGACTGGCGGGCATCGCTCTCGCCGTGCACTTCGGCCGTCTGCATTGGACCGATGCGCAGATCGTCGGCGAAGCTTCCCGCCGCGAGCACCATCCGGACAATGCCTCCGCCTGCTGGATGGGTGGCCTCACCGTCGCCCGCATGTCTGGGTTGACCGAGAATGCCGCGAAAGCCCAGGTTGTTCGTGTCCGTCCGAAAGGGAAGTGGCCACTGCTGCTCGCCGTTCCCGAGCAGAGTCTCTCGACCGAAGAAGCCCGTCGCGTTCTCCCCGCCCAGTATTCGCGCGCCGACGCGGTCGCGAACGTACAGAATTCCATGCTCCTGCTCGCGGCCTTCACCCAAGGACGCCCGGATGTTCTTTCCGAGGCTCTCGAAGACCGCATCCACCAACCCTATCGCGCCGCGCTCTGCCCGTTGCTGCCCTCCCTGCAGGAATTAAAAGGGAAAGACGGCATCCTTGACGCAGCTCTCAGCGGAGCCGGCCCCTCGGTGCTGATCTTTCTCGACCCGCGAGCTTCGCTGCTAAAAACGCGCAGACTTGTCGCCAATCACCTCTCGCGAAGCCGCCTCACGGCAGAACTGTTTTCCACCTCAATCACTTTGCGCGGAGCACGCTCTTCGTTCGCGAAATCCTGATCCGTTGGCCTGCAGAGAACGCTGTATTTACCGTCACTTTCGAAGAGCACGATGGCGGCCTGGTCCGCGCTGCCATGGCAGAGTCGCGCTGCCGCAGTGGTTCTTAGCCGCCCTTACCGGCTGGCGGGCGGCACAATCCCGTTCATCCGCAGATACTCCACCATCTGACCGTAGTGGTCGAAGCCATGCGACGCCACGCTCGTCGCCAAGCCCAAGCGCGTCACCGAGGCCTCCCCGAACGGGCTCTTCACGGTTCCCACAAGATTCTTCTCATTGATGGTCGCGATGGCCTTGTGCACGTACACGAAGGATTCTTTCAGGAACTTCAGAATGTCAGCCTTGCTCGTAATTGACGCCGGCCCTGATTCGTCACCAATGTTCAACCGGAGGCTTCTGTTCCAGAAGTGCGGCTCCAAGTTCGTAGTTCACCGCCGCCACGTGCTTGATCTGTTGAGCAAATGTGCGCACACCCTTGAACTCGCCGTTGGTGGGAGCGAATCCGAACGTATCCTCCGGCATGGCCTCGGCGGCTGGCACAAATTCATGCTCAAGATTGAGAACTGTGCGGTCCAATACCTCAGTGACCGAGCGATGCTGCTCTTTCGGCTTGCCCATCTGCGCCTCAGCTGCAGTCGTCAGCGCTAGAAAACTGCACAAGATGATTCCGATTTTCTTCCTCATATTCCCCCTAGTTTTTTCCGCCCCGCAATCGCCCGAGCCATCTTATTGCATCGCGCTACCAGTATGAAAAATGCCCTAAATCGCCGTTCTCTCTGGTGTTCCTCTGTGTCCCTCTGTGTCCTCTGTGGTTCAAGTTTTTGCTTTTAGCCCAAACGGCCACTCCCCATCCTTCCAAGCCCGAATCATATAAATGACTACGCCCGTCAGCAGAATGAGCACCGCGTACCGCACCTCTTTCTGCCAGTTCACGCGATTAAACAGGATGAACAAAAACCCGGCGCTTGCCAGCAGCGCCGGCAGCGGGTAGAGCCACATGCGAAACGGCCGAGGCATCTCCGGCTGCCGGATCCGCAACACGATTGACCCGACCGCCTGTACCAAGAATTGCAGGATGAGGCGAATCACCACCAGAGCCGCGATCGCATCTTTCAACCGCAGAAAGCAGAATGCCGCCGCCACCACGCCCAGCGCCAACAGCGAAATATAAGGAAACCGGTGCACCGGATGCACCCTGGCAAATGCGCGAAAATAATTTCCGTCTTTCGCCGCCGCATACGGTACCCGCGAATACCCCAGCATCAGCGAAAAGACCGATGCAAAAGCCGTCACGATTACCAGTCCTGTCACGAGCCGTGCCGCCCAGGCGCCATATACCCTCTGCATGAACAACGACACAATATACAGGCCGCTGTTGTTCTGCCCCACCTTTAGCATCTCCCGCCAAGGCACTACGGCCAGAATACACAGGTTCATCATTAGATATAGACAGGCCACCAGCAGAATGGAAAGCAGCAGAGCGCGCGGAATATTCTTTCCCGGATCTTTGATTTCGTCGCCCAGAAAGCAGACGTTGTAGTAGCCCCAGTAGTCATAAGTGGCGACCAGCATCGCTCCGCCCAGCCCAGTCAGAAATTGGTGGGACAAGGCGAATGCACCGGGCGGAAAGTCAAACGCTCGCGCGGCATTGAAGTGCGTCAAGCCCGCGAAGATGATCCAGCCAATGGTTCCCATCACCCCGAACCACAACACTTTCGTAAGCCGCCCGATCGCCGTGATACGCCGGTAAAGCAGCAGCACCGTAAAGAAGCAAATCACCACCGCAACCGCCGTTCCCGGCGTCACGATCCAACCGGCCTGCAGCGGCCCCGCCCACGGAATGTTCAGCACCGCATTGTGCTGGGCATACACCGTCTCCAGCCCCGGCCAGTAGTACGCGGCGTACCCCGCCAGCCCGATACATCCAGTAGCAATCGAAAGCGGCGCGCTGAACGATACCTGCCATATAAATAGAAACGAAATCAGCCGTCCCCATCTTTGCGGACCATAAATCTCGCGCAAGTAGCGATACGATCCGCCTGACGCCGGTAGCGCCGCACCCAATTCCGCAGACACCAGCCCATCACACACGGCAAGCAGCGCTCCCAAAACCCATCCCAGCAGTGCTTGAGGGCCGCCCATCGCGCTCAAGACCAGAGGCATGGTGATGAACGGACCCACGCCGATCATGTCGATCATGTTGAGCGCGGTGGCGCTCCCCAGACCCATCCCGCGAATGAGGGCCGGAGAACTAGCTGCGGTTTGCGAGGAAGATTGCATTTCGTAGAGGCGTTGCTGGCAACGTCTTCTCACCACGAAGAAGAAAGACGTAGCAAGCTACGTCTCTACGGCTAATGGTTGCTTTTCGCGCTGAGAAGATTCACATACAACCGCACTGCTCCCGGAACGCCCGCTGGCAACTGCCGGAAGAACGCATACCCCGTGTAGATGTACGTCCCCTTGCCATACTGCGACCGCAGCAGTCCGCCCTTCTGCGCCGCTTCTCCCGGATCGTGACACGTCAGCAGCGGCGTGAAATGCTCGTCCCACTGGTCCATGAAGTACAGTCCACGCTCCTGCACCCATCCGTCGAAATCGTGCGCCGTGATCGTGTTGGGATAATTGAAGGCGGAATCATCCGGCGCCAGAATCTCCACCGGCGCTTCCTCCACCGAAACTCGCGCCCGGCTCAGCTCCGCAGGATAAGGGGTGAACTTTCCGTTGTTGAAATCTGCGGTGCCGGTGTTGTACTGCACCACCAGCGTTCCGCCCGCAGAAACGAAATCGAGCAGCTTCTTGTTATTCGTCACGACGTCTTTCTGCGTATCATAGGCGCGAATCCCGAGCACGATCGTTGCGTACTTGCTGAGATCTTCGCCCGCCAGCTTCTCCGCCGGAATCAGCGTGACGTCCATTCCCACCTGCTTCAGCACCGTTGGAATGTCATCGCCAGCGCCCATGATGTAACCAACTTTGAGATCATGCGGCGTTTGCACATCGACAATGCTCACGCGCTGCCGCGCCGGCTGGTAGTAATAGAAGCCTCCCAGATCTTCGCGCGTGACCAGCGTATATCCTTCGTTGTATTTCTCGCCCTCCGATTCGAGCACGGCGCGCACCGTGGTTCGTCCTTCCTGCAAGCCGGTGGTAAGAATCTTGAATTGGAAGTCCTGTTTCTCGCCGCGCTGCTTGCATTCCACCGCAAACTGCTTCGGCTCCGAGCGCCATCCCGCCGGCAACTCCAGCCGCAATACGCCGCTCACGTCACGCGTAAGATTGCTGGTCACGCCGACCGTAACGTTTGAAGTTGATCCGTTATGCGTGGAGATCACCTGCGTCCCCGGCTCCAGCATCACCGAAAAGGCCGGCACTACCGCCAGCGGACGTGCCTCGGTTTTCCCTGCATCGTCGAGAAAGGGCGTAACCACAACGGTGGTGATCCCGTTCCTTGCCCTCACCGAGCCTCCACCACCCACCGAATACTCCACCCGCGCCCGCAGCGCCGGAGGCGGGAAGGGAAGCGTCGCATACTTCTCGTTGTCGATGCGATTGATGGCCTCGGTCTCGGGATCATCCCGATGCCAGTACGGCCGCGTATACGCCGCATTCTTTGGCACGCGCAGCCGGAAATCTGCGTGCAGATCCTCTCCAGCCTTGACCGTCTCAGGCCGCGTCTTGCCACTGACCGTGTTCCATCCCGCCGGAACCTCCAGTTTGATGTGGTCGATCAGAATCGCCTGTTTCGATCCGTTGTGAAACGTCGCCGCCACTAGGAACTCTTGTCCTGGCGAAACCGTAGTCAGCGCCTCCGCTTCTTTACGAACGTGAACATCGTGTTCGCCGTCGGAAGACACATCTGCAGTCAGGCTCACCCCGAGCGCCAGATTGAGAGCCGTTTCCGCCTGCTGTTGCTTCTCCGCGATCCGCGTCAGCAAGTCGAGCTTCGCAGCCGCGCTCAACGTGCTTGCCCGTAGCTCGCCACTTATGCGATTCAGCTCTGCCACAACTTTCACCAAAGGCGACGTCGCACTCGAGATGTCGTTGCCCTTGGTATCCTCGGTCGCCTCGGCGATGCGCTTCGCAATCTCCGCCAATTCTTGGTGCAGCCGCGGAATCTTCTTCTCCTCTGTTCCTAGCCGCGCCGCCAGCCCCGGCCACGTCATATCAATCCCGTCGAAAAAACTCTTCTCGTGCCCGTCCTTTCCCAACGTAGAAGGCACAACCGAATCCACCAACCGGTAGAACGTAAACCGGTCCCCCGGATCTATCGTCCAGTTCGCCGCGCCTTGCGACATCTGGTGCCGCAGTCCCTGCATCGCGAACTGCACATATCCCATCCCCAGTTCCGCGCTCTTCTCGCCCGTGTTCAGCTTCAAGGTCCAGTCCGGATCCGGACACGTTTGCGCCCCGAAGGCGCACACATTTCCGATGTAAAACTTTTTCGCCTGCCAGGGCTCAAGTCCCTTCGCGATCTGCTCGGGGAAGCGCTTTGGATCGGCCGCCGCCCGGAACGCCTCCTTCGTCAGAATGCTCGACGCCTGGTGGTTCCCGTGCCCATCCCGCGACGTCCCCGAAAAGCGCGCGATCAGCACATCCGGACGAAACGTCCGAATCACTCGCACTATGTCACTGAGCGCCGTATCGTGCCCGCCCCACTTCGCAAACGTTTCCTCCGCGCTCTTCGAAAATCCGAAATCCGCCACGCGCGAAAACCGTTCCTGCACGCCGTAGTACTGATCTGACGCCAGCAATTCCTCCGCCCGCAGGACGCCCAGCACGTCCGACAAATTGCTGCCAATCTTGTTCTGTCCACCCTCGCCGCGATTCAGCGTCATCAGCAGCGTGCTCACGCCCCGCCCGCGCGCCTCCAGCGTCAGCATGCCGCCATCTTCATCATCCGGATGCGCCACGACCTGCATTAGCCGCGCCGTCGTCCCCATTCGCAGCAGTTCCAACCGCAGCCCAGTCGCGCCCTCATCCTGCGGGATCTCTGCGGGAACGCCCTGGTACAACAGTCCCGGAGGATCGGCCAGCACCTGATTATCAGGAGCATTGGTAGACGACGTTGTCGCGGATGTCTTCGGTGTGGGTGCCCCATCCTTGCGCGTCTTTTGCGCAAGGGTGGGGGTTTCTCCCTGAGCTGTCGCGAAGAGAGAAAAAATCGCGAAACAGCAAACGAACGTCGCGTCGAAAAAACGCAAGCGCTGAAAAATGGAGGAATCGCGGCGCCGAGTGGGCCGCAGCAGGCTGACAGGTCCGGAATGTCTCACGCTACAAGGATGGGGCCTACCCCCGCTCCGACGCAAATTCTTTCCCAGGTTTGAACCTTCCTATTAGCCCCGGAAGCCGGTAGCCCGGAGCCGGAAGCCCCTTTTTAAACATCACACAAATCCGCCGCCTTCCGCAGCGAAACCAGCGAGTCCCCCGTCGGCACGAATTCATGCGCCACGTAGCCGCGGAAGTCCGCGTCGGCGATCGCCCGCATCACCCCGTCCCACTGGACCTCCTGTGTCCCGTCGAGTTCGTGCCGCCCCGGTACCCCGCCCGTGTGGAAATGCCCAATCCACTGCAGGTTCTGCCGGATCGTATCGATGAGATCGCCTTCCATAACTTGCATGTGGTAGATGTCGTACAGCAACTTCACGTTGGGAGAGTTCACTTCCCGCACCACGCGCACGCCCCACGCGGTGTGGTCGCACATATAATCCGGATGATTCACCTTGCTGTTGAGTAGTTCCATGCAGATCGTCACGCCATGATCTTCCGCGACCTTCTTCACGCGATTCAGCCCCGCAATTGTGTTTCTCGCGCCTTCTTCATCGGACATGCCACCGCGGTTGCCGGAAAACGTGATCACGTTCGGAACCCCGGCCTTCGCCGCGCGCGGAATGTTCTCGCGAAATCCCTGCTCAATCGCGGCATGGTTCTCCACGCGGTTGAGAGCCTTCCCGATTTCTCCGCCGCCCGCATAGCCCATGGTGCACACCAGCCCGTAGCGGCGCGGGATTTCATATTCGTCCGGCTTCAGCAGGTCAACTCCCCTCAGTCCGATTTTCGCCGCATACTCCGCCAGTTGATCGACCGGAATGTGAGGGTAGCACCACTGACACACGGACTGATGAATGCGTCCCTTGCGCACCGGTGCCGCATCGACACTCGATGCCGGCGATGGAAGGCCGACGGCAACAGCCGCACCCAGAACTGAAGACTGAATCAATACCCGCCGCGTAACCTTCGCCATAGGATGAAAAGGTTCTTTCCCAAGCTGGCAAATGACAGCTAGAAGCGATCTCAGGATGAACCGAAGGAGTGAGCCGCGAATCCCTCAGGGGCTAAAGCCCGCATCATTTTCAACTCCGGGCGGCACGGCTGAAGCCGTGCCCTTCCCCCAACCATTCGTGAGATAGCTAGATAGCTTCTAGAAACGAAAACCAGAAACCGAGAACTGAGAACTGAGAACTAACCACTTACCAACTGACCACTGACCACTGACCACTGCCTTACTGCCGCCCTTCCTTCAACACCGCCTGGCAGTTGGCCCCCGCCGTCAGCACTTCGTCGAACGCTGTTTCTTTCCGCAAGTCCTTGAGCATCGGATCATCCAGCAATGCCGAGTAGGCGCAATAGTTCTGCTGTACCGCGGCCTTCAGCAGCCGCAGCGCCGGTTCCTTCTGTCCGCAAACCGCCATCAAAGCGCCCACGTGATACCAGGCCTCGGCGTCCAGTTCCATCATCACCGACGCCTCGCTTTCCCGCACAATCTTCGCGAAGTCCGCCGGACGCTGCGCCGCCGTACATGCCTCCATCAAGTCGCGATGATAGATGGGCGCCTTCGCCATATTCTTGGCGCTCGCCCGCGCCTCCGCCACATTGCCCTCGGCCAGGTACACATACGGAGTGACCCACGCCGCCCACTCCGAGCCCGCATCGAGATGCACAAAATCCATCGCCCGATCCGTCTTGCCCATCTCCAGGAACGACCACGCACACGAACGAAACGCGAAATTCCCCGGATCGAGCGAGCGCGCCGTATTGCACTCTTGCGTCGACTGATCGAGCATGCCCGCATACCGCAGCACGTAGCTGAGCGCGAAGTGAGCGTCGGCGCTCTGCGGACGCCGCCGCACCAGGTCCGTCGCCGCGTCGTAAGCCCGCCCCAGTTCGCCCCGTTCGACCCGGTTCGTGATCAGGCTGCTCGCGGCCATCACACGGTTCGGATCGAGCGTTACCGCCCGTTCATACGCCGCATTCGACCGTTGGAACATATCTTCCCCGCCGCCTCCGAACGTCGAGTCGAAATAGTATCTCTGTCCCAGTGCTTCCCACGCCGGCGCATAGGTCGGATCGATCCCGACTGCCCACTCCAGCATCCTGATCGCTTCTTTGTTCGGGGCCGCATCATGCGGCACGGCAATGCTGCGCAAATAGAAGTCATACGCCTGCTGATTCTTGGGCCGCGACGCCGCCGATTCCGAAGCGCCGGCAGCGCCTCCCAAGATCGGCAACAACCCGTGCTGTACCTGCGAACTCAGTTGCTCCTGCAGTCCGATCAAGTCCTCGGCCTTGGCGGTGACCGTGCTCTGCCACAGCAACCGGTCGGTCGGCACGTCGATGGCTTCCAACGTTACCGTCAACTGGTCTCCTTGCTTGATAAAGTGTCCCTGCAACAGCCGCCCCACCCGCAGTTCCTGCCCCACTTTTTTCGGATCCAGATCCAGCGCCACGTATCTTCGCGTTACCGACGAAGGACGTACCTCCAGCGAGCGGGAGTAGGTCAACACGCTCGACAGTTCATCCGCCAGCGCGAACCGCAAATAGTCGATGTTGTAGTCCCCATTCAGGTTTTGCAACGGCAGCACCGCGATCGCGTTCTTCTGCTCCGCGACCGCAACTTCGCGATGCTTGAACCACCATGCGCCCACCGACGCGAGCACCGTAACCAGCAGCGCCGCCATCGCCACGATCAAATACGTCTGGAACCGCGAATTCCTGCTGAAGGTTTTCGACGCCGCCCGGAGCATCGTCGAACTACCGCCAGTCTTGATCGTTCCCGACTCGGCCTCACGTTTCAGCTGTGCCAGATCGGATCGGATCTCCGCCGCGCTCTGGTAGCGATGCGTGCGATCCTTCTCCATCGCCTTGCCAATGATTCCTTGCAGTTCGATCGGAATCTTCGGATTCAAGTCCCGGGGTGGCGTCGGCTTCTGATGCAGCACCGCATCCAGCGTGAGCAACGAATTATTTCCCGAGAACGGCTTCTTCCCCGTGGCCATCTCATAGAGCACCACGCCGAACGAAAACAGGTCGCTGCGCGCATCCACGGTTTCGCTGCGCGCCTGCTCCGGCGACATGTAGACAGCCGTTCCGGGAATGATCCCAACCGCCGTTAGCGATTGGTCCGCATCCTCGCCCGGGTTGTGTACGAGTTTCGCCAGCCCGAAGTCGAGCACCTTCACTGGCCCGGTCGGGGTCAGAAAGATGTTGGCCGGCTTGATGTCGCGATGCACAATCCCCTTGGTGTGCGACGCCACCAGCGCGTCCGCCACCTGCACGCCCACGTCGAGGACTTCCTCCAGCTTCATCGGTTGCCCCCCGATGTGCTGCTTCAGGCTCTCCCCTTCGAGCTTCTCCATCACGATGAAGGGATGCCCGTTGTTGTCCTCAATGCCGTGGATGGTGCAGATATTCGGATGGTTCAGCTGCGACGCCGCCCGCGCCTCGCGCGTGAAGCGCTCCAGCGATTTGGGGTCGCCGGCCAGATTCTCTGGAATAAACTTCAGGGCGACGTGCCGCCCCAGCTTCAGATCCTCCGCCTCATAGACCACGCCCATACCCCCGCCCCCAAGCTTGCCGAGGATGCGGTAATGGGATACTTGCTTACCAGTCATGAAGGCGTGGGACCCTGCTCGGCGGTAATGTTAGGCCCCTAGTCGAGTCCGGTCAACTCTCTCCTATCTTCCGAGGCCTGCCGGGCGCCGCAAGCGCTCCCGAAAGGGCGTACAGAGTGTCGTAGGCGCGCCCGAACCAGACCCCGCGTTTCAACGCCGGGAAGGCCGAGGGTGCCTGAGCGCATCCAGTAGCTCGATCGCGTCTGGAAAAGTGGAACTGACGAACCGCTGCAAGCCGCGAAGCGGCGATAGAATGCAGCCCACGGCGCAAGCCGCGGGTGGTAAGTGGAAAATGAGCGAGCCCCGGAGGGACGGAAGAGAAGCTACGACACAGAACTCCAGAGGGACGCCTGAACCGCCACGCCGACGTGACTCGGAAACGCCACCGAAAGTCTCTACCTGCGCCGCGGGATTTCCTCTTTGGGGCGCGCCGCCCTCGATTCCCAAACTTACCCTCGCCTACGTCCTTACGGTCAGATGCCCCTCAACTCAAACGCGGTTTACGCAATACTATTACGCAATACTATTGGGAGGTAGGACAAAACTGCCCAACGTTGCACCCGCATCAGGAGGTATGAGTTCATGGACGCCGCTGCCAACACCCCCAACCCCTGGCCCATCGCTCGGCTTGACCCGCATGAGGCCATCCGAAAACGCGCCGAAGAGATCTACATCCGCAACGGAAGAATCTCCGGCCGCGACCTGGAAAACTGGGCCCAAGCTGAACAGGAAGTCCTGCGCGAATTCGCCGAGCGCCCCAGCCGCAAAACGGCCATCGTCGTTCGCGTCAATGGCACGGAGTATATCGGCGAATACAATCCCGAATCCTCCGACGGCTATGTTCCCGGCGAGTTCGGCGCGGGCGCATCTGTCCCAGTCCGCTTCCACGGCGACAAGATGTTCGTCAAACGCCCGAACGGCAAGGAGCTTGAGACTACGATCGTTAAGAAGACCGGCTGAAGACTCTTGGTGGAGATTCGCATCGCAGCGTCCTTACCGCGTAACTAACTTGATATATTGCGAAGATGCTGAATCTGCTCCTTCAGGGTCAAAGACGGCGGCGCGGCAGGACTCTGACCTCAACGCTGCTGCACCTGGGGGCAGTGGGGCTGTTTTTCATTGCCATCCTCGACAGTTCTCCCGTTCCAACCTTTGGCGGCCTTGATATTCTCACCGCCGTATTGGCCGCCAATCACCGCAATCCGTGGTATGAGTACGCCGCGACGGCAACGGCCGGGTCGGTCGTGGGCGCCTACCTCACGTTCCGACTGGCACACAAAGCTGGATCGGCTTACCTGGAGAAGAAATTCAAGAAAGGCAAAGTCTCCAAGTTTCTGAAGGTGTTTAAGAAGTGGGGCACTGGCACTCTAGTCGCCTCGACGGCGATTCCTCTCCCCACCCCAACCAGCATGTTTTTCGCGGCCGCGGGTGCCTCCGATTACCCCCTGCCCAAGTTTCTGGTCGTTGTGACACTTTGCCGAGGTGCCCGTTATTTCGCCATCGCTTTCGTTGCAGACCGGTACGGCCGTGGCTTTATCCGTGTGCTTCGGCATCCGCTGCAACATTGGGGCTGGCTGATGATTTCCGTTGCCATGATTGCCGCTTTGATCGCGGGCGGTATTCTGATCAACCGGCGATTAGAAACGGCGTCGGCCTAGCCAGCGACCACGGCGAAACGCCCATGGTCGATGGGAAGCAAGTTCCTGCGCAACGTCGCAAGGGCGTGAATGGGTGTACAATCGCTGCCGGTTCGCAAGGAATTCCGTTGGCGCTGCCACTACGCGGGGAAGAGGGGGAGGGACGAAAATGAATTCGAAAAGCAGGTTTATCGTCGGGGTGCTGACTGCTCTCGCCATGATGCTGCTAACCTACGCTCTGCCGAGGGGAGGCGCGTTGCGCGATGCTTCCCTGGTGCAATTTCCCCAGACCGTTGGAATATGGGCAATCTTCGTCCTGCTGTTCGTGAAGCTGAAATAGCTGTCCCCCGTTAATTCGGAACGTGATCCAACTGGTGTGGCTGCGGAGCCGTCATTCGACGAAGAGCCCTGCCGACGCCCCCACCCACTCCATATTTCTGTTGTGATCCACGCCCATCATCAGCCCCCGCCCCATGCGGATGATCGTCAGCACCGGCGTCAGCTCGTCCAGCCACACATACATCACGCGCACCTCCGCCTTCGTCCCGCCAAACGGAGTCTCAATCACCGGCGCAAAGTGCATCCGCTCCTGCAGAATGTAGTAAGGACGCTTCTCCGCCGGAATCGCCGCAATATCTTCTTTCTTCGGAGCAATCACCACTCCCAGCCCCGCAAACGAATACAGCGGTTTCAGCGCGTAATTCTCCAGGTCCGCAGGAATCTCCTCCAGTCGATCGAGAAACCAGGTCTTCGGCACCGACGCGTGCTTCAAGTAGGGAATCGAAAACTTGCTGATGCGAAAATACCAGTTCGGATGCCCCGCCCACTCCACGTCAAGCTCGTCCCGCCAGTCAAACTGGAGCTTCACGTTCTTGCGCTCGAGCTCATCCATGATCGTCCGGTTATAAATCCGCCGGATCGGCACACGCTTCCCGCCACGCTCATAATAAAGACTCGGTCCATCTTTCTTGATATCCACAATATCGACGGCCCGCACTCCGAGCATCTTCTCGGTCAGCAAAAAATCCGGCAGCGTCTTCTGTTCCTCCGGATGAATCTCCATCAGAATCACATTCTCCGGATCGTGCGCCCCCACAATCGCCCGCCGCAAAAGCGCGCGATAAGATTCTGTCTCCAGTCCACTCAAAAAGTATTTGAGACACCCGGAAGCCGGAAGCCGAAAGCCGGAAGCCGCCAGTCCATACACGTCCATGTAAGCCTCCGTCAGCGGCCCTTGATACGCATACAAAGAGGGGAAGGCCTGCAACTCCACCAGCTTCGGCTGCAGTTCGCCGCTCGCATCCCGCACCAGCCCAAAATCCACCTGTGCAAACATCGGATGCGGAGCTTCATTGGGAACTTTAAACTCCGCCGGAACCGCCTCATCCGACTTTGCTCGATACGCGGGATTGTCCACTAACTGCCGAATCAGAGCCTGCCCATCCGAAGCCATACGGTCGATCAGCGACTTGGGGAAGAAGCACGGAGTCTCCGACAGCCGGAACTGCACATGCGTCCCGCAAGCGTCATCCACCCGCCGCAAAAACGCCCGATACTTGTCCGCAGTAAAGTTCTCGTTGAATTGCTGACGCAAGGAAGGAATCATAGGCAGTTCTGTGTGCCTGGAAGGTCTATGTGACGGGAATGTTCAAAAGTTTGTCATTCCGAGCGAAGCGAGGAACCTGCTGTTCGCCGGCAGCGCCGCAGCCCTACGCCTCCACCAAAAACTTCCCATCCCGCATGATCTGCTCGTCGTCCACCCAAATGTTGAATTTCCGTCCGACGACATCGATGTGCGTAGTCGAGCCCCAGTCCGCCCCCGTATGCGCCCCATACGGATTCCCGAACGCAATATGCACCCCGGGATACTTCTCATCCTGCAGAATCTGGCCAATCACATCTTTCAAATCGATGTTCGTCCCAATCGCAAACTCCCCCACCCGATCGCTGTTTTCGTCAGTGTGCGTGTATTTCCAGAAATCGCTTTCCAGTCCCCGATTTTCCGAGTGCGCTTCGGTCAGCCGATTCCCCTTCATGCGCACGGTCAGCGGATTTTCCTGCAAGTTCCCAAACTTCGCGCACAAATAGTCTCCCACCACACCATCGATCACAAACGTCCCATTCACCTCGCCCGGCGTCGTAAAAATCTCCCCACCCGGCAGATTCCCCCACTTCTCCGGCGAGATGATCCCGCTGGTCTTCAGCCACTTGTAATTGGGATTCAAATCCGCCGTCAGATCCGTGCCCGCTGCCGTCTTCGCCCGGATCCTCGAGGCCTTGCGCACCATCTCGACCACTTTCTGGCTCAACCGGTCGACCCGCTGAAAATCTGCCCGCATCCCCTCCAGCATGATCTGCCGGTTGATATTCACCATGTGGGCATGGCGAATCTTGCGCCGGTTCACGACGTCGGTCATCTGAATCCGCGACCGCAATTCGTTGATCTGCGCCTGCACCGCAAAAATCGAAACCTGACTGCGCTCCAAATCGTCCACAATCTCGCGCGGCAAATCCTTCAACGGACGCTCCGCCAACTCCTCCAGCACCCAGGCATGATAAGGCGCGCCCAGTTTCTCCAGTTCATGCGTGATCGACGCCGCAATCTCAATCGTCGCCTCGTCCGTAATCACGCAAACCTGTTCGCCAGCCTGCACGCGCAAACAAACGTTGACCGCGTTATAAGCCCCCGGTGTGTACTCAGGATCAAAAGGAATGTCGAGGGTGCCCGATCTCTCTCGTTGGGAACCCTCACGCTGGGTGCCCCATCCTTCGCGTTTTTTGCGAAGGGTGGGGATTTTGATTTTTTCTACAGGAATACTCATTACCCTACTTTTCTCTCGGAAGGCGCTTCGTCAATCTCCTCCAGCCCTGCCTCCGTCTCCTCAATGATGTAGTCAACCACTTTCTTCAAATCCCCAGTCTCCTGAAACACGCGCAACTGCCGGTCCGCCCCGCTGCCCTTCTCCAGAATCTGGTGGATATAACTCAATTCCTCGCGCGACCCCAGTTCATCCACCACGTCGTCGACGAACTCCAGATATTCATGCACCAGATCGCGCGCCGGCACTTCCTTCTGCTTGCCGAAATCAATCAGTTTGCCGTCGAGTCCGTACCGCGATGCCCGCCACTTGTTCTCCATGATCAGCGCCCGCCGGTACAAGCGGAATCCCTGATTCGCTGTATACAGCTTGTACAGCTTGGCCACCGTAGCCTGAATCAAAGCCGCCAGCGCAATGGTCTCATCCGCCCGCATCGGAATGTCGCACACCCGAAACTCAATCGTATTGAAGAACGGATGCGGCCGAATGTCCCACCAGATTTTCTTCGCATTATCGATGCAGTTGGTCTTGATCAGCAGCTTGATGAAGTTCTCGTACTCGCCCCAGCTCGGAAAATAATCCGGAATATTGGTCCGCGGAAATTTATCGAACACCTTGCACCGGTACGATTTCAGTCCGGTGTTCATGCCCAGCCAGAACGGCGAATTGGTCGACAACGCCAGCATGTGCGGCAGAAAATACCGCGCATGATTCATCATGTGGATCGCCGTCTCGCGATCCTCAATCCCGATGTGCACGTGCAGCCCGAAAATCAGATTGGCCCGCGCCACCAGCTGCAAATCCTCGACAATATTCTTGTAGCGCTCGTCCGGATGAATCGCCTGCTCCCGCCAGTCCCCAAACGGATGCGTCGCCGCCGACGCCAGCCGCAATCCATTCTCCCTGGCCAGCCGCGCCATGTTGCGCCGCAGCTTCTTGACCTCGGCCTTCGCATCTTTGATGTTGCTGCAGACCGATGTCCCCACCTCCACCACCGACTGGTGCATCTCCGCCTTCACCCGCTCCTGCAGAATCATCCTCCCCTTGTCCAGGAGTTCGGCGTGGATGTGCGACCGCAGATCCCGCGTCTCCGGATCAACGGTCTGATACTCCTCTTCAATCCCGATGGTGAAAGTAGGCTGCATTTATTTATGTGTCGTCATTTCAAATATGTGTTGTCATTCCGAGCAGGCCGCAAATTACACACATCTTGTCATTCCGAGCGAAGTCGAGGAACCTGCTGTTTGCCGGTGGCGCTGCTGCTCTACCGGGGAAGAACTAGGCCAGAACAGTATAACAACGCCCGAAAAGCATTCCGTGCCCAATCCCTTCAATCCCATTCTTCGTTCTCCGCGACCCGCGCCTTCACGATCTTCTTCAGCAGCGCGTCCGGCAGAGGCTTATCCGACGGGAACTGAATCGTCCCTTGGAAGTCGCGAACCCCTTGAGTTCCTTCTCGAACTTCTTGATCACCCCCGAGCCCGTCGGGAACAAGCTGCAGTGGTTCTTGAAGGCCGCAAACCCCACCAGCATTCCGTTGTATTTGAACATGGGAATCCGGTAGTTGATCACTTCGGTGGCTTCCTTCGGCACGACAGACCGAATCACGGCGCGAATGTATTGCAGGGTGCTGCGCGCCGGCTCCGGCACACCAGCCAGATATTCGTCCACGTTCTTCGCAGGCTTGCCTCTCATCGCACCTCTACCTCCGGAATTCACTGGATCCTCTTCAGAACCTGTGATGACTTTCGAACCAAAACAACCACAGCAACAGGCAAAAGACGAGAATCATCAAGCCACTTACGCAGATGGAGAGCGCCGAAAAAGCACTTCGTAGTCCGTGTCCACGAGAGAATGCGCGAAACAGTAGCGACATCGCGGCTACCTCGCAGATCAGCGTAGCGGCGAAGCCGGCCACGACATACGCCTCCACAAATCCACCAGCCACTGCCGCAAGTCCGGTCGCCTTCGAGTTCGATATGCCAAAGAACAGGTAACGGAGGCCTATCATCATCGGAACCCACGGCGCCCAGGCAAGCGCTACTCCCCATAGGAATCGCTTTCGATGTAGCTCGTCTTCCATCTACTTCGTCCCTTTCCCCCGCTTCCGCTCCGCGACCCACCCCGGTTCTCCCTTGCGCGTTTTCGCCGTCCTCGGCCCCGCCAAAAACTCCGCCCACCGCAATTCCTTCACCGGACTCTCTCCGCTCACCGCCATCTTCACCGCCATCTCCGCCACCGCATTCACAATCCAGTCAAAATTCTCCTGCCCCACCGACGTAATCTCCGCGTCCGGCGCCGGATTCAGAAAGTCAATCGCATACGGCACTCCACCCTCCACCGCAAACTCCACCGTGTTCAAGTCGTACCCCAGCACCTGGCACAGCGACAACGCATCCTTCTCCATACGATCCCGCAGCGCATCCGACGACGGCCCCGGATTCCCCTTCACGTACCGCTCATGATGCGGCGCCTGCGGGTCGTACTTCATGATGTGCACCTTCTCCTGCCCCACCACATAGCACCGGTAATATTCTTCAAATTCCACACCATGCTGCAGCGTCATGCACAAGTCGCCTGTCTGGTTGTAGTGATGAAAAAACTCCTCCGGCGAATGCACCTTGTACACATGCTTCCACCCGCCGCCGGAATAAGGCTTCAAAAACGCCGGGAAGCCTACGTAATCAAACAACTCCTGCCAGTTCAGCGGAAAAATCAGATTCCGCATCGACTGATCGGTCGTTCCTTCGGGATGCTTGTTGTGCGGCAAAATAATCGTCGGCGGAATCGCCACGCCCATCTTGTGCGCCAGCGCGTAATTGAAGAACTTGTCGTCCGCAGTCCACCAGAACGGATTGTTCACCACAATCGTTCCCTGCATCGCAGCATTCTTCAGATACGCGCGATAGAACTGGATGTCCTGCGAAATCCGGTCAATGATCACGGCATATTTTTTCGGCTCATCCATCCGAATCCCGCCCACCTTCACAAACTCCGCCTCCACTCCCTCGACCTTCATCGAGTTAATCTTCTCGACCAAGGCCGGCGGAAACGTATTCTCCATCCCAAACAAAATCCCAATCTTCTTCACGCGATTCTCCCTGCCTTCAACGTGTCACCGGAATCGAAAGCCTTGTCATCCTGAGCGAAGTAAGTGGTTCGCGAAGCGAAGCACTTACGCAGTCGAAGGATCCCTATACCCTTCATCCAACCCATACTGCCGCAAAGGCATTCTCCCGAAGACCCAAGACCCTGCCCTAGAAGTACTTCCCCGCCATCCTGACCCACAGCGGCCAATCGTGCTTCGAATTATCTCCCCAAACGTCCAGCCAGTGTGGAATCGCTTTCCCGTTCAAAATCGCCGAGAACTTTACGTTCTGATCCAAACACATATCCCAATCTGCCGATCCCAGCACAATCTTCATCTGACGGCAACGGCTCAAAAACCAGTCATCCGACATGTTCGGCAAGAAGTCCGGAGGATTGTTGAAGTAGCAATCATTGTCGTAATACCCATCCAGAAACTGGTGAATATCGAACGCCCCGCTCATGCTCACGCAATGCGTCACCACATCCGGATGCTTCAACGAAAAATTCACCGCGTGATACCCTCCAAAACTGCATCCTGTCGCCGTCAGCCGCGGCGTCTGATTCTTCCACCGGATAAACGGCAAAAATTCGTGCAGAATGTAGCGCTCATACTGCAAGTGCCGCAGCACCCGCACCCGCGGATGCACGCCCTTGTTGTACCAGCTCTCGGTGTCGACGCCGTCCGGACAAAACACCTGCAGTTCGCCGCCCTCGATCTTCGGCGCCAGCGCCCCAATCATTCCCCGGTCTTCATACTCGAAAAACTTCCCCATCGAAGTGGGGAAGACCAGGAGCGGCGTCCCCGCATGCCCGAAAACCAGCGCCTCCATATCCCGATGCAGTTCCTGGCTGTAAGCCTTGTAATATTCGCGATTCATCGGAAGAGCAGAAAGCGGCGTCGTAGAGACGTTGCTCGCAACGTCTCTTTGTCGCAGCCGAAGTATCTTACCCGATGAAAGGTGAAAAACCCTAGAGAAGCGGGAGGTGATGCACCTTCAGTTTTAACGGAACCTGAATAGAGGGAGTCATCCTGAACGGAGCCGTTTTTCAGGCGAAGTGAAGGATCTCGCGCGGGGCAGCGCGTTCGCGGAAGTTACACGCGAGATCCCTCCCCCGGCTGAACTGCGCCAGGGTCGGGATGACGCCTTCAAGAGAGGGCCCAAAGATCCAATTGCACGACTGACTAGAGATATGCTCAAGGCGTGGCCGGCGCTTTGGACATATGCACAGCAATAATCTGCCAGCCTCCAGGATGCCTCTGAAAGACCGTGGTCATGCGGACGTCCTCCGCCTTCTGCGGAACCTGCATGTTGACGTTGCCCATCAGCACAGCAGTGTCACCGAAGATCCGCACCGTGGAATCTTTCAAAATGCATTTCGGCATGTGGTTCGCACTCATTCCGTCCGGGGGAACCACATCGCTCTTGCTCAGCACGCCTCCGCCGAACGATGTCCCCATGAAGTCCTCCGAAAACATTTTGCGCAATACCGGCAGATCCGGAACCGACGCAGCATCCAGCCAGGTTTGTTCCATCTTGCGGAAGTCGTCCTCGCCCATGTTTCCCGGAAACGTGCGGGCACTCAGACGTTCGAATGCAAGAAGAAACAGACAGATCACCAGACCGAATGCGACCAGACTTGTCCTCATACGCAACTCCTTGGAATTGATTTGTTCGAGCGGGAGCCGACCTTAGAGTCGTAGACACCAATCTCCGCAAAATAGTTCCACTTGTAAACGGCATCCTAATCCTTGCGGTCAGCAAATCTTGATCTAAATCCTCCGTGCCACTCTGTGCCCACTGTGGTTAAAATGTTTTGCTCTCGTCGAGCAAACACGAATGCCCGAACTCCACCTCACCGAAGCCGACGTTCGCCGCCGCCTCGATCCGGCTCAACTCATCTCCGCTCTCGAGTCCGCCTTTCGCGATCGCTATCCTTCCATCACCATCCCGCCGCGCACCCAGGCAGAACTCACACATGGAATCTTCCTCGCCATGTCTTGCCACGACGCTGCCTCCGGCGCTCTCGGAATGAAACTCGTGCTGGTGAGAAACGAGGCTCGAACTCAAACCGGAGATCAACCTGACGACAGTGCGGATCGTCGCCAGGGCCGCATCCAAGCCACGTATCTGCTGCTTGATCCGGAAACCGCGCAACCCCGCCTCACCATCGCTGCCAACTACCTCACAGACGTGCGCACCGCCGCAACGTCGGCCGTAGCTACAAAATTTCTCGCGCGCCCTGATGCCGCTACTCTGGGAATCTTCGGCACCGGCTGCCTCGCCCGCGCGCATCTGGCCGTCATTCCCCTCGTGCGCAACTTTCAGAGCGTGTTCGTTTGCGGACGAAACCCATCGCGCGCCGCTGAATTTGTGCACAACCTTTCCCTAGAAGTACCCGGTCTGACCATCACCGCAGCCGACGCTCGCACCTGCGCCTCCCAATCCGACGTGCTCTGCACCTGCACCTCGGCCTCCGCTCCACTCTTCGACGGTCGCGACCTGCGTCCCGGAACTCATCTCAATCTAGTCGGAGCTTTCCGTCCTCAAACGCGCGAAGTGGATACCCGCACGATTCAGCGATCGTGCGTGGTGGTCGATACCTACGCAGCAACGTCCGAAGTGGGAGAACTGTTAATTCCCCTGGAAGAAGGAGCCATCACACGGAATCATGTCGCTGCGGATCTTCACGAATTGGTGAGTGGAAAGAAGCAGGGACGACGCAGTCCGGAAGAAATTACGGCATTCAAGAGCGTAGGCTGCGCGCTGGAGGACCTCGTGGCCGCCGAACTCCTGCTCGCGGCGCATACCGCGCAAAAAATTTGACTGGATTATGGCGCAGAACACTCAGCGCCTCTGAGTTCTGCGGCGAAGCGGCATAAGAGTTACGAGACAAATATCTGAACTGATCTCAACGACCGCTCTCAGGCATAGAACAGCGCACGCCCTCGCGGCGACTGCCGTTCGCGAAAGACTACCTCTTGTACCAATAGATCGCCAGCGCGATGAGGACGACCGTAATGATCCACAGAATGATGTCTTTGCTACGGCTTTTTTCCTCGGCCATAGCAGGCAGTACAACACATCTGAAATCCGGGTTCAAGTGCCAATTGAACTCCCTCGCCGCAGCCTATGGTTTTGCTGTGTATTCGTCCTTGCCCAACAGCTCTTTTCACTCGACGCTTCTTCGCCTCTCGCGCCCGTGCGCTTCATTCCATCGCAATTTGGCCGGCGGAAACAAATGCCGCAAACGCATGCCGCGCGACGCCGCAGATCTTCCGAACACCCGCGGTTACTTCCAGTGCTTCCCGCTCTGCCACTTCCAGCGTCCAGCGCGCCTTTCCGCCCATACACCGCTATGCCGCCCTTCCCTAAATGTGCAAAGTCTTGCGCCATCCCCTACCGCCCCCTCGTAACCCCACAAGATCTCAGGCCCTTAGCTTGGTATGGCGGTTGCTTCCATACCCTGTAGATTGGGACCAAACACCATGAAAATCACACTCTTTGTGCTGTTCATCCTCGTTGCCGCCACCGCCTTCGGACAGCTGCCGGGCGCGATTTCCGGCGAACCCCAGATGCTCCAGGTTCCCGACCATCCTCAGCACGCCGATCAGCACGCAATGGCGTCCGAGCATTCTCTGGTCGGCGGTGGCTCCGTCACCTACGCCCACGGAGAACGCCCGCTCTGGGAGTTCGGCTCCCCCTTGCCGGAGCCCGCGCCCCTCGGCGACGTTGCCCGCGCCTTCCGTAAGGAAAAGCTGGTCCTCAAGAAGGCCCAGATCGTTTTCGAAAAGCAAGGCTCCTAGTTCCGTGTGGGCCGGGGGTCTCTGTCTGTCCTGAGCAAAGTCAAAGGAACCCGGTCCTGCCAAGCGCCAGCTCGGCGTCGGACGATGCACAAAACGATTGCCCCATCCTGCGCATCAGACCATTAGCATCGGACCCATAAGCGGCAGACCATAGACTGCCGGATTCCCGAGAAACCGCCGCTGGCTGTCCGCTCGCATTCGCGGGAGTGTACACTGCCCAGAGGGGAGGCAACGTATTTAATGAAGCGATGCAAGCCGCATCTAGTCCGCACCAGTGTATTTCTCCTATTCCTATTGGCCACGGTCCCAGCCTATTGTCAACGCGGGACCTTCGACATGAACGTCGGCGAGACCTCCGATAAATTTGGCTCATTGGCGCCCGTCACCGGATTTGCCCTCGACATTAACGGCGAGCTGACCGTGATAAAACCCCCCGTCAAGGGCGGTGGTCCCAGCATCGTCGCTGGCGGCGAAGTCCGCGTCCCCAGCGACGACACCAATCATGCCAAGGAGTTCGCCGTCTTCGGTGGCGTGGCCTTCCATATCCGCGGCAATTTCTCCATCGGCGTCAACGCCCAGATCCGCAAGATCGATCTCCCTGCCGCTATTGTGAATAATCAGTTCCTGGTTCGCGACAATCTGGAACTGTTTGAGTTGCCGATCGTAATCAAATACAAATTCGGTCCTGACAAGCGCGCCTTCGTGCATGTACAAGGCCAGCCCGAGTTCACTCCCCGTTTTCGTGCGCCCGGGTCTTCGGAAACGCTGCTTCCATTGCCCAATCCGAACTTCGACCATGGCTATACCCTGCGCGGAAGTGCGGGCTACACCTTCGGCCGGTGGTATGCCCAGGGCACTTACGAAACCCGCTACTTCAAGTACGGGGTGAACCCCAACAATCCCAACAATCTGTACAACTGGAAGAGCAACATGATCACCGGAGGCGTCGGCGTGGCTTTCTGAAAAGCAGCTGTCAGCTCTCAGCCGTCAGCTTTCAGCTGTCAGACCTCGGACCTCGGCCAAACCCTGGACCTCGGCCAAACCCTGTCATCTCGACCGGAGCTTGCCCTTCCAGTAGGGAAGGGCAAGCGGAGTGGAGAGACCTGCTGTTCCGCGGACTCCGCATGCTCGATCATTCGCTCCGCATTCCCATTTCGGGAATCCTCCCGCTCAAACCGCAAATATTTCCGTCACACTCCGCCCTCCCGCCCGTAAACTATTTGTGAGTATTTCCCATTTCCAAAATATGGCGGAGCCCTTGGCTCCGCCATTTTCGTTGTACGCCGTGCATGTTCGACAGCTTGGAGGTGAGAGTCCTCTCCCAACCTGATGGAGGTGAAGGGTAGCGAAGCGCAAGGGCGTCACCGCGAGGTGGGGTCTGAAGGAAGCGTGGAGCAAACACGCGAGCCGATGAACAAGAACCGGATGATGAGGCCTACGGTGTCAGGCGAGCGAGCAACTGATCGCGAAGCCCATATCTATCAAGGACACTGGTGGTAAATCCGGCGGTTGTGCGTGGAAAGCGGACGAGCTTATCACGGGAGATCTGCTGTGCGTCACGGATTCGTGACTGAGGGCATCGTAAGGTGCCCTGACCGCATGGCAGAAGTCAGCCGAGGGCGTAGTAGCCGCGTGAGCGACGAAGGCCCGAACCGTAAGCGTGAACAGTAGAACGTCGGACTCACGGTTGGCAATGCGCCAGCCAATCAGCTGCGGCTGAGCTTGGCAGGTTCAGAAGACGGTGAAGCCGAAACGGAAACCTGCCGAGCGGCGAAGCCACTGTGGCGAAAGACGACTCGAACTTCCGGCCTTTACGGGCTCAACTTACGGAACCGCCGTATGCGGACCCGCATGTACGGTGGTGTGGCAGGGGAGGAGAGGTGACTCTCCCCCCTATGCCGATTCACCAACAATTTCGCCGCACTCATAAAAGGAGCTTCCGATGTCCACCGACGACCCCAACCGCCGTCCCCGCAAACCCCGTAAGCCCGCCCCGCGCAAAAATACCAAGGTCACCGGAGAGCGCTCCGAAGCCGCCTTCCTCCACCGAGCCGCCAACCTCGGATTCGGCATCGCCAAGCCCTGGGGCGACAGCCGCCGCTACGACTTCATCGTCGACAATGGAGACCGTCTCCACCGCATTCAAGTCAAATGCACCGAATCCATCCGCGCCCGCGCCTACGAAACCCGCGCCACCTACAGCGCCGGCAAGGGCCGCGCCGTCTACACCAAAAAGGACATCGACTTCATCGCCGCCCACGTCGTCCCCCTCGACATCTGGTACATCATCCCCGTTGAAATCTGCACTCCCGCCCCCATGCTCCGCTTCTATCCCCACCGCAAAGCCAAAGAGATGCGCCTCGAACCCTACCGCGAAGCCTGGCACCTCCTCCAATCCCCCGAAAACACCAAGATCGAAATCCAAGCCTGCATCGACGAAACCGTTTATGTAGAAGCGGATGAAATCGCGTATGCAAAAGGTGTCCCAAACAGCGATTGTCATTCCGAGCGCAGCGGGATGATTCGCCCAAGCGAATCATCCCCGAAGTCGAGGAACCTGCTTTTTCCTTCCGCGAGCAAACCCGTTCGCCTCCCCAAGACCGCAGCCCCCTGGCCCATCCCTCCCCTAAGAATCCTGGCCACCCGCAAAGGCAAACACATCCTCCCAGATCCCCCGACGGAGTGAGAGCGGAGCGATGCGGGCACGCTATTCCGACCGGGAAGGGCACGACTTTCAGTCGTGCCGCATCAGGCCGCCACAGAGATCCGGCTTTAGCCGCCGAGGGCCATCGCGATGAAACCCACGTCTCCGCCCTGTCATCCGGAGCGAAGCGAAGGACCTATGCATTTTGTCCGCAGTGATGAAACCGCTCACTTCGTGATCCAACTTTTCGAAACCGCGAAAGGTGAGGTAGATGCTGGGCAGCCAGCGCATCGTAACTGGTACTCTGTTTCCTAATACGTTGCTGTTATCATCGCCGGTCGGCTTAACTAATGGCTGAAAACTCACCGCTGGGCAAGAAAATTGTTGCGACCATTCGCAGTGTTCTCCAACGCTGCGAAGAGGTCGGAGAAAAGGTCGGTTTTCCAGGAGAAGGCGGGGAGCGTCGCTTTCGGAAGTGGATCGCCTCCGAACTCCTAGAAGGCGTGCTCGACTGGCCTGTAAAGAACATTGTCGTCGGCGAGCGTTTCGATGTCTTGCTGCTGAGCGATGAGGACCACGCCCTTACGACCATCGAGACGAAGACTCCGTATCATCAGGCATCGAAAAAAGAGCGGGCAGATTTTGAAGAGCGGCTTTCTGGGTTCCCGACGTTAAGGACCGCCTACTTCACCAACGGCTCCGAATGGAACCGCCTTGACATCGTCGTGAGTGGTGCCGAGCTTCGCGTCCTTGAGCGGAGCACGTTCGATCTTGGCCAACATTCACCTGCTTACGCAGAACAATTCTTCACCCCTCTCCGGTACCGCTCTGGAAGTGATGTGTCGCCCGGACAGGTGTACCACGTCAATCGCGACAATCCGTTCATCTCTGGCACGCTATCACGCCTGACAGTCGATCTAGACGAAACCGTCAAGGATTTTACGGTTCTCTACAGGCAGATGTTTTACGGCCTACGGGAGGGGCGTGCGGGTGTCAAAGCTCAAGAGGTTGCGACGGCAGTCTATTCGCAGTGGTGCGGCAAGTCCCTTCGCGTCACCCCTGAAACCGCAATAGAAATACTGCAACGTGTTTACAAAGAGGAGGGGTTCAATCCGCAGACAATAGCCCGCGCGGTTTCTGGTCTAGGCTTGGAAGGCCCTGCAACACCGCAAGTAATTGAGGCCATCATGAGCCTCGCGGAGTCGCGCAAGGCGGACGCTGACGCACTGCGAGAGTGTCTCTGGCCTGCGTTTGCACCTTCCATAGACCAACTGAGCGCGCAAACAGCTCACGTTGTCCTCGCCCGAACGCTTCTGCATCGTGTGGGGGAGGACGAACGGGTCTTCCCGAGAAAGTTGTCTGGGGCAGAGCTGACCAAGCAGCTCGAAGTCCCCACGACAACGATTACTGGTCGCAAGTTCCCCGCAACCGAACTGCTCGAAGATGTTCGTGCAGACATGCAGAACTTCCTTCCGACTGTCTATCTGAGAGGGGAGTTTGACTGGTGGGTTGTGCTTCCTGAGAAGCGACCTTCACTCTCGACGGCGCAGCTCGCGTGGCTGCGGGATTTCGATGCCGAGATGGAGCGGCTGAACAAGTTGATGCTACGCCGACTCAGCCACTATCAGTTCGAGTCCGTCGATGTCGACATTTGGCGCAACATCTACGAGAACTATCTGCCTCCAGACGAGCGTCAGCGTCTAGGTGGTTTCTACACCCCCGATGAACTGATAAATCTCATCTTGGACCTGGACGGCTACCAGGCAGAGCAGGAAGGTTTGTGCAAGCTGAGCTACATAGACCCAGCGTGTGGGAGCGGCGCGTTCGTTACCACTGCACTCGGCAGGCTACTTGCTCACCTCGAAGGGGACGCGCCGTGTCACAGGGAGCTATCGAAAAGGGGTGAGCCAGCGTGGAAGAGCGCGGAGAAGAGGCTCAAACTTGTCGGCGACCTTATTCACGCGATTGACCTACATCCATTCGCAAGTTTCCTGACCACGCTTAACGTACTCTTCATGGTTCTGCCGCTGTACGCGGTCGCGCGTAAGCAAGACCCAGATTTCACGGTGGATCTGCACATCTTCTCGGCTGACGGTTTAGAAAGTCCTGAAAGCCCTGACAAGAAGACGGGGCGGCAGATCCATATGTTTTCGCAGATGAACTCGCGCATCCAGCTCAGTGCCGACAGCTACGAGCGATATCGCAAGATCATGGATACAAAATTTGATCGTGTATTTGGAAATCCGCCGTGGAGTGGAGTGCTAAAGGGCTCTCTCGCTGCCGTTTACGACACGGCCAAAAAGCGTCACTTCGAAAAGACATTTCCGAACGCTGCGAGGGGCAAGTACGACGTATACGGGCTTTTTATGGAGCGGGCTCTGCAACTCCTCAAGATCGGTGGCCGATTTGCGCTTCTCACGCAAGGCACTTACCTAGACAAAGAGTGGGCAAAGGGACTGCGCGAGCTGCTTGCCTCTAAAACGGAACTCGACTTCATCGTCGACATGAATCCGTTCGGGCAGCTGTTCTTCAGCGCGATGAACTCGCCATGCGTGACTGCGGCAGTGAACACTCAGGACGAAGTAGATGGCAACTGTTTATGCGTGATGTCCGAAACGCCCCATGACCTCGGGGAACTGAACACTCAAGAGCGGCGCGAAAAAGTCGCCCAGACCGTTAGAAGCGTTCTAGAAAAGCTCACAAAGAAAAAGAGCGCGAAGGTGCTTTTTGCATCCGGCGCGAGGATCTCACGGCAGGTTCTGCGCGACAGCGCAGGCGACCGCTGGGACCTTAGCGGCGGCGCCGGGAAGGAAGAGTTTCCAGAGAGCTGGTTCACCGCCGCCGAGCTGCTAGAAATGCGGCAGGGGGTCACCCCTGGCGGCTGCCTCGACGTTTTCTTGATGGACGTCAAGAAAGCGAGGATGCTTGGCCTAGAGGATGCGCTCGTACGAAAGGCCATCAAGAGCAAACAGCTTTCTCGCTGGAGCGTGGAATGGAAGGACCGAGTTCTTTTCTACCCCTACAACAAGAAGAGCAAGAAGGCCAAGAAAGCAGAGAAGGCCGACCCTGCATTTACGATTTCGTGGGACGAGATGGACGACGAGAAGTTAAGACAACGTCTGATAAAGCTTGGGATCGAGGATGCGCTCGACTTCGACGTGCAAATTGATTCGCGTGAGACAGAAATCATTCGTGAATCGGGCATCAATAACGAGTCAGTCCAGAGGTTGCTGAGGCATCGGGTTTCGCTCGGAATCGTGAAGTATCCGAACGCAGCGAAGTATCTCGTTGAGAACTATGAGCGGCTGCAAGGCCGCGTTTTTGAAAAGAAGAAATTCACTCAGCTCGGTAAGCGATGGTACGAGTATCACCGACCGCGCAACCCGCAAATCATGCTCGGACAGCCCAGAATTCTATCGCCCACACTAATTCGAGAAGTGAGGTTCGTCGTCGATGACACTGGTTATTTGTCAGACCACGCGTGCCTGATGATACAGCCGACCAAGAAAACGCAGCGGGCTTGGGAGGATTTCGAAGAGAAGATGAATAAAGTGGCGGGAGAGAAGCTTACGGAGAAGGAGCTACTTCAGTATTGTCTGGCTTTTATGAACAGCAACTACGCTCAGCAGCGCCTCGTCACTGGGCATCGTCCGACCCCCAAGGGTTCATACGCCATCACGGAGGCGTACATGAAGGAAATACCTATCCCTGTTCCGTCGGACAAGAAGACGGTGAAAAAGATCATCGACCTCGTTAACGAATTGAGTAGCAGCGGTTTCAGCCTTGGCAAGGAAGAGGAAGTGAAGGAAATAGAGGAACGGATACAAGGTCTAGTCGACGGGGTGCTTGCGGAGAGCCGGTCGGCCGACTAGGCTTTCGCCGGTTGCCCCGCCCTCCTCTCTCTCTACGAAGGGTGGGACAAGCATACGTTTACTTGGGGGTCGAAACGGTGATGGAACCGATACGGCTTAGGTTTTGGCATCCCGCAGCCGAGCCCTCAGTCGGCCGAGCACTTGTTCGCCGGGGATCGTCTTCACCCGTCCAGAACGAATGTCGTCGACGCGACGCTTGATCTCTTCGTCCCACGCTGCTTCGACTCCATCCTCGGCAGGTGCTTCATCAAGGCTGGCAATTAGCCGACTTCTGATTATCCGGTTGCTTCAGCAAGCCCCAATGGGTAGTGTATTGGGGTGGCCCGACCCCCGTTCCCCAAGACGCTTCGTCAGTTTCAGACCGACTTCGCCACAGAGGATGCTTGCCAGCAGTATTTGACGGGGTGCCGTTGGCCGGATGGGTTCAGTTGTCCGCGATGCGGGCACGAAAGAGCGTATGAATTGGTGAACCAAGGGCGTCACCAATGCACCAAATGCCGGCACCAGGTTTCGTTGACATCCGGGACAGTGCTTCACCGGACCAAGATTCCATTGACCCACTGGTTCTGGGCGGCGTATCTGATGACCACTGACAAGCGTGGCGTGTCCGCCCTGCTTCTCCAGCGTCAACTCGGTCTTTCCAGTTACGAGACCGCATGGATGATGCTTCACAAGCTCCGCCGGGCCATGGTGAATGCGGCTCGGGAGCCCCTGCGCGGCGAGGTAGAGGTTGATGACACGTGGGTTGGCGGCGAGCAAGCCGGGCTGCAAGGGAGCCGGCAACTCAAGGATCGACGAGCGGCTCTCGTTCTGGTGGCGGTGGAAAAGCGTGGTCACGCGTCCGGTCGGGCTCGCATGAGTGTGATTCCCGACTTCAAGGCCAGCACGATAATCCCGGTACTCACCCGGAACGTCGCACCTGGTTCCACCATCTATACCGACGGCCTCAAGAGTTTCGCAGGTCTGGTTGAGGCCGGCTTTAAACATGTCGCTCGCATCCAGCCGCTCCGCTCGGAGCTACGAAAAGGTGCGAAGTCCGCCGTTCCACTTGCCGATCGAGCCATTGGCAACCTCCAGCAGTGGCTCATCGGCACCTACCACGGTGTGAGTAAGGCCCAACTCCAGGTATACCTCGACGAGTTCGTTTTTCGGCACAATCGCCGCAAGACGCCGGCTGCCGCATTTCAGACCCTTCTTGGTCTCGGAACCGGCCACAAATCAACCGAGTATGAGCAGATTCGAGGAGCTAAAGACCTCAACCACAACCGATTGGGGGTTGCTGAACCAACCGGATAATCAGAAGCCGACTAATGAGCAAACCGCGATCCTGAGTGGAAAGCGCGAGCGCCTTCTCCAGCAACTCTGAGACTTGCGGTGTAACCTGTGCCATGACTACCTCGTGAGTCCTAATTCTACACTTGCGCTCCTGCCCGTCGGGCAGAGTCGCGACCGGCTTCCGCCGAATCAAGAACAGCACCAACCTGAAGACCAAAGGCGTCGGACAGCGCCTGCCCTGAGCGGAGCCGAAGGGAGTGTCCGACCCACACAATCCCACCCAGTCCTTTGCTTTCAATGACTTAACTCCGTCTAATCCTCTACAGCACCGCTAAACCCCGAAATTGCACCATTCGTTGGGATATGGATGCGCCATTCCTCAGGGCTCCAATAGGATGGGTGCAGATCAATACCCAGGGAAAAGTGCAGGAACCCAGGTCGGTAGGACCAGGAGCCATTCCCGGGGAGAGCTACAGGTTTTGGGTGGAGTCTCAGGTTCATCCGAGGCAAGGACACCAAAAACACTCGCAGATTGAGGGATAGCACTGACGGTTGCAGGTTGGCCGTCATCCAAAGGAAACCGAAAGCCAAAGGCCAAGAGCCAAAGGCCAAGAGCTAGAAGCCAGGAGCTAAAAGCTATCATGCGCAAGCCGATCAAGTACGTGGAAAAAGCAGCCGTCGCCGCCGCCAAGGCCACATGGGTTGTATTCGACCGGTTGAATCGGATCAAGCCGAATCCGTCGCCTACGCCGAAGTGGTCCGAGAAGCCGCTGCTCAAGTCGTACGAGAAGTCGAAGCCGCCGCTGGGCTGGCCGCGGACGACGGACTCGCTGTGCCCGAAGTGCGTGCCGGAAATCCGGCAGCAGATTCTCGACGGGCACCTGCCGCATGAAGTTTTGATGAATGAAAAGGTCGGCGAGATCAAGGCGCAGATTGTGGAGCGCGACGGCAAGATCCTGATGGTGAAGGATTGCCCGACGCACGGTCACTTTGAAGACGTGATGTCGATCGACACGGAGTTCTCGAAGCATCTGGAGGACGTATTCCCGGGGCGCGACATTCTGGCGCATAACGACGAGAAGCTGCATCATCACGGATCGTCGACGGTGAAGTATGGGCGCGGGTCGGTGCTGACGATTGATCTGACCAACCGCTGCAACATGATGTGCGATCCATGCTTTATGGACGCAAACCAGGTGGGGTTCGTCCACGAGCTGACTTGGGAAGAAATCAAGACGATGCTCGACAACGCCATCACCATCAAGCCGCGACGGCAGATGAGTGTGCAGTTCTCGGGCGGAGAGCCGACGCTGTCGCCGTACTTCCTGGACGCAGTCCGTTACGCGCGGCAAGTCGGATACAACTCGGTGCAGGCGGCGACCAACGGCATTGAGTTCGCGAAGAGCTTCGAATTCTGCCAGCAGGCAGTCGAGGCCGGCATGCGGTATGCCTATCTGCAGTTCGATGGCATCGGCAACGCGGCCAACGCGCATCGCATGGTGGGCAATCTGTTCGACGTGAAGTTGAAGGCGATTGAGAACCTGCACAAGGCCGGCGTGGAAATCGTTCCGGTGATCACCATCGTGAACGGAATTAATAACGAGCAGGTGGGAAGGATCGTCAAGTTCGCGCTCGACAATCCGAAGACAATCAGTTTCCTGAGCTTCCAGCCAGTCAGCTTCACCGGCCGCGACGAAGCGGTGACCGACGAACGTCGTGCCGCGCAGCGCTACACGCTTTCGCACCTGGCCCACGACGTAAAAAATCAGACCGGCCTCGGCGAACCGTCCCGCGACTGGTTCCCAATCTCGTTCATGGGAACGTTTTCAGACTGGGCAGATCTAATGCACGTCAATGACGCCAAGAACGACTGGGGCCAACTAAGTTGCGGCTGTCACCCGAATTGCGGGACTGGGATGGCCGTCATGATTGATAAGGAAACGAAGGAGGCGGTGCCGGTTACGGCGTTTTTGAAGGGGGATCAGCTGGCGCGGGACATCGCCAAGGTGAATGACGCGGCGCGCGGGAAGTTCTTGACGGTGGTTGGAATGGCGCTGTGTTTGATGAAGAATTACGATCCCTTCCAGGCGCCGACGCACTTCAAGTTGATGGACTTGCTGAAGAAGTTTGATAAGAACTTCAACGCGACGGGGAAGAATTACGGCAAGGTGGGTCCGGACCGAACCGTTGACGATGTGATGAAGCGGCGGCAGGACCGGTGGAACTTCCTGTTCATCGCGGGCATGTGGTTCCAGGATCTGTTCAATTACGACTTCCGGCGGACGGAGCAGTGCATTATTCCGTACGCGACGCAGGAAGGCGAGATTTCGTTCTGCGCTTACAACACGGGCGTGGGATGGCGGAACATCATCGAGAAGATGCACATGACGGCCACGCTCACCAAGTGGTACGAAGAGCATGGGCGGCATGAGATTTTTGCGGGCGGCAAGAAAGTGAATATGGAGGACACCACGCACTCGCTGATGTTGCGGGATGACCTGGTGACGACCGAACTGCAGCACGATCTCGACAGCAGAGGCATTGCGAAGAATGCGCGCGAGGAGAAGGTGCGGGCGCGGGATGCGAAGCAAAAGCAGACCGCCGATGCGAAGGCGGAGGCGCGTGGGCCGGAGAAGAATGATGAGGCATACAATGCCCGGATGGCGTCTTTGTATCGCGAAGTCGTGTTAAAGGAAAAGCCGGTGGTGGCAGAGAACGGATTCATTCCGTTGGGAGCGCTGACCAAGCCAAACGGAAATGGAAATGGGCACGCTACTCAGGACGAGAAGCCGGAGATTGCTGAGCCGGTGGCGGGAGACTGAGCCGCTAAGCATCTAGCTGGAAGCCATCTCATAATGAACCGAAGGAGTAAACTGCAGGTCCCCTCAGGGGCTAAAGCCCGCATCATTTGAGACTCCGAGCGGCACGGCTGAAGACGTGCCCTTCCCAAAGCCATTTATGAGATAGCTTCTAGTTTGAAACAGACGGGCTGCCTTCGGGCGGCCCGAGTTTTTTGTGACAGAGGAGAAGCAGATTTCTCCCGTTGGTCGGAATGACAAGTCGGTGGGGGTGAAAGATCCGGTCTGTACTTGAGCGTCACGTGGCGCGTGTGCGCGAGCGCAAGTCAAAGTTCCACCCTGTGTCTGCAAAAAACGCAGACACAAGGGTGAGGCACCCGGGGTCGATTCGAAACTGGGTTTAATGAGAGAGGGATACTGCGGCGGCGTTTGCCCGGGTTTTCAATGCGGGGAGAGCTACGCTGATGGTTGTGCCGGTTTTGATGGAGCGGATTTCGAGACGTCCGCCTAGCTCGCGGACACGTTCTCGCATGCCGGTGATTCCTACCCCGGCGCCTACAGAGGCGTTGAATCGACGCAGGCGCTCTTCGGGAATGCCTTTGCCGTTGTCGCCCACTTCGAGCTGGAGTTCGTCGGTGTCGCGCCTGAGGCGGACGCTGGCGGACGAGGCGCCGGAGTGGCGATGCACGTTGGTCAGGCTTTCCTGCAGAACCCGGAACAGGACGAGTTCACAGTCTCTGGGCGGCCGCTCCATTTTTTCCGGGATGTCGCAGTCAACCTGAATGCCACTGCGGCGGGCGAATCCCTCGACAAACCAACGCGCGGCGGAGGCGATTCCGGCTTCATCGAGCAGAGGCGGGTGGAGCAGATAGGATGTGGTGCGTACTTCCTGCAGAGCTTCATCCGTCAGGGCATTGAGATCGTCCACCAGGCGCACGAGATCGGGTCTGCCTGTGTCGATCTGCCGAATTAAAGCGATCGACATTTTCATGGCGGCGAGGGTTTGCCCGGCGGTATCGTGTAGTTCCCGCGCGATGTGGCGGCGTTCTTCGTCCTGCAGGTTCATCAGGTGGACTGACAAGCGGCGGAGCTGCTCCTCTTTCTGTTCGCGCACACGGATTTCGGCTTCCAGTCTAGCCAGCGCGCGCGACAGCTCCGCGGTACGCTGGTCGACGCGCTGCTCCAACTCGTCGTGAGCCTGGCGCAGTTCGTCTTCGGCGCGTTTCCGCTCGCGGGCCTCGTTGGTGAGAGCAAGAATCGTTTCGTTCAGCCGCAACTGCTTGCGCCGGTTGGCCTCGCCGAGGGCGATGAGAACGGCACACACGAAGAAGCAACCAACAATGGCATGGATTTCGGACTGGCGGATGAGCGACAGCGAGTGGCGGGGATCGACGAACCAGTAGAAGATTCCCAGGAAACCAAGAAGGCCGCTCAAGATCGCAGGTGCGAAGCCGCAAACCACCGCACAGAATGTCACCGTGATGTACAAGGTGACGTAAAACGCGACATGCCCGAGTACCGGGTCGAGGAGCCAGCGGAGGAGAATGGCGAGGACAGCTGCCGCGACGGCGATCGCGTAACGGTTGGCTACGCGCTGCCGCGGAAGGGGGGTGAGAATTGTCAAGATACGCACAGGAAAAATGCCTGCCATAGAATGTCGCCACTCAAGCGGCGTCGATGAGACACCGTCGCTGCTTGAAGCGTAACGGTGTGATTCTCGGTTTCTTGAACAGGAATATCCGGGGCCCTAAGTTACAAGATGCATGGAGTGGGGGGACGGTTGCATAAAGTGCGGGAGCGGGAAGCAGAGAACGCAGATTCCTCCCGTTGGTCGGAATGACAAAATCTGTCGAGAAACTCCATGGCGATGAATACACGGTCGCCGTGCTTGCCGATTTCGTAGATGGTGCAGATGTTGGGATGATTGAGAGCGGAGGCGGCACGGGCCTCGCGGCGAAAACGTTCCAGGGCCTGCGGATCGCGCGAGAGGTCGTCGGGCAGGAATTTGAGAGCGACGAAGCGGCCTAGTTCGGTGTCCTCGGCTTTGTAGACCACGCCCATGCCGCCGTCCCCGAGCTTTTCGAGGATGCGGTAGTGCGAGATGGTCTGGTCGATCACGGTTCGATTACGAGAGTTTATCTTACGATAAACCGTAGTCGGCGGCTGGCCCCGTCTGTCCTGCCAGGGCAATCAAGCGATCCCACTTCTCGCGAGAAACGTGGCAGCCACTACAGCAACATTAACGGCTGCGCGGGAGGGCGCCCGCCCTACACGTTCTGTGTCGGCGGAAAGCGGATTTCTCCTGGCTCGCTGCGCTCGCGCGTCGAAATGACAACGGGCCTGGGCGATGCGGGGCGGAAGGGGCTGAGAGCCTCAGCGGCTAAAGCCGAGTTCTATCTGGGTGCTTGATCGGCACGACTGAAGTCGTGCCCTTCCGGGGTCCGAGGCGAATCAAAGGCGGCGGGCGAGGGCGCCCGCCCTACACGTTTTGTGTCGGCGGAAAGCGGATTTCTCCTGGCTCGCTGCGCTCGCGCGTCGAAATGACAACGGGCCTGAGCGATGCGGGGGACAGTTGACGCTTGACATATTCCTATATGGGAATGTATATTCTCTTTCATGGCAAGGGCAGCGACCACCTCGGATGCGTTCAATGCGGTGGCGGAGCCGCGGCGGCGGGACATTTTGAACTATCTGGCGCTGCAGGAGCGGGCGGTCGGGGACATCGTGGTGAGCTTGGGCATGGAGCAACCTTCGGTGTCGAAGCATCTCCGGGTGCTGCGGGACGTTGGTCTGGTGCGCGTGCGGCGCAACGGGCGCCACATGTTCTATCGGACCAACGGAGAGGCGATCCGGCCGCTGCACGAGTGGACCAAGACGTTCGAACGGCTGTGGCAGCACCAGTTGAATCGGGTGAAAGAGCGCGCCGAGGCGAAAGCAAAGTCTTTGGATACGATCTGATCAAAGGGGAAGTGGGCAGTGTGATCTTTGGATCCATTTGCGGTGCCGTCATCCCGAGGCCGGCGGGTTCAGCCAGGAGAGGCGCCTGCCGGTATTCGCGCGAGATCCTTCCCTCCGCCTGAAGAACGGCTACGGGACAGGATGACTCCCGTTGAAGCTTGAATTACACCACTGTCAGTATTTGAAAAGAATCAAGACTAAGGAGGAACGATGATTTCGACAGCAACAGCAGGCATTGAAAATTTGACACTGAACATTACGCAGGAAATCCACGTGCGTGCGTCGCTGGAGGTGACGTTCGCGGCGCTACTGGAACAGCTGGGACCGGAGAACGACACGCCAGACGGCAAGCGGATGTCGATGAAGATCGAGCCGTGGCCGGGCGGAAGGTGGTACCGCGACCTGGGCGATGGCAACGGCCATTTCTGGGGACTCCTGCAGGCCATCAAGCGGCCGACGTTGCTCGAAATCAACGGGCCGTTGTTTATGTCGTATCCGGTCGTTTCGAATTTGCAGTACCGGTTGAGTGAGGAAGACGGCGGAACGCTGATCAAGTTCCACCACACAGCGCTTGGATTGATTCAGGACGAGCACAGGCAAGGTGTAGTGAAGGGATGGACACACATGCACGATCGCGTCCGCGAGCGGGCTGAGGCGAAGGGGCGGCGGTAACGTCCGATTGATGATTTCTAATTGTCGATTGAAAAGTTATGTCCGGACTTTGCACTCTTCAATCGACCAGTCATCAGGCGCCAATCATCAAGTCAGCGATGAAAGTCTGTGTAAGAAGGGGGAAGCTATGTGTCCGGCTTGTATCGCTAATGCAGCGTTGGTGGCGGGCAGTGTGATGTCGACGGGCGGGATTGCCGCGCTCGCGGCGAAGGTGGTTCGTTCCAAGAAGAGTGGACAGAACGATAATTCGAAGAAGGTGACGGAAAGGAGAAATGATCATGTCTACAGTGAACATGGCAACGATGACGAGCAAAACAGAACTGGCAACGGCGGTGGTGCCGCACGCTGAGTGGGTGGCGGCCAGAAAAGAGCTTTTGCGCAAGGAAAAGGAGCTCACGCGGCTTCGCGATGAGCTCAGCCGGCAGCGGCGCGCGCTGCCGCGGGAAAGAGTGGAGAAGAAATACGTTTTCGATGGACCGAGAGGCAAGGAGACGCTCGCCGATCTCTTCGGCGAACGGAGCCAGTTGATCGTCTATCACTTCATGTTTGGTCCGGGATGGAAAGAGGGGTGTCCGAGCTGCTCGTTCCTGGCGGATGGCTTCGACGGGGCTGTGGTGCGTCTGGCGCAGCGTGATGTGAGCTTTGCGGCGATTTCACGTGCGACGCTGCCGGAGATCGAGGTCTTCAAGAAGCGCATGGGATGGCACTTCAAGTGGGTCTCCTCGTCCGCGAACGACTTCAACTATGACTATCAGGTGTCGTGTTCGAAGGAGGAGAAGGCGACAGGCAAGGTGTACTACAACTATGAGATGACGGAGTTTCCTGCAGAGGAACGTCCGGGCACGAGCGTGTTCTACAAAAACGAGGCGGGGGAGATCTTCCACACGTATTCGAGCTATGCGCGCGGACTTGATCCGATGCTCGTGACGTATCAGTGGCTGGATCTCACGCCCAAGGGGCGCGACGAAGATGGGCTGGCCTTCACCATGGCGTGGGTGCGACATCACGACAAGTACGAAGATGGGCAAGTGGTCGATGCCAAGAAGCCGTACGTGCAGCCCGCAAAGGCTGACGGCTCGTGCTGTTCGGAGAAGGAACACGCCTGAGAGGTCGTCAAAGCCATGTTGCGAACAGGCGGTAAACAATGGTGTTCGCTCCGGTCGACTTGGCCGGGATGTTGTTGGAGTTGGTTACTTGACTCCCGAATGGACAAGACGCCAGGTAGGGCGGGAGCGGGACCGTGACCCTGGTAACTTGTGAGGGTGACTGAGCAGAACCTACGATTGGGCAGGTATGACTTTATCCGCCCTACTCGTGTCCGTTGACGAGGCGTCGGCCCAATTGCTGGAAGAGGTTTTGGAAGAACTCAGCATTCGGGTTGAGACCTGCCAGGACTTCGTACGCGCGGGTATTCGGTTGGCGCAAGAGCGGTTCGACGTGGCGATCATCGACGGGAAGTCCGGGCAAGTGATTTCTCTGCTGCAGGAAATCCGGCAGTCGCGGCTGAACGGTGCGACGCTCGTGGCCGTGGTGGTGTCCGGGCAGGAGAGCATCCGCGAGATGTTTTCGAGGGGGGTGAAATTTGTTCTTTACAAGCCGCTGGCGTATGACCGTGCGTTGAGCAGCCTGCGCGCGGCGCGCGCCGTGATGCGCAAGGAAAAGCGCAAGAAGGCCCGCGCTACCGTACATGCGCAGGCAACGATCGATTACGCGAACGTCGAGCAGGAGAGAGCGACGCTGATCGATCTCGCGGAACATGGCATGTCTGTGCAGTTTGGGCAGAGGCTTCCTCCGGTCAGCAAAGTGTATTTTCAGTTCAGGCTGCCGGGCCAGGCGGCGAATATTCGTCTGTCGGGCCAGGTGGTGTGGCAGGACTGGAAGGGCCGCGCGGGAGTGCAGTTTGTGGACGTGCCAAGAGCTTCGCGCCGCCTGATGGACGATTTTCTCGGGGCCAATCTGCGGGCCGATTCCTCGCGGGAGCAATTTGCCGACGTCACGGTCGAGGTGGAAGAGTCGCAGCAACCGGTGGCGGTGGGGGCTGCAGAGCAGAGCCGTGGAAGCGGGAGTACGCACGACTCGGTTCACGATACGACCGGTCACAAGGATGGTTCGCCACGCGATCTCGATAACCGTCGAACGGAGACCCGTTACGCATGCCGCTTGGGGGCGGAAGTCTACCGCACGGGGACTCCGGTTCCACATCGTTGCAGCTTGACTGACCTCAGTTCGGGCGGATGCTACCTGGATGTTTCGCTGCCGTTTCCGAAGGGGTCGGCGGTCGAAATCGTGGTGCGAACTTACGAAATGAAACTGTGGCTGCGGGGAGCGGTGTTGACTTCTCATCCTGGCTACGGGATGGGTGTGGCGTTTGAGTTGAAGACCAAGGAAGAGCGCGAGAGCGTGAAGAAGTTAACCGATTTCGTCGCGTCGACGACGGAGCCCTCCAACTAGGGCGCGGTTTTTACCGCCCCAAACTCGCGTAAGTCATTGAAAATTTGCCGCCGCGGAGCTCGCTCCGCCGGACAGCCGGGGGCGGCCGTCCCCACATGTCCTGTGTATTCGGTTTGCGGATTGAACGGTTACTTCATGGCCGCTTCTTCGGCGAGAGCGGTCTTGAAGTAATCCAGCGACTTTCGCAGGCCGGTTTCGAGATCGATTTTCGGCTCCCACTGCAGCAACTGTCGGGCCTTGGTGATGTCGGGACAGCGCTGTTTGGGGTCATCCTGCGGCAGCGGTTCGTAGCGAATTTGGCTCGTCGATCCTGTCACTTTCAGCACCAGCTGGGCGCATTCGAGGATGGTGAATTCATTCGGATTGCCGATGTTCACGGGCAGATGTTCGTCTGATTTCGAGAGGCGCATGAAGCCGTCGATCTCGTCGCTGACGTAGCAGAAGCTGCGAGTCTGATTGCCGTCGCCGTAGACGGTGAGCGGTTCCCCGCGCAAGGCCTGCTTCATGAAATTGGGAACGACCCGTCCGTCGTTGAGCTGCATGCGCGGGCCGTAGGTATTGAAGATGCGGACGATGCGCGTATCCACATTGTGATAGCGGCGATAGGCCATGGTGACGGACTCGGTGAAGCGTTTTGCTTCGTCGTAGACGGAACGGGGGCCGATGGGATTGACGTGGCCCCAGTAGGTTTCCTTCTGGGGATGCTCAAGCGGGTCGCCGTAGCACTCGGAAGTGGAGGAGACAAAATATTTCGCGCCGTATTTGTGGGCAACGTCGAGGGCGTGAAATGTGCCCAGGGAACCGACCTTGAGCGTGGGGATGCCATGAATGCTGTAGTCCACCGGACTGGCGGGGCTGGCAAAGTGGAAGACGTAATCGACTTTGCCCACGTCAAAGGGTTCGCAAATGTCTTTTTCGACGAACTCGAAGCGCGGCTCATGATTGAGGTGGGCGAAGTTGGCGCGGCGACCAGTGAGAAGGTTGTCAACGCAAACAACAGTCCATCCCTCGGCCAGAAGAGCATCGCAGAGATGCGATCCCAGAAAGCCGGCGCCGCCGGTGACCACAGCGCGCTTTGAACTCATGCTTTCTTGCCGTTCTTCAAGACTGCGGCGGGAACGCCGTCGGGGTGCGAGGCGGCGCGTCCAACGCTGTAGTATGTGAAGCCTTCTGCGGCCATGACTTCGGGATCATACAAATTGCGACCGTCAATCACGATGGGATATTTCAAGTCCCGGCGGAGGCGGTTGAGATCGAGGTTGGCGAATTCCTCCCACTCGGTGAGGATCAGCAAAGCATCCGCGCCATTGGCCGCTTCATAAGCGGAGTTGGCGAAGCTGACATTGGAGCAGATCACTTCCCGGGCGCGGTCCATGGCCGCCGGATCGTAGGCCGTGATCTTACAGCCTTCCTGCAAGAGCGCCTGCACCAGAAAGACGGCGGGCGATTCGCGGATGTCGTCGGTCCCTCCCTTGAAGGCGAGGCCGAGGACGGCGAGGTTCTTGCCGCGCAGCGTCCAAAGGGCGCTGCGCACTTTGCGCAGAAAGCGCTGGCGCTGATCTTCGTTAATGCGCATGACTTCATCGAGCAGGCGGAAGTCGTAGCCGGACTCGCGCGCGACGGCGCGGAATGCCATGACATCCTTGGGGAAGCAGGATCCGCCGTAGCCAATCCCTGGGTTCAGGAACCTGCGGCCAATTCGCGCATCGGTTCCGACGCCGTGGACCACCTGATTCACATTGGCGCCCACGGATTCGCAGACCGTTGCCACGGCATTGATGAAAGAAATCTTCAAGGCCAGGAAAGCGTTGGAAGCGTGCTTGATCAACTCCGCACTCTTGCTGCTAGTCACGATAATCGGAGGAGGAATCAAGGCCCGGTCGGGTTGGGGAATCGCGTCGCTGCGGGCATAGTAACTGCCATTGGTGAGGGGAGCGTAGATTTCGCGCAAAACCTCTGCCGAGCGATCGCTGTCGCAGCCGATGACGATGCGATCGGGAAACAGAAAGTCGGTGACGGCGGTGCCTTCACGCAGAAACTCGGGATTGGATGCAACGTCGAACGACTGCGGGTCAGTGCCACTGCGCAGGATGATCTTGCGCACCCACTCGCTGGTGTAGACGGGGACGGTACTTTTTTCGACGACGACTTTGTAGTCGTTGATGCCCCCGGAGATTTCGCGGGCCACAGACTCAACGTAGGATAAATCGGCCTCACCGCTCTCGGTCGGGGGTGTACCTACGGCGACAAAGATTGCCGAACTGAGGCGGACGGCTTCCTTCAGGTCGTCGGAAAAAGTGAGGCGTTGTCCGCGGTGGCGGGTTAGAAGCTCGGGCAGGAATTTCTCATGGATGGGTACCTGGCCATTCCGCAGCGCCGCCAGTTTCTGCTGATCATTGTCGACCAAAACGACGTCGTGTCCGAGGTCGGCAAAACAAGCGCCTGCTACTAGCCCTACGTATCCCGAACCGACAACCGCAATCCGCATGCTAGAACTCCCGTGATGGAGTGGTGTGAAACATCTTTCGTGGGGGATTCAGAGAAGCTTGGGGGATAAAGAAAACGCCCTGGGAAAACTCATCCACCTCGCTTCAAAAACATGATTCTAACAGGATTAAGCCTAACATTATGAGGAGCGAAAAGAGGCTATCCCTGTGGTGCAATTGCATTTTTCTGCCGATTTGGGAAGGCGGGCTTCGGCTAAATCTTGGCCATTTTGGTGCCTGGGCGCCAGCCCAGGGCGAAACTGAGGAACGGGCGAAAGGCCCGAACAGCGTATTGACAACCGGCGGTTTTCGGGCGAAACTCCGCTACAGACGGTGATTCTCGCTTCTGCCGCTCTTTGGTTATGGCGCAACCTTCGAGGTCGGGACCGGATCCGTCGAAACCTATTCTGAGTGCTAGTGGAGTACTGCGCGCGCCCCCGGCCGATGCGGGTTTCGAGACGGATTTTGCGACGCTGGCGGCATGCTTGGCGGCGCAAAGCGGAGGCGGTCTGTCGCCGGAACTTTCCACCGATCTAGCCTTGGAAATCGTGCTCAACGAAGTCGTGGAGCAGGCCTGCCTGACTACCGGGGCCACGGGCGCGGCCATCGCGCTGGAGCGCGACGGAGAAATGGTCTGCCGCGGCAGCAGCGGTTCGACGGCGCCCGCGTTGGGTTCGCGGTTCGACTCCGCTTCGGGGCTTTCGGGGGAATGCATTCGAACGCGCCTCACGCAGCGCTGCGACGACATCTTGGCGGATCCGCGCGTGGACGTGGAGGCCTCGCAACGGCTGGGGGTGCGTTCGGTGATGGTGATGCCACTTCTCCGCGGGGCTGAGTTGGTGGGACTGTTCGAATTATTTTCGTCACTGCCGAAGGTTTTTGGAGAGCGGGATGAGCATACGTTGGAGGCGCTGGCGATTCGTGTTTTGAGCAGCCTGGAGCGTGCGGCCCAGCCACTGCCACCGCCACCGCAGAACGAGCCATTACCGATCCCGGACGAAATCATTCCAGAGATCCCGGCGATCGCGACTTCGGAGGTTTCGAATTCGGAGAATTCTCCCAAGCGCGATTTCGACTTCGTCACGTGGGCGCTGAGAGCTGCGGTTCTGGTTTGCGCGGTGATGCTCGGGTTGCTGCTGGGGCGACATCTGGGGACGGTGCGGCCGCATCCTGTTGAGACTCCATCTGCAGCGGGCAGTACATCTGCCGCAATCAGTCCGCCCGTCGACGCGGGCACATCGGCGAAGCTGGAGTCGGCTGCGCAACAATCCACTCCCGCGTCCGCCAAAGGAAACGAGAAACCCGTTCCTCCGGGCAGCTTGCTGGTCTTCGAGAACGGTAAAGAAATATTTCGCATGCCGCCGGCGCGGAACGAGACTGCGCAAAATCAGGCTGAATCGTCGTCAGCCGCGATGGGAATTGGGTTGCAGCGCGCTTCTTCCGCAGAGCCGGAAAAAGTGGTTGAGCTGTCACCCGCGGCGGCTGAGGGTAGTCTGCTTCGTCGCGTCGAACCGGAGTATCCGGAGGATGCGCGGCAGCAGCAAATCCAGGGCACGGTTGTGCTGGAGGTTCACATTGGCGGGGATGGTGCGGTTCAGGACGTGCAGACCATCAGCGGACCGGCGGAGCTGGCGCAGGCCTCCATCGATGCCGTGAAGCAATGGCGCTTCAAGCCGCGCCGTGTGAACGGACGTCCAGCGCCGATGCAGACACGAATTACGCTGAACTTTAGATTGCCGCAGTAACACCGCCGCCGTAAGGGGAGTTACTCTCGTGCGTTCCGCCTGAACCGTCCGTGCTAAACTTAGGCACTCGCCGAGTCCAATGCCGGCCTAGTTCGGACCGTTCCCTCGCGGTCCTTTTCTCAAAGAGGAAGTATGAAACCAGCCATCGAGATAGCTAGTGGTGTTTCCCACGATCCTTACCAGAAGACCGTTTGCTGCCTGCGCTGCGAGCAGAAACTGGAGCGCTACCAGTTGACGCGCGTCAGTTTGGTGCCGAACGGCCACGGACCCGGCTACGCAATCTTGTCCTGCCCGAAGTGCGGACATGTGGAATTCGTTTCGGATTCGAGTCCATTACTGCACTCCCTGGAATTGGTATCGGTTGACGCCGGAGACGGGGACTAGCTGGGACACGCGAAGCGGGTCAGTTCGGCGTCGCCGACAAATCCCGCGCGGCCCGCCAGACCCTGTGCAAGCTGCTGCCGAAGACGCCGCAAGAACGGCTTCCCACCGAATACTCCTTAGAAGGGAATATCGTCGTCGGTGATCGGCCCGGCACCAGCTCCCGCTGGCTCGGGCTCAGGCGTGCGCTGGTCGAAGTTATTGCCGCCGCCGCTCGCAGAAGAAGATGCGCTGCGCGAGCTTCCGCTGAAGTCACCGCCACCGGTGCCCTCGCCACGTCCGCTGAGCATGACCAGATCGTTGACGATGATTTCCGTCATGAACTTTTTTTGGCCGGAGGTCTTATCGTCCCAGGAGTGGGTTCGCAGGCTGCCTTCGATGTAAACTTTGCTGCCCTTCTTCAGATATTCGCCGGCAATTTCCGCGGTGCGCGCCCACGCGGTAACGTTGTGCCATTCGGTGCGGTCCTGCCAGTTGCCGTCCTTGTCTTTGAAGCGATCGTTGGTAGCCAGACTGAACTTGGCGACGGGCGTGCCGCTGGGGGTGTATTTCACCTCGGGATCCTTGCCCAAATTTCCGAGAAGGATGACTTTGTTGACACTTCTTCCTGCCATATCGGTGCTCCTTTGCAGGGGTTCACTATAACAGAACGGAGGCGGTGGAGATCGCGGCGGTCGGTCACAAACTTCCGCGGAGTATCGTTTTGGGACGGCGTCTTGCCATATTTACGATCAGCGGCGCCGCGAGATCCTTCGCTTCGCCTGAAAAACGGCTCCGCTCAGGATGACTCCTGAAGGGATTCGACTTGGCAGAGGGCAGGCTGACACTCGGCTGGACTAAAAAAGGCGGAAGTTCCAAACTGCAGCATGAGACCACAAGCAAACCGACGTTCATAACCAGCGCGGTTCAGGTTATAATTCCGCCCATGCCTCCTGCACCCGGCGCCGCCAAGGCCGTTGGGATGGTTCCCGACGAGCTCAAGTTTGAACCTAAGTCTAAAGGCCTCGCTACTCCGCGCAAGAAGAAGCCGAAGGAGCTGGCGGTCATCACCGAGTGCTGTACCGGATGCGCCGGGTCGCCCGCCTGCGTGGAATATTGCCCGGTCGAAGACTGCATGTTCTGGGTGCCGGACGAGGACCATCCGCCGTTTGGCCGGATTCAGATCGATCCCATCCTGTGCATTGGCTGCAAGAAGTGCCTGAGCAAAGGCCCAGACGGATGCTTCCTTGACGGGTGTCCGTGGGACGCCATCGTGATGGTGGATACGGCTGAAGTGGAAAAAGAAGTTGGGACGATGGCGATTTAGATTCAGCTGTCAGCTCTCAGCTGTCAGCTTTCAGTTGCAATAAATCCCACTTGTTGCCGTAGAGGTCTTCGAACACGGCAACCCTTCCGTAGGATTCTTCGCTCGGCGGGCGGCAGAATTTCACGCCGCGTGCAGCGAACGTATGGTAGTCACGCCAGAAATCGTCGGTGTACAGAAATAGAAGACGCGGCCGCCGGTTTGGTTGCCGATGCGGCTGGACTGCTCGAGGTTCACTGCGCGGGCAAGCAGCAAGGTCGGTTCCGGTTGATCCAGTCGGCCTCACCCGCACCCAACGCTTGCCGTCGCCTAGATCTGTGTCTTCGATTAACTGAAATTCCAGCTTGTTGGTGAAGAAGGCGATGCCTTCGTCGTAATCGCGAACGAGCAGAGCGACGTAGCCAAGTTTTTGCGTCATGATTGCTTTCTATTGGACTGGAACGAGCCGTGGAGACGTTGCTTCCAACGTTTTTCTGGTGTCGGCAGGAGACGTTGCGAGCAACGTCTCTACGATCACTGCGCTCGGGCGCGGATTGCCTTTTCGGTTTCGACGGCCTGCTGGCGGACATCGTTCGAGATATCCGGCAGGTCGCGTTCGTAGCGGCGGATTGCTGGCAGATCGTCCATCTGGCCGACCAGATAGAGAGCGCGCAGCGCTTCCCATACCTGCTCGGTGCCCGGATCGACTACGGCTATTTCTGCGCCGGCGGCAACCGTTGCGCCGGGTTGCGAAACGGATCGGATGCGTCCGGGAATTGGCGAGCGGATCTCGAGCGGCGCGGAAGAGTTCGCAGTCGCCAGCTTGGCGAGCAGGCCCCCTTGATGGATCGCCGTGCCCGGGCGGTCGGCGTCGACGATGTGGCCAGCGACGGGAGCATTGATCGTGGCTGGCTGCAGCAACGCCACAATCTGCGGCCGGCCGGTGGGATCGCCGAAGCGCACTAGCGACAACGCTGCGTTGCCGCGCACCATCGGCGAGGAGTCGGCGAGCATCTTCAGCAGGCCTTCGTGAAAGCCTGCGCCGGAAGTGTCCAGCCCCATGACCCAGGCGTCGGTGTTGCGCACTTCTTCTACGGGATAGACGGCGAGGCGAATCAGGTCGGGATACCACTGCTTCACCGCGGCATCCGCGTGCGACATGCGGTCGCCCATCTGCACCAGCGCGTGCTGGATGTGGCGCGGCTTTTTATCGTCGTGGAGATATTCGGTGAGCTGCTGGTCGGAAAGGTGACGCCCAAACCAAGTGTTCCACCAGAACAGAAATGGCATGAGGACGATCAGCCAACCGGTGGCGAAAAACAGGATTTTCTGCGTGCGGGACATGCCGCGCTTGGGCTTGGGACTTGGGGCGGCGGAGCCATTCGGATCTAATTGCGGCGCGGGAGCTTGTGGGGGAATGGGCATGGAATCTTGGACTATAGCAGACCCTCCCTACTCTACGTCCGCGTCGAGTACGCGTTCCTGCTCAAGGTAGTGGGACATGGCGTATTGCGCCAGAAGCGGCGTCTGGAGGCGGATTTCGGCGCCAATCCACTCGCCTTTGGCGTGTGGGGCATCGGGCGGATGGTTGCAGCGTCCGCCGCTTCCGAATTGCGGGCCGAAGTCCGCGCTTTGAATCTGATCGAACTGGTGGATCTCGCGCCAGGCGTCGCCGCCGATGGTGCCGGAGACATCGATCTTTAGCTTTAGTGTGGACATCAGGATTTCCGGTGCAAGCGGCCCTCAGGGGCTAAAGCCCAGATCGTTGTGCGCCGGTTGCGGCACGGCTGAAGCCGTGCCCTTCCCAATTTTACAAAACGGCTGAAGCCGCCCCTTCCAATTCCACAACGCTGACGCGGCCCTAAAGGGCCGCTCTTTCACAAAAGCTAGCTGTGCGGGAACCATTGGTAGAGCATGAAGTACACAATCACGCCTGTGACCGAAACATACATCCACAGGGGCCACGTCCAGCGGGCGATGGCGCGATGCTTGTCGTAGCGGGCTTTGAGTCCACGGCTTAATGTGATGACGGCCAGAGGAACGATGACGATGGCCAGCGTGACATGCGAAATCAGAATCGCAAAATAGACCGGGCGCGCCCAGCCTTCGCCTAGAAATCGAACATTCCCCACTTTGTAGTGGAAGAACAGATAGCACCCTAGAAATAACGCGGAGGCAATCACGGCGGCAATCATGCAGGCGCGATGCGCGGCGATGCGGCCGCGCCCTATGAGCCCTCGTCCGGTGAGCAGCAGCACGGCGCTGGCTCCATTCAGGGTTGCGTTGAGGGCAGGGAAGAAGGCGTATTGTTGGGCGATCACGCGGCGGGCCTCGTGGTGCGGCGGTTTGCCATCAGCAACGCCAATCCGAACATGAACAACGAAAACAGGGCGAGCGTTGCAATGGATGACGGTAGCGAGAAACTGGCCTCTGCACCTGGATACATCAAGGCGCGCAGCGCGGCCACACCATAAGTCAGCGGGTTCACGCGCATGATGACTTGGAGCCATTTGGACGCGCCCGAGAGCGGGAAAAGCGCGCCCGAAACGAGCCATAGCGGAATTAGAAACAGATTGACAATTCCGTGGAAGGCCTGCGAGGAATCCATGGGCCAGGCGATGGCGAAGCCGAGTGCGGTCAGGGAAAACGAAACCAGGAAGACCACTACTCCGACCAGAAGCACAGGCAACGGTTGGAGGTGAACGCCGGCGAACGGGGCGAAGATCAGGAAGATCATGCCTTGGACCGCCGAAAGCGTCGTGCCGCCCATCACCTTGCCGAGCACAATTGCGGTGCGCGGGACTGGCGCCACCAGCACGGAGAGCAGAAAGCCTTCCTTGCGATCTTCGATCACCGACATCATGGTGAAGATGGAAGTGAAGAGCACGATCATGATGAGCGCGCCGGGATAAAAATAATCCAGGTAATGCTGCTGGCCGGGGCCGCCGCCGGAGCGAAACGAGGTTCCGAATCCCGAACCGATAACCAGCCAGAACACCAGCGGCGAGGCCAGCACGCCGACTACGCGAGTGGGTTGACGGTAGAAGCGCACGATTTCTCGCCACCAGAGCGTGAATGCCGGGAGCATTACGCCCGCTGATGCCGGTCTTCCCATCGGCCGCGCTAGAGTTGTTGCCTGGGTTGCCATTTTTTAACTCGCTTTCGCCGCGGGAGTCTTGGCCGGCGCGGCTTTCTTTTTGCCAATCAGCCCGCGTTCGCGCATTTCCCAATACGCGTTCAACAGGAAGCATGCCGAGAGCGTCAGCAGGATGAGCGTCATGAAAAGGCCGTTGACCGTGACTGAAAATGGTGAGAGCACGATCATCCCGCTCACGAAGATCCACACCACGCCCGCCAACGACACCACGCCGAGCACTAGAGAAAGCACCAGAATCATGGGACGCAAGCTACCTCCTCTTCTTCTTTACTTCGGAACTTGGTTCGCGCTCTTCACTCCAGAACTTGTGTCCCGTGCGGTGGATGAAGACATCTTCGAGCGCGGGCTTGCTGACGGAAATCGCCTGAATCTCGCCGGGGAAGGCCTCGACCACGTCGGGGACGAAGCGGTGGCCGCCCTCGCGCTCGATGCGCACTTGATTGCCGAGTACAGTTGTTTCTACGTGGAAGCGCGAGCGAATGTGCTCGGCGAGCGAGCCAGCATCGTGCGCGGCATCCAGCATGATGATGTCGCCACCGATTTCGCTTTTTAATTCTGCCGGCGTGCCCAACGCGACCAGATTTCCTTCGTTCATAATGGCCAGGCGGTCGCAGCGTTCAGCTTCTTCCATCAAGTGCGTCGTCACCAGCACGGAAACGTGCTCTTCATCGCGGAGGATCTGTAGATACTGCCACAAGTCGCGGCGCGCCCCTGGGTCAAGGCCAGTCGTCGGCTCGTCCAGCAGCAGGACTCCCGGGTGATGCAGCAGGCCTTTCGCCAGTTCGATGCGACGCTGCATGCCGCCGGAAAATGTTTCCACTCGCTCCTTTGCCCGGTCGGCCAGCCCCACGCGAGCCAGGATTTCCCCCACCCGCTTTTTGAGCATTGATCCGCGCAGGCCGTAGAGATGGCCTTGGTGCCACAGGTTTTCGTACGCGGTCAGCTTTGCGTTCGACACTCTGCGCCTGAAATACCACGCCAATCTGGCGGCGGAGACTTGGGGCATCCTGTGCCGCATCGCATCCCATGACCACGGCGCGGCCGGCGGTGGGGATCATGAGCGTCGAGAGAATACGGAAGAGCGTGGTCTTGCCGCTGCCATTCGGGCCGAGCAGGCCGAACAACTCGGCTGGGCGAACGTCGAAGGAAACGCCGTTTAACGCCGTGCGGTTCTCATAGCGATGAACCAGATTTTCTACGGAAATTACGGACGTGGCGGTGGGCTCAGGTTCCGGACCGGCATCGGCGAGTGCAGAAACTTTCGAGACCAAAAGGATACCCCAGGAACTATTAACAGTTTACGACATCGGTGGAGCGTCCCACGCGAGATCCCTCACCCGGCTGAACCCCGCCGGGTTCGGGATGACGCCTCCAGAAAGAGAGCCCAAAGATCCAAACTGCAACACTACACGGCCCTGCAGTGACTTGCGCACAGACTGAGCGAGAGATATGTTCGCGTCCAAATCGCGCTTGCGCCGTTCACGCGGTGGAGGGATCACGTTGCGCCTGCGGCAATCGTTCTTCGAAGGCGACCGGAACATGCCTCCATACCTGGATCGCCAGGATTACTGCGGTGGCGAGCAGCAGCGCGCCCACCGCGACGTGAGCTACGGTGGCAAGCACCATGGGAAGCTCAGGCTGCACGGCGTCCCGGCCCCACGCTACGCGCGTCAGAAACGCAGTAAAGCCAAAGCATAATTGGGCAATGACGAGCGAGAGCATCAGAATCGCCGGGCGACGAACGGCTTCGATTTGCGAATAGGCCGTCAGCGCCCGCACGGCGGTCCACGCCAGCACAAACGAGACCACCACGGCGTGCACCACATGCGGCCACCAGCTTAAACCGTGGTGACGGAACATGGCGCCCAGAACCAACTGGACGTACAGCACGAAAATGGAGAGGAGGGTTAGCGTGAACAAGCTCGGTCGCCGCTGGTCGAACTCGACGTGAGGCTGCTCTTCCACCCACTTCTTGCCGGTGAACAAGGCCATCGCGACGGCAATGCAGAAAAACGTTTGTGCCAGCGCGGCATGCGCCGACGACACCGCCGGCGGTAGGTAGAACAGAACCGTGATGCCGCCTAAAATCCCCTGAGCGATCACCGTTCCCAGAGCGGCAAGGCCCAAAAACCGCATCCAGCGGCGCTTTTCCACGCGCCACGTCCAAACGGCAAGGATGATGGTCAGAAGTCCCGCGCCCTGCGCGATCATGCGGTGGGTGTGCTCGAACTTAACGCCGCCCACGAGCTTGGGAATTTTGTACCAGGAACCGAATGAGGTCGGCCAGTCCGGAACCGAGAGTCCGGCGTCGTTGCTGGTGACCAGAGCGCCGGCAATGATCAGAAGAAAAGTCCAGCAGGCAAGGATGACAGCCAGCCGATGATGCCCGCGATTGTAGGATGTCGCGATGGCTTTCAGAACAGTGCCCCTTGGGTCGGGAGGTTCACAGAGACGGGAACTTACGCCGACTCTGGTTTTTCAGAGGGCAGAGCAGGTTGCACGGTGAAAGCAACCTGCTCCGTCCAACCCGGTATTTTACCAAACCACAGCGGCTACTCGCCCGCTTTGAAGCTCTGATCTACGGTCTTCGTATCTTTTGGAGCGACCGTTACCTTCTGGTCCTGCTCTCCGAGCTTCTCGTGGACAAATGCGATGGTGTAGTCGCCCGGCGGGAGACCCTTGATCTCATACGTTCCATCTTTGGCGGTGACGGCGAAGAACGGGCTCTTCACCACGTTGACATACATCTTCATCCACGGATGCTGGTTGCACTTCACGGGCAGCATGATTTCTTCGCGCGCGAAATTCTTTTCGATTGCTGGGGAAGACGGCGGCTGGGACTCGTTCCACTCCCGGTTGTCTTTGGGGGTGGGGTGGATGTTGTGCGTGGTCGGATCGTCGTTCTTAATCTGCACGGTTTGGCCCGCCATCACGCCGAGCACATGCGGGTGATAACGGCAGCCCTGCTGCTCAAGGACGACGGGATCCTTGGGTACGTCGAAGGTGCGGTTCCCGAGGCCGTCTTTAACGTAGACGAAGACGTTGGCCAGATCGCCGCCCGAGACAACAACGTTCTCGGCTTCGTTCGTGCCCTTGCAACCGGGATCCTGGCTCATGTCGATCTTGGAAGCCTTCGGAGCCGTGCCGTCAAACTTCACGGTGCCTTTAATTGTGGCTACCGTGGCCGGATCGATGGGAGTGGCTGCCGGAGCCGCCGATTCTGCCGGAGCGTTGTTCGACTGCTCCGTATTCTCTTTCTTGCTGCAAGCCGCCAGTGTCAGCAGGCCGCACAGAGCCAGCACGCTGATCGTGAGCGTCGTCCAACCCGTCTTTTTATTCATGATGTCGCCCTTTCTTGAAATGTAGCGCCGGCGCCCTGCCGGCTGTCGCGCGGGCGTCCTGGCCCACGTGGTGGATATAGCTAACAAATACAAGACTACCTACAGAACCGCACATTTTACCGCGAATCGTCTACGGTGAACCGCCGCCTGCCATTCGATGCGATTCCACCTCTGCCTGTTTACGATTTATCGAGGGCTGCACGGCGGCCTTGGCCCGCGGCATTGAGGACGCTACCCGTCGCTGTTCTTCCGGAGTCAACTGGAAGATGTAATCGGTCAGGAGTTTGCGATGGTCTCCCTCGAATCCGTTGAAGGTCGCCGGCGTCGGCCCAGCAAAGACCCACTGATTGTTCTGCTGCTTGAACAAGCCGGACGGCATCGATGTGCCGGGGCTAATCGCTTGCGGATCAGTAATCCACCGCTCCACCCAGTCCGGCTTCAGCCGCTCTTTCGCCAGCAGGAAGTTCGGGGCGGTTGCGATCTTGTCGTGCGCCGGATCGCCCGTGGCGTGGCACTTCAGGCAAGGCGCCGCCGTGCTCGAGAACAGGCTCCGCGCCATGTCCGATTCCTTGGTCGTGAGTGTTGGCACCTGCTCCGGAATGTAGGGAAGCGGCTGCTGCGACAAGGCCTCGAAGAATCGCACAAGTTTTCTCAGCTCATTATCGGAGAAGGAGAACGTGGGCATGCGCACTTTCACATAGGGCCGCACGCCGTTCCGGTTCGTATCCGTGGTGCTCAGTGCTGGATTCGACAGGAACTTTCGTAGCCATTCGGGGTCCACGCGCGCGCCCTCGGTCAGCAGCTTCGGCGGTAACTGCTCCTGGGCATCCTGATACTGCTTCAGCCCCATCAAGATCGTTGGCTGGCCCGGAATGAACTGATGGCATCCCATGCAGTTATACTTCTTGACGATCCACCAGCCTTCCTGAATGTCGTGCCGCGCATCGCCCGGCTTGTACCGATAACTGTCGGGCAGGGAAGTCTCCTGACTTCCGAGCAGGAAGGTGGTGAGGTCGAGCACCTGATCCTTGGTCAAATGCAGGTTCGGCATGCGCAGAGCTTCGGTCTCGCTCTTCACCATGCCCTGGTCATAAACGTTCGGTTCGGCAAGTTTGTGCTCGAAGAATCCCTTGTGGTCGTACCAGGGTTCTTTTGCTGGACCGTCGGGCAGGCGCGCCAAGTCTTCTTTGTCTTTGATCGGCTCCGCGTCCTTGCCGCCGCGTTGGGCGACTTCCGTGAAGAGCGCGAAATCCAGGCGCTCAATGGGCTTGCTGCCTTCAAACGTCAGCTCCGTGCCAATGCGCCCTTCGTCTTCCATACCGGAAATTTCGTGGCATCCGCCGCAGCCATAGAAGCGAACCCACTTCTTGCCTTCTTCTTTCAGGGCCGGGTCATCCATAAACGCGGCATTCGGATACGACGAGGGTTCCTGCTTCTTTTGCGTCATCAGATAGGTGGCGATGTCTTCCGCATCTTCGGGACTGAGACGCAGGCTGGGCATCACCGTCATGTTCTGCACTTGGAGTTCGTGTCCGTCGTTGGGGCACTTGCTGTGATCCAGGTCGAATACGTAGGGCAGGCCCTTCTTGGCGTAGTCCTCGGGACCGATGTCCTTTTTCTCGTAGGGGCAGTAGGGGCGGGTTCGCTGGCGGGCGTTGTGAATCCAGCGCACGAGGTAATCGTAGTTTGCCTTCTCGCCGACGCGCGACAGGTTTGCAGCGAACGTTCCGCCCTGCATCTGGTCGCCTTCGCCGATCGAATGGCAGGCCAGGCATCCGCGCTCCTCAAACAATTCTTTTCCGTGAGCGGCGTTTCCGGGCTTGTGTTTGGGCAGTTCATCGGTGAAGCCAGATTGCCAGATGTAGGCCGAGATGGCCTGAATCTGATGGTCGGTGAGCCGGAAGTTCGGCATCTTGGTCGTCGGCCGGAAATCGGAGGGCTTCTTGAGCCACGCGGGAATCCAATTTTTGTTCAACTTCAGGCGAACGTCTTTCAGGTTGGGGCCGACTTTTTTCTGGTCCTGCATCAGGCTGTGCGACTGGAAGTCGAGTTGTTGCAAGCGCGCGTCCAGCTTGCTGTTGGCGACTCTTAAATCGACGGCTTGGCCGTTCAATTTGTTGGCTTCGTCGTTAGACGCGGCGGCGTCAGCCTGCTTCATCAGGTCTGCAGCATTCTTTACGTTGTCTTTTTTCTGCGTTTCAATCTGCTTGATCTGCTGCCCGACCGAGTTCAGATCTTCAGGCTCCTTGTCATAACCTTCATAGCGATGGCATCCCATGCAGCCGCGTTGGCGGAACAAATCTTTGCCATCGTTGATGGTGTGCCACTGCACGTCGCCGCTGGCCAGCACCATGTCGGCAGCGTGGCAGGTCTGGCAGCCCGCCTCGGAATTTTCTTTAGGATAGAGCGGCCACAGCCAGTGCTCGTAATTGCCGTGCGCCTTCTCGATGCTGGTAGTGGCGCGGCCATTACCCTGATGACAGGGAGAGCAGCCAAACTTCTCGGGATCGTGAATCTGCAGCAACTCCGGTTGGGGATGGCTGACGAACGCGTTGGCGTATTCGTCCGGACGCTTCTCGCCTTTTGCCATCATCGCCGCGGCGGTGATTTTCAGGGGCTCGCGGGTGTTCATGTGGCAGGACTCGCAGCGGTCCCCAATGTTCGCCTCGGCAACATTGATCTGCACAATGGCCGCATCCCATTCCGTTGCCCTTTTTTTCAGCCCCTGAATCTGCTGCGGAGTCAGGTCGACGAGGTGGTCCGAGATGTATTCGTCCATCTTGGCCTTGGCCGCGGTGCGCGGCTTCAGCACGTCGCCCAGTTCGAGGCTCAGCTTGGTGCGCTCGTTGCGGATTTCGTTGTAGGTTTCCTCCAGTTGAGGGAAGGTGAATTTCTTCTTGGTGCCGTCGGGGAACTCGACCGTGGCCTGCTCGGCTTTGTATGCGTCGATGTCTTTCTGCTTGCTGGCTTTTGCCGAAGCACTGGTGCTGGTTTCCCATTCGTAAGTCAACGCGTTTACGTAGGCACGGCGGTCGGTGAATACGCTTTGGACCGCGAGCAGACGCGCGCTGGCGTCGTCAAGTTTCTTGCGAGCGTCTTCGGCTTGCGCTTTGGAGTCTTGATAAGCCTTCTCGTAGTCCTGTTTCAGAGCGACGTATTGCGGATCTTGCTCGACAGACTGCTCCGACTTCGCCGACTTCGACTTCGCCGTGTTCAGGAAGGCGGTGTAGCGATCCTTCCATTCATCCTGGAAGGCCTTCCACGGCCGCTGTCCCCAGGCCTCGTCGTACAAAGCCCAGAACAGCGTGGCAATCAGAATGATCGTCGCAATCACATAATGGATGGCGTACGATTTGCCGGTTATCGGATCTTGCTCGGGGATGGGTTTTTCTGGCACCAGATTATCCCTCTTGATGTTGAGCGAATTTCAGATTCTAGATTCTAGACTTCAGATTGAAACCTAATGCCCCGCAGTCGAACCGGCCGGAGTCCTGGCAATCTGCAATCGAAAATCTGCAATCTGCAATCTCTTCACACGTTAAACCACGGTGTAATCCATACGTACTTGATGTGCCACAAAAGCCGCAGGGCCATCTTCAGGGGCAACCCCACCATGGTCAGGAGCAGAAACTGCATGAGGGAAAACTGCAGCAGACTCATGCGCTGGAAATCTTTGCCCATGCGCCGCCGGAACAGGGAGTACACCAGCGCCCCGCCCAGCAGGTAATAGCCGCCCACCACAATCGCGCCGAAAATGCCTTTGCCGAAGTTGGACGCGATCCCAAAAATATCTGGCAGATCGCGGTTGACTTCGTAGATCAGGCGGTTGTGGTCCCACGTCTGCCCTGGCCAGAACCATTGCCAGCCGGGCCCGCGAATAAACGTCCCGATGATGATCATCGCGACCCACAAAATGATGAAGCCGAAAAGAAACGTCGAGATGGAAAACTTGCGCTGCTTCCAGGTGTAATAGCCGCTGCCCAGAGGATTGGTGTCGATGTAGGGAATGACCATCAGGCCAATGATGATCAGTGTCGGCATGACCACACCCGCAATCCAGGGATCGAAGTAGACGAGCATCTCCTGGAGTCCGAGGAAGTACCAGGGAGCCTTCGCGGGGTTCATGGTCAGGTTGGGGTTTGCCGGTTCCTCGAGCGGGGCGTTCAGGGTGATCGACCAGACCATCAGGATGATGGTGATGATGATGGCGGCCAGGAATTCAATGCGCAGGAGAAATGGCCAAACATGGACTTCCTTTTGCCAGCCCGCTTTAAAGGGCCAGGATTTGCGATGGTGGGTTTTGGCCATCGCGGGATCGGCCTCGAGTTGCTCGATTAATTGATCGTTGGCGCGCGCCTGTTTCACTGCCAAGTAAATGTAGAAGGCCAACAGCGGGATCAGGCCTACGATCGGCACGTTGTCGGGCGCCGAGCAAATCTCCCAGAGTTGTCGCCAGTCCATAGAATTTTCCTGTAGAGACGTAGCTTGCTACGTCTCTCTCTCACCATCATTCGCGGCGCCGCCGGCAGAGACGTTGCAAGCAACGTCTCTACGGGTTACTCTCCCGCTGCTTTTGGCCCTCTGCGCGGCTTGTCGGCTTCAGCCTCCAGCATTACCGGAGCTGGACCTGAAATTCCGCCATCTTTGCGCACGCGCCAGAAATGGACGATCATCAGCACGGACGCCACGATCGGAATCCCGATGCAATGCCAGATGTAGGAACGCAGCAGCGCGTTGGCATCCACGATCGATCCGCCCAGCAATCCGAACCGGACGTCGTTGTATGGCGTCATGCCGAGCAGCGAGCCGAACGGGCCTTCGTGCCCAAGGAGCGGCGTAGCGCGCGCCATATTTGTACCCACTGTCACGGCCCAGAAACCCAGCTGATCGTCGGGCAATAAATATCCCGTAAACGACAGAAGCAGCGTAAACACGAGCAACAGCACGCCGATATTCCAGTTGAATTCGCGGGGCTTCTTATAGGAACCGGTCAGGAACACGCGGAACATATGCAGCCACACGGCAATCACCATCAGGTGAGCGGCCCAGCGATGCATGTTGCGCAAGATCTTTCCGAACGGCACATCGTGTTCCAGATAGAGCACATCGCGAAATGCCTGCACCTTGGTGGGGTGGTAATAAAACATCAGCAGCACGCCGGTGTAGGTCAGGATGATGAACAGGTAAAACGTGATCCCGCCCATGCCCCAGGTGTAGCTGTAGCGCACCGCGTCGCGATTGATCTTCGCCGGATGCAAATGCAGGAATACGTTGGAGAGCACGCCCAGCGCCCGGTTGCGCGGTGTGTCGTCGTGCTTGTGGCGAAAGATCGAGGTGTAGACCTGAGTCTTCGTGGGATCTTTCAAGCCCTCGATCTGTTCCTTTGCCTTGGTGGGAATGTCAGTCTTGAGGGCGTGAATATCCTCTTTGACGCCGGTGGTCACGCGCTCCACGAGACCGACCTTGCCGGTCTTTCCGTTGCCGTCTGCGCCGTTGGTGCCGTTCGGATTGTTTTCGTCAGCCATATGAGTCCTGAAATCGAGATTGGCTCAATGAATCAGTGAGTCATTCAATCGATGGTCGCTACACCCCAGTCAAGAAGGCTCCCGGATCATTGAAGTGGGAGGGCTGTCCCTTTGGCCACTGATACAGCCGCGAAGTGTCGACGATAATCTGTCCATCCGGCGCCAGTTCGATCTTCGCGCGGTCCATCGGACGCGGCGCCGGGCCTTCGAAGTTGATCCCTTCACTGTCGTAGCCGCTACCGTGGCAGGGACACTTGAATTTGTTTTCGCTGGGCTTCCAATCGGGCGTGCATCCGAGATGAGTGCACCGCGCGTAGATTACGAACAGCCGGTCGGGAGTGCGATCCACCCAGATTCGATATTTCTGCTGGAATTTGGTATCGACGCCGAGGGCGAATTCTGACGGGTAGCCAATCTTGAAAACGGTGTTGGGTTCGAAAAGAGTGCGCGGCAGGAAGAAGCGGAAAAACGCCAGGAACCACGCCATCAGAAAGCCGGTCACCATCGTCCACACGAAGCGGCGACGATGGCGGTCAATCTCCGTCGAAGGAGCGGTCCCGGCCACGCCGGCGGCCGCCGCCGCTTTGGAGGTTCCAACCGCCGGTGTGCCTACGTACTTCGTGGCATCCTGCGCCCCCGCCGCCGCGGGTTTCGCCGCCGCGGGATTGGGATCGACCTTCCCGGTCTCCAGCTCCGCCATGAGCCCTCCTGTGACTTGATGACTTGGCCCTAATCCAAACCAGCGGCCGCCGCGTACCGCGGTGCCGCCAACGTCCTCCCAATCGGAATCAAAGTATGAATTGCCTGACCCAGAGCCTGGTGGACGATCTGTCCCAGGGCCTGTATGAATTTTGGAGAATCATTCAGCCCGGCGCTCATTTCAAAGCGCGTAATGCCCAGACGGCGCGCCTCTTCCCGGGCCTCATGATCAATTTCTCCGAGCGTCTCCACGTGATCGGAAACGAACGCCACCGGCACTACACACATTTCGCGCACCCGTTCGGCCGACAACTGGCGCAGGGTTTGGTGCAGGGAAGGCTGCAGCCAGCGACTGGCGCCCACTTTGCTCTGATAGCAAAGGCGGTGCGGGTTGCGCCATCCGCCGCGCAGGGTCAGAAGACGCACGGTGTCTTCGATCTGACGCTGGTAGGGATCGCCCTTCTCAATGACCGACATGGGTATGCTGTGCGCGCTGAAAACGAGCTCCGGCCGCTCGGGTTCGGGGAAGCGCGACAGTGCCGCGTTCACTTTTTCCACGACGGCATCCAAATACGTCGTATTCCGATAGAAAGTTTCCACGCAATGCACCGGCACGCCACTTGGGAACAACCGCCGCCATTCGTTCAAGCTCGACCCCGTCGTCGTGGACGAATATTGCGGATACAAAGGTAAGAGCACAACTTCCTCGCACCGGGATGCCTGCAGTTGCTCGATTGCCTCGCGGGTAAACGGATGCCAGTAGCGCATGGCCACAAAGCAGTGCGCATCGATCCCCTGGTTGCGCAGTTCGGCCTCCAGCGCACGCGCCTGCCGTTCTGTATGCCGTCGGATGGGCGAGCCTCCGCCGATGGTGGCGTAGTGATGCTGCACCTTGCGTGCGCGCGTGCTCGAGATCAGTTTGGCCAGGGGTTTACGCCCGATGCGGGCAAAAGGGAAGTCAATGATATCGGGATCGCAGAAGAGGTTATAAAGAAAAGGTTCGATCGCTTCCAGCGTGTCGGGTCCACCGAGCTGAAAGAGAACTATCCCCACACGCCGTGCTGTGCGCGTCATTTTCCCCAGAATCCCCAGAACGGAGGCAATGTACTCCGAACCGAGCGCGCGAGTCAATGGCGGAGTTGAAAAAGGTGGTTGAGCGCAGCGAGTTTGGACTAAGCGGCGGGCACTTCTCGGGACATTTCTTCAATGACCGCGTCGGCAAATTCCGAGGTTCCAGCTTTGCCGCCGATGTCGCGCGTCAACTTTTCCGGATGACGATACACTCTCTCGAGTGCATTGCGAATCTGCGTCGAAGCTTCGTGCTCGCCGAGATGGCGCACCATCAGCAGCGCCGAGCGCAGCAGGGCCGTCGGGTTGGCCAGGTTCTTTCCCGCGATGTCGGGCGCCGAACCGTGCACGGCCTCAAAAATCGCGCATTCATCGCCCAGGTTCGCGCTGGGCACAAATCCCAGCCCGCCGACAAAGGCCGCGCATAAATCTGACAGGATGTCTCCGTAGAGGTTTTCCATCACCAGCATGTCGTACTGATACGGATTCATCACCAGTTGCATGCAGGTGTTGTCCACAATGTGTTCGCCGTAAGTAATCTCGGGATAATCCTTCGCTATGGCGCGGCAGCAGCGCAAAAAGAGGCCGTCGGACAACTTCATGATGTTCGCTTTGTGGATGGCGTGGATCTTCTTGCGCTGATTTTTTCGCGCATACGCAAACGCGAATTTGGCAATCCGCGTTGAGGCTTTCTCGGTAATGATCTTCAGGCTTTCGACCACCCCGGGTACCACCTCATGCTCCAGACCAGAGTAAAGACTCTCTGTGTTCTCGCGCACGATGATGAGGTCTACATCGGGATAGCGCGTCGGAATATGAGGAAGATTCCGGATCGGCCGGAAATTTGCGTACAAGTCAAATTGTTTGCGGAGGGCTACGTTGATGCTGGCAAAGCCGCCGCCTACCGGTGTAGTAACCGGTCCCTTCAGAGCGACGCGCGTTCGTTCGATCGACTCAGTCAATTCCTTGGGGATGTACTCGCCCAACTTCTCATAGGCTTCCGCGCCGACCGCGAAGGTCTCCCACTCAAACTTCACCCCGGTCGCTTCCAGGATGCGCACGGTTGCCTGCGTGACTTCGGGACCGATCCCGTCTCCGGGGATCAGCGTTACTTTATGACTCATGGATGCATTTCCTTCGTAGCGATTTGCCGGGTGTGATTTGCGGGTAAGCCCTATGGGGTCTTCACCTTCACCAAATCCTTCAACTCATTCATGAACTCTTTCACGTCCTTGAAATCGAGATACACGGATGCGAATCGCACATAGGCGACCTTGTCGTAGCGACGCAGGCGGTTCATGATCAACTCGCCCAATTCGCTGGTCTTGCGCTCGCGCTCCGGCGATTCGATGACGAATGACTCGGCTTCGTTTACGATCTGTTCCAATTTGCCGATCGGCACGGGACGTTTTTCGCACGCCCGCAGCAATCCATTGAGAACTTTTTGGCGATCAAACTTTTCCCGACGGCCGTCTTTTTCACCACCATGTAGGGAATTTCGTCGATGCGCTCGTAGGTGGTGAAGCGCTTGCCGCACTTCAAACATTCGCGGCGGCGGCGGATAGATTCCGCTTCCTTGCTCTCGCGCGAGTCGACTACCTTGTCATTGGCAAATCCGCAAAAGGGACATTTCATGGCGCTTTATCAGTCAGAAACGTTCGGCCAGCGGGGTTGCCTCTCGCCATTCCCGCGCACGGCGTTGAGTACAGCGAACGCGGAGAGATGGAAGGAGTACGATCCTGGCCGACGTCCAAAATTGTAACAGTTGCGGTGGATCCTGAAGGCACCAGTCGTGCGCCCAGTGCTTAGGCAAGCAACTGCGGTTTGGATGGACACGCAAAAAAACAAAACGGCGCTCGCACCCCCTGCGGCACAAGCGCCAGTTTTTCCCCACGCCTTCTCGGTGACGGAAGGCCTGAAGCCTGCGATCCCAAGTGATCTGGTTAGAAATTGCACTATCTTCAGCTCTGATTTGTCATGAAAGTGTCTGCAGTTTGTAAAAACTCCGGAAGAAACCTTCGATTTACTCCCCATATCCGTAATCCAGTTCTTGTGCATTTGCCTGCTATCATGATGCTTTCTGTGATCCAAAAATTTTGCGCCGGCTGCTTCACCTTGGAACGGTTCTGCTTGCTCTCCCACTGTTTGCTCAGAGCAACGCGGGAGAACTGTGCCTGAAGGTGGCGTATGTCCACGGACATCTTCGTACGCTCCGCTTGCATCCAGACGGCACTATGGAGGGGTGTTTATGCGATGTGATCGCCTGGCCTGTGTCGTTGCAGCACTCGTTTTCCTAAGCACCTCTGTTTTTTGACAAACCTTCGAGAAATTCGAGGTATTTGGCGGATATCAGTCAGGGCAACGGGTGGGGCTTTTCTGCTGTCGAACAATCTGAATTCTTGGTTAGGTGCGAAGGCCGATTTTTCGAGGGTGTCATCCTCCACTGACTATGCTGGGTATGGAGGCACTTTCGGCATCTACACTTTCACGTTCGGTCCAGTTTTTACCGTGCGAAAAATCTCTCACCTTTCTCCCTTCGCCGAGTTCCTAGTCGGTGGCTATCACCAGACTGACAACCGGCCAAACATCTATCTCGGCCCTCTCACGGCAACCAGTTTCGCCATGCTTGCCGGAGGCGGCTTGGATGTGAATCTCAGTAAGCATATCGCGGTGCGGCCAGCTGAGTTTGACTGGATGCTGTTGAAAGTGCCGATCGGTGCGGGCAACGCTGGCGCAACATCCGCGGGGAACTACCGCTACTTGGGGGGCATCGTTCTTCGGTTATGAGGTCGGTACATCGATAGAAGCGAAGAGGGGACGTGTTTCAGAATCTGCTTCATCCCTGTGAATCCGTGTAAATCGGTGGCGAAGCGACCGCTACACCACGAAGTACTTCGCCCCCGGATGATGCACCACAATCGCCGACGTGCTCTGCTCGGGCTCCAGCAGGAATCCAGAAGTCAGCCGCACGCCCACGTTCTCCTCCGGCTTCAGCAGAGCGAACAGCTTCGTCTGATCCTCCAGGTTCGGGCACGCCGGATACCCAAACGAATACCGCGAGCCGCGGTACTTCTGATGAAACAGATCGCGAGTCTCGGCGGCGTCCTCCCCGGCAATTCCCAGTTCCTCGCGCATCTTCTTGTGATGCAGTTCCGCCAGTGCTTCGGCTGTTTCAACGCTCAGCCCATGCAGGTAGAGGTATTTGGTATACTCTCCACCTTCAAACAGGCGCTGCGTCTCCACGCTTGCCTTCGGGCCAATTGTGACGAGCGACAGGCCGATCACATCCATCTTCCCGGAAGTTTTCGGCCCGAAGAAGTCTGAGATGCACAACCGCCGACCCTCGCGCTGCCGGGGAAAGGTGAAGCGCAATAGCTCGTGTGGGACCGGGTTTTTGACCCGGTCAGGCCGAGCGGAGCTCGGCTGCACTTCCGCGTCATACACCACCACGTCATTCCCGTCGGCCTGAGCGGGGAAGTAGCCATACACAACCTTGGGTTCAAATAATCCCGAGCCCGCGACTTCATCTTCCAGCTTCCGCAAAATGGGGTGGAATTTCTCATCCACCAGACGCACATAGTCGGACTGCGAAGCCGTCTTCAGTTGCCACTGGTTCTTAAACAGGGCAGTTTCGTTGATGTACTGGAACACCTCGCGCAAATCGTAGTCCTTGCGCACGCGGACGCCCCAGAATGGAGGATCTGGAGTATTTGGAGCATCGCCTACGACCGGGCTGCGCTCCGCAAACACTGGCCCCGTTTCTTCATCTACAGCCGCGGCTTTCGCGTACTCCTTTACCGTTCGTCCCTCCGTCAGCCGCGTTTGTTTGGCGCCATTCTCGGTTGCCAGGTCTTCCATGATGTGCAGGCCGGCAAAGGCATCGTCGGCGTAGAAGACGGCATTCGTATACTCGCGGCGCAAGTCGTCCTCCACGTACTTGCGCGTGAGTGCCGCGCCGCCGCAGATCACGGGGAAAGCGAGCTTCTGCCGCTCGAGATCCTGGATGACGTATTTCATTTCGAGAGTTGACTTCACGAGCAGGCCGCTCAAGCCGATTGCGTCGGCCTGATGTTCCTGCGCCGCGCGAATGATGGTGTCGCCTGGCTGCTTGATGCCGAGATTGATGACCTTGAATCCGTTATTCGACAGAATGATGTCGACGAGATTCTTACCGATGTCGTGCACGTCGCCTTTTACCGTGGCCAGCACGATTGTCCCCTTCTGCGACCCGGTCTTCTTCTCCATCTTTGGTTCCAGATAGGCTACCGCCGCCTTCATCACTCCGGCCGAATCGAGCACGGAAGGCAACTGCATCTTGCGTGCGCCGAACAGGTCGCCGACCGTCTTCATTCCGTCGAGCAGGACGGTGTTGATCAGTTCCAGGGCTGAGTAATTCGCGAGTGCCTCTTCCAGCAGAGCTTCGAGCGACTTCTTATGCGTGCCTTCGCCGACGGATTTTTCGCCGTTGATGATCGCGAATTTCAGCTTGTCCTCCACCGACAGCGTATCCACGTGCGCGGTCGTTGAAGCGGCGGGCTTGCCCTTCATGCCGGCGAAGTGCGCCATGTATTTTTGCAGGGGATCGCCGTCGGAATTGGCATCCCGGTGGATGAGATTGCGCGCCAGTTCCACTTCTTCCTGGGGAATCTTGTACAGCGGATAAATCTTGGTGTAGTTCACGATGGCCATGTCGAGCCCGTGATCCACCGCTTCGTGCATGAACACCGAGTTCAATACCCGGCGCGGGTAGGCATCCAGACCAAAAGAAATATTGCTCACGCCCAGGATCGTCTTCACTGAAGGTAGTTCTTTCTTGATGCGCTCGACTGCCTTCAGCGTTTCCACTCCGGCGGTGCGGTACTCTTCCTGTCCGGTCGAAATGGGCAGAGTCAGCGCGTCGAAGATCAAGTCAGTACCATCGAGGCCATATTTCTTTGTGGCGAGGTCATAGATCCGATGAGCGATTGCCACCTTTTTGTCGGCGGTCAGCGCCATGCCGTCTTCATCGATAGTCAGGGCAATCACAGCCGCTCCGTAGCGCTTCGCCATGGGCAGAACTTTTGATGTACGTTTCTCGCCGTCTTCCAGATTGATCGAATTGATGATGGCTCGTCCCGGGATACGTTTCAGGGCCTCTTCCACCACGTCCGCTTCGGTCGAATCCACCAGAATCGGCGCGGGAACACGCGTGGCGATCTTTTCCAGGATGGAAGTGATGTATCCCTTCTCGTCCTCGCCGACAATGGCGCAGCACAGATCCAGCATGTGCGATCCGTCGTTCACCAGTCGCTTGGCCAGAGCCAGAATTTCGTCGTATTTCTTGCCCTGCACCAGCTTGCGGAAATGCTCGACCCGCGTCGTCGTGTTCATTTCCTCGGCGACGATTAACGGCTTGGGCTCGAGGTCGAGGGGAACGGTGGTGTACGCGCTGGATGCGGCGCCCACGCGCTTAACGTTGCGCTTAGCAGGTTCGACGCCAGAAACCGCATCTACAACGGCTTTGAGGTGCTCGGGTGTTGTGCCGCAGCAGCCGCCGACAATTCGGACGCCATAGTCCTGGACGAAATGCTTGTGATACTGCGCCAGTTCTTCCGCGCTGAGCCTGTAAACCGGATGCCCACCGACGTTCTCCGGGAGCCCGGCGTTGGGCAGTACTGAAACATACTTCGTAGAATTGAGGCCCAGATAGCGCACCGAATCGTTCATTTCCTTGGGACCGGTAGCGCAGTTAATTCCGATCGCATCGACGTCGAACGGCTCTAAGGCAGTCAGCGCCGCGCCAATTTCGGTGCCCAGAAGCATTGCTCCCTTTTCGTCCTGCAGGGTGACCTGCACTTGCAACGGCAAGCGCTTTCCGGCCTTCCGCATGGCTTCCAGTACTCCAATGGTAGCGATCTTGACTTGCAGCAGATCCTGCGCAGTCTCGATAAGGAGCACGTCGACTCCACCTTCGATCAGCGCGGAGGCTTGCTCTTCGTAAGACTCGACCATCGCGTCGAAACCGATGTGACCGAGCGACGGCAGTTTGGTCGTTGGTCCCATTGAACCCGCGACGAATCGGGGCCTGTCTTTCGTGGAGAATTGCTGCGCTACTTCCCTGGCGAGTTGGGCAGCCTTTACGTTGATTTCGCGTACCCGGTCGCGAAGATCGAACTCCCCGAGGACAATTCCGCTTCCGCCGAACGTGTTGGTCTCGACGATGTCGCAGCCCACGCGAAAAAAGTCCGCATGAATATCGCGGATGATGTCGGGACGGCTCAACACCAACACTTCGCTGCAGTTCTCCTTGCCCCAGTAATCGTCCAGGGTAGGGTCGCGCTTCTGGATGTTGGTGCCCATGGCGCCGTCATAGACGACGACGCGCTCTTTCACCGTGTTTAGAAAGTCAGTCATAGATGAATATCGTTAGTCGTTAAGTCATTGGTCGTTGGCCCCTCGCTGCTGGCCGCTCAGTGGCCGCAGGGTTTGCGAACGACCACCGACCAACGACTGTTCCCATGCACGAACGCCGGTCTCGAATGGACCGGCGTTGATTGAACTCGAAACCCGCTTCGAAATTAGCTCCCCGGTACCATCTGCGTAGGCGCGCCGCCGTCCACGTCGGCTTGATTGAATACTACGTTGGCTCCCATGTGTGCTGGCCGGGGGGCCAGCATTTGCTCCTTACGGTAAACCAGATTGCTGGCGTTGAAGGATGCCAGCTCAAATCCATGGCCGTGGGTGATCGCATCCGTAGGGCAAGCTTCCACGCAATACCCGCAGAAAATACACCGGTTGTAATCGATGTTGTAAACCTTGGCGTAGCGCTCGGCGCCACTGACGCGGTTCTGGGCGGTGTTTTCGGCGGCTTCGATGTAGATGCAGTTCGACGGACAAGCGGCGGCGCAAAGGAAGCAGGCCACACACTTTTCCAGTCCGTTCTCATCGCGCTGCAGAACGTGGGCGCCGCGGAAGCGGGCTTCAATGCGCGCGCCACGCAGCGGACCCTCGCCGTCTGGATAATTTTCCACGGTCGTGGGCTGAAACATCTCCATGAAAGTGACGCTCATGCCCTTGGCGATGGCGGCGATATTCTTCAGAACCGGCATATGCCTATTCAGTATACCGAAAGAAACGCTAAACCGTCCCCGGCGCTGCGGTTGCCAGAGTTGTGATCGGTGCGGCTACTTCGTCGTGGGAGGGGCAGGTGCATGTTCCGGCACTGGTACGGCGCTTTCCAGCCACGCGGTGTACCACAGGTCTAGCAGCATCTGCGATCCGGCGGCGAGGCGGCGAGTGGTGAAGTCGAATGCGGCGGGGGAGCCCTTTCCTGTAAGTCCTCCGGCCTTCTCGAGTGCGTAGACGTTGTCGACCAGACTATGGGACCGCTTCAGATAGGCGATGTAACGCGCGAAGGGATCATCGAGGCGCTCGGGACTCTTCACCAATGGGGCAAAATCTTTGGCGGTGATGTTTGCGGCGACGTAGGCGGTCTCAAACTGGGCGTGGATGCCGTGCTGTGTGGTGTATCCGTTGGGATTGGGGCCGACCCAGCCGTTGTACTGGATGGTGGTGTGCAGCGGTTGCGATCCATCGGCCACGTAATGGCCGAGCCAGCCAGCATAGAAGATGATTGCCTGCTGTACCGCTTGCGTAGGCTGATGCGCGGCGAGTCGCTGCCGGTATTCGCGGAAGCCGACTTTCAGGCGTCCATAGACTTCCATCGTGATATAGGGCTGCAGGCCGACGCGCTCGGGAAGGTAGTCGTCGGGATGGTCCGTGGTGGAAGCGCGCTTGTCGTAAAGTTTGCGATAGAACTCGTAGCGGCCCGGGGGAAGCGGATCGAGCCAGGAGACGCGTTCGAGGTCGATGAAGTGGTCGGGTTCCTGAGAATTCTTCAGGGCGAACTCCGAGGGACTGCGCCAGCGGTCGGGTTCCGGGCCGAAGTAGGCCATCTCGCCGACAGCGTGCCGCAAGAAGCGCGGCATGGTGGCTGGAATCTTTTGCGCGGCTACGCGGTTGATGGCGGTGTGTCCCTCGTTGCCCCAGGCGACCGCAGCCGAGCTCTGAAGGAGAACAAGGGCGATCAGTGCCAGGCTGATCAGCCCTCGCTTAAAGCGTGCAGTGTTCAGTTTACTCGACAGAAAATCGGTTGCTCCTCTCGTTCCACATCCCTCAAAAAGTCAGATGCGCCGACAGCTGCAGGAAGCGGTTGCTGCCGACGGTCTGCTGGATGACGCCGAAGTTGTTGGGATTGCCCGACGCGACGATCCCGGTAGTTCCGTAGCACGGCTGCGGGTTATAGCAAGGATCGAGGGTGAAGTTGCTGTTTGGCGTATCGAAGCTGGGATGGTTGAAAATGTTGAAGGCATCCGCCTCGAACTTCAAAGCCATCCGCTCCGAGATCTGGAAATTTTTCAGAATCGAGAAATCGAATCGAGTCTGGAATGGAGCCCGGAAAAGATTGCGGCCGTTTGATCCGTATCCGGTTTCGACGGTATCGCAGAAACTCGCCGAAGTTCCGCCAACTGTAGGACCGCAGGGCGGTACTCCACTTTGGCCCGGATTCAGAAGGGGAACGGAGAAATCGTCCGGGTTCACGTAGGGCACCCGGATGCCCGCATTCGGACCACTGGTGAAGGATTGGAAGGTTCCACCCTGAATCGCTTGCTTTGGCGTGATTCCAGGAGCGAGAGGCAGAATCGGGTTGGTGATGAAATCATCGGAGCTGAAGAAGATTCCGCCCGCCGTTCCAGAGAAATCGATGATGCTGAAGGGCTCGCCACTCTGCGCGACGGTAACGCCCTGAACGCCCCAGCCGTTGACCACTCCTTTCAGCAGGCGAGACGCATGATCCATCTTTGGAAACATGTAGGCGTAGCTGATCGTGAGCACGTGCGTGCGATCGAAGTCAGAAGATGCATAGCCCTGGCGCGGAATGAGCGGATTGTTTCCGTTATAGAAGAGCCCGGCGCCGAGACCGCTGCCTTCGTCCAAAGAATGCGAATACGTGTACGAAGCATTCACCATGAAGCCGCGCGACATTCTCTTGGTGGCCTGCAGTTGCAGGGCGTTGTAGTTGGAAATGCCCTCGGCACGCCAGAAGTCGGCGTTCGGATTGAAGCCGATATAGGGCGTGCGCAGCGCCGTGTTGCCGTCGGAGAACGAGAACTCGCCGATGGTGGTTTGCACCTGCTCGGTTAGAAGTGGATTGCCGCCGAATGAGTTTGAGCCGTCCAGCGGCTGCTGGCCATAGCTGTAGATTTGGCCGCTGATTGGATTCGAAGGCGTCGCGATTCCTGGTTCGTTGAAGGGAACCGGAATGGGCTGGTGTACGCCATGGTTGCCGATGTAGGCCATGGTTAGAACCAGATCATTCTGTGGCTGCCACTGCAGATCGAGGCTCCAGTTTTCTGAATAGGGAAGCTTGTTCGCAGGATCGTAGCCGCCAAACAAGGCGTCGAAGTTGGCGTTGCCAGTAGGCGTGCAGGTAGGTGTAACCGGTTCGGGGCAACCGCTCAACTGCGACTGGTTGTAAATCAACGAGGCTACACCCGAGAGATTGCTGGGAGGTGGTGCGAGGGGCGCAGTACCAAAGGGACCGGCTTTCAAGCAACCCGTTCCTTTGCAAGACGTATTCACTGGCACCGTAAATGGTTCCTGCGTGGTGACGCTGAAAGGTCCGCTTATGCCCAGACCGGCGCTGGCTGAGAGCTCCGTGAAGTATTCGCCTCGGTCGGCGAACATTCCGAAGCCGCCGCGAACGACAACGTTTTTCAAGCGCGATGGGCTCCAGGCGAAACCTATGCGCGGTGCGAACATCCATTGGCGTCCAGTTAAGGTCGAATCGCTGACGCCCTTGAAGCCGAACGCCTTATTGTTTCCGGCCACCACGAGACCGATCCCCGGCTCACCGTTGGCAAGGGTGCCGAACGAGTCGGAAGCCAGGTTGTATTTGTAATCCGAAGCGTAGAAGTTGGTGAGCAGCCCATTCGTTTCGTAGAGCGGGCCATCCCAATCCCAACGAACGCCCGCGTTCACGGTGAGGTTCGACATTACTTTCCAGCTATCCTGAACAAACAGTCCGGCGGAGCGCGAACGGAAATGGCGATTGGTCTCGCCATTCAGGAACTGGCCGCTGCTGCGGTCCTGGCCTAACGTTCCGGTCAGAAAGTCGGCAAAATTGTGGAAGGTGAAAGTAGCGACCTGATTTTCACGGTTGGCAACGTTTAATTGCATGTAATCGAAAATTCCGCCAAAGGCCACGGTATGGCTGCCGTGAACCCAGTGATAAATCGAGGAGCCTTCGTATTCGTTCTGGAAAATTCCGGCATTGGCGAAATTGGTGGCAGGCCCGATTTTCATAGTGTTCCCATTCCTGTAGCCAACGGTGCCGCCTCCGGACAGGTTCGCGCCTGCGTCGGCGTTGTCAATATTAAGGCCCGGGAAATAGCTGCTCCCCAGAAGATTCAAGCCCACGCTCGACGGCGTCAACGATTGCGCCGTGGTCGCATTAGCAACTTCGCGAACAAAGCCGAGCCGGTTTTCCCAGGTGGTGTTCGGCGTAAAGATCGTCGTGTTGTCAATCGACGCCAGTTGACTGCCGGCATGCATCGTCTGCGGAAAGCCCAGAACCTGACTGACTGCAAACGGAATGTAGGTTGGATCGGTCTGAAAATAGTACTTGCCGGCGAGGCGGTCCTTCGGGCCGAAGATGTAATCGATATTGGCGTTTGCCTGGCTGGCGTTGAATTGGCTGCTTGGGCCTTTGATGAACGAGTTGAACGGCTGCGCCCCACCTTCTGGATTAACTGCGTTCGAGGAAGGAATGATGTACTGACCGCTGGATGTCTTCGCCTGGATGATGGCGAGCGCAACCGGGTCAACCTGGCCAGCAGTGATACAGGCTGGGGCTCGGCCAACTCCGCAAGTGTCGTCAGCATTGGCGAGGTTCGCGAGAGACGTCGCATCACGATTGCTGTCGGTCAAGCCCTGCAGTGTTGGTACACCGTTGAAGGCGCCACTGAGCGCGTCGCTGATGCGCTGGCCCTGATAGGACCCGAAGAAAAACAGCTTGTCCTTTTTGATGGGCCCGCCGATGGTTGCGCCGTACACATTGCGGTGAAGCGGAGGAGCGCCGGAGAAAAATGGATTCGGAGCCAGAAACGTGGGAGCGGCGTCGAACTTGTTGCTCTGGTAGTACTCGTAGAGCTGGCCGTGGAAGTTGTTGGTGCCAGACTTGGTCGTGGTTTCGATATGCGCGCCGCTGGCTTGGCCCATGGAGGCGTCGTACATCGAGGTCGCGACGTGGACTTCCTGAATGGTCTCGACTGGTGGCGTGGGCAGCGCTTGCCCGATCGCGTCGAAGACGCTGCTGTTGGTCTGAACCTGGCCGCCGACTCCAAAAATTTCGCCGGTATTGAGCGTGAACCGGCTGTCGGAGATGTTGCTGGTGGAGTTCCCGTTGAACAGGTTGTTGGCATTCACGCCATTGAAGGTGAAGAGGTTGCTGGTGTCGCGCTGGCCATTGGCCACAATTCCCTGATTGCCCAGGCCTTCGTTGGAACCGGATCCCGAGAGGAAATCGGCGTTGACGCCGGGCGCGAGAATGGCGAGCTGGGTGAAGCTTCCGGTGCCGAGCGGCACTTCTTCAATTTGTTGAGCGCCCAGAGTGTAACCGTTCGTGGTGTCCGTTTCGTTCAACAGGGGCGTGCCTTCGACGGTCACCGTCGACGAAACGGCGCCGGGTTTGAGTTTGGCATTGACCGTGGTCGTGCGGCTGCCCTGGACGAGAATCTGAGGATAGACGGCCGTTTCGAATCCCTCTTTGGTGAACTTGACCTCATAGGTGCCGATCGGGATATCGGTGATGCTGAATGATCCGTCGCCTTTAGTCTGTGCGTTCACTTCCAGATTGGTGGCGACCGCCCGAATCTTCACGGTGGCGCCAGTCACCACCGCGCCGCTCGCGTCAGAAACAGTGCCGTTCATGGAACCGAGCGTCTGCTGGGCGGACGCGAACTGAGTCAGAAGAGCGAGGGTCAGGGCGCCAACGAACAGGACGCCGAAGGACTTCGAAGGAGAGACCGAGACACCGATGCTTGGGAACGGCACGGTAGAACCTCCTGTAATTGGCGAGCCGTTATAACAAAAGAGCTTGGCGAGATTCAAGATGGATTGGTGCTAAAAACGTCAATAGTTAATGATTTTTTCTTCAGGTTCGCAGCAAAAGTCTTGCTAACCCCCAGGGGAACCGAAACATGATCGTTCCGGAGTCACCAGAGGAGGGTTTTCGCCGACTGCACGACCTCCGGGGCGCTATCCTGTAAAGGTGAGTGAGGGGAAGAAGGAAAGGCTGCAAACTGGTGTGGGCCTTTGTGCGGGTTGCCGGTTCATGCGGCGGCTCGAGTCGGACCGTGGATCGATTTTTTACTTGTGCGAGCGGTCTGTGACGGATGCGCGGTTTCCCAGGTATCCGCGCTTGCCGGTGTTGCGGTGCGCCGGGTATGAGCCGTTACGCGCGGAGGGGGAGCGCGAATAGTCTTCCGGATTACTGATGTTTAGCGCAAGGGGTCGCTTTCGATCAGGCGTGATGAACGTCACTGCGCAGAATTGCGTGTTGCAGCAGTATCGATTCGAGATTCGCTCCTGTTCGGTTGACTTAGGGACGTGAGAGGAATTCGATCATGCTGCTGAAGATTCTTGGCACAGGCGCAATCGTATTGTTTATCGTTTGAGTGATTGCCGTGCTCCAGGGCTGGAGCAAAAGCACAATTTCTGGTCGCTTGATCAGCGTAGCTTTCATGGCGCTATTCGGCGTTGCCGCTGCGTGGGGAGTACGAACGCTGTTTTGGTTGGGGCACTGATCCGCTTCGTCGCGTCGGGGAAGGAGAAGGACGAATGCTGCAGAATGCGTTTGCCGGTCGAGCGAAACAGCCTAGCGAAAAGGCGCTCGCGTCGGTATTAGGAACAAGGCACTCTCTGTGGAAATGCCTCGTGACAGACTTGAAGCGCGAACTGAAACTTGACGCAGCGGAGTGGCACACTGCGTCGGTCAAACTAGGGTGGTCTCTGCGTCTTCAACTCAAGAAGCGAAACATCGTGTATCTGGGACCTCGCGAGGGCGGGTTTCTTGCGGCATTCATTCTCGGAGACAAGGCGGTCGCAGCCGCGCGAAAGTGCACGCTTCCAGATGACGTGCTCAAGATTATCGGTGGCGCGAAACGCTATGCTGAGGGAACGGCGGTGCGGATTGAAGTGAAGAAACCAGAGGATCTGGAAGTCGTGAAGACACTGGCGAGGATCAAAATCGAAAATTAGTTGGGATCATTCCAGTCCGAGTTCTTTCGCCAACGCTTTCCACTTGCTGTCGACCAACGCTTTCGTCTTCGAATCCATGTCAATCTCATCGGGCCAGGGACGGGCGAAGCCTTCGCTGGCCCATTTCCGCGTCGCGTCGATACCCATCTTTGATCCGTAGTCGGGCAAGCGCGAGGCATGGTCGAGAGAATCCACCGGGCCCAGCGTGAATTGAATGTCGCGCTCCGGATCGATGTGGTTGAAGACTTTCAGCGTGACATCGCCGATATCCTGCACGTCAACGTCTTCGTCCACCACGGCGATGCACTTGGTAAACATCGCCTGCCCCAGCGACCAGATGGCGTTCATCACCTTGCGAGCCTGTCCCGGGTACGACTTCTTGATGGAGACGATCATCAGGTTGTGAAAAACGCCTTCGATGGGCAGGTTAATGTCGACGAGCTCGGGAATGGTCAGTTTCATCAGCGGCAAAAAGATGCGCTCGACCGCTTTGCCCATGTAGGCGTCTTCCTGCGGAGGCTTGCCGACAATCGTGGTCGCGTAGATCGGATCTTTTCGGTGCGTGATGCAGGTGACGTGGAAGACGGGATAAAGATCTTCGAGCGAGTAGAAGCCGGTATGGTCGCCGAACGGGCCCTCGCTGCGAAGTTCGTCGAGATTCACGTAGCCTTCGAGGACGATTTCGCTGGCTGCGGGGACCTCAAGGTCGACGGTTTCACATTTCACCAGATCGACGGGGGCTCCGCGGAGGAAGCCGGCGATCAGGTATTCCTCAATTTCGGGCGGCGCGGGCACGATGGCGGAAAACGTCACGGCAGGTTCGGTGCCGATGGCGACGGCGACCTCCATCTTCCCGGATGGGCGATCGCCTTCGGCAAGAATGCTGCCGCCGGAGCTGCGCGCCATGATGTCCACCGCAGCGGATTTTCCGTCAACCGCTGCCCGCATGCGCTCGCGTGCGTGCTCCGCCGCAACTTTTTGACGCTGCCAGTGCATTCCCGTCGTGCGTTCGTCGTAAACCTGCATCCGGTACATTCCCAGATTGCGCTTTCCTGACCTAGGGTCGCGCGTGGTGACGCAGGGGAGCGTGATGAAACGGCCAGCATCTTTGGGCCAGCACTGCAGGATGGGAAAGTCGAGCAGGGAGAAATTGTCGCGCTGAATGACTTCTTTACAAGGGCCGGTGGGCACTGTGCGCGGGAAAAACTTTCCGGCTTCCGTCAACAGAGGAAGCATCTTGAGCTTGTCGAGGAAACCCTGGGGAGATTTGACATCCATGAACATGCGGATGCGGGCGGCGACCTCGTCGAAGGAATTGACGCCGAGAGCCAGTTTCATGCGGGCGTCGGAGCCGAACTGGTTGATGAGGAGGTGGGAACCGGGATGGTCGTTAAGGTTTTGGAAGAGAAGGGCTGGGCCACCCTGAGCGCCTTTGGCATCGCGACTTTTGGAGACGCGGTCGGTGATTTCGGCGATCTCAAGGATCGGGTCAGCTTCGGTCTGGATGCGCTTCAGTTGGCCGGCGCGGTCGAGCGCTGCGATCCACTGGCGGAGGTCGTCGAAGGGCAAAGGATTCCTCGTTGTGTGACGGACGATTATAAGGGATTCGGGTGTGGCGGCGCGGGCCACCGTCCAGCGCTGTAGTGCTGTCTGTTTTTGTTTTGCTCCTTTCTTGAAGGCGTCGTCCCGATCCCGGCGCATTTCAGCCGGGAGAGGGATCGAGCGCGGGAGTGTCAAATGGAGAGCGCCGGTCTTCGCGCCAGATCCTTCCCTCCGCCTGAAAGACGGCTTCGGTCAGAATGACTCCAATTGGAAGGGCCACTCCAGCCTATTTTCTTTGTTCGAGCTTCACGCTGGCGGTGATTGGTTGGCCGTCGCGCAGGACTTTCACCTCGACCACTTCTCCGACTTTGCTGCGGCGGAGCGCGTCGGTGAAGTCGTATAAATTCTTGATGGGCTTGTCGGCGAATTGGATCAAGATGTCTCCCGCTTTCAGCCCGGCCTTCGCGGCGGGCGAGTTCGGTTTTACGTCGGAAAATTTCACGCCGTTTTCGGTTTCGCCGAAGTCTGGAATGGAACCGAAGTACGGACCGTAGCCTCCTCCTCCGCCACCAGCGGGCGGCTTGTCTTCAGCGACGACCTGGAATGCCGGTGCGTCTTGCGCGTTCGCCAGTTGGACCGCAACGTTTCCGACCATGTCGAGTAAGCGCGTGGCAGAAGACGCGTTGATCTTGTCCCAGGTGTCGGAGGGTTTGTGGTAATCGGAGTGAAGGCCGGAGAAGACGAATAACACGGGAATCTTTTTCGTAAGAAACGAGGTGTGGTCGCTCGACGAATATCCGCCGGCGGAATATTCGATCTTGAAAGGCGTGTCTTTCTGGGCCTGTTCGAGGATCGATTTGAAAGTTGAGCCGGTGCCAACTCCACCGATATACACCTTGTCATTTTTGATCCGGCCGATCATGTCCATGTTGATCATGGCCACGGCTTTCGCGAGAGGGCGCGTGGGATCCTTTACCCACGCAGCCGAACCGAGGAGCCCAAGTTCTTCTCCGGCGAAGTCCATGAAGAGGATGCTGCGTTTCAGTTGGTCGCGCTGCGGGGCGAGCAGACGAGCGAGTTCGAGCACTCCGGCCGTGCCACTGGCGTTATCGTCGGCGCCGGGATGGATCTGGCCGATCTGCGAGGGAGCGAGGGAATCGAAGTTGCCGCGGCCGAGGTGGTCATAGTGCGCGCCGATGATGACGTATTCGTCCGTCTGGCCGGGCAGCCATGCCAGCACATTGTTGACCGTGGCACGCGTGGTTTCGATGTCGATATGCAGCGACAGGTGAAGTGTGTCGGGGAAGGCGAACGATGCGGATTTCGTGGCCGAGTCGATCTGTTCCTGAACATCTTTCAGTGATTTGCCGGTGTACCGAAACCACGAGTCCGCGACCGCGTTCTTCACCTGTACCATGACGATGCCAACATTCTCCGGGCCGCTGACGCTGCCGAAGCGGGTCAATAGATCTTCTTCTCCGTCGCCCAGTTTCCCATTGAGCACTACCACGGCTTTCGCTCCGTGATTGCGGGCGTTGATGGCCTTGGTGATGAGCTGCGAGTGCTGGGTGAGTCCGTGGTTGCCGCTCTTTTCCGCGAAGCCCGATGGTTCGTAACGGAGCACGACTACGATTTTGTCTTTGACGTCGAGGCTGGCGTAGTCGTCATAGTGGAATTCGTCGGCGGTGGCTCCGTATCCAGCAAAGACGAGCGGTGCGGCGACCTGGCCGGAGGCAGAAAAGCTGAAGGGGACGAAATCCTGATATATCTTCAGATCGTTCTTGGACCCGGCTGACTCCACCACAAAGTGGTTGTCCGACTTGAGACGCGCACCGGTGACGACCGTGAAAGGTTGAGCGTAGCCGTTCGCTCCAGCGGGTTGCAGGCCGAGTTCCTTGTAGCGCTTCTCAATCAGATGCTCGGCGCGCGTCAGGCCTTTGGTACCGGCAGCACGGCCTTCCATCTCGGGCGAGGCGAGCGACTTGATGTCGTTGAGGTAGCGTGCGGGATCGGCTTGCTGAACCGGAATCGAGGCGGCGAGGAATACCGCAGCAGCGAGTAAGAGGACAACGCGAGGAAACCTTAGACGATTCAGCATGATGAGTATTCGCGAATCGAGAATCGTATGAGGTAGGGTTCGGGGGTGTCAATCACAGAGCATCAAGTGCGAATGAATTAAGGGTAGAGCGCCCGGCGGCAATCCGGGCAGATGCCGTGGGTGAAGTCCGCTTCCGTATGGCTCCGAATGTAAGCCTCCAGGTTGTGCCACGCGCCTTGCTTATCGCGGATCTTCCGGCAGGAAGCACAAATGGGCAGCAGGCCGCTCAGGGACTTGACTCGTCCCAGAGCCTCCTGGAGTTCGTTAATCAAGCGCTCGCGCTCGGCTTCAGCGGCAGCGCGCTCAGTAATGTCGCGGATGATCATGCAGGTTCTGGAATCTCCGTTGGGGCTCTGGAAAACCACGGACGAAATCTCGATCGGAAAAAGACTACCGTCTTTGCGTCGCGCCCTCAGTTCTCCGTGGGCTCTGCCTGTGCGGTGGCGGTCGGCGATCAGGATTTCGAGCCTTGGATCGGAAGCATCGATCAGCCCTTGTCGGCCCTCGTGCAGAATCTCTTCCCGCGTTCGGCCCATAATTCGGCAGGCCGCTGGATTCGCGTCGAGGATCGAACCATCTGGCGCAGTCAACATCAAACCGTCAAGGCTGTTCTGAAACAGCAGGCCGTAGAGGGACTCACTTGGGGCTGTGCCCATGGTTGTTGCTTCTGGTGTTTTGGTGGTCATGAGTTTTGTACTTGCGGATATCAGGTTTCGCGATGCCCGAGCGTCGCGAGAAGGCCGCCGAAAGTGAGCAGTATTCTAAGGAAGGCCGCAGGTCTGGCGCAACTGCCGAAACACCAGGCTCGACGTCCAACGCTCAAACCGATAAATGGAGTACAAGAACAGCGCAGAGGTCTCCTGCATGATCGAGGTCGTATTTGGCGCGCCAGAATCCGCCGTGGATGTTGATGAGGAGCGGATAGGGTGGCTTGTTTTTTCTTTGGGCGAAGGCAGACGCAGATCGAGAAACTGGTTGGAGTCCGAGCCGTAAGCGAGTCGAGCGTCGACCGGCGGCGGTTGCAGAGTGAGAATGTCGTCAGACATGCCAGACACTTAATTCTGGTCGGTACCGGGTGCGCAGAGTCACCGTCGTCTGTGGCCAACGTCACTGCGACATCCCGCATCGGGGATTAAAGTACTGCCGTTTTTTCCACCACTTCAAGTCAGTCACCCTGATTCGGGATTGGGCTCGGAAGAGGCCGTCTCGAACCGAGGCATCCTCCGAGCACTTTCCCAGCAAGGAAGGAGAGTCTCGTATGTTTGCCCGTATCCTCGAATTCACTCCGAAATCCGAAAAGAGGGACGAACTGATTAAGACGATTCGTCAGGAAATTCTTCCAATTATGAAGAAGCAGCCGGGCTTCCTCGAACTACTTCCATTTGTTCCGGACGCCGCGAAAGAGAAGATGGTCGCGATCTCGCTGTGGACGGAAAGAAACGCGGCGGAGAGGTATGTGGATGAAACGTTCCCGCATGTTGAGCAAATCCTGAAACCGTTCCTGGTTGGCCGGGTTACGGCCAGGATGTTCACGGTCGAGACGACAGTGTGTCAGCATTTTGTACAAGCGCTCACCTCGGCCGCTTAGCGAAGAGTATCGCAACTCCAGCCGGAGCGCAGGCCGCTCCGGCTTTTTGTTGTGTGCCGAACATGTTGGACAGCTGAGGGGTGAAAGTCCCCTGCCCAACCTGGTGGAGGTGAAGGGCTAGAGAAGCGCAAGGGCGTCGTCGCGAGGCGGGGTCTGAAAGAAGCGTGGATCAAAAGCGCGAGCCGATGAACAAGAACCGGATGACGAGGCCTACGGTGTGGGGCGAGCTGGCAACTGACAGTGAAGCCCATGTCCACCAAGAGCACCGGTGGTAAATCCGGCGGTTGTGCGCGGAAGGCGGTCGAACTTACTTCGGGAGACCCGCCGCATGTCACGGAATCGTGACTGAGGATGGAGTGATCCATTCTGACCGTGCAGCGGGAGTCAGCAGTAGAGGGCATAGTAGGCCGCGAGGCCGAAGGCCCAAACAGCAAGGAGCGGCGAGTAGGACGCAGGACTCGATGAACGACAAGCGGCAGAAGAACCAGCTACAGAGGGTGCTGGCCTTTACCGAGGAGGGGAGGAGTGAAGCTCCGAGGGCTCGCGGGAAGGGACCGAATCGCTCACGGCGCAGTGCGCAACCGAAAGTCCGGCTGGAGAAGAGCAACTGATGGAAGAGGTCTGCGGACGGGAAAACTGTCAGCAGGCTTTACGACGAGTGAAGGCCAATAAGGGCAGTCCGGGAATCGACGGCATGCGAGTCGCGGAGTTACCCGGCTACCTGAAGCAGCACTGGCTAGCCATTCGGGAACAACTGTTGAACGGGACTTAGCAACCGCAACCGGTGAGAAGAGTAGAGATCAAGAAGCCGGACGGAGGGATGCGCAAGCTGGGCATCCCGACGGTGCTGGACCGGTTTATCCAGCAGGCGGTGATGCAGGTTCTGCAAGACAGATGGGACGCGACGTTCTCCGAACACAGTCACGGGTTTCGTCCGCAGCGCTCGGCGCATCAGGCGGTGGCCAAGGCGCAGCAGTATGTCGCCGAGGGAAAGCGCTGGGTGGTGGATCTGGATCTGGAAAAGTTTTTCGATCGAGTGAACCACGACAAGCTGATGGCGGCGATTGCGCGGCGGGTGAGCGACAAGAGGATGCTCCAGTTGATCCGAGCTTTCCTGGAGTCGGGCGTGATGGAGAACGGGCTGGTGAGTCCGGTGGAGGAAGGAACTCCGCAAGGAGGGCCTTTGTCTCCGCTGCTGTCGAATCTCGTGCTCGATGAACTCGACCGAGAGTTAGAGCGTCGCAAGCACCGTTTCGTGCGCTACGCGGATGATTGCAATATCTACGTGGCGAGCGAGCGGGCAGGGAAACGAGTCATGCAAAGCGTGACGGGTTTCATCCGGCGGCGGCTCAAGCTCAAGGTGAATGAGTCGAAGAGCGCGGTGGCGCGGCCGCAGGAGCGGAAGTTTCTGGGCTTTAGCTTTACCTACGGGGCAGAACCAAAGCGGCGCATTGCGCCCAAGGCTCTGCTCCGGTGTAAGCAAAGGGTGCGGGAACTGACGCGACGGACACGGGGCATCAGTCTGCAACAGATGACGAAGGAACTCGCCACCTATTTACGAGGATGGAAGGGCTACTTCGGCTTCAGCCAGACGCCTTCGGTGCTGCAAAGGCTGGAGGAATGGATTCGCCGTAGATTGAGATCCATGATCTGGAAGCAATGGAAGCGGAAGCAGATGCGGTATGTGAGGCTGCGCCAGCGCAACATCGGTGCTGCCCTAGCGGCTCAAACCGTGGGCAGTTCCCATGGACCGTGGCGTTTGGCCAACAGCCCGGCCCTGTCCTCGGCTTTTCCGATTGCTTACTTCGATGCGCTCGGTCTTCCCCGATTGCTCGATGGCGTCTAGCTCAACCGAACTGAACCGCCGTATGCGGACCCGCATGTACGGTGGTGTGGCAGGGGAGGAGAGGTCACTCTCCCCCCCTATGCCGATTGGCCTTCGAAAATTTCCTGAAAGTTGTGCCGAAATGCGCCGAGGACTCCCTGCTCACTCGTAACGCAGAGCTTCGATGGGATCCAGATTCGCGGCGCGCAGGGCAGGCACCATTCCGCTGACGACGCCCACGACCGCCAGGATGGAGGTCGCCACGACCAAAATCATGGGCGAGACGATGAGGCGAATGTCCGCGGCCTCGGCATGTTTGGCTAACGCGCTATAAAAGGTGATGCGGCCGGCCACGATCGATACCGCATAGGAAAGCAGAATTCCGAGGAAGCCTCCGGCGGCCGTGATGACCATAGCCTCGGCAAGAAACTGGAACAGAATGTGGTGGCGTCGCGCACCCAAGGCTTTCTCCACGCCAATTTCGCGCGTGCGCTGGGTTACGGATACCAGCATGATGTTCATCAGGCCCACGCCACCGATGCCCAAGGTGACCGTTCCAATGAAGGCCAGCAGAACTTTGAGCGCCATGGTGATGATGCCGAACTGCGAGAGCTGCTTCTGGGCGTCGAACACGAAGACAGCGCGCTGGTCGTCGGGCTTGAAGTTGTGGGCAGTGGCGAGCGTTTCCCGAATTGTCTTATCTAACTTCTCATGGTTGAGGCCTGCGGAGTCGAGCCATATTCCGTCGAGATAGTGGTTGTCCTTGAGGACATCCATGGAATTGTACGGAATGTAAACGACGCGGTTGTTGTCGTTGTCGCCCTCTTGCATACGAGGTGCGCCGACCCCGATTACCTCAAAGGTCACCCCGTCGATGCGGATAGACTCACCCACTGCGGGCATGCCGGAAAAAAGCTTGTCGCGCGCTTCCGACGCGATGACGGCATAGAGACCGTGCTGCATGTTATCGGCATCGTTGAGGAACCGTCCCTGCTCGATGTCGAGGTTCCAAATTTCCTGGATCGAAGGGTCGAGGCCCATCACTGGAAACGTAAACGAGCGATTGTTGTTCTGAACCGTCGAATCTTTTTGCAGCATGCGGACGACATGGCGGCAGAGCGGAACGTTGTTGCGCAGCAATTCGATGTCGTCGTTGGTGAAGCGAACCTGGACGCCCGCCTTGTTGCCTCCTGCTTGCTGTGAGGTGCGACCGGGAAAGACTCCTACAGCGGTCGCGCCGAAGCTCTCAAAGATGGTCTGGATGGCCTTGCCGAAGCCGTTGCCGTAGGAGAGGAGCAGGACGACGGTGGCGATGCCCCATGCCATGCCCGCCATCGTGAGCAGGGTGCGGCGCAGGTCGTGACGCATGGCCGAGTACGCTTGATGGAGGAGATCGCGGTGCATGCTTATTCCTTGCGGAGGGCCTCCACGGGTTCGAGCATAGCGGCGCGCCGGGCGGGATACAGGCCGGCGGCCACTCCGGCGACTCCAAGCGAAACCACTGCCAGGGCAGCCGTGGAAGCGACCAGTTTGGGGGGATCGAATCCCTGGCCGAGATCAACGCCCGACAGAAGGGCCATCAGTCCCGCCGCGCCTCCAATGCCAATTCCTCCACTCAACAGTGTCAAAAAAGCCCCTTCCACGAAAAACTGAAACATGATGCTGGCGTTGGTCGCGCCGACGGCTTTGCGCAAGCCGATTTCGCGAGTTCGGTCGGCGACGGCCACGAGCATGATGTTGATGATGCCGATTGCGCCCAGAGCGAGTGTGACCAGTCCCACGCTGCCGAGGAACATGTTCATCGCGTCAAAGATCTTGCCGATCTGGTCGATGGTCTTGATGGTGTCCCATTCATCGAACGCGTCTGGATTGTTCGGGTCGAAGCCGTGGTTGCGGGCGATAATTTTGTGGACTTCCTGCTGCGCCGTCTCGTGCAGGGCGCGCGACTTGGGCTGATAGTTGATGAAAGAGATGACATCGGTGCCAGTCCCGGTATTCAGCGGACGGAAGTAGTCCTGCATGGCATGAAACGGGACGAAGCTGCGCAGGTTCAGATTCATGTTGTCGCCGTGGCCGATCTTTTGCAGGGTGCCAATCACGGTGAAGCGAACGCCGTTGAGCAGAATCGTGGCCCCGATGGCCGGGCGTCCGGGAAACAGAGTGCGCCGCACTTCGTCGCCGATGACGATCACCGTGCGCTTCTGCGCATCGTCCATGGTATTGATCCAGCGGCCTTCGTTGATGGGAAGGTTACGAATCTGGTTGATGTTGGCGGGCACACCCATGATCTGGCCGCTGGCCTGAAAGAAATCGCTCACCGCTCGGATGTCGTTCCGGGAGATGACGGGGGCCGCAGCCCCGACGCTGGGACATTCGTTCACGATGTCTTGGTAGTCGCGATAGGTGAGATAGTACTGGCGCAGTGCGGTGAAGCTGCCTTGCATCACAGGAGCGCGGCCAGACCAGATGAACATCACGTTTTCGCCCAGGGAGTCGAACTGCTTGCGATTGCCGGCGCGGAATCCTTCCCCCAAGCCGACCAGTAACAGCAGGGAACCCACGCCCCATGCAATGCCGAACATGGTCAGGAACGAGCGCAGTTTGTGGGCCCAAAGGGCGCGGAAGGTCTGACCGACTATATCGAAGATGAGGTGCACGATGCTTAGACATTATACGAGGCTGGAGGTCACCAGGTTCCCGCCGCAGACGCCGGATGCAGACCTCGGACATCAGGCCTCAGACCCGGCTACCTTCTAAAGCGAACTGCCGCCGACCACCGGGCCGGGGCTAAGGTCCGAGGGCTGAGGTCCGATCTTCGATTTTAGTTTCGAATCGTGCGCGAGTTGGTTATTCTCTAGCGGGATGACGACACTTGCCCTAACCGAACTGCTGGGCGCCACGGTGTATGACCCGTCTGGCGCGTCCAGCGGGCGTGTGCGCGAGGTGACGCTGGCTCCGCAGGAGGACCGTTCCCGGATCTCGTCCCTGATCGTGAAGACTAAGTCGGGGAACCGGGTGCTGCCGTTGTCTGCGGTTTCGGCGATCAATGGCGGCATTCGGGCGATCACCACCGCGGCAGAATGGCCGGTAGCCAACGGCACAGAAGGGCTGTTCTTGCTGGAGCGCGACCTGCTCGATCAGCAGGTGATCGACGTCAACGGACGAAAAGTAGTGCGCGTGAATGATGTCGACCTGCAGGTGGACGCCCCCAAGGAAAAGGGTGCAAACGCGGCTCATCCCGTGTTGCGCGTGTTGTCCGTTGACGTGGGAGCACGGGGCGCGGTCCGGCGGCTGTTGCGCGGGGTGGCGCCGAAGACGGCTTTGCAGGCGCTACTCGGAAGAATCCCTCCGCGCAGCATCCCGTGGAAGTTTATCGATGTCATCGAGACCGATCCAGCTCGGCGCGTAAAGCTGAAGACCTCGTACGAGGGGCTCTCCAAGCTGCACCCTGCCGACATTGCCGACATCGTAGAAGATCTGGCGCCAGATGAGCGCCAGGCTGTGTTTCAGACCTTGGATGAAGGAACTGCGGCGGAAGCGCTTGAGGAGGTCACACCGAAGGTTCAGAAATTAATCGTCGAGTCTCTGGATTCCAGCAGGGCAGCCGACATCGTCGAGGAGATGGATCCCGATGCCGCCGCCGACCTGCTCGCCGATCTGCCCGAAGATCGCACCGAACAGATCCTGGTCCAGATGGAACCGGAGGCGCAGCAAGACGTCGTCGAACTGCTGGAACATAAGGAAGAAACGGCTGCCGGCCGCATGACCACCGAGTTCCTCGCACTACCGGTGGGGGCGACGGTGCAGAATGCGATCGATTCGCTGCGCGAATTTGAAGGTGGAGTGGAGGCCGTCAGCACGATCTACCTGGTGGATTCTCGCGGAACGCTGACCGGTGCGGTTCCGTTGGCGCGGCTGGTGCTGGCGCAACCGGTGGCCCCGATGTTGTCCCTCACCCAGGAACCGCTGGTTCTGGCCCACGAGGGCGTCGGGGAAAATGAAGTGGCGGAATTGTTCGATAAGTACAATCTGCAGACTCTGCCCGTGGTGGACGAACACAATATGCTGACCGGCGTCATCACCTCGGATGACGTGATCAGCATGTTGCGCGCGAAACTGTAGGGAAAGGCGGTGTTGGGTCTTAGGTGGTTGGTCTTAGGACTCAACGGCAAGGTGCTGCGGCTCTTGCTTTCATCACCCGAAACCGAAAACCCGAGACCTAACGCCTAAGACCCAAGACTCAAGACCCAAGACCTAAGCCAGCTCCGACATCTTTAATTCCCCTTGCGCCGCACTTTTCGTTTGGTCAGATTCGCTGCGTGCGTTTATCCTGTGGCGTCGTTTGTAGCTGCAGTTTGTTCCACCCATATGTCTGCGAAAAGTGCGCATGAAGTTTCTGAAACGCTCGAAAATCCGGATCCTCCTGTTCCTTGCCGTAGTGGGACCGGGATTCATTACCGCGAACGTTGACAACGATGCCGGCGGCATCCTGGTCTACTCGTCCGCCGGGGCCCAGTTCGGACATCTTCTGCTATGGACCATGATCCCGATCACCCTGGCCTTGATCGTGGTGCAGGAGATGTCCGCCCGTATGGGCGCGGTCACCGGCAAGGGTCTCAGCGATCTTATCCGCGAGGAATTCGGGCTGCGCATTACGTTCCTGATGATGATCGGAATCCTGATCACCAACTTCGGCAACGTCGTTACCGAGTTCATTGGCATTGCGACTAGTTTGGAGTTGTTCGGTCTTCCCCGCATTTACACCGTGCCGGTCTGTGCAGTGATCGTCTGGCTGATTGTCGTGAAGGGCCAGTACAAAAGCGTGGAAAAGGTTTTTCTGGCTGCTTCTTTTTTCTACGTGACCTATATCCTGGCCGGGGTCCTGGCCCATCCTTTGTGGAAAGACGCAACGATCGCCACCTTCAAACCCCCTGCCCTGCGCGCCTTTCGGGACCAGGCGTACCTGTTCATGGTGATTGGCGTGGTGGGAACGACCATTGCCCCGTGGATGCAGTTTTACCTGCAGTCGTCGATTGTGGAGAAGGGCGTCACCCGACGTGGGTACAAGGCTTCGCGTCTCGACGTGGTTACCGGATGCATCTTTACCGACGTTGTGGCTTGGTTCATCATCGTCGCTTGCGCCGCCACTCTTTACGTGCACGGATTTCGCGATATCAAGTATGCCGCTGATGCCGCTCAGGCATTGAAACCTCTCGCCGGGGACTATGCCTACATTCTCTTTGCCGTGGGGTTGTTCAACGCGTCATTGTTTGCGGCGTCGATTTTGCCGCTTTCCACCGCATACACCGTATGCGAGGGCTTGGGCTTCGAATCCGGAGTCGGAAGGAAGTTCGGAGAAGCGCCATTCTTCTACTGGCTCTACACGCTGCTGATCATCGCCGGGGGAGCGCTGGTGTTAATGATTCCAGCTCCGCGGTTGGTAGAAATAGTTGTGTGGTCGCAGGTGATCAACGGGATCGTACTTCCGTTCGTCCTCATCTTCATGCTGATCTTGATCAATAAGAGGGAATTGATGGGCGACTACACCAACACACGCCTTTTCAATGCGGTGGCTTGGGCAACCACGGTTATCGTGATCGGGCTGTCGGTGGCGCTAATGCTCGCGTCTTTGGGGGGCAAAACCGGCGGCTGAAGGCGTCGGGATAGCTCTAGTGGTTACCTCGGAAAAGGAGCCGAATCTAAGCTACTTCGTCCAAAGTCTCAGAGCAGCTTGCCGGCGGCGAGGTCCCTGACCAGCGTCAGGTCGGCTTCGAGAAAATCGTAAGCAGGAAGATCGTTGGGGTCGGCCCATTGGATGTCGCGAAAGATGCGGTTCTCGATTTCTCTCTGGTACTCCCGCACGATGAAGAAGCGAAGTTCGACCATACCGCCGTTTGGATACTCGTGCTGAATGCGCTTGACTTCGTCACCGATGGTCGCCAGGATTCCGAGTTCTTCTTCCAGTTCCCGGCGCAGAGCCGAGCGGGGTTGTTCTCCTTCTTCGATTTTTCCGCCGGGGAACTCCCACTTCAGCGGCATGGTCTGGTGGCGCGTGCGCTGGCACACCAGGAGCTTGCCTTGGTTTACGATCAGGCCTGCGACGACCCGCTTCATGCTTGGGGCACGGTGGCCGCTTGCAACGCGCTGGCCACGGGATCGACGCAACTGGTGAAGGTGAAGGCGAATGCGGCGACGCCTACAGAACAGTGTAGTTCGAGTTCATGTTCGCCGAATTCGTGGTTGTCCACGAGAAAATACATGCGCGCCGAGTTCGACCGCGAGGTAGGTTTCTTCCTCGCCTCCATTTGCGCTGGGGCGGAAGCGTGTGTCTCGCGCCGCCTGTTTGCGGGTGAGCGGCTTGCCGTCTTGCAGGACGACAACCTCGGCCACTGGGACATGGGGGCACGCCATAACCAAGTTTACGGCGGAAGCTTCGAATTTCAACCGCAGAATATGAGATCCGGCTTCGGCAGCCTCAAAGTACTCGGCGGTGGAAGCCCACCGTCTACTGGCATAGAAAAAGTTTTCTTCTGGTTTTCCGGTGAAAGCGTAGTCGGCAATCTGACCTTCCTTGAACCCACCTGGGTTGCCGATCCGCCCGCGGCCGTATCCTAAGTAAAGTTCGCCGGAGGCACGATAACAAACCGCGCCCATGTGATCTTCTTCGCGCACGGGCTCCATCAAGGCAGGAAGGTCCAGGCCGGGATCAATCTCCCACAGCAGTTCCTGAATCGCCTGCTCAGACTCGTCGTAGCCGCCTTCCCCGAAGTGGGCGTAGCGCAGGTGTCCATCTTTGTCGAGCAAGTACCTGGTCGGCCAGTAGCGGTTGGCAAAGGCCTTCCAGATTTCGCGATCGCTGTCGATCACGATGGGATAGGTGAGCCCGAATTCGCGAATGCCGCGCTCCACGTTCGACTCGTATTGCGCGAAGGTAAACTCAGGCGTGTGTACTCCGATCACGGTGAGGCCCTCGTCGCGGTATCGCTCGTGCCACGCCTGAACATAAGGCAGAGTGCGAATGCAGTTGACGCAGGTGTAATCCCAGAAATCGACCAGCACCGCGCGCCCGCGCAGCTGACGAAAGCTGAGCGGAGGCGAATTCAGCCAGGTGTGGCCGATCTCCGGCGCGCGCACTGTGCCCTTTTCAACTCTCATGCTTTGATCCTCAGTCTTTGAATCTTATTGTCCGGCGGTTTCCAGTTTCTTCCCGACGAGGCTGGCGCAGTGTTGCACAAGATCCTGATGCTCGGAGGTGAACGCCGCTGCGAAGTGGCTGTCAATATCCAACTCGCCTACCACCTTGCCGTGAACGAACACTGGCACGACGATCTCCGACCTGGTCTCGAGCGAGCACGCCAGATAGCGGGGGTCTTTGCCGACATCATCGACCACGACCGTCTGCCCGCTGGATGCGGCTGCGCCACAAATTCCCTGATTGAGCGGAATGCGCGTGTGCGGCGTCACGGCGCCCTCGAATGCGCCCAGAACCAGCATGGGCGGCTTGGCGCCCGGTTCGAGCATGTAGAAGCCTACCCAGTTATATTTCAACATGCGCTCGTGCAGCAGTTTCACCATGGTCCGCATGAGATCCTGAGCGCTGGGCGCTGCCCGCGCCAGTTCAGTGAGGTCGTTGCGGACTTCATCGATTCTGCTACCTGCGGACATGAATGAAATCTTAACTCACGCTGTCGAATTCTCAGCAGTGGAAGTGGGGAACCGCAGTAATCTGCCGGATGCCTTTCGTGCAAGGGAAGAGTTCGGGATGAATCGCGAAGGCCAACGCCTGCAGACCCTGAACTAACGTGGGTGCGGGAGTGTTGAGAAATTCATCCCGGATGCAGAAGATGCGGCCGGAGAGCGCTGAGGCAGTCTGCTGCCAGCCGCGGTCCGAGATGACTTTCTCCAGTGGGACGCGGTCTCCCGCGCCGCACCACGCGGCAATGATCACTTCCGGATCGAACCGCTGAACTTCCTCGGCTGTCGTCTGGCGGCCAGGGGTGCCGACGAAGTCTCCGCCAGCGGCCTCGACCAATTCCGCGACCCACGTTTGCGAAGCGATGATCGGCTTACCCCATTCCTCGCACCAGACTCTGGGCCGCGCAGTTGCAGCAGCTCGGCTTCGCACTTCGCTGATCCTTCCTCGCATGGCCGCAATCACCTCTTCGCCCCGAGCTGTCGCTCCGACCGTGCCCGCTATGGTTGCGATGTCGGTGTAGATATCCGCCAGAGTTTTGGGAGCCAGACCAAGAAACCGCGCACCAGCTTTGAGAATTTCGCTGACCGCCTTTTCTTGATAGGGAACAGCCGCAATCACGAGATCAGGTTGAGCGGCAACGATCTGCACGGTGTCGGCTGTCCATGAATCGGCAAGGATGATGCGGGAACCGTCAGCGACCTCGGGCACGACCTCCGCGCAATATCGAGTGCATGCCACCACGCGGGCCAGTTCGCCGATCGAATCGAGAATGACGGTCGCGCTTGGCTGCAGACATGCAACGCGTCGGGGAGTATGAGAGCGCGGCATGATTCTACGGTTGGAGCGGATTCAGTTGGAGTTGGTTCAGTGCTGCCTGTAGCGCATCCAGAGCCAATTGTGCGGCGTGCGTCGAACCGTGCGGCAAGCCGCCCACCGCCGCGATTAAAGCGTCGCGTTGGAGGGCCCGAGATTCGGCCGGAGTCTGCCCAGCGACCATTTCGGTCAGAGCCGATGCGCAAGCCATGGAAGGCACGCAGCCTTTGGCCTTGAATCGGATTTCCGCAATGCGCCCAGACTTGATTTTCAAAGTAAGACGAAGCACGTCTCCGCAGGCGGGGTTTTCAATCTCCGCGACGGCGTCGGCGTCAGGAACTTCGCCGGGGTTGCGCGGATTCTGAAAGTGATCAAGGAGTTGCGCCGAGTACATACTCTTCAAATTGTAAATGGACCGCACACCCACTGTTTTCGCAAACTCTCCCGCGCGGTACAAGCAAAGAAACATGAAACCCTGGCCGCCCTTTCTCGGTAAGCGTATATAGAGAAGGCAAAATGGAATTGCCGGAAAGACGTCCGGAGCTGTTGGCGCAGTTCGCTGCGGGCGAACTTGAAGCTTTCGAGACGCTGTTCCGACAATTCCAGGGAGAAGTCTACAACTGGATTGTGCGGATCGTTCGCGATCCAACCGCAGCTGAGGATCTGACCGTCGAAACATTCTGGCGGATTTACGCAGCGCATGCGCGCTTCGACCCAGGTCGCAGTTTCGGGGCTTGGGCTCGAAGAATCGCCACCAATGTGGCAATTGATTACCTAAAGACAGCGCGGTCGCAGGAAAGAAGGCAGGCCGGGAGTCTGCCGGCCGAATCCGCTCCGGATCCGCGCGCCGGGAATCCCGCGATCCAGCGGGAGGTGCGTGAACGGACTCAACTTGCCTTCCAGCAGTTGCCTGCCAAACTGCGCGTAGTAGCCACGCTGGCACTGGTTGAAGAACGTCCGCAAAGCGAGATTGCAGAGGCGCTGAATATTTCGACCGCGGCCGTCAAGTCGCGGGTATTTCGGGCGGTTCGCCTGTTGCGCAAGAAATTAGGAAACCTGGACACAACCCATGACTGAACAAGAACAGAAGAAGCTTGCTGATTTGTTGAAGGAGTCGTTAACGCCCATGAATCGTGAACTGAACCGCGACCTGTGGCCGAAGATGTTGCGCCGTTTCGAGGAGAGTTCAGGCAACCGGCAGTGGTTGTCGGTGCTCTTTTCAGCCTCTGCGCTGTCATCGGTTCCATGGTTCGATTGGGCATTGCTGGCGGGACTGGTTATCGGTGTTTGCATTTTTCCGAGGTCAATTCCGATCTGGCTCTATCACTTCTAATCCGAATTTGGAGGACGCTATGAACCCACATCCTTATCTGCGCGCCTATATGGCGGGCATTGCCGTGCCCACCATGATGCTGCTGGTAGTGCTCAGCGGTTTCCTGATTGCACGCTATACGTTTCAAATCCCGATTCCAATCGAGCGCGCCATTGTTTTTCCGATGGCGCTGGTGCCGAATATTTTTGGTGTCTGGAACATGATCTACCTGTGGATGCGCCCGCGACGCCACCTGCCAATTGGGTTTCATGGGGCGATTTTGCCGCTTATTTTGGCGCCCACTGGATTTGCCCTCGCCACCTGCTCAGGATTTCTGGCCGCAACCTCCGGGGGGCTCGTGTGGTTCCATCAACTCGTGGTTCCGTATGCCTTCCTGGTAGTGGGATTTTCCTTTGCTCTGATCGCGTATTACCTCGTGTGGAAGTATCTGGTTGGCTTCTTCAACGAGGTGTTGGGGATTGCCTGACGAAGGCTATTCCAGAGTTCCGTTGGGGAAGTAGATGGTCCAGCCACGCTGGCGGGCTGCGATTTCGAGGTCGGGATTGGGATTCACCGCGAACGCGTATTTGGCCATGGCAAGCATGTCCGCGTCCCAGCGGGAATTGCCAAAGGCTGCGTCGATGTCTTTTTTGACAACTTCGCGCAGAACTTTAGGCTTGCCGGGCCCCGAGGGGATGTAGGTGAGACGGTCGGTGATCATGCCATTCTCCAGTTCGACTTTCGTTGCCAGGATGCGGTCATCGGCAATGCCGAATCGTTTCATCCCGGCGCGGATGACCCATTCGTTCGATGAGGAAACGGCCCAAACGTCACAGCCGTTTTCCTGCAGGCGGCGGACCAACTCTTGCATCTCGGGAAAGATCTGGCCGGGGAAGGCGTGCTCCATGAAATCCAAGGCGGCTTTCATCATTGCGGCATCGGTCATTCCCTTGTGCATCGTGACCATCTCGCCGCACATGTCGTCTTCGCTCACTTTGCCGGCTTTGTACTCGATGTAGCGGGCACGCATGGCCTGGCCAACTTCGGCCGTGACGATGCCTTCGTTGATCTCCCAGTCGAAGAATCGTTCTCCCGCGTCGCCGGACCACAGTGTGCCGTCGCAATCGAACGCCGCAACCCGCGGCTTCAGGTGGACAACGGATTCGAGAAACTCGTGCCGGGTGAGAGGTTGCGTGTGCGCCCCAAAGGTTTCCATGCTCTTCGACGATAACTTGCCGAAGCTAGAATACGCAATTGCGCTAACGAATAAGGATGGTTATCGAGGCTTAGTCAGCAGAGCGGAGTAATCCTCCGGAGTGTTTATGTTCAGGGCCACAAACGGATCACCTACGGAGATGTACTGAATGTGTTCCTGGTAACGATGCTCGACATCGCGGGCGCTGGCGGTCGGCGGCGCCTGCAGAAACGCTTCGATTAATTCCCGACCCGCAAGATACGGATGCCCGTGCTTGCCGGAAAACTCGGGCACGACCGCCCAGATGTTCTGCGGAGCGGATTCGAAAGCATCCCGCAGCAGTTGTACGGTGGCAACGCTGACCGGAGGGCGATCCACGAGCGTGATTATGGCAGCGTCGCGACCGTGGTTGAGCACGTCATGCAATCCCACTTGCAGGGAACTGAACTGTCCCCGGCCGGGGTCCGGATTGGTGACGACCGAGGCTCCGTTGGCATAGGCAATCGGTGCCAGGGCCGCCTCGTTCTTACCCGCTACGATGAGAATGAAGTCGGTGGCGAGCGTCAACGACCGAATCGCCGCGGAAAGAAGAGTATCCCTTGACGGCGGCTGTCCGCCGACCTGGGGCGGCCAGGGAAGCAGAGCTTTGTCCATGCCCATGCGCGAGGATTCGCCGGCGGCAAGAATGATTCCGGCAAAGCTCGGGGCGCGGGACATGCTGCGGAAGATAGCAGAAAATGAGGGGAAAGTCAGTGAGCGCAGACACTCAGACGGTCGGGTCGCCCTCTTCCAAAGCTTGGACCGGGGAGTCTGCGTCCGATTCGTGACGTGCCCCTTTGAACCAACTCAAATGCGGCAGCGCGGCGTTGGCATTTCGGCGGACCGCGATTAACTCCGCAGTAATGGCGACAGCAATCTCCTCTGGCGTAACGGCACCAATATCGAGGCCGACGGGAGCGTGCACCCGGTCGAACAAGTGTGCGGGCACGCCTTCTTTCTGCAGAGTCTTGAAAATCTCGATAACTTTGCGCTTCGAGCCGATCATTCCCACGTAGCGCGCACGCGTCTGCACCGCCCATCGTAAGATGCGCATATCATCGCGGTGCCCGCGCGTCACGATCACAATGTAAGCGGACTCGTTCGGATCCAGCTTTCGCGTGGCCTCTTCAAAATCGAGGGCGTGGACTTCGCGAGCGGCAGGGAATCGCTCCTTTGTGGCATACGAGGAGCGGTCGTCGGTTACTGTTACGTCGAATCCGGCGCTCGCGGCAGTCTGGCAAAGGTTTAATGCCACATGACCTGCACCGAAAACATAAAGTACTGCTGGAGGTAAGATGGGCTCCACAAAAACCTCAAGCGTGCCGCCGCAAACCAGGCCCGTGTCGTATTTCGGATCCTGGTTCAAGTCAAACTTTAAGGTTCGGGGCTTCTCCGATTCCATCACTTCGCGCGCGGCCTGCCAGACGTCAGCCTCCACACATCCGCCGCCTATTGTGCCAACAATGGAGCCGTCATCGCGGACCAACATCTTTGCCGTGCGGAATGACGGAATCGATCCCCGCACGTTAACGATAGTCGCCACCGCCCCGCGGCGGCCTTGGCGGCGAAGCTCGACGATCTGTTCGTAGATGTCCATTGCGAGCCGCTGGCACCTCTGATTATCAGTCGGTTAACAAGGGTGAGTCAAACCGCGCGCAACGGGCGGGAGTCCGTGCGCGCGAGCATCGCGGACGGGATACAATCCTTATGAATTTTGTAGGCAAGAAGAAATTCCGCTGGGACGCGAATTCATTTCCGCTGGGAGAGCTACCTTGAGACGTATAGCACTGCCGTCCGTCTGCTTAGCAATTGCGATCCTGGGAGTGATCCCTGTATTGAGCGCGCAACAGTCGAAAGGCTTGCCGCCTGGACCAGTGCCTCCTCAGATCGCCGCTGCCCAAAAGGTCCTCATTTCGAATGCAGGGGGAGAAAGCTTCGAGAATGTTATCGATCAGACTGTGTTCAACGGCGGCCCGGACCGGCCTTACAACGAGTGCTTCGCCTTGATGAAAGACTGGGGACGATTTGAACTCGTGTCTTCCCCCGCCGATGCCGACCTAGTTTTCGAAGTGAGCTGGGTCCTCACCGATACTGGACTGAGACTTCCCGTGCTCGGACAGCTGCGATTGGTGGTGATCGATCCCAAGACGCACGTCACGCTGTGGAATTTCACCGAGTACGTAAGAGGAGCCATCCTGTTGGGCAATCGGGACAAGAACTTCGATCAAGCGATGACCATGATCGTGAACCGCATGAAGATTCTGGCAACCCAACCTGCGGCCCCCGCGGCTGCACTCAGAAAATAGATAGCTCATTATGAAAGCCGTTCGCATTCATCAATTCGGTGGGCCGGAAGTCTTGATGTACGAAGACGTCGCCGACCCGCAGCCGCGCAAAGATCAAGTGCTGGTGCGAGTGAAGGCCTGTTCCCTCAATCATCTCGACGTGTGGGTGCGCAAAGGACTGCCCGGAGTGAAACTGCCGCACATCCTCGGAAGCGACATTGCGGGTGAGGTGGCGGAGGTCGGTGAGTACGTCAGCGGTTTCACGGCAGGGCAGCGGGTGCTGGTCGCCCCCATGCATTTTTGCGGACACTGCGTGAAGTGTCTCGCGGGACTGCAAAACCAGTGCCGCGAGTTCACGGTTCTAGGGAATGCTGTCGATGGAGGGAACTGCGAGTTGATAGCCGTGCCCGCGGCCAATGTGATTTCCATTCCCGACGCGCTCGATTTCAATCAGGCTGCCAGTGTGCCGCTCGTGTTCGTCACGGCGTGGCACATGCTGATGGGGCTGGCTGGCGTGCGTCCGGGACAGACCGTGCTGGTACTGGGTGCGAGCTCAGGCGTGGGCATTGCCGCGATCCAGATTGCCAAGCTGTTTCAGTGCCGCGTGATTACCACCGCGGGGGATGAAGCGAAACTCGAGAAGGGGCGCGCGCTGGGGGCGGACCACGGCATCAATCACTACAAGCAGAAAATCTCCGAAGAAGTCCGGAAGATCACGAACAAGGAAGGCGTCGACATTGTGGTCGAGCATGTAGGAGCGGCGACGTGGGACGAAAGCGTGCGATCTCTCAAAAGCGGCGGCAAACTCGTGACCTGCGGGGCGACCTCGGGACCCAACGTGGCCCTCGATCTGCGCCAACTTTTTGCGCGCCAGTTGAGCCTGTTCGGCTCCTATATGGGGACCATGGGTGAGCTGCATGAGGTTCTGCGCCATGTATTCGCGGGCCGGCTGAAACCGGTCGTCGACCGCGTTTTTCCGCTCAGCGAAATCCGCGCGGCCCACGAGTACATGGAAAAGAGCCAAATGTTCGGCAAGGTCATATTGCATCTTTAGCACGTCAGGGCGATCGACGACTAAGGCGATCCGGTACGCATGTGCATCGCTTTGCATTTCATTCCGGTCATCTTCCCCAGACGCGAGGTAACTAATTCTAAATCAGCATGTTACATTCCTCGCTGTTTGGCAGGCGGGATGCACAGACAGCAGTAAGCGTGGAACACCAAGCGTACGATCTGTTCCGCTTTCGAGCCCAAGTAGATGCCAGGCTTATCCCCAACGTGTTAGGTCCAGGCGGGATTTCTACAGCAGTATTTCGGAACCAGGCACAGCGTCACCGGGATAGGCTACGGGAGTGCCTGCTCAGGCTCGCACTTGTCGGCATGTCGCTTTTGTCGATCATGGCGTCCGCTCAGACTGCAATGCAAGTTGGCATTGTCCCACGTGATTTCTCCCCACCTCTGCTCTGTGCTCAGGAGAGCCACGTCCCCATCGAACTTAACGAGGCAGCGGCTTGCGTGACGGCGACAACTTCCTCGGATCTTCCCGAAGCGCCAAGTGCGTCTCCGGGAGGTCCTAACAGAGCCGACGGTACGCTTGACGTTAGGGGAACACGCTTCATGCCCCCTACGCTGTCTGTGGAGCCGGACACCAACAGAAGTGGGCACACGGTGGACAGAAACTTCATTCTGCTTCACACCTTCAGCGCGTTGGCGCTCGTCGCGGATCTTGAGACAACTGCTCACGGCCTCGGGGGACAGGCCCAAGGAACTGAACTGAACCCCGTGTTCGGCGCACACCCCAGCCGGGCTCGGCTCTATAGCATCGCCGTGCCTTTAGACGTATTGTCTCTTTATGTGAGCTACCGCTATAAGAGAGCCGAGCCTGGCAGGAGCCTTTGGAAACTGGCTCCTGGAGTGTCGATCGCTGCTCACACGGCCGCTGTCGTCAACAACTTGATTGCGGCACATCGATAAGCCTCGTTTAGGTTCGTCACGTCTTCCGGTCTAGCGTTCTTTAAGGTTTTTCTGTCTGAGTCAATGCGAAACGCCGAACGAAAAACGGAAGGCGCGTCCCGGCGCCGCCGCTAAGGGTTGTCCATACAGAGGCGATCCCGTTACCGTCCCTAAGTTGGTATAGTCCCTATTTCCGAGAAGATTGATCGCTTGAACGTTGCAATCCAGATATGTCTTTTGGCTCGATTCCGAAAACAGATACGGCACTGCAAACCTGCGATGGACAAAGGCATCCATGGAGTTGTAGCTCGGGCCGCGGCCGCTGTTTCGTGGTAACCCGCCTCGATCGGTGTAGAGTCCATTGCCTTCCGGGTCTAAACCGCTGGTTATGTTCAGCGGTTCCGGGCCGTGCCAGCTATCCACCAGAGTGAGCGCTAGCGCTTTTCCCAACCTTGAATTTGCCACGAAGGCGAGGTTGTGGGCGGCGACGCCACTCGATGGGCCCCACTCCCCGCGAATATTGTTCTGTTGCGCTGGAAACGAAAACGGCCCATCGCTGTCGTCGCGCGAATGGATCCACTCGTAGTTTGCCGTAAAGCTTTGACCTCGTATTTTGTACAGCGCCCGGACGTGTATCTGATGGTTCTGCTGAACGCGGTTGGATTCCAGCCAGTCCGTCCAGCCCGTGGGTGAGATCAGTCGTTGTGAACCGAGAAGATGTGTTCCATCCGTCCAGGTATATTCGACGCCGGGCACAAAGCTCTTGAAGGGATGTTCGAGGGAAACCTTGGATAGCCAATTGCGGGCAGGCGTGAAGTTCGGCGCAATTCTGGCAACGATCTGAGATTGGACAGTGGCGGTTCCGGCTTCGAAGTCAGCTAAAGCAGCGTTGGTTATCAAATATCGCTGGAGATGGGTCCCGTCATTCTCCAGCACTCTCAGAAAGATGTCGTTGGTCCAGGTTTTAACGAACATCCCACTTCCCGCCCGAAGGATGAAACCGTGCAAGTTCGAAACAGCGGAGAGTCGGGGCGACAACACTACTCCCCCGGCAGTCTGGACATCTGCGCGAACTCCTCCCCTGACCGTCAGCCTTGGGCCGCGGAGCACTTCAGCTTCAAGAAACGGGGCAGCGGTATAAGACGCATACCCAACCTTGCCTTGTCCTCGCGTGATGATTCCGGTTCCGTTTGCGGCTCCCGTCGTTGCGCTTAAAACGTAGTCCGCGGAATTGTCGAAATAGATGTGCCCGTATGGATTGGGAACGGCATTTTGTTCGTTACCCCTTCGGGTTGCCATGGCGCCAAAACTCCAAAGATGACTTTTCCAGTTGAACTGCATGACATCTTTGAGAGTCCATCTCGACCATTGCGTGTTCTCCTTATTGATGTCTGCACCGCCCGCGTTAAAAGACCCCAATACGCTCACGCCGAGCGCGCTCGTGTTTGCATTTAAGTCTGAATTGGACCAGTCTGCCGAGATGCCTCCACGGGATACGAAGTGTTCGCTGGTCTTTGTGAAAGTTACCCGCAACTCTTGGGCCGAAGTATCCTGCTGCATTCCGGCCTCAGGCAGAGAAATTCCCCCTGCATCCATGTTCGCGTGTTTAGCGGTCACGACATAGAGCGAAGCACTCGCACGCAGGGTCTCCCCGCTCGCGTAGTCAAGCCCAAGGCCATAGGATGCGTTAGAGTCTGCAATCGGTGCGGAGTCAACGGAGGAAATCGGAGTTCCAGGCACAAAAGGAACAATTGCTTCAACCGCTTGATCTCCTTGCCTGTCTGTGTAACGGAAATTGGTCGTGAAGGCGAATGGCAGATAGGGCACCGGGCCTGTGATCCCGACAGTAGCCGTATTCGACTTTGAACCCAGACTGGGATTCAAGCCGTCAGGTATGCGGGGCCCGAGAGATGCCCCGAGACTGGTAATGCCAAACTTGCGTTCAGCTTTCTTGGTGACGATGTCGATATGGTTATTGCCGCCGTCGGAGTACTCAGCAGAAAATGGATCGAGGTTGATCGTTATCGCCGCTATAGTGTCGGCGGGTGGCGGACGGTCGGCGGGCAGCCCATCCACGTAGAGAGAATCAGAGCCGGAAAAAACTCCAGCCATTTGCTTCGCATACGCAATCAGGTCTTCGCTATTGTCCGAGACATCCTTCAGTTCGTTTTCTGAGAGTGACACCGACTCCAAGGGGGCTGGGGAGAGACTGTCGGCACTTGCAACCACCAACTGACTTTGTTCGGCGATCCGGAGTTGCAAGGTTAAAGTTCGTCTTTGATCCACAGAGACTTCGAGGACCGCGAAGCTGGGGTAGACAACGCGAATCCTGCACGGCTCAGGAAAAGCCTGCCGGGTAAACGTGAAATATCCCTCGCCATCTGTTTTGCGAGTCTCAATGTGGCTTCCGCAAATGAGAGAAACATTGGCGCCCACAACAACGAGCTGCTGAGGATCGATGACCGTGCCTGACAGTGTTTCCGCTTGCGCATAAAATCCGCAAGCGAGCACGCACGCAACCATCCCCAGCAGCCCGAGTTTCTTCTCCAATTGCATCAACGTGCACGAACTCACGCGAACACTGCACCGATTAAGCTTCCCTCCTACGGACAAAATGGAGCATTTGGTACGGTGCTTCCGGGTCCGGCCCAAGTGCAATAGTCTCCCCCGCATTGGGCGCTAGGTTGATTACAAGTCCCACCATCTGTACAACTGCAGGCACCGCATGCGTTCGTAGGAGCCGTCCCGTTACAGGTGCCGGTTTCCGTGCCTCCGCTACTTGAGGTCGAGTTGCTCATCGCGCGCGCACCCACCACACCCGCGACGCCGGCTGCCCCGAGCGTCCCTAAGAGAAGGGGGGTCTTGCTATGGGCTTTAACCGCCGGTTGAGTACTAATTGTGACCTCATGGCAATCCGCATGCGCACTCAAATCCACCGCACAGACGCGAAAGGGTTTATAGCCACCAAGTGTCGGAGGGGCTGGGGTGCCGTAAAGCAGTCCGTTCAGGCCCAGATGCATGCCCAGGGGAGGAAACGATCCCGTATCCAGTTGGAAACTATAGGGCGGGTTGCCTCCTGCGACCGTGTTTGCCGCGGTGGTGGATTGTTCGCCGCACGGCGTCAGCTGGGTGTCCATTTTCTGCCCGACGGTGTCACTGAAGTCCTTAGGAAGTGGTGAAACCGCCTGATTGCTGCACAAATTGAAGGCATAAGGCACTCCCTTTTTCAAGGCTGGAAGGGTCGGTGCCTTGAAATGCAGATCCGGTTTCTGATCCGATTCCTTGGTAGGATCCTTAGCGGCCGCCATCGAAGAAGCGGGGACAGGATCGGCTATCTGTGCTACTGAGGTTAAGGTGATCGCGAAGGCGCAAACTGCAACCGGCACGATCATGGATACCAAAGCGGCCTTACTTCGGGGTCGCTGGTTACGCCTATTCATATTCATGAAACGTTCTCCTTGTGGTTTCGAATACCATGTGATCCTCCTCGTAAGCGGCATGGATAGATAGGTCACGGAAGTAATATGGGGTCTCCCAGTATGAAACATCATCCCTTTCCGGCTCCTACATGACCCTCGCTGCGGCACCCTGGATTTTTCACAATGCGGAGAGTTGGAGGCCAGGCGGATCAACGTACCAAGGGGTTAGATTCGGCTGCGCGGGCCCTCCCCCGTGTCAAGAGATTTCGATCCAGGGCCTAGCTAGAATTGAATCGCGCCATGCGGGTAGAATAGAAGCATAATGTCTCGCGAATTGAACTTCGGACCCTACGTCAACGTTGAGAACGGCAAGAAGACCGTCAAGGATCTCACCTACGGAAATCCCACCCCTGAGGGAGTCGTGCTGACCACACTCGACTCCGCCGTCAACTGGATGCGCAAGAGCTCGATCTGGCCCATGACATTTGGGTTGGCCTGCTGCGCGATTGAGATGATGTCGATGGGCGCTGCGCGATTTGATATTGCCCGCTTCGGCGCCGAGGTGTTCCGCCCATCGCCGCGGCAGAGCGATTTGATCATCATTGCCGGCCGCGTATCGAACAAGATGGCTCCGGTTATCCGGCAGTTGTGGGAACAGATGCCCGAGCCGAAGTGGGTCATTTCCATGGGAGCCTGCGCGACCTCAGGGGGCGTGTTCCAAAACTACGCGCTGGTGCAAAGCGTGAATCAGGTTATTCCCGTGGACATATACGTGCCCGGCTGCCCGCCGCGTCCCGAGCAGCTCATCTACGCCATCACGCTCTTGCAGGAAAAAATCCAGAAAGAGCGGGGCACCATCAAGAAAGCGCTGAACCTGGTATAGACGCCGCTTTCAGCTCACCCATTAAGACTACGACGGCTTCTGCCGTTACCCGTCGAACGTGCGATCTCTCATGGAAGTTTGAAAACGATTGTAATTTTCGTCTGGACCTCTATGGCCTTGCCATCGAGGGTGGAAGGACTGTAGCGCCACTGACGGACGGCTGCGGTGGCGGCAGCAGCCAGCAGCGATGGTCCACTGACCACTTTGACTTCGTGTACGGATCCGTCCTTCGCAATCGTGGCTTCGAGGGTTACCGAACCGGTAAGTCTCCGGATTCGCGCCTGCGGCGGATAAATCGGATCAACCCTGTGAACCAGGTTGGCATCGCTGATGCCATGCGAGATCGTTCCCCCAAACGTGGGCAGTATGGCTGGGGCTGAACTCGAGGTGGCCAACTCCTGCGGCGGAGTCGATATCGCCACTTCGATCGACGGAGGCGGTTCTACGGCCGAGTTTGGCGGCGCGGAGCTCCCCGTCGCCTTCTCCGATCCTTGAGGCAGCGATCTGTTCGGGACGGTTCCTAACGAATGCGGGCCGTCTGTTGCTGGCTGGATCTCGGCCGCATTCTGAAGCATTTCCTTTTTCCGCGATCGTTCGGACTGGCGTCCAGCGATTCCTGGATTAGGTTTCAAATCTGCAACGCGTAGTGCGGGATCGCTGGAAGTGCTGTCGGGTGCGCTCAGCGACCGTGCAGGCGTCTCCCTGGCGGCGATCTCGGCCGCAGGCTCGTGCCAACCTAACCACAGCACCGCGGAAATAAGTAGCAAGGCAAAGGCGACCGCTCCGAAAATCCAATAGGACTTCAGGAACCGTTCTTCGGAGGCCTTGCCTTCACGAATCTGATTTGTGACGGCAGGAGCGGGGAAAAGTGTAGGTCGGTCGGCGTCCAACGTCACTGAGGGGCGAACCGGACCTTGGGAGCGGCTTTCGCGATCGTATGCCGCTTCGGCGATCTCAGCCAAGGCTCGTAAGAAATCGATTTGTTCGGTGCCGAAAGCGTGCGCCCGGGTGGAGAACGCTTCCAGAATTCCGGCGATTCCAATGGGACCGCGCAGGGGCACGGCGACTACGGAACGGACTCCCAGAACGAGGCAGACCTCAGGGTCCACCCGCATGTCGGTTAGGGTATCGTTGCAAAGCAAGATGGAAGCGCTACGCAGACACTCGCCGGAGATCCCCGAACCGACGTTAAGGGGCGCTCCCAGTTCTGGAGCAATGTCGCCGCTGCGTGCGCGGCACACGATGGCGCCCCTAGTTCGCAAGGCAAGCGCGGTCCCGTCGGCGCCACTCAGTACCCGTGCCGCATCGGTGGCGGCGCGGAGGATCGAATCCGTTGAGCGCGTGCCCCCAGCGAGGTCGTGGCGCAGGGCCTCTAAGTGGGCGGCGGAATCGACTCCATGTCGCGGCGCGGGCTGCTCGAAACTGAACGGAAAGGGCGGAACGTCAGGGCTTGGTAAAACGGGACCCGAGGATGTTGAAAGCGGCAAATCGTCCATGGCACGGCTCGCTTAGAGCAAAATTGGCCAGTGACGAAGCCGCCTCAGATCGATTGGCGAATGCGCGAGTGGCTTTGAGTTTGTCGCAAAAAGACAATGCTGTCAATCCAAAACGGGTTGAAACGCCACACCGAAAGGGCTTTCAGTCAGCATCGTTTTGTCAGTTTGGGCTTCGATCCGGTATTCATTGCAATCGCCAACCGCGCTATAATGAACTAAAGTACGCGCTGGGGTGTCTCATGGAGCGTGTTCGCTTAGCGTCCTTTTTGTTTCTTCCCTTTCTTCTCCCCGCGATTCTTGTGAGCGCACAGAGCAACAGCTCGGCGCCAACTCAGGACCGGCCGTCAGCACCGGCGGCCAGTACTCAATCGCATTCTCAAACTTCCGCGCCCCCGATTCCTGCCGATGCTCCGCGCATGTCAAGGCAGACGCGCCTCGAAATCATCCGTGACTTTGAGACCCAGATTCTGTATGCGCGGTCCACCTTTCCAATGGGAGCGAAGGGACTCAAACTGAAAAACGGCGTGATCTCACCCAACGGTCCGGAGCTGCAGCAGGCTCTGGCCCTCTGGGGACCGGCGATAAAGCCTGGCGATCCGGCTCACATCTCCTACGTGCAAATCAAGGACGACCACATTCATTTCGATCTCAACGGCGGTCCGGTCCATCGTAAGAAGTGGTACCAGCGCGTCCAGATTTACGGCGCGAACTCTCAGGTCCCGCTGGGATCCGACGAGTCGCCGCCTAATCCACACGGCACCTATCTGGATGTCTACTTCGACAAATATGTTCCGGAAATGACCGCGCGGCAGTTACGCGATCTTCTTTATCCCGTGCTCGATTTCAATGCAAGAAACAAAGAAGAGGCGTATCTGGACACCGTGCCCCCCAAAGTGAAAGCGGCCATTCAGGCGCATCAGGTGCTGGTTGGAATGAATACGGAAATGGTGTTGCACGCCAAAGGCAAAGCGCCGAAAAAAGTGCGCGAGCGGGACGGCGACACCGAATACGAAGAATGGATCTACGGCGATCCGCCGCAGGACGTGGACTTTGTCCGCATCGTAGGCGATGAAGTGGTGCGGGTCGAAACCATGAAAGTCGGTGGCCAGAAGATTGTGCGCACCGAAAAAGAAGTGATCCTCGAAAAGCCTGACAAGAATACCGAAGCCAAGCAGGAAGACCGACCGGCGAATGCCCCCAGCCTGCGCCGTCCGGGAGAGGACTCTGAAAACGCCCCAAAACCTGCGGATGGAGCGTCTCCGATTCCGCCCGCAGCGCCCCCCGATTTTCCGCAGCCACCGGGGAACCCGGGGCCGGGCGGAATCGTGGGCAGTCCAAGGTGAACCGACCACGGCCGGAGTGACCAACTCCGGTCTGCGGCGCTTCTTCCAGTCGCTGAATCTCGCCATCCCAAGAGCGACAATCAAGTCATTTCCGTTGATTGCCCGGATTCCGGTATTCGCGGGGGCGATGAAAGGCATCCCATTAGCGCGTGTCACGAGTCTGGAGAATCCGGGGAGGGTAGCGGATGAGCACTAAGCAGTCGGAACTGATGATGGATCTCTTGAAAGAGCTGGCAATGCTCAAAGAGTTGGATGAGAAGCACGAAACGGGAGCGGGCTCGGACGTAGACCCTGCGGAACTTGAATCCAGGAGAAACCGACGGAGGGAAATAACCGAGCAAATCAAGGCTCTCGGTGGACCGGTAGGGTAATCATCGTTCTGCGGCCGGCGAAAGCGCGATCCAAGCGGCCAGGGCGGCGGTCTTGTGATCCTTGGTCCAGGGTGGGCCGATCGACCTACCCACGGTTGCGATTTCCCGCTGCGCTCGGTTTGCCGAATTTCCGAAGGCCGTCTTCACTCGCTCCTCAAGTTCCCGCTCGCGAATTGCCTTAACAGAAATTTTCAATCTTGCACAAGCGTTCCGGACGGCGCTGCGAAAAAATTCACCTTCCGCCGTATGAATCAGCGGATGGGACGCAAGAATTTTCGCAAGAGAGGGTAGCGGGCGACCGGACGCCATCAGGACGGCAGATCCCACGACTCCATACTCGCGCGCATTCAATTCTCGCACCGCCTGCTCGATAGCCGCCAAAGCCAAGCGCTCTGAGGCGGCTGCACAGTTCGCAATGTAGCTTTCTGATTCCTTAACTCCCAGGTTTGCTGCGTGGTGATAGGGTTGGTTAACTCCGGAGATCGTTGCATCCGTGACCACGATGCGCCTCCGGTCGAGTACTTGCACCGCGTCGGCGTCTCCGGTAACGGCCACGAGCACGCCCCAACCGGAATGCATTCGAAAGCCGAGGGCTGCCCGTTTCATGATGCAGGGTCCTCATTCCGCAGGGGACAGTGTACCGCCGGCCAAATTTATTTCACAGCGACCGTCGGCGCTACATCCGCGAACGAGAACGCCAGGGAAACGTTCGGATACTCCTGCCCGTCGACTTCCACATAAGGATAGACAAAATAGTTCAGCGGCTTGCCGTCCTGCGCCGGGTTGAGCTGGAGGTCACGGCCCACGCTGAACTGCACGCGATTCACGTCGTGCGATCCAAAGAAGTAGTCGCGTTTTTCCGGATGCTTCCAGGCTTCGGAGATGTCAACGGGAATCCATCCGTTGCCGTCAACGTAGAAATCGGCCCAGCAGTGATAAGGGGCAATCTCGTCGGAATGCTTGTCGGGCGGCAGAGGAAAGCCGATCTCGAAGCGCGCCGGAATGCCCTGCGATCTAGCCATTGCTATGAACAGGGAATGGAAGTCGGTGCAGTTACCTTTCTTGGCATCGCAGGCGTAGAGCGCATCGCCGTGTCCCCAGCCGGTGCCCGTCTTGTCATAACGCATGGTGGTGAAGACGTAGTCGTAAATGGCGCGGGCCTTGTCGAGCGAATGCATCTTGCCTTGCGTCACTTTGGCCGCGAGGTCCGCAGGCACGCCCGTGATCGGGACGAGCGCATCAGGTTGCAGGTCTTCCTGGCGCTCTTTATTTGTTAGAGATGTCGCGATCAGGTGCGCGGCGGGGTTCAGCGCCACGCGTTCATGGCGCACCACGTCGTATTCCACGTCGAAGTGCAGTTCGGGCTGAGTTGCGCTGCCGGTCTCGGCAAAGTAAATCTCGTTGCCATATTTCGAGTCGCGGGTTTTCTTCACCATCAGATCGCCCTTCGCGGAAACGATCTTCACTTCCTGATAGGCATCCGACTGGGCCGCGGGAATCCATACGCGAACCTTCTTGCCCAAGGGCAGATTCCTTACTGTGAAGGCATAGTGAAAAGTGAAGTTGCGGGAATCCTGAGCGAACGCCGACAGGGCGAGGGCAAACAGAGACAGTAACACGCAAATCTGGCGCAACATAAGCGCTTCCTTTCAGGCTCTGAGAAATCGGAACTGAAAACTGTTTGGAAACGACACACGGCGTCTTAGAGGAAAAAGCCGTCAAGTGAAGCCGCGCTGTGGGATGCGCATGGAAATAAAGATGCCGAAAGGCTTCCGGCGATGCGGTATTTTAGCAGGACCCCGTTCGTAGGGAGGGAAGGTCATGTCAAGGAAAGACGCCGTTTTGCTGGCCAGCCGTACGCTGGCGCTGCTTTTCATTGTGTCGGCCCTGATCGAGGTGTCCTATTTACCAGAGCGTTTGCATTCGTTCCTCCACTACGTCAACCAGGAGCCAGCATCTTCAAGCGTGATCCAGTACTGGCGACACTACTACCTTATCGCCTTGGGCTTTCTGATTATCAGGATCATCGGTTTTTCGCTCATGGCTCTATGGCTCCGCAAATGCGCGCCAGAAGTCGAGGAAGCGCTGTTCCCCCCCGAGGAAAACGCTGCTCATAACAGATCTGCAAAGACGACGAAGGAAAACGATATCCGTTAGAATCAGCCCATGTCCGTCGCCATCCAATGCCGCGATCTGCGCAAGACCTATGACGGAAAGGTCGAGGCCGTGCGCGGGCTGAACCTTGAGATCCAGACCGGCGAATGCTTTGGCCTGCTCGGGCCGAACGGGGCGGGGAAAACCACCACCATCGAAATCCTCGAAGGCCTGCTGGCGCCAACGTCCGGAGACGTGTCGATCCTGGGGCACAGCTGGAGCGAGAATGAACGCGAGATGCGCGAATGGCTGGGCATCTCGCTGCAGGAGACACGCCTGTCGGAAAAGCTGACGGTGCGCGAAACCATTGAGCTCTTCGCCAGCTTCTACCGCGAGCCGCGATCGTCGGAGGAAGTTCTCGAGCAACTGCAATTGACCGAGAAGGCCGACTCCTGGGTAGGCAAGCTTTCCGGCGGCCAGCGCCAGCGGCTGGCCGTGGCGACGGCGCTGGTGTGCAATCCGAAGATCCTGTTTCTCGATGAGCCCACCACTGGCCTCGATCCCCAGAGCCGCCGCCAGTTATGGGAGATCATTCGCGGATTCCAACGCGACGGCGGGACGGTGCTGCTCACTACGCATTACATGGATGAAGCCGAGCGCCTCTGCGACCGCCTGGCAATTGTGGATCATGGGCAGATTATTGCCGAGGGCTCGCCTGCGGACTTGATTGACCGGCTCGGCGGACATCATGTGGTGGAATTTTCCGTGAGCGGTAACTCGGACGGTGCGGTATTACAGGCTTGGAACGGGTTGCCCAGCGTCGAGTCGGTTCGAGAGGATGACGGCATGGTTGCACTGAACGTGAAGCAGCCGCATCTGACGATCCCGGCGCTGCTGGAATCGATCGACAGGCAGGGAAGTCAGTTGCAGCATCTGACCACGCGGCAGGCCAGTCTGGAAGATGTGTTTGTCCGGTTGACGGGACGGCATCTGCGGGAAGAGTGAATCGCCCCTATGAGTGTTGCACAGGAAACGCCGGTTACAAGGGTAGAAGCGCCACGGAACCGTCCGCCGCGGCGGAACGGGCGCTGGTCCGGCTACAGCCATCTGCTGATGGCGCGCATGCTGGAGCTGAAACGCGAACCGGAAGTTGTCTTCTGGGTATTCGTGTTTCCTCTGCTGCTTGCGCTTGGCTTGGGCATTGCGTTCCGCAATAAGCCCGGCGATGCCGTGTCCGTCGCAATCGTCGCGGGAGCCGGCGCCCAGGATGCCCAGGAGTTCCTGGCACATTCCGCGCAGCATGAGCTTTTCAAGATTCAGGTGTTGCAAGCCGACGAAGCGCAGAAGGGATTTCGCCTGGGCAAATTCGATCTGATCATCCAGCCGGACGGTAATGGAGGATTGCAATATCGCTTCGACCCGGCCCGGCCGGAGAGCGTGCTGGCAAAGGCCGAGGTGAACGACGCGCTGCAATCGGCTGCCGGACGCAAAGACGTGGTCGCAACCAATGCAGTGACTTCGTCACAGCCCGGATCGCGCTACATCGATTTCCTGATCCCCGGCTTACTGGGGATGAATCTGATGAATTCCGGAATGTGGGGCATAGGCTTCGCGCTTGTCGATATGCGCCAGCGCAAGCTGCTCAAGAGGTTCGTAGGCACGCCCATGCGCCGCGGGGATTTCCTGCTGGCGATCATGACCAGCCGGCTTTTGCTGATGGTCATTGAGATTGGTCTGCTGCTGGTGTTCGGCGTGCTCTTCTTTCATATGCGCGTTCTCGGGTCAGTATTGTCAATTGCTCTGCTCGGAGGCCTGGGATCGCTGACGTTCGGCGGTGTCGGGTTGCTGACTGCGAGCCGCGCGCAGAAAATTGAAAGTATCAGCGGCCTGATCAACCTGGTCATGATGCCGATGTGGATTTTCTCGGGTGTGTTCTTTTCGTACGAACGATTTCCTGCGGTGATTCATCCCCTGATCAAAGCGCTGCCTCTGACCGCACTCAATGACGCGCTGCGCGCCAGCATTCTGGAAGGCACGCCGCTGCTGCATCAATGGCCGCGCCTGGTAATTCTGGCATTATGGGGTGGGATTTCGTTTGTGCTGGCGCTGAAGTGGTTCCGCTGGACCTAGGATCGGATTCCTGAGTTTACCCTGTCACTTAAAGCTCCGCTAAGCCCCGCCCGCAAGTCTTGTGAGAAGTTACGAACGAGGCCGTCTGCGGTGCTTGCGAAATGACTGCAGTTACGATTTGACTAGCTTGGCCGCTTGTTTCCGCACTTTGGCCCAGCGTAGTTTTTGCGCCTCAGCGATCCGACGGCGGGCGTCCTTGCTCAAGGTACGTCCTGTCTTCTTGAGCGTCTTCCCGCCAGCATGGCCAAGAGCGTCCAGCGCTTTCCCCACTCTTCCCATCTCTTTTTCGAGACGGGCGTACTCGTTCCGCAGGGAACTGACTACCTTGTTCAGGTTGGTCATCTATTACCCCCCTCATAAGTCAAGACTAACATGGAGGAGTAAGAAATTCAGGAAGATTAGAAACAGCCGCCGACTATTGCTGCGCTACCGCCAACCGCAGGATCCCCTGCACCTTGCTCCAGTCATCGGTTTCGCGGTTGAAAACTACTTCCCGGTGCGAATCCGAGTATCGCGTATCCACTAGGAGAAATTTGTTGATCGTATCCAGTTCCACGCCGGTGTTGGGATCATAGTCCTTCAAATAGGTCACGCCGTAGCAGACATACAAGTGAGAATTCCACTCCAGCAACAGAGCGTGTTTGTCGCGCAGCGTGCCGATCAACATCCCGGAATTGATCGCAGCGGGCTCGAAATATTCCGCCGTGATCATGACGGGACGTCCGTCGCCCAACAGGTGCCTGCCTTGCAGTTTCGAGGCAACGTCTTTCAAAGACAAGGGATCGGCCCTTTCGGCGCTATCTTCAAGAGCCGAGTCCTTCCCGCAGCAGACCCTTCTGTCCTGGAGAATGATATCGAGCGATGTCAGCAAGACATCCGACGGGTCGTGGGACCGCGCCATCAGGGCGCGCAGACCGGTGACGCGGACCTCTTGCTTGGAATAATACCCTTGCCCGTGCGCGAGGCATGCACGCGCGAGGCAAACCGCCACGAGAAATTTGACCAAGGAAGGAACCGCAGACGTGCGCGAGCGAAAGCGGGCCACGGAACGACCTCCTGCTTAAATCTTAGTCCAATCCAATGGTGGTCAAGAATCTTGGTGCCTGCCGCGCTTTCGTCGCATGCTCGAACGAGTACGCCAGCTTGATTAACGTGGGCTCGCTCCATGCACGTCCAAAGAAGGAGATACCGACCGGCAACTGGGAAATAAAACCGGCGGTCACATTGATGTTGGGATATCCCGCGACTGCGGCGGCGTTGGAACTACCTCCAGCAACGTGGTCGCCGTTGATCAGATCGGTGAGCCAAGACGGACCGCCCGTGGGCGCCACAATGGCATCAAGGTGATACTTATCCATGAGCGCGTCGATGCCTTCGGTGCGGGCCAGTTGATGATTCTTTGCCAGCGCATCCACATATTCTTTGTCAGTAAGTGGTCCCTTGGCTTGTGCCTTCAGGAATAAATCCTGCCCGAAGTAGGGCATCTCCTTCTGCCGGTTGCGATCATTGAAGTCAATGATGTCTTGTAGCGTGCGCACTGGCGCGCCGGGACCGAGTCGCGCGAGGTAGGCGTTGAGGTCGGCCTTCAGTTCGTACATAAAGATGAGTAGTTCGCTCTCGTCGAACTTACCGAGGGTTGCGATGTCGGCAGGATCGACCAGCGTCGCTCCCTGCGTCTTCATGACGCCGAGCGACTGCTCCATGAGCGCATCCACGGCATCGTTGAAGCCGAAATACTTTCGAGCTACACCAATGCGCGCGCCCTTGAGACCGCTGGGATCGCAGTACTGCGCGTAGTCGGTTTGCGACTTGCCCGCGCTTGCCGCGGTCGCCGCGTCGTCGGGATCGACGCCGGTGAGCGCACTTAGAAGAATCGCAGCGTCGCGCACGGTGCGGCATATCGGGCCCGCGCCGTCCTGGCTATGCGAAATTGGGATGATGCCGCCGCGGCTGACCAGGCCCACGGTCGGCTTGATCCCGACCAGGCCGTTCGCCGACGACGGACACACGATCGACCCGTCCGTCTCGGTCCCAATGCCGGCGGCGGCCAGGTTCGCGGAAATTCCTGCGCCCGTGCCGGAACTCGACCCGCACGGATTGCGGTCGAGCGCGTACGGATTTCTCGTCAGGCCGCCGCGTCCGCTCCATCCGCTGACCGAATGGCTGGAACGGATGTTTGCCCACTCACTGAGATTGGTCTTGGCCAGGATCACCGCACCCGCCGCACGCAGCCTCTGTGCCACGAAAGAATCCTTGGGCGGCCTCGATCCCACCAGGGCCAGCGATCCGGCTGTGGTCATCATGCGATCTGCTGTGTCGATGTTGTCCTTGATCAGCACTGGGATGCCGTGCAGCGGGCCCCGGGGCCCCTTGGCTTTGCGCTCCTGGTCGAGCGCGTCGGCAATGGAGAGCGCGTCTGGATTTAGCTCGATGATCGCGTTTACCGCAGGGCCGCGTTTGTCGATTTCTTCAATGCGCTCCCTGTATTTCTCGACCAGCGACCGGGCAGTAAATTTGCCGGATTTCATTCCATCCTGTAGGTCCGGAATCGTGATCTCATCCAGTTCGAACGGCTTGACCTCGGCAGGCGCCGGGACGGGCGCGGCTGCGTTCGGAGGCGTCGCGGATACGTCGCGCGCGGCACCCTGGGCCGGGTAGGCAGGTGCTAGAGTTGCGGCGGCTCCGCCCAGCAGGGCTGTCTGCAGAAACGAGCGGCGGGTTCGATTTGGCGGCAAGGTCTGTGTCTTCGTCATGGTGCTGGCGTTCCCCGAAGTCGTGCGATTGGTCCTGAAAGGACCGGCTTCATTTAAACACGAAAGGGTTCGACGGTTCATGGAGCCTGTGGATAGCATCTAAGCGCGCCATCCCCGTAAGCAACGACGGCGAAAGTATGGTTTTTTTTTGCCACAGGCGATGCGGGTGGCCTCAGAGCACGGCTGTTCGGCGGTTGTGAGCCGCGCGCGGCGGTGGTAATCTAGCAGCGTTCACCGAGTTGCTTCATCGGCATTGAGCGGGAGTAGTTCAGCGGTAGAACGCCAGCTTCCCAAGCTGGATGTCACGGGTTCGATCCCCGTCTCCCGCTCCATCTTTTTACAAGTGCCAGACATTCAAAAGTGGGCTGGAGCACCAGTCGTATACCAACGAAGAAAGTCTTCCGGGCCAGCTCCATCTTGATTTGGGTCGCGCGCTTTCTTCCCGCCTTTTTTCTGATGCACTTCAGGTTTGATGGCCATTGCAAATGCTCCGCGCGATATGAGAGCCGGGTGGCGACAAGATAATCAACTGTTAGCCGTGGCCGGCGCAAACGCAGCCTGTCAGCCAGCCTCGTTCAATGCCGCTGAATTACTTTCGTGATTCGCTCAAAGGCCCAGTCAATCTCCTGACGACTGATGATGAGCGGGGGCGCGATGCGAATCACTCGGTCATGCGTTTCCTTGCACAGGATTCCTTCCTCCTTGAGCGCCTCGCAGTAGGGACGCGCTGGGCTCCGGAGTTCGATGCCGATCCACAAGCCTTTGCCGCGCACCTCTTTCAAATCTGAGCTGCGCAGCGTCTGCAGCAAAGTCAGGAAATAAGCGCCTAGCTCGGCGGAGCGTTCCACCATCTTCTCCTCAATGAGGACGCGCAGCGCGGTCCGGGCGATGGCGCAGCCCATGGGGTTGCCGCCGAAGGTGCTGCCATGGTCTCCGGGGTTGTACACGCCGAGTATTTCTCGAGACGCCAGTACAGCTGAGACCGGATAGAACCCGCCGGCGAGCGCCTTGCCAATGATCAACACATCGGGCGTGACTGCATCGTGCATATAGGCGAAGAGCTTGCCGGTTCGTCCGAGACCGGACTGAATTTCGTCCGCCATCAGCAGCACGCGATTCTGGCGGCAGATCTCCGCCGCTTCCCGGAGAAATCCCTCGGGAGGAATGACGATTCCGGCCTCGCCCTGAATTGGCTCCACCAGAAAGGCGCAAGTGTTGGGCGTGATGGCTTCGCGGAGGGCGGAAGCGTCGCCGAATGGAATGACTTTGAAACCCGGAGTGAAGGGGCCGAAGCCATCGCGATATTGCTCGTCGGTGGAGAAGCTCACGATGGTGACAGTGCGGCCATGAAAATTATTGGCGCACACAATGATCTCGGCTTTGTCCTGGGGAATGCCCTTTATCTTGTAACCCCACTTGCGAGCTGTCTTGATCGCGGTTTCGACAGCTTCCGCACCTGAGTTCATCGGGAGCGCCATATCGAAGCCGGTCAGATCATGGAGTTCCTTGCAGAGCAGAGGCAGTTGCTCGTTTCGGAATGCTCGCGAGGTCAAGGTGACTTTCCGGGCCTGCTCCTCGAGAGTCTGCAGAATCTTGGGGTGACAGTGTCCTTGATTCACCGCGGAATACGCTGCCAGGCAATCGAGGTAACGTTTGCCGTCAACGTCGTATACCCACACTCCTTCCGCGCGCTCGATCACCACGTCGAGTGGACGATAGTTATGAGCCCCATACCGGTTCTCAAGTTCGACGAAGTCCAGGGTGTGTAACGGTTTCTCTAGGAGTTGCATTGTCATAAGTTCCTTTCATCGGGTAGCAATGGTTTGGAACCGGCGCACTACGCTTTCATCTTTCTTGCACAGGTCAGGCATTTCCTGCTGACTGGTCCCCGTCCAACAACATCGTCAACAGTGCCATCCGCACATACAGCCCATTCATGGCCTGGCGGAAGTACATGGCTCTGGGATCGGCATCGACTGACTTGTCTAACTCGACCGTGCGGGGCAACGGATGAAGGATTAGGGCGTCCGCCTTCATGCGCTGCACGACCGTCGAATCAATGGCATAACTCCTGAGGCCGTTCACGTCCCGGACTCGTTCGGGCCGGATTCGGGTCTGGTAAACCACATCCACCTCGCCAATCACCCGATCGATATCCGACTCTAGTTCATAGCGGACGCCATGCTCATCGAGATAATCCAAGATGTCGGGTTTCATCTGGAGCTGCGGCGGGCTGACGAAGAACATCTTCACTCGTTCAAACTTGGCCAGCAGATAGGCCAGCGATCTCGCCGTGCGCCCTTTGTCCAACTCCCCAATAATGGCAACGCTCAGTCCATCGAGCGGGCGCTTTCGGTAGATCGTGTAGAGATCAAGCAGAGCCTGCGTCGGATGCTGCCCACCATTTCCATCCCCGGCATTGATCACCGGCACGGGCGAGACTTCCGCGGCGCGGCGCGCACCGTCACCTGCGGGATGTCGGATTACAATCACATCTGAGTAACCGCCGATAATTCGGATCGAGTCCTCCACCTGCTCTCCTTCGACCTCCGAAGAAAACGCGCCCGCATTTTCTGTGGACAGGACCCTGCCACCCAGGCGATGCATGGCAGCCTCGAACGAGAGTCGAGTGCGGGTAGAAGGCGCATAGAAAAGAGTGGTCATGATTCGGTTCTGGTAATCGAGGGAGCCTCCACGCGCCACCACCCGCTCCATGCCTCGCGACCGCTCGAATAATTCCATGAGCAGGGGAACAGTGAATTGCTGAGATTCAACGACGTGCTTCAAAGTCATCCCACCTCTCAGCGGCGAGTCCGCTGCAGGCGACGCGTTTGGTTGGCGAGGGGTGATTGTGGACTGGGGCATTAGCGTCCTCCCACCGGAAGTTCGATCTCTGTTCTTGGCTTGATTTCCACACGGTCGCGATCGGAAAACATGTGTGTCCCGGCAGATCCAACGACCGACTGGCACAGATTCTCGCAAGCAGTAATGACGGCTTCCTTCCCGCCGTGGCTTAGAAAGCGCAATACGGATTCAATTTTGGGGCCCATGTTTCCGGGTGGAAAGTGGCCAGCCCTTGCGTGCTGCTCCAACTCAGTCGCGCCGACGCGGCGCAACGGACACTGCGTGGGTTTCTTGTAGTCCAGGTACACGTAGTCGGTGTCAGTGGAAATCACAAACAGATCGACGCCAAGGCGTGTAGCGAGCAATGCGGAGGCGCGATCCTTGTCAATGACAGCTTCCACGCCCTGCAATCTGCCGTCCCTCCACACCACAGGAATCCCGCCGCCTCCGCACGCAATGACCAGCACGCCCTGCTTGACCAGATTCCGAATGACCTCCAGCTCAACAATGTCAATCGGGTCCGGAGAAGGTACCACCCTGCGATAGCCGCGGGCTGCGTCCTCCACGATCTTCCATCCCAAAAGACGTTGGCGTTCCTCGGCATCGGCGCGCGAATAGAAAGGACCGATGGGCTTGCTGGGGTGCGTCATCGAGGGATCGTCCGGCGAGACCAGGCTCTGAGTGAGAACCGTCGTAACCGGCACGCGCAGACCCGCGTGCTGCAGTTCGGTTTGCAACGCTTGCTCGAGAAGATATCCGATCTCACCCTGGGTAGAGGCGCCACAAACGTCCAGCGGGTGCCCAGGAACCTGGCTCGCCCCCCGTTCCGAGCGTAGAAGCTCTGCCCCGACTTGCGGACCATTGCCATGCGTGAGCACGATCCGGTAGTCGGCGCGAATCAAGCCGACAATCTGGGCTGCTGTCCGCCGGGCGTTTTCCCGTTGTTCGGCGATCGTCCCCTTCTCTCCCGCGCGAATCAGGGAGTTTCCGCCAATGGCAAGGAGCATGGTCTTCATAAGTTGCAGCTTCAGCTTGCACTGTCCCTACGCATGCACCAACTCTCGCAACTCGACAAGTCCCGGCAATTTGACGAACTCGCCTTTCATCAGTTCCAGCATGATCGCCTTTTGTGCGTGCAGCCGGTTCTCCGCCTGCTGGAATACTAGCGACCGTGGTGAGTCGATGACGTCGTTCGTGACTTCTTCGCCGCGATGCGCAGGCAAGCAGTGCAGAAAGATGGCATCGCTTTTGGCTCGGTGGAACAGAGTCGCATCGACTTGGTAAGGAAGGAAGATATGTTTCCGCGCCTCCGCCTCGGCCTCTTGCCCCATGCTGGCCCAGACATCGGTGTAGATCACATCCGCGCCTGAAACCGCCTCTTCGGGATCGTTCGTCATGGTGCAAGTGCCGCCGGTCTCGGCGCCGCGCTGGCGAGCCCACTTCACGGACTCCGCGTCCAGTTCATATCCGGGAGGCGTGGCCAGCCAGACATGCGCGCCTAACTGGGCTCCGGCAAACGTCAGCGAACGCGCTACGTTGTTGCCGTCGCCGACAAATGCAATCTTCAGACCTTCGAGATTGCCTTTAGCCTCCCAGATCGTGAAATAGTCCGCCATCGCCTGGCAGGGATGACTGTAGCCGGTGAGTCCGTTGATGACCGGAATGTTGGCGTACCGGGCCATCTGCACAACCACTTCGTGGTCAAAGGTGCGGATCATGATGCCCCGCACCATGCGTTCCAGGTTCTTGGCCACGTCGTACACCGACTCCCGTTTGCCCAGACTGATTTCAGCGGGAGAAAGGTAAAGCGAAAAGCCGCCCAGTTGCTGGATGCCTACATCGAAAGTTACTCGTGTGCGTAAGGAAGGTTTCTCGAAGATCATGACCAAAGTCTGGCGTCGGAGTGCCGTGCTATAGGCGGTGGGGTCCGCCTTAACTTGGCGGCCAAGAATGAGCAGGTACTGGATCTCCGAGGGTGAGAAATCTCGAATCGAGAGAAAATCTTTGCCATTCATTTTCCGACTCCTGCCAGTGCTGGCTCGTGCTCGTGCGTGAACTTGGCAAGCAGTTCGGCCAGGCCGGGCTTGGTGAGTTCCTCTACTTCGTAGGTCACGCGGAGATTCGCCTTGTCGAGTTTGATCACTCGCTTAAGGTCGATTGGAGTGGCGATCAGTACAAGATCGCACGGAGTACGGCGGATGGTTTCCTCCAGTTCGTGTCGTTGCATGGCGCTGTAACCCATGGCGGGCAAGAGGTTCGTCAGGTGCCGATACCGTTCATAGGTGCCGCGGATCGATCCCACGGCATAGGGCCGCGGGTCCACTAGTTCTGCCGCCCCACACTGCCGCGCCGCGACCACGCCGGCGCCATAAGGCATCTCCCCGTGAGTGAGCGTGGGACCGTCTTCCACCACTAGTACGCGCCGACCCTTCACGAGAGGGGGCTCGGAAACAGAAACTCGGCACGCCATCTCAAAAACCGCCGCCTTCGGGTTGTGGACTTTTATGTTATGGCGAACCGTCTCAAGGTCGCGCTGATCGGCGGTGTCCACCTTATTGATCACGATCGCGTCTGCGCGCAGCAGGTTGACTTCACCCGGAAAGTAGGACAGTTCATGCCCCGCACGGTGCGGGTCTACGACTACGATTTCCAGATCGGAGGCATAGAAAGGAGTGTCGTTGTTGCCTCCGTCCCACAAAATGACGTCCGCTTCTTTCTCGGCCCGCTCGAGAATCTTTTTGTAGTCCACTCCCGCATACACCACGGTCCCTTGGCGAATGTGCGGTTCATATTCTTCGCGTTCCTCGATCGTGCATTGTTGAAGGTCGAGGTCTTCCATGGCGGCGAAACGTTGCACAGCTTGCACCGCAAGGTCTCCGTAAGGCATGGGGTGTCGAATGACCACTGGCCTTCGACCCTGCCGGCGCAACTCTGAGGCGACCAGGCGCGAGACCGGACTTTTGCCGCATCCAGTTCGCACCGCGCACACAGAAATTACGGGGACCGACGACTTGAGCTGCGTGCGCCCGGTTCCCAGAAGCCAGAAGTCGGCATCTGCCGCTACCACACGGGATGCGAGATGCATCAAATTCTGGTGAGAAATGTCGCTGTAGGAAAACACCACGGCATCAATCTCGTATTCGGCCACCAGACTCTCCAGATCTTTCTCCTCGCGGATAGGAATGCCTTCTGGATACAAGCTGCCTGCAAGCTCCGGCGGATAGCGGCGCCCGGCAATATCAGGAATCTGTGTGGCTGTGAAGGCGACTACGTGGTAGGCAGAATTATCACGAAAGAAGACATTAAAGTTATGGAAATCCCTGCCCGCGGCGCCAAGAATCAAGACTCTCTTCATGGCGATCCCTCCAACGGAGATTGTTTAACTTCATATGTTCTCGCTGGTGGACAGTGGCGGGCTGTACCGCTGATCACAGTTAAGGGTGATTTTGTCGCATAGCCAAGCTTGGCTATAAAGACGGAGCTCTTGCGGATCGCCCTTGTGATCGCAATCACGGGGCATTCCTGGATGGTGTTTCCTCGATTGAATTCACTGCAAGCCGAGACCCAAGATGGTTCACTCAATTCCTACAATTCCAGGATCCCTTCTCGCTGATTCGCCCGTCACTTTTCTTGGCGCCAGCCGGGGCTCCCGCCTGCGATGGCGGGCACCGGCGCACCTTTGAGCCGCGCGTTGCGCTCACACCGACGTGTGACTTGAATCACTGACGACGGTACGGTGGCTGGACCATAACTGCTAACGTTCGCAAGTGCTGCCCGGCACGAGAATGCGGGCGGCGCGCTTCGAAGGCATGTCGAAATACCGAGAGGTGGCTTGTGGAAGTCTCCCTCACCGCCGTCTGGAACGCCCCCACACGTCCGAGCGTGATCGCGTTGACTGCCATTGCATCAAGCCCATCTTGCGGGTCCCGCTTGGGCGGCAACGCTATCAACCTGATATTGGAAGAGTTTGGATGGGAGCCCGAGGGTTTCCAGCGGAATGGGCCTCGGTTTTCTTTCCGCCCGCAGTCTGCCCAATTGTTCACAGAGATGGTCGAACAAGTCAAGTAAGGAAAGTTCGCCCAAGCCCGTATCGAACGCAGTAACAGATGAACGTCGGAGACGAGAGAACGAAGCAGCACTAATTCAAGTCCGGTGGAGGTGCAGCATGGCAGCTCGACTTGCTGAAGAATGGTTCGCCATATGCGGAGGGTGCGAGGTGACGATCCTCGACATCGGTGAACCCCTGATCGATGTACTCAAACAGGTGCAAATCGTGCACATGCCAGTCCTGATGGACCACAAGCTGTACGGTCAGACTGGCGAAGGTGCAGAGATGGAAATCCCCGCGGCGGATGTCGGGCTGATATCTGGCGGTATCCGCAACGAAGAGCATAAGAAACTGGCGCAGGAGATGCGCAAGAAATGCAAAATCCTGATCTCTCTAGGTTCCTGCGCCTGCTTTGGCGGTGTGCCGGCACTGGCGAATCAGTTCAGCAGGGAAGAGTTGTTGGAGAAAGTCTACCGTGACAGCGTGACCACAGAGAAAAACGGCTTGCCCCACGAGCAGGTTCCCGCTCTGACCGACCGGGTCTACGCCGTCCACGAAGTTGTGAACGTGGATGCATATCTGCCTGGATGTCCAACCACGCCAGAGATGGTGGCGGGAGCGCTGACTGCTCTTCTTGAAGGCAAGCCGCTGCCCACGCTGGCATCGAAGAGTGTTTGTGACGAGTGTCCCACGAAGCGTGAAAAAAAGGCAGTGACCACGCTGAAGCGCCGCCTGGATGCGCCGGAATTCACGCCGGGAGCACCCTTGAGCGAGATGCGCTGCCTGATGGAGCAGGGCATCCTGTGCCTGGGGCCAGCGACGCGCGCTGGCTGCGGTGGCAGCGAGGGCACACCGCGCTGCGTCCGCGCTTATATGCCATGCGAGGGTTGCTTTGGCCCCCTGTCGGAGAAAGCCAATCCCATGGTGGACATGATGGGCGCGCTCTCTTCCATCGGACTTGATCCCAAGCAGATTCCGGATCGAGCCGCAACTTTCAACCGTTTTGCTGGCGCTGGCCGTCTGCGGCCGACGCCTCGGAGGTGATCCATGGCAACGACACTCGTCATTCAACCTGTCACCCGCATCGAGGGCCACGCGAAGGTGACCATTCAGCTCAACGATGCCGGCAACGTGGACACCGCCCGGGTGAACGTGATTGAACTGCGCGGCTTCGAAAAGTTCTGCCTGGGACGCCCGGTAGAAGACCTCCCGCGCATCACACCGCGCATTTGCGGGGTGTGCCCGTGGTCGCATCACCTGGCCTCGGCCAAGGCTTGCGACGCGGTCTTTGGAGTCGAACCCCCTCCCGCCGGCAAGAAGCTGCGCGAACTGTGCAACAGCATCGCCTTCATGGAAGAGCACATCCTGCACTTCTACATCCTGGCGGGACCCGATTTCCTGCTCGGTCCAGATGCTGATTATTCCGTCCGCAATGTCATCGGCGTGCTGCAGGCCGCGCCGGACATTGCCAGGAAAGTGGTGAAGGTGCGCCACCTGTGCGCCAAGATGCTGGAAACCTTGGCGGGCAAGTCCATCCATCCCCAGGCCGCTGTTCCCGGCGGATTCAGCAAGCCACTGGCCGCCGCCGAGCGCGACCAGTTGCGCAAGCAAGCCGATGACACACTCGAACTCGCCAAGTTCTCCATAGCCTTTGCCAAAGAGAACATCTTCCCTAAGTATCTCGATGTAGTGAAGTCGCTGGGAGTCATCAACACCGGCTTCATCGGCACTGTCAAAGAGAATGGTGCGCTCAACCTCTACGACGGAAAGCTTCGCCTGATGACGCCGAGTGGCTCCTGCCAGGACTTTCCGAACGATCGCTATACGGAGTACATCTCCGAGCACGTTGAATCGTGGAGCTACTTGAAGTTCCCGTATGCGAAACAGTGGGGCGAAGGTTTCTCCATGGATGTCGATAACCCCAAGGGCATCTATCGTGCGAATACGCTGGCGCGCATCAACGTCTGCGATTTCATCGATACGCCCTTGGCGCAGGCCGAACTGGAGGAGTTTCGCGCGAAGTTCGGGCGGCCCGCACAGCTAACGCTGCTCTATCACTGGGCGCGGCTGATCGAACTGCTCTACAACGCCGAAAACGCCATCCGCTTGCTGGACGATCCCGAGATTACCAGCACTGAAACCCGGGTGAAGTGTACGCCGCGGGCAGCGCGAGGCGTTGGCGTCACCGAAGCGCCGCGTGGCACGCTCATCCACGACTACACCACCGATGCCGACGGCCTGATCACGAACGTCAACCTGATTGTTGGCACCACGCACAACAACGCTCCTATCAATATGTCGGTCACACAGGCCGCCAAAAGTTTGATCCGCGACGGCAAGTATGACCAGGGAGTGCTGAACAAAGTGGAGATGTCAATCCGCGCCTACGATCCGTGCTTGTCCTGCGCGACCCACCGGCTGGACGGGAAACTGTCCGTCAAGCTGGACATTTTCGACGCGGAGGGCAAGTTGCTCGGTTCGCTCGCCAACTGAACGGCGGCGAACAAGGAGGAAGCATGTGGGAGATCGGCCAGTCCGAGATCGACCAATCCGATCTTCCCGACTTCTGTCGGAAGCCGACCTTGGTGCTCGGGTGTGGGAATATTCTGTTTGGAGATGACGGTTTCGGGTGCGCGGTCGTTGACTACATCGAGGCGCACTATCGCGTACCCGAGACTGTTTGCTTGCTGGACGTGGGCACGGGCGTCCGCAAGCTGTTGTTTACTCTCTGCCTGAGTTCTGTGCGTCCACAGCGCTTGCTCATCGTGGATGCGATCGATGGCGGACGGAGTCCCGGAGAGATATTCGAGATGGACCCCGCTGAGATCCCTCCGGTCAAACTCGACGACTTCTCGCTGCACCAGCTGCCCACGTCCAATTTGCTGCGCGAGTTGCAAGAAACCTGCGGGGTTGAAGTGCGGGTGCTGGCCTGCCAAACCGAGCCTCTGCCGGAAGAAATCTCCCAGGGTTTGTCGAACACGGTCAACGACGCGGTGCCGCAGGCGGCGGAATGGCTCGTCCGCGACTACTTCCCTCGCGCTGTTGCGCCGCGACTGAGAAATGTTTTCGCAGCACCGTGTGAACAGGCTGGAGGCATGGTATGAGCCCGATTCTCGCAATGATCAGCGATGGTAAGAAATTCATGTGGGATGGGCAGCTCTACGACAACAAAGAAGAAGCGTCCCGCGCAGGAAAATCCTATCAGGACGAAGACTTTCAGATTCAGATCGTGGAGGAAAGCGGGAAGTTCCTGGTGTACACGAGAAGGACCGCCAAAGAAGAAGTCGTCGTCGCTGCGCAGTAGCGGGACTTTCGGCAGAGGTGGCACATGGCAGTAGGCACATTGCCGGTTCAAAGCGATCCCACGCTGCTAGCCGACATTCGCCGGTATGGCAAGTTCGATCCCACGGGCTGCTATCAGTGCGGAAGTTGCACCATTTCGTGTGATCTGGTTGGGGATAGTGTAACCTTTCCACGCAGGAGCATTCGCTTCGCCCTGCTGGGACTGAGGCAACCCCTCATCGAAAACCTGGACCCGTGGGTCTGCCATGATTGCGGCGACTGTTCTGTTGTCTGCCCGCGGCAATCGGAGCCCAGGATCTCGATGCAGACCCTGCGGCGCTTTCTTTGCGTGCAGTACGACTGGACGGGCATCGCGTCCAAGCTGCTCCAGTCCAAGGCGTGGTACCTCGCCTCGTTATTCTCTGTGGCGTTTATCGTCCTGTTTCTGATCGTTGGATACCACTTGTGGTACGTGGGGATGGCAGCCCGGGACTTCACCACCACGGCGTTTGGGTTGGATCACATGTTCCCGCTCATCACCTACTATACGTTGACGGTGATGCTGCTTCCGCTGTTGCTGTTGTTCTCGCGTGTCTTCCGCATCTGGCGGCTTACCATGAGCGGCGAAAGGCCGGCGCGCGCCCCGCTTTCTCTCTACGCTCGCGAGGCTTGGATCTACGTCTACCAGTCGGTGACCCATTCGTTAATGAGGAAGTGTCCGGAAAAAGGCCGGTGGCTGGGGCATTGGATGCTCGCCACAGGCGTAGTCATGATGCTGACCATCAAGGTTTTCGCTCTGCGGTGGTTTCAGACCGACAACATCCTCCCCTTGTACCATCCTCAGCGCTGGCTCGGATACCTCGCGACGGGCCTCATTCTCTACGGCCTCGGCGACATCTTAGTAGGCCGGTTGCGGGCACAGAAGGAGATCTATAAAGAGTCTTCCTTTCAGGATCTCATCTTTCCCATCTTGCTCGTGTTGACCGTGCTCAGCGGCCTCGCGGCGCACATCTTCCGCTATGCGGGGTTTGCACTGACTTGCCACTTCACCTACGCCCTGCACGTCATTATCGCGACGCCGATGCTCCTCGTCGAGATGTCGTTTGGAAAGTGGTCGCACATGGTTTATCGACCGCTCGCCCTGTATTTCCTGGCGATCAGGGAGAAAGCGGCGCAGGCGCCCGCGGCGGAGGTGTTTTCCCATGCCCTCTGAGAAATCCCAAACCGTACCGGTGGGTGCTGCGCTGGTTGTGGGAGGCGGTATCGGCGGCATGCAGGCGGCCCTCGATCTCGCGAACGGCGGCATCAAGGTGTATCTGGCCGAGCGCGGCCCTGCCATTGGCGGGGTCATGGCGCAGCTCGACAAAACTTTTCCCACCAACGACTGCGCGATGTGCACCATGGCGCCGCGCCTGGTCGAGATCGGCAGGCACAAGGACATCGACATCCTTACCTTGAGTGAGGTGGAACGCGTCGAGGGGCAGCCGGGGAATTTCACGGTCAGTATCAAGCAGCAGCCGCGCTTTATTGATGCGACCAAATGCACGGGTTGCGGCGCCTGCGTGACGGAGTGTCCAGTGACGCTGCCGTCTGAGTTCGATCAGGGGTTGGGAGAGCGAAAGGCGATCTACCGGCCGTTCCCGCAAGCCGTCCCCAACATCTTCGCTATTACGCGCCGCGGAACCTCTCCCTGCCAGGCCGGATGCCCCATCCATCAGAGCGCACAGGGCTATGTGACTCTGATCGCGCAAGGACGTTTCGACGATGCGCTCCAGGTCATTCTGCGAGACAACCCGATTCCGTCGATCTGCGGCCGCATCTGCACGCACCCCTGCACCACCGCCTGCACCCGCACCGGCGTGGACGATCCGCTGAATGTGCCGGCGTTGAAGCGTTTCGTTACCGACCGCTGCCCCGATTACAAGCTGCCGCAACCCACTGTGCCTGATCGTCCGGAGAAAGTTGCCATCGTGGGCTCGGGCCCAGCCGGTCTTCTCTGTGCCTACCACCTCCGGCAGAAAGGCTACGGCACAACGATCTTCGAGGCGCTCCCGGTCGCGGGCGGGATGCTGGCAGTCGGCATTCCTTCCTTTCGCTTACCCCGGCCCTTGCTGAACGCCGAGTTAGACCGTCTGCGCTCGATCGGGATCGAGATCCTGCTGGACACGCCGGTGGGCCTGAGCATCACGTTCGAAGAATTGCGCAAGAGCTACGCGGCGGTTTTTGTCGCCATCGGAGCTCACGTGGAACGGAAGCTGGGAGTTCCGGGGGAACATCTGCCGGGCGTCACCGGTGGCGTGGAGTTCCTGCAGCGTGTGAATCTCTCAGTTCCGGCATCGCCGGGGCGTCGCGTACTGGTGGTGGGAGGAGGCAATTCCGCTCTCGATGCTGCACGTACTGCTCTTCGCTGCGGATCTGACGAGGTGACGGTCGTCTACCGGCGAACGCGAGCAGAAATGCCTGCCGCCCAGCGTGAGATCGAAGGCGCAGAGCACGAGGGCGCCAGGTTGCTGTTCCTGGCGGCGCCCAAATCATTCCGGTCGGGCCCGGACGGGCGCGTGGTTGGCCTTGAGTGTCTGAAGATGAAGCTTGGTCGGCCCGATGCCAGCGGCAGGCCAACTCCAGTGCCCATTCCAGGTTCGGAGTTCGTCATTCCCTGCGACGCTGTCGTGGTGAGCATCGGCCAATTCCCCGATGTGAATGCCCTGGGTGAGCGGCTGGGCCTGGCCACCACAAAATCGGGAATCCTTCGTGCCGATCCGCTGACGCTCGAGACAGATCTGCCCGGCGTGTTCGCCGGCGGGGATTGCGTGACCGGTCCCGACGTGGTGATCGCGGCAATGGCTGCGGGAAAGAAGGCCGCCAACTCCATCGATCGCTGGCTTAATGGCCAGGATCTCCGTGTGGGGCGCGAACTGGAAGGGCCGTATGAAACCCAGTACGTTGTGGATACGGCTGGCGTGCTGATGCAGCGCCAAATACCGGTGCCCTCCCTCGCCCCCGCGATCCGCAGGAGGACCTTCGACGAGGTTCATACCGGCTATACGCCGGAGCAAGCGATCGCCGAGGCTAAGCGCTGCCTCGCGTGCGGCATCTGCTGCGATTGTCGTCTCTGCGCAACGGCGTGCCAGGCCAATGCGATCGACTATACACAGAAAGAGGAGACTCAGCAGTTAAAGGTAGGCGCCATCGTCCTCGCACCCGGATACGAAATCTTCGACGCCCGGTTGAAGAAGGATCTTGGTTATGGCCGCTTCCCGAATGTGCTCACGGCTCTGGAATTCGAGCGGATTCTCTCCGCCTCCGGACCCTACTCGGGCCATGTGTGCCGGCCTTTCGACCGTCAGCAGCCGAAGCGGATTGCCTTCCTGCAGTGCGTTGGTTCGCGAGATTTCAACCGCGACTACTGCTCGTCCGTCTGCTGCATGTATGCCACCAAAGAAGCCATCATCGCCAAAGAGCATCTCGGCGAAGATCTGCAATGCGACGTCTTCTTCATGGACCTGCGAGCCTTCAGCAAGGGCTTCGAGCAGTATTACCACAGAGCGCAAGATCTCGGTGTGCGCTATATCCGTTCTCGCGTGCCAAAGATCGAGGAAGTCGCTGGAACGCGGAACCTGATCGTCAACTATCTCGGCGAGAGCGACAAAAAGCTTTCCCAGGAATACGACTTGGTCGTCCTATCGGTGGGCATGCAGCCACCCAAAGACGTCAAAGTGCTAGCCGAACGATTCGGCGTGGCGCTGAACCAGTTCAACTTCTGCGGGACCTCCACATTCCGGCCTGCGGAATCCTCGCGGGAAGGAATCTTTGTGGCCGGACCGTTTGCCGAGCCCAAGGATATTCCGGAGACTGTCATGCAGGCCTCGGCGGCCGCCTCCCAGGTGCTCTCGCTTTTGCGGGAGGCCCGCGGCACGTTAATCACTCCCAAGGTCTACCCGCCCGAAAGAGAGGTGAAAGGAGAAGAGCCGCGCATCGGAGTTTTTGTCTGCCACTGCGGAACCAACATCGCCGGCGTGGTCAATGTGCCGGACGTCGTGGAATATGCCAAGACCCTGCCCAGCGTCGTGTACGCAGAGAACAATCTTTATACCTGCTCCAACGATACCCAGGATCGGATCAAGGAGAAGATCGCCGAACACGATCTGAATCGCGTGGTCGTAGCCTCCTGCACGCCGCGAACGCACGAGCCGCTGTTCCGCAACACGCTCGCAGAGGCCGGCCTCAATCCCTACCTGTTTGAGATGGCCAACATTCGGGACCAGTGTTCCTGGGTGCACATGCACGAACCGGAGAAGGCCACGCAGAAATCCAAAGACCTGGTGCGGATGGCGCTGGCTAAGGCCCGGCTGCTGGAGCCGCTCCAGCGGCAAACCATCAGGATAGAAAAGTCCGCACTGGTCATCGGCGGAGGACTGTCGGGCATGACCGCTGCCCTGACGCTGGCACGGCAGGACTTTGATGTCTATCTGGTGGAAAGGGACAACGAGCTGGGCGGAAATCTTCGCCACATTCATTACTTACTCAACAGAGATAGGCCACAGGACGAATTAGTGCGCCTGCGCGACGAGATCAGGCAGAGCAGCCGAATCCATCTTTTTACCGGCGCGGCCATCGAAAAGATCGAAGGCACCATCGGCAATTTCAAGACAACAATCACAGCCCAGGGAAAAAACACCGAAGTCACGCACGGAGTCGTAATCGTAGCCACCGGTGCGAAGCAGTACCAACCCAAAGAATACCTGTATGGGCAGGACGACCGTGTCATCACGCAGCGTGACCTCGAAGCACACCTCACTTACGGGGATGGCTTTCTGAAGGACGGCAATCAGCCCGCAAAGACTGTCGTCATGATCCAGTGCGTGGGTTCACGCGACGCCGACCACCCCTACTGTTCGCGCGTGTGCTGTGCCGACGCCATCAAGAATGCCCTGAAGATCAAGACGCTTTCCCCCGAGACCAACGTGTACATCCTCTACCGCGACATCCGCACCTACGGTTTCAAAGAGAGCTACTACACGAAAGCACGGCAGCAGGGCGTCATGTTTGTGCGCTACGACGAGGACCGCAAGCCTGAGGTGTCGCGAAATTGCGAAGCATTACAGGTCACCGTTTACGATCAGACTCTGGGGATGCCGCTCATGATCTCCGCCAGCCTGGTGGTCCTGTCCGCGGGCATTCATCCCCATGAAGACAACCGGAAGATTGCGCAGTTCCTCAAGGTTCCGCTCAACAGCGAAGGATTCTTCCTCGAAGCGCATATGAAACTGCGACCGGTAGACTTCATGACGGACGGCGTCTTTTTGTGTGGGCTCGCCCATTCTCCGAAAAGCATCGAAGAATCCATCCTGCAGGCGCAAGCAGCGTCCGCGCGAGCCGCTTCCGTCCTCGTCCAGGACAGCCTTGAACTCGGAGCGAATATCTCGCATGTGGTGGACGAGAGCTGTGACGGTTGCGCCTACTGCGTGGACACCTGCCCCTACAAAGCGATCACCCTGCTCGAGTACAAGTGGCAAGGGTCGATCAAGAAAGTCGTCGAAACCAACGATTCCACTTGCAAGGGCTGTGGCTGCTGCCAGGCTACGTGTCCCAAGAAGGGCGTATTCATCCGTGGATTTACTCTCGATCAGATCGAGGCCCAGATCCATGCTGCGTTGGGAGTAGAGTGATGAACGAAAACTTTGAGCCCTTGATCATCGCCCTGTGTTGCAACTGGTGCTCCTACGCCGGCGCCGACCTGGCGGGCGTCTCCCGGACCCAATACCCGCCCAGCATCCGCATCGTCCGGGTCATGTGCTCGGGAATGGTGCATCCCAACCTGGTGATTGATGCGTTCACCAAGGGCGCGGACGGCGTTCTCATCTGCGGCTGTCATCATGGAGATTGTCACTATCAGGAGGGTAATCTCAAAGCTGAAAAACGCGCGGACGCCATCCGCCTGATGCTAGCGGATTTCGGTATCGAGGAGGAGCGCTTTCGCTTGGAGTGGGTTTCGGCGGCCGAAGGGCCGAAATTTGCGCAAGTCGTGCGGGAGTTTACAGATCAAGTGAAGAAGCTGGGGGTAAGCCCCTATAGGTCGTAAAGTGATCAGCCACTGGATAGCGCCGATTATCGTTTGGATGGCAGTCATCGCCGTTGCCGTGGCAGTTGTGGGATCCTTGCTCGCCGAATGATTGGGTTCGTTCGGCTGGATCGCCTCCGAAAGGGAGGTGAGCAGCATGGTCTTCATCGTCACGGGAACCCCAGAATCACGCGAGGTCCGCCGTGGGCAGACTCTTCGCAGAAGCCCTGGGATGGAAATGTGTGGACGCGGAGAATCTTCGTCCTCACGGCAACTTTGATGCTCGCGGATGCCGCACTTATTACCCTTCAGTCCCTTGTTGGCTCGATCGAGTCGGCGTTGGTCCCTCGCGGTTCGATCATTCCTACTTTGTCGGCTCGGCGTTGAGCGGAGCAACCAGGGCAGCAATGCTGCTATCCGCGAGAGAATGATTCAACGCGGGAAGATCATCTTTCATAACCTTCTGGTAGTCCGCGTCCACTGCTGCCATTTCTGTTTCAAACGTCTGAAGCAACTCCAGTTGGGTATCGGTCGGGGCGAAGTCAGCACCTCCCGCAACGTCACCGCCTCCGGTTCCGACCTCCGCGTTAAGCCAGATCAGATTGAGATAAACCTTGTACGGCTCGACGAAGTACTTGTCATCGCTGTCGAGGAGGGCGGGCGACGCCAGCTTGTACTCTACGGCGGACAGCTTCTTGTCCAGGTCTTCCGCGGCTTTCAAGAGTTCGGCTTTGCGTTTCGCTTGAGCTTCGTCCAACACCGGTGGCGGGGCGGGGGCGGGTTCCTTCCCTTCGTAGTCGTTCTCCTCGTCGGCCACGGGCTTCTCCTTTTCCTTCTTCTTAGGCGGACGAAGCATCGTCTCGATTACCTCGAGCTGTTTGCGGAGCCACTCGATTTGATTGACGGTATCGGAAGCGCGGTCAATGTCGGCGCTGATGCGGCGCAGAGTCTTCACCGAGAGCTCAATGTCTGCATCTGACCCAGGCGCGCGAGGATCGCGCAGGATGGTTAGAGGTTGTGTGTAGGAATGGTCTTCGACCTTCAGACGTACGGTGTACTTCCCAGGAGTAACGATGGGACCAGCCTCGGCCGGTTTGGTTCCCCAATGAGTGATAGGGCGCGAATCGGAATCGCGGAAGCGCGGTTCCTCCCAGATGTGCGGATTGTCCGGGGCTATGGTTCGCAGCGCAATCAATCGGGGGGATTCATAACGCAGGTCCCATGGCACACGATTCATGCCTGCGCGACCCTTCGCTTCAAGCGTTCGGATCACCTTCCCTTCCGAGTCCAGGATCTCTACGTGGATCGGATCTTTCGGTGCGGTCTTGAGCGAAAAGTTGAGCATGGCCTGGCCGCCACGGGTAAAGCGGTAAGTCCGGCGGGGTTCGAACAGGATGACCGCGGCATCCGAGTGATTCTTTGCCAGCTGTTCCAGGGGCGTTATGTCGTCGAAAATATAAAGCCCTCGTCCGTAGGTGGAAATCACCAGATCATGAAAGTCTTTCTGCACTACGGCCCACGTCACCGGTGCGTGTGGTAATCCTGTCTCCAGCGCGGTCCAGTGGCCTCCGTCATCGAGAGAGTAGTAAAGACCATTTCCGGTACCGGCAAACAGCAGACCCTCACAATTGGGATCTTCGGCGATCGTGCGCACGTAGGACAAAGCGTGTTTTGGCAGGTTGCCGCTGATTTGCTTCCAGGTTTTGCCAAAATCCGTAGTCTTGTAGATGAACGGATCGCGATTATCCACGAGATGAAAATCAACGCTGATGTACGCGATCGCGGGATTGAAATTCGAAGGCGCAATGCTGGTGATCGTGCCCCACGGAGGTAGCCCCGGGATATTCTTGGTGACGTTGATCCAGTTCGCGCCGTCATTTGTGTGCCAGACCTGACCATCGTTGGTTCCTGCCCAGATGAGTCCCTTCTGAATTTTGGAAGGTGCGATCGCGAAGACAACTTCTCCATAGAATTGCCCGAGGTTGTCTCCGACGATTCCTCCCGAAGGCACGATGCGGGCCGGGTCCTGGATGGAAAGATCCGGGCTGATGACCGACCAACTCTGGCCGCCATTCGTAGTCTTAAAGATCACCTGGCAGCCGTAGTAGACGGTGTTGTGATCGAAGGGATCGATGGCCAGCGGCGCCGTCCAATGGCAGCGATACTTGATATCGTTTGGTGGTGAATCCAGAGTATGCATCCACGGACTGACGGAGCGCGCGTGCTTGGTCCGGGCGTCCCAGCGGGTGACTTTGTTCCCATAACAAGTGGCCCACACGACGTTTGGATCGGCTAAGTCCGGAACGGTGAAGCCGGATTCGCAACCGCCCATCTCGTGATCCCAGCCGGTTTCCCTGGAATCCACGGGCAGACTTGGGCCGCGCATGTTTCCGTCGTCTTGCATGTTGCTGTAGAAGTAGTACGGAATCTGGTTGTCGACGTCAACGTGGTACATCTGGCCGATGGGCAAGGTAGCCCGGTGAAAGCCGCGACCGTGTACGGTCGTGATGCTCAGGCCGCCGTCATCGGTGATCACAAAGCGATCGGGATTGGTCGGGTCGATCCAGATGTCATGGGTGTCTCCGCCCCAAGGGACTTCCTTGAAGTTCTCGCCCCCATCCAGCGACCGGTGAAACGAACTGTTGGCCACGAAAACTTCATTGTCGCTGCCCGGCGAAATGGCCAGCCGGATGTAGTAGCCCGCGCGTCCAATTAGGGCTCGCTGGTAATTGATCGCCTTCCAGTGTTCTCCCGCGTCATCGGATCTCCAGACTGAACCCTGATCCTTGGTCTGAATCAGGGCGAAGACGCGATTCGAATTTGTCGGGGCAACTGCGGCGTCGATCTTCCCGAGCGGACCATGAGGCAGACCGTGTTCCTCGAGGCGAGCCCACTTCGTTCCGCCGTCGTGGGAAACGTAGATTCCGCTGCCAGGGCCGCCGCTGAATTCGCCCCAGGTATGCATCTCCACTTGCCACATGCCCGCAAATAACGTGTGCGGATCGTGGGGATCCATAGACAGGCCGGAGCAGCCCACATATTCTCCGGCAAAGAGCACACGCTCCCAGTGCTGCCCCCCGTCGGTCGTGCGGAAGACGCCCCGCTCTGGTTGAGGTCCAGTCGTGCGCCCCAGCACGCATGCAAAAACGATGTCGGGATTCGATGGGTGAATGACGATGCGGCCGATGCGGCCGCTTTCCGGCAGCCCCATGTTGGTCCACGTTTTGCCGGCATCGGTCGATTTGTAAATTCCATTGCCGATCACGTCGCTGTCGCGAATCACCCACGCCTCGCCAGTCCCCGCCCAGACGGTGCTGGGATCGGCAGGAGTTACTGCCAGAGAGCCGATCGCAGCGACGGGTTGCTTGTCAAAAATCGGCACCCAGTGATTCCCGCCGTCCGTCGATTTCCAGATTCCTCCAGATGCCGCTCCTGCATAGTAGGTACTCGCATCTCCTGGCACGCCAGCCACCGCCGCGATGCGATTCCCAACCTTAGGGCCCACAAAGCGGAATCGAAACTGGCCTTCCTCCTCGGAGTCCGGTTGTTGCGCACACGCCGAAACGATACTGCCCAGCATTGCAATCGCAGCAAAACAGAGCGTCAGTTTTCTGATGACCATTCCTAGGAGCCTCCGGCAGACCAGCGTGCATCTTACATGTCTCGGGGCAAGGGGCCAAGTAGAGTTACGGCGAAATCCTGATGGTGGAGAGCCGGAGTGGCCGGCACAGCGAAATAGTCGCGGGCGGTTGGTCGGCTACCCTTACCTTGGTATTCCGTCACACCTTGAATATCGTTGGCGTCTACGAACTTCCGTTCGGCCGCGGCAGAGGATCCATTGGCTAGGATTGTCGCGAAGGATCGTTCCTGAGACTTTGGCCGACGAGCTCTAGCAACTCGCCGGGCTGCCGCGCATATAATGTGCGACGGCCCGCGTGCACTTCACCTTCGGATGATCGATGGGGCGCTTGGGCCAACGAGCGCCGGTGTTTCTCGCTCTCGCATTTCCAACCCATGCCCAATCGTCTAGTCCTGGAAATCTGCGTGGAATCGGTGGAGCACGCAGTCGCGGCGGAACGCGGTGGCGCTCACCGAATTGAACTCTGCACTGACTTGTCGTCCGGAGGAATCACCCCGAGCGCGGCACTGATGCAGACCGCTCGTCGCCAGGTGCGCATTCCTATCCATGTTCTGATTCGTCCTCGCGCCGGCAATTTCTATTACTCCGATCACGAACTTGAAATCATGCGTAACGATATCCGTGCGGCCAAACAGTTCGGCATGGATGGCGTGGTGCTGGGAATTCTGCACGAAAACGCCCGTATCGACATCGAGCGCACCAAAGCTTTGGTGGAATTGGCGTACCCTCTGTCCGTGACTTTCCATCGGGCATTCGATGCCTCACATAGTCTGGAGACATCACTGGAGGAAGTTATCCAGACCGGTGCCTCCCGCATCCTTACTTCCGCGGGCCAACCACGCGCCACGGACGGGCTTCAGACTCTGGCACGGCTGGTCCAGGCGGCGAGGGAGCGGATTTCGGTCATGCCCTGCGGCGGGATCAACTCCGATAATGTTCTGCAAATTGTTCGGACAACCTCGGCTCGAGAGGTCCATAGTTCGGCAGGAGCATCGAATCCCAACACCGCCGGGAATGGCGGTGACTTGTATCAGGCAAGCAACGAAGCTTGTTTCGGCCTGCAATCCGGACTATTTGAACAGAAGGTTGCGAAGTTGGTGAGTCTGCTGGGCGACGTGTCGCAGGACGAACGCGTGCGCTAGGCCGTATTGCAATAAGACCTGGACGAAGGTTCTCTTTCCCATATCATCAATGGTCTTATGAAGATGATATTTCACAGAACCGCTGCCGCCCGCGCCATTGTTGCGCTGTGGGCAACGTTTTCGTTGGCTCAAAACTTCACCGACGTAAAGCCCAGTCCGCAACAGGTCGCCTGGCAGGATCTGGAAATCGGCGCGATCATTCATTTCGGTCCGAACACATTTATGGACCGCGAGTGGGGAGATGGCACAGCGGATCCGTCGGTCTTCAATCCGACGAGTGTAGACCCAGAGCAGTGGATGCAGGCCGCCAAGGCCGCCGGAATCAAGTACGTTGTATTCGTCGCCAAACACCATGACGGTTTTTGCCTGTGGCCGACCGCCAAGACCCAGTACAGCATCAAGTCCAGTCCCTGGAAAGCAGGCCAAGGAGATTTGGTCCATGATGTTGCAGCCGCGGCGCGCAAATATGGCCTGAAGTTCGGCATCTATCTTTCGCCTTGGGATCGCCACGAACCGTCATACAAAGACAGTGCCGCCTATGACGGCTATTACTTAGCCGACTGAACGAGTTGGTCGCTAATTATGGCGAACTGGTCGAGTTCTGGCTGGATGGTGCAGGCAGTGCGGGTCACGTGTATGACTTCGATCGCTACGTCGATAATCTCCGCGTGTACCAGCCGAATACCCTGGTCTTTGCGGACGCTGCATTGCTCAAGTACGGCGACATCCGCTGGGTCGGAAATGAAGATGGCTCTGCGCCGGAAGAGAATTGGGACGTATTAGATCTGCGCGGCTATCTGCGTTATCGTCCCGCGGAAGCGGACACCCCCCTACGAACCAGCCATTGGTTCTGGCATCCCAATGACGAGAAAAGTCTGAAATCCGTCAGCGAACTCTTGGATACTTACAACCGAACCGTGGGTCATGGAGCGCAACTGATGATCGGACTTGCTCCAGACAACCAGGGCTTGCTGCCCAACGCGGACGTGCGCCGCCTCAAGGAATTCGGGGAGGCCATTCGCTCGATCTATGCGCCGGAGAAGAATCTTGCAACTAGCGCCGCCAATGCCTCTGCATTTCGGGCAGCTGTTGATTCCGATCCCGACACAATGTGGTCGCCGCCGGAGGGATCCCATTCCGCGATCATCGATCTGCTTTTTCCCCATCCCATTCATTTCGACCGCACGCTCACCATGGAATGGCTCGTCGACGGACAGAAAGTGCAGAAGTATGCGATCCAGGTCATGGACGGCGCGAAATGGAAGACCGTCTACTCGGGAACCGCGATTGGGCACAAGAAGATCGACATTTTTCCTCCAGTGAGTGCGCAAAACGTGCGCCTGAATATTCTCTCTTCTTCCGGCACGCCACGGATTCGGGAGTTCCAGTTGTTCGACGGAAGCGTCGACTGAATCGGCGCGCGCGGTCAGTCGGACATTGGTCGAGGCCCCATATTTTCAACAACTCTTCCCTCTGATACCCTGCTACACCTATGCGCCTTCACCATAGCCTTGCTCTCGTACTCGCCGTATCGAGTTGTCTCTTCGCCCAAAACCTGCAACCTGTGGCCGACCGCGTTGCCGCCCAGAACGCGCTGTTCGACGAACAGTACGAGTCCGATCTGCGCAACTTTCCCGAGCGCGCCACCGCCTTCGGCGACTACCGCTATAACGACAAACTCGCCGATCACTCCCTCGCCGCCATCGCCGAGCGCCACAAGACCGACGAGGACTTCCTCGCCCGGCTTGAGGCCATTCCAACAACCGGCTTCGACGACCGGGATCAACTTTCCCACGACTTGATGGTTCGAGTGCTGCAGCAACGCATCACCGACTACGATCTCAAAGAGTACGAGATGCCCATCAACCAGCAGAACGGCATCCATACCAGCCTCGCCGATCTGCCACTCTCCGTTCCTTTCGATTCCGTCAAGCACTACGAGGACTACATCGCGCGTCTTCACCAGATCCCGCGGGTCCTCAGCCAGACCACGGAAGTTCTTCGCGCCGGCATCAAGGACAAGTTGATGCCGGTGCGCTTCCTCTTGGAGAAGATTCCGGTTCAGTGCGAGGGCATTATCGAAGCCGACCCGTTTCTCCGGCCGACCAAGAAATATCCTGCGAGCATTTCTCCTGAGGACCAGAAGCGGTTGACGCAGAAAATCACCGACGCCGTCAACACCGACGTCATCCCCGCCTACAAAACTTTCGCGGTCTTTGTGCGCACGGAATACGCCCCCGCCGGCCGCACCACTCTCTCCATCACATCTCTGCCGGATGGCGAGAGGCGCTATCAGAACGACATCTATGCCCGGACCACCACCCACCTGGCCCCGGACGAGATTCATCAAATCGGTCTCCGCGAAATCGACCGCATCCAGACTGAGATGACGGCCATTGCCAAAAAAGAGGGATTCGCCGATCTCGCCTCATTCCGCGCCTCCCTCAAGACCAATCCCAAGTACATTCCAACCTCGGCGGAGCAGATCCTTGACGATTTCCGCCGCTACATCGCACAGATGGAGCCCAAGCTTCCGCAGCTCTTCACCCTGCTTCCGAAGTCGCCAGTCACCGTAGAAGCCATCCCTGCGTTCCAGTCGGCCGCTGCCACGCACTACGTCACCGGTACCCCGGACGGCAAGCGCCCCGGCCGCGTCGTGGTTGCAACCTCCAACTTCGCGCAGCGCTCGACCATCGATGACGAGGCTGTTGCCTACCACGAAGGCATTCCCGGACATCACATGCAGCTCTCCGTGCAGCAGCAACTGACCGGATTGCCCAAATTCCGACTGCATGGTCTGGGCTTCAACGCCTACATTGAAGGCTGGGCCCTTTATGCCGAACAGCTCGGCAAAGAAGTCGGTTTCTACAACGACCCTGTCTCCGACTACGGCCGCCTCTCTTCCGAACTCTTCCGCGCCGTGCGTCTGGTGGTCGACACCGGAATTCACTCCAAAGGATGGTCGCGCGATCAGGTGGTGGATTTTATGCGCAAGACCGGCGCTGTAGATGAGCCCACGATCCAGTCCGAGACCGACCGCTACATCTCGTGGCCCGCGCAAGCCCTCAGTTACAAACTCGGCCAGCTCAAGTTCCGCGAACTCCGCGACCGCGCCCAAAAGGAATTGGGACCGAAGTTCGACATCCGCACCTTCCACGACGAGATGCTCGACGGCGGAACGCTGCCGCTCGACCTGCTCGAGGCCTGGACGGACAAGTGGATCGCTGAACAGAAAGCAAAGTAGGGGGCATCCGTTCACGCCGGCTCCTACGAGTGTCGAATGACTACCGCCAATTCCAAATCGATAGGTCGATCCTGGTACTGGCTAGTCCTCGTCCCGTTAGTCCTTGGAGCCGCCCGCGCGCTTCTGAAATATGCTTGGTGGGCCGCCATGCACGGCGCCCTTTACGGCATTCCTGCGGAGTCCCGACGCCTAAAGGAGGCCGATGCCAACGCGGACTTCTACCTCTGGACGTTATTAGGTCTGATGGTAACGGCCACAATCGTTGCCACCATGCTTATCCCGCCGTTTAAGTCACACACTCTCCCGTCTAGTGCGAAGGGGATAGGTCGATTTGTCTTGGCGGTGTTGCTCGTCGTTGGGTTGATCCTCATAGGAGTCGCTGGAATGTCTGCAACGGGATATTTCCTGAAGTAGGGGCGGGCCATTCCTAAATGATCACGAACGGAGCCGCCAATTGTTTCATTCGAAGGACACCGATCAGCAGTTCTTCGATGAACCTTCCAGGAAGAAATTCCACGCCCATACACTTGATGGTATTTTGCTCATCGATTCAGCCGAAAACGAATATGGAGTAGAGGTGTTCTTTTGGTCCGGCGATTCGCTACCGCCACCAGCCGATAGACTATTAGCCGCAAGCTGCTCCCCACCCAGCGCGATCTCGAAGCGTGGCACCTTAGGACCTCGGTCCAGCCTTCACCGATGCAAAACGAACAACCTGAAGTTGCAAAAAATTTCCGTTACCCTTTACCCTTGTGCCACGTCTATGGCACCTTCTGGCGTTGCGCGCGGTAACCCGCGCAGGTTACTTTTGAAACCATCCTTCTCCCCCAGAGGTAACCTGATGGGGTTTCTCGAAAAACTTCCGACGTGCATGATCGTGGGCGTATTGGTCATGATCTTTGCATGTCTCAAGCGCCACACCCGTTGTGCCCGCCTAACCCTCTGGGCCGTGGGCTGGACTCTGGTCTTTACTCACTTCCTGGCGCAACTGCTGGAGCCTGCCGGCCTTCATGCGATTGCATTCCTCCGGGCCGTTGATGCCGGGGCCCTGCAATTCTCCGCCGTCGCATTTCTGGTTTCCGTCTCTTCAGTGGCCGAGGATCGAGCGAAGCGAACTGTCGTATTCATGGCTTTGGCAGTGCCCTCCATTACCTATGCAGTGCTGAATGCCTTTTCCGTCCACTCGCGATGGCCATACGCTTTGTGCCTGGTCGCTTGCTTCAGCGGCGCGGCGTGCTTTTTCTTCTGGGTGAAGCGCGGTTTCCCGGTGTATTTGGCCGTTATCACCTTGCTGTGCTCCGTGGCGGGTGCGTGGGCTCTACGCGCCGCTCTCAATGGTTCTTTTCACGAAGGGGCGGTGGTGCTGCTGGGCATCGGCTTTGCGCTGCCGGGCGTCTTCATTTGCCGAAATTATTGGGACGCGTCACCTGCAGTCGTGACGATTTCCGTGGGATTTCTCTGCTGGGGAGCTGTGTTCCCGGTTCTCTTTCTTACCGATCGCTTTGCTCCGCACACGATTCTTCCAAGCGCTCTTTGGGATACTCCCAAGCTGTTTGTCGCCTTCGGAATGATCCTGGCGGTGGTCGAAGACAAGTCGCACGCAATCGTCGGGATGCAGCACCAGGCAGCAGAGCTTAATCGTCAATTGGAACGTTTTTCAGCGATCACCGCTCGTTTGTTGAGCAGCGCAGCGCCGGATACGATTTGTCCAGACATCGCCTCCGCGATCACCGAGTTCAGCAGCTTTCATGCGGCCCTGATCCATATCGAGAGTCCGGAGGGAACGCTGCGGATTGCCGGGTCCAGCGGGCTGTCGCAAGAGTTCTTGCGGATGCTGCAACAACGAACGGAGCATTGGACCGCCGGCGATATCCAGAATCTTTGCTCCGATGCCCGTCGAATCGGCAAGGCATCGTTCTTTTTGCCCTCGAATCGGTCTTCGTTTGGTGTCGCCGGATGTAAGGGTGAAGAAAGTAACGACGCTTGCCTACAAAGCAGTATTGAGCTGTTGATACCGCTGTGTTCGGCAGCGGGAGCGTGCCTGGGAAGCATCACATTGGCTGCGCCGTGCGACGAAAGCGCGATCTGCGTGCAAGAACTCGACCGAATCGAGTCGCTCGCCGCCGATCTGGCCGTCGCGGTTGCAATGAAATCGTTACACACCCAGTTAGTGTGGTCGGAGAAGCTGGCCGCGATGGGTCAACTGGTCGCTGGCGTTGCCCATGAGCTGAACAATCCTCTCACTGCGATCATGGGGTTTGGCGAACTGATGAGTGATGCCATCACTTCGGCGCGCACCAGCGATCAACTCAAGCGGCTTATGAGCGAAACCCGCCGCATGAAGCGAATTACCGACAATCTGCTTCGCTTTTCGCGCCAGAGTTCCGCGGATACGAACATGGCACAGCTCTCTCCCCTCGTTCAGGAAGTGTTGACGCTCTGCGAATATTACACGCGTACCTCAAAGGTATGCGTGGAAACTGATATTGCGCCCAATCTTCCGTTGCTCGCGATCAATGAAGATGAAATCAAACAGGTCCTGCTGAACCTGTTCAACAATTCCTGCGACGCTCTGCAAGGCTTTGCCGGCAGCAAGCAGATCAAGATTCGCGCCTACCAGGATGGCACTCGCGCCGTGATCCAGGTGGAGGACACCGGTCCTGGCTTCTCGAATCTGAACCGCGCGCTGGATCCCTTCTACACGACCAAGCCTGTGGGTAAGGGCACGGGACTAGGTTTGAGCGTTTGCTACGGAATCGCCAAGAGACGTGGCGGAGATCTCAGGATAGAAAACGTGAAGCCTCACGGCGGACGCGTAACCCTGGAAGTGCCGGTTATTGAACCGCGACCACAGTCACTCCTGGTGGCGACCGCACACGCATAAGCATCTTTGCATCGGAAATCTTGAAATAGGATGCCCCGCCCTGACCTCGCCGCCAGCTTCGTTTCTTCGAGGGTTCATGCGCGCAAGATTCTGGATACAAGGCAGAACCGGTAAGTCGATAGATCAGCCAACTGGTGGCGACGCGAGTCATCCAGGTGCCAACCAGGGAAATGCTCCTAATGACCGTGCACTTGGGCGGTCTGACTTCCGAGGTCCGAAGTCCGAGGCCGCTCTTACTTTTGCTTCTTCTTCGCACCCGCCGTGTACTTTCGGAACCCCGCCTGGCGCAGATCCCGCACCATACATCTGCCGTTATTACTTTGGTTTAGCCATAAATGCCAAAACCGTGATTGCGATCACGAAGAACCGTGATGAGGGCCATTTGCTCAGGTTGTGGCTTCGGGGGAAGATGTCCCTGAGAAAGCGAAGATGTGACCGCGAGGCCACATCCCCCGGCGCGACAGGTTGGAGAGCAGTCGTGGCAGGGTGAGGCAGGGGAGGTTTCCCGTGAGTACAATCGAAATCCATGAACCGGAAGTCAAGGAAGTAAAGCCCGTAAGCCGGGGGACAGCTGCGGTTCTGCCACGCTCGGAACTCGTTTTGGGCCCAGCGCAGCCGCCGCGGATGATGTTTGCGGACAGCCTTCTGGAGTTTGGCCCTCAGAGGAAGAGCAAGTTCTTTGCCACGACCACCTCGTTTATTTTGAATTGCTTGGCGATTATGGTGATGTTGGCCGTTCCGCTGATGTTCACCGAGCAACTACCCAAGGCGCAGTTGCTGACGTTTCTGGTGGCGCCGCCACCACCGCCTCCTCCCCCTCCGCCAGCCGCCCAACAGGTTCAGAGAGTGGTCCGGGAAATCCAGACGGACGTGCTCTCCAGCGGAGCGTTGCGCACGCCGACGAGAATTCCTCAAAAGGTTCAGATGATTAAGGAAGAGGAAGCTCCGCCGCCGATGCCCGCTGGCGGAGGCGTCGTGGGGGGCGTACCCGGAGGGATTCCCGGCGGACAACTGGGAGGCGTGATTGGCAGTGTCATCAGTTCTACATCGAGCCTGGCTGCGGTCCCGAAGTTCATTCCGGCCACGCCCCAGCGGGTCCGCATCTCTGCAGGCGTGACGAAGGGGATGCTGATTCGACGAATCGAGCCAGTCTATCCGACACTGGCCAGATCGGCACGTATCCAGGGCGACGTTGTGTTGAGTGCGATCATCGACACTAACGGACAAATCCAGAACCTGCAGTTGGTCAGCGGCCACCCTATGCTGGTGCCGGCGGCCATCTCTGCCGTCAAACAATGGCGTTACAAGCCTTACCTTTTGAATGGGCAACCGGTTGAGGTGGAGACCACGATCACGGTGATCTTCACGCTCTCCTCTTGAAGTGGGGACGGCGCCGTTGGGAAGCGCCAGGAGTCTAAAATGGCTGCAGAATATACCTATCGCGTCTCGGCCTGGTGGACCTCAGGCCGCACCGGACTGGCGAAATGCGAGTCCTCTCCGAACACGATCCACTTCTCCGAGGCCGCCGAGTTGGGAGGTCTGCAGGGCCGGTGGACTCCGGAGCAACTGCTGCTCTGTGCCCTGGCAGGTTGCTTTACCACGACATTCCACGAGGTTGCGCGGGTCGCGAAGTTCGAATACACCGACCTGGAAGTGGAGATCGAAGGCAGTGTCCGCCGCAACCGGAACACGGGATGCAACTTTAACGAAATCCTGATTCGTCCCAGATTGACCGTGCATTCCGAAGAGCAATGCGAAGCGGGACTCAACCTGCTGCGCAAGACGAAGGCGGCATGCATGATTTCGCGCGCCATTACCGTCCCGCAAACTTTGGAACCCACTGTCGAAACCGGCAAAATACCGGTTGAGGGCTGGAGCAATCAGGACGCGGTCGTGAAACTTGGGGTGTGACGTTGGGAAACCGGCGAGGGGGTGCGTATGATGTTCTCTTACAGGCTGGTGCGCTTGATTGAATCGCATGCCGATGCGCTCGCTGCGGGACTGGAGGAGAAAGTACAGGGAAGTCCCCAGGTCACGCACTTTCGCGAGATTCCTGCGCATGAATTGAGAGAACGCGTCTATGAAATTTACCGCCACCTGGGCGAGTGGCTGCTGGGCAAGAACGAACTGGACATTGAGCACCGCTACCGCGAGATCGGGGCGCGCCGTGCTCGCCAGAAAGTGCCGCTCAGCGAGGTTGTCCAAGCCGTCGTTCTCACCAAAGAAAATCTCTGGGAGTTCCTTAAGAGCGAAGCCGTGATGGACCGCGCGGTCGAAATCATGGGCGAATTGGAACTTCTGCAAATGCTCGAAATGTTTTTTGACCGGGCAATTTACTTTGCCGCTGTGGGGTACGAAGACGAGATTGCTCGCGCTACGCGCGAAGAAGGCGCGCTGCAGGCTCGCTAGGGGAGCGGACAACGATGTCGATGTCGTGGGAAATGGATTACAAGAAGCGGCTTAAGACCGCCGACGAAGCACTGCGCTGCGTGAAGTCGGGGATGCGGGTTTACATCCAGCCGGGCTGCGCCGAGCCGGAGACGTTGGTGGAAGCGTTGATGCGGCGCGGGCCGGGCCTGCGCGATGTGGAAATCGTGCACATGATGACCATGGGCTGCGCCCCCTACGTGGCGCCCGAAATGGCGGGCCACTTCCGCCACAACGCGATGTTCATCGGCGGCAATGTGCGCGCGGCGATTAACGATGGCCGCGCGGATTACACCCCGATCTACCTGAGCGAGATCGAGGGACTCTTTGAGAGCGGGGCGATGCCGATCGACGTTGCCCTGATCGAGGTTTCCCCGCCGGATTCGCATGGATTCTGCAGCTTCGGTGTGGGCGTCGATACTACTCTCACTGCCGCGAAATGCGCACGCTACGTGGTGGCGCAGATCAACGACAACATGCCGCGCACCTACGGCGATAGCTTCATTCACGTGAACGATATCGATGCCGTGGTCGAGTCGTCCCGCCCCTTGTGCGCACTGGCGAAGCCGGCCGTGAGCGACCTGCAGATCGCCATCGCGCGCAACGTCGCCGGCCTGATTGAGGACGGTGCGGTGTTGCAAACCGGCATCGGCGGAATCCCAGACGCGGTGTTGCCCTTGCTCATGGACCGCAAAGATCTTGGGGTTCACACCGAACTTGTGTCGGACGGCGTGATCCCGCTGATCGAAGCAGGAGTGATCACCGGGGCGCGCAAAAACTTCAAGCCACGCAAAATCATCCTGGGATTTGCGTTGGGCACCAAGCGCCTGTTCGAATTTGTGGACAACAATCCCATCTTCGAGTTTCATCCCACGGCGTATACCAACGATCCCGCGTTCATCGCGCGCAACGACATGATGGTGGCGATCAACTCTGCTCTGCAAATCGATCTGACCGGGCAGGTTTGTTCCGATTCGATCGGCAATCAGTTCTACAGCGGCATTGGCGGGCAAGTGGATTTCCTGCGCGGGGCCTCGCGGTCGAAGGGCGGCAAACCCATCATCGCGATTTCCTCGACTGCGAAACAAGGCACGCTTTCGCGGATCGTGCCCACGCTGGATCCTGGGGCGGGCGTGGTCACTTCGCGCGGTCTGGTCCGTTACATCGTCACGGAGTATGGGGTTGCCTACTTGCATGGCAAGTCGATTCGCGAGCGGGCCAAGGCGCTGATTGAGATCGCGCATCCCGATTTCCGCAGCGAGCTTTACGAGTACTGCGAAAAGACCAAATGGTTGCAGCACCCTCAGGCGGCAGAGACTGCAGTACCGAGGTGAGGAGAACATGGCAGGCCCAGCGCGCGGCAATATCACGATTGATGTTGAGGAGTGCAAAGGATGCGGGCTGTGTGTGGAGTCCTGTCCGCCGAAATGCCTGGAACTTGCGCCTGAATTGAGTTCCCAGGGGGTGCATCCGGCGCGTTATACCGGCCACGACTGTACGGGATGCGGCATCTGCTTCTATTGCTGCCCGGAGCCCGGGGCCATTGTCGTCTACCGGCTGGTCCCGCCGCCCAAAGCGGTTGTCGCCCAGGCCCAGCCAGGAGGCGGACATGCGGCAGCTCTGTAAAGGCAACGTCGCCATCATCAAAGGCGCAGTGCTGGCCGGTTGCCGCGCCTACTACGGATATCCGATCACTCCCGCCAGTGAAGTCGCCGAAGCAGCGGCACTTTACTTTCCCGAGGTCGGCGGCACCTTCGTACAGGCGGAGAGCGAGACCGCTTCCATCAACATGGTGTACGGGGCGGCATCCGCCGGCGTGCGTGCCATGACCGCCTCCTCCGGTCCCGGCCTCAGCCTGATGCAGGAAGGCATCTCCTATCTCGCAGGCGCGGAACTGCCCTGCGTCGTTGTGGATGTGATGCGCGGCGGTCCCGGCCTGGGCAACATCGCTCCCGAACAGAGCGATTACTTCGCCATGGTCAAAGGCGGCGGGCACGGCAACTATCGCAACCTGGTGGTCGCTCCGGCCTCGGTGCAAGAGATGGCGGACCTGACCATCCTCGCCTTCGAACTCGCCGACCGATATCGCAATCCGGCCATCGTGCTGGCCGACGGCTTCGTTGGACAGATGATGGAACCGCTGGACCTGGCGTACCGCGAGATCGTTGCTCCCGAGAAACCCTGGGCCGTGAAGGGAACCGCGGAGACCCGGAAGAACATGGTCAGCTCGATCTTCCTCGAGCCCGACGCTCTGGAAGAACACCAGCGCCGCATGGAGGCAAAGTACATCCGTGCGCAGCAAGTGGAGACGCGTTGCGAAGAGTACCGCACCGAAGATGCCGAATTGATTGTCGTCGGCTACGGCATCGTGTCCCGGGTGCTGCGCTCGGCGGTGGATGAAGCCCGCAAGCAGGGAAGGAAGGTCGGATTGTTCCGGCCCATTAGCTTGTGGCCGTTTCCCTCGAAGGAACTGCTGGCCGCGGCGCTGCGGGCGGAAAAAATTCTCGCCGTGGAACTCAGCAACGGACAGATGGTGGAAGATGTCCGCCTCGCCGTGAATGGCGAAAGGCCGGTTGAGTTTTACGGACGCGGCGGCGGCAACGTGCCGGCCGTTGACGAGCTGTTAGCGAAGATGGAAGAGCAGATGCCGGCCTCGGTGTGAGCGGCGGAATAGAGAGCCAATAATGGCGACGCAGGACGCGATTCTGGAGGAACCGAAAGTGAGCCCCGACAAGTACGAAGTCGTGCACTCGAAGTCGGAAGTTTTCTATTCGGAGTACGAACGGAAAAGCGACCTGCAGCATCAGACGCACTACTGCCCCGGATGCGGCCATGGAGTCGCGCACAAACTCATCGCCGAAGCCCTGGAGGACCTCGGCCTGCAGGACCAGACCATCCTGGTCAGCCCGGTGGGCTGCTCGGTTTTTGCCTATTACTACTTCGACGTGGGCAACGTGCAAGTCGCGCACGGCCGCGCTCCCGCCGCGGCCACCGGCCTGAAGCGCGCCTGTCCCGACAAGATCGTGATCGCGTATCAGGGCGACGGAGACCTGGCCGCGATCGGCACCGCCGAGATCGTGCACGCCGCCAATCGCGGAGAAAAGATCAGCGTATTCTTCGTCAACAACGCGATCTACGGCATGACGGGCGGGCAAATGGCGCCCACTACGCTGGTCGGCCAGCGCAGTACGACTTCGCCCTGGGGTCGCCGGCCGGTGAATGAGGGCTTTCCCCTGCACATGGCCGAGATGCTCTCTTCGCTGGAAGCTCCGGTATACATCGAACGGGTCGCGCTCTCGGATAACAAGAACATCATGAAGGCGCGCAGGGCCGTGCGCAAGGCGCTCGATTTGCAGCGCGCCGGCGCCGGCTTCACCTTCGTCGAGATCCTGTCGCCGTGCCCCACGATCTGGGGCAAGGATCCGGTCGAAGCGCGGAAGTGGGTGGGCGAGAAGATGATTCCCCAGTTTCCATTGAACGTCTTTCGCGATCGCGCTATCGATATTCCGAATAACAATGTCCCCCCGCACAAAACTGTAGCTGAGTTGGTCGAGGGCGAGCGCAAAGTGGCTATCGACGCAGCAGTGCCCGGGCGTCATCATCGTTTCCGCGATCTCGGTATCAAAATCGCCGGCTTCGGCGGACAAGGCGTGCTGCTGCTCGGCCAACTTCTGGCCGAGATGGGCATGCGAGAGGGCCTGGAGGTGAGCTGGCTGCCTTCCTACGGTCCCGAGATGCGCTCCGGCAGTGCCCACTGCCACGTTTGCCTGTCGAAAGATCGCATCGGATCGCCCGTGCTGTCGCGTCCGGACGTTCTGATCGCGATGAACGAGATCTCGCTGCGCAAGTTTGCCGCGGAGGTCGCCCCCGGCGGCACCATCATCTATGGGCGAGAACACCTTCCCGACGACCTCAGCATTCCGCACGCGCAGGTGGTTTGCATTCCAGCTTCCGAGATTGCCGACAAACTAGGCTCTGCGAAAGTAGCGAACGTCGTTATGATGGGCGCCCTGCTGGAGGAAACCGAATGCCTGTCTCCGGCGACTGCCATGAAGGTGCTGGAAGCGAAAGTCAAGAACCCGACGCTGCTCGAACTCGACCGCAAGGCGCTCGACGCCGGAAGAGTCTACATTGATCATACGGTCGCGATTGGCGCCGTGACGCAGGCCGACGGCTTCGCGCAGTAGGGTTAACTGATTGAAAAGAGGGTGATTGAAGAGGGTGCCCCACCCTTGTCGTTTTCTTGGCGACAGGGTGGGGATTTTGATTTCTTGCGGCGTTCTGATTCTGACCTCGAGAGAGGCTCCTTGACCGAGAATTGAGTCAACACCCCCACCCCCAGGGCAGGCTCTGTCCCGCCGAAAGCGTCGGGACAAGGATGGGGTAACCTTTTCGTTAAAGCGGTGTGATCCAAATCACAAAAACCGGTGATAGGGGGCATATCGAAGGCAGGAAGTAAGTGTGATCCTCAAGATGGGTGCAGGAGGTGTCTTATGGCACTCGTTGAAGCCAAAATCGAAGAAAAGAACGCAGTTGCCGAACACGAGATATCCCAGAAAACCACCGCGCTTTCGGTGAAGAACGTGTTGTTTGCCACTGATTTCTCGGCAACGTCGGAGGCAGCCCTCCCCTACGCAACAGCGATCTGCCGGCATTTTGGAAGCATGTTGCACACCGCGCATGTCCTTTCCGACGCCAGCATCCTGATGATGACGGGAGGTGTGGATTACGTCAGCCTGAGCACGATCTACGAAGACGCGCATACCGAGGCCAAAGAGAAGCTAGACCAGATCTCGGGCCGTCTGGAAGGAATCCCGCATCGCAACCATGTGCGTCACGGCCAGGTGTGGGAGAACCTTGCTGGAATCGTCCAAGACGAAGAGATCGATCTCATCGTGCTCGGCACCCACGGCCGCACCGGCTTGGGCAAGTTGCTGCTAGGCTCGGTGGCGGAAGACATTTTGCGTCACGCACCTTGCCCTGTGCTGACCGTTGGTCCGAAAGTCTCGGGACGAGCTAAACTGCCCGAATTCCAAACTCGGGGACGCGAGCTCGCTCCGCTGGAGTTGGAGTTGCGGCAGATCCTGTTCGCCACCAACTTTGCGCAAAACTCGGCCTTGATCGCCCAGGAGGCTGTGTCCCTTGCCGAAGAATTCCGCGCCCGGCTTACGCTCCTGCACGTGATCGAGGACTATACCCAATTGGGCAGCCGTCCCGGTCCCATCGAGGATGGCATACGCCGCTTGCATGACCTGATTCCAAAGAATGCCGCTCTGCAGTACCTCCCGGAAACCTTGCTGGAATTTGGCTCCGCTTCGGACTGCATCCTGACAGCGGCGTCCGAGCGCGAAGCCGACATGATCGTGCTGGGCGCCCGCGCTTCCGCCGATGTTGGGACCACGCACCTTCCCTGGTCGACGGCGCACCATGTGATTGCGCAGGCGCATTGTCCCGTGCTGACGATCAGGGGCTGACGATCTGAGGATGAGCGTCTGGAGAAGCCGAAAACTTGAGACTGCGTCCCAGGAGTGGAAGTGTGTCGAGGTCGTTGGCGGGAATGAAATCGCCGATCCAATCGCTTCATCCAATGCGCTTGATTCGCCGACAGCAGTCCTATGTTGCGGTTGCAGTCGCGATCTATGCTGCGCTGTGGGCCGCGGGGCGTCCGGTGCCGCTGGGCCGTACGCTCATCTATACTCTGGCGCTCTGCAATTGGCTGGTCCTCATGCAGGACCATCTTGGATTTCTCTACAACCGTAAGAGCCTGCTGCCTTCCTGGACGATTTACCTGACATTGCTGCTGCTCCTGTCGATTGTAGGCGTCACTGTCGTCAACATCCTCCAATTCCCGGGGCTCGGGATTCCGGGCCAAACGCTGTGGCAGTTCCTGGAATCAGGGTGGAAATTTCCGTTCATGGCCACCGTGATCTTCGGCGTGAGCACCCAGCTCTACCGGCGCACCCGGGAGCGCCTGGAATCGAAAAATCGCGAGTTGCAGCAGGCGATCGAACGGCAGGCAGCCGAACGTGAGTTGCACGGACAGGAACTACAGCAGGCACGGGAGATTCAGCAGTCCCTGCTGCCCAAAGAAATTCCTCAGGTTGCCGGATTCGAGATCGACGGCGCATGGGAGCCGGCGAGCATCGTAGGCGGCGACTATTACGATGTGATCAAGTTGAGCGCGACCAAACTCGGCATTTGCATCGTGGATGTTGTGGGCAAGAGCGTGTCTGTCGCCCTGTTGATGGCCAATGTGCAGGCCAGTGTACGGGCGTTTGCCACCGAGTCAACTGCTCCCTCGACTCTGTGCAGCCGGGTCAACTCGGTTCTGTGCGCCAACATTGCCACGGGAAAGTTTGTGACTCTGTTTTACGCCGTGCTCGATGCGGAGCGCGGTTTGCTCCACTATACGAATGCCGGCCACCTGCTGCCGATTCTGATTCGTTCACTGACGGCATTACCGAAGCCGGATTGCCCGGAGGTGAGGAATTCGGCGAGCAACGGCTGGTGGCCGGCGCGAGAACTTATGCCCGCAAGTCCACTTCTGAACTGAAATCCTGTCTGCTCGCCGACGTGAAGCAGTTCTGCGCCTGCCAATTGAGGGACGACGCCACACTGATCGTGATCTCCGCGCTGCCGTCGATCCAGAAAAATTCGAAGCAGGATGTCGAAGCCTGTGCGGCGATTGTGACGCGATGGGATTAGAACCGAAATGAAACCGGAACGCGAGATTCTTGCGAGCAAGGTCGCCGCAACCGTGTTTGTCGGGAATACAATTATTTTCTCCTTCGCGGATCACTGAATTTCATAACTGATGTTGTTGAATTCATCCGCGATTGAGAACGCACATGCTCTCAGCCGGTGGATTACGAATCGTTGGCGCGCGCCGGGTCGATCATGGGTTCCGGCTGCATGATCGTCATGGACGAAAATTCCTGCATGGTTGACGTGGCCAAATATCTCATGGACTTCTGCATGACCGAGTCATGCGGCAAGTGCATCCCGTGCCGCGTCGGCACCTACCAGATGCACCGCATACTGATCCACCAACTCTATAGCGCCAGCCCTCTCGCATTTTCGATAACGCTAACAGGCCGGTGTTTTGATCACGGCGAATCGCTCTCGCCCGAGGTCGCGGCCTGCCCTGCCGGCGCTGGTGACGCGGATTGAAGCGCTGGTCCAACAATTCCTGTCTCGCGAAGCCCCACCAGACCCCAACAAGGCTTAAAATCCAGCCAGCGGCACTCGGCCAGCACCATGACGGTTGCGGCAAAACCCGCGACGAAACGCCTCCGAATCACTCTCCGCGGAGCCGTCCAGGGAGTCGGCTTCCGCCCCTTCGTCTATCGCCTGGCCACCGAATTGTCCCTCACAGGATGGGTACTAAATTCTTCCGCTGGCCTAGTGGTGGAAGTCGAAGGCCCCTCCGAACAGTTAAGCCGCTTCGAACAACGATTGGAGCAAGAGCGGCCGAAGCCTTCAGTCGTGACAGTCCGCGAGTCCGCATGGCTTGCGGCCCAAGGCTCAACCCGCTTCGAGATTCTTGCCAGCGACAACGACTCCGGCAAGACCGTCAACGTTCTCCCCGACCTGGCCACCTGCTCCGACTGCCGCGAAGAACTGTTCGACCCCGCCAATCGCCGCTTCGAATATCCCTTCACCAACTGCACAAACTGCGGCCCGCGCTACACCATCGTCGTCGACATCCCGTACGACCGGCCCAACACCACGATGCAGAAGTTCACGCTATGTCCCGCCTGTCGCGAGGAATACGAGAACCCTGCGAACCGTCGCTTTCACGCGCAGCCCAACGCTTGCCCGGTGTGCGGCCCGCAACTCGACGGCACAATCGAAGATGCGGTCGAAGCCCTTCTGCAGGGCGAAATCGTTGCCCTCAAGGGCATAGGCGGATTCCAGCTTCTAGTCGACGCCCGCAATTCCGACGCCGTGGCCCGCCTTCGCCAACGCAAGCATCGCGAGGAGAAACCTTTCGCGCTGATGATGCCGTCGCTCGAAGTGGCGCGACAGTACTGCGAAATCTCTCCTGCCGAAGTGCAACTTCTCGAGTCGCAAGCCGCGCCCATCGTCCTGTTGCAGCCCAAGCCCGGCACCGACATCGCTGGGAATGTTGCGCACTGCTCCCCGTATCTCGGCGTGATGTTGCCGTACTCGCCTTTGCATCACCTGCTGATGGAGGAGTGCCGGGTTCCCTTAATTGCGACCAGCGGCAATCGCAGCGACGAGCCGATTGCCATCGCCAATGACGAAGCCACGGCCCGTCTCAAAGATATCGCCGACCATTTCTTGATGCACAACCGCCCCATCGTGCGGGCCTGCGACGATTCCGTAGTTCGCCTCGCCCGCGGACGCGCTGGAATCCTGCGCCGCGCCCGCGGCTACGCTCCGCTAGGCGTTCGCGTCGCGCAGGTCGTGCCCCCCGTGCTCGCCGTCGGCGGCCATCTCAAGAACACCGTCGCCATCGGCGTAGGCCAGGACGTCTTCCTCAGCCAGCACGTCGGCGACCTCGAAACTCTCGAAGCCAGAGGAGCGTTCGAGAAGGCCATTGACGACTTGTGCCGCCTTTACAGTTTCAAGCCGGACGTCGTCGCCTGCGATCTGCATCCCGACTACGCCTCCACCCACTGGGCAGAGCAGTCGGGACTTCCGTTGATCCGCGTCCAGCATCATCAAGCACATGTTGCCGCCTGCGCCGCAGAGAATAACGTGCGGGGATCCTACTTAGGCATTTCGTGGGATGGCACTGGATACGGCCTTGACGGCGCCATCTGGGGTGGGGAGTTCTTTCGCGTGGAAGGGAATCATTTTGAACGAATCGCGCATCTGCGGCCCTTTGGCCTGCCGGGCGGCGATGCCGCAGTGCGCGAAGGCTGGCGTTCGGCTGCCAGTCTGATTTTCGAAGCTCTTGGTCCGGAGGCAGCAGACTCTAGAGTGCGCCCAATGCTGGAGCGCAGCATCAACGTCGTCCCTACAACCAGCGTAGGCCGTCTTTTTGACGCCGTAGCGAGCATCACGGGGGTAGCTCAGCAGAACCGTTTCGAGGGTCAGGCCGCCATGCTCCTCGAAAATGAAATTGGCCTTGTACGCACCGAAGAGGCGTATCCTTTACCAGGCGGAGACTGGGGGCCCCTTCTTCTGGCTGTAATGGCGGACAAGCGCGCGGGAGTCGCCGTGCCCCTCATCGCAGCCCGGTTCCACAACGCTTTGGTCGAATGGATACTGGAAGTCGCCGCCCACGCCGGGCCGAAGCAGATCGTGCTTAGCGGCGGAGTTTTTCAGAACCGTTATCTGACGGAGCGCGCTGCCGCTGCTCTTGAGTCCTGCGGCTTCGAGGTGTATACGCACCAGCGGGTCCCACCCAACGACGGCGGCATCGCGCTGGGTCAAGCAGTGATGAGCAAGATCGGCTGACTCGGGAAGGGCACGACTTCAGTCGTGCCAAAAAGGTAGGAAATGATGGCGGCTTTAGCCGCTGAGGTCGCCAGGAGGTTCCAAAATGTGTCTCGCAGTTCCGGGCCGGGTGGTTGAAATCATGGACGACGGCGACCTCGCCTTCCGCCGCGGCCGAGTCGACTTCGGCGGCATCCGCAAAGAGATCAATCTCGCCTACACTCCCGAAGCGGTAGTCGGAAAATATGTTCTCGTCCACGTGGGCTTCGCCATCAGCGTGATTGACGAGGACGAAGCGCAGCGCATCTTCAAGTACCTTGAAGAACTAGGTGCGGTGAAAGAGGAACTCGGTGAAATTCCTCAATGAGTATCGCGATCAGAAGGCTGCTGCACAACTGGCGCAGGAGATCTGGAAGAAGGTAACGCGCCCCTGGACGATCATGGAAATCTGCGGCGGGCAGACCCATACCATCGTCAAGAGCGGCCTCGAAGACTTGCTGCCTCGGGACATCACCCTGGTCCACGGTCCGGGCTGCCCGGTTTGCGTGACCCCGATCGACTTGATCGACAAAGCTGTGGCCATTGCGCAGCGCCCCGAAGTAATTTTCTGTTCCTTCGGAGACATGCTGCGCGTGCCCGGCTCGTCGAAGAGCCTGTTCGACGCCAAGGCCGAAGGCGCTGATGTTCGCATCGTATACTCGCCGCTCGACGCGCTGAAACTCGCCAAGACAAATCCTGACCGCCAAGTCGTCTTCTTTGCGGTCGGCTTCGAGACCACCGCCCCCGCCAATGCCATGGCCGCGTGGCAGGGGGACCACGACCACGTCGACAACTTCTCATTGCTCGTATCGCACGTGCTGGTGCCTCCCGCTATGGAAGCGCTGCTGTCGTCGTCGAACTGCGTCGTCCAGGGGTTCCTGGCTGCAGGCCATGTCTGCACCGTCATGGGCTACGAAGAATATTTTCCGATTGCGGAGCGTTACAAAGTCCCAATCGTGGTCACTGGCTTCGAGCCGCTGGACATTCTGGAAGGCCTCCTCATGATCGTGAGCCAACTGGAAGAAGGCCGCCACGAAGTCGAGAACCAGTACGTTCGCGCCACTCGCCGGGAAGGGAACCGGCCCGCGCAGGAACGCATTGTCGAAGTGTTCGAGGTGGTGAACCGCCAGTGGCGTGGCTTGGGCGAAATTCCCGCCAGCGGCTTCCAGTTGCGCGGCCGCTTTCAGAAGTACGACGCCAACCGCCGCTATCCATCATCGGCGGAGCCCACCCGCGAGTCTCCCGAGTGCATCAGCGGCCTCATTCTGCAAGGCATGAAGAAGCCTCACGAGTGTCCGGCATTTGCGGTGAAGTGTACGCCGGAAAATCCGCTCGGCGCTCCCATGGTTTCGTCCGAAGGCGCGTGCGCGGCCTATTATCACTATGGCAGGCGGCAATCGAATGACCGAATTCAACCTGAGTTGTCCCGTACCCCGAGTCGCTGACGATCGCATCGTCCTGGCGCACGGCGGCGGCGGACGGCTGACCCACCAACTCATCGAAAAGATTTTTCTGCCCGCGTTCGGCAATCCCATGCTCGAACAGCGCCACGATGGCGCGGTTCTTCCGGTGAATGGCTCTCGTCTCGCATTTACCACTGATTCGTTTGTCGTGCGTCCGCTGATCTTCCCCGGCGGCAATATCGGCGACCTCGCCATCTACGGCACAGTCAACGACCTTGCCATGTGCGGCGCGCGCCCGCTTTACTTGAGCGCCGGATTCATCCTCGAAGAAGGTCTCGCCATGGTCACGCTGCGTACGGTGGTCGCGTCCATGCAAGAGGCCGCGGCCAAGGCTGGCGTGCAGCTAGTGACCGGCGATACGAAAGTCGTTGACAAGGGAAAAGGGGACGGAATCTTCGTCAACACCTCCGGCATCGGCCTGATCGAAGCAAGTGTCAAGCAGACGATCGGCCCGGCCTCGGTTCAAAAGGGCGACGCCGTCATCGTCAGTGGCGATCTCGGCCGCCACGGCATTGCGATTCTCTCCGTGCGCGAAGGTCTGGAATTCGAATCGCCGATCCTGAGCGACACGGCTAGCGTCTGGCCTTCGGTCGAAGCTTTGCTGAATGCCGGGATCGAAATCCACTGCCTGCGCGACCTGACCCGCGGCGGCTTGGCCACCACGCTGAACGAGATCGCATCCGACCGCAATATCTGCATCAAGCTGGAGGAAACGCTCATTCCTGTGCAGGAGACGGTCCAAAGCGCCTGCGAGATTCTCGGCCTCGATCCGCTGTATGTGGCGAACGAAGGCCGTTTCGCGGTATTCGTTCCCGCAGCGCAAGCCGACGCCGCACTCGAAGTGCTAAAGAAAGTGGAAGTGTCGCGAGATTCGGTCCGCGTCGGCAGCGTGGACGAAAAGCCGGGCGGGATGGTAGTCCTGCAAAGCCGCATCGGCGGCAACCGTGTCGTCGATATGCTCAGCGGGGAGCAGTTACCGAGGATTTGCTGAACGCGTGTTGCTACGTGGCACTAATCCTCATAGTCTTCGCACAGGTAGTCCCATGTATCCGAACCTTTCGGGTTTTCCTTCAGCGCCTTTAATCGCTTTTGAGTCTTTGGGTCCGGAGCCTGTTGGGTGCTGAGGTATTGCTCATATAGTTCTATGGCGCGGTGTTTCGCCCTCTGGGCCCCCGTCTTATAGTGCTCGGGGTTCGTATACGCGTCGGGTTCCGTGTTCGCCGCATTCCACCATGTGGCGTACGCCTTCGCCATTTCCAATCGAACGCTGTTTGACACCTCGGCGTCTGGATACTTCGCAAGAAACGCCTCGCCATGTTTGATCACCATCCGGAACTGATCGGGGCCTTCTTGGCAAGCTCCTTGGCTCCAGCCGAGTTGAGTCATCATCAAAAATGCCTGGCGCCCCCAACGAGAGTTCAGATACTGCGTGGCCAGTTCGTTCAGATCAACTGGATTCTTGGAAGGCCTCCAGGCGCCGTCAGGATCGTAGTAGTAGTACTCAATGCCGAGGGCGTTGAACCTCAGGACTGAAGACGTTGGTTCACGCCATACGGCGGGAGACGCGTCCTCGCTCCCTTTGTGCTCAAGTATTCTCGGTACGAGTTCGTGAAGGCAGAAGGCCCGCGCTGGATACAGGGGTGACGTCTTGGGGGTTTCGCTCCATTCCTTCATTGCACGGCCGACGACTTGAAGGATGTCATCTGGCTTGCCGCTGGCGACGGCTTTCGCAATCTGCGGACTCTGCTTGAAGTCAGCCTCCTGGCATGCACGCGAGGCGACGGCCGGGTTAGTCCGCGTCAAATCCGGCCCATAAATAGCCCAAGCCGCGTTGGAAAAGCCGATGAGGACCAGAAGCCACAGGCAGTGTTTGCTCATTAGGCACCAGCTAAAGTGCCATGATATTCCGATCCCCAATGCCGAGCCACGTTACTTCCGTGTGAAGCGGGATCGAGAGGGAAGATCACTTTCGAGGCGTCATTGTCATTCCTGTAGGTGGGATATCTTTTCGGTCATCCCTCCCACGGATTCACCAGCCTTACCCCGCATCCTTCGAAAACATACGGATTGCGCGTGGCCAGCGTCGCTCCATGGACTCGCGAGATCGCCGCGATCTGCGCATCGCCTTGCGACATGGGTTTCCCTTGCCGGCGGCGCGATGACGCAATCTGCGAGTACACGCGAGCGGCCCTGTCCTCGAAAGTCAGAACGTGATCTGCGAACGCGGCCTCGAACATCTTTTCGGCGCCCGCCCGAACTACGTCGCGCCGTCTGGCCGCGGAGATGAGCTCGACGCCGTAAAGAATCTCCGCCATCGTGACGGCCGTGACGTGCAGGTCCTCCGCCGGCTGGCTGCTGAACCAGTGCAGAACCCGCGCCTCCGGTGCCGGGCGCATCAGTTCGGAAACCACATTGGTATCGAGAATGATCATCGGCTGAAGAGGGATCGCGGCTCGGCGTCTACTCCTTTTCACTGAACCCGTCCGGATCGCGTATGGGGTCTCGTGGAAGACGTTCCAACTCCACTCCTCCGATCGGACCAAAGATGGCGCGCACACGGTCGGCAAGATTGGCATGTTTCTTCGCGGCCTGGGCCAGCGCGCTCTTCAGGATCTCGCGCGCTTCCTGCTCCATGGATCGTCCGTTCATGGCAGCGCGGACTTTCAGCTTGCGCTTCGTGGTCTCATCTAGGTTGCGAATGGTAATGCTCGCCATGCTATCAATGATAGCACTGCAATCAATGATTGCACCCCACATCGGAAATTCATGGGATGACCCGGTGGGGTACCCAGGTTAGCAACCGTGCTGGACCCGTCTTGCCGTTGTATGTGAATGATTATGAAGTAGTTAGATCGCAGTGACTTCAATCACCCCTGGCAGTGAGAATTATCACTGCCCCCCTCCCGCAGAAGCCGAGAATAGAGAGCGGCATTATGCTTACTACGTTGTACCTACGGAGGTAGGACTATGAGTTCGGTAATGACACGCCCCGGAACCAAGGCTCCCGGGGATTACATTGAATCCGTGATGATCAGTGTGAAGGCCAAGAATCCCGCCGAGCCTGAGTTCCATCAGGCGGTGGCCGAAGTGTTCGATTCTCTCAGGTTGGTCCTCGCGAAACACCCCGAGTATCAGTCCGCGCGCCTGCTCGAAAGAATTGTCGAGCCCGAGCGCGTCATCATGTTCCGCGTGCCGTGGTTCGATGATCAGGGCAACATCCAGGTCAACCGTGGTTTCCGCATCGAGATGAACAGCGCCATCGGCCCCTACAAGGGCGGACTCCGCTTCCATCCCTCGGTCAACCTCGGCATCCTGAAGTTCCTGGCGTTCGAACAGGTCTTCAAGAATTCGCTCACCACGCTGCCCATGGGCGGCGGCAAGGGCGGATCGGATTTCGATCCCAAGGGCAAGAGTGACAACGAAGTCATGCGCTTCTGCCAGAGCTTCATGACGGAACTGCAGCGCCACATCGGACCGGACACCGACGTCCCGGCCGGTGACATCGGCGTGGGCGGGCGGGAGATCGGGTTCCTGTTTGGCCAATACAAACGTCTGCGCAATGAATTCACCGGCGTCCTGACCGGCAAAGGCCTGGCGTGGGGCGGTTCGCTGATTCGTCCCGAGGCCACCGGATACGGCTGCGTCTACTTCGCCGCCGAAATGCTGAAGAGCAAGAAAGACTCGCTCGAAGGCAAGCTCTGCCTGGTTTCGGGCAGCGGAAATGTCTCGCAATACACCGTCGAGAAGCTGCTCGATCTCGGCGCCAAGCCGATCACGGTGTCCGACTCGAATGGCGTTATCTATGATCCGGACGGCATCGATCGCGAGAAGCTGGCCTACATCATCGAACTGAAAAACGTGAAGCGTGGACGCATCCGCGACTATTCGGATCACTACAAGAAAGCGATCTTCATGCCCACGGACATCAAGCTGGAGCACAACCCGTTGTGGAACATCAAAGCGGACTGCGCCTTCCCCAGCGCCACGCAAAACGAAATCGCCGCAAAAGATGCGGCGAACCTGTTGAAGAACGGCATCAAGCTGGTCGCCGAGGGCGCGAACATGCCCAGCACGCTCGACGCCACCAAGATGTTCCTCGATGCCAAGATCCTGTATGGACCGGCCAAGGCTGCCAATGCGGGCGGCGTGGCCACCTCCGGCCTCGAAATGGCCCAGAACAGCGCACGGCTGAGCTGGACCCGCGAGGAAGTGGACGACCGTCTGCACAAGATCATGATTGCCATTCACAAGAACTGCTTCGAAACGGCCGAGAAATACGGCACGCCCGGCAACCTGGTGAACGGCGCCAACATCGGCGGCTTCCTGAAGGTAGCCAACGCGATGCTGGATCAGGGGCTGGTGTAAATCGGCAATGCTCGCGTAGGGCGGACGCATTCGTCCGCCCCCGGGCAAGGCCCAGCTGGTGTTTGCGGTAACGATAGGTTGGAAGTGCTGATGTAGTAACGATGAATCGGGTGCCCCATCCTAACGTCGCGCCTCTTGCCACGTTAGGGTGGGGATTTTGACTTTAGCGCTGCCGCACCCCAAAGAGCGACTAGAACTGATCGTCGTGATCTGCCCACTCCTCGGCAACCCCACCCCGCGCAGCTTCAATATTCTCCTTTGTGGCAGGCAGTAGCTCGCACGCGCGGTAATTATCCGAGTAGAGCCCATCCTTGTATCTGAAAAACAATATGAATCGATCTCCCATCTTCTCTTTCACGGGCAGAGACTCGTTGAAAGAATAATCTTGAAGCGCCGAGAGAGAGTCCAGATTGCTCTGCTTCAGATCATTCTTGAAGACTATCTTTACCTGGGCAAAACTTGAAGCGTCATACGATCCAGACTTCCAATCGTCATACAATCCAGCATACAGGCTGATCCTGTTGACTTCTCCAATCACGGCACGTCTTGATTCGCGGGCCAGGACGCGAACGACAGCAGGGCTGCAGATTAGGTCGCCGAAGTTCCTCGCCGCCATTTTTTCCTTTTCTGCCGCTGCCTCATGCCATGCAGTCGGAGCGATGTCGGCCCCGGTTTGGCAGGAGTGCCATCTTGTCAAACAAGAGAAATCGATGTCCATCAGTCGGTTTACGTCGGCAGGATCTGCAAAAGGGGTGAAATCCGCATAGGCCCCCACACTAAATGCACCGGTCGTATGGCGGCCAAGACCCACGTCGTATTCGGGATGTAAGAGTGAGATGATGTCTGGGGACCCGCTTCCCATTCGTCCGATGAGATCGACGTCTTCCTCGTGCCTTGCCGAACAACTTACAACCATGGCGCGGATCCCTTTACCCCAGACGATGCCCTTTCGCACTCGAATGTATCCATCGATCAGTGCTGGTTTTCCGCCTAAGACTCGCCAAAGTTGCCCCAGCCTTTGGTGATGGGTGAAGAACTCCCAGTGATGGTTCCAAAAGTCACCGATACCGATCTCAACATCGCACCGGTTTGGTTGGCAGGGTCCCTCTTGGTGGATATTGTTGTTCCAGCGATCAATTACCAGCCGCGCATCGTGGTAGCTGCTCTTGCGCATCTCCAGCGACTTTAGATCGGCGAGGAAATGTTCAGCGTTCCTCCGCAGCAAATACTCATCGACGCGAATAGCCGCGGCTGCAATGAATACAATCACGCACAGCCCAGCAATCACCCATGCGAGCACCCTGAGCATCTTTCTTGTCCGCGACATACACCATAATAGACACTGCGGCCATCGCACTTGCGGCGAAATCGGGACGTATGGACCGTGACTGAAGCGAGTCTTAACGCCGGGTGCCCCTCCTCGCCGCGTTCTTTGCAGCAAAGGCGCGGGATTCTAACCTTGAAGGGCGACTCATCGTGGGCTCCTTCCGCGCGAGCTCAGGGCGTCGTAGTACCTCCGCTACTCTCCGATCCAAACCCATACCCCTCCGCCATCGCCCGCCGAAACTTCTCACGCTCCTCCGGCGTCATCTTCTTACAACGGCGGTCCCATCGGCGTCCCGGGCCTGGCCCGTGGCCTCCCAGTCCGCCAAAAAGAATCCGACATAGTAACAGCAGCCCCAGCGCCTGCCAGAAGCCGAGCGTGCGCCAGCCGAAAAGCGGCGGCAGCAGCCAGTTCCACAGGTGCATCACCACTTCACCGCCCACAAAGATAAACAGCGGAATCGCGATAATCGCCAGCGGCGCAATCCAATACCATTTCCTTCTCATAGTTCGTTCCTCATTTCATAAATTCGTCGTACACCCGCTGCAATCGCTCCCGCAGATGCAGCACCGCATACCGTTTGCGCGAGAGCAACGTATTCACACTCGCACCGGTCCGATTCGCGATCTCCTTAAAGCTGCGCCCTTCGATCTCATGCGCCACAAAAACCTCGCGCTGCTCCTTCGGCAATTCCAGAAGCGCGCGCTCCAGTTCTTCGAGCAGCACGTTGCGCGCGTAAAGTGCCTCCGGCCCGGCGTCCGGCGAGGGCAGCAGATCTTCGAACTGCAGCAACACGCCTCCCTCGTCCGCCGGCTCGATCTCGCTGAAGTTCTCCGGCTCCTTCTTGCGAAACAGATCGGTAATGCGGTTCCGCGCCACACGAAAGAGCCAGCCGGTGACGTGCTCGATCGGCATCAGCAACCGGTTCGCCTCCACCAGTCGGTAGAAAACGTCCTGCAGAATGTCCTCCGCATCCAGCGGATCGGGCACGCGCCGGCGAATGAAGTTGCGCAGCCGCGCCTGCTCCCGCTTGACCACCTCGGAAATGCGCTGGTCCTGTTCGATTGCCATCCGCTCCAGGCTCGCCGCTTCGTTCATCTACTGCTGTAGACGAACGAGGGGTAGCGGATATTGTAGGGCTGGCGAAAGTGAGGATCGTGACCACGAAGCTCAGGCATGAGCTCAAGCGTTTTTTCCCCCGCAGAAGACAAGCCCGATTCTTCACGCTATTGAGATTCCCGAAATGAAACTGGCAGGTTCCGTTTCTTCGCTTTTCCATTGACTTCCTGCCCAGAGAGGATCAATCCTAGAACCTTGCTCCTGGCTCCTTGCCAATAGGAACGCGACCTAAGTCCTTGTGGCTCAATATTTTGCCCGCAAGTGATTGTGCCCCATAGATTATTTTGAGTTTTGGCGCTAACTCCATGATTCCAATAGACCGGGGGGAGGGGGTACCCCACCCGCTACCGAAAAGTAAACACTCTCCCCAAAACGGGAATCCGCAAAGCCGCACAAATCTTGATCCTTCCCCCGCATCCCTCGCAATCACTCCCACGCGATCCTCCCGCGAGTATGATGAGCAGTTAACGATCAGGCCCATGTCCATCCGCCGCATCGCCGAGCCCATCCTCGACGCTGAAGAGCGCTTTGAAGGCTTCGAAAACCTGATGCCCTTCAAAGTCCAGAACATCCTTCTGGTCTCCAGCCTCTACGACTCCTTCATCCTGCGCGAAGACGGACGCCTCAACGAACTCCTCATCGACGAGTCGCTCGAACTCAACCTGCAGCAGATTCCCGGCATTACGCACGTCTCTAGTTGCGCCGAAGCGCTGGATCTGGCCAGCTCGAATCCGCAATTCAATCTCATCGTGACCAACCTCGCCGTCGGGGACATGAGTGCCGCGCAGTTGGCAAGTGAAGTCCGAAGCGCGGGGCTCGACGTTCCGGTAGTCGTGCTGGCCTATGACTACCGCGAGATCAAGAATTTCGTCGCGCGCAATCCCGTCACCGACATAGATCGCGTTTTCCTCTGGCAAGGCAACGCCCGCATCCTGATCGCGATCGTCAAATACATCGAAGACAAACGCAACGTGCTGCACGACACCCGCGCCATGGGCGTGCCCGTGTTGCTGGTGGTGGAAGACAACATCCGTTACTACTCGGCCTTCCTGCCTGTCATCTACACCGAGATCATTAAGCAGTCGCGCCGCGTCATCCAGGAAGGCATCAACGTTGCCCACAAGCTCGTCCGCATGCAGGCTCGCCCGAAAATTCTGTTGAGCTCCAATTTCGAAGACGCCGCGCAGCTGGTGCAGTCCTATCGCGACTACGTGTTTGCCCTGGTGTCCGACGTTGAATTCCCCTGGGAAGGCAAGCTCAGCCCCGAAGCCGGCTTCGAATTGGCGCGAATGGTGAAGAGCCTTGCGCCCGACGTCCCGGTGGTTCTGCAGACCAGCCGCACCGAGTTTCGTCCGCGCGCCCATGCCCAAGGCTACTCGTTCCTGCGCAAGCGCTCTCCCACTCTGCTGAAAGACCTGCGTCGTATTCTGACCGACCAATTCGGCTTTGGAGATTTCGTCTTCCGCATGCCCGACCAGCGTGAAGTCGGACGTGCCAAAGACTTGAACGAATTGGAAGAAATGTTGCAGACGGTCCCCGCCGACAGCCTGATGTACCACGCGCAGCGCAACCATTTCTCACACTGGCTGATGGCACGCACCGAGTTCGCGTTGGCCGCCAAACTCAGGCCGCGCAAAGTGTCGGACTTCAACGGTCCCGAGCACCTGCGCCGCGATCTGATCGAGTCGATCAACGAATACCGCCGCGAACAGAACGAAGTCCTGATTGGCGACTTCAAGCCCGACACCTTCAAGCCCTCGGAGTCCAGTTTCCTACGAATCGGCTCCGGCTCGCTCGGAGGCAAAGCCCGCGGCCTGGCCTTCGTGCGCCACCTGCTGCGCACTCGCCGCATCACTCGCCGTTTTCCAGGCGTGCGAATTTCCGTTCCCCCCGCGGTGGTGATCGCGACCGATGAGTTCGACCAGTTTCTTGCCGAAAATAATTTGAGTGACTTCGCCCTGCATTGCGACGACGATACTGAGATCCAGCAGCGCTTCCTCGATGCCTCGTTGCCCATCGCGCTGCAAGAAAATCTCACGGCATTTCTCACGGAAGTGGAATACCCGTTGGCGGTCCGCTCCTCCAGCCTGCTCGAAGATTCGCAATACCAGCCCTTTACCGGCGTCTACGAAACCTTCATGCTGGGCAACCAGCAATCCAGCCTGCAGACACGCCTCGACGAACTCTCCGAAGCGATCAAGCGTGTTTATGCCTCAACTTTCAGCCAGCATGCGAAAGCTTACGTGCGCGCGACGCCGTATCGCCTGGAAGAAGAAAAGATGGCGGTCATTCTGCAGCAGGTGGTAGGTACGATTCACGGGCCGCGCTTCTATCCTGACTTTTCGGGCGTGGTGCGCTCCCACAACTTCTATCCCGTCTCGCCCATGACCTTCGCCGACGGCATCGCCGCGGTGGCTCTGGGCTTGGGCCGCACGGTGGTCGACGGCGGCAAGTGCCTGAGCTTCTGTCCGCGCTATCCGCGTAATCTCCTGCAGTTTTCCTCCGTCGAAGACATCCTGGCAAACACGCAAACCGAGTTCTGCGCCCTCGAACTCGACGGCGTTCCTCACGGCGGAGGCCCCGGCCATCTGCGCGAAGCCCGCTTCGGTCTCGACGTTGCCGAAGCCGACGGCACGCTCCACGCCGTGGCCTCGACGTATTCTGCCGACAATCATGCGGTCTACGACGGCCTGAGCCGCCCCGGAGCCCGCGTCGTGACGTTCGCTCCCATGCTCAAGCACGAAGTCTTTCCGCTGGCCACGATCCTGGAGTTGCTGGTGCGAGCGGGCGAAGAGGCCTTGGGCAATCCCGTCGAAATCGAATTCGCCGTTCGCCTGCCTCGCGCCGAAGAACCCGCCGAGTTTGGCTTCCTGCAAATCCGCCCCTTGACTCTGGCCCGCGACCATCAGGACCTCGCCATCGGCGACGTGGACTCGTCCCAATTGATCTGCCGGAGCTCAAAAGTTCTTGGCAACGGCCGCATCGAAACCTTGCATGACATTGTCGTCGTCGATTCCCATCGCTTCGAGCGCAGCCGCAGTCAGGAAGTGGCCCGGGCCGTCGCTCACTTCAACGCCACGCTGAACTCCGAGAATCGTCCCTATCTGCTGATCGGCGTCGGCCGCTGGGGCTCCAACGATCCCTGGCTCGGCATCCCCGTCGAGTGGGACGAAATCTCCGGCGCCCGCGCCATCATCGAAGCCGGCTTCCACGACTTCCGCGTCACGCCCTCGCAAGGCAGCCACTTCTTCCAGAACCTGACCGCCTTTCAGGTCGGATATTTCACCGTCAACCCCGACGCCGGCGAAGGCTCCGTCGATTGGCAATGGCTGGCCGAACAGCCTGCAGTCGAAGAGCAAGGCTGCGTCCGCCGCCTGCAATTTACCCAGCCGCTTCGTGTGGTCATGAACAGCAGAACCAGCCGGGGCGTGATTTTCAAGCCGGAAGGAAACTAGACAGCCTCACGACTTCCGCGTTGCTCACCGGATCACGTGGATTCGCACGCCCAATTTCAAGTTTTTCCATGATCGGTCTGCCGTGTAAATAGGCGCCTGCAGTGCGAGGCCCAGGGCCAGACACGCGCGATCGCCGAGCGACAGGCCAAAGGCACGAGTCTGGGCGATCAAGCTGCCCGCCACCTTAGCATGCTCCGCAGTGAAGTGGACAGCTTCTTCAACGGGACTCAGGGCAGCTTCCCAGGCACTATCAGGGCTAAGGCCCCGGTCCACCAGTTTGCTTTGAACTTCGGCGAGGTTGACGGTACTAGTGGCGGCAGTGCTTAGTAAGTCTGGTGTGAGCTTTTCTGCGCCGCTTTCGCGATTGAGTATCGCCAGGAGCGCGGATGCGTCGAGCACGATCCTATTCACGCTTGGCAGCCTCGCGACGTTCGGCGATCAACTCGTCTACCAATGAGACCCCCGGCTTCACGTATTTTCGTACATGACGTTGCGCGCGCTCGATGCGCCGTTTCATAGTCGTGATCCGTAGTTCGTCATCCTCGAGCCGCAGAATGACCTCATCGCCTGGGTTGATGCCCAGAGCCTTGCGAAAAGAGGCTGGGATTACGACGCGTCCATTCTCATTCATCCGCAACCGAGCTTCTGAATTCATGCAAAGCACCTCTCTTCAGTGTCACAATATTACGTATATGTCATAATATCACAACAATGACATAATATCGAAGCTTTGTCAGACCGACCGCACACTGAACTGTGATCCAAATCACAGCCTGGGTCGCGTCCTCCGAACACAATTGTTGAGTAGGGAAATTCGCCATTTCTTACCCGCGGAGAACCTGTGTTCAAAATCATCCACGCCGAATTCCTAGCCCCTGGTATCAAGCGATTCGTCATCGAAGCGCCTCGCATCGCCCGCAAACAGAGGCCCGGACAGTTCGTCATCCTTCGCATCTACGAAGAAGGCGAACGCATCCCCGTCACCATCGAGAACTCCGATCCCGAGCGTGGCACCATCAATATCGTCGTGCAATCGGCAGGGAAGACCACGTATCTTCTGAACTCGCTGGAAACTGGCGACCAGATTCTCGACGTTGTCGGTCCGCTGGGCAAGCCCTCCGAGATCGCAAACTACGGCACGGTCGTTGTGGTAGGCGGCGGAGTCGGAACCGCAATGGCTTATCCCACCGCCGCCGCGCTCAAGCGCGCCGGCAACCGCGTGATTTCCATTGTCGGCGCACGCAACAAGGAATTAGTCATCCTGGAACCAGAAATGCGCGCCGTGAGCGACTCGCTCATGATCACCACCGACGACGGCAGCTACGCCGATAAAGGTTTCGTCACCGACAAACTTCGCCAGTTGATTCAGAACGGCACCCGCATCGACTTGGTTGTGGCAGTGGGCCCAATCGTGATGATGAAGGCGATTGCCGAGATGACCCGCAAGGAAAACATTCACACGGTCGTCAGCCTTAACCCGATCATGATCGACGGGACCGGTATGTGCGGCGGCTGCCGCGTTTTGATCGACGGCAAGAGCCAGTTCGCCTGCGTCGATGGCCCCGAATTCGACGCGCACCGCGTCGATTTCGCCGTGCTCGTTCAGCGCAACTCGATGTACCGCGACGCCGAGCAGCGTTCTCTGGAGGAATTTCAGCGTGTAACTAGGACGGAAGCGTCCACTCAGGTAGTTGAACAAGCCTGTGCCGGAGTCTCGGCAAGCCGGCAAGGAGATCACCGATGAGCCCCGTCGCAAAGAAGTCGGTAAACCCCTTGTCTCCGAAGGAACGTATCAAAGTTCCGCGCCAATTAATGCCCGAGCAACCCGCCGAAGAGCGCGCCCACAACTTCAGCGAAGTGAATCTCGGCTACAGTCCCGAACTGGCCCAGCAAGAAGCACTGCGCTGCCTGGAATGCGCCAAGCCGACGTGCACCGACAACTGCCCGGTCGGCGTGAAGGTGAAAGAATTCATCGAACTGATCGTCACGGGAGACTTTCTCGGCGCCGCCGCTAAGATTCGCGAAGACAACGTTCTCCCCGCCATCACTGGACGCGTCTGCCCACAGGAAGATCATTGCGAGGGCAAATGTTTATTGTCGAAGAAGGTCAAGCCTCTCGGCATTGGCTACCTGGAGCGCTTCGTCGCCGACTACGAAGAGCGCATGGGCACTCACGTAGTACCCAGCGTTCCACCCACAGGGAAAAAAGTTGCGGTCGTGGGCAGCGGTCCTTCGGGCCTCACTGTCGCCGGCGATCTCATCCAGAAAGGCCACAAGGTACGCGTGTTCGAAGCGCTGCACGAACTCGGTGGTGTGCTCGTCTATGGCATTCCCGAATTCCGTTTGCCCAAGCAGATCATCCGCGAACAGCTCGACTACATGCGAGAGATGGGCGTCGAGTTCGAGACCGACGTGGTCGTCGGCCGCACCGTGACTATCGACGAACTCATGGGAGAAGAAGGCTACGACGCCGTCTACATCGGCACCGGCGCCGGGTTGCCGCAGTTCATGAACATTCCCGGCGAGCATTTCAACGGTGTCTATTCCGCGAACGAGTTCCTGACGCGCATCAACCTGATGAAGGCTTATAAGTTCCCAACCTACGACGAGCCCATGCTCGATCTGCACGGAAAAGATGTAGCCGTGATCGGCGGCGGCAATACGGCGCTCGACGCGATCCGCTCCGCCCTGCGCCTCGGCGCACGCAAAGCTTACGTGATCTATCGCCGCAGCGACGCCGAGATGCCAGCCCGCGCCGAAGAAGTGCATCACGCGCGCCAGGAAGGCATCGACTTCCAGATGTTAACCGCGCCCGTAGAATTTCTGTCCGATGGCAAGGGATGGCTGACAACTGCTCGTTGCGTTCGCATGGAACTGGGCGAACCCGATGCCTCAGGCCGCCGGCGCCCTGTGCCCATTCAAGGCTCGGAGTTCGACCTGCCCTTATCGGTGGCCGTCATCGCCATCGGCACCAGCGCCAATCCGATCGTGCAAAGCACCACGCCCGGTCTGGGTACGAACAAGCGCGGATACATTCAGGCCAGCGAGGAAACGCAACGCACCACGCGCAAGGGCGTGTTTGCTGGAGGCGATATTGTGACCGGCAGCGCCACGGTGATCCTAGCGATGGGCGCCGGCCGTCGCGCCGCTAAATCCATCCACGAATATTTGACGACAGGGGAGTGGTGACCTAACGCCCGGCCAGTCTTCCGGTCCCAAAGGGACCACCGATAATAGCCGCCAGTTCCACTGGCGGGTGAGGCAGTCAAAGTCGGAAACGCGCCCCGGAGGGACGCCTGAACCGGCTCACGGCCTCTCGGTTATCCAAAGCTCAACTCAAAATACGTATCCGTCCTCCACCACAAAAGCGGAATCCGCGCCATCCAATACTTGCGGTTGATCGCCTGCCGCGCCCGCGCGTGCTCCTCTGGCGGCAAAATACGCGTCGTCGCCGCAAACTCCGCTCCAGTCACGGTTCCCCGCATCGTGCACGGCGCCACGCGCACCTGCGGATTGTTGCGAATCCGCTTCGTCTTCCCCATGTCGCTGCGCGTCATCACATAGAGCTTGCCGTCTTCCTCTCCAAACCACACGGGAGTCGCAACGCCGACTCCCGTCTTACGAAATGTCGTTAGAGAAATATATTTCTGACCTTGAATGGGCGCAGGAATCAGACTGGGCATGGCCTCTATCTTAGACTGCGCAAAGCGTGGTTGACATGGTAATCGATAGCGCCGCCGTCTCGGCGGCGGGCCTTTGCTGTAGCGCCGGCATCCTGCCCGCTGTCGCGATGGCACCTTGCCTTCACCCCTTCACTCCGATCCACTGCTAGCATCTATCGTTGCAAATCGGGCCCCGGCCGATTGCCCCAGTCCCGTCATCTGTGTTACAAGCCTGAACATGCGTAAATGGATGCGCGATCGATTACAGCGCCGCAAGAAGAAAGCTCCGGAGCAGGGAAGTCAGCCGGCGCCTCCGCCACTGCAGCCGGCATATTTTAATGCTGACCAAGCCCCGAGCGCCGTGCCCGAGTCGAGCCATGACGAGCCCGAAGTTCTGCCCGTCTCCGAACCGGAGTTTGAAGCGCAGCCCGCTCGCGAAGAATCCGCAAACGCTACCGAGCAACGTCGCCAGCCTGTCGCCAGGAGCGAAGGCCAGCGTGGGCGCGGACGCCGCCGTCGTGGCGGACGCGGCCGGGGTGGTCGTGGTCGCGAGCAAGCCGTCGCCCAGGCCTTCAGTCCCGCCGCCACCAAGGGCATTATTCCCGACCTGCCAGTTCAACAAGTAGAAGAGGGATCCGACAAAGCGCCCGAATCACCCGAGCTCGAAGCCCAGCCCGTACCGCAAGCGCCGCAGGCTCCGGCTGTCGTACCCATGGCCGCGCCCCGTCCGCCCAAAGGCATCGTCGTGCTCGCCATCGGACTCCCCGGCTCCGGCAAAAGTTCCTGGTTCAAGCGCCACAACGTGGTTCCTCTCTCCAGCGACATGGTCCGGTCGCTTCTGTTTGACGACGTCCGCGAACAGCGCTATCAGGATCTCGTATTCTCCAACCTGCGCTCCATGCTCAAAGCGCGCCTGATCGCCAAGCGTCCCATGAATTATGTTGACGCCACGAACTTGACTCCCCAGGAACGCCAGCACTGGATCAAACTCGCCAAAGATTACAACTACGAAGTTCACGCCGTGTTTTTCGATGTTCCGCTCGAAGTCTGCATTGAGCGTCACCAGCGCCGCGATCGCGTCGTCCCAGAAGACGTCATGCGCCGCATGGCCGCCAAGCTGAAGCCGCCGGCATTTGATGAAGGGTTCGCCAAGATTACGGTAGTGCGCGTGAAGAAGAAGGAAGAGTAGTTTTTGTTACGATGCCACCAATCGGTCGCCGCTCATACCAGCCGCGAAGCGGCGAAAGAATGCAGCCCACGGCGCAAGCCGTGGGTGCGCTCGGGGGCTTCACCCCTTCAAATGCGGCAATAACTCCTTGAACGCCGCCGACGAAGACGACCGCATCAATTCATAAATCATCATCTCCGTCGACGAAATCACCGCACCCGCGGCCCGCATGCGTTCCAGCCCGATCTTCCAGTTCCACTCCGTCCTCGAACTGACCGCATCCGACGCTACGTGAACCAAATACCCCTCCCGCAGCGCCCCCAACGCCGTCTGCGTCACGCAGATGTGGCTTTCCATTCCGCATAACAGCAGAGTATTGCGCTTACCCGGAAGACGTTTGAGCACGCTGCAAAAAACGTCGCTCCCGAAGCAAGAGAATAGCGTCTTGTCGATCGCCTCCGTTCCGGCCAGCAGGGAAGCGACTTCCGGAACAGTGCCGCCTAATCCTTTCGCATACTGCGTGCTCACCAGCGCCGGAATCTTCAGAATCCCAGCCGCTCGAATCAAAAGCTGCGCATTCCGCACCAGCTGTTCTTTCTGAAAAATCGGCGGCAGCAATTTCTCCTGAATATCGATCACAACCAGCGCGCACTGCTGGGCCTCCAGCGCACGCCGCGCCATCTCAGCGTAGTCCGAAGTCGTTGCAGCACTTTCGAATGCGGTGACCATGGCTGCTCCTCATGAGAAAGTTTGACCATTCGATTCTACCGCTTCAAGAAAAGGACCAGGCAGGTGCACGATGTTGTACTAGATCAAACCTCGAGACCGACAATCGGAGCTATTACGCCAGCTGGTTTCGGTTGACCACACCTCACTTTCGACCATAAAATCAGGGTGGGTTTGCGAGCGCCGGCTCCAATTAAGAAATTGCCCCCTCGTTCAACGGCTAGGACACCTGCCTCTGGAGCAGGTTATCGGGGTTCGAATCCCTGGGGGGCAGCCAGATTTCAAACCGCTTTCGTTTATCGCCGCTCTCCGCTTTTCTGTGGCGGGCATACCTCGCCATCCGCTACCATCTCAACTCCGAGGAAGCCAAAGAAGGTTTCTCTTCGGGCCATTCACAAACCGGCGATCTCTCTTATGCAAATGCAGCGCAGCCGCCATCTTCTCCGCATACAAATCACCCTTCTCGCTGTCCTTTGTGTCCCGCGCGTCTTCGCGGGAAGTACTCAGGTCGTCGTGGTCCCTGTCGCCGACATGTACTCGCGTCCTAGCGACCAATCGGCCGTTGTTTCTCAGGCCATTTACGGCAGCAACGTGACGCTGCTGAGCGCTCGCGGAGAATGGTCCAGAATTCAAACTGCGGATCGGTATAAGGGATGGGTGCGCAGCCGGTACCTCCGCCTGGTGCAGAGCGGTACGGGCTATGCCACATCCGGAGTAATCGTTCAGGTGGAAAGTCTGTTCGCGAATGTCTATCGTGAACCCGACATCACGCGCCACAAGCCGGTGATTACCATTCCCTTCGAGTCGCGCCTTCAGGTGATCCCGAACGAAGACGGAGCCGGCGCGAAGAAAGCCGAAAGGAAGGGGAGTCATGAGGGCTGGTTGCAAGTGCGGCTTCCGGACAAGCGCGACGAATGGATCCAGTCGGGCGACGTCGTCGCTGAACCGAAGCCTTTGTCGATTCCCGAATCCATCGAACTGGCTAAGCGTTTCCTCGGGTTTCCATACTTATGGGGAGGCAGTTCCAGCTTTGGCTTCGACTGCTCAGGCTTCACGCAGATGCTGGTGCGGGCTCGCGGCATCATCATGCCACGCGACGCAGATAAGCAAGCCGCGTGGAGTGGCGTGATTCCCGTTGAGCGCAAAGATCTCCAGCCTGGCGACCTGCTCTTCTTTGGTTCGTCGGCGCGCGACGTTACCCATACCGGAATGTACATCGGCGACGGGCAATTCATTCACGACACTGCGAACGGACATCCGGTCGTTCAGATCAGCCGGATTGACGATCAGCCCTGGACGCGGCTTTTGGTCGCCAGCCGCAGGGTAAAGTGAATGGCGGTCTTCCCCACGAGCGCGGGCATGCGTCGTCATTGTCGTGCCGTTCTTTAGAAATGCTGTACAGGGAATTTGACGTTGGAATGCGCTACACTGACCAGCCGGAATCCACATGCCTCCAACCCTCGACGCGCTGCTCGCCAGCCTCGAAGCCGCTAAGAGCCGCTTCGGCCGAGGCGCTGCTACGGAAATAAGAGCCCTGCTCGATCAACTCTCCAGTCACAACTTTCGCGACGCCAAATCCCTCATCCGCTTCCACGAGGCTCTGCTCTTTCTCCGCGCGTTTCCGCAGTCCGCAGCGCTGGTTCCGCGAATCGAAAGGCTGTTGAATACGTTCCACCAGCGGGTCGAGATACTTCGCGAATTGGGCGGCGACATGTCGGCCTTCGACGACTTCGACACCTCTGGCATCGCTGGCACCACGATGCAGGACGCGCTCAATTTCGAGGTTGCGCGCTGGCTGGCGCGTCGCATCCCGCGCAACGTCGAAATCGCCTGGGACGATTATGAAGACGAGCGCGCGATGGGATCGACATGGCCGCGCTTTATTCCGCTACTCACAGAAGACTCCGATGTGGAGGCCAACATTCCGTGGCGGCGTTGGCTCGATTCGGCAAGAGGCCGTGGGCGAGATGTCGAATGGCTGATTCGACGCTTCGAGCATTTATCTGTCGGCGAAGAACGCGCGCGCGAGCGCGCGGAACTTTATGACTCGCTGCGTCTTCCACTCCGCTGGCATCTCAAGAATCTCAAGTGCTCGCGCACGCGCAACTGGAATCGTCCTCGCCAGTTCTACTATCACAGCGAGCCGCTAATCGCGCGGAGCCAAATGTCGTTGGCGCGCGAACTCGCGCAGCCTGCTCCCCGGCTCACGAAACTATCGCGCCGCGAAGGCGAGTCCGTCCTACACACCGTCCGTGAAGTGATGGCAGTGCGATACCGCGAACTCTACGGCACGACGCTCGGCGACCCAAACTCCGTCGTGCGCGCCGATCTTCATTCCGGCAATGCCGGTCGCGGTGTCGTCATGTATCTCTGGAACCTGCCGGTTGCGCGTCGGCTGCCGCTGCGCGCTTACGTTGCTGGATTCACCCTGAAGAATGGCGTTCCCATCAACTACATCGAGGCCATCGGTCTGTGCGAATGGATTGAGGTCGGCTTCAACACTTTCTACACTTACCGGCAGGGCGAAACCGCTTGGATTTATGCGCAAGGTCTGCGCTGTCTTTGCGCGCTTACCAACGCGACGACGATCTCCGTCTATCCTTATCAGATCGGGCAGAACAACGACGAAGCCATCGATTCGGGTGCTTTCTGGTTCTACCGGAAACTGGGGTTTCGCAGCGGTAGCAAAGATCTCGAGCAACTGGCCAAAAGGGAAGAGCAGAAGATCGCGGCGAACCCCCAACACCGCACTCCCAGGAAAACTTTGAAGCGCCTCGCCGAAGCGCATGTGTTCTATGAGTTGGACCGCATCGGTCCCTCGGCGGCTAAAGCCCAAGTCGAAACGACGACTCTCACGGCACGACTGGAAGTCGTGCCCTTCCCAGGACCCTGGGATACGTTTTCCACACGCAATCTCGGGCTGCGCGTGAACCGGCGCATGGCGCGCAAGTTCGGCGGCGATAGCGGGCGCATCCGGGCGGCATCGGTGGCTGAAGTCAGCCGCGCGTTAGATGTCAGTTTGTCCCGGTGGAATTCGGCGGAGCGGCGAGCCTTCGAGAACTGGTCGCTGGTGCTTGCGCTGATTCCTAATCTGCATCAGTGGTCTGCGAAAGAAAAGCAGGACGCAACCAAAATTATCTGCGCGCAAGCTGGTTCCAACGAAATGCGCTACCTGCGCTTGACCCAGCAACATCCTCGCCTGCGCCGAGAGCTCCTGCGGTTGGGATCGAAGCTATAGCCATCGTCGGACGAGCGTTCGTCTCCAAGGTCGCGTCATCTACGCCCACCGTCTTCCCTTCAGCAGACCTTTCTCCGCCAGCAACTTCAGACTTGCACCCCCTGCCTCCGAGTGCCGCCGAGCTTCGCTCGGCCTGTCCGGGTCTGAGACCCGGACCCACATGGAGACAAGTTTACGAGAAGCCGTTTCGCGCCAGGGGCAGTTCTCGCACTCGTTTGCCTGTCGCGGCGAAGACTGCGTTGCAGAGTGCGGGAACAAACGGGGGCACGCCGGGTTCTCCTACTCCCGCCGGCGGAGCGGTGCTTTCTACAATGTGCACGTCAACTTGGCGCGGGGCGTCGTTCATTCTCGCGACCTGGTAGTCGTAGAAGTTGGACTGATCGATGGCACCCGCGGTTGCGGTGATCTCGCCGGTGCGCGCGATGCTGGTGCCGAAGACGGCGGCGCCTTCGAATTGCTGGCGGACCATCTCGGGATTGGCGACGATCCCGGCATCGACTGCGGTGTAGACGTGCGGGATGCGAATTGCGCCTTGATCGTCGACTTCCACCTCGACGACGGTCGCAACGTAGGTGTAGAAGCTACGGTGCACGGCGATGCCCATGCCGTGTCCTTTGCCGGATTTGGTTTTGCCCCAGTTGGCTTTCTCGGCGGCGAGTTCGGCGACGCGGCGGAGGCGCGCGGTGTCGTAGGGATATTTCTCACCGACTCCCGGAGGGCCCTGCGGGCCGGCGTCGAGAACGTGGCCGGATCCCATTAGCGTCAGGAGATAGTCGTAGGGATCGCGGTTCGCGGCGTAGGCGAGCTCGTTGGCGAATGACTGCACGCCGAAGGCGTGATAGATGTTGGCGACCGAGCGCAGCCAGCCGATGCGAACGTGGGCGACGGCCTGTCCGTTTTCGCTGCGGAAGTTGGGGACTTCGAAAGGCACGACGTTCCATCCCATGGACATTTCGCCGGCGCCACCGTAGACCTCGTTCTGGTTGAAGGTGGATCCGATGGGAGGGAAGACGGAGCGTTGCAGCCAGGCCTTCGGCTTGCCGCTGTCGTCGAGCGCGGCCTTGAGGTACATGGCGGCGACGGAGTGGTAGTAGTCGAACTTGATGTCGTCTTCACGGCTCCAGATGACTTTGACGGGCTTGCCAGTTTTTTTCGAGAGCACGGCGGCTTCGACGGCGTAGTCGGGCTTGGATTTGCGGCCGAAGGCTCCGCCGAGAAAAGTCACATGGCAGGTGACGTTTTCTTTCTTGAGGCCGAGCGCCTTGGCGACCTCTTCCTGAACGCCTTGGGGATTCTGCGTGGGCGACCAGACTGTCACTTTCTCACCTTGGACATCGGCTACTGCGACCGGAGGCTCCATGGAGGCGTGTGCGAGGTGAGGCGCGAAGTATTCGGCTTCCACGATCTTGCCGCCTTTGGCAAATTCGGCGTCGGGATCGCCGATGGTGTGGACGACCTTGCCGGGCTGGCGGGCGGTTTGCTGCAGTTCTTTTTTGTAGTCGGCGGAGCTGTAGGCGGCGTTGCTGCCGTTGTCCCATTCGATTTTGAGGCGGTCGCGGCCTTTGAAGGCGGACCAGGTGTTATCGGCAATGACGGCTACGCCACCCAAGGGCTGGAAGGCGTGCGGCGGCTTGAAGGGATCGATCGGAATCGTTTTTTTAACGCCGATCACTTTGAGAGTGGCGGCGTCGTCTACGGACTTAACTTTTCCGCCCAGGACGGGAGGATGGGCGATGGCGGCGTAGAGCATGCCGTCGACGCGGACGTCCATGCCGAACAGGGGCTTGCCGGAGCAAATCTCGGCGACATCGAAGCCGGGAGCGGGCTTGCCGATGTAGCGCCATTGCTGGGGCGACTTGAGCGTCAACTCTTCTTTCTTCGGGACTGGTTGGTTGGCTGCGAGGGAGGCGAGTTCTCCGTAGCCGAACTTGCGACTGGAATTCTTGTCGGAGACGAAGTGGACGGGATTGGCGATGCACTGCGATTCTGGAATGCCCCACTGTTTGGCCGCGGCGCGGACCAGCATCAGACGGGCGGTGGCTCCGGCTTCGCGCAGGACGTCGAAGAATTCGCGGACGGAATGGGAACCGTCGGTGTCTTGCGAACCGTATCTGGCATCGCCGTCGGCCTGAAGGACGTGTACGCGATTCCAGTCGGCGTCGAGTTCGTCGGCGAGGATGCGCGGAAGGCTGGTGCGGACGCCGTTTCCCATCTCCGAGCGGTGGGCCACGATGTAGACTGTGCCGTCGGTGTGAATGCCGACGAAGACGCTGGGATGGAACGCGGACGCGTCGACGGAGGCGGTCGCGCTGGCGGTTGTGGCCCAGAGAGGCTCGGGAAGGACGCGGGCGCAGAGGACGAAGGCTCCGGCGGAGAACATGCCTTGAAGAAAACCGCGGCGGCTGACATTTTCGATGATGATCATGCGGTCTCCTTTGCCGCCTCTTTGATCGCGGAGCGGATGCGCTGGTAGGTGCCGCAGCGGCAGATGTTGCCGGACATCTCCGAGTCGATGTCATCGTCGCTGGGGTGGGGCTTCGACGAGAGCAACGACACAGCCTGCATGATTTGGCCGGGCTGGCAGTAGCCACATTGCGGGACGTTCACTTCGGCCCAGGCCTTTTGCACGGGGTGCGGACCGTGGGTCGAGATCGCCTCGATGGTGGTGATTTCGAGACCTTCTACCGTGCCCATCTGCTTCGTGCAAGAGCGGATGGCTTTTCCGTTTTGCAGTACGGTGCAGGCGCCGCAGAGCGCCATGCCGCAGCCGAATTTTGTGCCGGTGAGTCCGAGGATGTCGCGCAGGTACCACAGCAGCGGCATCTCGGGATCGCCGTCGAAAGTCTGGGCGTGTCCGTTCACCTTGAAATGAACCATGGGGCACTTCCTGGAATGTGGATTGGAAGATTACCGGGATATTGTACTGCTAGCGGTCGCGGGGCTGAAAGGGTGTGCTGGGAACAATGTGCCGTCCCTGCGGAGCTTGTGTCGTAGTTGATTGTGTTTCAGAGAGTGGAAGATGCGGCGCAATCCAAGCCGCGAAGCGGCGAAAGAATGCAGCCCACGGCGTAAGAGCTTACCCGGCACTTCCGTGCCGGGCTTTCACGTGCCGCCGCTTCGCGACTGGAGTTTGGCTGCGAAGCGCGTCGGGGAAGAGGAACATCGTGCGGGCTAGATCGGATTGCAGCGTGGCGGGCTGATAGTAGCGGTTGAGGATTCCGTTCTTCCAAGCGAGCAGGTCGGAATTGCGACGGGAGAATTCGTCCCAGTCCGCGGCGGGGAAGCGCGCCATGCGCTCGCGGATCAGGAAGAAGTAGGCGTGGGTGATGGTCTCGTGGTAGAGCCGAGACTTGCCGCGGGCACTGGCGTAGCGCTTCAGGGCGGCGGAGAAATTGTCGAGCGCTTGCAACGGCGGGTATTGGGAGAGATAGGCGAAGGCCAGGTGGACGTGGTCGGCGTGGTGGAAAGAATCTGCGGGGATCAGGTCGGCTTCGAACTGGTGGATGAGTTCTTTGTTGTTCATGGATTCTCTACAAGCCCAAAGCAGGTTTCTCGCTTCACTCGAAATGACAACCCTTCTGTGCCGACACGACGAGCGCACCCCTAGTTTCCCTTTCCGACCGCGATGGCGAAGGCTGCGGCGGCGTAGATGACCAGATTGCCGATGCCGTACATGCCGTGCAGCAGGTGAATGAGGATGGCCATGATGAAGACGGCCATTAGCAACCATGCGCCGCGGATGGCGGTTTGGGGAATCAGGAGAAGGACTGAGCCGAGGATCTCGCCGAACCCCAAGACTAAGCGGACAAAACCGGGCATGTGCGCGCGGGCAAAGTCGTGGGCGGCGCTGGGCATGACGAAGAGCACGGCTTCGATGAGGATCACGACGCCGAGGGCCCATTGCAGAACGGTCAGAGCGATTTTCGTTTTCACGAAAGTCATGGAGTTTCCTCGTCTTATTTGTTTTTGATTTTTTCTGCGCCGCGGTTGCGCGGGGAGTTTGCTTTGATTTCCTTCAGACGGTGGCTGGCGCTGGAGTCGAGATCGAGGCCGTAGAACTTCTTCAACTCGCGAATGCGTTCGAGCGAGGCTGGACTGAAGGGGGTCTTGCCGTCGAAGGCGTGGAGGACGATGCCTTCGAGGACATCCCCGAGGGTCATGTCGTGGTACTCGGCAAAGGCTTTGAGGACTTTGAGAATACGTTTTTCGATGCGCACCCCGGTCTGGACACGCTCGATGAGAAGCTTGGGATCGTCTGTCATGTGTACCAAGGTACCATGGTACCATCTCTTATGCAAGCAAAAATGCGCGGCCAGGGTTGAGTTTCGAAGGCGATTCCATGGCCTCGTTTCGCAGGTCTGGCTTCTCGGGACGGCGGTTACCAGCGTCACTCCAACCGTACGAATTCAATTGTTTGATGCGGCGATCACCCGTTTCAATAGAACGGGGGACGCGATGAAGAGACTGTATTGGCTCGGGATTTTTCTGCTGTCGTTCGCCGCTCTGACAGCCGCGCAGGATAAGGCTTTTGACTGGGTTCGCGCCAGCGATGAGTCGGCGCAACTCGATCCCATGGATTACCATGCGGGGCGGGTCTACCGCCCGGGGAGCCAGGGCGGAAACCTCCACGTCGATATCCAGTCGAAGCTGCCGGTCACGATTGCGCTGGCGCCGAACGATGAGTGGACCGCGGCCCTGCAGAATCCGGGTGCGGTTCCACATCTGGATTTTCTTTGCGTGCGGGAGCACGTGGTGAACACCACCTACGAGTGTCATCTGCCGAACGACCGCCCGATGGTGCTGCTGGTGCGCGACGAGCGCAGGCCCGACCGCGCCGTCATACAGGGGGTTGAGGCTGTGCTTGGGGGCGGAGCCCGGCGGTTTGTGTCGCCGAATGATCTCAAGATCACGTATTACCGGTGGGACTGCGTGCAGAATTGCATCCAGCCGGAGTTTCAGTGGTCGGTGCTGGTGAAGGAGAAGTATGAGCTTTCCTCGTCGCCGAAGGTTTACAGCCTGCTGACCCCGGAACGCGATGGCCAGCCGGTGTGGATCCGCGTGAAAGCGCCGGTGCCCATGACGATCGCGCTGCTGCCATCCGGAGTTGCAGACAAGATTTACGACGATCCATCGAGCTTGTCGTCGGCGTTGGAGAGCACTTCGTGCAAGCAGCGCGGAGTGCAGACGCTCAACTTCAACTGCAAAGTGAATCTGGGGGATGGCCGGCAGTCGCTGGTGGTGGTGCCGGAAGGCCACGGAAATGTTCCCCACAAGAAAGCGGAGATTGAAATGCAGTCGCTGCAATGCACGGAGAATTGCGACCTGCTGAACAAACAACAGTAGTTTCTTTTTAAGTGTGAAGTAAAGTGATCGTCTCGGCACCCGCGAAAGCTCTTCGCGGGTGCGTCGCTTTTGTGCGTCGTTTTCTGGCCCAGGCTTCTGATTTCGCTTGGCACCACCAATACAGTGGGGTGTCCCATCCTTCGCGTGCTTTTCGCGAAGGGTGGGAGACGGAGTGATGGCATCATGGGATTTCCGTTCACGCACGGTTCAAACGAAAACGCATCGGCAGCATCGCCTCCCACCCTTGCAAGAAATGTAAAGTCCCGTGACATCCTTATACATTTTGTCCCGAGACATCCTTTACAGTGGTGGAGAGGAACTGGGCCTCGGAATCCAGCGCTCGATGATGTTCGAGGCTGGCCCATGCTTCTGATTTCGCTTGGCACCACCAATGCAGTGGGGTGCCCCATCCTTCGCGTGCTTTTCGCGAAGGGTGGGAGACGGAGTGATGGCATCATGAGACTTCCGTCCCCCACGGCTCAAACGAAAACGCATCGGCAGCATCGCCTCCCACCCTTGCAAAAAACGCAAGGATGGGGCACCCCACAGTCGTGTGACCGGAGAGCAAAACCAAAACCGAAAGGTGGAAAATGAGCAAGCCACAGAGGGGCGGAAGAGAAGCTACTACACAGACTCCGCAGGGACGGCACAGGTTCTTACGCACACTCGATGGGGCGGAACGGAGCTCAAACGCGAGACGGTATGTGACGGGGCTGGCCCAGGTTTTTGATCTCGCTTGGCACCACCAATGCAGTGGGTGCCCCATCCTTCGGCGAATCAATATTTTACAAGCGCCCCCGCATATCTCGTTGTCCCAACTGCAACGGAATCAAGACTTTGCCAACATCGATATCAAGAAATGTCGATCCATACCTCCCGTATTCAAGAGAAACGGGGAAGGAAGCGGCTTTCAAGATGCGCCGGAACGCATTGTTTATAATCTCCCTTCCGCAACTAGGAACTAAAAGGAACCCCTTGGCACTCGACGACCATATTTACAACCTGCGCCGCGAGAAGTTGAAGCAGATTGAGGGGCTCGGCCAGCCTACCTACCGCACCAAATACGAATTCACGCATACCATTCCGCAGATTTGGGCGGAGTACGACAAACCTGCGCCCGAACTTGAAAGCCAGCGAGTCAACGTGCGCGTGGCGGGGCGCATCATGGCGATTCGCCTGATGGGCAAGGCCGGCTTTGCGCACCTGCAGCAGGGCGGGAAGAAGCTGCAGATTTACGTGAAGAAAGACGCGGTCGGAGACAAGGGCTTCGAGCTGTACAAGCTGCTCGATCTGGGCGACCACATCGGCGTCAGCGGATATCTGTTTCGTACGCGCACGGGCGAACTGAGCGTGCATGTGGAGGAGATCACTTTTCTCAGTAAAGACCTGCTGCCGTTGCCGGAAAAGTGGCACGGGCTGACCGACGTGGAACTGCGTTACCGGCAGCGCTATGTCGATCTGGTGATGAATCCCGAGGTGCGCGAAGTTTTTCTGAAGCGCACGAAGATGGTGCAATCGATGAGGCGCACCATGGAGGCGCACGGTTTTGTGGAAGTCGAAACGCCGATGATGCAGCCCATCGCGGGCGGAGCGGTGGCGCGGCCGTTTGTGACCCACCACAACACCCTCGACATGGATTTGTATTTGCGCATCGCGCCGGAGCTTTATTTGAAGCGGCTGGTGGTGGGCGGATTGGATCGTGTGTATGAGATCAACCGGAACTTCCGCAACGAGGGTCTGGGATGGCGGTGGAATCCCGAGTTCACGATGCTGGAAGCGTATCAGGCCTATACCGACTATCAAGGCATCATGAATGTTACTCAGGAAGTCATCACCGAAGCCGCGAAGGCAGTCAGTGGCGGCACGAAAACGAAGTGGGGCGAGCAGGAGATTGACTGGGCCATCTGGCAGCGCATGACCATGCGGGAAGCAATCATTCATTATTGGCCGGAGGCGGCAGGGGCGAAGCCGGAGATGAGCGACTTTGCCAGCGCGGAAGGCGTGAAGAAATTGGTCGAGCGCTTTAACGCGGCTCATTCGCACATGGCGTACGATCCGAATGCTCCGGCGGGAAAGAATATTGCGGCGTTGTTCGAAGCAGTGGCCGAGGAGCATCTGATGCAGCCGACGATTATCTACGAATTTCCCACGGCGGTGTCGCCGCTTTCGAAGCAGAAGCCGGACGAGCCAGAGTGGACCGAACGCTTCGAGATTTTCGCGGGGCAGATGGAGATTTCCAACGGCTTCAGTGAACTCAACGATCCGGAGGACCAGCGGCGTCGATTCGAAGGGCAGTTGAAGGAACGCGAGCGCGGCGACGATGAGGCGCACCAGATGGATGAGGACTACATCCGGGCACTGTCGTACGGGATGCCACCGGCTGGCGGCGTCGGCGTAGGCGTGGACCGGTTGTGCATGCTGCTGACCGATTCGCACACCATTCGGGATGTCATTCTGTTTCCGTTGTTGAGGCCGGAGAAAAGCTCATCCACAGAGGACACGGGGGGCACAGAGGAGAGTTAAGGGGCTGACCTTCCCAACTTAGGGGTACCTGATTATGCACTGTTAGTAGTGCATGTACGATTTTTATACTTCCTGCATCCAATTTGGGCTCTGAAGTGGCGGCGCTACCGTAGTGTCCAGAACCTTGCGGGACATTGGGTCGGTAGCGCTTTGCTGTGTCTGAAAGTATTCGCGTTGCAGAGCGCTGGATGCTTGTGTAATCAGGAAGCTCACTGGATGCGGTTCATCCAGTATCTGAAGCCGGATTTAGAGGGTCAGGCAGAAACTCGCAGAACCAACACGGTGATGTTGTCGGGACCACCGCGTTCCAGCGCCATTTTCACCAAAGCGAGGCAAGCTTCCGCGGGCGCATTGGCCTGCGCAATGCTTGCGAGTTCTTGATCGCCCACCACACCCCAGAGCCCGTCAGTGCAGAGGACAAGGGTGTCGCCCTCTTTCAAGGGAAAGGGGTGATCGGGAACGTGAGGCGCAACGTCCCGGCCGGAGCCGAGGGCAGCGGTGAGAATGTGGCGCTGCGGGTGGGACTCAGCGTCTTCGGAGCGGACAACGCCGCTCTCGACCAGCCTGCCGACGAAGGAATGATCGCGCGTGAGTCGGGAAATGGATCCCGCGCGAATATGGTAGAGGCGACTGTCGCCGACGTGGGCGAAATGGAGCTGGCGATCGACGATGGAGAGAGCGGTGCAGGTGGTTCCCATTCCGTAGAACTGCGGATGCTCCACGGCGTAACGCTGAATATTCTGGTGAGCGGATTCGAAGGCGTGAAGCAACGTGCCTTGGGGGTCGGCGCCAAAGGCATGGTCGTAGATGTGGCGCACGGTCTCGACTGCGAGGCGGCTGGCCTCTTGTCCGCCTTCGTATCCGCCCATGCCGTCGGCGATCACGGCGAGGCGGCCCTTGCGGAGAAATTCGTCGTCGGAATCCGGCTCCCAATAGAGATAGGAATCCTCGTTATTGCTGCGCTGGCGGCCTACGTCGGTCAGGCTGGCCGCTTCGATTCCGGGCTTTGGATTTGTGCAGTCAACTGCCATAACAGAGGAGCGTGAACGTGTTTAGTGGAACCTTGGTGCGACGAATCCGGCGCGATTAATCTGCAATCGAAAAACTGCTTCAGGCTGCGGTCATTATAAGGGAAGGTTGACGGGTTCACCTTTCGGAGCCTTCCCAAGGGTGAGATTTGCGTAGGGTATCACCTGGACCGACCAAAGCGGACAATGAGTTTGGTTTTGTTCGGGAAGCGCAAACGTCGCCGCGCAGGTTACGAGTCGTTTTCCTTGTTGAATCGCTGATTTGGCAAGGCGCTTGTGGACGAGTTACTATTTCGTCACTCCAATGAAACTTTCCACGAAAATAATTTCCCGCGTTCCTGCGCTGTATTGGCTCACTCCTTTTCTAGCCGGCGCGCTCTTTTTGGGATCTTTGACGGCGCAAAATCCTCCTTCCAACGCGTCGTTGCCCAGCGAGACTCCGGCCAAAGTCGAGGCGGTGACGGACAGCTTCGATTACGTCAGGCGGGATGTGATGATCCCGATGCGCGACGGCGTGAAACTGCACACGGTGATCGTGATTCCCAAGGGCGCGAAGAACGCTCCCATCCTGCTGACGCGGACTCCTTACAACGCCAGCGCGCAAGTCAGTCACGCGCAGAGTTCTCACCTCGGTCCGATTTTGAACGGCTATGACAACGCACTGGAAGTGATTGTTGAAGGTGGGTACATTCGGGCGGTGCAGGACGTGCGCGGAAAGTACGGGTCGGAGGGGGATTATGTGATGACGCGGCCGCTGCATGGACCACTCAACCCGACCGAGGTCGACCATTCGACCGACACCTATGACACGATCGACTGGCTGGTGAAGAATGTGCCGGAGAGCAATGGGAAGGTGGGCATTCTGGGAATTTCGTACGATGGTTTCTTGCCGTTGATGGCGCTGGTGAATCCGCACCCGGCGCTGAAAGTTGCGGTGCCGATGAATCCCATGGTGGATGGATGGAAAGGAGACGACTGGTTTCACAACGGCGCATTTCGCGAACAGAATATGCCGTACATCTATGAGCAGGAGGCGACTCGCGACAACAGCGCGTTGTGGTGGACGGATCGCTTCGACGACTACGACGTGTACCTGGAGGCGGGATCGGCCGGCGAACTGGGGCGGCGGCACGGGTTGGAGCAGGTTGGCTTCTGGCGCAAACTGCTGGAGCATCCGAGCTACGACGCGTGGTGGCAAGAGCAGGCCATGGACAAGATTCTGGCCGCGCAGCCTTTGAAAGTCCCCGTCATGCTGGTCGACAGCCTTTGGGACCAGGAAGATATTTACGGGGCGCCGACGGTTTACAAGGCAATCAAACCGAAAGACACCAATAACGACAAGGTATTTCTCGTCATGGGGCCGTGGCATCACGGGCAGGAAATTGGCGATGGCAGCACGCTTGGGGCATTGAAATTCAATAGCGATACCGGGCTCTATTTCCGCGAGAACATTCTGCGGCCATTTCTCGATCAATATCTGAAGGACGGTGCGCCGAAGGCGGACGTGGCCCCGGTAACCGCCTTTGAAACGGGAACGAACACGTGGCGGCGTCTGCCGTCGTGGCCCGCGGGATGCGCCAGCGGGTGCGCGATTCATGCGACGCGGCTCTATCTGGAGGCGAGACTCAAGTTGGGTTTTGACGCTCCCAAAGGTGGAGACATGGCGTTTGACGAATATGTTTCCGACCCGGCGAAGCCGGTGCCTTTCCGCTCGCGCCCGATTCAGCCCGTGGGATATGGCGACGGATTCACGTGGTCGCAATGGCTGGTGGACGATCAGCGGGAGGCGTCGGGACGTCCGGACGTTGTCGCGTTTACGTCGGACGTGTTGAAGGAGCCGGTGAAGATCAGCGGGCAGCCGGTTGCGAACTTAGTAGCGTCAACTAGCGGAACAGACTCGGATTGGGTCGTGAAGGTGATTGATGTTTATCCCGATGAGGTGGCGGGACAGCCGGGGATGGGTGGCTACCAGTTGATGATTTCCGCGGACATCTTTCGCGGGCGCTATCGCGAGAGCTTGGAGACGGCGAAGGCGATCGCGCCGGATAAGCCGCTGCTCTATCGCTTCACGTTGCCGACGGCGAACCATGTTTTTCTGCCAGGGCATCGGATCATGGTGCAGGTTCAGTCGAGCTGGTTTCCGCTGTACGACCGCAATCCGCAAACGTTTGTGCCGAATATTTTTTGGGCCAAGCCGGGGGACTATAAGAGAGCGGTGCAGCGGGTCTTCCATTCGCCTGAGGAGGCGAGCTTCGTTGAGTTGCCGTTGGTCGAGACGCGGTGAGCGCCGGAACAGGTCTCGAGAACTTCATGCGAAAGATGTTACAGGTCCTGACTGGTGTGCTGCTTTTCACCGCGCCAATGCTGGGGCAGGGGAAGCGGCTATGGGTGCTGCGCGCGCCGGGAGAGATGGTGGAGTACGATCCGGCGACGTTTGCGGTGAAGCAGACGGTCAAGGTTCCGGCCGAGGCGGTGCAATCGCCGGGGAGCGTTTCGGTCAACCGTCTAGGACAGATTTTGTATGAAGCGGAGGTGTCGCTGCCGCTTTCGGCGGAAGATGCCGCGTCGGCCCATAAAGCGTGGTTTTGGAACGGACGCAGCGCGACGATGATCGATGAAGATGTGACGCGAGAGGTCAGTGCCACGGGATCGAATCAGGCGATCACGGAGACGGCTCCGGTGGCTTATCTTTCGGCGGACGGCGGACGTTTGTTCTGGTTCGCCAATCAGGCGCGGCGGTTGCAACGCGAGGGAGTGGACCTTTCGACCGCTACCACCTGGCAAGCCTGGCAGACTGATCTGCAGGGAGCCGGACGGGAGGAGTTGGTCACTTCGAAGTTTCCGGATTGCCGCTGTACGACGGGGACGTGTGAGGAGAGTTGTCCGTACGTCGTGGTTTGGGCGCCGGATAGCGGCGTGGGGAAGTTTTTCCTGATGACACAGTTTGTCGCGGGACAGACTGCGCCTGTGTACAAGGCGAGCGTGCAGTATCGGGAAGAAGGTGAGAAGTGGACAGCCACGCCGCTAGCTGAGCCGTTGCAGCGCGTGCTGGATGCGGCGTCGGACGGGAAAATCATTGTCGAGGCGATTCCGGATACGGGCTGCTGCGGGTGGTCGAACCAGAGTAACGATCAGACGTTGGTACTGAGCAACGGGAATAAACGCACGGTGTTTGACGAGCAGGCCACGTACAAGAATCCTGACTACGATGTGAGTTTCTACACTTCGAATGCGCGGCTGTCGCCGGAACTGGGATACGTGGCGATGACCATTGCTTCGACGGCGCAAGCAAACAAGCCCATTCAACTGGCGGAGGACGGACAGGCGAATCCGGAGGAGTCGCAGCGGATTCGGAAAGCGCTGGCAGAATTGCCGGCGGTGGAAGTGAAGAGCATGGAGGATACTCCGCGGCGGCTGGCGTATGTGCCGCACGCGACCTTGGTGGGCTGGATGAGCGAGAAGGAAATTCTGATTGTGGAAGATCATGTGCTCGTGGTTTACAACGTGGGGACGGGGGCACGGCGGAAGTCGAGCGTGCGGGTGGAGGATGCGGGGCGGGTGTTTCTGCGGTGAGCCGTAGGGAATTGATCCTATACGGGAAGTTCCAGAATCGCGGATCGTGCGCTGTCCGGTCTCGGACAACGATTCTCGATTTCGGACAACGACTGCATTCGATGAAATCGCATCATTAGGGTATCTTGCTGTAGATAAACCATCACATCCGAGACAGTCTTGGTACGGAACGTGCCGCGCTAAGAGGACGCTATCGTCTGTTTGGAGGCTTCGATGGAGACCTTGTTTCAGGACTTGCGCTATGGCTTGAGCCAATTGCGCAAGGCGCCGGGATTCACGATCACGGCGGTTATTACTCTCGCTCTCGGCATAGGCGCCACGACGGCCATCTTCACCCTAGTGCATGGCATCCTGTTGCGGTCGCTGCCGGTGACCGATCCCGCGCAGCTCTACCGCATCGGCGACACCGACGATTGCTGTGTCAACGGTGGCTTTGTGGGGGACAATGGCGATTTCGATATATTCTCCTATGACCTCTACCTGCACCTGAAAAGTTCTGCACCGGAGTTCGAGCAACTGGCTGCGATGCAGGCTGGGCAGCCTGGCTTCAGCGTGCGCCGCGGAAATGCATTGGCGAAGTCGCTGCACGGCGAATTTGTCTCCGGCAACTACTTCTCTACGCTGGGGCTGGGAGCTTTCGCGGGGCGTCCGCTGAGCGAGAGCGACGACACTCCCTCGGCGTCCCCCGCAACCGTAGTCAGCTACCGAGCATGGCAGACGGAGTTTGCCGCCGATCCCTCGCTCGTCGGGTTGACGATTTCGATTCAGGCGCGGCCCTTCACGATCGTCGGCATCGCTCCTCCCGGTTTCTTCGGGGATCGAGTGACTGACAGTCCGCCCGATTTGTGGATGCCGCTACAGAGTGAGCCCTATGTCCACGGAGCAAACTCCATCCTGCATCATGCGGACTCGAACTGGCTGTATCCGCTGGGGAGGGTGCGGCCCGGGACGAAAGTTGGCGCCTTGCAGGCCAAGCTCTCTGTGGCCCTACGGCAGTGGCTCGCCACGCGTACGGTTTATACCGAGCATGGCGGGGCAGCCGAGATTCCCAAGCAGCATGTGATGATCGTGCCCGGCGGAGGCGGTATCCAGAATCTGCAACAGGAAGAGGGAAAGGGTTTGAAGATGTTGATGACCTTGTCTGCGTTCGTTCTGCTGATTGCCTGTGCCAACATTGCCAATCTGTTGCTGGCCCGCGCCACCATGAGGCGCGCGGATGTAGCCCTGCGCACGGCTCTGGGCGCGGGACGGCGCCGGCTCATCCGCCAGGTTCTTACCGAGAGTGTCCTATTGAGCTGCATTGGCGGGATGGCTGGCCTGGCGGTTGCCTATGCCGGATCGCGTACGATTCTGACACTCGCGTTTCCCGATGCAAAGAATCTAAGCATCGATGCGAGCCCTTCGCTGCCCGTGCTTGGATTCGCGTTTTTGGTCTCCTTGCTGACCGGCGTTCTCTTCGGGACGGCTCCCGCGTGGTTGTCATCGCACGCACAACCTGCGGAGGCCTTGCGGGGTGCGAACCGCTCCACGCGCGATCGCTCTTCGCTGCCACAGAAGGCTCTGGTCATCCTTCAGGCCTCATTGTCGCTGGTGCTGTTAGCGGGAGCGATCCTGATGAGCAAGTCTCTCGCGAATCTGGAGCATCAGAATTTTGGCGTCGCTACCGCCAACCGATACGTGCTGCAGTTCGATCCAGAAGGCGCTGGCTACACGGTCGAACGGTTGCCTGCGCTCTATAAGGAGATGGAAGATCGTTTTTCGGCGCTGCCCGGCGTTGCCAACGTCGCACTTGCGCTTTACAGCCCCCTGCAGGGGAATAACTGGGGTGACTGCGTCATTCAACAGGGCCATCCTGCTCCCGGCCCGAACGACAAGTGTGGTTCCACGTGGGATCGCGTCAGCCCACAGTTTCTCGATGCCGTCGGCGTACCCGTGGTGCGCGGCCGCGGACTGACTGAGCAGGACACGGCAACTTCGCAGCAAGTCGCGGTAGTGAACCAGGCCTTCGTCAAGCGCTTCTTCCCGAACGACGATCCGATCGGAAAACATTTCGGCATCGACTTTCCGCAGTATTCGGGCAGTTATGAGATTGTGGGCGTCTTTGCCGATTTCAAGATGAACAACCCGCGTGGTCCGGTGCGCCCAGTCTTCCTGCGACCGCTCACCCAGCGCTTCACCGGCTTCCAGGAGCCGGAGATGATTTCGGGCGAGTCGCGATCACTGTTCATCAGCGCAATCCTGCTCAACTTCAAGGCTCCACAGCAGAACGTTGAGGCGCTCATTCGCCGCACCCTGGCAGGCATCGATCCCAATCTGACCGTGGTCAATCTTCGGCCCTTCGATGCGCAGGTGGTCGGCAACTTCAACCAAGAGCGTCTGATCGCGCGGCTCACGAGTCTGTTCGGCATCCTGGCCCTGATCCTGGCTTCGGTGGGACTCTACGGCGTGATGTCCTACTTCGTGGCCCGCCGCACCAGCGAGATCGGCGTCCGGATGGCGCTGGGGGCTACACGATCGAGCGTGTTGGCCATGGTGTTGCGCGGCGCGCTCTGGCAGATTCTCATCGGCCTCGGCCTGGGCATTCCCGCTGCGCTGTTAGCCGGCCATCTGATGGCTAGCCAACTCTATGAAGTCGGGGGCTACGATCCGCTTGCGCTGGTCAGCGCGACCTTAGTGCTCGGGCTTTGCGCCACTGCGGCAGGATTCATCCCTGCCCGCCGCGCAGCTTCGATCGAACCCATGCAGGCGCTCCGCACCGAGTAGCTTGTGGAGGTTTTTCTTGATTCAGGCTGGCGGAGCATTACACCACATATGGGCGCCGCAGCTTTCTGAGCGATTCTTCACGGCGAAATCAAATGGTTGCGAGGTTCGGTGGTGCGCTTAGGATCTTGGGGAGAAGCTTTCCTAGACGCGCTGCCAGTGTGCGCGCGCGATCCTTCCCTCCGCCTGAAAAGCGGCTCCGGTCAGGATGACTCCATCGGAAGAGACGGTCGAGATTCTCAGACCGCAAGACTAGCCGCGGTCTCTCTTCCGCTGACCCGCGCGATAGATTATCCAGCCGAGAAGATTCGCACCCAGCACGACTCCGGCAATTTTCAGGGAATAGCGGGACTCGCTCTCGACGCGGATGACGGGGAAGATCGAGAGCGTGACGAAGAGTAACGTTACCAGAAAGCCCGAGGCGGCCGCCGCGCGCAGGGCGAAGCGGGGACGGATTCCGCTGGCTTTCGGCGCTAGCAGCGGGATGGCGAAGAGCGCCAGATAGGCGATGCCGTAGAAAGTAAAGCCCCAGGTCAGGAGAAGTTCATATGCCTCCTGCTCGCCGACACCGATCAGGGCGGCGACGCTGGCGGCTAGAGTTGCTCCTCCGAGGAAGAGAATCGAGTTTACCGGCGTCTTGTAGCGAGCGTGCAGACGCGAGAACCATGCGGGCAGCAGATGGTCCCAGCCTGCGGCCATGGGCAGGCGGGCGCTGCCGCTGAAGTAGAGGCTGAAGGTGGAGAGGTAGTTCGTCAGCAGAAGGAAGATGGCAACCGGAACGATCACGGCGCCGAAGTTGCCAAATCCGCGACGCAGGGCTTGCGGGATGGGGCCGATGACGTTGACGGCGTCGGGCGAAACGTAGGCCAGAATCGCACTCGTGGTGAAGATGTAGATCAGCGCGATCACCGGGGCGGTGATCAGGATGGAGCGTCCGATGTTGCGGGCGGGATTGCGGGATTCTCCGGCAAAGATGGCAACGTATTCAAATCCGCTGAAAGCGCCGAAAGTCATCTTGCTGAAGACGCTCAGGGTGAAAACTGTGAGCGGCGGCGCCATCAGGCGAAGGGGATAAAACTCCGCCAGCGTCCCGTGGTGTGCGTTCACCAGCGGAAGAGCGACGAGTACAGCAACGGTGATGATTACGGCAACGCTGCCGGCGTTGTTGAACCATTTGCCGATGTGGAAACCAATGCCGGCCAGCAGCATTTGCGCCGCGATCAAAAGCACTGAGGCTGCGAGGACAGCCCACTTGTTGTCGGCCATCCAGGCTAGCGAAGGCACGGCGTAGGCTACGAAAGTCGTGGTTACAAGGCCAATGACCGCAACGTACAGCATGATGAAGAGCCAGAGATTCCACGCCACCAGGAAACCGATTTGATCGTTGAAGGCGAGGCGCGCCCATTCGTAGAGGCCGCCTTCGAGCGGCATCAGGCGGTTGAGATGCCCGACGATCAGCGCGAGTGGAATGAAGAACAGCAGCATGGCCGAAAGCCATAGGACAACGTGAGCGGGACCGGCTTTGACCGCTGTGCCGAAGAAGTCGGGGATCACCACGAGCAGGATCTGGGCGAGGATTAGATCGAGGAGGCCAAGTTCTCGGCGCAGTCCGGCGCTGTGGGATTGGACTTCGGCCTCTGCTGTTTCGAGAGACGGGTTGTGGGTGGTGGTCAAGGTTCGATTTTTCGGGACGGAAAGTCAAAATCCCCACCCTTGTCCCTCCAAAAAACGGAGGGACAAGGGTGGGGCACCCTCTTTAAGTATGGCGCGTTCACTTCTTTTGCTCCGGTTTAACGGCTGGCTTCAGCAAGAGGTCCTGATAGTCGAAGCTGAAATCGGCGAGCGGGGAGACCGCGGCCATTCTGGCGTTGTCGATGCTGCCATCCGGGTTCAAGGAGAAGGTTACGAACGCGTCTTCGATGGTGCGGTCGCGCCAGTGGGCTTTGAAGGTGTCGTGTTGCCAGTGTTGCAGGTCGCCGATCATGGTGGGGGTGTGATCGAAAGTCATCACCAGGCCGCCGTTTTCCATGCGGATGGTAATCGGGCCGTACCAGGCGTCGTTGTAGACCCCGGCGTATTTTTCCAGAGGCAGGGAAGGCTTGGAGTCGGCGGCGCGGGCGGCTTCCGCCTTCTTCATGGTTTCTGCCGCGTCTTTTTCCTCGGTGTCTTCGCGGGATTTGAAGGCGGAGATCCAGTCAGTGGGCGGCACGTGGAAGTAGTAGTCCAGCACGTGAAAGAGGATGGAATCGAAGGCGCCGTCCTCTTCTGCGTTGGTGAGCACGACGACGCCGAGATTTTCTTCGGGCACCAGCATGACGCGGGAGACGAATCCGGCAACGCCTCCGGTGTGTCCGACGAGTTTGCGGCCGTGATAGTCGCGCAGTCCCCAGCCTAGAGCGTAGTCGGCGAAATTTGCTTTCAGTCCGGCGAGAGCTGGGGGCGGATCGCCGATGGGCAGGATGGTCTGCGGCGACCACATTTCGTTGGACCGCTGCTCGCTGAACAGGCGGACCTCGCGGTCGGTGAACTTGCCGCGATTGAGTTGCACCTGCACCCACTTGGCCATGTCGGCGGCGCAGGAATTGATGGCCCCGGCTGGTCCGGCGTTGTCGAGCACTTCGAAATGGATGACTTGTAGTTTGCCCTCCATGCGGGAGTGCGGATATGCGACGTTATCGCTGGGCTTGATGTTGGCGTTGGTGACGTTGGAGTGGTTCATGCCGAGCGGCGTGAAGATGCGCTGGCGAATGTAGTCGTCCCAGGAAGTGCCCGTGACGGCGGGGATGATTTGTCCCGCGGTCATGTAGAGAAGATTGTCGTAGGCGTAGTGGCTGCGAAAGCTGGACGCGGGCTTCATAAAGCGCAGTTTGTAGATGATTTCGTCGCGCGTGTAGGTGGAGTGCGGCCAGAAGAGCAGATCGCCTTCGCCGAGTCCCATGCCGCTGCGATGGGTGAGCAGATCACGGATGGTCATTTCGTGCGAGACGTAGGGGTCGTACATGACGAAGCCGGGGAGCCGCTGGTAGACGGGATCGTCCCAGGAGAGATTGCCTTCGTTGACCAGCGTGGCCAAGGCAGCAGTGGTGAAAGCCTTGGTGTTCGAGCCGATGCCGAACAGGGTGAATTCGTTGACCGGCGTGGGGTCTCCCAGTTTGCGAACACCGTAACCTTTGGCGACGAGAATCTTGCCGTCTTTCACAATCGCTACGGCCATTCCGGGGACGTCGAAGGTCTTCATGGAAGAGGCGACGTAGGAGTCTAGATCGGCGGGCGCTGACTGCGCCGATCCGAAAGTCACAAGAGCTAATGCAATGAAAACGATCGGCAACCGCTTGAGACAGGTTTGTAGCATGCATCTCTCCGGATGGTTTATTCAATTCGAGAATTACGACGCGGAGATTAGATCATAGAAGCTGAGATTCGCCGAGGGAGACTTTTTCTTCATGCGGGCAATGAGATCAAGTGCGAGAGCGGCGGTAGTTGTGTCAGCGAATGCCGGCTTTCATCAGAAACGAAATGTCGCCGACTTTATACAGGACCTTTCCGGGCGAATCCGGGACGGCGGGTACTTTTCCCGCACGTACCGCATCGAAAGCAGCTACGAGTTCCGGAAGAATTTCGGGCGATGCTACGGGAATGTTGTGCGCGCCCAGAACCAGTGTGATTTGCGGCACAAGGGCCGCTAATCGACGGATGGACGCGGCATACGCGTCGAGATCGGTTTCCGGACGGAAAAGCCAGATCGGAGCAGGATAGTAAGTATCTCCAGTGAAGAGTAGGCCGTTCGAACGATCGATCAGTGAAATGGCGTCGGGAGTATGGCCGGGGGTGGCGATGACCTCAAGTGTGCGGCCACCCAGATCGAAATGGTCCCCGGCGTGCGTGTAGGCTGTGATTTTCCATGGCCGGGTCGCATAGGCTTTCGCGTCGAATTCCCTGGGAAGCGCTCCGCAGATCTGGTCAGGCGTAATTTCTGACTGTGCGTCTTCGCGCGAGCCGCGCGCGTTCTGCCGTGTGAAGTTGGTGTCGAGGCCGTAAATCGTGTTGAATTGCCAGTTGCCGCCCACGTGATCGTCGTGAGTATGAGAGTTCAGCACGATGATCGGTAGCTTCGTGAGTTCGGCGGTCACTTTCTTGATGTCGCTGATGCCCATGCCTGTATCGAACAGCAAAGCTCGCCGCTTGCCGACGATCAGATAGCTGATGACCTCTTCCGCCTGGTGCGGTTCGTAGATGGCAAAGACGTCGCGTGCGGGTTTGTAGACTTCGAACCACGCATCGCTGACGGGAACGCGCTCGAGGTTTTTGTACTCGGGGCGTGGTAGCGGGCGGCACCACTCGGGCGTCGTATTCTGGGTGAGTAAAGGCGCTGCGAGGGCAAACCAGATCGCGAGAATGGCAATGCATTTCTGCTTGGGAAAGTTATGGTGCATACGTCTGGGCTCTTGGTTGATGCTGATTGCTTGCTTGGATCTGCGGAATCGTAAATTATAAGGGGAAGGCCCTCGCTGGCAAGGAGAACCATGGTTTCGAGTGATTTCATTTTCTGGGAAGTGGACGTTCAGGCAGATTTCATGCTGCCGGGCGGGAAGCTGTACGTGCCGGGGGCGGAGAAGTTGCTGCCTAACATCCGGCGGCTCACCGACGCGGCGCGACAAGGGAGGGTATTCCTGGTTTCGCATGGAGATTTTCATACGCCCGACGATCCCGAGTTCAAAATTTTCCCGCGACATTGCGTGAAGGGAACGGCGGGGGCGGAACTTGTTCCAGAAGCGCTGACCGAAAGAGTTGTGCAGGTGGCGAATGACGCAGAGGCGAAACTGCCGGAGGATTTGTCGAAGTACCAGCAAATCCTGCTGGAGAAGCAGACGCTGGATATTTTTGAGAGCCGGCACGCAGACGCTCTGGTCCGGCGGCTCGGAAGTCAGGCTGAGTTCGTGGTCTTTGGAGTGGTGACCGAGTATTGCCTGAGCTTTGCGGTCAGAGGCTTGCTCGAACGGGGAAGGCGCGTGGCGGTGGTGCAAGATGCGATCGAAACGCTGAAGCAGGAGGATGGAAAGAAGGCGATGGCAGAGTTAGAGCGATTGGGAGCCAGAGTGACGACTACGGAGCAGGCTCTCAGGGCGCTTGGTCGCTGAGAGCCTGGCCGGGGCGCTAGTGATGATCTCGGTCGTGGTCGCCATGGTTGTGACGCCAGGTCCAGTATTGCTTTTGTTCTTCGGGAGGAAGTCTGCGGAAGTCGCGGTGCGGGTCGCGGTGGGTTTCATCCGCCCAGCGATGGTAGTAACCAATCTCGTCGTCGTTCCACTCGTGATAATCCGTATAGTAAGGATCGTAAGCGCGATAGTAGTGATGTTCGCAGGCGATTCCTGCCAACGACGAAGTCAGCGCGGCTGCTAACAGCAGCGAACTCAAGGGATGCGAACGAAGGCTCATGTTTATCTCCTCAGTAGAAGAAACACAGTTCAGGCTGATTAGTTGCTGCAAGGTGGAGCCTGGTTTCAGAAAAGTGCGTGCGTAAGGTCTAGTTCAACCGAATCTCCTTTTCTTTCGAATGATTTTCATAGGGGGTGGACTGTAATAGACTACAGTGTCTTCGAGTGGAGGAAATTTAACATTGGCCGACCCGTTGCGCACGCTGCTGGATTTGCCGGAGCAGGAAAAAGCTGAACGTGGGCTGGAGCACACACCCCGCGAAATCTGGCAGCAGCCCGACACCTGGAGCAAGACATACGAGCGCAGCCAGGAACAGCGCGGCGCGCTGAACGATGTCCTGCGGCGGGCCGGAATCGGGCGCGGCAACACGTCCTCACCCACGGTATATCTGGTTGGGGCGGGAACGTCGGATTACGCCGGCCGGGCGCTGGCTCCGTTGCTGCGCCGGCGATGGAGTTGTGAAGTCTGGCCCATCCCCAGTACGTCGCTGCTGACCGAGTTCGAAGACTTCCATCGACCGGGCAAGGAGTATCTTTGGATTTCATTTTCGCGCTCAGGGGAAAGTCCGGAGGGCGTGGCACTGTTGCAGCAGGCGCTCGATCGGCATCGAGAGATCCGGCATCTGGTGATTACCTGCAATCCGCAGGGGCCGATGGCGCAACTTTGCACGCGACATGCGGACCGCGCTGTCGCTCTGGTGCTGGACGATGCGGTGAATGATCGCGGCCTCGCCATGACCAGTTCATTCACGAACATGGTTCTTGCTGGGCAGTGCGTGGCGCATCTGGAAGATGATGCCCAGTTCGGCGAGGTGGTTGCGCAAATGAGCGAAACGGGGCGGCGGTTCCTTCCGGCTGCGGCCGAAGCCGCTGCGGCCATGACCTTGTTGGGTTGTACGCGCAGTTGTTTTGTGGGGGCGGGGGTTCTGCGGGCCGTGGCTGACGAATCAGCGCTGAAAGTGGTGGAACTCAGCGCCGGCAAAGTTACTACCATGGCGGAGACGCCGCTGGGGCTGCGTCACGGGCCATTGTCGAGCGTCGACGGACAGACGCTGTTTGTCGCCTTCCTGTCGAGCGAGGCGCGGCGTCGCGGCTACGAGCTGGATCTGCTGCGGGAGATTGATCGCAAGCGTCTGGGGCGGGTGCGGGCGGTGGTTACGTCGAGCGGGGGCGAAGATGCGTCGTCGCTGGTGAATTACTGTTTGTCTCTGGGCTGCGGCACCAATTTTCCAGATCACTATCGGCCGGTGCTGGATGTGATGCTGAGCCAGTTGATCGGGCTGTTTGCTTCGATGCAATGCGGGCTGAAGCCGGATCAGCCGAGTCCTGGCGGAACGATCACGCGTGTCGTTGCGCCCATCAAGTTGTATTCCTGAAATTCCTTCGCCTAAGCCGCCCCTGTTGCTGTGGTTCCCGGTTCATAAGGACAGAAGGGGTCTGTGCCCAGGGCATCGCCGGTATAGGCGAAGGCGCGGGCGCGCGATCCTCCGCAGATGTGGCTGTATTCACAGGCGCCGCACTTTCCGTGGAACTGATCGGGAGAGTGCAGAGCGCGGAACATCTCCGAGTTGCGGTAAACGTCGACCAGCGAACCGGTGCGGACATTGCCGCAGCGGAGCGGCAGGAATCCGGAGGGATAAATGTCTCCAAGGTTCGAGACGAAGACGATGCCATGGCCGTCGCGAATCTGGAAGCCCTTGTAGACGGAAGTGGCCTTCATCTCAGGCGTCGCCATGCCGGCCGAGCGCATCATGTCAATCGCGATGCGGCGGTAGGACGGGGCCTCGGTGGTCTTGACGGCAAAGGGCGAGTGGCGGGAGAGATCGAAGACCCAGCGCATAATGGATTCACCCTGCGCAGGCGAGACCTCATTCAGCGCCTTGCCACGACCCACTGAGATCAGGAAGAACAGGCTCCAGCGCATGACGGGAAAACTGGTGCGCAATAACTCGTAGATCGCGGGGAGATCGTCGGCGGTTTCTTCCGCGACCAGAGTGTTGACCTGAATGGGGAGGCCGAGGCGTCCGCAATGACGCGCCGCTTCCATGGTGCGCTCAAAGGTGCCCGGGACCGCGCGGATGTTGTCGTGCTTCTCGACACAGGAGCCGTCGAGGCTGAGTCCCAGGCTCTGAATTCCATGAGCCTTCAGCTTAGTGATAGCGTCGTTGGTCAATTCGGGAGTGGCGCTCGGGGTAATGGAAACTTCCAGACCCAGGCCGTTAGCGTAATCGATCAGCGGGTAGATGTCTTTGCGGCTGAGCGGATCTCCTCCGGTCAGGATCAGGTGAGGGAGTGGATCACCAAAGTCGACGAGTTGGTTCAGGAACCGTCTGCTCTCTTCAGTATTGAGTTCCAGGGGATGCGCGGTCGGCATGGCCTCGGCCCGGCAGTGTTTGCAGGCGAGACCACAGGCCTGAGTCATCTCCCAGTAAACCAGCATTGGATTCTTGGAAAAATCATGAGCGATGCGGCCCATGTTTGGAGTAGTGCTGGCGACCACCATGATGTTGCCCCCTTCGGCGAACTCCCACAAGCAAGTTCAGGGTACTTTCCGGGAGGGAAAAAGGCTGTGATTACAATCACACCGAATCGTGACCAATTTCGCAAGAAGCACGTGTTCTTGCGGTCTTCCCAGCTCTAGGACCGCGAATTTAAGCGTTTTAGGGGTCTTCAGCGCGTGCTGGGGATCTACTTTTTCGCCCCGCTGGCGCTTTGCCTATCTTTCGACTGGCCCACCCACGGCTTTGCGCCGTGGGCTGCATTCTTGCGCCGCTGCGCGGCTTGGTGCTGGAGGGTGAGGCCGACCGTCAGGCGCGCGCAAACAAATGCCCGGGTCTAGGGGTGAGCACATAGACCCGGGCGGGCTGTTCCGCGCGATGGCGAACCGTAGAGGGGAATCCGGCAAATCCGGCTGGAGGCCAGAGGGTGCCGGTGAGCGGATCACTCACCCTCGCATCGTGTCGCGGCTGCCTTAGGGGGCAGCGCGGGTTCGCCTTTCGGAACAGCGATCCCAACCACTGGGCCGCGAACTACTTTTTCTGCGCCTCGCGGATGTAGGACACGACGGCTTTGATCTGGTCCGGAGTCACGCCCTTGTTGGAGAACGCGTGCATGGCTTTCTTGTCCTTGCCGCCGGTCGAGATCATATCGGTCAGGTCGGCGTCGGAGGCCTTCTTAGCATTGTCGGAAACCAGGCTGGGAATCTTGGCAGCCGGTTTTCCGGCGAGGTCCGCACCGTGGCAGGCCGCGCACTTTGCCTTGTAGATGGCCGCGCCGTCATCGGCGGCCCATGACAGGTTGGGCAGAACCAGGAATAAGGCCACCGCGATCATCGCGATTAGAATTGCGAGCTTCGTCATCTTCATGATTGCTTTTCCCTTTCAGAACCTTCAGCTGTCTCTCCTATTCGTCCGCGCTAAAGCAGAAGAATCTCGCAGACGAATTTCGAGACTCGATAAGAATGTGCTAATCATCATGCAGTTTCTACGGAAGCTGGGGCATCGGTCAGTGATTGCAGTCACCGCGGGTGGTGATCATGGTACGAGGCTAAGTCGGTGTAGTGCAGGAAGATGGCGTCAAAAGACTCGCGATCCGCGCGATATGCCGCAGTGTGGGAGCTGGAAACGATCCGAAGCCCTTGCTCCGATGCACAAGCTACTGAAAATACAATGATTGACGAAGACACTCCGGTCCGGGCCTTTTGGCAAATGGCTTGCGGTTCCATAGTTGCAACTTGCGCCTGAGGTGTTCGTCTTGGAACCTACGCTCATGGTGATCGGACTGAACCACCGCACCGCGCCGCTGGCCATGAGGGAACGTTTCTGGATCGGCGAGACCCGGCGATACCAAGTACTGCGTCAGTTGAGTAGCGCGGAAGGCATCGAAGAAGTTGTCGTTCTCTCGACCTGCTGCCGTACGGAATTCCTGGTATGGGCGAGCGAGCCGACGCTGGCGGCGAATTCGCTGCTCCACTTTCTGGGCGTCGAGCACGGCCTGAAGCTGAAGGAGTGGGAGCACTTCTACCGCCTGCTGGATGAATCCGCCCTGATTCATATTTTTCAAGTTGCGTCTGGACTCGACTCGCTGGTATTGGGCGAGCCCCAGATTGTGCCGCAGGTGAACGCGGCGTGGGACCAGGCGCGAACCGTGGGTGCCGTCGGACGCTTCTTGAGCGCGGTGCTGGAGAAAGCGTTGGGCGTTTCCAAACGGGTGCGTCAGGAGACGGCGATCGGCGAGTTGACGGTCTCCATTCCGACCGCAGCAGTCGAACTCGCCCGAGATATATTCGGATCTCTGGATGGCCGGAGAGTATTGCTGCTGGGAACGGGAAAGATGAGCGAACTTGCGGCCCGCCAGATGGTCGACAGCGGTGCGGGTTCCGTGGTCGTGATCGACCAGTCGCCGACGCGAGCACAAGAATTGGCAGAGAAGCTGGGAGGGACGGCGGCAGTACTGGCCGATCGCTGGAAGTGGATGCTGCGCGCCGACATCGTAATCAGTGCGACCGGATGCCCGCACGTGGTTTTGACTCGCGAGGAAGCGGAGAGAATTGCAGTCGAGCGCAACCGTGTGGCGCTGGTTATCTTGGATATCGGCATGCCGCGCGACGTGGACCCCGACGTGCGCCGGGTGGACGGAATCCTGCTCTATGACTTGGATGGTCTGGAACGCGCGGTCAAGACCGACAGCGCGGAACGCGCGGCTGCGGCCGCTGAGGCGGAAAAGATTGTAGCTGGGGAAGCTCAAGCGTTCCGAGGAAAACTGCAGGCGGAAAGTGTGGTGCCCACGATAGTGGCGCTGCGCCAGCGCCTTGACGAAATTTGCCGGCAGGAACTGGAGTCCTTCACCGAAGAGCGGGGGCCGTTTACCCGGGAGCAGGATCAATCACTTCACGCAATCACAGCGCAGGTCATACAGAAGATTGCCAGCTCCCTGGCTCGCGAACTTAAGGAACTTCCAGAGAAGGAGGAACAGGAGCAGATGACCGCTGCGGTCACCCGCCTGTTCCACCTGGACTCGCCGCAACGGGCGGCTGCCGGCACCAGATCGGAGAGAGAAAATGAGCGAAGGAAAGAGCAGAGAGTTGCCAACTACTAATTCGGCGAGCACTGCCGGAGCCTCGGCCGGAGTGTGGACCGGGAGGCAGGCGTATTTGCTGGCGGCGTTCTGCTTGCTGCTCGGCGTGGCGCTGGGATATCTATTTCGTGGATCGGCGTCGCCCGCTGCGACGCAGGCGGCAGCCTCGACGACGACCCAGCAGGGAAGTGGCTTCCACCAGCAGCAGCCTGACCCCAGCGCGCAAGCTGCCTTGGCGCAGGCGGCGGCGCCGTTGCTCGAAGCCGTGAACAAAGATCCAAACGACTTTGACTCGTTAGTGAAACTGGGCAACCTGTATTACGACGGGCAGCAGTTCCCGAACGCGATCCAATACTACGAGAGGGCACTGGCGATTCATCCTGACAATCCGGATGTGCGCACCGACATGGGCACGGCGTACTGGTACACGGGAAATGTTGAAAAAGCGCTGGCGGCTATGGAGACATCGCTGAAATACCGGCCCGGACATCCGCAGACCCTGTTCAACTTGGGCTGGGTGCGCTGGCAAGGGAAACAAGATCCCAAGGGCGCGATTGAGGCTTGGCAGCAGTTGCTCAAGGCGAATCCCGACTATCCACAGCGGCAACAGGTTGAGCAGTACATCGCCAAGGCGAAAGAGCACGCTTCGCGCGGATAGGGCATTTCGAGAAATCGGCGCCCTTTCATAACACTCATAATGGCGCGACGGGGCTTTCGACAGGGAGCCCTTTTTCTCTTTGGTGAAGAGAGTCAAACACGCAACACATGTGTTTTACAGAGTTCGACAAAATTCGTATGTTGTTTGACAATTCAACTTGTAAAGTAAAATAGTCGTGTAGCTCTGTTTCGCACCGACCGGCACAATTTCAGCACCATCCTGTTCTGCTCCAGGAGGGATCCTTGAAGTCCGCCGCTTCGCCTGGCAGCTTTTCCGCTCTCATCTTCAATCTGACTGCCGCTCTTTCGGTTGGCGTTTTGATGGTTGTGTCTACCAGTTGCGGCGCGGGGCCTTCGTCCAGTACTCGGAAACTCACAGGCAATACGAATGTAACGGTTGTGCTGTCGAGCACGGCGAACGATCAGCTGTCCGAATTTGACCTGGCTTTTCAAGGAATCGCATTGACAAGCCAATCGGGGCAGACGGTCACCCTACTCTCGACGCCGAGTTCGGGCTCAGGGTTGGGGGCTGAGTTTATCCATCTTAACGGCAATGCCGAACCGTTGCTGACAGCGAACATTCCTCAAGGCGTTTACACGAGCGGGACTGTCAGCCTGGGCCTTGGGGCCGATTTTGTCTGCCTCGCCCTCGGCCCAGTGAATGGGCAAGAGGTGCTGGAGACGACTACGTACAATGCCACGCCATCGGCTGCAACGGTGAACTTTCCATCGCCCATCACCGTAACCGGCGCAACTATGGGTCTTTCGCTCGACCTAGTGGTGGCGCAGTCGGCGACGTATTCCAGCTGCCTGAACCCTAACGGGTTCTATGGGTATTCGATCACCCCGAGTTTCACGCTCACGCCGCTGACTTTTTCAGCTTCGCCCACGAATGCCGGCAATGGAAAAATGACCGGACTGGATGGACAGATTACGGCGATCGGTTCAAACGGAAGTAGCTTCACTTTGTCAGTACCCGATGCAGAGGGGGCAAGGGCACTTGCTGTTAGCGCCGGCAGAGATACTGTGTATCAAGGGATTAGCAGTGCTTCCGTCCTTGCAGTTGGAACGTTTCTGGACATGGACGGGGCAATTCAGTCAGACGGCTCTGTGATGGCGACACGGATTTCTGTACCAGATGCGGCCGCCGTCAACGTGCTCCGAGGTCCGCTGATGGAAGTGACTTCGTCCGCGTCGGTTTTCCTGGTGCATCCCCGCCAGCGTCAGGGCGCGGACCTTCAGGGCTTTGGCAGCGGATCTCTAGATTTCAAATTTGGCAGCGCCGCTTTTGCGATTTCCGGCCAGCTCTCGAATCTGGGAAGCCTGCCGTTTGTGCCTACCTTCAATGCGACCAATATGGTTCCCGGGCAGGAAGTATATGTCTCTGCTGCAGCAATTCCCTCCGGTGGCTATCCGACTTCGACGACCATCACGCTGATGCCCCAGACCATCAACGGAACGGTCACCGGCTCGTCCAAGCTGGGCAACTTTACGGATTACACCGTGAGCCTTGCGTCCTACGACTTGTTCCCCATGCTGGCAGTGCAGCCGGGGCAAACCACGGTGGAGAACAACCCGAGCCAGGTGGAAGTGTATGTCAACAACAACACACAATTGCTGAACACGGCCGCGCTCGCTTCGGGCAACACGCTGCGCTTCTACGGACTGGTGTTCAACGACAATGGCACGCTGCGGATGGATTGTGCGCAAGTCAGCGATGGAGTGACTTCTTCTTCTCAGTCGAATTCAAAAACTGGTCTTACATCAGTGCAGGCACGGACGCTCATTTATCGGGACTTCGGCCAATTGCCAAACGCGGAGACTGCGGTCACACGCTCTCGCTAACAGCGCGAGGCCGCATATCTTTCGGGCAATTCGGAGGAATGTATGACAAACGAACGGATGGCCCAGGTTCGGACAAGACTTTCAATTCTGATTGCCATACTAACAACGGCGGCGATGACCGGCTGTGGATCTACTGGGAATTCTTCGATGGCGCCGAGGTTCAGTGGAAATACGAATGTCACAGTGGTGCTGACGAGCACAGCGAACGATCAACTTATGCAATTTGATGTGCGATTTCAGACGCTGACATTGACCAGCCAATCGGGAAAAACAGCGACCCTGCTATCGACACAGCAACCATCTGAGTTTATGCATTTGAACGGCGGCATCGAGCCGTTGCTAACAGTCAGCATTCCTCAGGACATCTACACTTCGGCCACGGTCACGCTGGCGGGGGCCCGATTCATCTGTGTTGCGCAAGTTCCATCGGGCGGGCTTGGGATCTCTAATTACTCAATACCCGGGAAAAGTCCGACGGTCAACGTGCCGTCGCCGATCACGATTACGGGTAACAACATGGTCCTATCGCTCGACCTGTTGGTCTCTGAGTCGGCGACTTTTCCTACTTGCTTTGGCACAACCCCGTTCGCCGGCTTCGCTATGACGCCGACTTTCAATCTCACACCGTTTATTTTGTCCTCTTCCCCGACGAACTCTGGAAATGGCAAGGTCAGCGGACTTGAAGGAACAGTTGCTTCGGTGGGAACGACGGGTGCGAGTTTAATGCTCTCCCTCGCAGCGGGACCATTTGGAACTAGAACGCTTTCTGCGAGTTCCAACAGCGGGACGGTGTTTCAAGGTGTCAGCGGTTTTTCTGCTCTCTCACCTGGAATGTTTTTGGATGTGGACGGGGCAATTCAATCCGATGGCTCTCTCTTAGCGACTCGAATTGAAGTGGAGGATCCCTCGGCGATCAATGAGTCCAGCGGTCCTCTGCTGTGGGTTGGCAATCAAGTCCCAGTTCTCCTGCTCTATGGCCGCACCGAACTCGGCCCTCTGCTTACTGCCCCGAACGGCGCAAGCGGACTTTATTTCGATACGCCCTATTTCAATTTCAGTAATGCCGTGTTCCAAATCTCGGGCCAGTTCACGAACCTGCAGAATCTGCCATTCGTGCCCAGCTTCAACCCTTCGAACATGGTAGCGGGCCAGAATGTTGACGTTACTTCGCCAACATTTGTACTCAGCGGAGGGAGTTACACTCTCGCGAACACGATCACGCTGATCCCGCAGACGATCAATGGAACGGTCGAGATCTCCTCTACGAGCAGCAGTTTTACCATCTACACGGTGTCATTGGCGAGCTATGACTTGTTTCCGCAGGTGGCGGTGCAGCCGGGGCAAACTACTCTGCTTACCAATCCCAACGAGGTGCAGGTTTACGTGGACAGCAACACGCAAATGCAGAACACGCAGCTACTGTCTGCGGGCAGCACGTTGCGCTTCTATGGGCTGGTTTTCAATGATAGTGGCACGCTGCGGATGGACTGTGGGCAGATAAGTGACGGTGTCGCGGAGTAGGGCACGGGAGCCGGTTCGGGGCTTGCGATCTTTCTGTCTTTCGCCTTTCGGAAAGTCCGACTAGCCCTCGGCGGGAACGGAATCAGACGCTTCCTCGTCTCCAGCGGACACGAGTTCGAATTTCTTCAGCTTGTAGCGCAGGGCGTCGCGGCTGATGTCGAGCAGACGGGCGGCGTGGGTCTGGTTGCCGTTGGCTTGCCGCATAGCCAACTCGACCATCGCACGCTCAACTTCTTCCAAGGATGTGCCTTCCTCAGGAATGTAGAGCCGCGGCAGTACGCGGCCATTCGCCAATTGCTTGCCGCCGCCGTCGGCCGACGCGCTGCTGTGCTCGAACGCCGTCAAGCCGCTGCGGGCCGCTTCTCCCACGGCGAACGGCATGTAAACCGGGCGCAGAATGAACTCGTCTTCCAGGATCATGGCGCGTTCGATCGAGTTCTTGAGCTCGCGCACATTCCCCGGCCAGTTGTGAGCCAGAAGCAACCTGCGCGTCTCAGGGCTAATGCCCCGGATGGATTTCTTGAACTTGCGGTTGTACCAGTCGATGAAGAAGTCGACCAGAGGCAGGATGTCTTCGGTGCGCTCGCGCAAGGGCGGAATGAAGATCGCGATAATGGCCAGCCGGTAGTAGAGATCCTGGCGGAAATGGCCCTCGCGCACGGCTTTTTCCAGGTCGCGATTGGAGGCGGCGATGACGCGCACATCCACTTGCATATCGCGAACGCCTCCGACCCGGCGAATCACCTGATCCTCGAGCACGCGCAGCAGTTTGGCCTGGAGCAAGGGCGAGAGTTCGCCGATTTCATCCAGGAACAACGTGCCACCGTTGGCCGTTTCGAACAGACCTTTCTTCATCTGCTTGGCGTCGGTGAAGGCGCCTCTTTCATGGCCGAAGAGTTCGGCTTCCATCAAGGTCTCGGGAATGGCCGAACAGTTGATGGCGACGAAAGGACCGTTCTGGCGGGTGCTTTCGTAGTGAATCGTCTTGGCGATCAGATCTTTGCCCGTGCCGCTCTCGCCCTGGATCAGAATCGTGGTGGCCTCGCTGGCAGCGACCTTTTGGACAAAACTCATCAGCTCCGTGGTCTTCGGCGAGACCGCAACGACTTCGTGATAACCCGTGTGCCGGCGCACCTCGCCGCGCAGAGATTGGACCTCGGTGCGCAGCCGGGAAGCCTCCAACGCATTCTGGATAGTGACGTGTAATTCCTCGAAGTCGAGGGGCTTGCCGATGAAGTCATAGGCGCCCAGCTTGAGCGCGCTCTTCACGTCATCCAGTTGAGGGTCGGCGGTAATCATGATGACGGCGGGGGCGTCGGGGCCTTTCTTGAGCTGTTCAAGAACCTGAATGCCGTTCAGGTCTGGCATGCGGACATCGAGCAGAACGAGATCAGGAGACTCATGCTGAGCCAGGCGTAGCCCCGGCTCGCCCGCGACGGCTTCCGAGACTTGGTATCCCCACTCTTCACACTTCTGCCGCAGGGACCAGCGCACCAGGCGCTCGTCGTCGATTACAAGAATCTTCTCGGCAGGCATGCTCTTTTAGCTTACTACGGAAGGGCGGGAAATGGATGCTGCGCACGGGCTGACGCGGCTTGCAGATCGCTGAGCTGGGCGAAAGGCGGTTGCTAGCGAATCCCCAACAGAACTCCAAGGTAAGCCCGGACCTTGGTCAGGAGCGCCGGATCGGCTTTGGAGTGAAATGCAGCTTTGCGGGCGGACCAGTCCAAGCTCTTGAGGTGGTCCACGAGCACCGCGCCTTCGATCTTTTCGATGATGATCTCGAGAGCGAAGGGGTGAGGTTTTCGGCGGCTGGTTAGAGGACAGACAACGACAAGTCCGCTGGCTCGGTTATAGCTTTGATCGGTAATCACAAGGGCGGGCCGGCGCTTCGCTTGCTCGCGCCCGGCTTGCGGATCGAAGTCGAGCCAAATGACGTCTCCGGCTCGTGGAATATAGGGTTTCACCATTCCACATTTTCCTTGCCGCGCTCCGGGCCGGTCTGGATCTCCTCATAGCGGTTATCCGGGGTGATCTGCGCCACGAGTTCGCGCAAGGTCGGCACTCGCTGCTTGGGCCGGAGGTTGATGAGTCCTTCGGTGGCCTCGATCACAATGGGGTCGCCTTCGCGCACGCCAGCTTCTTCGGCCAGCGGCTTGGGAATCCGGACCGCCAGACTATTGCCCCATTTTACAATCTGCGATACCGACATTGGCTACTCCTATAGATATACAAAGGATACACCACTACGGATATACATAGTATACACTGGCCTGTTGATTTTGGAAGACTCCGCTAAGAACCCGTGCTTTGGGCCTCCGCGCGCTGCAGGGGCAGGATCACAGCGAAGGTCGTGCCCTTCCCGACGGCGCTGGTGACGTCGATGCGGCCGTGGTGGTCTTCGACGATGCGACGGGCTAACGACAAGCCCAGGCCCGTGCCATCTCCCTTGGTGGTGTAGAACGGGCGGAAGATGTTGGGGAGGTGATCTGGTGGGATGCCGCGACCGTTGTCGGCTACTTCGACCACGGCGGTGGCTCCAAGGGGCTTCACCGCGACCGTGATTTTTCCGTTCTGCTCGATCGCTTGCAGAGCATTCAACAGCAGGTTGAGCAGCACCTGGTGGATCTGATCGCTGTCGTGCTCAACTTCGGGCAGGGAGGGATCTTTATGGAGCGCGATGTTGACCGACTTCGCAAGCGCTTGCTGGCGGCCAAGCATCACGGCATGTTCGACCGTGGTGTTCAGGTCGCTCTTGCGGACCTTGGGTGGATGCGGCCGCGCGGTCTGCAGAAGGTCGGTGACGATGTGATTGATGCGAGCGATTTCCTGGCGAACGTCTTTGACCACGGATCGGGCGGGGCTGGAAGCAGGTAGATCGCGGCCAATGATCTCGATGACGCCGGCAATCCCTGCCAGGGGGTTGCGGATTTCATGGGCCAGACCGGTGGCCATCTCTCCGAGAGTGGCAAGGTGCTCGGCGCGCGACATCTGGGTTCGGTGCAGGCGCTCGATCTCGACCCGGGTTTCGCGTAATTGTTGGACCATCTGATTGAAGTTGCGGCCCAGGTCGCCAATCTCGTCGTTACGGCGGGCGAAACTGACGGCCACGCTAAGATCGCCGCCGCCGAGTTGAGCGATTTTCTGCTGCAGTTCGACCATGGGCCGCTGCACGGTGTAGGTGAGCACGACGAGGAGCGCGCCGCAAATCGCGACCGCGCCCGCACCTGCGACAAAGAGTATGAGATGGCGTTCGGGATCGCGCCAGGAGAGCGTGGCCAGCAGGAACAGCAACATGCCCCCCAGCAGGACGCAGGCGATGGGGACCAGAGCCTTGATCTCCCAGTTGATGCGAAACCAGGGTAATTCTGGATCCTTGGGCTCGGCCCCAGGCGGCACGGGATTATCGGCAACCGGTCCAGTCGAAATCGGTTCCGCCTGCAAAGCTGCGCCCGAATACGCCGTACTGAAAAAGCCTGTACGTGGGCGCGGAGAGGTAGCCGCAGGGACCGCGTCGGCCGGGATCTCCGGATTTGTCAGGTCCTTCGCGGTCTCAGGCATAGGCGTGTAGTCCAGGCAGCAAGTAGGTTACGCCGAAGAAGGTGAACATCACCACCGCGAATCCCAGGATGGCGAAATATGCGGCCCGCCGTCCCCTCCAGCCGCGGGTGATACGCATGTGAAGATAGCCGGCATACACCAGCCAAGTAATCGCCGCCCACGTCTCCTTGGGGTCCCAGTTCCAGTAGGAACCCCATGCCCGGTTGGCCCAGTAGGCGCCGGCGGCGATCATCAGGGTGAGCAGGGGGAAGGCAATGCAAATTGTTTTGTAAGTAATGCGGTCGAGCGCGTCGGCATCGGGCAGGAGTCTTTCCAGATCCTGGCGCCGCCACAGCAGCAAAAGATACAGCAGATTGGCAAAGATTCCGCCCACCAGCGCGGAGAGGATGAAGGGGCTTGCCGCCAGACTGGTGGAATATAACCCGTCAGCGTCGAGCGAGGGGTACTGCCCGGAGCGTACCCGCAGCAAGAAGAAGACCAGCGCCAGCGATTGCAACAAAATGCTGATGAAAACCGCGCGATCGGCGATTGCCAGCAGGCTTTCATTCTTTTTTACTCGTGACACAATGTAGAGCACCAGGGGAGCAGCCACGGCGGCGAAGACCAGAAGCATCAACCAGCCAAGGTCGGGAATCGTGACGAACAATCGCACGCCGCGCGACAGGAACACTTCGGCTTTGTTCTCAGCATCCCAGGCGACCACGCTGAGCCCGCCCCACTTCTCGAAGCGCATCAGGACGGCGGCATAGATTCCAACCGTGAACACGCTGGTCGCCGCCAGGAATGTCTCAGTCTTCATCTTGTCCTGGATCAGGAACATCATGGCCAGCGCAAAGCTCAGGGCACACGCCGCGTACGCCAGCATGGCGAGGGTCACATGGACGTGCAGCCATGTGGATTGCAGCGCAGGGACGAGCGGCCGAACTTCGCTGGGCAGAAGCTGCATCAGGATCACGCCGACAATGGCGACCGGCATGGTCACTGTGCCGATGACTTTTACGCCGTAGCGTTTTTCGGCGATCAGCGTGAGCGCGGCTAATGTCCAAACGAAGCTCAGCAGCATTTCATAAATGCTGGCAAACGGAGGATGACCCGCTTCATACCAGCGATGGGCCACCGCTCCGGTGTTGGCCAGCAGTCCCGCCCATGTCATGAGAGAAGCGAACTTGATGTAAGAGTCGGTCCCGGTCACGCCAAAGCCGAGGTACAAGGATCCCGCACCCGCGTAGAAAACCAGCGCGGCATAGAGCAGGTTGGCTTCGCTCAAAATGCTGCCGTTCTTGATGACATTCAAAAAAGCCATGAACAGCAGGAAAGCCATTCCCAACCCCACCATCACGACCAGCGTTGTGCCGGTCGCGGGATGCTGTTCAACTTTTGCGCGTGACATACAGTTCCTCCGTTGCCGGACTCACCTTCCGGCGATCGATGCGGCCCGCGCCGGGGCAGAGGCCACGAGTTCCGGTTTCAATTCCTTCCGAATCTGTTCCACCACGTTCTTGAACTTGTGTTCGAAAGCGTCGCGATTGCGGTTCGCGGTGCCGCCGACCCACAGTACGGTGCGGCCGCGGGCATCGACAACGGGAACGACCCAGAAGCGCATGTGAACCACGTAGAACACAAACGTCAGGCCGAGAGCCATCAACACGACTCCAGCCCACACTGCCCATTGGCCGGGCTCGTGCGAAACCTGCAGTCCGGTGTAGAGGCCGGTCTTCAGATCTTTCGGGTCGAAAATGTAGGGGGAGGACGCGTTCTCGTCGATGCCGGGAATTTCCGGCAGCCACACGTTCACGCTGGTGTTGGCTTTCTTCGAGGTCACGATCAGGTGGACCGCGGGATTGACGACGTCTTTGCTGCGGGCGTAGACCCGGCCATCCTGCACCACGAAGTCAGGAATGAACTCCACGAGTTGCACGCTGGTGTCGGCGTCGAGGGCGACGGTCTGGTTCATCGCCAGCGAAATTTCCTGCGTCGTGCGCGTTGCGCGACTGGCCGGAGTCGCGTTCAGAATGAGTTGATCGAGTTTCCCAGTGCGGCCGTAGCTGGCCTGGTAGAACCGCAGTCCCTCGTAGACCAGCGGATCGTTGACCACGATCTCTTTGCGCGAGACCTCGCGTCCCGCTTCAACAATCGCAAGCTTCGACCACCAGCGCTTCGGGCTGCCGTCCGCGTACGTCTCTTCGCCCGTGCCATCGCAGCGGATAGAGAACGGAATGGTGCGCATCGAGCCGTTTCTTAGTTCGATTTGGTTGCTTGCGGTCCCCGGAGTCAGCGTCAGGAATCCGCGCCAGCCGTAGAGCGAATCCACGATGAAGCCCAGGAAAATCAGCAGCAGGCTGGCATGAACGATGTAGACGCCCATCTCGGAAATACGATTGCGCTCCGAGAACAACGAGAAGCTGTCAGTGCGTACGATCCGTTCGGCTTTCAGTCCCAGGTGCCGGAAGGCGTGTTCGGCTGCGCTCAATCCGTGCTCCTCGTCATTATTGGCAACCGGGATCTGCGCCTGCGTGGGCAGAACCTTGCGGAAGCTTTCGTCGGGGCTCTTATAAGGGCGCGCGAAGTACCGCCAGGCATTGGGGAAGCGCTGCACCGAGGCCGCGATGATGCTTATGCTGACCAGGATCATCAAGGCGATGAACCAGGGCGTGTGGAAAACGTCGGTCAGACCCGTGACATCGAGAAAGCGGAGCATCGCCGGGGAGTAGGCGCGCTGCATGTCGTCTGGGTCGGTCATGGGACGCTGCAAGATGACCGTGCCCGCCGCGGAAAAGATGACCACCAAAATAATCAGAACGACGCCGGTCTTGATGGAACTGAGCGTCTGCCAGAGGTTGCGCCACGCGGAGCGAAGTGACAGGGCCATATCGTTTCTCTTCCTCGCAACTTGCAATGCACGTTCCGCGCCAACATTCGCATTTCCTGCCAAGTCGTTTGTGATCAAGGGCTTGAGGTTGCGCGGGTGCGCTCTTCCATCCGCCCGCGTGAGGCATAACACTCATCTCTGCAACCCCCAATGAGAATTCACACCCTGCCGCAAGTCTGTGATTTCAATCACAAATAGCTTGAAATCCAGCTGGAACGGAGTCTCTGCGGGATCGTAAACGAACGTGCGTGATTTCACCGAGGGGGTGTGGCAGAAGGCCCATTCGGGACGCCGAGAGTCCGGGGAGCGAAAATTTCTGACGCCGCCCAGTGGGCGGGAAGGTGATTTGTTGCAATAATTTACAGTTCAATCAAAGATCTGTGGCTGTTCCACGTGCGTAAGGAAAGGCTCGTGCAGATGCAAGGGTTGGCAATGGTCCCCGAGTCTACAATTCGGTTTCTTCCGAGCCGAAAAGCAAGTATTGGTCAGGCCCTCCCCAGCCTCCTCCAATTGCTTGCGTTCTTTCTTGTGATCGAACTGACGCCAGCGCTGGCCAAAGAGCATCCGGTTCCTCTCGACAAGAACGTCGACTCGGCGAAATGTCTCGAGTGCCATGAAGATAAGACGAAAGGCAAATCTGTCCACTCCGCGATTGCCACGGGCTGCCTGAGCTGTCACGAAGTTCGGGTCAATAAAGACGTGACCCGCATCAAGCTGATTACTTCAACTCCACGGGCACTGTGCCTGAGTTGCCACTCCGAGAAAGACGCCGCGAACCTGAAAGGGACGGTGCATCCTCCCGCGGTGCGCGATTGCATCAAGTGTCACGACCCGCACAGCAGCGATAACAAGAATCAGTTGTTAAAGCCCGAATCAGGGGACAAGGGCCAGAATCTCTGCCTCGATTGCCACAAGCAAGGATTGAACGTCCCCGAAAAAGGCAGCCGCCATGCCGCGCTCGATCTGGGATGCGACACTTGCCACATCACCCACAAGACCGGAGAAGCGGGCAAGGCCGAGTTCGACTTTCATCTCACCAAGGGCGCTCCGGCACTGTGTCTCGACTGCCATGACGCCAAGGACGCAAGCCTGCAGAAGGCGCATCACGATCAACCCTTCGCGACCGCGGACTGCACCAGTTGCCACGATCCCCACCAGTCGGCGGTGCCGAAGTTGATGCGGCAGTTCCTGCACCCGCCGTTCGCAGACAAGTCCTGCGACCTGTGCCATGCTCCGGCCAAGGACGGCAAGGTAGTGCTCACGCAAGCCGATGCGAAATCGCTGTGCGTGACCTGCCACGACCAACAGGCCAAGCAGATTGACAGCGCGAAAGTGCCGCACCCGGGAGCGGCCGGCGACTGCACCGATTGCCACAATCCGCATGCCAGCCGGCAACCGGGTCTGCCCAAGACGAACGCGGTCGGCATCTGCCTGGGCTGCCACACCGACCAAGCCGAGCAGGCCAAGAAACACGTGCTGCATCAGCCCGCGTTCAAGCAGGGATGCGCGATCTGCCACGAGCCGCACGGCGGCGAGAACGATCACCTGCTGCGCGCCAAGAACGCGAATGGACTTTGCCTGGAGTGTCACGGACCTGATTCCGTGCCCAAGAAAATCGAATCCGAGCATGTGGTCACGATTTTCAACGGAAGCGTGAAACTTCCCGAAGATTATTTTGCGAAGAACAAGGTCGTAGTACTGCCCCTGAAGTTTGGTCGCGGGCATCCGGTGGAAGGGCATCCGGTGTCCGATGTAGTCGATCCGACGGACATTACCAAGACGCGGGCGCAGATCAATTGCTTGTCGTGCCATCAGCCGCATTCCTCGGCTCAGGCCGATCTGCTGATCAAAGATCAAGCCAATAACATGGCGTTCTGTTCCAGCTGTCACAAAGATCTGACGCGGAGATAGTCATGAGGAAAATGATTACGATGTGGGAAGCCAGGGCAAGGGTCATCCGCCAGCGCAACAGTATCGTCGTGGGGTTGCTCCTGCTGAGCCTGACGTTGCTTGCGCCGGTCACGGCCTTTGGGGACAAGAAGAAAAAGGCCGACGACAAATCCAAGAAGACTCCGGTCATCGACTACTCCAACATCGTGTGGCCGAATCCGCCGGCCATCGCCCGCATCCGCTACCAGGCATTTTATTCGGCGCAGAAGCTTTCGCAGGTTGAAGCTCCCCACACCAAGAAACAGAAATGGATGGATCGCCTCGCTGGCACCCAGGCAGCCAGCGACAATGGCAAGGTTCTCTTTCAGCTCGCGGAGCCTTACGGGCTGGCGGTGGACTCCAAAAACAATCTGTACGTGGCGGATCAGAAGGTTGGAGCCATCTTCATCTTCAACACAGAGACGCGCGAGGCCCAGCTGATCAAGAACAGGGTCCAGGCCCATTTCGTGCGCATCATCGGCCTGGCCATGGATGACAACGATCGTCTGTTTGTCTCCGATCCCGGCCTGCACCACATCCTGGTGTTCGATGCGAACCACAAGGCCGAAGACGTGATCACGGACGGGATGGTCGAGCCGGGCGGGATGGTGATCGACACAGAAAACCGGCTGCTCTATGTCTCCGATGTGGAACTGGATCAGGTCCTGGTCTATGACGCCGACAGTTTCAAGCTGCTGCGCAAGATCGGCACCACCGGACACAACCACGAGCTCACCACGCCGGGCGACTTTTCGAAGCCTACGGGCCTCGCCGTCGATCAGGATGGCAATCTCTACGTCTCCGATACCATGAACAACCGCATCGAGATCTTCGACGCCGACGGCAAGTTCGTCAGCACATTCGGCAAAGCTGGCGATGGTCCGGGATACTTCGCTCGTCCGAAGGGAGTTGCGATCGACTCCGATGGTCACATCTGGGTAGCGGATGGCATGCAGGACCGGGTCCAAGTCTTCAACCAACAGGCGCAGTTACTGATCAGTTTTGGTGGACATGGGTTGCTGCCGGGTCAGTTTCAGGGACTGGTCGGCGTCGCCACGGACAAAAACAACCGGGTCTTCACCTCGGAAATCTATCCTGGCCGGGTGCAACAGTTCCGCTATGTCACCGACGCCGAGGCCAAGCAACTGCGCAAGGACCGGGAAGAGCAGCGACTGAAGAATGCTGCGGGAAGTAAAGAGATCATCCCGGTAACCCCGCCGACTGCCGAAGCCAAGAGCCCGCAGAGCAAGTAAGCGGTGGCCAGATCTCCTTTCCTGTAGAGATGCAGCTCAACAAAATTCCTTGATCATCCTGCAACTTCCCGCCCATGGACTGCTGCGTTTCGCAACACCTCCAGTTGAGTGTAACTGTGGAATTTGACCTAACGGGGGTGGCAGGTGGTTGTTTTCCCCCAGTCGGGGAGATGCTCCACAATCGGAACCCGAACAAAAACAGAAAGGAAATTATGTAGATTCAGCGGCTTACGCTGCAAAGTCCCGAAACTGTTCACTCCTCCCTTTTCGGGCGGCTACTTGCACTAACAGGTGCGAGGGGCGGTTGCTACGAGCGTCCAGGCGCACGATGCAGCCCACGGCCTAAGCCTCTGGAGTTCAGTAACAAGTTGAAAACATCATTCATGGAGGTCGTGAAATTTTATGAAGAGAGCGATGTTGATTGTAATGTTCGTACTCGCGGTCGGGGGCTTGGTGATGGCGCAAAACTATTCGTCACCGATTGACGTACTCGGCGCGCACAATAACAACGGCCGGGGCTGCGCAGGCTGTCACCAGCCGCACAGCGGTTCGTTCGGTTCCGGCCATAACGGCGTTGCCGACAGTGGCAGCTATGCTCTGTGGGGCCAGGACGCCAGCCCCTTGTATGGCGCCACGATCGCTTTCGGCGACAACGGCAAATACACCGAAGTTCTGCCCAACGGTATTGCCACCGGAAGCCAGGAAGTCGGCGGCATCCTGCTCTGCCTGAGCTGCCACGATGGCAACGTTACCGCGAAGAATATGATGGCCAACCAGTCGTACGAACAGAGAATTGGTCTCCTGACCAATACTGCGTACGGCACCCAGCCGATTCCGACCCTGCTCGGAAACGACGGCTCCTCGGCCGGCAACTACACCAACGATCACCCGGTGGGCCAACTGGCCAATATCAGCACCACAATGCCGGGATTGACCTTTAACGGCACCAAATTCGTTCTGACCCCTGGCTCGCAGTATGCGCAGTTCGTCGCCAACTACGGTTATCCGGCGCTGGCACCTGGAAAGTGGTCGCAGCCATTCGGCGTCACGGCGGGAGGTAAGCCCTATGTTCTCTGCACCACGTGCCACAACCAGCACGTGATGACTGTCTACACTTCGAGTGCAGCCAGCCCGGTCGCAAACGACGGCGGCGGCAAGTGGTATGCCACCTTCTTCTTCGTGAACGGCCCGTACAATCCGAACATCAACAACGTGGCCAATACGAATGCGCCTTCATCGACGCAGTTCTGCCGCCAGTGCCACTTTGGCGAGGCGAACGAAGCGAATAACACCAATAACATCACGACGGTTTTCCAATAGACCTGAGCTGATTTCACAAAGGGGAGAGGCCTTACTCTCCCCTTTTTTTACGAACTTAGTGAACGAGGAAATATGAAATACCGGCTTCCAATCTGCGTGTTCCTGGCACTGACCCTGTCGGCCGCTTCGGCCCAGATCGCTTCGCACGCGCCGACCGCGATTGCGAATCCATCTTCCGCCCAAACGTCACCTCTTCAGGTAAGCGACAAACCTGTGGCTCGAGTGAACGGGGCGGTGCTGACCGATCACGATCTGCTGCGCGAGATGTATACGATCTTTCCCTACGCGCAACAGCACAACGGCTTTCCCAAGGCGCAGGAGGCGCAAATTCGTCAGGGCGCGCTGGAGATGATTATTTTCGAGGAGTTGGTCTACCAGGAAGCGGTGCGGCGCAAGCTCACCATTCCGGCTGAGAAGCTGAATCGCGCCCAAGCCGATTTTCGCAAACAGTTCAACGGCCCTGACCAATACCAGCAATATTTGCAAACCGAGATGCACGGTTCCGAGCAACAGTTGCGCCAGCAAATGCGGCGCTCGTTGCTCATCGAGCAGGTGCTGAAGACGGATGTGGAACTGAGGGCGACGGTATCACCCGCCGAACTGCAGGCTTACTACGAAAAGAATGCAGCTCGTTTTACTCAGCCGGAGACGTTCACGTTCCAGAGCATTTCTATTGTGCCGCCGCTCAAGCCTACCGCCGACCAGGCGAAGCAAGCTCGCACCAAGGCTGAGGACGCGCTGCGCCAAGCCAAGGCGACGAAGAGTTATCAGGACTTTGGGCTCCTGGCGGAAAAGATCTCCGAGGACGATTTTCGGGTAAACATGGGCGACCACAAGGTCGTGCCCAGCGACAAACTGCCGCCGCAAGTTGTCAAAACGTTGCAGGCCATGCAGTCGGGGCAAGTCAGTGGAGTCATTCAAATTGAGAGCGCGTACACCATCATCCGGCTGAATGCCCATACTCCAGCTCGCAAGAAGCCGCTGTCGGAGGTCAAGAACGAACTGAGGACGGATTTGCAGAAAAGCAAATACGAGAAACTGCGTTCGAATCTCGCGAAACAATTACGGGCGAAGGCGAAGATTGAACTCGTCTAGTAGGCATCCGCAAGCTTGCGACATATGCCGATGACGGTGCTATTTTCGATCCGTCCAACTGTTCACCAGCCCGCCGGTCAACTGGCGGTTTCTAACAAAAGCCCCGAAAAAACGTCTGCTTTTCTCTTGTTGTGTATTTCAACTCGGAGGGCGGGTGATATGCCGCACCCGTGGATGTTTTGCCCCAAAACTCTGATTCGATCCCTCTACCAAGCGCTTTATTTTCAGTGAATTAGAAATTAGAAGGCGGGCATCCCTTTGGCAACGGTTGTGCCTTAAAGAAGGGTAATGAAAGTGGCTTCCAAGCCTGTGGCCAGAAGGGGCAGCAGAGGAATGAAGGCTACGAAATGCATCATCGGACTGTCCGTACTGGTGATCGCTCAACTCGTCTACGCCCAAACCCAGCCGCAATCCCAAGCCCCTGAGCTTTCTATCGGAGAAAATACGAAACTGAGCGTCGGCGGCCTGTTCACTTTTGGATATACGGGAGACTATGGCGACGTTATTCCGTCGGAACATGGACTGACCTTCGGAGTGGACGGCAGGGTTGCAGGCTATTACTACAATCCTAACTTCATTTCGTTCACCGCAACGCCTTACTACAACCAATCGCGGGACAACTCCAGTTATCAATCGCTGACCGGTGCGACCGGGGTCAGTTCGACTGTCGACCTCTTCAACGGCAGCCATTTTCCTGGATCGGTCAGCTACCGCTACGACCGCAACAGCAGCGGGACGTTCGGCCTGGCCGGACAGCCCAACTTCACAACCATCGGGACGGGCCAGGGATTCGGTATCAACTGGAGCGCGCTGTTTCCGAGCCTGCCCACGCTTTCGGTAGGGTATTCGCAGGGCGGCGGCAGCGGCACAATCTACGGGACCAGCGAACAGACGACCTCGAACACGAAGCTGTTCAACGTGCGCTCGGGCTATCAAATCGCGGGATTTCGCCTGAATGCCTTCTACGACCGCAACAGTTTGAACTCCAAGTTTCCTCAATTCCTGGCCGGACAATCGGAGTCGCTGCAGGATTCATCCGGCAATGATGTGGGGTTCGGAGTGCAACACGATCTGCCTCTTCATGGCCAGTTCTATGCGAACTATGACCGGTTGACGGCCGACACCAACTACTTCTCTGACGCGGGACAGAGTTCAAATTTTTCCAGCTACATTGACGACATCGTGAACACGGGCGCCAGCTTTCACCCGACGGAGAAACTCACTCTCAATGTCATCGGGAATTACACCAGCAACCTGAACGGATACCTGTCGCAGAACCTGGTCGGCACCGGGACCGCGGAGCCCGGACTCAGCCTGGGATCGGGAGCGCACTCCTCGACCATAGGCGGAGGCGCCACCTATCAGTTTACCAATGACCTCTCGGCGTCCTCGCAGGCCACCTATTACGACCAGGAGTATTTTGGCAAGACTTATACCGGTACTTATTTAAGCGGCACTGTGAATTACGGCAAGCGGCTGCTGGATATGTTTACCTTCTCCGGTTCGGTGATCGATAGCAGCAACGGGCAGGGGACGAACGCGCTGGGATTTATCGGCAACGTGAACTTTTTTCACAACATCAAGGGCTTCCAGACATCTGGCGTATTCAGTTACGCCCAGAATGTGCAGTCGTTGCTGGTTACTTATACAACTTCCTACTACAGCTACAGCGCGAACACGCACAGGCATTTGCCGGCTGGGCTGCAATGGACGGCGGCCTTCACCGGAACTCACAGCGGTTTGACGAACTATCAGGGCACGAGCAGCCGCAGCGAGGGCTACTCGACTTCGCTCAGTTCGAGGAAGTTTACCGTCACCGGCAACTACACGCAGTTGACGGGAATCTCGCTTCTGGGCGCGGGCGGGTTCGTACCGGTTATCGCGACGCCGGGGGTGAACGGCTTCATTACCTTTGGCGGCTCAAGCTACGGTGGAGGACTGTCACTGACCCCGGTGCGGCGGCTGGTCGTCGCGGGCAGTTTCAATCGCGCGATCAGCAATACGCTGGGACAGACAATCTCGCACAACAACACGGAAATCTACAACGCCCAGTTGATATACCATCTGCGCAGGATCGGAGTGCAGGCGGGATATACGCGCTTCACACAGGGCATCAGCGCCGTGGGAGCGCCGGCGAACACGACGGCGTATTTTGTCGGAGTATCCAGATGGTTCGACTTCTTCTAAAGGAGCGGAACAGGCCGGTTTTTCGCGGCGGTCCAACGGTGGCCGGTCTGACGATCTTGCTCGCGCTTTTGGCGGCGCCGGCGGGAGCTGCGAAGCGACCGAAGGAGACGATCCAGCTGTCGGCACCCGATTTGCTAATGGACGGTGGACGTAAGCTCGCGTTCGAGCGGAGTTTTAGCCTGGAGCGCGAGGTCAAACCCAAGCGCGGCTTTTGGAACCGCGTGGTCGACGTGATCGCCGGCCCGCCCGACTTTCATTACCTGGTGAGTCCCTACAGCGTGGTCACCGATTCGCGTGGGCGCATCCTTGTGACCGACGTGGCGGCAGCGGGCGTTCACATTTTCGATTTTAACCAGCAGAAGTACAAGTTTCTCTCGCGGCGCGACGCGGGAAAAAATCCCATGCTCACGCCGCAGTGCGTGGCCGTTGACGCCCAGGACAATATTTATGTGACCGATTCCCAATCGGGGAAGATTTTTGTGTTTGACGCCGGGGGCAAATATCGCCGCGTGATTGGAAGCCTGAAGGGCGGCGAAGGATATTTCAAGCGGCCCACGGGCATTGCGGTGGATTCCGCCGCCCAGCGCATTTATGTTACGGACACGCTGCGCAACAAGATCTTCATGATGGACATGCAGGGCAGCGTGCTGCAGATGATCGGAAAGACGGGCACCGGCGACGGCGAGTTCAACTATCCCACCGAGTTGCGATTGCACGGACAGGATCTGGCGGTAGTCGATGCCATGAATTTCCGCGTGCAGGTGTTTGACCGGTCGGGCACGTTCCGCTACGCCATCGGAAAAGCGGGGGATGGCGCGGGATGGATGTTTCGGCCGAAAGGGATTGGGTTCGATTCCGAATCGCATCTCTACGTCGTCGACGGACAGTGGGGAGTGGTGCAGGTCTTCAATGAACAAGGGCAACTGCTGTATTACTTCGGGGGGAGGGGAACCGGGGCAGAGCAGTTTCAATTGCCGACAGGCCTGCAGATCGACGATCACGACCGCATTTATGTGGTGGATTCATTTAACCGGCGCGTCCAGGTATTTCATTACTACGGCGTCACGCAGGCGGCGGACGGGAGGAAGCAGCCGTGAAGCTACTCCTGTCGCTGGCGTGCGTGCTCATCGCGGCGCAGAGTTTTGCCCAAGTGCAACCGAACGGGGACGTGCTGGGCATGCACAATCTGACATTGTCGAGTGGCGCATCCGTCTATTCGCAAGGAAGTTTGGGTTGCACTTTTTGTCACGCTCCGCACAGTGGACTGGGCGGCAACACGCCGCTCTGGAACCAGAAGCTGTCGCAGAAGTCGTACGTGCCTTACAGCAGCACCACCGACCCTAATATGGGGAACACCCAGCCCACGCTGGGCGTCGGCAGCAGCCTGTGCTTGAGTTGTCATGACGGCACCGTGGGCGTGGGACAATCCGCAGCCTATGGACAGTTGCCCACGATCGGGTCCATGAACAGCGCCGATTCTTTCGGCACGACTCTGACGGGTTCTCACCCGTTCAGTCTGGTGATGCCGTTGAAAGACGCATCGAACCTGGTTGCGTCGCTGGCCACCCAAGGCAAGACGGCCGATCCGACAGGAGCCGTAAAACTCATCAATGGCAACATCGAGTGCGCGAGTTGCCACAATCCGCACGTGCAAAGCATCGACAAGATTGCACAAAATTTTCTGGTGCGTGATAGTTCCAGCGCGCAGATGTGTCTGGCCTGTCATGATCCGACGCGGGTAGTGCAGGGACAAATCAATCCGCTGGCAGGGTTCACCAACAGTGTCCATCAGACGGCTACCAATCAGGTTTCGCCCGATGCGCACGCCGGTTCTTACGCGACCGTCGGAGTGAATGCATGCACCTCCTGCCATATGTCGCACGATTCAGTAGCGCCGTCGCGTCTGCTGCGGCCCGCGACGCCGCCCGCCCCTTCGTATGATCCGGTGACCCAAAATTGCATGACCTGCCATGGTGGCGGAACGTATTTGTCGCCGGCGATTTCCAACGTCATGGCCGAGGTCGCGAAGGTCAGTCATCCCCTGCCTTCGGGAAACAACTTCCACGATGCCGCCGAGTCGCCGCTGCTCAACAATAACCGGCATGCGACTTGCGTGGATTGCCACAGCGCGCACGCCTCCAATCCCGAATTGCAATTTTCCGCGCCTCCGGTCATTCGTCCGCCACAATCGGGCGCGACCGGCATCAGCGCGCTTGATGGCATAACGGTGATCGTTCCTGCGGTCAATCAATACGAAACCTGCCTGCGCTGCCACGGAACCAGCATCGGCAAGCAGCGGCTGTTGATCTACGGCTACGCGCCCATTCGAGTGGTGTCCGCTCCGGACTCGCTGAATATTATTCCGGAGTTTGCGTCGACGGCCTCGTCGAGTCATCCCGTGACGCATGCTCGTTCGAGCCCGCTGCCCCAGCCGAGCCTGCTGGTGAACATGCTGGACGAAAAGGGGTTGCCTTCCGCGCGTCTGGTCGGCACCCAGATCTTCTGTACCGATTGCCACAACAGCGATGACAATCGGGAGTTCGGTGGCGCCGGACCGAATGGTCCGCACGGGTCGGTCAACTCGCACATTCTCGAGCGCAATTATCAATTCAGCCAGGCGGCAATTCCCGGCGGACCGGTTACAAATGTTTTCCCCAGTCCCGATACCAGCGTCGCGGGACCGTTTTCCATGTGCGCGAAGTGCCACGACCTGACACAGATCTTCGCGAACACCAGCTTTACGCAGCACAATCTGCATTCTTATCAGTATGGGTTCAGCTGTTCGGTCTGCCACACCGCGCACGGCATGGGAGCCACATCCCCGACGGTCACTGGAGAACGATTGGTGAATTTCGACGCCAATGTGGTGGGACCAAACGGCGCGGCTCCCATCGCGTACAACCGCAATACCGATACTTGCACGCTGATGTGCCACTCCGTGGCCCACAATGGGGATGGCACGGTGGCCGCTTCCGCATCGGTGAAGGGTAAGGGGATCAAAGTGAAGTGAGCCCGTCGCGACGCGTATCTGCGCCTGAACTTCGTTTTTCCGCGGCATAACGTTTTCCGCTTCAGCGGAACAACTGCATGCCAGGGACCGGCAGGGCTGGACGAATTGAAAGATTTGACACTGCGGTTAGGCCCGCGGAATCAGATCTGGTCCAGCCCTGTATCGCGAAAGGAGCGTCGCCGGAGTTCTTAGCGAACTCTGCAGTGAAAGAGAATTCACCGCTAAGAGCGCAAGGGATTCGCGGAGGTCGCAAAGCACGTCCAATCATTAGAGACCAATTAAGATGCCTGCAGCCATGGAAGCAGCGCCTACAAAGAACGAACGTCCGAGCCGTGGCCGGCGTTATTGGCCGCAGATCGCCACGGCGGTGCTCGTGCCCATATTGTTATTGGGCGTAATGGAGGCGGCGTTGCGCCTGTTCGGAGTCGGATTTCCCACCGACCTTACCGTGCCCTGCACCGTGCAGGGCCAGGCTGCTGCTTGCTACAACCTGTTTTTCCCGGCGCCATTTTTCCCACCCGGAATGATCAAGACACCGCAAGCGTACGCGATTCCGGTGGAGAAACCGCAAGCGACTTTCCGTGTCTTCGTGCTCGGCGAATCGGCGGCCATGGGCGATCCCGATCCCGCCTACGCTTTCAGCCGATACCTGGAAGTGATGTTGCGCGATCGCTACCCGTCGATGAAGTTCGAGGTGGTGAATACGGGCAGCGTGGCCATCAATTCTCATGTGCTGTTGCCGATCGCGGAGGGACTGGCGAAACAGCGTCCGGATGTGTTCATCATCTACTCGGGCAACAATGAAGTCGTGGGACCGTATGGACCCGGGACTGCACTGACGTCCTCCGGCATGAGCCTTCCGGTGATCCGCTCCAGCATCTTCGTGCGCTCGACCCGCATTGGACAGCTCCTCACCAAGGTTGGAGCGCAGAAGAAGGAATGGGGCGGCATGGAAATGTTTCTCGACAAGCAGGTGCGTGAGAGTTCCCCGCTCATGAAGTATACCTATGAGAATTTTGAGACGAATCTGCGCGACACGGTCGAAGTGGCCCGCCGTTCGGACGCCAGAGTTATTGTCAGTACGGTCGCTACAAATCTGAAGGACTGTGGACCGTTCTCGTCCCTGCATCGCGAGGATTTGGGACCAGACAAGCTGCGTTCTTGGACGGCGCTAATGCAGCAGGGGGCGGATCTGGAAAGCGCCCGATCGTATGACGAAGCGCTGAAGGCCTATTTCGCAGCCGCCAAGATTGATGATCAATTCGCCGAATTAGAATTCCGGATTGCGCGGAGCCTGTGGATGCAGGGAGATTACGCGCGCGCCAAGGAGCACTTTCTTCGCGCCCGCGATCTCGACACGCTTCGTTTCCGCGCGGACAGCAAGATTAATGACATCAACCGCTCGGTGGCGTCTTCGTCTCCGGGAGCGGAACTGGTGGACGCGGAGGCGATTTTTTCCAAGGACAGTCCCAACGGGATCATCGGCAGCGACTTGGTGTATGAGCACGTGCATATGACTCCTCTCGGCAACTACCTGCTCGCTCGCGCCATGTTTTTTCAGATCGCGAGCAATCTGACTCCGGAGGGCGGGCATCCCGTGACGGAGTCCGACGTTCCCTCTGAGGCGGAGTGCGAGCAATTGCTGGCATTCACCGGCTACGATCGCTCCCGCATCGCGACGGAGATGCTGCAACGCCTGCAGAAGCCGCCGTTCACCAATCAAGTGAACCATTCCGACCAGATGTTGCGCCTGATGCTCAATGCGGAGGGTCCCAGTGAGAGCCCGGATGAAACCGCCGCGCAGTACGAGTGGGCAATCCGAAAAAATCCGGGTGACCGGATCTTGCACTACAACTACGGACTCTTTTTGTTTGAGCACAACCGCGCTGCCGCGGTCCAGCAGTTAAGCCTGTCGCGGCCATGGGATGGGTTTCCGGTTTTTACACCCGACGGGATGCCGGTGGAATAGACCTTCGAATGAGCCTGACATGCGGGTGCCGACCTTCTTATTCCTTACCAGATACGCACGCGGTCCGCTGGAGCGAGGTACAGTTTTTCTCCCGCTTGCACGTTGAAAGCTGCGTACCAGGCATCTATGTTGCGCACCTCGGCTGCCCGGTATTCCGCGGGGACATGCGGGTCCGTCATTACTTCCTGGCGTAGCGCAGCTTCCCGAGTTTTCGATCCCCAGTTCTGACCGAAAGCGATGAAGAACTGTTGATCGCCGAACAGACCTTCCTGCGTGACCGCGGGCTTGCCTGAGAGGGAAGCCTTATAACCGTCGTAGGCAGCGGAGATGCCTGCCACGTCGGCGATATTCTCCGACAATGTCTGCTTGCCGTTCACCGAGAGATCGGGAAAAGGCTTGTAGGTGTCGTACTGGGCGGCGAGTTGTGCCGTGGCGTTCTCGAAATGCGTGAGATCGGCGGGAGTCCACCAGTTACGCACGCGGCCCTTCGAGTCGAACGCGCTGCCTTCCGTATCAAAGGTGTGGCTGATTTCGTGCCCGATTACGGTGCCGATGGCGCCGTAGTTGGCCGCAGCCGGCGCAAGAGGATCGAAGAATGGCGGTTGCAAAATTGCGGCGGGGAAATTCAGCGCATTTTGCAGCGGCAGGTTCACCGCATTTACCGTCTGCGGCGTCATCGACCATTCCTTCCGGTCCACTGGCTTGCTCAGGCGCGCAACCTCGCGGCGATAGTCAGAAAGGTGGCCCCGCCAAATGTTGCCAAAAATGTCATCCGCTTTTACTTCAAAGGTGGAATAGTCGTGCCAGGTTTCCGGATAGCCGACTCCTACATACAGTGTCGAAAGCTTGGCTTGGGCTTCGGCCTTAGTTGCCGGATCCATCCAGGAGAGAGCTTCAATGCGCTTGCGAAATGCAGCAATCAGGTTGGCCACCATGGCCTGTGCCTGCGCCTTGGCTTCCGGCGAGAAATAGCGCTGTGCGTAGACTTGGCCGACGGCATCGCCCAAAAGTCCGTCCACCACAAACACGCCGCGCTGCCAGCGCGGACGCTGCTGCGTCGTGCCGGACAGAACCTCGCCAAAAAAAGCAAAGCGTTCATCCGCCATCGCTTTTGGGAGTACTCCTGCATAGGCCTCGATCAGGTGGAAGGACAGCCAGTCCTTCCATGTGTCGAGAGGAGTGGAGGTTACCGACGCGGACTCTCCCTTGAAGGCTTCGGGCTGCCAGACAATGAAGCTCTCGACGTGGCTGATCCCGGCTCCGCGAAAATACTCGGCCCAGTCCAGGCCGGGAGCTTTAGCCGAAAAGTCAGCCTGAGTCCACGTATTGTTCGCTTTGTGGATGTCTTCGTTGTCGGCCAGGCTGCGATGGGTTTGGGCAATGGCGTGCTCGAGTTCAAGAATGCGGGTCGCGCGGGCATCCGTGTCAGTGAATCCAGCCAGTTTCAGAATTGTGGAGATGTGGCTCTGATACTGGGTGCGAACGTTACGCATGTTCTCGCTGTCGCCAAGGTAATATTCACGATCCGGCAGTTGCAGTCCGCCCTGCATCACGTAGGCTTTGTAGTGCTCCGAGTCATTGAAGCCGGGAGCCACCCAGAGTCCAAAAAGATTCGGAGTATGGAAGTTGGTGTTGTTGAGCGCGTCAACGTCGGCTCGCAAGGTTTCACCCAAGACACGCGCCAGCTCCCGCTTGTCATGGATGGCAGCGATCGCTTCGAGGTGGGGGCGAAGAGGCGCGAGGCCTTTCGCTTCAATGGCGGCCTCGTCCATATAGGAGTTGTAGAGGTCCGCAACCTTGCGCGCCCCGGAGCCTGCGGGAGGGTTGGACTTCGCGATCTCTTCAATCAAGTCGGCCGTGCGCTTGTTGCTCAGGTCGCCGAGCTTGGTAAAGACGTCCACCTTGGCGCGATCCGGAGGAATTTCAGTGCGCTTGATCCAGTCGCCGTTGGCGTATCGATAAAAATCGTCACCCGGCTTGACCGAGCGATCCATGTTCGCGACGGCGATGCCGTGCGTCTCGGGCGCGGACGCATTCTGCGCGGAGGCGGCGAGAGCGCATATTGCTAGAAATGCCAGGGCGAACTTTGAAAATCGGGGGATTCGTTTCATTCGAGGGCTCCGAAGGGCGGTTCAGACTACGCGGTCTCTATGCTCTCAGTGCTACTTGTAAGTCTACGCCGCTTGCTCGGATGAGAGTCTGGAAAGTGAGAAAGATCGTTCGGCTATTCCTATCGTGAGTTTCGCAGATGGGGCGAATCGTCTCTTCTCTCCGCAGAGCCCGAATCCAGCCTGAGTTCAAAACTTGTTGTACATGAACTGCGCGATTTGATCCGCGAGAAGTGAGAGAGGCCATGGCCGCGCACTTGCAAAGTAGCGCGGCGGAAAGCCGCCGCGCCGCCCCCTTACGACTGCTTCTCCATGGTGAAACTGGTCTTGGTGTTGTGCTGCTTATCGGTGTATTCAACCTCGATGGACTTACCGTCCTTGGATAGCGTCATGCGGCTGATACCGACTATTTTCCCGTTCCGCTTGTCGGTTTCCTCAATCGTGTCGTCTCCGATCCGCTTCAGCGAAACCATCGTGTGTCCGGGATCTCCCTGGATCGGATAGTCTTTGCCGTTAAACTTCGCGTCATAGCTGTTGCCGTTCGGATCCGACATCTTCAATCCCTCGGCGGTCCCTTGATAGGTCACGGTCAGTCCATTGTTGGAGATGTTATCGACCTTCGACGTGCGCCACGACCCTGACAGCGCGTGCGAACCGGCTGGTCCCGGCTTTACCCGGGTGGACGTAACTTCCCCGGTCACTGGCTGAGTGCCAGTCGTATCCGTGAACTTGTCGTTCAGCGTATTTCCGTCAGCAGAGACGGTCGCGGTGTCGGTGTACATGACCTTCCCGTCTTTCTTTTCGATGATCTCGACCGAACTGGCATTTTGCACGTGCACGGCGATGGTGTCGTAGTACGGATGACCTGTGACTTTCTGATCGGTCCCGTCGGCCTTCACCGCGATCTTCGGAACGCAGGTCAGGCATTCATACATGTTGTTTTTCAGTGAAAATTGGTCCGGCTTCGTGGGAAACTTGGCCGTGTCCAGTTTTGTCATCCAAGTTCCATCGAACGGACTTTGCCCAAACAGTGTCGCCGATGCGAGCAGCACCAGCGCCAACAGCAGTCTTTTCATAGAACACCTCTCCGCGGAAGATTTTGGCAACCCAGCAGAAAGGTTCGGCCCGGATCACATTTCCAAACATGTGCTGGGCTGTCGGTTGGACGGCGCAATTGTAGCAACACCCTATTAATCCGGTCCAGGAGATCGTTGACATCGCAAACGTACAGAGGATCAAGTCCGAACCTAAAACTTGTTGTACATGAACTGCGCGGTACTGGCCCCGCGAGTGAGGGTCACGATTAGAAGCAAGAGCAAGGCTAGCGCGTAGAGAGGCGGGATCCAGAACCAGCGCCAGCGAGCCATGAGACCGATGATTCCTGGATCAGAGTTGGCTGCGGAGAATTGCGGCTCCGCCGACGAGCGGTCGAGCGCGTCGATCGTCAACAGCGCGATTCCGTATCCCACAGCCAGTGCCGCCACTAGCAGATAAAGGCTTCCACTCAGAAAGTGCGAAAGGTAGCTCGCGGGCGACACGACGGCCGATAGCATCTGATGTGCCTGAGGCAGAGATTTGGCGCGAAAGAAAATCCATCCCAGATTGATCAGAGCCATGGTCGCCATCCACGAGAGCAGATTCCAGAAGTTGGCGGGAGGTGCCCAGTCGAATTTGCGCTGCACCTGCTGCACTTGACGATGCAAAACCAGAAGCACGCCGTGATAACAACCCCATAAAAGAAAGAGCACGCTGGCTCGATGCCATAATCCGAACAAGACCATCGAGATCACTAGCGCGAGATTTCGCCACCATACCTCGCGGCGCAACATAGCCAGTGGGAGGAAAACGTAATCGCGAATCCAGAACGATAGCGACATGTGCCAGCGCGTCCAGAAGATCGAGGGGTTGGTGGATTGAAAGGGACGAGCGAAGTTTTCGGGCACGGTGAAGCCCAGTGCTTGCGCGGCGCCGATTGCGATGTGTGAGTAACCGGCGAAATCCAGGAAAAGTTGCAGCCCGTATCCCAGCGCCAGGCACCAGACGTCCGTGCCACTCCAGTGAGTCACATGATCGAAGCCGGTGGTGATTCCGTCGCCTCCGAGAATTCCTTGTCCCAGCAGCTTGGCCAACTGCACCATAAACACGCCTGTGGCGATTCGGGTCAATCCACGTCCAATGGCGTTCCAAGGCGTGGGTTCCTGGGATTGAAATTGGGGAAGCATATCGGGCATGCGGCAGATGGGCCCGGAGATCGTCACGGGGAAGAAGACCATGTACAAGGCGAACTCGAAGAAAGACGGATCGAGTTCCTCGCCGCGATAAAGATCGAACAGGTAACTCATGGCCTGGAACGTCCAGAACGAAATACCCAGGGGCAGCGCGAGATGTGAAAACGCTTGCAATAATGAAGAGAAAGGCAGGTGGACAGCAACTTCAGGGAGGTATTTGAAACTGGCCAGCAACGTCAGGTTGAGAAGAATGCCGACAAACAAGGTTGCGCCGGAAGGCCCTCGGCGGAGCCATTCGCCGACCAGGAAGTTCATCACAGTGGAAGCGAGAAGAACCGCCGCGAACCAGGGTCCCCACGTTACATAAAGCGCATAGCTGGCAATCAGCAACACGGCTTGCCGCACACTTCGCGAGCGGACCTTGGCGAGGATCGCTGCGCAAAGCAGAAACAGCAGACAGTACAGGATGCCCTGGAACAACATTCCTCCTTTGTGTGTAATGGAAAGCGAGCCGTGCGCGGGAATCACCGCTTTCATCCGTGAAGATCAGCGCCGGAGATCAACGCTGGCGATCCCGCCTGAGACAGCGAACAAGAATAAAGGTCGGATTCGCCAGATACAAGAACACTCGACTTTCTCGAATGCAATAATGTTGGGTGCAATTCCGCAATCTCATCGAAGCGCTCGATGCGGCTCCGGCGAGCCGTCCATTTATCACCGCCTGGATTGACGAAGATGAACGCGAGACGGTAACTTTCGCCGACTTTCGCTGGCGTGCCCGCGGGCAGGCTGCGATGCTTCGAGACCACGGCGTGGCTGCTGGCGACCCCGTGGTCATCATCATGCCGCAGGGCATTGCCGCGATGGCCACGTTTGTCGGGGCGATGATGCTGGGCGCGGTGCCAACGTTCCTCGCGTACCCCAATTTTAAAATCGAGCCCTTCAAGTATCGTTCCGGGTTGGCTGGAGTCACCGCGAACCTCAATGCCAAAGCGGTGGTCATCGACCAAGAATTCCCTGACGAGATGCTTGGCCATGTGTCCCTCGATAAGGAAGCAAGACTGCTTCGGGCGGGAGCCGGCGGCGACGGGGACGCAGAACAAGAGATTCCGCTTCCGGAGATTCAAGCCGAGAGCCTGGCGTTCATCCAGCACTCGGCGGGCACCACCGGGTTGCAGAAGGGAGTGGCTCTGACTCACGCTGCGGTCCTGAGCCAACTCGGACACCTAGATCGAGCGCTGAAGATCGATGGAGCCACCGACCGCGTCTACAGCTGGCTGCCTCTCTATCACGATATGGGGCTGATCGCTTGCTTTATGCTGCCCATGGTTTGCCACATCCCAGTTGTGATGCAGTCGCCGCTGGACTGGGTGATGCACCCGGAAACCATGCTGCAGATTTTGGGCGAGTACAAGTGCACCTTGACATGGCTGCCGAATTTTGCATTTCAGTTTGTGCCTCGGCGGACGCCACTGGGCCGGTGGGCGCAGTACGATTTGGCGTCTCTACGAGCGCTGATCAATTGTTCCGAGCCGGTACGCGCGAGCAGCATGCTTGAATTCAAGAACGCCTTCCCGATTGAGAGCCAGGTCTTGCAGTCCTCTTATGCCATGGCGGAGAACGTATTCGCGGTGACGCAATCTGACATCGAGCGATCAGACGGTCCAGCGCGCGTTTTGGCGGATGGTCCAGCGTTTCGCAGCGCTCATCGTGTAGTTACAGTGGCGGAGGGAACGTCGGGCGCGGTTGCTTTCACTTCGTCAGGCCGGCTGTTGCCCAATCATGAGGTTCGCATCATCTCTGATTCGGGTGCGATTCTTGGCGAGAGCTATGCCGGCGAGATTCTGGTCAAGAGCGACTGTCTGTTCGAGGGCTACTACAACCGTCCCGATCTTACCGCGCAGGCGATCGTCGATGGCTGGTATCACACGGGTGACCTTGGGTTCTTCCTGGAAGGCGAGCTCTATGTGGTGGGCAGAAAGAAAGACCTGCTTATCATTGGCGGAGAGAACATTTATCCCCAGGACATCGAGGAAATTGTCGCCGGCCATCCGGCCATCCATGATGGCCGCGTGATCGCGATGGGCGTGTACAATCCCGATCTCGGGACGGAAGACATCGTCGTGGTCGCGGAAGTGGAACGTGAGGAACTTCTCGCGAATGTGGCAGTGATCGAGGGCGAGATCCGCGGCCTGATCGTGGCCGGCATGGGAGTAGCAATTCGCACGATCTTCCTGAAGCCACCAAAATGGATCGTGAAGAGCACCGCCGGGAAGGCAGCACGTTCCGCCACGCGCGAGAAGCTGCTGCGGGAGCATCCGGAACTTGGCGTTGATCCTTAGGAGAAGAATGTTCGCATGACCGACGAAGCGCAGCAGATGATTGAACACATTGTTCGGCTAATCCGAAGACCGGGCGTTACGCTTGACGAGAACACTCCGCTGGTTTCGTCTGGATTGATTGACTCGATGGCGCTGGTCGATTTGTTGCTGAAGCTGGAAGACCTCATGCACATGCGCATTCCTGCGGGAAAGGTACAGCCCAAAGACCTGGACACGGTTGCGAAGATGTTCGCCGCTGCGCAGCGGGTGGGGAAGCCTCGCAAGTAGCTTCCCCAATTCGAGGCAGCATTGTTCCGTTGCCGCTCCTTGGGCTATTGCTGGTCTCTCATCGTAGCCGGATCTAAATGATGGCTGATCATGGCGCTGGCCGCGGCTTCTTCCAGCATTTGATTGCGATCCCATTCCGGCCGCAGGACCATCGCCTTGATGTGGAAATGCGATTCTTTCGCGGCGTCATCAATGCGAATCAGCATTTCGTTTTTCTGCAGGCGAAATCGCGTGGCTTCCGCCAAGGGTATGAGTTGCTCCGAGCTCTTGCCGCTGATGACATAAACAACCTTATCCGCCATCAGAACGTACTCGGGGCAGAGCAGGGCGGGCTCCATTTTTCCGCCGCTGGACATCGCTGCCATAAACCCGTGCTGCGGGCCTAGGCAGTCCGTCATGCGCATGCGGACGATGGTGCCTTGCTGGTGGCTGTGCGCGTTTTGCGCGGAGAGAAGAACGGGGAAAGCGAGCACAAAAATGCAGAACAGCTTGTGTTTCATAAGCCCCCAATTACTGAACACGGTTTGGAAAATAGTATCCGCTTCGGCTGCGGAACTGCAGGTTGAGGTTGTTGGTAGGGAGAACTCGGACGGTATGGAATCCCGAGGCTAGACTCGGCAATCGATAGCTCACCGTATAGCTTGCATGAAATCCCTCAAGTATTACATCGAGTGCTTGGGCGGCGTCGTCTGGTCGCGGGAAATAGCGGCCTCCGGTGGCGCCCGCAACACTTCGCAGAACGGTGCCGCCCGGCGAAGAGGAGTAAGCCTCGTTCAGGTCGATGCAGTCAACCTGAACTTCATGGTTCAGCGAGGCGTCGATGGCATCGCGCAGCGAGTTGCGGCTGATGGTGTCCGCGCCGTCAGAGAACAGGATCAGGACTTTTTGGGCGTGTGCGTCGCCATGCTGCGAAAGAAAGTCGGACGCGAAGACGATGGTGTCGAACAGGGGCGTAAGGCCACCGGCGCGTTGTGCCGGGAGCCGCTCTGCAGCACGGGAGGCGCGGCAATCTCCGGTACAAAGGAGCGCGGGTTCCAGACCGTGAAAGGAGAACATGGAAAGGTGTTCGTCTGGGATTCCGGCGGTTTGGGAAGCCAGGTCCAAAACGTCGGTGAGCTCCTGGCGGAAGCGTGGCGTCACGGATCCGCTGGCGTCGATGAGAATGGCGATTTCCAGCTTCGTCCAATCGGAGCGGGTAAAGCTTTGAAACTTGCGGACGATAATATCCTTGTCGAGGACCGCAAAATCCCCGGCCTGCAACGTGGCCACTCCGTGATTGTTCTGGTCCATGGCAGAAAAGGTCAGGCGAACTTCGGCGGCGTTGGTGCGGTAGGTGTACTCGGCCGGATCGCCAGCTACGGCGGGAGAAATCCCGGCCCAAAACACCAGCAGTGCGAGAAGCGACCAACGGCGCCGACTAAGTACAGGTGTGGCCATACCAACTACATCGGCCATTTGTACGAAACTTTAGGGACGCCCCGTTACGACGGTCATTTCATTCCTCTCTTCTTCGCGCGATGTGGTTCGACGCTTGCCGCGGTGCGCCGTGATGAGCGGTTTCTGAGAGTGCGCCAATCCAGCAGATTCGCAACCGTAGCGCTGTCTGTGCCAGCGAGGCGCGATGGAGCACTGATGACTGCGCAGGGGACTGCTGGGATTGCGGAGAGTTGCTGCGAGGATTACCTACTCCTTCGCCTTAGGTTTCCGGGCTTGCGCAATCAACTTCTGGACTGCGGCCTTCTTGTCGTCGGCCAGCGTGGGATTCAACTTCAGTAATTGCTGCCATGCGGTCACCGCTCCGGTGGGGTCGTTCTTAGCCTGCAAACGGATCATTCCCAAATTAAACAATGAATTGGCATCTTTGGGATCGAAGCGGAGAGATTGCTGTAGTTGGTTGATGGCGCCGTCGGCGTCGCCTTCGTAGAACAGGCATGAAGCCAGATCGGTACGCGCGGCCACATTCTTGGGATCGGCATCGATAGCCTTCTGATAATATCCGGCGGCTTCTTTGAACTGATGCGTCGCTTTATAGAGCGTGCCGATCTGGTTGAGCAGATCGGAGTTATTGGGATCGGTCTTCAGTTTAGTGAGCAGGGGCGCGGCCTTTTTGTCGGCCATGCGCTTCATGTCTTCCAGGCTGGGCATCTGCGGTTGGGCGGCAGGAGGGGCACCTGCGGCAGAGGGCGTCTGAGCCGCCTGCGAAGTTGGAGCCGGAGGAGACGCCGAGCCGCGGAACAAGTATCCCAAAGCCAGGCCAACGGCCAGGCAGATGACGGCCATTGCATATACTTGCTTCGTCTTCCAGGCTCGATGCGCGTCGGGTTCCGCTGCGTTCGCCATGGTCTTAATGCTTTGTCCTGTCGGCACCTTGAGGACTCTCTAGAGGCAAGCTTGCTGCCATCTCCTGCGCCCTTGAATATTAGCATTTTCAATCACATACGAGCTGCAAGTTCAAGCAGCAGAGAGTGTCTTGGCCTGAGTTGGCGTCTTTCTTCGCATCTGCTGCGCTTTTTCCCGCGCAGGCGTTTCCCTGGTTGCCGTGCCCGGTGCTGAGCGGCCAGTACTGGGGTCCGTCGACTAACCGGTAATCATTAGCTACGAATCACTTGCGGCTGACCTATGCGGCAAATCACGGCCCCCAGTGAGCGGCCTCACTGTGCAAGACATGCTCTGCCGCTAGAATCGCGGCTGTCCTTCCCTCGTGTGCCTGGAAACTGCCGTTTCGGCCCTGTCGTTTTTCCGAGAAGAGAGGCTTCATGTAAAGCCTCGGCGCTATTTGTTTTTCGCATGTGCTGGCCGGAGGTGGGGTCTCTCCCGCGTTCCACGGGTCAGATTCTGCTTCATTCCAGCGTTACCCTCCCCCGCCCTGATGCTTGCGACTTAGATCTACAGGAGGCGGACAATGACGCGGCGTTGCTTGGTCATGCTCGTTACCCTGCTTGCGTCCATTCAGCTTTTCGCAGGCGGCACTCCGAAATTCAATCCCGAACAAGCGATTGATCGAATCATCGCCAACGAACGCGCGCTGGCCACGACCATGCGCAATTACAGTCCTATGGTGGAAACCTACCTGCAGCGCATGCAACCCGACGCCACCCTGGGATACGTTCCTTCCGAAGATCGTTACTTTCTGGGACGAGTGCAATTTCAGCAGGCGAAGGAAGAGTTTTATCTGGACACGCGGTTGGTGGAGCGGATGGCGGGCTCGTTTTCGAAGCTCTATTCGCTGAGTCCAGTGGGCTTCTCCAGCATGATTTTCGTCGATCGTACCAGCTTCGATCGCAAGAACTATCAACTGCGCTACATGCAGAGCGAGTTTTTGGGAGAGGTACGCTGCCTGGTGTTCGAAGTGAGTCCTCGCAAAGATCGAAACGCGAACCGCTTCAAGGGCGCCATCTGGGTGGAGGATGCCGGCTACAACATCGTCCGTTTCAACGGCAGCTACGGCACCTTTCACATCGACAGCTGGCGAATGAATCTGCGTGCGGGGGTATGGCTTCCGGCGGTGGTGTACTCGGAAGAATTCGACTCCAACAAGCCGCAGACGCGGAATCCGCGGCTGAAGGCCCAGACCCGGATCTGGGGCTACAATCTCGGCCCGCGCCGGGCATCGGAGTTCACAGAGATCGTAGTCGATCCGGAGGCCGCCAAGGATTTGTCGCAGAATCCCGACCAGAGCCCCCTGGATATTCAGCGTGCCTGGCAGCGGCGCGCCGAAGATAACGTCGTCATCAAGCTCGAAGAACTTGGATTGATCGTGCCCGAAGGCGAGGTCGACAAGGTACTGCAAACGGTGATTACGAATCTGGAAGTCACCAACAAGATTGTTCTCGACCCAGAAGTCCGCTGCCGGATTATGCCGACGACGCCCATTGAAGTGGCGACGATCGGCCACACGATTCTCATCAGCCGCGGACTTCTGGATGCGCTGCCGAACGAAGCGGCGCTGGCCGTGATTCTGTCCCACGCCCTGGCGCATGCGGCTTTGGGTCACGACTTGGACAGCACCTTCGCCTTCAACGATCGCATGGTCGTGCCCAGCCTGCAGCAATTGCCTCTATTTGATTTCAAACACAGCGCCGAACAGGAGAGCGCGGCAGATGCCCTCGCGTTGAAGATTCTCGCCAACTCCCCCTACAAGGAGAACCTCGCGGAGGCCGGACTCTTCCTGAAGGCATTGGCCAAGTACGGCCGGAAGATACCGAATCTGACGAAGGCAACCCTGGGCGAGAGCCTGGTGACCGACAACCGCGTTTCCTTTATGAATTCAGTCGCGGACGCCGCACCCGCACTCGAACTCGAGAATCCGCAGCAGATCGCAGCGTTGCCGCTCGGAAGCCGCGTGAAACTGGATCCCTGGGCGGGCCAATTGAAGTTTGTAAAAGCGCAGCCGCCTCGCATCTACTCGGCGAAAGATAAATTGGCGCTGGAAGTTACGCCGTTCTCGCCGTACCTGGTTCGGCTCAAGCCCGCTGACCCTACGACAGGAAGCGCGCAGCAATCAAACTAGGATCGCTGGTGAGCACCTACATGACTCTCGCCGTGCAGTTCGCGATTCGTGCGATGACTGCCTGTCTGCTGTTTCCGTGTCTGTGCTATGCCGGTTCGCATCCCACTCCTGTCGATGAGAAGTCGAACTGCCTGGAATGCCACGCCGACCTCGCGACGGGTGATCACGTTCATCCCGCCGTCAAGCTGGGATGTGCTTCCTGCCACAGCATCGAGAACCGCGAGGACGCGAGTTACATCGTTCCCAAACAGGCGAAGACCATCGTCTGCTTTGAGTGTCATCAGCCGGAGGCATTCGTGTATTCGCACTTTCCTTACGCCTCTGGAGATTGTCTGCGGTGCCACAACCCTCACGCCTCGGCGAACGCTCGCCTGCTGCGAGCAAAGGTGAACGAACTTTGCCTGAAGTGTCATCTGCGTAGCCCAGAGAGTGTTCCCTCGCGTTACATGCCGAGCATAGTACTCACGGCCGACAATCGCCTGGGACATCCTTACGAGCGTCACCCAGTCAGTGGAAGTCGTGATCCGCTTACCGGAGGTGAGATGTCCTGCATCAGTTGTCACGGGGCACATGGGGGAGCAAAGCTGCACCTTCTAAAGATGGGATCGGAGATTCCAGAAGATGCCCTGAACCAGAACACCGAGACGAAGGATATGTGCAGCAAGTGCCATCTGATTATGTGGGGGCTGGATGGCGCCGTTTCGGGGAAACGACACAAGAATAAGAAATTGAAGTAGAGCTGCTGTCTGGTTTAGGTAATGCTCACTTCCGTGTACGTGCCGAAAACCTGCCGCAAGGCTTCGCAAATTTCGCCCACGGTGGCGTAGGCGCGGACGGCGTCCACGATGTAGGGCATGGTGTTGGCGGAGGAAACGTTGCCGTTGGCCCCCGCAGTCGGCTGCTGCGCCGCGGCCTTCTTGAGTGCCTCAAGCGCCCGATGGACGGCTTCATTCGAGCGGCGTGCGCGTAGGGTTTTCAGCTTCGCGGACTGCTGGCGTGCTACGGTCTCGTCGATGTAGAGAATGTGCGGCGCCTCCTCTTCGATGACGAACTCGTTGGCGCCGACAATAACCTTCTCACGGGCCTCGACCGCGCGTTGGTACTGGTAAGAAGCTTCCGCAATCTCTTTTTGCGGATAGCCGCACTCGATCGCCTTTACCATGCCGCCCATGGCATCGAGCTTGCCGAAATAATCGAAGGCTCCGTTTTCCATCTGCAGAGTCAGGTTCTCGAGGAAGTGGGAACCGCCCAGAGGATCCACCGTCTGCGTCACGCCCGATTCATACGCAATGATCTGCTGCGTGCGCAAGGCGATGCGGGCCGCTTCTTCGGTGGGAAGAGCCAGAGCCTCGTCGTAAGAATCCGTATGCAGCGACTGCGTGCCGCCCAGAACGGCCGCCAGCGCCTGTAGGGCGACGCGGGCAATGTTGTTCATCGGCTGCTGCGCGGGTAGCGAGACGCCCGCGGTTTGCGTATGGAAGCGCATCAGCCAAGTGCGCCGGTTCTTCGCGCCAAAACGGTCTTTCATGACGCGATACCAGATCTTGCGGGCGGCCCGGTATTTGGCGATTTCTTCGAAGAAGTCGTTGTGGGCGTTGAAGAAGAAACTCAACCGCGGACCGAACTCGTCGACGTCGAGTCCGCGCCGGCGCGCCCATTCCACATATTCGACGCCGTCATACAGCGTGAACGCCAGTTCTTGCAGGGCGGTCGAGCCCGCTTCGCGAATGTGGTATCCGCTGATGGATATGGTGTTGAACCGCGGTGTGAATATCGATCCGAACTCAAACGTGTCGATCACCAGCCGCATCGAGGGCGCCGGCGGATAGATGTATTCCTTCTGCGCGATGTATTCCTTGAGAATGTCGTTCTGAATCGTGCCGGAAATTTTCTTCCAGTCGGCGCCCTGCTTTTCTGCCACGACCAGGTACATGGCCCACAGCACCGACGCGGGCGAGTTGATAGTCATCGAGACCGTGGTCTTCTCTAAATCGATGCCGCCGAAAAGAATCTCCATGTCTTCCAGCGAATCGATGGCCACTCCGCACTTGCCCACTTCGCCTTCGCTGGCGGGATGGTCGGAGTCGTAACCCATGAGAGTGGGCAGATCGAAGGCGACGGAAAGCCCGCTGCCGCCGTGTTCGAGCAAGTATTTGTAGCGCTGGTTCGTTTCCTCTGGCGAGGCGAACCCCGAGAATTGCCGCATGGTGTAAAGCTTGCCGCGGTATCCGGTGGCGTGAATGCCGCGCGTGTAGGGCGGTTGGCCGGGATAGCCAAGATATTCTTCTTCGCTCCAGTCCTCGGGGAGATCGGCCTGCGTATAGAGGCGGCGAATGGGGACGCCGGAAATCGTGGTGAAGCGCGCGCGGCCATGCTCGTCGAGATTCACGCCGGTGGGCGCGCCAATCGGCCGCTCGGGAGCTTTTTCGATTGTAGGCGCGAGGGTTTTCTCTGCCCAGTCCTTCTCGGCGTCGGAAGGGTGGCGGTTCTCGAAAACGTCGGTGATTCGACTCTCGGCAACTTGCGGCTTGGACGGCTTCTTTGGCATGCGAACCCCAGCGTTCCATTTCGATGATAGGGAAGTGAGGGCGTGCGAGCAAGGCGACAGAGTAGGCTCGAAACGACCGGTCGGTCAGCCGTCAGACCTCAATTCGGGCCTGTCATCCTGAGCGGAGTGAGAAGTTCGCGAACGCGAACTTGTCACGCAGTCGAAGGATCCTTATGACTTCCACATAATTCCGATGCTAGCCAGGCGTTTGTTCCAAGACTGCCGAGAGAACTCCCTGAGATTACTTGGTCGCCGTGTGCGGGAGGGATCCTTCGACTTCGCGACTGCTTCGCATTCGCGAAGCAGTCACTCCGCTCAGGATGACAGTTTGATATTCGCTGCGCTACGTCTGCGTGCGCGAGAGTTCCCACGCCTTGGCGTATTTCCACGAGACGTAAACGGAGTGGTAGAGGTGCAGAAGCAGCCCCTCGCGGCCGTCGAGAAAGCCGAGGCGGAAAAAGTAGTTGTAGACGAACGTCGCCAGCGGCCGCAGCACGATGTTGATCACGCTGAACCGGACTTTACCCTTCGCCACCACCATCTCCGCGCCCAGCGACGAGTAGCGGTTCATGTGCTCGATGTAGTCGCAGAGCATGGGGTAGGAGTGGTGGATGAGCGCGCCGGAGCTAAATGATCTCGTCGGTCCATCGACCCGGATATCCTCGTGTACCACGCGATTCTCGAACCTGCCTTTTCCGCGAAGGAAGAGGCGCACCTTGGGATCGGGCCAGAACCCGCCGTGCTTGATCCATCGTCCCAAGAAATAGTTCTTCCGGCGGACGAGAAATCCAACAGGCTTACCCTTGAGAAATTCCAGATCGCTGGACGCTCCTTTCTCCATCGTCAGGCACCATTCGTGGGAACCGTGTCCCAAGACCCGCTTGTCATTACTTTGGCCCGTTAATTCGTCGATCAACTCAGGATCGGCTTCCTCATCCGCATCCAGACTCAGAATCCAGGCGCCCGTAGCTTTATCGAGGGCCGAGTTCTTCTGCGCGGCGTAGCCCTTCCATTCCTCGACGAAGACTTTCGCGCCAAACGACTTTGCGATCTCTGCCGTGCGATCGGTCGAGCCCGAGTCCACGACAATGATTTCTCCCTTGCCGTCGGCGACCAGCGGCTTCACGCTTTCGAGAGTGCGGCCAAGGTTGGCCTCTTCGTTAAAAGTAATAATGACGACGGAGAGATTCATAGGTGGAATGCGGCCATTCCCAGTTCACGGACTCGTGCGCGGACTCGAAATTGTCTCACACCGGATTCTCTTGCTGAGACGCACGCTCGTCGGGCAGCGAGGACTGGCGCTTCGTAGCTTCTAACAACAGGAACACGATCAGGATAAGCAACTCCGGTTCGATGGGATGGCGGTAGCGGGCGTGCGGAAATACGAAGTAGTACACCGCGGGATAAGTCAGCACCAGTCCCGTGAAAAGCCAAGCCCCGGGCCGCTTGTGGCGCATCGCGCGTCCCAATCCCCAGAGCGCCAACACAGACGTTGCCAGGAACGCCGAAGTGCGGAAGTCCACAGGGGCAAGGCTGCCGGTGGGTCTGGGAACGCCGTTCCAATAATAGAAGAAGCGCTTCAGGCTGATCACAGCAAAACGCGCTGGATGCGCGTGAATCCAGTCGAACGTGATGCGCTTGCAAGACTCCGCGTAGGCGAGTTCGCCCATCTGCTGAAACTTCTCTAGCTCCAGCCGGTTGAGATTGGGCTGCAGGTAGGCCATCAGCAGGCCGTCGGCGGACGGGCCGTTGCCCAGGCGGATTTGCAATCCGAAATCGTCGCGGAGAAAGACGAAGCGTCCGAAAACTTCGTAGTTCCGCACCACCCACGGAGTCAGCACCAGAAAGAACACGACCGATGAAAGCGCGACTCCGCCCAGAGAGGCCAGTGCACGCCGGTATCTCTGCCGCCAGATCCAGAGGCCGCAGAAGGGCAGGAAGGCCAGCATGGCGGGATTGGCCAGTGCGCCAACGCCATGCAATGCGCCAAACAGCGCCCAGCTTCGCCAGCCGGGCCAGTCCTGTAATTCCAGCGCAAGCAGGAACAGGCACGCGAGGACGAGCGGTGTGAAGGTTGTATCCCAGATCCAATGAACCGACCAATACCAGACGTAGGGACACAGTGCCCACGTGCCCGCAGACCATAGGGCAACGCGTTCTCCGAACGTCTTGTGCGCGATGAAAAAAATCGGAATGCAAGTGAGAGTTGCGAACAGGCCGTTGATGCTCAGGAGTACCCACGCTGAAGCTTGAGTGTAGATGCCGAAAATTTTGAACACTCCGCCGATCAAATAGGGGTAGAGCGGCGGCTCCCAGGCGGTGGGGCCTGTATTGCCTTCATAAGGACTGCTGAAGCCGTGTCCCAGAGCGATGGAACGGCCCACGCGGCCCATCTCCCAGCCAAACTCGAAGTGGTCGTCGCCGGGACGGGTCCGGTATTGATGGAAGACTCCGATGGATGCTACCTGCAGCACAAACGACAGAGGTAAGAGCCAGAGGAATAACCTTGGCAATGCCGGCCGAGGGGGTGTCGCCATCGGGCGTAGTGTATCAGGCGCCGCTTGGAGCGTGCTCCCGACGATCTGGCCAGCAGGTCCCCTTCGGCAGGCTCAGGGCAGGCTCTCGACTGCGCATTGCGATTGATGAGGCCAATCGCAACGCTCAGCTCGGGATGATAAGTGTTGGAATTGCGAATGGTGAAACAAGTCGCATATAAAGATTTCCACAGTGTTCCTGTAGGAACGTTTTAAGGTACATAATTGTACGTACACGTACAGAATTGTGCGTACATACCGGCAGCCTCAGTGAGGTCGAACGTCGACACAATATAGTCCGGCGCCGCTGGCGCTACATTTGGCCTCCCGGGGAAGACTGCGTCGCTTGCGCAGGTGGCGCGGCAGGCGATGGTCCTGCGGGTGCCGCACCCTGACGCGGGGCGACGTAGGGTACGTTAGGCAAGTGAGTGACCTGGCCGCGGGTGGCGTCGGCAACGTCGATACCGGCATGATCGAGCAGCAATCCGGTGGCGCGATCGAGTTCGATGCGCGATTTTTCATAGGCTGCCTCCGCCGAAACCAGATTCGACTCGCCCGTTCTCAACGTGGAAGCATCCTGCAGGATTGCGGTCTGCGTGGTGAGGCCCACTTTCAGTTTCTGCTGATCGGCATCCAGCGTCTGGCGTGCCAGATCGACGGCGGATTGCGCCGCCTGCACTGCAGCCCGGTTCTGGCGCACGTCGAATTGAGCGTTGCGAACCTCGATGCGAACCTGATTCTCAAGCTGGAGTTGACGCATCTGGGCCTGGCGGTATTCGAGTTCGGCTCGGACCTGGTCCGCTTGGGCCATGCGGTTGCGAAGGGGAATGGTGAGCGTCAGTCCCAGGCCCTTGTCGGGCGACGTGGAATTCACCATTTGGCTCAGAGTGCTGCCATAGCCGACTGAGGTGCTCGACCGGAATGGTGGCGGAGCCTTGCTTTGATCGAAACAAAAAGCACTTGTGGTGGTTGCGCAGTTGGGCACATGGGGATTCAAATCCCCGCCCACTCCGGAACCGCCGTAATAGGCAAACGCCTGCAGCGTGGGAAGCATGGCATTGCGCACGGCCTTGCTGCTGATGTCGCGCGACTGCAAATCAATCCGCGACTCCACCAACTCGGCCCGATGGTGCAGCGCGTCATTGATCAGGTCTTGTATGGGTATGACGGGTTCTTCCTGCGGCACCTGCATGGCCGATATGGGAATCACATCGGCCTCGGCTAGGACCGGGTCCTCGATACTGCGGCTGAGCGCGTTTTTCATGAGCAATTGCTGCAATTGCAGATTGTTCTGAGCGACGATCAGGTTCTGCTGGCCGGTCGCGACGGTACTCTGTGAACTCACGACCTGAATAGGGGGTGCGGTCCCGACCTGTGCTTGGCGCTTGGAGTCTTCGAGGGCTTTCTGCGCATAGGTCAGGGCTTCCTCTTGTACGCGCACATTCTCGTAGGCGTAGACAAGGTCCCAGTACATGTTTTCGATCTGATCGACGGTGGTGATGACCTGCAGTCGGAAGGCCACGTCAGAAATCTCGCGGTTGTTCCTGGCAATGCGGATAAAGCGGGTGTTGGGCAGGAAGCCGAAACCCTGCAACAGGTTTTGCGTGAAACGAAACTGGAAGTTCGAGCCCAGTTGTGGCGTGAGCACGCTGGTGGGATTGTTGGTGGTGACGTGCGTGTTGTTGAATGCGCCGGACAGCGCGCCACCCCACGCGAAACCTTGGGTGTAACCGAAGTTCGAGGTGTAGCTGTTCTGCGCTACGATCGGGACGGGACTGAAGATGTTCACCGATTCCGTTTCGTTCTTATCGAGTTGCAGCGTGCCGGTCAGCGCAGGGTCGAAGCTGGTGATGGGCGCGCCGATGCCGAGGGTCGAACTGACGAGGCCATTGGTTCCGGTGCCGGCGCCTCCGGCGGCAACGGTGGTGCCGCCGGTGCCGGATCCCACTGTGCCACCGAGTCCGCCGACGCCGCCGCCGGGCGTGTTCTGAACAATTCCGGTGTTGACGCCGAGAATGCTGGCGCCGGACTTGGCGCGAAGCAAGTCCGCCGCGGCAATGTTCAGGTTATAGCGGGCGATCTCCAGGTCGAGATTGTTCTCGAGTGCGAGCGCGACGGCATCGTCGATGGAGAGATAAATCTTGCCATCTCGCATGAGCGAATCGATACGCGGCGAGTTGCCCAAATTCGGCTGCGCGAGTTCCTGCGGTGTATAAGGTTGCAGCACGTTAGGAAAGGCCGAGCGCGGAATCGAATAATCCTTCAGATGAATGGGCTGCGGCTGTGCAGGCTGAGGCGCGGCTGGAGGTGTCGATTGTGCTGACGCTGCCGGCGGGGTGGCTTGTGCCCAGAGCGGCGTCGGACTTGTCCCTAAAAAGATGGCGGCAGCGAGGTACAGCGGCAGCAGCCGCACAATAGAAATCAAACGCGGTGAAAGCATCGGTCTTCTCCTTGCATAACAGCGTCCTGCATCATGGCGGACGCGTAATCGTTCGCGATTAACCTTCTGATGGTCGCCAGTGTTGGATGCAGGACGCGTAAATACGTCACTTCATCTTAGCGGGAGAAGTTTCAGGAAAATGGCGCAGGATTGTAAAGAATTGTGAGGAGGGAAGCGAAGAGGCGCCGCTGTCCGTCAGGAACAGCGGCGCCAGACGATGCTGCGTCGATTACGGTTGAGCCGGTGGCGGCGTCTGCTGAGCCGGTTGCGTTATCGACGGCAGGTCCTTGCGCGGGGCAACGTAGGGAACGTTGGGCATGCGCGTGACCTGGCCGCGAGCGGCGTCGTCGATGCTAATGCCGTTGTGGTCAAGCAAAGTGCCGACGGAGCGGTCGAGTTCGACCCGCGACTTTTCGTAGGCAGCCATCGCCGACATCAGGGTGGATTCCGCCGTGGCCAACGCGCTTCGGGTTTGCAGAACCGCCGTGGTGGTCGAGGTGCCGAACTGATATTTCTTTTGCTCGGCATCGAGCGACTGTTGCGCGTATTCCACGGCGGCCTTGGCCGAAGCCACGCTGGCCTGATTTTGCTCCACGGCAAATTGGGCTTGCCGGACTTCGATGCTGACCCGGTTTTCGGTTTGTTGCAGGGCCATCTGGCTCTGCCGGTATTCCAGTTCAGAACGGATCTGTACCGCCTGTGCGGCGCGGTTGCGCAGCGGAATGTTGAGCTGCAAGCCCGCGCCTTTATCGGGAGCGGTAGAGTTGATGAGTTGGTTCAGGGTCGAAGCGTAGCTTGTGGAGGGCGCGAGCCGGAACTGTCCCGCCGCGGCGTTAGGGGTGGCGCTGGCGCAAAAGCTTTGGTCGGGGCTTTGGCATATGTTCGCCGGATTCTGGGCGCCGCCCAGGCCCGAGCCCCCATAATAGGCATACAGATCGAGGGTGGGCAGCAAAGCGCTGCGCACGGCCTTGTTGCTGAGTTCCTGGCTGTTCAACTGGATGCGGGACTCGACGAGTTCGGCCCGATGGTGGAGAGCTTCGTTGACCAAGTCCTCGGTGGGCTGAATTTGCTCATTTTCCGGAACTTCCATCGTGGAAGTCGGAATCACATCAGCTCCAGCGAGGGCGGGATCGTGGAGAGTCCGGCTGAGTGCGTTCTTCATGACCAACTGCTGCAACTGAAGGTTGGTCTTGGCAACCGTCAGAGCCTGCTGGTCCGCAGCCACGGTGCTTTGCGCGCGCACCGCTTCAATCGGCGCGAGACTGCCTATTTCGACCTGTTTCTTGGTGTCGGAAAGTGTCTTCTGGGAAAAAGCCAGCGATTCTTCTTTCACCCGCTGATTCTCGTAGGCAAAGACAAGATCCCAATACATATTCTCAATCTGATCAACGGTAGTGATGATTTGCAACCGGAAAGCGACGTCGGACAGTTCACGATTGTTCTTGGCGATGCGGATGAAGCGATTGTTCGCGGCGAAGCCAAAGCCCTGGAGCAGATGCTGGGTTAGCTTGAATTGGAAACCGGAGTTCAGAGCTGGACTGACAGTCTGGAAGCCACTGTTGGTTGTGGTCCGGGTATTGTTGAAGCCAACCGAGAGGTTGGTTCCCCATTGAAAGCCCTGCGTGTAGGAGAAATTTGCAGTCGTTGTTCTCTGCAGCGTTCCGACGAACGGGCTGGTCGGGATGAAATTGGCGTGATCGTTCTGAAACGTACCGGTGATTACCGGGTCAAAACTGGTGATGAGCGGCCCGAAAAGGCCACCCGCGGTCGAGCCGACCAAACCACCGGCGCCCGCGCCCGCACCGCCCGCGCCGAGAGTGGTCCCACCTGTACCGGAGCCCACCTGCCCACCGACTCCGCCCACGCCACCACCGGGCGTATTCTGCACGACACCGACAGGTACACCGAGGATCTGAGCGCCAGCCTTGGCACGCAGCACATCGGTGTCGGCAATGTTCAGGTTGTAGCGTGCGATGGCAATATCGAGATTGTTCTCGAGAGCCAGGGCAATCGCGTCATTCAATGAAAGATAGAGCTTGCCGTCGTGCATGAGTTGGTCGATGCGCGCGGTGTTGGCTAAATTTGGCGCTGCCAGATGCCGTGGCGTGTAAGGGCCAATCAGATTGGGAAAATGCGACACCGGCTGGCCATAATTCAGCACCGGCACGGGCTGCGCTTCCGGCGTATTCTGCGGAGTGGGAGCCGTGGGCGCCGCGGACGGCTCCTGGCCCCAACACGCGAGGGTCAGCATTGTGAATAGGCTTGCGGCGGCGGCGAGTCGTACGGTCGAGGCTAAACGTGCGAATGGCATCTACTCATCTCCGTTCGTCTAAGAATCAACTGATTAAGACTTGGTCCGAATACACTTAGGTTTCGCCTGAAATAGCCAAACCATCCGAAATAAAGTTCTACTCAGGCATTGGTACGCAAAGGAGCGGCGGAAGGTTCCGGAAACCCGGGAGAAATAGTGACCTTTCCCGCTGTTTCGTTCTTGTCCTTGGTTTCCTGCGCTCTGTATTTCTTGGGACGTAGTGGCAGAGGGTCTTCAGCCTTGAAGACCGGAATTCCGCGGAAACCATCCAGTATATCTGACTGGAACTGCACTTGACTCCCACCGCGTCGCTCGTGGAACTGGTAAATTGCTGGCAAAGCCCGAATTGGTTTCGATGATGCGGCAACGGTGTGGGACTCGAAAGATCGCAGGATGCGCAATCTCAAAGTGATTCTCTCCTATGACGGTTCGGAGTTCTCCGGCTGGCAGGTGCAGCCCGATGCCATCACAGTTCAGGGCACACTTGCCTCTGCCATTGGACGGATCACCGGGGAAAAGGTATTGCCGCAAGGCTCGGGACGAACCGACGCGGGAGTGCATGCGCTCGCGCAAGTCATGACATTTGTCACGGAGTCTTCCGTTCCAACCGGGAATTTTGTGAAAGCGATGAACGATATTCTGCCGGCATCGGTGCGGGTGCTGGAGGTGACGGAAGCGCCGGGGGATTTTCATGCGCGGCATTCGGCGCGGGCGAAGACTTATCGCTATCGAATTTACCGGGAAGCGGTCTGCCCGCCGTTTCTGGCGCGGTATGTTTGGCATTATCCGTACCCACTGGGGGAGGAGACGATAGCGCGGGCGGCGGCGTTGGTAGTTGGGGAGCATGATTTCACTTCGTTCGCGGCCGTGGATCCCGAGCGGGGGCGCGGGGAGGCGGCGGCATCGAATGTCCGAAATATATTTTCCTCGTCGTGGGAGCGCTTGGGGGAAGAACTGGTCTACACCGTTCGAGGCTCGGGGTTTCTGCACCACATGGTGAGGAATCTGGTGGGCACGTTCATTCTCGTGGGTAAGGGGACGTTGCAGGTTGAGGACGTAGCGCGCATCCTTGAGGCGCGGAACCGGTCGGCGGCTGGAGCGACCGCGCCCGCGAGTGGATTGTATCTGGTCGGTGTTGAGTACTAGCTGAAGCAGAGGCTCTATGCCCGAACCAAGAGTTTTCCAGCAGCGGTTGCGAAACAGCCTGTGGCTGGCGGTGGCGGAGTTTGCGATCGTCGCTGGGCTGTTTTACGCCGATGTGCACCATCACATTTACATCAGCAAAACTCCATACTTGTTCTTGCTGGGATGGGCTTCGTTACGACTGCGTGGGATGAGGTGGAAAGACGTTGGCTTCGCGCGGCCGCGCGGATGGGGAAAAGCAATCCTGGTCGGAGTTGCGGTGGGAGTCGCGATGGAAGCGTTGGAATTGTTTGTCACCCAGCCGCTTCTGGTGCGATGGTTGGGGAAAATGCCGGATTTGTCGGACTTCGCAGACATGGTTGGCAATCTGAAGCTATTCCTGATCTACATGCTATTGCTCTGGACGCTGGGGGCTTTGGGTGAAGAAATCGACTATCGCGGCTACTTGATGAATCGCGTGGCTGGTGTGTTTCGCGAAACAAAAGCGGCATGGGTGCTGAGCTTGATTGTAGTCAGCATTGTCTTCGGATGTGCCCACCTCGATCAGGGAGCGACGGGCATGATTGAGAATGTAGTGGCAGGGTTGCTACTCGGGGCGCTGTATCTGGCTTGCGGACGCAATCTTGCCGCGCCGGTCATCGCTCATGCCGTGACGGATACGTTGGATTTCGTACTGATCTATTTGGGTAAGTATCCAGGAATGCATTGAGCTCTCGGGCGGGATTCGCGGACAAGGAGCGAGGCGTAGCAAGCAGAGACGTAGCAGGCTACCTCTCTACGGACTAAGATTTGGTCATGGCTACGAATCTACAAATTGCGGCGCGGAACCTTGTGTCGGTGAATCCGGCGACGGGCGAAATTCTGCGCGAACTTGAGTGCGCGGGCGAAGGTGAGGTCGAGGCTGCCGTAGTGCGCGCACGCGCGGCACAGGGTGCGTGGGTTGAGTTGGGGCTGCGACGGCGGATCGCCGTGCTGCGCGAGTTTCAGGGCAAGTTGTACGCGAAGAAATCTGAGATTGCGGCGGCCATCACGCGCGAAGTGGGCAAACCGCTGGTGGAGGCGCTGGTCACCGAAGTGCTGGTGGTGCTCGACGCGTCGCGGTTTCTCATCGACAACGCATGGGGACTGCTACGCGATGAACCCGTGCCGCATGGCAACCTAGTCACTAAGCTGAAGAGCGGATGGCTGGTGCGCGAACCGCATGGCGTGATTGGAATCATCTCGCCGTGGAATTATCCATTTTCGATACCTGCGACGGAGACTTTGGCGGCGCTGGTCGCGGGCAACGCCGTGGTGCTGAAGCCGTCGGAACTCACGCCGCTGGTGGCGCTGGAACTGGCTTCGTTGCTGCATGCGGCGGGCGTGCCTAAAGATGTCTTTCAGGTGATGGTGGGCGAGGGCCCGGCCGGGGCAGCGCTGTTGCGTTCGCCGATCGACAAGCTGGTCTTCACCGGCAGCGTTGGCACTGGAAAGCGGATCGCGGCCGCAGCGGCGGAACGCTTGCTTCCGGTTGTGCTTGAGCTTGGCGGGAAAGATCCCATGCTCGTGCTCGACGACGCCGACGTGGACGTGGCTTCAAGCGCGGCCGTCTGGGGAGCGTTCGTCAATGCGGGGCAGGCGTGCCTGTCGGTCGAGCGCTGCTACGTGCATCGCAGTTTGTACGAATCGTTTGCCAGGGCATGCGCGGAGAAGACCAAGCAGTTGCGCGTGGGCAATGGCATGGACGCGCACACCGATGTGGGACCGATGATCCAGGAGCGGCAGGTGCGGATTGTGGAATCGCACGTGGAAGATGCGAAGGCGCGCGGGGCACGGGTTTTGGCGGGCGGAACGCGGTTGCCGGAACTGGGCGTGAATTTCTATGCTCCGACGGTGCTTGCCGATGTGACGCAGGACATGCGGATTATGCGGGAAGAAACTTTCGGTCCCGTGTTGCCGGTGATGGCATGTGCGGACGACGACGAGGCGGTGCGCTTGGCCAACGACTCCGAATACGGGTTGGCGGCGAGCGTGTGGACTCGAGACCGGAAGCGGGGCGAGGGGCTAGCTCGGCGTATTCACGCGGGGACAGTCATGGTGAATGATGTGATTTCTTGCTTCGGCATCAGCGAGGCTCCTCATGGCGGCGTGAAGGCCAGCGGTGTGGGCCGCACCCATGGGCGCTTTGGGTTGGATGAAATGGTCAGGGTGAAGTATCTGGATATGGACCGCATGCCGGGGATGAAGAAAGTCTGGTGGCACGGGTACGGCGAGAGCTTTCGGCGGCAGATGGAAGGATTCTTGGATATGCAGTTCGCGCGGGGCTGGGGAACGCGACTGCGCGGTGCGATGCGAGCGGCGGGGGTAATCAGGCGAAAGCAGCTGTAACTATGGTGCGGCCGGGCTGCGCACGGGCAGTACAGCCGAGAGCCTGCCCTGAGCCTGCCGAAAGGCGGCTCCCCACATGAGTCTATTGTCCCCACACCAGTCACTCGTCAATTCGGTCGCCGTGGCTTGGCGGCTGCGAGATGACCAGAAAACGGACGGGGCCGGAGGACGGATTGCGGATCTGATGTCGCGTTCCCGGCAGGATTCGGATTCCGCTCCCGGCGGGCACGAGCGTGTTCTGGCCGTTGACTTCCATAAGAACTTCGCCCGTCAAGATGTAGAAGAATTGCTGGGCTTTCTCGTGGTGGTGGCGAATCTCGGCCGCGCCCGGGGGCATGAACTCCTCGATCACGCTCAGTTGCATGTCTTTCACGAGATGCCAGCCGTCACAATGAGTTCCCCAGCGATAGTGCTCGGCGTTGTCCCGGCTCACGGAAGTGACCGAGACAGAGCCAGCCTGGAGAGAGCCTCGTTGGGCAGAAGCAGGTTGGCCTTTCTTAGCCATGCTTTTCGCCTCCTGCCGACCAGTGTAATCTTGTCGCCATGAACACTCATACTCGCTCCAACCCGGGCTCCGATGCCAAGCGCGAACTGTTGCGGCACACGCTGGCCACACTGGCTTATCGATGCGGGAAGGCCGTGCGGCACGCGCCCGATGGCTTCGGCGAGTTTCAGGCAGGCGAGGGAGTGCGTACGCCGGGTCAGATTCTGGCGCATCTGGGAGATCTGTTTGACTGGGCATTATCCATCGCCATGGGACAGCAGAAGTGGCACGATTCGAAGCCTTTGCCGTGGGAGCAGGAAGTTGCGAGGTTTTTCGCCGCGCTCCGGAAGTTCGACGACTTCCTGGCTTCGAGCGAACCGGTCGAGGTTCCGCTTGAAAAATTGTTTCAAGGGCCGGTTGCCGATGCGCTGTCGCACGTGGGACAGATTGCCATCCTGCGGCGTCTGGCGCGCGGACCGGTGAAGGGCGAGAATTATTACGTGGCCGAAATCGCGGCGGGACGGGTGGGTGCCGACCAGGCCAAGCCGAAGCGGGAGTTTTGACCTCGCAACTCGGCGACGTGGTTTAGGCGTCGCCGCAGATGTTTCGCCTGCAAGGTTTCGTTTACAATGACCGCATAAGGCCGAATCTGGCGGCATTTGAGCCGCTCGAACGAGGGTATGTCCTTTGGCGACTAGCGAAGTGACCGCTTCTGGCTCGCAGAATATTCCACAGCTTCCCCACCATAAGGTCAAAGTCAAGAAGGCCGGGCAGCGCGCCTGCAACGAGAAAGATGCGAAGGGAAAATTCTGCGGCGGGCATTTGAAGCTCTGGTTCTACATGACCGACGTCGTCGAGCGCGAGTGTGGCGACGTCGAGAAGGCCTGGGGACCGAAGGCCGAAGTGTATCGCTGCGAAAACTGTAAAGCGCTTTATCTGCCTACTCCAGGAGAGAGCAAGATAAATGTCGCAGGGCAGGGGATGATTTCCGTCTTCGGATTGACGTTGCCGCCGAAGGAGAAGTAAACACGCTCCTGGCTTTTGGCTATTAGCCCTTAGCTTGAATCGATTCTTCGCAATGTGGGAATGGGGACTTCTTAGGAATTAGTTGTTGATTAGGCGGCAATCACTGTGTCGCCATTGGCAATACAAGCCAACGGCCAAGCGCTAACAGCCAAGAGCCTTTTCCATGCACACTCCCGATCTCATCTACGACTGGAACAAGAACCATCCCCCCGAACTGAAGCCGCCGGGGCCGGTCTTGATCAATGACGAGACCTTGCGCGATGGGCTCCAGTCGCCTTCGGTACGCGATCCCTCGATTGCAGAAAAGATTGAGATCCTTCATTTGATGGAGGCGCTGGGAATCCATTCCCTGGCGCTCGGGTTGCCGGGAGCGGGACCGCGTGCTATTGAAGCTGTGGCCGCATTGGCGCGTGAGATCGTCGCGCACAAAATGAAGATTCGCGCCAACTGCGCCGCGCGGACCCATGAGAACGACATTCGCCCCATTGCCGAGATCGTACAGCAGACAGGGTTGCGCATCGAAGCCGCGACCTTTATCGGATCGAGTCCGATTCGAAGATTCACGGAAGGGTGGACCGACGACTTTCTACTGCACACGACGGAAAAGGCCATCAAGTATGCGGTTTCACTCGGCCTCGACGTGATGTACGTGACCGAAGACACCAGCCGGTGCGATCCGGAGACGGTGAAACGGTTGTATGCGACCGCGATCAATTGCGGTGCCCGGGCGATTTGCATCTGCGATACGGCTGGGCACGCCACGCCCATGGGCGCGTTGGCCCTGGTACGATTTGTGATTGCGGAAGTGGTGAAGCCCTCGGGTGAGAAGATTCGGGTGGACTGGCATGGACACGGCGACCGCGGCCTCGCGATTGCGAATTCGATGGCCGCAATTATTGCTGGCGCAAATTGCGTGCACGGATGCGCCATTGGCCTGGGAGAGCGCGTCGGCAATACCCAGGTCGATCAGATGCTGGTCAATCTGAAGTTGATGGGCATTGCGCCCTGGGAAGAGCAGGACCTGACGAAATTGAAGCACTATTGCCAGGCGGTTTCGCGCGCGACGGGCGTTCCGATTCCGGCGAATTATCCGGTGGTGGGCGACGATGCGTTCCGCACGGCGACGGGCGTGCACGCCTCCGCGATCATCAAGGCCTATCACAAGGACGATGTCGTGCTGGCCAACACGGTGTATTCGGGCGTGCCCTCGCACGTTTTCGGGCTGGAGCAGATTATCGACATCGGTCCGATGAGCGGAAAATCGAATGTGCTGTGGTGGCTGGAGCGGCACGGTATTCCGGTAAGCGACAGGGTCGTGGACCGCATCTATCAACGGGCCAAGCAGAGCGATCACACGCTGAGCGAGGCGGAGATTTTGGAATGCGTGCCCACGGCCGCGCAGAAGAAGTGACGCGCGTGCCCATGCGACATGCGATTCTCGGCGCCGGCGGAGTTGGCGGACTGATGGGTGCGTGCCTGGCGCGGTGCGGCGCGCCGGTTACCGTGGTGGTGAGGCCGGAATTACTCGCTCAATATCCTGAGCAACTTCATCTGGAAAGCGCTTTCGGCAACTTCAGTGTTCCGGTTTCGCGCGCAGCAGAGGTCCCGCCCGTCGATGTCCTCTGGATTGCCGTCAAAGCAACGCAACTTGACACCGCCCTCTCCGCCGTCACAAAGCCCGACTCGGTCAGGGTGATTGTTCCTCTTTTGAATGGCATCGACCACCTTGTGCTGCTCCGCGCAAAGTACGGCGCCGGGAAAGTCATTGCGGCGACGATTGCCGGCGAGACTGAGCGCGTCGCGCCCGGACACATCGTGCATCGCACTCCCTTTGCCCGATTGAATGTGTCTTCGGCTGGACGGACTCTGCTCGGCGCAACTCTCGATGAGCTTCAGAAAATGGGGTTCGAATGTCGGTTCATCGATGACGAACAAACTCTCATGTGGAGCAAGATTGTGTTCCTGGCGCCGTTCGCGCTGACGACCACCGCTGCAGATCGAACGACGGGAGGGGTCATCGCCGACCCAGAATGGCGGGAACAGTTGCAAGCTTGCGTGCGTGAGGCCTGCGCGGTTGCCTTGGCAGAGGGCGCTAAGGTGGACGCGGACGCGGTGCTGGCGGGGATGATGAAGATGCCGACGAATATGCGCAGCTCCATGCAGAAAGACGTGAAAAACGGTAGAACCCCGGAACTCGACGCGATCGCCGGCCCAATCGTCCGCGGCGCGGCCCGGCACGGGATCCACGTGCCGACTACGAAGAGTCTGGTGGCGGGCGTCGAGCGCCGAATTGCTCCACACTCACTCGAGTCGAAGCCGAAATGAAGTATGCGGAGGTCCTAGCGCCGCAGGACGTTCCCAAAGTCACCTGCGCGACATCGGCGGTCTATCTTCCGTAACGTCTTAGCCAATCCCCATTCCGTCATGCGCGTTGTAAACTTACGCAATACTTGCCATGAGCCCGACTCCCCCGCGCCCGGACTTGCCGGACCTTGCGCCTTCGGTGCAACAGGATGTGGCGCGTCTGGCGGCTTCGCCGGAGGTACGTTCGGCATTCAACTGGTTTCGCACCCAGGAACCGCAACTGGCGCACTGGCAGATGGAAATGGCTCGGATTCCGGCGCCTCCGTTTGGCGAGTCGGCGCGCGGGGCGTGGCTGGCGGAGCGCTTTCGCGAAGTTGGTTTGGACGATGTTCGCATCGACGACGTGGGGAACGTGGTCGGCACGCATCCCGGATTTGGCCGGCGTTACGTGGCGCTGAGCGCGCACATCGATACTGTGTTTCCGGCGAACACACCGCTCAATATTCGTCAGCAGGGAAGCCGCATCTACGGGCCGGGAGTTTCCGACAATGGCGCGGGTGTGGCGGCGTTGCTGGCCATTGCGTCGCTGCTGCGAGCGGTTCGTATCCGGCATGCGCTGCCGTTTGTGTTTATCGGGAACGTCGGCGAAGAGGGCGAGGGCGACCTGCGGGGCATGCGGCACATTTTTTCGACGCCGCGCTGGAAGGACTCGATTGCCTACAGCCTGGTGCTCGACGGGGCGGGCGCCGACACGATTGTGGCCGAAGCCTTGGGTAGCCGGCGGTTTGAAGTGATCGTGCGCGGGCCGGGTGGGCACTCGTGGAGCGATTTTGGCGCGCCCAATCCCATTGTGATTCTGGCCAAGGCGATCGAAACCTTCACGGCGACGCCGGTGCCGAGCGCGCCCAAGACCACGTTCAACATTGGAGTGGTTCGCGGCGGGACCTCGGTGAATTCGATTCCCGAGTCGGCCAGCATGAAGGTGGATATTCGTTCGACCTCGATGACCGAGATGGAGCGACTGGAGCAGTCGCTGCGGCTTGCGCTGAATCGCGCCGTGGAAGACGAAACGCTCGCCGCCGAGATGCGATCTTCCGTACAGAAGAGGCCGGCCGGGGTGAGTTGCGAGGTGGTGGTGATCGGGAACCGTCCCGCGGGCGAGTTGCAGGCCGGAGCGCGGATTTTGCAGGTCGTGAGGGCGGTCGATGCACAATTGTCCAATGCGGCGCAGGTGCAGCGGGCGTTGACGGATGCGAACGTTCCGCTATCACTGGGGCAGGAAGCGGTTGCCATCGGCGGCGGCGGGTCGGGCGGCGGGGCGCACACTTTGCAGGAATGGTTCGATTCCAACGGGCGCGAGTTGGGGTTGAAGCGGATTTTGCTGGCCATGCTCGCACTGGCGGGAGTGGGAAATGATTCTGACGTCCGGGGGGCTTCATGATGCTGACACGGCAGGATGGCCGACTACCTCAGGGGCTAAAGCCCGCATTTTTCTTCGGAGTCAACGGCACGGCTGAAGCCGTGCCCTTCCCGAGGCAATTCTTGAAATTCGCGAGTCGATTCCTGACGATCGCGACTCGATTCCTAACGTTCCCGACTCGATTTCTGTCATCGGCTTTCTTGCTCTGTTCGCTCGCTGTGCTGAGCGGGTCCAGCATGGCGCAGACTCCTTCTGAGAGTGCAACGACCGAGGCTAAGCCGAAAGCAGACATCATTTTCGAGCACGCGAATGTGTATACGGGTGTGCCCGCCAGCGCACAATTCAGTTCGATTATGCGCCAGGAAGCCATTGCGGTGCGCGGCGATCGCATTCAGGCGGTGGGGAAGAACGCGGATATGGACAAGCTGAAAGGGCCGCAGACGCAGGTGGTCGACCTCGGCGGACGCTTCGTCATGCCCGGATTCAACGACGCTCATCTCCACCTTGACGACGCGGGGACGACAAAACTCAGCGTTGATTGTACAGGCGTGAAGTCTCTGGACGAACTGCGTGATCGAGTGGCAAAAAAAGTCGAAGAGTCGAAGGCGGGCGACTGGATTCTGGGATCAGGCTGGGACGAGACGCTTTGGCCGGTGAAAGTGACGCCCACGCGCTGGGATCTGGACGAGGTGTCCGGCGGACATCCTGTGTTCCTGGTACGGATCGACGGCCACATCGCTGTGGCCAATACCCGGGCGCTGCAGTTGGGAAGCATCACGCTAGCCAGCCGGAATCCGCAGGGCGGGCGGATTGACCGGAACGAGAATGGCGAGCCTACCGGCATTTTGCGGGAAACGGCGCAGGCAGCGGTTCTGGAAGTGATTCCGAAGCCGACCCATCGGCTTCGCCGGGAAGGTCTTGAGCTTGCTCTCGCCGATCTGGCCGAGCATGGAGTGACTTCCGCGCAGGATTATTCGCCGGTCTGGGAAAATTTTCAGATCTACGAAGAACTGGAAAAAGAAGGCAAGCTGACAGCGCGCATCACGGAATGGCTGCCGTTTGACGATCCCGTGGAGGAGTTGAGCAAGAAGCGCGAATCGCATCCGCAGTCGGACTTGATGCTGCACACCGGGATGCTGAAGGGATTCATGGATGGCTCCCTGGGATCGCACACGGCGGCGCTGCTGGAGCCGTATGCGGATGATACGAAGAACTCCGGTCTGCCGCGATACGATGTGGCCAAGTTGAATGACATGACCAAAGAGCGCGTGCTGGCAGGCTTCCAGATCGGTTTTCACGCGATTGGCGACAAAGGTGTGCAGATGGCGCTCGACGCCTTTGCTGGAGCCGAGAAGGCCGCGCGCGAGGCTCACGTCAAAGCGCCCAATGGAGGCGACGAATTTCGCCTGCGCATCGAACACGCGCAGGTGACGACGCCAGCGCAGATCGCCCAATTCAAAACTCTGAAAGTGATTGCTTCGATGCAGCCCAGTCATTTGCTGACCGACATGCGCTGGGCCCAGGACCGCCTGGGACCGAAGCGCGCAGCGACTTCATACGCATGGCTGGCCTTTCTCAATAAGGGCGTGACGTTGGCTTTTGGCACGGACTATCCGGTGGAACCGGTCACGCCGTTCCGCGGCCTTTATGCAGCCGTCACGCGCCAGAGCGAAAATGGAAAGCAGGAATATTTTCCCGAGCAACGGCTCACGATAGATCAGGCAATCGCCGCCTACACCTCAGGTTCGGCGTTTGCGGAGTTCGAGGAGAAAGAAAAAGGCAAGCTGGTGCCGGGGATGCTGGCGGATTTTATCGTCCTGGACCGCGACGTGACGTCCTCCTCGCCCGAAAAATTGCTGGCGACCAAGGTGCTGCGCACGGTGGTGGGCGGGAAGACGGTGTACGAGGCGAAGTGAGGCCCAAATCCTGCTAAGGTACCCGCAAACAATACTTTACCCAAAAGCATAAAACGGTTTCTCGGCTCTATGCGTCTAATACTGGAAGCCCTCAGTGTAGGCATGCCTCGGACGCGCAGCCCGGCCGCATTGTTCAAATGGGTATACTATAAGCGGTTAAACAGTTTTGGAGGCAAGTAGACATATGGATTCGGGCGCGATGTGGATGCGCATGAAGGCTCATCGCTGGGCCTATACGCTCAGTATTCTGGCAACGCTTTCGGTCGGCATTCTGATCGGGACGGTGATTTCCTACGGAGTCAAAGGAAAAGAAGGGCAAAAGGGCGACGCGACGCCGCTCAGTCTGCCCTCACCGCAGCAGATGTCGAACACTTTTTCGCAGATTGCGAAACAGTTGGAACCGAGCGTAGTCAATATCAACACGGAATCGACCATCAAAAACGTGCACCGGCGACGTGGCCAGAATCCCGACGACGATGACAGCGGTGGCGGCGGGATGGACGATTTCTTTAACCATTTCTTTGGTGGTCCAGGTGGCCAAGCGGGTCCCGGCAGCGATGGCCCGATTCGTGAACGCTCCCTGGGTTCCGGCGTAATCGTCGACCCCAAGGGATACATCGTGACCAACCGGCATGTGGTCGAGAAGGCGGACCGCATTCGGGTCCGGTTCCAGGATGATCCACCGGGCGTGCAACATGATGCCAAGGTCATTGGCACCGATCAGGAAACGGACCTGGCTGTGATCAAGGTCGACGTGGACCGCGCGCTGCCCTCCGCGAAGATGGGCAATTCCGACAGCATGCAGGTGGGCGACTGGGTCTTGGCCGTCGGCAGCCCATTTGGATTGTCAGAGACGGTGACGGCGGGAATCGTTTCGGCCAAAGGGCGCGACATTGTACCCCAACGTCAGTTCCAAACTTTCATTCAAACCGATGCAGCGATCAATCCGGGCAACTCGGGCGGGCCGTTGGTGAATATGAACGGTGAAGTGATCGGCATCAACACCGCGATTCTGAGCGAGACCAATGCCTATGCGGGTGTGGGTTTTGCGCTGCCCTCGAAGACCGTGGTCGATGTTTACAACCAGCTGACCGGTCCAGAGCACAAGGTTTCGCGCGGTTCGATCGGCATCATGTTTGATGCGGTTGAGAATCCGGCGATTGCCCGCGTGTATGGGTCTGGTACCGGTGTTACCGTTTCCAGCGTTGTGGCGGGCAGCCCCGCCGACCAGGCGGGATTGAAAATCGGCGACACGATCACCACCGTGGATGGCAAGAAGGTAACTAAGGGCTCGGAACTGGTGGCCGACATCGCCTCACGCAAGCCGGGGTCGAAGGTGAATCTAGGCTTCCTGCGCAACGGCAAATCGCAGGAAACGACGGTGACCATTGCGGATCGCGCCAAATTGTTTGCCGCGCGGCTTGGTGACGACCAGGAGAACGATGACGAGAGCGCTCCCAAGCAGAGCAAATTCGGCGTGACGGTTCGCAAGGTAACGCCGGAAATGGCCGACCGACTCGATATGCCAGCGGGGAAAGGCGTAATCGTGCAGGACGTGAAACCCGGTTCGTTTGCCGAAGACGTCAACCTGGGGCGCGGCGACATCATCCTGGAAGTGAATAAGCAGCCGGTCAACAGCGAAGAAGAATTCGCCAGGATCGAGTCGAGCCTGAAGAGCGGCCAGGATGTTGTCTTCCTGGTGCGGTCGCGGGGTTCGTCGCGGCAGGACGGCACGATCTTCCTCGCCGGTACACTTCCGTAACTTCGATGGCCCAACGGGAACTGGCACTGTAGGTTCTGATCAATGATGATTACAGTGCCAGCATCCGGTTGGGCTTTTTGTGGCAGTTTTGGGCCATAAAGAATTCTTAAAGAGAAGGTCTCGATTGGCGGTTTGGACTGAGATCCCGAGAACACGATCCGTCACAGTGTGTGCGCTGATCGTGATGTGCGCATGCGCTCTGGCGACGGCTCGCCAAAGTTCGGCCAGCGACGCTGCGGCCACGAAGCCTTCGACCACTAAGTCCACTGCCCACAGACATCACAAGGCCACAGCAAAGACCTCTGCTTCGTCGGCCAGCGCGGCGAAATCCGCGGGCCAGACCCAACCCGTGTCTGCGGGGAAACGCTCCTCGCGGAGAAGGTCAGCGCGGAAGCGCGGCCAGCAAAGGATCGATTCCGAGAGAGCCCAAGCCATTCAGGAAGCGCTGATTCGCGAGCACTACCTGAGTGGAGAAGCTACGGGCAAATGGAACCAGGCCAGCGAAGAGGCCATGCGCCGCTACCAGGCCGACAATGGCTGGCAGAGCAAAACGGTGCCCGATTCTCGGGCGCTGATCAAGCTGGGTCTGGGACCGAGCAAAGACCATCTGCTGAATCCGGAGAGCGCCATGACCACCGCGCCGGACCCGCCCCGCTCCGAGCCGATACCCACGACCTCGCACAGCGGGCCCTCGACCACGGATCCTGTGCCCGCTCCGAGTTCCAACCAGAGTGATCCGTCCCGCCCGCAGTAGAAAGTCAGCCGTCAGCAGTTAGCACTTAGCTTTTGGCCCAGCCTGAAGTTCTTCCAGCACGTCCATTGCAGGGAACCAACCGGTTTGAGGGCTGATTCGATGGAATGACTTGGAATGTGCTTTGGCTAAATGCCAAGTGCTAATGCCTCATCGTTAGTTCTTCCGGTAGCTCGGCATTACCGGCCGTGGAAAGTACGGCAGTGGCTGATTGGCGAGAATCGCGCGGGGATTCCCTGCTACCATGACTTCGGCAATTTCTTCGCCGCAGATTTCGGCGGCGGCATCGCGCGCGCGGGAAAGAATGGGAACACGCTTTTCCGTGTCATGCGCATCGGTGGCGAGCACGTGGGCGGCCTGGTGCTCGATCAGCCATAGTGCGGCGCGGCGAGTGCGCTCGCCCCAGAATCCAGTCAATGCAGAGCCCGTCATCTGAATGACGCAGCCCTGCTCGGCCCAATCCGCCACTCGTTGCAGATTCTCGCGCAGAATCGGGTTGCGCTCGGGATGGGTAATGATCGGTGTGATTCCACGGTCACCCAGTTTGCGAAAGGAGTCGGCCGTCTGCTGCGGGACGCTGTAGTTGCTGAACTCGACCAGGAGGTAGCGCGTCCCCTCAATAACGTAACGGGTGGGATTGGCCAGTGCGTCCTGCAGGTTGTCGTAGGAGAGGTGAAAGTCGCAGCCCAGGCTGAGTTTCGGCGAATCGCCGGTGAGTTGTTGCAGGCGGGCGACAAGTCCCTTTAGATATTCGCGATCGTAGTGATAACGGTCGTTGGCGTGAGGCGTGGCGACCATGTGCGTGATGCCGTCGGCGGCCGCCGCGCGGCACATGGCGACAGAGGCGTCCCAGGACTTAGGCCCGTCGTCTACTTCCGGGAGAATGTGAGAGTGAATATCGACCACGATCGTAGAAACCCAAGCGCGCCGCTGATAGTTGCCCCTGCCTTACGATTTAACCAGATTCGACGCCAAAGACCAAGGGAGTGAGAGCGAACCCAAACACCAAGAAGCATTCCGCCATGAAGATCGCAAAGAGCGCGCAAAGGAATACAAGAGATAGCACTGCCGAGCTGGACCTTCTTCGCGAACTTCGCGGATTTCTTCGCGTGTTCCGCGGTTAGGTGCTTCTTCCGTACCTTTCCTGGATGAACTCACCGATTGCGGCATACGCCTTCGTCAGCGTCTTTTCATCCGGCAGGAACACGATGCGGAAGTGCTGCGTGCCGGGCTTCTGACCGAAGCCGGAGCCGTGGACGACCATGACGTGCTTCTGGCGGATCAGTTCCTTCACGAAGATCTCGTCGCTCTCCGGAATGTCGATGCGCGGGTAGGCGTAGAACGCTCCGCGAGGGGCGACACAGCTTACGCGCGAGGTCGCCTCGCACCACTTCTGAGTGAGGTCGCGGCGCGAGCGCAGTTTGCCCTGAACCTCGGTGAGATGGTCCTGCGGCCCTTCCAGCGCGGGCTTGATCGCGTACTGCTCGGGATGGTTGGCGCAGAGGCGTGCTCGCAGCAGACGGTGTACGCCCTCGGTGTAGGCCTTGACCGCGGCGGCTTCGCCGGAGACGATGCCCCATCCGATACGCCATCCGGGGACGAGGTAGTTCTTCGACATTCCGCCGAAGGTGACGCAGGGCACATCGGGCGCGACCGAGGCAAAGGCGATGTGCGGCGTGCCATCGAGAATCAGCTTGTCGTAGATTTCATCCGAGAAGACGATCAGACTATGGCGGCGCGCGAGGTCCGCAATTCGCTCCAGCATCTGCCGCGTGCACAGCGACCCGGTCGGATTATTGGGATTGATCAGCACGATGCCGCGCGTGCGCGGCGTGAGCTTGCGTTCGATGTCGGCGAGTTCGGGCTGCCATGCGTCGTCTTCATTCAGGTCGTATGCGTTGAGGCCGATGCCCAGCTTGCAGAGCACCGCCGAGTACAGCGGATAGTCGGGGCTGGGAGTAAGGACGTTTTCACCGGGATTGACCAGGGCGGATAGGCAGAGGTTGACGGTCTCACTCACCCCAGCGGTGACGAAAACATCCTGCACCGTCGTGATGCCCTTGCGCTCAGCTTCGCCACGAATGGCCTCGATCGCTTCAGGGACGCCGGGAGACGGCGCGTATCCATTCTTGCCATCGCGCATGGCTTTGTACACGGCCTCGATAATGTGGGGCGGGGTCTGAAAATCGAAGTTCGAGGGGTCGCCGACATTGAGCGGGAGGACCTTGTGGCCCTGCTTCACGACCTCGTCGGCCACGCAGGCCAGATCACGGATGGCGTAGCGGACATTATCGAGACGGGAGGCGGCAGAGATCTCGCGGGCTTGAGTGGAAGGCATCAGTGAAATTCTAACCGCAGAGGACACGGAGAACCCAGAGAAATAAGAAGAACCCTAAACCGCAGAGGCCACAGAGTGGCACGGAGAAAAATTCGCTTCCTCTGTGATCTCTGTGCCCTCCGTGGTTAATGAATTAATCTTCGCGATCAATCTGGGCCTTCTGCAGCTTGTCCGAATAGTCGATGTAAACCGATTTCCACTCCGTGTAGAAGTCGATGGCGCCAATCCCGCCCTCGCGGTGGCCGTTGCCAGTCGCTTTGGTACCGCCGAAAGGCAAATGCACCTCGGCGCCGATGGTGGGGGCGTTGATGTAAGTGATGCCCGCATACAGGTCGCGAATCGCGGAGAATGCCTTGTTGACGTCCTTGGTGTACAGCGCGGACGACAGGCCGTACTCGATCCCATTGGCGATTTCAATGGCATCTTCAAGATCGTCGCACGGGATGATTGAGACTACGGGGCCGAAGATTTCCTCCTGCGCGATGCGCATCTTGGGATCGACGTTCGATGAATACAGTCGGCTCCATGAACCAGCCATACTGGTAATCACCCTGGTCGAGACGATTGCCGCCGCAAACCAGCTTCGCGCTTTCGTTCTTGCCGATCTCCACGTAGCTGAGGTCGGTCTGAAGCTGTTTCTCGTTGATGGCAGGACCCATCTGCACGGTCTCATCGAGGCCATTGCCAACTTTTAGCTTCTTCGCACGATCGACGTAGCGCTCGACGAATTCGCGGTAGACGCCCTTCTGCACGATGATCCGGCTGGTTGCGGTGCAGCGCTGGCCGGTAGTGCCGAAGCCTCCCCACAGGCCGCCTTCGATGGCGAGGTCAAGGTTGGCGTCGTCGAGGACGATCATAGGGTTTTTGCCGCCCAGTTCGAGCGAGCAATGCTTGAAACTCTTTGCCGCGATGCCGCCCACGATGCGGCCCACCGCAGACGATCCCGTCAGCGAAATCGCGCGAACGTCGGCATGCTCCGCGATCGGAGTGCCTACGTCAGCCCCAAATCCACTCACGATATTGATAACGCCCTTGGGCAGCCCAGCGTCGGTGAGAGCCCGAACCAGGTTAAAGGTGGAGAGTGGCGTGTCCTGCGCGGGCTTGATGACGCACGTGTTGCCGCAGACGACCGCCGGCAGCAACTTCCAGGAAGAAATCGCCATAGGAAAGTTCCATGGCGTGATCATGCCGCACACGCCGATGGGTTGCCGCACCGCCATGGCGAACTTGTTGGGCATTTCCGAGGGGACGGTTGGACCGAAGAGGCGGCGACCTTCGCCAGCGTTGTAGTATGCGGCATCAATAGCTTCCTGCACGTCGCCCCGCGTCTCAGCGAGAACCTTGCCCATTTCGCGGGTCATTTCCCGGGCATACTCTTCCTTGCGCTCGATCAGAATCTCCGCGGCGCGGAAAACGATCTCAGCGCGGCGCGGGGCGGGAACGAGTCGCCACTTGGTGAAGGCGCGCTTGGCGGCGGCGACGGCGGCATCCACGTCGGCCTTGGCGGACTTTTGGAAAATGCCCACCAGATCGCGGGTGTCGGCAGGATTGCGGTTTTCGAAAGTCTCGCCCGTCGAGGCTTCGACCCACTCGCCGTCAATAAAATTCTTGAAAACTTTGGTCTTCCCGTAGCTCAGAGTGGCGGGGCTGGTCAACGTATCGGTTGCCATGATTTCTCCTTATGAATCCCCAAACACTTGATGCTACAACCCGCGGGGAAGACGCGGCAAGAGAGGGGTTCGTGTCGGGCCACGACTACCTCCAGCGCTTCAAGTGTGGCCAAACGTTGGCCCAGGAATCGAATCTCTTGCCTTTGCAGAGGAAGACGTCAACCTGCTGCTCCAGAGCAGAGGGATTTGCCGCGGAGGTGCCAACGAATTCGACGTGATCCCAGTAGCGCTCCAGGGTTGCCTGGCGATCATCCAGAACGATCATGCAGTCGCCGGAATAACCATGGGGACCCCAGAGAAAATAACTACGATCGCCGCTCATTGCCCCCGGCAACCCATGTACGCGGCCGAAGAAATCTATGGCTCCGGCCTGGCCGTAGTCCTGGGCGAAGATCCCGCAATCAGGGCGCTCCTGAGCGGGGATGCGGTTCCACGCGACCACGGTTTCGTCGGCGATCTCTTCGTATCCGAACTGATCGGCGTACCCCTGCGGCAATGCCGCGCGGGCATGCGCGTGCTCATTCATGGGCAGTTTGAAAGGGAGATACCTTGTATACGCGAGGAACCTGTCGGGTGAAAGAACTGGAACGACGATCGGTGCAAGATGCACACCGCTTGCGAGCAGAAGGATAGCGATCGCGGGCTTCAACCACGTGAGGCGGGGACGACTGATTGCAGTCTCAACCACGACTGCGCCCGCCGCCAGCAGCATAGGATAGATGGGCGCAAGGTAGTAGTTCTTGCCATGCAACACGAAGAACGCCACATAGCAGACCAGATAGCACCAGCCCAGCACGCGATAGGGCCTGAGCCGCGCAGAGAAGAGCAGCGCGAACAATCCTGCGAGCCAGATGGGTGCGGTTAGGGGGTTTATAACCAGCGTCTGCTGGAAGAAAAAGTCCACCGGTCCCAGCACCACGTCACGGCCCTCCGCGCGGATGGCGCGCATCAACTGCACAAACGGCCAGTCGTAGTGAATGTTCCACAGCAGGTTGGGAAGGAAGACCAAGAAAGCAGCTAGACCGCCGAGCCAGATCCACTTGTTGAGGAAGACGCGGCGCTGTTCGGTGAGCAGCAGGGCCACCACGATTCCAGCGCCGAAGACGGCGATGGAATACTTCTCCTCCATGCCGATGCCAGCAATCACCCCGAACCATAGCCAGTACCGCGGATCGTTTCTCTTGATGGCGAGGATGACGAAGTAAACGCCGCCCATCCACAGGTTCGGTTCGAGGCAGTTCGTGCCCAGAAGGCTGGCGTTCGAGAGATATTGCGGCGCAATCACGGCGCAGATGGCGCTGAGCAGCAGGGCATAGCGGCGTCCACCGAATTCGCGGGCCAGAACGGCGGTCTGCACGACGAGCAGCGACGACGCCAGCGCGGGAACGAAGCGGATGCTGCGCAGCGAATCTCCCAGCAGCGCGCGGGAAATGTGGATCAGAAAGGGAATGAGCGGAGGTTGGTCTACGTATCCCCAGGCCAGGTGGTCGCCGCACGACATGTAGTCGAACTCGTCGCGAAAATAGCCGTAGCGGTTGTTGAAATAGATATGGAAGATGAGTTTTGCCAGTGCAATCGCCCAGATCGCCGCCATTCCGTCTACAAAGATCGATCCACGCTGACGGTGGGGAGCCGAAACGGTGACAGAGGCGGTGGCCATGGCCATCAAGAATAACCGACCGGGGCGGGAGTGCGTCATGAGGATCGGCAACGGGATAGTGGTGTAGTTTCGGAATTCCGGCTGCTTCCTTCTGGGCTCACTACGCGGGTCCTCTTTGCGAGGTTTGCGGGAAAAGATCTTAAACCGCGAAATACGCCAAGGATTCGCAAAGGGCGGATAGATGTCATCGGAGAAACTCGATCTGCACCATTACCCGCAATGAAGTTTGTCGCGCCGCAGGCGCGCGCCCAGGAAGAAGCCGATCCAGGTCGGGCACTAAGGTAACGTCCCAAACTGATTACCTGTTTTTTCCTCTGTTTTGCTTGTGCTAACGTTTCTCTTTACCGCATATTTACTGAGGTTTCTCGGCCCAAAGTGTCTTCTGCTAATCGCAAATCGGGAATCCACGTTGCGTGGACGACCGTCACATACCGCAGTGTGGCACTGCTGATCATGGCAGTCGCAGCAGTATTCTTCATCGCGATGCGCGTGGCATTCCCGCAGTTCACAGAGAACAGCATGAAGGCGGGTGAAAACGTAGCCGGCAAGTTGCTGGAACGCGTGGCAGGTATGGCTCCAACGGCGGGTTCGGGAGTTTCGACGGCGCAGCAGGCGCACTTCACGGCTCTCGATGGCACAGTACGCGTGAAGAAAGGCAACGGCAATAGCTGGGTGGCAGCCGACTACAACATCCCCTTGGAAAAGGGCGACGTTGTGCAGACGGGTTCGGAGGGCATGGCGAAAGTTGTTTTCAACGACGGTACCAGCTACACCGTGAAACAGGATTCGCTGATCGTGATCGAAGAGAACTCCGCCAACGACCAGCAGCAAACCAATGTCGCCGTGGCGGTCAGCACGGGAACGGTGGACCTTTCGACCGCGACCTACAGCCAAGGTTCCCGGTCGCAAGTGATTGTCGCGGGTGCGACGGCCTCGCTGTCTCCGGAGTCGGCGGCGCAAGTGCATAACGATCCAAAAGCCGACCAGCACGAAATCCTGATGAAAAAAGGAACGGGCGAGGTCACCCGCAATGGCCAAATCGTGAAACTTGCCAACTGGGAAAAGGTGAGTTTCCAGGGGCCGCAGTCGCACCTGGAAAAGGCGAAGGAGATTGGTCCGCCCACGCCGATCGCGCCGGCCAACATGGCGCCGCTATTTTCGTCCGGCGAGGCCACCAAGGACGTGTCATTTTCCTGGACACCGATGGCGAATGCAGTTGGTTACCGTCTGCGCATCTCCCGCAACCCTTATTTTTCTTCTACACTGGTTGATAAGAAAGTTAATACGGCTGCGGTTACCGTCACCAGCCTGGGAGAAGGCGCCTATTACTGGATGGTGCAGTCCTACGACGCGGCAGGGAAAGAGTCGGTCGAGAGCGAGAAGAATCGCTTCACGATTATTTCCAAAGGCAAGGAGACCGAGGCCATCGAACTGGAACTGGATCCCTTCATTCAGCATGGGCATGTGATTGAAGTGACGGGCAAGACCCAGACCGGGGCGCGGGTTATGGTGAATGGGAGTGAGGTTCCGATGGTGAACCCGGACGGCGGTTTCCATTACTTCACGCCGCCGCTGCCCACCGGAGAAGCCGTGATTACGGTGACGGCACAAACCGCGCAGGGCGGGGTGAATACGCAGCAGCAGAAGATCATTATCCAGTAGGGTCAGTTGCGGCCAGGCTTTTCGGCAGGATTCTTGGGGCAGGGAACTTTCGGTTGGGGCAAGGTTGCCGGGCATCCCGTAGAATAAAGACAGCCAGCACCCGACCAAAAAATAGAACGCCCGGGGGACACTCCCTGGAAAAGCAGCACGTCGAAAGACGCGAGAACATTTCGTTATGTCAAACAACGGTTTTCATTCAGGCTCGACGCGCAATCACAACCTCCGGTCGCTGTTCAGCATTTTCTCCAGCGATCTGGCCATCGACCTCGGCACCGCCAATACACTCGTGTATGCGCGCGGCAAAGGCATTGTGGTGAACGAACCCTCGATCGTCGCCATCAACAAGAACACGGGCGAAGTTGAGGCCGTCGGTAAAGAAGCGAAAGAGATGCTGGGCCGCACGCCCGGCAACATCGTCGCCATCAAGCCCATGAAAGACGGCGTGATCGCCGATTTCAAAGTCACCGAGAAGATGCTGAACTATTTCATCCAGAAGGCGCATAACCGCAAGATGCTGGTGCATCCGCGGATCGTGATCGGTGTACCTTCAGAGATCACGCAGGTGGAAAAGCGCGCAGTTATGGATTCCGCCTATCGCGCCAAGGCGAGTGAAGTGCATCTGGTCGAGCAGGCCATGGTGGCGGCGATCGGCGCGGGACTTCCCATCACCGAGCCCAGCGGCAACATGGTGGTCGACATCGGCGGGGGTACCACCGACATCGCGGTGATTTCGTTGAGCGGCATCGTCTATTCGCGTTCCGTGCGCATGGCCGGCAACCAGATGGACGAAGCCGTCATGAATTATCTGAAGCGAAAATACAACCTGCTGATCGGCGAGCGCACCGCCGAGCAGATCAAGATGGAAATCGGCTCCGCGCACCAGCTCGACAAGCCCATGACCATGGAGATCAAGGGGCGCAACCTCATCGAAGGCGTGCCCAAGACGATTACGGTCGATGACGGCGAAATCCGCGAGGCCCTCAGCGAGTGCGTTTCGACCATCATGAACGCGATCCGCGTGGCGCTGGAGCGGACTCCACCGGAGCTTTCGGCTGACATCAGCGACCGCGGCATCGTGCTCACCGGCGGTGGCGCGCTTCTCAAGAACCTCGACAAGCGCATCCGCGAAGAAACCGGGCTGCCGGTTTCGATCGCAGACGACCCGCTGTGCAGCGTGGTGCTGGGCACGGGCAAGATGCTCAGCGATTTCAAGCTGCTGAGAAAGATCTCAATCGAATAAGCCAATTTCGAGTTTCAGGTTTCAAGTTTCGAGCAGGTTCACTCTAGCCGACGCAAACTTGGTGGTCTTGAAACTTGAAACTCGAAACTTGAAACTGGTGTTTTATGGAATCCGTCCTTGGCCGTTACCGAAACCTGATCATTCTTGTGGGAGTGTTGTTTCTGCAAGTGCTCGGGCTGGCGATGCAGGTCAAGAAGAACGGCAATGATGAAGAGAAGACACGCCTGATCCGCATTTGGGCGGTGGACGCGGTCACTCCCTTCGAGCGCGCTCTGGTCTGGGTCCAGAACAGCAGCGGCAATCTCTGGCACAACTACTTTTATCTGCGCGGAGTGCGCGCCGAGAACCGCCAGCTTAAGGATCAGATCGAACGCATGCGGCTGGAGCAGGTGCGCCTCGCCGAAGATGCTGCCCAGGCGAGGCGGCTGCAGACTCTGCTGGCCTTCAAAGAACAGTTTATCTCCCGCACCGTGGCCGCGCAGGTGATCGGCTCCAGCGGCAGCGACCACTCCCGCATCATTTATATCGATAAAGGAGAAAATGCCGGTATCAGACGTGACATGGCGGTAATGACGGCTGGCGGAATCGTTGGCAAGGTGCTGTTGGTCTACCCCTCCGTTGCGCAAGTGTTGTTGATCAACGATGAAAGCAGCGGCGTGGGTGCCCTCCTCGAGAAGTCACGGCTGCAAGGCGTGCTGCGTGGTACCGCAAATGGCGAGGTCGTGCTGGAACGGGTGATGAGCGATGAGCAGGTTCCAGTTGGAGAAGCAGTGCTGACCAGCGGGGGGGATCAGATTTTCCCTAAGGGATTGCCGATCGGAACGGTGACGAAGGTGGGAAGCGGCAGGGACCTGTTCCTGAACATCAAGATCAAGCCAGCCGCCAACCTTAGCCAGTTGGAAGAAGTGCTGGTGCTGGTCGAAAAACAGGAACGGCAGACTGCAGCCGAAGATGCGGGTCGATTGCGAGCTTCGGATATCCTGGCACAACGGCTGCCGTCCGTGCCCGACAAGCCCGCCACTGCCAATGCCGCTGCTCCGGCGAGTAGTGCCGCAACCGCGGCGACGCAGCCCAATTCCGAGGTCAAGCAGCAGATCGGGATCGCCGCGAAGCCGCAGGGTTTGGCAGGGTCGCCCAAGTCAGGCAACCCCACAAAAACCGGGGTCACAGGTTCGCCTGCTGCAGGGGTTGCGAAGGTTAGTAAGAACCCGGCGAGCACGAGCGGTGTTCCCGTCACGTTACTGCCAAAGCAGCCAATCAAGCCATCGGACGCGGCCACGACCGCTCCGAAGACAACTGATGGCGCCGGCGCTCCGATTACAGGAGCGCCACCGGACGCTTCCCAGAGCAATTCGCCGAGCGCGCAGCCAAAACCAGTCACGCCATCCACGCCACCGCATGCCAATCCGCGGCTGCCGGCTGACGAGAATAATCCCCAATAGCGTGCCCATTACATACACTTCCGGGGAGCAGGTTGAGGTCTACCGATTCAGTATCCCGGTAACCATGGGGGTTCCGTTGTTGGCGCTCTTTGCGCAGGCGTTTGTGCCGCTCCGGTTTCCCCGATTCGCGGTTTACGTTGACCTGCCGCTGCTGGTTACGATCTTTTTTGCCATGGCGCGGCGTAATCCGATTTCGGGTCTGCTCACCGGAGCCTTCATCGGTTTGGCGCAGGACATGCTGGGCCACAATCCGATCGGAATCTATGGCATCGCCAAGACCGTTGTGGGCTATGGGGCTTCGTCCTTGGGCGTGAAATTGGACGTTGAAAACACCGGCGCCCGCTTTCTGGTGACCCTTGGGTTTTATCTTGTGCATTCAGCGGTCTATTTCACCGTAGCCCGTGGACTGGTCAACATGACCCAGACCTGGAGTTGGCCCCGCGGCATTTTGGCAGGCCTGGCGAACGCTTTCCTGGGAGTGATGCTGTTCTTCGTGCTCGATAAGTTTAAGCAGAGAACGTGAAACAAGTTCTCAGTTCTCAGTTCTCGGAAAAAGCGGGGTTGTGACTTACGTTACTAACTGACCAAGAGCTGGCGGCCCGGCTGGGATTAGAATTGAAGTACTGCATTGCACCCGCAGTTTTCCGCTCTCTCAGCGAGCACCAAGAGTTAGTGAGCCGCAACTGAGAACTGAGAACTGAGAACTGAGAACTGATGTTCGGCCGCGACGAAAAAGTTTCCTCCATCCGCCTGACGGCGGCCCAGTACATTATCCTCGGCATCTTCCTGGTGCTTGCCTACGGGCTGTGGCGCCTGCAGGTGATGCAGAGCGACTTCTACTCGCTGGCTGCCGAAAAAAACCGCATTCGCAACGTGCCCGTGCTTGCGCCTCGCGGCAAGATCCTCGATCGCGAAGGGCGCACGATTGTCGATAACTATCCGTCGTTCTCCGCGCTGCTGCTGCGCGATTCCTCGCGCGACCTGGCTGCCGATGCGGATCTGATTGCCCAGGGGCTGCACCTGGATCCGAACGAGGTGCGGGCGCGCATCCGGCGTTTCGCGTCGATGCCGCAGTACCAGCCGATTTTTCTGAAGGAAGACATCACTCCCGACGAATTACAGTTCATTGAAGCGCATCGCAATGAATTGCCCGAACTCGACACGATCATGTCGCACCGCCGGCTGTATCCCCGCAACGGCTTCATGGCGCACCTGATCGGCTACGTCGGCGAAGTCAGCGAAGACATGCTGAACCAGCCGCAGTTCGAGCTCTACAACGCGGGCGACGTGGTCGGCATTTCTGGCGTCGAACGCCAGTACAACACACTGCTGATGGGCCAGAACGGATCGCGGCAGGCTTTAGTCGACAGTCACGGCCGCGAAGTAGGACGGCTGGGAGAGACCGAAGCTGTGCCCGGCAAACAACTTCGGCTCACGGTTGACATCGATTTGCAGATTGCGGCTGAAGAGGCTCTGGCGGGAAAGAATGGAGCCATTGTGGCCATGGATCCGCGCACGGGCGAGATTCTCGCCATGGTGAGCGGGCCCACGTTTGATCCCAACGATTTTGCGGTGCATGTGTCGCGCGATCAATGGAACAAGCTGGTCACGGATCCCGACAAGCCGCTGCTGAACAAGGCTATTCAGGCGCAGCTTGCGCCCGGGTCGACGTTCAAGATCATCATGTCGGTGGCCGGCTGGCAGGAAAATATCGCTCAGACCCTCCACGTAGACTGCACTGGCGGCGCTGAATTTTACGGCCGCCGCTTCGGTTGCTGGGTGAAAGGTGGCCACGGAGAGGTCAATCTCGAGAAAGCGATCTACCAGTCCTGTGACGTTTTCTTCTACACGCTCGCGGAAAAATTGGGTATCGACCGCATTGCAAAATACGCGACAGAGCTGGGGTTGGGGCAAAAGACTGGGATTGATCTACCCAACGAAGTCAGCGGCGTCATGCCTTCGGAAGAATGGAAGATCCGGAATTTCAAGCAGAAATGGTTTGCCGGGGAGACGATTTCGGTCGGCATCGGTCAGGGCGCGGTCGCCATTACCCCCGTGCAGCTGTTGCGCGCCGTCAGTGCCATCTCTATGGGTGGCCGCATGGTTGTGCCTCACGTGATCAATCCAACCGACATGCCGCCGGGCTACGTCGAGGCCCAGCACTATACCGAAGTGAAGACCGTCGCCATTGATCCGAATGGGTGGAACTTCATCACCGACGCGATGTCGCGGGTTCTTCTGCCCGAGGGGACGGCTCCTTCCGCGCATGTTCCTGGGATCGATATTGCGGGCAAGACGGGGTCGGCGCAGATTGTTTCGCTGGCGACTCGCGCACGGTTCAAGAACAGCGAAGATCTGGCGCAGAACGGGTGGTTCGTGGGGTTCACCCCGCGGCGCAATCCGGACATCGTTGTCTGTGTCCTGTTCCAAGGCGGCGAGCACGGCAAGTTGGCGGCACGCCTGGCGACTCAAGTGATCAAGGCCTACGTCGAGAAGCAACGGCGTACCCCCACGAAAATGGCGCAGAAACCAAAGAGCGACGGAACCGTTGATATTGGAGGTATCTGGAGCGCGCCGGATTCCGACGGCGACAAACAAACGCTGCAGGGCGGCCGGTTTGTCCTCGATCTGCCTAGGAAACCGCTGGCGCTTGCAACGGCCGCGCCGGGAATGCATCAATGAGTTCTTTGCCAAGGTAGGTGGAGTCCAAGGGCTCTTGAGTGAGCGAAAGCACGGAAAAGCTGAGAGCTAGGAGCTAAGAGCTAAAAGCTGTTTTTATGGCACGTTACGTTTCATATCGCGATTTCGACTGGGTCCTTCTGGGCTTCGTGCTCGTCATTTGCGGCATGGGCGTGATGGAGATCCACAGCGCCACCATGCACACGAAGTTTGCCGGGGCGCATGTGCGTCAGATCTACTGGGTGATGGCCGGTGTGGGCGCGATGTTCATGATGAGCTTGGTCAACTACCAGGCCCTTCTCGATCAGATTCACTGGTTCTACATCGCTGCGGTCGGCGCTTTAATGGCCGTCCTGATCTTCGGACAGAAGTATCTAGGCGCGCGGCGCTGGATCAAAATGCCCGGCGGGAACCACTTCCAGCCCTCCGAATGGGTAAAGCTGATCCTCATCCTTGCCATCGCCAAGTATTTTGCCGACATGCGCCAGCGGGAACTCTCCTGGTCCGATTTCATGAAGGCTGGGGCCATCGTCGGCATTCCCATGCTGATGGTTCTGGCCCAGCCTGACCTGGGCACTGCCCTTACCTATGTCCCAATCGCGGTGATCGGAGTTTTTCTGGGCGGGTTGCAGTGGAAACAAGGGCTGACCGTAGCCTTGCTGGCGGTGATCGGCATCGGGGCCGTCTTCTATACGCCTCGGGTGCACGTGCTCAAGTCGTATCAGAAGCAGCGTTTGACCAGCTTCATCGATCCCGAACTGGATCCCCAGGGCTCGGGGTACCAAGTTGAGCAATCCAAAATTGCTGTGGGCTCCGGGGGCCTTTGGGGCGGGAAAGGCTCGCAAACACACGGTGCTTTCCTCCCGGTTCCACAAACGGACTTTATTTTCGCCGCCTTCGCGGAGGAACACGGATTCGTAGGCGCTCTTGGGATTCTGCTGTTATACTTCATTGTGCTGATGCGTTTGACCCAGAACGCGCAAACAGCGCCCGACCGCGCTGGCACGTTTGTGGTGATGGGTGTGGTGGCTGTGCTTAGCTTCCATATCCTGGTCAATGTCGGCATGGTGGTTGGCTTTATGCCGGTCACCGGAATACCCCTGCCGCTGATGAGTTATGGCGGGTCTTCCGTGTTGTTCATGTTCCTGGCGCTGGGGATGGTTATGAATGTTCGGATGCGCCGCTTCGTGAACTAGCTGGGTGAACGAGTTTTGACGATCGAGTTAAGACCAGCCAGTTAGGACAACCAGATTCAGAAGCAACGGGTTCAGGAACGGGGAAGACGGCAGGAAGCAGTTTGCTGCGCTTGGAGGCGCAGCCCCAAAAATATCGATCGCCCTCGCGTAAAGGGGGCATTTCACCGGCCAGTCGAGCAGTCAAAGGCCGGGCAGGATTGAAGTTGAGAAGTCAGTCGGGCAGGGAACGGCCCCCCGACCCCAATGGGTCTGAGAGTGCGGTCACAAACCCCGGCAGAAGTTAAGCGATAAGTGCAAAAGATTCCCAAGCTTGCGCAGCGGACTCGGCTCAGAGAAGAACTCTCCGGCCCAGTCTGTCCCCGGTTCGGGGCAGCATCGCGACGCTCAATCCTCCCGCACCTTTCCTGACTCCACCCCGGTGAAGCCCGCCCGACTTCCTACAATAAGTCGGCGGGACCGGAGTGTTGCATGAACAAGGAATTATTTGTCTCTTCGACCCCTCACGAAACCAAAGTGGGTCTGGTGGAAGACGATCTGCTCGCGGAAGTCTATCTGGAGCGCGAGAACGAGTACACATTAGCTGGGTCCATCTACAAAGGCCGCGTCACGCGCGTGCTGCCCGGCATGCAGTCGGCTTTCGTCGACATCGGCTTGGAGCGTGATGCCTTCCTCTATGTCTCCGACTTTATGGAGTTGGAAGAGCATGACGACGACTTGACCGACGTCGTCCCGGCAAACCGAGGCGTGCAGGATTTGCGTCAGCAGCCCGCTCGGGCGGAGGCTAGCCCTGTCGAAGAATCTGAAATCACAGACGCGTCAGAAACAGATCTGCAGCAGAAATCGGATCAGGGGTTTGTGGAGGCAGAAGGTCAGAGCGACGCGCAGCCGACGGTGTCGGCAGATGCGGTCCCAGAACCAGGGGGAGATTCGCAAAACCGCGAACGCGGAGGCTGGCGTGGACGGCGCCGTCGTCGTGGCGGACGTCGCGATGGCCGGAACGACGGCCGTGATCGTGCATCGGATCGCAGTCCGGAGCGAAGCTCTGACAGGGTTTCGGATCGTGGATCTGAGCCGCGCTTTGCGCGCCCTGCCGAGTCGGCGCCCTCCCGTACGGTGGATTCCGGGAGAACCCAGCCCTCGGGCCCACCCGTCGGATACCAGCCAATCCTCCTGCCAGGAGAATCGATTTCCAAGTACCAGCGGTGGGCGCAACAGCCGCCAGCGCAGCAACCGCCAGTTCGGCAGTCGATCGCCGAAGGCGGGTCTGAAGCTCGCGCGGAATCCGTCGCGCCTCTAGCCGCAGCGTTCCCGGAGGATGAGCCCATCTTCGCCGCTACCGAGTCGGTAGCGGAGCCTCTCCATGAGGAACATGAAGACATTCGAGCAAACCACGAAGAGCAGGCAGAGCACGTAGACTCGGCCTCGGTGTCGGCAGACTGGAATCAGGAATTCCGCCGCCCCGAAGCAGCGAGTATTCCCGTTCTCGGTTGGCCCGGAGAGTCGCGCGTTACCGTTGAACAAGAAGAAGTCCGCCAAGAAGAGAACGACCGGGTCGGAGCCGTTTCGGAATCAATCGATCAGCCCACGCGCTCCCCGCGCGAAGAGCCAACCCCAGTTTTCGCCGCCCCAGGCACACTGGAAGAAGAGACCATCGAGGAAGAAGAGGCGGACGCGGTTCATTACGAAGCTTCCTCCGATGAAGGTTACGAAGAATTCGAAGAAGAAACCCATGCCGCCGGCCAGCCAGCCCACCTGAACGGCGATGCCCGCGAAGCCGTGTCCGAAATACACAGGGCTTCGATCGCCGAGTCTGGCGAGGCACACCCTGCGGAAGCTGCCCCCGCGGACGGCGAGGAAGACACTGAGGAACTGGAACTCGAAGAGGCGCAGGCCGAAGCGGAAGCCATCCTCGACGCGGAGGCCCGTGGCAACGGCACCGTCGATGCCCGAGTGGAAGTTCGTGCCCCGACGGGGACGGCAGGCTATACACAGCGCACCCAGCGTCCGCGTCCCGGTTACGACCGCCAGGGTGGTCCGCGCGACCGTCAACGTCGCGGTGGAGGCGGACGCCGTTTCCGCCGCCGCGAGAACGCGCCTATCCCCCTGATCAGCGACTTGCTCAAGGAAGGCCAGGAAATTCTGGTTCAGATCGCCAAGGAACCCATCGGCAAGAAAGGCGCGCGCATTACCAGTCACATCGCGCTGCCGGGGCGGTTCCTGGTCTACATGCCCACAGTCAATCACACTGGAGTGTCGCGCAAAATTTCCTCCGAGGAAGAGCGCCAGCGCCTGAAGCGAATCATCCTGAGCGAGCGCGAGAACGGCCATGGAGGCTTCATCGTCCGCACTGCCGCACAGAGCGCCAGTGAAGAGGAACTCCGCGCCGACATCCGCTTCCTGAAAGGCTTGTGGCAGGACATCAAGAATCGCACCGAGAGTTCGAAGCCACCCGCGCTGATTTACCACGATCTCAACGTCGTGGAGCGGGTGCTGCGCGACCAGGTCACTTCGGAGTTCAGCGTGATCTGGGTCGACACCGAACCGGAGTACGAGCGCGTGCTGCGCTTCTTCAACCGCTTCCAGCCCGCGATGGTCAAGCGGGTAAAGCTCTACACCAAGGAAACGCCTCTGTTCGAGCAATTCGGCCTTGCCGAAGAAATGAACAAGGCGCTCAAATCGAAGGTGTGGCTCAAGAGCGGTGGCTACATCGTTATCAATCAGACCGAAGCGCTTGTCGCGATTGACATTAACACCGGCAAATATGTTGGCAAGACCCAGCGCCTGGAAGACACCATCGTCAAGACCAACGTGGACGCGATCAAGGAGATCGTGCGCCAGATCCGCCTGCGCGATCTCGGTGGCATCATCATCATCGACTTCATCGACATGGACGAGCGCCGCAACCGCCAGCGCGTGATGCAGGCTCTGGAAGAAGAGCTTCGCCACGACCGCGCGCCTTCAAAAACGCTGCAGTTCAACGACTTCGGTCTGGTCGCCATCACTCGCAAGCGCGTGAAGCAATCGCTTGAACGCACCATCGGCGCACCTTGTCCGTACTGCGAGTCGACCGGATATGTGAAATCAGTAACCACGGTGTGCAATGAGATCTACGTCGAGATGCGGAAGATCGCCAAGCACCTCGAACACGAAGACGTCATGTTGCGCGTGCATCCGGACGTGGCCAAGGAGTTGAAGTCCAACAACGGCCGCTTGCTGAACGAGATGGAAGAGATGACGAAGCGTACCATCATCGTGAAGAGCGATCCGGCAGTGCATCAGCAGCAGTTCGACATTAACTAGGCCGAGCTATCAGGTTTCAGCCATCAGCAAAGACGAGCGGACCTCGCTCGTCTTTTTCTGAGTAAGTAGATTGGTGGCGTGTCGATGCAAGGGACTTCGCTGTTAGCAGCCTGGGGTGCAAGTAGCGGATTTTCTGCAAGTCGGGCGACGTAGTCGGCTAGGCGATCTCACGAAGCACTTGGCAACGGAAGCGGAGATTCGGCTTCTGCAAAACCGCTTCTGATTCATCCGACACGTGAAGAGTAAGTAAAGGATCAAAACAAGTCTGCCGAAGCGGTTCTTCCACTCCCGCGGCGTGCCCGCGCCCAGCAGTTGGCGCAGGATCAGGCTTAGATTGAACGCGCCCACGTGGATCAGTTGCCGCTTCCAAATGGTTTCCTGTCCGCGCAGATGGCAGCGCCGCATCGCGCCCGTCTCGTAGCAGTGCGCGAAGCTGCGCTCCACCAACTCGCCGCGCCGCCGCAGTAAACTCTTGCCATACTCACCCCGCACCCGCCGCCGGTTCGCATACACCGCTTGTTGCTCGGACTGTTTACCCGCCCAGTTCCGCCGTCCCTTCTGTTTCTTCTCCGGGATGTAACTGCGCACGCCATACGCTTTCATCCGCTTCACCACCGCGCCGCTGTGATAGCCCTTGTCGGTCACCGTCTCTTCGATCCCGGCCACGTTCACTTTCGGTGCTTCGTTGGGCCGCAGCTCCGCTTCGCGCCCGACCTGCTCCGCCACCGCCATCCCGGCTTCGCACAGCGTCTCATCCACCGTGGTTGTATCGCCCTTATCGGCGCCTTGCAGCGTGACCGCCAACACCGCGCCCGTATCCAGATCCACCGCGTGCTCGGCTTTGTGCGCCAGATGCGTGCGCCCATCCTTCATCTTCGCAATCCGCGCATCGCCATCCACTGGGCTCTTCCACTCCTTATTCGACGTCCGCTTCTTGCGCTTGCGATCCAACCGCGCCAAGTCTTCCCGCGTCGGTGTCGCGATCCCAGACGCCTTGGCCAATCCCCGCAAGAACTCTTCATACGTCTCGCCCGTGTCCCGCCGCACAATCGAGCGCATCGCCGCGTTCGCCTCCAGCGTCGTCGCATCAATCGCAATCCGCTGGCCTTTCAGCAACCCACGATCGGCCAGCACACCCAACACCCAGCCGAATACTTCGCGATGCGTGTCCACATCGATCAGCCGCCGCGTGCGCGAGATCGTCGAGTGATCCGGCGTGTACTCGTCCAGCGCGATGCCCACGAAACGCCGCAGTGCCAGGGAGTCCGCCAGCCGCCACGCAATGCCGCGCTCCGCTCCGATGCCCTCGAAATACCCGATCAGCAGCGCTCGAAAGTAAATCCCCGGCGTCAGCGACGGACGCCCGTTCTTCTCCGCATAAAACTTCGCGCACCGGCTCTCGACAAACTCGTCGAAGCGCTCGCCCTCCAGCAACTCATTCAAACACTGATAGAACGGATGCCCCGGCGCCGCTGCCAACTCCGTGTGCGCGATCCACAACCCTTCTTGCTTCTCCCGCTGCTTGCGCGTCCCCATCGCCATGCGCCGATTCTACAAACCAAGCCTGTGGATACCTCAACACTTTCTGCTCACGAATCCGAACTTGCACCACGGGCTGTTAGTACTACTGTGTTATAAGTGTGGAGACTCCACAAAAAGGACAAGTGGAGAGTTGTCGAAGAAGAACCCGGGCGATGGTTTGCCGGAGCGTGGCAATCGAGCAGGGATTATGTCGCGCGAGGCGAACCCGGCGATCCCCGAGGGCGGAACTGGGGCGGCATTTCGGGGATGGATAGTCCCAGTCGACCGGCACGAGGGGAGGGAAAAAACGGCTCCGTTCGGCTACCAGGAACCCATAGGCCGCGATACAGAGGGTAGGGTGATGATGAAAGCCCCGCCAACCTCTGCCTTCATAGTGACCCAAACCAAGTTCTTGCTTCAGCTCTTCGTAATCCCGCTCGATGATCCAGCGGTGCTTGGCCATGCGGACCAAGTCCTGGAGTTTGGTCTCGGGCGGGAGGGTGGAGAGCCAGTACTTGGTCGGTGCGGTTTCTGGGCTGGGCCATTCGATCAGCAGCCATTGCTCGGGATAGGGTTCGGTGCGTTCGAAATCGCGGTGAGCCGGACGAACGCGCAGGGCCGCGAAACGCGAGTGGAGCGGGCGGCGGGTTCCTTCTCGCCAGCACACTTTCTTCCACGCCTGCAGCGGCAACGCGAAAGCGAGATGTTTCACTGGGACCGGTGCATGCCGTCGGTTGCGGCGAAGATATTGCGTCGGCCGTCCCTGTCCTTTCCAAGCCGCCGCGGGCAGCGGTCCTTGACCTGGTTTCCATACCGTCACCGAGGACACGATCCCGACGGCATAGAGCAACCCCAAGTCCGTGAGCTCTTCGCGAAACTGGGTATCGGTTCCATAGGCAGCGTCCGCCAGCACGACCCCGACCGGAATCTCGCGCTTTATGGCCGTGCGGATTTGTTCCAGCGCAATCGCCGGCTTAGTCTGAAATCGAATCTGCGCTGGTACCCCCGTCTTCTTTCTCCGTTTCCCGTCCCTCGCCCATACTTCCGGCAAATACAGACGCCAGGCGATGGGCAGGCTGGCGCGTTCGGTGCTCACCGACAAACTGACCGCCACGCGACAGTTCTCTTGCTTTCCCACCTGTCCACAATACTGGCGGGTCACTCCTACCGAGTGGGTTCCTTTCTTCACCAAGCCGGTATCATCCACAATCCACGCTATGATCGGTCCTTTTTTCTCCATCTGGGGCAGAACATAGGCCCGCACCGCCGCCAGCATGTCTTCGTCACTCCAGGCGGCATCGGCCACGAGGTGGTGCATCGACTGGTGGGCTTGGCGCACGTTGTCGGGATACAAGCGCGCGGCCATCGGTTCCACGCTCTTGCGCTCTCCCGGCAACAACAAACCGGTGCAATAGGACTTCAAGGGAGTCGCTCGATCGGCATGCTCTGCGGCCTGCGCCAGGCGATGGAGATAGGCCGCAAAGCGTTTCGCTTGGGCACCTGGCGCCACACCGGGGGCGCTCATGAGCTGCAACTTAGCACGGAAAGTCGCGCCGGAGATCTGTTCTTTAACAGGGGGTATCTTCTTTATAACACAGTAGTATTAGGGATCTAACGATCAGGATGGAAAGGTGAGCGTACTAGCCCACGTTGGCCAGAGTCTTCACTGCGACATCAGCCTGGTTGCGCAGCTTTTGCACGGACTCGTGGATCGCTCGCGCCGCTAGACTCGATCCGCTCTGTTCCGCCATCTTTGCCACGCTGCCTGCATCTTCAGTAGATGCACTGGCCATATCCAGCAAAACGACCACGGCGTCGGCGTGCAGTTTCCACACAGACGACATCTTCTGGCTGCGCTTCAGTTCTTCCAACTCCGTGCTGATGCGCCCGGAAATCGACACCATTCGGATCAGCGTGCGGGCCACGTCAGCGCGCAGGCTTTTTTCTTCCAGAAACGAGGCGCCGTATGCGTCCGCCTCCGGCAACGTTAACGTCAGGTTGAAGAAGCGCATCGGCACAACCTGGCGATACTTCGGATCGGCGACGCGCACAAACACCCGAATGGATTCCTCCACGCGTCGCAGTTTGCCTTCCTCCGCCGAGAGTTGTTGCGCGGTCACGGCGGGCGGCTGGAACACCGGAACCGCAGCCGGAGCTTTCGCCGCAGCTGCCTTGGCCGCTTTGGGTGCCGCCGCTGAACTGCCCACGGCGCGCGCTGTCTGCCCGGCCGGCGTCAGCAGCGCCCGCCGGATCGGTGGACGACGATCCAGCTCTTTTTTCAGCTTCGAAACCCGGCGAAACTTCTCAAACGCGCCGCCGTAATCGGCCTGCAGCAGTTGCTTCTCTTCAATCGCCGCCACATGCTCCACAGTGACTTCCACACCGTCGACCGTGGTGAGAATCGTACCGCCCATTTCTTCCAGCGCTTGTCCGAAGGTCTTGATCTCGCCCAGCGCCTTGGTGAACAATTCGTCAAACTTCTTGCCGAATGTTGCGTTATAAGCCGAAACCGTGGCCAGTACGCCGGGATGATAGAACGAGGAATCCAGCCACTGCTTCAGTTCCCGCACGCGCCCGATAATGCCGGAATCCATCAGCGCGTTGAAGTCCCGAAAGCGGGCAATCTCTTCGCGCAGCGGATCGAAACGCCGCAGCAATTGCACATGCTCCTCGGGCAGCGACGGCACGTCGGTATCGGCCAGGATCTCAATCAGCGCGATTTCAAACGGCGAAAGCGGCAACGCACCATCCAGCCCGTAGCCGCTCTGCTGCCACTGCCCCGGCACGCGAGGATGACGGTAGAGGAACGTCGCAATCAGATCGGTCTTGTCGCGGTTGACGTCGCTGGGCTCGCGCCGCCGCACAAAATAGCGCAGCAGAGCCTCGGCTACTTCGGAATCCGTGTCCGGAGTCAGCGCCTGCCGCACCATTGCGGGCGTGATTGCCATATCCAGCAGATGCAGCCAACGGTACATCCGGGAGAGAGTGGTCGGCAACTCCCGCTCGGAATGGCGAAGGGCGTCCTCGTCGAGACCGCTCGGAATGGGAACATCCCCGCCGAGGGCGTCCCGCATCAGCTTCTGGTAGAAGCCCTGAACGGTCGCCAAAATAGCCAATTCAAACCGAAGATCTTCGGCCAAACAAGCCCCCGAGAGCAAGAATCCCGTCTAAACCTTTACTCCTGTCTAAGTAAAAACGAAAAGTTACTTTTGGTGCAAGTTACTACCGGAGCGATACTCTCCTGCACTGAAAACATATTTTCGGAGGTACATGGACTTCCGCGCACGCAGGCAGGGGTGTGGATTTCTTGATTGGGTAGTGCCGCATTGCCGCTGGCATGGGGCCGGCAGACACAGGGATTACTTCTTCAGTTCCTTCAGAATCTCGCAGGCGGCATTCGCGCCCGAGCCGCCGGTGAGCCCTGCCCCGGGATGAGTCCCGCTTCCGCACAAATACAAATTCTGAATCGGCGTACGGTACCGCGCCCAGTCGAGCAGCGGACGCATGGTAAAGAACTGGTCGAGGGCAAGTTCGCCATGGAAAATTTGCCCGCCGGTCAGGCCATACTTTTCTTCCAGATCGTGCGGGGTAATGATCTGGTGGGTCAGGATCAGTTCGGGCAAATTCGGCGCATACTGCGACAGGGTCTGCACTACCGTCTGGCCGAGCGCCTTGCGCTGCTCTTCCCAATCGCCCTTCAGCTTGTACGGCGCGTACTGCATGTAAATCGACATGACGTGTTTGCCTTCGGGGACAAGCGTCGGGTCGGTGAGCGAGGGAATCGTGGCTTCGAGATATGGCTGGCGCGAGAAGTTGCCGTATTTCGACTCATCGAAAGCGCGTTCCAGATAGTCAATCTCATTGCCAATGTGAATGCGCCCTTTGAGAGCGCTGGCGTCCCCATTTTTCAGCGCCGTGAACTTTGGCAGCCCGGAGAGCGCAAGGTTCACTTTGGCGACCGTGCCGTTCCCACGGTAATGCTGCAACTTCTGCACGAAGTCTGGCGAAAGATGCGTGGGATCGGTCAGCTTGAGCAGAGTCCGTTTCGGGTCGGCGTTGGAAACGACTGCTTTGGCCTGGATTTCTTCGCCAGTAGAAAGCAGCACGCCCGTGGCTGCTCCGTCCTGTACGCGAATCTCAATGACGTCCGCGCCGGTGCGAATCTCCGCGCCCGCAGCCTTGGCCGCCGCCGCCATTGCCTGCGTAAGCGCGCCCATGCCTCCCGCAGCGAACGCCGCTGAGCCCGCAGGATGGGCATCTCCGGCCGCGCGGATCAGCAACACCAGCGCGCTTCCCGCCGACCATGGCCCAAGAAATGTCCCAAAGACGCCACGAGCCGCGATCACCGCGCGCAGTAGCTCCGTCTCGAAATATTCCGACGCCAAATCGGCCACCGCCATCGGCCCCCAGCGCAACAGGCGAAACATGTCTTTCTTCCCAAGTTTGCGGATTGCATGCCCTGTCTTCAACATGCTCCACAGATCGCCGCTGCTGGGATGGTCGATGTCGGGCGGCGTGGTCGCCAGTGCTTCGCCGATGACTTTGCTGATCTTGCCCAATGACCGCTCAAACTCGGGATACTTCTCCGCGTCCCTCTGCGAGAACGCCGCGATTTCCTGCGCCGACTTGTTTGCATCCTGATACAGCGACAGCGCATGCCCGTCGGGCGAAAGCGCAGTCACGCACACTTCCGGCGTGATCAGTCTGAGCCCGTGCTTTTCTAATTGCATGTCGCGCACGATCTGCGCTCGAATCGGGCCCGCCGTGTGTGCCAGGGTCGAACAACGAAACCCAGGATGAAACTCATCGGTAACCGCGGCTCCGCCAACCTGCGCGCCGCGCTCGAGCACCAGCGGCTTGTATCCGGCCTTGGCCAGATAGAACGCGGTGATTAGTCCGTTGTGGCCGCCGCCAATGATGACAACATCGTGCCCTTGGGACATGCCTATGCCGCTCCCTTAATGTCTTTCAGAATTTCCAGCGCCGCTAACCGTCCATTTGCACCCATGATGCCGCCACCCGGATGCGTCGCCGATCCGCACATATAAAGGTTCTTGATGGGCGTCCGGTACTGTGCCCAACCCGGCACGGGACGCAGGAAGAAAAGCTGCTCCAGGGAAAGCTCGCCCTGGAAGATGTTTCCCTCGCTCAGCCCCCACTCGCGTTCCAGATCGAGCGGACTCACGACTTGCTTTTCAATGATGATGTCTTTGATGTTCGGGGCATACTCGGCAATCGTGTTCACTACGGTGTCGCCGAAAGATTCCTTCTGGTCATCCCAGTTCAGCCCCGGCCGCAGTTTGTAGGGCGCATACTGCACGAAACACGACAGCACGTGCTTGCCGGGGGGTGCTACCGAGGGATCGGTCAGCGAAGGAATGACCATGTCGATGTACGGCCGCTTCGAGAAGTTGCCATACTTGGCGTCGTCATACGCCCGCTCCATGTACTCGACGGCCGGCGAAATCGAAATCGCGCCGCGCAAATGCGCGCCCGGTCCGGGCATGCATTTGAAGTCCGGCAACCCATCCAGCGCCATGTTGACCTTGCCCGAAGAGCCGCGAAACTTGTAACGATTCACGTCTTCCAGAAAGTCGCCCGGGAGATGCTGAGCCTCAATAAACTTCGTAAATGTCAGTCGCGGATCGACGCTGGAAGAAATTACATCCGCATAGACTTCATCGCCGTTGGCGAGAACCACCCCCTTCGCTCGGCCATTCTTTACGATGATCTGCGAGATCCCTGACTGAGTGCGGATCTCCACGCCGGCCTCGCGAGCTGCATCGGCGATCGCATTCGAAATCGCTCCGGTGCCCCCGCGTGCAAACCCCCAGGCGCGGAACGCGCCATCGATCTCTCCCATGTAGTGATGGAGCAGCACATACGCTGTTCCCGGAGAGCGCACGCCTAGGAACGTCCCAATGATCCCTGAGGCGGACATCGTGGCCTTGAGCACGTCGGTCTCAAACCATTGATCGAGAAAATCAATGGCGCTCATGGTCATCAGCTGCACCTGGTTGTACTTGTCGTAGCTGGACATTCCTTGAAAGCGCCGCCCGATGAACAACAGCTTCATCAGTTCGCGCGGATTCAGAGTCGTAGGGTCCGGTGGCACCATGCTGAGAATCGGCTTCACGAACCGGCACATCGCCTGCATCGCCTTGCCGAACTCGTCATAGGCTTCGGCGTCAACGCGCGAGTGGCGGGCAATCTCGCGGTGCGTCTTGCCGTGATCGTTCACGCGCCATAGGTAATCGCCGCTGGGCATGGGCGTAAATGTGCCGTCCAGCGGAAGAATCTCCAGACCGTGGCGGGGAAGATCGAGGTCGCGAATAATCTCTGGCCGCAGCAACGAGACAACGTAAGAGCAAACGGAGAATTTGAAGCCGGGCACAATTTCTTCCGTGCAGGCCGCGCCGCCCAGCACGTGCCGCCGTTCCAGCACCAGCACTTTCTTGCCCGCGCGCGCCAGATAGGCGGCGTGGACCAGGCCGTTGTGGCCGCCGCCGATGACGATTACGTCGTATGAGTTAGCCATGAGCTCTTAGCCTTTAGCACTTAGCTTTTCTGTCGAAGAACAAACGGAGCCGCGAGTTTCAGCGGGCGGATTAGAGTCCGCTGGGAAGGACAGTCCAGCTTCTGAGGATACTCCACAACTTTGGCATGAATGTGCGCATCGCTGACCGGAAGGCGAATCGACATTCTATCGGGAAGCGGGGGTTTTGTCTGCACAATTGCCGAGCGAGTGAAAATTATCGGCAGACGCGGTTGCTGCGTGCTCGCGCGCCTGCTTATAATCCGAGTTCGGCAATCTTCCAAGTCGAAGTCGAGGCCACTTCATTGCCCATCGGAACCGCATTTCACGAGAGAACGTTCCCCCTGTGCCACAGCCTGAATTACCGCGAGTGGTCTGGCTACTACACAGTGAGCGTTTACGAAGTCCATCACGAGCACGAGTACAACGCCATTCGCAACGCGACTGCGCTCATCGACATTTCGCCGCTCTACAAATATCTGATCACCGGCAGAGATGCGACCCGGCTGGTAAACCGCGTCATCACCCGCGACATCAACAAGGTCAAAGTGGGGCAGGTCATTTATTGCTGCTGGTGCGACGAAGAGGGCAAAGTCATCGACGACGGCACCATCTCGCGTCTCGAAGAAAACGTGTATCGCTGGACGGCCGCGGACCCCAGCCTGCGCTGGTTCCGCCAGAACGGCCTCAACATGGATGTCCGGGTCGAAGACATTTCCGAGAAGGTGGCAGCGCTCGCCCTCCAAGGCCCGACGTCAGCGAAGCTCCTGAAGGCTGTTGCCGAAGCCGACATCGCGAACCTGAACTACTTCCGCGTCACCCGCGGCAAAATCGCCGGAGTGCCCGTCGACATCTCGCGCACCGGATACACCGGCGATCTCGGCTACGAGATCTGGATGCCATGGAATGACGCGGTGAAGGTTTGGGATGCGCTCGCGGAAAAAGGCAAGCAATTCGATCTGCACGCCGCCGGTATGCTCGCGCTTGACGTCGCGCGTGTCGAAGCCGGGCTGTTGCTCATCGAAGTTGACTACACCAGTTCCAAGAAGGCGCTGATTCCATCGCAGAAGTTTTCGCCCTACGAACTGGGCTTCGCCAAGATGGTTCACCTCGACAAAGAAAACTTCATCGGCAAGCGCGCGCTCCAGCAAGACGCAAAGAAGGGCGTGCCGCGGCGACTCGTAGGCCTCGAAGTCGATTGGACCGATGTCGAGCAACTCTACGAGCGCTACGGACTCACCCCCGCGGCGCCTGCGCAAGCTTCGCGCGTTGCGGTCCCTGTGTACGCCGGCGAAAAACAGGTAGGCAAAGCGACCACCACGAGCTGGTCGCCCATCCTGAAAAAACTGATCGCGCTGGCTAGCATCGAGACTGAATATTCAAAGCCGGGAACCTCGCTGCAGATGGAAATCACGATCGAGGCGATGCGCCTCAAGACGAACGTGAAGGGCACGACCCTCCCATTCTTCAATCCTCCCAGAAAGACCGCAGCGCCTATTTAAGTGCGAAAATATCAGTCGTAGAGACGTAGCTTGCTATGCCTCGTTTTTGGCCCCCGGACGGGAAGCTAAGTGATGTCCGAGTAGGACCCCGAAACAAGATCCGGCCGCGCCCAAAACCTGTCATAGCATTCCAGGCATACCCACTGATAGCCATTCGTGTAGCCTGTGCCGTAATCGTCTTCGGATTCCAGCAATTCCCAACCGCAAATCACGCAATAATCTTTCTTCCAGCCGCCCTTGATGATCTCGAAGTTCGTTGAATCTTCGGCCAGTGGCAGGTCGAACGAGATCTTTCCGGTCTTGCGATGTACCACCACGTCTCGGGGCTTCCACGAGGCTTTTTTCCAGTGCCAGTTGTGTTTGTGGCATCGCTCCACTGCATGGCGAATGTAGTCTGCGTTCCACCACAAACCATGAATCTGCACCGTTTCGGCATTTGTCGAACGCAAAGCGTCCGAAAGAGAGGCATTGGTGGACATGGGCGTGTGCGCGTGTTCGGCTTCCCTCTCGAATTGGTTACGCAACTTGGCAACATCGCCGCCCAATTCACTCAAAAGCTTCGAGGCTGGACATTTCTCCTGAATCAATCCCAGCAGCAGATGTTCGGTCCCAATGTCCTTGCTGTTCAGACGGTCGGCTTCATCCTTCGCGTGAAGGAGAACCTTCTTGCTGGCTGCGCTCAGCGGAAGATCGACATTGGTGGGGATCGATTGGGCACGCGGAACCCAACTCTCGACTTTGCTCCGAATCGAGTCAGGTTGCGCTCTGGGCAGCCATCGACTGCATACGCGTTTTTCTTCTCGTACCAGACCCAGCAAGAGATGTTCGGTATCGATCACCGTCGAGCCGAACTGGCTCGCCTCATACCGGGCGAAGAAAATCACGCGCCGCGCTTTCTCCGTGTACCTCTCAAACATCTTCTACTCCACTGCTGCAGCCTTCCGGTTGCTGCGCCTCCAATACAAATATCCCGGCACGCCGATCAGCACGATCGCCGTTCCCCAGAACGCCTCGGTGGGCCGAGTGATGATGGTGTTCAGCGTCCATGCAGTGCCGATCAGCACATAGATCGCAGGCAGCCACGGATATCCCGTGCAACGGTACGGACGCGGAATGTCGGGCCGCTTCCAGCGCAATATAAACATCCCAATCACTGTGAGCGTGTACGACAGCACCATGCCGTAGATCACGTAAATATAGAGCTGGTCATAGCGGCCGCTCAGCGTGAGTGCGGCGGCCCACACGCCTTGTCCAATCAGGCTGAACGCCGGCGTTCGCCACTTGGGATGGATTACCGCCATGCGCTTGAAGAAGACGCCGTCCTGCGCCATGGCAAGGTATACCCGCGCGCCCGAGAGCGTGCACGTAGCCGCTGCGCTGAAACAAGAAATCGCGATCATGAGCGATAGCCATACCGCAGCCCTTGGCGAGAACAACGCCGCGGCCGCGGCATGCGCAATGGTCTCGTGCTCGGCGATCTCCTTCAGCGGCAGAGCGTACATGTAGGTCAGGTTCATCGCAATGTAGATCACAGCTACCGCGATCACGCCCAATACCATGGCCAGAGGCACGTTTCGTCGCGGTTCCTTCACTTCACCCGCCACCCACGTGATGTATACCCAACCGTCGTACGCCCAGAATACCGCGATCAGTCCCACGCCCAGCGCCGAGATCAACTGCGCCGGCCCGAGCCCCATGGTCAGGGCGACCCCGTGCGAATGAAAGTTGGACCAGTGCCCCTTGCCGATGGCGAAACCCAGAGTTACGAATGCGGCCATGGCGGCGAACTTCGTCCAGGTAGAAACGTTCTGCAACAATGCACCCCACCGCAGTCCGACGACATTTACATAAGTCAGCACGGCGATCAGCAACAACCCGAGCAGATGCGCGCGCGTCACGGTAATGCCGGCGAATGCAACCACCACGTGGCCCTGCGACACAACTGGAAAGACCTGTCCGACGTAGGCTGCCGACGCCACCGATAGCGCCGCGATCGTCCCCCCGTTAGCGACGCTAAACAGCATCCAGCCGTAGAGAAAAGCGATCAGATCGCCGTAAGCCTCGCGCAGATAGATGTATTGCCCGCCCGAGTCAGGGAACATCGAACCCAACTCCGCAAACGCGAAGCAGGCGCAAAGCGAGATCAGTGCGCCCAGAACCCATACGAGCAGAAACAGCACCGGTTGCGGCAACGGCCCGGCAATATCTTTCGCTGTCAGAAAAATTGACGACCCGATGATGCCGCTGACCAGCAGCAGCACCGAATCAAGCAGCCCGAGTCCGCGAACCAACGTGGGTTTTGAACCAGGCTTTAAGTCGGGCGATTTTGATTCAGATAACGGCACGTCGGGGGAAGGCAAGACCGGTACGGGTTCCATTATCCGATGCCCAGTTCGTCGGACGATTCAAGCGGCGTGCCGCAACGCCGGCAGATCACCGAAGAGCAGTCGCCGCAGGTCAGCGGATCCGTAACCTCCTCCGCGCAATTCGGGCAGTAGAGCGATCCGGGCTCGGAGTCCGGCAGCGGATTTTCAGGACGTGTCGCCATAAAGATGAAAACTGTAACACAGAAGCTCTCCGCGGCTTCACTCGCTGGCGACGCATCCACCAGATCTTCGTCCTCTTGGCCAAAAGCACCGTGATCCGTCTCACTGACGAGGATTCCCTCCGGGACTAAACTTAGCTCCGGAAGAGGTGTTGTACAGGAGGTTCGCCATGAACTGTATCGCTTTCGCGCAAGGTCCTGTCCTGAAGATCTCGACCACCACAACGCGTCGCGCGACGGATCCTGAAATTGCCATTTTGCAGTTATCAGACGAGGAACATGCCGCTCTGCACAACGATCCTAAAGATTTCGTGAACGGTCACCATATTTTTGACAAGGACGTAAACAGCATGAGCGTGGCGTCGCACGCTTCGAACGTAAGGAGCCGAGCCCAATTGAAGGCAGTAGCGGAGGCGGATACAAGCGCTACTTGGCTGGTTCTGGTTCGACACCGGCCAGATAGCAGTGCCGTGGGTGCTTGCGTCCCGGCCTAAAGCAGCCTGACTTAAGGCGAAAGGCCCATGCCAATCAACAACCTCTGAAATCTGGCATCCGACCGCAACGGGTCGACTGCCGGATCCACCTTGATCCAGGCCAGGTAAAGGTCGCGCTCGCCACGGGCCCGCTCGAGGTAGTGGAGAGCCATATCCTTGTCGTCCAGGGCAGCGAAGAGCATCACAAAGAAATAAGGAGGAACGTAATTTCGACGTGACTGCTCAAGCAACCGACTGAGCCGCTTCCGGGCTTCAGCCTTGTTTCCCGCCGATGCCAACGTCTGCCCCAGCAGGACGGTGCGTACCGTATCTCCGCCCGAGAGATCCCATGCCTTCCGGCTCTCTTCGAGCGCCCGCTCATATTCGCCTTTGCCGAGATAGCTGTAACTGAGACAGGCATGGGAACTGTCGCTGTTTGGCGCCAACTCAAGGGCTCGTTGGCATTGTTCAGCCGCCAGGTCGTAACGGCGGGCGCAGTAGAGCGTCCATCCCGCAGTCGTGTGGTTGTAGGCCGACAATGGATCCAGCTTTTGTGCGGCCCGGATGTGGGTCACGGCTTGCTCGAAATTCCCCATCGCCGACAGGTACACGGAATACATGCGGTGAGCTTCAGCGTCATTGGGATTGAGGTCGAGCGCGCGTCGAAATTCCCGGTCCGCACCTGGCCAGTCCCAGTCGCCATAGAACAGGATCGAAGCCAATGCCGTGTGAGCGTGTGCGAAAGTCCCGTCAAGGCCAATCGCCTTGAGCGCATATTCCTTTGCCATAGGCATCGCTTCGCGCGTGGGCATATCCACGCTGCTCCAGTAGGAATCCGCCAGCCCCGCATAGCCAGGGGCATAATCGGGCGCCAACCGGATAGCCTCCTCGTAGTACTGCCGCGCCTTCGCGCGCTGTTGCGCTGTTCCCGTATTCAGGTAGTTGGCTTTGAGATAAGCTTCCTGGGCGGCTGGTTCTACGGGGTGGGCCGCCGACAACCGGGCTCGCTCCCCCGCAGTCAGGTTGAGCCGGATCTCGCTCGCGATGGCCAGCGCTAGTTCATGCTGCAACGTGAGCAGATCGCGGAACTCTCTTTCGTAACTGCGCGACCAGAGCTGCCTGTCATCAGCGGCGCTGACCAGGCGAACCGTGACTTGCACGGTCTTGTCCGAGCGCATGACCGATCCCTCGATCACCGCGTCTACGTTTAACTGGCGCGCGATTTGCCGCAAGGGCTCACGCGCTGTCTTATAGCGCATGACCGATGTACGGGAAATGATGCGTTGCAGAGTATGCATCTGGCCCAGGTCTGTGATGAGAAAATCCGTCATCCCGTCCGCCAGGTATTCCTGTTGCGCGTCCCCGGAAAGATTCGCGAACGGTAAAACTGCCAGCGCCTCGATTTGCGGCGTTCCGCGGTTGAAGATCGAATCCAGCCAACGCTTCGCGGATGGTCCATATGCAAACAGCAGCACCAGGACGGCTAGGCATGCTGCCAGGCCATACCAGTACCTCGCCGCGCTCCTGAGCGTAGAAGCGTCGGAGGCATTCGCCAATCCCTGCAGATCCCGGGCCAGGTCCTTCGCGGACCGATATCGCTTCTCCGGTTCCTTCTCCAGGCATCTCTGGATGACCGCTTCGAGTCCTGGGGAAATTCCCGGCCTGACGCTGCTCGGGGAGACGGGCGACTTGTGCAGAATTTCATCTATCAGCGCCGTGAACAGCCGCTGCTCAAATGGTGGGTGACCGGCGCAGAGTTCGTAGAGCACCGCACCAGCGGAATAGATGTCGGTGCGCGCATCTGCCGCTTGTCCCATCAGTTGCTCCGGCGCCATATAGGGAACGGTTCCGGAGCAATCCGCCGGGCCATCACAACTCACCGTGGTTGACAGAGGACTGAAGGTGAGCGTGGAACGCGCCAGCCCGAAATCGAGGATCTTCAAGCGATCGTCGTTCGTCAGCCGCAGGTTGCCCGGTTTCAAATCCCGGTGAATGACTCCTTGGTCGTGGGCTGCGGCCAAGCCCGCCGCCAACTGCACGCCAATGCGGACAACCTCTTGTTCCGGCAGCACGCCCTGTTGCACCTTCTCATCGAGAGCCAGGCCGGGGACGTATTCCATCACCAGAAAGTCCAGGTCTACCTGGGTGTCGAAGTCAATCACCGTCACAATGTTCGGGTGATTTAACTTGGAAAGGGCGTGAGCTTCTTTGCGGAAGAGATGTCGACGTCGGTCGTCGGTTTCGGAGCGTAAAACCTTCAGCGCAACGTTGTGGCCCAGGTGCTCATCGTGAGCAAGAAAAACTTCCCCCATGGCACCCTCGCCGATCTTTTCGACGACGCGGTAGTGGCCCAGTTGACAATCGATCAGCGAGCCGTGGCTGAGTGCCTCGCTCGTCACGGGGGAGTCTCCTTCCCCCTACAAGGAGAATCGTAGGTCTGACCGCCGGGGGAGTCAATGGTGAACTATCGTTTGGCGATGGACCGAGCCGTTATGCTCCCCGCTCGAGGCAGCCAATCCTTGAGTGCTTCCATGGTAAAAAGAGAGAAAGCCTTTCTGCATAGTTGCTGGAATCCAGCCGAGGGAACGACATGCCAGACAAACCTCAAACTCCCCACGAAAAGCTGCAACACGAATTCAACCGCTGGGCCGCCGCCGGCGAAGGCCCGAAGATGGAGCGCCATCATCTCGACATCACCGAAAAGACAATTCGACTGATGAATCTACGCCCCGGCGAGCGTGTGCTCGATCTCGGCTGCGGCTCCGGATGGGCCACGCGTCTGCTGGCAAGGCTCGTCGGGGAAGGTCCGGAGGGGTTCGGGCAAGTCGTCGGACTCGACGTATCCGACGAGATGGTGCGCCAGGCCCGCGAAGCCTCGAAAGATTTCGAAAATATTCTTTACGTCTGGGGATCGGCACAGCAGATCCCGTGGGAAGAAAACTTCTTCGACAAAGTCTTGTCGGTGGAATCGTTTTACTACTATCCCGACCAGGATCGTGCGCTGATGGAGTTGTTTCGAGTGATGGCGCCGCGGGGACAGGTGTTTATTCTGATCAATCTCTACAAAGACAATCCCTATTCGCTGCAGTGGGTCGACAAGCTCAACGTCCCGGTACACGTGCGTTCCGCGGCCGAATATATCGCACTCTTTAAAAAGCACGCGTTCGAAGACGTGCAGGCGCGCCGTATTCCAGACGACACACCCACTCCGGATGATTACAAAACCAAATCGTTCAATAGTCTCGACGATTTGCGGGCGTTCAAGCGGGAGGGCGCTTTGCTGCTAGTGGCCTCAAAGCCCGACCTGCGCACGCCGCTTCCGGGATATACGATCTATTGATCGGTCGATGTCGCTTTTCTAAATGCTGTCGTCGTCCTTATCGCGATGGCTCAGGTCCTTGGCTGGGCTGAGGGCCCGGCCGTCCCGAGCATGACGAATCTCGATTCTGCCATTCACGTTTTCCAGCTTGATGCGTGTGCCGCCGGTGCCGAGTTCTCCGCGCAGATCGTGACCGACGAACTGGTGATGGTTCACATGCAACCCGAAATCGTTATTGATTCCGCCAGAAACCGTGCTGGCCTCGATCTCCGCCTTAGCGTCAGAAGGAATGGTCAGTTCCACCGAGCCGTTGACCGAATTCAAATCAACCGAAGGTCCGGCAAGCTGGTCGAACTGCGCATTTAGCCTTCCATTGATCGTCGACAACCGGGCGCGACCCGCAAGATTTTGCGCTTCCAGCCGTCCATTGATGCAGGAAGCATTCACTTCCCCATTCACCCCGGTAATGTCAAGCGAACCATTAATCAGCTTGATTTCATCCAGCCGAGCCGTGCGCGGCACCGTCAGGGTGTACTCAACACTCGCGGGATTGTTGTGCGAGCCCCAATTCCAATTATGGTCGTGCTCGGGGTATTTGGTCCGAATCGAGAGAGCGTCGGCCCTTGAGTCGATCTCGATCTTCGCCTCATCGAGACGCTCTTTGGTGTCGGCGTACTTCACGGCATCCACCTTCACCTGGTTCTGGTCCCAACTGGAGATGTGAACGTCGCCGTTGATGTTGTCGAGTTCAATCCGGCCATCCGGGGTCAGGGGATACGTCTGATGGAATTCTTCAGTCAGAGCGCCGCGATGGTCGGCCGCATGCGCTCCCAGAGCAAGAATGAGCAGGGCACAGACGGTGCCCAGGATAGCTCCCAACCAGGTAGCAGATTGGCGATGGCGATTCATGACTTCCTCCCTTTCAATCGGTTAGACGAGGCCGCTCGGGTTTGGTGAGAGGTTGTTCCGGAAAAACGCTCATTCCCATATCAGGGATACGAAGGTTACATCCGCGATGTTCCCCACCGTCACGAATGGGAAGTCGTGTCCGCGGTTCGCTTTCGCACTTCAGTAAGCAGGAACACTGCCAGGATCGCCATCTCCGGCTCAATGGGGTGCCGGTAGCGCGGGATGCAATACACGAAGTAGTACACCGCCGGATAAAGCAGAACTAGCCAGAACAGCAGCCAGGCGCCCGGTTTGCGCAAGCGTAACGCGCGGCCCAATCCCCAGAACATTAGCACCGACGAGGCCAGGAACAGTGAATTTTTCGCCTCGCTCATCCACCACGGCTGCGTGGCTTTCGGCGGTCCCGCCCAGAAGTAGATAAGCCGCTTGAGGCAGAGACCGGCGAACCGCGCATAGTCCACCTTGATGTAATCGACGGCCTGGCGCTTGCGCATGGCGATGTAGGGTAGTTCGCCCATCGCCTGAAACTGCCGCATCGCGTAGACATCGTGCGTTGCATCCAGATAGAGCATCAACGTTCCGTCCGCGCCGGGGCCGTTGCCCAGGCGAAGCTCGGCGCCGAAATTGTCGCGGATGAAAATGAACTTGCCGAATGTCCGATAGTTGCGGACGAGCCAGGGCGCAATGCAGGCAAAGAAAATGACGGATGCCAGCACAACTCCGGCCAAGGATCGCTTGCCGAGTTGCGCACGCCGGTACCAGGCCCACAATCCCGCAGCCGGCAGAAACGATAACAGGGAAGTACTGCTCAAGGCGGTGATGCCCCAGAGCAGTCCGAACTGAATCCACGGCAACACACCGTCGCAGTCTTCGAGAGTCAGCGCCAGCCAGAAAATCGTAGCAAGCAGCAGTGCCGCCAGACTCGTCTCCCAGATTGCGCGGGTGCACCAGAACATGACATTGGGCAGGAGCGCCCAGGCCCACGCCGAGCCGACCGCGACCTTCTCCGAAAAAATCCTGCGCGCGATCAGAACAATCGGGATGCAGGTCAAGGCCGAGAAAGCGCTGTTTATCGTCAGCAGCACGAAGGCCGACGCCTTGGAATAAATCCCGAAAACAAGAAACACGCCCGCAGTCAGATACGGGTACAGCGGAGGCTCCCACGCGGTTGGCCCGGTCGACGGGCCAAAGGGACTGCTGAAGCCGTGTCCGGAAGCCAGCGACGCTCCGATGCGTCCCATCTCCCAGCCAAAGCCGAAGTTGTCGTCCGTGCTTTTGAACTTGTAGGTGTGGCCGATGACGATCCAGGCAACGCGTAGAAGCAAGGCGATCCCGACGATCCAGAGCGGCGAGGTGCGGATGTGCGCCCAGGCATTGAGGAGCGGACCGGAGGTCTGTGCGGGATCCGCGGAGGCCGCTGATCTGGATTCCATGAGTGGTTCTATTTGTAACTGAGGGAAGCCCTGTGGGCAACTTTGCGGTAGTGTCTTAAACACGTTATTTAAGACACCACCAACTTTGCCTCTTTCTTGCGCAACCTTCCTCCGATGACTATAATGACCATAATGACCTAAAGAGCCCGAATGGAGCTGCTATGGGGACACCGAACTGGACCGTGGCCGAGGCCAAAGCAAAATTCAGCGAAATTATTGAGCGCGCCATGTCGGAAGGCCCGCAAACCATCACCAGGAACGGACGCACTGCCGCCGTTGTGGTGGGTGCCGAAGAATGGCAACGGAAAACCAAGCGGACGGGCAACCTGGCAGAGTTCTTCGCCACGTCGCCCCTGCGGGGATCGGGACTGAAGGTCCGCCGGAATAAGGCGCGACCGCGCAAGATCAGTCTGTGACTCTTCTGGATGAACTTCCTTCTCGATACTAACGCAATCTCAGAATGGGTTAAGCCGCGGCCCAACGCGGGTCTGATTCGTTGGATGGAATCGGCTGACGAGGATCGAGTCTACATCAGTGTGATTTCTTTAGCGGAGTTGCGGTACGGCGTAGAACGCATGCCGGGGGGAGCGCGGCGCAACCGGCTCGAGCAATGGCTACGGGATGAACTGCCGCTGCGCTTTGAAGGGCGGATTCTCTCGGTCAACGAGAGGGTCGCCGAGGCGTGGGGAAAAACGGTGTCGCGCAGCGAAGCTGTAGGGCGTCCCGTGGGCGCAATGGATGCCCTCCTCGCGGCGACCGCGGAAATCTATCGCCTCACGTTGGTCACGCGCAATGTTTCTGACTTTCCAATGCTGAAGGCCGTTGTGAATCCCTGGGTGTAGACGCGCACCCGCAATATGCAAGCGGCCCGGGCTTTGCGGCGTCGCGTCTTCCAATTTCTCGCACGCGATCGAGCTACGACACAGACTCCAACAGGTATGGGCCGCTTTTTTTCACGCTCGATTGCCGGCAGGGGAGTCTGCCAACCTAAAGATCAAAGACGGTTCTGAATCTGAGGTGAGAACTGAATCGGCGAAATCCGGTAAAATGTAGGTTTTCACCGGACTCCTTATTGATGTCTGATCTCTTACTGACTGCGAATCTGGCCGTGTTGGCGGCGCCCAAGGGCGTGCTGCCTTACATCCGGCAGCATTTTCTTGATACCACGTTTCGCGGACTCTACCATGCCAACGCCTTCGATGTGGCGCTACTGGTCCCTTATTTCATCGTTTTGATTCTGCTGGCGGGGTATGGAATGCACCGGTACATTCTCGTGTATCTGTATTACAAGCACCGGGAAAAACGCACGACCGAGCCGGCGGCGTATTTCGAAGAGCTGCCACGGGTGACGGTGCAATTGCCGATTTTCAACGAGCAGTACGTGGTGGAGCGGTTGCTGGAGTCGATCTGCAAACTGAAATATCCGCGGGAGAAGCTGGACATCCAGGTGCTGGACGATTCGACTGACGAGACGGTTGACGTGGCTCGCGGGCTGGTCGGGCGCTATGCGGCTTTGGGCAATCCGATCGGCTACCATCACCGGACGAATCGAGCGGGCTTCAAGGCGGGCGCGCTGGCCGAAGGGATGAAGACGGCGAAGGGCGAGTTCATCGCGATTTTCGACGCCGACTTCACGCCGCCGGAAGATTTTCTGATGCGCACCATCCATCACTTTACCGATCCGAAGGTTGGAATGGTGCAGACGCGCTGGACGCATCTCAACCGGCATTATTCGTTTCTGACCGAGGTTGAGGCCATCTTGCTGGATGGTCATTTTGTGCTCGAGCACTCGGGGCGCGCACGCACGGGCCTGTTCTTCAACTTCAATGGCACCGCCGGCATGTGGCGGCGCGCGGCGATCGACGAAGCCGGAGGCTGGCAGCACGATACGTTGACCGAAGATACGGATCTGTCGTATCGCGCGCAGCTTAAGGGATGGAAGTTTATCTACTTGCAGGATGTGGAGTGTCCGGCTGAGCTGCCTGTAGAGATGACCGCGTTCAAGACGCAACAGGCGCGTTGGGCAAAAGGACTGATCCAGACGGGAAAAAAAATTCTTCCGCGGGTGCTGCGCAGCGATGCTCCGCTGCACACCAAGATCGAGGCCTGGTATCACCTGACGGCAAATCTGAGCTACCCGTTGATGATTATGCTTTCGGTGCTGCTGCTTCCGGCCATGATCATTCGCTTCTACCAGGGCTGGTTTCAGATGCTATACATCGACTTGCCGCTGTTCATGGCGTTGACTTTTTCGATTTCAACTTTCTACCTGGTTTCGCAGCGCGAGTTGTTTCCGCGGAGTTGGCCGCGGGCGCTGTTGTATCTGCCGTTTCTGATGGCGCTGGGAATCGGGCTGACCATCACCAACACCAAAGCCGTGATTGAGGCGCTCATCGGCAAGGAAAGCGCGTTCGCACGAACCCCGAAGTACAGCGTCATCTCGAAGCAAGACAAAGTTGGGACCAAGAAGTACCGCAAGCGGCTGGGATGGGTGCCGTGGCTGGAATTGCTGATCGGTACCTACTTCGCGCTGACGGTTTACTATGCCGTAGATAACGAAAACTACATTACCGTGCCGTTCCTGCTGCTGTTCGTCGTGGGGTACTGGTACACGGGGTTGATGTCGTTGCTGCAGGGGCGCTTCGCAAGCGCCTCGCTCAGGACCACCACGCATACCAAGCCTTTTCCGGTTGGGGTGTAGGACTGTGGTGGCTAAGCCTGCTGAGGTCCGAACGCGCAACCAGGTTGTAACCGTTGGCGCTCTCTGGGGGCTCATCGCTCTGTACGCTGCTGCGAGGGTCTTGCAAGTCTGAGTGGAGATCTTGCATCTTCTCGAACATGCCCTGCTCTGACTTCTGGCCTTCGCTTGACCGCTCGTTTACAATCCAGTCGCTGAATGTTCTCGTCCGGAAAAGATTCCGTCTGAGTAGGATGAGAATCGTTCGAAAGGAGGATGCGATGCTCCGCTCGCGCAGAATTCTCCACTCCGCCGTCCTCGCAATCCTATCGGTATTGATCCTGAGTTGCGGTGGTGCTCACGACTCCGATGAATACTTTGTTTTCGTATCGGCAAATTTGCAGGTTCCTTACTGGAAGGCTGCGGGAGCCGGATTCTCGAACGCCGCCGCTCAGATGAAAGTGCGCTCCGATTTCATGGGACCGCAAAACTATGACCCCAAGACTGAGCGCGACGTACTGGATCAGGCAGTGCAGAAAAAAGCCACGGGCATCTTGCTTGCCGTGACCGACCCGGCGCTGTTGAAGGACAGCATCGATAAGGCCGTGGCCGCGGGCGTGCCGGTGATCACGATCGACTCGGATGCACCTTCCAGCAAGCGCCTGTTTTTCATCGGAACCAATAACTATCAGGCGGGCATCACCGGCGGGCAGCGGCTGGCGCAGGAACTCAGGGGCAAAGGCAATGTCGTGGTCTTCAGCATGCCGGATCAGTCGAATCTGCAGGAACGGCTGCGCGGCTATAAAGAGGTACTGGCCCGGACGCCCGAGATCAAGATTACTCGGGTGGTCGATATTCAGGGCGACCCGCGCATCGCATTCGATACGACGACGCAGATCATCGGCAAGGAACGCGACAAGGTTGACGCCTTCGTATGCCTGGAAGCGCAATCGGGCAAAGAAGTCGCCGGCGTGCTCAACAGCTATCACGTGACGGGGAAAGTGGTGATGGCGATGGACACCGACCAGGAGACGCTCGACTGGATCCAGAAAGGGGTGATTGCGGCCACCGTCGCGCAGAAACCTTACACCATGGCCTTTGTCGGCATGCAGATGCTTGACAATCTGTATCATCACAAGCCGTCTTCGTTGGAGACGGATTGGTCGAAGGACAGCTTTGCGCCGATTCCGAGATTCGTAGATACCGGTTCGGACCTCATCGATAAGAGCAACGTGGACGCATTCATGCAGGCGGGGAAGAACCTGGCTTCGGCGCCGAAGTGAAGGGCCGTCGCGTTCCGGGACAATGATTCTCAAGTCACGTAGATTGAGAAACTGGGTAATTTAGTAAATTCGAGCGCCGAAGATTGGTTTTGAATTACTCGATTACCCGATTGCTCAATTCCTACGAGATGTATTCCTGGATGTACTCGTCTTTGGTGCGCGCTAGCTCGCGGACGTCACCGTCGAAGATGACTTTTCCGTCGCGGAGAATCAGGAAACTCATGGGCACATCGCAATACTGGCCGCGTGGAAGGGAGCGCGCCTGGTTGGCCTGCTTGTCGAATTCGTGCGTGGCCATGGTGAAGGCGTCCTGCAGGCGATGACTCACCAGCAGGGAACTGGTCTTGTAGACGTCGCGCTGCTTCATGATGAGCTCGATAATCGTGTTGGAAGTGACCGGATCGAGACCCCCGGTGGGCGAGTCGTAGAGGAGCACTTCCGGCTGAGTGATGATGGCTCGCGCGATCGCCACGCGGCGCCGCATGCCTCCAGAAAGCTCGGAAGGAAACTTATCGATAGTCTGTTCCAGTTCGACAAAGCGGAGTGTCTCTAGCACGCGGCGTTCGATGTCGGGGTCTTCGAAGCCATGTTCCTCGATGAGGCGGAAGGCTACGTTCTCACGAACCGTGAGCGAGTCGAACAGAGCGCTTTCCTGAAACACCATTCCGACCTTGGCGCGCAGAGCGAATAAGTCTTTCTCGCGCGTCTGGGTAACGTCAGTGCCAAGCACCAAGATTCGTCCCGAGTCAGGCTTGAGCAGTCCCAAAGCCAGTTTCAGGATAGTACTCTTGCCCGATCCCGCCACGCCGAACAGTGCTTTGGTTTCGCCGAACGGCAGATGAAAAGAAACTCCGCGCAGCACCTCGTTCTCCTCGAACGCAAGGTGCACGTCCTGGAACTCAACGGCATGGGCGGCCGATTCCGGGCTTGTGGTGAACGCGGAATCGAGTGGCAAGGTGGGTGCGGGCATGCGGCTACTTGTACGACATTACGTTCATCAGGAATTGCGTGACAAATAGGTCGAGCACGACTATCAAAACAGAAGCGGCCACCACGGCTTGCGTGGTGGCCCGGCCTACCCCTTGCGTGCCCCCTCGGGCCGTCATTCCATAGAAACAGCCCACGGTGGCGATGATGAAGCCGAACAGGAGCGGCTTGACCAGCCCCATGAAGACGTCCTGAAATACGAGCGCCTGCCAGGCGTTGCTCCAGTATTGGCGGGCGTCGAGGTTCAGAAGAATTTTGGACACAAACAATCCACCGGCCAGGCCGACGAAGTCCGAGAGGATGGTGAGGAAGAACAACATGAAAACGGTGGAGACCACTCGGGGCACAACCAGCTTTTTCATGGGGTCGGTGCCCAAGGCACGCATAGCGTCGATTTGCTCCGTCACGACCATGGAGCCAAGTTCACTCGCCATCCCCGACGCGTTTCGCCCCGCCACCATCAAGCCGGTGAGCACTGGGCCCAGTTCGCGCACCATCGAGAGCGACACCAACTGCCCGATCAGAGTGATCGAACCAAATCGCTGCAATGTGTTTGCGCTTTGCACCGCCAGCACGGCGCCCGTGAAAAAGCCGGTCAGGACGACGATCGGAAGGGAACCCACTCCGATCAGATCGGCTTGCTGGACCATATCGGCAAAATACACGGGCTTGCGAAACAAGTTTGCGACGGACTGCGCGGTCATCAGGGTGTAATCCTGAACCGCGAGGACTTTCTGCTTAGCGAACTGGGTGGGCGAAGTCAGTTCCATGCGATTCGGGAAGCCGGAGCAGTCGCGGGCGCGAGGCACGGGCTTGACCGAACTATAACAGATTCTTTCTAGGGAGCGGCCGCAGCGTAACCCCTCGTCTTTTCAATAGCCATCGCTGATGCGGAAGTACGCCAGATGACGCTAGGAGTCAGTTTCGGGACATCTTATTGGACAGCAACTACCTGCTCACGCCGCCTCGTGCGGGGGCTCTTCGTCCGAGCGTTGTTTCTGCTTTCTTGCGGCGGTACTCCGGGTTGCCCGGTGGATTTCGCTTTCTGCAGACGACCAACCGTTTTACCCTTACTGCGAACAGCGTTGGAGGGATGATGGACACGTTGCCAGAGAATTCCGCACCACCAGCCGAACAAGAGAAAAAATGGTCAGCCATTTTTCAGGAGATCTGGGTGGATCTGCGCCGCTCGGAAACACGCGGCAACGCCCTGCTGCGCTTGTGGGTCATCTTTCGTGCATTTGCCTTCATTTGGCCTTCCGCGGTCATTGTTCTGGGTGGAATCGGTTTAATGGTCCTGCTTGCGGTTGGCCAAAGCGTAAGTATCGGATTCTACGCAGCATGGAAGGTTTACAAGTATTACTGGATTTTTTCACCTCTATTTGGTCCAGTACTTGTCGCGGCTGCTGTGCTGCCGATTTTGATAATTAAGGCGATTTCAAGTCTGATAAGTCGCCGTTTTGGTTCGCGAAGCGCTGAGTGGTTCGTCGCAGCAGTTATGACAGTGCTTCTCGGTGGCGGATGCCTCGTTGCCGGTTTTTTCGGTGCGCGCGAAGACAATCCCATGTTGAATTCCCGGCCAGCGAATATGGAAGAGCTGTCAAAGTCCTTGGGTGAACAAAACCGCGTCTTGGGCAAGATGTCCGAAAGTGGCAAAGTACTCCTCGACCAATTGAATTCCACCGAAAGCGAATTGGAAAATACCAAGAAGCAGTTGACTGCAACTTTGACGAACTTCGATGTTCAGCAACAGGCTGCAGGGCAGGTCGCCGAAGAACTCAAGCGTATAGATGCCCGTCAGAAGCAGATTGTCCTTCAGACCGAGGAATTGCAACGTATCTTGGAAGGGCAACAACCGATAACGCGCCATGACCTGCAACGGGCGAACCTAGAAGGGCTGGTTTTCGGTCTGGTGGCCGGTTTTATTACAAGTTTTCTGGCAAGCATGGCGTACAGTGCCTTCGGAAAGAAGAAACTTGTAACAGGTTGATGATCACCGCGCGACTCGTGGCGGCTTCACAGTGGTCCAGAATTGTAGTGGTGTCCTGGGGTTTGTTCTAGTCGAAGGCACGCCCAAAGTATCGGTAGGAGCGATAGGAAGCTGCCTGGCTGCTGTTCTTGACTCAGTGAGTATAGGACTACCCCTGCCCCCGAGGAACCGTTTCCATCATGCTGGCGCCTTCACGCGCGATGCATGATTACCCGTCACAACGTCGCGTTAGACGCTCACAGCGAGCCGCAGGGACGTGCCAAGCTGCATTGCGTGCCGTGACACGACGGAGGCATGTTCAGTTTCTAGTCCTTGTCGGAGTGTATCGGGTTTGCGTAAAGTAGGGTCTTGTTGGGGAGGATTGCATCCTTTGGAACCTGAAAAATCGCCTTCATCCCCTCCTCAAACTTCTCTCTGGCCTCTCGCCCTTCTCGGCATTCTGCTTCTCGCATTTCGATCCTCAAAGCGTAATCAATCCCGCAAAACCATACATCCACAGGATACAGCCAGAAGCAAAGACAACACTATTCCAGAGAAAGCTGTCAGCTATCAGCCGTCAGCTGTCAGTGAGAGCGAAGATCCTGACACGTGGATGGGACGGCGCGGCTGTGCGGTAAGGCTGAGAACTGACAGGTGATAACTGATAGCTGACAGCCTACGCGATTCGGCCCTTCTTCTTGATCTCGATATTCAGGCGGCGGATTTTCTGGTTCAGCGTGGAGAGCGGGACGTGGAAGCGCTCGGCGGCTTCGGTTTGGTTCCAGTTGCAGCGTTCAAGCATGTCGGTGATGACGCGGCGTTCCACGTCTTCCACGATTTCGAATAGCGACGCGTCGGATGGCGGGTCATGCAGGGTGAGCGAGGAGCCGCGTCCCATCATCGAATCGGGCAGCAGGTCCATGCTGATTTCCGGGCCGGAAGAGAGCACGACGGCGCGTTCGATTACATTTTCAAGTTCGCGCACATTGCCCGGCCAGGAATAGGCCATGAGTGGTCGCAGCGCTTCCGGAGTGATGCGCGGCGCGGGGCGGCCATTTTCTTCGGCATACTTCTTCAGGAAGAATTCCACCAGCAGCGGGATGTCTTCTTTCCGTTGGCGCAGGGGCGGAAGTTCGACGGTGATTACATTCAGGCGATAGAAGAGGTCCTCGCGGAACCGGCCTTCGCGCACCATATGGCGCAAGTCGATGTTGGTGGCGGCGATGATGCGCACATCCACCTGGATCTCCTGAATTCCCCCCAGATGCATAAAGCGGCGGTCTTGCAGCACGCGCAGGATCTTGGCCTGCGTCTCCAGGCCCATGGTGGCGATTTCGTCGAGGAACAGCGTGCCTTTGTCCGCCACTTCGAACAAGCCTTTCTTCGAAGCGATGGCGCTGGTGAACGCCCCTTTGACGTGTCCGAATAGAGTGGACTCCAGCAAGTCTGTAGGCATGGAGCCGGTGTTGACCGGAACAAACGGCTTGTCGCGACGCGGGGAGTTCAGGTGGATGGCTTTCGCGATGACTTCCTTGCCAGTACCGCTTTCGCCCTGCAGCAACACGGTGGAGCGGCTGTTGGCAACCTGCGCGACCAGATCGAAAATCTTCAGCATGGGCTCGCTTTTGCCCACGATATTTTCGAAGTTGTAGCGTTGTTTGAGGGCGCGCTTGAGCTGGACATTTTCTTCTTCGGCGCGGCGCCACCCGACCGCGGCGCGTACATCGGCGAGAAGTTTTTCGTTGTCCCATGGCTTCTGCACGAAATTCGCGGCACCCGACTGCATGGCGCGCACGGCGTTTTCGACCGTGCCATAGGCGGTGATCATGATGACGGGCAGGCGCGAATCGTGGGAGCGAATCTCGGAAAGGATCTCCATCCCATCGCGGCCGGGCAGAGTCAGATCGAGCAGCACGAGATCAAACGGGCGATCCGCCATTTGTGAGAGGCCGTCTTCGCCGCTGATCGCAGTCTCGACTTCGAACCCTTCCATTTCGAGCAGCGTCTGCAAAGATTCGCGAATCTCGGCTTCGTCGTCAATGATAAGTACTGAACCTGTAGGCGACGGATTGCCGTTCACCGTGCCGCTGGTGATGACTGCTGCTTCAGACATGGACTCCCTTCCTGCTTAGGGGAAAGTCGAGAGCAAAGGTCGTCCCGGATCCCGGATTGCTTTCTACTCGGATCTTGCCGGCATGCTCCTGGATGATGCCGTAGGTGACGGAAAGTCCCAGGCCGGTTCCGCGCTTTTGACCTTCCTTGGGGGCCGTCTTGGTGGTGAAGAACGGATCGTAAATGCGTTGGATGTGTTCGGGTGCGATGCCCGAGCCAGTGTCGGAAACTCGTACGCTGACCGTGTCGCCATTGGTGGTAGCGACGTTCAGGCTGCCGCCCCCCGGCATGGCGTCCTTGGCGTTGAGAAATAGGTTCAGGAAAACCTGCTGTAATCTTCCGGGATTTCCCTGGATAGCGGAGATTCCCACGCTCAGATCAGATTGGACCTGGACCTTGGCCGTTTTGAACTGGTGTTCGAGAAGCGCGAGCGTGTCGGTAATGACTTTGTTAATGTCGACGTCGGCGAATTCGGTACCGCTGGTGCGCGAGAAGTTCAGCAGGTTGTTGACGATTTCCGACGCGCGGAAAGTTTGCCGTGTGATCTTCTCGAGCAATCCGGACTTCTGAGGATCGCCTTGCAGTTGCTTGGCGAGCATCTGGGTGTAAGAGGAAATCACGGCCAGGGGCGTGTTCACTTCGTGCGCGACGCCAGCCGCCAGAAGACCGATGGAAGAGAGCTTGTCGGCTTGCGAAAGCTGGCCCTCGAGTTCCACGCGTTCCGTGATGTCATCCATGATGACGAGACGGCCGATGACTTGGAATGTGCGCGTCACCAGCGGGGCGATGGCCACGTTCACCGTGCGGGCCTCGCCCGCTGGAGTCTGCAGACGGAACTTGTACAGATTGTTAATACCGGCGTTTTGGCGCACCCGGTAGAACTCCTCGACGAACTCCGCCGGAAAGATGCTGCGCACGGGTTGCGTGAGAGCCTGCCACCGCGGCAGCGCGTACATAACTTCCATCTGGGCGTTCCAGCTCTCGATCCGGTCTTCCATGTCGAGCGCCATGATGCCCACGTTGATGGACTCGACGATGTTTTCGTTGAAGTCCTTGAGGCGCTCGTACTCAGCTACTTTCTGCTGCAGCGACGCGTAGAGCCGTCCGTTCTGGATGGCGATACCGAGATAGCCGCCGAGGGTCTCCAGCAACTCCATGTCTTCGCTCGAGAGGTAGTCACCCTTGGTGGTCTTTCCCAGGCCCAGCACGGCAACGGTTTTCTGCTGCGCGCGGCAGGGGATGTAATAGTTGAGATCGAGACGGGCGATGGCATCCTGCGATCCGGCAGTCTCGCGCGGTACCTGATGCGTGTTTTCGAAGAACATGTGGCCGGCGGGTTCGGGGCGGGGCGCGCTCAGAAAAGTGAGATCGAGCTTGCCGATGGGATTCATGCCTACGGACTTGGCAAGAACGAACTGTTCTGCCTCTTCGTCAGCGCGCAAGAAAATCGCGATGCGGTCCACGGCCAGCGTGCGGGACAGGCGGTCCAGGACTGAAGAGAGCAGGGCATTCAAATCCGTTTCAGAACCCAACTCGCGGCCAAATTCAATCAGGGTCCGGCGGTAATCGTAGACCGTGCGGTAGAAGGCTTGGTCGACGCGGTCCTGAATCCATTTGCGCACCGGATCAAACAGCAGCGCGGTTACAACCACGGCCAGGATTAATCCCACCGGGCCAGTGCCGGGCTGCCTCATGTGAACCAGCGTGGCCACTCCGGCGACCAACGCGAAATACATTCCCACGACCGCCGCGGCGGCCAGGGTGTAAACCACCCCGCGCTTGAAGATCAAGTCTACGTCCATCAGACGATAGCGGAAGATGGCATAGCCGAAAGTGAGCGGCAGCAATCCCAGCAACAGTACCGACAGCTTCATCCACGTGCCGGGAAGCGAGCCCATCAGGTAGGGGACGACATAAAACAGAGTGTAAGGAACGATGGCCAGAATGGTTCCGCGCGTCACCCACTTCAACTGCTGGCGCAGGATTGTGGTGCTCGCGAGCCGGCAGCTATACCAAAGGACTGCAGCCGCGGCGACGAACAGTACCGCGCCATAGGCCATTTCCTGGCGATCCATATCCCAGCGCAGATAGCCACTCGCCTGCGCCAGGCGTAAGGCCATGATGTGCCTTCCCAGAAGGGCGGCGCCGGGCAGGTACGCCAAGGCAAGCACCCAAGGACGCTGGCGAACGAATTGTCGCCGTTCGGGAAATGTCAAAACAAAGTGCAAGAACAACGCCGGCTGCAACACCCAGGCGACAATGTTGCTCCAGTAGATGATCCAATCAAAGTCGTTCAACTTGCCGGTGTACTTGAACGAATATGCGATGAAAGAAACCAGACAGAAAACGTAGAAGTGCGTGGAGCCGGGTGCGGTCCAACGACGCAGCAGAACATAGACGCCGATGCCCAGATAAATCAGCGCAATCAAGCGCAGAGAAATATTCAGGGAGTGATCGGCAGGAGCGAGAATGACGTTGGAATCGAGCGTCACCGACTTGCGGATCAGTGAGTAAGTGGCCTTGGACCAGACGCCGGTGTTGTAGAGCTGGCGTACCAATCCGGGCGTGCTTTTAATCTCCTGGCCATTGACGGAGACTAACTGGTCCTCGGGCTTGATGCCGGCTTTTGCTCCGGGACCGGCGGGATCGACGCGGTCTGCTACCAGGCGTCCGTCGTGCTCTACCCACCAGACGCCGTCATCAGGAACGGCAGACTCGCGCTCTTTCTGAAAATTGAACCCTGCAAAGACCACCGCAGCCACTGTTAGCAGGAACAACAGGACGGCGACAAATCGAGCTTGGCTTTCCCGATTCATGGTTTTCGGTACTGGCCCCGGACCCTTAGGAGGCTGTGGAGGCGTGGGAGAGACATCCCATTGATCCTCAATGAGCAACTTCGCTGCCACGTCGAACCCCATTCTGGGACCGCTAAGTCCCGCAGATGAAGAAACTTCCAAAATTATAGATGCATTTTCGAACAGCAACTATGTCTTTTTGGATGTTTCTGTGAGATTCCGTATCCACCTTTTCCCTAAGATTTCTTGGACTTAGGGGATGCCTGGTTCGTTTGATGGATTCCGGCGGTGGAAATATGATGCAGAGGAACTAGGCGATGTTGGAGGAAATGATGATGAGTAGAGCAATGCAGACTCACACAAGAATAGTGGTGTCTCTCCTTGTGTCCTTTGTGTCCTTTCCATTTGCGGGCGCGCTTGGGTCGGACGTAAACCTGAGAACAGCCCGTTGTGGCGGCAGCGTCGAGCAAGTCTACCTCTACTTCTCGCCCGACAAAGATCATGTCCTGCCCGCTTTGGTGCTGCTCCACGGCGCAGGACCGGGCGGGAAACATGGTCGACGCCTGGAAGCGCTTTGCGGAGAAAGAGAAAATCGTTCTACTGGCTCCGGAGTTGCCCCGCGATCCCAAGTTCGAGGAATCCGCGCCTAGCATTTTCCGCTGCGTGGTTGAGGACGCCAAGCAGTTCGTCGGCATCGACGCGCAGCGCGTCTATCTGTTTGGAAATTCCATGGGAGGCTATCTTGCCTTCGATGGCGCGATGTTCGAATCTCAGTACTTCGCGGCAGCGGCGGTCCACGCCGACCGCATTGCAAACGAATATACCGGCATCGTCGCCCGCGCCCGGCGCAAGACGCCCATTGCGATCTACATCGGAGATCACGACCAGTTCTTTTCCGTCGGGAACGTGCGTAAGACCCGCGATCTTTTGCTCGCATCGGGATTTCCGGTTCACTATGTGGAACTGGCGAATCACGATCACAACTATTACGCGCTGGCAGACCAGATCAACGCGGATGTCTGGACGTTTTTCAAAGAGAACACCCTGCCGCGTTTCTGACGCAAAAGAGGCTCCGTCGTCTACTTTGCTTGGAGGATTCCTTGGAGCACGCCGAGTCTGTCATCGACCGGACTTGTCTCAAGGTCCGTGATGTCTAGACCCAGAATTTTGGCGACCAGCGGAAATACGTTCACATTCTCAAAACGGCTTCAGCGCGACTCCGTACCGAATGTGCGGGCCAGCGGCAAAGAAATATAGACTTCATCTCCTCCGACGCCCACTGCAAAACCTTACCCAGCCTTGCGCTCATCCTGCTTGGCAGGTTCTGGCACAGCGTCTTCGTCACCCCACTCGAAGGAAAGCGCACGGGAGGTGGTCTCGATGGGTTCGAGTTCTGGAATGTCTTCGGCCACCGCAGTTCCCAACTCGGCGAACTTGCGGGCGGAAACCAGCACGCGGTTTTCCAGCGAGCCCACGGCTTGGTTGTAGGCTTCGACGGCGCGGTCAAGGCTGGTGCCGACGCCGGTGATGTGCCCTGCGAGTTTCCGGAGGCGGTCGTGCAGTTCTTTGCCGAGAATACTGATCTGTTGGGCGTTGTGCGCCAGTTTTTCCTGGTTCCATCCATAGGCGACGGCCTTCAGCAGCGCGATCAATGTTGTGGGCGATGCTGGAATCACGCGCTGGAGAACGCCCTGCTCGATGAGGCCGGGATCCTGTTCCAGCGCTGCGCTGAAAAAAGTTTCGCCAGGCAGGAACATCACGACAAATTCCGGCGTGGCCTCGAATTGCTCCCAATAATTCTTGCCGCTCAGCGTCTTCATGTGGTCGCGCACCTGCCGGGCGTGATTGGCTAGGCACGAGCGCCGCGCTTCTTCGTCGGTCGTTTCGAAGGCGTCAAGAAAGGCTTGCAAAGGCGTTTTGGCATCGACCACGACGTTCTTGCCACCGGGCAACTTCACGACGAGATCGGGGCGGAGGCGGCCGCTTTCGCCGGTCACGGTTTCTTGTTCGGCGAAGTCGCAATAGGAGAGCATGCCAGCAATCTCGACCACGCGCCGTAGTTGGATTTCTCCCCAGCGTCCACGCACGTTGGGAGTACGCAGGGCGCGTACCAGGTTGCCGGTCTCGGACTGCAATTCTTTCTGCGTGGTGATCAGGGATTGAACCTGAGCCTTGAGGTCGCCATAGGCCTCGCCGCGCGCGACTTCCATCTGCTGAATCTGCGCGTCCACCTTGCTCAGCGACTCGCGCACAGGCGTGACGAGATCGGCGACTGCTTTCTGGCGGGCGTCGAGATCGCCTTTGGCCTCGCTCTGAAAGCGGCTCAGGGTTTCCTGCGCGATCTGCAGGAACGAGGAATTGTTGCTTTTGAGCGCGTCGGCGGCCAGTGCCTTGAAGGCGTTTTGCAGGTCCGAAGCGGCGCGATCCCCAGCTTTAGTCAGCAATTCGATCTTTTCGTTGCTGGTCTTCCGTTCCGATTCCAGAGCGGATTCCAAGCGGGCACGGCTCTCCAACAGACTTCGCTGATCCTGCAAAAGTCGCGCCAGATCGGTCTTTACGGCCGCTAATTCCTTCTCTGTCAATGACAAACGAGCCTGCAGCGCTGCGTTGCGCGAACGCAGCGCCAGCCAGGCAAGCAGGACGCCAAACAACAGGCCAATGCCCCCAATGATCCCTAGTTCCATAGACACAGGTAACTTTTCCCTCAGGTCCAACCCCTAGCCTAGCACCAGCAGCAAAGTTTGCGCCTGAACGATGCTAAGCCCGAAACGGCCTAAGCGGAACCGTTCCCTCCAAGGCGAATGCATGGTCCCACACTCGCCTCTCAAAACGATGCGTGCATAGCCACTCATGTCCCTCAGTGCCGGTTTGCCGTGTAAGGTAGAATCATCACAGGGGAATTCGGATTCATCCGAGTTTGAGGCATTGATTCGTCAAGACGTTGAACGCCGTGTACCAACCGTCGACAGATTTCTGGATTGTGCGGTTGGATTGCATTCGGGGATTCTCTTCATGATTCGAAGTGGGATTGCCTTCTCTGCTGCCAACGCTCTGATTCTGGGATCTGTCTTGCTGGCGTATCCGCTGGTTGCGACTGCCCAGAGTCAGGATGGTGTCAGAATTGGAAGTGGCGGCTTTTCCGGAAGTAGCCGGGCAAGCGGAGTCAACGAAGAGGACAGTCTCAAGGACTTTCACGAAGCGATTGCGCTGCAGGCAACCCGCCAACAGGCCGCGGACTTTCAGGCACTGATAAAAAGTACTGCGGCCGCGAAAGCGGAACTCCAGGCATTGCTGGAACAATTGCACAAGGAAAATGGAGTGGCGGAATCTGCCCATCCGGAGGCTCTAGACCAGGCGCTGGAGAGTGCGCGGAGTGGGAGCAAGAAGTTTCAAGAAGGTCTCACCACGGTGCAGAAATCCGGACTCAAAGATATCGGCAAAAGACTGGCCAAAGCCGACTCCGACCTTGAACAAGAAGAGAAGAGGCTGGATCAGAGCGTGGATGGCAAGGCTGCCAGTGATGAAGTTGCGGCGCGCGCCGAGAGTCTCGACAAGGCCTTAACGGATTTCTACAACCAGCAACTTGCGCTCGGCAGGGAAATGAGCATCACTCTGGCCAATGGCCAGGACCTGGCTTTCACTCTTCCTGCGGTGAATCATCCAGTCAACATCGCAAATCGGACGATCGGCGTGCCGGTTTCGGGTGCGCTCGAGCAGATTGCGGCGCGGGGCGGGCAGCGCACATTCAAACTGGAACTGACCGCCGATCTGACAGACCTGCAACAAAATATTACCGAACTCCTGCGGGCCCAGCTCGACACGTCGGAAAATTGCGGGCAACGAGTCGCGATACAGCAGGCAACGCTCACACCTTCGACCCCTGCGGGCCTTCTGGTGGTGAAGTTGCACTTTGAGCGATGGACCTGCTCCCGCATGTTTGGTCAGCAAACCGCGAACGAACTGGCGGAAGAGGACGGCACGGTTGAGATGAAATTGACCGCGGCCGTGGAAAAACCGAACACATTGAAGATCGTTGCAGCGTTCGGCCGCATCGATGCGACCGGCATGTTGGGCGAATCGCTGCGCTCCGGATCTCTGGGAGAGGATTTGCGCGATACGGTCACGCAGTCGGTCCGTTCCGCGGCGCAAATCGGTTCGGATTTCAAGATTACACTTCCGCCGGCGGTGCAGAATTCGGCTGTAATCCAAAGCGCGAGGTTTCAAGACGTGGGCGCTGATACTCTAACCCTTCTGCTCGACGGGCAGATTGAAATCTCCAACGCGCAGGCCGACCTGTTGGCTAGTCAACTCAATCAGGCGTTGTCGGCGCAGGGAACTCCGCCGCGATAGCAGAATCCTTTGATCAAGGATTCCCTTGGATGTCGTGTGCTACTCTTGGGCTGCCCTTTGTCTGCGGTTCCACGCATGGGATCCACAGCACAAGTTCGCTTGCCTCAGACCAACCCGAACAACGTCCGCTTCGGTACGGCTGGCTGGTCTTACAAGGATTGGGAAGGTATCTTCATATCCTCCGGGAATGCAGCACCGCAAGGTGCATCCGCTGGAATATCTGGCGCGCTTCTTCGATACCACCGAAATCAATACCTCATTTTACGGGCCGATCAAGGCACAGCTGGCCACGCTCTGGTGCCGGAAGGTCGCGGCGGTGAATCCGCGATTCCTGTTCACCGCCAAGTTGTATCGCGCCTTCACGCATTCGGCGAATGCCATGATGGAGCCTACATCCGCCGCCTCCATCCGGCCAACCGACGAGGACGAAGCCCGCACTCGCGAAGGTCTTGACGTACTTGCCACCGAGGGACGGCTGGGGGCGCTGCTCATTCAGTTTCCGGTGTCGTTCAAAAACACTTCGCTGAACCGTGAATATCTCGAACGCTTGCTGCGGCAGTTCATCGAGTATCCGCGTGTGGTGGAAGTGCGCGACTCCAGTTGGAACAATGCGGAGACGCTGGCGTCGTTCACGCAAAAGAATGTCGCCTTCTGCAACATCGATCAGCCGGTCCTCGGACGCTCGCTCGCCCCTACCGAACACGTCACCGCGCCGATCGCTTATATCCGGTTGCACGGACGCAACTACGATCAGTGGTTCGATTCCGACAATCGCAACGACCGCTACAACTATCTGTACAACGAGAGGGAACTGGCCGGCTGGAAGGAACGAATCGAAAACGTCGCCGAGAAGTCGCAGACGACCTACGTCATCACCAATAACCACTTCGAGAGCAAGGCCGGCGTCAACGCGCTGGAGTTGAAGGCCATGGTGACCGGCAAGCGCGTATCAGCCCCGCCCACGCTGGTGCAGAAATATCCGGAATTGAGAAGGTTCGCCGACCCGGAGGAGGACTCGGGAGGTGCGAAGTCCGGCCCGCAACTACCATTGCTGTGCTGAAGACTGCCGCAAGGAATTGCAGTCTCATTCCGAGACGTGCGATTACCTTGGTCACTGGTCTTGGATCAAATTGATACCCCACCCAAGTAATTCCAAATTAGATTGACCGCGTGGATGCAGCTCGACGCCCGTCTCGACCTGAGTAGGAGGATTTGGAATGGACCGTCGGAAGTTTATATGTCTGTTGAGTGGCGCGCCTGGCATTTGCGCTGCACCATCGGCTCGAGTTTCCGAACCTCAACCGAAGACCATCTCAGAGGGGTGCGGCATCTGTGGAGGGAAGGCAGTATTCGACCTCGGCATGGACATGAATATTTGTCTTGCGTGCGGCGCGAAGGAGATGGGGCAAGGTTGGCAGCGACGATGACTTTGCCGGTGAAACCTTACGCGCCCAGGGCCGCATGATCGGCCATCCGTTTCTTGTTGTAGCGCAGCGCAACATTCATGAAGACATGGCCGAGGGAGGTCTCGAAGCAAATCATCAAGGCTTCCGTGTCTTCGCTGGTCTTGTCTCCCTCCTGAGCGGTGAGAAGGAGCGGGGGATGCACTCGGAAATGGAAGCCCTGGTCGTTAAGCGCGGAAATGGCGTTGCCCACGACCTGATTGGCGAGCTCGAAGATGGTTTCCTTGATCAGCGCGTCTGACTCCGGCAGTTCGGCGCCGGCGTAGTGGCTGGCAACCTTGACGGCGGTCTGGGGTTCGAGGTCCAGTATGATCCGGCCTTCGATGTCACCCGTCAGCGCGATCATGCCGGCCACGCCCTTGCGACGGTAGGCGTCTTCCTCCATGGTGAGATTTCCCACCTTGGTAGTGCCCTGCAACCCTTGCGACAACACGGCATCAGCCGCGTTGATGAAAGGCTGGATCAGTTCCATCTTCATCGAGTTAGGCTCCCGCTCCGGCGGAGGCCGCCACGGCCCCGTCTTCGCCCAGGACGTATTTGATGACTTCATACAGCACTTCCGGCTTTACCGGCTTCTGCACGAAATGGCGCGCGCCCCGTTGCAGCGCGGCCACGATGTTCTCCTGGTAGCCAACCGAGGAAACCATGACAATGCGCGCTTCCGGGTGCTGTTGGACGATCCGTTCGGCAGCTTCGATGCCTTCCATCTGCGGCATGGTGATATCCATGAGCACGATGTCAGGATGCGTGCGCTCGAACTCGCTGATGGCGGTCAAGCCGTCCCCGGCCTCAGCCGCCACCTGCCCGCCGAACGTTTCGATCATGCGGGCCAGATTTTTGCGGGCAAACACGGAGTCGTCCACAATCAAGTAGCGGACCGGCTGGCCGTCTTTGCTGCGTTTTACAGGTGCAAACTGCTCCATACAGACCTCCTCCTTCTACTGCATATCACGCCCGGCTCTTCCCGACCAGATCACGCTGGTCACGGGTACCTGCCGTGCCCGATCTTAGTTTCCGGCGCGCACAGCGCGGCCGGTCGATCCCGTCGATCCCGTGTTCCGTCCGCACAGGGACTGCAACGTTGCCCCCATGACATCCAGACCGACCACACGGATGGCGTAACCCCGTTCGATCGCCGCCTTGGGCATGCCGTACACAACGCAGGACTCTTCGCTCTGCGCGATGGTCATGCCGCCTTCTTTTTTCACCGCTCCCAGGCCCTCGGCGCCGTCGTCGCCCATGCCGGTCAGCAGCACGCCGACCGCCTGTGTCTTGAATTGCTCGGCCACGCTGCGCAACAGCACATCCGCGCTGGGACGGTGTCCGTTCACTCGCGGCTCGTCACAAAGCGCGACAACATCTCCCAGAGGCAGCCGTTTCGCTTTCATATGCCGGTTTCCGGGACAGATCAGCACGCGGCCCGGCAGCAACAAATCACCGGACTGTGCTTCTTTCACCCGCAAGGGGCAGACTTCGTCCAGCCGGCGCGCGAACATATCCGTGAATCCCTCCGGCATGTGCTGCACCACAGTGATGGCTCCGGGAAAATCTCCCGGCAACTGCGACAGCACATATTCCAATGCCTGCGGACCACCGGTGGAAACGCCGATGGCGACCACCTTGTTCGGAGCCGCAGAAGAGACTGGCAGTTTCTCAGGCCTGGGAGGAACTCCATGCAGCATGCGCGGTTTCAGCTTGCACTCTGCCGCCGCCTTCACCTTGGCAATCAGTTCCCGTGCGGTTTCCGCCATGTGCGCCGTGGCGTCTTTGGGCTTGGGCACGAAGTCGAACGCACCCAGGCCCAGCGCCTTCATGGTGACCGACGCACCTTCGGTGCTGTGGGAGCTGAACACGATCACCGGCAATGGGTGCCGCCGCATGATTTCCTTGAGCGCCTCGATTCCGTTCATGCCCGGCATTTCCAGGTCCAGGGTGACGACGCCTGGCTTCAACTCTTCGATTTTCTTCAGGCAGAAGGAGCCATCCATCGCCGTTCCGACGACCTCGATGGATTCGTCGGCGGCCAGCATCTGCGGAATCAGCTTGCGCATCAGCGCCGAATCGTTGACCACCAGCACACGCACCGGAGTCTTCTTCATGCCTGGCCTCCCACGGCGGGGGTCAAGGCCAGCCGCATGCGGTCGGTGTGCGTCAGCAACAAACCCGAATTGGCCTGCCCGGCTTCCTGAGGCCGCCAGCGCGCAACATGCTCCACGACGGCGGGCAAGTTCAGAATCAGCACCACGCGGCCGTCGCCCAGAATGGAAGCGCCCGAAACCAGATCGGTCGAGAATGTCTGGTCATCCAGCGCTTTGATTACCAGTTCTTCCTCGCCTTCCAAGGCATCGACAATCAAGCCGTACTTCCTTTCTCCTGCAGTAATGACGAGCACAAAGAGCTTGGAGTTTCGATCTCCCTCGGCCACCGGACGGCCCAACCGCAGGAGCGGCAGAACGTGGTTGCGCAACTGCAGCACCTCGTAGTTGTCCACTTGGTGCACTTCGGTTTCGAAAGTCCGCGCAATCTCCAGCACCGCGTTCAACGGGATGGCATACAAGCGCTGCTCCACCCAGAACAGCAGCGCCTTGATGATGGCCAGAGTCAGCGGGAGCTTCATGCGGAACGTGGTGCCTTTCCCGGCGCGCGTCTCCACACTGATGGAGGCCTTCAACCGGTGCAGCACGCTTTGAACCACGTCCATGCCAACGCCTCGACCGGAGACTTCGGTGACCTCGTCGGCGGTGCTGAAGCCGGGCCGGAAGATGAATTCGAAAACCTCCGCCTCGCTGAGCCGCGCGAGTTCCTCGGGGGTCGCCATTCCGAGTTCAATAGCCTTGGCGCGAATCTTTTGTGCGTCGATACCGCGGCCGTCGTCGGTGACTTCGACGACGACCTGGTTTCCCTGGTGATACGCGTTTAGCCGGATCACTCCCTGCGGCGCCTTACCCAGCTTGCGACGCTCTGCGGCGGGTTCAATGCCGTGGCTCACCGCGTTGCGCACGAGATGGGTGAGGGGCTCGGCGATGGCGTCGAGGATTCCCTTGTCGAGATCGGTGTCCTGCCCGCTGATATCGAGTTCGACTTCGCGCCCGCATTGCCGCGACACATCGCGCACCATGCGCGGGAAGCGCCGGAACAACTGATCGACCGGCACCATGCGAATCTTCATGACCGAGCGCTGCAGATCGTTCAGCACGCGGGATTGAAAGGCCATGGCATCGGCAAACTTGCCGCGCAACAGTTCTTTCGGAAAGCGCTTGGAGAATTCGTTCAGCGCTTGCTGCAACATCGACTTGCCGATAATCAGCTCGCCCACGAGGTTGAGCACGTTGTCGATGCGGCCTGCGTCCACGCGCAGAATGTTTTCCAGCATGCTCGGCGTCGGCTCGGCTGCGGCCGTCCCAGCAGGAGCGTTCGCCGGAACCGCTTCGGTCGCCGGCGCTACGGCGGTGGGGGTTTGGGACGGAGCCTCGGTTTCGCTCGGCGGCTTCTTCGTCACACCTGCCGCATCCAGCAGCAATTCGACGATAACCTCGGCCGCGATCGTCGGAATTTTGCACTTGGCCGCAATCTGTTCCGCCGTCTGTACGCTGGCCAGCACGAACTCCACCTGCTTGGAGGCTGCCGGCGACTTGGCGTCGGGCCGCACCGCAAGGACCGGGCCCATGACACCGACGGCGTTGTGCACCAGCTGCCGTCCCGCTATCGGCATGGCGCAGTGCGGGTCAATCTTGACCACCACGTGATACACATCCTGGCCGCCGGCCTGGGCCTGCGTCATTGCCAGCTTTTCGTATTCCGTCCAAAGAGCGGCCCCCTTAGGAGATGTTCGGGTTGCCGGTGTTTTGGCGGCTGGAGTCTTGGCCGCAGATTTTCTCGTCCGCCGGGTTTTTCCAGATGTCGGCGACGGCGGGGCGATCAGCTCCTCGATCCGCTTGCTCAAACTCTTGGTCGAGGGCAGTTTCTTTCCGCGGTGATAGGCCGCAATCATCTCCGTAAAAACGTCGGCGGCGGCAAAGGCAATCTCCGCCACGGCCGCCTGGGTCGCCGTACCTTCAAGGGACAGGGCATCTTCGAACTGGTGCGCCAGTTCGCTCAACTCACTCAGACCGCAGGCCGCCGAGTCGCCTTTCAAGGTATGCACCGTCCGGCGGATGACGCGCACGATTTCCTCGTCGCCGGGCTTTTTCTCCAGCTTCAGCGCTTCATCATTCAGTGCCTGCAGCAGTTCCTGCGAAGTCTCGAAGAACAGCTCCAGCAGTTCTGCGCCGCGCTCATCGGGGGAATGGGTCACTCTCTCACCTCGAGCCGCTGATACGCCGTTCCGCTGTCCTTGTGGACCATCTGAAACTTCTTGGTGAGTCCCAGCAGGCTCTCCGCATGCCCCACAAACAGATATCCGCCCGCGTTCAGGCAGCGATAGAACTTCTCGATCAGGCGCTTCTGCTCGGCCTCATCGAAATACATCATCACGTTGCGGCAGAAGATGACATCGTTGCGTTGCGGCAGGTACTCGGTCTTCAGATTGTGAAAGTCGAAGTGCACCATCTCTTTCAGGGGTTTCTTGATGGCGTAGCGTTCGCCCACTTTGTCGAAGTAGCGCAGGCGGTAACCGTAATCGACCATCGCCATCTGGTTCTCGCTGTAGGCGCCTTCCTGCCCGTGCCGCAACACCGAATAGCTGATGTCGCTGGCCAGCACTTCCACCCGCCACGGGGGCGGCACCAGGGGTTTGGGCAGCGGCAGTTCCACGGGCAGGGGATTGCGCAGGTAGTAATACGCCAGGGCGTCGGTGACCAGCATGGCCAGCGTGTAGGCTTCCTGGCCGGTGGAACAACCCGCGCTCCAGATGCGGATCGAGTATTCGCGCCGCGAGCTCTTGTGCCTGAACAGCTCTTCCAGTACGGTTTTCTGAAACAAATCCAGTTGCGCCTTGTGGCGGAAGAAGCTGGTCTCGTTGACCGTCAGGTTCTCCAGCAGCTTGGCCAGTTCGTCCTTGCCCTGGTGGCTGATCAGCAACCGGTAGTAGGAATAAAAGGAGTCGACCCGGCATTCTTTCAGCCGGCGAAGCAGCCGGTCCTGAAGGAAGTGAGTGCGGCGTTCGTCGAAGTGCATGCCGCACTCCTGGTAGACAAGCGCCTGCAACAACTTCAATTCCGCTTCCGTCAGTATGGGAGCAGGTGCGGCTCCGGATGTGCTCATGCAGTTTCTCGTTCTCGCCTGACGCTGAATTCAATAACCCAACTGCTGGTTGTGCTTAGCGTGCCGCCGCGCCCCGCGCCTCGGCCTTGCCTGTCGTCTTCTTCTCGGTGGTCTCAGCCTTGACCTGCAGGCTGCCCGGAGCCAGTAGTTTGCTCATGTCGAGCAGAACCACTAGGCGTCCTCCGACCTTGCCCAATCCTGTGACACAGTTCAACCCGCCCTCCTGAAAAACGGCCGGGGGAGCCTCCACGGCGTCGGCGGGAATCTTGAGTACCTCGGAGGCCGAATCCACGATCAACCCCGCGAGCCGGCCCGCATGCTCGACCACCAGGATGCGATTCTGCTTGCGCAGCACGGCCTGCCTTTCTCCGAAACGCTTGCGCAGGTCCATGACGGAAACGATCTTGCCGCGCAGGTTAATTACGCCCTCCAGATAGTCGGGCGCGTCGGGCACGGCTGTAATCTCGGGGACGCGCACGATCTCGTGCAGGGAAGTGATGGGGACGCCGTAGGTCTCACGGCCCACCTTGAAGCCCACGATATGGAGTTCACGACTCATGCTTTCAGGCTCCTGGCACCTCGGCCCTTAGAACTGCGCTCCGGCTGCGGTACGGCGTGCGTTGCGGCCGGGAGTGTCTGCGGCGCCCTGCCCCCGCGAAGCCTCTCCTAGCGAAAAGCGGTCGATGAATTCGAGCAGCCCGCGCGACATCTTCGACATCTGTTCCGACGACGCCGCCAGTTCGGTCGAACCGGAGGTGGATTGCTGCACCAGTTCGCGCATCCGCTCCATGGCCTTCACCACGGCCTGCGCTCCGGAGGCTTGCTCCTCGACTGCCGAGTTGATTTCGTGGGTGATTTCGTTCAGCCGCGTGGTGGCACGCGCGATCTGCGACGAGCCGTGCGATTGTTCGTTGGTGGCCGCTCCGATTTCCTGCGCGAACTTGTAGACCTCGGTGACCACGTTGGAAATCTTGCGCAACGCCGCGTTCAGCTCTCCCCCCAGTTCCAGTCCCTCGTTGACGATGCTGGTGGAGCGGTCCATGTTCTCGACCGCTTTGCGGGCTTCCTTCTGAATGCTCTGGATCAGTTCCGAGATTTCCTTGGTCGACTGCGCGGACTTCTCGGCCAGCTTGCGCACTTCGTCGGCGACCACGGCAAATCCCAGGCCATGTTCGCCGGCGCGCGCCGCTTCAATGGCGGCGTTCAAGGCCAGCAGATTGGTCTGCTCGGCGAGATCGTCGATGACTTCGATGATTTTGCCAATGTCGTCGGCGCGTTGTCCTAGGGCGCCAATGATCTCGCCCGAAGAAGTAATGGTGGTGTTGATGCGGTTCAGGCCGTCGGTGGCCTTCTCCATGGTGCCGATGCCGTTGTGAACCTCCTCGCGCGAACGGTTGGATATGTCGAGCAACACTTTGGCGGTGTCGGCGACGCGCTGAATTGAGGCCACCATCTGATCGATGGAGGCGGAAGTCTCGCTGACGCTCGAGGCCTGCACCTGCGTGCTCTTCACCATGTTCTGCACGTTGACGCTCATCTCGTGCATAGTGCTGGTGACTTCATCGATGGCGGAAGATGACTGTAATCCGATCTTGGCCGCGTCGTCGGAGGCGCCCGCCACCTGGTTGGAAGCGCTGGCGACCTGGGAGGAGGCGTCGCGAACGCTGCGCACCAGCCCGGCCAGTCCTTCGACCATGCGGGCGAAGGCATTGCCAAGCGTGTCGTGCGAAGACCGCGGTTTTACTTCCAGGGTCAGGTCGCCTCCGGCGATGGATTCGGATACGCCTGCCATCTCCTTCAGGTAGGTGACCATCCTGTGGAAGGTGCGGGCAAGTTCGCCGATCTCATCGTCGCGGCTGAGATCAATGTTGTGCTCCAAATCGCCGGTGTTGCCGATTCCGCGAGCCACATTCATCAGGTCGTTGAGCGGCTGGGTAATCGATTTAGCCGTCCGGTAGGCGATCACGACACCCAGAGAGACCGCCAGCAAAGTGCTGAGCAACGATATGATGATCGTCGCCGTGGCTGCGGTCTCATCCGACTTGCGACGCTCCTCCACCAGTTTGCGGTTCTCGCCGTCGGCGACCTCAAGCGAGTCGGTGGAGTTTTTCACCCACGAGGAAGCATCCTTTTGCAGGTAGTAGATCTGCAGTTCGGCGACGGTGGCATTGCCTGAGTCCACGTCTTTGCGCTTTTCGATCAGGGGCTGGGCAAATTCCTTGCCCCAGGACTGTTCCAATTGCTGAACCTTACCCAGCGCAGTCTTGACCTGGTCGGAGTTGGCCATCTTCACGCCCTGTTCCAGTTTCTCGTTCAGGATGCGGAGGCCCTCATTCATGCGGTCCACTTCGCGCGTGTCGCCGCTGAGCAGGTAATTGCTCAGGTACAGGCGGTTCTGCATCATCTGAAAGCGGACGGCATTGGTGGCGTCTGCCAGGTCCAGCGACTGTTGCGCCGCCTTCTTGGTGTCGTGCTCCCGCTGCACCGCGGACCAGTTCACCAGGAACAGCACCACCACCGTGGTGAGGATGATGCCGAAATTCGTATACAACTTCTTGCCGATTGTCATCCTTATCTCCTCCGCAGCCAGGCGGCTACTGCGGCTCAAACTTGAAGTCGATTACGCCCGAGCTCTCTGCCGATGCCGGTTCAAACCGCCATTTCTTGGCGGCATCCAGCGCTGCTGTGGCCAGAACCGGGTGACCACCCACTACGCGGGCATCTTTTACTGTGCCATTGGGCGCCACCACAACCTGAATCTTGACGGTGCCCGAGATATTCATCTTCCGCGCCAATTCGGGATACAGGGGTTGCACTTTGCTCTTTGCCCGCCGGATTATTTCTTCGGTCTGGGCTTGTTGCGCCCCCACATAGACCGGACCAACGCTGACTGCCAGGGTCAGGGCCAACATGGCCGCTGCAGCTCTTTGAGACACAATTCCTCCTCGCTTGCGAGAAGCTTGTGCGCTCAAGCGTGCAACGCCTGGGCCACCCGAACCTTCTTGAAAAAACGAAAGTAATGTCGTGTATGTATAAGAAAAGAAGGGATGTATGCAATCACGAAGAGAGGTCGCAGACGAGGCTTTGAGTTAGAGGCGTCTCATTCCAGCCCCATCGCCGTCGTTTTCTCACTCTGAGATAAAATCTCAGGCCAGTCTCGGGATTTCACACCGAGGCACCCCTATCGCCCATTTCTCTTGACTCAAATTGAGATGACAGGTAGTTTCCCAATAGATTCAAGTACTTGTGAATCGCGAACACTATTCTTCGGATTTCGGCGCAGGACTCGGCATTTCTGGCGGCAGTCCGATCATTCCCCCGGAAGACAGTTTTGCCCCGGGAAGCGATGAGGGCTTCCAGAAGCTGCTGCTCCGTATTGCCGCCAAAGCGGGCGGACGGTCCAGTGCTCACTCCTTGATCCAGTTCTTCTGCCAGGCGACACGAGAATTTTTTCAAGTGTCTGGTGCATATTTTTGGCGCTGCCACTTCGCCGACGAACTGGTGGGAGAACAAGCGGATGGAAAACTGGCGGACCGCTTCGTGGGCATCCGGCTGCGTCCGGACCAGAGTGCCGTGACTGCCGAAGCCGTCCGGCAGCGGAGAACAATTTTCGCCAATCACGTGAAGTCCGCGACCTTTCCCGCTGCGACGGAATTTGAGGCGCGCTCACTCATGGCTGCACCGCTGATGGTTTTCAATGAAGTGATCGGAGCGGCCACGTTTTTGCATGATTCCAATGACGAGTTCTTCAATGAGGACCTTGCTGCCAAGGCCACGATCCTGGCTGGCCAACTGGGAAGCCTGCTGGAAGCGGCGCGGTTGGGCGAGGCTTCGCGAGAGGAGTATCGTCGCGCCGAAATCCTGGCGGATGTCGCCCATGTTCTGCATGGAGCGCCCGATGTCTCCGCCGTGATCGAAGCCCTGGCGGACCGCTTGCGGCTGCTACTGGGCACCAAACTGGTGTGTGTTTTATTGCGCCGCGAAGGACCTTTTGAATTGAAAGCGGTCTCGGCGGAGACTCCGCAACTGGCGACCTCCGCCCGTGCACGGCACGACCGGCAAACGCTGCGTTTCGCGGCAGACCTGGCGCAGCGCGCGGTGGCCGCCGGAGAGCCCATCACCCTTTCGATCGGCGCCGACGTGCACTCGCTGGGCAGTCTGGTTTCGCCCGGCATGCTGATCGCCGCTCCGTTCCGCACCGCGCGCACCCAAGGCGCTATCCTGATCTACCCGCGGCAGGAGCGTGTATTTACCGCGGAAGAAAAGGCGCTGGTGGCGGCGATTGCCGGTTTCGGTGCGGTCGCTGTGGCCCATGCCGAACTCCATGCCACGGCTCATGCGCAGGCGCACGAACTGCACCAGTTGCTCGAGATTTCTTCCGAACTCAGCTCCAGCGGTGATCTCGATCATTTTCTGCAGGCGTTCGTTATCCGCGCCTCTGATTTTCTTGGGTTCGGGCGGTGCTTCATTGCGCTGCTCGAAGATGGCCAGTTTTGGATTCGCTATGGAGTCGAAAAAGGCGAACCGCGGCGCTTGGAGACGCCCTTCCCAGAAGGTGTGGCCACTCGCGCATTGCGCGCCAAAGAAGTCTTCTGGACCGATGAGGCCAGCCGGACTCCCGGAGTCAACTTGGAAGCGGTGACGAAATATCAGGTCCACCAATTTCTCGCGGTGCCGCTGCTGGGCACGAGGGGGCGGGTGTTGGGGATGTTTGGGGTTCTCGATCGTCTGGACGGCACTGGAATTTCGCAGGAGGATATTCGTCGCGCCCGTGCGCTGTCAAATCAAGCAGCGGTCGTGCTGGAAGTGGCTAGCAATCTGCATCTTTCGGAGCAACACCGGCGACGCGCTGAGGCCTTGATCGAGTTAGCCCGCGAAATTGACGGCACGCTGCATTTGCCCGAGTTCGCCCGCCGGTTTGTCAGTCGGACCGCGGAACTGACCGGTTCCCGCGCCGGCTTGCTCGCCGTCTGGCAGGAGGGACACTGGCAGGTAGCCGCGTTGCAGAACCAGGAGAAACCTTCAGCAGAGGTTTCTCACGCGCTCGCATCTCCCGGAGTTCACGGCGCGGTTCAGGGCCTGAAGCCTTTGCCGTCTGAGGAAGATCGACGAATCGTGACGGCGGAAAATTCTCCCGCGAAGTCTCAGTCAAGTCCGTTGTTGGAGCACGGCCTGGATCGTCCGCTCAGTGTGGCTCTCGGTGAGTTTCTGGCGCGCCGTACAGAGACCGTGGTGCACGGTTCCGCGGAAGAGATGCTGGGTGCGGAAACTGCGTCCAGCCTGCACTGGTCGGATTGCACGCTGGTGCGATTGGCTGGCGCCAACGGGGAGTTGGCCGGATTGCTCTGTCTTTCGGGACGTTCGGCTCTTTTGGAGCAGGAAGATCGCATCTTTCTGGAAACCATGGCGGGTCATGCGGCCATGGCTCTGGGGAACGCGCGTCTGTTTACGCGGATCGAGCAGGCGAACCGCCATTGGATGGAGATCTTCGACGCCATCACTGACTTCATCGTGGTGCACGACCAGGCCGACAAGGTGCTACGAGTAAACCGATCGCTGGCCGCGATGATCGGTGTCCCGGCAACAGAGTTGGTTGGCGTGAACATGCGGGCCCTCATGGCCCTGACCAGCGACACGGCGTCTTACTCGTGTCCCTTTTGCCGGGCGATGGCCGACGATTCGGACGAATTCGCGCATCCGGTATTCGATCGCACATATCTGGTTTCGACCTCGCGGGTGCATGGGCCATCCGACGAGGGCCTGCAGACGATACACGTTTTGAAGGATATTTCCGACCGGCGTGAGGCCGAGCGTCGTTACCGGGAACTCTTCGACAATATTCAGGAGGGGTTGTTCTTCAGCACGCCGGGCGGGCGTTTCATCGAAGTCAACGATGCCATGGTGCGGATGCTGGGATACGCCAGCCGCGAGGAATTGCTGCAGATCGACATTCCCACGCAACTTTATTTTTCACTGGAGCAGCGGGAACAACACGCGGATGTGATGAAAGAGAGTGGTTATCTGCGCAATTTCGAGGCGACGCTACGGCGCAAGGACGGATCTCCCATTCACGTACTGATCAACGCCTTTGGCCTATATGACAATCTCGGCCGACTGCTGCAGATTCGCGGATTGATGCTTGATGTGACCGGCCTGCGCACCTACCAGTCTGAACTGCACCGGGAGCGGGATTTCTCCAGCAAAATTCTCAACAACACGCAGAGCCTGATTCTTGTTGCGGACACCGCCGGTCTGATCAGCTATGCCAATCGCCGCTGGTACGACGCGGGATTCGAGCAACGAGACTTGCTGGGACGTCGCTTGCTAGACTTGGCCGCGCCTGCTTTTGTCCGTCCCCTGTCGGAAGCGCTGCAGAAAACTCTGAACAGCCAGCAGGTCGATAACCTGGAATTACAGCTCGTCCGGGACCACGGCGCTGCCGGAAAGTTCTCGGCCAATCTCAGCCCGATGCGCGACGAGCAGGGCACCGTCACCAGCATCGTATTGGTGCTGACTGACATTACCGATTCGGCCGTGCTGCGCGATAAGTTAGTGCACGCCGAAAAAATGGCTGCCGTCGGACAGCTCGTCTCCGGCGTCGCCCACGAGGTCAACAACCCGCTCACTGCGATTCTCGGGTTCGCCGACTTGCTGATGGAGAATCCCGAGTTGCCCGAATCCGCCCGCAAGGACATGCGTGTGATTCTGCAAGAGGCCCAGCGCACTAAGCAGATCGTGCAGAATTTGCTCAGCTTTGCCCGCCAGATGCCGCCCCAGCGCAACGCCGTGCAGTTGAATTCGATCCTTCGCCGAACCGTCCAGTTGCGTTCTTATGACTTTAATAGCCACGGCGTCGACATCGTGGAACATCTTGATGAGGGGCTGCCCGAGGTGATGGGCGATGCGCACCAGTTACAGCAGGTTTTTCTCAACATTCTGAACAATGCCTACGACGCCGTGCACGAAGTCGGCCGTCCGCCGCGCATCGAGATCATGTCGACTAAAGCCGGGGAGGCCGTCGAAGTTTCGTTCCGCGACAACGGCAATGGAATCTCCGATCCCGACAAGATTTTCGACCCGTTTTTTACCACGAAAGAAATCGGGAAGGGTACCGGCCTCGGTCTCAGCATTTGTTACGGCATTCTGAAAGAGCACGGTGGCGAGATTCTTTGTCACAACAACGCGGGCGGGCATGGTGCAACATTCATCGTCCGCCTGCCCGCAACGTCCCACACAGCCTCTTTGCGCGTGGCTGCAGGAGTGAAACAACCATGAGCCTACCAGCCCTCAACCCCCAACCTTTGCCCGTGTTGCTGATTGAAGATGAGCCCGCCGTCATGGCCTACGTGCAAGCCGCTCTGGAGCGTAGCGGATATCCAGTGGTCTGTTGCGAGTCCGGCGTGGATGCCCTGCGCTTGCTGGAAAACGGCGCGTTTCTGGGTGTAGTGTCCGACATGCGCACGCCTGGCGGAGTGGACGGAGGTCAGGTGCATGCCTGGGTTGCCCGCCACCGCCCCGATCTGGCTTCGCGAATCATCTTCATCACTGGCGATATCGCCAACGAAGAGACGGTCGCCACCTTGCATCAAACGGGTGCCCCGTGCGTGGAAAAACCTTTTCGCGTGCAACAGTTTATCGATGTTGTTTCGAAGACTTTCGGGAAGGCTGAATGAATAACGGCGGCAGCAAAGAAGATCTTCGCATTCGCCTGCTGATCGTCGACGACGAGCAGAGTATTCGCAAACTCTGCGTCACCGTCGGCGAGGCTCTGGGCTTTGTTTGCCTGGAGGCGGAAAGCGGAGAATCGGCGCTGGCCCTTCTCGAAGAGCAGTCTGTACACATGGTCCTGAGCGACATGGTGATGCCGCACATGTCGGGTCTGGAGTTTCTGGAGAAAGTAAAAAAGCTTTTGCCCCGCACCGAGATCGCGCTCATGACAGGACATGGGTCCATCGAAACTGCCGTGCAGGCCATGAAGCTTGGCGCCTACGACTACATCACTAAGCCGTTCTCTCCGCTGGAGGAACTGCGCCTGTTTCTGCGCCGCATGGCTGATAAAGTTCGCCTGGTCGAGGAAAACGAATTTCTGCGGCAGCGCATGGATTCGGAAACCGCGGTGCATGGCATCGTCGGCTCCTCGGTACGGATACAGGAAGTCCTGCGCATGGTCGCACGACTGAAGGACACGCGGACCCCGGTCCTCATCTACGGGGAAAGCGGGACGGGCAAGGAATTGGTGGCGCGCGCCATGCATTTCCGCGGCGCGTTTGGCAGCCGGCCTTTTGTCGCCGTCGATTGTGGATCGCTCGTGCCGACGCTGATTGAAAGCGAGCTTTTTGGTTACGAGAAGGGAGCCTTTACCGGAGCGCTGAAATCGAAGCAGGGATTATTCCAGGCCGCTGATGGCGGCACCATTTTCCTGGACGAAGTCGGCGAACTGCCTTTGGAATTGCAGGCCAAGCTGCTGCGGGTCTTGCAGGAAAAAGAAGTTCGGCCGGTGGGCAGTAACCAAAGGGTGAAGGTTGACGTTCGCGTGATTGCGGCCACGAACCGCGATCTGGAAGCCGCCTATAAGAATGGAACCTTCCGCAAAGATCTTTATTTCCGCCTAAATGTCGTCACCCTGTACGTTCCCGCATTGCGCGAGCGCCGCAGCGACACTCCCATGCTCGTGCACTGGTTCCTGGAACGCTATGCGCCGGGGTCGGAGTTGCACGTGACCAGTGCGGCGATGCGAGCCCTGATGCAATACGACTGGCCCGGCAACGTGCGCGAGTTGGAAAATTGCGTGGAGCGCGCGGTCGCGCTGGGCAACGGACAGATCATCGATCTTGGCGACCTTCCTCCTGCCATTGCTTCAGGCGCAACCGCTGCGGGAGTGCCCGCAGCTGCGCTGGTCGAAGGGACGAGCGTACTCGATCCCGACCTCGCTGCGGCGCAGATCGTGCCCGAATCATCGCGCCCTCCTCTTTCCACCACCGATCTCGAAGACATTGAACGCGCGACCATCCAGCGCGTATTCCAGCAGGTCAAAGGCGACAAAGCCCTCGCCGGACGCATGCTCGGCATCAGCCGAGCCACGCTGTATCGCAAGCTGAAACGCTACAACATTGGTATGGGCTCATCCGGTTCTGGGCCGTCGAGCCATACGCTGCAGTGAGCAGCGGCGCATCCAGTTCCCCGGCAGTCCGGTCCCATTTTGCATCGCCATCACTGCAGCAGCGAGCGAGTCTGCAGCAGCCTATTGCTCAAGTCTTGTTTCTGTTCCAGAACCCGCTTTGCATTCGGGATGAGGCTCGAAAGCTGTTGCGGTGCGCCGTCAATCGCTTCGTTCAGCATCGGCAGCTTTGACGGGTCGTCGAGAAACGCAACGTACGACGAAATAATCCGGGTCAGAGCCGCGGACGTCCGTGAATCCGCCGCATAGTGCCCTCGCAGGGCTTCCAGATCTCGCTTTGCGGCCGTCGCCCAATCAGGTCCTTCGCCTAATTGCGCAACAGACCGTTGCAATCGCGCTCGCTGAGCAGCAGAAAGGTGTTCCAGTTGGAGTGCGTCGGACACTGCTCTCAGATGGTTGACGAGAAGGTTTTTTGCGATCAGCGTAGCAAAAAGGGATCCACCATTTGCGACATCATGCGAAAAACGTAGCCCGGCTACGAGAGCGCGAACTCCCTCTTTCTTATTGCCCGCAATAAACAAATGAAACGCATAGAGAACATTGAGCCGCCCGAGCACCAGCGCTTTTTTCACATAGTCTACCGGCAGGTCGTCGCCAAGCCCGTAATCTAAGCCCCAATCACAGTTCGGAAGGGATGTCCCACGGGCCATGATTTCCAAGGCCAGTGCGTTCTTCGCAAGCAATTCCTTGTATTTCGAGTCATCATACGGGGCTGTACCGTCGAGGATCGCATTCAGTTCCTTTGCTTGCTGGTCGGTTATAGCGGAGTCTTGTATTTCCGAGTAGGCCGACCAATAGCGTAAAGCAGCATTGTCGCCAAAAGACAGATTTTTCTGAGCGAACCCGGAAACAGCTGAAAAGATAACAACCAGAATCATCGACGGAAGGATGTTGAAGTGCTTCATAGCTTGATTTTCTCCTTGCTCAGCACGGCGATGGCGCTTTGTTTACCATTTGGGAAGGGAATCGTCCGGGAATGAAACGCCATGTTATCGACCGCTGCCTTAAACGATGGCACTGCGGCCAGCAAAGCATTAGCGCTTCGTATGGTGAGCGGCTGCGACGGTACAAGCTGCGGACCGGACGCCGCATCGCTGGCTGGGTTGGAAACAGGAACTGGGTTGGAACGAATGTGCAACGTGAGCGCACCTGCGATCAAGATGGCGGCAGCGGCGGCAGTCCATGCCCCGAGTACGAATGAGCGGCGAGACTGCGGGGCACGATCTTCCGCGGGTAAAGTTTCGGGAGCGAGCGGACGGAACTGCTTTAAGAACGCTTCGAATTGCTCATCATCGGGAATTGGCACGGGTATCCTCCTTCGCGCACATTAAGTCGCGCAACTTGGCTAGGGCATACCGGTATCGCGATCCTGCCGTGTTCAAGCTAATACCGAGCAGGTTACCTATCTGCGAGAACGTGAGTTCGCCCCAGATGTGCAACACAATGACTTGTCGTTGATCGTCGGGAAGAGCGACGAGCGCACGTCTCAGATTTTGTTCCTCGGCGTGGTCCCGATCCGGGAGACTAAACCAGGCCATGTCCGGGTCAAGCGGCCGGTTTCGGTGCGTAACTTTGCTTTCGTTCAAAACAGCGTTGCGTACGCACCCGAAGAGATAAGCCGTCTTGTCCACCGCACGGCTCAGACTCCCGTTCTCCATCAACTTCAAAAATACCTGATGGACGGCGTCTTGAGCGCGACTGTGGTCATTGGTAATTGCCAGGGCGAAAAGGAGGAGCGCGGCGCCGTGCTGGCGGTACAGGAGCTCGATCTCAGCGTTTCCGTCAGTTCGGTTCACGTTGCGTCCCACATACTAAGACAATCGAGTTCCCAAGATTTGTCTAAACCGCGACTCCGCCCGAGGTCTGAGTTCACGAACTTAAAGTGACCACCAGTCTCGGACTGCAGTCCACTGATTTGAGACAAGTGTCTCACGCTGAGACGCGATGTCGGCTCAACCTTCTTCATCACCTTGGAACGATGTCCTAAGCCGCTGAAAATGCATTCACTTCAGTACTAGTCCTTCCGTTCATCGAGATGGACGCTGTGTTGCTCCTCCTTTTCTGAACCGCGGATTCTGGCTCCCCAAAGCTCTTCCTAACCGGGAAGAGGGGGAGCCCAACCGCATTTCAATCGGGCAGAACGAGCTTGGGTTAGGGGATTCTCATCGCTTGGCGCAGCAAGCCACAGCACCGGCACGTAACGCGCAGAACCCCAGCACGGTAGCGGGGCTCGCGCGTTTTTTTCCGGACGTGTCGCCCGTCCGGATGCGGTTTCAACTCGCCCGGATCGTGCCGGGCAGCGCGTCTGCAACTCCGTTCACCGAAAGTATCGTCATCGAATTTGGCACCCCGCGCGAAGTTCTTTTCGAGTGCAGCACAGCGTTGGAGTTTGGCGATGACCTTCGCCTGCGAAACTCCGACGGTTCGTTCGATGTCACCGCCTCCGTCGTCGCAGTGCAGTATCACCCCGACAAAACCGTAGTGGCCGCCCGTTTTCGAGAAGAAGCGCCCAACTGGATCGTGAAATCATGACTCCTACAACACCCGTGCAAGATCTCGCCACCCAATGGAAGTTCGCGCGTCGGCTGTACCCCATTTACTTCGAACTGGCGAGAGAGTTCGCAGTCGACGTGAAGCCCTGCGCCGATCTTGAAGCCGGCGTCGACACTCCCGGGAAAGAAGCGGTCGAACAGGCCAAACGATGGCTGGAAGAGATGGACCAGCACATTCAGGTGCACCAGTTGCGACAGTTCCTGCAAACCAGTTCTCAGGTGAATCAGGAAGGGCTGTTGAACCTGGTGCAACACTTCCTGGCGAAGACGACCAAAACCGATGTCATGCGGGACAAGATTGATTTTCTGCTGGTGCAGTATTTCAGCCAACTGGCGCCCTCCGGACTGAGTGACGCAGAAGTGGATCTCGCCTATGTGGCGCAGTCGCTGGAGCCGGTCTTGGGCGAGGTGGAACTGAAGCCTCCGGTCTGGTTGAACTCCCTCGACCGCGTGCTCGAGGGCGCACGACGCTGCCGTTCGCTGGATGAGCTTCTCCATGGCGGCATTTTGGAGCAGGGACGCAAAGCCAAGGGCCTGGCGGGAGACTTGTTCTATCTCCCGGTCGCCCTGGTTGCCTTCACCCGCTTCGGATACCTCATGCGGCGGTCTTTTTTTCGCCTCATGCTGGGCGACCTCAACAACATTCTCGAAGGATTGACCGAACTCGAGGACAAGGGTGTCGTGACCATTGACTGCCGGCGCGCGCAGTTTTCCGCGCAGGAGCCCATCGTTCGCCTGAGGATGATCTGCCAGTCGTGGAAGGTCATGTTTCAGGCCGAGTACTCCTCAGGATCGCCGTTGCGCATGCTGGTGGACCTGCGCGCGTCCGTCGACCAAGCTCTCGGCCGCGGCAAAGCGAAAGAACCGGAAGTCCAAGCCGGAGCCAAGCCGAAGTCTGCACTCGCAGCGAAGCCCGCGGTGAGACCGGCAGGTGCAAGCAAAACCGGACCCGTTACGGCAAAACCGATTGTGTCGGCCGCGGCGGCGGGAGCGGCTAGACCATCGGGAAAGGTTGCCGTTGCGCCGGCCTTTGCCGCGAAGCCGAAGGCAAAGCCAGCCGCCCCGAGTTCGGATGCTCCTGAGTTCGAGATTTCAGGTACGCCCGGTTGGGATCCAAACTCCGAGTCGCAACCGGGCAAGAAGAAATGATCCGTTCGCAGTGACAGAAGCTATCGAAAGGGATATACGGAATCGCCGGGCTCAAGCCAAAGAGGACAGTGGAAGTGGAAGCGCCGACTGTACTGATCATCTCCGACGAAGTCGATTTTTCACGCCGCATCGCTGCCCGCTGGCAAATGGAACGCAATGCCCCCGCGTTCACACTGCTTAGCGGCGATTTGTGGCCGCGATTCGCAGTGGATGTGTTCGATGTGGCGATCATTGGGGAGTTGCGGCGCGAGCTTCTCTCGGTGGTTCTGGAACCCTTGCATTCCACCGGTCAACCGATTTTCTGCGTTTGCCACGACAGCCCCACCGCACAGTTGGTGCGCGAGCGTTGGCCCCGAACTTCCGTCCTGCGGCGCACTGAACACTGGCTCGACACCCTGGTATTGGCGGCCAGCGAGGCGGTGCACCGTTCGCGAGCGGAATCCCGGGCTCGCGCCGCCGAGTTCTCCTGCGCTGTACTTGATCGGCAGGCGACGCTTGGCCGATACATGCTGGAAATGCGTCACAACTTGAACAACGCGCTGACGTTGGTGCTGGGAAACTCGGATCTTCTGCTGCTGGAGCCCGGCAGCCTGTCCGCCCAGACCCGCGCCCAGATCGAAACGATTCGCAACATGACCCTTCGCATCCACGAGATCATGCAGCGGTTCTCTTCTCTGGAAAAAGAAATGAATGTGGTCGCGCAGCAGGCAGAACAAGATTCCGGCAAGGCGTACGCGGCCACGTCCGCTGGAGATTGACTATGAGAACCTTACTCTCCCCTCCTACCACGTCGGTTTCCCAAGCGTCGGCGCAGGAATGTTTTGCGCACCTTTGGGGGAAGGACTTATGCATCGATTGATGGCGGGCGTTACCATTCTCGAGCACGAACTCTCCGAGTTGCGTCTGCTGGTCGAGCGCCAGACGGGAATCCTGCTCGATTGTCCCAATAGCGCTTTGGCCGCCCACGTTGCCGATTATCTGGAGAGCCGGGAACTGGAGTCTGCTGCTGCTTTGATGGGCCGCCTTCGGGCTTTGGACCAGGATCCGTCTGCGTTTTCCACATTCCTCGACGGCGTGCTCAACGTCAATACCGGTTTCTTCCGTCATCCCGGAGCGATGAATGCGCTGGCCCGGCAGGTGATTCCGCAACTCTACTCCCGCAAATCGGACGATGGCCTCTGCACTCTTCGCATCTGGAGTGCGGGTTGCTCCACCGGCGAGGAAGCTTACTCGATAGCGATGGCATTATGCGACGCTCTCCCCGGCGGAAATGGGAATGGCTCCGGCAACGGCCTCAGCAACAGGAATGGCAGCAAAGACCCCAAAGAAAAAAATGTACCCGCCCGCGATGGCGGCATTGCCGAGAATGGTGTCCCGGCTTCCGCGGGGCCGGGCACGAAGGATTGGTCGATTCACATTGTCGGCACCGACCTGCTGCCTTCCGCGATTGAGGTCGCGGAGCGCGGGCTGTATCCGCAGTCCGCTTTGATGGGCTTGCCTCCGGCAGCCATCCGCGCCTGCTTTTCGAAAATCGGTAGCCCCAACGGGGGCCAGAACAGCTCTCAGGAAGGGTCGCCGAACCGCGCGACGAATGGATCGGGCAATGGCTCGGCCAACAGTACGAACGGTTCGACGAACGGCGCGTACCTGCTGGTGAAGCCGCGCCTGCGCAGTTTGGTCACCTTCAACACCATGAACCTGACCAAGCCGGTCTACATTGGCCGCTTCGACTGCATTTTCTGCATGGATGTGCTGCCCCATCTCTCGCGTGCCCAGCGCACCGCGCTTCTGGAACGCTTGCATCTGTATCTTGAGCCTGGCGGATACCTTTTCCTCAGTCAGACGGAAAAGCTCTGCGCCCCCAACTTAAACTTTCGCTCGGAAACGTTTGACGGGTACACTTTCCATCGCAAACCCTTGGCCGCCAGCGCCGCGTACGGACGCTAAAAGCGAGAAGCAAGAAGCAAACCACAGAGGCCACAGAGGCGCACCGAAAAAATGTTTCTCACTCTGTGTTCCTCTGTGCCCTCTGTGGTTAATATCTTTAGGCGAATAAGAATTCTTTCGTCCGTAATTCCTTGATCGTATCCCGCAGCTTCGCAGCCTTCTCGAACTCAAACTTCTTCGCCGCTTCGCGCATGTCGCTCTCGAGATTCGCGATATAGGTGTCCACGTCTTCCTGCGTCTTGAATTCTGGCATGCCCTCGGCCTCGCCCGCAGTCAGGTCGGCATAGTCGGCGGCAACGATGCCGGCCAGCGTCATGTCCAGCGGACGCACGATCGACTCGGGAGTGATCCCGTTTTCCTCGTTGTACGCCGTCTGAATGGCGCGCCGCCGCAGAGTTTCATCGATGGCGCGCTTCATCGAATCGGTCATGCGGTCGGCATAAAGAATGGCGCGGCCGTTCAGATGCCGCGCGCAGCGGCCAATGGTCTGGATCAGCGACCCGACCGACCGCAAAAACCCTTCCTTATCGGCGTCCAGGATTGCCACCAGCGATACTTCGGGCAGATCCAGTCCTTCGCGCAGCAGATTGATGCCGATCAACACGTCAAATTCGCCCTTGCGCAGGTCGCGCAGAATCTTCACTCGTTCCAGCGTTTCGATTTCCGAATGCATGTAGCGGCACTTCACGCCCACCTCGGCATAGTACTCGGCCAGGTCTTCGGACATGCGCTTGGTCAACGTCGTCACGAGCACGCGCTGCCCGAGTTCCACGCGCGCGCGAATCTCGTGCAGCAGATCGTCAATCTGCCCCTTCACCGGACGTACCTCAACCTCAGGATCAATCAGCCCGGTCGGCCGGATGATCTGTTCCACTACCACGCCCGCCGACTTCGTCAGCTCATACGGTCCCGGCGTAGCCGAAACGTAGACCAGTTGATTGGTGCGGTGTTCAAATTCCTCGAACGTGAGCGGACGGTTGTCCAGCGCCGACGGCATGCGAAAGCCATACTCCACCAGAGTTTCTTTGCGTGAGCGATCGCCCGCGTACATTCCGCGCAGCTGCGGCACCGTCTGGTGCGACTCGTCGATAAACATCAGAAAGTCCCGCGGAAAATAATCCAGCAGCGTGGGCGGAGGCTCGCCCGGCAGGCGGCCGGTAAAGTGCCGCGAATAATTCTCTATGCCGTGGCAATAGCCCATGGCCTTGATCATTTCCAGATCAAACATGGTGCGCTGATGAATGCGCTGCGCCTCTACCAGTCGCCCCTGCTTCTCCATCTCGACTTCCCACCACGCCAGTTCTTTCTTGATCGAATCCACGGCCGCCGCCCGCGTCTCTTCCTTCATCACATAGTGCGTCTTGGGATAGATCGGCAGCCGCATATATTTCTGCTTCACGGTGCCAAACAAAGGATCGACTTGCGTGAGCGAGGAAATCTCATCGCCCCACAACTCGATGCGATAGGCCATGTCGTCGTACGTAGGGAAGACCTCGATCACATCGCCGCGCACACGAAACGTTCCACGACGGAAGTCTGCGTTGGTGCGCTCGTAGAGAATGTCAACCAGCCGGCGCGTGATGTCCTCGCGCTTGATCTTCTGGCCCTTTTCGAGAAACATCATCATGCCGTAATACGCTTCCGGGGAGCCAAGGCCGTAGATGCAACTCACGGAAGCCACAATCAGCGCATCGCGCCGCTCAAACAACGAGCGCGTGGCCGACAATCGCAGCTTGTCGAGTTCGTCGTTGATGGTCGCTTCTTTTTCGATGTAGAGATCGGCGGCCGGGACGTAGGCCTCCGGCTGGTAGTAGTCGTAATACGAAACGAAATATTCGACCGCATTGTGCGGGAAAAAATTCTTGAACTCGTGATAGAGCTGCGCCGCCAGCGTCTTGTTATGCGCCATGACCAGCGTCGGACGGTTCGCCGCCTCAATCACCTTGGCCATGGTGAACGTCTTGCCCGAGCCCGTGACGCCGAGCAAAACCTGATGCTGCTCGCGGTCAAACACCCCTCGCAACAGCGATTCGATGGCACGCCCCTGGTCCCCCTGCGGCTTGTAATCAGAAACTAACTTGAAGTCCATGGAAAAAGATCTTAAAAGACGCTCTTGGCTGTTGGCTCTTAGCTACAGCCGGGGTGAATGCCTATGTGGGGACAACCGGCACCGGCTGTCTGGCCGGGCAAGCTCGGCTGAGTTTCCCGCCTGAGGATTCACAGAAGCCAATTTTGCTAACAGACAATCTTTTTATTATACCGCCCGAACAGATAGGTGGAAGAGATCGCCGCACTCTACTTATGGAGTTCGATGGAGATCAAGTGCGGGGCATCGGTTTGGTCGGCGGACTCGACATACTCAACCTTTGCGGGCCTGTTTTCCAAATCGCTGCAGGGTTTGAGATCGCCACTGGGCTGGAAATTGAGGGCGGTGAATTGAATCTTGTAATAGTTGTCGGCATGCAATGCGATCGTCTTTGTACCGGACGATACTGTCAAGTCCAGGTTGGGGGCATCGCAATGCACGGCTTTCAGAATCCCCACTATGAATCGGTGAGGTCCGCTGGGCACGAACTCTTTTCGATGGATTAGATGCGGTACGTCGATCTCTGCCGCAGCGCCTTGTGCCGGCGTAGCCTTCGCTTCTTCATTCATGCGCCCGCTCTGCTCTGCTTGCGCCGCAGCATATTGCTGAGCGCTCATCAGTAGGTTGTCGACGGCTTGGAGTTCCTGCGGGGACTTCGCTAATTTGGCGGCATAGCCGAGCACGTTGACCGCATTCTGGCCCTGTCCCATGGCCAGCAGAACGTTGGCCACATTGATGCGATACCCGACATTTGCTGGGTCGAGGGACACCGCCGTCACTCCCATCAGCCGGGCTTCGTCGAGATTGCGACGGCGCATTCCCAGAAAAGCCGCTAGCCGGTCATAGGTCGGCGCAAACGAAGGATTCAACTTGATGGCGCTTCGCAGGCTGCTTTCCACACGTGCCTCGTCCGCGGCAGCCAGTGGACCGCTCATTGAAATGGCCGCGAAGTAGTAGTGAGCAAGAGAGCTCTGGGAATCGAGTTGCACCGCTTGCGCGTAGCGCTTGCGCGCTTCCTCCAGATGGCCCTGACGAAACTCTAGGAATCCCATCGTCTCTTGCGCCGAAACATTATTCGGATCTTCCTGGAGCACGTGATTGAGAAGGGCCTGGGCATCCGCAGTCCTTTCGTTGTACGCCAGGAAGTCCGCTCGAACCGCATCGGCTTGTACCGGAGTCGGCGCCTGAACCTTGAAGGTCGAATCATCTACCTCCGTGGTTGTCGTCATCTTGAAATAACTGAAGCTGCCTTGCCGAATGTAGCCTTCCAGCGCCGATTGCAGTTGCTTTAAATCGCCGAAGGCGCGGGTAGCGGCGGTCACAGGATCGACCTTCTGGGCCAGGAGCTCCGCATACTGGCTCAGCCGGGTCGTCTTGTCTTGATGATCTTTGATGTGGATGTAGTGAACGAGCGCCCACGACTCCGCGTAAAAGATGGATCCCTTGTTTTCCTCGTGGTAGTAGGGCGATTTTTCGTCGACGGTAAACAGAGTGGCGAGAGGCAGCAGCCGGTTCTGCCGCAGCAGCAGGATATTCTCCGCACTCGGCTCACCGAGCGACACATCTTTCTCGTGGATGTCAGTGTTCTGATAAAACTCCGCCAAGCCTTCATTCATCCACAAAGGCATCCATTCGGCGGCCTTGCTCATGAGCAAGTGCGTGTATTCGTGGTATACGACCGCGTACGGATGTTCTCCCTCGGCATCGAGCCGCATCAAGACGTAGTTCTTATCGGGAGCCCTAAGGAATAGCCCGCCTAATTTCAGCGATCCCTTTGCCAGATAAGCCTCAGGTTCGAGCGCTTTGAAGTCTTTTTCGTCCTTGATGGCCAACACGATAATCGGCGATCCGGGATCGATCTGTAGTTTGGGAAACGCGACGTGAAACACGGATCGCATGCGCTCGAATTGATCGGCGACGCGGCGTCCCTGCTTTTCGTTGGAGTTAGTGACGACAGTAAAGTGCGGACTGCGCACCTCGGTCCAGTTCTCGGGCTTGTCCCGCGCCAGAGCGAGCGCGGCCGCGAGCATGGGCAGGAGCAAAAAGCGGTACTTCAACATAGCGGCGCGCCAATACAAATACATCGCAACTTAGTGCGAGTCAAATGAATAAAGCACGGGCAGTCCACGCCGATCTTTTTGAAACTGGTCATATGAGCTGAACGCGGACGATGAGCTAGCCCGGGATCTCTACTTCCGCGAAGGTTCCGGGCTTTGCAGCGTTCACTGCCGCTACGATCTGCGGAATCATTTGCCGGATGAGCCGCCACCTGCCTTTGCCCAAAACGACGACGGCTATCTTCCGTCCCGCAAGATTCTGTTGGTAGCGGATGTTCTTATCGGTGGTGAGCAGGACATCAAACCTAGCTTCCTCGGCTGCCGCTAACAACTCGCCATTCGTCAGCCTATCCCACCCCTGCGCTTTAGCTTCCCTGACTTCGTGGCCCGCAAGCGAACGGACGATCCCTCTCGGCGTCCCGTGATCAAAGAGAATGAGCATCAGAAAGTAAGCGTCAGCGGCTGTGGGCGGCGCCGTCGAGGCTGCGGGCGGCGAATTCTAGAACTGCCTTAACCTGTTCCGGCGTGACATCGAACTGTTCGACTACTTCCTCGATCGTCATACCATCTTCCAGGTTCTCGAACACAGTGGCCACGGGCATCCGTGTGCCACGGAAAACCCATGCGCCGCCCACCTTGCCGGGAACGCTCTCCACGGCGGAGCATTGCGACCAGTCAAGTGGCATATCGTCCTCGCATCCTGCATCGATGGCTACTGGTATCGTACCCAGTAGGTTGGTTTCCGCAAAGTGGAATCTGAAGCAAACCGCATGTGTCGTTTATCCCACCGTCGGCCGCAGGGCAACCTTCTTCGTGGTGATGTTCACCCGGACGGGAGGCAACTTCGGCGGCGGCCAGTCCTCGGTGTAGGCCTCGACCGTGATCGTCCCCGGAGTCCTGCTCGCCTGGACGATCACTTGCGCCAGACCGTTGAACAGGCTGCGTTTGGGCGCCTTGTCGGACTCCTGACAGTTGGGGTCGCCATTGCCCACACCGATCAGCGCGCCTTCGCCGCTTACTTTAAAGCTGATCATGTTATCTGCCGTGGGGACCGGGCGTCCTTCTTTATCGAGCGCTTCCACGCGCAGGATGGCTACATCTTCGCCGTCCGCGTTAATTTCGGTTCGATCCGCCGTGAGCCGGATCGAGTCCGGCCCGCCGGTAGTCTCGCGCTTTTCCACCAGCACGACTTTGCCATCTTTAGTGCCACGGGCCTCCAGCATGCCGGGCTCGTATTTCACCTTCCACTCCAGATGCGTCAAGGGAAGCACTTCTTGCGAACCCTGGCTCTTGCCATTCAGGAAAAGCTCCACCGAATCGAGATTCGAATGCACCCATACAGAAATCGGCTCGCCCTCCCGCTGCTCCCAATTCCAGTGCGGAAACAGATGCAGTACGGACTCCGAGTCCCACCAAGCTTTGTAGTAATAAAAGTTGTCTTTGGGGAAGCCGCACATGTCCACGATGCCGAACTGCGAGTTGATCGACGGCCAGCCGTAGGGCGTGGGCTCGCCGCGGTAGTCGAAGCCGGTCCAGGCAAAGCCCCCCGACAGCCATTCCCGCGCGGCGTAAAACTTCCACCACTCTTCCGCCAGCTGCGACCATGAAGTGTGGTTCAAGTCGTAGGCGCTTACCCAATTGCGCAGCTTGTCGGTCGAATAGATGCCGCGTGTCGAAACGGTGCTGGCCGTCTCCGAGCCCACACTCGGCTTCATCGGATGTGCCTTGTGCCAGTCGTCGTGCACTTTCAGGTTGTAATTGAAGCCCATAACATCGAGCGCGTCAGGAAAGTGAGTTTCAAAAGCCGTGTTTACCGCAGCCGTACAGCGACGGGTGGGATCGAGTTCATGGCTTCGTGCAACCATGTCAGCGATCACTCGTTCGCCTTGGGGTTGAAACATCATCGTCCACTCTTCGTTTCCCATCGACCACAGAATGATCGACGGCGAGTTCCGGTAGCGCTTGATCATCGCCTCAAGCTGGGCCATCCCTTCCGGGGTAGAACTCATGAGGCGCGTTTCACACATCATCATCATGCCCAGACGATCGCATGCCTCGACCCACTCTGGTGTGGGCATGTTGTGGGAGGTGCGCACCGCGTTGCCACCCATATCTTTCAGCACCGCCAGCCGGTACCACTGCAGCCGGTCGGGAAGCGCCGCGCCCACGCCTGCGTGGTCCTGATGATTGCAGGTGCCCTTGATCTTCACCGGTTTGCCGTTGAGGAAGAATCCCCTGTCAGCGTCGAAAGCTATGCTGCGCGCGCCGAAACTAACGCGTTCGGCATCGCGGACCTTGCCGCCGGACTCGACCGTCACGACAGCGGAATAAAGGTTCGGAGTCTCGGGCGACCATAGTGCAGGATTCGTTAAGCTCGCACTGGCGGTGAAGGTTGCAGAGCCGTCCGGAGCGACGGACTGCGGAGCGGCTTCTGCCGTGGCAACCGCCTTTCCCGCGGCGTCGAGGATCTGCCAGCGCACGCGGCAATTCTCTGACTGCAGGCCTTGGTTTTGCACGACCGTCCCCAGATTCAGCGTGGCGGCGCCGCCTTTGACCGTGGTGCGAACGTAGCTGTCCCAATGTCCCAGGTGCAGAGCGTCGGTCTTGGTGATCCACACATGCCGGTAGATACCGGCTCCTTCGTAGAACCAGCCATCGCCAAAGCTGGCGTCCATGCGCACGACCAGGTAGTTCTTGCCGCCGTAGTTCAGAAAGTCCGTGAGGTCGAAGCGGAATGGAGCGTAGCCGTTGTCATTGCGGCCAATGAAATAGCCGTTCAGGAACACGAGCGCACTGCGGAAGGCTCCGTCGAACTCCAGCACCACTCGCCGGCTGGCGTCTTCTTTGGGGATGTCGAACACCCGGCGGTACCAGCCCACGCTGGTGTCCGGATAGCGCCGGCCCAGCGGTTTGTAGCCGTGGCTCTGTTGTTCCTCATCACGGACGAAGGGCAGCTCCACCGCCCAATCGTGCGGCAGGTTCAGCGCGCGCCACTTCGAGTCGTCAAAGTTTTGCGTGGCGAACTCGAACTCGCCGGCCTTGGCGAAATCTCCCTGGCCCACCCCAAATCCCAGATCGCGGCGCGGATCGCTGCCATTTCCCTGGAAAAACTTCCAGCCAAAGTCGAACAGCAGATGCTCCCGCGGAGCTACCGCGGCCATAGCCTCCGCCGACGCAGCGCCGGGATAGGACGCAAGCAACGCATGTGCCCGGCTCACCGAGCCTGCGACCAGCGTCGAGGCGGAGAGTGCAAGGCTAGAACGAAGCAGATCGCGACGGGTGAGAGAACGACTCAGAGAATCCATTCTGTGCCTCACGGGGGAGAGCGAAATTGGAAGCCTATCCCTCGCGCATCAGTCCACGCACCACGACGACCCTGCGCTTGGGACTCCGCATTATAAATCCGACTTGGTTCAGAGCAGGCAGGTTAAAGCAGAGAATGACCTTAACTTTTTCAGTTGGGATAAGGTGACGGTCGCTGGCGAGCCTTGTGTCACGCGAAACTTGCTTTTATTGCTCTTTCACTTCGCCCATGCCCACAATCTTCGATGAGGTGCGGAACTTCTTGTAGTCGCGATATTCCTGTTCGCCGTCAATGTTGAATCCCTTGAACAACGCGACCCGCGCGTCCACCTTGAAAGTTACGTGCCGCGGCAGCCAGACCTCGTCATTCACGCGTGTCTGTTCGAGCATCACACGGGTGCCCTTGTGGATGCGTGCCAGCACCCATCCCACCGATACCGTGTCGATCGCTTCGATATCCATCTTCGCCAGTTGCAGATCGCCCTTATCGATCCACACCCGCCCGTGAAACTTGGAGAGAAACTTCGACTCCTTCATGTGCGGCTCAAACCCCGGTCGCGGTTCGCCATCGATCACCCAGGCCTCGCGTCCGCCCACCTCTTCCGTTCCCACCAGTTTGAAGTCGTAAGCGTCGGCCACGTCCCGCACGAACTTACGGCCATCCTCGCGTTCCTTCACTTCCTTCTCTTCCCGCTTTTTTCGATCCTCGTCCGATTCGTTCTTGCGCTTGTCGATGATCTTCTGGATCTTCTCGTCTTCCTTGGCCGCTGCCTTAGCATCGAGCGGCTTATCGTCTTTTTCGATGAGCCGCTGGACCGGCTCGCCGTAGATCGCCAGAATTTCGTAAGTCTTCACTGCTGTCGACTTGATTTGTCCCTTGCCGTCCAGCTTGTTCTCAACCTCGCGATCGGTGAAGGTATAGTCGCGCTGCCGCTTTTCGTTCTCAATGTCCTTGTCAGCGACGACACGGAACAACTGCTGCATCTGTTCCTGCGAGAGCTTGCCATCGGGCCCGGTTGTAAGATCGGGGACAGACGTTGCGGGCGGGCCAGCCGGAGACTCTTCCTCTGCGGCGCCGGACGACTGCTGGCCGACTAGCGGCAAACAGACGAGCAGCAGAAAAATGAGGGCGAGACGTTGGACTTTCATAACGCAATCTTACGTCGTTAGACGGCGGGAAGTTGCGACGGGATGCAAGCGGGGCCAAATAAGCGCTAGGTCTTAGGTGTTGGGGGGAGGTCTTAGTGTTGCGTGCCAAAAACCTAACATCTAAGACCTAATACAGTTTTCGGAGCGTCCGGCGCATTGTTCCACCGAAAGCTGGCGGCAAGTGCGCCCGATGACATCTTGTGCCGAGGCTTCCACGAACTGGAAGCCGTAGCGGAACGCGGTTCTTTGTCGGACCATCGCCAGAAGTTCCACGTCTCCAAGGGGCAGCGCGAACTCCAGCCGAACCACCTCACCCAATGGAACTTCCACGCGCAGGATGGCGGAAATCCCCGATTCGCTGATGTCCACGGTATGCCCTCGAACGACAGGAGAGTCGCGCGGATAGACGCAGATGTCCACTTCGAGCTTGAACCGGGGATGGCGGCGAGCGTCCAGGGGTTCCCGCGTCTGCCCCGCTCCGAGTTGGCTGGGCTCTTCCACAGCGACAACTTTCCACCGCAAACTGTGCTGGGCAATGGCGGCGCAGACCCCCAATCCGGAGTGCGTCCTGCGCCCGTAGCAACAAGCACAAAGGTCCTTACTGAGGAATCGGCAGCCTGCCCCCAGAACTTTAGGACACCTTTGAACTCAGCCTTTTTCCTTGTGGGCTTTCCCCAAACACTCAGCCTGGAAAAGACGCTCGTCGACGCGATGCAGCGTCTTTTCTTGTGCCTTCGTCAGCAGGGAATAGTGCTTGATGTCGAACAGGTGATACACGATAAACCACACCGGTTGGTCGGTGGTCATCCAGTTCTGCCGGTCGAAGCGCTTCAGGTTGACGGGAACCGAGTAGCGCCGCAGCGTGCGCTCGCGCCGAAGATTGAAGTAAATGTTGAAATAGCTCAGAGCCAACTCGCGCAGCGTGCGATAGACCGGTTCGCGCCAGCGGCATCCCGTGTAATTCGACTTGGCGACCGCGCCCCAGCAGCCATTTTCGCGGTAAATGGCGATCACATGGTCGGTATCGTGATGGGCTTCGAAATCGAGCAGCAGTGGAGGATATCCGTTGGCCCGCAAGGCCGCCGCCGCGAAAATCGAGCCCTCCAGACAGTGCGAGGATTCTTCGGCCAGCACCTTCCGCGGCGACCATGCCGTATCTTCCAGGTGATAGGGCATGTCATCGAGAAACTTCTGAATGCCGTAGGGATTTTTCATGCTGCGCAGCTTGCGCAGTTCTTTTCCCGTGAAGCCAGGGTGGCGCCCAGAGTTGTTAGGGGTCATGATTTGTGGTTCAGCCTTCTTTCATTCTGCGTGGAAAAAACGACGCCAACCTCGGGCGCACTGTCCACTAGCACGTCAGGCAGTTCGTTCTCCAGCGTGAGCCGAGCGAATCCGTAGGTGACGCCTACGGTCCACAAGCCAGCATTGCGCCCAGTGCGGACATCGACGTGAGAGTCCCCCACGATCGCAGCCTGCTCCGGATTTACGCCATTCTCCTCCAGCAATTTACGCGCACCTTCAGGGTCGGGCTTCTTCGTAACAAAGCTGTTGCCCCCATATACTTGCGAGAAATACTGATCCAAACCAAGCGCATCGACGATGGCTCGCGAAGGATTCACCGGCTTGTTCGTAAGCACGGCCATCTTGCGTGGCACGCCGTTCGCGGAATTCCGAATCGCCGCCAGAGCCTCGGGAATTCCGGGATAGACGGTAGTGTGATCGAGTTTGTGTTCGCGGTAATAAGAGAGGAAGAACTCGAGCCCCTTGCGTACCAGTCCCTCGTCCGCGGCCTCCGCGCCGAGCGCCCGCTGAATCAGGATCGGCGCGCCGTCGCCCACGTAGCTGGCGATCACGTCGTCCGGCAACTCCGGTCGGTGGATGTGGCGAAGGGCTGCATTGACCGAATGCACAAGATCCAAGCGCGAATCAATCAGCGTTCCGTCCAGGTCGAAGATCACCAGTTTAACGGAGTGTGGGTCGAAGGCGCGGAGCGTACGAATCATCTGTTTCCAGAATAAAGCACACGGCACTCAGCCGTCAGCATTCAGGGTTGGTGTGGGTCCGGGTCTCAGACCCGGACAGGCCGAGAAAGGCTCGGCTGTCTTCTATCCACTTGTGGTCGTCCCATGTTTCTAGTAATATCGAAACATGGCAGCGCCTTCCACCCAAACGCCTTCGCCCAGCAAGGCCAGCGAACGCGTTGCCAAGTACGCCGACATGTTCTCGGCCATGGGAACCGAGCCTCGTTTGCGCATCATGCAGTTGCTGCTGACGGCGCATCCCGAGGGACTCGTCGTCAGCGACATTCAGAGCGAACTCGAAATCCCCAACTCCACCCTCTCTCATCATTTGGACAAATTGAGGACAGAAGGTTTAGTCGAAGTGCAGCGGGAGGGGACTTTTCTTCGTTATACCGCGAACACCGGCGCGCTGCAGGAGTTGTTGCAGTTCCTCTATGCCGAGTGCTGCACGCGCAATAAAGCCGTAAAACCGGAACAGGTCATACAAATCTGCAAATAGGAGCCATTCATGAGCACCGAGACCACGGATATCAAAGAAGTCGTCAAACAGAAATATGGCGAAGCCGCCCTGCGCGTGAAGTCCGGAGGCAGTTCCTGTTGCGGCGCCGCTGCCGCAACGAGTTGCTGCGATCCCATTACCACTAGCCTCTACGACGCTGCGCAGGCGGGACAGATCCCCGAAGAGGCACTGCTAGCCTCCCTCGGCTGCGGCAATCCTACGGCGCTGGCCCAGTTAGACCCCGGCGAGATCGTCCTCGATCTCGGTTCCGGCGGCGGAATCGACGTGCTGCTTTCCGCACGTCGCGTTGGCCCCAACGGCAAAGCTTATGGCCTTGACATGACCGACGAAATGCTCGCGCTGGCAAACGAGAATAGGCGCAAAGCGGGGGTCGAAAATGTCGAATTCCTGAAGGGCGAGATTGAGAACATCCCGCTGCCCGACAACTCGGTCGACGTAATCATCTCCAACTGCGTCATTAATCTTTCGGCCGACAAAGATAAAGTCCTGCGCGAAGCCTTTCGCGTTTTGAAGCCGGGCGGACGCTTCGCCGTGTCCGATGTCGTGACCCGCGGAGAGATGTTGCCCGAGATTCGCCAGAGTGTCCTAGCGTGGGTGGGTTGCATCGCGGGTGCGCTGGAAGAGAACGAATACCGCGGCAAACTGGCGGCCGCCGGTTTCGCGCAGATTGACATTGAGCCAACCCGTATTTATCGGGCGGAAGATGCGCTCGAATTTCTCTCGGGCCAGCGAATTGATGTGGATGTTGTCGCCGCGCAGGTCGACGGAAAGTTCATGAGTGCCTTCATCCACGCCGTGAAACCTAGCCGCGCACAGGAGGCGTGCTGCGGTCCCACTTGCTGCCACTGATGAGGATCGGGAGGGCTGGATGCAAGCACATTACAACGTATTGTTCCTATGCACCGGGAATTCGGCGCGCTCCATCCTGGCCGAAGCCATCCTGAATCACAAGGGCCGGCCTAACTTTACGGCGTACAGCGCTGGCAGCCACCCCTCCGGAGCGGTTCGCCCCGAGGCGCTGCGGCAACTGGATGCGGCTCACCTTCCGACGCAAGGACTTCGCAGCAAGAGCTGGGACGAGTTCGCCAGGCCCAAGGCTCCCCATCTCGATTTCGTTTTCACCGTTTGTGACAATGCCGCAAACGAAGTCTGTCCGGTCTGGCCGGGCCAGCCGATGACCGCTCACTGGGGTATCCCCGATCCTGCTGCCGTGCAGGGAACCAAGGAGCAGGTCGAGAAAGCCTTTCGCGAGGCTTTTTTTCTGCTGGATCGAAGGATCAGTCTGTTCCTGAGCCTCCCGCTCTCGACCCTGGACCGGTTCTCGCTCAAGAAAGAAATAGACAACATCGGGCGGCAATGAAGTTCAACTCGCTCGCATGCAACCGAGGCTCGGAAGCAAATGAATACCAACGTGATGTCCCGTCTTAGCTTTTTGGACCGATTCCTCACGGTATGGATATTCACCGCCATGCTGATTGGAGTGGCGGCCGGATGGGCGCTGCCCGGGATCGTGCCTTTTCTGAATCGCTTCAGCGTAGGCACCACCTCGATTCCCATTGCTGTGGGCCTCATCCTGATGATGTATCCGCCCTTGGCGAAAGTCCGCTATGAAGAACTGGGCGAGGTCTTCCGGAACAAAAAAATCCTGGTTCTCTCGCTGGTGCAGAACTGGGTGATCGGCCCGCTGCTGATGTTTGCTTTGGCCATCATTTTCTTGCGCGGTTACCCGGAGTACATGGCAGGCCTCATCATGATTGGGCTTGCACGCTGCATCGCCATGGTCATCGTTTGGAACGAACTGGCCAAGGGCGACACCGAATACGCCGCGGGCCTGGTGGCCTTCAACTCCGTTTTCCAGGTTCTTTTCTATTCGGTATATGCTTGGGTGTTTGTCACCAAGTTGCCAGAGTGGTTTGGATTGCACGGTTCGGTAGTAAATGTGTCGATTCGCGATATTGCCCGCAGCGTCTTCATTTATCTCGGAATCCCCTTCTTTGCTGGGATGCTCACACGCTTCGCGCTGGTGCGTGCGCGCGGGAAGGAATGGTATGAAAAACACTTCATCCCACGCATCAGTCCGATCACGCTGATCGCACTGCTGTTCACCATCGTCGTGATGTTCTCGCTGAAGGGTGGCTACATCGTGCGATTGCCTTTCGACGTAGTGCGCATCGCCATTCCACTGCTGATTTATTTTGTGGTGATGTTCCTGGTGTCGTTTTACATGGGGCACAAGCTGGGAGCGGATTACTCGAAGACGGCGACCCTGTCGTTCACGGCGGCCAGTAACAATTTCGAACTCGCCATCGCGGTCGCGGTCGCGGTCTTTGGAATCAATTCTGGCGCAGCCTTCGCGGCGGTCATCGGGCCGCTGGTCGAAGTTCCGGCACTCATCGGCCTGGTGAACGTTGCACTGTACTTTCAGGGTCGCTGCTTCGCGCAAAGCGCCGCAAGTGTGCCGGCGACGCCCATACTCGAGCCTGCCGGAAAACCGTGAGAACGCGAAGTGGCTCCAAAACACTTCGCAGTCCCGGCGACTGCGGTCGCGGGGACTGCGAGGTTCCTTGCTTGATCAATTCGTTCGAGGGGAGGGCTACAGGGGAAGGACTGTAGAACGTACGCTCGGCGCTAATCTGTGATTGCCATTACGATGTGATGTGACATCGGTCACATGGTCCGACCACCCCGTCCCCCCCCGGAAAACTTCCGTACTTTTCCAACCTCTCATTTCCATTTACAATCCAACAGGTTCCGGCAGCCGCGGAGAATCCCAAAACGGCAGCCATGAATCTAACTGACTAGGACTTAGGACCCGGATGGCCACGACGAAGACCGACCCCAAGCTGGCCGTAACCGCCAACGGCGCGAAGAAGAGCAAGCTGTATGAAGGACTTACACGCGAGCAGCTGATCCAGGTCTACCGTGTCATCTACACTTCCCGGCGCATCGACGATCGGGAAATCCTGCTCAAGCGCCAGCAGAAAATTTTCTTCCAGATGTCCGGGGCAGGGCATGAGGGTATTGGCGCCGCCGCCGGCATGGCGCTGAAAGCGGGCTACGACTGGTTCTATCCGTATTACCGGGATCGCGCGCTATGTCTGGCGCTCGGGGTCAAGCCTTACGACATGTTTCTGCAAGGTGTAGGCGCGGCCGACGACCCCAGCTCCGGCGGACGCCAGATGCCCTCGCACTGGAGCTATCCCAAGCTGCACATTGTGACGCAGTCGTCGCCCACGGGCTCGCAGATTCTGCAGGCCGTCGGCTGTTCCGAAGCCGGACGCTATTTAGCGCGGCATCCCAAGGCCGCGGAAGTTCCGACTTCCAACTCCGCGGACTATCGCCAGTTCAAGAGTGTCAGCTTCCAAGGCGATGAAGTCACCTACGTTTCTCTCGGCGACGGCACTTCCAGCGAAGGTGAGTTCTGGGAGGCGATGAACGCCGCCGCTCTGGGCAAGCTGCCGGTAATTTTCTGTGTGCAAGACAACGGCTACGCCATCTCGGTGCCCGTCGAGGTTCAAACCGCTGGCGGAAGCATTTCGCGTCTGGTCTCCGGATTCCCCAACTTCCATTTCGAAGAGGTCGATGGTACCGACCCGGTGGCCAGCTACGCCGCATTCCAGCGGGCGACGCGCTATTGCCGCGAGGGCCACGGCCCAGCTTTCGTGCACGCGCATGTCATTCGCCCGTATTCGCATTCTCTGTCGGACGATGAGCGTTTGTATCGTCCCGACACCGAGCGCGAGCGGGATGCTCAACGCGATCCGGTCACGCGCACGCAAATGTTCCTTTTGCGCGAAGGCATCCTCGACGAGAAGGGCATCAATCAGCTGGAGAAGGAAGTCGAAGCCGAACTGCAGGTGGCAGTTGATTCAGCGCTCGAAGCGCTTCCGCCCGTTCCCGAGTCCATCACAAAGTTTGTGTATTCGCCCGATCTCGATCCCGCCTCGTCCGCATTCGACACGCAGCCGGTGGCTCCGGAAGTTCCGGCCGACGGCAAGAAGCCAGCCGGCAAAACCATGGCCGACCTCATCACCACGACATTGCGCGACGAGATGAAGCGCGACGAGCGCATCGTGATCTTCGGCGAAGACGTCGCCGACTGCAGCCGCGAAGAATACTTGAAGCGCAAGCTGGTCAAAGGCAAGGGCGGGGTCTTCAAACTGACGTTCGGCCTGCAAAACGAATTCGGCAACGACCGTGTGTTCAATGCTCCGCTCGCCGAGGCTGCCATCGTGGGGCGCGCCACCGGAATGGCCACGCGCGGCCTCAAGCCGGTCGTCGAAATTCAGTTCTTCGATTACATCTGGCCCGCGATGATGCAGATTCGCGACGAACTCAGCGTGATCCGCTGGCGCTCCAATAATGGATTTTCGTGCCCGGTGGTGATTCGCGTCGCCATCGGCGGGTACCTGACCGGCGGCGCCATCTACCACTCGCAATGTGGCGAGAGCGTCTTCACGCACATTCCCGGTCTCCGCGTCGTCTTCCCCTCGAACTCGCAGGATGCCGCCGGACTGTTGCGCACCGCCATCCGCTGCGATGATCCCGTGCTGTTTCTTGAACACAAGCGCCTCTATCGCGAATCTTTTGGCCGCGCCGCCTATCCTGGTCCCGATTACATGGTTCCGTTCGGCAAGGCGAAGATTGTGCACCCGGGCACAGACCTGACCGTGATCACCTACGGCGCAGTCGTGCCGCGTGCACTGCAAGCGGCGCAGAAACTTGAGCGGGAGCAAGGCGTGAAAGTCGAGCTGATCGACTTGCGCTGCCTGAATCCGTTCGACTGGGATACCATCGCCGCGTCGGTGGCCAAGACGAATCGAGCGCTCGTCGCTTACGAAGACACGCTGAGCTGGGGCTATGGCGCGGAGATTGCGGCCCGCATCGCCGACCAGCTCTTCGACCAGCTCGATGCTCCTGTCCGCCGTGTGGCCGCCAAAGATGTGTTCGTCGCCTACCAACCCATCCTGGAAGACGCCATCCTCCCGCAGCCCAACGATCTGTTTCTGGCGATGAAGGAGTTGTCGGAGTACTGAAAGGCAGTGCCCAGCTGCCAGCGCCCAGTGGTGATGGAGTGCAGACCGTGGATTGACACCGTCAGCTCTTCTGTAACTCCGAGAGGTGTGCTGAAGATGCTTCTTCCAGAAGAATGGTCACGAGCTTTTCTACCGCCTGTGCTAGCCGGGGCGAGAGTTCCATGCCCGGCTCGATGGTTTGCGGCTCGGCCCCGAGCAGCGTGAGATTCTTGGGCATCAGACCGAGCATCTCTGCCGCCCGGAGCGTTTCCAGGAGGCCCCAATCGTGGAGCGAAGTGCTTGGGAGGGTCTCCATTCGGCGGACGGAATCGGCAACCACTTCCCAGCGGTACAAGGTCCCAGGTTCCCGGCCGGTCCGCACCACATCCACGACGAAGACACGGGCGTGCCGCGACATCTCGGGCACGAAATCGAGAAGGGCTGTGCCCGCCTCAAGGACTTTCACATCGGCGGGCAGCGAGCATCGGCCATCGAGGAGAGATCGCGCGACATGCACACCTAGGCCTTCGTCGCCCAGCAACTCGTTGCCGACCCCTAGAATCAACACGTTTCAGCGTCCTCCCTCGTAGCGGTGCCCGGTCTGCTCAAATCACCTGGATTTCATGAAGCAACTTTCCCTTGGGAGTCAGCAGGTGCACAGCGCACGCCACACAGGGGTCGAAGGAGCGAACGATTCTCGCCACGGAGAAAGGATTCGCGGGATCCTTTACCGGCGCGCCAATCAGGGCTTGCTCGATCGGCCCAGGCCGCCCTTGGTCGTCCCTTGGTGAGGCGTTCCAGGTGGTGGGGACAACGGCCTGATAACGTTCAATCTTCTTGTTCTTGATCGAAATCCAATGACCCAACGCACCGCGGGATGCGTCCCACAGACCATAGCCCCGAGCCTGATCCGGGATGGTGTAGGGGTTGGCAACCGGCTGCTCCAGTTTGATCTGAAGAACCCAATCCGCCATGGCATCGGCCATCACCTTGGTTTCGATCGCACGGCACAGATGCCGCCCCAGCACGGAGAAGAGCTGGTCGGGTTTTAGCCGAAGATGGGTCAGAGACTCGTCAATCGCCTTGACGTGGGTGGGGTTGCCCGTTCCGGTGTAAGCGATGACCGCACGCGCCATCGGCCCGACCTCGTACACTGTGTCTTCGTAGCGGGGGGCCTTTACCCAAGTGTAAGCGCCGGCTTTCTTGGGATCGGGCAGGGTCTGGCCGCTGGCGGGGGGCAGATGGCTGGGAGAGCTGTACCATGACGACGAGACATCTTCTGTGATCTTGCCGGGATCAACCGTTTCCAGCTTGCCTTGGCGATAATGGGCCATTTGGAAAAAGCGTTTCCGCTTGTTCACCGCAGGTTCATTGTCAAGATCGAACGCACCATAGGATAAGAGGTTCCTGCAGCCTGCGCCCATCTCGGCGTAGTCGCGATAGACTTCCGCGATCAGGAGCACGTCCGGCAAGTAGACATCGCTGATGAAATCGCGCAGCTCTTTCAAGCGCCACAAGAAGGTGGTCACCTTGTCTACGCTTGGCGTTACGGTCACGCCTCCCGGTACAACCGAAGCGCAGTGCGGCATTTTGCCGGAAAATACGGCGGACATCTCGTGCGCCTTGAGCCGGATATGAAGCGCCTGCACGTAGTGACTGACAATCTCGTCACTGGACGTCTTCGGTAGACGATAGTCTGCCTCATACCGCGGAATGAAGGGCGGGAAGTCTGGTCCCCGGACAAAGTCGAGCGCCACTAGGTGGTAGAAGTGCAAGATGTGGGACTGAATGTAATTGGAGCCCTGAATCAGGTTGCGAATGATGCGGCCGTTGTCTGGGGGAACAATGCCTAACGCGTTGTCCAGGCACTGCGACGACGCCACAGCATGCGCCGTGGGACAAACGCCGCAAAAGCGCTGCGTGAGCTGTACCGCATCCAGCGGGTCGCGCCCTACCAGCATCTGTTCAAAGCCGCGGAACAGGGTCGCGCCGGAACGTGCTTCTACCACCACACCGTCTTCCACCACCGCTTCCACTCGGAGGTGGCCCTCGATGCGGGTCAACGGGTCCACCATCACGCGCGTCTTCATAGTCACCTCCGTTGGTAGAGAGGAGAGTGGGCATCCGGGAAGCCTGGTTCGGTGCAACCGATGCAGGGCGCATTGGCGCTAACGCACCAGTTCACACCACTGTTCCACTGTCGCACCGGGCAATCGGCATTGGTGAACGGTCCCTTGCAACCCATCTCGAGAAGGCAGCCAACCTCGCCGAATCTGCTGGCAAAAACCCCTTCATCCAGAAAGTCACGGTTAATGCAGCGGCTGTGCACGGTTTTGCCGTAGTAGATCTTTAGCCGCCCCGCTTCGTCGAGTTCTTTGGGCTTGGGCAAGCCATAGAGAAGCACCCGCGCTACCGTTCCGATGAACCAGTCTGGGTGGCAGGGGCACCCGGGAATGTTCACCACGGGGGTGGAGATGTTCAGTATCTTGAGAACTTCGCTTATGCCTTTTGCGCCACTAGGATTCGGGCTGGCAGCGGCGACTCCGCCGTAGGCCGCACACGTCCCTACGCTGAGAATCGCCATGGCATCCGGTGCCAGCCGCTGCACCCATTCCAACATCGACACCGGCTTGCCGTTCTCCTCCCCCAGCGTGCCGTAAATGCCGACGTCCCGCGTAGGGATAGCGCCTTCGACGATATATATGTACTTGCTTTTGTTCTTGCGCGCGGTTTCCATCGCGGTGTCGGTGGAAAGCTTGCCGGCAGCCGCCATCAAGGTGGAGTGGTAGTCCAGGAAGAGCTGATTACCGGGCAGGATCTGATCGAGGATTACGTTCTTGATGCTCGGGTGGATGGTGTTGATGACTGATACCGAGCAGCCGCTGCAGGCTGAGGTCTGCATCCAGATAAGCGGGTACTCCCGCACAGCTTCCTGAATGGCGGCACCCAACTTTGGAAGAAAGGTTTGCGAGAATTCGGTGACTGCGGTGGCCGCTACTGCCCATCGCAAGAAGTCACGCCGAGTGAACTCGTGCGTCTTCATGGTTCACCTCCTGCCGGGCTCGAAGCATAACGATGCTCCCGTTGGGTGCCCGCGGCAGTGATGCGGATCACTCGTGCCTGTGACGAGACTAGCCAGTGGAGTCTTTGGAAACTTGGGATGCGCGCTACCCAAATCCAAGCTGAAGATTCAATTGGTGCAAAAGCAGGTTGGACAGATGCCAGCCGGGTTCATGCCGCTCCTTCGCCAAACAAGGTGGCGTAGATTCCTCCGCCGATCGCGCCGCCGATCAGCGGCGCCACCCAGAACATCCACAACTGCTGCAGCGCCGCGCCGCCGACGAAGATCGCAGGGCCCGTGCTCCGGGCGGGGTTCACCGATGTATTCGTTACGGGAATACAAACCAGATGAATCAAAGTCAGGCACAGACCGATTGCCACAGGCGCAAATCCTTTGGGCGCCCGGTTGTCGGTTGCGCCCATAATCACGATCAGAAAGAACGCCGTCAGCACCACTTCGGCGACGAAGCCCGCCAGCAGGGAATAGCCGCCCGGTGAGTTCGCTCCGTATCCGTTGGTCGCAAAGCCAGCGTGCAGGTTGAAGTTCGGTGACCCGCTGGCGACGACGTAGAGCACGCCCGCCGCCGCGATCGCACCGGCCACCTGGGCCACCACGTAGGGCAACAACTCGGAAGCAGGGAAGCGCTTCCCCACGAACAACCCTAAGCTCACCGCCGGATTCAAATGGCACCCGGAGATGTGTCCGATGGCAAAAGCCATGGTCAGAACGGTAAGCCCGAAGGCCAGAGCGACGCCGGCGTAGCCGATGCCGACGTTGGGAACTCCCGCGGCCAGCACCGCTGCGCCGCATCCGCCAAACACCAGCCAGAACGTTCCAAAGAATTCCGCAGCTGCACGTTTACCGATGGGCATGGCTAATCTCCTCCAGCTTCCGTGTGAGTATACCTTTGACGCTGGGACCGAATACCCGGGAGGCGAGAAGCGTAGCACAAGAGAATCGGAATCAGAAGAATCTTTGTAGCGCATCTTTTGTAGCGCCGCCGTCGCGGCGGCTGTCCGGCGGGCGTCTCGCCCGCCGTGCCTGAGGCTAAGAATGGTCTTCCCCAGGTTACGAACGCTTTCCCAGCAAGCTGATCTCGATTGTCCGTTCCCGCAGAGGATGCTAGGCTCGGAACAAGTGGGTTCTGCGTATGCCAATCCGTTGAAATCAAGCCCATCGACCCCCAATCGGCTGGCGCACTGGCTGCAATCAGCCTCGGCGGAAGTTTGGGTGAAATTCTTGCTCGCACTTGTAGGCCTGGGGCTGGCCTTCGCCTCCGCACTTTTCTCCACCGTGTCGCGCGATGCCGGCAACGTCTGGGCCACATTGATTCTGGCCTCGACTTCGCTGGTGCTCGCTACACTCGTCGGACTGGTTACTGTGCCGTACCTGGCCCGGCGCGTAGCCGTCGAGCGTATGCGCGAATCTTTCGATTACGACGTGACGCGTGCCGGCATTGTGTACGCGCTGGTGACGTTGGTGATCGGCATTGCCGCCCTCAACACCGGCAACAATCTTCTCTACATCGTGGTCGCGGCCATGCTGGCGGCGATTCTGGTTTCTGGGGTTGTTTCGGCCTGGGTGCTGCGCTGGCTGGAACTCGATGTCCGATTGCCCGAGCACGTCTTCGCGGGCCGGCCGGTGGCAGGGCGCATCGCATTGCACAACCCGCGCCGATTTCTGCCGTCCTTTTCCATCCGCGTGGTTTCCACCCGAAAAAAGAGAAAGAGGCCGGCCAAGCAATGGCGATGGGAATCAACCACCTTCGCATTTCCCTTTAACCGTCCGTCGGAGCAGCAATGGCTGCGTCTGCCGGACCGCCGTTTGCGCCGCGTGACCGTGGTTCCACCGCCTCCGGGAATCTTCCAGGGGATGGCATACTTTCCGTTCCTTCCTCCGCAGGCCGAATTGTCGGCCGATCTCGAATTACGGTTCGAGCAGCGCGGCCGTTATCGCGAAGACAGCTTCGGTCTGGCCACGCGCTTTCCCTTCGCCTTTCTTACCAAGACGCGGCACGTGTCGTTGCCCAGAGAATTGCTGGTCTATCCGCGCATCGAGCCCACCGACGAAGTCTTCGACATCCTGCCGCTGGTCCGGGGCGAGTGGGAGAGTTTTGTCCGCGGCCGTGGCTCCGACCTCTACCGCATTCGCGAGTACATGCCTGAAGATTCCGCCCGCCACGTCGACTGGAAGGCGACCGCCAAATCAGGCTCGCTGAAGGTCCGCGAGTTCGCCCGCGAAGACGAGCGCAGGCTGTGTATCGCCTTCGACAATCCCGAGCCCGGGCTGATTTCCGAACGAGCCTACGAAAAGGCTGTCGATCTTGCCGCTTCGCTGGCTTGGCATTTTTCGACCCAGGAGGCGGAACTCTCCTTCATCGTTCCCGGCCGTCCCCGCACTCGCGACCTCCACGAGTTTCTGGCGTGGCTGGCCGTTATCGAGCCGGGAACGAGCGAACCTGACTTCAGCACGCGGGAAACCAGGAGGGATGAGAGAGGAGCCTATCCTGCAGATGCGTTGCGTGAAATGAACCTGAGCAGTTCCGATGCCTACAACATCGTGATCACCGCTCGGCCGCGGGGAAGCCTGCCCACGGCCCTGTGGAACTGCTCGTACTTTGTCTTCGCCGACGACGCAACGCCAACGAACGAGGCAACACGCGCGGCAACGCAAAAGAAGGCTTCCCGATAGCGATTCTGCTTTTTTGAGTCCGTCCGGTTCGGGCCGGGATTTCTTCTGCGCCCAACCTTTTTCCCTTTCCTTACATCTCCTTTCCGGCATATACTCGCGCCCCGGTAGATGCTTTTGGACCGCTCGGAACTCTGTATCCCCCGGAGGTATCAATGCGTATCTGCGACCTGATCAAAGATCAGAACACCTTTCAGGCGGAACTGGGCCAGACCGTGCTCGACACCGTCCGACTCATGGTAGAGCACAACATCGGCGCCGTGCCCGTCCTGCACAATGGCAAACTGGTTGGGATTTTTTCCGAACGTGACCTGATGAAGCGCGTCGTGGCGGAAGGCCGCGACCCCCGCAGCACCTGCATGGCTGAGGTCATGACCGACGACCCACTCACCGTGAGCATGAACGAAGATCTGGAAAACTGCATGGCCCTGATGCGGCGCCACAGTTTCCGCCACCTGCCTGTGTGCCATGAAGGACATCTGGTAGGCATGGTGTCGCTGCGCGACATCCTGCTGCACGATTTGAACGAGAAGGATGATGAGGTGCGCATGATGCGCGCTTACATCCACTCCATGCCCGACGCTTAACTGTTTCGTGAATTCTTCGCCTGCAGCGCCCAGGACATTCCTGTGTCGGCGTGTGTATTGCCCTCGCCCTGCCTCCCCGCGTCTCGATTGTTCCTGTGAACCAGCGTTTCTGATCCCTTCGTTTCCCCTAGCACGAAAGTAACCTTGCGCCCGGGACGCCTACAACGGTAACGTTACCTGCAATTACTTCAGTGCATTGAACACCGGGTTGGGAACAGCTAACGTTGCTATACCAAGCCGAAGAAGTACCGTCCGAGTGGATGCCTAAGAGTGTGGTCATTCTGGTCCAATCCGTTAAGGTAGCCTTGCCGACGAGCGAGAAAAGATGAGCGAGAAAATTAAAGTTCTCTATTACGCGCTCTGGATCGCACATCCCGTCCTCCAGATGGGAATCGCTGCGATCATGCTCCGGCGAGGTTTGCATCGCAAATTCAAGTTCTTTTTCGGCTACATTCTGACTCAACTCGTCACCTTTGCCGTAGTATTCCCCGCCTGTTGGCATGGTTATTCCGCATTCTTCTACCTCTACTGGGCTTGCGATGCCCTCAGCGTCGCTTTTGGTTTTGCCGTGATTCACGAAGTCTTTGTGGATGTTTTCCGAGTGTTCCATACCTTGCGCGATCTGGGCACCGTGCTCTTCAAGTGGGCGGGCCTGGTGATGTTGCTCGTGGCCGGGGTCGTCTCGGTTTCCACCAATTCGACTGCGATCGCGCCCTGGATGCAGGCCATCGTTACTTCGCAAAGATGCGTGCGCTTCATTCAGGTCGGGATGGTTCTGTTCCTGCTCTTCTTCGCTCACTACGTGGGCGTCAGCCGGCGCCAGCACAGTTTTGGGATCGCCTTGGGCTTTGGCTCGTTTGCCGTGATTGAACTCGTCCTGATCTGTTCCTGGGTCGGGAATCATATTGGGGGCACTTGGATGAGCATCCTCAACATGGCCGCCTACAACGGAAGCCTTCTGGTGTGGCTCGGCTATGTCGCTTTGAAGAGTCCGGCCCGTGATGTGTCGTTATCGCTTCTGCAACCGCAACGCTGGGAGCAGAGCCTGTCCGACATTCATCACCCGCTCCCCGCCGACTCCCTCATCCCCATGTTTGAAGGGATGGTCGACCGCGCTCTTTCCCGCACCCAACTGGAGGCACCCCCTACCCAGGAGACGATGGGCGCCGGTACTGTCCTCCGCAGTGCAGCAGCCGCAAGCGGTAGCTTCGGCCTTCCTGCAGTGCATGGAAGCTCGAAATCGTAGCGCCTTTCGCCGGTTCGATTCCCTATGTCTAATCTTGTTTAGTCTGGAATTCCCACGATCAGTGTGGTGCTTGTCCGGAAATTGTAAACTCTTCGCAAAGAAGTGCCCCTCGCCAGTAGCCCCACCACCAGGCAAAGCAAAACTTCATTGAGTCCGTGGAAGTTCTTGTAAATAAATAAGTATTGTTTTGTGATTCGTGAGATTGTCGAGGCGGGGCCGGACATTGGTTCCGGCGAGATGCAAATTCTTGCACAGGCAGCTTGACACGTGTCCTATAATGCGGCTCCGCGAAAAAGTTTCCCTCTGGGAAACCCTACGCGGATAGGAGACGAACCCATGAAACGCGCACTCAGGATTTCGATCCTGATGGTAGGACTAGTGGGCACATTCATCGCAGCTGCCGTCCAACAGGTTCCAGCCGCGGACGGCGGCCCGATACCCTTGTGCCCACCCAGACAACCAAACTGCTCATCAACCATCCCACCGCAGTAGAACTCGGGATAGCCTGTGACCGCAAGGTCACTAAAGTAACCTGTCGTAACTGTGACTTGGGCCGAAAAATAGGCTAGCAATCTTTGGGCTGACGGGACTCATACTAACCCGCCAGCCCCACTTTTTTGCTCTGTTGGATTGATGCGCGTGAGCCTTCTAACTCTTACGCATCGCCTTTTCCAAACCTCTTCGCAACTCCGCTGCTTCGGTAACGGGCGGTTGGCAGGCAGATCCCGAGCACAGTACAGCGAAGGATTTTCTTGAGCCCAGGTCCGGAAGATTGGGGATCGTGGCCGCCAATGCTGGCGGAAGGTTCTCCGCGACTGCCTGATTGGCCGCCAACCGCAGCGTGCTCTTGTTGAAAGCAAACGGCGCAACCGCCGTGGCGTACAGTTCCCCAGCCGCGTCCTCATCTCCGTCTTCGGCGATCACGACTACCTGTACCGGGCTCTCTAAGAAATGGACCACCGCAATCCCGTACGTTGCGGCAAAGATTCCAAACTGCTCCGCTACGCCCGCGAAAGTTTCCAGCGTCTGCTCCGCCTTGTCCTGGTAGCCGGCATCGCCGGTGTAATGAAGCAATCGCGTCACCGCAATCGCCGCCATGGGATTCCCAGCCGGAGTGGGCGAGTCCTGCAGCGGCTTGCGCCGCGTTGCCAGCACGCCCAGGCTCTGGCCGTCGGCGACCGGCTGGCTGTCGAGGAATGCCCCCGAAGTCTCGTCGTAGAACCGGGCGATCATCGCATCCGTGATCGCCTGCGCAAACTTGAAGTAACTGAGGTCGGCCGTCGCCTCGTACGCATCGAGACAAGCCAGAGCCGTAAATGCATAATCGTCGAGCAGCCCCGGCACTTCGCGGTGAGAAGCCGCAGGATCAGAATAAGCAACCACGTGCAGCAGCGTCGCCGCTTGTGTGGCGCGGACCTGCCCTGAGCGCGAGTCGAAGGGGCCCCCGCCCGCGGCTTCTTTCCCCTTAGATCCCGCTTTCCAAGCTTCCCCCAGCACCCGATCCAAAGACTTCAGCGCGAACCGCCGCGCGTCCGCGAGATTCAATACCTTCGCCGCCTCCAGATAAGCTGACACGCACAAGCTGTTCCATCCCACATAGACAGTCTTGTCTACGTACGGCGTCGGTCGCTGCAGCCGCGCCGCATACATCTTCTTCTTCGCCGAGTCCAGCAGTTCGCGGATCCGTTCCAGCGCTAGATTCATCCGCTTCGCGATCTCTTCCACCGAAGCCCGCACGTACAACACATTCTTCGCCGGATTGTGATGCATCTCCCCGACTTCGTTGATGTCGTAATGCAGCTCCGCGACCGCCGCTTCTTCTTCCGTCAACGCGGCGCGGGCCTCATCGAGCGTCCAAGTGAAGTAATCGCCATCATCGTCCATTGAAATGTCGGCATCCTGCGAGGCATAGAATCCGCCCCGCTCGCGGTCGCTCAGCCACTCGTCCATCCAGCGAATCATGTCTCGCGCCACGTCCGCAAAGAATTCCTCTCCCGTAGCCTCATACGCGTGAACATAGTTCTTCAGCAGTTCGGAATTGTCGTAGCACATCTTCTCGAAGTGCGGCACCACCCAGCGCTCGTCCACCGAATACCGGTGAAACCCGCCCGCCAGTTGGTCGTAAACCCCGCCCTTTGCCATGTGCTCAAGCGTTGTGACAATCAGGTTGCGCAGCCGCTCGTCGCCTTGAGAAGAATCTGGGTACCCCATCCTATCGCGCTCTTTGCGATAGGGTGGGGATTCGGCTCCTCTACTGCGTGCATACCGCTCAATCAACAAATCCAGCGCCGACGGATGCGGAAACTTCGGCGCCTGCCCAAACCCCCCGTGCTGCGGATCAAACATCTTGAATGCGGATTCCTGAATCGCCGCGATTACGCCCGCCGACACCCTTCCGCTCCGCCCCGCAAACGATTCCGACTGCGCAATCGCGCTCTCCACCATCTTCGCCTGCTCGACCACGTCGCCATGCTTTTCCGCGTAAGCATTGGCAATGCTCAATAGCACCCGCCGAAAACTGGGACGCCCATACCCATCGCTCGGAGGAAAATAAGTCCCGCCATAAAACGGCTTTCCATCCGGCGTAAGAAACGCCGTCAGCGGCCACCCGCCTTGCCCGCTCACTCTCTGCACCGCCGCCTGATACCGGCTGTCAATGTCCGGACGCTCGTCCCGATCCACCTTCACCGCGATGAAATGCTGATTCACAATCGCCGCAATCTCCGGATCGTCATACGATTCCCGGTCCATCACATGACACCAGTGACACCACACCGCCCCAATGTCGAGCAGCATCGGCTTGTTCTCCCGCTGCGCCGCGGCAAAGGCTTCCGCTCCCCACTCATGCCACCGAATCGGCTGATGCATGGCAGACCGCAGGTAAGCGGAAGAAGCGCGGGAAAGGGAGTTGGGGGCCGTGGTGGTCATGGTTCAAGTCTATCGCGGTACGAATGACTCTCTATCCGGTTAATCACGATTTCCAAGCAAAACTGTTTCCAGATCTTGAATCGCCAGATCGGCTGCATTTCCCGAATCTGTGCGCATTGCTGCAACCATTGCGACAAAAGCCGCCGCTGCGGGACGGACGAGATCATGGCGCCGAGTTCTTCGAAGACGGCGAACGCGTGGACGACTTCTCTCGACCCGTAAAGGCAAATCCGCGCTTTTGCATCAGCCACCCTGCCGAGGGGATCGCGATCCTGTGAACCCTGAAACTCGTCCCGGTGAACTTGCTCACTTACTGATTGAAAATAGTCCAAGTAGGCTTGGGTTCGCAGTTCTCGGCGGTGCCGCTGGGTCTCGAGGTAGCGCGTAAAGATGTACTGAAGTGACGCTCCAATGACCACGCCGAAGAAGGAGAGTACGGTAGTTGTCAATGTTGCCTCCTGGCGGTTTGCGAGGCACGCGTGTGCGCGTGTCGTAATTTGCCATATTCTACCCTCAAGGTGTCATCCTGAGCGGAGCAGGAAGCGCGCGGAGCGCGCTTCCTGCGGAGTCGAAGGACCCCGCGACGGCTTGCACTTCCACGAAATCAGACAGGAGTTCTCTCCACTGCTGCCGGTACGCGGCTCCGCATCAAAGAGAACTTCTGGACACAGCGGCGGTGTTGCATGCCTGCAAGGGATCCTTCGACTGGGCCGCTACTCCTCTCAGGACGACCGTTTAAGGAATTGATACATCCCTCTATACTCCTCGCGGCATCTCTCAACAAATATAATAGCCGTCAGTCTCAGCAACTGCAGAGGAAACCTGAAATGAAAGCGAAAGCGGCGAACGTTGTCTTTGGCGTCGGGCTTGTACTAATTGTTGTACTGAACTCTGAAGCGCTACGCGCGCAAGACGCAAACGCTGCGCTCTCCGGCACAATTACAGACCCTACCGGCAAGGTTCTGGCTAACGCCAGGATTTCCGTTAAGAATTTATCCACAGGTGAGTCGACAGAAACCCAGTCGGACGCTTCCGGCCTCTACCACGTTTCGAATCTTGCCGCAGGCGATTACGAAGTTTCCGCCTCGGCCGAGGGTATGGGCACCGCCGCAGAGAAGGTGACTCTGACCGCCGGAAGCCAGCAAATGCTGAGTCTGACTCTGACTCCCGCAACGGCTCAGCAGGCGCCGGCCACGCCTCCTGCTGCGACGCCGTCCGAGAATCTGCCGAACGCTCCCTCCAGCAGCAAGACCGCTCCGTCGCTTGAAGACCTGGGCTTTTCCAAGACTGATACTCAAGCCAACGCTGCGCAGCAGGCCTTGCTTGATCGGCGCACCCACATGTTAAAGATTCATCAGAGGATGGGCTTGATTACGACCGTCCCTCTGCTGGCTACGGTGATCACTTCCATCAAAGCCGGTGGCAGAAGCACCAGCACAACCACCCGCGATCTGCACGTCGCACTGGGCGCGGTTGCCGGTGACTTGTATGGGATTACCGCCTACTACGCCATCCGCGCACCGAAGATTCCCGGGACCGAGACCCGAGGCCCAATTCGCCTGCACAAGGCGCTTGCGTGGATTCATGGTCCGGGCATGATCCTGACTCCGATTCTGGGCGCCATGGCTTTCAACCAGAAGAGCAACGGAGAGAAGGTTCATGGCATTGCCGCCGCCCATGGGCCGGTAGCCATCGTAACCGCCGGAGCCTTTGGCGCCGCGCTGTTGTCCGTGTCGGTAAAGTTCTAGTTAATCCAGATCCAGCCGCGGAGCGGCGAAAGAAATGCAGCCCGCGGCGTAAGCCGTGGGTGGCAAAACGAAAAAGGGCAAGCCCCGGAGCGGCGAAAGAAAAGCTAGAGACACAGACTTCCTTGGGCACAGTCGTAACGGTCCATATGTAGCTCTCGAGGCACATCGCGCGAGCGTTCCGCACCGCGGCCCAAAGAGACTCTATGAACAAGAACTTCCTGCCGTTATTTCTGCTGCTGGCCCTGCCCAACCTTTTCGCGGCGGACCGCCAGTGGGTGCTCAAGCAGAGCACTCTGACCTACCACGTCTCTCACCCGCTGCATCAGACCGAAGGAGTGAGCCACGCCGCGCGCGGCAAAGGCGTCTGCCATGAGGGACAGTGCGATTTCCTGATTGCGGTCCCCGTCAAGTCGTTCGATTCCGGCGACAGCAACCGCGACCTGCACATGATCCAAGTCACGCGCGGCGCAGAATATCCCATGGTGACCGTCCGCACCCGTCTCCCCGAATCGGCCTCGGCATCGACTACTGTCAAAGCGGATCTCGAAATCCAGTTCGCCGGCCAGACCGCCCACTACCAGCAGGTCGCTTTCGAACTGGTGAAGCAGGGAGACGAAACGCGAATCTCAGGAACCATTCCCACTACGCTCACCGACTTCAAAATCGACCCGCCATCACTTCTCACCCTGCCGGTCAAAAATGAAATTCCGGTGCGTTTGGAAATGACTTGGACTCCGCAGTGACGGGCGTAACTAAGTGTGGTTATAACTAACCGTGAGACTTTCGACTTTCCATCCCGGCTCTGCCATAACATCAGCGAACTTTGCCGTGCCGGTTAGTTACTCTGGCTGCCCTTTCTCGGTCGAGCAAAAGCGATGGCCTCCGATTTCAATCGCGCCATAGCCCGGGAGGGGACACACATCAAGACTGCCCTTCACCAGCTGTTTTCGCCAGTCCTGCATCGCTTGGGAAATTCTCTTGACCTAATCCATGCGGGAAATCTCTGCGTGCAAATCCTGCGCCGAAGGCGGGCCAACCCGTGATTGGGCCTTCACGCGAGTCACGTCGATTGCGACTTTGACTGGTCCGTCGGGCATGTCTCCGCTGGCTTCGCCTTTCAGATGATCGCCCTCCAGGTGGAGACGGAAGGCGAGTGGCTTTCCCCCTTTGCTGACTTCGACGTTGAATTGAATCTCCTGCCCATTAACTTTGCCTGCTTTAATCTCCGACTGCTTTTCTTCGCTCGGCCCCGCCGTTCCTGTGAGCGTGTTCGCCTCCTGCTTCAGGTTGAGCCATGCCGTATCGTGCTGCACCCTGCCATCCGAAGAAGTGATATCAAAACTGCCTGACCACTTCCCGGATACGCCGGGGTCAGATGGCTCCGCCGAAGAATTCTTCGGCAAAGCGAAACTGGCCACAGACAACGCCGCGATCAGCGAAATCGCAGCAATGGATCCTGATCCAAAAGTCTTCATAAAGCTTTCTCCTGAGACGCCAAATTCGCAAAAGTCCAAACGCCTGCACGGTTCTGTTCCAGAGTGGATGCGGTGCAAAGAGCGGCCCCGGCAGGAAGATTCCCCACGTCACCAGGTTACGGACCCGGTACCCTTGAAGTTCCCGGGAAGTCACGGTCGCACTCGTCTGCCCGATGCCACGTGAACAGCGCCGACTATCAAAGCCGATTTGATACGTCTGGATCGCCCGCTCTCTTACGGCAATTTCGCCAACTCCTCTGCGAATCGATCCGTCACTGCCTCAAATCCCTTTTCCGTCGGATGAAGTTCGTTGGCCCACCAATCCTGGTAATCGGCCAACCGATTCGACAGCGTCCCACGCAAATCGATATACCGCACATGCGCGAAGGCGGGCTGTGACGGCAGCGACTTCACCACGTCGTTGAATTGATCCATGAGGGTCTGCATCATAGCGATTCGCTGCGCAAGATCGTCAAAGTTCTTCTCGCGGAAGCCCGGATCCAGCCACGGACCTGGAAACGGCCAGCCTCCCAAGAAACCCCGGCCATCCGGCACAGGATAGTCATAGCCATGCATCAGAATCGGCACCGTCACGCCGAACGTTTCTTGGCAGAGTCCGGTAATGCTCATCAGGAGCTGGCTATAGGCCGTCAAGATTCTTTGATTCAACACGCCGTCTACAACTTCGGTGTCCCAACCCGCAATCGGCGAGAACGCGTTATTCAGCAGCATACCGAATTCGTTGCCAGCTACATCATCGCCGCCTCCAGAAACCAGCACCGCCTTCGGCACCGCTCCTCGCCCTTTGATCTTCTCCAGTTTGCGAGCGAAGTCTTCCAGTTGTCCGCCGGTATAGGCTATCTTCTCGATCGGATCGCCCTTGTGCGCCGACGATTCGACGTTGTATCCATGATGATCTTCGAGCAGCTTCAGCGCGTCGTGGAGCGGATAATCGAACCACGAGTCTCCGACCGCCGCCAGAAATCCCGCGGTTTGAAACTCGGCGGACGTTTGTAAGACTCCAGGCGCAGCCATCTGAACCCGCATCGCCATCTTCTTCTGATTCTTCTCCAGCGCATCCGCGCGGCGGTTTCGAGCGACCGCCCGCATCGCCAAAATCTCATCTGACTTCTTGCTTCCCAACTCCAGCGCGGCAGCGATCTTGTCTTCGAGTGTCATCTCAGCCTCCTGTCGTCCGGTTGTGCTGGCTTGGCATTCCTTCCATCTCCATTTTTGGGAACTACGGGCGGGAAGTATACGCCCCCTGCTGAGACCCGAGAACGATTGGGCCAATCTGTTCCGAGAACGTAAAAAGGCGCCGTGTGATCGGAAGAGGAACGCGGTGTCCTTCACCGCCCTGACGTACGGACTTGCGCACTAGTTCCGGGGTGCACTGATCGAGAGCAACCCGGAGGAAATCGTCCGTGCGAACGGGATCGCTCCGGTCCTCGCCTAAAAGATATCCACAGCCGGTGTGTGACATCCAACCTTGTCTCGCGCAAGAAATGAGCGGATGATCGCCGAGGCGAAGGCAGCAAGACGAGTCAAACTTGAAAACGCAGTAAGTCGTTTAGAGTCAAGATTTTGACCTCTAAGTCTTTGCGAATCAAGATTTTGCGAAACGTTTTTGCGAAGTGCAATGATTTCAATATCTTACGACGCTAGGGGGAGGGGGGTACCCTCAAAATTGCAGAAAACTCTTGGATCAACCCTCACCTAAGCGGTGCCTTTTCTGTGGCCCTGGGGGCATTATTTGGAGACCGATATCCACAGGCTGGATCGCGTCGTGTCTTTGATCGGAGAGAGCTCTGCTTCACTTACGCGGAAAGCTGCATCGCGATTCTGTAGTACAAATCGATCGCCTCCGCCAGTTGCTGCTTCTCGATGTACTCGCCCTCCGTATGCGCCACATGAATCGATCCCGGACCGATCAGCAGCGGTTCACCCCAGTTGGTGAGCTTGGGAATGTCCGTGGTAAACGCAGCGATCATCGTCGGCAATCCGTCCACGGTGCGCAACCGAAGAAAAGGAAGTTCCAGCGGGAATGTGACCTGCACTGCATCGCCCGCAGCGGCAAGAATCTGTCGCCGCAATTCATCCGACGGACCAACCAGCCGGTAAAGCAAATCCGCGTGCGCGTAGTCAGGAATCACGTTGGGAGCGCGTCCGCCTTCAATCAGCCCAATGTTCAGCGTGCACGCTCCAATCTCTGGATCGGAAGGCAACGGCATCGCGCGCAAGCGCGTGAGCGCCGGAATCAGCTTGTCAATCGCGGACTCCCCCAGTTCCGGATAGGCCGAGTGCGCCATGCGTCCCGTCGCAGTCACTTCCACGCGCAGCGTACCTTTCGATGCAAGCGCAAGATGATTCTCGGTTGGTTCGCCATTGACCAGAAAGCGACACCGCGAATTCGGCTCGTTCGCTGCATACTCATTCGCCACGTGCGCACCCAGGCTATCGCGTTCTTCTCCCACCACAAACAGAAGCCCAGCATAAACGCCCTGCTGGCGCAGTCGCTCCGCAGCCGCAATTTGCGCCGCAATGATGCCCTTGGCGTCGCATGATCCGCGCCCGTAAATGCGTCCCGCATCTTCCGACGAGGGAATGAACGGAGGAACGGTATCCATGTGCGTGGAAAATACCGTCGCGGGATGCGGATGCTCTGCCCGCGTCGCATACACATTGAAGCGCTCGCCCTCGACCGGCATCTTCTTCGTCTGATAGCCGAGGCGGCAAAGTTCCCCGTAAAGGTAGTTCCCAACCGCAGCTTCGTTGCCGGTAATGGACTCGATGTCCACCAATTGCCGCGTCAGCGTAACAGCGTCCATGGAGGAGAGAATAGCAGAGAGCAAATCGACTTCGGACTTCAGACCTCGGACCTCCCGACTACTTGCCCGTTCTGCGATTTCTTTTCTTCGGGCATTCGCGTGTAATCTGAGGCGGTGATTTCTTCGAACTCATCCATCCGGTCGCTGTTTCTCGAAGGTCCCGCTGGACGCCTGGAAGCGCTGCTCAACGCCGGAGCGGCGAATGCAACGCACGCAGCGGTGGTCTGCCATCCGCATCCTCTGTTTGGCGGAACGCTGCACAACAAAGTCGTCTTCCACACCATGAAGGCCATGAACAGCTTTGGTTTTCCCGTGTTGCGCTTCAACTTCCGCGGAACCGGATTGAGCCAAGGCGAACATGACGTCGGGAATGGGGAAGTTGAAGACGTTCGCACAGCGCTCAATTGGCTCGACGCGGAATATCACTTGCCCCTGCTGTTCGCTGGATTTTCTTTTGGCGCGGCGGTTGGACTGCGCGCTGCGTGTGCTGACGTTCGGGTTCGCGCGGTCATCGGCGTGGGAACGCTTGTAGCTCCGGTTGCCGCTGACACCGAGGAGCCGCGCGTTTACACATTCGATTTCATGCGGGATTGCGCCAAGCCCAAGTTGTTTGTCAGCGGAGCCCGCGATCAGTTCGGTCCACGAGCGAAGCTGGAAACGTTGGTTGCGTCAGTGCCCGAACCCAAGAAGCTGGTGTTGATTGAAGGAGCGGATCATTTCTTTGAAGGACGCCTGCGCGAGTTGCGGGAAGCGATTGAAATGTGGGTGAAGCAAGCCATCGGCTCTCAGCCGTCAACTCCCAGTTGAATCAAAGAGTGCAGTGCAGGGACGAAGTGACCGCGCCTCGCGGTTTCTGCTGACTGCTGAGACCTGATAGCTGTTAACGTCTTTATAATTCCTCATGCGCGATTCTGCTCGTGAATCACAGTTCCGCCGCATGCGCGACGCTGCGCTCCATATTTTCCAGCATGCTCTGGCAGAGGCGTCAATCAGCAAGGCATTTGCGCGGCACGTGCATTGCGAGCGGGGAGTGTTGCGTGTCTGCGAAGATTTTTACGTCTTGCACTCCGATTCACCCCTGCTGGTCGTGTCACTGGGCAAGGCTGGAAACAGCATGATCGAGGCCTTCTCCGATCAGGTTGGATCTTTTAGGGAAGGCATCGTGGCCAGTTCGGTAGAGCCTACGATGCAGGTTCATCGGGTTCGGTATTTTCGTGGAGGGCATCCGACGCCGAATACCGAATCCATCCAGGCAGCGAACGCGATGATGCGTTCGCTGGAGGCGCAGCCGGCTTCCGCGCTGGTGATCTTCCTGCTCAGCGGTGGAGGATCGTCGATCGTCGAGAAGCCCCTCGACGACGAGATTTCGCTCGAAGACCTGATCGCGACGTATCGCGCCTTGGTGCTTTCCGGCGCGCCCATCGCTGAGATCAATGCCGTGCGCAAACATCTTTCCGCCGTGAAAGGCGGAAGGCTGGCGCAGGCTGCGTTCCCGGCGCAACAGGTATCGCTGCTGGTGTCGGATGTTCCTGACAGCACGCCCGACGCGCTGGCTTCCGGCCCGACAATGCCCGATTCAACAACCGTCGAGGATTGTTACCGCATCGCCGAGAAGTACGAACTGCTGAAACAGTTTCCGCAGTCGACGCGGGAACTGTTTGAGCGCCACGCCTTAGTGGAGACGCCAAAGTCGGACGATCCGGCGTTTCATCGATCGCGCTGGTGGCCCGTGCTGACGAACCGGACAGCGATTGCAGAAGCAAGCATAGCCGCGGAACGCGAGGGCTTCATCGTCCATGTCGACAATTCCTGCGACGATTGGGATTACGAGAAGGCCGCTGACTACTTACTGCAGAGAGTGCGTGAGTCACGAAAGCGATTCTCGCCGGTATGTCTGATCTCTGGAGGTGAAGTTACGGTGAAGGTTACAGACGGCGGAGTTGGCGGCCGGAATCAGCAGTTCGCGCTGGCTTGCGCGGAAAAGATCGCGGGGGAGAATATTACGGTGCTCAGCGCCGGCACCGACGGCGTGGACGGAAACAGTTCCGCCGCCGGCGCGATTGCGGATGGCACGACTCTCGAACGGGCACGAAGTCGCGGTCTGGACGCCCGCGCCGCGCTCGACACGTTTGATGCATATCCGTTTTTCAAAGCGCTCGGAGATGCGATAGAAACTGGACCCACGGGGAACAATCTGCGCGATCTGAGAATTCTGCTGGCTTACTGAATTGCACTTCTCCGCCGCCAGTCTTTGCCCCTTCGGCTCGCTGCGCTCGCTCAGGGCAGGCTCTGGAGGGACAGCCAAGGCGGCTGTCCCTGCGCGAGCATTTCCGGCAAAAAGCAGCTGCTATGCGGTCTTCTGCATCTTCTCTGGCTTCGCCATCTTTATCATGGCTTCGTCCATATTGCGCTTCATTTCGTCCGCTGACATGTCTTTGGTGTGAGTGGCGATCGACCATTTGTGGCCGAAGGGATCTTTCAGCTTGCCGTAACGGTCACCCCAGAACTGGTCACTGACCGGCATTTCGACCTGCGCACCGGCTTTCACGGCCCGATCGAAGGCAGCGTCGACGCCCTCGACGTAGATGTGCAAGCCCATGCCTGCGCCGCCGCTGGTTTGAGGAGAGAGAGCCCCAAATTCAGGGAATTCGTCGGCCAGCATGATGATGGAGTCGCCGATCTTGATCTCGGCGTGCATGACTTTGCCATCCGGACCTTTCATGACGCCCCGTTCCTGCGCGCCGAACGCTTGTTTGTAGAACTCGATCGCGCGGGCCGCGTCGCGGACCGTGAGATATGGTGTGAGAGTGTGATAGCCCTCAGGAATGGGTTTTACAGACATTAGGACCTCCTAGGCGGGAATTTCGAGGGAAGCAGTTTACACCATAACGCGGGGAAGGATTGTCAAAAGCAGCGACGGGAATTCCGGGCCAAGCCAGGCTAGAAGAATCTGGTGACGCCTTCTTCCATCACGACCACGCGATCTTTCACGCCTGCGGAGCGGGCTTCCTGGTCGAGCAACTGCAATGGTTCGTCGACGGGTTCGTGCGAGAGGCGGAAGGTGCCGTAGTGCATGGGGACCATCCAGCGGGATTTGAGATCGAGGAAGGCGCGCATGGCGTCGGCGGGATTAGCGTGGACGTTGCGGAACTGCGGCGGATTGTAGGCTCCGATGGGAAGGAGGGCGAGTTCGGGAGCGAGGCGGCGTCCTATCTCGCTGAAGCCGGAGAAGTAGGCGGTATCGCCGGCGTGATACACGGAGTGTTTGCCGGCTCTCAGGACAAAGCCGCCGTACCCGCGGTGCGAATCTTTCAGAACGCGAGCGCCCCAGTGGCGCGAAGGCACGTGGGTGATCGACAAGTTGCCATGGCGCGAATTCTTCCACCAATCGAGCTCTATGATCTCCGAAAAGCCAAGATCGGAGACCAGATCGAAGACATGAGCTGGAATGATGATGGCCGGCGCAATGCCGCGAGTGCGCAAGTTGTTCTGTACGATGGCGCGCAGCGACGGACGATGCAGATGATCAAAGTGCGCGTGCGAAACCAACACCACATCGATGGCCGGAAGATCCGCGATGCGCAGGCCGGGACGGCGCAGCCGCTTCAGCACGAAGAGCCAGCGCGCGAAGTTGGGATCGATAACGACACTCCTGCCGCCAATTTGTACGAAAAAGCTGGCGTGTCCGATAAAGGTGACGCCGAGTTCTCCATTGGTGGCAAGTCGCGGCTTGTGAGTCTCGCCGCAGCGCGGAGTCACCGCGGAACGACGCACTAAACGTCCGAACTGGGTGGCGCGCTTGCGAAGGGCCGGATTGCGAAGCGTTTGCTTAATCATCCCGCTACAGAGCCTGGGGGGCTGGATCGGAAGCAGCCTGCACTGTTCATATTAATCCTGATCGCCGCCAGAGCGGAGCAATAAGAGCGATGCCGCCGATTTATTTACCCGATATTCATTTTAGATGAAGGGCAAGCATTGCAGGCTGCTTTTTAGTTTCCGGGTCGATAACGGTGGTAACAAGAGAACTCTTGCCGCTTTGGGTGAGGTGAATTTTCTTCATTCATGATTTCGCACGTCGTTGCTTGACCTTGGTCGAGTTGGTCATATCTAATCCGAAAGCGTTCTTTTTGCGCTGTTCTTCAAGACGAAGGAGAAGTCGGCATGCGAGTTGCGTTTGTGGGATTGGGAATCATGGGACACGCCATGGCAACGAACCTGGTCAAGGCGGGCCACGAAGTCACGGTGTGGAACCGAACGCCGGGCAAGCTGGTGGAAGGCGCAGGCGTGGCTCCGACTCCAGTGGCCGCGGCGCAGGGCGCGGAAGCGGTATGGCTTTGCGTTTCGGACACGGCCGCGGTCGAAAGCGTGATCTTCGGGGCCGATGGCGTGGCGGCGTCGCTCACGGAGCACATGATCATCGCGGACTCGAGCACGATTTCTCCGTCGGCCACGTTGAAGTTCGCCGAACGTGTGGCGACGAAAGGCGTGACTTGGGTGGACGCACCAATGACGGGGTCGAAGATTGGAGCGCGGGACGGGACGCTGGTATTCATTGTCGGAGGAAGCGAAGCTGCCGTGGAGCGGCTCAAGCCTCTGTTCGCGGCGATGGGGAAGAAGATTTTCCGCATGGGCGAGACCGGCAAGGGACAGGCGACCAAGCTCGCCATGAATCTGCAAATCGCGCTGATTTTTGAAGGATTCGCCGAGGCGCTGACACTGGCCACGAAACTCGGTGTAGACCCGCAACAACTGCTGTCGTTGATCGAGGCCACGATGGTTCGGTCGGGGGTCGTGGATTACAAGGGGCCGTTTATCCTGCAGCGTGACTTCACGCCAAACTTTCCGCTGCGGCTCATGCACAAGGATATCCGGCTGACGCTGGAGGCTGCGAAGGAAGCGCGAGTGAAGTTGCCGGCGCTGGAAACCGTGGAGGAGATTTACGAGATGGCATCGGAAGAGGGGAATCAAGACCTCGACTATGCCGCCACGCTGATGCTGCTGGAGAAATGGGCAGGCGTGCAGGTGAAGGGGAACGCCGCTTAGGGGATCTCACAAGAAGTTGACTGCTTGTGAACTCAGCTAACTGGCGAAGACCGACTCAACAAGACGGTACAAGAATTGGCTCTAAAACGGGTCTAAGATTACCCGATCATTACCGCCGTAATCCCCACAATCCCGCTATTACACAAGTATTACAGTCACTTTAGGCGTCCCCTTGGTAGGTTAACTGTGGGGTTGATGGAACTCAAACGACCACGAAATGGGGACCTTCTTTGGATATGGAACTGCAAGATTTGGAAAGACCACAAGCGGCAAAAGATGAGGTGAATTGGATCACGGCGGCGTTCATGGCGGCGTTTCATGTGGGGGCTGTGGCCGCGCTCTTCTTTTTTACGTGGAAGGCATTGTTTGTCGCGATGTTTTTGTGGTGGGTTTCGGGCAGCCTCGGCATTGGGATGAGTTATCACCGATTGCTGACGCACCGCGGTTACAAGACTCCAAAGTGGGTGGAATATTTCCTGACCATCTGCGCCACGCTTGCTCTGGAAGGCGGGCCGATTTTCTGGGTGGCGACGCACCGCATTCATCATCAGTATTCGGATCAGGAAGGCGACCCGCATTCGCCGATCGACGGAAAGTGGTGGGCGCACATGGGATGGATTCTCATGGGCAAGTCGATGCACCACGACACGACCACTCTGGCGCGCTACGTTCCCGACCTCGCCAAAGATAAGTTCCACGTCTGGATTACGAAATATCATTACGTTCCCATGATCGTGCTGGGCGTGATTTTGCTTGCCATCGGAGGATTGCCCTTCCTGATGTGGGGAATCTTCCTGCGCACCGTGGTTGGATTGCACGCCACGTGGCTGGTCAATTCGGCAACGCATTCCTGGGGCTCGCGGCGGTTCGCGACTCGCGACTTTTCGACCAACAGTTGGTGGGTAGCTCTGTTGACGTTCGGAGAAGGCTGGCACAACAATCACCATGCGCATCCAACCGCGGCCCAGCATGGGTTCAAGTGGTATGAAGTCGACATGAACTGGTACGGGATCTGGGCGCTGAAGACCTTAGGCTTGGCCTGGGACATCAAGCGGGTGAAGCTGGCTGAAGTGGAGCGCGGTCTGGTGCCAACGCCGAATGGGCGGTTGATCACCGCAGCCATGCCGGAAGTCTCGGTCGCAGGAGACTAGTCGGCCCGATTCGTTTCGATCAAACAAAATCAGCCCTGGACCTATCCGGCCGGGGCTTTTTCGTGCACCCAACTTGGCGGCGATGCGGCCGGGGTTACACGCGGATAATCATGACTTCGGTGGCCTTGATCAAGGCTGCTGCCGTTTGTCCCTTCTTCAATTGCATTTCACGCACGGCCCCGGAAGTGATCAGGGAAGTGATCAGCTGCCCTCCCACCGATAGCGTGACCTGTCCTACCAGTCCGCTGACGCGGACATCGACGATGCGGCCGACGAGCTGATTGCGCCCGCTGATGCGCTGGTAGGTGACGCGGCGCTCGCCTTCGTTGTGCCCCCGTGTGCGGTAAAGGAGGCGGTCGATTTCTGTTTGTGGAATGCGGTAGTGGCCGCCCGGCGTTTTGATGGCACGCAGTTTGCGGCCGTAGATCCACTGCTTGATTGTGGGATAGCTGATTTGCAGTTGCACAGCGGCATCTCGAGGACGAAGCAGTGTCTCTCCTGCATTGGCACGGTTAGTCTTCTTTTTTTCGCCCATGGGCGTGCACTCCTGTGAGACGCGCGATTTGATCCGGCAATTTCAGAAGGGAAAGCGGATCGAAAACGTCGGCGCATGATTGTACTGGTGGTAGTGCGTGACGGCGATCTGTTCGCCCGCGCCGACGGTGAGGCCCATACGTTTCCACAGGTGAAGGCGTCCCGCCACCAGGCCCGGAGAGATGAATACCTGCTTCTCTCCGACGAGGTTTCCGTTGGGCCAGAAGGTCGCGTTGACTTCCACCTCGGGCCATAACTTACGCCGCACGCGATACTGAAAGGAGGTATTGTACGCCACGGGAGTGCCGCTCTTCTTGCGGCCTCCGGTGAGAATGGTCCAGCCAAGAGTGCTTTGCAAGTCGAAATTGCGGTAGCCCTTGCCGAATGCGATGGTGGGCGCGATGGATGCATACGGGGTAGCGAAGCGGCCATAGGGAACGCTGCCACCAAGAAACGCCGTGACAATGTAATTGCCATGCTCCTCGTTGCCGGCGAAGAAACGATATTTCAGGAGCAGGGGAATGTTGCCGAAGCCGTCAGGCCCGGCAACCGGGACTTGATACGGGGGCAGGCCAAGAATGATTTCCGTATGCTCGGTGGGAATCAACTCCAAGCCCTTGCCGCCGAGGTAATTCAGGTTCTCGCCGCCGGTGGCCGGCGTCCATGTGATGTCGGCGCGCAACTCCTCTTCCAGACGCGGGGTCACGGTGAATAGCGGAGTGATCCAGTGCGGTTGAGCAGCCTGGGTTTTGGTGACGCGGGAAAACCAGTTTGAGAAATAACCGGCGTCAATGGAGTCTTGGGCAATCGAGATGGAGACAGTGCACAGGAACATCGCCAACACAATAACGGACGAGCGACGGATCCTTGTCAATGACATTTCTCCGAGATGAAAGGTAGGCAGAATCCATATATATGATATGGATCATAATATAGAAATAATACGATATCATGCGAGCAAAGGATCATCTAGACCGCAAGAGACGAGAGAGAACCTTTAACCGCCAAGGTCGCTAAGAATTCGCGAAGGGCGCAAAGAAGAGGGCTGTCGCGGCAAGTGTCCGGACTTGATTCTGTTGATTTACGGAACGCTCCGGGGGCATCTCGATACAAGTGCGGTTCTGGACGCGGTAAAATCAGTGCGAAGATCGCCATGCGCATCTCGAGCCGCCGTGGAACCATCGTTTTCTTTCTCTGCCTGGGCGTTGGCCTGGTGGTGCTGGCTGTTGCCCTGAACGTCGGCTGGATCATCCTCAACTGGCGCGAGGGCGTGCTGCTGTTTTTTGGCATCGTTTTTTTTGCGCTGCTCATTGCGGGCATGGTGGTGAACACGATTTTTCTGGTGCGCGAGTTGCGCCGCAGTGAGCAGCACGACAGCTTTATCAACGCCGTCACCCATGAATTGAAGACGCCAGTGGCTTCCATCCGGCTTCACCTGGAAACCTTGCAGCGCCGCGAAGTGTCGGAGCCCCAAAAACAGGAGTTTTACCGGTTGATGCTTAGCGATACTGATCGGCTGACCGAGACGGTGGAGCAGGTGCTGCGCGCCGGGCGCGCAGGCGACAAGAAAGCTGGACGCGAGAAAGCTGAAGTCGATTTTGGGCAACTGGTTCGCGACTGCCTGGACGCCACTCGAATGCGTCATCACCTGCAGCCTGATGCGCTCCGCTATGTGGAAGCGCCGAGCAACGGCAACGGGTTGCGCGTGCGCGGCAGTGCGGAAGATTTGCGCACCGCGGTTTTCAATGTGCTCGACAATGCCATCAAATACTCCGGCGATAGTGTCGATGTGCGAGTGCTGCTGGAGGCGCCAGACGAAGACCGCATCGTGCTGCGCGTTCAGGACCATGGTGTGGGCATTCCTCCCGATGATTTGAAGGCCGTATTCAAACGCTTCTACCGGGTCACGCATCGTTCGCTGGCGCACGTGAAGGGGACTGGTCTGGGCCTTTTTATTGTGAAGGCAATTGCGAAAAAGCACGGAGGCAAGGTCTTCGCCGAGAGCGAGGGCGAAGGGCAGGGGACCACGATCGTGCTCGAACTGCCGAGGTGGGAGCAATGAGCCGGGTTCTCGTGGTGGAAGATGAAGCTCATCTGGCGCAAGGGTTGCGCTTTAATCTTGAAGCCGAAGGGTATGCGGCGGAAGTAGTCGGGGATGGGGAATCGGCTACCGATCGTCTGCTCGAGAAGAAAGAGAATTTCGATGCGGTGGTGCTCGACATCATGCTTCCGGGGAAAGACGGGTTTAGCGTGGTGTCGGAGTTGCGGGCCGCGCGGAATTACGTGCCGGTGCTCATGCTGACGGCGCGGGGACGTCCGGAAGATGTGCTGAAGGGCTTTGCCTCCGGGGCGGACGACTATCTGGCGAAGCCGTTTGATCTTTCAATTCTGCTGGCGCGGCTGCAGGGGTTGCTGCGGCGCAGCCAGTGGTTGCGCGGAGGGCAGGCAACGGCAGAGGGCGAGACGTTCTGGTGAGGCTGGCGGGCTAGGAGACTTCGGAACATTTTCATTCGACGGGAAGACGATCGACTTCGGAGCGCTCGAACTGCGGTCCGGAGAAAGCACCATTCATCTGACACTGATGGAGTCGGAACTCCTGCGGCATTTGGTGCGCAACGATGGACGCATTGTCTCGCGCAAGCAGATTCTGGAAGAAGTGTGGGGGCTGCACGAAGATACCGACACGCGTGCCATCGACAATTTTGTGGTGCGTTTAAGGCGGTATATCGAAGACGATCCGGCGAATCCGCGCCATTTGCTGACCGTGCGCGGCGTTGGGTACCGGTTTCTGGCGAATCCGGGAAAAGAATAAGCATTACGATGGCCCCGAAGGCCTATGCCCGGCACAACTCTGCCAGCAGGGTTTCTCTGCGCTTGATTGCCATGCCATCAAGGCGGCGCAGAACGACCAGGTAGAGAGGAATTGAGATCGCCGACAGGGCCAGAAACGGTAGCGTAGCAATCCACGGATTTTTGTAGAGGCGCGCGATGGTGAAGGCCGCGACGCCAACCCCCACGATCACGACTTGTACCCCTAGGCTCGCCAGGACAGTTGTCTGCGAGACGTTCTGGCGGCCGAACGTGGAGAAATCACGTTTCTTGGGCGAATAGATCGAGAGCAGGTTCCCGGCGGTGAAGTTCAAGGGCGCAGCGAAGAGAAGTCCAGCCAGAGTCGCAATTGAAACAGCGAGGTGTGGGGTGCCGTAAAGGTACGCAACGGCGATCCACGCAAATGCGGTGTTAGCGACGAGGATGCTGGCATGGGTAAGGTTTTTCGCCAGGACGATTTGACGGAAATCGACCGGCGACGCGTAGAAGAACTGAATGCCTGCGGCATCACCGCCGAAACTGTTGAAGACGAGGTTGGTGAGAACCAGGAGCGCGTAGGCGGCCGCTCCGGGGAATGCCATGTCGGGCGTGCGGCTGAGGTAGTTAGACTGCCGCATGGGATTCATCGGTCCCAGGCGAAAGATCAGCAGCATGAAGATCGGCATGATCAAGGTGAGCAGCATGGGGCCGCTGCGCGCTAGATAGCGGACTTCCTTTTCGAAGACCGCCGCGACAGACTGAGAAAACCCTGGCAGGTTCCACCCCACTTGCAGGCCTTGTACCTGCGCAACGGCGGGGCGCGCTGCGGCCTCGCTGAGATTCTCACCGTGAAACTGCGCGCGCAGGCGGATGTGGAGCAGAAGTCCGACGGCCGTGGTCAACGCGGCGAGGAAAAGCAGGGAAGTCAAGCCGGTTACGAATCGTGCACGGGAAGTCTGGGCAATGGCATCGGCGGCGAGGCCGGGAGGCAGTACCGCCTGGACCTGAGCCGCGATCTGTGCCGCCCGGCTGAACTCGGGGTGCGGCTTCTTCTCGACACGCTCCATGATCGGGCCGATCAATTGAAAGCTGAGCATGAAGAGGATGAAAAGAACTCCCATGATTTCGCGCGTGCGACGCTGCGCCAGCCAGCGCTCCAGCCATGCGAAGACCGTCTGCATCAGGACGAGGTTGAAGAGCGCGAAGGTCAACAGCACCAGCAGCGTCCAGGGAAACAACATCGGGCGCGCGAAGCTGACGCCCAGCAGAATCCCAAACAAGCCCAGACTGCCGAGCGCGCTGGCCGGGTCAAAGAAGCCGTAGGCCAGACGGATCAAAAAATACGAACGATAGGTGAGGGGGAAACGCAGCAACTCGCCCGAGTCAGGATTGTTAGTGAAGGCGGTCGCCATCACGGGAAAGACTTGCCAGAAGAAAAAGATGGGCCACAACAGGATCGCCAGGTACTCGGCCTTGCCTTGCGAAACAAAATACCAGGAAAGTCCGGTGGCGGCAGTGAAGCCGCCGAGTCCACCGAGGGCGAAGGCGAGGGTCACGATGATGCGCGAGACCAGCTCCATCTTGCCGCGCTTGCTGCGCAGGCCGTTGACGAACATGCGCCAGCGGAGTTCGGCGATGGCGGTTAGCTGGCTGCGGCGATGGATGGAGGAGGTCATTCTGACTGCCTTTTAACTTTCATCCCAGCCACGAAAGCTCCTGCTCGGTGCGGGTTCCGCCGACGATGCGCAGGAAGAGTTGTTCCAGCGTGAGCTTCTCGCCGGAGGCGGGAGTGCCATCGCCTGATGCGGCGGGAGTTTGGGCTTCGACGCCCGCGCGCAATTCCTCGAGCGAACCTTGAGCCACCAGTCGGCCCTGATGAATGATGGCGACGTGGCTGCACAGGCGCTCGACGATCTCGAGCACGTGTGACGTGAGGAAGATTGTGGCTCCGCGCGCAATCATGCCTTGGAGCATGGATTTCAGCGTGCCTGCGGCGATGGCGTCCACGCCTTCGAAAGGCTCATCGAGGAACAGAACCTTGGGCCCATGAATCACGGCGGCGGCGAGAGCCAGCTTCTTCTGCATGCCGTGGGAATAGTCGGTGACGAGTTTTTTTGGCTGGTCGGCGAGTTGCATGAAATCGAGCAACTCGGCGGCCCGCTTGGCTGCGGTCGTGCGGTCGAGACCGTACATTCGTCCGGCGAAACTGAGGAACTCGGCGCCGGTGAGGCGTCCGAACAGCGCCATGCCTTCGGGCACAACGCCAATTTGGCGCTTCACTTCGACGGGATGAGCGTTGAGATCGAGGCCGAGAATTTCGATTCGTCCGGAGCTGGGCGCGAGCAGCCCGGTAAGCATCTTGATGGTGGTGGATTTTCCCGCGCCATTCGGGCCCAGGAAGCCGAAGAATTGTCCGGGCGCGACGCGCAAGTCGACTCCGTCCACGGCAACGAGTTCTCCGAAACGGCGGGTCAGCCCTTGGGTGGAGATGGTGGGTGCGAGGTCCATGAAACCTCTGAATCTAGCACACCCAGCGGAGCTCTGCGGCGACGGTGGGGAAGTTTCATGGTGCTGAAGCTTGACGCGGGTGTGCGGCTCACCGGAACCGGGTGGTGCGCCAGAGTGCGATTCCGCAGGTTGCCAGCAGAGCGAGCATCGCAATCGTCAGCGCAATGGCCCAATCCCAAACGATCCCCATGTGGGGGAGTCTCGCCATGACGGCGAGAACAGCGAATAGGCCGGTGGTGACAAGAATCAGCAGCCAATCGAGCAATGTTCTGGTGTTTGGAGCGCCGCCGAATCCTCTACCCTCCATCTCTCTACCTTCCATGCCGGCGCGGACGTATTCGCCTTCGACGCCGTAGCGCTGGCCTTCGCGCTGGGCGGCATCTTGCCAGGACGAGTGTTCGCGCTCCGTCGCTGACGACAAAGCAATCGCGACTGCGCCCAAGGCCATCAAGAGCGATCCTCCTGCGACTTGCGCGTAGACCGTCTGGGTTCCACCCCGCAGTTCGTGAAACACCAGGATGCCCCAGAGAAGTCCCCAGAGTTGGTTAGTGTTGGAGAGAGGAATGCCGCGGCTGATGCCGACATACTTGGTGGCGTATTGCTGGAATAAATCTCCAAGGACCCAGACGAAGCCACCCAGCATTAGCCAGAACAGAACTGCGCGTGCGCTTACGAGTTCGTGCCAGAGCGGAGTTGCACCTCGATAGCCCACCGCCAGCACAGTCATGGTGGAGAGTTCTCCGACGGTGAAAAACGTGATGAAGGAAAGGGGATTCATACCGGTGAGATAGGCTTTGCGGTAGGGGATGTACATCGTTCCCCAGAGAATTCCTGCGCCCAAGGCGGCTGCGATCCCGAGCGCGGCCTTACCGGGAGCGGCCTGATGGGAAGAGGCAATCGCCAGCAGCGTGGCTCCCGTGAACATGCAGGCGGCGCCGCCCAGAACGCCGAGCCAACGCTTCCATCCGGCGTAGTGCAGCTCGTTGAAAAGCAGGAAGCCCCAGAAGATGCCGAGGAGGCTGTTCGTATTCCACAACGGAAAAGCGATGCTGAGGCCCACGTTGCGGATGGCGTAAATGGTCAGGGTGTTGGCGACGGCCCACATGCATCCGGCGAGCACAGCCCAGACGACCAGGTGCGGGGCTTGGCGCACATCGTTGCGGACGTGCGATGTGCCGCGAACGAATGCGGGGACGCTCCAGCGGGCCAGAAAAACGCCGAACACCATGATGAGAGAGACGGTGATGGGAGAAATGTCTGGGTTGACGAGCTTGATGGGGGCCTCGGCACCGCCCAGCCAGGCTCCGGCAGCGAAGCCGCAGAAGATGCCCAGCGCCTGCAGGGAGCGCAGGCGAGTTACGTGCACGGGACTGGGCACGGTGGGTGCTACACTCTGCACGCTTGCTGGAGATGATTTCAACGGAGCCTGTCCAGGAGCAAGAGACCGCCCGCGAGGACGACCAGCGGAATCCAGAAATGGAGGTCGGTAGCGATGGCGCGAAACAGATTTTTAGGGAAGCAGGGCGTTCGGTTGGGGGTGACATCGCCATCTCAGAATGATTTGCTGGATGAATGTTTGATGACCCTAGGGTGTCATCTTAGGGATACGCGGGGTCGGGAGTCAACGCAATCACGGTTTAGTTTCCGCAGTTGTGGGGCGCTCACTGTCACCCGTGATTCTTGGGGGTGCGGCCCAATCAATCGGCTTCGGCCAGTAACCGCCGCTATTGTGTTTGGCAGCGTAGGTTTCATCCAAATTAGTCAGCACAGAGTGACAAATCAGGAAAACAGCAATGGAAGCGACAAACACGAGGACTTGCGTACCGGTGCTCAGCGGGCAAAGCCAAAAAACCACCGCAGCTATTCCCGCTAGCCCCTTGACGACGGTCAAAACAACTCGCTTCGTCGAGCTCATAGGTTTGGCGGGAGGATCGACATCTTGAATACCGGATCGAATCAAGGGGGTCGGCGGTCGAAGTGCTGCCCCGCACTTCGTACAAAAGATGAGTCCAGAGTCAGCGCGGGTGCCGCACTGCTTGCAGATGTTTTCGGCAACTATGTTTCGAGTTGCGTCGGCCATGAAAGACGGATTATACGTCGTGCGCGGCGCAGGTGTTGTTAATCAGGCCCATAGCACTCGTAACCTCATTCCGCCACTATCTTGGTTACCCGCTTTATTGCTCGACAATCCACGCCGGTGTATGGCAAGTCTCTGCACCCTGTCGTGCTTCCGACTGCGCGGGCGAGACGCCCCCGCGACAGCCGGCAAGATGCCGGCGCTACAGGTATCCCGTTGCAGAAACGGTGAGGTCAAAAAGAAACGCCCCGGCTTTCGACCGGGGCGGTTGGCAGAACTCAGCGGCAGTCTAGAACAAATTCCACAAAAACTGGTTGTAGACCTCGTGGTGGAACTGGACTTCCTGCGCTTTGATGAAGGTGCCGAGGGCGCGGGGGCAGCGGTCGGCGGAGGCCTGCTTCAGGTCTGCGTATCGGCCCTTGACGTCTTCCCCGAGCAGCGTGGTGGTCCACTCGGCTTTGCGGAAGTTCGCGAGGGCGTCGTAGATGTTGTCGGGTAAGTAGCGCTCGGCCTGGCGCAGGTTCTTAATTTTGGCAGTCTCTCCATCCAGACCCGTCTTGAAGATCGAGTACATGACCAGATACGGATTGGCGTCCGGCGCGACGGAGCGAACTTCGACGCGCATGCTTTTCTCGTTGCCGATGGGAATGCGGATCATGGAGCCGCGATCCACGGGCGAGGCCTTGATCTGGTTCGGCGCTTCGAAGTGGGGATCGAGGCGGCGATAGGCATTCACGCTGGCGTTGAGCAGCAGGCAGATGTCGTTGCCGTGAGTCAAGATGCGGTCGAGGAAGGCCCATCCGATCTTGCTGAGCTTTTCTTCGCCCTTGGCGTCCCAGAACAGGTTCTTGCCATCCTCGCTGATGGAAACGTTGGTGTGCATGCCACTGCCGTTCACCCCGATGACCGGCTTGGGCAGAAAGGACGCGGTGAGTCCCATATTGGTGGCAACCTGGCGGCAGATCAGTTTGTAGAGCTGGATCTGGTCGGCGGCGGCTACGACCTCGCCGTAGCCATAGTTGATTTCAAATTGCGAGGGTGCAACCTCCGGATGGTCTTTCTCGTTCTGGAAACCCATCGCACGCTGCACTTCCGCAGTGGTGTCGATGAAGGTGCGCAGTGGATCGCCGGGCAGGGAGTGGTAGTATCCGCCGGTGTTGACGTATTCGAACTTGCCGGTTTCGTGATAGTGGCGCTCGGCGTCAGAACCTTTGAAAAGGAATCCTTCAATCTCGTTTGCGGCGTTGAGCGTGTAGCCTTTTTTCTTGTTGAGATCGTCGGCATAATTCTTGAGCACGCCACGAATGTCGCCAGAATAGGAAGTTCCGCCTTTGTCGATGACCTCGCCGAAAACCAGCACCTTGCCGGAACCGAAGACATCCGCCGGAGCCCAGTAAAAGGCGGCCCAATCGATGCCCAGGCGGAGATCGCTTTCGCGCTGGGCAGTAAAGCCGCGGATCGACGAGCCGTCGAAGGTGAGATTGTCCCAACTCTTGAGCAGGAACTTCTTGTCGTAGTCGAGCATGTGCAACCGGCCTTCGAGATCGCTGAAGAGCACGGTTACGGCCTTGATGCGCTTTTCGTCGGTGAGGTACTTGAGGCGCTCCTCCTGGATCTTGTGAGGTGAGGTGCGGTTCCTGCGCTGCTCCTTCGCCTTCAGGTTGAGGTCTTCCAGTTCATCGTATGGGAGTGCCAGGAAATTGCGCAGTTCGGTGGGCATGGATGTCCTTCAGTCTCCTTCGCGTAGAAACTTATGATTTGGGCAAAACCGCATCACGGATACAGGGGAGTTGAAATGGCTGGTTTCAACGCTAACTTGGAACAGGAAGGATAGCGCGGGAGGCGGGTACCCGCCAATCGAAAAAGCTGATGAGAAGCATAAAAGAGATTTATTCGGGAAAGATGAGAGACAAGCGCACACTGCAGCGGAAAGCTCTCCCTGCGCCGTGAGCTGGATCACGCCCAGAGTCCTCAAAACTTAGCAACGACTACACGTTCTGAGGCACGAGTGAGGCGACCATCCAGTCATTCATGGGATGGACTGCTCCGCAGTCCAGACACTTTGTCATGGGAAACTGGGTTGCGCAGCGAGGACAAACGGCCCGGGTTTGGAAGATGTCGAATTGCTGGCCGCATTTTCCGCACCTCCAGAACTCCCCAACCGGCGGGGCTGTCTTGCAACTCGGACAGGCGAATCCATCTCTGCGGGGGAGCTTTGCGAACTGTATGAGCGCTTGCGCGTGCTTCAACCCGCCCCAGCAATTCATTAACATGAAGACGGCGATCGCCCCTAACCAGACCGAACGTATCCATAGAGCGAGACCGATGAAACCGGCCACGCCGATCAGTCCGAGGATCGTGGCCACCATCAAGCTGCGAGCGCGGCCCAGCACAAACCAGAGCAGCGACCGAAGGATCTGGCCACCATCCAGGGGGTAGATCGGCAGGATGTTGAAAATCAGCAGCCACTTGTTAATGAGCCGGACCGCGAGAAGCAGCGCGCAGACGTTGGGCGCAGTTGCCGCCATTCCCGACGATTGGCTCAGCATGACAGCCACAAACAAGATCGGCATGAGCGCCACGTTGACCAGCGGTCCCGCCGCGATGCTCCAGAGCGTAGCGCCGGGCCGGGGTGGCGGGTCCACGTACGCGACACCGCCGAGAGGCCATAACACGATCTGGTCCGCCCTTCCTCCTACTTGCCGGCAAGCGAGTGCGTGCCCGAACTCATGGACCATCACAATTAAGAACAGCGCCAGATACTCCAGCACATTCCAGGTGACAGAGGAATAACTGCCTTTTCGAATCTGGATTTCATACGCTGCCACCACAAACCAGGACCAATGAAGAAACACATCAACCCCGGAGAAACGAAAGAGGTGGATTGATCCTTGGCGAGTGCTGGGCATGTGGGCAGTCTACTTCATAATCGGCGCTGTGTGTGGGCATTGATCTGCGCGATGGATTGGTCGAAGTAACTTTCCCACCCCTCGCAAAGAACGCGAGAAATGGGGCCCGCATCGCTATTGGCGGTGGGCGGAGGCGCCTGCGGCCAACTCCCGCAAGGTAGTGAGAAAACCTGCGGCGGTGCGCGGATCGTAGAGCGCGTCCAGCGCGATCGTGGCGGAGAATTGGGGAGACTCAGGGCGGAACCGAACCTGCAGCACGTCCTGTTGGCGCACGGTCATCAGAGTATTGAGTTCGGGGGTCGAATCCTGCTTCCAGTGAGTGCGGGTCGTGAGGACAATCGGGCCGGGTTCGTAGAGGTCCCATTCGCGCTCGTCGCGGCGGAGGGCAGTCACTCCGCGGCTGTGGGCGCACCAGCGATGGCGCACGACTTCAAGATGAAAGCTGGGCGAGCCGCCCAGGTCGGCCTCGAAGGTGAGCGTCTCTTTCTGTTTGTGCCAGCAACTGAGCAACCAATGGACGGGCAAAGCGCGCGGGCGGAACTTCATGGTGACGTGAGCGTTTTCGAAGCTGCGGGAAGGAAACTGCAGGCGGGCGTGGAGGCGGTGACTATTTAGCCAGCGCCAGTCGAGGATGCGTCCTTTGCCGGCGCACGCTGACTGTACCCAGCGCAAGGCCTCGGTTCCTTTGCGACGGTTGTAAGCGGCAAAGAGGAAGTACCACACCCCTAAGACCGCAACCGCGACGACGACGTCGATGACCAGAAGGCGTCCCACCACGTCTTCACCAGTCCTCTGATGCCGATGGTACGTCCGAGGTTGCGACCGAGGCAAGGGGACAATCGGCCTCAGGCATATTTTTTCCAAGATTGCTCTTGGCGGGCTGTGGAAAACCCAGCCCTATTGATTAAGACCGCTTCCCAGCGGTTTGGCAGTCTTGCTCTGCTTCGCCCGCTACAATGTCGCCGTGGCCTTCGTCATCCGCGACTTCCAGCCCGAAGACTTTGAAACGCTGTGGCACATGGACCAGGAATGCTTCCCACCGGGAATTTCCTATTCGAAGCAGGAACTCAAGGCCTACATACGCCGGCGAGGATCGTTCACACTGGTTGCAACGGACGATGAAAACAGAGTCTCAGGGTTCATCGTGGTGCACGACGGACCGACTGGACACATCATTACCATTGACGTAGATACGACGGCGCGCCGCTCGGGTGTTGGATCGCTGCTGCTGCGGGCTGCGGAAGATCGCCTGCGTGGCGCCGGATCCCGCGCCGTGGGGCTGGAAAGCGCGGTGGACAACCTCGCGGCTTTGTCGTTTTACAAGCGGCATGGCTACAACGTGATCAGGACTTGGCCGCGCTATTATTCGAACGGTGTGGACGCTCTAGTGATGAAAAAAGACCTGACCTGACGACACAAGAGCATTTGCGCGGACATGCCTTCTGCAGATAACTTGCCCTATTCAGGAAGAATGACATGAAGGTTGCGATCCAGGGGGAACTCGGCTCATTCAGTCATGAAGCGGCGGAGCGGATGCTGCCGCAGTGCACCGTCGTGCCCTGCGCGCGGTCGGTGGAGGTTTTCGATCGCGTTGCGCATGGATCGGTGGAAGCTGCGGTCATCCCGATCGAGAACACGCTGGCCGGAACGGTGGCGGAGCATGCCGATCTGATGCTGACGCGTGCGGTTTTCATTCAGGGGGAATATCTGCTGCGCATCGTACATAACGTGATCGCCATGCCTGGGGTGAGGCTCGGATCGCTACGACGCGTGTTGTCGCATCCTGTGGCCCTTGACCAGTGCCGGGACTTTTTTCGCCGGCATCCGAAAATCGAGGCGGTCCCGTTCTATGACACGGCGGGCAGCGTGAAGCACGTGATTGCCAATCAGTTGAAGGATGCCGCGGGAATCGCCGGACGCCAGGCGGCGAGCGAATACTCCGGAAGGATTGTTGAGTCCAGCATTGAAGATGACAAGCGAAACTTCACCCGGTTCTTTTTCATTCGCAAGCTGGGTGGGGCGGCTCGAAAGAAGGGAAGCGCGGACTATCGGCGCCTGATTCCACGCGGCGCGAACAAGACTTCGATCGTTTTCCAGGTGAAGAACGTTCCGGGCGCGCTCTTCAAGTCCCTCAGCGTGTTTGCCCTGCGTGATATCAGCTTGAGCAAAATCGAGTCCCGGCCCATGCGCGGGCGGCCGTGGGAGTACGTTTTCTACGTGGACTTCCTGCGCGGGGACGACGAGCCGGCGCGCAACGCGCTGCGTCATCTGGGTGAGGTTGCCGAGTTCGTGAAAGTGCTGGGGGTTTATCCGGCCGCTTGAACTGTGTGATTGAGGGCTCGCGCCAAAGTGAAACGAACAGCTCATCATCACACCCCCTTGTGACCTTGCGCACATTCGCTCTTATCGCACGCTCGTAAACTGATTCAGGTGACCTCAGGGTGGCTGTCCTGCGGCACCACGGAATCATGTTAAAGGAGATTTTATGCGCTCTTTGAAAGTCCTGGGTATTTTCATGTGCGTGTTGACGCTCGGCGCGATTGCCATGGCTGGAACGAACAATATGGGGATCCGCGACGTGAGCCACGTCACGTTCGTTGAGCCGATGCGGGTGGGAACAGTCCTGTTACCGGCCGGAGACTATGTCGTTCGTCACACAATGGAGGGGCAGGAGCACGTCATGGTGTTCCAGCGTGCCCATAGCAAGGATGAGTTCAAAGTGAAATGCACGCTTGTTCCGCTGCCGCAGAAGGCACAAAAGAACCAGACCGTCTATCGGTTAACTGCAGGAAATGAGAGGGTGCTGGAAGAGCTGGTCTTCCGTGGCGATTCGGCCAAGCACGTTTTCTAGAGCTTGATCGTCGACCCGAAAGGTGGTCCGTTTGGATGCCGCTCGCTATGCGCCAAGGAATGACGCGACGGCTGAGGTCTTGATGCTACGCTCACTCCCACTCGTCCGAAGAGCGACTCGGAGCAGCTAGATCATTTTCTTGACGTTAGGCGTTAAGGTGAGAACAGGGGTAGTGTCTTAATCAAAACTGGCAACAAGGTGTTAAGACACTACCGGACCTCCGATCCCAAACCCTCGGATCCAAGAAAATCGGTGAGCCCAAGCGGGCTGGAAAGTGTGCCATTCGCTCCCTCGTCCGAATTTAGCGCTTGGCAACGACCGCCCCTCCGCGTTAGCCTCTGCACCTTAGGCACGTTCTCCACAGACCGTAACGGAATAGAATTCAAGATGTTGCGTGAATCCTTCGGGGCTTCTGAAACCTTTCCCGGAGGAGTAACATCTAAACTTGAGCGAGTTACACTCAAGGAGACATAATGAGCCAGCAGCCGCCCGTCGAGCGCACTCCTAAGAATAAGGAAATAAACGACCAGAAGGCTCTTCCGGTGCTCCCAGTGCGGGACACTGTATTGTTCCCGCACGCGGTTTTGCCCCTGACTGTGGGTCGGGAAAGTTCCGTTCAACTGATTAATTCTCTCGGCGAAGACAAGACCATCATTGTGGTGGCGCAGCGCGAAGCGCGTGTCGACTCCCCGCAACCAACCGACCTTTATACCGTGGGGACCTCCGCCGTGGTGCATAAGGTAGTGAAAATGCCCAACCAGAGCTTGTTCGTGTTTGCAGAAGGCCTGGAACGGGTGCGACTGGGCGAGTTCACGCAGTTGGCGCCGTTCATGACCGCGTACTATTCCGCTTTGCCCGAGGGTACCACGCCGATTGCGACCTCGGAGATCGAAGCGCTGCAGCGCAATGTGCTGACGCTGTTTCAGCAGATCGTCGCTGGTTCCCCCACGCTATCGGATGAACTGTCGACAGTCGCCATGAACATCGACGAACCGGGCCGCCTGGTGGACTTCATTGCGTCGTCGCTGCCGTCGCTTTCGACGCCCGATAAGCAGGACACGCTCGAGACTCTCGACATCCACGTGCGTCTGGAGAAAATCAACCAGCACCTCGCTAAGGAACTCGAAGTTCAGCAACTGCGCAACAAGATTCAAAGCGAAGTGCAGGATCGCGTGCAGCAGACCCAGCGCGAGTACTATCTGCGCGAGCAGATGAAGGCCATTCAAAAAGAACTGGGCGAGCAGGACGAAGGGCAGCGCGATGTCGAAGATTTGAAGAAGAAGATCGAAGAAGCGGGCATGCCCGACGAGGTCAAGAAAGAAGCACTTAAGGAATTAGGACGCCTTTCGCGGATGTCGCCCATGGCAGCCGACTATTCGCTGACCCGCAACTATATTGAATGGCTTGCCGTGCTGCCGTGGGCCAAGACTTCCGGAGTCGAGATAGAGATCCCGAAGGCAAAGGAAATTCTCGACACCGATCACTATGATTTGGAGAAAGTCAAAGACCGCATTCTCGATTATCTCTCTGTGCGCCGGCTGAAGCCGAACATGAAGGGGCCAATTCTGTGCTTTGTCGGACCTCCGGGCGTGGGCAAGACTTCGCTCGGTAAATCGATCGCACGCGCCTTAGGTCGCAAGTTCGTAAGGCTTTCACTGGGTGGCGTACACGATGAGGCAGAAATTCGCGGGCATCGCCGCACATATATCGGAGCGCTCCCCGGCCAGATCATTCAGGGCATTCGCCGCGCGGAGACGAAAGATCCCGTTTTCATGCTCGACGAAATCGACAAGGTGGGACGCGATTTCCGCGGCGATCCAGCTTCGGCGCTGCTGGAAGCGCTCGATCCGGAGCAGAACTCGTCGTTCCGGGATAACTACCTTGATGTCACATTCGATTTGTCGAAGGTGCTGTTCATCACAACGGCCAACATGCTAGATCCTGTTGCCGAACCTCTGCGCGACCGCATGGAGATCATCGAACTGCAGGGCTACACGGAAGAAGAAAAGGTGCACATCGCGTTCCAATATCTGATTCCGCGGCAGATTGAGGAAAACGGCATCACCGTCGAGCAGATCGACTTTCCGGAGGAGGCAGTGCGCTACGTCATCCGCCACTACACGCGGGAAGCCGGCGTGCGCAGCCTGGAACGTACCATCGGCACTATCTGCCGCAAACAGGCGCGGCGGTTGGCCGAGGGCAAGACCGACAAACTTGTTGTCAGCAAGGAAGTGATTCAGGAGTTCCTTGGTGGCATCAAGATTCGCAGCGAGGGAGAAATTGCCGAGCGGACCGAGCGGCCCGGCGTGGCTGTGGGTCTGGCCTGGACTCCGTCGGGCGGCGACGTGCTGTTCGTCGAAGCCAACGCAATGAAGGGCAAGGGCGGATTTACCATGACCGGACAGATTGGCCAGGTCATGCAGGAATCCATGCAGGCGGCGTTGACTTGGGTGCGGTCCAACGCGGACCGGCTCGGGGTTGCGGAGGATTTCTTCGCCAACCACGATATACACATCCATGTGCCGGCCGGGGCGATTCCAAAAGATGGACCTTCGGCCGGAGTGACCATGGCGACGGCCCTCGTTTCGCTATTGTCCAAGCGCCGAATCACGCCGCTGCTGGCCATGACGGGGGAGATCACGTTGAGTGGGAACGTCCTTCCTGTCGGCGGGATTAAAGAGAAAGTGTTGGCCGCAAAGCGCGCCGGCGTGCGCGACGTCATTCTGCCCGCGGAAAACAAGATGAACGTCGGGGAGGATCTCTCGCCAGAACAGCTGGAGAATCTGGCGGTGCACTACGTGAAGACCATCGACGAGGCTTTGCTGGTGTCGCTGCCTCAGGTGGCGGAGGGTCCCGCCGCGAAGATATTGTCAACGCCGCCTAAGGATACCAAGCAGGACTACAACCCGACGCAGCCGGTGAAAGAGCCGGAAGCGGTTCACGATAAGGTATTGACGCAGGCGTGAAGGCGTTAAAGCTCAAGCTTAACGGCCAGCCTCGACTGAGGCTGGCTTTTTTCTTGTACGCCGAGCATGTTCGGCAGCTACGGGTGAAAGTCCCGTCCCAACCTGATGGAGGTGAAGGGTAGTGAAGCGCAAGGGCGTCACCGCGAGGTGGGGTCTGAAGGAAGCGTGGAGCAAAGATACGGGCCGATGAACAAGAACTGGATGAGGAGGCCTACGGTGCCGGGCGAGCTGGCAAGTGACAGCGAAGCCCATATCCATCAAGGGCACTGGTGGTAAATCCGGCGGTCGCGTGTCGAAAGCGGTCGAGCTTATCTCGGGAGATCTGCTGTGCGTCACGGAAGCGTGACTGAGGACATCGTAAGGTGCTCTGACCGTACAGCAGAAGTCAGCAGAGGGCGTAGTAGTCACCACGGCGACGAAGGCCCGAACGATAGGAAGGGCAAGTAGTGCTTGGGGTCTCGATGAGGGTAGTGCACTAGCCATCCCGCTTCGGCGGGCCTTTGGTGGGCACGGCGCGGTGAAGCCGCAAAGGATGCTGACCAGAGAAGTGAAACCCGCGCGGCGTCCCCAAACTGCGAACGCTCAGCCTGCCAGTTCATTGGTGGGACTAACTTATCGAACCGCCGTATGCGGACCCGCATGTACGGTGGTGTGGCAGGGGAGGAGAGGTGACTCTCCCCCCTATGCCGATATTGCGACGATTTTCAAGCGTGCCACGGCGAGCTGGGGCGGGCAACTCGGGTAAACTGAATGCCTGATGCGAGTGCGAGTTCTCTTCTTCGGCATTTTGAAGGAAATGGTGGGGAAATCGGTGGATCTGATCGACCTGCCGGACGGTGCGTCGGTCCGCGACGTGCTCGCGCGCTACGAAGCGCAGAATCCACGCCTGAAAGAATCGTTGCACTCGCTTGCCTTGACGGTGAATCAACAATATGCCAGGGCCGATACGCTATTGAGGACGAATGACGAGGTTGCGTTGTTGCCGCCAGTGAGCGGAGGCGCGCCCGAAGCGGTGGGACGCCGGCGATACGCTTTGATCGTTCGCGAGACCATTAATACGCAGCGAACTCTTTCGCGGCTCAAGCGCGAAGAGGACGGCGCTGCTCTGGTTTTTGAGGGAGTGGTCCGCAACCAGACGCGTGGCCGCAAGACCCATTATCTCGATTACGAAGCCTACGAAGAGATGGCGCTGCAGCAGATGGAATTGTTGGCCAACCAGGCTCTGCACCAGTTCCAGATTCGCGATGTTGCCATTGTCCACCGGCTGGGTCGGCTCGAAATCGGCGAGACCAGCGTGCTGATCGCGGTTGCTTCGGCGCATCGCGCCGCGGCCTTTGAGGCCTGCCGATGGCTCATCGACACACTGAAGCGCACTGTACCCATCTGGAAGAAGGAGTACTTCGAAGACGGCGCGGTCTGGGCCGATGGAGAACCCTTCCCGGCGGAGATTCCGCGTGCAAATTCCTGAAGAGCAGGCAGCGGCCCAGCGAGAGTCGCATCTAACTGATCGGCCAGTGCTTCGCAGTCTTGCGGCTTAGAGCGTTTTTCCGCGTCCAGGAAGGCGAGAACCTTTAACCGCAGAGTTCGCCAGGAGGAGTCGCAAGGCCGCAAGGAAATCAGCGGCTTCGCGATCTCTGCGGCGTTCTTTGCGACCTGCGGCTAAGCGCTTTTGCCTGGTGAAAGTCCAGCGCTTTGGCAAAGGTATAATTCGATTACTCGATGAGAAAACCCGCCACGAGTCAGCTCCTGATCGGTCTCCTTCTTCCCCTGTGCGGCCTATGGGCGCAGCAGCCTTCGAGCCAGCAGAAGCCGGTCCAGCAGAATCCGACTCCCTCCCAACACCAGTCCGAACCGGCAACCACGGTCCGGGTTGACGTCAACCTGGTGAACGTATTCGTGACGGTGACCGACGCGCACGGCGCTCCCATCGGCGGGCTTACGAAGGAGAATTTCGTCCTCCAGGAAGACGATCACGAGCAGAAAATTGCGGTCTTCGACAAGGAATCCGCGCTGCCCCTTTCAATCGCCCTGGCCGTCGACACAAGCCTGAGCACGCGTCACGACTTGCCTCTGGAACAGGCTTCGGCCAAGCGTTTTGCCCATGACATCGTGCGCCCGGTCGACGCACTCTGCGTGTACGGCTTTAGTGAAGTCGTGAACGAATCCACTCGTGGATATACATCGGATCTCAAGAGCATCGACGACGGCATTGACCATATTCGCGTCGGCGCTGCTACAGCGCTCTATGACGCGATTTATCTCGCCTCGCGCGCCCTGGACCACCGCAAGGGACGAAAAGTCATCGTCCTGATCACGGACGGCGGCGATACGATCAGCGCGATTGACTACAAACAAGCGGTGCGCGCCGCGGAAGAAGCCGAAGCGATTGTCTACTCGATCATCATTGTGCCCATCGAAAGCAGCGCTGGACGCGAAACCGGAGGTGAACATGCCCTGATCCAGCTCTCGGACGATACGGGGGGCAAGTACTACTACGCGACCTCTACGACGCAGCTCGACGACGCGTTCCACAAAATCAGTGACGAGCTGCGAACGCAATATCTGCTGGCTTACTATCCGTCGCAGCGCACGTCATTCTCGGAATTCCGCCGCATCGAGGTCAAAGTAACGGGCGTGCCCGATGCTATGGCCTACGGCGTCCGCCACCGTGCCGGTTACTATACCGTGAAGTCTGATTTCTGACGGACAGCTCATCCAAGTGGCTGCAGGACATAACACCGACAGTTAAATGCTTGCGATACAGTCTGTTCTTCACTGTTTGTAACTATATGTAAACACACTTAAATCAAGCCCTTCGCCTCCGTTTTCCCAGAAGCGTAATACAAGATTTGGAATAAACAAGCCGCAGCGCTGGGAGCCCCGCGGCACGCGGGACATTCCAAGTGGTTGAAATCAATAAGGCTAGGTTCTTGGTCGCGAATTATCTGTGCCTGGCCGGAAAATTGCTTTGGTTCTGCTCATAAATAATCAGGGGTTTCGCGCTACCGAAGCTCCAAGCTGAGTTTTGTTAGACGTCCCAGGTTCGTGACGTACCCGTACATACCAATTTTCCGCCGGAAAGCGATGGATTTCTGCTTCAATGATTTTCAAATCGCTCGCTAAACGGCAAGCAAAAGGTTCTGTGAACATTCCGAAAGGATGGTGGAAGATGTTGAACTTCAATTTCTCGCAGAGGTCTGCTGCGCGACTTGGTTTCTTAGCGACCCTGCTGGCAACCTTTGCCCTTGCTCCGCTGTCGTCTGTGATGTTCGCCCAGACGACGATCGCAACCGGCAGTATCGTGGGAACGGTGACCGACGCCAGCGGCGCGGTGGTCGCCGGGGCCAACGTTACGATTACCGGCTCTACGGCCCAGACCATCCATGTCACCACGAGCGGGTCGGGGTCGTATTCAGCAAGCGCACTTATTCCTGGGCCTTACAGTGTTCGCGTCGAAGCTAAAGGTTTCAAGACGGCGCAGTTGTCCTTGACCGTCCAAGTGGGTAATGCCGCCAATGGCAGCGTGAGGCTCGAAGTCGGCCAAGAGAGCACGGTTGTCGAGGTGCAAGCCAGCGAAGTTCAGGTGAACACCGAGCAGGCGACCGTTCAGGGGGTTTTGACAGCCAATCAGATCGAAAACCTGCCGGTGAATGGCCGCAACTTCCTTGACCTGGCGCAGCTCGAACCTGGTGTCCAGATCCAAGACGGACAGAACTTCGACCCCACCAAGGCAGGGTATTCGTCCATCTCCTTTGGCGGGCGGTTCGGGCGCACGGCCCGCATCGAAGTTGACGGCGTGGACGTTTCGGATGAAACCGTCGGAACGACCACCACGGACATCCCAGCCAGCGGCATCCAGGAATTCCAGATCGGTCAAGCGAGTTTGGACATGTCCACCGAATTGACCTCTTCGGGATCGGTGAACGTGACGACCAAGTCAGGAACGAATGCGATCCATGGCGAAGCGTTCGGGCAATTTCGTGACAGTTCTGTAGGTGCCGCGGCGCTTCCGGGCGGAGCCTCTCCGCCATTCCAGCGGAGCCAATACGGTGCGGATTTGGGTGGAGCGATCATCAAGAATAAGTTGTTCTTCTTCGGGGACGGAGAACGGACCAAGCAGGATACCCAGACACCCGTGCCCATCTCCGCTCCTTTCCAGGCGTACTCGGGAAGTTTCAGCGATCCCTTCCGCGAAGACAATCTATTGGGTCGTCTCGACTATCAACTTACGCAGAGCACCCGGGTGTTTTATCGCTACTCATACTTTAAGAACCTGCTAGGCGCCACCTTCGGTTACGGTTACTCGGTCTACGACAACAAGGACATAACCCGCAACCATGTATTGGGCGTGGACTTTAATACCGGCCCGTTCACCCACTCCATCCGTTTTTCGTACTTGAAATTCCAGAATCAGATTGTAGATTCGACAACTGGCAACAGTGCTCTGCCCTTTAACAACCTCGGCGCGGAGATCTTTATGGGAGCTACCGGCCTTGTCGCCGGACCGAATCTCTTGGCTCCCCAAAGCACGCCGCAAAGTGACCACGAAATCAAGTACGACGGCAGCAGAGTTTTGGGTGCGCACATCGTCCGCTTCGGCGTTACGTTTAACCACCTGCAAGGTGGGGGCTTTGCGTCGTTTTTTAAGAATGGACCGGAAATCGTTTCCTCGGTCTCTCCAGCCGAAATCACCAAAGCCGCAACCGGGCCTTTCCCGGGGGGGGCGTCCAATCCCTTGAACTACCCTGCCGACGGCGGCTACGTTTTGGGCAACGGGTTGGGGTATTCCACGACTAAAGCGGCGCTCGGCTTCCCGGCAGGGGGGTTAGGACCTGACAATCGCTTGCTGCTTTACCTTGGCGATTCGTGGAAAATCAAGTCGAACTTTACCCTCAGTTACGGGTTGCGCTATGAGCGCGACACAGGCCGCACGGACAGCCAGTATGCCTCGATTCCTCAGCTCGATAGCCTAATTCCCGGGCTGGGCAACCCAGTAACTCAGCCGAATAAGAACTTCGCCCCAGAACTTGGATTCGCCTGGGATCCGGAGAGAAACGGCAAGACCTCGATCCGAGGCGGCATAGGCTTGTTCTGGGAGAACGCCATCTGGAACAATGTGCTCTTTGACGGTCCATTCCGGCAATCTACGGGCGCGTTCCTGCAAACCCCGACTCCCTGTTCTTCGGCGGGTTCTCCGTCCCCCATACAAACCGCGACTGGCACCATTACGGCCACTTCGGCGGTTTGCGGCACGGCGGCGGGATACCCGTTGATTGGAAATGCGCTGCCGGCCCTGCTGGCGCTGCAGGCACAATATCAGGCAGCTTCGCCACTCAACCTGCAGGAGGCCAATCCGAACTATGCGGGGCAGTACCTGACCGACTGTACCGGCGGTACCAACTGCTTCTTTGCGCCGGGCAATTCCATGTTTAACCCCAACTACAGATCGCCGCGCTCGGTCGTGATGAACATTGGCATTCAACGCGAGCTTCGTCCCGGCGTGGTGCTCAGCGTAGACTTCATACGCAATGTGCAGACCCACTATCTGCTGGGCGTGGACCAGAATCACGCAGGCGACGTCAGCACATTTAATTTGGTTGGCGCCCAGCAAGCGATCGCGACCACGCTTGCCGACTGCGTCGCTCCCTCGATTGTTCAATCGTATTCGACTAACTGCCCGCTCGATCCAGCAAACGGAACAACCGATAATGGCACCTGGAACACGGCGGCCAACCCGGCGCGGCCCGCCACGATGGGCGATTATGCTGGTCACGGGCTGGGTTCGTCCAGAGATATGGGCGGGGCTAGTTGCCTGGCTGCGCTCGGCTATTCCTGCGCTTTCCCGGGCAAGAACGCCAATGCGCCCCCGCTTGGTTTCCTGTCGCCAGTCGGGCGTTCCGTGTATAACGGGCTGCAGATGAAGTTGATCGAAAATGTAAAAAATCCCTTCCGTGGCGCTAAGGCCTTGAATTTCCAGCTCTCGTACGCTTTGTCCCGTTTCGACAATACGGGAGGAGGCGTAGGGCCCGATGCCACGGTGACGGCAGTCAGCGGTGACCAGGATTTCATCGTTCCGGCGCTCGACAATAACAATGTGAATCGCTATTTTGGACCTTCCACGCTGGACCGTACGAACCAAGTATCTTTTGGTGGCTACGCGGATCTGCGAGGCGGTTTTCAGGTGGGAATCATGTCCCATTTTTACAGCCCCCTCTCGACGACTCTGACCGTGCCGAATACACCCAACGGTGCGGGTGAAATCTTCCGCACCGACTTTACCGGTGACGGTACCACGCAAGACCCGATCCCTGGAACCACGGTTGGGAATTTCGATCGCGGCATCGATGCGAGCAATATCAACAACGTGATCGCAAGGTACAACACCACAGTGGCGGGACAACCGACTCCGGCTGGTAAGGTACTGATCCAGAGCAACTTGATGCAACTCCCCGATCTGGTCGCCTTGGGTGGCGTCGCTCCACAACTGACAGCGGCGCCTGGCGACCAAGTCAACTACAGCTGGCTCAAGGCCCTCGACGCAACCATCGCTTGGAGCCATACTTTCTTCGAGCGAGTGACCGTCAAACCTTCGGTAGGCTTCTACAATCTTCCCAACTTCGCTAATTTCGATCTGCCAACGAGCATGATGTCGGGGCTGCTGACCGGAGGCGTTGGAAGCGTCAACGGCACGAACTACGCCGGACATCTGGTCAACCGGGTCGGGGTCGGCACTGGCGTCTACACGCTGGGGTCGCCGCGCGAAACTGAGTTCAGCTTAAAGGTTGTCTTCTAGCTGTATTTGATCGACAGGGTTCAACACCAGCGCCAACAAGGGCTGGTGTTTTTTATTTTGCTGTCTTCTTTGCTGTCCTGCGACCGTCTAGCGACCGAGTTGGCTGCGCAGGTGTTTGGAGACCTTTTCGATGTGCTTGAGCTTTTGGATAACGTCCCTGGGGAAGATCCCTTTCTGGATGCTGGCGACGTCGGAAGGGATGGTCTGGGCAATATTCGCCAGCTCGTCGGCCTCCTGATGGAGCTTCGCAAGATCAATCTTCGCTCGCGCGGTCACGGGGGGCGGGATATTCCTCTGGTTTTGTGCTTCAGCCTGATCGGCCTGGCGCACGCCCGGTGGAATCGGGTGCGATTGTGCATGAGCACTTGAGGCCAAGGCACACATGAACAGGAATAAAGAAAAGGACCGGTTCAAGGTGAACCTCCTTCAAAGAGTGAGCTCGTGACAAGCCCGGGTGCCCTTCTTTCTCGTTACATCGCGCCACTTACGGGTTGAGTTCGGTCCGCAGGCGCTTCGATAACTTTTCGATCTGCTTCAGCTTCTCAATCACGTCCTTGGGCAACATGCCTTTGCGGACGTTAGCCACGTCGGACGGAATGGTTTGCGCCGTGCGCGCCAAATCGTCGGCTTCTTTCTGCAGTCGCGCGAGATCGATGTGCCTGGAGGCAGCGGCCGGCGCTTTTTGGGTGGTAGTGTTATCGAGAGGCTCTGGGGGGGTTGGAAAATGATGTCCAATGGTTTGCGGAGCCGCCACCGTGACCAGCAGCCCGAGCAATGGGAGTGAGAGCAAAGCAGATTTCTTCACGGAGTACCTCCTGCCGGCGAGCGAACTTTTCAGGCATTGTACTCTCGTTGCGAGGTGCGTCTCACCTGCGTGGGCTCCTCGGCCACAGCGCTTTGTGTACAATGCCTGCATGTCGTTTCGCGCTCCGCAAGGGAATCCCAATGCAGCCAAGCGCAGCCGCACGCCTCCTCCGGAAGATACGTTCGAAGAGGCTGCTTTCCTCAAGGCGCTGGGGGAGAAGCAGAAGCCCGTGTCGGTTAAGCTCATGGACGGCCAGATCGTGCACGGATGGATTGAGTACTACGATAAGAACATGGTGCGGTTGACGCGTGAGGGCGCGCCCAATCTGTTCATTTTCAAGCATGAGATTATGTACATCGCGGAAGATGGCGGGAAACGGAAGTGAGTCGGCGTCCGGTTTTCGGCTTCCGGAATCCGCAGGTAAGACCACAGCTTTCAAGTTGACTCATCCTTGAACGAGTCTTCGGTACTCAACGTCCGGAAGCCGGACGCCGAGAGCCGGCAGCCGATTGCCAATGTCATCCACTGCACGCAATCCAGATAGCTTTCTTCCTGCCATGTCAGCCATCGCTCGCGAGGCGGGCGCTCTGCTGTTGCAGTATTTCCATCAGGGACTGAAGATTGAGTACAAGGGCGACGCCGATCTGGTAACCGCGGCGGATCGTGCCGCCGAGACGCTGATTCGCGAGCGTATCGGCAAACAGTTTCCGTCGCATGACGTGCTGGGCGAAGAGGAGGGACTGAACGATCAGGGCGGCGACTATCGCTGGTACGTCGATCCGCTCGATGGCACAACCAATTTTGCACATGGATATCCGGTGTTCGGCGTGTCGATGGCGCTGGAACACCGGGGACCGGAGAAGGCGCGACGGATCGCTGGCGTTGTTTACGATCCCACGCGGGACGAACTGTTCACCGCAGAGCAAGGGAGAGGCGCGCACCTCAACGGCAAACCGATACACGTGTCCAAGGCCACGCAGTTGAAGGAATGCCTGGTCGCAACAGGCTTTCCCAGCCACAAGCGGCACAAGAATCCGAATATTTACTTCTACCACCAGATCACGCTGCGTACGCACGGAGTAAGGCGCGCGGGATCGGCGGCTCTCGATTTGTGCAATGTGGCCAGCGGGCGCTTCGACGGCTTCTGGGAGTTCAATCTTAATCCGTGGGACACGGCTGCGGGCGTGCTCATCGTGGAAGAAGCGGGGGGCAGGGTCAGCCGCTTCGACGGCTCTCCGTTTGAGATCGACAGCCGCGAGACGCTGGCGTCCAACGGCCTGGTGCACGACGCCCTGGTGCACGAATTCCAGGAAATCTTTGCAGGGCGAGGGCTGGCTTCTCTGCCTGAGCCCAGCGAATACAAGCGGTAATCTAACCGCAGAGGACGCCGAGGACAAACGAGAAGATGAATCGGAGCACTAAGTCGCTGTTCGTATTCGCGCTGCTAACGTCTGCTTTGGTCGTCCTCTACGCGACCTCGACCCAGGCACCGGACGCGGCTTATGTGCAGTCCTTCGAGAAATGGAAGGCCGAGCAGACCGCCGATCTGAAGGAGAACTGGTTATCGCTCGCCGGGTTGTTCTGGCTCAGGCCGGGGGCGAACACTTTCGGCAGCGATCCGGCGAGCCAGATCGTGTTCCCAAAGGTTCCGGCGCACGCGGGCGAATTCGATCTAAACGGGAAAGAGGTTACGCTCAAACTTCTGCCCGATGCGAAGGCCACGATTGCCGGCAAGCCGGTGACCACCGCCAAGCTCGATCCGGACACCTCTGGGCAGGTCACGCGCGTTGAGATGGGGACCTTGCGCTTTCACGTGATTGTGCGTGGCGAACGAGTGGGAATTCGCTTGCTTGACACAGAAAGTGTGGCCGCGCGCAATTTCAAAGGGATGGTCTTTTTTCCTCTCGACATGAATTATCGCGTTGCGGCGACATGGGTTCCCGCTGACGGCAAGAAGAGAGTTGAAATTCCCAATGTGTTAGGGGACGTCACGGCTCAGCCGGTCCCGGGAGTCGTCGTGTTCAAAGTCAAGGGCGAAGAGTTGAAGCTGACTGCCTTGGGTGGCGATGCCAAGAATGGGCTGTTTTTCGTCTTCAACGATCTGACCGCGAAGAACGATACTTATCCCGGGGGACGTTTCCTTGACACTGGGCCGATCGCCGATGGACACGTCGTCCTCGATTTCAATCGCGCCTACAACCCTCCGTGCGCGGTGACGCCGTATGCCACGTGTCCTCTGGCGCCCAAGGAAAACCGCCTGGCGATAGCCATCCCGGCGGGGGAGAAGTTCGACAAGACCGCACACGCTCACCACTAGGGCCGCTCGACATCAGGGCACGGGTCTTGCTCCTGGCGGCTATTGCCTTGTTACAATAAATCTGTGGGAAGCCAGCCGGCTCCGCTCCGGGCGATGGCCAATTCTGGAACATTTCAGGTTCACCGTGATCAACACACTCTTGGAACGCAAAATTGAAAAGCGGCCGGACAGAGTTCGGCTGCAGGGACGCATTCTTTTTCTTACCGAAGATCCGGAACTAATTCGGCGGCAGTTGGCGGGCGAAGATCTGCCTTGGGACACGAAGAATCCAGCCAACAATCCCAAACTGCGCGACGACATTTCAACCGACGAGATTACCCCCGCACACTATTGTTTCTATTTTGACGAGACGCTGGGCGAGATTCCTTATCTCGGATTGAAATGCGGCAGCGTGCTTCCCATCGGCCGGGGCGATGTAAAGCGCGGCGGATTCGTGTGTGCGGTGAGCGGCAAGCGGCGCGGAAAGGGATCGAGCCGCGAGCAGTCTCCGTACGCCGAGATGTGCGCCGGCATTCGCGTAGTGATTGCCGAGAATATCGAACGTATCTACAAGCAGAATTGCCAGAACCTGGGGCTTCTGAGTTCGACTAACTTTTCGCTGATTGATCGTATTCGCGGCGGGGAAGAGATTGCGTTGAGCGAATTCACGGCCGGCGAGGATGAAATTACGCGGCAGGTGATCGAGTATGGCGGGCTGTTTCCGTTCAACGTGGCGCGGATGCAGGGCAAAGTGTTCCTGCCGCCGATCAAGAACGCGGGCGAGGGCGCCCGCGCCACACATGCACCTTCCACACGGGCGATGACGCTGGCTGAGAAGATCTTTGCGCGGCACATGATCGACGAGAAGGGTGAAGTCGGCGTGCCTTCCGTTAAGCCGGGCGATACCGGTTTCGCGCGCGCTGATTTGCGATTCAGCCACGAGTACGTGACGCCCATGGCGGCGATTTTCTTCGAGCGCTATGTGGGCAAGGACGCGAAGGTCAACGATCCTTCGAGCATCCTGTTCTTCCGCGATCACCTGACGTTTCTCGACGAAGTGATTTCCGAAGAAAAGAAGAAGCTCGGCTTGCTCGATCTCGCGACTCAACTCAAGCTCAAGCAGCAGGATTTCGCACAGAAGCAGGGCATTCGCCTGCATGGTGAATTGACCGACCGCAAGGGATCGGAGGGCATCTGCCACTCGATCGTGCTCGAAAGCTACGCGCTGCCGGGGCAGTTGAATATTGGCTCCGACTCGCACACGCCGCACGTGGGCGCAATCGGCTGCGTGGCCTTCGGAATCGGCACCACCGATGTGTTCAATTCGTGGATTACGAAGGATGTGCGCGTGAAGGTGCCCGAGTCGGTGAGAATCGTGATTCGCAGCAAGAAGCATCCCAACGTGACCGCGAAAGATTTCATCCTGAAGATTTTGAGCCTGGATTACGTGCGGAGCGGCAAGGCGCTGGCGAAGGTCATGGAGTACGCGGGCGAGGCGATTGAAGCGCTGAGCGTGGACGAGCGCGCGACCATGACCAACATGGCGGCTGAGATCGGCGGATTCACCGGCATTGTCGCACCCGACAAGAAGGCTGTGGATTTTCTGGTCGAGAGGCGCGGTATGGATCGCAAGAAAGCCGAGGTGATGATCGAAGGGCTGTACAGCGATCCCGGAGCGCAGTACGCCCATGTGATTGAACTGGACGCGGCCGAGATCACGCCGATGGTCGCCACGCCGGGCGATCCTGGAAATGGCAAGTATATTCGTGAATTGAACACGCCCGTGCCGGTTGAAATCGCCTACGGCGGCACCTGCACCGCGGGCAAGAACGAAGATATGGACATGTATGCAGCCGTGCTAGCCGACGCACTCAAGCAGGGAAAGCGCGTAGCCGACTCGGTGAAGTTCTATATTCAGTTCGGATCGCAGGAGACGCGCGATTATTGCCTGCGTAAGGGATATCTGGAAGTGTTTCAGAAGTCCGGGGCACAGGTGATCGAACCGAGCTGCGGAGCCTGCATCAACGCCGGGCCGGGAGTTTCCACGCGTCCCGATCAGGTCGTGATCAGCGCCCAGAACCGCAATTTCCCCGGCCGCAGCGGGCCCGGACAGATGTACTTGGCTTCGCCATTGACGGTTGCCGCCAGCGCAGTCGCGGGGTACATTGTGGAGTACGACCCGGCGAGAAGAGGGATTCAGTCGGGGCGTAGTGCTATTTCACCTTGCCTGAACTTTGCAATCGATAATATTGTTTCATGTATTTGCGTCGTTTTGTCTTGAACCTCTCCGTTTGCTCATAGAGCTTGTGTCTGCAGTTCGCGGAGCAGGACCTTTGATTTGTTCTACAGGCGAAGAACCACTTTTTGCAAAGGCACTGACGCAGCCGGATTAACTCATTCACTTCTGCGAGATTCATGGCAGCAAGCGCAGCCTCCGCTTCCTCCTCTTGGACTCGCCCAATTCCTCTGAAATCGCTGCCAAATCTTAGGTTGTACTCCGGGGGATCCCACCCCAGCACAGGCCAAGACGGGTACCTATCAATGATCCTTCCTACCACGCGAATGGATTGAGATACCTCGCTCGGCATGGTCGACCGAGGTGATCCGCTAGATGCTTCTATCGCGCGGCTTCGGAGCATCGTTTTGAACTGGCGCTTAAACCGAATGATCGTCTTCAGGGACGCAATGAGGCGCTCAATTCTGCGGCACGCCTCTTTGGAGTAATAACGTTGGGGTAGTTCTCCATTCAGCCAGACCAAAACGTTCTCCCTCCAATTGTCCACATACAGAATGTCTCGTCTATATAACACACGCATTGATGACATGATGTGTGTGTTAAACAGTACTCGCGTTAGCTAGCGTGCGTCAACGAAAATAAGCGCGACTGGTCTGTAGGGAAGGAAGCGCCATGGGTGCGCTCTTCCTCAGTAGAAAAGTTGCGCGGCGGTTTCGATAGCGTAGGATGGTCAGGCGGAGAGCGATGATAAAATCAGGCAAGAAACCGGATCCTCGGAAGGATCAGTTGTGGTGTGAGTGCGAGTGCGTCAACTGCGAGATTGGGGCTCACGAGCGTTGCTACTCACCGAAATGCCACATGCCCAAGTGGAAGGACGTCCAAGGGAAAACGCCCAAACGCGAGCGCTAGCGCAGGTTCTTCTGCGCAAACTGACGGAATTGGAACTCGAATTCCTCTGGCGAGTAGATGCCTTTCTGCACCAAGAGGGTATTCATTGCATAGACCGTTGCCCGGAAGCGCTCTTCGCGAGATAGTCTCTCCATAGCTTCGTCAAAGCCGATAAGTTCCTTGTCTCGAGATACCGAATGTCCGGACTGCTCAACCGGCGTAGTCGCCATAGATCCCCCTGATAAGCAACATTCTAACCCTTCGTGCCCCGCTGTACATGCCGTATTTGCAGTAGAGGGAACGGCGCACGCAACCGGGCGCTTTCTTAGCGCGCTGGCTGGCAAGCGACCGCGAAACGTGAAAAGGTCTCTTCGGGCCCCCATCCTGGGAACGCTTGGCCAATCCTCGTAAGTGGTTGAATTCAACCGGGATGGCTGAAATAAGCCACTCCTCTATTAGCAACTTTTCTCCGGTTCCCGCGTTCAAATAAGCAGAGACCAGTGGTCAGTGGCGGATGGTCAAAAGGCAGCCACAAAGACCACAGCCTCTAGAAGGCTTCCGGAATCCGATCAGAGTTTCGGACGGACTGGAGCCAGGGGGGTCCATATGCGTTACCTGAGATATGTTGCATTGCTGGCTGTCCTGATGGTACCGCTAGCTTATTCGCAGGCGCAAGTGGGTGTGGGAATTGGAATCGGAGTCGACCCGGGATACGACGATGACGGGCCGCCGGTGTGTCCATACGGATACTACTCATATTATCCGTATGCCTGCGCGCCATACGGCTACTACGGTCCGCAGTGGTTTGACGGCGGAGTATTTGTCGGCGCCGGTCCGTGGTATCACTGGGGTTGGGGAGGTGACGGATACTGGGGTCGCGGTGGGGATTGGGGCCACGGTGGGTATTGGGGTCGTGGTGGGAATTGGGGCCACGGCGCGAATTGGGGTCGCGGCGGCTACGGACGCGGTTACGCCGGAGGGTATGCGCGGGGTGGTTACGGACGCGGCTATGCCGGTAGCTACGGCCGAGGAGGGTACACACACGGCTACGCGGGCGGTGGATTCCATGGCGGCGGATACCATGGTGGAGGCAACTTCCACGGTGGTGGCGGGGGTGGGTTCCACGGTGGTGGTGGCGGGTTCCACGGTGGTGGTGGCGGATTCCACGGCGGAGGCGGAGGCTTCCACGGTGGCGGACACCGGTAATCCAAGAGTTCGCTGAAAGCGTGAGCGGCTGGCAGCAAGTTGCTGCCAGCCGCTTTTTCTTTGAACTCCAGTCCACGATCCCTGCTCCAAGGTCTTCCAGCCCGGGCCTGCCGACGCAATTCCTACGGCATTTGTGCCGCTTGGGCCCGTGCTTTCTGTAGTTCTTTCAGAGATGGGAAAGAACTCGGAGCCACCAACGTACGTTCCGGTGGTTGTGAACCAGCCTTCAGAGCTGAGGCCAGCAAGTGCAAGGCGTCCCCGAGGAGAGGCGGTGAAACGACCGTCGCCGCAAGACGCCCTTGGCGAACCCATTCCTGGCCGGAACGGGGAACACCGTCGCATCCGGTGATAGGAAGCCGAAGCCAGGCATCACGCTCGGGTATATCCCCCAGTTCTTCAAAGGCGCGGCGCGCTCCAATGGCCATGTCATCGTTCTGGCAGGCGATCATGCTCACATGCAGTTGCCGCGACGTACTTAGCGATAGCCACGACTTGATGGCGTGATAGCCGCTGTTCTGCGTCCAGTCGCCCTTCAGGGTTTTTACGGCAACGCCCGGCGGTTTGGTCGCAAGCATGCCCCTGGTGCGGACTTTGGCCACATCTCGGACAGAGGGACCTTCGATATATAGAACGCATCCCTGTTCGCCTAGGAAGCTGGCGATCTGCTGGCCCTGGAGCTTTCCGATTGCCTCGTGGTCCGACAGAACTGCGAAAACCGGGACCAACGCGTGTTGCCGTAACTGCGGAATGTAGTCAACATCAGTGTTGATGATTGCCCATGCGATGCCGGCGGCAACCGCCGCCTTTGCAATCTGGGGCATTCCCGTGCCTACGGGTTCGGCCAGTATGGCATCGGGACGCTTGGATGGATTTTGGATGAAACCCAGTAGTTGCTGCGTCTGCTGCACGGCGTCATTGCCGGAGTAGATGATCTGAAGGCTGGCCCCAAGTTTGAGCGCGGTCGCTTGGGCCGAGGCGGCCTGTTCGAGTTGATAGTCGTTGTCCTCTGTAATCAAAGAAACCAAAACGTTGAGCTTGGTCATGTGAACTGCGCCCTTCACCGTTGGTCGCACGTCTGCGATCATTAACTCACTCTGAAGTATGCATTCCAAATTACTTCCGTAATGAAACCATCCCGGCTTCGGACCTGAAAAGGGGAACGCGGCCAGTTGCGGACGCGGACTGCGGCCCTGTACCCACCGCCTGCATTCTTGTTAGAATGTCCGGTCACTAAAACGCCGCGGTAGTAAAATAAAGCAGAGACTCTCAGGAGACTGACACCCTTATGGCATACGTGATTGCTGAGCCGTGCATCGGCACCAAGGACACCGCATGCGTGGATGCGTGTCCGGTGGACTGCATTCATCCCAAGAAAGATGAGCCCGCCTACGCGACAGAGGAGTTGCTGTATATCGATCCGGTGGAGTGCATTGACTGCGGCGCCTGCGTTCCGGTATGCCCGGTTTCGGCCATCTTCGCACTCGACGATCTGCCGGAGAAGTGGAACGCCTTCACCGAACGCAACGCCAAGTATTACGGGCGGTAGTACGGCTTTTGGCTGTTAGCTTTTGGCTTTGATGGGATCAGGGCGCGCGTTCTCGCATGAGCGCGCGCCTTTTTGTGTTTGAGAGTGGCTTGGAATCTTCCTGGATTGCGCTTCTATCGCTTGTCCGCGTTACCCAGGACCTCCGCGTCTTTACCGGTATGGGCCTTCACCGCATCGAGAATGCGGATGTATTCATGCTTGTCCATTCGCAGGACGAACGACTTGGGCAAGTTGCCCACGTGGTAGTCGATCTGGAGCCAGTGGCTCTTGGCCTTGGTCAACATGATAATCGCGCCACCGATGGGTGCCGTAAAGATTGACTCTTCGTTGACGCGGTGCTTCTGGGTGTACTCATAAGAGAACTTATCGATCTCAGCGTAAGGAATGCTCACGCTGGGACCCTTGACGGGTCGCACTTCGACTGCCTTGTGCTCGTCGCTAAAAGTCAGGACGGCCTTGGTTTGTTTCCCTTTCGAGTCGGGCACTGCGACGCGGCTGAAGGAAGTTTCCTCGGCGAGGCCGAGGGTCACGACGGCGAAGATCACGAGAAGAACGGGAATTATTCTTTTCACGGTTCTGAAAGTATATCGGAAGACGGATTCGAGTGCAGGACGCCACGCCGCTTTAACGCTCAAAGCTGACTGCCGAGAGGTGCTTCCACTAGAATCGAGCCGTCATCGTCGAATTCCCATGGCCCTGAGAGAGTCGGAAGCGATCGTGCTGCGCAGCTATCCGCTGCGCGAGGCCGATCTGCTGGTCACGCTGTTCACCCGCGCGGAGGGCAAAGTCCGTGGTGTGGCGCGGTCGGCCAAGAAGTCCAAGCGGCGCTTCGGCGGGGCTCTTGAGCCACTGACCTACGTCCGGGCGTTCTACGATGTCCGCGAAAGGCAGGAGTTGGCGCGGCTGGATGCCTGCGAGGTGCTGGAGTCTCCAATGGCCTCGGAGGTCAGTTATGCGCGGGCGGTGGCCCTGGGCCACATCGCCGAATTGCTCGACGAACTGCTGCCCGACCACGAGGCCAACGACGCCATCTTCCGACTGACGCTTTCGGTGCTGCACGTCTTGACGGGCCCGGAGGTGTGGATGCCGGTCACGTATTTCGAATTGTGGCTGACGCGTCTGGTCGGCTTCCTGCCGGAATTGACGGAGTGCACCGTCTGCGGGCGCGGTCTGAACGGCAGCCGGGCTTATTTTCACGCGCTAGCAGATGGTCTGATGTGTCCCGACGACAAAAGGCTGGCGTCGTCGGAGATTTCCAACGAATCGCGGACATTGGCGGCGCAAATGTTTCGTGCTCCGGTGGAGAGTTTTGTGGGGATGCCCTGGCCGAAGTCGCAGGGAGCCGACCTGCGGAAATTCCTGATTCAGATTCTGCAGCGGCACATTGAGAAGAAGCTGGTCACGGCCGGAATGCTGGAAAAGGGCGGGTTCTAGCGTCGATTAGAATCCCCGCCCTGTTTCTCTAAAGAGCGGAGAAACAAGGACGGGGCATCCTTCGGCTGCTTCACATGTCAACCATCGTCTGAATCTACTGACAACCTGTGAACGCTAAAGTCGCTGCGGTCACACTGGTGCCAGGTACTACCGTTAAGTTCATGTTGCTCGCGGTGGAACTCGTCTGCATTTCGGATGGAGTGCAGTCCGGCGCGCCGCCGCCCGGCACGAAAGCCAGTGCGTCCACCGCGTAGCCCACGGGTCCGGCGGCCGGAGATGCAGGCTGCTGGGTTCCGCTCGTACTGAATGTTCCGACGCTCGGATTAGCCGCCGCTACCGCGAGAGTGTAGCTGGCGCAGTCCGTTTTCGCGGGACAAGTCGCATCGGCTGCCGTCGTCAAACTGGCTGTGGCCGCTGACTGTGCGGCCAGAGGAATCGTAACCAGGACAGTCGTGTTGTTCACCGAAATTGGCTGCAGCACAGAGAGCGAAATGTCGGCGGTCGTTCCCGCACTGCCAGTGCTGGTGGTGATCTGTCCGGTGATCGACGCAGCAGACTTGTCGGCTCCTGCTTGCGCGACGAGCGGCACCGTTCCCAACGCATTGCCTGGTTGTACGCCGGTGATCACTGTGGCTCCGTAGGCCACTTGCGTTCCGCTGACGGCCACGGCAACAATGTCATAGGTGCCGGCGGCGACCGGGCAGAAAACAAACGCTCCACTCGCGTCCGTCACCGTCTCCATGATCACGCGGTCGGTGCCGGAATTACCTTTCTGTTCCAGAGCCACAACTGTGTTGCCGCCGGCGATGGGCTGTCCGCTCACGCTATCTACAATTTTTCCGTTAATCGACGATGAAGTCAGGCTGACCTCGCCGGCGTGCAGCACGGGCTTGAGCCGGAACTGGCCGTTGCCTTGGGCCACGATGGAGGCACAGGCGTCGAAGTCAATATCCAAATCCTTGGTCTCCCCCGCCGCGATGACGAACTGTCCACCTGCAATTTGACCGGATGGAATCTTCAGTCCGGTCTTCGACTGGCTGGAAAGCAGCAGCGGCTGCGGCGTACTGGAGGAATCGCTGCTCAGCGTGACGCAGTTTGCCGTGCTCCCGCACAGGTTGGCCTTGACTGCCGTTGTGTTATTCGCCAGGACGATGCGAATCTGCTGGTAGCTGCCGGGTTGAAGCTCGATTCCCGAGCCCAGCATCGCCAGGAAACACTGGTTGTTGGCCTGTCCGAGCAGATCCACCTGCTGTGGACTCTGCTGGAGATTTGGCGTGAGATCGATCCAGCCGGGATCGTTATCTCCGGCGCTGCCGCTGGCATTGATCTGAACGTCGGTGATTGTGACAAAAATGTGACTGAAGGGGCCCTGCGGCCCCGAGCACGTGGCGGGATCGCTGACGCCAAGATTGATCTTGGGGGTTGAGGTGGAACTCATGGAGTGTGAACCGCTGCTACAACTGGAGAGGAAGAAAGCAACACCAACCAACAAGACAGGGGCAATGGCATACATTACTGTACGTCTAAACATGGCAGAACCTCGGACAAGGGAGATCAGAGACACACAGTCCAGAGACGGACTTCGTTGCTCTGGGAGCATTTTTCATGCCCTTCCTGCATTTGATCTTGTATTTTATTGTTAGTGAAAGACTTAATAACCTTGTTTGTATGGGCAAAGTGGGCTTGTGCAGGCGCGGTGCAGCGTAGATTTTTCCACCAGATTCGGTAGATTTTCTCCTTACGGAACCGATTGGGGGCCAGCCTCGAACTTAGTGCCAGGACTTGGACTGACTCTGCACCGATGTGGCCAAAACCTAAACAGTAGGGGTGCCCGATCGGCATCCGTATCGGCTGCAATGTGATTACAACCAAACTCGCCCACAGTACAGTGCGATGAAACACCCTAGGAGTCCACAGGTCGTAGGCCATCAGTAGGATAGACGAAGCTGCCTTCTTTGCGCGAAGAGCGGAGAGCAGCAGCTGACGGCTGCCGTCCGCTTCCATTACAATCGTAGATTAACCTGCTGGGGACCAACGATACTGTAAGGTAGCTTGTAGCTCCTAGCCACCAGCTTCTGGAAGATGCGCCGGGGTTTGCTGGAAGCTTAGCAGCTTCACTCATGAATTCATCCTCCTCCAATCCGCTCACATTTCAGGAACTCATCCTGCGGCTGCAGACATTTTGGGCTGAGCGCGGATGTGTGCTGCAACAGCCGTATGACGTAGAAGTCGGCGCGGGGACCATGGCACCGGAGACGTTTCTGCGCGTGCTGGGGCCGAAGCCTTATAAGGTCGCGTATGTGCAGCCATCGCGGCGTCCGGCCGACGGGCGCTATGGGGAAAATCCCAACCGGTTGTTCAAGCACATGCAGTTGCAGGTGATCCTGAAGCCTCCGCCGGAGAACGTGCAGGAGTTGTATCTGGAATCGCTGGAGGCGATTGGCATTGACCTGCGCCATCACGACATCAAGTTCGAAGAAGATAACTGGGAAGCTCCGACGCTGAGCGCGTGGGGCGTAGGCTGGCAGGTCATGCTCGACGGGCTGGAGATCACGCAGTTCACTTATTTTCAGCAGTGCGGCGGCCTCGATCTGTTTCCGATTTCGGTGGAGCTGACGTATGGGCTGGAACGCATTGCGGCCTTTCTGCAGGATGTCGATTCGATCTACGACATCGTGTGGGCGCGCGATCCGGAGTCGGGCAGCGTGGTGAAGTATGGCGAGGTGCGGCTGGCCGAGGAATTGCAGTTTTCCGTGTACAACTTTGAAGATGCTGATGTCGGTCTTGCTACCGACCACTTCAACCAGTATGCGGAAGAGTGCAAGAGCTTGCTGATACGATTCGACACTAACAAGAAAGCGTTAGATCAGCTAAAGGCTTCCCCAGATCAGCGCGCTCGCGAGTTAGGGAGATTTCCAGTAATTCCAGCATTGGATCTTTGCCTGAAGTGCTCGCACCTTTTCAACATTCTCGATGCGCGCGGGGCGATTTCAGTGACCGAGCGCGTGGGCGTGATTGCGCGCGTGCGGGCGCTGGCCGTGGGTATCGCGAAGGCTTGGGTGGATCAACAGAAAAACGAGCCTGCTGCGGAAAGCTCCGACGAACCTGAACCTGCCAGCCAGAAGAAACCGAAGGCGAAAAAGGAGGCGTTATCGCCGGTAGGCTAGCGTGAAGAGGTCCCGCTTCGGGTTCGCAGAGGCGATTTGTGATTTCGGTCACATTCGAAAAATACGGCTTCTTGAAACACTGGATGGTTTGAAGGCATGCCAGACTTCTTGTTAGAGATCGGGTGCGAAGAGATTCCGGCGCGGATGATCGACGCAGCGTCAGAGGAATTGCGCCAACGCGTCGGGACGCTGCTGAGACGCGAGCGGCTGTCTTACGGTGAGGTCACGCATTTTGATACACCGCGGCGACTGGCAGTGATGGCGGCTGGTATCGCCGCTTCCCAGGCCGACGTGACCGAGCTAGTCAACGGACCTTCGGTGAACGTCGCTTATAGAGATGGTCAGCCGACGCCCGCGGCGCACTCTTTCGCGAAGAAGGCTGGCGTGGACGTGGCGCAACTGGAAAAAGTCACTACTCCCAAGGGTGAGTACCTGGCGGCGAAGGTCACGAAAAAAGGCCGGAGCGCCGCTGAGATTCTCGCCGAGGGCCTGCCCAAAGAACTCTCCACCATTTACTGGCCCAAGAATATGTACTGGCGGAAGCCGAACGAGCGCTTCGTGCGTCCCGTGCGCTGGCTGGTCGCGATGCTGGACGGGGAAACGATTTCGCTGGAATTTGGCGGCATTCGTGCCGGGAACAGTTCGCGCGGGCATCGGATTCTGACGGACGGCGCGGTCACCATACCGCGGGCAGGTTCGGCATACGTCGATTCCTTGCGGGCCGCCAAGGTTTTGGGCCGCGCCGAACGCGAGCATGAGATTCGCAAGGCGCTCGACGCGGCCATGCGCACGGTTCCCGGCGCACGCTGGCGCGAGGATAAGGCGCTGCTCGATACCGTCGTGAATCTGACGGAGTTTCCGTCGGTCATTCTGGGCGGTTTCGACCCGCAGTTCCTGGCGTTGCCCGAAGAGGTGCTGGTGACGGTGATGCGCGATCACCAGAAATATTTTGCGGTGGAAGATGCAAACGGGAAACTGGCGCCATATTTTCTGGCGGTGCTGAATACCGACAGCGATCCGCAGGGACTGATCCGCCACGGAAACGAGCGCGTGTTGCGGGCGCGCTTCAACGATGCGCGGTTTTTCTGGGAGACTGATCAGAAAAAGTCGTTGCTGGAGCGGTTGGATTCGCTGAAGCACGTGACCTTCCAGAAAGATCTGGGCAGTTACTTTGACAAGACGCAGCGCGTGCAACGGTTGTGCAGTTGGCTAAGCGAGATCCTAAAGCAAGGCGGAGTTGCGGTGCGCCCCGGAGTCATTCACAAGGCGGCGTGCCTGTCGAAGACTGATTTGACCACCGAACTGGTGAAAGAATTCACAGAGCTGCAGGGAATTGTGGGCGGGCTCTATGCGCGGGCGCAGCAACTGGACGAGAGCTTGCCCGAAGCGACACGGTTTGCCATCGCGGACGCGATCTACGATCAGTACAAGCCCGAGTCCACCGACGAGGATGTGCCGCGGTCGCTCGAGGGCGCAGTGCTTTCGATCGGCGATAAAGCGGACACGATTGCCGGAATGTTTGCATTAGGCCTGGTGCCAAGTGGGTCAAAGGATCCGTTTGCGCTGCGGCGGCAGGCGAACGCGATCGTGAAGGTCATCGCCGAGAAGAAGTTGCCGTTGAGGTTGGGCGAACTCATGCGGGACGCGCGCTCTGGATATCAGCGCTCCGAGGCGGAGAAGAAGTTTGTGGAGGACGAAAAGTTTTCAGAATCGGTCGCAACGTTCTTCCGGGAGCGGTTGGAGTTCTACCTGAAGGACGTGTGTGGCTATGCATATGATGTGGTGAAGGCCGTGCTCGGAGCGGACGCAGAGGACGTAGTCGATGCGGTAGAGCGGGCTGAGGCGGTGAAGCAGGTTCTGCACATGCCGGAGTTTCAGGCGATTGGCGCGGCTTGTAAGCGCATGCGGAATATACTGAGGCAAGCCGAAGAAAAGAGAATCGCACCGGCAGCGACCTTTGAGTACATGGCCGATTCCGCTCCTGAAGAGAAGAACCTAAACGCGTACATGGAACGGACTGGCGAAAGAGTCGAAGAGAATCGCAGCAAGAAAGAATACTTCGATGCCCTGCTCCTGCTATCGACTGCCAGAGAACACGTGGACGCGTTCTTCGACAAAGTCATGGTGATGGTCGAGGACAAGCGCGTGCGCGCGAATCGACTGGCGCTGCTGCGGACTTTGCTGAAGGAGTTCACTACGATCGCGGATTTTTCGGAGATCGTGACGGAAGGGAAGACGTGAGGCTGTGTCGTTCCTCCGGGACTTTGTTGCTGATTTGTCGGCTGTACCCACCGCTGAAGCGGTGGGCTATTTTCGCGACGCCGCTCCTGGGCTGAGCAGTTTGAAGCGCAGAGAAGGTGATTTGCGCAGGAGTCAACTATAGGTTTTAGTTTCTCAACACTGAACGAAATCTGAATCTACACAAAGGACTCATAATCATGGCGACGATTACTCTCCCCGAAGCCGAAGTGCAGGAAACCAAGAAGAACGCCACCAAGTACGTTTACTTTTTCGGCGGCGGCAAGGCCGACGGCAACGGCAAGATGAAGGACGTGCTCGGCGGAAAGGGCGCCGGATTGGCCGAGATGACCAATGCCGGGCTGCCAGTGCCTCCCGGCTTCACAATTCAGACCGAGGCCTGCCGCGAGTACATGCGAACTGGCGCCGCCACAAAGGAAGTTGACCGCCAGATGGACGAGGCACTGGCAAAATTGGAAGCGCTGCAGGGACAGAAGTTGGGCACGGGCGAGAACCCGTTGCTGGTGAGCGTCCGCTCGGGTGCGAAGTTCTCGATGCCGGGGATGATGGACACGATTCTCAACCTCGGGCTGAACGACAAGAGCGTGGAGGCGCTGGCGAAGCGCAGCAACAATCCTCGGTTTGCGGCCGACTCGTACCGGCGCCTGATCCAGATGTTCGGCAACGTCGTGCTCGACATCGAAAAGCCGGCATTCGATGAAGTGTTTGACGCCAAGAAGAAGCAGAAGAAGACCAATCTCGATACCGATCTCGATGCCAAGGCGCTTCAGGAAGTGATTGTCGAGTACAAGAAAGTCGTCAAGAAGCACGCCAAGCGCGACTTCCCGCAGGATCCGCGCGAGCAACTGGTGATGGCGCGCGACGCCGTTTTCCGCTCTTGGCAGAACGATCGCGCCAAGCACTATCGCCGCATCAACAACATCGACGACATGCTCGGCACCGCGGTCAACGTCCAGGCGATGGTCTATGGCAATCTCGGCGACACCAGCGGTACCGGCGTGGGTTTCACGCGCAATCCGGCAACCGGTACGAAAGAGTTCTACGGCGAATTTCTGATGAACGCGCAGGGTGAAGATGTCGTTTCGGGCGTGCGTACCCCGGTGCCAATTCTCGAACTGCAGAAGATCATGCCGGATGTTTACAACCAGCTTCGCGAAATCACCACGCGGCTGGAGAAACACTACAAGGACATGCAGGATTTCGAGTTCACCATCCAGGATGGAAAGCTCTACATGTTGCAGACCCGCAACGGCAAGCGGACGGGACTAGCCGCGGTGCGGGTTGCGATTCATATGGTGGAAGAGGGACTGATCAGCAAGGAAGAAGCGATCTTCCGCGTTGAACCGAACCAGCTGTATGACTTCCTGGTGCCGCGGCTCGATGAGAAGAGCACGAAGGTGGAAGTCCTCGCGACCGGATTGCCGGCTTCGCCCGGAGCGGCCGTGGGACGGATTGTGTTCACCGCCGATGAAGCGGTCAAGATGGCGGGACACGATACGACGAAGCATCCTGTGATTCTGGTGCGCGCGGAAACCACCCCGGAGGACATTCATGGTATGGAAGTCGCGAAAGGCATTCTCACCTCTCGTGGCGGCATGACCAGTCACGCCGCAGTCGTGACCCGCGGCATGGGCAAGTGCTGCGTGGCGGGCGCGGGCGACATCGACGTCAACGAGAAAGCGCGTGCGATGCGGGTGAAAGGGCAAACCTTCAAGGAAGGAGACTGGATCTCGCTGGACGGCACCACAGGCCGCGTGATCAAAGGGAAACTGAGTACGTTGGAACCTTCTCCCGATGATCCCGAGCTGCAGACGTTCATGCAGTGGGCTGATCCGCATCGCACGATGAAGGTTCGCGCCAACGCCGATATTCCTCGGGACGCGGTCCAGGCACGGGCGTTCGGAGCGGAGGGAATCGGGCTGTGCCGCACCGAGCACATGTTCTTTGGCGAGAAAAAGATTCCGCACATGCGTGCCATGATTCTCGCGGATAACGAGAAAGACCGGCGCACCGCGCTGAAGAAACTGCTGCCGATGCAGCGCGCCGACTTTGCCGGCGTCTTCAAGGCGATGGACGGCTTGCCGGTCACGATCCGCACGCTGGATCCACCGCTACACGAGTTCCTGCCGCGGCGCGAGGACTTGATGGTGGAGGTCGCCACGCTCCCGCATGCGGACGCGAAGGAAAAGAGAGCGCTGGTGGAGAGATATTCCGATTACGGCGCGAAGGGCGTCGGCGATCTGAAGAAACTATTGCCCACGCTGCTGGCTCGAGTGGAACAATTGCACGAGTTCAATCCCATGCTCGGACATCGCGGATGCCGACTCGGCATTACATATCCCGAGATCACCGAGATGCAGGCCAGAGCCATCTTTGAGGCTGCGGTCGAGGTGAGCAAGAAAGGCGTGAAGGTCCTTCCCGAAGTCATGATTCCACTGGTTGCCACAGTGAAAGAAATGGCGAACCAGGCGGCCATCGTGCGGCGGGTGGCCGACGAAGTATTCAAAGAGAAGGGAACGAAGGTCGACTACATGGTCGGCACGATGATCGAGTTGCCGCGCGCTGCGCTGGTGGCGGACGAGATCGCCAAAGAGGCGGAGTTCTTCTCGTTCGGCACGAACGATCTGACGCAGACGACGTTTGGCTTCTCGCGGGACGACGTCAACAAGGTGCTCCCGACGTATCTGGCCGAAGGCATCCTGAAGCAGGATCCGTTCGCCGCGCTAGATCAGGATGGCGTCGGACAACTGGTGAAGATGGCCACCGAGCGCGGGCGGAAAACACGGCCAACGCTCAAGGTTGGAATTTGCGGAGAACACGGTGGCGAGCCGTCGTCCGTGGAATTCTGCTATCGCACGGGTTTGAATTACGTCTCGTGCTCACCCTTCCGAGTGCTTACCGCGCGCTTGGCTGCAGCGCAAGCCGCGGCTACCGAAACACTCAAGGTTGAGGGCGGAAGAACGAAGTAGAGCACTTAACCACAGAGGGCACAGAGGTGCACAGGGTAAAATCAAGACTCTGTGTTCCTCCGTGCCCTCTGTGGTTTACTGCACTTTCTGCAGGCGTGCGATGAGTTTCTGAGGGAGACTATCTTCCGATTCCGACCATAGGCGGCGCGACGTAGCGCGCGTATTCATTTCCGCCTTCTTGGTGAACTCAACCAACTTGCTCACGTTGTCGCGAATCTTGGCTTGAGTTTCTTCAGTGAGTTCAATATTTTCCTGAACGAAAAGCGAGTCGAGGCCAAAATCAATTTCGATGTGGCCACTCTCCCGGCAGATTCCGTCGTCGAATTCCTCGCCTTGCACAATGAACTTCACGAGGCTCGGGATGAGGAGCCACTCGTGGCCGCTTTGGCCGGGTGTCCAAAGATCCCAATATGCGTCGAAGACGTAAGCGTAGTCGTCATGAATGAGGTCGGCGGCGACCACGACCGCTTCTTCGGGAGCGATTCCGGGCGAGAATCGACGTTCCAGAACACTGGCTTCATTCCAGGAGACAGGTTGCACGGCGGCGTAAGCGATGCCAGGACGCTGTGCCGAGAAAGGGAACTGCTGCAAGAGAGCAAACATGTGAGGCAGCATTGCTGGACCGGAGAAATCGGGAAACCAGAGGCTGAGATATAGCGGATCGGGCATACGTAAGAGCGGAGGCGTGCAGCCTCAACTTCAACTATTGTAATGCGCCGCCAAGGAACCCAACGCGCAGGCCGGTGCCAAGTGTTCTTCGATTTGAGGAAAGTCGAGGAGGCGATAGGTTAAGCCATATCCTGTGAAATGACTTTTTTGACACTCCGTAAAGCGGCTGCTACCATCAAAAGTTCACTGGCACTCCTGCCCTCAGAGTCGTCCCCGTCGTCTAGCCTGGCCTAGGACATCGCCCTTTCACGGCGGTAACACGGGTTCAAATCCCGTCGGGGACGCCAACAAAATTGCAACGCGCTGGGGCATATCGCCACTCGGCAGGATGGTGGCAGCCGAGAGGCTCTCCCGCAGCAAGCACCTGGGATACGCCATCCATCGTTCGTTGGCCGCAAAGCTGTGTGAGGATGGCCGCTTCGTAGGCAGAATCGGATTTGAAGTTGGGAGTAACGAGACGGCGGTCACGCCACACTGTGATTGGGATCACTTGCACCCGAGACAGTGTCGGCCTAGACTCACATGGTGCGACGTTTTGCCGCCATTGCTGTCGCCGTCCTGGTGATCTGCTGGACTGCCGCGCCGCTATTGGCGTGCATGATCCCAGACAGAGCGATGACAGCTCCAGAGCGGGAGTGCTGCCAACACATGGCCCAGATGTGCGGTTCGGCGAACATGCCGCAATCGCACTCTTGCTGCAAGACGGCAGTTCGACCGGGCGCGACAATGGTTGTGACAAACAACCAGCAGTCTGGTCCGGTATTACAAATAGTTGCGGCCCTGCCCGTTCCAATGTCGCCACAGTGCTCGGACTGGTTTCACAAAAGCACTCCCCACCATCCGCTAACCGAATACCTACCTGATACGACTGTCCTGAGAATCTAGGCAGATCTCCGTCTCCCTGTTTGTTGGGCGCCAGCCCGAAGTGTCTTCTTACCGACGGAGAGAATTATGAGAGTTCTATACGTACTGTTCTTGGTGTGCGCGTGCATGCTGAACGCTGCAGCCGAGGACCCCTTTCCTGCTGCAGATGCACTGTTGCCACAGCATCAGCATCCCGCATCCGGTCCTACCTTCACGCTTGACGAGATCGAGCAGATGGCCCTGCTTGGCAATCCAGACATTTGGGTTGCGGTTCGGCGATTAGCCGCGGTTGAAGCCCACGTACCCGCGGCTGGCGCCCTCGACGATCCCTCATTGACGTATCGAGGTTGGGGTATACCTCTGCCCCGACCCTGGGATTACAACGCGGCCCAGAACATGTTCATGGTGAGCCAGACGTTTCCGGGGTTCGGAAAACGAGGGCTACGCACTGACATTGCCCGAAGCGATGTAGCCGAAGCAAAGGCGGCGCTCGATAACACGCGGCTCGATGTCCGGGTGCAAGTGCGCAAGGCATTTTATGATCTGCTGCGCACTGAAGACGAGCTTCGCATCCATGATGGGCACGTGGCCATCGCTCGGCAGGCAGTAGAGGCGGCTAGGATCAAATACACGGTCGGCAATGTGCCCCAGCAGGACATCCTGAAGGCACAAGTCGAGCTGACCCGCCTGGCCGAGCACCTGATTCACTTCGAGCAAGACGCCGAAATCGCACGCGCTCGTCTCAACACCCTCCTGGGGCACGATCCCGTCGCGTCCATCAACGTTCGCGGTGACTACGCCATTCCGCCGCACTTGCCGGCGACAGAAGCGCTGGAAAAGCTGGCGCTTGCGTCGCGGCCGGACTTGGCCCAGGCGCAAGCGGCTTTGGAGAAGAGCCATCAGCAGCAAGCCCTGGCCGACAAGGGTTACACGCCCGATTTCACGGTTTCGGGAGGCTACATGCTGATGCCGAGCGGTTCGAACTACCGCAACAACTACATGGTGGAAGGCTCGATAAACCTGCCCTGGCTGGACCGGCGCAAGCATGATGCCGAGATTTCCGAGGCCAAAGCTCAGGTCAGCGAGCAAGATGCTGAGCTTGCCGCCTTGCGGAACTCCGCGTTTGGTCAGATTCAAGAAGCTCTGGCACAGGCGCGGTCCGCAAAGAGGCTTGCAGACCTTTATAAGAGTTTGCTGCAGCCCCAGGCCCAGGCCACTCTGCGCTCGACGGTCATCGCTTACGAAAACGACCGCACCGACTTCCTTAATCTGCTCGATAGTCAGATGACGGTCGTGGACATCGACCTCGCATATTTCCAGGCCATGGCGGACTTCGAAACGCGATTCACCGATTTGGAACTGGCGGTCGGAGCGCCAATCGACAGGACAGGACAACGCAATACACCGGAGGTGACGAAATGAGCGAACGCACTTATAAACAAGCTTTTGTGATTAGCGCAGTGACTTGCCTCGTGTTGGCTGGCACGCTCGCGTATTCCATTTGGGGCCGCCGTTACCTTGCGCCGGCGAGTGCCAATTCCAGCCCTGTGATGGCCAAAGGCCCCGATGCTTCCGAGCAGCCTTCGGCCAGCGCTGTTCCTTCTCCCGGTGCATCTGTGCCGCTTGTTCCGCTGCAACTGTCTCCGCAGCGCATGCAAGCCATTGGGGTGAAGACCGCGCTGGTTGAGATGCGAAATGTCAGCAACGAGCTGCGGGTGCCGGGGAATGTGGACATGAATCAAAGGCAAATCGCCTACGTGCAAACACGTTTTCCTGGGTGGATTCAGAAGGTCTTTGCCAATGCCACATACCAGTACGTACGAAAGGGGAAGCCGGTGTTCACCATCTATAGCCCCGAGTTGGTCAGTACTGAGCAAGAATATCTACTGGCGAAACAAACTCAGCAGTCCTTCGCGGGCGATGCGCATGGGACAGCAGCCCACGAAGGCGACTGGCTCCTTCAGGCTGCCGCCGATCGTTTGCGCCAATTTGGCGTGCCCCAGAGTGAGATCGCCAGGCTGGAGCAAACCGGCACCGTGCAGCACGACGTGAGCCTTGATTCCCCTGCGTCCGGCTACATCACGGAGTTCAACGCCCTTCCCAATCAATACGTGCAAGCGGAAACGAAGCTCTACACCATCGCAGATCTTTCCACAGTCTGGGTGAACGCCAACGTATTTCAGACCGGCGTCGGCGCTCTCAAGCCAGGAATGCCTGCCACAGTAACGGTTGATGCCTATCCTGGACGTTCGTTCAAAGGACGGATTGATCAAATCCTGCCTCAGGTCGACGTCACGACGCGCACCGTACCCGTACGCTTCGTTTTCAACAATCCAGGAGTCGCACTCAAGCCTGGCATGTACGTCAACGTCAGCATTGCGGTTCCTCTGGGTCGTCAACTTGTCATTCCTGCTTCTGGCGTTCTGCATTCCGGCACGCGGGATATAGCTTTTATCGACCGTGGCGACGGTTATCTCGAACCGCGTGAGATCGAGGTCGGGTCGCGGCTGGACGATCACGTCGTGATCCTGACGGGTCTGAAGATTGGCGAGCGTATCGTCAGCTCGGCCAATTTCCTTGTGGATTCAGAATCGCAGCTGCAGGCGGCGATTGGGTCGTTCACGCCTCCTCCGCCGGGAGCAGGAGTGGCAGCGGCGATGAACGGACCGGCCGAGCGCGTTGCGGTTGATTTCAGCACCGATCCGTCACCGCCGCACAAGGGGACAAACTCTGTTCGGGTCAAGCTAACCAGCTCTGACGGAAAGCCAGTCGCCGGAGCAGAGGTAACCGCGACGTTCTTCATGGCAGCAATGCCGGCAATGGGCATGGCCGCTGTGCGAAGCGCAGCCACACTCCGCGAAAAGGGAGATGGCATTTATGAGGGCCCGCTGGAACTCGAAACCGGCGGGACTTGGCAAGTCACGGTAATGGTCAAACGTGGCGGTCAGACCATTGTCAGCAAACAGCTCAGCGTGAGCGCCTCGGGAGGCATGTGATGATCTCCCGAATTATAGAGTGGTGTGAACAGAATCGTTTCTTGGTTTTTACCGGGGTGGTGCTGCTAACCGTGGCGGGTGTTTGGAGCCTGCGTCACATCCCGCTGGATGCACTCCCCGATATCAGCGATGTGCAGGTGGTCATTCACACTGAATGGCCGGGCGAGCCGCCTAATGTTATCGAGGACCAGGTCACGTACCCCATCGTGACCACTTTGCTGGCGGCACCTCACGTAAAGTCCGTGCGGGCGCAGACCATGTTCGGAGATTCGTACGTTTTCGTCGTGTTTGAAGATGGAACGGATCTTTACTGGGCGCGTTCGCGGGTGACTGAGTATCTGCAGCAGATCGGGGGACGGCTGCCCGCGGACGTCCATCCCGCCATCGGGCCCGATGCTACCGGCGCCGGTTGGGTGTATGAGTACGCCGTCATTGATCGCACTCACACCAAGAGCCTGGCGGATCTGAGGGCCTTACAGGACTGGTATCTCCGCTACCAGCTCGAAACTGTCCCTGGTGTGGCCGAGGTTGCAACCATCGGTGGCTACGTCCGGCAATACCAGGTGAAACTTGATCCCAACAAGCTGTTTTCGTATGGCATTCCTGTTTCTACCGTAATCGAGCGCGTGCGCGACAGCACCAACGAAGTTGGCGGCAATGTCCTCGAAATGAGTGGCGCCGAATACATGGTCAGAGGTCTCGGCTATTTGCGCTCGGTGTCCGACTTAGAAAACGTTCCGGTCGCGACGAAGAATGGAACCCCCGTGCTGCTACGCGATCTGGGCAGCGTAGATTTCGGGCCGGAGGTACGCCGCGGGGCTGCCGATTGGCAGGGCGAAGGGGAGGCTGTTGGCGGCATTGTGGTCATGCGTTTCGGCATGAACGCGCTTGACGTAATCGGTGGTGTGAAAGCCAAACTTCGTGAGATCGCACCGTCACTTCCTCCCGGAGTGGAAATCGTAACCGGCTACGACCGCTCATGGTTGATCAACGAATCCATCAAGACTCTGAAGCGGGACCTGATCCTCGAAGCCATCATCGTCAGCTTCGTAAGCATTGCCTTCCTGTTCCATCTGCGTTCCGCGTTGGTGCCGATTATCACGCTGCCGATCGCGGTGCTGGCGGCCTTCATTCCCATGTACTGGCTGAACGTCAGTTCTAATGTGATGTCCTTGGGCGGACTGGCATTGGCCATTGGAGTGTTAATCGATGCCGCCATTGTGATGGTCGAGAACGGCTACAAGCATCTGGCGGAACGCAGCGGCCTTGCTGCCGGCGAGCATACGGAGAAGCTCAGTTCCCAGGAACGTAGGGCTATTTTGGTGCGAGCCGCAAAGCAGGTTGGCCCTGCGTTGTTCTACTCACTGATTATCATTCTAGTGTCGTTCCTTCCCGTGTTCTTGCTGGAGGCACAAGAAGGCCGTATGTTCCGCCCGCTGGCGTGGACGAAGACGTTGGCGTTGGCCTTTTCCTCGCTGCTTTCGATCACCTTGGTCCCCGTGCTCATGCCGTTGTTCATTCGGGGCCGGTTGCGTCCTGAATCGCAGAACCCCGCGGCGCGAGTGACTCAAGCCATTTATCTGCCCGTCTTGCGCTGGTGTTTACGGCACTGGAAATTGCTGATCGCGATCAACCTGATCTTTCTGGCGGTGACCATTCCCTTGTATTTCAAGCTCGGCAGCCAATTCATGCCTGCCTTGTACGAGGGCTCAGCCCTGTACATGCCAACCGCACTGCCGGGGATTTCCATCCAGCAGGCGACATTGGTGATGCAGGAGCAAGACCGCATTATCCGTTCCTTTCCCGAGGCGGAAAGCGTGTTCGGCACAGTTGGCCGTTCCGATAGCGCTACCGACAATGCTCCGCTCGATATGTACGACACCACCATCATGCTGAAGCCCCAGGACAAGTGGCGACCGGGCATGACCTATGAAAAGCTGATCGCGGAGATGGATGCCAAGCTCCAATTCCCCGGTCTGACCAACACCTGGACCATGCCAGTACGAAACCGGCTCGATATGGAACTCACCGGCATCAAAACCCCGGTTGGGCTGAAGATCCAGGGACCCGATCTGGGGCATATTCAGGATATCGGCGCACGAATGCAACAGATTCTTACTTCCATACCTGCGACCAGTTCGGTATTCGCAGAGCGAGTGTCGCAAGGGTTTTACTTGAACGTAGAAGTCAATCGGCCCGAAGCTTCGCGATATGGGCTCACCGTTGGAGACGTGCAGCGAGTCATTACCTCAGCGATCGGGGGCGCGAATATCGCTCAGAATGTCGAGGGTCGCCAACGTTTTCCAATCAACGTCCGGTACGAGCGAGATTTCCGTGGCGATCCCGAAGACTTGGGCCGATCTCTCGTTGGCACCCCGTCGGGAGCGCAAATCCCCATCAATGAGGTAGCTCGCCTGTCATTCTCGCGGGGACCGGCGATGATTCGCGATGAAGACGGCGCCCTTACGGGCTACGTCTATCTCGATTTGAAAACTAAAGACTACGGCGGATTCGTGGACCAAGCAGACAAGCTGTTGCGGAGCAAGCTGGATCTGCCGGCGGGTTACACTTATCGCTGGGCAGGCGAGTACGAGTTCGAACTGCGCGCGAAGGAACGTCTGAAAATCATCCTGCCGATCGTGTTCTTCGTCATCTTCCTGCTGCTCTATATGGTCTTCAAGTCCGCAGCCGAGGCGGCGGTGCTGATATTTCCGACCCTCTACGCCATGTCTGGGGGACTCATCCTGCAATGGCTGCTGGGTTACAACTTCAGCGTCGCTGTGTGGGTTGGATACATCGCGCTGTTTGGTATCGCGGTCGAAACCGGGGTGGTCATGGTGGTGTACCTGCACGAAGCTCTTCAACATCGGCTTGCCACGGGTACACCGTTAACTGACGGTGATGTCGAGCAGGCCACAATCGAAGGTGCAGTTCAGCGATTGCGTCCGAAGTTGATGACCGTCACCGCCGTGATTCTGAGTCTTGCGCCGATCTTGTGGGAGTCGGGCATTGGCTCGGACGTCATGAAACCGATCGCCGCCCCCATCGTGGGCGGGATGATTACATCGACCATCCACGTCCTGATCCTGGTCCCGGTCTTTTTCTTCTTGATGAAGCGCCGCGCGCTGCGGCATGGCACTTTGACAAGACAACAGGCAATGCAGCAAACGTGATTGAAATCGTGACCGGGGCAAAGCTCAAAAGTGAGGGCTGATGACCTATGCGGCGGGGAAATGGTTCGACTCATCGTTCCAGCGGCAGTGATCGCAACAGGCCTTTCCCCGCAAGGCATCCACTCCGTCTTTAGGGACGATGGGGCTCATCGCCAACGCTGCCGCCGGGTCTGCCCACCAGAGTCCAAAGGCCGCTTTGAGTAGTAACCCCGCCAGCAGAACGGCAGACAGGTACGTACAAAACTGAGTCTGCTTGGCGTCGGCGATCATGGCGGCACTGCGCTAGCGAGGCGCTCATTGAAGAGCAGAGGTCCCACTCCCAGCGGGTGATTCAGCCTGGCGTTTCCCGAGAGCGTTTGAGTTCACATCGCCTCTATTGCGCTTGAGCAGGTTCGGCACGCAAGAAAAAACCGCCGTGGCAATCTCGGCTACGGCGAAAAGTGGAGAGTTGCGACGCGCTCCCTCGCCTATCGGCCACGTCTAGCTCCATCCGCATCCTTCGCTAGATCATGCACATCTCGAAGACTGCGGGCGGTTGGCCGATAAACAGTTCCATCGCTGTCAGGAACTGCTGAGCGAAATGATCATTGATGGAGACGGAGGCTGTTTGAAATACGCGGGCTGTTTTCGTGATGGGCATCACTGACACGAGAGACCGGCCCTCGTGATGAGCATCACTGACACGCGGGGCTGCTTGATGAAAAGATGCAGCCCGTAGCAGGGTTGGCCCAGGAACCCTGCGACCTAGGGTGAAATAGGGCCCCCGCGCAGCACCCCTCCGTTACAGGCGTATCACCCCACCTGGACCGCGAATCTGCGACATCCAGGGAGGTGCCTCGTGAAAACTCTATCCGGGTTTGTCGTCGTACTAGCTCTTGCGCTGTCCTTCGGTTGCGGCGGTGGAGGCAGCAGCAACGTAACGCCACCGCCCGCATCCGTTTCCATCTCGGTGACGCCGTCAACTGCGAACGTTATCGCTGGCGCGACTAAACAGTTCACCGCCACCGTTACTGGCTCTTCGAACACTGCAGTGACTTGGAGTTGTTCCCCCTCCTGCAACATCTCAAGCTCCGGCCTCTACTCAGCTCCTGCCAGTTTGACGACACCCGCGGCTTTCACCGTCAAAGCGACGGCTCAGGCGGATACTACAAAATCCGCCTCCGCTACTATCACCATTCCAGCCGTCTCCACGACGATCTCGCCAACCATCCCCAGCGTGATTCTCGGGGCCCATCAACCCTTCACCGCTGCCGTATCCAACGCAACCGATACCAGCGTCATCTGGAGCATTTCCTCCGGAGCTGGGGCGGTCAACGGCACCGGTCTGTACACGGCTCCCTCCAGCCTGACTACCCCGAACTCTGCCGTTGTTACGGCGGCTCCGAATGCCGACCCCAGCAAGGCTGTGTCAACCACGGTGACCATCCCCGGCGTTGGAGTCACGATTTCACCGCAGACCACCACTTTGAATGCCGGAACGGCTGAGCAGTTCGCCGCCACCGCCAGCAACGCAACCAACACAGCGGTGACATGGAATCTCACCGGCGGCGGAACCCTCGATACCAACGGCCATTATGCCGCTCCTGACACGATTTCTTCCCCAGCAACCGTAACCGTCACCGCATCTTCGGTGGCCGATCCCAGCAAGTCAAACTCAGCAACCATCCAGTTGAATATCATCTCGCTGACCGTCGCTGGCTATGTCATCATGCCGGATGTACAGTTCAAGACTCTCTCCGTCCATTCCATCGACTCGGCGACAGGAAAATTACGGCCCGCAGGTTTGACCTTCGTCGCTCCCGACATGTACACCAACCCGGACATACTGGCAGTTCATCCCTCCGCCAAGTTCATCTACACCGATGCCGGCTTCGTCGGCTTTTATGGCTACTCCCTCGATGCCGATGGCTCCCTGACTCTCATTCCCGGCTCGCCGTTCTCCGCTCCTAATTCACGGCCATTAGCGATGAGCATCACGCCCAACGGCCAGTTTCTCTACGTAATAAACGACTACGGCTCCATGTGGGGGTACAGCATCAATCAGAGCAACGGTGTCCTGGCACCTCTCTCCGGCTCGCCGTGGAATACGGGAGTTACGGGCCGCGCCTTGACCTTTGATTCCGGCAGCAAATATCTCTACGCCATGAATGAAGGCGGATACCAGGATTCCACCATCGTGGTCTTCAGCATTGCCGCCGGCATGCCGACACAGGTGCAAAGCATTCTCGCGCCCGGAACTGGTTTTACCAGCGGCATTGGGATCACTCCCAACGGGAAGTTCCTGTACGCAACCGGTTTCATCAACGGCGTCGTAGACGGCTTCACCATCGATCCGGCCACCGGCTTGCTCACCTTTATTCCCGGCTCACCATTCACGGGCGGCTACCCCGGCGAAGGCCTTGCAGTGGATCCACTGGGCAAGTATGTCTACGCCGGCAACCGCACTGGCATCGCCATGTACACCATCAACAACACCACTGGCGTCCTCACCGAGGTTGCCGGGTCTCCGTTCCTGGTCGGCTTTGGAGAAAGCTCTGATTTCCACCCCGATCCAAGCGGCAACTTCCTCTACACGAATGAGGACTTCACCATGACCGCCGTCAAGGTGGACCGGGTGAATGACCAACTAAAGTTCCTGAACTCTGTTCACAGCCGAACAACGGTGGGCACCGGACGCTGGGCCCGCTTCGGACTGGTGAAGAGTCCGACCTCTGTTTCGGTCGCGTCCAGGTTCGCGTACGTATTGAACAATCAGGATCACACCGTATCCGTTGACACCATTGACGCGACCAATGGCGAACTCGCCGGACTCGGATCCCCCGTGAGCACAGGCGGCACGAATCCGCAGGCTATGACCACCGACGAGTACGGCAACTTCTTGTATGCCGTGAATCAGGGGACGAACACTGTCGCCGCATTCACCATCAATCCCACGACCGGAGCTCTAACCAAGGTCTCTGGTTCGCCGTTCGCCACGGGTCCGGCCCCGACCGGTCTGGCGGTTGAAGCGACGGGGAGAGTCCTTTACGTCGGGACTTCCGGCGACGACTCGATCTCCTCCTACAGCATCAATCCCGCAACCGGAGCACTTGCGCTGCTCGGCAGCCTGCCCACCGGCCAGTGCGTTGGCCCGCGCTCGCTAGTAGCCGACTGGCGCGGCACCACTCTCTATCAGACATGCACCAACTCAAAGACGGTTGCAGTTTATTCGCTTCAACCCGAAACTGGCCTGTTCACCTCGACTTCTCCTTCGCAGGTGGTCCCAGTGGGAGGGCCGTCTTTTGCCCTGTCGCCCTACGGAGCGGCGCCTCCGCACACACCGAACTGGCACAGTTTCGCCTTCCTGGTTAGTCAGGCGGATCAACAGGTCAACCAGTTTATTGTCGGCAATCTCGGAGAGCTGGGATTGGCTTCTTCGGGCCATCTCGGTCCGACCGAAGGCATCGCGCTAGATCCGCTCGGCCGCTTCGTTTATGCAACCAATACGAACGCCAACAACGTCCAAGCCAACACCATTGATCCCAGTGAGGGAACACTGACCGAGGTTATCGGCTCCCCTTGGGGCACCGGGACCTTTCCCATTGCGGCAACTGTAGATCCAACGGCCCGCTTCCTCTACGTGGTCAATCGCGACAACAACACTGTTTCCGGATTCGTCATCAACCAACAGACAGGGGATTTGACTCCTATGTCCACGCCTACATTCGGCACCGGTAACAAGCCGATCGCAATCCTCGTCACCGGAAGCATCGACTGATTGCTCCTAACCAGGGCTGGCCCGCATCGCTGGGCCAGCCCTTTCCATTGAGATCATCCTAGACCCTCATCTTCTCAGCCGACCCGATCGAATCTCACGCCGACCTCATCGCTCAGACGGAAGCTGCGGTGTCACTCCGGCAGTCTTTCAAGGGTCCACGCGACATCATGAAGAGCCGTCGCTGGGCCACGCTTCGTTTTGGATTATTCGGTCTTGGAAACCTGAACGATTTTCCCCCGCTCCGGCGACTGCTCGCGGCCAACATTTCGGGAGAAACTCGCGGGTGGGCCGGGCCGACACGGGCAGGTGTGGTGTCCTTTTGGGAGGGGAGGGTACCGCGAGATTGTTGCTTGGCCCGCAACAGTAGGCCAGTTCGGCGGTTGTGACTTCCGTCACAGCCTGGCAGGACAGAATCCCCTACTCTGAGTGCGCGTTACAAAGGCTGTCCCAACTGCCCAGGCCTCGCGCGTCCTGGATGTCGGATTTCAACGAGCAACTCAGATGAGTATCAGCCTTGGTTTAGACGTAGGTGCCGTGAGCGTGAAGCTGGCGGCCTTGGGTGCGCCCGAAGACTCTTCCGCACTCGGCCAATTGGCCGAGGCCTCCTCCGCATTTTTTCTTCCCCAATTACCTATGACCAACCGGTTAGCTGAGCGTGCCGTTGTGCTATCCACTTATCGGCGACTCCAGGGGAATCCGCTGCAAGCTGCTTTGGACCTGCTGCGGGAGTTTTTCGATTTTGTCCCGGAAGAGGCGATCGCGGGTATTCGCCTTACCGGGTCGGGTGGACAAACGGTGGCGCGGGCCCTCGACGCCGGCTTTGAAAACGAGTTTTGCGCTCTGGCTCGGAGCATGCGTGCGCTCTATCCGCAGGTGCGCACCGTGTTTGAGATGGGCGGAGAGACTTCGAAATATATCTTCCTGAGTGCAACCGATGGCGCAGATCATCTCGGCATTCTGGACTACCAATCCAGCACCGAGTGCGCTGCCGGAACGGGATCGTTTATTGATCAGCAGGCGTCGCGGCTGCTCTATGAGGTCGAGGATGTGGGCGCGGCTGCCCGCGGCGCCAGCTGTGCCGCCCGGGTTGCGGGCCGCTGCTCGGTGTTCGCCAAGACTGACATGATCCACGCCCAGCAGAAGGGATATTGCGCGGACCAGATCCTGCGCGGGCTGTGCGATGCGGTGGCCCGCAATTTTAAGTCCAGCATTGTGAAGGGCCGGCAGGTAGTCCCGCCCGTGGCGTTTGTTGGCGGCGTGGCGCTGAATGCCGGAGTGCGCGATGCGATCCGGGAGGCCTTCAGACTGCGGGAATCGGACTTTCTGATTCCAGAACAGCACTGCTGGATGACCGCGCTGGGCGCGAGCCTCCTCGCGGCTGAAGGGAACAGGAATGGCAACGGCACCAAGCACACATTCCGCCGCCCGCAAGGCGTTACTGTCGGCGCAGAGGAGTTCCCCACCACCGACGCCCTCTCGCTCGACCGAGTCACATTGCTGCGGGACGGAATGCCACCCCTCCAACTGCCCGAGGCGGGCAGGCGCGTGGATGCCTACATCGGTATTGACGTGGGGTCGGTTAGCACGAACCTGGTAGTACTTGACTCGAAGGGGAATCTGCTGAAAGAGATTTACGTTCCCACTGCAGGTCGTCCCATCGAAGTGGTTGCTGCTGGACTGCGCGAGATTGAGAAGGACGTGGGTGCGCGACTCAACATTCGCGGCGTTGGGACGACCGGATCGGGGAGGGAGTTGATTGGCGAGCTCACCGGAGCCGACACAGTAAATGACGAAATCACTGCGCACAAGACGGGCGCAATGCATGTGTGTCAACTGCTGGGGACTCCGCTGGTGGACACGATCTTCGAAATTGGCGGGCAGGATTCTAAATTTATTCGTATCCGCCACGGTGTAGTGGTGGACTTCGCCATGAATGAAGCTTGCGCTGCGGGCACCGGTTCGTTCCTGGAGGAGCAAGCCGAGAAGTTGGGGGTTGCGATCAAGGGAGAATTCGCTCAGCTGGCGTTGTCGTCGCGCAACCCCATCCGATTGGGTGAACGCTGTACGGTTTTCATGGCGCGGGATGTGAGCAGCCTAATGCTGAAGGGAGCCGCCGTAGCCGATCTGTGCGCAGGATTGGCCTACTCGGTGGCCGTGAACTATCTCAACCGCGTGGTGCGTGGGCGGAGCCTCGGGAAAGTGATCTATTTCCAAGGCGGCACTGCCTACAACGATGCCGTCGCTGCCGCATTCTCCGTCATCCTGAAAAAGCACATCGTTGTTCCCCCGCATAACGGAGTGATTGGCGCGATCGGTATGGCGCTGATTGCGCGCGATCGCATGCAGGCCCGCGGCGAAACGAGCAGGTTCCGCGGCTTCGACCTGAACCAGGTGAGTTTCACGAGCCGCGACTTCGTGTGCCGTGCCTGCTCCAACTACTGCGAGATGAAAGAATTTCTGATTGACGGTGAGAAGAGTTACTGGGGAGACCAGTGCTCCGACAAGTTCCGAAAGCGCTCGCGCACCGACCGCCGGCCTGTGATTGAGGACTTAGTGTCCGGACGGGATAAGTTACTGGATGCGGCTCTCGAACCACCAAGAGCGGGGCGGAAAACGGTTGGTATTCCGCGCGCAATGTTCTTTTACGATCGCTTTCCCTTCTGGTGCACCTACCTGCAGCAACTGGGATACAACGTGTCGGTTTCGCCACCCACAGACGGGCGCATCGCGGCCAACGGACAAGAACTGGCGATTGCGCAGCCCTGCTTTCCGATTCAAGTGGCGCACGGGCATGTGCAGACGCTGCTCAAGCAAGGTGTTGACTACGTACTGCTGCCCAACACAGTGGATGCTGAGACACCGTTCATGCAGACGGAGTCCAAGATGTGTCCCTGGAACCAGACCCTGCCGTTCGTGGTGCGCGCGGTCGAGAAACTCGAAACCGGTCTGGACGGCAAACTGCTCTGCCCGACCGTCCATTTCCGCCAAGGGCCGCAGCATGTGCGCGAGGAGTTGCGCATTCTGGCGAGTACGTTAGGACGAAGCAAAACAGCCAGCGATGCTGCGATGGAGAATGCATACCGGGTGCAAGAGGACTTTGCCAGTACACTGCGGCATGCGGGAGAGGCGGCGCTGCAAGTCCTAAGCGCGACGCGCGAGCCTGCGATTGTGCTGCTGGGCCGGCCCTACAACATCTACGACCGGACGGTGTGTTGCGACATTCCCCGCAAACTGCGGTGGTTCTATGGCATAAACGTGCTGCCCTTGGACTTTCTGCCGCTAGACGGCGAAGATATTTCGCCGATCAACGACAACATGTACTGGCACTCGGGCCGCCTGATTCTGGCCGCTGCTCAGTTCACCAGGCGCATCCCCGGCCTGCACCTGATTTACATCTCCAACTTCAAGTGCGGCCCGGACTCGTACCTCAAGTCTTTTCTCGAAGATGCCTGCGGCAAACCCAGCCTGGTGCTGCAGTTTGACGGGCACTCGAACGACGCCGGCTACATCACGCGCTGCGAAGCGTATCTCGATAGCAAGGGGTTTTTGCGATGCAACTCCGCAGACATCGCTGCGTAACCCGCAAGGTTGGCGCCGACCATCCTCTGGCTGGAAAGACGGTCTACATTCCCGCGATGGCCGAGGGCAGCGTCGACGCGTTATGCGCGGTACTGCGCTGGATGGGTATTGCGGCCCACCCCACACTTCCCTCGGATGAACAAACCGTCGACTTGGGCGGCAAGCACACGAGCGGCGACGAATGTTTTCCTGCCAAAATCACGACCGGGGATTTCCTGAAAATCGCTCAGCAGCCGGGTTTCGATGCGAAGCGCACGGTCTTCCTGATGGGAACTACCGACGGGCCGTGCCGCTTCGGGCAGTATGCTCCGTTTCTGCGGAAGATTCTGCGCGAACAGGGCCACGGTGACATACAGATCCTGTCTCCGCACGGAGAACACGGTTACTCCGACTTCCAGGATTTCGACAACGCGTTCGTGAGGACCGCATGGCGAGCCATGGTTTCGGCTGACCTTCTGCGCAAGCTCCTACTTCAGACCCGTCCCTACGAAGTGCTGTTGGGAGCAGCGGACCGGGCGTTTCGGGACTCGCTGGATGACTTTTGCCAGACGGTGCAACAGAGTTGCTCCGACTCGGCATGCCAGATGCGCGCGTTGAGCGCGTCGTTGCTGCGGGCAAGAGATCGCTTTCGCGCTGTACCCGCGCGCTTCGACAGCAGTCGTCCGCTGATCGGCATCGTGGGTGAGATTTTCTGCCGCCTCAATAACTTCAGCAACCAGGACCTTGTGCGCCGGCTGGAGGGCCAGGGAGCGGAGTGCTGGATGGCGGACATCGCCGAGTGGATCGCCTACACCAACATAGAAGAGGTGCGCAATCTGCGGCTCGCCGGCCGGCCCTACTCGTGGGGGATGATCAAGTCCAAGCTGCGCGCTCGAGTCCAGCAGGCCGACGAGCACGCGCTGCGCTCACTATTTATCGAGGATTTCGCTGGTTACGAGGAACCCAGCGTCGAGGAAGTGCTGAAGCTCGCGCGACCGTATCTTCCCTTTCCGGGAGCTGAAGGCGAGATGGTTATGAACGTAGGCAGGAGCGCATATCTTGCCCTGCACGGAGCGGACGGGATCGTGGACATCAGCCCATTCGCCTGCATGAATGGAGTTGTGAGCGAAGCCATCTATCCCAAGCTCAGCCGGGATTATGGCGGCATCCCCATCCGCAATTTCTATTTCGACGGCCAGCAATCGGATCTCGAGCGCGATATTGGAATCTACCTCGAACTGGCGCGGTCGTACCGCGAAAAAAAGCCGTACGAGCGCGTTTACCCTTCGCAGTTTTCACTGCAGGAAAACGTCGAGAGGCCAGCCGTCTTGCGTTAACATTCAGGGCCGAAACGCTGGCGCAAGACAATTTTCGCCGTCCGGCTCGCCGTGGAACTTCCTTCGCGATCCGTGACCGGCATTACAGACACCAACGCCGATCTAGCACTAGAAAAGTCCTGTTAGAAAGAGCGCCGCTCCAGGGCCTTGGGAGTGTTCCACGCCTGGGCCGATGGCCATCCAGATTGGGTGCGCATGTGACAAAACCGCGCTCCGTTGTTGTTCCCGGGAAGCCAGCCTCCGTTTACCCGGAAGTTTGCTTCGGATCGTCGAGATCGACGTCAAGTGTGATTGGGCCAACGCTGAGGATGCCTGCCTCGTCGACGCGGACCTCGAGATTGAGATCGGTCAGGCTTTGGATCCTTTTAGCCCCCCATAAGCGTTCTCGACCAGGTTTTAACTCGTGGCCGTAAATTCAGCATGGACGCAAGACGAGTCGCTGCGGAGGTTTCGGCGTGTGGGTTTTTCAAGTCCGCGTTACCGTCTGAAGGCCGGAGGGAGCGGGTCGCAATAAGCAAGGACAGTAATAGTGGCGAGCGCCTTCGTCTGGGGTCTGCGTTTGCTGGCTGCGGTTATGTGATACACGCCCTGGATCTTTGGTGCAGTATACAGACCCGAATCTGTAATGGTCCCGCCGTCTTCCTCCTCCACGGCCCAATTCACAGATTTGTCATCGATCCCCGCAACTATTGCCACAAAAGTCTGCCTTTCGCCTGCGAACAGCGTCGCTTTTGCAGGCGTAATCGTCACCGTTATGCTCGCCAATGACCGAACGCTTGCTGAGCCTAGCAGCAGGTCGGCGCACGTGAGCACTATGCCGGCAAACAGAAGCGTGAGCATCTTCACACCTGAGAAGCTGGCTTGGCCTTCGACTATATCGTTCCCCAGCACATACACCCCTGTCTGTGATCACGGTTACCAGTGCTCACAATCGCCGATTAGGGACGCCAGTGGCGCGTGACGCCTTTCATTTCGAACGCTGCTGTTGGAGTAGCATTGACAGTGGAGTCAGTGTGCATTCGTCCCTCGACAGTCACTCCGCCTCGGCCCCTAAACTCTTGGACCACGCTTTGTGGGTGATTGAGCGCCGGCTTGCACCGGGGCGTAAAATAGTAGTGACTGCAAAGAGCACGTTGGCTGGCCGAATCTCGGCTTTGAGATCCGAGCCCGCCTGGTTCCATTTGACCCAGTTCTGGACCTCGTTCTTCACGAAGACCCACTTTGGCCTCCCCTGGTCCACAAGGAGGTGCAGGTTATGCTGGGAATGACATTGCTTTCCTTCCTGGTTCTCACCGTCATCGGGGCAGTTGTTGCTGTTGCCTACCACAACGTTATTCGCTATCGGTTTCTTGAGGGCAATGATGCTCTGTTCGGGAAGCTGATTGTCGGTTGGCTGGGGGCATGGCTCGGCTCGCCCGTATTCGGGCACTGGTTCTGGAAGATTGAGAATGTGTACGTCGTGCCCGCCATCTTGGGCGCGATCGCTGCTGTTCAGTTGATTGTTCTCACGGGGAAGGCGCTGGCAAAGCTTGCAAGCACCCGGCCTGCTGTGATCGAAGAGAGGAAAGAGGAAATTCGTCCTGGCAGGCCGGCAGTAGCAGCTTGATAAGCGGATTCGCGACTCGCAGTGCTGACCTTGTAGTGGAGCGAAGAGACCGGCCACGGTGCCGAGGGAGTGTCGGTATGCCTAAGCGAAGAATTCTATGCGTTTCGTTCGACAGAATGGTGTCAGAAAGCCGGTGTACTGCATTAAAGGAAGCGGGATATGACGTGACGGCAACCACCGATGTCAAGGAGGCGTTAGAGTTGCTGAGTCCTGGGAGGTTCGATGCTCTGATTGTCGGTCATCGATTTCCGCCGGAGGAGAAATATCTGCTGGCGGTCGAGGCCGAGGAGAAGTCGAATACGCGGGTACTCTTAGTGTGCGGCAGCGCCACTCGAGACTCCGAGATTCCTGCGACAAGCCGAGTGTACGCGTTAGAAGGCAGTGAGGGTCTTTTGTCCGCGTTGTCGGGGCTGTTCCCCGCAAAGGCGGAAGCTCCGTCGCAGGCCGCAGCCTGAGGGGGTGGCCTTCACGATTGTGGTAATGGAAAGGCTTGAGCGCGTAATGCGCGTGGAGAGTAAGGTGTGCCATGTTGTTCCGAGACGAAGACGAAGATCTTGAAGTGCTGCCATTCGCAGATCGAGCCGAAGCCGGGCGCGTGCTGGCGAGCAAGCTCTCGGCCTACGCAGGCCGTGACGATGTGATTGTTCTGGGACTTCCTCGGGGTGGGGTGCCCGTGGCTCGGGAGGTGGCTAGCACGCTGCGAGTCCCGTTCGATGTTTTTGTGGTCAGCAAGCTCGGCACCCCCTGGAACAGGGAACTTGCAATGGGCGCGGTTGCCGAGGGGGGTGTGCAGGTACTCGATCTCTCCATCGTTAAGGCACTGTGCGTGTCCGACGGGGACATCCAAGAGGCGGTGGCGGCCGCGCGGAAAGAACTGGAATGGCGTGAAGAGTTATATCGCAGCAGTCGTCGTCCGGTGGAGCTAGCCGGAAAAACCGTCATTCTGGTGGACGATGGTATCGCGACAGGATGCAGCATGCTGGCAGCGATCGCCGCTATCCGTCGGCGAAATGCCGCGAGAGTTGTGGTGGCCGTTCCGGTGGCTCCAGCCTCCGGCTGCGATGCGATAAGGATGGAAGCGGACGAAGTCATCGGCGTGGCGGAGCCGGAAATGTTCTCGGCTGTCTCACAGTGGTATGAGGACTTCAGCCAGATCACCGATGAAGACGTGCAACGGTTGCTGGAGAGCGCCGCCGGTTCGGTGTCGCGCGCTGCTTGATATTTCCAGCGCCGTGTCGGAAAGGAGGACACTATGCAAAGGCATTTTTCAAGTCGGGGTGAAGCGCTGGCGGAGGTGACTGCTGCCAGAATGCTGGCTCGTCGAAAACATCCGGGAAAATCAGTCGGCCCCCGGGTGACCACCAACCAATGGTTCTCTCAGCGTGTGGAAGAGATTCATCGGCCGAAAACAAAAAAGCCAAAACGAAGCGGAGATGTCACGACGGTTCTCTGAACCTATCCCTATAGAGGTCTGCCATGCGATCAACCGCGATGAAGCGCTCCAGAAGCACGCCAAATAGAGTGGGCGGCACTATTCGGAAGAGTGAGAAGCTCACTGCCGCTGCCACGATCCACCGGATCGGCGATGATTGGGCTCGGCATTGGAATGCGGGAGAACTCGACGGAGTGGTTGCTGCTTATGCCGAAGACGCTGTTTATCTTCCGCCGCACCACGAAGCCGTTCACGGACGCGATGCCATTCGAGAGTACTTGAAAGCGCCGCTCAGTCATCGCGTCTGCGGGTTGGCGTTTGACGTCACCTATATTAAGCAACAAGGATCGATCGCCTGGGATGTGGGAGCCTACCGCATGACCATTCCTCAGAGTGATCACACAGAGAAAGAGGATCATGGCAAATACCTCACGATTTGGAGACGCGTCGGAAAGAACTGGCTGATCGCCGCCGACGCTTGGTCCAGCGATTTGCCCCCTTCAGCGTGATACCTCGGACTTGGTGCGGTCTTGTCGTATGTCCGCTGAGCGCGTGTCGATCGTGATCAGGAGAGGATCGGATACTGTGGAGTTCGTTCGCAGGGAGGAGGAATCATGGAGTTGACACTAACTAGCGAAGAGCAGCAGCTTCTGTTGGACATTCTTGAACAGCGCCATCGGGAGCTATCGAAAGAGATCTCGCACACGGACCGCCACGAATTCAAGCAGGCCCTGCGCAAGAATGAGAAGCATCTCGAGTCGATCTTGAGCCACTTGCGGGGAGTGCCAGTTCAAGAGCTTCGCGGTTGACCGCTCAGCTCGACGCCCGAAGTACTTTGGTGACGTGCATGCTGAGTTTTGAGGAAATCGAGCACACGGCTGACCGAGCTTTTCGCGTCGCCGGCCACGACATGGCAGACTTGCTGGAGAATGCCGCCCGCGAAGTGCATGTATTGGATGGAGCCCAACCTGCAGGGCATGGGAGGCGAATCCAAAAAACGGCTGCAAGAGGATTCTTGTGTGACGTTTATATGGCCGCCACCAAGATAGACTTCAGGTTTTGAGGAATGAATTGCAGTTCTTGGACAGAGGCGGTTACCGCTCGCCGATCCGATGGCGGTCGCCTCCAATCTTCGAAGACTCGCCGACCTGTCCCAAGGATCGGTGGTCTGCTTGCCAGCATGGCGACTGCGTGTTGTTGGATTTTGTCCCGAAGCGATTCCGTGCCGCCACATTCCGTTAAATGAAAGCGGCGAGACCTTAGACGCTCTGTACAACTGCGGGTACAAACGATGAGATTCAAGAGACACTTCGAGAATGGCTGATGAGGACCATCGCGGGACTCGAACAAATAACCCAAGCTGAAATGCCGTGGTGGGACGAAAAGGCTGGTTAGCGGGATATGGGATAGGTTGGAGGCACAAGTGTCCGAAATGCGGAAAGACGTTCTTACCGGTCGCTGGGTAATCATGGCTGAGACCACGACGGTACGGCCCTCCGATTTTCATTTCAAGAAATTCGTCAGGGAAACGACGTTCTGCCCATTCTGCGAAACCAACGAAGCCTCCACGCCGCCGGAAGTCTTCGCAATTCGCCGTCCGGGCTCGTCCGCGAACGGGCCGGGCTGGTCCGTGCGCGTGGTACCCAATTCCGACCCACGATTACGGATCGAAGGCGAATTGGGGCGGCGCGCCGAAGGGTTCCACGATCTGATGAACGGGGTGGGCGCACACGAGATAATTGCCGAGACGCCTCGCCACGACCGTAGCCTCCACGAATTCGAAATCCACGAAATCTGTGACGTCATCCGAGCATACGTAGCGCGCATGGTCGATCTGGAGGGCGATAAGCGAATGCGCTACGTGGTGATCTTCAAGAACCATGGCGAAGAAGCTGGCGCTCACACCATTAGTCATTCGATCTCGCAATTGATGGCCCTCTCAGTAACGCCGCGCGCAGTTAAGACCAAGCTCATAACCGCTCGCGATTATTTTGCTTTGAAGGAGCGATGCATCTACTGCGATGTGCTCCAGCAAGAGCTAAAGCAGCGGAAGCGATTAATCGCTGAGAATGAGGATTTTGTTGCGTTTGCTCCTTTCGCCTCGCGCTTTCCGTTCGAGATGGCAGTATTTCCCAAAGCTCACAACAGCGCGTTCAGCCGCATCAGCCCAGGGCAGGTGGAGAGTGTGGGCCGAATCCTGCGCGATGTGTTGCAGAAGTTGGATCATACTCTGGGAGGGCCACCGTACAACTTATCGCTACAAGACAGACCATTCCTGCGGCCCAGAGCAGGGTATTGGAACACCATCGAAGACGACTTCCACTGGCATATAGAGATACTGCCGCAGATTGCCCGTATCACGGGATTCGAATGGGCGTCCGGTTTTTTCTACAATCCAGTGCCGCCGGAAGTTGCTGCTCGATGTCTCTTGCCTTTGCAGACGAGTGACTGACAACCCGATTCGCGTGGGCGCGAAACGAGGTGGTTGTTCTCTTTTGGCACTGAGCGAGGAGGGTGGACAAGTATGCGAAAACAGGAGGTGGTTATGCGGAAATCGTTGTTCATAGTCGTACTTGTGAGCGCCAGCTGTCTGCTCGCCCAGGATTTGAAACCCATTCCTCTACCGCAGCCTCAGACTGACGGGGGCCGGGCGCTGATGCAGGTGCTGAGAGAACGAAAGACCACGCGAGACTTTGCCCCGGACAAGCTTCCGCAACAACTGCTCTCGAATCTCTTGTGGGCGGCATTTGGCGTGAATCGGCCGGATGGAAAACGGACAGCACCTTCGGCGATGAACTGGCAGGAAATGGACATTTACGTCGCTATGAGCAAAGGACTCTTTGTATACGACGCCAAGGGAAACCGTCTCGTGCCGGTGCTCGAGCAGGATATTCGTCAGGCCACCGGCACGCAGTCTTTCGTGGCCACGGCACCGTTGAACCTCGTCTATGTGGCGGATCTTTCCAAGGCCGGTTCGGGTCCCGACACCGAGTTGTTCGCCGCCGCCGACGCAGGTTTCATCAGTCAGAACGTTTATCTGTTTTGCGCATCGGAGAATCTGGCTACCGTCGTCCGTGGCTCGATTGATCGAGTCGCTCTCGCGAAAACGATGAAGCTGCGTCCAGAACAGAAAATCATTCTGGCGCAAACTGTGGGATACCCGAAGAGGTAGGGCCGTACCTCGGGGGCGCTGCTGTGAAAGACGGGAGTATTCATTTCCTGCGCGGCCAACAGCATCGCCGTGAAGAACACGGTAAGGACTGCGGCAAAATCTTGCGCGTCACTCGACAATCGTTAAAGTCGACCATGGTCGCCGCGACGGCCACCTGGGTTGCTTTCATTCTGCGGACTCCGTGGCGGTGTTCCGTCGCCCGTCAGTGTGAGTTACGCGCAACGCGAGCGCCGCTCTGACCGACCAGGAAATCGAGATCCGCTCCCAGATGTGCCTGCTGCACGTGCTCCACATACAACCTTTCCCACCCGCGCACGGGCAGGGGCGGAGGCGTCCACTGGGCGCGGCGGGCAGCCAGCGCATCGTCATCGATTTCCAAACGAACGACGCGCTTCGCCACGTCCAGAGCGATCATGTCGCCGGACTGCACCAGCGCCAGGGGACCGCCTGCCGCAGCCTCCGGTGAAATATGCAGGACAACCGTACCGTAGGCCGTGCCGCTCATTCGGGCATCCGAAATACGCACCATGTCCATCACACCCTTGCGCAAGAGTTTTGGGGGCAGGGGCATATTCCCGACTTCGGCCATCCCCGGATAGCCACGGGGCCCGCAATTCTTGAGAACCATGACGCAGTTTTCGTCGATGTCCAAGGCTTCGTCGTTAATACGGGCGTGAAAATCCTCGATCGAATCGAAAACCACGGCGCGCCCTCGATGCTGCAGGAGGTGCGGGCTGGCCGCAGACGGCTTGATCACGGCGCCATCGGGCGCGAGATTTCCGCGAAGGACTGCGATCCCGGCATTTGCCTTGAACGGATTCTCGAAAGAGTAGATGACGTTGGGATTCCAGCACGGAGCGTCGGCTACATTCTCTCCGATTGATTTTCCGTTAACGGTCAAAGCATCCCGATGGAGCACACCTGCCTGGCTTAACTCGCGAAGAACACGAGGCACCCCGCCTGCGTAGTAAAAGTCTTCCATGAGGTACTTGCCTGAAGGCTGAATATTTACCAGACACGGCAGACTGGAACCGAGCCGGTCAAAATCATCGAGACCGAGCGGAACGCCTACGCGCCCGGCGATGGCGATCAAGTGAATCACCGCGTTGGTGGATCCGCCGATTGCAGCGTTGGCACGAATCGCGTTTTCGAAGGCCTCACGAGTCAGAATTCGTGACATGCGCAGATCCTCACGGACCATTTCCACGACTCGCCGGCCGGTCATCTGCGCGAGTGTGTTACGTCGAGCGTTGACAGCCGGGATCGCGGCGTTGCCAGGAAGACTCATGCCGATGGATTCAACCATGCTCGCCATCGTTGAAGCTGTTCCCATGGTCATGCAATGACCCTTCGAGCGATGCATGCAGCTTTCCGCTTCGAAGAACTCCTCAACCTTCATGGCGCCGGCGCGAACCTGCTCGGACATTTGCCAGAGGCCTGTCCCCGAACCTAGATCGCGGCCGTGAAATTTGCCAGAAAGCATGGGGCCGCCGGAGAGGCCAATGGTAGGCAGGTCGCAGGACGCGGCACCCATCAACAGGGATGGGGTAGTCTTGTCACACCCCATGAGCAGGACCACCCCGTCCATCGGATTGCCGCGGATGGATTCCTCCACATCCATGCTGGCCAGATTCCGAAAGAACATCGCAGTGGGGCGCAATTGCGTCTCACCCAGCGACATGACTGGAAACTCGAGCGGAAAGCCTCCCGCTTCCCACACTCCGCGCTTCACAAATTCGGCAAGCTCGCGGAAGTGGGCATTGCAAGGCGTGAGCTCGGACCATGTGTTGCAAATCCCAATCACAGGGCGGCCGTCGAAGAGGTCGTGGGGCCATCCCTGGTTCTTCATCCAACTGCGATACATGAACCCTTCACGATCCCGTCGCCCGAACCATTCCTGACTGCGCAACCTGTTCATCGCGTTTATCCTAGTTTGTCTTCTGCGCATGCCTCAATCGCGCTGTGAAAACGTCTCCGATGATACCGTAAAAGACACGCGTAAACGTAATCTCAGTGAAGGGATAGACGTAATAAGAGACAAGCGGCATGATCTCTCGGAGAGGCTGAAAAGAACTTCAGGAGTTTGATTGTGTTTGAAAGTCCTTTCCGCAGAGCGAGGCGCACACTAGGGTTCAGCCGTAGCGCCCTTCCTGGGCAGAGTCAGTAAACGATTACTGCATCCGGGCGGTATAATTCCTGGGTTACTACCCGCCCGAAGGGCAATGGATCTGGGGAAGAGACCTAAGCCTGAATTTCACAGCGAGATGAAGATCGACCTGACCGGTGGAGTCGTCCAACTTCATCATCGCTCGTGTTGAAATCGGGGGGGCAACGTCGACGGAGGTTAGGACACCTTTGCCTAGACTTGACGACGCAGTGTGAGGTCGAACGTCGGGCTGCTCCAGCGAGATCGATTGAATCGAGGGTGAGACTCTTGTTACGGTGGAGAATCGCTGTCCTGGTGAGCGTCGCTATCGCGATCAGCTATCTGGACCGCCAGACGCTTCCCGTCGCAGTGAGCGCGATCGGGAGAGATATTCCTCTTTCCAACGAGCAGTTCTCGGCCCTGCAATCCGCGTTCCTGTTGTCTTATGCCTTCATGTATGCCGGCGGCGGAAAGCTAATTGATGTTCTGGGGACGCGTACTGGGTTCACGATTATTATGGTTTTCTGGTCATTGGCCTGCGCGAGTCACGCCCTGGCGTTGAGTTTTGCCATGCTGGCGGTGAGCAGGTTTTTGCTGGGCATGGGAGAGGGCGGCGGCTTTCCGGCGGCAACGCGAGCGGTCGCGGAATGGTTTCCGGCCCATGAGCGTGCGACTGCGATGGGCATCATCAACGCGGGAACTGCCGCCGGCGCAGTTATCGCACCGCCGCTGATTGCCATCGTCCTGAGTTTTGTGAGCTGGCGGTGGATCTTCGTTATCACTGGAGGACTTGGTTTGCTCTGGACGACGTGGTGGCGACTGTTTTCGCCCGAGCGAGATCCGCAATCGAATCCTTTCAGCATGGACGAAGGAGAAGCATCTGCATTGCGGTTTCGCTGGCTCGATCTGCTGCGCATCCGTGAGGTTTGGGGACTGGTGGCAGCGAAATTTCTAAGCGATGCGGCTTGGTATTTCTACCTGTTCTGGTTGCCAAAATATCTGTATGACGCTCGCGGCTTCAACATCAAGGCAGTCGGCACATTTGCCTGGATTCCATATGCATCGGCAGGCATCGGGTGCCTCGCGGGAGGATGGTTTTCAAGTTACCTGGTGCGTCGCGAGTTCTCGTTGGATGTAGCCAGAAAACTCGCGCTGGGATTGAGCGCCGCGATAATGCCTCTGATCCTTCTTGTTCCGCGGGTAGCCGTGTCGTGGGCAATCGTGGTCTTCAGCCTGGCATATTTCGGGCAGCAATCCTGGTCGACGCTGGTAATGGTGCTGCCTACCGATCTGTTACCACCCCGTGCCGTGGGCTCCGTGGCCGGTTTGGTTGGCTTTGGCGGCGCAATCGGAGGAATCGCGTTTGGGCAGCTGGTGGGTTACTTGTTGGACCACGGGATCGGTTACCGCGTGGTGTTCACTTCGGCTGGAATGTTTCACATAGTTGCCTTCGCGGTGATTCTGGCGACGATTCCCGCAATCCGGCCTGACGATGTGGAGCGGAGATTGAGCTACCAAGGAGCGAGATGAAGATCAAAGAAATTCGTACGCGCGTGTGCCGGTGGCGTGGCCGGACGACGCCGTTGCCGCCTCATTTCTGCGCTAACCCAATGGACCTGCTGCAGCTTCCGGAAGCGTCCATGGGGACCTTTGCTTTCCATGGATGGTTGGTGGTTGAGATCTTTACCGACAACGGTCTGGTGGGGATCGGGAACGCTGCGTTGGCGCCGCAAGTCACGAAGCAGGTGATTGACCTGTGTTTGAAACCGTTGCTGCTGGGTCAGAATCCGTGGGATATCGAAATGCTTTGGCAGCACATGTACCGCAAGACGATGGCGTTTGGCCGCACAGGAATCGGCATGGTCGCAATCAGTGCGGTTGACATCGCGTTGTGGGACATTCTGGGAAAATCGGCGAAGCAACCCGTGTACCGGCTGCTCGGGGGCAAAACGAAGTCCCGCATTCCGGTCTATGCCAGCCGTCTCTATGCCACCGACCTGGACGAACTCGCGGCCGAGGCGACACGCTACAAAAATGAAGGCTACAAAGCGATGAAGCTCCGCTTCGGCTGGGGGCCTGTGGACGGTGCGGCAGGGATGCAGAACAATCTTGGCCTCGTTCGCACCGTGCGCAAGGCCGTGGGCGAAGACATCGACGTGATGGCCGACGCCTATATGGGATGGACGCTGGATTACGCTAAGCGAATGCTTCCGCTCCTGGAACCGTTTCACCTCCGCTGGCTCGAAGAGCCGGTCATACCTGACGACGTGCAAGGCTACGCAGAGTTGAAATCCTATGGGCGAATCCCGATCGCGGGCGGCGAGCACGAATTTACTGTGTACGGTTTTCGCGATTTGCTGCTGGCTCGCGCCGTTGACTACATTCAGTTCGACACAAATCGCGTCGGCGGCATCACTCAAGCGCGCAAGATCGCCGCGCTGGCAGAGGCATATTCGGTTCCTGTAATCCCGCATGCTGGCCAGATGCACAACTATCACGTGGTCATGGCAAGCCTCAATTCTCCGATGGCCGAGCATTTTCCCATGGTAGATGTGGAAGTCGGGAATGAACTCTTCTGGTATCTCTTCGATGGCGAACCCAAGGCAAAGGGCGGCTTTGTCGACCTAAGTGACGATGTTCCAGGTCTCGGCATAACGATTGATGAGACGAAGCTGGAAAGCTTTGAAGTCGTCGAATAAACAGATTGGAAAGGAGTGCCAGGAGATCTCATGACTCGGCTGGTTCAACTCAAGAAAGGCAGAGTGCGGCGCGTGGCGCTGGTCGAGGAACCACATCTCCGCGTGCTCGACGGCTGCAACTCTGTGTATGAACTCGCAAAATCGGCCATCCGGGCAGGCTCGAAGCTTAGCGATCTGGCGAAAAGAAGACTTACGATGGAGCGCTTGGACTACGACCTTGTGTACAGCGGCAGGTCGGAATGGCGATTGTTGCCGCCGATTGACCATCCGGAGGAGCCTTCGCGGTGCATGATTTCTGGAACTGGCCTGACGCATCTGGGCAGCGCGCGGGACCGCCAGTCCATGCACGCGGTGGTCAGCGACGAGATGACGGATAGCATGAAAATGTTCCATTGGGGCAAAGAGGGCGGACGGCCCGCCGCGGGAAAGATTGGCACTCCTCCGGAATGGTTCTACAAAGGCACGGGCGTGACTTTGCGAGCGCACGGGCAACCGCTCGATACTCCCGCTTATGCAGAAGACGGCGGCGAAGAAGCGGAGGTGGCCGGAATCTACGTGATTGGACCAGACGGAACCCCGAACCGTGTAGGGATGGCGGGCGGGAACGAATTTTCAGATCACCTATTCGAAAAGAAGAACTATCTCAACTTAGCGGGCTCAAAGCTTCGAACCTGCGCTCTTGGCCCCGAACTCCTCGTGGATAGTGAGTTTTCATCCGTATCTGTGGAGGTAAACATTGATCGGGCTGGGAGTGTGCTCTGGTCAGGAAAGTTTAGAACTGGGGAAGCTGAGATGTGCCACAGCTTGCGAAATCTTGAACATCATCACTTTAAGTTTGAGGCCCATCGCCGGCCGGGAGACGTACACGTCCACTTCTTCGGGACCGACTGTTTAAGCTTTGGCGCTGGCGTCCGCCTTGCAGACGGAGATGTGATCCAGGTCGCGTTCGAGGGATTCGGACGTCCGCTGCGCAACCCGGTTCGCGTGGCGAACTCTCCGTCCAAGCTGATCGAAGTTATTTCTTTGGGATAAAGACCAATGTCAAAATCGCACGTGGCAGTTCTCGGTCTCGGAATCATGGGCGGGGGGATGGCAACCCGCTTGCTCTCCGCGGGTTTTCCACTGTCGGTCTATAACCGAGGTCGTCAGAGAACGACGAGGTTTGCGGAAGCAGGCGCGTTTGTTGCTGCGTCACCGCGCGAGGCTGCGGCGCGTGCCGATATCGTCGTCAGTATGGTCGCGGATGATGCTGCCTCCAGGAATGTGTGGCTCGGCGACGATGGGGCACTGGCGGGGACTTCGCCCGGTTCACTTTTGCTGGAATCAAGCACGTTGTCAGTCGGATGGGTGAGGGAACTTGCCGTGGCAGCGGCGCAGAAGAACTGCGAATTTCTCGATGCGCCTGTGACTGGAACCAAGCCTCATGCGGCATCGGGTGAATTGTTTTTCATGGTGGGAGGCTCAGCCGCGGGCTTCGCCAGAGCAGCGGAGGTCCTATCGATTCTGGGGCGGGAAGTGCTTCATCTTGGCCCGAATGGAAGTGGTGCTCTCATGAAATTGATCAATAACTTCGTTTGCGGCGTGCAGGCCGCATCTTTCGCCGAAGCAATGGCCTTGGTGAGCGCCAGTGGCCTCGATCGTGAGAAAAGCATCTCTGTTCTTTCTGGCAGTGCGCTGGCAAGTCCGTTAATCAAGAGGATGCTGGCGAGCATGGCTGCCGACGACTTCACGCCGAATTTTCCACTCAAGTTGATGAGCAAAGACATTCAGTATGCCATCGAGGAAGCAGCAAATTGCGGTTCCTCGCTGCAAACCGCTGCCCCCGCGTTAGAGATTTTCAAACACGCGGTCGAGGAGGGTTTTGGAGATCAGGATTTTTCCGCAGTCGTGAAGTCACTCCGGAAAAGCTGAGTTCGCGCTCGTTTGCTTTTAAGCCGATGATTTCAACAATCAACCCGGAGAAACTGAGTTTTAGCGGTTGCTTCGCTTCATTTTTTCGGCGGACGCGATGTCGATGCGAAAAAAGCTGAGCCGGCGGCGGAGGAAAGGCTACCAGGAAAGTCGCAGGAGGCGAAGTCCCTGCCGGGGTAAAGCGAACTGCACCTGCAGCGTTCCGTTCTCGATCAATACCCATTCAGGAGAACTCAAAAGCTGCAGCTGTCCCGCTCTCTCCAATTCTTCGTGCTGGCCCGCAGAAAGTGACGTTGGCGATCCCATTTCCTTCCATGCCGTGAAGGCATTGCCGTGGTTGGAGTCGACCAGGAAATTCTCGAGCAACCCACGGCTCGACTCCGCTGGCAGGCCACTGATTGTGAGATCAATGGGGGCGGCAGCTGTGGGAAGATCGTCGTCGTGATAATTCCAGACCAGCACCTCAACCTCGTGATCCTTCCGAGTGGCGATCACGTCTACGTCGGGCTGTCCTCGCACTCCGGTGCCAACAACCTCTACCGTTGAGAGGGCTGCCGAACTGGTTGCGATCACCCGCTCGCCGCCCAACAACCCAAACGTGCGGAAGGCATTCAATACCGGTTTGTCGATTCTGTTCGTAGCCAACTCGCGGAAACCTTCAAATGGCGGCTGATCCTCGAACTCAAAGGCCCAGGTCACGGCTCCGAGAAGATTGATGTGTTCCCGACTTGCGAGTGCCATTGTGCGGCTGAGGACTTCGGCAGTATAGGCCGCATATAGCGGACCGTTGCGATAGGAATTCTGCGGGTTGTCCTTGGCGGAGCACGCCGCGCATCCTTCCGGATCCGACTCTCCCAGAACGATCGGTATGTGGCGCCACTCCGGAAACGACGCAACGATCTTGAATCCCTGTTCGATGGAGGCCAGTTGTCGGGCAATTCCCATCTGCACATGATCCCCCTGCCACTTGGGCGATCCTTTGGGATGGTAGGAGATGAAGTCCAGAGGCGAGCCGATCTTTTCCGTTGCGTAGTTTTTTCGATGAGCGCAATGTTCCAGGAACAGCCGCAGAAATTCCGCAGCCTTCGTATACGCTGGCCCGGTGCTGTCGGGACCGCCCACTCTGGCGCCCGGAAGAGCCCTCAAAATCGCGTCGGCGGAGAAATCGTAAAGCTTAAAATACTCTTCTGGCGTTCCTTGCCAGTAGCCGATGTCGGGTTCGTTCCACACTTCCCAAAGCCAGGTGTGCACTTCGGCGTCGCCATAACGTTCACGCAAGTGACAAACGAACTGAAACACCAATTCCGACCATTTCTGATAATCCCTCGGCGGATAGGCCCATCCGGTGTAAATGGTGCCGGCGGAATCCTTCGGAAAGTTGTGGCGGTATGGCTTGGGATGTGTGGAAAGCGCTTCCGGCATAAAGCCAACCTCCACGAGCGGCTTGATTCCGGCTGCGTGAAACGTGTCAAAGATGCGATCCAGGATCGTCCAGTTATATACGGGCTTTCCGGCGGAGTCCTCGGTGTAAACGTTCGTAGAACCCCACTTCAATGAGGCGGATCCATCTCCGGAGGTGAGAAGGTTATGGACACGCACATAGACTGGCACCGGGCTTAGAGCAGCCAGTTCGCCGAGCAGCTTCTTGCCGTTGGGAGCGTAAGTGTAATTTGGTTCGTCGTATCCAAAGAAATTCCAAATGGGAGCGATCGTCCCGGCTGCTTGATCGGCATGCACTTGAATGTTCACCGCCTCCGGACTCTGCTGAGACCGGGACAAGGGGGTTGCCAGAAAGCAGAACGCCAAGGCTTGAAACAGTCGCATCCTGATCGAAATAGAGCGAAGCCGCATTTGATGTGAGATAAGCGAACTGGTCGTCATTGTAGGCCTGGCCTTGGCGGATTGACAAAAAGAACGCAGTTCTCTAGTGTCTTCGCGTAAACGATTACTCTGCTCACCAAAGGTGCGCCGAGACCGCACAGGAGAGTGTAAGCATGTTTTCCGACACGAGACGAAAGTTCCTGCAGCAAGCCGCCGCGGCTGGCGTGGCGTGCTCCGCGAACCTGCTCGGGAGCCGTTTTGCATTGGCCCGAACGTCGCCCACCGATTCAGCCGCGGGCGCGCGTATCTATATCGATTCCCGGCGGACGATTGGTCCGCTTGACCGGAACTTGTTTGGTTCATTCCTGGAGCATTTGGGACGCGCGATCTATGACGGCATCTACGATCCGGGCTCACCCCTGTCAGACGCGAATGGATTCCGCAAGGATGTGATGGAAGAGGTGCGGCAGTTGGGGGTTCCAATCATCCGCTATCCCGGCGGCAATTTTGTGTCAGGCTACAACTGGCTCGACGGAGTCGGGCAGAAGAAAGACCGTCCACGGGTACTCGACAAGGCGTGGAACACGATCGACACCAACCAGTTCGGCACCGACGAATTTATGGCGTGGAGCAAGATTGTGGGGGCCCGGCCTCTGATGGGGCTGAACCTGGGGACCGGTACCGCGGAGAAAGCAGCCGCGCTCGTCGAATACTGCAACGTCGAGAAAGGAACAAAGTGGAGCGACCTGCGGCGCAGCCATGGAATTGAACAGCCGTACAAGGTAGAGCACTGGTGCCTGGGCAATGAGATGGATGGTCCGTGGCAAATAGGGCACATGACGGCCACCGAATACGGTTTGAAAGCGCAGGACGCCGCCCGCCAAATGCACGCGGTGGATCCGTCTCTCAAGCTGATCGCCTGCGGATCAAGTGGTCCCCGCATGCCTACTTATCTGGAATGGGACCGCGAAGTGTTGGAGCAGTGTTATGAGTACGTTGATGCGCTGTCCCTGCATCGCTACATCGGCAACACCAAGGACGAAACCGGCGGTGACAGCGCCAAGTTTGTCGCCATGAACCTCAGCATGGAGAGCCAGATTGCAGAAACGCTTGCAGTGTGCGACCTGGTACGCGGACACAAGCGGTCGCCGAAAAAACTATGGCTGTCGTTTGACGAGTGGAACGTGTGGTATCGCGCCCGCGGCGGCGACGCGCTAAACGGGCATGAGCAGGAAGCCCCGCATCTGCTGGAAGAGGTTTACAACTTGGAAGACGGGCTTCTGGTAGGAGGAATCGTCAACACTCTCATGCGCAACGCGGATCGGATAAAAATAGCGTGCCTGGCGCAACTCGTGAACGTCATCGCTCCGATTGTCACCAATGAGAAGGGCTTGCTCCGGCAAACGATCTATTATCCGTATAGCTGGGCGTTGCAATGGGCGCGCGGCAACGTGCTCCAGATTCTTGTGGAGTCTTCCACGTACGAAGTTTCGGAACTAGGCCACGTTCCCTACGTCGATGTGGCCGGAACTCTGAGCCTGGAGGACGGCAAGGTGTCGTTGTTCATCCTGAATCGGGATCTGACTAAGGCGCAAACTGTCGAGATCAATTGGCAGGACCGGACGCCGGGCAAGGTGCTGAATTCCACTGTGCTCACGGGCAGCGATCTGAAAGCCTTCAACAGTTTCGAAGCACCTCAGCGGGTTGCTCCTCAACCAGCGGATAAGATCACAACCAGTGGCGGGCGCACCAAATTCGAGGTGCCTGCGCGGTCCTACACCGTAATTCAATGGGCGGCATGATTGTCTGGTTGGAACGGGAAAGCATGCGGCCAATCGAGGACGATCTATTGTGGCTTGTAAGAGCCGCGTCTAGGGTCGCACTTGCTTTTTTCGCGCAGCGGTCTTCGGGTGGCCCGATACCAGGTGTGTCGACTCGCGAAGCACCAGGTGCGTCTTCAGGACGTACTCAGTTCCTGTCGGCGAGGGTGTCTCCCGTTGTAACTCGGTGAGAAGCGCATTGAATGCCATGCGGGCGAGCTCGGCTTGGGACATCTGCACGGTCGTGAGTGCGGGCAAAACAAATTGGGCTAGACGAATGTCGTCGAAGCCAATCACCGACAGATCCAAGGGAATCCGGATGCCTTCTTCGTATGCCTTTCTCATCACGCCCATGGCCGTCATATCGTTCGAGCAAAGGACAGCAGTCGGCTGGGTGGGTCCTGTCAGGAGTTTGCCGAAGGCCGCTATGCCGCCTTCGATGGTGTGAGTGCCTTCCACGATTAGTGCGGGGTCGGCCTCCATGCCGATTTCTTCCATCGAGCTGAGAAACGCCTGCTTGCGGGCCTCGGCGGACTTCAAATGCAACGGGCCGGAAATGAAGGCGATCCTATGGTGACGAAGCGCAGCCAGATGCTGGACCGCCTGGCGGATCCCATGGAGGTAGTCGATGCGAATATTGCTGACTCGGGCACGCGCCGGTCCGACGTCGACGAATACCAGCGGCACCTTGCGCAATTTCAAGTCCTCAAGCAACACCTCTTCCATGCCGAACGTCATGATGGCAACGCCCTCGACGCGGCGTTCGATCATCCGCCGGACCGCGGTCTCCATCTGCGTGGGATCATTGCCGGTCGAAGTCAGCATAATTTCGTAGTCGTGCTGAACTGCAATCCGTTCGAACACTTGGACGATCTCGGGGAAGAACGGGTTAGTGATCTCGGAAATGATGAGCCCAAAAATCCGGCTGCGTCCGGAAACGAGGGCACGAGCCTGAGTGTTGGGATAATAACCAAGTTCTTCGATGACGTTCCACACTCGCTTGGCGAGCTGGGGATTCACGGTGGGAATCCGATTGATGGTGCGAGATACGGTCGCGGTGGAGACTCGTGCGCGCTTGGCGATTTCACGGATATCCATGGAGTTGGGTGGCGCTGCCTGCAGATTGCAAGCAACAGATGATATATCAAGAACGGGCAATCGTTTACGCTCGATTTCTATACGCACCTGCCGGACTCCAGGAACTTGCCCCCCTCCGGCGGTCCAGCGCTGCAGGGACAAAACCGGCGGGGGGCTCGTTCTAGCCGGGAAGAGCGAGTACTCTTTGGGGTGGAGACGAACCTGGTGCGTTGCGGGCATTGCGATTGACGGTGCACTTGTCACGAGTTGCGCAGTCGTCTCTGGCGGTCTGAACTAGGAATGAGCCCAAATGAGTCTTGAGAAGGCCCTACAGCGTCGGTCGAGTAAACGATTGCTTACGTCCCCCGCAGCGATGGCCTTGATGCTATGTGCCTCGGCCTGTCTCTCGGCCAGGGCCCAACAAGAACGCGTTCCCATTCAAGCCGATCTGGTCAAAGCGATGGAGGCCGGTCGCATAAAAGTTGGAGATCCCCTCTACGCCAAGGTTGAAGCGGAATGGAGGAGCCCGGCCTGCAACCTTCGAAAGGGGGCGATTCTCAAGGGCCGCGTTGTTGCCCAGAGCGTGCGCTCAAAGACCCAGAAAACTTCGGACGTCGCTCTGCTGTTTGAGAGCGGGGAGTGCGGCGGACGCGACATGAAGCCGCTACTGCTGACGGTTGCTGCGTTGATTGCGCCCGATCCCAGCCGGAACACCGATTTGTTTGAAGGCCAAGAGAGCCAGCCCTTGAGTGAAGTAGTCGGCATGGCCATCGGAGGAGGGGGCGGGGCTGGACCCGCGCTGGGCGGGACGACCGGAGGCAACCTGAGAAGCCTGGCCGGAGCAGCATCGACCGCATATTTTGTTGAGCCGCCTAAATACAAGCCTCCTAAGGCCGTTCTTCCGGGTCAAGTTGTCGGCATCTCAGATGTAAAGCTGAATGTCGGGAGTGGTCCGGAAGGAAGCTCGATCCTCTCCGCGGCCAAGCACAATCTGCGCCTCGAAGCGGGATCTCAGTTCGTCCTGGTATTGAGTGCAAAGACCGAATCTGCCGCAGTGACGGACGCGACCGCCGCCCCAGTGGGCACCGTGCTTCCCCCGACAAGCAACTACGGCGATGTGAAGGCTACAGAAGCAGCCGATGCTGTTGACGAGACAGAGATCTGTTCGCCTCCGGCGTGCAGCATCGCGCTCGCGGCGAACGAAGCGGAGCCGGGGCAGAATAGCGCCGGCACAACTCTATCGGTAAAGCAGTTGGGACTTGTGGCTCCCTTCGATCGTGAGATGTATCGCTTCGATCATTCGGCTGCCATCGCCTACCTGGGACCGAAAGGTCTTTTGTTTACATTCAATCCGCACGTTCTGGTGCCGCGTACCACAGCGGAGTCGGCGGCTCCGAAGTTGCATGTGGTTCGCGCCGTTCTGATCGACCTCGAAACAATGAAAGTGGAACAAACCCTGGATTGGCGGGTACACGATGCGGAACAGTATCTGTGGCCGATCGGACACGACAGGGTGCTGGTTCACGTCGGCCGGGAGTTACGGATGTATGGACCGGGGCTGAAGGTGAAACAGAAACTAACTCTTGGCGGGCCACTGGGATTCGTGCGAGTTTCTCCCTCAGCCACATATTTTGCAGTCGGCGCAATAAAAGAGCGCCACTCCGAGTCCACCCACCGCCAGCTCGTGGAAGCGGAAAATCGGGAACCGGAAGAGGACGTTGAGCTAAACGTTTTGGATGCGGAGTTCCGCACCCTGGCGACGGTGATGCGATCTTCGCGCGAGGTACCGCCGGTGCTGTCGGAAGAGGGAGAAATCCGCATCCCAACCATTGGCAAGAACCGATGGCGCATCGTTGAGGTCACTTGGACTGGACAGAGACACGTTCTTGCCCAACTGAGTTCCACCTGCCGGCCTGAAGCGAACAGCCTGCCGCCAAATTTGTTGTTCGTGGTCGGCTGTGACCGACAGTCCGATGGCAAGTGGTACCGAATGTTGCGACCGGACGGGAAGCCAGTGCTGAGGGGCTGGTCTTCTTCGGCGGAACTGGAACAAACGGCGAGTGGGAGCGCAGCGGGTGGCGTCTTCGCGGTTGGATTTGCACAGTCGGCGAAGCCAATGAACGCTGAATCCTCCTTCCGTCTCTCTGAGCTGAAGGCGCAGTATGTTGGTGTGTACCGGGTTCAGAACGGGCACAAGTTGATTGCGTTGAAAATACCGTCTCTCCTGCCGACCCGGCAAACTTTCGCGCTGTCGCCAGACGGTCTGCAATTGGCCGTTCTGCAACAGGACCAAATCGCTTTCTACGCGCTGCCGGGGACTGCCCAGCATTAATAGCGCAGGGTGTTCGGCAGTCAAACGATAGTCCCTAATTGTTCTTTAGCGTGACCCTTGAGGACGCGCCATTACCGTCTGAACCAAGTCGCCTAGCTGCTGAGCCGTGAAGGCATTGCCCTCGAGATTGGCCGCCAGCTTTCCGCTGCGGTCGATGACCACGGTGTGGAAGGAATGGACCAACAGCGCTTCATCGGGATAGAAATCCATATCGAACTTGCGGCATAGTTGGCGAATGTCGGAGACGGAGCCGGTCAGGAAATGCCAGGTGCGAGCGTCGGCTTTCCAGGTGCGGGCGTAGTTTGTGAGCGCTTCAGGCTGATCGTGGATTGGGTCAATGATGATAGTGAGCAGCACCAGATCGCTGCCCATGCGATCCTTGAAACGCCTCTGCAATAAGCCGAGATTGTTGGACAGACGAACGCAGTAATCGGGCAGGGGGCAGCGCGTGTAAATGAAAGTGACAGCGACGACTTTGCCCTCGAACTGGGAAAGGGACACGCGCTGCCCGATGTGGTCGGTCAGACTAAAGTTCGGCACGGATTGGCCAACGTGCAGAACGTCGGTTGCGTTCGACTTTGCAGCCATCGCATTTTCCATCAACTTCAGACGGCGAGCTTCAGTCGGGTCCAACTCCAGGCTCTCGAAGGGACGGACGTGGATGTTTTCCGCGTACGATGAATCCTTATCCACAACCAGCGAGAATTCGATGGTCGTTCCTGGCTCCAGTCCTTCAAGGGCCTTGGAATCGTGCACCGAGAAGGGCATGGCCATGGCTTCCATATAGCCGGGAATCTCGCGGCAGGATACGACGATGGTTTGGCCAGACTTATCAACTTTCAGGACCATGCCGGTGACGTTATATTTCTGCACCGCCACCAAGTGGGTGACCGCCAGAAATATCAACGCGATTATCCCGATGCTGTGTCTGGCAAGATTCATTCTGCAACTGAGGTTCACTTTCGTCATCGTCACTTGCTTTGCCCATCGTCCTTGATTGCGCGCTCCGCAGGCGATGGCGAGGACGTGTTGACGTTCCGATTGGGTCCACCCAGGTGGAACGGTTTCCGTTCCAGCTTGGTATAGTCCTCGGCAAATTCCTTGATTTCAAGAAACTGATTCGGGGCGACGTTCGTGAAAGTTTGCCGCGAGTTGCTCGTGGGCCACCAAATTTCCAAATTTACATTGTGCGCGGATTTTCCCAGCCCGACGTGTTGCGTGAGAGGAGACGCGCCAAAGGATCCGCCGCTGCCCACGGTGCGGTAAATCGAGCGCCGCTCCTTCCCCTCATTCTGCACCGTGACTTTGATGCGAGCGCCAATTGCGGCGCGATTGGTTTTGACACCCACCAAATGCAGGCTGATCCAATCGTTGCCATTGCCGGGATTCTCAAACAGACGGAAGGCGTGACTGTCGCCTGGGACCGCTCCACCGGTTTCGGTCAACAGATCCTCGTCGCCGTCATTGTCGATATCGGCGAAGGCGACACCGTGGCCCTTGTGCAATTCACCGGTGCCAGAAGACGCCGTGACGTCCGTAAAGAATTTGCCGTCTTTGTTGTGGAGCAATACGTTGGGAAGCAGGGACGCGTAACTCGGATTGCCCGTGCCAAGATACATGTCCAGGAAGCCATCGTTGTCGATATCCCCAAAGTTGGCGCCCATCGGCATGAATACGCGATCCAACCCGACTTCCGAGGTTACGTCGCGAAAGGTTCCATTGCCCAGATTCTTGTAAAGCTTCAGGGTCTCAGCGTTGGGGGTCAAGCCAAGATAGCTGCGGACCGATTCGTCCACCGAGACGTAGTAACTGGTGACGAATAAGTCAGGCCAGCCATCGTTATCGTAGTCGAAGAACCACGCTGCGAAGCTTTTCCAGGGTTTCTGCACTCCGGCCTTTTGCGCAACGTCGGTGAACGTTCGGTCGTGGTTGTTGTGATAAAGAAAGTTGTCGCCGTCCAGATTGGAGACATAGAAATCCACATAGCCGTCATTGTCGTAGTCCGCTGCCACCACGCCCTTAGTGAATGCGATGCGATCAACCCCGGCGGCATGAGAAATGTCTTCGAATGTGCCGTCGCCCTTATTACGGAAAAGCTGGGCGGGCCCATTTTCGTTGCCCACGAACAAGTCGAGGTAGCCGTCGTTGTCGATGTCAGCCCAAACGGCGGTCTGTGTTGACGTCGCGGGCTTGGCCAGGCCGCTGGAGGCAGTTACATCGGTGAAGGTGCCATCGCAATTGTTCCGCAGCAGCGACTTGCGCTGCGGAAACTCCCAGGCTCCACGCAGTACGAGAATATCGAGACAGCCATCGTTGTTGTAGTCGGTCTGCATCATGTTCAGCCCGCCAAGTTGCTCGCTCAGTCCAGCCTGAGCGGTGCGGTCGGTAAATGTGCCGTCGCCATTGTTGTGGAAAAAATGCATGGGTGCGCACTGGCCAAAGTCTGAAGTGACGACGTCAAACAGGCCGTCGCGTTCGAAATCATCGACGATCAAGCCCCCCGACATCGAATAGAGATTGATCCCCGCCGCCGGCGCCACGTCCACAAACCGGCCTACGTCTTCTGTTCAACTCGAACGCGGAAGGTGGAATGAGATATTCATGCGGCACGCCATTTGGATATTGCCCCTGCGTCATGTAGGCGAGATTGAGTGTCCATTTCACGTCCAAGGCGTTGGGCTTGCGTTGCAGATACTTCAGAAGATACTCAACTGCCTTCTCCGAAGCGGCAGGCTTGGAATAACGAATACTCGATCGCGGCGGGAAAATGCATTGTTCTCCGGGGTGGCGATATACATCGTTATCCATTTCTGATTTGTGCAAATAGGCAATGCCGAGCACTTCTTCCAGTTCTGGCATTGCGCCGGGCAGCCGCTGTGACGCGATCTCGTAGGCAATTTGCCACTGTTCGATCGATTCATCCATCTTCCCCTGATACGCATACACATTGGCCAGAGCATAGTGCATCTGAATGATGTCGAGGGGACGCCCATGAGCCACACCTTCGGGATTGGCGGGATCCAGGCTTTTCAAGATGTGGTCGGTCACGGCCGCGAGCGACTGCTGGCGAATCTGACACATGCCGCGCAAGTCCTGGTCCCAGCCATCGGGTTTAGAAAGGTCCCGGAAAGCCAAATCGGCCTCTCCTTTGCCTCCGACGTTGGGGGCGTACCGGATCGCTCCTGTGGCCGCCGAAGGCAGAATGCGGGCCGGGCTCGTGTTCTGAAGAGCCGCTGTTTCAGAGGGCAAAAGAACTTTCAGGATGGCATAGCCCGAGGGCAGGCGAATCGCTCCGGTGATCTGTCCCGGAGTTACTCCTTTCAGTGCGTCGCGCAATTCCGAGCGCAAAGTGGAGGGGTTGACCAGCCCCATGTATCCACCATCGGAAGAAGTCGGATCGATCGAGATTTCTTTGGCCAGGGCGGCGAAGTCTTCCCCGTCCTTCAACTTCTGCAGGACGCGCTCGGCCTGGCTGGAAGAATCCACGACGATGATGCGCAGCTCGACTTCATTTGGCTTGGGGATTTGAGCGTGAATCAGGGCCGGCAATCGAAGAAGGACAAGGCAGACCATGGCGTTCTGCAAGACCGTCCGCAGCCTTGGAGAGCCCATTTTCGGCCATGATCGCCAGCGCAAGCCCGTCGTTTCAGGTAAGAACATACGCAGGTCGAGACTACAACGCGGAGTCAGCAACTTCCAGAAAACTATAGCATCCTCGAAAGCAAACGTTTACTATAATGGCGTGTTTCTCCTCCAATCGAGAGTCTTGCCATGATCGGACGCCGACAGTTTCTTCGCACAAGTCTCGCTGGCGCGGGAGCGGTTTTCGCCGCCAAAACCTCTCTTCCCTTAGCTTGGGCACAGTCGAATGCCACCGACTCCCGCATTGAAGTACTTGCGAACGAGCCGCTGGGGATAATTTCCCCCAACATCTACGGGCATTTCACCGAAAATTTGAGTGGCGTGGTTTACGACGGAATCTGGGTGGGCCCGAACTCAAAGGTGCCCAATATCGATGGCATCCGCAAAGAACTAATTGACGAAATGCTCAAGATCAAGCCTCCGGTAGTGCGTTTTCCGGGCGGTTGCTTTGCGGATAGTTACGACTGGCGCGATGGCGTCGGTCTCGCGGAGAAGAGGCCCCGGCGGACCAACTTTTGGGCTGACGGCGAGACTAGTGCGGCTCCGGCGAGTCATCGCTACGACCCCAATGAATTCGGCACCAATGAGTTTGCCCATTTCTGCAAGCTGATTGGGAGCGAGCCGTATCTGGCCGCGAATTTGCGCAGCCTCCCCGCCGAAGAGTTCGATCGCTGGGTCGAGTACTGCAACTCTCCCGCAGGAAGTACGACACTGGCTGATATGCGGGCGTCCGCCGGGTTCAAAGAGCCATTCAATGTGCGCTATTGGGGCGTGGGCAATGAATCTTGGGGATGCGGCGGGAACTTTACCGCGCAGGAGTACGCGGCGGAGTTCCGCCGATTCACGACCTGGGTGCCGCGCTACGGGCGGGAGTTGTCGTTCATTGGCGCCGGTCCCAACGTGGATAACTGGGCGTGGACTCGAGGTTTCTTCGAGGAAATCGCTCGCAAGGGAAGAGGTCAACTTCGCTCGGTCTATGGATGGGCGCTCCACCACTACGCCTGGAACCTGAGCCGCGGGAAGACGCAGGACTGGATTCAAGGCAAGGGCGATGCTCTCAAGTTTGATGCAGTGGACTGGTATGAGCTAATGCGCGAAGGGGACCGCATGGAAGGGCTCATTAACGGCCACTGGCAGATCATGGGAGAGGAAGATCCCCAACACTGGGTAAAGTTGGTCGTTGACGAGTGGGGACCATGGTACCGCCCGGGCAGCGAGGCGACTCCTGGCGATCAACTGGAGCAGATGCCTACCTTGCGCGATGCAATTTTTAGTGGAATGACGCTCGACACCTTCAATCGCCATCCCGAAAAAGTGGCCATGGCAGCGTGCGCACAGTTGATCAATTGTTTGAATAGTCTGTATCTGGCGCATGAAGACCGGTTCGTGGTCACTCCGGTGGGCCACGTGTTTGCCATGTACGCGGCACACCAGGGTGGTCAGGCGCTTCGTACGATTTTCTCCGCACCCACGATTGATTACGATCGAGACGGGAAGCCTGCTTCCTTTTGGGGACTCAAGGGTTCGGCCTCGTTGCATGACAAAGACCTCACGCTGACGGTGGTGAATCCGCATGTAAGCGAGCCCCGCGATACGCAAGTTAGCGTGCGCGGGGCGAAACTCAAAGGCGCAACGGCTACGGTTCTCAACCATACCGACATCCACGCTCACAACACCTTCGCTCAGAAAGACGTAGTCACGCCACGGACGCAAAGTGCGGAAGTGAAGGGGGACATCGTGAGCTTTCGATTTCCCGCCGCATCGGTCACGAAGCTCGCAGTGCAGTTGGCGTAAAGGACAGGACGCTGAGTGGACCGTGGAGCCTTAGAGTGAAGATTGCGTCTATTGTTCTCGTTACTCTCGCCCTCGCGATTTTGTTGACGGCCTGTGCCGGAGGAAAGAGCGCCAATTCTGGCTCCTCCACGGTTCCGACTGTCTTTAGCAATTATCATCTGACCGGCGCGATCGCTCCCGTGCACGATCCCAGCGTGATGCGACAGAACAACACCTACTACGTGTTTGGAACCGACATTGGCACTCCGAGCGGTGGTTCTCTACCCATTCTGTGCTCCACCGACCGCGTGGCATGGAGCTCGTGCGGCTATGTCTTCGACCAGGTCCCGCAGTGGGTTACGCTGCGCGTTCCGGGTGTGGTGGGATTGTGGGCGCCCGACGTCTCTTACTTCAATGGCCTGTACCACGTGTACTACGCGGGCTCTACGTTTGCCTCCAACACGTCCGTGATTGGCCTGGCGACCAATACCACACTCGACCGGACTGATCCCAACTATCGATGGATCGATCAGGGCGAGGTGCTGGGCTCGGTTGCCAGTGACGACTTCAATACGATCGATCCCAATATATTGGTTGATACCGATGGCAGCGTGTGGTTGACCTACGGAAGCTTCTGGAGCGGAATCAAGCAGCAGCAGATCGATCCCACTACGGGCATGCTGCTGGCTTCCAATCCCGTTGTGTATTCTTTGGCCAGCCGGCCCAACGCTCAGTACGACCCCATCGAAGGTTCCTCCCTGGTGCATAAAGGAAACTATTACTATCTGTTCGTCTCCTTCGATTTCTGCTGCGACCCTAATCCCTACCGGGATAACTATCGCATCATGGTGGGCCGGGGAACGAGTCCGAATGGACCGTTCACCGACATGAATGGAATTGGCATGATGCAGGGCGGAGGCACACAATTGCTTGCCGGCGACGGAGTAACGTTTAACGGCCCGGGCGGGCAGACCGCATACCTGGATTCGCAAAATGGGGACATCATCGTTTTCCACGCGATCCACCTCCCCGATGGAGCGCCCTATCTCTTCGTGAATTCCCTGACTTGGACGAATGACTGGCCTCAGATTCAACCGTAGGAGAGTTCCGAAACTGCCGGTGTCATGCGGCAGAAGGTTGCAAATCGCGCGCTATACTGGGCTTCCCGATGATGCCGACAGTCAAAGCCAGATCTAGGCGAAGAGTTTTCGCTCCGCAGTTCCACGCATTTTTCCTGCTCGTCACGATTGCATCCGTCCTTACCCCCGCGGTCGCGCAAACGAGTAGCGGAACATCTGCGCAGTCCTCCAACGATACGGCGAAAGCGCCACAATCGCAGGGTGTAGTCTCGACAGCCGGAGCCCACGCTGCGGTGCTCGACGCCGAGAAGCGTCCGATCACCGCCGGCGGATTTGTAGACAGCGGCCCCATCGTCTTCCAGGACGTCGCGGAAAAAGCGGGACTAACCCGCTGGCGGCACGTGATGGGGACTCCGCAGAAAACTTTTATTCTGGAGACCGTCGGTTCGGGCGTCGCGTTACTCGATTACGACAACGATGGATGGCTGGATATTTATCTGGTCAACGGATCGACCTACGACGGCATGTCGGGAAAGGCTTCTCCTCCGCATGCCGCGTTGTTTCACAATAATCACGATGGCACGTTCACCGATGTAGCTCAGCAGGCTGGGGTAAGCAATGATCGCTGGGGCTTCGGCGTGGCGGTGGGAGATTACGACAACGATGGCTGGCCCGATCTGTACGTCACAAATTTCGGGAAGAATCGTTTGTACCACAACAACCACGACGGCACGTTTACGGATGTTGCCGAGAAAGCGGGCGTAGCCCTGGGCAACTGGTCTACAGGCGCCACCTTCGGTGACTATGACGGCGATGGGCGTTTGGACCTCTTCGTTCCCGGATATGTGCACTATGACATGGAACATCCCCCGGTGCCAGGCTCGTCTATGGTGGCTTTTTCGACCTGCGAGTTCCGTGGACTGAAAGTGATGTGCGGCCCACGCGGATTGAAGGGCGAGCGGGACCATCTCTTCCACAACAATGGCGACGGTACGTTCACCGACGTCAGTGAAAAGGCAGGGGTCAGCGATTCCAACGCCTACTACGGACTGACCGCGGTATTTGCAGACGTCAACAACGACGGCAGAGTCGACCTGATGGTGACCAACGATTCGACGCCGAACTATCTCTACATTAACAAGGGCAACGGTACCTTTGAGGACGCGAGCTACGCATCGGGATACGCTCTCAATGAAAACGGCCGCGAAACTGCTTCCATGGGGATTGCCGTGGGCGATTACCGTAACAATGGCTGGCTCGATCTTTACAACACGGTCTTCTCTGACGACTACAACCCCCTGTACCGGAACGAGGGGGACGCGAACTTTACCGAGATCAGTTATCAAGCCGGCATTGCAGAGGTGACCATTCCGTTCCTGGGCTGGGGCACAGGGTTCTTAGACTACGACAACGATGGCTGGAAGGACCTGTTGGCTGCAAACGGTCACGTCTATCCGGGCGTGGACCAGAGCGATTGGGGTACGACCTTTGCCGAGCGGCCACTGCTGTTTCACAACTTGCGCGACGGCAAGTTCGAGGTTGTCGCGCCCGTGAAGGGAACAGGACTGGCTGCCTTGCTGACGGCTCGTGGCGCGGCTTTCGGGGATCTTTTCAACGATGGAAAAATAGACGTCGTGATTAACCAACTGGACAATGTTCCGGCCCTTCTGCGGAATGTGAACCCCGATAAGAACCACTGGGTGGGTCTCAAACTCATTGGCGGACCCAAGAGTCCGCGCGACGCGGTCGGTGCGGCGGTCTATCTGACTGCCAAGGGGATTCGTCAAAGAGCGGACGTAATTAGCGGTGGAAGCTACGCTTCGTCCAACGACCCCCGCCTCCACTTTGGGCTCGGAGACGCGGCACGGGTAGAAAGCGTGGAAGTCCATTGGCCAAGTGGAGCGGTGGAGCGGGTCAACCTGCCCGCGGTTGACCGGTTCTATGCCGTCGAAGAAGGGAAGGGCATTGTTCCCAGTGTCTTCGATGTGCCGCCCCAAAGGCCTGAAAGATCCGCATCCGCCCGGTGACATTCGCTGCCTTAGACAACGTCCGCCGGGATCTCTTGGGCTCAGGTGCGGCCAAGTCGAACTCATGTGCTTTTGACCGCGATTAGGGTAAGCGTTTTCTCAAAATCGGGTTTTCCATAGAAAATCTCTTGACAATGCTAACTGTTTAATACTAGATTCAGCGACATTGTCACTAGAAGCGGCACCTAGACGTGTCAAGCGCAAGTTCCCAATTTCGGCTGGCATTTTTTTGGATTGGAATTCTACTGAGCCCGCTTCTCGTCCTCGGGCAGACCTCGCAATTTGAGAAATCGTTTCACCAGGGCACCGAAGCGATGCACAGCGGCCAATGGGATGAGGCTGCCGCCGCTTTTGGCGAAGCTACAGCCCTCGCGCCCACGTCTGCCAAGGCTTATTTCAACCTCGGGCTGGCTCGGTTTCAGCAGGGGCACCTTGATGACGCCCTTGCGGCCCTCAACCGGACCGTTACGTTGGCGCCGAAACTCCGTGGCGCGAACTTGTTCTTGGGGATCGTTCAATATCGCAAGAACGACTACCCGGGTGCTGTTGCATCCCTCAAGCGCGAGATCCAGATCGATCCGGGCAATGCCAAGGCCTTCATGTGGCTAGGCGTCGCCCAACTTGGAGCCGGGGAGCCGGACGCAGCCAGCGCTGCCCTGGACAAGGCAGCTCAACTCAGCCCTGGCGATGTGGACATCCTGTACCATCGCGGCCGTGCGCACATGCTGGTTTCCAAGGAAAGCTATGAGGAGATGTACCGGGCCGATCCCGACTCCTGGCGCGTGCATCAGGCTCTGGCGCAATCGTTTGTCGAGGCCGATCGCCTCGAAGACGCGGTGAACGAATGCCAGGTGGCGTTGCGCCTGCGGCCTGCGGAGCCAGGGTTGCACGAGGAGTTGGGCGATATCTACTGGAAGCAGAATCAGTTGGAGAAAGCGGAGTCCGCCTTTCAGGATGAACTGAAGATTGATAGCGACAGTGTGTCGTCCATGTATAAGCTGGCGGTTGTAAGTCTGGAGCGCGCTAAACCTGAAACTACCGTGGCTCTTATGGGCGAAGTTCTGCGCCGCGCGCCAAAGTATCAGGACGCGCACTACCAGATGGGTCGCGCCCAAGCGCAACTGGGCCAGGTTGACGCAGCAATCCGTAGTTTCAACGCTGCGGTGGCGGACGCCGGTCAAACGGACAATGAGTCGTTACGCCAGTCTTATTACCAGTTGGCGCAACTCTACCGCAGGGCTCAGAGGCCCGAAGAATCGAAGACGGCTCTCGCTTCTTTCATGCGATTGAAGCAGCAGGCCGACGCGGCACAAGCGCAGAAGCTGGAAGACAAGATGAAACGAGCGCCCGAGGCGCAAGAGGCTGCGCGCTAGGTAGACGTTTTTTGTTGCGTAGGAGTAAACGTTTTCTGTGGGATTTGGGATCCAAACGGTATTTTCAATTTCTTGGGGGAGCGTAAAACTTATGCACTCGCAACCGGGTTTTGCAGGTAGGATACTCGCGGTCGGTCTAGCGGCGGTCTTGGCCACCTTCGCGTTTTCGTCGATCGCCTTCGGACAGGCGAACCAGGGTTCCATCGCGGGCACTGTGACCGATCAGTCCGGGGCCGTCGTCGTGAACGCAAAGCTGACGGCCAAGGAAAAGGCCACGGGGACGACCTATCAGACCGTATCCAGCAGCGCCGGCCTATACCGGTTTCCCAACGTTAACATTGGAACTTACAACGTCACTGTGGGTTCCCCCGGTTTCAAGACCATTACCCTGACCGGAGTCGTGGTCCAAGTCGCAAGCACGGCCGCTCTCGACGTGAAGCTGAATGCGGGTGCTGTCACGGAGACTGTACTGGTAAGCGCGGACGCGCCCACGGTGCAGTCTGAAAGTTCGGACATCGGTTCAGTGGTGAATCCGAAGGAAGCGCTTGAACTGCCGCTAGTTCTGGGAAGTTCCGTTCAGGCCATGCGCTCGCCGGAGGCATTCGTCTTTCTGGTTCCGGGAACGGTAGGATACGGCACGGCCAGTGGTAGCGGTGGAACCTTCGAATCTAAAATCACTGGTGGCCAGAACTACGCCACCGAAATTTTGCTCGACGGCGTCAGCATGTACCGCTCTGAAAATGGCTCATCTTTCGATGAGACTGCCCCATCCGTCGAGGCCATCAGCGAATTCAAAGTTCTCACTTCGACCCTGCCGGCGGAGTTCGGGCGCACCACCGGAGGCATTGAGAGTTTCAGCACCAAGGGCGGCACCAACGCCTATCATGGCGTTGCATACGACCTTTTCCGCAACGACGATCTGGATGCGAATACCTGGGGTAACGACAACCGAATCGGCCTGAACAACACTCCGCTCGTACGAGCCCTGAATCGCACCCCTGCGGACAAGCAGAACGACTACGGTGTGACCATGGGCGGACCCGTTCGGATTCCGCATCTTTACAACGGTAAAGACAAAACATTTTTCTTTTTCTCCTGGGAGCAATACCAGCAAAAGTCAGGAGGCGTGACGACCTCCAGCGTTCCAACTGCCGCGGAACGCACGGGAGACTTCTCGGCGGTGTTGAACACCGGCAACGTCCTGGGGACCAATCCCTGCGACGGCACGCCGATTTACGAAGGTGAAATCTTTGACCCGACTACCACCAAGACCGTCGGCGGCGTGCAGTGTCGGACCGCGTTCATGAATGAACCGGGAAGCGCGGGAAACGTGATTCCCTCAGGACTGTTTTCAACGGTCGGCCAGAACATTCTTTCGTCTTATCCGGCTCCGCAAAATAGCGCGCTGTTCAACAACTACACCTTTCCTTTCAGCTTCCCCATCGAGGACACGACCACAACCTTTCGCATCGATCAAAACATCTCGAACAGCAGCAAAGCCTACTTTACGTACTCCTCCCGCGAGAACCACCGCATTTCCACCAACCCGCAGTTTGCCGGTCCCGCCGGATTTGGCCGCACTCAGGCTTTCACTACCCACTACATCCGCTTCGGATACGACTACACCATTAGTGCTGCCATGCTCAACCACTTCAACGTAGGCTATAACCGCACCAACAGCGCGAACATTGGCGCAGGTGTGACATTAGGGGGCGGGGCGGACTGGGACCAGAAGCTGGGCTTTACCGGGCTGAGTGGCAAGATGTTTCCGTCGATCAACGTTTCCCAAGGTTACAGCGGCATTGGAGACAATGTAGACGGCGATACCATTGACAACGGCTACCGGCTCAACGACACCCTCAGCTGGGTAAAAGGAAAGCACGAATTTAAATTCGGATTCGATTACCGCTTGCAGATTTTCGATCCGCTGAATTTTCAGAATACGAGCGGCAGCTTCAACTTCGCTCGCGGGCAAACCGCCGGAACTCAAGCCACGGCGAGTTTGAGCGGCGACACGTTCGCCAGCATTCTCTTGGGCAATCCTCAGAATGTGAACGCCTCGGTCTATTCCAGTCAGCCCAAATGGCTGCGGAGCTATTATGGAGTGTTCGCTCAGGACAGTTACAAGCTCACTCCAACGTTGACCGTGAACTACGGTCTGCGCTGGGATGTGGACCAGCCCAACCGCGAGGCACACGGCCAAACTTCCAACATCAGTTTGACTACGCCCAACCCGGGCGCAGGAAATCTGCCCGGAGCACTTGTGTTCGCCGGTACTGGCTCTGGAAGAAATGGCAACGTGAATGAACGCTGGGCCAACACCTGGATGAAAGACTTCGGCCCGCGCCTTGGGTTTGCCTGGTCGCCCGAGATGTTCCACAACAAGACGGTCTTCCGCGGTGGCTACGGCATTCTGTATGGAGCCATAACCTACGCTGACTTCGGGGGATTCAATCGCACAGGATTCCAGGCGAATCCATCGTTCTCCTCCATCGATGGCTTTAATCCTTCCTTCGCCGTCGACTCTGGGTTTCCGGCCTTCCCGGCCCCACCCAACCTTGATCCGACGCAATTGAATTTCACCGGCCCGCAATACACCGACCCCTCCTACGGTCGTCCGGCCATGATTCAAAACTGGAGCGTGGAGGTTCAAAGAGAGCTGGCGACCGATTTAATCGCGGACGTAGCTTACGTAGGACAGCACTCAACGCATCTCCGTTCCAATTTCGACGCCGTAAATTCTCTCACTCCTCAGTATCTTGGGATGGGGTCTTTGCTGCTCGACAGCATCAGCTCCCCGCAGGCTGCTGCCGCAGGGATTAAGGCGCCTTACGCGGGATTCCCGAGCAACGCCATCGTTGCGCAGGCGCTCGTGCCTTTCCCACAGTACTTTGGCTTTAACACCGACGGCGCCCTGGAGAACCTTGGCCAATCCACCTATAACGCGCTCCAGGCCTCCCTGCAGAGGCGCTTCCGCAACGGGCTGAATTTGATGGCTTCGTACACCTGGTCGAAGACTCTGACGGATGCAGACAGCGCCTTGCCATTCTTCGCCACACTTGCGGGGAGCGCGGGTCCGCAAAACTCATTCAACAAAAAGGGCGACAAGGCGATCAGCAATCAGGATGTCCCGCAAAACTTTGTGCTGAGCTACGTTTACGACTTGCCGGTTGGCAAGGGCAAGAAATTCCTCAATCACGGTGGCCCGCTGAATCAGGCGCTTGGTGGCTGGACGGTAAGCGGCGTGCAGCGCTACCTGAGTGGCCAGCCGCTCACCTTCTGCTGCGCCACAGGCATTCCAGCTTTTGCCGGCGCGATTCGGTACGACCAGGTATCTGGACAGCCTCTGTACAGCGCGGCATATACGGGCGGAGGCTTCGCGCCGTCGACGAATCCCGCGTTGAATAAGCCGATCTTCAACGGTGCGGCCTTCATAGATCCCAACTCGGCCGCCAACCTGGCAGCCCGCGGAACCTACGCGTTCGGTGATATGCCTCGTGTGACGGGTGCCGTGCGAATGGCCACGTACGCCAGCGAGGACTTTAATTTACTGAAACGTTTCAGGTTCACCGAAACGAAGGACCTCTTGTTCCAGGCCAGCTTGATCGACGCATTCAACCGGCACGTCTTCAATCGGCCGCCGGACCTTAACCCGAATGATGGAGCCTTTGGCCTGTTGAATCCAGACAACTTGCTTCTCGGTCCGAGAAAAATCCAGTTGATGCTGAAGTTCGAGTATTGACGGGCGTCAACATCTGCACTTGAACTCTGGGCCGTTGCCTCGGCGACGGCCCAGTCTTTTTTGTTTCCTGGATGCGCTGGGGCACCGCCTTCAGTTCGCGTAGACTGGAGAGGAAGCCGGCTCCGCGTCGAAGACGTTGCTGTCTCTTCGCCAACACGGGATGAAGAACCTCCATCAGGGATTTCTCTGGTTCGTCGCCATCGTGGCGGCGCTGTTCGCCTGTGTCTATGCCAGCCCGGGACAAAGCGTAGGGCCGCCCTTTCAGGCCGATGAAGGCGTCCCTGGCAAGTTCGTGAACGTCACTGGGCAACTCGGTATTCACTTCAAACAGGAAGCTTCCTCGACCTCCAAGAAGTATCTGCTGGAAACAATGGGATCTGGCGTAGCGCTTTTCGACTACGACAATGACGATCGCCTCGATGTGTTCTTTGCCAACGGGGCGCGCATTGACGATCCCATGGCTAAGACTGCAGTTCCGCAGAAAGATGGTCCGAAATACTGGAATCGTCTGTACCATCAGAAGCCCGACGGCACCTTCGAAGACGTAACCGAGAAGGCCGGCTTGCAGGGAAGTGGGTACTCCACGGGCGTGGCTGTCGGCGACTACGACAATGATGGATTCGACGATCTCTTCGTAGCCGGCTACGGACACAGCACGCTTTACCACAATAACGGAAATGGCACCTTCACAGATGTGACCGCCGCCGCTGGTGTCGCGGGATCAGGCTGGGCTACCAGCGCCGCCTGGGTCGACTATGACAACGACGGCCGTCTCGATCTGGTCGTCGCACGCTACATGGAATGGGACTTCAGCGACATCTATTGTGGACACCGCGAAGAGGGATTTCGCTCCTATTGCCACCCCGATCTCTTCAAGCCGGTCTCGGTGCTGCTGTATCACAACGAGGGGAACGGAAAATTTACTGAGGTGGCGCAAAAGGCGGGCATGGGCAAACCTGCCAAGGGCTTGGGCCTGGCCATTGCGGATTACGACCATGACGGATGGATGGATATCTTCCTGTCCAACGATTCCATTCCGGAGTATCTCTTCCACAACAAGGGGAACGGCACATTCGAGGAGGTCGGGCTGGTTTCCGGCGCCGGTCTGGATAGCAATGGCACAACGTTTGCCGGAATGGGTGTCGACTTCGAGGATTACAATAACGACGGATGGCCCGACCTGATCATCACGGATCTGGCCAATCAGAAATACGCTCTGTACACCAATGCGGGCGACGGCACTTTCAATTACTCGACCCTCATGACTGGCCTGGGAGCCATTAGCTTGCTGCACTCAGGGTGGGGCGTGCGTTTCGTGGATTACGACAACGACGGATGGAAGGATCTTTTCATTGTGCAGTCGCATGTCATGGATACCATCCAGATCAACGAGCCTCATTTGCGTTATCGCGAATCTCCGTTGTTGTTGAGAAATGAGGAAGGAAAGAAGTTTGTGGATGTTTCGTCGCAATCCGGCGAAATTTTTCAGCAGGCATGGGCAGCCCGGGGGATGGCAATTGGAGACATAGACAATGATGGCAGAATCGACGCCGTCGTCACTTCGATTAACGGGCCTGCTTTGGTCCTCCACAACGAAACGCCGACTCACAACCACTGGATCACTTTGAAGTTAGTGGGCGTCAAGAGCAATCGGGACGGAATCGGCGCGCAAATCAAGATCTCTGGCCCAGCGGGGGAACAGTACGCCACCGTCACGACCGCCAGCAGCTATCAGTCTTCCAGCGACAAGCGTGTGCACTTCGGGCTGGGATCGGCAATTTCGGTAACGCGCGCGGAGATTCGCTGGCCGAGTGGCGTAGTCCAGATTCTGAAAGACTTGAAGGCCGATCAGATTCAGACGGTGACTGAAGGTGATTCTCCCGCGCGGTAGCAAAATCATCATGCCACGAGCATTCAACGCGATCGTCGTTTTTTCCGTGGTGGCGGTGTTTGCACTCAAAATGACCGCCCAGTCTACTTCCTTCAATGCGGCCATGGAGTTATTTCGTCAGCACCAGTGGGCGGAAGCAGCCGAAGCATTTGGTGAATGCGAGAGAAGTGATCCGGGCAAGACCGATGCGCTCCTCTACCGCGGAAAATCTCTGATCAATTTGGGTCAGTTCGACCCCGCCGCGAGTGCTCTGGAGACTTATCGGGAAACGCATTCCTCCTCTGACGATGCTGTCTACCTGTTGGCCTACGTTCGTTTCCGCGAGAACAAGCCGGAGGAGTCGCTGCAATTGTTCACGGATGCCGCCAGACTTAGGACTCCGACAGCGGATGACCTGAAGATCGTTGCCTTGGACTATGTGTTGTTAGCCGATTACGAGGACGCTGCTCACTATCTTGAAGTAGCTCTCAGCATGGATCCAGCGAATGTGGAGGCACGGTACCATTTGGGACGGGTCCGCTACCAGCAGAACAGGTTTGATTTGGCCATTGCCGCGTTTCAGGAGATCTTGAGACGGGATCCCGGGAATCTGAAGGCACAGGACAATCTTGGATTGAGCTTGGACGCGGAGAATAAGACCGACCAGGCAATCGCCGCCTACCAAAAGGCGATTGAACTGGACGCTGCCGCGACCGTCCACAGTGAGCAGCCTTACCTGAATCTTGGCATGTTGTTAGCCAGATCCAATCGAATGGATGAAGCGATTCCGTTGCTGGTACGGGCATCTGAAATTGCTCCCAAGGCGGGCAAGGTTCATTACGAGTTGGGCAAAGCGTATTTCACCCTGAATCGTTTGGAGGATGCTCGCCGCGAAGCCGAACAAGCTGTAAGTCTGGAACCCGGCGACAGGCCGGGGCACTACCTGCTTGGTCGGATCTACCAGCGCTTGGGCAAGACCGAGTTGGCCGGACAACAGTTCCAGAAGACGCAGGACATGATCCATGACAGCGAGGCCAAGCCTGGCAGTGGGATGGGGTCGGGAATGGGTCCTCACTAGTCGCTCTTGCGGCAGGGTACATGAATCTGCGACTGCGACAAACGCTTTACGGGTGTTGGCTCTGCCTCCTTCTACTGGGCTCAACCGCCTATCCCCAGAGTCAATCCGAAACCCACGCCGAGAATCTCTCCCTCATCAAGGATGCAGCTCAATCCATCGCAGCGGGAGACCTGGACCGAGCCGAGAAAGAATTGCAGACCGTGCTGCAAACCAGCCCAGAGGAATTTCGTGCGCTGAATCTGCTCGGCATTATCCGTGCCCAGCAGCACCGTGAAACCGAGGCCGAACGCTTCTTCAAGCGCGCGATTGAGATCAAGCCAGACTTTGCCAGTGCCCACGCAAGTCTGGGAATGCTGTACGTACAGATGTCCAAGCCAGACGAAGCAATCCCTCAACTGAAGGAAGCTCTGCGCCTTGATCCCGGCCGAACCGCTGCGTCGGCCGCCTTGTCGGGTGTTTGGCGCGATCAGGCTCATACCGCGATCCAGCGGGGCGATCCCGAAAAAGCGCTATCCCTTCTGATAGAGGCACGGAAGATTGATCCCAACGATGCGAATCTGCTCTTTGACTTCGGTATGGTTGCTCTGAGAATGTCCCTGTTTCCAGACGCAGTGCAGGCTTTTCAGGAAACTCTAAACCTGCGGAAGGATGATGGCAATGCTCTCTATGGTTTGGGCCGGGCGCAAATGGAACTGGACCAGTATCAGGAAGCCCACGAAGCGTTTGCTCGTTTTGTTCGGCTTTATCCGCAGGACGCCTCTGGCCATTACGCGTTGGGCATGACATTGCAAGCCTTGCAGCGCACCGACGAGGCTCGGAGCGAGTACGAGAAATCGATTCAACTGAAGCCCGAACAGACCGAAAGCTATTTTCAACTCGGACGAATAGACTTGGATGCCGGCGATCTCAAATCTGCCGCGGAGCGTTTCAACCGCGTCCTGAAACACGATCCTCATCATGCCGGCGCTTTGAACGGTGCCGGGCGAGTAGCGTTTCAACAAAAGGACTACACCAAAGCCTCCGAGTTGTTTCAGAGTGCCGTCGCGGCAGAGCCTTCTCTGCGCGAAGCGCACTACTATATTGGTCTGACCTATGCGCGTTTGGGCCGGACGGCAGACTCCGAAAGGGAACTGCAGACTGCAAGCCAACTGGAGAGTGAAGAAATGCAAAAGCACCGGACCGTTTTCAAAATCATCGCTCCCGAACAGGTTCACGCCCCGGCCAGCGCCAGCGAGCAGAACCACTGACGCGTTTCGTTTTCGTCCTATTTGCCGGCGGGGTTGCCGCCGTCCAGCGCAACCTTGGGCCAGCCATCGACCCAGGCAATCGTGGAAATCTGAAGGTAGGCATGGCCCGTCGTGCTGTCGTAAGCGTGAAAGACGATGATGTCTCCGTCTTTCTGCTGCAACACCGACTCTCCGCCGGGCCCAAACCAGCGGCTATTTCCCAGCAATAAGGCGGTGCCGCCTCCGTCCAGCATCGGCGTGCCAGTTGCATCGACGTAGGGCCCGGTAACCGAACGGGAGCGGCCGACCATCGTCTTGTAGGTGCTCTTGGTTCCGCGGCAGCAGAGATCAAAGGAAACAAAGAGGTAGTAGTAATCGCCGTGGTGGATAATGAATGGCGCTTCAATCGCTTGCCAATTCCCGGGGAGTCCCGGAGGGTTGGGAGGAGGGTTCTGGAGACGCTTGCGACGCGAGAGAGAATACAACTTGGTATCTTCTGAAGACAGTAGGCCCGTTTTGGTATCGATGCGCCGCATTTTGATCCCGTCCCAGAAACTGCCAAACGCGAGCCAGGCTTGACCTTTCTCGTCGAGGATCAGGTTGGGATCGATGGCGTTGAAGTCGTCTTCCCGCCGAGACTGCAGGACCAGCCCGTGATCGATCCAATGAAAATCAGCTCGAGATGGATCTAGCGTTTTGTTGGTAAGCAAAGCAATACCCGACGTGTTCTTGCCGAACACGGAGAATGCGTAGTAGAGGTGATACTCACCGTTGAAAAAGGACACGTCGGGTGCCCACAGTTCCTTGGTCTCCGGGCTCTCTTTCTTGATCCATTCCGGAATTTCAGCGAAGACGTACCCGCACTTCTGCCACTGATGCAAGTCTTGCGAGCAGCGGATCGGAATCTCCCCTTTTCGTTCGGGGCCGTTGCCGGTGCTCAACAGATACCAGGTCGCGCCTTCTCGAATAATGGCGGGATCGTGGACGAATTGGACGTCCCCGTGAGTTTCCACAACCTGCGGCGAAGGTGGCTGCTGAGCGTGCGCAACTTGTGATGAAACACCGGCCACTAACAGGCAGCAAAAGAGAAGACGGACGATCATAGGCAAGCCAGCCTTTCGTAGTGCAAAGGGCCATTCTCAGCCCCCGCGGCTCTCAGAAACATCCGATTAAAGTGAATCCCCATAATATGCGTTCTAACCCCGGGAACGTTTTCTCCTAATTTTGTTAACGCGCGGCCACCCCAGGTTTGCTCAAAGTCCTTTCATTGTTTCTGGAATCGTGTGACCGTTTCTGCGAGCACCTTAGGTTCAGGGAAAGAACGGGGCGACGCCAGAGTGCATTCCGGCGGCTGAGTCCCGCCGCGTATGGCAGCAACGAGTATTTCCAAGGCCTGCGCGGTGGTGGGGGGTACCACGACAGTCGCGGTTAAGGATCCCTGGCGGACCCATGCTTGGCCGGTCCTGGCAAGGCCATCCACGCCCAAGAAGGGTACCCTGATTCTGCTCTCCCGCTCTTGGCCGGTGGTTTCTTCTTCTATCGCACGGCGAGCCCCCAGAGCCAGAAAGTCATTCTGGGCCTGCACCGCATCAAACGGCTCATTGCGCGCAGTGGAGAGCCGGAGCCACGAGGAAACCGCATGGCAGCCGCCATCTTCGGTCCAGTCGACGCTTTTCAGCGTTTTGATGCTTACGTTGGAAGGCTTGGTCTCCAGCATGCCCGCCGTCCGTTGGGCGACCACTGAACTGGCGGAGGGACCCTGAAGGTACAAAGCGCATCCTCCTCTGGGCAGAAGAGCGGCCAGTTGCTGACCCTGAATCCGCCCGACCTGTTTGTTGTCCGCACTTACAGAGAACACTGGGACGTTCGCAGCCAGACGGAGATCCGCCAGGTATTCGGCTTCGCTGTTAAGAACCACCCAGGCGATGCCGGCGGCGACTGCGGCTTGGGCCGCCTTGGGAAATCCCGTTCGACTGGCCGGTTCGACCAGAATGGCATCGGCCCGGTCGCTGACGGTTTGAATCACGTTCAGGATATGAGTGCTCTGATTGATGGCATCGTTGTCCGCGAATAGCGTTTGCAGCTGTACGCCGAGGCGGACCGCAGTCTGCTGCGCAGCGGAAGCCTGCTCCAATTGATAGTCGTTGTCCTGGGTGATCAGCGAAAGCACGAAGCGGAGCCGGGTCCCTGCCACCACGTCACCTCCTCATCGGGGAAACTTAGGCGATTCAAAAAGGCGCCATCGACCGAAACCAACTGTCGTCGAAATGGTAAACGGTTCCGCCGGCCGGAAGGCTTCAATTGGTGCATCGAAGGCACTCTAAGGGTACAATTATAGCAAACGTTTACTCGTAACGGTACTGAAGCCGAGAGGCTTACCGGTCGGGGGTTACGGGTAATCGCGAAGCTCTTTCGTTTCTTCCTTGAGAGGGCTTTGCCGACCGAAGGCTTTGCGGAGGGTGCGAGCCGCCGAAGTCCTGCAAAGTCCACGATGCCAGCGTGAATGACGAGAGGACACAATGATTGATATTGCCAACTTACAAGTATGGTTTGTCACAGGCTCCCAGCACCTCTATGGGCCAGAGACGCTCAAGAAGGTGGAGGAGCACGCAACTGCGATCGCGCGCGGATTGGCGGCGTCTCCTGAAATACCCGTGGAGGTCGTCTGCAAACCGGTAATGACCAGCGGCGAGTCGGTTCATCAGTTGTGCCTGGACGCGAACAGTTCCAAGCGTTGCGTCGGTCTGATTACCTGGATGCATACGTTTTCGCCGGCGCGCATGTGGATTGCCGGCCTCCGGTCTCTGGATAAGCCATTGCTGCACCTGCACACGCAATTCAATCAGGAATTGCCTTGGTCAACCATCGACATGGACTTTATGAATCTCAACCAGTCGGCCCATGGTGACCGGGAGTTCGGATTCATTGGAGCCCGCATGCGTGTCAGGCGCAAGATCGTCGTTGGTTTCTGGCAGGATGCGGCCGTTCACGCGGAGATGGGCGCCTGGATACGTGCGGCCTGCGCCTGGCACGATGCTCAACAACTAAAGGTCGCACGCTTTGGCGACAACATGCGGAATGTTGCCGTGACCGAAGGGAACAAGGTCAATGCGGACATCAAGCTCGGCTATACGGTGAACGGATACGGCGTCGGAGATTTAGTGCAGCGCATCCAGCAAGTGACGGACGCAGAAGTCAACAAGCTGACCGCCGACTACGATGAAGCCTACGCGGTCGCGGAGCCGCTCCGTAAGGGCGGAAGCAAGCGCAAGTCCATGTGCGACGCTGCCAGAATTGAATTGGGGCTGCGCCATTTTCTCGAGGAAACCGGTTCGCATGCCTTCACCGATACGTTTGAGGACTTGCACGGCTTGACCCAACTCCCCGGTATCGCGGTGCAGCGGCTGATGGCCGATGGTTACGGCTTTGGGGCTGAGGGCGACTGGAAAACGGCGGCTCTGGTGCGAGCCATGAAGGTCATGGGCCATGGCCTCAAGGGCGGGGTTTCATTTATGGAAGACTACCACTATCACCTGAAAAACGGCGGTCAGGTGTTGGGTGCGCACATGCTCGAGGTGTGTCCATCGATTGCCGCAGGCACTCCGTGCGCCGAAATCCATCCCCTTTCCATTGGCGGGAAAGACGACCCGGTACGATTGGTGTTTACGGCTTCCAGCGGACCCGCAGTGAACGCTTCGGTCGTGGACGTGGGGAGCCGCTTCCGAATAATCGTGAATCAGGTAAATCTGATAGAGCCGGAGCATCCTCTTCCCAAACTGCCGGTGGCGAGGGCGGTCTGGATACCTGAGCCCAACCTCAAAGTCGCAGCCACAGCCTGGATCTCTGCGGGTGGTGCGCACCACACTGCGCTTAGCCGTTCCTTGACGGCGGAGCACTTGGAAAATTTCGGCGAGATGGCGCGTATGGAATACTTACTGATCGACCGAGACACCAAAATTGCAGATTTCATGAAAGAGATAAGGTGGAACGACATGTACCACCAGCTGGCGCATGGATTTTGATCCGGGGCAGGACCTCAGAAAATTGCGTCGTGAACATTTCTCTGTTCGACAGCGCACATTTCCGGGGCATGGGGGAATTAGATTCGATTGTGATCTGGAAACAATTCGAACCGCGAAGTAGTGCTTTCGTCGCTGACTAGTTCACGGTCGACGATAGAGGGTTTCAGCCAAACATCTATATTCCATCGACATACCTATATTGCTAGGTTCGCGAATTGACCACGCGTCATACTGGAGAAAGCGAACGACCTCTCTGGTTGACCGCGCAAGTGAAATCGACCACCGTCCGCGGGCACTCATCCTTTCGCTTTCTAGTGCGCCGGTGCCGGCTGAGGATTCGCCGCCGGAGCTGACGTGCTGGGATTCGAAAAATTCACCTTGGGCACCTCTCGCGCTGCCTCGGACGCCGCGAAATAAGCTTCATTCGGCTTGAACCCCGCCCATCCCGCAAAAATGCTATTCGGGAATTGCTGGACGTAGGTGTTGTAATCCTGCAGTGTATCGTTGTACCGCTTGCGCTCGACGGCAATGCGATTCTCGGTGCCCGCGAGTTCATCTTGTAATCGCAGGAAGTTTTCGTTCGATTTCAATTGCGGATAGTTTTCTACAATCAGCAGCAGGCGGCCGATCGCTCCGTCCAGTTGTCCGTTGGCGGCAATTTTTTCCCGCGGACTTCCCGCCGAGAGCAGCGCCGAGCGGGCTTTGGCGATGTCGCCAAACACAGTCTGCTCCTGCTTCGCGTATCCCTTCACCGTCTCAACCAGATTCGGGATCAGGTCGGCACGCCGTTGCAGCACAATATCGACTTGAGACCAGGCGCTCTTCACCGCTTCATTCTGGGCAACCAGCGTGTTCTTCACGCCGACGTATTGGCCGAAGAACACAAGCGCGCACACCAGCAGAACGATAATGACAATGACTGCGATTAAACCTTTACCCATACGTTCCTCCTCAAAACCTGAATCGCATGCCGTTACGCCTGGCCGGATGCATCTGAGTCTAACGCTTCGTCGACGGCACCAGTAACTTTCTCAATTGCTGCAAGGTAACGAGCCACAAGATCGTTGATGTCCATCTTCTTGGGATCAGCTTTGTGTTCCCGCACATCCAGAACCAGATGGATGGCGGAAGGATCGAATCCCACCCGCTTCGAGAGGGCCTGTACGGCTTCGCGCCTTCCTGATGGTGAAGCATCCCCCAGCGCGATCAGCGCGTGGCGAAACAGCGTGCCGAACGATGGTACAGAACGCAAGACCAGGTCCCACAACCGCGAACTATTCCCGGCCGCCTGAAGAACTTGCTGCCGAACTAGGATTAGTTTTTCCCGCAATTCATATTCGACCTGGACGCGGTGAACGTTCATGGAAATTCGCAGACCCTGCACTACATCTTCTCCAAACAGAACGCGGTGGTGTTGCTGCATGTCCAACAGTTCGATGGTGAAGACATCTGTGGACCGCTCGAGTTCTTTGCACGTCATACAAAGCGGGGGAGGCTGCTTCTGCCGGTCCCACCACTTTGCCACCGGCGCCAACGCCTGCAAAGCCGCGAAGGAGCAGTCGCGCAGAACACAGAACAGATTCAGGTTCGACATACCGGGATGGAAGTCACCGGACGCCGCCGAGCCAAACAGAATTATGCTCTCGAGGTTCGATCCGGCGGCCTCGCGGACCCGTTTTACAAATTCGTCGATCTTATTTTCAGGAACCATATTCGTCCTCGCGTGCTACCAACTGCTGCTGGCCCCGCCGCCCCCCGAACTTCCGCCACCAAAGCCACCGAACCCGCCACCGCCGCCAAATCCGCCGCCACCGCCAAATCCACCGCCGCCGAAACCTCCACCACGTCCACCAAGAACCTGAGAAAACAGAAGCCAGAAAAGAATGCTGCGCAACGGGGTAAAGAGAATGATCAGCGCGACGACGATAATTCCAATGATCCCGCCGATCGACAAACCGCCGTCGGATTGAGGCACAGGCTGAGTTGGAGCCCGCGGCTGCGAGTTGGTGAGCCGGATTCCCGCATCGGTCGCGATGACATCAGCAACGCGAGTTGTGACCAGCAGCAGAGCCTCGTTGTAGTTCGGACTGCGCATTAACGGGATCGCCTCCCGCTGAAAGCTCCCGACCTTACCATCCGGCAGAATGGGTTCCAGCCCGTAGCCTACTTCAATGCGCGCCCGATGATCCCGGATCGCGTACAGAATCAGAACTCCGCGGTTTGTGGACCTGGCGCCGACGCCCCATTTCTTGAAGAGATCGACCGCATAACTTTCTATGTCGGAGCCGTCGAGGGAATTGATGGTGACGAGGGCGATTTGAGCGTGCGCCTTTTCGTCGATTTGCCCGCAGATGTCGGTGATCTGCGCGCTCGTGTTCTGATCAAGAACATGCGCAAAATCATTGACGTAACCTGTCGGTTGGAGTCGTGAAACCGATTCTGCCCATGTCCGTATGCCAAGAGACAAAACGACGACCGTGGCCAGACACAATTTCCTGCGCAAATTCACAGGCAGATTGTACCTGACAGGACCGGAGGGGCTGGCCTTCTCAACATTCGCGGTTCCGGCGACCACTCCGAACCTGCACAGAAGCTCATTTCACCTTCGTAATTTGAAGAAAGCCGCCGAAAAGAGAATCATTGACAGCATGTCTGAAAACATACGCCGGTGGCCCCGCGTTCCGGTCGACATGCCCGTGCGTGTCGTGACGTCAAAAGGCTTCTCAACGACCGTTGTGGAGGGCCGCGGTACCGAACTGAGCGAAGGCGGCATGGTGTTGTACGCGGGAATCCTGCTGAACCCGGGGGACTTGCTGGAAATTGAGTTCGAAACTCCCACTCCCTCGCGGATGACCGCCATTGTTCGCTCCCGCACCGGATTCTGCTTTGGCCTGGAATTCATCACCCCGCTCCCCTCGTAATTCTGACCCCGCCCGTGACATTGCCGATGGATTTGGTCTAGCATCTGGAAGCACGTCTGGGGGCACTTCCATGTACTTCGAACAGTTCTATCTGGGATGTCTCGCGCACGCATCCTACCTGCTGGCTTCGGAGGGGGAAGCGGTGGTCGTGGATCCGCAACGGGATGTGGAGTTGTACTTGGCGGCCGCGGCGCGGCAAGGTGTCACCATCCGCCACATTATTGAGAGCCATCTGCACGCGGACTTCGTTTCCGGCCACAAGGAATTGGCCGCCCGCACGGGCGCGAAGATCTACATGGGCGCGCAAGCGGGAGCGATGTTTCCTCACGTGCCGGTATGCGACGGATTCGAGCTGAAGTTTGGCAAGGCGTCGATCCGAGTGCTGGAAACTCCCGGCCACACGCCGGAGAGCATCTGCCTGGTGGTCACAGATGACGATAAATCTCGCATACCGTGGGCGATTCTGACTGGGGACACGCTGTTCATTGGCGATGTTGGACGCCCCGACCTCTCGCCGCGTCACACGCCGGCGGAACTCGCGGGGATGCTCTACGACAGCCTGCATAACAAGGTGCTGACGCTCCCCGACAATGTGCTTGTCTATCCGGCACACGGAGCTGGCTCTCTCTGCGGAAAGAATATGCGGGCGGAGCGATCATCGACGATCGGCACGGAGCGCCTCACCAATTACGCGCTGCAGATCAAAAGCCGGAAAGAATTCGTCGCGCAGTTGACGAGCAACCTTCCCGCGCGGCCGGAATACTTCCTCAAAGACGCCGAAATCAATCGCACCGGCGCTGCGGCGTTGGCGGACCTGCCGCCGCTGCGGGCCATTGCACCGTCGGAGTTACATACCATGTTGAATAAGGGTGAAATTGCGCTCGACGTGCGTCCCGGGGACGAGTTTGCAGCAGGCCACGTGCCGGGCTCAGTGAACATTGCGCTGTCGGGCCAGTTCGCGTCATGGGCAGGCACGGTGCTGGGGTTGTCGGCGCATCCAGTGCTGATTGCGGGATCGGACTCCCAGTTAGGAGAGGCACGGCTCAGGCTGGCGCGTGTCGGGATCGAAGCTCTGGATGGGTATCTTGCCGGAGGTCTGTCTGCCTGGCAGCAGGCCGGGCTTCCAGTAGAGAAAATTTCGCAGCTGACTGCAGGGGAGCTCGATGCCCGGTTGAAGTCGCGCGAGGTGCAGGTGCTTGATGTGCGTCGCGAACCAGAGTGGGATGCCGGGCACATTGCCGACGCAACCTGGTGGCCGCTCGACAATTTCAAGGTCTCTCCGCCAGAGATAGATCACAATACCCCCATCGCAGTTCACTGCAAGAGCGGATACCGCAGCATGATCGCCAGCAGCCTTCTGCACCGCGCGGGCTTCAAACATGTGATTAACGTGATCGGCGGATTCGATGCTTGGCAGCAGGCGAAGCTGCCTGCCGTGAGCGCCAAGTTGGTGGAAGGTTGACTTTCTGACCTGTGGAAAACATGTTCCTGCAGGAACATTGTAATGTACAGAACTGTACTTACAATTGTGCACGTAAAAAAGGCCAAGCTTAAGAAGCTAAACGTCTAGTCAACGCCTGAGAATTCGAACTCAATTTCCTCTCCTGCGCCCATCACTGCGCGGATCAGCTCCTCCATTTTACTCTCCGTGGTCGTCGGATTCATGCAGGTCAACTTGAGGCACTGTCGATTCCGGACCCTCGTGTGGCCGATGACCGCGAGGCCGCGATCAAAAAGGCGTTGGCGAAGATTGGCATTTATCCGATCTGCATCGAGTTCTGCATCTAACGGGACATAACGAAATACGACTGTGCTCAGTTGCGGTTCACACATCAGCTCGAACCGTGGGGTATCGCGTACCAGATTTGCCGCGTGTGCGGCCAATTCGATCGTACGGTCAATCATCGCGGCCAGTTTGGCGCGCCCCAAAGTCTGAAACGAAATCCACAATTTCAGCGCGTCGAACCGCCGGCTGGTGAGCAGGGAAGTCGTGACCAGGTTGGGGATGCCTTCGTCTTCATGGAGCTCTGGGTTGAGGTAGTCCGCGTACAGTTTGATCGAGTCGAAGTGGCGCGCATCGCGCAGCAGAAAAGCGCCGCACGGAATGGGCTGCCAGAACAGTTTATGAAAGTCGACGCCGAGCGAGTCTGCGGCACCGATGCCGCGGAGCTGGTCGCGATGCCGGGCGGAAAAAAGTAGGGCACCGCCATACGCCGCATCTACGTGAAGCCAAGCGCCTGCGGCTTGGGCGAGGCGAGCCAACTCAGGCAATGGGTCGACCGATCCGAAGTCCGTGGTGCCCGCCGTGGCCACGATCGCCATGGGAAGCAGGCCATGTGCGCGAGCAGCGTCGAGAGCGTCCCGCAGTGCGGCCGGATCCATGCGGAAGCGCTCGTCCACGGCCAACCGGATTACCGCATCCGTTCCGAGGCCTAACTGCGAGGCGGCCTTCTCCGCGGTGAAATGCGCGACCTCGGAACAAAAAATGCGCAGTCGTCGAGCTTCGGGGGGAAGGCCCGATTTTTGCGCTGACCAATTCCAATGCTTGAGGAGAAACGCATCTCGCGCCAGCAGAAGGCCCATATAGTTGGATTGAGAGCCACCGGTGGTGAAGGTTCCGTCGGCAGATGCGGGAAGGTCGGCCTCAGCGCAGAGCCAGCGAATCAGCTTCTGCTCCACGACAGTGGCGATCGGCGCTTGGTCGAACGAATCCATCGATTGATTGAGGGTGCTGATCACCACCTCGGCAGCCAGAGCGGCCAACAGAGGCGGGCAATGCAGGTGCGCGGCCGTGTTGAAATGGGTGACGGACACCGAATTCGAGACCACCATGCGCAACGCAGCGGCGATCTGCTCCGAAGTAGATGACGCATTTGGAAGAAAGTCGGGAGTGACCAGATCTGCCAGTGTGCTGGCATTCTTGCCGTGATAAGGCCGGTCGGGCAACGACGTGCAGACAATCTGAGCGGCTTGCGAAACAAGCCGCTGGTATCGATGTTTACTCTCTTCGGTGGCTGTCAGAAACTCGGATTCGAACAAGCGCGTGGTTCCTATGATTTGCGCAATCCGAGGACCAGGGCGACTACGCCGCCGGAGAGAAGAACAATGCCTGCCGCAGGCGGCAGCTTTTCGCTATCTTCGGTCTCAACGTTGAATTTAGCGTCTCCGATCTTCACCCCGTGATTCTCGCGGTGAGAAACAGGGACAACAAAAGCCAACACTCCCAGCACCAGCAACAGGACACCAACAAGGGGAAGCGCTTTCATAGGAAACTCCGGTGACAGGATCGGTTTGGGTGTTCGTTGATCCGCCGCCGCATCAGAATCTCACAAGAACGCGGCGCGCCCTGTGATCGTATCATCAACCCGTATTGACGGTTTAAAGAATCAAGTTCCGATGACGCTCAAGGAATGGATACTATTGAAATTCAAACTGGAGAGTGACCGCGAATCCGGATTTTGTCGTTCGATCTAATGTTGAAGTTCAGGAGTGACTCAAGATGAAGACGGACAAACTGTCCAAGACTTTCCGAGTGGAGAGCGGCAAGCATTTTCGTCTGAAAGATTTCGATCCTGCGAACACAGAACATTGGAGATCCAAGGAGCATGCCGAGGAGGCTCTGCGGCAGGGTATTGCCCGCACCGTAGAACTGCAAGACAAGCTTTATGCCCAGGACAACTGGGCTGTGCTTTTGATATTTCAAGCCATGGACGCTGCCGGAAAAGATGGCGCCATCAGTCACGTGATGTCGGGAGTCAATCCGCAGGGCTGCCAGGTGTATTCCTTCAAAGTTCCCACAGCGACCGAACTGCAGCACGATTTCCTATGGCGGACGACTTGTTCGCTGCCGGAGCGTGGGCACATCGGAATCTTCAACCGGTCGTACTACGAAGAAGTGCTGGTGGTGCGAGTGCACCCCGAACTTCTCAAGAGCGAGAAGCAGCCTGCTTCTCTGGTCGGCAAGAAGATCTGGGACGAGCGGTTCGAGGACATCCGCAGCTTCGAGCGGCACATGACGCGAAGCGGAACGGTCATCCTCAAATTCTTCCTGAACCTTTCGAAGAAGGAGCAGAAGCAGCGGTTTCTGGCGCGCCTGGACGAGCCTGAGAAAAACTGGAAGTTCTCGGCGGGAGACATTCACGAGCGCAAGTACTGGGACGACTATCAGGATGCCTACGAAGATATGATCCGCAACACGGCGACCGAAGAGGCTCCGTGGTACGTGATTCCGGCGGACAACAAGTGGTTCACGCGGCTGGTGGTGTCAACGGTATTGGTCGACACGCTGGAATCTCTCGACCTGTCGTATCCCAAGGTCGATGCGGCGAAACACAAAGAACTGGAGGCGGCGAAAAAGGTTTTGATTTCCAAGAAGTGATCGGCGGTCCGCCGCTGCTGAGCCCCTACGCGCGAGATCCCCTTCGGCTTCGCTCAGGGCAGGCTTTCCCTTCGCCGGAAAAGCGGCTCCGCTCAGGATGACTCCCCAGGACGGGGCACAGCTCACGGAACATTCGGCACTGGGTCGGTTGAAACTGACCCAGTACCGAACATTCACTGCCCTTTGCAGCAAACCTTCGCAGCGATTACCATAGCGCAATTGTCCACTTCTTCTCCGGAGAACCTTAAACATGGGCCCAGACAGCTTTCGCTTGAATGCATCTCTCCTCACACGGTTGGTTTTCGCATTCACATTCTCAATCTTATTCGCCACTGTGGCACATGCTCAGGCCAAGCCCGAGCGGCAATCGAAAGCGGCGAAAGCCGCGCAGCCCGCAGAAACCGCGCAGACTGCCCAGCCCGCAGCCCCGGCTGAAAGTGGCGCCGAGGCTGCCGAATCCCCCAAGCCGGAAGAGAAACCTTTCAAAGGGATGAAGTATCGCCTGATCGGTCCCTTCCGCGGCGGACGGTCGCTGACCGCCGCTGGCGTTCCGGGCGATCCCACGACTTACTATTTCGGAGCAACCGGCGGGGGGGTGTGGAAGTCCACCGACGGCGCCATGACCTGGTCGTCTGTTTTCGATAAAGAGGGGACGTCCGCGATCGGAAGCATTGCCGTGGCGAGTTCCAATCACAACGTGCTCTACGTGGGGACAGGCGAGGCCTGCATTCGCGGCAACATCTCTCACGGCGACGGCGTGTACCGAACCTTGGACGGCGGCAAGACCTGGAAGAACGTCGGCTTGCGCGATTCACGCGCCATCGGCAAGGTCATTATTAATCCCACGAATACCGACATTGTTTTCGTTGCGGCTCTGGGGCATCCTTACGGTCCGAACACTGAGCGCGGAATATTCCGTACCACCGACGGCGGCAAGACCTGGGAGAAGGTTCTCTACAAGGACGACAATACCGGCGGCATTGACGTTGCCTTCGATCCGCACAATCCCAACATCCTGTTCGCGGCACTGTGGCAGGCCCGTCGCACTTCGTGGAGCATGTCGAGCGGAGGCCCGGGCAGCGGCCTCTACCGTTCGAACGACGGAGGCACGACCTGGAAGCATATTGAGGAGCACGGCCTGCCCAAGGGACCCTACGGAAAGATCGGTGTCGCCGTGGCCGCAAGTTCAGACCGTGTTTATGCCCTGATCGAAGCCCACAACCCGGATGGTGGCCTGTACCGCTCCGACGACGGCGGCGAGTCGTGGCAGTTGGTGAATGCCAGCCATAGTCTGTGGCAGCGTCCCTGGTATTACATGCACGTGATCGCCGATCCGCGCGACGAGAACGTTCTCTACATTATGAATGTGGAGGCCTACAAATCGAGCGACGGCGGACATCTCTTCAACAAGATCAAGGTCCCACACGGCGACAATCACGGGCTTTGGATCGACCCGCAGAATACACGCCGTATGATTGCCTCAAACGACGGCGGAGTTACGGTGACGCTCGACGGCGGGAAGGACTGGACTCCCCAGGATAACCAGCCCACCGCGCAGTTCTATCACGTTATTACCGACACAGCGACGCCCTACCGCGTGTATGGACCGCAGCAGGACAGCGGCACGGTCGCGATCGTGAGCCGTAGCGACGACGGATCGATCAGCCGCAGCGACTGGTACGACGTGGGCGGCGGCGAGGCCGGGTACATAGCGCCTGATCCACGCGACCCGAATATTGTTTACGCGGCCGACTATCAGGGGAACATCACGCGCTACGACCGGCACATCGGACAGGTAAAGGCCATCACCGAGCAGCCGGAACTCTCAGACGCGCACGGGGCGGCAAACCTGGAACATCGTTTCCAGTGGACTGCGCCAGTTCTGCTTTCTCCGCACGATCCCAACACGCTGTACCACGGCGGGGAGCGCCTGTTCAAGACCACCGACGGTGGCGTGCACTGGGAAGCCATCAGTCCGGATCTGACACGCAACGACAAGGAGAAACAGAAGGTCTCAGGCGGCGACATCACCCTCGACGACTCGGGCACGGAGTACTACGACACGATCTTTGCCTTGGCGGAATCGCCGATCACCAAGGGATTGCTGTGGGTAGGTACCGATGATGGGCTCATGCAGCTCACGAAGGACGAAGGCAAGACATGGACCAACATCACGCCGAAAGACATGCCCGAGTGGAGCCGCATCAGCCAGATTGATCCTTCGCCGTTCGATGCCGGTACCGCTTATGTGGCCGTGGATCGGCATCAATTCGACGATCTGCATCCGTGCATATATAAGACCACCGACTACGGCAAGACTTGGACGAAATTGGGGCAGGGAATTCCTGATACAACGTTTGTTCGCGTCGTGCGCGAAGATCCGAAAAAGCGCGGGCTGCTCTATGCGGGAACCGAGCAGGGCATCTATGTGTTGTTCAACGATGGCGCGAACTGGCGGCCGCTGAAGTTGAACCTGCCGACTACGCCGGTGCATGATCTGGTCATTAAAGACAACGATCTGGTCGTGGCGACGCACGGGCGGGCGTTCTGGATTCTCGACGATCTCTCTCCACTGCGACAGTACAGCGATGACATCGCACAAAAAGACGCTTTTCTGTACCCACCGGAGACGGCCTATCGGATTCAGGCCGGAGCTGGCGGCGAGCATCATCCTTCCAAGCGGACTGGGCAGAATCCGCCGGCCGGCACTGTGATCTATTATTTCCTCAAAGATGCGCCGAAGGGCGATACTGAAACCAAGATCGAAATCCTCGACGCCTCCGGCAAAGTCATTCGCAAATATTCGAGCGCAGAGTACAACACTCTGAGAGAGCCGCTCGATCCCGACGACAAGAAACCGGAGAAGCAAATCAAGCCGGAAGCCGGCTTGAATCGGTTTGTGTGGGACTTGCGCTATGAAGAAGCGCGTCACGTCCCTGGCTACTATCTCTGGGAATATGGCGCGGGAGCACGAGGACCGGTGGCGGTTCCCGGTCATTACCAGGTTCGAATCACGGTGGGGTCTCAGAGCCAGACGGCGGCTTTCGATTTGAAACTGGATCCGCGCGTCAAGGTCAGCCAGGCCGATCTGGAACAGCAATTCAGTCTACTGCTGCAGACGCGCGACGAGCTGAGCCGGGTCTATGACACGGTTAATCAGATCCAGGACGTTCGTTCGCAGTTGTCCGGGCTAAAGCGGCGACTGCCGGAGAACGCCAGTGCGAAGACGGTGGTGGCCGCGGCCGACGATCTGGAGAAAAAACTGGTCGCGGTTCGCGAGGACTTCATTAACCTGACCATCAGCGCCAACGAAGACTCGCTGGCGTATCCTCCGCAACTGGACGCGAAGCTAGCCTACCTGGCCATGGACGTGGGTACTGCCGACTCCGCCCCGACCGAAGCCGAGCAGAAGGAGTTCGAGAAGCTCAAGCGGCAGAGCGGAGAGCTGATCGGGCGTTGGGAAGACCTGCAGCGCCGTGATCTGGCCGCCTTTCAGAAGCTCACTGCCGAAGGCAGCCTGTCGACGGTCGTAGTCCCGCCCGCGGGCCGCTCGACGGATGAGCCGGTGGCGGCGCACTGAACGTTGCGTTTCTGCACGCGCCGAGGCTGGGGAAAGGCCAAGTTGTGAGCCTTTCCCCTTCGGATGACTCCTTGAGTTACCCCTATTACTTGAGTGCCACGTCTATGGCACTGTTGTGCCTTGCCCGGTCTCAAGCTGGTTGCTATCGTGCCGATAGAGTCAGATGTTGGTTCCTCCCCTGAGGATCCACGAGTCGATCCGGATTGGGGAGTATATATGCGAATGATGCATCTGTGCTATGCGGCGATAGGCTTTGCGGTGGCCCGCTGGATTTTCAAGCGGCAAGGAATGCCAGTCGGAGACCCAGTCACACGGTTCCGGTCGCAGGGCCTTCTGTAGAACGGTTTTTTCGGGCTTGGGCGCGCGCCCCGTTGCGCCTCCATTTCGTCAGCGCGCGCCCATTGTTTACTGCCGCCCTGAAGTACTGTTACCAAGGTTTGCCCGAATCATCCCGGTTTTTCCGATCTCTCCATACAATTAGCTTGGGGACTCACCTTTCGGCTTCTTCGGCGGGAGCGGTTTTGCCGTCCGAATCTGAGCGTTGATGATACGGCTTACAAAGAAACGACTGCTTCTTTTGCTGCCTGTGCTGCTGGCAGCGCTTCTGCCCGCTTGGCTCAGCGCGCAGGATGATCCGAACTATGATCCGAACGACACTCCTTTGGGGGACATTGCTCGCGCCCTGCGCACGAAAACTCCGCCGTCGCAGGACGTGATCGACGACGACAATTTGTCGAAGGTAATGGAGCAGGCGGAGAGCCGCCACGCCCCGGGCCTGGCGCTAACGTTCCTGATGGCGGGCGACGGCAAGGGTTTCCAGGTCGCGGCGCCGGATGCGACTTGCAGTCTGTCTTTCAGCGCGAATGCGAAGTCCCTGCTTTCCAGCGCATATGCCCAGATGGAGCTTCCACCGGGCGAACTGCTCAAGCTTGAGGGGCCAGCGACGATCGAAGGAGACGCTCTGATCGTTTCCGTTTATAACCGAACCGACTGGCACATCAGCGAAGTGGCCGTTGCGCTGACCGTCGTCAAAAAGACCGAGGATCGCGATTCATCTTGGTCGAATGGCGCTAAGCCCAACGGCGCGAGTTCTTACGGCGAGGCGAAATTCCTGCCTGCCGTTGCTGGCAATTCGGTTCAGGAATCTGACGTTCGCCCGGAGAAGAAGCCCGACGTGACCGTGATTTACCGCATGCGAGGAGCCGCGCCCCCTTCGGCAACCACGGTTTTCAGTGCGACACTGAACCTGGAACTTGCTCCCGACGAGGAATGGCACTGGGCGATTGTGCAGGCAAGAGGTTATCCCCCGCAGAGTTATGCCGGCAATCCGCCGCCGACGGCGGCACAAACCGACGGAACAGCATCGATCCGATCCGCGCCGATTCAGCCCACGTCGGCTCAACCTGCCGTGCCCGCGGCATTGGTCGCACCTCAGAACTCACCCGCGGTTTCGCTTCCGCAAAATCCTCAATAAATCTTCGAGATGGCTTTGCAAAGCATCGTAGGAAAGAGAAGCCGTCATTTCCGAGGCGCTTCGCTGTTTCTCACTTCGTTTTCAGAACGACGGTGTTGCGCTCGTCGCCGGCAATGATGCGATAGAACTTCTTCAAGTCGTCGGCATGGCTTACCGGTACGCTCAGTTCTTTCACTTCGAGCGTGCGGCTGTAGTGGATCAGATTGCCGTTTACTTCAGTCTTCGCGTGATAGCTGGCGAAGCTGTAGTCGGCATCGACCGCGGGAGGAATGTCGTCGACCACGTAACCCGCCGGAATTGCGATCTCTCAAACTTATCGGTGTCGCGCGAGGGGCCGTCGAATTCAATCGGAAACTTGCGTGGCTCTTTGGTTTCCAGAAGTCCGCTGATTTTCACTCCCAGCACGCGCGGGCGAACCAGCAACAGACCGCCGGCATTCTTGGCGTAATTGCGGGCCTCAAAGGCGTACTGGAACCCGAAGGGCTGGTCGGTGTGGTTGAGATTCAGAATGCTGGCTTGGGTAATGTTAAAAAGCGACAAGGAACCTGCCAGCAGGTCTTCGATGGGCTTGACCTGATCGGAAGATTTGGTCACCGTGCGCAGGCGCCAGCGTTCTGACCAGGCGCGATCTCCCACTCTCGTTTCGCTGACCTCGCCTTTCAGTGTGCCCAGTGGATCGAGCGTCAGCTTGCCAGTGCGCTGGATGCTGTTCATGGCGGAAGGCTGCCCGGGCAACTCGACGAGTTCTCCGCCGTCCGGCGTCACTAGCAGCCCGTAGTTCGCCTGCAGATATCCCCCGATTTCGCCGAACGGCGTCAATTCGTTCGTCGGATCGAAGTGTAGAGAAGGGAACCAAGCCGGGGATGTTGGATAGTGGCGACCAGCGATGGGTCAGTGACGTTGGCTGGTAATTTGATGGCCAGAACAACGTGGTTGAAACCGCCTACGTTGGCCGGCACTTGGGGAGTCACAGAGCCACGTTCCGAGTTGATGACCACATAAAAAGACTCGACCCCGACTTGGCTGACCATCGAACTCAGCAGCGTCGCTTTATCCTTGTTGCCCAACTCCGGGCGGCAGCCTGTTCCAGGTCCAACGAAGATTCACGGGGTAGGAATCGCTGGCATAAAGCTTGAGGGAAAACTTCGCACTCTTGGTGAATAGTTCGTCACTTAGAATCCAGTGGGACCCGAAGATAAACTTTCGCTGAAGTCAGTGGTGTAGTAGTACTTGAGAATGCTGCCAACCTGAACGTCGGGCAGAGTGAAGGTTTTCGCTTGGTAGTTCACACCTCTGGCCTTGACGATCGACTTGTCAAAAGCCTTGCCCGCAAAGTTGACGATGCTGCCATCGGGCTCAATCGTGCGCGCGTGGATATTGCCCACGCTTCCTCGTTCTTTCCAGAAAGGGATCTCGATGTCCGCGTACTTGCGCCCTTCTTCGGTGAGGATCTTGATGCGAAAGTAGACATCTTCGTGAGCGGTGAGACCGCGATCGTCGCGATCGACCTGGCGAAACAGAATGATGGCGTGCGCACCGGGAGCCTTGGGTTCGCTAGTCATCTTCAGTTCGTCCGGCGAGACCGGCTGGAAGCCGACGGCCCATACGGGATTCGGAATCAGGGTGGTTGTCAAAATGAAAAGAAATGAAACGAAACCTGTCACATAAAGACGAGGAGACGGCATGGCGCTATTCACCTGTGGAGGTTGTTGACCGCAGAAGTCGCCAGCCTAAGGGGGAAAGCAAAGGCCGTCAAAACCGCCGGGGGGGGGGCGAGCTGTACACCTTTGTAAAGCACACAATTGATGCGTTCGAGACAATACAGTCGCCGCTTTCACATGTCAAGAAATCTCAGTCGGTTCGGAGCGATGGAACCATATTAGTAGTGCGTCGTCTATGCGTGCGATCACAGTGAAGGTGTTAAGGATTCAGGTCGAGAACTTCGGTGGATGCGCACAGGTCTTGCAAGGCCTGTCATATCAATTCGGTTGGCGTCGGAGCGTGGCGGGCCATTCGGGCGAATCCATCAAGAAACGTATCAGCCTGGCTGTGCGGGCGCGAAGGGAACTCCCATATACCCAACGACCGCAACCATGTTGGCCGAGCGTGCTAGACTAGCCTCAAATTCCTGCAATTGAGGACTCAAATGAAATTTGGCGTCATCATCTTTCCTGGCTCGAACTGTGATCACGATGCCTACTGGACGATTCAGCAAATTGCCAAGCAGCCCGTCACATTCTTGTGGCACGAATCGCATGACTTGGAGAACTGTGATGCCGTGATCGTGCCCGGAGGCTTTGCTTACGGCGATTATCTGCGAACCGGCGCGATCGCCAAATTTTCGCCGGTGATGGAATCGGTCCGTAAGTTCGCCGAAGGTGGCGGCCTTGTGCTTGGCATCTGCAACGGCTTTCAGATCCTTTGCGAGTCTGGGTTGCTGCCTGGCGCCTTGATGCGCAACGTCGGGCTCAAGTACGTTTGCAAGCCCGTGCAAGTGCGGCTGGAAGACGTTGAGACCCCGTTCACCAGTGCCTGTGCCAAGGGGGAAGTGTTAACCATTCCGATTGGCCATATGGAAGGCAACTACTTCTGCGATCCTGCAACACTAGAAGAATTGCGCCACGACGATCGCGTGGTGTTCCGCTATTGCTCGCCCGCCGGTGAAATCACTGCATCGTCCAATCCCAACGGCTCTCTGGATAATATTGCGGGTATCTGCAGTCCCGGGCGCAATGTGGTCGGCATGATGCCACACCCCGAGCGCTCGGCCGAACCGGAACTGGGCTGCACCGACGGAATGAAAATATTCCAGTCGATGGTCGGCGCCATGGCTAACCGGTGGCCCACCGTTCGTTGAGCTACTTCCGCAGAATTCGCTTGGTTATCAACAGGTTCTCGGTATATTGTCTGTGCTTCATCCCCTATAACTCGGGCCCTTCAAGCTCATTGTGTTATGGTGCACGCGGGGAGGCGTGTCTCCGATGACGCCGAAACAGATTCTAGATTCCTTTTCAGAAACATTAATGCGGGATGAGCGAATTCTGAGCCCGCAAGAACGCGCGCTGGTCGCCACTCTGCTGCAGCACGCCAAGGCGGCAACCAGCGAGAACCATGAAACGCAGGAAGCAGTCAGAGCGGTCATTGCGTCGGCCGTGGGCGAAACCGTAGCTCAACGCGCTTTCGCGGTTCTCGGAGGCAGTATTGTCGAACGCATTCTGGAGGGTGGCGCGTTGCCACTAGGAGACTCCGCGGGAGAGCGGGCTGCTGACATCTTCGCTGGACCGAAAAATCCCGGAGAACCACAGCCGCCATCGGTGGGGCCGGGGCCGGGTGTAAAAGCACCGCAGAAGGCGCCGCTGCCTCCAGGTTCGCCGATGCGCACGCCGGGAGAACCGCAACCGCCGTCGCAGGGGCCGGGGCCGGGTGTTCGAGCTCCTCACAAGGAACCGCACGGTCCGCTGCGCGATACTCCGGTAACTCCTTCGTCGCCGAAAGAGCCGCAGCCGCCCAGCTCCGTTCGCACTACGGTCGTTTCAGAAACCAGCGCAGCCGTCACCGAGCGTCCGCCCGTCTTGCGGGCGCAATGTGTGGTTCTCGACGAGTTCCTCGCTCCGCAGGAACTTGAGGAACTGACGCGCTTCACGCTTGAACACGAGGCCGACTTCAGCGCCAGTGAAGTGGTTTCCCCCAGCGCGGATGGCGGTGTTGTCAACTATGAACATCGCCGTTCCCGCGTTCTGATGGACCTGGCTCACCACCAGGACCTGATGCTGGCGCGCATCAAGGCGGTGCTGCCGCAGGTTCTGGATACGCTTGGCATGGAGGAATTTGCCATTGCCGACGTGGAAGCCCAGGTCACCGCCAGCAATGACGGGGACTTCTTCCACTTCCACAGCGATAACGGCAGCGATCACGTGGCCTCGCGACATGTGACGTTTGTCTACTTCTTCCATCGTGAACCCCGGCAGTTCGAAGGCGGTGAGTTGCGGATTCACGATGCGCGTTTGGAAAACAGCACTTACGTCAGTGAAGGCAGTTACCAGACCATCGTCCCACAGCAGAACCAGATCATCTTCTTCCCGTGCGAATTGCTGCACGAGATCACCCCGGTGAACTGCGCGTCGCAGCGCTTCGCCGACAGCCGTTTTACGCTAAACGGATGGCTTCGTCGTTAGACAATCCGGCCTGGTTGCAGTGGATGACGACACTGACGGGAGGAGTGTCGCGGCAAACGTATGCCGCGACGCTTCCTCCGGATCGCTTCTACTGTCTGCTGGATGAACTGCCGCTGCACTTGATTCCACAGCGCGCTTTGCGGTCATTGGGGGTGCACGACAATCAGCATCAACCTCTATATCTGAATCCCGAGTGTATTTTGTGTAGTGCGGGGGAATTGCCGGACGAACTTGCGGCGGAGAAGGCGCTGGTCTCTGGATTCGCTTTGCAGGGGACAGTGGCATGGGTGCGTAACCCGGCCACTGGAAATCGGCTTCCTTTCTGGCTTGGGCGGAAACTTGAGGGAGTGCTGCGAGGAGTGCGTCTCAACGAGCCGGTGCCGTCGTCGGTGCCGGACAGCGCACGGCACATTTTGGCGGCAGTGGAGATTCTGCTTTCCGGAGACCGAGTGGAGCGGCACCGACTTGAGCGCGAGGAGAAAGTCAGGAAAGCGTCTCTGATCTTCCGCGAAAAGGGCTACGCGCCGCTTGGTGACTTGATCCATCCATTTCATATCGCTGCACTGCGCCGCTATTATCGTTATCTGATTCGCACGGGCGCGATCCGGCTTGGCGATGGGCAAAGCCCGCGTCGTTATGTTGCCTATAACGAACCAGTGGCACGCTTTTTCCACCACGACATCGCGGCGACTTTGAGCGCTGTCGCAGGGGAACCTCTCAAACCGTCTTACGTCTATCTCGCCTCGTACCTGAGTGGAGCAGAGCTGAAGAAGCACACGGACCGGGAGCAATGTGAGTTCAGCGTCACGCTCTGCCTGGACTTTTCTCCCGAGCCGACCCTTGCAACACCGTGGCCCATTCGACTGGGCACTCCCACTATGACGGTAACCGTTTACCAGGCGCTGGGCGACGGTCTCGCTTATCGGGGGACTCGATTGCCGCACTACCGTGACCGTCTGGGCGAAGGACAAACCTCGACCTCGATTTTCTTCCACTATGTTGGACGTGATTTCGCAGGCTCTTTGGATTGAGGGAAGGAAAAGGGTTTTCGTCGCCGCTATCGCAAGCCGGAAATGAGATACAGAACCGACAGCGTCTGATTATAGCTATAGGCAAATCGTGTTCCATCGCGATTTACGACTACTGGAGCCACCATCACAACTCCTGCCGGAACTCCTGGCCGCAACTCCTGAACTATACTTTGCTTACCGCTGTCGATTCCAACCTTGTAGATTCTGCTGGGAAGTTCGCCCATGTGATAGCCGTAGAGCACGGAACCGTCGCTCGACCATTGCACCGGCAGGAAGCCGGCTTCCAGTCCAGGGATTAGACGTGGTGAGCCGCCCGCTATCGGGTAGATGGCGACAGCGGAACTCGGTCCGACTCCGATGACGAACCGGCTGTCTGGCGACGACGGACCGCATACAGTCCCTTCCGGTGTCACGGCTTTTGGTTTTCCGCCAACCAGGTCCAACACGTAGCACCGGGTCGCATGGCCCTGTTCATTACCATTGGCGATGAGCCTTTGTCCATCCGCAAGGAAGCGGGCCCATCCGCTCTGAATGTGTTCCAATCCGCTGATGTCGACGGACCGAGGCTGGCCCGGACCGATGGGCAGCAGAGTGACTTGCTGCGGCTGGCCGGTGGAGACCGAGATTGCCCACTTTCCATCGGGCGAAAGTCCGCCCGCACTGCCATCCCCCAAACGAACCGGCAAAGTTCCGTCCAACTGGCGCAGCGCGACGGCATAGCCTGGTCCCGCCGCCTCGCTGGCATCTTCAAACAGCACAAACTTTCCGTCGGGCGAAATACCCTTGGCGACATTCCAATCGTGCCAGGAGAGTTCCACATCTTCCTTGCCGCCCAGAGTGCTGAGCGCCATCGCCAGGCGCTTGGAGTTCAACGCGACCAGGATGCGACCGTCAGGGGCTATATCTTGCAGCGTGATTCCCATGGGCAAGTCCAGGACGGTGCGGCCTTTTCCGGACAAACTTATTGCCAGCAAATTCAGGTTCGTGCCTTTTTCGGCGGCCGTGAACCAGATTTCCTTTCCGTTCGGGTGCCACGCGAGTCCTTGCTCGGACTCATATTCTGCTGTGAGAGTCTGAACATGCCCCGCCAGATCAATGACGCAGACCGCACCTCGATTGTCCCAGAGAGCCGGATGATCCATGAACGCGATCTCGTCGCCTTGGGGAGAAAACCGAATGTTGCTGATCCATCCCCCGCTCTGATACAAGGCCTTGCCGATGGGATATTCCAAACGGCTGTGACCGTCAACATAATCCACAACGGCCAAGTTACCGTGTGCGTCCCAGTCCGCCCAGCGCACGTTTGCCAGCAGTTCCTTTGGAGATCCTCCCGCCAGCGGCGCACGAGCGAGCATTCCGCCGACGGTTTCCAGTTGCCCATTGTGAGTGCCGTGCAGGACGACCGCGAGTTCGTTGTTGCGCGAAATGGCCAAGAGATTGGCATCGCTCAAATTCAGCGGCTGCGCCAGAAGAGAGTTTCCTACGGTGGAGAAAAGCTGCACCGGCATATCGTTCCACGCGGCGCTGTAGACAATGGATTGACCGTCTGGCGCAAAGCGCGCCGAATATACCGTGCCAGCTTCGAAAGTTAGGCGACGGTAAGCCGGGGGCCGGGCCGAAGTGTGGAGAAGCTGAGTAACCACGAGAAGCACGGCCGCCGCTGCCAGCACGGCCACGAGAGTCCAAGGCGCCGCGCGAGCAGTACGCGCTGTTGTCTTGCGAGAGGGAGCCACCCTTGGGGACGAAGATGCCGAGAGAGTTTGCAACGCGAAGGCCAGATCTTTCGCGGACTGGAAACGGTTCTCCGGATCTTTTTCCAGACAATGTTTGACGATGTCCCGATATCCAGGCGGGATCGCAGCTTCTTCCAGGTTCGTGCTGGCCGGTTCTTCGCGGAGGACAGCGGTCATGGTGTCGACTTCAGTTTCGCCACGAAACGCGCGGCATCCGGACATCATTTCGTAAAGAATTGCCCCGAAGCTGAAGATGTCGCTGCGGTGATCCACGGTCTTCCCGCGCAGTTGCTCCGGAGACATGTAGGCGACAGTGCCGATCATGGCTCCGTGCTTGGTCACGGTGGTCATGCTCTCGATGGGGCGCCTATCGTCGGGCGGAGACTGGAGCTTGGCTACACCGAAATCCAGAATCTTGACGCGTCCGTCATTCGTCAGAAACAGGTTTTCCGGCTTGAGATCACGATGCACAATGAGCCGGTCATGCGCGGCCGTAAGGCCCTGTGCGATCTGCAGAGCGTAATCCGCGGCCTCCCGCATGGGGATGCGGCCTTCGGAAAGGCGCTGGCGCAAGTTTTTGCCCTCAAGCAGTTCCGAGACAATGTAGGGCACACTGCCTTCGAAGCCAACGTCGTAAATCGCAAGGATGTTGGGATGATTCAGGGCGGCGGCGGCCCGGGCTTCCTGTTCGAAACGGCGTCGGTGGTCAGGATTGTCGCTGGAGGCGGGCCGGATCAACTTCAGCGCGACATCGCGCCCCAATCTTTCGTCGCGCGCGCGAAAGACTTCGCCCATCCCTCCTGACCCAATTTTTTCGAGGACCCGGTAATGCCCTACGAGCTGGCCAGTCATAAGTAATTACACGAGCGTGCGCCTTGCATGGCATGTTAGGTGCGATAGGGAACCCAGTCAAGGCCACCGGAGGCCACCGGAGATGCAGGACCTACTGTGTGCTTGTTTTCCTGTTCAGCAAAGTCGATGCGGACAGGCGAATGCACTTCTGCGATTCTTGGTTATGCGTCTTGCCGTAATTTACTCCGTAAACCGCGCTCTCCGCCTGGGCCACCGCATATTTGTTCACTTTAAGATATTTCTGCGAGGGGGTTCCGATGGCAAAGGCAATATGTCCGGAGTAGACCAGAATATCCGCCGGAAGAATATCATCGCCCTCATCGACCAAAGTGCCCATCGGCTCGCCCAGGATGTTTTTTTGCTCAGGCTTCATACTGATGCCGTCGATAGGAACACCGCAGACTTTCTTGACAACGTGCCTTACAAATCCGCCACAGTCGAAGTGCTGGGTGTCGTCACATCCTTCTCCCCAAACCACCGCATTGGTTACGTTCGTCGAGGTCGAATAGTCCATGATGGAGTCTCCCTTGACGACTCTCGGTGTTAAGTCAAACCCCCAGCCGACCTGAGATGCCGGATTCTTGCCATTCCTGTCAATAAACGCCCGTAACTCCTTTATGGAGACCTCGTCAGCTGGGCCAATTGCGGGCACAGCAATCTTCTTGGCGGGTTTTGTACTTGCGAGACCGTCATGCCGGAAACGGCCGGCGCAGACAAACACAACTTTGTTAACGGTGATTGTCGCGGCGCAAAAGCAAGTCTGTTCGGGTTTGTCGGGATCCAGCACCACGGGAGCATACTGAACCGCGCCAGTCGTCGTTGGCTTATCCCCCGCAGCGCCCCAAAGATAGTGGGCCCCATCATCTGCCAAACGCTTGCAGTAAGCCAAAATGTCATTTCTCTTCTGAGTGCACTGCTGTTCTAAGGAATCCATGCCGAAACTCCATGGGCGAAAATCTCATCTCGACCTTCGAACGCGGCACCGATTGTACAATGGTTCGCGCTGTGTTACGGCTGCGTGAAAGGTCAGGCTGTCGAAGGCGACACCGCAAGGGGGAATATACTGGTGACCTAGGGGAGCAATATCCGGTACAATCGGGCCTCATGTGCATGCTATAATTATGCTTCGCCTGCATACGAACCGAGGCAATCCTGTGATCTCCTCTGAAGGCGAATCCTGCGCCATCCAAGATCTTTAGATACGAGGTCTAACCATGTCTGGCCATTCAAAATGGGCCACAATCAAGCACAAGAAGGGCGCGCTGGACGCCAAGCGCGGCAAGATTTTCACCCGTCTCATCAAGGAAATCAGCATTGCCGCGAAGAATGGCGGCGGCGATCCTGACTCCAACCCGCGCCTGCGCGGCGCCATCGTTGCGGCCAAAGCCGAGAACATGCCCGCCGACAACATCAAGCGGGCCATCCAGCGAGGCACGGGCGAATTGCCCGGCGCCACCTACGAGGAATTTTCGCTCGAAGGCTACGGGCCCGGCGGCGTCGCGATCTTGCTCGACATCAACACCGACAATCGCAACCGCACCGTTAGCGAGATCCGTCACGTCTTTGGCAAGAACGGCGGCAACATGGCCGAAGCCGGCGCCGTCTCGTGGATGTTCCACAAGAAGGGCGACATCCTCATCCCCAAGACTGCTGCGAAAGAGGACGACTTGATGAACATCGTTCTCGAATCCGGCGGGGAAGACTTGAATGACGATGGCGACAACTGGGAAATCCTGACCGATCCACACGCCTACGAAACCGTGCTTGAAGCTGTGAAGAAGGCCGGGATTGAGCCCGTGTCTTCCAGCGTTGCCATGATTCCGCAGAACTACATCAAACTGGAAGGCGCCGCGGCCAATACAATGATCCGCTTGATGGAAGCGCTCGAAGAACACGACGATGTGCAGAACGTGCACTCCAACTTCGACATCGATCAGAAACTGTTGGAAGAGGTAGCCGGATAGTTTTGGAATTCAGCAAATCAAAGAGCCGCCCTCGCTTCGGGCGGCTTTTGTTCTTAGGCGATCAATTCCTGGCAGATCGCTCCCTGGCAGATCGTGGAGGCATTCTGCAGACCGAAGTTTTCAACATGTTCGTGGAAAATGCTGTGGAAAAGAGCCGAAGTACCTTCGTAAGTGATTCATCGAGAGATGCTTCAACACTTTGCACTGAAGCGGGTGCTGGCACTTTCGTGGTAGAACGCGCGAGCAAAATAATTCTTGAAAATTAGACTCGACAAACTGCTTGTGGACCGTGGACTCGCCGCCTCGCGCGAGCGCGCCCAGGCTCTTATTCTTGCGGGCAAGGTGCTGGTGGACGATCAGAAGATCGAGAAAGCGGGGGCGCCAGTCTCCGCGCAGTGCGTGATTCGCCTGCTCGGCGAAGATCTGAAGTACGTGAGCCGCGGGGGCCTGAAATTGGAGCGTGCCCTCGTGCACTGGAATATCGCAGTCACGGGAAAGATCTGCCTCGATATTGGCGCGTCCACCGGAGGATTTACCGATTGTCTTCTCCAGCATGGCGCCTCGCAAGTTATCGCGGTGGACACGGGCTACGGTCAGATGGACTTCGGGCTTCGCCAGGATGCGCGGGTCCGGCTCATGGAAAAGATCAACGCTCGCTATCTGACGCGTGAAGAGGTAGGCGCAACTGTGGATCTGATCGCGATGGACGTTTCCTTCATCTCCGCAACTCTGGTTCTTCCTGCCGTGATTGCCGCTGCCTTTCCGGAATTGCCGCACGAACGCCGGGGACGACAAATCGTCGTATTAGTTAAGCCTCAGTTTGAAGCGGGCAGGGAACACGTGGGCAAAGGCGGCATCGTGCGTGACGAGGCCACCCAACTCGAAGCCGTGGAGAAAGTAAGAGCGGCGCTGCGAAGTCTGGGCGCGGTGCAGAGCGACACCATCGAATCGCCCATCCTCGGTGCCGAAGGCAATCGCGAGTTCCTTCTTTACTGCGTCTTCTAGCCCTCAGTGTCCTCAGTGTCCCCTGTGGTTAAGTCCTTGAATTTCTGTACAATCTCCTTTTCCCTATGGCCATCCCGCAAGCATCCTTTCAGAAAACCGCCGCCATCATATCGCGGCCCGATCGCCCAGAAGTTGCGAAGATCATTCCCGGACTCCTCACCTGGCTCGCCGAGCACGGCTACAAAGTCATCATTGATCAGGAAACATCGAGATATACGAACGGGCAGGTCGTGCCTCGGGCGCAAATGGCGTCACATGCGCTCGATCTGGTGGTTGTGCTTGGCGGCGATGGAACTCTGTTGTCGGCCGCGAGAGTTACGGCAGCGATCGATGTTCCTCTGCTTGGCGTCAACCTCGGGTCGCTCGGATTCTTAACCGAAGTGCCGTTACAGTCGCTCTACCCCATGCTCGAAGCCATCGGCCAAGGGCGCGCCGCGATCGAACATCGCTCACTCATGCAGGTCGAGTTGCTGCGTGGAGACGAGGTTCGCGGCACTTATCTGGTATTCAACGATGCGGTGGTAAATAAAACCGCGCTCGCCCGCCTTAATAGCTATGATCTCTACATCGACAGGGCGTTCGTCTCCAGCTATCGAGCCGACGGCATGATCGTGGCCACGCCGACTGGCTCGACGGCCTATTCTCTATCCGCTGGCGGACCAGTGCTGATGCCGACGGTCAAGGCCTTCGTGGTCACCCCGGTTGCGCCGCATTCTCTGACGCATCGCCCGCTGGTGGTGCCGGACTCAGTCGAGATTGAAATCCTGCTGCGCAGCGAACAGGAAGTCGCCTACCTGAGCCTGGACGGACAGCCGGGCCTCGACCTGTGCGACGGCGACCGCGTGCGCTGCCGCCGCTCCGAGCATCAGGTGAATCTGTTTCGCACCGGGACCGACTTTTTTCAGGTGCTTCGGACCAAATTGAAGTGGGGAGAACGGCAAAACTAACGCTGACGAGCCGTCGCAATAAGTGCTCACAATTCAGCGCGCAGCAGGTCCGACACTTTTTCCCGCCGTCGAATTACCTTCACTGACTTGCCTGAGACAAGAACCTCTGCCGGGCGCGGACGAGTGTTGTAGTTCGATGCCAGTACCATCCCGTAGGCGCCAGCATCCAGAATCGCAAGCAATTCTCCTTCGTCAACCACCGGCAACTCGCGGTCACGGGCGAAGAAATCTCCGGTCTCGCACACGGGGCCGGCAATGTCGGTCACTTCCGATTTCGCCGCCGGACCCGCACTCTGCGTGACGGGAACGATCTCGTGATAGGCGCCATAAAGGGCCGGCCGGATTAAGTCGTTCATCGCTGCATCGACCACCAGAAACCGCTTGCCGTCATTGGCCTTGCGGTAGACCACCGAGGTGAGCAAGGCACCCGCGGGGCCTATGATCGAGCGCCCGGGCTCCAGAAGCAGCCACACGTTCAAGGCGCGCAAAGGCGTGGTGAGCGCCCGCGCATACGCCGCCGCGTCGGCCGGGAAATCATTGGCGTTCGGTTTTTCGTAGGCAATGCCCAGCCCTCCGCCCGCGTCGATGTAGTCGATGCGGTGGCCATCTCTGCGCAGTTCGCGGACCAGATCTCCCACACGCGCCATGGCCTCGCCGAAAGGAGCGACATCCGTGATCTGGGAACCAATGTGAACGCTCACCCCGCGCACCTTGAGACATCCCGCCCCTGACGCTTTGGCGTAGAGCGTCCGCGCTTCGCGGATGGGTACTCCGAACTTGTGCTTATGCAAGCCCGTAGAAATGTAGGGATGAGTCTCCGCTGCGACATCAGGATTCACCCGCAGCGCCACCGGCGCCCTCTTGCGCAGGCGACCGGCACACTCTGCGAGCGCCCACAGTTCCGACTCGCTCTCGACGTTAAAAAGCATGATTCCCGCCTTTAACGCCGCGGTCAGTTCCTCGCGCGTCTTGCCCACCCCGGAGAACACGACTCTCTTCGCGGCCTTGCCGTCCGCGGTGAGTACTCGTTCGAGTTCTCCGCCAGAAACCACGTCGAATCCGCATCCCTTTTTGGCCAACATTCGTAGAACGGTCAAGTTGGAATTCGCTTTGACGGAGTAGCAGATGGTGTGCGGCAGGTCACGGAACGCGGCGTCGAATGCGTCATAGCGCTCGCGGATCATAGTCGCCGAGTAGATATAAAGAGGCGTGCCGTGCCGCGCGGCCAGCTTCGGCAGGGCCACGTCTTCGCAGTGCAGGACAAACTGTCCGCCCCGCCGAAAGACGCCGCGCTTCGTCTCGCGATAGACGAATCCGGGGGCACGCGCTACTGGATTCTGACTACGCGGGGTCATTTTTTCTTATGGGGGGTGTGCGCGCCGCTGCGCACCCGGATGGCGACCACAGTCTGGTCGTCGAAAGTTTCCACGCCCGCAGAGTGTTCGGCCGCCGCCTTGAAGAGCGAATCTACGACGCAGCTTGCCGACTTTCCCTTGCACTCAGCAACGATTCTTTCGACCCGGCCACGTCCGAACAGTTCGCCCTTGCGGTTGCGGGCGTCGAGAATGCCGTCGCTGAAGAACACGAACACATCGCCGGGCTTCATGCGGAATTTGAATTCGTCATAGTCGGCTTCGTCAAACAGGCCGAGGGGCAAGCCGGTCGCTTCGACGGCCTCGATTACTTCGTCCTTCGCGTGAACGTAAATAGGGCGAGGAAGACCGGAGTTTGCGACCGCCAGGGTGCGATTCTCGTCGTCCCACACGGCGTAAATAATAGAGACAAACTGCGCCTCGATGCGACGTTCGGCCAGCGATAGATTCACCGCGGAGAGCATTTCCGCGGGCCCGGGCTCAATCGGAGCGTGCGACCGAATGATCCCGCTCACCAGTGCCGCATAAATGGCCGCGGGAGCGCCTTTTCCGCTGACGTCGCCAATGACGATGCCAAGCCGTGACATCGAATAAGGAATGAAGTCATACAAGTCGCCACCGATGGCCCGGGCAGGAACGAACTTCGCGGCAACATCCAGATGGGCGAGCTTGGGATTGGTTTGCGGCAGCAGCCGTCCCTGCAACTCCCGGGCCAGAGCCAGATCGCGCTCCAGTCGCCGCTCCTGCCGCTCGATTTCTTCGTATAGGCGCGCATTCTCGACGGCAATCGCAATTTGCGCGGCCAGGGTCGTCATGGTGCGCTGATGCTCCTCGGTAAAGAATCCGCGCCGGGTGTGCTCCAGATCGAGTACCCCAATCACTTTGCCCTTGTAGACGAGCGGTACCGCCAGTTCCGATCGCGTCTCGGGATTCGCCTGAACGTAGCGTGAGTCCTTGGTGACGTCGGGTACGAGGACCGCCCGCTGGCTCACCGCGGCGGAGCCCACCAACCCGAGTCCTAATGGGATTTCATGCTTCAAATGAATGTTCTCGTTGAAGCGCAGGGAAAAACGGTGCTGCAGTTTCTCGCCGGAAGCGTCGAGCAGAAGAATGCTGAACATCTGGTAGTCGATCAACCGGCGCACCAGTTCCGCGATCCGGCCAAGCAACTCGTCTAGGTTGAGAATCGAAGTCAGTTCGCGTGCAATTTCGTTGAGCAGCAGAAGAATGCGCGCCTGCTTCGTGGTCCGGGTGTAGAGCTGGGCATTTTCTATCCCGGCAGCCATGCGCGATGCGACCAGGGTCAGCACGCGGACATGCTCTTCGTTGAAATAGCCAGGCTCCCGCGCTTCGATGTCAATCACACCGATGACGCGGTTTTTGGTAATCAGCGGAACGGCAAGTTCCGATCGCACGTTGGGAACGGCTTCGATGTAGCGCGGGTCTTGAGTAACGTCGTCAATCAGAACCGCCTGCCGCAATTGAGCGGCCTGCCCGGTGACTCCCTCGCCCACTTTGATTCGGCTCCGCTCGGCAAATTCCGGGGGGTAGCCCACTTGAAATCGGAAGCGCAGCTCCTGGGTTTTTTCGTTGAGCAGCAGAATGGCAAAAATCTCGTAATCGATGACTTTGCGAACGACCTCGGCGACACGGCGCACGGTCGTATCCAGGTCGAGCGACGTGGCGAGCACGTCGGCAACGTCGAGCAGCACCGACTCGACCGGCAAACGATCCGGCTTGGAAATGACAGAACCCATCGCTGGTATGATAGCAGTCGCGTTCCCCGTCTCATTATCGGTGAAGGGCGGCGACTCGAAAGGCGTATTGCGACCTTCTGCGGTCTGCTCGCCGAACTATTCTCTGGGCACAATGCAAATGTCGGAGAGGTTGCGATACTTCTCTGCGTAGTCCAGCCCGTAACCGACCACAAATTCGTCGGGAATCTTGAAACCTACGTAGTCGCCTTCCAGCGGAAGTTTGCGGCGCGACGGCTTGTCAAGCAACGCCGCAATCTTCAGCGTCCGCGGCTGATGCGCCATCAGCAGCTTCTTGAGAACCGTCAGCGTCAGCCCGGTATCGAGAATGTCTTCCACCACAATTACATTCTTGTCTTTCATGGACTGGTCGACATCCTTGGTCAACTTCACTTCACCGGTCGAATCCCATCCGTTCTTGAGTTCCTGAGTCGGGCTCGGGCGGTTGCCGTAGCTGGAGACTCCGATGAAATCAAAAGTGGAATCGAGATCGATATGCCGCGCCAGATCGGAGAGAAAGATCGCCGCGCCTTTGAGGACCCCGACGAGAATGACCGATTCTCCGGCAAAGTCTTTCGTGATCTGCGCGCCCAGTTCGCTCACGCGCTTTTCAATGTCCTGCCGCGAAATCAGCACTTTGAGTTCTGCCATGGCGTTTCATATTAAACTAGGAACGTTAAACTAGGAACGTTGATTAGTGAAAAGCACTCAGCCGCATGCATTCAGCCTTCAGGCAGATCCTGAGATTTCCAGCAAACTGTTCTTCACCGAATGCTGACAGCTAGAGGCTAGTGTAGTGTCCAACAAATAACTGGACAATAAGAGTAGAAGCCGCTATGCTGGAGCCATGCCACGTCCCCCTTCCGCACTGGTCCTCCTAGAAGCCGACCAACAGCAACTTCAACAATGGATCTCAGCCTTCGGGACACCGCAGCAGGTCGCCTTACGGAGTCAGATTGTGTTAGCCGCCGCCGAAGGGCAATCCGACAATGCCATTGCTCAACAGTTAGAAATAAATCGCAAGACGGTGGGGGTGTGGCGCGCCCGCTTTACGCAGGAGGGACTGGATAGTTTGTGGGAAGTGGCGCCGGGGCGTGGTCGCAAACCGACTTACGGTCGGGAGAAGATCCAATCGATTGTCGAGGCCACGCTACGGACCAAACCCAAAGGCATGACCCAGTGGAGTTGCCGGCTTATGGCAGCATGTCAGGGAGTCAGCAAGTCCACCATCAACAATATCTGGCAGAGTCACAACCTCAAACCGCATCGGGTGAAATCCTTCAAGCTGTCGCAGGATGCCAAGTTTCTGGAAAAGTTAACCGATGTGGTGGGTCTCTATCTGAATCCTCCCCAACAAGCGATCGTGTTATGCGTGGATGAAAAGAGCCAAATCCAGGCGCTGGATCGCACTCAACCGGGCTTGCCCATGAAAAAAGGCCGCTGCGGAACCATGACGCATGACTATAAACGCAACGGAACGACCTCGTTGTTCGCCGCTCTGGAAGTCTTGCAAGGACGGGTGATCGGACAGTGCTATGAGCGCCATCGCCACCAGGAGTTCTTGCAGTTTTTGCGTCGCCTCGACCAGGAGTTCCCAGGAGAGGTGCGCTTGCATCTGGTGATGGATAACTACGGTACGCACAAGCAGCCCAAAGTCCAGGCCTGGCTGAAGCGCCACCCTCGCTTTGTGTCGCACTTTGTGCCCACCAGCTCCAGTTGGCTGAATCTGATCGAGCGCTGGTTTCGCGAGTTGACCAGCCAGCGAATCCGGCGCGGCTCCTTCCGCAGCGTGGAAGATCTCGAGAAGGCGATCACGGAGTTTCTGGCCGCTTGGAATGAGAATCCGAAACCCTTTGTCTGGACCGCCACCGTGGAATCGATCGTGGAAAAGCTATCGCACTGTCGGCAAACTTTGGAACAGATACGGCCCGGCTGTACTTTACCCCGACCGCGCAAACCGAAACCTTGAGTTGGCCAGTTATTTATCGGACGCTACACTAGCTAGGAGCTAGGAGCTAAAACCAGCATGAATCTGAAAGGAATCAAACTCACGTGGTTAGGACACTCGACTTTCCGAATCGAGACCGCGGGGGGGAAGATCATCATTATCGATCCCTGGATCATGGGAAATCCCATGTGCCCCGAGGCCGAAAAGAAAGTTAAGAAGGCCGACATCCTGCTCTGCACTCACGGGCACTTCGACCATATCGGAGACGCCGTCGAAGTTGCCAGGCAGCACAATCCCGTCGTGGTGGGCATCTTCGAACTCTGCGGGTGGATGGAGAAAAAAGGCGCGAAGCAGACTTCTCCCATGAACAAAGGAGGAACGCAGACCGTCGGCGATATCAAAGTCACCATGGTCCACGCCGACCACTCCTGCGGCATCTCGGATGGCGACAAGATTGTCTACGGCGGCGAGGCTTGCGGCTATGTGATTGAGTTCGCCAGCGGCTTGAAGATTTATCACGCGGGCGACACTGCCGTGTTTGGCGATATGACAATCATTCGCGATCTGTACGCCCCAGAGATCGCCATGCTGCCCATTGGCGACCGCTTCGTAATGTCGCCCCGGGAAGCCGCCTATGCCTGCAATCTGCTGAAGCCGAAGACGGTCATCCCCATGCACTTCGGCACATTCCCATTGCTCACAGGAACTCCGAGCGAATTGAAGAAGCTGGCTCCCGGCTTCGAGGTCGTGGAAATGAAGCCGGGCGTCACGATTGCTGGTTGAAGACGAACATCATTGACAGGAGCGCCTGTGACCCAGAGCAAGAAGAAAGACGGCAGAGCCAGTTGGCGTCATTACAACTTCACGACTGCGGGGCCGGTGGATGACTACCTCTATTCCATGCTGCCCAAGCGCGACCCAGTGCTAGCCGAGATGGAGGATTACGCGACCCAGCATAACGTCCCTATTGTGGGCCCGGCCGTGGCGCGCGTGTTGCAGCAACTGGCGATGGTGATCAACGCCCGTACGGTGTTCGAACTCGGATCCGCCATCGGTTATTCGACGATTTGGTGGGCTCAGGCGGTGGGCGACAAGGGACGAGTAATCTACACCGACGGCGATTCGAAAAACGCGGAACGAGCCCGTGGCTACTTCACGCGCGCCGGAGTATCGAGCCGCATCACCCTTCACACCGGCGACGCACTGGAATACCTGTCGGAACAGAAGCAGGAGTTCGACATCATCTTTAACGACGTCGACAAGGAAGACTACCCGCGCGTTTTGCGGCTGGTTGCGCCGCGCTTGCGCAAGGGTGGGCTGTTCATCACTGACAATGTGCTTTGGAGCGGACGCGTGGCCGAAAAGAATCCAGCCGACGCGAGGACCAAGGCCATCCTCGAGTTCAATCGGAAACTCTACGACGCTCCAGAGTTTTACACCACGATTCTGCCCATCCGCGACGGCCTCGCGGTCGCAGTCAAGAAATAAGAACGGGTATCGAAAGCACCCGAAAAAGTAGCGCCGCCGTCCCGGCGGCAGTCCGGCGAGCGTCCTCGCCCGCCGCGCTGAGGGCGAGACACCCCGCGACAGCCGGCAAGATGCCGGCGCTACGATGGCGGGGCCTGACATGCTCGAACTCTAGGCCCTTATGCGAGGCCCGCGCTACTTCGCCTGCGGCTGAATCAGTTCCGCGTCGATGGTGATGGTAATCTCGTCTCCCACAACGCCGGGGGCGCCATTCACCCCAAAGTCCTGGCGAGTGATTTTCGTGGATGCCGAGGCTCCAATGCGCTGGTTACCCCACGGATCTTTGATCGCCGCCGAGGGGCCATCCACGTCGAGCACGACTTCTTTGGTCACACCGTGAATCGTCAGGTCGCCCGTGATCTGTAGTTTCCCCGCCCCTGCCACTTTCGTCCGCTTGGAATGAAAGGTAATACTCGGATACTTCTGCACGTCGAGGAAGTTGGGACTGCGCAAATCCTTGTCGCGCATCTCGACGCGCGTGTCCACCGAATTCGCGTCGATCGTGGCTTCGAGAGAATCCTTCGACGGGTCTGCGGGGTCATGCGTCGCCGAACCGGTCAGTTTCGTGAATGCGCCTCGCACCGTGGAGACCCCAAGATGCCTTACCGAAAATTGCGCGGAGGAGTGATTAGGATCGATCACCCATGTTCCGGCTTGTGCCGCGGCCGTGGCGGCCATCGCGGCTGCCGCGACAAAGATAAAAACAAAACGAAGCATATTTGCGGGTTCTCCTCTAGTTTGAGTTCAGTAATGCTAAATGGATTTGACTGGAATGGCCAACAAATCGTCGACGAGGCCGACTTCTTTCTGCAGGAATGGCTCCGCATAGGTCACGCCGCCAAGCATGCCATAGAAGCGCGCCATGGCCTCTACGCGCGCATGGATCTCGTCATGGGCAGGGAACAGATCCTTGCCCGCATCCTGATCGCTGAATTGCGATTTGTAAGCCAGGATGGAAGCGAACTTCCCCTCAAACTGTTCGCTGATATCGACGACAAACGAAGGCCGAATGTCGTAATACAGCGTAGCGTAAATAATCTTGAATGGGCGATGAGGAGCAAACAAAGTAGCGCCGGCATCCTGCCGGCTGTCCCGAGCGCGTCCCGCGCTCAGTTGGCTGTCAGAAGTACCCCTGATAGCTGACGGCTGAGAACTGAGAGGTTTCCCCGGATCCAGCTTCGCCAACCCCGCCAGAAAGCAAGCTTCGTATCCGAGGATCGAAGCGGTGTAATGGTCGGGATGGCGCCCCTTCCAGTAGGGCAGAATGATCACGCGCGGCCGCGTCTCCCGAATCACGCTCGCGACCTTCAGTCGATTTTCCCACGTGTTCTCGACGCGACCGTCGGGAAGATCCAGCGCTCTTCGCCAACTGACTCCCAGAATCCTGGCCGCGTCCGACGCTTCCCGGGCACGATCTTCCGCGGTGCCCCGCGTTCCCATTTCGCCCTGCGTTAGGTCGAGAATGCCCGTGCTCTGCCCGCGTCGCGCGGCTTTTAGCAGCGTTCCTCCGCAGGTTTGCTCTACGTCGTCGCGATGCGCGGCGATGGCCAGAATATCCAGAGGGGTACTCGATGGAAGAGAAGGCATCAGTCCAGATTTCCTTGCTCCAGCACTACGTTCTCGCGCACGATCAACCGGTGCGCCGCCATTTCCTTCAGCGTGGGAAGCACGCGATTCACGTGCTCGTCGGTGTCGACGAAAATGATGATCACTGGAAGTTTGCCCCCAGCCTCGATCAGGTGCGCAGTCTCGACACGATGCCGCCCCAGGAATCCCGCAACACAATGGATCGCCGTTGCCGCATAAACGTTCTCCTTGCGCAGATAGTTGAGAATCTCCATGTGCAAGGGTCGGTGATGCCACTGGTCCGCTTCGTTCAGATAGATGGTGACTTGAACCGCCATGGCTTCAGGCATTTTACTCGCGATCCTCCCATTCCTGCCGCAAGATGCCGTATAACTCTGAATCCACAAAGCGATCCCACTTGCGCAGGTGTTCGCGCTGGCAACCTTCGTGGCGCATGCCCAACTTCATCAGGACACGGCCGGAGGCGGGGTTGTGCCTGAAATGCGAGGCGAAGATGCGATGCAGTTTCAGATGTTCGAATCCGTAACGCAAAAGTTCGCGGCATGCCTCGGTCGCATATCCATGTCCCCAGTAGAGCACGCCAATCCAATAGCCAAGCTCGGCGTGCCGATGCTCCGGCGTCAGCCTTAGCCCAATGCCTCCGCACAAACGTTCGCCCTCGCGCAGGGTGATGGCGAATCGGACCTCGTCGTCCGAATGAATCCGGCTGAGGAACTCTCGGGCTTCCCGCTCGGTATAAGGATGCGGAATGCGCAGCGTAGTAGCCGCTACTTCCCGCGCTCCGATGAGGAGGACCAGCTCCCCAATGTCCGCTTCGGTGAACGGGCGCAATAGGAGCCGCGCGGTTTCAAGAGTAGACGTCATAATTCAAAGCGCCCGCGCCAGCGCCATGCCAGCGAGCGCGCCGCCCAGGCAGAGAACATTGTTGCTGAGAACATTGGTCAGCATCAGGCCCCACTGACCTTGTTCGAAATAGGACATCGTCTCAAACGCGTAGCTGGAAAAAGTGGTGAACGAGCCGCAGAAACCCACCACCACCAGCAGCCGCCAGCGCGGGTCCACGAGCACGCGCTCGCTGGTCCAGATGACGAAGAAGCCCACGATGAAACTGCCCACGATATTGATGGCGAGCGTTCCGTAAGGGAAGATGGGGCCAAATTCTCTGGCCGCGAGCCGGCTCAGCAGGTAACGGAGGTTAGCGCCGACAATCGCGGCGACGGATATGGCGAGGAAATCTTTCACGACGGAGTCTCTCCTACAAAAGTGGCTTAGATTTTGTAGGAGTCATCAGCCAGTCCAGCAGGCGGTTATGGCGAACTCCATCGCCGTACTTATTTCTACCACAGAGGACACCGAGGAGCACAGAGATAGCGTGAGGTCCGACGCCCGCTATTCTCACTTCTTTCTTTCCACCAAAAACCGTGCGAGTTCCTTCAGCGTCTCCGCTTGCTCGCCGAAGCTGTCCAGTTCCGCGAATGCTTCATTCACCAGCGCATCCGCCCTGCGCACCGACGCTTCAATTCCAAACAACGCCGGGTACGTTGCCTTTTCAGAAGCGGTATCTTTGCCGGCAGTCTTTCCCAGCTGTTCAGAGGTCTGCGTCACGTCGAGCACATCATCCACAATCTGAAAGGCCAAGCCGATCGCCATTCCGAAGGCACGCAACTTCGCCACTTGGCTGTCTTTCGCTCCCGCGTACAATCCGCCACTCACCAGGCTCGCCGTAATCAGAGCGGCCGTCTTCGAGCGGTGGATGTACTCCAGCATCTCCTTCGTGGGCCGGGTGTGCTCCGCTTCGAGATCCACGACCTGCCCGCCAATCATGCCATTGATCGTGCCAGTGCCGCGGGCAATCTCTTCGATAATGCGCACTCGCGCTTCGGCCGGACACCGCAACCGCGCCAGAACTTCGTAGGCTTGCGTCTGCAGCGCATCTCCGGCAAGAATCGCAAGCGCCTCGCCAAATGCTTTATGACAGGTCGGACGCCCCCGCCGCAGATCGTCGTTGTCGAGTGCGGGAAGATCGTCGTGAATCAGCGAATAGGTGTGCAGCATCTCCAGCGCCGCGCCCAGTTCTTCAATACCCGCCGGCAACGCTCCGGCCACCATGCGTCCGGCCTCCATGCAGAGCACAGGCCGCAGGCGCTTACCTCCGGCAAACACGCTGTGACGCATGGCCTTGTGGATCGAGACTGGATGCTCAGTCTCTAGGGGAATGAGTCGGTCCAGCGCAGCGTCGGTGAGCCGCTGTCCTTGTTCGAGAGTTTCCTTGAGCATGAAGCAGTGAGTATAGCAAGGCGGCGGATGTGGGAACTGCCTGCCGCGAAAGCGTTCGTAAAACAAAAAATAAGGACGCCCGTGGGCGTCCTCGTGGCACAAGAGTATTCTAAGCGGCGACGCTCCGCGAAAGCGCAGTACTTCGGAGAACCGAAGTGAGCACGTTCGCCACGTCGTCGGCGGGGCATACATCGCTGGCGCCCGCTTCCAGCGCGGCCATCCACATTGCCTCGTCGGGAATGCGGTGAGTGCAGACGATAGGCATCGTCGGAAAGTCGCGGTGCAGACTCTCGACATCGGTCAGGCGCCAGTACTCGATGTTCAGAACCACCGCATCCGGATGGGTTCGAGCTAGGTTATCCCGCAATTCCTCGCGGGATCGGATTACATGGACTGAGAAGTGAGGACGAAGCCCACCGGCCAGGGAACGGGCCACTCCGGGATCTTTTTCGAGAACAACAATATTTTGAGCCATACTTCCCCCGATCTTCAACCGTCGTCAACGGCGGACGTTGACATTCGACTAGGGCTGCGGGGTGGCTGGGAACGCCAGAACTCCACAGACATCTAAAGCTCTCGAGTCGCGATCAGAATCCGCGTACTTACCGGTGCGCAGGCGTCTTTTCCGACAGCGGCTCAAATGGTTCAGCTTGAAGCTTCCCGTTCTTTTTCAGCAGGATCTCGACCTTTCCTTCTGCCTGCTCCAGTTCCTTCCGGCAGGCGGAGGAAAGCTGCATGCCTTCTTCGAAGAGGGTTATAGACTTCTCTAAGGGGACTTCTCCCTTTTCCAGTTCCTGAACAATTTTCTCCAGTCGCTGGAGGCACTCTTCAAACTTGGCCAACGGGGTTTCGCTCCGTCTCTTATTGTAATGCAACTATTTCGGCTGGGTGTCCAGTCTTTTTTATGGGAAGAATCGAAAAAATGGAGAATGTCATCCCGCTATGGGAACGTTGCTAAAACGAATATTGCAGCATTAGGGGGAAGTGGCTGGGGCGTTCGCTCCCAGCGCTTCCAGCACGTCCACCGCCGAGCTGTAACGTCCCTGCGGCGCGCTGATTTGCGCTCCTTGAACCATCTGCCGAGCTGCAATCAGCATTTCTCGCGCGATCGCCACGCCCTCCGCCCGTGCAGCCTCCGGAGTCTGGGCCCGTGCCATGCGCTCGAGGATGGCGTCTGGCACAGAGACCCGCAGCTCATTTTTCATAAATTCCGCGTTGCGCACGCTCACCAGCGGCCAAATCCCGGCTACGACCGGAATGCGACAATGTTCGATCCGCCCGAGGAAGTTCTCCAGCAGACGCAGATCGAAGACCGGCTGGGTCACCGCGTATTCCGCCCCGGCCTGGACCTTGTATTCGAACCGGCGAATCTCCTCGTCCAGATCAGTCAGCCCGGGGTTCGCTCCCACGCCAATCACGAAGCTAGTCCCGGTTCCGATCGGATTACCTCCCAGATCGAGCCCGCGGTTCAGGTTGTGGACAATGTTGACCAAGCCGATGGCGTCCACATCAAACACAGCGGTCGCATCCGGATAATTGCCCATCTTCGGCGGATCACCGGTGATGCAGATGAGGTTCCGGATCCCCACCGCAGAAGCTCCCAGCAGATCACTCTGGATGCACAGCACATTGCGATCACGGCAGGTGTAATGCAGAATGGGATCAATGCCGACTTCGCGCTGAATGAGCAGCGAAAGCGCCTGGTTGCTCATGCGTGCCGACGCTCGCGGGCTGTCCGGGATGTTGACGGCATCCACACCCACCGACTTCAGAAACCGCGCACCCTCGACCTCCTTCTGAATATCGATCCCTTTTGGCGGGACGATCTCGACCATGGTGACAAACTCGCCACGAGCCAACTTGGCGCCGAGGAGCGACCGGTCTTGCAGCGGCACGGCAGGAATTGCCATGGGCACAGACTGGCTGCCGGTCGCTGGCCTGGAAGCCGCTTTTCCTCGAGCCTCACCCACGCGCAGCGCCGACTTCATCACCCGGATGTGCTCCGGAGTGGTTCCGCAACATCCACCTACCAGCCGAACCCCCGCCGCCACAAATTTCCGCGCATAGCTGGCCATATATTCCGGCGAGCACAAATAGATATTCCTGCCGTCCACCGACCGCGGAATTCCTGCGTTGGGCTGAGCTGCCAGCGGAAGGGAAGTGGCCGCACGCACTCGCTCCATCGCGTCCAGCATGGCGACGGGACCTACGCTGCAGTTGCAGCCAATCACGTCCGCGCCCCATTCCACCAGTTTCGGAGCGAACGTCTGCGGGTCGGAGCCGTCCAGGCAGTTGCCGTCTTCGTCGATGGTGACCTGCGCTACGAGTGGCAACGAGGCGCTCACATCCCTGGCGGCCAGCATCGCCTGGTGAATTTCTTCCAGGTATCCGAAAGTCTCAAGAATCAGTAGATCGATGCCGCCCTCGACCAGCACCTCAATCTGCTGACGAAAAGCTTCGCGAGCCTCCTGGAACGAAGTTTTCCCCAGAGGTTCGATTCTGCTTCCCAGCGGGCCAACCGATCCCGCCACCCACACATCGAAGCTTTTGGCGGCCTCACGGGCGATGCGCACGCCCGCCCGATTGATGTCGCGTACTTTGTCAGCCAAGCTGTGCCGGGCCAAACGAAAAGAATTACCACCGAAAGTATTGGTTTCAATAATCTCGGCTCCGGCTTGCAGGTATTCGTGGTGAATCCCGCGGATCAAGTCGGGCTGCGACAGATTCAGTTCGTCGTAGGACCGGTTGATAAAGATGCCCTTGGCGTAGAGCAGCGTTCCCATGGCGCCATCGCACAACACAGGGGACTGCTTGATCCGGGCAAGAAAGTCAGATGCCATATGTTTTCAGAGAATACAGGATGAGAACCGATTCGTGCATCTCCATCATACCGGGGCGAAAGGGGCCGGAAAAATCAGAGACACCTTCGCTTGATCCGGCGGGTCCGGCATGAGTCCAGATTCCGGGTCTGTTATAATCCAACATTTCGCAAGTAAATCTCCCTTTTTCATGTCGTTAGGAGCATGCCGTTTGAAGAGAAGCTTCCTCGTTCTGGTGGTCGTATTGTGGGCCGGCCTGAGTTTCCTTTCCTGTGGTGGACGTGCGAGATCGAAATCACCCAGCGGATACCTGGATCGTGTTCTCGCTTCGCAGGGGGTTTCCACGACACGCACATTCGGCGGCCTCGTGCTTATCGACGCTTATTACGACGTTATACCGCAAATTGCCCCGATCCCCGCCGGCTCTTCCCCGGGTCTGATGGCAATTTCGCCTTCCCGGAACGTTGTGGCGGCCTTCGATTCGAGTAGTAACACCGTGTATGCGGTGGACACCTCGAAGGAGGCGGACATCGGAAACGTGCACCTCGCGGGCCCCACCTTCAGCATGGTAGTTCCCACTGCAGCCGCAATGGGATATGCCGCGGTTCCCGCGGCTACCGTCTACGGTTTTTCTTTCACTGGCGCCGTGCAAGTCATGAATTTCGCCGGCGGAGGGCTCACGACATCGATTGCCGTCACTAATGCTCAAACCGTGATCTCGAACTCAGCCGGTACCCAACTCCTGGTTTTTAGTAACGATTCCAACTCGGTGACCGTGCTCCAGCCTGGCACTGCAGTGCCTCCTGTTGACTTGAGTTGTTTAACCAATCCCCCGAATGCAGTGTGTACCATCGTTCCGGGCTTCGACCGGCCCGTGTACGGGATCATCAGCGGGAACACCGCCTACATTTTGAACTGCGGTCCGCAGTGCGGTGGAGTCCAAGCCAGTGTGATGATCTTCGACCTGCCGACCCTTACCATTACGCACACAATTCCCGTCGATGCTGCCACGTGGGCGTTACTCAATGGTTCGACCCTCTACGTTGCCGGCACCTCGCCAACCAACAATGCGTGTACCGGCCAGACGACTGCGGCCACCACCTGCGGACGCCTCGATATCGTCGATTTGAGTTCAGCCACGGTCACCGGCAGCGTAGTAATCACGGATGGCTACCATTGGCGCATGGATTTGACCAGCGACGGCCAGCTCTTCATTGGATCGCACGACTGCACCAATATCGGCAATGTCAACTATCCCAGCGGCGAAGTCCGCGGTTGTCTATCCATCTACAGGACCTACGACAACTCGGTATTCATCCCTCCGGACAATGGCAACGTCAACGGCCTGCAGGGCTTTAGCAGCCGCCTTGTCGAATACGTGGCCCAGGGCGGCTTGTTGCGGGTTTACTCGCTCCCTCAAGATATCTTGTACATCAACCCGGATTTACTGCCGCAGGGGACCATCAATATTGTTGGTTATGTCGGGGACGTGAAGGCGATCGATTTCTTCTAGCAGCTCTCGGAACATTCCTGATTTTGAGTGGCGCCGCCCCTTCGATGCGGATGTGAGAACTGAGTCTCCGGGGGAGCAGTGGAGCGAGATCTGCCCGACTCGAGTCGCCTGGCGGCCAAATAGTTTAGCCCAGCACTTCAGCACTGGCTAAGGTGGTTAAAGACTGTCACGCAATCCGTGATCAAACTCACAGACTCAGCTTCGAACCGGCGCTACCATGCACTCACAAGAACGACCCGCTCTCTGGCGACTATCGCCGCCTGGTGAGGTGCGTCATGCTGCTGGTATTCGGGTTCCTTCTCTTCGTCAGTGCGGCCCTCGTCCTCCTCATGCCTGCGCTCTGGGCGCGCCAAATCCATCATGCCTATTCCGCCCCTCGTGCCGTCACTTGTCCCGAGACCCACCAGCAAGTCGGCGTCACCATTGACGCTAGGCACGCCGCCGTCACCGGACTCGGCGGCAGGCCGGAGTTCCGCCTGTCTGACTGCTCGCGCTGGCCTGCGCGTATTAAGTGTGCGCAGGACTGTCTCCCCGAAGCTCTGCGCAATGAGCCCTACACGGTCGCCGAAGTCCATCCCGACAAGACGCACCGCCAGATCTACCATCTGCCCGTGCTCCTGGCCGCCTTTGCTGCCTGGTATGTCGGCATGCTCTGGCACTCGCACTACTTCTTCCGTGCCCGCTGGATGACCGATCTCGGTCTGACGCCCGCTCAGTGGAAGGAGTTGGTCTTTTGGTACTCCCCGCACCTGCTCAGCATCGCCACGTGCCTGCTGTTCGCCTACGGAGTCGCATGGTTGCAGACCTGGCGAACGCGCAAGGGCCCCTGGCAGGGAATCCTTCCCTCGATTCTGCTCTGGACCGCGGTCGTGCTCGCGACGCTGCCCTCGATGCGGAGCCTCTCCCGCGACCTGCTCCTGATCGAAGGCGGCTACACTCTCGTAGCAGCAATCGTGGTCGGAGCCATCGTCGGCGGCCTCAGCGGCAGATTGGTACTTTCCAGGCAGTCCTACTTCGCTTCCGAAGACTGATTTAAGGTCGCGAACCTGGGGCCCGATTGCCTCTTACTTCATCGGTTCCAGCACCAGTCGGTGCGCCGTGGCCGCTTCCACGGCCTTTGCGCTGAAGGGCAGCGTAAATGTAGTTCCCTCGTGCCACGCTTTCCATTGATCCATGTAGTAGGGGCTCAAGAAATTCCCTCCCTGCCCGGTCACGACGTTCAGCGTCGACTGATCCAGGTCCGCCAGATTCGCGGTGAAACGCTCGGACGGCCCATGGTGCCGCGTCACCGCCTTCACCGTATACATGCTGCCCGACTGCTGCTGGACTCCAGGCCCCGACCAGCGTCCGACGATCGGAATCTTTTCTAGGATCGGATGCTGGATCTCAACTGCATTGAACGCACCCCAGCGCCACGATGCCAAGTCCTTCGGTACTGTGGGACCATTCACCGCCGCTTCCACGGCGGCGGTCAACAGTTCGTCGTAGTTTGGAAATGTTTCCGGCAGCCAGCGCTTGGGCCGGTGCAGCATTATGTTCTCCATCCACACCGAACGCATCTCCCACGAGTAGGTCTTCCAGCTCAAAGCTTCGTCTTCCTTCATCGCGGGCGCCCCTCCCAGTTTCGGTTCGAGAAGCAACCGCCTCAGTTCGAGGATCGAATTCTCGGCGATGGTCGGCGCCGCCGAAGAAGCTTGCATGCGCCCGTCCCAACTTCGCATCAGGTCCGCCGCTTGCTTGGTCCGCACCGAAGGTTTGGAGGCGTGATCGACGGCATAGACAAAGCGCTCGGCCGCGAACAAATCGGGTTCGGAGTGAATATCGGTTTGTAGCGCGAGCATGTCCGCCGCGGAGAACTGCCGTCCCGATTCGAGCACGTGGTAAATGCGTGCCGTGCGCCAGGGAGCTTCCCATTCCATGCTGATCGAATTCGGATAATTGTCAGGAGTGATTCTTCCGTTCGCCGTGGCAATGATTCCTGAGGGCGGGTTGTAAATGCTGGGCAGCTTTTCAAACGGAATGTAGGAGGTCCACTCGTGCGCATTGTCGGCTCCGCTTACCGGAAGGCTGCCATCGCCCGCCGCGCGGATCGGAATTTTGCCCGTGGTCTGATATCCGATGTTCCCGTCCACATCGGCATAGACTACATTTTGCCCGGGTGCGTCTAATTCCGAAAACGCGTGTCGGAACTCCTGCCAGTTCTGCGCTGCATTCACGTCAAAGAATGGGATGTGCAGGCTATCGTAGAGCGTCCATCGCAACGCCAGCGGGCGCGTTTCACCCGGAACCAGTTCCGTGATGATGGGCCCGTGTCGTGTGATCTTCACATCGACGCTCACGTCGGGCTTGCCCTTGACGTGAATCACCTCGATGCGATGTTCCGGCTGCACCCATCCACTAGGAGTCTGATACGCACCCTGCGCGTCGAAATTTTCGATGTAAACGTCGGTCACGGTCGGTCCGACGTTGGTAAATCCCCAGGCGATCCGCTGATTATGGCCCACAATTACGTAGGGCATCCCCGGCAGCGTAACGCCCGCGACATCGAGATCGCCGGCATGCAGATGAGCCTCGTACCAGAGGTTCGGCATCTGGTGGCCGAGGTGCATATCGTTCGAGAGCAGCGGCTTGCCCGTCACCGTGTGCGCCCCGGAAACGACCCAGTCGTTCGATCCATTCACCGGCAAACCTTCGCTGGGCAATCCTTCCGGTGCGACCAAGGGAACCTTCCGCGTGACCGAGTTGTCGGGAGAATCGTCGTCGTCCTCGTCATCGGAATCGCGGGTATTGTTGTCCGGCAGGTTCAAATCCTCGCGCATGACGGTCGGCGGACGGTCATGCCAGGAGCGATTTACGTACAGGTCTGCTGTCAACTCCGGCCCCAGTTTGGCAAGGATTTTTTCGCGAGCCAGGGCATCATAGAAATAGTGATAGTTCAGGTCCTTGACCATTTGGTTGGCGATCACCAATGAGTCTTCCACCCGCCACGGTTTCGGCGCATAACCGAGAATGCGAAACTCAATCGGCAGCTCGGGAGCACGCGTAGAGATGTAGGCATTCACCCCCCGCGCATACGCTTCGAAGAAACTCCGATCCCGCGGGCTGGCCGTCTCCAGCGACTTCCTTGCCGCCGCCTGCAGTCCTAGAATCCTCTGTTCACGGTCTACCTTAAGCGCGGCCTCGCCCAGAATTTCCGAGAGTTCTCCGCTGCCGAACCGGCGCATGATGTCCATCTGCCAAAGGCGGTCCTGCGCCGTGACATAGCCCTGCGCGAAGAACAGATCCTCGAGGCTGGCCGCTTCAATCGTGGGTACGCCGTGACTGTCACGGGTCACCGTGACCGGCGCTTCGAGCCCGCTGATCTGCGCCTGCCCGTCGAGTTGGGGAAGAGCGGAGTGCGCGACATGGTAGGCGTACGCTGCCGCTCCGGCCAGCACGACAAGCAGGGCCAGCAACAGCCACAGCAGAATGCGGAAAGTGGGCGTACGGCGGGATTTGGGTGCGCTGATCTCTGCCAGGGTACTCATGGGAAATCTTGATTGTATTCCACGCCGCTGCAGCCCTGCCGGACGCTGAAAATGAATTTCATTTTCAAGATGCTCGATGGTATCCTGACCTCAGTTCCACCCGCCATGCTGCAGAAGCGCATCGATGATCAGCCCACCATCTCCCGCCAGATGGTACGCGAGGCCCAGGAGATCCTGCACCGCCATCTCAAGGACGTCGGCCTGAAGCAGACGGCGCAGCGCGACGCCATTCTGCATACCTTCCTGGAAACCCGTGACCATCTCTCCACCGACGAACTCCACCGCCTGGTGCAGAAAAAGGATGCCCGCATTGGCTACACCACCGTCTATCGCACGCTCAAGCTGCTGGCGGAATGCGGCTTGGCCAGCGAAGTCGCCTTCCACGACGGCATCGCCCGCTACGAGCACCAGTACAACCGCCGCAGTCATCACCACATGGTCTGCACCGATTGTGGCAGCTCGGTCGAGTTCTTTTCTCCGGAAGTCAGCCGGCTCGAGCAGGAGATCGGCCGCAAGTATCGCTACCTCACAACTCGGCACACGTTCCAGATCTATGGAGTCTGCGAAGACTGCCGCAAGAAGAACCACTCCCCGCGCCCGCTCTAAACGAATGGGAGTCATCCTGAGCGGAGCCGTTCTTCAGGCGAAGCGAAAGCCTGCCCTGAGCGAAGCCGAAGGGGATCTCGCGTGTAGAACAGTTGCTCCACACTGTAGCAATCCCCTCACAGGTGCGGCATCATCCCCGGCGCCAGCAGATCAAACGGATGCAAGGGGAGATTTCGCGCAATTCCAAACAGAATGATCGCCGCGCACAGCGCGCGTATCCAGACCGCCCGCAGGAATGGTTGCGGTAGCCCTCGCCCCCGAATTTCGAAAAGAACGGACGATACCAAACCGTACGTCAAGAACGGCAACAGAATCACGGTCAGCGGATTCATCGCCCACGCCGCGCGCAGGTTTCCGTGCAGCAGTTGGTGGATCGCCCGCAACGATCCGCACCCCGGACAAGACCATCCCGTCAGATAGCGCACTGGACAGGGCGGAAAGATCCCGGACGTGGCCGGATCGAAAATCCGCAGCATGACGACTGCAATGGCAAGAGCCGCGAGCATCGCGGCCAGCAACCGGCTCTTGCTCATTTTCAGCACCATGCAGTCTCCGATCCTAATGCTGACGAATGCCGCTCAGAATTCCTACCATGATCAGGATCGCGTACAACGCCATGATCCCGAGTCCAAGTCCCAGCGAGATCCAGCACCACATCTTGGCGTTGTCGGACGCGGCCTGCGCTCCCGCCAGATCGCCTGCCTGCAACTTGCCGTTCACCTGCGCAGCATAGACGATGGCAGGAATCCCCGTTGGAAGACAGCAGAAAACGGTGGCCAGGATCGCGAATACCAGATAGTTCTGCACAGTTGTGCCCGGCGGCAGAACCACTCCGGTCGCCTGCAATGGAGCTGACGGTTGTAAGTTCCTGCCGCACTGCACGCATACCGCCGCGTTATCCGCGTTATTCGCGCCGCATTGAGTACAAAACATTCGTCTCCTCCTCTAAAGGGATCCGTATAGTTCACTGCAGGGCGCTGCCGTTCTCCACGCAACCTCGTGCCGAGCCGCCGGAATCAACCTTGATGCCGGCGGATTCGTCCGAGCAAAAGGCCCGCACGCCGGTCTGGTTAACCCTCAGCGGATACGCCACCACCTGATATTTCACGTTCGCTCCGCCCTCAGTTCCCGCGGAGCACTCTGTCAACTCGAACACGTATCCATTCTTCTGGCCCGTCGCCAGAGGACCTTTAATCGACGCGGCCTCGGCCAGGTCCGAGAGGGAGCACGTATAACCTTGGGTGGGATGGGCTGCTGCGTAGGTAACTTCCGCAGTCACTAACGTCCGCACTGACCCGACGGCCGACGCTTCATTGGTCGCGATCCGCGCCCGCAGCAGGTTCGGGATCGCGATCGCCGCGACGATGAGAATAATTGGAAATCCCGCAATCCAAATGTAGCCGAGCACCAGCCCCGCCATGGCGATTCCCTCGCCCTTCAGAACGTCCCGCACTCTTTCGAATCTCCGACAAGGCAAGGTGGCCAAAAACAATTGCCGCGATAAAGAGGAACGGGATGAAAAACAACAGCCCGCAAACCAGGCTGACAATGGCTTTTCCGCTGGTCTCCGCGCTCCCCAGCGGAGCAGGCGCACTGATTGATGGCGTTACGGCAGAACCGGCCGACGCCACTCGCCCGCAGACCCGGCAGAATTTGTCGTCCGCCGTCATGCTGTTCCCGCAACCTGCGCAGAACGATGCCATTCACCCTCCGGGCGCGCGAAACATCGCTTCAGCTTCGCACTGAAATTTGCACGAAACATACTATCCGCCCGGCTCGGCGTCAATGCGCTAGATTGATTCCGCACATTTGCTGCGCGACCCCGGTTTTGATAAGGTCCGGACAATGGACCAGACGAACGTCCCCCTGACCTCGTGCCCGCATTGCGCCGCCCAAATGCCCGAAACGGCCGCTTTTTGCCCTGGTTGCGGCCGCCGCATGCAAACGGAAGCGCGCGCACAAGGCAAGGTCGGCGCTTTTCCCGAACCGATCGCGGGAGCACTCGCCTACTTCACGTTCATTCCCGCGATCGTTTTCCTCGTTCTCGAGCCCTATAAGAGGAATCGCTTTGTCCGCTTCCACTCCGTCCAGTGCCTCTTGCTGTGGGGCGCGGGAATTCTAGTCGCGATCGCGCTCAAACTGGCAGGGCTCCTTCTCTTCATCATTCCAGTGCTCGGGCCGCTCCTTGTGCTGTTGATCTCTACGGTGGTGGGGCTCGCTGCCGTCGTGATCTGGCTGGTTTTGTTGGTCAAGGCTCTCCAGGGAGAGATGTTCCAACTCCCTCTGCTCGGCGACTTCGCGGCGCAGCGCGCATGGGAGCCCTAGGCATTTGTTCCGGCTCGAAATTCTTGATTGCTTTGCCTTGGGCTTTTTGATACCTTGCCGCAGCGTCGCTTGGCAGCGGTCTCGTGCAGGCTGCAGGGCCGCATCCCTCAAAATCCCAAACGACACGAGGAGGACACCCCTATGGCCTTTTGCAATATGTGCGGCGCACAGATCGCGGACGGCATGACCACCTGTTCAGTGTGTGCGGGCAGAGTTGCCACCGTGCCCGCTTCGACGACGACAGCCACCGCCGGGGGAATGGCGGACAATGTCGCGGGGATGCTGGCTTACATCACCATCATCCCATCGATCATCTTCCTGGTGATGGAACCGTACAACAAGAATCGATTCGTCCGGTTTCACTCCTGGCAGAACATTTTCCTGTGCTTGGGCGCTTTCGTGTGTTGGATAGCCTTGTTCATCGTTTCCGCCGTGCTGGCGTTCATCCCGATCCTTGGCCACCTTTTGGCGTTCCTCCTGTGGATCGCTCTGTCTGTGGGCTTACTGGTCGCGTGGGTAATGCTGCTCATCAAGGCGAATCAGGGACAAATGTACAAGCTGCCCGTGATCGGCGATCTTGCGGAAAAGCAGGCAAACGCGATGTAACACGAGACCGCCGCTTCGGCGCGGCGGGTTTTCGTAAGATATTTTCTGTCGGACGTCCATGTCGGACCGCGCGAGTTCATTCGCAGCGCGGGAATGAACTCGTCAGTTTCATCCTGACGGCGTCATCCCGACCGTAGCCGTCCTTCAGGCGGAGGGAGGGATCTCGCGCGGGGAATCCAGCGCCTTCGGGAAACTCACGCGAGAACCCTCGCTTCGGATGAACCGCGATGATCGGATGAGGGTTCCACACGAGAGTCCGACGATCAATCTGCACCACTCTTACTCCTGCTCTTGACTTTCTTCCTATAAGCTGTCAATCCTATTAGCTTTTACCCGCGTCGCCAGTCCGCGTATGAAGCGCGGTCTTCGGCCAGCGGGAATCTGTTGTGCGATTGGGGAATTCATTGCGAGTTCGGGTCTTCTATCACGACAAATGCTTTGACGGAGCCTCCTCCGCCGCGTTGTTTTCCCGCTTCTATCGCGAGCGCATTCGCGGCGATGCCGATTTTGTTTTTACTGGCCTCGTCCACCGTGCCGGAGCGCTGTTCGATGAAAAGCAATTCGACGGCGATGAGAACGCCATCGTCGACTTCAAATACTCCAGCTCGCCCAAAATTACCTGGTGGTTCGACCATCATGAAAGCGCATTCCTCTCGTCCTCCGACGCCGAGCACTTCGAGCAGGACCAGAGCAACCGCAAATTCTACGATCCCGATTTCAAGTCCTGCACGAGCTTCATCGCCATGATCGCGCAGCAGCGCTTCGGCTTCAATCCCTTGGCGGTAGCCGACCTCGTGCATTGGACCGACATCATCGACGGCGCCCTCTATCCCGACGCCAAGACTGCCGTGGAGATGGAAGCGCCCGCCATGAAACTGACCATGGTCATCGAATCGGCGCCCGACCACGGCTTCGTCCCCAACCTGATTCCTCTGCTGGCCACCAAGTCTCTGGCGGAGATACTGGAAGAACCGTTCGTGGCGCCGCTGCTTCCGCCGCTGCTCAAACGTCACGAACTTTCCATCGGGATCCTCGAACAGCGTACCGAATGCAAAGACGGCACCATCTTCTTCGACGTCAGTGATCACGATCTCGAGGGCTACAACAAATTTATTCCGTATTACCTGCACCCGGAATCGGTCTACAGCGTGGGACTCAGCAAGAGCAGTTTCCGCGTAAAGGTTTCGGTGGGATCGAACCCCTGGGCTCCGCGGGAACCCGAGGTAAACCTGGCCCGAATCTGCGAACGCTACGGCGGCGGCGGCCACGCCCGCGTGGGAGCGATCTCTTTCAACGTGAACCAGCACGCCGCGGCGATAAAGGCATCTCAGGAGATCGTCGCCGAACTGCGAGCTGCCATCCGCAAAAAGTAGCGGCGGCATCCTTCCGGCTGTCGTGGCGGCGTCTCGCCGCCACCGTCTGGAGCGAGGCGTCCTCGGGAGGAGTTAGGAAGAACCGACCCTACTGCACCGGCATCCCGCTAGCCACGCACGTCGTCGGGTTGCCGTCATTCGAAGACCGAATCACCCCCGACTGGTCCGCACAAAACGCTCTGCGCCCCAAGCTGTTTCCATTCGGCGCGGCCGTCAGATAAAAGCTGGTAGCAGGCGTCCCTCCGCATCTCGAAAGCGTGAACACGAAACCGTACCGCTTCCCGCTCGCCAACCCGCTATGGATGAGCATCGCCTGATGCTCATTCCGTTCGCCGCCGCCAAATCCATCCAGACTGGAAAGTGAGCAAGTGTAGCCGACCGTCGGATAACTGCTGGCGTAAGTGACCTCCGCCGAGAGAATTGTTCGCATGGCCGCCACCACCATCGCGTCGCTGCCGCCGGGCTGTGCGGAAATGTCGCTGTGCGGCGTGAAGGTGCCGTTCGCCCCAGATTGCGGCTTCATCTTTTCTGTGATGGCATTGAGAAAGTCCGGGTCTGCCAAGGGCAGGTGAATTGTCACGGAAATCTCGTTGAGCGCCCAAACCTGCGCTTCCTGCTTCATCGAAAACGTCATCTGCGGCATGAAAGGCGTCCGTTGTGCCTCGCCATTCTTGTAGACAAGGAACGACAACTGAATGTCGTCCTGATCGCCCCGCAGCGCGTCATTTTCCACCGTTACGTCAACTTTCTGCCCGGTGTTGGGGTCTTCCCCAGTCAGCAGCACCGGTCCGCTCTCAAACGTCTTCAAGGTGTGTCCCTGCGTCTGGAGTTGGCTCGCCAGCACCGAGTACTGCTGCAGAGTCGCTAGTTCGCCCGCTTTCTCCAATGCCGTACGCGTCGCGATGGGCAAGTGCTTTACGAAGGTTCCGGGCGTCTTGCTGAAAAACATTTCTATTAACGCCTGCCGCGCGGTTTGCGGAGCGGCCGCACTTTGTTGAGCCCACGAACTGATGGCCCACAAAATCGCAACACCCAGGGAAACAACGATTCTTCGCATGTTCAGTTCCTTCCCTGATCGTGACATTCTTCCTGCATCCCCTCCAGTTACCGAGGTAAGAACGAATACCTGCGAGATGCGGCGGGCGGGGAAGTCCTGTATGTGCGATCGTTCACGCCCGTGATACTCTGCCTTGAGTCATCGCCAGCATTCATGCGCCAGCCCGCAACCAAGCCTGATTTACACCCTCGCCAACGACGAGTGCTCCAGGCCGTAGCCACGTTCGAATTCTGCAAGGGTCTTTTTGTGATCTTGATGGGATTCTGTGCGCTTGCCCTCGTGCACAAGGATGTCTGGCTGTACGCCGAGAGTCTGCTCGCCCTGTTCCATATCAATACCGATCGCCGTTCCGCTCAACTCTTTCTCGACTTCGCCGACAACGTGACCGATGCGCGACTGTGGGCGGCGGCCCGCATCGCTTTTGCTTATTCAGCCCTTCGCTTCACCGAAGCCTATGGCTTGTGGAGGTGTCGCACCTGGGCCGAGTGGGTAGCCCTGGTTTCCGGCGCTCTGCTCTTGCCGCTGGAGGTTCGGGAACTTCTCCGCGGTGTAACCGCGCTGCGTTCTGCTTTGTTTATCGGCAACCTGGCCGTCGTTTTCTTCATGCTCTACGTGATCCGCACGAACCGTCGAGAGCGACGACTGGCCGCCGCAGCGGGCACGTCCGACTAAACAGTTTGCAGACAAGAAAGTCCAGTGAGTCTCGAAAGGATCCTTTGTCGTAGCTCGATTGCGTTTTTGAAAAGAGTGGAAGACATGGCGCAGTCCAAGCCGCGAAGCGGCGAAAGAATGCAGCCCACGGCGCAAGCCGTGGGTGGACGGAAAATGAGCCAGCCCCGGAAGGTGCGGAAGAGAAGCGACGGAAAAGGCTCAGACGGACGCCACAGGTGCGTTCTTCAGCCGTTGAGTTATCGAATCCCGCCTTTTCACTATCCTGCAAAACCCGCGCCCGTAGCCGGATTCGGAGTCAAACGACTCTGGTAATTCGCCCGCTTTCGGTTCATAATTAGCAACGAAGATGCCCGGAGGTCCGTATGCGTCTCGCTAGCTTGTTTTGCTTGGTGTTTGCCCTGGTTGGAATCAATGCCGCCCAGGACACGAACTTTCCTGTGGGTCCGCAATACCTGATGACCTTCGGCTCGCCCTTGTTCGCTCAACCCATCGCCACGCCGTCTCTTTCACTCGACACTCCGCTTCCCCCAATCCGGAGCCTCCCCGAAATCGGACCGGTGATCGGCAATCAACCCTTTATCGCAAATCCCGAACTCCAGGAAAAGGCCGACCTGTTCCCGATCTTGTACGGTTACCCGATGACCAGTGTGGTCGAGCTTATGTCGGTCGAGCCGCCCCGTGAACTGCCCGCTAGCTTCGTCGATGCGGGCGTAGTGGGGATAACCGACGCGCAGTCTCTCCACGAACGGGGATATGGAGTGCCGCTCGGAGAAACTGCCTCATTCTGGAAGGCTCACAAGCCCCGCGCCACCCACGTCTATACCAATGCCGATGTCGAGCGCCTGCACAAGAGCTAGCTTTTGCACAGACCGCCGCGACATTTGACCTTGTCATCCACACTCTCCGCATCCTTCTGCGTCGCGTGATAGCCTAGTCCATCTCACTTCCGTAACGGGGAGTTCATGCACGACGCCAACCCTTCGCATCTCGACCTGCAGGCCACCGCAAAAGAAATCATGCAGCAGCGCGGCTTCGAGCCGGATTTTCCTCCTCAGGTTCCGCGGCAGGTTGCCGAACTGAAAGCCCACCCGCCGCAAATCGCCGCCCGAGGCGATATCCGCGACCTGCGCAATCTGCTGTGGTCGTCAATCGACAACGATAGTTCTCGCGATCTGGACCAGATTGAGATTGCCGAACGCGCTTCGAATGGCGATGTGAAGATCATGATAGGGATCGCCGACGTGGATGCCTTCGTCCCCAAGCAGACCCCAATCGATCAGCACGCCGCGCGCGAGACCACCACGGTATACGCCGGAGTCCGAAACTTCCCCATGCTGCCCGAAGAACTTTCCACGGGCCTCACATCCTTGCTCGAAAACCAGGATTGCCTGAGCGTTGTGGTTGAATTCGTGGTCGATTCCAGCGGAGGAGGCCTGAAGGCTCCCAGCGTTTATCGTGCGGTTGTCCGCAATCAGGCGCAACTGCAGTACAACAGCGTAGGCGCATGGCTGGAAGGGAAGTCTACCCCGCCGCCGAAGATCGCGGCTTCCAGCGACTTACAGGCGCAACTGAAATTACAAGATGAAGTCGCACAGAAGCTCAAAGAACTGCGTTTTCAGCACGGAGCCCTTAGTTTACAGACCGACGAAGTTCAACCCCTGATGCTCAACGATCAGGTCATCGAGCTCGTCAAACAGCAGAAGAACCGCGCCACCGAGTTGATCGAAGACTTTATGGTTGCAGCCAACGGCGTGGTCGCTCGCATGCTCGAAAACGTTTCGTCCCTGCGCCGGATTGTGCGCACTCCCGAGCGCTGGGAGCGCATCGTGCAACTGGCAGCGACCAAAGGAGAGAAACTTCCGGCGCAGCCGGATTCCAAGGCGTTGAACGATTTCCTGCTGCGGCGCAAAGCCGTCGATCCCGATCACTTCGCCGATCTCTCCCTCGCCGTGATCAAGCTTATCGGTCCCGGCGAATATGTTCTGGAGCGCGCCGGTGAGGTGGCTCCCGGACATTTCGGTCTCGCGGTTCAGGACTACACCCACTCCACCGCGCCCAACCGCCGATTCGCCGATGTCGTCACCCAGCGGCTCATCAAGGCCATGCTAGCGGGTGAGCGGAACCCTTATTCCGACGACGAACTGACGGCCATTGCGGCGAATTGCACGCAAAAAGAAGACGCCGCTAAGAAAGTCGAGCGCGACATGTCCAAGAGGCTCGCTGCTGTATCCATGCAGCACCGGATCGGCGAGGTCTTCGATGCTATTGTCAGCGGTGTAACGGAGCACGGAACTTTCGTTCGCGTTTTCCAGCCGCACATCGAGGGACTTCTTGATCAAGGCCAGCAGGGACTCGATGTTGGCGACAAGCTGCGCGTCAAGCTCATCCGCACCGACGTGCAAAGGGGATACATCGATTTCGCTCGCGCCTAAGGTCTGCGCCCTAGCCACATCTCGCGCACTTACTCTGTGACGACCGCCTTCACCAGATTCCGCGGATGATCCACGTCGTACCCCTTGTTCACCGCGACATGATAGGCAAAGAGCTGCAGAGGAATCACATCGACAATGGGCAACAGCAGCTCCGGAGCGGCAGGAACGTAGAATACGTGGTCCGCGATGGCCGCGACCTCTTTGTCACCCTCAGTCGCAACCGTGACCAGTGGTCCGCGGCGCGATTTCACTTCCTTCATGACTTCCAGCGTCCGCCGATACCTCAACATTGAATCTGGATCGCGATGATCGCAAGTGGCCAGCACGACCACCGGCAGTTTCTCGTCCACCAGCGCATTGGGTCCGTGCTTGAGTTCGCCTGCCGGATATCCTTCCGCATGCGCGTAAGAGATTTCCTTGAGCTTAAGCGCGCCCTCCCTCGCAATCGCGTAATGCACGCCGCGGCCGAGATACAGAAACTTTTCTGCTTTGAAGTGCACGGCGCCGAATTCTTCGGCGAGAGCGTCCCAGGTGGCGAGTTGTTGTTCGATGGCGTCGGGAAGGCGCATCAGCCGCTGGAGATACGATCGCGTCACTTCCGACGTCATCCGTCCCCGCTTGCGCGCGAGGAACAACGCCATCAGGTAAAGAATCGTGAGCTGCGTGGTAAAGCTTTTCGTCGCAGGGATCGACAGTTCCGGCCCGGCCCCGGAGATCAGCGCGGCGCTGGCTTCGCGCACGATGGTCGTGTCCGGAACATTCGAGATGGCAATAGTTTTCACCCCGCGAGTCAGGGCCTCGCGTTGGGCGGCGATCGTGTCCGCCGTTTCCCCCGATTGCGTAATTACCATCACGATCGGATCCACCGCCGCGTGGGTCGAGCGGTAGCAGTATTCGCTGGCGTACTCGACGTCGACGGCCACGCCCGACAAATCTTCGATCATGATTTCGCCCGCCAGTCCCGCGTGGCGGCTCGATCCACTCGCGGCTATGATCAGCTTCTCAAAGGTAAGGAGCGCGCTTTCGATGGCATGCAGTTCTCCCGGAAAGATGATGTCGTCCTTCAGGTGTTTCTCGACGGTCTTCGCGATGGCCGCAGGCTGCTCGTAGATTTCCCGCCGCATGGCGTGAGAATGCTTCTGATTGGTAGCGTTCTTCCTCTGTTTAGTAACAGTCATGGGGACTGGGCTGAGACTAAATCATTTTCCTCATAACGGGCAAACTGTGTAGCGCCGCCGTCTCGGCGGCTGTCGCGTCGGGCGTCCCGCCCGCCGCTGCGAGGCGAGAACGCGTCACCCGGCAAGTTGCCGGCGCTACCGTCCGACGGTCGTGCCTTCAAAGTGAGCTTCAATTTCTTCCAGCGTTTTGCCTTTGGTCTCCGGCAAAAACCATGTCGCGGTGACGAAATAGATCACGGTGCAAGCTGCGAATCCAAAAAACATGGTCGAGTATCCATACTTGCCGACGGTGGGCAGGAAAATCGCCGCGATTGTTGTGGACACGGCCTGGTTGAGTACTAGCGCGATGCTCATCCCGTTCGAGCGTATTCGCGTGGGCATCAACTCCGACAGCGCTAGCCAGACGCACACCCCGGGACCGACAGCATAGAACGCCATGAATACAAACAGCGTGATGGCCACCATCCAGCCATTGCGCGGGAGCGGGACCGGACTGATCAGCGCGTTCTCGATTCTTAGCGGCGCTTCGCGCGATGCATCGAGATTGCCAAACGGATTTGAAAAAAATGCCACGACCTTGTTGGCAGGTACGCAGCTCGTGCGCGTGATTTCGATGGGCTTCGCGGCCGGATCGTCAGAACGAACCACCTGGCTGGCCGCGCGAAAGTCTCCGTACGAATAAATGACGACCAGAGACGTCGGACGGCTGGTCTCGGCGTTCCCGCTTGCATTCAAGAGCCTGGCGGCCAACGGTGCGTTGTAAAGCAATGCGAGTTTCTGATCGGGAGTGACCATGGATTGAACGGTCCTCTTGGAATCCACGCGCAGCCTTTCCGTCCCGAGGAAGAGCACTCCGGTGCAGATCAGCGACACGATAATCCCCGCGGTGCCTAAACCTAACAGGAACTTTCGACCTTTACGGTCCACGAGCACGACGCCGCCGAAGGTGACCGCGAAGTTGATGATGGTGAATACGACGTAACCCCAGTGAGCGGCGACATCGGAAAGTCCGCTCTGCAAGAGAATGTTGGTGTTGTAAGCGATGATCGAGTTAATTCCGGTGGCCTGATTGAAGGCGAGGATGATGCAGGCCAGCACGAACGGGATTACGTATTTGCGCCGCAGGAGCGACTCTTTGGCCTTCGTTCCGACGGAACTTTTGGTCTTTTCGGCAGCGGTGACTTCCTGCATTTCACGGAGTTCTAGATCAGACTGCTCCGTCGTGCGCGAGCGAAGAAGCGCGGTGTAGGCAGCGTCTTTCTTGCCGCGACGCAGGAGCCAACGGGGAGACTCCGCGACCATGAAGCTTCCTATGACGAACAAAATGCCCGGCGGCAACGAGACCCAGAAAATGCCGCGCCACGCCGTGTCCTTGAATGCGAGGAGTCTCGCTGCGTCGCCGAGCTTGGCCACTTGATCTACGCGAAAACTGAAGTAAACGCCGACGAGCGCAGCGGTCACTATTCCCAGCGTCAGCAACCATTGGAAAATGCCGGTGCCTTTGCCGCGGCTCGATGCTGTCAGACACTCCGCAAGATAAAGAGGAACAACAACGCCGATTAAACCCGCACTAATGCCCTGCAACAATCGGCCGAAGACCAACGGTCCATAACCGTGCGACAGAGCAATCATTGGAATGCTGATGACGAACATCACTCCGCTCAGGGCCATCAGGGACTTGCGGCCCATCCAATCGGCCAGCAGGCCCGCGAACAGCGTGGAGATCACGCTTCCAAGCAAAACCGCAGCAACGACAATCGAGAGTTGCCCGGCGTTCAGGCCCGAGGTCGCCTCCAGATAGGGCAGCGCGCCGGCAATGATGCCGACGTCCACGCCATAGAGCAGTCCGCCCAGGCCAGCCACAACTAAAAGGAAGCGGTTATAAAAAATCTTCTTGTCGTCGAGCACGGAAGGAGTGCTGGTTGCGATCTCACCGGTCATAGAATCATTTGCACCTGGACGTTCCGGAAATGCACCTGAATTGTAGCCTAGCTGGACTTCCAAACTCGTAATATTGCTTCAGTCTTTAGAGGTTCAAATTAGGCGGCTGAAGCCTCAAGGCGGTAACTCATCTCAGCCTGACAGTCGGCTACAATACCCAAGCCGCGCACGGGGTTCGTCGCACGCGCTGAAAACAATTCCGGATGCGATACGGATTCATCATCGACAACCGCAAGTGCATCGGCTGTCATGCCTGCTCCGTGGCCTGCAAGACGGAAAACCATGTTCCGCTCACGGTGAATCGCACCTGGGTGAAGTATGTGGAGAAGGGAACATTCCCGAACACCCGGCGCGTGTTTCAAGTGACTCGCTGCAATCACTGCGAGAAGCCGCCTTGCGTGACCATCTGTCCCGTGACGGCGATGTACCAGCGCAAAGACGGGATCGTCGATTTCAGTTCTGACCGCTGTATCGGTTGCAAGGCGTGCATGCAGGCCTGCCCTTACGATTCCATTTACATCGATCCGGACGAAGGTACGGCGGCGAAGTGCCACTTCTGCGCGCATCGCACGGAAGTTGGGCTGGAACCTTCCTGCGTGGTGGTGTGCCCCGAGCACGCCATCATTGCCGGAGATCTTGACGCTTGCGATGGAGAAATTGCGCAACTGCTGGCGCGCGAGCCGGTACGCGTACGCAAGCCGGAGCAAGGCACGCGGCCCAAGCTCTATTACATCGACGGCGACGAAAGCGCGATTGTGCCCACGGCGGCGCGCCATGAGTCGATTTACATGTGGTCGCAGCGCGACGAGAGCTTGCACGGTGGCGGAGCGCTTTATCCGCCGGATAGTCCTCTGCTGCAGAAAGATGCTCTCGCGGCCTATGACGTTTCCCACGCCCGCCCCTGGGGCTGGCAGGTTCCGGCGTACTGCTGGACGAAATCGATCGGCTCGGGCGCGCTGGCCATTCCGGCGATAGCCATGCTGCTGGGGCGTTTGGGCGCCGACCGCCTGCGGGATGTCGCTCTCTCAACCATCGCACTGATCTTCACAGCTCTGACCACCGGGCTGCTGGTTTGCGACCTCGAGCACAAAACGCGCTTCCTGAGAGTGGTGTTTACTCCGCAGAGCAAATCGTGGCTGGCGCGCGGAGCTTTTATCCTGATTGCGTACAGCGGGCTGAGCGGTCTTTTCTGGCTTGCGGCGGTGCTAGGACTGGACGCGATCACGACTGCCCTTTTGTGGCCGACCGTGCTGGTCGGGTTCTTCGCTGCAGCGTACACCGCATTTCTTTTCGGGCAGTGCGAAGGGCGCGATTTGTGGCAGACTCCGCTGCTGCCGGTGCATTTGATCGTGCGGGCTTTGATGTGCGGAGCTGCCGTGCCGGCATTGTTGCCTTCCTTGGCCGGAGGTTCGGCGCAGGTTCTGGCAGTCGCAAAGGAAGCGCTGGGGTTCAGCCTCATTCTGCACCTGCTGATTGTTGCGGCTGAATTCATGATGCCGCACGCAACCGACAACTCTGCTTACGCGGCGCGATTAATCACGCACGGACCTTTCAGGGCCTGGTTTTGGGGAGGAGCGGTCGTGGTCGGTGGAATTCTGCCGCTGTTGTTTTTGTGGCTTGCTCCGTTCGATTTTTATAACGGCGCGTTTGCGGGAGTACTCGCACTTGCGGGGTTGTTGATCTTTGAGTGGTGTTTCGTCATGGCCGGGCAGAGCGTGCCCAATAGTTAGAGTCGGTGCAGGAAGCCGAGCTTCGCTCGGCCGGACAGCCGAGGGCGGCTGTCTCCACATGGATGGAGATTCACGATGAGTCATGATTTCAAACGCGCCGGAAGCCATCTTGCTTATTGTCCTCCGGTAGAGAAGTGGGATGACTGGGTTGAGCTCGACGCCGAGGCCTGGCCCCGCCGGGTCGAGAAGCACTATTCGCTCGTTCCGACAGTTTGTTTTAATTGCGAATCTGCCTGCGGGTTGCTGGCCTATGTCGACAAAGAAACCGGACAGGTCGCGAAGTTCGAGGGCAATCCCATGCATCCCGCGAGCCGCGGGCGGCTCTGCGCCAAGGGGCCGGCGACCATCAATCAGATTCACGACCCGGATCGCGTGCTTCATCCGATGAAGCGCAGCGGACCGCGCGGTGCGGGGAAATGGACTCGCACTTCGTGGGAAGAAGTGCTGGAGACGTTCGGCGCCCGGATTCGCAAGGCGTTTCACGAGGGGCGGGGTGAAGAAGTGATGTACCACGTCGGGCGACCAGGCCACGACTTCATCATGGATCGGACACTACAAGCGTGGGGCATCGACGGTCACAACTCGCATACCAATGTTTGTTCGTCGTCCGCGCGCCTCGGCTATTTGCTGTGGCACTATGCCGACCGGCCCTCGCCCGACCATGCCAACGCGCGCTTCATTCTTTTGCTGTCCGCGCATCTGGAGTCGGGGCATTATTTCAATCCGCACGCGCAGCGCATCATCGACGGAAAAATGGCAGGCGCGAAGCTGGCGGTGATGGACCCACGGCTCTCGAACACGGCCAGCATGGCCGACTACTGGATGCCGACCTATCCCGGCACGGAAGCGGCCGTACTGCTCGCAATGGCGAAGGTGATTCTCGACGAGAACCGTTTCGATGCCAAGTTTGTGAAGACCTGGACCAACTGGGAAGAACTGGAAGTCGATGGCTTCCAGGCGAAGGGCCAGAGCTTTGAGGCGCTCATCGAAGCGTTGAAGAAACATTATGCGCGGTTCACCCCTCAGTTTACTGAGAAAGAAAGTGGAGTCAAGGCGGGTGTCATTGTCAAGATTGCTCGCGAGATCGCGACGGCGGGAAGCCGTTTCGCGTCGCATCTGTGGCGCGGCAGCGCGTCCGGGAATCTGGGGGGATGGCAGCCGGCGCGGGCATTGATGCTGCTGCACGTGCTCACCGGTTCCGTTGGCACCGAAGGCGGACACAATCTGAATGCGTGGAATAAGTTTGTGCCGAAAACATTCAAAACTCCGCCGCCGCAGAAGCGCTGGAACGAATTGCTCTATCCGCGGGAATGGCCATTATGCACGCATGAGATGTCGTTTCTACTGCCGCATTTTCTGAAAGAAGGCCGCGGGCGCATCGAAGCCTACTTCACGCGCGTGTTCAATCCTGTGTGGACTTATCCGGACGGCTTTTCGTGGATCGAGATGCTGCGCGACGAAGAAAAAATCGGCCTGCATGCGGCATTGACTCCCACGTGGAGCGAGACCGCATGGTTCGCCGACTACGTCTTGCCCATGGGATTCAGTTCCGAACGCCACGACTTGATGAGCCAGGAATCGTATGCCGGTAAGTGGATCGGTTTCCGCCAGCCGGTGAATCGTGTGCTGCGCGAAAGGAGCGGCGAGAAATTCGAGTACACCTACCAGGCGAATCCCGGCGAGGTGTGGGAAGAGGACGAGTTCTGGATCAACCTTTCGTGGGCGATTGATCCCGATGGGTCGATGGGCATCCGTCAATACTTCGAATCGCCCTACCGACCCGGACAGAAGCTTACCGTGGATGAATATTACGGCTGGATTTTCGACAACTCGGTCCCCGGCCTGCCCGAGACCGCCGCGAAAGAAGGGCTTACGCCGTTGCAGTACATGCGCAAGTACGGCGCGTTCGAGGTGACGCGCGATGTTTACAAGCAGAACGAGAAGCCCGTGGCGCCCGCCGATCTGGCGGACTCAAAAGTTGAACCGAACGGCGTGATCACGAAGGCAGGGAAGCCGGTTGGGGTGATGGTCGAAGATAAGCCGGTCGTCGGCTATAACACTCCCTCGCGCAAGCTGGAACTGTTTTCGAAAACCATGGCTGACTGGAAGTGGCCGGAGTTCACGCTGCCCGAGTATTACCGCAGCCACATCCACAGCTCGGCGCAGGCGGCTTCGCTGGGACAACCGGCGGAAGATTTCGATCCGAAGTGTACGCCCGTGGTGGAGTGGCCGAAAGATGCGCGTGGCGAGGTTTACACGCTGCTGCCGATTTTTCGCTTGCCGAATCTCATTCACACTCGCTCGGGCAACGCCAAGTTTCTATACGAAATTTCGCACAAGAATCCTCTGTGGGTGAATCCCGTGGACGCGAAGAAACTCAGCGGGGTGCGGACCGGCGATCTGATGAAAGTCCACACCGAGATCGGCTACTTCGTGCTCCACGCCTGGGTTACCGAGGGACTGACGCCGGGTGTCGTTGCCTGCTCTCACCATCTTGGCCGTTGGCGGATTAATAAAGACGACCAGGTGGAACGCATGTCGAGCGCGTGGGTCGATCTTAAGGAAGTCGGCAAAGGGCAGTGGAAGATGCGCCAGATCGAAACCGTCTCGCCCTACGAGAGCGCCGATCCGGAAACCAAGCGCGTGTGGTGGAGCGACGCTGGGGTGCATCAGGACATCACCTTTCCCGTCCACCCCGACCCCGTCAGCGGCATGCATTGCTGGCATCAGATGGTGCGCGTGGAAAAAGCTGGGCCGGACGACAGGTATGGCGACATTTTTGTCGACACGAATCTTTCGTTTGCGGTTTATCAGAGGTGGAAGGCGCTGACGCGTCCTGCGCCGGGGCCGGACGGGCTACTACGGCCGCTGTGGATTCCGCGAGTGGTGCGGCCCGAGGAAGCTGCTTACTACATCAAAAAGCCATAAACAGTGCCAGTCCAGAAGGGGCCGTTCTGCTACAGCGTCCTGCGCGGCTGAAGGCGAGATGATTGTGTGGACCTTACGGCCCGAACTGCGAAACGACTTCAGACATCTGGCGAAGCACTCGGGCAAGTACAACTGGGACATGTCGTCGGTGAAGGATGACATTCTTCTCGATGAAGGAACCTGTGTTTGCGGTTCGGCCGCCAGTCGTTTCGGTCTGTGGGAGAAGGACTTCCAGGCAAGTCCACCCGCTGGAAGTTCGAGTAACGGAATGTGGTGCGGGCGCCCTCGCCCCCGTGCTCTGGGCGCGGGAAGGACATAGGTCCAAGCGGACAGACCACGCGCGAACTGTTCATCAAGCAGTTCTTCGCAACCAAGCACAATTGCATGTGACCGGCGCGGGCGGGGGCACCCGCGCCACACAGCCCGCAGTACGACAGCCCGGTTTCGCTCACCCGCCGATGTGATTGTAATCACGGCCTAGGGAATAGCTCCCCGATAGCCTCTCTAAAGCACGTTCTGGGCGCCTTTCTGTGCGGCGCTGGAAGGGGATGTCATGGCCCTGACGGATTCCACTAGCGGGAAGGTTCTCCGCGAATACTCCATCGAGGAATTGAAAGACGCTGCCAACCTGATGCGCGGCTACGATCTGGTCGCGCTGTGTGCGGCCGGTTCGGGGCATGCGGGTGGCACGCTGTCGATCATGGACATCACGGCGGCGCTTTATCTCAAGATCGCCAACCATGATCCGCAGAATCCCAACTGGGCTGGCCGTGACCGCATTATCTGGTCCACGGGGCACAAAGCGCCCAGCTTGTATCTGGGTCTGGCCTTCGCGGGCTTCTGTCCAGTCGACGACGTGGTCACGTTGCGCAAGCTGGGCTCGCCCTATCAGGGGCATCCTCACTGGCTGAAGCTGCCGGGAGTGGAAGCCTCCACAGGATCGCTCGGACAAGGTTTAAGCATCGCAGTCGGTCTTGCGCTGGCCGCCCGCCTCGATAGGAAGAAGCACAAGATCTTCTGCCTCATGGGCGACGGCGAGCAGCAGGAGGGCCAGGTGTGGGAGGCCGCGATGGAGGCCGGACATTACCACCTGGATAATTTGATCGGCATCATCGACTGCAATCGCCTGCAAATTGACGGCCTCGTCAAGGATGTGATGGAGGTCGAGCCGCTGTGCGCGAAATACGGCAGTTTTGGCTGGGACGTGATGCGCATCGACGGCCACGATATGACCCAGGTCGTGGACGCCTTGGAGCAGGCCACGGCCGTGACCGGAAGACCGGTCGTCATCCTGGCCAATACGGTGAAAGGCAAGGGCGTCAGCTTCATGGAGGATCAGGCGGGCTGGCACGGCAAGGCGCCGAACTGTGAAGACCTGATCAGAGCGTTGGAAGAACTTGCGCTGGTCGATCGAATTCCAGTGCAGCATTTGCTGGACAAAGCGAGACATTACCAAGTGGAAGTTGAACGCAAACTCGACGCGAAGATGCCGAAGTTCACCGGCAACTACTGGTGGAACGCCAGCGACACGATGAAAGTGAAGATGGAACCGACGCGTAAAGGTTTTGGTCAGTCACTGGCGGAAAAAGGGGATGACGAGCGCGTGGTTTGCCTGGGTCTCGACATTTCAGGATCAATAACCATCAGCGATTTCTATGCCGGCAAGCCGGAGCGCAAGAAACGGTGGATCAGCATGGGCATTGCCGAGCAGTCGGCGACATCAGCTGCCGCCGGTTTGGCAAGGGAAGGGAAGTTGCCCGTGCTGGGCACTTACGCGACGTTTGCGGCGGCGCGCAATCTCGACCAGATCCGCACGTCAGTGTGCTACGGCAACTTCAATGTGTTGATCGCCGGAGCGCACGGCGGCGTTTCCGTTGGTCCCGACGGCGCGACTCATCAGGCCCTCGAAGATCTTTTCGCCATGCAAGGCCTGCCCAACATGTCGGTGGTCGTACCGTGTGATGCGGTGGAAACGCGAAAGGCGACGGATTACCTCCTGATGGAGCACAAGGGCCCAAAGTACATCCGCTTTGCGCGCGAAGCTACACCGGTGGTCACCGACGAGAAGACGCCATTTGTTTTCGGTCAGGCCAACGTGATTCGCCTCCGCCGCGAGGGGCTAAGTTTTTCGGAGGCGTTCGAAACTGTGCTGGCCTCATCCTACAAGAACGAGAACGAGGATCTAAGCATCATTGCCTGCGGGCCGATGGTTCCCGAGGCGATGCGTGCCGCGTACATCCTCAAGAAGGAATTCGGCTACGAGACTCGCATTCTGAATGTTCACACGCTGAAGCCAATCGATGCCGAGGCTATCGTTCGCGCGGCCCGCGAGACAGGCGTTGTCGTCACTGCCGAGGAGCATCAGATTGGAGCTCTAGCCTGGCGCGTCAGTGGCATTCTGACCGAGAGCCCGCAACTCTACGGCGTGCCCGTGATTACCGGAGCGATTGGGGTGAAAGACCGCTTCGGAGACTCGGGCGCTCCCTGGGAGTTGATCAAGGAGTTCGAGGTAAGTGCCGAGCACATTGCGCACAAAGCCATAGAGCTGATGGCGATCAAGAAGAAGGGAACGGTCAATAGGGAGGAACCATCTTTGGCCGGAGTGCACTAAAGGAAGAAACTCCCCTTTCACAATTTCTGCGAGCGCTTCCGTGACGTACTCGTTACTTTCGTTACGCCTGTTGCATCCTTCCAAGTACTCGCCACTACGATTCTCCCACCTATAATTTGGTCGAGCCACAAAGACGAACGTCAACTTAAACCGGTGACTGGCTCCCGCGAAGGCAAAAGGATCGTGGCTAGAGCGGCTGTCCTCAAAGCAAGTGATGGGAAATCCCAGAAGGAATTCGAAGCAACAGGTAGGGCCCTGGATCTACAATCCGTGGCTCGACCTGATCGTGGGCTGCGGAGCGTGGTCGGCGCCGCTATTGCTGCTTTCGTATTTTTCGCTGGCTTCGAACGCACGGACCTGGTCGGTTGTGTTCTATGTGCTGGCGCTCTTCTTCAATTATCCGCACTACATGGCGACGATTTATCGTGCCTACCATCGCGCCGAAGACTTTCAGAAGTACCGCATCTTCACGGTGCACATTACGGCGCTGGTGGTGCTGACGCTGCTCTTGTCGCATTTCTGGCTGCGTCTTTTGCCTTGGATCTTCACCATCTATTTGACTTGGAGCCCGTGGCACTACAGTGGACAAAACTACGGACTCTTCATGATGTTCGCGCGCCGGGCGGGAGCGGATCCCGACAAGTACGCTCGGCGTGCCTTATATGGCGCCTTTATCGTGTCGTACTTGATTCTGTTTCTTGGTTTCCACAACGGACCATCGACGGACCCACTTTTTGTGTCGCTAGGCATCCCGGCGGTAGTGAGCCGTTGGGAGCAGATCATTTTGTGCGTGGCGTTCGTGGGGTTATCAGCCTTCGGGCTTCGGCGTCTGGCGCGCTCCACCGGATGGCGAAAGCTGATTCCCTCACTGACTTTGTTCTCTTCGCAGTTTCTTTGGTTCCTGCTGCCCGCCGCGATTTCTCTGATCAAAGGCCTGGAGATCCCGCAGAACCGGTACAGTACTGGCGTTCTTGCGGTGATGCATTCGGCGCAGTATTTGTGGATTACCAGTTACTACGCGCGCCGGGAAGCCGCAGGGGAAGCGTCGGGCAAGACTGGGCGCAACTGGCGGCCTTTGGCTTACTTCGGAGTGCTGGTCGTCGGCGGCATTGCCTTGTTCGTGCCGGGACCGTGGCTCGCGAGCCGCGCGTTTCATCATGACTTCACGGCCAGCTTCCTGATCTTCACGGCATTGGTGAATATTCACCACTTCCTTCTGGATGGCGCCATCTGGAAGCTGCGCGACGGGCGGATCGCATCCCTGCTGCTCAATTCGCGGGAGCGGATCTCGGACGCCGCGGCCGATGCGGGCGGGCTCTTCGCCGCTGTGGGACGATGGCTCGTGGGAGGCACTGCAGGGGCCCGTTCGCTGCGGGTGGGCTCGGCGCTGTTGCTTCTGGTTTGGGGAACGGTCGATCAGACTCGGTACTACCTGGCGCTGCACACCGATGACTTGCACGACCTGCAGCGTGCGGCGGCTCTCAATTCCTTTGATAGTTCCTTGCAGATGCGGCTGGCGCAACGAGCGATGGACGATGGGCAACCGCAACAGGCTGAGGCCTCCTGGAGACGGGCGGTGCAGACCAATCCTTCCGATCCGGGTGCGCGCCAGGGGCTGTTGCGGCTGCTTATCGATCAGAACCGGTTTGACGAAGCGTATCGTCTGACCGAATCTTCGCTCAAGTACGCTCCGAAGGATGCCAATCTGCTCGTCGACCGCGGATTCCTGGCTCTGCGACGCGGCCACGCCGACGAGGCGGTGGCGAGTTGGAATGAGGCCCTTGCCGTGGACCCGAGCCAGTCCCTGGCGCATCTGTTCCTCGCCGACGAACTGGATCGCGAGGGCAAGACACAAGCTGCCGCCTCACACTACAATGCGTTTCTCGAAAAGATTGCGCAACAGTCAGCCAAGGATCGTCCGGCACCGGACCGAGTCATCGCCATCGTGTTGCGTATGGCGGATTGCCAGGCGCGCTCCTCGCAGACGGAAATGGCGGTGAAGTCGTATCGCCTGGCGGAGAAGCTAGCCGCGCAGACCCGCCAGAGCAAGCTTGAGAGTGTGGCGGATGTGAATGAGGCCGCGCTCCAGGCCAAGGCAGGCAGGTTGACCGACGCGTTGCAGCTCTACCAGCAGGCGCTGCAGTTGGATAGTTCGAACGGCGACGACAGCGCCAGTGCCGAGGATTGGTTCGCCTACGGACGCTTTCTCGAAGATGCGGGATTTCCTGCGCGGCTGGCGTATGCCTGCATCGTGAAATCAACAAATATCGCGCAATCGCTGCCCATCCCGGCGGTCCCGGAGTCGCTGGCTGCGGCTGAAAAGCAAATGGAGAAACAACTGGGGCGGGAGGCAGCGTCGGTTCGCCGCGATCCTGAGCCGCTTTTGCGTGAAGCGTTGGCCCTCCGGCACTAGAGGCATCGTCCCGCTGCACGTCCGGCATCCTAATATCACAGTCGATACTTGATGGTCCTGCTAGAATAAAAAGCCCTGCAATCGATTCTTTAGCTTCCTGAGGAGGAAGAGCGTATGGCCGATGAAGGCGATGTACAGATGGAGCAGCAGTCGAATGCCGGCAAGTGGATTCTGATCCTGTTGGCGGTCCTGGCGATCGCTGGTTTCGGATACGTCCAGTACACAACCCATTCGGCGATGGAGAAAATGCAGCAAGATCTTAGCGCAAGCCAGGCTCAGGTGAAGGAGTTGCAGAACCGGATGCAGACCGCGGAAGCGCAGGAAGAAACCTTGGCTCGGCAGGCTGGCATGACCAAGAAGGAATTAGGCCAACGCGCAGCCGCGTTACAGGCGGAACAGCGTGCGGCGGAAAGCCGGCTGGAGCAGGAACAGAAGGCGCAGATCAACGCCGTAACCGGAGAAATCTCGGGCGTGAAGTCCGACGTGGGAGGCGTGAGAACCGACGTCGCTTCTACCAAGGCCGATCTGGAAGCCACCAAAGCCAAGCTGCAAAGCACGATTGGCGATCTAGGGGTGCAGAGCGGATTGATTGCCCACACGGCCGGCGACCTGGAGGTGCTGAAGCACAAAGGCGACCGCAACTACTACGAGTTCACGCTGCTGAAAGGCGCCAAGCCGCAGCCGGTATCGACCGTGAGTCTGCAACTTAAGAAAGTCGACCCTAAGAGGGGCAAGTTCACGGTGAATGTGACCGCGGACGACAAGACGATTGAAAAGAAAGACCGCAATATCGCCGAGCCGATTCAGTTCTACTCCGGACGCGATCACCTGCTGTTTGAGCTGGTCGTGTGGACTGTGGACAAGAAAAAAGCCACGGGATATCTGAGCACTCCGAAAGCTGCTCCCGTGCCCGTGACGGCGAACTAAACACTCAATGATGACCGGAGCGTTTTTCCCCGGAGGCCACGTGCTGCTGCAGATTGTGGTGCGCACGGGCGTGATCTACCTGCTGGTGCTGATTGGTGTGCGCTTAAGCGGTAAGCGGGAGGTCGGGCAGATGACCCCGTTCGATCTCACGCTGCTGCTCCTGTTATCAAACTCCGTGCAGAATGCGATGACCGGGCCCGACACATCTCTGCTGGGTGGCGCAGTGGCGGCCGGCACACTGCTGGTTCTCAATTATCTGGTGGCCGATGTTTCAGGAGTCAGCAAGCGCTTTCGGCGCCTGATCGAAGGCCAGCCCAGTTTGTTGGTGCATGACGGAAAGGTCATCGAGTCGCACATGGCGCGGGAGCACGTGAGCATGGACGAACTGCATCGCGCGCTGCGGGAACACGGGATCAATAGCTGTGACCAGGTGGCGCTCGCTGTATTGGAAGTGGATGGATCGATCAGTTGCCTGAAGTACGACGAGATCAAGCAGGACGCGAGCACGCACCTGGCTCGGCGGAGATTTATTCAGAAGAAGCAGTAGGTGGCATCGATTCGATAGTCCTCACCTCATAATAGACGTGCCTACCTGGTGAGCATTACTTGTGCAAAGGCGATTTTGCAACAGTCGAGGAAATGTCTGGGCAAGAGTTTGCTCACGCATGAGTCCATTCACTCTGACGGTGGAAATTTCATTCGGAGCACGAACGGTTCGGAATTGCCTTTCGGTCTGGGTTGCAGAGCGCCCCTTGACACCGGTAGCCGATCATCGAGGGTACAACCCGTAACGTAGACGTCGCCATTTGCATTCGCGAGGACACCTGTCGCCTCGTCGTTGTACCAACTCGCGTGTTGGCGTGTCCCGCCAACGAAAGTGGCGAATCGGACTTGGCCGTCGGAAGCACGAAGCTGGATCAGGATTGAGTCATTCTCTGCTTCGAGCCGACCGTAGATGGCCGTCTTTGTAGTCGGAAAATCCTTCGACCCACTTCTACCCGATACGAAGATAAAATGGGGCATTCCTGCGGAAACAGATGATAAAGCGTCATCCCCGTGTCCGCCCAGCCGTCGTGACCACATCACTCCTGATTGCTTACCCGCGAATCTGCGACCATTGATCTTCATGACGAAGCCACCACCTATTTGGTTGAGCTTCGCGCCTGTGAGCGGGAAATTCGGCGAACTTGTTGATCCAACAACGTAGATGTCTCCCTCCGAATCGAGAGCCATACTGGTCAGATTCTCGTCCCCCGAGCCGCCGATGCGAATACCGAAAGGCGGCTCTTTGCCTGTCGGATCGAGTCTGACAACAAAACCGTCAGTCGCGCCCGTCGTACCGAAGTGCCGAAGGGGGAGATTTAACCAACTTTGTGAGTCAGTAATGCCCGACACGTAAACCGCCCCGTCGGATGCCACTACAAGTGCCGTAATCCGGTCGTTACCCGTTCCCCCGAGATAAGTGCTGTAGAGTAATTTGCCCGACCCTATATCAATGGCAGAGAGAAAGCCATTGCTCACCCCGTTCAACTTTGGCTGAAACGCCGTTCCGGTGACCGGGAAATCTGGAGAAAAGGTATATCCTGCGACGTAGACCACGTCACCACCCCGAGCCAACGCGACTGCAGTCGCGGCATCCTCACGACTCCCACCCAGATAGGTTCCATATTCCAACTGGGAACCGTCAGGATTCAGCCACGCTACGAAACCATCGCAAGCATCGACCTTGTCGCTTCCTGCAGCCTTCTGAAGCACGGCGGAACGAGTGGTCGGAAAGTTGGATGAGCAGGTTGATCCTACGACGACGGCGCGCCCCGCCGAATCAACGGCAATCGCATTCGCGCTGGAGCGGAAGTTTCCCCCAAGAAAAGAAGAGTACAGCAGATGATCTCCGCCCTCACTAATCTTGCTGACGAATCCGGTCCAGTCGTTGTTATTCACGTGTGTCCTTGTGCTGAATGCACGTGGGGTGACCGGAAAGTCGGGTGAGGGGGTTCGACCCACGACGACTGCCTCTCCTGAGCGGTCAACGGCAATGCCTGTAGTGCATTCCTTATCGCGGCCCCCGAGATAGGTTCCGTAGACAAGATGAGGTGCAGTCTTGGCCGCATCGATAGTGACGACCGATAGAAGCGCCAGGACGAAGTTGAGAAAGCCGCGCGTATGCACTTTCATCATTAGACATCTGTCGTTGTGCCTTTGTTCCCCGGCGATGGCTCGTGGATTACCGCAAACTGTCGTAAGCAGGCCATTACACTCAAAACCCATGGACGGGGTACCATTTGGTACTCCGCGGCCAATCGCGAGTCAGCTTTGACGACAGCTCGCCTCCGGCGAATCACTGCACTTTCAGGAACTTCACGCAAACCGGCGATCCAACATCGAGCATCTGTCCCGTGGGTGTTAGATGCCCGGTTTTGGCGTCGATTCGAAAGACCACGATGTTGTCTGACTTCTGGTTCGCGGCGAAGAGAAACTTGCCAGTCGGATCGATCTCGAAACTGCGCGGAATTTTGCCTTGCGTGGGCGTGTATTCGATCGGGGTTAGAGTGCCCTTGCGGGGATCGATTGCGAACACGGTAATCGTGTCGCTTCCGCGGTTTGAGGCGTAGAGGAACTTGCCGGAGGGATACATCTGGATCTCGGCATCGTCGTTCTCGCCGGTGAAGCCTTTGGGCAGGGTTGAAATTGTCTGGATGGGCTGCAGCGTGCCCGTGATAGCGTCGTTGGAAAAGACGGTAACCGTCGAGTGCATTTCAGCGATCACGTAGGCGAACTTTCCCGTCGGACTCAGCGCGAAGTGGCGCGGACCGGCTCCGGGATCGAGTTTGGCGAAGGGCGGATTATTGGGCGTTAGCGATCCGTTGGCGCTGTCGAACTTGTAGACAAACAACTCGTCGAGGCCCAGGTCGTCAGCCATGGCGAAGCGGTTATCGGGCGAGAGGTCGATGGAGTGGGCGTGAGCTTTCTCCTGGCGCTCGGGATTCGTGCCGTGGCCGGTGTGCTGTAGGAAGTCCGAAGCCTCGCCCAGCTTTCCATCTTCGAGTACGGGAAACACCGCGAGGCTCCCGCCGGTGTAGTTCGCCACCAATACATATTTTCCGGTTTTGTCGACGGTGATGTAGCAGGGATCGGCCCCACGCGAAGGCACTTCGTTGAGAAACGTGAGCTTGCCAGTCTCCTTGTCGATCGAGAAGGCGCCAACGCCGCCGCTGTTCGGGCCCTTGTAATTTTGGACCTCATTCACTGCATAGAGGAAGCGGCCGTTCGGGTGCAAGACCACGAATGATGGATTCGTTGTTTCGGCGGCTAGGCCGAGAGACGTGATCTGACCCGTGTCCGCGTCAAAGCGGTAGGCATAGATGCCCTTGCTCTTGCTGCCTTCCTCGGTATAGGTGCCGACATAGAAGAGATATTTGCCGTGCTGTTCGGCCGGGGCTGCGGTGAGAAACGTTGACGGGAAAACTGCTGCCAGGAGAATGAGTACGCGGAGGGCAGAATTTTTCATGCTGCTATAGAAACCCATTCGGCTGCATTCGCGCAAGCGGCGGTACCTTAGTTGGTCAAGACAACGGGCACGGTTTGGTCGTAGGGCCAGATGACGACGCTGAGCGATTTGCGTTGGTTGAAGACGTCCAGAGTTACTGGAAAGGCCACGATAATGGTGCGGGTGACGGATTCTCCAGGCTGGATTTTGGTTTCCGGTGGGAGAGGCGGCTGCGCCCCGTTTTTCAACCTCGGAAATGCCTGAAAGTAGCGATCGAAGTCGATGGCGGAGACGGCGTCGGCGGGGGCAGGCGAGTCTCCACTGGCCGTCTTGAGGACGCCCTGCAGAGTGTGGACGTAAAGAATCTTTTCGCTGGTATTGTGCACCGTGAAGGTCAGCGCGACCATGGTCGAATTCTGATCGGGAATCTCCACGGCGATCACATTGTCGAGAGAGCCGAAGGCCTGCGGTGTGGGGCGCTTCAGGAAGGAAGCGATGAGCACCACGACAACCACCGCGCCGATAGCGATCAGCAAAATCTTGGTCGGTGGCAGATTCTTTTTGGCCGTGCCGTATTCTTCGCCAATGTTGATGGTAGGACCTGCGGGCGTCGCCTTCGGTACGGCTTGTGGAGTTGCAGGCGCGGCATCAGGCGCTGGCGAGTTCGGCGGCGGGGCGGAAGTCTGATCAGGCATAGGATTCTCTTCTTCTCGCCGATTTTACGCTTGCGGCGCATGGGATGCGACCCGCTCGGTCAAAGCCTCACTTAGGAGAGTGTCGTTGCCATCGTTACGTCTTCGTGGCCGGCGGCTCTTCTGGAATCTCTGCGACCACTTTCAGATCGCGGTCGCCGCTGTTCCAAACTTCCTCTCGCACCTCTCTGGGCATAATGACGCACTCATGAGAAGCGCTTCCCGGATGCCCTTTCGAATCTCCGTGCATCAGAAAGCCGCTACGGCCGAAAGTCACGGTGTCGGCCGCAGGCTCCAGTCGCAAGACGTACGGACCGTGGTCGCGGGTAGCGGCTGGCGGCCCGTGAATGGCCCAGTCTCCGCGAGGGATTGGTCCTTCGTCGGCAACATTCTCCATGCCGGGATTATTCTTGCCCTCGCCTCCCCCGGAATAGCCGCTTGCCACGGGCTTGCCATCTCTCTGCAGTTCTCCAGTCTTTTGCGCGTAGGTCCAGGCAAACCCCTCGAGGTCGTCTACGGGTCTCTCCTGTTGGAATGTGGGGACAGCCGCCCTCGGCTGTCCGCCAGGCGCAGCCTGGCATGCAGCATTAAACGTAGTCTCGATCGTTTTGCTCTTCTGGTCATTCATACTCCCAGTATTGGAGGCTGCAAAACGAGGAGCAAGGTTATGTGAACATCCCAACAAAAAACTCTGTGGAAAACCCCCGGAGATGACTGCCGAGCCGGTGCACCCGATTCTCTCGCCGAAGCTGCAGGAAGTAGCCGCGAAGCGGCGAAAGAATGCAGCCCGCGGCGCAAGCCGTGGGGTCACCAGCAACCAGAGAAGCAAGCCCCGTAGGGGCGAAAGATAAGCTGGGGCAATCTCCCACGCAAATGGTTCGGGTATAGCCCCCGGTCGCTTGGGTGGAGAACTTTTTCCACAGACTTAATCGACATCTTGTGACGAACAACCTTTACTGAGGCCCCAGAAAGTGCAAACTGAGAGAGTGCGCGCGCTTTTCGCAGAACAGGGACCAGTGGATAAATCGGCTCTAAGTTCTTATTCCGGAATATCTTGCGTATAAGCTATTTGCAATCAATATCCTGCAGCCGGCGCTGCATGTCTGATCCTGCTAACCCAAACAAAATAAGGATTTTATCGAGCTTGATATAAAAGAATTTGTGGGTGATATCACCCTGGGAGATAACACGGTCGCAGTTTGGGTCGCCCGTCTGACGTCACCACGCGTGTTTCATCGCCTTGGCGAACTTCTGCGGCGGCAGCGTGTTCAGCACATCGTCTTTAGTCAGCCAGGCGCGTCGTGCTTGCAGGACCCCGTAACGGATCTTTTCCAGGTGTGAAGTGTGATGAGAGTCCGTGTTGATCACGACCTTCACGCCTTGCTGCTTGGCCTGCCGTAGATGCACGTCGTTCAGGTCGAGTCGGTCGGGATAGGAATTGAGCTCCATCGCGACTTTGTGTTTCGCGGCTGAGTTCAGAACGGCGTGCATGTCGAAGGCGTAGGCGGCGCGGCGCAACTGAATCCGGCCGGTGGGATGGCCGATGACGGAGGTGTTCGGATTCTCGATGGCTTTCAGCAAGCGCTCGGTCATCTTCGCGGGTTCCTGATTGAAGACGGAGTGGACGCTGGCGATGACGATGTCCATCTGCGCCAGCACGTCCTCGGAGAGATCGAGATTGCCGTCGGCCAGGATGTCAACTTCGATGCCGGCAAAGATCGTGATGCCGTCGACTTGCTTGCCGGTTTCGCGAATGCGCTGGATGTGCGCCACGGCGCGCTGGTCGTCGAGTCCGTTGGCGAAGGCCAGGTTCTTGGAATGGTCGGTGATGGCGATGTATTTGTAGCCACGGGCCCTAGCGGCCTCGGCCATTTCTTCTATCGTGTTGCGGCCGTCGGTTTCGACGGTATGCATGTGGACGTCGCCCTGGAGATCAGATTGAATGATCAACTGGGGCAGCGCATGATTCTGTGCGAGGTCGATTTCGCCGAGATTCTCGCGCATCTCCGGCGGAATATAGTCGAGCTTCAGCTTCGCGTAAATTTCTTCTTCGGTTTTTCCTGCAACTGGTTTCTCGCCTTCGAGTGTGGCCAGGCTGTATTCATTCAGGGTGTACCCCATCTTGAGGGCGCGCTGGCGCAAGGCCACGTTGTGCGCCTTCGATCCGGTGAAGTATTGCATGGCCGCCCCGAAGGATTCCGGTGGCAGCAGGCGAACATCAACCTGCATGCCGCTGCGCAGGTGGAAGCTGATTTTATTGTCGCCGCTGGCAATCACGTCCATGAGCGGCGGATATTGGGCGACGTAGGCGATGGCCTTCTGACGTCCTTCTTCGGAGGTGCAGGCGGTTCCAGTGACGAGAATGTCGAGGTCTCCCACGGTCTCGCGGCCGCGGCGCAGCGATCCGGCCGGCGTGATCTTGTCGATGCCGGGATGCTTCTCGAGATACGACGTAAGTTTTTCGGCCTCGGCTTCGGCGGCGTCAATCAGGAAGCGGCCCCCGATGCGGCGGTAGTCCTCGATGGCCTTCAGAAGCTTGGCTTCGTGCTTTTCGCCCATGCGCGGCAACTCGCGGATTTTCCCTTCGCGCGCCAGCTTTTCGACGCCGTCGACGTCGCAGACCTTATAGGCGCTCCATATAAGAGCGATGGTCTTGGGCCCGAGGCCTTGAATCTTTAACAGCTGCAGCATCGATGGGTGGTATTTCTCCAGCAATCCCGTCTGAACCGCGAGCTTGCCGTCTTTGAAAAGTTCCTGCAGATTTTGCAGCATGCCTTTGCCGATGCCGGGAATGGCCAGGACCTGCTTGGGATCGCCGATCAGTTCTTTGATCGGCTGCGACAGGTTCTCGATGGCCTGCGCGGCGTTGCGGTAGGAGCGGATGCGGAACGAATCCTGACCGTCAATCTCAAGCAGGTCGGCGGTCTCGTAGAGAATGTTGGCGATGGCCTTGTTGTCCACGGACTTAAGATAAACAAGATTGGACGGCAGGGCCAGCGGGACGCTGAGGGGTGCTCGATGCCGCTGTCGGAGGGCGAGGCGGGGAATCTTCTTCTCAGACACTACAAGCCGGCGGGTGCCGTGGCGCGCTCGCTGGAGTGGAGAGTTTGCCGGGAGTGGCGCGGGGCGCCGCTACGAAGCCTTAGTCACATTCGCTGCCTGCGGTCCTTTTTGGCCTTCGGTGATTTCGAACTCCACCGTGTCGCCCTCCTGCAGGCTCTTGTATCCCTCAGACGTAATCGCGCTGTAGTGAACAAATACGTCTGGCCCATCCGCGCGACCGATGAACCCGTATCCCTTGGCGTTATTGAACCACTTGACGGTTCCTTTCAGACGTTCCACGTACTCCCTCTTTCTGCACGTCCTTTGGTTGGGGGGCCCAAGGACGTGCGCGCAGTCAGATCCAGCCAATAGGATGCATTTTGGAGCGCAAGGGGTGGGCTGTCAATCCCATGTAGTATCCAAGAAATCGTGGAATATAGAGGACGCGTCTTACATACTCAGGGCTGTTAGCGCGGGCGCGGCACGACTTTCTGCTTGCTCTTTCCTTTTGTCATGCGCGCCATGTGATCGAGCCATAACACGGAAGAAATGGTCTTGGCATCCTGAATGGTTCCGCTGACGACCATGTGGACGGCCGCCGGCAAGGGGATGAGCCGCTTATAGATGACTTCGTCATCCTCAGGCTGCGCCTGGCCAGCCCGTAAGCCCGTCGCCAGATAGACCGCCATGGTTTCGGCAACGAAGCCGGGGCTCGCGAAGAACTTCAGAATGCGGCGCCAACTGATGGCGGTGTATCCAGTTTCCTCCAAAAGTTCGCGCTTGGCGGCCTGGAGTTCCTGCTCCCCGGGATCGATGCGGCCGGCAGGTAATTCCCACAGATAGTCTGTAGCGGCATGGCGGTATTGTCTTTCCAGAAGAACGCGAGGGGTCGAACGGGAATCGTCAACGGCGAGGACCACCACTGAGCCCGAGTGATGGATGACATCGCGCCGTGCCCGCACTCCGCCGGGTTCCTCGACGTGATCGGTCGTGACCGAGAAAACCGGACCACGATATACGGTTCGGGAGGAGATGATGCGTTCTAGGCTTCGCTTGCTACGGGCAGGTTTGCGGGAAGATTTGGCCATACAGACAATATAAAACATGGCTTCCGGCTTTCGGCTTCCGGAAGACCGGTGATGTAAAGGCATATTGCTGAGTCGTGGTTTCCGGGAGCCGGATGGCGGAAGCAGGATGCCGCTTCTGCTATGCTGCCCGGCATGGCATCGAGGCCTCTAGTTGCGATTGTCGGGGCAGGAAATTTGGGGACGGCCCTTGCTCCGTCCCTTCAGAGGGCTGGTTACATCATTGAAGCCGTGATTGCGCGTTCTCGCGGGGCTTCACTCAGAAAGACGCGGAGATTGGCAAAGCAAGTGGGCGCCCGGGCCTTGACTGATCCGTCTCCTTTGCGGGCCGACTTGGTTTGGTTCTGCGTGCCGGACGCTGAAATCTTGGGAGCGGCGCGCTCGCTTGCGGGCAAGATCGAGTGGAAGGGAAGAGTCGCGTTGCATTCCAGCGGCGCGCTCACCAGTGATGAACTGGCATCCCTGCGCAAGCGTGGGGCGTCTGTCGGGTCAGTGCATCCGCTGATGACGTTTGTGCGGGGCTCGCAGGCTACGCTTGCGGGGGTTTCTTTTGCGGTTGAGGGCGACGCGGCTGCAATGCGCCTGGCGCGACGAGTGATTCAGGATGTGGGTGGTCATTCCCATTCGATTCGTAAGAAAGACAAGGCTGCCTATCACGCCTGGGGAACTTTTGCGTCGCCCCTTTTCACCGCGCTTCTAGCCACTACGGAGCAGGTTGCAGCACTCGCAGGAGTGAATCGAAACGCAGCGAAGCGGCGAATGATTCCTATCTTGCTCCAGACTTTGGCGAACTATGCTGCCTTGGATGCGGCGGGCGCATTCAGCGGACCGATCGTCCGCGGCGACGTGGATACGGTGAAGCGCCATCTGCGCGTGTTGCGCGGCCTACCAGCTGCCCGCGAAGTATACTCGGCTCTGGCGCGCGCGGCCATGCAATACCTGCCAGTCAAGAACAAGAGCGCGCTCAAGCAGCTTCTCGACTCGGAACTAGAATGATGCGCAGGGCGTAAGTGAGCAGGGCGAGTACCGCGAAGGGGAACGATGCCGCCGTACGAATAGGCAGGGAGAAAACTGCACTTGACTCGAAAACCTCAGATGGCAGCCACGGGCGCACCACGATTAGCACGAATGCCGCTGCCCAAGGCCAGAAAAGAACGAGAGCGCCGATCGACAGCACGGTACGAGAGATACGTCCGGCATCGCGAAGCTGACGGCGGTAGCGTAGCAGCAGGAGTATTCCGGGGAGGAGAATCACGTCATCATAGATCGCCTGCCCGGGAAGCAGCGTGACAGACGTGATGGCTAGCAACAAACTCAAGGTCAGCCAGAAGAGTAAAGAGTCGAGAGTCGCCCGCCGATTTTGCCACGCCAGCCCTGCACTCACTCCGAGTAGAACCACGATCGCTACCGGGCCGATGTAAGCTCCCAGACTCGCTCCAAGCAGGACGGTAACTAGCGGAGGCGTTGCATACCGGTGGTATCCAAGCAGGACTTTCAACCACTGTTCGATCCAGTGCGGCCAGATCCACAACGACGCGCCCACCAGGAGCAACGTCGTGACAACGAAACCAGCCCAGAACTGCATGCGGCTCCGGTTGGATAGGCTCCACAGCAATAGATACGCGGTGGCCAGCAAGGTCATTTGCGGTTTTATCAGGGTCAGGCTCATCAACGTTCCAGCAAGCAACAGTCGGTTTCTCCTGAGGGCCAGAGCAGCGCTTGCCAGCAAGAACCCTACGATCAGGCCGGGTTGCCCGGCGAAAACAGCTTCCAGGACTGGGTAGTTGCAGAGCGCAAGCAGCACGAGCGCCGCGAACCAAAGCGGATGAATGCGCCATTGCAACGCGTGCAACCACAACCAAAGGCTTGCGACAGTGAAAAAAGGCAAGACCAAAGCGAGAACGATGCGAAGTTTTGAAAATCTAAGAAATGCACTTGGCCAGAGAAGGAGTTCCGTGAATGCCGGATATGCGAATTGACGATAATCCACGGAGGGGTCGTTGGGATTGCGTGCATCGAGAGGGCGTCCAAACAGTCCCGTCTGAATCTCACGCGTCATCTCGGCACTATAAGGATCGAGACGATCGACCCGCCACCGGGACGCGGCGAGCCAGATCGGATAGAAATCGTCGCCGAAAGCGTAGCCGCTCTCCAGTCCCTTCGAGGCTCTCACTTCCAGCATGCGGGGAATGAAGAGGCCTAAATGGTAGTAACCCATTGAGGCCGCGCCTACCAGGGCGAGACTCAGGGCGAGCATGGCGCAGCGGGAAGATGAACGAGCTTCGGAGTCGGAGGCGGCCATTCGCGAGAGTGAGTCAGCGAATTAGACCACGGCCCGGGCATTCGCGCAAAGATGCCGCGGCTAGGCTTACGTGAAAAGATGCCCGAGCTTTTCTTTCTTGGTCTTGAGATATTCTTCGGCGTGCGGGCTGGGAGTGACTTCGCACGGAACACGCTCGACGACCTGGACTCCGGCGCGTTCCAGCGCTTCAACCTTCTCGGGATTGTTCGATAGCAGGCGCACGCGCGTGACTCCCAGTGCCTTGAGAATCTGGGCCGGGAGCGCGAAATTGCGGTAGTCGTTCTTGAAGCCCAGGCGTTCATTGGCTTCGACGGTGTCGAGTCCTGCATCTTGCAGTTCGTAGGCTTGCAGCTTGGCCATCAGGCCGATGCCGCGCCCTTCCTGAAGCTCGTAAAGCAGAATGCCGGAGCCTTGCTCGGCAATCATCGAGAGCGACAGTTCGAGCTGCTGGCGGCAATCGCAGCGCAAGGAATGGAAGACATCGCCGGTCAGGCACTGCGAATGAATACGCACTAGCGGAGGAGTGGAGGTCACGTCCCCGGTTACCAGCGCGACAGCCTCTTCTACTCGGCGGTCGCCATCGGAACCGGAGTGCCCTCGAAAACCGTAGATGCGGAACTTACCCCAACGGGTGGGAAAATCGGCCGAGGCGACTTGCTGTATATCGTTCCCGCTCACGTTTTCATTATAGCGTCTGGGCGCGCCGCGAGAGCGGCTCCCAGCATTGTCGGATGGCGGATTGCTAGCCTCTGGCACGGAAGTGGAACACGGCGTCCTGCTTCGAGGCGATGGGGGCGCCATTGCGGGTGGCGGGCTGAAAGTGCCAATTGTCGAGCGCGATTAGAACCTTCTCGTCGAGTTTGGGGCCGAGGCTCTGCAGAACTTTCTTGCCGACAATATCTCCGTGAGTATCGATCACGATCTCGACCACAACGTTGCCCTCAAAGTCGGGCAACTCCCACGGATAAGCCACCGGATCAGAAGTAGCGACTGGCAAGGCTGGTCGAATCTCGTTGCCAGAGAAAGGGCCGCTATTCAGAGTTCCATAGGGAAGACCTGCCTGTGCGCCGTGACCCAAGGCCGAAAGCGTTTGAGTTTTGGAGTTGTCCTCCGCGTTCGTACGAGCCAGCGTATTCGGCGGCGCTGCCAACTTCGGCGGCTGGGCAGGTGCCTTCCACGTCAACTTCTCGTGGCTGAGCCGCTGGTGACGATAACGCTCCGTTGCTGTGTCGGAAGAACTCTGGCTGCTGTCGTCGGGAGTTTTGCTGGGCCAATAGAGCCGCGTAACGGACTTGCCGTTCTGCCCTGCAGCCACCGAGACTGCCGTGAGAAGTTGAGGCTCGGGTGTGCGCAGCAGCCAGGCCAGCAACAGACCATGGAGGCCGAGCGAACCCGCCCGCAGCCAGCGTTGCCGGCGCGCGGTCGCGGGATTCAGTTGCGCAAACATCGAATGATTCCAGCGGCAGGCGCTCTCGTGGGTCGCCAATTGTTAGTTAGACGTAAACCGGGGGATTTCGTCAAGGGGATTTCCTGACCTTAGTTGCCCCGAAGACGCCAGTCGTAACATCTGCTCTGGAGGCCGGTCCGGTTGTTGGTGCCGATTCTGGAACGCTGGTAAAATAGTTGGGCAGTCGATAACCCACCTGCATTTGGGGCTATAGCTCAGCTGGGAGAGCGCATCGTTCGCAACGATGAGGTCGTCGGTTCGAGCCCGACTAGCTCCACCAAATCTCCTTAATCCTCAACGTTTTCGCTTCATCCTAAGTGCGTCCTTTCACCGTGCTTGAGACACTCGTGCCAAATTCAGCCGTAGTCCTCCCAGAATTCCCGACGGCAGCGGCTGCAGGTTCACCATGTCTTGGGGCGTGAATCGTTCGCCATATCTCTCATTGAGCAAACGGTAAGTGGGAAGTGCGTGGCCAGCCAAAGAGTTGATGGCGGTGTTGCCAACGATAACGCGCAGGCCGTTTTTCCCGGCGGTCAGGAATCTGGTGACATCAATCGTATAGGGCGGACGCCACACGAAGCCCGCGCTCTTACCGTTGACATACACCTGTGCAGCATCTCGAACGGGGCCTTCAAAATAGGCTTGCATACTGAATTGCGGCAGCGGGTTTGGTTCCTCAATCGGCGTACCTTTTCCGAAATCAAGGACGCCACTGATTCGCGATCTCACATCCTCGGCCGAGAGATCGAAGGTCCTCTCGCAAATAACCTGGCCCGAATAATATTTGAAAGCTGGGTCCTGGCTCCAGGAGTGAAGCTGGGGCATGGGGACAGTTTGATTCGTGGCGCTGAATGTTACCTTCCAATCGAGTGTAAGGTCGATGGTTTTGGAAGGAGCACTCACGATCGGCCGCATTTTCTTAGGCTGAGGCGTGGAGTTCGTGAACAAGATCAGTCGTGACTCGTAAGGCTGCAAATCGAGGTCCACGGCAGAGGGGGCCTCTACCGCAAATATCTCGCCATCGAACGGATCCCAATATTCAGCGTGTTTCGCAGCGTGACGAAATGTCGCTTGCACGTGGTGCGGTTGGTTGCTGGTGTTGGCGATGAAATACAAATCTCCGGCCGCCAACGTTCGATGAATGAACCCGATTCGTGGAGTCCTGGGAGAAAGAATGACATCGGGAGGGAGATAGGTGGCCAGGGAGTCTCCAAGTTGTGCCACATCGGAAACAAAGTGTCCCGCCGCGTCGCTCGCGCGGAATAGTCGTTGCGAGATTTCCTGAATCTGCCGCCCCTCGGATTCCGCATCCAACAGGCCTGGCGCCGTAGAAGGGAAGCTCTGTGCAGCAATCACGATTCCTCCATGCCGCGCATATTCTTCAATTTTCTGATAGGTCGCGAGCGGCAGCCGGTCAATGCCGGGCAGAATCAAAACTGAGTATGGAATGCCCACGGCATCGATGGCGTCGGCGTCGATAAAGTCCACATTGAAGCCAGCGTCGAGAATCTGTGGAATGACTTTGCTCACCAACGAACCGTCCAAGGATTCATCAATACTGAAAGGCGAACCCGCCGTATTGAAGCCGCCCTGGCTAATCACCGGATTCGTGGAATTGCTCCTCACCGCGAACGTCGACCAGACGTCGTCATTCGGCAGGAGCAAGGCAACATCGTTGGCGGGCTTGCCCTGCCGCAGAGCGAAGCTGACGCGTTGCAGGTAGCGAGCCAGATCGGGCATCACGAATGACCATGGATTGTGGGCGTTGAGGGCGGCCGCGGCGTACATTCGCCATCCCGGCTCTCCTGCCTCTTGGGGGGAATACGGCCAACCGTGCCCGACTAGTTGGTTGACGCCTTGCAGGAAGTGCAGATCGGCTTCTGCCTTCAGGTCCAGTGGGGTGGCGCGAAACGCGGGGGAATGCAACCACGTCCAGGTTTCCGACGAAATCACGGGCCTGCCAAAAAGATGCCCTGCCGATGCTGCCCAGCGCACGTCGGAGAATTCGCGCCACATCAGCAGGGATGCTTTGCCCTCACCTTCGGGAAGATCCGTATACCGGTTGCTGGAGAGCGTGACGGGTGGAAATCCGTAGGTCTGCGAGCGAAACAATGTGTGATGCTGTTGTGCCCAGGAATGTAGAGGGACGAGGAAGCGCTCATTGGCCAATTCGGTGAGCGTCTTTCCCCAGTCATGCCGAACTGAGGCAGTCAGAGGGCCGACATCGCCGACGAGCGCGGGTAGATAGGGAGTCAGATCGTACCCGCGCCTTGCCCGAAACTGCTCCATCAGATCAGCCGTCCAATTGGATCCGTAATCCTCCAAGCTGTCGCTGAAGACTGCGTACGGAGGCTGGCTGCCAAATGCTTCCATCAACCGGTCCCCTACGACGTGGAGATGAGTTTCAATCGCATGTTGATCATAGTGATCCAGGACAAAACCCTCGGCGCCAACGGCCGGACGCTTCACCGTCATTCCGGTGCGACTTGATATGAAGAACATTGCATCGTTCGCGCCTTCGAGCGTGGCCGATATTTCTAGACGCCCATTTACGATCGTCGATACCTGCTTCGCATCGCGCAACGAGGGCTGGCCATCTCTGACGGGAGCCAGAAAAGCAGCAATCATTTGCTCCCCCGAATCGATGTCGGGCACAGGAATCGAATCTGCTCCCGGCGGTACTGGAATCGTTTCGACGCGCAACTCTCCCGCCGCTTGAGTTACGGGTATATGCGGGCCGCCAAAGGGCCAGCCGCTTCCCAGTGTGATGTCAACGCGCAAGCCGAGTCTTCTGGCTTCTGTTGCGGCGAAACGAATCGCATCGAGATGTTCGTCGGAGAGAAATGGCTGATTGTGGAAGCCGGTCTTCGGGTCGTCGAGCGCGAGAGGATACAGCGTCGCGATTTCGACCCCGCCAATGCCTTCTGCCTTCATTTGTTCCAGCTCTCGCTGCACCTCGGGCTTGGTGACGGCGGGGCCAAACCACCACCACCGCATCATGATCCGGCAATCATCGGGAGGGTTCTTAAATGACTTTTCCAAACTCGCGAGGTTTTCGTCCTGCTGCGCCGCGCTTCTGGGAAGCTGCGCGATACACGCGAACAGGAAAACAAATATCACCGCTTTGCGCTTGAGGCTTTCATTTTGCATAAAAGGACACTAATTCTTTTTTCGGAACTTGTAGGTTAGCAGTGCAGAACGCACAGCATAACAGTGTCACTTTGGGTTGTCAGCTAGCCGATGTTCAGCATATTGTTGCGGGACGCAAGCAAATCTGTTGCCGGTTGATCCGCGTGGGCCGGCGCATCTCATCCCCCAACTTTGAGTGGATCTTCGGATATGTTCCGAAGTTTGGATTGATCGCGGTCGATCCCGAGACCCAAACGCACACCATAAAACCCAGCGCCACGATGCTCGGAAAGGTTGCAAAGAGCAATTCGTTGCAATAGACGGCTGCACGCTCCGTTCACCGCGCGAACGTTAACTTGCGAGAACAGACGTTTCTTGCCAGCTCGCGGTTTGGAAATCAGTCCGGCTGGGCTGCGGTTTTTACGTTGAAACCGCCGACCGCCATGCGTGGTTTCTCCCCTCGCGTGTCGGAATGGTTCAACTCCGTTTGTATGGTGCGTTTTTCTCCGGGCAAGAGCGTGAAATAGTTGTCACTGTAGATTACCGGCAGAATCCGGTCTCCGCTCTTCTCCCGTACGACCTTCAATCTCGTCATAAGTGCCGGGTAAGCCGAAAGATTGTGCAGTTGAGTCGTCAACAGCCATAGTTCGCCCTGCCGCTTGATGTCGGTGATGCTTACGACGTGTGCCTTGGGCAGCTGGCGAATTGCGCGATAGTTGCCCTCCTGCGATCCACGGAGGTAAAGATTCGTGGAGACTGGAGTGCCTGCGCGCGACAGAGTGAGTCGGACAAAGTGTACCGGCGTCAACCCGGTTGGGTATTCCATCTTCATGCAGGTTGCGACGCTATCTTCCGCGCTGTCGAGCGCAGCGTTTTTTCCCCACTTTATCGATCCATCGAGATTCAGCACTTCCGCCATTGCAGCCAGGCCGCGGGCGTCGCCGGCGCTGTAGTTCACCACTTCGACATCGTCGGTGACGCGATTCCATTGAATATGCAGCGCCTCGCAGACGTTCTTGCAGGCGAAGTAAGCCGCAGTTGGTTCCAGGTAGTAGTCGTAGGTCTGCCACAACAATGAAGGCCAGCAGGAATGACTCATCCAAAGCAGCAACCCCATGCGGTTCTTGCTTTGCGCTTCGAACTCGGCGCGAAAGCCCTCGTAATCGGCAAAGTGCGCGAGCGAAACCCACTCTTCGAAGGTGTCGGTGGCGCCGTAGGCCTGCTCGACTGTGCTAAGAAAGGTCGCGCCGCGCCGGAAGCCGCCCTCTACAAAATCGTGCAGTCCCCACTCAAGTCCAGGAGGCCAGAGAGCGCTCTTGGGCATCATCGCCCGCACACTCTCGACAGATGGGATATTGGGAATGCCGATTTCGCTATGCAGTTTCGGGTACGTGGCCATTGTGGCGTAGAACGTGAGCGGCATGAGCATGTACGGTCCGCCTCCGCCGACAACGTTATCGGCTGAGCTCGGAATGTAGTGAATGCCGGGATGCGACTCGGCCAATATGCTTTGTATGCCGTCGTCGAGCGCCTTCGGCGGGAACCCTTCGTTGCGCCCGCAATAGAGGCCAATCGACGGATAATTGCGAATGCGAAGCACGGTGTCCTTCAAACTGCTCAAGAACAAGCTATTGTCATCAGGGTTGGGGCCATCCCAGGGATTGGCGAGCCAGAAATCCTGCCATACGAGGACACCGTATCGGTCGCAAGCTTCATAGAATTCGTCGTCGCCGATCTGCCCCACCCAGTTGCGGATCATGTTGAAATTCATTTCGCGGTGGTAGCGCACGGCAGCGTCATACTCGCGCCCACGGTAACGCAGCATGGACTCGCTGAAACCCCAATTACCGCCGCGAGCCACAAAACGCCGGCCGTTGATGAAGATTCTCAACGCGCCCTCGTCTTCACTGTAGGTCATCTGCCGGACTCCCGCTTTCAGCGCCTTGGTGTCAGATGTCTGCCCGTCCTTGAGTTCAAATGTTAGTTCCACCTCATAAAGATGCGGATCGCCGTAACCAACCGGCCACCACAGCTTTGGGTTCTCCAGGCGCAGTGCCGGGTGTGTCGAGGGATCGAGCCTGATGCGCGTTGGGGCTTCCACGGGGCCAACATAGTTGACGCGTACTTCGAATTGCGCCTCTCCGAAGCGTCCGCGAAGAGTGCCTACGACTGGCGCGGGCCCATGGTTCACCAAGTCGAGCTCGATACTCACGTCTGCGTGCGAGACATCCGGCAGCGGTAGGAAAGTGCTGATAAATAAGTGTTCCAGCGTTACCGTACCGCTCGTGGTGAGGTAAACGTTGCCGACGATGCCGGTATTTCGGCCGCGAATCGTGGGAATCCAGTCCCAACCGACCGATGCGTGATAGGTGGGATTGTCGGCTCCAAGCGCGCCGCCGTTCGGTCCCCCGTTTTCAAAGGTTTTCTGTTTACAGCTCCCGGGAGTGGCGTTCTTCTCGATTCGTACCGCAAGAGCATTCTTCTTACCGGGACGCAGCTTGCCGGTTACATCGAAGCGGCCGCGCATGAATGCGCCTTCGATACGGCCGATCTTCTCCCCATTCAGAAAGACGTCGGCCTTCCAGTTGATGCCGTCGAAGTTCAGCCACACCGTCTTTCCCGAAGCAATCGCGGGGGCGGTGAACTCGGTGCGGTACCAGAAGTCGGAGTAGAAGAACGAGTCCGAAACATACAACTGGTTCTTGCCAAAACTCGGATCGGGAATTGCCTCGACATTTAGGTACGAGGTGAGCACCGTGCCCGGCACCGTCGCCACTATCCATTCGGCATCGTGAAAACCCGGCTTCGAAAAGTCCTGCCCACTGCCACTCACCAGTGTGGAGCGCTGCAATCGCCACGCGCCTCCCACGAGGTCGAGATGCCCGTCCAGTTGACTCTCTGCGCGAACTGTGGAAACGCGCTTGGGGCGAGCAATGGGACCGCCACGGCCAAATACCTCCATTTCACTGAGAATGTAGCCATCGGGCGAGGTTGGCCGCTTCATCAGCACTCGAACGTAGCGGCCGTGGGAAGGCCGCGCGAGCTTGACATCGTCAAGAAGTGAAGCTTCCTCCGCGAAGGTATGGAGATCGCGCCAGCTTTCGGCGTCGTCCGAAACCTGAATCGAGCCCTCAGCGGCGCGCGCAAGCCAGTACAGCTTGACGCGATCGAACGCGCAGCGGGCGCCCAGATCCACGTAAACCCACTCTTCGCCGAGCCCGGCGCTCATCCATGCGCTGGTGAAGCTATAGGGGCCGCCGATTTGCACTCGCTGGTCGTGACTGAAGAATTCAATCTCCCCAACCCTCCACTGCATGTAGAAGGCTTGGGCTGGGGCGTTAGAAATAGCGAATTCCACCTGATAAAAGCGGTTGCGGCAAGCCCGGCTAAGAGCGATCGACGGAATGAATAGCTGGCCCGGCCGCGCAAAATCCCTCGGATAGCCCTCAACGGACACCGGCTGAGGAGCGGATACAGTTCCGACTCTTTCCCAGTTGCGACCCTCATCAGAAACCGAGACCGTGAAACTCAAATTGGACGAAGCCATGCCGTTCGGGGGAACTACAACCACATCAATGCGATCAACTTCCGGAACGCTCGTGCCACCCCCAAGCTGAACCTGCAGTGTAGGACGCGGACCGAATAGTTCTACGGAATTGGTGCGGGAGTGATCGAGCGCCAGTTCGCGCTCGGTCTTCGGCAGCGCACCGCGAGAACTGGTAGAGGTCGCGACCCATTGGGGCAGGTGCGTGTCTTTAATCCCATCGGTGACCAGCTGTGCGGTCAGATTGTAATCGTAGCTGCTCGAATGGTAGGCGGGCCGGAGCAAAGCGAGGTTACGGTAAGTCAACCTGTCGATCACTAGTTCCGGACTGAAGTCTTCCCGAGGATCGCCGGGATAAACACCGAGTCCACGGGTGAATTCGGCTGTGTCGGCTGGCGTCGAAGCGGTGGATTGTGAACCCCGGGTTGGCGTTACTGGGCCACGGTCAATTCCATTGATAGAAGTCGCCAACCCTGGAATCGCATCCATGGCAAGACCAGCTCCAGCAATTGCGCTCTTCTTTAGGAAACCCCGCCGCGAGGTTGACAGTTTCGTTCCCCTTTCGATATCACCACTCAGAGAAGCCCTGAGGCAGTTTACCTGAATGCGTCAAGGGACCGGACAGCACCCCGGCCTCATCGCTGGTTCTACAACTTTCGCACACACGCGTCTGCGCTTCGTTTACAGTATCCGGGTTGATTAGTCACCGCAAACTTTCGACAGCTGACAGAGTCACACGGTAGCTGTGCGCGGTGCTGGGAGGGACTGTGAAAAATCAGGTTCGGTCTCGCAGGTTACTTGAGAGCTCCGTTTCGCGGCGTAAGTTCTTAGGACAAGCGGCCGCAGCGGCGATCGGTTTTTCGATTGTTCCACGCCGGGTGTTGGGCGGCGCAGGCTACATTCCGCCCAGCGACAAGGTCAACATCGCTTTCATCGGCGTCGGTTCGCAGGGCTTGCGCGTCATGCTTCGCTTCTTGCGGGAACCGGACGTACAAGGTGTTGCTGTTTGCGACCCGAATAAAGCCAGCGCGAATCATCCGCAATGGGACACACATGAGTTCTGCAATTCCGTGCGCAAATTACTTGGCGTCGATAGCGGCTGGGATTGGCTCAGCCCCGACCAGCCCATTCAGTTAACCCACTCTCTCAGGGTCACGAGCGGCGTTGCAGGGCGCGAACCTTGCCAGAAAATCGTAGACGGCTATTACGGTAGCCAGCAGCGCTCCGGCCAGTATCACGGCTGTTCGGCCTACATTGACTTCCGCGAACTGCTGGAGAAACAGAAAGATCTCGACGCCGTTGTTGTGTGTACCACGGACAACCTGCACGCGGCCGTGTCGGCTGCGGCCATGAAGAAACGCAAACATGTCTTTTGCCAGAAGCCTTTGACGCACACGATCTACGAGGCGCGGCGCATTGCCGAAATTGCCCGGGAGACTGGCGTGGCAACTCAGATTGCTGTCGCTAACCAGGCATCCGAATCCACGCGCTTGCTCTGCGAATGGATTTGGGACGGCGCCATTGGGCCGGTGCGGAAGGTTATGAACTGGTCGAGCCGTCCTTTCTGGGCCCAAGGCATTGAACGCCCAAAAGAAGCCGAAGCCGTGCCCGAAGGTTTGGATTGGGATCTCTGGCTCGGCCCCGCGCCCGAACGGCCTTTCAACCACGCTTACTTGCCCTTTGTATGGCGCGGGTGGTGCGACTTCGGGTGCGGCGCGCTGGGCGACATGGGTTCCTACAGTTTCGACACAATTTTTCGCGTATTGAAGCTGGAGGGGCCCGTGAGCGTGGAAGCGAGTTCCACCGACCGCTACGAGGAGACGTACCCGCTGGCCTCGATCGTCCGTTATAACTTTCCCGCACGTGGGGACATGCCTCCCGTGAAATTCAGTTGGTATGACGGTGGTCTCAAACCCTGGCGACCGGATGAACTGGAAGAAAACCGTCCGCTAAAGGGGGACGGTGAAGAAGAGGACGAAGGACTGCTCTTCGTCGGAGATCGCGGCAAAATTCTTTGCACATTTAACGGCGGCAATCCAAAGCTGATTCCCCAAACAAAGATGGACAGCTACAAACAGCCGCCAAAGACTCTGCCAAGGTCGCCAGGCAACGAGCGGGAATGGCTGGATGCCTGCAAGGGAGGCAAAGTGAAGCCCGGGGGGAATTTCGAATTCGAGGGCATGGTCACCGAGTCCTTGCTTCTGGGAAATGTCGCGGCACGGATGGGACAACGACTCAATTGGGATCGCTCCAACCTGAGCGTTAACTCTGAAGTCGCACAAAAATATGTCCGCCCGGAACGCCGCAGCGGGTGGGAACTCTAGCGTGCTATCTCACAAATCGTCTTTTGTTCGCTTAGCAGGTGAGGAGGCGTCAATGTCAGTGATTTCGAGAAGAGAGTTTGTCAAAAATGCAACGACGTATGCCGCCGCGGCCAGCTTTCTTTCCGCAGGCGCGCTGAAGGTTCGCGCCAATCCGCTGGGCATGCCCATCGGATGTCAGACGTGGCCTGTGAGAGAAATGATCGCTAAGGACTTTCCCGGAACGATCAAACTGCTTGCCGGTGCCGGATTTCAGACGATTGAGCTGTGCTCGCCGGTGGGTTACGCCGATATGGGTTTCGCCGGCCTCGCCAAATACACGGGAACCGAGCTCAAAAGAATTTTAGCCGATGCAGGCGTCACATGTGTGAGTTCTCACTTCGGCATTACAGAACTCAGGGAGAATCAGGAGCGCTCCATTGCTTGGGCGAAAGATGTCGGCCTCACCCAAATGATTGTGCCCAGCCTCGACGGCCCCGAGAAACCGACGATCGAGGATGTGAAGCGAGCCGCCGACGAATACAACAAAATGGGCGAGCGTGCAGCCCAAGCGGGCATCCAGCAGGGACTTCACAACGAAAACTTCGAGCTCACGATGGTCGACGGCAAGCGGACCTATGACTTATTGGTGAGCCTTCTCGATCCCAAGCTGGTCAAGTTTCAATTCCAGGTTTCCACCATCAGCCGCGGCTACGATGCCGCCGAGTATTTCACGAAGTATCCTGGCCGCTTCATCTCCATGCACGTGCAAGGCTGGTCAGCGGAAGCCAAGAAAGTGATGCCGGTGGGGCAGGACAGTCTGGATTGGAAGAAAATCTTTACCGCGGCGAAAACCGGTGGCATCAGGAATTACTTCGTCGAGATGGACTTGGAAAAGATGAAGGCTAGTGTTCCCTATCTTCGCAAACTGCAGGTTTGATGAGCCTATGCGCTGAATCATGCGGAGGGGAAGTTTGCCCTATGCGAAGCGGAGAACAGTATGCGGTCTGCGGCCCTTCGAGAGCTAATGGCCGGTGAAGAATTCCGTCATATCACGCGCCGTGCCAGCCATGCCGGGGAAGTTGGTGACCCCAGATCCGGCCAGGGTGAGCCGGAGTACGCTTTGATGTTGGTAGAGGGTCTGGGACTGGAATCCTTGCTTGGCGGCGGAACTGATGATGAGGGTAGCGACATGTCCGCCGCCGTGAGTGAGATCCGATAAGTATATAAACGGGTTGTGCTGCCGGAGGTACGGTCCAGAATCAGCCCCAACATACCCGGGCGAAGGAAGAGATTCAACGTAGGCTTTCCACGTCTTGCCGGCTTTCACCAACTCGCGCACGACGTTGTCATGGGTGATCGTGCCTGAGAAATTGTCGTCGAACGTCTCCGTAAGCCCGGTGGTCAGCATCAAGTAGTTCGGAATTGAAGGATGCGCGTTGGCGAAATACTGCGTGGCCAGGCCGTATTGTGAGACCAGGCTGTTGAAGTACGGCATGGACGAACTGCCAATCACCTCGGAATAGCCGTGATTTTCCTCCACCACTAAAACGACATGGCTGAAGGTGGGCTGGCCCGCGGGAACGGGTGTCTGAACCACGACTGAGCTACCGCCCCCGCCGCAAGCGAGTTGCAATGTAGCGAACCCACAGAGGACGACCAATGCAGGTAAAAGCTTGCGCATGAGGACTGGTCTGACAGGCGACGACATAGAGCTCCTCACGAGAGCTTGGGATACCGAGTTAGTTGCTGCGGAACCCCGTGAAGGTTGGGAGGAAGGACAATCAAACTAGCAGTAACGCAGTATCTTCTAAGAAAACATTGCCGGTACGGTGAAATGGTATCCTCTTCTGTGACCTTCCTTAGGCTTGATCTTCGCCGTTACGTTTGTGAGCGGCTAGCCCCTTCCGGACTCTAGGCGTGTTGCACTCGCGCATCGCGAGCATTTCTTCCTGTCGAATCGACTTCACACAAGAACAACTGGGCTCTGAATGAGTACTGCGGACCGCGGGCATGTGGCTCGTCCGATATCGCTCCAGGCCCTGCGAACAGAATCTTTACGAAAGGATTCCCATGAAACTTTTAGCGATTGGTTCCGGCATGATGGGTTCGGCGGCAGCGTTCGATATGGCGCGCACGCCTCAGGTTGATTCGGTGACATTGGCCGACAGTGACCCCAAGCGCGTGCGGGAAGTGGCGGCACGGGTAAATCGAATCACGGGAGGCCGCAAGGTGCGAGCCGTGGTGCTTGACGCCGCCCACGAGAAATCTGCGGCGAAGCTGATGCGCGGCCACGACGCTGCGCTTTCGGCCGTGCCCTACTTCCTGAATCTCGGACTGGCGCGCGCGGCGGTTGACGCACGCTGCCATTTCGCCGATCTGGGAGGCAACAATACTGTAGTGCGGCAGGAGTTGGCGCTTTCGAAGAAAGCGGAGAGCCGCGGCGTCGCCCTTGCGCCCGACTGCGGGCTATCTCCGGGGATGGCATCCATCCTGGGTGGCGAACTGGTGCGTCGGCTTGGAGGCCGCGCCGACGCGCTGCGGCTGTACGTCGGCGGTCTGCCGGAGCGGCCTACGCCGCCCTTCCACTATCAACTAGTGTTCTCCGTCGAAGGCCTCATCAACGAGTACGTGGAACCGGCGCGCATCTTGCGCAAGGGCAAACTGACAACCATCGATCCTCTGACTGAGCCCGAGGACTTTTACCTGGAAGGGTTTTCACCGCTGGTGGCTTTCCATACTTCAGGCGGTACATCGACTCTGCCCGAAACGTTTGAAGGCCGAGTCGGTGAGTGCTTCGAGAAGACTCTGCGCTATCCCGGACATTATGATCTGCTGTGCGAACTCAAAGAGCTCGGCTTGTTCTCCGGCGAGAAGATGAAATTCGGCAAGGCGGAGATTTCCCCGCGGGCCATGATGTCGAAAATCTTTGCGGGCAAGTTCGCCTCCAAAGGTCCGGACGTTTGCCTCATGCGCCTGGAAGCGCACGAGTCGGTGAATCGGGCGGGCGTTCGCGGATTGCTCGGCGGACGGCTCAAGGGGCGGGTGGCTTCGTTCACCATGGTGGATCACTATGATCCAAAGACTGACATGAGCGCCATGATGCGCACCACTGCGTTCCCAGCGTCGATCGTGGTGCAGATGCTCGCCTCGGGAGCGATCACCAAGCGCGGCGGAGTCTTGCAGGAGCGGGATGTCCCGGCGGATCTGTTTCTCGGAGAGGTGGAGAAGCGCGGAATTAAGATCGCTTATGCGATTGAGTGAGGGGAAGTCTGCACACCGGGCGGTTGGCCGAGGCCAGCCGCCACCTCCTTATTACTCGCGCCGCGGGTATCCTCGCGCCAGCCCGTCAGAACCGAGCTTGCCGGCATCGCCTTCCCCCATATCTTGCGCTCGCTCATATCTTTTTGTAGCCTTCTGGTTTTGCTCTTCACAGGAGGGTTACGGTGCGTTTTGCAGGCTTGCGCTTGTGCCGCTGGAGTTTTCCGCTGTTCTTGTTGTTCCTTTTCGCACCGAGTCTCTCCGCTCAGGCCATCCGGGTGCACGTTGATTTAAGCGATGCTCCGCGCAACATCTACCACGCGCATTTGCAAATCCCAGCCCACGCCGGCGAAATGTCGCTCGTCTTTCCGAAATGGATCCCCGGGAATCACCGTCCCAGCGGACCGCTCGCGGCGCTGACCGGAATTCATATGGAAGCCGGCGGACGCACTCTTACATGGCAACGCGATGCGGTCGACATGTATGAATTCCACGTCAGCCTTCCCGCCGGTGTGACCACGCTTGATGTGTCCCTGGATTCGCTCACCGCGCAGGACAGCGCCGGCGGGGGCGGGCCCGCGGCCTCCAGCAACCTCCTCGACCTGAATTGGAACGCGGTTGTCCTTTATCCAAAGGGCGCACGCTCCGACGATTTGACATTTGTCCCCTCGGTCACGCTGCCTGCCGGGTGGAAGTTCGGCACGGCATTGCCGGTTGTGCGCGCAACCGGCAACGACGTGGAATTCGAGCCAGTCTCTCTCACCACACTGGTCGATTCGCCCTTAGTCGCCGGAGTTCACTACCGGAAGATTGAGCTGACGAAGCCTGGAGAAACTCCGTCGCACGAAATGGATCTGGTCGCCGACGCCGAACCCGATCTGGCCATGACACCACGGGATGTTGCAGCCTACCAGAAGCTCGTCGCCGAAACGGGAGCGCTGTTCGGAGCGCGCCACTACCGCCAGTATTACTTTCTGCTCACGCTCAGCGATCAGGTCGGCGGACACGGACTGGAGCATCATGAATCCAACGACAGCGTAGCCGCTGAGCGGACTCTGCTCGATCCTGATCTTCACATGCTCTATGCCGACCTCGTGCCGCACGAGTTTGCCCATTCATGGAACGGCAAATACCGCCGTCCCTCTGGACTGGCCACTCCGAACTATCAGGAGCCGATGATCGCAGACCTTCTTTGGGTGTACGAGGGGCTCACCCAGTACCTTGGTACCGTGCTGGCCGAGCGCAGTGGACTGTTGACCGAAGAGCAGTATCGGGAAGCGCTGGCGGGAACCGCCGCTGCGCTCGACCATCGCAGCGGCCGGAAGTGGAGGCCACTCGAAGACACGGCGCGCTCCGTGCAGACTTTGCGCCTGATGGGATCGCAATGGCAAAACTGGCGGCGCGGGCTCGACTACTATCCCGAGGGCGAACTGATCTGGCTGGAAGTGGATTCGATCATCCGGCAGCAGACTCAGGGGGAGCGTTCCCTCAACGATTTTTGCCGGCGCTTCCACGGCGGCGAGAGCGGTCCGCCGAAAGTCGTGCCCTACACATTCGAGGATGTGGTGCGCACGCTGGACGAGGTCGCGCCCTATGACTGGGCGGACCTCCTGCGCGAGCGTGTCGCAGCGACCAGCACGCACGCTCCGCTAGGCGGCATTGAGCGCGGAGGGTGGAAACTGATTTATAACGACAAGCCGAATCTGTTTACACATGCGGAGGAGAAGTTTGCCAAGTTCGCCGATTTCTCCTACTCGCTCGGATTCATCGTCAGAGCGGATGGCAAGCTCGATGACGTAATCGTGGGTTCGCCAGCCTACCAGTCAGGCCTCGGCCCTGGCATGAAACTGATCGCGGTCAACGGCCGAAAGTGGTCGCCTCCAGTGCTGCACGCGGCCCTGAAAGCGGCACAGGGAAGCGAGCAGCCGATCGAGTTGCTGGTGGAAAATGCGCAGTTCTTCAAAACCCATTCCGTCGTCTATCACGATGGCGAGAAAAACCCGCACCTGGAACGCGTCTCCCATCAGCCCAATATTTTGGGGGACATTCTAAAGCCGATGTCGCACTAGCCCGAACCGGAGTTCTAGTACTAACGTGAGGCCCCTCGCCGGTAATCGCTGCTACAATCGGCTTAGGACCACCGAAAAACCGTCCCGGGCGCAGATATTCATGTACATTCTTTCGCGAACCCTGATGAGCCGGCTGCTTCTGGCCGGGCTTTTGGCGCCGCTAACGCTGCTGGCGCAGACCTCGGTTCGTACGGTGAAGGTACTCGGCTCGAAAGACGCGGTCGAGATTGAAGTGGAAGCCAGCGACCGGATTGTCCCGCAAACGCAAGTCTTGACCGGCCCCGATCGTCTGGTGGTCGACTTTCCCGGTGCGGTTCCCAGTAACCAGTTACGCAGTCAATCCGTAGATCGGGGAGAAGTGAAAGACGTGCGTGTCGGCTTGTTTCAGGGCAAGCCCCCGGTCACGCGGATCGTACTTGATTTGAAAACGGCGCAGTCGTACCAGATTTTTCCCAATGGCCGGACGGTCATCATCAAGGTAATGGGCGGCGGGCAGGACACTTCCGCCGGTGTCGACAATTCCCCCCGTGAACCGGCGACGCGCCCCGGCCTCGTGGTCGCCAATTACACAACCCGAGCGGAACCCGCAAGCGTTGAGACCACTGCCAAACCGATACTCGAAGTTTCTTTTCGCGATGGACTACTCGGGATCAGGGCCAACAAGGTGACTCTATCTCAGGTCTTATTAGCGGTGCAGCAGCGCACGGGCGCTGAGGTTTCGATTGCCGCCGGAGCTGAGCAGGAAATAGTAGCCGCGGACATTGCGCCTGCACCCGCTCCCGAGGTTCTGGCGCGGCTGCTGAATGGTTCCAGATTTAATTTTCTGATTCTGAGCGCGGCGAACGACCCACGGCAACTGGATCGCGTGATTCTCAGCCCACGCGCCGAAGGTGCCATCATGCTTTTGCCTCCGATGCAAATGCAAAACGGCAATGCAGAGCAAGACGACACTTCGTCCGCGCCTGCGCCAGCGCAGTCAGTCAATGCTCCGCCGGTGCAGAATCCCGCTGGACCGCCTGAAATGAAATCTCCGCCCGACGAGAACACACCCAACCAATAAGCTCTTGAAGTGCCGCGCCTACGGCGGCGTGATGAGGCGTATGGGCACCGGGGAGGTGCCGGCGACCGCGGTGCCGGGAGTGGCAGTGTTGCCGCATCCGGTGACATTCAGCACGGTCACGTTGATGTTCCCGTACTGATCGACGGCATTGATGAAGACCTGCAGGAAGCCGACGAATGTGACCGGAATGGGAGTTGGGTTGGATGAAACGGGTGTTGTCTGATCGTAAATCGGCAGCGAGACAATGGAAGGGCTCGTGCTGACCGGAGTGTCCTTGGCCAGGCCGGCTTTCGTTACTAGCGGATTGGCGCTGCCGGCAAGGATCTCGAAGGGATAAGGGTTGGGAGCACCAAATGGGCTGAGAGCGTCCTGTCCACTGGATGCAGTTAGGTCGGTGGTATCTGTTTGATGAACCAGACAAGAAACCCCATTTGCGATGGATGCGTTGGGGTAATTGTACAAATCGACGGCATTTGTGCCACCACTGCCCGGCGGCACACCGCAGGAGTAGTTCTCAGACGAATCGCAGCCGCCGATCGCTTCTTCGATCTCATCTCCAGTGGCGCACGACGAGACACCGGTCACTGTTGTCCCGACTTGTCCAGGGGCGAAAACCAGATTCGGCGGACCCTTCATAAAACCACTGAGGTTGTTGTAATTAGCTTGTGGGGTGCCTATACGCATGTTGCAGGGGCTTTGGGACCACCGGCAATCCGGGCTCAGCCAGAACGTTTCGCCGATGATGCCATTTGCTCCAGTGCCTCCGGTGGAGATTCCTGGGTGGTTGAGTGCTCCCGTGGTGAGGTTCACTAGAGGTTGACACGCCCCGGGGCCGCCAGTCTGGTTGCAATAGAGTCCTCCGGTCGGAGCGGGGTCCATCGGGTCCTGGTTCGGAACCGCCCACGGCTTCACGCAGCGGGGTTGGACTGGCGTAATCGTCGAGAATCCCGCATTCGTTGAGTCGGAAGGATTAAAGGCCTCCGCGGTCGCGGTGGCACTCACCGTGTTGGTTGAATTTCCCCAGATCCGTGAGAAGAAGGTGGGCAGAGCCGTCTGCTTGATCTGCACAGTCACGAGCGGGTTCACGCCGAAGGCGGAAGTAGAGAGAGGTGTGCAGTCCGCGGTAGGCGTCCCAGCAGGAGCGGAGTACTTCACCGTGATGCTCGTCGCTGCGAGGCTGCCGACTGCATTTTGTGACGCCACGGCCTGCGCAGCCTGAGTCGCAAGACTGCTTGAGCCACCACACACTGCAGACCAGAACGTGCTCACGTTCGAAGGATCACCGGTAAGGCTCGAAACCGAAAGAACCCTGGCTGCCGCCAGTGCGGCCGCATCGGCCGTACGTTGCGATTCTTCTCTCGCGAGGTACCGAGTGATGACATCGATGGAGAGAGCGGCCATCGCGATGATGGCAACCATCGAGATGGCGACCAACACCATGGTGACGCCATGCTCGGACTGGTCCCGACGCGCGGGTGGTCTGCGAATTAGAGGCAGCTTCATGGTCGTTTCTCAGTTCTCATTCAGAGCTACGCCTACAGCTGAGATGGTGGAAGGCAGAGCCGTTGTCTGTCCCAGCAAACTGGCGGCGCGGCCGAACTTCCACGGGTAGGCATACTGAATGCTGACGCAGGTTCCGACGATCGCTGTCTGGCCGCCGCCGGGCGCCTGCGATGTGCATGTTGCAGACGGAAGGGAAGCTCCGGTCATCGGGAAATAGTAGCCGCGATTGACGATGATTTTCAGCCCTCCGGGAGCGCAACCGCCGCCGGTGCCACTGGAGGTCCACGTCAATCCTGCCGGCGATGTGCTCTGGGTAATGCCGCAGTCGTTGATGTGATTGGCGATCAGGTAATTATCGACAATCTGAAAAGCGTCGCTGACCGAGACCGGCTTTGCGGACGACAGCAGGTCGCTGGCGGGATCAGCGGCGGCGACGCGGGCGGCATCGCGCGCGATGTTGGTGAGCTTCTGCTTGAGGGTGAATGCGCCGCTGAAGTCGAAGATTCCCACCACGAATACCACCAGCAGCGGAAGCGACACGGCGAACTCCACGAGCTGGGCGGCGCAGTCGTCGTGTAACGAGAGCCGCCGGAGAACCGCTGGACAGCGAACGAGATGGGAGAGGTGAATCACTGATTCTCCAGGCGCACGCGCGCGGAGGCCGAGACCCAGATCTTTTGCTTGTTCAGCGAGGTGAAAGGCAGCCAGAACTGAAATGGATACTGGAAGGAAACAGAGACTCCGCACACACCGCTCCCGGTAACCGTATCCGACAACTGGATTGGAGCCTGCACGCAAAAATTGCTGTTGCCGCCGTCACATGAAGGCGGAGCCCCACCGAGGCACGAGATCGGGGAAAGAGCGGGCACGGGTTGACGTGCCAGCGTGGGATTGAGCTTGGTGATCGTTAAGGCAGATTGAATGGCGGCGTCGGCATTCGCGGCACGATTTGCAAGAGTGAGGGGCGCACAGGTGGTGCAGCTCGGCGCGGCTCCGGCGCGAGCGCCGTCCTGCGCGGCGCGGGTGATCGCGCCATAGATGCTGAAGCCTTGGCCAAACCAGAATATGCCAAGCAGGATCATGAACATCAACGGCAACACCGCGGCGGCTTCGGCGATTTCGGCACCTCGAGTCTCGTGCGCGAGTCTGAGAACCGAGTTGCGCGCAAACCGCTTCATTTCACAACTCCTGCAACATGCGCGATGCCATAAAAAACAACTGTAACTGCCAATGCGAGTCCGTAGGGAACTTTCAACGACTCCGGGTTATCGAGCGACACGCTATGTCCCGGCAGGCGGAACGTGACAAGCGAAACCACGAGGTGACCGATATTTCTCAAAGTCTGACGAACCCGTCCTTTGTAGACGACCAGCGCGGCAGCCATCAGCCCCGCGACGAAAACGGATAAGAGCAGAAGATCCACCAGCAAACTGGGACCGGCAAAGGCTCCCAATGCGCCTGCCAACTTCCAATCGCCGGCTCCCAGACTGCGAACAAGAACGAACGGCAGCAGAAGCCCCAATCCGACCAGCGCGCCCAGCAGGGAAACTTTGAGTCCGTTCCAGCCGCCCAGCACTGCGTTCGCCGCCAATCCAACGGCGAAGGCCGGAACCGTCAGCCAGTTCGGGATGCGGCGGCTGCGCAGGTCCGTCCAGCCGGCAATGGCCGCTAGGAGTACCGCCCCCGCCAAAATGACCGGCCTCAAACGACCCTCGATCCAGAACATCCCGCGGTCGGTGATCCCGCGCTACTTTCATGATATTGGAAAAGATCCATTTTGAGGGTTCAGAGACTGCCGTTCGAAGGAAAGACGAGCGCTGTGAGCATCCGCCGTTTGCCCCCGCAAGAGCGGCCTCTTTCGCGGATTCTCACACACGGATGGGGAGAAGTCAATGAACCGTCAGAAGCCTGTGAGGTCCCGTTCATTCGAGTGTCCGGCGCCGCGAGACGACCTTTTTTGAGGCTTCGTCAAGGGAGCCAGGAAACACGAGGATCTTGATTGCTTCAGGAGCCGTACCGTACGGAGCTAACGCGAGTTGAGGGTTGACATGCCGGCAGGTCATCAGGATTGCCGGGCAGGGATGACGTGCCGTGCAGAACGACACAGCGCCGCATGTGCTCCAGTTCCGGTGGTTGCGGGCCGAATGCTGACGAATTCCGAATCGGCATAGGGGGGAGAGTCACCTCTCCTCCCCTGCCACACCACCGTACATGCGGGTCCGCATACGGCGGTTCGATAAGTTAGTCCCACCAATGAACTGGCAGGCTGAGCGTTCGCAGTTTGGGGACGCCGCGCGGGTTTCACTTCTCTGGTCAGCATCCTTTGCGGCTTCACCGCGCCGTGCCCACCAAAGGCCCGCCGAAGCGGGATGGTAGTGCACTACCCTCATCGAGACCCCAAGCACTACTTGCCCTTCCTATCGTTCGGGCCTTCGTCGCCGTGGTGACTACTACGCCCTCTGCTGACTTCTGCTGTACGGTCAGAGCACCTTACGATGTCCTCAGTCACGCTTCCGTGACGCACAGCAGATCTCCCGAGATAAGCTCGACCGCTTTCGACACGCGACCGCCGGATTTACCACCAGTGCCCTTGATGGATATGGGCTTCGCTGTCACTTGCCAGCTCGCCCGGCACCGTAGGCCTCCTCATCCAGTTCTTGTTCATCGGCCCGTATCTTTGCTCCACGCTTCCTTCAGACCCCACCTCGCGGTGACGCCCTTGCGCTTCACTACCCTTCACCTCCATCAGGTTGGGACGGGACTTTCACCCGTAGCTGCCGAACATGCTCGGCGTACAAGAGAAAAGCCCGGAACGAGTCCGGGCTCTTGAAGATCAATTCTGTTATTGCCGGTTAAAGGCCGGAGCTGCATTGTGCTCGGCTACGATCCGCCTGGCGTTGTCAGCCAGAGCCTTCGCCTGAGGCAGCAACTCAAGACCCTTGATCACTTCCGGATCGGACTCGGCGCGAATCTTCATGCCCTCATCCTGGCCAAAAGCATCTGTGAAAATCTCCGACTTAATGTTCCACTTGATCCAGTCATTATTGTCGATCAGGTCAGCCTGCGTGTAGGGAATGTTAGCCTCGTCCAGAGACTTGCGGAACTCCTGCAGAGTTGCGTCGTCGACCTCAAAGCTCTTCGTAGGCTTGTGGTTCACCACATAGCGCTTGGCGAAGTTGAAGAACGCATAGTGCTGCAGCAGCGTGTCCTGGAAGTGATTGCTCTTCACCGGAGGAATGTTGACGTCAGGAGTAATGCCGCCTCCACCGTACACCGTCCGTCCGCTGTCGGTGAGTTTTACTTCGCGATTGGCCGTGTTAGAACTCTCGGAGCTGTCGCGGCTGTAGTAATAGTCGTAGAGAGAGATGTTGCTATAGTCCCGTTGGATCAGACGCCCGCTCGGGGTGTAGTAGTGGGCCGTGGTCAGCGCCAGCCCGGTGTTTTCCGACAGCGGATACACCGTCTGCACCAGACCTTTGCCGAAGGTCACTTCACCCGCGATTAGGCCGCGGTCGTGATCTTGAATCGCTCCAGAAACAATCTCCGCCGCCGAAGCGGTCTGCCGGTTCACCAGCACCACAATCGGATAATCCTTACCGCCATTACCGTGCTGCGCAACATAGCGCTTTTCGGCGGACGCACGGCCATGATGCGAGACGATGAGCTGCCCCTTCTTCAGGAATTTGTCAGCCACGCCCACGCCTTCACTCAGCAATCCGCCAGGATTGGAGCGCAGGTCAAGGATCAGGCCCTTCAGATCGCCGAACGAATCGAGCGCGTCAGAAACCTCATGCTCGGTGGTCTCGTTGAAGCCGTTGACGTGCATGTATCCGATGCCCGGCTTGATCAGGAAATGGACATCTACGCTGTAGCGCGGAATCTCGTCGCGCACCAGAGTGAACTCCATCGGCTTCTCGACGCCTTCGCGCGAGATGCTGATGTGAACTGTGGTTCCCTTGGGCCCCTTCAGCAAATCGGCGACATCGCTAGTGCTCATGTTCTCGGTCGATTTGCCGTCGACGGCAATGATCACGTCGCCGGGATGAATGCCCGCCTTGTAGGCCGGCGTGCCGGTGAAGGGATAGATGACGATCACTTTGTTGTTGCGCGGACCGACGGTCATGCCCACGCCGTAATACTTGCCGCGCTGGTCTTCGCGCATCAGCGCGTACGATTTGGGATCGAAGAAATTCGAGTGTGGATCGAGCGCGTGCAGCATCCCGGGGATGGCCCCGTTATAGATGGCTTTGTCCGCGTTCACCGGCTCGGCGTAATTATCCTCGACGAGCGCATACACGTCGGTGAACTGCTTCAGGCTGTCCTTGACCTCGGAGTCGCCGGTCAACGACGACTGCTGGCCGGAACGCTGGGCAAATAGAATTCCCAGAAAGCCACAAGCAAGCAGGAAAAGAACTACTAGAAAGAGTGAGCGGCGTGAACTACGAGCCATCTTAAATTTCCTTCGTTGAGGGCGTCCTTCCACCCCAGCTACCACGCTGAATTCAAACAGTATATCACTACCTTAGCCTGCCCCGGACCGGGATTGTCACCCTTGGTAACCGGTCCCAAAGCGTCTTGCTATGAGATGCGGCAGAAGGCGGATTGGGTTCCAGCCCATCTCGAAACAACTCCAGTCAAGGTGTCCAAGCCCTGGGCGGCAGTTTGCTCGGAGCTTAAGATTTGGCGGCTGTGCTGCTCTGACCTGACCTTACCTTACCTTCGTTTCACCTACCAAAAGTTCGACGTTCGCGCGGTAGCTTTTTCAGCAGCTGGCTTAAGCGCTTACGGATACGCTGTTCGCACTTACCGAAGACGTTGCCTGCGCCGAAGTCTGTCCGGTGCTTTGACCGGCCTGCTGGAGGTCCTGCATCAACGAGTTGTATGCCTGCTGCGCGCCAGAGAGGTTGCCGGATTGCAGCGCCTGGCCTAGCTGGTCAAACAACTGGCTGATCGTGCTTCCGCTGTCGCCACCGCCGTGATGGTGATGATGGCCTCGGCTTTGGGACGCGTGATTCTGGAAGGCCTGCTGAATCTTGGCGAAGTCCTGTTGCGCTGCCGAAACATTTCCGGACTTCAAGTCCTGCGCAAGCTGGTTAAACGCCTGGGCAATGGGACTATTGCTCTGCGCCGACGAAGTGGAACTGCTCTGCGGCCCGAGTTGTTGTAGCGTGACGAAGTCGGATTGCGCGGCCGACAGATTGCCCGACTGCAGATCCTGTCCGAGCTGCTGAAATTCCTTCTGAAATTGCTGCATTTTGTTCTGGATGGTCTGGTTGCTGGAATCAAACAAATTGCTGCTGGAGTATCCCTGATACGGACATTAACGTCTCCTCTCGATAAAGTGATTCGCCCCGCTTCCGCTATCGACACTTTTGTGGCTGAACTTTAATGGTCATCGCCGTTAGCGTCTTTCTGTCTCGGGCAAGCCTTGTGCCAAATCTTCCTAGCTGCACAGGCATTCGAAGATGAACATTCGATGCCCTTTAGCCCGACCCATCCCGCAGGCGCCGATTGCATTCGGAGGTAACTGGGCAAACGATGCCTCAGAAGCTCGGCAAGATAGGCCCAGTGGTTCGAGGATCGCAGCCGCGCTCTCGGGTGAAATCGGAACTGCTTAGCGCCACCTCATGACTCTGGTCGATCGGCGACATCTCGTCGATGCGCCGTCTCGCAATGATTGCCGGTTTTCCGGCTCCGGCAGTATGATGAATCGCATGACCTTTTCTGAGACGATCTTCCTGTTCTTTTTGGCCCTCATCATCTTTGGGCCCAAGAAGTTGCCGGAGATCGCGCGCCAGGTCGGCAAGGCGCTCAATGAATTCAAGCGGGCCTCGAACGAGTTCAAGGCGCAGATCGAGCAGGAAATTTCGAACCTGGAGGTCGAGAACCGGCAAACGATTCTTCCTCCCAGCCCGACCCCGGAAGGCGTCACCAGTCGTACCCTGAGTGCCGCGTCCGATAGTGCTGCCGAACCCACCGCGACCTTGGCGGCCGTAACGGATGAGCCGGTCGCCGCCGCCACGGAGCCGCCCCCGGTTGCGACTGAGGCGGACGCCCCAATCGCTCATTCCAACGATGTAACGTCCCCGACCACGCAGGAATCACATGTCTGAATTCGCAGCCGCGGCGGCCAGCGGCGATAGTGAAAAAGAGCCCATGCCCACCATGGGCTTTCTCGATCACCTCGAGGAACTGCGCAAGCGGATCGTCTATTCCATTATGGCTGTTGGAGTCGGGTTTGGCGTGTGTTGGTGGAAGGTCGAACGCATTTACGACGTCATGCAGCGCCCCATCATGGACGCCCTGCGAACCAACGGACTGTCGGAAAAACTGGTTTACCTGAACCCCACCGAACCCTTCAACCTTTACTTGAAGATTGCGGCCCTTGCTGGCCTATTCCTCACGTCGCCGTTCGTTCTCTACCAGGTGTGGATGTTTATTTCGCCCGGCTTGTACCGTCGTGAAAAACGCTACGCCGTGCCCTTTATGGTTTCGACCATCACGCTGTTCACCTGCGGCGGATACTTCGGCTACAAAATCGTCTACCCGCGAGCCCTCGATTTCCTGATTCATTTCGGACGCCAGTTTCAGCCGATGATCACCATCGGCGAGTACACCCAGCTTTTCCTGAGCATCGTTCTTGGCATGGGACTGATTTTCGAGATGCCGATCCTGATTTTCTTCCTGTCCCTGATGGGCATCGTGAGCCCCGGCTTCATGTGGAAGCATTTCCGTTACGCGATTTTGATTATTTTTGTCATTGCCGCTATCGTTACGCCGACTCCCGACATCGTAAACATGTGCATTTTCGCGGCGCCCATGCTGGCTCTGTACGTCTTCAGCATCGCTGTAGCGTGGGCGGTACATCCCAAGCAGCGCAAGGCACGGAAAGAAAAGCTGGCGCAGTGAGAATGATGCGAGCAAAATCTTTGCGATGGTTTTTGCTGGCGGGCATGTTGGCGGTCCTCGCCTGTGACCATGACAAGGAGACGGCTCAGGGCCTGACTCCTTCAACTCCCGCGTCCCCTTCTTCTTCGGCAGAAACAACGGGTCCCGCTCTCATACTTCCTCCCGACAGCGGTCCGCCCCCAACGTTCGATGGCGATCACGCCATGCAATATGTGAAAGACATCGTGAAATTCGGCCCGCGCCCGGTGGGCAGCGCGAATCACAAGAAGGTCGAGGAGTACATCGCGTCTCGACTCAAGGGCGACCAGGTTGAAGACGATACCTTCACCGCCGATACGCCCGAAGGCAAATTCCCGGTGCATAACATCATCGCCAAGTATCCCGGAACAAAAGACGGCATCATCGTGATTGCCAGTCACTACGACACGAACTACCCGCTGCGCAATACATCTTTCGTCGGCGCCAACGACGGCGGTTCCTCCAGCGCTCTATTGCTCGAATTTGCCAATCAGTTGCGCGGCAAGCCCCGCGACGGATACAGCGTTTGGCTGATCTGGGACGATGCGGAAGAATCGATCAAGCCGGACACGGAAATGCCTTTTCTGGATGACAGTTTGTACGGCATCAATCATCTGGCGGAGAAGTGGCAAGCCGACGGAACGCTCAAAAAGATCAAAGCATTCCTGCTAGCCGACATGGTCGGCGACGCCGATCTCAACATTGATCGCGAAGGCAATTCCACACCTTGGCTGGAAAAGGTCATCTACGAAGCTGCCACCCGTCTGGGCTACCAGTCACACTTTTTCGGTCGTTCGCTTCCCATGGAAGACGATCACATTCCGTTTGTGAAGAGGGGAGTCCCCTGCGCCGACATCATCGATTTCTCGTACGGCTACAACAATGTCTTCTGGCATACGCCACAGGATACTGTCGATAAACTCAGTCCCAAGAGTCTCCAGATCGTGGGCAGCGTGATGCTCGAAACCATTCGCATCCTCGACAAAATGGATCCGCTCCCCCCGAAGTGATCGCGACTACTTGCGATTCATCGTTTTGCGCTTTTCCAGAATTTAATTTCTAATGCACCCCATATGCGAACTGTGAAGACCCTGTTCTTTACTGGCATCCTCAGCCTCACGTGTCTTGCCGCAACGCCTCCCGCCGACACCAGCGAGGTCAATCGAGTGATTCAAGCGGCGCTTGAGCCTTCGCCGCTGGAATCGAATCTTCGTCGCTTAACCGATGAAATCGGCGGCCGCGTTCCCGGCACGCTCGCGATGCAGCATGCCGTGGCGTGGGGAATGCAAGCCTTCACGGCCGCCGGAGCCGAAAGCGTTCATACCGAGGGATTCACCATTCCGTACTCCTGGTCCGAAGGCGCCACCGAGATGACCGCGACCACGGCGTACCAGGTCGATGCCACTAGAGTGGGTGGCGGAACCGTGCTCTCGTCCTTCCGCGTTAATGCTGTTTCTGTGGCCTGGGCTCCCGCACTCGCTCCCGTGAAGCACGTCCCGGTCATCGATGTGGGCGAAGGTACCGAAGCTGACTTCAAGAAGGCGGGAGACATTTCCGGCAAGATTGTTTTAGTGCACACCGTCGTTCTAAAGACTTGGGACGACCTGTTCGCCGAATATGCGAAGGCTCCTCCGGTGATCGATCTCGCCGTGAAAGGGAAGGCCAAGGCGGTCGCTTTCATGGCGACCCGCGACCACGACATTCTGTACCGTCACACAAATTCGGGCGCCGGAGAAATTGACCGCCTGCCGATGGTCCTGGTGGCGCGCGAGGATGGCGAACGCATGGCGCGCCTGCTGGCCGGCGGAAATCTGGTGTGGGCCGACCTCTCCATTCCCAACCAGATCGGCGGACCGATCAAGGCCTCCAATGTTGTGGCAGAAATCAGAGGCAGCGAAAAGCCAGACGAGTTTGTGATCCTGGGTGCGCACCTCGATTCGTGGGAACTGGGGACGGGCGCACTCGATAACGGCTGCAACGCCGCCTTGGTCGTCGATGCGCTGCGCGCCATCAAGGCCTCGGGCGTGAAGCCGCGCCGCACCCTCCGCTTCATTCTTTTTTCCGGTGAGGAACAAGGGTTGATCGGCTCCCGCGCCTACGCCTTCAACCACCGCGCCGAACTCGACAAGGCCGCTGGAGTCATCATCTACGACTCAGGCACGGGAAAAACGACCGGCTTCTCTGTCGGAGGCCGCAAGGATGTGCTCTCCACCGCGAAAGAGCTGATCGCCCCGCTTGCGCAATTTGACGTCAACGAACTGACGCCTAACATGGAATGGGGCACCGACCACTTCGATTTCATGCTCGAGGGCGTCCCAACTTTTGTCGCCGATCAAAAGGAGGCGAACTATCTCGAAAATTACCACGCCGTCTCCGACACCTACGACAAAGTAGACTTTCCGCAACTGAAGAAACACGTGGCCGAAGCCGCCGCACTCAGCGTTGAACTGGCGGATCTACCCGAAAAGATTGGCCCACGTCTTACCCATGATCAAATCGAACGGACGATGCGCGAGACCAACAGCGTGGAGATGCTCAAGGCCGCCGGCATTTGGGAGGATTGGGTCAGTGGAAAACGGGGAAGGCAGAAATGAGCGAGACATTGTTGATTGATGATTGCTGATTAAAAAAACCGAGCGCGCAGTTCTTGATCTTCAATCAGCAATCAAAAATCAACAATCATCAATTCCTATCGCCGCCAGGGATTTCCATTGCTCTATTTCTGGATTCTCTTCAACCTCTTCGCGCTGGGCATGCTGGTGGTAGATCTTCGCCTCCATCGTCCCGGCCGGGCCACAAGCTTTCGCGCCGCGCTGGGCTGGAGCGCAACGTACATTGCGTTGGCCGCTGGCTTCGCGGCGCTCATTTACTTCTGGCAAGGGCACCAGGCGGCGCTGGAGTTCGTCACCGGTTATGTTCTGGAAGTCTCGCTCAGTGTCGATAATCTGTTCGTCTTTCTTGTGATCTTCAACTATTTCGCGGTGCCCGAACAGCAGCAGCATCGCGTCCTTTTCTGGGGTGTACTGGGTGCACTCATCTTGCGCGGCATCTTCATCGGCGCCGGAGTCGGCTTGATCTCCCGTTTCCATTGGGTGCTTTACGCCTTCGGGACCTTATTGATCTTCAGCGGCATCCGTCTCGGAGTGAGCGGGGAGCACAAGGTCGATCCGGCGGCGAATCCGCTGGTGAGAGCGCTCCGCCACCTTGTTCCCGTGACCAAAGATTACCGAGGCGGAAAATTCTTCGTTCGTAACCTGCAGGAGAGCTCACGGTTGTATGCCACGCCGCTGCTGGTCGTGCTTCTGGTCATCGAAACGACGGACGTTCTTTTTGCGATCGATTCCATCCCCGCAGTTCTTGCCATCACCCTGAATGCCTTCATTGTCTATACCTCGAACGTCTTCGCAATTCTCGGACTGCGCTCGATGTATTTTGCAGTCTCCGGGCTGATGAAGGTCTTCCGATTCTTGCACTTCGGACTGGCCGCCATGCTGGTGCTGGTCGGCCTGAAGATGCTTCTGGCGAACATTGTTCGAGTTCCCACCGCTGTTATGTTGGGAGTGGTGGCGGGCGTGATTTTGATCTCAATCGCGGTCTCAGCGGCATATCCGGCACCCAGCAAAGGCTGAAAAAAGCACGAGGGTCGCGATGGCATTGCGGTGCCCCCATTTCTCGCGTTCTTTGCGAGAAGTGGCCGTCAAGACACAAAAACCACCTTATCGCCCCGGATGACCGAATGTTTGAGGAACTTCTTGTCATCATGATCGGGATAGTCCATGCGATAGTGCGCACCGCGGCTCTCCTCGCGCGCCAAGGCCGACCGCGCCACGAGCAGTCCCGCCAAATGCAGATTTGACGCCTCGTGCGCCCTCCGCGTTTTGGGGTGAGCCACCCGCGGGGCCATCTCTTCCAGACCCTTGATCGCTTTCTGCATTCCCATGCGAGTGCGCACGATTCCGACTTCATTCTCCAATACAACCTGAATCTGCCCGATCAACTCTTCCACGCCGGTGTCCACCGGCCCGTTTGAGCAAGCCGCCTTCGGTTGTGCGCCTGTACGTGGCACCGCTTTGGCTTCTTCTCGCATCGCCTTGCCCGCGCGTGCTCCATACACCAAACCTTCCAGCAGGGAATTGCTGGCCAGCCGATTCGCCCCGTGCACGCCCGTGGCAGCGGCTTCGCCGGCAGCATAGAGACCACCGACGTTCGTCTTGCCATCGAGATCAGTGCGCACACCCCCCATGCTGTAATGCGCTGCGGGACGGACCGGAATCACATCTTCGGTAATGTCCACGTTGTGCTGCATGCACGTCGCGTAGATTCGCGGGAAACGCTTCTGCACCTTCGCGGCACTGAGATGGGTGAGGTCGAGATAGACAAAGGGATCTTTGGCGCGGCTTACTTCCATTTCGTGAACAATGGCCCGCGCCACCACGTCGCGCGGCGCCTGTTCGCCCATCGGGTGATATTTACCCATGAACCGATTCAGTTCAATGTTGCGCAGGCACGCACCCTCGGCTCGCAGCGCTTCCGGAAGCAGAAACCGGGGAACTTTGTTCATGTAAAGCGCAGTCGGGTGAAACTGAACCAACTCCATATCGCTGACTTCCGCTCCAGCGCGATATGCCATCGCGATGCCGTCCGCGGTCGCCGCTTCTGGATTCGTCGTGTTGCGATAGAGTTGTCCCATCCCTCCCGTGGCCAACAGGACGGCGGAACACGCAACTTCCTGGGCAATGCCTTTTTCATCGATGAGCGAAACTCCCGTGATGTGTCCGGCTTCAGTCAGCAGGCTGGTTGAAAATGCAAGCTGATAAATCGAGATGTGCTTCAGCGACTCTGCTTTGGCGAAGAGCTCTCGCACGACTTCTCTGCCTGTCGAATCTCCCTGGGAGTGCAGACTGCGATGGCGGCTGTGCGCACTCTCCAGTCCGAAAACCAGTCTGGTTCCATGATGCCTGCCCCACGCGATCAACTCGTCGATGCGCTGCGGGCCTTCCTCGAGGAGAATCTTCACAGCTGCAGGATTGCACAGTCCATCCCCAGCGCTGAGCGTGTCCTGCAAGTGAAGGCTGACTTCCTCTTCGTCGCTCAGCGCCGTCACTTGCGCCGATTGTGAATTGACGCCGACTTCCTTTTTCTCCAGCAAGAGAACGCGTCCGGCGGCGGCCAGTTCAATGGCAGCGCGCAGGCCGGCAACGCCCGCGCCAATCACCACGAAGTCGGTCTCGGCTGGAAGACCCTTCATAGACGGTGGAAATGGTATCACTTCGCCGCAGGGCCGTCTTTCGACCGCTTACGCTATCATGGAACCGCATGCCGCAAGTCACCATCCACGTCCCTCCCCGTCCGTATCAGGCCTGGATCGAGAACGGCCTGCTCACGCGAGCGGGTTCCGTCTTGAGCGAACTGCTGCCACAGGCCAGCCGCATTTTTGTTGTAACCGTCCCTCCGGTGCGCAAGCGCTGGGGATCCAAACTCCTCAGTTCCCTGAAGGCCAGCGGTTTCACATCCCAGGTGATCCCGATGCCTGACGGCGAGCCTGCCAAGCGCCTGGCAACCCTGGAGGCGCTTGCCGACAAACTGGCCCGCTTGGGAGCCGACCGCAAAGCCGTGATCGTCGCTCTGGGCGGCGGAGTCGCGGGCGACGTTGGTGGCTTGTTGGCCTCGCTTTATATGCGTGGGATCGAGTTGGTGCAGGTTCCCACCACGGTGCTGGCGCAGGTGGATGCCTCCATTGGCGGAAAAACGGCAGTGAATCTCGTTGCCGGGAAGAACTTGCTAGGAACGTTCCACCACCCGCGGGTGGTGCTGATTGACCCTGCGGTCCTGAAGACGTTGCCCGACCGCGAGTTCCGCGCCGGACTCTACGAAGCGCTGAAGTGCGGCATCATCGGGAACATCGAACTGTTTTTGCGATTTGAACAGAATCGTGCTCGAATTCTGAAGCGGGATTCCGTCGAACTCGAGTGGCTCATCGCGCAATCGGTGAGGCTGAAGGCCGAAGTGGTTTCCGCCGACGAGCGCGAGGATGGCCTGCGCCGCGTTCTGAACCTGGGTCACACCATTGGCCACGCGCTTGAAGCCGAAACGGGCTACCGCCGCCTGCTGCACGGCGAGGCGGTTGCCTGGGGGATGATTGCCGCCACCAACATCGCGCTCAGTGTGGGACGCACCGACAGCGTAACTGCAGGCCGCATCGCCGATGCCGTGTTGAGCCTAGGCCGCCTGCCGGAAGTGAATGTCAGTTCGCGCAGGATTCTGGCCCGGCTGCAGTCTGACAAGAAAACGCAAAATGGAGTGGTGCACTTCATCTTGCCGCGCGAGATTGGCAAAGTCGAAGTAGCCAGTGATGTGCCCGAAAGCGCCGTGCTCACCGCTGTGGAAGAGTTGCGGCGCCTATCGCGCGGCGGCTGGGTTTGGGAAAAATAGAGTTCAGGAATTGTATTCGGTAGGCAGATTGGGTAGGGCACGGCTTCAGCCGTGCCATTAAGGTAGTAGATAAATACGGGCTTTAGCTCCTGAGGGACCGATCTTTTCCGGATCAGGGTGAAGAATATGCAGGAAACCGCGCAGCAGTACATCCAGCGAATCTTGGGACACGTGGAAGGTCGCGACGCCATCAAGGTGCAGCGGGCAACCCCGGCGAAGCTGAAGAAACTGATTCACGGGCTCGCCCCGAAAGAACTGAAGTGGAAACCCGCGCCGGAGAAGTGGTCGATTGCCGAGATTATCGCGCACCTGGCCGATGTCGAAATCGTGGCCAGTTGGCGGATGCGCTCCGTGCTCGGCGCGAATGGCACGGCCATCCAGCCATTCGATCAGGACGCGTGGGCATCCGTGTTTCAGTATGGCAAGCGCGATGTAAAACAATCGCTGGAAGTTTTCCACGTCTTGCGCGAGAACAATCTCACGATGCTGAAGGCGCTTCCGCGGGAGAGTTGGGACAACTACGGCATGCATGCCGAGCGCGGCAAGGAGACCGTTGCGCATTTGGCTCGCATGTTCGCGGGGCACGACACAAACCACATCCTGCAGGTTGAAAGCATTGCCGCCCAACTGAAGAGCGCACGGCCGAAAAGCGCACGACCTAAGAAGAATCGAAAGTGAACCGTGCCGGCGTGCAGGAAACCAGCAAACCCACAGTAGTCGGCGCAGTTCCGGAAGGCGCGAGCGACCCAGGTTCTGCCGCCCACGCAGTCCGGGAGATGTTCACCTCGATTGCGCCGCGCTACGACCTGCTGAACCACGTATTGTCCTTCAATATCGACCGCATGTGGTGGCGCCGCACCGCGCGCGCCTTCTGCCATATCCTGAGCCGTCCCGATGCCCGCATCCTCGACCTTTGCTGCGGAACGGGGGACATGACCTTTGCGTTGCGCCGGCAAGCAGGGAAGGCCTGCCCGCAGATTCTAGGCGCCGACTTCTCTCATGCCATGCTGCAACGCGCCACAGCTAAGTCGTTGTCGTCGAGCAATGATTCAAGGCCAGCTTGGATCGAAGCGGATGCCCTCACCCTTCCGTTCCCGAGTGCGCACTTCGATCTCGTGACCTCGGCCTTCGGCTTCCGCAATCTCGCCGACTACGACGCCGGACTGAGAGAGATCGTCCGCGTGCTGTGCCCCGGCGGGGAGTGCGGCATCCTCGACTTCGGCGAGCCCAAGGGAATCATGGGCGCGGTCTACCGCATGTATTTCAAGCAAGTCCTGCCGCGCGTCGGCACCGTAATCTCCGGCGTCCGCGGCCCCTATGCCTATCTTCCCGCTTCGGTAGAGCTTTTTCCGCAGCCCGAAGAAATGCTCGCGAGGATGAAACGCGCCGGCTTTGCCCAAGCGACCTGGACCCCCTACACATTCGGAATCGCCAGCCTGTACCGAGGAACGAAACTCCTGTAGCGCCAGCTTCCTCTGCCCCGCGAGGTCGTAGCCCGGAGGGAAGTGGGCACCAGAGTCCGAGATCACAACGAGAGATTCAGCTCGTGGCCGCATCGCGGCGAAAGGAATCCGCAAACGCGTCTGCAATGGTGTAGCGGATCACGTGCTCGTACTCCGGGCCCAGGAACCGGCGCAAGCGATCCGTATTCATAATGTATTCCCCGGTCATGTAGGGGACGGCCTCGGGCGGAATGGCCGATATCTTATGCTTCCATAGAAATTTCAGCACCTGCCGCATTGCCCACTTTCCCGGGACGCGCAACAGTTTTGCCTGTGCCATCTCGACGCAACGCCCGAAGGTCAGAGGCTCGCCGCGCCCGGCAACGTTCAACACAGTCAGACGTTGGGTCTCCGGCTCGCGCTGCAGGATATGCCGGATCAGCCGCGCCATGTCGTCGACATGGATGAACTGAATCTTGTTGTCGAGATAATGCTGGCCGTGCGGAAACATGCAGGGCAGTCGCTTGCCGGCTTCGCGCATTTTCTCGGCCCGCGCGCTCTTGCCGTTGGGCGTGCCGCGGAACGCTCCCATCAGATAGTTCTCGACGCTCGCGCCGGCAAAGATGTGCGGCCGCAAAATATACACGCTGCACCCGCGCAGCGAGTGGGAACGCGTTTGCACGACTTCATCCGACTGTTTCTTATGAATCGCGTAGGGCAGCGTGTGCGCCGCCAGCAATGATTCTTCCGTCGCCGGCGCCGAGAGGTTTGGCCCGTAGGCGGAGACGCTGCTGGGAAAGATGAACTGCTTGACCCCATCATCCGTTGTCCGATTCGCCTCGGTGACCGCTTCCATCACTCGCGCCGTTCCCGCCACATTGATCTGCCACATGCGCTCGACGTCGACCACGCCCGTACGCACGGGATCGATCACGAATGCAAGATGAACCACCGCATAGGCGCGGGTATCACGCAGCAGTTCGTACAACACCCGGGTAGACGATTCCTGGCCCAGGTCCAGGCTCTCAAACCGCAACTCGGAGTCGGTTCGGGGCGGACTCACGTCTACCCCAATCACCGAGTAGCTTCCCAGCAAAGGCAGCAGCCTCGAGCCGAGGTTACCCGACACACCGGTCACGACCACGACTGGTTTGGCCATCAGTTCGGTTTTGCAGTCTGAGGTTGCGACGGCGGCGCTGTTTGCGGCTGAGCCGGAGGAGCGGTTGACGGACCCGGATGCGGCAGCCGCGGCGGTGGCGCAGCGCCAACTCCGCCCGGACCAAAGTACTGCTCGTTGGTTTCGACCTTGAATGAGCTATTCAGATTGTCCATCATTTCGCGCATCCGGTCATTTTGCAACTTGGCGCGAATTTCGTTTTGTGCCTTATCGAGCGGGATCTCGCTCTTGCTGTTCACTTTGTAAATATAATGTCCCCCCGAATCGTTGATCACCTGCGAAACTTCGCCGGCCTTCAAATCGAATACGGCAGCATGGGCCGGAGGCAAGCCGGTGCGGCGTACGCTGGGTAAATTCACCGTGGGAGATTGGATCTTCATGCCGGCGGCCTCGTACGCCTCCTTCTGCAACGTCACGAAATCTTCTCCCGCCGCGGCTCGGGCTCGCAAGCTCTCGGCCATCTTGCTCATCGCCTGCTCGCCTTCCTCAGCCTTGGCCTTCTCTTCGGCCTGCCTGGCTTTCTGCGCTTCCTCGCTCAGCTTTTCAACCTTCTCGCCTTCTTGCTGGGCCTCGGCTCCGCCTTGTTTGGTGCGCGGCACAAACAAGCGGTCTACGTTGAACTGCTCGTAGGAATCGGCATGTTCCTGGTAATACTTCTCCATCTCCTCGGGAGAAATCTTGCCCGTTTCCTCCTGAATGTTTTGCCGCAGTTCCTGGCTCAGGATCTGCATCTTCATTACCTTGAGCCGATCTTCAAATTGCGGAGTCTTGTCCATGCCTTTTTTCTTGGCCTCATTCGACATCGCAATCCACTGCGGCAGAAGGCCGGCCAATTGCTTCTTCATCTGCGGCGTTACGTTGGGGGCAAGATGGTTGGCCAGCTTCTCAAACTCCGCCTTGGTGATGACCGTCTTGCAATCGGCCACCGGCCTTTTCGCGGCCGCGCCCTTCGGCGCGGTTGCTGCCTTGGCCGCCATTCCCTTGGCTGTAGCCGCCTCAGGCTGCGCCGGACACACTCCCTTTATGGTGATCACCGCTGCCGTCGGCGGAACCGCCACAGAAGGATCCGCCGGGGGCTGGATCGGCTGGGGAGGGGCTGGGGTGCCCGGAACGGCTTGTCCCCAGGCCAGTGTCCCTAACAAAACACACATCAACCACCTCTTACGCATAACTCATTTCCTCCAGGATTGGTCCGTCAGAAAGTAGAACAATGCCAAGCATCAAATCCTAGCACAAGCGGCAGTTCGTGCCCGTCGTTCGGTTCACGAAGGAATGGCCGGGCAACCTCTTTCCGATCGACCAGGGACCAGACTGTCGCCGCGATTTGCTTGGCGCTTTCCCCTCTCAACGGCGATAATTCCTGCATGTCGGGCAACCCCGCCATCCCTTCATCCGAGTTGATGCGCGCCGAGAAGCGAGCGGCCGCCGGGAGCTCCGTCTTGGCCGCGGTGGTCATCACGGGTCTAAAGGTTGTAGTCGGATTCAGCACGGGGAGCCTCGGCATTCTCTCGGAAGCGGCGCATTCCGGGCTCGATTTGATCGCCTCTCTTCTCACATTTTTCTCGGTCGGCGTCTCCGACAAGCCCGCCGACGCGGACCATCAATACGGGCATGGAAAGATCGAAAACTTTTCCGCCTTCGTCGAAACAGGGTTGCTCCTGCTCACCTGTGCCTGGATCATCTATGAAGCAGCATTGCGGCTCTTTTTTCGCCGAATTGAAATCGAGCCCTCCATCGCAGCTTTTGCCGTGATGCTGTTCTCCATGGGCGTGGACTGGTGGCGCTCGCGCGTACTCGGACGCATCGCCGATAAATATGACAGTCAGGCGCTGGAAGCCGACGCACTCCATTTCTCCACCGACATCTGGTCCGCCGGAGTGGTCGTGCTGGGATTGATCCTGGTTCTTCTCGGTCGCGTTTATCACGTGGACTGGCTGCGCGATTCCGATCCCATTGCCGCTCTCTTCGTCGCGGGCGTGGTAGTTTCCGTGAGCTGGCGCCTGGCCCGTCGCACCATTGACGCTCTGCTCGACGCCGCCCCGCCGGGAGTACGATCCCAGATCTACGACACCGTCTTGCGAGTCGACGGCGTTCTTGAAGTCGATCGCGTGCGAATCCGCCGGGCAGGGAACCGCTATTTCGCCGATCTCGCCGTAGGACTGGCGCGCACCGTTACTTTCCAGCGTTCCGGCCAGTTGGCCTCGGCTGTCTCCGAGGCGGTGCACCGCATTCTGCCCAATTCCGATGTGACCGTGCAGCCTCTTCCACGCGCACAACACTCGGAGAATATTTTCGATCGCATTCGCGCGGTCGCCACCGACCGGAATCTCAACGTGCATGACATCAGTGTCCAGGATCTCGTCGGCCGCTTGCACGTGGAGCAGCACGTCGAACTCGACGAACGCATGTCGCTCAAAGACGCCCACGACCAGGTCACCGAACTAGAAGCCGACATACGCCGCGACGTCCCCGAAATTTCCGACATTCTTACCCACATCGAGAGCGAGCCGGCCACCATCGAAAAGCCGGAAGAAGTCGTCAGCGATGCGGAACTGGAGCATCGCCTCAAGGCCGTGGCCTCGCAGTTTCCCGAAGTCCTCGACGTTCACGAGTTCATCATCAAGCGCGTCCGCGGCCGCATGTATATCTCTTGTCATTGCACGCTGTCCGACGATCTTTCTCTGGCCCGCGTGCACGACATCCAGACCGAGTTGGAAACCCGCTTCAAGCAGGACGCGCCCGAATTGTTCCGCGTCCTGATTCACCCCGAGCCCAGCACCGACAACCGGAGGTAGCAGGCACGATGATCACCGCCAAAGCAATCTGGACCGACAACGAGCGTTACATCGGCGACGCCAGCTCCCATCATGCCATCGTGATGGACACGGCCGCCGAGAAGAGTGCGAGTACACCGATGGAACTGGTGCTGATCGCGCTCTGCGGCTGCACCGCCTCTGACGTGGTCGGCATTCTTCGCAAGAAGCGCGAGCCCTTCACCAGCTTGGAAGTCAGCGCCAGTGGCGAGCGCGCATCGGGCTATCCCGCCGTGTACACGGAAATCAATCTCGTCTATCGCATCGCTGGAAAGGTTTCTCGCAAAGCGGTGGAAGATGCCGTCAACCTTTCCAAAGAAAAATATTGTTCGGTCTCGGCCATGCTCGAAAAAACCGCGAAGATTACCATCAAGATCGAACTGAAGGAGTAGAAGGAGTAGAAGGAGTAGAAACAGTAGAAGGAGAACAAAGGCCACAAGGGCTAGAAAGGGTAGAAACGCTAGAAAGTGCAGAAAGGCTAGAAAGAGTAGTAGGGACCAGCCATTGCGCGGCGAGCCCCGGAGGGGCGAAAACAACTTAGCCCAGCGCTTCGGAGGCTGTGTGAGAACTAGATTGCGGACAAGGCGGTGGAACGAAATGGCAGAGATTTCCGCCCAGAGGGGCGTCTGACAATAGCCCGGCGCTTCCAGCGCCGGGGAAAAGTGCGAAATCAGAGCGCGTCCCGGAGGGACGCCTGAAGTTCTCACACAGACTCTTCAGCGCTGGGGCGGCGCGGTAAACGGAACAAGTCCCGGAGGGACGACACAACTATCTCGAGCAAAATCGATGACCTCCCGCGTCCTGCTCTTCACCCAACCCGGCTGCCTCTCCTGCGAGCTGATGAAGGTGTTCCTCGAAGCCAAGGGGATCGCATTCGAAGAGCGCGACATCACCGACCTGGAGGCCCGACGCGCCATGGCCGAACAATACGACAGCAGCGAAACTCCAACCCTGGTGATCTTCTCCGGCGAAACAGAAGAAGTAATTGTCGGCTTCGATCCCGTCCGTCTTGACCAATTCCTCGACCCGGACTCGGTGACTGAATCCTGAACACCACCCATTCCAATCGAAGTGCCTCTCATTCCCTCCGCGGGTACTTCTTTATCGGGTCTGCTGCATTTCTCTGGGGCGTCTCCGCCGCGCTCGGCCGCGCCGTTTTCACCGGCAAGCTGCCCTTGGGCGGAGAGCCCTGCGCCCCATCGACCCGCTCATCCTGTCGCAAACGCGAACGTCCTTCTCGCTCCTGGTGTTGCTTCCGCTCCTTGTGGGACGGCGCGGCTGGCAACGCATCAAGCTGCCCACGCCCGATCTCATCCAATGCCTGGTGCTCGGTATGCTGGGCGTGGCGGCGTCGAACTATTTCTATTACGTGGCCATCCAGAAAACGAGCGTCGCCATCGCCATCATCGTGCAATACACGGCGCCCGTCTGGGTGTTGCTGTACGTGGTCGCCCGGAGACAGCAGAAGCTCTCGCTACAAAAAGTCGCGGCGGCAGGAGTCGCCATTGCCGGCATCGCCTTGACGATCGGCATCGTCGGCGCAAAATCCGCGTCGCCTCTCCGTCTCGACTCCTACGGGTTCATTGCCGCACTGCTGGCCTCGTTCTCCTTCGCCTTCTACAACGTTGGCGGACACCGCATCCTTGCCCGTTATGACCGTTGGCGCGTCCTGGTCTGGACGCTCGTCTCCGCCTCCGTCTTCTGGCTCGTCGTCAATCCCCCGTGGAAGGTCGTCGCCGCTCACTACGCGCCAGCGCAGTGGGGTTTCCTGTTCATCTTCTCTATGATCTCGGTGCTGGGCTCGTTCTCTCTGTACTTCCTGGGACTGCAGCATCTCGAGCCCACCCGCGCCATCATCGCGAGTTGTTTGGAGCCAGTATTCTCCATCTTGCTTGCGGCTGCGTTGTTAGGTGAAGGTGTCCGCCCGATCCAAACGTTGGGAATTGTCCTGGTGCTGTCCGCGATCGTGATCGTGCAATTGCCGGGGCGGGGTGCGGCGGCTGAGGAGTCAGTCTTTATCGATCCGATCGAGTGAGGATGGGCTCAGTGAGAGCTCTTCATGGTGCCGCACGTGTCACGCCCCCTAGCCAGCCTCTACTTGCATATTGTGCCGTTTCGCCCCTTACAGCGGTCGCTGACGAAAACGAGCCCCAGGCCTGCGACAGGGTCGTAACAAAAACCGAGACACACATCCTTTAGCCTTCCCACGTTCTTCTCAACGGGGGCGACCGATTCCAAATCACGGAACAGATCGAGGGCGCCCTTTGGAGGCTCCATCCCATTTTCCATTGTAAAGGCTAATACATTTAGTCGCGTCCGAATGTACCAGCCTTCCGCTGTGCGATTTCGCAAAGGGGTTGCAGGGGCAGTGCGCAGGCGTGTAATCTGCGGCGATTCCGCAAAGGATATCACTCGGTTAATACTAGCTATTGGCAACACGCCATCATTGCCACGCACTGCGAATCGGTAGTGGAGCAATCTTCTGTCGTTTCGCGTAACGAAGAACCGCCCATCTCTGTAAACAGTTATAGCCGTTTCATGAAATTGAAGTCCGTTCTTTTCCACGTGCAACATAGCCAGCTCAGGCGATACCGCGTCCACGATTAAGGGGATACGATAAGGCCTCACCGACGCGGCGTACCAGGCGGCAATGACCATAAACGAAATTGCGAAAGCCGGCCACGTACGATCCCAGATGGGAATTCTACGAAAGATCCAGTTAACAGGCAGCAGGCGGATCAGAGCGCAAGCGGTCGAAGTCACAACGGTAACAACAAACAGAATTCTCAGCTTCGCGATGAAAATGTTCGGATCGCCGTCGCCGAGGTTGAATAGAATCCAAGAGTTTAGGGAAGGGAAGTTCCAAAATTCAATTCGATAAAACCATTGCAAAGCTAGTATTCCTGCGATAGAGCCCACAGCGTAACCGACACGCGGAGTGAAAAAAACTGCGAAGGCAGCGGCTAGCAAAGAGAGGCTACACGCCAAGATCATGAGAGGGGCAACACGATTGTCCGCTGGCAGACTCAGAACCAGCCACACGACACTGGCTGCCGAGCAGACGAAAAGAAATACAGCCGAAATCTTGGCCTTCATTCGATACGATCCACGCTAATTAACGCACACTAGTATTTGACACCGCATGAAGGCCAAGAGCGATTCTCCTTGGTAACCGAGGGTTCCGCTGATTTGGAACGAGGTTCAGATTTGGTTTCGGGCATGCGCATGTCACTCCAATCTCTTTCCCTTAGTCTCCGGCAACTGTGTCGTCATTAGCGCAGCCAGCAGATATCCCGCCGCGCACAAATAGAATGCCCAACTCAATCCCTTCGTCTGCCCCACTCGCCCAATGACGAGCGGAGCGACAGAACTCATCGCGCGCGCCCCGTTGTAGGTGAATCCGAGCGCCCGCGCCCGCACGGCAGTCGGGAAGATCTCGCTGCCCACAATCCCCGACCCAGAAAAAATTCCGGTACCGAAAAATGCGACCAGAGTTCCAAGCACCAGCAGCGCACCCAGTGATCGCACCGCTGCATAAAGTGGAATCAGAAGAGATGCCACTAACGTATAGACCAAAAATGCCTTGCGACGCCCAAGATGGTCTGCCACCCACCCAAAACTGACATATCCTGGAAACATCCCGCAAAGGTTAAGCACCACCATTAGGGCGGTCATGCCCATCACGCCGAATCCGCGCCCGCCCTGCTCTACGGGAAGCGAAAGGTAAGGCGGAAGCCACGTGAACAGCCCCCACCAGGCAAACATCCCAAAGAAGTTGAACAGCAGCAGAGCTATCGTGTGCCGGACATATGGTGGTTGGAAAATCAGCGCGAAGTTGCTACCTGGGGCGCCGTGGAAGAGCGGCCCTTCAGGGCCTGCCCTGAGCTTGTCGAGGGGGCCGCGTAAATCGGCGTCTCTAGGTTGGGCTTTAGCCCCTGGGGTCCGCTCCCGCCACATCTCCGACTCCGGCACGCTCCTCTGAATCCACAGCGTGACCAGCGCCGGCAGGATCCCCACAAAAAACACCGCTCTCCATCCGTAATACCGCGCCACCGGACCCGCCACCAGCGCGGCCGCCGCGAACCCCAGCGCCCACGAACTCTGCACCATCGAAATCGCCTTGGCCCGAAATTCGGTGGGCCAACTCTCGGCCACGAGCGTTGCCCCGGTGTTCCACTCGCCTCCCATGCCCAGCCCGAGAACGAATCGCGCCACCGCCAGCATCGCGATGCTGGTCGCCAGTCCCGAGGCGAACGAGCACACCGAATAGGTCAGAATGCTCGCCATCAGCGCTTGCTTCCGCCCGATGCGGTCCGCCAGAAACCCAAACAGCACGCCGCCGATCCCCGAAGCCAGCAGCGTCAGCGTCCCCAACGTGCCCGCCACAGTCTTGGTCATGCCCAAATCGCGCATGAGCAAGGCCAGCACCAGGGAATAGAGCATGGCGTCGAACGCGTCGAGCGCCCACCCCATCGCCGCCGCCAGCAGCGTTCGCCGCTGCCCAGGCGTCGCCTGTCGAATTACTTGTAGAGGACCGATAACCATGAGGGATCGAGAATAAGTCTGGCGGATTGTAAAGCGCGACGCCTGCCATAGCGAGGAAGAATTGCCGAGTTCGTCTGGGAAGCCGTTACGCTTTCGCCAAAGCAATGGCTTCCCGCACGTGGCCTCTGGATTTCTTCAGGGCAGCGGCAGCTTTCGATCGATTCACGCCCCCAGCCAGCATCACCACCGCGACCGGAGTTCGATTCCCGCTGGCTTTGAGAGCGGAGCTGGCTGTTTCGTGATCGGCTCCCGTGGCTTGTTCCAGAATTCGAATGGCGCGCTGGACGAGTTTTTCGTTCTTCGTCCAAACGTTGACCATGAGATTTCCATAGACGTAGCCCAGCCGGGTCATGGCGCCGGTGGAGATCATGTTGAGCACCATTTTGTGCGCGGTGCCCGCTTTCATGCGGGAGGATCCGGCCAGCACTTCGGCCCCAACTTCGGTGACAATGGCGAAATCGGCAGCGCGCTCAAGCGGCGAATTGCGGTTGCATGTGAGCGCGATCGTGCGCGCTCCCCGGCGGCGGGCGTATTCGACCGCGGCAATCGTGAAAGGAGTGCGTCCACTGGTGGCGATGCCAAGAACGATGTCGCGCTTGCCGGGTTTTCGTTTTCTTATCTCCTCGAGAGCCAGGGAGGTATCGTCTTCGCTGGCCTCGGTGGAGGCGGCCAGCGCCTTGGGTCCTCCCGCCATGATGTATTGCACCGTGCGCGGATCGGTATTGAAAGTCGGTGGAATCTCGGAGGCGTCGAGAGCGCCGATACGGCCGCTGGTTCCAGCACCCACGTAAATGAGGCGTCCGCGCTGCCGGAGCCCGGCGACAACGACGTCGATGGTGCGAGCGATCTGGGGCAGAGCGCGGCCTACCGCAGCCGCGACGGTGGAATCTTCCTTGTTGATGAGGCGCACGATTTCGAGAGACGACATGCGGTCGAGATCGGTGGCGGCGGGAAGAAGTTGTTCGGTGGGGAGCTGGCGGAGGTCGGATTTCTCTTTACGAGATCGGGTCAAGTCGTGCGCCTTTCGGGTATCTGGAAAGCAGATTATTTTAGTACCTCGGAGCTAAAGGAGGCAGTGATGAAGCACACTCGTTGCGACGTTGGAAGGCTTACGCCGATTCGATGAGCGCTTCCACAACGGCATCGTGAAATTTCGGACGGACTTGCTTGATCGCCTGATTCGCGCAATCAGGCCAGGTGCGATTCGTCAATAAGGTAATCGAGAGTTGGCGGGCGGGGTCGATCCACAGCGACGTGCCGGTGTAGCCCAAATGGCCGAAGGAGCCGGCTCCGAAATACTTTCCGGACTGAGAGGGCGCGGAAGGCGTGTCCCACCCAAGGGCGCGCGACGTGCCAGTGGGCGCGGATTCCCGGCGAGTAAAGAGAGCAACAGTTTCGGGGCGAACGATGGGATGTCCTCCATGAATCATGGCTTGGGCGAAGCGGGTCAGATCTCCGGCCGTGGAGAACAGGCCGGCGTGTCCGGCGACGCCGCCCAGCACGAAGGCGTTTTCGTCCTGCACTTCGCCTTGAATGATTCTTTGCCGAAAAATGCGATCGTCGGCCGTAGGCGGAATTTTTCTGCGAGCGTCTGCCGGAGGATTGAAAGTGGTATTGATCATCGACAGCGGTCCGAAAATCTCCCGCTGGCAGAACCCGTCAAGGGATTCGTTAGCAATGCGTTCGAAAGCCGCGCCCAGCAGGATGAATCCAATGTCGCTGTATTCGGCGCGCGTGCCGGGATCTGCCGATAGCGGCGTGGCAAATGCGGCTCGCAGCAAATCATTGCGCGACCGTGCTTTGAGAAATAACTTCTCATATGCGGGCAGGCCTGAGCAGTGGGCCAGGAGCATGCGGAAGGTGACCTCCCGCCGCCGCGAATCGGGTTCTCCGCCGGAATTGCCCAAGAACTCGGGGACGATTCCACCTATCGGCGCGTCAAGTTCCAAGAGACCGCGTTCGTAGAGAACCATTGCAACCGTGGTAGTGGCGACTACCTTGGTAACGGACGCCAAATCAAAGAGGGTCGCCGGCGCCACCAGAGGTGAATCGGCGTCATAAGTGAGATGGCCGAAGGATTTCAGCGCGACCACCCGATCCCGATGCGTCACCGCGGTGGTAGCGGCGGGGAAAGCGCCTTGCTGCACAGCTTCGCGCAGCACGGAGAACGCAGAGGAAAAAGCTTCGTCCTGATCGTCCAAAGCTGGGACGAGGCTGCAAACGTTGTTCACGGCTTTGTGCTCACTGGCGATTTGGGACCTGATGGCTTATAGCAGAGTTGCTGGGGAGGGTAAAGGTTACCGGACCGGTAGAAACTCATCGCCAGAGGGCACCGGCGAGGATTTCCCAAGTTCCGCGCCGTTCGCGTCTGGGGGAGTCGGCCAGATTCTGCTCCGCCGTGCTTTATCCTCTTGCTTCCGGATAACCCCTGACGGGGTCGGCGGCGTCTAACCTAATGGACCAAGATTGGGCACTTGGTGTCTTCCGACCGGGGGTATAATTAGGTTCAAGGAGTACCCTATGAGACTCAAATGGCTGGCAATCGCTGTGGGATTGGCGGCGTTCAGCGCGGGGCCCTGGGCGTTGGCACAGACTCAGACTTCGGGGCAAGGCCAAAATCCTCAGAGCCAAGTCCCGGACCCGAACCAAGGCCAGCCGAAGGCTGGCGACGCGCAGAATGCGCCCGCGCAAGCGCCTGCGTCGCTACCGACGGCGGACGACAGCCAGATCAAGCATGACGGCGGCAAGACCGACGTCGATGCCGTAGGCAACCGCAACGTCGGATGCGGACGTGGCGTTGGCAATTGGTACACCGTTGAGGGCCAGGTCGCGCGCGGGCGGGTTTATGCCCAGCAGATCGAATCTCAAATCAAGCTGGTAAACGATCCCGTGATCACCGAGTACGTGAACCGGATCGGCCAGAACCTGGTGCGCAATTCCGACGCGCAGGTGCCGTTCACAATTAAAGTCATCGATTCTGACGTGGTCAACGCCATGGCGCTGCCCGGCGGATTTTTCTATGTAAACTCCGGGCTGATCCTCGCGGCCGACGAAGAAGCGGAAATGGCGGGCGTGATGGCGCATGAAATCGCTCACGTGGCCGCCTGCCACTACGGACGCGAAATGACGCGGGCCAACCTGCTGCAGATGGCGTCCATCCCGTTCATCTTCATGGGAGGCGGAATCGGCTACGCGGCCTACGAAGGGATGGGCCTCGGAATTCCGCTGGCCTTCCTGCACTTCTCGCGCGGATTCGAAGCCGAAGCCGACTACCTGGGCATCGAGTACATGTACCGCGCGGGCTATGATCCGTCAGCCTTTGTGTCCTTCTTTGAAAAGATCCAGGCGATGGAGAAGAAGAAACCGGGTACGCTGTCGAAAGCCTTCGATACCCACCCGCAGACTCCCGACCGGATCGAGAAGTCGCAAGACGAAATTCGAAAAATTCTTCCCGCCAAGCAGGAGTACGTTGTAACGACCTCGGAGTTTGACGACGTTAAGGCGCGGCTGGCAGCGATTGAAAACAAACACAAAGTCCTCGACCAGAAAGATTCGAACAAGCCCAGCTTGCGGCGGACTGCGAACACCGACAAGTCCGGCGACACCAAGAGCGATGATGATCGTCCAACCCTGAAGCGGCGCGACGATTCGAACTAGCCTTATGCAGTGACAGCCGCCTCGGCTGTCAGTCTCTTCTTCGAACTCAACCGGCGGCTGCGGCCGCCGGTTTTGTTTTGGCCGGAACAGAACCACGTATGACAAGAAGATAGGAGCCGAACAGTTGATGGTGCAGGTTCCCCAGGATTCTTGCCTTCTCAAGTCAGCATCTAACGAATGAGCGACGGAATCCGGGCCCCTCTCATAAGTGCTGGGAGTGGACTAAGTTAATCCACTACCTAAATACCCGCACCCAACGGCGACGCCGGATTTGGCGTAAAATCGGGTTCGAGCATCATCACAGATGTCCGTGACTCTGATCACAGATCGAACTTGGGAACGGACATAGGCTCAGCTATGCTTGACTTTATAGCAGGCGGATAAGGCGGAATATTCCCATGCCAGAGAACACCCTCACCATCACCGATAATCGCACTAACAAGTCCTACACTATCCCCGTCGACAACGGCACCATCCGGGCCATGGATTTGCGGCAGATCAAGACCGGCTCGGACGACTTCGGGCTGATGACCTACGACCCGGCGTTCATGAACACGGCCTCGTGCAAGAGCAACATTACCTACATTGACGGCGACAAGGGAATTCTGCGCTATCGCGGATATCCCATTGAAGTGCTCGCCGAACGCTGCACGTTTCTGGAAGTGGCCTACCTTTTGCTCTTCGGCGAACTGCCCACCGAGAAAGAACTGAAGAGCTGGGTCAATGACATCACGCACCACACCATGCTGCACGAGACCACGAAGAAGTTCATGGAAGGCTTCCGTTATTCGGCGCACCCCATGTCCATGTTCGTGAGCACCATTGCAGCCTTGTCCAGCGTGTATCCGGATGCCAAGTTGGTGCACAGTCCGACGGACCGTATGCATCAGATCGTTCGTCTCATCGGCAAGGTACCTTCCATCGCGGCCATGTCGTACCGGCACAACGTAGGCTTTCCCTACGTCTATCCCGATAACGACCTCAGCTATACCGAGAACTTCATGAATATGTTGTGGAAAATGGTCGAGCCCAAGTATGTGGCCAATCCCGCGATTGCCCGCGCGCTCGACATTCTGTTTATTCTGCACGCCGACCACGAGCAGAACTGCAGCGCGAATGCCATGCGCGCGGTGGGCAGCTCGGAGACGGACCCATATTTGGCGGTCGCCTCCGCTGCTTCGGCGCTGGCCGGACCTCTGCACGGCGGCGCCAACGAAGAAGTCCTGAAGATGCTCGATGAGATCGGCTCCAAGGATAACGTCCCCGCTTATATCAAGCACGTTAAGGAAGGCCATCTGAAGCTGATGGGCTTCGGGCATCGCATCTACAAGAATTACGATCCGCGGGCGAAAATCATCCGCTGGAGCGCCGAGCAGGTCTTCCAGGTTACCGGACGCAGTTCGAAGCTCGACATCGCGCTGGAGCTGGAGCGCATCGCCTTGGAAGACGATTACTTCGTGCAGCGCAAACTGTATCCCAACGTCGACTTCTATTCCGGGATCATGTACCAGGCGATGGGATTCCGGCCCGAAATGTTCACTGTGCTCTTCGCGATTCCACGCACTGCCGGATGGCTGGCGCAGTGGCAGGAGCTCATCACCGATCCCGAGCAGAAGATCGCGCGTCCGCGCCAAGTCTACACCGGACACGCAGAGCGCGAGTTCGTGCCCATCGACAAGCGAGTTCCGGTGCCGATCCCGGCAGACTATCCGGTGCGCTGAAACTTTCAATCGGGTAACTTGAAGGGAACTGCCCCGCCTCACGGCGGGGCAGTTTTTTGGGCGCGTGCTTTCACATCACGCCGGTAAGCATGAGACCGAAGAAGGCAGAAAAGCGATGAGCCGCAGGCGGTTTGCCTGCGGCTCCGGTGGAAGGGAAGTAATCACCCTTGGCGCTAGGTGTCGTGCCGCGTTTCCCGGGTACAGCGTTATCGCAGAGCGATAGCGCTTCGCCTTACGCGGCGTGCTTGGCCAATTCGGCCAAGTGCTCCCGATGACGCTTGGGAGAGGTGATGACTTTCATCTCCTGCCAGTCATACGGAAACTCTCTGCCGCAATCCAGACAAGCAACGTATGTTCCGGTTAGTGCCGCCGCCTTAGGACGGCGCGCTGCTCCGCGAATGGTTACTGGAAAGCTATAGCGGGAGTGCCTGCAACCGAAAAACGCATCCACCAACTTAGCGATCATAATTCCACCTTCCACATTCGAGCTGGTTGGCTCGAGCCCCTGGAAATTCAAGTCTAGCTGCCCGCTTTACGATGGTCTGTGCGGGCGGTCACTAAATACTTAGATTCAGGAATCGACAAAACGGTTTCGGGTTTTGTATGCAAAACGTCCCAAGGCGGGAAAACGCCTGAAATCTTTGCACTAGATATAGTTACAAGAGGAGGAAAAACGTTTCACACGCTCTGGGGGCCGCGCTTCTTCTGTTGCTGGCACTTCGTCATGATGGCCGATCGCAAGCGGCTGCGCAGGTCTTCGGGCAGTTCGTAGAGTTGGGAATCGCGGTAAATCTCGATGGTCTTCTTGGTCGTGTCGCAGACCACGTAGCAGTTGTGGCACCACGAAAGATGGTTTTCTAACTCGACTTTCGTCTTCTCGTCGAGAACGCCGTCCAGATAATTGGTCAGCTCAGTCAGGAATTCAGCGCATTTCACTGGTTGCCATCTCCGCTCGTGACATCGCCCTTTTTAATCTCTGTACTCTTGGCATCGCCACTTTCTCGTCTCTGGAAGTATCTTCCCAACCGCTCGCGAAGTTGCAGGCGAGCCCGCAGCAGTCTTGACTTCACCGCCGGTACGCTTAACTCCAGCGCGGCCGCGGTTTCTTCGGTTGAAAGACCTTCCACGTCCCTCAGCACGAACACCGTCCGGAAGCCTGGAGGCAGCCCCTGGATGGTCTTGCTTAAAATCTCGCGCAACTCGGCTTGCGTGTACTGCTGTTCCGGATTTGGGCTCCAGTCCGCGATCTCACGGGGAAGGGAGTCATCTTCCGTCTTGATGTCTTCGTCGAGCGATACAGTGCGCTCCGGCTTGCGCCGGCGCAACTTCATCAGCGCTTCGTTCACCGCGATCCGGACCAGCCAAGTATAAAACTTCGACTGCTCCTGGAACTGCGCCAGATTCCCATACGCCTTCAGGAACGCTTCCTGCACCACGTCTTCCGCGTCTTCGCGGTTTTGCGTGATGTGTTGCGCGATCCGAAAGACGTTGCGGTCGTAACGGCGAACCAATTCTTCGAACGCCGAGTCGTCGCCCCGCTTGGCCGCCTGTACGAGCGTCAACTCTTCGCTAACTGGTCCGGCTACTTTGTTTTGGATGGCTCCCATTCGCTTGGCGATGCAGTATTTTCGGTGCCCGAAAAAATCTGCGTCACGTGGAACGTGGCGCAAAGCACGAAATCGAAACTGTTATTCTACTTGGTAACCCGGCTCTTTGCCCAACGGCTTTCCGGTAGGCGGCAACAAAACTTTGCGATAGAGTTCAAGGAGCCGGGCGTAACCCGGACGAGCAGGTACTGAAGTACCCTTATGTCATAGCACAAGTACCGTATAATCAGCGGTTAGGACAGTGTCCTTTCGTGCGGGCATCGTCGCAGAAACGACTCGGTTGTTGGAATGGTTCTCCGAGCATGGCGGAAAGTAAGGATCTTCAACAAATCGTCGAGCGTGCGGTGGCGCAGGTTCTCGACCGCCAACTCCCAACGTTGCAGGCAGCGTTGGTCGCTCACGTTATAGCGGAATTGCCTGCGGCCGCCCCGGCAAGAAGCATGGAACCGGCCGGAGGTAGCCCGAGTCACGGCAATCTGGTTCAGGCTGTCGCCAGCATTCACGCCGGAACCACGCAAAAAGAAATCCTGCGCGCGTTGCTCGATGCCGGCAGCTTGTACGGATCGCGCGTCGCGCTCTTCGTCGTGAAGGCAGGAGCGGCCAACGGATGGCAAGGCCGCGGCTTCGGCGAGGAGGATGCCGTTAAGGATTTTTCGCTCGACATGACCGCCGGACCCGCCGCTCACGCCTTTCACAACCGGACTGCAGTTCCGGCAAACATTGCCGAGATGGATCGGCGCTTCGTGGAGCAGTTTGGCGGACCCGCGAACGAGCAGATTCTGGTGCTGCCGCTGGTTCTCAAAGATAAGGTCGCAGCGTTGCTCTACGCCGATGGCGGCGCGGAGGGCGTGCTGGACGGGCCCTCGCTCGAAGTGCTGGTGCTGGCGACGAGCGCATGGCTGGAAGTGGTGTCGCTGCGCAAGCAGGCGCAGCGGGATTTCGGCGATGCCCCCGCCAGCATGGAACGGCCTCCAGCCCCGGCGCCGGTGCAAACGGTCAGTTCTTTTTCGGATCCCTTCGCGGCGCACACTCCCAAACATACGGCGCCCAAACCGATACCCGAACCGGAACCGGCAGCGGAGGTTGTCGAAGTCTCCGCTCATGCCGCCTCCGCCAGTGCAGCATCCGCTCCGGCGACAGCCGCGGATCCGTTTGCCGGCATGTCCCCCGACGACGCCGACACCCACCGCAAAGCCCAGCGCTTTGCGCGCCTGCTGGTCGATGAAATCAAGCTGTACAACCAGGCGAAGGTGGCGGAGGGCCGCCGCAACCGCGACCTTTACGATCGCCTCAAAGAAGATATTGAAAAAAGCCGCTCCACGTTTCAAAAGCGCTACGGCAATACCGCGGCGGCCAGTGGCGACTACTTTCAGAAAGAAGTCGTGCGCAGCCTGGCCGAAGATGACTATTCGGTCATGGGCGCGAACTTCCGGAAATAAAGTGGTTTCACGAATTAGCCCTGCAGAGGGCGTCTGGTTTCAGGAATGGCCTTGGGAAGGGCAACTGGTTCACGCGTTGGTTTCGCAGGGAGCGACTTCACGTTGGTTTGGGAAGGGCACGGCTTCAGCCGTGCCGCTCAGGGCTGCCAGAACGCGCGGGCTTTAGCCCCTGAGGGTCGCTCTGCATTACTTAGATTTCTTAAGGCAGTTCTCGCATCTCACGATCAGGTTCTGGTGCTCGCGTTTCCGCGCGAAGATTATTAAGGTGGTTCGATTGGGTCCCAAGTGGTGGTGTGTGCTCGCGCTGGGCGCGCTGTGCGGGCTCCTGAGCAATACGCGGTCTGTTGCGCTTCCCCAACAGTCTTCACCTCCCGCGGCTTCCGATACTTCCGACAAAAAGTCTGCGACGCCAGCGTCCGATGGCCAGGCCCCGTCTCCTGCCACGCAGCCCTCGACGCCCAACTCCGCGGAAACAAAATCTTCCTCGACGGCTGCGAGGAAGGGCAAGACCGCGGCCAGCAAGCCTTCCACCAGAAAATCAGCTACTCGTGCCGCCGCCGCGAAGAGACGAAGGCGGCCAATGTCCCCCCGCGTGCGCCGCATCCGCCAGGCTTTTGTCTCCTCGACTACTTTGCGCCCGATGGCGCAGCAATTGATTCAGGACCGCACTCCCGCTGGCTATGCGGGAGTCGAAGCCTACGCGCGCGCCCACTCCAAGGAAGATGCCGGAGCTCTGGCGTGGCTCGTCCTCGGATACGCGCACGTCCTCGACCACGATTATGGGAAGGCCATCGTTCCATTGAATCGCGCCAAGCCGCTAGCCGGGGACTTGGGAGACTACGTCGCCTATTATTTGGGAACCTGCTACCTGCAAACCGGTCATCAGGCCGAAGGCCTCGCCGCTCTGGCCAACTTCAGCACAACATATCCGGACTCGCTGCTGATTCGCGATGCGCACCTGAGCTACGCCACCGCGCTGCTGGCCGAGGGCCGCGCCTCCGAAGCCGCTGAACTATTGGAGAAGGACCGTGTGCCGGCCCGATCCGACATCGAGTTCGCCTTGGGGCGAGCTTATGCAACTCTGGGACAAACCGCAAAAGCAGCCGAGGCCCTTGCGAATGTTTATTACAACATGCCAACCGCGGCGGAAGCAGATGCCTCCTTTGCCGAGTTGAAAAGACTTCCGTCGGCACCGCCAGCGCCAGCGCAGCGCAAGACCCGTGCCGATCTGCTGATGAAAGCCAAGCGCTACAACGACGCGGTGGACGAATACCGCGAACTCGCGCTCCATGCCAGTCCCGAAAGCCGTCCGGCGGCCGAACTCGCGCTGGCGGATGCGCTCCACCGCGGCGGGCGAAACCGCGAAGCTAAGTCAGAATTGACCACACTCGCGGGCGCGACCGCCGACCAAAATGCGCAGCGCCTCTACATTCTCGGAGAAGTCGCTTGGGCCTCCGACGACAACGGCACTTTTTATCGCACCGTAGAAGAACTCCGGCAAACCGCGCCCACCAGTTCCTGGTTCGAGCAGGCGTTGCTTTCGACGGCGAATCTGCATCTCGTACACCACGAGTACGACCAGGCGCTCGACGCCTTTCGCGAATTACAGCAGCGTTTCCCCGCCGGATCGCGCGCCTCCTATGCGCACTGGAAAGCGGCCTGGCTCACCCTGCGCCTGGGGCGAAATGAGGAAGCCAAGAAAGAATTCGACGAACAGATCGGGATGTATCCCGCTGGCAACGAGACCTCCGCGGCCCTCTATTGGCGGGCGCGACTGGCTGAAGAAGACAACCAGCCCGGCATGGCCCGCGCCTATTACCAGAAATTATCGGACCGCTACAGGAACTATTACTACGCCGAACTAGGGCGGCAGCGCTTGCAGAAACTTCCCGAAATCGCCGATTCGCCGGGGCAGTATGCGCTGCTCGATCACATTCCGCCGCTTCAGCATGGCGACAAAGTGACGTTATCCGAACCGCCCGCCGACGATCTCCACCTCCAGAAGGCGGAGTTGCTGGGCAACGGAGGCCTGATTGATTTTGCCGTAAACGAATTGCAGGCTGCCGCCACCGCCGACGGTGGGAACTGGGGCCCGTCTGAGACGGCTCAACTCTACATCGATACCGGCCACTATGATCGCGCCATCGAAGTGATGAAGCATTCCGTCCCCAGCTATTTTGCGGTCGACATTCCAACCTTGCCGCGCATTTACTGGGAGGCGTTGTTTCCGCGCCCCTACTGGTCCGACCTGAAAAGATTTTCTTTGGCCAACGGGCTCGATCCGTATCTGGTGGCGTCGCTGATCCGGCAGGAATCGGAGTTCAATCCGCTCGCGGTGTCCCGCGCGAATGCCGTAGGCCTCATGCAGTTGCTGCCGAAGACCGGCAAGGTTGTCGCCCGCCAGGCATCGCTGAGGCACTACACTCCAGCCCAGCTATTCACCCCGGCGGTTAATCTGCAACTGGGTACACGCTACTTCCGCGGTATGGTCGACAAGTTCGGCGGATCGTTCGAGCACGCCCTCGCCGCTTACAACGCGGGTTCCGACCGCGTCGAGGAATGGATGGGCCAGGGTCCCTACCGCGACTCACCCGAGTTCGTCGAATCCATCCCGTTCACCGAAACGCGCGAGTACGTGATGGCCATCATGCGCAATGCCAACGTCTACAAGCAGCTCTACGGCGCCCCATAAATACACCCTTGCCTTGGGTGCATTCCGGAGATGCTACGAATGCCAATATAGCTTCGCGCCACGATTCTGCGGAACCAGTGCAGCGGTCTTTGCGTATCTCCAGGCAGAACTGGGGGTGTGTCTATGAGAACCATTTTGTTCGTTCTGCTGAGCCTCAACACCGCGATGATTGCCCAGAACGCCAGGATCGAAGAGGTTGGAAAGAGTCCCGTCGAGGCGAAGTTCGCCTCCGGCGGTCGGGTTCGAATGGATCTTTGCTCCAGCGGAATCGAACTCGTCGGCACGGATTAACCCAGGTTGCGCGTATCCTACCACCCGGAGCGCGACGATGTGAAAGTCCGGATTCAAATATCCGGAGACCGGGCCGACCTCCAGATTACCAATTGCCCGCGCAATAACTTCCGAGCGACCATTGAAGTGCCGAAATCTTCCGCCCTTTACGTTCGCATGTTCGCCGGAGAGCTCAACGTGCGGGACATCACTGGTGACAAAGACGTAGTACTGCACTTTGGCCAGCTCACCATGGACGTGGGAAAGCCCGAGGACTATGCCCGCGTGGATGCATCCGTCAACAGCGGGCAACTGAACGCTTCTGCCTTTAACATCTCGAAAGGAGGACTGTTCCGTTCCTTTGATCAAAGCGGTCCCGGCAGGTACCGCGTCTATGCCCACGTAGGAGCGGGCCAGTTGGACCTTCGCTAGACAGGTTTACTGCAAACAAAAAATAGCGCCCTCTAAAGGAAGCCCTATCGAACCAGATTCCGGCCTGGCGGCAAGCGGAATTTAGGCTGAATCCGCTACTTGATGGCCCCGTATTTTGTTAATATTTCAGTCGTTTTCGCAATCGGCAGGGCCTCGACCGTGTGTCCGTTTCCCGTAACAGTCGTTGCTCGAAACAGGGAGTTGTACACGGCCTCTTCTGTTGCTTCTATGACCGCCTGAAACAGGGGAGACATGGCGTCGTTCGTCAGTACTTCGATGTGCCGGGACAGCGCCTTATCCTCAGTGCGTATGCGTACCTGCGGCGCCGTGGAGAACGCGATCGCATAGTCCCCGCTGCCGTTCGATGCCGAACTCCCCGTACGAGCCACGCCGAGCCACGCTCTCGCCGTCAGCCGTTTCAGGTTGCGTGGGTCCGTGGGCGCGTCCGTTGCGATCACGATCATCACCGACCCGCTCCCCCGATCTTTGACGCCGCTTTCCTGTTGCAACTCCTCACGCAAATAGTATTGTCCGAGTTCCTGCCCAAGGGGAGCACCCGCAATCGTGAGCACGCCGCCAAAATTTGTCTGCACCAGAACACCCACCGTGTACCCACCAAGCTTCGGAGGCAGGCGCCGTGACGCGGTTCCGATGCCTCCTTTGAAGCCAAACGCTATCGTTCCAGTGCCCGCGCCGACCGAGCCCTCCTCGACTGGGCCGCCCTTTGCGTTCTTGATGGCGGCGAACACGTCGTCGGGCGTGATGTGGCGACCGCGAATGTCGTTCAGATATCCGTCATTGGTTTCGCCGACGATCGGATTAATCGACCGCACATCCTCGTTACCCGGCAAAGCCAGCATATAGCTGATCAGCGCATCCGCCACGCGCGGCACGCTTGTCGTAGATGTGAGCAGGATCGGCGTTTCGATCTCGCCCATTTCGTCCACTTGCGTGGACCCGGCGAGCTTGCCGAACCCATTTCCCACGAAAACCGCGCCGGGTACTTTCTCACGATAGAGATTGCCGGGGTGCGGAACGATGGCGGTCACGCCCGTGCGCACGTTATCGCCGCGGATGATGGTGGTGTGCCCGACCGCAACGCCAGCCACGTCGGTGATCGCATCGAGCGGACCGGTCGGCAGGATGCCGACCTTCAGCCCCAAGTCCGGGGCGCGGGGGCGTGTGTTGGAAGTTATATTCTGCGCGGCGGCCGCGGTAATGACGAACAAAATGGCGCAGACTGAACAAAATTTCTTTATATCCAGAACTCTCACCCCCCGACCGTTTCGTCCGGAGCCTTGTGAAACAAAATCTCGATCACTAACAATGCCGCTCCCACGACAATCGCGCTATCCGCCAGATTGAAAACCGGCCACTGATACTGCTTGACGTAAAACAGCAGGAAGTCCACCACCCGCCCGCTGGCCACGCGGTCCCAAAGATTTCCCACCGCTCCTCCCAGAATGAACGCCAGCGCTATCCCCGTCATCGTCAGCGCGTGGGACTGCTTCCATAGCAGCACCGAGACAATCACCATCGCGATGAAAGAGAACCCGATCAGAAGCACCGTCTTCCAATGCGACGGCGAGTCCGCAAACAGGCTGAACGCCGCGCCCGTATTTTCCGTATGCGTGATCCGGAAAAATCCTGGAATGATCTGGATGTGGGTATACATCGCGATGTGAGCGGCCACCAGTCGCTTCGTCCACCGGTCGAGCAGGACGATCAACAACGCCAACAAGAAATGTATAGTGCGCGCCGAAGTGGTGGTCATCAATTAGCGTTGCGCTTCCAGTTCTTCTAGCACCGCGCTGCAGCGCTCGCACAGTGTGGGATAAGTCTTATCTTCTCCAACGTGCGTGGAGTAGTTCCAGCAGCGGTCGCACTTGGCCCCGTCCGCCTTCTTCACTTCGATGTGCACGCCGCCAGTACCATTGCCCGGACCCTGAGCGAGCGAGACCGCTGAAACGATGAACACGTAGCGGAGCTGGCTAGCGTAACGATGCAGCAGAGAATATACCGGCTCGGACGCGGTGATCGCGACCTGGGCCTCAAGCCCGGTACCGATCAGCTTGTTGTTCCGCGCTCCCTCCAGCACCTTCAGTACTTCGTCGCGGACGGAGCGAAGAGTTGTCCAGTCAGTTTGCTGAGGAAAATCAAGCGGCTTGATGAGTCCTGTTGGGTCGCCGAGAATCTCGCTGCCGGTCGGGAAATGGGCTATATGCACGCTCTCTGCGCGCTCTTCGACCTTCGGCATATACTGCCACACTTCCTCACAGGTAAAGCTCATGATTGGCGCCAATAGACGGACCAGCGCCTCGCCGATGTGCCATATCGCCGTCTGGGCGGACCGGCGCGCCCGAGACTTGCGCGCGAACGTGTAGAGGCGATCTTTGAGAACGTCGAAGTAGAAAGCGCTGAGATCCACAATGCAAAAATTATTGACCCGCTGGTAGATCTTGTGGAACGCAAAATCGTCGTACCAACTCTTTACGTCGGCTGCAAGGGAGGAGGTCTGACGCAGCATATGCTGGTCGAGCGACTCCATCTCCTCGAACGGAACCGCATCGGTCTGCGGATCGAAACTGTCAAGATTGCCTAAAATGTAGCGAAACGTGTTGCGGATCTTCCGGTAGTTTTCCGCGGAGGTCTGCATCAACCGCTCCGAGCCCACCACGTCCTCGCGAAAATCGACCGACGCCACCCACAAGCGCACGACTTCTCCGCCCAGCCGGCTGGCGATGTCGACCGGGTCCACATCGTTCCCGCGCGACTTCGACATTGCCTGGCCTTTTTCGTCGAGAGTCCAACCGGGGGTCACAACTCCGCGATATGGCGGCGTCGCATGCGTGCCCATCGCGCAGAGCAGGGAAGACTGGAACCATCCGCGGTACTGATCGCCTCCCTCGAGATACAAATCAGACGGCCAGGCATAGTCCGGTTCGTCCGCGACCAGCGCCAGATAACTTGCACCTGATTCCAGCCACACGTCGAAGATGTCGGTCTCTTTCTCAAACTTCGTGCCGCCGCAGTGCGGACATTTTGTACCCGCAGGGAGAATCGTGTCCGACTCGGGCGTGAACCATGCGTCGGCTCCGGCTCGCGCGAACAGCTCCACGACCTTGCGATTGATCGCAGCGTCGTTCAGCGGCTTGCCGCACTTCTCGCACAAGAAGACAGCAATGGGTACTCCCCAAACGCGCTGCCGCGAGATGCACCAGTCCGGCCGCGTCTGAATCATGTTCGACAGCCGCTCTTCGCCCCATGCTGGGTCCCACTTTACCTTCTTGATCTCTTGCAGAGTGCGCGAGCGCAATGTGTCGTTCTTTCCGGCTCCGCCCGGCATCGGCGTTTCCATCGAAATGAACCACTGCTCCGTAGCGCGGAAGATCACAGGATTGTGGCAGCGCCAACAGTGCGGATAGGAGTGCTCGGTTTTTTCCGTGTGCAGCAGCGCGCCGCGAGTCTTCACCAGGTCGATGATGGGCTGGTTCGCGTCCCAAACGCGCTTGCCCGTGTATTCCGGCAGCCCATTTCGCAGGATGCCTTTTTCGTCGACGTTGCTGGTGGCATCGAGACCGTATTTCATGCCGGTGATGAAGTCCTCGGCGCCGTGCGACGGTGCCGTGTGAACCACGCCGGTTCCCGTGTCCATGGTGACGTAGTCGGCCAGCACCCCAAGAATCTTGCGCTCCAGGAACGGATGCTGGAAGTTCAGCCGCTCCAGCTTCCGGCCAGGGAGGTGCGCAAGCGGCCGCGGATCTGCCAGATTGCACTTCGCCGCCGCGTCAGCCGCCAGCTTCGACGCGACCAGGTACACTTCGCCGCCTGATTCCAGCGCAACGTACTCTTCATACGGATGAAACGCTACCGCCATCGATGCCGGCAGCGTCCACGGAGTCGTGGTCCAGATGATGGTCGAGATTTTCTTGCCTGCCAAAGCGGCATTGATCGAGGCCGGATCGTCCAGCAATCCGTACTTCACCCACACCGTGCTGCTGGTGTGGTCTTCATATTCGATTTCAGCCTCCGCCAGCGCGGTCTCGTCATGCATACACCAGTAAACGGCGCGCAGCCCCTTGTAAACGAAGTCATTCTCGTAAAAAGAGAAAAAAGTCTGCAGCACCACCGACTCATACTGCGGAGTCATCGTGGCATAGGGCCGGTCAAAGCGACCGAATATGCCGATGCGTTTAAACTGCGTCCGCTGCAGGTCGAGATATTTCTCGGCATACTGGCGGCATGCGGCGCGCACATCGGTGGGCCGCATCTGCAACTTCTTGCCGCCCAGTTCCTTGTCGACCTTGATCTCGATCGGCAATCCGTGGCAATCCCATCCCGGCACGTAGGGCGCATCAAACCCCGCCATGGTCTTCGACTTAACGATGAAATCCTTCAGGCACTTGTTCAGCGCCGTCCCCATGTGGATCGGCCCGCTGGTGTACGGAGGCCCGTCGTGCAAAATGTAGCGGGGAGCGCCCTTCCGGGCCTCGCGGATACGCTCGTAAATGCCCGTCTGCTCCCATCGTTCCAGCATTCTTGGCTCGTTCTGGGGCAGGTTGGCCTTCATGGGGAAGGCAGTCTGAGGCAGATTGATGGTCTTTTTGAGTTCGAAGGCCACTCCGGTTCGCGTCTCCCAAATGATTCAATCTTTTCATTATAGGGAGCGCCGCGGGGAACGTCCATGCAGCGGCGCGGAGAGTAGTAGCGCCGGCATCTTGCCGGCTGTCGCGAGGGCGTCTCGCCCTCGCTTCGGCGGGCAAGGACGCGGGTCGGACAACCGACCGCATCGCGAGACGTTAATCCCACGTGCGAAAAGGACATGTCTCTCCGACAGTTGCAATGCCCAACGAAATGCACTGTCGAAATGAGTCGACTAGAGGTACAATTTCACTAAGCAGGCAGCATCCTGGCCCGTTTGTGTTCGTGGGGTGGCCGATCGGGTACCTCATTGACGAAAATCGGGCGCAAATTGAAGCAACTTAGCGAGTGTGTCCCTCATCTGTGTTAAAGAGGGCATCACCCGCAATTTCCCTGGGAAGTTACCCTAGGGTTTACATAAAGCTAGCGAGTACATCCAGACCGGAAATATGGGATCCGAACAAATCAATCCGATTGCCCCCAAAGAGCCAGAGTTGCACCTGCTTTTGGCTGGAGATAGTTTCGAAGAGCCCCTCTGGAAGTCACTCTTCCGGCAACTGGACGAATTTTTCTTCCCCAAGAAGCTCCCACCGCTCAAGCTCGAATCCAAACCCGAACCGGTCAAAGACATCTGGGGATTCTACGACTACAAAAAGGACGGCGTGCTGGGTTCCACGGGAGTTCATATTCTGATCGCGGGGATTATCGTCGCCGGAACGCTGATTGGACGTCATGTTGTGAACGCAGCTCCAGCACAGAAGGTAACCGTCACTCTGGTCGACCCCGGGATCTCCCGGCCCTGAAGCCCTCGAAGACGCAAGTCGGCGGTGGTGGTGGCGGCGGCGATCGCGACGTACTGGCTGCCACGCGCGGCAAACTACCCAAATTCTCCATGCAGCAGATCACTCCTCCCGTCGTGGTTGTGCGCAATGAGCATCCCAAACTGGCGGTCGAGCCCACCATAGTGATCCCTCCTCAAGTGCAACTGGCTTCGAATAACATGCCGAACCTGGGCGATCCCATGGCGCACGCCATACTGCCGTCAAATGGCACCGGCTCAGGCGGCGGCATTGGTTCCGGCAGCGGCGGCGGCGTCGGATCCGGCAAGGGCCCAGGCTTCGGCCCGGGCGAAGGCGGTGGTACCGGTGGAGGCATCTTCCACGTCGGCGGCGGCGTTTCCCCGCCGCGCCAGATTTATGCGCCGGAACCGGAATTTTCTGAAGAGGCTCGCAAAGCGAAATACCAGGGCGTCTGCACCCTCGGTCTGATCGTCGGGACCGATGGCCGCCCCAGCAACATCCGCGTGCTTAGCAGCCTTGGCATGGGGCTTGACGAAAAGGCCATCGAGGCCGTGAAGATGTGGAAGTTCGAACCCGCCATGAAAGACGGTCACCCAGTGCGGGTCGAAATCGCCGTCGAAGTCGACTTTCACCTGTACTGAGACCCCAACGTTCGCGCGAACGACTGTCGCCGCGCCGCCGAGTAGCGCCCTAGATACAACTAAGTCTTCCGCAGCACTTCCAAGTGCGGCTCGCTTCGCGTCCGGAATCCCAATCGTCCGTACAACTCCACTGCCCGCGCATTGTCGCGCCTCACGTGAAGGAATGGAATCTCCCCACGATCGCGGATTCCGCCCATAACCTCCGTCATCAACACCCGGGCATACCCCTTCCCGGCGTGTTCTGGATGCGTGCAGACGGCGCTGACCTCCGTGTACCCCGGCACCTTGAGACGCTCGCCCGGCATCGCGACTAACTTTCCCTTCCAACGAATGCCCAGATACGTACCAAGTTCATGGGTGCGCAGCCCGAACGGCCCGGGCTTCGTCAAGGTAGCCAATTCCACCATTTCGGGCGATTCCTGCGCACCGAGCCGGATGATCTCAGGAGCAGAATCTGATCGGACCTGCCGCCCGCTCCCGTTTTGGCAGACCATCTGCAGCAGCGGAGCCGCCGCCACCAGTTCCCATCCCGGTCGTGGTTCGTAATCGCTGTCGAGAAATAGCGCCGCCGTACCACCAACGCCCACTAGCCCGGCCAGAGCCTCGTAGCCTTGCGGGTTCGGTTCCTCGAATGCTGTCAGCGAAGAGACCTCGCGAACAAACCGCCGAGCCCGGTCGAAGCACTCCGCAAACTGCGCCTGCCGCGTGGTGAGCGCCTGCCAGATAACATTGTCGAGAGCGTGCATAGAGTTTGTCCGAGGTGCCTGTCTTCAATTCGATTTGTGTCGGGGTTTCGAAGACAGAATAATTCTGGGCATTCGCGCCGACTATCCGAACCTTGCGCGCAACTGAAGCTATCTCAAACGCGCAAACCAGGAGCCATCTCGTAGCTATTCTTGGGAAGGGCACGGCTTCAGCCGTGCCGCTTAGGCCCAAAGAAAACGCGGGCTTTAGCCCCTGAGGGAGACGCAGTTTACTCGGTTCATTAAGCCATGGGTTGCAAACGGAGGATAAGCAGCCCCAGCGGGGCGAAAGAGCGACGCGCTGTTGCGTACTGGTGAGATTCACAGCTTGCTCAAAAAATCCGTAATCTCCGGCTCCGTCCAGTCCACCGCCCCAATGAACTTGCGCCGCATCACCCCGTTGCGGTCAATGATGTACGTCTCCGGAAACTTGAACGTCCCGTAGAGGCCATTGCTCTTTCCGCTCGGATCCCGCACGGTGACTAGGTTCACGTTGTGATCCTTCACGAACTGCCGGTAGGCGTTTTCGTCCACGTCCACGCTCACGGCCAGCACGGTCACGCCCTTCGCCTTCATGCGCCGCTGCATCTCCACCAGCGAGGGAACTTCCTCGACGCACGGCGCACACCACGTCGCCCAAAAATTCAGCACAACCACTTGCCCCCGATACTGGCTCAGCGTGATCTTGTTCTGGGCATCCTGCACGGTGAAATCCGGAGCAGTCGACCCGATCCGTGGCGGCCGCGACCCGCTATAGCAAGCCGAAAGCGCAAACAACAGAAGGAAGGCGATCAAAGCAGATGGGAACTGGGCTGTACGGCGCACACGTCTATAATAATAGATTCGACATATGCCCGCGACGGAAACAGTCCCGCAGCTCCCCACCGTGTCGGTGATCGTTCCCGCGCGCAACGAGGAGGCCTGCCTCGCCGATTGTCTCCAGTCGCTGGTTTCGCAATCTGGCATCGCTTTCGAAATCACCGTCGTCGACGACCACTCCACCGACCGCACTTGTGAAATCGCGCAATCATTTCCTGGAGTACGCGTCATCGAGGCCGGCCCGCTGCCCCCCGGCTGGACGGGTAAGAACAATGCCGTGACCACCGGCGCTCGCCAGGCCCGCGGCGCATGGCTCCTGTTCACCGACGCCGACACGGTCCACATTCCTGGATCCCTGGCCCGGGCGTTGGCCGAAGCCCAGGAGAATAACGCTGATTTGCTCTCGTACTCTCCGGAACAAATTGTGGTCACTTTCTGGGAGATGGCGACTCTGCCTGTGGTCTTCGCAGAATTGGCGCGGCAATACCCTCCGGCGAAAGTAAGCGATCCATCTTCTCCCATCGCAGCCGCGAACGGCCAGTTCATCCTCGTCCGCCGCGAAAGCTATGAAGCAGTCAGCGGGCATGCGGCCATTGCCGGAGACATCCTCGAAGACGTTGCCCTCGCCCGCGCCGTAAAACGCTCAGGCAGGAAGATTCGCTTCCGCTACGCCCCCGACGCCGTCCGCACCCGCATGTACCGCAACTACCGCCAACTTCGCGACGGCTGGACCAAGAACCTCGCGCTGTTGTTTCCCAATCCGGGCCGGCTCGCCGCGAAATCGCTAGCTCTCTGGGTAATCCCGTGGGTGGCCTTGCCTTTGGCGCACGCGGGTCACTGGTGGTGGAGCGCGATATACGTCCTCAGCTTTCTGTATCTCGCGACACGGCTCAAGCGGGCCAACTTTACGTGGGACAGAGAAATTCTGGCCGCCACATTCGGCATGCCCATGTTCGCCTATCTGTTGCTGCGCTCGAAGAGAGCGCACGCGAACGGCAGCGTCCCCTGGAAGGGCCGCACTTACTCAGACAAACCTGGTTCGAATGAATCCGGTTCGGACAAACCTGCTGTACTGGCAACTGGACACTAACAACTGTTTCCTATGGTCTATCTAACCCGCAAAGCCGAATTCTCCGCCTCGCACTACTACCACAATCCCGACTTCACTCCGGAAGAGAACCGCCGTATCTTCGGCAAGTGCAACAACCCCAACGGCCACGGACACAACTACACTCTCGAAGTCACCGTGAAAGGCGAAGTCGATCCGCGCTCCGGCTTTGTCGTCGATCTCAAGCAACTCAAGGAAGTCATGCACCACGAGGTCCTCGACGCCATGGACCACCGTTTCCTCAACAAAGAAGTCCCGGAATTCTTCACTCAAATTCCGACGACAGAAAATCTCGCGATCGCGATCTGGCAGCGGCTCGAGACCAAACTCCAAAAGGCCCGCCTGCACCGCGTCCGCGTCTACGAAACCCCGGACCTGTTCGTCGATTTCTACGGAGAAGCATAGTGACGAGTGAACCGCCGTTTCGAGGAGTAAAGTGCTGTTTCCAGAACCTGCTTGTGAAGATCGCGCTCGAACTGGTCCCGGAGGGACCTCCGACAATAGCCCGCCAGTTCTACTGGCGGGTGGGCGAATCAAGAAGGGACTGCGTCCTGGAAGGACGCCTGGAAATGGCTCGGGCTCTCGATGCTGGCTTTGTCGCCGAGGCCGAAAATGTCTGAAATGGGAGGACACCGTAACGTCTCACCATGAAAGCCCATCTCACTCGCCGCTATCGATTCTCCGCGTCGCACCGCCTGCACAGCGCGGAGATGTCCGCCGAAGAAAACCTCTCCACCTACGGCAAGTGCAATAACCCTCACGGACACGGCCACAACTACGCCCTCGAAGTCACGGTCAGCGGCCCAGTCGACCAAAGCACAGGAATGATCTGCAACCTCGTCGATCTCGACGGTTTTGTCGAAAGGGAAGTGCTCTCCCGCTACCACTTGGCGAACTTGAATACGCTGCAAGAATTCGCCCAACTTGTGCCCACCACGGAAAATCTCTCGGTAGAGATCTTCGAAATATTGCAGCGGGGCTTTCCCCACGCGCATCTGGATAAAGTAAGACTCGAAGAAACCATGATGAACTCCTTCGAGTACGTGGGCGCCGCTGAACCAAGAAAATAGTAAGCGGCGGGAGTCGGACACTTTGTTGCAGGCCAGCCGCGGAGCGGCGTAAGAATACAGCCCACGGCGCAAGCCGTGGGGGGAACGGGAAATGAGAGCGAGCCCCAGCGGGGCGAAAGAGAATTGCAGCGATCGCACCACACAAGGACCCATGAAGCCAGCCACCGAAGCACCCACCCTCACCAGCGCCACTTTTGAAGATCTCGTCCACGAAATGCTCGTTCGCCTCGGCGAAGATCCCAAACGCGAAGGCCTCACCGCGACCCCCGAACGCGTTCACAAAGCCATGACGTTTCTGACCAAGGGCTACCAGGAAGACCCCGAGGCCCTGCTCAAAGGTGCGCTCTTCACTGTCACCTATGACGAAATGGTCATCGTCAAAGACATCGAAATGTTCAGCCTCTGCGAGCACCACATGCTGCCGTTTTTCGGCAAAGTGCACGTGGCCTACATCCCCAACGGGAGAGTCATCGGACTCAGCAAAATACCGCGCCTCATCGAACTGTTTTCGCGACGCCTGCAAATTCAGGAGCGTCTCACCACCCAGATCGCCGAGACCATCCAGAAAGTAATCGAGCCGCAAGGCGTCGGCGTCGTCATCGAAGCCCGTCACCTCTGCATGATGATGCGCGGTGTCGAGAAGCAGCACTCGGCCGCCGTCACGTCTTCCATGCTCGGTTGCTTCCGCGACGAGGAAGAGACCCGCTCAGAATTCCTATCCCTGATCCGGCAGCGCCCGAACGGCGTCTAAATCGAGGCATGCCGCTGCCTTTCTGCCGCCTGCGATAAGATGTTTCTCGGCGAATCGGAGCAAGGGAAGCACAGGTGCGCGGCGTCTCCTATCATTTCGATTGCATCTTCTACTACGTGTCCGAGATGGAGCGGGCAATGCGCTTCTACTCCGACGTGCTTGGGTTCAAGTTAGTGTCACGCGATGTCGTCGCCCGATTTGAGGTCGATGGAATCCTGTTTGAACTCGTTCCGGCTGCCGACCGGAGCAAGCGGCAAGGCACGGGAAATGCCCGCCTCGCACTCCGTGTGGACGATATCCAACAGGCGTTGAACGACCTGCGCGCGCAGGGCGTTCCGGTTACCCCGGCGGAGAACAAGGGTACCGGTATTCTGGCCTTCTTCCGGGATCCTGATGGCAACGAAATCTGCCTCTGGCAGTACCTTTCGCCCGCACTGCGGCAAGTAAGTCACCCATGACGGCCCGCCCCAGATCGTCACCTGGCTCAGGCAAACTGGACAACCATGTCGCCCTCGTGACCGGCGCCACCCGCGGCATTGGACTCGCGATCGCCCACGCACTAGCCGCCGAAGGCTGCAACCTGATCCTGACCGCCCGCGGCGAATCCGCATTAGCCCGCGTCAGCAGGGAACTAGCCTCCGCGAAGATTCACGTGCTCGCTCATCCCTGCGACGTTCGCGATCCGCACTCCGTCGATGCCCTCTTCCGTTCTGTGCGCAAGCAATTCAAGCGCCTCGACATCGTCATCAACAATGCCGGCATCGCGCACCCAAACCTCCCGGTCGAGAAACTTCCGTTTCCCGTCTGGAAAGACGTGCTCGAAACCAACCTGGATGGAATGTTTCTTGTCACCCAAGCCGCGCTGGCCATCATGAAGCGCGGGGGCACCATCGTGAACAATCTTTCCATCGCGGCCAACCGCGTCTTCGCAGGCTCCGCCGCCTACAACGCCTCAAAGCACGGCGCCCTCGGACTCACCAACACACTGCGCGAGGAACTCCGTCCCAAGGGAATTCGCGTCATCGGCCTCATGCCCGGCGCAACCCACACCGACATCTGGAGCACGCTCTGGCCTCAAGCACCCCGCCGCAAAATGATGTCTCCCGCTATCGTGGCGAAAGCCATCGTCGAGGCCATCCTGCTCCCCGCCAATGCTACCGTAGAAAGCCTGCAAATCCTCCCGACTGTCGGAACACTGTAGTGTTAGAACGTCGAATAATCAGAGAGGGAATCACAAAAGATGATCGAGAAAGAGCGATCGGGAAGGGCACGACTTCAGTCGTGCCGATTAAGGCAGCGGTGCGGCTCCGGCTTTAGCCGCTGAGGTTCGCTCGTCCAGCTGAATCCGAGCTGAAAGAAAGGAAGCCGCTTACTCACCTTGCGGCCTCCCGAAGATTTCACCCGAGGCGCAAAGCTCGCCTTTCCTCCCGCCTGAAGTCCAAGTACAATGGCGACCGCTAATCGATCCGGAGGAACTCACCATGATGAAAGCCCCGTTCGTAGCCGCAGCCATCCTTGCCGCCGCAACCCTGACTCTTCCTGCACGCGCTCAAGACGCCATGAAAAAAGACGCCGCCGTGAAACCCCCAGACAGTCCGTCCCAAGTCGTTCTCGATTCCTGGAACGATGTCGGCCGCAAGCTCATCGCCATGGCCGAGGATTTCCCCGAAGACAAATTCGATTTCAAGCCCACGCCCGCGCAACGCACGTTTCGCGAGCAACTTCTTCACGCCGCCGGAGCCAACTACTACTTCACTAATCCCGCTACGGGCAAGAAGGGTCCGGTCGACGAAAATCCCAAGACGGATCAGTACAAGACCAAGGCGGACTTGGTTGCGTTCGTCAAGAAATCTTTCGCCGACGGCGCAGCTGCCATCAAGGCCAAAGGCGACAAGGGCATGAACGATCTGCTCGTCGACCCCTTCAGCCACCAGCAAGTCCGGGTTATCGACTTCGCTTACGGCTTCATCGAACACTGCGGGGAACACTACGGCCAGCTCGTGGTCTACTACCGCTTAGCCGGCCTGGTGCCACCCGAGTCGCGTCCGAAAAAATAAGGGGATGGGGCGGACACGATTATGTGCGATGGACACTCCTGTCCGTCGCCTTTGATCTTGTTCTTGTTCTTGGTTTTCTTTCTTGTGGAAGAGTGGCCCTTTCAGGGCCGCGTAAAGCGTTTTGAAGTGAATCGGGCTTCAGCCCCGGGGTCAGCGGGTGCTTATTTCCCGCGCGTCTTTACCGGAGAAATGAGGATTTTCTCCCCAATTTTTACCGGTAAGCGTAAGGCGTTCTCCGCGCCCGCTCAGGAAACACCTTGACCATCACCAATCCCGCCACAAACCCACCGACGTGTGCCCAAACCGCAACTCCGCCCACATCGCGCCCTTTCTGAGCCACCGACAACGTAACCGCCCCCGTCATAAACTGCAGCACGAACCAGTACCCCAGCATGATCCACGCGGGAATGTAGAAAACAAACACGAAGAACCACGTCAGCACCCGCGCTCGCGGATACAGAATGAAATACGCCCCCAGCACCCCCGCAATCGCGCCACTGGCCCCCACCGTCGGAAGATTCGAGTGCGGGTACACAGCCACCTGCGTCCCCATGGCAAACAACCCGCACAGCACATAGAACACCAGATATTGGAAGTGCCCCAGATAGTCCTCAATGTTGTCCCCGAAAATGTAAAGGAACCACATGTTGCCCAGCACGTGCATCCATCCCGCATGCAGAAACATCGAGGTAAAGAAGGGGACTACCACCGCCCCCAAAGGATATTTCGGCGAGCCCGCCAGAAATGCCGCCAGGTGGCTTGGCACCATGCCGAACTGGCGGGCAAACAGCTCGTAACTATGGGGATCCAGCGACGACTGAAACAAGTAAATCAAGATATTGAGCGCAATCAGAAATCCGTTTACGTACGGCGTGCTGTAGCGTGGTTGGTCGTCTCTGATCGGAAACATGGCAGATTTGGTAAGTTAGTGACTGGGTAATTTCGTAATTGAACACCCTTGACGACCAGCTGCAGACGATCAAGTCGCCGAATCGCCCTACGACCCAATTATCCAATTACTCAATTACTAAATTACCAAATCTCTTCATGAATGGCGTCCTCATCATCGACAAGCCCACGCGATTGACCTCGCACGATGTCGTCAACCGCGCCCGCCGGATTCTTCAGCAGCGCTCTATCGGTCATCTCGGAACTCTCGATCCCATGGCCACGGGCGTCCTCCCGCTCGTCACCGGCACCCTCACAAGGCTGGCTCAGTTCTACACCACTTCAGAGAAAACCTACGAAGGCACCGTAAGGTTCGGCTTTGCCACCGATACCTATGACGCCGAAGGCGAACCCACGACCGCTCCACAACAGGTCGCCCTCCGCGCTGAAGAAGTCGAGGCCCTCGCCGCACGCTTCCGCGGGGTCATCGAGCAGACTCCGCCCCCGTTCTCCGCCAAAAAAATTCACGGCGTCCCCGCCTACAGGCTGGCCCGCCGGCAGAAGGAAGTCGTTCTGAAACCGGTGCAGGTCGAGATCAAGGAGTTCGAAATCCTGGCGGTTGAGATTGACCGTGCCAGTTTCCGCGCCCGCGTAGCCTCCGGAACCTACATGCGCTCCGTCGCACACGAGATGGGAAGGGAACTAGGCTGTGGCGCCCATCTGGAATCCTTGCGCCGAACCTCGGTGGCCGAGTTCACCCTCGATGATGCCCACACGCTCGAACAAGTGGCCGAGGCGGCAGGGAACCGCGCCCGCGGCGAAGCCACGAGTCCGGGAGGGACTCATGACAACAGCCCGCCAGTTCTCCTGGCGGGCAGGTCCGAATCGAACGAACGGCGTCCCGGAGCGCTTGCCCTGAGCTTGTCGAAGGGGACGCCTGAGACTCTGGAGGAATTATTCGTCCATCCCCGCAAACTGCTTCCGCAACTTCCATCGGTCACCGCCGACGAACCCACCGCCGCCCGCATCCGCAGCGGACGCACCGTCAATCTCCCCGAACTCTCCCGCGCCCGCCAGGTCAAAGTCTTCAGCGGCCAAAGGGAACTGATCGCCATCGCGACCCGCGTAGCCGGCACCCTCTTCCATCCCAAAATCGTCCTATGTGGGGCGGACACTCCTGTCCGCCACCTTTGACCTTGCCTTTTAATCTTGTTGTGGATTTTGCTTTTGGATCCTGTCTTGACATTGGTCCTGGAGGACTTCCGACATTAGCCCGCCAGTTCTACTGGCGGGTAAGCTCAAACCAAACGAGCCGCGTCCTGTAAGGACGCCTGAGATGCCAACCACGTTACGGCAGGAAGATGAGTCTACTCTTGAGCCAGCGCCTGCAGCGCCTCTTTCATTGCCGTCCGGATCTTTTCTTTCTCACCCCAGTAGAGCTCATCATCGAATCGTGCCAACTCCCGCAAGTTCGCGGGGATATCCTGAGTCAATCCCAGTTGGGCTTCGATGAGTTCGGGATCAAACGACACAATCGGATTCTACTTCACCAGCCTTGACGCCTCCCAATGAGCCCTTTAGTGTGTCGATACGTAAAACCATGAAACTCTCCGTAGTCATGCCCGTCTACAATGAGCAGGCGACCCTGCGCGAGGTCGTTTCCCGTGTTCTCGCCGTCCCCTTGGAAGTTGAACTGATCTGCGTCGACGACGGCTCAACCGATGGCTCCCGAGAGACCCTAGGCGAGCTCCAAGCTACCCATCCCCAGATTTGCGTGCTCCTGCAGTCCAAGAACATGGGCAAGGGTGCCGCCCTCCGTCGTGGCATCCAGGAGTCCACCGGCGACTACGTCATCATCCAGGACGCCGACCTCGAGTACGATCCCTCCGACTATCCCGCCTTGCTCGTGCCTCTGATCGAGAGCAAAGCGGACGTGGTCTACGGATCCCGATTCCTTGGCTCTGGCCCACACCGCGTCCTCTATTTCTGGCATTCCGTCGGCAATTCGGTCCTGACCCTGATTTCGAACGCTCTGACCAACATGAACATGACCGACATGGAAACCTGCTACAAGGTATTCCGGCGGGAGATCCTCCAGTCCATTCCGATCAAGGAGGACCGTTTCGGCTTCGAACCCGAGATCACGGTTAAGATTGCCAAACGCCACCTGCGAGTCTACGAAGTCGGCATCAGCTACTGGGGACGCACCTACGAGGAAGGGAAGAAGATCGGCTGGAAGGACGGCGTCCGCGCCCTCTGGTGCCTATTGAAGTACACACTTTTGAGCGGGAACTGATTCGTGGGAGCGACTGCGCCCGGCGTTCTCGCGCGGTGATATATACAATGTCCGATAACGGGTATTATGTAAAGTCGACAGCGGGCCCACGCCAAAGGCTAGAGCTTCAGGTTGGATTCCGCGTGAAACAGCCCGCCACCGGGCGTGCTCGGGTCTAACACCGGCCACTGCACTCACATCTTATACTTCCCCAGATCGTCGTCGTTCAGCCCCTCAAGATATTTCCGCAACTCCTCGCTGGTCACCCGGTCCGACGCACTGGTCGCCAACTTGGAAGTCTTCAGCACCACGTCCTCGACAAAGATCGGACAATCCACCCGTAGCGCCAACGCCAGCGCATCCGACGGCCGTGAATCAATGCTGATCACCTCACCCCCACGTTCCAGCCAGATGACCGCATAGAACGTGTCCTCGCGCAGCTCCGTAACCACCACCTTGTGCACCTGCGTCTCCAGCCCGGTCAACACATTCTTGATCAAATCGTGGGTCATCGGCCGCGGCGTACTGACTTTCTCCATCTCCAGCGCAATCGCATTCGCCTCGTAAACCCCCACCCAGATCGGCAACACCGTGTCCCCGCCTACATCCTTCAACACCACAATCGGCATATTCGAAACTGGATCCATCAAAAGGCCGCGGACTGTCATTTCTACTTCCATGGGGATCTCCTGATCTTTGCCTCTTATACCACCATTTCACCCAGGAGGCTGTTGGGAAAACTGGCGGTGACGAGCACTGGGGCGTAGGTTCCTGCTTTGGGAGCCGTGGTCTGCGGAGCTGTGAAGTTCAGCGTTTTGTTGTGCGTGGTGCGGCCGATCCACTGGGCGCGGGGTTCGTTTCTACCTTCAACCATTACTTCACACTTTGTTCCTATATATTTCTTGTAGCGCGCGACTTGAATGTCGCGTTGTTTGGCCATCAGCACTTCCAGGCGGCGCGCTTTTTCTTCGTCGGGGATCGCATCCTCCAATCTTAGTGACGGCGTATTTGGCCTTGGCGAATACTTGAAGGCGAAGACGGCGTCGTAGCCGACTTCTTCCAGCAGGCCGAGCGTCTCGTCGAAGTCAGCTTCGGTCTCTCCCGGAAAGCCCACGATCACATCGGTTGTGATGCTGATTTCGCGCTTCGCGGCTTTCATCCATGCGATGCGCTCCAGATATTGCTCGCGGGTGTAGAGGCGCTGCATGGCATCGAGGACGCGCGTCGATCCGCTCTGCACGGGCAGGTGGACGTGGTCGCAGAGCGTCGGCACGGCGTCGATCGCGTCGACAATGTCGCGTCCGAAATCGCGCGGATGCGATGTGGTGAAGCGCACGCGCCGGATGCCGGGAACTTCTCCGACTTCGGCCAGCAATTCGGCGAACGTCTGCTTCCCTGCCGGATCTTTGTAGGAATTCACATTCTGGCCAAGCAGTTGGATTTCCGTATAGCCGAGATCGGCCATCTGGCGCGCTTCCGCCAGCACAGACTCCGAAGTGCGGCTGCGCTCCTTGCCGCGCGTGTAGGGGACGACGCAATAGGCGCAGAATTTGTCGCAGCCTTCGATGATGGTGATGTACCCGCGGTGCGGATTGGTGCGGGCGGTGAATTCGGTTTCGAAGCACTCGTCCGTTTCGCGGTCGTCGAGTCCGGTTACGCGCTGCTTCCCTGCTTCAATCTGTACCAGCATGTTCGGCAAGTTTCGATACGAGGCCGATCCGCACACCACGGAGACGTAAGGTGCGCGCTCGAAAATCTTTTCGCCTTCCTGTTGGGCAACGCAGCCGAGAACTCCAAAAGTCTTGCCTTGTGCTTTGTACTTCTTGTAATCGGCGAGCCGGTTGAACACCTTCTGCTCCGCCTTGTCCCGGATAGAGCACGTATTGTACAGAACCAGGTCGGCTTGTTCGACCGTCTCGACCCGGCGATAGCCTTCCTGCACCAGCGTCCCGACAACCTTTTCGGAGTCGTGGACATTCATCTGACAGCCGAAGGTTTCGAGGTAGAAAGTCTTCTGCGAATTGCTCTGTGGAACCCCAGACATACAGAGAAAGTATAACGCGGATAGCAAACCCCAGCGGCTAAAGCCAGGCGTCGCGTAACGGCTCAATCGGCACGACTGAAGTCGTGCCCTTCCCGATAAGTTCGGTTAGGACACACCGCGCAGCGCACAGGGAGATCTTTACATCTGCAGACCGCCGGGATGTCTTTCCATTCAAGGAGCATCCAAGAGCGGCCACAAGCTGCGCCTTTTTCATTCCCACCTCTGCCGCAAAGAACGCGCCAGAGATGGGGCACCCGGCACCCTCTTTATATTCCTCCCTGCTTCTGTGCTTCCGTGGTGAATTCGGAGTTTGATCCGTGAAGATCGGTGGAATCCGTAGCCACGCATTACGTGCGCGTGTCCACGGTTTCGCCGTTTTCCACGTAGGCCTCGAGCCATCCCAGGACGCGCTTCCAGCCATCGCCGTGGCCGGCTGCGGCTTGGGGAGCGCTGGCGAAGCCTTCGTGGCGGAGCTTGACCAGGGTTCCAGTGCCGGCATTGCGCGGACCGCTCGGATGCAGGCCGTGCACGGTCTGCGGTTGAAGGTCCCAGTAGACCACGGTCTTGAGCGGGCCCATGTAGCTGGCGATCCAGGTGTGGACCAGGCGGCGAGGGGGATCGACTTCGAGATATTCGCCGTCAACGCGGAAGGACTTGCCATCAGCGCCTACGCCCACGCTGGACCACTTGCCGCCGGGGCGAAGGTCGGAAGTGCGTTCGGTGATGCGGTACAGGTCGCTCTGGCCCCACCATTTCGCCAGTTGGTTGGGGTCGGTGATGGCTTCGAAGATGCGCTCGGGCGGGGCTGCGATGAAAATCTCGGCGAGTACGGTGTCTTGATTGGGGGTGATGGTCGCGGTTGCCATGGTCGGTGATGCTCCTTTCGGGAATGGCTGAGAATTTATTTGCTGCAACATCAAGGGCGACGGACAGAGTCTGCACTTATTGCTCGGCGAACTTCTTCAGCGATTCGAGCACGCCGGGCCAGCCTCCGGTGTAGTCCTTGCGGGCGATGGGCAGATGCGTGAGGCCGCTGTGCGTGACTTTCACGTGCGTGCCGCCGGATTTGGGCGTGAGTTCCCAGCGGACCACAGTGCGGTGGCTGGCGTCGTCGTGCCAGTTCGCGATCCAGGTGTAGACGAGCAGGCGCGGAGGATCATACTCGAGGATCTCGCCGTGACACTCGAATTCGCTGACGTTGTTGACGACGACGGAACCTTTTTCCGTGGCGTAGCGGTAGCGGCCGCCGAGGCGCGCGTCCATCTCCCATAGCTTGATCGGGCAGGCCGGGTCGTTGAACCAGCGCTTGAGTTGGGCGCCATCGGTCAGCGCCTGGAAGACGCGCTCGGGCGGGGCGGCGATTTCGATTTGGGTGACGACGACGTCTTGATTGGGAGTGATGGACGTTGTAGGCATAAGTTCTCCGGGTTATGGCTGCGGCCGTTTCATTTTTGTTATGCCGGAGGCTTGCGTCTCCCGGGCGTGCTCGGCTTCTACAAAGGTTTTCAGGTTCGCCAGACGGTTGCTCCAGAAGGCGCGGTATTGCTCGATCCAGGAGTTGACGGCGCGGAGCGGTTCGGGATTGAGCTCATACACACGGTGGCGGCCTTCGCGGTGTTCTCGGACCAAGTGGGCGCGGCGCAGCAGGCGCAGGTGCTTGGAGATGGCCGGGCGCGAGACCGGGAAAGCTTCGGCGATCTGTCCGGCAGGCTGGCTGCCGCGGCGGAGAAGATCCAGGACGGCACGGCGCGTGGGATCGGAGACGGCCTGGAAGGTGGCCTCGGAGGAATATGTAACCGAACGGTTCCGCATAATGTGTAACCTTACAGTTACGCGAGGAGGCTGTCAACCCCAAAATTAAAGGGAGCGAAGAATTTCTTTGCGGAGCGTCGCTTCGTGAGCAAACCGGGCGGTTGGCCAAAGAATCGCTAAGAGGGCATCGTAATAGACTTGCCGCACGCGATGCTGCGCCTGAAACGAAGAAAGAGTCGCCCAAAGACTGATGCTGACTGCAGTGTCACGACGGCGTTTTGCGGTCAGGGCTTCTTGCCGTTCGAGATCAGGTCCAGGAAGGCTCGGTGGATCCGCGTGTCGTCGGAGAGCTCGGGGTGGAAAGTGGCGGCCATGGCTCTTCCCTGCCGGACGGCGACCGGGTCGCTGCCTTGGGTGGCGATAACTTCGACGCCGGGGCCGACGTGCTCGATCTTCGGGGCGCGGATGAAGACCATTTCCAGCGGAGAGTCTCCGAGGAGACCCTGGCGAATGGAGCTGTCGATCTGGCGTCCGTAGGCGTTGCGGCGGATGCGGATGTTGAGCGCGCCCAAGCCGGCCTGCTTGGGGTTCTCGACTTCTGTGGCTAACAGGATCGCACCGGCGCAAGTGCCGAAGGTGGGCTTCAGGCGGACGAACTGTTTCAGCTTCTCGAATCCGGCGTCGCCCAAGAGCTTGAGGAATGTGCCGGATTCGCCGCCGGGGATGACCAGGCCGTCGATGCCGTCGAGTTGTTCGGGTTTTTTGACGAGCACGACTTCGACGCCGAGTTCTTCGAGGCGGCGGCGGTGGGCATCGAAATCGCCCTGCAGGGCTAGGACTCCGATTTTCATGGCGGCGGTTAAATTTGGTTTTGGGTCTGAGGTCGAAGCGTTTCGGTCTCTCTGATATTACCGGATTTCTGGAAGCGGTCGCGGCCTGTCATGGACACCTGCTTGTTCTGCGCGACGGTCGCATTTTATCTTTCGCCCCTCCGGGCCTGATCGATTGCACTGCTTCCCTTCCCACGACTTACGTCGTGGGCTGCGTTCTTCCGCCGCTCGGCTTCTCGTTTGTGGTCGATGAACAAGAGTCGGATTGATCGGGGCGGGGTTCCGTCGGCCGCAGGCAAGGTCAAAGGCGGCGGACAGGAGTGTCCGCCCCACATGGGTTCACAAGCGTCAGTATGAGAATGATGAGGACGAAATCTTTCTTCGGTCTTCAGATTGCGGGCTTGCGTACGGCCGCTCCCAGTACTTTGCCGGGGCCGGATTCTTGCACCAACGCAACGAGTCGAATGTTCTTTGGGTCCGTGCCGGGCTTAAGTTTCAGCTGAACGTCCTGCGCGAAGGTCTTTCCCTTCGGCAGCTTTCCTACCTTGGTGAGCTCCTGCACAACCGCGACATGCACCAAATGGCGGCCTCCATTTTCTCCGCGCAGGACTTGCGACTCACCGTGATCGAGAGCGACCGCCACATAAACGTCGGCGCCGTGTTTTTCAAAATTGGCATCCGTTTCAATGCGCGCTCGCAGCATGGTTGGATTTCCGGCATCCACCGTCACGTCGCCGATACGCACGGGAACTTTGGGTGTGGCCGCGGCTTTTTGAAGGGTCTCCTCGATTTGTTTCGGATTCCCTGCCTGCACTTCCTGCGTTCCATCGACAATGAGTTGGGGAGTGTATAGCTGCTTTTCGCCGAGAACACTTTCGTAGGAACTCTGGCGCTCGGTCAGCGAAGACGACGAGTTTGGATCTTTCCAGCCATCGTGGTCCCAATAGGTCACGTGTTCACTTAGGACAATCAACTGGGCGCCAGGAATGGGTTGGGAGGTATCCCACTTCTTGAGAAGGACGTTGGCGGGAGGACAGCTGGAGCAGCCCTCGGAAGTGAACAACTCAACGAGAACGGGATTCGTGCTCGACGTGTTAGCGGAAGCGGTTTTGTTTTCGACTCGCACGGCGGCGGGCGACGCCTGCATGAACAAGAGGCCGAAGAATAAAAACGCGCACACTGAAGATGACGCTGCGCTGCCTCGCGATATCGGCATAAGTTACCAACCTCGTGTTTGCAGCATGTGAGCTTCGTCCAATCCTGCGACGGCAAGGCCCTTCATTGCTCCGGTCAGGTCTTCGCTGACTTCAAGTAATACTTTAGGGTCGTTGAAGTGGGTGGCGGCTTTGACGATCGCTCGCGCACGCTTCTCGGCTTCGACGGGATCGGCGAAGGTGGTGGAATCTTTCATGAAGATCCCGGAGCCGACGAAGACGGCTTCGGCACCGAGTTGCATGACCAGCGATGCGTCGGCAGGGGTGGCGATACCTCCGGCGGAGAAATTCGGGACGGGCAGCTTCCCTGCTTTCGCGACCATGTGAATCAGTTCGTAGGGGGCCTGGTGCTCTTTGGCTTTGGCGTAGAGTTCTTCTTCGCTGAGGACGGTGAGGATTTTCATCTCCTGCACGATCTGGCGCATGTGCTTGACGGCGTGGACTACGTCACCGGTGCCAGCTTCGCCCTTGGTGCGGATCATGGCGGCGCCTTCGGCGATGCGGCGCAGGGCTTCGCCCAAGTTGCGGGCTCCGCAAACGAATGGGACTTTGAAGGCGTGCTTGTCGACGTGGTGGGCTTCGTCGGCGGGGGTGAGGACTTCGGATTCGTCGATGTAGTCGACGCCGAGTTCCTGCAGAATTTGGGCTTCGGCGAAGTGGCCGATGCGGCACTTGGCCATGACGGGGATGGAGACGGCGGCCATGATCTCGCGAATCTTTTTGGGCGAAGCCATGCGGGCGACGCCGCCCTCGGCGCGAATCTGCGCGGGGACGCGTTCGAGCGCCATGACGGCGACGGCGCCGGCTCTTTCGGCGATGGTGGCCTGCTCGGCATTGGTGACGTCCATGATGACGCCGCCTTTGAGCATCTCGGCAAGGCCGGTCTTGAGGCGGAGACTGGTGGGATTACCGTTGTTCTGTGACATGGGTGGACTCCGAAAAGCTGCTGTCAGCTTTCAGCTGTCAGCTATCAGCTAACCCTTTGGGTAATGGTGCCTGGTGGGTTTTCGCCGCTGATTCATTCTACAGCCGGGGGAGGAATTGCGGAACCCCGGGGGCAACTAGTTCCGGCAGAGGTGCCCGCGTTGTGAGGGCAAAGTCAAAAGCCCCACCCTTGTCGCAAAGAACGCGACAAGAATGGGGCACCCAAATTCAACATCAAGATCAAAGGCGACGGACAGGAGTGTCCGTCCCACACTGCTAGCGCTCGACGAATTTGGCAAACATTTTTTCGGGGTCGATGGCGATGAAGACACCCTTGCTGCGGGCCAGGACTTCGTTGTTTTCGTCGAGGATTTCGGCCATGTTAATGTGCTGGCGGCCGTGGACGCTCACTTCCCTGCCTTCGACTCGCAGCGGCTTGTGGAGCGGGACGGGCTTGAGGTACTCGACGGTCATCTCCTTGGTCAGAGCGATTACGTGGTGCAGCTTGTTTACCTTTCCCATGGCGTCGTCGAGGATGGAGGCGATGATGCCGCCGTGGCAGTGGCCGGGCGGGCCGGTGTAGCGCTTGCTCAAGCGGAACCGGCAGACGAAGGTTTGACGTTCCTCGTCGAGGAGGAACTTGAGGCGCATGCCGTCGGGATTGTTCATTCCGCAGACGAAGCAGTAGTTTTTCTGCATTTTGACGTAGCGGGTGTCGTGGCCGTGGGCTTGGGGCTTTCGGGGCATGGGTGATTTTAACCTGCGACGCTTCCTAAAAAGCCTTTAACCGCAGAGGTCGCGGAGTACGGCCGCGGAGAACAGAGAAACCCCGGCCGCCAACAAACGCTTCTCTCTGTGATGGGATTCCTGTATACATATCGGTTTTGCAAATCTTCTCACCGCCGAGGACGCAGAGATCGCCAAGTTGTCGGAAGCGCGATCTGTGAGATCACCCGGTCTGGACTGGAGCGTCGCTTGAAATTACGTCTCAGCATTTTTCTGATAGCCCTTTCGCTGTTCCACCTTCCTCTCGCATCCCAGAATGCCACGCAGGGTGCCGCGGAAAAGGACGCCGACAAGAAAAATCCGCAAGCTTCCAAAGCCTCCAAGAAAGATCAGAAGAAGGAGGAAAAGAAAGAGGAGCCGAAGGAGGAGAAGAAAGGCGGGATGACGGCCGACACTTTCTCCGGGCTGAAGTTTCGGTTGATTGGGCCGGCGGTGGCTTCGGGGCGCGTGATGTCGATCGCGGTGAATCCGAAGAACAAGAACGAGTACTACGTGGGCGTGGCGTCGGGTGGGGTGTGGAAGACGGTGAATGACGGGACGACATGGACTCCGGTGTTCGATTCTGAGGGATCGTATTCGATCGGATGGGTCGCGCTGGATCCGAATGATTCCTCCGTGGTGTGGGTGGGCTCGGGCGAGAGCAACAGCCAGCGCAGCGTGAGCTACGGCGACGGAATTTACCGGTCGGAGGACGGGGGGAAGAGCTGGCAGAATCTCGGGCTAAAAAGGTCGGAGCACATTGGGCGGGTGGTGGTCGATCCGCGGGATTCGAAAGTTGTGTACGTGGCGGCGGAGGGGCCGCTTTGGGGGCCGGGCGGGGATCGCGGGCTCTACAAGAGCACGGATGGCGGGAAGAGTTGGAAGGCAGTGCTGACGATCAGCGAGAACACGGGCGTGGTCGACGTGGAGCTGGATCCTGCGAATCCGGACATTGTGTATGCGGCGGCTTATCAGCGGCGGCGGCACGTGTTCACGTTGATTGATGGCGGGCCCGAGAGCGCGATTTATAAATCGACGGATGCGGGAGCTACGTGGAAGAAGTTGAATTCGGGATTGCCTTCGGTGGATATGGGACGGATTGGGCTGGCGGTTTCCTCGGCTGATCCGAATATCGTTTATGCGGTGATTGAGGCGGCCAATGGGAAGGGCGGAATTTTTCGCTCGGGCGATAAGGGCGCGACGTGGGAGCGGCGCAATGAATTCGATCAGGGTGCGATGTATTACGCGCGCGTGGTGACCGATCCGAAGAACGTTGACCGCATTTTTGTGATGAACGTTTCGCTGCGCGAGTCGCTCGACGGCGGCAAGACGCTGCACGGAGTTAACGAGGTGAATCATCACGGCGACAATCACGCCATGTGGATTGATCCGGACGATACGAAGCATTGGCTGCTGGGCTCGGATGGCGGGATGTATGAGACATGGGACGACGCGAAGAGCTGGGAGTTCAAGGCGAATCTGCCGACGGTGCAGTTTTATGACGTGGCGGTGGACAATGCAACGCCGTTTTATCACGTGTGCGGAGGAACCCAGGATAACTTTTCGTGGTGCGGTCCGGCGCGGACGCGCGATCTGAATGGGATTGTGAATTCCGATTGGTACGTGACAACCGGCGGCGACGGGTTTCGGTCGCAGGTGGACCCGGTGGATGCGAACACAGTGTATGCCGAGTCCCAATATGGGGTGCTGGTGCGGTATGACAAGCCTACGGGGCAGGAACTCGTGTTGCAACCGCTGGAGGGCAAGGGAGAGCCTCCGCTGCGGTGGAATTGGGATTCGCCGATCATCGTGAGTCCGCATTCGCATACGCGGCTTTATTTTGCGGCCAATAAATTGTTTCGCAGCGACGATCGCGGCGACACGTGGAAGGCGATCAGCGGGGATTTGACGCGGCAGATCGATCGCAACAAGCTGCCGGTGATGGGCAAGGTGTGGGGACCGGATGCGGTGGCGAAGAATCAGTCGACATCGTTTTACGGGAACATTGTGGCGCTGGCGGAGTCTCCGAAAAAAGAGGGGCTGATTTATGTTGGCACCGACGATGGGCTGATTCAAGTGACGAGTGACGGCGGTGCGAGTTGGACGAAGTACGAAAAGTTTGCGGGCGTTCCGGAGATGACCTATGTGAGCCGGCTAGCGGCGTCGAATCATGACGAGAATACGGTGTACGCGGCGTTTGACAATCACAAGAATGAGGACTTCAAGCCTTACCTGATGAAATCTAGCGACGCCGGGAAGACGTGGACTTCGATTGTGGGCGATTTGCCGGAGAACGGGCCGGTGCTGGCGTTTGCGGAAGATATGGTGAACCCGAATCTTTTGTTTGCAGGGACGGAGTTTGGGGCGTTCTTTTCGATTGATGGCGGGCAGCACTGGGTGCGGCTGAAGGGCGGGCTGCCGACGATCGCGGTGCGCGACATGGTGATTCAGGCACGGGAGGGCGATCTGGTAGTCGCGACGTTTGGGCGCGGATTTTATGTGCTGGATGACATCACGCCTCTGCGGCAGATGAAGGCCGAATCCGTGGAGCAGGCTGCGGCGGTGTTTCCGGTGAAGGATGCGCTGCTGTATGTGGAGCGGCATCCGCTGGGTGGACCGAAGAAAGGATTCCAGGGCGACGCGTTTTATGCGGCTGAGAATCCGCCGTATGGTGCGGTGTTTACGGCGTACATGAAGGAGAAGATCAAGACCAAGAAGGAAAAGCGGCAGGAAGCAGAGAAGGAGGCAGCCAAGAAGAATCAAACGCTTCCCTATCCGACGAATGATGAGTTGCGCGCGGAGGCGGAGGAGGCGAAGCCGGAAGTTTATTTTGTGGTCTATGACGACAATGGGACGGCGATCCGGCGCGTGGATGGCAGCACGGAGGCCGGCTTCCAGCGCGTGGCGTGGGATCTGCGTTACCCGGCGCCTCAGGTGAAGAAGCATTCGAACGAGGAAGAGGATTTCTTTCCGGATGCGGCGAATCAGGGACCGCTGGTGCTTTCGGGCAGTTACTCGGTGCGAATGTTCTCCAAGGCCGGGGGCGTGGTAACCGAGCTTGCCGGGCCGCAGTCATTTAAGGTCGTGACCGAGGGAGCGGCTGGGATGAGTGCGGCGGACCGTGCGGTGCAAGAAGAATTTCTGCGCAAGGTAACGCGGCTTTATCGGGCCGTCTCGGGGGCGCTGCATACTTCGGAAGATGTGGAGTCGCGGTTGAAGGCGATTCGCGAGGCGCTGCGGGAGGCTCCGGCGGTGGAGAAGCAACTGGGTGCTGTCGCGGATTCGCTGGAGCAGCGGGATCGCGAAATACTGCGAGCGTTGCGCGGCGACGTAGAGGTGGCGAAGAGGAGCGAGCCGGTGGCGTCGTCAATCAACGATCGGGTGAACTCGGTGATGGAGGGCGAGCGCTTCTCGCTGGCGAAGCCGACGCAGTCGCACATTGATTCTTACAACATCGCGGCGGCGGAGTTTGCGGAGGCACTGGGCAAGCTGCGTACGCTGGTGGAAGTCGATCTGACGAAGCTTGAGAAGGACATGGAGGTCGCGGGTGCGCCTTGGACTCCGGGGCGCGTGCCGGAGTGGCAGGAGAAGTAGCGGCACGAGACAAAAAGAAATTAGCTGCAGAGGGCACAGAGGTTCACGGAGGGATTCGAGGTCCCTTCGTGACTCTGTCTGATTTTTCATCAGCGTACCACGCGTGCGCAATTTTTTCTCGCGAAGTCCCTGATATTTTGACGCGTGGCTGTGGTACACTCGCGCCGACTGGTGCTTGCGCTGTGGGGCGTAGCAACGGCCGTGGGGAAATCCTTTCGTGTCCGGGAGGACTGGGGAATGGGCCTCGCGTTACTGCTTTTGATCTGGCTGATCACTCTGATCAGCACATACTTCTTTGTCGCCAAGACCTGGTGGCTGCCTCCGGCCGCAGCCGCAGCCGCGCACTGGATCGACGGTCAATTCGCACTCACATTCGTGATCATGGGGATTGTGTTCCTGGCGGCGCAGCTCTCGCTGGGATACATCGTGTGGAGATACCGCGACAGTCCCTCTTCTCCTCCGGTTAAGTATTCTCACGGAAACACGAGGCTGGAAATCATTTGGACGGCGCTCACTGCGGTGCTCTTCATTGGTCTGAATCTAATGGGCAGCAGCGTGTGGGCGAGCCAGCGCTTCGATGCAGCCGAGGCCGGAGCAGTGCAGGTCGAAGTTACAGGGATGCAGTTTGCCTGGTACTTCCGCTATCCGGGACCGGACGGTAAGTACGGCGCGACAAGTCCGAAGCTGATGGATCCTTCCGCTGGCGGTGAGGCTGCGGTGGGACTGAACCCTTCCGATGCGGCCGCGAAGGACGACGTGGTGACGGGAACGATGTATTTGCCGGTCAACCGGGAAGTCGACTTGAGCCTGCGGGCGGTGGATGTGATTCACAGCTTCTTTGTACCCTCGCTGCGCTTCAAGCAGGATACGGTTCCGGGCCTGAACATTCATATGCACTTCAAACCGACAGTGATCGGCGAGTACGAGATCGCATGCGCCGAACTTTGCGGTCTTGGGCATTACAAGATGCACGGTATGGTCCACGTTGTCAGCCAGGAGGATTTCGACAAGTGGCTGGCGGCACGGGAGGCGGAGAAACAATAAAATGGCGACCCCGGCTTCGGTTCATTCGCACGCTCCTCAGGGTTTCATCCGGAAATACATTTTCAGCCTCGACCACAAAGTCATCGGCCTTCAGTATTTTTTCCTGGCACTCACCGCGGTGTTTGTTGGGATGTTTCTATCGCTGTTGATGCGCATTCACATGATCTGGCCGATGGCGGTGTTGCCGCTGGTGGGCGAGATCAAGCCGGAGACGTATCTCAGTCTGCTGACGATGCACGGCACGATCATGGTGTTTTTCGTGCTGACGACGGCGCCGCAGGGCGGGTTCGGAAATTACTTCCTGCCGATTCAGATTGGCGCACCGGATATGGCGTTCCCTGTCCTGAACATGCTGTCGTTCTGGACCACGTTTGTGGGATTCATCGTGATCCTCTGCGCGTTCTTCGTGACGGGAGGGGCGCCGCTGCATGGTTGGACTGGGTATCCTCCGCTGAGCGCGCTCACGTCGACCGGTCCCGGTGAACAACTTGGTGCCGATCTCTGGATCACCAGCATCGCCATATTCTGCGTTGCGTCACTGATGGGAGCGCTGAACTTCATCACCACAACGCTTGACCTGCGGGCCAAGGGCATGACCCTGATGCGCATGCCGCTGACCGTGTGGTCATGGTTCATCACGGCCATTCTGGGACTGCTGGCATTCGGCGTCCTGCTCTCGGCGGGAATTCTGCTACTGATGGACCGCAATCTCGGCACCAGCTTTTACGTGCCGCTGGTTGTGGTGAACGGACAGATCATGGGCCACAAGGGCGGATCGCCGCTTCTGTGGCAGCATCTGTTCTGGTTCTTCGGACATCCCGAGGTGTACATCGCGATCTTGCCGGGCATGGGCGTGGCTTCGCAGATTCTCTCGACATTTTCGCGGAAGCCGATCTTCGGCTACAGGGCGATGGTCTACGCCATGCTGTCGATCGGGTTCTTTGGATTCATGGTGTGGGGCCATCACATGTTCATGAGCGGGATGAGCCCTTACTCGGCGTTCGCGTTTTCGATTTTGACGATGTGCATCGGCGTGCCGTCGGCGATCAAGACGTTTAACTGGCTGGGGACGATGTATAAGGGCCGCATTCGTTTTCATACGCCGATGCTGTATGCCATCGGCTTCGTATCGCTGTTTGTGTCGGGCGGACTGAGCGGGCCGTTCCTGGCGCAGCCGGTTCTCGATATCCAGTTGCACGATACCTACTTCGTGGTGGGGCACTTCCACCTGATCATGGGCGTTGCGGCGATTTTCGGTATTTTCGCGGCGACGTATTACTGGTTCCCCAAGATGTTCGGCCGCATGATGAATGAGACTCTGGGCAAGCTGCACTTCTTCATCACGCTGGCGGGAACGTATGCCATCTTCATGCCGATGCACTATCTGGGGATGGCGGGACAGACGCGGCGCTATTCGCAATTCACCGAGGTCGCTTACCAGCAGAAACTGCTGCCTCTGCAGACGTTCATGACCTATGCGGCGCTCATCACGATTGCGGCGCAGTTCATTTTCGTGATCAATCTGTTCTGGAGCATGTTCAAGGGACCGAAGGCCAGCGACAATCCGTGGGAAGCGACCACCCTGGAGTGGACGACCACGACTCCGCCGCCGCACGACAATTTTGGCGGCGTGACTCCGGTGGTCAATCACGGGCCGTATGAGTACGGTGTGCCCGGTGCGGCTAAGGATTATGTGATGCAGACGGACCCGGCAACCAGTACGGCACATTGACGCGCTAAGTAGGTATGGCGACCTATACTCCAACGACTCCGATCGATCACATTGGGCACGGCCACAAGCCGCCTGCGCCGCCTGCTGCAGGTGGCGGCGATGACGGGCGCGGTGGCGGCGACATTCCGAATTATGGGGCGCGGCTGCGGCGGGCGCGTCTGGGACTGGTCTGCGGGATTGCCACCGTGTGCATGGTGTTCATCTCGCTGACCAGCGCGTACATCGTGCGGCAGGGGCTGCCCACGTTTGACGGCGCCACGAACACCTACGTTCGCGATTGGGGGCGGGTCGATTTGCCCTGGCTGCTGCTGGCGATTAATACCGCAATTCTTTTGGTCAGCAGCGTGACGATGGAGTTGGCGCGGCGAAAGGCGGCGCTGCAGGCGGCGCTGGCTCCGGTGAAGTCGATTCCCGGAATCTCGCTTGGGAACGAGAAATCATTTCCATGGCTGGGAATGACGGTTCTACTCGGTTTCGGGTTTCTTGCCGGGCAGTGGCTGGCCTGGGGGGAACTGCACGCTCGTGGGTTCTTCGTGGATACGAATCCCAACAGCTCGTTCGTGTTCCTGCTGACGATCGCCCACGCGGTGCACCTTTGCGGAGGGATGATTGCGCTGGTTTGGGCGGCGAGCGCTTCCCTGCTGCACAAGCCGGTGGAGGCGCGGCGGATTGTGGTCGACATCACGGCATGGTATTGGCATTTCATGGCAGTGCTGTGGGTTTATGTGTTCGCTCTGTTGGGTTTTGCGCGATAACAGAAAGGGGAACTTGAAGAATGGCTGACGCCACGCTTCAGCATGATGTCGTTCAACACGGGTTACCCGGAGCTTACGAGGCCCCTCTGTTTGGAGCTTATTCGAAGAAGGTGGGGATGTGGCTCTTTCTGGCCTCGGACTCGCTGACCTTCGGCGCCCTGCTATTCGCCTTCAGCTACAACCGGATTTATACACCTTGGCCGACGCCATTTCATGTGCAGAGCATCATCAATGCCACCATCATGACGGCTTGCCTGCTTTCGAGTTCGCTGACGATGGTGATGGCGGTGTTTGCGGCGCAGCGCGGCGACCGGGTGTGGACCCGCAACTGGCTGCTGGCCACCATGGTGTTTGGCACGGCTTTCATCGTGCTGCACGGGATGGAGTGGAGCAAACTGATCGGAGAAGGGCTGACCATCCCGGGATTTCCCAAAGCGGCGGGCTCGGCTGCGGGAGAGTTGGCTGACATCTCGAAAAATGTGCCGCAGTTTCCCGCGACGTTCTTCGGTCTCACTGCGATGCACATGCTGCACGTCACGATTGGCGTGATTTATCTGGGCGTGGTCGCATTCCGCAAGTGGTTCCTGCCGGTTTTGGGCGTGCTCTGGGTCGCCGGATATTTATTGATTCCCTCGGACAATGTCTTCCACTATGGCATCCACGCGTTGCTGATTGGATTGATCGTCTCGTCGGTGATTTTGTTTCTGAAACCGAAAGATTATGACGCGCACGATGTGGAGGTTTCCGGGCTTTACTGGCATTTCGTCGATCTGGTGTGGATGTTCATCTTCCCGTTGGTGTATTTGATGTTGACAAAGATCACATAACGTTTTAGTTGAGCGCGGACCGCAGATCGCGGAAGGACGAAGCGAGGTCAACACGATGCACGATGCAGCAACACATGACGACAGCAAGGGACAGTATTTCTGGGTGTGGGGAGCATTGCTGGTACTGACCGCCGTGGAAGTTGTGCTGGGGTACAAGCAGATTTTTGAGCCATTGCGCATGCTTCAGGTTCTGCTGGTTCTGTCGATCATCAAATCGGCGCTGATTATTGGGTACTTCATGCACCTGAAGTTTGAGCGCGCGCTGATGCGATGGATGCTGGTGTTCTCGGTGACGGCGTGCTTCATCATCATGTACTTCTTTTTCTTCCCGGATGCGGGACGGATTTTGAGACTCGGGGTGCATTGAAACGGCCATGAAGCTTGCCGGAAAATTTCGTCTGGCCTTTCTGGTGTTGCTGGTCGCGCTTTGGGCAGGGCCGGCATCTGCCCAGGGTTGTGCGATGTGTAATGCGAATGCGAAGGCTACGCCCAAGGAAGCTCAGCGCGCGATCAATCGCGCCATCTTTGTCATGCTGGTGCCGCCCCTCGGCATCATGGTGCTGGGATTCGGCTTCGCCGTTCGGTATGGAAAACGGCGCGACCGGGAGAACGACGAAGATTCGCGATAACCTTGTACAGAAGCTGCTTGCAACGTCTTCCCCATGTTCGAAATGCCTCCGGTAGAGACGTAGCGAGCTACGTCTCTACCAATGGAGCGCCCGTGACTTCCCTGCTTTATAATAGAAAGATTCGGTAGCCTTCCCGAAGGGCCCTGAGCGCATACGCTCGGGGCGAGCTTGTGGCTATCGCGGCCTTTTACCCGATGTCTTCTGACCCTACCCAGCCTGACTCTACGCACAAGGAAAGCATTGTTGTACGCGGTGCCCGCGTCCATAACCTCAAGAACATTGATTTTGAGGTCCCGCACAATACGTTGACGGTGGTGACCGGGGTCTCCGGTTCCGGAAAATCGTCGCTGGCATTTGACACGATTTATGCCGAGGGGCAGCGCCGGTACGTGGAGTCGCTGTCGGCTTATGCCCGGCAATTTCTGGAGCGGATTGAGAAGCCGGATGCGGACACGATTGATGGGATCGCGCCAGCGGTGGCGATCCGGCAGAAGAACACAACGCGGAATCCGCGGTCGACCGTAGCGACGGCGACCGAGATTTACGACTATCTGCGGCTGCTGTATGCGCGGGTGGGACGGACGTATTGCGCGAACTGCGGGCGCGAGGTGAAGAAGGATACCGTTGACGAAGTTGCGGACGCGATTTTGGCGCTCGATTCGGAGACGCGCCTGCAGGTGTTGTTTCCGCTGCAGAGGCCTGAGCCTGGTGTGCAGGAAACAACGACGAAGATTCCGCGTTCCTCGAAAACGAAGAAGGCTTCGGGCGCGGGGCAGTTGACTGAGGCGCTGAAAACGCGGCTGTTTGACTTGCGCAAGGGTGGGTTCAATCGGCTTTATCAACGGGGAGAGATTTTCGAGTTCTCAACGCCGGAATCGCTGCTCGATATCAACTTCGCTGCGCCGGTGTTCGTGCTCGTGGATAGGCTGGCAGTCTCGGCTGAGGCTCGGACGCGCGTGGTGGACGCGATCGAGACTGCGTACCGCGAATCGGGCGAAGTCATTTTTGAGATTCCAGGGGATGACGCAAACGTCGCGGGCGGAGGCCCCTTCGACGTACGCTCAGGGCAGGTCCGCGCCACACGGCAGATGCGCTTTGCGCAGCGGTTTGAGTGCAAGGAATGCAACTTGCGGTATGAGGAGCCGGAGCCACGGCTTTTTTCTTTTAATAATCCTTACGGGGCGTGCCCGCGGTGCCAGGGGTTTGGGAACACGATCGACTTCGATCTCGATCTCGTCATTCCGGACAAGATCAGGACCTTGGCCGAAGGCGCGATTGAGCCGTGGACGAAGCCGAAGTATCGTCCGCTGTTTACCGATCTGAAGCGGTATGCCAAGCAGGCGGGCATTCCGCTCGATGTGCCGTGGGCGGATCTGGAGGATGAACACCGGAACCTGGTACTCAACGGCGAAGGAAGGTTTCTGGGGGTTCGCGGATTTTTCAATTACCTGGAGCGCAAGAAATACAAGTTGCACGTGCGTGTTTTTCTCAGCCGCTATCGCGGATATTCGCTGTGCCCGGATTGCAACGGGTCCCGGCTGCGGTTGGAAGCGCGGCAGGTGAGGGTCAACGGGCGGAACATCTGCGAGATTTGTGGGCTCACCGTCGAAGATGCGCTGCGATTCTTTGAGCAGGTCGAGTTGAGCCCACAGGAAACCGAGATTGCGGACAAGTTGCTCCAGGAGATTCGGGAGCGGCTGCGATTTCTGAACGATGTAGGGCTGGAGTATCTGACGCTCGACCGGCTTTCTTCTACGCTCTCGGGCGGAGAGGCGCAACGCATCCAGTTGGCAACTTCGCTGGGATCGCGGCTGGTGGGGACGCTGTATGTGCTCGATGAGCCGTCGATTGGATTGCACTCCCGCGATACGCACCGGCTCATCAAGATTCTTCACGGGCTGCGCGATCTGGGGAACACAATTCTGGTGGTGGAGCACGATCCGGACATCATGCGAGCGGCGGATCGGATTCTCGACCTGGGGCCTGGAGCGGGGGAGAATGGCGGCAAGCTGGTTGCCGAGGGAACCTATGACGAGATCGTGCACAATCCAGTTTCGCTGACTGGGCGCTACCTTTCGGGAGACTTGCGCATTCAAGCGCCGGCGCTGCGGCGCAAGCCAGGTCCACAGCAGATCAAGATTCGCGGTGTACGCGCCAACAATCTGAAGGGCGTGGACATCAGCATTCCGCTCGGCATGCTCGTCGCGATTACCGGCGTTTCGGGATCGGGCAAGTCGACGCTGCTGCATCAGGTGCTGTATCGCGCTCTGGCTCAGGCGAAACAACAACCTGGGAATGGAGCGACTGGACCCGCGAGCTGGGAGAGCCTGGAGGGGGATCAATTTATCGAGGAAGTGGTGTTGGTCGATCAGTCGCCGATCGGGCGCACTCCGCGGTCGAATCCCGTGACCTATATCAAGGCGTTCGATGCGATTCGCGACTTGTTCGCTTCCCTGCCGGAGGCGAAAAGGCGCGGCTTCGGCGCGGGACATTTTTCGTTCAACATTCCCGGAGGACGCTGCGAGACTTGTCAGGGTGACGGCACGGTCACCGTGGAGATGCAGTTTCTGGCGGACGTCGAACTGATTTGCGAGGAGTGCAAGGGCACGCGCTACAAGCCGACGGTGCTCGAGGTGCGCTATCGCGGCAAGAACATTCATGAAGTGCTCAATCTGACGGTGAAGGAAGCACTGAAGTTCTTTGCCGAGGCGCCCAAGATCACCGAGAAGCTGCGGTCGCTGGAAGAAGTTGGACTGGGATACCTGCGGCTGGGGCAGTCGGCGACGACGCTCTCGGGCGGCGAAGCCCAGCGCATGAAGCTCGCGGCGCATCTGCAGCCGGCCTCGCGGGAAACGAACCGGAACGGGTCAGGGAGCGAGGGGCGGCTCAAACGTCGGCTGCTCTACATCTTCGACGAACCTACGACGGGTCTACATTTTGACGACGTCAGCAAACTCTTGGCGGCGTTTCGCCGTCTGATTGAAGCGGGGGGATCGATCGTCGTCATCGAACACAATCTTGAGGTCATCATGACTGCGGACTGGGTGATCGATCTTGGGCCGGAAGGCGGGAGTCGTGGCGGCAGGGTGGTTGGGGTGGGGCCGCCGGAAGCCATTGCCAGGCTGGCGGGTTCTTACACGGGAAAGTATCTGGCGCGTATTCTGAACGGTAATGGCGCATCGCGTTCCAATGGTCGCTCGTAGACTGGCGGTTGCAGGGGTTCTGGCATGCGTGGCCGGCGTATTCGCGGGCGCGCAAGCTGCGAACCCAGCCTCGTCTTCGGCCCAGACGGATTCGCAAACTCAAACGGGCGCCGCTTCTTCCAGTCCCCATCGCAAGACGGGAGCAAGTTCCAGCCATCACACCAGAGTTGCCGAGGAAGTCGGGCCGCCGCCTGAGCTGACCAAGGCTGAGGAGTTGATTCAGAAAAAGGATTACGCCGCGGCCGAGCCGCTGCTGCAGAAGGTGGTGAACGCCGATCCGGCGAACTATGTGGCGTGGTTCGATCTCGGTTTTGCGGAGAACGGCTTGGGCAAGATCGATGCGTCGATTGCCGCGTATCGCAAATCGGTGGCGGCGAAGCCGGATGTTTTTGAGTCGAACTTGAATCTGGGACTTCAACTCGCCAAGAGTGGCCAGGCCGATGCCGAACAATTTTTGCGGGCCGCCACGCAACTCAAGCCTACACGCCATGTCGCGGAGGGCCAGGCGCGGGCATGGCTTTCTCTGGCGCATGTGCTCGAAGCGACGAAGCCGGAGGAAGCCCTTGCCGCTTACGGTCAGGCTGCGGTCTTGCAGCCGAAGGATCCAGAGCCTCGTTTGGCCGCTGGACTTCTGCTGGAAAGAGAAGACAAATTCTCGGATGCGGAGCACGAATATAAACAGGCGCTAGCGCTCGATCCTTCGAACTCCGATGCGGTGACGGGGCTGGCCAACATTTACATGCGCGGGCGCCGCTTTCCCGAGGCTGAGGCGCAACTGCGCAAGCTCATCGTGGACCATCCCGATCAGGCTGCGGCGCGCATTCAGCTTGGGCGAGTGCTGGCGGCTGAGAGCAAGAACGACGAAGCCATTGCCGAACTCGAGGCAGGGGCGAAGCTGGCTCCAGCGGATGTTTCGCTGCAGCGCGATCTCGCCGATCTGTACGTCATCGCCAAAAAATATGATCAGGCCGAGCTGGCCTATCGGGCACTGCTGGCCGCGAATCCCAACGACGCCGCGCTTCACCAGAGCCTCGGCAAGGCGCTGCTCGAACAAAAGAAATTCGGCGACGCGCAGAAGGAGTTTCTTGCGGCCGTGAAACTCAAACCTGACCTGGGGTCGGCTTACGGCGACTTGGCCTTCGCCGCCAGCGAGAACAAGGACTATGCACTGACCATCAAGGCGCTCGACGCCCGGGTGAAGTTCTTGCCGGAGATTGCCAGCACGTATTTCCTGCGGGCTTCGGCCTACGACCATCTCAAGGATTTCAAGCGGGCGTCTTTGAATTATCACCTCTTCCTCAATGCGGCCAACGGGAAGTATCCTGATCAGGAGTGGCAGGCGAAGCATCGGCTCATTGCCATCGAGCCGAAAAAATAATTCGCCGTGGGACTGGGATCATGACTGGGGTGCAGTGCCTATTTCGGTTGTGGGGAACTGTCACACTGCTCGCGCTCGTTGCGGCGGTAACCGCTCGCGGGGCGCCTAGCAGCGAACCTACGGTCGAGGAGCTGAAGGCCCGGCTTTCTTCGACGAGCATCGGGGACCGGCCTCATCTCTGTGTGCAGATTGCTCAGAAGCAACTGAGGGAAGTTGACAAACTCTACGCGGCGAATGAGGTCGAGAAGGGCCAAGCCGCGCTGACCGACGTTGTGGCTTTCTCGGAATTGGCCCGGGACTATGCGATCCAATCGCACAAATATCAGAAGCAGACCGAGATCGCGGCCCGCACGATGACGCGCAAGCTCACCGACCTGCTGCACTCCCTCGATTTTGAAGATCAGGCGCCGGTGCGAGACGCCATCAACCGTTTGCAGCGGGTGCGCGATGATCTGCTCGCTGCCATGTTTCCGAAAGGAGCGAAATGATTGCTTCTCTGGTACGGTGGGGTTTCTGCATAGCTCTGTTGCTGGCTGGCTGCTGCGCGGTGGAGGCGCAACGCCATCGCGAGCCGCTTACACAACCGGAGATCGATCAGATTCGCGATGCCAGTTGGGAGCCGAGACAACGGCTTACGCTTTACGTCCAGTTCGCCCGGGCGCGACTGGTGAAACTGGAGCAGATGCGGAGCGATCCGAAGATTAAGGATCGGCCGCAGCAGACGCATGACCTGCTCGACGATTTCCAGTTGCTTTACGACGAACTCAACGACAATATCTACACTTACGTTGATCGCAAGGATGACATTCGCAAACCTCTCAAGATCATCATCGAGGCCGACACGGAGTTTCAAGCGAAGCTGCGCGCGCTGAAGGACGCCGCCGACATTCCGGCGGCAGAATTTCACCAGTACGAGTTCGTTCTGACCAATGTGCTCGAGACCGTGGACACGTCGGCAGAGGACCATCGCAAACTTCTGGCCGATCAGGAAGACGCGTCCAAGCATAAGAAACTGAATTCGAATTCGAGTGCGAAGAATGGGGGGAGGCCGGAGTGAGGCAGGCGGCGGACCTTAGACTTCGGACCTCGGACTTCGGCGGAGCAACAGCGCTCCTCAGGGGTTGAAGCCTGGACGGATTAGTCAACTCTTTCGGCACGACTGAAGTCGTGCCCTTCCCAAAAACTAGCCTGGGCTCTGCGGTAAACCAACCCAACGGTAAGGCCGACGTCCGAGATCCCTCCCCATGCTAACCTAGGCTTACCGTGCGCGAAGGGCTGCTTGAAATCTTCCAGGAAACTTATAGGGAACTGCGTCCGTCTTCATCCGTTCCCGAATTAAAGATTGAATTTTTTGCATTTGCCAACGTGAACAACACGATTCGCCTGCGAAACAGCAGGCTCCTGGTGCGGCTGTCGGATTTGCTGGAAGGAGCGCCGGACGCGGTTCTGCGGGCCATCGCGCACATTCTGCTGGCCAAGATGTACCGCCGGCCGATTGATCGCGGGCATGCGGCGTGCTATCGCAAATATGTCGCCAGCCACGAGATCGTACGCAAGACGCACCTGGTTCGGCAGATGCGCGGCCGAAAGCGGCTGCGTCCGGCGCGCGGGCATTTTTATGATTTGGACGCGATCTTCGACGAATTGAACACGCGATTCTTTCACGGACTGCTGGGGCGTCCGCGCATGAGCTGGAGCCAGACCAAGACTCGACGCATTCTCGGCCACTACGATCCGGCACACAATGCGATCATCATCAGCCGCATCTTTGACCATTTGGCGGTGCCGAGGTACGTGCTCGAATACATCGTCTACCACGAGATGCTGCATCTGAAGCACCCGGTTCGACTACGGGGGAGTCGGCGGTGCGTGCACTCGGCGGAGTTCCAGGCGGAGGAAAAGCTGTTTCCGCGCGTAGCGGAAGCCAACGCGTTTCTGAAAAGGTTGTGATCCGAAACGAAGAGGTGCAACCGATCGCTCAGCCCGGCACCAGTGGGCTCTCCGGTAGTTCCTGCGTCCTTACCGGCAGCCCATACCCATTCACCATGTTGCGGCGGTGCTCCAGAATTTGCTGCATTTCTTCCGGCGTGCCCCGCACGGGTGGGACATGCGAGATGGCATCGTTGAGCATTGCCCAGCTCACTTCGGAGGCGATCACGCTGTCCCTGGCCTCGGGGAAGCCAAGGTTTTTTCTTGCGAGTATGGAGCGCGCGAAAACATCGATCATCACGTCGAGCTTTTTATCGTTGAACGCCGCCGTTTTGCGAAGGGTTTTGTGGATACCATGCAGTTCCACCGTCGCTTCCGTAAAGTCATGCGTCATGCGCGCGACCCCCTTCGTGCCCACCGCATCTACGTAGCAATTGTGAGGTTGTTCCTTCGCCAAATGCCCGTAGATAAATCCCTGGGTAATATCGAACACCACGCCGTTGGCGAACGTGCCGTGCGCCTGCACCCACCACGGGTCTTTGTACCCCCAGGCGCGTATCCCTTGCGCGTGCCAGCTTTGGTATTCGCTCTTTGCGTACCAGCGCGCCACGTCCACGTAGTGCATTCCGCAGTCGTGGAACGGCGGGCCTTCCGGATCGTGCCCTTCCAGAGGCATGTGGCCCGGCGTCATGTGGCAAATCCGGATCACTGCCAAGTCGCCAATCTCGCCCTCTGCGATGAATCGCTGGATATCCTTGTGATACCAGGCATTCCGATTGAACAGATTGACCGCCACCAAACGGTCGCTGGCTTCAATCTCGCGTACCAGTTGCCATTCCGTGGCGACGTCGGAGCCGATCGGCTTTTCGGCCAGCACATGCTTTCGGTTCGCCAGAGCCTGCCGAATCTGCTGCGGCCGCGCATCCGCCAAAGTAAACAATCCCACCGCATCGATCGACGCGTCGCCAAAGATGGCTTCGGGGTTATCGTAGATCGCCGCGTTCGGCACATGTTGTCCGGCTAGTTGGCGCGCTTGGCCACAGATGTCGTACACCGCAGCTACATCCCAAAGCTCGCTTTCCTGCATCGCGGCGACAAAGCCGCGCCCCATCCGGCCGTACCCGAGAATTCCCACCCTCAGCTTCTGTGGCATATGCGTCGTCGACTACCCTTCACTTGCACTTGCGGTAGGTTTCGACCGCAAAGCACTACTCTTCATCACGTTTCACCTGCACACTTCACGATTCCTACCCATGTTAAAGCGGAACTGTCCCGGCACACTGTGATTGTCATCACGGCCTGAATGCCGCCCAAACTTTACTCGTCAAGAAAGCAACCAGATGCAAGTCTCTGAAGAAATCCTCAACCGCCTTCTCTGAGTCGTCTGTACGGCGGGCGGACCTTACGCTCGTTTACAGGTTGCATCGCGTCCGACAGTCCAAGCCCTTCCCTGCAGTCAGAAGCCATTCAAGGCCGGATTCCGACAGTGTGATCCCAATCACATGCGGTTGTGAGGCGGCGGATTGACGCGTTCGGCGCGCCGGGGATATCCTTGAAGTTGAAATTGAAATTCATTTTCAAAATCATAGGTCCCATTTAATGCTACAGGCTTTCATCATTACGCTCCGGGAAGGGGTCGAGGCTGCGCTCATCGTCGGCATCACCCTGGCTTACCTGACCAAAATCGGGCGGCAGGAACTGCGCAAGACCGTGTACGCGGCGCTGATTGCGGCTTTCCTTGGCAGCATCGGTGTGGCGGTTGTCATCTCCCGCACTCATCTGAACGAAGATGTGTTTGAAGGCTGGATCATGCTGGTGGCCGCCTTCTTCGTCGTCACCATGGTCATCTTCATGATGAAGACGGGACGCAAGCTGAAGGGCGACATCGAGGGCAAGGTCGGACTGTTGGCGGGCAACGACGCGTGGTTCGGGCTGTTCGTCTTCATCTTTCTGATGGTATTGCGGGAAGGCGCGGAGACCGTGCTGATTCTCTCCGCCGTGTCCTTGAATTCCACCGAACTGATGAGTTTTCTGGGCACGTTGCTGGGCGTATTGGCCGCGATTGCTTTTGGCGTGATGTTCGTCAAGGGCAGCGTACGCATTAACCTGCAGAAGTTCTTCCGCATTACGACCGCCATCATGTTCCTGGTGGCGGCGCAGTTGGTGATCTCCGGTCTGCACGAGCTTTCGGAAAGCGGGGTCATTGCATCCTCGAAGCGCGAGATGGCGATCATCGGCCCGATTGTCAGCAACGACTGGTTCTTCTTTGTGACCATTTTTGCCCTGGCCGCGTTGATGATCCTGTTCGAGGCCAAGCGGCGCGAACCCTTGCTGGCTGCGGCTTCGGCGGCGGAGCGCCGCAAGGTTGCGTGGAGCGCCCGCCGCGAACGCATGTGGATGATTTCCGTACTTACTTTCTCGTTCATCTTCATCGCACTGATCACGGCGGAATTCGTGTATGCCAAGAGCGTGAGCAATCTTTCGCCGGCGACCGAAGTTACGTTTACAAACGGGCGGGTGAGTATTCCCCTGGCGCAGGTCTCGGATGGCGACCTGCACCGCTTCCAGGCGAACGAGAAGGGTACGGAAATCCGCTTCTGGCTGTATCAGAAGCCGGACGGTAAGGTCGCCACGGTGTTTGACGCCTGCGAAATCTGCGGCGCGGTCGGCTTCTACAAGAGCGGTAACGTTGTGGTGTGTAAGAACTGTGCGGCACCGATCAATCCACAGTCGGTGGGAACGGCCGGGGGATGCAATCCAGTACCGCTGAAGGCCACACAGACGGCAGACGCGATCATCATCCAGGAGGCGGACGTTGCGGCGGGCGGTCGCATGTTCGCGCAACAGTAGGCGATGTTCGTCCGGCTCGTTTACGAATCTTTCCGGCGCCAGAAGCGGCGCAAACTGCTGGCGGGCGCGGCCATTACCCTGGGCGTGACGGTGGCGACGGCGATGATTGCCGTGGCGACCGACATCGGCGACAAGATCAACCGTGAACTGCGCACCATCGGCGCCAATCTGGTCGTGACCCCGCAAGAAGATTCGCTTGACGTGGAGATTGGTGGCGTCAATCTGAAGCCTCCTACCGACGGCGCGTTTCTGAGCGACGCGGATCTGCCCAAGATTAAGGGGATTTTCTGGCACAACAACATTACGGGGTTTGCTCCCATGCTTCCGGTGAGCGTTGCGATCGAGCATGATGGCAAGCGGCAGGATGTCACGCTGCTGGGGACTTATTTTGCAAAGCAGCTTTTGTTTGGCGCCGATCAGTTCGCTACCGGGGTGCGCAGCACGCATCCGTGGTGGAAAGTGTCTGGCGCGTGGCCCGAGGATTCGTCCCGGAATGTTTTGCTCGGGGAAAGGCTGGCCACACGGTTGGGCGAGAAGTCGGGTGATGAACTCACGCTCGCGGGCCGTCAGGTGCGGGTGAGCGGAATTCTCTCCACCGGTGGGGCGGAAGACGATGAAGTCGTTGCTCCCCTTGCTCTGGCGCAGGAGATTCTGGGCAGACCCGGCGCAGTTCGGCGCGTGTATGTCAGTGCGCTGACCAAGCCGGAGGACGCGTTCGGGAGGCGTGATCCCAAGAGCTTGTCGGGGGCGATCTACGATCGTTGGTATTGCACGCCTTATCCGCAATCGATTGCGTTTCAGTTGGCGGAGGCGATTCCGCACTCGCACGCCGAGCAGATTCGCCAGGTGTCGCAAAACGAGGGTGCGGTTCTGAGGCGAATTGAAGGGCTCATTTTTCTGATTACACTGGCGGCGCTCTTGGCGTCGGCACTGGCTGTGTCGGCGGCCATGGCAACCACCATTTTTGAGCGCCGTGCCGAGGTTGGATTGATGAAGGCATTGGGCGCGGGAAAGCTCGCCGTCGCGTCGATCTTCTTCGCCGAGGCCACACTACTAGCTCTGCTTGGCGGATTGGCGGGGTTTGTGGTCGGCGCTGTGCTGGCGCATCAGATTGGGCATTCGATCTTCAATTCGGACATTTCGATTCCGCCAGTGCTTTTGCCGGTGATCTTGGCGATTGCCGTGATCGTCACTTTTGCGGGCAGCGCTGCGGCGATCCGGCGCGCAGTCGGTCTGGATCCGGTGTTTGCGTTGCGAGGGGAATTATGAGCGCGCCAATGTCTCACTCTGCGCGGGATCTCGCGGCCAGCCGCGCTCATGCTCCACACACTTCGATGTTCCTGCGCATGCTGGTGCGGGCGGCAGTGCTGCGGCGGGGACGCGCTGCGTCCGCGCTATTCGCCATCGTGGTGGCTGCGGCGGTGGCCACTGCGATGCTGAATCTTTATGTGGACGTGCAGGCGAAGCTGCGGCGGGAATTCCGCAACTACGGAGCGAACATTATCGTGGTCGGGAGAGACGGCGCTTCCCTGTCCCCGAATGCTCTCGCGCGCGTAGATTCCATTCTCGCGGGACGCGGCATTGCGGCGCCATTTGGGCTGGTCGTCGCGCGCACCGGTGACGGGCAGCCGATCGTGGTGGCCGGCGCTGATTTCGAGCGGGTGCGGCAGCTTGATCGCTGGTGGTCGGTGAGCAGTTGGCCCTCTAGTTCGCATCAGGCGCTGATTGGCGTGCGCGCGCTGCCGACGGTGGCGCCGAAAAATCAGGCGTTCGATCTCAGCTTCCAAGGGCGGACTCTGCACGTGAACCCTGCGGGCACGGTGCAGACGGGAGCGGCTGAAGACAGCCGCATTTATATCTCGCTGGCGGATTTCGTGGCGTGGACTGGGGTTCAGCCCTCGACGATTGAAATTGCCGCGAGCGGCTCTCCCGAAGAGGTGTCCAGAATCATGAACCAGGTGACGCAGGCAATTCCGGCTGGCGATGTTCGGCCCGTGCGGCAGATTATGGAGGGCGAGGCTCGCGTGCTGGGCAAGACTCGATCTACGCTGCTGGCGGCGGCGGCGCTGATCATCCTGACCGCCGCGCTGTGCGTGCTTTCCACGCTGATGGGATGGGTGTTCGACCGGCGACGCGACTTTGCGATCATGAAAGCTCTGGGCGCCTCGGCACGACTGCTCAATGGATTCTTCGCGGCAGAAGCGGCGGTCCTAGGGGCCGTGGGGGCGATCATCGGGTTTCTGGTCGGCATCGGCATTGCGGCATGGATCGGCCGCGTTAACTTTCACGCTCCAGTGATGCCACGTCTGAGTGTGCTGCCGGTGGTGCTGGCTGGTAGCATGGCGGTGACGTTGTTGTCGGCGATCCTCCCGATTTCGCTGCTGCGCCGGATGCAGCCGGCGGTTATTCTGAGGGGAGAGTGAAATGATTCAGATCAAGGATGTCACAAAACTCTACCCCGCCAAGGAAGCGGGAAACGGGAACGGATCGGGCAAGGACACCAGTTCCAGCTCTATTCATGCTCTCGACCACATCTCGCTGCACGTCACACAAGGGGAATGGCTTTCGATCATGGGGCCGTCGGGATCGGGGAAGTCGACGCTGGTGAATCTTATTGGCTGCCTCGATCGGCCTTCATCGGGCGCGATCTGGCTCGATGGGCAGAATGTTGCCGGGATCTCTTCCGCAGACCTGAATCGGGTGCGCGCGGAAAAAATCGGATTCATCTTTCAGCAGTTCCACCTGATTCCCTTTCTCACCGCTGTGGAGAATGTCATGCTGGCGCAGTACTTTCACAGCATGACCGACGAAAAAGAAGCGGTCGAGGCGCTTACTCGCGTCGGTCTGGGCGATCGAGCTCATCACCTGCCTTCGCAGTTGTCTGGCGGGGAGCAGCAACGGGTGTGCATTGCCCGCGCTCTGATTAATGATCCGCGAATCATTCTGGCCGACGAGCCCACCGGAAACTTGGACGCTGTGAATGAAGAGATTGTGCTGCGGCTGCTGCGCGAGTTTCATCAGCAGGGACGAACGATTGTGATGGTCACGCACGATCCGGTGGTGGCACGGCTGGCCGACCGGCGAATCGAGTTGCATCACGGCAAGATTGCATCGCAGGAGATTTTCTCTCTGGCTGACGAGGAACAACTGGACGAAGTGCTGGAAGAGTTATGGGTGCTCGAGGAACACAAAGAGATCGCCGAAGTCGAGCGCATGGAAGTGCACGGAGCGCTGCCGGTCAGCCTGGCGATTGAAAAGATGATCGAGATGGGACTGGTGGTTTCGGCTCCGCATCCGCCGCAGCCGCATGATCACAAGCCGTTCGTGAATCCGTGCCACGAGGCGCTGAAGCCGGTGGCCGCGTCTTCGGGCGATGGCACGCTGATTGTCGAACTCACGCCACGCGGGCGCGAGCGCGCCGGAAGCATTATCCGCAGGCATCGGCTGGCCGAGCGGCTGTTCACCGACAGTCTGGCGATGGACAGCGAATCGGAGATCGAGCAGCAGGCCTGCAAGTTCGAGCACATTCTTTCGCCGGAGGCAACGGACAAGATCTGCACGTTCCTCGGCCATCCGCGTACCTGCCCCCACGGCGCGCCGATTCCGCCGGGGCCGTGCTGCGGTCGTGGCGCTGCTTACGACAAGCTTATGAAGGACCTAGAACAGGTTGAGCCTGGTCGCCGCTTCACGCGGGATGAGATGAATGAGCGATAATGACCCGCCGAGATTTTCAACGTTTAACTCGACTGCGGTTGCGCGACGCAAGAACGCTATTAGGAGGTGGGAATAGCGAAGGTGCTTATTACCTGACAGGTCTGGCAGTTGAGTGCGCGCTGAAATCTGCAATAGCTCGAAAGACTCGGCGACACGACTTTCCACCCAAGCCGAAAGTTGTCTATGGCGTTTACGACCACGATTTAAATAAACTACTTGTGGCTGCAGGTTTGGATACGGTATTGGACATAGCCGCGGCTGCCAATCCCGTTCTCCGGGCCAATTGGGCCCTTGTAAAGGACTGGACGATAGAGAGTAGATATTTGGCAAGCGGCCTAAACGGCGACGAGTTGTATCGCGCTGTGGCAGGTCGAAATGGAGTTCTTGGATGGCTACGACAGCACTGGTAAACAGAGACTTGGAGATCGGACGAGAAATTCTTGCCGCGTTGACCAAGGCGGGTATCACCGTGAACGTCGCCTTTTGGGCTTACGTGCCCCAGATCAGCGAATGGCAACTGTTTATCGCCACGCCACTGGTCGACTCCAAGGGCTCAAAGTTGGCGTATGAAAAGGTCTTGCGCATACTTCACGATTCCGGAATGGACCCCGAGCTTCCGTGGAGGAGGATTTTTCTGCGCAGTCCAAAGGATCCCGTCTTGAAGACCTTGGAGGACCGAACGAGCTACAGTGGTCCGATTGACATCGAAGAATCCGAGAATTTTCCCAAAGGAGCTCCAAGTGCGTACTACGTCACTTATGCTCCGCACCCGGGCGGGACTTTCAGAACTCTGAACGTGGGTGTCGGCGACAGGTTCGTTGAGGATGCCTACGTATACGGCGCGACGTGGCTTGTTACCGGCCTCGACCATCTGAGGGAATTGTTGTCGAAACTCCGAGTGAGTCGGGATGCTGTGCAGTCAGCCGTCGAAGAATTAGCCGCCAAAAAGAGAGCCTTGATTCCCAACGTACAGGTGCGCGTCCGGGATTTCAGACGGCTGAGACCGGCCTGAGCGTGACCATTCGCCGTCCCACCATCGGCGTATTTGATTCCGGATTTGGCGGGCTGACCGTTCTTAAAGCTTTACTTGAACTAATCCCAGGCGCGGATTATGCCTACTTCGGTGATACGGCCCGCCTACCATACGGATCAAAGTCGGTCGAAACTGTTGCTCGATATGCGGTGGAAGCGGCGCACTATCTCGAATCCCACGGCGCGCAAATGCTGGTCGTCGCCTGCAATACGGCGACTGCGCTGGCGCTTGATCGCATTACGGTGGCTGCTCACGTCCCGGTAGTCGGAGTGATTGAACCGGGAGCGGAGGCGGCCGCCGCTGCCACCAGGAATCAGAAAATCGTAGTGATTGGCACCGAGGCCACGGTCAGCAGCCACGCTTACCGCAAGGCTCTTGAAGCCCGTGGGCTGAGCGCGCGGGAGAAGGCCTGTCCTCTGTTGGTTCCGCTGGTCGAAGAAGGATGGGTCGAGCACGCCGTCACCGAGCAGGTGGCCCGCATTTATCTTGCGGAGGCGTTCGCGGACGGATTTCGCGACGCCGATACCTTGGTGTTGGGCTGCACGCACTACCCATTGCTCAAGCCGCTGCTGCATCGCGTGGCGCCGGGGCATGTGAGCATCGTGGATTCGGCGGAGTCCACCGCCCGCGCCGTGGCTTCGCGCCTGCAGCAGTTGGTGCCCGCGACTGGTGACGCCGAAGAACGGCGCGCGCTTCCGCGCCTCAAGTTCTTCGCCACCGATTCGGTGGAGAAGTTTCGGCGGCTGGGCGAGCGGTTTTTGGGACATGCGATTGAGGACGTGCAGCACGTTGACTTGAAGGAATAACTTGCGCACGGCTCAGTGAGCGCTAAGGCCTGATTTCAACAACTGCAGGCAACGCCGGGTATATCGCCTACAATTGGCCTATGAAAAAGGCACTAGCCGTTTCTTCGTTCGTGGTGGTTTTCGCCGGAATTCTTGCCGCGCAAGCCAATCCGTCCCGTTCGCTAGAGGACAGGCAGATGCCCAGCGTGACAATGCCCTTTGTTGCGGACGACGGCCATGGCAGACCCATAACAGGATTGTCTTCATCTGATCTCTCGGTGTTTGACGACAAACAGCCAGTCCAGCGTATCGTGGCCCTACGCGGCGCGAAGGAGATGCCCCTAAGACTGGGACTTCTGATTGATACCAGCAACTCGCAGGGGAGCAGTCCGCTTTATGTACCGGGAGTAAAGGCAGCATTCGACTTCCTGAATCAACTGCTAAGCGGTCCTGACAACAAGGGTTTCATCATGACCTTTGATACTGTGCCGCACGGAACCGGCTTCATGAATAGAGACGAACTCATGCAAGCCAAGGTAAACCTTCGTCCCGGCGGAGCGGGCGCCATTTACGATGCCCTCATTCTGGCATGCACAGAACGCATGAGGACCGACTCGCTACGAGTAGCCCGGAGTGTTCTCGTCTTATTGAGTGACGGGGACGATAACATGAGCCACGCGACTCGATCCGAAGCTATTGCTGCAGCGCAGAATGCAGGCACTGTGATTTTCACCGTTAGCACAGGTGCGTATCGAAAAGGCGACAAGGTGCTCGAAATGATGGCATCCGAGACTGGCGGCGACACATACTCGAGCCTGAGCGATACGGACATGCCCAAAGTTTTCGCCAAAATCAAAACGAAAATCGAACAAATGTATAGCGTGACGTACATCCCGCCCGAGGCCAGCAAAGGCGGACAATTCCGCTCAGTCGAACTAAAGATTACATCTGATAAGCAGGCGAAGGTCCACGCCCCAAGGGGCTACTACGCCGCTTCAGCGCAATAGGCAAGCGACAGAGGAAAAGTTCGTTTCGTTGTTGGTAGCCATTGACCGATTCCGAGTGTTGTCTTCTTGCTCGCCACAATTTGATTGTAGCCCCTCGTCAACTGACGTTAAATCCCGATAGCGCTCACTGACATGATCATAACTGCGACTTTTGGTTGCTATCCGGATGCCAATCCACTGGCGCGAACGTACAGGCCAACTCCAACAGCAACCTCAAAGGCGACGGACAAGAGCGTCCGTCCCACATCACTCGTGCCACACTATTTCACAGCTTCGCGTTGCGCAGGCGGAGGGCGTTGGTGATTACCGACACCGAGCTGAAGCTCATGGCGGCGGCGGCGAAGATGGGGCTGAGCAGCAGGCCGAAGAAAGGATAGAGCACGCCGGCGGCGATAGGGACTCCGATCACGTTGTAGATGAAGGCGAAGAAAAGATTTTGGCGGATGTTGCGCATTGTGGCCTGGCTCAGCTTGCGGGCGCGGAGAATTCCCGAGAGATCGCCTTTGACCAGCGTGATGCCGCCGCTCTCCATGGCAACGTCGGTGCCGGTGCCCATGGCGATGCCGACGTTGGCTTGCGCGAGCGCGGGGGCGTCGTTGATGCCGTCGCCGGCCATGGCGACGACTCTTCCCTGCCCTTGCAGCTTGCGGACGACTTCTGACTTGCGCTCGGGCGGGACTTCGGCTTCGAATTCGTCTTGCTGCAAACCGAGTTGCTGGGCGATCGCTGCGGCAGTGGCGCGGCTGTCTCCGGTGAGCATGACGACTCGAATTCCCTGGCGCTTGAGTCCGTTCACTGCATCGGGAGTAGAGGGCTTGACGGGATCGGCCACCGTCAGGGTTCCCGCATATTTTCCGTCGATTGCAACGGATAAACTCGTTCCGACGTGAACGTTGGCGCCGGTCTCAGAAACATCTGAGGCCGCAACCTCGGCCATGAGAGATGCGTTGCCTACGGCGACTCGTTTTCCGTCGACTGTGCCTTGGATTCCCTTGCCGACTGTGTAAGCGAACTGCGTCGGACTGGAGAGCGACAGGCCTTTTTCTGTCGCGGCACTGACGATGGCTGCTCCTAGAGGATGCTCGCTGGCCTTCTCCAGGCTGGCAGCCAGGCGGAGCACTTCATCCTCGGTGTACGGTTGTGCGATGGAGATTCCAACCAGTTTCGGCTTCCCTTCGGTCAACGTGCCGGTTTTGTTGACGACCAGCGTGTCGACTTTTTCTAGGGTCTCGAGGGCTTCGGCGTTCTTGATCAGAACTCCGGCATGGGCGCCGCGGCCAGTGCCTACCATGATCGCCATCGGAGTCGCGAGGCCCAGGGCGCAGGGACAGGCGATGATCAAGACGGCGACTGCATTGACCAGCGCGTGTGCCAGCCTGGGCTGGGGACCGAAGACGAACCACGCAGCAAAGGTCACGGCGGACACGGCCATAACTGTGGGCACAAACCAGGCGGCGACGCGATCGGCAAGGCGTTGAATGGGAGCGCGGCTGCGCTGCGCCTGGCCGACTAGCTGAACAATTCGCGCCAGTAGCGTCTCGGAACCAACGCGTTCCGCCCGCATCACGAACGAGCCCGTCGAGTTGATGGTCGCACCGATGACCTGGCTGTTCGGAGACTTCTCTACTGGAATCGATTCGCCGGTGATCATCGACTCATCGACAGCGCTGCGTCCTTCGAGCAGCACGCCATCGACAGGAACCTTTTCTCCGGGACGAACTCGCAGGCGGTCGCCCCGCTTGACCTGTTCGAGCGGAATATCTTTGTCTGTTCCGTCAGCGGAAACGAGGCGCGCTGTCTTCGGGCTCAGATCGAGGAGCGCTCGGATAGCAGCACTGGTGCGGCTGCGGGCGCGAAGTTCCATCACCTGCCCGAGCAGGACCAGCGTGGTGATGGCGGCGGCAGCTTCAAAGTAGACGTCGGGATATCCGCCCATGCCGCGCAGCGACGCGGGAAAGATCCGCGGCACAATGGTCGCGACCACGCTGTAGCTGTAAGCCACGCCTGTGCCCAAGCCGATCAGCGTGAACATGTTGGGGCTGCGGTTCACCAGCGATGTCCAAAAACGTTGAAAGAACGGCAGGCCGCACCAGAGAACCACCGGAGTTGACAGCACAAATTCGACCCACGGCAGACGCGCGCCACCCAGCAAGCTCATAAAAGTGTGCGGCCAGAACATGCTCCCCATCGCAATCGCCAACAGGGGCACAGTCAGAGCCACGCCAACCCAGAAACGCCGCGTCATGTCGCGCAATTCTGGATTCTCTTCGGCGCCCACAGAAACGGTGCGCGGCTCGAGAGCCATGCCGCAGATGGGACACGAGCCTGGCTCGGCTCGAATGATTTCGGGATGCATCGGGCAGGTGTACTCGGTGCGCGTGGAGGCAACCGGGATCTCCGGCTCGAGGGCCATGCCGCAGGATGGACAGGCTCCGGGTTTGCTCTCGCGGACCTCGGGACACATGGGACACACGTATGCCAGCCCCGCGGACGGGGTGGCTTTCGGAGCTGGCTGGATCGCTATCTTGTGTGCGCCCGCGGGATGGGGCGAAGGAGAAGATTTCGCCGGAGTGGGCATTCCCAGCAGTACCAGGTTCGATGGCGCGGGCTTGTTTAAATATCCTTGAGGATTGGCTTGAAATTTCCCCACGCAAGAGGCGCAGCAGAAGTAGTACTTTTTCCCGCCATGTTCGTGGACATGCTTGGCGGAGGCCGGGTTTACGTTCATCCCGCAAACCGGGTCGCGCTCGAGAGCGGTAGTAGGATTCGAAGCCGTCATATATGATGTCGCAAATGCACCGGGAAACTTGTCTTCTTTGATTGCCGATGCTCTATATTGGATTCACCCGGCGAATTGGCCGGACGCTTCCAACATCATATCGAAGGGTTTGAACCCATGACTTATCTGGACGTGGTTTTCCGGTATGGCGCCGTTCCCGGCGAGAACGAAATGCGGGCGATTGACGCCATGCGTGAGGTATACGGCATCCGGCGGGTGCAGTTCAACGAGAAAGATGGCACGGTGCGAGTCGAGTTCGATGCGTCGCGCCTGAAGCAGGATGCGGTGGCGAAGTTGTTGCGGAACGCTGGAGTGGACGTGCGGGAGACAGTAGCACTGGCCTGAGTTTGGAAGCGGTGACTTTTCCCTCGCTCCTTGGCGGTTAGGATATCCTGCAAATAACTAACCCACGGCTTTTATACCGTGGGTTCCTGTTTCGCCGCTTCGCGGTCTGACGAGAGGGGGGAAGGCTGCACCGCGCCTAGGGGAAAAAGCAAGGGGTGCTCACAGAAAACCTCTGGCCGAAGTTATTCTCTGAAGCACCCCGTTGCGCGCCACTTCGTCTTGTTTTTATAGAGCAAGCGGCATGCCGTCCCGCAAATCCTTCAAAATAAAAGGTGACGAGATTTTGAGCCCTGTAGGAATTGCCCTGACCCGGGAAAGATTTACTTCGGGCGCTCCGATGCAGGGGATGGGACAATTGTTGAAAGCAGTTTTTCCGGTGGCGCGCAGCCGGGATACCGGCGGGGCTTTGAAAGGCGAAGTAGAACTGCGTTTTCAGGCCAATGATTCTTCGCTATAATCAAGCGACGGGTGTTCCTGCCGCGCAAGTCCGCGCCCTTAGCTCAGTTGGATAGAGCGTCTGGCTACGAACCAGAAGGTCGGGAGTTCGAATCTCTCAGGGCGCACCATTCCTCTCATCTACTTGCAGCCTTCGCTCTTATTGACGGGCACCCTCCCCATTCGTCGAACGGGCGTTTCAGCTCTGATCTTTGAGCTTCAGGCGCGACTTGTTTTCTTCCATGAAGGTCTTGATTTCGTTGGCGGCGCCCAGGAGGCGGTTCCATTGCTCGTAGTAGAGAGTGACGGGGAAACGGCCCAGGCCGTAGACACTGACGCCGCCTTTCTCTCCGACTTTGAAGATCAGGTCGCCGCTGCGTTTCTTGGTTTCGACTTCTTTTTCTAGCTGAGACAGTTTCGCTTTTAGTTCTTCGTAGGTGGGTTCTGCCATGATTTCCTCGCGTTTTGAAAATGAGTGCGTTCAGACGACCGGGCTTTCAATGTGCGTGTGAACTCTGGACGGAATGTAGTTTCTTTCGCCCCTCCGGGGCTTGATGATTTTGCTCGGTCCCACCCACAGCTTACGCCGTGGGCTGCATTCTATCGCCGCTCCGCGGCTGCATTTTCGGACTTCGGTTCACGCCTCGGGGCCTTGGTTCACGGTTCGACTTCGTTTCACCGCCTTCGACTCGGTTCACCGCTTCGACTCGGATCACCGTTTTCTAATTCGGTTCACTGCCTTGCTACTTCTTTAGCGGCTCCCAAGGATCCTCATGGGCACGTACTTTAGGCCATGAAAAACGCCGCCGTTTCTATAGTAACTTGCCCGGCGTTGCCTTGGGCTGGATAAGCGGTATAGGCTCTTATTAGTCTAATCCCGAAGCGGGAACGCTTTGTCAGGCAGTCAATGCGCATATGGGTGAGATGGTCGGCGTGGCTGTGCCTGTCCCTGATGCTGTGGGCGGCGGCGGCGGAGTCTACCCATAATCATCCTACCCGGACCGAATCCGCTTCCTGCTCGATTTGCGTGGTGGCGCACAGCGCCCGCCCTGCCGTAAGTTGCAGCCAGGCCGCGCCGGTATTTGCCGCGATCGGTCTGCTGCGAGAAGAAGACGCCGTTGCGAAGGCCCGGTTCGATTTCTCTGACGCCGGAATTCGCGGTCCTCCTGCCCTGTAGGGATTCCCACAAATTGAAAGTTCCGGCCCTGGTTGCAGCTTAACGCTCCAACTGTCAGGCCGGCTCTCCCTATTCATTTCAGCATTCCTACCAGGAGGGTATGTGCATATGTTCTATCATCGGCGCTTCGTTGCATTGGCGGCGTTCGTGCTATTGCTTGTCGCCACCGCGGGTGGGCAGTCTGCCGGTAACTCTGGCTCCGTCGACGGCACGGTGCTGGACGCAACCGGAGCCGTTGTGGCCGGCGCCAGAGTCGAAATCCGCAATCCGGTCAGCGGATTCGATCGGTCCGTCACGACTGACAGGTCCGGGAGATTCGAGTTCACGAACATTCCTTTTAACCCGTATCACCTCACCGTCGAGGCGGAGGGATTCGCAGCCTTCGTTCAGGACGTGGAACCGCGGTCGTCGGTGCCGGTCAGTGTTGCCATAAAACTGAAGGTGGCGAGTTCGACCACAGAGGTAACGGTTAAGGCCGAAGGCGGAGACCTGATCGAGAACGATCCCACGTTCCACACCGATGTGGATAAGAATCTGTTTGACAAGCTGCCGCTGGAAAGCCAGTCGTCGTCGGTCAGTTCGCTAGTGACGCTCTCCACTCCGGGAATCTCGGCGGACTCCAATGGGCTGTTCCACGGCCTTGGCGATCACGCCGAAAATTCCTTTTCGGTGGATGGCCAGCCGATCACAGATCAGCAGAGCAAGGTTTTCTCCAACCAGATTCCGCTCGATGCGATCCAGTCGATGGAAGTGATTTCGGGCGCGCCGCCGGCTGAATACGGGGACAAGACCAGCGTGGTCATCAACGTCACTACGCAGTCGGGACAGGGCGTTACGACTCCCCACGGCAGCCTGACGACTTCCTACGGCTCGTTCGGGACGTCGAATGTGGACTTGAATCTGGCGTATGGCGGGAAGAATTGGGGCAACTTCATTTCGGCGAGCGGGCTGAATAGCGGGCGCTTTCTCGATCCTTCGGAATTCGCCGTGATGCACGACAAGGGAAACGAAGAAAACCTCTTCGACCGCGTCGATTATCAGCTTTCCATCATGGACTCGATCCATCTCAACTTTGGGTATACGCGCTCCTGGTTCCAGACGCCGAACTCGTTTGATTCGCAAAACGCGACTCCGTGGAATGGAGTTGTGGTAAATAACGGCGGGCTCGATCCCAGAGGAAATGTCGTTGGCCCCACCGACCAGCGCTCGCAGATTCAGACGTTCAACGTTGCCCCCTCGTGGACGCGGCTGATCAGCTCGACGTCCGTGTTTACGCTGGGAGCGTTTGTACGTCGCGACCACTTCAACTATTACCCCAGCGGCAACCCGTTCGCCGACCTCGGACCAACAGATCTGCAACGGGAAACGGTGGGGCAAGATCGCACGCTAACCAATGCGGGACTGCGCTCGGAATTGTCATGGGTCAAGGGCATTCACAATGTGAAGGCGGGTGCCGTCTATCAACAGACGTTTCTGAACGAGAATGACCGGCTCGGAATTGTGGATCCGACGTTTCTTCCGTCGTTAGTAGGCGCGAACGGGAATCCCTGTTACAACACGGTGACTCACCAGGCGATCGATGCGCCGTGCACGACGTTGTTGCCGTACGATTTGACCCAGCCGGGCGGAGGAAGTCTGTACGCGTTCAATGGCCATACCGACGTAAAGGAACTCGCCCTGTATCTGGAAGACAACATCACCAAGGGAAACTGGGTTTTCAACCTCGGAGTGCGGGGCGATTTCTACAACGGCCTTACTGCTCATAAAGAGGGCGAGCCTCGTCTGGGTGTCGCCTACAACATCAAGAAGACGAACACCGTGCTGCGCGTATCTTACGCGCGCGTGCTGGAGACACCATTCAATGAAAATCTGGTGCTGTCCAGCGTCGGGTGCAATAACGCCGTACTCAACCCGCTGCTGGGGTGCTTTGAAGCAGGTCAGCCGACGCCGTTGGCTCCCGGCTGGCGCAATGAATTCCATGCGGGATTGGAGCAGGCTTTCGGGCGGTATCTGGTCTTCTCTGGCGAATACATCTGGAAGTACACCCACAATGGATATGACTTCAGCGTGTTGGGGAATACTCCGATCACGTTTCCGGTGGAATGGGAGCGGTCGAAGATTCCAGGGTATGCTGGGCGAGTGAGCGTGCCGACTCTCCACGGATTCTCGGCGCTGGCGGTGTTCTCGAGCGTGGCGGCCCGATTTTTCACCCCGCAAATCGGCGGCGCGGGGGCGGTGCCTTCCACAGTGTTCGCATCGGGATCGGTTCCCTTCCGCATCGATCACGATGAGAAATTCAACCTGACGACGCACTTGCAGTATCAATTCTGGAAAACCGGACCCTGGCTGGGCTTCAACTGGCGCTACGACAGCGGGATGGTGGCCGGCAACCTTCCCTGCGCTGGGGGCAACTGCGCCAATGGGCCTCTGGGCAGCAACGGCGTGGTGGACACGTCGATGATCAGCCCGGATCAGCAATTCGAAGCCGGCCTGTTTTGCGGCTCGGTTCGCGCCACACAAACCAGCCCGATCAGTTCGAGCTTAGGGACGAACTTGTGTCCGGCATCGCAGTATGGATCAAGGTTGACGCAAGTGCCGGCGCCGGGGACGGAGAATGACGATAAGAATCCTCCGCGCATTGCGCCGCGGAGTCTGTTCGATTTGGCCATCGGGCACGACAACCTGTTTCATGGCGACAAATACAAAGTCAGCCTGCAGTTCACTGCGATCAACCTCAGCAACAAGTACGCACTCTACAACTTCCTTTCCACGTTCAGCGGGACGCACTACGTCACGCCTAGAACACTGACAGCAGAACTGGGATTTCATTTCTAATCCATCGAGGTCGGTCCATGGGGGCCGGCCCCTTATGGCTTCGGAAGAAGTGTGTAAATGAATGTAAAACAATTCGGTCCACGACGATGGGATACCAGTTGCTTGGTAAAATGGCACAATGTTATCGACTCTATTCGAATTTTTGTTGGGGGATGATTGTCTATTCAGTGGTGTCTAAAGACCCTAGTTTTGCTTGCGGTGACGAGCCTTTTTCCACTCTTTTGCCACGCTCAAAGCACGTCGTCGTCGACCTCTGACCCGGCAGCACAGTCGTTGCCAGCAGCTCCATCGGCGACGCAGGACCAAGCCCCAGCTACGGCGGGAGCTTCTCCTTCGCAGGAACAGCCGAAACGGATTTTGGGGATCATGCCCAACTACCGCGCGGTGAGCGCAGGGGCGATTCCTCCGCCTCCGACCCCGAAGGAGGCATTCAAAGTTGCTACGCTGAACACTTTCGATTACTCGTCATTCGTCTTCGTCGGGATTACGTCAGGGCTCGCGCTGTGGACGGATGCGCATCCTGCGCTCGGGGAGAACGGCCTGCCAGCGTTCGGCAGATATTATTGGCGCGGCTTTGTCGATAAGGCGGACGGAAATTACATGGTGATCTTCGTCCTACCCAGTGTGTTGCATGAAGATGAGCGCTACTTTGCCATGGGGCAGGGCAAGTTCTTGAAGCGCGCCATTTATGCGGCTACGCGGATTCTGATCACCCCTGACTACAACGGAAACAATACCATTAATGCTTCCGAAATCTTCGGCCGCGGCATTTCCCAAGGCATCTCCGTCGCCTATTATCCCAGTTCGGACCGCACTGCGGGCGCTTTGGCAGTCAAGTATGGATGGGCCATGGGAAGGGACGCGCTTACCAACGTGTTTCGCGAATTCTGGCCCGATATCGCCACCCATGTTTTGCACCGTCATCCATGAGGCGTCATTTTCTCACTCCTTGCAATTTGTCTACGGAGAAGTGTCAGCGGCTGAAGACCGTAACCCGGCTGTTGCTGGCGCTTGTCGCGGCGAGTATGTGCTTCACTGTTTCTGCGGCGCCGCAGACGCCGGCCCAGGATCAGCAGTCTTCGCCGACTTCAAGTCCGCGGCCGGCCGCTCCCAGCTCGGAAACCCAGGTTAACTCGAGAGCCAAGTCGGAGGAAGAGAAACGGATCGAGCGGGAGGAACAATCGCAACGCGTGCTGGGAGTGATACCAGACTTCGGCGTTACCAACCGGCAAAATGCACCTCCGTTGACGCAAGGGGAGAAATTCCATTTGTTTGCCAAGTCCGCTTTCGATCCGGCCACGATTGGCATCGTGGGCTTGCAGGCAGGACTCAGTCAGAAGGAAAACGAATTTCCTGCCTATGGCCAGGGCGCGCAGGGATATGGAAAACGTTTCGGAGCGTCGCTGGCGGATGAAGTCTCTTCCGGCTTCTGGACCAACTACGTTTACCCGGTTCTGCTGAAGGAAGATCCGCGGTACTTTCGGCTGGGGGAAGGCGGCTTTGGTCATCGGCTCGTCTACAGTCTGCTGCAGGAAATCGTGTGTCATACCGATAAGGGCGGACGATCATTCGACTTCTCGAATGTATTGGGAGCGTTCACCAGCGGCGCTATTTCAAATCTTTACTATCCGGGAAATACGCTGATCCGTACAATTCCGGCAACTCCAACAAGTTCCGCGTTGCCGGTCTATGAAAATGATCGCGGCGCCATCCTCACACTGAGCCGCGCCTCCATCGCGCTGGGATACGGCACGATTGGCGGCCTGTTTGACGAATTCTGGCCCGACGTTCGCCGCAAAATGTTGCGCAAGCATAAGGCGGAAGCCGGAAGCACAGCTCCTTAGCTAGGGAGTGCGCTGGCCGAGGCGGGACGGGTGGACGAAGCGCTGCGTGAATTCGAGAAGGCGGTCGAACTGAATCCCGACAATGGTGCCGCACGCGTCAATCTCGGGAATGCGCTCGCGGCCAAGGGCGGACATCTGGATGAGGCCATTCAACAACTGAATAAGGGCATTGAGCTGCAGCCCGAGTCGGCGAATGCGCAGAATGGGCTTGGAGTCGCACTGGCCCGCGCGGGAAGGCTCGATGATGCCGTCGTCCACATGGACAGGGCGGTCGTGCTGGCGCCGCAAGCGGTCGACTACCGCTATAACTTCGGACGCGTGCTGGCAGCAAAGGGCGATCTTGCGGCAGCGGTATTGCAGTTCGAGGAAGCGGCGAAGCTTTCCGGGATGCAGGAGCCGGCGATTCTGGAGATGCTGGCGGCCACCTACTCCGATACTGGGCGCTATTCGGAGGCCGTGAGCACCGCGCGTCGCGCGTTGGACCTGGCGATCAAGCAGCAGGCGACGATCTGGCGGCGAGACTGAAGGCAAGCTTAGCGCGGTATGAAGGGCTGGCACAAGGCCGGCAGGGGCCGACGTCAACGCCTTAACATGACGGTGAGCGCCAAGGAAATCGCAGCTACATCATCCGCTTCGGCTCAGGAGCACGGTCTACCACTAGCTCCGGATGCAGGCGGCGAAACGTTTCAGCCACGTGGCAGTTCCAGCAGACCGGTTGGTATCTGGAGAAGACTTCAGGAAGCTGTTCGGGGCGGAAGTCCTTCCACTCGGCGGTCTTGAAATCCGGCCCTAAGAGTGCGGGCGCGTGATCGATGTGATGAAGCGGGCCGATCGGCTTGTGGCAAAAGGCGCAACTTTTGCCTTCGTACCACTTCGAGACGATATTCCAGACCAGGCAGTTTGCCGGATCAGTCTCGATCTGCTGCAGACATTCCTGGCCGCAGTCCTGACGCTCGGGCCAGCGCGAACATTCTTTGAGGCGAAGCGTGGGCTCGGTAAGAAAGGCGCCCACGGCGGCTTCTCCTGCGGCGATGTCAACGGCTTCCGGTTTGTGCGTCTCGGGGCAGGTGACCAGACGTTTTCCGCGGTAGTCGTAGTACGCACGTATTCCCGGGATGGCGCGAAAAACGAAAAGCCCCAACGCCAGCGCGACGACGGCAAGAGCAATGAGCAATGTGACCGTCATAAATTACCTCCCAGAAAGCAGCCTTCAGCCTTCAGCTATCAGCCATCAGACGGCGACACTCTGGCCATTTACAGGATGACGGTTGGACGCCGATTGGGCGGTGCCCTGCGTCACGGGAAAATGTGATTGGGGTCACGTAGGGCTGTCGGCGCGGCGGACGTGACGCCCGTCCCTTCGACTTCACTCAGGGCGGCTCCCAGCCGCCGGGACAGCGGCGCTACTGTTTTGCACGGTACTTCGACTTCTGGTGATCGTCGATTACGGATGACCGACTATTGAGGAGTGATGGTTTCCACGCAGTTGCATCTTTACCGCGACTGAGAGACGGCGGATGCCTTCGTGGATCTGGTCAGGCTGAGAGTAGGAGAAGTTCAGCCGCATGTGGCGGCCGCCCTCGTGTCCGTTGTTGGCGTAGAAGCTATCGCCGGGGACGAAAGCGACGTTCTCCGCCAGAGCCGCGGGCAGCAGCGCGTGCGAGTCGGTGCCTTCCGGCATGGTCACCCAGAGAAACAGCCCTCCCTTGGGATGAGTCCAGGTTACTTCGGGCGGGAAGTACTCGTGCAAAGCGTGGAGCATGGTATCGCGGCGCTCGCGATAGACCTGGCGAATCAGCTTGACGTGCTGGTCGAGGAAACCATCGCGTGCGACTTCGTAGGCAACGTATTGGTTGAAGGTGGAGGTGTGCAGGTCCGCGGCTTGCTTCAGTTGCACCAGCTTGCTGATGACGTCTTCGGGGGCGACGATCCACGCCAGGCGGATTCCAGGGGCCAGAGTTTTTGAAAATGTGCTGAGGTAAATGACGTTGCCGAGAGTGAAGCCGTTGTCGCGGCGGAGATTGTCGCGGTCAAGCACCACAAGAGGCACGAGGTGATCGCCTTCGTAGCGTAGCTGGCCGTAGGGGTCATCCTCGATAATGGGGATGCCGTATTTGTCGGCGAGAAGAATGAGTTGGTGTCGGCGGCCTTCCGACAGCGTGACTCCCGCCGGGTTCTGGAAGTTCGGCAGCACGTACATGAACTTGGGACCGGCGCGGAGACTGGGATCGAGTTGATCGGTGAGCAGGCCGTCGTCGTCGACCGGGACGGAGACATACTGCGCCCCATAGACATTGAACGCTTGCAGGGCACCCAAGTATGTGGGAGCTTCGACGAGGACGCGATCGCCGCGATTGATGAGCAACTTGCCGATCAGGTCGAGGGCCTGTTGCGAACCGGAGGTGATGAGGACGTTCTCGGCGCTGGCGACAATGCCGTAGCGGGCAATATTTCGCGCGATCATCTCGCGCAGGGGTTGGTAGCCCTCGGTGGTGCCGTATTGCAGAGCCTCGGGTCCGTGTTCGCTGAGGACTTTGTGGCAGGCCTCTTCGAAACGCTTCACCGGAAATACGTCTGGCGCGGGTAGGCCGCCGCCGAACGAGATGATTTCCGGATTCTGCGTGACTTTCAGGAGTTCACGGATGGCGGAACTCTTGACTCCCAGCGTACGCTGCGCGTAGCGCGACTTCCAAAGCGTTGACATGCGCGATCCTCCTAATGGAGTCTCCGCCGGGTGCGCCCGGGGGCGTGACGCCCCCGGGACAGCCGGCGGGACGCCGGCGCTACTTTTTATTAGTCTTCGCCGATTAGCTCCGGCTCAACTGAGACGTGAACGTGGGGATGCGAGTACGTATCATTCTCCTGCGCATCGACCACGGCGATGGCCGCCACGTTGACGATCTCTTCGACCGTCGCTGTACGCTGCAGCACGTGTACCGGGCGGCTCATCCCCATAAGAATGGGACCGATAACCTCGCCGCCTCCGAGCTTGGCCAACAGCTTGGTGGCAATGTTGGCAGAATCAAGGTCGGGGAAGATCAGAACATTGGCGCCGCCTTTGAGTGTACTGAAGGGATACTGCTGCTCAATGATTTCCGCTGAAACCGCATCATCGGGGGCGATTTCTCCGTCCACAATGAGCGTGGGGTCGGCATAGTGCAGCAATTCCACCGCCTTTCGAACCTTGGAGCAGATGGGGTGGTCAACGCTGCCGAAACTGGAGAAGGACAACATGGCCACTCGCGGACTGATATCGAAGCGGCGTGCCATGTGTGCCGTGCACAGTGCAATCTCCACGAGATCTTCCGCTGTCGGCTCGATGTTGACGCTCGTGTCCGCGAGGAAGAAAACTTCTCCGTTCCGGGCAATCATGGCGTAGCAGCCCGAGACCCGGTGCAGCCCCTCACGCATGCGAATAATCTGCAGCGCCGGCCGGATCGTGTAGGAGAAATGCTGCGTCACGCCGGAAACCAGGGCGTCCGCATCGCCCATGCGAACCATCATCGAGCCAAATACATTGCGATCGTTGATGAGAGTGTGGGCCTCGCTCAGTGTAACGCCGTGCCGCTGCCGCAGGCCGAAGAGCTCCAGAGCGTAGGCCTCACGATGCTCGGAGGTAGCTGGATTCACAATCTGCATGCCTTCCAGATTCACACCCAGTTCTTGCGCCCGCGCCTGAATCTCGCCGGGGTCTCCCAGCAAGATGGGCCTTCCGATTTTTTCCTCGACCAAAGCATGGCTGGCGCGGAGGATTTTTTCGTTGTCACCCTCGGGAAAGACCACTTGCTTGGGACTGGCCTGCGCCTTGTGAATCATGGTGCGCGAGACTTCGTAGGCCTTGCCTAATCGGCGCTCGAGTTGAGCGCGATAGGTACTGAGATCGACGGGCTCATGGGCGACTCCGCTGCTCATGGCGGCTTCGGCTACGGCGGAGGCTTCCCACATCAGCACACGGGGATCGAACGGCTTCGGAATGAGATACTCGCGGCCAAACTGCAGGCGCGCCACTCCGTAAGCGCGGCAAACGGAATCGGGCACGTCTTCCTTGGCGAGATCGGCGAGGGCGTGAGTGGCCGCCAGTTTCATTTCTTCGTTGATGGCGGTGGCGCGCACGTCGAGAGCGCCGCGGAAGATGAACGGGAAACCGAGCACGTTGTTGACCTGGTTGGGGTAGTCCGAGCGTCCGGTTGCGATGATGACATCGGGTCGGGCGGCCTTGGCGTCTTCGTAAGTAATCTCGGGATCGGGATTCGCCATGGCGAAGACGATGGGATCGGGCGCCATGGAGCGCACCATATCCTGATTGATGGCACCTTTGACTGAAAGCCCGGCGAAAACGTCGGCGCCGGCTATGGCTTCGGTGAGGGTGCGGAGCTTCGTATCCTGCGCGAAGCGCTCTTTGTACTTGTTCATGCCTTCTTTGCGGCCTTTGTAGACGACACCCTTGGTGTCGCAGAGAACGATGTTTTCGCGTTTCACGCCCAGGCGCACGTAGTGCTCGGCGCAAGCGATACCGGCGGCTCCGGCGCCATTGAAAACCACACGTACCTTGTGGATGTCTTTGCCGACGACTTCGAGAGCATTCAGCAATGCCGCGCCGGAGATGATCGCGGTGCCGTGCTGGTCATCGTGGAAGACAGGAATCTTCATGGTCTGGCGCAGAGTTTCCTCGATCTGAAAGCAGTCGGGAGCCTTGATGTCCTCGAGGTTGATGCCACCGAACGTAGGTTCGAGCAACTGGCAGAGCTTGATAATCTCTTCGGGATCGTGGCTGTTGACTTCGATGTCGAAGACGTCGACGTCGGCAAAGCGCTTGAACAAGACGGCTTTGCCTTCCATGACCGGCTTGCCCGCAAGAGCGCCGATGTCGCCCAGTCCGAGCACTGCGGTCCCATTGCTCACGACCGCGACCAGATTGCCGCGGCCGGTGTATTTGAAAGCGTCATGCGGATTCTTCTGGATTTCCAGACAAGGCTCGGCTACTCCCGGGGTGTATGCGAGACTGAGATCGCGCTGGGTGCGGCAGGGCTTGGTGGGTGTGACTTCAATCTTTCCGGGGCGGGGCCCATTGTGATAATCGAGGGCCTGCTGCTTGCTGACTAACATAATTTCCTCCGTACTATTTATGGCGCCGGCCGCTGCGGACCTCACAGGCAGAGGCGTTGCGGCGCTTCGAACTCAAACTCGTACCGTCAGCACCGGACACGGGGCCCGGCTGACAACTTCGGAAGCAATCGGCCACGGCAGGTGCGCCGCTAATCCGGTTGCGCGCGATTTATGCACGCTCATGACGATGAGGTCCGAGTCGCGCTCTTGCGATGTATGCAGAATCGCCTCGACCGGATGCTCCCAGCGAATGACGTATTCGGGCGTACACCAGTCTTGCGCCTGTGCTGGCATCAGGCTTTCGAGGGCGCGGCGCGACCGCACCTCCACGGCAGCGCGGTGTTGCCAGGGAATGAGCGGAATCGCCTGCAGGACGACTAACTCCGACTGGTTCTCTTCGGCCAACGACAGGGCATAGTGTAGAACCGGTTCCGGGTCTTCAGCAACATCGACAGGACACAGGATGCGCCGCAGCTTCCAGTCTGCGGTCTCGTGTACGTGTGGACCAATCGTCAGTACGGGACAGGACGCAGAGCGATAAATCTTCTCGGCGTCGGAGCCCAGCATTAGTTTGCTGACCCCGCGACGTCCGTGCGTTCCGAGGACAACCAGGTCAACGTCCTGCTCGCGAATGATTGCGGGAATCACGTCCTGCAGATCGCCCTGATCGAGGAGGGCCCTTACTGGCGTATTGCGGAGGGACTGGCTATCGGTGAACTCGTGCAGTTTGTGGCGTGCGTCTTGCCGGACACGATCATCCTGGGGAGGCAAGTGGTCAAGCACAACCTGCAGATGCGGCTCCGGCGGAATCGCATGCGCCACCAGGAGCGTCGATCCATAGATCCGCGCCAAGGCCACTGCGAAGGGCAAGGCAGCCCTGGACGCCGCGGAAAAGTCTGTGGGAAACAAAATGTTTTTGAGAGAGAGGCGGGTAACCTGGGGAAGCGTAGGCATGGCATACCTCCTCGCGGCGAAGCTCTCGGCCGCTAGAGACAATCCATACTCTTGTATATATGCTTCAGTCAGGAACCAGGCTGTGATTAGGGTCACCTTCGGTCGTGAGCGTGGGGTCGAGATTTAGGACCCTCCTCTTTTCATGGACATAGCTCCTTCCTCGACTATGCTTGCAGGAAATATAGACGGCGTTCCCAGAAGGCCAATTGGCGTCGTTGGAACCCTACTCTTTCGGGCTTCTCTTCCACATGGGCACGCAGGGATTCCAGCTGTGAACGTCTTTCTGAAAGTCACGACCTGCTTGCGTGGCGCCGACGCTGGTGAGATCTTCCACCGGGGACTTCAGGAGCTCGGCAATGTAGAGTTCGACCTGTTCACGCAGGCGGGGGTTCTTCAACGCCTCCCGCAGATCGGTTTTTTCAATGTGGGTGAATCCGCCACACAGCGGACACTTCACAACGTCGTCGTTAACCATCGCTGCCCTCTTGGCTGGAGATCTTGCGGGGTGCCACTGGCACCGTTTTCTCCGCGAGTCCATTAGAGGATGGGGGGCGTTCCTGGGCAGTGACAATGATCGCTGGGGGTTGTGACGGGAGTCACAGCTTGGGATGGCGCGGGAGAACGAGTAGAGTCGAGAACAGGCGCAGTGACTGTAGTCTCCCGGTGGGCATGTGACTCGGCTTTCGCCTCATCCCCTCAGTCCGGTTTGGCTTGGTTCTGTTTCCTGTTCCCGCTCATCGAACCGGACTGGCAGATTTCCCGCATCCGGCTCTCGGAAAAGACTCACGCTTTCGCCCACGGAAGGCTCGTGGTCCGATGTGGTAACTGGACCAAACCAAACACGGAGTGCAGAGATGCTTCCGGAAAGCGCAGGTAACCCGGTCGCGGCTCATTGTGTTTGTCGCATAGCCACCGACGCAGCCTCCGGCGGGCGTGCATATCGACCGCACTGTAGGCTTTGCTGACTGGCCCCAGACAGAAGTAGTTGGCCCAGCCGGTCAACATCCGGTTGAGCTTTTCCACCATGACTTGCGGATCCAGCCTGACGGTATCTCGCCCGGTCTCGTCGCTGATAGCTCGACAGATGCGCTGCACCCGTTTCTTGGAGGGAACCGTGCCCACATAGACCCGGCCTCTCCTCATCGAGTAGCATCGCCCGAACGTGTACCCCAGAAAGTCAAACTTTTCTGCCGGCAGATAACAGACCCGCGTCTTGTTCTCGTTCACCGTCAGTTTCAGCTTCGACATCATCACCCGCATCTCCGCCAGAGCTTGCTGCGCCCCAGCGCAACAACAGATGACAAGGTCATCGGCATAGTTCACGATGTACGCTTTCCAACGCTTCTCGTGCCCGAGTTTCTTCCATCCCAGCACGAACCGTCGCATGTACAGATTACTGAGCAAAGGACTGATCGGAGACCCTTGCGGCGTCCCTCGACCTTCGTCCCGATTGCGCGTACTCCGACGTTTGTTGCCACGCTCGTCGGTTTCTTCAACCGGAGCTTCTAGCCACATCTTGATCAGGTGCAGCATTGCTCCGTCGACGATCCGGCGAGCCACCGACTTCATAAGCTCGGCGTGGGGAACACTGTCAAAGTAACTGCTGAGATCAGCATCGACGATCTGTCCATGTCCAGTGTTGATCAGCTTGTGGACGTGTTGTACTGCGTCCAGTGCGCTGCGGTCCGCCCGATAGGCATATTGCTCCGGCTGCAGGTCGGCCTCGAAGATAGGTTCGAGAACCCGCACGGCCGCCGTTTGCACAACCCGATCTCGGATTGTCGGTATCCCTAACGGTCTCTGCTTCCCATCCGGCTTGGGTATATGAACCCGTCGCACAGGTTGAGGTTGATAGGTTCGACTTTTCAGCTCTTGCGTCAGTTCGTCCAGCCATCGTTCCACGCCGTACCGCTCGATATCCTCGAAAGTTTGTTCATCCACTCCCGCTGCTCCGCCATTGGCTTCACAACGTTCGTAGGCATGTGCCAGAACATCCCTCCGATACACCTTGTCGTACAGCGCATAGAAACGAAAGTCGGGCGATTCCTTCGCTTTTGCGTGCAACGCCGTCTGCAACTTCTGAACACTGGATGGAGTTGTTAGGCTCATCGCCAATCCCTCAGTCCTTCGTTGCTTCCTGCGTTCGTCTCTAACTGAGGTCCCTTCCCTCCACCGGAGTTACCCGGTTTCACAGGTACTGCGAACCCCTCCGCCACCCCACACGGCCCGGTCCATCTCTCATGAGTTACCGGTTGATCCCGACCGCGATCACCGCTGGGGCTTCCCGTGTTGCGTCTGGTCTCCTCTGCCTACATGCCATCGCCATTACCCCGACAGGTCCGAGGGAGCTTGTTCGCTCGTCTCTCTCCCTCGTCAGCGGCCTTCCCTGTGTAACAGTCAGGTCGGCTCCTGCACTTGTTTTTTCGGGGCCTGCTCAGCGTTCACTCACGTTATGGCCTGCACGCTCACCGAGTCGCCTAGCGACCCTCTACATCGAAAGCTCCGACAGCTTCGTTGCCTCCGCCGCCGTTTCGATTGCTACCGGGTGGAGCGAACCAGTTCCCGGGCGGGAGTTGCACCCGCTGAAGTCCAGCGCCTTTCACGGCGCACTTTTACGCCAACTGATCGAAACAGGGTGGGCGATAGTCGCGTCGCGGTAGCGGAACATCTACGAAAGGCGCAGCGAATCCAAATGTTCCTGCGCCCAAGAAGAAGACGACCGCCAGCGCAGTGCGGCGATGACAAAAACCAACCCCCAGAAGACAAAGCTGGCATCCATTCCCATCACCCAATACGCGTGGTGGCCCCCAGCGGCATCGAAAAGACCAAATCCAAGCACCAGCGCTCCCGCCGCCATCGTTATGGCGAACAGTAGTTTCTTAAGCAGTATGTGACGATTCGGTTCGCGGGCGGACAGAATCCCTCGTTGGATGTCAAAGTACCGCCCGATCAGAAACCATTGCCCGACCGCCGCGAGTCCCCAAGCCGTCCGAAGCACCGTCTCGGATTCAACCCAATAAGTTAAAGGTAACAAGGGAAGCAAACTGATGAGAGCGGGCAAGTTGAAGGCGAGGAGCAAAACGTCTGCTGGCGTGCCAATGTCCACAGGTTCCTCCCACCGCTCTCCTTGGTGCGTCCATCCTGCGCGGTCGAGAACATGGCTCTGTCGATTAGCGGCAAAGCACAATGTGAGGAACAAGATGCCTGCCACTGTCGGGAGCAAAGTACGCAGCGACAACCTTTTCAAGGCCGCTACCTCATTGACACAGACTCCAGCCGCACTTCAATAGTTTCCGCGCTGTTGAGCTTCTCCGCCAAACATTAAGGGAAGGGTGATCGGTAGTCCACGTTACGCCCGTCACTGCGTGTGTAGTTGACGCAAACGGGCCATGGCACGCATTGACCGGTCAATGCGCACATGGCGCGGTTTTGCAACTCAAAGTTCTAGGCGATTTGACTCAATCGAAGGTCGCGCGGGCTGTCGGCCAAATTCAGCCTGAGTTCGGTGGCCGGTGTGCAGGCGGGGACGCCCGCACGACAGCCGGCAAGGTGCCGCGCTACTTGCGAAGTCCGTGACCAGGCGCACCGGATTCCGTGATCGGAACTCTGGGGTGCGCGAAAAGATACCGTCGTCATTTACGTCGATTCCACTTCCCTGCTAACATCAATGGTTTACGACTCGGCGCCTAACCAAACCTGATCACGCCTTCATAAATCTACGGAGGAAACATGGCAATCAAAGTTGGCATCAACGGCTTCGGAAGAATTGGCCGGAATGTGCTGCGCGCTTCGCTCAAAGATTCGAACCTGGACTTCGTCGCGGTCAACGACCTGACGGATCCGAAGACTCTGGCCCATCTGTTGAAGTACGACTCGGTTTTGGGCAACCTTCCCAATCAGGTTTCCGCCGGATCCGACAGCATTACCGTCAACGGCAAGACGATCAAAGTCTTCAAAGAAAAAGACCCCGCCGCGCTGCCCTGGGAGTCCGTGGGCGCGCAGGTTGTGATCGAGTCGACCGGCCGCTTCACCGACGCCAACGAGGCCAAGAAGCACCTGCGCGGGCCGGTGAAAAAGGTCATCATTTCGGCTCCGGCGAAGAATGAGGACATCACGCTGGTGCTGGGCGTGAACCATGATAGATATGATGCAGCGAAGCACAACATTATTTCGAATGCCTCCTGCACCACGAACTGCCTGGCACCAGTCGCTAAAGTTCTGCAGGATCAATTCAAGATCGTCAGCGGCACCATGACGACGATCCACTCCTACACCAACGACCAGGTCATTCTCGACTTCCCGCACAAGGACCTGCGGCGCGCGCGGGCGGCGGCGTTGTCGATGATTCCAACATCCACGGGCGCGGCTAAGGCTTTGAAGCTGGTGATTCCGGAGCTGGCAGGTAAGTTGGACGGATTCGCGATGCGGGTGCCTACACCGAATGTTTCCGTCGTCAACCTGGTGGCATGGGTCGAGAAGAAGACGACCAAGGAAGAAGTGAATGCGGCGCTGAAGAAGGCGTCCGAGTCGGGGCCGTTGAAGGGGTATCTGGGCTACGAAGAGCATGAACTGGTTTCGTCCGATTTCAAAGGCGACCCGCGCTCCTCGATCGTGGACTCGCACATGACCCTGGTGGTCGGCGGCAATTGCGTCAAAGTAATCTCCTGGTACGACAACGAGTGGGGATACTCCTGCCGCGTGCGCGACCTGATCAACTACATCGCCAGTAAGGGCCTGTAATTCCGTAGCGCCGGCATCTTGCCGGCTGTCGCGAGGGCGTCTCGCCCTCGCAGCGTGGCGGCGGGGACGCCGCCACGACAGCCGCCGGGACGGCGGCGCTACTCCCCAACTTCGAAGAAGGACGACCAGCCATGTCCAAGCTTTCCATTCGTGATCTTCCGCTCAATGGCAACCGCATCTTCATGCGCGTCGATTTCAACGTGCCTTTGGAAGACGGGCGCGTCATGGACGACACCCGCATCCGCGAAACCCTGCCCACCATCGAGTACGCGCTGCGCCACGGAGCGCGCCTAATTCTGGCCTCGCATCTTGGCCGGCCGAAGGGCAAGCCCAATCCGAAGATGAGCCTGAAACCGGTGGCCGAGCGGCTGCGCATGCTGCTTGACAAGGAACTGGCGCGCGGCGAGAACGTTGGCTTCTGTCCCGAGTGTGTGGGCCCGGAAGCTGAGGAAGTCGCGACCCAACTGGAAAAGGGCCAGACCCTCCTGCTCGAAAACCTGCGGTTCCACGCCGAAGAAGAAGCGAACGACGAGAAGTTCTCCCGGCAACTGGCGAACCTGGCGGAATACTACGTCAACGACGCGTTCGGCACCGCGCATCGGGCGCACGCATCGACGGTGGGGATGACCAAGTTCGTGAAGCAATCCGCCGCGGGATTGCTCATGGAAAAGGAATTGAAGTACTTGGGCAAGGCGCTCGAACATCCGGAGGAGCCGTTCGTCGCGATCCTGGGCGGCGCGAAGGTGGGCGACAAGATCGGCGTGATTCGGCATCTGATGGACAAGGTGAATTCGCTGATTATCGGCGGTGGAATGGCCTATACCTTCCTCAAGGCACAGGGACACGAGATCGGCAAGTCGCTGCTTGAGGCAGACAAGGTCGAACTTGCCAAGCAGTTGCTGGCGGAGGCGAAGAAGAGGAATCTGAGGTTCTTGTTGCCGGTGGATCACGTGGTGGCGATGAAACCGGAGGCCAACGCGGTGGTGCAGCAGATCGGCGAAGGCCAGCCCATTCCGGCCGACAAGATGGCACTCGACATCGGGCCGAAGACGATTGAACTGTTCTCCGAGGAAATCTCTGGAGCGCGGACCATTGTTTGGAACGGGCCGATGGGAGTGTTCGAGGTTCCGGGATTCTCCCGAGGGACGTTCAAGATCGCACATGCCGTGGCGGAAAATGCCGGGGCCATTTCGATTGTGGGCGGCGGCGATTCGGTCGCGGCCGTGCATGCCGCCAACGTCGCCGATAAGATCACCCACATCTCCACAGGAGGCGGCGCGTCGCTGGAATTCCTGGAAGGAAAGAAGCTGCCGGGAGTCGAGGCGCTTACGGATAAGAAATAGGATGAGCAAACTCGGGCGGCGGGCCTTGGACCTCGGGCTGCCCCTCGAGAACGAATGCGCCTACTTCATCGCTTGAACGCTGCTTCCCCATTCCGAATTGAAAAGGCTTACTCATGAGAACAAAAGTAATGGCCGCCAACTGGAAGATGTACAAGACTCCGGACCAAACTCGCGATTTCTTCCGGGACTTTCTGCCACTGGTCTCCGGACATAGCCGCGACGAAATCGTCGTCTGCCCGCCGTTTCTGGATCTGCCGGCGGCGCTTGAGGCGGCGAAGGGATCGAACGTCGCGATCGGCGGACAGAACGTGCACTGGAAGGAAGAGGGGGCGTTCACGGGAGAAACTTCCACGGCGCAGTTGCTTACGCTGGGCGTGACGCACGTGATCATCGGCCATTCGGAACGGCGGCAGTACTTCGGCGAAACCGATGACACGGTGAATCTTCGCTTGAAAACCGCATTGGAAGCCGGACTCACTCCGATTTGCTGTGTGGGCGAAGTACTGCAGGAGCGCGAGGCGGGGCTCACCGACGACGTTCTGCGGCGGCAGTGCGTGCGGGCATTCCACGCGATTTCCGCGAAGAAGGCTGCGAAGCTTGTGGTCGCCTACGAGCCTGTGTGGGCGATTGGCACCGGTAAGACGGCGACGCCGGAACTCGCTGCCGAGGCCCATGCAGTGATCCGTCGGGAGGCGAACGAGATTTTCGGCGAAGAGTTCGCCGGGAAGCTGCGCATCCTCTATGGCGGTTCGGTGAAGCCAGAAAACGTTTCGTCGCTCATGTCGCAAGAAGAAATTGATGGCGCGCTGGTGGGCGGAGCGTCGCTAGATCCGAAGTCGTTCGCGGCCATTGTGAAGTACTGAAAAGAGTCAGGCAAATCCCCTGGGGACTCGCGTTGTGTATCGGGCGCCCAAGCAGTGCGGCGCTATTCGACCCACAACGGCTTTCCGTCTGCCTTTCGGAGTGCCACCGTCTGCGCGCCCCGAACGATCATGCGCGCGATCAGAGATCTGTGGCCGCGGTAGAAAATAGGGGAACCCACCACCTCTACCTGGTCGCCTTGAAAGAACTGCCAGTGTTGGCCAAGAAGGAACCGGCTCGGGGCTACGTGGACTTCCACATCTCCGTTTTCGGTCGCCACCGTGAGGTGGGTTCCTTCGTCTCCGCTGACCGGGCAGTAGAAAGTTCTCACGTCTTTCACCACTCCGTGCAGCGTCATCTCCGCGGTCGAATTGTAGGACAGAGGATGGCGCTGCGGACTGAGCAGCAGAACGACCAGAACTATGAATCCAACACCCATTACGATCTGTGGAATTCGCATGCAAATTCTCCCTTCCATTCGGCAAACGAAACTGCCAGCTCAGATCTTCCCTACTCCGACTGCTGCCGGTGCAGCCTTCGCGGCCTTGGGCAATCCAAATTTCAGAATCCCGGATTGCAGTTCAATTACCGCGCCCCCGCGATCGACATCCGAAGGAAGATCAATCATTCGCAAAACCAGATCGGGATCCGAATCGGCGGGTGGCGCTGCCTCCGCCGCAACGCTCATCTCTTTTTTCCCCAAGATAGCGATTCGCATGGGCTCGATGCTGACTTTGAGTTCATCCGGCTCGAAACCGAGAACGTTGGCGCGAATACTGAGCCGGTCCGTGGACTCGGAAATCGCAATGGATACGGGACGCAGCAATTCCGACTCCGCTTGAAACCAATCTTCCCAATCATGGCCATGTTCGCGATTGCGAGCTTCGAACAGCTCGTATGCTCGACGGGCAATAAATAGTTGAGTCTGCTGCATATCCCATCGCATAGCTTCTGGTGCACAAGGCTGCAGCAGCGTGGTCGCGGGTGCGGTGTCGGGGGGGTGTTCTCTTCGATTTCATAGAGACCACCTACGCGTGGTGCGAGAAAAAGAGGATCGCTCTGCCCTTTGTCGCGAGCGGCCGGCATTGGGCAAACCAGGCACTATCGAGGAACCGGATTCAGCTTGCACTTCCGCAATTCGATTCTCCTCGCTGTTCGTTTGGGGTGCCGTGATTCAGATCACCGTCACTGCTAAATCCGGCGGCACCATTTCGAAGAAAAATGGTGACTCCAGTCACGGCAAGACCGGCTAATGTGGCATAGGATTTTTAATTACAGAGCCATGCAAGTGGGCCCCTCAACGTTGTTCTTTCCATGCAGAGAGGAGGTCTTATGCAGTTGTCGAAGCTTCGCAAGTTTCTCGACTCTCACCACGTTAAATATCTCGTCATTTCTCACTCTCTTGCCTACACCGCCCAGGGAATCGCCGCTCTGACGCATGTGTCGGGCAAGAAACTGGCAAAGACGGTGATCGTCAAGATTGATGGCATTCTGGCGATGGCAGTTGTCCCGGCATCGTTTCATGTGGACCTCGATCGACTGAGAGCGCTAACGGGCGCGCAGACCGTCGAGATTGCTTCAGAGCAGGAGTTCAAAGACGCCTTCCCCGATTGCGAAACGGGCGCGATGCCTCCGTTTGGGAATCTCTACGATATGTCCGTGTATGCAGATGTGAGCCTCGCCGAAAACGAAGAGATCACCTTCAGCGCGGGCACGCATCGCGAACTGGTTCGCATGAACTGGTCCGACATGGTGCGACTGGTAAACCCGCTGGTCGCTCCCCTGACCCACGGTCGACCCGCCGTAGTCGCAGCCTAAAACGGCGCTTTTGTGGGCCAAGAGAAACCCAAGCGCAGGTATTGCTATGTCTATTTTCGTGCGATGCACATGATGTGCGAGCTTGCGCCCAGCACAGATGGTTCACTTTCGACCTTGCGTACTGCGGCGAGCAGGCGCTCGCGCTGTTGCAGATCGTTCCACAAGTGGTCAAAGTCGCGGGCTAGCCATCCTGGGCCTTCGATGACTACCAATTCCAGAACGTGAAATCCGGCGCTCAGAAACTCTTGCGCAAGTTCCTCTGGCCGATGAAAGAAAGCATCGGTGAAGTAGAGCGGATTGCTGGTGGAATTGCGATGCTGCCCTTCTTCTAAATCGCGCGCCAGGATCGGCGCGAACACTGGATCATCGAAGAATCCGCCCGACAGCGAATCGAACAACGATGCGAAGTGACTGATGGCCGCGCCCCACACCAGACCTCGCGGACGCAGAACACGGTGAGCTTCGCGCAGACAGGCGAGACGGTCTTCCCTTTCGACGAGGTGATAGAGCGGACCCAGGAGCAGAACTGCATCCGCGGTGGCATCGCGCTGGGCGAGGTGGCGCGCGTCTCCAACTTCTGCAGAAGCGAGCGGATGTTCGGGTTGGCGAGAGGATGCCGCTCGCGCCTGCTCCACATGTTTGGATACCGGATCAATCAGATGTACTTGATGACCGCGGGCGGCAAGCCAGCAGGCATAAGCGCCCGTGCCTCCGCCTGCGTCAATGATTGTGGCCGGAGCAGGCGGCAGATGGCGGAGAATCAATTCTCGCGTGCGCGCCTGCTCCAGTTGAAACCAGCCACTGCGAAGCCGGGAAGATTCGTCCGCCTCGCCGTAGTGACGAATGATTTCGCGGATGGAATCGTCGTTGCTCATGCTGGATACACGCCGAGAGCGAAGGCTCGCTATACCCCGGCCCGACGGTGCGGAGCCCGATAGCCCAACTGCATGGACACATGCCGCGCCGCGTCTTTCAATGCTTCCACAATGCGCGGCATCGTTTGAGCGTTGATCTGGCCAATGGTTCCGCTCAGGCCGACACTGGCTTCGATCGCGCCTTGTTGATTGAATACTGGAGCGCCCACGCATCGGGCTCCCAGATTGTTTTCCTCGTCGTCGACGGCGTAGCCCTGGGCGCGTACTTTCTCCAATTCCTTCAAAAGGCGCGGTAGCGTGGTGATGGTTTTCGGCGTGCGCTTCTCCATGGCGCGTTCGGAAACAATCTTCTCCAGCCGATCCTGTGGAATATGCGCCACCAGTGCCTTGCCAACGCTCGTGGCATGAACGCGCATGCGGCGGCCGACCCATGTGTCCATGCGAATGAATCCCGGGGGCTCGACTTTTTCAATATAGACGGCCTCGGGCCCATCCAGAATCGCCAGGTGGCAGGTGAGGCTGGTCTTCTCCACCAGGTGGCGCATGATGGGTAACGCGACTTCCCGCACATCAATCCCGCTGAGCGCGCCGCGGCTGAGACTCAATATTTTCAGTCCGACGCGGTATTTGCCGCTGGCCGAATCGCGATTCAGGTAGCCCTGGGTTTCGAGCGTGCGCAGGATATAGCTCGCGGAACTCTTTGGAATCTGGAGTTTGCGGCTGATCTCGGCGTTGCTGAGGCCTTCCGGTTCATGGGCAACGGCCTCGAGCATGGTGAGAGCGCGCTCGACCGCAACGGAAGGGGATTCGTCTTTGGATCTCATCGCCAAATCGTTATGGTAGCAAAACCCTAAACGGACAACAAAGTGAATATCTGTTCTATATGTTGCACAATGCGCTTGACCAGACTCCGGACGGCGTCGTACGATCCGCCAGTATTACGAATTAGTGTTCGGTATAGTGAACATCTGAAACGACGACGTTTGGTTTAAGGGACCCGCAAATGATGACGCCGACTGCACCAGCCACGACAGAAACGAAAGCACTGATTAACCCGGTCAGCAGCACGCCTTCGGGGTTTGATCCCGAGCGCGATCTTCCTACCGGCTTTATGGAATTTGTTCTGCCGCTGCACCGGAGGTTCACTCCGCGCCAGCAGGAACTAGCTCTGAAGCGGGTTGAAGTGCTGCAGCGATCACTTGAGGGCGATAAACCCAAGCACCACTTCCCGTCCGACACGGTACGCAATGGCTGGCGGATCACCCTGCCCGAGTGGTGCCAGGATCAGCGCAATCAGATGACCGGTCCGGCCGACGACGCCGAACTGTGCGTCAAGATGCTGAACTCGGGCGCACCAGGCGTGATGCTCGATCTGGAAGATTCCTGTGTCAACGAGTGGTCGCACCACGAAATGGGCGTGGCCAACATTCTGGCCTGCCTGCGCGGCGAACTCAGCTATTACGACAAGAAGCGGGACCGGACCGTGAACCTTCAGCGGAATGGCACCGTGATCTTCACACGGCCGCGCGGACTGCACTTGAACCAGGCCGGGCCGATTCCGGGCGAACTGGTATCCGCGTCGCTGTTCGATGTGGCGCGGATCTTCTATGGCATTGAACCGGCGGAATTGAAGCATCCGCTGTGCATCTATATTCCGAAATCGGAGTCGGCGGAGGAAGCGCTGTGGTGGCGCGATCTGTTCCAGGCGTTGGCGCAGTGGCGCGGCCTGCCGCACAACTACATCAAGTGCATGGCACTGGTGGAGTCGCACCCGCTGGCGTTTCAGATGGAAGAGTTCGCCTACAACCTGCGCGATCACATCATCGGGCTGAATCTTGGCCGCTGGGATTACATGGCCAGCCTGATTCACTTCAATCTCGACGATCCCGACTGGGTTCTGCCGGACCGCAACACGATTCCCTACAACGTGGCATTCTTCCAGAATCTCCGGGAACTGATGCCCGAGATTTGCCACCACCGCGGCATTCTGGCGATTGGCGGAATGACCGCGCTGTATCCCAGCCGCGAAGACGCGGAGTTGAACGCGCGGGCCCTCGCCGTTCTTGAGAAGGACAAGAAGAACGAAGCCGACTGCCTTATGGATGGAGCGTGGACGGGGCATCCCGATCAAAACGCGATTGCAGTGGCGCAATTCCCTTACCCGAATCAGCTTCAGGCGCGGCCCAAGAATGGGAGCCGCTATCCCGACCTGCGGCCGCAACCGCTGGGAGTGGGCACAACCACAGTGAATGGCACGCGGGCGGCGGTGCGAACGGTGATTCGCTACCGGCATGGGGTGCTGAGCGGCAGAGGAGCCAGCCTGCTCGACGGGTACATGGAAGATCTGGCCACGGATCGCATCTACCGACTGATGATTGCGCAACGCGTGCTGCACCGCGATCTGGTTCCCGTGCGGGATGAGCAGGGCCAGCCGGTCAGGCATACGCCGGAGTTTGTCTCGCGGCTGTTCGACGAGGAACTCGAGCGATTGTTGGGCGACTTGCCAACGAACGCTGCCCCCGAGGAGGCGGAGCGTTTCCGCCGCGCTCGCGAAATCAGTGAAGCCATGATCGTGAACGGAGAATTCAACCCGGCTTAAGCAGCTACTCACCCTGAGACCAATTTTTTTAGGAGAACAATGTACATGTCGGCCAACGGAAACGGACACAGCGCACAACCCTCAACCACCCACCACCAGATCGAACACCCATTGAGTGACCGGGAACGCGTCGCGCAATATGCTCTTGCCCAAGCCGCCATGAACCAGGATTGGGCGTCGAATTCGCGCTGGAAGGGCGTAGAGCGTCCGTACACACCCGAAGATGTGCTGCGCTTGCGGGGCTCGGTCCATATTGAGCACACGCTCGCGCGCATGGGCGCCGAGCGCCTGTGGGACCTTCTGCAAACTGACCCTTACATCAACGCGCTGGGCGCGATGAGTGGCAACCAGGCGGTGCAACAGGTGCAGGCGGGGCTCAAGGCGATCTATGTCAGCGGATGGCAGGTCGCCGCCGACGCCAATAACGCGGGCACGATGTATCCCGACCAGAGCTTGTATCCGTCGGACAGCGTTCCGAATCTTTGCCGGCGCATCAACAATGCGCTGCAGCGCGCGGACCAGGTTCATCACGCCGAGGGCAAGGTGGCTCCGGGGCAGACTTGGTTTGCCCCGTTGGTCGCCGATGCCGAGGCAGGATTCGGCGGCACGCTGAACGCCTTCGAACTGATGAAGGGGATGATCGAAGCGGGCGCCGCTTGTGTTCACTTCGAGGATCAGCTTTCGTCGGCGAAGAAGTGCGGACATCTGGGCGGCAAGGTTCTGGTTTCCACCACTGAGGCGATTCAAAAGCTGGTGGCGGCGCGGCTGGCGGCCGACGTGATGGGCGTGCCTACACTGATCATGGCGCGCACCGATGCGGACAGCGCTCATTTGCTGACCAGCGGCACTGACCCACGGGATCGCGCCTTCTGCACGGGTGAGCGTACCTCCGAAGGCTTTTTCCGCATTCGCGGCGGGATCGAGTCGGCCATCGCGCGCGGCCTGGCCTATGCGCCTCATGCCGATTTGATCTGGTGCGAGACTTCGCATCCGGATCTGGAAGAGGCGCGCCAATTCGCCGACGCGATCCACGCAAAGTATCCCGGCAAGATGCTGGCCTACAACTGCTCGCCCAGCTTCAACTGGCGCAAGAATCTGGACGAGAAGACCATCGCGCGCTTCCAGCCCGAACTGGCGCGCGTGGGATACAAGTTCCAGTTCGTAACGCTGGCCGGTTTCCACGCGCTGAACCTCAGCATGTTCGAACTGGCACGCGGATACAAGCTCGCGGGCATGACCGCCTACTCTCGTCTGCAGGAAAAGGAGTTCAGTCGCGAGGCTCAGTACGGCTACGAAGCTGTGAAGCACCAGCGTTTCGTGGGCACGGGATACTTTGACCAGGTGCAGCAGGTGATCAGCGGCGGTCTGGCGTCAACCGTGGCGCTGGCCGAGTCCACCGAAGCCGAGCAGTTCACCGAGAAGAAGCCGCTGATTCATCCCGAATGTGGCCCCGATGCGGCTTGCCAACCGATTCTGGGCAACTGTCCGCACACGCCGGTTACGGTTGAGATAGGTCCGGAAGAGATGCTGTTGCCGTCTGGGGACTGAACGCTCGCAGTTGAAGTGGTGACGCAAGGGGAGGGCCGGTTAAACAAAACCGGCCCTGTTTGTTGTGTGCCGAACATGTTGGACAGCTGAGGGGTGAAAGTCCCCTGCCCAACCTGGTGGAGGTGAAGGGCTAGAGAAGCGCAAGGGCGTCACCGTGAGGCGGGGTCTGAAAGAAGCGTGGATCAAAAGCGCGAGCCGATGAACAAGAACCGGATGACGAGGCCTACGGTGTGGGGCGAGCTGGCAACTGACAGTGAAGCCCATGTCCACCAAGAGCACCGGTGGTAAATCCGGCGGTTGTGCGCGGAAGGCGGTCGAACTTACTTCGGGAGACCCGCCGCATGTCACGGAATCGTGACTGAGGATGGAGTGATCCATTCTGACCGTGCAGCGGGAGTCAGCAGTAGAGGGCATAGTAGGCCGCGAGGCCGAAGGCCCAAACAGCAAGGAGCGGCGAGTAGGACGCAGGACTCGATGAACGACAAGCGGCAGAAGAACCAGCTACAGAGGGTGCTGGCCTTTACCGAGGAGGGGAGGAGTGAAGCTCCGAGGGCTCCGCGGGAAGGGACCGAATCGCTCACGGCGCAGTGCGCAACCGAAAGTCCGGCTGGAGAAGAGCAACTGATGGAAGAGGTCTGCGGACGGGAAAACTGTCAGCAGGCTTTACGACGAGTGAAGGCCAATAAGGGCAGTCCGGGAATCGACGGCATGCGAGTCGCGGAGTTACCCGGCTACCTGAAGCAGCACTGGCTAGCCATTCGGGAACAACTGTTGAACGGGACTTAGCAACCGCAACCGGTGAGAAGAGTAGAGATCAAGAAGCCGGACGGAGGGATGCGCAAGCTGGGCATCCCGACGGTGCTGGACCGGTTTATCCAGCAGGCGGTGATGCAGGTTCTGCAAGACAGATGGGACGCGACGTTCTCCGAACACAGTCACGGGTTTCGTCCGCAGCGCTCGGCGCATCAGGCGGTGGCCAAGGCGCAGCAGTATGTCGCCGAGGGAAAGCGCTGGGTGGTGGATCTGGATCTGGAAAAGTTTTTCGATCGAGTGAACCACGACAAGCTGATGGCGGCGATTGCGCGGCGGGTGAGCGACAAGAGGATGCTCCAGTTGATCCGAGCTTTCCTGGAGTCGGGCGTGATGGAGAACGGGCTGGTGAGTCCGGTGGAGGAAGGAACTCCGCAAGGAGGGCCTTTGTCTCCGCTGCTGTCGAATCTCGTGCTCGATGAACTCGACCGAGAGTTAGAGCGTCGCAAGCACCGTTTCGTGCGCTACGCGGATGATTGCAATATCTACGTGGCGAGCGAGCGGGCAGGGAAACGAGTCATGCAAAGCGTGACGGGTTTCATCCGGCGGCGGCTCAAGCTCAAGGTGAATGAGTCGAAGAGCGCGGTGGCGCGGCCGCAGGAGCGGAAGTTTCTGGGCTTTAGCTTTACCTACGGGGCAGAACCAAAGCGGCGCATTGCGCCCAAGGCTCTGCTCCGGTGTAAGCAAAGGGTGCGGGAACTGACGCGACGGACACGGGGCATCAGTCTGCAACAGATGACGAAGGAACTCGCCACCTATTTACGAGGATGGAAGGGCTACTTCGGCTTCAGCCAGACGCCTTCGGTGCTGCAAAGGCTGGAGGAATGGATTCGCCGTAGATTGAGATCCATGATCTGGAAGCAATGGAAGCGGAAGCAGATGCGGTATGTGAGGCTGCGCCAGCGCAACATCGGTGCTGCCCTAGCGGCTCAAACCGTGGGCAGTTCCCATGGACCGTGGCGTTTGGCCAACAGCCCGGCCCTGTCCTCGGCTTTTCCGATTGCTTACTTCGATGCGCTCGGTCTTCCCCGATTGCTCGATGGCGTCTAGCTCAACCGAACTGAACCGCCGTATGCGGACCCGCATGTACGGTGGTGTGGCAGGGGAGGAGAGGTCACTCTCCCCCCTATGCCGATTTCGTCCCTTTAGTTCAAGTGGAGACCGTCTCCGCCGTCCGTAACCTTGACTCACTGCAGACGCGGGTATGTAGTGAAAGCATGTCAACTGTAGCCCCGGTCTCACCACCCAGAACATCGAGACGTTGGCTGAAGTGGGCTGGGGCGGCTCTGCTGCTTCTTGCTTCCGCAGTAGGAGCCTTATATGCCTACCTGTTTGTTCGGATCGTACCCCCACGGTCGGTTCGAGTCGTGGACGCTATCACCGGCAAGCCTCTCGCCGGAATGAATGTGTGCATGCAGGTCGTTGATAACGGCTGGGGAAAACACGCTCTACGGAGCGACCTGTCAACTACGGGCTCAGATGGAAGAGCCCTCTTCGGACCGTCTGTTCTCAATTTGGCTTTGCTGCAGAGCTTCGATGGATACTCCATGTAGCTAACAGACCCGAAGAGCGAGTTCATCCAGACCTGCGGACCGCAGGTGGGATTCGACACGGATCCGTATGCGACTGAGGTTGCTGACAGGTTTGCTGATGCCCGCACAGATGGGAGCGAACATTTTCCCGTCGAACTGGTCAACCAGGAAGCACTACCGAAAAATATTGCATGGTATCCCTTCCTGCGGGGCACGGAATTCCGCTCTCTTCTGACCGTTGAGCTTATTCCCGTGTTGCCCAGCCCGGACGAGTGCAACCCACTTGCCGATCCGCGGTTGCTTCTGGAGTGCACTCGGCTCAACACGATGGCACAAAATGCGCTCCTGGAAAAGCTGGCACCCATGTACTTCGCGGGCATGCAGAGGACGGCAATTCAAATGTCGGACGGATGGTCACCTGGCACTCGCGTCTACAACGCGATTTATGACTCTCGAAGCGTCCCGCCCAGATATATGGCGGTGACAATCGAGCGGTTCCCCAAAGGTCAGCATGCCGCAGAACACTTGAACGACATCACGCGAGGAATTCCCGATTTCGATCCCAATAGCGTGACCGAGGACGAGGTGGTTCCGGGTCAGAAGGTCAAACGCGTCATGTCCACCCAAAGCCCAAGGGCATTCTGGGCCAGCCAGAATCTTCTGGTTCTGATCGCATTCCTGACGCCATCGCCGTTCGATCGATCCCTGACCGGCCAATGGGTGATGCATCATCCCAGCAATGCTAATTCAGACAGCCTCTGAGACCCGCAATCCAATGGTCGAGGCCATTACACGAGCGCTTCGGTAAGCGGTATTGCGCAAAGGCTTGGCAACTTGGCATCTGTGTTTGGCTGAACTGGAAGCGCGGTAACGGAACTCCGCAAAACCTTCAAGAACTGCCGCACTTCCTCCTGGGTATTTAGCCGCCCAAGGCTCACCCGCAGCAAACCACGCGACTGCTCAGCGTTGTATCCCATGGCGAGCAGCACACCTGAAGGTCCGCCGGAATGATGCGCGCTGCATGCGCTGCCTGCCGAGACCGCCACGCCGGCTTCATCGAGCGCGAGCAGAAGCTTGCCGACTTCCCTCTCCTGTCCGCGGAATCCAAAACTCAAGTGTCCCGGCAATCGCTTCGACGGATGACCGAAAATATACGAATGCGGTAGCGTCCGGCTGAGTTCTGCCGCGATGTGTTCGCGAAGTTGCGCCAGCCGAGTCGCCTCCCCCGCCAGTTCTTCCTGCGCGAAGGACGCGGTCTCGCCAAATCCGACAATTCCAGCAACGTTCTCCGTGGCCGAGCGCAGACCGCGCTCCTGCCCACCTCCAAACACAATGGGCGATAAGCTCACGCCCTTGCGCACATAGAGCGCGCCAATGCCCTTCGGCCCATGCAGCTTGTGCGCCGAGAGTGACAGCAAATCGACGCGCAGGCGATTTACGTCGAGTGGAATCTTCCCGCCGGCCTGCACAGCATCTGTATGGAAAAGGACGCCGTGCAACTTGGTGAGCTGCGCTAGTTCCTCGATAGGCTGCAGCGTGCCTACCACGTTATTCGCCGCCATTATGGAAATGATCGTCACGTTGGACTGCAGCGCGCGCAGCAGGCTATCGGGACCGACAATCCCATCGGCATCAACAGGCAAGTGAGTGATCTTTGTTCCCGAGCCCGCGAGAAAGCGGCAGGTCTCAAGGATTGCCGCATGCTCGATCGAACTGGTCACCACGTGGCCCGGCTTGCCGTTCGCGCGCACCGCTCCGATCAGGGCAAGATTGTCGGCCTCGGTCCCGCTGGCGGTGAAGATGATTTCCTCCGGCTCGGCCCCGATCAGTGACGCCACCTGCGCGCGCGCCTTCTCGACCGCCTCGCGAGCCACCCGCCCCTCGTGATGCAGGCTCGACGCATTGCCGAACGCGCCGCCCAGAAACGGCCCCATGGCCGCCAGCACCCGTGGATCGAGCGGCGTGGTGGCGGAATGATCAAAATAAATTCGCGGATTCATGAATGCTTCTCCAGCGGCTGCGCTGGGCCCTGCGCGCCCCAAAAACACGAATGCCTCATCCGGGATATGGGGACGAGGCAAGTGCTCACCGGGATCTCATGTCCCCCGCAAACCGGGCGGGAATTGGCACCAGATGATCAGGCTGTTTCCTGATCCGGTTGTCGTGGCTTCTACGGGCCCGTTACCCTCAGCCACTCTGCATGAGATTACGGCTTCATTCAGGCACGAATGCCTGAACACGCTCAACGATAGGACGTGCGCGAAGCGGTGTCAAGGAATAATCATAATGTGCATCGCCGATCCCCGCTTCTTTTTCTACGGTCAGCCCCTTCACGCTCCATCCGCGTGTTCCCGCTTTGCTATAATGAAATGCTGCTTGATGCTTGACGGTTGCGGTTCATACCTGTGCGGAAGTGGTGGAACTGGCAGACACACCATCTTGAGGGGGTGGCGCCGAAAGGCGTGGGGGTTCAAATCCCCCCTTCCGCACCATGATTTGTCAGCTTGGATGATGAAGCACGAACCGCAAAGGGCGCCAAGGATACGCAAAGAACACAAACCTCTTCGTCACGCGAATATCGCCTGAATACTTAGGAAATTGCAAAACTTATGATTTACCTGATCACTACCGTCCACATCATGGTTTGTTTTTTCATTATCGTGGTCGTTCTGCTGCAGAGCGGCAAGAGCGGCGATATTTCCGCGGCATTTGGCGGGCAGGGCAGCCAGACAGCGTTCGGTCCTCGCGGGGCGGCCAGCGCGCTTTCGAAAGCGACTACGTGGTCGGCAGTGGCGTTCATGATCACTTCTATTACCTTGTCCGTCTACGCCTCCAGGCGCAGCGGTCCGACCTCCGTGTTGCAAGGTCTGAAGTCGCAGCCTGTCAAGACGCAGCCCGCCCCGGCGCCAAAACCCTCCGCTCCGCCTGCGCAGCAGAAGTAAATCCTCAGCTCTTTGTAAGCGGACAGGTCCGAAAGGTTTCGTTGGGACTTGCAGTCCTCGTCTGCCGTCTTGCCGTCTTCCCCTGTGCAGTCCTGCGTAATCTACAGATTCCCCTGTAATTGTATTTGCCTGACGGAGGATGTACCATCCAACTGAGTGCTTTATGAGGAGGAATTACCATGTCGGATCGTGACGGCAGCAGTTTCGTTTGGTTCTTGGCAGGATTAGGTTTGGGAGCAGTGGCGGGAATACTGTATGCGCCTCGTTCGGGCACCGAGACCCGCGAAGTCCTGCGTGCACGCGCTGAAGAAGGCCGGGAATATGTCCGCAATCGTGCGCGTGAGGCGCGCGAACAGGCGTCGCAGTGGGCCGACAAGGGTCGCGATGTAGTTACTCAGCAGAAAGAACAGTTCCGTGCGGCCTATGAGGCGGGTCGTCAGGCCTATCATGAAGCCACGACAGAGACGGCCGCGCCCAAGAACTTGTAGGAACTACGGAGCAGGCCTCCCGCAGAGCCGAACTCGAACGGAATTGGCTGGAGTAAGCTTATGGAAAATCTCACCCCTGTGTTTATCGCCTTGACTGGGATTGCAGTCCTGTTGCAGGCGGGCGTTTTGATCGCGATATTTGTGGTCCTACGCAAGAGCAGCGCGAAAATGGAAGCGCTGGCGACAGAAGTGAAGACCAAGGTCCTGCCGACGATTGCGCAGGCCGAGGCGATGCTGACGGAGATTCGTCCCAAGGTGGAGGCGATCGCCGAGCAGGTGAAGGATTCGACCGCCATGGTACGCAGCCAGGTGGAGCGCGTGGATGCAACGTTGAACGACGCAGTGGATCGCGCCCGACTCCAGATCATCCGTACCGATGAACTGTTTACCCGCACGCTGGACCGAGTCGAGCGGACTTCGGACATCGTCCAGAAAACTGTGATCTCGCCGGTTCGGCAGATTTCCGGGCTGATGCAGGGCGTAACTGTTGGATTGGAATTCTTGTTTGGCGGTCGCGGCCGCAGAAATGGCGGCAGCCGCGAGGGGCGCAGGCCCGTTCCCCAGGATGAGATGTTCATCTAGGGTTGTGAGTGGCATATACTGCGGATAGGTTTCGCATGGCGTCCTATCCGCAACCGTTTTCCGTGGTGCGTTTTCTTCGCCTTCTCTATCGCCGTTCCTCATCAATCATTCTGCTCGCCACGCTGATTCTTCTTTCCTTCTCGCTCTCGGCTCAGGACAAGATTGTCTGGAGTGATCGGGAAAAACCAATCATCGAGCAGTTAAACGGCCTGCGCAAACTCGACGACACGGTGCGTGCGCGCACGACCAAAGATCTCGCGCTGCAGATCCGGCAACTGCCGGTTGTTCCGAACAAACTAAAGCTAGCGGGTGCGTTGGCAGGTCTTTCGACCGAAGGCGACTTTGGGAGAGACACTTTACAAGAGGTCACTACGACCTTAGCAGCCCGTGGTGCAAGTTCGGATTCGTGAGCAGAAAGTGTTGAGGTATCCACAGGCTTGGTTTGTAGAATCGGCGCATGGCGATGGGGACGCGCAAGCAGCGGGAGAAGCAAGAAGGGTTGTGGATCGCGCACACGGAGTTGGCAGCGGCGCCGGGGCATCCGTTCTATCAGTGTTTGAATGAGTTGCTGGAGGGCGAGCGCTTCGACGAGTTTGTCGAGAGCCGGTGCGCGAAGTTTTATGCGGAGAAGAACGGGCGTCCGTCGCTGACGCCGGGGATTTACTTTCGAGCGCTGCTGATCGGGTATTTCGAGGGCATCGGAGCGGAGCGCGGCATTGCGTGGCGGCTGGCGGACTCCCTGGCACTGCGGCGTTTCGTGGGCATCGCGCTGGACGAGTACACGCCGGATCACTCGACGATCTCGCGCACGCGGCGGCTGATCGATGTGGACACGCATCGCGAAGTATTCGGCTGGGTGTTGGGTGTGCTGGCCGATCGTGGGTTGCTGAAAGGCCAGCGGATTGCGATTGATGCGACGACGCTGGAGGCGAACGCGGCGATGCGCTCGATTGTGCGGCGGGACACGGGCGAGACGTATGAAGAGTTCTTGCGGGGATTGGCCAAGGCGTCTGGGATCGCGACACCGACGCGGGAAGACTTGGCGCGGTTGGATCGCAAGCGCAAGAAGCGGACGTTGAATAAGGAGTGGAAGAGCCCAGTGGATGGCGATGCGCGGATTGCGAAGATGAAGGATGGGCGCACGCATCTGGCGCACAAAGCCGAGCACGCGGTGGATCTGGATACGGGCGCGGTGTTGGCGGTCACGCTGCAAGGCGCCGATAAGGGCGATACAACCACGGTGGATGAGACGCTGTGCGAAGCCGGGATGGCGGTGGCGGAGCAGGTCGGGCGCGAAGCGGAGCTGCGGCCCAACGAAGCACCGAAAGTGAACGTGGCCGGGATCGAAGAGACGGTGACCGACAAGGGCTATCACAGCGGCGCGGTGGTGAAGCGGATGAAAGCGTATGGCGTGCGCAGTTACATCCCGGAGAAGAAACAGAAGGGACGGCGGAACTGGGCGGGTAAACAGTCCGAGCAACAAGCGGTGTATGCGAACCGGCGGCGGGTGCGGGGCGAGTACGGCAAGAGTTTACTGCGGCGGAGGGGCGAGTTGGTGGAGCGCAGCTTCGCGCACTGCTACGAGACGGGCGCGATGCGGCGCTGCCATCTGCGCGGACAGGAAACCATTTGGAAGCGGCAACTGATCCACGTGGGCGCGTTCAATCTAAGCCTGATCCTGCGCCAACTGCTGGGCGCGGGCACGCCGCGGGAGTGGAAGAACCGCTTCGGCAGACTTGTTTTGATCCTTTACTTACTCTTCACGTGTCGGATGAATCAGAAGCGGTTTTGCAGAAGCCGAATCTCCGCTTCCGTTGCCAAGTGCTTCGTGAGATCGCCTAGCCGACTACGTCGCCCGACTTGCAGAAAATCCGCTACTTGCACCCCAGGCTGTTAGCCATCGCGCTGCGCGAGCAACCTCCGATTGGAAAACCCGGCGAGCCTGAGTTCCTTTATGTGGAATTGGCCTCTCTGGTCCGCTACGAGCATATGCAGGCGGCGTCGGACAGCCCTCAGTTTGCGGAGGCGATGGCGAAACTGGAAGCGGACGATGCAAAGCGTCAGAACGCGGATTTTACGCTCGCCGATTTACAGGGAAAAGCGTGGCACCTGCAGGATCTGCGTGGCAAGGTGGTGCTGGTAAATTTCTGGGCGACGTGGTGCCCGCCGTGCCGCAAGGAAATGCCCGACTTGGATGCTCTGTATAACAGATTTAAAGATCGGGGTTTCGTCGTGCTGGCGATTTCGGACGAAGAGGCCGCGAAGGTTTCGCCGTTTATTTCCGAGCGGAAGATCAGCTATCCCGTGCTGCTCGATCCCGGACGCAAAGTGAACGACGCTTTCATCGTGGAAGGAATTCCTAAGAGCTTCGTCTACGACCGGAGCGGCAAGATGGTTGCCCAGTCGATCGACATGCGCACCCGGAGTCAGTTCCTGGAAATGCTCGCGCAAGCGGGGTTGGAGTAGAGGCATTCGATGCGTTATCTGGTTCGAGCTCGCGTTAGACCCGGTCGTGAGGCTGATCTGCTTGAGGCCATCGAGCAAGAGACGCTGGGCGAGGGATCGGTCGCCGAAGGCGAATATCTGCGGAACATGCAGGAGGCACGCCTGTGCGCGGACCAAACGGCGCGCTGGGTGGAAATCTGCTACTGCCCTACGCCGTTGCAGGAAGAGCGGCCGTATTGGGAACAATACTTCGACTTGACTCGCGTGCAGGATGCGCACAACCGCCGCAAGTGCCGAGACGAGAATGGGACGGAGCCCTGGGCCTGCGGCGAGTGCGACTGCACGGCGCGTCTGGAACAGAAATTGAAGGAGTCGGGAACTCCGTTTCTCGACGAACTGCGAAATAAGACCTGCTCAGGCAAGCTGCGGCAGCGTTGATTCCAACTGCTTCAAATCCTGCGCTACTTCTCTCAAATTGAAGACCAGAGCCCAGAAGGGCAGCATGCGGTCAAGCGCAAAGGGTGTCGTTGCGCGCTGCTCGCGGAGTTTGGCCAGATCGGCATCGAGAGCGCGGATCGCCGCATCGAGTTCTGTTGAGTTCGAGGCCTCACGGGGTTTGCGCACCGCTTCCGCCAGGACAGCGAAGTTCAGCGCGGTGCTCTCGACCAAAGCCGGCAGAGAGGGTACCAGCCCGGGCTGTAGCTGCGCGTGTACATAGAGCGAACTGTCTTCTGCCATCGCAGTCAAGCGCCGCCGAACTTGATCTGCCAGGTCTACGAATGCCTGGTAGGCGCCCTGGTTGAATCGGGAAAACGCCAGTTCGCTTTGCGCTTCCTCCATCTGCTGGGTGATGCCGCGCCGCAGGTCGTGTAGTTGTCGGTCAAGTTGGCGAACCTGCTGCTCGTTGTCGATTCCCTGCAAGGCAGCGGCGGTGACCGCACGGTAGAGGGCGCCGGCGCCGTCGAGGATGCTTGCAATTTTGTGCCGCAGACCCACACGTGCGTGAACCGGCCAGATCAGCGCACCCACACCGAAAGCAACGACGGCTCCCAAGATCGTGTAGAGAACGCGCAACCACGCCATGTGCCAGGGCTCTCCTTGTCCGCCAAACACCAGAATCAATGCGGCCGTGAATCCCGCAGCGGTGAAGGCGGGGTGCAGCGAGGTCAGGTAGCCAAATATGGTCGCGAGCAGGAAAAGTGCAATGCCTGCCCCCGCAGTTCCGTCACCCAGGATAGGCATCAGCAAAGCCGCGGCGACCGATCCGCAAGTCGAACCAATTGTGCGGTATAGCGCCGCTTTCCACGACGCGCCCAGGTTGGCCTGCGTCACGACCAGCGCGGCGAAGACGGCCCAATAGCCTTGGGGCAGATGCCATCCGGCGTAAATGCCGTAAGTGATGGTACCCGCAAGCCCAGTCTTGATTCCCTGCTTGAGCGGACTAGACTGACGACTCCAAAAGGACAGCGGCGTCGCGGATGTAGGATTCCGCGGTATTGGCGGTGAAGGATTTGCAGATGCCATGCGGGGGATTATATTCGTGCGGATCGGAGCAATTTGCTCAAGAATCTTGGTGGCGCGGTGGCGATACGAATCTCTTCCGGCGGTCTACGCAATCCAGCCGCCACCGACGACAATGTCGCCGTCGTAGAAAACTGCGGCCTGGCCCGGCGTGATGGCGCGCTGCGGTTCATCGAAGGTGACGAGGATTTCGTCGGCGCCTGTTCTTTCAATCATCGCCCGAGCGGGCTCGTGGCGATGGCGAATCTTCACGGCCACGCGCATCGGCTCATGCAGATCGTCAACAGCGATCAGGTTCACGCGGCGTGCGCGCAGGGTGCGCGAATAGAGATGCTCTTCCCCGCCCACCACGATCTGCTTGTTCGCGCCGCTGATCTGGATCACGTAGAGCGGCGAACCAGTGGCGACGCCGAGTCCCTTGCGTTGGCCTACGGTGAAGTTGTGAACGCCGCTGTGTTCGCCGATGACTTCGCCATTGGTAGTGACGAGATCGCCGGCGGTATCCGGCAATGCCTCGCTCTGCTCGGCGAGATAGGCGTCGATGAAGCGCTTGTAGTCGCCGCCGGGGACGAAGCAGATTTCCTGTGAGTCCGGCTTCTCCGCGAGCGCGAGTCCGTGATGACGCGCGAGTTCGCGGACTTCGGGCTTGGTCATGTCGCCGAGTGGGAAGATCGTGCGGCTGAGCTGCTCCTGGGTCAGCCCGAAGAGAAAATAGGTCTGGTCCTTGCTCGAGTCGGCAGGACGCTTCAGGAGCCAACGGCCTCGGGCCTCGTCGAAGGCCACGCGGGCGTAGTGTCCGGTGGCAACACGCGCGGCCCCAATTTGCTGGGCCACAATGAGTAGCTGGTCAAACTTCAAGTGATTGTTGCAGAGGCTGCAAGGGATGGGCGTGCGCCCGGAAACGTATTCTTCGACAAACGGACGAATCACGTCCCGCTCGAAACGCTCCTCGTGATTGACCACATAATAGGGGATGCCGATCTGCTGGGCCACGCGGCGGGCGTCGTAGACATCGTCGAGCGAACAACAGCGTCCCTGCACGGATTCGGGCATGCTCTCTCGTCCGGCCAGGCGGCGCTGGTTCCAGAGCTGCATGGTCAGGCCGATGACGTTATGTCCGTCGGCACGCAGCATGGCCGCGACGGTGGAAGAATCCACTCCGCCCGACATGGCTACGGCGATGGTGTCGGAAATCAGCTTCTCGCTCCTAGCTCTTAGCTTTTGGCCCTTAGCTCTTGGCTTCTTGAGCCGTTCGGTTATCTAAGGGTGATTATGCAGATAGAGTAGCACCACGTGGGTGATAAATCCGGCGGCAAACCAGACTCCCGCTTCTACCATCCTCTTAAATCGCGGCGTCATATTTCGACCGTTTCGCAAGCAATCTGTGTTTTGAGCATGGTCGTCCTCTTCCAATAAGCCGGCGCTAAGAGCCAAAGGCTAAGAGCTAAGAGCCGCTTTTCGATACACCGGAGACAACTCCCGCAGGCGCGCCACAACTTCAGGCACCAGCGCAAGAGCTAAATCAATATCCTCGGCGACGGTCTGCTTGCCAAAACTGAAGCGAATGCTGGCCCGCGCCTGATCGGGGCGCAGGCCCATGGCCACCAGCACGTGCGATGGTTCAATCGCACCCGAGGAACAGGCGGCGCCCGTCGATACGGCGACGCCCTTCAGGTCCAGGGCAATCACCATAGCTTCGCCGTCGATATGGTCGAAGTGAATGTTCGTGGTGTTGGGCACACGCTGCGCGCCGTCGCCGTTTACTCCCGCGGCCTCTACCTGGGAGAGGATTCCCTGCTGCAAGCGATCGCGCATCGCGGCCATCTTCTTGTCGTCGCCGCGGTCAAGGCCTTCTTTCGCCAGTTGTGCGGCCTTGCCCAGTCCCACAATTCCCGGGACATTCTCCGTTCCGGCGCGGCGCGAACGCTCGTGCCTGCCGCCATAGAACAGGGGCCGGATCGGAATTCCCTTCCGCACGTAGAGCGCTCCCACTCCCTGCGGTGCATGAATCTTATGGCCGGAAATCGAGAGGGCATGGCAACCGATCTGGTTCACATCGATTGAGACTTTGCCAGCGGATTGAACGGCGTCCGTATGAAAGTAGATGCTCGCTTCGGCCGCGATTTTTCCGATCTCCTCGACCGGTTGCAAAACTCCGGTCTCATTGTTCGCCATCATGACGGAGATCAGCTTCGTGTTCGGCCTGAGGGCCCGGCGCACGTCGGCCGGATCGACCAGGCTGCGGCCGTCCACGGGCAGAACCGTCAGTTCCGCGCCAATGTCTTCGAGATGCTTGCAGGCCAGCAATACGGCGTGGTGCTCGATGCTCGACGTGATGACATGTTCGCCCGCGCCAACAAATCCTGCAATTGCGAGATTGTCGGCCTCGGTACCGCCGCTGGTAAAAACGACCTCCGAAGCACGGCAGGCGAGCAAAGCGGCCACTGACTCGCGCGCGTCCTCGACAGCGGCTCTCGTCTGCTGCCCGTGATGATGAATGGACGAGGCGTTGCCGAACTGGTCGCCGAAATAGGGGCGCATGGCGTCGAACACTTCGGGCAAGACCGGAGTGGTGGCGTTATTATCGAGGTAAATCCGATGCATACAGAACCCGCTTCTATTCTACGTGTGTAGGGACGTAGCTTGCTACGTCTTTGCCGGCGGCATTCCCAACGATGGTGAGCGAGACGTTGCGAGCAACGTCTTTACCACGGCGCTACCTGTTCTCGATCGGTACGTACCGGTTGGGGTATTCCGGACCCAGGTACTCCGCACGCGGGCGGATCAGACGGTTGTCATCGAGTTGCTCGATCACGTGGGCGACCCAGCCGCTGATCCGGGAGACAGCGAAGATGGGCGTGAAAAGATCCACGGCAATGCCCAGCGTGTGATAGGTGGAGGCCGAGTAAAAATCAACATTGGCGTTCAGCTTCTTGTCGGCCTTCACGAACTCTTCAATCTTGTGCGAAATCTCAAACCACTTCGCCTGCCCGCTGGAATTGCCGAGGTCGCGGGACATGGCGCGGAGGTGCGTGGCGCGCGGATCTTCGGTGTGATAGACGCGATGGCCGAAGCCGGGAACTTTCTTCTTCTGGGCTAACATGCCCTTGACGTAGTCGATTGGGTCGGCGCCAGATGCGTCAATCGCCTCCAAAATATGAAATACGGCCTCGTTCGCGCCACCGTGCAGGGGGCCTTTTAGGGCGCCTATCGCAGACGTGATGGCGGAATGCATATCCGACAGAGTTGCAGCGGTAACCCGTGCCGCAAAGGTGGAGGCGTTGAGTTCGTGGTCGGCGTGAAGGACCAGCGCTATGTCGAGAGCGCGCTCGGCGGTGGGCGACGGACGCTTGCCGCTCAGCATGAGCAAAAAATTTGCAGCATGGGAGAGCGCGCGGTCGGGCTCGACCACGGGATGCCCCTTGCGAATGCGGTCATAGGCGGCAACAATCATGGCGATTTGCGAGGTGATGCGAATCGCCTTGTCGACATTGGCCCTGCTGTCGTTGCTTTTCTCTTGAGGGTCGTAGAACGACAACGCCGAGACCGCGGTGCGCAGCACGTCCATGGGCAAGGCGTGGCGGGGAGCGTTGCGCAGCAAAGTAATGATAGACGCATCCAGCTTGCGCTCTTCGGCCAGACGATCGTGCAATTCCCGGAGCTCAAGGCGACTGGGCAGTTTTCCGAACCACAGCAGGTAGCAGGTCTCTTCAAAATTCGACTGGTGGGCAAGATCGTGGATATCGATGCCACGATACGCCAGAACGCCCCGATCACCGTCGATGTAACAAATCTTGGAAGTGGTCGCAACGACGCCCTCAAGTCCTTTGGGGGTATGGTTTGTGGTCACGCTGGACATTGGTCTCCCGCTTCGATCGCCAGACTTGGTGTTGCTGGACCGCGCGAGTCGGACGCGGGAGGGCAACCTTTTTTATACCTGAAACGCACCGATCTTTCCAACGGCCTGGGCGAAGTCGAAGCGTGGGACAGTGGGAAGAAAAGCTTCAAATATCCTGTTCACGGGCATCGTTGGCGGACGTTGCAGCGCGCAGCCGTTTTGCCGCCCCCGTTTGCCGGAGCGTATAGTAAATGGTTCTCTCGCAGATTGCCGCATTTCTGTTCCAGATCTTCATATTCTTCATGGAGGTACCACCCGAAATGAAGCGCTTTTTCTCCGCTCTGCTTGCCTTTGCCTTCATTTTTTCTACACTAGCCACGGCCGATGAAGGCATGTGGCTCTACAACGAAGCGCCGAAAGATAAAATCGGAGCCAAATACGGCTTCGAACTGACGCAGCAATGGCTCGACCACGTTCGCCTGTCTTCGGTGCGATTCAATAACGGTGGCTCCGGCTCTTTTGTTTCGGCCGACGGCCTGACCTTCACCAACCATCATGTGGGCGCGGGATGTGTCCAACAGCTTTCGACGGAAGGCCACGATTACATCAGGACCGGCTACTATGCCAAAACGCAGGCGGAAGAGGCCAAGTGCCCAAATCTTGAACTGAACCAACTTGTCGGCATTGAGGACGTGACGGACAAGATCAATGAAGGAGTAAAGCCAGGGATGTCGGCGGCGGATGCCGGGCAGGCCCAGCGAGCCGCCATGTCGCAGGTCGAAAAAGACTGCTCCACTACGACCGGACTGCGTTGCGACGTGGTGATTTTTTATTCCGGCCAGGTCTATAACCTGTACAAGTACAAGAAGTACACCGATGTGCGGCTGGTGTTCGCACCAGAATTCGACATTGCTTTCTTCGGCGGGGATCCCGATAACTTCACCTATCCGCGCTACGATCTGGACATCACTTTCTTCCGGGTCTACGAGAACGGCAAGCCGGCCCATCTTGATAACTATCTTCAGTGGTCCCGCACCGGCGTAAAAGACGGCGATTTGATCTTCGTCTCCGGGCATCCGGGAAATACCGGCCGCTTGCTCACCATGGCGCAACTCGCGTTTCTGCGGGATACGCAGTATCCGGCGGCTTTGAAGCTCTACGCACGGCGTATTGCCCTGCTGGAGGACTTCAGCAAGCAGTCGGAAGAGAACGCCCGTATCGCCAAGGAAAACATTTTCGGGCTGCAGAATTCGCAGAAAGCCATCACCGGCTATCAATCGGGCTTGCTCGATAAGACCATCATGGACAAGAAGGCTGCCGACGAGGCGAAGTTGCGCGCCGCGTTCAAGGCCGATCCCAAAAACTTTGGAGCCGTCGATCCATGGGAGGAAATTGCTCAGGCGATTAAGGTGCAGGAGTCTATCTATCCGAATCTGACTTATCTGGAGCGCATGCGCGGGTTCTCCTCGCATCTGGCCCAGATCGCCCGGACTCTGGTGCGTGCGGCGGAGGAAAAGCCGAAACCGAATCAGGATCGTATGCGGGAATTCCGCGATTCCGCCCTGCCGTCGCTCGAGCAGCACTTGTTCTCCACAGAACCGATCTACAGGAATCTGGATCTCGTTCTGCTCACCGACTCGCTTAGCGAGATGCAGGATGCGTTGGGCAAGGACAACCCCGGCGTGCAGAAAGTGCTTCAGGGGAAGACACTCGCGGATGCCGCGAAAGACATGATCACGAACACGAAGCTTGACGATGTCGCGGTGCGCAAGCAACTCTATGCAGGCGGACAGGTGGCTATCGATGCCAGCACCGACCCGTTGATCGTGGCGATGCGTGCGATCGATCCCTCAGCCCGTGCTGCCCGCAAGCAGTTCGAAGATAAAGTCGACTCGGTCATGCGCCGTGACGGTACGATTGTCGCCAAGGCGCGCTTCGCCCAGAGCGGCTTTACCCAGCCGCCGGATGCCACGTTTACGCTTCGGTTGAGTTATGGTGCGGTGAAGGGCTATCAGGAAAATGGAAAGGCAATTCCCTTCGACACCAACATTGGTGAAGCGTATGAGCATGCGGCGGAACATAATAGCCGACCGCCCTACAACCTGCCCGAGAGCTGGATGAAGTCGAAACAAAGTCTCGATTTGAAGACTCCGCTGAATTTCGTTTCCACCGCCGACATTATCGGAGGGAACTCCGGATCACCGACGGTGAACAAAAAGGGCGAGGTGGTGGGAATCATCTTCGACGGCAACATCCAATCGCTGCCTTGGAACTTTGCCTACAGCGACGTGCAAGGGCGCGCGGTTTCTGTGGATTCGCGAGGCATTCAGGAGGCCTTGCGCAAGGTATACGGAGCAACCGCCCTGGCGGATGAACTGATGGGGACCAAGGCCGAAGGGGCAAAGGCGGGAAAGTAACAGGAACCTTCGGCAATTAAGGCCCGCATCTCGCGATGCGGGCCTTTTCATCAAGCACTCGCCAAAGGCGACAAAGTTACGCAGGCCAAATGGTCAGCGCCGTCTTCGTCAGGATCTGCTGCTGAACGCCCTCGCTGAGCGGAAGCGCCCGGAATTCTTCAAGATTCTTCTTGATGTCGGGCACCCCCGGGCCAGGCCAGTCCGTGCCGAATAGCGTCTTGTGTGCGATTTCTTCAAGGCGTGGAAAATATTTCAGCAGCGTCTTGGGCGGGATGCCGCTGATATCGAGATAGACATTGGGATTTCGCCTCACCAGAAAGAATGCGGTCTGCATCCACAGCGGGCGTCCGCCGTGGGCCAGCAGGATTTTAAGCTTGGGGAAATCGACCGCAACATCGTCGACGTAAATCGGATCACCATACTTGTTGCGGGCGCCGGGGAAAATGGAAGTCCCGGTGTGGAACATGACCGGCACGCCATTCGCCTCGGCGGCACGGTAAATGATCTCAAGCTCCTTTACGCCACTCAGATAGTCGTTGGGAAACAGCAACTGGTGCGGCGGATGAATCTTGATCATCTGCAGCCCCAGCCGCAGAATTTGCTCCACATCGGCCAGCATGTTCGTGGTGTGCCGCGGATGCAGGCTGCCACACGAGAGCAGGCGCGTCGGATTCTCCTTCACATAGTCGGCGACGAACTGATTCACTCCGTTGGTGAACCCGATTACTTCCGGGGCAACGTAGTTGATGAGCATGGCACGGTCGATGCCGCTGGCGTCGAGAAACTTGAGGAAAGCTTTGGGTGAGCGGCAGAACTCGACGATCTGTTCGAAGTTTGGCCGCTTCTTCTTCATCAGTTCAAGCGCATGAGGCTTGAACATTTCCATGGGCTGGATGTGGATGTGGCAATCGGTGATCATGAGTAGTCAGTGATCGTGGCTAGTTGATGCGTCGCCAGAAGAATACCAGAGCAATCAGTTCGCCGCTGCGGCAAGCACCGCCCGCTTGGTGAAAACGCGAATCATCTCGCGGCGGTATTCCGGGGTCAACGCGGAAGTGGTCAGCGGCTTCGCAGTTTTCGCGGCCAAATCGCCGACGGCTTCAGCCAATGCCTCGTCCACCGCATTACCGGCGAGCAAATCGCTCGCTCCCTTCACGAGCAGAGGTGCGGGATTTACGGCCGTGATGCCAATGCTTGCGTCGGCGACGCGACCGTTGGATCGCTTCATCACGACGGCCACTCCGGCCAGCGGGTAATCGATGGATCCGCGAACGCGCAGTTTACGGTACACGCCACGGTAGTCTGCCGCCGAGGCCGGCAAGATGACGCGGGTGACCAGTTCGTTCGGCTGCAGTTTGCGATAGCTATCCCCAAGCCCGGTGTAGAAATCGCGCAACGGGACACGGCGCGTTCCGCCGGCACTGACGATTTCGATCTCCGCATTCAGGCAGAGCAACGCTGGTGGCGTGTCTCCGGAAAATACTGCCCAGCACTTCGTTCCACCGGGGGCTACGTGGCAAAGATCGCCGTCTTTCTTGATGCAAAATCCGCAGCCCTTGCGCCAGGTAAGCGACTGGTTGTACCACAGGCAGCGAGTGTCGAGGCAGATATTGCCGCCAAGCGTCCCCATGTTCCGCAGCACGGGCGAGGCCACGGTAGCAGCCGCTTCGGTGAGCACCGGGTAGTGCTGCCGTAGAAAGTCGGAACGCTCGATCTTACGGAGCGTGGTCAGGGCGCCGATTTCGACGCCACCGTTCGGCTGCGGCCTAATCCCTCGTATCGACGTAATTCCGCGAAGGTCGAGAACGTACTGCGGCTCGAAAAGCTTTTGCCGCATGGAAGGAATCAGATCCGTGCCGCCCGCCAGCAGACGCAGGTTCCCCGCATGCTCGTCCAAGTAGCGAACCGCTTCTTCGACTCGGCGCGGCCGCAGGAGTTTGAATTCGGGCAGGCTCAATCCGCGCCTCCAGCTACAGATGGCGCCTGGCGCCGCGAGGGATCAAGTGCGTGTCGTTGCGGCCCTTTCCCGTCAAAACAAAGTGAACCGCCATGCTCGCGGAAACGTGTGGGCAAAGTTGGGTCAACGCCCTCAGTCAGGTTTAAGGCCTTGGAATTCTTTTTCGCACGCAACGCAGCAAGAACCCGCTCCGGCGTGAACGGCGACTCATGCAAGCGCACGCCTACCGCGTCGTAAATTGCGTTTGCAATGGCCGGTATCGTTGCCGCCAGCGATCCCTCGCTGCATTCCTTCGCACCAAACGGGCCTTCCGGATCGACGCTCTCCACGATGATGGGCTCGACCTCGGGTGACTCCACCGACGATGGGCTGCGATATTCGAGCAACCCGGCGTTCATCAGCATGCCGTCTTTCCATACCATTTCTTCGGTGAGCGCCTGCCCCATGCCCATCCAGACCGAGCCGATGATCTGACCTTCCACGGAAACAGGATTCAGCGCGCGCCCGCAGTCGTGAGCGGCCCAGACTTTGTGCACCGTGACTTCGCCGGTTTCCTCGTCGACGCTTACTTCGGCAACCTGCGCGGAGTACGAATAGGCCGGCGACGGCCCCACGCCCGCTCCTTTGTGTTTGCCGCCGCGAGCTTCCTGAGGAGGAGCGTAAGAACCGGTGCCGGTGAGAGCGCCGTGAAAATCGATGGCCGCAACCACGGCTTCCTCGAAAGTCATGGAGTCTTTCGGCCCTTCCTCCTTGCGTTTCTGCTGCAACGAGCTGCGCAGAATCTGCCCTTCCACATGGCCCGAAACAGAGGCCGCCGAGCTTTGCCCGGCTGGACGGCCAAGGGCGGCCGTCCCCACATGACCATTCTTCCTGAGAACCAAATCGCTGCGGAACTCCAATTCCTCGGGTGCGCATTGCATCTTCCTCGCCGCCGCCGCGGCGATCAGCTTCTTCACTTGTTCGGCAGCCCGAAGGGTCGCATTCCCCGCCATGAAGGTCACACGGCTTGAGTACGAGCCGATATCAATCGGCGTTAGATCAGTGTCCGCGGCGATTACTCGCACACGAGGAAGCGAACACCCCAGCACTTCGGCCGCGATCTGCGCGGTCATCGTGTCTGACCCCTGACCGATTTCCGAAGCGCCGGTATACACCACCACGCCACCGTCACGGTCGATTTTGATATTCACAGTCGAGTGCGGCATGTCGGAACGGATAATCGAATTAGCCGCGCCGCTAACGTAGTGGCTGCAGGCCATCCCCAACCCCCGCCCCTTGGGCAGTTTGCCTTTGCGCTGTTTCCAGCCGGAGCGCTTCAGCGTCTTCTCAATGCATTCGGGTAGTCCGTAACTTTGAACGCGCAGACCATTGACGGTAATGCAGGGCGGCCGCAGCAGATTGCGTTGCCGAATCTCGGCCGGGTCCATGCCGATTCTCGTAGCGAGTTCGTCCAGCTGAGATTCAAACGCGAAGCGCACATTCACTGTGCCATGGCCGCGCATGGCGCCACACGCGGGCTTGTTCGTGAGCACGCGGTATCCGTCGTATTGAATATTCGGGATGTCATAGAGGGCGCCCAGCAGCGCGCCGGAATAAAGAATCGTCACCACACCGTAGGAGCAATAGGCGCCGCCATCCTGCACCACTCGCGCTTTCACGGCGGTGATGCGGCCCTCCTTTGTCACCCCGGTTTTCAAGTCAATGATGGTCCGCGGACGTCCGCGATGCGCCCAGAACACTTCCTCGCGCGTGTAGGTGATTTTCACTGGAGCCTGAGCTTTGCGCGCGGCTACGGCGGCGATGATTTCGATCGGAATCACTTCGCTCTTGCCGCCGAATCCACCGCCCACTAGCGGCTTGATAACCCGAATCTGGGACATCGGCATTTCGAGCACGAGCGATAGCTTGTGTTGCAGGTAGTACGGGACCTGGGTCGACGACCACACGGTCAGGCGGCCGGGCTTGCCGGTGTGCGGATCGAGTTCGAACGAGGCCAGCGTGGAATGCGGTTCCATGGCCGCATGCGTTACTTCATTTGCGATAAACCGCGCCTCAGCCAGCTGATCGGCTTCGGCAAAACCTTTGTTGGGATCTCCGAAGACGTGGTGGTAATCCTTCTCCAGATTTCCGGGCTTGCTGTCGTGGATAAGATCCGTCTGCGCTTTCATCGATTCTTCTGGATCGAAATAGGCAGGCAGAACCTCGTACTCAACATCGATGAGTTCCAGCGCTTTCTCGGCAACGGCTTCGGAAATGGCAACAACACAAGCGACGTTGTCGCCGACGTAGCGCACCTTGTCGAGAGCCAGCGCGTATTCGTCGTGGCCAACCGGGAGAATACCGTACGGATTAGGCGCGTCCTTACCCACAACGATGGCAACTACCCCGTCGCACTTTTCTGCCCGGCTCGTGTCGATGCGCTTAATGCGCGCATGCGGATAGGGCGAATGCAGGATCTTGCCGATGAGCATGCCGGGCACGCTGAGATCGTCAGTGTACTTGCCGGCGCCTGTGGTCTTCTCGGCCGCGTCGATCATGGCGGTGGGTTTGCCGATAATGGAGAAATCGTTGCTCATTCCTTGTCTGTCGTTCCGAGTTGCTTTGTCATTCCGAGCGAAGCGAGGAATCTGCTTTGTGCTGCCGCGAACTCGTCACTTGGCCGTCATATCCGGCCGCTCGGCTGCGATCGCCGAACGAATGGCTTCATACATCTGGCTGTAGCCGGTACAGCGGCAGAGATTGCTGCTGAGCGCGGCCCGAATCTCAGCCTCGGAGGGATCGGGATTTTCCGCCAGCAGCGATTTCACCGTCATCATGAAACCCGGTGTGCAGTAGCCGCATTGGGCCCCGCCCCAGTCGCCGTAGGCCTTCTGGATCGCCGCGAGAGCGCCGGGCTCACTCACTCCCTCAACGGTCGTGATTTCTTGACCTTCGCAACTGGCTGCAAGCAACGTGCACGACATCATGGCAACACCATCCACCAACACCGTGCAGGCTCCGCAGGACGAATCGTCGCAGCCTCGCTTCGAACCCGTGAGCTGCAACTCCTGCCGCAACACGTCGAGGAGAAGAGCGCTGGGCTCGATGGCAAGTTCGTGAGGACGGCCGTTGACGCGCAGTTCGATGAGTTGTTTTTTCATGAGTAGCTTTTGGCTCTTAGCCTTTAGCTCTTAGCTTGCCGATTTGGCTCAGAAAGTAAGCTAGAAGCTAAGGGCGCCTTTAATACATCGGCACTTTTCCGTCCACGCGCCGCGACCAGGCATCGATGCCCCCGCGCATCGACTGCGCCTTTTCGAATCCCTGCTGCCGCAGCCACGCAGTCACATTCATCGAGCGAACGCCGTGATGGCAAATCACCACGATGTGATCCTCTGGATCGAGTTCCTGATGCGCTCGCGAGGGCACATCTCCCATCGGCATCAACTTTGCGCCATCGATCCGGGCAGTCTCAAACTCCCAGGGTTCGCGAACATCGAGCAGCGTGAACGCCTGAGGGGCATCGAGCTTGCTCTTCACGTCTTCGGGAGTGATTTCGTAGTCCATCGACGGTCGGAAAGGTGCTACTTCCCTGTCCACTTCGCCTCGCGCTTTTCCATGAACGCGCGGATGCCCTCGCGCGCATCTGATGTCTTCATCAGCTCGTCAAAATAGGTCCGCTCGGCACGGGCCAGACCTTTGTCGAAGTGCATGGAGTCCCAAGCGTAGGAGGCCTTCTTTGCCAATGCCAGCGCTGACGGGCTGAGCTTACGCAAATCTCCGATACATTCGTCCACCGCGGCAGGCAACCCATTCTCGGGTACTGCACGGTTCGCCAGACCAATGTCCGCCGCTTCTTTGCCGCTGATTGTCCGCCCAGTCAGAATCAGCGCCGCTGCGCGCTTTTGTCCAACGAGGGCAGCCAGCGCGGTACACGCCACAGGTGGATAGCAGCCTAGCTTGATTTCCGGGAAGCCCCACTGTGCGGATTCCGTGGTGTAGACCATGTCGCAGACCATGGCTAACTCGGCGCCACCGCCCAGGCAGTGTCCGTGCACCACGGCAATGGTGACTTTTTTCGTCGCGATGAGCGCCCGAATCACCGTGTGGAACTTGGTCAACATCGCATCGACTTTGTCGGGAGTATGGGCGGCTACGTCCACGCCCGGTGAAAACGCTTTGCCTCCCCCGCTAAACACGATCACGGAGACGTTTGGCCGCGACTCGATCTCCGCCAGAGACTGCGCCAACTCGTCCATCATGGCAACGTCGATGACGTTCAATGGCGGATGGTGGAGCACAATCCGCGCGGCGGGAGGGGCGAACTCGACTGCGAGGCGCGAGGTGGTCATTTCTGTGGACGGCATAGATTCAGATTTCCTACGTTCAGCCTCAGCGGCTAAAGCCGGCACCGAATTTCCGTGTTGCGGCACGCCTGAAGCCGTGTCCTTCCCAAAAGCCGGCACCTAAAACCGCCTCATGAAACCAGTCTCATAGATTGATCGCCGACTTCCGTACTTCTCCGATGGTCGAGAGCGGGTCGCGAGCGCCCGTCTTCTCAGCTATCCACTTCTTCTCATTGCTAATGATGTCGAGCAGTAGTTTCTTGTCTCCTGCCGACGGCATGTATTCTTTCAGGTGCTCCTCGTATGCCCGATCGTCGAGGGGTTCGCCCGACTGCGCGTGGAATTTCTGTCCCGCCGCCCATTTTCCGATCGCGCGATTGAACTTGATGTGCGGCACGTACAGCTTCGGCTCGCCCGGCTTCAGTGCGCTGTTGAAGCGCTCAATCAAGCCCGCCACTTCGTCGCGATAGAGGTTGCGATTGTAATCGTTCAGATCGTCGAGATCGGGGGCTTTGTCGTTCTTGGGTTCATCGTAACGGCCCTTGACGCCCCACACATACGCCCAATGCGCCGACGACGAATGGTCGGTACCGAACAGGTCGTATGAACTCGAGATCCACTTGTTGAGATATTTCTGAATCAGCCACGCCGGGATCACGCCAGCTTCCACGATGCGGCGGAGCCCGTCGTTACCCGTGCCCATGTGGAAGGCCTCTTCGCGCAACATGTAGGACATCGACCGTCCCAGCGGAGCAAATGCGGAATACTTGAGCATCTGCAACTGGAATTTCCCATCGCGGTCGACGAAGTCGGTATAGGTGAAGAAGTCCATCCAGTTGTCGACGTTGACGTTGAAAGCGCCCAGCAGGCGCTTGTTCTCAAACGCTCGCCGCTCCAGCATCTTTTGCGCTTCAACCTTGCCCGAATAGCCGAAGTGGTCGACCAACAGAGCGCACATCTGCCAGCCGTGGCGCATTTCTTCGATCATCACACGCGTGATGGCGCGGCGATCCCACTCGGTGGGCGCGTTTTCCAGCAGGTTGCGCTGCTGTTCGACGCTGGCGAATTCTGTGTCTCCCTGGTAGACGATCATGTTCATCAGAGCATCGCGCATCTGCTGGGTGGGAATCTGACGCAGGTTCTCCCACTTGCGGCGGCCCTTGTAGGAACCGAACTCAATCTCTTCGGTGTCGATGGCGCCATACAGCGTGTCGAAGTGGAACGCTTCGATGTCGTCGGTATTGACGCCAATGTCTTTGCGCCAATCGTTGAACAAACCGATCCAGTCACTGAAGGTTCCGATTTGTGCCACTTTTCCGGGCATAAAATCCCCCACATAACTCTCAATAGAAATTAAGCAAGACTGATTTCTCAGGATCTTGCTGGTCATAACGCAATGCGATCCGATCGCCGACTCTCACCTCACGAGCGTTGGAAGAATCGAACCACCGCCAACCGAAACCTGAGAAGTATCCCCTCTCCGTTGAACAGGAGTACACGATCTTCTCCGGAGGACATGAACTATCCCAAATGATCTGATGAATTATTCCTTCCGTCTGAGGCCACCTCTCGCTTTGAACCAGGGAGCGCGGCCGCCGCACCTTGTACAACCGTCTCCTAATTGCGACATAAAGCGGATGAAGGAGCCGCGCAAGCCATTCTTCCCACGGTAGAAAAGCAGTGCCAGCCACTCAAGCCTCCTCCTCAGTGCCAAACCTCGTAGGCAGGACGCCCACACACCACGTCCAGCATCTATTTCGCCTTGAAGTTCGCCGGACGTTTCTCCACGTAGGCCGCCAGACCTTCCTTCGCATCCTCACTCTGGAACAGCAGCTGCTGGTTCTCGCGCTCAACGGCGAGCGCTGATTCCATCGGAATCTCCCAGCCCGTCTGCACAGCGCGCTTGATGCGCCCCACGGCTTTCGACGCCTTGTTGGGCGGGCAGAACTGCTTGGCATACTCCATGATGTTTTCCATGAAGCCGTCACGCTCGAAGATGTCGTTCACGATGCCGAGTTCCTGCGCCTCTTCGAACGAGAACGTATTGCCCGTCACCATCAGTTCGATCGCTTTGCTCTTCCCCACTATCCGCGAGAGCCGCTGGGTGCCGCCGGTACCCGGGAGCACTCCGAGATTCACTTCCGGCAGGCCGATCTTGCCGGCATCCTTGCGCGCGATGCGGATATCCGCCGCCATGGCGATTTCCAGCCCACCGCCCACACAGTGGCCGTTAATGGCTGCGATCACCAGCTTCGGCGTGTGTTCCAGGCGCAGCAGCATCTCGTTGGCATGCAGACAGAAGTAATATTTAAATGTGGGATCGACGCTGGAAAGCATTTTGATGTTGGCGCCCGCGGAGAAGAACTTGTCGCCCGCGCCGGTCATGACGATCACATACACGTCGTTGTCCATGCGCGCCTTCAGGATGGCCTCGTCCAGCTGGCGGTTCATTTCGTAGGTGTACGTATTCGCAGGAGGATCCCACATCTCGATCACCGCGACGCCGCCGTCGGTGCGATAGTTAACAAGCTGTTTCGTGGTTTCGCCGGTTGCCGGCTGCACTGTCGTTGCCATATCTCGCGTCTCCTTAACTCTCTCTAAAATATTCGAATGGCATTGTCATTCCCAGCAAAGCGAGGAATCTGCTGTCGCTGGTGCCATAGCAGTCCTCGGCTCAACGCCCGTCCCTGCGCTTCTTGCCGTCCGCCATCACGCCTCGCAAAAACAAGTCGCCCATCTCGCGCGCAATTGATGCCGCCTCCGCGTCCACGCGCGGGTTGTGCCAAGTGTAGATCCAGTTCATCATGCCGAACAGGCTGAGTACGGCAATGCGCGTGGAAAACTGCAGACCACGGTCAACCTTCAAGTCGTCGAGCAGGCGCACACAAATGCGGTAGTACTCGCGCTTGATGGCCGCTACTTCGGAAGCGAAGCCGTTCTTCAACACCTCCGCTTCATGTGAGAGCACCTTCATGGCTGCCTGGTTGGCAAGAAAATACTCCAGATGATTGAGAATGAAAATCCGAATGCGCTCTTCCGCGTCGCTCACCCCTGCCAGCCGCGCTTTCAAGCGCTGCACAATCGTGGTGAACGTATGCTTCTGGATGAGATACAGCAAGCGCTCTTTAGATTCGAAGTAATAGTAAAGTCCCGCGAGCGACATGCCGCTCTCGCGCGAGAGATCGCGCATCGACGCGCCTTCGTATCCCTTTTTGCAGAAGACCTCGGTGGCATGGGCGAGAATCTCGGCCAGGCGCCGGTCATAGCGCGTCGCCGAAGCGGTCGCGGCGCGATGCCGCCGCTGGGTCACTCGGGTCGCTGTGGAAGGACTTCCCATGATGCAGCTCGGCTAATTCGAACGTTCGTTCGAACTCAGTATACGCCGGCGTGATCCTGATCACAAGTGCTGCACAACTACCTTTTTTTCTTTTGCTTGCCGGCCGCCTCGTAGGCCGTTGCCAGCCATTCGATAACGTCATGCACGTCCGCGTCGGAAGACAGATTGAAGCTGAACCAACGTGCCTTCTGCTTTTGGGTAGACCAGATGCCGATTCGGGGATCGTTTTTGAGACTTGCCGAAACATCCGAGGCCGGAGCTGTGAGTCTCAATGCGAGCAAATTCCCAGCATCCATGCCGCGGCTCTTGGGCAGAATGGCAAAGATTTCATCTTTGCGATACAGGGCGGTGAAGCCAAAGAAGGAGCGCGCACTCGCCTGAGGCCAGCCTTCTACTTCGCGCGTTAGAGCGGCGGACCACGCCTTCATCTCCTCAGAAATCGACGAAAGGGGGAGAGCGGGCACGTTTCGGTTGCGTCATCGCAATGCGTTTAGTTTCTTACGTCCGCCAGCAATCGCTCGATCTCGGATTTCAGATCTGCTGTCAGCGGAAGGAACGGCAGCCGCGAGGGCCCGCCGTAGTAGCCGTTGAAGTCCATGCCATGCTTCACGCCCGGGACACCGAGATCGCCAACCACGCGCTGGGCCGCCTTCGCAATTCGTTCCTGCTTCAGGCGCGCCAGGTCGGCATCACCCTCTTTCCATGCTGCGTAGATCTCGTAGCAGGCAGTCGGTGCGGGACAGGCAAAGGCGAGGATCGCTCCAACCGCACCGGCGTCGAGCGAGGGATGTAGTTTCTGTGCCGCGCCTACCAGCACCTGGAATCCGACTTCCTTCTGGCGCGTCTTCATCTTGCCCACGACTGTGACCGCCGACGAAGATGGCTTCGTATCCGCTTTTCCCGACAACATTCCCACAGGCACTAGTTCCCCGCCCTCGGTGCTGGCTGCGGTGCTCGCAGCGGCCAGCATGCGCGGCGTGACCGCCTCAAACGTTTCTGTAACGGTGACACTGCGCTTGATATCGAGCGTGCCTTCGACCATTTTGCGGACTTTTTCCACGTCGCCGCTCGATTCCTTGATGCCGATCAGGTTCGGGTGTCCGGCCAATTCGATCACCACTTCAGCAGGCATATTGTACCCGGTGGCCTGCGGGAAGTTGTAAATGATGACCGGGAGCGGTGAGCGATCGGCCACGGTGCGATAAAACGCGAGGAGATTGGCCGTCTGCATCTGCTTCTTGTAGTAATGGGGCGTGCGCACCATGGCGACGTCGTAGCCGAGTTCAGCAGCGTACTCGGTAAGGCGCAGCGTCTCGATGGCCGACTCGATGCCAGTACCGGCGACCAACACTTTGTTCGGCGCGGCAGACTCACGCGCGGCCTTGAACACATCGCGGCGTTCCTGATCCGACAGCAGGATGGCCTCACCGGTCGAGCCGAGGACGACGATCCCGGCGACGGGCGTGCGCGAGTAGCGCTCTACGTTGGACTCGAGCTTCTTGAAGTACACGTTGCCGTCGGGATAGAACGGCGTGGTGATCGGAGGGAAAATACCGTGCAGCAGCATACGCCAATTCTAACCGGAAACGGGACCGCCGGAGGAGATTATCCCGCCAACGGCCGGACGCGCGCGCCACGCTCCGAATGCAAGTGCTGGAGGGCTTTGACATTCACCTCTCCGCGCTGCAGCGCAGCGATGCCCTCTGCCGCTGCCCGTGCCGCTGCCAGCGTCGTGATTGTGGGAATGCGCGCCGTGACCGCGGCGCGGCGAATCGCCTTCTCATCGAACCAAGGCTCCAGTCCCGTGGGAGTGTTGATGATGAGTTGAATCCGCTGGCCTTTGATGAAGTCGACCACGTTGGGCCGTCCTTCTTTCACTTTATAGACGCGCTCCACGTTCATGCCGCCGGCTTCGATCACGTCGGCGGTACCGGCCGTGGCCACGAGTTTGAATCCCATGTCAACGAACTTGCGGGCAACCTGTGCGACGTGCCGCTTGTCGTGGTCGGTCACGCTGATAAAGATCGCTCCCTGCGTGGGCAATTTTTGTCCCGCAGCCAGTTGCGCTTTGGCAAACGCCTCGCCGAAGTTATCGGCCACGCCCATGACTTCGCCGGTTGATTTCATTTCCGGCCCGAGCACCGTATCGACACCGGGAAACTTGTTCCACGGGAACACGGGGGACTTCACGTAGTAGTGGCTTCCTGTGTCAAGATCGGCGCGGCGCTCTAGGAATTCCGGCAGGAACTCCCGCAGCTTGCGCCCTGTCATGAGGCGCGCTGCAATTTTTGCCATGGGAACGCCGGTCGCCTTGGAAACGAAAGGGACAGTGCGCGACGCCCGCGGATTCACTTCGAGTACGTAGACCTTACCTCCCTCGCCATTGCTCGAACCGCCATTTGCGCGCGGGATGGCAAACTGAATGTTCATCAGCCCCACAACTTTCAGCGCACGCGCCAACTTGAAGGTGTAGTCGCGCATGCGTTCCAGCAGAGGCTGCGGAATATCGACCGCGGGCAGCACGCACGACGAATCGCCGGAGTGAATGCCGGCCTCTTCGATGTGCTGCATGATCCCGCCAATCACCACGTCTTCTCCGTCGGACAACGCGTCGACGTCGACTTCAATCGCATCTTCCAGGAAGTGATCGATCAGCACCGGGCGGTCGTGCGAGTACTCCACCGCCTCTTTCATGTAGCGGATGATCGACTCTTCGTCGTAGGCAATCACCATAGCGCGGCCACCGAGCACATACGAAGGCCGCACCAGCACGGGATATCCGATGCGGCGCGCACCCTCGATGGCCTCGTCGATCGAACTGGCCATGACGCCGGGCGCCTGCGGAATTTGCAACTCCTCGAGCAGCTTGTTGAAGTGCTTGCGGTCTTCGGCCAGGTCGATCGATTCCGGCGACGTGCCGATGATCTTCACGCCCGCGGCTTTCAGGGGTAACGCGAGGTTGAGCGGCGTCTGGCCCCCAAACTGCACGATCACCCCGACTGGCGCGCCTTTTGAAGTCTCGTGCTGGTAGATCGCCCACACGTCTTCAAAGGTCAGCGGCTCGAAGTACAGGCGGTCGCTGGTGTCGTAATCGGTCGAGACGGTTTCGGGATTGCAATTGATCATGATCGTCTCGTAGCCATCGTCACGCAGCGCAAACGACGCATGGCAGCAGCAGTAGTCGAACTCAATTCCCTGCCCGATGCGATTGGGGCCGCTGCCGAGAATGATGACCTTCTTCTTGTCGGTCGGCGCTGCCTCGTCTTCGTCTTCGTAGGTCGAGTACAGATAGGGCGTGAAGCTCTCGAACTCCGCAGCGCAGGTGTCAACCCGCTTATAGACTGGCATCACGCCGTGTTTCTTGCGCAGGTGACGAACTTTCTCCTGGCCTTCCAGCCTCCAGACTGCGGCGAGCCGCCCGTCGGAGAATCCCATGCGCTTCGATTCACGCAGTACTTCGGTTGGGATCGACTCCATCGGGTGCTTTTCCAGTTCCAGTTGCTGGTCGTTGATTTCTTTGAGCTGGTAGAGGAACCACGGGTCCATCGAGGTCATCTTTGCGACCTGCTTCACCGTGTGTCCTTGGCGCAGCGCGTATTGCACGTACGCGAGTCGCTCTGGATGGGGCGTCACCAGCCGCTTGGTCAGAATCTTCGGTTCGATCTTCTCGCCACCCACGCGCTTGCCGGTATCGAGCGAGCGGATGCCCTTCATCAGCGCTTCTTTGAAGGTACGCCCGATGGCCATGACTTCGCCGACGGACTTCATCTGCGGCCCCAGCGTGTCGTCGGCACCGGGAAACTTCTCGAACTGCCACTTCGGAATCTTGACGACCACATAATCGAGCGTCGGCTCGAAGCATGCCGGAGTCTTGCGTGTGATGTCGTTTGGAATCTCGTCGAGCGTGTAGCCCACGGCAAGTTTCGCGGCAATCTTGGCAATCGGAAATCCCGTCGCCTTCGACGCCAATGCGGACGACCGCGAGACGCGCGGGTTCATCTCGATCACCACCATGCGTCCGGTCTCTGGATTCACGCCGAACTGAATGTTCGATCCGCCCGTGTCGACGCCGATTTCGCGGATCACGGCAATCGAAGCGTCGCGCATGGCCTGGTACTCGCGATCGGTAAGAGTCTGCGCCGGCGCTACCGTGATCGAATCGCCGGTGTGCACGCCCATGGGATCGAAGTTCTCAATCGAGCAGATGATGATGACGTTGTCTTTGGTGTCGCGCATCACCTCGAGTTCGTATTCCTTCCATCCCAGCACCGACTCTTCAATCAGCGCTTCGTGTACGGGAGAGAAATCCAGACCGCGGGTCAGCACTTCCACCATTTCTTCCCGGTTATAAGCGATGCCGCCGCCCGAACCGCCCAGGGTGAACGAGGGCCGGATGATCACCGGGAACCCGATCTTGCCGGCGAACTCGAGGCCGTCTTTCGTGTTGTTCACCAGCGCCGACTTGGGCACGTCGAGCCCGATGCGCTGCATGGCGTCTTTGAAGAAGAGTCGGTCTTCCGCCTTCTTAATGGCAGCCACGTTTGCGCCGATCAGAGTCGCATTGTACTTTTCCAGCACGCCGCCGTCAGAGAGTTCGATCGCGAGATTCAGAGCGGTTTGTCCACCCACGGTCGGCAGCACGGCAAAACCCGCGCCCGGCGACATTTCCCTCTCGATACGGATGATTTCTTCCAGATACTCGAGCGTGAGCGGCTCGATATAAGTGCGGTCGGCCGACTCGGGGTCGGTCATGATGGTGGCGGGGTTCGAGTTCGCCAGCACCACCTCGTAGCCCTCGGACTTGAGCGCCTTGCAGGCCTGCGTGCCGGAGTAGTCGAACTCCGCCGACTGGCCGATGATGATGGGGCCGGAGCCGAGAATCAGAATCTTTTGAATGTCAGTGCGTTTGGGCATTATCAGTTCTTAATTGCAGACTCTTAAACCCTGTCGTTCCGACCAAGCTATTTGACCGGCGAAGCCGGTCAAATAGCGCGTGGAGGAACCTGCTGTTCTTTCGGCGATTCTGTCTGCAGCGTCGCGCCCTGCGAGAAAAAGCAGGTCCCTCGACTCCGAAGATCGTTCTCTTCGCGAACGATCTTCTCCGCTCGGGATGACAGGATCTATTCCACGGCGCAACTTTCACCCCTTCCACTCCTCCATCATCTTCGTGAATTCCTTGAACAGATAATGCGAATCATGCGGCCCGGGCGCGGCTTCCGGGTGATACTGCACGCTGAACAGCGGCAGGTTGCGGTGGCGCAGGCCTTCCAGTGTCTGGTCGTTCAGATCGACGTGTGTCAGTTCGACTTCACTGTCGGCCAGCGAGTCCGGATCGACGGCGAAGTTGTGGTTGTGCGCCGTGATCTCGATCTTTCCGGTCTTCAACTGCTTCACCGGATGATTCCCGCCGTGGTGGCCAAACTTGAGTTTGAAGGTTTTGCCGCCGAGGGCAATCCCCGTCAATTGGTGCCCAAGGCAGATTCCAAAAATCGGCTGCCGTCCCATGAGCCTGCGGATCGAATCCACCGCGTAGGTGCAGGGCTCAGGATCGCCGGGACCGTTCGACAGAAAAACTCCGTCCGGCTTTAAGGCCAGCACATCTTCCGCTGGGGTTTGCGCCGGGACTACCGTCACCTTGCAGCCTTCACCCCGCAGCTTGCGCAGAATGTTTTGCTTGATGCCGAAGTCGTAGGCCACCACGTGAAATCGCGGAGGTTCATCTTTCACTCCCACCACGGCGACCGGCTCGTGCGAGCGCTCGCCCACTTCCCATACATACGAGCGCTTCGTGCTCACTTCTTTGGCCAGATCGGTCCCGTCCATCTTGGGAATGAACCGCGCCTTCGCAATCAACTTGTCGGGATCGCTCTCGATGGTCGAGACCACACCGCGCATCACGCCGTGGTCGCGCAGATGCCGCACCAGCGCCCGCGTGTCAATGTCGGAAAGCACGGGCACCTTGAACTGCTCCAGGTACTCCTCGGCCACCTGCTGCGAGCGCCAGTTCGAACTCACGCGAGAGAACTCGCGCACGATCAGGCCCTCGATCCACGGGCGCGTGGCTTCGTTGTCTTCCTGGTTGGTGCCGTAATTTCCGATTTCTGGGTTGGTCAGGACAACAATCTGCCCCGAGTAGGAGGGGTCGGTGAAGATTTCCTGGTAGCCAGTGATGCAAGTATTAAAAACGACTTCGCCGTAGCATTCGCCTTTGGCGCCGTAGCCTTTGCCTCGGAAGACTCGCCCGTCTTCCAGCGCAAGGATAGCCTGCATTCTCGCTCCGGTGAGTGGATTTTATGAATCTTATCAGGGAATGCCGCAGCGGCCAAGAGCGGAACGCGGAATCGATGAAGAAATCTGTGGATGCGAGGGATCAGAACTCCGCCCAGGCGACTCAGATTGAAGATGAAGGAGACCGACCCGCAGTACTGGAATTACCGCACCCGTCCCAACTTATCCATCGGCCAGTACCCAAACACAGCCTTGCCATAGATAAAACTCTGGTTGACCGGGCCGAAATCGCGGCTGTCGTTCGACATGGAGCGATGATCGCCCAGCACGAAGAAGGAATTCGCCGGCACCGAGGTTTCGGGATACGACCGGGAATCGGTGTAAGCTGGGGGAACGTAGTCCTCGTCGAGCGCCTGGTCGTTCACGTATACCTGGCCGCCGTCGATGCGAATGCGGTCGCCCGCCATCCCGATCACGCGTTTGATGTAGCTCTTGGAGGGATCCCGTGGGTACCGGAACACCACAATATCCCCGCGCTCAATGGGTTCCAGCCGATACACAAACTTATTTACGAAGATCCGTTCCTGATCGTCGAGCGAGGGCATCATGCTGGTTCCCTCTACCTTCACCGGTTGGTAGAGGAAGATGATGATAAAGGCAGAGATCGCAAGAGAAATGATCAGATCGCGCATCCAGACGCCGACCCCGGTTCCAAGGCGGGCGGGAGTTGGGGAGGCCGGCTCAGAGGTTACGCTAGCAGAAGGGATTGGTGTCGCGGTCGCTCCGGCTTTGTTTGGATCTGAAAATGTCTCTGGCATGCTTTCCTATTGTATACAGAACCCGTTCTGGCGGCAGCGGGTTGCATTGGACTGTGGTTTTAATCGGACGATGCCGGTTCTAGTTCGCACTTCCAGCCTTCTTTGCCCGCGGGTTACAATAGCCCCACGCGAGGGAACCTAATGACACGCCGTGTACTTCAGAACAAGATTGCGTACCGTAGCCTGACCGTGGCTTTCCTGTTCCTGGTAACCACTCTGAGCATGTCGGCCGAATGGGGCACTTTGCCGGAAGAAGGAGGCATTCCGGCCTACAACGCCGGACCTCCGCCCAAAGGGACGAAGCTGCCTCCCATCCTGACCAAGGCCGACCTTTGGGGCGCGGATGCCCAGGCTTCCTACCAGACTCACGCCTACGAACTGGCGGCGAAGATCCCCAACGTGCTCCACCAGCAGCCCTGCTATTGCTATTGCGACCGCATGGGCCACAACAGCCTGCACAGCTGCTTTGAGAATACGCACGGGGCGCAGTGCGCGACCTGCCTGAAGGAGCTTTACTACTCCTACCAGCAGCACAAGAAGGGCAAGACCGCCGCGCAAATCCGCGCAGGAATCATTAAGGGCGAGTGGAAGCAGATCGATCTGCTGTCGGCCGCCACGATGAACTAGTACCGAGTCGCGAGTACCCAGTGCCGAGAAGAAACCGAACTGGTTCCGCTCGGTACTCAGTACTGGATACTGCTTGCCAACTGGACCTCAACCCACTGTTTGAGTGATACTTTACTGCTCGGCTAGAATGCAGGATTCTAAGGAGTTCCCCATTACCAAGAGCACAGGAAGAGTTTTGCACATGGCTCAGAAACCTACCGCGAAAAAGACTGTGGCGGAAGATCCGCGATACACGCAGGCGTTGCAGAGCTACGAATCAGGGCTGCGCGCCATGCAGGAGCACAAATTCGATAAGGCGAAGCCTCATTTTCAGAAGGTCGTTGGCGGCCCGAGCAAAGAACTGGCCGACCGCGCCAACGTTCACCTCAACATCTGCAACCAGCATCTGGAACGCTCGGCCGCCACGCAGTTCAAGACAGCCGAGGAGCACTTCGACTATGCCGTATCGCTGATGAATATTGGCGATTACGTGACCGCCCGCGAACACCTGGAGAAGCTGCTGAAGCAGAACGCCAAGTCCGACTTTGTGGTGTACGGCCTGGCTGCGCTTGACTGTCTCACGGGCCACGTCGAGGATTCGCTGAAACATCTGGACGAAGCCCTTCGCCTGAACGCCCAATTGCGTTTCCAGGCGCGCAACGATTCCGACTTCCAGAATCTGGCAGAGGATCCGCGCTTCACGGAATTGCTCTATCCGGATCCCGGCGCCGAACTGGGTTCGTCGGACGGCGAGCTCGGCGAAGAAGAACCTGCTTAGCCCGCAGGATACACTCGATGGAAACCCAAAGCGCCGAGCTTCGGCCCCCGGAGAAGACCGCGCGCGAGCGAGCGCTGCGCGTCGTAGCCATTGGCGGCGGCACGGGACTTTCCACTCTGCTCAAGGGACTCAAGCGTTTCGTACTCTGGCCGGCAGAAGTTTCTGCCGAACCGGATTTTCCCTCCATCTGCGATCTTAGCGCGGTCGTTACCGTCAGCGACGACGGGGGTTCCAGTGGACGGCTGCGCAAAGAGCTCAATATGCTTCCGCCGGGCGACATCCGTAACTGCATCGTCGCTCTTAGCGAAGATGAAGCGCTGCTGTCTAAGCTTTTCCGTCACCGCTTCGAAAAAGGCTCGGGACTCGAGGGCCACAGTTTCGGTAATCTGTTTCTCGCGGCACTGACTTCTCTGACTTCCGATTTTTCAGAAGCCGTGCGACTCTCGTCCGAGATTCTTCTCACCCGCGGCCATATTTATCCCGCGACGACGTCCAACGTTGAACTCGAAGCTCTAATGGAAGACGGCACACGGGTCCGCGGCGAAACCAAGATCACCGCCAGCAAGGGACGCATCCGGGAGCTGTTTCTTGTCCCACCGGACGTGGGTCCGATGCCGCAAACTCTGGAAGCAATCGCTAATGCCGACATGATCACCATCGGTCCTGGAAGCCTCTTCACCAGTCTGATCCCTAATCTGCTGGTGCGTGGCATCGCGCAAGCGATTGTCGAATCGCCCGCCACCAAGGTCTACATCTGCAACCTTATGACGCAGGCCAACGAGAGCCTTGGACTGACCGCGGCCGACCATATTCGCGCACTGAATCGCCACGCACAAAAACAGATTTTCGACTTCGCACTAATCAACCGAACTCCCGCTTCCGCGGAGCTTCAAGCCAAATATGCCAGCGAAGGCGCCTGTCAGATCGTGAACGATCTCGACGCCGTTGAAGCTCTCGGCGTGATTCCCGTTCTCGGTGACTATCTCGAGGAAGCCGGAGTCGCGCGCCACAACACCTCGCGCGTGGCTCGTGACCTGATGCACCTCGCTGCCCAACGGCCCCACGCCGATTTACGCAAAGCCGTGGCACGCGATCGCTAAGGCCCGCGTTGTCGTTGCGGCTGCGTTTCCTGTATCGTGAGTCGTCCCCCTTCAAGCCTTCGGTGTTTGCCTTGGAGACTTCGAAACTATGCGTTCTCTCGTGGCCCTTCTGATCGTGTTCGCACCAATGTTCGCCGTCGCCCAGGTTGGTCCGGAGCAAGGCGGCCACGAAGTCCAGGTCTGGGCGGGCGGCGGCCACTCCGTCAGTGGCGGGCGAGGTAACACCGGCGCCTTCAACGCCGGCTTGCGCTACGGATGGATCCTGACCGGCCCGCACTTGCCCGGCTTCCTCCGCGGACGCTTTGAATATGCGGTCGACGCGGTCCCCGTCTTCTTCGTCTTCCAGCCAGCCAACACCGCATACGGCGTGGGCTTCGATCCGCTCGGCCTCAAGTGGAACTTCGAACGTCACGGCCGCCTCTCGCCCTATCTCGAACTCTGCGGCGGCACGCTCTTTACCAGCCACAACGTCCCCACCGGTACCAACCCGGTGAACTTCACCGACCAGGCCGCGTTCGGGGTGCACTTCCTCGGGGCGAAACACAATGTAAGTCTCGAACTGCGTTACATGCACATCTCAAACGCAGGCTTGGCCACGCCGAATCCGGGGATCAACACCGTGCAAGTAAGGCTGGGAGTGGGAAAGTTCTTCGGCGGCAAGAAGCCCTGAGATTCCTCTGTGCGCTCCGGACCCTCTGTAGTAACAACTCTTGCTTGCATCCGTCACGGGCGTGCCATTCTTGCGCCATACAGTGCGCCCAGCTATTCTTCTTACTTATGTCCACGCTCGTCGAATGCGTTCCCAATTTTTCTGAAGGCCGCGACAAATCGAAAGTTGACGCCATCATCGACGCCATGAAGATGCCCGGCGTTTACCTGCTAGACCGCGAAATGGACTCCGACCACAATCGCTGCGTCATTACGCTGGCCGGCGAGCGCGAAGCGATTCAGGAGGCCGCGATCCGCGGCGTGGGGAAGGCCGCTGAACTCATCGACCTCAACGTGCATAGCGGCGCGCATCCGCGGATGGGAGCGACCGACGTAATTCCCTTCATCCCCATCGACGGCGTCACCATCGAAGACTGTGTGGCCATGGCCAACCACGTCGGCGAGCAGATCTGGAAGCGTTACCGGATCCCTGTGTATCTCTACGAATCTGCCGCCAGAATTCCAGAACGCCAGGGTCTGGAAAACATTCGCCGCGGACAGTTCGAAGGCATCCGCGCCGAGATTGCCGCGAATCCCGCTCGCTGTCCGGATATCGGCGAGCCCCGTGTGCATCCTACGGCGGGCGCCACGGTCGTGGGCGCGCGCAAATTCCTGATTGCCTATAACGTGTTCCTCAACACGCCCGACGTCGAAATCTCCAAGAAGATCGCCAAGGCCGTGCGTTTCTCGAGCGGCGGCATGCGATTCGTGAAAGGCGCTGGATTCCTGGTGCGCGGTCTGGCCCAGGTTTCGATGAACCTTACCGATTTCGAACAAACGCCCGTCCACCGCGTCTTTGAGATGGTAAAACGCGAAGCGGCCCGCTACGGCGCGATGCCGCTATCGAGCGAGATCGTCGGACTGATCCCCAAGAAAGCACTGGAGCAAGCCGCCGAGTGGTTTCTGCAGGTCGAGAATTTCGATTCGTCGTTGATCCTGGAGAACCGGCTCGCCTCCGTCATGGGCGGAAAAATGGCCGTCGGTGGTGTGCGCGCGGGAGTCGAACCGTTCGTCGAGCAACTGGCAGCCCCAACGGCCACGCCCGGAGGTGGCAGCGCCGCAGCCGCAGCGGCAGCCATGGCTGCGGGGCTCGCCGCCATGGTCGCTTCCATGTCGCGCGGCAAAAAGGCCTATCTGCAATACGAGTCACAATTGAGTGCCGCCATCGCGCGCCTCACGCCGTTACGTGAAGAACTGAAGGCGGCAGTCGACGCTGACGCCAAGTCTTACAACTCTGTCATGAGGGCCTACAAGCACGCCAAGAGCACTGCAGATCGAAGATCTGGCGAGGCGATGATCGAAGCTGCCCTCAAACAAGCGACGGAGGTTCCGTTGAGCGTTGCCGAAAAAGCCCACGAAATCATACAGATCGTGAAGTCGCTCGAACCCGCTACTAATCCCAATATGAAATCGGATTTGACCACGGCTCGGGCACTGGCGGGCGCGGCCATTACCGGTGCCATGGCTAACGTAGAGATCAATCTCGCGTCGTTGAAAGATCAGGCATTCGCCGGGGAAGTGCGTCGGCGGTCCGCCATCCTTTCGTAGAGACGTTGCTTGCAACGTCTTTTCTGCCCGTGACGAAAGGCGGTGCAAGCTGCGTGCTACACCACGAGACGATTCCCATCGCTCATCGGGACCCCACCCGGTCAATGGGCATGTACTTTTGTTCCGTTCGGCGGGCTGCAAGTAAAATAGAATAAAGCGATCTATAAACGACAAGGCCGGATCGTGCATCCAACAAAAGTGGACGCAACCCTAACTATCTTTGAATTCGAGGCGTTATGAAACTGCTTAAGATTTGCTTGGCTTCTCTATTTCTAGTGAGCATGGCTTACGCCATGCCGCTGAACTCTTCTGCGCGCGCCTGCGTTCCCGCCGATCTGCTGCAGTTGATCTCGGTGGACTACCGGGCCCTCAAAGATTCGCCTACTGCGATGGCCCTGAAACAACAGCTGCTGCCAGACAACATCAAGCAGTTCGAGGCCGCCCTCAAGGCCATTGGCCTGGATCCCGACAAAGATGTTGACACGCTCACCTTCGCCTCCTTCCACGCCGGCAAGCAAGGCGTCAAGACCATTGGCGTGGCCGCGGGTCCCTTCAACATGAAGGCCGTGCTTAAAAAGATGAAGCTGCAGAAGTTCGTGCCGAAGAAGTATGGAACCGCGAATATCTATCCCATGGACGGCGGTTTCGTCATGAGCTTCCTTGATGACAGCACGCTGCTGTTCGGCGACTCGACTTCAATTCGCGTCGCGCTCGATACCAGCGCCGGGCAGGTTCTGAGCCTGGATACCAACGGCAACATGGCCGACATGATGTCGAGCGTCGACTCCGCGCCGGTCTGGAGCATTCTCGACCAGCAGGGCACGCAGAACGCCATGCACTCCGCCATGGGGGACGCCTCGCAGATCGCCGACTACGACACCGTCAAAAAGCGATTATTGGGCTCCCGTTACACGCTGAGCTTTAATAGCGGAGTCAACTTCGACATGACCGTAATTACCTCTGACTCCACGACGGCCGCCACAGTTTCGTCGCTGCTCAAAGGTTATATGCTTTATAAGAAGATGAGCGCCACGCCCGCAGAGAAGATCGCTGTCGAGAACACCTCTGTCGACTCCGACGGCCCGAACGTAGCGGTGCACTTCAAAGCCAACGACCAGCAGTTCCAGTCACTGATGCACTCGGAATTATTCGCGGCCGTCACGCACTAAGGCAAGAACGATTCACCACGGAGGCACTGAGGCACGGAGAAATCTAGTCTCAGTGCTTTTCTGTTTTGAGGGTTTTCTCCGTGACCCGTGTCTCCGCGCGGTGGTCACTTTCTTCGTGCCGCGCGTTTCTCTCCCGCCCAGCCTTCCTTCACAATCTGCCGCGCACGCGCGATGGCCAGCGAATCCGCGGGAACATCGTGGGTGAGGCACGATGCCGCTCCCACATACGCGCCCTTGCCCACGCGAATCGGCGCCACCAGCGTGCTGTCGCTGCCGATAAATACTCCATCTTCGATGACGGTCTTGTACTTGGCGACGCCGTCGTAGTTGCAGGTGATCGTACCCGCACCAATGTTTACGCCGGAACCGATCTCCGCGTCGCCCAGATACGTCAGGTGATTCGCCTTCGATCCCTTGCCCAGCTTCATCTTCTTGGTCTCGACAAAATTTCCGACGTGCGCGCCTTCGCCGATGTCGGACCCCGGTCGCAGGCGCGAATAAGGACCCACCACCGCTCCCGTGCCAATCCGCGCTTCATTCATTACACATCCCGGAAGAATCATGACTCCATCCTCAATCTCGACATCGCGAATCACGCAATACGACCGAATGCGGCAGGCAGATCCAATTCGCGTTTTCCCCAGCAACTGTACGTAGGGCTCGATCACAGTGTCAGGCGCGATCTCCACATCGGGGTCGATCACGCAGCTTGCGGGATAGAACACTGTCACGCCATCGGCCATTAATTGACGGCACTTCGCCAGGCGCATTTTTTCGTCGATGTCAGCCAGTTCCATGCGGGTGTTGCCGCCCAGCACTTCGGTCGCGTCCGGCGTTTTAAACGCCACCACGCGTTGCCGGGCCTTGCGCAGTACCTCGGCCATGTCGGTCAGGTAATACTCGCCGTGCGCATTGGCCGTCGAGAGTTTCCCGATGTTGCCGTAGAGTTCCTTCACCGCAAAAACATAGAAGCCGGAATTAATCTCGCGAATCTTTTTCTGGGCCGGGCTCGCCGCCTTTTCTTCGACGATCGCTTGCACCTCGGCGCTTCGCGCCGTCTTGCGCAACACCCGGCCATACCCAGTAGGATTCGCCAGTTCCGCGCTGAGAAGCGTCATGGATGCTTGTTCTTGCAGATGAAAGTTGCGCAGGCGCCCAATGGTTTCTGGCGTGATCAGCGGGGCGTCTCCGGAGAGCACAACGACGTGGTCATACCCAGCCAACGCTTCACCCGCCATGATGAGCGCGTGGCCGGTTCCCCTCTGCTCCGCCTGAAGCACAAAGTTGACGCCCGTGTGCTCCATCGCGGCCCGCACGCGATCGGCCTCGTAACCGATGATTGCGTATACATCTTTTGCCGGCACGATTCGAATGGCTGCCCGGATGACGTGCTCCAGCAGCGGCTTCCCGCCGACTTCATGTAACACTTTAGGAAGTAGCGATTTGAGTCTGGTCCCTTTGCCTGCCGCCATGATAGCCACAGCAACGCGCGGACCCGAAGTCGCCCCCAACCCATAGGGCGAAAGAGAAGACGTACGCTTCCGCGAAGATGCTGCCGAAGCTGCCAAAGAAGAAGAACTGCCTTTCGATTTCTTCATTGGCCCCAATATACCGCGAGAGTGCAGCAATGGCTATTTCCCGTCTGATGCCTTAAAATCTCTGCCCGACAAACAGGGGTGGGCCAGGTTGCCCGCCTCATCGCGGAGAGAAAACATGCCCAAGTACGTCATCGAGCGCGACATCCCGAGCATCGGCGATGTGACTCCCGACCAGGTCATCGCCATCTCGCAGAAATCCTGCAGCGTGCTGAACAATTTGGGTCCGAAGATCCAGTGGCTGCACAGTTACGTCACTCAGGACAAAATTTACTGTGTTTACATCGCACCGAATGAGGAAATGGTGCGAGAGCACGCCAGACAAGGCGGATTCCCGGCAAACCGTGTTTCTGAGGTCAAGCATGTGATCGATCCAACCTCGGCCGAGGCCTAGGGACTCGCTAAAGACCAAGGCCGCCGTCCACAGCCAGAATCTGGCCGGTAATAAACTGCGGCGCGGTCGCGAAGAACAACACCGCCTCGGCGATCTCGTCCCCGCGGCCGTTTCGGCGCATCGGCGTCTGCTTGGCCATGCGTCGCATGAACGCAGCCGCCGACTTCTCTCCCAGATCGATCATCCCCGGAGCCACCGCATTCACCGCGATCTCCGGCGCCAGTGCCTTGGCCATCACCTTCGTCAGCATGTGCAAGGCCGCCTTCGACGAGCAATAGTGCGCGTTCGTCGCCCACGGCTTGAGCCCTCCGAGGGAGCCCATATTGATGATCTTTGCCTCGATGTCCGGCGAGCCAGCGCCCCCATTCGCCCCCTTGCCGCGCTTCCGCCGCATCCACTTCAGAGCTTCGCGTGACACCAAAAACGGGCCGCGCGTATTGGAGGCGAAAATCGCATCCCATTGCGGCACCGTGAGCTTTTCGAACTCTACCGCTTCGTAGTTCGCAGCGTTGTTGACGAGAATGTCGATGCGTCCCAATTCGCGTCCAGCTTCCTTCATCATCGCCCGGACGCTGGCCTCGTCGGTGATGTCGCAGCGCAGCGCAAACGCCCGGACCCCGCATCCCGACAAATCCACGACCGTTTCCCGCGCTTCGCGCGCCGAGTTCCTGAAGGTAATCGCCACGTCCGCACCAGCCTGTGCCAGCGCCAGGGCAGACGCTCGTCCCAACCGCCGGGCTGCGCCGGTCACTAGCGCAGTCTTTCCACGAAGAGGTTTTGCCTGATGATCTTGCATGCAGGGATTCTACCGCCTCGCGCTCGGGACTGACGCTCCGAGCCGCCAGCTGGCCATCGAGCAGTTTGTCAGGACACGCTGTAACACTGGTCCGGCCACCAGACCTCCCGAAACGGGCTTCGCGCCCTTCCGAATTACTTTGTTACTGGAAAACTGCCGTTTCCGCGCGCTAGAATCCCCGCATGCCAGACTCTCGCAGCGTCGTGGTCTATTCCCGCAAGGGATGTCATCTATGTGAAGTCGTCAAAGAGAGTCTGTCCAAGCTTTCGCGGCGCGGAGGATTCACGTGGCAAGAGGTTGACGTTGATTCCGACTCCGAACTTCGCCGCCAGTTCAACGACGAAGTCCCTGTCGTCTTCATCGATGGCCGCAAAGCCTTCAAGTACCACATGGACGAGCAGGAATTTCTGCGGAAGCTGGCGAACTAACGGGCTTCGTTTGCAGCCGGTTGCTTCGAATCTGTCTATTTCCATTACAATCTCTCCCGGCATGCTGCGAACGCAACTCTACGCTGACCCGCACAACCTCTTTCTGCACGATCTGGTGCTCGACTCCTGCCACCGCAATGCGCAGAAGACTGCGTTAGTTGACCCTTCCTGCGGACGCCGTTTCACGTACGCCGAATATGGAGAGATGGTCGAGTCCGTGGCTCGCAGCCTGACGGCTACTGGCCTCAAGCCAGGCGAAGTGGTGGCTATTTTTCTCGCGAACTCCTGGGAGTTCTGTGTCGCATACCACGCCGCCACGCTGGCTGGAGCGATTCCTACTCTGCTCAATCCGACCTACCGCGAGCGCGAAGTTCGCCATCAATTGGAAAACTCTGGCGCCGTCCTCCTGGTTACGGATGGCCCTAACATCGAAGGTATCAACCTCGGAGGATTGCCCAACCTGCGCCGCGTCTACACAACGCGCCAGCCTGCGTCGGGCGCCGATCTCTTCGCCAACCTGCTCAATCCAGTTACCGCGACTTACCACAAGCCGGATCAGTCGTCCGAGCAGACTCTCGCCGTGCTTCCCTACTCCAGTGGCACCACGGGCCTGCCTAAGGGAGTCATGCTGTCGCACTACAATCTGATCGCGAACGTGTATCAGTTTCTCGGCCCCAATGCGACGAAGCTCAATTCTGCCGACAATATTCTCTGCTGTCTTCCGCTTTACCACATCTACGGCCTGAATGTGATTCTCAATCCCGCGCTGATTCTGGGGGCGAAGCTTGTGCTGATGCCGCGCTTCAACGTCCAAATGCTGGTGAAGCTCCTCATCGACGAAGGTGTGACGACGATGCCTTTAGTTCCGCCCGCGATCAATGCACTCTGCCAGGCGGCCGAGGCGGGACAGTTCCCTCGCGATCATCACATCCAGTGGGTCAAATCCGGCGCCGCGCCTCTGGCTCCAGAGCTTGCCCGCCGCTTCACAGCTCTCACCAAAATTCTTGTGTGCCAGGGATACGGCATGACCGAGGCTTCGCCCATCACGCATGTGGGCTTCCTCGAACCAGAGCTGTATCGGCCAGACTCCATCGGCCACCCCCTCGCCGAAACCGATTGCCGCGTGCTGTCGCAGTCCGATATTGATCCCGGCGAAACTCCCGACGATCTGACGGAAGCGCCATCTGGCCAACCAGGAGAACTCGTCATGCGCGGTCCGCAATTCATGCTGGGCTACTGGAAGGAACCGAACGTGACCGCCGCCGTTTTGCGCGACGGTTGGTATTGGTCGGGCGATATCGTGACCCGCGACCGCGAGGGTTTCTACCGCGTCGTAGATCGCCGGAAAGAAATGATCAAATACAAGGGCTTTCCTGTGGCCCCAGCCGAAGTCGAAGCCGTTCTGCTGGAACACCCCGCGGTGAAAGAATGCGGCGTCATCGGCCGTCCCGAGGCAGCAGCCGGAGAGATTCCCGTCGCCTTTGTCGCTTTGCGCGACGGATTTGTCGAGAGCCACAAGCTCGAAGAAGAACTCTGCGCCTTCGTCGCCGACCGCCTTACCCATTACAAACAACCGCGCGAGGTCCATTTCGTGGATGCCGTTCCTAAAACTGCCTCCGGCAAAATCCTGCGCCGCGAATTGAGAAAGTCCATCGCCTGACCCTCACCCCTTTCGTAAAACAGGGAACCGCTGACTCGCGAAGAAGTGACAGGCTTTTGACATCCAGCTGACAATTCCTTCCCGCCCTTCCCCCCAAACTAATCTCCAGCACGCCCCACGGGTCGTAATCGCCGATGTCGTGTGCGCCCGCAAATGTCCAGCCCAGCAACTCGTTTCGCGGGATGGCGGCGCGGAAACCATCGTGTCCAACTCGGTTGGCATCGCCACAGGAGGATTGTCATGAATCTGTCTCAACTGAAAACCGGGGTTTGCGCGGCCTTGCTTGTCGCCGCTTGTGCGCTTTCTGCCCAGGCCCAGGGAAATCATTTCAACACGCCCGGAAACATTTTGATTTCCGACCAGTACAACAACCGGCTCATTGAAGTAAATCCCAACAACCACCGGATCGTGTGGCGCTTCGGAAACGGATCGAGTGTGGCTGGACCGCACTCAGTTGTGGGCGTCAACGACGCGCAGCGCATCGGTTCCTTCACGCTGGTGGCCGGAACAGGCGTCCCTGCGGGCGCAGAGCCCACTTGTCCGAACGGATGTCCCGATAACCGCGTGATGATCCTCGATCCCAGCGGCAACATCATCTGGCACTATGGCCACGCCGGAGTGACTGGATCGGGTCCGGACCAGCTCAACACCCCGGTACAGAACACATGGTTGCCCGACGGGCATATTCTGATCACTGATCAGGGCAACATGCGCGTCATCGAAGTCACGCTCGACAAGAAAATATTTTGGCAGTATGGCCAGACCGGAGTTGCAGGCGATGGCCCCAACCAGCTCAACAATCCCAACAGCGCCGAACTGCTGGCCAACGGCCACATCCTCATCGCCGACGAGAGCAACAACCGTGTCATCGAGGTCACCCGCAAAAAGCAGATTGTGTGGAGTTACGGATGCGCTACCTGTACGCAGCTCAATGGCGCCGCTTTTGCCAGCCGCTTGCCCAATGGCGACACGCTCATCAGCGATTCCAACAACAACCGGATCGTTGAAGTGGACTTCAGCGGCAACGCGGTCTGGACCTACTACACCAATACCCGTGCGGGCAGCGTCTCGTCGCCTCTCCCGACGCGTGCCGTCCGTCTTAAGAACGGCAATACCCTCATCAGTGACCAGTACAACATGCAGGTCATTGAAGTGGACCGGCAGCAGAACATCGTCTGGAGCCAGGGCATGATCGCAGTGGCGGGCAACACTTTCGACATGCTGAATGGCCCGTACGACGCCAAGGCCGTGGGCGATTACACAGGTCTCACGCCGCCCTTCGGTCACGATAACGACCGCGACAAGTAGACCGAGGTTTGCTCAAACCGGGGACCCACCCTTCTCGCGTTCCTTACGGGAGGGTGGGGTTTTTGATGTGGCGGAATCCCAAACTCGATTGAATAAGTCCTTGCAGATGCCTCCATTCGTTGTGAAGATGGAAGTCCTGACGCCGCGGTAAAGTCTAAACCTCGTCTCTATTTCTGATCTCCGCTTTGGCCCGGCAGCTTCCGCGTTACGAAGAAACTCCAAATCACCTCATTGGCATTTAGATCCGGGCTCGTCTTTCCGATCGTTTTTTCGACTTCGTATTGCTCTCCGCCGGGCCAAGTATTCCCCCCGCCCTTCACACTGTAGAGAACAACCTGCGCGTTCTGCTGGCAGCCGCTGTAAGTATCGACCTTGGTTTCCATGCCGCCCTTCGCTTGCGGCGATACCTTGCTCTTCTCCGGCTTTTCCTCGCAGCGGTCAATTTTCGCCCATGCCTTGGCACTATCTTCCACAGAAACGGTCGCCAGACTCATGTTGTGCTCGGTGCCACCTCCATAAGGGACCACCGGGTCTGAAGTACCGTTGATCATCACCACGGGTACCGGACGCGACGGCAGACAAATCATGGTCTTCGGCATCGCCGCACCCACTGCGGCGATCCCGGCAATTCGATCGCCCAGGGCGCACCCCATGCGCAGGCTCATGAAGCCGCCCTCGGACAGACCCGCCGCATAGATTCGTGACGCATCTACCGAAAACTTGGTCCCGAGCTGGTCCAGCATCTGGTTGAAGAAAGCGACGTCATCTGCGGGAGCTGGCCTTTTCTCCTGATTGGGCTCCGGACCCTGCGGCTGTTGTCCCCCACCGCCCGGATACCCACCACCTCCCCTGGGATAGCCGCCACCTCCTGGGTAGCCGCCTCCGGGATAACCACCGCCGCCTGGGTAACCACCGCCCCCGCGACGTCCCCCGGGGCCCATGCCCATGGGTCGCCGCTCGGGTGGTCGAACCCCCACATTCCAGCGCCCGTGCAAGGCGGAGGGATAAACGGCAATAATGCCGTCTTTATCCGCCAGTTCATTGAACCGAGTGAGCCGCTCGATGTCTTCCGGGTCCTGATTCATGCCGTGCAGCAGGATCACGACCGGATAGTGCTGTTGGGCGTCGTAGCCTTTCGGCAGCCGAACCATGAAGTTGCGGTCCACATCGTCGACCGTGACCTTTTCCTTCGTTTCTTGCGCCCAGAGCGCGGGAGCAGCAAAGAGCAGCGCCAGGCAGCCAGCCACCGCCGCCCAACGCATACAATATGAAGTTCCAGATCTCATCTAGTCTCCAGAGGGGCCATTCTAAATCCCAGGCAGCCAACGTCACTTGCTTGGAAGCGTCTGCATTGGCCTGAGTTGGCTGCCGACGGAACTTTCCTGTCCCCTCCTGCGTATCCTTTCTTGAAAGCGATTTCAGCTCCGGCAGCGCGCACTGAGCGCGACAAGGAAGGAGAACCACCATGGACGGACTCACTGGTCTCGCGGCAGTCATCATGATTTTCGGAATGCCCACGGCAATTCTGGGAATGTACACCTTTTATAGAGTGCGCAAGCTACGCACGGAAGAACGCCTGGCAGCAATGCAGCGGGGCGTCAGCGTCCCCATGGAGCCCGATCTCACCGAGGCGGCCCACTCCCGCCGCGCTGGAATTTTGCTGATCGCCGGCGCGGTCGGCTACATGCTGGCCTTCACCATCATCGCGAGAGTTGAACCCGACGCCCTGGTGGCAGGAGCGTTCGGCGCCATCCCGTTCACGCTCGGTCTGGGTTATCTCCTGGACTCAACACTAATCCGCCGCGACGCGCGCACGTCGTAGAGTCTGGACCGGATCCAACCGGAATTGGAATCAGCGGAAACCCGGAATGAAGCGGGTGCCCCATCCTAACGTCGCGCTTTTTGCGACGTTAGGATGGGGGTTTTGACTTTACTCCCCCGTCAGAAACTTATACTGCGCCTCCGTCAGGGGCACCACGCTCAGTCGTCCCTGCCGCACCAGCGGAGAATCTGCAAATAGTTTGTTGGCCTTCGCCTCAGCCAGCGTCACCGGTTTGGGATTGGCACTGCCGACCTTGATCTTCACTTGTGGATTCTTCGCGTCCGCCACATCCACCGACACAACGGAGGCCGTTCCCACGGCGCTCTTTTCATCTCCGGTGTGATATATGACCAGCCTTTCGCTGGGCTTCATTCCCCGCAAATGCTTCAACGCCACCGGATTCGACACTCCATCCCATGTGGTGGTTTTCTCCCGCTGCAAATCCGCAAACGAATACGTTGAGGGCTCGGTTTTCAGTAAATAGTCCATCACGTTCCCAATCATTGCGGCGCGAGAGCGCGCCGTCTTTAGTTCGGCTTCTTGTTCTGATCCGGTGGCGGGGTATCTTGCTTGGGCGGCGTGCTCGGTTCCTTCGGGTGATCGTCATACACCGAATATTGTCCCTGCGGCCGCTTCAGCTTGATCGTGATCTCCATCTTCGCCTTCTCGATGTCGTAGTCCTCCCCAAACGTCTGAAATCCCGTCGCTATCACTTGCACGCGCAGCATGCCATACGGAATGCCGTCAAAATTCGCCTTCCCGTCCGGGTCGGTCTTTAACTCCATGTCCCCGCGTTCCTGCTTGCCCTTGGCATTCACCGCATGCAGGATGACGGCAGCATTTCGCACCGGCTTCCCGTTGTCGTCCTTGATGACGAGAAAATACATAAACGACGTCGGTTCCTCGTCCTTATCTTTTTGCGCAAGCGCCGTTCCCGACAGCGCGAGCATACTCAGCAGCGCCCCAATAACAAAGGTCTTCATGCAAGCCATTTTATGCAGCTCCGCGCCCCGTGTCATCTCCCACCTGTCCGCCGAGTCCACCAGCAATCCTGACATTCTTCTGCCTTCCACTCTTTTACAATGCCGAGGTGAAGACTTGGGACACACTCATCATCGGCGGAGGCATGATCGGCCTCTCGCTTGCCCTTGCCCTCCGCAAGCGTGGCGCGACAGTTTTGGTAGTCGAGCGCGGAGAGCCCGGCCGTGAGGCTTCCTACGCCGCCGGCGGCATGCTGATCGATTGCAGCCTCGAAACCCCTGGCATCCTCCAGCCTCTAGCGACCGCCAGCGCTCGGATGTATCCCGAGTTTGCGCAAGAACTGCAGTTCGAATCCGGAGTGCACGTCGATCTGCGGGATCACGGCACGATCGTGTTTCCTCCTCCGGAGCATGTTTACGAACGACCGGGATTCACGCTCGCAAGCTTGCTACCCGTTCCTCTGTCTGAACTCGAACCCGCGCTGGCGGAACCCAACCGCCCGGCCTTCCATTTAAGAGAGCGCAGCGTCGATCCAAGAGCGCTCTCCAGAGCGGCATGGAAGACAGCGAAGCGTCGCGGCGTAGACTTCTCTTCCGGCGACGAAGTCACCGCCGTGACCGTAACGGATGGCCGCGCCGCCGGCGTAGCTACCGCCAAGACTGTCTTCCACGCTGCCAAAGTGGTCAACTGTGCCGGTGCGTGGTCCGGCCAAATCGCGCCCCACACGTTTCCCACGCGCCCTGTAAAAGGACAAATGCTATGCCTACTGATGCCCTCGCACACACTGCTCAAACACGTGATCCGCTCGCCCGAGGCGTATCTCATCCCGCGTAGCGACGGACGCCTTCTGGTCGGCGCCACCGTCGAAGAAGCTGGATTCGATAAACGCACGGACCTAGCGACGATCCAGCGTTTCCATCGCGCCGCGCTCGACTTGGTCCCGGAATTACGCAACGCTAAAATCCTTGAAGACTGGGCCGGACTGCGCCCCGGAACTCCCGACGCCTTGCCCATCCTCGGCGCAACCGCAACGCCGGGTTACTACGTCGCCACCGGCCACTTTCGCGACGGCATCCTTCTCGCTCCCGTCACTGCCGAGGTCATGGCGGCGGTCATCGAAGGCCACGCTCCCGAATACGATCTCGCCCCGTTCTCTCCAGCAAGATTCTGATCGAAATGCAGGCTCCGGCAGCCACATCTCCCCTTCTCTTCGCGGTATACTGTTGCGTTTCCAGGGCATCGCAATCCCGAAGCATTCTAGTTCCTCCGCGAGAAAGGATCATCCTATGGCTTCCTCTGCAGTTGATTTTGCCCGTAGCAACCAGCAGCGCTTCCTGAACGAACTCAAAGATCTTCTTCGCATCCCCAGCGTCAGCACTCTCGAAGAGCACAAGCCCGACATTCAAAAAGCCGCCGACTTCGTGGCCAACGAACTACGCCGCATCGGCATGGAAAACGTCGAGGTCATTGCCACCAAGGGACATCCCCTCATCTACGCCGACTGGCTCCACGCCACCGGCAAGCCTACCGTCCTCTGTTACGCGCACTATGACGTCCAGCCCGCCGAACCGCTCGACGAGTGGCACACGCCGCCCTTCGAGCCCACCGAGCGTAACAACAACATCTACGCCCGCGGCGCCGTTGACGACAAAGGCCAGCTCTGGATGGAAGTCAAAGCTCTCGAAGCCCTCATGCAGACTGGTGGCGGCAAGCTGCCCCTCAACGTGAAAATCATTTTCGAGGGCGAAGAGGAAGTCGGTGGCGAGTCGATCGCCGAGTACATCCGCAAGCAGAAAGCCAAGCTGAAAGCCGACTTCGCGCTGGTCTGCGACACGGAACTTTTCGCGCCCGATCTTCCCACGCTCTGTGTTGGCCTGCGCGGCCTAGTCTACACCGAAATCGAAGCCGTCGGCGCCAAGACTGATCTGCACTCCGGCATGTACGGAGGCGCCGCCCCCAATCCCTTCTTCGCTCTGATCGAAATCATCAGCAAGCTGAAAGACCCCAAGGGCAAGGTCCTGATCCCCGGCTTCTACAAAGGCGTGAAAGCCCCGACGAAAGATGAGCTGAAGGCCTGGAAGCGTCTGCCCTTCAACGAAGAGCACTACCGCAAGACTGAAGTGGGATCGAAGGTGCTCACCGGCGAACCTGGCTATTCCGTCTTGTATCGTACGTGGGCGCGCCCCACTCTGGAAGTCCACGGCATGCCCGGCGGCTTCATCGCCCCCGGCGCCAAGACCGTGATTCCAGCGAAAGCGGCGGCGAAGGTCTCGATGCGTATGGTCCCCAACCAGGACCCGGACGACATCCTGAAGAAGTACACCGCCTACGTGAAGAAGCTGACGCCCAAAGGCATCGAGACGAAAATCAAGGTCTGGAGTAAGGGCCCGGCCTGCGTAGTCGGCACCGACAATCGCTACATCAAAGCCGCCACCGAAGCCCTGCACGACACGTTCAAGAAAGACACGGTGTTCATCCGCAGCGGCGGCTCCATTCCCATCGTCACCGACTTTCAGGACGTGCTGAAGATTCCCAGCGTGATGATGGGCTTCGGCCTCCCCGACGACAACCTGCACGCTCCCAACGAGAAGTTCCACATCCCAAACTTCTACCGCGGGATCGAAACCATCTGCCGCTTCTTCGAGAAGCTCGGATAGAGGAGCGAGCAGTTAGCAATTGGCAGTTGGCCATCCGCGATTCGAGGGAGCGTCCGAAAAGGGCGCTCTCTGTTTTTGGGCCGGTTCTCGATCTTCGGGTTCCCGAATCGGGAAGATTACTACTTAGTACCCCCCCACCCCCCTCCCCCCTCGGTCTACTGGAATCAGAGAGTTAGGGGGGGAATTGCAAAATAATCTATGGGGCACAATCACTTGCGGGCAAAATCTTGTTTTCAAAGAACTTAGGAGCCAAGCGTCGAGGAACAGAGTTCCAAAACGGGACGATGCGCGGTTCGCGCACCGTCACGGCCTCGACGATGATCGCCCTCATGGGATGTCTAGGGCAAGGTCAGACGTCACACTTGCGTGTGGAAAAGCACGGAAGTTCCTTAGGCGCAACGATTGGGTTTTGAGCGCTATCGCCTGATAGCAGAAATTACGCGTAACCACTATTGGCGCGATGCAAAAGAAAAGCCGCCACGCAAGGGTTTCTACCAAGCGCTATGAGCGGTTAAAGAGGAACCAGCCTTTGGCCGCCCATACAATCAGAAAGACTCCGACTATGCCGCCAATTGCGATGGCAGCCTTCGCGCCCTTCGGCATCCCCTTTTGGTGGACTTCCTTCACGTCTTCGTATGCCAAGGTCATCGCCTTTCCGGTCTTCTGGTCGATGACGACGAAGCCTGTATCGGAAATTCCGCTCACCTTGCCGCTGAACTTCTTTTGCTTGTCGATCTTCTTGTTCAGGATGACTTTGACAACCTTGTCCTTCTCCTGTGCCTTGTGCAGCACTTGCTGCATCTTGGCTACGGTCTGAGGTGGGGACTGAGGTTGGTCTTGTGCAGCGATGTTGCCGTGCAGAAGGGCAGCGACGAGGATTACGGAAATCATCTTGGAAACCATTTCAGCACCTCGTGTCTGGATTCGTTGAGTTGTATGAAGGCTTCCGCCTGTTGCACCTCTTCGTCTGTGAGGAGGCGTTGCAAGATGTTCCTGAGGAAAAGCCGCGCCCGCTCGCCTCTGGGGGTGTGCGTCTCAACCAGCGGGAACTGCTCTTCGGGGAGGCGAGAGAATTTACACCACAATTGTAGTTGCTGTTCGACTGCGGCCGCCGAAGAAAAATGACGGGAGCAGGCTGGTGTGAAAACTGCGGCCCTGAGTTGGACAAGTGGGGCCGCGAAATCAGATCGTCCAAGGCGTAGCTGATGTTGAAAAATCAATTGCGCTCGTTGATCGAATTGCGCTAGCCTTATCCTGCTCTCGCGGTTCTCCCACTCCTTTCCGACTCCACCCTAGAACTACCTGTTTGCTGCAATGTGTGTGCAACCCAACGCGGTACCTCGTAAGCCCACACCATATATGGTGTTATATTGCTTGACCCCGCCCCGATTTCACCGTTACAGTAGCTTAACTTTGTGCGCGCCCCGTCCAGCCTGGGGTGAGAATGTCGCGCAGAATTGGTCCGGCATGCATCGAATTGACGAGAGGAATCCCGTTAGTAAACAGGCATGCCCACGTACTCGGCACGCCGATGCGAGGCCAAACGACCGGCAACTGACCACTGACAACTGGCCACCGTTTCTAAGGAGTTCACGTTGCTCAAACTGAAGAGGCTTCAGATTCTCGGGTTCAAGTCGTTCTGCGACCGCACCGAACTCAAGTTCCACGGTGACGGCGTGGCGGCGATCATCGGCCCCAACGGCTGCGGCAAGTCGAATATTTCCGACGCCATCTCGTGGGTGCTGGGCGAGCAGTCGGCCAAGACGCTGCGCGGTTCGCGCATGGAAGATGTCATCTTCGCCGGCACGCGCGACCGCAAGCCTACTGGCATGGCGGAGGTGTCGCTCACGCTGATCGACCCGGAAGCCTACAACGGCCCCGACGCTAACGCGCCGACTGAAATCGACATCCAGGACGATCTCCCCGAATCCAACATCTCCGACGATTGGGACGAAGCCTCGATCCGCGCCCGCGCCGCCGAAGCCACCGAACAGGCCGTCGAAGACGCCCAACCCGGCAAAACGGAAGAAGTAGAAATCCCGCGCTCGAAAGTCAACATCCTCGCCGTCGCCTTTCCCGACGACGAACCGATCTTTGCACTGCCCGCGCACAACGTCACCGCACCCGCGACTGCCGCGTCCGTCGGAACCGCCGCCCCGCACGTCGTTCTGAAAATTCGCCGCCGCAAGTTCAACCAGCAGCAATTCCGCGCGGGAGAGATCGTGGTCACGCGCCGTCTGTTCCGCTCCGGCGACAGCGAATATCTGTTGAACGGAAAACTCTGCCGTCTCCGCGACATCCAGGAACTCTTCATGGGGACCGGCTTGGGCCCCGAGTCCTACGCGCTCATCGAGCAGGGACGCATCGGGCAGATCCTCAGCAGCCGTCCGACCGATCGCCGCGCGATTCTCGAAGAGGCGGCGGGGATTACGAAATTCAAAACGAAAAAGCGCCTGGCCGAAGCACGACTCGAAGACGCCAAGCTCAACCTTTCCCGCATCAACGACATCTTCGACGAAGTCACGCGCCAAATGAATTCGCTGAAGCGGCAGGCCTCCAAGGCCGAGCGCTACGCGCGATTGCGCGAGGAAATGCGCGCAAGGCTGCGCCTGGTCCTGGCCAGCAAATTCGCCGCGATCGAGCAGGAAAGCGCCGAACTGGATTCCCAACTCAACGCCCTCGCCGAAGAAATGCAGCATCGGACCGAGGCCGTGCAGCAACTCGAAACCGAGCACGCCGAGCGCACGCAGCGCGGATACACGATTGAGGCGGAACTGCGCGAGAACCGCGACCGCATCGGCCAGATTGCGCTCGAAATCGACCGTGCCCACGCGCGCCGCCGGCATAACGAAGAACGTTGCGCCGAGTTGCTGGTGCGGGTCGCTTCGTCCGAAGCCGAGTTGGCGCAGGCCCGCCATCGCCTGATGACCCTCGAATCCGAGCGCGAATCCAATCGCCAGATTCTCGAATCCGCCGCCGCTGATCTGGCCGCTGCTCAGAGCGACCTGATTCTCTGCCAACAGGATTCCGCCGAGGCCGCCGCGAGCCTGGCCGAAATCGAGCGCCAGCAGGAAGAATCGCGCGTCGCCATCTTCGACACCGTCTCGTCAGCATCGCGCCTGCGCAACCAGCTCGCGCAAGCCGAAGAACGACTGGCGGGGGTCGACCGCGAAGCCCGTCGTCTCGAAGCCGAGATCACCAATGCGAATCTCCAGGTCGAAGCCTTTGGGGGACAGCGGGGCCAACTCGCGCTCGAATTTGAAACCGTAACCCAGCGCGTCAGCGGCATCATCGAAGAGATCAGCCAACTGCGCCGGCTGATTGAAACGAAAAAGCTGGAAGAAACTCGGGCCAAGACCAACCTCAACGTCCTTCGCGCGGAGTACGCGACGGCCCTCGGCAAAAAAGGTTCGCTCGAAGCCGTCATCGCCGAGCACGGATACTCCACCGAGTCTGTCCGCCGCCTCTTTCAGTCCGGCGTCATGAACGGTGGCCTTGCGCCCGTGGGCGTGCTCGCCGACTTCCTCGAGGTGGAACCGCGCTACGAGCGCGTCGTCGAAGACTTCCTGCGCGATGAACTGAACTACGTCGTCGTCAAGTCCTGGGACGCGGCCGACGAAGGCCTGCGCATGCTGCGCACCGGCGTCGACGGCCGCGCCACCTTCCTTGTCCATCCGGAGGATGCGCAGGCTAAGTTCTCATTCGTTCTCGATGAAGCTGCGCACTGTGCGCCGCCCGCAGCGCAAATCGTTCCGCTGAAGAACACCATTCGCGTGCTCGATGGCTTCGGCAAATCGCTGGAAGTGATTCTGCCCAAGCTGCGCGACGGCTACATCGTTCCCGAAGCGGACGTCGCTCGCGGCCTGGCCCTCGAAAATCCCGACGCTTTCTTCCTCTCTCAGGCCGGCGAGTGCTTCCACAACGTCACCGTCACCGGAGGCAAACAGCGCGCCGAGGGCCCGCTGTCGATGAAGCGTGAGTTGCGCGAAGTCCTGCGCCAACTCGAAGATCTGGAGCGCGCTTTGCGCGAGGAAGAGATGCGCGTCCTAACCCTGGGCCGCGAAATCAAGGATCTCACTTCCCTGCTCGATCGTCTGGACGGCGAAAAACGCGAAGCCGAACATCAGGCCATGACGTCCGGCCACATGCTGCACCAACTCGATTCGGAGATGACCCGAGTCGGCGAACGCCTCAACGTCTCTCAACTCGAACTGCAGCGACTGGCCTCCGAGCGAGCTGAGCAGGAAGGCATCCTTTGCGCCCGACAGTCCGAAATCGAGATTCTGGAAGAGCAACGCATCCAGCTCGAACAGCAGATCGCGGCAGCGCAGGAATCCCTGACCGCTCTTCGCCAACGCCGCGAAGAATCGGCCCAGACGACGTCTCAGCATGCCGCTCGCGTGGCGACGCTCGAAGAGCGCCATCGCTCGGCTGCAGCGGTTCTGCAACGGATTGAGTCGTTGTTCTCCGAAATGGGCGAGCGTGTGCACGCGCTCGCGTCACAGATCGAAGCCGCTGCCGCGGAAAAGCTGCAGCGCGAAGCGGAGAACGAGCAACTCGCGCAGCACGCCGCCGACCTTGAGGCCGAGCGCAATGCCGCGCAAACCCGCGAGGGTCTGCTGCAGTTTGAGACGGAACAACTGCGCGCCCGCCTCAGCGAAATCGACGAACTCCTGCGCCACAGCCGCCTGCTTCTCGATCAGGCTCGCGACCGCCGAGGCGAATTGTCCGCCGCCGCAGCCAAGCTCGAATCCGACGTGCAGTATATGTCCGAAACCTGCATCAACGAGCTCGGCGTCGAGCGTGCCGCACTGATGGCCGACACCGCTCTGACGCCGGTCACCGGCGAACAACTTGCCGCCGAAGACCAACTCTATCGCGACATGCGCGCCAGGCTCGAAGCCATGGGCCCGGTCAACATGATGGCTCTCGAAGAGTACAAAGAAACCGCCGAACGCCACTCGTTCCTGGAAACCCAGCGCAAGGACTTGATCTCATCGATCGAAAACACCACGGCCACCATCCGCGAGATCGATCAAATCTCGCGGCAGAAATTTGAAGAAGCCTTCACCAAGATCAACGAAAACTTCCAGGCAACGTTCAAGAAGCTGTTCGGCGGCGGTCACGCCTTCATGAAGTTGACCGACGAAGAGAACAGCGCCGAGAGCGGCATCGACGTCGTGGCCTCGCCTCCCGGCAAGCGCCTGCAGAGCGTGCTCCTGCTCTCCGGCGGCGAAAAGGCGCTCACCGCACTCGCGTTGCTGGTTGGCATCTTCCAGTACGCGCCCAGCCCGTTCTGTATCCTCGACGAAGTCGACGCCCCGCTCGATGAAGCCAACATCGGCCGCTTCACCGACCTCGTCAAGGAAATGAGCGTGCAGACGCAGTTCGTACTGATCACTCACAGCAAGAAGACGATGAGCATCGCCCCGGTGCTTTACGGGGTGACCATGCAGGAACCGGGCGTGTCGAAGTTGGTCTCGGTGCGATTCGGAGCGTCGTAACGGAGAGTAACCGAAGGTCGTGGCAGGCACTAAGGGTCGCTGCGAATCCACCCATGGCACCTGTTTTGCAAGTGATTCACAGTTGCCAGTATGAATAATGAAAGTATACAAGGGGTGTTCCCCACAATGGCCACAGCGCTTCAGCCGCTATCGCGACCTGCCAAGGGCAAAGCGAGAACAGAAAATGTTCTCGCGTATACACCTTTGGCCTCGGTTTGGTTCGGGGAAGACGCCGAATTGATCGAGCAGTTGCTCGACTTTTACCCCCGTAAGCGGCCCCGCGCAATTCTCGATGCCACCGTGAACGGGGGGCGCTTTTGGCGAGGCAGCAAGCGACCTGTCATCGGAATGGATATTGACCCGCGCCACCATCCCAGCCTTGTGGCAGACAATACAGCAATGCCCTTTAGGGACGCATCGCTCGACGTGGTCGTATACGATCCCCCACACATCCCGAACCAGGGGAAAGACAAGAAGAAGGACTTCGGCACTCGCTTCGGGCTCGTTGTGCGGTCGTCGAAAGAGAACCATTACACGTTTACCCACACATTCCCACCTTTCGTACGGGAAGCCTATCGCGTGTTGAAGGAAGAGGGTATTCTGCTCTGTAAGATCACCGATTATGTGCACCATCACCGGTACCAGTGGGCGCACATCGAACTGATAAGCGCTGCACGCGAGGCGGGTTTCATGCCGTGCGACTGCATCGTGAAGATTCGCAAGGGCCCAATCATCGACCCGAAGTGGAAGACTGCTCACCACACCAGACGGCAACACTGCTACTGGATCATCTTTCGGAGATCGAAGAAGTGTGAGTGACCCTGAGCGACCTGTGAAGTCAAAACCGAAGAACAACAAAGCCATGGCCACTGCGGCCGAAATCGCGAGACCCGCGTTCAACCCGCCTAGCTCGGCACGCCAAGTGCGTTTCTACCAACGGCTCTTGGTCGCTCGCAAGCAGTGGTTCATGGATGCGCTCTCCGACGCCCTGAGCCAACTAAGCCAGGACATCGTCAAACAGCAGATTCGCGAGTGCGTGCCGGACGACGTGCAAAAGATTCTTGCGGCCGCAGGCCTTCGCGACGAACATGTGTTCCCTGTCCCTGCGGTGCTTGAGGCTAAGCCTTCCCTGGTGGGCTATTATCGTTTGCTCTTGGGCGCTCCCCAGAAGACCTTCTACAAGGGCTCGACGGGCATGGGTCGCTTCAAAGGTATGGAGGACCCGGGCACGATCTCGAAGAATGCGCGGCCCTGGATACCCGCTTTCTGTCAGGCGATGGCGACGCCTTTGGCGGACCTTGTACGAGGTATACCAAAGATCACAGAACGCGACCTGCACGAACTACCGCTCCTCACGTTTGGCTCACAGTTGCAGGGCTCTAATAACACGCAGATCGGGAAGACTGCGATGAGGGACGTTTTCATTGCCATCAAAGAAATTGTCGCTAAGTATGTGGTCACCACAACCGAAAACAGACTGACGTTGAAGAACTCTGCCGGGAGAACCGTATTGATCGTTTTGGCGCACGACCCCGATGTTCGCATTCAGGAACGAGTTAGTGACCAAGTGCATCACAAGATCGCTATCGAGGTAAAAGGCGGCACCGATGTCAGCAACGTCCATAACCGAGCTGGTGAAGCTGAGAAATCTCATCAGAAAGCGAAGAGATCCGGCTTCCCCGAATTCTGGACGATCATATCCAAGCAGGGCTTAGACCTTTCCAAGTTGCGATCGGAGTCTCCTACAACAAACCGCTGGTTCGATGTTGCTGAAGTGCTCGCTCGAAACGGTCCCGACTGGGATGACTTTCGGCAACGGCTAGCGGGAGCCTGTGGCATTCCAGTGGCCGACTCAAAGTAAGGTGTTTTAGGCCGCATCTAAGGACGGCCTCACCGCCACGTTATCCACTCCCATCCTCAGCTTTTCCACAAAGCCGCGAGGCTGCAAGCCTTCTCCTATCTCCGTTCCCGGTGATTCGCTAGCTGTCAACATCTTTCGAGTGAACGGATTAAGCGATGCATCCCGGCCTGTGATCAGAATCGTTGACAATTTTTTCTGAGCGGCTAGAATACGCCTCGCCTCTTACCTGTAAAATTTCCTCATGAGCCCCGAACTTCTCGATTCCGTTCTCTTACAAACTGACTTCCCTGATCTTCACCTCCACGCCAGCGGCAAGGTGCGTGACGTGTACAGCGTCGGCGACCAGCAACTGCTTTTCGTCGCTACCGATCGAATTTCGGCCTTCGACTATATTCTGGCTACCGGCATCCCCCACAAGGGACGTGTACTCAGCCAGATTTCCCTGTTCTGGTTCGATTACCTCTCCGACATTGTTCCTAACCACCTCATTACGGCCGATGTGGATCAATATCCGCCAACGGTTCGCAAGTACGCCGACCAGTTGCGCGGACGCTCGATGCTGGTGCAGCGCGCCGAAATGTTCCCTGTCGAGTGCGTGGTGCGCGGCTACGTCTCCGGCTCCGCCTGGAAGGAATACAAAGCCACCGGGAAGGTCTCTGGCATTCAACTCCCGCAGGGCCTGAAAGAGTCCGACGCCCTCCCCGAGCCCCTTTTCACGCCGTCCACCAAAGCTACAACCGGACACGACGAGAACATCTCGTTCGACCAGATGTGCACGATTGTCGGCATCGAAACCGCCAGTCATCTTCGTGATCTCACGCTGCGCGTCTACAAGAAGGCTGCAGCCTATGCTCGGCAGCGCGGGATTATCATCGCCGACACTAAGTTTGAATTTGGACGAACCACCAAGGGGATTACCCTGGCCGACGAAGTCCTGACTCCGGATTCTTCCCGCTTCTGGCCCGCCGACAAGTACGCTTCGGGACGGCCGCAGGATTCGTATGACAAGCAGTACGTTCGCGATTACCTCGAGCAAATTCACTGGAATAAGCAACCGCCCGCGCCGGCGCTACCGCCAGACGTGGCTCTTCGCACCAGCGAAAAGTATCTTGAGGCATATTTCCAGCTGACCGGGCACAAGCTGGATGTTTAAACGGGTGTCTGGTACGATCTCCACCCGCAGGAGTCCGGTATGAGCGTCGCGGACTGGATCATTTGCGCGGTGGTGCTTTTGAACGTCGTCACGGCGGCCATGCAGGGTTTTTTTTCTGAGGCCCTGACCGTCGCTGGATTGGTCGTCGGTTATCTCGTGGCCGCGTGGCAGTACCGCAGCCTGGCGGAGTGGTTTGAGAAGTTTTTGAAGAATGAGTGGTTAGCTGAGATTCTCGGCTTTCTCATCATCTTTTTTGCCATCGTGCTCCTGTTCGGCTTGGCCGCCAGGATCGCCCGCTGGGTGATGAAAGAAACGGGACTCAGCGGTTTTGACCGTTTCCTTGGCGCAATCCTGGGACTGCTAAAGGGCGGGTTGATGGTAGCGGTGATCCTGATGGGTATGACGGCATTCCAGCCAACTTCGAAGCTGTTGCAGAATTCGCAACTGGCGCCCTATTTCCTCGTAATGGGCCGGGCTGCGATCTGGGTGGCTCCTTCGGAATTGCGCGCCCGTTTCTATCAAGGTCTGGATCTGCTTCATCAGGCTCCGCAGAAATTGACTGGCACCCCTGCTTCCCCGCCCAAATAGGCCGCGGTGCAGTGAAAAATTCATAGCAAAGAGAGAGATGCCTCGTGAAAGATCAACTGGAAGCACTTATTCTGCAAATGTACCGAAGCAATATTCTTTATTCCGAAGGAGTCCGCGAGTTCAAAAAACGCTTCATCCTGACCGTTCTCCAGGAGAACAAAGGCAACCAGTGCCGCGCCGCCCGCGAACTGGGTATGCACCGCAATACCCTCAGCCGAACCATCAGCGAGCTGAAGATTGACGTCCGGCAACTCCGCGATGGCGTCAAGCGTCCGCCCCGCAGTACCCGGCCGCTGACCATGGAAAAGAAAGTCGTCCGCTAAAATATCCAGTCTTCAGGTCCGCAGCGGCTTAAGAATAGAACTCACAGCTTTCCCCGACCCACGGAGGGGCGAAAGCAAACCCGCGGCATGGGTATGAGTTTCTTTGAAAATCTATTTAGCCCGCCGACCCGACCCACCAAAAACAAAGGCAGCCGCGAGGGCTGCCTTTTCGTGACGATGAAGCCGTTCCGCTACTGCGCGGCAGGCTTGTGGCGCACCGGCGGTTTCTTTGTTGTGGGTGCCGGCTTTGCTCTCAGTAATTGCCCCTTCTCCATGACCATCATGAACGGATTCGGTGTATACGACGCTGGCTCGCCCTGAAAGTCGAAGCTGGCTCCGTCCTTCGGAATCATCCGGACCGGAACCTTTTCCTCAAACTTTAGAGTGATGTCGGCCTTCTTCGCGTCGATGTCATCGGAACTGCCTGCAATCATGAACTCGGTGGGAGTTGTACTGATGACTGTTCCATTCATCTGCACCGCCTTGCCCTTGATGGCGTTCCAAACCTGGTCCTGATCTGGCTGGCTGCCGTTGCTCAACACGAACTCCCAGGTAGCGAAGTCCATTTTTTCAGGCGATGTTGCCGTAATCATGTTGTGCGCCTGCTCCGCAGGTGAAGGCGCGGGCTTGATCGGAACCTGTGGGCCGTTGGCTTTGGCCGCAGTCAGCAATTCCGCCCAGCCGTCTTCTCCCGCGTGGAATTTCATGTACTGCGAACGGGCGTATTTTTCAATCTGCGCCTGGGCCGCCGGAGGAGCCACCGCCGCCGCGCGCGCCGCATACCAAATTCCATTTTGATAGTCCGGCGGCGTCTGACCTAAATACGCCAGCGCGAGGGGATACACCAGGCTGAAATCTTTCTGCGTGTCCGGGCTTGCGTCTACGGCAGGCTTCAGGTGCGTAATCGCGCAGGCATTATCCTTGTCCTGCAGGCACGAAATCCCGAGTGCAGCATTGAAGATGCCTGTCATCTGGTCCTTCGTCTTCTGAAAATCGGCGTCCGAAGTACCGTCGGGCTTGGTGAACTTCGGCATGCAATCGAGTCCCTGCTGGCCGTATTTCTTGTCGTCCGCAAGGAGCTGTTTCGCATTCGGATCTCCGCCTTGCGCCATTACACGGTCAAAGTAGGCCAGCAGTGCCAGAGCGCGCACGTTGCACGTGTCCACGGTTACCAGTTTCGTGGCGGTGTCCATGGTCTTCTTCGCGTTTCCGCCTTGCTGGTAGGTCTGCATCAGAATTTCGAGCGCCTGATTCTTCATGACGCTGTTGGGATACTGCGTGACGAACGCCTCCAACCCGCTGATCTTCGCATTGGGATCTGTGGCCTGCACGGCGGCTACGTAGGCGTTGTACTCGGCGGGATCCTTAATCACCGGGGCCGCAGTCTGCGGCGCGACCGCCTGTGCCTGCGCGGGCGGCGCGGCGGCTTGTCCCTGAGCGGGCTGCGAAATATTCTGCGCCACCGCAACCACCGCAATCCCAAGCACAACCCTAAGCAGAATCTTTTTCATCAGTATGGCTCCTTGGATCTTTTGGGGAATAGCTCTTCTGGGAAACGTGTTTCTCAAACTAGCAGCAACTGCATTCTGTCTGGACCACTTTTCGTCCGGATCCTGCTTTGGAATGCCCGGCTTCCTGGCAGGGCGCCGGGGATAAGGGGTGACTTGCTGGAACGGAAGGCTTCTGACCCTTTTTCCCGGTTGGCCGGATTATAAGTACCTCTTCCGCCGAAGGCAAGCGACTTCCCTATCGTCCTCCTAATTTATTGCTAAGATGCGCATAGCGGAGGCGGCGGATGTTCCCATCTCCTTTGCCGCAGCCGAATCGACTCCCAGGAGAGCCTTTTATATGGACACCGAGCAACCCTTGGCCGGGCAGGTGGCAGTCGTTACCGGTGCAGGCCGCGGAATCGGCGCCGCCATCGCGCGTAAGATTGCCAGACTTGGCGCCACCGTTGTTCTCTGCGGACGCACGCAGTCCACGCTCGACTCCACCGCACGGGCAATTCTCGACGCAGGTGGGAAAACCGAAGTCATCCCCTGCGACGTCACCCTACTGCATCAACTGGAATACGCCGCCGCCCGCGTCGACAGCACCTTCGGCCGCCTCGACATCCTCGTGAACAATGCCGGCGTCGGCGGGTTTAACGAACCCTTGCACAAACTTGCGCCCGAGGATTGGGACCGCATTCTCAATACCAACCTGCGCGGCGTCTACTTTGCCGTCCGCGCCTTCGCTCCCTTGATGATTCGCGCCCGCTCCGGGCACATCATCAACATCTCGTCCCTGTCCGGGAAAAATGCGCTCCCTAAGGGAGCGGCCTACGCGGCCTCCAAGTGGGGCCTTAACGGGCTGACCTACTCCATAGCGGAAGAACTGCGCCCACACAATATTCGCGCCGCCGTGATCTGCCCCGGTTCGACAGAAACGGAGCTTAGCCCGCACGCTGGTAAAGACGTCAAGAAAATGCTGCAGCCAGACGACATCGCCCACGCCGTGGCCATGCTGGTGACGCAAGCGCCGCAATCGTTTGTAAGTGAGATCCTGCTAAGGCCAACGCAAAAACCCTAGATGTTCGTTGGGTAGCTAGTGTACTGAGTCTAATATTCGTTGAATAACTAACGGCTCTTCCTGCATCTGATATAAGCAGGAGGAACTGCATGGCACTCGGTCGCCCGCTCTCGCCCCTGACTCTTGTCCCTACCGAACAACAGCGGTTGTTGGAGTGGGCTCGCCGTCCCAAGACCGCGCAGGCGTTGGCGTTGCGCGCCCGCATCGTGTTGCTCTGCGCCGAGGGCCGGAGCAACACCGAGGTGGCTCGCCGAGTGCATGTTGCGCTGGCCACGGGGGGCAAGTGGCGACAGCGTTTTGTCCTTCTCCGCCTCGACGGGCTGCTCGATGAACCCCGTCCGGGCACGCCGCGCCGCTTGAGCGACGTCGCGGTGGAACGCGTGCTGGCGCGCACCTTGGAAAGCCAACCGCAAGCCGCCACGCACTGGTCCACACGCTCGCTGGCGCAAGCGACCGGACTGAGTCAGAGCAGCATCAGCCGCATCTGGCGCGCCTTTTCGCTCCAGCCCCATCGCAGCCAAGCCTTTAAGCTGAGCCGCGACCCGCTGTTCATCGACAAAGTCCGCGACATCGTCGGCCTCTACCTGAACCCGCCCGACCGCGCCCTGGTGCTGTGCGTGGACGAGAAGAGCCAGATTCAGGCGCTGGACCGCACCGCGCCGTTGCTGCCCATGCGCCCCGGTCAAATCGAACGCCGCACTCACGACTACAAACGGCATGGCACCACCAGTTTGTTCGCCGCTTTCAACGTGGCCAGTGGCCATGTGCTGGGCCAGTTGCATCGTCGTCATCGTTCCCGCGAGTTCCGCAGATTTCTCGACACCATCGAGCAGAACGTGCCCCCAGAGCTGGACATTCACCTCATTCTGGACAACTACGGCACCCACAAAACCCAGTTGATCCGCCGCTGGCTCGCCCAACGTCCCCGCTTCCACCTGCACTTCACTCCGACTTCGGCCTCCTGGCTGAACCTGGTCGAGCGCTGGTTCGCCGAGTTGACCGAAAAACAGATCCGACGCGGCGTTCACCGCAGCACGCTGCAGTTGGAGAACGCCATCCGCCACTTCATCGAGCACCACAACTCGAACCCCAAACCCTTTGTCTGGACCAAGTCCGCCGACCAAATCCTCGACTCTGTCGCTCGCTTTTGTAAACGAACATTAGACTCAGGACACTAGTGTGGGGACAGCCGCCCCCGGCTATCCGCCGAGCGAAGCTCGGCTGGGTTTTGCGCGAAGAAGGCTGTCCCAGGAAACGTCCGGCTATAGCCTGTCCCTACTTCTTGAACAAATTCTCAAACGCCTGCCGGGCATCGTTCGGCCGCAGACTGGCAGGCGTTGACGTCTCTTTTTCCCTGGTCACGCGAATCTCGAACAACGCGCACTCATTTCGCGCATCCTTCTTCGCGATTCGCTCCTTCACCGGCTGCATGCACTCAAACCGGCTGCCCGGATCGAAATATGTGCACTGCTTACAGGAATGTAGTTCAAACCCGCACTTGGAACACTGCCCACTCGTCGGCATTCCTTGCAACACCGTGCCGCACTGTGTACAGCGTGAAACCGCGTGTGTGCCCGGTAGATTGACGGGCCTGGGGCCAAAGCTATTGTCTTTCTTCGGCGGCGCCGCGCCAGACTTCTCTCCCGATCCCTTGCGCGACTCGTAATCGCGGTCCTGATAACCATGCTGGCGGTATTTTGCTGCCACAGATCCTCCCAACCACGCGGCCCGTATTGTCTCCCCTACGCACCCCCCACGGCAAGTATCAGGCACTTAGCACTCGACCGCGAGATTGTTACGCGACAACCGTCCCGTAGGGACGCCTGAAACCTCACGCACACTGACGAAGACCGCCTTCGCCCAGCTCTCGCTACAATATCCCCATGATCCACGAAATCCTTCCCGTCGGCCCGCTGCAATGCAACTGCTCCGTTATCGGCGACGAGACCACCCGCGAGGCCATGGTCATCGACCCGGGGGACGACATTCAAGACGTTCTCGCTCTCATCCGCAAGCATAACCTGCAGGTCAAGCAGATCGTCGTCACCCACGCCCACATCGACCACGTCGGCGGCGCCATGAAACTTCGCGCCGCGACCGGCGCTCCCATCCTGCTCAACCAGAACGATTATGCTCTTCTGAAAATGCTCGACGTGCAGGCCGCGTGGATCGGCATGCCTGCGCCTGGAAAAGTCGAAATCGACCGCAGCGTAACCACCGGAGAAACCGTGACCGCAGGATCGCTCACCGCCAACATTCTCCACACTCCGGGCCACACCGAAGGCAGCATCTGCCTCTATTTCGCTGCCGAGCATAAACTCATCGCAGGCGATACCCTCTTCGCCGGTTCCATCGGCCGCACCGACCTCCCCGGTGGCTCCATGCAGAAGATCCTGCGCTCCCTGCACAACACAGTCCTAGCCCTGCCCGATGAAACGCTGGTTGTGCCCGGACACGGCCCGCTGACCACTATCGGAGAAGAGCGGGAAAGCAATCCATTTCTGGTCAACCGTTAGAACTCATCCCCCAAAATGCATGCTGGCGGCGGCTGGTCGTGAACTTACGATTTTGCAGAATCTCCAGCTACCTCCATCGCGGGCGCTTGCAGAGACCCCCTTTACACCCAGCCTCCATCGACGATATAGCTCTGGTTGGTGATTCCAGAGCTATCGTCTGCTGCAAGAAACAATACCAACCGTGCTACCTCTTCCGGCAGCAAGAGCCGTTTGAGTGCCTGCCTATCCAATATCTCCGCCTTGTACTCTTCGGTGAACCAGAGCTTTCGCTGACGCTCGGTGAGAATCGCTCCCGGAAGCACGCAGTTGACTCGAATGTTTTCTGACCCCAGCTCATGAGCCAAGGTCCTGGTAAGACCGACGATGGCGGCCTTTGCGGTCACATAAACTGGCAGGCCCGTAGATGGGATAAGCCAAGCAATCGAACTCATGTTGACAATGGCACCGTGACCCGCTTGCCTCATGGAAGGAATGACGGCTCGCGCCATGAAGAATTGCTGTTTGAGATTGATTGTCATTGAGCGGTCCCAGTACTCGGACGTCACCTCTTCAACCGTGTGGCGCGTGTCATTCCCAGCGTTATTGATGAGTACGTCAATACGCTTGAATCGCCGCTCGATCTGAACTACGGATGCTGTGACTGCATCCATGTCGGTCAGATCGCAGTGCAAGAAAACTGGAGGCGGAACACCGGCGGCACCCAAACGCTCGATCAATTTCCCGGCGGCAGCATCCTGAATGTCGAGGAAGATGACCTGTGACGATTGACGGGCAAAGTGCTCAACCATGCTCGCGCCGATGCCCGTAGCTCCCCCCGTCAAAATTACTACCCCGACCATGCAGGCTTGGGTATGTAGCAAACTGCGATCCTGCGGTTCGCCCCATATTCGTGCAGTCTATCCGACTTGGACAGTTAGCAGTTCGAACTTCGTTCTTGACCCCACCGGGGGTTTTAGGCTGCTCGCTCTATGCTCACTCCACCCGAGTGGCAGGCTGACCACTCGTCTACGCATTCAAGTGCTCTAGTAACCTGCTGATCCCGTCCTCAAACTCTCCCTCCGCCGTAATCAAGCTCAGGACCAAATACCCGTCCCCCGGAAAATCATAAAAATGCCCGGGATGCACCAGCACCGACTTTTCGCGCACGAGTTCGATCGCCAATTCCTCATCCGACCGCGTCACCGGAACCCGCAACACCGCGTACCATCCCCCTTCCACGCTCAGCCGCTGACACGCGTTCTGCGCCGCCAGCTGCCGGTCAAGCTCGGTTAGATTCGATTTGACCCGCTCCAGCAGTTGCGGTTGAATCTTTTTCCTCTGCGCCAGCAGCGTCGGCGTCGCCCACTGCATCGGTGCATTCATCGAAAGATAGGTGTCGGCAATCACATCCAGCCGCCCCATCGCCTTCGCAACCAACTCCCGGGGCCCGCTGGTCACCACCCACGCGACCTTCATCTGCGGCAGGGCCGAAATCTTCGACAGCCCGCTCAGCGTAAACGTCAGCACATCCTGATTCCCCGCAAAGCTCGCGTGCTCCCTCTCCCCGAGCCGGTAGTCAAGAAACACTTCATCCACAATCACTGCCAAGCCGTGCTCGCGGCAAAATGAATTCAGCATTCCCACTTCCCCGACCTGCACATACGATCCCGTCGGATTATTCGGATGGACCACCACCACGCCTCGCGTTCGCGCGGTCACCATTTTTTCCAGCGACGGAAAATCCATTTGCCATCCGTGGTCATAAATCAGCGGATAGGGCACCAGTTTCACGTCCTGCAACTCCGCCAGAAACTCAAACAGCGGATAACTCGGCTTCGGCACCAGCAACTCATCGCCCGCATTGCACAGCAACCGAAACACGAACGAATACCCCTCGCTCGTACTCGTAGCGAGAATGATCTGCTCCGCGTCCAGACCGCGAACCGCATGATCCTCGCAGTAGTACCCTGCTACCGCCTCGCGCGCCTCGCGCAGGCCCTTTGATTGCGGATCGTAGTCCAGAGCGCGTGGCGACGCCAGCGCTCCCAGAATCGCCTGCTCGTCGTAATGCAGCCCAGCTCGCGTGGGGTTCGAAACCGTCAAATCGAGAACTCGCACCCCGCCCGCACGCACCGCTTCGACCGCAACCGTAAACCGGTTCTGCGCCAGCTTCCAATTGGTCCGTTCAGAAAACATGGATGGATTCTATGCGATCGGCGGGAAAGGCAAAGAAAGATTAGCCGGGGAGGCCGGGTCTCTGGCCGAGAGTGTGCTAGCCTACAATCCAGTTGGCGTGGGATTGCGGCGGCTGGCGAGTTTCCCGCGCGGAATTTTCTTTGATCGATCCTGTCAATCTACGACTGGCCCTGCTGTCGGCTGCGGTGCTTGGATTCCGACACGGACTGGACTACGACCATATCGCGGCCATCAGCGACATCAGCAGCGTGCAGACCAAAGCCCGGGATGCGATGCGCTACGGCCTGCTCTATGTCGCGGGCCATGCGACGACGGTGGCAGTACTAGGCTCGGCGGCGGTGGTCTTCCGCCTCTCTCTGCCTTCAGCCAGCGATCGTTGGTCCGAACGTTTGGTGGGAATCACTTTGCTGGTGTTGGGACTCTATGTGCTCGGCACATTCTTCCGGCCTTCGACACATAGTCATGCCCGCCCGCAAACTCGCATCACCTTATTGATCAATGGCATGTTGTGGATCTGCTGGCGGCTGAGCCGGATTTTTGGTGGGACGAGGGTAGAGGCTCCGCAGGTGTTTAAGGACGGGTACGGCACGACCTCGACATTTCTGGTGGGTGTGATTCATGGGCTGGGGGCCGAGACTCCGACCCAGATTCTGCTGTTCCTGATGGCGGCGAATCTGGGTGGAACAGGCGTCGGACTATTGGGGCTGCTGATGTTCATCCTGGGCCTGCTATTGATGAACACCCTGATGTGCGCCTCCGCTGCGGGACTGTTTTCCGCGATGCTGGCCAAACCGAATGCCCTGCGCGCGTTAACCCTGGCGACCTCCGCCTACAGCATTGTGGTGGGAACGATCTTCTTGCTGGGCTCGGCAGCCAAGCTGCCCTCGCTGACGGGATGATGGGGCGCCGCCGACCGAACGCGCAACCTTAGCCAGTTTTCAGCTCTTGAATAGAAAGCCCGGAAAAGGCGGGCTTTTATGTCTTGGCCGGAGCACTTTTCGGGTCCAAGTCCCGTTACCCCGGTAATCGGATGGCGGGGATTACCGTTGACCCACCCGGCATGCCCTCCTTAAATTGCCAACAGGGGGTTGTATGAAAGACATCCATGAGGTCCTGCGGCAGAAGCAGGCGAAATACGCCCAACTTGGCAAGCAGATCGAGATGCTCCAGCAAGCGGCCGAAAAGCTGCGTGAAGTAGCGCCATTGCTGGCGGAGAACGATGACGAAGATAACGTCGTTCTCGCGGAAGTGGACGAGACTTCAAACCAAACGGACGCGATGGCGGCCAAGGCAGGCGCGAGTTCGGGCAGTACGGCTTCGTCCAAGGCAGCGCGGCCCACAGCTCCTCGCTGGCCTTAATCCCACGGCTTTTGCATTCGAACGGTTTATGACTCTTCAGGCATTACTGGTTTCGACCGACGATCAGGCGGCTGAGGTCCTGGGCAGAGTTCTGCCCATTTTCGGCATTGCGATGGACCGCTGTAGCGATCCGGAAACCACCAAGACCCGCATCCAGCGACAGAAGTTTGCTGCGCTCATTGTCGATTTTGACGACGCCGAGGGGGCCGAAGCGGTACTGCAGCAGGCGAAAAAGCTGGGTACCGAACCGTTAAGCATCGCCTTGGTGGCGGATGCGGCGAGGGTGCGCGACATTCTCACTGGGGGAGCACACTTCGTGCTCTACAAGCCCCTGTCCGAGGAAGCCGCGCAGGCGGGGTTGCGTCCAGCTGCGGCTCTGTTGAGCCGGGAACGGCGCCGGGCATTCCGGGTTCCGGTACAGGCGCCAGTAGAGATTACGCTACCGGACCATCGCAAGCTGGATGGAATTCTGCTGGATCTTTCCGAAACCGGCATGGAGGTGCTGACGGCGGAGCCGCTGGACGGCGGATCGCTGCTTGCTTTCCACTTTCAGTTGCCGGATCGCGCCCTGGAAATCGAGGCCCGCGGAGAGGTGGCCTGGGCCAATCCCAATGGGCAGACCGGAGTTCGCTTCCTGGATCTCACGGAGGCCTCGTCAGCGGAACTGAAGGTCTGGCTGCAAGCTGCAGCGAGCATTGGCGGAGCTGGCCCCAACGAGACGGTGCCACACTGCAACCTCACCGATCTGAGCCTGGGCGGCTGCTACGTTGAAACCAACGCGCCTTTTCCGGAGCGCGCTCTGATTGACCTTTGCCTAAAAACGGACGAGCTTGAGGTTCATACCGAAGGCATGGTTCGAGTCGTTCATCCCGGCCACGGCATGGGAGTGGAATTTCCGTCCCGCACGGCGGAGCAGCGCGCCCAAGTGGGCAACCTGATCAACGTTCTGCGCCAAGGTTCCGCGACCACGCCGCAACTCAGTATTTCTCCACGGGCTCTGGTCGCCGATCTTACCCAGTTTGAACCCGCCGATAAGCAGGCGGAACAGTCCACCGAGGATTTGGAAGATCCGTTGCTCGAACTTCTGCGGCGCGGCACTTCGTTGCAGCAGGACGACTTCCTGTCCGAACTTCGGCAACAGCGCAATCCGGAAGACGTGGCCTCGGTCTAGAATTTCCATTCCCCAATTTCCTCTTCACACCGGTGGGACCGCGCCACGGAGTTCGCAGGTCTGCACGGCTCAGCTTTTTTCTTCGAAACAAAAGGCCTCCTGTAGCAGTTTGCGCAGATTTCAAGAAGAGATCCAGGTGGGCAGTGCAGCGGGCAAAAGCTTGGTGGGAAAACGAGAGGCTTCGGCGGTGGCAGACTTCGGAAGAATCGAAGAACCCGACCCCGTCTCTGGCGCGGGTCCTTCAACTCTTCGTGGTCGCTTCCGTCCCAATGCCAGTACTGTAGTCGAACTTCATTGCATGACGATTTCAGCCATTTAAATCTCGTTTAAATTACACTGTGAGCAGTTCTTGGTTCGTGTGCGTCGAATTTCTTGCGACGAGAGGAATCAGTCTGGGAAAGACCGGCACGGCTGAGCATCCGTTCATGGAACGGCGCGGTATTTCTGAGCGCGAGTCGTCGCTGATATGGGCGCCGCTGCTCGCGATCGGGGCCGCGGCCTTTGCCGTGGAAATTCCGTTCTTCTTTTTTGGGACTCCGTCGGGACACGATGTCGAGTTTCATCTCTACTCGTGGCTCGAGGTTCTTTCGCAATGGAAGCACGGCGTTTTTTATCCGCGCTGGGCCTCACTGGCGCACTTCGCCTACGGCGAGCCGAGGTTCGTGTTCTATCCGCCTGCTTCGTGGACTCTGGGCGCTGTGCTCAGCGTGATTTTTCCCTGGACCGTCGCGTCCGGCATTTACATCTGGGTTGTGCTGGTAGCGGCGGGGGTGTCGATGTTCGTGCTGGCGCGGCGATGGCTCGACCGCCGCGACGCGATGTTCGCCGCTGTGCTGTATGCCGTTAACCCGTACCACCTCGTTATTGTTTACTGGCGCAGTGCGTTCGCCGAACTGCTGGCCAGTTGCCTGGCGCCGTTGTTGCTGCTGTTCGTGCTGAAGGCGGTGGAGCAGGGCCGGCGGGCGATTGTGCCTCTGGCGCTGGTGCTGGCGGCGGCGTGGCTGACGAATGCTCCAGCGGCGGTGATGATTCACTATTCGATGGCGTTGTTGCTCGTGTTCTTCGCCTGGCGGCGGCGCTCGCCGGGTCTTCTGCTGGTCGGAGCGGCTGCGGTCGCGCTCGGGGCATTGTTGTCGGCCTTCTATCTTCTTCCGGCGATATACGAGCAGCGGTGGGTCGATATCGTGCAGGCGGTGTCGGCTGGATCGCGCCCGGTGGACAACTTTCTGTTCATCCATACGACGGATGTCGATCATGATGCGTTCAACCGGATCATTACATGGTTGGCGATTTTTGAGATGGCGGTGATTTTCGCCGCGCTGTGGATGACCAAGCAGTGGCGCGAAACCAATCGCGAAGTTTGGAACGCTCTGCTGGTCTGGGCGATTGCTTGCAGTTTGCTGATGTTTCCGGTATCGGCTGTGCTATGGAAATTCCTGCCGAAGATGCAGTTCATGCAGTTTCCCTGGCGCTGGCTGCTTTGCCTGAGCATGATCTTCTCTCTGTTCGTGACGGTGGGGATAAGGCGCTGGTGGTGGCGGGTCGCGGTCTGTGGGATCGCGATTCTGGTGATCGTGATGGCGTGGTATCGCATCCAGTCGCCGTGGTGGGATAACACTGCCGACCTCCGCGAGATGCAGGACAACATGGCGGACCGAGTCGGGTATGAAGGTACCGACGAGTACACGCCTGTTGGAGCCGATCCTGCGGCGATCGACAAAGAGGCCCGCGATGTGACCGTCGACGGACCGGCGCATGCGGCCATTCATGTCTTTCGGTGGGATGCTGAGTCGAAGATGTTCACAGCGGAGATGTCTGGGCCGGATCAGTTGGCGCTGCGCTTGTTTCGCTATCCGGCGTGGCAGGCAGAAGTTAACGGCCGCGTAGTGCTAACGACAAGCACAGACACGGGGCAGATGCTGGTTCCAGTTGAAGCCGGGATGAATCGCGTGCAGATCAGCTTCGGTCGCACCTGGGACCGGACGGTAGGGGGATGGATTTCTCTGCTAGCTGTGATGTCGACGATCGTCTACCTTCTACAGGGACGGCGTCGTACGGCCTAGGTTTCAAATATTCCTCAGTGCACCTCTGTGGCCTCTGTGGTTAAAGTTGTTGCTTGAACATCATGCGACGAGTCCTCGTTGTCACTTCGAATCCCGGAAAGCTGCGAGACTTTGCGGGAGCGGCCGCGCCGCACGGAATTGAAATTGGCGGCATTCCGAACTTCGCTTCTCTGCCGGTCGTGGTCGAAGACGGTCTCACGTTTGAAGCGAACGCGCGCAAGAAAGCGGAAGAATATAGCCGGTACGCATCGGGAGAGATCGTCGTCGCCGACGATTCCGGTTTGGAGATCGATGCGCTGAACGGGGCGCCGGGCGTGCATTCCGCGCGCTATGCTGCAGACCAACCTCACCTGGCCGACGAGAATACGGACGACGAGGCCAACAACGCGCGCGTTCTGCGGGAACTGAGGAAGGTTTCGCCGGAGAAGCGCACGGGGCGGTTCGTGTGCGTGTTAGCTGCCGCCCGTGATGGGCAGACTCTCGCTACTTTCCGCGGGACAGCGGAAGGAGTGATTCTTGATTCTCCGCGCGGCACGAACGGATTCGGATACGATCCACTATTTTATTTTCCGCAAATACAAAAGACGTTTGCCGAACTGAGCGCAGAAGAGAAGGCGCGCTACAGCCACCGGGGCGCGGCCTTTCGGCAGTTTCTGGAATGGTGCGACGGGCTCCGGTAGCACGGCAAAAAAAAAGCAAAGTCAAAAGCAGCGGACAGGAGTGTCCGCTCCACACGCTTCCTTGACTTCATTTCCCTTCGCACACGATAATGTCAGGTTCTTTTCTCATAGCCGAATTTATAAGGAGCGTTTCGTGGCGTCAGCCAGTTCTTCTGCTCCCGTGATAGCGCAAGGCGTAGCTCCGTTGCGCGCTGGTCAAGGATATTCATTTGTTTTGCGCCGGCTGCATTCCCTCTCGGGGATCGTCCCAGTAGGCGCATTCCTGTTTGAACACATTCTGATTTCGAACTCGACTGCCATCACCGGACCCGACGCTTACGCGCGCCAGGTCAGTTTTCTGGCGAATCTTCCGTTGGTGTTTTTTCTGGAGCTGTTCGGCATCTGGCTGCCAATTTTGTTTCACGCCCTCTACGGCTTCTACATCTGGTATCGCGGAGACGCAAACACGGCCGCCTATCCCTGGAGCGGCAACTGGATGTACACCGCGCAGCGCTGGACCGGCGCCATCGCTTTCGTCTACATCGTGTGGCATACGTATACGATGCGGTTCACCGGAGTCGACCTGCATGACAATCCGGCCAGGTCATTTGCTAAGGTGCAGGCAGAAGTTCACAATCCCTGGCTGATGGCGTTTTACATGATCGGCCTAATTGCGGCGTCGTGGCACTTCGCTTACGGAATCTGGTTATTCGCCGCGAAGTGGGGCATCACGTCGGGCGATAAGGCGCAGAAGCGGTTCCTGCGCGTGTGCCTCGCGTTTTTCATGCTGCTGAGCGTCGTCGGTCTGGTGAGCTTGTACACGTTCCGGGAGCGGTTCCAGGAGCCTCCGGGGCCGGCTACAAACATTGTGGACACGAGGCCCGCAGCATCCACCAACGGAAGGCCGGTGCAATAAGATGGCAGCTCCCAAAATCATTGTCGTAGGCGGTGGACTTGCCGGACTGGCCGCGGTGATCAAGATCGCGGAGATGGGCGCCAATGTCAACCTGTTCTCCATTGTTCCCGTGAAGCGGTCGCACTCGGTGTGCGCGCAGGGTGGGATTAACGCCGCGAAAAACCTGAAGGGCGAGGGCGACTCGACCTGGATTCATTTTGACGACACGGTTTACGGCGGAGACTTCCTGGGCAACCAGCCTCCGATTAAAGACATGTGCGAGGCGGCGCCGGGGATTATTGACCTGCTCGACCGCATGGGCGTCCCCTTCAACCGCACGCCCGAAGGGCTGCTCGACTTTCGTAGGTTTGGCGGGACGTTGTATAACCGCACAGCGTTCGCCGGAGCGACGACAGGGCAGCAACTGCTGTACGCGCTCGACGAGCAAGTCCGCCGCTACGAATCCGAAGGCAAGGTGAAGAAGTACGAGCATTGGGAGTTTCTCTCGGCCGTGCTCGACGGAAACAAAGTCTGCCGAGGCATCTGCGCCATGGACCTGCGCTCGATGGAAGTGCGCACCTTCCCTGCCGACGCGATCATCATTGCCACCGGCGGCATTGGCGCGATCTTTGGCAAGTCGACGAACTCGGTGGTGTGCACTGGTTCGGCGCAGTCGGCGCTGTACCAGCAAGGTTGCTATTACGCCAACGGCGAGTTCATACAGGTTCACCCGACTTCGATTCCCGGCGAGGACAAGCTACGGCTGATGTCGGAGTCGGCGCGCGGTGAAGGCGGACGCGTGTGGGTTCCGAAGACGCCGGGCGACAAGCGCGATCCAAAATCCATTCCGCAGAACGAGCGCTGGTACTTCCTGGAAGAGTGGTATCCGAAGTACGGCAATCTGGTGCCGCGCGACGTGGCTACGCGGGCCATCTTCAAGGTTGTCTACGAGCACAACCTTGGGATCGACGGCAAGCCGATGGTGTACCTCGACCTGACGCACATCGATCGCAAGATTCTCGATCGCAAGCTGGAAGGCATCCTCGAAATCTACGAGAAGTTTGTGGGCGACGATCCTCGCGACACGCCGATGAAGATTTTCCCCGGCATGCACTATACGATGGGCGGGCTCTGGGTCGATTTCAAGCAGGCGACCAACATCCCCGGAGTTTTCGCGGCGGGCGAATGCGAATATCAGTACCACGGCGCCAATCGGCTGGGTGCGAATTCGTTGGTGTCGTGCATCTACGGCGGTGGCATTGCCGGGCCGAATGCAGTGAAGTATGCGCGCGGACTGCAGGCCGCGTCTGACGGCAACGGGTGCTTTGCGGCCGAACAGAAACGTCAGGAAGAGATCAACGCCAACCTGATGAAGGCCGACGGCTCAGAGAATCCGGTGAAGTTGTGGCGCGAACTCGGCGAGCTGATGACCAAGGATTGCACCGTCATCCGCTACAACAAGACCCTGCAGCAGACCGACGGCAAGCTAGTGGAGATGCTCGAGCGTTATCGCAAGATCAACCTGAGCGATCGTACGCAGTGGGCGAACACGACCGTAGTCTTTGCCCGGCAGCTTTACAACATGCTGCAACTGGCCCGGGTAATCGCGCAGGGCGCGGAGATGCGCGACGAATCACGCGGCGCGCATTACAAGCCGGACTTCCCCGAGCGCGACGACCAGAACTGGCTGAAGACGACGAAAGCGTATTTTGCGCCCGATGCGGATGAGCCGAAGTTTGAATTCGAGCCGGTGGATACGTCGCTGATTCCACCGAGAGCGAGGAAGTACTGACGAAAGTTTGCGCTGTCAACCTGAGCGAAGCGAAGGACCTATGCAGTTTGCTCGTGCCCGGCAGAGTGCACAGGTCCTTCGCTTCGCTCAGGATGACAAAGAGTTTGAGCTAAGTGCTAAAGGCTAAGAGCTAATGGCAGATAAATCCGTCATCATAAAGATCAAGCGCCAACTCACTCCCACCTCCAAGCCTTATTGGGAGGAGTTCTCGGTTCCTTACCGGCCAAACATGAACGTCATTTCGGCGCTGATGGACGTTGCCGCCGACCCCGTCACACGCGACGGTAAGGCGACAACGCCCATCACCTACGACTCGAATTGCCTTGAGGAAGTGTGCGGGTCGTGCGCCATGCTGATTAACGGCAAGGCGCGCATGGCCTGCTCGGCGCTGATAGACAATCTTGAACAGCCGATTCGGATCGAGCCATTCTCCAAGTTTCCCGTTGTGCGCGATCTGGCGGTCGATCGCAGCGTGATCTTTGAGAATCTGAAGGCCGTGAAGGCGTGGGTTCCGATCGACGGCACGTACGACCTTGGAGCCGGGCCGCGCATGTCGGCCGAAGACCAGGAAATTGCGTATCCCATCTCGCGCTGCATTTCCTGCTGCTGCTGCATGGAAGCCTGCCCGCAGTTCAACGAAGACACAGGCTTCGTGGGCGCCGCGACCATCGCGCAGGTACGCCTTTTCAACACGCATCCCACGGGCAAGGCGCTGCAGCGGGAACGCCTGACGGCCCTGATGGGCGACGGCGGCATCCAGGAATGCGGCTATGCCCAGAATTGCGTCGAGGTTTGTCCCAAGGACATTCCTCTCACCAAGTCCATCTCCGAGGTCGGCGGGCAGGTCATGAAGCAAGCCCTGGGTGACCTTTTGCGGCGCTGATGATTGTCATTTTGCTGTAAACCGCCGTAACCGGGCTCGCCTGATCGTCCTCCAAATCGCGCCAAGTCGTAGCTGGCGGCGTACATAGGCTGATTCTCTCGAACGCTCAGGAATGGCCCGTCATTTGCCAGTAGAACTGTTGGGCATTTCCCTTCGCGGGCGGTAGTAACCACCCGGGATGGTTGTTTTGGGTACGCAAGTAACGATCCAGCAGGGTATCGGGTTGGACCGCTTGACAGCATGGCATAGAATAACCGCTACTCGCGCCGCAAGAGCTTCGCGAGGGCGTTGGAACCACTTCGTGAGACGCACGGCTAAAATCCAATTCGTGATTGCCTTCTTCCTGGCCCTGATGTGCGGGGGACTGTCTGGAACGGCCTTTGCGGTGCACCACGCGATCCGGCAGCATCATCCTCGCAGGCACTTCCGATGGCTGCACTGGAATCCGATGTTCCGGCCGTCGCATGAATCCCTTCTGATCCAAAACGCTGAGATTGACCGCCTCGAGTTGCCGCGCATTGAGGATGAAACCGAACTCGAGGCTCTTAAGGCCGATGGTTCCCTGCTGGAGATCCGCTCGGGTGAAATGCTGCGTTTCGATCCCCGGCTTGACCCCTCGCGGCGCTACTGCCGTCCGTGGACGCGCGAGTTTGTCGAAGACTTGAGCCAGGCTTATTACAACCGCTTTCATCAACAGATTCAGGTGAACTCCGCGGTGCGGACTGTCAAGGTTCAGAAAAAACTTCGCCGCCACAACCGCAATGCCGCGCCAGCCGACGGCGATACGGCCTCTTCGCATCTGGCCGGCGTGACGGTCGACCTGCAACGTCGCGGCATGAGCAAGGTCCAGATTCGCTGGATGGAGCACTACCTGTTCTACATGAAGGCACTCGGCCTGGTGGAACCGGAAGAAGAGCGCCACCAGTGGGTCTTTCATATTATGGTGAGCGGGCGCTACTCAGCATGGCGCGAGACCCAGGATATTATTCCTGTGGACCATCCTGCTCGGGAAAAGCCGGAGACGCAAGTTGCTCTGGGCGCCGGCACCAAGTAGGAGATTCCAGGTTTCAAAGTTTCAAGGTTTCAAGGTCTTGGCGAGCTAACACCTTCTGCGGTAAATCCTTTACGATTCTTTTCCTATGATCGTGTTAATGGCCGGACTTCCGGGCACTGGCAAGAGTACGCTCGCCCGTGAGTTGGCCGCCCAGACGTTGGGGCGCGTCTTGAGCAAGGATGAAATTCGCCATGCGATCTTTCTGCCGGAAGAGATCGAATACTCGTCGCGGCAGGACGACTACTGTATGCAGGTTATGCTCGAAACCGCGGGATATTTGTTGGCGCGCAACCCGGCTCGGCCTATCTTCCTTGACGGGCGTCCGTTCTCGCGGCGCTATCAGGTTGAAAACGTGCTGGCCGCGGCCGCTTCCCTGCACCAGCCGTGGCGGATTCTCGAATGCGTCTGCTCGGACGAGACCGCCAGGCGCAGGCTTGCGGCCGACGCGGAGGGAGGTGCGCATCCCGCGGGAAATCGCGGCTACCAGCTCTATCTTGAAGTGAAGGCGCGCTTCGAAGCCATTACACATGCCAAGACCGTGATCGACTCCGAACAGCCCCTGGAGACTTGTGTGCAGCAGGCACTCGCGGCCCTGCGTGCAGTTTGATTCTGTGGATCCGACCCGTCGTGGAGGCGTCATCCCGAAACCCGGCGCAGCCGGGTGAGGGATCTCGGCGTGGGGCTCAACGGACGCCGCCCGACTGCGCGCGAGATCCCTCCTTCCGCCTGAAAAACGGTTTCAGTCAGGACGACGCCGACACGAAAGGAAGACTGTCCAACTCAAAACCATATTGCTGCGTCTACGCGGACCGGTTTGGTTGCCGTGCGGCTCTGCCTATACAATCGGGGCTCCCGCATCTTTCATTTCGTGGTCCACAACTATGACTAGCAAGCTCTTTTTCGTCTTCGTCCTGATCTCTGCTCTCGCGGCGGCCCAGGCTCCAGAAAAAACAGCAACGTCCTCAGACATGATTATCAGCGCCCGTGCGCGGCAGATTCACGATTCCGCCATCGTCATTGACACGCACGCGGATACGCCGCAGCGCTTTCTTGACGAAGGCTTCGACATTGGCTCGACCGATCCCAACGACGTTGGCCACATCAGCCTCGATAAGGCTCGCCGCGGAAATCTGGGCGCTGAGTTCTTCTCCATCTGGGTGGATCCCGAGACCAACCGGGGCCGTTTCGCGCGTCACACGTTTGATCTGATCGATGCGGTCTACGAGCAGGCTGCACGCCATCCCGACCGCATGATGATGGCCTTCTGGGTCGCCGACATCGAACGGGCGCACCGTGAGCACAAACTCGCCGCGCTTATGGGAATCGAGGGCGGGCACTCGATTGAGAATGACATGCACCTGCTGCGCGATTACTACCGGCTGGGCGTGCGCTACATGACGCTGTCGTGGTCGAATACGAACGAGTGGGCCGACTCCTCCGGCGATATCGACGATCCCAAGGTCCAGCATCACAACGGCCTCACCGACTTCGGCAAGCAGGTCGTGCTCGAGATGAATCGCCTGGGCATGATGGTCAACATCTCGCACGTGGCCGACAAGACGTTCTGGGATGCGATTGCGACGACGAAAGCTCCGGTGATCGCGTCGCATTCATCGGCGCGCGCGTTGGTCAATGCTCCACGCAACATGACCGACGACATGCTGCGAGCTGTGGCCAAGAATGGCGGAGTGGTGCAAGTCAACTTCTACAGTGGTTTTGACGACGAAAACTTCCGCAAGGCCATGGAGGCCCAGGCAAAGGATCAGGCCGCCGCCATTCAGAAATACATGGACCAACTGAAAGCCGAAGGCAAGCCTATCAACTACGTAGAGGTCGACCGCATTGAGCGCGAGTGGACGGCCAAGATTCCGCGTCCGCCGCTCAAGTCACTGATCGATCACATCGATCACGTCGCGAAGGTTGCGGGGATCGATCACGTGGGCCTGGGATCGGACTTCGACGGCGTGAGTGGCGCGACTCCGCAGGGCATCGACTCCGCTGCTGATCTGCCGAAGATCACGCAGGCGCTCGTTGATCGCGGGTATAGCGCCAGCGATATCCACAAGATTCTTGGTGGCAACTTGCTGCGCATCTTTGGCCAAGTCGAGCGCGTGAGCCGGGAAATGAAAGCTGCGACCGCCTCAAAATAAGCTGGCTTCGACGATTCTGCCCCTTCTCCGACGGACGAAAAGATGGAGGTGGCTGTCGTACAATGCAACGTTGCATATACCAAGGACAACATCTCCAGTTTGCAAGGAGGATTTATGCGTAAGGTATTCGCGATCTTACTGATCATGATCGTAGGCGCCTCGGCCGCTTTGGCGCAGTCCAGTTCGACCAAGCTAAGCGCGCCCGCGGCCAAGCCGGGCGGCGCTGCAAAACCGGCTGTCCATGCGGCGACCAAGCCCACCGCCATCATCAATACCAGTGCGGGCAAGATGACTTGCACGCTGTTCCCCGACAAGGCGCCGATTGGCGTGGAGAACTTTATTGGTCTGGCGAGCGGGACCAAGGACTGGAAGAATCCAGTAAGCGGCGCCAAGAAGCATGGTGTGCCGCTCTACGACGGAACCATTTTCCATCGCGTGATCCCGGGCTTCATGATTCAGGGCGGCGATCCCGCCGGGAATGGCTCGGGCGATCCTGGCTACAAGTTCAAGAACGAGGTCTCTCCCGATTTGCTATTTGACCGACCGGGCCGGCTGGCCTACGCCAACTCCGGCCCCGATACCAACGGCTCGCAGTTTTTCATTACTGAAGTGGCCACGCCGCATCTGAACGGCGGCTACACGATCTTCGGCCAGTGCGATGAGCCCAGCGTAGCGTTGGTGAAACAGATCGCGCACATGGCCACCGATCCCACGACCGACAAGCCGTTCCGTCCGGTGAAGATCGTCCACATCAGCATCGTGCGCAGTACGGGGACAGGTCCAAAGCCAACCGCCGGAAGCACGATGAAGAAGCCCGCGGCGACAACGCCCAAAACAGCTGCGACACCCAATTAAGGCTGCTGCGTTATTCCGCATGCGAGGGCGGGACGCCCCTTCGACTGGCTCAGGGCAGGCTCTCGCGACAGCCGGCAGGATGCCGGCGCTACCCAGACGCGCTACATATCAACCACCGAACTCGAAAGGAAACTCATGACCCGCCAACCCGGACTGTACGCCACGTTTGAAACCACCGAAGGAACCATTGTTTGCCGCCTGTTTGAAAAGGAAGCGCCGAAGACTGTCACCAACTTCGTCGAACTCGCCGAAGGCAAGCGCGAATGGACGCATCCTTCGACGCGCAAGAAATCCAAAGACCGCCTCTACGATGGAACAATTTTCCACCGCGTGATTCCCGACTTCATGATTCAGGGTGGCGATCCGCAGGGCACGGGCACGGGCGGCCCGGGCTACCAATTTGAAGACGAGACCAAGGGCTCGCCGCACAAATTTGACAAGCCGGGCAAACTTGCCATGGCCAACGCCGGACCCAACACCAACGGTTCGCAGTTCTTCATCACGCTGGCGCCGACGACGTGGCTCACCGGCAAGCACACCATTTTCGGCGAAGTGGTCGAAGGTCAGGACGTGGCGCAGAAGATTGTGGCCGTCCCGCGCAACCGCCAGGACCGGCCGAATAAAGATGTGGTGCTGAAGAAGGTGGCGATCGAGAAGGTGTAAAGCTTTCCAAGGAAACTGGAACGGCACGACTTAAATCGTGTCGTTCCCCCTCTGCGAAACTACACCCCGATCACGCCTGTCAGCTCCTTCACTGCCGCGGCGCTCTTGTCGAGCCCGGCTTTCTCCTCCGCCGTCAGCTTGATCTGGATGATTTGCTCGATTCCCTGTGCGCCCAGCTTGACCGGGACGCCGACGTAGAGGCCGTTGATCCCGTACTCGCCTTGCAGATAGGCGGCGCAGGGCAGGATTTTCTTTTTGTCTTTGAGGATCGCTTCGACCATCTCGGTCGCCGCGGCCGACGGCGCGTAATAGGCCGAGCCGGTCTTGAGATACTTCACGATTTCGGCGCCGCCATCCCGAGTGCGCTGCACCAGAGCATCGAGCTTGCTCTTTTCGATCAACTCGGTAATCGGGATGCCCGCCACCGTCGAGTAACGCGGCAGGGGGACCATGGTGTCGCCGTGGCCGCCGAGCACGAAGGCGGTCACGTTCTCCACGCTGACCTTCAATTCGTCGGCGATGAAGGCGCGGAAGCGGGCGGAATCGAGCACTCCGGCCATGCCAATCACGCGCTCGCGCGGAAAGCCGCTCAGCTTATAGGCCGCCTGCGCCATCGCGTCCAGCGGATTGGAAACGACGATCAGGATGCAATTCGGCGAATGCTTTACCACCTCGCCGACGACTGACTTCATGATGTTGTAATTCGTGTTGAGCAAATCGTCGCGGCTCATGCCCGGCTTGCGTGGAATGCCGGCAGTGATGACCACGATGTCGGAATTCGCGGTGTCTTTGTAGTCGTTGGTGCCGCTGATATAGGAGTCGCGCTTCTCAATGGGCATGGCTTCGAGGAGGTCGAGTCCCTTGCCCTGCGGCACGCCTTCGATGATGTCGATGAGCACGACGTCGGCCAGTTCCTTGGAAGCAATCCAGTGAGCGGTTGTCGCGCCTACGTTGCCTGAACCTACGATGGTTACTTTCTTTCGCATATGAGTCCTTTCGAAAAACAGGTGTTCAGTAATTAGGAGTTAGCATTCAGCCCTTCGAGGTCACGGGCGCTCTCGACGAAACCAGATTCCTCGCTTCGCTCGGAATGACAAACCTTTGGGAGGCCCTCGCTCCCTAAACCAATACGCCTGCGCCCATGTTCTCGATGATGTGTCCGGCGAACTCGCTGGTCTTCACTTTCGTTGCGCCCGGCATCAGGCGCTCGAAGTCGTAGGTCACTTTCTTCTGCTCGATGGTCCGTTCCATGCTCTGCTCGATCAGGTCGGCAGCTTCGTTCCAGCCGAGGTGGCGGAACATCATGACACCCGACAGAATCACCGAACCAGGATTGATGACGTCTTTATCCGCGTACTTCGGCGCCGTGCCGTGAGTGGCTTCGAAGATGGCATAGCCGTCGCCGATGTTGGCGCCGGGAGCGATTCCGAGGCCGCCCACCTGCGCGGCGCAGGCGTCGGAGATGTAGTCGCCGTTCAGATTCGGGCAGGCCAGCACGGAGTATTCATCGGCTCGGGTTACGACTTGCTGAAAAATCGAGTCGGCGATGCGGTCGTTGATCATGATCTTCTTCTTCCATGCGCCGTTGCCGTGCGTCGGATAGATCGCGCCCAGCACTTCCTTCACCTCTTTTTCGACCGCCTGCCGGAACGCCGGCGGAGCGAACTCCATGCCGGGCTCAATCATCTCCGCGTTCTGCGCCACAGTCAGATTCGAATTCTTATCTTTGTTGTCGACAATCCAGCTCTCGCGCTCGGTCACGACCTTGTCGCGGAATTCGTCGGTGGCAATTTCGTATCCCCACTTGCGGAATGCGCCTTCCGTAAACTTCTGGATGTTGCCCTTGTGCACCAGCGTGACCGTTTTGCGGCCGGACTCCAAAGCATGCTGAATCGCCATGCGCACCAGGCGCTTGGTACCGGTCACGGAAATCGGCTTAATGCCGATGCCGGAATCCAGGCGGATTTGCTTTTTGCCGCCTTTCAACATGTCTTTGTTGAGGAACTCGATCAGCCTCGCGCACTCCGGAGTTCCCTGCTCCCACTCGACGCCGGCATAAACGTCTTCGGTATTCTCGCGGAAAATCACTACGTCCATGCGCTCGGGATGCTTCACCGGCGAGGGCACTCCCGTGTAATACTTCACTGGACGCACGCAGCAATAGAGGTCGAGAATCTGGCGCAGCGCCACGTTGAGCGAACGGATGCCGCCGCCCACCGGCGTAGTCAGCGGGCCCTTGATGGCAACGCGAAACTCGCGGATGGCTTCGACGGAGTCATCGGGCAGCCAAGTATCGAACCTGGCCTTGGCTTTCTCTCCGGCGAATACCTCGTACCAGGCGACGCGGCGCTTGCCTTTGTAAGCTTTCTCGACGGCCGCATTGAAAACGCGCAGTGAGGCCTTCCAAATGTCGCGCCCCGTGCCGTCGCCTTCAATAAACGGAATGATCGGATTATCCGGAACGTCGTACTTGCCGCTTGCATAACCGATTTTCTTTCCATCCGCCGGTACCGCTACGCCGTTATAACTGCCTGCCATGCACAGCCTCCGCTACTAGAGTCTTCAAACTACGATTTATAAAACCTCCAATTATAAAGAAATGTTCCGATTCGACGCAGATTATTCTTGTGCAGGCTAATCAAAATACCCGCCAGTGTTGGCGCCCTATGTCATAATTCGTCTTCGAAGCCTGCTGGGATACTTCATGACCTACTATGTTCGCCGTTTCCGAAGGCTGTGCGCCGGCCTGATCTTCATCGTTGCGTTGTCGAGCGCCGCATTTGCCGGCGGTGATCGCGAACGCACTCAGGTCGGACACAACATCAGCATCGGGCCCGATGAAGAAGTCAGCGAGGCGACTTGCTTCGGCTGCAGCATCCGGGTGCGCGGGCATGTTTCCGGCGACGTGACTGCGTTCGGTGGCAGCATTGTCATTGAGGATCAGGGGCAGGTAAACGGCGATGCCACGATTTTTGGCGGCGATATCCGGATCGACAGGGAAGTGAAAGTGGGTGGCGATGTCACGGTATTCGGTGGCCGGATTCGCCGCGACCCCGCATCCACCGTTGGCGGCGATGTGACAACGATGGGCGGGCCCGGTTGGATCTTTCTGATTTTTCTGACGCCGCTGATCTTCCTCGGGCTTTTTGTGGCATTGATCGTCTGGCTGATCCGGAGGCTGCTGCAGCCGTCGATCCCGGCCACGGCCTAAAGGGCGGCTTGCGGCGCGGGCTTGGCCTACCAGCGCCGCGTGCCGAACGTCTTCCGCACGCCTACGGTCATGAACCGGCCCCAGGGCCCGTTGTTGCCCAGATCGGCGACGCCCAGGTTTTTATCACGCGCGCCTAGACGATCGAACAAGAAGTGCTGCGTCACGCGAAACTCGAATCCCTTGTCGATATAGATCCCGACTCCCCAAGAGTGCTCAATGCCGATCGCATCGGGAGACCAGGTATAGAGTGTCTTCGGGATCGTCTTGCCGAACAAAAATGTGGGGGCGCCGAACACCATGAACCTGCGTAGCGGACCCCGGCCAAAGGGGCGAACCTCAAGAATTCCCGAAAGCATGTAGCGTGCAAACAAACTGCAGGGCGCATTGGCCCCGCCGTACTGCCCCGCGTTGCCGGCGCAGAGATTGGGATCGATCTCGTTGTGCGGAGGCGCCAAGTCGAACTGCGCCCATCCCCAGAACATGTCCTGCGGGAAGAACATGCGGTCCCCGGAATCCGCCTCGTGCCAACTGCCCTGTGAAGTATTGCTTTGCGAACTATTCCCTTGAGAGCTATTTCCCTGCGAATCGAGGGAGGAGCCAATCTGCGCTGCCGCCACCGAGATGAGTACAGGAACCGCCAAAAGCCATGGCCACCGTTTCATTGAGCCTCCGAAATGAGTTCAGTTGGTTCTGCGAGATGCCGAATTCCAAATATGCCTGCATCCTTGGCTGGGAGATGGCAGGGTTCGACGAGAGTCCAGTTGAATAGAGCGGAACATTGTAACCTGCTGAGAGCCCCTGGCCGGTGCGCCGCAGTTTCTGCGGAGACGGAGAGTTTATTTGAGCAGAAACTTCGTGACCTTCTGGGCCTTTTAGCTTCCAACCCGCTAGGCCTGAAACCTGGGGTTAAACCTTCGAGCGGCAATTTTCGGCTTCTTCCAGAATTCATATCCCATACGCGATTTATTCCATTCATAGTACGTTCACACTAGCGAATCGCCGTAACCCACGCCAAAACAGGGGTCTGCGGTTTGGTGGGCGGATTGCACAAAGGAGGCGTACAGCAAAACCCAGGAACCCTATGCCCCAAGAGATATCCGTCTCGTACCAGGCGATCAAGAGCAAGGTCTACCGTTTGATCGATTCCCTTGTGGTCGGTGAAAAGAGCGAATCTGAAGTGCAGGAGTCGATTCGCCGGTGGTGGGCCCTGATTCATCCGGCCGACCGGCCCATCGCCCAGAAGTATTTATTGATGGTGCTCGGGCGCTCGGCCTCCGCTTTGGACTCCATGGGAGACGCGTTTCTGTCCGTCAGCAGCTGTGAAGTAGCCCGGCCGCAAATGACCGAATTCCCGCTTCCGGGCAAACGCATGCGCGAACTGGAACGTATGGTGAAGGAAAGCTCCGTCCGAACCGCCGTATAGTCTGGCTCCAATCGGCCCGCGGAACATAAAATCTACATTCTGCCCGTTGCGCTGAGTATCCCTTCGTCTGTATCGTCAGGTCTCATCCCTGCATAAATTCACAACACAGGAGCGAGGAATGAGACCGTCCGCGAGCGCTCAATCCGGGTCAAGCCGAACGAGCACATCTGGGACGCGGCGTTCGCCCGACTGGAAAATAGATGCGAAGTGGACCAGTCGGATTCCCTGGTTTACTTCCCGGCGGATCGCGAGGCGGGATTCATCCTGCCCTGCACGGGGAAACGGCGCTCCGACTTGCGCATCCCTACGCAACAGCAAGACCAGATGCATGAATGTCGAAACTAGAAAAGGACTTCCAGCGCCCCCTTCGTGGAGCAAAGACTTGGGGAAGTGGGCCAAGTCAACCTTGTCCCCAACATCGATCTGATGTCACCACTAAGCGTGATCAGCATCACCAACTTGGGACGCCGATCGTTCTACGATTATGCTGCTGTGCAGACTTCAGAAAAAGATACGGCCAGACTCCGACGCTGTAGAGTAATTCAGTCTGCCAAACAGCAGCCAATCATTTGCAAGCGAGAGCCGGAGTCTGCCTTCCTCGGAGGTCTTATGAATTCAGGCAAATTTCTCCTCGTGGTCCTTATCACAGTCCTTGCCTCTGGGTCGTTGCTGCAAAGCCAAACTCAACCGGCGTCGCCCGTGATGCCCATCGGCAAGACAGTACAGATCAAAGTTCCGCTCGGCCTTCCTCCCGTGCTGATTCCAGCCGATAATCCACCCACTGCGGAAACCATCGCCCTAGGCCGCCGTCTTTTCTATGACCCCATTCTCTCGCTGGACCACACCGTTTCTTGCGCCTCTTGCCACAGTCCGCAATTCGGTTTTGCCGATCCTAAGCCGGTCTCAGAAGGCGTGAGCAAGAAAACGGGAACCCGCAACTCTCCGCCGGTGGTCAATGCCGCATATTTCAAGGTCCAGTTCTGGGATGGGCGGGCTCCTAACCTGGAAAACCAAGCGGAAGGCCCCGTGCAGAACCCGGTGGAGATGGCCAATACGCTGACCACGGTCGAGCAAAGGCTGAACGCCGACCCGAGCTATCGCGAACAATTCGCCGCTGCCTGGGGTCCGAGACCGATTACCTATGAAATGGTAGAGAAGAGCATTGCTTCGTTCGAGCGTACGGTGATCAGCGGCAATTCGCCTTTCGATCGCTGGAAATATGGACATGACAAAAAAGCCGTGGACGACGCCGTGAAGCGCGGATTCGTGGTATTCACCTCGAGGAAGAAGGCGGATTGCGCCTCCTGCCATACGGTGGGAGACAAATACGCTCTATTTACCGATAACCAATTTCACAATGTTGGCGTCGGCGTGAATGCGGGAGAGTTCACCGATGTCGGTCTATACGTCGTGACGCGCGCCGAAGCAGACAAAGCGAAGTTCAAGACGCCTTCATTGCGAAATATTGCGCTGACGGCGCCTTACATGAGCGATGGCAGCCTCAAAGACCTGAAGCAGGTCATCGACTTTTATATCGGAGCGGGCAACTCCAATCCCAATCTGGACCCGAAGATTCATGTACTAGATTTCCTGTCAGGCCAGGAACGTGCCGATCTGCAAGCGTTCTTGAGCTCTCTAACGGGAGAATTGCCGCCAGATGTGGGACCGCCGGAGGTTCAAAAGGCGCGGGTTAGCAAGAGGTAATACCAAGGCAACGCGGGCGAAGCACAAACTTTGCCGATGGCGCTGTCGAGAACTTCTGACTCGTTAAGGCCGGTGGTATCTTCGGGCGATCCTGATTCGAAGCAATCCGGGACGTTGCTAAAAGTGTCCGCGGGCTGGATCACTTCGCAATATCGTGATCTCACGTGTACCATACCGTACACACCGTACCCGCGCCGTTTAGTCGGGTAGCTCGATTCGGTCGGGGTGCTTCCTATCGCGCTCGTGCTCTTCCGCCAAAACTTTTTCAAGCCACTTCGCTTGCCTTTCGGCGACCCGCATATCTACCGACTGTGGGTTGTGGCCGATGAAGAACTCCTCGCCGCAACCGTCACACCTGAGGGTTCCCATCTCTTGGAAGCCAATTGCTTTCTCGCGACTACCCTTTTTTATTGCTACCGCCCGCATGTCCTAATTTTAGATTGTGGGCAATTCTGGCGGCTAGCTCCTTTTCACTGGCCCCCGATTATCTCCTTCATGGCGTTCGGAGTTGTGCCCAGCCTTGTCCCAGCCGCACTTCGCCCGCCTCGTCCAACGCGCAATACCAACTCGATTCGATCGCCCAAATCCAGTCCGATTGTCGGCTTGTGATCTTGAGAATCTTCGTCGCCTTTCCCGCCGCAGTGCTAGCCTTCTGCATTGCCGGTCTGCTTTATCTCTTGCGCTTCGAGCGCGTCGGGAGCCTACAGCATCCCGTCGAAGACCGGCCTTCTCATCTCAGCTATTCTCAAAAGTCAAGAACCATGTAGCGACCTCTGATACCATCGTGCGCGAGAACTGTTTTGGGAGGGCTGATTGCCTGAGAGTATGATCCCCGAACGAAAATCAGCTTTCGCCGTGGAAGGAACTTTGCACCTTCGGGTATTGGGAATCGTACTCGCGGGCGGCAAAGGGAACCCGGCTGTTTCCGCTGACGCGGGAACGCGCCAAGCCTGCGGTTCCCTTCGGAGGCAAATACCGGATCATCGATTTCGTCCTGAGCAATTTCGTCAATTCCGGAATCAACTCGATCTACGTGCTCACCCAGTTCCGCAGCCAGTCGCTGCTGCAGCATCTGAGTGAAGGATGGCAGTTCGGCGGACTGCTGAAGAGCCACTTCATCATCCCCGTACCGGCACAGATGCGTTCGCAGAACGAAAGCTGGTACCAGGGAACTGCCGACGCCATCTTTCAGAACATTAACCTCGTCGAGCAGTCCGACCCGCACGTGGTGGCCATCTTCGGTGGCGATCACATCTACCGCATGAACATCGCCAGCATGATCGATTTCCACATGGCTCGGCACGCGGACGTGACGGTCGCGGCGATCCCAGTGTCCCGGGAGTACGCCTCCGAATTCGGTGTCATCGAGGTCAACGAGGATGGACGCATCGTGGCCTTTCACGAAAAGAAGGCTAATGCGCCGACCATGCCCGGCGATCCCAGCCGGGTCTACGCCTCGATGGGCAACTACATCTTCTCCACGCGTACTCTCTTGGATCTGCTGAAGGCCGACGCGAAAGACCCCGCCAGTCATCACGATTTCGGCATGGATATCCTGCCCAAGCTCGCCGGCAACGCCCCCATCTATGCTTACAACTTCCAGACCAACCGCATCCCCGGCGAGGCGGAAGGTTCCATTCCCTACTGGCGCGATGTGGGCACCATCGAGGCCTACTACGAAGCCAACATGGACCTGCGCTCCGTCAAGCCCGAGCTCAACCTTTACAATCGCGAGTGGCCGGTGCGCAGTACCAGTTATCCCGATCCGCCCGCCAAGTTCGTCTTCGACGAGGCCAATCGCCGCGGCGAGGCGCATCGACAGCATCGTATCGGGCGGATGCATTCTTTCCGGCGGCGTCGTGCGCAAATCCGTTCTCGGACGCGGCGTCCGGGTCCATACCGGCGCCCTGGTAGAAGGCTGCGTCATCATGGACAACTGCGACATCGGGCGCCACGCGAAGGTGCGTCGCGCCATCCTGGATAAGAACGTCCGTATTCCGGAAAATACCCTGATCGGATACGATCACGCCGCCGACCGCGCGCGCGGATGGCACGTAACCGATTCCGGTATAGTCGTCATCGGCCGCGAACACAGCACGGTGCCAGTGGCGGCGCTGTTCGCCTGAGCAGCAGCGCTCTATCCGAAGAGCGTGAACTTCCTCTTTGGCGACGCGGGGGACAGGAACTCGTACATCACCTTGGGAGTGGTTCGCACTTGTTTCAGAGGTGGTCTTCCGACGGGTACCGTGGGACTCAACAACAGGGGGTGGCCCACCCTTGCCGTACCACCGAGGGGTGCGCCACTCTTTCGCGTTCGTCTGATGGCCCACCTTTCGGTTTTGGTTTTGCTCTCCGGTCACACGACTGTGGGGTGCCCCATCCTTGCGTTTTTTGCAAGGTGGAACGCGATGCTGCCGCTGCGTTTTCGTTTGAGCCGTGCGTGAACGGAAGTCTCATGATGCCATCACTCCGTCTCCCACCCTTCGCGAAAAGCACGCGAAGGATGGGGCACCCCACTGCATGGTGGTGCCCAGCGAAATCAAAAGCCAGGGCCACCCGCCATCAGTGGGCTGAAGAGTTTACTCTATGGACCAGCCTGAGTGGCTGTTTGTTTGTAAATCTCGTGCAATACAAGGACGGGCCTCCGGCTCCGTACCCGTGTAGTTGATGTCATTATGAAAAAGCTGATTGCATGGTTTGTCATTCTGATATTCGCAATCGCGATTAGGTTGTCGGGATTACCGAGGGGTCTCGACCTATCTTGGCGCGTGGACTCCCACACGCATCGCGGAGTGCCGATGAGTACATTTCTCTTTTGGGTAGTGATCACCGCCTTAGGTGTCTGGGTGATCACGGACTTCGCTTGTCGGTTACGCGCCCGATGAACTATAAGCCTGCGAGCGTGTGATCGGTGAGAATCTGAAGATGCTCTGTAAAACCGCTGCTGCAGCCCCCGGCGTCGATGCAGAACATGCTGTTCTTCAACTGGAACATGAGTTCCGGCGGCGCGGACGCAGCTCAGTAACAATTCTTGATTCGCATTCCCAAGAGATGGGGGATACGTGTCCGTAAAATTGACGTCCGGATTGATACGATGTGGGCTTGCTCGATTGTGGGGATTGCGATGAAGCCTTTGATCTTTGCTCTCAGTGTTGTGTTTGCGTTTGGCGGTCTGAGCGCGCAGACAACTGCCTGGCAGCCATCGCCGGGACAGACGCAAGTGCCGATATGGCCGGGGGCAGTGCCTGATGCGCAGCCTGTCGCGGGGCCGGAGGATACGGCGACGGTGAAGGACCCGCTGGTCGCCGGGCGGCCGTGGGTTCAGGTGGGCCACGTCTCGCGGCCTACGATGACGGTCTACGCGCCGAAGGAAAAGAATACGGGCGCTGCGGTGGTCGTGTTTCCTAGCGGGGGCTATTGGATTCTGGCCATCGATCTTGAGGGCACGGAGATCTGCGACTGGCTGACGTCCAGAGGGATCACGTGTGTGCTGTTGAAGTATCGCGTGCCGGGTGAGGGACTGTTTCCGAGATCGGGGCCGTATCCCAAATCACCGATGGCGTTGGAAGATGCGCAGAGGACGGTGGGGCTGGTGCGCTTTCACGCCGCGGAGTGGCATATCGATCCGCACAAGATTGGAGTGCTTGGGTTTTCGGCTGGCGGGCATCTGGTGGCAGCGATGAGCACGCATTTTGGGCATCGTTTGTACCCGGCTGTAGATGCGGCCGACAACGAAAGCTGCCGCCCGGATTTTGCGGTGGCTCTTTATCCAGGGCATCTCTCGCTTGCCGCTAACAGCCTTGGGTTGAATCCGGATATTCATGTCACTGGCCAAACGCCGCCTACGTTTTTGTTACAGAATGAGGATGACCCCGTAGACCGTGTAGAGCACTCGCTGTCTTACTATGCTGCGCTGAAGAAGGCTGGGGTTCCCGTGGAGATGCATTTGTATGCGCAGGGCGGGCATGCGTTTGGGCTGCGGCGCACGAAGCTTCCGGTGACGGGATGGCCTCAGTTGGTGGAGACGTGGCTCGGGACGATCGGGATGATTTCGGAGTAGGTGCGCTGGAATCGCATTCGACAAAGCGGGCCTTGCCACGTGCGCAGGTCACTGGCCACGAACTCCCGGCCCATTGTCCGAGCGCAGATGCTCCGGCACGCCCTTGATCACCATCACATCGGCCAGCGCCGTTCCGCTCGCACCAGCAGGCACTCCCGGCTGTGCTCGTCGATCAGTTTCAGCATCCGCACCGTCCTTCCGTCGCACGTCTTCGCGCTCATGAAGTCGTAGCTCCATACTAGGAAGGAAAGGCGTATGGCAGGTGACGTAAGCTGTTGAAATGCCTAGCAGCCCGGGGTGCAAGTAGCGGAGTTCCTGCAACTCGGGCGACGTAGTCGGGTACGCGATCTCACGAAGCACTTGGCAACGGACGCAGAGAGTCCGCTTCTGCAAAGCCGCTTCTGATTTATCCGACACGTGAAGCGTAAGTAGAGGGTCAAAACAAGCCTGCCCACGCGGTTCTTCCACTCCCGCGGCGTGCCCGCGCCCAGTAGTTGGCGCAGGATCAGGCTGAGATTGAACGCTCCCACGTGGATCAGTTGCCGCTTCAGAATGTTTTCCTGTCCGCGCAGATGGCTACGCCGCATCGCGCCCGTCTCGTAGCAGTGCGCGAAGCTGCGCTCCACCAACTCGCCCCTCCGCCGCAGTAAACTCTTGCCGTACTCGCCCCGCACCCGTCGCCGGTTCGCATACACCGCTTGCTGTTCCGCCTGTTTGCCCGCCCAGTTCCGCCGCCCCTTCGGTTTCTTTTCCGGAATGTAACTGCGCACGCCATACGCTTTCATCCGCTTCACCACCGCGCCGCTGTGGTAGCCCTTGTCGGTCACCGTCTCTTCGATCCCGGCCAGGTTCACTTTCGGCGCTTGGTCGGGTCGTAACTCGGCCTCGCGCCCGACCTGCTCCGCCACTGCCATCCCGGCCTCGCACAGCGTCGCATCCAGCGTGGTCGTGTCGCCCTTATCCGCGCCCTGCAGCGTGACCGCCACCACCGCACCCGTGTCCAGATCCACCGCGTGCTCGGCCTTGTGCGCCAGATGCGTGCGCCCATCCTTCATCTTCGCAATCCGCGCATCCCCGTCCGCCGGACTCTTCCACTCCTTATTCGACGTGCGCTTCTTGCGCTTGCGATCCAACCGCGCCAGGTCTTCGCGCGTCGGCGTTGCGATCCCCGACGCCTTCGCCAGCCCGCGCAGAAACTCCTCGTAACTCTCGCCCGTGTCCCGCCGCACAATCGAGCGCATCGCCGCATTGGCTTCCAGCGTCGTCGCATCAATCGCGATCCGCTGGCCTTTCAGCAACCCACGATCGGCCAGCACGCCCAACACCCAGCCGAATACTTCGCGATGCGTGTCCAGATCGATCAGCCGCCGCGTGCGCGAAATCGTCGAGTGATCCGGCGTGTACTCGTCCAGCGCGATACCCACGAAACGCCGCAGCGCCAGCGAGTCCGCCAGCCGCCAGGCAATCCCGCGCTCCGCCCCGATGCCCTCGAAATACCCGATCAGCAGCGCCCGAAAGTAAATCCCCGGCGTCAGCGACGGCCGCCCGTACTTCTCCGCATAAAACTTCGCGCACCGACCCTCGACAAACTCGTCGAAGTGCTCGGCCTCCAGCAACTCGTTCAGCTTCTGATAAAACGGATGCCCCGGCGCGGATGCCAACTCCGTGTGCGCGATCCACAACCCCTCTTGCTTCTCCCGCTGCTTGCGCGTGCCCATCGCCATGCGCCGATTCTACAAACCAAGCCTGTGGATACCTCAACTCTTTCTGCCCTCGAATCCAAACTTGCACCACGGGCTGCTAGTACTACTGTGTTATAAAGAAGATACCCCCTGTTAAAGAACAGATCTCCGGCGCGACTTTCCGTGCTAAGTTGCAGCTCATGAGCGCCCCCGGTGTGGCGCCAGGTGCCCAAGCGAAACGCTTTGCGGCCTATCTCCATCGCCTGGCGCAGGCCGCAGAGCATGCCGATCGAGCGACTCCCTTGAAGTCCTATTGCACCGGTTTGTTGTTGCCGGGAGAGCGCAAGAGCGTGGAACCGATGGCCGCGCGCTTGTATCCCGACAACGTGCGCCAAGCCCACCAGTCGATGCACCACCTCGTGGCCGATGCCGCCTGGAGTGACGAAGACATGCTGGCGGCGGTGCGGGCCTATGTTCTGCCCCAGATGGAGAAAAAAGGACCGATCATAGCGTGGATTGTGGATGATACCGGCTTGGTGAAGAAAGGAACCCACTCGGTAGGAGTGACCCGCCAGTATTGTGGACAGGTGGGAAAGCAAGAGAACTGTCGCGTGGCGGTCAGTTTGTCGGTGAGCACCGAACGCGCCAGCCTGCCCATCGCCTGGCGTCTGTATTTGCCGGAAGTATGGGCGAGGGACGGGAAACGGAGAAAGAAGACGGGGGTACCAGCGCAGATTCGATTTCAGACTAAGCCGGCGATTGCGCTGGAACAAATCCGCACGGCCATAAAGCGCGAGATTCCGGTCGGGGTCGTGCTGGCGGACGCTGCCTATGGAACCGATACCCAGTTTCGCGAAGAGCTCACGGACTTGGGGTTGCTCTATGCCGTCGGGATCGTGTCCTCGGTGACGGTATGGAAACCAGGTCAAGGACCGCTGCCCGCGGCGGCTTGGAAAGGACAGGGACGGCCGACGCAATATCTTCGCCGCAACCGACGGCATGCACCGGTCCCAGTGAAACATCTCGCTTTCGCGTTGCCGCTGCAGGCGTGGAAGAAAGTGTGCTGGCGAGAAGGAACCCGCCGCCCGCTCCACTCGCGTTTCGCGGCCCTGCGCGTTCGTCCGGCTCACCGCGATTTCGAACGCACCGAACCCTATCCCGAGCAATGGCTGCTGATCGAATGGCCCAGCCCAGAAACCGCACCGACCAAGTACTGGCTCTCCACCCTCCCGCCCGAGACCAAACTCCAGGACTTGGTCCGCATGGCCAAGCACCGCTGGATCATCGAGCGGGATTACGAAGAGCTGAAGCAAGAACTTGGTTTGGGTCACTATGAAGGCAGAGGTTGGCGGGGCTTTCATCATCACCCTACCCTCTGTATCGCGGCCTATGGGTTCCTGGTAGCCGAACGGAGCCGTTTTTTCCCTCCCCTCGTGCCGGTCAACTGGGACTATCCATCCCCGAAATGCCGCCCCAGTTCCGCCCTCGGGGATCGCCGGGTTCGCCTCGCGCGACATAATCCCTGCTCGATTGCCACGCTCCGGCAAACCATCGCCCGGGTTCTTCTTCGACAACTCTCCACTTGTCCTTTTTGTGGAGTCTCCACACTTATAACACAGTAGTACTAGTTAGATGTCGTAATACAGCGCGAACTCGTAGGGATGCGGGCGCAGGCGGATGGCGTCCACTTCTTTCGAGCGCTTGTAATCGACGTAGGTGCGCAGCAGTTCTTCGGTGAACACGTCGCCCTTCAGCAGGAAGGCATGGTCTCGCTGCAGCGCGTCGAGCGCGTCTTCGAGTGAACCCGGCATCGACGGGATGTTCGACAACTCCTCCGGGTCTAGTTCGAACATGTCTTTGTCCAGAGGCTGCCCGGGGTCCATTTTGTTTTCGATGCCGTCTAGGCCGGCCATCAACATGGCGGCGAAGGCCATGTACGGATTGCAACTCGGGTCCGGAGGCCGGAACTCCACCCGCTTGGCCTTGGGAGCCACCGAATACATCGGAATGCGGCAGGCCGCCGAGCGATTGCGCCGTGAGTAGGCCAAGTTCACCGGAGCTTCAAAGCCGGGCACGAGACGCTTGTAGGAATTGGTCGTGGGCGCGATGATCGCCGAGAGCGCCGGGCCGTGCTTGATCAAGCCGCCAACGTACCAGAGCGCAAGCTGCGACATGCCGGCATATCCGTCGCCGGCAAACAGCGGTTCACCAGCCTTCCACAGCGACTGATGCGTGTGCATCCCGTTGCCGTTGTCGCCAAAGATCGGCTTGGGCATGAAAGTGACCGTTTTGCCTTGGAGGTTGGCCACGTTCTTCACAATGTATTTGTAGAGCAGCATCTTGTCGGCGGAGCGCACCAGCGAGTCGAATTTCAGGTCAATTTCCGTCTGCCCGCCCGAAGCCACTTCATGATGGTGGCATTCCACGTCGATGCCGCAGCTCTGCATGGTCAGCACCATCTCGGAGCGCAGGTCTTGATAATGGTCGGTGGGCGGCACGGGAAAGTAGCCTTCCCGGTAGCGCGGACGGTATCCCAGATTGTTCTCTTCCCTGCCCGAGTTCCAGCGGCCCTCTTCGGCGTCGATGTAGTAGAAGCCGTACTGCTCGCGCTGATCGAAGCGTACGTTGTCGAAGATGAAAAATTCGGCTTCCGCGCCAAAGTAAGCTGTGTCGGCAATACCGGTCGAGGTCAGGTAGATCTCGGCCTTCCTGGCGATGTAGCGGGGGTCGCGGTCGTACTGCTGCTTGGTCACGGGATCGACTACGTCGCACACCAGCACCAACGTCGGCACCTCGGTGAACGGATCGAGCAGATGAAAGTTCGCGTCTGGCTTCAGCAGCATATCGCTCTCGTGGATGCCGGCCCACCCCCGAATCGACGAACCGTCAATGCCAAAGCCGTCTTCGAAACAGGATTCCGTCAGCTGCTCGATGGGATAAGAAACGTGGTGCCACAGGCCGGGAATGTCGGTAAAACGCAGGTCGAGAATCTTCGCGTCGTGTTTCTTCGCGAACGCGAGAACGGTCTTGGCATCAGCCATGAAAACTCCTTGCCAGGAAGCAAATCCCTTCTGAAATCAGGCGAACGGTCGCGAACAGTCCGGCGGGCAGGCAGGCTGCTACAATCGGTCGCGTTGTGCAAGACGAAAGAGTCTAAAGCCAGCCGCCGACGCTGGCAATTCGATTGTTCTTATAGCGGGGATAACGCGACTTTATACTGAAGCTGTCAGCTTTCAGCTATCAGCTCTCAGCCAAATCCCGGATTGTTTTTTTCGGGATTAGAGAGCTGAATCGCACCAGCTGACAGCTGAGAGCTTCTTCATGGACTTCGACCAGCTCGAGACTTTCCTCGAAGTGGCGCGGCACGCATCGTTCTCGCGCGCGGCGGAGAAGCGTTTTCGGACTCAGCCGGCCATTTCATCGCAAATTCGAGGGCTGGAGGAAGAAGTTGGCGCCAAACTGTTCGACCGCTCGGGCGGCAAAGTATCGCTCACGGCTGCCGGCAAAGCCTTTCAGAAGTACGTCGAGGAAACTCTCGACGCCCGCAAGGCGATGCTCGTGGCTATTGCCGAGATGGAGCGCGTGCCTCGTGGCGAAATCATTGTGGGCGCGAACGAGGGTACCTGCCTGCACATCCTGCCCTATGTTTTTGCCGATTTCAAGAAGCAGTATCCCGATGTCTCCGTAAACATCAAGCGCGCCGATTACGGCAAAATTCTCGAATCCATCATCGACAACTCGGTCGACTTCGGCGTCATCTCCCTTCCCGTAACCGACACGCGCCTGACCGTGGTCCTTATCCATCGCGATGAGCTAATTGTCATTGCGCCGCCACAGCATCCATTGGGAAAAATGAAGTCGGCCACCGTTGCCGATGTCGCCAAGTTTCCGCTGGTCGTTCCCAAGGCTGGTCACACCCGGGACGCCATCGAGCAACTGTTTCACGAGCGCCGCCTGAAGCCGAACTTCACCATGGAACTGGACTCCAGCGAACTGCTGAAGCGCTTCGTGGCCGCCGACGTGGGCATTGGCTTCATCGCCCGGTCGAACGTCGAAGAAGACGTGCGCGCCAAGGTTCTCGCTGCAGTTCCCATCGCCGACGCCCAGATCCGACGCGATCTGGCGCTCGTCTTCCGCAAAGATAAAGCTCTCAGCCGGGCGGCTCTCGCCTTCATTGACATTGCGGTGAAGCACAAGTCTACGGAAGAATTGGTGCAGACCCCAAGTCGATGACCAAGGCGACCTCCAGACTTCTGCACCTACTGCTTTTTGCTGGGCTCTGCCTGCCGGGAGCGGGGCAAGGCACGTCCTCGCAGAAGCCGCTCGCGGAAATGCCGGCCTCAGCCCGCCAGTTGATTGCCATCAAAGTCACCGGAAGCAAACGGTTCCCCGAGGCGGCCATTGCGGCGGCGACTGGGCTGCAGATGGACACCGCAGTCAGTGATGACGACTTCAAGAAAGCTGCGCGTCGTCTGGGCGACATGGGAGTTTTTACCGATATTGCTTACAGCTACTCATATTCGTCTGCAGGAACCAAGCTCGAACTGCACGTGACCGATGCTGCAAAGTTTGTCCCGGCCCACTTTGAGGATTTCGTATGGTTTTCGGACGAGGAACTTCGAAGGCGCATAAAGGAACACTCCCCGCTGTTTGACGGAGAACTGCCGCTGTTCGGCCGCCTGGCTGACCAGGTGTCCGACGTGCTCCAGGCCATGCTGGTGGAAAACTCAATCCCCGGTCACGTCGAGTATCTGCGTGTTGGCAAACAAGACGGTCCCGTCGAGTCGATTAATTACCATGTGACCGATGTTCTCATCCGAGTCCGGAACATCGAGTTCACTGGCGCAGCCGCTGCCGATGTGCCCGCACTCGAAGCTGCCGGCCGGAGGCTTCCCGACCACGAATACTCCCGCAGCCGCCTCAATCTGCTCGTCCAGCATCAGCTTCTCCCTGTCTATTACGAGCGCGGATACCTGAAGGCGCAATTCGGCGAGCCCCAACCTAAAGTCGTGAAGCAGCCTGCTGCCGAAACCGAAGATGGCCCGCGCAACCAGACCGTCGTCGATGTCACGTTTGCAGTCAGGCCCGGCCAACAGTACAAGCTGAAAAGCCTGGAATGGTCGGGCAATCACGAGTTCCCTACCGATACGCTGCAGAAGATGGTTCGCGCGGAGCCGGGCCAGCCAGCCAACACGGTCCGTCTGGGCGATAACCTGAAGGACATCCAAAAGCTCTATGGGTCCCGCGGATTCATCGCGGCCACAATCAAGCCGGAAGCGGAGTTTGACGACGGCGCAGGCACCGTGGCCATTCGCCTCGACGTTACGGAAGGCTATGTCTTCCACATGGGCGAACTCGAGTTTCGCGGCCTCGACAACAGCCTGACGGCGAAACTTCGCAACGCCTGGAAAATCCGCCCGGGGGACGTTTACGACTCAACCTACCTCAGTGAATATCTGCCCGCAGCCCATAAACTTCTGCCGCCGGCGTTGGACTGGGATGTGGCGTCGCACGTGACTGCCAACGTCCGCGACAAGACCGTTGACGTTGATCTGATCTACTCGGTGAAGGCGCCGAAATAGGGCTTTTCGAACGGGCCGGGGACCTGGTCGAGAAGCTTGTTCGGTTTTTGGAACAATTTCACAGGATTTTGTGGAGGGCGCCTTTTGTCGGTTAGTCTAAGCCTCTGTTTTTCGAAGCAAACTTGGTGCAGCGGTTTCGCGAATCGCAGCGGAAGATTTGACGCAAAGGCTTTGCCCGGGCCCTCCCCCCTTCAAAATCCGGGCAGTGCGCGGGGATGCGCGTCTGCGCTCCCCGCATTTTTATTGCTCCGCGTGATAATGAGTTGTAACTTCTCGTTCGTTGGATCATCCTTTAGGCTAGAGGCTGTGACGCCAGCATTGCTCGGGTGCCAGCCCACAAGGAGAATCTGTGATGAATGCACGAGTTCGGAAAGTGGGATTCCTTCTGTTGAACCTGATTGTGATTTCAGGCCTGGTCGCTTCCTCCGCCTTCGCGGCTAAGGCAAAAACCTTCACCGGGACTGTTAGCGACTCCATGTGCGGCGCCAAGCACGCAATGCCAGGCGACGATGCCGCCTGCACCCGCGCCTGCGTCAGCAAAGGATCGAAGTACGCTCTCGTAATGGGCGACAAGGTCTACCTTCTCGACACCAGCGACAAAGCAGCCTTGGCGACTCTCGACAAACGCGCCGGCGCCAAAGTCACGGTTACGGGAACAGAGAAGGACAACACCATCACTGTCACCGGTGTCACAGCCGCACCCTAAGCCTCCTTTTTCGACATCTCGACATCCAGCGGGAGGCGTCTCCGACGCATTCCCGCTTTTTTTTTGCCTTCCCACCGAAATTCATATTTCCTTTACAAAGCATTGTGTTAGATTGTGCATTCTTAACACGAAATTTTCTTTCCGGAGGATCACCGATTTGGGCAAAGACATGGTTCCGAAGCGGATTTTCTTTACCAAGGGAGTGGGGAAACACCGCGAGCGGCTAACTTCGTTCGAATTGGCGTTGCGTGACGCCGGTATTGCTGCCCAGAATTTGGTTCGAGTTTCGTCGATCTTTCCGCCCAACTGCAAGCTGCTCGCCCGCAAGGAGGGGGTGAAATACCTTCATCCCGGAGAAGTCGTCTTCGCGGTGGTCGCCGAAAACTCCACTCGAGAGCCCCATCGTCTGTTGGCTTCGTCGATCGGCGTCGCCATTCCCGCCGACCGCAACACCTACGGCTATCTGAGCGAGCACCACTCCTTTGGCGAAACCGAAGACGCCGCCGGGGAATACGCGGAAGAACTCGCCGCCGAGATGCTCGCCACTACCCTCAACGTGGAATTCGATCCCGACCGCTCCTGGGACGAGAAGAAGCAGATTTATCGCCTATCGAACAAGATCGTGCGAACTGCGAACGTCACTCAGTCTGCCGTGGGCGACAAGCGTGGCCTGTGGACCACGGTGATCGCCTCGGCCGTACTGATCTTTGACTAACGAGCGGGGGCGTCCCGCGATTCACGGCATACTGCGCCGCCCTCTACTCCCCTGCGGCGGACACTCTCCTTAGACCCGCGACGGACACGAGCCTCACTTTCATTAAATCCGCGACTAAGTCACTGAAATAAATAGGCTTGATTCGAATCCAGCTGGGTATCCTAGGCATCTAAAGGAGTAACTTTGGTAATCACGACCCCTGCCGGATGTAACACTCCGTTAACAGGAATGGGTTATTATTGAAGTGGTAGAAAAGACACAGATCAAGGAGTAGCGGTGGACATCGAAACACGTAGAAAGAAGCAACAGGCCCTGATGGTCCGGTTGGTGGAGCGAAAGGTGCGGTCCCGCGCCAAGCAACTCTACGAAACCCGTGGCCAAGAGGATGGGCAAGCTCTGCAGGATTGGTTTCAGGCAGAGTCGGAAGTCCTTGGAAACAGTATCCTTGCGCCGCTTTATCGTCGGCTCCGGACGGGCAGTCATGACTCCCAGGAGAACGACGCTTCGGATTTTGCTGCCGAAGATTCGAACGCCTGCGAAACTCGCGCCTGATTAGTCCCCGAACCCCGTCATCCCCGATCCGCGTTGGGCCTTTACTTCCGGGAAGCTACTTTAGCCCCCTTCCGCGCATTGCCTTTCTTAGCCTTGTCCAACCGCTCGATCACGGCGGCCACGATGATCGGCAGCCCCACGGTCGCGTCCACGAAGACCTCGCCAAACTTTCCGCCTTCAGACGGAGGCACGAACTTTCCCCAGGAAATCGCCTCACTATACGGACTGCCGGATAGACCACCCCAGTGCACCGGTTCCGGACAAATCCTGAGACCGTAGTGATAGCGCTTCAAAGGCACGTTCTCTCCCAACCGCCGGTGCCTGAGTTCGATGAAGGGCCCAAACTGCTGTGACCAGTTGCGCGGCACGCCGCCGCCAATGGTGAAAATTCCCAGCTTCTTCTGCCGCAGCAGGGTCGCCGCAAAATGTTCCAGATCCTCGAAAGGATCGAAGCGTATCTTGTGCCTTCCCGTGGACTCTCTCAGCCGGTTGTTCAGAGCGGTGTCGAGACCCAGTTCGGAGTCGCTGAACGCCGGCACAAACACCGGCACGCCCTGTTCGTACGCGGACTTCAGAATGCCCCTCTGGCCTTGATTGCGCTTCGCCAGATACGCGCCAATGGCGTGATTGAGCTTGTAGGAGCACATGACTTCGTTGTGGTCCCAAGCCTCGAGCACGGCCGCCATGACTTCCTCGACGTCGTCCAGATTCTGCTCGGGCTCGAGCGTGTCGTAGACCCGGTTATAGCCCTGATCGTAAAGTTCCTCGTCGGAGACTTCGGGATTAGCGCGAAAATGAGCCCGGCCCGTCGCCTCGACCAATCCGTGAGCCATGAGCGCGCCGGTCGAGACAATCGCGTTCACGATGCCTCTATCGATCAACTCAGTGACGATCAGTCCCTGCTTGGCGACAGTCATCGCCCCAGCCAGGGTCATCACGATGAAAGCGTCTTCGTCGAGCGCCATGGCTTCGAGCACGTCGGCGGCCTCGCCCAGCTGCCGTCCCGTAAAGGCGGTCTTGGCCATCGCGCGCACCAAATCGTCAATCGACCTCACTTTACCCAGATCGAGCGGCTCCAGCGGAATCAAGCGGTCTTCGATGGGATTGTGCAGATGACGATCTTTCCCCTCACCACCGGATCCGTGTCCCGGCCCCGGACCCAAATGCTCCTTCGAATTGTCGTGATTGCCGTGTTTCAACGCGAGCCTCCCAAGATGAATACAATCTTCCCGACCAACTACTCTACAGCAACCGCAAGACCGGATGCCACGCGCTCTGGCGTACCGGGGCGCTAAGGTCGCGGAAACCGCCATGTGGGGACAGCCGCCCCTTCGGCAAGCTCAGGGCAGGCTCGCGGCTGTCCGGTCGAGCGAAGCTCGACGGGCTTGACGCGCAGGACAGGCAAACTGAGTCACCGCGTAGCGTACCACCTGTGATTCCTCGGCTACACTGCCAAGCATGGCTGGCAAGCGCAGATTCGAAGAGCAAGTCGCCGCCCTCGAAGCGCTTCGCCCGCTGCCGGAAGAAGCTCGCATCGACGCGTTACGCAAGGCCCTGGCGCACCGCAACAACTTCATTGTGGGGAAAGCGGCCGATCTAGTGCGTGAATTCCGTATGGCGCAGTTGATGCCGGAACTGCTGAACGCTTTCGACCGCTTCTTCGAGAATCCTGTGAAGACTGATCCGCAATGCTGGGCCAAGAACGCACTTAGCCGTGCGTTGGCTGCGTTCGAGTACCAGGAGGCAGAAGTTTTTCTTCGCGGGATGCGGCACATCCAGATGGAACCGGTCTGGGGAGGCCAGTCCGACACCGCCGGAACGCTGCGGGCCACTTGCGGGCTGGCGCTCGTGCAGTGTCGCAGTCTCAGTGAAACAGATCTATTGGCGCATCTTCTTGAGCTGTTGGGCGATAAAGACAAGGCAGTTCGGGTAGAGGCCGCGCACGCGATCGAGCAGGTTGGATCGCCGTCCGCTTCCCTGCTGCTGCGACTGAGAGCGACTCTGGGTGCCGACGAACCGGAGGTGCTGGGCGCGTGCTACAGCGGAATCTTGCGCCTCGAGGGCGTCCGGGCCATTCCGTGGATCGCACAATTCCTCGCCTCGGCCGACGACGATGCCGCCGAAGCTGCACTGGCGCTTGCCGGAACGCACTCTCCCGAGGGTTTCGCCGCCTTGCGGGAATGTTTAACCAAGGCGCAGGATCCAAAGGCGAGCGATCCGTGGTGGCGATCCGCACTGCTCTCGGCAATCGCCCTGACACGTCAGGACGCGGCTCTGGAGTCCCTGTTGGAGCTGGTCCGCACAGAATCGCTTGACGCTGAGCAGGCGATCGAAGCCGTCGTGCGCTCGATGCCCTCATCGGAAATCATCCAGCGTCTCGAAAAATCCGTCGCAGGTAATCCCCGCCTAGCCCGCGCCTTTGCAACTCACCAAAAGGCGGATCGGCGCTAAGTCTTCCTCTGTGAAACCCTGTGCCCTCTGTGGTTCAGAATTTTCTTGCAACCACAGAGGACACGGAGGAACACAGAGGAAATGCTGACGGCTGATCGCTGACAGCGGTCCTGCTATATTGTTCCCGGAGGTCGGAACGCTTGCCGCCTGAAAAATTTCGCGTGGCCCTGGTGCAGATGTCCTGCGGCCCGGAGCCGGAACAGAATCTGGAGAAGGCCCTTAGCCGCACCGCAGACGCGGCCGGTCGCGGTGCGCAGGTCGTATGCCTGCCCGAACTCTTCCAGACCCAGTATTTCTGCCAGCGCGAAGATCATTCGCTATTCGACTTGGCCGAACCGATTCCCGGTCCGACTACTGAAAAACTGTCTGCCGCTGCACGCAGGAACGGCGTCGTCCTCATCGCATCGCTGTTTGAAAAACGCGCCGCCGGCGTCTACCACAACACGGCGGCCATCTTCGACAGCGACGGCTCCCTGCGCGGCCTCTACCGCAAGATGCACATCCCCGATGATCCGCTCTACTACGAAAAGTTTTACTTCACTCCCGGCGATCTTGGATTCCGCGCTCTCGACACGAGTGTGGGACGCCTCGGTACCCTCGTTTGCTGGGACCAGTGGTATCCCGAGGGCGCGCGCTTGACGGCGTTGCAGGGCGCACACGTGCTGTTCTATCCAACGGCGATCGGCTGGCACCCCGCGGAGAAAGCCGAGTTCGGCGTGGCCCAACACGACGCCTGGCGCACTATCCAGCGGGCTCACGCTATTGCCAACGGCGTTTATGTCGCCGCGGTGAATCGCGTCGGGTTCGAAACCGGCAACGTTCGCGGCAAATCAGCTCCCGGCCCGGGACTCGAGTTCTGGGGCGCATCTTTCTTCTGCGATCCCTTCGGTCGCGTGCTGGCGGAAGCTTCGCACGACCGCGAGGAAATCCTGGTCGGCGATGTTGACCTGAAGGCGCTGGAAGACATCCGGCGCAACTGGCCTTTCCTGCGAGACCGCCGCATCGATAGCTACGCTCCCATCACCAACCGCTTGCTGGATTAGGAAGATCTCCCTGTGGCCAAAATACCGCTCAAACATTCAAGTAACACTTTAAGTGTCGAAGAGTCCAGACCCGCCGCCCTCGGCTATCGCATGCCCGCCGAGTGGGAACCTCACGCCGCCACTTGGCTCGCTTGGCCCCATTACCAGGAAGACTGGCCCGGAAAGTTTGAGCCGATTCCGTGGGTGTACGCCGAAATCATCCGCAACTTGGCTAAACACGAGCGCGTTGAGCTAATCGTCAAGAATGCCTATGCTGGCCGGCAAGCTCGCGATGTTCTGAGGCGAGCCAACGCTCTTTCCGCCAACGTCCACTTCCACTACTGGCCCACCGACCGCGTTTGGCTGCGGGATTCCGGCTGCATCTTCCTCGCGAAAAATCAGAATGACCGTGGGGGTCAGAAGGATTACGTTGCGCAGAAAGATCATGTGGGTCTTCGATCCGGACTGGCCGAGCGAAGCTCGGCGGCTCTTGCGCTCAAGTTCCGCTTTAACGCCTGGGCCAAGTATTCCAACTGGCGTCACGATGAAAAAATCGGCGGCCTGATGACGAAGTCCGCCCATGCCAAGGCGATTCGACCACTGTCAATGGGCGCTCGCATGGTCCTCGAAGGCGGCTCAATCGATGTCAACGGCGCCGGAACAATTCTCGCGACAGAAGAATGTCTCCTCAGCAAAATACAGGAGCGCAATCCTCACATGGCGCGCGTCCACTATGAAAAGGCGTTTGCCGACTACCTGGGCGCGCCGCACACCATCTGGCTGGGGCGCGGCATTTTCGGCGACGACACTCACGGCCACGTCGACGACCTCACGCGCTTCGTCTCGCGGGATACCGTCGTCACCATGGTCGAGCCCGATTCCAGAGACGTAAACCATGCTCCCCTGCGTGCCAACCTGCGGCGCCTGCAAGCCGCCCGCGACCAGAACGGCAAACAACTCACCGTCGTCGAACTGCCCATGCCACAGCCGGTGGTCTTCGAAGGCCGCCGCCTTCCAGCAAGCTATGCCAACTTTTACATTGCCAACGGAGTCGTGCTTGCACCCGTCTTCAATCGCCCCAACGACCGCATCGCGCTCAACACGCTGGCACAACTCTTTCGCACGCGTGAGATCGTGCCCATCTATTCCGGAGACTTCATCTGGGGTCTGGGCGCAATGCACTGTATGACGCAACAGCAGCCGTCGGGATAGCTTGTCAGCTATCAGCTCTCAGCTATCAGCTATCAGCTCTTAGCCATCAGCTAAGACCTGAGTCTCATTCCGAGCGAAGTCCGAAGCCGAGCTTTGCGAGGCGAGGCGAGCGAGGAATCTGCTGTTCTCTCCACCGGATTTCCACTCTGGGAGGCTATTTACTTTCTGGTTATCGTTGGGGTACCCCCCCTCCCCCCTGTCTATTGGAATCATGGATTTAGCGAGAAATCGTGAAGTAATCATAGGGCATCAACAACTTGCGGGCAAAATCTTGAGCCGTAAGGAGTTAGGACTCTGTTTGGTTGTCAAGGAGCTAATGTCAAGACTGTAGGATTAGCTAGAAGGAGGTGGGAAGTCAAGACCACGAAGGGGGAAAAATGAAGGGCGTTCCCGTTTTGGGAAAGGCTACTCAGGCAAACCGAGGGGCGGGAGTGACTCGACGATCCTTACGGTTTCGAGGCTGACGGTGATGACTTGGCCGATGAGGCGGAGGATGTATTGCGGGTCGTCTTCGCGGTTAGGGTCGTTGGTGATGCCGCTGCGTTTGTCGGTTGAGACCTGATATTGATCGATGACCCATTCGAGGGCGGAGCGGTTGCCGAGACGGTATTCGTAGGTTTCGGGCGGGATGCCGCTCACGGTGAGGAATTGGTTGTAGATGAGCGATGTTTTGTCTTTGCTCAGCTTCATTTTGGTAACGCGGTAGTCGAGTTTTTCTCCGGCTTTTTCTACTTTTGTGAGCGGGTATTCGGGTTGCTGTTCGTAGTGGACGTGGATTTCGGCGAGGCGCTGGCCAGCTTTCACGAAGGCGCGGAAGATTTCGAGGTCGGCGTTCTTTATAGTTGCCTGCGAGCTTCGCTCTCCGGCAACGGCCTTCGGCAGAGTGGAGTTGTTTTTCTTCTTGTCGCTTGACGCGGCGCTGAAGCGCCGCTCTTCCACGGTGCTGCCGGCCGTCGTGAGGCCGGTGGAAGAGCCGGGCTTCAGTCCGGCGTCTGGCGTTCCATCCTTATGGGCTTCAGCCCCCGTGGCGCTTGCGAAGGGGATGCGAGGGAGTTCGCGGCGGAGGTTGGAGGCGTAGCGCTGGCGGTAGTCGGGGTGGTGCAGGACGGCGTAGATGTAATGGAAGATGTCCCACTTGGTGATGGACGGGTCGGCGTAGTGGGAGCGGAATTGTTCGAGCGCCCAGTCGGTGATGTTCTCACGGCGGTGGGTGCCGTCTTCGGCGTAGGTGTAGAAGGGGAAGCATTGGAAAGTGTCAGTGCTCGCGCATAGGTGAATGTCTGGGATCTTATCCGCAGCCATGACGCCGAACGGGGATCGAGAGGCGACATCAGTCAGTGCGAGCAGCTGGTTCTGCGAGGGGGGCAAAGGGAATAGGGAGGGGATCCCGTATATCTCCTCGTTCAGCAGGCGGTCTAAAAAAGCAAAACGTCTGGTGAATGGCCTGTAAAGAGCCGGGCGTATCTTTGCATCCGAGAACTCGGCAGCCCGACCACGCTTCAGGTCGGCCTTGAGGTCGCGGCTCCATGAGACGCGGGTGTCATCGTACTGGACGAAGTCGTCGACATTGAGCTTCTCATCGGCTACTCGCTCCCAGCGGTCCAGTTCCGAGTTGTAGAATTGGATGGAACGAGAAACCGCAGTAGCCAGCACGTCGCGGTCGAAGTTATACGCCCAGACGTCTCGATTCGTTTTAAGGCCATTAGAGAACACCTGGAAAACGGATCCTTCGGCACCATCGTCCGGACAGAGAGGGATCAGGGACGCGAAGCCAGCCTGTGAGCCATCGGTAAGCCAATTACCGTCACGGTCCGGCGTAATTGCGTGCCAGCTCACGTGCGCACGTTCGGCAACTTCATCTAGCCACGCGTACTTCTTCCAGCGCGTCCAAAACTCTTCCGATCTAGAGTAGAAGATTCGGCAGCGACGCTTTTCTTTCAGGACGTTGCGCCTCACGAAGATATTGACGGATACGCCGACCTGAATGCCGAAAACATTATGCGTCGTTCCTGAGAGCTTCGGGTTCTTGCGGACGTTGCCGCCAAGATCAAGAATGTAAATCTCGTCGAAGTCTCGGGCGAGGTGCGTCCTCATCCCATCGGTCGCAAAGCCGTCAACAAAGCCACTGTTGGTCACGAGCGCAACTATGCCTTCTTCCTTTATACGATCCGACGCCCAGCGGATGGCCTTTACGTACGGATCGGACAACGCGCTTTTATTTGTAGCTCTAGAGGATTTGGCGTAGGTTTCAGAAACTCTGTCGTCGAGATCGTCATACTTGCGGTTCTTGTTGTTGTCGTTTTCATCCACTTGCCAAGCGTTGTATGGCGGGTTTCCGATTACTACGAAAATCGGTTGTGCGCGCTGGGTTTCGATTCGCGCGGTATTGGCTTTCGTGAAGAACGTGCTTTGGGCACGCATGTCAAACGTGTCTACCAAACAGATACCGGGGAACGCTTTGTACTCATCTATTCGGTCGAAGTACGCGTGCTCGATGTTCATGCTGGCGATGTAATACGGCAGCAGCATGACTTCGTTGCAGTGCAGCTCGTTTTCGTATTTGTAGGGCAGGTCGGTGGTTTTGATTTCCTGCATGATGCGAGTGATGAAGTTGCCGGTACCGACGAAGGGATCGAGGATGTGGACACCTTTGTCGCTGAGCGAGCGGCCGAATTCCTTTTTCAGGATTTCTTCGACGCTGCGCACCATGAAATTAACGATGGGCTGCGGGGTATAGACGATGCCGTGGGTGTCGGCTTCTTTGGGGGAGAATCCCTGGAAGAAGCGCATGTAGACGGTATTGAGGAAGTCTTGCTTTTCGGAGTAGTCGGTGGCGTTTTCGGCGTTGCGCTCAATGGCGTGGTAGAAGGGCTCAAGGCGCTTCAGGAATTCGTCGCGGTTCAGGGAGCGTTTGGTGAGTTCGGCGATGACTTTCTCGATTTCGGCGGCGACGACGTTACGGTGGGAGAAGTCGGGATTGTTGAAAATCTTTCGGAAGATGCGCTCGGTGAGGAGGTGCTGAACCAACATGCGCTCGACGGCTTCTTCCGAGAGGTTGGGGTTGATGGCCTGGCGGCAGAGTGCGTAGAAATCTTCGAAGACTCGAAGGAACGAAGGGTTCTTCCGCCGTTCTTCCTTGATTAAGTTCTCGACTGCCTGGGAAAGTTCTGGGACGCGCTCGGAGAATTCGTCTACCGCCTTTAGCCATTCGTCAATTTGGGGCGCCTTGTAGGTGAAGAACTGATTGACGACGGAGACCAGCGCTTCGGGGCGGGAGATGTTTTCGTCGAAGACGCGGGTGCCGGCCTGATAGAGGATGGCGCGTTCCGGCGCCTGGAAGATGGTGTTGTCGGAGGGATAGCCCTTGTCGAGCTTGCGCTGGACTTCTTTCAGCAGGTCGTCTTTTTCGTCCTTGGCTTCCCAGTAGCCGTGGGGCAGGTGGTAGAGATCGACGAGCGCGCCATCGACGATGACGGAGGACTTTGTGCGCTTGATGCGGTACTCGGGGACGAGAGTGAGCTTGGGGGTGGCGCGTTGTCCGCATTTTGCGAGTAGAGTTTGAAATGCGCTGCGTACGGCTCCTTCGTGGTCGATGTAGAGCTGGCCGAACTGGTGCAGCGTTTCGTAGTACGCCTTGACGGTGGCGTGCGTCGGCTTGAGAGCAAGGGACATCGCTGGCGACTCAGTGTACATCGGGGCGAGGGTCGAACGTGGTGCGACGTTGACCGTATGTGCCCGCAATGCAAACCTCGCTGTCGCGGGCGGGGGTTCCGCGCCCCACGAGAAAGCGAGCCGAGCGGTGCTCGGCCTGTCCGGGTCAGAGACCCGGACCCACACAAGCAAAAGCAGGTCCCTCGACTCCGCATGACCGTCCTTCGGACGCTCATGCTCCGCCCGGGATGACAGAGTTTAAGACGTGGCGCCAGGGCTGACAGCTACTTCTTATACAACGTGGGCTGCGGACCCTTTTCCAGCGTCTCGCGGTCCCAGATGGCTCCGTCGCGGGTGTAGCTGGCCAGTTCGAAATCCTGCGTCAGTTCCAAGGCATCGGTGGGACACGCATCTTCGCACAGTCCGCAGAACATGCAGCGGCTCAAATCGTAGGTGAAGTTGGTGAGTTCTTTGCGGCGAGTTTTTTCGTTGCGCTCGCTTGAGACCACAATCAAATGCTCCGGACACGCCAGCGCGCACAGGTCGCAAGCAATGCACATGGTCTCGTCGGTGTCCGGGTTGACGTTCAGCCGCGGCGCCCCTCGGTAGCGCTCCGCCACCTGCGGCCGCTCCAGGGGATACTGCTCGGTGTAGATTTCCTTGGGATCCTGGTAGCGGAAGGTGATCTTCAGACCCCGCAGCAGGTCGACGAGGAACACTTTGCGGAGCAAACTCGGCATACCCATGATCCTGCTAGCTTACCATTATCCGGCGAAGCGCAAAACCGGGGGGCACGTCCGACTCTCTGAAAATCGGCCTCTGACCGTTTTTATTCCCAAACGTCTAACGTCACAGCATGGTCTTAATCCTTGAAGAGACCGTGCCCTGCGAGCGAGAGGTGGACCCGGGAACTTTTCTCCCAATCCCTCCGTATTCAGTAGAAGAGGATGTATGAAGGCCTATTTCACAAATCTGCCGATGAGAACCTGGCTTCTCCTCGTCGTGCCTACCGTCGTGCTTGCCTACCCGGTGGCTCGAATCGTGATCCCGGCGGTGGTTCACGCGGTGGTACCGGAAGCCGTACGAACGGTGCTGAGCATGATTTAATTCCGACCGGAAGATCGGGCGCTTGCCCGTAAGTTTTCCCGTCGAATCTGCCCGTCGAGTTCTGCATTCCTGTACCAAACCCGTTAGAATGCGGAGCGGAGCGTCCCCCAAGTGCCCTCACAAGAAACCGCCGCAGGCGACCGGCCCAAAACCCAAGGCCTAACACCCAAGATCACCCCCGAAGAATTGTGGATGGAAGAAGCCCTGCGCTGCGCCCAGCGCGCTCTCGAAGCCGGAGAAGTCCCCGTGGGGGCGGTCGTCGTATGCGACGGACGGATTGTGGGGCGCGGATGGAACCGCAACATCACAAGCTCCGACCCCACGGCCCACGCCGAAATAATGGCTCTGCGCGAAGCCGGTGCAACCGTTGGTAACCACCGCCTGGAAGACTGCGAACTGTTTGTTACAATTGAACCGTGCGCCATGTGCGCTGGCGCGATGGTGCATGCCCGCATCCGGCGCCTGATATATGGCGCGGACGATCCCAAAACTGGTGCGGTGCATTCGGTAATGCAAGTCCTGAATCATCCGCAACTGAACCACAAGATCGAGGTTCGCAGCGGAGTGCTGGCTGGCCGCAGCGCGGAAGTGCTGCAGACGTTCTTTAGAACTCGTCGTTAGTTGTTGTTCGTCAGTCGTTGGCCGATCATCAGCCGAACCCTCACAAAGCGCCTGTCATTCCGAGCGCAGCGAGGAATCTGTTTTTGCTGACGGCTGACCGCCGATAGCTGCTTTCCGGAGAGGTGCGTGAGTGGTTGAAACGATCCGCCTCGAAAGCGGACATACCTTAACGGGTATCGTGGGTTCAAATCCCACCCTCTCCGCCATTTCCTCAAGTCTTGATGTAACCTACAATCGAGCACGGTGCCACAATCGAAACCGGTTAACGCTGACAATCCACCCACTTCCGGCCTGTTGCGCTCGCCCGTTGTCTTTTCCTTAATCCTGTTCCTGGGAACGCTGGTACTGTACTATCCCGCGCTGAATAGCGCCTTCGTCAACTACGACGACCCTGCTTACGTAACGGCCAACACGCGCGTTCTTCGAGGGCTCTCCTGGAACAATATTGCGTGGGCATTCACGGCTACCGTCGAGGCGAACTGGCATCCGGTGACCTGGATTTCCCACATGGCCGACGTGCAATTTTTCGGCACCAATCCTCGAGGCCATCACCTTGTGAGCATCCTGCTCCACGCTCTCAACGTCCTCCTCTTGTTCTTCGTGCTGCGGCGTGCTACCGGATACCTGTTCCGCAGCGCGATGGTCGCGGCGCTCTTTGCCGTTCATCCCTTGAATGTGGAGTGCGTCGCTTGGGTGGCAGAACGGAAATCGCTGCTCTCGATGCTGTTCCTTCTGCTGGCTCTGGCCGCATACGGATGGTATGCAAGCAAGCGAACCGGGACCCGCTACGCAGTGTTGGTCGTACTCTCCGCGCTGGGACTTGCGGCCAAACCGATGGTAGTGACCCTGCCCATCCTGTTTCTGTTGTGGGATTACTGGCCGTTGCAGCGAGTCGCTTCTGCAGCGGAGACCTCTTCGGAGCACCCGACGTTCTTTCACCTCGCGGCGGAAAAGATTCCATTACTCGCCATGTCGGCCGCCAGTTCGTGGATCACGCTCTACGCGCAGCACAGCGCCGGCGCACTTGGCAACACGGAGTTACTGCCGCTGGGACTACGCATTGAAAACGCGATCTATTCCTACGTGGCTTATATCGGTAAGGGCATATGGCCGGCGCGCCTGGCAGTGTTTTACCCCCATCCCGAAGGCTCGCTGGCCGTGTGGAAAGTATTCGCCGCGGCCCTCCTGCTCATCGCGATCACATCGGCAACCTGGTTTTACCGCGAGCGTCGGCGCTATTTACTCATGGGATGGCTATGGTATCTCGTGGCGATGATTCCAATGGTTGGCATCGTGCAAGTGGGACGGCAAGCGATGGCGGATCGGTATGCCTATCTGCCCTTCGTGGGCCTTTTCATCATCGCCGTCTGGGGTTGCAGTGAACTCCTCGCGCATCTAAAGCTGTCTACCTTCTCCCAGTTGGCAATTGCGGCGGCTGTGCTGGTCGCTTACGCATGCACAACGGTTCTGCAAATCAATTACTGGCACAACAGTTACACGTTGTTCTCGCACGCGCTCGCGGCCACCAGCCGCAACGGCATTGCCGAGGTCAACCTCGGCACCGCGTTGATGGTGATGGGACGGCCCGAACTCGCTATGCCGCACTTCGAGGCCGCCGCGGAGTATGTGCCGCAGCTTTCGACGGCGCACTACAATCTCGGCATATTGCAGCAACGGCTGAATCATCCGGACGCAGCCCGGCGCGAGTATGAACTGGCGCTCAACTACAGCTCCGACGCAAACGAAACGGCTCAATCCCACAGCAATCTCGGCTTCCTGCTGTTGGACCGGAATGATCCGAAGGCGGCAATCGAACATTTCACCGCCGCCCTTCGGATCAATCCTGACAAGCAGAACAGCCTGCTGGGGCGTGGGATCGCGGAGTATCGTCAGGGGAATCTGGAAGCGGCAGTGGCTGACTTGTACCGCGCCACCCAGATCACCCCGCTGGCCCAGGCAGATTTCTGGCTTGGCCGGGCCCTGGAAGACCAGGGACAAATCGAGGCCGCCACTAGCGCTTACAGCGTGGCAGTGCAACTGGCTCCCGGCATGGTGGAAGCCCAGCAGCGACTGGACGCGCTACGCGCAAAACACCGTTAGCGTGGCGGCCACATCTACGCAGCACTCTCGCGGAGATCCCGACCATGGAGGTTGCAAAGAAGCTGTCATCTCGCGCTCTGCGCAAAGACTAAAGCCTCTTTCTGATGACTGAAATCGATCTCCTTAAGCGCTTTCGTATTAGCGCTTATTTTGTCGATTACGACGTCATCCTGGTTCACATCCTTGTCGTTCATCTGCAGCGTGGCTGGCGCTGTAGCCACGTTCTTGCCATTCCGCAGAAAGTTGACTTGTACCGCCGGACCGTCTCCCTGCCATTCCACCTTGTAGTTGCCGGCTCGCAACTGGGTATTGCCGACTTGCACGGCGTCATAAAGGTCAATCGAACGTTTAGTGTAATCCCCCGCCAACGCGCATAGCGAAGATAGCAGGGTGAAGGTTGATAGAAGTGCGAGGTACTTGAGATGTTTCATTGTTTACATTCCTCCTTGAGAATTTAACGAAGCAGTTGCAACTTGTTTCGGCCATAAAACCTAAACTTACTCTATAAAGAGTCTGTGCCGCGGCGGAGAGAGTTCGCTCGACTTTGTCGTCGGCCCAAACTATGGACTGAACCGAATCGTGCGAATCTCCCCAACCGCGTTTCTTGCAATTGGTCCTGGCAGAACCTCACCGATGGCCCCCACCACCACCGCCACCTCCATGAAAACCACCCCCACCACCGCCGCCGTGAAAACCACCACCGCCGCCGTGGAAGCCGCCGCCACCTCCGTGGAAACCACCACCGCCGCCGTGGAAGCCGCCGCCTCCAGATCGTCCGAAGCCGCGCCCGGATCCAGCCATCGCGGGTCCGGAATGGAAACCGCTTCCTGTAGATCCCGCTCCGTGATAGATGCCGTGGGCATAACTTCGTCCTCCTACATAGTGAGAGCCGGGGCCCCAGTTATGGGCGTTTTCACTGAAGTGATGGTAGAAGTGTCCATACCCCCCGCCGTACCCATACCCACCGTACCCATATCCCCCGTAGCCATACCCACCGTAACCGAAGAACGGAGCCTGATAGACCCACCAGGGCGAATAGAAACCCCAGCCGAACGGGCTATAGAAAATCCCGTCGCCCGGAATGAAAGTGAAGGCGTCAAACCAGGGATCCCAATACCAATCGGCTCCCCACCAGCCCGGGCCGCCCGATCCGTTCACGGAGTACATGCCGGCCGCATCGACGTTGGCTTCTGCCAAGTAACCCGACCGCAAACTGCTCCAGCGGAACAGATCGCCTTCCTCATACGACTTCTTGTCAAATTTTCTTGCTTTCGTTAGATCGTTACTGGTCAGCGTGACTTCACGGCCGCCCTTTACGTTGATATGTTTACGCCCGTTCTCTACAAAGGCCTTCCCGTCAAACACGCGCAGCTCTCTCTGGTTGCGGTTAAAGTCGTACAGTCCCGTCTTTAACAGTTGCGTGGCAGTGCCGTCCTCGTTGACGCGAATGCTGTTTTCCGGATGAATCTCGGCGACTTCGATCATCGCGTGTCCTTGATCCACTTCGATCTCGATGTCCGTCAGGCTGGACGAGATCATCTTTACGGAACTGTTGTCTCCCACTCGCAGAAAGACACCCGGGCTCAGTAGAACCTCGGCCTTACCTTTTTCAGTTGTCAACGATTGGCCCGGCTGCAACTCCGCCGAGCCGATGGACTTCGAGTTGAGGGCCTCGTCGCCGATCGAGGCTTGGCCTTCCACGTAATTCAGAGTACCTGGTACCGCTGATTTTGCACTCGCCTCACTCCCCCACGCGGGTGCGGTTAGAATCGCGGCCAGTAAGAAGCCTGCAATTGCTCCAAACCTTGGCAGCCGCATATATCGTCTCCTTCTAATCTGCTCTTCTCGATTAGATGGCTCTAGCGCGACATACGATGCTCGCAGGACCTATCGCCAGACGATATATAAGCGCTTCAGTTCAGAACTCACGGGGCAGCCTATTCACGCGCAGCAGCATCCCGCTGCCCGCTCGTATATTGAGGTTACCTTTATTGGATCGCAGTGTGATCTCGCCAGCCGGAGAAGTCCGGCCCGCGTGTTCCAGAATCAGGTCGGGGAAGTCGTAGAGACCACAGGCATCGGAAGAGAACACCCACAACGTTCGAGGCTGGTCGTTCCCATCAACCTCGCCACGGCATTTCGTGCCGGGCTTGGAGCTGAGGCGAACCAGTACGCCGTCAGGCACGGAATGGCCGACGATGTCAGAGCCATGAGCGATGGCGCCACCGCCGCGATAGTCAACCTCGCCTCCTATCTGATCTGTGGTCCAGTTGTATTGCGAGGTCCCGCGGTCCGGCCCGCTCTCCGTATCTGCGCTTCGGACACATCCATCATGGTGGCCAACGCCCTTAAACTGGTGACGAGGGGATGTGCTGCGCGCCAGAGGTCAGGGTGTCGAAGCGAACCGAGATTTCTGCGCCGGTTCCGTTGTTCGCCCGTTTTACCGCGGCCACGTGACCAACGACTTTGGCACCAGCATGAATCCTGGCGCCAGCAGGCAAAGGTACGTCCTGCATCAATCGCGCGCCGATGGACTGGCCCGGTTTCGCCTTGTCTGATCTCAGCGAAGAACTCAACTGGACGGGCAGGATCGTCCCTGAGGGGATCGCATCCTGTGCAAGCAATGCTGCGGACGATATCAGCAATCCAATTAAGGCTGCATTTCTCTTCCTGGAAACACCTCCGAAGCAGCCGTGCGCTGTCCGCCTCCTGCCCGTCGATACTTCTTACTTCGTTCCGCCAAAGGTATAGCCAACCGATGCGCCGAAGCGGATGGCACGGCCGGAAACGAATTCCACATTGTTATTGATCAGGTAAAGCCGCATCTCGGGCCGAACAAAAAGGCTCCGCCATGGGTAGAACTTCAGGCCTCCGCCCAGATCTGTCATGAAGTGGGTGCTACTCACATAGTTGGAGCAATTCCCGTAAATGTCACAGCTGACAGCACCTTGATAGAAACGGGTGCTTATCGCCCCGATTCCCGCCACCACCTCCGCCGCGACGCGCTCGCTGAGCCTTGGAGCATAGACGCCATTAAAGTCCCAGAAAATTGGCCGGTAAGGTTGTATACCGTTGTACGAACCCTGGCCCGCCCTCCAAAAAACTTCGGCTCCAACGCCAAGGTTTCTCTTGACCAGAACATCTCCGCCAAAACCTACATAGGTTCCGCCGCTCAGGCTCTCGGTTACGCCCGAGAAACTGTTGGCGGTGGCGGCGGTGGGCGCGGAAAGTGATCCTCCGCCAAACGAAACATCAACTTGCTGGGCGTAGACAGGCGCGAATAACGTCAAAATCGACCATATACTCCCAACAACTATCAGCTTTCTCACATCAGCCTCCTTCAAGGATGATCTAACTGCATTGTATGGAACATTACATCAAGCTCGTGGTCGTTACATCAAGCTCGTGGTCGGCCGGGAGTACAGTCGCCCTCGTTGATGAGAATCTGCCCTTGCTTCTGGCCAACCTCCGGACGGGCGCTGCGCACGCATCGGAAAAGCACTTATCCAACTCGTTTCCAATTTTCCGCGGTGGACGAGGGAACTCGCATCGACAAGTGGTCCCCAACTTCCTCCTCGATCACCTCCTGACACCGCAGGCAGAACTGCGTCCATGGCAAAGCGTCCAACCTTCGATCCCGGATAACCTCGCCGCAGGTGACGCACACTCCGAATGAGCCTTCCGCGATTCGCCGAAGGGCCGCTTCGATCAGGCGCAACATAGTCCTTCGCTGGCTGCTGCGTTCGAAGAGAGACTCCTTCGACAAACTCGTGACGCATCGGTCAGCGCTATCCTTTACGGAATCCCCATCCAGCGATCGCGTCTCGTATTCTGCCCGGCTTAGGAAGTCCAACACTTCCTGAAGCTGGAGTTCAAGCCTTTGTTTGAGTTGTTCGGTGTTGCTCAGCTCCATTGTTGTTCTCCTCACGTTGAGCCGCCGCTGAAGTTGCGCGCAGGTCCTGTGATTAATCTCGTATTCGGACTCGCCTTGATCCGTATCATGCTCGTTCCGCCTACGCATCAAACTCGTGGAAGGCCCACTCGGGTCTGTCCGCGTTGCGGAGATAAGAATCGAAAAACCGAAGCAGAAACGGAGTCTGGCTCCCCACCCCCACGAACAGAAGAACGGGGACTTCGGGCTTGATCCGCTTCATCTCGGCCCGCACGGCACAGCCCGTGGCATCCGGCAAGTCGTATTCCAAAAGAACGCCTTGGATGGGTTCTGTCGCGAGCATCGAAAGACCCTGGGTTCCAGTCGTCGCTGATACAACTTCGTATCCAGCCGTCTCCAGCATGTACTTCAGGGCATCCAGATACTCGACATGATTCTCAACGCAAAGAACTTTAACGGCACTCATTTCCTCTATATCCTCCTGGCTCGCGGTAGTTGACCTAGCGGGCCCTGCTTGCGACGGCCAGCCAGTCTCTCGCCACAGGTCTTTTGCGGCTTGAGAAATCCTGTTGACAAGGACTCTGAACGAACTGGACAAAGGCTGATTGTCTTCGCGGCCGTCTATCGTGGAACTGCATTCGCGCCTCCTGATGCTTGCCGTCCCTTTTTGGGCGATCGGAAATAGCGCAACCCGTCTCGATCCTTTTCCTGAAGCGGTTTCCTTCGGAGCAATATCTCGCGGAGCGCCCATTCGATACGGTCTACGCTCTCCGAGATCACACCAATGCATTGTTGGTTTTGGGTGGACTCTGCCGTCAGGCAAATGGCCGCCAAAGCATTGCGGATGTGATGATTCATCTCGGAAATCACCTGCATGCGCAGCAGTGCGGCCTCCCTCCGTTGGTTCGCCGCATGCACCAGCCTTGCCGTCAAGAGCGCAACAACGACCGCCGATACGCCTTCCGCGAGCAGCCGTTCCCAACGACGCCCGAGATCCGGAACAAGCAAGGAATGCATCAGTTCCGTCACGAGAAGAGCGACGAGTCCCACTCCGACGGACACCAGTTTCACCCTTTGACTCGTACCCCAGTGCACGGAACGATCAGCGCCAGCAATTGTTCTTGTTCGCACCTGGTAAGCCATGTGAACCTCCGACTCCGTAGCGTTCACTGGAGATACCTCGGGCTGGACCCTCTTTTTTCGCTGGTCTTATGTCCCGCCGTCGCAAAATGGACCACGAGCAGCCTCCAGTATCCGGACTTGCGCAGCACCGCGACCTTGAATACTGAAAGAGGCAGTGCGCTACCGATGGTCGAACCGGAAAAGAATTAGCTGACAGGAGGCGGGCGGTTATAGTGGAACCCTTTGGTCTGTAACGCGGACAAAAGCTGAGGGGTGACGCCTAAATGGGTAGATTCCGCGGCGGGTGGAAACGGTAAAAAAACGCTGACTGGAGCGCTCCACTGCGAACCGTCGGAATCAAAATGTGGTCTTTGACCGTGATTCGAAACGGCAATGACTGAAGAGTAGTGAAGAGATGGCAGCTTGGGGAATTCTGGTGGGACATTTCGAGCGACTAGGAGGGCAAACAGGGCTGTAAACGCAAGAAACGCCTGGATCCAAATCGCTTCATGCCTGCCACCACGGGTATCCTCACTAAGTGACATGCACCCCACCATTCACCACCATGGATGAGTATACTGCGAGTTTTGGTTGGCTTCTACCCCTATTTTTCGCGGAAAACCGTTATTCGCGGGGTTCCGGGGCTTCTTAACGACTGGCAGGAAGGCTGAGGAGCCTTCCCTTGGAAACCGTGATCCGGCAGGGCATTTCATTGGAAACCATATTGACTGGCTGTACATCTTTAGAAATGCAGGTATCATTGCGCGGTATTCTGCTAGATGGGTCACGGTGTGAGGATGGCGAAACGCAAGGACGCGCGACTGACTCTTTATTCGACTCATCTCTTACTCATCCTCCTCACTATTTCGGCGCTGACGGCGAGCTTGGTCACGCGTACGATCCGCATCCGGGTTTCGCATGGTATAACGGCACAATCGAATTCTCCGCAGGCGCTGCGCCAGCACCTGGATCGCGATACGATCCCGTGGGCGCCACCGGTCCCGCGCTTTGCGCCCCTTCCCTCCTCCACATTCTCTCCGCATCCGGGCACGCCGGGGCTGCCTCTTCCGCGCCTGCTTCTCGACAACAGTCTCTACAACCGGCCACCCCCTTTTTGCTGACACCATTCATCGTCTTTTCACTATGCCTTGAATAGCGGTATGGGCGAACCGTGTCTTGGACCCTCTGCTGCCGCAAAAACTAGAGATAGATATTGATGAAGGCAACGATATGAAACGAGTGTCGCTTCTTGTTTTCCTAATGGTGTCGCTGGCGGAACTGGGACTGGAACGTTATCGCTTCTACCTGTTCTGCTCGACGGCCGCTCTCGCAGGCTTGGCGTGTAATTTGTTAATGAGTCGTCGCAAAGCCCAACATGCTGCGAAGGCCCGAGTGTTCGAGAAAGGCAAGGGCGATTCCGGATGCGTATCGCCACAGCAGAGTGAGCTCGCGCACGAGTCTCTCCCACGTTCCCCAGAGGATCGCTGCGAAAACCTTGAGCCGGCTCACAGTGCCTTGGGAGCATTAGCGCTCATGCATGACAAATCGACGTAACTCTGGGGATCGTTGCCTTGGCAGTATAACGGCGTTGAATGGGACATTCGAGCAGATGTTTGCACTCAGATGGGCGCGGGAAACCACAGTCAACGAGCACTTTCAGGCCGCGGCGCCTCACATCTACGCGGCCGGGGATGTGATCGGGTTTTCCGCGCTCGCCAGTACTTCGATGGAGCAGCCAAACTGCCACCTGTTTGACCGGCCGGGTTGAACTGATGCTACTCGAAGTCAAGCATGCGCGTTTGTTCGATAGCGCAGATGGCAAAGCGGGAGGCTACAGAGCCCTTGTGTTATATCTTTCTGGGCCGTAAAAGGAGCTCATGACCATCCTGGAGTTTAGCCTGCTGGTCTGCGGCTGTTCGATGATCGCTGGCTTGGTAGGAGCCTTGACGGGGCTGGGCGGGGGTGTCGTCCTCGTACCGCTGCTTAGCCTGTTCTTTAAGGTGGACATCCGTTATGCAATCGGCGCCTCCCTGGTGTCGGTGATCGCGACCTCTTCGGGTGCAGCGGCAGCTTACGTGAAAGAGGGATTTTCGAATATCCGGATAGGCATGTTCCTCGAGATTGCGACGACCCTGGGTGCACTTCTCGGTGCAAACCTGGCGGCACGAGTATCAACGCATGCAATTGCAATTGTCTTTGGAATGGTGCTGTTGTTTTCGGCGTATTTTTCCCGGAAACCTCGATCGCAAGCCGAACGCGCAGTCCCTCCCGATCCGCTTGCAACCCGCTTACGCTTGAACGGCAGCTTCCCTGACCTAGACGGTGCTCGAAGCTATAACGTGCAGCATGTACCGACTGGGTGGGCCCTCATGTTTGGTGCCGGCGCCTTGTCTGGGCTTCTTGGCATCGGCTCCGGTGCCATGAAGGTTCTTGCCATGGACCAGGCGATGAAAATTCCCTTCAAGGTTTCGACCACCACCAGCAACTTCATGATTGGCGTTACTGCCGCAGCCAGCGCAGGAGTATATCTGAACCGCGGCTACATCGATCCCGGGCTTGTCATGCCTGTGATGCTGGGGGTTCTTGCTGGCTCATTGTTAGGCGCCCGCATTCTGGTCAAAGCGCATACCAAGTGGTTGCGCCTTGTGTTCAGCCTGGTAATTGTACTTCTGGCAATTGAGATGCTCTATAACGGGTTTTCGGGGAGGATCTGAGTGCTTTCAGCGCGCCGCTGGACTGATCGAAGGATTGAAAATATTCTTGGCAACCTACTGCGGGCTGGCGTACTGCTGTCTGCTTTTGTCGTCTCCGTCGGTGGCTTTATTTATCTCCTGCGGCATGGTCACTCGCCCGTGGACTTCGGGGTATTCCGTAGCGAACCTGCGGACCTTCGAAACGTTCGCGGGATCCTCCGCAGCACATTGGCGTTGCGGGGTCGAGGGATTATCCAGTTGGGACTCTTGCTGCTGATCGCGACTCCCGTAGCCCGCGTTGCTTTTTCGATCTTTGGGTTTGCCGAAGAGCGCGACGGCATGTACGTCGTGTTCACCGTGATCGTGTTCGTAGTCTTGCTCTACAGTCTCGCCGGATCCGCCTAGCTCGCGGCACTCGAGGGCTGGTGACACCACTCTGGAGCACGATCCCAGAGGGCAGGCGACGAAAGTGCTAGAGTTAGGCAAATGCGTTCTGAAATTGAACAGGCTGTGGTGCTTTTGCAGCGAGGCGACAATCAAGCCTTGGATCAGGCGTTGGCTCTGCTCCAAAGCACTGTTTTCTCCTTCAGCATGCGCGTCTGCGGCCAGCGCGAAGACGCTGAGGACACCATGCAGGAAGTGCTGGTCAAGTCTCTTCCCTACTTGCCCAAGTTCGACAGTCCGAAGGCGCTTCTGGTGTGGTTTTATAAGGTTGCGAAGAACCGGTGCCTGATGAGCCGCCGGCGCAGCAAGTTCGCTCCCAACCAGGAACTTTCCCTGGAAGAGCTGATGCCGGACCGGAAAGAGCTCGAAGGACTCGGCGCCGACGGCGGTATCAACCCCGAAATGTTTGCGATTCGAAGTGAGGAGGCCGGGCGCCTGCGCGCAGCCATCCATCACTTGCCTCCACAGTATCGGATTGTTTTGGTGCTACGCGACATGGAGGGGTTGACGGACGAGGAAGTTGCGGAGATTACCGGGCTTCGCGCGGGAACGGTTCGCGTTCGGTTGCACCGGGCGCGGCTGTTCGTGCGGAAGGAACTGATGAAGACATGGAAACCGCGTCGGAGTAATGCTACCGCAGCGGACGCGCCGCGGCCTGTGGAAACCCAGCAGCCTGGTCCTGCGCGCTGCAAAGCAATGTTCGCCGAACTCTCGGACTATTTGGATGAGCAACTGGATGATTCTCTATGTGAGAACCTGGAGAAGCACCTCAACGGTTGTGCCCCGTGCAAGGTCTTTCTGACGACCCTGAAAGCGACTATCGAAGGATGTCGGACGTCGGCCCCACAGGGTCCCGATCGCAAGAAGGCTGGCGAACTTCGCCGGAAGGTGCTGGCCGATTACGAAGAATTGGTCGCGAAGAAGCTCGCCATGTAAAGCGACTAGAGCTTATGCTGCCGATGGACACTGGGTTAGCTCGTACTGGTCTCTTCATCGCCTTCGTCGACTTGAACCTGTTGCGGTCGGGCTTCACCAACTGGTGTCCCATGATGACATTCTTGAGTAAACTTAGGGTGTGAGCATTTAGAGAGGACTAAGGCCATGCCGCAGTGGGTTTGGTTGATTGCATTCCTGGTTGGTTACGTGGTGCTTACGCAGTGGCTTCTGCCAAAGCTGGGTGTTCCCACCTGAAGGAGCGCCGGCTGCGTCGAGTCTCGACGCGACACTGCTGATGGGCGGAACACTTCCTTGAAGGACGCAGTCGTGAAGAAACAATATCATTAATGCGACTGCATGCGTCTACGGATTTCAAAGGGGTGGGGATATCCTTCGCTATCGATCTTACTGTTGTTGCTGTTGCTCCTGCTCTGACCGCGCTGCTGCCCGAACCAGCACCGGCCTCGATCGGACGACAAACCGCGGCTGGGCTTCCGGCATGCTGCTTTCCGCGGGACTGACCATCACGGCCACGCTCAGTTCGCTCTGGGCTTCGCCCTTATAGACACCCCGCGTCGGAGGAACGTCGGCATAATCGCGGCCGATCGCCACGCGAATGTGCCGGTCCGCTCCCACTAAATTATTCGTCGGATCAAATGCGACCCACCCGAGGCCCGCTACCAGCGCCTCAAACGCCCGAGTTGGATATACTGCCATCCCTCCCCGTGCGACATCGTCGAATCCGTCACTCCTTGGAACAGGTGCGCCCCTTCCTGTACCGCCCGAAAGAAAACATGCGACTGCCTTCCTGCGGAACAATTGCGCAAAAGTCAGCACGCGGCGGACCTCTCATTTCTGCACCAGGGAATTACGTTCACGGTTTATGGAAACGACCAACGCCCCGCGATCACTACAAGGCTTTGTTCCAGACTCTGCTGGAACGCGCCTCGGTTCCGGCGATTCCGGGCGAGCGATCAATTGCTGGCGTTCTTGGAATCGCTTTGACACCTTGACGACGCTAACTCGGGGCGCAAAGTGTGCGCCCCGCTCGTTTGATTGTTCAATTTCGGGCACCAGCGTCCACGAGTGGACGCGATCATTGTGTTGGAATGCTGCCGAGGCCCGTTTTTCCTTTGTCGTCAATGTGTTACAGGCTGAGAGTGTGGTATGGGACTTGCTGCGTGTTTCTGGTTTGGTAGGGTCTGTCGGCCGTCGCGCAACTGCTAATCTTCGTGGCGCTGCTGGCTTGCTACATCCCCGCTCGCCGCGATCCCATGATCGCGTTACGGTATGAGTAGGAACAGGAGAGAGTGATGACGGGTCTGCTTCAAGATATCCGCTACGGTCTTCGGGCGATACGCAAGGCCCCTGGTTTTTTCGCGACGACGATTGTGACGCTGGCGTTGGCCGTTGGTGTGACGACGGCGGTGTTCAGCGTGATCGATGCCGTGCTGATTCGTCCGCTGCCGTATGACCACCCAGAGAAGATCTTGTTCTTGCAGCCCTACTCCCAGCAGGGGTACACGCAGCCCGCGTCCTATCCGGAATACCTCGATTGGCGGCGGGAGAACCAAGTATTTTCCGCGCTGGCGGGATATTCGGCTGGCAGCGCCAACTTTGAGGGCCCAGCCGGCCCAGTGGCTTTGCCGAGTGTATCCACGACCGACAGCTTCTTCGATGTCTTTCGGGTGCAGCCTTTGCTGGGACGCACATTTACCGCAGGGGAGGACCAGCCCGGCAAGAACGATGTGGCTGTCTTGAGCTATGAGCTGTGGCAGCAAGCCTTCGGCAGACAGAATTCCGCCATCGGTCAGACCATCAAGCTTGATGGAAGACCTTACACGGTTATCGGTGTGATGCCGGCGGGATTCCGGTATCCGTTCAGGCTGCGCAGCGCCATCTATACGCCCTTGCACATCTCGAAAGACTTAGCAGAGTTGCGCGGAGCCCATTGGATGCCAACTTTGGCGCGGTTGAAATCCGGTGTTTCCCGCGCGCAAGCGCAAGCCGGCATGGACCGCGTGCTCGGGGACCTCGGGCGCGCTTATCCAGATACAAAGGGCCGCAGGATGGAGTTGTACGAAATTGCCACCCACATCGTGGAAAACCAAGAGCAACCACTGAAGGTGCTGGTATTCGCCGTTCTCGCTTTGCTGGCGATTGGCTGCGTGAACGTTGCGGGCCTTCTTTTGGCGCGGGGCGTGAAGCGCGAGAAGGAAGTGGCGCTGCGCTCGGCGGTCGGCGCCGACCGCTGGCGCATCGTGCGTCAGATGCTCACAGAGACGCTCCTCCTGGCCATCGCCGGCGCGGTTGGCGGCACGCTGTTGGCTTACGGCCTGCTGAATCTTATCCAGAAATTGTTGGTCTCCGCATTCGAGCGCGGCGCGAACGTGCAGGTCAACGGAGCGGCCCTGCTGGTGGCGCTGGCGCTGGCCGTGGTTACAAGCCTGCTGGCAGGATTGGCGCCAGCGCTGCGGCTCTCGGGTACTGCGCCGACCCGCGCGCTCAAGACTGGAGGCAGCGCCGGCGCAAGCCGCGGTCAACATCGGGCTGCGGGGGGCATTCATCGTGTCCCAAATAGCGCTGGCGCTGCTGTTGGTGGTCGTCTCGGGACTGCTATTACGCGCGCTGGCGGGGCTGCGTGGCACGGACTTGGGTTTCAATCCCGATGGCTTGCTCGCGGTTGAGATTCACCTGTCCAAAGGGAGCTACGAGGGCCGCAATGTCGTGGCCAATCTTTACCAGCCGTTGCTGGACCGCGCCCGCGGGATCCCCGGCGTCAAAGAAGCGGGATTGATTCAGATGCTGCCGATCCAGAGCTCGGGCACGAACAGTGACATTCATATTGTGGGTCATCCACCGGACCCTCCCAACCAGGAACGGCTCGCGGAAATTCGCTTTTTGACCCCCGGCTACTTTCAGGCCATGGGTATCTCACTCGTGCGTGGACGAATGCTCGACGAAAAGATCGACACGCCAACATCGCCGCCGGCCGTCGTGGTCAACGAGACCTTCGTGAAGAAGTTCTTTTCGAAAGACGAAGACCCTATCGGCCAGCACATTGACGACCAACCAAAGATAACGATTGTCGGTGTGGTTCGTTCCGTTCAGCAAGACATTTACCAGCCGCCGATGGCCGAGATGGACTTTCCAGTCTCGCAGATCCCTGCCAAAGACTCGCTGGCGATGCTTTCGACAATGCAACTCGTGGTGCGCACGAGCGGGAACCCGGAGGCGGTTATCCCTGGTTTGCGCCGGACTTTCCACGAACTCGATCCCGCACTTCCATTCCGGCAGCCGCTGACGATGCGCGACGTTGTGGCCGACGTGTTGGTCTTCGAGCGCCTGGAAAACTGGCTCTTTGGCACATTCGCTGCGTTTGCCGTGTTGCTCGCGATCGTAGGGCTGTACGGGCTCATTAGTCACGAGGTGGAGCTTTCTACGCACGACATCGGCGTGCGCCTTGCGCTCGGGTCAACGCGCCTTGCCGTGCTTGCCGCCATCTATCGTCGCGTGGGCCTGATGCTGCTGGGTGGTGTGACGCTGGGAGTCCTCATGACCTGGGCCGCGCAGAAACTAGTTGCATCCATGGTCGTCATTCACGTCGTCAAAGATGCCGGAGTGATTGTTGGCTTGGCTGGGGGACTGCTCGCCGCCGGACTGCTGGCCGTGCTCATTCCGGCGAGGCGGGCGGCGTCTGTCGATCCCATGGTTGCGCTGCGTTACGAGTGAAACAAACTCTTCGGAGGATGCGACCGAAAGTTCTTGCACCGCACTTCAACGGTCAACAGTTCCAAACATATCACCAGGTTGGCTGGTTTCACTCCCTTCAAATCGCGAATCCTGTATTCGAACATTCGAACTATGTTAATTCGTATGTCGCTCCACCCCAGTGTTCACGGGCCTTTTGCGAACAGTCGTCAAGAACGCCCCACATAGTTCGGATTGTGACATTAAGCTTCCTATGTGTTTAGTAACATAGAAAGCTGTAGGCGTTAAACAAGCCGGGCACGCCCAAGTTCGAATCCTGCCGGAAACAGAGCGGATCCAGAAAATCATCGTCCACGCGCCGGTAGATCACGTCCACGCGGCGCAGACCGGCCGTCGTCCGCATGTAGACAACGTTGCGTGCACCAGGAGGTCGCGCCCCTCGACTAGTTCAATACCCGTCTGCTGAGCAAGAAACGTGTGCTCGAAATACGCCGAATTGAAAACTCCCGGCGTCAGAAGGACTACCTTTGGTTCGTGGCGCGTCGAAGAACTCTCCGGCCCCAGTGCCCGCAGAGTCGCCAGCAGAGCTTGCGCATAGTGATCGACCCGGGCATACTCCATAGTCGCGGAACAGCGTTGGGAAGACTTTCTTCAGCACCTTGCGATTCGCCAGCATGTAGGACACACCGCTGGGCACCCGGAGATTGTCTTCCAACACCGCAAAGCTTCCATCTGGCAGCCGCACCAGATCGGTCCCACAAATGCTCACGTAAATCCCGCGTGGAACCGTTAGTCCCCGCATCTCGCGCCGGAAATGGCGGCAACTATAAACCAGTTCGCGGGGAACAATCCCTGCCGCTAGGATTCTTCCCTGGTGATAAATGTCCTCCAAAAAAAGATTCAGGGCGGCGATGCGTTGCGTGAGACCGTTTTCAATCCTTCGCCATTCGTCGTGCGGAATGATTCGCGGGAGCAGATCGTTGGGGAAAACTCGCTCTGTGCCCTGGTCATTTCCATAAACCGTGAACGTAATTCCCTGGTGCAGAAACGAGAAGTCCGCCGCCTGCTGACTTTTGCGCAATTGTTCCGCAGGAAGTTCCAGCAGAGTCTGGAACAAAGCCTTGTAGTGATCGCGCGGCGCGCCTGGCGAGGTGAACATCTCATCGTAAAGCGGAGTCAAATTGGTAATTGCGAAATGGAGGACGAAACAGGGTGAGCGGCGCCTCCGGAGGACTCATCCGGCGCACAAGTCCTCGCGTTCGGGCACGACTAGGCTGCACCCATAGGACTTTAGGAGGCGGTCCGCCCCGAGTCCAATCAAAATTGTTTATCGCAGGGATTCAGTTTTCGGGTGCGTCGGCGCACCTGAATGGTGAGTCATTCCGAGCGAAGTGAGGAATCTGCTTGTTTCCGGTAGCCGGTACGCGGTACTGGCTACTGCCCTTCCTTCTGTCCGGCCGTAAATACCGTCCACGGTCCAGCCTTCATATCGCGCAGCAACGGCTTCTGCCAGGCAAATTCCGGATGGCGCTCCAGAAAATCAGCAGCCAGAAAGTCCGCTCCACAGGGATGCCCCGCCCTCGCCACAAAGCTCATCTTCGCGGCCATGGCGCTGTCCGTCGCCTTCCCCTGCACTGCACCGCCTGGATTGTAGGCATCCCAACCCCACTCCTTGACGCCGCGCGAAGAGGCATCCACATGCCCGCACAGCGATCGCTCGTTCGCCTGCTCTTTCTTCTCGAAGCTGTCGAAATGGTCGGACAAAAAGTGCTCCGCCATGGCGACGTTGACCTTGCCCTTCGCCTGCTTCATTACGTCTTCCCAGCGCGCATGCCGGGCGTTGGGCGACGACGAAGCGTCGTTCGGATCAAACGTCGTTTCTTCCCGAATGACCTTTGGATCGCGGGCGAAATTCGAACTCACGAAATATCCATCTTTCGTCCGCCACAGGGGCGTGTTCTTCAGCCCTAATTCCAGATATGCGATCTCCCCGGTCTTCCGGTCACCAATGAGCCAGTCGTTGGCATAACCACCGTTGTTGCCCTCTTTGATAATGCGCACATAGTCGTCAATGTTGTTGGCGTATTGCAGCGCCTTGCGCGAACGCATGAATTCTGGTTTCCCATTCGGATCCCATCCTTCAAACTGCGTGATGGTGGTTTCCGTAATCATCATGCCCGCCGAGTTCACGCCAAAATCGTCGTCGCTGGTAATCACACCGGGAAAGCCGTCCATCAGAATCCGATTCCCATGTTCCGGCTGCATGTCGAAGATCACCACCCAGCGCTCGCCCGCCAGGTAGCTCGTCCAATTATTGTGAGCGATCACAATCTGGCGATCTTTCGTCATGCTGCCGGTGGCAATAAATGCGCTGCAGTTTCCGGGTGCCGTAAGCTTCGGCGACTTGGCCGACTTCTGCTGCTTGTTGAGCCAGGGCAGGTAATAGTCGGGCACTTCCTCAAACGCGTTGAGCGCCACGATGTCGTACACGTCTAGATCGACTCCGTGCGCCTTCACTCCATCCGCAATACCCTGCAGTTCCTGCTGATATTCAGCATCGATGTGGGGCCAAAGCATCTGCCGCGCCGTCGCACGGAAGAATTCCCAATCGTGCTGCGTCTGATGCACGTCATACATCTTGATCGCCTCGAACGCATCGGCAATCTCCGGCGCGAGAAGATAGCCGTGCTGAAAGCCGATATCCGATGGCGACCCTTCCAAGTGCACGTACGTCCAGCCACCCTGCTGGAAGCGATAGGCCTTCTGCAACCTCGCGTCGGATGGGCCCGGAGTCGCTCCCGCCGCCATCGCCCCGCAACTCAAGGCCAACGTGAAGCCAAGCGCGCATCCGTTACGCACAAGCATTTTGAACATGAGTTCCTTCCCATGACTGTCTTACAAAGTTCAGTCCATTGCATCGAGGCAACATTCTAGCCTGTCTCTCGCTCCCTAGATATCCGTCCGCTGCTCTGGATGCCGGCTTAGGTACCAGCATGGCAGCCGTCCCTCGTGGGGAAACAGAGCGTTCACGCAAGTTTGAGCCTGCGGCGGGTCAAAAATGAACTGTGTCTTTCCGTTCTTCAGCAGCACCGCGTAATAATGATTCACCGTCACTGAGCCGTAAGCGTTGCCGTGGGTCGCCGCCCGGATCCGGAAGACAGCATAGTCCAGACCGTACGCCAGGGCCGCCGCCCCAACCACGGTAAGAATCACGGCGACGAAGATTCGTCGGAGCCGCACTCTCAGGCTTGGTTCAGATGTCGGAGTCATCGACGCCAGATTATATAAGCCCTCGCCTCCAACGCATTCGCTTTGCCAGCATTCCCAGTCAACGTTGACAACTTCCCCATCCGACAGGCAAACTACCGCATTCGCGAGGAATCGCTTCTGGCAAGCGCCCCCTGCGGCCCGCGAATGCAGAATGACTGTTCAGGCCTTATAATCGCTCTTCAATCGTCCATGGCCATGACCGAGCAACGGGTCTCGTACACGCTCGACTCCTCGTTGGAGACGATCGACAATGCGGAGGAGAAGGCCACAATAATTGCGACAGAACTCGGCTTTGGCGACGATGAAGTCATGCAGATTTCCATGGCCGTGCGCGAGGGCGCGGTCAACGCTGTATTGCACGGCAACGCGTATTCCCCGGAAAAAAAAGTAACCCTCGCCTTCGAGCGCACCGGCGAAGACCTGGTCATCACCATTCGCGACCAGGGCCCGGGAATGGATTTGAGCAAGATTCCAAATCCCCTGGCCCCGGAGAATCTGCTCAAGACCTCGGGCCGCGGAATTTTTCTTATGCGCTCGTTTATGGATGTCGTCGAAATTCGGCCCTCCAAAACGGGCACCGAACTCAAACTGATCAAGCACGTCCACGGGCCATCCGCGGGCGGCAAGGAGGCTTCCCAGTGACCATGAAGGTTAGTAGCAGGCAAGTGGATGGAGTTACGATTGTGGATTGCAGCGGCCGCATCACCCTCGGCGAAGGCAGCGTCATTCTCCGCGATACGGTCCGCGAGGTGCTTTCCAAGGGTAACAAGAAGATTGTTCTGAACCTTCAGAACGTCAACTACATCGACAGTTCCGGCATCGGCGAACTAGTCAGCGCCTTCACCACCACCAAGAATCAGGGGGGCGAACTCAAGCTCCTGAACCTCACGAAAAAAGTCAATGACTTGCTCCAGATCACCAAGCTCTACACCGTCTTCGATGTGAAAGACGACGAAGCCGCCGCAGTCAAGTCGTTCAAGTAGAACTGCAGATTATCTGGATGCTGGGAGTGTGAGTGATGTCGATCCGGGTGCCCCATTTCTCGCGCCTTTTGCGAGAAGTGGGGCCTTTGCCTTCGAGATACGATCACCCGAACAACCTATGTTGACTGCGAGGTATCATAGGTCAAGGAGGGAATCTCATGAACAGGTCTTCCGCTCTCCTCCTTCTGGTCCTCACTTCTCTGACTCTATCCTGTGGAAGCGGCCGGCAACTACAGTCGATTACGATCAAACAGACTGTGAACGGCCAACAAATTCAGTTTGTCGCGACAGGCAATTTCTCCAGTTCACCAACCACAGTAACTCCGATCCCGGTCGAGTGGTCCGTTCAGCTCATGGCGCCGCCGCCCCGGCAGTACACGCTGACTACTCAGCCTTTTCTGTTCGAATGCCCTGCTTCGGGACTAAATCCGATTGTTGCTTATGCTCCCTCGGATCCAAACGCCCCAATCAACGGGTCGTGGTCAAGCGCAAAGATGATTACCGCGTCCACGACAATTACTTGCCCGTAAGGAAACACTAGGTTGTAGCCTCGGGTAGTGCCTCGGGCCAGTTCCATTCTGGAAACCTTCGCAAGATTCTTGCTGTCAATCACAGACTCCTCGCTGTCGCATTCGTAGAATCAATCGCATGCGTAAGGTGCGACTGAGATCCTTGCTGCTCGCGATGATGGTTGCTGGATTGTCGCCGTCAGCGACCGCGTCCGACTGCATCCCGATTCACCAAGCCAATCAGCACGTCGGCGAAACCAAGTGCGTAACCGGCAAAGTGCTGCACGTCAAACTCGGAAACAAGGGAGTTCATTTTCTGGACTTCTGCGAAGATCAAATGGCCTGCCCCTTCACGGTCGTAGTCTTCCCATCCGGATTGAAGGACGTCGGCGACGTCCGCCGCCTGGCGGGGCGCACCATCGAAATTCACGGAGCGGTCAAACTCTACGACGGCCGCCCTGAGATCATCCTCAACCGCATCAGCCAGATCACGGGTGGGGCCGCCATGATCCCTCCACTCCCCAAAAACTACGATGTCGAAAATCGCGGTCACTTCAGCGCCGGACGCATCCGCCCCACCAAGAAGCCGGCCAAAAGCAAAGCCACACCGAACACCACCGCCACCTATGGAAACGATGTCGAGGGCTCAGAGCCGCCAGAATAGGGCAGCTCACGCCCAACGTTGGGTCCGAGCAAGAAAGCAACTTTGACTTCCATCCAGATATCTATTACACGCATGACCTGTAACGTCCGCGATGGTCGACCTTCCTCGGTTCTCAGCATTTCGAACGGCGGAATTCACCCGAGAGCGTGTGGCTCTCACACCATCCCCTTGCGCAACTCTTCCAGCGGATACTTCGTCCCGCGCCACTCAATCCCGTCATTCCACAGCGTAAGAATCATCGAGCGCAAAAGGGTGTAGATGAATAGCGCCGTGCTCACCGGATGCAGCAGGAAGTAATACGGCGGCACCGCCGAGCGCCATGACATCCCGAGATAAATCAGAAATATCGACCCCAGGGCCACTGCATACGGCACGCGTGCCCACCCATGCGCCAGCCACACGCCGAGAAACGGCCCGAAGTTCAGAAATGCCAGCCCAAATGCCGAGATCACCGTACGCCACCACTGAAACGACAGCACCGCAAAACAATTCTTAGTCAGATTTTCGACTACACCCATCGCCCCGTGCGCCCACCGGATCGAAATCAATTCGCCGCCGAAAACATTCCTCTGTGCAAAGCCGGCTTTCTTCACAACCTTCCCCAGCTTCATGTCGTCGAGCACTTCCATGCGCAGCGCCTCGTAAGTCCCCACTGCGTCATATACGCGCCGCCGCACTAAATTGAACGCGCCCACGCCCATGTGGTCGTCCGTGGTCGGGTCCGCGACTTTCCAAGGCCTGTGCCCGAACATGAACATGGTCTGGAAAAATGCGATCATCATGAACTCGCCCGGCCGCTTCATGATCATCCGTGGGAACAAAACGACATGATCCGCAGGTTCCGCCTCGGCATAAGCCAGCGCGCGCCGCAGCGAGTCCGGCTTGAAGAGCACGTCCGCATCGGTGAACAGAAGCCAGTCTCCAGTCGCCTGCTTCGCCGCCGTCCACATGGCATGCGTCTTTCCGAGCCAGCCAGGAGGCAGTTCGCGATGATGAACAACGCGCAGCATATGCGGGTGTCCCATCCTTGTCTCTCCGTTCTTTGGAGAGACAGGGTGGGGATTTTGATTCTCCGCAACCCGTTCCATGATCTCGCCCGTCGAATCCGTCGAACGGTCATTGACCGCGATCACTTCATAGTTGTCATAGTCGAGCGCAAGCAGAGTATTCAACGCTTGCTCAATGATGTCTTCTTCGTTGCGAGCCGGAACAATGATGGACACGCGAGGGTTGCCAGCGGGCGAAACAGGACTCCGATCCCACTCCGGACGGGAAACATCGGCCACGCTGGGCATGCCAAGAGCAGCATCCACAATGCGGGAAAACCACGCCAGGGCCAGTATCGTTCCCGCGATCCAATAAAAGGTAACCATCCTGCTTACGTCTTCCCTATTGCGGCGGACGCGCCGTCGACCGCGACCGGCGGCGCAAACTTCATCCCATAAAACAGTATGGCAGAAGAAATCCCCATCGCGATCACCGGAAGAATAAACGCCGCCTGCAGCGAGCGCTTATCCGCCACCCATCCCATCATGGTCGGCGAAGGTACATCACCCAGAATATGAATAATGAAAATGTTCACCGCTAGCGCCGTGGCGCGAATGTGGGCTCCGACAGAATTGATCACCGCTGCGTTCAGCGGAGCGGTATTGAGCAGGAGAAAAAACGCCGCCACTCCGATCGCTGGCATCATCATCGGTCCTTTCACAAACAACGCGACAATCATCACCGGCATTCCGGCCAACATGCTGGCCGCCGAGACCACATAATAGGAACTCTTCATACGCGGCAGCAGAAAGTCTCCCAGCCATCCGCCCGCCAGCGCCGCCAGAATCCCATCGACCACAATAATGATTCCGAAGGCGAGGTTCGCCGCCTCCAGCGTGTAGTGGCGCTCGCTATACAAGAACTGAGGCATCCACACCTGAATGCCGCCCAGGGAGAACGTCATTGCTGCCATTCCCAGCGTTGCGGTCAAGAACGCGGGATTTCGCGCCAGCCCCAGAATCGTTCCCCGCTCCGGAGTCTCTTTCAGCGAATCAAACTGCCCCCGCTCCGGTTCCTGCAGAAACATCACCGCCAGCGCCAGAAGAAAACCGGGGGCAGCCGCAATGTAGAACGGGAAGCGCCAGCCGTGGTGCGGAGCCAGATAGCCTCCCAGCAGGTATCCCGAGGCTGACCCCACTGGAATCGCCAGGTAGAACACCCCCAGGATGCGGCCGCGCATCTTTTCCGCGAAGAGATCGGCGACGAAGGTGGGGGCAATGGTGACGAAAGTCGCCTCGCCGATGCCGACCAGGGTGTGCCGGATCAGCAACTCTGTGTAAGTATGTGTAACCGCAGTGAGCAGCGTCAGTCCGCTCCAGAACAGCGCGCCCAGCACAATAATGACCTTGCGCGAATAGCGATCAGCCAGTGGCCCGACAAACGGCGCCGCAATCATGTAGAAGCCGAGGAAGGCGCTGGTCAGGTATCCGATTTGCTCCTTGGTCAGGTGGAATTCGTCCTGCACCAGCGGCTGCACCGCAAACAGCACGTTGCGGTCCGCGTAATTGAGCAGGTTGAGCGCCGTAAGGACAATCAGCGCGGTGCGAGGTTGGAGATCTGTCTGAGCCACAGGTCGAGCGAATATAGCATGCCGTCGAAAACGCGGACTATCTTCAGGCTGGAAGAATGTTCAGAGGATTGTTAGTCTGAATTTGTGAGGATGAAAAGGATAGCTGGAAAAGGCGCGCCGCGCTGGCGTGTTCACCCCGGTGAAATCCTGCGAGAAGAGTTTCTCGAAGCCTCTCGGCATGTCCGCCTACGAGTTAGCCAAGCGCCTTCACGTCCCCGTACCTCGCATCAACGACATCGTACTTGAGCGCCGCGGCATCAGCGCCGATACCGCCGTCCGATTGTCGCGCTTTTTCGGAACGACCGAGCAGTTCTGGCTGAACCTGCAGGGTGCCTATGAAGTCAGCCGCGTAATGGCCGAGCAATCGGCAGAGATTGAGCGTATCCAGCCGAGAGCGGCGTCCGCATCCCGCTAAATAACCCCGCCCTTCTCAGAACGCTCTCGCTCCTTCGGCCTCGGCCACTTTGCCACAATCGTTGTCGCAATCCCGCCCCGCGGGCGAAATTCCCCCTTCACTTCCGCCCACACCGGCTTTGCCCACTTCACCACATCCTCCAGAACCTGGTTCACGACGTTCTCCTGAAAGATCCCTAGGTTCCGGTAGCACTGCAAATACTCTTTCAGCGACTTCAACTCCAGGCAGCTCTTATCCGGCATGTAGCGAATCGCCAACACGCCAAAATCGGGCAACCCGGTCTTCGGACACACCGACGTGAACTCCGGATCGTCCACCAAAATCTCGTATCCTGGAAACTGGTTGGGCCAGGTCTCAATCTCCGGAAACTTCGTGTCCAGACCGGCTGCGGCGTGCTCAGGCGTATAACGAGGCGTTTTAGCCATGCCACTATTGTAGCGTTTGCGCCCGATGCAGCTGAACTCAGGCTGCCCGCATCCAACCAGATACCGTGCTGGAGCGTCTCCGTATATCTGTGGCGGGCTCGGGAATGGTAAAGTACTACTTACAGTTGTTCCTGCCGCACCCTGGAAGACTACCGGTTGGCGTCGACAAACAATTCGAAAATACCGCCCCGACGGCGGTGGATCTGGCCCGTGTTCGCACTGCTGGCCGTCCTGACGCTACTATATTCCTATATTCACCAGACTCCGTTGAAAGTGCGGGTTGCTACCGTCGAGCGCGGTCCTATCCGTAGCCTGGTCTCCACCAACGGCAAGATTGAGCCCATTCAAAACTTCGAAGCGCACGCTCCCATCGCGACCACGGTAAAGCACCTGCTGGTCAAGGAGGGCGACCATGTGCGCAAGGGCCAGCTCCTGCTGCAACTCGACGACGCCGACATCCGAACCCAGGCTGCCCGCGCCCAGGCTCAGGTCAAGACGGCGCAAGCCAACCAATCCGCCCTCAAGACCGGAGGCACCCAGGAAGAAGTGCTGACCTTGAATTCACAGCTCATCAAAGCCCGCAGCGCGCGCGATGTGGCCCAGCACAATCTCGATGCTTTCCGCCGCCTGCAACAGGAAGGTGCAGCATCCCCCGGTGAAGTTCGCCAGGCCGAAGACGCTCTGCAACGCGCTCAAGCCGACGTCACCTTGGCCGAGCAAAAACAGAAAGACAGGTATTCCCAACCTGAAACGGCGCGGATCGAGGCTCAGGTAACTGAAGCGCAAGCCGCCTATGACGCCGCGGAAGACGCTCTGCTTAAATCCAGCGTGCGCGCCCCGTTCGACGGCATGGTCTATTCCCTTCCCGTCAAACAGGGAGCTTTCGTCCAGACCGGAGAGTTGCTACTGCAGGAAGCCGATCTCTCCCGCGTGCTGGTGCGGGCATTCGTCGACGAACCGGATGTGGGCCGTCTCCAGATCGGACAGAAGGTAGAAATCATTTGGGACGCGCTCCCCGGCCGCACCTGGACCGGCACGGTCAATACCGTGCCCTCGACGGTGAAGTTGCGCGTCTCCAGAAATGTCGGCGAGACGACCTGCGTGGTCGACAATCACGATTTGCGCCTTCTGCCCAACGTCAACGTCGGCGTAACCATTGTGGTCGCCGAGCACAGCAACGTCCTCACCCTGCAGCGCGACGCTTTGCGCATCGACGAGAGCAAGCCCTACGTTTTTAAAATCGTCGACCACCACGTGAAGCGTCAGACGATTGAGTTTTCCCTGCAGAATCTGACTCGCGTCGAGATCACCTCCGGCCTTTCCGAAGGCGACATCGTGGCCTTGCCGGCCGAGGAATCCAAACCACTCTTCGATGGCGCTGCCGTCAAGGTGGTTCCCTAGGAATGAGATGGACAATGCAGTTCGATTGTCATGCTCAGCTCGGGCGACTGCTGCTTGCCGCATTCCTTGTCGCCGCCCTGCTGCAACCGGTGCGCGCCGCCACTTCTCCCAAAGATCTTCTCGCAGCCGGTAAAGCGGACGAAGCCATTCAGACTCTGGAGCAGCAGATCGGCCACTCCTCCACCGACGCCGAATCGTTCAACCTGCTCTGCCGCGCCTATTTCATGATTGACGAGTGGGACCGCGGCATCCCGTCCTGCGAGCGTGCCACCAAACTCGATCCTCAGAAGAGTCTCTACCATCTCTGGCTGGGCCGCATTTATGGAGAGAAGGCCGACCGCGCTGGATTCTTTTCGGCCGCAGGCTTGGCGAAAAAAGTCCGCAATTCATTTGAACGCGCAGTCGAATTAGACCCGAAGAGTTGGGAAGCCCGCACCGATCTGGCCGAGTTCTATCTCGAAGCTCCGTCCATCGTCGGCGGAGGCCAGGACAAAGCCCGCTCGCAAGCCGGTGCGCTGCTCCCGTTCAATCCGGCGATGGCGCACTGGGTTCTGGCCCGCGTTGCGGGAAAGAACAAAGACACCGCCGGGGCCGAGCGCGAGTACAGGGCCGCGATTGAAGCTAGTCACGGAACGGCGCAGGCTTGGCTGCATCTGGCCCAATTCCTAGCGCACACCCGCCGACTGGACGAAGCGGAGCAAGCACTCCGCACCATGGAGTCCAGCCCGGTCGACCGCCCCGATTCCCTGATGGACGGCGCCAGCCTTCTGCTGCGCATCGGCCGCGACCATCCCTTGGCTGTCCGCCTGCTGAATCGCTATCTCATGTCGCCGGTCGAGGAAGGCCCGGCCTTCAAAGCGCACAACTTTCTGGGCCAGTTACTGGAAAAACAGGGAGACCGTCGCGCTGCCGCCGAACAATACCGCGCTGCACTGGCCCTCTTTCACGGCTACACGCTTGCACAGGAAGGTTTGAAGCGAGTCGAATATTGAGGCCATCCTGGATTATGGGATTCGTCTTCGTCGTGCTTCCCCACCCCTCCCGTCTGACATTTAAAATCTCGCTGGCATCCAATTGTTCATGAAATCATTCCCAGATCGCTCGGAAAGGGACGCAATGAAAACTTCGTGCCGCGGTGCGCACACCGCAAAGTGGATTCTGGCATTCCTTCTACTCCCCGCCTCGTTGCTGGCCGAACCCGTCTCTCTCAGGCGCATCGTTGAGCTCGCCCTGACTCACGCCACTGGTGCGGCCATCACCGCCGCAGACGAGCAGCACGCCTCCGCCAGCTATCGCGAGCTCCGCAACAACTACATTCCTCAACTCTCCACTGGAGCAGGCCTCGGATATTCGTACGGCTTTCCGCTCGCGCTTGAGGGATCCGCGCCCGCTCTGTTCAATGTCAACGCACAATCCGCGCTGCTCAATCCCGCCTTGCGCTCTTTCGTGCGCGCCGCGAAGGCCGATTCCGCCGTCGCTTCGTTGAAGAACAAAGACGAACGCAACCAGATCATTCAAGATGCTGCCCTGAGCTATGCCGAACTCGTGAAATGGGAACAGCGCCTGGCCCGGCTTCAGGAAACCGAGGAGGCCGCTAACAAGATGCAGATTGCGGTCGCCGAGCGCGTGAAAGAAGGAATCGACAGCGAACTGGAAGGGACCAAGGCTCGCCTTTCTGTAGCGCGTGTCCGCCTGCGCATCGCCGAGGCACAAGGCGCAGCCGACGTCCTCCGCGAGCACCTCTCCAAACTCACCGGACTTCCTGCCACCAACATTCAGACGGACCCGGACTCGATTCCCGCGCCTCCCGCTGCTGCCGCGAACCAGGAACCCGCGAAAGAAGCTGCCATTTCCAACCCATCGGTGGAAGCCGCCGTCGAACACGCCCGCGCCCAGTATTTGCGGGCCCAGGGAGAACACAGATCTCTGTGGCCCAGCGTCGATTTCGCCGCGCAATACGCCTTGCTCTCCAGGTTCAACAACTATCAGAACTACTACATCCCTTCCCGGCCTTGCACCACTTCGCTCGGCGAATTTCTGTGCGTGACCAGCAGCTTCCAGCAGAACAACGCAACCGTAGGCCTCAGCATCCGATTCCCTATCTTCAATGCGTCCCAGCGTTCCCGCGCCCAAGCTGCCGACGCCGACGCCCGGAAAGCGACGAAACAAGCGGAAGCCGCGCGGAACCAGGTATCGGAAGAGACCTTGCGTCTGCAGCGCTCGGTCGCCCAGATGCAAGCCGCGCGCGACGTTGCCCAACTGGAATACGAAATTGCCCAGAAAAATCTGACCGCCGTCCAAACTCGCATCGATGCCGGCACCGCCACTCTCCATGATCTCGATGACGCCCGCTCGCAAGCCAGCGAACGCTTCATCGCCCTCCAAGACGTGACCTTCGAACTCGAGCGCAGCCAAGTCGGCGTCCTGCGCTCCACCGGCGAACTGGAAAAATGGGCTCTCGGCACACCCTGAAAATCATTTATTGGAATGGTTGACTGCGGTAGATCTGTGATAAGAACCCGCAAGGGGCCGACTTCGGTAGGGCCGCCAGCAGCACATAATCGATCGCGGCTTTAGCCGCTGGGGGATCCGGCTATGCCGATAGAATTTTCCTACAGTTCCCCCCGCAACGTCTTCACCATCCCGCGAATCGCCTTCTCATTCCGCCGGTACCAGCGCCATTGCCCCTTCTTGGTCGCCTCCACCAGCCCCGCCTTCGTCAAGATGGCCATGTGATGAGAAATGGTCGGCTGCGAAAGCCGGACGCGCTCCTCGATATCCCCCGCGCACAGACACGGTCCCATCGCAGCCGCTTTGTGCCCCGTTGCCTTGGCTCCTGCTTCGCTCTCCTTGAGAGCTTGCAAAATCCGGCGCCGCGTCGGGTCGGCTATAGCGTGCAGCGCACGGTCGAGAGATGCTTCACTGGAAGACATGGATGGACTAGGAATAGCGCGGAAATCGATAGGTGTCAATGTAGCAGTCTAGACGAAGCCAGTTCGCCCTTATTTGTCATTCCGACCCGCGAGCGAACGCGAGCGGCGGAGGAATCTGCATTTCGTAGCAGACCCGCTACTTTTTCAGAATCGGACTATACCCATCCGCGATCAGCCGCGCACGCATCGCTTCCGCATCTTTAATCTCGGGGAACGGCCCAACCTGCACGTGAAATAGCTTGTCGGTCGGAACCTGAGTCGCGACAAATGCCGGATAGTCTTTCTTCTTGAGCGCGTCCACCAGTGCGTCCCCATCTTCCTGTTTGCTGACCGCAGCTACCTGCACAAAATATCCCGCCGTAGGCAGAGTTGTCGCCGGGTCCGGAGCCTGGGCGGGAGGCGTTTGCGCCGGAGTCGCATCCGCAGGCGGCGCCGCTGCCGGGTCCGTTTTTGCATCGGCCGCGGGCGTCAACTCAGGATTGGCATCTTTCTGTTCCACCGACTTATAGAAGGTCATGGGCGCGGCCGGCGATCCACTGCTCGCCTTGGTCGTACCTGGAACAATCTGCGGCGAATTGGCCGCGCTCGCCGTGCTGATCGCCGGCTCTGACTTCCGCCCGAGCGAATATCCCAGCGCGAAGAACATCGCGCAGATGCCAACCAGGCCGAAGAACAGAAACAACAGCTTGCCCGTTCCCAGCGTGATTTCCGTATCTTGTGAAGCAGCCATAGTTCAACTCCCAGGCAATTTTCGGGCGCGCGAACTGCTCGCCTCCATAACTCTACGCAGTCTTCGCTGGAGCCGCCGTGTCCCCGCGTCCCAACAACTTCTGCAGCCCCGAGAAGAAGTCCACCGGCACCGGGAAGATCACAGTCGTATTCTTCTCCACGCCAATCTCCGTCAACGTCTGCAAATAGCGCAACTGCACGCTGACCGGCTCCGTCGCCAGCAGATGGGCAGCGTCCACCAGTCTCTGCGCCGCCGAGAACTCGCCCTCGGCATGAATAATCTTCGACCGCTTCTCGCGCTCGGCCTCCGCCTGCTTGGCCATCGCCCGCAGCATCGACTCCGGCATGTCCACCTGTTTGACCTCCACGTTGGTGACTTTCACGCCCCAAGGCGAGGTGTGCGTGTCGAGAATGCTCTGCAGCCGCAGATTGATTTTCTCCCGGTGCGAAAGCAGTTCGTCCAACTCCTGCTCACCCAGCACCGAGCGCAGCGTAGTCTGCGCGAATTGCGAAGTTTGATACACGTAATTCGACACCTCGACCACAGCCTTGTTCGGATCGATCACGCGCAGAAAGATGACAGCGTTCACCTTCAGCGTGACGTTGTCGCGCGTAATGATGTCCTGCGGAGGAACCTCGAGCGCTTCCTGCCGCAGAGACACGCGTACGATGCGGTCGACGGGCGCGAACACTAGAGCTATGCCGGGCCCCTTGGCTGTGGATAGCAACCGGCCCAGGCGAAAGATGACTCCGCGCTCGTACTCAGCCAGGATCTTGATGGAACTGAGAATGTAAATGACAACAATAACGATGATAATCGTACCGAAACCAACGCCAAGAGATTCCACAGACGCCTCCACCCTTCGGAGTGCGAACAACACTCCTACCGCGGATTGTATAGCAGCCAGCAGAAGGCGGCGCGCAAATCGCGAGTACGGAAGTTACCTGCCTTGATGCGCAAGCTTCCGAGTCCGTACCCCTCCAATGAGTGCGGGCAGAAGAAGCGATCAGAGGCGAGCCGCGAAGCGGCATAAGAATGCAGCCCACAGCGCAAGCTGTGGGTGATGTTAGGAAAACGACCAAAGCCCCGCAGGGGCGAAAGAAAAACCACAGACACCTTAGGGGGCATGCCACACAGGACGGCGGCCGCCACGACGAGACCTACTGCGCCGCCTTCGCCACCTGGATCCGGCTAGCATCGACCGAGATCGGACGCTGAACCTCCATCTCGATCGAAGTCCCGACATCCAGTTTCACGTCCGGACCATGTTTGAGCAGGGCCCAGGCAACTCCGCCGGCGATTCCAGCGAGGCCCCCATATCGCGCTCCGTTCATACCCCCGGCCGCTAGGCCGCCGATGCTCCCCACGGTGCCGCCAACCGCGGCGCCTTTCGCGGCATCCTCGATCCGCTTGCCGGTATCTTTGTCCGCCTGGATCGTCCCTTCCTTATCCTTCACACTTTTGTCATCCGCCCCAGGCGTGTTCTCCACCGACGCCGGCAGCATCACCGTGTACCCGCTCGGATAAATCATCGACGTGAAGTGCAGCAGTAGTTCCGCGCGCCCCTTCGACCGCCCGGCGCGCTGTACGTGAGAAATCTTTCCCTGAATGTAAGTCCCCGCCGGTATCAGAATGCGATCGTTCGCCACAAAAGGAAATGCCGTCTCGGCATACACCGCATCCCCTTCGCGCGCATTCTTCGTGGAGATTGCCTGCTTCAGCGACAGCGGAATCTTCGCCCCTGCCGGAATGACCGCCACGTTCGGATCCGGCGCCTCTGCCGAAGTTCCCGCAGTTCGATTCGCCGCCTGCCCCGCGCTATTCGGTTGAGTTGCGCTAGCACCCTGAGCCGGTGCCTGCGCTGGCGTCGCCGCCTGTCCCCAAGCCATCCCCGAAACCAGCAGTATCGGTAAGAGTCCGCGCATCCAGCACCTCCAAAAATAGAGCCATCGCAAGAGGTATCTCGTAAACCGCGTTGGGAAGGACACGGTTTCAGCCGTGCCGCCCGAGGCCAACAATAGATATGGGCTTTAGCCCTTGAGACAGTCCGGATTGCCGAGAGGCCCCGGATCTCCATCCAAGCTTACTACGACTTAGCCGCTAGGATGCAGCGTTTCTCGGGAGAGTTATCTCGTGCGCACAACGGCGTTTTATTGCGTGTAATCGAGCGCCATTGTCACCCACTGAGAAGGGGGTATGTGAAAGCCAGTTCGCACCCGCTTGAGGCTCCTATAATAGGCGACGAGCAACGCTGTTACTCAATCAAGCCTTCGCTGGCCATGCCAACTGACCACCGCGGTGGTAGGCCAAGTTGCCGATCTGGCCGGCACGCGCGGCCGCGACCCCGGTTTCTATTGGCGCATTCGGCTCTTTGCGCGTCTTGATGCACTCGAAGAAATTCTCCATGTGTGAAATGGTCCCATCGCGGAAGCTGTGTTCTGTGAGCACAGGATTCTGCCCATCATGAACGCCTTCGCGATAAACAGAGAAGCCGCCGCGGTCGATCTTAAGAGTTGCTTCTGTCCCGCGGAACTCAATGCCGCCATCGTCGATGGAGGAATTCATCATGCCCTCGTACACCACATCAAAGCCGGGGTAGCGGAAGGCTGCCTGGATGGTGTCAGGACAATCCCACTGATCGAAAATATATTTGTCGGCGAGCATTTGTGCTTGACGCGGCTGGTCGCATTTCATAGCCCAGTGCACCACATCGATCCAATGGGCGAACAAGTCGGTCATGGCGCCGCCGCCAAAATTCCAGAACCAGCGCCAGTGGTTAAATTTTTCCTCGCTGAAGGGCTGGTCGGGAGCGGACCCGAGCCAAAGCTTCCAGTCGAGCGCATGTTGGTCGATGGGCTTCGCCGGCCAGTTTCTCTGATAGTTCTGCCACCAATAGGTTCGCACCTGCACAACTCGGCCGAGACTGCCTGCCTGGATCAAATCAACGGCATCGCGAAAATGGGTCCAACTGCGCTGCTGCATGCCGCACTGCAAAATCTGCTTGCTGGAATGGACCGCGCGGGTGAGTGTGGCGCCTTCTTCGATGGTGTGGGTGACAGGCTTTTCCAGATAGACGTCCTTGCCCGCGGCCAGGGCATCGACTGCCATGCGGACGTGCCAGTGGTCCGGGGACGCGATCAGCACCGCGTCCACGTCCTTCTCTAAGACTTCCCGATAATCCAAGTGAGTAGTGGCGAGGCCGTTCGACCGTTCCTGGATGGCGTCGCGGTGGGGTGCATACACGTCGCTCACGGCCACAATCTCGTAAGGGCCGACCTTGTCAGCCGCATCGAGAAGGCCTTTCATCCGGTGGCCGGCTCCCATGACTCCGATGCGAAGTTTGTCGTTTGCGCCGAAGACTCGGGTTGAGGCGAGCGCGGTAAGTCCGCTGGCGATGATGAAACTGCGACGACTGAGCATGTGGCGGGCCTCCAGTCCGTTTGTTCGGACTGATCCTATCAAGTTTCGGTCCGCCCGCAATTCCTCAATGAGTGAGGCCTGTTTACATTAGCTATCGGTTCTACCTTTGACGTGTAGCAAAGAGAAGCCACCCCGCTAGCGGGGTGGCGTGCATTCGTTCGGAATTAGTGATCGCCCTCATCAGAATCCGAACGATGATCTGAATGGTTTGCGCAGAGATCAATTCTCACGATATTGGGCACGCGTGACACATACAGGTTTGTCACGTAGGCTGTTCGACCTCTGATCGCGACGCTAGCCGCGTTCTCAAGACCGGCGGATGCCACGACCTCTTCGGTTCCATCCAGGTGGACGCGAACCAGTTTTGCTGGACCCGCATGTGGGAAACCCGGCCCCCAGTAAAGACCACCAAAATCCACGACATAGAGATTTCCAAATCGATCGAACGTCAGGCCGTCTGGCACCAGGAGCACTTCATCACTCAAGAAAACCTTTGGCGTCCCTGCACTACCATCGCGCCTCACTGGAACTTTGACAACAGGGAAGTTCCGGCCGCGTATCTCCGGCAGATATGCTTCCCCCGCATTAGTCACAGCAACATAAAGGGTTCTATCCCAATAGGCAATGCCGTTTGCTCCAAAAGCAGGGGGGAACGGATCATCCCGCCAGATAAGCAAGTCGCTCGAAAGCCAAAACTCGACTTCCCCATCGACAGAGACCTTCCAGATCGCCCCAAGAAGACTGTCCGTAACAAACAGGTTGCCTCGGTCATCAAACGTCATTCCATTGAGAAATGAGCCAGTTGGAGGAATGGCAGCATATAGCTCGAATACGCCATTGTTTGGGTGAACCCGCCACACTCCGTGGGTGGAGGAATCCCACGTGTTCGCGATTACGTAGAGGTTGCGGTCGGGGCCAAATACCACACCCAGAACGGTCAGAGAGGGGTATGCTCCCGGAACAAAGAGAGTGGCAATTACTTCGGCGTATCCATTGGGTTTTATGCGATAGATTTTCCCCGAGTATTCTCCAGCGGAATATACGTCTCCATTCGGTGCAACGGCCACGCCTTCGGTATCCTCCCCCGGAATGGCTGTAAATACGGGTTGAGGAACTCCGGCCACACAATGATCCATGTATTCGCGCTGCTGTGGTCCGCTTTCCGCAAGCAACGGAATCGTACAGAACAAAAGAAGTGCCGCGATGACGACTGAAGGAACAACGATGCTCGATTTTTGTGACATGGACTCAACTCCCTTCTAAGTACTCGCCCGATTGAAACACCTAACAGAAACGTCGCCTCAGGGGGTGCTGCGTTCCGTGGTGGGAACTGCTCTTCGGGAGGCAAGAGAATTTAGGTCGCGGGACTTCTAACAGCGAAGAGAATGTCTGAGGATGGTGAGTGAAACGGCGACGCAGTGGAAGCGCTTGCCGGGTTTTGTCGAAAAGATGGAGGGGAGAGAGCCGCTAAGCTCGGCCTTGGCGATCCGGGCTGAGGCTTGCGGTCTTACGATTGAGAATACAGGGCTGCCCTCGCAGGGCAGTGTCTCCGACTCGTCGTATGCGGTTTCTGGCACGTCTTCTGGGACAGCCAGAGACACGCCGAACACCAACAGCAGAAGAAGAACGAGAGCGGAGCGCGGCTTTTTCATACGCGCACCCTAGTTGGGACGGCTGATGCTGCCTCGGCGGGTGGGGTACACTCCGACGAAATTGAGAGTGGTATCCGTTGAGAAAAGCTAATGCGTTGTTTTTACCGCAACAACGACCCGCTGTCTGTGATGCTGGTCACGGTAAGCAGTAGTGCTTACTGACTTTCCGTCTGGCGTCGGCGGAAGGAACGCGGTTCTGCGGGTGCAGCCTTTGTCAGTTGGCGAAACAGTGCGCCGTGAAAGGCGCTGGACTTCAGCGGGTGCAACTCCCGCCCGGGAACTGGTTCGCTCCACCCGGTAGCAATCGAAACGGCGGCGGAGGCAACGAAGCTGTCGGAGCTTTCGATGTAGAGGGTCGCTAGGCGACTCGGTGAGCGTGCAGGCCATAACGTGAGTGAACGCTGAGCAGGCCCCGAAAAAACAAGTGCAGGAGCCGACCTGACTGTTACACAGGGAAGGCCGCTGACGAGGGAGAGAGACGAGCGAACAAGCTCCCTCGGACCTGTCGGGGTAATGGCGATGGCATGTAGGCAGAGGAGACCAGACGCAACACGGGAAGCCCCAGCGGTGATCGCGGTCGGGATCAACCGGTAACTCATGAGAGATGGACCGGGCCGTGTGGGGTGGCGGAGGGGTTCGCAGTACCTGTGAAACCGGGTAACTCCGGTGGAGGGAAGGGACCTCAGTTAGAGACGAACGCAGGAAGCAACGAAGGACTGAGGGATTGGCGATGAGCCTAACAACTCCATCCAGTGTTCAGAAGTTGCAGACGGCGTTGCACGCAAAAGCGAAGGAATCGCCCGACTTTCGTTTCTATGCGCTGTACGACAAGGTGTATCGGAGGGATGTTCTGGCACATGCCTACGAACGTTGTGAAGCCAATGGCGGAGCAGCGGGAGTGGATGAACAAACTTTCGAGGATATCGAGCGGTACGGCGTGGAACGATGGCTGGACGAACTGACGCAAGAGCTGAAAAGTCGAACCTATCAACCTCAACCTGTGCGACGGGTTCATATACCCAAGCCGGATGGGAAGCAGAGACCGTTAGGGATACCGACAATCCGAGATCGGGTTGTGCAAACGGCGGCCGTGCGGGTTCTCGAACCTATCTTCGAGGCCGACCTGCAGCCGGAGCAATATGCCTATCGGGCGGACCGCAGCGCACTGGACGCAGTACAACACGTCCACAAGCTGATCAACACTGGACATGGACAGATCGTCGATGCTGATCTCAGCAGTTACTTTGACAGTGTTCCCCACGCCGAGCTTATGAAGTCGGTGGCTCGCCGGATCGTCGACGGAGCAATGCTGCACCTGATCAAGATGTGGCTAGAAGCTCCGGTTGAAGAAACCGACGAGCGTGGCAACAAACGTCGGAGTACGCGCAATCGGGACGAAGGTCGAGGGACGCCGCAAGGGTCTCCGATCAGTCCTTTGCTCAGTAATCTGTACATGCGACGGTTCGTGCTGGGATGGAAGAAACTCGGGCACGAGAAGCGTTGGAAAGCGTACATCGTGAACTATGCCGATGACCTTGTCATCTGTTGTTGCGCTGGGGCGCAGCAAGCTCTGGCGGAGATGCGGGTGATGATGTCGAAGCTGAAACTGACGGTGAACGAGAACAAGACGCGGGTCTGTTATCTGCCGGCAGAAAAGTTTGACTTTCTGGGGTACACGTTCGGGCGATGCTACTCGATGAGGAGAGGCCGGGTCTATGTGGGCACGGTTCCCTCCAAGAAACGGGTGCAGCGCATCTGTCGAGCTATCAGCGACGAGACCGGGCGAGATACCGTCAGGCTGGATCCGCAAGTCATGGTGGAAAAGCTCAACCGGATGTTGACCGGCTGGGCCAACTACTTCTGTCTGGGGCCAGTCAGCAAAGCCTACAGTGCGGTCGATATGCACGCCCGCCGGAGGCTGCGTCGGTGGCTATGCGACAAACACAATGAGCCGCGACCGGGTTACCTGCGCTTTCCGGAAGCATCTCTGCACTCCGTGTTTGGTTTGGTCCAGTTACCACATCGGACCACGAGCCTTCCGTGGGCGAAAGCGTGAGTCTTTTCCGAGAGCCGGATGCGGGAAATCTGCCAGTCCGGTTCGATGAGCGGGAACAGGAAACAGAACCAAGCCAAACCGGACTGAGGGGATGAGGCGAAAGCCGAGTCACATGCCCACCGGGAGACTACAGTCACTGCGCCTGTTCTCGACTCTACTCGCGTCTCTGACAATGTCGGCAGTGTCAAGTACTTTTTGAGCGTACTAGTCCGTGCACTCCGAAGAGCGCGCCATTTCGCTCTAGTTGAAGATGTGCCGATCCAACCAAGGCTCGCTCGCAATCAGTATTCAGGTCAGGAACTCAGTCCGACCCATGCATCTCTTCGGTCACAACCCTCGATCATGATTACTACTTCGAACTCCCCGTTTGAAGGGAGCGGGACGCCCAATCAATTTCTCGGTGTTCTATTGCACACCATCGCGATGTCCGGGCTCTCCCGCGTGCGAACCGAACTTTTTCACCTGCGCGTAATCCCATCCCTTGCGTAACATCCAGTACATCTGAACGGCTAACCTGCGGGCCATGGCGACCTTGGCAATCTTCCGCCCGCGCCGCATCGCCAGGTGAAAATACTTACTGCGCCATTCCGGGATGCTGCGCACCGTCACTTGCGCCGCTTCCACCAGCAGGAAGCGCAGCAAAGAGTTGCCTTGTTTCGTGATATGTCCCAGCCGTCGCCGATTCCCGCTCGACTCCTCCAACGGCACCAGTCCCAGATAACTCGCGATCTGCTTGCCACACTGGAACCGATCCGCTCTCCCGATGATCAGCACAAAGGCCAACGCCGTCGGGGAACCTACCCCAGGATGCGTCCTCAGTCGCTGCGCCTCGGGACACTTCTCCACTTCCTGCTCAATCGCCTGCGTCAGCTTCGCGATCGTCGGGTCCAGTCGGTCCAGCAACTCCAGCAGATCGCGCCGTCGCTGGCTCGCCCACGGGGTTAACCGGAACGCCTCCAGTTGCTCCCGTCCGGCTTCCCGCCACAACCTCTTCTTGCAGCGTAGCCCTTCGTTGAGTGCCACGGCTTGCAGCTGGTTCATAATCCGCGTGCGCGCCTGTACCAAGCGGTGTCGGTGCCACAGCAGTTGCCGCAGATCGCGATTCTCCCAGCTCGGTACCCAGATCTGCGGAAAACGATCTTCCAGCATTAATTTCAGAATCAGCTGCGCATCCTGGCGATCCGTCTTCTGCTTGCGTACCCGCTTCGTACGGATCTCGGCGGCGTCCCCGATCCACAACTCAAACTGCAGCTCACTCAGCAGTCGTTCAAACCAGCGCGCATGCCCGCTGGCCTCCATCCCCACACGCACCTTCATTCCCTGTGCCACCAGATCACGGTAGAACTTCTCCGCTTCCTGGCGGTGCTCCAGGCGCCGCTCCCCGCAGTCGCCGCTATCGGTATCCACAAACGCAATTTGTTGGAAGGCCGGATGGTAATCGCATCCTATAATGATCATTGTTCGGCTCCTTTCTCCCGAGCCTTCTTGGTTGGTTTAGCACCACCAAAGTTTACTCGGGTCTAGGGAGCCGACATTGTCATGGAATCAATTGCACTCATCAACCCGCCCGAGACCGCCTCATTTGTAAATCAAATACTTCTCCCGCACCTTCTGAAATTTCTCCAGCCCCTCCTGCCAATCCTGCGCGATTCGCCGCGGATCCTGCCCCACCACCAGCGCGTCATACACACTCTGATTCATCAGCAGCTCGGTCGTACGCTCGATCTTGAAATCCGCCGGATACAACTTACGCAGTGCCGCCGCCAGTTCAATCCCTAACTCCGGCGCATCAAACCCATTCCGATCTGTAACAATGATGTTTACACCCGAGCACATCTGCCCAGCGTAATTGCTCGCAGTCGGCGTAAACGTCACCGGAACGAACCGCACTCCCGCAATCCCACGTGCATTCAAGTACGCCGCCAGTTCCTTGCTCTTCATCCACGGCGCGCCCAGCAACTCAAACGGGGTATCGGTCCCACGTCCCACCGATACATTCGTACCCTCAATGATCGCCACTCCCGGATACAACGCCGCCTCGGTCACGCTCCGCAAATTCGGCGACGGATTCACCCACAGCAGACCCGTCGAATCGAACCAGTCCCCGCGCTGCCATCCATCCATCGGCACCACGGTGAGCTTCGCATTGATGTTCCGTTCGGCGTTAAACATCTTTGCCAGTTCGCCCATCGTCATCCCATGCCGCACCGGCACAGTCCAGTAATTCGTAAAGCTCTCGCGCCCCGCATCAGACAGCGGACCCTGCACAAACGATCCTGTAATCGGATCCGGCCGGTCCAGCACAATCATCTCGATCCCCGCCTGCGCCGCACCTTCCAGAAAATATCCCAGCGTCGTCTCGTACGTATAAAACCGCGCCCCCGCGTCCTGAATGTCAAACACCACCGCATCCAGATTCTTCATTACGTCTGCTGGCGGACGCCGCGCCGCATCCGTCCCCCCATACACGCTGTACACCGGAACGCCGGTCGCGGCGTCCACCGAATTACCAATGCCCGTGGTATCCAGCGTGCCCGTCACTCCATGCTCCGGACTGAAGATCGCGTCCAGAGAGACTCCCGGCGCTTTCGCCAGCACGTCAATCGTCCGCAGCCCCAGGCTGTCGGCTCCTGTCTGATTCGTCACCAGGCCGATTCGCTTCTTCCCCGACGCCGCCTGCAGTACGTCAAACGCATGCTCCTCGAGCACATCGATCCCAGTCTTCACCGTCCCATTTCGCGTGCTCATGCGCCGCTCCGCACTCAGCGCCTCGTTGTACCCGGTAATGCTCTTCCACCGCAGCGCTTCCTTCTCCGACGGATTCAACACCAGCGACGCCGCAACTTCCGTCGCCACCTTCGTCCGCAGTCCGATCGCGTTTCCCTTCCCGCGCGGATGCACCGCATTCGTCAGCAAAATAATGTACGTCTGCGTCGTCGGATCAATCCACACCGATGTGCCCGTGAACCCCGTGTGCCCAAACGAACCCACTGGCAGCAGGTCGCCGCGACTCGACGAGAACGGCGAATCGATATCCCACCCAAATCCGCGCAATACCGGCGCCGACGGGGGCTGCTCCGGCGACGTCATCTTCTCCACCGTCACCGCCGACAGAATTCCTCCGCCGCCATTCGACAGCGCCTGCACAAACTTCGCCAAATCGTCCGCCGTCGAGAACAGCCCCGCATGCCCCGCCACTCCGCCCATCCGCCGCGCCGTCGGATCGTGCACCACTCCCCGCAGCATGTGCTCGTTCTCGTCGTACTGCGTGGGCGCAATCTTCGCCCGCCACGACGCCGGAGGCACAAACCGCGTCCGCGTCATCTTCAACGGCGCAAAAATATGCTTCGTTGCATACGCATCCAGCGTCTCGCCCGACACCCGCTCGACCAGCGCGCCCAGCATGATGAAATTAATGTCGCTGTACACGAACCCCGACCCCGGCGTTGTTTCCGGCGGCTCGACAAATGCCAACTGGTAGGCCGTGTTCTTGCCTTCCCACGGCGTCGTCAGATCCAAGTCGGTCGCCAGCCCCGAGTAGTGCGTCATCAACTGCCGGATCGTGATGTCCTCTTTGCCGTTCTGCGCAAACTCCGGCAGATACTTCGCCACCGGATCATTCATCCGCACCTTGCCCTGCTCGAAGAGCTGCATCATCGCGGTGGTAGTCGCAATCACCTTGGTCAATGACGCCAGATCGAACACCGTATCGAGCGTCATCGGCTCCCGTCGCGGCTCCAGCGCCCGGCTCCCATAAGCCTTGCGATAAACGACGGCCCCGTCGTGCCCGACCACCAGCACGGCCCCAGGAATGTTCCCATCCGCAACCGCCTGCTCAATGATGGCATCGACTCCGCCCAAGCGGCTGAGCGTCGCAAGATGCTTCGCTCCGGCCACTGCTTGCGCGCAGATTATCAGCGAGAGCACGGCGATGAGAGCGCACCCAATCCGGAAACCGCATGAATTTGATTTCATTGTGAGGATGATGTCTTGACTGTACACAACTCGGCAAGTCGGCTCAAGATTACTCGTAGAGTCCCCAGTCGGAGTCATCCTGAGCGAAGCCGTTCTTCAGGCGGAGCGAAGGATCTCGCGCGGACTCCGACATGCGTTCGGGAACACCGCGTCCCAGGGGCGGTTGACGCCGAACCAAAAAGAAGTCAAATTAGTTCAGATCGATTCGCCCCCCGGTAGCACCAACCAGAGACCACCGCTTAGGAGTGACTGCCCTTGCCAAGAACCGACCGATCCTCGGTCCAGCGCGGCCCCGGGTGGATCTGCCTAGTTCCGGCACTTCAACGTAAGGGATTTCTTCTCGTCATCCTTCTAGTGACAGGCTGCGCATGCCTGGGGCAAACTTCCGTCCAAGACCTGCAACCTGCCGAGGACCAGAGCAGTGTGAAAGGCACCGTGGTCAACGCTGTTACCGGCGCTCCCATCGCTCGTGCCCTCGTCCTGACTCCCGGCAATAGTTACGCAATGCTCACCGATGGCGAAGGACACTTCGAGTTCACTCTGCCCAAAGTCGGCAGCGATAGTGGGCGCAGTCTCATTGGAGGTGCGGGTTACACTTTCAGTCCCTTAGCCCTCAGGGCCCGCAAGCCGGGCTATCTGGATGATCCGAACAATCGCAGTCAGGTCGAGGCGACTCCGGGGACCGAGATCACGATCCCCCTCCTGCCCGAGGCATTGATCAAGGGCCGCGTGCTTTTTTCCGAAACCGATCCGACGCCAGGCATCACCGTCCAGCTCTTCTCCCGGCAGGTGCAAGACGGCATGCCCAAGTGGGTGCAAGCGGGCTCAACGCGAGCGAACTCTAACGGAGAGTTCCGCTTTGCTGAACTCGTGCCCGGAACTTACAAGCTGATGACCCATGAGTGGATGGACAATGATCCCGCCACCACCGTTCCCGGAGGTCAACAGTACGGTTTCCCTCCCGTCTATTATCCGGGCGTCTCCGATTTTGCAGCGGCCGGCACCATTCAATTCACGGCAGGCCAGACGGTCCAGGCAGATGTTCCACTGACTCGCCAGCCCTACTATCCCGTAAGAATTCCGGTCGCGAATAATGAAAACCTGAATGAGAATCTGAACGTCACCGTATCGGTGCAGGGACATCGCGGCCCCGGCTATTCGCTCGGTTACGAGGCGCAAAACCAGCGCATCGAAGGACTCCTTCCTCATGGAAATTATCTGGTGGAGGCGTTGACGCCTGGACAGAATTCGGCTTCCGGGGCAGTACATCTTTCCGTCGCCGGCGCGCCGGCCGAGGGCCCGAGCCTAACCCTTACTCCAAATAGTTCGATCAGTGTGCACGTGGTGGAAGAGTTCACTTCGACCGGTTGGCGCGGCTCGGGTACCTGGGGTGTCGGAGGCCGCTCTATCCCCGTGCATGGCCCCCGGCTGTATTTACAGATCAGCGCTGAGACTGCGGATGATTTCGGACAGCAGGGGGGTGCAGGGCTTCGTCCGCCAACAGGAGCGAACGATGATCTACTTTTTCTCGAAAATCTTGCGCCCGGGCGATACTGGTTGCGACTGCATTCCTCTCGTGGATATGTGGCAGCCGCCACCATGGGCGGGGTCGATGTTTTGCATGAGCCATTCACTGTCGTCCCCGGTTCGAGCACGCCCATTGAAGTCACCATGCGCGACGACAATGCGGAAATCGAGGGCACGATAGCGGGGGTAAGTGCAACGGCACCGGCGACTGCTATTGCAGCCTATGTCGGCCGCCCGGCGCAGTCAGCCTATGTGTATTGCGTTCCCGTGTCGGATAGTCCCGGGCAGTTTCTGGAGCTCTCGGCGTCTTCCGATGGAAAGTTCGATTACCGGATGGTAGCGCCCGGGACTTACCGTGTGCTGGCTTTCAAGAATCCCCAACCAAACCTTCCCTATCGCGACGCTGAAGCCATGAAGGCTTACGACACAAAAGGCCAGGTTGTCCATTTGTCTGCCGGCCAGAAGACCAGCGTGCAAGTGCAGACCATTCCCAGCAACGAGTAAACCATGGTGACTGACTCAGTCTCGGCTCGATCGTTCTTATTAATAACAACATTCTGTCTGTTCGGCGTGCGAGCGTTGGCCGCAGGGCAAATTGGAAGCGTTCCCCAAGCAGCTTCCCCCGCCGGCATCTACAGAATCGCTGGAACCGTGGTCAGTAAGACGGACGGCCATCCGCTCGCCCGCGCCCGCATCACCGTCAGGGACGCAAGGGCCCCGCAGAAGTTTGAGTCCCTGGTTACTGGTGAAGATGGGAAGTTCGAGTTCACCGGAGTGCCCGCGGGAAAGTACGATCTACACGGGGCGAAGCGCGGATTCATCTCCGCTTCCTACGACCAGCATGAGCAGTTCTCCACCGCGATCGTGACCGGCGCTGGCCTTGAGACCCAATCCCTCGTCCTGCGCCTCGCGCCCGCGGCAATCATTGCCGGAAGAATCTTGGATGAAGCCGGGGATCCGGTTCGCCATGCGACCGTAACCGTCTATTACGACGATCACAGTAGCGGCGTGGATCAAATCCGACAATATCACGTGGATCAGACAGACGATCAGGGAGCCTACGAGATTGCCGGCCTGATGCCCGGCACCTATTTCCTGTCAGCAAGCGCCAAGCCCTGGTACGCCGTTCATCCGAACTCCGGCTCGCCTCGTTCCCTGCCGGAGGGCAAGGCCGCGGACACCTCAAACGTGGACCGATCTCTCGACGTGGCCTATCCCCTGACTTACTACCCCGACGTTACCGAGGCGGACAGTGCAACCCCCATTCCGATCCGCGGCGGTGAGCACCTCCAAGTTGAGATTCACCTGAATCCAGTTCCCTCTCTGCATCTCCTTTTCCGCGTCCCGAACAATGGCAATAACGGATACGTTATTCCCCGCCTTGAACAACCTGCTTTGGATGGTTCCGCACCTTTGCCGAGCGATGGCACACGCATGGTATCGCCCGGCGTCGTAGAAATTGCTGGGATTCCCGCGGGCCGCTACAACGTCCACCTCTACGGAGTCGGGTCAGGAATCCAAATGAACGCAGTCGATCTCAGCAAAGATGGCCAGGAGATTGACACAGCCAGCGCCGAGGCCCTGAGCACTGTCAAAGTGTCTGCGCAGGTGCCCGGAGAAGCCGCCCTTCCGCCGCAACTGAGGGTTGGGTTGCGCTCTGGAAGCAGAGTTTTTGCAGGCGTGCAAGCATTCGGTCCGAAAGGAGAAGCGGAATTTGCACAAATCCCCGCCGGCCGCTACGAACTGCTGCTGCTGCTGGGCTCCGACAAGCCGTACTCCATCGCGCACATCTCCGCCGAGGGCGCCGAAGTCTCTGGCCACACCATCACTGTGACGCCGGGCTCCTCGCCTTCCGTTTCGCTCACTGTGGTGGGCGGCAGCCTGAACGTGGAAGGGACGGCGAAGCGCGCGGGCAAGCCTTTCGCCGGAGCAATGGTGGTCCTGGTCCCGAAAAATCCGGAGGGCAACCGCGATCTTTTCCGCCGAGATCAGAGCGACCTCGACGGTACCTTTAATTTGCTAAATGTTGTTCCAGGTTCCTACACCGTTCTTGCCATCGAGAACGGATGGGATCTGGATTGGTCCCAGCCCGGCGTGATCTCCGCGTACGTGAATCATGGCCGAACGATTGAAGTCGGCAATCATTTTGGCCGGACCATGAATCTCTCGGAAGCTGTCGAAGTTCAATCTAAGTAGATAGAGACCGGCGCCCGGATTCCTTGTACTTGCTTGCTTCAAGCACCCACTAGGTTAATATCTCCCATGAAGAAAAACGCCTGGAGGGCGGTGATTGAAATGTCCCGCCTCAGTTGGAAATGGAGAAAGCGTTCGTCCGTTAAGATAATGGAGCGAACGTGCGAGGAAGGAACGGAAGCATTTCACCGCAGAAGAAAAGGTAGCTATCTTGAGGCGGCACTTTTTGGACAAGGTGCCAGTTTCGGAGCTGTGTGAAGAACTGAGCCTGAAGCCGACGGTCTTCTACCGCTGGCAAAAGGAGTTCTTCGAGAACGGAGCGGCTGCTTTTCAGGCTCAGGAGCGTCCCCACCGCCAGGTGGAGGAGAAGCAGAAACGGATTGAGTACTTGGAGAAGAAGGTGCAGACCAAGGACGAGATCCTGGCCGAACTGATGACGGAGCACGTCGCGCTAAAAAAAACACTTGGGGAACTCTAACCGGCAACTGGGTGCCGCATGACGTGCGGGACCAAGTAGTGGATTTCGTCCGGCGCTGGTCGGAGAAGACCGAGATCGGCGTCGGGCGATTCATTCATCGGCTGGGCGTGACGGCCAGCAAGTTCTATGACTGGCGCGAGCGCTACGGGTGTGTCAACGAGCACAACGGCTGGGTTCCCCGTGATTTCTGGCTGGAGCGGTGGGAGAAAGAAGCGATCATCGATTTCCATGGGAAGAATCCGCTGGAAGGCTATCGGCGGCTGACGTTCATGATGCTCGACACTGACGTTGTGGCCGTCAGTCCGGCAAGCGTTTGGCGGGTGTTAAAGCAAGCCGGGCTGCTTTCCCGTTGGAAAGCCAAGCCGCCGCGCAAGGGCACAGGGTTCGAGCAGCCGTTGCAGCCACACCAGCACTGGCACATCGACGTTTCCTATATCAACCTGTGCGGGGCGTTCTATTACTTATGCAGTGTGTTGGATGGGTACAGTCGGTTCCTGGTGCATTGGGATCTGCGGGAGTCGATGAAGGAGGCCGACATTGGAAGTGATTCTCGAACGAGCCAAGGAAAAGCACCCGGAAGCGAAGCCGTGAATCATCTCCGACAACGGGCCGCAGTTCATCGCTCGGGATTTCAAGGAGTTCATTCGCATCTCCGGCATGACGCACGTCCGCACCTCGCCTTGCTATCCGCAGTCGAACGGAAAGCTAGAACGCTGGCACAAGTCGCTGAAACGGGAATGCATTCGGGAGAGAACGCCACTGTCTCTGGAGGACGCTAAACGCCTGATTCAAGAGTACGTAGATCACTATAACCATGTCCGGCTGCACAGCGCGATCCTGTACGTGACGCCGAACGACATGCTCCTGGGTCGGCAGGCCGCGATCCACGCGGAGCGCGACCGGAAGCTGGAGCAGGCTCGCCAGCAGCGGCAACTGCGACGCCGACAGCCGTGCCGCCGCAACTGCTCCTGAATTCATGGGACACTGCAAAACTTTGCAGCTTGACTGGTCGGTTCCTCCGTGGGCGTTAGAGGAAGTACACTGTCTGCCCACATGAAACGTGACCGAGATCACTGACATTACCTGGTCCCAAGTGAAAAATGCGAGAGGGAAGCTTTTCGCCTCCCGAAGAGCAGCTCCAGCCCGAGGATGCAACACCCTCTCAGGGGAGAAGGCCCCTTTTTCGACAAAGAACTTCAGTTAAACTGAGGGAAACCTTCCCTCGATGTCAGGTGGGCGTATGAGAGCGTTGCGCTCTGCTCTCGTCTTGCTTGCGACTTTCGCCCTAAGCCTGTCTTTTGCGGTTCCAGCAGAAGATTTTCCGGAGACCGCGTACGACGAGTCGGAGTCGCTGCCTTACGAGATGACCCCGCCACTCTCCGGTGACTTGGTGCAGGAATCTGCACCGACCCTTCAGGTTGTGCCGATTGTTCCGAGTAGTTTATTTTCCACGCCCAAACACGCTTTGGGCCGGGCAGGGTATAGAGGGCTGGCAGCGCATCCCATCTCCGACTCGCTCACGATCCTCGATCACACACTTCGCTGTTAGAAACCCCGCAACTCGCAACGTACACTCTCTCGCCTCTCTGAGGAGTACTTCCCGCCACGGGATGCAGCACCGCTGAGGCGAGCGGGGTCATCAACTTCTTTTCGGGAGCAGTGCAACACGCGCTGTATCTATGGAGGTAATCATGAAACGCATTAGTATTTTGATGTTGATTCTTTTCACCTGCTTTGTTATGGCCGCGTGGCCGCAGGCGCAAACACAACGCAAGTACCACCAGTACACGCTCTATGATCTGGGCACCTTCGGAGGTCCCGACAGTTCAACATCCTTCTTTGCGACAAGCCTCTCGTTCAAAGGAGCGATTGGCGGGGCGCAAACCCCAACCCACGATCCCTTTGATCCCATTTGCCTCGGGGACCCTTACTTCTCCGGTTGCTACGTGATGCACGCCTTTCAGTGGAACAACGGCGTGCTCACTGATCTGGGCAGTCTCGGGAAAAAGGGCGACAGCAATAGCAGTTTCGCCGCGGCCATTAACAACCTCGGCCTAGTGGCGGGCTACGCCGAAAATGGCTCCATCGATCCCATTACCGGCTATCCGGAAACTCGTGCCGTCGTGTGGAAGAAAGGCAAGATCACAAACTTGGGCACTTTTGGCGGAACTCAGAGCAGCGCAATGGCCGTCAATGATCTCGGCCAGGTGGTTGGAGGCGCCCTCAATAAAGTTGATGACCCACTCTCCGCCGGATTCGTGTTGGGCTTTGGTGTGCTTTGGCCCGGCACAACTCAGGTACGGGCTTTAGTCTGGCAAAACGGAGTGAAGCGCGATCTGGGCACCTTGGGTGGTCCGGACGCCTTCGCGTATGCCATCAATCGCTTCGGACAGATTGCAGGCCAGTCGTATACGAGTTCCACGCCGAACGCCACAACTGGAATCCCCACCGTCGATCCGTTCCTTTGGACCAACGGCAAGATGATCGATTTGGGAACCTTGGGGGGCACAATCGGTTATCCCGTCTGGCTCAATGACCGGGGACAGGTGGCCGGTTTCTCCAACTTGGCCGGCGACCAGGTGTACCATGGCTTCCTCTGGAGCCGCGGCAAACTCATCGATCTGCTCCCCGCCAGTGGAGGAGCCTATTCTTATGCCCTGTGGATCAACGATCTGGGCGATGTGATCGGAGCATCCACACTGGCAGGCGACCAAACAGAACATGCCTCGCTATGGACTTTCGGAACTCCCATCGACCTGGGCACAGTAGGTCAGGACTCCTGCTCCGAGGCATGGGGCATCAATGATTTCCGGCAAGTTGTGGGCCTCTCAAACACATGTGCTGGTGAGTTTTCCGGGCGTGCTTTTCTTTGGCAGAGTGGCGGCCCAATGCTTGACTTGAATGCGTTGGTGGAAAACCCTTCGGACCTGTATCTGTACGCCGCAACTTACATCAACGACCGCGGAGAGATCATCGCCCAAGGCATGCTCCCGAATGGCGATGCCCATACGCTGCTGCTGGTGCCCAGCGGCGATTGCGAGCAAGCCTGCCAACAGCGGATCGTCGAAAGTCAGAATGCGGTTGCGCCTACACATGCAGAATCGATGATTCCGGGACTTGCCCGACCAGGGGATCGGTTGCGCAGTCTGCTTCGACATCGTTACGCGATGCCCAGCCAGCGTTGATTCTTCCGAACAAAGCCAAATCGACTCGACCGAACGCATATGACGAGTCGAAACAAATACCAAGCCGCCCGCTTTCTGGGTGGCTTTTCTCTTGCAACATGCGCGGTGAGGGCCGACTGGCAAGTAACGGTTGAGGATGTCAGGGGGCTACAATGAACTTGCCAGGTGAAACGGAGGCGGGCTCTGCCGGGAGGCAACCATGCCGAGGAATAACTTGGCGGGCTCATCGAACCGATGTCTAGCAGCGCGGGAGCTTGCCCCCCGCGCTGCATACTTACGACCAAGAAGGAGTTCATCGGACGATAGATCCTCATGCCTTGAAAATCCCCGCCCCGAAGGGGCGGAATCTCCACTAACGGAGAACGTTGCTTCTCCATTTCACGCTGAGCCACGAAAGAAATAGCTTTCATAATCTTCCTGTTTTATTCCAATCTCTTGATGGGAGAATTTGAGCGCTCAGGCATGGGACAGAGGAGAGGCATAGCCTGGGCCATCAGAGATATTCTTACCACCGCCAATTTTGAAGTTGCCGCGATCACCGCGCTTATCGGCTATATCCTTTTTGAGTTTCTGCGAACCAGATTCTGGGCAAATGTGGCTCCGATTCTTGGGGTTGGCCGTCCTTTCTTCTTTGTTCTTACTACCACGAAAGTCGCTGCCCCATCCGTCGCGGTTTTCGACGGATGGGATTCGTGCTGATGGTATCGAGGTCTTTGCCTACATAAACGCCGTTTGAACAAACGAATCTGGCGTCGAGGTCTGTGGCGCCCAAGCCTCGACGTGAAGCAGGGCATCCTATTTCATGGATTGCTCTGCAGGTGGGCGGCTCCGCCGATATGCCTTGCCACCTGCGACCCACAGTCGTACCATAGCGCCTTCCGTTCCTACGCTCGCAGGAGGCTTCATGTTCGACCGCCGTCATTTCCTTTCTACCGCAGCCACTGGAGTTGCAGCTTCACTCGCTTTCCGCGGCAATCTGCTTGCTCAGCTCGAAAAGACTCCGCCCCTTCCCGATCACTCGCTCCTCGACAAAGATGAAGACGCCTTCTGGGCCGCAATGCGCCGTCAATTCGTCATCCCCGAAGACGAGATCTACCTCAACAATGGCACGGTCGGCTCGAGCCCAGCCCCCGTGTTGCGCGCCATCTTTGACGGATACAACACCACCGAAAGAATGGACCAGCAGGATCCCGAAGACTATCCCATCTGGGGATACGCGGCTTGGAACGAGTTCCGCGACCCGCTTGCCGAATTCGTGGGCTGCAAGCGAGACGAGATCGCCCTGCTCCGCAATGCGACCGAGGCCAACAGCTACATCGCCAACGGCGTCGACATGAAGCCGGGCGACGAAGTCCTCATGACCAATGAGGAGCATCCCGGAGGCGAACATCCCTGGGACCTCAAGGCCAAGCGCTACGGCATCGTCGTGAAGAAAGTCACGCTTCCCCGCCCCGTGAAAGATGCCGCGCAGGTTCTCAATCTGTTCAACGACGCCATTACCCCGCGGACGCGAGTCCTGTTCTTCAGCCACATCACCACCTTTTCAGGGGTAGTCCTGCCCGCGAAGGAACTGTCAGCGTTGGCGCGCACGAAAGGAATTCTCTCCGCCGTCGACGGAGCCCACGTCCCTGGCATGATGCGCCTTAATGTCCACGAACTCGGTTGCGACATGTATTCGTCGAGCCCGCACAAGTGGCTGATGGCGACCAAAGGGTCCGGCTTCCTCTACGTGCGCGACGAAGTCATCGACCGCCTGTGGAACACAATCGCTACTGAAGGCTGGGACGATACCAAGATCCGCGCCGAGCGTTTCCAGCGCATCGGCAGTTCGAACGTGCCTGCATTGTGGGGACTGCGAGCCTCTATCAAGCTGGCAAACGATATTGGCATGGACCGCATCGAACGCCGTCACCGCCAGTTGGCCGACTATATTCTCGATCAAATGAAGAAGCGCGGCGCCGAGTCGTGGACATCGCCCGACCCTGCACTCCGTTGCGCGATTGTCAGCGTGAACGTCCCGCCAGTCCCTCGCGGGGACCTCGAGAACTGGCTGTGGAAGACACACAAGATCCGCATCCGCGGCGGCGATCCGAACAAGCTGCGCCTCTCGACGCCGTACTATTTGCAGAAGAAGGATATTGACCGGTTTCTGGAGAAGTTCGATGAGTACAAGCGGGAGAAGAAAGTAGCTTAAACAGATGACCATGTTATAATGACCATGCAGATTGGGAGATAGTCATGAAGACGATTTCCGCCGCAGAATTCAAAGCTCGCTGCCTCACCTTGATGGACGACGTCAGCAGCACCCGCGAAACATTAGTCATCACCAAGCGCGGGAAGCCTGTGGCGAAGCTGGTGCCTGCGGACAAGGAAGGACGGGAGTTCATCGGCAGGCTCAAAGGCGTGATTGAGATTGTCGGCGACCTTGATGCGGATCCGCCCGAGGCATGGGAGTCCGCATTTTGATTCTCATCGACACGCACGCTCTGATTTGGGCGGTGGACGATTCCAAGAAGCTCTCGCGAGTCGCCGCATTGGCGATTCGCAGAGCACGACATAGCGGAGGTATCGCGATCTCCGCAATCACCGTTTGGGAAATTGCCTCTCTACTGGCTAGAGGGCGAGTGCGAGCCTACGGTACTTTGGAGACCTCGATTCAGATGTTCCTGGAGGGTGTTGCCGTGCGCCCGATTACTCCCGAAATCTGCGCCCTCGGTGCACTTTTCCCCGACGACTACTCGCACGACCCCGCCGATCGCATCATCGGCGGCACAGCCCGCGCCGAAGGCATGACCCTCATCACTCACGACGAGAAAATCCGCCGCAGCCCGCTGCTCAGGACTGTGTGGTAGGGTCACCGAGATTCGTTCAGGAGGTTGTGCATGGGTACAACACTTGGTAGCCCGAGCGAGTCTCCTTACCTCGCCGATTCGGGACGTTTAGCGGATGTTATTGCAGCCATCCAAGCTATGGGGACCTATAAGTTTTATAAACTCACGTTCGAGGGATGGGCGGACCGCATCACCGCGAACAAGAACCAGGCACTATATTGGAAAAACGTTTTCGAACAGCACCCGGAATTCTTCCGTCTCGACAGCGCACGGGCAAGGGCGTCGCTTGTCTGGCGCCGTCAATATCCGAAACGCTTTCATGTCGATCTTGAAAAACGCTTGAGCGTTGAGGAATACCAAGCACTTTCCGAAGATCAGAAGGGCCGAGTTTCGCGCGACCCACTCACCCCCGAGGACATAAAGGCACTCGTTGACACTGCAATCAACCTACATGCGAGAGCCCTCGAATCTGAGCATGCGCGAAAGTGGTGGATACCGCTCGCGTCTAGCGCCATTGGCGGTTTAGTAGGGGCTGCCTTGGGTGCCTTCCTCCACGCCAAGTAATCAGTCGTAATACTCCAGCCCCAAATGCGTGATCAACTCTTCGCCCTTCAAATGCCGCAGGGTGTTCTTCAACTTCATCAACTGAATGAAGAGATCATGCTCCGGGTACAATCCCGGAGCGGTCATCGGAGACTTGAAGTAGAAGCTGAGCCACTCTTGAATGCCCAGACCTCGCAATGCCGAACAGCGCTTGGCCAAGTCGAGGAACAAGACGAGGTCGAGCACGATGGGCGCGGCGAGAATCGAGTCACGGCAGAGGAAGTCGACTTTGATCTGCATGGGATAGCCGAGCCATCCGAAGATGTCGATGTTGTCCCAGCCTTCTTTGTTGTCGCCGCGCGGTGGGTAATAGTTGATGCGAACTTTATGGAAGATATTTCCGTAAAGTTCGGGATACAAGCCTGGTTGCAGAATGTGTTCGAGCACGCCGAGCTTGGATTCTTCCTTGGTCTTGAATGAACCCGGATCGTCGAGCACCTCGCCGTCGCGGTTGCCGAGGATGTTGGTGGAATACCAGCCGCTCAGGCCGAGCAGACGGGCTTTGAACGCGGGCGCGAGAACTGTTTTCATCAGGGTCTGGCCAGTCTTAAAATCCTTGCCGCAGATCGGGGCTTCGTTCTGCCGTGAGAGTTCCAGCATCACGGGTAAGTCGACGGTCAGGTTCGGCGCACCATTGGCGAACGGAACACCTTCCATAAGCGACGCGTAGGCGTAGATCATCGAGGGCGCAATCATTTCATCGTTCTCGCGCAACGCCTTCTCGAAAGACTTCACCGACTGGTGCGCCTCGGTCGGCTCAATGTAGGACTCGGTGGACCCGCACCACATGGTGATCAGGCGGCTGGCGCCGCTTGTCTTCTGGAAGTCGTGGATATCGTCGCGCAACTGCTCGGCGAGATCCATCTTGGTTTTGCCCTTCTTCACGTTCGGTCCATCGATCTTCTTCACGTAGTTGTGATCGAACACGGCAGCGCGCGGCTTCACCGACGAAAGAAATGGCTTCAACTGCTCGATCAGGCGGTAGTCAAGCACGCCCGCGTTGGAGGCGGCTTCGTACATGTTGTCTTCGAAGATGTCCCAGCCGGTGAAAACCAGATCGTCGAGTCCGGCGAGCGGTACGAATTCTTTTACTTTGGGCGAGCGACCGTCTGTACGCTTGCCAAGGCGAACGGTCCCCATCTGCGTAAGCGATCCGATGGGCTTCGCGAGACCTTTGCGAATGGCCTCGACGCCCGCGACGAAGGTGGTCGCCACGGCACCCATGCCCGGAATCATCACGCCGAGTTTGCCCTTTGCGGGCTCCATGGTGCCGTTGGGTTTGGAACCGCTGCGTGCTTTCGCTTCCGACTTCTTTTCGCTGATTACTTCCACTCGTGCTGTCTTCGCTTTTGCGGACTTCTGCCGTGTCGCCATAGGTTGGCCGCTTCCTCAGTAGGTATCAGGATGGAGGTGCAAACCTTGTATGTTCTCGCATTGTGCGGGAGTTTGGCAAACGCGAGCGGCCAAACGCGCAGAATTTCGCTTCAATGGCGCGCCTCCGCGGTCGATTGGGAGGCGAAAATCCGACCACGAACTGTCGGCAGGTACAATATACTTCTAACGTGGACTTGAGGAACAAGTTCGTAAGCCAAGTCTCTCGCGCGGAAATTCTCGATCTCATCGCACAAAGGGCGGCGGAGGACGACTACCTCGAGTTCAAGACAGAGCTCTTTCATCCACGGAAACCAGCCAAGGTACTGGAGGACGACAGGGATGACCTGCTGGCAGAACGTGACTGCCTTCGCGAACGCCGCCGGCGGGCTTATTGTCGTAGGTATCGCGGAGGACTCGCATGGAAGGGCCGAGAGCTTAACACCGATAACCGGCGACGAGTCCAGAAACCTTGCTAATGCCGTCAGGGACCTTGCGGTCGCTTACATTAAGCCAGGCATCCTCCAATTGGAAGTTGTACCCTTCCAAATGAAGGACGATGGTAGCGAGTGGATCGTGATTATCAGGATCCCGGACGGCTTGGACAAGCCGTATATGTCTGTGTACCGAGATCAGACTCGCTTCACAATACGAGTCGGAAATAGGAAACGCTCTATGGCCTATGAGGAGGTACAACAACGCTTCCTGGCAAATCCTCAGCAGGTACATATGGCTCAAACGATTGCGGAAATCGCGTCGATCAAGTCGCTGATCAGCGACATCAGGAAGAAGTTGGAAGGGTAGATCATGGAATACGACATCGCCGAGGTTCTAGAAATTCGTGACCTTTCGAAGTTCTTGAAGCTGATGCAAGAGAGCTTCGAGTCTCAGATCGGCTTGCAACGCACTTTTCGCGTTACCGGTACGCCTGTCGACCTGGGCGAAGTAGAAGCGGACTTGGATAACCGCGAACTGCAGGATTTATTAGAAGATCCACCCGGACGGCAAGGGGGTTGGAATTCTAAGCCTTTGCGTCCGCTGCGGAGAAATTCCCTTGGCTTCGAAACCGACCGACCAGACTTCCATCATCTGAAGTTCATTAAGAATGGGCATCTGGAATTTTGGACGGCAATTGACGAGCACTTTAGCTGGAGGCAAAAACCTGAGGAGCACAAGACCAACCCACTCCTATACCCCTACGCCGTCGTCGAATATCCGGTCAGCTTTCTCAGGCTGTACAGGCAGGTTGTGGACCTGTTGAACATAAAGTCTGATTGTACTTTTCAGATGGAGTATCTGAACGTCCAGGGCGCAATTCTTCGGCCATACCAGCCCGAAAGCATTGGCTATGATCACTCAGTGGAGGGGATCAGACCTCTGGAGCGGACACGTCTCATTTTCCCGAAGAAGAGTTTCCCGAGCAAGTTCGACCCAGACCCGACTGCGCTGGAATTGATAAAGGACCTCTACTACGAATTCGGATATGACCGCAGTCACATTCCATTTTTCGACTCCAATGGGCGATGCAAATTGTGAGCCATCTTTGTCGGGTTTCTGACAATTCGATCGTTCCAATCAATTCTTTCCATTGGACTTGCAAGCCCGGTTCCTTCAGAATGGAATCACTTCGCACCCGGCTCTGCAGCTGGTTCTCGCGGAGCAGCTGTTTGCGTGCCAGCCGTGCTGCGGCATGCAATTCTTTTTGACCTCGTTGATCTCCACCAAAATCTGAGCCCACGCCGCCCGGCTTTACGCGGGCAGTGTGCTCTTCAGACCCGCTCTTCGTCACATGACGAAAGGGCAAAAGGAGATTCCATGACCTCGATTCGTAACTTCGCATACGCCACATTGCTGGCGTTCACCGCTCTGAACTTCGCGCCCAGCCTGGCTTCGGCCCAGGAGCCTGCGCGCGGTAAGTTCACACTCACGCACGAAGTCCACTGGGGAAACGCCAAAGTTCCCGCTGGAGACTACGAGTTCTCCTTCGACCCCAACGGCACTTCACGCATGCTGACTCTTAGCAAACTCAGCGGGCGTCGCGCCGGCTACATGCTGCTCGTTCCGACGATGGAGCAGACCAAGTCGTCTGATTTGAGCCGGCTTGTTCTCGAAGCCACACCTGACGGCAGCTACGTCAGCGCCATGCAACTGCCGAAATTCGGCATGACGCTGCTTTTCAACGTGCCGTCACACACAACGGAGCGACAGATTGCCAAGGCTGCAACTACGGCCGCGGCATCGGGCCAATAGTCCCTCCGCTTGCCCCAAAACCAAGGGCGGATAGCTAACCGGCTATCCGCCCTTGGTTTTTTGGCGGTTGAGTCTGATTCGTCGAAGAAGCCAGGAACAAGCTCTTGATCGCCAGAGGTCCCTTAGTAGCTAAAGCCGAGAAGGATTGTGCGGCGCTTACGGCTCGACTGAAGTCGGGCCCTTCCCTGTTTCGGTTTGCGGCTGACTGAACTCGGACCCTTCCGTTTTTCGATTTGCAGCTGACTGAAGTTGGCCCCCTCCCCGTTTCGGATTACGGTGACCGAGGCCGCCATTCCCCCAGTTCAGTTCTCATTCGCTCCGAAAGCTGGTGAGACCTGCGAATTTCCTCGGACGTCGTCGCTGAGCACGATCGCTTCCGCAATTTCCTTCATCGGCTTGCGCTTCTGGCGACTCTGGCGTTGTAGCGCCAGATAGGCTTGCTCCTCGTTCAGACCGAGATCGCGCTGGAGAATTCCTTTGGCGCGCTCGACGATTTTCCTGGTCTGCAATTGTTCGGCGAGTGTAGAGTTAGCTTCCTCCAGCCGCGCCAGTTCCAGTTCGGCGCCTACGAGGAATCCGACGGTGGAAATCATGCGAATCTCGCGACGGCGGTAAACGTGGTGCTGGCGGTGCTGCAAGTTGATGACGCCGACGACCCGGCCGCGGCACATCAAGGGCACCGAGAGAAAGGCCTCGTAGCTGTCCTCTGGCAACTCATGGAAGAATTGGAAGCGCGGATCGTGCGCCGCTTCCTCGGGGATCGCCACCGGCTCGCGGTGCTCCGCCACCCATCCCGTAATGCCTTGTCCGACGCGGAGTTTCAGGCGGTCGACCACCTCGGGATGCGGATTCTTCGAGGCCCGAAGAACAAGCTCATCGCCTTCGAGTATGTAGATGAGGCAGGAGTCGCACTTCACCAGCGCAGAGGCAAATTCCACAACGCGGTTCAGAACTTCGTGAAATCCGTCCGCCGTCCCCAGTCGGACGCTGATTTCGTGGAGTACATCAACGTGTGAGTCCTCAACAGATATAAAGGGTTCCATGTCGTACATTATCGATCTTGTAGAGATTATGTCTAATTCCAAATTTTGATGGGCGCGATAAAGGATTTCCTTCGTGATTGTTACCAAGCTTTAACATCTTTTGCCAAGTTCGCGCATCGGATTGCGGATGACTGAGAACGGTGGCGGAAGACACGCGCGAGTTAAAACGAAAACCGTGCACGTGAGGACTATTCTTTCGCCCCTCCGGGGCTCGCTGATCTTCCACTCGATACCCACAGCTTACGCCGTGGGCTGCGTTCTTTCGCCGCTTCGCGGCTGAGTCTAGCGATGGATCCCGGATCAGCTACGCGGAGCGCCACAGCGTCAGATTCTCCCGCAAGCCTGCTAGTGCGCCGGTAGTGCCAGAAACCACATCAACAATCCGAGCAGAATCAAGGCGCCGAGCAGGGAGAACAACGTGTGCAGCGGGTGAAAGTGGAAATAGGGATTGCGCGTCAGACGATATCTCGTGGCCAGCATGACGACCTCCTTTTGCACGTGTTTCGGTGCGAATGGGCGGCCTGCCTGCTTCTATTCTCCCACTATTTAGAACGTCCGGCTCCTATTTTTTGTGCGCCTGTGTTACACCATTCGAATGGCTGAGAAGATTGCCCTCCTTACCGGCGCCTCCAGTGGCTTCGGGTTGCTGACATCCGTCGAGCTCGCGAAAGCGGGATTTCGCGTGGTGGCCGCCATGCGCGATCTTGGGCGCCGCGAGCGCCTTGACCAGGCCGTGGCAACGGCAGGAGTCGCTGCGAAGATCGACGTTCGCGCGCTCGAACGTCACGAAGTTTGAGGCAATCCAGGGCTTTGTCGACAGCGTGGTGAGCGACCACGGGCGATTGGACGTTCTGGTCAACAATGCGGGATTCGCCGTGGCCGGATTTGCGGAAGATATCAAGCTCCACGAACTACGCCTGCAGTTCGAGACGAACTTTTTCGGCGCCGTCGCGATGACCAAGGCCGCGCTGCCCACCATGCGGCGGCAGCGATCCGGACACATCGTTCAAGTCTCGTCGATTTCGGGATTGCACGGAGCGGTCACGGTGAGCAGTTACTCGGCGTCGAAACATGCGCTCGAGGGATGGAGCGAATCGCTGCGCATGGAAGTACGTTCACTCGGCATTAAAGTTGTGCTGGTCGAACCGGGAGCGTTTCAGACCGATATCTGGACGCGCGGCGCGGTCATGGGAGAGGAAGCTACGAAACAAACGTCGCCCAATATTCAACGAAGCCTACGCATGCGAGAGCGCATCCAGAAAATCCCCAAGGCCGATCCGATCGTGGTCGCACGGACGATCATTGCCGTTGCGCAGAACCCTAATCCCAGGCTCCGCTATCTCGTGGGACGCGATGCGAAGATCCAACTCGCGATGAAGCGCGTCCTGCCTTGGAAATGGCACGAGAAGGTGATCGCGAACTTTCTGAAGATCGATTAAAAACCTTTCACCGCCGAGTACGCCGAAATCGCCGAGGAAACCCTGCATTCATTTCAGACGACGACCACGCTGCAAGGGCTGGGGCGAAACTCCCTCCATATAGAGACGGAAAGCCATTTTCTCTCGGCGTACTCGGCGGTGAGTTCTATTTCGCGTCCAGGTCGACGGTCTTCACCGGCAAGTCCCAATGCGCGTCCAGGATTTCGAAGCGGCGCTGCTCTTCGCGCTGGAAGGTATCCTGGTCGGGATACATCTGCTTTTGCAGCGCAGCCTCGTCAAAGGGCTCGTTGGCGACGGTGGCGTTCTTGAAGACAATGGTCACGCGGAAATCCCAGCGGCCGTCTTCGGTGGTGTGATAGCGGGGCTGGTCCATCCAGACCTTGGCTATCCGGCCCATCTCGGCTTCTTTTTTCAGCACGGGATAGTGGTTCTTCTTGAACAGCTTCAGGAACTCGTCGGCGTGGCCCCACTTGGCTTTGTAGTAGTATTCCACGACGAAGGGCCTGTCGGGCGCGGCGGGAGCGGACTGGGCGGTGGAGACAATCGGTACGGCGAGGATACTGAACAGCAAGGCGGCGAGAATGCGGCGCATGGAAACCTCCGGTGGATTGGAATTGATAGCTTGTACACTACCACTTGTTTCGGGGACGTTGGTTGCGCACTGAAGGCTTCTTGGTGGTGGCGAGAGAGAGAGAGACGTTGCAAGCAACGTTTCTACGACGGGTCGCGTTAACAATGCCTACGATGACGGCTGACTGCCGATCCGGTTCTGCCAGTGACTCCACACAAACCATGCGGCCCCCGCCAGCAGTAGTAATCCAATCACGGCGTCGAACTTGTGGAAGTACTGGCCCAACTCGCGCCAGTTCTCACCCAGCTTCATGCCCAGCCAGGCCAAGCCGAGGCACCACGGCCATGATCCCAAGAATGTGTAGATGTGAAAGCGGCCGCGTGGCATGCGGGCGATTCCCGCGGGCAGCGCGATGAAGGTGCGGATCACAGGCAGGAGGCGGGCGATGAAAACCGCGAGATATCCCCAGCGCGCGAAGAAGCGGTCGGACCAGTCGAGTTCGCGGCGCGACATGAAGATCCAATGCCCAAAGCGCTCCACCAGCGGACGGCCTCCATAGAACCCAATCTCGTAAGCGACCAGCGAACCCAGGTTGCAGCCGATGGCGCCCGCCGTTGCCAGCCACAGCAGCTTGAAGGTGCCCTGGAAGACGAGATATCCGCCAAAGGGCATGATCAATTCGGAGGGGAGCGGGATGCAGGCGGACTCAATCGCCATGAGAAGAGCGATGCCGGCGTAGCCGGTTACACCGATTACGTTGCTGATGAAGACGAACAGGACTGCGAGAATTTTTTCCGTCATACGAAAAACAGTTGCCAGCCGCCAGGTGCCGGTTGCCAGTTAAATGCGCGGATCTCTCGGACTTACCACTGCGACCTTCCTCCAAGTGTATCGGAAATTCGCGACAGAATACTGCGACTAGAACGAGCCTTCCTGGGTAAACGCGTAACCGGGCAGGGTGGCGCCCTGGGGACTCTTGGTGACCTTCACGCGCACCGTGGGGGCATCGGGCGCGGTGATTCCAGCGGGCCGCAGCATGGCGTACTGCGAAAACACTTCGTTGTAGACCTTGGTGACCAGGTAATCCTGGCCGTCGGCTTCGCTGCGCCACACCTGCCCGAGTTGAATGGAGTTCACTGCCACGGCATTATTCCTGACGCTTGCTGGAGTACTTCCAGACTACCGGGGGACGTGAGAGGCGTCAATTCCCGAAGAGGTTACCGACGGACAGGGCGCGGCCTTGCCGTTTGTCATCTCTCGTACGCACTCGCACGAAAATTCGGTTGCTATTCGTAGGGAAAGGCCCCATACTCTCTCACCGCCCTGGACAAACTGGATTCCGGCTAAGGTGCTGTTCCAATCGAAGCGCTTCGGAGGATGACCGACTATGAGAACTCCGGCTCTGGGATTCTATTTTCTGGTTATCTGCCTGTTCACCCTGCCGTGCGCCGCACAGCCGGGCCAACCCACCGCACATGCCGGCAAGACGCGCATGTACTACGTCTCTGCCGATGAGGTCGAGTGGGACTATGCGCCTCACAACATGGACCACATGACCGGAAAGCCTTTCGACAAATCCACCATGATGTGGGTCGAGAAGGGCAAAGACCGTATCGGCCAGGTGTACCGCAAAGCCATCTTTCGGGAATACACCGATTCCACCTTCCAGACGTTGAAGCTGCGGACAGCCGAATATGAACACATGGGCATTCTCGGTCCGGTGATCCGCGCCGAGGTGGGCGATACGATTCAGATTGTCTTCCGCAACAACGCTACTCAGTTTTATGGAATGCATCCGCATGGCGTGTCTTATACAAAAGACTCCGAAGGGGCGCCTTACGCCGGCATGTCGCCGGAATCCACCGGGCTGGTGGCTCCCGGCCACACCCACAAGTACACGTGGGAAGTGCCCGAGCGTGCGGGTCCAGGCCCCGAGGACGGCAGCTCCGTCATGTGGCTCTACCATTCCCACAACTATGAACCCAAGGATGTGAACGCCGGGCTGATTGGTCCCATCGTCATTACTGCGAAGGGGATGGCGCGGGCCGATGGCAGCCCCAAGGATGTGGAACGCGAACTGTTTGCGCTCTTCATGATCATCGACGAGAACCAGAGCCACTACTTTCAGCACAACATCGACACCTATGCGGGTGACCCGAAGTCGATCAAGAAGCTGGAACTGGTTCCGGAAGACGCTGATGGCAATGCAGACCTGACGATGGGGCATGGTTTTGCCCTCGTCAACCACAAATTCACCATCAACGGGTACATTTTCGGAAACAATCCGCCGATTCAGATCCACAAGGGCGAACACGTGCGCTGGTATCTGATGACCATGGGAGACGGCTTTAACTTCCACACACCGCATTGGCACGGCAATATCGTGACCGTGGACAAGCACCACACGGACATCCTCTCTCTGGCGCCGGCGCAATTCGTCGTGGCCGACATGATCCCCGATAACGTAGGCATCTGGATGTTTCACTGCCATCTTAGCGACCACATGGCTGGCGGCATGATGACCAACTACGAAGTCCTACCCTGAGCCGAATGAAACGACGTTGAATCGTTCATCCTGGCACGAACGCGCTGGCACTGTATCCGTGCAACGAAGCGAGGATCGCTGTTAAGATGTTGGGCCCAAGGAGACCCTCATGCCTCGTGGTGTAATTCCGCGCCAGCCTGCTCGCACCGGACGTTAAGACAAAGTTCGTTCGGCCCGGACGCTCCTGTTCGCGAAATCTGTGCAAAAGCAGTCTGCAGGCGGCAAGAATGCTCGCGTGGGGACGGGCGCCCCCGCCCGTCCAAGCCGAGGCAAAGCCTCGGCGGCAGCCCCGAAGGGGCGCCAGAATGCCACGGGGAAACCTGCTGCCACTTCCGCCGCTAAGGTGAAAGGCTATAATCCGGTCGCTCCCGAACGCGTCGCGGAGATTCTGAAACGGCTCGATCAGCTTTACCCGGATGTCACTTGCGCGCTCACGCACGCGAGCGCATGGGAACTGGTGGTGGCGACGATCCTCTCCGCGCAATCGACTGACGTGAACGTGAACCGGGTTACACCCGAGTTGTTCCGCAAATATCCGACGGTCGCGGCATTTGCGGCGCTCACTCCGGAACAACTCGAGCCGGATGTGCGCTCGACTGGATTCTTCCGCAACAAATCGAAATCGGTGGTAGGCGCGGCGAAAAGAGTCGTGAGCGACTTTGGCGGCCAGGTTCCCGACGACATGGATAAGTTGCTCACCCTGCCCGGTGTCGCACGCAAAACCGCCAACGTCGTGCTGGGCACGTGGTTTAAGAAGGCTGAGGGCGTCGTGGTCGACACGCACGTCCACCGCATCTCGCGGCGGCTGGAACTCACGATGCAGGAAGATCCGCAGAAAATTGAGCAGGATCTCATGCGGATCATTCCGCGGGAAAAGTGGATTCTGTTCTCGCATCAGATCATCTGGCATGGACGTAGCCTCTGCATTGCCCGCAAGCCCAGGTGTGTGGATTGTGCGCTGGAGAATGTGTGCCATGCCGCGGATAAAACCTGGAGCACTGTGGAGACGCACAAGAACGCGAAAGGGTAGGTGAAGTCGTTACCTTGTTCGCTGCGTTTTCGGACGATCGAGTGACTAGAATCCCGCCGATGCGAAGCGATCCTCGCGAGATCCCTCGCCCCGCTGGTGAAAACGCGGGGCTTCGGGATGACGCCTCTCAAACTTGCGCTATTTACTCACTTGCTAATTCATTTAACACTGGAGTACGCAGGCCGCGGATGCGACGGCTCTTTGGCGCATCTTGCGTGAAGATGATCACCTCGTTGCCCCCTTTGCGCAGCCAGGGAGCGGGCACGTACAGAGTCTGCTGCGGACCTAGATTCCAGAAACGGCCGAGGGCATGACCATTGATCCAGACCGCTCCTTTACCCCAGCCGCGCGTGTCCAGAAAAGTGTCGCCGCTATCACGCAGATCGAATTGGCCGCGATAGAACGCGGGACCTTGTGGAGCGTTCTTCGTGAACTGTAATTGCGAGAGATCATCCATCGGTAGCGGAAAGACCTGCCAACCGGTCAGTTCGTGGCCGGCAAGAGTCACGGGGCCGTTGATTCCCTGCCGCTCGGAACGCAACTCGGTGGTGAAGTTGATGCGGCCGGTACCCTCGACGAGGATGTCGAGAGTCGAGTCTGCTCCGGCCTCGATCCGCAGTCGATCCTGCTTCAGCCTGCGGTCCAGCGTGCCGGCTGGTTTGCCGTTCACGTAAATTCGCGCGTAACTGCGCAGTTCGCGAATCTGCAACTCGCCGGCGACACGCTCTTTGATTTTCGTGCGGTACAAGATGTATCCGTACAACTGGCCCAGGATCTCCATCGGCTGCGGCCGCCCCACGCTAACCGGATTCGGCAGGTTCGCCCAGAGAGGCGCGCTTTCTTCCAACTGAACCTCCGGGATATCGATCACGGGCAACGGAACTGGCGGATCGGGAAGGATCACTCCCGGCCGATGCTTCGCGATCAAGTCGCGGAACGCGAAATATTTTTTAGTCAGCGCCCCCGATTCGCTCACCGGAGAATCGTAGTCATAGCTGGTGACATCCGGCTTGTAGGCTTTCTCCCAGTTCGCGCCGTTCATAAATCCGAAACTTGTTCCGCCGTGAAACATATAGAGATTGATTGAGTATCCCTGGCTCAAGATCCAATCCAGCTCCTGCGCCTGCTGGGCGGCGTTCGTGACGTGATGTTTGTCGCCCCAATGATCGAACCATCCGTTCCAGTACTCTCCGCTCATCAGTGGACGCCCGGGGCGAAACTTCTCTAGCTTCGCGAATTCTTTCTTCGCTTCGCCCGGACCGGAGTTCACGACTGCGTGAACGTCGGGCAAAGTCCCGGCCGGCAGTTCGTCGCCACCGTCGGCGGTGTAGAGAAGCACGTCTCCTAGCCCTGCATCTTTAATCGCCGCGAGAATGCGCTTCATGTATTCCTTGTCTTTGCCGAATGAGCCGTACTCGTTCTCGACCTGGACGGCCAGGATGGGCCCACCGTGCGTGATCTGCAGCGGGCCCAGTTCCCTGCCCAAGCGCTGCAGCCAGCGTTCCGCCGGGCCGAGAAATTTCTCGTCGGAGCTGCGCAGAACGATGTTGGGATCCGCCAGAAGCCACGCGGGCAGGCCACCCAGGTCCCACTCGGCGCAGGCATACGGTCCGGGCCGGAGGATGACATATAGTCCTTCTTCCTGTGCGATCCGGGCAAAGGTGGCCACATCCCGCGATCCGCTGAAATCGTAGACTCCCGGCCTGGGCTCATGCACGTTCCAGAAGACATAGGTCGAGATAGTGTTCAGACCCATGGAACGCGCTTTTTTGAGACGATCTCGCCAGTACTCGCGCGGAATGCGCTCGTAGTGCAGTTCGCCCGAGATAATTTGCAGGGGCTTGCCGTCGAGCGCGAAGTGGTCGCCTTCGATGGCGATATGATGGGCCGGCGCGGGAGTGTCCTGCGCGCGAACAGCCAGGACGCTCGTGAACGCGAGCGCGGTACACAGAAGAAATGTCCCGAGTGTAAGACTAAGACGAGGAGTCGAACAGTTCATGGAGGTGGCGACCTAATCGCGGTGAGTTGCTGACAGAGCAGAATGGGCCTCTGCTAGACTCTCCTTTCTACCTTACTTTGAGGTTCCGCGTCATGCGCCTGTGCGCAGCGTTTGCTACCGTCATAATTATGAGCACTGTCGTTGCCGAGGCCGCCGCCCAGACTTTGCCCATGCCTGAGGCGGTTACCGATCCCAAGAAGATTTCGTCCAAGCCCAACGCGCAAGTTGAGCCGCGCAGCCTGACCATCGAGAAGCTCTACATGACACGCCAGATCGGGCGATCGACGTGGTCGCCCGACGGCAAAAGCGTCGCGTTCATCTCGAACATGAGCGGCCGCAACAATCTGTGGCTCGTTCCGGCCGAGGGCGGATGGCCAGTGCAGTTGACGGTCAGCGACCAGCGGCAGACTGCGCCTGCGTGGTCGCCCGATGGTAAATGGATCGCCTACCAGTCTGACTACGACGGCGACGAGCTGTGGGACATTTTTCTCGCCTCGCCGAAGACGGGCAAAGTCGTGAACCTGACGCAAACGCGCGAGATCGCCGAGATCAATCCGACGTGGTCGCCCGACGGGCGCTACCTGGCCTACGAAGTGAAGCCGAAGACGTCCGCGGCCTACGAGATCGATATCTATGACATGGTGATGCGCGAGGTGAAGCACCTCACGACGAACACGCCGCAGGATAAGCGCAACACGAATCCAATCTGGTCGAAAGACGGGAAGTACATCGTTTATACGCAGGAGCAAGCCAAGGGGACGGATTCGAATATCTTGATCGCCGAAGTGGCGACTGGAAAGAGTCTGCTACTTACGCCGCACAAAGGAGAGCAGTTGTACTTCGCGAACGACATTACGCATCACGCAACAAGCGCCGCGTCAATATTGCTCACCTCTAACGCGGCGAACGGGTATGACAACGTTGGCCTCATCTCGTTTGAGAAGACATGGGGAGAGTCCCATCGGGGGCCCTTGATTACATGGCTTACCCAGGATAAATGGGAAAGCCGCGGCGGCGAGTTTTCCCCGGACGGTAAGCACCTCACGTTCAGTGCAAATGTAGACGGCAACGAGGATATATATCTGTTCGATCTTGCGACGCGAAAGTCGGCGGCTCTCCCAGTCCCGAAGGGCGTGAACGAGCCTGCGGGCGGCCATTCGGCGTTCACCCCAGACGGGCGGCGCCTGCTCTACTATCACAACGGTCCGACGGCGCCGGGCGATCTCTGGGTTTATCACCTTGCTACCGGCAAATCGCAACAGATCACGCACTCGCTGGTCGCGGGCGTGCGCTCGGAAGACATGGTTGAGCCGTATCTGGTGCACTATCCCAGCCGCGACGGCAAGTGGACCATCTCTGCATTTCTCTATGTGCCCTTCAACATGGCGCGCAACGGGCAGAATGCGGCGATCGTCTACATTCACGGCGGACCGGCGTCGCAGACCATGAATTCCTTCAACCGCTTCGTGCAGTACGCCGCGAATCAGGGATACATGGTGCTCGCTCCCAACTACCGCGGGTCGACCGGATACGGCAAGGAATTTCAGCAGGCGAATCTGTTCGACATGGGCGGCGGCGATTTGCAGGACGTGCTGGCCGGAGTCGACTGGATCAAGCAAACAGGCCATCTCGATCAAAAAAAGATCGCGGTCATGGGTGGAAGCTACGGCGGATATTTGAGCATGATGGCAGTGACGAAGGCACCGGAAGTCTGGGCTGCGGGCGTGCCCATAGTGCCCTTCGTGAACTGGTTCACCGAAATTGAGAACGAAGATCCGGTGCTGCAGCAGTCTGACTTGGCGACGATGGGAGATCCGGTAAGAAATAAAGCGCTTTATGGAGAGCGCTCGCCGATCAACTTTATCGACCAGATCAAGGCGCCGCTGCTGCTGTTAGCTGGTGGGCACGATCCGCGCTGTCCAAAATCAGAAACCCAGCAGGTCGTCAACGCGATCAAGAAGCGCGGGGGCACGGTGGATTACAAGATCTACGAAAACGAAGGCCACGGATTTGCACGCGTGGAAAACCAGATTGACGCGTATAAGCGCGTCGCCGATTTTCTGCTGGCGCATGTGGTCCCGGCCGATTGCAGTTGCTCGGTGACGGAATAGCAAACCAAGAAATTAACTACAGAGGACACAGGGGCCCACTGAGGAAGCTCTTTGCTCATTGTCGCGATGCGAAGGCTCGCTCGATCGCTGTGATTAAACCGGGAATGGTGAACTCTTTGGCTTCGATGCCGACTGGTAGGCCGAGTTCGCGCAGAGTTGCCGAAGTGACCGGACCAATCGAGGCCATGCGGATCCCTAGGAGGCTCGCGTAGCGCGGGCGCCCTCGCCCGCTTTCTGGACCTGAGCCGAGCAGCGCAACAAAGTTGCGCACCGTCGAGGAACTGGTGAAGGTAACGACATGCGGACGCTTCTTCGGATTTTTCAGAGTGGCGCGCAGGCGGGCACGAGAGGATTGCGGCACGATTGTCTCGTAGGCTTCGACGACGTCGACTTGCGCTCCTGCCTTGCGCAACTCGTGCGGAATAACGTCTCTGGCAACTTTGGCGCGCACCAACAGGACACGTTTCCCTTTAACTTTGTTTTTCAGGCTGCGCACGACAGATTCGGCCACATATTCTTTCGGGACGACGTTGACTTTTGCGCTGCGCTGCTCGATGGCTTTCTTCGTGGCCGGACCGATGGCGGCGATGCGCAGGAGCGGCCCCTCAGCGGCTAAAGCCGAGCTTATCTTCGACGTGCGTGCGGCACGACTGAAGTCGTGCCCTTCCCGGGGCGATTCGTCTTCGGGAACTCGCGTGCGGCTCGCATTTCGCAGCAATCCTAGTTTCCCGAGCCGGTCCCACATCGCCTCAACGCCATTTACGCTGGTCAGAATCAGCCAGTCGTACGTTCCGAGATTCTTCAGCGCCGCGTCGAGCGGCTGGAACGATCTGGGCTTGCGGATCTCGATGAAGGGGATCTCGATGACCTCGGCTCCGTGCTTGCGCAGTTCGGTGGAGAGAGCGCCGGCCTGGTGCCTGGCGCGGCCTACCAGCACGCGGATTCCACTCAGAGACTGGTTCGTTCCTGATTTCTTTTGTTTGCTCATGGTTAGAGTTGGCGGGCAAAGCCTGCCCTGAGCCTGCCGAAGGGAGTGGCCGCTCCACACAAGATCACTCGCGCTCCTTCTTCACGCCGAGCGCCTGCTTCCGCATCAGGCGCGAGACTCCCGAGACCGCCGTGTCCTCGGATTTCTCCAGAGCCGCGATCACATTGGTCCGCTCTTCGTGGGTGCGGTTCTGACTTAGTTTGAACTTGGCTTCGATCTTGCTGACTGCGATCTCGAAGCCGACGATATGGCTCAGCATGCGCTCACGGTAAGGCTCGCTGAGGCTGGCCCACTGGTCGGCATAAGCGGGTTCGAATGTTCCGATCAATTCGTGCAGGACGCCTTGCAACTCTTCTGCAGACGCGAACACTCGGGCATTGCCGTAGACGTGCACGGCGCCATAATTCCACGTGGGAACGTTTTCGCGAGTGGTGTAGTTCGAGGCGGACACGTAGGCGTGTGGACCGTGGAAGATGGTCAGGCACTGCGGCTGCTGTTCGAGATGGCGCCAGTGCGGGTTCGCCTTGGCAACGTGGCCACGAACAATGAGGCGCTCGTCCGTCTCGCGTACGAACACCGGCAGGTGCGTGGCGAATGGCTCCTCGGCAGTGGACGACACCAGGATCGCGAACGGATTCGCGCGCATAAACGTGATCGCGTCGGCATGGTCACGCACGCGGAAATGTTCAGGGATGTACACGAATAATTTTCTTTCGCCCCCTTGGGGCTTGGTTGAAGCTCTGCTGGCCTCCCACGGCTTACGCCCCGTCGGCAAGCTCAGGGCAGGCTGTGGGCTGCATTCTTTCGCCGCTTCGCGGCTGTCCGATCTTACGTGGTTCGGTCTTCACTCGCCGGGGCCGAGTCTTTCTTGCGCACGTGGAGCACTTTCTCGACCTCGGCGATCACGATTCCCTGCTGGTCTTTCACTTCCACGGAAAAAATGGGCTCGTACTTTTGCAGCGTCTTCAGCTTCTCGCGGATGTCATCGAGTTGGGCGTCCGTCAGGCGAAATTCGGCGCGGACCGTTCCTTTCCCCGGCTTGCTGTAGCGAATGCTCGCCGCTTTGTCCCAGACGATGTAGTCGCGGCCCAGGTTTGCCATCAGCATGAGCATATAGAAAGGGTCGGCCATGGCAAAGAGCGATCCACCGAAATGAGTGCCCACGTAATTGGCGTTCCAGAAACGCAGCTTCAATTCAACATCGACGGCCTTCATGTCGGGTGCGATGTGTTTGATTCGGACGCCCGCGCCGAGAAACGGCGGCCAGAGATTGACCAGACGGCGGAGGTGGGCCGGACTCTTGCTGCCACCCAGAATCTGCAGGAGAACGCTGTGGCTCATGGTGGTCGATCAGGGTTGCGGAGGTACGGCCAAGCCGCGGCCGTAGACGGCTTCGAGGATTTGGTCGCCGCCACGGTTCAGAAGAGCTGCGCCGGCATCGTTGCCGAGTTTCTCGGGATCGTCTCCGTCGCGGGAATCGCGGAGCAGTACGGAGCCGTCTGGGTCGGCGACGATCGATTCCAGGTGGAGCTTTCCATTCCTCATCTCCGCGAAGGCGCCGATGGGGACCTGGCAGCCTCCGCCGAGGCGGTTGAGCAGAGCGCGTTCGCAGGTGGTGGCAGCGCGGGCGGCGGGGTCATTCAGGAATTCCAGGTGCTGGCGGGTGGCGGTGTCGCTTTTGCGGATCTCGATGCCCAGCGCTCCTTGGCCTGCGGCGGGGCACATGATTTCCGCCGGGATAATTTGCTTGATGAGTTCGGTTTTGCCGAGGCGCTTCAGTCCGGCCGAGGCGAGGATAATGGCGTCGTATTCTCCCTCGTCGAGCTTGCGCAGGCGCGTGTTGACGTTGCCGCGCAGAGGATGAATATCGAGGTCGGGGCGGACGGCTTTGAGTTGCGCCTGCCGGCGCAAACTGGAGGTGCCGACGCGCGCGCTGTGAGGCAGGTCCTGAACGCTGGCGTAATGGCGCGAGCAAAAGGCGTCGCGCGGGTCCTGCCGCTCGGTGATGGCAGCGATTTCGAATCCCGGGGGGAGTTCGGTGGGCAGATCTTTCAGCGAATGCACGGCGAGATCGACGCGTCCGGCGGCGAGGGCTTCTTCAATCTCTTTCGTGAACATGCCCTTGGTGCCAACCATGGCCAGGGCGACGTTGGTGATCTTGTCACCGGTGGTGTGGATGATTTCGATTTCGACGTCGTGTCCCCGCGCGCGCAAGAGCGCCGAGATGTGATTGGCCTGCCAGAGGGCGAGTTGGGAACCGCGGGAGCCGATTCGGAGGCGAGCCATCAGTGACGCGTCCCCACTTCGTCTTTCTTCGCCGCTGGCTGCGCCGCCTCTTTTTCTTTGTCCCGCAGATTGAATAACCGCCGGACAACGTCGACCACCGTCGTTGCCTCAGACTCCTTGGCCGCCGTCTTCAACGTCGTGATCGGGGTGTGCATGACTTTGTTGATGATGCCACGGGTCAGCGCTTCGACGGCGATTTCCTGCTCGGGAGTCATTTGGCCAAGGCGACCGCGGACGCGGTCGATTTCCGCCTGGCGAATGGTTTCCAAATGATCCTGTAGCGACACAATCGTCGGCACAACGTCGAGCGTCTGCAGGCGGGCTTCGAAGCGCTCGACTTCGCTGGTGATGATGGCTTCGGCGAGCTCCGCTTCCTTCCGGCGGTCGGCGACGTGGCTGCTGACGGCCTGCTGCAAGTCGTCGATGTCGTAGGTGAAGATGCCGTCGAGCTTGGCCATGTCGGGTGAAACGTCGCGCGGCACAGCGATGTCGATAAAGAACATTGGGCGATTCTTGCGGCGGGCCAAGAACTGTTCGCCATGTTCGCGCCGGAAGATGGCGTGGGGCGCGCCGGTCGAGGTGATGACTATGTCAGCGCGATCGCAGGTAGAGTACAGATCGTCGAACTTGATCGCCTGGCCATCGAACTTCTGCGCCAGTCCGATTGCGCGCTCATAAGTGCGGTTGGCGACGAAGATGGAAGCGCAGCCGTGTGCCATCAGGTGCCGGGCCGCGAGTTCGCTCATCTTCCCGGCGCCGACGATGAATACATTTTTGCCTTGCAGTGTGCCGAAAATCTTTTTCGCAAGTTCGACTGCGACGGAGGCGATCGATACCGACGACGATCCCACGGCCGTCTCGCTCCGCACGCGCTTGGCTACGGCGAAGGCGCGGCTGAAGAGCTGGTCGAGTTGCCCGCGGACGGCGCCTACCGCGCGGGCGGTAGCATATGCTTCCTTGACCTGGCCGAGAATCTGGGCTTCGCCGACCACCATCGAATCCAGACTCGAAGCGACGCGAAAGAGATGCCGTACCGCGTCTTTCTCGCGAAACTCGTACAGATGCGCATCCAGTTCTTCCGGCTTCAGATGAAAGTGATCGTGCAGGAATCCGCGCAGGTCAGCAGAGCCGTTGGTCGTGTGGGTCACGATCTCCACACGATTGCAGGTGGAGATCACCATGCCCTCCTCAATCCCGGGATAGGCGATGAGATCGCGGCAAGTATCCGGCAGGCGCGACTCCGGGATCGCCAGGCGCTCGCGCACTTCGAGCGGAGCGCTCTTATGATTCACGCCTATGAGCTGGAATCTCATGAGGCGGCGAACCTGTGAATCGCGGAGAAGTAGTTGGCCGCCCATGCGGCCAGCGCGGCGACGAACGCGAACGTTGCAAGGAAAGCCGCGCGGCGTCCCCGCCACCCGGAATTCCACCGGGTGAAGACCATGACCATGTAGACGGCCCACATCAGCACCGACAACAGAATCTTGGGATCGAGGAAGTCGAGGCGCCCATAGGTGGAGATCGCCACCACCGAGCCGGTCAGCAATCCGAGCGTCATGAAGGGAAATCCGAGCAACAGCGAGCGGTAGCCGATCTGGTCAATCACTTCCAGCGCGGGCAGGAACGAGATCAGGCTGCTGGGTTTCTTGGCCTTCAGGCGGCGCTCCTGCAAAAGATAAAGCAGGCTGGCGCCAAAGCTGACCAGCAGGGCGGCGTATCCGATGAAGATCAGAAAGATGTGAGCGGCCAGCCATCCTTTGTGTGATACGAACTGGGTAAGCAGCACCGGCTGCTCGTCGAGCGCTGCCACGAAGGTCAGGAAGAACACCACGGGAAATACGACCACGCCAGGCGATGTGGTCTGGTAAATCGCATAGATCAGCATGAAGAATGCCATGGACAGGAAGGCCAGCAGCGATTCCCCGTTGTGCACCGACGCCCAGACAACCTGGCCCGAAAAAAACAATTCCGTTAGCGAGACGAAATGAAAAACCATACCCAGGCTCGCCGCATGCAGCGCGATACGGCTGAATAGATCACTGGTGCGCGTGAGCGCCACGAAGGCGTAGACCAGTCCGATGAAGTAGCACCCCAGTGCGAAACGCAGCCAAAGCAGAGACATAGGCCTTATAAGTTCCGGAATCCCTTGAGTTTACCCCAAATCACGGGTCCGGTCCTTGTTCCTCTGGTACGTAGTCCATTTTTCACGGGGCCGAGGCTAATGCAAACAAAGGGGGTCACTTAAGAGTGTGATTCGGATCACAGACGAGCGGGCGAGCCGCGAGCAGCGGACCCATTGGGGCGATCACTCGCTCGAATTCCCGGGAAGGACACGAGTTCACTCGTGTCGCAAGAAGCCTGATGAAGCCGTGGCTTTCAGCCGCCAAGGTTGCCTTCCGGTTCGTGACGATCCGTCATTTCGTCTTTGGCACGCCGCCGGCGTGTGGATTCTCGCTTCCGGTCGCGTGCGGATTGGCCATCCCAGGAGGCATTGCGCCCGCTGAGTGGCCTGCTCCCATCGAACCCATGTCGCCGGGAGCGAAGCAGGTGACGCGACCGCTGGCAGCCACGCGCAACTGCGACGGGCAGTCGCCGCTGCTCACCTGTGCCGACGAACTGGCCCCTTGCGACTGCACGATGAACAGTTTGCCCTCAGCGTTACCGGCAACTCCGACCGCCATGCCCGGCATATCGTAGGCAACATAGAACGGGTGCTTGCTCTGGCTCGCCTGCATGGCGCAGTCGCTGGCGGTCTTGGATTGATCTGCCGTGGCGTGCACGTCGAGGCGTCCGCAATCGGTGGCGGCGGCTCCGGAATATTCCTGCAACTTCTGCTGCACGGCGTCGGGGGACTTAGTAGACGACGCAGCATTCGACGATGCAGTTGGGGTTGCCGTCTTGCTACAGGCAGACAGGCAAGAGAGCGTAATGATCAGAACAGCCGCGGAATTTTTCATGACACCGTGATTGTAAATCGTCATCAGCAACCCTAGAACCTTTAACCACAGAGGGCACTGAGTCACACTGAGGGCTTTCTCTGTGCCCCCTGCGGCCTCTGTGGTTAAGGGTTTTGATCGCCTGTAAGCTTCCGAATCAGATCCACCTCAGCCTGGCGATACGGTGTCCCATCGGCGTGCAGCACTTCGTGAAACCACACTGGCGGTTGACTCAGAATGTACGGATGCTGCCACGACTCCCACGGATAATACGTTTGAGTTTTGCCCGCGACGAATCCCCAGTTGATCGCTCCAACCCGCTCCTGCTTGGCGATCGACAGGATCGTGTCGAACGTACTGCCCACCGAGCGAGCCATGTATTCGGTGCAAATCACGGGCCGATGAAACCGCCTCAGCCACGCGATTTCACTCTTGAACGACTCGGGCCAACTGTAATTGTGAAAAGTAATGATGTCGGACTCGCGCAGCTGAATCCGTTCCAATTCGTCCTGTGACGACTCATCACGCGAGGCATCGACCTCATAGACGCCGCTGGTGAGCGGTTGCGTGGGATTCACCTCTCGTGCCCACGCGAATGCCTGCGGCAAGAGCTCCGCGACGCGGGCAATCTTGTCCTTCATTTTCATCTCTGTCTTCGGATAGCTTCCAGTGGTGTCCGATCCGGGCTCGTTCCAGATGTCCCAGCCGAGGATGCGTTCGTCTTTTGCGAAGGCTCCCACCACCCCCTGCACGTATTCCTTCAGCCGCGGGTACTGGCTGGGGTCGGCGAGCGCCTTGGCGCCGGGGCTCTGAACCCAACCGGAGTTATGCACTCCTGGGATCGGAGGATGCTGGGGGCCGAGCTGCGGCAACGGGTCCCAGCAGGAATCGAAGAGCACGAACAGCGGACGGATACGGTGGCGCGACGCGATGGTAAGGAACTGGTCGATGCGCTTGCGAAAACCGGCCGCATCCTGCTGCCACAGCAGATCGTGGAGAAACACGCGCATCGTGTTCATGCCCATGGCCTCGGCCCAGCCGAGTTCCTTGTCGATTTGAGTCGGATCGAAGGTCGCTTCCTGCCACATCTCCAACTCGTTGATCGCAGACTTGGGAATGTAGTTACTGCCGACCAGCCAGGGCTGCTGCGCGTACCATTCGTTCGCCTTCTGCTCGGACCAGCGGGCGGTTTGCGAGAAGGCGGTCGGGCACAAGGCCGTCGAGACCAGAATTGAGATCATAAATGCGTATTTGAGTTTTTTCACGTTGAGAACTCCGCGTTCATTTATATGCTGGGGCTCAGGGGTTATCAATGCGGGCGATGCAGTTTTAGCTGCGCTGCAGTTTGGATCTCTGGGCCCTCTTTTGGAGGCGTCATCCCGAACCGGGCGCAGTTCAGCCGGGTGAGGGATCTCGGGTGGAGCTTCTCCAGACGCGCTGCCGGTCTGCGCGAGAGATCCTTCGCTACGCCTGAAAAACGGCTACGCTCAGGATGACTCCCTCATTTTCCAGCCCCAATTCCAGACCGCTATTCCACACCCAGGCTCGCCAGCACCTCTTCGAGTAAACCAGTCTCAATGGTGAGGCGCCGACCGCGCGTCTTCACGTCTTCGAGTTCGTCGAAGGCACGAAAGAGACGAAGCTTGACCGCGGCATACTGCTCGGCATCGTTCAAAGGACGTCCGTGGGCCTTGCTCCAAGCGGCACGTGTGCTGTCAGGAAAAAACACACTCACGGCGTAGGTCAGCTTGCGGTCGGAAGTGACGTCGAAAACAAATTCGGTGGCGGGAGCTTCAGGATCATCGGGCAGCGCGGCACGTTTGCCGACGAAATAGTACTGGTAGACATATCCCTGGGCCCCAGTGTAAGTCTTCAGGCGGCGGAGGGTCGGATTCGGAGACATGCGGACATTATGGAACGCGGACTGGGTGCTTGTCGCGGCCCGTGTCCTCCTTGCAAATTCCTTGCGAACAGAATGGCGCGCAGGATGGCTCAGCTTTCTGGCACGAAACCCAACCCGTATGAAGGTGGGGTCGCCGGCTGGCGTGGCGTCGTGACTTATTTGCCCGCCGTAGGTTCTTCGACCAAAGGCGTCACCTCTGCGTCCGCGGCTACGAACGCCTTCACCAGAGTGCCCGCTTTGATAACCGCCTGGCTTCCGCGGATAACGACGTAACGAGTCCCCGCCGAGCCTAGGGCGCCGCGAATCTCCACCTTCTGGTCTCCGACTCGCAGGAAGTGCACGCGAAGGCTGACTTCACCCGCTTCACCCCAGAAATCCGGACGTTTCCCCCGAACCACCTCGCCCAAAGCCCGCGCGCCCGCCTTTGCGACGACCGCATCGCCTACCTTCAAATTCTCGGCAAGGGTCAGCTCGACGGGTTCTCCCGGCCGCGCCGCGCGTGAACTTATGTCTTGGGCCATGCGAAGTGTGAGTTCGGTACCCTCTGTCAGCAGCACGTTCTTCGGCGTGATGGGCGCGTTCTGTGACCAGGCGAGGATGGATGTCGAAAAAACGAAAAATAGAAAGACGGCTAAGAATTTGGTCTTCATCGTGCACCCCTATTGCCTCTCCGCGACAGGTTCCTTGGCGGCCGCGAGGATGGGCAATCCATCCTGACCGAGGCGCCTATCGAGCTGCGCATGAAGTTTCTTCGTGGACACTTCGAAGCCATGGCTGCCGGACAGGCCGCCGCCGCTTGAGGCTTCTTCCTGCCACAGCTGTTTCCGATTCATGTCGAAGCACTGCACCGTGATTTTTAGCCATTTCATCGCCGGCCGGTCGACCACGACATACATCACGCTGCTCGCCTTGGCATCGCGTGCGATAGTAAAGATAGTATCCAGCGGAGTCGCGCCCTCGGCGTGATTGCGTCCACCGAATTCATCTACCGCCATGGCCACGTTCTTCGCCTTCAGGTAGTCCAATAAATCGTTCAGCACGTTGTGGAATACCTCGGCACTGCTGTACTTCGCGTGGCGATCGGTGCGCTGCACGAATACGAACACTTTCTGCAGGTCGACGCTCGCTGAAGCAGTTGCGGAGGATGGCGGCGATGTACTCTGCTCTTGCGCGATGGAAACCATTGCGGAGAGAACGACCAACAGCAGGACTGATGTTTTAATGAGCAAGCCGCCAGTTCTCATTGCATCCTCCTTGTGACTTATTGAACCTCTACGGTTCCGGCTGCGGCGGCAACTCCGTGTCCTGGTCCACGTAGGCGGTGAAGATTGAGCCCTCTTTCACCTCTATTTCGGACCCGTGCTTGATCAATCCACTCAGTCCGAATAGGACCATCAGGGCGACGGTTTCCCCTTTCTTGTTGTCGCCAGTCCGCGCCTGCGAGCCGCGGAGGGGAACCCGAACCCGCCCGACCTTCAGATATTGCATTTCTAGCGCCAGACTGGCCCCCGCGACCAAGCACGCGGGCTGGCTTGGCTTGGCGCACTCGGCCAATTGCAACCGCGCCCACCTTGGCCACGATTTTGCCGTTGACGATTACATCTGCGGCCACCGCGAAATTCAGTGGGTCATCTTCGACGACTGTCTTGGAGTTGAGCGAATGTAACAACTTCAGCTTCACAGGAGTCGCTTCAGCCAGAAGGAGACTCCATGGCTTCGCCGAAGTCACTTCGAGGGAAGCTGTGGGAGCCGAAGCCTCTGGTATCGGTTCCGCCACGGCTTGCGCAGGTGGCGTTTGGCTCGAGTTGGGCTGCTTCTGCGCCCGCGCCCACAGTGCCGAACATGCCAACGTGAAGGAAACAGCGAGGATATAGGAAGAAGGTCTTATCCGAAAATGATCCGGGCATGACACCCAGCTGGCCATGGGGAAAAGTACTCCTTTCCCACACGCGCCCATTCTAGGCCATTGGCATGAAGGAATCGACAAGAAATTCCCGAGTGACGGGCAAACCCGAAACTGACCCGACTACCTTGTGACATCCAACCTTGCCATCCACAGCCAAGGAAGCAGATCATCGTCAAGGCGGAGGCGGTGCACGCAGAAACCGCGAAAGAGGTCCTAAGTCTTTTGTTGTCAAGATTTCGACCTCTAAGTTCTTTGTCATCAAGATTTTGCAACGCATTTTTGCAAACCCCGCGCCAGTCAAGGCATTTGGAGGGGTGGGCACCGGGGGGTACCTCCCTTTACGGTGGTTTTTCCCAGAACGGAACAGCTTCGCGAGCGACGTTTCAACGCTGTTCTCCAATAATTTTGCGGGAGATTTCCACAGCTTGCGGCGTGCGCCTTAGCCAACTCCGATTCAATCTCGTGCGGCATCCAGCCGATAGTTCTGCTCAGGAGACCTCTGCATGCCGCTGCAATGGTTCTGGATTCCGCTGGGCGTGCTGGCCGTTCTGGTCATCTACCAGCAGTTCCGGATTTACCAGATTCATCGCGAATCCAAGAAGAATGAAGAACTCTTCCAGATTGTCACCGAAAACGCCGCCGACATGATCGCTCTGGTGGACGTGAGCGGAAGGCGGCTGTACAACAGTCCTGCTTACAAGAGGATCCTGGGTTATTCGGCAGCAGAACTGGGCGAGACTTCCTCCTTCGAGCAAATTCATCCCGACGACCGTTTCAAGGTTCTCGAGGCTGCGAGAGAAGCGCGGGAGACTGGTGTCGGAAAACGTCTGGAGTACCGGATCAAGCACAAGGACGGCAGTTGGCGGGTGCTGGAGTCGGTGGCGAGTGTCGTCCGCGATGCCAAAGGCGAAGTCGCGAAGCTGGTGATTGTGAATCGCGATATCACCGAACGCAAGCGGGCGGAACAGCAACTCGAACACAACTTGTTTCACGATCCGCTGACGGGATTGCCCAACCGCCGGCTGTTTCTCGACCGTTTGCAAAATTCGTTTGCGCGGGCGCGGCGGGACTCCGAGAGACCCTACGCACTCCTTCTGGCGAACGTGGATCACTTTAAAGTTTTCAATGAAACCATGGGCACCACAGCAGGCGATCATGTCTTGCTGGAAATTGGCCGCCGGCTCGAAACCGATTTACGGCAAGACGAAAGCATCGCACGGCGCGAGAACGCGGCGGACGTCGTGCTGTTCCGGCTGGGCGGAGATGAGTTCGCGATCTTGCTCGACGCCGTCGGCGATCCCAGCGATGCGATGCGACTGGCCAAGAGCATCCAAGCGGCGGTGGCTGAGCCTTTCTTTCTTGAGTCCCGCGAAGTGCGGGTATCGGTGAGCATTGGGATTGCCTTAAGCACCTGCACACACGAGCGGCCGGAGGACGTTTTAAAGGATGCCGATGTGGCAATGCGCCGCGCCAAGGCATTGGGTGGATCCCGCTGCGAAGTTCTTGATGAGGCCATGCACACCCGCGCCGTTGGGCGACTGCGGCTGGAATCGGATTTGCGGGCGGCGATGGCGGAGCGCCAGTTCCGTATTTTTTACCAGCCGGTGCTTCAACTCGCGACGCGGCGCATCGTGAGTTTTGAGGCCCTCCTGCGCTGGGACCATCCTTCACAAGGGCTGATTTCTCCTTACCGTTTCATCGAAGCGGCCGAGGACACCGGGATTCTGGTCTCCATCGGGCATTGGCTGATGCTGCAGGCTTGCCGGCAATTGCGCGAGTGGGAGATCAGCAACTACTCGGAGCAGCCGACGAATATTACTTTGAACGTATCGGCGCGCCAGTTTGCCGACGCACGGCTGGCGAGCGATATTCAGAATGCGCTGCAAGAGACAGGCGTTGACCCTTCGCGGTTGCAACTGGAAATCACCGAAAGCGTCGCCGCTGCCGATCCGAAACTAACCGTCACCGTGTTCTCGCACCTGAAGCATCTCGGAATTGGAGTGATTCTGGATGATTTCGGAACGGGAATTACATCGCTCCGCGGCCTGCGGCAGTTTCCGGTGGATGCGCTGAAGATTGACCGCTCGCTGGTGCGGGAGATGCAGTCGGACCGCGCTGCCTGCGACATTGTTGAACTCATCGCTTCCCTGGCGCAGAAAATGAAGTTGCGAGCGATTGCCGAAGGCATCGAGACAGCCAGGCAAGCGGAGCGTTTGCTTGAATTGGGATGCGAGTACGGGCAAGGCTACTACTTCTCCCAGCCGATGGAAGCGAAGGCAGCGCAACAATTCATGTGCCAGCAAGTTGCTCCAGCGCGCAGCAAGGGTGCGGCGAAGTAGCTGCCGACACAAGATCAAGTCAAAAACAGAGTCAAAGGCTAAAACGGCGGACAGGAGTGTCGGCCCCACCAGTAAATCGCATCACCTTACTCCGTTTCCTGGGGAAACTACTCTTCCGTATTCGGTGGCGCGGCTGAAGCGGTCGAACATGCGCCAGGCGTCGAGCGAGACCTGGCTGATGGCTTCTTCGCCGTCGCGTTCGTTGCGGAGAAAGGACGTCATGACACAAATCACGTAGGGGCGGCCTTCGACAAAGACGACTCCGGAATCGTTGCGCACCGCCTCCAGCGCGCCCGGCTTGTTGGCGATCTTGAGGTCAGCGGGCAGGTCGCGGGGAATCCAGGAATCTTTGTTCGTGCTTAACATTTTAAAGAAGTCAGCCGTCGACTCTTTGTTCAGGACTTTGCCGTGGTAGATGGCATCGAGCAGGGTCATCATTTCGCGCGGCGTAGAAATGTTCTCTCGGCCTTCCTTCGCGGCCTGAAGGTCCATCATCTTGCGGCGCAGGCGGGTGTGCGTGAGGCCGAGCGAGTCGAGCATGGCATTCACGTTCGACATGCCGACTCGGTTGACGAGTACATTGGTCGCGGAATTGTCACTGACGGCGACCATCATTGTCGCCAGATCGCGCAGCGTGAGGCGCGTTACGCCAGGGGTGAGTCCGCCCATGATGTCGCTGTCAGGAACCAGATCGGACGATTGCACTGTGTAGAGATCAGTGAGCTTGAGTTTGCCTTGCTGCGCCTGCAAGTACAGATTAGCCAAAACCGTGATCTTGATGGAACTGGCCTGGGCAAAGATTTCGTCCTCGTGCAAGAGGAAGTGATCACCGGTAGTGAGGTCTTCGATGGCGACGCCCATCACACCGTCGAGGTTGGCGTCGACATCCTGAATATTGGCCTCTAGTTTTTGCCAGAGAACTTTCTGCTTCCCCGCGGACGGAGCGGCAGTCTGCGCAAGGCATGCGGCAAGGAGTAGTAGACAACAGAAAAGATGCTTCACGGGTCGTCTCCTGAGGCAGGGATTGTAGCAGGATGTGAAAGTAATCCGGCGCAATGTAACGGAGCGAATCGACGGACTATTCTTCACTACTTGACGCAGACATGTACTTTGCATTACAAAGCTACGGGAGAACTTCTATGCAACTGACGAAACCATTCAGGTTGTTCATCCTTGCCGTCGGCGAATGGGTGATGGTGTTGCCCGCCTGCGCGTTCCTCACGGCGGCAGCATTTCGCCTCTTACAACCTCGCCAATACGAACCCGCACACACAAGCTGGATCATCTTCGCGTGGGCTACGGCCCACATCTCGCGGCTTGGAGCGGCCATGCTGTTCGTTGGTCTGCCCTGCATCGTAGCCGTCGCGGGTTGTGCCGCGCTGCGGCGAGTCTGGCGCGAAGATCAGAACGTCGCGCGACGACGCGATGCTCGCTCTGACGATCTTACGGCGACGTCTAGCGCTCGGTCTGCTGACCACAGCGACGCTGGTGGCTGCAGCCATCCTGATGTTTGCTATCGTTCATGTTTTCACCGATTGAGTAAGAATGGGAGGAGTGACTTTCTCCCGTTATCCTGCTTGCCCGATGAGCAAGCAATAGCCATCGGGGTCATCCACTCGAATTTCGCCCTTTGGCATGTAATCAGAATAAGTAATCGGCGAGACTTTCACACCGCACACCACCAGATGTGCTCGCAAGGCAATCAGATCGGGCGAGTAAAGGTAGAACAATACCGCCTGCTGGCTGGCAACGACCGGTTCGGATGCGCGCGTGAACATTAATTCGGCTTGGGCGCATGCCAGGTGTACCCACTGCATTTCGCCCGACGGCACTCTCAGGCTGCCGCGAACTTCCATGCCGAGAAGTTCGTAGAAGTCGAACTGAGCGCCGCACGTCGGCGACGTGTGCCATCGGGATGAGGCCTGTCACTCTGGGCTTGGTGAGAGTTTCAGCCATCGATTTTCGCCTCCCGCAATTGCTTGACCGCGGTCTCGGAGCTGACAGGCGAGTAATACACCTCCTTAAACGTGTACGACCGCGCCTTGGAGGCCAGGACAGGAAGAATCTCGATGTGCCAGTGGTAGTCGTCGTCAATCGTTTTCCAGTAGCCGAGATTCTTGGAAGGGTGCAGGCTGCTGGGCGAGGTATGCAGCACAAGATGAAATTCCTCGGTAATGGAACGCACGCGCTGCAAGGTACGGCGGAGAAGGGCGGCCAAGTTCACGCGCAATCCCGGCCTGTTCAGACCGGTTCGCTCGAAAGAAGCTTCGTGGTTGCGTGGCATGATCCAGGTTTCATAGGGAACGCGCGGGGCGTAGGGACCCAGGGCGAGATAGTCCCCGCGGGCCTCGATGACGCGCTGGGCCTGTCGCTCCTCCTGCTGGATAATGTCGCAGAAGACGCAGCGTTCCTTGCTGAGGAAGTACTCGCGACCGGCGCGCAACTCGTAGAGAACGCGCCGCGGAACGAACATGGTCGCGGTAATTTGTGACGTGGGATGGCTGAATTCCTGCCCAGCGTTCTTGCCATAGTCCTTGAAGAGGCTGACGTATTTGATCCGTGGGTCGCGCTTGAGGTCGAGGATGCGCTCGGCGGCCAGGCGCAGAAAGTGCCCAATTTCATCGTCGCCTGCGTTCCACAGATGCCGGTCGTGGCGCGGATTTTCGACCAGTACTTCGTGCGCACCCACCGAATACATGCGGTCATAAATGCCGTCGCCGCGGCGCCCGGGTTCACCCTCGATGTGGTAGAGCGGCGTGGGATGCACGACGGAACGCGCGGACCAGGGAACGCCGGGCGCGTTGGGGGACTTCGCGATCACCTGCAGGGGCGCCGCAGAGGCCTCGCAAAAACGGCAGGGAGAGTCAGGTCGCGATGCGGTTTCGGCAGGATCATCGCCGGTAATGACCCAGGAGCGGGTGATGGGATCCTTGCGGAGTTCCATAGCACAAAGAGAACACCGGGAGAGAACCGGAGTCAACCGCGATTTCTTGCTGTAATTTCCCGCCGGCTGATGAGAAATGCGGCAGAAGATGGAAGGCGCGCTTTGTTATAATCCGCCGAAGCCCGCCCAGATGACCGAGCCGTCCACTCCGCTGATGCGGCAGTATGCCGCCGTCAAGAAAGAACATCCTACTGCGCTTTTGTTTTTTCGATTGGGGGATTTCTACGAACTTTTCTTCGACGATGCGATCCTGGCAGCGAAGGAACTGCAGATCACGCTGACCTCAAGGAATAAGGAAAAAGGAATCGCTGTGCCGATGTGCGGCGTGCCCTATCACGCGGCCGAGGGATACATCGGGAAGCTGATTCGGAAGGGCTTCAAGGTCGCGATTTGCGAGCAAATGGAGGATCCGCGGCAGGCGAAGAAACTGGTGCGCCGTGAAGTGACGCGCGTGGTCACGCCTGGGACCGCGGCGGATTCGTCATTGGGGTCGGAGGAGAATAATTTTCTGGCGGCGTTGGCTCAGGTCGGAGATCGCGTGGGATTCGCGGCTCTGGACTTGTCGACGGGGGAGTTCCGGGCTACCGAATTTTCGGGCGAGGGCGCGCTGCGGCGGGTGCAGGAGGAGTTGGAGCAACTGCGGCCGAAGGAGCTGCTGTATGGCTCAGCGGCACCGCTGTTTGAGATTGCGGGGGCCGCGGGGAAGGACGAGCCGAGCTTTGCTCGGCCGGACAGCCGGGAGCCTGCCCTGAGCTTGTCGAAGGGGCGGCTGTCCCCGCATGGTTCGTCTCGGCAGCCTCGAGCGGCTGGGGCTGCTTGCACCGAAACTCCGCTCGATGATTGGATCTTTGCGCCGGATCATGCTCTTCCGCTCCTGGAGAATCATTTTGGGGTGCTGTCGCTGGAGGGATTTGGACTGGCTGGGCGGACGGCAGCAGCCGCAGCAGCTGGGGCGATTCTGTATTACGTGCGGTCTACGCAGCGCGGGTCTCTTGATCACGTCGACCGCATCGGCTGGTATGAGCGGCAGAGTTGTCTGGTGCTCGATGCGGTCACGGTTCGCAATCTGGAGTTGATCGAACCGCTGTTTGCCGGCACGGATGCCGGCGTCACATTGTTCCGGTCCATCGATTGTGCAGTCACGCCCATGGGCAAGCGGTTGCTGCGCGCATGGCTGCTGCGGCCGTCGCTGGATTTGAGCGAGATCCAAGGCCGGCTCGATGCCGTGGAAGCGGGTGTGAAGGAGATTGTTGCACGCGAGGAGCTGCGTCGGGCGCTCGACGGCGTGCTGGACCTGGAAAGGCTGCTGAGTCGCGTCACGCTGGAGACCGCGAATCCGCGGGACGTGCTCGCGCTGGCCGCGTCTTTGGGAAAGATTCCGGCAGTCAGGTCCGCAGTGGCCCGGTTAGCCGCGGAGCGTCTAAGAACATTGCATGCATCGCTCGATGAGCTAGGGGACGTGCGCGAGCGCATTGAGAGCACAATCGTGGCGGAGCCCCCACTGAGTTTCGCGGAGGGCGGGGTGATTTCTCCGGGCGTGGACCGCGACCTCGATGAACTGCGGGAACTCTCGCGCAACAGCAAACAGGTGCTGGCGCAGATCGAGCAGCGGGAACGAGGACGCACCGGCATTTCCTCGCTGAAGGTGAAATTCAATTCCATCTTCGGCTATTACATTGAGGTTTCGAAGCCCAACCTGCATCTGGTTCCACAGGACTACGAACGAAAGCAGACCCTGGTCGGGGCGGAGCGCTTCACCACGCCCGAACTGAAAGAGTACGAGGCCAAGATTCTCGACGCGCAGGAGAAGATTGTCGAGCTCGAACGGCGGCTCTTTACCGAGCTGCGCACGGCGATTGCGGCCGAGGCCAAGCGCATCCGGCAGACCGCGCTGGCGCTGGCGGAAGTGGATGTGCTCGCGTCGTTGGCGCATATTGCGGCCCTACGCAATTACTGCCGGCCGACCTTTGTGGAATCGGCCGACGGTAGCAAGATTGAGATTATCGAAGGCCGGCATCCCGTGATCGAGCAGCAGGAAATGGCCGGAGGCAGCGAGCGCTTCGTGCCCAACGACCTTTACTTGAATGGCACCACGCACAACATCATGCTGCTGACTGGACCGAACATGGGCGGCAAGTCGACCTACTTGCGGCAGACGGCGTTGATCGTGATTCTGGCGCAGATGGGGTCGTTTGTGCCGGCACGGTCGGCACGGCTGAGCGTAGTCGATCGCGTGTTTACGCGCATTGGGGCGAGCGACAATCTGGCCCGCGGCCGCTCGACGTTCATGGTTGAGATGACGGAGACGGCGGCGATCCTGCACACGGCAACGGCGCGATCGCTCATTCTTCTGGATGAGGTTGGCCGCGGCACATCTACGTACGACGGGCTTGCGATCGCATGGGCTGCGGTCGAATATCTGCACGCGCGGGTGCGGGCCAAAACTTTGTTCGCAACTCATTATTTCGAACTCACCGAGTTGGCGGATCAGCTTTCGGGTGTGAAGAACTATCACGTGTCGGTCAAAGAGACCGGCGGCGGGATTGTATTTTTGCGCAAGGTCGAACCGGGTGCGGCGGATCGCAGCTACGGAATCGAAGTTGCCAAGCTGGCGGGGTTGCCGAACGAAGTCATCTTGCGAGCGCGGGATGTGCTGGCTGAGCACGAGTTCGCGGAGCAGCAGGCGACGGCGCACCTTTCGCCGGGAGCGACTCCGCCGCCGACGCAGCTGACGATCTTTACGCCGCTGTCGCAGCCGGTTTTAGAGAAATTGCGGGAGGTGGATTTGAACCGACTTACGCCGCTGGAAGCGCTGAATCTGCTGGCGGAATTGAAGAAGGAAATTTGACCACAGAGGACACAGGGTTACGCAGAGGAAGTCAAGAACTACAAATCATGGGCTCACGGAAATCGCGCGGTATCTCGGAGATCGGGCAGCTTCTGATCGTTGGCTTTGACGGCACAGCGATGACGCCGCGGCTCGCTTCCCTGCTCACCCGCCTGCAGCCGGCGGGAGTGATTCTTTTTGCGCGGAACGTCAGGAATCCAGAACAGACGTGGCGGCTGCTGCGCGACTGTCAGAAGTGCGCCGCCATGCCGATCTTCACATGCATTGATCTGGAGGGTGGGGCGGTCGATCGCTTCCGCGACGTGATCGGAGCGGCGCTCTCGGCAGCGGACGTATTCGCCACGGGCGATCGCAAGCTCTTTCGCAAGCACGGACAACTCATCGGCGAGAACTGTCGATCTTTGGGGTTCAATGTCGATTTTGCGCCCGTGCTCGATCTGGCATTTGAGGCGTCACGGAGTGTGATGGGTTCGCGGGCGGCGTCGGCGAATCCGCGCGAGACCGTCACATACGCTCGTGAGTTTCTGGCGGGGCTTCGGGTCGCGAACGTGATGGGATGTGGCAAGCACTTTCCTGGCCTCGGCGAGGGCAAGCTCGACAGCCATCACGAGTTGCCGGTGATTGAAAAACCGTTGAAGAGACTTTGGGTCGAAGATCTGCTTCCCTACCGGACGCTACGGCGACAACTGCCGTTTGTGATGATCTCTCACGCGGCGTATCCCCAAGTAACAGGCAATCGGACTCCGGCATCGCTGTCAAAGATGTGGATCACGGACATACTGCGCAAGCGCATCGGTTACCGGAATCTGATCGTGTCGGACGATTTGGAGATGGGCGGCGTGCTCTCGGCGGCGCCGATTGGGGAGGCGGCTGTAGAGTTTCTTCGGGCGGGCGGGGATCTGTGCCTGATCTGCCATCAGGAAGATTACATCGTCCAGGCTTACGAAGCGCTGATCAACGCAGTGGAACGGGATTCGAAGTTCGCGCGACGCGTTGCGGAAGCAGCGCGGCGCGTGCTGGCATTCAAGAAGAGGTCGGCAAAGACGCTGCGTCCCGGGCAGGCTCCATCGGCGGCAATGATCGGGAAGTTGTCGCGCCAGCTGTGGGAGTTTAGCGAACAAGTGCGTTTGGAGCCTTTCGGTCGTCAAGCCGACAAGCGGTCGCGCTCATGAACGAGAAGGCGATGATCGTTGCCGGAGTCATGAGTGGGACATCCGCGGATGGGGTTGATGTCGCTTTGGTACGCATCGGCGAGGCTCGTCCTCTGGGCTCCCGCCGGTCGTCTGCTTCGGGAGCAAGTCTTCGCGGGCGGGGGCTCCCGCGCCACACAATCAAACTGCTGGGACACGCGGAATATCCCTATCCCGCAAGGGTCCGTGCTGCGGTTCTCGCCGCAATGAATGCGGAACGCGCTCGAGTGGCAGACCTTGCCCGGCTTAACTTTCTTTTAGGCGAGTTATACGCCGACGCGGTGTTGAGCACCCAGAGGCGGTTTCGCGTGAAGGCGGAGCTTGTCGGCTGCCATGGGCAGACTTTGTACCATCAGGGCGAACCGCAGGCGTTTCTCGGACGAAAGATGGTTGCGACCTGGCAAACAGGAGAGGCCGCCATTATCGCGGCGCGGGTGGGCGTGCCCGTTGTTTCGGATTTTCGGCCAGCAGACATGGCCGCCGGGGGCAAGGGTGCACCCCTCGTTCCCTACCTTGATTGCTTGCTCTTCCGTGACCCGAAGATCGGCCGGATTGTGCAGAACATTGGAGGAATTGCGAATCTTACAGCGGTTCCGGCGGGCGCTGGTGCTGGCCGCGTTGTGGCGTTCGACACCGGGCCGGGAAATATGGTGATCGACGCGGTTACCGAAGCGCTGTTTGGACAGGCGTTCGATCGTGATGGACAAATTGCCGCATCCGGAATGGCGCTGAGGCCGGTTCTAGGGCAAATCTTAAAGCACAAGTTCTTCCGGGCAAAACCTCCGAAGACCGCGGGGCGCGAGGAGTTTGGGCGCGAATTTGTGCGCGACTTCTTGCGCCAATGCGGGGGCTTTCGCAAGGAAGACGTTGTGGCAACGGCCACAGCTCTGACGGCACGGTCGATCGGCGACGCGGTGCGGCGATTCGTGACCCAGAAGTCGAACAACTCCTTTGGAGAAATGATTCTCTCCGGCGGCGGGGCGCGGAATGCCATTCTGGTCGCCATGTTGGCGGAAACACTTGCGCCGCTCGGAATTCAGTTGCGATTCTCAGACGAGTTCGGCTTGCCTTCGGAGGCTAAAGAAGCGGTGGCGTTTGCCGTGCTGGCTTATGAGACCTGGAACCGGCGGCCGTCGAATGTGCCGTCTGCCACGGGCGCAAAACGAGGTGCCGTGCTGGGAAAGATTTCGTATGCGTGACGACAGGACCGCTGGCGGCCAACGTCTGAGGTCTGAGGTCAAACGTCATATCGCTGACGGACTTTTTGTGCTGCTCAGCCTGGTTGCGCTCCTCTCCTTGCAATCGTGCTCGGCGAAACTTGATCCCAACACGCTGGTCATGATTATCGAATCGAGCCCGACAAACCTTGATCCTCGCGTGGGGATCGACGCGCAGTCGGAACGCATTGACAACCTGATCTTCGACGATCTGCTGTCGCGCGGAGACGACCTGAACGTGGCTCCTGGACTGGCCGAGCGCTGGGAGATTCCCGATCCGCTCACCTACATCTTTCATCTACATCGCGGCGTTAAGTTTCACGACGGGCGTCCGCTGACTGCGCGCGACGTGAAGTGGACTTTCGACTCGCTGCTGCAGGGCAAGATTCGCAGCACGAAGGCGGCGGTTTACCGTTTCGTGGACCGGATCGATGCGCCTGACGATGCTACGGTGATCTTCCACATGAAAGAGCAGGACGCTACTCTGCTGTGGAATCTGTCGGACGGCGCGATGGGGATTGTGCCGGATGGCAGCGGCGACGAGATGACGCGGCATCCCATCGGCTCCGGCCCATTCCGGTTTGTCAGCGCCGAGACGGACCGCGATGTTGTGATCGAGCGCAACGATGACTACTGGAGCGGGAACGCCAAACTGGCTCGCGTGCGCTTTGCGGTGGTGCCCGACGCGACCACGCAGGCTCTCGAACTTCGCAAAGGCAGCGGTGACGTTGCCATCAACTCGCTTACGCCCGACACCGTATTTACGCTGGCACGCGATCCCAATCTTGCAGTCGAACGCGCGGCCGGAACCAGGCTGGCGTATCTCGGGTTTAACTTGCGCGATCCTATTTTGAAAGATGCGCGGGTGCGCCAGGCGATTGCTTACGCACTCGACCGGCAGCCGATGATCGAATATTTGTGGCGCGGGCAGGCGGAACGGGCGCGCAGCGTTCTTCCAACGCAGAGTTGGGCGTACTACGGCGGCGTGCCTACTTACGATCACAACCTCGATAAGGCGAATCAATTGCTGGATGCGGCGGGTTATCCGGCGGTGAATGGCGTTCGCTTTCACATCACCATGAAGACCTCGACCGACGAGAACACTCGTCTGATGGTGGCCGTGATGCAGCAGCAGTTACGCGAGGCAGGGATCGCGCTCGATATCCGCAGCTTCGAGTTCGCCACGTTTTTTTCGGACGTGCAGCATGGGGCGTTTCAGATGTACGGCCTGCGCTGGATCGGCGGCAACGAAGATCCTGACATTTTCGAATATGCGTTTGACTCAGCGAAATTCCCGCCGAATGGGGCCAACCGTGGCTACTATTCGAACCCCAAGGTGGACGCTCTCATCGACAAAGCGCGGCGGGAGATCGATCCCAACGTGCGCAAGCCGTTGTATGCCGAGGTGCAACGCATCCTGGCGGAGGATCTGCCTTACATCGATCTGTGGTACCTCGACAACGTCGTAGTGCACACGCGCCGGGTGCGAGGTCTGAAGCTGAATCCTGCGGGAAACTACGACTTCTTGCGGACGGCAGAGTTAGCCAACCCGTAGCTTTTGTTCAGAGGATCGGGAGTGCTACTCGCTTCACACAGTCAGCCAATTCTCGCGTGTTACCATCGAATTTTGGACCGGCCGGCGGGACGCCAGCGCTACTATGCGAATTCTCTTCATTGGTGACATCTTCGGACGGCCCGGACGGAATATCGTCAAAGAGCGGCTGCCGGGGATCGTTCGCGATCATGCCATCAACCTGATCATCGCGAATGGTGAAAATTCGGCGGCTGGGTTTGGCATCACTCCGGCGCTGGCGGAAGAGCTCTTCGAGCTCAATATTGACGTTATCACTACCGGGAACCACGTCTGGGATAAGCGCGAGATCGTCGACTACTTTCAGATGGTCGAGGGCAATGGGCACGGGCCGGCGCGGCGGGTTCTGCGTCCAGCCAATTACCCCTCGGACATGCCTGGGTCGGGCGTGTATGAGGGATTCAAGGGGAAAGTTCCATACGCGGTGATTAACCTGCAGGGGCGCGTGTTCATGGCCTCCAACGACGATCCGTTCCGCACCGCGGACCAACTTTTGCAGAAGATTCAGGCGAAGGTGATTCTGGTGGACATCCACGCCGAGGCGACGTCAGAAAAGATTTCAATGGGGTGGTATCTGGACGGGCGCGTCACCGCAGTGGTGGGCACGCACACACATGTGCCGACGGCGGACGAGCGGGTTCTGCCCAACGGAACCGCCTATGTGACCGACGTGGGCATGACCGGGCCCTACGACGGCGTGATCGGGGTAAAGAAGGAACTGGTGGTGGGCAAATTTCTCAACGGAATGCCAGTGCGGTTCGAGCCCGCCACTGGCGACGTACGCCTGTGCGCGGTGGTGATCGATTGCGACGATCACACTGGCAGGGCGCTCAAAATCGATCGGCTGATGCTGTCGTAGAAACGTTGCTTGCAACGTCTTTTCCGCGGGCACGGGCAAGACGTAGCGAGCTACGTCTCTACGATTTGTCGAAGGGCGTGCAAGTCTTCTGCAATCTTACGTTCTTGGGATGAGCACCTCCTATCTCGGCCCCATTGAACCCGAAGGTACGAGGTCCTATCGGCTTATCCTGGACATGCGGAACCTACATTAGAATCACACGAGATGCGGCAGAGAGCATTCATCATCGCGGTGGGAATTCTGGCGACAACGCTGGCCTCGGCTGCGTTCGCCAACGGCGATGATCCCTCGTCCGAGCCGCCGATTTCGTGCGGCAACGGAGTTCCGGGCGGGGTTAACTGCCTGGTTTCGAAAAAAGAACTCAAAGAAGCAAGCTACGCCTTCCGCGAGGGCGTGAAGCTTCAGGACCACCGGCGACTGGAAGAGGCGCTCGTCCAGTTCGACAAAGCTTCGCGGATGGCGCCCCAGAATATGCAGTTTCTGACGGCCCGTGAGGTGGTGAAGGCACAACTGGTCTTCGATCACGTCCAGCGTGGAAACCTGCTGCTGTGGGAAAACTCGCGGACCCAGGCTGCTGCGGAATTTCGTGCTGCCCTCGATCTCGATTCGGAAAACCAATACGCGCGGGAGCGACTGGAGGAAGCCACCAGAGAATTGGCGCCCGCGCTGCCTTGGGCTTTACCCGTCCGCTTGGCGGATTCCGGAGAAATCCATCTCGAGCCCAGGGACGACCGGGCCACTTTCCATTACAGCGGAGACGTTCGCGGCCTGTTCGCCGAACTGTCCGCCGCTTATGGAGTGACCGCGCAGTTCGACGATTCGGTCTCCACCCGGCAGGTGCGGTTCACCGTTGACGATGTGGACTTCTTCACCGCGTTGAAGCTGGCGTGTGAGGTCAGCAAAACCATGTGGGCGGCTCTCGACAGACACCAACTACTGATCGCCGCCGACAACCTGGAGAACCACAGGCAATTCGACCGCATGTCGCTGCGAACCTTCATCCTGCCGCCGCATTCCACGCCGCAGGAGGCGACCGACCTGGTAACCACGATGCGCAACATGTTCGACCTGCGCTTCATCAACTCGGGACAAACTGCGGACACGCTGGAAGTGCGCGGGCCTCAGCCGATTCTCGAGGCCTGTTCGGAATTGCTGGAGCAACTCAGCAACGAACGGCCGCAGGTCATGCTCGATGTTCGCGTGTACCAGATCAGCCACCAGCTCACGCGCAACATCGGACTACACATTCCCGACACTTTCAACATGTATAACATTCCGGCAGCGGCGCTGGCGGGACTCGCGGGGCTCGGAGGACAGAACATTCAGCAACTCATCAACCAGTTAATCGCGTCGGGCGGCATCAACCAGGCGGGCAGTTCGGCTCTTTCCGGGCTTTTGGCGCAACTGGGAGGACAGCAGAATTCCATCTTCAGCCAGCCGCTGGCTACGTTCGGAGGAGGGCTCACCTTCATGGGACTGAGTCTCGACCAGTTTGCCGCGGCTCTCTCCGTGAACGAATCGTGGGTGCGCAGCCTGGAGAACATGAATATGCGCGCGAGCCAGGGGAACGACGCTACCTTCCACCTGGGCGAGCGTTATCCGATTATGAATGCGAGCTACGCGCCCATTTTCAATTCCCCGCAGATTTCGCAGGTGTTGGGCAATCAGAGTTATCTTGCGCCGTTCCCTTCCGTCAGCTATGAAGATCTGGGCTTGAACGTGAAGGCGAAGCCGGTCATCCACGGCGACGGTTCTGTCAGCCTGGATCTCGAGCTGCAAGTGCGCTCGCTCACCGGGCAATCCAGCGACGGAATTCCGGTTATCTCGAACCGGGAATACAAAGGGAGCATCAACCTAAAGGATGGCGAGCCTGCCGTCGTGGCCGGTGAAGTATCGCAGACCGATACGCTCTCCATGAGCGGGATTCCGGGGCTTGGTTTTTTGCCAGGCCTGAATCAGGCGATGGTGAACAATACCAAGCAATCGAACAGCGACGAACTCATGATCGTTATCACCCCGCACGTCCTGGCAAACATTAACCGGACTACTCCGGAGATTTGGATCAGCGAGAAATAGGAAAACGGGCATCGTCCGCCTTCAACCTGCACGAAGCCAAGCTCCAGCTCGTGATTTGTCCGGAAGCCGAGCCCCGGGAGCCGCCGTTTTATTGTGCTTGTTTCGCGGCGAAATCAACCAGGCCCTTGTAGATATCCGACATGCGCGGATCGAAGCTTCCGACTCTGCGTCCATTAATAAAAAGTGTAGGAGTGCCGGTCACGTCCACAGACTTGCCAAGCGCAATGGAGGCATCCACGCGAGCCTTGGTCTCCGGCTTCACGGCGCAGGCTGCAATGTCGGCGCCCTTGACGCCCGCTCCATCGGCGATCGCGGTGAGTTTCTCATCGGCGTTCTCGGCGGTGATATCAGACTGCGTTTCGTAGGTTTTAGAGATGAACTTCCAGAAGGCATCGTTGGAAGCACGGCCCACGCAGTCGGCATAAGCCGCGCCCTTTGCGGCCCAATTGTGCATTTCCAGGGGGAAATTCTGGAACACGAAGCGGGCATTGGGCTCTGCGGCCACCAGCGCCTCGATGGTGGGCTGCGCCGCTTTGCAGACTGGACACTGCAGGTCACCGAACTCGACGATCGTGACCGGCGCGTTCTTGGGGCCGCGCTCGGGGCCGGTGATTCCCTTATCCAGGAGTTGTTTGGCCGGATCAAACGGCCTGGCGCCGAACGGAATGATTTCGCCGACGAGGGCTTGCTTACCATCGGCGGCCACGAAGAACCGAGTCAACTGCTGGCCCTGCGGACTAGCGAGAACTACGGTGACCTCCGCCAATCCCGCGACCGTTGCAGGCTTGATGCTGGAAATTTTCCAGGTTAGATCCTGTTCGTAGCCAAACTGCTGATGCAGAAAAGAGTCCACTGTGTCTTCCGAGGGAAGATTCACAGATCCTGAAACTGCGGACGTTTCCGCAGGCTTGGCCGCAGCTGATTTCGCCGGGGTGGTTTGAGCCGTGGCCAGACCGCCGGCCAGCAGGAGAATACAGATCGAGTTCAGAAAACTGCGCATGGCTTCCTTTCGAGTTTCGCGGTTTTGGAGCTTCAGGAAAGCGATCTATCAGGATACTTCAAAGCAGGTACTTCAAGCTTCACCCTTGGCGGCAATGGGGAAACGGCGTCCGTAACCGAAGGCCTTGGGAGAAATTTTGAGGCCGGGCGCAGCCTGTTGGCGCTTGTATTCGGCGTGATCGACCATGCGAATGACGCGTTTCACCACTTCAATATCGAGTCCACGATCTGCGGCGATACGCTCCGCCGGATGGGAATCTTCAACATAATCTTCCAGCACCGCGTCCAGAACTTCGTAAGGGGGCAGCGAATCGCTGTCTTTCTGGTTGGGCCGCAACTCGGCCGAGGGCGGCTTTTCCAGCGTTGCGTTCGGAATCACGGCGCGTCGCGAGTTCACATAGGCGCTGAGACGATACACCAGCGTTTTTGGCACGTCGGAAATGACCGCCAAGCCGCCGACCATGTCTCCGTAGAGGGTGCAGTAGCCCACGCCCAACTCGCTTTTGTTGCCGGTGGAGAGCACGATCGCTCCAAATTTATTCGAAAGCGCCATCAGCAACGTGCCCCGGGCCCGCGATTGGATGTTTTCTTCGGTAACATCCTCTTTCTGGCCCGCGAAAACGTCTGTGAGGGTGCGGCGATATGCTTCGTAGGCGGGGTTGATGGAAAGCAGCTCGAAACGGATGCCGAGGTTTTTCGCCAGAGAACGCGCGTCATCGATTGATCCCTGCGAAGAATAGGGACCTGGCATACCGACGCCGATGACATTTTCCGGCCCGACGGCATCGGCGGCGATGACGGCGGTCAGGGCGGAGTCAATGCCTCCACTCAGGCCAATAATCGCTTTCTGAAATCCGCATTTGTGCATGTAATCGCGCGTACCGAGCACCAGCGCGGAATATACGCTCGCTTCGTCTCCGACGATCTGTTCGTGCATTTCTCCCGACAAATCATTCGAATCGAAATAAATGAGATCTTCTTCGAAGGACCGGCCCTGAGCGATCACTTGTCCGTCCCGATTGAGCACCAGGCTGGAGCCGTCAAACACAAGACTATCGTTGCCGCCGATCTGGTTGACCAGCACCACCGGGACCTTGTGCTGGCGGGCGATGCTGGCGAGCATGTCGCGGCGGAGTTCTCGCTTGCCGATCCAGAACGGAGAGGCCGAAATGTTGAGCACGTAATTTCCGCCGGCTTGAATCAGCGACTCCACGGGATCAACGGTGTAGAGCCGTTTCTCCCAGAACCGTTTGTCATTCCACGCATCTTCGCAGATGGTGAGCGCCATGCGGTTGCCGCAAAACGAAAACAATTTCTGACTCTTTGCGGGTGCGAAGTTACGCATCTCGTCGAAGACATCGTAAGTCGGCAGCAACATCTTCGACTGGGTGAAGGCGACCTTGCCGTCCATCAGCAAAGCTGCGGAATTCATGGCCGCTTTGCCGGCGTCCGAGTGGGCGGCGGTGAGCAGTCCGCAGATGACGGCGATTCCACGGGTTTGAGCGGCAATTTTTTCTACAGTCTCGCGATTGCGCGCAACGAAAGAAGGCCGCTCAACCAGGTCGCGGGGCGGGTAGCCGCACACCGACAACTCGGGGAATAGGATCAGGCCGGCGCCGGTGGCATGAGCGCGCTGGGAGAAATCCACGATCTTTGCGGCGTTGCCGGAGAAGTCTCCGACAGTGGGATTGATTTGGCCCAGCGCAATCTTCACTCCTCTAGTGTAAGGCCAAGGACTAGGGAGGCCAAGGGACGACCAATGATGCGGACAGTCCGACTCACAATTCTGTGCCGCGGACGATTGCGTTGTAGCGCCGGCATCCTGCCGTCTGTCGCGAGGGCATCTTGCCCTCGCGGGTGGGGACGGGGACGCCCCCAAGACAGCCGCCGAGACGGCGGCGCTACATTTAGGGATAGGGAGATTCGTCTTATATTCGCTGTTCCCAATTCGACCGTTAATAGGCGGATACTCCAAAATTAACCGATTGAAATTATGCAAAAAGGCGTAACATTAACGATTTGGCAGACACACTTCATTCGAGGAAAGACAATGCCCCTGCACGGCCTTCCGTTGCTAAATCGATTTTTCACTCTCACGATGATTTTCAGCGTCGCTCTCTCGCCGTCATTCGCGCAGTCGGGTGCCAACAATCATCCGTGGTCGAATCCCAGCCTGTCTCCTGACGAGCGCGCGTCGATGGTGGTCAAGGAGATGACGCTGGACGAGAAGATCTCGTTGCTTCACGGAACGGGAATGGCCGGCCTGAGTCCGATGAGTCCGCTGGCAATACACTCCAATGGCGGCGCGGGGTATGTGGTTGGCATTCCACGGTTGGGCATTCCCGCCATCCAGATGTCGGACGCCGCTTACGGCGTGCGGAGCAGCGGCGAGAATGGCCGTTACTCAACAGCGCTGCCCGCCGACGTGGCCGCGGCCGCGAGTTGGGATCTCGATGCGGCCCATGAATACGGAGCGCTGATTGGCCGCGAACTGCGCGCCCAGGGGTACAACATGTCGCTCGGCGGTGGCGTTAATCTGACGCGCGAACCACGCGATGGACGCACCTTCGAATATCTGGGCGAGGATCCCGTTCTGGCGGGAAAGCTGGTTGGGTCGGTGATGAAGGGATTGCAGGCGGAGCATGTCCTCGGAGACATCAAGCATTACGCGCTCAACGATCAGGAGAGCGGACGCAATGCCGTCAATGTCAACATCGACCAGCGCGCGGCACGCGAGAGCGACCTCCTGGCGTTTGAGATTGGAGTGCAGGAATCCGATGTCGCTGCCGTGATGTGCTCCTATAACCGCGTCAATGGCGATTACGCCTGCGAAAACAAATATCTGCTCACCGATGTTCTGAAGAAAGACTGGAATTTCAAAGGATTTGTCCTCACCGACTGGGGAGGAGCCCACAGCACGGCTAAGGCTTCAGCTGCGGGCCTGGACCATGAGGAGCCGGCGTGGATCTTCTTCGGAGACGATTTGAAGAAGGCGGTCGAATCCGGCAAAGTGCCGGCGGCGGAAGTGGATGATCACGTTCATCGGATCCTGCGGGCCATGTTCGCCACGGGGGTGGTCGATGATCCGCCACAGAAGAGCGTGGTAGACGTTGTAGGCGGCTTCGAAGTGGCGCAGAAAATCGCCGAGCAGAGCACCGTGCTTCTGAAGAATGATCACGCGCAGCTTCCGCTCGATGTTTCTAAAGTCCACAGCATCGCTGTGATCGGCCCGCACGCGGATGTGGGAATGATCTCTGGCGGCGGGTCGGCGCAGGTCGATCCTCCAGGTGGAAACGCGATCATGCCTCCGGGCAAAGGCCAGACCCATTGGCTGGAGGAGATCTGGTTCCCAACGTCTCCGCTGAAGTCGATTCGAGCGAAGGTTCCGGGTGCGAGTGTTCAGTTCGACTCAGGTTCCGACCCAGCGGCAGCTGCGGCTCTCGCCAAGACTGCCGATGTGGCCATCGTCTTCGCCTACCAATGGGAAAGCGAGGGGATGGATTTGGATAGCCTGTCTCTTCCACACCATCAGGATGAGCTGATCTCGAAGGTTGCGGCGGCCAACTCGCATACCGTCGTCGTGATTGAGAGCGGCGGCCCCGTCACCATGCCCTGGGTGGGTCAGGTGAGCGCGATCATGGAAGCGTGGTTTGCGGGCAGCCGAGGAGCCGAAGCGGTGGCGAATGTCATATTTGGAGATGTGAATCCTAGCGCGAAGTTGCCCATCACCTTTCCCAAAAGCGAAGCGGACTTGCCACATCCTACGATTGTGAAACCTCCGAAGGCCGCCACGGATGCGGACCGGCAAGGCTGGAAACGGATCGCTGCGGGCTTGCCTGCATTTCAGGTCACCTACAACGAAGGCGTGAAGGTCGGGTACAAGTGGTACGACGCGGAAAACAAGCCGGTGCTGTTTCCCTTCGGGCATGGCCTCTCCTACACGACTTACTCGTACTCGAACCTGAAGGTAACGCCGGGAAAGAATCCGCGCGTAAGCTTTACGGTCACCAACACCGGGAACCGGGCTGGAGCCGAAGTCGCGGAAGTGTACGCTTCTCTGCCGGCCGCGGCGGCGGAACCTCCGAAACGGCTCGTTGGCTGGAGCAAGGTCACCCTCAACGCTGGACAGAGCAAAGAAGTAGCGGTCGAGGTAGATCCGAAATATCTCTCCATCTTTAACGTTGAGCAGAACGGCTGGCAGCTGATTCCGGGAGACTACGGCTTCATGGTCGGCGGATCGTCGCAGAATCTGCCGCTAAAGCAATCTGTAAGCCTGCAGTAGGAGGCCTGCAGCGCCGGCGTGTTGCGAGCGCTAGTCGTCTCCGCCCGCGGGAAAAACCGTGTGCTTTGCCGCAGGCATCGGCGCCGAGCCCATTTGGTCGCGCCACAATACTTCATTCAGGCGGGCCGCCCCTGCCGCGTCGGGACGCGAGAAATCCATTCGCGACGAGATCTTTGCGCCCGGCGCTTCGCGCTTATTCGTTTCGTAGATGAGCCCGTTCCTCAGATTGCGATAGTCAGCCTTATATACCGGTTGATCGCCGGGTCCAGAAAACAGCTGTCCCATTACTGGCGCATACGCATCGTTCTGATTCATGGGCGGGAGGCCGAGCAACGTTTCCATGGTGTGAATCACGTTGACCGTGGTGTAGAAGCGGTGCTCCACGTTTGGCTGGGCCGCCGATCCCAGAGAATACTTGCTGATCACGAAGGCGATTGAGCGATGCGCGTCTACGTGGTCGGCGCCGTTCTGGGCATCGTCTTCCAGAACGAAGATCGCTGTGTCATCCCAATAGGCGCTGTGCGAAACGGCTTCGACCACGCGGCCGAGGGCCAAGTCGTTGTCGGCAACGGACGCTGCCGGGCGCGGCAGGTTGGGCCGCGTTCCGCCCGTGTGATCGTCGGGCAGGTAGAGAAGCACGAACGCGGGCAACTCAAATTCCGCGCCCTCCTGCGCGTCGCGGGCGCGAGCATAGGCGCCGAACTCGTTCAGAAATTCGTCGGCGCGGAGTTGGTCAGGATAGTCGGTATTGAAATCCGGATAAAGCGGATCGAAGTGGTCGCGCAAGACAGCCTTGGTCGGCTTCACTCCGCTAAACAAAGGCACCGCCCACGGCCACGGGCTGGGCCCGCCGTGCGGATCGCCAACGTTGGGCGCAAGGGGTTCATTCTGCCGAATTACGGTCTGGGGACAATGGGCTTCCTGTCCTGACGGCGTTCCCTGCTTCGGACTTGCCGCTTTGCGTTTCTCGTTACACCACTCCGCATTCACAAATTCGCCATAGTCGCGAAAGCTGACGTGGTTCCGCGCCAGATTGTCCCAGAGAAATCCTGTGGAGGGGTCGTCAATGTCAGGTTGATTGTTTTCCAGCGGATATTCGCCGGCGACCTGGCCTTGGAAATCGTAAGTGCGTTCTTTGCCGCGGTAGGCAATCTGCCACGTCTTCTCGCTGTAGTCGGAAGTGATGGCGGCGGTGGACCACAGATGACCGTCGCCGGAGACTTCCCCGCTATCGTAGAAATTGTCCAGCACGCCGAACTGGCGGGCAAGTTTGTGCTCGTTGGGAGTGATGTCCTCACCGTACATGGTGAGAGAGGGGTCGCCGTCGCCAACCCTGAGATCGCCGAGGATCTGGTCGAAGGTGCGATTCTCCTTGATGACGTAGATCACGTGTTTGAATGGATTCTTTCCGCCGGCGAACGAGATGATTCCGGGATCGTTGTGCAGCAGGTTGTCTCGTTCAACGGTTTGCGTGAGCTGAGGAAGTTTTTCGAGAGTCGAAGCGATGTTGAGGCGGGCAATCGATCCTCTGAGCAGCGTGGGGATGTAGGGATGACCGTGGTGCTTCGTCTCATACGCGGTCTTTCCCATGTCTTTGTTCGGGCGCGTGCCTTCGCCCTTGGCTGTGGCGATCAAGAGATCGTTGTCGTGTACCGCGAGTGCACTGGGGTACCAGTCGGTGGGGATCAGTTGCGCTGATACAAAAAACATATCGTTATTGATCGGACCGCTGGACACTTGGGATACTTCAAGTACAGCCACCGCGTCAAGCGAAGCATCTGCGACAAATAAGTGCGTTCCATCCGGGGACTGAGCCAGCGCAATTGGATAACTCCCCCAAACTTTCGGGTCGGCCTTGAAGGTATACAGAAAGGCGAAGGGCCGCCCCGTTTCAGTTGCGACTACCGCAACCTGATCGATATTTGACAGCGCGACATATAGCGCTTTCTCATTCGGGCTCAACAGCATTGCCGTGGGATGCGAACCTGGAGCCAGCGGATCCTCTGGCTGTTTCAGCTTGATCCAACGGGCAACTTTTCCGCTTGTGAGATCAAGTTCCGCGACCTGCGACGCGTTCCACAAGCTGCACCACGCACGCCGGCCATCGCGCGTGGCGACTACGGTGTAGGGGTACGATGACGGAATCAGGTCACTGGTGCTGAGATCGAAACTTTGCAGGACTTTTCCAGTCGCAGGATCGAGCAGCACGACGTTGTCCGAGAGATTATTCGCAATCAGCAGTTTGTCCCGGCGTCCGTCGGAGATCACGGCTAGCCCGGCCGGATATGGAATTGCCGTGTGCGCAGGCGCTGTCAGACCAACCGCAATTCTCTTCGCCGTCGAAAGCGGTTGGGGCGCAATGCCAATGAACCTCTCAGGCGCAACCTTGCCCTCAGCAAAACGGTAGACCGCAATTCCGTTCCCCGTGTTGCCAGGGGTCGCTCCTGTCGGATCTGTCAGTGAACCCACCGAGGCATACAGGTGCTTGCCATCCGAACTGAACCCCAGCCCGAGGAAGTAGCTCTGATGCGCTTCCTCGTCGAGCCGCGAGTCCGGATAGTCGACGATCTCATTAGTCTTGAGATCGAGCACTGAGATTGACTGGTGAGCCAAGGTCTCCTGCGTGCCGTACCCATCGTTCAGCAGAGCCGCGAAGCGTCCATCCGGACTCAGCACCATCGTCGCGGGAAAGCTGTTGGTGCTGCCAATGCGTCCCGGCGACGGTGCCGATAATATCTTGCTCGTCGGCAGCATGATTGGGGGACGATCACCGGAAGGGGATTGCGCGGAAACGAATGTGGCCCCACCCAGCAGGAAAATGCAAAAGAGATGAAGGAAGGAACGAGTCACGGCGCCTCCGCAGTGCGATTGAATCAGAAATAAAAGAGGAGATGAGCGTAATGCAATGCAGAGCGGATGGTCAAAGAGGACAGGAACAACACTGCCGTATGTTCGCCCGTGAGACTATGTCGCAACCTTTCTTTCGCCCTCCGGGGCTTGCTCATTTTCTATTTGTCTACCCACGGCTTATGCCGTGGGCTGCATTCTTTCGCCGCTTCGCGGCAGCATTTCGGCAGCCTCGAACCACCGCACTCCAGAAACGTTAATTTTGGCGCACACGCTATAGGCCCGAGGCCCTCGACGTTGGTCGTTCCGGCTCTGGGCCTTCAGACTCTTCGGGATGCACGTTGTGCCGAACATCGGCGCCCTGCACCCAGAAGATGACGTCCTCGGCAATATTGGTAGCGTGGTCGGCAACCCGCTCGAGGTTGCGAGCCACTAGCAGGGCGTCCAGAGCTTGGCGCACGACCTCGGGGCGCTCGTTCATCGTCTTGACCAGTTGGATGAAGGCGTCGTCGCGCATGCGATCAATGACGCTATCCATTTCAAGCACGGCCTGCGCCAGTTCGACTTTGCCTTCGATAAACGATTCCAGTGCCCGGCGCACCATGGCACTAACGGCCGAACCCATGCGCGCGATGTCCACCGGCAACTCCGCTGCAGGAAGTTCCACCATGTCCATCACGCGCTCGGCGATGTTGACTGCTTGATCGCCGACGCGTTCGAGATCGGAATTGATCTTAGTCACTGCCAGAATGAAACGCAGGTTGACCGCCATGGGCTGTTGCATAGCCAGCAGGTCGAACGCCGCCTCGTCGATTTCGCGCTCGGCGGTGTTGATCATGCTCTCGCCTTCCAGCACCATCTGGCACCGGGTAAGGTCGCGCTCTACATAAGCCTGGCGGGCGCGATCCACCGCTTGCTCCGCCAGTCCTCCCATGCGAAGCAACCGTTGCCGCAGATCGTCAAGCCCTTGCTGAAAGCGCGTGCGCATCATCCGAACCTTTCTTATCCAAATCTGCCTGTAATGTAGTCTTCCGTCTTCTTGTCGGTCGGCTTGGTGAAAATCTTTTCCGTCTTGTCGAACTCAATCAACTTACCCAGCAGGAAAAAGCCCGTGAACTCGGCCACACGCGCTGCCTGCTGCATGTTGTGAGTCACAATTACGATGGTATAGCGCTCTTTAAGCTGGAAGATCAACTCTTCAATCTTTCCGGTGGAAATCGGATCGAGCGCCGAACAGGGCTCGTCCATCAGCAGAACTTCGGGTTCGACGGCGAGGGCGCGCGCAATGCACAGCCGCTGCTGCTGGCCGCCGGAAAGGCTGGCACCGGACTTCTTGTGTAACTGATCTTTCACTTCGTCCCATAGCGCGGCGGAATCGAGGGACCGCTCTACGATTTCGTCCAGCTTGCGCCGGTCGCGAAAACCGTTCAGCTTCAGCCCGGACGCAACATTGTCATAAATCGACATCGTGGGAAACGGATTCGCTTTTTGAAAGACCATCCCGACGCGACGGCGGAGTTGCGTCGCCGAGGTTCCGTTGTAGGCATCGATTTCGCCGATGCGGACCCGGCCCTCGACGCGCGCTTCCGGAATGGTCTCGTGCATGCGATTGATGCAGCGGATAAATGTCGATTTGCCGCATCCCGACGGACCAATCAGCGCGGTGGCATGGTTGGCCGCCACCTTCAGATTGATGTCGTACAGCGCCTGGCCTTTGCCATACCAGGCATTCAGGCTCTCGACCTGGATTCCAACGCCCATAGATTATGCCGCTCCGAACGTACCACGGCGCACGGCGTATCGTACCGCCGCAACTGCAGTGACAATGAGAACAATGAGTACAAGCGCCCCAGCCCACGCCTGGCGATGCCATTCGTCGTAAGGCGAAATCGCGTACACGAAGATCTGCAGCGGCAGTGCGGCCGTTGGCTGATCGTAGTGCAAGCTCCAGAACTGGTTGCCGAATGCGGTAAACAGCAGCGGCGCTGTCTCGCCCGCAACGCGCGCAAAGGCCAGCATGATTCCGGTGATCACCCCTGAGGTCGCCGTGCGCAGCGTGATCGACAGGGTCGTGCGCCACCGCGGGATTCCCAGGCCATACGCTGCTTCGCGCAACGCTTGAGGCACCAGAAGCAGCATCTCCTCCGTCGTGCGGGTGATGGTCGGGACCATCATGATCGCCAGCGCCACGCCGCCGGCGAGCGCGGAAAAATGTTTTTGATAGAGAACAACGATCGAGTAGGCGACAATACCAACCACAATCGACGGCACGCCATTCAGCACGTCGGCCGTGAAGCGAATTACGCTGCCGAAGCGATTGCGTCCAAACTCGGCCAGGTAAATGCCAGCGCCGACGCCGAACGGCACGCCGATAATGCTGGCGATACCCAGGATGAGCACCGATCCAACAATGGCATTGGCCATGCCGCCGCCCGGCTCTCCCACGGGCTTGGGAGTCTGCGTAAGGAATGCCCAGTTAATCGAGCCAACGCCACGGTAAACGAGGTATCCGAAGATGGCAATCAGAGGCGCCAGCACGAGCACAACAGTCAGCACCGCTATGCCGGTCATGACGTGATCGGTGATGCGCCGGCGCCAACTGATTGGCGGCATACCCTGTCGAACCGAAACACTGTTCACCGGCTCAGGCATGTCCCCTCGCAGGCTGGCCGCGGGTTACGGTCCACACCAGCAGTTGCGCCAGCGCGTTCACGATGATCGTGACCAGGAACAGGGCTAGGCCAATCTCAATGAGGGCGGAAAGATAAACATCCCCGGTAGCCTCGCTGAACTCATTGGCGAGCACGCTGGCCATGGTGTATCCCGGAGCAAACAATGACTTCGCGATCTCCGGCCGGTTCCCGATCACCATGGTGACGGCCATGGTTTCACCGAGCGCTCGGCCTAACCCAAGAATGATTCCGCCCACAATTCCGGCGCGAGCGTTGCGCAGGACGCCGACCCGGATCATCTCCCAGCGCGTTGCACCCAAAGCCAGTACACCCTCACGCTGATGCTGGGGCACGACCATGAGCACTTCGCGGGTAATCGAGGAAATGATGGGCACGATCATGATGGCCAGGATGATCCCCGCCGCCAGCATGCCGATCCCGTAAGGCGGGCCTTCAAACAGGCCGGTCCATCCGAGGGTCTTCGCCAAGAAAGGCTGGACATATCCGCTCAAGAGCGGCACCAGGACAAACATTGCCCACAATCCATAAATCACGCTCGGAATCGCGGCCAGCAATTCCACGAAGAACGAAAGCGGACCGCGCAGCGCCGTGGGGCACATCTCGGTGGTAAACACGGCCACGCCGACCGAAAGCGGAACTGCAATGATGAGGGCCACCAGCGACGAAACCAGCGTCCCGTAGATGAATGGCAGGGCGCCGAACTGTTCGCTCACGGGGTTCCAGTCGCTGCCCGCGAAAAACTTAAAACCAAACGCGTGCCAGGAGAGGCCGGAACCCGACACGAGTTCGTAAACGATCAGAATCAGTACGCCAAGAACGGCCAAGCCGCACGCCGTCATCGCAGACTTGAAAATGCGATCAGGAACCTCTCCGCCGGGAGCCTGCAGCAAAGGCTCTGCCCGGTGCGCCGATACCGATGTAACCTTCGTCCCTTCAACAGGTTGCGGTCCGGGCATATCAGGCCGAGGTAACGCTGGATTGGCCATTCGTGTTAACCGTAGCAGAGACGTGTTACAAAAGTGTTAAAATTTGACGGGGTTTTTCCGCTGGGACCACTAGTCAACCAGAATCTCGAGTCGTTGCTGTCTGCAAGGCCCTGTTTCGTGAGCTAGCGCAGTATTGATCCTCTCCCGCTACCAGGATTTGTTTCTTATGTCGATTGCGCCTGATCGTAGCCAGCTTGTCTTCAAGAAGACGGAGCGGGCGCTGCTAAAGCTTTCATCCGGGCAGAGCGCGGAGAGCGTCCATGGTTTCCGCACTACAGGCCGCAGGCTACAGACGCTGCTGGAACAACTCCTGCCCGAAGGAGACCGGAACCAGAAGAAACTCCTGAAGATGCTGAACCGAATTCGGCGGCGTGCCGGTAAAGTGCGAGACCTTGATGTTCAACTGGCCGCATTGCGCAGCCTGAAGATTCCACAGGAGCCGCGCCGCAAGACGCAGCTCATGCACGGCCTGATCGAGCTTCGGGGAAAACATGAGAAGAAACTGCGCAAGATGTTGACCAAAGACGCGATCCGCGAGCTTCGTAAGCGGCTTAAGCGGGGATCAAAAGAAGCTAGACCTGAAGCCAGCCGCGATGCCCTGCAGGTCGCCCGTTCGATGTTGAAGGAAGTGGTCCGGCCGGCTGGGCCGGTCAGCGAAGAATTGCTGCATCAGTACCGCACTGTGGTGAAGCGCGCACGCTATGCAGCCGAATTCGCCCCAATATCCGCTGAGGCTACCCAATTTATCAGTGAGCTTAAGCGGCTACAGGATGCCGTAGGCAATTGGCATGACTGGTTGACTCTGACCCAGGCCGCTGCCAAACGGCTTGGCGATGTCAACCAATCGTCACTGGTGGCTGTGCTCCACAACATCACGGGGGGTAAGTTCCGCCATGCGGTCGCTGCGCTCTCGGCGTCGCCAATAATCCAGGCGGTGGCAAAACCGGTCCCCGTCTCTTCGGAACAATTGCGCAAGGTGAGCGCGAAGAGTCCGGCGCTGGTGGAGCGGACCGAATCTGCCGCCTAGCTTTGTTCGCAGGGATCTTACTCTGGAAGAATCACGCAAACCGCGGTGACGATCTGGCCGCGCGCATGTAAACTGTGAGCCTTCCCCATGCCCACGTTTGCTGCGGTTGATATCGGCTCCAACTCCGTCCGGCTGAAGATTGCGCGCCTGCAAGCCGGCCGCCTCCACCCCCTCCACGAAGACCGCGAAGTCACACGCCTCGGCCAAGGGGTTTTTGGATCCGGATTTCTTACTCCCGATTCCATCGCAGAGACCGTGAAAGTCCTTCGCCGGTTCCATCGGGCCACGCAACAGATCGTGACTGATAGCGTGCGCGTGGTGGCGACCAGCGCGCTGCGGGATGCGCGCAATTCCCAGGCATTCCTGGAGTGGGTGCGGTCTGCGACCGGCTGGCGAGTCGAGATCATCTCAGGCGTGGAAGAGGCGCGGCTCATTCACTTGGGACTCGTATCCAGCGGGCGCGTGGACCGTTTTCCCACGCTCATGATGGACCTGGGTGGTGGCAGTTGCGAACTAACCGTCACGCAAGGCGGACACATTCGCGATGCGGTGAGCCTTCCTCTCGGCGCAGTTCGCCTCACCAATGAATTCCTGCGCCACGATCCCAGCCGCAAAGGCGAACTAACGCGTCTGCGCGGATTTGTCACCCGAGAGGTCAATCGCATCATCGACCGCATCGCAACCGCGAAGGTGAAGAATGTGATTGCGACCTCCGGAACGGCAGCGGCGCTGGCTGCGGTCGCCAGCCACCTGCGCCGCGGCGCAAGCCGTCAGCGGCAAGTGGTGTCATCCCCGGAAATGAAGCGCATTGCCAAACGCCTGGCGCGCCTGCCGGTGGTGGAACGCCGCAAGATCGAAGGCATCGGCCCGCGGCGGGCGGAAATCATCGTCGCCGGCGCCACCGTCTACCAGGAATTGCTGGACCGTCTCCAACTCAAAGGCTTCCGCTATTCGCCGCTCGGCCTGCGCGACGGCATCCTCGCTCAGATGGCAGCCGACTACGATCGCAGCACGCGCTCCGGCAGGCAGATCGAATCCGAACGCTGGGAATCCATCATGACCGCGGTCGACCATTACCGTGTCGATCGCAAACATGCCATGGACGTCCGCGACCACGCGACATTGCTGTTCTTGGCTCTGCGCTCGTTGCACCGCCTGCCCCCCGAATACCGCGAGTGGCTCTCGGCCGCGGCCATGCTTTACGAAGTGGGCGACTACGTAAATCGAAACGGCCGCCACCGCCATACCCACTACATCATTTCCAATTCTGAGATTCTGGGCTACACGCCCCAGCAGCGGCGCCTGATTGCGGCAATTGCCCGCTATCTGGGAAAATCACGCCCCGCGCTGGAGGACGGTCCCATGAAGCTGTTGGAGCCGGGAGATCGTGCCAACGTGCAGAAGGCGATTCTATTGCTTCGTCTGGCACGCGCCCTGAACCTCGGCCGCAGCCGCGCCGTGGAAAGAGTACGCGTTGGAGTGCGCTCGGCGGAGGTGAAGTTGACGCTGGTCCCCCGGCGCCGAATGGGAGTGGATCTGGAACTCTGGGCGATCGAGAAGGAGCGCGACTATTTCCGCGAAGTCTTCGGGCGCGAACTTTCCACGGCCGTATCGTAAAGAGTGCGCAGAACTCTCGGCGTCACGCACCACTGCAGGGTACCCGAAGCGCGGCGCATCTCCACCTTGGCCACCCCACCTTTCTTCAGTTCAAGCGACGCCTCGCAGCCGGAGTCGCTGATCACCGCTCCCAGGAATTGGCTTAAGTTCGGATTGTGCCCGACTACCATGATGGCTTCCTGGCGAGAATATTTGTCCAGGAGCTTGCGAAAATCGGCGAGTCCGGCCTCAGGGCGCAAGCCGGTATCCATCTGCAATTTGCCTTCATAGCCCAACTCGTTGCCGACCAGCGATGCGGTCTGCGTACACCGCTTCAGCGGACTGGAAATGATCGCGTCCACCTGAACATCCAGAGCGGCCAAGGCGCGCCCAATGTAACCGCACTGTTCGATTCCATCTTTGTCGAGGGCGCGTTTCTCGTCCTTCTTAGGATTCGCAACGGGTACACCCGCGCTCGCGTGGCGCAGAAAATAGAGGATCATCGAGGCTTATCGTTCCTTTCCCACCATCACTTTACGCTTTCGCGCCGGAACAGGCGCAGGGATTCCGGCCGGGGCCTTGCCTTCCGCAACGCTCATAAGGAAATCCTGCGCACTGAAAGCCGCGGCTCCCGTCGGCGGACGGCGGTTCCGTGTGCCGTGCAGCGGCTGCCACGCCCGCATGTAAGTCGCGTCCTTGAGCAGGATTCGTGCCTTGCGGTTATCGGCCAGGTACGCGTCGAGGATTTCATGCCGTACCCGTTCCCGTAACATTTCATCGCGCAGCGGCACCAGCACTTCAACGCGTTCATAGAGATTGCGTGGCATCCAGTCGGCGCTGCCCATGTAAATCTCTTCTTCGCCACCATTTGCGAAATAGAAAATGCGGCTATGCTCCAAGTATCGGCCCACAATGCTGCGCACGCGAATGTTGTCGCTCACCCCCCGCACTCCCGGACGAAGCGCACAAATACCACGCACGATCAAATCGATCTGCACTCCGGCTTGAGAGGCGCGGTACAGCGCTTGCACCACAGTTTTGTCGAGCAACGCATTCATCTTCGCGATGATGCGAGCTTCCTTGCCCTGGCGGGCGTGCTCCGCTTCACGATCAATCAGCGCAATGCACTTTTCCGCCAGGTCGAGCGGCGCCACGAGAAGAGGCTCGTAGCTGGGATTCTCGGCATATGCCGTCAGAAAGCTGAAAACATCGTGCACGGCACGCGTGATTTCGGGGTTGGTCGTGAACAAGCTCAGGTCGGTATAAATTCGCGCGGTAGTCGCGTTGTAGTTCCCGGTGCCGATGTGGGCATAACTGCGGGTCAACCCGTCCGGATCGCGCCGCACCAGCAGGGACAACTTGCAGTGCGTCTTCAAGCCCACGAGGCCGTGGAAGACTTGCACTCCCGCGTCTTCCAAATCGCGCGCCCAGCGTATGTTCGAGGCCTCATCGAAGCGCGCCTTCAACTCGACCACGGCCGTAACTTCCTTGCGCGACGCCGCGTCCATGAGCGAAGGAACAATCAGCGAATGTTCGCTGGTGCGGTACAGAGTCTGCTTGATGGAAAGAACGTTCTCATCTTCGGCTGCCGACTCAATAAACGAAACTACTGCATCATAGGAATCGAACGGGTGATGCAGCAGGATGTCATGCCCGCGCAATTCCTCGAACAGATCCTTCGATTTCGCGGTCAACCGCAACTCCCGAGGGAAAAACGCGCGGTACTTCAGGTCCGGACGATTCACCTGTTCGTAGACGTTGAACAGACGCGAAAGGTTCACCGGCCCGTTGACGGGAAACACCTGCCACGGATCAAGCTCAAATACGGTGCGTAAGCGGTCGATAATCTCGGGGTCGGCGTCGGCTTCAATCTCCATGCGCACGGCATCGCCTTTGCGCCGGTTATGCAGTTCCGTGCGCACCGACTCCAGCAGGCTGCGCGCCTCTTCTTCCGCCAGGTACAGATTGCTGTTGCGGGTCACACGAAAGGGCGCCGAGGAAACAATGTCATAGCCGTGATACATGCGAACGGCATGATGCGCCACCAGATCCGCCAGGAAAATAAAATCCGATGTGCCCTCCGATGGCAGGCGCACCAGTCGGGGCAGAGCCCGCGGCACCGACACGACGCCCGTATAAGTCAGCGCCGAGCGCCGGCGGCGGCGCAATAGGAAACCGAGGCACAAGGCTTTGTTGATGACTCGGGGAAAGGGATGCGCCGGGTCCACGGTAACCGGGGTCAACAGCGGGTCGAGTTCCTTTTCGCAGTATTCTTCGACAAAGCGAAGGGCTTCGGAATCCAACTCGTGCAGTCCCAGTACGCGAATTCCGTTTTCCGAAAGCGCCGGACGCAACCGGGCATTCCAGCAATCATATTGGTCGTCCACGAATTCGTGCGTCAGCTTGTTCAACAGATCCCGTTTTTCCGTCAGGGTCAGTCCATCGGGACCCACCTCGTTGTAGCCGTCCTCGATCTGCTGCATCATCGCGGCCACGCGCACTTCGAAGAACTCGTCGAGATTGCTGGCCGAGATGGAAAGAAATTTCAGCCGCTCGAGGAGCGGGTTGCCCTCATCCGACGCCTCTTCGAGCACACGGCGATTGAAGGCGAGCCAGGAAGTGTCGCGATTCAAGAAGTACTGTGGATTGTCGAGCGAGATACGAGCCATGGGAGACGCGCTGACTACATCACTCGTATGACTTGTTCGTGTCGATCGAGATCTTCTTCGTGATGTTCCGACGAGGCATACGGGAACATTAGTATAAAGCATCCGTGGCCGGTCGCAGACGACGACTCAAGAACGGCCCTGCCTTCATTGCGGCAATAACGAGAAACCGGAATCTGGACCGAGTTTGTTCTGTCCAGGCGCCGGTTTCTGGACTGCTTCGGCTTGACCCTTTCGCGCTTACCTGATGTATAACGAGTGCTCGGTGCCGGCATGGCCTGCACCGAGCTGGATGGACTTGCCCCGATGGGTAGGATCACTCCTTACCGGGTTTACCGAGGGTTGGCGCGGAGCCCGGGAGTGTATAGCGAAGGTCTAGGAACACCATGCTGGCATGTCCGGTCCTGGGTTGCCCTGCTGCCACGTACCACGGGTCGCGAGTGAGGTATGAATACTGACCGATCAGGCTCAACGCGCCATATTTGGAATCCTTCCAGAAGTTGTTAATGAAGCCGACGGTAGGCTCCTGGATGACCCGATTCTGGCCGGACGAGGCCGCAGTGCATCCGGTCAAGCTCGACGGACTGGGTCCGAATCCCCACCCGATATTGCAACCATTTGTGTCCGTCAACGCATCTCGCATGATGTACACCGCCCCGTAATAGGAAAACAGAGTAGTGTTTTTGTGGGTGTATTCAAAGCCATCCACCGTAGATCCGGACTGCACCAGAGAAGGGCTTCCGTCCGCTTTGATAACCATGTCAGGCGCTTGACCGAAGATGTAGCGGCCTCCGCCATTGCCAAAAAAGTTATGGGTGAGCAGGCGAAATTCTTTGGTGATTCCCACATCCAGATTTACGAATCCAGCACCGCCCGTCGTGGAGTAGTGAGCTGTTGACTTCTGATTGTAGAGCTGGAAGAACCGCGCGAGTCCGCCAATCTCGAAGTGGAGTCGCTTGGAGGGATCGGCAACCAACTTGGCAATAATATCTGGGGCGCGGTTCGCTGGACCTAGAGTGGTAGTGCCGTTGTCCAATTCGCCCCCGGCGTAATAGGAACAGCAGGCTGGAAGGGTGATGCCTGCCGAACCATTCGTGCCGCCCATATATTGGTCCGGTGAGTCCAGGGCAAAGGCAATCGCCGCTTTATCGTCATGGAAATGGTAAGCCAACCGGAATTCCGGGATGCGCCCCCAAACCATGCCGAGTTGGTAGTTCACGTCCATGTTGTAAGAGAAGAATACGTCGCCGGGCAGGGGGGATACTCCCGCACGATTGGGTGTCGCGAGACTCCAGGTCTGGCCACCTAGTAACTCCCAACCGCCCTTGCGCACATCAACCCAGTACAATCGCGACCGCATCGTGTTGCTGTTACTGCTCACGGCAACGTTTGTGGGGTTATTCCCCAGGAAATCCGCTTCCATGTAGCCGATCACGTGAGAGCCTTTCACGTTTGCGTCTACGCGGAAGCCGACGCGCGAGTTCTGCATGCTGAGGCGAAGCTCGCTCAGATTTGTCTGAAAGGCGGAGGCTCCGCCATAGGGGATGCCGGCGAAATTGGTCCCGATGCCGCTCCCGCCATCCCTATTACGCCACACCCCCGTGAAATCCATAAATCCCACGGGCGTGATATAAGCGCTGCCAATTTTCAGCTGGAGAGGCGAAACTTCCGGAGTCGGTGAGGTCTCGTTGCTTATTTGCGCCGGGGATGTTATGGCAGGGCCGGCGCTCCCTTTCGGATCGGCCGCGACACTGGTTGATGAAGCCGGAGGCGAACTGGGTGCCCCACTGGTGGGAGGCCCCGCGGCTAAGCGTGCGGCGGCATTCTCTCCCGGAGCAGCAGACAGATTCCCGCTCGCTCCACTCGAAGGCTTGAGCTGCTCTTCGAGAGTCTGCATCTTCTGTTGCTGTTCCTTGATCTGCTCGCTAGTTGCCGCCAGCTCCTTCGACTGCGAAACGACCAAATCCCGCAGTTGCTGAACTTGATCCTCCAAGCTAGGCGGTTCCGGCGCTGCCGGTGCATTCGAGTTCTCGGCGGCATTTCTGTCCGCAGGATTCGATTTCGCCGAGCCCGCGTCTTTGCCGCTGGAAACACCTGCGCTGTCGCTGGACTTAGCCGCCGTGCTCCCTCCGTTTCCATCCCCTTCCACTCGCGCCACGGCGAGCAACGGGTGCACATCGTCCGCGGCCGGCGTTGCCGCCGCAACCTCCGCTTTCTTGGGTTTGGGCGCGGTACTGTTTTGCCCGACCAGTCCTGTCGCCAGAAACAGAATTGCACACACCGTCCACACAGACTTCATTGTTCTCTCCTTTTTGTCCTGCGATGAATGAACTTTCCCCTGCTTGCGGGGGACTATTTGACCTGCTTGATCGCTTCCTTCACTTTTGCCACAACGTTCTCCGGCAACGGCGCGTAGGCCAGTGCTGTTGTCATCCTCTGGCCATCCGCCACCATCCAGTTCAGAAAGTCGACCAGAATCTTGCCCTTCGCCGCGTCCTTGGACTGGACCGGGATCAGCAGCCAGGTAAAGCTGGAAATCGGATACGCATCCTTCCCGGGTGCGTTGGTGATCGACACGCGGAAATCAGCTGGCATCTTTGGAGCCGAAGCGGCCGCAGCGGTCACGCTCTCCAGGGATGCCTTTACGAAGGTCCCTGCGGAATTTCGCACGCTACCGTATGGGATATTGTTCTGGACGGCATAGATCAGCTCAACGTATCCAATCGAACCGGACAACTGGCGAATAAATCCCGCGACGCCTTCGTTGCCCTTTCCTCCCATCCCGACCGGCCATTTCACCGAGGTGTCAGCGCCCACCTGGCTCTTCCACTCCGGGCTGACCTTGGAAAGATAGTCCGTCCAGATGAAGGTGGTTCCGCTGCCGTCGGAACGATGCACCACGACGATATCCTTGTCGGGGAAATTTACGCCCGGATTCGTCGAGGTAATCGCCTTGTCATTCCATTTGGAGATCTTGCCCAAGAAAATTCCCGCCAGTGCCTCCGGCGTGAACTTCACTTCCCCGCTCACTCCGGGAATGTTGTAAGCCGGCACATCCGCTCCCAACACCGTTGGAATGTTCAATACCTTTCCCTTCACTTCCTGCAGCTGGTTGTCGGTCATGGGCATATCGCTGGCGCCGAAATCCACGGTGCCGGCGGTTACCTGGCGGATTCCGCCGCCACTGCCGATGGACTGATAATTGATTTCCACGTCTGAATGGATTTTGTGGTACTCGCTGAACCACTTCGAGTAGATCGGATAAGGGAACGTGGCGCCTGCTCCGTTCAGCGTGGTTTGCCCCACTACCGGCAAGGCCAGAAGGACACACACCAACAGCAGCACGATTTTGCGCATAACCAGATCATTCCTCCTTGAATAGATATCCACGTTCTATCGGGGGCGTGTTACAGGAGGGTTACAAACGCGTAAATTTCTGATGAATGGCCTGAGGTCGGACGAATCGAACCGCCTGACTCGAGGGAAGAACGGTCGAAAACAAATTCTGCACTGCGCTAATGCGACGACTGCAAATGTGCGATCTCGCGAGGAAAGAGCGTATTTCCCGGGAACTGGCGGCGCAACCCGGTTAGCAACTGCAGCGCGCGCGAGTTATTTTTCTCCCGCACATACGCGATGGCGAGCAGGATTCGCGCAAAAGGCGCGAGATAGTGCCCGTGTTCAGCGGTCGTTTGCAGGTCGGAAATTCCACCTTGCTTATCCGCGGACAATCCTCCCATGCGAAGGATCCAGCGTATGGGGGCTGCCATGCTTCCGATGATGTATTTGCTGAACCCGGTCGCCACCAAAGCGTCGTAGCAATCGTGACAAACGGCAAGCAGTTGCTGCGCCGATACGGAAGCTTCCTTGGTGAAGTGCAGAGACGCCAGATTACGCTTTTCAATAAGCGCAGCATAATCGGCCTGCAGGCCCGACGATAAGGTCAGGGCAAACAGCGCGTCTCGATCTTTGGAGTCTTTGGCCAGGCGCGCGTGCGAAAGATTTTCGGCTCGTCCGATTGCGGCCAGGAAATGTTCTCGGAGGGCTGGATCGGGCGTCAGCTTCGGCCGTTCGGCGAAGGCTTCATCGTTCTCGTAAAATTGCGCCTCCAGAACCCCCAGCCGGTTGAATTCGGAGAACAAAAAGCCCGCCGCTTCGCTGACCGGACCGACCGGATCATCCGGATGCAGTTGTTGCCAGGCTGCGAAGTCCCTTTGCGCGCCCGCAAAGTCTAGATTATAGAGACCGGAAAATCCACGGTCGAGCGCGGACGATACGGCTGATCTCGGAACCTCTTCGGCTCGCGCCATGAGGCACAGAGCGCAACAGACTGTTACCATGATCCCCGTTCGTGCATCTAACGTTTTAGCCATGTTGTGCGCTTGTGTGGTCTAGTATCGTCGATCTCTGTTCATTTGATCTGTTTTTAGTTGTAATTCGCCCGGCTCAAAGCCACTAACCATTAGATGACGCCCGCCGCAGAAGAGCGAATCCCGCTTTGCAATAAGTTTGTCAATTCCGTCGGGGACGTATCCCCGGCCCGAGGACGGAGTCTTCATGACTGATTCTTCCGCACGCTATGCTCCGGGCTGGCCCGGCATTCCGCCGCGTTGGACTTCGAGCGCCAAGACGGGCGCCGGTACGGCACTCAACCAGCACAGTAAAGTCTGGTTCACACTGAGTCACGGCATCCTCAACGAAGTCTATTTTCCCCGAGTTGACCAGGCATGTACCCGCGACTTCGGATTCGTTGTGACCAATGGCAGTGATTTCTTTTCCGAGGAGAAACGTCACTGCGAGTTTGAAAACCGTCCCTTCGAGTCGGGTGTCCCCGCCTACGAGCTGACCAATACCTGCAACAGCGGACGCTACCGCATCCACAAGGAGATCCTTACCGATCCCTATCGCAATGTCGTTCTGCAGAAGGTCCGCTTCGAGCCGCTGCAGGGGCAGCTCTCCGACTACCACCTCTACACCCTGCTCTCGCCGCATCTGGCAAACTGCGGTTACGGCAATACCGGCTGGATTGGGGACTACAAGGGCTTCCCCATGTTCTTTGCCGAGCGCGCCGGCGCCACCCTGTCGCTTGCATCCTCGGCTCCGTGGAAGAAAACATCCGTGGGATTCGTCGGCGCCTCCGATGGCTGGCAGGATCTCTCCGAGCATTTCCAGATGGAGTGGGAATACACCCGCGCGGAAAACGGCAACATTGCCTTCACCGGAGAAATCGATCTCGCCGCCTGCGGCGGTGAGTTCGTGCTCGCGCTCGGCTTCGGATCCATTTGGACCGAGGCGGGACAGCAGGCGCGATCCACGCTGTTCGAGGACTATGCGGAGGCTCGCGAGCACTACGTCACGCAGTGGCGAAACTGGCAAACCAGCTTGCTCAAGCTGGACGAACCGCTGCGCCAGTGCGATCTGTATCGCGCTTCGACCGCCGTTCTGCGCACCCATGAGTCCAAAGACTTTCTCGGCGGCATCATTGCCAGCCTCTCGATTCCGTGGGGATTCAACAAAGGCGACGAAGATCTCGGCGGCTATCACCTGGTCTGGCCCCGCGACCTGGTCGAAACCGCGGGCGCGCTTCTGGCCGCCGGAGCGGTCACCGACGCGGTGCGCGTTCTGCGCTACCTTGAAGCCACGCAAGAAGCGGACGGCAATTGGGCGCAGAATCTATGGCTCGACGGACGGCCCTACTGGAGCGGCATCCAGATGGACGAAACGGCGTTCCCGATCCTGTTGCTTGATCTACTCCGCCGCGAAGCACCCGAGTCTTTAGGCAAGCTCGAGCGCTGGTGGCCCATGGTGCGCAACGCCGCAAGCTTCATTGTGCGCAACGGGCCCGTCACACAACAAGATCGTTGGGAAGAAGACGCAGGCTACTCGCCGTTCACCCTCGCTGCTGAAATCTCCGCGCTGCTGGCCGGGGCCGATATCGCCGACCTCACCGGACATTCCGACCAGGCCGTGACGATGCGCGACACCGCCGACGCCTGGAACGACAACATCGAGCGCTGGGTCTATGCCACCGGAGGCGATCTCGCGCAACAGCTCGGCATCGACGGGTATTATGTGCGCATCGCTCCGCCCACTACCGACACCGCCGCCTCGCCCACGCAAGGATTTGTTCCGATCAAGAACCGCCCACCGGGCCAGGACGGCGAACGCGCGTACCACATCATCAGCCCTGACGCCCTGGCGCTGGTACGCTTCGGCCTTCGCGCCCCGGACGATCCGCGGATTCTGAATACGCTGCGCGCCATCGACGCGCTGCTATCGGTCGAGTTGCCCCAAGGACCGTGCTGGTATCGCTACAACGGCGACGGCTACGGCGAACACAAAGATGGCTCCGCCTTCGACGGAACCGGCATCGGCCGCCCGTGGCCCCTGCTCGCCGGCGAGCGTGCGCACTACGCGTTAGCTGGTGGCCATCGCGATGAGGCTGAGGCTCTGCTCACCGTTATGGAGAATTCGACCACGGGACAAAGCCGCCTGCTCTCCGAACAAGTCTGGGACGCCGGCAACATCCCGTCCATCGAGCTTTTCCGCGGCAAGCCCACCGGCTCCGCTTGCCCCCTGGTCTGGGCCCACTCCGAATATGTAAAGCTGCGCCGCTCGATTCGTGACAACAAGATCTTTGACCAGCCTCCCCAGACTGTTAAGCGATATTTAATTGAGAAACATGGGCGGCAACACTTTGGCTGGAGGTTTAACAACAAAACCCGTACTATTCCGCGCAACCAGACCCTCCGGATCGCGCTGCTCACCCCCGCACGTGTGCACTGGAGCATTGACGGCTGGAAGACGGCGCACGATACAGACACGCGCGACACCGGCCTCGGCATCTACATACTCAGTCTGCCAACTGCGACGTTGCCGGCGGGAGGCCAGGCTGTTTTCACGTTTTTTTGGCCTAAGGAAAATCGCTGGGAAGGGACGGACTATACCGTCACTATAGAGAACAACTGATAGAGGCCATCAATCCGGCTCAGGCATCCACGCTTGTATAGCACAACTCGACGACGGTGCAATCGTCGCTCAGGGGATTGCCGCTGCAGAATGCCGTCACGGCCGAAAAAATTCCGTCCAGCGTAGGGGACTTGGCCGCAGCCGCTTCCAGGCGGGAGTCCTCAAAAAAGTCGCCCATGGCGTTTTCCGCCTCCGTAACGCCGTCGGTCACCAGAATGAACCGGTCGCCGGATTTCATCTGACATCGGGCGCTTTCGAAGGTCGCGTCGGGAAGCAGGCCCACCGGCACGTTCCCATGCGGCGGACGCATCACCTCTCCCGCGCACACCAGGAGCGGTTGCACGTGGCCACAGTTTACATATTCGAGTTCGCCGTCGCGGCGCAAGCGCGCGAGCAGCACCGTCGCATATTTTTCGCCACCCATCTTTTCGGTGAAGAACCTGTTCACCGCGTTCACCACTTCCAGCAGGGACATGCCAGAAATCAAGTGCGAATAGATCATCCCCTGTAACGTCGAGGCCAGCAGCGCCGCCGACACTCCCTTTCCACTGACGTCGGCCAGCACCACCGCGAGCCCGTCCTTGGTGTTCACGGCGTCGTAGAAGTCTCCCCCAATCTCTTTGCATTGCAGGTTTCTGCCGTCCATCTTGGCGAAGGGAACTTCGGGAATCTTCACCTTCATCAGCCGCTGCTGAATACTGGCCGCGATGCTCAATTCCTGCTGATAGCGGCGCGCTTCTTCCTCGGCCTGCACCAGCCGCGCGTTCTCAATCAGCGAGGCCGCCTCCGTCGCGATCGCGTGGAGGATATCCTGGCTCACTCCGCTGATGTCGCGCGACGCGAATCGCGAGTCGACGTACAGAACTCCCATCGCCTCCGCGGAATTCGCTGCCGGCACCGGCGTTTGCGCATCGCGCGTCGCCTGGACCTGCATCTTGCGCAGCGGAATGCAGACCACCGTCCGCAAATCGTACGCCACGATGCTCTGCCTGCCCGCAAGGTCCAAGGATCGACTCGTGTCGGTCAGGAGAAATTCGGAGTTCGACCGCATCGATTCTTCCAGAATCGAGTGGGAAATCGTCTTGTCGTCGAGCAACGGCTCCTTTTTGGAGTTGCGGCCCGCGGCCAACCGGAGCTTCCCTTCATCATCCTTGAGGAAAACATAGGCGCGCTCAGCGCTCGTCAACTGCAGTGTGACGTCGAGCATCGTCATCAGAATTTCGTCGAGCACTCCCGCCGTATTCAGTTTGCGCGCGGCTTCCAGAAACAGCGTGAGTTTTTCCAGGTCTGTGGCTTCCTGCTTGATCTGAATGCCGGAGATCTGGCTGAGAAATTCCCGCGCCGTGTTGGACGTGGGTGGTCCAGGATTGAATAGAAGATATGCCGAATCGCGAGCCCCGAATTCCAGCCGGTCACCGCGCTCCAGTTTCTGCCGCTGTATGCGCTCTCCGTTCACGAAAGTACCGTGTTTGCTGCCCAGATCGACGAGGAAAAACTCCTGTCCCTCCTGCGTGATTTGCGCATGGTCGCGCGAGACGCGGGGATCGGCAATCACCAGATCCTTATCCACTTTCCGTCCGACGGTGAACGGGCTGCGGTTCAGGACAATGTTCTTCTGCTCACTGCCCTGTACGAAGACAAGGGCGGGAAACACCCCGGAGCCAGAACTGTGATGACTGATTGCGGTCAGGGCCATGGATGGTTATTCAGCACACACTTCGCCTTGCGCTGCAGGCGGCGCTCATGAAGCAATGTCTCTTGCAGCAACAGACTACTCTGCGGCCGCGCGGTCCCGCAAGCCACGCGGTTCGCTCCTCCACGCATCCAGCAGCGCCAATGCGAAGACGAACACGGGCACCACGAAGTTGGAGTAAAGCGGCATCGGCCAGAGAACCTGCCTCAGTTCAGGCGTCAGCCAAATGTAAGCAAGGCTCAGCCCAATCGTGGCAATCCACGGCCATACCAGCAAGATTCCGCCAATCACGCGAGCCAGTCGAATCGCCGGAAGAATGGGATCGCCCCCTCCTTCGCTTCGCAACAAAGCCAGGATTGCAGGCGCCAGCAGCACCTGATTGTAGGGAGCGAACATCGGAACAATCACCACTGTCAACGCCAGCACCAGGCCGAACGCTCGTCCAAAAGCTGCACTGGTGGCGGGTTCTCGAGGCACTCGCCAAATGCAGATGGCGCAGAGGAACACGCTCGCTGCTTCCAGAATTCGCCCTGCAACGACTCCGAACAGCCAAACCAGCACCGATTGATTCTGCGTGTACTGGTGATAGTGCCCAATTCCATCGACGAACATCCGCAACCATCCTGGCAAAACCAGTTGCGCTCCGCCCAGTAGAAGTAACATCACCAATCCAAACCCGAAGACAAATCGTCGCCGCGAACGCCACTCGCTGCCAGCCCAGAACAACAGCCAGAAGACAAGTGGCCATGTCAGTTGCGGTTTAATCGTCGCCAGTGCCAGCAGTCCACCCGCCAAGATAAGCCATCCACCAGCCAGGCATGCGCCACATGCCGCCAGCAATCCCGCCACCAGGAGACTAAGTTGCTGCAGTTTGATTCCCTGCGCCATGGGAAGCCAGCCGAGCATCAGCACGACGAAGATCAGCGCGGTTCCAAGCGACGGTTTCCAACGAAGAACATAAAGCCAAAGCAAAACGGTAACCGCCGCCAACACCACCAATAGCCATCGAAAGCCTGTCTGCACCACGTCAAACGGGAAATCAACGGTGGGCGCCAGCAGAAACACAACATAGGCTGGATAAGCGAATCCCTGCTGGTCCCTGGGGTCGTCGGGGCGCGTTGGATCGAGCGGCCTCCCATAGTATCCCTGCTGAATCTCGCGCGTGATCTCCGCGCTGTACGGATTGCGCCCGCGTTGCAGCAGTTCGCGTGCTCCCAGCCAGCGAGGATAGAGATCCGATAGATTGCCGCGTGGCCGGCTGTGCGCAGCAGCATCGGCGATCTGTTGCGCTCTTAAAATCCGATCCATGTAGAACCACGTACTGGCCGAGGCCACGACGGCCAAGGCAAGTCCGACGACGAATGGCGGGCGCTTCGGCAAAGTTGAGTGCTTTCCCTTCTAACAGCCCCAACAACGACTTCACAGGAACGGCTTCATGTTACAACTGTGTGGGCATCAACCAACCTCATGCGATGGCGCATCGCAGTTTCGGCAGCAATTGGCTTTGCGAGTGGTGCATTCTGCTGGTTCCTGATGAAACATCTCCATCAGGATGCCGCCGACTTCCGCTGGTCGCTGCGCCTCGCGCATCGCCTGCTGGCCCAGCAAAATCCCTACGATACGCCGCTTGAACAATATCCGCTGATCGCAGCGATCCTTGCCGTGCCGTTCGTTCGTCTGCAGCCCGAACTGGCCGCCGGACTGTTTTGGGGAATCAGTTCTTTCCTCCTTGCCTTCGGGATCACACGTCACAGCTACATCCGGCTGCTTATCTTCTTAGCCTATCCGTATTGGGCTGGCCTCCTTAGCGTGCAATGGTCTCCGCTCATCGCGGCTAGTGGATTCTTTCCGCTGCTGCTGCCCGCAACCATGGCCAAACCCCAGATCGGATTGCCCGTCTTCCTGACCCGCCTCAGCCGCCGCGGCCTGTTGACGTGCGCCGTCATGGGCGTCGTAAGTCTCGCCGTAAAGCCGAACTGGCCCTTGCTATGGTTTCGACAGGTGGGACACTATGCGCACTTCATTCCAATCCTGGTTCTTCCAGGAGCGCTGCTCATACTCGCACTGCTGCGATACCCGAATCGTGACGCGCTGCTTCTTTTCTTGTCCGCGCTCATGCCACAGCGCTGGTTTTTCGACAGCTTCATCCTCTGGCTGATTCCGCAATCGCGCCGCGAAATCATCTGGACCGTCTTCTTCAGTTGGGGAGCGGGGATTTGGCGCTGGTATCACATCCCGTCGAGCTTCACACAAGTTGGACGCTGGACGGTGATCTTCTTCTATCTGCCGATGCTGGCCGTCGTGCTGCTACGAAAGCGACAAAGCAACGTCTTGACCGCAAATGCTCCTGGGCGTCTGACGTCCGTGTGAATTCTTAGACCGAGCCTTCTCAGTGGATATGGCAACGCACACGCTCATGAAGCCGCGCTATTGGCACTATTGGATCGGTGCGCTCCTGTGCCTGGCTATGGTTCCCGTTCTGCGCAGCCAGCATCTTCCGCTCAAATTCGATTGGATCACGCTTGGCGTCGCTTATTGGGTTCTGCTGGCTGCGCAGTCCATCTTCGCTGCAGTAGTTCTGTGCCTGATAGGCTTGCCTCGCGAACAGGCGCTAGAGCCCTTCCTAGCGCTCTATCGAAAGAACCCACTTCGCATGGTTCCCCTGCTTTTGTTCGTTGCCAGTCTCGTCTGGGTCACCGGTTGGTTGAGAGCGTTGGTTCTAGGCGTCGATGCTGTAGCTCTGCTCGAACTGGTCAACCGGCAAAAGACGAAAGGGCTACGCCCTGCGGCGGGCGCGATTCTTGCGCCTGCAGCCTATCTTTTCTTTGGGTTTTTGATGATTCTGGCTTACAACAATGTCATCGTGTCGGTGCGCTACAACTTTGCCACCGATCCGGCTCTCGCCGCCATCGATCACTGGTTGCTGCACGGGCACTCTGTCTCCGAACTCACTCACTGGGCCGTGCAAGCGTTTCCGCTCTGGTTTTTCCAGGCTTTTGAGTTCCTCTACTTCGGAATGTTTCTCCAGATCGGCGCGACCTTAATTTTTCTGGCCCTCTACGACGGACGATCGCGGGCCATTCAGTTCGTCGGGACGATCCTCACGTCGTACTATCTCGCCCTCATCATTTTTTATACTTGGCCCGCACAAGGACCGTATACGCTCTGCCCCGCCCACTTCTCGCGCTTTCCCGCCAGCCTTCAGTCTTACAACATTCAAGCGACGCTGATCCCGCACGCGCTGAGGCTGTGGTGCCATGAGCCCATCTCACGAATTTCGACTGATTACTTCATCGCATTTCCGTGCATGCACATCGTGCAACCGATCATCGTGCTGTGGTTTCTGCGCCGCTGGCGGAGAATAGTCCTTGCACTCATCGCATACGATTTCGCGCTCGTTGCCGCAATTCTAATGCTCGAAATGCACTATGTGATCGACATCGCTGTCGCCTTGCCAGTAGCCGCGCTTGCCATTGCGATCACCGGCGGCCCGTTTGGTAGCAAGAACAGCGAGGCAACCTTACGGCCTGGCCGGACCATAGAATGAACAATTTTCCCATTTCAAAGGTGGTGATGTGGCTGCTCCTCAGTATTCTCTCGGCTGGGGGCATGGCCTATTATGTCGCCGAGATCAGGAGTCGAAATCAGCCGGCGCATTTCACTGATTTCTACGCACCCTGCTGGGGAGCACACGAGCTTCTTCGGCACGGTCGCAACCCGTATTCGCCAGCTGTTGCGCACGAGATCCAAACTGTCATCGACGGCGTTCCGGTGCGCGCACCTTCGACGGACGATCCCTCAAACATCGCGGGTGGATTTGCGTATCCTCCCCATACGGCGTTGCTTCTTTGGCCAACTGTGTGTCTGTCATTTTCGAACGCGCAGAAGGTATTTCTGGCCGTGTCCGCCCTGGCAACGCTGCTGAGCTTGGCGCTGTGGCTGCGGACACTTCGCTTGCATGCTTCGCCTCTGCCACAGCTCACCATCGCGCTGTTCGCCTTGGGCAGCTTCCCTCTTTACAAGCTATACACTTGCACGATCTGAGTGCCATTGCAGCCGCGCTCATTGCAGTCACGGTCTTTCTGTTGTCTGCCGACCACTAGCACTTGCCGGCATCTTCCTGGCCGATCTACATTCAAACCGCAATTCACCATCGCGCTGATTCCCTGGCTTGCTTTCTGGACTACAAGCGACTGGCACCGAAGGCGCCCCCTGGCTTGGAGCGTTCTCACCACGATGTTGCTGTTGGTTCTGGTCAGTGAATGGCTGGTACCTAGCTGGATCTCGAGTTTTCTGAACGTCCTTGGCGCCTACCGTCACTACACCTTCGGTCACTCCCTGCTCGATGTTTGGTTCACCCCGAGGTGGGGCCTGCTGGTCGCAGCTGGTTTTGTGCTTTCAGTTTTCGCGTTTTGCTGGAGGCATCGACTACAAGCCACAAATCCCATGAGCTTTCCAACTGTAATTGGCTTGCTCCTAGCTGTGACTCTGATCGTCATTCCGACCTTGGCTCCCCACGCCCAGCTGCTGTTGTTGCCAGGTTTCTTGTGTCTGCTCCGCGGTCGGACGTTTCTTTTGTACTTCGGTTCGATCCAGCAACTGGTGGGTCGCCACCTGGGCCCTGCTGGCTTGGCCATGGATTGCTGCCTTCGGTCCGTTGCTGGCCGCCATCCGCTTTCCTGTGTCCACTTTGCTACCCTTCTGGGACATTCCGCTGTGAACCAGCCCGCTTCTGCCGCTGGCCGCTTCATTTGCTGTGGGCTCTTTGCTGCGCACCGCCATGGGGGCAGGCGGACGAGAGTCCCCGCTTCTTGTCTCAACGCCTCGACCGGCTCCCAAGCCCTACAAATCTTGCGGGTAAGCCCCGAAAGTACCGTACGCAGGCATACCCAAGGGTAATTTCTTTTTGCCCCCGGTATGCAATAAATTACGACTTTTTCGTCATATTGCAGGGTATGATGACGTAGTCGAGTCGACAACTCTCTCAAGCTATCGGTCCCAGAAGCTGCGGGTGCGGTCCACTCGATCTCAAGAAAATCAGAAAAGGGGCCTCTATGGAGCTTGTACTCAGACTTTGGTGCGATCAGCAAGGACAGGATATCGCTGAATATGCAGTCATGCTGGCGGTCATCCTGATTATTGTCGTTGGAACTGTCCGGTTAATCGGATCCAATGCCAATAGCGTGTTCTCCACGGTCGCCAGTTCCATCCAGTAATAGACAACTCGATTGAGGAACAATACCGTGGGCACTGCTTGGCGGCAGCGCGGGAGTTTTGGCTTCTAAGGGAGCAGTATGAACCGCACACGTTTGTTGATGATCGGGGTCCTGGCACTCGCACTTGGCTTCTTTGCAAGTGTGTATGTCTACAGGAACTTGCAATCAAGGGCCGGCTCCGGCATTGAGTCCGGAGTCGATGTGATCGTTGCGGCGGACGATCTGCAAGTGGGAGCGCGCGTCGACGAGCATGACATAAAGATTATCAAGATTCCCGCGGCCGATCTGCCCCCCGGGACGCCTAGAAGGCGTTCCGACGTAGTGGGACACGGTGTCATCGTCCCCATTTCGAAGGGGGAGTTTATTCTGCCCAACCGGCTGGCCGGGGAGAATGCCGGAGCGGGCCTTCCTTCGCTGATCCCTCCCGGCATGCGCGCCGTTTCGGTGCGAGTAAATGAGGTCGTCTCAGTGGCAGGATTTGTGACGCCGGGGACCCGCGTGGATGTGCTGCTGACCGGAACGCCGGGCGGTGGCAGCGAACAGGAGACCACGACCGTTCTGCAGAATGTTGCAGTCCTGGCGTCGGGCCACACCTTGGAACGAACCGCGACCGGCGAGGCCCAGAATACCGCCGTCATCACGCTCCTGGTTTCGCCCGATGATGCCCAGCGACTCACCCTTGCCAGCTCCGAGGGACACATTCAACTCGCGCTGCGCAATCCGCTCGATACCAAGCAGGACGAGGTACCTGCCTCCAATTCCAGAGGTCTCTATCGGGGAGTCGCCACGCCTGCACCGACGCAACCGGTCGTTCATCGCACAGCGATGAAAAAAGTTACATCCATTCCTCCAGCTTCCACCGGGGTCAGCGTTGAGGTATATCAGGGCGATAAGAAGCCGGATGTGGTTAAATTCCCAGACGAGAGTTCCGAAACCAAGTGATGGGAACGAATTCGATTCTGCGAGTTGCCTTGTTGCGCGCTGGCATGCGTCCTCACGGGGAGAGAAATCTGAAAATGAAAGTTCGCTCGTCGTTCCTCGGGGCTTTGCTGGTCAGTGTTGCCGTTACCCCTTCCGCGTTTCCAGAGCTTATGCAACAAGCGGATCCCGCAGCCCAGTCCCAAAATCCCGCACCCACCGGTACCCAGACCACCACGCTACCGCCTGGGCCCCAGCAGCCTCAGGGATCGGCGCCCCTGCGCGTCATGGTGGGCAAATCTCTGCTGATTAACACGACGGAACGGCTCAAGCGCATCTCGGTCACCGACCCGGGAATCGCCTTCGCCCAAGTCATCACGCCAACCCAGATTTTGGTTCACGGCAAGACTCCGGGAGAAGTTTCGCTCCTCATCTGGGATGAACTGGAACGCTCGCGCAGCTTCGACCTTCGCGTCGATGTGGATGTCAGCGCTTGCGCCGAAGAAGAGCACCGCGTCTTTCCCGACGAGCAGATAAGCGTCACACCTTCGCGAGCCGCCGTGGTTCTCTCCGGGCACGTCTCCACGGAGGATGTCGCCAAACGCGCCGGAGAACTGGCCAGCGCCTATTCTCCAAAAGTCGTGAATGTGCTTACCTTTGGGCCGGTCGGCGCTCAGGAAGTCTTGCTGCAGGTGAAGTTCGCGGAAGTGGATCGCAGCGCACTGACCCAACTGGGGGTCAACTTCATTTCCACCGGAGCTGGAAATACCATTGGCACCACTACTACCGGTCAGTACGGCGGCTTCGGTCCCGAGACCTTAACGCCCGGCACCCAGAGCGCTGCAGGTGCTACTACCACCACCGTCCCCGCGACGACCATCAACAATGTTCTGAACCTTTTTCTGTTTCGGTCCGACATCAATCTCGGCGCCACGATCCAGGCTCTTGAAAGCAAGAATCTGCTGCAGATTCTCGCCGAGCCCAATCTGATTGCCGTCAATGGCAAGGAAGCGAGTTTCCTCGCCGGAGGACAATTTCCCTTCCCCATCGTGCAGCCTGGCGCGGGCTTTACCGCGGTGACGATCTCGTTCAAGGACTTCGGCGTGCATTTGCAGTTCACCCCCGTCATCATGCCCAACGGGAATATTCACTTGAAGGTAGCGCCGGAAGTGAGCACCTTGGACTTTGCCAACGCGCTGACTATCTCCGGATTCACCGTGCCCGCCCTTAGCACGCGCAGAGCCGAAACTGAATTTGAAGTCCAGGATGGACAGAGCTTTGTGATCGCGGGACTTATGGACAACCGCGTGACCGACATCTACAACAAGATTCCGGGCCTCGGCGACATCCCGATCCTGGGAAACTTTTTTCGCAGCAGGAGCTTGCAGAAGAGCAATTCGGAACTCATGGTCTTGTGCACGGTGCGGCGCATTTCTCCCAATACGGAGCAACCCGTACCGCCCAGGAATCCCGAATCTTTCATGAACACCGGTAAGTTTGACAAAAGCAAGTAGGCAGCAGGTCGGGAAAGCACAAGAGCGAGACAAACTTTCGGTGGGGGAATTAACGAGTCGCAGGTCGTTATGCCAGAACTATCAGTCGTCATCGTTGCCACGGACAACGAGCAGCGCGCGGTTCTGCAAGTGCTCGTCGACGGCACAAATGTGGCGCGCACCGTCCACACCTGTGCGAGTTTTCCGGTGGCGGCCTCCGATCCTGTGACACGGCGCGTACGCACCGCCAATCCCGACGTTACTCTGATCGATATTCCCGCCGACAATCCTGCTCTGGCTCTGCGGGCCATTGAACTGCTGCATCAGGAGATGGCCGACGCCGCGATTTTTGCGATCGGCAATCTGAACCAGCCGCAGATCATCGTTAACGCCATGCGGGCCGGAGCCCGCGAATTCATCGAACGCCCCACCACGACCACCGATCTGCTCGAGGCCTTCGTGCGCCTCACAACCGCGCAACGCCGGGGACGTCAAGAGGGCATTCGCGGCAAAGTTTTCTCGGTCGTCAATGCGAAGGGCGGGAATGGCGCGACCACGGTCGCCGTCAATCTCGCACTGGCTCTGCAAGGCGCCTATGGACAAACCGCCCTCGTGGACTTGGCTCCTCTCGGCCACTCCGCGCTGCACATGAACCTCAAGCCCGTCTTCACTGTGGCCGACGCTACGCGCAATCTTGACCGCCTGGACGCTTCTCTGCTGGAAAGCTTCATGACGCGCCACAGCGGCGGGCTGCAATTGCTGGCCGGAACCAATGTGCCCGCGGCTGTAGATCCTTCGACGGCGGAGTTTGTACGCCTCTTCGATATGTTGGTCGCGCATTTCCGTTATGTGGTCGTCGATACTTCTTCGCGTTTTGACGCAGCCACCCGTCTCATCGCGAATCTTTCGGAAACCGTTCTGCTGGTCGCCTGCAGCGATGTGGCCTCGCTCTGGAGCGCCGCCCGGGTCCAGCAATATCTGGGGGAGTCCGGTAGCCGCGACCGAGTGCGCCTGGTCCTGAACCGCTTTCGCAAGGTGCCCGGCTTCAGTGAGGCCGACGCCGAGGCGGCTGTGGGCGCCAAACTGCTGTGGCGCATTCCCAACCAGTATTTCGCCGTATCCGGCGCGATCGATCGTGGCACGCCGGTAATGGACCAGCGCACTTCGGAGATGGCCCGCTGTTTTGCCGGTCTTGCGCAGGAATTGACTCGTAATGACGCGGACGTAAAGCGCGCCGCATGGTCGCTATTCAAATCGGTTTGAGAATTTAAGGCCCTATGGCAAATCTTCAATCGTTCGAGCGCACCGATTACCAGCAGGTAAAAGCCGACCTGCATCGCAAGATCCTCGATCGCCTTGACCTGGAAAAGCTGGGCAAAGCCTCCGGCGATTCCGCACGCGATGAAGTTCTGGTCGTCATTCGGAATGCCGTCAACAGTGAAGTTGTTCCGCTTAGCTTTGCCGAGCGCGAACGACTCTCGCGCGAGATCCTCGACGAGATCTTCGGACTCGGTCCCCTCGAACCGCTGCTGAAGGACCCCAGCGTTTCCGATATCCTCGTCAACCGATTTGACCGCGTCTACATTGAGCGCGCCGGCAAACTCGAACGTACTGCCTTGTCCTTCAAGGACGATTCGCACCTCATGCAGATCATCGAGCGCATCGTCTCGCGCGTGGGGCGGCGTGTCGACGAATCTTCTCCGATGGTCGACGCCCGTTTGGCGGACGGATCGCGCGTCAATGCCATCATTCCCCCGTTGGCCATCGACGGACCCTGCCTCTCCATCCGCCGTTTTGGACGCGAGCCCGTCACCGCGCGCCAGATGATCGAGAACAAGACCCTGACCGAGTCGATGCTCGAACTGCTCTCGACGATGGTCAAGGGACGTCTCAACATCCTGGTGTCGGGCGGAACCGGCGCCGGCAAGACGACTTTGCTGAATGTTCTCTCCGGATACATTCCCAACTCCGACCGCATCGTCACCATCGAAGATGCCGCCGAACTTCAACTCAAGCAGGAGCACGTCGTGCGCCTGGAGACTCGCCCACCCAACATCGAAGGCAAGGGCGCGGTGCGTCAGCGGCAACTGGTCATCAACAGCCTGCGTATGCGTCCCGACCGCATTGTGGTAGGCGAGGTGCGTGGCGAGGAGGCCTTCGACATGTTGCAGGCCATGAACACGGGCCACGAAGGATCGCTTACCACGGTCCACGCCAACTCTCCGCGTGACGCCATGGCGCGCGTGGAAAACATGGTCTCGATGGCAAACCTCAATATTCCTGAGCGCGCCGTGCGTCACCAGATCGCGTCCGCAGTCCATGCCGTCGTTCAGATCGCGCGCCTCTCCGACGGCACCCGCAAGGTCATCACGGTCTCGGAGATTACTGGTATGGACGAGGAGTCCATTGGGATGCAGGACATTTTTAGCTTTGACCGCACCGGCACGGATGAGAGCGGAAAGGTTCGCGGTGTATTCCGCGCGACCGGCATCCGTCCCCGGTTCGCCGACCGGCTGGCGACATCGGGAGCCCGCTTGAAGCCGGCTCTATTTGAATCGAGAACCGAGGTCTGAGTATCGGTATGCCTGCAGCTCTGATTGCGCTTTTCGTGTTCGTCCTGGTCGCGCTTGCGGTCTTCGCCGCACTGTCGCTTCTCGACCAGCGCAGCGCCCGCGCCCGTCTCATCAAAGAACGCCTGGCCAACGAACGCAAGGCCCCGGAGCGTGCCCCCGAGGAAGAGCTCGCCCTGCTGCGGGATGAGCAACTGAGCCAGATTCCCGCGCTCGATGCCCTGCTCCGGCGCTCCACACGGGTTACAGATATCCAGAAAATGCTTGCGCAAGGAGGTATCTCCATGCGCGCCGGTAATTTTCTCGGGTTCTCCGCTCTCGCCGGCGTTGTCGCCACAATCGTTGGCTATGCTCTGAGCAAGCGCGTCGAAGTCGCATGGGTGGCTTTGCTGGTCGGCTTCCTGCTTCCTTACTCCTACGCTTCGTTTCAGCGCAACAAGCGCTTTGAGAAATTCGAGGAACTTTTCCCGGAGGCCATCGACACCCTGGCTCGCGCGGTTCGGGCCGGGCACGCCTTCACCACCGCGCTCGAAATGATTACCAACGAAGTGGCCGAACCCGTCTCCGGCGAGTTTCGCCAGCTTTACGAAGAACAGAAGTTCGGTATGCCTGTTCGCGATGCTCTGATCAATCTCACCGAGCGCATGCCCCTGGTCGACGTAAAATTCTTCGTTACCGCGGTGATGCTGCAGCGCGAAACGGGCGGCAACCTGGCTGAGATTCTTGACAATTTGTCCTATGTAATCCGCGAGCGTTTCAAAATTCAACGGCAGGTACGCGTCTATACCGCCCAGGGACGTCTCACGATGGCTTTGCTGATGGGGATGCCCCCCATCATTGTCACGGCCATGCTCGTGCTCAATCCCAGTTTCATTCGCCCCCTATTTTCTGACCCGATCGGCCATACGCTGCTGGTCGCCGGGATCATTCTGCAAACGATTGGATATTTCGTGATCCGCAAGATCATCCGGATCCAAGTTTAGTTAAGCAGGTATAGTCATGCTGCCTCTGATCTTGATTGTTGTCGTTTTCGTCACCGTGGTGATGGCGGTGTTCGCCTTCGGCGCCGCTGTGGTGACTCCGAGCTCGGTCCTCGGCGCCCGTCTGCGTGCACTAGGCGGACAGCAGCAACCGGTAGAGAACAAGCCGACATTTCGGGAACGGATGGAGCAAGCGCTGGATCCGCTCAGCAAGGCCATTCCGCTTTCTCCGGCGGATGTTTCCCGCACCCGTGGCTGGCTGATTCAAGCCGGATTCCGCGATGCCATCAACGTCAACTATTATTTTGGCGCACGCATTCTGATGGCTGCCGCCGGCTTTGCCGCCGTCGCTTTGTTTTCCGGCTTTGACAACCTCCCCTTACTGATCGGCGTGACCGGTCTCGGGTTCTTGCTGCCGCGCTTCATCCTGAAGCGCATGATCAGAGACCGGCAGCATCGCATTCGCCTCGGCTTGCCCGATGCCCTCGACCTCACTGTCATTTGCGTAGAGGCGGGTCTCGCGCTCGACCAGGCTCTGATGCGCGTGGGGCAGGACCTGCATCACGCCCATCCCGATCTCAGCGATGAGTTCCATCTGGTGAACCTCGAAATGCGCGCCGGCAAACCCCGCGCCGAGGCTCTCCGCAACCTGGTCGACCGCACCGGGGTTGACGATATCCGATCTCTTGTGGGTACACTGATTCAAACAGATCGCTTCGGCACCAGCGTCGCCCAAGCCCTCCGGGTGCATTCCGATTCCCTCCGCACGGAACGCCGGCAACGGGCCGAAGAACAAGCTGCAAAGACCACCATCAAGATGGTTCCCCCACTAGTGATATTTGTTCTGCCTTCGATTATTTTTGTCACGATCGGCCCAGCTGTCATCGAGCTGATCCGGCAACTGGGGCCGGTTTCGGGCGGGAAGTAGAAGGCGGCGCAAGCGACAGAGCGAACAGGGGAGTATTTGTAGTCATGGCGGTTTTTTCCTCACAGGGGCAGGCCTTCAATCAAACTCGCCAGGCATACCTTGCCACGGCTCTGGCGGTGGCCGACACGCACTGGACCCGGTTGCGTGGCCTGCTGGGACTTCGATCCGGTGACTTCCGTAATGGCTCCGGCCTCTGGATTGTCCCCTGCCACGGCGTTCATACTCTAGGCATGGGGTTTCCCATCGACGTCGTTTATTTGGATGACACTATGACGGTGATCCACGTCCAGCGTGACTTGCAGCCCTGGCGAATTGCCCCCGTCCGGACGCAGGCGGCGTCGGTCCTGGAACTGCCGTGTCACACGGCGGCTGAGACCAGAACTGCGGTGGGGGATAAAATTCAAATCACAATCGAAAAGGGGGTAGAGTACCGCCCGCGTGATTGAAACCCTCGAACTCGAAGAGTCCGTCGTCGAACGTCACGACGCTCCGAAGCTGCTGGTCGACTGGTCGTCGCCGTGGCACGAGTTCGTCACGTCCGTTCGTCCCGCGCTCGTTCGTTCAGAACGTCGCCTGGCCGGCGAAGCTCCTTTCGGGTTGATTCCCTTGCGCATCATGATCCCCTCCTATGTGCTGGAGGCGTTTCTGATCTTTGCCACGATCACGGTGCAAGTGAAGATCGCGGAATTGCGACCCTTCGTTGCGCCCAGATTTTCCAGCCACGACGTAATCTACTACAGCGGCGACGAACTTCCTCGGACGGAAGATCTCGGCGGCGCTGAGGCTGGAACCGTCGGCCGCGCCGGCGGCGGCGAAGCGCAGCATCGCACCCAGACCATCAGGATCGCCCGCGGCGGCTCTCTCGTTCCCAAGGTCGTCGACGCGCCCAACCTTAAGCTCCCATCCTCGCGCGACGCGGTGGCAAACCTTCTGGCCATCAAGCCGAATCCCGGTCCCCCGCCTTCTGATGGCTTGCGCTCGACTCGTTCCGCGCCGGATCTTGCGACAGCATTAGTGGCTCCCGCTCCGAACGTAATCCGCGATTACACCCGCAATGGTGTTCAACTCGAGTCCGTGATCGCTCCCGCTCCTTCCGTGTCGCGCGATCAGCCAGTGACGGCGCCTAATTTCAGCGCAACGTTGATTCCGCCAGCGCCTAATGTTGCGCGCGACCATACTCTCGTTGCTCCGGCTCTGGGTCCTTCGGTGATTCCTCCCGCACCCAGCGTCTCCCGCGATCGCAGCCTGACGGCGCCGTCGCTCAATACGTCGGTTGTAGCGCCCGCGCCGAGCGTCGATCGCGACAGAGCACGCTCCGCCCCCGCACTTGCCGCCAACGTAATTCCGGCAGCACCCGGCGCAGTGAGCCGGGAACTTTCCAGCTCACCCGTGCAGATGAATGCGGCTGTAGTGCCGCCGGTCTCGGCTCCGGAGCGGGCCACCACGCGGAATCCTAAGCTTAACTTGCCTGCACCCTCCGTCATAGCGCCGCCGCCCTCGGCCGACATCTCTCAAGACGTGCGCCGCCTCGCCAGCGGCAGCATTTCGGATTCGTTGAAGACGGTCGTGCCCCCGCCGCCGGCGCAAACGGGCAGCGGGTCGTTCATGAGCAGCCTGATGGGAAAGATATTTGGCGGCACCGAAGTTGTGCCGCCACCTCCATCCGTTCATTCGAACAGCTCAAGCAGTGAAACGGGAACCTTACTTGCCGCCAAGGTCGTACCGCCTCCGCCCACTGTCGGCACGAGCACAGATGGAGGCAGTCCCCGCGGCACGCGCAACGGCATGGGCACGACGCTCGGGCCAAACGTGGTCGCTCCGCCGCCCTCGACTGGGGTGTCGGGTGGAACCGGCGCACGCTCACTTTCGTCTTCCTCCGCACCAACGCTCGGTACGCTAAGTGTTGTTCCTCCGCCACCTTCGCTCTCTGGGCCGGGTGGCGGCACGGGTAACACCGGCGGCGGTGCCGGGACTCCGCACGGGACGCTCCTCGTCAACAATATTGTCCCCCCTCCACCCTCCGTTGGTGGAGGCTCGTCCTCCACGGGCTCCGGCTTGGGTCGCAGCGGCGTAGGCCTCGGGGCACCCCTGGATGCCGGAGCGGGCCTCACCCCGCCTACCACCGGTGGGAGCGGCACCAACGCTGGCGCTGTAATTTCCAGCCAGCCCGGCTCCAAAGTTGGACTGCCCAGCAGCGGAGGCACAGGTTCGCTCGCGATGTCTCCCTCAGGCGGGGACAAGCCCGGCCTCGGCGGGGCCGGTGCCAGCAGTAGCATTGGTCATGGAAACGGTCCCGGCAGCGGCATGAATGGCGCAGGGTCTGGCGCTGGAAAAGCTGCGGCCGGACATGGCTCTGATGCCGCAGCGCGAGGCGGCATCTCGCCGACCGCAGGCCCGGGTGGCGCGGGAAACGCACCCTCTGGCACTCCGACGATCCGCGGCGTCGATATCAGCGGCGGGACCGGCATCGTCACGATTCCGGGCTTTGGATCGGATTCCTCTGCCAGCGATCCCCAAGCACCCGGTCATTCCGCGATCAAGCAACGGCAAACACTGGGAGTAACCATCGTTGCCACCGCGACTTCTGGCGGAGCATTCGAGCCCTACAAGAATCTTTTACGAGGTGAGAAGTACACCACTTATTTCGACACTTCGTTGGGCACCGTTGTTATGGAGTTCGTCGACGAAGGTGCGGCCGGCCATCTCTTCGGTGGGACCCTCACGGCCCCAATCGCGATGCGCACGAATCTTGCCGACGGCTTGCCACATGCCCGCATGGTAATTACCTGCACCCTCGACGCTTCCGGCAACTTGAAGAATGTGCGCGTTCTGGAACCTGGCCCCGCCCAGATGACTGCGAAAGTTCTCGCTGCTCTCCGTAGCTGGAAGTTCCAACCCGCGATGCGCGGCGATCAGCCAACAGAAGTCACCGCTATCCTGGGCTTTGGCATCGACACCAACGACCGCTTCTAACTATCGGCAAAATTACCTTGCGCTTCGGCGGCTCTTGCGCCGCAACGGAGGAATCACGCCCTTCTCCGGCCGCTCCTTCTCGATGGTGTCCGATAGGTTGTGCAGCGGCTTGTCACCTGCCGACGACAACTGCCGCCCTGCCGCCTTCACCGTCAGTGCTTGACCCGTGTAGATCGCCTCGCTAAAGGTAGTTCCTGAAATTGCCGTTGCTACTGCTACTGCGAACACTCCGTGCGGGACGCCGTTGGTGAAGGCGGTTGCAATGTAATCTCCCACCATCAATCCGTTCTGCGAGGTCGGAAGCCAGTCCAGTTGCATCGGGCCGGTGAGCGCGACCGGCGCGTTCCACGTCGAGCCCCCATTCGCCGAAGAAATGTAGCCGGCGAGGAGCTGGCACGTAGACACCGTGCAGTCGCTCTGCGGGTAGTAGTAATAGTGAAGCGCGACGTGCGCCCCCGTGCCGGAAGTCGCCGGATCGATCCCAATCCCCGGAATGAAATGATCCACCGTAGTCGAAGTGTCATCGATGGGAATGCGGGTAACCACGCTCCAATTCACGCCGTCCGTCGAAGTGCTGTAGACGAGGTCATTGGTGGCGCACGCCGAACGGAACCGGCAATCTTCCCAAACCGTCCAGACCGTCCCCGCGCCATCCACCGCCGCCGACGGCAGCGGTCCGCTCCGAATTCCTCCCGCATCGGCGTGGTATTGAATGCTCGAGATGGTCACTGAGGCAGTCCAAGTCAGTCCACCATCGCTCGAACTGAATGCCGACATGACATTCGTCTCGATGGGCACGACCACCGTCCCATTCGGCTGCACCAGCGGCTGGCCGCCGATGCCCTGAGCTAGGTTTGCGGTAGGCGTTGCCGGGCCCCACGTGAGTCCGCCGTCGGTGGAAGTACTCATGAAAATCTCACCTGAATTAAGGGGATCGTCCCACTCCAAATAGCAGTTGCCAAAATGCGGACTGCTTGTCCAACTGTCGCACACAATCCAATTCTTATCGGAGCTGGGAGCGGTTGTGTCGGCGGTGACTGGCGCCTGCCACGTGAGCCCATCGGTGGACCGGCTCACGACGACAGCCGGCGTTTGAGACGTATTCGAAAGCGGCAACGAAGCGATCATCCAAATACCATGCTTGGCGTCGTAGGCTACGACCGGATCGCTGGCTGCGTCGTAAGGCCCCGTCCCCTCCCCTGTCGTAAGGCCCAGGAGAAATCCGTGGCTCCAGGTCATTCCCCCGTCCGTTGAAGTTGCCCATCCAATGTTGGTCGCTCCTCCCGGCGCGATGCGCCCGACCTGAAACGCCGCCACCAGTGTGGTCCCGTTCGCCAACATATGGGGCTCGACCTCTGTCGCATGCTGTCCTGGAGCTATGGTGTATGGATCCGAACTCACCTGTATGAGGTTCGCACCCACGGGATTCCCGGGTTGTGTGGGGGTCGAAGAAGATGACGACGAAGACGATCCGGAACACCCGGCGAGCGCGAGCGTCCACAAAGCGAGCAAGAAAAAAAACGCTGTCCTCGCCCAGGAAACATCAACCCTTATTGCCATATTGCCATCGTTAAAAGCCCTGTTCGAGTAGCGCCGCCGACCCGGCGGCTGTCGTAGCGGCTTCCCGCCGCCACCTGCGTGGGCAAAATGCCCCCGCGACAGCCGGCAAGATGCCGGCGCTACGAAGAGAAAAATGTGTTCTGAAATCAAGAGGCCGCCACCATCATCGGCGGCCAGACCCCAAAAGGTCAATCACTGCTTTGCCGCCGTCTTTCTTTATGGATCCGCCGGGTCGCGCACAAAGACGATCGCCAAATCATCGGCATAAATCTGTTTCCATCCCTTGGCAACGACCAGAATGTTCGCCAGCGCCGCATCTCGGGGCAGCAGCACGCACCAAGTCTCATGTGTCCACAGAAATTCTTCCCATCCGGGCTCCACGCGGACCATCTTCAAGTAAGACTTGAAGAACTCCTCGCCGTACAAATCATGCCGGTCGTCCACCACGACGCGCGACTCGGGATAAAGCCGGTAGATCAAATACCCGCCCCAGTAGTCCGGACTCAACACCGGCCCCTTGACTTCCTGTTGCTCGAGATAACTCACTGCTTCCACCGGCATCCGCTTCGGATCGAAGTGCGCATCCATCAATACCCTGGACCCGGCACGCCCGCCGTTTGCGGCGATCGATAACGTGCCGACAATCGCAAGAATCGGCCAAATGTGACCGCGCATTCCCATTTCGGCGGCAGCCATTCTCCGAAAGAATCCTCGGGCGAGTTCCACCGCAGGCACCAATGGGCCCACCACCGTCACCAGCAGAACGGAGGAAACCGGAATATTCCGCGACGCATAAAGCCCGGCATATACTGCGAACAAAACCGTCAGCCCTTGGCTCAACCGCAACTGGCGGCCGCCGAGCGCCAGAACCGCGACTGTAATGAGCAGCAGAGCCAGAAAACATTTCTGCGCCGCTCCATGAAAATTCGGAGACTGAAACTCGTCAATGTGATCCATCAGAAAGCGGTTCGATAGATAGCGGTAAACGTGCGAGTGCAGCTTCCACCCATAGGGATTCACCAGACTCGCCGCAACGGAAAGCAGCCCCACCCCGGCTAGACTTCGCACTCGTTTCCCTGCCGCGATCTTCTGGAGGAGTTCCTCGATCCGGCTGTCTTTTGCTCTGAACCAGGTCCACGTTGCTCCCAGCAGAAAAATTCCTAGAAGCACAAACCCAATCAGAAAACCGCCGTGCACGTTCACCCACACCAGCATCAGCAACGGAAGAGCCCATAGCCATCGCCCTCCGTGTCCGCGTTGCCCGTCGAAGCAATCCCGCTCCGAAGAATGGAGGATCCAGAACCATGCCAGCGTGAAAAGCCAACTCACCACGTGCGGGCGCGCCAGAAAATGGATCGTCGACGCCGACACGGCCAGCAGCACCAGCAGCAGCGCAACCAGCACGTTCGCCCCGCGTGCAATGAGCAGCCGAAACATCCACGCGAACACCGCTGCGATCACCACCGCCGTAAACCACACCACGCCATTCAGTCCCAGCGTCGCTTGCAACTGGCCCACAACCAGGTCATACAGCCACTCCCAGGCAAACCACGGCTTGCCGCCCATGGTCGAAGAAAACGAATCCACGCGCGGGATCGCGTGCGTCGCCAGAATCTGCTGCCCCGTGCGGATGTGCCACCCGATCCCCGCGTCCCCCAATAGACGCACCGACAGCGGCGTGAACACAAGCGCACCCAGCAGCGCGACAAAGATCAGGTCTGCCCCCGAAGGCATCGCCACGCCAACCGAAGCCGAAGTTTCCCTTCCCGTCGAACTTCTGGAACCGTCTGCCATCGCGCTGAATCTTATAGAGGTGGTGCCTCTGACAGCAACCCGTGACAGCAAAATGAATAACCAGCCTGTGCCTCGAGTCGTGATTGTGGGAGCCGGATTCGGCGGACTGAATGCCGCGCAGGCGCTGGCGAAGGCGCCGGTCCAAATCACGGTCATCGACCGCAAGAATTTTCACACCTTCCAGCCGCTTCTTTACCAGGTCGCCACGGCGGGGCTTTCCCCGGGGGAAATTGCCGCGCCAATCCGCTCCATTCTTCGCTCGCACAAAAACATCGAAGTGCTCATGGCCGAGGTCATCGGATTCGACCTTGACCGCCGCATCGTGAAAACCTCCGAGGCCGGCATTCCCTACGACTATCTGATTGTCGCCGCGGGCGCGGGCCACAGCTACTTCGGACACGATGATTGGGAACCCTACGCTCCCGGCCTCAAGACCATTGAAGACGCGCTCGAGATCCGTCGCCGCGTGCTCCTCGCCTTCGAGTTGGCCGAACGACAAGCCGCCGCCGGCGAAACCGCAACTCCACTCAACTTCGTGGTCGTCGGCGGCGGGCCCACAGGAGTCGAATTGGCCGGCACTCTCGCCGAGATCGCCCGCCACGCTCTCGCCCACGAATTCCGCTCCATCGATCCCGCACGCACGCACATCCTGCTGATCGAAGGCGGTCCGCGAGTCCTTCCCGCCTACTCAGAAGATCTGTCGCGCAGCGCGCAGGAGCAGTTAAATCGCCTGGGAGTCGAAGTGCGCACCTCGACAACAGTGACTCAGATTGAACCTGGCGCAGTCCATGCGAGAGGCACGCGGCTACCCGCGACCGTGGCGCTATGGGCGGCGGGAGTCGCCGCCTCTCCGCTCGGCAAGAAACTGGGCGCGCCGGTCGATCGCGCCGGCCGCGTGCTCGTGCGTCCAGATCTCAGCGTTCCTGGGCATCCGGAGGTCTTCGTCATCGGCGATCTCGCGGATCTGAGAGACAAGCACGGCAAAATGCTCCCTGGCGTTGCCCCGGTAGCAATCCAGCAAGGCCGCTTCGTTGCGAAAGTAATTCGCGAAGAACTGGAATCGCGCACGAATGCGGGTACCCCATCTTTCGCGTCCTTTGCGAAAGGTGTGGAAGTCGCTCGTCCTGCCTTCCACTACTGGGACAAAGGCAGCTTGGCCACCATCGGCCGCGCCGCGGCAGTGGCCGAGTTCGGGAGCATCCACATTTCCGGCTTCATCGCCTGGCTCTCATGGCTGTTCGTCCACATTCTTTTTCTCATCGGTTTTCGCAACCGTCTTTTGGTTTTCATTCAATGGGCCTGGTCCTATGTTACCTACGAACGTGGCGCGCGCTTGATCACAGGCAGCACTTACCTGCCGGGATGGAGCACCGATCCAAACACCTCCGCGATGGCCGCAGCGCCTGCACCACAAGAAATCCACACGAGCCCGCCCAAATAGAGGGACAATAGCTATGGGAGTCCACAGCGAACATGAAGAATTCCTGGATTTTCCGCCTTATCTTATGCGTTGCGGCCGTTGCTCTTAGCGCGTTTCCCGCCTCTGGCGAGATTCTCAAAGTCGTTGTCAGCGACACCATCCAGCCCATCAGCGCGGAGTACATTGCCCGCGCCATCGACGAGGCCCACCGCCGCAAGGCTCAAGCCGTTTTGATCGAGATGAATACGCCCGGCGGCATGGTCAGTTCGACGCGGGAGATCATCGAAAAGATCTCCGCCTCCCCCGTGCCGGTCATCGTCTACGTGACGCCTACCGGCGGTCACGCCGGTTCTGCGGGAATATTCATCCTGGAATCCGCTGACGTCGCCGCCATGGCGCCCGGAACGACCGCAGGGGCCGCTCATCCGGTGACGCTCATTGGTCCGGTCCAGGTTAAGCCAGACGATGAGATGAACCGGAAAATCGAGAATGACACCGCGGCCCTCATGCGCTCCGTGACGGCCAAGCGTGGACGCAACGCCGAAGCTGCTGAGAGTGCCGTGCGCGAGTCCAAGTCCTTCACCGAGCAGGAGGCCCTCGCGGGGCATCTTATCGACTATGTAGCATCGAGTCCCGAAGACCTCTTCCGCCAGATGCAGGGAAAGAGCTTCAAGCGCTTCAACGGGGAATCCGCTTCGCTGAATCTTACGGGCCAGGCTGTCGTTCTCTTTGACATGACTCTCAAGGAACACATCCTGGATGCACTCATGGACCCCAACATCGCGTTCCTGCTGCTTGCCATCGGAGCGCTTGCGCTCTACGTCGAATTCAACCATCCCGGCGCAGTCATCCCTGGGACCGTGGGCGTGGTTTTCATACTGCTCGCCGCCTTCGCACTTAATCTTCTTCCCACGCGTTTTGCCGCCTTGGGACTGATCTTGGGCGCCTTCGCTCTTTTCGCGGCCGAAGCCAAGTTCGCCACGCACGGAGTCCTCACCATCGGAGGAATCGCGCTTCTCACGTTGGGCGGCCTGCTTCTGGTCGATTCGCCCATTCCAGAGATGCGCGTTCACGTTCTGACCGCGTTGGCTGTCAGCATCCCGCTGGGGCTGATTACCGCCTTCCTGATGACCATCGCTCTCAAAGCGCGGCGCAACAAAGTGGTCACCGGAGCCCAAGGCTTGGTCGGCGAAACCGGAGTTGCGCAAACCGCGCTCTCGCCGCAAGGCAAAGTCTTTGTCCACGGCGAACTGTGGGACGCGATTGCATCCTCCGCCCTGCCCCCAGGGCAGTTCGTAGTCGTGCGCAAGATCGACGGCCTGACGCTCCAAGTGGAGCCGCTCGGAGCAACACCGCCGCCAGCCAGTCCTGCTCCCGCAATTCTCTGATGGTTGGATGAACAACGATGTAGCGACAGCCGCCTCGGCTGTAACGCCAGAGCGAAGCTCGGCGGAGCATCGGTGGAGCTCTGGAATATTCGCAGCCGCTCTACTTCAAATTGAACAGCGCATTCACGTGAGCGGTGACAGTCACGGTCTGTGGCGTAAATTCTTCCGTCGGGGCGGGAGGTGCCGCATTGACCATAGCAGACATCGCGCGGGCCATGTGGGGCATCACCATCCTCGGGTTCTCAAAGGTGTCGACAGAAGCGTAAGAAAGATCTCCGAGAGTCCGACCGCTGGCGCGAGCCAGCGTATCGGCGGAGTTGCGGGCCCGCCGGTACGCATCTTCGATCGCCTTGTTCTTGGCCTCATCGATATTCTCGAGCGTATAAGTCAGCGTCTGAGTCTCGCTGACATTGGCATCGGCAAGTTGCTGGGTAATCGGACCGACCTTCGCAAAATCCTTCAGCTTCAGCGTAACGTCCGTCGTAACCCGGTATCCAATGACTCTCTGCTTCGGCTTCAACTCATAGACGGGTTGAACGGAAAGAAACCCGACGGACGCGGCCTTGGGATCAATCCCATTGTTGCGAAGCACCTGCCGCACCTGCTCCACATTCTTCGAGGCGCGCTGGAAGGCGGCCTGCGACGTGTCATCTTGCACCGAGACGTTGAATTGAATCTGCGCTGTGTCCGGGGCACTCTCAAATTTACCTTCCGCACCCACGTAGATGGTATTCGGCTGCGCGCTAACCGTGGGGCGATCCTGGGTAACAGCTGCGTTCGCACCTAGAAAAAGGACGAGAAGAAGCGCGAGAGAAAAGCGAGCGGATTTCATAGAGCCCTCCGGGGGGACTATCCATGGGGAAGGATACTCCACACGGGGTCCTCTCTAGAGGAACGGCGGCAAGCCTGGATCTTGCGACGTTCGCGGAACATGCTCCACGGCTTCGCAACGTCTATCGTCAAACTGCTTTGACGTCTATCGCGACGGAACTCCTAGGTTGCGATCCAGGCGAATCTCGAGGGCAGTTCCCTTCTCGAGTACAAGGTCGTGTCCCGATTCAAAAGCCGACTCGGCTGCTTCAGCCGCTCCGGAACCGGCCCCGGCCGCAGCCCCGCGCTTGCCGCCCGACCGTTCTCCTTCCGCCGCGCCTCTGCCAGCTCCCACAACAATTGCCTCGGCAATCTGTTCCTTGCTCATTCCTTGGCGGCCGATTTCTCCTTCTTCGCCGATCTGTCTTAGACCATGCTCACCAGGAACGCCTGTAACCGTTGCAATGAGCGGCACCCATCCCCTCGAAGTTTCGATTTCGTCGAAGCTCAAGAGAATGCGTGTGCGTAGCCCAGGTTCGACGGCGCTGACGTGCCCTTTGATCTTTTTCCCCGACTGGATCGTCTGGCCGCCGGCAGTGACCAGCGGCTCGGCCAGTCGAGCATGGAAATGATCGCCTGCCTTCACCGTCCTAGTGTCAAGCTGATCCGAAAGCTGGATCAGAAAGATCGTGCCTTGGGGCACGACGTTGGCGGGCACTGGAGGCGCGTCTTGCGCAACCATCGATAGGCAGAAGAAGGCGACGAGGCCCGCTACAGTAAATGGCAACCGCAGAGTCGGAATGGGCATAGGGATCTCCAGCGTCTTTGACTATTATGCGATTGGATGGGGAAAATAGGGAAATTGCTGCCTGAAGCCTGCCGGATCGCCGACGTTCCTCTTATCTATGTCCAGCAGGCGGCCCAGCCACGGCCAGCACATCGACTTTAAGACCCGCGGAGTGCAACCCTTCAATCGTCGTGGCAGGAAACTTTCCCGTCGCGGGCAGAATGCCGACAGCACGGTTCTTGCCCAATTGTTTGGCCTGATGGAGGCCGCGGTCGGCGAGCGTGAGAACTTCTTGATAGCTGACGGCCCCTAGGTTGTCAGGAAACCAGGGAAACGCAGCCCAGCCCACGGAACAGGTACGGTACAGCGTTTCTCGCGCCTCGCCCGACCAAAACGGTGCGTCGGCAACCGTCGACAGAACACGCTGGGCCAGCAATTCGGCTTCGGTGCGATTTGTGTACCGCGATACGATCAGAAACTCCTCCCCGCCCCATCGCACCAGAACATCTGAATGGCGGATGGAAGAACTGAGACGGCGCGCCATCTCCACCAGCACCTTATCGCCGATATCATGTCCGTGGCGGTCATTCACTTCTTTGAAATCGTCGGCATCGATCAAGTAGAAGACCAGATCGCGCGTTTGCGGATCTCGCCCGTCAGCATGAGACCGCAAGGTCTGACTCACATCCGACTCGATCGTCGCCGAGAAATAGCGGCGGTTGCGCAGGCCCGTCAGTGGATCGGTGAGCGAAGCTTCCTGCAGTACTACGTTAGTGCGCCACAACTCCCGGTTCAGACGGCGATGCTGAATGAACAGCAGGAACGCCATCATAAACATGGTCGCCAGCGTTACCAGCACCCGGAAATTCGAAGCCGGGCGCGGAAGACGTGGATCGAGCAGAGCATAGAGCGCGATGATGGGCAGAGAAAGCACGGCCATCATCGCGAGGTTCGCCATCCACGAACTATACGATTCGTCGGCCGCGGTCTCGGGCGTCGACATCAGACCCGGTCCCAGCAGAGCTACCCCGATGAACAATGCAAAAGACGCAGAGTATGGGACGTCATACCAACTGCCGGTAAAGTAGACATCTTTCTCGATGGCGTGATTGAGAACGAAGAACCAGATTCCATTGAACACGAAGGCGCCGCAAAAACACGCGTAAAACGTTTTCCAGCGTCCCGAGCTTTCGCGCCAGAAGACCAGCAGGACGCAAGCAATCAGGATCGTTTCAGCCCCAGAGAGGACATCGAAGTTGCGGTTGTACGCGCCCTCATTCGGCGAGATGTACTGCCAGCAGACCACGAACGACACGTAGAGGTACAGCCACCAGAGCAACAGCAGAAGGAAGTCCAGCACGCCGAGCCGCGCACTGCGCTCAGAGGGTTGCCGGTGTGGCCGGAGCAGCAGGCCCGCAATCATGGGCGCTCCGGCCAGAAACAATAGAGCGTCCGCGGGATACATGGCCGGCACTTTTTTCTGCAGGATCAGATCATACGTGATCCACACCAGTTGGTCGCTGAACCACAGCGCCCACCCAGCGGCCAGAAGCATCCAAAACCAGCGCGTGCGACCCTTGCTTGCCACGCCGTTCGCAGCGAACACGATAAGAGCAGAAAGCATCAGCAATCCGCCCACAATGTCGCTGACCGCGGCCAAGGCGAGACCCCGAGGAAGGAAGACGCAGGCCACCGTCAGCACGGCCGTGAGCAGCACGGCAACCACAACAATGAATTTCGATAGATTACGGCCGTCCAACGGTTTCCACCTTTGCGCGCGGATTTAGCCCTTGGCCCCCGTGGAATACGCAACCCGGTAGATCTGTGCGTCGTGAATTTCCCTGCGTAGATCGTCCCAGATGTTGTCCGGCATCTCGAGAAATACTTTCACAACTTCGGGATCGAATTGCTTGCCGGACCACTTCGCGATCTCCTCCCGCGCGGCCTGCAACGACTGCGCCGCCCGGTAAATTCGATCGGACGTGATGGCATCCAGCGTGTCGGCGACGGAGAAGATGCGCGCACCGAGGGGAATCTCCTCCCCTTTCAGGCGGCGGGGATAGCCGCTTCCGTTGTACCACTCCTGGTGCGAATACACGATCTCGGCGGCTTCCGCGAGAAACGGAATCTTCTTGACGATCTGATAGCCGTGATAGGCGTGCTCCTTCATGATATTGAATTCCTCGGGCTCAAGTTTTCCCGGCTTATTCAGAATCTTGTCCGGAATGGCTATCTTCCCGATGTCATGCAGGAAAGCTCCGCGGGCAATCGTGTTGATTTGTTCGCGAGGCAGGCCCATGGCGCGCGCAATCGCGATCGTGAAAGCCGTGACACGCTTCGAGTGGCCTTCCGTTTCGCGGTCCTTCAAGTCCAGCGCGTCGCCCAGGGTTTCGAGGGTGATGTCATAGGAGCGCTCCAGGCTGGCCATTGCGGCCTGCAACTGATCGGTGCGTGCCTTGACCAGAGACTCCAGGTTCGTCTGATAAGTTCGGTTTTCCACCTTCAGGCGCCGGTTCTCCAGGGCACGGCTGACCGTATTGAGGAGTTGCTCGCGCTCAAAAGGCTTCAAAAGATAGTCGTATGCCCCGTTCCGAATGGCGGCCAGCGCGACAGAAATATCGTGGACGGCGGTAACCATCACCACCGGCATGTCAGGATATTTTTCCTTGGTGCGCTCCAACAGGCCAATGCCGTCGAGGTCCGCCATCATCAGGTCGGAGAGCATTAGCTCAAACTCTTCCCCGGAGGTAAGGACGGCGAGGGCTTCCATGCCGGAAGCCGCCTGTTTGCAGGCATATCCGGCAGTACCGAGCATGGAGGCGACGATTTCCCGAATCGGTTCTTCGTCGTCAACTACAAGAATGCGATCTGGCATGGGATACACGAAAGTCTATCGGCGATTGTAACCCAGCAGCGAGATGCCGAAAGTAATCACTGAGGTCCGGAAACTCCATCGAGAAAGTGCCGGGCCATGATATTCAAAAGCAGGAAGACGTACGTCCGCAATGCGATGAGCGCATCCCTCTGGTCGACTTGGAATACGGTTGCAAGGCTTGGACTCGCCAAGCCCACAGCGGCAGAATTGGCTCTGCTGATTCTGCTGGGTGCCGCTTTGCTCACTCTGCGCGCCTTCCAAGAAAACTATCTCAAAGTTTGGGTTTTGGGTTGGACCGCGTTCGTCGCTTCGCGCCTGGCCGAGCATTCCTTGGCGGCGAAAATACCTGCGCCCTTCGATTTGCTTGCTGTGCAGGCCTTGTTCGTGCTCGCGGTGGGATTGCTGGCGGGAGGCATTCTGCTCTACACGCGCGGCCGCGATCTCATCCTCCCGTTGATGGTGATCACGCCCATCCTGGTGGGCTTTGCCGGAGCCCGCGTCCTGTTGTGGCCAGACTCCCTGCCCTTGCGGGTAGCCGTCGAAATCGGTTACCGGATCATCCTGCTGACGGCATCGCTTGCGCTGCTGCGCGCGCGCCGCGGGCGGTGGGAGCTATCCACGTGGTTGCTCGCGCTGTGCCTGCCGTCGCTCCATCTTTCGTGGTCGCCCTTCACCGACAGCTGGCCCGCCGCGGCATTCCTGGCAGGCGAGATTGCGCTCGGTCTGAGCATGTTGCTCGTGGTGTTTGACGAGTCGCGGACGCGTAGCCGCAGGCTGCACACCACGCAGGCCATTACCAAAAGCTTGGTCAGCGCTCAGCAATACGGGAACGTGGTCCAGTCGGCCATCGAGGAATTGAAGCTCGCAACCGGGGTCCGGGCAAGCTGGTTCCGTCTGGTTGAGGGCGGACATTTGGTCGCGACTCATGCGGTGGGACTCTCGCCCGAGTTCCTGCGCGACGCGGGATTTGCCGAGATCAATGACGACGTCCAGAAACTTCTGGCGCAGCCCGGCCCCCAAGTCACAACCCGGGATGCCGCCGGTCCCGAACCGATGGCATGTCTCGAGACCGAGAAGATTCGCCAGCTGGTGATGGTCCCGGTCGCCGGCAACAAATCCCCCATCGGATTGCTGCTGCTCGGCGATTCCCGCAGCCGTCAATGGACTCCCGAAGAACTGGAGTTTCTCCAGGTCTGCGGGAAGCAACTTGCGGTCGCGGTCGAAAACTTCCGCCTGCTCGAGCAGGTGTTGCGCTCGCAGCGGCAGTGGATCAACACCTTCGATTCGATCCACGACATCATTCTGGCGCACGACGCCGACTTCCGCATCATCAAAGCCAATCAGGTTCTGCTCGAACATCTCGGCCAGGCCGCCGCAGATGTAGTCGGCAATTCGTGCGAGTCTTCGCTGCCTCATAGCTTCGGTGAATGGACTGGATGCCCTTACTGCGCGATGGGCGGGGACGAAGAGTTCACCGAGGGAGCCGACCCATGCTTCGGCGGCTTCTCGGTCGTTTCGACGTCTTCCTACACCGAGCAAGGCAGTCCACAAAAAGGAACCATCCACGTAGTCCGCGACATTACTGAGCGACGCTCTGCGGAAGAGAAATATCGCCTGCTCTTCGAGCAAGTGCAGGAAGGCGTTTACGTCGCCAACCCTGCCGGCCGCCTTCTCGACTGCAACGATGCCTTCGTGCGTATGCTCGGCTACAGTAACCGCGAAGAATTGCTGGTTCTGAATCTGGATTCGGAAATCTGCGTCGATCCCAAACAACGCGATTCCTTCCGCCGCGAAATTGAAACTCATAACTACGTTCGCAATTTCGAAGTCAGCCTGCGCCGCAAGGATGGAACGCTACTGCTCGCGGTGGAGAGCAGCTTTGCCAAGCGCGATGCGACCGGCAAAATCGAACGCTACCAGGGATTTATTCTCGACATGACGGAGAAGCGCCGCGCCGAAGATGAAATGCGCCGCCGCAACCGCGAATTGAATGCGCTGAATGCCATGGCCGTCGTCGCGGCGCAATCCTTCGACCTCGACGAGATTCTGAACCTGACCCTGCGACAGGTCGTGACACTTTTCGGCGCCGAAAGCGGAACCGTCTACCTGTCCGATGCTGACGCAACAACCTATCGCCGGCGCGCCGCTTGGGGACCGCGCAGCCGTGACAAGATGCGCACGGCGGAGATTTGCTTTACCGAAGGCTTCGGTGACCTGGTGATGCGCTCGCGCACTGAAGTGGTCACGGCCGAATATCTGCCACACCTGCCGCCGAAAGTTGCGGAATTCCTGCGTTCCGATGCAGACCGCTCCTGGCTTTGGGTTCTGTTCTGGGGTAAGGACAGCCCGGTCGGCATCATGGGCCTGTGCAGCCAATTGGGATACGAATATTCCAGCAACGACGAAAATCTCCTGGTAGCCATCAGCCGCCAACTTGCAACCACCATCGAAAAAGTCCGTCTGTACGAAGAGACCTGCCGTGCCTACGAAGATCTTCGCAAGACCCAGGAACAACTATTGCAGAGCGAGAAGATGTCGGCCGTCGGGCAATTGATCGCCGGCGTTGCCCATGAATTGAATAATCCGCTCACCGCGATTCTCGGATACGCACAGCTGCTCGAAACCGAAGGTCTGAACAACCGCGCGCAAGATTACGTCAGCAAACTGTTCAAGCAGGCGCAACGGACGCACCGGGTGGTACAGAACCTCCTCTCTTTCGCGCGCCAACGCAAGCCGCAACGGGATGAAGTTGACATCCGCAAGGTGCTCGACGAAACCCTGGCGCTGCGCGACTACGACCTCAAGATCAACAACATTAAAGTCGATCGCGACCTCCCCTCGGAACCTGCCTTGGTCGTAGCCGACCCGCATCAGATTGAGCAAGTGTTCCTGAATATCATCAACAATTCCGTCGATGCCATTTTGGAGACAGGACACAGCGGGAAGCTCAAGATTCGGATTTCGTGCCAAGGTGGACACGTTTGCACGCAGTTCACCGACGACGGTGCCGGAATCAAGGATCCCAAGCGCATCTTCGATCCCTTTTACACCACCAAGAGCGTGGGCAAAGGCACCGGACTCGGGCTCAGCATCTGTTACGGCATCGTGAAAGAACATGGCGGCGACATCACCGCGAACAACGCGCCGGATGGCGGCGCTATCATCGAAGTACGGCTGCCCGCTGTGGTAACGGCTCAGGTCGAACCTGAATCGCCCAAGCCAGCAGCCCGTCAGCACGAGGGCGCGACGCATGGACGCGTGCTGCTGGTGGAGGAAGAAGAAGCCGTGCTCGAATTTGAACGCGATGTGCTCGCCGGCGCAGGCGCCACCGTTGTGACTGCCAGGACCAGCCAGGATGTGAAGACTCGCCTGCTCTCAGAACCTTTTGACGCCCTCATCATGAACGGCAACATGCCCGGCCAGTGGAACACCAAAGAAGCCTACCAGTGGCTCAAAGAAAATTGCCCGGGGATGGAAGGGCACGTTCTATTCACGTTTTCGAACGGCGTGGAAACTGGGGATGGACGCTCCTTCCTGCAGGAAAACAGTCTCCCCTGCCTGGTAAAGCCCTTCGAAGTGGCCGAACTCATCACCCAGGCCCGTCGCCTGCTGCAAAAAGCGCATGCCGCCGGAGCCGGCGCGGACTAGATGGGCCTTGACCCGCAGTAGCTGCCATTCCCTCACCTCCTTGACGGTCTATTTCAGGGTTTGTAACATCCGCGAATGGCAATCTTTTCGGGTCACAGACTCCGTAATGGAAAAGGTTGCGGAAACCAGTTTCGCGCAGGAGAAGTTGCTCGAGCGCCGCGATCTACAACGGTTAATTAAGGCCGACATATCCGTTCTTTCTTCCGACCTCATGGTTATAAAGGACGAGTTTGGAGACTGGGAGGACAGTAAGCGCCGGATCGACCTTCTTTGCCTGGACAAGGATGCCCACATCGTGGTCCTCGAACTAAAGCGGACGGAAGATGGCGAGCATATGGATTTGCAGGCTATTCGCTACGCCGCAATGGTGTCGAGCATGACGTTCGAGCAATTGGTGGGCACTCACGCCAGTTTCATCGGCGGCGAGAACGCTCGCCAGCGTGCGGAATCGGCGATTCTGAGTTTTCTCAATTTCGACTCGGCCGCCGCCGCGCAGCTTTCGGACGAGGTGAAGATCATGTTGGTTTCCGCTGACTTCTCGATCGAGCTGACTACCTCCGTCTTGTGGCTCAACAAGCGGGGTCTCGATATTACGTGCATTCGTCTTAAACCATATCGTCTCGGAGAAACAAGTCCTGGTGGACATCCAGCAGGTTATTCCCCTTCCTGAAGCCGAGGACTACGAAACCAAAGTTCGTGCTCAGCAACAAGAGAGCCGCCGAGCCGAATCAGAGCGTGACTTGATGTTCCGCCGATTCTGGAGACAGCTTATTGAGCGATCGAACGCAAAAACACCTCGCTTCGCTGGTCGAACTGGTAGCAAGGACAACTGGATTGGCACATCCATTGGGCGCGTTGGATTTAACCTTTCGTTCTAAATCAATATGATTCCCGGGTCGAATGCTATGTAGATCTAGGCGAAGATTCCGACGAACGCAATCTCGGAGCCCTAAGAGCATTGCAGCAGCAGAGGGAGGTTATTGAGTCCGCGTTCGGCGAGCAGCTTGACTGGCAGGAACTGCCAGACAAACGTGCGTGCCGCATTTGCAAAATTTGGGAAGGAGGGTGGCGAACTCCAGAAAATCAATGGCCCGACCTTCAGGATCGCTTAGTCGATGGGATGGCGCGGCTTGAGAAAGCTCTCACGCTGCCGATCCAGAACCTCACCATTCCGAGGGATTGACATGCGGTCCCGGTAACGAACCGCTCCACCAGACTCCTGATCCCCGAAACGCACAGCCATCCACACCCTTCCACCATCCCCTAATGCGTTAGACTACCCACAGACCCATGTCCCAATTCGTCCACCTGCACCTGCACACGGACTACTCCCTGCTCGACGGCGCCTGTGATGTCGAAAAGCTTTGCCAGCGCGTGAAAGAGCTGGGCATGCCCGCCGTGGCGATGACCGACCACGGCAATATTTTTGGCGCCGTCCATTTTGTCAACGCTGCCAAGCACGCGGGTGTGAAGCCCATCGTCGGCTGCGAACTCTACGTCTGCAAGAAAGATGACCACCGCGCACCCCCCGAAGGCGATACTTACAACCACCTGCTCGTGCTCGCCGAGAACGAAGAGGGCTATCGCAATCTCGTTAAGATCACGTCTGAAGCCTCCCTGCACGGCTTTTACTACAAGCCGCGCGTGAGCAAGAACTTTCTGGCCGAGCATTCCCGCGGCCTGATCGGCCTCTCCGGATGCCTCAAAGGAGAGGTTGCCGAACGCCTGATGGAGAACAACTACGAGGCCGCGCGCACGGCCGCCGGCACATTCGCCGATATTTTCGGCAAGGAGAACTTTTTTCTAGAGATTCAAGATCAGGGCCTGGAGATGGAGCACCGCATCCATCCCGGTCTCTTCCAGCTTGAAAAAGATCTCGGCCTGCCGCTCGTGGCCACCAACGACAGCCACTACCTTTGCGAGGATGACGCCCACGCCCAGAGACGTCATGGTGTGCATCCAGACCGGCAAGTCGATTCACGACTCCGCTCGCATGAAGTTCGACGGCACGCAGTTCTTCGTCAAAAACCATGACGAAATGTACCGCGTATTCAAGGACTCTCCCCAAGTACTCACGCGAACGCTCGATATCGCCGAGCGCTGCAGCTTGCGGCTGGAAAAAGTTGCCAATCCGTTTCCGCAATTCGAAGTCCCACCCGGCTACACCATTGACAGTTATTTCGTCCACGTAACCCGCGAAGGCTTCGCGCGCCGACTGGAGACTTTACGCCCGCTGCACGAGCAAGGAAAGCTGAAACATTCGATCACCGATTACGAGCAGCGCCTCGAACGCGAACTCGGCATCATCCAGCAGATGCAGTTTCCCGGCTACTTCCTGATCGTCTGGGATTTCATCCGCTATGCGAAGGAGCACGGCATTCCGGTCGGCCCCGGCCGCGGCTCAGCCGCGGGCTCGCTGGTCTCGTATGCCCTTGGCATCACCGACATCGACCCGCTGCAGCATGAGCTGCTCTTTGAGCGCTTCCTGAATCCTGAACGCGTGTCCATGCCCGATATCGACATCGATTTCTGCATGAACCGCCGGGGCGAGGTCATTAACTACGTCACTCAGAAATACGGCCGCGACAATGTGGCGCAGATCATAACCTTCGGCACCATGGCGGCGAAGGCCGCGATTAAAGACGTAGGCCGCGCCATGGACATTCCGTATGCCGATGTCGACCGCATCGCTAAGATGGTGCCGACCCAGCTGAACATCACGCTGGAGCAAGCCATCGAGGATTCGGCCCAACTGCGGGATGCGATCGAGAAGGACGGACAGATCCGCGAACTGTTCGAGACCGCAAAAAAGCTGGAGGGGTTGGTCCGCAATTGCGGGGTTCACGCTGCCGGGGTCGTGATCTCGCCGCGCCCGCTCACCGACCTGGTTCCGCTGCACCGAACCAAGAACGATGAAATCGTGACTGCCTTCGACATGGTCGCAATCGAAAAGATGGGCCTGTTGAAAATGGACTTCCTCGGCCTGACCACGCTCACGATTCTCACGGATGCATTGAAGCTCATCGTACAAACGCGCGGCACCCCGCTGAGCCTCGAACAGATTCCCCTGGAGGACAACGAGACTTATGAAAAGGTCTTCCACAAAGGACTGACCTCTGGCGTCTTCCAATTTGAATCGCACGGCATGCGGGATGTGCTCCGCAAGTACCAGCCGAATTCCATTGAAGATCTCACGGCTCTGAACGCGCTGTACCGGCCGGGTCCGATTCAGGGCGGCATGATCGACGATTTCGTCGACCGCAAGCACGGCCGCAAGAAGGTGGAGTACGAACTCCCGGAGTTGAAGGAAATCCTGCAAGAGACCCTGGGCGTGATCGTGTACCAGGAACAGGTAATGCAGATCGCGAACCGCCTGGCGGGCTACTCCCTGGGTGAAGCCGATCTGCTGCGCCGCGCCATGGGCAAGAAAAAGGCCGAGGAAATGGCGCAGCAGCGCGAGCGCTTTGTGGAAGGCGCCGCGCAGCGAAAGTATCCGCCGAAGAAGATCGAAAAGATTTTCGACCTCATGGCCCAGTTCGCCGGATACGGCTTCAACAAGTCGCACTCCGCGGCCTACGCCTTGCTGGCCTATCACACGGCCTATCTGAAGACGCACTATCCTGTGGAGTTCATGGCGGCCCTGCTGACCTCGGTCACTGGCTCAACCGACGACGTCGTCAAGTACATCAATGAATGCCGCGAGATGGGAATCGCGGTGGAAGCGCCCGATATCAACGTCTCCGACGCCAACTTCACGCCGCACGGCGAGTCGATCCGTTTCGGCCTCGCCGCGGTAAAGAATGTCGGCGGCAATGCGATCGAATCCATCGTGGCCGCCCGCAAGAAACTCGGCCGCTTCAAGTCGATTTTCGAGTTCTGCGAGTATGTCGACCTCCGCCTGCTCAACAAGCGCGTGCTGGAGTCTCTGATCAAGAGCGGCGCCATGGATTCGTTGGGTCGCCGCGCGCAATTGATGGCGGTGCTTGATAAGGCGATGGAACAGGCGCAGAAAGCGCAGCGCGACGCCGAATCGGGCCAGCACGGCCTGTTTGGTGTCTTCCAACAGGAGGATTCCGAATCGCACAACGACAAATTGCCCAACATTCCTGATTGGGATGAGCACACCCGCCTAACCGCCGAGAAGGAAATTCTCGGCTTCTTCATCAGCGGCCATCCTCTGCAAAAATACAAAGATAAGCTGACGGACCTGCAGGCACTCAGTGTCGAAGAAATTGCTGCGATGACAAGATCTACCGGCAAGGACGAAACGATCGTGACCGCCGGCATCATCGGCAACGTGCGCGTACTCAAGTCGAAGCGCGGCGACTTCTATGCTCAGGCCACGCTCGAAGACATGTCCGGTTCGATCGACATGATCGTCTTCCCCGAAGCCTACAGGCGCATCGGGGACAAGGTGAAACTCGAAGTTCCCGTTCTCGTGAAGGCGGGCGTGCGCATCGAAGAAGGCGCCAATCCCAAGATCACAGCTGCGGAAATCCAGCCTCTGGAAGAAGCCACGGTCCCACTTCCCCGCGCCATCCGGATCCGGGTGCCGCTCGAGACCTCCGGCGAAACTACCATCGACGATCTGCACACACTGTTCCTGGAGCGCAAAGGCGAGGCCAAGGTGTTGTTTGACGTGGAACGCCAAGGCGATTTCATGGTGGTGATGGAAGCGGAAGGCTATAATGTCCTTCCGGACCGTAGTTTCATCGCCCGCGTCGAACAATTGTGCGGGCGGGGCAGCGTCCGCATCATCGCCTGATTCAAGCCATGGCAGCCACCGAAAAAGCGCAGCAGGAGTTGGAGCAGATCGAGCGCCAGGTCGCGGAACTGGAGTCTCCCGGCGCCGATGATGCGACCCGGCGTCAGATCGCCCAACTGCAGGATCGCATTGATACGCTCCGACGAGAGATGAACGCGCCACCCACCGCCTGGCAGAAAACCGAGTTGGCGCGCCATCCGCAGCGTCCCCAGTCGCTTGACTACATCGAGCGCATCTTCACCGACTTCAGCGAAATTCACGGCGATCGCAGCTTTGGCGACGATGCCGCCATCATCTGCGGCATGGCGCGATTTCACGGCGATGAAGTACTCATCGTCGCCACCCAGAAGGGCCGGGACATGAAGCAGCGCGTTCACCGGAACTTCGGCACACCGCATCCTGAGGGGTATCGTAAGGCAATCCGGGTGATGCAGATTGCGGAAAAGTTCCGGCGCCCGATCTTTACTCTGGTCGACACCGACGGCGCCTACCCCGGCATCCATGCAGAAGAGCGCGGGCAGGCCGAAGCCATCGCCTACAATCTCCGCGAAATGGCGCGACTGGAAGTACCCATCATTGCGACGGTGATTGGCGTGGGCGGCAGCGGCGGGGCCTTGGCGATCGCCGTCGCCGACCGCGTGTTAATGATGGAGAACTCGATTTATTCGGTCATCTCTCCCGAAGGCTGCGCCGCCATCATGTGGCGCGACGCGAGCAAGAAAGAACTCGCGGCCGAAGCCATGCGCATCACCGCAACCGACCTCAGTGAACTCGGCTGCATTGACGACATCGTTCCTGAGCCCGAGGGCGGAGCCCACCGCGACCACGAAGCGGCAGCCAATCTGCTCGACGCCAGCCTGCAGAAACACTATGCGCAACTAAAGAAAGTCCCTCCTTCCGAATTGCTCGTGTCACGATATAATAAGTTTCGTAACATCGCGCAGTTCTATAAGACAGAATCCTGAGCCTGCGGGCCACTCCCTCGTTTCCAAGGCAGGTTCCTCCGGGCTGCAGGTGGTCGATTTGACGCCACAGAGCGGGTTGCCGCCGTTATAATGGAATGTTTCCTTCTCCGTGATCCACAAATCAACGGGCGACAGGGTTCCGCCCTCAAACTGAAGGAAGGTGTTGGGATGGCCACTACGGATGTCGTGCCCCGGGAATCCGCCGGAGGCATGGGACAGAAGCGCATCGTTAACGACATGAGCATTCAGGTCGCGACGGTCAACGGTTCCGGCTCGCAGAGTTCAAATACCGTTCTCTTACGCAGTATTTTTCAGATGGGCGTACCGGTATCCGGCAAGAACATGTTCCCCTCGAACATCGCCGGGCTTCCGACCTGGTACACGATTCGCGCCAACAAGCACGGTTACATCGGCCGCAAGAAGGAAATCGATTTCCTGGTGGCCATGAATCCCGAGACCGCGCAGGAAGATACGATGTCGCTGGCTGCCGGCGCTTCGGTCCTCTATGACGAACCTCTCGCTCTGCACAAGTTGCGGAATGATCTGATCTTTTACGCCGTTCCCTACGACAAGTTGGTCGCCGCAGTCTGCCCGGAAGCCAAGCTGCGCAAGCTCGTCAAGAACATGGTCTACGTGGGCGTCGTCGCCAACCTGCTCACCATCGAAATGGCCGAGATCGAAAACGCCATCCGCAAGCAATTCGCCAAGAAAGTAAAGGCGGCCAACCTGAATCTGGCCGCCGCCCAGGCAGGATTCGATTACGCCAAGGCGAACCTGCAAAAGCGCGGCGCCTTCTACATCGAGCGCATGAATGAGACCGCAGGCAAGATCATCATCGACGGCAACTCTGCTGCCGCGCTCGGCTGCATGTTCGCCGGATGCACCGTCGTGACCTGGTATCCGATTACTCCGTCATCTTCGCTCGTGGAGACGATGATCGAGTACATGAAGGAATACCGCATCGGTCCTGACGGCAAAGCGACCTTCGCCATCGTGCAGGCCGAAGATGAACTGGCCGCGATCGGCATGGTCATCGGAGCAGGATGGGCGGGCGCGCGCAGCATGACCGCCACGGCCGGCCCAGGCATTTCGCTTATGTCGGAGTTCGCCGGACTTGCCTATTACGTCGAAGTTCCCGGTGTGATCTGGGATATCCAGCGCGTCGGCCCCTCCACCGGCCTGCCTACGCGTACCTCACAGGGCGATATTCTTTCCACCGCATTCCTATCGCACGGCGACACGAAACACATCATGCTGTTTCCCTGCTCGGTCTCAGAATGCTTCAGCATGGCACCCGAGGCGTTCAACCTGGCCGAACAGTTCCAGACGCTGGTTTTCGTCATGTCCGATCTGGATCTGGGTATGAACAACTGGATGTCCGATCCGTTCGAATATCCGACCACGCCGATCAATCGCGGCAAAGTCCTCAGCAAGGAAGATCTCGACCGTCTCGGTGGATTCGCGCGTTACAAAGATGTCGACGGAGACGGCATCGGCTATCGCACGCTGCCCGGAACCATCCATCCCGCGGCGGCCTATTTCGCACGCGGTAGCGGGCACAACGAGAAAGCCCAGTACAGCGAGCGCGCCGACGACTTCGAAAACAACATGGAGCGCCTGAATCGCAAGTTCGAAACCGCGCGCTCGTTCGTTCCGCGGCCCGAGATCACCAAAGGTAACAACGCGAAAATCGGGATCATCGGCTACGGAACTTCGCACTGGGGCATCACCGAGAGCCGCGATCAGCTCCGCGACGAATACGCCATCGAGACCGATTACCTGCGACTCAAGGCGTATCCCTTTACCCGCGAAGTGCATGAGTTCATCGAGCAGCACGATCATATCTACGTCGTCGAGCAGAACCGCGATGCGCAGATGCTCACCCTGCTCAAACTCGATCTCAAGCCCGAGCTGACCACGCGCTTGCGGAGCATCGCCCATATCACCGGACTACCGCTCGACGCGCGGTCCATCACCGACGAACTGACCAGTATGGAGGGTAAGTAGATGGCAACCACTCCCACCGTTGAGCCCGGACCAGCCGGACCAAAAACCAACCGCATCGGCCTCACCGTGATGGACTACAAGGGCGGCAAGACCACGCTGTGTGCCGGTTGCGGCCACAACGCGATATCTGAGCGCATCATCGAGGCCATGTATGAGATGGGCGTGCAGCCCGAGTTGCTCATCAAGCCCAGCGGCATTGGCTGCTCCTCGAAGACTCCGGCTTACTTTATGAGCCGTTCCCACAGCTTCAACGCGGTGCATGGCCGCATGCCCTCCGTGGCCACGGGAGCGATTCTGGCGAATCGCAAGCTAGTCTGCATTGGCGTCAGCGGCGACGGCGATACCGCCTCGATCGGCATCGGGCAGTTCGTCCATCTCATGCGCCGCAATCTGCCCATCATTTACATCATCGAAGACAACGGAGTTTACGGCCTGACCAAAGGCCAGTTCTCGGCCACCGCCGACCTGGGCTCGAAGCTTAAAACCGGCGTTGTGAACGACCTTCCGCCCATCGATACCTGCGCGCTTGCAATTCAACTGGGCGCGACATTGGTCGGCCGGTCGTTCTCCGGAGATAAACGTCAATTAAGCGCCATGTTGAAAGCGGCCATAGCCCACAAGGGCACGGTCATGCTCGACGTGGTCTCGCCCTGCGTCACCTTCAACGATCACGAGGGTTCGACCAAGTCCTACAAATACGTGAAAGAGCACGAAGAGACCCTGCAGGACATTAGCTTCGTGCCGCACTTCGAGGACATTGCGGTCGAGTACGATCCCGGCTCAACCGTGGAAGTCACCATGCACGACGGCTCCCGCCTGCACCTGCGCAAGCTGGAAGAAGACTACGACCCGACCGACAAGATCCGCGCCATCACACGCCTCACCGAAGCCCACGACAAGGGCGAAGTGCTGACCGGCGTGTTCTATGTGAACCCGCAAGCCCCGAACTTCATTGACATGCTAAACGTTGTCGACCGGCCCTTGGCCACTCTGCCTGATTCAATGACCCGTCCGGGCAAGGAAGTGCTCGACGCTGTGATGGAAGAGTTGCGCTAGCACGCGGATCCAAAGACACAAAAGGCCCTCTCCAGAGAGAAGGCCTTTTCCCACTCTTGACTCTTCGTCGCGCTGGTTTACGCTGTTTTTCGTTCCGGCTCGCCGCTATGCTCGGGATTTTGCCCAGGTTCGGGAAAATCGGAGTCTGCATCCTTCAACATCGGGTCCTGATCGCGATGCCCAAGCTGTTTTTGCAGACCAACGTTACCCGGCTTTGTGTGATCTTCAGCTTCCGTGGCACCTTTCGCCGTATCCTGATCCTGTGTGCTATATAGCATGGATGAAACCCCCGTGCAATAATTCTTGCCAACTCAGTTTAGTCCTGGAGCTTTCCAAAGAATATAGATATAAAGTAGGAGAAGTTGGCCGGAGAATGGGTATATGAGGCGGTGCTTCTCAGTACTAATCCTCGCCGTATTGACTGCTGCATTCGCGGTGGCTGTGCCGTCGCGCGCTAGCCTCGTCTCTGTGAAGGCAACTCACCAGCGTGTCCAGCGCCATCGCGCCCACAAGGCCGCCAAGCATCATCGCCCTAAGAGGCCACACCACCGCGGAGTCTAGGGTTACTCCCGTCCGCCAAGCTTCTTCGCGAACTTCCATCTGCCGCTTAGGAGTTTCTGCCCGTGGCGGAAACTCCCAGCTTACGCAGCCGCTCCCGCGCCTGCAGCGCTTCCGGAGAGTGCGGATACCGCTGGATCAGGTGCCGCAACTCGCTGACCCCATCATCCTGTTTTCCCAGTTCAATCAACGAAAAGCCCTTCTTCAACTGCGCGGACGCCGCTTTGTTTCCGCTGGGAAAGTTCTGCAATACCTGGTCGTAGCTCTGCGCCGCCTGCTGGTAGTTTCCTTGACGGAACTGAATCTCTCCAAGGTAGTAATAGGAGTTTCCAGCAAGATCGGTGTTGGGATAGAACTTGATGTAGTCCGAAAATTCCTGCAGCGACAAGTCGTACTTGCCCCCGCTGTAATCGCGCAAGGCATTGTTGTAGAGCACATCCGGAGCCGGAGCTTGCGCCAGGGCCTGCTGCTGGGCTTGTTGCTGGGCCTGCTGAGCGCCCAAACTCTGTTGCGCCGCCTGCATGTCTTCGAGTTGCTTGCTGACCTTGGCCAGTCGCACCTTCAGTTCATCCATAGTGTCGTTGAGCGACTGAATCTGGCCCGAAATTTGGTCGGCCTTCGAACCGCCCTCAGTCTGCTGCTTCTGCAGCGTCGTCTGCAGCGCGTTAAGGGCGTTCGCCACCTTATTCACGGCGTCCGTGTCCTGCTCCACCAGGTTCTTCATCACGCCCATGCGCTCGTCAAAGCTGCGTTGCATGGCAGTCATTTGTTCTTGCAGTTGCTGTACCTGCGTCTGCAACTGCACCATGTCCTTATTGACGCCCCACGCCGGAGCCGCTCCCAGCCACAAGATGGAGAGCAATGCGAAAAATACGGAAATGCGATGTAGTTTCATAGAGATTCCCCGAACACACCTATATTTTAGATGCATTGATTGTCCCACAGGCGGGAAGGATTCACACAGAAAGCACTGACGGGAACCGTAAGATTCAACAGGGAGATGAAACTATGTCACCCGAGGCCCTCTTCGGGGCACACGCATGCGCCATCCCACGAAAGAACAACCGGGGGACGCACCCAGTCGTCCCCCAGGCAATCCTTTACTTCTGATAAACCAGATGGCCGCGGCGGTTCTGCTGCCAGCAAGCTTCGTTGCTTTCTGTGCAGAAGGGCTTTTCTTTGCCGTAGCTGATGGTTTTGATCCGGCTGGCGCTGATGCCGGCCGCGGTCAGTGCATCCCTGACTGCCATGGCCCGCTTGTCGCCGAGAGCCAGGTTGTAGTCGGTCGATCCGCGCTCGTCGCAGTGTCCTTCAATCGTGAAGTTGATGTTCGTGTGCTGATTGAAGAACTGCGCGTCGGCCTGCAGCGAAGCCTGTTGGTCGGCGCGAATATCGGACTTGTCATAGTCGAAGTAAACATCCTTCACGTTCTGGCTGAACAAGTCTTCGTCGGTTACCGACGGGGTTGGCGGCGGTGGCGGTGGCGGCGGTTGGGTTACCGTCAGCCGCGCCGTGGCTTCCTGTGTACCGCCCGATCCCTTGGCGGTCAGGTGATAGGTCGTCGAATCAGTCGGGGAAACGCTTTGCGAGCCATTCGGCTGCACCGCGCCAATGCCGTCGATCGACACGTCGGTGGCATTGCTGGTCTGCCAGGTCAAAGACGCAGACTGTCCTGCCTGAATGGTGTTGGGACTTACCGAAATAGAAGCTGTCGGAGCCGGAGGTGGCGGTGGGGGTGGGGGTGGAGGCGGAGCCGCTTTTTTCTTGCAGGCGCCCAGCATCATTACGGCACCCAGCATGACTACGAGTGCGAACCACTTCATATTTTTCTGATTCACTTTTATTCCTCCCTGCGACCCCAAAGGCTTACCCCCCAAGGTCAGACGAAGCGTATTTACTATTTCCAACTCCAATTGGGTTGGGTATTGCGTCCTGTAAAAGTCAATTGCTGGACCTTAGTACCATCGGCCAGCATTGTCCAGATTTCCTCCTTGCCGGAGCGGCTGGACTGAAACACGATATGCCGTCCATCCGGCGACCAGGAAGGAAAATCGTTGCGCCCGCCATCGTGCGTCAACTGCACCCACTGCTTGCTGGCAATATCCATCAAGTAAATATCCGACGCCCCCGGTTCGCCCGGTCCATACTTGCGCACCCAGGCGAAAGAAAGAAACTGCCCATTGGGCGCCCAGTTCGGCGATACGGCGTAGCCCTGATCGGTCATACGCTGCTGGTTGGTGCCGTCGGCTTCCATGGTATAAATCTGCGGCAATCCCGTGCGCCCGCTGACAAACGCAATTTGCGCATTCGTCTTCCGGTTCCACGAGGGCGAAACATCCGGCCCCCTGGCCGTGGTAAGGCGATGCAGATTTCCACCCGAGGCATCTGCCACATAAATTTCCGGTTCTCCCCCGCGCGACGACGAAAACGCCAGCTTCGTCCCGTCCCCCGACCAAGCCGGCGACAGATTCGTTCCGCCCATGTGTGGAAAACTCACCCCCCGGTTAAGGTCCAGCGAATACATCATAATCTCCCAGCCGCTTTTCGTCAGGCTGCTGAAGGCTACGCGGGACCCGTCGGGCGAAACGCGCGGCGACAAAGAGATCGCCCCCAGCCGGGTGATCTGGTGCTGGTTCGAGCCATCATAATCCATCGCCCAAATTTCCTTGTGCCCCGTCCGGTCGCTGACAAAATAAATCTGCGTCTCGGCAATGCCGTTTATGCCGCCGCCCAGCCGAAAGATGATTTCATCGGCGAACTTGTGGGCTATCAGCCGGGCCGCCGCATCACTAGAAGTATCGGCGTACTGCTTACCCAGAATCTGCGGTGATTGGAAATTCTTCACGTCATACAGCCAGCCTTGGACGGTGAGTTTCCCCCCTGTAACGCCCAGACTTCCAAAGGCCAGCATGGCTGCATTCGGAGGAGGCGCGTTCCATGCAAGGTAATTCACCTCGGGCGGCTGCCCGGGAACCTGCAACGGATAGAAGCTCTTCGAGACCAGCTCGACTACACCGGAGACGTCGAGGTCGTTCCACAGCGTGTCGTTGAAAGTCTTGAGCAGCGCGGTGTTCTGTGGATCGGTGGTCGAAGGCTTGAAGTCTGGCACAGCCAGCCGCACCTTCTCCACGCCCAAGCTCGTCCCAGTCTTAACCCAATCCTGCGCGAAAAGTTTGGAAGAAACAGAGCAGCACGCGACGATCAGAACAAGCGCTAACAGCGGGCCGCGAAACCTCCTTGGCCAGCGCCAGGAATTAGGTCTGTCGCCTTCGTCCATCCGTGTGGGGGTAAAAGGTACTTTGTATGACAATATCGTATGCCGATAGGAATAGCTTTGCAAGGTTCCTTCTTCTCTCTTGCCACGTCTCACTGCGTTGAATACCCCTCATTTTCATTGTGCCTGCGTTATGAAGCACAAAGTAGTCAGTAGTGCATCCTGTTTACCCGAAAGATTCACTTCTTATAATCGAACCAGTACTCCACGGAAATTTTGCCGCCCGAATAATCCGCGGGCAACGGACCGAAAGTATCAATCCGCTGCAGTGCGCGCACCGCAGAAATGTCCAGCGAAGGTACGCCACTGGATTGTTCTACCTGCACGTTCGAAGGATGTCCGTCGCGCGCGATATCGAAAGTGATATACACACGTTGAGCGGTCGTGATTCTCGGATCGACCTCGTACTTCAGCCAGTTTTCCGCAACCTTCTGCTGAATCACGTGCACGTACCACGCGTACTTCGTGCCAAAATCCCCGCCGCCTCCGGTAATTCCAAACCCACCCTTGGCCCCGCCTGCGGCGAAAGTTCCATAAGGTCCGCTGACCGGTCCGCCTTCTCCAAACGCAACCTGATTCGTCTCTTCCTCCGGTGCGGCCAGCGGCTTTTCCTTGGAAGCCGTCTCCTGCTTCTTCTTCGGCTTTATCTTTGCGTTCTTGCCCTGAATCTCAATCGCATCCGGCTCTTTCTCTTCGATTTTGGGTTGCGACTGCGTCACACCCTTCGACTCATTAGCCAGCACGTTCTTGGTCTGCGCCGGATTCGCCGGCAGCGGAACCGTGCTCACCAGCGTCGCGCCAATCGCCTCCCCGCCCCCGCCCGCGCCCCACGTGTCGCCGCTCGTTCCATAGAAAACCGCGGAGTAGATCAACAACGCCGCCGTGATTCCCACATGCAGCCCCACGGACCAGGCCAGCGCTCGGCCCCAACGGTCATGCTCGAAGTAAATCTCAGCGTTTGCTGCCATTTTGCTCTAAAGGTTGCGTCACAATGCTGACGTTGGTGATCCCCGCCTGCTTCACCGCGTCCATTACCGTTGCGAACGCTCCGAAGGGAACATTTTCGTCCGCGCGCACAAAAATGAACTGGTTGCGCGGATCCCGAATCTTCTGCCGTAACTTGCTTCTGATCTCGTTGATGTTGATCGCTTCGTTGCCCAAAAACACGCGCTGATCTTTATTGATGGTGATTACCGTACGCTCTTCGGTGATCTCCTTCACTGTCCGCGTTTTCGGCACACTGACGTCAATTCCCGACTGCAGCACCGGTGCCGTTACCATGAAAATAATCAGCAACACCAGCACCACATCCACCAGCGGAGTGATGTTGATATCGGCAAGCGCGGTCTGCGTGCGTCCGTTGGAAGTAGTGAATGCCATCAGCGCCTCACTTCACTCGGAACCTGGGCCGAGGCCTGCGCCTGGCTGTGCTCCACCGCGTTGAGCACCTCAAGGGCAAAATCGTCACTGCGCGCCGCGAATTCGCGGATCGACGCACCGATGAGGTTATAAGCAATGACGGCGGGAATCGCAGCCGCCAGTCCGGCAGCCGTCGTAATCAGAGCCTCCGAAATACCCGGGGCAACGGCCCGCAGCGTCGCCGCTCCCGCCGTCCCCAACCCGTGAAACGCATCAATGATGCCCCACACCGTGCCAAACAGTCCGACAAATGGCGTCACCGCGGCGGTAATCGCGAGCCAGGGAAGATTCCGTTCGAGACGCGTGATCTCTTCCGATGCCCCAATCTGCATCCCACGCTGGATCGTCACCAGATTCCGCAGAGTGCCGAACATCCCGGCCTGCCGCTTGTATTCCTCATACCCGCCTTCGAACACGCCGACCAGCGGGCTGGGCTTGAACTGTTCCGCCACCGCGGCGATATCCTGCAGCCGCTGCGCCTTGCGAAACGCGCGCACGAATCGTCCGCTTTGCGCGCGCGCCCGCCGCAACAGGCTCCACTTGGTGAGGATGATGGCCCAAGAGATCAGGCTGAACACCAACAGCGCAAGCAATACCAGCTTGGCCACCGCGCCAGTGTTGGAGATCATGTCGACGATTTCGCCGCCGACGAACACTACCAGCAAGGGAAAACAATGCATCGTTTTTTTGGAGAACGCCTTCTGCGATTATAGATGAACTGAGTCTCGCGCTTTCCTGCACGTACCCGATCTGCCAACGAAACATTCGCTGCGACCAAACAACGCCGACGATCATAGGCCCTTAAACCGAACGTACCACCATTCACGGGCGGTTGACCGCCTCCACTGTGGAAATCTCCGATGAGGCAGAAACGGTAACCGCGATCATGTTTCGCAGCCAGCCGCACAAAGCGCTCGAAGCGCGATTGCTGTTCCGTGCCAGTCGCGCAACTCTCGGCCACAGCCAGGGCCGCAAAGCCGCGAACCAGGCAAATCGCCTCTCCAGAAACTGTCCATTGGAATCGACGAAGCGCTCCATCGACGGGAAACTGAAATTGAATTCGTCAGAAATGACTTTCACCACCGCGAATCCTGCTCCTCGAGCTTCAGCCGCTCGCGCGACCGCAGACGCCTCCATATCCACGGCCTGCGCTCCAAACGAATCTCGCAGCCTCGCTTTCTGCTCCGGGCTCGCAACCGATCCGAAACTGACCAACAGACCCTCACCTTGATCGAGGTTCACGCTGCTACCGTCTCCCGTATTGACGACACACCGAGGACGCACAACGTCCCCAGCTTTGAGCGCAGGGTCCAGAGCCCCGGCAAAGCCCGCCGAATAGACTACTTCGGGTGCGTAGATTGCGATCACTGCCTCCGCTGCCCGCCGCGCCGCTTCCGCTCCAATCCCGCCGCAAACCACGACGAAGGCATCCTTTTCGAAAAAGCGAAAGCGCCGTCCGTCGACTTCCATCTCGCGGACGCGCCACTCCTTAACCAGAGGCCGCACCTCCCGTTCCAGGGCGGCCACGATGGCGACTCTAGACATATCCGTTGCTCTGGAACCACTCCACCGCCCGCCGCAAGGCCCCTTCGACCGGCACAATCTTCCAGCCCAATTCGCGCTCCGCCTTGCCCGAACTGGCAAACATCTTTTTTCTGCCCATACGCACAGTATCCACAGTGGCACGCGGCTCGCGGTGCAACATCCGCCCGGTAATCGCCTCGTCTACCACCCCCGCCGCGAAGGCGAACACATACGGCAACTTCACCTTCGGCGAAGGCAGTCCGGTGATCTCCCCGAGCTTATCCAGAATCTGCTTCAGCGTAAGATTCTCCCCGCCCAAAATATAGCGTTCACCTGACTTCCCTTTTTCCAAAGCCGCAACGTGTCCCAACGCGCATTCCCTCACGTCGACCAGGTTCAATCCCGTTTCGACATAGGCGGGAAATTTGCGCTTCAGAAAATCGACGACGATGCGGCCCGTCGGGGTCGGCTTCACATCCTGCTCCCCAACCGGCGTCGTCGGATTGACCGTCACCACATGCATCCCGCCGCGCCCGGCCTCCAGCGCCACCTGCTCTGCCATGAACTTCGAGCGCTTGTAGTGGCCGATCATGTCGGCCAGCGACACCGGAGAATCCTCATCCGCCGGATGTCCGTTGCCGGTGAACCCCACAGTCGCAACACTGGAGGTGTACACCACGCGAAGCACGCCATTCTTCCGCGCGGCTTCCAGGATCGCCCGCGTCCCGTCAACATTGGAACGATACATCTCCGCCGGATCGCGCACCCAGAGCCGGTAGTCGGCTGCGACATGAAAAACCGTGTCGCACCCCGACATGGCTTTTTCGAGGGAGCCAGCATCGCGCAGATCCCCGGTGGCAGTTTCAGCCTTGAGCCCTTCCAGGTTGCGCAAATTGCTCGTGGAACGCACCAGCAACCGCAGGTCCGCGCCTTGGTCGGCCAGAACGCGGGCGACGTGAGATCCCAGAAATCCGGTTGCACCTGTAACGAAAGCTTTCAAAGCAAGTTCTCAGTTCTCGGTTCTCAGTTCTCAGTGTCACACCGGTTCGCATTTCGGGCAATGGGGAGCACATCCGCACCCTGCGGAATATGGTAGGATGCGGAATACTCGCGCATTTTGTCTAGCTCGATTGAAGCGAGGAGCGGTTTCGGCTTTTAATGTTCACCTCGCAAACCGAGCAGTTGTTCACAAAGAAGCGCCAGCCAGACTTCACGCCCGGGACTTCCGCGAGAAGGACGCACTCCGCTTCCGCACGGGACTCCGTCCTGCAAAAATCGATATCGGCCACCGCGCACCTGAGACCGTCGCAAAGCGCGCTGATCAGCGCACGGAACTTCCGCGACTTGCGAAAACCTGAATCGTTGTCGAAGGCGTCGGCCTTGAAGTCGTCAAAGACCAACCAGCCGTCCCGTAACATCTGAGACAAGTAGGTTCTCTTACCGCAGCCCGGAAGCCCTGCCAGCAGAATGACATCCTCGCTCATACAATCCCATTGTGCTGGTTGAAACGGCGCTCGCAACGGAGGACTGGGAACTAGTTCCCGTTCTTCTCCATCACCTTGGCGTACGTCGTCAGCGCGAGCAGCGGGAAGTAATCCCGATAGAGGTGGTACATCAAGTAAAACACGCGCGGGAATCCGGTGCCGGTGAAGAACGGCTCATCCCACGATCCGTCTTTTCTCTGCGTGCGCAGCAGGTAGGCAACTCCTCGCGCCACCGAGTCGCTGCGAACGTCGTTCGCCGCCAGCAGTCCCAGAATCGCCCAAGCCGTCTGCGAAGGCGTGCTCTCCCCCTGCCCGCGCAAGCTCGGGTCGTCATAGGACCCCACTGTTTCGCCCCATCCTCCATCGGCGTTCTGCACCATCCGCAGCCATTCCGCCGCCTGCTGCACGCAGGGTTCGTGCAGGTCCATGCCGATGGCGTCCAGCCCGCGCAACACCAGCGCCGTGCCGTAAATGTAGTTCACGCCCCAGCGCCCGAACCAGCTTCCATCCGGCTCCTGCTCGTCCCGAATGAACCGAATCGCCCGCTTCACCGAAGGGTGATTCTTGTCGTACCCGTACGTCGCGAGCATCTCGAGGATGCGCCCCGTAATGTCCACGGTCGGCGGATCCAGCATGGCGTTGTGATCGGCAAATGGAATATATTGAAACACCATCTTGTCGTTATCTTTGTCAAACGACGCCCACCCGCCGTTCTTGCACTGCATCGAAAAGATCCAGTCAATCGCGCGCTGCACCGACTCGCACTGATAGCGTCCATTGGGATGTTCCACACGGCTCATCCCAAGGCAAACCATCGCGCTATCATCGACATCCGGGTAAAACTCATTGTTAAACTCGAAGTACCACCCCCCCGGCTGTCCCGTCTTGTTCTTAACCTTCCAGTCGCCCACATTGCGCACTTGCTTCTGCAGAATCCAGTCAGCGCATTTGACCATCCGCGGATCGTTCGCAGGGACTCCCGCTTCACCTAGGGCAAACATCGCATACGCGGTATCCCACACCGGCGACATGCAGGGCTGCATGCGGAAGGTGTCTTCCTCTTCGATCCCCAACTTCTCAAACTCGTCCATTGCCCGAATTACCTGCGGATCGTCCAGCGAATATCCCAAGCAGCGCAGCGCAATGATCGCGTTCATCATCGAGGGATAAATCGCGCCCAACCCGTCGCTCATCTCGAAGCGCTCGAGCATCCACTTCTCCGCGCTCTTCAGCGCAACCGAACGCAGTGGACGCACATGCACCCGCTCCAGATAATGCGTCATGCGATCGAGCACGAGGAAGAAATTGCGCCACGACACCAGCTTCTTGGCCCAGTGCAGGTGCATGCGCGACTTCTGCATCCCGCCGACAAACAACTCCTCCACGCCCATCTCGCGCGGAATCTTCTTGAACGGCTTCTTGGCGTAGCAGATCGACAGCGGCACCAGAATGGCGCGCGACCAGGAAGAAATCTCGTATATGTTGAACCAGAACCAGTTGGGAAACAGCACGATCTCCGGCGGGATCGCCGGAACCGCATCGTAGTCATACTGCCCGAAGAAACAGAGATAGATCTTGGTGAATGTATTGACTTCGGTAACGCCACCCATCTCCAGAATCTTCTTGCAGGCGCGTTGCAAAGCCGGATGATCCGCCGTATATCCCGCCAGCTTCAATCCGAAGTAGGCTTTCACTGATGCGCTGATGTTCGAAGGCCCGGCGGCATAGATACTCCATCCGCCGTCCTCGTTCTGGTGGCGCAGAATCCAGTTTGCCGCCTTCTGGAAACGCTCCTGGTTCCCCGTCCCCAGCAGCGCGTGCAGCAGGATGTAATCCGACTCGAGCGTGGTATCCGCCTCGAGTTCCCCGCACCAGTACCCCTCTTCATGCTGCTGCGAAAAAAGAAACTTCCGCGCGGCCGCAATCGCCGCGCCCACGCGCGCGCCCAGTTCCTCAATTTTGCCGAAGCGAAGCTGTGGGTTCGAACCTAGCGGTACGGAAGCTATGTGGGACTCGGGGGAGTCAGTATTCATGAATCGCGGCTCCATTCATCCGCTAATCCGCAGTGGCGCTGGCCGGAGCGGCGGCGATCGCCTCGACGATCTCAGGCGGCAGCCCAAAACGCACGTTTTCCGGCATCACTTCGAGTTCCTGCATGTTGTCGAAGCCTTTGTTGCGCAGGAAGGTCACGGTTTCTTCGACCAGACACTCCGGTGCTGAGGCACCGGCGGTGAGTGCAATTGTCTTCACGCCCTTCAACCACTCCGGCTGAATGTCGTTGCAACTATCGATAAGATGCGCGTTCGTGCCCAAATTGCGCGCCACTTCCACCAACCGGTTGGAATTCGAACTATTTTCCGATCCGACCACGAGCAGCAAATCGGCTTCGGAAGCCACCTGCTTCACCGCGACCTGCCGGTTTTCCGTGGCATAGCAGATATCCTGCGCCGCCGGCCCCTTGATGTTCGGAAACTTCTTTTTCAACGCCGCGATAATGTCTTTGGTCTCGTCCAAGCTGAGGGTCGTCTGCGTCAGGTAAGCCACGCGGTTCGGATCCGGCACGCTCAAGGAGCTCACCTGCTCTGGCGACCCCACAACCTGCGTCACCAGCGGAGCCTCCCCCAGTGTCCCAACCACCTCATCATGATCCTTGTGCCCGATGAGGATGAGCGAATAGCCTTCCTTGGCAAACTTCACGGCTTCTACGTGGACCTTGGTGACCAGCGGACAGGTAGCATCAATCACCCGCAGCCCGCGCCGCGCGCTATGTTCGCGCACGTCCGGGGACACTCCGTGGGCGCTGTAAATGATGCGCTCCCCGTTGGGCACTTCGTCCTCACTGTCGACAAAAATCGCACCCTTGCCGCGCAGTTCCTCAACCACGAAGCTGTTGTGGACGATCTCTTTGCGCACGTAAATCGGTGGCCCAAACGCCTCCAGAGCAATGCGCACCACGTCAATCGCTCGCACCACTCCCGCGCAGAAACCTCTAGGCTTGAGCAACAGTAAGGTCTTTCCGTCAGTTTTCGCTAGAATTCCAGCCATTGAACCCCGCTTATCAAATTCCCGAAGCACTCCACCCGGTTGTCCTTCCACACCGCCTGTCATTCCGACCCTGAGCAACGCGAAGGGGAGGAACCTGCTTCGAGCTGTTTAGATGCACTTACACGCCAGACGCGCCACAAACCGTGTGTCTAGGGTACACGATCCCCATTGTGTTGGTACTAATAAACTTACCGGAAAGAACCGGGATGGTCAACGTAAGCCACAGAAAGCGCGGGGATTAGCAGCGAACAGCTAAATTCTGGCCTCGAACGGAAGAGGGCCATGAGAGTCGTTAGTCGAGTGCGGCGACAGAGCCGAGTCGCCGAGCGTAGTGCGCTTGGACCTTCGCGAGGGTCCGATTACAAATCTCCTCGGGAGAGCCCTTGGCCTCCACGTCGATGAGCAGACAAAGGTTCCGGTAAAACGCAATCAAGGGCGCCGTGCTCTGCTCGTAGGCTTCCAGCCGCACCTTGATGGATTCAGGCCGGTCATCCTCCCGCTGAAGCAGCTTGCCGTCACAGCGATCGCAACGGTCTGCGACCTTGGGAGGACGTTCGGTCAGGTGGTACACCGCTTTGCACTTCTCGCACGTCCGGCGGCCACTCAATCGCGCCACGATTTCGGCCGAGGGCAGCGAGTAGTTCACCACCGCCGTCAGGCCCAGCCCCTCGCTGTCCATCAGCTGCTTCAGGGACTCGGCTTGTCCCAACGTCCGTGGAAATCCGTCGAGAATGAACCCCCCATCGCAACGCAGACAGGCAATCCGCTCCCGAACCATCTCCCACACGATCGAATCCGGCACCAGGGCGCCGCGCCGCATGTACTCTAGGGCTTGCTTCATGGCGGGACTCTGTTCGCAGTCGCTTCGGCTTCCCGCGGCGCGGAAAATGTCGCCCGTGGAGAGATGGCAGGCACCCAGTCGTTGGTTCAGCAGGTCGGCCTGAGTACCTTTACCTACGCCCGGTGCTCCGAGAAGAACAAGCCGCCAGGGAGTCTCAGAATCTTCCGGCACGCTCTCACAGCGGACCGCAGGCCCCTGCAGCCAAGCCACGCGATCTTTCTGGCTTTGTGATTTCATTCTTCAGCATATATCGCACCGGAAAGCGCGGGGCTGTGACAGAAATCACAACGAAGGTGCTCCCGAAACACAACAATCAACGGTCACCCACAACATGGCCCACTTGTGCCCCCAACCCCCCTTCGCGTGCCATTGCGATCGCATGCCCTTCGACGCAACATATCAATGTTGTCGCGCCAGACTTTCACAGGTCAGCGAAAATGCTGGAACTCAAGCCAAGACCGACGGTAGGAACCTCACAGGATCGGGTGGATCTTAAGACCCGGCAGTCCCAGAGGCTGTTGTTCGCGCTCGTGCTCCTGCTGGTTGCCATCGCCGTTCTTCTGGTTACTGATCGGGACTTCTGGTTCGGATCGAACCAGTTGATTCTGGATTCGGATGGAACCGAACCTGCGGTCGCACCCCAGACAAGTTCAACTCTTTCCGCTGTTCAACACCAGGAACCAGCGCCCGCACCAGCCAAAAGACACCTATCTGCGGCAACTTCCATTAAGCCGAAAAATGCTGCTTCGCCCGCCGTTACAACCAGCCGGAGCGTACTGCCTCCTCTGGATGTAGAAGTAATCGCCGGAAACGACCACCGCACGATTCATCCCAACGCTTCGAAAATCGAGATTACAAATGCTGCCCCCAAAGTGACTGCTGTGATGGATGCAGCCGGGCGCGAGCGAATCTCGGCTGAGGCCGCACCACAGGCTTCCTATCCGCTGCTGGCGCAGCATATGAACGTGCAAGGCTCGGTAGTGTTGAAGGCGGTCATCGGCGCGGACGGCATTATTGAGGATCTCCACGTACTGAGCGGTCCGGCGATTCTGGCCACAGCCGCGCAGCAGGCGGTTCGCGAGTGGCGCTTCAAGCCGATCTTGCAGGATGGTCAGCCGGTCGAAACCATCGCCAAGATCGTCGTCAACTTCACAATCAAGGTCGCCGATAACTCTGAGAAGACTACATTGGCCGAGAGCCGCTCCGACCGCCTCCTAATCCTTACGCGTTAGTCTTGATCATCTGCTCCGCATGCTTGCGCGAAGTTTCAGTCAGCTTCGCCCCGCTGAGCATGCGCGCCACTTCTTCCGTGCGCTCTTCTCCGGTCACGGCGCGAATGCCCGTGCGCGTGCGTCCTCCAGACTCCTTCTTCTCGATCACGAAATGATGATCCCCGAAGGTCGCAATCTGCGGCAGATGGGTCACGCACAACACCTGATTCGATCGGGCCAGCGACTTCAGTTTCTTGCCCACAGCTTCCGCCGCACGTCCCCCGATCCCGGTGTCGATCTCGTCAAACACCAAAGTTCGTTGTGTACCCTTTTCGCGCTTTTTGCGCGACACGGAATCCGGCCTGCCACTGCCCGCCTCCACGCTAGCCTTCAGCGCCAGCATCACCCGCGACAGTTCGCCACCCGAGGCAATGTGTTCCAGTTGCCGCAACGGCTCGCCGGGATTCGTTGAGATCATGTACACCACCTGATCGATGCCCGAGCCAGTCCAGTTCCCTTCTTCCTCCGAACTCGTGATCTCGATGCGGAACGCCGACTTCATCGCCAAATCGTTGATCTCCGCTTCTACCAGCTTTTCCAGCCTGCGCGCCGCATCCGCCCGTTTCTTCGACAGCGCCTGCGCCGCCCGCAGATATTCGCCAGCCGCTTTCGCCAGTTCGCTCCGCAACCCGCGCAGAATCTCGTCCTTGTTCTCAACCTCCGACAATTTGCGCGACACTTCCGCCCCGAACTGGATCACCTCATCCAAGGCCGGACCGTATTTGCGCTTGAGCCGGTCCAGCAGCGCCAGCCGGTCTTCCACCTGCGCGAGATGTTCCGGCGAAGCGTGAATCCCTCCGGCATAGTCACGGACGCTTGCGCCCACATCCTCCACGCTGATGCGCGCCGTCTCCAGCGCCGCCAACGCCTCTTGAAACTTGGGCTCGTAACGGACCAACTCTTCCACCTGCTTCTGCGCCGCCCGCAGCGACGACGCCGTCGACCCGTTGCCCTCGTACAGCAGGTCGAAAGCATTCATCGCCGCGTTATAGATTTTCTCGGCATTCGCCAGAACGCGCTTTTCCGTCTCCAGTCGGTCGTCCTCTCCGTCCTGCAGCCGCGCGTCGTCGATTTCGCGCTTCTGAAAAATCCAAAGATCCACCAGTCGCAGCCGGTCCTGCTCTCCGTGCTCCAGTTCCTCGATGCGCGTGCGAATCTCCTTCCATGCCGCGAACCCGGTCTCCACCGCGTCCAGTTGGCTGCCCGCAAACGCATCCAGCAAGCCCAGCCGCGCCGGCCCATCGAAAGACAAAATAGACTCGTTCTGCGCGTGAATCGTCGCCAGATAGGGCGCCAGCAGCCGCAATACAGCCACGGTTGCCGGCTGGTTGTTCACGAACACGCGCCCTTTGCCTCCCGCCGCAATCTCGCGGCGCAGAATGAGCGACCCATCGTCCGACTCGTCCAAGCCGTTGACTTCCAGAATTCCAGCCAGCGGCCTCTCCGCGGAACTCTCCGCCTCAAACACCGCCGACACCACGGCGCGCTCCGCCCCCGCGCGAATCACATCGCTCGATGCCTTGTCGCCCAGCAGCAGCGCTAGCGCATCCACCAGGATCGACTTCCCCGCCCCGGTCTCGCCCGTCAGCAGGTTCAGCCCCTGCCCGAACTCCACCACCAAATTGTCGATCACCGCATAGTTCTCGAGCCGCATTTCAATGAGCACGGTCAGTCCTGGAAACCCGAAGTTTTGCGCAGCATAGCATGAAATTCGGTGGTCGTCCGTAGCGGTGTACAACCGTAGCGCCGCACGGAGTAGCGCCGGCAACTTGCCGGCTGTCCCGCGGGTGTCTCGCCCGCGGCGTCGAAGCCTCAAACGAGTGCTGGAATGTACGCCACCGCACAGCAGTTGCCCGCCCGTTACTATCAGTCCACCCATCCCACTGATTTGAAACGAACTCAGCCCGGAGATCATCTAGAATAGGTTGATGGCCATTGCCGGACAGTATGCGATCGAGGCGGACGCGCGCCGGATCCCCGCAACCATGCTAGCCGCCGTGTACCGTGGCGTGAATGACGTCCTCATGGAGACTGTCCCAGTCCCCAAAATCGGCCCCGGAGAGATGCTCGTCCGCGTCCACTCCTGCGGCGTCTGCGGCACCGACCTCAAGAAGATTTCCACCGGGTCCCACTCCGCGCCCCGTATCTTCGGACACGAAACCTCCGGCGTCGTCGCCGCGGTTGCCGAAGGCGTGCTAAACTACCGCCCCGGCGACCGTGTCATGGTCTTCCACCACATCCCTTGCGGCCAATGTTTTTACTGCCAGAACAAGACCTTTGCCCAGTGCGCCACGTACAAGAAAGTCGGCTGCACCGCCGGATTCGAGCCCTCAGGCGGCGGTTTCGCCGAATACGTCCGCGTCATGGATTGGATCGTCGAGCACGGCACTGTCCGCATCCCCGAAGACGTCTCCTTCGAGCAGGCCTGCTTCGTCGAACCGGTCAACACCTGCATGAAGGGCATCGAGGCCCTGCGCCTCCGCCGTGGTGAAACCGTCCTGGCCATCGGCCAGGGCCCCATCGGCATCATATTGAGCGTACTGGCTAAGCGGACCGGGGCCACCTTAATTACTACCGATTTATATCCCGAGAGGCTTAGAATAGGATCAAGTTTCGGATTAGACCTTACAATTGATGCTTCGCGGACAAACGTCGTTGAGCGCGTCCGCGAGTTGACTCAGGGGCGTGGGGCCGACGCGGTAATTCTTGCAGTGGGCGGCAACTCCCTGATTCGCACCGCGATGGATGCGGCCCGTCCCGGTGGCCGGGTATTGCTTTTTGCGCAAACGCAGCACGGTGAGGCCGTAATCGATCCAGCAGCCATTTGTGTCGACGAGAAAGCCTTAGTGGGGTCCTACAGTGCTTCGGTTGATTTGCAGGAAGAGTCAGTGCGTTTTGTCATGAACCGTGAGATGGATCTGGAACGGTTGGTCAGTCATCGCTTCCCGCTCCCGCAGAGCCCGCAAGCCTTGAATCTGGCCGCCCATCCGCAACCTTCGTCAATGAAGATCATGATTCAGCCCGGCAGTACTTGGGAAGGAAGCCCGCAGTGAACGGAAAAATGACCGCTGCCGTCCTGTACGGCAAAGAAGACCTCAAGATTGAAAAAGTACCCATCCCTCGCGTGGGGGATGGCGAGGTTCTGGTCAAAGTACAAGTTGCCTTGACCTGCGGTACCGATCTTAAGGTGTACCAACGCGGCTACCACGCCCGCATGATCGTTCCTCCCGCCCTGTTTGGCCACGAACTGGCCGGCGTCATCGAGGAAGTGGGGGCCGGGGTCAACGGCTTCAAGAAGGGCATGCGCGTTGTCGCCCTCAACTCCGCCCCTTGCCAGATGTGCTTTTACTGCTCCAAGCATCAGGAGAACCTCTGCGAAGACCTGCTCTTCAACAATGGCGCGTATGCGGAGTACATTCGCGTACCCCGCCGGATTGTTGAAGCGAACATGCTGATCATCCCGCCCAACGTCAGCGTGGAAGACGCCGCTATGACCGAACCTTTGGCTTGCGTCTTGCGTGGTTTGCACGAAACCGGAGTGGAGATCGGCGACACGGTTACTATCCTCGGCGGCGGCCCCATTGGACTCATGTTCGTGCAGGTAGCCCGCGCCATTGGCTGTAACGTGATTTCCGTCGTCAAGCGCGACGGCCAGGTGGAAGCCGCCAAGCACATGGGCGCGCACGAGATTATTCAGACGACAAAGGTGGCGAACGTGGTCGAGGCCGTCCGCGCACTTTCTCCGCAGAAGCGTGGTTGCGATGTTGTGATCGAAGCCGTAGGAAGGCCGGAGGCGTGGGAGTGGGCCGTCGATATGGTCCGCAAAGGCGGCACCGTCAACTTCTTCGGTGGTTGCGCCAGTGGAACCAAAGTGCAACTCGAGACCAATCGCCTGCACTACTCCGAGATCACGCTGAAAGCGACGTTCCACCACACGCCAGAAACGGTTCGCCGGGCCTTCGGACTGATCGCGGCCAAGAAGATTCGCCCCACCGACTACATCACCGGGGAGGCGCCGCTGTCGCGCCTGCAGCAGGTTTTGCGTCACATGCTAAACCGCGGTGGCGACATCAAAACCGCAATCATCCCCGGCCACTGAAATGGGCCGCATGGGTTGGGAAGGGCACGACTTCAGTTGTGCCGTCCAGGACCTCAGATGTAACGGGCTTCAGCCCCTGAGGGACTTCTGCTGCGGAAGCCGCTAGCACCGTTGAACGTCGTCTCTGCAATGACTCAACTCGCCACTCAAAACCCGACACTCTCTCCAACGCCCGCTGCCGCACTGGGCTGGAGCCGCCTGCCCGCCAACTACGCCATCCCCTCCGCTCCCCCCACCCTCGCTGAAGCCCGCGAATACTGCGCCCGCCTCGCCCGCACGCACTATGAAAATTTCTCCGTCGCCAGCTGGTTTCTTCCTCGCCGCCTGCGCCAGCATTTCTTCAACGTCTACGCCTACTGCCGCATCTCCGACGATCTGGGAGACGAAGTCGGCGACACCGCCGCCTCGCTCGAACTCTTGGACCAGTGGCAGCGCGAACTCGACACCTGTTACCAAGGCGTCCCAAAACACCCTGTATTCGTGGCTCTGGCCGAAACCGTGCGTCAGTTCGACATTCCCAAACACGAGTTCTCCGATCTCCTCCTCGCCTTCCGCCAGGATCAAACCGTAACGCGCTTCGAAACTTTCAACGACGTCCTTTCCTATTGCCGCTACTCCGCCAATCCGGTAGGACATCTCGTTCTCTACCTTTGTGGATACCGCGACGCCGAGCGCCAGCAGCTTTCCGACTTCACCTGCACCGCGCTGCAACTCGCCAACTTCTGGCAAGACGTCAGCACCGACTACGCCAAGGGGCGCATCTATCTCCCGCTCGAAGATCTTCGACGGTTCCAAGTCACTGAGGACGATATCGCTCGCAACCGGAACACCCCGGCCTTTTGCGCGATGATGAGATTCGAAGTCGAACGCGCCCGAGATTGGTTTCGCCATGGCCTGCCTCTGATTGCAAAAGTCGATGGCGAACTGGCCATCGACCTCGATCTCTTCAGCCGCGGCGGACAGGAAATCCTGAACGCGATTGAAAAGCAGAATTACGCCGTCCTCGGAAAACGTCCAGCCATCTCGAAGCCGCGTAAACTGGCTCTGGTCGCCCGCGCCGCCATGGCAAAACTCTTCGGAAACAACCTCGGAGCCGCACGATGAGCGCCGGAACGCAGCAGGTTCCCATTCCCTGGACTCCTGCCCCGCCCCAGCTCGTCATGGCATATTCCGTCTGCAAAGGCATCACCCGCAGAGCGGCGAAGAACTTCTACTATGCGTTCCTTGTCCTGCCGCGCCGCAAGCGCGAAGCGCTGTGCGCGGTCTACGCTTTCATGCGCCTCTGCGATGACATTGCCGACGACCCCAAGCTCAGCCTGCCCGAACGCCGGCAGAAACTCGACACCTGGCTTGACGCTCTTCACCGCGCGCAGCAAGGCCAACCGACCGACGACGCCATCCTGCTCGCCCTGACCGACGCTCAGCGCCGATACTCCATTCCCGCCGGATTGCTCGACGAGCTCGCCCACGGCACCGCCATGGACGTTGAAGAGGCCGAATCCTCCGCACAAACCACCAGCGCTCCCGGCCTCACCATCCAGTACAAAACCTTCGAAGATCTCCGCCTCTATTGCTATCGCGTCGCATCGGTGGTGGGCCTGGTTTGCATCCACGTCTTCGGATACCGCGATCCCGCGGCCGAACCCTTGGCGGAACGTTGCGGCCTAGCCTTCCAACTGACCAACATCATTCGCGACGTCAAAGAAGACGCCAGCATGGGCCGCATCTATCTCCCCGAAGAGGACCTCGCGAGATTCGAAATCTCCGCTTCCGAACTACTAGCAACGCCGGACCCCGCGCGATTCCGCCCCGTGCTCGCGCTCGAAGCCGACCGCGCCCGCGAATTCTACGCCTCCGGCGACGCCCTGATTCCCTTCGTGGCTGAAGACAGCCAGCCCGCGTTGTGGGTCCTTGTGACCATCTACCGCCGATTGCTCGAGAAGATCGCCGAAAAGCAATACGACGTCTTCACCGCCAAAGTTGCCCTGGGCACTTGGGAAAAGTTGCGCATCCTTGGGAAAGGTTTCTTCAAGCGCCTAACGTGACCCGGACAGTAATGATGTTTCGTGGTCATCCCGCGCCCGGGTGCCCCATTTCTCGCGCGTTTTTTGAGCGAGAAGTGAGGACCTTCGCGCAGACCTGACTCAATGCCTCCCACCCCATCCCAAACCACAGTCGCCGTGGCCGGTGGCGGACTGGCCGGACTTGCTGCCGCCTGCGCCCTGTCCGATAAGGGTCTCCGCGTGACCCTCTTCGAGCAACGTCCGTTCCTGGGGGGCAGAGCCTCATCATGGGAACATCCCGGCACCGGCGAAGTCGTCGACAACTGCCAACATGTCCTCTTTCGCCTTTGCACGAATCTGATGGAGTTCTACCACCGCATCGGAGTCGCCAACCAAATCCGCTGGTACGACAAAATGACGTTCATCGAGCCGGGCGGCCGCACTTCGGTGATGAAATCTTCGTTGCTTCCGGCCCCGCTGCACACCGCGCCGTCGTTCCTGCACTTCTCATTCCTGAACACCGCCGACAAGCTTGCCATCGCACGCGCCCTCGTCCCGCTCACCCTCACCGAACAGCGCGACACCGGGCAATCCTTCCAACATTGGCTCGATCGGCATGGCCAGACCAAACAAGCCGTCGAGCGCTTCTGGCGGCCAATCCTGGTCAGCGCCCTCAGCGAAGAACTCGATCTCATTTCCATTTCCGCCGCTGCGCAGGTCGTGCGCGAGTCCATGAAGTCTCCCGCCGCCCGGCAAATGGGCGTTCCCACCGTTCCTCTCACTGACCTCTACAACGCCGCAGGCGACTATATCCGCGCTCGCGGTGGCGTGCTGCACTTTCGCCGGCCGGTTGAAGGTTTCACCGCAGATTCTTCGCAGGTGCAAGTGCGTCCCAAGGGTCAAGAGGAAAATCGAGAAGAAAATCCGGAAGAAGCATTTGACTATCTCATCCTCGCGCTACCCTTCGATAATCTGGACCGCGTCCTTCCTGAAGCTTCAGAAAGCGCGCCGATCCGCGAGAAACTTAGCCACTTCGAGACCGCACCCATCACCGGCATCCACCTGTGGTTCGACCGTCAGATTTCCGATCTCGATCACGCCGTTCTCCTCGACCGAACCATCCAATGGATGTTCCACAAATCGCGCCTGCAACCCATGCGCAGTCAAGGAGGGCAAGCCGCGGAGCGGCGTGAGAATCCAGCCCACGGCGTTAGCCGTGGGTTCGAAGAGAAAAACGAAGCAGCCCCGGAGAGGCGGAAGAATGCTGACTCCCCGCCTCCCGCACCCGGCAGTTACATCGAACTGGTAGTGAGTTCGTCGAAGACGCTGATCGACAAATCGCGCGCCGAGATCGTCGATCTCGCCCTCAGCGAGGTCCGTGAATTCTTCCCTGCCGCCCGCGAAGCCAATCTCGTGAAGTCCACCGTGATCAAAGAGCTTCACGCAACCTATTCGCCGCGACCGGGAATCGACGCTCACCGCCCTACTTCTGTCACCGCCTGGCCACGCGTTTTTCTTGCCGGAGACTGGACCGCGACCGGCTGGCCTGCAACCATGGAGGGCGCTGTGCGCAGCGGATATCTCGCCGCCGAAGCGCTGGCACGCGCCGCCGGCCTCAAAGACTCCCGCTTCCTGTCTCCTGACCTCCCCGCTACAGGCCTAATGCGCCTGTTCGCTTAGCCATGTGGGTCCGGGTCGGAGCCTTTCCGAGCGAAGTCGAGGGAACCCAGGCAGGCCGAGCAAAGCTCGGCTGCTCTCGCCTGTGTAACGAATCAATTTGGGAAAAGGTACCGTTTTGATCACGAAGGGATGTCCTTGTCTCCACAGCCACGTCCCGACCCCGTGGTAACTAAACTCTGCTGCTGCCACGCCGATACAGATGGCATGGACGGCCGGAACATCGAACCGAGAACGGTCTTGTGGGCAGTGGCCGAGATCACTTGGCAAGATCAGACTGGAACCCCCTACCGTGTTCCTGCCACTCTCGAAGACATATCAGTCTCCGGGGCCTGCATTCGGGTCAAAACCCCGGTTACGATTGGGTCCAAGCTCACGGTGAAGTGGCAGCGGGAACAGTTTTTTGCGATTGCCAGAAACTGCCGCAGCGATGGAAGAGAATTTCTCCTTGGAGTTCGACGCGACACGGAGCGCATCCCAAGCGGCTCGTCCGCAAGAGAAATTGCTTCCCAGCAGGCGCCTGAGCCGGCTCCGCCCGAAGTAGCCAGTGCCGCGCCAAAAGACCTTCGTCTGGTTTCAGCGAAAGCTCAAGGCACCCCGGAAAAGCAGGAAACCGGTCAAAAGAAATCCGCCGCCAGTTTCCCGCCCGAACACGCTCCGCCATCTACCCCTGCAGGTGTTCGGGCAGCGATGCCGGATGCACCCCGCCGCATAAGCGGCTCCACCGGCGCACACGAGAACATTTCTCAGCAGCGCACAGTTCGACAAGCCGGTCCGGTACGATGCGCCCAGTCTCAAACTGCAAGCTCGTCCCCACGTCAAGAAAGGAAAGTTATGCGATCCAAAACGTTCTTTCGCAAGTTCTGGCGCCAGCAAGACGATTCGGACGCACCCACCAGATTTACAGCAACGGAGGCTCCTGTGAACCGATCGCAATCCCATCCCGCGGAAGGCCTTACCGGCCCCCAAACCGACCTGCTCTCCTACGAAGACATCTACCGCGCAGCCGGAATCTTGAGCCCGCGCTCCGGATACGGCATCCATAAGGTGGTCGACATGCTCAACAGCGATCGCATCCGCACCTTGTCGCCCGACATCAAATGCGCCTCCGTGCTCATGGCTCTCGATGCTGCCGGCACCTCGTCGGACGATCTACTCCAGGACGCGACCCGGCGCCAGCAAGCCCTCACTTCTTATGAAGCCGGCCAGCAGAAACAGCTTGAGGAATTCGAAGCCCGCAAGGCCCAGGAAAACGCCCAGATTCAGGCGGAGATGGAACGCGTCACGGCCCACTACGCCGAGCGCATCCAGCATAATCACGATCTGGTGGCGAAAGAGAAGGAAGCGTTGCGCAACTGGCAGATGCAGAAGCAATACGAAAATCAGCGGATTTCCGAAGTGATCGAACTGTGCACCAAGCAACCTGCTCTCGCGCCTCGCGGTGATCTGGCTGCGGCGTCCGATCCGCGTTTTGGTGTTGAGACTGCTCGCACCGCGCCCGCTCGGCCGAGCGTGCTAAATGAAGTCTCGACCCGACACTGAAACTGAGGTGGAATTCTGACCAGCTTCGTCCCGCTGCAGTCCTTTTCCCCCTTCTGCGGATTTGCGGGCATCGCCTCGAACACCCCGATGCACTTTCGCCCCTCTCAGCAAGACAGGATGTAGTTGGGCGCCAACGCTTTTAACTGCGCAATCTTCCGTCCGATTTGCACGTTGTTTCGGCAGGCCGCCATGCAGGACTCGCACCCGTCACAAGCATCGAGTCCTCGGCCCACCGCAACACTCATCAGCATCTCCCGCGCCATCCCCGTATTACCGTATTGCACGGCGTACATGTGCGACCTCATCAACGCGGGGATGTCTGCCTGCTTTGGGCAATCGCCCCTGCATTCACCACACTGCTGGCAGAATTCTGCGTGGACCGCAAAAGTCTTATCCGCCAGGAACCTTTCCTCCTCGTCCGTATAAGTGAGGTTCCGTGCCACGGAAAAATCCTGTTCGAGATGTTCGTAGGTACTGAAGCCAGGTATCGCCGTCGTAACGAAATCGTGGTTCAGCACCCATTTCAGCAGCGCTGTTTGGCTCACGGCCGGCAAAGTCTTCGGTAGTTTGGCGTCCGGCCTCACCGTGCCACCTGCCTGTGTCTTCATAGCCACGATCCCGATTCCGCTCTTCTGGGCTCGCTCGATCGTGCTCACGATCCCCTCATCGTGCGCCATCGTGTAATTCAATGTCACCAGGGCCACGTCGAAGAGATTCAGCCGGATTGCCTCGTTCACCACATCCTTGGTCTTGTGCGTCGATATTCCCACAAACCGTGTCTTCCCGTCCTTCTTAAGGGCCTGCAGCGCTTCCAGCGGGCCTTCCGCACGCGAATCCTCCACCGAATCCACGCCGTGGTAGTAAAGAATGTCAACGTAGTCCATCTGCAGTCGCCGCAAGCTGCTCTCCACTCCCTCGATGAAGCGCTTCTTTGCTTCCGCGACCTTTTGCGGGCGGTTCTTCGCCGGCTGCTTCGTCGCGATCATGACCTCATCGCGCACGCCCATCTCTTTGATCACGCGGCCAACCATCTGCTCGTTGCGCCCTTCCTGGTAACCCGCCGCCGTATCGAAATGCCGGATCCCCAGTTCGTACGCCCGCCGCAACAACCCAGGCACATCCGCGTTCATCACTCCCATGCTGACCACAGGCATGGTGAGTCCGGTTTTTCCCAGCTTGCGCTGCAGAATTGGGCGTGTCAACGGCTCGTTCGCAGGATTCGCCAACAGCAAATCCGTTCCTCCTAAAACGCTCGCCGCTCCGGCCCACAGGATCGGCTTGACGATGAATTCCCGGCGGTTCCACTCCCGCTGCTTATCCATGGCTCCGCTCCTTAAATAGTGTTGTATTGTCATTTGCTGGCTTGCTCTCGAATCAGACTTTGCGCTGTGTTATTCAAGATCTCGGCCCCGTTCTGCGGCGGATTCAACAACACGATGAGGTAACGCCCCTGCGCCCGAGCGAGCAGGCTTCCTTCGAAACTATTCCTCGCTCGGATTCCACCCGCTCCCAGCTCTGGCGCGGCAATACACTCGCCGGTCTGTTTGAAGTGTTTTGCGAGTTGCTCCAATCGTGCCTTAGCTCCCGCCAGATCGTTGGCCACGGAAATCACGAGCTTGCTTTCTTGCTGTCCCCACGCATACCCGACCACGTAGGCTGGCGCCAGGAAGGCGTGACCCAGCGGATCCTTCCTCATGTATTGTTCGGAATGTTCCACTCGATGTTCGGGTGGAAGCTTTTTCAGCAGCGGCGGCAGGGACCGCGTTCCACCAATTCGCGGAGACAAAAAGCGTGCAAATTGCTCGAGTTGGGTATCCGCACCCGCGCCAGACCCCGCCAGCTTCACGTAATAGTGGTCCTGCAAGAAATTCAGAACTCCTTTGCTCCGGTAACCCTCAATGCCGATCGCCACGAATTTATAATTGGGCGAGCGCTCCGCCGCGTACATCCCAAACGCATCCTCAGCCTTTCCCATGTCATAGATGTCCGCCGTGACTTCCGCCTCGCCGCTCTTGAAATCCTGGTGCAGCAGCATTTTGAAGTCGTAGAGCAGATAGATGTCCGCGCCACCGTCGATGTATTGATAGAGATTTTCGGGCTTATAGAAAGTAAGCGCGTCTTGCGCAGTCAGACGGCCCGGCAAGGGTTTACTTATAAAACTCGAAAGCTGTTTTTGGGCGTTGTCGGAGACTGCGGTGCGCGAAACACTATTGGCGAGCGCTGGATTCTGTGCCTGGACGATTCCTGCTGCGACACCGGCCAGACCCAACAGTAGAACCAGCCTTATGCCTCTCAAGGGCGCGCTCCTTCGATCCGTTATTGGACTTGTCGAAAGCCTAAAGCACGCGAGGATGGAAGACTGTGAGTCTGGTCACAAGTAAAGATGCGGGCAACAGCAATTCTCACTGGTGACACAATGCATGCCGCCCTGTCACAGGTCCACGGCGGGAAAACAGGGGCGGCACCGGGCGAACTGGCGCTATCCTGCCAGCAGCGCGACTCCCGTCGCCACCAACATGGCTGCGATCCACCGCCGGCGGTCAACTTTTTCATGCAGGAAGATTTTCGCGGCGAAAGCGTTGCCGATGAAGGTGAGCGAGGCGGCGGCGGGGGCGACCAAGCTCACGTCTCCCCACGAGAGCGCGAACAGCAAGCTGAAGAACGCGACCGCCATGGCCGTCACGCCCAGAAAGAAGTTCGGGTTGCCGAGGATGCGCGCGACCACAGTCCACAGTCCAGCGCGGCGCCAGAGAGCGTGTACGTCGCCGACTTGCTTCATGGCGCACGCCAGGAGAACATCCCCCACCACCGACGCTAAGACAACCACCACAACCCCGCCCCAGGTATACGCGTCCCTCATCGCTGCACCCCGCTGGAAACCGCCGGCACATCGTCTTCAGCGGGTGCCCCGTTTCTCGCGTTTTTTGCGAGAAGTGGAGACTCTTCGTCATGCTGACGTTCGTGCGATGTGAGCGCCGGCCCTCCCGCAACGAATCCCACTCCACCAGAAATCAGTGCGATCCCCATCCACCGCAGCGGGCTGACCTGCTCATGCAGCGCGAATTTTGCCACCAGGGCCAGCAGGACGTATCCTAGGGATGTGGCCGGCAATACGTAGGTGAGATCCGCCCAGGAGAGCGCGTTCATATACGAAGCGAAAAAGGCGAGCAGCAGAACGATGCCCACCGCAACCCAGGGATTCAGGACCGCGAGAACAACGCCTTGCAGATGATGGAGGGAAATATTGCCGGTCTGCTTCATCCCGTGCGAGAGCATGGAGTCCCCCGCCGCTGCAAAGACGGTCACTCCAGCCAGCACCAGATACTTGCGAAAGGTCACTTGGGACTCAGTAGTCGATTGTCATTCCGTTTTCGTTGTCATTCCGAGCGAGGCGCTTTTTGCCGAGAGAGGGATCTGGGCGCGCCCCGCGAAGCGTCACTTTCCTAGCGCCGCAATACCCGCGTATTGGCGCGTATCCTAATTCGTCTGCAGGACTAAGCTTTCACCGGCTCGGCAGCGGCCGCCGCGTCGTGATGCTTCTTCACCATCTTGTTGCGCGCGGAACGCAGCTTCAAGAAGGTCTTCGCCTCTTTGTAGAGGCGCTTGCGGTCGTTGCTGTCAAACGCCGCCTTCCTCAATATGCGGAACACGGCCTTCGGACGGAAATAATACTCGTCATAGAAGCGGTGCACAGCCGACATGATGTCATCGGCAGGCAGCCCGGGATACTGAATGTGCGCCAACTGATGTCCACCTTCATCGACCATTTTGTTGTCGCCCACCATAAACCCGTTCTTTACCGCGTAGTCGTAAAGCTCAGTGCCGGGATACGCGTGCGCCACCGAAACCTGGATGGTCTCCACGTCGAGTTCCTTGGCGAACGCGATGGTGTTGTTAATGGTCTGGTGAGTCTCGCCAGGCAGGCCCAGGATGAAGTCGCCGTGAACGACGAGGCCGAGTTTGTGGCAGTCCTTGGTGAACTGGCGGGCACGTTCGACCGTCGCGCCTTTCTTGATGTTCTTCAGGATCTGCTGGTCTCCCGACTCATATCCGACGATCAGCAGGCGGCATCCCGCGTCCTTCATCGCCTTCAGAGTTTCGAAGTCGGTGGTGACGCGCGAGGTGCAGGACCACGTCAGGCCGAGCGGCCTCAACTTGGCGCAGAGTTCGATGGTGCGCGCCTTCTGAATGTTGAACGTGTCGTCGTCGAAGAAAAACTCTTTCACGTTCGGCCACATCTCTTTGGCCGTCGCCATTTCGCGGGCCACATCATCGCTGGAACGTTTGCGCCACGGATGTCCGCTCAACGTCTGCGGCCACAGGCAGAACGTGCACTGCGCCGGACAACCGCGCGTAGTGTAGAGCGACACAAATGGGTTCAGCAGAAACGGTACGTTGTACCGTGTGACGTCGAGATCGCGCTTGTAGACTTCGGTGACATGCGGCAGCGCGTCCAGATCCTGAATCTGCGGAGCGTCGGGATTGTGCACGACCTTTCCATCCTTCAGGAACGACACACCGGGAATTTCCGCCAGCGGCATGCCCTTGGCGTAGTCCACCACTGCGTAATCAAACTCTTTGCGGCAAACAAAATCGATCTCCTGGCAATCGCGCAGCGATTTTTCCGGCAGCACGCTCACGTGCGGTCCCACAAAGGCAATCCTAATCTTCGGATTCGCCTGCTTGATCGCCCGCGACAGAAGAATGTCCCCCGGGAACCCCGGCGTCGAAGTAAACAGCACAAGGAACTCGTACTCCTTGGCAATCTCGATGGTCTCCTCGCCAGAAACGTGATGCGGCGGCGCATCCAGCAGCCGCGCCCCCTCCAACATCCCCGCCGGATAAGCCAACCAAACTGGGTACCAAAAGCTTTCTATTTCGCGGGTGGCGGGCCAACGGGAACCAGCGCCCCCGTCAAAGTTTTCAAACGATGGAGGATTTAGAAACAGTGTCTTTAGAGGCATAGTGAGTATTCTTTATTTTAGCATTCGGACCGGGGTCTTCCGGGCTCTGACACCGTGTTTTTGCAGGTTCCCCACATCCCTCGGACATGACCTAAGCGCTTGATTTCACTGTACTAGCTCTGGGGCGAAAAGGAAATGTCGTAGGAGTCAATGCACGGTTGGATGCAGCGAAAGGCGAAAGCGTGCTGTGAGTGGGCGCAGGGACAACTTAAGCCGGAAGAGTTACTGGGCTTCGTTGCTGGTCGGAACGCGGAAAGTCAGGCCGCGATCCTCGTTGGCTGTCGTGGTTGCGGCCAGGTCGAGATCCGACAGCGGGATTTTTTCCGTGCGCTGGGGCGCGAAATTCCAGAGTGTCTGGCCGACGATGGCGTAGTTTCTAATCTCCTGCTTGCGCTGATCGCGGAAGACAAGAACTGTGGCGGGCGTGATCGCGGATCCTTGCGGATCTGCGCCAGGCGTGGGGCGCGGCGCGGGAGCCGAACGCGCGTACGCATCGCGATCGCCATCGGCCTGTTCCTGGCGGAGCATCTGCTGTTCTTCGAGGCTCTGCTCGTTCATATCGTTGGCCGTAGCGCGGTCGCGCTCGTAGTCTTCGTCATATGAAGAGCCGGAATCGTCCCACCAAGGATCCCAGTCCCCTGCGTACCACCAGGGATAACCGTAGCCTCCCCAGCATCCATATCCGTAGCAGTTGTTGCGGAACCCGCGGTCACGGAAGCGGTTGCCAAATCCGTGGCGGAAGCGATTGCCGCGAAACCCGTCATGAAAAAAGGGACCGCGAGAGAAGCCTGAGCGGGAGGCATGCGTAAGGCCGCGAGAGAATCCGGCGCCGGATCGCATTCCGCCCGAGAAATGGCCGCCGCCCATGCGACCGCTGCTAAACCCAGCGTGGCCACCGAAGCCACCAACGTGACCGCCACTAAAACCGGCGTGCCCACCGAAGCCACTCCCGTGACCGCCGCCAAAACCACCGTGCCCCCCGCCTCCACGTTGCGCCCACACGGGGACAGTCAGGAAGAGCGCGAACGCCGTGATGGCCATCAGGCGACGCATACATGCATATTATAAGCTCACTCTTCCGGTGAAATTGCCTCTTTTTCACCTCCGATTCACCTCCGAGTCAGTAAAGAGCAATCGCCGATGGATGTCCCTGTCGCGCCTATAATTCAGTCGTGTGGTGTTTCGTTGGAAGCGAGAAAGAGCCATGGAAGGGCGCAGCCGTTCCCCGACCCAAAGTACCCAACTGAGAACTGAGAACCGATAACCGAGAACTGCTTCTAGGGTCTATAATTAAAGAACTGTGCCCAAGTATTCCATTGTCGTCCCCCTGCACAACGAGCAGGAGAATGTCACCGACCTCTACGACCGCCTGAAGGCGGTAATGGAGGCTCACGGCGAAACCTTCGAAATCGTTCTGGTGGACGACGGCTCCGCCGATCACACCTTCGCCATGCTGCGCGAGATCGCGGCAGTTGACAGCCGCGTCACCGTGGTCAAGTTGCGCCGCAACTTCGGCCAGACCGCCGGACTGGCAGCCGGTTTCGACCATGCTCGAGGCGAGTACATCATCGCCATGGATGGCGATCTGCAGCACGATCCCAACGATATCCCGCTGTTCCTGGAAAAGATCGCCGCCGGCTACGACATCGTCAGCGGATGGCGCAAAGTACGCGTTGACAATTTCTGGATGCGCCGCATCCCCTCGCGCATCGCCAACTGGATGATGGCCAAGATCAGCGGAGTCGACATCCACGATTTCGGCACCACGTTCAAAGCCTACCGCCGCGACATTCTCGAGCAAGTGCCGCTCTACGGCGAACTCCACCGCTTCATTCCAGCACTGGCCTCATGGCATGGTGCGTCGATCTGCGAAGTGGCGATTCGCAACGTGAACCGCGAGCGCGGAGTTTCCCACTACGGCATCACGCGTACCTTCCGCGTCTTCTTCGACCTGCTGACGATTCGTTTTCTGTTGCGCTATCTATCCCGCCCGCTGCACTTCTTCGGCAGCATCGGGATGATGAGCATTTTCGGTGGCAGCGCCATCGTGCTCTGGCTCGGCGCGGAGAAATTCGTGCGCCACATCCCGGTGATGGCCGAACACGGCCCGCTGATGATGACCGCTCTAGGCCTGCTGCTCGGCGGCCTGAACCTGTTAGCAATCGGGCTGTTGGGCGAGATGCAAGTTCGCCACTATCACGAACCCAGCCGCCGCGCACCCTATTCCGTCGACCGAGTCCTGCGCGCGCAAAACGAAGAACACAGCGTCTCGGAATAGCTAGCTTCCCGTCGTAGAGACGTAGCTCGCTACGTCTCGGCGTGTGCCATTCCGGACAATGGTGAGAAAGAGCCGTTGCAAGCAACGTCTCTGCGAATAACTCACCGTCGCGTCAGATGCGTGCCGCCCCGGTGCTACAATTCTTTGGTAGGCCACTCTTAGATCATAAGAGGAGGTTCCTGTGACCAGATTCACGCTGGTTCTTCCCGCACTTTTTCTCTTTGTTCCCGCGCTACCCGCGCAGCAGTCCTCAACCTCCACACCGCAGAAGACTCCGACGTACTCTGCGATCCCCGTTCAAGCCGTCAAGCAGCCAAATCCGGTGAAGTCCACGCCCGAGTCCATTACCCGCGCCAAAAAATGGTGGAATCTTGATTGTGCCATGTGCCACGGGAAAGATGGCGACGGCAAAGGCGAGACCGCCAAGGACATGAAACTTACCATTGCCGATTTCACCGATCCTGCAACTCTGAAAGACCGCACCGACGGCGAAATCTTCTACATCATCAAGAACGGCCACGAGGACATGCCACCCGAAGGCCAGCGCGTCAAGACAGAAGAGAACTGGGACCTGGTCAACTACATCCGCTCTCTGGCCAAGAAAAAGCCCGACGCCGACCAGAAGGCGCAATAGCTACTCAGTATCGTCGAAGAGGAAACTCGCGAGGCAATACGTCGCAAGTTCTCAGCGCCAGGCGTGCGCTCGTGAAGTCGAACCGGCTTGCTTGTTCACGCCGGCTCCTGGTAGATCCCGATCACATTCCCTCCCGGGTCGCGAAATCTTGCGGTAATCTCCGGAGCGTCGCCACCGATCGGCTGCACAATCTCGCCTCCATTTTCAATGATTGCCTCGACGGTAGCGGCCACGCTGTCCACCATGATGTAACCAGCAGGCCCGGCTGAGTAGCGGGCGGCCGATCGAGAACCCATTCCCCGCTTACCTCTCAGACCCCATCGTCAAAAGCAATATGACCGTCTCCCCGTTCCCGGATATTCCAGCCGAACACACGGTGGTAGAAATCCGCCGATCGCGCAATCTCTGTCGCGGGAATCTGGATGTAACAGATTTTGCCGTCGCCAAGCGTCGGAGGCATGGTTAACTCCCAGTTAACCCGTCTTGCGGAACCGAGCCCTCATATCCGCAAGGGAACTCTCACCGGATCCGAGCAGCGCCACCACTCCTCGCAAGCTCTCCCATGCCGCCTGATTGAGCGAAGGCTCTGAACTGACCAGGTCGCGGATCATATCCCAAGCCGCCAGGTTAAGTGCACCTTCAGGCGGCAGGCCCATGGCCAGCGACACCGCGCACTGCGGACAAAAGCAAATCCTCTGCGCCGCCGACTTCTGCCGCGGCTTCACCCCTACGGTCTGCGCGAACATGTACACCGCTACCGACTTGTCTCCCGGCTCAATTTCGCGCCTGCAGCGCAGACAAACGATTGCTTGCATGAGTTGCATCCTGCCTTCTTTATTAGGCACCGCGATAGGTCTACTCTCAGCTACCCTCACTACTACTCACAAGTATGAAGAAAGATTCCCAAAACATCATTCGTTCCGATCGCCTGTACGTCTGCACAATTTAGAGCAACTTTCTGGAATGAGTCTTCCCACGACTTCTTTCGCCTGCATTGATCCCAGTTTTTTGTTGACAACCTCCAATCGATATGTTACATCTTGTAACGCTACAATGATTAACACAAGCCAGGTCCGTCTAAAGAATTTGGGAGAAGTCGAGCAACTAGTCATGGATTACATCTGGGCCCATGGCCCATCCTCTTCCGAAGCTTGCCGCGAAGCCTTGGCCTCGTCCCGTCCCATGAAGGACTCCACCATTCGCACGGTCCTGCGACGGCTGGAAGAAAAAGGCTATCTCACCCACGAGATTCAAGGCCGAACATTTATTTACCGAGCCTCAGACGCGCGCCAGAACGTCGCTGTGCGAGCCGTAAAAGGCATCATTGACCGCTTCTGCGGCGGCTCGGCCGAGGAACTCGTTCTCGGCATGGTGGACAGCGCCGTGCTCAGCCGCAAACAGTTGGAGCGCCTGACTCGCAGGATTGACGAAAAAACCATCGCAGAAAAAAAGGGAAAAAAGCCATGACGCTCAGCGTCGCTTTTCAAGCGTCTGCAACCCTTTTGGCACAGCTCGCGAATCCGGCCGCACGGGCTCTGGTCCTGAGCGTCATCGTCGCGCTTGGGCTGGCTGCGTTCCGGGCGAAAACCACCTCCGTGCGCCTGTTCACATGGACTGCGATGCTCTATGCCGCTATCGCCATGCCGATGCTGCAAAGGATGCTGCCGCCTCTGCCGATTCCTGCCCCGGCTTTTCTGCAATACGCGGTCCTTCAACGAGCGGGGCAGCCTGCCCCCAAAGAGGTGGGGGCTACGGAGCCTCTTGCCGCCGCTGCAGCGGCCGAGCCGTCCATCGCGCCGGGAGAAGAAATAAAGCCCGAGCTAGTCCTAAGCACCGCCAAAGCAATGGTGCGAAAAGAAGCGCCTGCGGCTCATGCGCCCTCTCACTCGTTCTGGTCCTCGATCCAGTGGAATGCGGTCGCGGCCGGAATTTATCTGGTCGTAGCTTTGACTCTTCTCGCGCGCTTCTTCGTAGGACTCGGGTTCGCATACCGGCTGGTACAAAGGTCGTCAAGGATTGACGAACCGCGCCTGACGGTGAGGCTTGCCTCTCGCGCGAGCGCCGCTGGGCTCGCCTTCATCCCCCGCGCTGCCGACTCCGAATTCATTTCCGTACCGCTCACCATAGGCGCGCTTCGGTCCACGATTTTGCTACCCTCCGACTGGCGTGAATGGGACGACGCGAAGCTCGACGCGGTGCTCGCACACGAAGTTTCGCACGTCGCGCGACGCGACGCGCTCACGCAGCGTCTTTCCCTTCTGCATCGCGCGATTTTCTGGTTCAGCCCGCTCGCCTGGTGGCTCGATCGGCATCTCGCTGACCTCGCAGAGCAGGCTAGCGACGAGGCGGCCTTGGCATGCGGAGCCGACCGTAAGAATTACGCCAGGACTTTGCTGGGATTCTGCGAAGCGTTGCAGACCGCACCGGGACGGGTGTGGTGGCAAGGCGTTGCAATGGCCAAGGCTGGTCAGGCCGAACAAAGAGTCGAACGAATTCTCTCCTGGGAAGGAGCCGTCACCCTGGGTATGAAGAAATCTCTTGCCGCCGTAGTCCTGACGCTGGCAGTCCCGGCTGTTTATCTCGCTGCCTCCGTGCACCCGGCTACCGCGCGTCCGCGGGACACGGAACTCGCACAAGCTCAGGCACCATCGCCGGCCCCGACCGCCGCGCCGTCCGCGACGTCAGAGCCGGCTGCGTCACCCGACCCAAACACGCAACCGGAACCGGCAATCGCTCCGCCCGCGAGTAACGGACCTATCGGCGGAGTAGTTTCCGGCGTGCCAACTCCCCCACCTGCGCCTCCCGCACCCGCGCCGGGGATCGGTACGACGGTCGTTGCACCGGTTGCGCCAGTGGGCCCCGTGGCTCCCGTCGCCCCGCTCGCGCCGGTGGCGCCGGTGGCGCCCTTTGCGTGGCGTGGCCAGTCCGGGACTTCAACCTCCTCCTCTGGCCGCGGCTTTTCTTATCACTATGGCTTCGATGATGAACAGCGCTTCGTCATTGTTTCCGGCAAGACCGATTCCCTCACTATGTCGGGCTCGACAGAAGATGCCCGGCATGTCGAGAAGCTGCGGAGAAACATTCCGGGCGACTTCATCTGGTTTCAGCGCGACGAAAAGTCCTACGTCATTCGCGATCAAGCCACGATCGACCGCGCCAAGAAGCTCTGGGCCCCTCAAGAAGAGCTCGGCAAGAAACAGGAAGAGCTTGGCAAGCAGCAGGAAGCCCTCGGAAAGCAACAGGAAGAACTCGGCGCCAAAATGGAAAAGGTCCGCGTGAACGTTCCTGACATGACAGCAGAGCTGGAGAAGCTGAAAGCCGAGCTGAAACAACTCAGTTCCGGCGCCACGAGCGAGCAAGTTGGCCATATCCAGTCGGAGATCGGAGATCTGCAGAGCAAGATCGGTGATCTGCAGCCCCAGGCCGGCGAGCAGCAAGGCGAACTGGGCCGCCAGCAGGCGGAGTTGGCCCAGGAGGCTTCCCGAAAGATGAAGCAACTCCTCGATGACGCGATTGCCAAAGGCCTCGCGCAGCCCGAACTGTAATCTCGGTTCTCGATCCTGTAGGAGTCATCCTGAACGGAGCCGTTCCTCAGGCGAAGTGAAGGATCTCGCGGGCACACCCATAAACCTCCCCGGCTGTCCACCGCGAGATCCCTCGCCCGGCTGCATTGCGCCGGACTCGGGATGACGCCTGCGGTGCAGAGCTCCAACGATTCACCCCTCTTGACAACTCCCTGCTCACACCCTACAATTAGCACTCGCTGGTCGCAACTGCTAACAACAGTTACTAACCCAACAAAATCATAGGTTTACGCAGATCAACTGAAGCAGAACAACCTTCTAAAAACTTGAAAGGAGCAACAAACCATGGCGAAATTTTCACCACTCCATGATCGCATTCTGGTGCGTCGTGTGGAGGAAGCTTCCACCACTCGTGGCGGCATCATCATCCCCGACTCGGCCAAAGACAAGCCCCAGGAGGGCGAAGTCATCTCCACCGGCAAAGGCCGCACCAACGACGAAGGCAAGACCTTCCCCCTGGCCGTCAAAGAGGGCGACCGCATCCTGTTCGGCAAGTACTCCGGCACCGAGATCAAGATTGATGGCGAAGACTTCATCATCATGAAAGAAGAAGAAGTCCTCGGCACCCTCACCGGCGCCAGCACCCCGGCCAAGAAAGAACTCGCCGGCTCGAAGAAATAGTCACTCGTAGAGACGTAGCTTGCTACGTCTCCCGCGGCTGAGCGTCCGATTTAGCTAGATGCTAGAAGCTGATGGCGGACAGCCCAAAGAAATCCCCGCAGGCCAATCCTGCAAACGAAAATAATTAGGAGATAAAAGCAATGGCAAAACAAATCGTACACGGAGAAGAATCCCGTCAGGCGATCCTCCGCGGCGTCAACCTTCTGGCCGATGCCGTGAAGGTCACCCTCGGCCCCAAGGGTCGCAATGTAGTCATCGAAAAGAAATTCGGTTCGCCGACCATCACCAAAGACGGCGTCACCGTCGCAAAAGAAATCGAACTTCGGGACGGCCTTGAGAACATGGGCGCCCAGATGGTGCGCGAAGTTGCCAGCAAGACGTCCGACGTCGCCGGCGACGGCACCACCACCGCCACCGTTCTCGCCCAGGCTATCTTCCGCGAAGGCGTCAAGACCGTTGCCGCCGGCGCCAATCCCATGGCCCTGAAGCGCGGCATCGAGAAAGCCGTCACCCTCATCGCCGGCAAGCTCGACAAGGAAGGCAACCGCATCAATGGCGAACTCGACAAGCTGTCGAAACCCGTCACCGGCGAAATGATTGCCCAGGTCGGCACCATCTCAGCCAACAATGACGAGACCATCGGCAAGATTATTGCCGAGGCCATGAAGAAAGTCGGCAAAGACGGCGTCATCACCGTCGAAGAGTCGAAGACCCTGGAGACCCAGCTCGAGGTCGTCGAAGGCATGCAATTCGACCGTGGCTACCTCTCCCCGTACTTCGTTACCGATCCCGAGCGCATGGAAGTTGCCATCGAGAACGCCTACATCCTGATCAACGAAAAGAAGATCAGCTCGATGAAAGACCTGCTCCCGCTGCTCGAGCAGATCGCCAAGAGCGGCAAGCCGCTGCTCATCATCGCGGAAGACGTGGAAGGCGAAGCGCTCGCCACTCTCGTCGTCAACAAGCTGCGTGGCACGCTGCAAGTCGCGGCCGTCAAGGCTCCAGGCTTCGGCGATCGCCGCAAGGCGATGCTGCAGGATATCGCTATCCTGACCGGCGGCAAGGCCATCACCGAAGATCTCGGCATTAAGCTCGAGAACGTGCAGATCAGCGACCTCGGCCAGGCCAAGAAGATCACCATCGACAAGGACAACACCACGGTGGTCGAAGGCAAGGGCAAGCACGCTGAAATCGAAGGCCGCGTAAAAGAAATTCGCAGCCAGATCGACAAGACCACCAGCGACTACGACCGCGAGAAGCTGCAGGAGCGGTTGGCGAAGCTGGTCGGTGGCGTAGCCGTCATCAAAGTCGGCGCCGCAACCGAAACCGAAATGAAGGAAAAGAAAGCCCGTGTGGAAGACGCGATGCACGCCACCCGCGCGGCCGTGGAAGAGGGCATTGTCCCCGGCGGCGGAGTAGCTCTGGCCCGTTGCGCCAGCGTGCTCGACAAGTTGAAGGCCGACGGCGATGAGCAGATCGGCATCAACATCGTGAAGCGCGCCATCACCGAACCCCTGCGCCAGATCGTCGAGAACGCCGGCGAAGAAGGTGCAGTGATCCTGGGCAAGGTGCTCGAGTCCAAGGAAAACAATTACGGCTTCAACGCCTTCAGCAATGAGTACGAGGACCTGGTCAAGGCCGGGGTGCTCGACCCGACGAAGGTCGTGCGCACCGCCCTGCAGAACGCCGGCTCCATCGCCAGCCTGATGCTCACCACCGAAGCCCTGGTCGCGGAGATTCCTGAAAAGAAGGAAGCTCCCGCCGGCGGCGGCCACGGCGGCGGCGGTATGGGCGACATGTACTAAAACAGCTTCTAGCTACTAGCTCTTAGCTTCTAGCTAGATCGATGTGAGTCGGACACTCCTGTCCGACAAAGCCCCGCTCGCAAGAGCGGGGCTTTTTTTCGTCGCCGAGGCCCCGTCCTCCCGTCTTCGGTTTTTGGAACGCGTTGTCACTTCGCCGGCTTGTCATTCGAGTAGCGAGTAATATGAACCTCAGCACGCCCGACTGGAACGAACCCTCGTTCCCGGCAAGGAGAACAGGATGGCCGTCGATTTTAAGAAACTGCGGGAGTCGAAAAAGCAACCGGCCCCGATTGACCCAATCGAGATATTTAGGCGGCTGCCCAGAAGTGCGCGAATAAAGGACCTTTACACGAGCCAGGCGGAGGTGCTTCAGGCCTGGTTTGCCGCCCGCGAGCGCAAAGATCACGTCCTAAAGCTACATACAGGCGGCGGCAAGACTTTGGTCGGACTGCTGATTGCCCAATCCATCGTGAACGAGACATCCGAACCGGTGGTCTTCATATGCCCCAATAATCAGCTCGTAGGCCAGACACTTGCCAAAGCTGCGGAATACAGCATCCCGGCAGTGCCGTATGAGAAACCCTTTCCGGAGGCCTTCCTCAACGGCAAGAGTGTGCTGATCACGAACTACAACGCGCTTTTCAACGGCATGAGCAGATTCGGTGTTCGTGGCCGAGACATTCTGAAGCTCGGCGGATTGATCGTCGACGATGCTCACGTTGGCTCCGGCGTACTGCGGGATAGCTTCACAATACGTGTGAAGCGTAACGACAGGACAGGGGAAGCGGACGAAGCTTATGAGACCTTGGCAACGATGTTCCGCTATTCCTTCAAGGAGCTAGGACAGCTGGGAACCTTCGACGACGTTGTGGGCGGAGGCGATTATTCGGTCCTCGAAGTACCGTACTGGTCCTTGCAGAGCAAGTTAGATGTAGTACAAGCTTTTCTCCGCGATAATGCGAAGGACAAGTATGAATTGCAATGGCCCCTCGTGCGCGACAACCTCAAACATTGCCATTGCCTCATCACGAAAGACGCAGTCATTGTCACCCCCATTCTCCCTTTCGTCGATCTGATCCCGTCGTTCTCCGAATGCGGACGGCGAATATTCATGTCCGCAACTATTCCCGACGATAGTGAGATTATTCGTGCCTTCGATGCCAGCTCCGAATCCCTCCTCAGTCCGCTAAGTTCGAAGTCACTGGCCGGCGTTAGTGAAAGGATGATTCTAGTCCCTGAGCTGATGAGCTTTAAACTGAGCGACGTGCTCTCAACGGTAAAGGGGATAGCTCAGAACGCGGCAAAGGCAGGATGGAGCACAGTAGTGCTCGTCCCCTCGGGATATGCGGCGAAAAACTGGGAGGCTGTCGCGGAGCACGCCGACTCGCCTCAGGCGGTTGAAGCTAAAGTAAAGGAGTTGCTTAGCGGCGCGTCTCAAGGTCCAATTGTCTTCGCCAACCGGTATGACGGAATCGACTTGCCCGACAATTCGTGCCGACTTCTCATCCTCAACGGTCTGCCACGCGCTGCGGCCGAATACGAGAGTCACCGGGCAAATTCTTTTGCCGGCGCCGCATCCCTTAACCGAGCGGTCGCGCAAAAACTGGAGCAAGGCATGGGGCGTGCTGCGCGTGGCCCAGGAGACTACTGCGTCGTCATAATTACCGGCAAGGACCTTGTAGCATGGCTCGGAAAGGACGCTAACCTTAAGTTTTTGACAACCAGCACACACTCACAGCTTGAGATGGGCTTGGAAATCAGCAAGAACATTTCTCAGTCCAAAGAGTTCGTTCAAACGATCAATCGGTGTTTCAAGCGCGAGAAGGACTGGGTGGAGTATCACGCCGAGACCCTCGCGGACCTGACTGTAAGAGTCGTGGTCGAAAAGGACGCGATAGAGGGCGCATCCGCCGAGAGACATGCTCTCCAGCTCTGGCGCGACGGTTATCACGAAAAAGCAATCGGTAAGCTCACGAAGAAAGCGGAACTGGCAACGACTGACAAACCGGAACGCGGGTGGCTTCTGCAGTACGCAGCGAGGATCGCCCTCGACTGGGGCAGGGATGAACTGTCTAGGAACTGCAGCAGCGGGCATTCGCACAAAACAGGAATCTGCTTCGGCCATTGGCCGGCTCTGCGCCGGTGGATGTTGTGCTCCCGGGGGCTCAGGCCCAGTCAATAGTCAGTCGCATTGCGCCGTTTCGATTCAGGCGAAGCTACATGGCCGAGTTCGAGAATACTGTTGCTCTCTTGGTTCCGGAGTCGAGCTCCGACCAGTTCGAGTCAGCGTTATGCGAGCTTGGCGCAATCCTTGGGTTCGAGTCAAGCCGACCGGAAAAAACATACGGGGCCGGGCCAGACGTGCTGTGGATCATATCGCGCAGCCTGGCCTTGATCATCGAAGCCAAGAGTCGCAAAAACCAGGAGAACGCCCTCACGAAGAGCCAGCATGGTCAGCTCTTAGTAGCGGAAAACTGGTTCAAGGGCAGCTACGAGGGCCTGACGGGCATCCGAGTGTCGGTGCACCCGAACGTCACAGCCACGAGGAGGTCCATACCAACCAACACCAAAGCCATGACCCTGACGAAACTTAATGAGCTCGTATCGGACACGCGCCGGTTGGTCACAGCCCTTTGTGACTCAGGACACCCGGATCGTGAGCTTGGGCACTATTGCGAAGAGCTTCTGAACAGGTCGCACCTTACCCCTGACCGTCTGGTGCAACATTACTTGGTGGATTTCCAAGTCCAAGAAATTGAATGATCCGACGAGCTGGCGGGTACCCAGCCATCACCATCACATCGATCCTTGAGGGTGCCCCGTCCAAGCTTCGCTTGGGTGGGGATTTTCTTTGGCGGATCGAAAATCAACATCCCCACCCTAACGTCGCAAAAAGCGCGACGTTAGGATGGGGCACCCTGGGAGTTCATGGAACATTCGGTCGATCCCTCCCGTACTCCTCCATTGCACCGCCCATCCTTACCACAAGCGAGATCCCATGAAAGAACGTCTGCCTCTGTCAGCGATCCTGTTGCTCTTATCTCTGCTCCTGTTTTTTGTCTGCCCGTCCAGTGCACAAACCGTTCCCCCACTGGATAAAATCCAGTCGCAGGAGGAACTCGACCGCGCCGTCACCGCTCTCGATGCCGCGCTGTTCGATTCCTACAACCGCTGCGACCTCGACAAGTTCGCTTCATTCTTTGTGGACGATGTCGAGTTCTATCACGACCAGGGCGCGTGACCCTTGGCAAAGCGGCCTTGACCGACCCCGTCAAGAAAAACATCTGCGGCCGGGTCACCCGCGAACTCGTCCCCGGATCACTGAAGGCCTACTACATGAAAGGTTACGGCGCTCTCGATGTGGGCGATCACCGCTTCCACCACCCCGGCCATGAAGACACCGAGCAGGTCGGCGAAGGCAAGTTCATCCACCTCTGGCAGTACAAAGACGGCGCATGGAAGATTACGCGCGTGATCAGCTACGACCATCACGCAGTGCCAAAGTAGGAGGCGAGCGCGCCCTGCATGCTATAGTGCGATTTCGCACATGGGATCCTTTCTCTTCTTCGCTTTTTCGTGGTGGTCCATCCTTCTGAGGGTTGTGGCCATCGTCCACTTCATCCGCCGGCGACCGAACTTCTTTTGGATCTGGGTCATCCTGTTTCATTGGGTGGGAGCTCTCGTCTATATCCTCGTGGAAGTCATCCCGGACGCGAGCCTGCTGCGCGGTTCGTTTCAGGTGTTCCCACGCCGCAGGCGGATTCAGGAACTCGAGCGGATTATCCTAGATAATCCATCCGCGGGAAACTACGAAGAGCTTGGCTTGTTGTACCTCGATGACGGTAACTTCGCGCGCGCCCGCGCCTGTTACGACAAAGCCATTTCGTCCCGCGCTGACCACGCCGATCCGTTCTACCGCCGCGGCATCGCGGAGGTCGAACTCGGAGACTTCCCTGCCGCGGTCCTCGACCTCGAGTGCGCCGTCAAATCCGATCCCGATTACGACTTCCACCGCGCCAAAGGGCTGCTGGCTTGGGCTTACGCGCAGACCGGGCAGTCCGAGAAAGCGGATGCGATGTTTCGCGAGGCGACGCGGATTTCCACCATCTCCGAAACCTATTATCACTACGCGCTGTTCCTGCAGTCGCAAGGCCGCCCTGCCGAAGCTCGCGAATGGGCGCGCAAGATTCTCGACAAAAAGCCGACCATGCCCGTATATCTTCGGCGCCGGGAACGTCCCTGGTTCCGCAAAGCCAGCTCGCTCCTGGCGCGCCTTCCGGCCGCATGAGATCCACTCTGCGTCCAAAGCCAGATGCTAAAATTGCAGATGGTGACGATTTTCAAGCCTCCCATCCGACTGCTGGCGACGGACATCGACGGCACGCTGCTCAATCCACAATTTCAGATTTCTGAAGGCGACCTGATGGCCATGCGCCGCGCGCACGCCGCGGGCATCGAAATTGTGCTCGTAACTGGACGAAGGCATACCTTTGCCTTGCCCATCGCCCAGCAGCTTGGCTTTGATTTGTGGCTGATCAGCTCGAACGGAGCGGTGACGCGCTCGTTGTCTGGAGAGACGTTTCATCGCGACCTGATGCCCGCGGAAACCTGCCGCAAACTTTGCGGCGCGATGCAAGAATTCCGCGGCCATACCGTTCTGACGTTCGATAAAGAAACCAAGGGCGCGATTGTGCTTGAACGACTCGACGAGCTGGGACCAAGCATCCGGCGATGGCTGGAGAAGAATATGGAGTACATCGAGTTCGTGGTGCCGATCGAAGACGCGCTGGTGAGCGATCCAGTGCAGGCCATGTTTTGCGGCACTATGGCGCGGATGAGCGAGGCTCTACAGGCGCTCGAAGGCGCAGGAATGAATGCTGCCGTGACGGTGCTCCGCACGGAGTATCCAGCGCGGGACTTGTCTATGATCGACGTGCTGAATGCGGGTTGTTCGAAGGGACATGCGCTACAGCGCTGGGCAGCCCATCGTGGTTATCGCCGGGAAGAGGTCATGGCCATCGGTGACAACCACAACGACGTCGAAATGCTTGAGTTTGCCGGGCATCCGGTTATCATGGGGAATGCCTGCGAGGAGTTGCGCGGCCGTGGCTGGACCGTGACTCGCGGAAACGATGCGTGTGGCATTGCGGCAGCGGTAGATTTGGTACTTGGTGCGCCTGCGCTGGTCGTTGGCCGTTAGAGGTTGGTCGTTAGAAAATGCGAGTTCTGATTTCATTTCGGCTACGTCTTGGCGTCCTGGTGACGTTGGCTGTGGCTACGCTTCCCTGTTTTGCTGCGGAAGTTGCGGTGCTGCGCAACGGATTTTCGATTCGGCATGAACGGCGCGAAGTCGTCGGCGACGTTACGCGGTTATATATCAGCGCGGATGGATCGCGCTTCGTGGATGTCCCCACGGCAGAGATTGAACATTTTGAGGCAGCTCCGGATTTGCCGGCTTCCGGCTCTCGGCTTCCGGCTACGAGCGAGAAACCCACTTCACGTTCTTCGCCCTTCGCGAGGAACACACCGAATTCGCCGCCCACGCTGAATCTGAGTGAAGTGGTCACTTCGGCGAGCGGACGGTATCGGCTGGATCCTGACCTGGTGAATAGCGTGATCAAGGCGGAGAGCGGATTCAATGCGCGCGCTGTGTCTCCGAAAGGTGCGCAAGGGTTGATGCAGTTAATGCCAGGGACGGCTTCCCAATTGGGCGTTCCCAATGCGTTCGATCCCCAGGCGAATGTAGAGGGCGGAACGAAATATTTGCGGGAACTGCTGGAGCGCTACAACTTTGATCTGGTGAAGGCTCTGGCGGCCTACAATGCGGGGCCGCAGCGGGTCGAGCAGTTTAACGGCGTGCCTCCTTATTACGAGACGCGGGCCTATGTGGCGCGTGTGGTGAGAGATTTCAATAAGAAGAAGGTGGCGCAGCAAAGAGATGTTGCAACTTCTGTTCCGAAATCCAAGGTCCCCAAGCGGACGGGCGCGAAGACTTCGACTGCCGCAGGCAAGGCGCGAAGTTCGAGTCTTGTTCAGGCGAAGGTAAGCACGGCGCAACCCAGCGAGTAGGAACTGCTTGCCACGTCGCTTTCTCCATCTCCATCTTCATCCTCATCGCTCATCGTTTGACCCCTTTGGCTGGGTCATTTACCTTGGAACTGCCGTTTCCCGCTTCGCGTTGCCAGGGCCGCGGCGCGGAGTTTTTCCCTTACATGGATAAGAAGCGCATTCTGGCCAGTGTGGTCGTGTTCCTGATCCTGGCCGTTCTGGTTTACCTGCAATACCGGCACTGGCGAAGCTTCGACTGGGGAACGTTCTGGAGCCAGATCCATCGCATAAAAAAGATTCATGTCGTGCATGCAATCGTGCTGGTCTACTCGGCGTATGTGCTGCGCGCGTTGCGCTGGAAACTTTTCCTGAAGCCGGTACGACCGCAGGTGAGAACGATCCAGCTGGTGGCGCCCATGATGATCGGCTTTACCGGCCTGGCACTTCTTGGGCGGGCAGGCGAATTTATCCGTCCCTATCTAGTCGCCCGGCGCGCGGATCTTTCCTTTTCTTCACAATTGGCGGTGTGGGCCGTAGAGCGGGTTTTTGACGTGGGCGCATTTGCGGCGTTGATCGTGCTGGCGATTTTCTTGCCGAGCGCGCTGCAGTCGATTCCCCATCCAGAATATTACCGGCAGTTGCGCGATGCTGGATTTGTGTTGGTTGTGGGAGTTACGGCGGCTGCGGCGGCCGCGGTCATGATCAGCCGCAACGGCGAAGCCATCGCGCTCTGGATCGAGAAGAGATTCTCTCATTTGTCTTCCGGAATCGGACACCGGCTAGCGCAGAGAGTGCGCGAGTTCGGCACTGGACTGAATACCATTCATGGACCCTGGTCCCTGTTGTGGCTGGCGCTTCTGTCCCTGGTCGTTTGGTATGTGACGGCGCTGGCGTACAAGGAAGTGACACATTCGTATGGCGTGGATGCGCTGGAGATCCCAGTCTCACAGCTCCTGATTCTGATGGGCGCGAGCATGGCCGGCTCGATGCTTCAGTTGCCGGCGGTAGGCGGCGGCTCGCAGATGGCCACCATCGCGACGCTGTCGGCCGTGTTTGATGTACCTCCGGAGATGGCGGCTAGTTGCGGGATCCTGCTTTGGCTGGTGACGTTTGCGTCGGTCGTGCCTGTGGGCCTGGTGCTGGCGCATCGCGAGAGGTTGTCACTGCGAAAATTGTCGCTAGAAAGCCACCGGTCCGAGGAAGCGGAGATGGGACCGCAGCCTCTTAGCTTTCCAAGACGGACACCTCCTCCTGGATAAGCCGGCTGGAATCCGAACAAATCAGATGGTAGCCCCGGGCAGAGTCGAACTGCCGACCTTCGGTTTAGGAAACCGCTGCTCTATCCATCTGAGCTACGGGGCCGTTTCAACCTCAGTATCTCACATCAGTCTGCAACGACAACCTCTGGTAGCGGTGCCTTTCCACTGCGACCAATTAAGACGGTCTCCTGATTTGTGAAACGTCCACGGGGCGGAACTTCCCGTTGCTAATCACGCCTCGGATGGGAGATGCTTCGGCAGGTGGGGTGCCTGTGGGGGCCGCATCGTGAATGAGCGGAGTTCGCCCCTGGAGCTCTTTGGCGTACCACGCTTTTGTTTCCGCCGGTCCGTGCAGAACCTTGGGCTCTTTTTCCTCAGGGAAGAAAACGAATATGTTTTCATCCAGGTCTGCACTGTGATCGAGGTATTCATCCTCGGCTCCATGCTGGACCATGGGTTTTCCGATGGCGTTATTCACGAATCTCTGGACTTCATAGAATTTCGGCCCACGACGGGCATCTTGCCCGAGCGACTCCGTCACTAACGACAAGACGCGAAATTCCTGCCCCGGCAGTACGATCGCCTTCAGATCGTAGTCGCCATGAATGCACTTCCCGGCAAGTTTTACGCAACCGCAGAACTCGGTATCCGCTTTCTCGACCGTATACCTGGCCGGTAATGAACTAATCCATTCCTTCGCCTTCGCAAGCCTTTTCTCCGAAAAGGCTTCGGCATTTACGCGGGGGTCAACTACCAGGCCTGCCAGAGCTCCCTTGTCAGCGGTTTTGGCTTTGCAATCGATGGGTTTAGGAATACAAAGCGGATCGGGAATGTACTTCAGCGACGCTTCGTTGGTTCCGCGCACCAGGATGTAAACGCCAATCTGTAAAGCTGCCGCCGCAAAAACTGCTTGGTCTTGAAGGCGAATATCATTGCCCACTGGATTCTCCTTCGACTGAGAAGTGCAATCCTCGTGAACGCCAGTCTAATGTAATTGTGCTTCGCGCGGGCTGATTTTTGTCGATCAACGGAAATTATCGCGTCGGGCCTACCTCTTGGGATGCGAGACGCCGAAGGCGGAGAAGTCGTCCAGAGCCAAGTTCAGTTCCAGAACATTCACTCGGGGTTCGCCGAAGAGACCGAAATCTCTCTGGCAGGTGTGCTTCTGGACCAGATCCCGCAGGGCCGATTCGGATAGAGCTCGCTCCCGAGCGATACGCGGGATCTGAAACTCCGCGGCGGCGGGGGAAATTTCGGGATCCAGGCCCGACGCGGAGGTCGTGATGAGATCCACTGGGATAAGTTGAGCGGAATTCTCTTGATGCAACGCGCTGGCATCAGAACGAACGCGGTCAATTAATTTCTGGTTGGTGGGAGCATAGTTCGTGCCTCCGGAGTTGGCGGCGTCGTATCCATTGCCGGCCGCAGAGGGACGCGAGTGGAAATATTTCGCGAAGGTGAAAGGCTGGCCAATGATGCGCGAACCAATGGCTTCTCCGTTTCGATAACGGATCTGGCCATTGGCCTTGTCTTTGAACAGAACCTGCGCCAAGGCGGTAATCAGGAGTGGATAGAGCACTCCCAGAAGAATCGTGGTGGCGATCGTCATCAGGAAGGCGGTGATGAGGTGTTTTTTCATAAGAGTCCTCAGGCCAGGTGAGCTGCCGTGATGAGCATGTCGATGATCTTGATGCCCACGAAGGGCGCGATCAATCCGCCCACTCCGTAGATAAAGAGGTTGCGGCGCAGCAATGCCTCGGCATTCATGGCGCGGTATTTCACGCCCCGCAGCGCCAACGGGATGAGCGCGATGATGATCAGCGCGTTGAAGATCACCGCCGACAGCACCGCCGACTCCGGCGTCTTGAGATGCATGATGTTCAGCGCGTTGAGCACCGGAAAAGTGACGGCAAACATCGCGGGAATGATCGCGAAATACTTGGCCACGTCGTTGGCGATCGAGAACGTGGTGAGGGCACCCCGCGTCATCAGCAACTGCTTGCCGATTTCCACGACCTCGATGAGCTTGGTGGGATTGGAGTCGAGATCGACCATGTTCCCAGCTTCTTTGGCGGCTTGCGTGCCCGTGTTCATAGCGACGCCCACGTCGGCCTGCGCCAGCGCGGGAGCATCGTTGGTGCCGTCGCCGGTCATCGCCACGAGTTTGCCACCGGCCTGCTCGCTGCGGATGAGCTTCAGTTTATCTTCGGGCGTAGCTTGCGCAAGAAAGTCGTCGACCCCCGCTTCGCGCGCAATGGCAGCGGCGGTGAGCGGATTGTCGCCGGTAATCATCACGGTGCGAATGCCCATGGCGCGCAGTTGCGCGAAGCGGTCGCGGATCCCGCCTTTGACGACGTCCTTCAGATGAATCACACCCATGGCCCGCCGATTCTCCGAGACCACCAGAGGTGTGCCGCCAGAAGATGCGATTCGCTCGACGGCGGCGCGCACTTCCTGGGGCATGGACGAATTGTTCTGTTCGAGATGATTCGCGATGGAGTCGGCAGCGCCTTTGCGGATCTGCCGGCCATCTAGGTTAACCCCAGACATGCGCGTCTGCGCTGTGAAGGGGATGAATTCTGCTTCGTGGGTGGCGAAATCGCGTCCGCGCAGTTTGTACTTCTCCTTGGCGAGCACGACGATAGATCGCCCCTCCGGTGTTTCATCAGCCAGCGAGGAGAGCTGCGCTGCATCCGCCATATCGGCTTCGGTCACTCCCGGAGCGGGCAGAAATTCCGTGGCTTGGCGGTTGCCGAAAGTAATTGTGCCGGTCTTATCGAGCAGCAGTGTGTTCACGTCACCCGCAGCCTCCACCGCCCGTCCCGACATCGCGAGTACGTTATGTTGGACCAGACGATCCATTCCCGCAATGCCGATGGCCGATAGCAGACCGCCAATCGTCGTGGGAATGAGGCACACCAGCAGTGAGACCAGCACGAACACAGTCTGCGGCGATCCGGAATAGATCGCAAAGGGCTGCAGCGTGACCACCGCCAGCAGGAAGATGATGGTCAGTCCCGCGAGCAAAATGTTCAGAGCAATTTCGTTGGGCGTCTTCTGGCGCGCAGCCCCTTCCACCAGAGCGATCATGCGGTCTAGAAAAGTCTCGCCGGGGTTCGATGTGATCTTGACCTTTATGTAATCGCTCAAGACGCGAGTTCCGCCGGTGACCGCAGAGCGGTCGCCCCCAGCTTCACGAATCACAGGCGCGGACTCGCCGGTGATGGCAGATTCGTTGACCGATGCCACGCCCTCGACGATCTCTCCGTCCCCGGGAATGAGTTCACCGGCAGAGACGGAAACCAGATCGCCGGCGCGCAGCTTCGCACTTGGAATTTCTTCGATCCTGCCGCCTGAAATAATGCGCTTCGCGATGGTTTCCGACCGCGCCCGCCGTAGCGTTTCCGCCTGGGCTTTTCCGCGGCCTTCGGCCATGGCCTCGGCGAAGTTGGCAAATAAAACGGTGAACCATAACCACAAGGTGATCTGAAGGTTGAAGCGAAAGGCCTCGTGCGGATGGAGAATCAAAAGCACGGACGTGATCACGCTGCCGATTTCGACCACGAACATGACGGGATTCCCCATCATATTGCGCGGGTTTAGCTTGAGCAGCGAACTCCACGCGGCGCTGCGAACAAGATTCACATCCCAAACTGATTTGTGATGGCTTGCCATAGGTTCCTAGAAAGTCTTTCCAACGTGCATGAGAAGGTGCTCGAGAATCGGCCCCAGGCTCAGAGCCGGGAAGAACGTCAGTGCGCCCAGAATCAAGATCACGCTGATCAACAGCAGCGTGAACAGCGGCGTCGTAACCGGAAATGTGCCCAGCGACGGTGGCACGTATTTCTTCTGTGCGAGGTTGCCGGCAATGGCCAGCATTGGAATCATCATGAAAAAGCGGCCCACCAGCGTGGTGATTCCCGTGGCCGTGTCATACCAGAGCGTGTTGACCGTGAGTCCCCCGAAGGCGGAGCCGTTGTTGCCCGCGGACGATGTGAAGGCGTACAGAATCTGGCTGAGGCCGTGGGGACCGGGATTCGTGATACCTGCGGTCCCGAAGCCCTTGACCACCGAGATTCCGGTCAGCGTAAGAATGATCAGCGGGAAAACCAGCGAGACGAGCATCGCCATCTTGACGTCGTAGGCTTCGATCTTCTTGCCCAGATATTCCGGCGTGCGGCCCACCATGAGTCCCGCAATGAACACGGCAAGCACGATATAGACCAAAATGCCGTACATCCCCGATCCGACGCCGCCAAAGATCACTTCGCTCAGCATGATGTTCACGAGGGGAACCATGCCGCCCAGCGGTGTGAAGGAATCATGCCAGCCGTTGATGGCGCCGCAACTGGCGTCGGTCGTCACCGTGGCAAACAGTGCCGAGTTGGCAATGCCGAAGCGAACTTCTTTGCCCTCCATGTTGCCGCCCGGCTCCGAGTTTGAAGTATGCTGCGCGACAGTGGAGGGGTAGAGCGGATTGCCTTGCGCCTCCGCCCAATAGGCAACAGTCACGCCTGCGAGAAACAAGATTGCCATCGCCGACCAGACCGCCCATCCGTGCGCGGGAGATCCCGTCATACGCCCGAGCGTGTAGGTCAGGCCGGCACCGATGGCGAAGATGCAAAACATTTCGAACAGATTCGTCAGCGGCGTCGGATTCTCGAACGGGTGCGCGCTATTCGCGTTAAAGAATCCGCCCCCGTTCGTGCCGTATTCTTTGATGATTTCCTGAGAAGCTACGGGGCCTTGCGCGATGGTCTGCGTGGTGACCGTGTCCATGACCGGTTTGCCGCTGGCATCCACCACGGGTTTGCCGTCAGCACCCACCCGTTGCACCTGCTGCGGTTCGACCAGTTTCACCGTGTCGTAGGGCTTCAGGTTCTGCACCACGCCTTGCGAGACCAGGAACAGCGATCCCACAATGCAAAACGGCAGAAGAACCCACAAGCAGCAGCGCACGAAGTCGACCCAGAAATTTCCCAGGGTATTCATCTGCCGGCGAGCAATCCCGCGAATGAAGGCGATTGCCAGCACGATGCCGGTCGCCGCCGACGCAAAATTGTGAAACGCGAGGCCAGCCATTTGCGTGAAGTAGCTCATGGTCGTCTCGCCCGAATAGGCCTGCCAGTTGGTGTTGGTGGTGAACGACGCGGCGGTATTGAAAGCCAGGTGCTCCGGGGTCACTGCCCCGAGATGCTGTGGATTGAACGGCAGCACACCTTGTATGCGCTGGATGAGATAGAGGACGAGCATCGACACCGCGCTGAACACCAGCATGGTGGTCGCGTACTCCGTCCAGCGCATCTCGTGCGATTCATCCACGCCGGTAACGCGATAGAGCAGGCGCTCGATGGGCCGCAGCACCGGATCGAGGAAGGTGCGCTCCCGGGCGAACACGCGCGTCATGAAGACGCCGAGGGGTTTCGTGACCGCGAAGATCAGTCCCAGGAATATGAAAATCTGCAGCCAGCCATTGATAGTCATTTCAGATATTTCCGTTCAGAACTTCTCCGGACTTAAAAGCGCGTAGAACAGGTACACCGTCACCAGCGCACTGATGATGAGCATGATGAGAGACTGTACGTCCATGACTTCCTCCTACTTCATCCGATCGCAGAAACGCACGTATGCAACCGACAAGGCGAAGAATACGATTGTGACAGCGATCCATAACACGTCCTGCATGGGAAATCTCCTCGGCTAATTTCGTAATGCCGCTATGCTGAGGTCAGAGGGCCATCCGCTCGCTACTTCGCGTTGGAACGTTTCGTTTCTGAACTTCAATATTCATTTTTACGAGCTGTCCTCGCCGCCGGGACGGTCTGAATTTCGCAAAGTGAATCACGGTGCTGCCGGGCCTACTCTTTGCCTCTTTGACCAGAGCTACCAGGACGCGCAGTAGAAATGTCACCGCGCCGCTACACAGCATTGCCAGTGCAATTCTCATAACACCGCCGGCACACCTGTCACTGGAAACCTTCTCCACGCCATTGGACAACTCCGCGCGTAAGATCGGGATCAAGAGTTCATAAAGAATTCGTAAGGAAAGCGGGGAGCGTTATTCCGGAGACTCCAATCCCCGCGCTGACAATGGTTCAGCAGCCCCAGTCCGCTTCGCCCGGCTTGGCATAATACTTGCGGCTCGGTGTGGCTTCCGCGGGTGCGGTCGCCAATTCCAGGAGCGCCAAACGCGCTGCGGCCACCATCAATTTACGCTCGTTCTGGGGAGCGCGATCCCAGGAAGAGGTTTCTTCCTCGCTGCCATGACACTCGCCGTTATGCGCCAAAGCTTCCCGATAGTGATGGAAAACCTTCGCCAATTGTTCTGCGGAGACATCCTGAATCGTCGACATAAATTGCTACCCTTTCTGTGGTTCGGTGAACTGCGCGGCTGCCAGACTGGACTTCGGACGACCGATGGTTGTGCCTTCCCTTTTGCGCAGTCTGATCAAAAGTCCCAATAGCAGTAGAAGCATGTTTTTCATTCGAGGGCAGGACTGCTTTCGTCCCTTCCGCACTCGAGAGATTTGATGACGAAAGGCGTAAAGATTGAATAAATGGTTCGTAGAATGTTCGTAAAAAGACTGGAAGCTTGTTGGCTTGGGCGGTGTCGAACGGCTTACTCCCCGGGTTCAAACCGGTATCCAACCCAAGGTTCGGTGACGATGTAGCGCGGTGACGATGCGTCCGGTTCCAGTTTCTTGCGCAACTGGCCAACGAACACGCGGAGATACTCCACCTGCTCGGTGCTTTGTCCGCCCCAGATTGCGCCCAACAGAGTGCGGTGGTTCACGACCTTGCCGGGCCGACGTGCCAGAAACACGAGCAGATCGAATTCTTTCGGAGTGAGGCGCACTTCGCCGCGGCGGACGGTGACCTTGTGGGCGGCGGTGTCAATGCGAAAATCACCGATCTCGATCACAGCGTCCGCTTCGCTCTCTGCAGGGACACGGCGCAGATTGGCCCGCACCCGCGCCAGCAGTTCATTCATGCCGAACGGCTTGGTGACGTAGTCATCGGCCCCGGCGTCGAGGGCTTCCACTTTCTGTTGCTCCTTGTCGCGAACCGAGAGAACGAGAATGGGCACCTGTGACACGGCCCGAACCCTGCGACAAAGCTGGATGCCGTCGATCGAAGGCATCGAGAGATCCGTGATGATCAGATTGGGCGACCAGTCCTTCATGATCTCCAGCGCCATTTCGCCGCTATTGGCAATGCGGATGTCGTAACCCTGTGCGGAAAGACTGGTGCGCAGCACGCGCGTGATTTGCGGTTCGTCATCCACCACGAGAATGTGTGGCCGGTCCGCCATCAGCGCGCCTCCTGGGTGACGATGTGCACATCGACGGAAGGCGAATCGCGCAGAAACCGCTGGATGGCCGACAGATAGAGATACCGCTGCCACCCGGTGCGCGCGGACCGGCCGAAAATCACTTGCGTAATGTGATGCTCGCGCACCAGTTGGGCGATTCCATCGGCGATGCTACTGCCGGAACCGCGCACCACCCGAGCACCGAGATTCTCCGCGAAGCGAATATTCTCAGCCAGCGTCTTCTGATCCTCGGGACGCGTATCCCGGCCGACATCGACGTAGAAGACGTAGAACTCGCCGCCCATGGCCTCCGCCATGCGTGAACCGCGGGCGATTAGATACTGAGCTGCGGGATTCGAACTGACACAGACGCCGATGCGCTCGCGCACGGTATGCGCCGGCTGCGTTCCATCCTTTTCCAGAAACGCGTCGAGACTGCGGTCGACGACTCCCGTGACCTGCCGCAGCGCCAGCTCGCGCAACGCGATCAGGTTGCCGGGCCGGAAGAAATGCGAGAGAGCGCGCTGGGCGCGGTCTACGGGATAAATGTCGCCGCGCTGCATGCGTTTTTGCAGGGCCTGAGGTGTGAGGTCGGCAAGGACGATTTCGTCCACGCGCTGCATCACCCAATCGGGCACCGTCTCTCGAACCTGCACGCCCGTGATTTGCTGGATGGTCGGCCCCATGCTCTCGACGTGCTGCACGTTCATGGTACAGAGCACGTCGATCTTCGAGTCCAGCAGCTCCATGACGTCCTCGTACCGCTTGGCGTGCTTGCTGCCCTCAATATTGGTGTGGGCCAACTCATCGACCACCACGACCGCCGGTTTGCGCGCCAGGATGGCGTCCACGTCCATCTCCTCAAACGTTGTGCCCTTGTACTCGAGTTTACGAGGAGGAATGCGGTCCAGTTTAGCGGCAAGGTCTGCGGTAGCCTTGCGACCGTGACTCTCTACCACGCCGACGGCAACATCTTCTCCGCGACTAGCACGGCGGATCGCCTCGCTCAGCATGTTGTAGGTCTTGCCCACGCCTGGCGCGTAGCCGAGGAAGAGCTTGAAGATACCACGCGGCTTTTCCGGCGAAACTTCATCCAGCCACTCCTCGGGTGTCTTGGTCATCGCAGCCATTGTCTTTCGCAGCCTCGAAATTGTCACGTCCATCGTACAATGCGGGAGTGAAGACCGGCGCTCAGACGCAAGCGGTACGGTATGCACTTGTCGTCGCGGCAATCGGTCTGATCACGGCCGTCGATTTCAGGCTGCACGTCAATCACACGACCGTCGCGTTGATGTTCCTGGTGATGGTGCTGCTAACCTCGGCCTACTGGGGATTGCGCTACGCAGTGTTGATGGCGCTGGGCGCCACTGCAGCCTTCAATTTTTTTTTCCTGCCTCCGATCGGAACGTTCACAATTGCCGATCCTCAGAATTGGGTCGCATTGTTCGCCTTCCTGCTGACGGCGCTCGTGGCCAGCAACCTGGCGGAGCGCGCCCGTCGCGAGGCGGAAGGAGCGAAACAACGCCGCCGCGAAGTGGAGCGGCTTTTCGCCCTCAGCCAGCGGTTGCTGGCTTCGGAGAACGTTCTCGAACTATTGAACGCTCTTCCGCTCTATGTGCAAGAAACGTTTTCAGTGGGCAGCGTCGCCGTCATGGCGGCGGACCACGCCACGGTCTATCGTTCGTCGCTCGATGTCAAATTCGAAGAAAGTGTCCTGCGCTCCACTCTCTTGCGCGGTGAGCCTATCACGCAGGCAGGCGTGTCGTATGTACCTCTACGTCTCGGAATGCGCACGGTCGGAGCCTTAAGCGTCACCGGAGATTCGCTTTCGAGAGAAACGCTAGATGCGCTGGGAAGCCTGGCGGGTCTGGCAATCGAACGCGCCCGCGCTCTGGAAGCTCTCAGCAAGAATCGTGCGGAGCAGGAACACGAGCGGCTGCGATCTGCCCTGCTCGATTCGGTGACGCACGAGTTCCGTACACCCCTGACCTCCATCAAGGCCAGCATTACGACGTTATTATCGGGCGCCAGTCTCGACGACCAAGGGAGACGGGAATTGCTGACCGTTATTGACGAAGAGACCGACCGGTTGAACCGTCTGGTGGGCGAGGCCGCGGAGATGGCGCAACTGGATTCGGGCATGTTCAAACTCGACTTGCAGCCGCATCCGATCGTGGAGGCGCTCGAACTGGCCCTGCAGGACGCTAAGGCCTCGCTCGAAAATCATCCAGTGGAGGTCGTAGCCTCCGCGACCCTACCTCGAGTGCGCATGGATGTGCAGCGCATCAGCGAAGTGTTGATGCACCTGCTGGAAAACGCGGGCAAGTATTCCGATCCCGGAGTCCCGATCAAAGTGACTAGCGAGGTGAAGGGCGAACGCCTGGTGACCAGCGTCGCCGACCGCGGTCCCGGCATCGATTCGTTCGAGCAGTCGCTGATCTTCGAGAAATTCTATCGCGGTCAACACCAGCGTTATTCGGCGCCCGGAACCGGCATGGGGCTGGCGATCGCGAAAGTGATCGTAGAGGCTCACGGCGGAACGATCGGCGTCGTCAGCCAGTTGGGCAGCGGTTCGGTATTCTCGTTCACTCTGCCGCTAGACAAGGCCAACTGACAGGCTGCTGCAAGAGATTTGCGGCGCGCCGCGACGTGGGCGATTTCCGCAACTCCCTCGACGGTCACGGCTTCATTCGCGCGCTCGGTGCAGGCTACGCAGTTTGGGTTGTGCGCCAGGTTGCGCGCCTTCCGCGACTCGCTGCCGGTGCTGAACAGCAGCCGTCCGTCCTGCCACAGACCCCAGACCACCATCGAACAGGATACCCGCCCGGCTTGACCGTGGTGATCCAGTAGTTGTGCGATTTCCTGAGGCGCTGCTCCGCCCAACTCCAGGGCAGCAGGCCCTTGTTGCCCTCGGGCAAGCCATAGCCAAGCATGTGCGGGACGGCTGGGCTTGGGCATTGTTGACTTCCCTGCGCTTCTTCACCGGCATGAAAAATCTCCGCGAACTGGTGAACGTTGCTTAGAGATTCTTCTTCGTCCACTGGTCGAGGCGGTCGAGCGCCTGCTGCAGGTTCTCCAGCGAGTTCGCCACACTGAAGCGCAAATATCCTTCTCCGAACTCGCCGAACGCGGTACCTGAGAGCGCGGCCACTCCCGCTTGTTCCAGCAGAGCATCGGCCAGCGGCTTCGACTTCCATCCCGTTTTCGTGATGTTGGGGAACACGTAGAACGCGCCTTTGGGCATGCGGCAAGAGAAGCCGTTGATCTTGTTCAGACCAGCTACGAAGACATCGCGGCGGCGCTGGAATTCATCGCGCATGTGATCCACGGAACTCTGATCGCCGCGGATCGCTTCGATTCCCGCCACCTGCGTGAAACTTGCTGTGCAGGAGTTGGAGTTGGTCATCAGACGTGTCATGTGCGCCGCTAGGTCAGGACGCATCACGCCATAGCCCATGCGCCATCCGGTCATGGCGTAGGTTTTCGAGAAGCCGTCGAGCAAGATGGTGCGCTCCTGCATTCCAGGCACCGACATGATGGAGAAGTGCTGGCCTCCGTCGAACAGCAGGCGGCTGTAGATTTCGTCCGACAGGATCATTACGTTGCGATCGCCGATTATCCTCGCAATCTGCTCGATGTCGCGGCGTTCCAGAACTCCGCCTGTAGGATTCTGGGGAGAATTCAAAATGACGAGCTTGGTGCGGTCGTTGATGAGCGATGCCAGTTCGTTGACATCGAGCGAGAAGTCCCGTTCTTCGCGCAATCGAATCGGCACAGCTCGTCCGCCCACGTAGTGGATCATCGACTCGTAGATGGGGAAGCCGGGATTGGGATAGATGACCTCATCTCCCTCGTCAATTAACGACAGGATCGTAAAGAAAATAATTGGCTTCCCGCCGGGAACAACCACGACTTCGTCGCTCGTAACTTTCACACCGCGGGTGCGGCTGACGTACTCCGCAAGCGCTTGCCGCAGGTCCGGCAAGCCAGCGGACGGACCGTAATGCGTCCAGCCTTTGCGCAGTGCGTCAATGCCAGCGTTGACGACGTTTGCGGGCGTGTCGAAGTCCGGTTCACCGATTTCCAGGTGAATGATGCTCTTGCCCTGACGCTCCAGTGCGCGCGCTTTGTTCAGAACTTCAAAAGCGGTCTCGGTGCCGAGCCGCGACATGCGGCGGGCTAACTGCAATTCGTGTTGGATGGCTCTCTCCATGGCGGGAAACTCCTGAAAGCGGCAAACTGCACATTATACGCCCGCCACGGACGAGTGTTTGTGATAGAGCGGATCACGAATGGCAGACCCGCACATCGTTCGAGGAGACGTAGCTGGCTGCGGCTCCGTCTCTACGGCCATGGTTTCACGGCGAGTCTCTTTTATTCTTCGTGAGCAAGCGGTTTGCCGTCAGGGCCCACTTGGACTTCCTTTTTCTTACCGGCGGTTTGGACCACCGCTTCGTAAACCACCAGTTTGTCACGCTTGGTAAGGGACTCTACATTGAGAATCTTGCCGGTACCGGCTCTTGCTTGAAGTCCGGCTTTCACTGCTGACGGGAGGGAGTCTAGCGCCACCTGCTCTTCGATCTCGACGACGGCGCCGTTCGCGTCGATGAGAACGTCTTTGCTGTGGCCGTTGAAGGTCATTTCGGCCTCGTAATAGTTCTGGCCTTTTTCTTTTTCCTGCGAGAAGCCCTTAATCGTGGCTCCTTGACTCTGGGCGGCTACAGTCGTTTCGACTGCGGCAGGCAGGTCCTTGCGGTCGATCTTTCTTTCCTGGGCAAGCGCGATGGTTGTAAGGGAGAGGGCTGCAGCGACTGCAAAGTTTGCGATCCGCATAAATTTTCTGGGAACAAGGGCGGCAATAGTTCGGGGCTGCCGCCCCTATTCCGTTCAACACCGGATCGATTACACGCCGAGAGCCTGAAGATTAGATGAAAAGAACGGCAGAAACTCGACGCACGCGTGGCGAGGTCCGCACGGTTTCGTTGAGGTCCGGCCCGGCCACGAATCAGCGTCGCGTATGATATTTTCGAGGGTCTGCACTGTGGGGTGCGGACTCGATAGCGTCATCCATCATTCCGGAAAAAACATGGACAAGAAATTTCGCGTGTTTGCTACCTGCGACATCGGAGAAGCGATTGAACTGCTGCGCATGCGAGGCTATGAGGTGGAAGTTTATCCGCAGCCGGAGGCGCCGCCGAAAAGTTTGATTATCGACAAAGTAAGATCTGGTGTGGACGGGTTGATCACCACGCTGCGCGATCCCATTGACGCAGAGATATTTGAGGCGGGCAATGGCAGGTTAAAGGTTGTGGCGCAGATTGCGGTTGGATTTGACAACATCAACCGCGCAGACGCCAACCGGTACAAGATTCCGTTCACGCATACCGCCGATGTGCTGACGGAGGCGACAGCAGAGTTCGCATTTTTCATGATGGGAGCCTTGGCGCGGAAGATGTGGACTGCGGAGCATCTTACGCGCGAGAACAAGTGGGGATACTGGCATCCCTATCTGCCGTTCTTGGGGGACGAAGTCACCGGCAAATCTGTGGCTGTGATTGGGACCGGTCGCATCGGGCTGGCGTTGATTAAGAAGTGCGTCGGGTTCGATATGAATGTTTTGTGCTATGACCCGGCGTATGAGAATCAGGCGTTCGTGCGGACGATCCAAGAGATTCACGATCTGCGCCATGCGAGAGGGCTGACCAAGGAAAAGGCTTGGATCAAGTACGTGCCCTTTGAAGACGCGCTGCGGGGAGCGGATTTCGTCAGCGTGCATGTGCCGCTGCTGCGGGCCGGGGAGAGTGCGACGCCGACGTATCATCTATTCGATGAGAAGAATTTGAGGCTGATGAAATCAACCGCCTATCTAATAAATACATCCCGGGGGCCGGTGGTGGATGAGGCGGCGCTGGCGCTGGCGCTGCGAGAAAACTGGATTGCAGGCGCTGCCCTGGATGTTTACGAGGAGGAGCCGCTGCCAACGGATTCTCCGCTGCGCGATCCGGCAATTGCGGATCGTTGTCGGCTGTTGCCGCACTTTGCCAGCGCGGCGCGGATCACGCGGCTCTCGACCGATCCGGATAAAGGGATGGCAGGGCGATGTGCCCAGGGCCTGATCGACGTGTTGGAGGGACGCTACGGCGGCGATTTCACTAAGATGCCTTATGTCGTTAATAAGGAAGGGTTTGGGAACTAGCCTTAGCGGCGAGAATCAGGTCGGATCCCTCGTTGACGAAGTTGAATCCCTCGTCGATGAAGAGGTATCAAAAAGTTTAATGGCGCCTGGGGACGAGCTTGCGCGTACAATACCTGAATTATCGAACTCAAGGATCTGAATGAATAAGCGACTTTTGTGGGTTGTTCCTTGTGTGCTGCTTTGTGCTTCGGCACTTTGGGCGCTGGATTCCGATGGCCGGCCGCAGTTAAAGCTGGTGCCTGCGCCAAAAGAAGTGCAGCTACGCGACGGCAGATTTCAAGTTGGGCCGCGGACCAAGATTTTCGTGCAGCTTGGGCATCAGTCCGAGGATCGCATTGCCGCCGAAACCCTGGCGGAAGAGGTTGCGGACCAGTCGGGCTTGAAACTCAACATCCTGGGTATGAACGCTGCGGGCAAGGCGGAGGGCGGCGCGATCGTGCTGGCGCGATTGCAGGACTCGCGCGTGCGGCGGTTTCTGGCGCGCAACGGACTCAAGGCCGACGAGTTGGTAGGCGAGGATGGCTACCTGCTGTTCTCCGATAAATCGCATCTGATTGTTGCGGCCAACACCGGCCAGGGATTGTTCTACGGCGTGCAGACGTTGCGTCAGTTGCTGCGGCCGGACGGCAAGGGAGTGATGTGTCCGGCGGTCGGCATTCGCGACTGGCCGTCCTTGCAGCGGCGGGCCGTGCACAATGACTCGAGCCATGAGACAGCTCCTGAGGTAGCGATCCAGCAGTTCCGAAGCCCGGGGGCCTAGGAGGGATGTTACTGTCGCTTTCAGGGTTCAGACGTCCCTCCGGGACGCGGTTTCATCATTTCCAGCTTACCGCCGGATACCATTCAGCTTCGCTCTGTCGATCATCACAGGTGAACGTTCACCCTCGGGCAAAGACGGGGCTGTCACCACCTTTGATTTTTGACGCTGTCGGTACCACCTTCACTTGAGGCTTCCCTACCCTTCGCGGCCTTGTATTAAGAAAGTAGCCTCGTCGCAAGCGGACCTGGAGCAGAAGAGCATAGAAAAACATCCCGGCCAGAATCTACAGCCAGCCGCTGACGACCAACGACCAACCGCGAACAGCAGCCCCTACGGTGTGCAGTGGAAGATCAGCGCAGGCAGGATATTAAACAACTGGAAGTTCAGCTTCACTGAGCTAAAGCTGGACTTGAGGTAAGGCAACAGCGTGCGATTGTACTGAAACACCAGGAACGAGCCTTGCGCCTTCAGAGCGTGGCGCGATTCGGCCACGATCTCTTTCCGCAGCATCTCCGGAAGAAGACTATAAGGAATGCTGGAAATGATGTTATCGGCGGGCGTCAGGCCTTGCTCGGCCAAGATGCGGCGCACGTGCGCGGCCGATCCATGAACTACGCGAAGACGCGGGTCGCGTATGGTCGTGCTGAGGTACTGTACAAATTCTTCGTTCAGTTCGATGACCAGCAGCACCGCATCCTGCCGCATGCGTTTGAGCAGTTCCCGCGTGATGGTCCCGACGCCGGGTCCGAATTCCACTAACACCCGCGCGCGATCCCAATCGACCTGTGCCATCAGATCTTTCACCAGGAATGGAGAACTCGGGATCACGGAGCCGAGCATCAATGGGTGTTTAAAGAAGTTGCGCGCAAATAAAGCGACAGCGGAGGTTTCGACGGCGGATTTCTTAGCTGCGTGGCTGGGCATCCCGGAGTGTCCTCAACTAGAGACTATCGAATAGAAGTCTTCATCCTAGTCTAACGCCCGGCGGTGCGGACGAAGGCCTCTAGAATCGAAGGTTGTGGTACGTGGCCTCGTAGGCGAAAGTCAAAGCATGCCGGCTGCCTTCGTTCTCTTCAATTATTTTTCGCGACCTTTGCGCATCTTGGCGAACTTTGCGGTAAGAGCTTTTGACCTCAAAGAACACCAAGGTATCGCTGACATTCCAGAGGTTCCCCTCTGAGCCATCTGGGCGAATTATTTAACCCCGAGGTCGTCGTGCTCGTGGTAGTTCGGAAATGGTGGACGCTTGATCTCGGGCAGTGGATGCTCTTTCAACTGTTGCATCACTGCCTCAATCGCCTTTTCGAGTTGCGCGTCGTGCCCTTGACGCCAGGCTGCCGGATCGAGATCGACTTCGACGTCCGGCGCGACACCGTGGTTCTCGACTTCCCACTCGCCGTTGAGGCCATAGATCGCGGCGCGCGGAGCGGTGACGTGGCCGCCGTCCAGCAACTCCGGATATCCACCGATGCCTACGAGTCCGCCCCAGGTTTTCTTGCCAATCAGCGGGCCGATCCCGGCCTTGCGGAAGTACCACGGCAATGCATCGCCACCGGAACCGGACATTTCGTTGATGATCATGACCTTGGGCCCGTAGATCGCTTCCGACGGGCTCGACCAGTCGTGTCCTTCGCGAGTGACGACCTTGCTCATCATCGGGCGGCGCAGGTACTCGATGATGTAGTCGGCGAGTTGGCCGCCTTCGTTGAAGCGCTCGTCGATGATCGCGCCCTCTTTGCCCACCTGCGAGAAGAAGTAGCGGTTGAAGCTGGTGTATCCACCACCTGCGGTGTTGGGCACGTGCACGTACGCCACGCGGCCTCCCGTGGCCTGATCGACGCGGCGGCGATTGCTTTCGATCCAGGCGAGATGGCGAAGGTTTTCTTCGCTCTCGACGGGAACGACCGTGACGTCGCGGGAATCTTTGCCGTCAGGGTTTGCACCCACCTTGAGAACGACCTGCTTCCCCGCCGTCTCCTCGAAGAAGCTGTAGATGTTGTCGGAGGCGTGCAGATCGCGGCCGTTCACGGCGAGGATATAGTCTCCGGCTTTGACGTTGACGCCGGGTTGCGTCAGCGGCGCTTCATTGCCGGGATTCCAGTTTTCACCGTCATAGACTTTCGCCACGCGATAGCGGCCATTCTCCAGACTGTAGTCGGCGCCGAGGAGCCCGCCTTTCAACTTCTTCGGCTCTGGCGTTTCGCCACCACCGATGAACATGTGGCCGACCGTCATCTCGCCAAGACACTCCTGGAATAAATAGGTAAGTTCGTCCCGGGAGGCGATGCCATCGATGTAAGGAGCGTATTTCTTCTTGGCCTTATCGAGGTCGAGGCCGTGATAGTGCGGATCGTAGAAGAAATCGCGCTCGATGCGCCAGGTCTCGTTGTAAATCTGCTTCCACATGGCTCGCGGCTCGACGTAGACTTCCCACCCGTCAAGCTTGAGAGGGCCGAAACCGGGCTTGGGCGGGGTTGCGCCACCGGAACTGCCTCCAGCATCGTCGGCCGACGCGGTCGACCACGAGTCGCCCTTACGATAAAGAATTTTTTCGCCATCGAAGGAGACCGTGAAGTCGTTCACGTCGTCCAGCAATTTATCGACCTTGCGTTTACTGAGGTCGAACTTCTGGATCGTCTGACTCACGTTGGGCTGGTCGTCTTCGGTGACCACCAGCGGGCCCTCGGCCAGGAAGAGGATGCCGGACTTGCCCGGAAGCATGGTGAGGTAGTTCTTCGCGGGAATCGGCAGCGAGAGAATTCGCTGACCGATACCGTCGATGTCGATCTTCACGACGACGGGTTCTTCTTTCTTGTCGCCTTTACTTTTGCCCTTATCGTCAGCCGCCTTGTCTTCGGCTTTGTTCTTCTCGTTCGCTTTCTTGGTATCTTTCGCTTTCTCTTTAGCCTGGTCTGCGGATTTATCCTTCTCCTGATCGGGCTTCTTTTCATCCTTCGGCTTATTCTCTTCGTCGCTTTCGGGCGCGAGTGGCGACTTCTCATCCTTACTGAGGACAGCGACGTAAACGTTGCGCGAGACGCGATGCTCCTGGCTCGTCATGTCGAGGCCGGCGGTGGAAAGAGCGACATTGGTCGAGGCGGTGAAATAGAGGTATTTGCCGTTCTTGTCGAAGCTGGGATAAAGCGCATCGCTCATACCGTCGGTCACCTGAAAACTCTTGCCCTGCTCGAGCGAATAAACAAAAACAGCGTGCTGGCCGCTGGGAAGCTGTTTGCTATAGGCAATCCACTTGTTGTCGGGGGACCAGGTCTGGCTGAGTTGCGTGGGGCCGAAGCCGCCGAAGTAGTCGGTATCAACCAACTTGGGCGCTGGGTTGTCGAGATCGAGATACCACAACTGTAGTCGCTTGTCGCTGTACACAATCTTCTTGCTGTCGGGAGACCAGGTGGGCGTGTAGAAGAAGGATGGAGGGTTCCCAAGATTGATGTGGCGCACAGCTCCCAGGCCGCTCTGATCCCGAATGGCTAGATCGTATTCTCCAGACTCATCGGAGAAATAGGCGATGGATTTGCCGTCGGGCGACCATGCCGGATCGCGATCGGCTACGGCGGGACTGCGCGTGATATTGCGAATGTCGCCCTTATCGGTGGGAACGGTGAAAATCTCTCCCCAGGCTTCGAAGACGGCGCGCGCGCCGGTGGGCGAGATGCTGAAATTCTGGATGCGTTTAGGTTCCACCTTGGCGAAGTGCGGGCGCACGGCCTCAATATCGCCGAGCACGTGGATCGAAACGTTCCGGGCCTGATGAGTGTTCAGGTCGTAAAGCTTGACGGCGCCGAATTGCTCAATCACGATGGCGTCGGGACCGGCCGAGGCAGTCTTGAAGTCGAATCCGTCGCTGTGAAGAACTTCCGACACCTGCTTGGTCTTGGTGTCGTAACCAAAAAGGCTGACGGGGCCGTTACGGTCGGAAAGGAAATAAATCGTATCGCCGATCCACATGGGATGGTGGTCGTTGGAGTTGTCGCGTGGAATTTTCACCACTGTGGAATCTTTGAGGTCGGCGATCCAGATGGGCGTGGTCTGGCCGCCACGGTAGCGCTTCCAGGCTTGCTGCCACTTGGGATGCGGGACATACGCGATATGGGTTCCATCCGGCGAAAAGGAAGCATCCTCCGCGATGGGGAGTGGCAATTGTGTGGGCAGTCCGCCTTCGACGGGAATGGCATACAACTGATCCTCGAAGTGCATAAAGCTGTTGCCCCAGGAGTTGAACAGGATCTTCTTGCCGTCGGGAGTCCAGCCCGCCACGTACTCCTCGGCAGGGTGGTACGTCAGGCGGCGCGGCACGCCGCCGGTAGCCGGGACTACGTATACATCGCGATTGCCATCGTATTCGCCGGTGAAGGCGATCATCGAGCCGTCGGGAGAGAAGTACGGGAGGGCCTCGATGCCTACTCCAGACGTCAACTGACGCGCGTTGCCTCCGTCGCGGCTGACGATCCAGAGATCATTCGCGTAGTTGAAAACGATCTGTGTTTTGCTGACGGTGGGGAAACGCAGCAGGAGTGGAGGATCGGACTGGGCCAGGGTTGTTTGCAGGAATGTCGAGACGATGGCGAACAAAATCGTTATTAAGAAGCGTTTGTGCATATTGTCTCCATGAAGGCAGCAGCGAAAACGAAGGGGAATCTTAGAAGGTGGACTGGAACAGGTCAAGATCGCCTTGATCTGATCCCGGCATCCAGCTGAAAAAAAAAGGCGACACTCCAGAGACCTGCAGGGCATCCTGGTCGGAGAACCCTGAAGGCAAGTTCGAGCATCTAAGTTTCACATGTCAGCAGTCCAGTCTGGTTCCAGCCTTACTCCGCGCGACTTGGCGAGAGCGTGGTGGCGTGTTCTCAATGGTCATGTCCCCATGTTATCGATCGAGATCACGCGTGAGTGTCCCCTAAGCTGCCCTGGTTGTTACGCATACGGTGACAGCCATCTGGGTGGAGAAACCACTTTGCGCGAACTCAGCGATTTCCGTGGCGATGCCCTGGTCGAAGGCGTGCTCGAACTGGTGCGCCGCCACCGGCCGATGCACGTATCGCTGGTCGGAGGCGAGCCGATGGTTCGGCATCGCGAACTGGCACGCATTCTTCCCGCCCTCAGGGAAATGGGCGTCTTCACGATGGTGGTCACGAGCGGGGTAATCGCGATTCCTCCAGAGTGGATGGAAATTCCCCGCCTGCGCGTCGCCGTCTCTGTGGATGGGCTCCCCGAGCATCATGACGAACGGCGCAAACCGGCGACCTACGAGCGCATTCTTAAGAATATATCGGGCAGATCGATCAATGTGCACTGGGTGATTACGCGGCCCATGTTGTCGCGGGATTCCTACCTGCACGAATACGTCGCTTTCTGGAATGCGCAACCTGAGGTCGATCACATTTGGGTGAGTCTGTATAGTCCGCAGATCGGGGAGGAAAGCGCCGAGCGGCTCACGGCGCAAGATCGGGAACGCGTAGCGCGAGAGCTACCGCGGTTGGGCCGTTTGTATCCCAAGTTGCTGCTGCCCGAGGGTATGGGGAGGGCGTTTGTGAGCCCGCCAACGAGCCCGGACGACTGCCTGTTCTCCAAAATGTCCATGAATTATTCCGCCGACTTGCGCTCGCACGTCGAGCCTTGTGTCTTCGGCGGCGCCCCGGATTGCAGCCAGTGCGGATGCAGCGCCAGCAGTGCGCTGCACTGGATCCGCGACGTGAGGATTGCCGGGCCCGTCAAGGTCGGACACCTTGTGCGAACCTCCCTTTTCGCGGGCTCGGCGGTGCGCAAGCTGCGACGCAGTGACGATGCCCCCAATCGATGGGACAAGGGAGTCCGTTTCGTGGGACAGAAAGCTCCACTGGTCCAGATTCAATCCCAGGAACAGAACGAAGCACCTTAGGACCTTTTGTCGCTACGTAGATTTCGGCTTGCCTTTGCCCGGAAGCCCTGCGGGATTTTCATGGGTCCGCTCGCGGAAACTTCCGCGCAGACCCGCAGCCAAGCCGACGCTAGACTCACCGAATTTGTCCCGCAGGCGGTCGGCGGCGGCCATCGCATCATTCCAACGCTGCTGGCGGTTGCCCTCGAGCAGGTTGATCTGCTTGGGTTGCGACGTGAACGAAGATGCCTGTACGCCTAGAAGGCGAACCGGTGCTCCCTTTTTCCAATTCTTGCGGAACAATGCGCGGACCTGCTCGAAAATCTCCGTGTCGAGCTGAGTTGGGGAGGCGAGAGTGTGGGCTCGGGTTAGCGTTGTGAAATCTTTGTAGCGGAGTTTGAGTTGAATCGTCCGCGCGTAAAACTGGGATTCGCGCAGGCGGCGGCCCACCATTTCCGAAAGGCGCATCAGCGTGGCTTCGAGCTGGCTGGCATCGGCAGTATCTTCGTTGTAGGTGTGCTCGTGGCTGATGGATTTAGCCCCTACGTCGGCTCCCACCTCGGAGTCGAACCATCCGCCGGCATCTTCGCCGCGGGCCTTTCCGGCGAGAGCCAGACCCCATTTCCCGAAGCGATCGCTCAGTTCGGATTCGTCGAGGCGAGCCAGATCTCCGACTTTCCTGATGTCGAGCGCGTGCAGATGGCTCTCCATCACTTTACCGACGCCGGGAATTTCGCGCACATCAAGCGGAGCTAGAAACTTTGCCTCTTCGCCGGGAACAATCCAGAGCACGCCGTTGGGTTTGGCCTGTGCCGAGGAGACCTTGGCGATCAGGCGAGACGTTCCGATTCCGACCGAGCAGTTCAAGCCCGTGTCGGCTTTCATATGCTGATGCAGTGTGTGCGCGGCTTTGAGCGGAGGGCCATGCAGGCGTTCCGTGCCGGTCATGTCAAGATAAGCTTCGTCGATGGAGGCCATTTCCACTTGAGGTGAAAACGCGCCGAGGACTCTGTGGACCTTCTCCGAAAACTCGCGGTAGCGGTCCGGATGTCCGTCGACAAAGATGGCGTGCGGACACATCTTGGCCGCGGTGCGCAGAGGCATGGCGGAATGCACTCCGAATTTTCGCGCTGCGTACGAGGCCGCGGAGACAACTCCGCGCTCTTCACGCTGCCCGCCGACGACTACCGCCTTGCCTTTCAGCGAGGGATCGTAGAGCTCTTCGACCGACACAAAGAAGGCATCCATGTCGACGTGGAAGATGGTGCGGGTGAAGGCTGAGTTGGGGTGAGGCGCAGCCATGCTTGAGCGGATTGTAGCAGCCGACCGGGATCAAGTTTTTGTACAAATGGTCGAATCATCGGACCATTGGATGGCAACAATTTTTTATACTAGTTAGCCGATTTGCAGTGGTGTGCAGTCCTGATTCGGGACTATAAGGGTGGCATAAGTGAAGGTGGATGGTCCGCTCCCAGGCGGACACTAGCCTGCACCATGACCGCACGGCGGGCTGCTTGGCCGTCGCCTCCGGTTCTCCCCCACTTCGCTTTGCAGGCTTGGGATTTCGCCTCCCAAGGGATCCCTGTATGCGCAAGATTCTCTTTTTTGTTCTGTTTCTCGCCCTTGCTGTGTGGCTCATCGCCTGCAGCAGTTCCAGCAAGAAAGTAGTGGTACAGCCACAAACCAGCGCCTTCGCATTTGTGCAAGAGGCGGCTGGCCAGAGTTACATGTTCACGCCGATGCTGGGAAAATATGTCACTACCGGCAGCAGCACGGTGTTTACTGCGACTTCAGTAATGGATCCTTCGACCAATCAGCCCGTCACCGCTGAGTTTTGGTCGATTGTCCTGTCCGCGGACGGCAAGAAGGCGACTTTTGACTTGGCGGGCGGTCTGGACGGCAATTCCGGGCAATGGGACATCTGGGTAGCGAACTCGGATGGCACCGGCAACCCAGTGCAAGTCACCAACGATAGTTATGATGATGCCATGCCCCAGTTCTCGCCGGACGGCACGAAAGTTGTGTTCACGTCCTATCGCCCGCTGCTTGACGGGTATGACCACTATCAGATTGTAATCAGAAACGCGGACGGGACTGGCGAGCAGGTTTTGCCAATGCCGCCCAGCGCCGACCAAACCTGGGCTCCCACTTACTCGCCCGACGGCACCAAGATTGCCGTGGAAGCCTGGGGTTATGACACGAGCTACTTTGACGGAATCTTTATCATGAATGCGGACGGAAGCAATGCCCAGATGCTCACCAATCCAAGCAGCACAGGGTGTGACTGCCTCGACGAAACTCCCGCGTTCACGGCGGACGGAAGCAAAATCACCTTCAGCCGAGACACCTACGATCCGTCTGCTGACACGGAAACTGAAGACATCTACATCATGAACGCCGACGGGACCGGCGTAACCAAGCTCACTGACGGCGTGGGCATCAACTCCGATCCTCTGGCCTTCACCATCCCTGGTGTCGGCGAGAGGATTCTATTCAGTGCGAACCGCGACAATCTAACCGTCACGGGCAGCGGTGGCTTTGACCTCTATAGCATGAAGACCGACGGCACTGGACTCACCCGCCTGACTGTCAATTCACTCTTCGATGCCTTCAGCGCGGAGTGGTACGAAAGCGGAGGAGCTGCAGCCGCCGCACGGCGTGCCCGGCGATTCACTCCGAATTATCACCCTCGGAATGAAATCCACAACCCGGCTCACAAGATGCGGTGGTAGCTTTGAGTAGCTTGCGAGTCGAGTAGCGCCGCGTTTCGGACCGCGAAACGCGGCGCCGTTACGTATTGAGCAGCTACACGAGCACCTTCTCTGCCACGGGTGGCGTGCCGCGCAACTGCCTCACGCGGTCGTAGATCTTGCCGTACTCGCGAGCCGAGGCATTCCAGGAGAAATCCTTGTTCATGCCGTTGCGCATAAGCGCTTGCCACGAGGTCTGGTCGCGAAACGCCGTCAGCGCTTGCTTGATGGTGAGAAGGAGCGATTCGCCGTTGTATTCGGTGAACTTGAAGCCAGTTCCCTTCCCGGCGCGGGCGTCCCAGGGTTCGATGGTATCGTCGAGGCCACCAGTAGCGCGAACGATGGGGACCGTGCCGTACTTGAGGCTGTAGATCTGGTTCAGGCCGCAGGGCTCGTAGCGCGACGGCATGAGGAACATGTCTGCCCCGGCCTCGATCTTGTGCGCGGTCGCGTTATCGTAGGCGACCTTAACGGCAATCTTGTTGGGGAACTGTTTATTGAGGCGAACGAACATCTCTTCGTAGGTCTTGTCGCCGGCACCGAGAGCAACCACGATCATCTCTTCACGCGCCAGGCGGTCCGCAACTTGCGCGATCAGGTCAAAGCCTTTCTGGGCGGCGAAGCGAGAGACGATGCCAATCACCGGGAGTTTCGGGTCCGCATTCTTGACGCCAAAGGCCGCCAGCAAGTCTTGCTTGCACTTCGCCTTGCCGGAGAGGTCCTGTGGCGAATACTTGGCTGCGATGAACTTGTCGGTCTGCGGACTCCACTCGTCGTAATCGACGCCGTTGAGAATTCCGGTTACCGTTGAAGCGCGGTCGCGGAGAACGCCTTCCAAGCCGAACCCATACTCGGCGGTTTGAATCTCCTGGCTGTACTTGCGACTGACTGTAGTGACGAAGTCGGAATACGTTAGGGCACCCTTGAGGAAGTTCACCTGGCCGAAGAATTCCATCTTCGACATGGTGAACAGATCCCATGGCAGCACAAGCAGCGGGAGCGTATCGGGCGGGAACAAGCCCTGGTAGCCAATGTTGTGGATAGTGAAGACCGTGCCGACATCTTGGAAGGCGGGGTCCTCGGCGTAGACCGTGCGAAGCAAAACCGGCACCAAGGCCGACTGCCAATCATGACAATGAAAAATGTGTGGCACCCCGAGAATCTTCGACGCCTCCAGCACGGTGCGGGAGAACAAGGCAAAGCGTTCGGCGTTATCGGGAAAATCTCCTGCCGGCGTACCGTAAAGGGCATCACGATCGAAGTACGGGGGATACTCGACGAAATAGAAGCGCACCCCACCCTGACTTCCCCCACTGACGACCGAGGCAAACCGGTACTGGTCGTCGAAGGGAACGGTAACGCTCCGCACTACCGTCGCGGGTTCCGTGAGCCTGGTCTGGCGATATCGCGGCAGGTAGACGCTGACCTGATGGCCCAATGCAGCAAGGGCGCGCGGCAGGGCGCCGACCACGTCAGCCAGCCCGCCGGTCTTGGAAAATGGAACGCCTTCGGAAGCGGCGAATATGATGTTCATGAGGAAAGAACCTCCAGAAGCGCGGACGTTTTTCGCGGCGCACGCTATTATGAATGTGTCTCGGGCCCGCCGAGGGTCCAGCAGTTAGGATGCGAGGACCGACTTGCAAGTCTACTTCCCGAGGCAGTGAGGGTCAACGTGCCAAAGGTCGCTTCTGCTCGCCGTCCGCAAACTAAGCCTAAATTGGGACAGCATTTTCTGGCCAGCGAAGACCTCGCAGCGCGCGTCGTCGACACTCTGGGCGACGTGTCTCAGAGCACGGTGCTGGAAATCGGCCCGGGTCGCGGCATCCTGACGTCGTTGCTGGCCAAGCGGGCGCGGCGGCTCATCGCCGTGGAACTTGATCGCGTGCTGGCGGCGCAGCTTCGGCTGAAGTTTGGCATGGCACGGAATGTAGAGATCATCGAGGCTGACGTTTTGGCCATTGATTTTGATTCCCTTTTCGGCCCGAAACCTGGGCTGAGCCAACCGGGCATTGAACTGAAGCCTCAGCACGTAAAGGTCGTGGGCAATCTTCCTTATTACATTACGTCCGACATTTTGCTGCGGCTGTTTGAGTTTGCGAAGTACTTCGACAGCATCGTGATCATGGTGCAGCGCGAAGTTGCGGACCGGATCGCAGCCGAGCCGGGCGGCCGTGATTACGGAATGCTCTCGGCCACTGCCCAGTTGTATGCTGGCGTGGAAAAGCTGTTCACACTGCCGCCGGGAGCTTTTGTGCCTCCGCCGAAGGTCCACTCGACGGTGCTGCGATTGACCATCGAGCCACAACAGGAAAAGTTAGGCGTGGCGGTCAACGGGTTCATCGACTTTCTGCGATTGTCGTTTGGGCAAAAGCGCAAGACTCTGTGGAATAACCTGAAGGCGAATTATGAGGGACCAGTGTTGAAGCGCGCTCTCGCCGAGGCCAAGGTGAAACCAACGGCAAGGGCCGAGACGCTGACCCTGGAAGAAAGCGCCTCGATCTTTCGCGCCTTGCGCAAAGCGCAGACAGAGTCATAGCATAACCTTGTTAGCCCTTGGGGGGCCAGGAGGAGCCATGGCCACCACCACCACTTTGCGTCATGCCGCGGTCGCGGGACGCTTCTATCCGGGCGATCCAGACGAATTGCGCGCCGAAGCGCGCGCGTATCTGTCACAAGCTAATCCCACGAATCAGGCTCCGGTACGAGCCTTGGGATGCATCGCGCCGCACGCGGGATACATGTATTCCGGGCATGTGGCGGGCGCGGTCTTTGCACGCGTGGAAGTGCCTCGGCGTTGCATCGTGATGTGTCCGAACCATACAGGGATGGGTCGCGCGCTGGCCATGATGAGTGAAGGCGCGTGGCAAACGCCGCTGGGTGACGTTCCGATTGATGCTGAACTCGCCGGGGCTTTGAAGGCTCGATTCCCTGCGCTGCAAGAAGACTCGGCGGCGCATCGCGCCGAGCACGCTGCCGAAGTCGAGCTCCCGTTTCTGTTGCTGCGTCAGCCGGAACTCCGGTTCGTGCCCATCGCTTTGGGAACGGCGCAATTCGAAGTTCTGGAACAACTCGGCAAGGCATTAGCCGATGTCATCGGGACACAGAAGGATCCAGTACTGATCGTCGCTTCCAGCGACATGAATCACTACGAGTCGGACGCGGTAACGCGGGTGAAGGATCAGCGGGCAATCGAGCGGATTCTGACCCTGGATCCGCGCGGGCTCTTCGACGTAGTTACGCAACAAGACATCAGCATGTGCGGTTTCGGGCCGGCGGTAGCGATGCTCACGGCGGCTCGACAACTGGGCGCGAAGTCGGCTGAACTGGTGAAGTATGCGACCTCGGGCGATGTTTCCGGCGACCGCGACATGGTCGTGGGGTATGCGGGAGTCGTCGTCTCGTAATCGCATTCGTCGTGTTGCCGTCGGGCTTCGCCCAGGCGGGACGGCTGAGGCGGCCGCCGCTGCGGGGCATTCCAGAAAACGCTCTGAAAGCCGGCAATCACGGCTAAAACCGGGCGTTCGATCCAGTACATCGGTAACTTTTCTGCTCCTCGAGGCGCCGATTAACCTACCCAAAGAGGTTACTCGGGAGAGGCCTATTTATGGGCGAGCGGTACTGGCTTTGGGTGGTGGTCCGTCTGGCCGTGGGCGTGGCGATTGTGGCCTGGGCCGCGAGCTATTTGGGAACGGGCAGCGCGGAAAAAGAATTCCAGAAAACGCTCCTCGCGATGAAGCAGGTCCGCAGCTTTCGCGTGGCTTCCACGTCCGGTTCCGAAACTCAGCGCAGTGAGATGCTGTGGGAGGTCGACTGTAATCGCGACATCCTTCACCGCCAGTGGCACATGGTCGATACCAGGACCGATCCCCCGCAAGAAATAAACCAGAACCTGATATATGTGGCGGGCCGGGAGTATGACCGCCAAGACGATGGTTCCTGGGCGCAACCCCGTTACCCAACTTTAGGCGGCACGGGAGGATACTTTTGCAGCAACCTTGCCCAAGGGAACGACACCAACCTGCTGCCGCAGATTGCCACCATGATCAAACGCGGCATCTTGCAGAAGGGCGACAAGAAAACCGTGAATGGCGTCCGTTGCCGCGAATGGCTGGTTACCATGAAGGGTGGGACCCGCGACCTCGAGCACGACACGGTATGCATTGGACTGCAGGACTATCTTCCTTATGAGATGACCAAGGACTGGGAGCAGTCGCGATCCTCGTTCTCCGATTACAACTCGCCGATCAAGTTCGACGTGCCCGAAACCGCTCTGCAGCCGGCCAGCACAAGCCCCGGGTCGAACTAAGGCCTGGGCACTGGATAGCAGGGCTGCTGAACTAGGGTTGCCACACAATGATGCATAGCACCACAAACTGCTCGACCTTGATCTCATCCTGGCGATGTTTATGAGGAGTTTGCTTTCAATTCGCGGAGTGCTGACGGTGGCAGCAGGCGTGGCCTGCCTCGGTGCCGCACTGTGGGCGCAAGACTCTGAAAGTCCGGATTCTTTAGGCGATGTCGCCCGCCAAACCCGCGCCCAGCATGCTTCGGCTCCTGAAGATAAATCCAACAAGGCACAAAGCCTGGTCGATGAGATGCAGCAGGAGCAGGAAGCTGCGGAAAACGCTCCCATGGGCTTCAAGAACTACAACGCTGGCGACTACCGGCTGTTCGTGCCCTTTCCCTACAGCCTTGAGGGACGTGACAATGGCGGAGCGGTGCTGCTGGGATCGCGTCTCGGGATAACCAACACCGAAGTGCTGGCAGGAACGCCGATTCCGATCCCGTCCAACCTCGGTGACAACGATCTCCTCAACCTGGTGCGGGGGCTCGCGAGCCGGCATGGGAAGGCGGCCTACTGCTCCGCGGTCAAGCTCGGCCAGCGCAAAGCTTTTCGCTGCGCATGGAACGGCGCACCCTACCTGCTGGGCCACGAAGTGTGGGGCTCGATGGAGTTTGTGGTCGCATCAAACAGTTTGATTCCCGTGATGTGCGTGAGCCCGGATGAGATGCAGTGTCTGACGTACAGCAACTACGGCTACCAAACTTGCAACAATCGCTATCCCACTTGGGCCGAAGTTCAAAAAACGAAAGCTGCTATCGAGACACGGTTTCGCGATGAAATAACGACGGCGCAGATGTGCGATCAGATCATCTATCCGTCGATCCAATTGAAGGAAGATATCGTCGTGCACCCGGCATCGATCCCCGAGGGGAAGGCCACAGTCGCCCCTAGAAGTATTCCCGAGGATCGTTCCGTGACGGTTGCGCCGCAAGGTCCATCTCTGGCTGAATTGGCGCGGCAGATGCGACAGGCTCCGCATACCAAGGCGCAAGCAACGCTCGACAACGCTGAAGGAAATTCGGCGCCTGCGGGGTTCCAGTCTTTCAGCCTCCAGTATTGCCTGAACCTACAGCAGTGCTCCGAGGCATCGGTGGTCATCCCCGAGAAAGCCGAGGTAGTATCCCGCATCAACGGACAGCACATCTTCAAGACGGAGCTGGGTGGCGAGCCGGCCATGCTGTATGCCGGGCCCGCGGATGTGAACGCGCCTTACCGCAGCCTTACCGATCCTGATTACATCCGGATCAGGGATCTGGCTAATTCGAACGGATGGTCGCGAGAGAAACCCGACAGCGTCAGCACGCAGGATCTGACCATCCAGAGCAGGCCGGCGTTGATGACGCGCTTTCGCTACCAGCGGGATCAAAAAAGATGGTGGATCGGGGAACGCGTTCTGATCGAGAACGGGGGCGCACAGTTTCTGTTGGGATGCGCGGCGCCGGAAGAGCACTTCGCCGACGCGGAAGCTCTGTGCACCACGTTGGTGAATTCGCTGCGACTGCCATGAACCTGTCTGCGACCACAACTCGCGCATGGATGTTGCTTGCAGGGTTCGTGTCCTGCGCCGGGCTGGGCACGTTGGCACAGGACTCTTCCACGCAATCTTTGGGCGATCTCGCGCGCAAGACACGCCAGGAACGCTCGGCCACAAGCCACGTGCCCGCCAGGAAAATTGCCACTGAAGACGACGACGGACCCGATTCCGGCGGCGTCTGGCGGATGCGCCTATGTACGATCATCCCCTGCTACGAACTTTCCATCACTCTTCCTAAAAATCCGAAGTGGAGCCGGGCGGAGCGGGAGCCCAGACCTGTGTTGATCCCTATGGCAGGCCACGAGGAAGACTCCAGTCGTGCAATCCGGGTCTATGCGGCAGAATCGAGTGACCCGAAGTACACCATTGACAGCTTCAAGAGGACGTTTTTGCAAGGGTGGTTTGCTCGCCCGGAATACCTTGGCCAATCGGCACGACTTGCGCGCGATGAGCATGTTCCGCTCGACTGGTCCATGGGGACGATTACGCACTTCACCATTACCACCGATGTTCTCAAATATCGCGGTTTGAGCGTGGTCGCGGGTTCGCCCAATGGCAATTACGGATTCGCATGCGTGTTTCGCGAGGAGGATTCCGCCGCGGGAACCAGCATCTGCGACGCGATTGTGAAGTCTGCGCGATACCAGGAACTGCAGTCGTCCTCCATCCGTCGTACCTATCCGGAGGACGATCCCCCGGACGATCCCCCAGAAGAGGATGATCCGCAATAAGAACAGAAGGCTGCCCATGAAGCGACTGCACTCTATCTTCGTGATCACCGGCGTGGCGCTACTGTTCTGCGCGGGACCGGCGGCGGTGCGCATGCAGGCGCAGTCTCCAGCGACTCCGGGACGGCACAAGCTCCTTCTGCGCGCCACTGTAAAGCCGGGAGAGGTTTTGCGCTACGAACTCGAGGCTGCGGGGTCGTTCCTGCCGATAGCCGATGCCAGCGGAGCCATTCTCAGCCCACCGAGGGGTCCATGCGACTATGCATTGGCTGCGATCGTCACATTGCGTCCGCAAGCTCCGGACAAAGATGGCAATATTCCTGTCGAGGCCAAGTACAGTCAGACCCGCGTCACCAGCGTACGCTGTGCGCTCTTCGCTGCGCCGGACTTCGAAAAGCGGCTGGCCGCGCTCGAGTCCTCGGCCGTGATGTTCCGCGTGGGACCGCACGGCGAGACCGCCTTGAGCCATATCAGCGATGGTTACTTCAAGTATTGGGATGGAGGCGACCTGCTACGAAAGGTGACGCAGGATCTGCTGCAGACCGAGTTCTCGCCACAGCCTGTGGCCGAAGGGGCGTCCTGGAAGCCACGGGGACAGTTTGCTTATTCCCGCGACCGCGCTTTGAAGGATCTCGAACTGAGCGGAGTGGATTTGCGTTTCAGAAATCTGGTCCAAGTCGATGGGCGGACCTGCGCGTGGGTGACGTCACAATATGTCTTCTCGCCCATCGACCTTCCGGTCGTTGGCACCGCAAGCGGCGGTCGCACCGTGGCTGCCGCGGGCAACAACGCGGTTGCCGCGGTTCTGCGCATTTCTCTGCTGCTGGATCCGGCGACGCATCACGTCGCGTGGCTGCACCGCTCGCAGACCATCGACAACAAGCTGACGTTGGCTTCGCCCTACGACGACAGCGATCCGCCGGACGATCCGCGCGAGCCAGACGATCCGGTGGACGGGGAGAACCCCATGCCCGATTTGTCGAGCATGCGGTCCGACAATCCGGGGCGATATCCTTTCATGACGTTTCATTTCCAGGAGGAAGCACGGGCGCGCCTGCTGCCCGATCAACGGTCCGCCGAGTGGTTGGCGGCCCTGAAACGCTTCGAGTCGACGCCAGAGCCTGGGTCTGGGACCACGCCGGTTCCGGTGACAAAAACACTTCTGCCGAATGAGATGATTCTGGCGGCAAAGCCAGCTGTGGTGAAAAGAACCACCCGCGTGGTCGTGGATTCGGATTCGCTAGTAGCTACTCCCGCCGGGTTCACCCGCTACGAGAAGGGCTTGTGCCGTGACGCGTGGTTTTGCGCGACCGTGTCCGTGGCCTTGCCCGGAGATGTGGAGGTTTCCGAGGACACCCCGCTGCGGACCGTGTATCTTGCTAAGACAGGAGACCTTCTGGTCAGCATTGCTGTAGGACCAGCGCTCGATTGCCGCTCTTCCGGCCTGACAGAGGACGAACAGCTAAAGAAACAGGCGAACTATTATCTGGAAAATTATGTTTGGATGGCGGCTAAGCCTGGAATCGGAACAAGCTTTAGCAGCGCTACGCTCGATGGATATCCGGGACTTGTCACAGATTTCAGCGCCACGCAACGCGATCTTGCCAACATCCACGGCGTGCTGGGACTCATGCTCACGCCGTGGGGAAAAGTGGTGCCAGTAAGCTGCAGCTTCGACCAGGCTTCCTCGCCGCAGTTGCAGTCGTTGTGCGAGAAGGTGATCGCCTCGGTGAGTGTGCGGCGGTGAGTACCACCCGCCGAATCCAACTCACAGACCCAATGAAACAGGGCGGCCCGAGGGCCGCCCTAGGAGTGCTCGGCCAAAACTACCGGTGCCCCCCGCCACCCGAAGCGTGTCCGGATGACATGCCGCTGTGCGCCGCCGGAGAGGACATCGAGCTCCGTTGCGCGCCGGCACCCGAAGCCCCGCCTGCAGGGCCGATTGAAGACCAGCCTGAACTGCTGGCCGAACTCGTGGAGAACTGGGGCGCGGACCGCACCTGAGCAAATCCGGACCTGGCAACCTGGTGATTCAGTTGGTGGAGATTCTCGAGCGAACCGCGCGGGATGCCCATGCCCGCCGAGCCGGCTCTCAGCACGAGGCGCGACGTTGGTAAGGCTGAGACAGATGCGGCTCTGCCGACCACCACCGGCCTGACGATCCCCGCCGTCGGCGCAACGAGAGGATGGAAATTGGCCGGCATCGTACCCGCAAAACGCGGTACGGTATTCCAACTATTCCAGGCTCCAGGCTGCCACATCCAGCCCATTGCGGGGACGAACATCCAGCTTCCGTAGCGATAGGGCATCCATCCCCAGGGATACGCCGACGCAAACATGTAACCGTAGCCGGGATACCAGGACCAGGCGCCATCCATGAATGGATCCCAACCGATCCCGGTAAAGTAGGGCTGCCACATCATCCCGTAGCCGGAGACGTTCGAATACGCGCCATAGTAATTCAAGTCGCTCATACCGTACTCGTACGGCGACGACGAACTATTCTTCGCGTACTGCTGGTGGTAAGTGCTGGCGTCTTTGTCCCAGGAATCGAGTGGGGCTTCTTCAATGTTCTTGGCGAGCGTGTACTTGTCGTTGTCCGCACCGTCAAAGCTTGCCATTTTCCTTTTCTCGACCACCACTTTGCCTTCGGGACCGTCTACGTTGACATCGCCTTTGAATACTGCCATCTTGGACACTTCCGGCGAGGTTCCCACACGAAAATGCGCCGCGTGGTCCAGTGCGACTGTCTCGCGGGAAAAATTCAGGCTGAATTCGTCTCCGCTCTTGCCCAGCCAATTAACATAAGCCATGCCCTCGACAAGATTGATCACCGAGACCCGTTTGCCCGAATCGCTCAAGCCGAGCCTGCTGAACTCCACCGTCGTGTTCGGAGCCAAGCGCAGCGTGCTGCCGTCTTCAAACTCGATTTCGGCACGGCCACGGTCGTGCGTCTTCACGTGCGTCCCCTGCGTAATGGGCAGGTTGAGGAACGCGCTTTCAAATCCCATGCCTGTGTTTTTGTCGATTTGAACCGAACCCTGCACATCGCTCAGGCGAACGATGCGTGCCTGCGAATCGGCCACAGCGGGCAGCGCCAGGAGCGCGCAGGCAGCGGCCGTCAGAAGAACCGTGATGAATCTGGACAGAGAGAGCTTGGACATAGCGGCCTCCAAAGGTCTTCTCTGCCTATTAGAACACGGTTTTACCGTAGGAGTTTGTAAAACTTAAGGTCGCCCTTACATTGGCCAGTATGCTGAAACTGGCGACCCCAGTCCCCGGGAGGGGCCACAAGTAACTTAGGTACCCGAACCGGTTTTAGCGTCCTGCCGGGGCGCCCGAGCCCATCTCCATGATGCGCTGCGCCCGCGCCCGCACGACGTTCATCACAGAGCTGTCATCGTAGATTTCCTGCAGAACCGGCTTCACGGCTTGCAGTTCGACGAGATCCCCTCGCCGGGCCTGATCTTCCATTCGCTTCAACTCGTCGTCGAGAGCAAGTTTCTGGTAACGGAGGTAGTGGGCGAGCTGCCGGCCGAACTCGAGCGTCGCGGAGACCCTCTGAAACAAAGCGGTCAACTGCTGGACGGCGGCCTGCGGTGAAAAATTGTAAGCCGCCGTGAATTCCCGCTGCCCGTCTTTGTAGGACAGCTTCTTGGCGCCGGTGTTTGCCAACTTGCGATTGCCGGAGTCTATCTTGCCGGAAAAATAATGGGCCTGTGCGGCCAGATCGAAGATGCGGGCACGCGTTGCGTCTGAAAAGGTGAATTCGGTCTGGTAGGTCTCGCGGTCGTCGGACTCGGTTGAGATTCTTGCAGAACATTCGTAGCGGGCGCGTCCATCGGATTGCACGGAGATGGAATAGTGGTCTGGATCCGATCCTGGAAAATCCAACGTGAAGGTGACCGTGGCCGGCTCGGCTGCCCGGACTGGGAGAATCCCAAGCAGAGTGATGCATCCGACGAGAACTGTCAGCGACCTGCGGCCGAAACGCCGTTTGCGTCCGACGCGCGGTCTTGTTTCCCCGGTTCCGATCATCAGCCTCAGATTCGTTGTTGTAGTGAGCTCACGCACAAGTTAGAACAGGAAATTATGCCAGAAGTGGATGGCGTTGGAACGTCATCGTGCTACGGCGCGCTGCCGGCTGAGGGTCCCTGCCGTGTGCAGATGGCAGATGGCAATGGCCAGCGCGTCGGAAGCGTCCATGGGCTCCGGCGGCGCGGAAAGCTCGAGAAGCCGGGTCACCATGTGCTGGACCTGCTGCTTCTCGGCGCGCCCATAACCGACAACCGACGACTTGATGGTGAGCGGCGAATATTCGGCGACTTCCAGCCCGGCGGCAGCGGCCGCCAACATCGCAACTCCCCGGACCTGCCCCAGCTTGAGCGCCGACTTTACGTTGAGAGCGTAAAAGACATCTTCAATCGCAACCTCATCGGGCTGGTGTGTGGCAATGATTTCTCCCAGTTGAGTGAAGATGCGCGACAGTCGGAGCGGTAGCGCTTCGCGCGGAGAGAGCTTGATCGCGCCACAAGTCAGGCAGCAAAGCTTGCCACCCTCGTGCATCTCGACCACGCCGTAGCCGGTGTACTCCCCGCCACAATCGATGCCCATGACTCGCATGTGAATGCAGTGTATCGCGGAAAGGGCGGAGATGCTAACGACAGCCGGGAATACTCTTGGCGGACCACAACCAGGAAGGGTACGAGTTCTACTCGAGCCGATGCGAGGTTCGTCGAAGGAGCGGCTTTAGCCGCTCAGATATGCCTTGGAAGCGAACCTCAGTGGCTAAAGCCGCAGTCTTCAGCGTTCACTGCAGCACGACTGGGTCGTGCCCTTCCCGGATACTAACAGCACTTTGGCCGCCGCGCTTTGGCCTGTTCGAATTCCCGGCGGAACGCGTCGTACGCCTTGGCTGACGAGATCGTCCCGGTGCGGCGCAAGAAGCGCTCATAGGCGGCTTCGTCGAAAATTTCACGAAGAGCCGCCCGCAAGATTTGGGCGGCCTTTAACAAGCGGCTCATCCTTTCTCCTCCGCCAGCCGTGTCATCACGAACGGGGCTTCCTTCACACGCACCTCTTCCCTGCCGCTCAATACGCCGATCCACTGCCGCACGGATTCGATCAGCACCAGCGCGACCATCACGACAAGGACGGCGGTCACAGCCGCGTCCAGTCGGTTATTGAAGATCAGACGCGCCGTTGCATTCGTAACCGGACCTGCCGCCAGAACCCGTGCCTGGGCCAGGAATCCGACTCGCGGATTGGGATCGAGAATCTTGTGCCATGATGCCGTGAAAGTAACCGCGACCAGCCAGGCCAGTGGCACGAGAGTGACCGTGGCATAGCGGGCTCGATGCATTTTGATAATGATCGTCGTCGCCACGCAGAGAGCAACAGTGGCCAGCAACTGGTTGGCGATACCAAACAGCGGCCACAGTGAATTGATGCCGCCCAGCGGGTCTTTTACGCCTTGCCACAGGAAGAATCCCCAGGCGCCGACAATGAGAGCGCTAGTGGCCAGAATCGACGGGTACCAACTCGTCCGCCCCAAAGGCTTGTAAATGTGCCCGAGCGCGTCCTGAATCATGAAACGGGCGACGCGAGTGCCAGCGTCGAGAATGGTCAGGATGAATAGGGCCTCGAACATGACGGCGAAGTGATACCACAGTGCCATCACCGTCGCGCCTCCCAGGCTTTGCGAAAAGATGTGGGCCATGCCCACCGCAAACGCGGGCGCTCCCCCGGTGCGGTTAAACAAAGTCTGCTCGCCAACTGCCTGGGCGAGCGCCTGCATGTCGGCGGCGGTTACCGGAAATCCCCACGAGGAGATCGTCGTGGTTGCGGCAGCCGCGGTCTGCCCGACCACACCGGCTGGACTGTTAATCGCAAAGTAAACACCGGGTTGGAGCACGCAGGCTGCGATGATCGCCATCACGGCAACCGCAGACTCCGCCATCATGGCGCCGTACCCGACCATGCGGGCCTCGGTCTCGCGAGCGATCAGCTTGGGCGTGGTTCCGCTCGAGATGAGTGCGTGGAAGCCGCTGATGGCTCCGCAAGCAATCGTGATGAAGGCGAACGGAAAGATCTTGCCCGCAAACACCGGCCCAGAGCCATCCACAAAGCGCGTGAGCGCGGGCATGTGGAGTGTGGGATGCAAAGCGACGATGCCGATGGCGAGAAGTGCAATCGTTCCGAGCTTCACAAACGTGCTTAGGTAGTCACGCGGCGCCAGCAGCAGCCACACGGGAAGAGCCGATGCTGCGAATCCATACACGATGATCAGAATCGCCAGACTCGGAGCACGCAGCGTGAATACGGTCGCCATGGTGGGATTCTGCGAAGCCCATTGGCCACTCCAGATTGCCAACAGTACGAGGACGAAGCCCAAAGCTGAGACCTCCAGCACTTTGCCGGGTCGAATCCTCCGCAGATAAACTCCCATCAATAGCGCGATGGGGATCGTCATCGCAATCGTGAACGTGCCCCAAGGACTATCCTTTAGAGCGTTGACCACGATCAGCGCGGCGACGCCGAGCAGAATAACGAGAATCGCGATCACTGCCGTGTACGCCACAAAGCCACCGACACGCCCGATTTCTTCTTTCGCCATCTCAGTCAGCGACTTGCCGTCGCGGCGGACGGAGAAGAGCAGGATCACGAAGTCTTGCACGCAACCGGCGAAGACGGCGCCCGCCAGCACCCACAGCGTCCCGGGGAGATAGCCAAACTGAGCGGCCAGCACCGGCCCCACCAAGGGACCCGGCCCCGCGATGGCGGCAAAATGATGCCCAAATACTACCCATTTATTCGTCACCAGAAAATCGCGGCCGTTTTCCAATCGCTCGGCGGGCGTGGCGCGGAGGACATCGAGCGCAAGAATCTTCGCCGCAATGAATCTGCTGTAAAAACGGTATCCGAGGGCGTAACAGCAGGTCGCAGCCACAACCAGCCAGAGTGCGTTAATCGGTTCTCCGCGGTGAACGGCCACAACACTAACCGCCACGGAGCCAAGCAGGCCCAACGCTCCCCAAGCTAGAGTCGACAGGGTCTTGTTCATGTCCGTCGAGCATTGTGTCGAATCTTGCGCCGGAGCGCAACGCTAATGTAAACCGGCACCCAGGACCGCGCCTGAACGATTTTCTCCGGGCTCTTTGGCTTTGGCGTCCACCGATTTAGTGTTACTCTATTGGTTTCCGGCCGATGTTCCCCTCCTGCGTTTTGGGCCATTTCGTCGCCCCTGCACCCGGGGTGCATTCGGAGGACTTCATTCTGAACTCATACTCGAAGAGGAGCATACGATGCGAATTGGGATGTTAACCGGCGGGGGCGATTGTCCTGGATTGAATGCGGTCATCCGCGCCGTGGTGCGCAAGGGCGTGTTTCACTATCATGACGACTTTATAGGGTTCATGGAGGGCTGGCGCGGTTTGATCGAAGATCAGAGCATGCCACTCGACCTGGACGCGGTGAGCGGAATTCTGCCCCGCGGTGGAACCATCCTGCGCACCTCGCGGACAAACCCCTCCAAGCGTCCGGACGGCATTGACCGCTGCGTCGCCGCGGTGGACAAGCACAAGATTGACGCCTTGATCGCGATCGGGGGCGATGACACCCTGTCGGTCGCCAACAAGCTACACGAAAAAGGGGTGAAGGTAGTCGGCGTCCCCAAGACCATCGACAACGATTTGGGTGGAACCGATTACACTTTCGGATTTGATACGGCCTGCAATGTCGTGTGTGAAGCGATTGACCGCGTCCACACCACCGCCGAGGCGCACAACCGCGTGATGGTGGTTGAGGTAATGGGACGCGATGCGGGCTGGATTGCCCTTTACAGTGGCATCGCCGGCGGCGCCGATGTGATCCTGATTCCCGAACGGCCCTTCAACGTCGACAAGGTCGCCGAATCCATTCGCCAGCGCCATGAGCGTGGCCGTTACTTCTCCATTGTCGTTGTGGCGGAGGGCGCAAAGTTTTCGTCGGATACCGGCTCCGGGGCTCCCATTCTGCAAGACATGGGAAAGGACGAATTTGGTCACGCCAAACTGGGCGGCATCGCGAACATTCTCGCTCGTGAGATTGAGAAGCGCACTGGCTTCGAAACGCGCGCGGTGGTGCTGGGGCACATCCAGCGCGGCGGTTCCCCCAGCGCCTTCGACCGGGTCCTGGCGACGCGCTACGGCCTGGGCGCGATCGACATGGTTCACCGCGGCGAATTTGGCTGCATGGCAGCTCTGCGGTCGAACAAGATTGTCTCCATCCCGCTGAAAGAAGCCATTTCCCGCAACCGCGTTGTCAACAACGAGATGATTCAGATCGTCAACGGCCTGTTCGAAGAAATCGGCGTAAAGGAAGCTGCGGGCAAGTAACGCGCAGGAAGTGAGGTCTCCATCCGCGTTTCCCGCGTGGAGGCCTTTTTTGTGTGGGTTCGCGGTCGCTTCCATTTCGATCGACGGTACGGTGCACTTCCAATCATGGAGCACGGTCTATCGCAGAGACTCTTCCTCGCACTCGCCGCGCAGCTGCTCGTGATCGTCGAATCGATTCTGGTCATTTCCGCCGTAGCGCTAACCTTCCTCTCCCGGCGACAGGGCACGCTCCAGGGTAAGCCACCCGTGTTTTTGTCGTTGCACGGCACTTTTTCGCGCCTTGCGCGACGAAAAACATTAGCAATGTTCGCTGTCGGCGCCTGCACGCTAGTTATCCGAGTGGCTCTCATCCCTCTGTGGGGCGTACCTCAGCCCATGTGGCATGACGAGTTCAGCTTTCTGCTGGCCGCCGACACATTCGCCCATGGAAGGCTGAGCAATCCGACACACCCGATGTGGATCCACCTTGAAGCGTTCCACATCATTCAGCACCCTACCTTTATGTCGATGTATCCGCCGGGCCAGGGGCTGATGCTCGCCGCGGGTCAACTCCTGGGACATCCCTGGATCGGGCAACTGCTCACCACCGCGGTGATGTGCTCGGTCCTGTGTTGGATGCTGCAGGCATGGTTACCGCCGACTTGGGCGCTGTTGGGAGCATCTCTGGCGATGCTGCAGGTGGGACTTCTCAGCTATTGGATGAACAGCTATTTTGGCACTTCGCTGCCGGCGTTGGGCGGTGTGCTGGTGCTGGGCGCGTTGCCTCGCATCCAGCGTCACGCACGTTTGCGCGACGCCCTCCTCATGGGGCTTGGATTGGCCATCCTCGCGAACACGCGGCCGTTTGAGGGCTTTGTCTTCAGCCTGCCCATCGCCGCAGCAATGGTCGTTTGGCTCGCAAAACCAAAGAGGATTCCCGCCGCAACTGTTTTCCTCCGCGTGGTCTTGCCACTCATCCTCATTCTCGGCACAACCGGGGCTGCCATGGGCTATTACTTCTGGCGGGTAACGGGCAACGCCTTCGTCATGCCCTACCAAGTGGATCGCGAGACTTACGCCATGGCGCCTTACTTCGTGTGGCAGCACCCACGGCCGGAACCCATTTACCATCATGCCGAAATGAAAGATTTTTACGTGCGGTGGGAACTGCGTGATTTTCAATCCGGCCGAACCCCTCTGGGCTTTGCGCGTCGGCTGGGTCATAAGTTCCGCATGCTCTGGACGTTTTATGTGGGTCCCATCTTTACGCTGCCTTTCCTCGCCTTCCCTTTTCTTTTTCGGGATCGAAAGATGAGGTTCCCGCTGCTCTTGGCGGCAGCGGTTGCGGTGAGCGTGTTAATCGAAACCTGGACGCTCGATCATTATCTGGCGCCCGCCCTCGGGCTGTTCTATCTCTTGCTCGTACAATGCATTCGGCACTTGCGTTTGTACCGGTGGCGTGACAGGCCGGTTGGTCATGGACTTGCCCGCGCGATTCCCATCCTTTGCCTCGCGATGGTCGTTCTTCGCCTCACCGCGGTGGCAACCGGTACCCAGATCGAACCACTTTGGCAGAGGGGAAATTTAGAAAGGAACGCGATTGTGCGTGAATTGCAGAAGATGCCGGGTAAACATCTGGTCATCGTGCACTATGGTCCCAAGCATAGTGCACACATCGACTGGATCTTTAACCGGGCCGATATTGACGGGGCCAAAGTAGTCTGGGCGCGCGACATGGGAGACAGCCAGAATCAGGAGTTGCTGCTTTATTTCAAGGACCGCCAGACCTGGCGGATCGACGCCGATGATGACTCGCCCAAGCTTGAACCCTACGTGCCTAGCCATTCAGGAAATTGAATCCTGATATCGTCGTTCTGGCAGACGGATCCCTCGTGCATCGCAATGGTGACTCGAACCAACCCGGGCGGGTGGCTGACCGCCAGACGTTTGCGCGCTCACGGCACGATTCTTGCGCTCTGCTTGTGGTCGCTCTACGTGTGGAACATCGCGACTCCCGGGCTACGGGACCGCAACGGAAATCTCAAAGGAACCGACTTTCTGCATCTCTACACGCTGGGCTCACTCGCGGCTGCTCATCGCGGAGCCGATTTGTACGACATGAATGCCCAGGCCGCTCTGGCCGCTCAGCGCACCCCTGAAGCTTCAGGCATTCGATATTTGCCGTTGTATCCGCCGCAGGTTTCGATCTTCTTGGTGCCGCTGGCTCATCTTTCCTACGGTTGGGCCCTGTTGTGCTGGTGGAGTTGCAGCGCGGTTGTTTATAGCATCTGCTGCTCCAGCGTCTGGCGTGCGTGCCCGCATCTGCGCGAGCAAGCGAGGACGGTGTTTATTCTTGCAACCGCGTTCCCCGCTTTCTTTCATCTGATCGCCTGGGGTCAAACGTCTGCCGCTGCGCTTGCCTGCTTCACGCTGATATTTTTCCTGCTGCGCGACCGGCGGGAATTCCTTGCGGGCCTCGTTCTCGGCTGTCTGATTTTCAAGCCGCAATTGGGATTGGCGGCAGTCATTCTTTTCGTATCGATCGGCGCCTGGAAAACTGTGTTGGGATCCGCTCTCTCGGCAGCGGGACAACTCTCCCTAGGAATTCTTTATTACGGAATCGAACCCTTCCGTCATTGGATCCGCATGTTGTGGAATGTCCGCGCCCCGTCGCCACTGCTCGAGCCGAAGCCCTACGAAACGCACTCCCTGCGAACGTTCTGGTCCATGCTTGTGCCTTGGCCAACAGTTTCCCTCGGCCTTTACATCTTGAGCGCAGCCGTTGTGCTTGGATTGACCATCGCATGTTGGAAGCGAAGCCACAACGTGCCCCTGCCTCTGCGGTATTCGGCGATGCTTTTCGCGAGTGTGCTGGTGGCGCCGCACCTCACGGTTTACGACTTAGTGATTCTCGTGCCCGCGTTCATCCTGCTGGGTGACTGGCTTGTTGGTCAGCCGTCCGTGCCTTCGACTCGTCAACTGGGAACACTCCTGTACCTGGCATACATGCTGCCGCTTATAGGCCCGCTTGCCATCTGGACTCACGTCCAGCTTTCGGTTGTTGCGATGGCGGCTACGGTGTACTTGATCCGCCAGATCTGTCGCGCCGCCAGGACGACCGCCGCCGCTCTGATAACGAGCGCGGATACAACGACGATCACGGGAACATCGTAGGCTGGAAGGCGGTCACAAGCTAACTCTGCTTATTACCGAACAGAAATGCCAGCGCTTGAGGAAACCGCCGCGCCCAAGCCGACTCGTGATGGGAAGCGCCGTCCTCGACGACCAACCTCAGACGTGTGTCATCCAGTCCCGCGCGGCGCAAGATCGCGGCCAGTTCGCGCACGTCGTCAACCATGCTCTGATCTTTGTCCGTCCGCCCAGCTTCGGCGGTTCCGGTTGCCAGGAGAATTCGCTCCGGCCATCGTTTGACTGCTCGGCTCTGCCGGATCAACAGCCGGTTCGAGGCCCAAAGCGAGGGACTCTCCAGGAGCAATCGGCCAATCGCTCCCGGCCGCACGGCCGCGGTATAAAGCGCAATCAGAGCCCCCAGCGATGACCCGCCCAGGCCCGTATTCGCAGGCCCGTTCGCCACGCGATAGTTGCGGGTCATGAATGGAATTACTTCTTTGAACAGAAACGTGGGATAACGCGTTCCATGCACTCGCAACATCATCGGGTGCAGCGAGCGGTGCGGCATGTACTCGCGAAGGCGGTCTTTGCCGCTATTGTCCATCCCCACAACAATCATGGGTGGAACTACGCCTTCACGGATCAACCGGTCGCCAGTCTCATCCACCTGCCATTCCACTCCAGTAAAGGAGGTAACGTCTTCGAACAGGTTCTGCCCATCATTCAGGTAGAGGGTCGGGTAACGCCGGCCCGCATTTGCCGGATCGTCGTATCCCGGAGGTAGCCATACGCGCAGGAATCGTGTGTTATGAAAAACACGGCTGCGAAATTCGTGCAGCCGCAAATCTCCGGTCGCACCCTGCACGCGGATTACGCCGGAACCAGGTTCAGGACCAACGCTTTCAGTTTGCTGGATTTCGTCCATCAGGAAAAGGCATTCTCAGAATACAACGGCGAGCCCGCCTTACGCTTTCGCGCCTCTTAGTTTTACTGCGATCGCGAAAAGACTGATCAGAGAAATCATCGCCAGCGAGGCCAGGCACAAAATGCACCAGGTCATGAGTTCGTACGCTTCTATATAAGTAAGGTAGAGGGCAAACGCTAATCCTGCGAACGCCGCTCCCAGAAGGCGGTTCGGCGTTTCCGCACGCGACTTCCAGAACGTCGCCAGGAAAAGCAGCGCTCCGTACCCGGCAATACCAATCGCCGCCACCGGAATTCCCAGGACGGTCGAATACTCGCTGCGGTTCACGATGTCACAATCGAACTTCTGGTTGAAATCGCAGTACGCGGTGGGCGATTTTGCATAATGGCGTTCCAGCGAAACCGCCGACACGATCATACCCGCCAGCGACAGAACCGCAATCGCAACGAACAAACTCCGAACGATCCGTAGCACGCCAGCCTGGCTCCTCTCGTCGTTTCAATCGGCTGCGCCCCAACGTCGATACTTGCTCCTTACGGCCAGTACCTTCACGGAAGGACGGTTAGGTCCGTTATTTGGCAATCAGAACTAACGGCCTGACTGTGGATGAACCCCATGTTCATTTGTTTGACAACCTTGGTGGACCTCGGCTCTACAATTTCGTAGATCGTCCGCGTGTTCGAGTCGATGACCGTCCCACTCGGCGACGAGTGGACACACTTCACCTCGAAATCCTTGAACCGGTATTGAGTCGGATTGTGCACGGTGAAATCGGCGATCATGACGTCACCGAATCCTTCCTTGTACCACTTGTATTGAAGTGTTAGGTTGCGGAGGAGCGCGGCTCTAGGGTTCTCGGGTTGCATCGGTTGCTCGCCTGGCAGGCTGCACCCGGTTTTGTCACTCAATGCCTCCAGCGACAAAACTCCCTCCTTCGGCGGCTCCATCCCAAACTGCCAACTGGGAAACAACTTGACTCCGGCGATCTTACATTCAGGCGCCTCTTCCTTTGAGCCTTTGATCGCGCACTCCACGTACGGCACATAGTGAAACGCGTCGCCGAACTTCTCTTTCTGTTCGATGCAGTGCGGGCACCAGTAGAGGCCGTACATCTTGGCCTGCTTCGTCGCCAGGCATTGCGCGAAAGAATCGTACTTGTGATTCCGGTAGTACCGGCCCCCTACAAATGCGCCCGCGAGTAGGATCAGCACGACGCCGTAAGTGATGGTTTTCTTCGTTTTGGTTTCACTGGCGCCGCTGCCGTCGCGCTCCTGCTGCTTTTTCCGTCGTTCTTCAGACATGACTCATCCTTATATCACGGTGCTCTTACATCGCTACGACGATCAGGCCACGACGTTGAGTGCTCCTGGAAGCACATCCAGTTCCTCGCAATGCAGCGTCAGCACTTCCCCGTCGACCATGACGTCCGCCGGACTTTCAAGGTTGAACTCGACACGCCGGACCGCCTTGCGCTCGGCAAGATGGTGCTTGATATGCGTGCCATCGTATAGCCCAGGCAGATTGCGGATCAGTCCCAACCGCCCAATCGGACCCCAACGAACGTATTCGACCAAGCCGTCGTCGATCTCGGCCTGCGGAGCAATCATCATCGTCCCGCCCGTGAACTTGCTGTTGTTAAAAGTCAGGAACAGGCAGCGCCGGTCGTCAAACGTCCCTGCTCCGTCGACTCGCACCGGGAAAGGGCGGCGCTGGAATCGAGCCAGAGTCAGAAAAATCGAAGTTAGATAGCCTAGCTCTCCCCACCGACTGAAGCGCCCGGCCCGCAACGTGGCGACGTCCGCCGTAAAACCTATACTCAACAAGTTGATGTAATGGATCACCCCGCTACGGTGGCGCAAACGCATCACGTCGCACGCTCGGCTCCTTTGCGCGAGCAGAGATTCGATCCCATACTCCACGCCGCGATTGCTGAAGTCGCGCAGAAACGAGTTCCCCGTGCCGAGGGGCAAGAACGCCAGGGTCGGCCGCTCGCCGCCGACGGCCTGAGGGTACAGGCCGTTCACGATTTCATAAGAAGTGCCGTCGCCCCCCACCGCGATGAAGTTCCGGACGCCCCGCCCGTAAGCCTCGCGCGCAATCTCGGTCGCCTCTCCCGGAACGCGGGTCTCCGCTACCATCACGTCGATGCCGCCAGCCTGAAGGCGTTCCAGCGCCGGGCCCAGCAACCTGCGGCTCCGCCCCCCTCCTGCCGCCGGATTCACAATCGCAAAGTATTTTTGCCCCAAAGTTCCAGATCCAGTTTCACAGCAAGTGAGTGCATCGCGCAGCAAATCCAACTTCAGTGGCCGGTCACAACCCCACCATTGCTTTCCGCTCTACCGACTTGCCGATTTCCTCAGCCAGCGCCTGTCTCTTGATTTTCATCGAAGCAGTCCGGGGAAAATCTTTCTCCCATATCAAATATCCGCCCACCCGTTTGAAATCGGGCAACCGGCGATTTCGAACCGAGATATCTTCCAGCAACTTGCCGTCGAATTTCTGATTCTGTTCCAGGCGCAGCACCAAGACCAGCGTTTCGCGTCCCAGTTCTTTTCCCGGCCAGACGTAGTTCGCCGCAAACACGGCATACTCTTTTACCGGCAGCCCGTCGAAAACGATTTCAATATCTTCCGGGTAGATGTTCTTGCCGCCCTCGGTCACGATCATATTTTTCTTGCGCCCGAAAAGCTGCAGGTGGCCACCGCGTTCAAACCGGCCCAGATCGCCTGTTAGAAGCCAGCCATCGACGATGGTCTCCAGCGTAAGTTCCGCATCGTCGAGATAATGCGACATCACCGTCTTGCTGCGCGCGGCCACTTCCCCCACACCTTCAGCATCTGGATTCAGAATCCGCAGTTCGACTCCCGGCAGCGGCTTGCCGACCGTATCGGCACGAAACGGCTTGAGATCGTTGAGCGTGAGCGCGGTCCCCGCTTCGGTAAGACCATAGCCGTTGACCACCGGAATGCCAAGATCGTAGAAGAACTGCATGGTCGAGGGCTCCATGAATGCCCCACCGGTGATCAACGCCAGCAACTCTCCTCCAAATCCCCGGTGCACGCTGGAAAGCAACAGGCGGCTGAGTTTCACCTTCGGCCGGCGCCGCGTCAGCAGCCGGTTGGTGGCAATCATGGCATTCAGGTATGCCCGCTTCCACGACGGCAGTTCATCGAACTTCGCGCGCAGGCCGCGTTCCAGATTCTTCACGATCATCGGGACCAGCGATACATACGTGATCCGGTAGCGCACAAAGGCATCGCGCACGAACTCCGGACGCAGCGTGCGCAGATGCACCACGCAAGCCCCACACACGAACGGCCCAATGAACCCCACCATGAAATCGATCGCGTGATTCGTGGGAAGAATGCTCAAGTACCGCACGCCCGGCCAAAAGGGATACCACGCCGTCAGTGCCCGGCATTGTTCCAGATAGTTCTCATGGGTCAGGACGCAGCCTTTAGGCCGCCCGCCCGTTCCGGATGAGTAGACGATGCAGGCGACATCATCCTTCTGACGCATGACGAAGTCGGGAGCGCCTTTGCGCTTGAAGTCCTCCCAGCGAAACGCTCCTGCCAACTCCGCACCCAGCGGGGCTTCTGTTACGAGAACGATCTTGGTCCCAATGTTGTGGAATTCGGAGGACTGCATGATCGCGCGCCACAAGTGGTACTCGACGATGAGCACCTTGGCCTTGGAATGCGCGAGCAGTTGCAGGTGCTCCGCCGCGGTCAGCTTGTAGTCCAGCGGCACCAGCACGCCACCGCAATAAAAGATCGCGTACGCCGAAATCAGCCATTTCGACTGATTCGTCATGATGATGGCCGCGCGGTCGCCGGCATCGTAGTCAGCATCTTCCAGAGCCCGCGCCAGCGGCAGCGCGATCTCTTTGAAGTCGGAATACGTCAGGCGGACTTTCTCGCGATCCCGCTCGGCTTCAATCAGGCAGATTTCGGAAGAGAAGCGGTCGAGCGCATCGCGCAACGCTGCGCCCAGACACGTGTATTGGCGGAGATCGAGCATTAACGCTTTATTTCACCACAGAGACACGGGGACCCGGAGAAAAGCTTAGTTATCAATTCATTACCTGCCGAAGCTCGGCTCCGTCTTCAAGGACTGAAGAGCGAGGGCTCGCAACATTGTGACTACAACCGTGCCTGAATCTTAGCGGCCAGGGTGCGAAAGTCGGTCACGCCCTGCAGTTCATAATCCGGCAACTCCACCCGGAAATGATTTTCCAACTTAGTAAGCAAGTCGAGAGTCTGCAGGCTGTCGATACCGAGCGCCTTGAAGAAGTCGTCGTCGGGAGAGAGTTTCTCGCGCGGCACTTTGAAGTGCGCCGCGGCGAGCGTGAGTATCTCGTCGAGAGTCTTTTCCGCTGTTTCCATAGACGGTTATTCTAATCCAGTTTAGCTTAGGGCAAATAGGGCTGGGCGTCCGTTCTCTCCACAAACTTCTTCAATCCGGCTTGCACCGCGGGTCGCGAAAACAAATCACAAAAGACATCTATTTCCTTTCGCAGTTCCTCTGCTGGAATCGGCTTGATAAACTGTTTGGCCGCCACCGCGGTTTGCCGGTCGAACTTTCCTATCTGCGTTGCTGTAGCTCGGGCCGCGCGCAACGCCTCCCCTTCTGAAACAACCTGACTCACGAGTCCGATCTGCTGTGCCTTCGTGGCGTTAAAACTGCGGCCAGTCAATAGCAGGTCGCGCACGACCGCGTTCCCCAGATCCCGCTTCAGGCGCGGGATTCCGCCGAACCCCGGAATCAGCCCCAGTCTCAGCTCCGGAAAACAAAACCGTGCCATCTTGTCAGCGATGATCAAATCGCAGACCAGCGCCAGTTCAAACCCTCCGCCAAACGTCACGCCATGAACGGCAGCAATCGTGGTCAGGGGCGCCGCATCGATCCGATTCAACACGCGGTGAATGCGCTCCAGAAAATCGCGCACTCCCCGAGCGGCCTGGGACTTCTCCATCGTCTGCGACCGCTCGTAAAGCTCCAGCAAATCAGCGCCGGCGCAAAAGCCGCACTTCAACTCGCTGTAGAGGATGAGCGCATGCGCGTCTTTTTCCAAGTCGTCGAGTGCCGTCGCGAATCTTTCCAATTCATCCAGAGACAGTGAGCCCAACTCGTTGCAAGGCTCGCGATGAAGCGCCAATTCGATGACTCCACCGTGAACCTGCCACGATAGCGCTTGCCCTTTGAATTGCTTCACGCCCAGAACAGTTCCTTTCCGCCCAAAGCCCTACACCTAGACCGCCTGCTTTACCGGATACATCCCTTCGATCTCGCCCTTCATGCGAGCTGAAATCAAGTCGCGTTTCAGCTTCCCGTTTGCCGTGAGCATCCCGTTCTCAATAGAGAATGGCTCCTGCCGCACGCAAAACGTTCGTACTTGCTTGTAGTGCGGAAGCTGCGGATTGACTGCATCCAGTGCCGCTTGCACCTGTTCCCCGCTCACATTCCCAGTGACAATTGCCGAAAGATATCCGCGGCCATTCCCCACTACAACCACTTGCTGCGCACCCGGCAGATGGCGCGCGATTTCCTCTTCGATCATTTCTGGCGCAATCTTGTGGCCTGAGCCTAGAACGATCAGATTCTTGATCCGACCCACGATCCGCCAGTTCCCCGAAGCATCCGTTTCGCCCTGGTCACCCGTGTGAAACCATCCGTCGCGCAGCACGTCCGCCGTTTGCTGGGGCCGATTCCAGTAGCCCGGAAAAACATTCGGACCCCGCACGATGATCTCATCGTTGTCGCCGAACTTCATCTCAATGCCGGGGATCGCCGGCCCGACCCGTCCGGGCACGACATGATTCGGATCGTCCATCGTACAGATCCCCGTCGTCTCCGTCAGTCCGTAGACCTGCAGCACGGCAATTCCGAGCATGCTGAAGTAGTCCTGAGTCTCGGGAGTAAGCGGCGCCGATCCACAGATCAGGGCCTTCAGGTTCTCGCCCACCATCTTCTTGCGGATCGCGGGAAACACTACCGCATTAGCGAGCCATAACAAGATGGCATCGCCGGCTTGCGCGCGCTTTTCCGTCCGCCGTATCCACGCAGCCTTGGCCCGCGAGTAAACCGCCTGCGTCACGCCCCCCGTTTGAGCGATCTGTTCCTCCACCCCGCGCCGCATGCGCTCAAGCAACTGCGGCACATTCAGGAAATAGTGCGGAGCCGTCGCCGGCATGTCGCTCGGAATTTTCGTCAAGTCGGTGTTCAGCGTCACTAGGCTGCCGCGCAGCAGGAAAGTCAGCATCGCAATCCACGAGGCACAAAAGCTAAACGGCAGATAATGGAAAATACGGTCTTGTCCCGATCGACCTGCCATCAGCAAGTCGAGCCGCGCCGACGTGCAGGCCAGCATGAATCCTACGTTCGCCGCGGTCAGCATCACGCCCTTGGCTTCGCCGGAAGTGCCCGACGTATAGATAATCGTGACGGCATCGGCCTCGCGCACTTGCGGGCGGTCCAGCGCGATCCCTTCTACGCCTGCGAAGATCTCGTCAAAAAGAAAATGCGGAGGCGCCCCGGGCCAGTTCTGCTGAATCCCATCGCGCAGCGTCGCGTCGCCGCAGCACACCAACGATGGTGTGCTGTCCTTTATCATCGCAACCAACTCCGCTGGGGCTTGGCGGAAGTACAGCGGAACGACAATTAGTCCTTCGGCCATCGCCGCCAGATCGAACGCCATCCAGCGAATGCTGTTCGCCGCCAGCAGTCCACAGCGGTCGCCTTTTTTCAGCCCCTTCGCCGCGAGAAATGTCCGCGCCTTGCGGATCAACTCGAGAAGTTCGCCACCCGTCACTCCCGTGACTTGGCCTTCGCGGATTTCTCGAAGCACCGTGGCGTCTGCGGCCGCTTTGAGTTGCGAAAATATTTCGCCGACGAATGGCATGGTTTTTGTACGGTGATGCTGAGACTTAGCTGTAAGCCGCCACCAACTGACGAAGTGAGGCGTTCATCGGCGGGAGATAATCCTGCCAACTCCATTCGCCGGTGCGCGTCGGGAATTCGGGATACCGCCGTTGGACCTCTTCTTCGAAGAGAACGCCCATCCGCGCCATTACTTTCAGATTCTTTACGACCGTGCGCGCAATGCCGTCAGCGATGCGCTCGCCTTGCGTGGCCAGGGTTTCCAGCGCCGCCAACAACTTTTGCTCAAGATCCGGATCATCGACATTCATCAGCAACTCCGGATGGCCGCGCTCGCGCATCAGATTGCGAATGCGCTCATCCATCGTGATCCCCGCCGAAGGAACCAGCGCCGGCATGGAGGTCACGATGCCGTGATAGCGCGACGAGGCCATCATGTGGCAGGCGCGCAGAATGCTGACCAGTTCATACATGTTGTACTGGTCCGAGGTAAGAACCGGCACTCCACCCAGTTTTTCCGAGATGCTGTTCGCTGGACGTGCATCCAAACGCTCCGTCGCCGCCAGAATGACGAACACACTCCGCCGCTTGCGGAACGCATCCACCGCGTTGGCAATCGAAGTCAGGTAATGCTGGTAAGCGCGATCGGCAGCCGGACCTGAGTTGTGAAAGTAGGGACCGCGATAATGGCTTTTCTTGTAGGCGCCGGTCAGACTGTGAAGAGCCGCTTTGGCCACCGAGGCCTTCACCGGCCACTCGAACGGATTGATCGGACACACCACCAGCACTGGGGTGCGCCCGTCCCACCCGACCTGCCGCAAAACGCCCTGTCCGAATTCCGCTGGACGCGGCTCAAACGTCCACGCCGTATCCGTGCCCAATTCAGTCGGCACGCCCAGTTCGCGCAAGACGGTGCGGGACTCTTCGTTGCGCGTGATTACCAGCGAATTCCTGCAATAACGCGCGCACATCTTTGCCAGCAACGGGTCCATGTCGCCGGCTTCTCCGCCGTAGCCAACGGACAGCTTGTTCTGTGCCGCGGCGATGCCGAGAGAGCCAATCATCATCGTGGTCAGCGCATTGGCGAACTTGCTCTTAAACATGGAACCTTCGCAAGCCACGACGCCGTGGTGCCGGGGCACTTCGTCCGACAGGAACGGAGGGAAGATATCAGGCAGGCGAACCTGCGCAGTATTTTCGAAGTAGCCTCGCGAACGCTCAAAATCGAAGGTCATGGCGGTGAAGTCTACTCGCTCCGAGCCAAGAATATGGCGGATCTGGCGCAGCATCTCTTCCACGCGGACGTCCGAACCCATGTTGCGGGTACCGTTGTACCCCGCGAACAAGAGCTTGAGTTTCTCGCCCGGCTGCCACGGCTTCCCGGCGCCCAGCATCCAGCCAGCCTTGGCGCGTTCTATGTCGCTGCTGACCCACGCCTCCAGAATGAAGTCCATCATGCGGCACTTCCTCCGCGAGCTGCCGGCCAGGGCTGGTAGTTGTACTGGAAATTGTTCTCACGGCTGAACTTCAGCAGGGGAAAGCTGTACTGCGAAAACGGAACCGGCTTGCGTCCCAACTCGGAAGTTACCCGCACGTTGTCGAATACCGTGTTCCAGACCAGATACGGCATGAACACCTTCAGCAGTGAAGCCCCGCGGGCCATCGATCCCGTCCGATTCGAGAGAAAGTTGACTGAACCGGCGAACGGCTTCTCCGCAAACGGCAGAAACACAGGGGCGCGCTTTCGCTGCGCAGTGGCGAGCGCAGTCGTCAACTCGCGGAACGTCTGCGATCCCGTCCCCGAGGAAAGATGGTAGGTGTCGTATCGCGGCTGGTCTTTCTGATGCAAGGTTGCAATCGCGTCTGCGACAAAATCCACATTCACGATGTCGATCTTGTCCTTGGGACGAAACGGCAACACTGGTAGACCCGCTAGAAACACGAACGCCTTCACCATATCGAACTGGGTCGTTTCCGCGTGCCGGCTGTCCCCCAGGACAATGCTCGGGCGAAACACCGTCTTGGGCGTGTCCGGAAGCAGCACTCGCGTCATGTGCTCACAAAACTTCTTCGTGCGCGCGTAGGGATCGTAGTCGGACCGGTCCCACTCGATCGAACGATCTTCGGTAACGACTTCGTTACTACGCTTGCCCGCAACCGCAACCGTGCTGACCTCGCTGAATCGGCGCAGGCCGTGATAATGCTCGGCATGACGCGCCAGAGTCAGCACCTCGAGCGTGCCGCGCAGGTTCACGTTCAAACAACTCTTCTCGGACTTGCGGTTCAGCGATGCCGCGCAGTGGATCACGGAGTCCGTGGTGTGAACCAGCCGGTCGTACTCATCGCGGCCGAGACCAAAGCCGGTAGCGGTCAAATCTCCGCAAAAGATCCGCACCTTGGTTTGCAGATACTCATAGAAGTGCGGAAAATCCAAGTGCAACTGGAGCGCACGCCACAGCCGCAACTGCGCCTCCTGCGGATCACGCGCGCGCACCAGCACATTCAAAGAGGCGCCGTGCCCTTCCAGCAGGTTGGCGGCAACGTGCGCGCCGATGTATCCGGTTGACCCGGTCAGGAATATCGCCACGTGGCTCCGTTGGTCCCGGTCTTTACGGTGTCTCCGTTAGCGGGTGCAAGTCGAAAGCTGCGAGGAGGCCGTGCTTCCAGAGGCCTTCCTTCAATCAAGGGATAGGTCCAGCGACGCAGGGCCGGAATGTGAATGTTGATCCAGTACTCCCACCAGTCCAGCGAACGTGTGTCGTAACCGAAAATATCCTTCTCTTCCGGCGCGAGCGCGTACGACAGCTTCTCGATGTTCTCCGCCGTGAAATCATGCTCGTTCAACAGAATGAAGGGTTCGAACAGCTCAATCAGTTTTTCCAGCCGCTCCAAAGTCCGCTCGGCCTTCACCAGCGGAGCCTTCTTCAGCGGCAATGGCGACATGATCCGTTGAATAGACTTCACTATCGCCTTCTGCGCCGGAGCGGACATGCGGTTGTAACGCGTCTTCGAAACCGGAATCGCATCAAACCGCAGGCGCAGCCACGATTCCAGCCCTTCCTGCGCGCGGTAGTGTTTGCGGTGCGCCAGAGACGTCAACTCGATCGACCGGCCCATGTCGCAGGGATTGGTCACGGAGGTCGCGAGCTGGTACAGCGCGTCGTGTCTGCGTTCCATCACCGCGGCGGCAATCAGGGTCATGCCGCTGCAGACAGCGTCCACGGGAACAATGTCGAGCCGCTTACTCTTGTTCGACGGCAACTGCCGGAAATACGTGCCTAGCAGATATGACAGCGACGCAGAAGTATTGATGCCTTCATTCCACCCGAGAAAAGGCTTGGCGACCGAGGTTTCCACAATCGCCGGACGCACTACTGCAACTGGCAGCCCCGCGCCGTGTTTCGCGATCAAGGACTCGGCCAGGCTCTTAGTGAGCGTGTAGGTATTCGGCCAGCCCAGTTCCTTGGCGCGCCGCGTCCCCGCTTCAGTCAGATAATTCTTCAGCCAGCGAACCCGGTTCTTGCGGATCTGATTTTCGAGCGCCGCGCCATGCAAATCTTTTGCCGCATGTTCCCTAGACCGTGCCTGCGTGCGCAGTTCCGCCGTGACTTCGTCGCTCTCAGCCTTTGCTTCGGCCTGCTTCACAAACTCCTGGAGAAAGTGCCATTCCTGCTCGCCGTCGAATCCCGCTACCCCACGCGGATTGTAATTCGGAGTCAGTTTTTCGCCGACTCGCCCTTCCTGCTCCCCAGCCACGTAGCACGTGGACAGATGCAGAAGGCCCGCGTGATCCGCCGCCCGAACGAACTCGAGGATATTGACCGCCGCATCGGTATTGGTCGCGAGGCCGTCACGCAGGTCGGGATTGAAGTCCGTCAAGCCCGAGCTGTTGATAATCAAATCCAGGTCCTTCTGCAAGCGGCGAGCAGTCTCGGCGTCGAGCCCGAGCCCAGCCTGGGTGACGTCCCCTTCAACCACCTCGATCTTCTCGCGCAGAAAATCGGGGAGCCTGTCCCCATGCCGCTCAAACAACGGATCGAACACAGGAGACTCTTCCACCATCTTCTCGAAGCGCCGCTCCGCCGGATTCGACTTCTGCCGGCGGATCAACAGATAGATATTCTTCACCTCCGCCAAATCCAGAAGCGTGTTCGCCAGCCAGACCTTGCCAATAAATCCAGTAACCCCGATGAGCATCACGTGCTTTCCAGAGAATGCCCTGCGCACTGAAAAACCCGGAACCTGCCTCTGACCCTCAAAATGCACAATTGGCCGCGTGGGCGCTACATTCGGCCGCCCGGCGGGAATTACTGCCCCCCGCAGCTCTTCTACGGAAATGTCCAGTTGCCGCGCCAGGGTTTTCGGTGCCCTGCGGCCGTCTGGATTCTCTTCGCGAATGCGCGCGAACGCACCGCGCGGCCGGATCACCGGCCTTATCAATCTCCCAGTCGCCGTGCCATCGCGAAACTCCAGGCGGTTGGCCACAATCCGCTTGACCCCCAGATGCTGCGCCAGTGGCCGCATCACGTGCTCCAGCCCCTGGCTGACCAGCACGACCTCCGCCCCGGCGTGCACCAGTTCCTGCACTTTCTGCACCCCTCGCTCTTTCAGACGCGGCTTCAACTTGTATTGAAAGAATTCTTCACCCAGCAGATCCAGTCGGTCGCGGGTCACTCCGCGCAGAACAGTATGTATAGCTCGCGTGGCAAACTTGCGGTTGGTGGAATAAAGAAACGGGCGCAGCAACGCCATCAGGAAGATCTGCCCGCGTCGCCGGAAGCGCTCGGCAAACGTCTGGGCGTTCCAGGTAAAGAACGCCACCGGCTCGACCACAGTCAGGTCAAGCAAGCTCCCCTCAACCCGCCAGTAGACGGCCGGGCCGGTACTGGAATTGTGGTTTGTCGGTTCCAAGATTGCTGTTCGTTCCTCTACGGGGCGTCCGGTACTGGCAGACAGGCGAAGCTTCTATTGTAAACAATTGACGGTATGGCGCGAAGCAGAAGTCGCGCATTCGCTGCCATTTTGATCGAAACGGTTCTTCCAGAAGGCAAATCCAGCTTCATGGGGCTCCGATGGTCCTCTCGCCGGACGACCGTCGCCCCACGATCAACGCGATTGCGCCGCTGAGAGCCAGTGTTGCCCCGATTGCCAGCAACCCTCCGCGAAACCCGCCATTCGCCTTCCGAAAGAATCCGATAATGTCGGGGCCGAAATACCCTCCCAGATTCGCCAGCGAGTTGATCACCGCGATCCCCGCCGCTGCCGAAAGACCCGCCATTCGTGAAGTCGCCATAGCCCAGAAAGGTCCCACCATCGACTCCGCACAGACAAGACCAAGACCGATGCAGGCCACTACAACTACCGTTGAACTCCCATACCCGGCGGCTACCAGGGCGACCGCTCCAACAAAAGCAGGAATCGCCGTGTGCCAACGCCGCTCCCCGGTGTGATCGGAGCCCATTCCTACCAAAACCATCGCAATCGCGGTCACAAGAAATGGTAGAGCCGACACTACGCCGGTCAGGAAATAGCTGAGCCCCGACAGCGATCGGATCACGCTCGGTAGCCACAAAGTGACTCCGTACATCGTGGTTGAGACCCCAAAATACACCATCGACAGCAACCAAATTCTGGGACTCACGAGAACTCGCCAGAGATTTTCCTTCCTTAGCGTCGATTCCGCCTGTTGTTCGAGAGCCAGTCTCTCCAGCAGCCAGGCTCGCTCCTCCCCCTTCAGCCACCCTGCTTCTCGCGGGCTGTCCGACAACACCCAAAACACGGTTGCCCCAAGAAGAATTGCTGGAATTCCCTCCATCAGAAACATCCATTGCCATCCCGAGAGCCCCTTGCCGCTAAGCCCCAGCAATGCTCCGGAAACTGGACTGCCCACAATGCCGGCGAGCGGATTCGCTGTCATGAACCAGGCCACCGCCCGGGCCCGCGCATTGGCCGGGAACCAGCGCTTCATATAAAGGATGATGCCCGGGAAAAATCCGGCCTCGGCGGCGCCCAGCAGGAAACGCATCCCGTAGAAACTGACAGGGCCGCGGATGAAGATCATCAAACAGGAAATCACGCCCCAGGTGATCATCAGGCCCGAAATCCAGCGCCGGACTCCGAACTTCTCCAGCACCAGGTTGCTGGGGAGCTGAAAGAAAAAATATCCCGCGAAAAACATTCCCGCCGCGCGGCCATAGACGCGATCGCTCAGGCCAAGCTGCCCTCGCATCTGCAATACCGCAAAGCTCACATTGATGCGGTCCAGGTAGGCAACAATATAGAGGAGGAACAAAAACGGCATCAGCCGCCACATCAGTCGGGAGACCACGGCGGATTCGAGGCGGTCAGCAGCAGCTTCCAAGAGTGCGTTCCAGTGGGTTCAGTAAAACCGTTCGGTAGAGCTGTTCCGTGGTGCGAGGATTCTACGCCAAGCCGAGCTTGTCCCGAATCTCAGCCACGATCTGTTGCGGTGTCCCCGCGATTTCGACCGTCACCGCGCCTTCCGGCTCTTCCAGGTCCGCGAACTGGCTGGCCAGAATCTGTTCGTCCGCGAAGTGTCCGTGCCGCGACCGCAGGCGCTCTGCGATCAGGTCCGCACTTCCTTTCAAATAGACAAACCGGACCTCCGGCCCAGCTTCAAGCACCCGCCGGTAGCCACGTTTCAACGCTGAGCAAGCCAGCACAACATTCCGCCCTTCGGTGATCCAGTGGGTGATCGCCTCTCGAAGGCGCCTCAGCCAGGGCTGTCGGTCGTCGTCGGTGAGGGCGATGCCGTGCCGAATCTTCTCCACATTCGATGGTGGATGAAAGTCGTCCGCGTCGGCGAATTCCCAGCCGAGTTGCTCGGCAAACAAATTTCCCACAGTCGTCTTGCCGGCCCCGACGACTCCCATCACGATCACGATCATGGAGGACGATTGTAATCCGCCTATTCCTGAGAGCGGGCTGCCCCCCCGCGACAGGCGCCGGGACGGCGGCGTTGCGTATTCAGCCCCAGCCTATTTCTTGGAGTAAGTCTTTTGCTCCCCGGTCCGGCCATTGGTCACGGTGAAGGTGCCGTCCGATTCCGCGGAGACTTTGATGAACTTCCCTTCGCAGTTTTCTTTTACGTTCGCAATGCGTTCCTCGGCGACGTTGTGGTCCTTGTCAGATTCCTCGGCGTAATGCAGCTGCCACAAGTCTTCCAGCCCCGGAGAATCGTGGACGATCTGCCACGCCGCAGGACTCGATCCCTTGCGAGGGCCGTTGTCGATAATCGCGACTCGCGGATGCAGCGCCCATACCAGGGCTTTTGTATTCGACAGGTCCGCCCCGTGATGCGTGACCAGAAACAAATCGACTTTGCCAAGCAAGTTGTTGGGACAGGCCAGCTCAATCTCTTTTTTCTTGGTCAGATCGCCAAGATCGAGAAAGCGAAAGTGCCCATAAGTGATCAGAACGCCCACAGAACGGGCGTTCTCAGTGCTATCGACGGCGGCTGCGGGCTCGGAATTGCAGTACGAATTCGCTTCTCCAGCGCCAGGCAATGGACTCGTAATGTGATCTCCGGCCGCGCTCAGCACATGGACTTCGATGCCTTTTATCGGAAGCCCCCATCCAGGTTTCACGACGACGTGGGCATGCCCTGCGATTGCCTTCTCGTAGGCGGCATAATCGGTGCGCGTCACGGTCGAGTCTTCCAGGTTCGGCCCATGGTCGACAAACGTGCCCACCTTGATTCCATCCACCAACTGCGGGACGCCGCCAACGTGGTCGCGATGATAGTGCGTAATCAGGACGTAATCGAGCTGAGTGATTCCGGCCTGATGGGCGGCCGCTAAGATCCGGTCGGCATCGCGGCCTTCATATCCCGGCCAACCGGTGTCGATGAGCAGCGACCCTCCTGACGAGCTCACCACCAGCGTCGCCTGCCCGCCTTCCACGTCGATGAAGTAAATCTGCAGCGACTTGGCACTGGGGGGCGCGGCTCCCTCGCAAGGCAGAACGACCATGAACACACAAAGGCTAAGAACAGCAACTAGGACTCGACGCATAGTTTGGCACCCGATGGAATAACTTTGCCGAAGATTATGCCACGCGGAAGCGGAATGCGTCAGAGTTGTTTTCCGATCCCGAAAACGGGCTGAAGAGAACCACGACATAGCTTTGAAACCAGCTCAAGGACAATTCGTTGGAGACGGGCGGCCGCTAAACCGGCCTTCAATCCATCCAATCTGGTCCCTCACGGATTCGCCAAGCACACTCCCTGGGTCGAGATCGGGATATCGTTCCCACTGAACCCTGTCGCCCTGTTTGCAGATGCGGCTCATCGTTTGAGCCGTCATGGTTGCTAGGGTCGCTGCAGGGGTGGCACCGCTGATGACCAGGATAGGACCGTAGGCCCGGGTCCGGCCAGGATCATTGCGGTCAAAGTACTGGCGGACAAACGCATTGCTTTCCCAGCCTGGCTTCACCATCTGAACGGGGGGCAACTCAGGAGTCGTTCTTGGTTCCGAGCACATCTGCTCGATGTCGTGATAGAGGGCAAGCGCCTTTTCCGTCAGCATGTCGGTTTCTTGAAACTGCGGATAAACAGTCCTAATCCCATAGGCCAGGGACGTAAGCATAAGGTTGGAAGGACCACGAGTGGAGTCCGCGTAGATTCCATTCACACTGGTGACATTCGAAATCGCGATAGCGCCAAGGTAACCTGGGTCGCGAATGTCGTTCTCCTTTTCCGCGACCGCCACAGCCGTGAAGCCTCCCTCTGCCTCTCCCATGACAATCCACCTCGCGCCCAGTTGTGGCACGGCGGCGCGTGCCGCCGGAACGGAATTGACGACATCGGTCGCGTTCGACGGCCCATCCAAAAATGCATTCCGGAAACCGGTTCCCAACCCCGTGTAATCTGTGGCGACCACGGCATAGCCCAGATTCACATACATCGAGAGAAAGGGACCGTGCCCTATATTCCTCATCAGCGAGGGGGCGCAGGAACGGGCGACGCCAGTGGAACCGTGTGCCCACGCAATGACTGGCCACCCCCCGGCGGGCGGCTTCTTGTCGTAGGGAAACAGCACGACCCCGGACGCCGCCACATCTTTCCCGCTCGCGGAACGCGAGTGGTACAAAATTCGAACGGCAGTAACCGAGAAGGGGATCTCGTATTCGTCGAATTCTTGTGAGCGGATCAGTTCTCCCGGCTTGCCGGCGGGAAGTGGATCGGGAGTGTCATAGAACTTCGTAATCGGCAGGGTGCGGAGTATCTCCGAACGTCTTGCTGGGGCTGGCGTTTGGGCCTGTGCGTATGCGGTCCCAGCCGCCAGTGCCGTCGCGGCAGTCACACCAACAGCCATTGTTATGAGGCGGCTCCTATCCCAAAACGTTGCTAGGACCGCGAATGATGGTTTCCGGTGGGACACGATTAGAAAGGCCGGATAGCAACCGCGATCTTCATTCCTACTTCTTCGCGACGACCATGATCACAAGAACCACAGGGAGATAGAGAACCGAGGCATGCAGGAGCCGACTGGCCCTGATCGTCGAGCTTGATGCCGCAAGTTTCCCTACGTAATAGAGCAGGAACGCGCCTGCCGCGCACATGGCAGCCCAGGAAAACAAGCCACCCCGGCCCGCCAGCGGAAGCATCGTAGCGAGCACCAGGACCAGGGTAAAACCCACGATCTCAGCGCGAGTAAAGCGCGTGTCCCGGTCGAAAGCAGGGAGCATGTGATAACCAGCCCGGCTATAGTCGTCGCGATACATCAGCGCGATGGCCAGGAAATGAGGAAACTGCCAGAGAAAGAGGATCGCGAACAGAAACCAGGCTTGCCGGTTGATGGCCGCTGAAGCGCCCGCCCAGCCGATCAAGGTAGGCATTGCACCGGGAAAAGCACCAAGCAGCGTGCACAGCGGCGTCTTCCGCTTGAGCGGGGTATAGACGAGCAGGTAGGAGAGCAAAGTCGAAACCGCCAGCAGCGACGACAAAAGATTGACTGCCAGCAGAAGATACAATCCTCCCGCGACGCTCAACACAATGCCAAACAGCAAAGCCTCACGGCTCGTAAGCCGGCCCGAGGGTAGCGGACGAGAGGCGGTGCGGCGCATCTTGCCATCCCAAACCCGTTCCATCCACTGATTTAACGTTGCCGTACCGCTGGCCACCAGCAACGTGCCCACCAGCGTGTTCAGCAAGCCGGCGATTCGCACCGGACCCCGAGAGGCCAGGTAATAGCCCGCTGATGTTGTCATCAAGATCAGCAGGTTTACCTCAGGTTTAGTCAGGGTGTAATAGTCCCGGAGCTTCGACTTGAGTGTCTGCAGGGTAACCGGATTAGCTAGCAGTTGAGTGGTCGCCATTTTTACCAGTCTTGCCCGGATTCAGCACCGGACTCCGTCCGCCTGACCTGATTGCGCTTGTGATGCACAACAAAAATCATGCCGATCGATGCGAGCGTGGGAGGAACGATCAGGATCAAAATCCCGCTTTTCAATGCCTGAATCATTCGAGAACCGGAAGACGCCGCTTGAGTATAACAAAGCGCGCAGCTCTGGGAAAAAACCGGCACAGCGGTCAGCAACAGGATTAATCCTGCCAACGCGAGCCAGACAATCCGAAAACGCGATTCACGCATTGATCCACCCCTGGAACTAGCTTGGCCCGAAGCCTGTAACCCGGAACACGAGCAGCCGGAAGCTATCCGTCCAGATATAGTTCATCGTTGCCAGCACGAACAGCATGAAGAAAATGACGAACTTGACGAACACCCGCTTTTCCGAGCCCAAGTTCATGAAGAATAGCACCACGAGGAGGGTGTCGATGACGGCAAATGTCAGAAAGCGCACCGCCAACTGCGACCCCTCAATGTTCCGATAGCCGATGACGAACTGCAGCGCCGTAAGGACCAGCAAGCCGAGATAAACTGCCACGTTTCTCTTGATTCCACTTCCTTCAGATGTCGTCATGTATTTCGCTCCTTACCTTTTCGGTTAGCGTGCCAAGTTCATCAGATAGACAAGTGGAACGATAAACAGCCACACCAGACTGATGAATTGCCAGAGCAGGCTCACGATTTCGATGTCGTCGGCGTTGTACCGGCCTCCCTGATAGCGGATCGCCACGATGATCAGGGCAATGGTCCCGACCGAAATGTGCATCAGGCTAAAGCCGGTGATGCTATAGAACGCAGCCCCAAAGGCCGCTGGCCCCCAGGGATTGTGAAACAGGCCCACGCCCTGGTTGATCATTCCCATCCAATCACGGATGTGCAGCAGGGTGAAAAGAACGCCTCCGACCGCCGTAATCATCATCCAGCGGAAAGCCCCCGCCTTGTCAGCCGCTTTGGCAGCCTTGAGCGCGATCAGCATGGTCAGGCTGCTGGTTAGCATGATGAACGTCATGACCGCGACACTCTTTACGCCGTGGAACGGTCTTGGCCAATCCGGCGTGGCATTTCGCAGGAATGAGTAGGCTGCCACACAGGCAGCGAATGTCATCACGTCTGACATGATGAACAACCACATCGCCAGCTTTTTGGAAGGAATCGCAAAAGGCGGTGCTTCCATCGGGGGAGCCGAATGTGCTGCCATGGTCAAATGTGCTTCGCTCACGGTGCCTCCTGTGTGATATGCAGTTAAAGCTTCATCCAAAGCAACAAAAGCAAATACACCCAAAGAATGCCCATGAAATGCCAATAATAGGAGAAACTATCCAGCGTACTGCGCCGCAGGACAACCCGATTCAGTTTACGTATCACGTAGGTTAAGCCAACCAACCCACCCAACACGTGCAGCCCATGCAACGCTGTCAGCAGATAGAAGAAGGAGCTGTTGGGATTGGTGGCGAGATATAACCCTTGGGAACGCAACTGCAGCCACGCCGCGTATTGGCCCGCAACGAAAACCACGCCGAGGGTCGCGGTGACGTACAACCAGCGCGCCGGACTCAGATCGAGAGTTCTTTGACCGCCCATGAAAACCGCAACCCGGCGGCGCGCCAGTTCCAGCGTTACGCTGCTGGCCAGCAGCACCAATGTATTCCAGTACAGGACGCCGGGCAGCGTAAGGTGACGCCAGTCCAATGACGCACCTTGCCGAACGAACACAGCGCTCGTAAAGGCGGCAAAGCTCATGGTAATCGCGGCCAGCACCACCCAGATCCCCGTCTTTGAGGGCGGGGGCGCGTAATCCTGAACCGCTGGCAAATTGCCATTGTTCGGAACAAGATTCCGGAAGCCTCCGTTGCCGGGGTGCCCAGGTCGGCGTGAGCGACGCGGTTCGATCTTGGGTGGTTGCTGGACCGTAGTGGCCATAAGCTACTGAACTCCTTTAGGCAAATTGCAGGATCGTTTTCGGTTTTACGGCTCTTCGTTTTCGGTCTTCACCTGTTCGGGTGAATCTTGCATCACGTAATCACCCGTTGAACTCTGCACGCCATACTGATACGGATCGTGATAAACCACCACATGCCGGCCACCGAAGTTATCGTGCGGCGGAGGCGAAGGAATGGACCACTCCAAGGAGGTGCCTTGCCACGGATTGTCTGGCGCAGGTTCCCCCCAGAACCGGCTGTGAATCAGGTTGTAAATGAAAATCAATTGGGCTGCACCCGTGAAGATCGCTGCTATCGTGATGAACTGGTGCACGCCGATAAGTGGCTGCATGTAGTCCACCACAAATGCCTGGTAGCGCCGCACATTCCCCGCCAGTCCCAGGTAGTGCATTGGCATGAAAATGGCGTAAACGCCGACGAAGCTGCACCAGAAGTGAACCTTTCCCAAGGTTTCGTTCATCATCCGTCCCCACATCTTCGGGAACCAGAAGTACGTTCCGGAGAAGATGCCGAAGACCGCAGCGATGGCCATCGTAAAGTGGAAATGAGCCACTACGAAGTAGGTCGCATGCAGCAGGATCTGGATCGAGGGCTGCGCCAGGAAGAAGCCGCTTACACCGCCGGTGATGAACACCGAAATAAAGCCCAGCGCAAACAGCGATGCCGCGTTAATGCGCAACTTCGCACCGTAAAGGCTCCCAATCCAAATCAAAACGATGATTGTGGACGGGATCGTAATCATCAGTGTGGGGAAAGAGAACACCAGCGAGGAGAAGGGATTCATCCCGCTGACAAACATGTGGTGGCCATACACCATGTAACTGAGAACCGCCAAGGCGCCCATGCTGTAAACCATCACGCGATGGCTCAGCATCGGCTTGCGCATGTTGTTGATAAGAACGTGCGAGACAATCCCCATTCCTGGCACGATGGCGATATAGACCTCGGGGTGTCCGAAGAACCAGAACAGGTGCTGCCATAGCAGAGTCGATCCGCCCGAGTGAGGCTGCAACTGGTCGTTAATTACCAGATTGGATGCCACGAAGAAGCTCGTCCCAGCCACGTGGTCCAGAATGAGCAGGATGCAGGCCGGCATCAGCACGGAGAACGACGTCAGGCCCATGCAGGATGTGATGAACCAAGCCCAGGTAGGAAGCGGCAACCGCCACATGCTCATTCCCTTGCAGCGCAGGTCCAGAATATTCGGAATAAAGTTCAGCGACCCGAACAACTGGCCCACGCAGAAGATAGCGATGGAGGTTGCCCAGATCACCACGCCCGCGCCCTGCCCGGGGCCGGCTACGGACCCAAGTGCACTGAGCGGCGCGTACTGGGTCCAACCGCCCAGGGTTGGACCGTCGCTCACAAAGAACGACAAAAGCATGACGCAGAACGCCACGAACGTGGTCCAGAACGACATCATATTGAAATGCGGGAACGGCATGTCCTCCGCGCCAGTATGGATGGGGATGAAGAAATTCCCGAATGCCGCAAAGGGTGCAACCGTCAGCACAAAAAAGACCATGAAAGTGGCGTGCATGGTCATGATTTGCAGGTAGAGCTCTGGCGTCATCACATCCCCAGGAGCGCCGGTTTTGGAGAGCAAATGCAGCCCCGGAATCGCCGCGTTGGTCCAGCCCAGGTGGATGCGCATGAGCCAGGAAAGCACCATGCCGATGAACACAGCGACCAAGCCCAGACCGTAATATTGCTTACCGATCACTTTGTGATCCAGGCTGAAAATGTGCTTCCGGATGAAACTCGTCGGAGGCCCGTGGTGTGCCGCCGCGTGTGCTGACGTGTCGTGCATGTGCTCACCTCGAAAAGAGATCTCTCCGCCGCACCCAGTGCGGACGGCCCGCCATCACTGCATTGCTTGTTCCTTCTTGATCCAGTCGTCAAAGTCCTGCTGAGACAGCACGCTGAGATACGCCTTCATGTTGTAATGCCCGAGCCCGCAGAGCTGGCTACACACGATTTCATACCTGCCCACTTTCGTTGCCGTGAAGTGAATCTGGAGGTCCAATCCCGGCACGAAATCCTGGTGAATCCGCAAGGCTGGAACATAGAAAGAGTGGCTCACGTCTTTGCCGTGCATCAGCAAGCGGATTTCACGGTTCACCGGAACCGCCATCTCGGCCGTCACGATGTCGTCTTTGGAATCCGGATCGCTGATGGGATCCAGGCCAAAGAAGTTCTGCGTGGCCTCACTGATCTTGTCCGCGTGCAGTGGACCAAACTTTCCATCTGGACCCGGATAGCGGAAATAGAACGCAAACTGCCCAGCCTGGACTTGAATGGGCATGGCGTCTGCACCGGGCTGCGTGAAGTAGATATTGCCCCAAGCCTTTACACCGAATATGCCGAGAGCGAACACTTCCACGCCGACAAGAATAATGGCGGCCGCCACCAGCCCGGTTGCGCCTCCGGGAAACTTCTTCGACTTCTCGCCCGGCCTGTTGGCAGAGAACCGCCAGATGAACCATGCCAGGATGATCTGGGAGGCGAGGAAAGAGAGTCCGGCCTCCCACATAGTGTCCGCCAGTTGATCGTCAATGGCCTGACCGTGGGTCGAGATGTCCTCCACCGGATGGTAGGTATTGCGGAGGATGGGTATCGCGGAAAGGATCGCGATTACGACGATGGTGATCGCAAAAAATTTCGCCATGATGCTTTCGCCCTCCGGCCGGACTTGTCATCCCGGCCCCGTCAGCTTGATTCAAAGCCGCCGCAGGATATCCTGCGGCGCTTTCCGACTGATTCCACTGCTTACTTCGCCTTATAGGTAAAATCGGCAGTTCCCGCCTTGCCGGCCGCGACCGTTACTTTTTGCGTCTGCGTGCCGTAGAGTTCCTGCCACGCAGTCACCGTATAGCTTCCGGGAGGCACGTTGTTGATGGTGTAATTGCCACTCGCGTCGGTAGTTGCGTACGGCCCTTTCACCACTACGTGCCACCCGTTCATCCACGGATGGATGTTGCACTTTACGGGGATCACTTCCACCGCTTTCCAGCTCTTCTCGACCGGCGCCGCTCCCGGAGGCTGAGACTGATTCCACGGAATATTGCCGGTCATCGGGTTGGGATTGGGATGAATGTTGTGGGTGGTTTGATCGCTGGTCACTACCTTGAACGTTTGACCTGCATCGAGCGCCAACACGTGCGGCGTATACATGCAGTTCTTTTGGTCGAATACCGGCACTTCCTTCGGCACCTCAGTCAGCGCACTGCCCGTCAAGCCTTCAGAGATGTAGAGCACCACATTCTGCAAGCCACCGTTTTGTCCAACCACCACTTGTTCCAGGTGTGCGGTGTCGTTGGCATGGGCCTTAACGCAATAGGGATCCTTCGACATGTCGATGCCCTTCATGTGCGGAGCCGCGCCGTCGAGTTTGACCGTACCGGTAATCTTGCCTTCTCCAGCAGCGTTGACTTTCTGACCCAGGATCAGCGCGCCACAGCAAATGAGAACGACTGCCGATAGGACAGCCGCAAAATTGTATTGCTTCCTCATAGAAATCTCTCCTTCAACAAGAAGTGGATGAACCGCAACCGGCGTTTCAATCCTACTGTTGCCCCGCTGGGGCATTCGGATCAACCGGCTTCAGGCCGAGTTGTTTGGCCATGTTTTTTTCTTTGCTGTTCTGAGACATCAGCGTTCGCAGATAGAAAACCAAGTCCCATGCCTCATCGGGTTTGATGTTGTCGGCAAAGGATGGCATCGGAGTACCGTCCAAACCGGTCATGAAAATTCTGTAGATATCGCGATCCGTATCGCCGCATTTCGGCCGGGCGCCCTCGGTAAAGTTGTAGGGAGCGATCGGCCGGCCGAGATCATCGGTGAGGGTCGCGGCGGACGGACCATTGGCTTGACCAAGTACGCCGTGGCACTTCCAGCATTGCACCCGGGCAAATACATCTCTCCCAGCTTTGATGCGATCAGCGGTAACTTCCGGCTCGGGCGGAATCTGGATTGGCGTTCCCGGCTTTTCATTCGTCCAGCGCGGAGAGAAGTGCTTGATCCAGGCCACGAGGTCTGCGCGCTCCTGCTTCGTGAAGGTGCTCCATTGCGGCATATTCGAGCGGTCGAGGCCTCGGGCGAGGGTATCGAACAGGTCTTCGTCGGTGGGCAAGGTTCCCGTCGGAGTGGAGCGGCACTTAAAGATGCCCAACTGGAAATCTCGGGGCTTGGGATCGACCCAAGGGAAATTCTCGCCATTCCCGTCGCCCAGCTCGCCGTGGCAACCGACGCAATACCGGCGGTAGTCAGCCTTGCCGTCCTTCGCATGGCCGGTAATATTCCCGATGTGGCTCTCCATCCCCATGCGCGATTCCAAGTCGTACTTGGTGAGCTGCGCCCAGGAAGGCACTGGGAGCGCCAAAACCGCAGTTGCGCCCAGTAACAGCGACCATTTCCGCAATCTTGTCCGCATCTCTGTCCCTCGCTAGAAATCGAAATCAAATCCCGTCAACAGCTCGCTGGTGTTTACATTCGTCGTGTTCAACCCGATCATGGGCCCGGTGCCATCCTGGTGCAGCCAGTTGTACTCGTTGTGCCAGGCGAAACCGGCTCGGCTGGTCATGAACGGGTTATAGCGAAATCCGACAGTGTAGGTGGAGATGTTGCCTAGGTTCGAGGCGGAAGGGTTAGCCGATCCCGCCCCGTTTGCCTGCTGCGACATGCGAATCGTTTCAAACCGCCCGATGAAAATTAACTGCGGACTGTATACGTAGTGAGGTTCGAACAGAACTCCGTTCCAGCTGGGGGCCTGCGATCCCACTGGAAGCGCCGTCCCCGGCAAGTTATTGCCCGTGATCGTGCCCCCGATCAGGTCTCCGTAGCCCTGTCCGAACCACGCGTCATCCCGTCCATGCTGCGTCACGACCTGCAGATCGAAGTGCTGGCCGAAGTAAAACTGTCCGACGAAGCCCTCGCGGTGGAAGGATTTGTTGCTCGCACCCGTGCCCGCAAGAGGCGTGCCCGCCTGCGTGAGGTAATACGTGGGAGCCTCTCCAATCATGGCGTAGGCCCCGATGCGATCAACCCCCATCTTGCCCACGTCGAACGCCTGACTCGCCGTAAAGAAACCCGTGTAGCCGTTGCCATACGGCATGCCCACGTTTCCGTCCGTGGAGCTGAGCAGTGCCGCTGAGTATCGGGTGCGGTCGTTGTTGGAGTGTCCCATCACCTCAACGCCCAGTTGGTTATCTCCCATCTGGCCGAAGACGTTGCCATCGCCCACCGGAATGAAGTGATAAAGCTGGTAAATGCCGCCATTCCCAGTCAGCGTCAGAATTCGTTTTTCTGACAACAGGTTGTCGAGCTCGAATTTACCGAGCTTGAGGTTGAGCCAGGGACTACCGAACAGATTGTCCAACCGAGCCATCACCGTCTCAAAGTGGAAGGAGGCGGTGTTGTCGGAGGACGGCAGGACGTAGAACGAGAAATTCTTTTCCAGCGTGCCGCCGGTATGGAAGTCCAACCCGCTTAGATCGAAACCAGAAGTTGTAACGCGGGTGATCCCCGTCCCTTGGTCGACCGCGACCTTCCCCGTGCTCACCCGATGCCAGATCGGCGTGATGCGGAACGTTACCGGCCAGTATCCCGGATTCTGCCAGATCGGCGAATCCCGGTCGTTCATCAGCTGGTAGCCGTTGTCTTTGAATTTCTGGCCAAAGTAATTCAGCATCGGCCAGGACTCGTGGCATGCCGAGCAGCGAAGCCCATACTTCCGGGCAAATGCCGGAAGGGCACTTGCGTTTTGGCTGCCACTTAGGATTAGGAAGATTAGAACCAGGGCCGCCGTCAGGAAATGTTGCCCATGCGGCCCCTTCGCGTGAAGGCGAGACTTTATCCCCATACGCATGCCGGACTCCTAGCAGTTTTTCTTTAACCGCGCGTTTCCCACAAACGCAAAGGCAAGACACCAGATTCGAAACCATGCACGGAGAACCCCTTCTCGCATGCATGCCGCTTCGGTAAGGACCCCCTAAACCGATTTTTCCCAGAAAGGTCCTACCACCGTACCGGGCGAAATCCTACAACGACCTCACATTGTTTGCAAGGGGGTTTACAAAATATTTTTTACAATTCTTTTACAAAGTAAAATCGGCTGGGATTCCTTCCGGCGATCAACTTTGAAAAATTGCGCCGGAGTTGACAGCGCCAAGCGATAGTTGAGACTCTTTGCCCATAGAGGACCATTTTGTGCTGATCTCAGAAATTCATGCGAAAGCACTTCCGGGTTCCATCGGAAGGGCAGGCGGGTGCTTGTGGAAAATCGGCATGATCCTGCTCCTTTCGCTGGCCGCGCTGCCGCTTGCCGCCCGCGAAAAGGACGCGACCCAATACGGCATGGGTCTCATCGTGAACGTTCCGTTTCCGGAGACCGAAGTCGCTCAGGTCGTAGAGGAGGTGGTTCAGAACGGTATCATCCGCGGAAGCAAAGAATACAACAAGGACGAATACATCACCGGCGCGATCCCGGCAACTTCCACCCGGGTTTTTCCGCGGTGGACCGAGGGCGGCAAGGTCTTCTACAAAGTACGCCTGAAGGCGCTGGACCCTCGGAATTTCAAGGACAGCAGTGACGTGGGAACTTTGGCGGTCCGCTACGTCGTACAGCCCCAGGGCGATAAGAACACCGTCCTTCGCATTGACGCGCGTTTTGTGGAGGATTTCCGCCACTCCGGTCACCCATCCAACGGCTCTGTCGAAAGTGCCGAGTACAAGGACATCCACGATCACCTGGAGGCCTTGGAGTTGATGAAAGCCCAGACCGTCGAGGCCCAAAAAGAAAAGAAAGAAAAGCAGGAGCAGTCTGCCAAGACGCAAACGCCCGCTCCGATTGAGCCAGCGCCCACAACTGTCCCCCAGGCATTCCCGGCAAACACGAGCGGTACCGATGCTCCAACCAACCGGGATGCGCAGGCGCAGGCTTCGCCTAAGACTCTGGAGCAGCACGTTCAGGATCTCAGGCGTCAGGTCCAACGGCTGGTGAAGGCGCCAGGAGCGCCGCTCCAGTCCGCGCCGTTTCACACCGCAGCCACCCTGCAATCCTTGCCCGCTGGCACGGAGGTTCTAATTGTGGTCTCTACACCTTATTGGTTTGGAGTGGAAACGCACGAAGGCCAACACGGATGGATCTTGCGTGACGAATTGGAGCAGATCCCATGAGATCCCGGATCAAGGCCTTGGGCCGATTAGCAATCTGGGCAGTGTCGTCCAACATCTTTCTTGCCGCTTTTGTTGCAGCGCAGGTGCCGGCACAAACCAGTACCAACGAACGCACCTTCCCGCAGTCCAAGGCTACGGTGGAAAAGGCGCTCTCTGCGGTGCGAGCGAACCTGTCCGGACACCTTCCCGTGTTGGACGGTTTCGCCAACCCCGGAGAACATCCTCTCGACCGCTACCAGCGCGCCTACTACCAGTCCACAGTCCAGGTTATTTCGACGCCTTCTGGCGGATCGCTCGTGCGCGTCAGCACAAAAGTCACGGCATGGTACGCCGATCCCGTGGCTTCTCGCTCCGGTTACCAGTTGCTGACTTCCAACGGTCGGATTGAAGCCGACCTGCTCGATCAACTAGCGGAGCAACTCGCGAAGAGTTCGACCGAAAGCAGCAGCCCACCCGCGTCAGTCTCGACCCCGAGGCCTCCCGCCGAGCCCCCAGCAGCCGCAGAGCCGACGATCTCAGCTCCGGCTCCCAAATTCCCTGATGCTGATCGAACGTTTTCGTCGTCATTGAGCCAGGGCCTGGGAACTCAAGAGCGCGAACGCCCGCCCGATCTAAAGAACGCCGTGAAATCTGATAGCGCGTTGCGGGCCGAAGCTGACAGCCTTGAGGAGATTCTCAAAAACCAGGCTCATCCTAAAAATCTGGTGGCCGTCAAGAAATCTGGCACTCCCGTGGTTTCCTCCCCCAGCCTGACGGCGAAGCCGCAGTTTCTTGCCAGCATGCACGATGAATTCGAACTGCTCGACTTTAACGAGGACTGGGTCCATGTGCGCGTTTCCGGCCTGTCTCGCGGATGGATCTGGCGCAACAGCGTCGAGATGCCCGAGAGCATCGGCGACACCGGCTCCCCTGCGGCCTCGGCGCTGACGCCCGCCGCAGACTTGTTTCACGTCATCCACGAAGAGACTTCGACTTTCCCGGGAGATTGGGAGCAGCTTCGAAATAAGAACGTAAAAATCATCTCCGTGCAGAAGATCGACGAGAATGCGAAGGACGCCGGGCCTAAAGCGCGACTCGAGTACGCAAAATTTCTGTTCGAAAAAGCCTACAAGGAATTGGCGCAGAACCCCTCGGCGCTGGCGGGCATCGTAGTGATTTTTGATTCCGCCGATGGCGGTATGATCGCCGCCACCATGGCCACGCTTCAGCAGTGGCGAGCCGGCACGTTGTCGGATTCGGCACTCTGGCACAAATCCTTCTTCGATCCTCCGGAAACTTTTGAGTCCTCGGGAGCTTCGGCAAGCCAATAGGCGCTCATGTGGCGACAGCCGCCTCGGCTGTCCCGCCGAGGCGAAGCCCGGCGGACCTTCGCATTGCGGTCGGATCTGCTTCGTGGCTAAGCGCCTCATAAGCAAGATGCCCGCCGCACCTCGCCTCCGTTCGTCGTAAAATGCTGCGAGGCCGCAATTTGAAACTCACAGAAGATCCTCATCGCCGGTTGAATGCGCTGACCAATGAATGGGTGCTGGTTTCGCCCCATCGCACGACGCGTCCCTGGCAGGGAGAAGTAGCGTCACTCCCAACCGCGTCCGAACCCGCCTACGACCCGACTTGCTACCTTTGCCCCGGAAACACCCGGGCCGGCGGAATTCGCAATCCTCCGTATGCCACCACCTTTGTCTTCGAGAACGATTTCGCCGCCTTGAAACCCGATACCGCCCACGCTCGTCTCAACGTCAACGGCATGGGCCTGCTGGTCGCCGAAGCCGAACCCGGGATTTGCCGCGTGATTTGTTTTTCTCCACGTCACGATCTCACCCTGGCCACAATGGCGCTGGATGAGATTGAACTGGTCGTCCACACCTGGGTCGGACAATTTCGCGAATTGGCCGGGCTGAAAAACATCCACCACGTACAAATCTTCGAGAACCGCGGCGCCATGATGGGCGCTAGCAATCCGCATCCCCACTGCCAAATCTGGGCGACCTCTTCGATTCCGGAGGCGCCATCGAAGGAGCTTGCTACGCAGCGGGCTTACTCGAAGTCGCACGCCCGCTGCCTTCTCTGTGACTATATTGCACTGGAACAGCGCCAGCAGGCGCGGGTAATTTGCCAGAACGACGGCTTCGTGGCGCTGGTTCCCTTCTGGGCGGTGTGGCCGTTCGAAATTCTGGTCTGCAGCCGCCGCCACCTCGGAAGCATGCACGAATTCACAACAGACGAAGTCCGATCTTTAAGCGACATTCTTCAGCGCGTCACTTCCACCTACGACAACGTTTTCCGAGTTCCCTTCCCCTACTCGATGGGCTTCCATCAGTCGCCAACCGATGACGTCAATCATCCCGAATGTCACTTTCACGCCCATTTTTATCCGCCTCTCCTGCGCTCGGCCACCATCCGCAAATTCATGGTCGGCTTTGAAATGCTGGGAACTCCACAACGCGACATCACTCCCGAAAGTGCCGCCGAACGCCTGCGCGAACTCGCGGGCACATCGACACCTTAGAATTCCTCGGGGCGAAGAAGTGTATTCTTACGAGTAGTCAAAAACAGATTGTCCGGTGAGAACTTCTATGAGAATCGTAACCAAATATGTAAACTCCGCTTTTATTTTCGCAGCCATTGCCGTCCTCTCCGTCGCTCAGGCCGCCGGTCAGGCAACTTCCATTCCCACCACACGGCTAATCAATCCCGAGGATTTAGCGAAACTCCTTCAGACATCCGGTAAAGAAAAGCCGCTCATGATCCAGGTAGGCTCCCACGTCCTTTATTCTCAGGCGCACATTCCTGGCTCCGAATACATCGGTCCTGCATCGAGCGAGAGCGGCCTGCAGCAACTCCGCAACCGGGTAGCGTCCCTCCCACGAACGAAGTCCATTGTTCTCTACTGCGGCTGTTGCCCTTGGAGCCACTGTCCCAACGTGAAACCTGCCGACGACGCTCTGCGCGCGCTAGGATTCACCAACGTCAAGGTGCTCTACATCGCCGACAATTTCGGCGCGAACTGGGTGGACAAGGGCTACCCGGTCGCCAGGGGAGAATAGCTTCTGAACCCCGCAGCGAGAATGCTCCTGGTCGCGGTCGCCACACTTGGCGCTATCGCAGCCCTATATTCTCTGCGGCATAATCACGCACCGCGAGTCGCAACGTCGGCGACCGCGAACCACATCGCCCCGGATTTCACTCTTCCACAATTGGACGGACAAGATCTTCGCCTATCCTCCTATCGCGGCAAAGTGGTTCTATTGGATTTCTGGGCAACCTGGTGCGATCCCTGCCGCGAGGAGATCCCGCATCTCGTAGAGCTGCAGCAAAAGTACGGCGACCGCGGTCTGCAGATTATCGGTGTCTCCATGGACGACAGCCCGGAGCCCGCGCGCACGTTCTATCGGCAATTCCACATGAACTATCCCGTCGTGATGGGCAATGCAGAGACGGGCGAACTGTACGGAGGAGTTCTGGGATTGCCGATCGGGTTTCTGATCAACCGCGACGGCCGCATCTATGCCAAGCATATCGGAGCCACCGACCCCGCAGTCTTTGAAAGGGAAATCTTGAGTCTTCTGCAGACCTCATAGGACGTAGTCAAACCGTGCGTATTCTTTGACTTGCAGTGCCGGCGTGCTCCAATCACAGACCCCTGTGATCCCAATCGTCGTCCCCGCCCCCGCCCCAAGATAGCCTGAAATGTTTGCATTGGCACGCGTATGCGGCAGACCATCAAGCGCCTTTGGCCGGAGATCGACTGGATTGAAGACCTCCAATTACGCGAGCAGGTCACCCAGACCTGGATCAAGGCTCTGGAACGTAGCCCCCTGAATGCCGACGACCTGAACCAGATCCCCTTCACCTTGCTGGTTCCAAACTGCCCCATTACCTTCATGGAGCACAAACGCTGCGTGGTCCACATCGCTCGCGACAGCGCCCGCGCCATGCACGATTTCATGGGGCGCGCGTTGCCCGTCGACATCGATACCGTGATTGCGGGCGCAATTCTGGCCGACGTGGGAAAGCTGCTCGAATACGAAATCGGTCCCGACGGCAAGAGCCGCCAGAGCGAACGCGGTGAGGCTTTGCGCCATCCCTTCACCGGCGTCGCGCTCGCGCTCGAATGCGGAGTTCCCGACTCGGTCTGCCACATCATCGCCGCCCACGCGGCGGAGGGCGATCTGGTCAAGCGCACCACCGAGGCGTTCATCGTGCATCACGCCGATTTCATGGCATTCCTGCCCTTCAAGAACCGGAAAAACATCAAGGTGAAATCCTAAGGAGATAACCCGTGCCAGCCCCGAAACCGACTTCTCCTCCGATCGAACCCGTCACCGCGAAAATGTCCCGCTGGGCTTCCGCCCTGCAATATAAGGACATTTCTACCGACGCGGTCTATCAGGCCAAGCGTTTCCTGCTCGATTCCCTCGGCTGCGCGCTCGGCGGTTACCGCCAGCACGACGTAAAGATTGCCCTCGAGGTTCTCGACGAAATCTCCGGCCCCGGATTCGCCACAGTGATCGGCGCTGGCCAGCGCATCGATCCCGTCTCCGCTTCGCTGGCCAACGCCCTGATGATTCGCTGCATGGATTACAACGACATTTATTGGAAGCAGGATCCGTCGCATCCATCCGACATTTTCCCTGCGGCCATCGCCTGCTGCGAACGCGCTCGCAGTAACGGCAAGGAACTGATCGTCGGACTCGTCCTCGGTCACGAATTCGAGATGCGCTTTTGCGAAGCGGCGTTCCCCGGAATCCGCGAGCGCGGCTGGCATCATGCCACCCTCACTGCCTTCGTCTCCCCCATCGTCGCCGGGCGCGCCTTGCATCTCCCCTGGGAACAGATTCAGCACGCCATCGGCATCTCCGCCAGCCGTCACTGCACGCTGGGCGCGGTCACCGCCGGCATGCTGACCATGATGAAAAATACCGTCGATCCCATGGCCACCCAGAGCGGAGTCTTCGCCGCGCTGCTGGCCGAGAAAGGCTACACGGGCCCAGAGCACGTCGTCGACGGCAAAGAAGGACTGACCCATGTCTTCAAGCCGGAATGGAAACTCAATCTCCTGACCGACGGCTTGGGCGAATCGTGGCGCATCACGCAATGCGGCATGAAGGCTTTCCCCACCGAGGCCTTGACCCACACGCCCATCTCAGCGGTGCTCGACCTGGTCAAGAACAACGACCTGCATCCCGATCAGGTAGAGAAGATCCAGATTCGCTCGCTGGCCCGCGCCGCCGACATTCTTTCCGATCCCAGCAAATACGATCCGCGCTCCAAAGAGACTGCCGATCACTCCTTGCCCTATGTGATCGCCGCGGCACTGGTCGACCGCCAGGTGACGCCAGTCCAGTTCAGCATGGAGAGAATCATGGATCCGATCATCCGGGCGCAACTGCGGAAGGTCGAGGTGGTCGCAGATCCGGAAATTGAAAAAGTATTTCCAGCACTACAGAGGGTGATTGTGAATATCAATACCACAGACGGACGTTCCTTCAACAAACAACTGGATTATCCCAAAGGTGATCCGCGCAATCCGCTGACGGATCGGGAGGTCGAAGAAAAGTTTTCCGCGCTGGCTGACGGGGTACTGTCCAATGGCGCCCAGAAGCGAGTGAAAGATGCGGTCTGGAATCTGGAGCGTGTGGGTTCCGTGAGCGAACTCATGGCGCTCATGGAATGCGACGTTCGCAAAGCGAAGTCCGGGAAGGCCAAGAGCAGAACGAGGGTGCGCGCCAAAGGCCACAAGAGTCGCAGATCCGTACTCGCATAACGTGCTCGCATAATCGCGATCGCATAACAACCTCGCTCGGCTGGCAACAAGTGCTCCGCAAAACGACTGGAGTCTACCTATGCCTCAGACCATTGTCGAAAAGATCGCGCAAGCCCACCTCGCCAACGGCCCGCAGCGCCCGCTGCGCACCGGCGACTTCGTTTCCATCCGCCCGTTTCACGCGATGACCCACGACAACACGTCGGCCGTGATGAGCAAATTCAAAACAATTGGCGCCAAGAAGATATACGACCCAAAGCAGCTCGTCTTCGCCCTCGATCACGACATCCAGAATCGCGACGAAGCTAATCTGAAGAAATACCGCTCCATCGAGGCTTTTGCCCGGGAACACGGCGTCGATTTCTATCCCGCCGGATCGGGCATCGGCCACCAGATCATGATCGAGCGCGGATATGTTCTCCCGGGATCCTTCGTCGTCGCGTCGGATTCGCACTCCAACATGTATGGCGCGCTCGGGGCCATCGGCACGCCGATTGTCCGCACCGACGCCGCAGCGGTCTGGGCCACCGGAGAATTCTGGTGGCAGATTCCGCGCACCATCCAGGTGGTGCTCGAAGGCAAACTGCCCGAAGGCGTCAGCGGCAAAGACATCATCATCACCCTTTGCGGCCTCTACAACCACGACGAGGCTCTCAACGCGGCGGTTGAATTCTCTGGCCCTGGCGTAGCCAGCCTTTCGATGGACGCCCGCTTCTCCATCTCCAACATGAGCACCGAGTGGGGACCGCTCGTCGCCTGGTTCCCCGTCGACGAAATTACCGTCCGCTACCTGCGGCGCACGCACCAGCGCCTGAAGGAACAAGGTCTCGAACGGTTCACAGAAAAGGACATTGAGAGATGGATCAACATTCCACCTCGTCCCGATCCAGGCGCGAATTATGCTGCGCGCATTGTCCTTGATCTCAGCCAGGTCACGCCCCATGTCTCCGGTCCCGACACCGTACAAGTCATGCAATCGGTCGCCGCGATGGAGGAGAAGAGGGTCGCAATCCAAAAGGCCTACCTCGTCTCCTGTGTAAACTCACGCGTCGAAGACCTCGAAGCCGCAGCCTGGGTGTTGTGCGGCAAGAAGGTCGCCCCTGGCGTAAAGCTCTATGTGGGAGCGGCCAGCGCATGGACGCAGCAGGAGGCCGAGAAACGCGGCGTCTGGCAAGCTCTTCTCAACGCTGGCGCGATTCCACTCCCCCCCAGTTGCGGCCCCTGCATCGGTCTGGGAACCGGACTACTGGAAAAGGGTGAAGTCGGCATCTCGGCCACCAACCGCAATTTCAAAGGCCGCATGGGCTCGCGCGACGCCCAATGCTACCTCGCCAGTCCCGAGGTGGTCGCGGCGTCAGCGATAGCCGGCTACATCACCGGGCCTCGGCGATTTGCAGATCGCACCCCGGTGCGCAACTATCAGGAATTCGCGACCAATGGACACTCCGCCGAGTGCGTGGAAATCCTGTCCGGCTTCCCCGAGCGCGTGCAAGGCCGATTGGTGTTCATGCCGCAGGACAACGTCAACACGGACGCCATTTACGGCAAGGATCACACCTATCGTGACGACATGACGCCCGAGATGATGGCCAGGGTCGTCATGGAAAACTATGATCCGTCCTTTGCGGTTCGCACCCACGCTGGCGACGTCATCGTCGGCGGATTCAATTTCGGTACTGGCTCCAGCCGCGAACAGGCCGTCACCTGTCTGAAAGCCAAAGGCATCCCGCTCGTCATCGCGGCCAGCTTTTCGCAAACTTACCTGCGTAACGCCTATAACAACGGATTCCTGTGCATCGAGGTTCCAGCGCTGGTCAAGCGTTTGCGCGAGCAGTTCGCCAGCGATATCGCCGGAAAAGAAAAGACGATCATCCCGGGCGAGACCGTGGATATCGATTTCACTTCCGGCACAGTCGCATGGCGCGGAGAGACCTTCGCTTTTCCCCCACTCGGCAATGTGCCGCAGTCCCTGGTCGTTGCGGGCGGGGCGGAGAATATGGTCGCAAAGAAATTGGGACTGGATCAGAAGGGCCAGTACAGAGATGCCGTCATCGTTTCAGGAGACTAAGCAATCATGGCAAAACATACCGTAGTCACCATGCCCGGAGACGGAATTGGCAATCAAGTTCTTCCCGAGGCTCTGCGAATTCTGAAGGCTGTGGAGTTCGACGCGGAGTATATTCACGCCGACATCGGTTGGGAGTGCTGGTGCCGCGAGGGCAATGCCCTGCCCGAACGCACATCGGAACTGCTGGCCAAACACAAGCTGGGACTGTTTGGCGCCATCACTTCCAAGCCCAAGAAACAAGCGGAAGCCGAACTGAAGCCGGAACTCCGAGGCAAGGGCTACTCGTATTTCAGCCCCATTGTCACCATGCGCCAGCGGTTCCATCTCGACACCTGCATTCGCCCCTGCATTTCATTCCCCGGCAATCCGCTGAACTTCATCCGCAAAAAGACCGGCGGAGGTTTTGAAGAACCACTTGTGAACGTCGTCGTCTTCCGCCAAAACACCGAAGGCCTTTACGCGGGCGTCGAGTGGACGAATCCGCCGGAGCAGGTTCGCGCCGCGCTCGCGACCCATTCCAAGTTCAAGCCTTTCATCGGGGTTCCTGGGCCTGACCTTGCCATCTCGGTGCGCATCATCACTCGCCAAGCCGCACGCAAGATTTGTCGCGCCGCGTTCGAATGGGCGAGGAAGTACGGCTACAAATCCGTCACCATCTGCGAGAAGCCCAACGTGCTGCGCGAAACTTCCGGCATGATGGAAGACGAAGCCAAGGCCGTAGCCAGGGAGTATCCGGGCATTGCGCTGTGGTCGACCAACATCGATGCCCAGACCATGTGGCTGACCAAGAATCCGGAAGACTACGGAGTGGTGGTCGCGTCGAACCTGTTCGGTGACGTCATCTCCGACGCCTTCGCCGGGCTCATCGGCGGCCTGGGCTTCGCGGCATCCGGCAACATCGGAGATGAAGTGGCGGTGTTCGAACCGACGCATGGCTCCGCGCCCAAGTATGCGGAACTCGATCCGCCCATCGTGAATCCGATCGCAATGTTCCTATCCGCGGTCATGATGCTCGAGCACGTCGGCGAAGCGGAAAAAGGCCGCCGCATCCGTAACGCAATCGCAGCCGTGGTGGAAAAAGGCAAAGTCCGCACGTACGACATGATGCGAATGCCCGGAGGAGCCAAGGCGATCAGCCAAGGCGCCGCAAGCACCGTGCAAATGACCGATGCAGTCCTCGACAAACTTGAAACAACCAGAGAACTCGCCTATGCGATTTCAGAGCGGGAGTCCATGTGAAGACCAACCACCAGATGGACCTTCTTTACGAGGAGATTCGCGAAGAGAACCTTGACGATGCAAAGGCGCTGCCGCAGAAACTCCTGGCGCTGCTGAACGGAGGTTTCGTCGAGGAGGAACAGTGCGTATTCCTCTCGCTTCTCAAGAAAGGGGCGCCGGTGAAGCGGATGAATTTCCCCGATCGCACTGCGTATGAGTGCTTCGTAAACCATATCCACATTGAGGATTACCTGGAGAACGGCGGACTGCCTCCGCTGGAGATGCTGGGCCGTGGCATTGCCCTGGCGCGCGAACTCAAAGCACTTCTTTCCCAACTGCACGGTGGCAAGCACTTCCGCATCATCGTCGCGTTTTACGGCCCCATCTGCACGGTGCGATTCCATACGATCCGCCTTGATGAAGAATGGATCGACAAGGACGCCGTTGGTTTCGGAGCTGAGGCGACAGCAATTCTGGAAACGCAGGAGTTGGAGCCATGAGTCATGTAATCGAGAACCATGCGCTGGCTGCCGCAGAGGCCGGACACTGGGGTGCGGAAATCCGCTCTGATCTCCACGTGCGCATCGAACCCCGTGAGCACGGCGGAATCGACATTGAACTTGAATCGAGGGTGAAACCTTATTACGGCGACTCGATTCGCAGGCAGGCCGAAGAAGTGCTTGAGGCGCTCGGCGTGCGGCACGCCCAGGTTCAAATTCACGATGAGGGCGCTCTGCCCTTTGTGATTGCCGCGCGCATCGAAGCCGCGGTCCGACGCGCTGGACTGGGCCAGGGCACGCGCGTGCTCCCCGACAGAATCACGCTTCCCGAGCCTTCATCGCGCGATCGCCTGCGACGCTCGCGCCTCTACGTTCCCGGCAGCGAGCCCAAGTATTTCATCAACGCCGCACTGCACGGGTCCGATGGCATCATTCTCGACCTCGAAGACTCTGTTCATGCCAGCGAAAAGGATGCTGCGCGTTTGCTGGTCCGCAACGCACTGCGTGCCGTCAACTTTCTGCAGTGTGAACGCATGGTGCGCATTAACCAGCTTCCTCTTGGACTGGACGACTTGGACGAGATCGTACCCGAGTCTCCAGATCTGATTCTGATTCCCAAAGTCGAGAGTCCGGATCAGATCGTCGAGGCCAAGGCTCGCATTACGGGGATCAAAGCCGACTACGGCATCACTCGCGCGATCTGGATCATGCCAATTCTCGAATCCGCCCTCGGAATCGAGAATGCGTTTGCCATCGCGAAGGCCAGCGATCAGATTGTGGCGTTGACGATCGGGCTGGAAGATTACACAGCCGACCTTGGCGTGGTGAAGACTTCGACGGGCGCGGAATCGCTTTACGCGCGGCAGCGCATCGTAAACGCCGCTCACGCCGCTGGCATACAGGCTATTGACTCAGTGTTCGGCAACGTCGGCGACATGGAAGGCCTGCGCGAGTGGGGCTTGAACTCTCGCGCTCTCGGCTTTGAAGGCATGGGTTGCGTTCACCCGCTGCAGATCGCCGTGATTCACGAGGCATTTGCTCCGACATCCGCCGAAATCGAGCGGGCGCGGAAGATCGTCAATGCCTACAACGAGGCGCAACAGAAGGGCCTCGGAGTCGTGAGCCTCGGTTCGAAGATGATCGATCCTCCGGTCGTGCAGCGGGCGCTGAAGCTGATGGCGCGGGCGCAAGCCATGGGATTGGTCGCGTAGGTTGAGCGGCGCGCTAATTGAGCGCGGCTGCAAGTTGTTCGTCACAATGGGGGTCTGATGGCAATCCTCGAGAAAGCCGAACTGGTTGTGAATGCGGTAGGACGCATGGTCCCGGAAACCGCCAACGGACGTACTCAGGTTCCCTACATGGGCGTCGGAAAATACCGGCCGCTCGATGGCAAAGCTTCGCCTGCCGTGCGCACCGCGGCGGACTATCCCACGAATGGCGACAAGCGCGAGCCTGATCTGGAAACCGCGTTGCGAAAATGCGGCTTGCACAATGGCATGGTCGTGTCGTCGCATCATCATCTCCGCGATGGCGATCGCGTCGCTCTGATGGCGCTCGAAGCCGCGGCCAAGATCGGCGTGAAGGATCTGATGTGGTTTCCCAGCGCGTCGTTTCCGTCGCAGAAAAGCGCGATTGCGTTGATGGAATCGGGAGTCATCGATCACATCGAGGGCAGCATGAATGGTCCGCTGGGCGATTACTGCACGCAAGGCAAGATGCATGGCATGGGCGTTCTGCGCTCGCATGGCGGGCGCTGGCAAGCCGTCCAGGACGGCGAGGTGCATATCGACATCGCTGTGATCGCTGCACCGACAGCTGATCCGTTCGGCAATTGCGATGGCTCGCACGGAAAATCGGCTTGCGGATCTCTCGGCTTCGCCCTGGCGGATTCGGTCTACGCAGACCACGTCATTGTCGTCACCGACAATCTGGTTCCGTTCCCTTGTGTTCCGTGGCAGATTCAAGGCAACAACGTGGATTATGTTGTCGAAGTCGATTCCATCGGCGATCCGTCACGGATCGTTTCCGGTACGACGCAGATCACGCGCTCGCCAGACCGGCTGCGCATCGCCGAGTTTGTGGCGCGATTCCTGCGCGATGCGGGCATCATGCGCAACGGCTTCTCGTTTCAGGCAGGCGCGGGCGGAATCGCGCTGGCATTCGTCGGCTACCTCAAGCAGATGATGAAGCAGGCCGACGTGAAGGCCCGTTTCGTGCGCGGCGGATCGACGAAGTACCTGGTCGAATTGCTGGAAGAAGGACTCACCGATTACATTCTCGACGGGCAAACCTTCGACCTCGACGGAGTGCGATCCATGGCGAGCAATCCTCGTCATGTGGCAACTTCTCCGTTCACTTCCTACAACTACCACGGCAAAGGAAATTTCGCGTCGATGGTCGATGCAGTTGTGCTCGGCGCAACCGAAGTGGACACGAACTTCAGCGCCAATGTGGTCACGCACTCCGACGGACGACTGCTCCACGGCATCGGCGGATGGCAGAACTGCCTGGCGGCGCGATGCACGATTCTCGCTCTGCCTTCCTTCCGCGACCGCATTCCGGTGATTGTCGACGAGGTGACGACGCTGTGCGGTCCGGGCGAGTTGATCGATGTGGTCGTGACCGAGCGCGGCATCGCCATCAACCCGCGGCGTCAGGATCTTTTGGGTGCGGTGAAAGGCTCGAAGCTGCCGATCCGTCCGTTGCGGGAAATCAAAGACGAAGTGGAACGAATCTGCGGCGGAAAACCGCAGCGACCGAAGCGCGTCAATCGTCCCGTGGCGATCGTCAAGTGGGTCGATGGGACGGTTCTCGATACGGTCTGGCAGGTACCGTGACATTCGTCGCAGCAGCAACGGCATCCGCTTGAAAAGCAGCGTTGCGGAGAACGCCTGCGGAGTTTGTGAGGTAGCTCTTCTTTCGCCCCTTCGGGGCTGTCTTATCCTCTTCCTTTGTCCAGCCACGGCTAACGCCGTGGGCTGCATTCTTTCGCCACTCCGCGGTTGCGGTCGTGGTGTGTTGTCCACTCGCGCATTGATATACGACACTAATTCCGAACAGACTCAACGGCGAATAACTCCAGAAAAAAATTGGGGAAATTGCTAAAAATCGGGGCTCGCGAGCGAGGTCCGTTTGGGAAAATCTGCGCTTTTAAGAGGTACCCCCCTCCCCCACCCCTTTGAAAAGGCTTGACTGGCGCGGGGTTTGCAAAAATGGCTTGCAAAATCTTGAGCCCCAATGGTTTAGGAGTCAAGATCTTGACAACAAAGAACTTACAGCCTTTCTCGCGGTTGCGGCGTGTACCGCTAGCGCCTTGGCGATGATCTGCTTCTTTGCTTGTGAAGACAAGGTCAGATGTCACATCTCTAAGACTTCACCTGTGGAAAACTCCGGCATAAGAAAGACTTGCATACCCCCTACAGCTGTAGTAGTACTGCATACATCGGTAGGAGATGAAATGGCCGGACCTAAATTAGCGAAGCTTGAACTCCAGATCATGGAGACGCTGTGGACTCGTGGCGAGGCTTCGATCCGCGAGATCCAGGAAGCTTTTCCAGAAAAAGGCAGACCTGCTTACACGACCATTCAGACCACGGTCTATCGCCTGGAGGGCAAAAAGGCGGTGCGCCGCGTCAAGAAGGTCGGTAACTTTCACATTTTCGAAGCTGCAGTTTCCCGCGATGTGGCACAGCGGAAGTTGGTGGACGACCTGCTGGCGCTTTTCGGCGGGCGCACGCAACCCGTCATGGCACACCTGATTGAATCCGGCCAACTCACGCTGGAGGATGTAAAGGAAGCCGAGAAGATTCTCCGGAAGCATGAGAGGAAGGAGAAAGCGAAATGACAGCGGCACACTTATCTGGGATGTGGAGCGCCATTGCACCGGCCCTGGGCAATCACCTGTGGCAGTCGACGCTGGTTGCGGTCGCAGCCGGATTGTTGACGTTGAAATCAGGAATTTGAGCGACGCGGCCAGCCATATCCAATAGCGAACCCGCGCGCGATGCTTGCGCACAAGCGGGGAATCAACAAAGAACGATCTCGTCATGAACTGGAGGAGTAAACTGCGAGGCTCTCAGGGGCTAAAGCCCGCATCGTTTGCGACTCTGGGCGGCACGGCCGAGGCCGTGCCCTTCCCAAAACCACTGACTACATCGGAAATTCCCAGCCTTCTTCTTTCATCTTGCGGTTAGTCCAGTGTTGGAGCTGTTCGAAGAGGGCGGGTTCGATAACCGCAAAGCGGATCCCGACGCGGCTTTCGTCGCCGATCCACATGAGGCGGGCTTTGGCCTGGAAAAGGATTTCGCTTTCGGGCAGGACGAAGCTGACGTTGAGCAACCCCGCGAAACGCAGCGGCTCTTTGATGCCATCCAGGCCCATGCCGCCCGTGCTCAGATTGACTCCCTGCACGCGAATTTCTTGCCCTTGAGAATTCCGGATGGTGACCGCAATCTGGACGCGGGCGCGGAAAAATTTCTGCTGCTCATTGCTGATGAAGCCCAGCGAGGCGGTGGTTTCCCCGGGAGCGAACTTGATGTTGTATTCCCTGAGCTTGCGGCTGAGTGTGCGGCGGGAGATGCCCAGTTGCGCGGCGGCGAGAGTGCGCTGGCCACCGGTGCGTTCGAGGGCTTTGATGATCATCTGCTCTTCCATGCTATCGAGATTGCTGACGGGCATGGAGGCGGTTTGACGGAGTGCAGCGGGCTCTCCGGTGAGCGCGGCACTGAGGCTGGAGAAATCGATTTCGGAGCCGGAAGATTCCATCGCCATCCGGGCGACCAGGTTGCGAAGTTCGCGAATGTTGCCCGGCCAGGCATGCGAGAGAAGCGCGGAAATGGCCTGCGAGGAAAAGTTCTTACGAGGAGCTTTCAGGCGGAGGAAATGTTCGGCGAGGGCAACGATGTCCTCGGGGCGCTCGCGCAATGGAGGAACGCGGAGCTGAATTTGGCCGAGGCGGTGAAAAAGATCTTGGCGGAAGCGGCCTTCCTTGACCGCGGCTTCGAGATCCTGGTTGGTGGCGGCGACAATGCGGACATCGACGTGGATCTTGCGGTGGCCGCCGAGACGGTAGAAGGGCTGGCCATCGAGCACGCGCAGCAGTTTCACCTGCGTCTGCAGTTGCAGTTCGCCGATTTCGTCGAGGAAAAGGGTGCCCTTGTCGGCTAGTTCGAAGAGGCCCGGCTTGGAGACATCGGCGCCGCTGAAGGCGCCTTTTTCGTATCCGAAAAGTTCGCTTTCTACGAGGTTCTCGGGAAGAGCGGCGCAGTTGATGTCGACCCAGGGACGGCTGCGGCGATGCGAAGACCCGTGAATGGTGCGGGCGATCAGTTCCTTGCCGGTACCGGTCTCGCCGGTGATCAGGACAGTTTCCGTGTGGCCCGCAACGCGGTCGACCAGGCCCATGAACTTGTGCATGACGGGGCTGGCCAGAATGAATTGCGTGTCGTCGATCTTACGGGAGATCACGCCCGGCGCGACGGCCTCCGGGGTGACGTTGGCAGCGGCTCCATTAGGCTTTGCCTGCGGCACGACGACAGCGATCACCGCCATCGGCGTGGAAGCGGAATCGCGAAGCAGAGTGGCGGAGAACTGCACGGGAAAACTGGCGCCAGATCTGGGTTGAGCGAAGAGCTGTCCGTGATAGTCCCCTTGCGCGGAAGTGACCGTCAGAATTGCTCTGCGCAATAAGGACGGGTCGCCGTTCATTTTTTCGGTCGAGGCAAAGAGCGTAGAAAAGTCGCGTCCCAGGAGTTCATGAGGCGAATAGCCGACGAGTCCGGAAAACGCAGCGTTGCAAGCGCGGAATTCTCCATGCAGATCGGTGGAGAAAACGGCCATCTGGGGCGGCGTGCACACGGCCTGCTCGCTGCCATTGGTCCGATCGCTGGTGAGCGGTTCTTGCTGGTCCGAACTGCGGTGCGGAGTCGGCATACTGTGCGTTTGGGTGATGGTGACACAAGCAGACGGGTTGGACCGAGAAGCGTGTAACGTGGAGCATTACGAAGGTAACGGGCTTTTGTGTGGAGAGACGGGCCTGCAGAAATTTCGCTCCGAAAACGTCGCCGTGCCAGCGGCACGACATCTGCGGGTGGTTACTAAAGTAAGCTTCTGAAGACCTAATCCCTGCAATACGATTCGGCAAGGCCCGAACTGGAGCGAGGTGTGCCCACTGACGACCGAGCGCAGGCTGAGGAAGCCGGCGCGGCAAATTTTTGTGTCTTCGCGAGAAGATCGCGAGGACGTTGCGGGGATGACGTCCCGAGGTCGGAAGAGCCGGTAGTCAGGGTCCTGATGAAAGCTGAGACAGAACGATTGTCGATCCAGACGAAGGTGTTCGTTGGCATCACGGCGTCGGTGGGCGTGGTGGTGCTGGGGTTTGCCTTGTTGCATTGGCAATCGCAGGATCTGTTGCGATTCGCGTGCTACCTGGCTGTGGCGGTGCTGGCATCGGGACTGAAAGTGCAGTTGCCCGGGATCGACGGGACGATGTCGGTGAATTTCCTGTTCATCCTGCTGGGCGTGCTGGAGTTGAGCCTTCCGGAAACTTTGCTCATCGGCTGCACGGCAACGCTGGTGCAAAGCGTGTGGCAGGCTCGCAACCGACTGGATCCGGTCAAAGTATTGTTCAACGTGGCCGGCATGATGGCGAATGCCAGCGCGCTTACGTATGTCGGCTATCACTGGCTGGCGGCGCGATTTGGAACAAACAAGCCCATCCTTCTGATGGTGGCGGCGCTCGTGTTCTTCTTCGCCAACACCCTGCCGATCTCGATTGTGATTTCGCTGACGGAGGGGAAATCGAGCCGCAAGGTATGGTCGGAGTGCTACTTCTGGTCGTTCCCTTATTACCTGGTGGGAGCGGCGGCGGTGGGGCTGGTGGGAATTGTGAACCGGTCGGCGGGCTGGGAAACGTCGCTACTGGTGCTGCCGCTGATTTATTGGGTGTATCGATCGTACCGGCTCTATCTGGGACGGCTGGAAGCGGAAAAGGAGCGGGTCGAGGTGGAAAAGCGGCACGTGGAACAGATCGCGTCGCTGAACATGCGGACGATCGAGGCGCTGGCGCTGGCCATCGAAGCGAAGGATCACACGACGCACACCCATCTGCAGCGGGTGCGCACGTATGCCGTGGCAGTAGCGGCACAGTTGAATCTGCCGGAAGACGAGATCGAGGCGCTGCGGGCGGCCGCTCTGTTGCATGACATCGGGAAACTGGCGGTGCCGGAACAAATCATCAACAAACCGGGGAAGCTGACGGCGGAAGAATTCGAGAAGATGAAGGTGCATCCGCTGGTGGGGGCGGAAATTCTGGAGCGGGTGGCATTTCCGTATCCGGTGGCGCCGATTGTGCGGTCACACCACGAGCGCTGGGACGGAACGGGGTACCCGGAGGGATTAAGCGGGCAGGAGATTCCGATTGGCGCGCGCATTTTGGCGGCGGTGGATTGTCTGGACGCGCTGGCTTCTCACCGCCAGTACCGGCCAGCGCTGCCGCTCGCCGAGGCGATGGCAAAAGTGAAAGAGATGGGCGGGAAGTGGTTCGATCCACAAGTGGTTGAGATCCTTCAGGGCCGTTATGTGGAGTTGGAGCGGATGGCGCAGATGTCGGTAGCCCAGATGGCGGACGACCCCACGACCCAAGGGCTTTCCAAGACGCTGCGCGTGGAGCGAGGGCTGGCGCCCGCTACCGGATTCGAACGTACCGAGCCCACGCTCGGACTGGTGGATAACTCGGACTTCCTGACCTCGATCGCCTCGGCACGGCAGGAGGCGCAGACGATGTTTGAGCTGAGCCAGGATCTGGGAGTTTCGCTGAGTTTGAGCGAGACGCTCTCGGTGCTGTCGATGCGGCTGCGGCGAATGATTCCGTACGACTCGATTGCCGTTTTCGTGAACCGCAACGGATGGCTGCTGCCGGAGTTGGTCAGCGGCGATAACTTCCGCATGTTGTCGTCGCTGAAGCTGAAGTTGGGCGAGGGATTGTGCGGGTGGGTAGCGGCGCACTGCAAACCGATCATGAACGGGAATCCGCAGGTGGAAGCGGGATATGTGGTCGATCCGGGGAAACATACCACGTTGCAATCGGCGCTGGTGGTGCCCCTCGAAGGCCTGAATGGAGTGGTCGGAGTGCTGGCGATGTATCAGGCGAATCGGGACGCATTTACGCCCGATCACTTGAGAATTCTGCTGGCGGTGGCGTCGAAGGTCGCGCTGTCGGTGGAGAATGCGTTGAAGTACCAGCAGGCGGAAAGTTCGGCGACCACCGATTATCTGACTGGGCTGCCGAACGCGCGGTCTCTGTTTATGCATCTGGCGCAGGAAGTGGCGCGCTGCCGGCGCATGAAGACGTCGCTGGCGGTCATGGTGTGCGACATCGACGGATTCAAGCAGATCAACGATTCCTTCGGGCACCTGGAGGGGGACAAACTGCTGCGCGAGTTTACGACGCGGCTGAAGGATTTGTGCCGCGGATATGACTACGTGGCGCGCATGGGCGGCGACGAATTTGTGATCACCGCGCCCGGGCTGACCGCGGAGGCGGCGAAAGAGAAGGCCGCCCGGCTGAATCAGGCGGCTATCGAGTCAGGACGGCATGTGTGCGGGCGGGATTTGATCACGCTGAGCGTGGGGATCGCATTTTGTCCAGAAGATGGGTTCGACGTGGAACGCCTGCTGGCCGAGGCGGACCGCCGGATGTATTCGATGAAACAGATTCATCACGCGGCGGCAGCGGCGCGCGAGACCAAGACAGCCGGGGCGACGGCGAGTTAGGAGACTTTGACCATGCTGGGGCGGAAAATTGCGCGGCATGGATTCGCCATCGTCGCCACGGTTCTGCTGGGAGGATTGATCTCGGCGGCACTGGTGCGGCTGGCGCCGGGATTTGATGTGGATGAGGAGCAGTTGGATCCTCACCTGAACTCAGAAAGCGTTCAGGCCTTGCGCCAAGCACGGCTGGAACAACACAACATTTTTCGTTTCTATTTTTATTCCTTACAACGTGCGGCCCATGGGGACCTGGGAACATCGATTTCGCTGGGCCAACCGGTGAGCGTGCTGCTGCGAGAGCGGGCTCCGCTGACGCTGCGATTGGTAGGGATTGGGCTCTTGCTGAGTTGGGCCGTGGCCCTGGCTTTGGCGCTCAGTGCGGCATGGCTGCGCGTAACGGCTTATGACGCGCTGACGACGGTGATCAGCGGAACGTTCCTTTGTATTCCGGCGGCGGTGCTGGCGCTTCTGTCGGTGCTGTGGAATGTGCCGGGAGCGCTGGCGATCGGTCTGATCGTGTTTCCGCGCGTGTATCGCTATGCGCGCAACCTTCTGGCAAAGGCGTATTCCCTGCCCCACATCATCACAGCGCGGGCGAAGGGATTGAGCGAGTTGCGGATTCTGTTCTGGCATGTGATTCCGGTCGCTGGGCCGCAGTTGCTGGCGGTGGCGGGAGTGTCTGTGAGCATCGCAGTGGGAGCCGCGATCCCGGTGGAAGCGCTGTGCGGGCTCGCGGGAGTCGGACAGTTGGCGTGGCAGGCGGCGTTGGCGCGCGATCTGCCACTTCTGACGAATCTGACGATTCTGGTGACGCTGGTAACCTTGCTGGCCAATTCGGGGGCAGATGTAATCGGACATATGCTTCGAGGTCAGGAAGCATGAGGGTATGGCGTACGAATGTCTGGCGAAGCTTGGCGTGTGCGGTTTTGCTGTTGGTAGTCGGCGTGTCGCTGGCGGCGAACTGGCTGGCTCCGGCGGGGTATGCAAAGCAGTATCGCGAGGCGGCGGACGCGGCTCCGACGCGACAGCACTGGCTTGGAACCGATGAGATTGGGCGCGACCGCTTTGCGCGGGTGCTGTACGGGACACGGATTTCGCTGCTGCTGGCCCCGGCTGCAGCGCTGCTCTCGACCTTGATGGCAGCACTGGTGGGCGGGCTGGGCGGATATCTGGGGGGGCGGTGGGCGCGGGGCGCGATGGCGGTGACGGACCTGTTCCTGTCGCTGCCGTGGCTGTTCTTGCTGATTACGGTTCGGGCACTGATGCCGTTGAACGTGTCGCCGTTAGCTTCGGTGTTGGTGACGTTTCTGATGTTGGGGCTATTGGGGTGGACGAGTGCGGCGCGAGTATTGTGCGCTACGGCGGGATCGTTACGAGACTCGGATTTTGTGCGGCAGGCGAGAGCCTCAGGGATTCGCGGCGCACGGCTGTTCTGGATTCATGTGCTGCCGAATCTGAAGCCCGTGCTGTATGCGCAGTTCTGGATTTCGATTCCAGCGTTCATTTTGAGCGAGGCGAATCTGGGAATTTTGGGGCTGGGGGTAGCCGAGCCGATGCCTTCGTGGGGAAGTCTGTTGAAGGAACTGGAAGGGTTAGTGTCCGTGGGCGAGGAGCCGTGGAAGTTCGTGCCGCTGATTTTGCTGGTGGTGGTTGTGACATCGTTTCAGCTGGTGCTTTCGAAGCAAGAGGAGGTGGCTGCATGATGCGCCGCCGTCTATACAACAAGCGTTCAGCCAGTGCCGTCCCTTCGGGACTCACACCGTCTCTGCACTCCTCCCCGGCACTGCCGTGCCGGGCTATCACATACCGCCGCTTCGCGGCTGGAGATCGGTTGCAGTTTGCAGCATCGATCTTCGCTTGCACTTTCATGTTTCTGAGTTTGGCAGCGGCCCAGAGTGGGGGTGAGTTGAGGTTTTGCCTGCGCTCCGAACCGAAGACGTTTGATCCGTTGAAGGTGGAAGACGATGCGTCGGTGGCCGTCCGGTATTTGACTGGGGGCGTTCTAGTGCGAATGAACCGGCACACGCAGGCTTTAGAGCCTGAACTGGCGCAGTCGTGGAAAGTATCGAAGGACGGGAAGCAGATTACGTTCAAGTTGCGCAGCGGAATTTCGTTTTCGGATGGCACGCCGTTTTCCGCCGAAGATGTGGCCTACACGGTGCGGCAGTTGATGGACCCGGCATTACATTCGCCGACGGGCGATGCGTTCCGTTCGGGACCGGGCAATGTGGAGACGAAGATCATTTCTCCCAGCCAGATTTCGATTACATTTCCCGCGCCAGTGGCCGGACTCGACCGGCAGTTCGATCAGGTCGCGATTCTTTCGGCACACTCCGCCAAGAAGGAAATGGCGGTGCTGGGTCCCTTCGTGGTGGCGGATTACAAGCCTGGGGCGACGGTCCTGCTGAAGCGCAATCCGAATTACTGGAAGACGGATGCGCAGGGACGGAAGCTGCCTTACCTAGATTCGATCCGGCTGGATATTCAACCCAACCGCGATGTGGAAATGCTGCGCTTCAAGCGCGGGGAAATCGACCTGATCAATTCGCTCGACAGCGAATACTTCGACAAGCTGGCGGCAACTTCTCCGCAATTGGTGCATGATGCGGGTCCTTCGCTCGATAGCGAGCAGATGTGGTTTAACGAAGTGGCGAAGGCTCCATTGCCTGAGTACAAGAAGACCTGGTTCCGGTCGGCGACGTTCCGGCGGGCGATTTCTGGGGCGATCAATCGCGAGGACTTGAGCCGAGTTGTGTTTCGCGGGCACGCGCAGCCTGCGGTAGGTCCGGTTTCTCCCGCGAACAAGTTCTGGTTCGACTCCAAGTTGAAAGCTGAGGCTTACTCGCCAGACGCGGCGCTCAAAACGCTACAGGGCGATGGGTTCTGGCTGGACAAGGGGACGTTGAAAGACAAGAACGGAAATGCGGTGGTGTTTTCCATCATCACCAACTCCGGAAACAAATATCGCGAGCGCATGGCTACGATGATTCAGGAAGACCTGGAAAAGATCGGCATCCATGTCAACGTCGCGACGCTCGACTTCCCTTCCCTGATCGAGCGCATGACGCAGACGTTTGACTACGAAGCGATTTTGCTGGGGCTGACGAATGTGGGGCTCGATCCCAACGAGCAGATGAACGTGTGGCTGAGCTCGTCGGAGAATCACCAGTGGAATCCGCAGGAAAAGCCCCCGGAAACCGCGTGGGAAGCGGAAATTGACCGGCTGATGCGGGCGCAGGCTTCCTCTGCCGACGAGAAGAAGCGGAAAGAGAGCTTCGATCGCGTGCAGGAGATTGCCGTGGAGCAAGCACCGTTTATTTATCTGGTGAACAGGAATGCGCTCTCGGCGGTGGCTGCGAATGTGCAAGGGGCTAGCCCTGTGATTCTGGTGCCGCAGACCTATTGGAACGTAGAGCGGTTGTCAGTGAAGTAGACAGAAAGTCTTTAACCACAGAGGGCACTGAGGCGCACAGAGGATGAAGGACAATACTCAATCTGACGTTCTTCTGGGTGCGCGCGTTTCCGTGGGCTATCGAGATAAGCCTGTGTTGCGGGGCGTGGAATTGGAGATCCGGCGGGGCGAAGTGCTCGGGTTAGTGGGCCAAAGCGGATCGGGTAAGAGCACGCTGGCGACGGCGATTCTGGGCTTGCTCGACCGCAAGAATTCGCGGGCAGAAGGGGCGATTGAGTTCGACGGTTGTGATCTGCTGACACTGCGCGAGCGGGAGTTGCGTGGGCTACGCGGACGAAAAATCGCGCTCGTACTGCAGAGTCCCCTGTCGTCGCTGAATCCGGCACTCAAGATTCGAACTCAATTGAATGAAGCGTGGCGGGCGCATGCGGCAGGGCCGAGTGCCGATTGCGACGCTGCGATCCGAGCGGCGCTGGAGAGCGTAAGTCTGCCATCGAGCGACGATTTCCTTCGGAAATATCCTTCACAGATGAGCGTTGGACAGGCGCAGCGCGTTCTGATTGCGATGGCGGTGATGCATCGTCCGGCGCTGCTGATTGCCGACGAGGCTACGAGCGCCCTCGACGTGATTACGCAGTCCGAGATTTTGGCGCTGTTTCGCGAACTGAACCGCAACTCGGGGATGGCAATCCTTTACATCTCGCACGATCTGGCGTCGGTGGCGGGAATCTGCGACCGGATTGCGATCCTGCACGAAGGACAGATCGTGGAGCACGGAACCACCGAGCAGGTCCTGACCAATCCTCGCCACGAATACACACAACGACTGATGGCGGCAATGCCGAAGATGCCGCAACGAATGGCAGCGGGCAAAGCAGCAGCGGTTTAGAATGCGCTGGAGCTGCAGCTTGCATTGCTTACTGTCCTCGCTCACGCAGTGCCTGTCTCTTTTCTGAAAATCGTCTCTGATTTTCCGTCAGGCCCCGTCGATTCCTCGGTGCTCTGTGCCCCGATCCCACACACTCGTAACCAAGTCCCAAGCGACTGAAGTCACATTTCATCCCAAAGCCGAGGCGGGACAAAGTGTCCCATGCCCGCTCCCGCGGGACAGAGTGGCCCAAAGAGCCTTAGAAAAATTCCACGAACCTCAATAGAAACAATCACTTGCGGGGCCCCAATTGGCCGCTCCCGTGCAACTGGGAGACTGAGCAGAAAGCTCGATCTTTCCCCCCCCATCAAGAAAGAAGGGTGAGATTCATGGTGCACACAGAGAAATTGCGGAAGCCACAAGGGCGCGGAGAACGACGCAGCGCCGCCTGGGGTAAGCGCCTGAGCATGATGTTGCTACTGGCCACAGGAATGGCGTTCGGACAGCGCTGGACCAACCAACCTGCCAGCGACGGCGGCCGTGTCGCTCATGAACTCTCGGGACTTCTGGCAAAAGCGCGGCAGGGATCGGCGAAGGGCCAGACGGTAAAGGTCATTGTGCAATACAAGCGGGTGCCGACGGTAGCGCACTACGCTACGATGCGCGGCCGCGGTGGACGGTTGCAGGCGAAGCTGCACATGATTAAGGGGGCGGCGTTTACGATTCCGGTCAGCGCCCTGCCGGCTTTAGAAGCCGATCCCGAGATCGCGTCCGTGACCATTGACCATCCGATGAATGTAATGGACGATCTGACGAATGATGCGACGGGAGTGGAGACGGCTTGGACCTCCGGACTTACCGGGGCAGGTATCGGAGTGGCAGTAATTGACAGCGGCATTAACGATAGCCATCCCGATCTGCGGAATTCGGACGGGACATCGCGCGTGGTCTATCACCAGGACTTTACCGGAACTCCTACCACCAACTCCAACGGAGGGCAGTACGACCTGTATGGTCATGGCACCCACGTCGCCGGAATCATCGGCGGCAACGGATCCTTATCTGGTGGTCAATACGCGGGCGTGGCTCCCGGCGTCAATCTGATCGATCTTCGAGCCCTGGACGCGAACGGCGCGGGCACGGACAGTACCGTGATCGCGGCCATTCAGCAGGCCATTGCGCTGCAGAACACCTACAACATCCGGGTCATTAATCTATCTCTGGGACGCGGAATTCCAGTCAGCTACACGCAGGATCCTCTCTGCCAGGCGGTCGAGGCCGCATGGAACAGCGGGATGGTGGTGGTTGTCGCAGCCGGCAATTATGGCCGTTTGAGCGTATACGGAAGCAACGGCTATGGAACGGTCACCGCGCCGGGCAACGATCCTCTCGTGCTGACCGTTGGCGCGACCAAGAGCAACGGATCGCCTTACGCGTCGGCGGAGACCGTAGCCAGCTATAGCTCGAAGGGACCTACGACCTATGATCTAGTGGTCAAGCCTGACATCATGGCGCCTGGCAATGCCATCGTTTCTCTGGCGGCTCCGGGAGCCACGTTGGAGGCTTCTTATCCGGCCGAAGTGGTCACTGGCAGCGACGGCAACAGTGACTACTTCACATTGAGCGGCACCAGCATGGCGACGCCCGCGGTCGCGGGCGCGGCGGCTTTGTTGCTGCAAGAACAAAACACACTCACTCCGGATCAAGTGAAGGCGCGGCTGATGAAGACGGCGTATAAGATGGGATTCTTTTCTACGTCGGCTTATGTGCCGCATCTCTTCATGTCATTCCTCAATTTCTACGACCTGTTCTCGGTAGGGTCGGGATTGTTGAACGTACAGTCCGCGGTTGCGAATAATGACCTGGCTCCGGCGACGATCGGATCGGCACTCTCGCCGTCCGTGGTTTACAACTCTCAGAACCATACGGTTTCGCTGGTGGAGGGCAACTCGACCGTCGCTTCCAGCTCCGTGGTTTGGGGAACCTCGGTGGTCTGGGGAACTTCAGTGGTTTGGGGTAGTTCGTTAGTAAATGGCTCGTCCGTGGTCTGGGGCGCTTCCGTACCTTGGAATGACAATACTCTGAGTGCTTTCAGCGTGGTTTGGGGATCGAGTACGGGCACGAGCACGACCGCCTCAAGCGTGGTTTGGGGTGCCTCGGTGTCGAGTGCTAACAGTGCATTTACGGATGCGGGTGACGATGAGCAGTAATGCCGTGTGAATCCAAAGAAAGGAGAGGGATATGAACAACAACACACGGCAAATTAAGGCGTTCATCGGCGCAATGATGGCGGCCGCGGTAATCACCGCAGGATATGCGGGATTGGTCAGCCACGCCCTGCACACGTACTTCGCCCTGGCGGTTCTGGCGCTGGCAGCGGTGACGTCGCGGATGAAAGTCAAACTGCCGGGAATCAACGGCAACATGTCGATCAATCTGCCGTTCCTACTGACGGCGGTGGTGAGTTTGAGCGCTGCCGAAGCGGTGGTGGTCACGTGCGTGTCAACGGCGGTGCAATGCTGGCCGCGGAAGAACGCGAAGTTCAACCCGCAACAAATGACGTTCAACGTCAGCATGATGGCATTTGCCAGCTGTCTGGCGAGCCTGATACTCCATGCCGGCTGGCTGCGCGGAATGCAGTGGAGTTCCAGCACGCTGGGATTGGCGCTGGCGACCGCAACCCTGTTCCTGGGACAGACCGCTCCGGTTGCTGCGATCGTGGCTGTGAGCGAGGGGAAGGCGGCTGGGCAGATCTGGTGGAGCCTGGCGCATCTTTCGTTCCCGTACTACGTGGTCAGCGCGGGAGTCACCACCATGGTCCAGGCAGTGAGTTCTCACATGGGGTGGGGACTGGCGCTCGCGGTATTCCCGGTCATGTACGGAATCCACCGTTCGTACCGGTTGTACTTTGGACGGATGGCGCAAACCCAGAGTCCGGAAGTTTTGGTCAAAGCAGCCAGTGCTGGGGCGTAGGCGGTCGGAAAGACGATAAACTTGAGGAAGGGTGGCACAGCGGCCCCGGTTCGCACATGCCACCCTTTTTCTTTTTGAGTTAGCAGGTCATGGAATCGTGCGTGGCGAGTGTGAATCGTTGCCTTAATCTTTAGATTTTGCTCCCTCGACTTGATCTCTAAACTGCTGCTGGGTTCCGACGAAAAACTCTTCATACTTTCGTTTGCCCGAAGGGCCTAACGCTTCGCCATTGATCTTGCCCCAGATGAGTCTTCCAGGGCCGGAATCAGGGAGCGGTCGCACACCGCCGCTGGAGTAGTAAGCGTAAGTGTCGTTGGCCCAACCGTATTGTTCGGGCGACGATGTTTTCAATAATCCAGAGGTCGGAATTTTAAGCACAGTTTGGCCGGCTTCGGCCGGCAAAGCGGGCTCACCCGGGATCTCGAACTCGACTCGCACCCAGCCGCTGTAACCCTCGGGAATCAAGAAGCGCAACGAACGCTGAGTCGAATTTCGACCGCCGATGCTGAACAACACTCCCAGGCCAATCACGAGTAGGAGCGTCGCGATGGCGACGAAGATTCGAGCCGGCCGCTTTGCTCCGTGGGGGAAAATCCAACTCGGCGCCGCACTTTCTTCAGGCTTCTGCCGAAAGCTCACGACTGCGGAATACGCGGTCGCGAGAGCTAATAAGACGGTGGCTAAATAGGGCAGTATCATCCGGATCTAAGAGCGGCCCCTTCAGGCCGAAATAAATAAACGTTCCGGCGTGACGCCAACCGGCGGGCGAGAAAATTGGGACACCGCAGCGGGCTTGGCCAATTTTGTCCGGACACGGTTCGCAATCGCCGGGCCGTAAAAGCACCACATCGCCAGACAGGCGATCAGCGCCAATCGCCCCGCAGCATGAGGCCGGAAAAGGCTCATGTAGGCTGCAATCAGCAGGCAGAACGAGCCCAACAAAGAGACCAACTCCAGAAGATTGAAGGGAACTCCGTAGAGCGCGAACGCCAGCAAGCCATACACGTGATAGGCGGTGACCACACCAGCGACGAAATAAAGGACGAAAGGCAACATCGTGAGACCTCGGAACTCCAGCAATTATTCTAACGATTTTTGCATCGGCAAAACGTACAGGTAGTAGACGAGGACAAAAATGATAGCGACGAAAGCCCCAATATAAAGACACAGCAATAGTCCGCGACGGGTCGTGAACGAGGACGCCTGATTCTTTTTGTTACTTCTTTTCATGAACTGCTACGCTGCGTCCTTGAGAGATCGTCCGCTCGTCCGCCCTATGCGCGGCCTGAATCAGGCTTTCGTAGATCGCTATCGTGCACTACTCCACGACAGCCAAAGCCGCCCTCGTCATACTCCAACCGAACTCGTCCGAGCTTGCAGATGCCGCTGTTGCGCCCGGACAAATTCCACAGGCGAACCCAGTTCCGGCCCGATGTTCAGGGCTGCACGCCAATCTCGAAGTTCAGGGTTGAGAGAGCGAGCCGATACTGGTATTGGGCGTTGACGTAGCCGATGGCAGCATCGGTTTGCTGCAACTGCCCCTGACTGAGTTCGACGATCGAGCCCAAGCCAAGCTGATAACGACCTTGAGCAAGAGTCAAACTTAAGTCGGCTTCCTTGGCGAGCTCGGCGGCCACGCCGACCCGCTGAAATGCCGTATTCGCGGACAACCATGCAGTGCGAACGTCGCGCACTACCTGATCGCGCAGATCCCGGGTATTCTCCGTCGCGGCTTGTGCCCGGTACTTCGCTTCCGAGGCCTGTGCGGTGAAGAGAAAACCATTAAAGATTGGGATGTTCATGTTCAAGCCAATGGCGCCGTACCAGCTGGAAGTGAAATAGTTGGGGAAGCAGCCGCCAAGGCAGTCCGGACGTACCGGGGTTCCTCCCATCATGCCAAGCGCGCTGATGGTAGGAAAGAGCTGGTCGCGCTGAGCGCGACGGAACTTTTCCGCTGCCTGTTGATCAAAGGTGAGCGCTTGCAGGTCGGGGCGTTGCTGCATCGCAGTATTGACGAGCACGTCCACGTCTGGCGGGGGCGACGGCAGTTGCGTGTTCTCTTCCGTCAATTCGTAGTTGACCTGCTTGTCGAAGCCAAGGACCGCCGTCAGCGCGGCGAGTGTGGAATCGACGTTGTTTTGTGCATCGAGTTGCAGCAGCTTCGCTTGCGACAGATTGACGTCGGCAAAGGCCAAATCCAGGCCCGATTTCAGTTTGCTCTTCGTGAGTTCGTCGATTTGATGTTGGACTGACCCGCGAGTGGTCACTGTCTGTTGCGCAACCTTCAGCAGAGCCTGGGCCTGCAGCGCGTTGTAAAAAGCCTGGTCTGTGGCGAGAACGATATCCTCGGTGGTGGCCAGAGCACTGGCGTTTTGCGCCTTTTCCAGGAGTTTTGAGGAGGACACGAGGTTGAGGGTGCGCCCAAAATCAGTGATGAGCTGGCTGAGAGTTACTCCCGCGCCCGCGTGTTCGAGCAGGCGAGGAGCATTGAGGGCTCCAGCGCCAATGCGGCTGCCTTCATTGGCGTCGACCGCGGTTATCGTGCCATTGAAATTGGGGAGTTCTGCCGACCTGGTCTCGCGATAGACCTGATGTTGTGCCAGAGCGAGCAAACGACCGACACTTATGCGGGGATTGTTCTTGAGGGCCAACTGCTCAGCCTGGGCACGGGTTAAACGCATAGGGCCGCTTGGCGGCTGCGCTGCTGGCGCCGCCTGAGGATCTGCGGAGGAAGCGGTCTGAGACGCCGCCCCACGAGGCAAGCTGGCAACCAACGCGACTTGAGCCCGCGGAGGCAGCACGATCCGACTCGGGTTTTGTGTGAATTGCGGCTGCGGGGCGGGAGGCAGGTTTTCGACCGTCCCCGATTTGTCGGAGGTTTGTGCCAAGCCATGCGGGGGCAGAAGCGCCCCAAACAATAGCAGCAGCGTGCACAGTGTGACAATTTTGCAGCTCGTCATCGGGGATGCCTCTCGATCTTCTTCGCGAGGTACCGTGTGCCTCTCCGAGAGATTCCAGGGATATTTCTGCTTCATTCCGTCGGCTCCGTTAGCTGAGCTGTCGCGGCTTCCTGATTGTGCTTCTTCCCGTACACCAGCAGATAAGCCGCCGGCACGATGAAAATGGTGAGCACCACGGAAGAGGTCAAGCCTCCGATGATGGCCTTCGCCATGGGGGCATACTGTTCCGCGCCAGTCCCCATTTTCAGAGCCATCGGAATCATTCCGATGATGGTGGCCAGCGAGGTCATCAGAATGGGCCGCAGGCGCACACGGCAGGCGGTAATGACCGCATCTGCCGGCGACAACCCCTGCTTTTCCAGATTGTGAGCAAAATCGACGATCAGAATGCTGTTCGAGTCCGCAATGCCGACCAGCATCAGGACTCCCATGAGCGACATTACATTCAACGTACTGCCTGTGAGCGGCAGGATGATCAACACGCCGACAAATCCCATGGGAATCGCCAGCATGATCAGGAAGGGATCGATGAACGATTTGAACTGCGCGGTCAGAATCAGGAACAGAAGGAGGAAGGAGATCAAGAAACCGAAGGCAAAGCTCTTGAAGGACTCCTGCATGCCGTTCACCATTCCGCGGAGGTTGACTCGCACGTTGGAAGGAATCTTCTCGCTCGCGACAATATCGCGGATGGAACTGGTTACGCGTTGCAAGTCTTCCCCGGAAGGAGTGACGTAGATGTCGGCGACGCGCTGAATTTGATAGTGATCGACCTCGGTTGGGGTCTGAACTTGCTCCACCTTGACCACATTATTCAGAACGGTCGTCGGCCTGCCCTGGACAGAACAACCCCATGATGGCTGGGGACTTCCGAGCCGCGATGGGCTAGTCAGGCCGCAGTTCATGGCAGCTCCATTGCCCGGATCGCGTAGAGGAATCTGCCCGAGGTCCTGACTATCGTGAATAGCGGCCTGGCCCTGCTCGAAGTACTGCACGGTGAGGTAATAGTCGTTACCGGTTTTCCGATCGACCCAGTAATTGGGTGCGATCATATAGTTGGAATTGAGAGCCGTGATGACGTTGTCAACCACATCCTTCTGCGTCAGCCCCAACTCGCCCGCGTGAACCCGATCCACATCCAGTCGTAGGGCCGGATAGTTCATGTCCTGCGGGATATAGATCTGGCCGACGCCGTGTACCTCGCGTATCCGCGCCGCCAGGTTCTGAGCGATGCCATAAATCTGGTTCAGATCCGGGCTGCTCACCTGCACGTCGATGGGGGCCGGCATGCCCGTATTCAGAATGGCATCCACCATTGACCCACTGGAAAAGAAGGTTCGAATATCAGGATATTGAGTGGCCAACTTCTTCTGAACCCGATCCATGTACTCAAAACTGCTCAGCCGGTGCGGCTCGTTTAACTGCACTTGAACGGTTGCAGTGTAGGGGCCGGAATTCGTGGTGTACAGCGAAGAGAAATCCGGAACCACTCCGATATTGGAAACAATTCTCTTCAGATCCTTGCCTTCCATCGTGCTCCGGATCAGGTCTTCGACCTTGGCGACATACTGGTCCGTCACCTCAAGGCGAGTCCCTGTAGGAACTTTTAGGTTGATCGTGAACTGGCCGGCATCGGTCTTGGGGAAAAACGCCAGGCCCATCAGCGGATAGATCGCCAAACTGGCCAGGAACACGCCACTCAAAGCCAAAACCGTAAGCCCGGGACGCTGCACCGCCCGCCTCACCCAGTGCTCGTAATAATCCAGGACCTTGTTGAACATCCGGTTGAAGCGGGCGTTGAACCTGTCCATCCAGGATTTACTGTTGGTCGCGGTCGGTTCGATCTCATAGTCCTGGTGCTCATGTTCCCCGGTGTGCGGCACGGCTTTCAAGAAGCGCGAGCAGAACAAGGGGATTACCGTCATCGCGACGACGAATGAAGCCAGCAGCGAGAGGCAGAACGCCAGAGCCAAAGCGGAAAACAGGAACTTGGCCACTCCGTAGAGGAAAACGACGGGAAAGAAATCGACTACGTCCACCAGCGTGGCGGCCAGCACTGCCAGATTCACTTCCGCGCCGCCAGCCTCAGCGGCGATCATGGGCGCCGCTCCCATCTCCAGATGGCGGTAGATATTCTCCAGCGAGATCACCGAATTGTCGATCACGCGAGAGAACGCGAGAGCCATTCCTCCCAGGATCATGGTGTTGATCGTGCCACCCATCAGGGCTAACACGACGAAGGCGGCCAGCGCAGACAACGGAATCGACAGCAGCACGGCCGAGGTTGCGCGGAAGCTGCCCAGAAAGATCAGGATCATCAGGCTGGTTAGGATCAGGCCCAGAAATCCTTCGTGCAGCACGGTATCAATCGCTTCCTTCACGTAGACGGACTGGTCAAAGACAATGCCGGTCTTCATCTGCTTGGGAATGTCGTAGAGATGCTTGATGAGTTCGCGAACGCCATTCACCACGGCAATGGTGTTGGTATCGCCGCCCTGCTTCATGATCGGGATGTACGCCGATTTCTGGCCGTCGATTCGCACCTCGTTATATTGGATCTGGTTGGCATCTTCCGCTTTCCCGACATCGTCCACCGTCACCCAGGAATGTCCGTCGACTTTAAGGGGCACTTTGCCCAACTGGTCCATGTTGTCGACCAGGCTGTTCGAATAGACGAAATAGTCGTAGGGCCCCATCTTGACGTCGCCAGCCGGCAAGATGAGGTTCGATTGGTTAACCGCGTGCACCACATCCATCAAGCTCAGTTGGCGCGACGACAACTTGTACGGATCCACGTACACCATGATCTGGCGGTATTTGCCGCCAAACGGGATCGGAATCTCGGCGCCCGGCACGACCGCGATCTGGTTGCGGATCTGGAACTGGGCGTAATCGTGAAGCTGGGTTTCGGTAAGGCCTTCTCCCTTCACCGTGACGAGAGCCACCGGCAAGCTGGAGGCATCGAACTTCAAAACCACAGGAGGCAGAGTTCCCGGCGGCAAACGCTTCAGGTCGGCCAACGCTAAGTTAGAGAGTTCGCTGACGTCGGTGTCGGGATTCGTCCCGGGCTGGAAGTACACCTTGATGATGCTCACTCCCAGAAGCGATCGAGACTCCATGTGATCGACGCCGGAGGCCAGCGTAAAGAAACGCTCGAGCGGGTCGGTGATGTCAAACTCGATGTCCGTCGGCGGCATGCCGCTGTAGAAAGTCGCCACCACCGCCTCCGGCAGGTTGATCGGCGGAAACAGATCGACCGGCATACGCGAAATGCTGGTCACACCAATGACTAGAAGCGTCAGGCAGATCACGATGATGAAGTACGGATTACGAATCGAAAACCCTGGCATAAGCTCTACCCAATCTCCCTTGTCCCGCACCTGCAAAACTGCGGCATTTTGACGGCTCTACTGTTGCGTATCCCCTTGGTATTCGGGGACGGCTACAACCTGGGGGTGAACCTTTTGTCCGGGTCTCAAGGCGCTGCGGTCGCTGACCACGACCTGCTCCCCTGCACTTAATCCCGAAACGATTTCAGCATCGTTGCTGGTCTCGATTCCGACTTGCACTGGACGTTCCTCCAGCGTTCCATCGGCACTCACGACATCGACGTTGGTCTTATTCCCTTCATGATTCAAAGCCTGTACCGGAACAACTGGAATGTTGTCTCTCCGGTCAAGCTGAAGGTCAGCCTCCGCATACAGCCCCGGCAACAAAACCCGCAGGGGGTTCGGCACATCGACTTCGGTGTGCATGGTGCGTGTATCCGATCGCACATCGACAGAGAAACGCGCCACTTTCCCCGGAAAACTCCGGTTCAGTGAAGGCACGCGAACGTTGACCGGATCTCCGATCCGGATATAGTGAACGTAGGCTTCCGGAACCGGTATGACGAGACGAAACAGATCGTCCTCCGAAAGCCTTACCAGCGGCATGGCTTGCGTACTCGAACCCGTTCCGGCCTGCATCAACGTTCCGAGATTCGCATACCGATCGGTGACAATGCCGGAAAATGGCGCCGTGATTTTGGAGTAGTCATACAAGCTTTGATCGTGGGTGAGTTTCGCCTTGGAAGCGACAAGCTGGCTCTGGGCAGCTTCCAGGGCCGCCTGGCCCGCGTCAACTTGAGACGAAGCCGCCAAGTCTCTTCCCTGCGCGTCATCCACTTCCTGCTGGGCCACAATGCCGGGCTGGCTCTCGAACACACCGTTCAGACGGGTGTACTCGAGATGCAGCGCCTTATACTGCGCCTGATATCGCGCCAGCTCGTGTTGCGCCCTTGTCACCTGATTCGACGCATTCTTAATTTCCGCCTGGTCTACCTGCAGCTGCGCCTCTAATTCCGGAATCTCGAGAACGGCCATCACCTGGCCGGCTTTCACGTGGGTTCCGTAATCGACCATCAACTTGTTGACGTAGCCGGATTCTTTCGCATAAACATCAATCTCTTGAAAGGGCACCAGCTCGGAAGAGAGCGTGATTTGACGGCCGAGAGACTTCTTCACCACCTTGGCCACTCCGACCGTGATGGCTGGACCGTTGGCTTGAACCTTGTCGGTCCGGTCCCCTGAACAGGAAGACAGACCTGCTGCGAGCGCGATTACGAGGGCTGCAAGCGCAGCCATCAATGCCGGGCGCCAGCAGGTTCGCGTTATGGACGATATAGAGCGGTTTTGAGTCATCGTGTCTTGGACCAGCCTTCCCTGCTAGTGGTGGGCACCGTTTCCGGCTTAGCCCTTCCTCTTCATCAGCTCACCCAGCTTCGTCACCGAAAACCCGCTGGATCGGCAGAAGTCGATTACCTTCTGCTCCGACCGTTGCATTTCCGCGGCAACCGCCGGGATTGCGGCGGCAATTTTCGCCGGAATTGTGAGAACGCCGTGACGGTCGCCGTGCAGCAGATCTCCCGGACGAACTTCCATCCCGCCCACGCAAATGGCAGCACCGACATCGAAAATGTGGGCATACGCATGCGACACGGCGAGGCTTCCGGCAAACAACTGAATCCCCATTGAGCGAACCGAAGGCAGTTCTCGCACGGCGCCGTTAGTCAGATAGCCGATGCAGCCGAGCGCCTTGAGGATTGCAGCGTGCATGTCTCCCACGAAAGCTCCACGGCCGGGCGGAGTATCCTTGTCTTCCAATACCAGGATGCGGGGCGCAGGAATCTCGAGAATGCTGTTCCAGAAGTCGCCCCGGTCGCGGTACGTGCCGCCCACCACGGGGGGCTCGCCGCTGCGCAACCGCGCCGTGGCCGCATAGCCCACCATTGGAGGAGCATCGTCGAACATGCTGCGAATGCTGGCATTCGTGAATCCCGTGTTGTGCAGTCGAACATTAAAAGTCTCGACCGCGTTCGCGACCATGCAGGTATCGAATTGCCGTAGAGCATCCAACTCTCCCTCAGTCAACAAGGGTGCAAGCGCCATGTACGCTTCCTTTCACGATCCGATTTTCATTCAAGGCAGACAAATCCATGTGCTCCTGGTTACGCGACCGTAATCGCTGAGGTAACCGTAGCCCACGTATTTCACCGCCTTACACAGCCAATGTCGCTTGAGCAGGTTGCCAACGAAGACCGCGCTCCGAAGACTCTCTGTCCTTCGAGCTCGACCAAGGTTTCACGCCAACCAAGACGGAAACCCAGGATCTCTCATCCCATCAATGAAACAGAGTTCATTGGCAGCAACAAGGTTACGACAAGCACCCGGCTATGATAAGGGAGACGGAGAAAGATCAGCAGGAGGGAGGAGGACGATTGTACAAACTTGTTTCGAGGAGAACGCTCGGGATCCGAGGCCCAACGGCGGCAATGCTGGGATATGAAGTGGGCGCTTGCAGGACGCCGGATTGCACCACCTGAGGCATCCAGTTGGACGCACTGTTGGTCAGACGCTGCCGAATTTGCTCCGGCGACGAATGTTTGTGCAAGGTTTTTGCTGAATATGAAGAAGTCTGAGGGGAACAGTAGCGAGTAGCCACGCTCACGGCGAGCGAAGTCACGGCAATAAAAACGACGATCGCGTAGCAACTCCTGCGCCATGGACCTTCGAGATTTGTCAAACGTAGCATTCCAGACTTACGAGACTATATTAACTCCTAACATAGAGTGTTGGCCGTAGGCAAGCAGACGAGACGTAACCTTCGTAACTTCTACTCGTTTTGATACACGGGCCGTTCGCGAGGTTGTATGACTCTGCCGATGATTGGCTGGACGCTTCAGGCGGAGGCGACATCGTGGCGGTCCGAGCGGCGAACATTAGTCCTGCGGGTGAGTAACTGATAAGTAACCCCTACAACCCACTGTGCTACTACAAGTTACACATCGTATCGAGGCCTGCAAAACTTCCGCAACTTTCCGCCTCGGCACTTTGGTAACCCTGTGGACACCGCGATGGAGGAGTAGCGCATGGACTTGTTCGCGGAGAGCGCGGCTCTTGCAAGGATGCGTCTCCGCTCGCTTCGTTAGCCAAGCTGGCGAGGGTAATTCAGAAAGACAACGACGATCCCTTTTCGCGCCGCTACCGTGCCCACCAGATTCGCAATGGCATCGTGGATGGCGAAGAGTGAGTTTGCCAGTTTCCGGACGCAGGCCCGAGCGGTGAGATCTGCATCTAGCGTTGACATCCTCTCACCATTCCACTAAGAATGCCCTTCCATCGAAAGGAGATGAAATATGCGCCAGTTTCTGCCATGCCTCTTGCTGGTCGCCCTCGGTACCTCCGCGTTCCCGCAAGATCGGACCAACGCGCGCTCCATGGTGATCTCGCCGTACGGCATTGTCGCAAGCAGCCAGGTGCAGGCCTCGCAGGCGGGAGCGGAGATCCTGTCTCATGGCGGGTCGGCAGTCGATGCTGCAATCGCCACCAATGCTGTCCTTGGTGTGATGGAACCGGACATGAATGGCATAGGCGGTGACTTGTTCGCTATCTACTGGGATGCCAAGACCGGAAAACTTTACGGCCTGAACGCCAGCGGATGGGCCCCTAAAGCACTCACCATCGACTACTTGAAGTCGAAGAACGTCACGCAAATGCCCGAGAGTGGAATCGACACTGTAACCGTGCCGGGCGCGGTTGAGGGCTGGAACAAATTGCATGAGCGGTACGGTCGCATGGCCTGGAAGGATCTTTTTACGCCGGCGATCTTTTACGCGGAAAACGGGTTCCCTGTCCAGGAGTTGATCGGCATGGACTGGCGAGGCGCCGCTCGCACGAAGCTGAAAAATGACCCGGAGACCCGGCGTGTTTTCCTCGTCCATGACGAAGCACCTCAGATGGGTGAAATATTTAGAAACCCCGACCTTGGCAAAGCTCTTCGTCTTCTCGCCGCGGGAGGTCCGCAGACGTTCTACACCGGCGAAATCGCGAAAGGCGTTCTTGCGACTTCGCGCGAACTTGGCGGCACGATGACATCGGAAGATTTAAAGGATTTCTCGGCGGAATGGGTCGAGCCAATTTCCATCACATACCGCGGATGGAAAGTTTACGAATTGCCGCCAAACGGGCAAGGCATGGCAGCGCTGGAAATGTTGAACATCCTGGAGCAGTTCTCGCCAGCGAAAGCGGGTCCGCTCAGCGCGGAAGAGTTGCACAAGAGAATCGAGGCGATGAAGTTAGCCTACGCCGATCTGGCCCGGTACAACGCCGACCCTCGGTTCGCAAAGGTGCCGGTTGCCGGCTTGCTCTCAAAGGAATACGCGAAGCAGCGCGCACAACTGATCAATCCACAGAAGGCCAATTGCGACACGGAGGCCGGGCGTCCTGCCGCGGGTGACACGACCTACCTCACTGCGGTGGACAGTGATGGCAATATCGTTTCGCTCATCCAGAGTAACTTCTCAAGTTTTGGTTCGGGCATCACCGTACGCGGGATGGGATTTCCGCTGCAGAATCGTGGCGCATTGTTCATGCTGGACCCCGGCAAACCTGACGCGCTCGCCGGCCACAAGCGCCCATTCCACACCATTATTCCGGCCTTCATGGAGCGGGGCGACGACCACATCGGGTTTGGCATCATGGGCGGCGCCAACCAGCCGCTCGCACACGCCCAATTCGTGTCAAATGTGGTCGATTACGGCATGAATCTTCAAGCCGCAATGGAGACGGCTCGTTTCACAGCACGCAGCAATTTCAATATCGGCTGCAAAATTCTCATTGAAGATCGCGTGCCAGCCGAAGTGCGCCAGCAACTCACGAACATGGGACATCAGCTCGATGTTCGCTGGGATTTCTCACTCTACATGGGACGCGGGCAGGCGATCGACCACAACACGAAAACCGGTTTGAATTTCGCTGCCTCCGACGCGCGAACCGACGGCTCGGCAGAACCGGAATTTCCACCGGGACTACATCTCGGCGGCGCTCCAATGACGGAACAAGAGAAGCGCTAGCGGCTTACACGCAAGACCGCAATGAATCGCGGCGGCCATTCATCGGGGCCATCTCGTCGGAATCCGTTAGGCGAGTTAGTTCGCGAACCGTTACCGCTTAGGAGGGCCGTCCTCCTGCTGGACAGTGACGCCTTCGCCCTCGAAAGGCCAATTCTTATCGAGCAGGAGCTCCTTTTCACGAGTCTCTTTGGGAACCACATTTATTTTCAGATTCTCGAAGAAGTGCACGCCTGTCTTTCCCGCCGTCGCAATATCGAGGTCGCCATCTCCATCCAGGTCTTCCACAACGAACTGCGTCCCGGCTGCAGCCGTTCCGTTGACTGAAATAGGATAGCGCGTGAACTGGGCCGTCTTGCGATCGATCTTGTAGTAATAAATCACCAGAGGATCATAGGAGCCGGGATCGTGGCCCGAGTGTCCGCGGTAGCGCTTGCCCGCCAGCAATTCGGGAACTCCATCACCGTCGATATCGATCAGCTTGAGCGCATGGATCTGGGAGTAAGACTCGTCGATCACGTGCTTCACCCAGTTCCGGCTCGCGCCTTCGCCCTTCTGTTCCAGCCAATAGAGACCATAGCTATGTCCCTGGCCATAGATGATGTCCGTCTTGCCATCGTTGTTCACGTCGTAGCCGAGGATCGGGAACCCGGCGTCGTTCAGTTCCCAGTCTCCATGCCATTCCCACTTATCGTTGTTGGCATCGATGTTTTTGAACCAACCGTAAGGAGTCAGAATGTCGGCCTTGCCATCGCCATCCACGTCGGCGATGCCGATGCCATGGCCATCCTGCTCTTTCCCTCCGACATGGTGCACCTTCGGTTCGGGACCCGAGAAATCAACCCACAGAATTCCCGAATGGTTGTAATGCGCGAGCACGAGATCTGGTTTGCCATCGCCGTTGATGTCGCCCGTCGCTCCGCCCTCCGTGTCATAGCTGTCGGTGATGAAGTGGCGCTGCCACATCACCCCAGGCTTTTTCGGATTCTCGTACCACCACAGCCCATTCAACATCCACCCCGCCGTTACCACATCAGGGGCGCCATCATGGTTCACGTCGAAAGTCCATTCTCCGCAGTCGGAGACGAACTCCCCCAGAATGCCTACCGTTCGGTATTGATGGCGTTTCCACTCGCCGCCCGCTGGCCCCGGATTCTCATACCAGTAAGCTCCGCTCAACAGATCAGGCCGACCGTCGCCGTTCATGTCCAGCGTGGTGATGCCCTCGGCATGATCCGTACCCAGGCGGTGAACGAAGAAAGTCACCTGCGGAATGTTTCCAGGCGCATCCTCGGCAGCGGTCTTACGCGCACTTTGTGCAGCATTTAGCCAGATGCATGCCGCACACAGGGACATGACGACAGGAACTGCGAATCTCATATTCTTGAGCAAGTTGATCCTCCGGCCGTGCGTTCGATCTCGATGGCTCTGCCTCACTACTTCAACGGATGCAGCCGAATGTCCCGGAAAGAGACCTCGGCGTGTTCAGACTGAAACTTATCAGATGCCAATCTCGTGGGGTCAAGGACTGGCCCGCTCGGCGAGTCCGCACGCCCCCAAGTACCCGAGTTGGGGTAGGTCACCTACTGTGGCCAATCGCTTTATGTTGGCGGTACTGAAGTCGACAGCCAAAACGTCGTGCCCGCGCGCATACGCGGCCAGCGAGCCGCGCGACGAAACGCAGAGCACCGTGCCTTCGCCCGTCAGCTCAGGCTTATTGAATTCGCTCACCACTGTTCCTGTCCGCACTTTGTAGACGGCCACGCGCCCCGTCCTCTCGAACCGATAGTCGTTTCCTCCCGCGTGAGAAAAACGCCCTTCGAAGACTGCAAATTCACCGCCCAATCCGATCAACTCCGCCTTCGCGTAATAACTGAGGATGACTGCTGGCGAGGTTGCCCCCGTTTCCATATCCACGGTCCAGAAAGCCGCTCTGGTTGTGCCTCGTCGGCAACGGACACGAGAGTCTTGCCATTCCGCGACGAAACCGGCACGGCTGGTAGCAACTTCTGGCCATCTTTTTCTGTCTTCACGAACCCGCTCAATTTTTTCAATTCGTCCGGCGGCAATTGCGTTCGCGGATCGACGAATTCCTCCTTAAAGTGTCCTGCGTCCACCTGGATACGGAAGTCGGCGCCTACCCCGCCGCCGATGATGAACTTTCCGTTCGGCAGGAAATACGATCCCGCCGTAAAATACGTATCGAGCTGATTCCCGCCCGTATTTTTCACGCTGCTGATTTTGGCGAACGTGCTGGTATCGAATATATCCACAATCAAGTTCGGGCCGTAGCTCACCAGCAATTGCTTGCCATCTGGCGTCAGAACCATCGCTTCCGGCGGGGAGGAAGTGTCCAGCCTCTTCAGCAGCTTCATACTTTCAAGATCCAGCGTCCAGACCGCAAATGGCCCGCGCATATTCTCGTCTGTGTCGGAGTCGATGTCATCACCAGGAGATGTCGTGGGAGCGGCAAAGTAGAGACGCTTGTTGCGCAGATCCAGAAGCGTCTCCGAGGCGTACCAGTCGCAGGATTGGGGCGCGTGCCTCGCCGAACAGAGATCGCCTTCTTTCATCCCCACCTGCGTCAACAGTTGCCACACTTTTGTGGCGCCGGTTTGCAGGTCGATCCGCAGTGCCTGCCGCCCACCTACCAGATACAAAGCACCATCGGACCACTCGCTCTTGGAACGCCCCGATTGCGCAACCAGGAGGCCGTACCCGAAAGCCATTATGACCAGTGTTGTCAGCCCGAGCCTCTTTCTCATTGTCGTACCTGCAATCGGATTGTACATAGCGGTGTCCTGCACACGCTGTAGCTGCACTGGGCAGTCACAGCTCCAAAACTCCAGGACGTCTCCGAACAATATTTCATTTCATCCAAGTTTCATTGCATCGGGATGCCACTTCACCACAGCACCGCGATCGAGGCTGAGATTGCTGAGCAGGGCGGCTCCTGCTGCTCGGAAGCCGAACACCGCATCTTCCACGACGGGCTGGCGCGAGCGAACGGCCGCAAAGAAATTCTTGAAGTGGTCGTAGTTGTCGCGGTAGCCCTCAGGAGCTACATATTTCTCGTATCCAGCGGATGGCGGTCCCGATGGGTGCAAGATCGGATACTTCTGCCGGTAGCTTTCACGAATGCGCTTTTGCATTGCGTCCGTGAAGGTGCCAATCGTGAAGCCTGGTTCCTTTTCGAGTGGCGTGCGGCTTATGCTGACCGAGTTGCCGACGATCTCCATGGTGCCTTCCGAGCCGGTGAAGATCAAGCCCTCGCTCTCCTCACCTCCATCCACGAAGTTGACGCGCAGACTAAGGTTGAATCCCTCCCGATAATCAAACAGGCCCAGCATTACGTCGGGAACGTCGCGCCCGTCTTTCCAGAAGCGCAATCCTCCGGTGGCCATGGCTCGCGTGGGACCATTTGTCCCGGTAATGAAGTGGGTTCCGCTGAACAGGTGTACGAAGAGGTCTCCAGCTACGCCGCTGCCATAGGCTTTCCACTTGCGCCACTGGAAGAAGTGCTCCGCGTTAAAGGGAATCCTGGGCGCAGTTCCCAGGAAGCGCGGCCAATCGCAGGTTTCGGTCGAGGCATCCAGAGGAACGGTATAATTCCACGCGCCGATTGACGAATTGCGATCCCAATGCGCGGTCACCATGTTGAGCTGACCGATGGCCCCCGAAGCGAGCAGTTCCTTGGCCTTTGCATAAATGATCGAGCTCACGCGCTGGCTTCCGATCTGGATGATCCGGTTCGTCGTGCGAGCGGTCTCCATCATCTCCGGCCCATCGGCGTACAGATGGATCATGGGCTTCTCGCAATAAACGTCCTTGCCTGCCTTCATCGCATCGACGGAGGCCTGTTTGTGCCAATGGTCCGGCGTGCCGATAATGACGGCGTCGATATCCTTGCGCGCCAAGATCTCTCTGTAGTCACGGGTCGTAAAGATGTCGTTGCCCCAGAGTTCCTTGCTGTGCTCGAGACGGCCGTCGTAACAGTCCGCCACGGCGACGAGCTTCACGCCCGGAACTTGCAGCGCAACCTTGGTGTCTCCCTGCCCCTGACCACCAGCCCCAATCAGCGCGATCTGAATATGATCGTTGGCCGCAAGAGGCGCGGCAGGTTCAGTCTGAACCGCCGCCCGTGCATATATCTTTGCTCCGAGGAACGTCTCTGCGGTTGCGGTGCCCGCCACTTTCAGAAAACTTCTACGATTCAACACGGGTAATATCCCCCACATGGAAGTTGACCGCTGTCTGCAACCATAATCGTTTTCGAGGGATTTTGTCTCGACTGTGGTCATTGCGGGGAAGAATGGAGCGATCAAATGGCTAAGTGCCCACAGTACCGGCTGGAAGACTGCGATTCAGATCACGAAACGACGGCGAGTTAGATACAGACGGCGTTTGGGTATTTCGAGAACGCTATGAGCAATGGGATCTTGCTGCTGCACCCGGCTCAATTCATGTCGCGCACAGTTCGAACGCCTGCTGCACCAAGGCGAAGAGGTTCAGATCAATAACCGGCGGCGAGCATCAACCGTTTTGCGTTGCAGATCCTCGCAGGCTGATGACCAAACCCGCACCGATCACCAGCGCCGACGGCAGGAGAAGCAGAAGACCTCCCTGTTCGGGTACGGCCACTGGCGTCGAACTCGTTGCTTCAAATAAAAAGCTCGCATTGCCTAGATCTGTATTGCAACCGACGGTTCCAAACGAGCATGCGATCGGGTCAGTGCCGCGGATCAGTTGGAATTGATTGCCTGCATAAGATCCACGGGAACCGAGCAGCTGAATGGTAAAGAGGTCCACGTTGTCGAGAGAGGAGTTCGCTGCGACCGCGGTTGGCCCCAGACCCAACAAGCCGTTTGTGATGATGTCGTCCCCCGCCGCGGCCACTCCGCTGGGAGACCCCGGTTCTAACCAAACCGAACCGCCGTCGCGAGAAGGCAACAGACCGGCAAAGATCCAGCATGAGAAGACATGGGGCCCGCAGTGATAGAAGTGAAGTAACTGTGCCGCGATCATTTTGAAGCTCCCCGCGCCGTGGCGCCGGAAGGGAGCGGAAAGCAATGCATCGCCGAGCGTTTTCAGACGCTTGCGGTCCTCATTCGGGCGGGCAGCCCAACGATGATCTCTCCACAACAGGTCGCGTCACGATAGCATTTCTAGGGGGATGATCGATCAATGATCCTCCCTTTAATCGTAAAATGAGCACCGCATCCGTCTGCAGGATGGGAGACAAAAATCGCCATGCGAGTTGGAGTCTTTACGCCTCTTCTATCGCAACTGCCGCTAGCCGTGGTTCTCAAGAAACTTTCGGAACTCCATATTAGTACCGTCGAACTTGCCACGGGAAACTATGTCGGCGATGCGCACTGCAAGCTCTCGATGCTCGAAAACGCTTCGGCCCTCGCCAATTTCAAAAGCGTTCTTGGCGATCATGGCGTCAGCATTAGCGCCTTGAGTTGTCACGGCAACGCGCTACATCCCGATCGGGCCCAGGCGCAACAACACCGCGAGGTCAGCCGGAATACGATTCTGCTCGCTGAAAAGCTTGGCGTCCCTGTGATGGTTGATTTTTCAGGATGTCCTGGCGATTCACCGCATGCTACCGCTCCCAACTGGGTTACCTGCCCTTGGCCGCCGGACTATCGCAAGGTTCTCGACTGGCAGTGGGACGAAGTTGTTGCGCCCTATTGGATCGAGCACGCCAAATTCGCGGCGGACCATGGCGTGAAGATCGCGGTCGAGATGCATCCCGGCTTTGTGGTGTATAACCCGGAAACAATGCTAAGGCTGCGCTCGATTGCAGGAGAAATTGTCGGCTGCAACTTTGATCCGAGTCATCTCTTCTGGCAAAGCATCGATCCTATCGCGGCCATCCGCGTGCTCGCGGGTTCCATCTTCCACGTCCATGCCAAGGACACGCAGCTCTACCCTTCGAACCTGGTGCGCACGGGCGTTCTCGATACCAAACCTTACACGGAAGAGCGCGATCGCAGCTGGATCTTCCGCACCTGTGGCTACGGGCACGGGGCTGAGTGGTGGACCGAGTTTATCTCGACTCTGCGTATGTTTGGCTATGATTCCGTGCTCTCCATCGAGCACGAGGACAGCCTGCTCTCACCGGGCGAGGGTTTGACCAAAGCGGCGAATTTTCTCAACAGCATTGTGATCCGCGAGCAGGCTGCAGCTGCCTGGTGGTCCTAGCACGAAATGGATGGGAACTTGCGATGAAATCGATCAGAACGGCAATTTTCGGCACTGGCTTTATGGGCCGCGTGCATCTCGAAGCGGTTCGGCGAGTGGAATCCGCAGAAGCCGCCGCGATTGCGGGCAGAAACGAAGACGCGACGCGACGCCTGGGCACCGCTTTCTCCATTCCTGCAATGACGGACTACCGCGATGTCCTTCGCGATCCCGCGATCGATGCAGTCCACATCTGTACGCCCAATGCGCAGCACTTTTCCATGGCGAAGGATGCGCTCCAGGCGGGCAAGCACGTGATCTGTGAGAAGCCACTCACCACAACCGTCAGTCGATCCATCGCACGATGGAGGCGCGGCAGAGGAAGTCCATCAGGCCACTCGAATACGTTCAATCAGGGCTTTCGGTTTTTAACGTGACATAAGAAATTGCACTTCCTGTTCAATTTCCGAGATCGCGATCGGAGCAAGACTTCCTTCGTGCAATTTCTGATTTAGCTGGGGCAATTTCGTTTGCTTGAATGTGGTCCACTGCACAATTCCTTCTTTGACCCGCTGGCTGGATTCTTTGTACACAGCAGTCGCCTGGGAAGGCACGTCGCGATCCCCGCCTTCGACGACATGCAGTGCTGAGGTCATTTCAACGTAGCCCTCTTGTAGTCCTCCAGATTGTTGTGCGGGCATCTCTTTGTGACTGAGAATCTTTGCGATCTCAGTTTGAGCGTCTGCCAGAGCCGACTTGAGAGCTTGATTCCTATCACCAAGGTTCTGCTCAACGTCCGCCAGTTGTTTCTTTACCGAACCGATCTCGGCGAGGGCGCGCCGTGCTTCCAAGACTTCGGCGAAGATTGCTTGCCCCAGTCGCAGCTGCTGCTGAAGTATCTGGGGAGTCGCGGGCGAGCGGGGATCCATGATGATTCTTAGGAACTGACTCTGTGTCCGTCCGTCTACCGTCAGGCGGACTTGGTAGATTCCCGGCACAACCTTTGGGCCGCTCGGAGTGCGGGTTTCGGATTCTTGATGCGTCATGAGCGCTCCGGAACTGCCCCATGTAAGATTCCAGAGGAAGCGATGCATTCCAGGATTTGTCTGGAGAAATTCGGGCTTGGGAAACCAACGCTCTGCGATCGGCAGAGATGGATGATTCTCGGTGTGTTTATCTTCCGACGAGAATTTGCGCACGAGGTTCTTTTGCGCATCGAAAATCTCCAGCGTGATATTGCTGGCTGGGGACTTGAGAAAATAATCAATCATGGCGCCGGTGGGAGGATTCGCGGCCGTCGGTTCCTCGGGAGGAAGCGGTGTGCCTACGAAGGAATCGTTATCCACGCGAAATGCTGGCGCGGGATGGTAGAGGTAGAATTTGTTGGCTTTTCCGGCTTCGGACGCCTGGCGCAGAGGTGTGATGTTGTCGAGGATCCAGAACGAACGGCCATGCGTGGCAATTACGAGATCTTCGCCGTGAATCGTTAGATCGCGAACCGATGTGACGGGAAGATTGAGTTGCAGGGATTGCCAGTGGTCGCCATCGTCGAGTGATATGTAAACTCCCAGTTCCGTTCCGGCGAAGAGCAGTGACTTACTCTCGGTGTCTTCCCGAATGCCGCGCAGAAAGGAGTCAGCCCCAATGCCATTCGTAATCAGTTGCCAGGTAGCGCCATAGTCGCGGGTTCGATAGAGATAAGGTGCGCGATCGTCGAGCCGGCTGCGATCCACCGCGGCATACGCCACTGCAGGGTCAAAGTGGGAAGCTTCGATGAACGAGATCTTGCTCCAAGTGCTGAGGCCCTGGGGCGTGATGTCTTTCCAGGATTTTCCCCCATCGCGAGTGAGGTGAATTAACCCCGTGTCGCTTCCGGCCCAGATCAGATCATGGTTTAGAGCCGATGGCGCGATGGTGAATATTACGCCGTACCCTCGCTGTTTCGCATCCCCGATCGTGGGCGGTCCTTGAGATTTGTCATCTCCCACCTGTTGCGTGGATCCCGTAAGATCAGGGCTGATAGCCTGCCAGTGCAGACCGCCATCTATCGTCTTCATGACATATTGCGACCCGAAATAAAGCGTAGTCGAGTCAGCGGGGGAAAAAACCAAGACCGGAGTCCAGGGATCTCTATATTTACGCTGATCGATCTCCGAACCAAATGTCAACGCTGGCCACGGAGTAATATCCTGGCTCAGTCCGGTCCGCTTGTTAAAGCGGCTAACGCTGCCGTAAGTTCCGCTAAGGTAGGTGATGTTCGGATCCTTGGGATCGGGCGCCATATATCCGCTTTCGCTTCCGCCTGCGGGAAACCAATCGCGGGGCGTGATTTGTCCGTGGTCGGTGCGGTTTAGAACAGCAGCGCTTCCGCTATCTTGCTGGGCGCCGTACACGACGTAGGGGAACTGGTTGTCAGTAATCACGTGATATAGCTGTGCCGTGGGCTGGTTGTACCATGTACTCCAAGTTTGGCCACGGTCGAGACTGATCGTGGTGCCCTGATCCGTTCCGAGAACCATGCTGGCAGAATTCTTGGGGTCGATCCAAATCTGGTGATAATCGTCACCGCCGGGCGCGCCGCGAACGATGGAGATAGTCTTCCCTCCATCTTCGGATCGGTAGAGAGCAACGTTCGGGACATAGATCACATCGGGATTTTGTGCGTCGATGGTAATGCCGTTGAAATACCAGGCGCGGCTGGTGAGACGCGGGTCTGAGTTCTCAAGGACCCACGTGCTGCCACCATCGTCAGAGCGATAGAGGCCAGCCTTCTTTGCCTGAATGAGTGCGTAGACGCGCTTGCCGTCTGGCGCAACGTCAACGCCAACGCGTCCCCAATCGCCTTCGGGTAATCCACTGCCGTTGAGGCGGGACCACGTCTTGCCGGCATCTTGAGAGCGGTAGAGCCCCCCGCCGGGTCCATCGATGGGAGCATAGGTGCTCCAGGGAGGACGACGCGTATTCCAAGTGCCGGCAAATAAAATCTGCGGGTTGCCGGAACAGATCGCCAGATCTGAAACGCCAATCTCGGACCCTGTATCGAGAGCCTTGGTCCAATGTGTTCCTCCATCGACGGACTTGTAGACGCCACGCTGTTCGTTAGGACCATAGGCATGACCGAGTGCTCCGACATAAACGACGTTCGGATTCTGCGGATCGATCACAATCCGGCTGATCTGGCGCGTGTCCTCCAGGCCTACGTGCGTCCAGGTAGCTCCACCATCAGCGGATTTGTAGACGCCATTCCCGGAAGATAGATCGGAGCGAATGTCGGACTCGCCGGTTCCCGCGTAGATGGTCTTGGGATCGGAAGGTGCCACGGCGATCGCCCCGATGGAACCGACAGGCTGGTTATCAAAGATCGGAGTCCACACGGTTCCGGCATCGGTGGTTTTCCAGATGCCGCCATTGACCGCGCCAAAATAAAAAGTAGTAGAGTCGCCAGGCACTGGGGCCACGGCGACCACCCGGCCACCACGAAATGGCCCAATCAGGCGCCATTTAAGCCCATCAACCAGTTCCGACGGTACAGACTGGGCAATCGCCGCCGCGCCAAGCAAAAGGAGAAAGAACGTGATAATGATACTGCGGTGGAAACACGACCTGAGTTTTTGCAAGTGGCCATCCCCTTATTGGATAGTCAGTCTACTGGAATAGGGTACCGTTCTTGAAGCATAAGAAGCTGCCGAAAGCGGAGGCTGCTAAGATTCGCGCGTGAGCATGACATGAAAGGTGGTCAACTCGCGCTGGAAAGAGTTACCTCGAAGAAGAAATCCGGAGTGAGAATCGCGGCGCGCTATTGTTGTGCTGTTCCCTTCACCACGAGCGCAAAGGGCAGTTCCTCCCCTGAGTTAAGTTTCATGGCCCCAGAAAAGATCCAGTGGTCCTGATCGTCCTTAGAAATCGTGGGGGAGGAGGGCGCAGCGTCCACCTCAACCAAACTTAGCGGGCTGGGATGCTTGGTGGCTGCGGTGCGTGCGCTCATCGTCACCAATTCCTGAAACTTGAAAGTAGCACCGGGATCGGTGTCGGAGGCAGCGGGAATGACCAGCAGAAAATCGCGGTTGGGAGCCACACCGAGATGATTGCCGTCATCAGGCATGATCTCGTAGCGCAGCGTGTAGAATCCGGCGGAGATTTGGTGGCCGCGAAAATCTGCCGCGGCCTGTGGGAAATGGATGACGCCGATCAGTGTGGATTCGCCAAGCTCCGGATAGGCGACGCCTTCTACTTCTTTCTTTGTCTGCGCGGGAATGCTCTTGCGCATCCAGAACTCACACGCCGGAGCGGGGTCATCGAGCGTGAGGCGATATCCTTTTGTGTCGAGTGCCTGCCGCACGGCTTGGGGAACCGCGCTGTCGGTCAACGCGCCAACGCTCTCCACTTTGCCGGTTTGGGCTGCGCAGAGCAGTGAAACTACCAGAATGAAGCTGATCGCAAACGATACCGCTGCACACTTATGCACTCTCGGCGACCTCACTTCCTCCCGCGTTCCATATTTCGGCCCGGGTCTATCCCTAGCGGGCGAAAGTGCCCACAAAGGCGCTTCGCTTTCCATGCAGGTCCCAGGAGACGCCCAAGCCGGGCCCGCTGTACATGTCGGTCAGGGCGACTGCAGGCATGGAATGAGCCAACTCAGTCAGCGGCGGGTAGAAGGTGACTTCATTTCCACAGAGATGATCCTGGCTGCCGATGGAACGCGTTTGCACCGTAGCGAAGCGGCCGGCCCGAAGCATGGCGGCGCCGTGATGCTCCGCATTCACAACTAACTCCATCTGGGTCGGGATCACCTGCTCGACATTCTTCAGCAGTTCCCCACCCATGTGATGGGCAAAGTTCAACAGAGCCGCCTGCTGCTGTGCGTTGGCCTGATCGTCCACCAACAACACCGCTTTCGCCGGGTAGGGATTCTCATAGGGATCGCCCAACGTACCTTCGGCGCGGACTGCCGCGGCAACGGTAAAGCCGTGCAGCGGAACTCCATCCCAGCTTCCGCTCTGGACGTGCCACGCGAGGATCGCTTCGTTCCCTACGAGATTGACCTCGCCGTTGGCAAAGCATTGGCCGGTATAAACATCAGCCGTGCGCGTCTCCAGGTAATCTCCGCGAATTTCCTGCGCCGCCATCGAAATGGAAAAGCAAGCTATCAGACACGCAAGAAGAACTGAGAGCTTAAATCGCATACCGGAAACTCCTCAGGGGTTTAATAGTTTAAGATGCAGGGCCGCCCTAAAAGGCACACCATTGTACCGGTTGCCTACCCGCACTTTCCTGTTCCATGACACGCGCGCCCCTTCGAACTGCATTTTCCGGGCTCTGCCAACTCGCCATCGGGGCCAATGCAGGTCTGAGTGTGCAGGCACCAGAACAGGCCGTCGTTGCAGGCCGGCACGGAGGGGTCGGGCTCGGCGAGAATGAATTGGCCTTTCCAGCGCAGCGCCGAACACAGGTTCGGATGATTGGTGTTGAAGCGCCCCGATTCCTGAATCATGCGGCACCCCCAGATGCGGCTTTCATGATCGCCCTCGTCACGGCAACCCGCGCGAGTTTCACCTTGTACGCATTGTGACTGAGCGGCTTGGCGCTGGCCAGGGCGGCTTCGGCCGCCTTTTGCGCCGTATCCTTCGTAATAGGATTTCCGGCCAAGATCCGCTCCGCTTCCCGCGAAGGCCAGGGCACCGGCGCAACGTATCCCAGAACAACGCGGGCGGATTCGACGTTGGAGCCGCGCATCTTCAAAGCAACACCGGCCATCGCGAGCGGCCAGTCGAATGCTTCTTTCTGGCGGATTTCGTAATGCGCGGCCTTGACGTCTGAGGCGGATGGAATCGTCACTTCCGTGACGATCTCGTTCGGCCGCAAGTCATGTTCGCGTTCGCTTTCGCTCTTCGGGATCACGTAGAATTTTTCCAGCGGAAGCTCGCGCTTTCCCTTCGGCCCCTCCAGCCGGATCTTGGCGCCGTAGGCTATCAGAATAGGAACAATCGTCGAAGGACTGACAAACTTGGCCGGACCCTCATTGCCGAGAATGGCATGGTAACGGTTCTCGCCGTCTGCAACCAGCTCCTTGCCAGCCTCGTCTTTCGGCAACAGACCGAACCCGTTGCGGAAGTACCAGCAACGCGGACGCTGGCACAGGTTGCCGCCCAGTGTGGCAAGATTGCGAATTTGTGGGCTCGCGGCTTCCATCAGAGCCTCAGCCAGCGCAGGGTAATTCTTTTTCACATTCTCATCGTCAGCTAAGTCCCCGAGCGTAGTCAGCGCTCCGATGCGCAACCCTTGCGCGTTGGATGAAACCCCTTGGAGGTCTTTAATGTCTTTAATGTTGATCAGCCGTTTTGGTGCGAGCACATCATCTTTCATCAGCGCGAGCAAATCGGTTCCGCCGGCGAGAATCTCGCTGTTACCCCAGGCTCCACCAAGCAGGCTAATGGCCTGGGTTCGACTGCTCGGGCTGAGATATTCAAAAGGTCGCATCACGCACCTCCCTTCTGTTCCAGCGCGGCCAGCACACGATCGGGTGTGAACGGAAGGAACGGCACCCGTACCCCGATCGCATTGGCTACGGCGTTCGAGATAGCTGCGCCGGGCGAGATCACTGGCGGCTCACCCAGCCCAATCACACCGCGTTCGTCATAACCTTTGCCCGTCATCATGTGAACAACCAGCTCGGGAATATCGTTCAAGCCGGCCAACCGGTAGAACTGCATATCCGCATTCAGCATGCGGCCTGTGGTGGCGTCCATTACCTTCTCTTCGAAGAGCGAGTAGCTGATTCCCATGATCAAAGCACCGTAGCATTGGCTCTCGGCAGTCTTAAGATCAATGACCAAGCCGCAGTCTTGCACGGCGACCATCTTTTTAACTTTGACGATGCCGGTGTCGGGGTCCACTTCGACTTCCGCCATCTGCACACCGCCAACACCGCTATTGGTGAGGTCGGGAGGTTTGCTCCGGTCCGGATTCTTACCGCGTATCGTGAGCGGCATGGCGCCGAGCTTGGAGCAAGCTTCCCTCCAGCTGAGTGAGCGACTGGAGTCACCCTTCACGCTCACTTTCCCCTGCACGCATTCCAGCTGATCTGGCTGAACGTTGAGCGCGGGCGCAACTTTGGCGAAGAGCGCGTCGCGCGCATCCACGGCCGCGCGCCGCGTCGAAGAGCTCACGCCGCCGATGGTCGTGGATCCTCCGGAACCGCCCGACGGCGGGTAAGTTGTGTCGCCGATCTGAAGCTGGATCGCGTCCATCGGAATGCCGATCGTGTCGGCCGCAACCATCAGGATGCAGGTGCGGGTTCCCGTACCAAGATCCTGAGTACCCATCTTCAGGTCCACCGATCCATCAGGATGGATGGTCAGATCGCAGTCGCTGGCATGGCCGCGTCCGCCCCAGGTGTGAAAAGACAATCCGACGCCGCGCATCATTCCGTCAGGCGAAGCGCTCTGCCCGCGCGGATGCCATTTCTGCTTCCAGCCCATCAACTCTGACGCAATGCTGAGTTCTTCGCGGTACGTGTTCTCTCGCTGCTTAGTCAGGTTGAGATTCTTGCCGAAGAATTCCGCCGGGTCCATGTTCAGCTTCGCCGCGAGGTCATCCAAAGCGCACATAGTGAGAACTGCCGCCTGCGGATGGTTCGGCGCACGCCAGGCGCGTGCAGGACCGATGTTATTGCGAATGGCAGTGTGCTGCTGCCGCTGGTTCGGAATACTGAAGACGTAAGGAATCGGAGGCATGCCGCCACCCCCGGGCCCGCCCGTGCCCCAGGAGTTGGACTGCCACGCGACGATAGTGCCATCCTTTTTCGCCGCTACCTTTACGCGTGCGTATGCGGAAGGACGGGCTCCCGCAACCTTCAGCTCTGTATCGCGCTCAAGCATGAGGCGGACCGGCTTGCCGCCGGCCTTCTTGGAAACTTCCGCAGTAAACACTCCCCAACGATCAGGCGAGAACTTGCTGCCGAACCCACCGCCAATGTGATCCTGATGAATTCGAATGTTGGTGGCCGGCATCTTCAGGGGCTCGGCCATCTGGCCGGCGATTCCGGAAACATTCTGCGTGGAGATGTGAGTGAACAGATGTTCCGGATCAGTCCACTCGGAAATCGATCCGTGACTTTCGAGACAACAATGTGTAATGACCGGAACGCCATAGAGCCCTTCGGAGACTACCTCGGCTTCAGCAAATGCTTTGTCGGGATCGCCGACCGTCTGCGCCGCTGCTTTCTGATAGTTGGACTGAGCCCTGTTGCCGGCTTCAGGGTGAACGGCAGCTGCCCGGATGGCCGCCAGCACATCGTCGGTGGCGCCATTGCCTTTGAGAGCGTTTAGCCGCTCTTCGTTCGGCTTTTCCGTGATTCCGTATTGCTGGATCTCACTCACCATCTGCCGGGCGGGCACTTGGTTATCCAGCATGTCATCGATGGCGTCCATGCTGAGCGGGCCTTCTTCTTCCGCACTGCCCTTGGGCGGCTCCGCGTCGCTGACCAGATGTGGAAGCCGCTGAAATTTCACTTTGATCGCGCGGATCGCGTCTTCCGCCGTTACCTCGTCAACCGCCGCGACTGCAACGATGTCATCGCCTGCCCAGTGAATGTTTGATCCCGGACCCTGCACAATGTGAACCGCTTTCACCCCGGGCATTTTCTCCGCCGCGCTGGTGTCGATGCTCACAACCTTGGCGTGTGCGTAGGGACACCGCAGCACCTTGCCATAAAGCATGCCGGGGCGATGGACATCGTAGGTGTACTTTGCCTGCCCAGAAACTTTGGCGGGAGCATCGACGCGCGTGACCCGCGTACCGATCAGCGTGCGGTGTTGAGCATCGGGCCATGCATAATCCGGCATAGGTCAGGCTCCTTTCTGCGCGACCCGCGCGATGGCTTTGCGAATTCCTTCATAGGTTCCGCAGCGGCAGAGATTCCCGCTCAGACCGCGGCGAATGTCTTCGGGCGTAGGGTGAGGATGCTTATCGAGAAATGCCTCGCATGCGACAACAAATCCGGGAGTACAGAAGCCGCATTGCGAAGCGTCGTTTTCCACGAACGCCTGCTGTACCGGATGCAGCTTGCCGTCCCGCATCAACGATTCGACCGTAGTGATCGGCCTGTGCTGCGCTTCAATAGCGAGCACGGTGCAGGCGTAGACGGGTTTGTTGTCCATCAGTACAGTACAGGCGCCGCATTCCGCGTGATCGCAGACGCGCTTGGCGCCGGTGAGTTCAAATTGATCGCGCAGAGCATCCAGCAGAGTGACGCGGGGCTCCAGGTCCGCCTTATAGTTCTTGCCGTTGATGGCGAATTCCATCGGGACCTTGCCGGGTCCATACACCGGAACTTCCTGGCCCGCCGCCATGACCATCTTCGGTCCTGCAATCAGCGGCACCGCCACCGAGATTCCGGAAATCTTGAGGAAGTCACGCCGGGAGACGCCCGAACTTTCTGAATTGTCGTTGGGAATTTTCGGATTCTCATCGTCATCGCGCATAAAACACAACCTCCGTACGCCGATCCTGATGGCACCCCTATACCACACGCCAACCGGAAAAACTCATTATCCTGTATTGGGTACTATAGTCCCCTTACCAGATTATCGGCCAGTCGGTCATGATCGTTGACCGAACACCATAACTTACCTGCTCTTTGGTTGACGGCAAGTCCTACAGGGTTGCGGGTGACGATCGCCCTTAATTTTTCGAAAGATCTCGGTCGGCGCTGGCGGATCCAAGCAGAACCGCCGCGCGTCATCACTTCGAAAGCAGTGTCCTTGCAATTCCTCGGTGCACTGGGAAAGACCTAAAAGAGGGCGGGGCTCTTCAAGGACGCCCTGCGAAACGGCGGCCGAACGGTGAACATCCCAAAGGGTCTTATCCTGCAATCGCGGGTTCGGATGTCCTAACGACTTCTTCCTACTGGCCTTCTGGCGATTTGCGTAGTGTACCCCGGATATCTACCTCAACCCCGCTTGCAGCCCCAGACTCATGATGAACCCTCCCCCGGGGTGCAGACAGTCGTAGAACCTGGGGCTACGGTTCCATGGCTGACAATGCGAGAGACTGCGGCGAGAGCGATTTGCCCGAAACAACATGAGAAAGTAGCAGGTGCGTTGCTTCTTCTGGCCGGCATCACTTTCCTGGTCGGTTGCCAGGGGTTCAGCTCGAGCAAGTCCGCGAGTGTACAACCGCAGGCTACAGCTGGCACTTTATCTCTAAGCGGAGCCAGCCTGGACTTTGGTACGGTCACGGCAGGTACGAGTAAGACGCTGACCGTGACTGCGTTGAATACCGGCACAGCCTCCATTACGGTTAGCAGCGCCTCGATTTCCAGCCAGTATTTTTCGCTAAGTGCACCAACTCTTCCGATCGCGATTTTTGCTGGTCAAAGCACCCCAATCACTCTTGCATTCACTCCCAATGCGGCGGGAGCTTTCAGTGGCACCGTTTCCATTACCAGCAACGCCTCCGATAGTTCCGCTACCCTTTCGCTGACTGGAACCGGAGTGGCGAGCGGGCAGCTCGCGCTGAGTTCAGCGAACGAAAGCTTCGGCAGCGTTGCGGTGGGAAGTAATCAGTCTCTGTCAGAGACAGTGACCAATACCGGTAGCTCCAGCCTCACGATTTCTCAGGTCGGGATCAGCGGCACTGGGTTCAGCCTAAGTGGGATCGCGACTCCGCTGACACTGGCCGCCGGGCAGAGCGCGAGTTTCAGCGTCACGTTCACGCCAGCGTCAGCCGGAAGTGCGAGCGGCAACGTCACCATCACCTCGAACGCACCCAATCCGAACCTGACCATTCCGTTGTCGGGTACGGGCGTCGCGCCGGGGGCACTGGGATCGAATCCGACCAACCTCAGTTTCGGCAGCGTGACGGTGGGAAGCAATCAGTCTCTCTCAGAAACGGTGACGAACACGGGCGGCTCGAGCGTCACGATTTCTCAGATCGGGATCAGCGGGACTGGTTTCAGCCTAAGTGGGATCACTACTCCGGTGACACTGACGGCCGGACAGAGCGCGAGTTTCAGCGTTACGTTCACGCCAGCGTCAGCCGGAAGTGCGAGCGGCAACGTCACCATCACCTCAACCGCCTCCAATCCGAGCCTGACCATTCCGTTGTCGGGCACGGGAGTCGCGCCGGGGGCACTAGGGTCGAATCCGACCAGTCTCAGCTTCGGCAGCGTGATTGTTGGAAGTAAGCAGTCTCTGTCGGAGACGGTCACCAACACAGGCGGCTCCAGCGTCACGATCTCTCAGGCTGGGATCAGCGGGACTGGCTTCGCCCTGAGTGGGATCACGACTCCGGTGACACTGACGGCTGGGCAGAGCACGACCTTCACGGTCACATTTACGCCGGCCTCGGCCGGAAGTGTTACTGGCAATGTCACAATTACTTCGAACGCAGCCAATCCCACTCTGGCCATCCCTTTGTCTGCTACGGGAGTTGCGCCGGGTGCTCTGGGATCGAATCCGACCAGTCTCAGCTTCGGCAGCGTGACTGTGGGAAGCAGTCAGTCCCTGTCAGAGACGGTGACCAATACTGGCGGCTCCAGCGTCACGATTTCTCAGGTCGGGATCAGCGGCACCGGATACAGCCTGAGTGGCATCACTGCTCCGGTAACACTGACAACCGGACAGAGCGCGAGTTTCAGCGTCACGTTTACGCCGACGTCAGCCGGAAGTGTTAGTGGCAATGTGACAATTACTTCGAACGCACCCAATCCGAGCCTGACCATTCCTCTGTCGGGCACGGGAGTCGCGCCGGGCACAATCGGATCGAATCCGGCCAGCCTCAGCTTCGGCAGTGTAGCCGTAGGGAGTGACCTGCTCCCCGTTTTCCGAACAAGTCCGAGTATGATTTCGGACGAAGGAAAGGGGAAGAGGTATGTCGAAGAGCCGGCACACGGAAGCGGAGATGATTGGCGCGCTGAAGCAGCTGGAGGCAGGGCGTAAGGCGGAAGACGTGGCACGGGAAGTGGGGGTGTCGAAGCACACGATCTACGCCTGGAAAGCGAAGTACGGAGGGATGGATGTGAGCGAGGCGCAAGAGGCCAAGCAGTTGCGCGACGAGAACACGCGGCTGAAGAAGCTGGTGGTGGATCTGAGCCTGGACAAAGAGATGCTGAAGGCGGTGATCGCAAAAAACGGGTGGAGCTCGTAGACCAGCGGGCGGACGCGGACTGGCTGCGAGTGACATACGTGGTCAGCGAGCGCCGGGTTTGCGGGCTGATAGGGATGGCGGTGGCAAGTTATCGCTACCGCTCGCAGCGCACGGATGAGCCGTTGCGGGAGCGACTGGTGGAATTGGCGCGGTCGAAGCCGCGCTTCGGGTATCGGCGACTACAGGTGTTATTGCAGCGCAGTGGAGAGCGCGTGAATCACAAGCGGTTGCATCGAGTCTATCGCGAGGCCGGACTGGCGATCCGACGCAAGAAGCGCAAGCACTGTGTGCGCGAGGGAAAGCCGCTGGTGGCGCGGACTTCGGCCAACCAGGAGTGGGCGCTGGACTTTGTGCACGATGCGGTGGAGTGTGGACGGACGATCCGGGTGCTGAGCGTGGTGGATGCTTATACGCGGGAGTGTTTGGCGTTGGAAGTGGATACGAGTTTTGCCAGTCGGAGAGTCACGCGGGTGCTGGATGGGATCGTGGCGGAGCGCGGGCAACCGCAGACGATCCGTTGCGACAACGGGCCGGAGCTGACGAGCCGGCATTTTCTGGCGTGGTGCGTGGAACGAAAGATCGAGTTGTTGCACATTCAGCCGGGCAAGCCCACGCAGAACGCGCGCGTCGAAAGTTTCCACGGACGGCTGCGGGATGAGTGCTTGACGGTGAGCTGGTTTCAAAACTTGTTCGACGCGCGACGGAAGATCGCGGCGTGGAAGATCGAGTACAACGAAGAGCGTCCTCATAGCAGCTTGGGATACAAAACCCCGAGAGAGTTTGCCGAGGCGCAAGCAGCAGCTTTCTACACAGCTGAGCGAGAGGCAAGGGACTCAAACGCCGTCCCTTCCCCCTCGCGCTCCCCCATCCCGGCTCCAACCCGAGATGGAGTAGCTCAAAGTTGTCGTATTCTTACGTGAACGAAAATTGGGGGCAGGTCAGGAGCAAGCAATCTCTGTCAGAGACGGTCACCAACACAGGCGGTACCAGCGTCACGATTTCTCAGGTCGGGATCAGCGGCACTGGATTCAGCCTGAGCGGGATCACTGCTCCGGTGACATTGACAGCCGGCCAAAGCGCAATCTTCAGCGTCACGTTCACACCGGCGTCAACCGGAAGCGCGAGTGGCAACCTAACCGTCACGTCGAACGCCTCCAATCCGACCCTGACCATTCCGTTGTCGGGCACGGGAGTCGCGCCGGGGGCACTCGGTGCAAATCCGACCAGTCTCAGCTTCGGCAGCGTGACGGTGGGAAGCAATCAGACTTTGTCCGAGACGGTGACGAACACAGGGGGCTCGACTGCGACGATTTCTCAAGTCGGGATCAGCGGGACTGGCTTCACCCTGAGCGGGATCACGGCTCCGGTCACACTGACAGCTGGCCAGAGCGCGACCTTCAGTGTCACGTTCACACCGGGGTCGGCCGGAAGTGCTAGCGGCAATGTCACAATTACTTCGAACGCCTCCAATCCGACCCTGACCCATTCCGTTGTCGGGCACGGGAGTCGCCCCAGGGGCACTCGGAGCAAATCCGACGAGTCTCGGCTTCGGCAGCGTGACCGTGGGAAGCAAGCAGTCTCTGTCCGAGACAGTGACCAATACCGGTGGCTCCAGCGTCACGATTTCTCAGGTCGGGATCAGCGGCACCGGGTTCACCCTGAGTGGGATCACAGCTCCGGTGACACTGACAGCTGGCCAAAGCGCAAGCTTCAGCGTCACGTTCACCCCAGCGTCGGCCGGAAGTGTGAGTGGCAATGTCACAATTACTTCGAACGCCTCCAATCCGACCCTGACCATCCCGTTGTCTGGCACGGGAGTAGCACCGGGCACACTCGCTTCAAATCCCACCAGTCTCAGCTTCGGCAGCGTGACGGTAGGAAGCAATCAGGCTTTGTCCGAGACGGTGACGAACACCGGGGGCTCGACTGTGACGCTTCCTCAAGTCGGGATCAGCGGCACCGGGTTCAGCCTGAGCGGGATCACGGCTCCGGTCACACTGACAGCCGGCCAAAGCGCAAGCTTCAGCGTCACGTTCACACCAGCGTCGGCCGGAAGTGTGAGTGGCAACGTCACCATCACCTCGAACGCCTCCAATCCCACGCTGACCATACCACTGTCCGGAACAGGCACTGCGGCAGCTGGGCAGCTTACCGTTACTCCAACCACCCTGGGTCTTGGCAGCGTGGTAGTCGGGACCAGCGGAACGGCATCCGGAAGCCTGACAGCCAGCGGCGCCAATGTTACGGTCACGGCTGCGAGCTCGAACAACTCGGCATTCAGCATGGGCGGTCTCTCACTACCGGTGACCATCCCGGCGGGCCAGAGTGCTTCGTTTACAGTGACCTTCAGCCCGCAGGTATCCGGAGCGGCGAGCGCCGCACTCACCTTCACCAGCAATGCTCAGCCGACTACCACGGCGGAAACACTGACGGGGACGGGCACCCCTGCGCCGACACACACAGTGAATCTCTCGTGGAACGCGAGCACGTCGCCGAACATATCCGGCTATAACATTTATCGCGCGGTATACACCAACTCGTGCGGATCTTTCTCCATGATCAACTCCGTGCTGAATACGAGTACGTTGTACACGGACTCCGCAGTAGTAGACGGCACCTCCTACTGCTACGCCACGACGGCTGTAAATTCGAGTAACGAAGAAAGTGGCTACTCGAACATCGCTTCCAACGTTCAAATTCCTGCGCCGTAATCCCAAAGCAGAATGTTGAAGGTTCTGAATTCTGAATTTTGGCGTGGGGATGGAACGGAAGGAGGCGGAGCTCTCGTGGCCGTTGTTGGGGGTGACGATAGGAACTGCCTCACTATGTTCCGCCAGACCGCCGACGATCAGAACAACCTGTTCTGGCCTCGTCGATGCGAAGCGCAGCACCGGGCGGCGCGAAATACGTTACAAGGTTCAGCTCTGTTTCAACCCCGTGTTATTCGGACCTTCGGACCTTCGAACTACACCGTTTATGGCGTGGGACCCGAAATGTGCAACTGCGTCCCCAACGAAGCTCAACTGAATGTTCGAAAAGGTGACGCTGTTCCCCCCGGTGATATCTATCTGTCCGGCGCGTCGGGCTTGAGTAACTATCCTCCGGCAGAGCCGGAGGCTTTACGGTTGCTGGCCCCTCAAAGGGGCCTGATCGCAACCGAATCAAAGTCAAAACCAAAAGCTCCACACCGCAATACAGACACTCCCTGGTCAGTCGCTTCAAACTTGGGGGGAAAGGACACTGCCGGATTTGTCAAACTTCTGCTGCCTCCCCGGCAGAGCCGGGGGGGTCTCCCTTCGTACTAGGGCCGTCAATCGAGCTCTGCGCACGGCCTACGGGATCGTTTTGGGCCGGGACAGCAATCCCGTTCTCCGAGTGGTCTGCAACCGGCGCACTGCCGGCGAGCAAACCCGCGCTCGATAGCTCAAGAAAGGGCGGCTGCGACATCTGTATGCGCGAAATCGTCTCCCTTGAATAACAACGGTTCCTTTCTGGCCTTAGCAAGGGCATAAGCGAAACAATCCCCGAAATTCAGCTTGGCCGGGTGGCCACTGCCCTTGCCGAAGTCGCGGTAAGCCTGGCGCGCGATGCGTGCCTGCGCTTCAGTAACCGGCTCGACCGCCACCTGTGCTTCCCGGAGCAGGTCATCAAATCGGCGACTCGCAATAGGGTCCCGGCTTCCATCGATGACGGCAGCCGCTTCGACATAATTGACCGCTGAAATGCTCCGATGGACCGCTTCCTCGACTGCCTTCGCAAACAAAGGCGCTTCAGTTTCATTGCGAAGTATGGCGATGACTGCTGATGTGTCGAGAATCATCGCGGCAGTCCCTTGTCGTCGTAGAGCAAGCGACCATGATCGATGGACCGAAATGGTTCTTTGAGGTGCGCGGCGCAGTCTTTTCCAATTTCCAGCAGGCGGTCGGAAAGTGCGACACCGCGTTCCCGACGGGCGCGTTCCAGACGCTCACGAACCGCCTTCGTGACTGCTTCCGCCATGCTTTCCCCGGTAAGCTTGGCCAGCTGTTGCGCGAGTCTGTGCGCTTCCTTATTCTTGATGTTAAGGCTCATATGGAACCATTCTACCATCATCCTCTACCTTGCTACCTTCTACAACGACGAGCGGGGGCTTATCCGCTCATATACGACCCTTACGGTCATATCCTCTGTTGACGAAGCAACTGAACCTGTAATCACTCCCAGCAGTGACGCCTGTCACAGAATATATTGCGCGAAGTTGTGATATAAAGTGTGTCGTTTGTAATTTCCCCCGACGATACCCTCGAACAGCAGTGTCAAGGCGAACCCCGTTCTGGGTAGGCCCCCGCAATCTAGCACGGAACTTCATGATGTCGAGTTGAAAGGAGCTTCCGATGAAAAGAATCACCACGCTCTTAATCGTATGTTGCTTCGGGCTTTTTGCCGCAAGCACCTGCTTCGCACCATGTACACAGTCACTGACCTCGGCACGCTCGCTACTGGCGCCTTCATCGCCCGCCACGAAGACGCCTTGTTTTTAGGTCCGCCCGGTACCGGCAAGAGCCACTTGGCCCAGGCCATCGGCCAGTCTGCCATCCAGCAGGGATACCGCGTGCTCTACCGCGAAACCCACACCGTGCTCGATGAACTAGCCGACGCCACGCTCGACGGCACGCGCAAAGAGCACATGGAGTTCCTGGTGACCGTGCCCTTGCTGATCATCGACGATCTGGGCATGCGCAAACTGCCGCTCACCGCCGCCGAAGAACTGCTGGAAATCATCATGCGCCGCTACGAGCGCGCCAGCACTATGTTGACCTCCAACCGTCCGGTAGAAGACTGGGGCAAACTGCTGGGTGACGCGGCCGCCGTGAGCGCGATGCTCGACCGCTTGCTGCACCACGGCCACGTGCTCAAGTGCGGCCCGCGGAGTTGGAGAACCAAAACCGACTTGCCACCACAGGAGGCGGCAGGGTAGAACAATCTCCAGTCCTGGACGGCTACTTCCGTTGGCCGCTTTTGAAGTGATCACTGAGGCGCATCCTCCTGTCCGCGGTTCAACCAAGGCCGATGGCGAGTGGAAGGTTGCTAAAATGCATGATGTGATGCTAATATGTATCACATGAGGAAAGCGTCTGTGCGCGACCTTCGTTACGCGTTTAAGAAGATCGAACGTCTTCTGCACCAGGGCGAAGAGGTCCAGATCACCAAGCGGCGGCGGGTCATTGCCCGTCTTGTGCCTGAAAACGTTCGGGCTACCGCGCAAATGCCCGATTTTCATGAGCGGTTGCGGTCTATCTACGGCGACAAAATGCTGCGCGTCAGTGGTGCGGAACTGATCGCGCAAGATCGGAACCGGTTTTGAAGATCTACGCGGACGCCAGCTTTCTCATCTCCCTGTACAGCCCTGATGCCAATTCCGCTGTCGCCGCGCAAATCATGCGGGCGTCTGCCGGCGAGCGCTACGTTACAGTCTTTGGCGAGTTGGAAGTGGTGAACGCAATGCAATTGCGAGTATTCCGGAAGGAGCTTTCAGGATCTCAGGTGCAATCTTCCTTGACTGACTTCGAGAAAGATCTGCGCAACGGGATCCTGCTGCTGCGCCCGCTTCCAGAGCAAGTCTTTGAACGGGCCGGCCAATTGTCCCGACAAACCACGGCTCGCCTGGGAACGCGCACTGCGGACCTGTTGCATGTTGCGGCCGCGCTCGAACTCGCCGCGGACTGCCTTTACAGCTTCGATCAGCAGCAACGAAAACTCGCACGAGCGGTCGGGCTCAAGGTCAGCTAAGGCCTCACTGCCGCATCTATCGAGCCCCACACCACACTCACGGGGAGTAGGAACGGGTTTTCCCCTGCGGTGTCACAGCCGCCATCGTCATTACACCTATAGTTGTATCGCGGCTCCGGCGCACACGCAGGATTGGCGCCGGCTGACCCTAGACTTGCCCCCAGAAATAGGCCGAGGGACGGCAGCGATCGCTCGCGGGGTTGAGGCTCTTGATGTTGAACGGTTCGTTCAGGAGCTCACTGCCCAGCAGATAGAAGGACTCCCGCAGACCTCTCGAACTGGTCTGGCGACCGGCACAGCGTGCGATCAGATGCCGCCCTCGAAACGTTCGGGCGATCACCAAAGGCTTAACCAAAGATCCGTTGGGTCCGGCTAGTTCGCCTTGCCACGCAGTATCCAGTCCACGCTTTTATGGAATCGCTCGGACAGTAGGATCAAAACATCTATACTCGGCGCGGCCTTGCCACTCTCGATTTTCGACAGCTGCCCTTGTCGGATGTACAGATAGTCCGCTAGCTCCTCCTGCGGCAAGTCACCCCTTAAGGCTCTGATCCGAGAACCTATCGCGGACAAATCTGCTTTTGGTTTCCGGGCGACCAGAGAAATACCTCTTGAATTTCCTGATATTCCATATAGAATATTCCTTATGGAATATAAGGAGCCGACGCACATCGGGACTGTTTCGAACCTAACCGATCAAGCACTGTCCTGCCAATTAACTCTGCGGGATCAGCAGCACGAAAGCAAACCTCGAAAAAAAGGAGCAAGAAATGTCCAAACCAAGTAACACGGCGATGGCTAAGGCCCTCTGGGGGGAAATCCCACAGAGGGCACTCGATGTCCTGGAGGATCTCACGAAAAGGTACTCGCTGCGGATCGCCTTCGGTGAACTCCTATACCTAGGTGGAAAGTGGTACATCACACATTCGGGGCTCTTCCGAATCGCGACGCGCAATCGTTGCTCAGGAATTCAGGTTCGACCAGCCCTTGGACTCAGCGATCCGGGCGCATCCCGCTGGGCGTTCAAAGCGACTGTTTACAAGTCGAAGACCTGCAGAGGCTTCGTCGGCTACGGCGATGCAGACCCCTCCAATGTCTCTTTCCTTGTCCACGGCGCCGAAATGCGCGTCGCCGAAACTCGCGCCGTGAACCGTGCTCTGCGCAAAGCCTACGGAATCGGCATCTGCTCGGTCGAGGAGATCGGCTCCTTCGCTGGCCAGCCCGCTTCGAGTCCAGAGTCAAGAAAGCTGCCGCAGCCTGCAAATGGCAACGGCAACCACGGAGCCCCGAAGGTGCGTGACCGCCTTTGCCAGATCATTCGCCAATATCAACTCGATCCCGACCTGGTCAAAGCTTACGCAACCGATTTCTGCGCGGTCAAGACCCTGCGCGATGCCACACGCGAACAGGTCAAAGCCTTCGTCGCGCACCTGGCCGACTGGGCCGAGAAAGACCGCACTGCCCTGCTTTGCCAGCTCAACAGCTATCCAGTCCAGAAGGAAGGAGCCGCATGAAACGTCAGATCACCGGCCTGAACGCCGCCGATCGCTGTGCTGCCAACCAGATCCCGGACGGAGTCTTCCTCGTCCGAGTGCAACGAGTCCGCTTTCAGCGGCAGGCACAGAAGCCTTACTACACCCTAGCACTGGGCATTCTTGAACCCAGCCGGTTCTCTAGCCACGTCCTGTCGAGTCGACTCTATTGCAGCCCGAAAGCCCTGTGGGAGCTGAACTGGTTCCTGCGCGACTTTGGCTACGACACCGAACTGCTGGGACGCGACGAAGTGGACGAAACGCAACTAGTGGGTCTGAAGGGCGTGGTCAAGATCAGCCACATCGTCTTCAACGGCGCTTCCCTGCTCCGGCTCGACGGCTTTGCTCCAGCGGGCCGGTGGGGAGAACTTTCGCCTGTAAACCTGGACAATCCGCAGGTGGCCTGAATGACCTACAGCTACACCCAGATCAGCCAATACCTCACCTGCCCGCGGCGCTATCGGCATCGCTATCTCGATGGCTGGAAGGAGAAGGATACTCGCGCGGCGATGCTGTTCGGTCGCGCCTTCGAACAGGCCCTAGGCGCACTCTTTCGCCGGGAAGATCCCGGCGCGGTCCTGTTTGCCGAGTGGTCTGCCTGTCAGAGCCAAGACTTGCACTACTCCAACCGAGACTCCTGGGATCGCATGCTTCGGCAAGGAATCATGCTGCTAACCCGCTTTTGTCAGGACGATCGTGTCCGGGTCAGCCAGCCTCGACGAAATCTGCAAGTCAAATTCACGCGGCAGATCGCCGGCAACAACGAGTTCGTCGCCTATATCGATGCCATCGGGAAACTCGACGGCACCCGCTGCCTGGCATCCGCTTTCCCCAGAACCCTTGCAATACCTGCCCGTATGTGGGACTTTGTCTTGGAAAGCAGGAAATGATCGACGCCGCAGTCGTGCGGCGTCCAGGAGCTGACAGTCTTGATTGGCTTGACGAGCTTAATTACTGAGTATCCGCCTATGCCGCCGAAGTTCAATCGCCGCCGCGCCGTATTCGTACTGGGCAAGATCGACGAGATTCTGGCCTGGGAGCAGCGGAAAGAGACCGAGCGGGACACCAAGTTCGTCGAACTGGGGCGCTATCTATGCGAGGTAAGGGCGGGACAGTACTGGAGGATGGAGAAGCTGAAGTCCTTCGACGAGTTTCTGGAGAGGCGTTTTCCGGAATCGAGGAGGAAGGCGTACTACCTGATGTCGATCCACGAACACCTGCCACCGCAGGCGAGAAAACAACTGCAGGAAGTGGGATGGGCGAAGGGGATCGAACTGGCCAAGCTGGCGAGGCGGGACAGGCAGCACTTCGATTGTGCAACCTGGTTGCACAAAGCCCGTCACATGCCGAAGGAGGACTTCAAGAAGGAGGTCGAGAAGGAACTGACAGGGCGGGAAACGGAACCGTGGAAAATTATCTACTTCAAACTGTACCAGAGCCAGATGCCGGTCATTGAGAAGGCGATCGAAACCGCGGCCCTGATGCTGGGCAGCGACCGATCCCGCGGCTACTGCTTGGAGATGATCTGTGCGGACTTTCTGGCAGGAGCCAACCTGGATAACGGAGATCCGGAGACGCTGCTGTTCTCGATGACGAGATTCTTCAAGTTTCTGCCCGGGGAGCAACGGCAGGCATTTCTTGGAGGCCTGAGCGAGAAGGCGTCATGAGCTCGATTGGCCCAAAACCCACCCGCTTGCGACTGGATCCAGTGGCGTATGGGAATTTGCGACAGCAGATCCTGCGGCGCGATGGCTGGCGATGTCAATCGTGCGGCACGATGTCCAATCTTGAAGTGCACCACAGGGAGTTCCGCAGTCATTCGGGAGCCGATGCTGAGGAAAATTTGATCACGCTCTGCACGGCATGCCACGCCAGAATGCATCGCCGACAAGGCCACGAACGGGTACTGGCTGACATAGCCGCCAGCGCAAGAGGCGGAGTCCACTGTGGAAGTCTGGCGGAAAACAAGTTCCGCCCACTTCTCCTTTTTCTTGTGCGCTAGTATCAGATAGAGATATTGGCAATCGACATCCGCCCTCGGCGGCACGACAAGATCCTTGCGAGCAAACCGGCAGAACTTTTCAAGCAGCGCTTACCTTTACTAACCGAATCGACTGATCGAGAAGCAGTCTGAGCTTAGAAAAATAGGACGAGGGGGCCAAAAACCGCCATAAGCTGCTGCCGTTAAGGGCCTTGGTGGCGAACGTTTCTGCAACTTCCGTTTTCTGTCCGCAAGGATATCCAGAGAGGCGTAGAGAGGCGTAAGGAACTGCGGTACGGAAGACGTCTGAAAGGACCAATCCTTGTCAGTTCACGAAGGCCGTTGCCGGAGACGACATCGGGATCACGACAAACGATGACAAGCGTCCGCTGCGCATCCCGCGTAACGCCGAGAATAAGCACCTCTTGGTGGTGGGCGACACGGGATCGGGCAAGTTCGAGCATCATCCGGCAGGTAGGTAGCTGGTCTATGCGTGGACGGCGGTCATGCGCTTGAGGGTGGGAAGGGCCTTGATGGTTTTTCCGGCTTCCCGCTGGGCGATGCGCAGATCGTAGAGGCCTTGCAGATTGATCCAGAATTCGGCACTGGTGCCGAAGAAATGCGCCAGGCGCAACGCCGTGTCGGCCGTGATGTCGCGGCGTCCGTTCAGAATCTGGGTGATGCGATTGGTTGGAACCTGCAGCTGGCGTGCCAGCGAGGCGGCGCTCATGTTGAGTTCCTTCAATTCCTCGGCCAAATGTTCTCCGGGATGGATCGCGAGCAGTGGCATGTTCGTTCCTTTCGTCGTTCCTTTCCTACTGGCAACCGACTCCTAGTGGTAATCGACAATTTCAACATTCGCCGGACCGGGGGAGCGCTCTGGCCATTCGAAGCAAACACGCCACCGGTCGTTGACGCGGATGCTGTATTGGCCTTTCCGGCTGCCCTTCAGGGCCTCGAACCTGTTTCCAGGCAAAACTGCAAGGTCGCTGAGCGTGAGGGCCGATTCGAACCGGTCCAGCTTCAGACGGGCGGCGCGCTCGATGCCCGAGAAGGCTTTGACACGTTTTCCGGCCGCGAAGGCAGCAGTTTCCTTGTCCCGGAAACTAACGATCATGAATGCAGTATAGCGAACAATACGCAGTACGTCAAGCGTAACGTCGATCCACGAGCACCCACCGAGCACCTGCCGCCGCAGGCACGGAAGGATCTGAAGGAAGTGGGAAGCGGGATGGACAAAGGGTTTGGAACTAGCGAAGATCGCGCGCCGGGACGGGCAGCGTTTCGATTGTGCAACTGTGCAACCTGGTCGCACAGGGCCCGTGAGCTGCCGAAGGAGGACTTCAGGCGAGAGGTGGAGAAGGAACTGACGGGAAAGGAAACGGAGCCGTCCGAGCTGATCTACTTCAAGGTCTACAAGAGCCAGATCCCGGTGATCGAGCGGGCGATCGAAACCGCAGCACGGATGCTCGGAACAGACAAGTCGCGCGGCTATTGCTTAGAAGTGATCTGTGCCGATTCCTGGCTGGAGCCAACCTGGACAACGGAGATCCGGAGACGCTGCTGTTCTCGATGACGAGATTTTTCAAGTTTCTGCCCGGAGAGCAGAGGCAGGCATTTCTTGGCGGCTTGAGCGAGAAGGCCTCTTGAGTTCGCTTGGCCCGAAGCCCGTGCGCTTGCGGCTGGATCGGCAACTTTTACGAGGAGCCTGCATATCGGCCTCGGCCGCTTTCGCGGACACGCTATCTTTTAGCTGACGGATAGAGTAGTTGCAATCTGTGCGTCCATGAAGACGAAGCGGGAAGTGAAAACCTCCACACGCATCACCGTAGACCCCCACCAAATGGGTGGCCTCCCGTGCATCCGGAGCCTGCGTATACTTGTCGCTACCGTCGTCGGCATGGTAGGCGAAGGCATGGCGGAAACTGAGATCCTAGCTGCTTATCCCGACCTTGAGGTCGAGGATGTTCGCGAAGCACTGCGCTACGCGACGGAGGCCGTCCGCGAGCGGGAGCTTCCCGTCATTGGTGGTTCTTGGAGTTCCTGGTGGACAACGCCTTGTCACCCTTGATCGCAGAGGGTTTGCGATCCGCAGGCCACGCCGCGATTCGTATCCGCGACCACTACATGCAGAAGGCGACAGGCCCTAGCCGTTCTGAAGAGTGGGCTTCCGTGCACAGGAACCGGAATCCGCAAACCATCGAGAACTCGGATTTGGCACATAAGGTGCGTCAGAGGTTGGCGAACGAAACCACGGTCAATCGCGCCATGCAAGCCGATGTGGTGCTTACCGAGCGCCTATTTTATAGAACATGACCTTCCCGGAGGGATCGATTTGCTGCAGCAAGTCAAAGTCCCGAACGTTGCGGGACAACACCGCACATCCGTACTTTCGAGCGGTGGCGAATAGCAGCGCATCGTTCAAGACGCGCCGCCGCTGTTCTGTTCCGTATCCTTGGGTGCGGGCCAGCGTACCCGACAGCACTCCGGCTTCCCGCCAGATCTCGGGATTGGGGATGATCGTCCGGTAGCTGGGCCGCCGGTCGATGACCGCACCAACTTGCTCGATGATCTCCGCCGTTTGAGGGTGAGCGGGATCGAGCAGTCCGCAAGTCGCCGCTAGTTCGGCTTCCGTGACTGGAGAATGCCAAGCCTCGGTCGCCCGCAGCATCGCTTCGCCCTGTTGCGGAAAGCGACCTTGAAGAATATCAATGTAGACCGTTGTGTCGTCAGCAACCGCAATCCGATTCGAGCGCGTCGTAATAGCTCTTGCGCCTGACAAGAATAGTTGCCGCCAAGGCGGTGAGCGTCGGTTGTCCCAGGGTCTGTGCCAGGAATTTTTCGTCTATCGCCCGGCCAATTCTCCCGTTTCCATCCTCGAACGGGTGGATGCTCTCGAGGTAAAGGTGCGCTGCTCCTGCCCTCGCCAGCGCAGGTAGGGGCGCTTCGCCACCGGGAGCTGTTCGGGCACACCAGTCGAACAAATCGCGCCATCTCTGGCGCCACCTGCGAGGAGGGCGGGCGCCTCGAAGTGCACTTTGGGCTCATAGATCGTCCTTGAGACGACTTGCATTGGTTCCTTACCGGTTCGATACCGCCCGACATCCTCGAGATCCCGTCTGCCGCTGACCAACATCCGGTGCCATGCAAACAGGGTCTCATGAGAGAGAGGTGCAGCAAATGAGCGGTACAGATCGACCATCATCTCTGCAATCCCCTGTTCAGCCGGCCCCACGCGCCGATTGTCGGTGGACAGTCCAAGTTGCTTGCGGATGGAGGACTGGACGCTCGCACGGTCCAAAGTCTCGCCCTCGATCTCTGAGGTCGTCACCGCCTCCGTGCTCATAGCCTCAATCGTGAGTTGATCGCGCTCGTCGGGCCCAAGATGTTTGACCGTTCCGACGAGCACTCCGTAAGCGTACGGTCTTGCTTTCAATTACCCACAAGTTGAGCACCGATGATGGCTCCCAGTTCGATGTCGGTTAGACGAGTGAGGCCTCTCCACATTACCTTGTTGCCGGGTGGCGGATCATGCGCACGAGCCAGATAGCCCCCCAGGCGCGCAAGTTTGATCAAATAGGCGCCCAGTGATTTGTTGCCCGCGTCAGCTTTGTCTTGAATCAACGTATCGAGCAGGTACAATTCGAGCTGGGTGAACCCCGCGTCCGGCACGGTTTCCGGTTGGCTGCGGTTGATCATCGTCATCCAAAAGATGCGCCAGCCCAGAATGCAGAGGATGGCCACCAGATTCACCAGGCGCTCGGCGGTTCGTAACCGGGATTCCTCGGCTCGACAGCCAGACTTCAGGATTTTGTGGAAGGTTTCGATTTTCCAGCGCTGCGCGTACCATTCCAGTTTCTCAATCGCCTGCAGACACGAACGGACAGGCAGATCGGTGAGCAGTTTCCCGTCAATCCTCTCTCGCCCCTGCGGGTGGCCGCGTTCCTGGGCATAGATCACGGTGAGGACCAATGGCAGATAGTTCTTCTGCTTGCCGATCGGCGGCAGTACGACCAAGCGGCGATAGCGAATTTCCAGCACCGCATCCGATACTTTTCCGCGTTTGTTCCTGACCGCGAGGCGGTGCAGGCCCTGCAGCGGCGCATGCCGCATCTCCTGCGAGATCGTTCCCCTCCCATCTCCTGCCAGGCGATCCACGCAGGTGCGCACGAGAAAATGTGTGCCCGCTTCCTGTGCGGCGCAGAACAGTTCATAGATGTCGCTCTCCCGGTCGCCGATATGGACACAGAGCTCGGGATGTTGGAACAGCGCGGTCGATTGCCGCACGTTTTCCAACCAGCGATAGCTCTCTTTGCGCTCGATGGGCACCCGCGTCGGGTTGATCTTCTTCTTCAGAGCATTGCACCCTTTGAACTCATCGCGCGTCCAGAACTTGATCGCCGCCAGTCCCAGGGGCAGTCCTTCGGTGGTCACCGCCAGGCTGGAGTGCATGAGAATGCCGCAGACGGTGTAGTGCAGCGGACGACCCTTTTTGTTCTTGCGCATATAGGACTTGTTCAGGATGCCCACGGGAGCCACGTCATGGCGATGGAAGGTGAATTCCGTGGTGTCATGCAGCATCAGAATCAGTGCGCCACAGGCATGGATGCGGTCTCGCGTCGCTTGAAAATGCCCGCCCAGGATCTGTTCTTCGCTGATTCTCGGATTGGAGAAGAAACGGTAGGCCGCCTTGGTGTTGGCCCAATCCTGACTCGCCCACGGAATGCTTCCCCCGATATTCTCCGCAAACTGTTCCACAAGCTTGCGCAATCGCCTGCCGTGCCGCTCATCCTGGAAGTTACAACTCGCTAGTTCCTGGTCGATCCAACCGTTGGACTGCAATGCTGCCCATCCCGGCTGCTTTTTCATGGCTTCAGTTCGCCATGCTTAGTCCCCTCCATAGAAGTGCTTTCCCTGAGGCCGAACCTCTTTCCTCACCTCGCTTTGCCTGGTGCGCCTGTGCTATTTGTGGGTAATTGAAAGCCGGTCTTGGCCGTCTGGACGTAGCGGTGAAGGAAGGAGATCCTCATAGCGGAGACAGGTGCGGATCGTGTCCGCGAGGGGATGATGGAGGGTTCCAGACAGGAAGTCTTAGCCGCAGCTTCGGCGAGTGGAACGGTGGTGGCGGAATCGAAGCGACGGCGGCGGAGTATCGCGGAGCGGCGGCGAGTGGTGGAAGAGACGCTGGCTCCGGGAGCGTCGGTGGCACGGGTGGCGCGAGCGCATGGCATCAATGCGAACCAGGTGTTTCATTGGCGCCGACTGTATCAGCGAGGGTTGCTGGGTGGGAAGGTGCCGCGGCCGGTGGGGCTGTTGCCGGTGACCGTTTCCGCGAATGTGGGGGCGGAGGCGATGCCGCATGAATGCTCCGCGCCTGCGATTCCAGCGATGGCGCCGGGCGCGATGCAGATCGAACTGGCGAAGGGGCGCGTACGGGTTGAAGGCAGCGCCGACGCCGTGTTGTTACGTGTAGTGCTGGAGTGTTTGCGCGGATGATCGCGCTGCCGGCCCACACGCGGATCTGGATCGCAGCCGGGGTGACGGATCTGCGGCGCGGCTTCACGGGACTGAGTGCCCTGGTGCAAGCGAAGTTAGAGCAGAGCCCGTTCTCGGGGCACGTGTTTGTGTTTCGCGGGCGGCGGGGCGATCTGATCAAGGTTCTGTGGTACGACGGCGATGGGTTGTGTCTGTTCGCGAAGCGGCTGGAGCGTGGACGTTTCGTATGGCCGCAGGCGGCGAGTGGAAGCGTATCCCTAACGCGGGCGCAGTTATCGATGTTGTTAGAAGGCATCGATTGGCGGCGGCCGGAGCGGACTTGGGATCCGCAGCTGGCAGTGTAGATACGCGGCGTGGATTTTCACCGTTCTTTCATCGTCGCACGATGCGAGTCATGGCATACTGCGAGCATGTTAGCCACGACGCTTCCCGACCTGAGCAGGCTGGATCGGGAGGCGTTGCAAGCGCTACTGGTGGCGGAACACGAAGGAAGAATCGCCACCCATGACGAGTTACAGGCGAAGCACGATGAGTTACTCGTGACGCGGGAGCGCCTGCAATCGCGCGAGCATGAGATCGAGCATCTGAAGTTGCTGTTGGCGCAGTTGCGGCGGATGCAGTTCGGGCGCAAGTCGGAGAAGCTGGAGCGGCAGATCGAACAGCTGGAACTGCGGCTGGAAGATCTGCAACAGGCACAGCCGACAGAGCGCGTCGATCGAGCTGCGAGTCTGATTCCTTCCACGACATCTTCCGTCCCTACCCCGAGTGCGAAACCGGCACGGCGTCCGCTGCCCGAGCACCTGCCGCGCACCACCCAGACGCACTTACCCAAGCACACGGCTTGCCCGGACTGCGGCGGGGAGTTACGCAAACTCGGCGAAGATGTTTCGGAGATGCTGGAGTTCGTGCCGGCACGCTTCCAAGTGATCCGCCAGGTGCGTCCCAAGATGAGCTGCGCGCACTGCGAGCGGATCGTGCAAGCTCCGGCACCGAGCCGTCCGATCGCGCGTGGTCTGGCCGGTCCTGGCCTGCTAGCGCATGTGCTGGTCTCGAAGTATGCCGATCATCTTCCGCTCTATCGGCAGTCCGAGATCTAGGCGCGCGAAGGCGTCGAGCTAGTGTAGTGTCCAACAAATAACTGGACAATAAGAGTAGAAGCCGCTATGCTGGAGCCATGCCACGTCCCCCTTCCGCACTGGTCCTCCTAGAAGCCGACCAACAGCAACTTCAACAATGGATCTCAGCCTTCGGGACACCGCAGCAGGTCGCCTTACGGAGTCAGATTGTGTTAGCCGCCGCCGAAGGGCAATCCGACAATGCCATTGCTCAACAGTTAGAAATAAATCGCAAGACGGTGGGGGTGTGGCGCGCCCGCTTTACGCAGGAGGGACTGGATAGTTTGTGGGAAGTGGCGCCGGGGCGTGGTCGCAAACCGACTTACGGTCGGGAGAAGATCCAATCGATTGTCGAGGCCACGCTACGGACCAAACCCAAAGGCATGACCCAGTGGAGTTGCCGGCTTATGGCAGCATGTCAGGGAGTCAGCAAGTCCACCATCAACAATATCTGGCAGAGTCACAACCTCAAACCGCATCGGGTGAAATCCTTCAAGCTGTCGCAGGATGCCAAGTTTCTGGAAAAGTTAACCGATGTGGTGGGTCTCTATCTGAATCCTCCCCAACAAGCGATCGTGTTATGCGTGGATGAAAAGAGCCAAATCCAGGCGCTGGATCGCACTCAACCGGGCTTGCCCATGAAAAAAGGCCGCTGCGGAACCATGACGCATGACTATAAACGCAACGGAACGACCTCGTTGTTCGCCGCTCTGGAAGTCTTGCAAGGACGGGTGATCGGACAGTGCTATGAGCGCCATCGCCACCAGGAGTTCTTGCAGTTTTTGCGTCGCCTCGACCAGGAGTTCCCAGGAGAGGTGCGCTTGCATCTGGTGATGGATAACTACGGTACGCACAAGCAGCCCAAAGTCCAGGCCTGGCTGAAGCGCCACCCTCGCTTTGTGTCGCACTTTGTGCCCACCAGCTCCAGTTGGCTGAATCTGATCGAGCGCTGGTTTCGCGAGTTGACCAGCCAGCGAATCCGGCGCGGCTCCTTCCGCAGCGTGGAAGATCTCGAGAAGGCGATCACGGAGTTTCTGGCCGCTTGGAATGAGAATCCGAAACCCTTTGTCTGGACCGCCACCGTGGAATCGATCGTGGAAAAGCTATCGCACTGTCGGCAAACTTTGGAACAGATACGGCCCGGCTGTACTTTACCCCGACCGCGCAAACCGAAACCTTGAGTTGGCCAGTTATTTATCGGACGCTACACTAGAACGATCGACACTGGCGGATTGGGTTGGCGGAACCAGTGAGTTACTCGACCCGCTGGTAGAAGTGCTGCGTCGTTACGTGATGGCGGCAGGCAAAGTGCATGCCGACGACACGCCCGTGCCGGTGCTGGCACCGGGAAACGGCAAGACGAAGACGGGCCGCTTGTGGACCTATGTTCGCGACGATCGGCCGGCGGGCGACCTAGCGGCACCGGCGGTATGGTTTGCGTATTCGCCCGATCGCAAGGGGGAACATCCCGAGCAACATCTACGCACATTTCGGGGTGCACTGCAGGCCGATGCCTACGCTGGATTCAACCAGCTCTATAAAGAGGATGGCCGCATTCAGGAGATCGCCTGCTGGGCACACGTCCGGCGCAAGTTCTACGACTTGCAACAGGCGCATGCATCGCCCATCGCCAGCGAGGCTCTGGAACGAATCGCGGCTCTGTATGCCATGGAGAAAGAGATCCGCGGGCGTCCACCGGACGAGCGGCAGCAGGTTCGCACAACCCGGGCGCGGCCTCTGCTTCAGTCCTTACGCGACTGGTTCGAAGTCTCGCTGACCAAGCTGTCTCGCAAATCGGATACCACGGCGGCCATCCGCTACGCGCTCGGACTGTGGCCGGCCCTGACACGTTACTGCGACGACGGTCGCTTGGAAATCGACAACAACGCCGCCGAACGGGCGCTGCGCGCGGTCGCGTTGGGCCGAAAGAACTACTTGTTCGCCGGTTCCGACACCGGCGGCGAGCGTGCCGCCGCCATCTACAGTTTGATCGGCTCGGCCAAACTCAACGGCATCGATCCCGAAGCGTACTTGCGCGAAGTCCTGACGCGCATCGCCGATCACCCCGTGAACCGCATCGCGGACCTACTGCCCTGGAACATCGCCCCGGCGGACCCGATCCACTCCACCCCTGCTGCCTAATCGAAGCCCCGACACACTTGGCATCAGTGTCCACGTATTTCTTATGTGGACACTTCTTTCCCACACTTCTGCCCAAACAGCGATGTCAACACGGCCACGACCGGACGGTTACGGCGAAGCGAACGGCAGGATAGGAATGGAGCACGCGCGGTTGAGGAAGCCGTCCGGGCGTCGTGAACTTGTACGTGTGGAAGTTGTCTTTTCGCGCACCGTCGTCAGGATGGGTATTGTGCGTCGGCAGGTGCGTAGCGCTAATGGTTCGCTGTGGAGCTTTGATTCCTACTCTAGACTGGAGATAGCCATTTCCTGGAATGCGCGCTCTGCGCGCTCGGAGCAATCACCATCGCACGCCACCATGAAGATGGTGATCATGTCGCGAGACGGGATGATCCATTCCTGTGTTCCGAACGCGCCTCCATGGCCGAAAGTTCCGAGGGGAAGTAAGCCCCAAACTCCGCTTGGCTTGCTGATGATTTCCCAAGCCAGCCCGTAGTCGGCTCCGGGATACCAGCCGGCCGACATGCCTGAGGTTTGCACTTCCCTCATGGCTTCAATGGTTGCGGGAGAAAGAAAGCGAGTGCCTTTCCAGGTTCCGTGATTCAGGATCATCTGGCAGAAATGCGAGATGTCGTCTGCGGTGGAGAACAGGCCGTATTCAGGTCCCGGATATTTCGCGCCTTTGCGGAAGGCGCCCGGGTCGCCGCCCAAGATCTGAGTTCCGGCGCGAATCATCTTGCTATCTTTGGACGTATAGACGATTGCAATTCGGTCCAATTTTTCGGAAGGGGGATAGAAGAACGTATCTTTCATTTGCAGCGGCTGCAGTAGCCGACTTTGAATGAAGCTCTCATAGGATTGACCGGAAACAACCTCGATGATGCGGCCGAGGGTAGCGAATCCTGTGTTGCTGTAGAGCCATTTCGTGCCGGGCTCGAATTCGAGAGGTTCCTTCGCGAATGAGGCAACGGCTTCCGCCAGCGTGTGATCCATCTTCCAGTGAATGTCCTTCATGTCGCCCTGAGGCATTTGGCGCATTCCGGATGTGTGCGAGAGGAGGTCGCCGATACGGATCGGGCGGGAGGGCTTCTTTAGCCATCCATTGGCATTGACCATCTGGTCGCGAAACTCAGGCAGGTATGTTTGAACTTCGTCGTAGAGATTGATCTTGCCTTCCTCGCAGAGCATCATGATCCCGACGGCGGTAATCGGCTTGGTCATGGACATGACCTGAAAGATCGAATCCTCGCGCATGGGACGGTTCTCTTCGATGTTCTGCACTCCGACCGCTGTCTTTTGCACAACATCGCCGCCTCGCAAGACCATCGTCACGATTCCGGCGGCTTCTCCGGCATTTACGTACTCCTGCATTCTTTGCTGAATTTTGCCGAGTCGCTGCGTGTCGAAGCCGGCCTGAGGCTTGTCGTCCGCGGTTGCCACCGGGAGCGCAAGGAGCACAGACGCGAGGGCCGCAGATAACACTCGCCGTAGACTCGAACGTCGAAGAATCACCGACTTCCGGAACGAAAGCTGCCGCAGTTCCATGTTCAGCCCTTTCGAGAGTCTATGTACTGTCGGCTCCTGTGAACGAGCATACTTATACTCCTTTTTTCCAGTCCGGATCGCTGCCCTTTTTAAGACGAATGGTCAGAGAACCGTCGGGGTTCGTTCGCTCGTGGCAAGCCCAGCGGACGGGCCTCCGCACGCCCTTCACCTCAAGTTCGGCCCGCAGAATGATCTGCTGACCGTCCATGTCCTTGGGGAGGATGATGGAGGCCTGGCGCAATTTGCCGGCGAACGGTTGGCCCGCATCAAGATTGCCTCCTATTTTGACTCGGCCGTCGGGAGTCTCGGCGTACACGCCCAGAATCCCCGGCACGCCAGCGACGCCATCGTTGACGATGCCCAGAATCAGTTCCATCGTGTCGTAGCGTTTTCTCTGCCAGATTATGGATGGACGGACACGGTACCCGAGCCGTTGCTCCATGGCGCGAAGCGAATCGGGATATTTTTCGTAGTAGCGCCGGATGTTATCGGCTTCGGTCCAGAGGCCAAAATAGTTCGTTCCGATATCAAGGGCGTGAAAGCTCGCGCTCTCGCGATAGGGACGATCGATCGGGCCGCCGATGCGGTGAGGATAATCATCGGTCGGCAGAGCCTCGTCGTCCGGTCCAACAAACGTGAGCATCGAGTCAGACAATTTACTCAGGCAAGCTTTCTCCTCGGCAGCGAACTCGGGGAGCACATAGTGGCGGTTTTCACCATCTTCCATAACGATGGCGACCCAGGGTGGACGATGACCGAGTTCTTCGATTTGGATGGGTTCGTCCATAATGAGACTGTCGGAGCGCAGCCAACATCCGGCACGAACAGCCATATCCTGGACCTGCCGGTTGCCCACATTGCTGATGTCGGGCTGGGTGTTGACCGCCAGAGGAGTCTTCTTCCAGGCATCGATCTGCAGCTGGGTCATGTGAACAAAGGTCTTTTCAGCGGTCAAGTAGTCGGGAAACGGATTGGGCAGATCGTTGGTGTGACCCTCTCCCCAGAATCCGTACATCATCAAGTCCATGTATTCCAACTGGGGATTACCCTCGAATTTCGCGGCAAGCAACTCATTCAACTCGGTAAAAGCTTTTTGAAATTCGGGAGAGTCATAGCGCGGTTCGCGGAAATCAAAGCCGGTGTGGTGCTCCTTCGATTTGTGGCCGATGTTGACGATGGGAACTTTGCCTTGCAGGAAGTCCGGCAGCGAGAGCTTTTGTGGCTGGATATTTGGACTGGAGAGTTGGATTCGGAAAGCGACGCCTAGATTGTGACGCTTGGCGGCATCGAACGTGGCTTCCCAAACAGGAGAGAGTTGCAGCTTTCCGGGACTGGTCTGTACGTCTCGCCAGTCGCACCGGATGTACAAAACGTTGACGAATGGTTGGGAAGCCATTTTTTCCACGCTTTGTTCCAGCGTCTCCTTGCCACACTGCACGGTTAGAGCCGGACCATTTTCTTCCCACGTGTAGCCAACCAAGCCTGTGCCAAAATTTCGGATGTGATTGCGAGAGGGCTGCGTGGCAAAAATCGTGTACCAACCTTCATCCTGGCCGATGCCAAATGGGCCCTGGTCGAGGCGGTTGGTTACGGTCGGGCAGCCGAAGTCATAGCCCTCCCATAAATGGTCGGGAACATCTGCCCACATCTGCGGGCGCATGAGACTGCTGACTGCTCCCAGAACGACTCCGGTTTTTACGAAATCTCGCCTCCGCATGAATGCGCCTCCCTAGGATATTTTTCGGTACGGCATCGATGGCAACACGAGCCCCTTCCGTACTCTCAGATTCACAAATCCGCTAAAATTTCCAATTCTTTGCCGATAGATCAGCCGTTGCGCTCAAACTTGGTGATGTAGGTTGGGACGCAGTGTGAGTGAGCCATCATCGTTCAGCTTCTGGTGACAGGCCCAGCGCACGGGATAGCGCATACCCTTGACCTCGATCTCCGCTCGCAGCTTCAATCCTTCCCATTTGGTTCCTTTGGGCAGCACAAATTGCGCCTGGCGGATTTTGCCGGGCAATGGATACCCTGGATCCAAGCAGCCGCTCTTCAGCGCTCTTCCATCCTGACTCTCGACGGTGACGCGCAGCACGCCAGGAACGCCGGCGATGCCATCGTTGGCGAGGCCGATAATCAGCCCGACGTAACCCTCGTCTTCATAGCTCCAGATGAATGACGGCCTCACGTTGTAGCCAATTCGGCGATTGATTCGATCGAACCATTGTGGATATGCCTTGTAGTAGCTGGCCAAGTTCTTGGCGCTTATCTGATGGAAGTTCCACAGCGACCAGTAGTTCGCTCCAATATCCATCACATGGGCAATCATGTTTTCCGCCGGGGATATTCCGTCCTGCGCGGCCGCCGCGTCGGGAGGCTTTCCCGGGAGACCCTGTTCGAGCAACGCGGCGATCCAGGGCGGGCGATTGCTAAGCGCTTCAATCTGTTCGTTCTCAATGAAGATGGTGTCACTGCGAATCCAGTTGTTGCTGCGAACCGTGCGGTCCAGCATTTCAGAATTGCCCACCCGGCTGTAGTCGGGTTGGGTGTTGGTCAGCAATGGAGTTTTCGTGAAGTGCTCCAACTGCACTTCGAGCATGTTGATCCAGGTCCGCTCGGCAGTCTGGTAGTCGGGGAAAGGATTGTTAGCAAATGGCCAGGTGTGGCCCTCGCCCCAGAATCCGTACATGAAGGTATCGATGAACTCGACCTGAGGATTTCCGTTGAATTCCGCTGCTAATGCTCCAACCAAATCTTTAAAAGCCTGCTGAAAGAATGGATCGTCGAATCGCGGCTGATACTTCCCGTGCGGATTCCGCAGATACCTTTCCGCCTCGCGGCTATTCTCCTTGTCGCTCAACACCAAATCAACCTTCGGTACTTTATCGAGAACAAAATCGGGGAGGGCCGCTTCGTGGGTATAGTCGGGCGCGCTCATTTGTACCCGCAATCCGATGCGCTTGTTACTCTTCTTTGCCAGATCAACGACGAGCTTTATGTAATCGGGCAGGTCCAGGCGTCCGGGCCGCGGCTGGACTTCTCGCCAGGTCGACCGTATGTAGAGTTGCTGCCCTAGAGGGAATCGAACCAGATCCTCAATCGCTTGCGGGATGTTGTCCGCCTTAATCTCCTCTGTCCCCATATCGGCAGTGATGTAGGTGATCAGCCCTTTACCATAGTTCGGCACGACTTCTTCCGACGGAGTCGTGGTCATCACCACTTCATCCGTGGGAATGACGGCATCGGGTGGATACTGTGAGAAGGGACCCTGATTCAGGCGATCGGTAACCGGAGGGCCAGAACCGAAATCGTATTTTGCCCAGTTGTGAGCGGGGACGAATGCATGCGCTTTGCCAGTTCCGAGTTCGGCTGCGACGGCCAGTGCAACACCGCTCTTGAGAAAGTCTCTGCGCTTCATCGAAGTCATGTCCTCCTTCGGTTACTCGGCTGCAGCTCGCGAACAGGTTTCGTGGCCCCAACCGGCTGATCTGCCCGGTGGAATCTCAAGACGCGGCTCGGCATGATTGGCACAAAAGTCCAGCGAATCCTGAATTCGCCACACCTATCACCAACAGACTCCTCGCTTCCCAGGAGTCTTCTGAATTACCCTGGGAAGCTGAGGAACTAGAACGCCAACTTCAGAGCAAACTGAATCTGCCGCTGCGGTATCACCGTCGATGTGATCACGCCAGTAGCTCCAGGACCATCGGTGATGTAGTTATCGGGTTGAGAAAAGACCGCGTGGTTGAAGGCGTTGAAAAACTCGGCCCGAAACTCAAGATTGAACCGTTCTGTCACGTTGAACATTTTTCGCGCCGACAAGTCTGCTGTTTTCTCTCCCGGTCCTTCAAGAATGTTTTTGTGCGCATTGCCGAAACAACCGTTGGGGCAGTTGGGAATCGGAAAGTCGTTCGGGTTGAACCACAAGTTCGGACTGGGATGCGGGAGAGTTCCAGTACCGATCTGGTTGGAGCGCTGCAACCCCGGAGAGCCCGTATTGCTTGGGTCAAATCCGATTGCTGGCGAGAAGGGGAAGCCCGAGCGGAGCGTAATAATCCCGCCTACGTGCCATCCGCCAAGAATCGCATTGGCCGCGCCACCCCGGTTCAGGAACTGCTGGCCTTTGCCCACAGGCAACAGGTAATCGACGCTATTCACCCAGCGCTTACGATTATCGTAGTCCGCCAGCCCTTTTTCTGCCGCGATATTGTAGCTGTCCTGCGGCCAGGGAGAGTTGCAGCAGATTTCGGGCTGGTCGTTAATGGCTTTGCCGAAAGTGAACGCACTCAGGAAATACAAGCCATGGCTTGTCCGTTTTTCAGCCTTGATCTGAAATGCGTGATAAGTGGAGTTTCCGTGATTCGTGATCGACGTGAAAGTCCCATATTGGCATTGGAGGGTGGCGGTCGGGTCGCAGTAGGGCGCCAAGGTCGGGTCGTACGTCGACTGGGGCGTGGGAATCTGGTTGTAGTCGCGCAGGACTTGCAGGTGAGTGCCTTTGGTCCCGACATAGCCCGGACTGATTACAATCTGGCCCGGCAGTTGGTATTCGAGATTTAGATTCCACTGGTCATACACCGGCGTGTGAGGATTCCAGTCCTGGCTGGTCACATTCGCGAATGGTGCCTCGCTCGGATTGAGGGCCGGGAATCCGAGACGTCAGGGTAACTTGCGAAGGCGTAATGCCATCGCTGTTGAATGTAGGCTCGAAGAAGAATGGGAGATTGTAATCGACTTGCAGCGGGTCGCCCGTGCGAATTTCGTAGAAGACAAAAAAGCGCCCATACCCTCCCCGAATCACAAATGGCTTGGATGGAAAAGGGCTGTAGGCCAGGCCAATGCGTGGGGCGAAGTCGTCTTTGTCGGTGGTCTCCAGGTTCTTCGGATAACCGGGGGTCCCGGAAGGAACAAGGACGCCTTTCGTGTAATCCCAATTGCTCTGGCGATGCTGGGCTTCGTAAACAGGTGTCGCATAGTCCCAGCGCAGCCCAAGGTCCAGCGTCAGCTTCGATGTTGCTCTGTAAGTATCCTGAACGAACGCCCCGTACGTATGCTGGCGATTGCCGAAATACACCTCGCTCGAAATGATGGATGTGATTGGCAGCCCCACCAGCATGTCAGCCAGGCCGTCGCCGCTGCCATCTCCCAGCGTGCCGGAATCGGAGGTGAATTGGCCGCTAAACGACAGGTTGCCGCGCGGCTGGCCAATCTGCAGAAGGTTGAACTGGTCAAAGCGAAACTGCGGCCCAAACTTGAGCAAGTGCTTCCCGTGCACAATACTTAACGTGTCGTTGATCTGGATGTCCTGGGTGGTGCTGCGGGTCGGCGTAAACAGCGGCTCGCCCAGCCCGGCGTACGCGCCGGGAGCAAACCACGTCAGTCCATTGATGAGGGGATCGTTTGGCACACCCGGCACCTGCAGGTTAGCAGGGGGGAATTGCTGCCCATAGGAAGGAGAGTTCGAGACGTAGTGGACGCGGTTAAATCCAGCGCGGAACGCGTTCACCATGTTCGACTTGATGGCATAATTCAAGCCGAATACCGCACCCTCGGTGTTCAAAGGCCGCCCCCCGGTGTTGTAACCTCCGCCGTCCGCGATCCCGGAGAACACCGGCGCCTGAAAACGCGTGTCTTTGATGTACGAAAATCTTTGGAAGAGCTGGATTTTGTCCGTGACAGTCTCATCCGCCCGCACATCCATCTGATCGACCCGGTCAGTTCCGGGCGCATTCACCGCATAGTTGAGGGTCGAATAGTCCCCGTTCGGTCCCGGCTGGTTCGGCGAAGGATAAAGCGCGGCGTAGTTTAGTCCGAGGCTGTTCAGGCTCCCGGCGGGAATAATATTTGCCTGTCCGGCTATGGGCAGCCCGGTAGTTGGATCAAATCCAAAACCGTTGCGCGGCGAAGTTAACGGATCGTAGATCTCGTTTGTGTAGATAGGCCGATTCAGGGCATCGACGCAAGGCGAAGTTCCGTTGGTGCCGCAAATCATTGACTGCCCACCCAGAATGCCGCTGAAATCTCCGGCCCGCTCGTTGGAGGTGCCGTTTGTGCCGTCGGTCGGCACAGTGACAATATCGCTTTGCGCTTGGTGGATGCGTGTTCCTTCGTAATCGACGAAGAAAAACGCTTTGTCTTTTTTAATCGGTCCGCCGAAGGTCGCCCCAAACTGGTTTTGCTTGTAAGGCGCTTTGGTCAAGACAGAGCCAAAACCGTATTGCGCGGCATCCAGGGCGTCATTGCGCAGGAACTCCCAGGCGCTGCCGTGGATTTTGTTTGTACCCGACTTGGTAGTGGCGTTGATGACCGCGCCGCCGCTGCGGCCGAATTCTGGGGAGTAGTTCAAGGTCTCTATCTTGAATTCGGCGATCGCGTCAACGCTGCTCAGTACAGCTACATCTCCGTTGTCGTTGGAGTTGTTGTCGATGCCGTCGAGAGTAAAGTTGTTCTGATCCCCGCGCGTGCCATTGACCGCGAAGCTTCCACCCGCGTTCCCGTTGGTCGGTGTGCTGCCGCCGTTGACCGGTCCCTCGATGACCTTGGCGACCCCCGAGGTGAGTTCTGCGAGGTCCGTGTAGCGCCGCCCGTTTAAGGGCAATTCTTCAACCGTTTCGGCGGTAACAACGTTGCCCAGAGATGCGCTCTCGGTTTCGAGCAGCGGAGGGGCTCCGCTTACTTCCATCGTTTCCGAAACCGAGCCGACCTTGAGGCTGAAGTCCAGCCGGAGGGTCTGCTGCACATCGAGCACGATGTCTTTGCGAATTTCCCGTTGGAAGCCAGTGGCTTCGACGGAAACAGAGTATCGGCCGATATGGAGCGGAGTAATCACGTAATCGCCGTTCTGCTCTGTTTTTGTCGGAGTGGCAATGCCTGTGTCCGTGTTGGTAGCTGTGACGGTAACGTTGGGCAGGAGTGCGCCGCTGGCGTCCTTGACCGTCCCGACCAGGCTGCCAGTATCGACTTGCGCGACCCCAACCACGGCCACACTAATCAGAAAAACGACAACTCCTAGGGTCTTTCTCATAGTGATTCTCCTTCCGCGGACGTGATGCAGTGTCGATCAATGGCCCGGCAGCAAACCTCGCAGCCGACTCTACCCTCCCGCTGTTTGCAGCACAGAAATTGCTCCGAATACTAACGGAACATTTCGTTTTATATCGTTGTGTTTCCTTTGTCCAGACAAAAAGCGATACTTCGATAGCAAGCGAAAATTCGGGAAATGGCAAGCTGCGGGCTATGACACGAGGTGATCAGTCGCGATGGCGCCAGGGGCTCTACTTGGGGTTCTTCCGCTACCAGACGAAGCAGTCCAAATCTCTCTGGGGTGTGGAACGTATGACTCATCGTGGGTTGCCACACAACTTCAATCCGGTTCGGCGGTGGGCCCTGGCTGCGAAATAAATTGATTCGAAACTTATCGCCAACCGCCGGAGCTTGGCTCTGCAGAGCCGAGAATGGAATGCGCATGGCTCCATACCACATCTTCGCGACCGGATCGATGCGAGCGGCTACCGTGAAGCCAGAGTTCCAGATCCAACCATCTTCGTGGTGCGGCTTGGACAGGTCAATGTCGAGATCGACCCATTCCCCTTGCGGCGAGATTTCGAACTCTTTGTATCTTCGGATGTTTTGAAAATCCGAACCAATAAAGACCTCGGCAACATCCCAATCCCAAAGTTGATTTGTCTCTGTTGAAGTGCTGGGTGACGGCTTGAGATTGAGCGCTTCATAAGGACAAACGAATAGAAAGTACAGATTCCTCTCTGTCCAGCGGGAGCGAATCTCGGTACGGTAGCGCGGTTGGTTTTGGCCGTAAGGGGCCTTATCCGCATAGACGAGGCCAGCTCCGCGCCAGAATGGGATGGTCGGATCCGTACTTGGCGCCACGTCTTCCCCAGCTTTTGTGCTTTCCATCACAGCGGGATCGACTGCCATGAGTACCTGGGTTGCGATGATAACGAGGGCGCAAGCGATCACGCCATCCCGCATGCACGTTTCCAGCGATCGATGCATCACCCTGTCACTCCTAGTTGGCGAGCGGCATTCTCGAAATACACTTTGCGAAGAATCGTCTCCGGAAGATTAATGCCGTAAATGCGCCAGCGCCCCTGCGGAGGGATTTTCGCCGGAGCGTAGTCGAAGTACTCGTCGTCCGTCTCCAGGAATCGATAGTAGATCTCGTACAACTGGTCGTTGAATACTTGTTGAGGAAACTCGTCACCGTGCGGAGTGGCGTCGGTGCCGAACAGGATGCGGTCCTGATACTTATCGAAAAACTTCCGCGCCGTGCGTGGCTGCCTGCCCAACTCTCCGATACGGGCAGCGATGTTGACTGTCATGTTCGGGAAGCGATCGAGGCTCTGGGCCACGTTTGCCAGGTTTTCGCCGAAGTTTCCCACGTGCAACACCACGAATTGCGTCTTGGGATGTCTGGCAAAGACCCGGTTGCGGGCCTCCAGTAATTCCGCGTTGCTGGGAAAGTCGCCACCGTAAAAAGACCAGTCGGGATGATTATTGAGCTCCTCATAGCGCTCGTTGAACCGATCGGTAGGGGTAAAAAACGCGACCGGGTCGGATACGTGAATCGCTACCGGCATGTTGAATTGGCTGCAGGCGTCCCACATGGGATCCAATCTCGGATCATCCACTTTCACGAGTGCGCCGGAAGTAATGTTTTCGCGGAGATAAAGACCTAAAGTCTTCAGAATCTTCAGGCCCCTCGCACCTTGCCGATGGGCTTGCTCGATGGCATTCGCCTGAAGTTGAGGATAGTTTGGTTCCTTCCAGCGTTCATAGCAGGGCTCGGTAAATGTGTAGAAGCGTCCGGGGAACGCCCGGTCGTACTTTGTGATTACCTCGTCTAAGCTCTTGTCATAGCCTCCAGTAAGGTTCACCATGGCGCGGATGTTTCGGCGATCCATGACGGCCAGAAGTTCCTCCGGCGTGCCCAGATATTTGCGTTCCGACGGCAATTCCACACCGTTCTCGGACCTGGCCGATTTCGTGATGTGGGTATGGAAATCGAGGACAGGAAATTTGGCGCGCTCGACTCGCGACTCGTGCACTCGCAGCATGCTTCTTGGCTCGAAGTCGTAAAGATCCAAAGGGTGATGCTGTGTTTTCTGTGGTTCTTGATTGTCCTTGCCGAAACCGCTGCCGGGCTGGGCAGCCGCGCCGGCCATGACTCCTACTCCATACAGCCACTGCCGCCGATTGATCATATTTGCTCCCGCACTTGCTCGCGACCGACCCGAGTGCAGATGTCACAGCCCGTACAGAGGGAATCGTTGAACGACTCGGTTGATCACGTTATCGCGCGAAGGTGAGTCTGGGTGCAAACCTTCCTGCATGCATCGGAAAAAAGCCAGCAATTGTGCCACAACTGCATCCACCAAAACCGCATTTCGATCGCCCAACTGTTTGAGGCCGCCACATTCGACCACGACATCGTCCTTTCGCGTAACGTCTGTCGGGATCGCTTCTCCTACAATCAGCTTCCGCAGGCCAAGGCGCTTCTGGGAGAGTTCGCGAAGGAGATCCGTTTCATAGCTTCGCGTCGTCTGGTCGGAAGAGACAAAACAGACCACAAGGGTGTTGCTGTCGAGGTAGCTCATCGGTCCATGCCGGAGCCCGAGATAATTCTCGTACAGCGAGGTGACACGGCCAGCGGTCATCTCGAGCATCTTCAGAGCCGCCTCGCGAGCGGCGCCATAGCGGGCACCGCTGCCCAGGTATACGACTCGTTTGAAACCTGATTCTGCAACTTGCGCCAGGGTGTCAAATTGCGACGAGAATACGTCGGCGGCGATGCTTGCTGCTTGATAGCAGATGGCCCTGTAGGCGTCCAGGTTATTCGCGAGTCCGAGAAAACGGGCTGCTATGATCAGATTGGTGAAGCTACTGGTCATGACAAGGCTCTGATCATTGGTGTCATCGCCCAGCGTAATAACGCTTACCTGCGTATGATTGCGATAAGTCTGGGCAAGCGCTCCCGTGCTGTTGCAAGTGAGCACGAGATGACGCATTTCAGGGTCGTGTTCGAGCATCAGGGACAGCGCTCCGGTGCTCTCGGGGCTGTCTCCGGATCGAGCCAGAGAAACCATCATGCGAGGCCTGCAAACGGGCAGCGCTTCTGTTTTTTCCGTGAGTAGAACACCTCCGCCCATCGCCTGGCAGTCAATACCCAACTCCGCCTGCACACTGGCGCGCACACAGTCGCCTGCGTATTCGGAACTACCGGAACCTGTGAATATGAGGCTCTTGGCTTCGCGCAAGCATGCGTTCACGGTAGCGGCCGACTTTATCATCAGTTCACAGGTTTCGCGCCAAGTCTGGGGTTGGCGACAGATCTCAGGCAAGGTGTGGAAATATCCTGATTGCTGCTGTTCCTCTGCAGTTTTGGTGAGCAACTCTCTGGCTCTTCCTTGTCGAACCGAAAGCGCCTCCAGCCATTGTTCTCGGAATACGGTCGACATTTTAGAACTGTTCTTCCTTCTCGAGAACGACGATAACAGAAAAATTTAGAAAGTAAAAGAAAGATATGGTAAGCTCTGTGCGGCTTAACTTTTCGTTCATCAAGAAATGCAGCTAAACGGCGAAGGAAGCGCAATGAAACGTATCAAGACGCTTTCCCGCAGGAGTCGTGCTCGGCGAAACACATGAACGAAGGCTGCGATCCGCCCACGGTGTATTCCGCATTTCACAACATTGAGAAGGTCATGCCCTGAAGGAGTCATGCAGATCGATTGGATCACCTGGAGTGTCTTCGGGATTGGTTTGGTGATGCTTCTCTATTGGTGCGTTCAAACCATTAGGGAATTCAGAGATCTTTTCCAACGACGATACAAACGGACAAATGAAAAACATGACAGATTACACGCTGAATGAAATTCATTCTCAGCCGGAGGTATGGCAGCAAATTCTTGAGTTATGCGAGAAACAGGAACACAAGAAGATCTCGGAATGGATGAGCACCGGTCAGCCAGTACTGACGGGCTCCGGAAGTTCGTTCTATCTCTGCCTGACGGCCGCGGCCTTCTTTACCCAGTTGAGTCGGCGTAGAGCTTTGGCTGTTTCAGGCTCCGAAGTTTGTACTTTTCCGAACGCTCTCTTCTCAGAAAACGAAACGTATTCGCTTTTGGCTGTGTCGCGGAATGGGAAGTCAGCGGAGACAGTAGGCGCCGCGCGCTGGTTCAAAGAGTCGCTATCGGCTACGACCGTTGCTGTTTCTACCGTCACCAGCAGCCCGCTGCTTGAAATCTGTGAACCGGGACTGCTTTTGACGCCCGCCGCGGAGAAAAGCCGGTACATGACCCGCTCATTTACGGGCGGTCTGCTGGCGCTTCACTACCTCATCGCAACAAGCACGGGGAATCACAAGATCGCTCAGGAGCTACGCAAGCTGCCTGAAGTCTGCAGGCGCGTGATTGAGTGTTGCCGCAGCATGGTGAAGTTCATCGCGGAAGAGAAGCAGTTCGATGACTATGTTGGCCTGGGGCAAGGCCCATTCTATGGCCTGGCAGCCGAATCGATGCTGAAGGTCAAGGAGATGGTGCGAGCACCTGCAGAGGCATATCCATCGCTCGAGGTGATGCACGGGCCCAACTATTTGTTGAGCGAGAAGACACTAGTCACTTTACTTCATGCCGAAAGCGCACGAACGTACGAATTGGGGCTACTGGAACGACTGCGACCCTCGGGAGCGTGCACATTCGTAATCTGCGAGAAGGCTTCGCCTGAGATCCACGAGAAGGCAAACTTTGTTTTCGAGATCGGCTCGGGAGTCTCTGAATCAGCGTATCTGCTTCTCATGATGCCGGTGATGCAGCTTTTTGCATACTACCGCGCCCGTGCCAGAGGCAATACACTCGAGTAACTGGTTGCAAGAAAGAGGGGCGGCATGGATATTGTGGTGGTTGGCGATATCAATGTAGACCTCATCTTCACAGGCCTACCGTCGTTGCCAGAATTCGGGAAACTCAAGCATGCAAAGAGCATGAGGTTCACTCTCGGTGGTTCGTCGGCTATTTTTGCGTACAATATCGCGCGACTGGGGGCGGCTACCGGCTTTGTTGGTAAGGTTGGGAAGGATCACCTTGGCGATTTTCTCATCGAGACGTTGAAAAGTGTAGGGGTGGATGCGTCGCGCGTCGTCAGAGACTCAAAGCTGCCGACTGGAATTTGCGTGTCGATGTCATTCCCGCACGACTATGCAATGGTGAGTTATCCGGGGATTCGTGAAAGCTTCGCTCTTCAAGAGATCGACCTCGATTACGTCAAGCAAGCTCGTCATCTTCACCTCTCAAGTTATTACTTACAACCCGGATTGCAGTCGGGCTGTCTGGAGTTGTTTCAATGCGCGAAAGCTGCCGGACTTACCACCTCGCTTGATCCGGATCATGATCCTCACGAAGAGTGGAACGGCGGAATCCGGCAATTGCTGAACGAGGTGGACCTATTCCTGCCAAACGAAGTGGAAACTGCACGAATTTCCAGAACGCAAGATTTAGATGCTGCTATGAAGTTCTTTGACGACTTCGGGCATACGACTGTCATCAAGCGTGGGAGTGACGGCGTATCAGTGATTCGCAGCAATCAGGTCGTCTCGGCACCATCATTCAACGTCCAACCGGTAGATACGACCGGAGCGGGCGACAGTTTCAACGCCGGCTTCCTTTTTCAGCATCTTCAAGGTGAGGTTTTACAGAAATGCATGTTGTGGGGGAACGCCTGTGGCGCGCTTTCCACAAGGGCTCTGGGGGGAATAGAGGGATTCCCCACTTGCCCTGAAGTGGAGGCGTTTCTCGCAGAGAGGACACACGAAGCAGCCCCGATGGTAGGCGAACCGGTTCGCGCATGAAGACGATTGATTATGCGCTCGTGGTTGCTTTCCTGATCGGTGTTTTATGGCTGGGTTCCCGATTCTATAACTGGATCGGCGCACCGGATGACTTCTACCTGGCCGGCCGGCAGCTCACTCCATTCATCCTCGCCGCCAGTATGACCACGGCGAATATCAGTCTGTTCAGCTTGATTGGTGTGAGCGGAACAGCATATCAAAGCGGTATCTCCATCATATGGATGACGTGGACCGGCAATATGGCCCTGGTTTTCAGCGGTCTTTACGTCATTCCATTCTTGCGGCGTTTACGCATTCGGACTGTCCCAGAATTTCTTGAGATGCGCTATGGCTCTGGTGTTCGTAGCCTGGTAGGAGTGCTCTGGATTTTTCGCCTGACGTTCTGGATAAGCGTCGTGCTCTATGCCGGCGTGATGGCGGCACAACAGCTAACCGGCATTCACTCTTTTGCCCTCTGGCTTGTGGTGTTCTCTTTTATCGTGATTGTCTACACGACCGCCGGTGGGATGTGGTCGATTGTGCTGACGAATAATCTAGGCTTCTTGCTTGTGATGGTCAGTGTCCTGACAGTCCTCCCCATTGCGATGAAAACAGTAGGATGGTGGCCCGGACTGGTGGCTCACCTGCCGGCGGGCCATTTGCAGTTCGTGCCGCACTCTGGCAAGTACAGTTGGAAGTTCATCCTGGCAATTTTGCTGTTGGGATTGCAATGGGCATCGTTGGACCAAGGGCTGCTGCAATCGGCGTTTTCTGCCCGAGATCCGCGAGTTGTTTCCAAGGGAATGGTCATATCCGCTCTGATGATCACCCCTTTCGCTTTCTTATGGATCACACCCGGTCTTGCTGCCAGAGTACTTTACCCTGGACTGCCAAAAGGTGAACTGGCCGTTCCCACGCTCATTGTGCATCTAGTTCCTGCTGGCGCACTCGGGCTAGTAATTTGCGGTTTTATGGCATCAGGACTTTCGACGATCGGCTCAAATCTTGGCGCAGTCGCAACCCTGATAACTAACGATATCTACGGGCGTTTTGTGAACAAGAGTGCTCCGCCGCAGCAGTTACTCGTTGCCGTGAGGGTGGCAACGCTGGTTGCCGGTCTACTGATGATCGGGATCACCTGCTTGATTCCCTACCTGGGCGGTGCGGTGGATGCCTACCTTACGGTGATCAGCATCCTGGACATGCCACTATTCGTGATCGCAATCGTCTACGGATTGCTGTGGAGGAAAGTAACCTGGCAGGGCGCGATGACGGGATATCTGGCAGGAGCAGTCGCTGGCGCCGTGCTACGATTTGTCTTTCATTTCGATGTTGCTCCAGTGACGTTGATCAGCGGCGCGGTGGCACTGTGCATTTGTCCTGTCGCCAGTCTGGGAAGAAGACTCGCCAAGACGGCTGGCACCGATTCGTTGGACCAAGCATTTGAAGATCACGCCGCTGCTGAAGCTGTAGCGAGGACCAAGATGGGCCTCACCATGGCGTCCATTGGGACCTGGATACTAGGATTTGGTTTTCTGGTTTTTCTCTCGGGGGTCTTGATGGGAAGCCAATCGGCCGCGCGCGCTTCCGAGATCGCCATCCTGGGCATGCTGATCTATTTCGCTGGGGGCGCGCTGCGGGCGAAGTTCGCGTAATCGAGCCAGTGGAGTTCAGCTAAACAAGTTGCACAGCTATGCCTTGAGCCTCAATCTCATCGATTAAACGTCTGTCCGCGCCGCGATCAGTAATCAATCGATGAATGGCACTAATCTTGGCGATCACTGACAACCCGCGTCGGCCAATTTTCGTGGAATCGGCAACAATGGTTACTTCGCGTGCAATTTCAATCATCAAGGCATCGACTTGCGACCCAAGGATGTCGGTTGTGCACAACCCATAGGACGGATCCAAGCCATCTACTCCAAGGAATGCATGATCGGCGCTAAGTTCCCGCAGGGTGCGTTCGGTGTAAGGACCAATCATAGCGAACGAATTCGGACGAAGAATTCCACCTGGCAGCACAATCGAAATCTGGGTCACGCCCGCCAGTTCCGTTGCGATCTGCAACGAATTGGTGATTACGGTAAGCGGGTGTAGTTTGAGCGCGCGAATTCGGCGCGCGATCTCCATGGTTGTGCTGCCCGAATCCAGCAGAATTGTCTGGTTAGGCCGAATTAGTTCCGCCGCAGCTTTGGCGATCCGCTGCTTCTGGGGCTTTTGGAAGTTCTCTCGCAGGGAAAGGGGATATTCTGCGGCAAGGCCCACCGGTTTCAGCGCGCCTCCGCGGGAGCGCATCAACAAACCAGCGTCCGCCAGGCTGTCCAAATCCGCGCGGACGGTCACGGCGGAGACGCCTAACTTCTCTACAAGCTCTTCCACGGTAAGTCTGCCCTGCAGGTTGAGGAGTTCGACGATGCGCTGCTTTCGTTCGTCCGCCATCAGGCGTGGGTGGCCGTTCCTTTGCTTCTCATGATCCACGTTTCTGAGTGCTCCTCTGGCGGACGCTGCGCTTCAGCGCGGTTTTCTTCATAGCATACTTTCGGCTTTTCTGGATTCGTCGTTGCAGCCGCAATGGCCCGAGTTGACGCAGCAGCTATGCAGCGCAGGTGCTAGTGTAGCGCTGACTCGGACATTTGTCGCTCGTTTCCTTGCCGCTCTGGGCTAACAGAGAAAATCGAGGGCGTTCTTGCTGATTTTTCCAACAGCACGGGCGATGTGGTCTTCGACGACACGCTCAAGACGGCGCTCAACGTTTCCCTGCGGCAAGCGCCCTTCCTGAATGTACACTGGTGTAACTTTGGCAAGGCCGAAGTCAAGAATCTTCGCGTGTCCCGGCTTGGTGATGAAGATGTTGGCAGGTTTGATGTTGCGATGGACTACGCCGGCAGCGTGAGCAGCTTCGAGCCCCTTGGCGATGTCAATGGCGAGCGGGAGAAGGACGTCCATTTCTAGGGGGCGGCCCGCAATACGGTGGTATGTTGGTCTCTCTGCACGGAAGATCACGACTTGGATCTGAAGTTAGAGGACGTTCGCAAGGTACTCAGTTACCGAGGACGAAAGAAATCAGTTGGGCTTCCAGGAGGAACAGGGTGAAGCTCAGAGTGTTCCCTGATAAGTATTCGCTTGCGCACGAAGCAGCTTCGCAAGCCGCAACTATTATTCGCAATTCCGTCCGCGAGCATGGGCATGCGCGAATTATTGCGGCTACGGGAGCCTCGCAGTTCGAATTTCTCGATGAGCTCACTAAAGCAACGGAGATCGATTGGAAGCTTGTGGAGTTGTTTCATCTCGACGAGTACTTGGGGCTTCCGGCAACGCATCCGGCCAGTTTTCGAAAGTATCTGCTCGAGCGACTGATCAACAAAGTTGGGATCGTTCATTATCATTTGCTGAATGGGGAAGGAAATTTGCAACAGGTGATTGCTGAAGTGAGTACCGAGATTCGCAAGGCGCCCATTGATGTGGCTTTCGTTGGCATCGGCGAGAGCGGGCACCTGGCGTTCAACGACCCGCCTGCCGACTTTGAGACCGACGAAGCCTACACAGTGGTGGAGCTTGACGACGCTTGCCGCAAGCAGCAACTTGGAGAAGGCTGGTTCAAGAGTTCGCAAGAGGTCCCGCGTCGCGCGATTTCGATGACCGTCCGGCAAATACTTAGGTCGAAGCAGATCATTTGCGTCGTTCCCGATACCCGAAAGGCACAGGCTGTCGCGAAATGCTTCGGTGACGAGATCACTCCAATGGCACCTGCGTCCATTCTGCGTACGCATTCGAACACATTCGTTTACCTTGACAAGTATTCAGCCGCGTTGCTGGATCGACAAAAGAATGCATTCGAAAGAAGGTAATCTTCTCCCGCCTCGCAACGCGCGATGAGGTCGCACTTCGACAAAATCCGTCACCATTATGGGCAGGAAAAATGAGTACTGAGCAAAAGGACGAACCTGAATCCCCCCAAGCGGGAGCACGCTTGCAGAACATAATTCGGCAAAATCGGTCGTCACAAGCCGTCGGCGTGTACGCTGTATGCTCGGCGCACCCGGACGTGATCGCTGCGGCAGCGCGCGAGGCAAATGACAACGAATCGCTTCTACACGTCGAATCGACTTCCAGCCAGGTGAATCAGTTCGGCGGCTATACGGAACAGATTCCTGAGGAATTTGCCGCTTTCGTCCATGCCGCGGCCCGCAACGCTGGAGTTCCCGAACACCGTGTGCTGCTCGGTGGTGATCATCTCGGCCCATTTCCATGGCGACATGAGTCGTCCGCGCTCGCCATGGACAAGGCGCACGGCCTTGTCCGCGCTTGTGTGCTGGCTGGTTATCAGAAGATTCATCTCGATGCTAGCATGGCTTGTGCCGATGACCCGAAAACTGGACTTGATGAACGAACGATTGCAACTCGGGCTGCCGCATTGTGCGAAAAGGCGGAGAACTCCTACCGTGAACTTGCGCACAACTCACCACCTCTTTTGTATGTCGTGGGAACTGAGGTGCCCGCGCCCGGCGGCGAATCGCATACGGAGGAATCCATATCCGTAACTACCGCTGAACATGTTCGGTCCACTCTCTATGCATTCCAGCGAGCTTTTGTCGAACGCGGACTTAACGAGGCGTGGGAGCGGGTGATCGGACTGGTCGTTCAACCCGGAGTGGAATTCGGCGACAGCAATATCTTCGATTACGATCGTCGGAAGGCAAAACCGCTTAGTGCGGCATTGCCCGTCGCTCCGCAGCTCGCATACGAAGCGCACTCGACCGATTATCAACTTGCTTCGTCTCTCAAGCAGATGGTTGAGGATCACTTCGTAATTCTTAAGGTTGGACCAGAGCTGACGTTCTCCTTCCGCGAAGCCGTTTTCGGGCTGTCGGCGATTGAGCGCGAGTTGCTACAAGGAAAGGCTGCTCGCGTATCCAATGTTCGCGAGGCTCTCGAAACAACTATGCTTCGCAACCCGAGCTATTGGCGCGAGTACTATCAGGGTGATGGGGATCAACTCCGCATTTCTCGTTTCTACAGCTATAGCGACCGCTGCCGCTATTACTGGCACGAGCCGGAAGTGAAGGCGCAGATCAATCTGCTCATCGAGAACCTCACTGCGTCTCCTCCGCCGCTAACACTGATCAGCCAATATTTGCCGATTGAGTACGCATCAATCCGCGCGGGGCGTCTCCAGGCGTTTCCGTCGAAGATGATCGCGCATCACATCCGAACCGTGCTTCACAAGTACGCGGGTGCGTGCAGCCAAATGCGGTAACCATGTGCTCTGAATCGGAGACAACCGGCTTGTGCGTTGGCTACTTCGGCTTTACCAGTTCTAACAACCCAAATCGCTCCGGGACGTGAAACGTGTCGGCCATCGGAGCTTGCCAGGTAATCTCGTGGCGATCTGAAGCCGGTCCCTGGCTGCGAAGCAGATTTATGCGGAAGACAGGTCGGCCTAGCGCATCGAAGCAGGGCTGGTCACTGTTCGGGCCACAGCTCGTCGACTGCGGGCCAAGAATGCTGCTGAAATCTCCGGTACTTTCGCCGCCTACCGGCACGCTCGCGAAATCGGCCTGCGCCTGGTGAATCCGCGTGCCTTCATAATCGAGGAAGAAGAACGCCTTATCTTCATCTTATAGGTCCGCCCAGCGTCCCTCCGAACTGATTCTGCTTGTACGACGTTTTGGGCGAGTCCGGTGATTCAAAATGTCCCCGCGGATCAAACGCTTGATTGCGCAGGAACTCCCAGGCTTCTCCGTGGAAATTGTTCGTGCCTGATTTAGTAGTGGCATTGATCACAGCGCCGCCGCTTCGCCCAAATTTGGGAGAGTAATCCGAGGTCTGAATCTTGAATTCCGCGATTGCGTGTACGCTGCTCAGTACGGCAACGTCTCCGTTATCGTTGGAGTTGTTGTCAAGGCCGTCGAGGATGAAGTTGTTCTGATCACCGCGCGTGCCATTAACGGCGAAGCTTCCGCCAGCGTTTCCGTTGGTGGGTGTGCTGCCGCCGTTCACCGGGCCCTCTATGACATTGCCACGCCAGAGGTCAGTACCGCCAAATCCGTATACCGTCGCCCATTTAGTGGTAACTCCTCCACTCGCTGGGCGGCGACCACGTCGCCCAAGGAGGCGGTCTCACTTTCAAGCAGTGGCGCCTCGCTGGTGACTTTTGCAGTTTGAGTAACCGAGCCAACGTGAAGCTGGAAGTCGAGCCTCTGATTCTGCTGAACATTAAGTACAATGTTCTGACACGTTTCCGTCTGGAACCCGGTCGCCTGCTCGGAAACTGAATAGGTCCCGATTTTCAGTGGAGTAATCACGTAATTGCTGTCAGAAGAGGTCTTGGCGGTGGTCTTGATGCCGGTGTTCATTTCAGTCGCCGTGACTACGGCGTTGGGGAGTACTGCTCCGCTCGAATCCCGCACCGTGCCGGTGACCGCTGCGGTGTCGACTTGTGCCCATGCGGCCAGAGCGGTGGTGAGAATCCAAAGCAGAACGACGGTGAATGTGGTTTTCTTCATGATCCCCTCCACATCAAAAGCGCTCCCCGTCTTGAGAGCTGGCGATTCCCGAGTGGTGCGCGACCATAGTTATTTTGTGCGCGTTTTGTCAAGCGCATTGCACATATGTGAACGGTTGCCGCCTGCTGCTGGCTGTTTTCTCTTCGATAAAGATCAACAGGCTCTACTTACTTTAAATGGCTCTGAACAACAATCTGTAAAAGTGTGCATTCTACGCGACTTTCTGGAAACGCGGATTTTGATCTTGCGCAGCCCCCAACGACGACATTTGCACCAAAACGGGCAGAATTGCGGGTTCGCTGTGGAAATGACGCTCGGTCGAACCTGTGGCGGAATCTTGGCCGAAGATTTGTTGTCCGTCCCACCGAGCTTGGAAACCCGCACCAAACGCGGGTTCCCACATTTCCACAGCGACGACGGCGGCGGGCTGCTGACAGCGATAAGGCCCAACCCTACTAAAATCGGGGCCTCTTACAGTTTCCTGCACAGAACCCTTTAAATAACTCCCGGAATCCAGTGCACGGCATTGTCGTGGAACAGCTTGCGAAGAACAGGTGCAGGTAATCCCAGGCCTTGGGTTTTGTGTCCGGAGTATTCAAACGTATCGCTGGTTGCAAAGTAACGCCAGTCCATCGCGTACTGATCTTGCCATTCTTTAATGGCATCTTGAGGATTTTCGTTTTTCGCAAACTCCATATCGGTGCCATACAAAATGCGGTCCTGGTATTTCAAGATGAACGCGCGCACTTCGTCTCTGGGCATAACCGCGAGATGGATTACTCGCGCTGCCGTGTTGACCGCGAAGTTTGGATAGCGGTCGAAATCGTTTGCCAGTTGGCCAAGGTTGTCCTCCAAGCTTCCAAGGTGGGCACCGACTACCCGCAATTTCGGATTGCGGGCAAGGATGTAGTCCCGGGCGTCCAATATCTGCTGCTTACTGGGGACACCCGGCTTGCCGTACATATACCAAATGGGATTTTCCTTGTAGTACGAGTAATCCAAGCCGTTGGGATTTGGAGGCTGCCATGCCTCATCGGGTTCGGCGAGATGCGCGATCAGCGTGCGGTTGTGCGCTTGAATGTCTTTGAATATCGGTTTCAATGCCGGATTATCGGGCAAAACGTAGTGTCCGTTTTTGTCTTTCAGATCCATTCCGACGTTTTTCCAGATCTTCACTGCGACGGCGCCGTCGGCAAAATCGCGGTTCAAACCTTTGATGGCGGATTCAGGGAAGTCCGGCTGCCCGAATTGGTAGGGGTCGAAACTGGTGCAAAGTGCGGCGTGGCCCTTGCTATCGCGCACAACTTGCAACGCGTCTTGCAGCTGCGGTTGCAGACTTTTCCTATATGAATCATGAGGGTCGACCAGGAGGATGTCGACAATGTGCATATGCAAGCGGTCCAGCATCGCGTAGAAGCTTGGGTCGCCTTTGGCCACGTGAGTGTGCGTGTCGATTGGCTCAAGCGAAGCCAACGCTTGTAGTTCGGCGTTTGTCGTCGGCGATTCTGAGGAATGCGGCGTTCGTGAACCTGCTGCGATTGGTTGCAACAGCCGGGCGGCAGCGACTGCAAGTACAACCGATAACAACAGAACCATGCGTTTCATGGGATCCTCCTTGGAGACGCCACGTTCGCGCTGCAGCGACTCTGTTGACAATGACGGTTAACATTAGTACATTGTGTCGTTTTATCCATCAATTTCGCTCTATCCGGATCGAATATGATCGCAGCCCAAACCAGCTGCCGTCAGGAGGTAGAGGATTGATTTCCCAACGTGAGTCTTGCGGCATTTTGCACAGGCGTTCATTGGCGCAGCAAGCAGGCATTTGGCGGGTCATTGTTTGGCCCGTGGTTGCGGTCTTCTGTCTGTCTTTAGCGTGCTATGCCGATACAGAGATTCGCAATGCGAACTTGCTGGTGCGAGTAAGTGAAGCAGATGGCTCTTACACAATTGCGACTAAAGGACCTGAAAATCCCATCATTCGAGCGGGCGTGGCGGCTGAAGTGGACCATCGCTGGGTTAAATCGGCGGATTATCCAAAGCATGAAATATCTGTTTCGAATTTCGAAGACGATCTCGGGCGAGCACAGCAAGCGAATGTCGAATGCACCGGAGTGCCGGACCGGCCAGATCTGACTTACATGATTCGCGTGTACGACAACCGGCCTTATGGCGAGCTTGAAGTCCAAGTAAAGAACCGCACCGGGCGCGCTATTGAAGTCCAGAGCATTCGAAGTGTCGATGCTTTAGGGAACAGAATCATCGATCTTTCGGGCGCCCCGGGCTCCGGTCGAGTGCTGTCTGACAGTTTCAGTGAAGACTGGCCGCCGATGCAAATTTACGATCTGGGCAAAGCGCCCAATGGCCTGCACCTTGCAGTTGGCAGTCAACTGATCTACAACCAGCAGAGCAAACAAAGTGTTTTCTTCGGCGCACTCAGCGCGGACCGCCTGCTGACAATCATTCATTTGCAGACAAAGCCGGCTTCATCTGGACCAACTATTTCCGGCTTCACGGTTGATTCCACCGGCACAACCGAAATTATGGCGACCGATGAGGAATCGGGCGTGCGCGAAGGACCGAAAGAAAATCTGGTCGAGTTGAGCCTGCCGGTTGAGAATGGCGAGAGCATCTCTTCTGAAGAGCTCATGTTCGCCGCCGGTTCGGATTATCACGCACAACTGGAAAGTTACGGAGCTGTTATACGTGAACTGCGCCACAGTCGCGTCCCCGAGAGCAACATGCTGGGATGGTGGAGTTGGACCGCGTTTTACATGAAGATCACCGAAGGCAACACCTTCACTAATGCGCTCTGGCTCGCCGAACATTTGAAGAATCTTGGCTACGACTGGTTTCATTTCGATTTTGGTTATGGTTACGCGCGCGGAGACTATTCCACGCCAAACGCGACCAAGTTTCCTCATGGCATGCGTCCGGTTACGCAGCGCATTAACCAGTTGGGACTGAACATTGGAATATGGACTGCGCCTTTCGAGGTCGGCGAGTTTGGTTCGATCTACCAGAACCACAAAGAGTGGCTGGTGCACAATGCCAAGGGCGAGCCGATTCAGGTGACTACTGATGAAGAAGTCCGGTCAGAAAAAGTGTTCGCGCTGGACTGCACGAATCCAGCGGCGCAGGAGTTCTTGCGTCAAACCTACCGAACGTTAGTTCGCGAATGGCAGGTGAAGTACATCAAGCTCGACTTCATGGACACGACCGCGATCGAAGGCTACTTCTATCGTCCGCATACAACCGCGCTGGAAAATTTGCGGACCGGACTACAGATCATTCGTGACGCGGTTGGCGAAACCGTGCTGCTCGACAAAGACGGCAGCCCAATGTTAACTCCAGTCGGTATCGTCGACGATGGGCGCACATCCCAGGATACCGGACATACCTTTCTTCGCAGCAAGGAAGCGGCCTCCGGCATCGCCGCCCGCTATTACATGCACCGAGATTTCTTTATCAACGATCCCGACGCGTTTACAGTTTCGCGACAGCTGATTGAAGAGAGGCCAATTCAGGCTCCGCTTACCCTGGACGAAGCCCAAGTATCCATTGCGCTAGCGGCAGTATCGGGCGGAATGTTCGAAATTGGCGACGATCTTCCAACGCTGGGCGCGGATGCTAATCGCGTAGCGCTGGTCACGAACCCTGATCTGCTACGCATGGCGAAGCTGGGGCGCGCTGCGATTCCGGTCGATCTTCTAAGTTATCGTGCAGAGGACAAGCTGCCGAGCGTCTTCCTGCTGCACGAAGATGCGCGGCAGTCGGTGCTTGCAGTCTTCAATTGGACCGAGAAGCCAAGCGCCCACCATCTCTCCTTCGCCGAGCTCAAGCTCGCGGCTGGCGGAAACTATAAATTCACGGACGTTTTCGCTCCAGAGCGAAGCGTTACGGTCAGCGGGGACGCAATTCAGTTTGAACAACCCCCGCATTCGGTGAGGATGGTGAAGATCGTCGATGCGTCGGTCCCCGCCGCAGCACCGTCAATCAAACTGGAACTTCCTAACCACGGGCAGTTCGATGAAGACTTGAGACTCGCAGCAAGTGCCGACCGGAATGGTGTGCCCGCTCTGAGCTATCGCTGGGACTTTGGCGACGGCACCAGCGAACAAGGTCGGCAGGTGCACCACGCTTACACGAAGGCTGGCAACTACACGATTCGGTTGATGGCTGAGGGCATGGACGGCATTCCCGCGGAGAAGCACGCGACTATCTCGGTGAGCGGCAGCCGGACCATCGGTCCGCCGACCCGATACAACCCCGATTAAGACTGCGGAATTTCGAAGTTGATCAAGCTTCCGCGGAAACCGCCGGTACGCCAGGCCCCGTAAGCAAGGCCAAGCAGCATCCAGATCGTGCAAGCTCGTTGGGGTCTTCTAGTTTGACAACATCCAGAAACCCAGCTGCGATCCTTGCTCCGCCGCAGTCTTTTGCTCTGGGTCCTCGATTTCATCCAGAACTTCGGCGGGTGCGTGGAAGACGAAGGGAGGAACCAGGCTGAGCAAATCGAGGCGACTGACCACCGCGAGATTAATCAAGATACAGGTGTCGGTCGCAACTTCCATCGCATTCTAGTACGAAGGGAGACCCCCCGGCTCTGCCGGGGAGGCAGCAGAAGTTTGACAAATCCGGCAGTGTCCTTTCCCCCCAAGTTTGAAGCGACTGACCAGGGAGTGTCTGTATTGCGGTGTGGAGCTTTTGGTTTTGACTTTGATTCGGTTGCGATCAGGCCCCTTTGAGGGGCCAGCAACCGTAAAGCCTCCGGCTCTGCCGGAGGATAGTTACTTAGGAAGCAGCGGTCCTTCGGCCGTTTCGGCAGGCTCGGAGCTTCGCGAAAACGCATCGATCTGGTCCGTTTGGTTTCCTTCACGCGCTTTTCGATGTGTTTGAGAACTTTGTACTGGAGCGCGGGGTGAAGGTGCGCCTCTGGCTCCTCAATGCAGAGGATGGGGAAGATGGTTGCGTTCGATCCGGCCCTTTGGGGGTCGGCGCGATAATCGAGGCTGGCGAGGATGAGGGATCCACTACTGTCCGGCTAAAGCAGGGTGCGCCGACAGTAAGTGACGGGTCGGTAATGAGTTGAGTCTGTTTTGAACTTGCCGCGATTTGAACGTTGGAGCGGCTAGTTTGGGTGCCGGGGACGGCAGACAATGGCTCATGAACCAGGGCCGTGCCGTCTTCTCGCAATTGATCAGCTTCCTTCCCGACCGGGAGTTTCGCCGTTGCGTCGAGCGCTACCGGGGCGACATCCGGCTGCGCGGATTTTCCTGCTGGGATCAATATCTGGCCATGGCCTTCGCGCAACTGACCTATCGGGAAAGTTTGCGCGACATCGAGGCCTGTCTGCGTTCAATACAGGGCAAACTGTACCACCTGGGATTCCGCGGCAAGGTGGCACGCTCGACCCTGGCCGACGCGAACGAATGCCATGATTGGAGGATCTTCGCCGATTTCGCGCAGGTATTGATTGGCATTGCCCGCCCGCTGCACGCCCGCGATCCGATGGGCGTCGATCTGGAGCAAAGTCTGTATGCTCTGGATTCGACCACCATCGATCTGTGCCTGTCGCTGTTTCCGTGGGCGAAGTTTCGCCGGCGTAAGGCCGCCGTCAAGATGCACACCCTGCTGGACCTGCACGGCAACATTCCCACGTTCATCCGTGTCACCAGCGGGGATGTGCATGATGTGAACATCCTGGACGAGATCATGCCGGAGGCAGGCGCCTTCTACGTGATGGACCGAGCCTACATCGATTTTCAGAGGCTCTACGTCTTTACGCTCAGCTCGGCCTTCTTTGTCGTGCGCACCAAGTCGAACGTGCTTATCCAAAGACGCTACTCCTCAGTGATCACTTCAAAAGCGGCCAACGGAAGTAGCCGTCCAGGACTGAGATTGTTCTACCCTGCCGCCTCCTGTGGTGGCAAGTCGGTTTTGGTTCTCCAGCTCCGCGGGCCGCACTTGAGCACGTGGCCGTGGTGCAGCAAGCGGTCGAGCATCGCGCTCACGGCGGCCGCGTCACCCAGCAGTTTGCCCCAGTCTTCTACCGGACGGTTGGAGGTCAACATAGTGCTGGCGCGCTCGTAGCGGCGCATGATGATTTCCAGCAGTTCCTCGGCGGCGGTGAGCGGCAGCTTGCGCATGCCCAGATCGTCGATGATCAGCAAGGGCACGGTCACCAGGAACTCCATGTGTTCTTTGCGCGTGCCGTCCAGAGTGGCTTCAGCTAAGTCATCGAGCAAAGCGTGGGTCTCGCGGTAGAGCACGCGGTAACCCTGTTGGATAGCGGCGTGGCCGATGGCCTGGGCCAAGTGGCTCTTGCCGGTACCGGGCGGGCCTAAAAACAAGGCGTCTTCGTGGCGGGCGATAAACGCGCCAGCGGCCAGATCGAAGACCAGGCTGCGATTCATCTTCTTGTTGAAAGCGAAGTCGAAGTTGTCGAGAGTCTTGTGGGAGTCGCGGAACTGGGCTTGCTTGGTCCGCCGCTCCAGCAAGCGCTCGCCACGTCGGGCCAGTTCGTCGGAGACCAGGCAGGAGATCAGGTCGATGGGGGCGAGCGGTTCGGTTTGCGCCTGACGCAGACGAGTCTCCAGCGTGGCGGCCATCCCGCCCAGGCGAAGTTGTTTGAGAGCACGTGCGAGTTCGATGAGATTCATTCTTCCAGCTCCTTGGTTCGGTGATTGATAAGGTCGCGATACTGCACCAGCTCGCGAATCAGGGGATCGACTTGCTGCAAACTGAGTGGGGCTTGCGGACAGCGTTCCAGATAGCGGCGGACAAAGCGGTATTCCTGCACTCCCATCTCCAGCGCGGCAGCGCAGGCTTCATCGACGGCGGCTGCGCCGTACTTCTTGGCCAAGGAGAAGACGCCGAGGATGCGGCGCACACCGACTTCTCCCTGCTGGCGATGGATGGCCTCACAGAGCGTGCCGATGTGCGCGCCGGCGCGGCCCGCTCGCCATAGCAGTTGGGAAGTGCGCAGCGGGGTTCGCTTGGAGTGGTCCTCGGGCTTGATGCGATACCAGCCGCGTTTCTGGCGCACGTGTTCGCGCAGCAGTTGGCCGGTCTTGGGATCGAGCAGGCGGACAAACAGCTCATCCCATTGCACACGGACCATGCGCCCGATCCAGCCCGGCGGTGCGCCGTAGTAGGCAGCTTCGACTTCGACGCAACCGTCCAGATGCACGATGCGTTCGCCGTACTGGTAATAGCGGAAAGGTTCGACCGGCAGTGGAAGCAGGAACGGTTTCTCTTCGGCGAACATGGCCGCGACTTGGCGTTTGGTGGTGCCGTGAATGCGCGTGTCGGCCCAGCGCTCTTCCCAGCGATCCAGGTAGGCTTGGGCTTCTTCCAGACTCTCGAAGCACAAACCTTTCAGCGGGGTTCTCTGCGCGTGGCCGACGCCGGACTCGACTTTGCCCTTGCGATCGGGATATTGAATCCGACACGGCATGGCGACTGCGCCGTAGTGCGCGAGCACGTCGCGGTAGAGGGGATTGAGCGTGGGATCGTAGAGGTCGGGGACGAGCACGCCCTCGCGCAGATTGTCGAGGACGACGATGTAGGTGGCCCCGCCGAATCGGCGGAAGGCGCGCTCGTGCAACTCCGCCCAGATGCGGGCGCTGGAGCGGAAGGTCAGCAGACGAACCGACTTGCGACTGCAGCCCAGCGTCATCACGAACAGCCGGGTGCGTCGATACTTGCGAGTGTCGGGGTCGCGCACCATGGGGCCGGTACCGTAATCGACTTGCGCTTCCTGGCCGGGAGCGGTGACGATCACCACACGAGCTTCGGGCGCTTGGGTGCCGCGCAGCTTGCGCGCGAAGCGCTGCACGCTCTGGTAGCTGCTGGCGAAGCCGTACTCGGAAACCAGGTCCTGCCAGATCGCCATGGCATTGCGGCCTCGGCTGAGTCCCGACTCGATGGCCTCGCGGTAGGCGGTGCAGGCACTGGCGCTGGGACTGCGCTGTGGAGATACAGCCTGTCCCCGCTCTCTTGCCGGGAAGAGAGCGCCCACTTCGTCTCGTTGGGATGGACCGAGGTCGGTGATCACCTCAGAGTCGGGGATCACCCCGTTGGCCGGTTTTGAAGTTGCTTTTCCCTTATTAGAAAGGTTTTCGAGGTTGGGGTTGGGGTCGGGAACCACCGCGATGGCCGGTTTTGCCGCGCCAAAGTCGGTGATCACCTCGTTGGCCGGTTTTGCCGCTCGCCGCCCCCAGCCTCCGGGCAGACGCACGGCAATCCCAGCCGCTTTCAGGTACTGGCTGGCGGTTTCGCGACGGATGCGGGTCTCTTGCTGGATGCGCCGCAGCGACCATCCCAGCCGTCCCAGAGCTAAAACTTGCTGTTTCTTCTCTTCGTTCAAGACATTGGCCATGCCCACGGAGGCTACAAGCCTCCGCAGGAGTCAATGTCCCGGACGCTATTCTCGTTGGCCGGTTTTCAGGTGATACTCATTGGCCGGTTTTGGGTGATCGCTGAGGTTTCAACCTTGACAGTTAAGGCGACTGGCGTCTCTGCCGTCTTCTCGCCTGCCTTCCGAGCCGTAACCGAGCGCCTCCCGGTACTTCGCCTCTTCTGGGTCACCATGGGCTTCTTCCTCTCTCTCGGATCGCAGTATACCGCGTATATGCGTATCTACGTTTCTCCGCAGGCGACCAACGTCTCAGAATCTAGCATCCCCCCAGTCTTGGGACAGTTGGGGGTCGTACCTAAAACGGTATCCAAATTGACGCCCTGCACCGACGAAGAATCAACGACTTAGCCGGACGTTTTTCCTCATCCCAAAAACGACCGCTTGGGTACGACCGTACTCTACGCAGTTACGTACATACGTATTAGAATGAGATCATGAAAATCGCCCTCTACTCGCGAGTCTCCACGAAGGACAGAGGACAGGACGTCGAAAATCAGCAACGCCAGTTAAGGGACTTCGCTGCGAAGCAGGACGGTTGGACAATCGTTTATGCATTCAGCGACAACATCAGCGGTAAAACCAGCGACCGAGAGCAGTTCAGGAAGATGTTCATCGCTGCCTCAAAACGCGAGTTTGACCTCCTTTTATTCTGGTCACTATCGCGACTCTCACGAGAAGGTGCGCTTGAAACTCTCCAACACTTGCAACGGCTCACGTCCTATGGGGTCGCCTACCGCTCTCTTACCGAGCCGTATCTGGATAGCCTCGGGCCTTTTCGTGACGGAGTTATCTCGATCCTCGCATGTCTGGCGCGACAGGAGCGTGAGAGGCTGAGCCTAACGACGATTGCCGGACTTGAAAAAGCAAGAGCGCTCGGGCGATTTGGTGGTCGTCCACGACTGTCGTGTGACAAAGACAAAGTTCTCAAGCTGCACGCTGCTGGGAAGAGCCTCGCCGCAATCGCCAAAGAACTGGGGATCAGCAAAACGTCGGCGCATCGAATCGTAAAGCGATCCGCAACAAAGGAGACCCTGTGATCAAGACGCTGCTCAGGCACCTGCTGGTGGACTTCCTCATCTTGGTCTTCCTGCTGACCGCCTCGGCGATCCTTCCGATCTTGGCATTTCCCCTATGCGGCGATCCCGTGGGCGGTCAGTTGGTGTTCTGGCTGGGGCCTTGGACTTGCGCCGTCTGGGTCGTGTTCATAGTCCAGCTTGGCGGGAGCCGCTTCTGGAGAGGCAAGGCGCACGTCCTAGCATGGCGAGAGGCGCACGGCGGGCTGCTCCGCACGTCCATCCGGGGAACCCTCTGGATGTTCGGCGCTCTGTTCCTCAGCTATGCCGCCGAGCTTTTCGTCGTCTTCTTTATTCCCCGTTCGCCGCTCACCGTGCAGTTCTTCCCGGTCTCAACCTACAGCCCGCTGCTTCTCGCTTTCTGGAGAGCCTATCGTGGGTAAAGTTGTGCCATTCAGGAAAGTCCCGGTGCGCAAGCCGAGGCGCTTGAATCCTCAGCTTCTAGCCGAGTTGATCTCCATTCACAGCCAGTGCCCCTTGCAGGCACAGGGAAAATGTGGGCTGACCGTCTTTACTGCGCCGTTGATGTGGGAGCTTCACAAGGTGATGGGCGTCGCCGACGAAACCGACAAGGCTTTCCGCAGAGTCGATCCGCTGTGCGCAGCACGACCCTTGGAGCCGCAGCGGTTCGAGACGATGACACCTGATGAGATAGTGAAGTCGATGTGTGAGGAGGAGATCGAATGACGGAAGACGAAGCCGACGCGAAGGTAGTGACCCTGTTCGAAGAGATCAAGGCAACGAAGGTCGAGATGGTCAACGGCAAGCCGCGCATCTCCGACGAGCAGACGCTCCGCGAGATGCAATTCGCCGAGGCATGCGAAGAACTAGTGGCAGCCGAGGGGGAGTTCGCCGAATGGGATGCTAAGGCTACACAGAAGTGGGCGCACCCAGATGCCGACCCGGCACACTTGTGCCACTGGTTCGACAGCCTTGAGCGGCGGTATCGCGCCGACAAACGCCTGTGGGAGCTTTTCACAGGGGGCGACCGCAGCGTCAGGTCGAACTGCCTGTACAACTCGTTCCGCCGCCACCTGTTGCGCTGCGACGGCACCAAGCTGCGCGCAAACGCCTGAACTCTGTGGCGGCAGCCGACGGGCGTACGTCCGAATGGTTGTGAGTCATCGAAGCACGTAGTAAATCTATATTGTGACCTATTTTCCCGATCTTTCCCCTTACGCATACGGTCATCACTCTCACCCCGGCGTGGTTCACGTTGGCTGGCTTGACGGCACGCATGCGTATCCGCAAGGCACGGTTGCTCCTGCTCTAATCGAGAAGATGCGGCTGCTGGCTACCAAGCCCGTCGAGCTTTATCGCGGGAAGCATGTCTGCGAATTGTGTCCTGAACCCAATCTTCCTAAAGTAACGCTTCCACCTCATCATCTTGTTTTGGACTCGAACAGTCCTTACGGAAAGTGGCTGGCTTCACGCAGCAGCAATGGGGAGATTAGAGTCTCTCGTGGCGGAATTACTTTCGCCGCTCCGGTGTTGATCGTCCACTATATCGAGGAGCATCGGTACCTTCCCCCGCACGAGTTTCTAGAAGCCATCGAAGAAGCTGTCTGCTGACTTGCCTAGATTTCAAGTTCAAGTATGCGTAAGCATCGCCGAGCAGAAAGCTGGAGAGCTTTTGCTCATCAGTGTGTAATCTTGTCCTCCAGAAACTACGACACCCACGTGCTGTGCTGGTCGAGAACGCGCCAGACGCCATTCACCTTTCGCATCAGGATATAACCTCCGCCGCCGCACAACCCGCAGAAATGGTCAACGTACAAGATCGCTTCAGTCTTATTGAAATTGAAACCGGGTTGAGAAACGGCAATGTATCCTAAGTTGTTTGGGTAACGTTGTTGAAAGTCGCTCGATTGGCTCTGCTCCAATTCCCTGCGGCTCAGAACAACCGAATCCACTCCTCTCGGCAGATGCAGTTCCGCCCGAATATCTGACGCAAGTGCATTGCTCACGACGAAGCTAGTTCGGGTCACTAACGACGCTTGGGGGAATCGAACTCGTCGGTCAAATAGCAGACTCCATCGCCATCTCCACGTTCCCGGCTGCTGTGCCTCGCGCTGCAAGATGATCTGAATGCCGCGTCCCGAACCCCAGTCGTGGGCATTGTGCAGCACCTCGTCGGAGAGGTAAGCGGAGAGAACCGCGCCGACTTCTGCGTGTGTTCGCCGCTGCTCAACGAAGAAAAGCACGGAAATACACGCCAGTAGGACGATGACAACCGCAGTCAAACGAAAGGCGATTTTCGTGTAGCGATTGCAAGGCATACCTAATTAGACCAGAGTGAGGGGGGGAATAGTTCCTTGCTGCCTGAGTGAACTTGGGGATGTTGGGTGCATTTGAGGGATGAGGTCGGAAGTTCCAATCTCTCAGTGCGCCCGCTCATCGGCTGGGTCAGTGTTTCAAAACCAGAGTGGAGTGCTGCCACGGCATGGTCGTTCCCTGTTCTTGGCTAAAGTCCGCCCAATCCATGGTGTCAACGCCCTTGCCGAAAGCGACCAAGTAGGATTTCGCACCACAACTGGCGTGAACGCCAGTCATCATCACTTGCTTGAAGCACCCAACTAGCCGCTGGCTTATACTCGAACGGAGATTACGACGTGGGAACTGCACGCGACCGCTTGAATCCGTTAGGCGATCCTCCTCGTGTCCCTCATTCTCAAGGCTGTATTGTTGCCACACTTCCCGAACTGTGATGTTTGCAAGTGGATGCCGATCCGCGCCCAGAGTGTAGATCGTCCACTCGGGTGCGATGGTTTGCTTAAACGGAAACAGCAGAATAGCCGCCACGACCGCGATTATTGCCAATGCCAAGCGAGAAGGTCTCATCAGGGCAACAGCATAGCAGGGAGCGCCCGTTACAGCTTAGTTCCCATCCCGCATAAACGCGACGGGGCACTGGATCAGCGGCAGCCTTCGAGGCTCGCCGTGAGCTTGGGTATTTTGGATACATTTGAAGGGTCAGTGGCGCGTCTTTTCGCTCGTAAGTTCCCAAGCTCAAAATCGTTGCGACGCGACAATTCTTACCCACAGATTTACCCACAACGAACGGTTCCTATAGTCCCTTTCAGCGACTTGGCAGCCCCCGTTGAGAACGTAAGTCGCTGATACTACGTGTATGCCTAGACTGTCACGGCAGAGGCCGCGGGTTCGAGTCCCGTCGTCCCCGCCAATTCTTTCAAGCACTTGCAAGGAATTGGCAATTTGTGTCATGGTCCAATTTGGTCCAATTAGGCCAGTGCTTCCCCCTTGTTGAGCACCATCCGAACCAGTTTGCTTTGTGCCAGCCGCTTGTTCGGCATACCCGCCTGAGCGTAAAGATCCAGCGTAATGCGACTGTTCGCATGACGTAGGAGCTCCTGTACGACCTTCACCTCCTCGTTGTTCTGAGTGAGCAAAGTTGTGTACGTGTGCCGGAAGGTGTGGAAACCGACCCGCTTCTGGATCTTCGCCGCCTTCACAGCCGGTCGCCCGTATCGTCGCCAGAGGGTTTCTGGCCAGAGCGGTTGCTTGCCTTTCATCGTCGGCGAGGCAAACACCCAGTCTGTTTCGCGATTGTACGGACCAACCAGTCGCAGCTTGAGCAGCGACTCTGCCAAAGCAGCGTCGAGCGGCACATCCTTTGCGGAAGCTTCCGTCTTGGGCGCGCCCTGGACCGTCATCACGACTGAACGGCGAACATGGATTACGAGGTTTTCGAAGTCCACATCCTCCCATTGCAAGCCGATCAGTTCTCCACGGCGCAGACCGGTGAAAGCGTCCAGTTCTGCTGCCGTTCGAAGAGGTTCTGGCAGCTCTTTGAGCAGTGCCATGATTTCTTCGGGCGTCAGGACATCGCGCGTCCTCATACGCTTCGCACTTTGACGTACGCTCTTGATCGGGTTTCGTTCCGTCCACTCCCATCGGATCGCATGAGAAAACAAGGCGCTCATCAGATTCCTGATTTTGGCCCTGCTCCCACGTGCCAGAGGCATTGTTTTCAACCACGCTTCGACATCCACCGCTTTTACCTCGGAAAGACGGTATGACCGCCAGCGTGGAAGAACCCACTTTTTCAAGTAAATGTCGTAGGCATACTGCGTGGAGTAGGACTTGTGATGCTCGTCTGAGCTTCCAGTCGCCGGCTTCTGCTTCGAAAAAATGTCCGGCAGTTCGTGCTCCTGGTAGTGCTTGACGAGGGTCTCGACACTCACGTTCTTGAGCAGTTGTTGCGGGGTTTGTCGGTTGATCGTTAGACGGATTGCATCGACAGCGGACTGTGCTGCTGATTCGGTTGGAAATTCCTCCAGAGTCCCGACGACGATGTTCTTTCGACAAACCGAACCGTCGATTTGAACTTCTCTCCCTCGGAACTCCCAAACCTTTCCTTTCCTGCGATCCGCCAGTTTCAGGCTACCGTGCTGATGACTCGTGCGCCTCATCAATCCTCCTTTGTGTGAGGCGACACGGATGGCTGCCTCAGCTTAGCGCAAGTTGGAGTGCGGGTCGATGGTGAATATCTTTGGACGACGGTATTCGGTGTTGTACTGGTCCTGCAACTTCTTCACCTTTGCCGCTTTGCTCTCACAGGCGGCGATGGACAAAATCGACAGGAGTAATAGGGAGAGGGCAACTATTCGCATTGGAAAGCCTCCTTAGAACGTTTGCGGAATAGTGTGGTTCGAGTACGCAGGAAGAAGCAAGTCCTGCGTGAAATACACTTTCACGCGGTGGCCCTCTCGAATTGTGATGGTGGGCGGTATCTGTATGAAACGATCAAGGATCGTGGTGGCAGACTGCGAAACACTGCCGGCCGCCCCATTCGTGAATGCCTGGGAACCGCTCGTCGTGATGGTGCCGCCACCCTGCGTGATCTCGCCCGCCCCGGCAATCACACCCAAAGCTATCGAGGCACCGAAGATTTGGAGGTAGTGGTTGTTGACTTTATTTTTCAGCCCTTCCTCTCCGATCTGATCCAGACCTTGGAACTGGTCGAGATCGACGGAGTAGCCATCCGGCATAATAAGGCGGTGAAAAATCACCGCCATCCGGCGTTGTTGGCCAAAGCCTGCCGCTCCAATTTTCTTTGCTTCGCCCAAAACAACCGTTCCTTCGGGAATGATGACGTGTTGGTGATCGTGCGAGTACAACGGATTTGAGACAAGGACTTTGACCGGTCCCACGGCGTCCCCGTCGAGACGATTCATGAGAACCGTGTCGAGAACCGATCCCTCGTAGACGAGATAGGGTTGCCCGACGGCTGAATCGACATTGGCCTCCAGTGGGCGTTTATAGCCTGCCGGCGTGTCTTCCTGTTTCCCTTCGCCTGGTGGGGGGACGAGATTGCTGTTTGTTTGCCGTTCGCTAGTGTACTGAGTCTAATATTCGTTGAATAACTAACGACTCTTCCTGCATCTGATATAAGCAGGAGGAACTGCATGGCACTCGGTCGCCCGCTCTCGCCCCTGACTCTTGTCCCTACCGAACAACAGCGGTTGTTGGAGTGGGCTCGCCGTCCCAAGACCGCGCAGGCGTTGGCGTTGCGCGCCCGCATCGTGTTGCTCTGCGCCGAGGGCCGGAGCAACACCGAGGTGGCTCGCCGAGTGCATGTTGCGCTGGCCACGGGGGGCAAGTGGCGACAGCGTTTTGTCCTTCTCCGCCTCGACGGGCTGCTCGATGAACCCCGTCCGGGCACGCCGCGCCGCTTGAGCGACGTCGCGGTGGAACGCGTGCTGGCGCGCACCTTGGAAAGCCAACCGCAAGCTGCCACGCACTGGTCCACACGCTCGCTGGCGCAAGCGACCGGACTGAGTCAGAGCAGCATCAGCCGCATCTGGCGCGCCTTTTCGCTCCAGCCCCACCGCAGCCAGGCCTTTAAGCTGAGCCGCGACCCGCTGTTCATCGACAAAGTCCGCGACATCGTGGGCCTCTACCTCAACCCGCCCGACCGCGCCCTGGTGCTGTGCGTGGACGAGAAGAGCCAGATTCAGGCGCTGGACCGCACCGCGCCGTTGCTGCCCATGCGCCCCGGTCAAATCGAACGCCGCACTCACGACTACAAACGGCATGGCACCACCAGCTTGTTCGCGGCTTTCAACGTGGCCAGTGGCCATGTGCTGGGCCAGTTGCATCGTCGGCATCGTTCCCGCGAGTTCCGCAGATTTCTCGACACCATCGAGCAGAACGTGCCCCCAGAGCTGGACATTCACCTCATTCTGGACAACTACGGCACCCACAAAACCCAGTTGATCCGCCGCTGGCTCGCCCAACGTCCCCGCTTCCACCTGCACTTCACTCCGACTTCGGCCTCCTGGCTGAACCTGGTCGAGCGCTGGTTCGCCGAGTTGACCGAAAAACAGATCCGACGCGGCGTTCACCGCAGCACGCTGCAGTTGGAGAACGCCATCCGCCACTTCATCGAGCACCACAACTCGAACCCCAAACCCTTTGTCTGGACCAAGTCCGCCGACCAAATCCTCGACTCTGTCGCTCGCTTTTGTAAACGAACATTAGACTCAGGACACTAGTGTGCTGTCCCATAAGTAAGTGGCATTAGTATTGCAAGGAAGACAGGCGTCTCTGATGCACAATGGAGGTGCCTATGGCGGTGGGACGGCCGAAAGCGGCGTTGGTGTTGAGTTCGGAACAGCGTGCACAACTGGAAAGCATGGCCAGTTCCCGTTCGCTTCCGGCGGGACTGGTGACTCGGGCGCGGATCGTTTTGCTGAGCGCGGCGGGAAAGATGAACCAACAAATTGCCCGGCAATTGGGACTGACCAACGCGACCGTGGGCAAATGGCGGCGACGCTTCGTGGAGCAGGGTGTGTCGGGGCTGCATGACGAGTTGCGCCCAGGCCGTCCCCGACCGATCAGCGATGAACGGGTGGCCCAGTTAGTGCGCAAGACGCTGGAGACGAAACCGAAAGGGGGCACGCACTGGAGTGTGCGGCAGATCGCAGGCCAGACCCGGCTTTCGAAATCGACGGTGCACCGCATCTGGCGGGCGTTCGGCCTGGAGCCGCACCGGCAGCGCCACTTCAAGCTCTCGACCGATCCGTTTTTCGTGGAGAAAGTGCGTGACATCGTGGGACTGTACTTGAATCCCCCGGAGAACGCGGTCGTGCTGTGTGTGGACGAGAAGAGCCAGATTCAGGCGCTCGAACGCACCCAGCCCATGCTGCCCATCGGCTTGGGCTACGTCGAAGGCGTGACCCACGATTACCGGCGACATGGGACCACGACCTTGTTCGCGGCGCTGGACACGGCCAAGGGCACGGTGCTCACGCAGTGTCGGCGACGTCATCGGCATCAAGAATATCTGGACTTCCTGCGGCAGATCGACAAGAACGTGCCGCCAGACTTAGACGTGCACGTGATCGTGGACAATTACGCGACCCACAAGCATCCGCGGGTGAAGCGCTGACTCGCGGCGCGGCCCCGCTTTCATGTGCACTTCACTCCGACCTACGCCTCCTGGCTCAATCAGGTGGAGATCTGGTTCAACCGGATCACCCAACGAGCCATCCGGCGCGGAACTTTTCGCGGTGTGAAGGAACTGGTGACTAAGATCGATCAATTCGTGGAGAATGACAACCAAAACGCCCGGCCCTTCGTCTGGACGGCAACGGCGGACTCGATCTTCACTAAAGTCCAGCGACTATGTGAACGTATTTCCGGGACAGCACACTAGCTTCGTTTGACCATGAGGTCGCATGGACAACCTCCTCAACGGGTGAGAGCGCACACTTTCGCAATGCAATCAACGGATCATGGGAAAAGGTCGGTGGGGGGTTACGGCGTGGCGTCTATCAACATTGAGGAACCGTACAGAATGAGGATCGTTGCTGTCATTTACCCTGAGTCAGTTCAGCATGGTCGCGCACTTCCTGGGCGGACAACGCTACCACCTTGCCGTTGCGCCAAATGTGGAGCGGCAATCCCAGACGAGCATGTTCATCGATGACCTCTTCAACAGCTTCTTTGAATGCCATCTCAGCACGTTTTTCTAGTGGCAGTCGAAGAACACTTTTGGAAGCTCTCTTCATTTTTCACCGTAGCGCGCTACCAGCGCCTCGTAATGCTTACCATTTATTATACGAAGCTTTCGGCCTCTCTCAAACGCAATTACAGCAGGTGTCTTCCCTGAATTATCAAATAGATACCAGGAATCAGCCAACGGGCGATACTCAGCGAAGAAGTTCTTGATCGAGCGCCCGAAGCGGCGACGGACCACCAGTTCGGGCACATCATGTCCGCCCTTCAACACTCGGTCTTTAACCCGGACAACGCCATATCGACACTCTTCACCCAAAGAAAGAAAAAATGGACTTTGTACCCCTGCGTCTTGAGCTGCTGAATCAACCTCAAGTAGCTCCGTCCCGAGAGCGTAGTCTCGAAAGCGAACGCAACACGCCGCTGTCCAAAAAACTTGATTTCGCTGAGCACCAGCCTACCAGCGCGCACAGCCGCGGCTTCAGGGGAAAAGGGAGACATTCCCTGGGCAATCAGGTCAGCATTGATGAAGTTCTGGCAGTCGGCGTATTTGGGAAGAAACTTACGTGCGAATGTGGTCTTGCCCACGCCGTTCGGTCCCGCGATGATATAGAGATCCATGAGCTTTCCTATCCTACCCAATGGGAAGACTTTCGTCCCATTTCGCTCCGGGCAGGTCAACAGCGACCGGAGAATCTCTCCAATTGGGAAACGGATTGCGGCTAGAACTGCGAAATTCGGTGATTAACTTCCGAATGGCTCTACGGCGATGGTGCAGCGCCTCCACCAACCGATTCAGACCGTCTCGATCTCCTTCGTACCACTCTTCCGGAATCTCGGAAGCACATCGCCAGATTGTGTCCGAATCCATCTCTTCTGCCCTGGTCAGTACCGGCTCGAATGCCTCCCATCCTGCAATGCCCTCGTACACACAATTGTTCGCGAAGACACCTCGGAGCGGACAGTCCGAGAAACTCCACTCGCTGGCATTGAAACAGCACCCCTGATCGATGAAGGTAGCGTGGTGGCGCTGGCTTCGCTGGGTCTTAGGAGAGAAGATCGCCTGCCTCCCATCGCTGTTGCACATCCACTTATCCAGCACTAGGACCCGAGCGAAGTCACCAATATTCACGACTCTTTGGAGCAACTCGTGAGGCAGGTAGTCGAGTGTCATACCGGGACTCTCGCAGCCCACGCACAACGATCCCAGTTGCTTGCCGCTCCGGCACGGTATCTTGGAACCACCCAACTCGATTCGGAGTCCCACTGTGTGTTCGATGAGCCAATCGGAGACTTCAATCACCTCTACCCGTGGCATCGGCAACCCGAGCGCCAGTCCCAAGTTGGTCGCTAGCATCTCGTTCGCAAGCACTCGGATGTGTTGGGGATTGTTTTGGAATTTCGTGACGTAGCAGGCATCGTCAGACGCCTTGAGCAGGTGAGATTGCGCGCCGCCCCGAAGTGGACGCAGATGTTGGACTGCGGAGATGCAAGTGTTCACAGGCACCTCCGTTTTTCCTAACTGGGGGGAACCAACAAAGAGCGAGTAACAAACCAAAGCAAATTGGTTGCTCGGAAGGCAACACGGAGCTGGACCGGACGCCAGCGGGCTAAGGTTTAGAGGCGACGCCCTCGAAGCGTTGACCATACATCCGGCGCTGGGGGCTGATTTGTGAGAGCCAGTCTTGGACGGTAGGTATCCGTCCCAAGTCTTCCTTCACGTGTTGCTCTCCGACGTAACGCACCGGGACCCGCTCTCCGTCGCTGTTGACGATGGTGACACCAAAGATGCGTTCAGCTAAGAAAATGCCTTCAGAGTGATGGCGGAGTGCACGGTGGCGGAAGTCTGTGAAAAAGGACTTTGATTCGTCGATTATGTGGACAAGAGGGTTTGACGCCTCTGATATGACTGAACAGCGTCTTGGCCGTTAAGATTGTGATCCCCATGTTCACTGTGAAACGCAAAGCGCTTGAGCCGTCCGGCATCGAACTCCTTGATGCCGAAGGCCAACCTGTGGCAGCCGTCTCGCAGTTCCTAAAATACATTGCGGCGCGTGGATCCTCGCCGAACACCGTTCTCGCCTACGCCTACGATCTAGCCCATCTGTGGACGTTTCTTTCCATTGCGCAGCTGCGATGGGAGCATCTCTCGGCGGCGCAGGCGATCGATTTCCTGGTTCACCTACGTGCGCTGCCGGCTAAACGGCGCGGAGCGAGGAGGGACATAGCAGTTGTTGCATCTCGTGGGGCGCCGGTTTCGGCAACCCTTTCTGCCGCAACCGTAAATCGCATCCTCGTGGCCGTATCGTGCTTCTACGATTGGGGCGCCCTGAGCGATCAAGTCGAGGGACCCAATCCAATGACGAAGGTCGAAGATCGCGGTACCTTGCGCATCACTGACCGGCATCGTCCATTCTTAGACGGCGTTTCGCGCTGGAGGCCCATGACCCGCACGATTCGCGCGAAGACGATCCGACGGCTGCCGCGCCCAATGAGCGATGAACAGATCGACGCACTCTTGGGCGCGCTAAAAAGCCGTCGTGATAATGCGCTGGTACAGCTGATGCTGAATGCGGGCCTGCGCCCGGGCGAGGCATTGGGATTGCACATGACAGATATTGCTTATGGTCGACGGCGGGTTGCTATCCGCTGCCGCGACGATCATCCCAGAGGGGTGCGATCAAAGTCTCGGACTGAACGGCTGGTTGATCTTCATGACGGCGCGACGCTTGCCATGTTGAACGCATACGTCATGAACGAGCGTCCACCTGACGCGGCTACCCCCATCGTATTTTTGGAGGGTGGAAAAGGAACCCGCCGCAACGAGCCGCTGTCCTATGCCGCGCTAGTGCGTCTCTTCGCACGTGCTTGTGAACGAGCGGGCATCAGGGAACCATGGATGACGCCGCACGCGTTGCGCCACACACATGCAACGCGAATGTGGGAGGCAGGAATGCGTGAGTTGACGTTACAGCGACGACTCGGTCACGCCTCGCCCGAGTCCACTCGCATCTACACGCGCGTGTCCGACGCCGCGGTCGTCGCAGAGTACCGGCACGCCCTGGGTCTGACCACTGATACACCCTCGGGCAAGCAGTCGTGAACGGCGGTCGAGCCTTAGCAGCAACCAACGTGCATCCGATCGGGCCGACTGAACATTGCAGCGAGCAGGAATATGCAGCGTTCTTAAATAAGCTGGAGGTCACACCGGAGTTTCGGAGGATGCGTCGCCGGTGGCGGCGAGAGTTCATAGAACGATGGCCTGATCCCGAAGACTGGTTGACCGAACCTCTTGAAGTCCGCGTCGGTCGCCTTTACGGCGAAACGCAGAAGACAGCAAGGCATCCGATTTCCTATCGGGCACGTTCTTACCTTTTCTACCTATCGCTGACCGACCGTTTGCGGCTCGATTATGGGTTTCTTCTGTCGATTAGCTATCTGCGCGTGCGCGACGTTGCAGATCCGCTCGGCATCGATTTCGGCATCCCAGATCTGAGTGCGCACAGCACGCAGCTAGGTTATTATCCTCAGTTTGCCACAGCATCACTTCTCTGGGTGGTGCCTCGTATCGCACTGCACACCGGTATCCGCGCACCGTCCTCGCTACGCGCTGGCCATCTAGAAGAGGTTCTTGCGGCCACGAAGCAGTATGGCGCTGGCGCTGATCTTGCTCGGTTTCACGGACCGACCGAGAGTTTTAAAGATAAATACACCCGATACTCGTCCAACAGCATCCGTAGACTTCAGCTCATTTTGCATTACAGAGGGCACCCCATAGAAGCACCGCGAATGATTCCAAGCAAGCGGCGACCACTGCCATCGCCTCGCCCAGATATGCAGGAACTGGTGGATCGATGGCTGGACGCAAAGAGCAGCGTTCTTGCCAAGGCAACCGTTTCCCATGCTGCCGTATCGCTACGTCGCTTCATTGAACATCTTGCGACGAAGTTTCCAGGAATCGCCAACTTCGGCGAAGTCACACCGGCACACATGACCTCCTTCCTCCAGGAAATGACCACAGAGGCACGTCCGCGGACTGGCCGACCAGTATCGATTACCAGTCGACGTGCACGAGCCGGTACGGTCGCGCGTTTCCTCTCCGATGGAGCTGCGTGGGGATGGGAGGACTTTCCGACGCGCCCGGTGCTGGACGTTCACGATTTACCGCGGCTGCCTCAACGAGTGCCGCGATTCATTCCGGCCGGCGAACTTGCTCGCCTGATGGATGCAGTCAAGACGCTCCCTTGTCTCTACCAGCGAGCAGCGTTACTGACCGCACGTTGGTCGGGAGCACGACGCGGCGAGATAACAAGGCTGCCTCTCGATTGTTTGGATCGCTATCCTGACGGTACGCCCCGATTGCGCATCCCGCCAGGGAAGACGATGAAGGAAAGAATGGTCCCGCTGCACGAAGAAGCGGCAGAGGCATTGAGAACGGTGATCGCACTGCGTAGCGGTTGCCCTGAACGGCCGGTTATCGATGACAGGACAGGAGACCGAGTTCGCTTCCTGTTCTTTCGGCGCGGTGTACGCATTTCCGCAGACTATTTGTTCCAGTACTCACTGGCAGCCGCCTGCCGACAGGCTGGCCTTGTCGATGGACAGGGTCGACCGACGGTTTCGGCGCACCGGTTTCGACATACGGTGGGAACGCAGCTAGCAGAACGTGGTGCAAAGCTCCACACCATCATGAGTGTGCTGGGTCATCAGAGCCCCCATATGTCGATGGTGTACGCCCGCATTAGTGATGCGGAGGTGTTGCGTGACTACCAGTCCGTGCTTGGCCCAGGTGCGGCAATCGCAGGGCCGGGTGCAGAAGCAATCCGTGCAGGTCAGCTGAGCCCTTCGTCGGTCGATTGGCTGCGATCGAACTTTTTCAAGACTGAGTTGGAACTCGGACATTGCCTCAGACTGCCATCGGAAGGGCCATGCGAATGCGACCTTTATCTGAGTTGCGCGAAATTTGTCACGACGCCAGCGTACGCACCTCGGCTGCGAGAACGACACGGTCTCGAACTGAAGTTGGCCGAGGATGCACGACAGCGGCAGTGGCCTCGTGAGGTCGAACGGCATTGCGGGATCGCCCGACGCATTGAAAGTGTACTTGCTGATCTCGGCGAGTCTTTGACTTTGGAGATAGCTGCTTCTCGCGGAGACTAGAAGGGCGATCAATCCGGCAGTAAGAAGGTCTGTCTCCCGGGTACAGCGCGTGGGATGGGCGCGTCACCGTGGCTCCGTAGACCGGAAAAACTCAAGGGCCTTCCGCACGTGTTGTTCAGCAAGCGCAGCGCTGGAGATCTCGTGCCCCTCACCTGGGTAGACAACCAGAGTGACCGGTCGACCGAGTTTGCGTAGCGCTTCGTAAAATTGCATGGTGTCGTTGTATCGAGTGTCCTTCTCCCCGATTACCAGCAACAGTGGAGTCGCGATTTCGTCCACGTGGAATAGAGGCGAGATGCGTCGATAGAGTTCGAGAGAGTCGTCCGGTTTCCTGCCGCCCAGAAAACCAGGAATTGTTTCGTCTCCCAGAGAGTGGCGCCTCTGATAATACCCGAGCCAGTTGGATACGCCTCCATAAGAAACCGCCGCGCGGAATGCCCGCGTTTGGGTGAGGAGTTGATCGATGGCACTGGCACCATTGCTCGAACTGTAAAGGAACAATTGTTTCGGGTCCGCGATCCCACGCTGGACAAGTTCGGCGATTCCGGTCATAACATCATCGGTCAGGACGTCGACCGGATCGCGGTTCTTCGAGGCGCCGACATAATCCTCGCCAAAGGCCATTTCCGGAAAGGTAAACGGCGCGCGATGATCCGGAAAGAAAACCGCAAAGCCTGCCTTTGTAAACGCGTAGTTCCCTAGAACCGGGATATTCAAGAAACAGTTGCGCCAGCTTGAGTATGGATCGACGAGCAGCGGTAAACGCCGGCTGCCCGCTGGCCTGGCGAGAATCCCTTGCAACTCCTCTCCATGCCCGTTCTTCCACCGAATCACCTCCTGCGTCCACCCTAGACTCCATTTAGTTGCTTGTGGATTCGGGTCCACAAGTATGCGAGAGTCTCCGGCTCGATCGCGGACCCATATCGTCCCGTAGTGAGACCCATCGCTCTGCACCCATGCGATTACGTCATTGCCGGCCGCCAGACCGCCGAGTCGGCGCATTGCGGCCCCCTGGCTCACTTGCTCGAAACGTCCGTCGAGGTACAGACGCCCTACGGGTTCGTCGGCACCATTCGCGGCGATCACCCACATTGATTTGGAATCCCGCGCCCACTGGTACGCAAGAATGGGCATCCGCGACACGCGCAGTGGCTTGCTATTCCCGTGTTGATCGGCGCACAGACAGAACAACAACAGAGGGCCATACTGCTTTTCAGCATCGAGATAGGCTACCCGTTTCCCGTCTGGGGACCTGCGTGCGCTTGATAGGCGGGGCGTTCCTCGTACCTGAGGCAGTTTATCTGCGTCCACGCTCCGGCGGTCGTCCACATGCTTTGGCGAACCATTCTGAGCGGTATCGACCTCCCACCAGTTCTGACCGAGTTTGTACCAAACTCGCATTCCGTCGGAGGAGACCTCGAGTTGCTGTGGAGCCACCAGTTCTTCCAGTTCGCTTGGGGATTGCGCAAAGCAGATAGCAGCGAACACGGCCAGCAAACAAATAAGCTCTGCACGGAATCTCATTACGTCCGCCCTCGGCGACTTTCCAGCGCAGGAGAACCAAGTGCGTGGGAACACGACCACTGAGTATAGTCGGGAGGACATTGGAAAGACCGCTGACTTCACCTTCGCCTGAGGCAAACCATTGACCTCCCGAAACCACGAAACCCTCGCTGTGGGGTTCCTGGTCGGGTTGTGGGGCGAGACTCCGGCCCTCGCTCCGCTCCGGCCTCCGCCTCGCCCCACAACCCGTGACAGCGCCCTATGGGCTCACTAACACAGTTCCCCTTCCTCATGGAAAAGGTGGAAGTGGCAAAACTGTCCAGATAAGTGCTAACCAGTTGTGGATTGCAAGATAGTCCTCGGCCTTGCCGCCGAATGTCCGGGCACTGCTCTCTGCATGCTTGAATGGGTGGGCCATGGCTAGACCTCGTAGCTCGAGGTTGTGTAGTCTTCGAAGCGATCGTTGCGTTCAACCGTGATCTTGCGGGTCTTCACGTTCAAGATCACGTCGCCAAAGCCTCAACAGCCGTCCTCATATCCGCAGGGGACAAGCGTCTCAAAGTGTTCCTGCATGTGCGAGAAGTTGGTGGCTTTGGCTTCGCTTTCTTCATAAGCGTAATCCTCAGTGGCGTAGCACTTGATGTCTTCGTTCACGCCTTCATCGCCTGAGCCGTCGAAGTGCACGGCCACAAACGTGATTCCCGCTTCCGTTAATCGGTCACATTCGGCGAGGATGGCTGCCTTAGCTGCGGCTTGTTCGGGTGGAAGCGCTTGCTGAAGGTTTGATGGTTTGTTTTCCATGAGATTGTCCTTTTAACAAAGTCTTTCGGGTTCCACACCGGCACAGCGGAAGTCCGAGTCCTTCCAAGAGTCATTTATCATGAACTGTCATCTGTCCAGACGCATCCTATGCACACACAAATCATCCAGGTGCCGTACGACTCCGGACATAAGAACTACCGCATGGGGCTGGGCCCCGGGCACATTGTGCGTCATCTCAAAGTCCGAGCATTTCCCGTTAACCGAAGTCAGTGAGGTGGAAGTGCATGATGGCTTCGCACTCGAAATCGGCACCTCTTTTGCCGTCGCGCGTCAACTCGCGGAAAAGGTTTGTGACGTAGCGAGCCGCGGAGCTTTTCCGTTGGTACTAGCCGGCAATTGCATCAGTTGTGTGGGCACGCTCGCCGGGACTCGGTGCTCCCGTACCGTCGATCATCTGGCTGGACGCCCACGGGGATTTCAACACTCCCGAGACCACGATCAGCGGCTTTCTTGATGGCATGGCGCTCGTCACAGCCGTGGGCAGGTGCTGGGGCAAACTGGCAGCCACCGTCCCCGGCTTTCGGCCAGTCCCCGAGAGGCAGGCGGCCATAGTAGGCACACGCGACCTAGACGTCGATGAACGTGCGCTGCTCGACAGTTCCTCCGTTCAGTTAGTGGATGTGCAACGCATCCGGAACCATGGCTTGAATGCCGCGCTGGAGCCGCTGTGGGCGAGAATCCAGGCACAGACAGAACGTGCATATCTTCACATCGATCTCGATGTGCTCGATCCCTCCGAAGCGCGCGTCAACCATTTCGCCCCCTCGAGCGGGCTGACGTTGACGGAGTTGCTTGGGATCGTCAGATTAGTGCGGGAACGTTGCACCCTAGCCGCCGCAGCCATCACGGCCTACGATCCCGAGTATGACGAGGGCGAGAAAGCGGTAAGAGCGGCGGCCGCTGTCATCCGAGAACTGTCCAGCCCGGTTTGATGTTTTCCCGGTGACCTGCGTGGATTAGGCGCGGACTGGTGATGTTTCCTTCCCGGAAAGGGTCTACTGTTTCACGACTTCTCCGCGTGCGGTTGTTTCGAGCGCAAGCACGATCTCACGCAAGGTTTGAAGGTTGTCCACCCGGTCAAGTAACTGCAACTTCAGAGAGCGGAGTATTTGGGTCAGCGCTTCCGGCCCGACTCTGTCTAGCGCCGCATCCAGTCGCCGGAAGCCCCGTTCAGCGGCTTGCATGTGTGCCAGCACCTTCTGTTGGAGCGCTTGGTCCTGAATATCCTTCGGATTCCACACTCTCGCTAGGGTCTTCAACAAACCGCGATACATGCGCTTCCCCAGCGCTCGTTCCATCTGCTCGATCTCGCGAACGAGGCTGCCGCCTTGGTCGCTCGCACCGTTGCCGTTGCGATGGCTATTGCCAAGTCCGTCGGTTCCAGCAGCTGTTCGCTCGGCCGGCTTCGAATCCTCCTCCGCGTGGGGCCGAAGACCACGGCGCCATCCTTCAGGCGTTGCCCAGCCGTCCAGTTTCGGTACAGTCTTAGGCCGTTTGCGCTCGTCCAGATCGACCCACGTCCCAGTGAAGTAATACAGATACCGCCCGAGGCCAAAACAGGAACAGGCCCTTTTGAAAGATTGCGCTTCCGCAGCCGTGGCGGCATTATCGTCGTCGGCCCACTCTTCTCCCGTGGCCGAATGCGAACCCAAACCGAAGATGGTCAGTTCACAAGTGACCAGCACTTTCGCGACGATCTTCTGATCCTTACTCCGCTCAAAATTCGCGCTAGTGTGAATTGTGTACCTGCGTGTCCAGCCCGCTGGAGTAACAAGCGTATTGAGACGATCTGTGTAGGCTCGCTGGTCGGCGTAGGGCACAACCTGGCCACGCGGGGATCCACCTTTGCTGGTGTTCGTGACCCGCCATTCGATCACCGAAGGATGGAAAGGTACTTCCAGACTAGCGATCAATTCCGTGATCTTTGCTACGTTCGGCGCATGCGCAGTGAGGATGTTGGTATCGCTAGCCGGTGGAGCAAACTGCTGCACCGCGGTGGTGGGGATATTTGCTGAGTCATTAGCGTGTCCGTTGGCTGGGCTCATGACAGCTCTCCCTTCGTAAGAATGTGCAGGAAGCTGCCAAGCGTTTCAGAATGGAATATCGTCGTCCACAATTTCACCGGAGCCAGAGCCAGCGTGGGAAGGCTGGTCCTCATTATTCTCGTCGTGAGTTGGATCCTGATGGTCGCCGCCGCCGTTTCCCCGCGGGCCGAGCAGCAGCAGCTCGCGGGCGACGATTTCAGTGCGGTATTTCCTCGCCCCGCTCTGCCGATCCTCCCAGCTTGTGGTCTGGAGCTTGCCTTCGACGTACACCTTGGAGCCCTTGGCAACGTACTCCCCAACGATCTCTGCCAGACGCTGCCAGGCCACGATGTTGTGCCACTCCGTCCGGTCCTGCCACTCACCGCCGCGATCTTTGAACCTTTCGTTGGTGGCGAGGCTGAAGTTGGCGACCGGAGTGCCGCTCTGTGAATACCTAACCTCAGGATCTTTGCCAACGTTCCCAACGAGGATGACTTTGTTTATGCTCTTGGGCATTTCTCTACCTCCGATCTAGGGACATCTGCAAAAACTAGAGAAGCTCGCTCTTTGCCGTCAGATTGTCCCGCGAGTGATTGTGCTGATCGACCTTTGTCGGGCCGGGATTTCGCATCTCCAGCGACTTCCAGCGTCAATCACTCGCGCGGCAATCTGAGAGTGTCGGGGATCCAGTCAAAGGAAAACAGTTGGAAGAAGAAGATGAACCGCACGGCCGTGTTTAGGAATCGGTCGTTGCGCCTGTGAAAGCCAGCTGCGCCTCAATGTTTTCACGGCTTCGCTGGTCGCCGAAATCGGCATAGGGGGGACGGTCGCCCGTCCGCCCCTGCCACACCACCGTACATGCGGGTCCGCATACGGCGGTTCGGCGGGTTGAGCTACGTGCGAACGGCCAACGACGGAAGCCCCAGCGAGGCAAAGATCTCGTTGGGCAAGGCAATCGCCAGAGCCGGGCTGTTCCCCAAGTGCCAGGGGCCGAGCGAACTGCCGGCAGTAGACGCCGCCAGATCGCGCCCGACCCCTCGGCGCCGCAGTTCGGCATAACGCGTGGAACCACGTTTCCACTGTTTCCAAAACGCCGCTCGCAAACGCCGCCGCAACCACCGGGTCAGCTTCTCCAACACCGTAGGGGTTTCGCAGAAACCAAAGTAGCTCTGCCATCCACGGAGATAGGCCGCGAGTTCCTTCAGTTGCCGCTCATGCACTCCTCGGGTCCGTCGCGTCAGTTCCCGCACCTGTCGCTGAAAGCGCAACAGTGCTTTCCCCGCGATGCGGCGTTTGGGCACCGCCCCGCTGGTAAAGCTGAAGCCTAGGAACTTTCTCGCCTGCGGTCGCGCCACCGCGCTCTTCTCTGCATTCACCTTGAGTTTGAGTTTCGTGTGTACGAACCGGGTGATACTTGCCATCACCCGCCGTCCCGCTGCCGCGCTGCCGACGTAGATGTTGCAATCGTCCGCATAGCGCACGAAGCGGTGCCCACGCTTCTCCAACTCCCGGTCCAGTTCGTCGAGTACGAGGTTCGACAACAGCGGAGACCGCGGCCCGCCCTGCGGCGTTCCCTCCTCCGTCGGACTCACCAGCCCGTTCTCCAACACTCCACTCCGCAGATATCCCCCGATCAACCGGAGCACTCGTGCGTCCCCAATGCGTCCGCCCACCGCATTTCAGCAGCCGATGGCGATTCACTCGATCAAAGAACTTTTCCAAGTCGAGATCCACCACCCACCGACTGCCTGCCGCGATGTGCTCTTGCGCCTGGGCTACCGCCTGGTGCGCCGACCGCTTCGGCCGGAATCCGTAGCTGTGTTCTGAAAACGTCGCGTCCCATCTGCTCTGCAGCACCTGCAATACCGCTTGCTGGATCAACCGATCCAATACCGTCGGAATGCCCAACTGGCGCACTCCTCCGTCCGGCTTGGGGATTTCCACCCGCCTCACCGGTTGCGGTTTGTATCTGCCTGTTAACAGTTGTTCGCGAATCGCTGGCCAGTGTTGCTTCAGGTACTTCGGGAACTGGCGAATGGTCATGCCATCCACTCCCGCTGCACCTCGATTGGCTTTGACTCTCCGCCACGCCCGCAAGCAGTTCTCCCGCTCGCAGACTTCTTCCATCAGTCGTTCGGTAATAGCCGGGCTTTCGTTCTGGCGTTGTGCCCTCAGCGATTCGGTCCCTTCCTCGGCTGCCCTCGGAGCTTCACTCCTACTCTCTGCCGGAAAGGCCAGCTCTAGCTGGTTCTTCTGCCGCCTGTCGCTCATGACTCCCGCCGCTTACTCGCCACTCCCATTACTCCCGTTTCCGGGATACCGTTTGGGCCTTCACCACTCGCGTGATTACTACGCCCGCTGCTGACTTCTGCGGCCCGGTCAGGATGGATCGCTCCACCCTCAGTCACGATGCCGTGACCAGCCACAGACCTCCCGAGGTAAGCTCGACCGCCTTCGACGCACAACCGCCGGATTTACCACCAATACGCTTGATGGATATGAGCTTCGCGATCATATGCCCGCTCGCTCCGCACCGTAGGCCTCATCATCCGGTTCTTGTTCATCGGCTCGCGCCTTTGCTCCACGCTTCTTTCAGACCCCGCCTCACGACGACGCCCTTGCGCTTCGCTATCACTTCACCTCCATCAGGTTGTGAAGAGGACTTCCACCTCCAAGCTGTCGATCATGCTCGGCACACAGAAAAAAGGCCGACCAGTTCCTCGCCGGCCTCGGCGACTAGCCGGAGTAGCTGCTCGCTGTTGATGGAATAGACCGGACAGGACGGCCCGGCGCGGAGCCCAAAGCGCGCAGCGGAATCGCAGGGATCGTGAGGAAATTCGATCTCAATGTGGTGTCTTCGGCGTCCCAGTTCGAGAAGGAAGCAGGGCACCACAACATTTGAGACCTGCACGATTTCCTCCACACGCGCATCTTCGGCTGGAATCCCTTTTAGGCCGGCAAAGAGTTCAGAGATCAGGCGGGCCCTGGTCCGCTCGTCCCATGAGTCCGGCTGCACCGCGAGCTCGAGGATCTGCTCGTGCAGTGGGGCCAGGCAGTGGGCAAAACCTATCTGCCGCAGGTTCTCAACGAAGACAGGAGAACTGTCCAGCAGGCGTTCACATTGTGCAAAGACTAGCGCGGCTTCTTTGGCAGCGCGGGAGGAAGATCCTGCACAAGCTGCGCCAGCGGGGGCGGATCTTCATTCAGGATCGCGCTCAGCGTTTCGGCGGAGGTGGCCTTGCGGAAGGCGCGCTTGCCGGTGAGCATCTCGTAGAAGACCACGCCGAAAGCAAAGATATCGCAGCGGGGGTCGGCGGCGTGCCCCCGCACCTGCTCCGGCGCCATGTAGCCAACGGTACCGAACACCTGGCCGGACTCGGTTTGTTGCGGGAGGGTGGCGGTGGCGGCTTCGGCGCCAGCCGGTTCGGGCTTGGTGAGTTTGGCCAGGCCGAAGTCCAGGATCTTGAGGCGTCCGTCCTTCGTCAGGAAGAGGTTTTCCGGCTTGAGGTCACGATGCACAACGCCGGCGTCGTGAGCGGCGGCTAATCCACGCGCAACGTCCACACCGCAATCGCAGGCCTCGCGCGGACGCATCGGACCACGACGCAGGCGATCCCGCAGAGTTTCGCCCTGCAGCAACTCGGTCACGATGTAAGGACACCCATCGTGCTGACCAACGTGGAAAATCGAAACAATATTCGGATGGTTCAGAGCGGCGGTGGCCGGCGCCTCCACTTCGAATCGCTGCAAACGCTCCGGGTCCCGCGACGAGTCCTCGGGGAGCACCTTGATGGCCACGTCCCGTTTCAACGCGGCGTCGCGGGCGCGATACACTTCGCCCATTCCGCCCGCACCCAGCGGCGCGATGATCTCATAGGAACTCAGCCGGGAGCCCGCAACCAGTTGCATTGGTGGGTGGGATTATATCCCGAACGGCGATGTTTCACAGGACCACCCGAAGTCAGTTTCAGTGTTTCGGTTGGCGTCGGTTGTGTTGTCGCCGTTTCGGCAGTTGAGCAGAGATTGTCAGTTGACGCCAAATCGCCAATGCGCTCACTCAGCACTGATAGGCCTCCGCAAGTCGGCTTCGGAGAAGTGTGGTGCTCCTGAGTGCCGCTCATGTCTCGCTCCTCGAAGCCCGTTTCTGACTAGCTTCCGGTTGGCAGACGATCCGACGTCATACGGAAGGACTTCTTAACTCCAGACAAACCGCTGGACCCTATTTGTTACGAAGAACTTTACACCCAGGCACTCGTTCGCAACTACATGCGAACCGCGCTGCATGAGACGACCGCAAAGCCGGAGCAACTCACCATGTTGCTGTTTGAAGTACATCCGCAATCATTCGACAGCGCGGATATACCCCTCATGGTTCTACTCTCACGCATCGATACCCGTGAGCTTCATCCTGCAGCCGATCGTTTGATTCGCTCTTTCGATGTCGCTTCCGAGAGGCGTCCCGAAGCACTCTACTTCATCGGGAAGTACTACGAAGCCATCGGGGATCGGGTGAACGCCATGAAGTATTTCCAGCTATTGGCGGACCAGCCAGGGTTTATCGATGAAGGAGCGAAGATCGATGCCTGCCTTATTCTCGGGCGCTACTACTTGAAACAGGGAGAAGTGGAAAAGGGGCGGGACTATATCTGGAAATCAGCGCTATACGCCCGGGACGCAGGCTATAGTGGGAGCTACATGACAGACATGATCGCTGAACTCAACAAGAAATGAAGCAGTTGCAAAACGCAGACTGCCTAGTCGAAAACATCAGGCCACTGGCGATTTAGAATCGGTAACGCTATGGGAGAAGTGATTTCTACGCGAGTCTCACACAGCCTTTCTGAATTTATCCCGAATCACGAACTAACCAGAAATCATTCGGAGCCAGAAGTCGGCTTCGCGGAGATCGCCATTGATCTCCCCGAAGCCCGTTTGTGGATAACTGTCGCGGTAGGGACGACCATTGCTGATCGCCCCCCGCACAGATCCGGACAAGCGCGTTTACGCATACGGCTCTTACCGTGGATGGCTGGCGGCGAAGCGTGCATCAGGATAGGGATGCAGAGTGCGGGGTTGGGGAATCCACCGGGTCAACAGAGGGGAGAGACGATCCCACCGCACCTGTGCCCGCTGGCTGCGACGGACAAGGACGCTCCGCCACAACCAGCAAACGCGACGTTGAAAGATGCGCAACTGAGTCGAGTTCCCCGGAACGGCATGGTATTGGTAGTAGCCCAGCACAACCTGGCGAAGCCATGCACCGACCGCGGTCGTACGATGATGCTTCCGGCGTTGAAGCTCGGCCTTGATGGCTTTGAGTTTCGCGACCATTCGCTTCTTCGCCGTAATCCGCCAGACGATGAAGGCCTTGTCGCTGATCCGCTGCCCACAGAAGTGAGTGAAACCCAGGAATGTGAAGGTCTCAGGTTTTCCCTCGCCACGCTGCTTCCGGTTTCGAGCGGCGAACCGCCCGAATTCGATCAGTCGTGTCTTGTCCGCGTGTAACTCCAAACCGAACTTGGCCAATCGTTCCCGGAACTCCCGAAGGAATCGCTCAGCCTCTGTTCGATGTTGAAAGCCGAGCACAAGATCATCGGCGTAGCGGACGACGATCACATCGCCCCTCGCCATTTTCTTGCGCCAGACCTCGACCCATAGATCGAAAACGTAATGCAGGTACACGTTGGCGAGCAACGGCGAAACCACTGCTCCCTGCGGCGTTCCTACCTCCGTCTCCGACCACTGACCATCTTCCGAAACTCCCGCCTTCAGCCATTTCTGGATCAGGCGAAGTATTCGGCGATCGGCCACGCGATGCTCGATGAACTTCGTGGTCCACTCGTGGCCCACGTTGTCAAAGAAGCCACGAATGTCCGCATCGAGCACCCAGTTCACTCGTTTCCATTGGATGCCCGCCGTCAGCGCGTCCAGCGCTTGATGCGGGCTGCGACCGGGTCGAAACCCGTACGAAAAGCCTTTGAAGTCGATCTCATAGATCTGGTTGAGAATCGTCACCACGGCCTGTTGAACGATTTTGTCCTCCAGTGCCGCGATGCCTAACGGACGTTGTCGCCCGTCAGCCTTCGGAATATAGACTCGTCGTGAGGGTTGGGCTCGATACGCTCCATGATGCACCCGACTGTGCAGATCAACGAGCCGATCTTCCAATCCGGTCTCATACTCCTGCCACGTCACGCCATCGACTCCGGGAGAAGCCTGACGCTTGAGTGCGTAGAAGCTATCGCGCAGTAATCCGACGCTCAGATGGTGGAGCAAAGCGGTGAACCGTTCCTGCTTCCTCTTTCTTGCCGCTTGCCGCACACCGTCCAATCCCTGGGACATACGCTTCCCGCTCTGTGTCGGGCGCATGCGTGATTGAATGATGTTCTCCTCAGTCTGTGCCCTTCCCTCCCCAGTCTCCGCCGAAGATCGCTCTTCTTTGTTCGACTGGTTCACGGGTACTACGGCACAGTCCGACTTCTCCTGTACGTTCATGTCCGCCGTTCGGTTTATGGCCTTCGCGGACCGGTCTTGTTCTTTCGACCAAGACGTACAGGAGATCTCCCGGTTCTCGTGCATGTTGTTTCTCAGCGTGCGCGGGTTCTTAGACTACGCAGGACCGACAGTCCACTCGCGATTCACGTGGTTGCCGTGTTGCCTTCCTCCCTACCGGAACGGAGTCGGCATCCTGTTCCATCGGCTTTTCGAAGCTCAATAGCCCGGCCCACCGATACCCCTGTCTACGCTTCAAACGACACCTCGCGGTGTCGCCTGCTAGACTCGGGGCCAGGATGGATTCGCTGCTTCCTTTCCTGTAGGGCTCTTTCATCCCCTACAACATGCCGGTTTATCCCGGCGCTCTCCGGCTTGCCGACGACAGTCTCTGAATTCAGCAGCGCTTCCGAGAGGCTCATCCGCCTTCGAGCCGCGTTACCAAGGCCGGGGGCTGCCGCAAGTGTACCCGGGTCCGTTGATGAAGCGCTGGGCGGAGCGTTGGGCAGCGTCTGCGGCTGCAACCTGGCGCACACTGGCGGGTACAAGTCGAACGTGCTTATCCAAAGACGCTACTCGCATCCAGTGGACAAGAACACGGGCGTGCGCTCGGATCAGACCGTCATTCTGACATCCTTCGAATCGGCATCGGCGTATCCGGATGCACTGCGGCGCGTGAGTTACTTCGACGTGGAGACCAACAAGCGGCTGAAATTCCTAACCAACAACTTTGTGCTCCCCGCACTTACCATCGCGCAAATCTACAAGTGCCGCTGGCAAGTTGAACTATTCTTCAAGTGGATCAAGCAGCACCTGCGCATCAAGGCCTTCTACGGGACCAGCGAAAATGCGGTGAAGACTCAGATCTGGATCGCGGTGTCGGTTTATGTGCTGGTGGCGATCGTACGCAAGCGGTTGGGCCTGGAGGCCAGTCTTTACCAAACCCTACAGATTCTAAGCGTCACGCTTTTCGAGAAAACGCCCATTTTATGCGCCCTTCAGGCCCTCGAAGCGGGTGCCGATTTCGCCGAAAACGTCAACCAACTGATTCTCTTCGACCTTTAGCCGGACACTAGTGGATTCTTGCGAACTGGCTGCGCCGAGCGAGTGAAGAACCGCATTCTTCGACTGTTCCAAGTCGGCTAGTCGAAGCATTGTTCTTGCCTTGGAGCGTTTCGAGTTCTTCCGATGTGCCATACTGGCGGCCTCCTACGCCGCGATCAGTATGGTCGTTCAGTCAAAGGCTGATGGTCTCGAAGCCCGTTTCGGGACGTCGAAGTTGATCTGCAGCCCCCGGAGTTGTAGCGCGATGGATTCCTTTCTTGTGGCCGACGATATGTCCAGAACCGAGGATGTGAAACACTTCTTCACGGTCCTGACTATTCCGATTAAGCGTCTGCCTTTCGCGGCTTAGTAGTAATTGCCGTTCACCTCGACGCCCATCACCGCGAAATTGCAGCTGGAACTCTCCAGCGGATCGGTCTTGAAGGTGAAATCAATCGCGGGTACGTGAATCGTCGCTCCAGTTGTGCGCCCCGCCTTGAAGCCTTCGAACCGGTACTGCCGAGTCGGTTCTTCGTACTTGACCGGCTCGTCGGTGGACTTGAAGACCAGCGGCCGCTCATACACCGATACCAGGCAGGCCACCGAACGAGTGGTGATCGGTTCGTCTTACGGGGGCGCTCTAAAGCGCTAGCTGTATCTGAATCGACTTGCGCCATGCCCGATGCATTTTTTCGACCTCTTCGGCGGAATTTCCTTTTGCGGCAAGATACGGCTTGATGGTCTCGTTCATGACCGCGATAAATGCGATTACATCGCGCACCGGCACGTACGGCGTCGACCGAACCCCGTCGACCTTGTTTTTTTCAAGGTCGTGTGCCGCAAAGCAATTTCCCGTTGGTAGTTGGTCCAGTCCTGATCGTAGGGGCAGGCAGGTGTTGCTACGTTGCGCTGGGAGGATCCGAGACTTCAACCATTAGTTTGCCATTGTTAGAACCATCGAATAATTTGTTGATCGCCGCCGGTGCAGTCTCGAGACCCCGGACGATATCCACTCGATACTTCAGCTGGCCTGAGCTATGCCACTGAGTAAAGTTGCTCACCATCTCCTTTACTTTCGAAGAGTAGTCAGTTGCGATGAAACCCTGAATCCTTAGCCGCTTGCTGATCACCAACGCGAAGTTGTTCGGTCCTGGGACGGATTCCGTGGCGTTGTACAGCGAGATCAGCCCGCAAACCACCACGCGGCCAAAGGTGTTCATGAGGTAGAGTGCCGTTTCCAGGATTTCTCCCCCAACATTCTCGAAATAAATATCCACTCCATTCGGACACGCAGCCTTTAGCTGTCTCTTGTAGTTGGCCTGTTTATAGTTCAGAGCCGCGTCGAAAGCGAGTTCCTCTAGCAGCCAATTGCACTTCTCGTCAGTTCCGGCGATGCCGACTACACGGAGTCCCTTAATCTTGCCGATCTGGCCGACGAGTGAGCCGACCGAACCTGCCGCGCCGGAGATAAGTAGAGTTTCGCCACTCTTGGGCTGTCCAACTTCCAAAAGTCCAGCGTAGGAAGTTAACCCTGCCAATCCAAACAGCCCCAGATAAGCCGAAAACGGTAGTTGGCTTTCCGGCAACTTCGTCACACCTTCACCATTGGAGAGTAGATACTCTTGCCAGCCGAACATCCCTTGTACTCTGTCACCTGCAGCAAATTTTGGATGATTTGATTTCTCCACCATTCCGACCGCCAATCCGCGCATGATTTCACCAATCTGCACGGGCGGAACGTAGGACGGACGGTCAATCAGCCACCCACGCATCGCTGGATCCAGCGAGAGATATACATTGCGAATCAGGAGCTGTGCTTCCCCCAGCTCTGGTATCGGTTCGGACACGAGATCGAAGTTGTCAGTTTTGATCAGCCCAGTAGGCCGCGATTTAAGCCGCCATTGGCGGTTTACTCGATTATCGGTAGCCATTTGCGATCTTAGCCTTCTTGTTTGGGCGATTTTCGTGGCCGCTCAAATATTTGAGGCGCCGGAGTCTTTGCTGGCGTTTTCCGCGGGCGCTCTCCACGTATGCTCCAGAACCCTCTCGGAAGAAACACCTCTTCGCGCGGAGGGCACGTGACTGTCAGACCGTGTAACACCGAGCGGCTAACAGGCGGCTGGCAATGTGTCGCCGCAGTACGATCGCATCGAGTGGATCGTAGTTAGCAAAGCCGCGTAGAGCTGCCATATTCTCTCGCAGGGCATTACTGTCCGAACAGGTACCGATGACATTTCGAGATGAGACTTCTACTCGATCCATGGCTTCGCGCAAAAACACGGCGCATATGTCGGCAGCATTCGTCCCTTTGCCCGATGCTGCGAGCTTGCAACTTCGAAGCAGGCTCGACTCCATGGCGAAGACCTCCATGGCGATGTCGGAAATGGTCATCAGGACCTCCTGCTGTTTTTCCAACTCCGCGCCATGTCTTTGATACGCAATCCCGATCGTGAACAGCGCAATCTTCTTCGCGCAGTGCACAAGCCGCGCTTCTTCATCTGTGCCCGCGGAGCCCGTTGCCTCTCGGACCGTCCCGCTGAGTACCGCCTGAACGGCCGGGATAAGCGCCAATTGCCCACGGGCAGCGCGTTTCAGCAGCATTCCGGTTATCAGGAGCCGGTTGATCTCGTTGGTACCCTCGAAGATCCGATTGATTCGTGAATCACGGTAAGCTCGTTCCACCGCGTAATCTTGATGGTAGCCATAGCCGCCGTGGATCTGCACGCCTTCATCGACAACGTAGTCCAGCATTTCGGAGGCATAGACCTTAATCATCGAGCATTCCGCGGCGTACTCCTCGACGGCCTTGAGTTCGCGTTGTGAATCAGCGTGCTGGTCGTGGGTGGACTGCGCCAATTGGCTCTCGATGAGTCCCACCACGCGCCACACCATCGATTCCACCGCGAACGTACGAATCGCCATCTCGGCCAGCTTGTGCTGGATGGCGCCGAACTCCGCGATTGCCGAACCGAATGCTTTTCGTTCCTTGGCATACTTCAGGCAGATGGCAAGCACATTCTTTGCCGCACCCACGGCTGCAGGGCCGAGTTTCAGCCGTCCGATATTCAGGATGTTGAAGGCAATGATGTGCCCGCGCCCAATTTCGCCGAGCACGTTCTCAACCGGAACCTGGACATTGTCGAAATACACAGCCGTGGTCGAGCTGCCCTTGATACCCATCTTGTGTTCCTCGGCGCCGCTGGTCACACCGGGAAAGCTGCGTTCCACGAGGAACGCGGTAAATTTCTCGCCTCCAACTTTAGCGAATACAGTAAAAAGGTCGGCCGCACCTCCGTTGGTGATCCACATCTTCTGTCCGTTCAGGGCGTAGTATTTGCCGTCCGGACTGAGGTCGGCACGAGTACGCACGGCAAGAGCATCGGAGCCGGCCAGCGGTTCGGTTAGAGCGTAGGCGGCCAGCAGCTCAACTTTCGCCAGCTTGGGAAGATATTTCCGCTTCTGTTCTTCGTTGCCAAAGAAAAGAACGGGCAGCGTGCCGATCCCGGTATGAGCTGAGTACCAGGATCCGTAAGAAGTGTCCTTCGCCATATGCTCACCCGCGATCATGACCGAAGGCAGGTCCATTTCCATTCCATCGAATCTTTCTGGGATGGCTATCGCGGCGAGCCCCAGTTCGGCTGATTTGCGCAGCACGTTGAGAGCGACTCCGGGCTTCTGCTGACGGATCGCCTCGAGATGAGGTTCCACGTCATTGGTCCAGAACTCGTCGACCGTGCGGGCAATCGCGAGGTGTTCTTCGTTCAAATCTTCAGCCGTGAAAACTTCGTTGGGCGCACGCTCTTCGATAAGGAACGCACCGCCTTTTACTTGAAGAGGAGTTGCTGTGGCAGTTGTCATCATCTTCCTCAGGCTCGAAGGATGGCTATTGCAGAAGCAAGTCTGCGGCGCGATGCTGACATGGTAATGCTCCAAAGATTCGCGTCACAAATTGTGTTAGTCTATATCAGATATGAGTGACTAACGTCAACTTGAAGAACCGGGCGGGGTTGAGTCAATCTTCACCCAGAGTTTAGGGAAGCGTCAATCGAAGCTCGAATTGTTACAATCGATCACGTTGCCCCAGGCACCAGACCGATAGCACGTCCTGCAACTCAATTCAGGAGAAGAATAGGATTATGGCTCGTGTTGAGGTCGCGCCACCAAAGAGAGGTCCGAAGCGCAGGAAATTGATAAAGCGAAATGCGCCGGCGCAGATGCAGGAATTCCCCGGGCTTCGTGAACGCAAGAAGGCGCGGCTGCGCCAGCAAATCATCGAGACCGCGATCCGGTTGTTCCGCAAACAAGGCTACGAGAAAACCCGGGTCGATGACATCGTCAAAATTCTCGAAATCAGCCAGCCGACTTTCTTCCGGTATTTCCCCAGCAAGGATGCGGTTCTGCGGGATGTGGGCAGGCGCGGTTTCGAATGCATAGCGGAGCGTCTCAAATCCGAACTCTCCACCAAGGCAGACACCTCCGAGCGCCTGCATCGGCTATATCACGCCATGGCGCTCGAAGCGGAAGCGGATCGGCCGTTGTGGAAAGCGGTTGTGCTGTCGGGAGCGATGGATCCGGTGCGTTCTCCGGAAGTGCGCGGAGTCGAGGGAGTCGCGGTTAGCAGGCTTCGGGAAATTCTGACACAGGGCCAGAAACGCGGCGAAATCACGAGCGCGTTTCCGATCGTCCATCTCGCCGAATTCATGGAGGCCCTCTACCACACCGTGGTCCGTCAGTGGACCGTCGACCTCACAGGACCCCATAAGCTGACCGAGCGCGTGGATAGCGCCGTGGAGTTTTTTCTGCGCGGCGTTAAGCCGTGATTGGTCCCCGCCCCCTCAGCTTTTCCTAATTTCTTCGAGGCGAAGGTAAATGAAAGCCGCCATCCTTCACGATTTTATGAAACAGCTCTCGATCGAGGAAGTCGCACGGCCTCATCCCGAAGCGGATGAAGTTTTGATCCACGTGGAAGCCTGTGGAGCTTGCCACTCCGACTTGCACGTAGCTGATGGGGATTGGCCGCAGCTGGCGGGAATCGTGAAGCGGCCGCTAATTCTCGGCCACGAAATTGCCGGACATGTGGTGGAGAAGGGCGGAGCGGTGCACGATTTACAAATCGGCGACCGCGTCGGCGTGCCATGGGTTCACTGGACCTGCGGTGAGTGCGAATTCTGCCGCGAAGGAAACGAAAACCTGTGCAGCCGGCAGAAGATAACAGGCGTCACCGTGGACGGCGGCTATGCCGAATTTGTGAAGGCGCCGGCAACCCACACGCTGAAAATTCCAGATCGTCTTTCCGCAGTCGAAGCTGCCCCGCTTTTTTGCGCTGGAGTCACCGTTTATCGTGCACTGAATAGCGCCGGAATCGTCGCCGGCCAACGCCTGGCGGTTTTCGGTATCGGTGGCCTGGGACACCTTGCAGTGCAGATCGGACGGGCTTTTGGCGCGGAGGTGACCGCGATCGATATTTCCGAGGAGAAGCTTGAACTAGCGCGATCTTTTGGCGCCGTTAGCGCGCTTGCTGCCACAAGCGATGTGGTTAAGCAGTTGCGCCGCAAAGGCGGAGTCCATGCGGCACTTGTGACCTCCGCCGCAAAGGCGGCTTACGATATGGCTTTTTCTTGCCTGCGGCCGACCGGCACTCTTCTTGTTGTGGGCCTGCCCGCGGAGAACATCTGTTTTCCGCCGATTTTAATGGCTGGTGGAGAGGTCAGGATCCGGGCATCCGCGGTCGGAACGCGGCAAGATTTACGAGAAGTGGTGGCCATGGCTGCCGCGGGAAAGGTACGCTGCCAGGTGGTTGCGCGCCCGCTTGCCCAAGCCAACGAGGCGCTGGATCAATTGCGCAAAGGCCAAGTCTCCGGCCGGATCGTCCTAACCCCCAGCTAAAACGGGCTGGCGGCCTGACAATCCAAGACCACCAACCCGCTCTTCCCTTGAAAATATAGAAACTATTGGAGCCGATCCAGACCTGCGAGTTATCCTGCCTCGGCTTTGGATGTTGGGCGTTTCCTTCTTGACGTTAGCGACTATTATGTGATACTGACTCTCACAATCTGTAGTTTTGTTGGACACGGTTTGAATTCTTGATCGAGAAACAGGCACTCGATCAGCATTGACGGCTTTGAGGTTGGCGCGGCACCTGGCGGGCTTCGGGGGTTGACCCGTATCGGGAATACTCGGAACCAATTGGGCGATGTCCTCACAGATCGGTAAGGAGAATCCTATGAAGTCACTGGCATGTGCTTTTGTGTGCTTGCTGCTGGCAACCAGTCTGGCCCAGGCGCAAGGCGTCGGCTCGTCGGGAGATATTACCGGAACTGTGACCGACTCCGCGGGGGCTGTTTTGCCCAAGGTTACCGTCAATGTAGTGGACACGCAGACTGGGCTGAAGCGCACGGTCGTGACCGATGGCGCGGGTCAGTACCGGGTAGCAGGACTATCCCCGTCTACCTATGAAGTGAGTGCGGCGCTGCCGGGTTTTGCGACCGAGCTTCGCAAAAGCGTCCCCGTCGCCGTGGGGCAGACGGTGGTTTCGGACTTCCGCATGAAGCCGTCGCAGGTGGCGACAGTAATTGAGGTGACCAGCGAGCCGCCAGTGGTGGAAACCGAAAGGGGAAGTCAGGCGGACAGAATAAGCCAGGAGTACATCGCCGACCTGCCCATTGACCGTCGCGATTACCTTACCTTTACCTTGCTTGCGCCTGGCGTTTCCGATTCCTCCAGGCTGGCGGGGGACCAGGATTTTCGGGTCAAACAGACACCGCAAAGCGGTCTTTCCTTCTACGGAAGCAATGGCAGAGGAAACAACATTACGGTGGACGGCGGTGAGACCGGAGATGACGCCGGTGGCGTGCGTCTGACCGTGAGTCAGGACGCGGTGCAGGAATTCCAAATCAACCGCAGCAACTATTCGGCCGACCTGGGATCAGCCACGGGCGCTTCCATCAACATAGTGACCAAGTCCGCTACCGACAGCGTGCATGGCACGGTCTACGGATTTTTCCGCAACGATGCCATGGACGCCCAGAATCCATTTTCGTTCAGCCAGGCGTTGCCGGCGGGTACGACGTTCAATCCTGCCAACCCCGATTCCGTAGGTTCGCCGATCAAGGACACTTTGAGCCGCCAACAATTCGGCGGCGCAGTGGGTTTTCCCGTTAAGAAAGATAAGACATTCCTGTTTGTCGCTTTCGAGGGCTTGCGCCAGAATGCGCAGAACGCAGTTCCTCTCCTGACGAATACGGATGTTTTTCGTCCCTCGTCGTCCCAGAACACAGTGATTGGGGGCCTGACTGGGGGGAATGTGGTGCCTTGCCTCAGCGGCCCCGTGGGCGCTGCCGTTGCCCAGCAACTGGGCTTGCCTGCCCCGAATCCAACGACGAACCTGCCTGCGGCGGCATGTGCGCAAATCCTAACCGGGGCTCTAACCCTGGACCCGGCCACCAATCCTGTGGATGCCTTTCTTGTGAATCAGTTCGAGACCAACGGAGGAGTCTTTCCTTATGACTCGCACCAATACCTGGCGTCGGGTCGACTGGACCACCGCATCAACACGAGCAACCAGCTTTCTCTCACGTATAGGTATGGACATGACTTGGAGGAATCTCCCGACGTGCAATCGCTGACCGCCTTTTCGGCGGGCAGTTCAATTCACAACTATGACAATAATTTCCAGGGCGCCTGGTATCACCAATTCAGTCCGAGCACAGAAAATGAGGCCCGCGTGCAATGGGACTACAACAGCTTTCGAGTGATCCCCAATGTGCCAGGGGAGGTGGGACTCCAGATTCCCGGCTTTATCAATAATCTGGGAACGAACATTTTCCTTCCCAATCTCACGATCCTCCGCCGATACGAGTTCGCAGACAACCTCACCGTCATCCGCGGCCATCACACGTTGAGGTTCGGCGGTTCGGAAGTGCTTCGCGGGAATCACACTGAGTCACACACGTTTTTCCCCGGCCGCTTTGTCTTTGGATCGCTTCCAGGCGACCTGCTGACCCCTCTGCTTCCCAGTTTGACCTCCTTGCAGTCGGCATCGTTCGGCCTTCCAGAGGTCTACCAGCAGGGCTTTGGCAATCCGACGTACCCTTATTACACCCGGCCCCTGACGTTGGTGTACGGACAGGACTCGTGGACCGTTACGCCAAGTTTTACTTTTAACTACGGCCTCCGCTACGAACTGGACTCTCAATTCGCTCCTTTGACCACATACCATCGCGATTTTGCCCCCCGAGTATCGTTCGCGTGGGATCCTTTGAAAGACCACAAGACAGTGATCCGCGGTGGGTACGGAATTTTTTACGGACCTATCGATGAGCAGATCCCTGCGGTGGACTTGAGCCTGGGGGTCGTGAACAAGAATAAATCTGCGGTCGAAAACAGCTCAGCCGCCGGGCAGGTGGCAAACCTGACCGCGATCTGCGGTTTCTCCCAGTTCGGGGTACCGATCATTCCCGGTAGCGGCTCCAGCCCTTGCAACCGGGAAATTTCTATTTATGTAGATCCGATCGGTGGAGTTCCAGCTTTAGGTTTGGCAGGCGCGCCGACTATATTCGGAGGGCTGTTTGCGCAAGGATTGATTCAGTGCACGGCACCCGCTCCTGGGAATGCTGCTTGTATCACTCCTGCTGCGGTGGCCCCGTTTGGCATTGGTGTTACGAACAGCGGTCCCGTCGGTCCGCTGCAAGTGGTTTTCGCGAATCAACCGGGCTATCGGCCCCCGGTCGCACAACAGGCTTCGTTTGGAATTGAACGTGAGATTGCGCCGGGATTCTCCATTTCCGTCAGCGGCATCTATTCTCATACCCAGAGACTCCCGGTTGCTATCGATACCAATCTGCTGCCGGCGCCGTTCAGCACGGTAACTCTCGCCAATGGCGAGAGCGTTTCCTATCGCAACTGGAATATGACGGCGGCGGGGGCCGACCCGCTGGGAGGCACTGAACCCGGCGGCCTGCCCTGTGATAATCCAAGTATTCAATGCTTCGTGAATCCGCTGGTGGTCCAGAATAACGTCTACAGTTCTGAGGCGTACGCTCTTTACGAGGGCGGTATTCTGGAAATCAAGAAGCGCTTCAGCGATCACTTCACGTTGTTTGGGAATTACACCTACAGTAAGGGCCTCGACACATCGACGGATTTCAACAGTGACTACGGGCCGCAGGATCCAACAAATATCAACATAGACCGCAGTCTTTCCGAATTTGATGAGCGCCACAAAGTGGTGATCGCGGGCGTGTTCGACAGCCCCTGGAAACAGGCTGCGCTGTCAGGGTTCCAACTGGCTCCAATTTTCAGTTACCACAGTGGACATCCTTTTAATTTACTCGCCGGAGGAGAGGTCAACGGCGACAATCACACTACCAATGAACGACCTATCGGCGCGCCGCGCGACACCGGTCTTGGCCCTAATTATTTCGACTTCGACGCCCGTTTGACCTGGCAGCACAAAGTGGGCGAGAGGGCGACTGTGCAGATCACGGCGGAAGGATTTAACCTCGCAAACCGGACGAACTTCGCCAGCGTGAACAACGAAGTAAGCCCGCTGTTTGGTCTTACGCCAGGGTTCACGACTTTCAACGTGCATGGGATTCGCCCCGGTACTGCCTTGGCAGGTGGGGGGACCGATACGCCGAGCACTCCGCTGTCTTTCACCTCGGCGTTCCCCAAGCGCCAGATCCAACTCGGCATTCGCTTCAGCTTCTAGAGTCGAGGGGCTGGGTCTTGTTCTAGCATTGGCGAGAAACCGCCTGTCAGCGGTTGCGAGCAGTCTTTGTCCCATTCCGAGGAACTCGATGGCATTCGTTGAAAATCAGGGGGCAAGGATCTATTGGGACGAACAAGGCCATGGTGCCCCCGTCTTGCTGATCATGGGACTTGGCTACTCCTCCCACATGTGGCATCGAATACGGCCAGTCTTGGCGACGCACTACCTAACCATCGCGCTGGATAACCGTGGCGTAGGAAGGAGCGATTTGCCACCGGGTCCGTATGCGATCGCGTTGATGGCGTCCGACGCCGCAGCGGCTCTGGATGCCGCCGGAATCGAGAGCGCACACGTGTTCGGCGTGTCGATGGGCGGCATGGTTGCCCAGGAGTTCGCGCTGCAATACCCGAAGCGAGTGCGGTCGCTGATGCTCGGTTGCACCGCAGCAGGCGGGCCGACCGTGGTGCGCGCCGAACCCGAGGCTACGCAGATGCTGATGGCGCGTGACAAAATGAGCCCTGAAGAGGCTGCGGAAGCGGCGGTGCCATTTATCTACGATTCGCCGACTCCGCGTGAACGCATTGATGAGGACCTTGCGATTCGCCGGCCATGGTTTCCACGGCCAGAAGCCTATGTGGCCCAGCTGCAGGGAATACTTGCCTGGGAGGCCTACAGCCGCCTTTCCGGGATCACCGCCCCCACACTCGTTATCCATGGCGAGCGAGACCGGCTGGTGCCGCCTGGCAACGGCAAATTAATCGCGGAGCGCATCCCAGAAGCGAAACTCGTAATGATTCCGCATGCCAGCCATCTCTTCTTGACCGACCAGACCGAAGCTGCGCACAGCACTGTTCTGGAATTCCTGAAGGCGCAGGCTGAACGTGCGGGAAGCGATGCTGAGTTGGAGAAGGAGAAGGCATGTTGAAGGAGGCCTGTGGCTCTACGCAGGATTCCGCCGTGAATGCGAGGCAGCTTTTCGATCTTAGCGGCCGTGTGGCGATCGTTACAGGAGGCTCCATCGGACTGGGCCGCCAAATGGCGGAGGGTTTGACGGAAATGGGCGCGCACGTCGTGCTTTGCGCCCGCAAGCGAGAGCGCTGCCAGCAGGCCGCCGAGGAATTGCAGCAACTCGGCGCCAAAGCCATCGCCCTTGCTTGCGATGTCAAAAGCCCGGCCAGCATTCAGGAGATGGTAGACGCGACTGTTTCGCAGTTCGGACGGATCGATATCCTGATCAATAACGCGGGAATTTCCTGGGGCGCTCCCGTCGAGGAGATGCGGCTTGAGGACTGGAACAAGGTAATCGAGACCAACCTGACCGGGACTTTTCTGTGCGCCCAGGCAGTGGGCAAAGTCATGATTCGGCAAGGCCGGGGAAAGATCATTAATATTGCGTCGGTTGCTGGACTGGGCGGGGCTCCGGCGGAACTTCCAGCAATTGGGTATCACGCCAGCAAGGGCGGAGTCATCAGCTTTACCAAAGACTTGGCCTGCAAATGGGCAGCTCACAACATCCAGGTGAATGCAATCGCTCCCGGCTGGTTTCCCACGCACATGTCCAACCGGGCCTTGGATCATCATAAGGAGCTTTTCCTCTCCCATATTCCGTTGCGGCGTTTTGGCAACGAACATGATTTGAAAGGCGCGGCTGTGTTTCTTGCTTCAGATGCTTCTAGCTATGTCACCGGTCATGTGCTGGTGGTGGATGGAGGTCAGTCAGCTTGGTAGTGACGAAATAAGTCATGAATATTCCGCTTACCCCGGTACGATTCCTCCGCTATGCCGAACAGCAATTCCCCAACAAGACCGCCGTGGTCTGCGGAGAGCGGCGGTTTACCTACGCGCAGTTCGCTGAATGCGCCAGCCGTCTCGCCGGCGCTCTGCGGGAAGCGGGGGTGAAAGCGGGCGACCGGGTCGCATTCCTCTGCCTGAATTGCCATCGGCTTCTTGAAGCGTATTACGGCGTTCTCGAAGCCGGCGCGGTATTGCTTCCGTTGAACATCCGGCTTGCGCCTGCCGAACTGGCCTACATTCTGAATGATGCCGGGGCAAAACTGCTCTTCCTCGAAAACGAGTTCGTTCCGGTGGTGGATTCTTTTCACCAGAATGTTACAACCGTGCAGAATTTCTTTCTGCTTGATGCCGCACCGCAGGCCCCCTGGCTTTCACCCACGAATTATGAAGACGTTCTGGCCGCGGCGACGCCTTACCGGCCTGATGTAATGGGTTTCGACGAAAACTCCCTTGCTGAACTTTTCTATACCAGTGGCACCAGCGCCGATCCTAAGGGAGTGATGCTGACCCACAGAAATGTGTATCTCCATGCTCTTTCTGTCTGTCTGACATTCCATACCAAAGCCGATAGCGTACATGTGCACACCATTCCGCTGTTCCATGCCAACGGTTGGGGCACGGCCCATTCGCTCACTTTCATGGGCGGAACGCATGTCATGCTACAGCGCTTTACTTGCGCGGAGGTTTTCCAGTTGATCGAACGCGAGCGCGTCGACTCGCTGAGTCTTGTGCCTATCATGGCAACAGCATTGGTGAATTCGCCAGAGCGGCAAAAATACGACTTGAGAACTCTGCAGTGGATTTCAATCGGGGGGGCCGCATCATCTCCAACCTTAGTGCGCGAGGTCGAGGAAAAGCTTGGTTGTGCATGCTTCGCTGGGTACGGCCTGACGGAAACTGCGCCCGTGCTCTCCACTGCCATGCCGAAGCCGGGACCGCAATTCGAAGGTGAACGGCGTTATGTGGCGCAGGCGATGACCGGGTACGCGATTCCCGGCGTGGAGCTTCGCGTGGTGGATTTCGAGGACAACGATGTTGCTCGCGACGGAAAAACCATGGGGGAGATTGTTGCTCGCGCCGATGGTGTGATGCAGGGTTACTGGCAACAGCCCGCAGCCACGGCGGAAGCGATGCGCGGCGGCTGGTTCCATACCGGAGACATGGCCACAATCAGCGAGGATGGGCACATCCTCATCGTCGATCGCAGGAAAGACATTATTGTTAGCGGTGGTGAGAACATTTCATCGCTCGAAGTGGAGAAGGCGCTCCTGGCACATCCCGGTGTTTACGAGGCTGCCGTCATTCCAATTCCGGACGAAAAATGGGGAGAAGTGCCCAAGGGATTGGTCGTGCCGAAACCAGGATCAAAGCTGACAGAGGCGGAGCTGCTCGAATTCTGCCGTTCTCGCATCGCGCACTACAAGTGCCCACGGTCGATCGAGTTCCTGGAGAGCTTGCCAAAGACCGCTACCGGGAAGGTCCTGAAAAAGGGTTTGCGCAAAAAGTATCGGGGCGGACAGAAGCAAACCCAGTCCGAATTTACGACGGACAAATAAGCGATTGAAGAAGCAGCCATCGTCTTTATGTGACCGGAGACCGCGGCGGCGGTTTCAGTCGTCAAGATGCAGGAGAAATGATTTCATGGACGATCTAGTTCAACTTACCAGAGACAAAGATGTCGCGATCATCACCATCAATAATCCTCCGGTGAATGCCTTAAGCCCCGCCGTCGCACAGGGGATCGCCCAAGCTATTGAGCGGGTGGGCAATGACGACGGCATGAGGGCTGTGGTGCTCATTGGCGGCGGCCGTACTTTCATCGCCGGCGCGGATATAAAGGAATTCGGCAAGATCACCTCTGGCAAGACCCAGCGAGGCGCGGGCCTGCTTCCACTCCTGCTGCAGATAGAAAATCTGCACAAACCCGTAGTCGTGGCCATTCATGGCAGTGCGTTCGGCGGCGGTCTGGAGCTGGCGATGGCCGGCCACTATCGTGTGGCTGCTCCGAATGCTCAACTCGGTCAGCCCGAAGTGAAGCTCGGCATTATTCCTGGCGCCGGTGGCACCCAGCGGTTGCCTCGCCTCGCTGGCGTTGCCAAAGCCGTCGAGATGTGCGGGGAAGGCAACCCGATTACTGCCGAAGAAGCGCTGCAACTCGGCATCGTGGATCGTCTTATCGATGGCGACCTGTTGGCGGGCGCTGTAGCTTTCTCGCGCGAAATCGCCGGGAGGCCGATACTCAAGACTCGTGAGCGCAACGACAAACTTGGTATTCCCGCGCAGAACGCCCACATCTTTGCCGAGGCGCGCGAGAAGGCTCGCACCAAACAGCGGGGAATGATGGCGCCATTTGCGGCCATCGATGCCGTCGAAGCCGCCACGAGGCTGTCCTTTGAAGAAGGATGCCAGGTAGAGCGGAAGCTGTTCGACGAGTGTCTTTTCTCCGATCAATCGAAGGCACTCATCCATGCGTTTTTCGGCGAGCGCGAAGCAGCCAAGATTCCGGACGTACCAAAAGAAACTCCGACTCTCCCGGTAAATTCAGTGGCGGTAGTCGGTGCCGGAACGATGGGCGGTGGAATCGCCATGGTATTTGCTAATGCGAGTATTCCCGTGTTGCTCAAGGACGCTGACCAGCCGGCGCTTGATCGTGGGTTGGCAGCCATTCAGAAGAACTACCTGAGTTCGGTTAAGCGCGGTCGCTTCACGCAGCGGTTCGTGGATGAACGCTTGAAACTAATCAAGCCGACGCTCAGCTACGGCGATTTCGGAGAGGTGGATATGGTTGTCGAGGCCGTGTTCGAGGGCATGGCGCTCAAGAAAGAAGTCTTCGGCCAGTTGGATCGGGTGTGCAGGCCTGGCGCGATTCTGGCCAGTAACACATCAACGCTCAATATCGACGAGATAGCGTCAACTACTTCGCGGCCGGAAGCCGTCATCGGTACTCATTTCTTCAGTCCGGCGAATGTCATGCGCCTGCTCGAAATTGTTCGGGGCAAGGCGAGCGGCAAAGAAATGATCGCGACCTGCATGCAGCTCTCGAAGAAACTCGGCAAAGTCGGCGTTCTCGTGGGCAACTGCCGCGGCTTTGTGGGAAACCGCATGTTCGGCCCCTACCGCCGTGAAGCGCAGTTTCTGGTGGAGGAAGGCGCCAGTATTGAAGCCGTTGACCAGGCCCTGTACGACTTCGGCATGGCGATGGGCCCCATGGCTACTGGCGATCTGGCGGGCCTTGACGTTGGGTGGCGTATCCGCAAAGAGTACCGGCACCTTGAAAAATTTGGCGTACGGCAGCCGTTCGCGGAGGACCGCCTCTGCGAACTCGGGCGCTACGGCCAGAAAACCGGTGCAGGCTGGTACAAGTACGACGAGAACCGGCGAGCGATTCCCGATCCTGAAGTCAACGAACTTGTGCGCAAGTGGGCCGGCGAGGCCGACATCCCGCAGCGCGCCATCTCGTCCGAAGAAATCGTCGACCGCTGCATCTATGCCCTGGTGAACGAGGGCGCACGCATTCTCGACGAAGGCATCGCCCTGCGCGCGGTGGACATCGATATCATCTACCTGAACGGCTATGGATTCCCAGCGTATCGGGGCGGTCCGATGTGGTATGCGGATACAGTGGGGCTGGATAAGGTCTACGGCCGCATCTCAGAATTTCATCAACAGCACGGCGAACTCTGGGAACCTGCCGCTGTGCTGAAGAGACTGGCCGAAGAAGGCAAAACCTTCGCCAAATTCAATAAGGAACAGGGCGTAATGGCGTAAGAGCGTTGCTGGGAGAATTTGTCAACGGCTAGTCAAAAATCAGCATGATCCATTGACTTGCCCCAGTGCATGGTCTAGAGTTTTTGCCCGTCAGGGCTCCCGGGAGGTAACTCTAATGGCAAAACGCATCGCCTTCGTGGTTGTTCTGGCCGTGCTGCTGCTTTCGGTCTTCGCCACTGCTTCTGCGGCAGTCACGACAATGACCGGTACCTTACTCGATGGAGCAACTTATCTGATTGAGGTGCCTTCACCGTGGAATGGGACACTGCTGCTCTATAGCCACGGTTACGTCGTCCCCGGGTCACCCAATCCAGCGCAGGATGTCGGCGACCCCGGAACCCGCGCTCTCCTGCTGGCCAACGGATTTGCGCTGGCGGGTTCTTCTTACGCCACCACGGGCTGGGCCATCCACGAAGCCTTGCCAGACCAGATCGCTGTGCTGAACGCCTTTCATCATTTGGTCGGCACGCCCACCCGTACGATTGCCTGGGGACACTCGCTCGGAGGAATCATCACGGCGGGGCTCATCCAGAAATTCCCCGACCGCTTTGATGCTGCCCTACCCATGTGCGGCGTGCTCTCCGGCGGTGTTGCCACCTGGAACCAAGCGCTTGATTCTGCGTTTGCCTTCAACACTATGATGGCCGGCAGTTCGTTGCAGGTAGTCAACATCACCAACCCTGGTGCGAATCTTGCCTCGGCTGAGGGATTCTTGGCTGCAGCCCAAGCGACGCCCCAGGGAAGGGCACGGCTGGCACTGACCTTCGCCCTAGCTGACACTCCAGGCTGGTTCGATCCAGCGTCGCCGGAACCGGCCCCGGACGATTTCGCCGCGCGGGAAGCAAACCAGTTCTTGTGGGCTTCCCAGGTTGACTTCCCCTTCGCCTTTGCCTTTCGCGCCGAGCTGGAATTTCGCGCCGGCGGCAATCCTTCATGGAACACCGGAATCAACTACAGAAAGCAGCTTGCGCACTCCGTCGACCACGACGAAGTCGTTGCGCTCTACGAGAAGGCTGGCCTTGACCTGGACGCTGATCTTGATGCCCTGAACGATGCTGACCGTATTACTGCCAAGCCGTCTTCGGTGGAATATCTGGAGCAAAACATCATCTTCGATGGCGATATCGACGTTCCGGTCCTTACGCTGCACACCACGGGCGACGGCCTGGTATCAAACCAGAATGAGAACGCCTACGCTGACGTGGTCCGCGAGGACGGAAACAACCGCTTCCTGCGCCGTACGTTTGTGCATCGTGCCGGACACTGCGCCTTTACTCCCGCGGAAACAGTTACCGCGCTGGTCAACCTGATTCAACGTATGGACACTGGAATTTGGCCGAACCTTGGTCCCGATGCCCTCAATGCGGAAGCTGCCACGCTCGGGCCGCTCAATATTGCTCCGCCGTCCTTTATTACGTTCGCACCTGCGCAATTCCTGCGGCCCTTTGATGCTTTCGACGAAGATAAACGCGAGATCAGGAAACACTGGTGAGTAGAGCCGGCCGATCCCACTAGCTACCCGCGGTGCTGCGGGCCGCGGCATTTATGAGATAGCTTGTTGGTCTGGATACCACTCAACTGCCTTTTGCACCTGACGTCCGCGGCGACCTTGGGGCCACCATCTAGCGGGTTCCGGGGTCGGCACTTGCGGCAGCCGTTTCGGCATCGGTCCCGCCACGATTCAGCAGATGATGCCCGCCGACCATGTGTGGGCAAGCCTCGACTGTGTATTTGTTCCCCATTGAGTGTCTGAATGCGTATTGTGTTAATGGTTCCACGTCGGTGGGTCGGATTCCGAGCCCGATGCAGTCGCCGCTTGTCAGTCGCCCGGCAGATTGTCAGATAGAGAGTTTGTTGCAAGAAAGGTTCGTCTCGAGTGCATTTCGATACCGCTCCCGTTCGCCCAGGCGAAGAACTGAATCTAGCTGCTCTCGCCGATTGGCTGCGCGGACAAGTCGCAGGTGCTGAACGGGGCATCACGGTCGAACAGTTTCGGAGCGGGCACTCTAACCTTACGTATCTGCTGGGGATTGATGGGCGCGAGTATGTGCTAAGGCGCGGTCCTCTTGGACCCGTCGCCCCGAAGGCCCACGACATGGCTCGTGAATTTCGCGTACTCCAGATGGTACATCCACATTTTCGAGAAGCCCCAAACGTTTTTTACTTGTGCGAGGATCCAGTAGTGCTGGGGACGGTTTTCTTCCTTATGGAACGCCGGCAGGGTCTCATATTGCGCGATGATGTTCCGCCGCAGCTGGCGAAGGAGCCGAATTACGCGCAGCGGGCGAGCGAGGCGTTTATCGATTGCTTGATACGGCTGCATGCAATCGATGTTTCGAAGACCGGTTTGACTGCTCTCGGCAAACCGGAGGGCTTTCTAGAGCGCCAGGTACGGGGCTGGGTGGATCGTTGGAATCGAGCCAAGACGGACCAGCTGCCAAAGATGGATCGTGTGATTCGATGGCTCATCGATCGCCGGACGTCCTCTCCTGCGCCGACCCTGGTGCATAACGACTACAAGCTGGACAACATCATGCTCGGTGCCGGGTCTGTGGACCGCATCGAGGCGGTGCTCGATTGGGAGATGGCAACGGTTGGCGATCCGCTGGCCGATCTTGGGTTGACCTTGTGTTACTGGGCTTGGACGGACGCGCCGCAACTGCGCACACGGGGAGTGCCGGCGCTTACATCGCAGCCCGGCTGGTACACGCGCGATCAGTTCGTACAGCGCTATGCGGAACGGACCGGTCGTGACCTTTCGAATATCGGTTACTACGAAGTGCTGGGAGTGTTCAAGCTGGCTGTAATTCTACAGCAGATCTACTATCGATTCAGGCGTGGCCAGACACAGGACACGCGATTCCAGAATTTCGACGAACGCATCAGAAGACTGGTCGAACTGGCAGACTCGCTCACGGAGAAACTCAGTTGAGCACCGTGTATCTTGTGCGCCATGGGCAGGCAGGCACGCGCGACGCCTACGATTCCCTCTCTGGGTCGGGAAAGCGACAGGCGCGGCTGTTGGGCGAACACTTCGTTTTCCAGGGAATCCGATTTGCATCGGCCTACGTGGGAGCGCTGTTGCGGCAGCAACAAACCGCCGAGCAGGTCAGCGCGGCCTATGCCGATGCGGGTGTTTGCTTCCCCGAGGTTTGCGTAGATCCCGGGTGGGATGAGTTTGATCTCGGGCAGGTGTATCGCGAGATTGCTCCGCGTTTGGGTGCGGAAGATTCGGAATTCCGCCGCGAATACACAGAAATGCGCGAGCAGGTTCGGATCAGCGCAGCTGCGCACGGGGCAAGAATTCACCGCAAATGGCAGCCTTGCGATACGAAAGTGGTGGAGGCATGGCTTTGCGGTCGGTATCCCTATAGCGGCGAAACGTGGGAGCAATTTCGCGAGCGCGTTGCGGCCTGTCGCTTGAAGATGCTTGATGCACAACGGCACGACAACATTATCGTTGTCACGTCGGCCACGCCAGTTGCGATCTGGACTGGCCTGTCACTGGAGGTTTTCGATGAGCGGGTAATGCGGCTCGCCGGAGCACTGTATAACGCATCCTACACAGTCTTGCGTTTGCGGGAAGCGGAGCTACGGTTATTCACGTTCAATGCGGTACCGCACCTCGCTGCTCTCGGACTGTGCACCCGCCGTTGAGAGGATTGCGCGCACTGCCTAAAACAAACCGCTACGCCTTACGTATAGTAGCGAACCACCCACTCGGCCACGCAGCATGGCTTGTCTGAACCTTGGTTTTCCATCCTTGCATCAAAGATTGCTTCAATCGCGTCCGGCACGTCTTTCACCGATCGAAGAGTGAAGTGAACCCGGACCTTAGAGTCTGCGCGGACGGGGGAAGGAAATCGAACCCGATTGAAGCCGTAATTGACGGTCATGCGGATACCGGTTCGGATCTGAATTGCTTGCCTCATAAAGCGACTCAGCAGCGACAGGGTCAAGAAACCATGGGCAATTGTGGTCCCATAGGGCGACTCACGTTGTGCAAGTTCGCGGTCCACGTGGATCCACTGGCGATCCTCAGTAACTTCAGCAAACTGCTGAATGCGGTCCTGGGTGACGGGGAACCATTCCGTGACGGTGATTTCGCGACCTACCCAATCTCTTAGGGAATTGGGCGTTTCTAATACAAGTGGCACGGGAGTCTCCTGTCGATTCTGCCGAATTCCTCTCGGTAGAAGGATTACACGCGAGAGATCAACGCCGCGCTGACTGTTCCTGTGGCATACCCCATTTCCGGAGTTCCAGTTTCGCAATAGATTCTGTGTGGACCTCGTCCGGGCCGTCCGCCAACCGCAGCGTGCGCACATTCGCCCAAGCGGCGGCCAGAAACGTATCCTGGGAAACACCAGCACCTCCGTGCGCCTGGATAGCGCGGTCCAGCACCCGCAGAGCGACATTCGGCGCCACGACTTTGATCATCGCGATCTCTGCGCGTGCTGCCTTGTTTCCGACCGTGTCCATCATGTAGGCCGCATTCAGAGTCAGAAGACGCGCCTGCTCGATCTCCATGCGTGATCGAGCAATGTCGGCCCGTATGGTGCCCTGCTCGGCCAGAGGTTTACCAAAGGCCACGCGTGCTTGCACACGCTTACACATCGTTTCGAGGGCTCGTTCGGCCACACCAATGCAGCGCATGCAGTGGTGAATCCGCCCTGGCCCCAGCCGCCCTTGGGCAATCTCGAAGCCGCGCCCTTCGCCGAGCAACATGTTCGAGATGGGCACGCGTACGTTTTCAAAAGTGATTTCGCCGTGCCCATGTGGAGCATGGTCATAACCAAACACCGTCAGCAGACGTTCAATCTTGACCCCTGCGGTGTCCATCGGCACCAGCACCATCGACTGCTGTTGATAGCGCAAGGGCGAGCGATCGGTCTTGCCCATAAAGATCGCGACCTTGCAGCGCGGGTCGCCCGCGCCCGAGGCCCACCACTTGCGGCCATTAATGCGATACTCGTCACCTTGTCGAACAATACTCGCCTCGATGTTCGTTGCATCCGATGAGGCCACCGCAGGTTCAGTCATCGCGAAACACGACCGAATCTCACCTGCAAGCAGGGGCTTCAACCAACGTTCTTTCTGTTCCGCTGTGCCGTAACGGACGAGTACTTCCATGTTGCCGGTGTCCGGCGCCGAGCAGTTGAACACCTCGGGAGCTATCATGCTGCGCCCCATAATCTCGCACAGGGGCGCATACTCGAGATTCGTTAGCCCCGCGCCGTGTTCCTCGTCCGGCAAGAACAGGTTCCACAGACCCGCCGCGCGGGCTTTTGGCTTGAGTTCCTCAATCACACGTGTCGGCGACCAGCGGTTGTGCTCAACCTCGTCGTAGAAGGGCTGCTCGTTCGGGTAAATGTACTCATCCATGAAGGTCTGCAAACGCTGCTGCAGGTCTTTTATTTTGTCGCTGAATGTGAAATCCATATATGTCGCCTATCTTCCATTGAAAGAAGGGAGCGCTTCTCAACAGAGTGCGCGACGTCCTCATTGAAGTCCTCGGTCTCTAGAGCGTTTCCTGATTTGGCATGACGCGCGCGATTATATAAAATCCAGTAACGTTAGTCACTATCATGTTATATAGACTATCGAAATGTGACCAGTTTCCCACAAGCTAATGAGCCCGATTCCGGGTGGATCACGCGCTAACCCGAAATTATTGCGGGCCAGAAGTCGGCTTTCGGGAAGTTGGAAATTGCGTTGGCGCCGGGCGCCGACTGCGGGCGAGTCACGGTCGACTCGTGAGCTACGTTGCGGGGAGCACGCCTGGGCAAACGCAGCCGACCCACGCTCCCGTCGAACCCTTAACAGCTGAGAACCACACTCGTCTACTGCGCTGGTTGGTTGCTCGTGGACGTTTGATTCAGCTCTTGCTGGAGCTGCAATAGTTGACGGAGTTGCTCAGCATTGGCTGAGTTGGATGTTGGAACGCTCCGCGCATTTGGTTGCAGGGAACCCTGATTAGGCTTGGGCGTCTGCTCGAGGACCACGTAGATGGGAGTATCCGCCGAAATCGTCACCACGATGTGCTGGGTGACTGCTAATCGGGAAACCTCCTCATCTCCAGCCTCGCCGACATTGTTGCTGACGCGCTCCCGCATTAGGTCCGACTCGCTCAGCGGCTGGTTCAGGCTGCCTTGTCCCACCAACATCGCGCCAGCTTGGCCGATTCCTGACAGCGATCTGACCAGGACGTTCTTTCCCGTGTTCTTACCCTCAACTTTTCCTTTGAGCGGCCGCAAGTCCAAATCCGTGGCGGCGGCTTCGATGGGAACGACTGCACCATCCGGCATCAGCAGAGAATCGAACTGGATGTCCACGTAACCTGAACGATCTCCGTTCCGGATGTGCCCAACCGCTTTTGCGCCCGCAGGGACGATAATTTCTCCGTCCCGCTCATCGTTGTACTCGATCACCGCCAGGACCGGAGTTCGCACTGCCGTGCTGGCCGCTGATTCCAGGCGTGCACGCAATCGCGTACCCGTGGCCCAGGCCCAACCCCAGTTCTGGTGGATCATTGATTTCGCGGGCCTGAGCACTACCCGAGTTGGCAGAGACGTTTCGCACGTAGATTAGCGAAGACTTCTCCATGGCCGCAGTGGATGGACTCCGCTTAGAGATCAACCAACAAACCCCGCAACAGCTCATCAAGAACATCAGCTTAGACACTGGTAAACCATTACCGCGAGCACGAGCTGCCGGACATCTTCAACAAGACCAAGCCGGTGCCCGACGCGACGGAAGAAGACCGGAAGTCCTACGCCACGCAGGTGACCTACGACGGTTACTTGCGGAAGTGGGTACTTCCACGCTGGCGCTCTTGCCGCCTTTCCGAAATCAAGGCGGTGGATGTAGAGAAGTGGTTGAAGACTCTCCGCGTTTCAATTTGTCGCTATAGATTGATAGCAACTGATCCTTGACGGTGGAGGGAATCGGAGTGGCCATGAGCAGACATATTAGCCCATGATGACGCTGACAAACGAGGCTCTGCTCGAAGAACGCTGGGCTCCGATTTCCGGCATTTCTCTCTTGTTTGGGCCAGGGGAGCACGAGGGGCGCGGCCAGAGCGCCCCTCGAAAATTTTGGGGCAATGAAAATGCCCGGCCTGAGCCGGGCACGTTGAGAACTTGCATGAATCTAGCTTTAGGTGTCGCCCTTCTGTTGTCTGACGAAGGCTTCCAGAAAACCTTGCGCCTTCAGATTTGCGTCCCAAATGTGAGCAAAGGCGTTGTGTTCGCGCTTTAGCTTGGCGTTCAGGAGGGTTCGGCCCTCCTCAACAAACGCGGAATACTGCTCGATGCCAGCATAGTCATTCCGCCAGTAGTAGGGCACGAGGTTCATTCCTTCGCCGGATTCCTCCGCCTCAAAGATCATTTCAGGATCGCGCATCAAGTCGCCGTTCTGTTCTCCATAGTGGGCCACGGAGATCGCCGGCAGACCATTCGGCCCTCGTTCCTGCGTGTCTTCGATGACCAGAGTCATCCACGGTTCGTTCTCAATTCTGATGTGAAATCCAGCTTCAAGAGGAGTGGCAAGTTCCAAGATCATAGCAACGGTTTTCATTGCAGCACCTCCATCGCCGGAGTGCTCACCGCGTCCTTGGGGCTGATCGCCCCAAGGATAACGGTGGACGTGCGCTGGACTACTTCCAAGCTCTCTTTCAGCAGGTTGGCATCTCCGTGATAGAGCTGAATGTAATCACTCGAACCCGTTCCGGTCTCAAGCCCCAGAGCATGGCAAACCACGAAGGCCACAGCCTCGGCTTCGGTTTCCCGCACGGTCTTGGTTGTCAAAGTGCGGCGCTCGGCTCTGTGCAACATCTCGTGAGCCAATTCATGCACAAACGTTGCCAGCGTCTCGGACGGCTCTATATCCGGCAGAATACGAATCAGACCGCCGTAGGACATGCCCCTTGCCGGTGCGATCTTGTCTGAGTATTCCAGCTTGATTCCCTGGGCGGTCGTGAAGTCGGCCAACTTGTCAAGCTTGTCGCCTACTTCGCCCTTGAAAGTGCTGCCGAGTTCTGGCAGTTGTGCGCCTTCGGTCTGGCCAACATCGAACACGTACACGGCACGAAAACCGACCAAACGCGGCTCTGGCTTGCTGGTTCTGGCATCGCTCTGCTGGCTCTGGTCGCCATCGCTAACGTTGCGCTTGTAGCCAATCATCGGGGCAAAGATCATGATCCCCTTTTCCCCGCGTTTCACTCTTCGGCCCAACTCATTCCATGAGCGAATACCTGCAACCCTCGTTGCTGTCGGGAGCTGGCTGGCAATCAAGAGAATGTTCTGAAAACTGTAGTTGTGAAATTGAGACATGGCCGTGAGATATGCAGAGAGAGCATCACTGTGTCCGGCTTCCAAAGCCTTCACGAGTGCATCAATGCTGGCCTTAACGAGTTCCTGATTGTTTTTTGTTTTGCTTGAATCCTTCAATAACATTTTTAATCCCCTGTTCCGCCGGGTAGGCTGTTTTTGTCTTTCACTTGAGCGGCAGCGAGACAAAAACAGTTACCGGCGGACACGGGGAAAAACGCAGCGTCGCGAAGGGTGGCAGGGCGCGAGCGTCGGCGCGGTGAGTGCCAAAATGCTCTTGGTTTTTGTTTTGGCGCGAAAGCGGCGCTTAGACCTCGTGACCGTCCGAGCCGAGGCCGAACGGCGACCACCGGAGCGCAGCGGAGTGAAGTGAAGACGCGAAGACATCGACCTGTCCCGCCTCAGTTGGAAATGGAGAAAGCGTTTCGTCCGTTAAGATAGCGGAGCGAACGTATGAGAAAAGAGCGCAAGCACTACACTGCTGAAGAGAAGGTTGCGGTTCTGAGGCGACACCTTTTGGACAAGGTGCCAGTTTCGGATCTGTGTGAAGAACTGGGCCTGCAGCCGACGGTATTTTACCGCTGGCAGAAAGAGTTCTTCGAGAACGGAGCGGCCGCCTTCCAAACGACGGAACAGAACTTCAAGCCTCTAGTGATCCGCATCAATGACATTGGACGGGCGGAGGCCGTCAAATACGACACCATCGGCTACAAGCCCCAGGACGCGGAGATCAAGTATTTCCTGAGCGATTTCTGCCGGCTCTACTACAGCCGCAATCGTTACACGATGCGCGACAATTTTAAGAAGTCGCTGCTCTTCATGGAGGCCCAGCTCGCGAACAGCGTGGCCGAGGCATATCGAAAGAATCATACCGTTGAAGGCTACCTCCAAGATTCGAGCGCCCCTGACATCGACATTGACGTATGAAAGGTGTCGATTGAGGACCTACGGGCAGCTCCGTACAAAGCGACGGTCGATTTTTACGAGATCGCCTATTCTCCAGCCGAGCATGTCGAGATCAAGCGGACGCTTTACACCGCCCACTTCGTCTTTCTCTTCCGCGATTCCGTTCCAAACGACTTGATCCAAGCAAACCCGCTCGGTCTGGCAATCACATATTTCCGAGAGGATCAGGCATTCCAATGAAAACCAATGGCAATGGGAATCACGTTCACATTCAAGAGCGCAAGATGCCAGTCTCTTCTCAGGATGCCGCATTCGAGCCGCTGCTAGACAGCTCGGAAGCAGCCGCACTGCTGAAGATCCATCCAAAAACACTTCAGAAGCTGGCCCGCAATGGCGAGATCGCGGCAATTCAGATCGGCAAGCTCTGGCGGTTCCGCGCGTCGGCCTTGAACGAATGGCTGGAAAAAATCGCGAGCTAAATAATTTTCATGCATAGGCGAATAAAGATCGAAACTGCTTTGCGAATAGGTTATTCTAAGCAAGGCTGTCGGTGTCATCTGAACAAAGGAGGAATCTTGTTCGGACGCACTCGATATCAAGGAGGAAGTCTCCGATTAGAAGAGCGAAAGAGAGGCCCTGCCGTATGGGTTTACCGATGGTGGGAGAAAGACACCGAAGGAAAACCAATTCGCCGGAAAGCGCAGCTTGGGAACTTGGACGAATACCCAAACGAGTCCAAGGCGCAAGCGGCAGCGGATGCTCTTCGCTTAACCATCAACGAACAAACCCCTCGTCAGCAGTTGAAGGAGATCACCATTGCGACTCTCGTTCAACACTATCGCGAACACGAGATGCCGGACGTTTTCTCCGAAAAGCGTTCCAGCTATTGGAACAGTTTGCGAGCACGAAGTCCTCAGCGATCACCCAAAACAGGCCACTGAGTATCACCTGAAAACCGGCCAACGAGAGTAGCGTCCGGGACATTGATTCCCGCGGAGGCTTGTAGGCTCCGTGGGCATGGCCAATGTCTTGAACGAAGAGAAGAAACAACAAGTCTTAGCTCTGGTGACCTGCCCCCTGCTTTCGTTCACCTGAGCATACGACAAAATCCTTTTGTTCCATCTCCGGTTTGAGCGGGGATGGGGGTCTGGGACAAGGGGCCGGCGTTTGAGGCCTCTTGCCCCAGTTCAGCTCTGTAGAAGCTTCCGGCTTGGGCCGCGAACTCCTTCGGGGTTCGGTATCCCAGGCTGCTGTGTGGACGCTCCTCGTTATACTCCTTCCGCCACCCCGCGATCTTGCGCCGGGCATCGAATAGGTTCTGAAACCAGCTCACTGTCAAACACTCTTCCCGCAGCCGTCCGTGGAAACTCTCGACGTGCGCGTTCTGCGTCGGCTTTCCCGGCTGAATGTGCACTAACTCGATCTGTCGTTCCACGCACCACGCCAGAAAATGCCGGCTCGTTAGCTCCGGCCCGTTGTCGCAGCGGATCGCCAACGGCTGCCCGCGCTCGGCTACGATCCCATCCAACACGCGCGTTACTCTCCGGCTGGCAAAGCTCGTATCCACTTCCAACGCCAAACACTCCCTGGTGTACGCATCCACCACGCTCAGCACTCGGATCGCCCGGCCGCACTCCACCGCATCGTGCACAAAATCCAGCGCCCACTCCTGGTTCGCCGCCGTCCGCGCCACCAGCGGCTTTCCCTCACGCACGCAATGCTTGCGCTTCTTCCGCCGAATCATCAGTCCCGCCTCGCGATAGATCCGATGCAATCTCTTGTGGTTGACCCGTTCTCCGCTTCGTCGCAGCAGCACATGCAATCGTCGATACCCGAAGCGCGGCTTCTCCCGTGCTAACTCCACCAGCTTGGTCCGCAGCGGTTCATCCGAGCGCAGCGATCGATAACGATAGGTCGTCGCCGCCATCATCATCACTTGGCAGGCCCGCCGCTCGCTGAAGGCATAGTCATTCCGCATCTGCCCGATAGCCGCCTTCATGGCTACGAACTCCAGCCGTTTTTTCGGATTACCGACTGCAACGCTTCCTTGTCGAGACTCAAGTCCGCCACCAGTTTCCGCAGCTTCGTGTTCTCATCCCGCAACTGCTTCGCTTCCTGCGCCTGGCTCACATCCATCCCGCCGTACTTCGCCTTCCAGGCATAAATCGTGTGCTTGGACACGCCCACTTCCCTCGCCACGTCTTCTGCTTTCCGTCCCGCCTCCAGTTGCTTCAGCGCCCCGATCATCTGCGCCTCCGTGTGCCGGCTCTTCGACATGCTTATTCCCCTTTTCCTTCGTCCGAAATCATATTCGGTTCTGTTCGGAAAGAGGGGATCAGGTCAAGGGGACGGCTGGGCTGGTCGCTGCGGCGCATCCAGCAAGCGACCGGAATCCGTCGTGAAACCGCAGGCGCGTACCTGGAAGCGGCGGGGATTGCGGTGCGTCCGCCCAGCGGCTGGGGGCGGTGCAAACCAAAACCGGCCAACGAAGTGATCACCGACTCCGGTGCGGCAAAACCGGCCATCCCGGTGATTCCCGATCCCCTCCCCAACCCCAACCCCAACCCCAACCCCGAAAACCCTTCTACTAAGGGAAGATCAAAAGCAACTTCAAAACCGGCCAACGAGAACGAGGTGATCACCGACTCTGCCGTGGTCTCCGGCCCCAGCGCCTGCGAGCCGTACCGGGAAGCCATCGACTTGGGGATCAATCGTGGCCGCAATGCCATGGCGATCTGGCAGGACTTGGTTTCCGAATACGGCTTCGCCAGCAGCTACCAAAGCGTGCAGCGCTTCGTGCGCAAGCGGCGCGGAACGCAAACGCCCGAAGCCCGCGTCGTCATCGTCACCGCGGCTGGCCAGGAGGCGCAAGTCGATTACGGCACCGGACCGATGGTGCGCGATCCCGAGAGCCGCAAGTATCGCCGCACCCGGCTGTTCGTGACGACGCTGGGCTGCAGCCGCAAGTCGGTTCGTCTGCTGACCTTCCGTTCCAGTTCGCGCATCTGGGCCGAACTGCACGAACGCGCCTTTCGCCGGCTGGGCGGCGCCACGCGCATTGTTGTGCTCGACAATCTGCGCGAGGGCGTGCTCGTCCCTGACGTTTACGATCCCGCTCTCAATCCTCTTTATCGCGACGTGCTGGCGCACTACGGCGCGGTGGCCATGCCCTGCCGCATTCAAGATCCCGACCGCAAAGGCAAAGTCGAATCGGGCGTCGGTCACGCGCAGAAAACACCGCTGAAAGGCTTGCGCTTCGAGACTCTGGAAGAAGCCCAAGCCTACCTCGATCGCTGGGAGCAATGCTGGGCCGACACGCGCATCCACGGCACCACCAAACGGCAGGTCGCCGCCATGTTTGCAGAAGAGAAACCCACGTTGCTGCCGCTGCCACTGGAACCGTTTCGCTATTACCAGTACGGCGAGCGCATCGTGCATCTGGATGGCTGCGTCGAAGTCGAAGCCGCTTACTACGGCGCACCGCCGGGCTGGATCGGGCGCGTGCTGCGCGTGCAATGGGATGAGCTGTACGTTCGTCTGCTCGATCCCAAGACCGGCCAACTGTTGCGCGAACACGTCCGCCAGAAGCGCGGTTGGTATCGCATCAAAGAAGAGGACCACCCCAAGCGAACACCCCTACGCACTTCGCAACTGCTGTGGCGAGCCGGTCGCGCCGGCGCGCACATCGGCGCGCTCTGCGATGCCATCCACCGCGCACAAGGCGAGGTCGGGGTGCGCCGCATTCTGGGCGTTCTCTCCCTGGCCAAGAAGTACGGCACCGCGGCGGTCGATGAGGCCTGCGCCGCCGCGCTGGAAATGGGAGTGCAGGAATACCGCTTTGTCCGCCGCTATCTGGAACGCTGCCCGCAAGCCCCACTCAGCTTGCAGCAAGTCGATCCCCTGATCCGCGAACTGGTGCAGTACCGCGACTTCATCAACTACAAAACCAAGGAGGTAGAAGAATGAATCTGATTGAACTCGATCATGCTCTCAAACAACTTCGCCTGGGCGGAATGGCCGCCGTGCTGGAGACCCGCCTGCGCCAGGCCCAAGCCGAACCGCTCGCCCCCATCGACCTGCTCTCCTGCCTGGTCTCCGACGAACTCGCCCGGCGTGGCGAGCGCTTGCTGGAGCGGCGGACCAAGCAAGCCCAGTTCCGCGACTCCCACAAGACTCTCGACAACTTCGACTTCGCTTTCAACAAGAAGATGAATCGCAGCCTGGTCTTCGATCTGGCCGCTGGCGCGTTTATCGCACGCCACGAAGATGCTCTGTTTCTCGGACCGCCTGGCACCGGCAAGAGCCACTTGGCCCAGGCCATCGGCCACGCCGCTATCCAACAGGGTTACCGCGTGCTCTACCGCGAGACCCACGCTTTGCTCGATGACTTAGCTGAAGCCACTCTGGACGGCACCCGCAAAGAGCACATGGAGTTCCTGGTGACCGTACCCCTGCTCATCCTCGACGACCTCGGCATGCGCAAGCTGCCGCTCACCGCCGCCGAAGAACTGCTGGAGATCATCATGCGCCGCTACGAGCGCGCCAGCACCATGCTGACCTCGAACCGTCCCGTGGAAGACTGGGGCAAACTGCTGGGCGACGCAGCCGCCGTGAGCGCCATGCTCGACCGCTTACTGCACCACGGCCATGTGCTCAAATGCGGCCCCCGGAGCTGGCGCACCAAAACCGACTTGCCACCACAGGAGGCGGCAGGGTAGAACATTCTCAGTCCCGCACGGCCAATCCCGTTGGCCGCTTTTGAAGTGATCACTGAGGACTTCTGAAGCGGAAAGTCGCCGAACAGAACAGAATATGCGCAATCTGCCACGAGGAGTTCACGGACTACACCGACGTTGTGCCAGACCACAGAGATCCCAAGGGAATGGGAGGGGATCGAGTAGCCAGGCAGCCTTGCGGCCGCCCGGCCCTCTAAGAACCGGACGTGACAGTTTCCCGTCATCCGGCTCAAGCACTTCAAACGCCTCTAAGAAGACGCGGTTTGGAGACAGAAAGACGTAGACGGTGAACCCTGTCATGGCACTCGGGATGAAGTAGTACGCGGTTCTCGGCACTGGTCGAGCCACCCACTGTCCTGGGGACGCAATAGTGCATGCGCCATCCAGTGGTGCGGGTGATCCCGATGTTGCACGCAGGACAGAGGCCGCGTTGTTCATACCAGAGAAAGCGAAGAAAGCGAGAACCCCGAAATGTGTTCTGCATATGTTCTGCTTCGCGCTTCTCGAAGTAGCTTTCATAAGCCGGATCATAAGGATTCGCGTCGCTTCTAACCTTGACATGTCGTCTGATGGGGATGTCACTGGCCAGGAATAGCCGAATTCTGTGCGGCTTCCCCTGGTCGTCGGACATTCTGCCGAAAAAGCACCAATTCCTTCCCTCGTGTCGCTCAAAATATTTCTTCTTGAGCCAACTCCAAGTTTTGTTTCGGTGTCTTCGTCGCGCCCATCGCCACAGACAAGAGAAGATTTCGTGATCCACGCGCGAGAACGTGCGTTTGCTCACGACGTGCCGATGATAATTCGCCCAGTCTCGTATTTTCGGGTTGAGTTCCTTAATCAGGTCGGCAGCAGGTGAGCCCAGCGCGGCCTTGATGATTCCTCGGATGCTGTCCAGGAAGGTCTTAACGTTCTTCTTGGAAGGCATAATGAGCAGTTTTCCATTGGGATACCTGCGTACATTCTGTCCGAGAAAGTCAAAGCCTTTCTCCACGTGCGTGATGACTGTCTTCGCGGGAGAGAGTTCAAGTCCCCGCTCTTGCAGATACTGCTCAACGAGGAGTTTGATTTCTCCTTCCAGTACCTCTTTCGATTTCCAGTTCCGTGTCGTCGCTGGTACGCCGTACAGCTTGTCGATCTGGCCGAGATAGCCGATTGTCTTCATGTGACGACGGTACATTCCAAACACGAACTGGCCTTCCGATGCCATCACCCGCACCAACCACTCCCCGTCTGAGGGAAACGTGACTGGAAGCGATGCCCGGACGCCGCCCGCTTTCGACAGGATGCTCACGAACCAAACGATATCCGCGGGGCACGGCTCAGTTCCAAACGGATTCTCCATCTCCAAGCGCATAAGATCGCATCCGTCGCAGATCACAACTTCTGCTTCGAATGGCAGCTTGAGGAGCAAGGCAGCGCGGAATTTTGCTCGAGACCCAGGTTTGTGAACCACAAAGGTGCCAGCGGCGCCCACATTTACGACACCATAGTCGCTTAGTTCTCGTGCGAGGACGCTTGGGCGAAAGGTTCTGTGCCCGCCAACATTGACACCTCGGAGAAAAACAACGAGAGCCATGCCCGGATTATGCAGAAAGAAGCCAACCGGCGCTAGGGCATCTTACGGCACCTGCGCATCATGGAGCTACCAATGTTCGGTTTAGCCCTGTCAGACCGGGCTGGCCTGCTGGTCAGTTGGCGAAATATCGCCATAGCGCTCATTGATAACGGGGTTCGATTCGTGAGCTGGGTTTTGTCTTCATGCCAGTTTCAGTGGTGGAACCGAACAAGCACTGGCGACCGTGTCATAAACGTGTCCCCGCGGTCGTCATCGAATGCGTCGACGCCGCCATTCTCGCAGCATTCCTCAGGCACCTCCGTGCGGGCTTTGTTTTCTCGGCAAGTGGTTGATGTCATACGATTTGAAACGAAATCTCGATCTCAAGCCAACTAATCGGCCGTAAGGCGGCTGATCATTCATGTCGCCGCAGTGGCTTGCCGGTACGGCGTAGTTCTCGCACACAATTGGCACAGTGCAAACAGTCATAACCGTGCAGCCAGAGATGTGGGATTTGGCCCTGAGGACAAAGCCGACTTGGGAAAGGCAATCTTGTTGACATGTGAATAACATGAAAGTATGCTTGTAGCATGACCAAGATGATTCAGCTTCGTAATGTACCCGACGCCCTGCACCGCGGCCTGAAAGCTCGCGCTGCCATGGCAGGTATGTCGCTTTCGGACTATCTGTTAGCTGAGATCAAGGAAATCGCGGAGAGGCCAACGCTCGCGGAATTGCGGGAGCGGCTGCACAAACGTAAGCCGGTTTCAGCGCAGATCGATACCGCTCACCTGGTGCGAGAAGAGCGCGAGGCGCGATGATCGTCCTGGATGCGTCTGCCGCGGTTGACTGGCTTCTTCAGACATCTGTGGGGCAGAGCATCGAGAAGCGAATTTATTCGCGTAACGAAACCCTACACGCGCCTCACCTCCTAGATCTCGAGGTCACGCAGGTACTGAGGCGTCTAGCACTGCAAGGAGTGGTCCCTGTACATCGTGCTGACGAGGCGGTCCGCGATCTGTTGGATCTCCGTATTACTCGGTATCCTCATCTCGTGCTCCTGCCCCGCATTTGGCAACTCCGTCACAACTTTTCTGCCTATGATGCTGCCTACATCGTGCTTGCCGAGAAACTCGGAGCTGCGTTAGTTACAAGGGATGCTCGATTGGCTTCTGCTTCGGGCCATGCGGCACCCGTCGAGCTCTTTTAATTCGACGGACCGCTGTACCCACTCATGCGTCACTCGTACCTCGTTTCCGTGAGGCACAACCGGGCGCAGCCTCTCATTCCGACTGATCGGCCGTCAGTCAACTTGATCGGTACTTGCGGGACTTAGGCCCGTCTTTGCCGCATCCTGCCGCCGATGCGTTGTGTTATTTTCTCCAACCATGAGGAGGGCTACAATTCATACATGCTGACCGCTGCAACACGTCGTCCAACGCGAGATTTGGAAGAGTCTGAAGAATGAGGAGTCCCATCATTGGGGGCTGGGTCTTGTCAGATCACGCAATTGCTGACTCCAGGCGTCATGCAGGGGCTGTCGCATGACCGAATAGCGAGCGAACTTGATATTTCTTATGCAAATGCCGCGGTTCGGATCCATTCTAGGATGGCGCGCGGCAATCCGCGCGGGACTGCTTTTCCTTACTGATTCTCCGTGCAATGGCACGACTCAGCTTGCGAACGTTCTCTTCCAGGACCTGCGTGCGATCATATTCCCGTCCGTCGGCTTTCCCCAAGCTCACGCGCGGGTTGCGGTACAACATGGGGCTCGTAACCGGGCTACCTAGTCCCACGTGAATCTCGGTCACCCCGGTGCGTTCGATGATGCTGGCCGCATTGTCCGGCCCGACGCCGCCGCCGGCCATGATTGTGACCCGGTCACGGCCTGACTTGACCAATTGCGCGATGGTTTCGACGCCCTGCAAGCAGGTCTGTTGGCCTCCCGAGGTGAGAAGCCGATCCGCACCGGTCGCGCAAACGTCTTCCAGCGATCGCAGCAGATCCACGGACATGTCGAAAGCCCGATGGAAGGTGATGGAAAGCGGGCGAGCCAGTTCGACGAGCTGCTGAGTGCGGCGAATGTCCACCTTGCCGCTGGCATCGAGGATGCCCAGAACGACGCCATCCGCCCCCGCGCTCTTGGCGATTTCAACGTCGCGGCGCATGATCCCAAATTCCTCGTCCGTGTAACAGAAATCGCCGGCGCGAGGCCGAATGATCGGGTGCAGACCAATCGATATTCTGGACCGCACCACTTCCATCAGGCCCACACTGGGAGTGACGCCGCCCTCCAGCAAATCACTGCACAACTCAACCCGTTGTGCTCCGCCGTGCTCCGCAGCCGCCGCGGAGGCAACTGAGTCGACGCAGACTTCAATGAGAACGGATTGGGTCATGGTGTGGCCGGCAAAATCCCCGAGCTTCGACACAAACGGGTTATCTCCAACACAGCTTGCGGTTAATCTTTCCGGCGCCCGAATAGTCGCGCCCTGTTCCAGTCATCGCTAAACACAATTGGCAGAAGTCTGCCCTCAACTCGACAGACCCCTGCTCTAACAATCGAGTTTAGAAAGCGTAGTGCAAGCTGAGCTGAATCTGCCGCTGGGGAGAGCGTACGCCACTGATGAGACCGAAGCTGGTGTCGTTGATACCGTTGTCCGGGTTCCCGTAGCTAGCGATGTTGAAGATATTGAAGAAGTCAGCCCGGAACCCGAGCACTTGTGATTCCCGCCAAAGATGGAAATCCTTGAACAAGGAAGTATCCACCTGGCGATAGCCGGGGGCGCGCTCGGTGCTGTTGTGCGCAGTACCGAATTCAAAAGAACCTTCGTTTCCATAAGCGCAAACCCCATTGTCTACTCCTGCCTGAGTACAGGGAGTCGCCGACGGATCGGTTCCCCACCAATTGTTGATCGATCGGTCCCGAATGATCATCTCGCGGTACTGATTTGCGCGATTGAACCCAAATGCGTTGTTTGCGCCGTTGTTATTCTGGCCGAAGATGGTGACGGGAAATCCGGTGTAGAGGATGGCGGAGGCCGCGAGTTTCCATCCTCCAAACGCAGCATCCAGGAAGCCTTTGGCATCGCCGCCATAGGTCCTGCCGTGACCGAAGGGGAGGTCGTGAACGCCCACAAAGTTCATGCTGTGGCGGATATCCATCGCGGAAGGGCCGTAGTCGCCGTTGAGATTGTAAGCGTCTTGGAACGATGACCCGTTCCAGCTTGTGTTGGCCACGGCATAGTTTCCAGAAGAGTTGGTCATGGATTTCGCCCACGTGTAGTTGAGCGTGTATTCCAGACCGTGGTGAGTTCGCTGGCGCAGAGTTACCTGGCCGGAGTTGTAATTCATGCGGGCGGCCGACTCGGTGGTCAGAATGGTTCCGCATTCTCCCACCAGCGAATAGTAGGGCGGCTGGAGCGTGGCAGGATATGAGAGCGCACTGCACAGAACGCCTGGATTTGCGGCTTGGATGGCCGCAACCCCCGGCGCCTGGGCGATCGTGAGTTGGTTGCCGTCGCGGTAGTCGGCCAGGTGATGCCCGTCCTGGCCGTGGTATCCCACACTCAGCGACAGCAGGTTCGTGAGCGCATACTCGGTAGTCAGGCTGAACTGATGGATGTAGGCAGGCTGCGTGTTCTGCGGCCACACCGAGTAAAGATTGTAATTGGGGTTGATGCCAAAGTTCTGCCCGCCGAAACCTTCTGCGACCGTGAAGGGCGTGCCTCCAGAGGTCGTTGTCGGAACGGGGGCATTGCTGTTGATCGCAAGAGAAAAAGGAGGACTGGAGGTCAAGCGCTGATTGAACGAATAGCCCTCGAAGAAGCTCGTCGCGCCGTAACCGCCTCGAATCACAAGTTTGGGCATCGCCTGGTACGCGAAGCCCACCCGAGGCATGACTTGGTCCCATGTGGCGTTGTAGCAGGCGCGGGTGGGACAAACAACCGAGCCCGCTACCGCCCCAGTTGGAACGTGGCCGGCATACTCCACCGTGCCCCCGGGGAGTACATTCGCAGTCTTGTTATTCTGCTCATACCAGGGCTGATCGTATTCGTATCGAATCCCGAGATTGAGCGTGAGCCTCGAGGTCACTTTGAAATCGTCCTGGAAGTAACCGGCGAGGCGCCACTGGCGGTTGCCGACCCGGCCCGTGGGCGATGCGAGCTGATCGTTGGAGATCCGGTCCAGGACAAAGTCCGCTGGACCGTAGCCTGCCCCATTGGTCGCATTCGGATTCGCAGAGTAGATGCCGCTGTAACTAAACTGCCCCAGGAAGCCGACGTTCCCGGCGTTGACGTAGTTCTGCTGGTAGCGGGTCGCCTGCCCCCCAATAGTGAAGAAGTGCCGTCCGCGCTGCCAAGTCAGATTGTCGTAGTAGTTGAACGTATTATCGGTGAAGACCTGCAGGTTAGCGTTTGTGCCGATGTAGCTGGCGTTATTGTTGATGCTCTGCCCAGAGAACCCTACAAAGAGCTGAGTGCCAAACGGTATGCCGACTTTTTGGTCGCCAGTCAGGCCGAATTGGCCGGATGGATCTGTGGGGACGCTGTTGTTCCAGCGCACGCGCGTGAAGCCGAAGCGTGCTTCGTTCACGATGGTCGGCGAGAAGGTGTGAACGTAGCTGGCACCGATAATCTTCGTCGGATACGTATTCTCTGCAGGGAAAAATACGGGAATGAGCGCGGTGGAATGATCCTTACCCGTCCCCTGAGAATAGAAGCCGTTGATCCGATTTGCGTTCCCCGGAGTCCAGTCGACCTTGAAGTCTTCCTGATTGTTCGAGACGAAACTCGAATAGGGGCCCTGGATTACCTGGCCTTCGATGTTCGCGAACACCGTTGGTCAGATGAAATTCTCAATGCGGTCGGCCTCAATTCTGACAGTCTGGCAATTCCGGTGCCTGCAGGCACGGTTGCAGGAAAACTCAGCGCAGGCTCCGCTGCTGAACTCGGTTTCCCAGCTGGAACCCCGATCGTGGTCGGCGGCCACGATCAGCCCTGTGGGGCTTTAGGATTGGGAGTCGTCGGGCCCGGTCATGTATCGGATTCGATTGGAACCTACGAGTGCCTTTTAGCTGCTTCGGACAGCCCGGTTCTGACGGCTGCTGCACTCGCGGGATCGCTGAATTCCTACTGCCACGTTGTTCCCGACAAGTTCGTCACCATTGGGTTTTTCCCTTCCGGAATCATGATGAAGTGGTTCCACGATCTGGTTTACGACTGCACCGCCGAAGCGTCTGACAACCAGCTAGCGGAATCAAAGCACTACGCCTTTCTAGAAGCGCATGCACCTGCCGGCCCAACTGGACTTTGCATTACTCCCGACCTGATTGGCACATGCAATCCCGACTTTAACCCTCACGCGCGAGGGATCGTCTTCGGCCTCAATGTGGGAACCAGTCGCGCTCAGATCTACAAGGGAATTCTTGAAGGACTAGCATGCGAATTTTCGCAGATGACAACCCTCTTGAGCAGCGCAGTCGGCAATTTCCAAGATATTTACGTGACGGGAGGCGGCGCAAGTTCCGCTCTGGGTTTGGGGTTGCGAGCGGCGATAGCTGGAAAGCGCCTGCATGTGATGCGATGTTCCGAGGCCGTCTGCATTGGCGGAGGAATCCTTGCCGGGGTAGCCGTCGGAGAATACAGCAGCATTCGAGAAGCCGTGAATCAGGTCGTCAATGAAGTTGCAGTTGTCGAGCCGAACCCGGCGATGGGCGCGGAGTACATCCAACAGGTGACGCGATATCAACACTTGCGTTCGGCGTTGACGCCGTTGCAGACCGCATAAGGATTATCGAAGGCGAGGAGGAATAATGATTCAACCTACAATCGGATTTATCGTTTATGGCGTTCATAAAGATGGTCTGCAAGATCCGATGGGTACGCCTTTCATTGATGATGCAATCGTCCGAGGCGCGAAGCTGGCGTTAACTCGGGCGGGCCTGAAATTGGTCGAGCATGACGTCGTCATCGCCAGTAAGCAGGAAGCTCGCACCGCTATGAAGAAAATGAAGGCGAATGACGAAGTTGAGGTCGTCGTGCTCTTCTCCGCAACGTGGGTTTGGGCCGCGCATCTCGTCGGCGCAATACGCGACTACGCTGCTACAGGCAAAGGTGTGCTGGTTTGGACGCATCCGGGCTCGCAAGGCTGGCGACCGGTTGGTGGGCTTGTCATGCACGGAGGTCCGCTGGAGATCGGCGTCCCGCACAAGTTCGTCTACGGAGAGGCGGACGATCGCGACGCGATGGAAAAAATCGTCAGCTATGCCCGTGCGGCCCATCTGAAACATTTCCTGAACATGTTGACCTTGGGGGCGTTCGGCGGCCGAGGAATGGGGCAAACCTGCGGTGTGGCGGATCCATCCCAGTGGATGCGCATGTTCGGCGTCGACATGGACTCTCGCGATACCACTGAACTGATTCGCGAAGCAGAGAAGATCTCCGCCAAAGAACTAACCGATTTGCAGCCTCGATTGAAGAAACTGTTCGGAGCGGCGCCGGAGAAGAACAAGGTCAACGAGCGGTCGCAGCGGCTCTACCTTGCATTAAAGAAAGTTGTGGAAAGGGAGAAATTCGATTTCTACACGATTCAATCCTTCCCTGGCCTTGGCGATGACTATACGGCAACGTGCTTCGCGCAGAGCATGATGCTTGAAGATGGTTTTGGAACTTCAACGCTTGGCGATTTCAATACGGCGCTTACGGTTCTGCTGCTGACCAAACTCAGCAGAGAACGTGTGTATTACGGGGATCTTCAGCACGTTGATAAAAAGCGGCGAGAGATTAAAATCATCGGGGATGGCGCCTGTCCCCCGTCGTTGGCAAGCAAGCTGGGTCCGGCGGGCTTTTCGGAACATGGGATCCCCACAGAAGGCGATGCTGGCGGTCTTTCGGTCAAATTGATCTGCAAAGTGGGCGAGGGAGTACTCGCCCGTCTCGGCCGGGTCAATGGTGAATATCAGATGGTGATCACTCGTGCCACCATTTTCGAGCCGCCCAAAGATGAGGTGGCGGAGCGCCTGGAGGAATGCGGCATTCCTTTCTGGCCGCACGGATTCGTTACGGCGCACTGCGACATGGACGAGATGCTTGAAAGCTGGACAAACGAATACGCATGCTTGGGATACGGCAGCGATTTGTATCCCGCATTGGTTGAGTTTTGCGGATTGACGGGCATTAAGCCGGTCCCGCCGTGAACGAAACTAACAGATTTTGTGAGGATGGCTCGAAAGAGACGAAGAGTTTGCGCGGCTTGTGGCTCTGAGACGCTTTAGCGAAGCTCTGGAAGTGAAGTGCTGGGAACGCTCTTCGCAGCCTTGGCCACGGGCCAACAGCAGGATGCCGTTTTGGCTGCTCATGCTGGTATGGCAAGGGGGGCATCGTTGCCCTCTACTACCTGAATCCGGCGCATTTCGGGGCTGCGGGATCTCGCCGGAGGCCCTGTTTATCGCCGTGCCACTTTACTTTTGATATTCTGACACTTACCTCACTTTTGGTGAAGTCAGTGTCAGAATGCGGAGATCGCCTAGAAATCTCAGAATCGCCTGTAATCATGCCGGTTTGACGCACTTCGGCGGAGTGTATTTTTTCCACGAATTTCTGCGGGGGCTGCAATTTCGACATTTCCTCGCCCGGCAATTGGTCTATCCCCGACGTAACCACCGGCTATACCGTCCCCCAGATGATCCTGGCTTTGGTCTGTCCCATCGTGCTTGGGTTAGATCGCTTAGAGACCACGTCATTCCTGCGTTCCAACGGCACCTTCCAGTATCTGACCGGCCTGCCGAACTTTCAAGGTTTATTAGTAACGCACCGCCTCCCGCGAGCACGAGGCCGCGGTCACTGATATCAGCGGAGAGTTCCGGTGGAGTGTGCTCCAAGGCTAGACGGATTGCGCTCACGATGGCAGCCACGGGTTCATTCAACGCTTCGCGGATCTCGCTGTCGTCCACGGTGATGGTTTTGGGGATGCCCTCGATGAGGCTTCTTCCCTTAATCTCCACGGTCATTGGTTTGTCGAGAGCGGTTGCGGATCCAATCTCAATTTTGATCTTTTCCGCCATGCGCTCCCCGATCAGGAGGTTATATTTGCGTTTCACATAGTTCATGATGGCCTCGTCCATGTGATTGCCAGCAATGCGCAGTGAGCGTGAATAGACGATCCCAGACATTGAAATCAGTGCGACGTCGGTCGTACCACCACCGATGTCGACAACCAAATTCCCCCCAGGTTTTGTAACGGGCAGTCCGGCGCCGATGGAGCTGGCTCCCGCCTTGGCAACTTTGTCCCACGCGTGTTCACTCCCGTGCTCGCGAAACACTCGAACTCGTCCTCACGCAATATAAAAAGGCGCCCACTTTGCGGTAGGTTGAGATCGTTGGCATCGCCAACCTAGCGAAAGGAGCGCCTTTATGAGTCAAGAGAAGTATATCGGGATGGACGTGCACCAGGCCACAGTCTCGGTTGCCGTCATGGATAGTGGGGGCAAGCTGATCATGGAGTGCATTCTGGAGACCAAAGCCGGCACGATTGTTGAGTTCATCCAAGGACTGCATGGAACTCTATCGCTGACCTTCGAGGAAGGAACCTGCGCTGCCTGGTTACACGACCTGCTAAAACCCTACGTCAGCCGGCTTGTAGTCTGCGACCCGCGCAAGAACGCTCTGCTGAAGGATGGCAGCAAGAGTGACCGGATCGATGCGCGCAAGCTGGCGGAGTTGTTACGCGGCAATCAGCTCACACCCGTATACCACGGCGACCACGGGGTACGAACCCTGAAGGAGTTAGGTCGCAGCTATCTGACCCTCACCCAGGATCTCACGCGGGTGATGAGTCGGATTAAAGCGCTATATCGGAACTGGGCGATTCCCTGCAGCGGCACAACCGTTTATGCTGCGCGGCATCGCAGCGAGTGGTTGTCCAAGATTCCCCAGCCCGGAGTTCGTCTCCGGGCCGAACGGTTCTACCAGCAACTGGATCTGCTGCGGCCCTTGCATCAAGAAGCGCGATGCGATTTCGTAATGGAAAGCCACAAGCATCCTGCCGTGAAGTTATTGCGCCAGATTCCTTTCATCGGTCCGATTCGTGCTGCTTTGCTGGTGGCCTTGTTGCAAACGCCACACCGTTTCCGTACCAAGCGACAGCTGTGGGCCTACAGCGGATTCGCAGTTGAAACTCATGACAGCGGCGAGTACCGCTATGTCCGAGGGAAGCTGCTACGCAACCGGGAGCGCGTCAGCGTGCGAGGTCTGAATGACAACCATAATCACGATCTCAAGAATCTGTTCAAAAGTACCGCGATCTCGGCCAGCACTCGGCCGGGACCGCTGCGCGATTTCTACGTGGCTCTTCTGGCGAAAGGGATGCGGCCCACCATGGCACGTCTCACCCTGGCCAGGAAGATCGCCGCCATTACTTTAACCATGTGGAAGAAAGGGGTGGACTTCGACGCCAAGCAATTAGATCAGCAAGCGGTTTGAGCATCTCTGGGAATCGGCTTTTCCATCTCTGGTGATCTCTCTGGTGGGGTCGGTCGGGTTCTGGAGACGCTCGATTCGAGGGCGAGTATCAGTCGATGAGCTGGGCCGCGTGTGCTTTCGGCACCGAGTCACCATTTTCACGCTATGCCCCCTCGGATAATCAGAAATAGCGATAGGCCACGAGCCTCGGATAGAACCATGATTACCACGCAGACATCACTCTCGCTTGCGAAGTCTCTTAGACCTGATTGGCATTGTCGCCACCGGCAGAGAAAACCAAACGAAGGGAAAACCATCCAGAGCAAAATCCCTGAGCAAAACAAGGGACGCTCGTACAGACAGTGGGCTGGATATCGAGACATAAATCCTCTCGTCCTCCGGTCAAGGCAGAAGTTTTTTCTTGACATCCCTTTTTATAGAACTCATCGACTGCCTCTCGGTTGGCGTTGACCGAATGCAGCGAAACTTCGAGCCGATGCGAAAGCAGGTGGAGGCATGGCAGAGAAGTGAATTGGCGGACGTCACCGACCCGACTAATCGGCTACACCATTCTTCACTGAAGGCCGTCCCATCTTCTTCGCGGACCGCCTTGCTTTCCTGCTTTGCCTCTTTGCCTGCACGCGCTGTGCCTTGGCGGGTGCGGGTACAGGAAGCCTCGTTCTGGCGGCGGTGCTCGCAGCGATATCCAATCCAAAAAGTTCGGAAAGGTCCTCGCCGCCGAGGACCTTGGCTGCAGCCGGTCTTCCCTTTGCCAGCGGACGCGCGGCGTCGGCATGGACGATCAGCTCTTTTTCGTCGACCCCATGGAGCCTGAAAAGGAGTTCAGGTTGTTTGTCTAAACGGGCGCCGATGCCGTAAAGGACGGCCGCGACATGCTTGCACATCTCGGCCCAGTCCGGGCAACTGCACGAGAGCTTAATCTCCTTCGGCGAAGGGAACAGACCGGAATTCTGCTGGCAGATGCGTTCCATGACGCCCTTGGACAAACGTCCTTGCAGAAGCTCGATCAACGAGTCAATCGCGCCCGCGCAGTCTTTGCAAATGGACCGCCAGCGCGCCTTCGTGACCTGGGTGACTTGCACTGCTACTTCATAAATCTCCGTACCGCTGACCAGCGCCTTGATCTCACCGGAAGAAATCTGAAGATCGATCACCGAACCATTGCGCACGTAGGTTCGCCCGCGCGGCAAACGGTTGGCAAAGTCGCTGTAGCGTTCGAGGTTATCGCACCACGACTTGCCCCAGAAAGTATTGACGATCATCCGCCCTTTGATCGTCACCGGCGAAACGGAGTGTCCTTTCTTCCTGCGCTTGTCCATTTCGCGCAAGGCTTGTAGCCGCCGCTCCGCCACCGACACATAAGGTCTCCATCCCCAGCCGTCGTACATGGATCACGCCTCCTTAAGCGCCGTATTGAGATCCAGCGCCACCAACTTTAGCAGGTCTTCGTCTTGCAATTCAGTCAGGAGCAGGTCCGCGCCGCCCTCGATCAAGTCCTTCGAAAGCTGCCGCTTGGATTCGATCATTTGGTCGATCTTTTCCTCGACCGTTCCCCGGCAAACGAACTTGTGTACCAGCACGTTCTTGTTCTGTCCAATGCGAAAAGCGCGATCCGTAGCTTGGTTCTCAACCGCGGGATTCCACCAGCGGTCGAAGTGAACCACATGGGATGCGGCAGTGAGGTTGAGGCCGGCACCGCCCGCTTTGAGCGAAAGCGCGAAGAAAGGTATAGCTTCGTCTTCTTGAAACCGGCGCACCAGATCCTTGCGCTTCTTCACTTCGGTTTCGCCGTGAAGAACCAGCCCGGCGCGCCCGAAAATCGATCCCAAAAACGCCACGAGCGGAGCCGTCATCTCCCGGAACTGCGTGAAGACGAGAACCTTCTCTTGTTTGGCGGCGATGACTTCGGCGATATCGCGCAAGCGCGCCCACTTGCCGCTGTCCTCTTCTCTCCAAGTGCCGTCGCCCAACCACTGCGACGGGTGGTTACAGATCTGCTTAAACCGCATGAGAAATGACAGCACTAAACCTTTGCGACGGATGCCCTCGACGTCATCGAGCGCCTCCGTTAGTTCTTCCACTGCCTGTTTGTAGAGCGCAGCCTGCTTGCGGCTTAGTTGGCAAAACGCTTTGACCTCGGTCTTGTCCGGCAAGTCCGCGATCACCGTCTTGTCGGTTTTCAGCCGCCGCAGAATGTAGGGGCGCACCAGTTCACGCAGGGGAGCGTACGGGTTGTGGGGCCGATCCTCCAGACGCTTCACGAAGTTCGAGAATTCCTTCGACGATCCGAGCAGTCCTGGATTGATGAAATCAAAGATGGACCAGAGGTCGCCAATCCGGTTCTCGACGGGCGTGCCGGTCAGCGCAAACTTCGCCTGCGCCTTCAGCTTCTTGGCGATCCGGGTTTGTTTGGCATCGGGATTCTTGATGGCTTGTGCTTCATCGATCACAACCAAGCGCCAGGAGGCTTCCGCGATCCATGGAATGCGCAGCAACGATCCGTAACTCGTAATCACCAGATCCACATCCTGCAGACGCCCGGGCGCGAGCGTCATGAGATCGGTCGAGGACAGCGCCGACGGATGAGCGATGAGCGAATTCAAACTTGGCGCAAACCGCTCCATTTCCGACGCCCAATTGGCGAGAAGCGAAGCGGGTGCAACCAGCAGACTGGGTTGCCGTTCGCCGCCGTTTTGCTTGCGCAGCACCAGCAACAGCGCGAGTATTTGAATGGTCTTGCCCAACCCCATATCGTCGGCAAGGCAGGCTCCGAGGCCGAGCTTGGCGAGCAGATAAAGCCAGCGCACGCCCACTTGCTGATAGGGTCGCAGAGTACCGTGCAGAGCCGAACCGGGATCGATGCCAGCCAATCCCTCCGGACTGCGCAATCCCTTCAGCGTTTCCGCCAGCCACGGCCCCGCGACCACCTGCGCCCAGTCCGCTTCGCTGGCGGCGGATTCGCCGTCCGCAGCCACATCGGCCCCAGCGAGCATGCGCATGGCTTCCCGAAGACTGAGACCTTTTTCGGCAGCGATCCGCTCGGCCTCGCCGAAATATTCCATCATCCGGCTCAACCGTTCCCGATCGACTTCCACCCAACGCCCTCGAACCAGCGCGAGCCCATCCGACTTCGCCAGCAACTCCCGCACCTCGGCAGCGGTCAATGTTTCCCCGTCGAGCGTGACTTCCATGCGGAAATCGAGCAGTGCATTCTGGCCCACTCCCGACAGCACCTTGCCGCCAACTTTGGCCGTTACCTGCGGGCGCGGAGGCCGGTTGGCCTGCCATGTCGCCGGCGTTCGCACCACTACGCCCGCGCTCTCCAGTTGCGGGACATCTCGCAGAAGCTGCATGGCCTCGGACGGCCTCCAGCGCAACGGGTGGAAGATCTCGCCCGCATCGACCATGGCTTTCAGCCACGGGCAGCTTTCCGAGGCTCGCTGAACGGGGAGAAGCAGCGACAACAGGCGATCCTTGTTGGCCGCGCCCGCATACTCGCGCAGAGCCTGCCCGAGCGGAAGATGTTGGGCCTTGGCGTGTGCCGACAGTCGAGTGGTATAAGTCGCGAGAAAAGCGAATGGGGCCGCGTCGTCCTTGCAGTTCTCGGCGAGGTTGAAGTGCACGCGGCCGACTAGATTCCACGCGGCGTTGCGGCGCTTCAAGAAATCCTGAACGCCGCACTTCGATGCGGATAATTCCAGTCCAAAAGCGATGTCCAATTCTTGCCAGAGAGACTGAAGGACAGTTGCCGTCAGATACTCCGCCCCAGTCATCGGAGGCGCCGCGAGAGCCAGCCAAGCCAGTTCCGCATCGGGCGGAGGTGGAACATGCGTCTTTGTGGTTTGGGCTCTATCATCCGGCAGAGTGCAGAGGGCCGTCACATACCGCGCGGCGAATTCTCGCCAATAGGAGAATACGGGGGGAAGTGGGACTCCGACTTCACTTGCTCCGAGTTGGAGAAGACCATGGCCTGATCCGCGCGCGAAGGCATTTTGTAGACGTTGCGCAAGCTCGGGCTCAAGAGCCGATGCGTCGCGATCCTCGATCAAGGTGAGGTGGCCGTGTGGAGTTAGGACGGGAACCACGAAGACCGAACCCATGCAGAGAACCTAGCAGCCCACATAGGCAAGCCGCAACAGTTTGATAATCCGGCACGCTGGATCCCTCTCGATGGCGTTACCGCGATTTGGGGACCATCCATCCCCAAGGCAGCGCAATGTCGTCGTCGTCAAGCGGGCGTGCTTTGCCGCTGTGCAACACCACTGCCCGGACGAGTGATGCTTTGCGTTTCAAGGCATCTCAGAACGCGCGAATCCCAACCAGGTCACCTGCGGTCACCTGACTGCCCGCCTTAATTTCCAACGCTACCAACTTGCCGGCTCCTTCCAAAATGAAATCCACTTCGTGCCCCGCACGGTCGCGCCAATAATGCAGCTTGCGCCGTTGTGAATCGAGGGCACGCCACGTGTCTAGAGTCTGAAACAGGGCTTGCTCCAACCAAAAACTCGCATCCAGGCGTTGCGTTGCGTCGGCGGATGACTTGATTCCGGCAAGCCAGGCGGCAAGACCACAATCTGTCCAAAGCAACTTTGGGGCCTTGACGAGTGCGACCGAGGGATTGGTCGCCACCGGGCGGATGCGTGTAACCAGACAGCCGGTTTCCAACAGGTTCAAATACCGCTGCGTCGTCGGGTGACTGAGTGCCGCGTCGCGGGCCAAGTCGGCTTGGTTGAGGAGTTTGCCGGTCCGTTGCGCGGCCAGCATCATCACGCGCTGAAAATCAGGCAGGCTGGAGACGGCGCTTAACTGGCGCAAATCACGCTCCAGATAGGTTTGTACATAAGCGGCGAACCACAGGCCGCGATCCGCTTCGGAATCAATTTGCAGTGCGGGCGGGAATCCTCCGCGCAGCAGCCATGTCGGCCAGTCGCCCGGCTCGTCCGGCCATTCACGCCAGTCAAAATCCGGGGCGAAGAAACGTTCCAGCGGCAGCAATGCATCCTTACGTTCCTGCCACTCCGTGGGACAGAACGGCCGAAGATCCAAATAGATCGCGCGGCCCGCCGACGTGTCCGCCACGTGTTTCATCAGCAGGAGGTTGGCAGAGCCAGTCAGAATGAAGTCGCCGGCCCGCCGGAGTGTGTCCACCGCACGTTTGACCGCCAGCAAGATCTGTGGCGCTCGTTGAACCTCATCCAGGATGACGGGGCGCGTCGCGAGCAGCGAGTCGGGATTGCGCTCGGCCTGATCGAGCACACCCACATCATCGAGAGTGAAATACGCCCGTGCCGGCTCAATCGCCTGCGTTAGTGTGGTCTTGCCTGTCTGTCGTGCACCCGTTAGTACAGTGACGGGCAAGACCCGGAGAGCCGTTTGGAGATTGCGCTGAAACCAGGTGGCTTGATTCTTTCCATATCGTGAACTAAATCATTTCACGCCATGAAATGCAATAGGGAACGTCAAATTCTTGGCTAGCCGAACCCAGGCAGCCCAGTCCGCGTGTCGCCAGATCCCCGCAGCAGTTCCGCTGACCACGCCGGCATTCTCGGTTGCTCCTTCGCGCAGCCCCGACACGTCTCATCTCGAATAGTTAAATATTGTACGTTAAGGCATCATTCCGATCGCTTGCGCGGATGATCACAATGACGCAGAGAACGGTTCCAGAGGGCGGAAAGCACGAGGGTCTCAGTGATCACCTCAAAAGTTTTGGGTGATAGCTGAGGTGGTTCTATGTCCTGCTGGTCCACATTGACATTCTACTTTTGGCAGGCGTGTGAACCTCCGGCCTTGTCACACGATTCATTTTCAACATTGTCAGTTCCGCAGTCGTCGACCGGTCTACAGTTTTCCGGCCGCAGCCAACCAAGAATTTGGGGACAAATAGGGGACGATAATTGTTCCCGAGTGCTCCCTAATTGCACCCAGAACGGGTCGTCAGTACCGTTAAGAGTCAATAAGTTACCGGGCTTCGCTACTTTGACACGGTAGAGGTCAGGAGTTCGAGTCTCCTCGTGCCTACCATATTTTTCAACAAGTTGACGAAACCCGCCCAATCGATCTGGGTACATTTGGGTACAATAAGCGTCCCAACGCCTTCCCGAACGCCCGCGCACGGTTGCCAGTTCGACTCACGTTCGACAATGGCACGCACCAGCGCGATCGTCACCCGATAGTGTTGCGCGTAGGCTGCGATGTAGTACTCGGCTTCAAGCCGCGCCTGTGGTCTGGGCGATTGCGCCCAGCAGTTCGAGATTGCAGAAAGTACTTGCACCAAGATGAGTACTGGCTTCATGCCGCGCTCCTTCGTAGAGCCTCGGCGCTGTACTGCTGCGCGTCAAAGATCAAGCTGGCAAACCCATCCCACAAGAGCAGCTTGCGTCGATCGGCCTCGGTCTTAGCCAGCAACGGCATGAGAATGTCTCTCATTTCTGCCGTAATTTGTTCAGTTCCCAGAACTTTGAGTGCCTGCGCGAGATCGAGAATCTCTGAGACAGAGGGTGGTTTCTCCATGCTCCAGCCACGCAAAGCCTTGGCGAGTCCCGCCATACCGACATGGAATTCGTGGCTTGAATCCGGCGTCCTCAGCGCAACAATCTGTGCTTCTCGCTCCGCGGTAGGGTGTTCAACCCGCAGATAAAAACTCCGCCGGCGCAGGGGATCGCCGATGCGCCTCTCTTCATTCGATGTCAACACAACGAAGGGAATGCTCCTGGCTTTGATGGTGCCCAGCTTCGGAATGCTCAACTGCCACACGCTTAGCAATTCCAGCAACAGGGCCTCAAATGCGTGGTCTACCTTGTCCAGTTCGTCGATCAGCAGGACACAAGGCCTTTCGCACTGCAACGCGCGCAGAAGTGGACCGGCGCTAAAAAATTGCTGGCCGTGCAGCTCCGTCCGCAGGGATTCCCAATCAACGCTGACGGACTTGGCTTTGAGTTCAACGCAAAGCCTTTGAAGGGGTTCATCGAACTTGCTGATGGCCTTCTCTTCGTTGATGCCCTCATAGCACTGCAGGCGCTCGACCGTGGTGTCCGCTGCATCCGCAACTGCATATGCCAATTGAGTCTTACCGCTGCCGGCGGGACCTTCCAGGAGCAGCGGCTTCTGGAGCCTCGCCGCCAGGTAAACCGTTGTTGTGGCGATCGAATCGGCAATGTAGCCAGTGGCACGAAGACCTTCACCAAGCTGCCCAATCGATGAAAACACTTATGACTCCTCAAACCCAAAACGGTTCTGACGTCCTGAGCATCAGGAACCTAACCCCGAATGAAATTTCGGTCAAATCCGCGGATACAGCCCGCCCTGAGAAAGGAATTACGGGCAGCTGAGGGCTTTTGACCGAAAGGAAAAACCGATGTAAAACGCACCGGCAGTGGGGTCCGCGGATCTCGATCTTGCTTTCGAGTACAAGGAGTAGGCGATGGCAACCAGCCAACATTCACAACTCTCAGTCGTCCCTGAGACCGGCCGACGAGAACGGCTAGGGCCCTCGGACGACGTTTTCGAACCGCTCTTAGACTGTAAGGAAGCTGCGGCGCTTCTCAGGATTCACCCCAAGACGTTGCTCGCAAAGGCTCGCAGCGGAGAAGTTCCTGCGATTCACGTCGGCAGACTGTGGTGGTTTCGAGCTTCTGCGTTGAACGAGTGGTTGGAGAAAATGGCGAGCTAGATTCTCGATCTTTTATGGAACGATTGGGATATCCTGAATTGGGTCGTCAGTACCGTTTAAACATCGGAGGAATTTTGTTTAAACGGACACGTTACCAACAGGGAAAGTATTGAACTCGAACCGCGGAAGAGGGGCCCTTCAGTCTGGGTATACCGATGGTGGGAAAGAGACATCAACGGAAAAACGGTGCACCGCAAGGTGCAAGTTGGAACCTCGGAGCGGTACCGGAGCAAGTCTGCGGCCATGGCGGCTGCGGACGCTCTCCGGTTAACCATCAACAACCACTCGAAACGCAGAAGCCTTCGCCGCACAACCGTCAATACGCTGTGGGAGCACTATGCTTGCGAGGAACTGCCTCAAAAAGCAATCTCTACGCAAGACATATATCCCATCGTGACGAAAAAATGGATCCTGCCACGTTGGGGGAACATGCTTCTGGAAGATGTAAAGACGGTAGAAGTGGAGCGCGGGCTGCGGGCAACCGCGCTGGCAGACGGAACCAAGGCCAAAGTCAAATGTGTGATGTCGGCCTTGTTTTCCCACGCCGTGCGCTGGGAGTTTTGCGACCACAATCCAATTTCCTCGGGGATACCGGTGGGAACGGGGGGAAAGCGGAGGCCGAGCATCGGTGTTCGCATCAGCGCGAAGCGCCCCGACCGCAGAGTAGTATCAGCCAGTCTGACTTCCGTCAGGTCATCAGGTCGTCCTCACCTCGTCGGCTTGTCGGACCTTACAAGCTAGGCTTGAACCCGACGGATCTCCCTTGTTCCCATGAATTCCTTAGGCTGCATGCTGGCGGTACGAACCCCGGAAGCATCTCTGGATACTTGCCGTGTCGCATCCAGAGTTTCTGCCTTCCCCTTTAGCGGGATAAGGTCGGCTACTTCCATCATGATCGATTTCGGGGCTATCTTGCCGTTCACTGCTGTTCCGGCCTGCAACCTCCCTGTCTACGCTTCGCAATGGCCGTTGCCGGTCACCACGCAAGACTTGGTACGCGGCTGCGAGCTAGGCTTTGCCGCGGTCTCCATTTCAGGAAACTGAACTCCATGAGCTTTCAAGGCACAACCCGCACGGACCCGGACGGGCGCTCCTTAGCGCATCCGGTTCTTATCGCGGATGACTGGCGGCGAAGCCCGCCTCGGGCTGGGAGAGCTTCGCACTTGCCTCTTTGTGAGCCTCCTCAATCTGTTCCGCCGTCAGCATCTTGGTGAGAAGGCTTTTGGCTTGGGATGCTCGTTCGAGCGCCACAAGGTACCACGTATACGCACGAACTGCATCGCGCGGACCGCTTCGCCGGGCGAGATATGCTTGCGCCAGGGCCAGTTGGGCGGCGGGCAAACCTGCATCCGCCGCCTTCTGAAGCAGGACGAATTCATCGCGGAATCCGGGTCGATTCGAGGCATTCGTCGAATCGACTGGCGTCAAAGAGGCCGGACCAGGCTGGCTCAGTGTCATTGACAGAAGCTCAATGCGGCTGGAAACGCCAAGCTTGTCGAAGATTCGAAACAAATGATTCTTCACCGTGTGTGGGCTTAGTTTGAGGCGGTCCGCAATCTCGCGATTGTTGAGACCCTCGGCCAGGCAATGAACCACTTGAATTTCGCGCTTGGAAAGCAAGCTCAGCCCGCGCGCATCGACAGTCCGGACGGTAAGTGAGTTGGCCAATGCTTCCACAGCTAGCGTCATCTCGCGACTGTTCGCCCATATCTGCCCCTGGTGTACACATCGGACGCATTGGCAAAGCACCTCGACAGGCTGGCTCTTGCCAAATATGCCTCTTGCGCCCGCACGAAATGCGTTCACAACCATTTCGTCGTTGAGCGAGTCCATCAAAACTACAGCTCGAAAGTTCGGACTGACCGTGCGCAACTCGCGCAAGACCTCAAACCCACGGGAAGGCTGCTCGTCGAGATTGGAGCTGATTACAAGCACATCCGTATCCAGTCCAGTAGCTGCTGGAACCAATCGCCGGGAGTCTGAGTCGAAAGGAACTACTTCAAAGTGGGAGTCTCGCCTCAAGGCCTCGGCGAGCAGGTGCGTGTGGATATGAGAACTGTCGGCAACGAGCACACGGATTTTGGTTTTCCGGGACCTCGCATCGATCGAGCTCAACATTGACACCCCTTATTCATATCGAATGGCACCCCCAAAACGTGTATTACGCATCGAACAGGGTGGCGCATTCTGGATTGTGGTACTGACAAATGCGATAAATAGCTCGCCTCGCGGCTCGGGGTTGCAATGTTCTTCACCCACTGGACCAGACCTAAAGGAAGAAGTGTGAATTAGCCCATATCCCAAGCGAGGCAACTCCCCTCCGGTCAGCAGCGATGTTGTGTATCGTATTTATCTTCAAGTATTTACACCGCATCCGCTGACCTATCCCCGGCACACAACGTTTTGCTTAGCCAGCTGATGAACGTAGGCCTCTCAGCTCTGCTTATAGGTAGATAGTACCATTATACTCTGAGAAATCAATCTTAGGGTACTTCTAGCCATTGCAGGGATCTGCAATGGCGGTGTACTTTAGTGTTCGCGTTCTGGTAGACGACATCAGGCACGTTACCCCCCTCTTCTCCAGGCGCTGTGGTTCGTGATGGGCGCAGCGAACAATTGCAGTAGGCTCGATCCTGCGGGACAATCGGACCTGATTATCCACAGCAGCACTAGGACAACCTAAAATATCATAACTGCAATAAACATAGTAGTGATTGTTAGATCGCCCCGGAGCCCGATTTTGATGGCACTTCAGTGGACTAGGAAACGGAAATCGCGTCGAGTACATTGATAACGATACATTGAGAAGAAAAGGCATTTGATGTAGCGGGAAGCCAATTCTCCCCCCCCCGCGTCCCGACCGTTGGTAACTCCCCCCGGAAATCTCATCGCTGAGATTTCGAACAACTGTAAATAGGTGTCTCTTAAATTTTTTGGGGTCATTCTGAGAAGAGTGACTTAGAGGGCGAAGCTATGGCCGTCAGCAGCTTGGCGTTGGATTTTTCGCAGCCGCTTCCACAGGGAGAAACCGGGGCGGAGAGCTGGTATGGACTACACACGCGGCCGCGGCATGAGAAGATTGTGGCCCAGCGGCTTGAAGAGAGGGGCGTGACTGCCTTTCTGCCACTAGTCACTGAAGTGCACCGTTGGAGCGATCGCAAGAAGACAGTGCAGTTGCCGCTATTCAGCTGCTATGTATTCGCAAAATTCACGCCAAACCGAGCAGAACGCTTACGCGTGCTGCGGGTCGATGGTGTATTCGGTCTGGTCGGCTCGAGAGGCGAGGGAACTCCTATCCCTGATGCGCAAATCGAAGCCGTTCGGAGTTTGGTAGAGACAGAACTGCCGTGGTCCTCCCATCCCTTCCTGAAGATTGGTCAACGCGTGCGAATCCGGAGCGGCGCCCTTGATGGCATGGAGGGCATCCTGCTCTCGCGTAATGGAGACCAAACGCTTGTTATATCCATCGATGCAATCCAACGGTCTCTTGCGGTGCGGGTCGAAGGATACGAAGTCGAACCTGCCTGACGGTTTCTGAAAGCAGCTTTCTTACCTCGCAGTAAAAACATCCACCTCCCATGGCGCCCAATACAATTGAAACCATCCGCTTGCTGGTCGTAAGCAGCGAAGTTTCGGTTCTTCGTCTGCTGGGTTCTACCGCGCAATCAAACTCCTGGCACCTTGAGACTTCATCGAGTGGTTGGGATGCGATGGAGCGAGTGCAATCCGATACTGCGCCCCATCTGTTGCTGCTGGATCTTCCGCGAGGTGAAGGCGATGGTCTCCACCTCTTGCCGTGGCTGCGGAGGCTGCGCCCTGAACTTCCCATCGTCGTGCTGTGCGATCCCCAGGATTCCGACAAGCAAAAAGAGGCGACCCGCATGGGCGCGAAGGACATTTTAGTCCGTCCCATAACCGAGGAACAAATCGAATCTCTCGTCCGACGAAATCTTGGATCTTCGAACGATTGTGGGGAGCCTGAGATAGCGAGCGAAGACATTGAATCGATCGGCGAAGATGAATTCTTCCTGAGCATCACGCCGGTAATGCAGCAACTGCGCGCCCAGGCCGAATTACTCGCGCAGGCCGACGTTCCCGTGCTCATTCTGGGAGAGCCGGGAAGTGGAAAAGGCACCATAGCCCGTCTGATCCACCAAATGTCGGTCTACTCCGGATTTAAGTTTCTGAGAGTCAATTGTGCAGAGATGCCGGGAGACCTGCTTGAGATCGAACTCTTCGGCAGAGAAAATAGCTACAGCGGCTCCTTGAAAGGCGGGAAAAGGACCAGCCTAGGCAAACTTGAAATCGGTCAAAAGGGCACGCTGCTACTCGATGAGATCACGCAGATGCCACTCGCGCTCCAAACGAGGCTGCTCAAAGTACTGCAGGACAGGCGATTTGTGCGGTCGGGTGATCCTAGTCCGGTCGAAGTGGAGGTCCGTATTCTGGCGGCCAGCAGCGATAAGCTAGAGCGTGCTCTCGCGGAAAATCGACTAGACAGGGAACTCTACTATCGTCTTAGCGCATTCACGGTCCACGTTCCTGCCTTGCGGCAGCGCAAAGAGGAGATCAAACTTCTTTTGCGATATACCATGCACAAGATGGCGAAGCACTATGGCCTGCCTCCGCGAGAATTCACACCGTCGGCACTGGATGCTTGCCAGAACTACTCCTGGCCTGGAAACTTGAAAGAATTAGAGAACTTCGTCAAACGCTACCTAGTGTCCGGGAATGAAGAATTCTCAACTGGGAGCGGGGAATTTCCTTCTCGTACCAACGGAAACCGCGCATGCTTGGAAAACGGAGCCGGCGAATCGACACCAACTACATTGAGATCCATGATTCAGAGCGTGCGATCGGAAACCGAGAGAAATGCCATTGCAGCCGCGCTTCAGAAAACTGGATGGAACCGAAAGGCAGCTGCTCGTTTATTGGGTGTAAGCTATCGATCGATTCTGTACAAGATTGAGCAGTACCAGATGAGCGCTCCGGAGTCGTATATCTCGTCTCTTTCGGAAACTAGATCGGCTGTTTCCAGTGATGCTAAAGGGAACGGAAAAGCAAGTTGAGTCGAGGAGTTATCTGCGTGGGCGCGGAAACTAAAGGGATGGGGATCATGAGGGATTTGAAGAGCTCGTGCAAGCCCGCGAATCTGGGCGTTGCGATATTTCTTTTTGCATCGGCTGGACTCTTCGGGCAAGCCGGATCCGGAACGCCAGCACAGCCGGCTGCAAGCACCGTTGCTTCTCCGTCTACTCAGACTGTTGAAACCGCCGCAACCAAGGAGCATGACGACAGTTTCGTAATCGGCAACGACGATGTGTTGAACGTCAATGTGTGGAAAGAGCCAGAAGTATCGAAATCCGTACCGGTTCGATCGGATGGAAAGATATCGTTACCCCTGGTCGGAGAAGTGCAGGCCGCCGGCCGCACTCCTTTGAAGCTGGAACAGGAAATTGCTGAGCGGCTGAAGAATTACATTGCCGAACCGGAAGTCACTGTCATCGTTCAGCTGATCAACAGCCAGAAGTTCAACATCCTGGGAATGGTAAACAAGCCGGGCTCATACGCGATCAGCAACTCAGCAACGGTGCTCGATGCGATCGCTCTCGCGGGTGGGTTTAAAGACTTTGCCAAACAGAAGTCCATTTATGTTTTGCGTCAGAACTCCGACGGTACCCAGACGCGGCTTCCCTTTAACTACAAGGAAGTGGTGAAGGGCCGGAACCCAACCCAGAATATTAAGCTTCAGCCCCGCGACACGATCGTTGTTCCCTGACCATGAAATTGTTTCACAAGCTTTGTGTTGGGGTGTTCTTGCTCCCCGTTGTGTCCCTTTGGTCACAAGTGGATAACACCCCTACACAGCCGGCAATGGCCAATAATGCGGACAATCCCGCCAACAACCCGGACAATAACGACAGCCGAATGCTGACACCGCCTCCCGTAAGTGGTCAGGAGTACCCGACCACGTTTGCCTATGGCGAGCGGTCGAATTACCTGAGCGGTGGGATGGTATTTACCAGCGCATACACGGATAACGTGCTGGGCTCAATTAGCGGCCAACCAATAAGCGATGTGAGCTATTCGGTGGCGCCCTTCATTGGGCTAAACGAGACAACATCTCGGTTGCACTGGGTTTTGAACTACGCGTCCGGACCCACTTTCTATCAGCGCGTGAGTGCAAGGAATGAGACCGACCAAAACGCTTCAATCAATTTCCAGTATCAACTGAGTCCGCACGTGACTTTCAGTGCTCGAGACGACTTCGCAAAAAGCTCCAATGTGTTTAATCAACCGGGTCTGGCGGGGGCAGTTGCAGTCTCGGGCGGAACGCAACAGCCAAATTTCTCGGTCATTGCTCCCGTTGCGGACTTTCTCAGCAACTTCGGGAATGTGGATATCAGTTACCAATTCGCTGCGAACGGGATGGTCGGAGCTAGCGCAACGTTCTCGAATCTGCACTATCCAAACCAGGCCCAGGTTCCTGGCCTGTTTGATTCGAATTCACAGGGAGGATCGGTTTTCTATTCGCTCCGCGTTTCGAAGATGCACTACATCGGTGCGACCTATCAGTACGAACGACTGATGTCATATCCAGCGATAGGACAGGCCGAAACCCAGACCCACGCAATCCTTTTCTTCTATACACTCTATGCGACGCCGAAGTTCTCATTTTCCTTTTTCGGAGGGCCGCAACACTCGGACACGGTACAGCCACCGCTACCGCCCTTGCAGCTTCAACAACCTCCCGCGCGGGCATGGACCCCAGCGGCAGGCGGCAGTATGAGTTGGCAAGGTCGCTTGACGAATGTGGCACTAAGCTACTCGCATATCATTTCCGGCGGCGGAGGATTGGTCGGAGCCGTTAAAGCGGATACTGCGAGCGTGTCGATACAACGCCAAATAGCACGGAGGTTGAGTTTTGCGATTGTGGGCGGATACGCACAGAACAACGTCTTGGCTTCCGCCCTCGGAGCCACGAACGGGCACACGGTGTCAGGAACCGCTACGCTGGAGCAAGATTTCGGTCAGGCTGTTAGCCTGCACCTAGGTTATACGCGACTACACCAGGATTACAGCGGCGTTGCGGTCCTGGCCGCGACCCCCAACATGAATAGCGAGTTTGTATCGATTTCTTATCGGTTCTCTAGACCGCTGGGAAGATAAATTCTATGGTTGACGATCTCAACGAGGAAAATTCAGAAGGCTTCGACCTTCAGCGTTATTTGGGAGTGGCTCGCCGTCGCCACATGCAGTTCTTGATCCCACTTTTCTTGGGGTGGGCGCTGGTGTGGGGTGCGAGCTGGGTTCTTCCTCCGCGCTATCGATCGACCACACTAATCCTGGTGGAGCAGCCCACCATGCCGAAGGATTATGTCACCCCCAACATAAACGATGACCTGCAGGATCGAATGCAGAGCATTACGCAGCAGATTCTCAGTCGCACTCGGCTTTCACATATCATCGACGAATTGAATCTTTATACAAACCCGCACTCGCAGGCGTCACCCGACCAAAAAGTTGACCGCATGCGCAAGGATATCGACATCGAACTCGTGCGCGATGCTCGGAATCAGATCACCGCATTCAACGTCTCCTATTCGTCGCATGACTCGTATCTGGCGCAACAGGTTACCAGCGAACTGACGAACTTGTTCATCAACGAGAATCTGGAAGTCCGGCAACAGCAGTCTGAAGGCACTACGAGGTTCCTCGAGAGCCAATTGGAAACAGCTCGGAGAACTCTCTCGGACCAGGAAGATAAGATCCGCCAGTTCAAGGCGCAACACCCTGGCGAGCTACCAGCGCAGGTTGGAAGCAATCTCCAGATTCTTGCTGGCTTGCAATCCCAGTTGCAAACGGAAGAAGATGCGCTCAACACCGCCAAACAACAGCGGGTGTACCTGGAAACCTTAGTGAATCAGTACCGCTCCCTGCAAGGTTCACCAAAAACAGCGGGTGGCGTGCCAGTAGGCTTGCCCGCGGTCGATGAACAGTTGGAGAAGCTCAGGGCGCAATTGGCGGACCTCAGTTCGCATTACACGGACCGTCACCCCGACGTTCGCAAGCTGAAACAGCAGATCGCCGACACCGAAAAGACAAGAAATAGCATCATCGCGGATCTGAAGGCCAAAGCCTCCACCCCAGTGGATCCGAATGCATCGACCACAGCCTCAGATCCCGCGGATATGAAGGATCCTTTGTCCCCGATGGTGCAGTTGCAAGGACAGCAGCAGTCCAACCGGGTGGAGATTGCTAATCGAGAGCGCGCGGTCGCCGACTTAAAGACGAAGGTTGTCGACTATCAGGCACGACTGAATCAGGAACCGGTACGCGAGCAGCAACTCTCCGATTTGACGCGAGGGTACGAGCAGTCCAAAGCAAATTATGATGACCTGCTGAAGAAGAAGAATGAGTCAGCCATGGCCACCAGCATGGAACTGCTCCAGCAAGGCGAACGCTTCCGTATTATCGATCCGCCGAGCTTACCCGTAAAACCAGAATTCCCCGATCGCTTGAAGTTCTGCGGCATTGGGTTGGGGATCGGATTGTCTCTGGGTATTGTCGTAGCCGGAGCCTTCGAAATGATGGATGACCGGATTTACGACGAGAAGGAATTGCAAAACCTGTTGCCGATAGCGGTGATCTCCGAAATTCCAACCGTTGTGGCGGCAGCAGATCAGCTCCGTGAGCGCCGTCTCTCATGGATCGGCTGGGCGACGGCAGCTTTCGTATCTGGTACGATTTTGGTGGGGTCTGCATTCAGTTACCTGCGCGGTTAGCGAATCGGCAATGTATAAGTCCTACTACAGCCTGAAGCGTAATCCGTTCGACATCACGCCGGATCCTTCCTTCCTGTTTCCCACTAGCCGGCACAACGAAGCTTTGGCTGCTCTTTACTACGGCGTCCGACGGCATAAAGGGTTTGTGGTTCTGACGGGAGAAGTTGGGACCGGCAAGACTGTTCTGCTCCAGTATGTGTTGCAGTTATTCAAGCAGAGTAACGATGTCGCTTACGCGTATATATTTAATGGACGACTCACTCCGGTCGAGTTTTTGCAGTATTTTGCAAGTGATCTGGGACTTCCCGCCACCAGCAAGAACAAGGGTGAATTGTTGCTTCAGATCGCGCATTACGTCATCGGACGCAGCCAGAGGAATCTGACGACAGCTCTCGTGGTCGACGAGGCGCACCACCTCTCTGCGGAAATTCTGGAGGAAATCCGGCTCCTGAGCAATCTGGAAACTCCGAAGGAGAAGTTGCTCCAAATTCTCCTTGTCGGACAGCCCGAATTGGATGAAAAGCTCGACTCCGTTAGCTTGCGGCAACTGAAGCAAAGAATTGCCCTTCGCTCCCATCTTCTACCACTGAACTCGGATGAGACGAAGGGATACATCGAGCGCCGGCTTCAGCTTGCGGGATGTCCGCATCCGTCGGCTTTGTTTCCGCCGGAAACGGTCGCCGCTGTGTATCAGCACTCCCAAGGACTTCCCAGATTGATCAATACTATCTGCGAAAATGCTTTGATCGCAGGTTATGCAAGACAGATGCGAAGCGTGAGCCCTGACATCATCGATGACATTGCCACCGATTTCCGCCTTGGAATTCAAACACCCGCACTGGAAAGAAGCAATTCCGACGAACTCGATGCACGGAGGGCAGCCCAGACATTGCTCCAACTCTATGCCAGCTTGCAGTCCGAACAAAAGCGAGAAGAAGAACTAGAAACGCGTGTGCGATTACGGGTCTCTGAACAATGAGCAATATTTTTGACGCGTTACAGAGAACGGAGGCGGAGAACGCAGGGGCCGAAGGTCCCGGTTTGGCCCTGGCTACAGAACTGCTGCGGTCCACCGAACAGAAGATGCGCGAATCCGCTCTGAATACTGAACCGCAGCCCAGCGTCGATGCTTTCGATGCGAGCCCTTCGGCTCCGGAGTCAACCGAGGACGTGGAGAGCTGCCCAGTGCTGCCGGTCTCGATCCAGGAAGAGAGCCACTTGGTCTCTGTGGCAGCAGAGGGAAGCTTGGGTGCGGAAAAGTTTCGTTTTCTCGCGGTCCGCTTGCGTCAGCTTCGGCAAACTCGTCCCTTAAAAAAGATTCTTATCACTAGCACCATCCCGCAGGAAGGCAAGAGTACGATTGCTGCCAATCTCGCTTGCACGCTGGCGCGAAGAAAACCTCAGAAAACATTATTGCTGGAGGGTGATCTTCGCCGGCCGAGCATTACAAGCCAATTCGGATTAGGCAAGATTCCGGGTCTGTGCGAGTGGCTCGGTGGACAAACGGAAAGCATTAATATCTACAAATTGGAAAGTCTCGGACTCTGGATGCTACCGGCTGGCGCTGCCCCACAAAATCCTCTTGAACTGATGCAATCCGGGAAGTTATCGCTCTTGATGCAGCAATTGGAAGCGTGGTTCGACTGGATCGTCATCGATTCTCCCCCGGTGTTGCCGTTAGCGGACGCCAGCCTCTGGTCCCGCTTAGCCGATGGAATTCTGCTGGTCACGCGAAAAGGTACAACTGAAAAACAGCAACTGAAGCGCGGCCTTGAGGCCATTGAGAAATCGAAGCTTTTGGGAGCATTGGTGAACAGCAGCGCCAACGCGGCACACAGCGACTATTATCAACGGTACACTTCGTCAGCCGATACCCCCAAGCAATAAGCAGACCTCAGCAACTTTTAGGTTGGACTCCCCCGTAACTCCCTAGCAGTCAGTAGGCCTCTGGGTTCGATCCCAAGCGACAAAATCAGCGGAGGACATTGTGCAGGCACGACGCTCTGGCAGTAACGGCGCAACTTTAAGCGCGCTCTCCGAAGCCTCATCCAACGGGGAGCGCGTTGTCTTAAACCCGGAAGCGTTTCGGCGGATGATTGCGCTCGAAAGAAAAAGAAGCGAGCGTTCGCGGAAACCCTTTGTACTTTTGCTCCTGGATATGGGCGACCGCCCATCCGACAAGAGCGGGAAGATTCTAGGGAAGATTTCGTCGGTGTTATCCGATTCCACTCGCGATACCGACGTCACCGGTTGGTATTCGAACGACTGCGTAGTCGGAATCATGTTCACGGAAATCTCCGCCGAGGATAGCGCCTCGATTCCCGGCACTATCATCGCGCGGGTCACCGATACCTTGCGCAACAATCTAACTCTCGACCAATTTAACCGCGTGAGGATCTCATTCCACGTTTTTCCCGAGCACTGGGATGAAGAAGATCAGGGAGGGACGAGCAACCCAACGCTCTACCCCGATCTGTCCAAGCGCGAAGAGGGCAGGAAGGTATTCCGCGTTCTAAAGCGGACGATGGATATTGTGGGAAGCGCGCTGGCGCTGTTTTTCTTCTCGCCAGTCTTCCTGGCGATTGCTTTCGCGGTCAAAGCAACATCGAAGGGACCGGTTTTCTTTCGGCAGCGACGGATCGGCCAGCATGGCAGATCGTTTGTGTTCCTGAAATTCAGATCCATGCACGTGAATAACGATGCCGCGATTCACAAAGCGTACGTTCAAAAACTGATTGCCGGCAAGGCGGATAAACAGCCATCGAACGGAAACGGTGAAGGCGTCTACAAGCTGACCCAAGATCCCCGGATCACTAAAATCGGCTCATTCTTGCGCAAAACCAGCTTGGATGAACTTCCTCAGTTCATCAACGTATTGAAAGGTGAAATGTCGCTAGTCGGGCCCCGCCCTCCCGTTCCTTATGAGGTAGAGGCATACGACATCTGGCATCGCCGGAGATTGCTCGAAGCCAAGCCCGGAATGACCGGACTTTGGCAAGTCAGCGGACGCAGCCGTGTGAAATTCGACGACATGGTTCGCCTGGACCTGCAGTACGCGCGCACTTGGTCCCCATGGACAGATGTGAAGATCCTTTGGCGCACGCCCGGGGCAGTTGTTCTTGGCAACGGCGCTCACTAAGCGAACCTCTCCTGCCCTCCTCACTTTGTTTGCTCCCGGTGAAAAACAATGATCACAATAGATAAGTCGTCCGAAGAAGACGCGATACAGCCGCAAGAAAATCCAGCCTTGATTAAGTTTGGAGTTATAGGCTATGGCTATTGGGGGCCGAACGTTGTCCGGAACCTTGACCGGCTGGATGAAACCAAAGTGGTTGCGGTGTGCGACAAGAGCACTGCGGCGCGGAGGAAAGTGGCAAAAGCATATCCTGACGTGCTGGTGACGGACGATTCAGCGGTGTTGATGTCTTCTCCTGAGATCGATGCCATAGCCGTCGTAACGCCAGTCTGGACACACTATGAACTGGCTAAAGCAGCCCTTCAGAACGACAAACACGTGTTTGTCGAGAAACCGTTCACCAGCAATGCAGCTCAAGCCCAGGAACTGATTGAATTGGCAGCACGGAACAATCTGAAAATCATGGTCGACCATACCTTCCTGTTCACGGGGGCGGTCCAAAAGATCAAGCAGCTTCTTCAAGAGGATGCACTCGGAAAGCTCTATTACTACGATTCCACTCGAGTGAATCTGGGTCTGTTTCAGCATGACGTCAACGTTGTTTGGGATCTCGCCCCTCACGACCTGTCCATCATCGACCACCTTATCCAGAAGACTCCGGAAGCGATTTCCGCGACGGGTCAGACTCATCTAAACGGACACGAAGACGTAGCCTTCATCACTTTGTATTTCCCCGACAAGGTTATCGCCCACATCAACGTGAATTGGCTGTCGCCCGTGAAAGTTCGGACAACCCTGATCGGCGGGGAGAAGAAGATGCTGGTGTGGAACGACCTTGAAGCTGACGAGAAGATCAAAATTTACGACAAGGGCGTAAACATCACGAGTCGTGAAGGTCTCTACAATTTGCTGGTGCATTATCGTTCCGGCGACATGTGGGCTCCGCAGATCGAGCAGATCGAAGCACTGACACGGGAACTGTCCTACTTCGTCCAATGCATCACCAAGAATGAAACCCCCGTAAACGACGGTGAGGCGGGCCTTCGCGTCGTCAAAATGTTGGAAGCAGCCGACGAGTCGATCCGACAGCGTGGCGCGCTGGTGTATCTCTAGCCAATGACCGCTTCGCTTTTGTAGGTGTGAGCGACCCAAGCTGTTTTCGGTTGACCTTGAATATCAAGAGAAAGCATTCCGCTCCCATGAATGAATACGTAGCGATAGGTTCGAACGTAAAGTTAGGCAAAGACGTCAAGCTGTCCAGGTTCATTAACCTTTACGGATGCGAGATCGGCGACGAAACCAAGATTGGCGCGTTCGTAGAAATCCAGAAAAATGCCAGCGTGGGAAAACGTTGCAAGATCTCAAGCCACACATTTATCTGTGAAGGTGTGACCATCGAGGACAACGTTTTTATTGGCCACGGCGTGATGTTCATCAACGATTCTTACCCACGCGCCACTGCCGCTGGTGGAGGCTTGCAGACCGAAGCCGACTGGAAGGTTGAGAAGACGGTAATTAGGAAAGGCGCATCAATTGGGTCCGGCGCTACAATCCTCGCCAATCTCTGCGTTGGTGAAAACGCTATCGTCGGAGCGGGGGCGGTGGTCACGAAAGACGTTCCCCCTAACGCAATAGTCGCCGGAAATCCATCCAAAATGTTTCGCTACATCGAACAGACCGCGGAGGTCACAAAGTGAGCAATTCTAACAGCATTCCTTTTCTTGATCTGGTTACTCCTCACGTTGAACTCGAACAGGAACTGACAGAAGTCTTCCAGAAAACTTTGAGGAGCGCTGGGTTCATCGGCGGCGCGATGGTTCAAGGTTTCGAGCGAGCCTTCGCCGTTTTTTGCGAAACGCAGCACTCAATCGCCGTCAACAGCGGCACTGACGCTTTGCGTTTTGCGCTGATAGCAGCAGGCGTAAAGCAGGGCGATGTTGTCGTGACGGTGCCGAACACATTCATTGCGACCACCGAGGCTATCTCGCAGGCTGGCGCTTTGCCGGAGTTTGTTGATATTGATGAGCGGACATACAACATAAATCCTGAGAAACTGCGCGAATACCTGGAGACCAAGTGTTCGGTAGATCCTGTCGGCAACTTGATCAGCAAACGAAGTGGTCGCCGGGTTACCGCAATCGTTCCCGTCCACCTTTACGGCCAATGTGCGGATATGGATGCAATTCTAGAACTGGCCGACTGCTACGGCCTGATCGTGATAGAAGATGCTTGCCAAGCACACGGTGCCGAATACTTCTCTCGGAAGTACAATCGCTGGATGAAAGCCGGATCGATGGGCCGTGCTGCCGCATTCAGCTTCTATCCCGGGAAAAACCTTGGAGCCTGCGGGGAAGCCGGTGCCGTAGCAACTAACAGGGAGGACCTTGCGAAAACCGTTAAGATGCTTCGTGATCATGGCCAGGCCAAGAAGTACCACCACGATATCGAGGGCTACAACGGCCGGCTCGACGCTCTGCAGGCAGGCCTCCTCAGTGTGAAGTTGAAGCACCTGGCGGAGTGGAATGCAAACCGTCGAGACGCCGCGTTCCAGTACCAGGCGTTGTTTCAACAATCCGGCGCTGAAGTCGTCCTGCCCTACGAGCCCAGTTACTCCAAAGCCGTGTACCACCTCTATGTCGTGCAAGTTGCAGACCGCGACCGCGTGCAAGCGGAACTCGCTCAGCACAACATTGGGACCGGCATTCACTATCCCATTCCCCTGCACCTGCAGAAGGCGTATGCGAGCATGGGTCTCGGTCGCGGCTCGTTCCCGGTTGCGGAGAGCGCGGCGGAACGCATACTTTCGTTACCGATGTTCCCGAATCTCTCGTCGACGGCACAAGAACGTATTGTGGAAGTAGTGAACCGAGTTGTCCGGATTGGCGTTCCCGCCGCGACGGCGTGAAGGGGTTTCTATTGCAATGAGCGTTAACGAGGAGCAAAGCAACGAAGTGGCGGTCGAGGACGCTTGTGCTGACATTCGCAAAGTGGAGCTGCGAAGCGAATCGGAACGATTCAGGGCAGTAGGGCGAACCATCTGGATTGACCTGGACAATTCGCCGCATGTTCCATTTTTCCGGCCGATCATTCAACAGCTGAAGACTCGTGGGTATCACGTGCTGGTGACGGCGCGGGACTGCTTCCAGGTTTGTGGCCTCGCCGAGCAGTTGCATCTCGACTGCAAACCTATAGGTCGGCACTATGGAAAGCACCGCATCATGAAGCTTATAGGGCTAGGGATCCGGACCCTGCAACTGTTGCCGTCGGCGCGGCGAGCTCGTCCGGTGCTTGCTGTATCCCACGGTTCGCGCAGCCAATTGGTAGCCGCCAAGCTGCTGCGCATACCGACGTTGCAGATAGTGGATTATGAGTTCGCGAAAATCTGGGCGGTAGTGAGCCCGAGCTGGGCTATGACCCCCACAATGATTCCGAGCGATGCCATGAAACTGGGTGGCGATCGGATCCTTAAATATCCTGGAATTAAAGAAGACGTGTACGTGCCGTCCTTCCTTCCGCAGGACGGTATCCGGCAGGAACTCGGGATCGCCGAAAGCGAAATCCTGGTGACGATCCGGCCGCCGGCCAGCGAGGCGCACTATCGCAGCCCCGACAGCGATAAGCTGTTCCAGGCGACGATCGCACACCTTGCCCCGATGCCGGAGGTACGCATGGTCGTGTTGCCCCGCACTCCCAAGCAGGGACACGAAATTGCTGCTGCGTGGTCGGAGCTCTGTTCCAGCCGCAAGCTGTTTATTCCCGAACGCGTGGTGGACGGCCTCAACCTGATTTGGCATTCCGACCTGGTCATCAGCGGCGGCGGAACCATGAACCGCGAGGCCGCTGCGCTGGGAGTTCCCGTGTACAGTATCTTCCGCGGGACCATCGGAGCGGTGGATCAGTACTTGGCTGCGAATGGCCGCCTGGTTCTGCTGGAGTCTGCCGCCGATCTTACGACCAAATTGTCGGTGCGGCGCCGGGATCGCGGCGCCCATCGCAATGCGGCCGGACAGGCGACGCTGGACGCCGTTACGAGCCATATCGCCCGGTTGGCTGAGATGGGGACGCGTACCAAAGCTGCCTAGTTTTTCTTCTGGCAGCTCCACGCCCGCGGCGGAGGAAGCAAGGCACACCCCGGTTTTCCATCAGCTATGCTTATTCTGCACGTAGTAGGAGCTCGTCCCAACTTCATGAAGGCCGCGCCGGTCTATGCCGCGTTGGCCGCGCGCAACGGCATCCGGCAAACCCTGGTGCACAGCGGACAGCACTATGACTTCAACATGTCCGACGTGTTCTTTGAGCAACTGGGACTGCCGGCTCCCGACATCAACCTGCAGGTGGGCTCGGGCAGCCACGCGCAGCAGACGGCGCAGATCATCAGCCGCTTCGAAGGGGTGGTGCTGGAGCAAAAGCCCGACATGGTGGTCGTCTATGGAGATGTCAACTCCACCGTGGCAGCCGCACTGGTGTGCGCGAAGCTGTTGGTGCCCGTCGCCCACGTCGAGGCCGGCCTGCGCTCGTTCGATCGCACCATGCCGGAGGAGATCAATCGGCTGCTGACCGACCAGATCTCCAGCCTTCTATTTACGCCTTCGCTCGACGGCAACGAGAATCTGGCGCGCGAAGGTGTGGCGCCCGAGAAGATCCACTTGGTAGGCAATGTGATGATCGACACGCTGGTGCGAATGCTGCCGCAAACCGCCGTGCGGATTCCCTCGGATCTCCCCTCGCGCTACGTGCTGGTGACGCTGCATCGCCCGTCGAACGTGGATCAAACCGACTGGCTCGGCAACATGCTGCGGCAACTGTCGGAGATTTCGGCCGAACTTCCGGTGCTGTTCCCGGTGCACCCGCGCACTCGCGAGCGCTTACGGCAGGTTGGCATCAATGGCCACAACCGCGCGCTGCGGCTGATGGATCCTCTCCCCTACCTGGACTTCCTAGGCCTGCAAACCCGGGCAACGGCCGTTATCACGGATTCCGGCGGCATCCAGGAAGAAACAACGTATCTTGGCGTGCCGTGCCTGACAGTGCGGGAAAACACCGAGCGGCCGATTACCGCCGAGATCGGGACCAACACCGTGGTGGGCCGCAGTATTCCGCACGTTCGCGAAGAAGTGCAGAAGATCCTGCGCGGCGAAACCAAGAAGGGCACGGTCCCACCGCTGTGGGATGGGCATGCCGCCGAGAGGATCGCCTCCATTCTGGCCGGGGCGTAACGCGGACTTCTCCGCCTGCAAGCTCGGATCTTCATTGATGACGGACCACTTCAAGACAAACGAAGACATCAGGGCTACCACTCAGAAACTGCTGGCCTACTGCCGGACGAATGAGTGGGCCGGCTACGACCCGTACGATGCCCTGAATAGCAGGCTCTTTGCCGCCGTGCCGATGCTGGATCGCAGGATTCCCCGGCTGGTTCTCACGCAGGCGCTGAAGAGACTTCCGGTGAATGTTCGCCCGATGCTGGCGATTCCCAAGACGCAAAATCCTAAGGGGCTGGCGCTGTTTCTCTCCGCCTTTATTAAGCTCCGCAGAATGGGGGTGGAAGACCAGCAGGAACTGCAGGAACTCCCGGAACTGATAGCCTTCATGATTGAGCGCCTCGGTGCACTGCGCTCCGCGGGTGTTGCTTATTCGTGCTGGGGTTACAGCTTTCCCTGGCAGACGCGCACCATTTTGGTTCCCTCGGGAGCGCCCAACCTGGTCTGCACGACGTTCGTCGCAAACGCGCTTTTCGACGCATATGACTACTGCCGCGATTCGCATTGCCTGAATATGGCTTTGAGTGCTGCAGAGTACATTCACAGCGAACTCTACTGGAGCGAAGGTAGTACGGCTAGCTTCAGCTATCCGCTTCCCTCCGCTCGCAGCGAAGTCCATAATGCGAATTTCCTTGCTGCCGCCCTGCTGTGCCGTGCCTACAGCCACACAAGCGACGAGAGATTTGTTCGTCCTGCCCTCCAGGTTGCTCGCTGGTCAGCCGCGAAGCAGCAGGCGGATGGTTCCTGGTACTACGGCGAGGCGGCTTCGCAGCGCTGGATCGATAATTTTCACACTGGCTACAATCTCTGCGCGTTGCGGGACTTATCTAGCTATGCGGCGACAACGGAGTTCGATGCGGTTCTCCGGCGTGGATTCGAGTTCTACCGCCGTCATTTCTTCGGCGCGGACGGCTCGGTCCGTTATTTCCATGATCGGACCTATCCCATCGACATTCACTCGGTGGCGCAAAGCATCATTACCCTCCTGACGTTCAAGGATGCGGACTCCGGTAACCTGCCGCTGGCGCACTCCCTGTTGGACTGGGCGGTGACTCACATGTGGGACGATCGGGGCTTCTTCTACTATCGGGTTCTCAGGTCACATACCAACCGAATCTCGTATATGAGATGGTCCCAAGCGTGGATGCTTCTCGCCATTGTTATGCTTCAGGAGGCCTCCAGCTCTGAGAGCGCAGAAGAGCTCGATGCCCGATTAGCATTAGCAGAGGTTGCGCAATGATTGAGTGCATCTTCACGCTAGATTACGAGATCTACGGAAATGGTGTAGGTTCGTTGCGGGATCTCGTGCTCGATCCAACGCGGCGGCTGGCGGAGCTGTTCCAGGAATTTGGTGCACCCTTTGTAGTTTTTGCTGAGGCGGTGGAATTCGGCAAAATGGAGGAGGCGCAGTGTGATCCAGACAGTGCCGGGGTGCGAGCTCAACTACGCGAACTTCGTGCGGCTGGCCACGACATCGCACTTCACATTCATCCCTGGTGGGCCAATGCGCGGTACGAAGGTGGCCGCTGGCACCTGGATTGGAGCGAACGAAACATTGGTACGCTGGAGCCGGACCGGGTCGAGGCCATTGTCTCAGGGGCGATCCGTTACTTGCGCGAAGCGTTGGACGACCCATGTTTCGCGCCGCTGGCCTTCCGCGCCGGCCAGTGGGCGATCCAGCCTACCCCGGTGATCGCGAAGGTGCTGACACGGCACGGGGTGGAAGTGGACTCTTCGCTGTTTAAGGGCGGCCGAATACGGGGGTTGGGACTCGACTATCGACCGGCTATGGCAAACGGCAGCTCCTGGCGTTTCAGCAACGACGTGAACACGCCCGATCTCTACGGCGCTCTGTTGGAAATCCCGATTCACACGCAGATGGTGCCGTTTTGGCGAATGCTGGGCGGCAAGCGCCTGAAGCTGCACAGCAAGACGCGCAAGGCCAGCGAAGGCAGTCCGCTGCCGCGCAACTGGCGCGATTTTGTGCGTCTTCGCTATCCGCGCAAACTGGACTTCTGCCGCATGACCTTCGCGGAAATGCGTGAGGCCATCACGGGAGTTCTCGAAGAAGAGCAGGGGCGGAAAGAGCGCAGCCCTATTGTGGCGATTGGACACTCCAAGGATTTCGTTGATCCTGACGCGGTCAGAAGTTTTCTCGCCTTCCTGCAGGAACGAGGTGTTGCGGTGACGACATTTTCGCGCACACTTTGTCCGGAGCCACAACCTTCGTTTTGAGATTAGCTATGCAGATGGTTTCTAATTTTGTCCCTCCCGAGCAGGTTTCGCACTGCACGATCAAATCAGAGCCTATCCCGATCCAATGGGACCAGAGCCTGCCGGTCTTCGCGAAAGAGGAATTCCTGCGCGCGGTCGGCGACGAGTACGGCTGGTTGGGGGGAATTGATGAATGTGGAAGCTTGCGATGCGTCCTGCCTTACACGGTGGTGCGCAAAGCTGGCGTGCGCATGGTGCGGTTTCGGATTGAAACCATCCCCTGCGGCACGGGAGTTGATGTGCTTGGGGAAAAGTCCTTCTTGAACAGCGTGGTTCAGTATTTCCGTAAGACGCGAGCCGATATAATTATTCCGGCGAGCACTAACGCGATTTTCCGAACTTACCCGGACTGTGCCGTGGCTGCCCCATATGGCACATATTTCATCGCGCTAGGAAAACCAGAGAGTGCTCTCTGGGCGGCTGTCAGTGCAAGTCACCGCCGCCATGTGCGATCGGCCGAAAAGAGCGGAGTGCACGTACGCAACGCCCCCGAGTGTGTGACCGCGGCTCATGCAATTATTCGCGACACATTCGCTAAATCATCCCTGCCCTTCATGTCCTTCGAGAAATTCACTCGCCTGATTGGCGGGTTGGAAGGGAATGTCCACTTGCTCGTTGCAGAGTGGCAGGGGAAAGTACAGTGTTGTGCGGTTAACGCGTTCAGCCAGCACACGGCGTACTACATGTATGGAGGAAGCGTCCCAGATGCTGTGCCGGGAGCGATGCACCTGCTGCATTGGGAGGCGATACGAATGTACCGCGGTTTGGGCGTTCGCCGTTATGACTTCTATGGCGCCAGAATTAACCCCGAGCCCGGTTCGAAAGCAGCTGGCTTGGCGGCATTTAAAGAGCGGTTTGGCGCCGAATTGGATCAGGGCTATATCTGGAAAAGCCGCATCAGCACTCTGAAATCCGCGATCTATTCCTTCGGCGTGCGATGGCTTCGCCGTGGTGACATCGTCGATGCGGAACGCCACAAGCTTGGCCAGCGCCTTATCGTTGCCAACTCATGTCGCGTCAAATCAGAGCGGGCGGATATCCCGGTTACTAGCGACGACGCGGTGCACTAGAATTGCCTCAGAACACTGATGACTGAAGATGCCATGTCGTTACCGACGCCGTTGATCTCGGTCTGCGTCTGCACATATCGGCGGCCTAAGCAACTGGAGCAACTCCTGCAATGCCTCGGTCGCCAGAATACGAACGGTCTGTTCGATTTTTCTGTCGTGGTCGTGGACAACGACGCACGTCAGTCGGCGCGGGGTGTCGTAGAGTCGTGCGCGGCGCGATTGCATGTTCCCATCATCTACGGGGTTGAACCGCAGCAGAACATCGCACTTGCGCGGAACGCATCAGTTGCCATGGCGACAGGTAAGCTGGTCGCGTTCGTCGATGATGACGAAGAGCCACCGATCGACTGGTTGCGGCGACTGTACGAAGTCCTCATCAGGTATGGCATCGATGGAGTCATCGGTCGCGTTGTTCCGAAGTTCGAGGAAAGTGCACCGTTCTGGGCCGTCAAAGGTGGGGTGTTTGAGCGACCGGCGTTTGCGACCGGCGAGGTTATCGACTGGAGGGTAGCGGCCACAAATAACGCTCTCGTTAAGCGAGAGGTTCTTCTGGAGTTAGAGGGACCGTTCCGACCTCAGTTTGGAGCCGGCGGTGAGGACCAAGACCTCTTTCGCCGGGCGATGTCATGTGGGCGGGTGTTTGTGTGGTCCGCGGAGGCGTTGTGCTACGAACCCGTGCCTCCGGACCGCACAAAGGTCTGGTTTCAACTGCGCCGGGCGCTGCTTCGAGGGAAACTCGCCCTGCGCGGGCCGGAAGGCAGTCTGCGCGGGATCTTGAAATCAGCGATTGCGGTGCCCATGTATGCTGTTGCATTACCTGTGTGCCTGCCCTTGGGATCGCATGTTGTCATCACGCAGTTGGTGAGGAGTTTCGATCACGTGGGAAAGCTGCTCGCGTTCTGCGGAATCGACGTTGTCGAAGACAAGTACATCAGTTAGATGCATCCCGCAATTCTCCATCACGCGGCGACGTGCGCAATTCTCATTCCACAGCCTGTGGTCGCCAGCGAATCGAGCCCCATGCCTCTAATCGCCATCCTGCTTTGCACCGTCTTCGTGCTGTTCCTTCTGGGGATCGAACGGCGGGAATCGCGTGGTGTTTCGCTGGCGGTTTGGATTCCCACCGTCTGGATGATGGTGATGGCCAGCAGGCCCGTGGGCATTTGGTTTCAAAACGGGGAAAGACACCTGAGTGGAGGCAACGAAGCCGGCAGTGCGCTGGACCGGTGGACGCTGACAGCGCTAGCTGTCATGGCAATAATTGTCTTCGTTCGTCGCCGCTTTGATTGGTGGGGCAGCTTACGCAGGCACAAATGGCTTGTAGCTCTGTTGGTCTACATGTTCGCCAGCACCTTTTGGTCTGACTTCACGCTTATCGCGCTCCGACGTTGGGTGCGGGAGACGATTGTCGTCGTAATGGCATTCTGCATTATGTCGGAGAGCAATCCGCGGGAAGCTCTCGCGAGTGTGCTGCGCCGGACCGCTTATGTCCTGGTTCCGTTTTCTCTGGTGCTGATCAAGTATTACCCGGCGCTGGGGCGCTCGTATGGGAAGTTTTCCGGTGTCGAGATGTGGACAGGAGTCACGGGTCAGAAGAACGAGTTGGGTCGTCTGTGCCTGATCAGCGCCTTCTTTCTGCTGTGGGCGCTATATGGGCGTTGGCGCGAGCGGCCAAGGGTGCGCGGAGACCGTTCTCAGGCGTGGGCCGACGTTTGTATTGTCCTCCTGTCGCTGTTTCTGCTCAAAGCATCGGACTCTTCCACCTCAGTGGCAACCTTCATCCTGGGCGCTGCTACTTTTGTCGGCCTGCGTCTGTTCCGCCGGCGGAAACTTACGGTTCCTCAAGCCGGTCTCGTATGCTTGGTCATTTCGCTGATGGCATTCGGGGCTGCGACGCCTTTCCTGGGGGGTGCGAATGTCGCGGGTTTCACTGCGTCGCTTGGCCGCGATACAACCCTGACCGGCCGCACGGAGGTTTGGGCGGACGTCATTCCGGCATGGGAAAAGCACCCACTACTCGGCTATGGATTGGGAAGCTTCTGGACCGATGCCAGGCGGAAATTATACGACATCCCGACCGCGCATAACGGCTATTTAGACATTCTGCTAGAGCAGGGCGAGGTAGGTCTCGCCCTCTACGCAGTCTGGCTGCTGTCCTGCACTCGCGACTTGCATCGCGCGCTGCGCCACGATTATGACTGGGCAAGTCTTGCAATTTGTTTTCTCCTCATGGGCCTGATCTACAACGTAAGCGAGTCAGCTCTCAACACCTTCACCGAGCAGATGACCGTAGTTGTAGCCCTCGCGTCCCTTGTAGTGTCGTATAAACCCATTTCACTCTCCGAACTGACAAAATCTCGCGCTGCGTCCGCACGTCACGCCGCAACCAGTCTGGCAACGGAAGCAAGCTGTCCCGCGGGCGAAACCTGGATGCAACTTGGGCGAAACGACACTTGGACATAACGACACTTGACTGCCGAAAGACCCCAAAATTACTGTGCGATGGCCTCTATACTGCAGACTGAGACCAGCCCCTGGAATTTGCGTTGCGAGGCATGGCGTGCTTGGACCGAGCCGACCAAAGTGGGTCGCGAAACTCCGCAACCCCAACAAAACTAAATGGAAATGCACTGTCGTACAGGTCTAGGACAGGCCTCCGGTTCGTGTCCTTTCGTGACTACCCATGCAAGTAGCTTTTGTCATAGTCTTCTGGTATGAAAATTCGAAAGCGTCTCTCCCCCACGTACGTCTGCGCGATGCTTTTGTTTTGTACTGACGTTGTGCTGCCTGCATTTGCAGGAACGCATTGGGTAAGCCCCACGGGAACAGCATCCTATTCTAGTTGTAGTGGCGCTACTCCCCTGTCCGGCACAAGCGCATGCTCTTTAGCTACAGCCAACGCCAATGCTGCGGCTGGTGATCTGGTCTACTTTCGGGCTGGCGCTTATAGTTTAGGTGGCGGCGTTGGAATTCAGCCTGCACACAGTGGAACCAGTTCATCGAACATGATTACCTTTATGGCATACACGGGAGAGACACCCACGTTTACGGGTGGGTCTGATCCATTCTGGCTTTCCGTGTCCTACATCAGCATCAAGGGCATGACGTTCAGCGGCCAGTTTTCGGCTACTTGGGGCCGTATTCGAGACGGTGGGAGCCACAACGAAATCGCCAACAATTTATTTACCACTAGTGGTGGTGGGGGCTTCTCTATGATGATTGACGGTGGCTCCAACCAACAGTGGGCAACGCACAATTGGATTCACAATAATCACTTCGTGGTCACGGGTCAAGCTCATGGTACGGAAGGGCTTGGATGCACGGATGGTGGTGGGGATGTTCTCGACATAGGAAATGCTTACGGTTCTTATGGAAATAGCGTAGACAACGACAATAACAACACAATCGAGAATAACTTTTTCGAGCACGCACCCCACGCAGCTATGGAGAGCTACGGTATGTACAACGTTATAAGGAACAACGTTGTCCACAACGAACCGTGGTCGGCTGGATGCAGCGGTGGGCAAAACTCTTCGACCTACAGTGGTTCCAACCCAAGTTACTCATCCTACAAGGGTTCATTTGGACATCGAGATGTCAGTTTTGATGACGATTTCAGCCGCACAGCCATATATCTGCTGATTGAGGGCAACCGCTTCGGCTATGCAGGAGTGAATCAAGACAATGACGGAGCTGATGACTTGACCCTCGGTGCTCCGCAGAACATCGTTCGCTATAACTTCATGTACGCCTCGATGAATCCTGGTCTGCTGTTCAAAGGTGGGTGGGGTGGAGCACGTGGCAGTTTCGGCAACGGTGGTACCTACAATCGGATTTACAACAACACGTTCTACCAGAACGGCTACGGTTATCCGTGGGCGTTAACCTCGTGCACTATTTCTTACTGTCCCTGGCCGGAAACCGCCATCTCACTGTACGAGGGCAGTTCATCCGGCATAGGGAATGTTCTCAAAAACAATCTGATGTACCTGAGCGCGGGGTACAGCAAGTACGGTTGGGATGTTGCGGACAAGGGGCAGCCTGCAAACGGTTGGTCTGAGATTTCGTATGCTATGAATAACTGGTGTACGGGCGCACAGACTGGTGGCGACTTGGATGCGAACGGCAACCACGGATGCTCAAAGACCGGGAATCCGCTGTTCAATAATCCTGACCTCTCGAATCCTGCCAGCCAAGTGTTGCCTGATCTGAGTCTCCAATCTTCTTCCCCTGCGATTGATGGCGGGACCTACCTGACCACCGCAACCAACTCGGGCAGCAACTCCACAACGCTAACCGTGGCTGACGCCTTGTACTTTCAGGATGGCACTTGGGGCAGTGACATCGCAAGGGCATCCGCCGGACTTGGCGGCACCATGCAACCCGACTGGATCGCTATCGGCACGGTGACGAATACGGTTCAGATCAGTTCTGTTGCGTATGGAACGTATAACGCACAAGCTGGGACGATCACGCTCGCCTCTCCGATGACCTGGAACAACGGAGATCATATCTGGCTCTACAAGAAATCGGATGGCTCTGTGGTGCTTTCTGGCGCGGCACCCGATTATGGAGCCAGCGAGTATCTCGGAAGTGGCACTGGGGGCACAGTACAGCCGCCGTCGAATCTCCAGGCAACAGTAAACTAACGCTTATCAGATTTTCAAAGGTGACGTCCACGCTTCAGGAGCATACGTCCGACAAAGCATGGATCTTGGACCGAAGTGTGCGCGTCCTTGTGACTGGCGCCGCCGGTTTCGTGGGATCCAGGGTAGTGGCTACGCTGTTACGCTTCGGCTTTGAACGGGTGCGTTGCGGCGTGCGGCGGTCAAGTGATCTTGGCCTGCTGCAAGCCGCGATTCCGGCGGAGCACGCGAATCGCTGCGAGATAGTAGAGGCCAACCTGCTTTCCGGGGAAGAATGCCGGCAGCTAACGGCGGGCGTCGAGCTCGTTTATCATCTGGTAGCCGGTCGTGGAAAGTCTTTCCCGGGCTGCTTTCAAGGCTCAGTCATCACTACCCGGAATCTACTCGACTCCTTGCTCGAGCACCAGCGGCTCAAGCGGTTCGTGAACGTCAGCTCGTTTGCCGTCTACTCCAGGTTCCAAAGCAAACGGGGCGCAGTGTGGGATGAAGCCTGTCCCTTGGAGGACAATTTGGATGAGCGCCATGACGCCTACGTTTATGGCAAGCTCAAACAGGATGAATTGGTTCAACACTATCATGAGCGCTTTGGTGTCCCAGTTACGATCGTACGGCCCGGAATTGTCTTTGGCCCGGGGAAAAAGGCGATGCCGGGCTTTGTTGGCGTAGACACGTTTGGCTTTTTCATGCACTTGGGGGGAGGCGGACGGCTCCCGTTGACTTACGTGGACAATTGCGCAGAGGCCATTGTGCTCGCCGGACTTGTCAACGGAGCGGAGGGCGAGGTGTTCAACGTGGTCGACGATGAGCTGCCCACGAGCCGGGGCTTCCTGCGGGCGTACAAACGGCAGGTGAGGAAGTTCATGTCGGTACCGATCCCCTACCAAGTGACCTATGGCCTGTGCACGCTGTGGGAATGGTATGCAAAACGCTCGAAGGGGCAACTGCCACCGGTATTTAACCGCCGCGAATGTGCGTTTGCCTGGAGGGGGCATAGTTACTCGAATCAAAAATTGAAAGAACGTTTGGGCTGGCAATGTCGTGTCGCGATGCAGGAAGGACTGCAGCATTACTTCGAGTACCAGAAGAATGGTTGAGCCACAGAAGACGCGCGTGGCGATCATCGGCTGCGGGATGATTGCGGACCAGCACGCGGACCAATTACGTTACCTGCCGGGCTGCGAACTCGTCGCCGCCTGCGACACGGACGAGCTGATGGCTGGCCAGCTTGCCGATCGCTTCCGAATTCCTGGGGTTTTTACCGACGCGACGGAGATGCTCCGTGCCGGTGGAGTGGACGCGGTCCACATTACCACACCAGCCCAATCTCATTTTCCGCTGGCTCGTTTATGTTTGGAAGCTGGCTGCCACGTCTATGTCGAGAAACCTTTCACGCTGAACGTCGAGGAAGCCGACGAATTACTCCACCTAGCGGAGGTTGGCGGGTGCCGCATTGCTGTGGGCCACAATCTCCAGTTCAGTCCCGAGGCGTTGCGTCTCCGTCAACTTGTGCAAGACGGTTTCCTGGGTGGTCCGCCGGTTCACCTGGAGTGCATCCAGTGCTACTCGCACGACGACCCTACGTACGGCAAAGCCGTCCTTGGCGATCCGCGTCATTGGGTCCGTCGTCTGCCGGGCTCGCTGTTGCACAACCTCGTGAGTCACGGTGTCGCGAAAATCGCCGAGTTCCTCGAAGGCGATTCGCCAGAGGTGATATCGATTAGTTTTTCTAGTCCTTATTTGGTCGCACACAACCACGCGGACGTTGTGGATGAAGTACGAGCGGTGCTCCGGGATGAGCGGGGGACAACAGCCTTTTTCCTGTTCACGACCCAGTTTGGCGAGGGATCGAACGAACTCCGTTTGTTTGGCAGAGCGGGCAACCTCGTGCTTGACAATAATTATCGGACGGTCGTCCGCATCCGGCCGTCGGCGTACAAAAGTTATTTGCGCTATTTTCTAGCGCCGTTGGTCCATGCCCGGGAGCACGCACGCAACTCGGTTGTCAGCATTCGACAGTTTGCCCGGAAAGAGTTCCAAATGGACTTTGGCATGAGGAAACTGATGGAACTATTCTATAGTGGTATACGGGAAGGTGGGCCCGATCCGATTCCTGGCGCCGAAATTCGTCGGACCGCGCGAATCATGGATGCCATTTTCAGTCAAATGCCCACTCTTAGCAACTAGACTGGCGTACTTGAAACTCAAGGTCTCAGCGTAAGCGACTTAGTGAATAGGTAAGAGCCGCTTGGCTGAATCGTGCCAAGCTACGTAGTTGAGCTTGTTCCGCTGCGGGCAAAACTCTGATAAATCCGTGCAGGACGCCGCGCGCTTGGAGGCGCATGATGGAAACTACGTTTCCCAAGTTTATTGATCCTTACAGCAAACAGCCCCTGGAAATTGACAAGGAAGGAAACCTCTACTTGGCGGACGATGGTCAACAGCCCATCTATCGCCCAGTTCAGGGCTGTTATGATTTCGTTCGGGACAACAACTGCGAACGAGAACACTACGAAACGCACTACCAGGAGTACTCAGTCCGCCCTTTGGACCTTGAGGATATTCGTGGACCATGGTTCGACTCTTGCATGCCCTGGTACAAAGCGCACCTACAAAGCATGGGCAACCTCGCGGGGAAGAAAATTCTTCTCGTGGGCGCGGGCCGTTCGTGCAAGGAGTTCTATTTCGCGATGTGTGGCGCCGATGTAGTATTTACGGATCTGAGCCTCCAGGGTGTGCTGGGAAGCAGCGCCGATTACAAAGCGACGCAGACCGTTGTAAATATCCTCTCCACCGTCGCAGAAGATTATCGACGTGATCTCGAACATGGAAGCATTCAGTTTCACGCCGCAGATGCCAACCATCTTCCTTTTGCTGATGAATCTTTTGACATCGTCTACGGGTCCGCATTTGTCCATCATCTCGACGATTGGCTGCCGTTCCTCATAGAGGTAGACCGCGTTCTGAAACCGGGGGGAATATGCCGCTTCTGGGATCAAGCCGACTCGTGGCTGTGGAGTCTGCTGAAGCGGACGGTGTTTCGACCTCTTCAAATATATTCCTATTGGAGGCATCCACGTTCCGAAGGGGACATACGAGCCAACAAGCGCGGAGGGTTCAACCAGCGGAACCTGCTCGATCTAATGCGTGCAGCAGGGTTTCGCAAGCTCTACTTCGAGAAGCAGGGTCTTTTTCTGGTCCTCGGTCTACGCCATATTGGTAAGGCAGTGAATTGGAACAAGCGCGCCATGAAAGCCGCTAGGCCCATCTTCCACTGTTTTCGCTTTCTCGACACTATGACCTCTTGGTGTCATCGAATTTCAGACAACCGTCTGACTCTCATTTGGGGATTCGAGAAATAGGCCTGTGGAAATATTCCTCGACAAGAGTGCCTTAGCTGAGGGAATTGAACGAAGCCATAGCAATCGTGCCTGAGGCGACGCTCGTGAGACTGGATCGAGTGCCGGGGATCTCAGATGACGGCTACTTTGCCGACCTCGTGCACTTCAACTCGTACGGGCGACGTTCTGACTACCCCAGTGTTCCTGAAAGAAATCAGCGAAAGTGCATCCAAGCGAAAATCGCAAGTACCACTGACTGTCTCGATAAAAGCTGATAACCAACAATGATATATATCACGACGATTGTCGGGACTGGCTGGCGCCGATGGTGAGCGAACCTTCAAGTCGCGATTCAGTTGCGATTGTTTACTGCAGGGCAGGTATGGAATGAACAATAAGGGTGTCGGCAGTATGTGGCAAAGATGGTGCGATAACGCGAGCAAGTGGCCCGACTCAGTCGCCATCGTTCACTGCCGGGCGGGTGAAACTCCGAGGCGTTGGACTTGGGGCGAGTTGATCCGCACCGCGAAACTGTACTCCGCTGCCTTGACCAACAATGGCATTGAAAAGGGCCAGGTCTGCGCGATCATTGCCAGGCATAACGCCCTGCTCTACCCGGTATATGTGGCGTGCGTGTTCGCAGGTGCAATACCGGCTGTGCTCGCATACCCGAATCCCCGCTTGCATCCCGATAAGTTCCGTGAAGGGCTCGAGGGAATGGGCCGGCGTTCCGGGCTTGACTGGATTCTGACGGAACGTGCGATCGAGGGAGTCCTGCCCCGCAGGTCGCGCCCGCTCGGCGCAATGTGGCTGGCGTTCGAAAATGGATTACCTGATCATAAATGACATCCCGACTCCCTGGCGCGAACCCGTTTTCGAGCGGGTTTACGAACAACTTGCGGGTGCTGTTGAGATTGCTTACTTCAAGAACAACGAGAAGCGTCGTCTTTGGACCTTCAAGATGGGGAGCCATCCAAAGACGATTCTGAAAGCCATCACACTGACCGTAGGCGATACAGAACGCTTTATCAATCCGGGGATCGTTCCGTTCCTGCTACGGCGACGGCCGCGCGTGGCCCTGGTGTGGACCAGTTTCAAAGACCCCAGTGGTTGGCTGGCTCTGGCGTTGTGCCGATTGCTCGGGACGAAGATCGCACTACTGGACGATAGCTGGCTGGGACGGGATCGAGATGTGGGCCGTTTACGACGGTGGGCACGATGGCTAGTCTACAACCGGTTTGGCAATGCTTTTGTAGGAGCGAGCCGGCGAACGCTGGAAATGTTCAGGCACTACAACAGCCATATCGTGGACGAGCAGTGTTTCCTCAGCCATCTAGTAGCGGATAACGACTACTTTGAGAAGCAGCTCGCGGGCCCTCAGCCAGAGCGGCGTTTCGATGTGATGTTCTCCGGCCGCATAGTGAAGGTCAAGAACCCTGCCTTCTTTGCTGAAGTGTGTGCGGGCATCAAGGCGCGGTTGGGAACATGCCGTGTGCTCGTTGTCGGAGGAGGAGACGCTGATCTTACCGCGCAGATGAAGGAAATTTTCCAGAAACATGGCGTTTCGGCCGAATTTGCCGGTTTTATTCCGCACGCGGTCCTGCCGGACTACTACGCCCAGAGCCGCCTACTTTTGCTCCCAACCTCGGGCGATTGCTGGGGTGTGGTGATTAACGAAGCGATGATGGCCGGCACGCCGGTGATCACGACGGAATGGACCGCCGCAGCCGGCGAACTCGTCCTGCACGAGCGCAATGGTTGTGTCCTGCCGCTCAATGTGCAAGCCTGGGTTTCAGCGGCCAGCGAGTTGCTCTCCAATCATTCCAAGTGGGAATTGGTCTCGCAGTCTGCTCGCCAGACCGTGAAGGAGTTTAACTACGACCGAGCCGCTGCCGGCATCCTCGAAGCATTCGCGTACTTGGCTAACAAGCCATGACATGCGCGAAGTTGCGCGTGTTCAGTGTGATGCGCTAAATGAAACCCACTCCCTTAATCTGTGCGCTCGTCGAGGAGAAATCCTCTCGTGACAATGAGGTCGTCGCCGGACAGTCTCGCGGCACGCGTGTTTCCCAAAAAGGAAGATCAAGAATTGAACCCGGATAGCAGCCACCAGGAAACTGAGCCCCGCATTCTACTGTTTTCTCATCGGAACATTTTTGAGCCGTTGGTGTGGCGGTGTCACTTTCAGGAATTCGAGCGGATTATTGAGGAGGTCGATTCCGTCGATCTAGTAGCGCCACAGGCAAAGACATGGTATGTCAACGGCAAAAGAGTTGCTCTACGGCTCGGAGAATTCGCCAACATTCCTCTCAATCCCGGCGTTTCCACTATTAACCTGGACAGGGACTATGACCTGTTCTTTACAGTGTGTTTCGGTGCATCCGACCTGCTCCACCTTACGGCACTCAAAGGTCCAAAACGCATTCCTGAAAAAGTCGCATTCTGACGAAATATGAATCTGAATAGCAGTCACCAACAAAATCCTGATCCCCGCATTTTGCTGTTTTCTCATAGGAACATTTTTGAACAGCTGGTGTGGCGGTGTCCTTTTCAAGAGTTCCAGAGAATCATCCAGAAAATCGATTCGGTCGATCTAATAGCGCCAAATGCGAAGACATGGTATCCCAATGGTAAGAGGGTTGCGTTGCGGCTCGGCGAATTCGTCAACATTCCACTTAATCCTGGCGTGTCCACGGTCAACATTGATCGGGATTACGAGATGTTTTTCACAGTCTGCGACGGCGCGTCGGACTTGCTGCACTTGCAGGCAGTAAAGGGTTGGCGTGACCACTGCAAGACTAGTGTGTGCTGGCTTCCTGAGTTTTATGTGAAAGACATACCCGTGTACAAGAGTTGCATTGAGGTGTTGAAGCAATTCGACTACGTCATTTTTATGTTCGTTGCCAATGAACCTTTCAGAAAAATCATCAAGGGTCAGGGCCAGTATCTGCCTGCAGGTATCGATACATTGCGATTTTGTCCGTATCCAAATCCGCCCAAGAGGTGCATTGATATTTTTAGCATCGGCCGCAGGGCACCGGTGATGCACAAGGCGCTGATGCGAATGGCGCAAGAAGACCCCAAATTTTATGTATACGACACGATTAATGCTCTCCGCGCCTACGATCTGGACGAACATCGTTCGATGGTCGCGAACATGGCTAAGAGGAGCCGGTACTTCATTGTGAGTCCGGGGAAGTTTGATAAACCTGCGGAAACTGGCGGCCAGAGTGAATTTGGATACAGGTATTTTGAAGCGGCCGCACCCGGCACGATCATGATCGGCATGCGGTGTCCCAATAACGAGGAATTCGACAAGATTTTCAACTGGGAAGACGCAGTGATCGAGGTGCCGTTCACCTCCGATGCCATTGTCGATACCATCCGCGAACTGGATAAACAGCCAGAACGGCAGATGAAGATGAGCCAAACGAATATCCTGCAATGCCTGCTTCATCATGACTGGGTGTACAGGTGGGAAGCGGTACTCAAATTCGTGGGAATGCAGCCGTTGCCCATGCTTCTGAGCAGAAAACAGCGATTAAAAGACCTCGCTGAGATAGTTAAGGATGCTCCCTTCGAGCTTCAGAATACGCGGGTTTGATGAACAAGGTTGCTGAGAAGAACGGCCTGCGGCGCAAGACATCGAGCAGTCCAGTATTCCTGTAGGAGGTCAAGGATGAAGGTCGTAATTTTTTGTGGCGGACTGGGTCTGAGACTACGAGAGTATTCCGAGAATGCGCCTAAGCCGCTGGTTCCGATTGGCGATGCCCCTGTGATGTGGCACCTGATGAAATACTATTCGCATTATGGTCACAAAGACTTCATTTTGTGCGTGGGACATAAGGGCGAGGCTATCAAGAGGTTCTTTCTCAGCTATAACGAAGCTCATTCCAGCGATTTCATTCTTTCCGATGGCGGGCGGAGCGTTGAGATCCTAAGTACAGACTTCAGCGACTGGCGGATAACGTTCGCGGATACCGGGGCCAAGTCCCTGATCGGTGAACGCCTCCTGGCGGTCCGCGAGCACGTCAAAGGCGAGGAAGTGTTCCTAGCGAACTATGTCGACGGGCTGACGGACCTGGACTTGGATATGGTGATCGATCGGTTTCTCAAGTCCAATAAGACGGCGTGCTTCGTGTCTGTGCCGCCCACACAGACATTCCACCTGGTGGAAACCGACAGCAACTCGCGCGTCACTCGCATCAAGCATGCGGAAACCTCAGACAAGTGGATTAACGGAGGGTACTTCGTCCTGCGCCGGAGGATTTTCGATTACATCCGGCCTGGCGAGGACCTAGTGGACCAACCCTTCCACAGGCTGATTCAGGAGGGGGAGCTGATTACCTTTAAGCACACCGGTTTCTGGGCCTGCATGGACACGTTTAAGGAGCGGCAGCAGTTGGAAGATTTGTGGTCCAAAGGGGCGGCTCCGTGGCAGGTCTGGCTCAATCAGCGCCCAAGCCGGCCCCAGTTGTTATGCCGAGAACCGCAAAGTTATTGCAATGGCGGCGTTTACCTTCCGAGTCCTCCGCGAGTTCGACGCCCGGCGTCTCCTATTTATTCTTGAGGTTTTAGGGGCCTAATTCGGGTATACTGATTCAAGTCCCCCTCAAATTTTAGCCCGGTCGTCCTGGGCCTCCAAGCCTGCCATTGTGTTTGGCGGGCGTTAATGGCCAGACGGCAGGATCTCCCCCGCAGTGCGACCTCGGTTGTGAATCATGCAAAAGAGTTGTTTTGGACAACCCTGGCTACCGCTGCGGTTCTGCAACGTTGGCGACTTCTGTTCTGGAGGTAACTGATGAAAGTTGTGATTTTTTGTGGTGGCATGGGTTTGCGCTTGCGGGAGTACTCCGAGAATGTGCCTAAGCCACTGGTGCCGATCGGCGATGCTCCTGTCATGTGGCATTTGATGAAGTATTACTTCCATTATGGCCACAACGATTTCATCTTGTGCTTGGGTCACAAGGCAGAGTCGATCAAGAGGTTCTTCCTCAACTATAACGAGGCCCTGTCGCGTGATTTTGTCCTGTCGAAGGGCGGCCAGGACGTGCAACTGCTGGGCACTGACTTTTCCAATTGGCGAATCACGTTCGTAGACACTGGCGCCAAGTCACTCGTTGGGGAGCGCCTCCTGAATGTGCGCGAGCACTTGAAGGGCGAGGAGATCTTCCTCGCAAACTACGTAGACGGCTTGACGGATATCGATTTGCGGATGGTCATCGACCATTTCAAGAAATCTGGTAAGACTGCCTGCTTCATATCCGTGCCGCCGACCCAAACGTTTCACCTTGTTGAAACCGATGGCGACTCGCGCGTAACTAGAATCAACCATGCGGCGACTTCGAATACGTGGATCAACGGCGGCTATTTCGTGTTCCGGAAGGAAATCTTTGATTACATTCAGCCGGGCGAAGACCTGGTTGATGCGCCTTTCCAGCGACTGATTGAAGCCGGCGAGCTGATCACCATCAAGCACGAAGGATTTTGGGCGTGCATGGACACTTTCAAAGAGCGGCAGCAGTTAGAGGACCTTTGGTCCAAGGGCGCGGCGCCTTGGCAAGTCTGGCTGAAAAACGGCAAACCGGCTGCGGCGCTCGCGCCCAGCTCTCAAGTGGCCGGCGGCTTGGGCTAGGAACGATTTCCCTGATGTGCCAAAGGTTGTTTTCGATTTACTGGAGATTCTGTGAGCAGTAGTCCGGTTACTCAGCTAGAACGAGACAGTGTATCGGCCTCACAGGCCGAACACTTGCGCACCGACCATCTATTGCACAACATTGGGCGGCGTGCGGTGTCAGGTGGATTCGTAACCGTTACTGCACAAGCGGCAAAGTTCGTTCTTACTTTTGCGGGCGCGGCGATTCTAGCCCGCCTGTTGAGTCCGAAGGAGTTTGGTCTCGTCGGAATGGTTCTCGGCGTGGCCGGTCTTGTGGGCATCTTCAATGAACTTGGGCTTTCAACGGCAACGGTTCAGCGGCAGGACATCACGCAACAGCAGGTCTCAAATCTGTTCTGGATCAACGTGGCCGTCAGCGGAATTGTGAGCCTCGCCAGTTGTGGTTTGGCGCCGATTCTTGCCAGCTTTTACCACGATGCACGCGTTACGTGGATCATGGTTGCGCTGTTGTTCATGTTCCTGCTTACGGGATCTACTGTGCAGCATCGCGCGCTGCTGACTCGTCAGATGCGGTTTCGCGCCATCGCTGTGATCGACGTGACTTCGATGTTTGTGGGGTTCACGATGGCGTGTGTGCTCGCACGAATGGGATTCGCGTACTGGGCTTTGGTAGCACAACAACTGACAAACGCACTTGCCTGCCTTGTGCTCATTTGGTGCACTTCGAAATGGCGGCCAAGCTGGCCGCGACGGAGGAGCGGAGTACGACCATTGCTAAGCTTTGGCGCGCATCTCACGGTTGCTGACTTCCTCGGTCGCTTGTCGGTTAACAGCGATACCATCCTGATTGGCAAGTTTTTCGGAGCTGTACCGCTCGGGCTCTACACGCGCGCGTCTGTGCTGCTGGCACGTCCGTTGGAACAGGTGTTTTCTCCGATCAATGCCGTAATGGATCCAGTCCTGGCTCGTCTTCAATCGGATCCGGAACGCTATCGGCGGACATTTCTGCGCACCTTCGAAGCACTAGCGATGATCGTCTTTCCGTTCGCGGCAATTTGCCTGGCATTATCGAGGCCGCTGGTGCTGGTGATTCTCGGTCCGAAGTGGACGGGAGCCATTCCGCTCTTCTCGGCATTCGCGCTGGTCGCAATAACGTCGCCGTTGTCAAGTGTGGTTTCCTGGATTTACCAGAGCCAAGGACGAGGTCAGGATCAGTTGCGAAGCCATGCGGCCGCTGGCTTCGTGACGGTCGCGGCCTATGTCATTGGACTGATATGGGGGCCTCTCGGGCTCATCCTTTCGCTGGCGATTACGAGCGCGGCAATCAGACTGCCGATTGTTTTCTACATCGCAGGCCGAAGCGGTCCAGTATCGACAGTGGACTTGTGGCTTGGTTTCGTCTCCCAGCTTCCGGCGTGGGCGACAGTTTATTTTTCGACGCTGCTGACGCGCATGGCTTTCACCAATTCGTCGCCAATTGTGCAACTGCTGGTTTGTGCGCCAGTCGGTCTAATCTTGGGCGGAGCACTCTTGTTGCCGGTCCGTCGCTCCCGCGAGAGTGCCTTTTACGCTTTCAATAAGGTTAAGAGCGCACTAATGCAACGGCGGTGGAGTACAGCTTAAATGTTGACAAACTTAGGTACGGTAGGTAGCACGATTCAGGGTGACAAGAAACGACTTGTCCGCCGGCCAAATTCCAGTGCAAGAGTCGCGTTCTTTGGGATCTTTGGTATACAGAACCTTGGCAACGAGTGCACCCTGCAGGCAATTGTTCATAATGCTCACGAACGTTTGAGCGATGCACAATTCTGCGCGATCTCGTTTGTTCCCGGCGATACGCTTCGTCGACACAATCTTCAGGCTTTCCCGATCTCATACCAAAATTTCGCGAAGGTTCGCCCTGGTCGCCTAGCGAAGTTATTTCGCATTCTATTTAAGCGCATACCGGGCGAGTTAAAAGATTGGGCAAAGGCGGTCAGAAATCTGCGAGGTACGAATCTGGTCGTGATGACCGGCACCGGTATGCTGACGGATTACAGCACCACAGCATTCGGTTTCCCCTACCATGTATTCCAATGGGCACTTGCCGCCCGACTGGCGGGGTGCAAAGTACGTTTTGTTGGGGTTGGAGTGGGGCCCATCTATCAGCGGTTGAGCCGCAAATTCATTCGGTGGGCGCTTACGCTGGCCGATTACAGAAGCTTCAGAGACGAATTCTCCCGTAACCGAATCGCAACGGTTTTCGACAGCAGCAGAGACCACGTGTTTCCCGACCTGGCATTCAGCTTGCCGAAAAGCACTTTTCCGGCGCGCCAGAACCGGGGGCGGCAGAAACAGCAGATCGGCCTTGGGATCATGGACCACCGCGATATTCACCTGGTAACCACAAAGGAACAGGAGGCGGCATACTCCGCGTATCTGGATAAGATGTGCGAGTTCGTGGAGTGGCTGGTCAGGCACGACTACCAGGTTCGAATTCTGCAGGGGGACGCGAAGCACGACGTAGCCCCTAGGGCTGAGCTCAAGTCGAGATTGGAGCAGCGAGGGATTCGCTATGAGGAAGCCGGCATATTCGACGAAGGCAGCTCGTCGGTCGAGGATTTGCTGGACCAGCTCGCGCAAGTGGACATGGTCGTATCGCCCCGGTTCCATAATCTTCTTTTGGGTATGATGATGAACATACCGGCGATTTCCATCTCATATGACCCCAAGAGTGATGCTCTGCTGGAGGGCGTTGGCCTGGGCAAATATCGTCAAGCGCTATTCGACCTGGATGTGCAGATCCTCATCCAGCAGTTCATAGAGCTTCAGGAAAGAATTCAGGAAGTTAAGCCTATGATCAGCGAGAAAGCAAACGAGTATCGTCGCCTGCTGGATCAACAGTACGACCTCATCTTTGGGGACGTATGAGCGCCAGCCTGTCCCAGGGGGGTAATATTCAATGAATTCACAATCTACAGAGGGAACTGACCTGCTCCCCGTTTTCCGAACAAGTCCGAGTATGATTTCGGACGAAGGAAAGGGGAAGAGGTATGTCGAAGAGCCGGCACACGGAAGCGGAGATGATTGGCGCGCTGAAGCAGCTGGAGGCAGGGCGTAAGGCGGAAGACGTGGCACGGGAAGTGGGGGTGTCGAAGCACACGATCTACGCCTGGAAAGCGAAGTACGGAGGGATGGATGTGAGCGAGGCGCAAGAGGCCAAGCAGTTGCGCGACGAGAACACGCGGCTGAAGAAGCTGGTGGTGGATCTGAGCCTGGACAAAGAGATGCTGAAGGCGGTGATCGCAAAAAACGGGTGGAGCTCGTAGACCAGCGGGCGGACGCGGACTGGCTGCGAGTGACATACGTGGTCAGCGAGCGCCGGGTTTGCGGGCTGATAGGGATGGCGGTGGCAAGTTATCGCTACCGCTCGCAGCGCACGGATGAGCCGTTGCGGGAGCGACTGGTGGAATTGGCGCGGTCGAAGCCGCGCTTCGGGTATCGGCGACTACAGGTGTTATTGCAGCGCAGTGGAGAGCGCGTGAATCACAAGCGGTTGCATCGAGTCTATCGCGAGGCCGGACTGGCGATCCGACGCAAGAAGCGCAAGCACTGTGTGCGCGAGGGAAAGCCGCTGGTGGCGCGGACTTCGGCCAACCAGGAGTGGGCGCTGGACTTTGTGCACGATGCGGTGGAGTGTGGACGGACGATCCGGGTGCTGAGCGTGGTGGATGCTTATACGCGGGAGTGTTTGGCGTTGGAAGTGGATACGAGTTTTGCCAGTCGGAGAGTCACGCGGGTGCTGGATGGGATCGTGGCGGAGCGCGGGCAACCGCAGACGATCCGTTGCGACAACGGGCCGGAGCTGACGAGCCGGCATTTTCTGGCGTGGTGCGTGGAACGAAAGATCGAGTTGTTGCACATTCAGCCGGGCAAGCCCACGCAGAACGCGCGCGTCGAAAGTTTCCACGGACGGCTGCGGGATGAGTGCTTGACGGTGAGCTGGTTTCAAAACTTGTTCGACGCGCGACGGAAGATCGCGGCGTGGAAGATCGAGTACAACGAAGAGCGTCCTCATAGCAGCTTGGGATACAAAACCCCGAGAGAGTTTGCCGAGGCGCAAGCAGCAGCTTTCTACACAGCTGAGCGAGAGGCAAGGGACTCAAACGCCGTCCCTTCCCCCTCGCGCTCCCCCATCCCGGCTCCAACCCGAGATGGAGTAGCTCAAAGTTGTCGTATTCTTACGTGAACGAAAATTGGGGGCAGGTCAGAACAATGCAGCAAACCGCCGCTGGAAACTACAGGCAAAGAGATTATTGGGTTGTCCAAAACCGCCAGTATGCAGAGCCGAGCTTTCGCCTACATAAGTGCGGTCGAATGCTCAAGGAGCTGGCGAATGGGCGGGAGTGCACTCTGCTGGACGTCGGGTGCGGGCCGGGCGCCCTGCGACACGTGCTGCCCCCCACGATCAAGTACCACGGGATAGACATAGCGCTCCAGGAGCAGGCCAGCTTTATGCGAGAGGTGGATTTTGCAAAGAATCCGATCTCTTATGACGGGCAACGCTTTGATTTCATTGTTGCGTTAGGCGTGCTGGAGTATATGGGCACCTTGCAGAACAAGAAATTCCAGGAAATCAAGAGCATCTTGAATCAGGATGGCAAGTTCATCATGTCCTATATCAATTTCGGCCACTTAGGACGGAAAGTATGGCCAAACTACAACAATGTGCAGTCGATCGGAGCAATGGCGGATAGCCTGAAGGAGGTATTCAAGATTGAGCGGTACTTCCCGGCGTCGCACCATTGGCGGCAGAAGCAACCCGGGCGGTACGCAATTAGAAAGATCCAGATGCATGTTAACTTCAACATTCCTGTGGTCAGTCCATGGCTTGCGGTGGAGTATTTCTTCGTGTGCTCGCACAAGTAAGTAGGAATCACTAGAGCGTGTTTCATAAATAGGTTCGGCCTCAGGTCAGATACTTACGGATGAGGCGGGTTAGCTGATGAGCTTCTGCCATGAAGAAGCGGCAGAAGCTGTTGCCCGACGAGCAGTGGGAACTGGTGGAGCCCATGCTGCCCCCACCCAGGCGACGGCGGGACAATCGGGGCCGACCGTGGGCATCGAACCGAGGGTGCTTCGAGGGCATGCTGTGGATTCTGCAGACCGGCACGGCCTGGCGATTCTTGCCGGACGAGTTTCCCTCACCCTCGACCTGCTGGCGTCGGCTCAAGCAGTGGGAAGACGAAGGCGTGTGGCTGAATGCGTGGCGCACGCTGCTGGGGGCGCTGGATGAAGAAGGTCTGCTGCAGTGGGACGAGACCTTCCTGGATGGCAGCTTTGCTCCGGCGAAAAAAGGGGCTCTGCCGTCGGCAAAACCAAGCGGGGCAAGGGGACGAAGTGGATGGTACTGGTCGACGGTCAAGGTCTTCCGCTGGGAGTTCGGCTGGAAAGTGCCTCTCCCCACGAAGTTACGCTTGCGGAAGCCACGCTCCAGGAAGTCTCGGTTCCGCGACCCCAAGGCCGTCCGCGACAAAAGCCGGAAAGGGTAATTGCCGACACCGCCTACGATTCGGACCCGCTGCGCCAGCGACTGCAGAAACGCGGCATCGAGTTGATCGCACCATACCGGGAGAATCGCAAGGAACGACGGTATGAAGATAGGCGCGAATTGCGACGCTACAGGCGGCGTTGGATCGTCGAACGAACCAACTCCTGGCTTGGCCAGTTCCGACGATTGCTGGTCCGGCATGAGCATCTGCTCTCCACCTATCGCGCCTTCTTCTACCTCGCGTGCTTCTGGATTACCCTGAGACACTGTTTATGAAATACGCTCTAATGCTGGAAATACTTACCTAGAGGGAAGGAGTTGCAGATGGTTGTCGATCCAAGCTGCGCTGCATCTGATGGGCTGTGGCTGGAAGACATGCACGTTCACCTGAAGTGAATGGAACTTGCCATTCAGCCTTATGAGGCCCATGTCGGAACTCTTGTGGAAATATCATGATGCCTAATCGCGAGTATTGGAAGGGGCGCCGTGTGTTCCTCACGGGGCACACAGGCTTCAAGGGGAGCTGGCTCTCGCTCTGGCTCAATTTACTTGGAGCCGATGTGACGGGGTACGCTTTGGAGCCGCCAACAGAGCCGAATCTTTTCGAGCAAGCGAATGTCGCGCACTTAGTTCGCTCCATTTGCGCGGACATTCGCGACCTTGCGCGCCTGAAGGCGGCGATCGCGGAATGCCGTCCGGATGTGATTGTTCACATGGCCGCGCAAACCGTGGTGCGGCGTGGCTATGAAGATCCGGTTGAGACATATTCGTCGAACGTGATGGGCACTGTGCATTTGCTCGAGGCAGTGCGCCAACTGAAGATGCGGTGTGTCGTGGTTAACGTAACGAGCGATAAGTGCTACGACAATCGTGAGTGGCTATGGGGCTACCGCGAGAATGACGCCCTCGGTGGCTATGACCCATACTCCAACTCGAAAGGGTGCGCCGAGCTGGTGACTTCCGCCTATCGCAGTTCTTATTTCCCGGCAGAGTCAGTCGAACGGCACGGAGTAGCCGTCGCGAGCGCGCGTGCTGGAAACGTGGTTGGTGGAGGTGATTGGACTGCGAACCAGTTGATCCCAGACTTGATGAGATCATTTCTAGCGGGGCAGCCCTGCCTGATCCGAAATCCATCCGCGGTTCGTCCCTGGCAGTTTGTGCTCGAGCCGCTGCGTGGGTATCTGGTTTTGGCGGAGCGGCTCACGGTAGCGCCGGCGCGTTTTGCCAACGCCTGGAATTTTGGCCCGTCTGATGACGATGCAAAACCGGTATCGTGGATTGCCGACGAGTTGGTTCGATTGTGGGGAAAACAAGCATCATGGGTTCGCGACACGTCGCACCACCCGCACGAGGCCTACATGCTCAAGCTGGATGCTTCAAAAGCGCACGCCGACCTGCACTGGAACCCGGCGCTACCCTTGAGCTTAGCCCTTGACTGGATTGTGACCTGGTACCGCGCCTTCGAAGAGGGAGAAGATCTCGGCAAGCGGTGTAGGGTACAGATCGAGCAATACGAAGCGTTGTCTGGCTCACCTCGGCAAACGGCAACGACGCGACCGGAAAAGGGCAGCCCGCAGGTCTCATATGACCGTGCCACGGGCCATGGTTAATCGTAATACGAACGCTTCTGCAGACGGACTTCGGACTTAGTAATCACAATGCGCAAACCGAATGCCGTCACGTCAAGAGGTCCAGCAACTTTAGTAACGCAGTAAAATCTACTTTCGTCTGCGATATTGCTTGATGATGATCGAGTGAACTTCTCAACCTGGTTCGAGTGCAGCATTTCCGGCTTTTGATTTGGAAGCAGATCAACTAGATTTGAAGCCTTGAGCGAAAACGCGAATGAATGGCACGATACGTTGCACAATGATGTCGAACAATTCGGGCAAGTAACAAACAATCCAGCTCTGGCCTTCTTGGACTACTTCCGTTGTCCAAGCGAGTTCGCTTGTTTCCGAGTTGCACCTGAAGCAGCCGTCTCGAAAGACTTCTTCCGTTTTGGGCCGCCGGTCCGTTTTGGCAAAATGGCTGCTCTCTCAGCCAGCAATTCTCGAAATAAGATCCCATTTGACGCCTTCTTAGGCAACGAGCCGGACCTTTCGGGAGAGATATGCTTACCGTTTGATCCCGATGAAGAAGTGAAGAATCTTCGGCTGGAACGATATGTAGCCAGGCGTCGCAGCGGGCGGTTGCTCCATACCTTTTATTACCTCTTCCGTCCGTTGCTTGCGCTCGCTATCCGCAAGCGCCTCCAGCGGCTGGTTTTTCGAAGACGTCGTAAGTGCATGTTTCCGGCGTGGCCTGTTGATTGCTCAGTCGAAGATATTTTCGAACAACTCATGACCCTGAAGCTTCACGCGTCGAGCACCCGAGAAATTCCCTTCATCTGGTTTTGGCCTGACGGGAAAGACAGCGCGCTGATGATGACCCACGATGTGGAAGAGCAGAAGGGCGCCGATCACTGTGATTTTCTCATGGACGTTGATGATTCCTACGGCATCAAGGCGGCGTTCCAACTGATTCCCGAAGGAGCTTACAATAGTTTCGGCGCACTCGTTTCAAGAATCCGCGCGCGTGGCTTTGAGGTGAACATCCACGATCTCGATCACGACGGCCGGCTTTATGAGCAGAAAGATCTGTTTAAGGAGCGTGCAACTAGAATTAACGAATACGGGCGAAAGTATGGAACGCAAGGATTCCGTTCCGGGTCGATGCATCGCAACCAGGAGTGGTTCGATATGCTGCGTTTTGAGTATGACATGTCTGTCCCAACGGTGTCGCATCTCGAACCGCAGAAGGGGGGCTGCTGCACCGTCACCCCTTACTTTGTCGGGAATGTTTTGGAGTTGCCGCTCACCACGATTCAGGATCATGGGTTGTTTCACATTCTCTCGGCCCGCTCAATCGATCTCTGGAAGCAGCAGATCGAGATGATTCTGGCACATCACGGCCTCATCAGTTTCATCGTTCATCCGGATTACATTACTCGCCCAACCGAGTGCGAGCAGTACCGCGAACTTCTAAAACACATCCTAAGTCTGCGCGAAACACGCTCGATATGGTTCGCGCTTCCCGGCGAGATCAATCGTTGGTGGCGTGAACGCAGCCAGCTCCAGTTAGTGCCTTACGGCGACTGTTGGCAGATCAGAGGGCGAGGGAGCGAGCGGGCCCGGCTGGCGTTCGCTAGTCTCGTGAAGGGGAAGTTGACGTATCGGATTGCGGATCGCTTGGGTGCGGGCGCTGAAACGAACGCGCCCCTTGCGCCCCCAGAGGAATTGGCGTCAGGTCAGCCGTGCTAGTCGGTCGAGCTCTCGACGCGGATCATGGAAATTTACTGCATTGATCCGATTCAGGACCCCCGTTGGCAGCAGTTCCTGCAAACGCATTCTGGCGCATCGGTTTTTCATACGCCTGCATGGTTGCATGCGCTGCGCGTCACCTATCGATACGAGCCAGTCGTTTTCACGACATCCGCTCCCCCTCATCCCATAAGAGACGGTGTTGTTTTTTGCCGGGTCCAGAGTTGGCTGACGGGCTCTCGCCTCGTTTCCGTCCCGTTTGCCGACCATTGCCAACCGCTGTTCAATCCGAGTGACAGTGGTCGTAGTTTCGCCGCATTTCTGCCAAGACTCGTCCAACAGGAGCATTGCGATTACATCGAAGTTCGATTGCTGACACCTGAAGCATTTGGACCTCTTCAGAACCAGCTTGCACTCAGTGCAACGTTCCTGCATCACGTACTGAACCTTAGGCCTCCTTTGCCTGTCCTGTTCGATCGTCTGCACAAGAGTTGTGCTCAACGAAGAATCCGGCGTGCAGGAAAGGAAGGGTTGACGTATGCAGAAGGGACGTCCGACTCGCTCTTGCGTCAATTTTACTCTTTGCAGGTGCTGACACGTCGCAGGCACGGTGTGCCTCCTCAGCCGCTGACCTGGTTCCAAAACTTGCGCAGTTCTTTTGGTGAAGCGATCAAGATTAGCGTAGTGTCAAAGAATGGACGGCCAATCGCAAGCATGCTCACCCTGCGGCATAAGGCCACAGTCGTTTACAAATACGGCTGTTCGGATGCAGCATTTCACAGGGTTGGAAGCATGCCATTCCTCTTCTGGCAAACGATCCAGCGTGCGAAGGAGGAGGGCGCAGCCGAGTTCGACTTGGGCCGCTCTGATGTTGATGGTTCGGGTCTGATCGCCTTTAAGAACCACTTGGGCGCCGTCGCGAGGCCGCTAAGCTATTATCGGTATCCTGCCAGTTCAGCCGCGCCAGCGGTTCTTACCGGGTTCATGGAGCACTGTAAAGTTCCTACCTTTGCTGCGCATCTGCCGGGTGTGCTGCTAAGAGCAGTGGGGCATCTCCTGTATCGCCATATCGGGTAGTTGAACCTTACCGGCATGTTCAAATGCGGGTGAACTTCATCATCTGCATTCTTGGTTCATGGCCAGCGTTGAAGTAACTTTTTCATTTGTTCTCGGCGCAGTGATCTAGACAGATTTCTTAGGTCTTCGATTCAACAGGCTTCGCGTCTGTTCCGGCGCCAACTGGTAATATATTGGCAATCCAATAGAAGCCACCGAAGAATGGGATCTTCCTTACGTTTCACACCGATGGAGGTGCTCGGCGCAGTTTTGATAGACCCGATTTTGCGTGAAGACGATCGCGGGCACTTCTCGCGAGCGTGGTGCATCAGTGAATTCGCGGAACACGGGATCAGTTTTGTACCTGTGCAAGCGAACACAGGGTTCAGCCTCCGAAAGGGGACTTTGCGTGGCCTGCATCTCCAAGTAGAGCCGGCGCTGGAGGCCAAACTGGTGCGTTGCACCAGAGGGGCCCTCTTCGACGTCATAGTCGACCTCAGACCCCACTCTCCTTCCTACCGTAAGTGGTGTGGCGTAGAGCTACAGGCGGACAGATATCAGATGTTGTATGTCCCAGAGGGCTGTGCACATGGGTATCAGACGCTCGAAGACAACACAGATCTTTATTACATGACCTCACAATTTTTCACTCCGAGTGCAGCGCGTGGAGTGCGTTTTGACGACGCTGCCTTTGGGTTCAAATGGCCATTGTTTCCGACAGCAATTTCTGAGCAAGACCGCAGCTGGCCACTATTTAGCGAAACGAGCCAATTATGAATATTGATACTGCCCTTCAAGAACGCGAAAAATCCGGTAAGCCCGTCCGTGTTGGAATCATCGGAGCGGGTGCAGCCGGGCGTGCGATCGCCCTGCAACTCGCGACGCCCGCGCCAGGGGTCCGTCTTGTAGCAATTGCAAACCGGACTCCCGAGCACGGAGAGCGGGCATTCCTGGAAGCTGGTGTAAGGGAATGGCGACGCCCAGAATCTGCACGCGATGCCGAGATGGCGATTGACCGTGGCATGCCCATCTTAACGGACGATCCTTCGGTGGTAACCAACTGCGACGCAGTTGACCTAATCATTGAGGGAACCGGGACACTTGAATATGCCGCTGGTGTGGTCGTTGCCGCAATCGATCATGGCAAACATGTGGTATTGGTGAATGCCGAGCTGGATTCGGCTCTTGGGCCGATCCTGAAAGCGAGGGCGGATCGCGCGGGCGTAGTGATCACACATACCGATGGAGAAGAGCCGGGAGTGGCGATGACCCTTCTGCGGTATCTCCGATCCACTGGGCTTCGCCCGGTTGCAGCGGGGAACTTGAAGGGGATGGTCGATCACTATCGGACTCCTGAGACGCAGAGGAATTTCGCATTAAAATACGATCAGGACCCGAGAAAGGTTACGTCGTTTGCAGACGCTACGAAACTGTCGATGGAGACGACCATTCTCGCCAATGCTACGGGATTTCAGGCCGGCCGCCGCGGCATGTACGGGCCAGCCTGCGAGCATGTTCGCGAAATGGCCAAGCTCCTTCCGGCAGACCAGATGCTCGGTACTGGCCTCGTCGATTACGCTCTTGGAGCCGCGCCACACACAGGCGCGTTTGTCATTGTGTACGAGGACAAGCCACTCAAGCAGGCACAGTTGGGCTACGTGAAGATGGGCGATGGGCCCTTCTACGTGTTCTATACGCCGTATCACTTGCCTCACATCCAGATCATTTCGACTATCGGCCGGGCAGTCGTTCATGCGGATCCCACCGTCGCACCGATCGACGGTCCTGTATGTGAAGTGATCACTTTGGCGAAGCGCGACATGAAAGCGGGGGAGCGCCTAGACGGCATCGGTGGATTCTGTGCCTATGGCCTAATTGAAAATACGGCAACGGCCCGCAACATCGATGCCCTGCCGCTCAGCTTGTCCGAAAATTGCGTGCTGCGTCACGATGTGACGAAAGATCAAGTTATTTTATTCGCGGACGTCGAGGAACCGAACCGTGGCGTGGTTGACGAGCTCTGGAGCGAACAGCTCGCACGCTGGTCACTTGCAGAGCAAGCCCGCAGGAATTAGTCGGTTACAGAGAATGCGGCCCTGAAAGAGCTTGCTGCAAGGGGAGGCGGACTTTGTCGATGGTCAGAGTTCTGCGATCGGCTAGTCGCGATAATGTGAAAACTGGGAGCGTAGCCGTTGCAGCACGCAATGCGACTCTGATGGCGGATTCTGCCGAAATCAGCGCCAATCGTTCAGCTACGGGTAGACGCCTATCCCGGTTTTCGTGGGCCAGGCGATCGTTCTGGCTTATTAGCGCAGCCGTATTGTTGAGCATTTTTGCTTTGTGCGTACCAGCGAGCAGAAGATACATTCTGAGATCGGCAGGACGGCTCATTGTGATTCAACAGCCTGTCGCAACAGCTGACATTATTGTCGTAGCTATAGACGCAGACGGCGCAGGCACACTAGAAGCGGCGGCCTTGGTCCATCATGGCCTGTCGGCCCGAGTCGCGGTTTTCGACGACCCGCCCAGCTCAGTAGATCGCGAGTTTCTTCGCCTAGGTCTTCCCTATGAGGACCGCGCGGCCATCTCCACCCGCCAGCTTCATTCATTGGGGGTTCAGAATGTTGAACAGATTCCAAGAAGCACTTCTGGAAGCGAACAGGAAGGCGACATCTTGCCCGCCTGGTGTGAAAAGCAGGGTTATCATTCAGTAGTGTTGGTCACGTCATCGGACCATTCGCGGAGACTAAGCCGAATACTCCGGCGTTCCTTGCGCGGCCACCAGATAAGCATAGCTCTGCAAAACTCGCCTTATTCCGAGTTTAATCCAAATGCGTGGTGGAAAACTCGCGAAGGCGTTCGGGCCGGAATCTTCGAACTCGAAAAGCTGCTACTCGATGTTGTTCGGCATCCTTTTTCCTAAACCTCACCCCATAGCTGAGGAAGCAGATCGTTCCGGATGATTAACGTCAGCCTAAGCGGAAGGGACAACAGGCCGTTACAGGTTCTGTGCCTGGGGTGTCATTCCGATGACATTGAAATTGGCTGCGGCGGCACAATCCTCCGCCTCGCACAGCAACACCCCGGCTCCGTGTTCCATTGGGTCGTTTTCAGCGCAATCGGTGTGAGAGAGGATGAGGCACGGCGCGGCGCCAGCTTGTTCACAGAATCTGGAAAGCTCGGCGGACCGATGCTAAAGGCATTTCGAGATGGTTTCATGCCCTTCGTGGGCGCTGAAGTGAAGGACGTGTTTGAAGAGTTAAAGGATAACATTCAACCGGACTTGGTGCTTACGCATTATCGGAGGGACGCGCATCAGGACCATCGTCTGATTTCGGAGCTAACCTGGAACACCTTTCGGGACCATCTGGTTCTGGAATATGAAATTCCAAAATATGACGGCGATCTGGGTCAGCCGAGTTTTTATGTTCCTCTTTCCGACGAGTTGTGCCAGAAGAAGGTTCGTCACATCATGGATGTTTTTCAGTCTCAGCGGACGAAACGCTGGTTTGAGGAAAGTACTTTCCTCGGACTCATGCGGCTGCGAGGCATGGAGTGCAATTCCCCGAGTGGCTATGCGGAAGCCTTCCACTGCCGAAAACTCGTATTTTGATCCTGAAGCTCCGAATTTGCGCTGCGCAAGTCACCTTACAATCACGACACAAAACTGGGGAGCTTCGCCTCCCTTTTTATTTTGGGGTGCTCGGTTCTCAGACTCCCATCACCTTTGTCAAACGATGCCGATGAGGCGATGAGGCGGAGATCAGCAGCGATTTTGATTGGTCGCAAACTGGGAGTACACCGAACAGTTAACACTCGTAGAACGTTATCGATAGACAAGAAGCCAAAAGGCGTGCCAAGTTCGGCACGCCTTTTGTCTCGTAGTAGGGAAGGGTGACTCTGTCTAGGCAGCGTGAACAGGCCCAATTTGCCGCCGAGATCGCAGGAACATGGCTCCAAAGCAGCAAAGTCCGGCTAGGAGAAGATACGCCATAGCCGCTCCGCCCTCGGGAACCGAAACTGCGATGAACTCCTGGGCTGCGCAGCCAGTCTCGGCTTGGCATACATTTGTAGAACCAGTTATGTCAGGTGAGATTATCTCCAAGTTGTATCCGCCGCTGGGAACCGCAGCGCCGAACGCAGTGGCCAGCAACCCTCCGACACCGGAGTGACAAACCCCCGACGCAAAAGCTCCCGAACCAAAAATGTCATTGCAGAGGGCGGCTGTGGTCAGTCCCGTATTTATGGTGTTATTAGTTAGGTAACTCGCGACTCCGGTCGGGTCAAACACCGCCCAGTCCGCGAAAGAATATATGATTTGGCCTGTCGTACCAGGCGTCTGCTGAAGTACCTGCAGAGTAAGCCAAGCGACTGCGTTATATTGCGACAGGTTCCCGCCCGCCAGACTCCACGATGTGTTTGTGGGGGCTGATAGGCCCGAAAACGGAGTAACTGTGGCAGTCCACGTCGACAACGTACTCTCGTCGCCGAAGTCATCGCAAACGACCGGTGTATTCGTCACCCCGCCTACTGTGGCATAGTACGGGCTCACATAAATGCCATCATACGAATAGCCTGGCGGAGGACCCGTCAGGGTTACGGAAGTTTGAGCAGCGGCCCAAGTTCCAAGAGACAGCGCCGCTACTCCCACCCACAGAAAAACACGAATTGCCCTTTTCATTGTCATCGCCACTCCTCGGTCATTTCATAGGTGGGGGAGACTTCTGGTGCGAGTCCTATGGGCTCTACACCATAAACAATGCTACTCTAGCGCAAAATCTATAGCTGTCAAGCCTGATAATTTTTGCAACCCGTTGCAAAGACTTGCAATACCTAAACTTTAATATCTCGGCTTTATATCGCAGGCAATAACGATACCGTCGAGCTCTTCGTCCCACCCTGCGCTCTGGTCAGCGTTTTGCACGCTGGCTTCGAGAGTGGAGGAACATCGCCCCGAAACAAGAGACTCCAGCCAGCAGCACGTACATCAAACCCGTCCCGCCCTCGGGTACAGGGACCACCAGGGATTTTTCACCAAATGCAGGAAGGGCGACAACAGCAATAATACCCACCAAACTCAAAAGTTTACTCTTCATTGTTGGTCCTTTTCGTCTGCTATATTTCACGTCTTTTCGTGACCAGCTGTACACGAGGGACAACGATTCCGTCTCGCGCCTTTTCTGCTGCCCATTTGGAACTCTAGCGCAAGGTCCAATGTTGTCAAGACTGATAATTTCTGCGACAGATTGCAAACTTTTGCAACGTCAACAAACTGACACGGCGCCAGTAGGATTATGATTTCCACAGGAAAACTACGGTCCTGTTGCATGGGTTGTGAAGAACAGGAGTTTGGGACACCGAGAACACTTTCTTGTGTGGTCCTAATTCTATGCTCGATGCTCTGTAATCTACCGCTGGGCAGGACTTGTCGCCGCCCTAGGGGGAGGCTTCCTAGTGAGGATTTTTACCGCGCTCCGTCTAACAGTACTCATGGCTCTGATTGCCGTTTTTGCAGCGTGCGGTCGCGATCCCAGCGCACGCAAGCAAAAATATTTTGAAAGCGGTCAAAGCTATTTCCAAAAGGGGAAGTTTGCAGAGGCCGAGATCGAGTTTCGCAACGCCATCGGAGTCGATTCCACCTACGCAGCAGCTCATTACCAATTGGGCATGACGTATCTCAAGACTCAGCAGTGGTCGCGGGCGAATCAGGAACTCGCCCGTACGATTGAACTGCAACCCGGAAACTACCCGGCGCGTATTGAGATGGCCAAACTGCTGATCGCTAGTGGAAACCTCCAGCAGGCGCAGGAACAAGCGGACGCACTCCTACAGGAACATCCGAACGACGCAAAGTCCCATTTCATTGCGGCGAATCTTCTCGCAGCACAGGCTCGTTTCCCGGACGCAATCCAGGAAATGCAGAAAGCTCTCGCGCTCGACCCGAGCGACTGGGATTTCTACCTGAACCTCGCGCTTATGCAGTTAAAGAGCAATCAAGCCGAGGCCGCCGAGGTTAATTTTAAGAAAGCAATCCAGCTCAATCCCAAGGCAATCGATGCGCGCTTGATGCTGGCTAACTATTACCAGGTGCGTGGCCGATTTACTGATGCGGAGCAGCAACTCCGCGATGGGATTCAGATCGACCCCAAGAATCCGGAACCGGTAGCCGCCCTTGCGCGTTTGTACCTGGCTCAGGGCAAGAAGGCCGAAGCTGAAGGTCTTCTTCGACAGGCCAAGCAAAGTTTTCCCGACAACTCTGTCGGCTATCGCCTGCTGGGCGATTTCTATTTGGCCACCAATGACTTGGACAAGGCCGCGACAGAATATCGAGCGCTGCATCAAGAGCACTCCAAAGACCTCCAGGTAAAGAAAAATTACACTGAACTTCTTATCCTTACCAACCAGTTGCAGCAGGCGCGTGAACTCGATGAAGAAATTCTGAAGGCCAGCCCTAACGACAACGACGCCCTGATTTATCGCGGGCGGCTACAAATTCTGGCGGGGGATGCCAACCATGCCGTGGGCACACTCCAAACAGTCGTCAAAAGTGACGCCAACAACGGGCTGGCTCACTATTGCTTAGGCGTCGCATTCCGGAAGATGGGGAATTTGGAAGGGGCGGAAAGCGAATTTCGGGTTGCCGTACGTCTCCGTCCCGATCTTGCGGATGCGCAACGCGACCTCGCCATATTGGCTATGCGGAGAGGAGATATGAGCACCGTCGAACAGACTTCCGCTCAACTCATCAATCTGCAACCGACCTTGGCGGATGGTTATGCCCTCCGCGCAGTGGCGGAAATCAATCGTAAGCAGTTCCTAGCCGCAGAGGGCGACGCACGCAAAGCGATTGAAGTGGCGCCTGCCAATTCCGCTGGATATGTGCAGTTGGGCAATTTGAACTTCGCTCAGAAGCGATTCCAAGAAGCGGAGACTAGCTACCGTCAAGCCCTTGACCGGGACCCCAAATCGAACGATGCCCTCCGAGGCCTGATGAATACTTACCTCGCTCAGAAGCAAACGGATGCGGCCATTGCCGCGGCGAACGTCCAGATCGCCAAGGTGCAGGGCAACAGCGGGTTTTACGATCTCCTGGGAACAGTATTGTTCCAGCAAAAGAAAGACCTGAGCGGAGCGGCGGCCGCGCTAACCAAAGCCACACAGCTCGATAAGAACAATACGGACGCCCGGATTAAGCTTGGTCAGGTTCAAGCCGCCGAGGGGCACGTCGACGACGCCATTGCCACCTATCAGCAAGGACTCAAGGACAACCCACAGGAAGCTGCCTACTATATTCTCCTGGGCCAGCTTTTTCAGTCCCGGCGGGATTGGAATGGTTCGACCGAGGCCTATCAGAAGGCACTCGCAATCAGCCCGGAAAATCCCCTGGCATCAAATGCTCTGGCTTCTGTCATGTTGCAATCGGGTGGCAACCTCGATGTAGCCCTCTCGCTGGCGCAAACCGCTCGACGCGGCATGCCAGATTCGCCCACTGTGGCGGATACGTTAGGGTGGATTTACTACCAGAAAGGCGCTTACCGGTCGGCAGTCAACTCGCTGCAGGAAGCGTTAAAGCTGGGCCAGCAGAGCAATTCGCCGGACAATCCCAGGTTTCATTACCACCTCGGGATGGCCTACGCGAAAAGCGGACAAGCGACGCTTGCTCGACAGCAATTGCAGCAGGTGTTGAAACTCAATCCCAATTCCAGCGACGCAGAGGATGCAAAGAAACAGCTTGCGGAGTTGAAGTCGTAAATGTTCACCTGCCCTCGTCGTTAGCGCAATGAGGAGGCCGCCTTCCAAAACTCGAGCTAAACGAACTCTAAACTCAGCAGTGTTCGCATGAAAAGCATGAGCACCCTGCTTTTGGGGGAAAGGCACAACGAACGGTCAAGTCTTGACCATTGCGCCATTTGGCGTTACTATAGGCGACAGAATGGTAAACGAACTCAGGGCCGTAGTCCGAGAATTAGGCGGCGAGCACGCGCTCGGACGCGTTCTCTCTAGTGATCACGATATGCGCGATGCGATCCGGGAAGGATTTGCTCCGGCGGTGGTCGAACAGTTGATGCGAGCTTCCGGTTTAACACTGAAAGAACTCGCCTGCGCACTCGACCTTTCGTCTCGCAGCTTGCAGCGGCGACGACGCAGTGGACGGCTTGCGCCTTACGAATCCGACCGGCTTTACCGCTTGGCTCGCATAGTCGCTATTGCTGATGAATACCTCGGCGACCACGAGCGCGCAATACGTTGGCTCAAACGTCCGAACCGTACCCTTGGCGGCCTCGCTCCCGTAGCGATGATCGATACTGAGTTGGGAGCGCGTCAGGTAGAGAGCATCTTGGGTCGGATCGCCTACGGCGGAATTAGTTGAGTCGCATCTATCGGATTTTGCGCCGAGCGTATGCTCGTGCCCCTTTTGATGGTGAAGGCGCATACCGCTATGGCGGCCGTTGGTCGAGTCCGGGAACGCGCCTTAGCTACACTTCAGAACACCAATCGCTTGCCATGTTGGAATATTTCGTACATCTTGATAAGGAGGATCCCCCGGTTGACCTTGTTTTGGCGGTCGCGGAAGTCCCAAGTAATTTGGGCCGAGAACGCCTTGAAGTCAGCGATATGCCTGCAAACTGGCGCGAATCTGCGGCCCCTCCTGAGATCGCCCGGCTGGGAGATGAATTTGCGCAACGAGGAGAGCACTGCGTACTAATAGTGCCTTCTGTTCTTGCGCCCGCCGAAAACAACTGGCTGATCAACCCCCAGCATCCCGACTACAAAAGGATTGACATACACGAAGTAGAACCGCTGAACTACGATCCGCGCATGTTTGTGAAGCTAACGGGCCACGGCAGGCTCAAGAGGTTTCAGAAGTGACGCTGAGTGGCAAATGCTTGGCTGAAATACGAAAGAAGAGAGTGACTGTTTTTGGCGGGTGCTTGACGCCCGCTCCGATATATGCGGAGTCCAACTGTGGCACCGTTGGTCACTGGCAGAATGAGCCGACATCACCAGGCTCAGCGCCATGCTTATTGGTCCGGCTGCTGGGGTGAGCGGCGTCCGAATGATAGAACTTTACTGTACTCGCTGGTGGACTATCCCATGGTCCCGACTACCTCGACCCAAGAATCCGTTTCCAAATGGTCGCCGATCTTCCGCTTTTCCGTTCTCGTCGCGATTTCTTTGCCGATTTGGTGGACCCCTCTCGTCTCTTCTTTCGCGCTAGCCCTGCGCGACGACCAATACACGCACCTCTTGCTCATTCTTCCCATCAGCGTCTCGTTGATATATCTGGAATTTAAATCGTCCGAATCCTTGGCGGAGTCATGGTCGAGCCTCGGCCTAACTCTGCTTGCCGTGGCTGTTGTGGCGACAGTGGTTGCAAGATTACGAATCTTCCCGCTACACCGCGACCAGCAACTCTCGCTGAACATGCTGGCACTGGTGGTGTGGTGGATCGGTGCCTTTGTCGTTTCTTTCGGCACTCGCGCCTTTCGCCGTGCCCTCTTCCCTCTTTGCTTCTTGTTCTGGATGGTTCCTTTCCCCGGCTTCTTGCTGAATCCCATCGTGCGGCTGCTTCAAGAAGGCTCTGTCGTTTCGGGCCACCTGCTTTTCGCCGCCGTCGGAGTGCCCGTGACTCGAGATGGAATACAACTTACCATTCCAGGGTTGACGGTCGAAGTTGCTCGAGAATGCAGCAGCATCCGTTCCAGCTTGATGTTGGTGGTGACAACCATGGTCCTGGCGCAGATGAGTTTGCGTTCAGCCTGGCGAAAGGCCTTGGTAATCGCAGTAGCGATCCCTCTCTCAGTGGCTAAGAACGGCCTTCGCATCTTTGTCCTGGCAATGCTGACAACGCGCGTAGATCGCAGCTTCATCACCGGTAGGCTCCATCATCAAGGCGGAATCATCTATTTTCTGATTGCTCTGGCGGTCATCATTTTGCTGATTTGGATCGCTCATCGCGCTGAGAAGAAGTCGAGATTGTTGGCGACGAGTTCCCCCGAGCTGGCTGTGACGCGCGCCCCCGCTCCTTTGACAACCGATGAGCGTAAAGGCAAATAATCGGGCCCATATCTCATCTGCCGAATTGTCAACGGTGTTAAGATTGAGTAAGTGTTGCGCGGATAAATCGCCGAATCGTCAGTAAGCCTCTCCCACGCTATCGGCCACAACACATCCTGGTTCCAGCAACGTGAAGCAACGGTAGAAATCCACGGGAGAATTGTATGCGGGCGCGGCACTTCATTTTCATCTTGGCGGTGTGCGCACTAGTTTCGATGGTTGTCTACGGGGTTTGGCTGACTACCAGCTCAAGCCGGGCTACTGCTCACGCGAATCTGGTAACGAGAAATCCTTCAAAAGCCGAGGAAAAACTCCTAAAGGCCGCCCAACCCAAACCACTTCTCTGCCCTGAGTCTCATGGTGCCATTCTGCAAGCGTCACCGCAGACCAGCCACCACAAGGTGATTCTCACCTGGAATGCCAGTGCACCCTCAACCGATCCCAAGCGCCAAGCTGTCGGATACTGCCTGTATCGAATCGCCCCCCAGGACCTGCCGAACCGGGACAAAAAGTGCAGCACCTGCGAGCAGGTCAACGAGAAACCCATTGACGGCACCGCCTGCGTAGACGACGTGGTTCAAGACGGCGCGAAGTATTATTACGTGGCAACGGCGATTAATGGGGATGGAGACCCGAGTTCGCTCTCAAACGACACCCCCGCTGAAATCCCGGCAACTGCAGCAGTAAAAGGTCCCGTCACAGCAAGCTCGTATCCCCGCTGTCGAAAAGATAACCAATCGCAATGAAAAATCGGCTTGCCCTATGCGAGACCGCTTTCCCTCGCGAGTTTTAGCGCTTCTAAAGCAGCGCCTCGCGCCCCTGCAGTATCGCCATTGGGCATCACGTGAATGGGAATTTTGGCCTGCTCTTCTCGCTGCATCGGCATCCCGGCGCGGATCTCTGACAGAAACCACAGCTGGAATCCTTTACTCGTCTCCAGAACGCCGCCGCCGACGATCAAGGCATCAGGATCGAAAGTATTTATCATCTCGTCGAAAAAAAGGCCTAGGGCATGGGCCTGAACCCGGAAAATCTCTTTACACATCGGATCGCCATTATCCGCCAGGCCGCGGACGGCTTTGGCCGCCTGGTGGCGGTCCTGCTTCGTCAGGTCGTGGCCCGGATAACGCTGCAGGAAATACGGCAGCAGAGTCTTCTCAATCGCGGTGAGAGAGCACAGCGACTCCAGGTCGCCGATTCGTCCGCAATTGCAGTGCGGCTTGATGCCGGCGATCCCCGCAATACTCTGATAGGGAATCAGCACGTGGCCGAGCTCTCCGCCGAATCCGTTCTTGCCTTTCACCACGTTCCCGTCGAGGATGATGCCGCCTCCGTTGCCTGTACCGACTACGTCGGAGATTGACGTTTCGCGGCTGTCGGCGCCAAAGATCGCATAATGCCCCCAGAGCGCGGCGGCGTTGGCGTCGTTCAGGTAGGACACGGGCTTGCCGAGCTTGTGCGCCAGACCCTCGCGGATGTCGAATCCCGCCCATTTGGGATGCACAAAGTTGGTGGAGCCTCGCGCGCTGAGCTGCCCTGAAGCGCTGGATGGACCGGGAGTGTCCAGGCCGATGGCGACTACGTCGTCAAGAGCAATGCCCGCCTGGCCGGTGGCGATCTTGAGACCATCCGCGATCTGCTGGAGGCAGACCTCTGGTCCCTGCTTCGAAAGTGCCGGATGCTCGCACAGACCCTCGATGAGAAACTGCTCTTCCCGGTTCACTAACGTATAGTTGATGGCAGTTCCGCCAAGATCCACGCCGGCCACCACTTCCACGGTTTTGTCCTCTCGTCGCGATGTTGATGCTGCTCAGCTTAGCAGAATTTGGAGCGACCGGCCCACCGGGCCTGGAGTTTCATGGCGTCCGGAAGTGGTTCATTGGCACGGCTTATTTGTTCCTTGCAAGGTGGATGGTTCCGGGACAGAAGGAACGCCGAAAGCGCTTCCAGGTCACCGGGAGCAAATCATCCGAGATTTTATGCAGATAGTCGATTCTAAAAACGCACGAGCGCGAGCGTCTCGTTGTTCCGGAGAGAAGGCGCCGTTAACGATTCTGTGCGGGCGTCGAGCGGAGTACAAACGGAAGGCCCCGAGGAGCATTTTGGGTCACTGTTTTCTGCAGGTCGAGAGCGTCGAGCGGAATGTGGCTGCGTGTGCCATCGGGGCTGACGTATTCGAGATACCCGTCGGCGACCCAGTAGTCCGCGACGGCGTGGCTGGTGCCGTTGCTCAAGACCAGCAGGAAGACTCCGTTGCCCAGGACCTGGCCTTCGGTCACTGCGCCCAGCGTGGTTCCGGGGCGCGCCGGCGAATTCCCTTCTGCTGTGTCGTCATCCGATGGATTTGCAGTGGGCGGGATCGCGGACATTTCCCACTGCGGAGGCCCCTGAGAATTCAGGTCGTCGCTGGAATCAAGCGAGTCTCCGCCGAAGCCAGAATCATGAAAATCAAAGTCGCCGCCGCAGGAAAGCAACGGCAAGAATGGTTCGAAGAAACAGACCTGAGTCACGCCGTTTAAGAAGCATCCGGAGGAAGCAAACCGCCTATAGCGGTTGAAGAAACCGGGATGCCGGCGCCCGGGAGAAGAAAAGAACGAAACCCGACCGTCAGGGCGACGTGGGATTAGCGGAGATGAGAGAAGCGTCGACGGAATCCTCCCAGTGGAAGGCATGCGGGCAGCCGTGGGAAAGTTCCACAGGTGTGAGGGCCCGTCGCGCGAAATATCCGAAGTAGGTGCCGCTCCGAACCCCGCATGCCGGGCAGAATGTTTTCCGGACCCGAAGTGCAGCCAGCCGAAGTGTCCGCCCGTGTGGCCACCGCCGGAATGCCTGCCGGAAGAATGGCCGCCGGAGGAGTGTCCGCCACCAAAGTGGCCGCCCCCGGAGTGTCCGCCTCCGCCTCCATGTTGCGCCTCGGTGGGCGCGAGGAGACAGATCACCGACAACAAGATCGGAAGGATGCGCGGCGATCGCCAGAGGAAGGCAATTCGAGTAACCATGGCCTTTCCACCACAGGGAATGCAATTAATTTTACTCCCGATCCGGTGGTCGCGGGTGACGTCGGCAACAGATTCAAGACTCTTCGGTAGTGTCCTAATACTTAGGACACTACCGACTCTTCCCTACTCTTCCCCAAAGTTATTGGCCAGATTTCAGTATCCGGCAGCTCCCCATGAGAGGGGGAATGTCAACCACTCACACGAATTCTATCTCGCAACGCTGGCGTAACCGAAGATGGTCTTCAACTCGAGGAATTCCTCCAGGCCCGCCTCGCCCCATTCCCGGCCGTTACCCGACTGCTTGTAGCCTCCAAAGCAACCCGCAAAGTCGACTCTGGCGCCATTGATGTGCACATTGCCCGCTCGAATCCGCTTCGCAATCCGGTGCGCCCGCTCAAGGTTTCCCGACGTCACAAATCCTGACAGGCCATACTGCGAGTCGTTCGCAATTCGAACTGCGTCATCTTCGTCTTCATACGGGATCATGCAAAGGACTGGTCCGAATATCTCTTCCCGGGCGATGGTCATATCGTTGCGAACATCCGCGAACACCGTCGGCTTGACGAAATAGCCCTTCGTCAGACCATCCGGACGGCCAAGCCCTCCGGCGACCAACCTCGCCCCCTCTTCGATTCCCTGTTGGATAAGCCGCTGCACCTTTTTAAATTGAGCTTTGTTCGCCAGCGGACCCATGCCGGTATCTTCAGCAAGTGGACTCCCAACCTTAGTCGACTCGGCTGCCTGCTTCGCCGCCGCCACCGCCTCAGCCATCTTGGATCGCGGAATTAGCATGCGGGTCGGCGCGTTGCAAGATTGTCCTGTGTTGAGAAAGCATTCGCGCACACCCTGCTTCACTGCTTTCTCGAGATCAGAGTCATCCAGAATGATATTGGCCGACTTGCCGCCCAGTTCCTGCGTCACCCGCTTCACAGTGGGGGCGGCGGCTTGCGCTACGGCAACACCAGCTCGCGTCGATCCCGTGAACGACACCATGGCTACATCCGGATGCGATGCAATCGCAGCTCCGACCGTAGGCCCATCCCCACTGACCAAGTTGAAAACGCCGGGCGGTACATCCGCTTCGTGAAGGATCTGCGCGAACAGATAAGAGGAAAGCGGAGCAAATTCACTGGGCTTGAGAACCATGGTGCATCCCGCCGCGAGTGCGGGCGCTACTTTGGCCACGACCTGGTTCATCGGCCAGTTCCACGGAGTGATCAAACCACACACTCCAATGGGTTCTTTTCGCATGAGCGTCGAACCCTTTAGCTCTTCGAACTTGAAGTGCTCCATCACCTTTGCGATTTCCAACAAGTGTCCGAGACCAGCAGGGGCCTGAGCTTTCCGAGCGAGAGAGATGGGAGCACCCATTTCCTGCGAAATGGTTGCGGCCATTTCCTCCAATTTTGATTTGTAAACTTCAATGATCCGGCGCAATAGCGCCAGGCGCTCTTCAACGCTTACTTCCGAATACGATTCGAAGGCGCGTTTGGCCGCCGCCACTGCCCGGTCAATATCCGTGGCGCTGCCGAACGAGATCGTTGCAATGGGCTCTTCGTTCGCCGGGTTGATGACCGTGAAGTCGCGGAACTCCGCGGGATCGACCCACTGTCCATCGATGTAAAACTTGCGGTAATCGTTCATGGTCTCCTGTTTGGCTGCCGGGATAATGCTCGCACTCTTCCCTTGCCGGGGACAAGGGGCACCTCAGCATGGCATTCGCTGCTCGCGCGGTTCGCTCCTCCATCCAGTTCGAACGATGATGCAACAGCGGGATCGCAAACAAGGAAGGGATGGGAAGAAGCTGCCTGCGTCGAAACTCTTATGCCATTATCGCGCTAGCCCCGGACAAGGATTTCGGCTGAAGACTCGGACCGCAGTTTACGTCATTCGACCCCGATAAGCGTTTTCAACGCGCGAAGTAACTTCAGTAACCTCCTTTCGCTCCTTGGGCACGCGTTGGTAGCACGGAGGGGCCATTCTCGATGCCCCGGCATTGCGTTAGTACTAGTACGGGTGGCCAAGTAGGGCACTCACTAACGTTATGCTGACAATCTGGCTTGGCGCGATTCTTAAACCGAAAGCAGCCGTCCTGCTCGTACTTTTCGGTCTTTGCGGACCAGCCTTGGCGCAGCAAGTCTCTTTCGCGCTGCTGCAACCCGAATCCATAGAACCGAACCCGATGGTGAAGTCTGCCGAACCGGTGACGCTGCCTGAAGCCCCGAGCCATCGATTTTGGGATCGTGAAAATAGCATTCTGTTTGCCGCGACTGCAGCGTTCAGCACGGCCGACTTTATCGCGACCCGAAACAATTTGCGCAACGGCGGCCAGGAATTAAACCCGGTTACGCGTGTGTTCGCCGGGAGCACAGCGGGGCTCGCTGTGAACTTTGCCGGAGAGACGGCCGGCGTCGTGGGACTGAGTTTCTTCTTCCACAAGACAGGACATCACAAACTGGAACGCGCAATCTCCATTCTGAACATCGGGTGCTCAGCTGCGGCTGTGACCTTTGATCATATTCATCACTAGTGTCTTTAGTGAGCCCACCGTTCCGAGGGCGAACCATCGATTCCTCGGCCATCTCTCTGGCGTGGCGAAGCGGAAGCGACGCGCTTTCGTCGCGTTTGCATCGGGCGGCGGTTGCCGGGGCGCTGCCCAAGGGGGCGAACTCACGGAAGATCGTTCAGATCTTCCGTGGTTCCAAAACGAGGTCTGTAGAGGCTACGGGATCGAAGCCTGTGCCGGCGGGGTCGAGCGCACACTCTCCTGGCCGCTGGAATCTACCGCAGTGGCTTCGTAATAGTAGGTCTGGCCGGAGACGACCGAATTATCGGTGTACGCGGTGTTCGCGTCCAGGGCGGAGTTAATCTTGGCAAAGGTGCCGTTCGAACTTGTACTGCGGTAAACGTTGTAGCCTGCCACGCCCGTACTGGCATTCCAAGAGAGGTTTACGCTGTATTGCTGCACGGTGCCGATCCCGGTAAGCGATTCAATCGTCTGCGCAGTGGCGGCATTGCTGGCAAATGTGAGCGATCCAGAAACCGTGCCGCTCCCTGTTGGTGTAAAGGACACGTTGTACTGCACGCTTTGTCCCGCGGGAATCGTAAGCGGAAAAGCAGCCCCATTCAGAACGTATTGGGAGTTGCTGCTCGCGTCAGAAGTCACGGTCACACTTGCGCCGCTCGCGCTCAGGTTGATGGGTTGAGTTCCCGTGGTTCCCACAGTCACGTTGCCGAAATTCAGCGGTGCTGGCGCGACGGACAACTGCCCTGCCGTCGTCGTTGTTGTTGTTCCCGTACCACTCAGAGGTACGTTCAGATTGGGACCGTTAGAAGCATTGCTCGTAAATGACAGCGATCCGGAAACCGTCCCGCTGGCTGTTGGTTTAAAGGCCACGTTGTACGACATGCTCTGTCCTGCGGGGATCGTGAACGGCAAAGAAACTCCATTCAGAACAAATTGCGAACCGCTGCTGGTGTCCGAGGACACGGTCACACTTGCACCAGTCGCGCTCATGGTGATGGCTTGAGTCCCGGTCGAGCCCACATTCACATTGCCGAAATTCACCAGTGCCGGCGTGATGCTCAACTGCCCTGCTGTAGTGGTTCCCGTGCCACTCAGGGGCACGTTCAGATTGGGACCGTTCGAGGCATTGCTCGTAAATGACAGCGATCCGGAAACCGTCCCGCTGGCTGTTGGTTTAAAGGCCACGTTGAGCGACAAGCTCTGTCCCGCGGGAATGGTAAACGGCAAGGAAGTTCCGCTCAGAACAAATTGCGAACTGCTGCTGACGTCAGAAGACACCGTCACACTTGCTGCGCTAGCGCTCATGGTGATGGCTTGAGTCCCGGTCGAGCCCACATTCACATTGCCGAAATTCACTTGTGCCGGCGTGATGCTCAACTGCCCTGCTGTAGTGGTTCCCGTGCCACTCAGGGGCACGTTCAGATTGGGACCGTTCGAGGCATTGCTCGTAAATGACAGCGATCCGGAAACCGTCCCGCTGGCTGTTGGTTTAAAGGCCACGTTGAGCGACAAGCTCTGTCCCGCGGGAATGGTAAACGGCAAGGAAGTTCCGCTCAGAACAAATTGCGAACTGCTGCTGACGTCAGAAGACACCGTCACACTTGCTGCGCTAGCGCTCATGGTGATGGCTTGAGTCCCGGTCGAGCCCACATTCACATTGCCGAAATTCACTTGTGCCGGCGTGATGCTCAACTGCCCTGCTGTAGTGGTTCCCGTGCCACTCAGGGGCACGTTCAGATTGGGACCGTTCGAGGCATTGCTCGTAAATGACAGCGATCCGGAAACCGTCCCGCTGGCTGTTGGTTTAAAGGCCACGTTGTACGACATGCTCTGTCCTGCGGGGATCGTGAACGGCAAAGAAACTCCATTCAGAACAAATTGCGAACCGCTGCTGGTGTCCGAGGACACGGTCACACTTGCACCAGTCGCGCTCATGGTGATGGCTTGAGTCCCGGTCGAGCCCACATTCACATTGCCGAAATTCACCAGTGCCGGCGTGATGCTCAACTGCCCTGCTGTAGTGGTTCCCGTGCCACTCAGGGGCACGTTCAGATTGGGACCGTTCGAGGCATTGCTCGTAAATGACAGCGATCCGGAAACCGTCCCGCTGGCTGTTGGTTTAAAGGCTACGTTGAGCGACAAGCTCTGTCCCGCGGGGATCGTGAACGGCAAAGAAACTCCATTCAGAACGAATTGCGAACCGCTGCTGGTGTCCGATGACACGGTCACACTTGCACCAGTCGCGCTCATGGTGATGGCTTGAGTCCCCGTCGAACCCACATTCACATTGCCGAAATTCACGAGGGACGGCGTGATGCTCAACTGCCCTGCTGTAGTGGTCGTTCCCGTGCCACTCAGGGGTACGTTTAGATTGGGACCGGAGACGAAGACGCTCCCCCCACTGGTTCCCGCCGAATGTGGGGCGAACGTAAGATTCAATGTCATGCTTTGCCCTCCCCTCAAAGTGATCGGCAACGCCGGCCCACTGACGGAGAATCCACTAGCCGTCGTCTGGTAACCGGAAACCTTCACTTTCCAGGAGCGCGTATTGGTCAACACAACCGGCAGCTTCGAACTCGCTCCTACGGCCACTTGGCCGAACGAAACACTTGCCGGACTCGCAGCTAAACTGTCACTCTTTGCACCTGTCCCTGCGAGTGCCAACTGAAGCGTCGTGTTGGAAGCGTTGCTGGTAAATGTGACTCCTCCTTGCGTCCATCCAGTCGCGGTCGGAGAGAAGGTCACATTGAGTGAGACGCTCTGCCCAGCGGACAGACTCAACGGCAAACCTAATTGGGACGCACTGAATTCAGTCCCGCTAAGTTTCATCGCCGAAACTGTGACGCTGGTCTGTCCGCCGTTCGTCAGGACGACAACCTCGGTCTCACGTTGCCCGACAACAACGTTGCCAAAGTGCACTGTAGAGGGTGTGCATGTCAGTTGTTGCGCGGCGGCCCCTGCGCACAAGGGCAGCAGCGTAACGAATAGGGTGAAAGTGATGATGGAAAAGACACGAGTAGCAAGAGGATGGGGAATGGACTGGGGGAGTCTCATGCCAATAGTTTGAAGCTCGCGGGCTTCTCTTGAGTAGATGTCGAAAGGGCGTACTTAGTGCGCCATTAGGACAGTAGCAGCGGTATTAAGCCCTCTGATTCGAAATGAGAAGGTCACTTACAAAACACCCGCAACAGAGAAACAACTTTATTGTGGCTCATGTATCAAATTCGTAAGCGCAACCTTCTCACCGCCCTCTTTCTTACAGTCACAAGTCTTATCGACTCATAGGGCAGGGCCACTAGTGTCCGGCTAAAGGTCGAAGAGAATCAGTTGGTTGACGTTTTCGGCGAAATCGGCACCCGCTTCGAGGGCCTGAAGGGCGCATAAAATGGGCGTTTTCTCGAAAAGCGTGACGCTTAGAATCTGTAGGGTTTGGTAAAGACTGGCCTCCAGGCCCAACCGCTTGCGTACGATCGCCACCAGCACATAAACCGACACCGCGATCCAGATCTGAGTCTTCACCGCATTTTCGCTGGTCCCGTAGAAGGCCTTGATGCGCAGGTGCTGCTTGATCCACTTGAAGAATAGTTCAACTTGCCAGCGGCACTTGTAGATTTGCGCGATGGTAAGTGCGGGGAGCACAAAGTTGTTGGTTAGGAATTTCAGCCGCTTGTTGGTCTCCACGTCGAAGTAACTCACGCGCCGCAGTGCATCCGGATACGCCGATGCCGATTCGAAGGATGTCAGAATGACGGTCTGATCCGAGCGCACGCCCGTGTTCTTGTCCACTGGATGCGAGTAGCGTCTTTGGATAAGCACGTTCGACTTGGTGCGCACGACAAAGAAGGCCGAGCTGAGCGTAAAGACGTAGAGCCTCTGAAAATCGATGTAGGCTCGGTCCATCACGTAGAAGGCGCCTGCCTCCGGCATGATCTCGTCCAGGATGTTCACATCATGCACATCCCCGCTGGTGACACGGATGAACGTGGGAATGTTGCCGTGCAGGTCCAGCAGGGTGTGCATCTTGACGGCGGCCTTACGCCGGCGAAACTTCGCCCACGGAAACAGCGACAGGCACAGATCGATGGTGGTCGAATCCAGAGCATACAGACTTTGCTCCAGATCGACGCCCATCGGATCGCGGGCGTGCAGCGGGCGGGCAATGCCAATCAATACCTGCGCGAAATCGGCGAAGATCCTCCAATCATGGCATTCGTTCGCGTCGGCCAGGGTCGAGCGTGCCACCTTGCCGCGGAATCCCAGGTGGTACAGTTTGCCCTGTATTGAACGCAGACAGGCCTCGATGTCGCGCAAACTTTCCCGATAGGTCAGTTGCGCGAAGGCCATGGCCAGATATTGATCCCAGCAGGAAAATCCGCGCAGCCGGATGTCGCCCCGGTAGCGCTCGACGCAACGGCGAAACTCCCGGTCGGGAAGGAAGCTGATCAATTGCGAGAAGACGGCACGGCCCTGGTTCATGAGCCATTGTCTGCCGTCCCCGGCACCCAAACTAGCCGCTCCAACGTTCAAATCGCGGCAAGTTCAAAACAGACTCAACTCATTACCGACCCGTCACTTACTGTCGGCGCACCCTGCTTTAGCCGGACAGTAGTGTGGGCAGGGCCATTCCAGTTTCAGTCACAGAACCATCCAGCCTTGGAGTGGTGCGCTCCTTCTTTCTGGCGGTCGGAGCCATCGGTAGATTTCAGATGAACTGAAGCCCCAAATTGAAAGCCTGACCGCATCGGGCCAGGCTATTCAACACTCACGCGTAGATCCCTACGGAACATCTCAACGGCACGAAGCCTCGCACAATTACGGAGGAGGAATCTGAATATCGGTAACGATGTTCGAGTAGCCGCTCTCTACGTTACTGGAGTCCACGGCGGTGGTGGCATAGCAGTAGTTCGTGCCATCGGTCACCGCAGAATCTGTATACGTCGTAGCGGTGTCCAAGGTGGCCCCGTTAATCTTCAAGTAGGCGCCGCAGGAGGTTGTGTAAACTGCCCGGTAAATGTTGTATCCCGAAATGTTCGGCGAGGTGCTGGCGTTCCACGACAAGCTGACGGTATGAACTGGAGCCGGAGTACCGGTACCGGTGGCCGTGTCAGTCGTCGTGGCAGGCTGGGCATTGCTGGTGAATGTCAGGTTGGTGCTGTCCGCGCCGGCAACCAGCGGACTGTAGGTTATCGTAAACGATGCACTCTGTCCGGCCGGGATGATCACTGGCAGCGACAAGCCGCTGATCGCAAAGCGCGAGTTGCTCGACGTGGCGGCCGTAACCGTTACGTTCGCTCCACTCGCACTAAGAGTTCCCGTGGCTGTCCCGCTGGTTCCCGCGACTACACTGCCAACCGCCACGGGCGCTGGAGTCGCGGTCAGCTGTCCGGCCGTGGTTGACCCCGTACCAGCCAAAGAAATGGTTAGAGTGGGATTGGACCCATTCGATGTGACGGTCACGCTACCGCTGGCGCTGCCAGCCGCGGTCGGAGCAAAGGTCACGGTGAAGCCGACGCTTTGTCCCGCCGTGAGTGTCACAGGTGCAGTGATTCCACTCAGCGTAAAACCTGTCCCGCTAATTCCAACCTGAGAAATTGTGACGCTTGACCCGCCGGTATTCGTCACAGTCTCTGACAGCGCTTGATTGCTGCCCGTCGTCACAGTTCCGAAGTTCAGACTTGTGGGATTCGCTCCTAGCGCTCCCAGCGCCGCTCCAGTACCAGTCAACGCCATCGTTAGCGAGGGATTCGGCGCATTCGAGGTGATCGTAAGCGTGCCGCTCGCGCTTCCTGCTGCTTGCGGTGCAAACGTCACGGTAAAGGTGGTGCTTTGAGCAGCGCTGAGCGCGAGTGGCGTAGTAATCCCGCTCAACTTGAAACCGGTGCCGCTCACCGTTGCTGCGGAAATGTTCACTGTCGATGAAGTGTTGTTCGTCAGTGTGACCGTCTGATTGCTCTGCGAGCCTACAGTCACGCTGCCAAAACTTTCATTGCCCGGACTGACCGCCAGCTGACCGCCCGCAATTCCAGTTCCCGTCAGCGAGAAGGTAGCGGGACTGTTCGTGGCGTTGCTGACAACGGAAACCGTGGCATTAAACGTTCCAGGCGCGTTGGGACTAAACACAAGAGTGACCGGTGTGCTCTGGCCGACGAGAATCGCCACCGGCAGAGTTGGTGCACTCAGCGAGAAATATTTGCTGGAAATAGACGCGCTGCTGACTGTAATGGAGGCGGTGCCCGAATTCGTCACAGTCATGGTCAGGGTCTTGCTGGTGCCCGCAGTGACGGAGCCAAAATCCAAGCTGCTTCCGCTCAGAGACAAAGTGCCAGACTGCGGCTGCACACTCGCAGGCTTGCTTGAGCTGACTCCCTGGCAGCCAACCATGGTGGCCAGGCAAATCAGAACCATCCCAAACTTGTTTGCCCGGTTGAGCTTCGCGGCGGGATTTGTCTGAAAACATTTACTCATAATTCGATCCCAGATGGCGACAGCGCCAAGTCTTTCCATATCGATTCGCCGGTACATACTGAGTCTGGGCTTAAAACCCAAATTCGAATAGGTTTCGAAGGTACATCCCTGTGCCGCCGGAAGGCCATCCCCGGATGACTGCCGTTACAGGCCCGCTCGGATCCTTAAAACAAGCTAAGCTCAGCGAATGTTACGGCGTCCATTGCAAACGCCAGTCGGACCCGCGTGTTCGGACATACACTTCCGCGCGGCCTGGCCGGAGATGAACCCAAGCTTGCTGAACCTCGAACAACTTCCACTTGTTAACGAAGCGCGCGCGAATCGGTTGGCTGGTGCCGGGAGGGGGAATCGAACCCCCACAGTCCTTTCGGACCTGCGGATTTTAAGTCCGCTGCGTCTGCCAATTTCGCCATCCCGGCTTGCGCTCATTTTAGCTTAGGGATGCGGCCCGGAAATGTCTTTCGCAGAATCGCAGGTTCTTGGAAGAAACGCAGTTCAGGAATCCAACGCCAGCCAGGACTAGACGTGAGCCGCAGCCGAGGCGCTCTCTGTGACCACCGCCGGCACCGCTCGCTGCTTGCGCATCGCTTCGTGAAACTCTTCTGCCGTGAGCGCAGTGCCATAGAACAACTGAAGCAATGGATCATCCGTATCCCCAGCCCGCGATTTCGCGGTCCTGCCTTCCGATTCCAATCCCTCAGGTTCTACCAGCAACTCGGGCATTAGCGTTCGATTCTCGTTGAGAACGCCCAGGAATTTTTCCACAGCCGCGCGATGTTCCGGCGTCGCCTGGGTGAATTCGATACCCATCCCTTTGTCGGGATGCATAATCCGCACCACTCCCTGGGCCCGCACTTCCACCCCGCCGGCGCGCATGGACAATGCCACGCGGCTCGACGCAGGAAACGGCGATGCAATCTCCAAGTAGCATCCGCCCAGGCTCAGATCGGTAAGCTGGCAACGAATTGGCGGATCGTCCTGTTCCGCCTCGGGAGAATTCTGTTTGAGCCACTCTCGCAGGTGCCGCGTTGCCTCCGGCGAGATCTGCTGAAAGCGTAATCCCGCCTGATCGCCCGTCCCTTCCCAGGCAAACTCTGCAGGAAGCTCCAGGGACGTCTGCGTTCCCGGCAAGGTAAAGGCGATCTGCCAGCGTCCGGTGGGCCGTCGTCCGCGCTGGACGTTGACCGCCATACCTCCTTCGCTCAGGTCGATGGTCGATACCTTCATGTTGCTGCCGGCTCCCGAACCCCGCATGACCACGGGAATCTGCACCGCGACCCGCGCGTTGCGGCGGCGCTCGCTCTTCATTAGAGCGCGGGCCGCCCGGAAACTCGACTTGGCACGTTCACTCGACACGGGCTTGTACAGCACGAAGTGCGCTCCCGCGTCAAACACGGCTTTCAGCCCAACAATGGGTTCGACAATGGCAACCGCGACCGCTTGCTTGTTACAAGGAGCGCTGCGGGCACTCCGCAGCACCTCATTGGCGCCGTCGTCGGTGCAATCCACAAGAATCGCCTCAAAGCGCTGGCGGGTCAGCCTGCGCAAGGCGCTGTCGGCGTCGGCGCACAACTCCACCGCAATATCGAGATCGCCCAGCACCCGGCGCAATACCCGCACGATCTTTTCGTCCGAACACAACAGCAACGCTTTCAGACTCATGGATGGGCCCGTCTCTGTGCAGTGAACTCAGGGGGTTCGATTGCAGGGCAATGTCTGTCCGCGGGCATCCAAGGCAGCCTGGGGACCGCTCTACAGGAATCCCTGTACGCACTCTATGTCCATCGACTACTGGGATCAATATTTCCGCTCCAGGAGCGGTTACGCCCGTAATGTGGTGCTTTTCCGCACAAGGGGCGGACCGAGGACAATCACGTCGCAAGAACAAGAATGGGAAGCGAGCATCGTTCGTTATTTGGAGTCGAAGACGGCATTTGGAACCGAAGGCGGCCGAGAGCCTGCGCTCCGACATAATTAAGTGTCCTGTTCCCGTGTGTTTGAACCGGACCAGCTCGTCTTTAAGAAGGAATTTCCATTGACTTTCTCGCCAACTTGACTGTAAGATCTTGACTCTCCGATTAGCTTTGCGTTCGGATCAGGCACAGGTCCAATTCTGTCCACGCGAAGCCCGCGTTCCAAGTTTGAATCCTGAGGGCGACGCGGAGAGTCATATAGTTAGAAGGAAATTTGCGGTTTCATCTCCCTTAAGTGAAAGGCATTTTTCATGGCCAAGCGACGCGGAAATCCGAACTGGGGCAAGCCTGAGCCGATCGGGCCCATTACCCCGACCATCACCGAATTCGAACAAGTTGTGCGCGAGTACAAGCTCTCCCCCGACCAATATCTGCGTTCGACGCGCCTGCGCGAGTGGGCCCGCCGCAACAAGAACTCGAAGTACATCCCCGAACCTCTTCTGGAAGCCTGGGGCTTCGAGATCGAGTCCACGCTGTAACCGCAGACGTGGCAACAATTTGAGGGTCGCTCCTGAATGAGATTGAGGAGCGACCCTTTCTCTTTGCCGGGTCTTTGGTCAGGTGTTCGGTCGTAGGTGTTAGGTCTTAGGCAAAAGCCGAAGACACGATACCTAAGACCTAAGACCCACCACCTAAGACCTAACCGATGCTAAACGTCCTGCAAATCCCGCCCGCCGAACTCTTCGCCCTGCTGGCCGCAATCGGCTTCGCCGCCGGCCTGAATCTCTATGCCACGGTGGCCGTCCTAGGGTTGCTAGCCCGCTTCGGCCATCTCCCGCTGCCCCCGGGACTGCAATTGCTGGCAGGATGGCCGGTAATCGCCGCCAGCCTCGCGCTCTTCATCATCGAATTCTTCGCCGACAAAATCCCCGCCTTCGACCTGATCTGGAACGCCCTGCACACCTTCATCCGCGTCCCCGTCGCCGGACTGCTGGCCTACCAGGCCACCAGCCAACTCTCCCCCGCGCACCAACTGCTGGCCACGCTGCTCGGCGCCGCGGTAGCCCTGATCGCCCACGGCGGCAAAACCGCAGCCCGCGCCGCTGTGACGCCCTCACCCGAACCGTTCTCGAACATCACGCTAAGCCTGGGTGAAGACGTTCTAGCCATTGCCCTGACCTGGCTCGCCACGCGCCATCCCTACGTAGCCGGCACCCTCGCCACAATCTTCGTCGTGATCATCATGCTCCTGACGCGCTGGGTAATCCGCGCCATGCGAGCCCTCTTCCGCGGCGCCGAGCACGAACTGGCCGGGTAGTGCTCGTGGGCTTCTCCTTCCTGATCTGATCCTCGCCGGGATATCTGATTGAATTTTCTTGGTGGTGAATCGGGTAAAATCCCTGTTTTCTTTGGCTTAGGGAGAATAGATATGGACGCTCGGCGGTAAAATATTGAAAACGAATGACTTGCTGGCAAAATATTCCGGAATACGGAGTTAGAGGAATCAGCGGAATAGCGGAGTGTCGATGCTGACGACCGGGTGGATTTCTTATCATGAGACTTTGCGCACACGAGGCAAGTATGCGCCTTCTGTATGCTCGGTCAAGGTTGTTCGTCACATTCTGGTGCTGAAGGGCTGTGGAAAAAGCGAAAATGCCCAGAAGGTTTGCATTTTACGTGGGGCGAGCTTCGCCGAAGAAAAAATCTCCTGCTCCCGCAGCACGGATGCCCACCCTTCGCGAAAAGCACGCGAAGGATGGGGCACCCCTCTGAATTGGTAGTGCCGAGCGAAATCAAAAGCCTGCGCCACCCGCCAACAAAAATTCATCTACTCGACCACGGAAAAGCCCGCAGTTCGCCAGGATGTGCTCCGGCCTGCCGAATCCGTTGCTTGGACTTCCAGACGATACTCGCCCTTCGGCACCTTGATTTCCTGCGAGACCGGAATCATTGTGCTGCCTGGACGCTCGTAGGACGAGACATCAAAAGGAGCGAAGTCCTCGGCGATGCGCCCGGTTTTGGTGCTGACGATCCTCATATGCGCCTGAACCTTTGCTTTTGGCTGGGTCGCGAGTAGTGGCTCGTACACCTCGAAGTATGCGATCAGCGGTTTGCCCTTTCTAAACTGCGTTTCAGCAGAAGGTGTGAACTGCAGGCCCTTGCTAACCAACGGCACGTACTGCGGGGCAAGGTTCGCAGCGGCAGCTTCCTGGGTAGCAACACTTGCGATCCTGAATCGTCTGCATAGCACTACAGAACTCATCGAGAGGTGTTCTCGGTCATACGGCTCAATGAGCAAATGGGCTTTCGCACGGCCAAATTTCGAACCGTCGCTAAGCACGACCCTGAGGTCATATTCACCCGGTTCTAGGTCGATTTGCGTTTCATAACGCGCTGGGAGGGTATCCGCTGCCACTGCCCTAAAAAAGGAATAACGGTCTTCCATAGGTAAGTCGCCAAGGATCACCAGAACTGGTCGGCCGGAAGGGCAACAAGCGAGGTCGCTAAAACTTGCGATAGCCGCTCTCTCTCCTTAGTTTGTATACCATGCCTAGAACGCCAATTGTGGCGTGGAGGTTCCAGTCTTTCCATTCGTACTTCAACGGCCCGCGTTTCAGGGTCGTCCAGGGAATCTCAATAACGATGTCCACCTTCGCCGTTTTGGCATCCGTGTAGAAAAAACCATTCCAAATCGACAGTTCGATCTTCGCTCGATTATCCGAATACAGATCAGCTTCCATTCGTTTGCCCAAGTCCGTTCCGTTTAGGGGATCGGTCGGCGGGCGCTTCGTATAGCAGGACTCGTCACGAGCAAAGACCGCCGCGTTTGGACGATCCACTGTGACTCGAACGGAGTGACACTTGCCTTCGACAGGTTTGAGAGGTCTGTAGGCCAGAACATAGTAGGACAGGGCGTAAGGTGGTCCCCAACCGTCCCCTATATCCCATGTGCTCCATTTCCCCATTGGTGTATAGAACCATTCATAGTGAAACGGGAAATTATCGCGCACCGCGACCTCGGCCCAAGGTACCACCCTGACATTTTGAATGCTCTGCTCAATTCCGTCCTCGAACACGTGAAACTCGCCTACAGAGAGCCCGCGGATTTCGATGTCTTCCCAACAGTCACGTGGGAGGTAGGGCTCAGACAGCGAAAGTTTTCTCCATGCCCTCCCAACGGTAGCTTCGCATCGTGCGTTGAACCCGCTCACGTAGTGCAGATGCTGTCGATCGTAGACCGCCGTCTGAACCAGGACTAGGTCAGATTCGACGCGTATCGAGAAAAGATCTTCTGTTTGGCCAGAGGTGGTCTGAGCGGTGGAGAGGAGCGCCGCATAAATGACCATTGTGAAACCAATCGCGACGTTTCCTCTCATCGACATACCTACATTTCAACGGCCTAGCATCCTACCCGACGATTCGACTAAGGACACTCTGGGGTCCCCCTAAAAGGTAGTCTGCGCAGTGATAGGGACGGGTGGCCCAGCTTTCCGCATTTTTCTTTCCCGTTCCGGAACCGTGGGTGCCCCGTCCTTGCGTGGTTTGCAAGGGCGGGCGGAGTTGCTGCCTGTACGATGTTGTTCGTCATGCCGCGCGGCCTGCATCGCACTTACGGCGCCCATCACCTGCACTTTATCACCTGTTCCTGCTACCGGCGATTGCCTGGTCTGGGCACCGCGCGCAGGCGCGATCGCTTCCTCTCGATTCTGGAACAGACCCGCGAGCGCTATCGGTTCGTGGTCGTGGGATATGTCGTCATGCCGGAACATATCCACCTGCTCATCACCGAACCCGAGGTCGGAACTGCGTCCACGGTGATGCAAGTGTTAAAATAGCGCACGGCTCGCGCCCTGTTGCCCAAGAAAAAACGGGCGGACGCGCGCCAGCGTCGCCTATTTGCAGATGCTATTCTTGTAGCGCACCTCGATCTCGAGTGCCTGGACTCGCCGCTTCGGGAGTGTTGACCACGATCTCCCAACTCAGATAGTCGCGGATCAGCCCGCGGATTTCGTCCACCGGAACAGGATTAGCCACCTTGCGCCGCAGGTTCACGCAAAGATCCTGCAAGTCCTGGACCGTAATAGCGCCTCTCACGCATCCCTGCCACTCCACAAGGACAGCAGATTCCTCACGGCAAAAAACGCCGTTCGGAATGACAAGACTCTAATGACAAAACTTTGGAGATTTATCCGAAGATTTGCGGTATCAACCGTCACAATTCGCCATCGCCTGTGCAAAACATCGCCCCAGACTTCAACCGCTACGCTTTGTCATTCCGAACCGGGCGCTGAGCCCGGTGAGGAATCTGCTTTCGCCGCCACTTTCATCGCCGCCTCGCCCCACCCCGCCGCCAAGTCCTCCGAAGTCGGATTCTCCCGTCGAATCAACTCCACCTTTTACTCGCGCCGCCACTTCTTGATCTCCGTCTCTCGCGCAATCGCGTTCTCGACATTCTGAAACGACTCAACGTAAACCAGCCGGCGCACGCGATATTTCCGCGTAAACCTCTCCGCCCTCCCCCGCCCGATGCCGTAAGACCCGCGCCATGAGAAATCCCGTCATGCCGACATAAATCGCACGACTCTTGCTCGCCATGATGTACACGTGATAGCGCCTCTCACGCGGCATTGCCACTCCATAACGACAGCAGATTCCTCACGGCAAAAAGCGCCGTTCGGAATGACAAGACTTTAAGGATTCATCTGAAGAATTGCAGTATCAACCGTGACCATCCGCCGGTGGAAAATATCTCCCCGGACTTCAACCCTTGTAAGCGTTCCTCGCGGGAACTAAAATCCTTCCACGGGAGGACTCGAATATGCCCAGTTCCGCCATCAACAATCACCCCGTCCTGATGCGCGATCTGAAGTGGTCGGGGACGAAGAAAGCGATCGCCAGAAAAGCATTCAACCTGGCGCTGCAGCAAGAGTTTCAAGCGGTCATCAAGAACGCCAAGGAGATCGCCGCGAAGATTGAGCAGCCCGCCGATTTGTGGGAGTTTGAAAGTTATCTCACAACCCGCCGCCAGGAGATTGACCGCCAGTACGACTATCGGTACTCGGTGCTCCCCGAAGTCTTCGCCAACCTGATCCGGAAAGGCCGTCTCCGCGAGAAAGACTTGCGTGGCTTGGGAGACGACAAACTCGAATACATTCGCGCCTACGCGAGGTTTTTCGCAGCCTAACCGCCTCTGCTAGAATCGCGTCAATATGAGCCCGCAGTCGCCATTCACCGACGTTCCCGATGCGATTGAGGAAATCCGCGCGGGGCGCATGATCGTGGTGGTCGACGACGAAGACCGCGAGAACGAAGGCGACCTCACCCTTGCCGCCGAAAAGGTCTCGCCCGAAGCCATCAACTTCATGGCCAAGTTCGGACGCGGCCTGGTCTGCCTGGCGATGACCGAAGAGCGCCTCGATCACCTGAACATCGGTCCCATGACGTCGGAGAACACTTCGCAGTTCGGCACGGCATTTTGTGAGGCGATCGACGCGCGCACCGGAGTCACGACTGGCATCTCAGCCTACGACCGCGCCCGCACGATTCAGGTTGCAATCGATCCCGCGACAAGACCTTCCGACTTGGCGCGTCCCGGGCACGTCTTCCCTCTGCGCGCACGCAAAGGTGGAGTGCTGGTGCGCGCGGGTCAGACCGAGGCTTCCGTCGATCTGGCGCGGCTCGCAGGCATGGTCCCGGCGGGAATCATCTGCGAAATCATGAAGGACGATGGCAGCATGGCCCGCGTGCCCGACCTGATCGAATTCTGCCGCGAGCATAAGATGAAGATGCTGACCGTCGCCGAGCTCATCCGCTACCGCATGGCGCACGAGCGCTACGTGCATCGCGTGGGCGAAGCTCTGGTCGACACGCGATTCGGCGAATTCCGAATGATCGCCTACGAGAGCGAAGTCGATGGCGGCGAATCGCATGTAGCCCTGGTTCGAGGAGACATCGAGCACAGCGAAACTCCGGTTCTGGTGCGCATGCACGCGCACTGCCTGATGGGCGACGTCTTCGGCGCGACCGGCTGCGAATGCCACGCCACGCTGGAAGGCGCGCTGCGCCGCATCTCCAGCGAAGGCTTGGGCGCGCTGATCTATCTGCACCAGACTTCGCAGGGATTCTCCGTCGAGAAGGTCGGCGAACGCACCGCACTCGGTTTTCACCGCGGACAGAGGCTTCCCTCTTTGTATGACAACGAGAAGCAAGTTCAGCGCGAGGTTGGAATCGGCGCACAAATTCTCTCGGACCTGAACCTGCACCGCATAAGGCTGCTCACCAACCGTCCCAAAAAAGTGGCCGCACTCGAGGGCTTCGGCATTGAAATCGTCGAGCAGGTTCCGGTGGAGTTGCAGGAAGTCTCAAAATCGTAGAGACGTTGCTTGCAACGTCTTTACGGACGACGGCACATGGTGATGGTTAGAATTCGATGCTCGGAGGCTTGAGATTTGTGGTTAGAAGAGACGTAGCAAGCTACGTCTCTACGAGGTGTCAAACGGGAACTCTTAGAAGGGTTTGCGAACTACGACTTCGCTGTCGCGGATGAAGAATTGGGCGGAGCAGTGCTCCGAGCCACAAATAACTGGCAGCAAGCCGTTGATCTGTTTGCGCGTGATCAGGCCCAACATGCCGCACGACGGGCAGGACAACACGGCCCAATAGGGATCTTCTTTTTCGCCAATTTCACCGGCATTTTCCAGCACGAAGACGGTACCTGGCTGCATCTGTTCCGGAATCCACTCATTGAGAAGGTCCAGTTCGCCAACCATGTGCTCCTCCTTGTGTCCCTGATGCTCGTTCGTGCCGTGATGCACACACTTGTTTACGAAACTTTTTTAGCACGCCTGCGGCAATCAGGCGAAGTTACCGAAGTATTCGCCTTTCCGGAGACGACCCCAGCCCGCACCTGCCGCACCGCGTCGCTCAAGCAAACCGCCAGAATCGGCTGGTCGGAATTCTTTAGAATGTCAACGATCTGGCGCGCCGAAGTTTCCAGATAGAGATGCGCGCCGTCGGTCAGCAGGTGATAGTCGGAGTTGCGGCCGACAATTTCGGCTAACCCCTTGCCAATCTCGCGATCCAGAAACCGCATGACCTTGCGCACGCCCTGCAGCGAAAATCCCTTGCGCCGCAGTTCGCAGATCACGGCGAGTTCGGTGAGATGGTTCATCGAATACAGGCGGCGATGCCCTTCCCGCTCCGGCTTCACCACGCCGCGCTCGTCCCACCACTGGAGCTGGCGGGGCGTAATCCCGGTCAGGGCAATCACCTGTTGCGATGTGAAACGATCTTGCATAAATCCTTAACTATGTTTGAAACAATATCCGATGAAAATGTTTCAAACATTCTAGGCATGGGTTGGCGCGAGTCAAGCAGAGAATCGGTGGAAAGGGGTGACTAGGAGAGTTCCTGCCGAGGATCCGGCGCCAAACCGCCGCCGACAAAGTGGACGAGTTCCAGCCGATCACCCTCATGAAGCTGCGTTTCGGGCCAGCGGTCGCGTGGAACGATGTCGCGGTTCAGTTCCACGGCCACGCGGTCGGCTTTCATGCCGAGGATTTCCACGAGCGCGGCGAGGGTGAAAGGGGCGGGAGCGTCGCTAAAATCACGCTCGTCCCCATTGATCTGAAGTTTCATTTCGCTATGAGATCCACTGGTGTGGTTCTTCGGCGGCACCCGCAATCTTGCCGTCGACGATTGCAGCATTACGCGCGAGATCCCTCGCTCCGCCTGAAAAGCGGCTAGGCTCGGGATGACGCCGATGCCATGCTGGAGACGGCGCCGATGTCATGATGTAAAGGCTCACTGTCCGACCACTGCTTCTATTCTGCCCTGCGCAACGCGAACTTCCGCGTGGCCGTCCGGCCTTCGAAGTTGGCTTGCACCAGTAAGGACGAATCCGGCAATGCCGATTCTTCGACCTCAATCTTGATCTCTGCGCCGCCGCCGGAATCGGCCACGGCCTGGGTGTAGAACGGCGCAGCACCGGGACGGGCAAAGCGGAAGGTCAGGCGCGCGCCGGGCGCGGCCGCGCCTCCTTCCGTAACGCGCAATTGCATGGTCAAGTTGCGATTGGCATGAACCGAATCGGAGTTCAGCCACTGCACGTCCAACTCTTTCATGGCGGCGAGGGCTTCCGCTTCCGGATGGTCCAGAACGTTGTCCAGCTTGCCTTCGCGGATCGCGTCGAGCACCAGGCGGTGTTGCTCACGGAGTTGCTGCTCTTTCTGCGCGTCGCCGAATTGCGCTTCGGCGGCCTTGGCGGCATAAGACGTGGCTCTCTTGCCGATGCAGCGTCCACGCACGAAGACCTGAGATTGCAGGAGGAGTTCACCTTCACGCGCTTCGCTCTGCACGTGGTAGATCGTGTCGCCGTGCTTCACGTCGGTATTGAAGCCGAAAATCATACGGGATTTTGTAATTTGGTAATTGTGTAATTGGGTAATTTGAAAATCAAAATCGCTTTTGGCACGGATTCCTTCTCCCAAAATTACCCGATTGCTCAATTACAAAATTTTCTTCTCCATTTCCACAAAATGGCCTGCGGTTCGCTTGACACTGTTGAGTGTAAGCCCATAATCTAGAATGTTTAATCAATACTTGGCGCGAATTATATATACCTCGTCCTATGCCCGACAATTACTTCGCTCGCTACCTCCCGTTTTTGATTCATATTCTTATGGCGGGCGGGATTGCGACCGCAATTGTGCTGCTTTCCCGGTTGATCGGGCAGCGTAAACCGACCCGCGCCAAACTCTCGCCTTACGAATGCGGCATGACCCCGGTGGGCGACTCCCGGCAGCGCTTCTCGGTAAAGTTCTATCTGGTCGCCATGTTGTTCATTCTGTTCGATGTTGAGGCGATTTTTATCTATCCCTGGGCCGTTATTTTGCGCGATCTGAAGCGCTTTGGCCTGTGGGAGATGCTGGTGTACCTCGGAATTTTCCTCGTCGGATTCTTCTATGTCTGGAAGAAAGGCGTTTTGGACTGGGGCGAAACCTCTCCGCGACGGGGGAACTTCTAATGGCCCTGGCCCCGGCGATTACCGATCTGGAGCAACTAAAGAACCATCCGGCGGTGGCGCGCCTTGTGGGCTGGAACGCCGAGGCCGTGACGGGCGTGAAGTTCGATCGCGAGGAGATGACGATATATGTCGATCGGGCCAATATCCGCGAGGCCTGCGTCCTTCTGAAAGACGATCCCGCCTGCCCCTTTAATTTTCTTTCCGACATCACTTGTGTGGACTGGTATCCGGCTGAACCCAGGTTTGAGGTGATCTATCACCTGCTTTCGATTCCGAACAAAGAGCGCGTTCGGCTGAAAGTTCGCCTGAACAGCGCCAGCCCTGCGGTAGAGTCGCTCACTTCGGTCTGGCCGGGCGCCAATTACTTCGAGCGCGAAGTTTTCGATCTGTTCGGGGTTCGCTTCACCGGGCATCCTTATCTACGCCGCATCCTGATGCCCGAGGACTGGGAAGGCCACCCGCTGCGCAAAGATTATCCCGTGGAGGGCTACCGCTAGATGGCCCACCTGAACCCCACTCCAGTGCTGGAGCCCGGGCAGGATCGCACCCTGATCCTGAACATGGGCCCGCAACATCCGTCGACCCACGGAGTGTTGCGCGTGCTGCTGGAGATTGACGGCGAAACCGTCGTGCGCATGATGCCCGACATTGGCTTCTTGCACACCGGAATCGAAAAAACGTGCGAAGCCAAGTTTTATCAGCAGGTGGTACCGCTCACCGACCGCATCGACTATCTGTGCCCGATGACCAACAATCTCTGCTACGTGCTGGCGGTGGAGAAGTTGCTGGGACTGGAGATTCCGCCGAAGGCACAGTGGCTGCGCGTGTTGCTCAACGAACTGACGCGGATCAACTCCCACCTGGTTTGGCTGGGCACGCACGCGATGGATATTGGCGCGCTCACAGTCTTCTTATATTGCTTCCGCGAGCGCGAAGAGGTTCTGAAGATGTTCGAGATGGTCAGCGGGCAGCGCATGATGACTTCGTACTTCCGCGTGGGCGGAATCGCGCTGGAGCCTCCGCTGGGATTCTTCGACCGCGTGCGCCATTTCGCTGGCTATTTTCCGGAGAAGGTAGACGAGTACGAGAATCTTCTGACCGGGAACCCCATCTGGGGAATGCGGACCAAGGGCGTGGCCAGGATGACGGCGGAAGATGCGATCGCACTGGGTGCGACCGGCCCGACTCTGCGCGGCAGCGGCGTCGACCTCGATCTGCGGCGGGATATGCCTTACTCGAGCTACGAAAAATTTCAGTTCAAAGTGCCGGTATCGCAGGAAGGCGACGTGTTCGCCCGATACATGTGCCGCGTGCAGGAACTGCGCGAGTCGATCGGGATCGTGAGACAGGCGCTGGACGGCATGCCGGAAGGTCCGATCAAGGCCGACGCTCCCGGAATTGTGCTGCCCGATCGCGAGAAGATGAAGACGCAGATGGAAGCGCTCATCTACCACTTCAAGATCATTACGGAAGGCTTTGCGGTGCCGGCGGGCGAGGTTTACCAGGCAGTGGAATCGCCGCGCGGAGAAATGGGCTACTACATCGTGAGCGATGGGACTGCCAAGCCGTACCGCGTGCACATGCGGGCGGCCTGCTTCGCGAATTTGCAGACGCTCCCGAAGATGTGCGAGGGACGGTTGCTGGCGGATGTGGTCGCGGCGATCGGGAGCATCGATATCGTGCTGGGGGAAATTGACCGTTAAGAATTGAGTAATTGTGTAATCGGGTAATTGGGAAGTTGAACCAAGCCCGCGGGATGCTCGCAGCAATGCTTTTCAATTTCACAATTACTAAATTTATCAATTACCAAATTGTATGAGATTTTCAGAAGAATTCGAGCAACGCTTCGCCGAGATGGTTCCACACTATCCGACGAAACGGTCCGCGCTCGTTCCAACATTGTTGTACGCGCAAGACGAGATCGGTTATCTGAGCGACGAAGTGATTCAGGAGATCGCCACCCGTCTCGACCTGACGGAACTCGAAGTGCGCAACGTGATCAGCTACTACTCGATGCTGACGACGAAGCCGCGCGGCAAGTTCAACGTACAAGTCTGCACCAACATCAGTTGCATGGTGCGCGGCGGAGAAGAGATCTTGCATCACTGCGCCAAGAGGTTGGGCATCGGCCACAAGCAGACCACTCCCGACGGCCTGTTCACGCTGGAAGAAGTGGAGTGCATCGGGGCTTGCAGTTGGGCCCCGGCCGCGCAGGTCAATTACGATTTTCACGAGAACCTGACACCAGAGAAGATGGACAGGATTCTTGATGAGTACAAGAAGAAGGGGACGCAGTAAGGAAATTTGGTAATTGTGTAATTTAGTAATTGGGTAATTGAAAACCACCGGCGCAAGCGGTTTTAAATTACAAAATTACTCAATCCCCATGGCAGACTTGGTCTCTCATCCCGACGAGGTAAAAGTCGTCTCCAGGCGCTTCGGCCAGGGTGCGGCCAATATCGACCGCTATCTCGAACTGGACGGCTACAAGGCCGTGCAGAAGGCGCTCGCCATGGAGCCGGACGCCATTATTAATGAGGTCAAGAATTCCGGCCTGCGCGGGCGCGGCGGTGCGGGATTTTCCACGGGAATGAAGTGGTCGTTCGTGCCCAAGCAATCGGCCAAGCCGAAATACGTTCTGTGCAACGGCGACGAGAGCGAGCCGGGCACCTGCAAAGACCGCCTGATTTTCGAGCACGATCCGCACTCGGTGATTGAAGGCGTCATGATCGGCGCGTTGGCCGTGGGCGCGAAGAGCGGATACATCTACATTCGCGGCGAGTACCGGTATCTGTCGATCATCATGCAGAAGGCGATCCGCGACGCCTACGCCAAGGGATTCATTGGGAAGAACATTTTCGGCAGCGGGCGCGATCTCGATATTTACTGGCATGGCGGCGCGGGAGCCTACGAGGTTGGCGAGGAGTCGGCGCTGATGGAATCGCTCGAAGGCAAGCGCGGAGTTCCGCGCATCCGGCCGCCCTTTCCCGCGGTTGTTGGCCTGTGGGGCGGACCGACGGTCATTAATAACGCCGAGACCCTGGCCAATGTGCCGCACATAATTCTGGGTGGCGCGGACTGGTATGCCAAGCTGGGCACGCCGAAAAATGGCGGTACGCGCCTGTTCTGCCTGAGTGGCAACATCGCCAAGCCCGGCGTCTATGAGCTGCCCATGGGTTACAACCTGAAGAAGATGCTTTACGAAGTTGGAGGCGGAATCCCGAACGCGCGGAAGCTGAAGGCGGTGGTGCCGGGCGGATCGTCCTGCCCCTGTCTCACCGCGGATGAAATCGATGTCGCCATGGATTTCGATTCGGTCGCGAAGGCCGGCTCCATGCTGGGTTCGGGCGGCGTGGTGGTGATCGACGACGCGCAGTGCATCGTGAAATTCGCCTTGCGGACCATGAAGTTTTATCAACACGAAAGTTGCGGCTGGTGCATCCCATGCCGCGAGGGGACGGACTGGCTGAAGAAGACGCTGATTCGTTTTCATGCGGGCGGTGGGTTGAAGAAGGACATCGATAACATGCAGTACTTGGCGGAAAACATGCTCGGCCGGACGTTTTGTCCGCTGGGCGACGCGGCCGCGATGCCGACCATCGCTTTCGTGAAAAAGTTTCGCAAGGAGTTTGAAGATCACTTGGAAGGCAGGCCGTGCCCTTACGAAAAAGAAAGGGCGGCGGAACCGGTACTAGCCTAGCGCCGGCGTCTCGCCGGACCAAGGTACGGGCGAATGCCCGCAGGATTCAGATTGCTGATGGTCTGCGAGGGCGGGACGCCCTCGCGACAGCCGGCGGGACGCCGGCGCTACAGTTATGGCTGATGTAACACTCACTGTCAACGGCAAGAAACTCACGGCTCCCTCGGGGACGCTGCTGATCGAGGCCTGCAAGAGCGTGGGCATCGAGGTGCCTTCTTTCTGCTATTACCCCAATCTCTCGCTGCAGGGCGCTTGCCGCATGTGCCTGGTGAAAGTCGAGAAGATGCCCAAGCTGCAAACCGCCTGCACCACGGTGATCAGTGAAGGCATGATCGTCACCACGGATAGCGCCGAGATCAAGCAGGCGCGCAAGTCAATGCTTGAGCTTGTGCTCGGGAACCATCCGCTGGATTGCCCGGTGTGCGACGCCGGCGGCGAGTGCGAACTGCAGGACATGACGTTCTCCTACGGCGCCGCCGAATCGAAATTCATGGAAGCGAAGAACCACAAAGAGGAGCAGCAATGGTCTCCGGTGGTGTTCTTCGACCGGCCGCGCTGCATTCTTTGTTACCGCTGTGTGCGGATTTGCGGCGAGGGCATGGACGTGTGGGCTCTCGGGGTGCAGAACCGCGGCGTGAGTTCGCTGATCGCTCCCAATAAAGAAGATCATCTGGAATGCGAAGAGTGCGGCATGTGCATCGACATTTGCCCGGTGGGCGCGCTCACCTCCGGCGCCTATCGCTACAAGACGCGTCCGTGGGAAATGAAGCATGTGGGCACGGTTTGCACGCACTGCGGTGACGGCTGCAAGACTACTTTGGGCGTGCGGCGATCTGACACTGGAATGGAGATTGTGCGCGGGGACAATCGCGATAAGAGCGGCACGAACGGCGACTTCCTCTGCATCAAGGGGCGTTATGCCTTCGATTTCGCCAACCATGAAGAGCGGCTGACACAGCCGCTGATTCGCAAGAATGGCAAGCTGACGCCGTCCACGTGGGAAGAAGCGTTCGAGTTAGTCGGGAAGAAGTTCGCCGAAGTTCGCGACAAGGACGGCGGCTCGGCGATCGGCGTCATCGGCTCGACGCGCACCACGAATGAGGAAGCGTACCTACTCTCGAAGTTCGCCCGCGTGGTTTTGAAGACGAACAATGTGGATCATCACCGCACGGCCGACTTCCCCGCCCTTTCGGCGGCGCTGCGTGGCAAGCCAGACGCAACTGCGAGCATGGCGGAAGTCTACAATGCGCCCGCGATTTTGCTGATCGGGAACGATCCCACCGAACAGCATCCGCTGCTGGCTTGGCAGATTCGCAACAATGTACGTCTGCACCGGGCACGGCTGTACGTGGTGAACTCGCAGCCTATCAAACTGCGCCGGCAGGCCACGAGCTTCACGCAGATCCCAGCAGGAGCAGAGGGCAAGGTCGCTGCGTTTCTGGCAGGTAACGACGCCGCCCTGGACGGCATCACGGCTCGTGTGGGCGCGGGCGACTCGCCCGCGCAGAATTGGACCGCCCTCCGCGACAAACTGCGCGGCGAACAGAATGTCATTATCATCTTCGGCGCGGAAATTCGCGGCAGCGACATTGTCGGCCTCGTCGCCTTCGGCTCTGGCATTCCCGGCGCCAAGCTCATCTGCCTTGCCGACTACTCCAACTCGCGCGGCGCGGCGGATATGGGCCTGTATCCCGACCTGCTCCCCGGCTATCACCCGGCGGCGGGAAGCAGCGAATTTCATCAGGAGTGGGCCATTCCGCCAACCGCCGGGCTCGACCTCGCGGGCATGGTGGCGGCGGGCAAGAGCGGCAAGTTGAAGGCGCTCTACGTCGTCGGATCGAATCCCATCGGACGGCTGAATATTGATCCATTCGCGTTCTCGAAGGCTTTCGTCGTCGTGCAGGACATGTTCTTGACCGAGACAGCGGTCATGGCCGACGTGGTGCTGCCTGCGGCGAATGCCTACGAGAAGGCGGGCACGATGACCAATACCTGCGGCGACGTGCAACTGGTGAAGAAGGCCGGCGAAATTTCGGGCACGAAGGCTGATTTTGAAATGATTGTCCGCATCGCCGACGCCATGGGCTTTGATGTTCGCAAACTCGTTCCTTTCGGCGGTGGCACGCGCGCGGATATGGGGCAGTCGCGAGGCCCGCAGTCCGGCGAGGCCGACCGTCATGCCGTGTGGCTTGAGATGCAGGGCTTGGAACCGAAGTTGAGTCCGCTCGATCCGATGGCGATTCTCGACGAGATCCAGCGGCTGGTTCCTGGGTATGACATCTCGCGCACGAATCTTCTGGCGGGCAACAGCGAGCACACGTCGCTTACGAAGAGCGGCCCGGGCGCGGCGCACAAGCCGGAATCGATTTTGCCGGCGAATGACGGCCTTTTCACTTCCGGTACCTTGGGACGGTATTCGCGCACGTTGGAATCAGTCATAGAGAGTCACGAGGTCAAACCCGCGGAAGTCGCGGCTGATTGATATCTGTTCGTACGGGTGTCCTGAGCAAGAGAGGGAGCAAGGCGTGGCGTTGCCAATCTGGCTATTCATACTGGCGTCGGTGATTAAGTCCGCGATCGTTCTGGGCGTGCTGCTGACCGCAGTGGCGTACACCGTTTGGCTGGAGCGCAAGGTCGTAGGCCACATGCAGAATCGCTGGGGACCCACGCGGGTCGGCCCGTTTGGACTGCTGCAGCCCGCAGCCGACGGCTTGAAATTTTTGTTCAAGGAGGATCTGACTCCGCCGCACGTCTACAAGCCGCTTTTCATTGCAGCGCCGTTGATCGCTGTCATCTTCGCGTTGACTTCGATCTCCGTTATTCCGTTCGGCAACGCGGTTATGATCGGCGGATACAGCATTCCGCTGCAGATCACCACCGACGTGAACACGGGACTGCTGCTGATTCTCGGCGTGACCTCGATCGGCGTGTACGGCGTCGCACTCGCCGGATGGTCGTCGAACAACAAGTATTCTCTGCTGGGTGGACTGCGGGCGAGCGCGCAGATGGTGAGCTACGAGATTTCGCTCGGCCTCTCTCTGGTGGGCGTACTGATCATGTCGGGCAGCTTCAGCCTGCGCGCGATTGTCGATTCGCAGGCCGGACATTTCTGGGGATTCATCCCCCGCTGGAATATTTTCACGGGGCAGATTGTCGGCTTCTTCTGCTACCTGATGGCGGCCTACGCGGAGACGAATCGCATCCCGTTTGACCTGCCGGAAGCAGAAACGGAACTCGTGGCCGGCTATCACACCGAATACAGCGCCATGAAGTTTGCCATGTTCTTCATGGCGGAGTACGCGAACATGATCACGGTGGCTTGCCTGGCCACACTTTTGTTTTTCGGCGGATGGCAGAGTCCCCTTAGCGAACAAGCGTGGCTGCAGGCGCATGGGGCACCGGCGCTGCTCTTAGCCGTCTTGCCCGTATTCTGGTTTGCGGCAAAGGTTTTCGCATTTCTCTTTTTGTATATCTGGGTGCGCGGCACGCTGCCGCGCTTCCGCTATGACCAGTTGATGGCGTTTGGCTGGAAGTTCCTGCTGCCGCTGGCGCTGGCGAATCTGATCGCCACTGCGATCGCAGTGGCTTGGTGAGAAAAGAAGTTCTCAGTTCCCGGTTCTCAGTTCTCAGTTAGAGCGCACAGGGCGCCTACTGAGAAAGCCGCACCAAGGGTTTTCCTGAGAACTGAGAACTGACAACTGAGAACTGAGAACTCGATTTCATGTTTAACGTTCATCTGATTCTGTTTCTTGCCTTCGGGGCGGTCTGTGTGGCTGGCGCAATCAACCTGCTGGCGCAGACGCATCCCATCAACAGCGCGCTCTCGCTGATCGCGGTAATGGCCGCGCTCGCAGGGGAATACCTGCTATTGGGAGCGGAGTTTGTCGCCGCCGTGCAGGTCATTGTCTATGCGGGTGCCATCATGGTGCTGTTCGTATTCACCATCATGCTTCTGAATGCCGGCGTCGAAGAACGCACCAAGGGCAGCCGCGTCGCGATTTTATTCGGCATTCCGGGATTGTTGCTGGGAAGCATCATGGTCGGCTGGGTTGTCCTGCGGCATTCGGGAACCGAGGCCGTCGCGGCGGGCGCTCTCCCCGGCGATCCCAATACCATCGGACAATTGCTCTTTCACGAATTCTTGCTGCCGTTTGAGATCACTTCCGTCTTGATTCTGATCGCGATCATGGGCGCGGTGGTATTGGCGAGCAAGCCGGCGACCTCGCCCGCCAGGAAGGTGGACTGATGGTCCCGCTCTCGTATTACCTGGTGCTCAGCGGATTTCTGTTCGCTTGCGGTGTGGCCGGATTTCTGATCAAGCGCAACATCATCACCATCTTCATGTCGATTGAGTTGATGCTGAACGGGGTGAATCTTTCGTTCGTGGCCTTCGCCGCGCATTGGCATGTGCTGGCCGGACAGGTGTTCGTCTTCTTCGTCATGGTAGTGGCGGCGGCGGAAGCTGCCGTGGGCCTGGCGATCATCATCGCTGTCTACCGCACGCGTGAAACCCTGAACGTGGATCAGGTGAACCTGCTCAAACTATGACGCCGAATCTCAATCTCTGGGTGATCCCGATCCTGCCACTGGCGGGCGCCGCGATTAATGGTTTCTTCGGGAAGAAATCTTCGCGAACCGCGGTAAGCACGGTCGGGCTGGTGTTTCCGGGAGCAGCTTTTCTGTGGGCTTTGTCGGTTGCATGGCGATTTTCGTCCGTTGACCTTCCCTACCAGGAATACATAGCCCATTGGATCCGTTCCGGCAGCTTCAGCGCCGATTTTGCCTTGTATCTGGATCAACTGTCGTTGGTCATGTTGCTAGTCGTCACCGGAGTGGGATTCCTGATTCACATCTACTCCGTCGGCTACATGTGGGACGACCCGAGCTACTACCGCTTCTTCAGCTACCTGAACCTGTTCCTGTTTTTCATGCTGACGCTGGTGCTGGCCAACAACTACCTGCTGATGTTCATCGGCTGGGAGGGCGTGGGGCTGGCGTCGTATCTGCTGATTGGATTCTGGTTCACGAAAGATTCGGCGGCATCGGCCGGAAAGAAGGCGTTCATCGTCAACCGCATCGGCGACTTCGGATTCCTGATCGGCCTCTTCCTGATCATTCAGCACTTCGGCTCGCTGAACTTCACTCAGGTATTCGACCAAGTCCGGCCCATCGCCGCTGAGACTGGCGGCGCCGGGCTGCTCACCGCGATCGGGATTCTGCTGATGGTGGGCGCATGCGGCAAGTCGGCGCAGATTCCGCTTTACGTCTGGCTGCCCGATGCCATGGAAGGCCCCACACCTGTTTCCGCGCTGATCCACGCCGCGACGATGGTGACGGCTGGCGTCTACATGGTCGCCCGCTCGCACGTGATTTTTGAGCGCGCGCCGAGTGCTCTGATGGTAGTCGCAGTCATCGGGACTCTCACCGCGCTCTTCGCCGCGACCATTGGCATTACGCAGACCGACATCAAAAGGGTTCTCGCCTACTCCACCGTCTCGCAACTCGGCTACATGTTCATGGCGTGTGGCGTGGGAGCATTCTCCGCCGGAATCTTTCACCTGATGACGCATGCGTTCTTCAAAGGCCTGCTGTTCCTGGCTGCTGGCTCGGTGATCCACGCCGTGGGCGGCGAGCAGGATATGCGCAAGATGGGCGGCCTGCGCTCTTACATTCCGTGGACGTTCATGACTATGGGCATTGCGACGCTGGCCATCGCCGGAATCCCGCCGTTCGCAGGCTTCTGGAGCAAGGACGAAATTCTCTGGCAGGCCTACTCCAGCGAACACGGGAGCTGGGTATTCTGGCTGATCGGCGTCATCACCGCCTTCATCACTTCGTTCTACATGTTCCGCCTACTGTTCATGACGTTTTTCGGCGACTATCACGGAGCCCAGGTTGATGCGCACGGACACGCTCACGCCGCACACGGTCACGATGAACACGGACACGGAGAGCCGCACGAAAGTCCGATGGTGATGCTGGTTCCGCTGATGATTCTTGCATTACTTTCAGTGGTCGGCGGATTGGTTGGCATCGGCAACCGCTTCGAGCATTTCCTCGCCCCTGTCTTCAGTTCAGGAGTCGCAGAAGCGTCCGGCGAGGCAGCATCGAGCGCTAAGGAATACCTGCTGATGGGAGTTTCCGTGGCGGTCGCAGTTCTGGGCTTTCTCCTCGCGTATGTCCTTTACGTCAGCAAACCCTATCTCCCGCAGAAAATCGCTGACACTCTCGGCAGTTTCTACGAAGCGGTCTTGAACAAGTACTACGTTGACGAACTCTATGCAAAGCTGTTCGTCAAGCCGCTGGTGGACGGATCGACCAGCATCCTGTGGCAAGGGGTAGACCGCAAGGTCATCGACGATAACGTAGATAATGCCGCGGATGGCGCGCGGCACGTTTCTGACGAAGTCCGGCATATGCAGTCCGGCAACCTGCGGTCCTATGCGGGCTGGATCGCGGCCGGCTCTGCCGTGGTGATTGCCTACATGATTTGGATGGGAGTGCGATGAGCACCGATAGCTGGAGCCCTTACATTCTCACGTTCGTGACCTTTGCCCCGCTCGTGGGAGCTTTGCTGCTGATGTTGTTTCCCCGGCGCGATCGCGACATCCGCATCTTCGCTCTGGTGTTTTCGCTGCTCACCTTTGTTCTCTCACTGCATCTGCCAGTGCACTTCCATCGCTACCACGCAGGATTCCAGTACGAAATCGACCGTGCGTGGATCTCGACGCCAAACATCCACTACCACATGGGCATGGACGGGATTTCCCTGTGGCTGGTGGTTCTGACCACGTTCCTCACCCCCTTGTGCGTTTTGATTTCCTGGAAGTCGGTCCACGACCGGGTGAAAGAATTTTTCATCTTGCTGCTGATTCTCGAGACCGCGCTGATCGGAGTGTTCACTTCCCTCGACCTGTTCCTCTTCTATTTCTTCTGGGAAGCGACGCTGATCCCGATGGCCCTGCTGATCGGAGTTTTCGGGCACGAGCGCAAGGTCTATGCAGCCGTGAAATTCTTTATGTACACCATGATCGCCTCGGTGTTTATGCTGGCGGCGATTCTTTGGCTCTATGCGCACACGGGCAGCTTCGATTTCGTTGTGATTCGTGATCAGATCGCGCACGGCGCAGTACCGAACTTCCCGGCTGCCACGCAGTGGCTCTTTCTCGGATTCTTCCTGGCGTTCGCGGTGAAGGTTCCGCTGTTCCCGTTCCACACGTGGTTGCCGGACGCACACGTGGAAGCACCCACCGCCGGATCAGTGCTGCTGGCCGGTGTGCTGCTCAAGATGGGTACCTACGGGATGCTGCGGTTCAATCTGGGCCTTTTCCCCGACCAATCGCGACATAACGCGCCCTGGATCATGATTCTTGCTTTGATCGGCATCGTCTACGGCGCACTGGTCGCGATGGTGCAGCCCAACATGAAAAAGCTGATCGCCTACTCTTCGGTCAGCCACCTGGGCTTTGTGGTGCTGGGAATCTTCAGCTTCACCACGGCGGGATTAAACGGCGCGATGTTCGTCATGCTGGCCCACGGAGTGTCCACTGGTGCCCTGTTCATGCTGGCGGGAATTCTCCACGAACGCCGCCACACTTACGAGATTTCTGAGTTCGGCGGCCTTGCCGCTACTATGCCCGTTTACGCGGCCTTGTATTTATTCATCGTGCTTGCATCGGTTGGCCTTCCCCTGCTCAACGGATTCATTGGGGAGTTTCTGGTGCTGAGCGGTGCGTTCCAAGCAAAGGCAGTCTATGGAGTGCTCGCCGCCACGGGGGTGATCTGGAGCGCGGGTTATCTGTTGTGGATGTACCAGAGAGTGTTTTACGGCAAAGTGACGAACCCGGTAAACAACTCGCTGCACGATCTTTTTGGGTTTGAGAAAGCGGCGGTGTGGCCCTGCGCTGTTGCTGCTCTGGTCATGGGCGTGGCTCCGATTCTGTGGCTGGGCGCGATTGATCCAGCCGTACAAGCCGCGCTCATGCCGTTCGCACAAGTCGTTGGCAAGGTGGTGGGCCAATGACGAACTTCCTCTTGCCGGCCGCATTGTTGCAAACGATTCCGCAGGGCGTGGACTACATTCGCATTCTGCCCGAGTTGATTCTCTCTGCATTCGGCATCGTGGTTATGGTGCTCGATCCCCTGGTGGATGAGGAAACGAGCCAGAAGATGCTCGGTTTCATCGCGCTCGGCGGCACCGTCGCCGGGCTTCTCGCCACCTGGTATATGGCGCAATCTCCGGGCCTCGCCTTCTCGAACATGGTGAAGGTGGACAACTTCAGCGTGTTCTTCCATTTTCTAGTCATCGCCATTGCGGCGGTCGTCATCCTCAGTTCGTTCGAGTACATGGCAGTGCAGCGGATTCGGGCGGGGGAATATTACGCACTCATTCTTTTCGGTGCGGTGGGCATGACGTTGATGTCCTCGGCGGTCGAACTGGTCTTGATTTTCATCGCCCTTGAAATTTCGTCGATCTCCACGTATATCCTGACGGGATTTCGGCGCAACGAGGCATCGAGCAGCGAATCGTCACTCAAGTATTTCCTGCTTGGGTCGTTCGCCACCGCATTTTTCCTGTATGGCGTGGCGCTCATGTTCGGCGCTACCGGATTCACGAACATCGAACAAATCAGTCAGAAGCTGCAGACCGGCCCGGTGGAATTGCTGGTATACGTGGCCATGGCGCTGATGCTTGTCGGCCTGGGATTCAAAGTGGCCGCCGCTCCTTTCCACGTTTGGACGCCCGACGTCTACGAAGGGGCTCCCGCTCCGGTCGTGGGTTTCATGTCGACGGCGCCGAAAGCGGCGGCGTTCGCGGTACTGTTACGAGTCGTATTCACCATCAATGCACCGGGCCGCTTCGGGCTCCTCTGGGTGGCTGCAGCCCTCTCCATGACGTTGGGCAACGTGGGAGCGCTGGTCCAGACCAATGTCAAGCGTTTGCTGGCCTATTCTTCGATCGCCCACGCCGGGTATCTGCTGGTAGCCTTCGCGATAACCAGTTCAGAGAATTCCGTCGGAGGGATTTCCGCCGCCATGTTCTACACGGCAGCCTATGCGGCCATGAACGTGGGCGCGTTCGCGGTAGTCAGCCACTTTGCCAATGCCGGCGAGCGGTACGTGTCGCTCGAAGACTATGAAGGTCTTGGCCGCACCTCCCCGCTGCTGGCGGCGACGCTCACCCTTTTCCTGCTTTCGCTGATCGGCATCCCGATGACAGGCGGTTTCTTCGCCAAATTCTACGTCTTTAGCGCTGCAGTGAAAGCCCACCTGATTTGGCTGACACTCATCGGCGTGCTCAATAGCGCCATCGGCGCTTACTACTACCTCCGCATCATCGTCGTGATGTACATGCGTGAATCTCGCAAGGAGGTTCCGGTCACGCCGATCCCGTTTGGATTGGGAGCCGCGCTCGCGGTCAGCATGGTGGCTACGCTTTATCTCGGCATCCTGCCGAACCGGGTTCTGCAATACGCTCAGCAGTCTGCGGCGGAGTTGCTACCCCAACAGCCTTCTCCGGGCTCGGTGAACACCGCCCAAACCCGGCCAGCAGCGGCCATTTCACGGCACCGATTTTCCTGTAAACAATCCAAAAACGCGCATTGACAAGAGCCTCCGTCCACGTGCATCATGGTCTTCACCAAGTTAAAGTTCAGTCCTTCTCTCTGAGGAACTGACAGTGGCCTGGAGGAGAGAACATGTCCGATCTGATTCGCAGGCTTTGGTCGGAAGATGCGGGGCAAGATATCGCCGAGTACGCGGTGATGTTAGCCGTCATTCTGGTGCTTGTGGTGGGGACGGTTCGCCTGATCGGGTCGAATGCAAACACTGCATTCTCACAGGCAGCCAGCTCGATCCAGTAAGCGGGGCAATTTCGGCGTTCGGCGCTTTGTCAGTCATCTTGCAAACGAGACTTTTATGCCACGATTTACGCTAGGCTTCGCGTTTACTGCCTACTTCTGGTTTCCAGGAGCGGCGGCTGCGGAGCAGCTTGGGGTGAGGATGAGCCACTGACGGCCACCTAAACTAAACAAGCTTCAGCCGCAAGCCGCGATCCGGGGATCGCGGCTTTTGTTTTCTGAAAAACCTCCCAAGGAGAGCGTCGCGATGATTGTCAACATGTCAGAGAAAGCCACCGAGCAGGAAATCAACCATGTGATTGAACGGATCCGCGAAGCCGGATACCAGCCTCACATCACGCGCGGCACGGAGCGCACCATCGTCGCCGCGGTGGGCAGCGGACGCCGCCACGAGATCGAAGCGCTTCAGGTCGCTCCCGGAGTGGACAACGTGGTCGCCATTGCTCAGCCCTTCAAACTGGTAAGCCGCCAGGTGAAGCCTGAGCGCTCCGTCGTGAAAATAAATGGCGTCGCGATCGGCGGACCCGAAGTGGTGGTGATTGCGGGCCCATGTTCCGTAGAGTCGCGCGCGCAGTTGCTCGACACGGCCCACGCCGTAAAGCGCGCGGGAGCCGCCATGCTGCGGGGCGGAGCCTACAAACCGCGGACTTCCCCGTATGACTTTCAGGGCCTTGGTCTGGAGGCGCTCAAGATTCTGCGGGAAGCCCGCGAGGAAACCGGACTTCCGGTAGTCACGGAAGTGATGAGCACCGAGGACGTGGATGTCATTTGCGAGCACGTCGATATGCTGCAGGTGGGAGCGCGCAACATGCAGAATTTCGCTCTGCTGCGGCGTCTAGCGACCGTCAACAAGCCCATTCTGCTGAAGCGCGGCCCGTCCGCCACCGTGAAGGAGTGGCTGCTGGCCGCAGAGTACCTGCTGTCCGGAGGCAATCAGCAAGTCGTCCTCTGCGAGCGCGGCATCAAGACCTTCGAAACCGAAATGCGCAACACCATGGACTTGGCGGCCGTCGCCCTGGCCCGGGATCTATCGCATCTGCCGGTGATCGCCGATCCTTCGCACGGCACCGGCAAACAGAGCCTGATTGCCGCGGTGTCCCGGGCCGCAGTTGCGGTCGGCGCCGACGGTCTGATCATCGAAGTGCACCCGTGCCCGGAACGCGCGCTCTCGGACGGTCCTCAATCGCTGGACTTCGCGGGCTTCGGCAAGGTGATGCGAGCGTTGGCGGAACCTCTGCGGCAGACTGCCAGCCTGCCGGCGGCGGTGAGTGCCGCGTCGTAGAGCAGGTTTGCGATCGCACTGTTTAGCGATCCGCCGCAATAAATGCTTCAGCGAATCTCGGCCAGCGAGTGCTCCAGGGCGCCGCGCTTCGGTGCGGGCATTGCGCCTACTTCGCTGGCCACCCAGGCTCCCACCAGATTCGCCACTTCGTTCATCAGGTCGAGGGACGCACCCTGGAGATACTCGTGTACCAGTCCGGCGGTAAATGCGTCTCCCGATCCCACCGTATCCGCCACCCGGACTCGAAACCCGGGATGCTCGCTCGAGTCCCGGCCTCGCACCAGCAGGCTACCCCGCCCGCCTCGTGTGACGCAGACCAGCTTCAAATCGTGGGTGCGGATCAACCATTGCGCCGACGATAACTCATCCTTGTGCGGAGCCTTGTTCAAGCTCATAATCTTCGGGAGTTCCTCGTCGTTCAGCTTGACGATATCCGCCAGCTTCATCGATTCCGAAAGCACGTCCTGCGAGTAATAGGACTGCCGGAGATTGACGTCGAAAATCTTCACCGTGCGCGGCGAGGTGGCGCTAAGAAAGTGTCGAATCGTAGCGCGGCTTTGCTCCGACCGTTGCGCCAGAGATCCGAAACATACGGCATCCGCCTTTTCGGCCAAGTGCTGCCAATCCGGCGTCCACTCCAGAGAATCCCAGGCCACGGGATGCGCAATCTCAAATCGCGCCAGGCCCTTGCCGTCGAGTTCCACTTTCACCGTGCCCGTCGGACGCTGGCGGTCCGTCTGCACATGATCGATGTTGAGTCCCAGTTCCTCCATGCGCCGCAACGCTTCCAGCCCCGGCGAATCCTCGCCGACGCGGCTGGCCACAATGCCCTGGTCGCCCATGAGAGTCGTGATGTAGGCGAAGTTTGCCGGCGCACCGCCAAGACACGTTCGCTCCGGCAAATGATCCCAGAGCACTTCGCCCAGTCCTACAACTTTCTTTTTCATGGTCGATTCACCGGGATTCGGATCGGGCTCCTTGACCTCAGCGCAGAGAATCAGCGCAGATAAAAAGAGGGACTCCCGAAGGAATCCCTCTGTGAGTTACTCCATGGTGAGCTAGAAGATGATCTTCAACGCGAACTCGATCTGGCGCATGCCAGTCGTCGAACCGGGAGAAGAGTCGGCTTCAATGCTGTTAATGTTTCCAGCGCCCGCGCAGTCAATGCATTGGCCGGAACCACCCTGGTTGTTATTGAAGCCCAGAACAGGATGATTGAACAGGTTGAAGATATCCGTACGGAATTGAGCCTTCACCCGTTCGGTAATGGAGAAGTTCTTCATCGCCGCAGCGTCCGCAAAGAACGCCCTAGGTCCGCGAAGGGTGAGCAGACCAGCATTGCCCAGAGCTCCGCAACCCGGCATTGACCATCCTGGCCCGCTCGGTCGGGCCAGCGTGCATGTATCCACTCCTGGAGTCAGCTCGCTGGCGGGATAAGCCATAGTCGGAATGGGCGTAAAGAACGATACCGTGTGGGCTATCGGATCGAACTTACCCGCCCCTACGTGGAACGAACCGTTCTTGTTCGGACGGCACAACCCGACATCATTGACCTGACCGCAGTTCGAGAAGCTCGGAGTCCAAGGCAATCCCCCGCTCCAATTGGTATCGCCCGTGATCTGCCAGCCTCCAATGACCAAGTCCTCCAGCCGTCCGGCGTTTCCGGCGAACGACTTTCCCTTACCGAAGGGCATGTCATACACCAAGCTCGTCACCCACACGTGATTGCGGACCTGGTCGTCTGGCCCGTAGGAGTACGGGTGGTTGTTCGCGAAGTAATTGCTGTCGTACTTGTTGGCGTGAGCAAACGTGTAATGCGACAGCAGTTGCAGTCCGTTGGCGAAGCGCCGATCCACTTTGACCTGCAGGGCGTTGTAGATGCTGCTTGCGTTGTTGCCCAGGTAATTGCCCTGATCGGTGGAGCAGCACATCAGAGAGCCGGTGGTGCTGCTGGGGTCTGGATAGGCGCTGTAGGTAAACGCATTGTACAATGGGCGCCGCTGCACAAGTGGCGTGCTCGGGGAGAAGCCGGGGGCGGTGCAGTTGGGAGGCGTGCAGCCTGCCGCTACCACCGCAGTGCCAGCTCCGATGAAGGGTTGATTGACGTTGTATGTGTTCCCGTCACCGGCGAACCCATTCGTTCCTTTGTTGCCGATATAGGCAACTTCGATTGACGTTGACCTGTCCAGTTGGTGTTGTAACGTGGCATTCCAGGCATCCAGGGTTGGCAGGCGCTGGTAAGTCGGGCGAATATGCGGTTGCGTGCAGCTTTGCACTTGAGTAGTCCCGTTAACCACGACTGTGCCCGCCTGGTAGCATGCCGGCCCTGCCAGCGGGAACAATCCGTTGGACGGGATCGCCGGGAAAGTGAATATCGGCGGACCCTGGTCGAGCGTGAAGGCCGCGAACTTGTTAGGAACAGACGGCTGCACGAATTGGCTGGCCAGTACAGGCAGGTTCTGCGTCACGGCATGCCCGAAGTTGGAGCCGAATACGCCCATGTCGTAGCTTCGCCCATACCCCATGCGAACCACCGTCTTCGGGTTCAACTGGTAAGCGAAGCCCAATCGCGGCGCGAAATAACTCCACTTGTTGTTGATGTTGCCGTTCAGTCCGATCCCGCTTTCCCCTCCGACCCGGACCACGCCCTGCACAATGTTGGCGAAACCGCCGTTGTCCTTGCCATTTACATACTCAGGGAAGTAAACCTCCCAGCGCAGCCCGTAGTTCAACGTAATCTTCGGCGTGATGCGCCAGGTATCCTGCCCGTAGTAGAACATGCGATGCTGCCGCTCGGCTGCGTTCGTGCTCGTGCTGACGTAGCGGCTCAGCTGGGTAACGTCGCCCAGCAGGAATGTGGCAAGGTCCAGCCCTCCAGAACCGCTGCTGCCTGTGGCCTGATTGCTGAATGCGTAGACGCCAGAACGATTGGAGTCACTCGGCACGCGCAGATTCTGCGCGTAGCGCACATCCGCTCCGAACTTGAACTGGTGGTTTCCTTTCATCTTCGTCCAGTTGGTAACAAACTGGAACTGTTGTTCGCGCTCGATCAGGGGGCAGTTACACCGTGCCACGCCGAGTCCGTCGCCGAAGTTCGAGAGCGTGCTCATGTCGAACTCGCCCAAGCCGGACGTGAAATTGTCTCCCATGTTCGCATTGGGGATACCGAAATTCGTCATTGCCGTAGTCCCGGCATCCGGCTTGTTCGTCATCGGGTTGTACTTGAACCAGCCAAACCGGAAGTCGGCCAGCAGGCTCTGACTGAAGGTCTTGGTCACGCCGGATGCCAGACTGTAATTGTGCACGTTGGAACTGCCCGCCAGACCGCCGGGTCCGAAGCCAACGCCGCCCACTGCGCCCAGGCTGGGCGCTCCCGACAAAGTGAAGTAGTTGAGACTGAAGCGGCCAAATACGCTCACGCTCTGGCTCGCTGCGAAGTCGATTCGAGTATCGAAGCTATTCTGGTTGTACGGACCTGCGCCGGCTCCCACGAAGTTGTTCAGGCAATTCAGCGCCCCACCGAGGACGCACGTGCCGGGACTGGTTGGTGCGGGGAAGGCAGCCAACATCTTCAACGCTGCCGGGGACAGCATGTTCACCGGAACCAGGAATTGGTTGGGAACTCCATTGGTACTTCCGGTGCAGTTTGCGGGAGTTTGGTCTCCCAAGGATCCGCAAATCGCCATTCGCCCCGATCCGTCGGCTGCGCCCGTCTTCGGGTCGTAGATAAATGGCGACCCGTTGTTGGCGATAATTTGACCGTAATCGCTCAAGTTGCAAAACGTTCCGCCCGCCACGCAAGTGCTCTTCGCTAGCGCCGTTGGAATCGTTTCCTGGTTGCTGATGCCGCTCTTCTGCCTCGTGGTCTGGTAGTCACCGAAGAAGAAGAGCTTGTTCTTGATGATCGGTCCACCAATCGTCCCACCGAACTGCTGCCAGCGGGAAGACGGAATGAACCGATGCGTGACTGGGTCGGGCTTGTATTGCGCAAAGGGATCGCGTGCCGCCAAAGCGTCCGTGCGACGGAACCAGAAGCCGCTGCCGTGAACGTCGTTGCTCCCCGACTTCGTCTGCACCGTCACGACGCCAGCCACCGCTTTGCCGAACTCGGCGTCGTAGTTACCTAGTGTGATCTTGGCTTCCTGAATCGCATCCAGGTTCGGGTTCACCACGATGATTCCCAGGATCGGGTCTTGGTTATCGGTTCCATCCAGCTCAAATGCTGTCCCGCTGAAGTGCTGCCCGTTCACGAAAATCTGCTGGCCACCCTGCGGATTTTCGGTTGCGGCGTGGCTCCAGCCCACCAGCTTCTGTGTGCCAGGAGAAAGAAGTTCGAAAGAAGTAAAGTTGCGGTTCAGAACCGGCAGGTTTTCTACTGCCCGCGAGTTGAACTCGACCGAAACGTCAGCACGGTCAGTCTTCAGTTGAGGAGCCTCGGCGGTCACTTCCACCTGTTCGCTGGTCGAGCCGACCTGAAACTGCCCGTCCACCTTCGAGCCCGTGTCCGCGGACACTTGGATGTTTTTGTACTGTAAGGTCTTGAAGCCCGTGCCTTCGATCTGGACAGAATAGACGTCGGGGATCAAGTGGGTCACCGAGTAGTTGCCACTCTCATTCGTGGTGGTTTCGGTCGATACATTCTTGGTCTGGCTGGTGACCGTGACTTTCGCTCCGGTCACTGCTGCCCCTGACGGATCGGTCACCGTGCCCAAGATGCTGCCATAGACGGCCTGACCGAGTGCGCTCGGCACCCACAGACTGCACAGTAGACTGAACGCGGCCACTGAGACCCATACTGACCTTTTCATGAACTTCCTCCTGAACCTTCAAAACGAAGTGCCCCGGAAATGCAGAGGGTGATTGTGATCAGAGACTGTGCAGTCGTAGTACAAAACAATTATCTGGAATAAGTTTCACTAGGTTTGATACCGTTACAGGTGTAAAGTCCTAGCATTGCAGTAAGATGCGTCGGTCCGTTACTTCTCTGTGATATGGCTGTCACTCACACTTTCACGCTTGGGCGGGAGCAATGCTTCCAGCAAATAGATAAACTTATTAAAAGTCATAGCCTGCACAGCTCCGAATCGCTGTGCAAACTGCTGCGCTACCTCGCCGAACACTCGCTTGACCATCCCGGCATCGCCCTCAAGGAGTACCAGATTGCCACCGAAGTTTTGGGGCGACCTGCGGGATTCGATCCTCAAAGTGACTCCACCGTCCGAGTGCAAGCTGGACGGCTGCGAGTGAAGCTCGCCGAGTACTACGCGCATGAGGGCCCCGACGATCCTATTGTGGTTGAGATTCCCAAGGGCTCGTACGCGCTTACGTTCCACCTGCGTGCGCCGAAGTCGGGAGTTTCCCCCGGGGTCCCTCTGGTTTTCGAACCTGCCGCGCATAAAACGGAAGCTGCTCCCTTGAATCGCGGGTGGGTGATTACGGTCGCCGTTTTTTCGGTACTGCTCGCCGCGTCTTTGTCGACGACCGCCATCCTGCTGTCGCAGCGCACGCGCATACAGGCCGCAAGCAGCCAGGCTGCTCCCGCGGCCTATCAGATTTTCTGGAATCGTTTCTTAACCGGCCCACAGCAGCCGTGGGTGATCTTCAGCAACGGCAGTTTTGTTGGAAGGCCCGAGACCGGGATGCGGTACTTCAACCCATCCTCCGACGCGCGAAGTTTCATTCTCGACCACTACACTGGCGTGGGAGAGGTGCTGGCCATTCACGAACTGGACCATGTTTTCGCTCTGCTCAATCGGCCGATTCGGGTCAAGCGTGGCGCCCTGTTCTCGCTCGACGACGCCAAAAATAACGACCTGATTTTCGTGGGCTCGCCCTCCGAAAATCTCACCCTGCTCGATATTCCGGGAACCCAGGAATTCGTGTTCCGCCGCCTCGATTCCGGACCTCGGAAAGGGGATCTAGCTGTACTAAACGTTCATCCCCAGACCGGCGAGCCGAAAATATTCCTCGCGACTCCAGCGAATCATCCGACTACGGAAGATTATGCTGTCGTCAGCCTACTCCCCGGCCTAGACCCATCACGCTCCGTTCTGATCTTGGCCGGAAATTCCACCTTCGGCACCCAAGCGGCGGTCGAATATGTTTGTCGGGAAGACTCCGTCAAGGAATTGCTACAGCGTCTGAAAGTCTCGAAGCCAGGCGACCTGAAGCCGTTTGAAGCGCTTCTCCACGTGAAGATCGCGCATGGAGTTCCGGTCATGACGGATCTGGTATCGGTTCGCGACCGGAGCCACTGAAAGCTTTCACCGCCTGCGCTATTTCCCCGGCACCGTCAAATGCGGATCCAACTCGGCAGCCTTTTGAAATTCCAGCTTCGCTTCGTCCTTGTGACCTTGCTGGCTCAACGCCATAGCCAACTGATAATGCGCCGCGGCGTAATTCGGCTCTGAGCGGATGGCCGATCGGAACTGCGCAATCGCACCATCCACATCGCCCGCACCCAGCAGTCTTTTCCCCGAGTTTGTCGAAAACGTCGCCGCCTGCAGATTGTTGGTTGAGGCGGCGATTTTCGCTCCCGCCTTCGCTTCGTCGGCTGCGCCCTGTGCGTCGCCTAACTGCCGCAGGACCGCGGCCAGCGTGGTATGGGCTCCGGCAAAATCAGGCTGCAACCGAATTGCCTCGCGCAGCGCCGCGGCGGCTTCCGGCAGTTTTCCCTGCTGCTTCAAAACCGTGCCTAGCGTGTAATGCGCTTCCGCGTAGTTGGGCTGATCCTGAATTGCCTCTTCCAACTCTTCGGTCGCTTTGTCGAACTCGCCTCTCTGCCAGAACAGAACCCCGAGCGTGTAGTGCGCATCGGCCAAATCCGGCTGCAAGCGGATCGCGTTCTGGAATTCGGAAACCGCCTTGTCGAGCTGATCCTTGAGCTTGTAGGCCAGACCCAGGTTGTAGTGCAGCGAGGCATTCTCCGGCGCCAACTTCAGCGCAGCCTCCAGTTCCGTGATAGCCGCATCGAAGTCGGCGCGCTGCAAGTAGGCGATGGCTAAGTTTCCTCGGAACGCACCGTCGTCCGGGCGGAGTTGCGCGGCCGTCTTAAAATTTGGAATCGAGCCTACCGCATCCCCCTTCTGCAGCAGCGCCAAACCAAGATCGTTGTAAGCCTCGGCATCCTGGGGCCGCAGTTTTATCGCCTCGCTGAACGCAGCCACTGCGCCGTCGCTATCTCCCGCATGCTGGCAGGCAATTCCCAATTCGACCTGCAATTCGGACCGATCCGGCTTCAACGCTGCAGCCTTGCGCAATTCCTGCAACGCATCGGCATTCTTTGATTGTGCAGTTAGAGTCTTCGCCAGATAGTAATGAGCCGCAGCATCCTGAGGCGCCAATTCAACCGCTTTCCGTAATTCGCCCGCGGCCTCGTCCAGTTGCTGTCCTTGCAAGTGCACCACGCCCAGATGAAAGTGGGCCTGCTCGAGGTTCGGTTGCTGACGCAATGCCTCTTTGAAGGCGACTTCCGCGTCGGTAAACTGATTGCGCTGCGCCAGGATGGTTCCGAGTTCATCCCGCAAATCGGCGCGCTGCGGAGCCAGTTCTACCGCACGCCGCATCTCCGACAAAGCCTCGTCTCCAGATCGTTGACTTAGAATCCTCGCCAGCGTGCGGTGAGCCTCTGCGTTATTTGGCGCAATCTTGATCGCGGCGCGTGCCTCCTGCTCGCCCTCCGCAGACTTCCCCTGCTGCGACAGTACGCCGGCCAGAGTCAGTCGCGCCTCCACGAGGCCAGTCCTGGCCTTTATCGCAGCTCGAAGATGCGCCACCGCGGCATCCGCTTCCCCTTGCTGGGCTAGCACCCAGCCTAGCACCGACTGCGCGTCCGCATCATTCGGACCAAGCCGCACGGCCTTCTCAAATTCAGATCGCGCGCGCGCGATATCGCCGCTCTTGAGGGCCTCCTGCCCGTGCTGGAGCGCCATCCGCTCCGCGGATTTCGCAGGAGGGGCTGCCGTTTGGGCCAGCGAGCCAACGCTCACGGCAAGGATCGCCACGACGAAACAACAAACGAGGCTGGAAGGGTATCGAAACACGATTGAATGAAGGATGCTCTGTCTTTTCCGAATTATATCCAACACCCGTGGGCGCGCTCGTGTGGTATGACATAAAGCGAACCCGGATCGCGAGCGCCCTGCGACCAGGAAACCTTAACCATGCCCATCTCGCGACGAGCTTTCCTGCAGATCTCCAGCGTCGCCGTGCTCGCTCCGGCGTGGAGTCGCCTCTCGCCGCTCTCCGCCGACCCTGCCACTGCCGCTGTGTGTCGCAAGCTGGCCTCCGATCCTCTTCGTCCGCAGTACCACCTGCTGCCCGCGCACAACTGGATGAACGATCCCAACCGCCCTATCTTTTTTCGCGGACGCTATCACATGTTCCACCAATACAACCCTCAAGCCGCGGTCTGGGGCAACATGAATTGGGCGCATGCGACCAGCCCCGACATGATCCACTGGCATCACGAACCCATCGCTCTCTCCCCCACTCCTGGCGGACCCGACCGAGAGGGCGTTTTCAGCGGCAGCGCCGTCCTCGACAACGGCAAGCCAACCGTGATTTACACCGGCGTGGCTCCGCCGACATCCGACGCAGATGCCACATTGCGTGACGGCGTCCACACTTGGCGTGAAGTGCAATGCCTCGCCGTCGCGCAAGACGACAACCTGCGTACCTGGAAGAAGCGCCCCGAGCCAGTGATCGCAGCCGCTCCCGCGGGACTTGCCGTCACCGGCTTCCGCGATCCCTACGTCTGGCGAGAAGAAAATGACTGGATGCTCATTCTTGGCTCCGGCATCCAGCACAAAGGCGGTGCCATCCTTCTATATAGCTCGCCCGATCTGCGTCACTGGACGTATCTGCATCCGCTCATCCAAGGCTCACCGGGCACAGATAAGAATGTGAATCCTGTCGACTCCGGAGACATGTGGGAGTGTCCCGACTTCTTTCCGCTCGACGGCAAGCACGTGCTGCTAATTTCCACGATGGGTAAAGTTCGATGGAAGGTCGGCACTTACGCGAACCGGCGCTTCACGTCCGAAAAAGAAGGCGTGGTCGATTGGGGCGCATACTATGCCGCGAAGACCATGCTCGACGCCTCCCGCTCCGATGGGACCATTCATCCTTTAATAAATCCCCTTCCCCACCTGCGTGCTCTCAATCTTCCCTCGTGCCACGGAGAGCGAGTACGCTTTCCCTCCATCGCCACTCCATGAAGTCAGATCAAAATGTCCACCGGACGGAACTCGATACACTTTCACACCTCGAAATGTAAGCGGCACACCTTTCTCGCAGACGTCCGGAGCCTTCGTCGGACGCAGGAAATACGCACCCTTCCCCGAACCCACAACCATCGCCTTCCCATCTCCATCTACCAGCACCGCCGACTTCTCGTCGATCGCGACTTCTTGCGGAGAGTGGCTCCATCCATCTTTCATAATGCGCGCCAGAAATCCCAGGGTCCGTCCCATGCGGTCGCGCTTGGCGAAGTGTGAATCCGTGAGCAGGTTCTCCAGTTGTGGAATTTTCAAAAAGTCCCGCACCAAGGTCACCCGCTCGAAATAAGGATTCGGCAAGACGTCTCCCGCTGACAGATTCTTGTCGTCCGGCTTGTCTCCAATCGCGCTGTAGACAAATTCGCCTTCGACTGCCAGCCCCGCGCTAGTGCCGCCAATGGGCTTGCCCGCCCCGATGTTTTCGTTAATCGCAGTCTCGACCGGCGTTCCCTTCCATCCGCGAATGTAATTCGCCTGATCTCCTCCGGCGATGAATACCACTTCCGCCCTCCGTATGATCTCGGCCACAGCCGGATCCTGCGCCGCCTCGCGATTGGGAATAATCAGCGTCGCCACCGAATTCGCCTGGCACAATTTGTTCAGGTACGAGTTGTAATCGTCATCGCCTGTCGCGCGCAGAATCAGGAAATCTCCCCCGTTTCCTTTATTGCACAACCACGCAAATGCCTCGTCGAGATCGCGGCCCCCACCCATCATGGCGATGGCCGCCACAGGCTTGGTTTCAACGTCTTCTTTATTGCCAATGCGAACGTATTTGTAGGAGTCCGCATGTGCCGGAATCGCAACGCATGCTGCGCAGAAAAGCAGCAGGAACCACCGAAGAATCGCTTTGGTCACGCTGAGAAATATACCGCAAGGTTCGTTCTTCGCGGATCAAGCAAATCTTGAGATTTTGAAGTCGAACCGCGCGATCAGAGCGACCGCTTGGAGGACGAGATAGTAGCCAGCAAATTATCGTTCGCGCCTTCGCCTGCCAGGCGCTTTCGTGTGTCGGCGCTCAACTTGAAGTCCACGCCGAATTTCTGAACAAGAGTCGTCATCCGCTTGCTGGTAATCCCGCCGGCAAGCCCGGTTTCGACTTCGCCGAGAGAGAACGGTGTTGCCGTGCTTTTTCTTGGCTCCTTCGGCGGGCTGGGCAACGTTTGGGACACCTTTGGTTCGGCGGCATGCCAGTCCGCTTCCTGCTGCGATATCAATCCCTGGGCCAACATCGCGGACAGCTTATCTTGGGAAGCCTTATTTTGCTGCTTCGCCGCTTTTAGAAACCATTTCGCCGCCTCATGCTGATCTTTCGGGAGTCCGACTCCCGTTTCACACATGAATCCCAATGCGAACTCTGCTCCCACATAACCTTGACCTGCGGATTTCCGTAACCATTCAACCGCCTGCCCTGGCTCCTTCTTTACCACCTTTCCGTCCATGTATGCCCTAGCCAAGTCGAATTGTGCGATAGGATCGCCTGCCTCGGCTTTGTGTCGGATGGCGGCGAGATTTTGATCCTGAGCCGAAATGGATGCTGCTGCGATCGCGCAAAATGCGACCAACCGAATCAATCGGAGGCGGGACGTCATAAAAGAGAATCATCCTGCTATAGCTCGGCAGGATCATCACTGGCCGCCGATTTTAAGGATGCTCATGGCCGAAGTCAATTGTGGCCTGGAGCCGTCGTTTCCGGCACTAAAGTTGCCCAAAATCAGCGCTCCCTGAAAGAACGAATCGGGGATCGACCTTGACAGTTAAGCGTTTCTGCCTCAGCATCGCTGCTATGCAGTTCTCTGCCGGCCAGCCTGGATTTCCCGCTTTCTGGCCGATGGGCGTGATGCGATGAAATACTGCTCCGCGTGTCATAAGACGTATCCGACCGACTATAACGTCTGTCCTGCGGATCAGACCGGTCTGCAAAGTACTCACGAACTTCAGCCCGGGATGATCATTCGCAATAAGTACGAAATTCTGGATCGGATCGGCGTTGGGGGCATGGGCGTTGTCTACCGAGTCCGGCACCTTACCTTCAACGAGGTGTGCGCCATCAAGATTGTCAATGAAACCATTACCGGGGATGCGAACTTCCTGCAACGATTTCAGAAGGAAGCGGTGGTGACCCGAAAGCTCCGGCATCCCAACGCTGTCAGAGTAGACGACTTTGACTACACCGATGACGGCCGTCCCTTCATTGTGATGGAACTAGTGGAGGGCAAGAATATCGGAGAAATTCTTCAGGAGGAAGGGCCATTCCGTGTCCCGCGCGCAGTCCGTATTGCGACGCAAGTGGCGAGGGCGCTCGGCGTTGCGCACAAACTGGGGGTCGTGCACCGGGATATTAAGCCCGGCAACATTCTCCTCACCACCGACGAGCAGGGCCAGGAAACCGCCAAGGTTCTCGACTTCGGGATCGCGAAACTTCGGGACGCCGTCGGAGACGCCAGTCCGGGAATGACGATGACGGGCATGGTGGTGGGCACGCCGCTTTACATGTCCCCAGAGCAGTTCATGGGGAAAAAAGCGGGGGAGGAGATTGACGGCCGCACGGATCTTTATTCGCTGGGGGTGGTGCTGTATCAAATGGTGACGGCGCAGGTGCCATTTGAAGGAGATACCCTGTATTCCCTGATGATGCAGCATGTGGAAGGGACGGTGCGACCGCCGCACGAACTTGTTCCCCAGTTAAATATCCCAGAGTCTCTGTCGCGGGTGATTCTGAAGGCGATCGACAAATCGCGCGAACAGCGATTTCAGACCGCTGAAGAATTTATTGCTGCGCTGGATCAAGTGGCCAATGAGCAAGTGGACGACCAGGTTTTGAACGATCAGATCCCGAACATAGCTGCCACATCTTTGTTCCGGGGCTCGCAGGCTTCGCCGCTTCCAACTAAGACGGGACCGTCCGTGGCGGCGAACGTGATGACTCCAGCATCTTCGGCCGCTCTGCCCTCGGCTGTGCCGACTGCGGCCCAACCTTCGTTGGCAAATAGCGTAAGCGACGCTCCGACAGCAGACTCCTTGCTCGTAAAGAGCGCTGCGCAGCATTTGTTTCTCCAGCCGCGAACCTTCCGGCTGAAGCATCTGCTGATTCTTCTGGTTCTGGGTGTTGCGGCCGTGTTGGTAGCGGGAGTGGGATATTTGAAGTATCAATCGCTTCAGCGATTGAGAATCGAAAACGCAGTCAACGAGAAGTTGAACACTGCGCCATCGCCCACTCTGCGACAAGCCGCACTTAGAGTATTCGTATCCGACGCGGGGGAAGTGATACTCGAAGGAAGTGTTTCGACCAATGAGGACCTCACGACAGCGGCGACTCTGGCTGCTTCCGTTCCTGGAGTCACTCGCGTGACGAATCGAGTGAGGGTCATTCCGTCGCTAGTTCCTGCGACGATTCCGGCGGGTGCTCCGGGCGAATCCGCTGAGTCCCTCATTCATAAAGGCACAGATTTTCTGGATTCTGGAGATTATCCCGCCGCCATCGACTGCTTCCGGAAAGCAGCCGCGGATCCAAATAACAAAGGCGCTCAAGAACTGCTCGACCGGGCGCAGCGAGCCCAGAAGACCGAAGAGGGGTTACTTAGGAAGCGGCGGTAAAATCGCGTGGCTGGCACCAGGTGAGCTTCTGAGCGACGGAGCGCCAGCGCCGGTACCGTTACAACTCCGAGAGTCATCAATAACAGATTGTCGGGGCCGTCTTCCGACGGAATCAGTAACTGAAATTCGGTGTTCCGGCTGTCCCGCCCGGGAGCGGGTCATCACCATCAAACTCACCGCCCGTGTAATCCTTGAAGCAGGAATAAATGCTCGTTGTGTCGTTCAGATGGTCGGCGATGAGGCTATTCAATTTGTTTCTTGTATGGTCCCCTGTGTATCCAAATGAAGTGGCATTGTGGGTAATGTACCGCTGTATGCGGACTATGCCGTGGGTGATCATGTAGCTGAGAGCGCTGAGGGTTTTCAAAACGGTATCGTCAGTCGCCGCTGGAGCACAACCGGAAGTCCTGAGAATAGATTCGACCGTTCCAGTAAATTTCAGGAGATCACTGTTCGACACCGGCGGAGGATCGTAATTACCTGCCCAGCTCACTAGCCAAAATCCCACCCTGAAGCCATTTATCGTTTCGTTACTCGCCTTGCCATCCACAAATAGGTCTAGTACGTTTGCAGGTTTCTTGTCTGGATCGTTTTCGGGCGGCATTATCTTCTGCAGGATGCAGCGAATTCTAGCTGTTCGCCTGCCGGTGGCGTCAGGCTTCAGACCGATCGTGTCCAAGAGCTTCAACGCTCGCTCGATGCGCTTTCTTAGATTGTCGACAGCCGGAACGACAGGCCGTATCGGACCGCTGCGAATCAGCCTCACCACGACGCGCCGATTTTGGCTGTGATAGGGCGGTGCAATCATCTCCTCGGCGCCTTTCGAAGACGTTTGCCACTCCACCCCGCCGGGTGGTGGCGGGCCCATATTACGGTCATCCCAGAGATCGAGCACTTTATTGGTAAGCGCCTCCTCCACCGCTTCTGCCCGGTTACCGGCCACGGTATCTTCCAATCCGGTGCCATGCCAATCCTTGTCCGCATGGCCGACGATCATCACGCTTCTGTATGGCGGCAATGCGGACTGGGCAAAGCTCGAGACGATCAGATCGGCTAAGTGGTCGATCTTGTCCTGCTCGGCCCTGGGGAGGAGAGAAACCTGGTCCTTGTACTGGCCCCATCCATAAATGACGGTCTCCACCGCTTGCGTAGAGGATTGTCCCAGCCCGTTCATGAAAACGGCGTGTTCAATCGTCAACATAAACTCTCCGTTTACCAACCGATTGTGGCCCCTGACGACTCCAATGCGACGGAGCATCCGAACGGGTGCGTTATCACGACCCCTGACTGAACGCCTCTTTCACAACTTGAGCTTCCGTTTGGTCGGCTGCTGCCTGCTGATCTTGCAGGGCCTTCTCGGCGCTCTTATCCGGGGGCGGGGGTGGAACATCCGACGCGACGGGGGCGGTATCGGGAGCTTTCGGTAGGCCACTCGTTCCCTGTTTGGCGGCCAGGTCCTTCATGCCGTTGTCGAGTTGTTCCTCGAAGTGATTGTGCATTTCTTGCAGATCGTCGACCGAAACCGCCACTTCCTTGCCCGGGGCGCAATCCGTCTTCTTACTGGCGGAAACGCTGACCGTCACCTTCCTGTCTTCATCGGGGGTGTCAGTGAGGCGCGTGATCACATCTCCCGCAGTGAGCTGGCACTCCTGGCCGTCGCCAGTCACGGCAAGATCGGATGACACCACGAACGTGCGTCTCGCGGGATCAAGAGCCGGCGGCACTTCTCCTGCACTGGCCGCTGTCGGCTGCTGGCCGCCCGAAGGGGCCGGTTTCGCCGCGGCCTGTTCGGCGGCGAGTTGCGCCTTCACTTCTTCGGCAATTGCTTCCTTTACCTCGGGACTTAGGGTCACAGTACCCGAATTCGCTGCCAGCGCACCACCGCCGCCCGCATCTGTCTGAGGCTGTTCCGGCGGAGCATTGTTCGCAGCGGCGGCATTGTTTGCTGCGGCGGCGTTGGCGGCCGCCTGCGCCTCGTAAGCCGCTTGTAAGTTTGCTGCGATCAGGTAGTCTGTCAGCCAGAACGCAGCCGATGGATAGACAGGATAGGGCGCAAAGTACCCGCCATAATATCCGTACCAGGGCGCGCCACCCCAGCCCCATCCGTAATAGACGGGCGCCGGCCAGGGATTGTATGCCCAGCCGTAATACCCGGGTCCGTAGTAATACGCCGGATGGTAGCCGTAATAGCAACAGTAGCCGTGGTAGGAGTATGAGCGGTATACCCTGGTATACGTAACGTGATTGACGACGACAGTCCTTGACACGTAGGAGCGCCCGTTGCGCGTCACATACGCGCGCTGCACATAGCCCGAGTTTCTTCCGGTGCTTACAATACGAGCGCCATTCCGCGTGCTCTCGATCCTCCGAGTTCCATTAAGGCCACGATTGATCTGCATGCCGTTCCGGTTGATGGAACGGATCTGTCCGTTGGGGCGGATGGTTGCTGTTCCGCCACCCCTCAAAGACACCTGTCGTCCAGGAGCAGGCCGATTCATGGTCCTTGCCATGCCACTGTTTCCGCCCCTCCCCATGTTGGCCCCGCCTGCCCTATTCATATTCATGCCTGAGGCAGCGCCAGTCTTCCCCATTGGGCCTGTTGCATTCCTGCCCGCAGTCCCAATGCCGTTCTTACCCGCCATTCCAGTTCCCGTTTTGCCAGAGGTTACACTCCCCGTCTTCCCGAGAGTTGTGCCGGGTCTTGTTCCGGTTGTGGTCCCTGCCTTCGTGCCCGTGGTGGACGAGTGCGTTGCCATCGAGGGCCGATTGTTCGAAGGTCGCGAAGCCGGAGCGCTGACGTGCGGAGCAACGTGAGGAGCGCTGACGTGGGGCGCGCTTGGTTTGGGCGGGGGTTCCTTTTTCTGAGCTGCAGCCACTCCAACCACCGGGCCGGCAAGCAACAGGAGCAGGACGACGGACGTCTGTAGAATCTCTTCACTCTGCGAAAGAATGTTCATCGCGAACTCCTGGCGATCGAATCCCGATTAGTTGTGCAATTACCAACAGAAACGTTTCAGTTCCCCGCCGAAATTTAGATGGCCCGGATACATGTCTTCGCCGCGCGACGACACTGTGAAGCCGTGCAAACGCGATCCGATTCACAATTCGTCAACTGGCTGAGGAAGTCCGACGATCCCTTTACCCCCGACTTGGACTTGGACTTGGATTTGGTCTTGGACTTCGCCTGACCCTTGGACACGTTCGACCTTCGACTGCGGGAGCGTCCGCAATTCTGATCCCGGTGACCGATCAAGTCAAGAAAAATCCTGGCTTCAAGATAGGACAACCTCGCCAAAATTATCGCCCCCACGGGCTCACATTACGACGAAGCCACCGCATGTCTACAAAAGCCCCGCACCGCCGCCTCTGTATGCGCTATTGCTTCCGATTCCCCGGTAGTGGGTCAGTCTGAGAATCAGTTGGTTGACGTTTTCGGCGAAATCGGCACCCGCTTCGAGGGCCTGAAGGGCGCATAAAATGGGCATTTTCTCGAAAAGCGTGACGCTTAGAATCTGTAGGGTTTGGTAAAGACTGGCCTCCAGGCCCAACCGCTTGCGTACGATCGCCACCAGCACATAAACCGACACCGCGATCCAGATCTGAGTCTTCACCGCATTTTCGCTGGTCCCGTAGAAGGCCTTGATGCGCAGGTGCTGCTTGATCCACTTGAAGAATAGTTCAACTTGCCAGCGGCACTTGTAGATTTGCGCGATGGTAAGTGCGGGGAGCACAAAGTTGTTGGTTAGGAATTTCAGCCGCTTGTTGGTCTCCACGTCGAAGTAACTCACGCGCCGCAGTGCATCCGGATACGCCGATGCCGATTCGAAGGATGTCAGAATGACGGTCTGATCCGAGCGCACGCCCGTGTTCTTGTCCACTGGATGCGAGTAGCGTCTTTGGATAAGCACGTTCGACTTGGTGCGCACGACAAAGAAGGCCGAGCTGAGCGTAAAGACGTAGAGCCTCTGAAAATCGATGTAGGCTCGGTCCATCACGTAGAAGGCGCCTGCCTCCGGCATGATCTCGTCCAGGATGTTCACATCATGCACATCCCCGCTGGTGACACGGATGAACGTGGGAATGTTGCCGTGCAGGTCCAGCAGGGTGTGCATCTTGACGGCGGCCTTACGCCGGCGAAACTTCGCCCACGGAAACAGCGACAGGCACAGATCGATGGTGGTCGAATCCAGAGCATACAGACTTTGCTCCAGATCGACGCCCATCGGATCGCGGGCGTGCAGCGGGCGGGCAATGCCAATCAATACCTGCGCGAAATCGGCGAAGATCCTCCAATCATGGCATTCGTTCGCGTCGGCCAGGGTCGAGCGTGCCACCTTGCCGCGGAATCCCAGGTGGTACAGTTTGCCCTGTATTGAACGCAGACAGGCCTCGATGTCGCGCAAACTTTCCCGATAGGTCAGTTGCGCGAAGGCCATGGCCAGATATTGATCCCAGCAGGAAAATCCGCGCAGCCGGATGTCGCCCCGGTAGCGCTCGACGCAACGGCGAAACTCCCGGTCGGGAAGGAAGCTGATCAATTGCGAGAAGACGGCACGGCCCTGGTTCATGAGCCATTGTCTGCCGTCCCCGGCACCCAAACTAGCCGCTCCAACGTTCAAATCGCGGCAAGTTCAAAACAGACTCAACTCATTACCGACCCGTCACTTACTGTCGGCGCACCCTGCTTTAGCCGGACAGTAGTGTCCGCCAATGATCGGCCACATCGTTGGCCGACGAGGTTGAAGCATGGCCAACTTCCAGAAATACCCCAGCGGCGAGAGCTTGTCGGGCGCGAATCTCGTCGTGGACGGCGATAGCATCACGATAGCTTTGGCTGGTTATCAGGATTTTCAGGGCCAAGACCTGTTCGTCACCAATCAAGGATCGGATCTGGCGATCTTCCCCGGCGCCACAGTGGGCAACACCAAACTCTATAAGATCAGCGTCAGCACTCAGGCCCGTGCTACGAAAAATTCGGTCTCGGATCGCATCTTCGCCAACACGGTGAATTGGCAGAATTGGGACAAATTTGACATCACCTTCCGCTATCACCCAGGGGAGGCTACTACTTTGATGGTGCGTCCAGTGACGGGGAAGGTCTTAGGGGGATCAGAGGCAATCTGGCGATCGACCGAGGTGCCATCGATCTGGACCGTCGATGTCGCCACCTTCCGGCCTGGCGGCAGCGACCGTCTGAATTTCATTTTTTCGAGAGGACAGCAAGTGAAGGTCGCGGTGTTCGCGGCAAAGCTGGGCTCTGTGGAACGCGCCTTCATTCTGATGGTTCCCATCTCCGGGAAGCCGTCCAACCTGATGATCGTGATTACTCACGGGTTTGGTCAGAATGACAAGTATTACAGTGATCTGGGATACTCCGACCCTCTCTCCCCGGCGCTGATCCAAGACGTAAATATCCGTTTTGTTCTGGGACGCTGGGGCGCACAACTCATGGCAGCGTCCAGGGACTACGCGCTTCTCCTGCCAGTGCGCGCAAAAGGTGGAGGACATGGCGAACTCGGCCCTTTTATCTCCCAGTCCAACATCGGCACCGGCGTGGTCACCAGCATCATGGGGCAAACCGACGGAGCGTTTGGCATCAATCGTGTGGAGCTAGTCACCTTCAGCAGTGGCATCTACGAGGCCGATCAATTCATCGCGGTTGGCGGCAAGGGCCTCAACATCCAGCGTGCCTGCAATCAGGACCCGGCGGGAGGGGCCGCGATCTCAAGGTCGGTCCCCATGCGCAAGCAATACCTCAGCGGCCAAACCACCGGCGGTCCCCGTCCCGGTTTCGAATATCTGCCGCTGCCGCGTTGGGAAAATGAACCCAACCGCAAAACCATGTTTCCAAAGGACACATTCAACTACTTGCACACATGGTGCATTCCCATGTACACGCTGCACTTAGCCATGGCGGGGCCCTAGTTCGACTGCTCACAGGCGGCGGATCCCCTCGACCCGCCTCCCAAGCAGTGCTACCAATCTTGATCGTACTTCTCGCCGGAGTTCTGTTGCGCCTTCCAACTGTTTGCATTCTTCGCGATTCCCCGGCGGCTGCGCGGTATAATCCTGCGTCAAGGCGAGTAGGTTCTTTGGGGTCAAAGAGCCCATTCGCCGGTCGATTCTGAAGGGATTGCTAACGAAGAATGAAATTTGGAGAAAAATACGAGCTTCTGGAGTCGCTCACCACCGGTGGGGTGGAGACTTTTGTCGCGAATGACAAAGTCAGAGGTCAGCGCGTACTGGTGCATATTTTGGAATGCGAAGCACAAAAGCCGAATCAGCCAACGGTGCAATGGGTTCTCGAGGCGTTTCGGAATGTCGCCCCAGAACCCGCTGGGCTGGTGCTGGAGACTGGCCGCTACAGCGGAACCCTGTACGCCTACCTCGTCACTAAAATGCCAGACGAAGCCGCGCTGGCCAATTGGATACAGCTATACAAAGCTCAAGGACGCGCTACGCAAGAGATGCCAGCGCCCCTCGTCAAACCCACTGCGGCGAGCGAGGCTCCGACCGCGAACCTGACGTCCCGGGAACCTCCGCGAGTCCCGGGTGCCGTGACTCCGTTATTCCAGGAGCCTGACCGGAATGCGAAACCGGACACCCCGAGCGTGCCATCGAAAGAAACAGACCAGCCTCAAAGGCCCGTAGCGGACGGCTCCCCAGTTCGTTCCGCTTCTGATTGGGATGCTGTTCCTCCACGCATTTCAGTTCCAGCGAAAGCTGAACCGAATATCGGCAGTTCACCAAATTCGTTCAGTTCCGCCTTCGCGCCTCCGAACTCTCCTTCCGAAACAAATTCGCCGCCGATCAACGACAGCCCCAAACCGGGCGAGTTTACGAATTTTTTTCAGGGACCGTTCCGCGTGGAAGGGCCGTCGGATATGCCAGCCGTTTCGCCGCAGCCGGTGGAGGCTCCGCGAAAAGCCATTGGGGAATTTACAGCCATGTTTAACTCGCCCCGCCCGGAAGAGCTTTCACCGGCGGCCGGCGTGGCTGGCAATGAACCTGCGGGCACAGGATTCACAGGATGGTTCAACAGCCCCGGGGTTGCGTCGCGGACATCTGGCACGGCTGGAGCGCCGCCCTCGGGTGGATTGCCACGACCGGTCATGGACGACTCGGCTGCCTTTCCCCCGCCTCCAAAGGAGCCGTTCGTCCCGCCACAACCTGTGTCGTTTGCGACTCCAACACCACCAATTGTCCCACTTCCGACGCCGCCGATTTTCAGCGTTCCTCCGCTTCCGACTCCGGCGAAAGAGGTGCATCCCCTGACGCCGCCGGTTGTTTCTCCTGACGGGGCCACGAACGCATTCAATCGTCCCGCCAGCGAACCGGTTCCCAGCCAGCCGGTGCCCCCAAGCGGTCCGAGCCCGTACACGCAAATCATATCTGTAAGACCTTCGGCGGGCCCTGCAGGCGCACAAAAGCAAGCATCCCCGGCTGCACCCGCCTTTCCCGCGGCTTCCCTGCCGTCTCTTCCAGCGATAGCTCCTCCCCCTATGCCAGCGGCGCCGGCGATGCCTAAGATTGCTGTTCCCCCAGCGCCGAAACCGCCTAAAGTGACAATTCCGGAGCCGCCCGTCTCGTACTGGCCGCTTATCCTAACCCTCACGGTGCTTTTCTTTATTGCAGTTTTGCTGGTGCTTTACTTCGCGCTAAAGCACTGAGCGGAGCGGGATGGAATGCAATTCAGTTCGACTGCGGCAGAAGGATGAGCAGTTCAAGCGTGGGATTCGCGAGCTCTCCAGGAACGTAAGCCGCGAAGTTGCGGGCGCGGTTCACGGCTTCCCATGCCGGCCCGGACTGGTTCAGAGCGAAGTATTGATACTTGAGTTTTACCGGGATCGCATTTGGTGGACTCGTCAGGTGCCGAAGCTGAATTCCAGGCAAGGCCTGCCTCACCAGATGATCGATGTGAGTCGCGGAGCAAACCTTCACCAGCTGCGGCACTTTCTGAATGATGTTCTCTTCGGTAGTTTCCGCGCTCACCGCCAAATACATGCGCGTGTTCTGAAGATACTTGTCGTGGTCGATGGCGGTGGCATAGATGGAATTCTGCACTAGCTTCAGCGGCAGTGACACCAGATTGGTTGGGACGACGGTTTCCAGCAGCGAGCGCAGCTTCTCATCCAGTTCGGAAAAAATCGGCCCCAGGGAATCATGCACGTAGAGCGGCAGATCGCGCGGCCGCATCTTTTGAGAAAACGTGGTGAGCGATCCGGCGAGCCCAACCATCGCGGCGTACAGTTCCTCGGGGTGGCCCATCTTGCTTTCGTAGAGATGGGAGAATACTGGAAAGTTGGAGTTCACGGTATAAAGCAGCCAGAAGTTGGCGATGTCAGAGGCGGTAAAATCCGCCAGGCTTTGATTCTTTTGTCGCCGGCCAGCCGAAAGCTGCGTGCTGCGGGCGGAGAGCAGTTCGACTAAACCCCGCAGCAATCCCACCAGGTACTCGCTCGCACCGATCTCGATGAGCGGCGGAATGAAGCGGGGATTGAGCTGAAACGTGCCCGCGGGGGTCCGTTCCACATTGGCGATCCGCAACACGGAAGAACCTTCGCGGTTTTCCGAGTCCGCCAGCAGGCGCATATTCTTTCGCGCGACCTGGATGGGCTTCTCGCTGGCGCCGGTGTTCTCGTCGCGAAAAGCGGTAACTTCCGCCAGGTAGCGAGTGCCTCCGTCTTTGCCGGTGGAGACGTTCAGGCCACGTTGTCGGTAGTCGGGAATCGCCAGGTAAACATCCAGACTCTTCGTCCCAGGCTCGAAAAATTCCTCCAGAGACTTCGACGGCGGGGGCGGATCGGCTTCTGGAATCTCGAATAGCAGACCATCGGGAAAAATGCCGGTGGCGCGCGTCACCGCAAACTGCCCCTCGGCCAGCAGTTCCGCATTGATTGCCAGGTCGCGGAAGCCCCACGGACAAAACTTGAGCGCCTGCAGGCGGAAATTGAGCGCATCCTCGATGAACCGATCCTGGACCTGGAGATGCTGCGGAGTCAGGAACGTGCCCTTGGTCCAGAGAACTGGTTTTAGCTGCTTCATAGGATCGTGGCCCGGCCGGCTGAGGCTGGCCGGAGAGCGCGTCTCAGGCCGTTTTCAACACGGCTGCCCACAATAACAATTCCTGAGCCAGGAAGCAAAGGGCAAATCAGGGCAGGAAACAGCGGCAGGGGAACAGCGAGGTCGGTTTTCGCGCACCGGAAGAATGAAGACCGGGAACGGGTCGAGCACACGGGGAGGGTATTATTTCGAGCCGCCGTCAGACTTCCACAGGCCTTCCATGAACGTCAACCATTCCTGCGTTCTGGAGCGCAGGTGTCGGGCCACGCTTCGGGAAAAAACCGCGAAACCAAAATCGCCGCGGGCGCGGCGAAGAACCAACTGAATCTCTTCATGCACGGCCTCCGGAATGGAGGCATCGTTCTCCAGCGTCTCCAGCAGCTCGAACATGTCCGGCGCAGCCGCAATCAGGCTGGCGTTTGTATTGGAATCCGCGTCCGCTTCCACGGACGCCACCGGCTGCCCACAACGATCAATCACACGCGACCACTTCTGCGGATCAATCCGCCACATGCCCGAAGTTAACTTGGCTTTAGCCATACCACTCCCTTAAGAAGGTGCTCATTCTGTGTATCTCTTCATCAATAGTGTAAGATGCAGCGGCTAACGGCAAGGTTACTAAGGTTCTTCCGGGGTTAACGGTAGGGATTCCCCTTAACTGGAAGCTGTTGAGTCAAAAGGGGCTATTTCTGGAACGTCGCCGCGGGACCAATCTCCGACGGAACAGACGCGCTACATCCGTAACGCGCAAACCGATTTGAAGGGCCTCAGTCCGACCGGCCAAGAAGCCATGACGGAGTGAAAAAGAGCCTTGATTTTCGCGGCAAACAGCGCGACACTTGCCGCCTTATGGCTGGCTGCAAACCAGGTGCAACAGGAAAGGGATGCTCACCTCCGATCGACACGGGTACGCTGCCCCTCAGCACCATGACACACCCACGAAGCCTAGGCCTGGGGTCTCTCAGCATTGATGAATCACTGTTGAAAGAGAGTCTGCACACGCTTTTTCGCAGCACCGTACAAGAAGCTCTCAGGAGAGGGGCAAGAAACGGGGACCTCCAAACCCTGCGTAGGAAGTATCTCTGGATGCGCCAGACGGAGGCGCTCGGCAAGATCCTCGGTGACGGTGAACTCGCCGTTCTGGCTCCGACCGGCGACTTTGATGAGGAGGGTTGGACCAAGACAGTTGTTGATGACGAGAGTCTCAGATTCGATTGGATCATCGACGACGACATGCAGAGGATATCGAAAGGCCATTGGGAGGACACGTTCAAGAAACAGGTTCAAGGCAATGCAGAGGTCCCCGCAAACAAGTACCCCGGCCCTGTGACGGACAGTGACGAGTATCAATACAAGATCCGGCCTCTGTATTACTCCTATGGCTACACGGACCCTGCCGATTTTCTATCCCAGCAGGTTGAATACTCTTTGTTGGGCAAGCCTAAGCTTAAGACTTGGATCCACTCGGATCTAAAGGAGATTCTCGACAAAACTCCCGGAGTACTCAATGGGTGGTCGGCTGGCCTGGCGGAACAGACTGCCAAGGGCATCGAGAGCGTCAACGGTCTCCAGATTCGCGAGGTCAAAGGAAAAAACGTCTTGAGCAATCACGCATTCGGATGCGCCATCGACGTGAACGCGCTGGGGAATCCTCATGTCGTTGGCCCTGCAGTGATCGAGGTTTTCAACTGGGTTGCCCGTCAGGGTGGCGCTGCCTTTGACTTCGGAAAGCCAATCCTAAGCGAGCGGGAGCGAGGTCACGCGAAGTACACGGCGGACGATATTATGGAGGTGCGTAATCGGGCGATTCCGGCATCCGATGCAGTAAAAGCGTGGCTGCAAACCAACCTGCCGCGATATCGACAGATAATGGCACAGGTTGAAATTGCCGAGAAACAACTCGGAATCAAGAATGTTAAGTCGAACACGACTCTTAAAGATCGGTTTAAGAATGCTGAAGCAGCTAGGAATCGGTTGTATCAGCAACGGCAAAACAAAAAACCAATCCCCGTCCGGAGTGAGGCTGACCCTAGTTCCGAGCCCGTCCGCGAGGATAGTCCCGAAGAGGACGCTTTCGAGGAGATTGAAGCCGCTCTGGCTGAAATAGCGAATGATCCGGACCTCTCGCGCATTCAAGTCCTCTACGAAAATTTTGATATCGGTTACATCAACACATGGGAGAAGCAGGGTGTCATGGGCATACCCCTGTATCTCGCCGCTGCGCTGGTTGGTGAATTAGATCTCCAATGGGGAGAACAGTACGAGACTTCGAAGGATGCCATGCACTTTGAACTGGTCAATGGCAAGAACACGCCCCACATTGCGGCAGACGCACCCCTGTCTAGGGGTGAGAAACCGCGAACTTTGAAACGACTGCTGGATGAATCCTTCCAGTCGAAGATTCCCAGATTCCAGTTGGCCCTTTAAGACGAAGGCGAAGATTGCATCGCCTATCCGCAGTTGCATTTGATTCCCGCTTTGCTAAAATGCCCTGCAGCCAACCGGCTGGGGGTTCTCATATGCCGATGCAAGTTTGCATGGGAGCGACCATGATGTGCACCATGGGGATGGCGCCGAGTTCGCTCGTGGTTCTGCCCACCAATCGAGTCATGACCGACGAAGTTCCCGACGCGAACATCATGGACTACATTCCACTGGTGAATATCATGCCGTTCGGCATGTGCATGTCGCCCGCAAATCCGATGGTTGCCGCCGCGACCGCCGCCGCGATGGGCGTCCTCACTCCCATGCCCTGCATTCCCGCCACAGTCGCGCCTTGGGTTCCCGGTGCTCCAACGGTGATGCTGGGTAACATGCCCACGCTCGACAATACCTCGACGAACATGTGCATGTGGGCCGGCGTCATCAGCTTCGTCATGCCGGGCGAAATGACGGTGATGGTACCGTAAGATAGCCGCTAGGAACCAATCTGCTGCACCGCAGTCTGTTCAATAATGGATCGATCGTATACCACCGCATCGAGCAAGCGATGATTGGGGTGCGGATGAGGCAGATGCGCAGGCGGTCCCTTGGTTTCTGGCCTTTCCCCCTTCTCGCCCGATTCCGACATTGCCTCTCCGGCTTTGTCCTGCATGATATTGAGAGCAACTTCGACCGGAATCGCCCATGCTTCCCCCTCACCAAGAACCCCTTTCAGATATTCCAGCCCGGCCGTCGCTGGCGTGGATGCTACCAGCTTGACTCCTCCCCCAGACACAGCCTGCCTCATAGTCTTCCCCTCGATCAGGCTCTTCGGAACATCAAGGGTGGCTTTGGCCTTTGCCCAGACTATGGCCATGCCGATTCTTTCCGATGCCGAACTCATCCCCTTTAAAGCTGCACCGACTTTGAGGTCGGCCAAGCCAAGAACCAAATTGGTGCCGAAAGTGGCCACAGCCTTTCCGGCTTTTCCAGTGTCCTGATAGACAAATGCTCCTTTCATCGCCGAACCCGTTCCCAGGACGGCGACCGCGGCGCCACCGCTCAGATAGGTCGCTCCGACCATCTCGATTTCCGCCGAGGTATCGCGGACGGCAGTGGCAATTTCGAGCCCGATCTCGCCCTTGTGAACGGAGCTTTCAATATTCTCCATGGTCCCGTGTTGCGCGTCCGCCATGCGATCGTGGAAAGTGTCGCGATCGTCGTCGGCATCTTCCATCATCGAGACAAGCCTGTTCAGTTCCCTCTGCATGGAGTTCTTGGCGGAATCGTTAAATTTCCTCAACTCGAGTTCTGTCTGGGTCGTCGTCTCCAGGTTCACCTTGTCCCAGTTCACCTCCACGGACCACAAGTCGGGTCCAACCCAGTGCTTTTCCGAGATCACCACTTCGGAATAGTCTTTCATCGCCGCCGCCCGCTTGCAGGATCGAAGAATACGGGTCAGGCCAGTCCAGTCAATGAGATAAACTCCGTCGTTCGATCGGAAGGTTTCCCACGCCATACAACATTCTCCAGAGTAAGATCAGAATACGAACTGATTCCGTCCCGGGGGAGTCTGTGTCATAGCTTCTCTTCCGCCCCTCCGGGGCTCGCTCATTCTCCACTTACCACCCGCGGCTTGCGCCGTGGGCTGCATTCTATTGCCGCTTTGGGGCTTGCACCGGTTCGTCTATTCCACTTTTCCAGACGCGATCGAGCTACGACACGGACTCCGTGGGGACTTGCGAATCGCCCTGATTGTCGCGCCCGAAGCTTCTAACCGTTCTTCCGAAGTGATTCTGAGAATCAGAATTTCAGATTCAACTGCGGCTCTTAGCTCAGCTTCGTTCCCTTGCTCCCATCGTCGGCGGTATCCGGGTCTTTCGGGGCGGTCGGCGAATCGGGCGATTGCGGACTCGCGTCCGGAGCGCTTCCGGCGGCGCCGCCGCTGTTGATGAACACCATCGGCGTTCCGGAGATGAAAATCCCTGCTGGGCCGATATCGATGAAATTGGCGCCAGCTTTCAATGTGAGTTCCATTCCCGCTTCAATCACCGCGCTCATGCCTGCATTGAGATGGATCGCGGTATTGCTTTTCATCGCATACGCCATGTTGGTTACATCTTGGTTCCCCGTCACCGCTAACGAGACATTGCCGGTCACGCTCTCGCTTTGGTTGCCGGTCACCGAGAGGGACTTGTTGCCGGTGACACTCTCCATCTGATTCCCGCCGACTTGCAACGACATGTTGCTGTCGATCTTCTCGAAGTGATTTCCCTGGACATGCAAGTGCTTGTCAGCCTGGACTTGCTCTGTCTGGTTCGCGGTCACGACCAGATGGCGATTGGCTCCGATAAATTCGCGCGAATCGTTTTCGACGCGTAGGTCCATATCCTTTTCCGCATTCATGAAGATCTGTTCCTTGCCCTTCAGATCTTCAAAGCGCAGTTCGTTATAGTTCGAAGCTCCACCGCCCTTGGAACTGCGCGACATGAAAGTACTGCGCGTCTGGTAATCGGGTAGAGTGTACGGAGGCATCTGGTCGGCGTTGTAGACGCGCCCCGTAATCACGGGCCGGTCGGGATCTCCTTCCAAAAAACTGACCAGCACTTCCTGACCGATGCGCGGAATCCACATCGCCCCCCAGTTTCCCCCGGCCCAAGGTTGAGAGGTGCGAATCCAGCAAGAACTGTTTTCGTTCTTCTTCCCGAGCCGGTCCCAATAAAACTGCACGATGACCCGCCCGTATTTATCCACCCAGATTTCCTCGCCCGATTTGCCGACCACCAGGGCAGGCTGGGGACCCTGCACGAAAGGCTTCGGAGTCACTCGCGCGGGCCGGTAAGTAACTGAGGCTGGGATGCAGGTGAGATTGTTGGAGTAGGTCTCTCCGCCGTGCGTGCCCGCGGTCGTGTAACTCTGTCCCGCCGAAGCAAAGTGCCGCACCTCGGTGACCACGTGATTTATGTTCTGGTCTGCACGATAGTGATTCTTCAACTCAAATGAGTAGCCGGACATCAGTCCGCGGCAGTTGCCCGCAGCCGACACTACCATGTAACCCGCTTCCTCTTCCTGCATGCGCACCTTGGCTACCGTGTCGCCTTGATCTTTGGTGGTGTGCAGTCCGGGGTAGTCAAAAAGCTCCAGCGGTTGACTGGCCGCGAGATCCACCACAGTTGGATCGTTGGCCAGCAAACTGGTGGAGGGAGTCGTGAAGTTGTAGTCCGTGACGGTGCACTTTCCAGTGCGTACTTCCTGCCCGACGTGCCAGTTGTTGATCACCTCGGGATCGTCGAGTCCCCCAACCTCTGTGTCATAGCTCACGGGAGAACTGGGGCAGACCGGAAGCGTGCTGGACTGGTCGGCCAGCACCATGGTGTGCTTCCCCTTCGTCGAATGATCGAAATAGTAGAAGATGCCGAACTCTTCCATGAGACGCGAGACGAAGTTGAACGAGGTCTCGCGATACTGCACGCAATATTCAAGTTGGGGATAACTGCCCTTCAGGCTGAGCCGAAAATCCTTGAAGTCGAAGAGGTTGAACACCTGGCTGATGATGTCGGGCACTGCCAGGTTCTGGAAAATGCGACAGTCGGCCTGGCGAGTCAGAAACCAGAGCCAGGGCACCACCTGGGCGTGGTAGTGCGTGAATAACCGGTCGTCGGTTTCTCCCTGGGTAAAACGGCTGACGTACCCGCTGATGTAACGCGGTGTGCCATCCGGAAGATGAAGAGTGATCGAAATTTTCTTCCCGACAATGTCCTTAAAGGCGATGGAATCGTTCTCGAAGGCCAGAAGATCCAGTTCGTAGCTGAACAGACGCGAGACGCCTTCGTACCCCGTCAACTCCTGCAACAGGAGCACATCCTTCCCCAGAGGAGTGTCCACGGCAATCAGCCGGTGATCTTGACTGTAGCTTTCGTCTGGCACGTAGCTGTCCTTCCCTCGTTCTTACCAAGCGCGCAAGACGGCGGCCCGCTTGCACGGCATCAGACCTCACGGTCGCCTGGTCTTTACTGATATACAAATGCTCCATCGCTGCCGATGCCGACGTGAATTCGCTCCATGGGTTCATTCGCCGCCATGCGTCCCAACAACTGTCGCGAAATTTCAGGCAGCATCGTGTTGGTCAGAATGTTGTCCACGTTACGAGCGCCACTCTCCACCTCGGTGCACCGCCGCGCCACTTCATCGACCACAGCGGCGTCGTAAAGGAGTTCAATCTTGTGATTTTCCTGGATGCGGCGCTGGATCTTGCCCAGCTTCAGCTTGATGATCTGCTTCATATTCTCGTCGCGAATGGGCAGGTACGGAATGATGACCATTCGTCCGAGAAATGCGGGCTTGAAGATCTTGTTGAGTTCCGGCTTGAGCGCCTTCACCAGACCTTCTGGCCCGGGCATTGTTTCCGGGTCCGCGCACAGTTTCGCCATCGTGTCGGTGCCCGCATTGGTGGTGAGGATGATGATGGTGTTCTTGAAGTCGATCTCCCGGCCTTCACCGTCTTCCATCTTTCCCTTGTCGAAGACCTGGTAGAAAAGCTCCAGCACGTCCGGATGTGCTTTCTCGACTTCGTCGAGCAGCACCACCGCATAAGGCCGGCGCCTGACTGCCTCCGTGAGCACGCCGCCCTCGCCGTAGCCGACATATCCCGGAGGCGACCCCTTCAATGTCGATACGGTATGCCCTTCCTGGAATTCAGACATGTTAATTGTGATCAGGTTGCGTTCCCCGCCGTAAAGCAGATCCGAGAGCGCCAGCGCGGTTTCCGTCTTGCCGACTCCGCTGGGCCCCACCAACATGAACACGCCGATGGGCTTGTTGGGATCATCAAGACGAGCGCGCGAAGTAGAGATTCGCTGGCTGATGACTTCCAATGCGTGGAGCTGTCCGATTACGCGCTGGCCCAGGAATGACGGGAGAGAAAGGACGGTGGAGATTTCGTCCTTCATCATTTTTCCGACGGGAATTCCGGTCCATGCGGATATCACTTCGCCGACAATCTGAGCATCCACGGCGACACGAATCATCGGCGATTCGCCTTGCAGCGCCGCGAGATCAGCCTCGGCCTGGGCGAGTTGCGCGCGCACGGCAGCCACGTCCAGAGTCTTGGGAGCTTCTTCGACTGCCGTGGCTGTAGCGGATGAAGCTACGGCCGCCGGAGCGGTTGCGTCTGCAGCAGGTGCGCCCGCACCGGCAGCGACTCCGGGTATTTCCGAACCGCTACCCGCAGACAGCGCGGCTCCCGCGTTGCCGTTGCGAGAAGCCGCTGCGCTCTCGAGTTGCGAACGTAGGTCGCGGATCGTCGTCACCAGATCGCGCTCCTTTTCAAAACGCGTGCGCAATCCAGCCAGTCGAGATTCGATTTCTGCGCTCTTGGTGGCAATCTCCTCGAGCCTCTCACGATGGTCTGTGCCGACTGCCGACTCGCGTTCCAGAATGCGCTGCTGAACCGCGAGGTCGTCGATCTGGCGAACGCTGTCCTCAATGGCCGGTGGAGTGGCGCTCTGCCCCAGTGCCAGCCGAGCACAAGCGGTATCGAGCACACTGACGGCTTTGTCGGGCAACTGGCGACCTGCGAGATAACGATGCGAGAGATGCACCGCAGCCGTTAATCCCTCATCCAGAATACGGACTTTATGGTGCTTCTCCAGAGATGGAACGATGCCACGCAGCATGGTCATACACTGCGTCTCAATAGGCTCCTCCACCTTCACAACCTGGAAACGCCGGGCAAGCGCTGGATCCTTTTCGAAATATTTCTTGTATTCCGACCAGGTCGTGGCCGCGATGGTGCGCAACTCTCCGCGCGCCAAGGCCGGCTTCAGCAGGTTCGCGGCATCCCCTTGGCCCGCTTGCCCGCCGGCCCCAATCATGGTGTGAGCCTCGTCGATGAATAAAATGATGGGCAGCGGCGAGGCCTTCACTTCCTCGATCAGGCCTTTCAACCGGTTCTCAAATTCACCTTTAATGCCCGCTCCGGCTTGTAGCAACGCCAGGTCCAGCGTCCGCACCGTAACATTGCGCAACGGCGGAGGCACATCCCCCTGGGCCACACGCAAGGCGAAACCTTCCACTACAGCCGTTTTCCCCACTCCCGCCTCGCCGGTAAGAATCGGATTATTCTGACGGCGTCTCATCAGAATGTCGACGACCTGGCGAATTTCAAGGTCGCGTCCGAGCACGGGATCGAGCTTGCCGGTCTTTGCTTTCTCCGTGAGATTAATTGTGAACTGGTCGAGGTTGGGAGTTTTGCCGCCGGGACGTGCGCCGGCGGACAGCGATCCCGGTGCCGCAGTCGCAGCAGCAACGGCCGCCTGCGCCTGTTCACTCGAATTGTTGACAATCGAGGCAAAGTCCTTGCGCAGTGCGTCCGGCTGGATCTTCTGGAACTCACGGCTGATATCGCGCATGAGCCGGACCAATTCGTCATTCGTCGCCAAGGCAAGAATGGTGAAGCCAGTTCGCACCTGTCCGGCGTTGTAGTCGATCGAACCGATAGTCCAGGCTTCAATGAGCATCCGCATGAGCGTTGGGCTGAGCGCGGGTGTCCGCGCGTTGCCCGCCTTCAGCTTGTCCAGAGCCCGCGCCAGTTCCCCGGATAGCCTTGAAGTATCGACCTCGAAGTGTTTGAAGATCGCGGCTACGTCGTTGTCGGTCGAGTCGAGCAACTTGGTCAGATAGTGCTCCACCTCAATGTCATAGTGCGTGCGCGCCAGGCAGAGTCCTGCCGCAGCCTCCAGTGCGCCGCGGGTCGAATCGTTAAGTTTGCCGATCAGCGACTTCAGATTCATGTTGTCCCCCTTGTGCTGTGTCAAGCGCGAGCACCGTATCATCCGGATCCCGGCCGAAGGGCGCCGACTTCACCCACGACACCCAGCCTAATTGCGGGCCCGATGCCCCTTCCGCGCCCAAAGTGCAAGCCGGAACCTGCTCGCGTTCGAGGATTAGCTTCACTTCAAAATCCCATTCGTCGTTCGAAAAAAATCGCACCCATGCCTGCAGCGGCTCCCACGATTGCCCGTCTGGCAGGAAATCCACATAGCGTTCCAGCGACAATGGACCCAGGACGATGCGCACTTTGGACTGCTGGTTCCACACTTCGTCGCCGACCACGGCGCCGAACCCGAGCTCTCCACTATCGCTGCTTCCTTCCGACAAGCGGCACTGTGTCTCAGGATCAAGGCGATACCAGGCGCCCGCAAACTGCTCGATCTCGACCGGCACCTCAAAATAGTCGGCGAGAATCTGCTGCAAAGCCTGGGCCGAGCGCGGGCGCTGCGCAAGCAGCCCCGAATAGTAAATCAGGGTGTCGTCGGATACCGCCTGGCGGTCACGTAAGCCCTCGCTGCCCAGTCCCAGCAAGCTCAGCAGATGACGGGAAAAAAGGTCGCGTTCGCCCTGCTCGTAGGCAACATCGAAGCGGTACTTTCTCCAGGCGCGGTAGAAGAGCGAGATCATCCGGTGATTGAAAATATCCAGGAAGTCTCGCGGCGAGGAGTCCGAAGCTCGCAACCTTTCGATGATCAGCGACGTGTAGGGATTGGGAAGAACTCCCTCTGGCCCGGTCAATCCCATGAAGTTCACGATCATCCCCACCGGACCATTGTCGGGGCATTCCATTGTCTGGATCTGGCTGGCTGGGAACGCCAGCGAGGGATGAACTCCGAACCGCGCAACCTCGGTTTCCGGGTGGGCGAACTGTCCCACCAACGTCCGCTCCGGCAGAAACCTTTCGAGCAGACGCACGGCCTGGAAGAAGTCAAATGAGAATGGCTCGCGACGGAGCTTCTCGCCGACTTCGGAAGCGGCTAGATCAGAATGGATTGTCCCGCCCTCGGTGCCCACTCTTCTAACGGCTCCTTTCGCTGACGGCTTCTCGCCACCAATTGGCTGAAACTATTCATCGACACATAGAGACCCAGGAATTTTTCAAGCACGCTCGCGAACAGGTAAGCTCCGCCCCCGCTGAACTGCTCTTCATCGAATTCGATCTCCACCCGCGTGCCTCGCGCGAAACCGATCCCATGTTCGGAGATCACACGAGTAAAATGCCGCCGCGCGTCGACCGCTGTGATTCCGCTGATCTGTTTCTTGGTCTCCGGCGAATCGGAAAAATCGTAGAGCTCAAGAATCTTCTGCAGCGCCTCTTTGCCGTCATCCACAATGGAAAGATAGTTCAGCGAGAGCTGAGAGATCAGCGACCACAAAGTCTTCCCGTCCAGGGGGGGGCGCAGCGTCCGGGTGGGCTTGTGGAGCGCGACGATGCGCTTGATCGCCGCCGCCCCGGTCATTTCGAAGTCGCCGTTCTCGCTGCCGAAAGGCAAGCGCGTAACCAGATCGCGGTTGGTGCAGTTGCATCGCACCGTCACGGTGTCATAGTCGAGTTGCATCGGGCGAGCCGAAAGATCGACCAGAGACAGAAAAACATCCGTTCCTTCATCGCCCTTGCGAGTGGAGACCGAGCGGCTAACGTACCAATATGCTGGAGTGGTCCCCTGTACCACGTGCCGCTCCGAATAGAGCGGATGATAAGTCACCGTCTCATGAGTTTCCGCGTCGGTGCTGACGACCTCGTCCACAGAATAGATTTCCATGGTTTGCCGGCGTCGCGCATCGGGCACGATGGGATACTGGTAGCGCGTCTGATCGACCAGGATCGGTTCGGCGGTCTGCGCAAATAAGTTGATGATCGGAGTGCATCCCAAGCGAAGCGTCTTGGCGTTGACTGCGACTTCCAGACGCTGATGGCGGCCGTCCTGTTCAAAGGACGAGATCAGGAACAAGATCTCGGCCTTCGACTTAAGTCCGGCCCGTTGCAACTCCGAGAGTCCTTTGAGACTCATGAAGAAGAACTTTTCTGGAAACGCGAAGTACTCCTGTAGCAGCCGGTATCCCACGAAAGAGCGTCTGGGATACGGCAGCACATCTTCCGCTGCTCCAAAACCCATCGGCTGAAGATTCCGTACGGGAAGTTCGCGCACAGGCGCTTTTGGGTTGGCGGGATCGCGCACCAGAATCCGGACACAATTTCTGCACAGCAATTCGTACAGCCCGTGCACGACGGCACTCTCGCCGTTCAGATAAAAGGGCAGCGTCTCCAAGTCGAGCTTTTCAAAGGAAACGTCAGGGAAGCATTCGAGTTCGACTCGCAGGACAGCCGCCTCCGACGCGCGCAATGCAGGGCGAATGCGGTCGGGCGTCATCCATTGCGCCTGTGAAACCTTGAAGGGCCACAACGTCACGTCGTAGGAGGTCCGGAACTTGCACGGCACGCCCTCCACTGGACGCGAATAGAGAACGGTTCCCTTCGGAATATTGAGGCTGCTGGTGAGCTTGCCTTGCTCTGCATCGGTGTGAAATTGCGCCACCGACATCGAGGGCACGGGCCGCAAATAGTGTGGGTATAGGATATTGAGCAGCGCCTCGGTAATCTGGGGAAAGTCGTCGTCGATGCGCAGGTGAACGCGGGCGGCCAGTAGGGCAAAAGCCTCCAGCATCCGCTCCACGTGTGGATCTTCGCAGCGATCCGGCTCCAGCAGCAGGCGCGAGGCAATCTTGGGATATTTGTCGGCGAACTCCGCGCCGGTCTGGCGCAGGAATGTGAGCTCGCTCTCGTAATAATTTCTCAGCTCATTGCGCAAGATCGGCTCCCTTGATTTCGTACTCGCCCTTGCCCAGTTCCAGAACCGTGTCGAAACGCACAGGCTCAGGCGCAGGGTCCATGCACAGCAGGCCTTCGATCACAAAGTTCAAAGCTCGATAACTGCCTTCCTGCAGCTCCATCCGTACTCTGGCACGCTTCAACCTTGGTTCGAAAACGGCGATGGCCAGTTCCATCTCTCGCACCAAATCGCCATGGTCCCGGGTCGAAAGAACCGACTTGGAAGATATATCCGCAAATCCGTAGTGGTAGACGGAGCGCACGGTCTCACGTGCCGAGTCAGGAGAAGGATCGATCGTCTTTCGTGTATTGAGCAGCCATTCCAGATCGCGCTTCAAAGCCAGCTTCAGTTCGCGCAAGGATTGGGCGCGAGTGAACGGGATCTCCGAACGGGTTTTTGGATCCCGATCGATGAGCCGGTCCAGCACCGAGAGCGTGACCGGTCCAGTGGCGTCTCGCCTGGCCATGACTTACTTCCCGTCTCCCAGCGCCTGCGCCGGGTCAAGCCGGCAAATTCGCTCGAAAAGTTTTTGCTGCTGAGCCTTGTCGGCCTGGATCCTGGTGCTCATCTTCATGATGGTGGCCAAGGCGCTCGCGACCACGCCGGGATCCTCCCAGTCATCCAGCTTGTGGTTTTCGATCGCCGCAGCCAGATCGTCCAGGATGGGCTGAGCGACGTTGCCTTTGTTCGTAGACGCACAGATTTCCACCAGTTGCATCCGGCGGCGGAATCGCTCTCTTCCCGAGCGCTTGCGTGCGATATCCTGCTGCAGGATTTCGAACGCCTTCCGCTCCTGGCCTTCGCGTAAGGCTTGCAGCGCGGATGCATACGCATCTGTCGGTTGCCCCGGCCACCTCGATCCCAGGCCGTTGGAGCTTGCCGAAACCCGAAGCGGCGGTTCTTGCGCGGGGGGCTGTTCGGAAGGTCCTTGGCTCAACGAAACAAGCCAGGCGCGTGTCTCAGCATTGGCGGCCGGTGTCTCGTCCATCAGTGTGGCGTCAAGCAGTTGCGGAATATCGGTGATCAGCGCCTTCAGTTCGGAACGAATTGCGCGGGAAATCGCTGCGTAGTCTCCGCCAAGGCCGTCGCAAGCTTCGACCACGAAGCGTTGCAGATCAAGCCATGCGCGGCTGCAAGGCAGCGCCATTGCGCTCTCGGCCGCTTCCAACAGCTGTTCGTATTTTTTTTCCAGCAGCAGCCGCTTCAGATGCCGGCGAAGGTCGGTGGGCGGGGCTTCGAGCTGCGTAGGATCCGCCAGGTCGATGGCCGAGCGCAACTCTCCCCAACGCAGCCCGCGCAACATAAGATACGAAGCAGGGCTGGTGGGCTCACGCCGCCGCAGAAATGCCGCCGCCTCTGCCACCTTGCGAATCGCATCGACGCGGTCTGGCGGTTCCGACGAAGTTTCGACCGAAATCAGAACGCCTGTGCGCACAGGACCCGCAGCTTCCGCTTGAGCGCCTCCCTCGGCGCCATTCTCCGCGGTCGCGACCACTTCCACCGGGTCGGGTTCTTTCTCCCGCTTTTTCTGGAGAAAGCCGTGGATGAGGTGGCGCGTCACTTCCAGAGAAGACTGCAGTGGACCAAATGCGGGTCCATCGTCCCCGAACTTCTCGTCACAGGTTTTTTTCAGCTGAGCGAGCGTTTGCAAGCAGGCGTCAAGATCCCGCTCGGCCTGCGCGTAAAACTTCTTCGGAGTCTCTTCAAAAGCCTTATCGAAAGCCTCCGGAGTAAGCTTACCGTCTTTGACCAACGCGGCCCGCTTCTTCTTGGCCTCGTCGGTCTTTGCCTGGTCCTCGTATCCGACCTCTCGGGACTGCTGGTAATCCAGCAGGCCGTAAGAAGCCTTCTCCACTACCGGGACCAGTTTTAGCGGGATCTCGAGCTTGGTTCCGACAAATCCCAACGGCGCTCCGCGAGATTGGGCATCGCCGTCTTCCAGTTCCGGGTACACCGTATCCCAGAACTTATCGACAAAGCCGTAGCACAACGCGAGACCATCCTTGAGTCCCCCAAAGCCCTTTTGCTTCAGCAACGCCTCAGTGATCCAGGCGGCGAGTTGTAGATCTTTGGTCTTGTTGGTGAGCAGGTCGGTGACGAGCTTGATCACCAGTGGGTTCTCCGCAACCTTGCGGTCGCGCTCGGTCATTCCCGGCGGCGGCTGGTCTTCCTCGCGGCGCGCTTCCTTAATCTTGTCGTAGACCGGGTCGTAGCGCAGGTTGGCGCCACTAGGATTGGGGCCCGCAATTGGGTTCAGCAGATCGTTGGGAAAAGGCATGATAGGTCAGGCGGCCACAGAGGTTGGGTTGAACTCGAGCGCGCGCAGTTCAAGAAATGGGATCTCCTCTTCGTCAACCAGCCACATCTTTTGGCCGAACGGAACTTGATAATCATAACCCTCGGGCTTCTCCCAGACGGTCATTCGCCCTAGCCGCACGGCCTCGTCTGGATGCCGCCACGAGAATGGAGACAGTACGGGAATCAACACTTCTCCCAGTTCCGTTCCCTTGAACGACGGCGTCGTGCGCACTGCGGCCGGGGTCCACAAAAGATCTCGGAGCCGCTGCGGAGGCGGGATCTGGATCGACGCAACGTGCTCCAACGGTAGCAGCAGATAACTCCCCGCGGCAAAAATCTCGAGCCTGGCTCCAGTTCTGGGGTCGGCGTCCGAGAAGGAAGCAAAGGGATTGCCGTTCGCCACGCCACCGCGAGCGGGCTCTGCGTCATCCTTTTCCTCCGGAAATTCTCCTCGTTCGAACAAATCGTGGCGCTGGCGCTCGGCGTACAAGGCGCTACGATAGAGCAAAACGCCCATTTCGCTGGAGGGTCCAGCCTGCGCCAATACTTCCAGTTGCTTGTCCGCGCGCTCGTATTCGCCCGCGAAGCAGAGAAGTTCGAACAGAAAAGTGCGGCGGCGGATGTCGGTCGGATTGTCCCGCAATTCCGCGCTCAAAGCCTTGATGGCATCCGTTAGCCGGCCTGCTCGATACAGCTCTTGTGGATTCATCGCGCACCAACGATATGAAATGGAATTTGCAAACAACTCCGACGCGCTCGCGAGAGACGGATACACTTCGGGCCGGAAGTTGCTGTAGAGCGTGGAGGCACCTCCTCCAGCCGGATTCCCGGCCACGGAGATGCCTCCAGTTTCGAACCAACGTTCGGTCGCCGTTAGAGCTATGTCTGTTGCACTTTGCCAATGTTGTAAGTTGCGTTCCCAGCAAGCGTAACCGCACCACTCGACGTGTCCTGCGTGTAGTACTCAAATTCTATCTGCTCGTACGCAATACTCACACTCTGGGAGGGCACTCCTTGTGACCCTCCGCCCATGCTGTTACTCGTGATGTAGCAATTGGTCATCAGGACCTTCAGATAGACGTAAGGCGTCGCCGCACCCGTTGACTTGCGAAGGCTGAAGGTGGACTTGGGAATATGCTGGCCGGTGTACAGGGATTTCAAAATCTGATAGCTTGCCTGGTCCACCGCGCAGGTGAAGCTGAAGTCAGATAACGAGCACTTTCCAGCAGAGAGGCCCTTTCCGCCAACGTCAGCGGGGTTCGAAGCGCCAAACGAAAAACTGTCCAGCTCAATGTTGTCGGTCATCCCTTGCGCCTGGGATTCCCCCTTTACTCCGTCTATCAAAAGATACGCATCACTTGCCATAGCAATTCCTCCTGATCACACAATTGAAATTCAAGGACCCCTGAGGGCCTTGTTTGAAGCTCCGACCAAGGTACAGCGGGTTAGGACTTCGCAGCAGCCGGCAACTCCGCCACCAGCCGGAGCGACACACTGAGTTCATCGAGCTGAAAATGAGGTCGAAGATAGGCAATTGCACGGTAGACACCGGGTTTGCCCTTCACTTCTTCCACATCCACACGAGCTTCGCGCAAGGGGAACTTGGCCTTGGTTGTCTGATTGGCCTTGTCGTCCTGCGTCACATATTGGCCGATCCAGCGATTCAGGAACCGCCAGCATTCGTCCTTCGACATAAAGCCGCCGATCTTGTCTCGCATCATCGCCTTGAGATAATGCGCGAACCGGCAGGTGGCCATCATGTAGGGCAATTGCGCCGAAATCCGTGCGTTCGCCGTGGCCGCATCGCTGTCGTAGAGCTTCGGCTTGTTGCACGACTGGATGCTGAAGAATGCAGCCTTGTCCGTGCCCTTGCAATGCACCAGCGAAACCAGTCCCTGATCCGCCAGTTCTTTTTCCCGGCGGTCGGTGATGGCAATCTCGGTCGGGCACTTCAGCGCTACATCGCCCTCGTCCGTACGGAAGGTGTGGGAAGGAAGCCCATCCACCAGACCGCCGCCCTCTACGCCGCGGATGGCTACGCACCACCCGTAGGTGGCAAAGGCCTGCGTCATTTTGGACGCGAGCGCATAGGCGGAGTTGCCCCAGAGGTACTTGGAGTGATCCGTTCCATCCACTCCCTCTTCGAAATTGAAGCCCTCCACAGGCGCCGTGTCCCGGCCATATGGCAGGCGCATCAGGACGCGCGGGCAGGTCAGGCAGACATACTTCGAGTCCTCGCTCTCACGGAAGCCCTTCCACTTGGCGTACTCGGTACTGTCGAAGATCTTGCCGATGTCCCGAGGCTGGTCCAGGTTGGTGAAGCTCTCCATATTCAACAATTCCGACGAGGCTGCCGAAAGGAACGGAGCGTGGGCGGCTGACGCGACCTGAGAGACCTTCTCCAGCAATTCCAAGTCTTCGGGATGTTTGCTGAATTCATAATCGCCTACCAGGGCGCCGAACGGCTCGCCGCCAAAAATACCGTACTCTTCCTCGTAGACTTTCTTGAACATCGCGCTCTGATCGAATTCCGGAGCTCGCTGCAGATCGCGCAGCAAGTCCTTCTTCGACACATTCAGAACGCGAATCTTCAGTTGGGTGCCGGTTTCCGACTGCTCCAGCAGATACTTGAGTCCGCGCCAGCTTGATTCCAGTTTCTGGAACTGGGCGTGGTGCAAGACCTCGTTCAGCTGGAGCGAAATCAGATGGTCGATTTGCGCAACCCGGGCGGAGATCATTTGGTCGGCATCGCGGCCCAGCGTCATCGACCCTTCAAGCACCTGCGCGACGAATTCCTTGATCAGGCCTTTGCCCCGCTCGCGCGCGCTCGGGTCTCCAAACCGACCCTGTTCAACAATCTGGTCGAGAATACTCGACTCCGCGGCCTGCTCTACAACGGCCGTACCACCAGCGACTTTCTGCGTCTCAGGCATTGGGTTCTCCCTTTCCGACCTCGGACTTGAGTTTGTCAAGCTTATCGGTCTTGCTTACTGCGTCGAGCAAGGCTTCGTCCAGCTTCTCATTGGTTTGCAGCGTGCCCTTCAGATCGTTGAGTCGCGTACGCAGGTCCAGTAGTTCCTTCAGAGGCTTCACCTGCCGCGCCACCTGCTCTGGCTCGAAGTCTTCCAGGCTCTTGAACCTCAGATCCACCTTGAGCTGGCCGGCATTGGAATCTTCGCTCAGCTTGTTTTCGACCGCGAACGAGAGATGCGGCTTCATGCTTTCCAGGACGGAATCGAAGTTGTCGGGCGTCACCTCGACAAAGCGGCGCTCTTTGAGCTTGGGTAGCGGTTGTTCGGGTTGCCCGGTGAAGTCTCCCAGGACGCCGACCACGAAGGGCAGTTCTTTAATTTCAATCGCGCCTCCGGTCTCGACATCATAGGTAATCTGAACGCGGGGCGGACGCACCCGGTCCAATTTGTGCTGTGTGCTCGGTTTTGCCATATTATCTCCCTACCTCTTCGAGTTTTCGAGGAAGTGCCGTATCTAGGTGCTAAGATTCCGATTTTGCAGTCAACCGGGGGACGTAACGGTCAGGGGAACCCACCCCATCGGGAAAGTGGCCAGACCTCTCGCCATTTGACCGTACGGGTCGTGGGGTAACGGTTTATCACAAGCCCTAACGGCAGTCAAGCACGAAGCTCTTCTTGGCATGAAAATCGCTTCTTCCCCGAAATAGCGCGATGTTCGCCCCCCACTTCCCATGATGAGGATAGTGTCTGCGGCTGGCCGAACGTTACAAAAGCACAAAATCTGGCCAAGTCTCCTACGAGCTGGCTCCCAGTGCAACCGGAGGCATTTCCGCGGTAAGGCTAACATCCCCACCGCCCGGCAAGCCCCCGCATCGGCTCCGCAATCGACTGAAATCTCATGACCCGCACCATGTCTCGGTCCTTGAACGAAACCAGTGGTATCAAGCCTTCCTCCAGAACGCGCTCCGCCGCGTCCTCGGTGAGCAGTATCTCGGCGCAGGGCTTCGACTCGGACTCACCGTCTTTTTCATACACATGGAGCGGCAGCCTATCAACTTCCGTCAAAGTACCGGGACGCACTTCCCATCCGGCCTCGCTGAAAGACTGGGCAAGCAGCAGGGCGACAGCAAACGCGGGATTCCCCCACAGGTAGTCTTCATGCACGGGCAGCTCTGGGAATTCTTCGAAATCGAACGATTCCAGCGGAAATGTGCTCTTCCCGTAGGGCAGACGCAGCAGGAATCGCGGTAGCGCCAGTCCAACGGAGTCTGCTTCGGGCCTACGACGGAGTTCGGCCCAACCACTGGCCAGTTCCTGGGGCATCTTCCACTCTCGCGGGTGCGGGGCGGAGGCCAGTGAAGAGCACCCCAGCAGACGAGCGCCAGCTTCGGCAAGAAATGGCGCCCGGGCGCGGTGCGCGATCCCGGCCATACGGGACAGCACAGCCGCATCTTCGCTCCCCGAACCGAAGCTGTAGTTTCCCACGATGATCGCCCAGGGCTCGGCCCCTGGGGTTTCGACGCTCTGCTCCACCAGCAGGCGATACAGTCCCGTATCCCGCAGGTCCGCGGCCGCTTTAAGGTCCGCAGCCAGTTCCTCCTTCGAGATATCGATCAGATAGAGCTTCAGCTGTGAACCGGTTTCAAGTTGCCGAACAAGGAGAAAACTCGCGCGCCAGACGGCCTCCAGCGCCTGGAAATCTCGATTGTGGAGGACAGCCCTCATCAATGCGCCGATACCGCGATCTATAACCCTTAGGATCTCCGGTTGCCGGGCGTCCGGCGTGCTCACCAGATGCTTTGCAGCGACGCGTTGCGCGAACTCGCGGACTTCGTCGGGCTTGCGCCTGGTTCGATCATCGGCGATGCGAGACTCCGTCTGCTCGATCATTTCGTCAAGCAAGCTGCCGGAAGCCAAACGCGCGGCGTTCGGCGCAACCGCGGGCGAGGTGTCGGGCCGTCGGGACTCTGAGACTGGGCTAGGAGAGTGCAGCCCTAATTCATCCGCCGCTTCCTGAAACGTTGACGGATCTTGCAGGCGGCCTCGCAGGTCTCGCAGTTTAGCGAAAGCCTCGAGATGTTGGAAAATCCGATCCGGATGAAAGTCCTCGAGCTCAGAAAAACGCAAGTGCAATGAGCCGTCCCCAATCGCCAACCGAATCTCGGCGCCACTGCGGGATAGCACTTCGTCGAAGTTGTCTCGATCCACCGGCACGGCGCGGCGTTTGCCAATCGTCTTCGCATCGGAAATCCCGCGATTGGCGCGCCCGCTGAAGTCGCCAAGTATTGCGATGCGGAAGGGAGTTTCCGGAGACGGACGGGCGTCCGCACTATCTCCGCCAGCCGTCAGGTTGACACCGCCAAAGTCGAAGGCTTTCGGCATGGATGACTCCTTGGGAGGGTCGGTTCTTTGACTTAAAACGTACTGCGACTTAAAACGTAGTGCGGCGATTTGGAACTAACCTGGACCGGCCTGGAATGCACGACGGCGCGCCGTCATTATTGGTCTTTCTGGATGATATCGAGCTTGTGCAGACCCTCTCTTGCATCCTGATTACCGGGCTGCAGCCCCAAGATTTTGCGAAACTCGGTTCGCGCTTTGTCGTAGTTGCCCGCTCCGGCGTCCGTTTGGGCCATTTTGAGCAGGGTAGGAATATCCTTCTGCGACACACCCCCGGATTCTTCGAAGTAGGGCGCCGGGGATTCCGGAACGTTTTGCTGGTTCTTCACGCGATTGTCTGCCAGTGGCTTGGAGGGAGTTTGCGGTTGAGCCATCGCTACTGGCACCTTTGCCCGCGGTTTGGCAATCTGCGTTTTGACAACTTGCGGCTTGACAATTTCCGGTTCTGGTTGCGCCGTCATGGCCTGAGGTTCGGCCTTAGCCGGCAGCTGTTTGTCTGGGATTTCGGTTGCGCCGGTCCGTTCTTGCTGCGGTGGAATCGGAAGGTTCGAAACGTGCGCCGGACGGTAAAGAACCGCGATCAATGCCGCCACCAGAACCAGCGCGACTGCGCCAAGGATAACCCTGCTGCGCGTGATGAGCGGCTGCGCGCCGAACTCCTCAAGCCCTTCTGCAAGAGAACCGCCGGTGCTCTCCCTGAGTTCTTCGAAAACCGGAGAGCGATCCTGCGCGTGATTGGCAACCGGGATGAGTTGCCGCGAACCAGTTTCAGAGCCGTCCTTTCGGACAACCTCGCCTGTACCTGTCGCCGGCATTGCTTCATCGACCGGTCCTCGGCCCGCGAATGGGGAATGGACGATTACGGTCGCACCCACCGGCGGAATGTCACCAGTCTGTGGTTCGGCATCATCGCCTACCGAAACCTGCACAAGAGCGATCCGATCCGGCGTCGTCCAGACCAACTCCGTCAACCCAGTCTGCTCATCAGCGGTCACGGTGGTCAGTGCAGGAACAGTGCGAATCTCAATGCCGGGAACTTCGCGGATACGCTGAGAAATATTCTCCGCGAGCAAAATCTGGCCGGGCTTCGCCTGCCCCAGCGCCCGCCGCACCATCTCGCCGCCGAAACCTGTTGCGCCGCCAGTTTGCGACTGATAGATCAGAATTGCGCCCCCGATGCGTTCGCCGGGCCGGCAGGCCAGGAACTCCAGAATCGACGTTCTGAATCCGCTTGGCAGCAACCAGTGCCTGCCGGGAACCGTCGAAGTGCGCGGCCAGCATCTCTGGCGATTCCTCGGCAACACGTCCGCCGCTCGCACACACCAAGTCCGCAATCATGTAGATCAAAACACTATCGGTTCTCCACGTCAGCGGAACGCTACGCGTGGACCCTTGCGAACCCCAAAGCCGGATTGCGATATCGGTTGCACTCTCGCGTAGATCTGTTCGCCACGGAACCTGGGATTGGGCAGGGCTGGCAACCTCGAATTCCCGGCTGTCGGTTTTCGGCTCGAAGGGCGCCATACTTTGCTTACGACCGCTTTAAACTCGGGTTGTAGGTTACGCCAAAATAGAACCCCAAGCAAATACTTCCCGAGTGGTTTTGTGGCACTTTTGTGCCCCGTCTCCACCACTTGCGCAGGCTTGACTTCGCCCAAACAGTGAGTATGATACGGAACACCTGCGTAGGCGAATCTATGGCGTTTGCCGTCACCCCGGGGAGTCTATGCCGCGACGTCCGATTTTTCGTGCACAGTTGTGTCTGCTATCTTTTGTGAAGAGGGCTTCCATAGCCCTGATATTTCTTGCGTTCACATGTCTTGCCGCCCACTCCAAGGAGGTTCCACTTACCGCCATTGAGCTATTTGACGGGCCAAGCGGCGCCGCCTTCGTGCAAGTAACCGACCTCTTGATCAACGGTAAGGCCGAGGTGCGTTCCTGCGGAGGGGCGACCACGATCAACAAGTCCACCTATGGCAAGCTCGCAAAGATTCAACTGAATTCCTCGGTGACGTCGTTGGAGCGGGACGCTAAGGGAATCATGAATCTTTCGCGCGGCTCGGCCGCGGAGTGCGTGGTTCCTTCCAACTTGAAATTCGACAAAGACGAGTCGCTTACTCCCGAGCAATTGGCTGACCGGGCAGTTCTGACGGGACGAGTACTTAGCTCATCGCCGACGGGAACTACAGTCGTGCCATCCTTCAAACCCACCGTAAAAATCGTATTCGTTTCCGCGCCCGATGCGGAACTCGCGGAATTTCTTCGCGCGAACCGGGCTCATTCGGTTGCCCAGTGGCAGGACTACCTCAACCGCTACCCCAAAGCCACACACATCGATCTCGCCAAGCAGGCGCTTGCCACCCTTTTGTTGAAAGAGGGCAACGACGGATTGGCCTCCTACCGCAGTTCCGTCTCCACCAACTCTCCCATTTATCCTGACCTCAAGACGGCCTGGCAGCGATCCGATCAGGTGCGGGAACTGCTTCCCGCCGACGAAGGCGCTGCCAAACTCCGAGAGAATGTCCGCGCAGAATTGGTGCTCGTTGCCGATAAGGCCCGCGCTGAACTGCAAGCTTACAAACAAGCGCTGGCAGGCCACACCGCCGGATATGTGCATCTAGCTAACGCCGGTCAATTAGCCGACCACACTTTGGAAGTCGATCCCCGTTTTGATCAGGGTCTGACTCTGCAAAGCACGATCGCAGCCGAGACTAAACGGGTTGACACGTCCTTGCACAGTGCGGAATCAATGATTGCCTCCCAGCACTACGATGAGGCAGTAGCGACTGTGTCGGAGTTTCGCGCCTTTGCCGATGAGGAACCCCGGATCTCTGCCATCATCGACGCTGCGTATAAGTACCACTTCGATCGCGGCAAGGCGAGCGCGACCGACCAGAAGTGGAAGGACGCCGTAGATGAGTATCAGAGAGCCTCCGACCTCAAGCCGACCTCGGAATCAGCAGCCGCTCTCAAGGAAGCGCAAGCAGAATTTGTGTCGTCCACGAACCAGGCGGCCGCGGCTGCGGCTGTGCAGCAGAGCTCGGCCTTCGAGCAGGACAAGCGTTACATCGAAGCCTACGAAGTTCTCGCCGGTCTCCCCGATGCCCAGCGCGCCTTGGTGACGGACCAGATGCGGGCGTTGCAAGCGAATTACGTGACGAGCGCGTCGGACGAGGCACAAAAACTGAAAGATGCTCACACCCCAATTCAGGGACGAGCCGACGAGATCGGCGTTCTCAAGGCCTATGACTATCTGCGGCGCGTCAGCTCTCTGCAACCGGACGATCCGGACCTCAAGCTTCGCCTCGACCTGATTGCTCAAACTCTCAGCGACTATTACTTCGCGCAGGCGAAACGGTATCTCGATAAGCCGCTGGGCTCGGGAGTCGGCCTCGCATGGCTGTACCTGGACGAAGCCCAGCAGTACAAATCGAACCGCGACGACATCCGCGACGAGCGCACGAAAAATTCTGCCATCCACAACGTTCGTTCCACGCTTTCGATTAGAGTGACATTCCGCGACCAGACTTCGCGGCGAGACAGCGCGGGGTTTGCCGATCAGCTTTCCGACGCAATTGCGACCGGTCTGGAAACCACAACCCTGCCGGTAAGAATTATCCGGGCGGCCGATGCGACCCCCGTCGAGCCGAACTTCCAGCTTATCGGAGACGTGCTGGAACATCGGCCCGTTACGAAGGTTGGCATAGAGTCCATCGAGTCGCAATATCGCGCCGGCGAGAGAGAAATACCCAACGAAGAGTGGAATCAGGCAAACCGCGACTACGAGGCCGCGAACCTCGATTTGCAGAAAGCGCAGAAGGTGCTCGAAGGAGCTCAGGCGCACGGCAAAAAGAAGGAAATCGCAGAGGCAAACACCACTGTCGAAGATGCTCAGAAGAAGGTGGAGAATGCGCATCGCAAGCTCGACTCCATCGCCAAGACGACGCTAAGTGACGTTGTGAAACCTTACAGCTATACGAAGAAGACAATCGACTTGAGCGCCGTAGTCGATGTTGGATTCCGCATTGTGGATTCCAACGGCAACACCATCGCTATGACGCCGTCGGTCAAGAACACTGCGCAAAAGCAGTTCGTGCTGCTGGAGAACGTGAAGCCCGAGGACACCATGAACGTCAAACAAGCCGGTGCCGCGCCCGATGAGGCCCAGTTCCTCACCGACGTCGAAATCGCAGCCCGCATCGCCTTGATCAAAGACGTGAAAGAGAAGGTCGAGTTACTTCCCAGTAAGATTCTGGCTCAGGCGCGCCAGCGGGTCATGGACGGAGACACGGACGGCGCCGCCGAGGCCTATATTCTCTACCTCAACTCAACACCAGACGCTCAGACACCGGAGCGCGAGGAAGGCAAGAAGTTTCTGCGCGAGCAATTCAACATGATCTGGCAGGGTTCCGCATAGTTTGAGAATAACTTTCTGGCTAGCCCCGCCCTGGGAGCAGTAGTAGACTTGTTGGGATTATTATGGTGTTGGCCGATCCTCTGGGGATCAATGGCGTTGGAAGGTGCCCCCTCACCTTCCGGTAAGTTGCAGACCAATTCCCGTGACTGCTCCAAATATAAAGCGCATCGGAAAGTACGAGGTGATCGACCTCCTCGGCCGCGGCGGCATGGGTCTGGTCTATCGCGCGTTTGACCGCCAACTGAATCGCGAGGTGGCGATCAAGACCGTGACCGAGGGCTTCACCGGCGACCAGGAAATGCTGAAGCGTTTCTATCGCGAGGCCGCCAAAACCGCTGCGCTGCGACATCCCAACATTGTCATTGTTTACGATTTGGGCGAACAGGACGGCTTTCCCTATATCGTGATGGAATACTTGTCTGGCGATCCTTTGGACCGTCTCATCCAGTCCGGCCAGCCTCAGCCACTTGCGTTCAAGCTAAAGGTGATCGAGCAGGTCTGCTATGCACTGGGGTATGCCCATCGCAATGAGATGATTCACCGCGACGTCAAACCCGCCAACGTCATCGTGCAGCCGGACGGTGTTGCCAAGCTGCTGGACTTCGGCATCGCCCGCCAGGAAAAAACCGACGGGCGTCTCACACGCACCGGGAATGTGATTGGCACCATTCAATACATGGCGCCCGAGCGCCTGAAAGATGAGCCCTTCGATGGCCGTTCCGACATCTTTTCGGTTGGCGTCATGATGTTTCAGCTGTTGACTGGGCAACTCCCTTTCACCGGCGACTACAGTATCGTCCAGAAAATCCTGGCTGAGAAACATCCTCCATTGGGTCAATTCCTGCAAGATTATCCACCCGCTCTGGATGACATTCTGGACCGTGCCTTGGCGAAAAAGCCATCGGACCGTTATCCCACTGCCGATGACATGGCAGCCGAAGTCGCCTCGTTAGCCGACGAATTAAAGAAAGAGCAAGTTGCCGAGTGGATTCAACGCGCAGAGCAACTGGTGCAGCAGGACCAACACACCGCGGCCCGCGAGGTGCTGCTGCGGCTATTGAAAGTTGACAGCCAGCACACCAGAGCCCGGCAATTGATTGCGCAAGTTCAACAGAGCCTGGCTCTAAGGCAGCGTGCGGAACAGATCCTCCAGTTGCGCAAGCAAGCCGAAGAGGCGGCCCGCGACAAGCGGTACGAAGAAGCTTTCCTCGATCTGCAGGAGGCGTGCCGTCTGGACCCTGTGAATTCAGAACTGGCTGAGCTTCTGGAAGCGGTTCGCGAGAACAAACAGCGCCGAGAACTGGTAGACGGATATTTGCGGCAGGCCGAGACCGCTCGCGACCGCGGCGATCTCGAAGGAGCCGAGGCACGCATCGCAAAAGCATTCGAAGTGGACCGCGATGATTCGCGGATTCGCGCCGCTCACGTGGCGCTGGCGCGGCTGATCGACGACGCTGCACGTCAGGCGAAAGCGGCGGAATTGCTGGAGAATGCACGCAAAGAGATTGGCGCGCGCCACTTCACCACCGCCATGGAAGTGCTCGCCGAGGCCGAACGCGTCGATCCCTCGAATCCCGAACTGATCAAGTTGCAGGCCGCAGCCAAATCCGGCCGTGAGCAGGAACAGCGGCGCCGCATTCTGGAACAGCTGCAAAATGAGGTTTCGCTCGCCTCCACTCCCGAGGAGGTGGCCCGCGCCGCGCAACTCGTCGACCAGGCCCTGGAACGCATGCCGACCGAGCCCATGCTCATCAAATTCAAGGGGCAATTGCGCGAAGCGGAGATGCGCCGCCGAGTCGATCAACTGGCTTTGCACTGCCGTGGTTTGATGGAGACGTTGCCGGAGGAGGCCTTGCGATTGGTACGCGAGGAACTGCAGCAAGCTCCGGGAAACGAGCGTTTGTTGGCTCTCCAATCCAGCATTGTGGGTCAAATATCGGAGCGGCGTCTCGAACAATCCCGGGCTGAGTACTTGACTCGCGCCCATGAAGCGTTAAGCAGCGGGCGGTATGTCGAAGCCTTGCGCCTTCTCGAATCCTGCAAGAAAGAAGGTATCTTTTCCCCGGAAATCGCGGAACTGATGGACCGCGCGCGGCAAGAAGCCGACCATCGGCTGAACAGCGGTCCCCTCCGGGAACTGCTCAAACAGGCGCAAGAATTAATGGCACGGGAATCCTATGGCGCGGTCGTCGAACTGCTCACTCCGGTCGCTGAAGAACCGGGAGCCGCGTCTCTTCTCTTTATCCTCGAAGACGCTCGCGACCGCCTGCAATCGCTCCAGCACGAGATAGACACCTCCCTGCAGTTAGTCGACGTGCTTACAGCACAAGAACATTATGCGGAAGGGATCAAATTTCTCGAATCGCAGCCACCCTCAATTCTGCATTCCGAACCGGTTCAGACCGCGCTAAAACGCTTGCGCGAAGCCAACGACAGTGAATTGGCGGCGCTGCAAGCGGTTGGAAAGGCCTACGCTGCTCTAGATCGCCTCGACACCGGTGATGGCGCTTTGCTGGTTCCGGGCGGGAACGCACAATGCTCGCTGCTGACGCGAATCGTCCCGGTCTTCACCTCGCGCCGCAAGTCCATGGCCGATCGCCAATTGTCCTCGGCGCTCGAACAGGCACGGGCGGCGATGGAAGCAGGAGATAAAAAGCAGGCAGCCCGCGCCCTGAAAGCTGCGAACACTTTTGCCGAATACGCCAGCAGCAATTTGCAGAATGAGTGGCAGGCGCTCAGTAAAGAAGCCGAAAAAGGTAAAGTGTTTGGCCGACTCGGCCAGAAATAGCAGCACGCTCAACCCTTCCATTTACTTTCCCACACCTTTTGACTTCCTTGCCTTCCCTGTTTACCCGAAGCTTCGGGTGCGGTAGGATTTAGCGCTTACCATCGCCATGAGCCTCGTGATCCAAGCCGCCGGGAGCACCGACATCGGCCTTGTGCGCAAGAACAACGAGGACAATTTCGGCTATGACTTGCGCCACGGAATTTTTGTGGTCTGCGATGGAATGGGCGGGCAGCAGGCCGGAGAAATGGCGAGCAAGATTGCGGTGGATACGGTTCTCGACTACTTTCGCCAGGCCCGAGATGTTGCGCCCGTGAGCGGAGCCGGGTTCGAGGGCGTTTCGCCGCGCGCGGTGAGCTTGGCCACTGCGGTTCAACTGGCGAATCAGGCGATCCACGAATCTGGAGCCAGGAATCTTCATCATGCGGGCATGGGTTCCACGATCGTGGCCGTCGCGGTTGAGGGCAATCTTTTTTCTATTGCCAACGTCGGCGACAGTCGCATTTACCTGATCCGCAAGAATGATGTCGTGCAACTCACCAACGATCACTCCTTGGTGATGGAGCAAGTCAGACGCGGCCTGATGACTTTGGAAGAAGCGGAACGATCCAAAATGCAGAACGTGATCGTTCGCGCTCTGGGAACCGACGACACCGTCGAACCAGACCTGGCCGATCATGAGTTCAATTCCAACGATGTGCTGTTGCTTTGCAGCGACGGAATGTCGCGTTATGTCAAGAACGAGAAGATGGCCGAAGCGGTCAATCAGGAATCGCTGGAACAGGCCTGCATCGATCTGATTGAAGCGGCGAAAAGCGGCGGCAGCGACGACAATATCACCTGCCTGCTGCTCCGCGCGATGCATCCTTCGTGGAAAGATCGAATCTTTGGACGCCTTCCCGGCCAGGCCGGCCAGAAGACTTCAACCTAGAGATTCGGTCCACTAACGGCCAGCCACCTGACTGACACACCTCATGCCTTGCAAATCGAAGAACGGATTCGCACTGCCAGAGACCTGCAACTGATAGTCATACGACTTCTGTTTGCCATTGGGCAGCATCACCGTCCTTCCGTTGGTTTCGCTGACCCACTCCAGTCTGCCTCCGCCCAATTGACGCGCGCGCGCCACAAATTTAAACACGGCCCAGGGACCACTGAAGGCATCCAGCGGATCGCCGCTCTTAGTCGTTACCTGGACATCGTCGGGCCCGCCGGTCCATACGAATGTTTTCTGCGCACCCTCTCCCACCAGCTTTTCGTTTCCGATTTTCACCTCTACTCCCTCAAGGTTGCTGGGCATCTGTTTCAGGGAGTAAGAGAAGTGCGGAGGTTGCGACCCGGACGGATATAACGTTTCGCTCAAGCCTCCGACGCGATTCAGAAAAGACAGAAAAGTAGCCGAGGGTTTCACGGTCGCTGTCGGGTTCGGGACAAATCGAGACCCCACCTTCAGCACAAACGGCTTCACATCATCGTTCAGCTTCTTCCAGGCATCGCCCGTCGGTCCGAAAAGCGCATAAAGCTGATCCATGGACAGGTCTTGAAGAGAATTTGGATCGAGTGGATATTTGTTAATCACTCCAGCAAACTGCGAGCAGTAACCCTTGCCCGCACCGTTCGCGATGTCGATCGGCCCCCGCCTCAACAACGCTTCAGCAGCCTTGATCGGCTCTTCGAGCAATCGCCGCACTTGGTCCTGATTCGCAAACTGTTGATCCACCGGCACGGACGCAATGATTTTAGTCACGGTGCTGGAAGCCGCATCCGCAGAGTTCCCGGCCTGCGCAAGCTGGGCCGGATCTGGCGAGCCTGGACTTTGCGCAAGCGCATGAATATCCGACTGCAGCTTGCCCAAAGCCTCAACATATTCTTTGTTCGCAGGAACCACATAATGATCCGGCGCCTTGTCGGGCGGACCCGGCGGTTCGACCGCTTGCACCGGCGCAAAATGCGTTTTCGCGTCCGCGGGAGCCACATCCGTATTGTGTGAAATGAAATACAGCAACTCTAATAAGGGCGATGTCGGACCTGTAAGCTTTTCCAGCTTCTTGTCTGCGTCGGCATTGCTCAGATACCCCGCAACCGACGAACTCTTCAACACGGTATTCCACTCGTTCACAAAATCCTGATCGTAGCGTTCGGTCAGTTTTTGCTGCACAACCGCTAGATCAATCGCCTGGGTGGCCGTTTTGCCCAAGACCCATTCTTCCCCGCTCATGTACAGCGAAGGATTCTTCAGGGCATCCTGTACAAACAAGAAGCCGCCGCGCGTGAACGCCCCTTTTACTTTGTGACTGCTCACAATGACGCCGGCAGCATCTTTATATTGTTCGTTAAAACTCAGGTCAGGATTCTTCTCGGAGGCCTTGGACAGGAGTTGCACGTAGTAGCGATCGATTCCCCCGAACTGAGCCAGATAGGCGCGCGCCTGCTCGATCATCAGTTTGGAGTTTCCCGTCGAAAACGGATTCTCCTTTGCCAGTTCGGTGGCGTAGAAATCGAACTGCGACGCCGCCAGATCTTTCCGATCCTTGTCAATGTCGCGGCCGGCGACCCAGTGGCCCATCAAAACAGGAGTCAGGAATTCCTTTGTGCTCTTGTCGTGATCCGCGGGTTCCGTCGTAATGAGATAGGCCTTCAGATCGTTGTAAGTTTTCTCATAAGCGTCGTTTGGCGCATTCGCTGCGGACTTACCAGATACGGCTTCCAGATTATCGGTAAGGCGCGTTTGCGTTTCGCCAAACAACACCTGCCGGAAACGCTGGAAGTAGACTCGCTTTGCATCCGGGTAAATCTGATCGCCCACATACAAACCCCACCGCAGGCTTAGGGGCGCGCCATTGTCTTCGTAATCGGAAATATCGACGAGTTCTTTCCGCAAATTATCGAGCTTCTGAAGGTCGCCTGCGCTTGCCACCTGGTTCGTCCCAGTTTGCAAATTACGCAGGTCAGCCACTGCATCGTGCACCCGCGTCTCCAGCGCACGATTACGAAAGAACGAAACCGCGAAGCCGGTCAGGCAGATGAGTCCGGCAAGCACAACGGTTCCGAGTGCGACGCGGCGCAGTAGGTTTACGCGCGAACTGGATCCGCTGGTGGCCAATGCCACGCGGTCCTTCACGAGAACATCGTTGAACAGGCTGGTAAGGAAAACCCACTGTGGCATCCGGCGTGATCCTCCGCCTCTCACAGCCACGGGCGCCGCCTGCACACGCGCGCCAACGCCGCGAAAGATCTGGGTCGCGCCGGCATCAAATTCTGCTTCTGCCGCCTCCACAGGAGCTGCCTGCGCCGCAACTACGTCGTCGATCACGACGGGCCTCACGCCGGTAAAGTAAAAGCCCCGCAGAAAAGGATTCGTACCCAGATGGCTGGGACGCGCAAGATCGACCAGAAACTGCACCAGCAGCGTACGCAGTTTTCTCAATTCCCTGGGAAACTCATAAATACCGGGAAGCTTGTCTCCTTCGTGTTCCCGGGGAAGAAGCAGAATGCGTCTCTCCGCCAGCGAGTAAAAGATTTCGTCGAACGCCTTCGTGAGCCGCTTCGTCTCCTCGTCCGCATAAACGCCGGCGCTCAGCGAGCGCAGGGGCAAAGTCGCGCCGAGCACTTCCGAGGCCTCATCCTTGCTCATCCCGCGCACGAAGTCGGTGAAGAACGAAATCCGATCCAGCTTCGTGAACAAGACGTAAACCGGAAAGCTGATTCCCAATAAGTGCGAAACCTCCTGCAGCCTTACCGACAGCCTTCGCGCGGCGGAAACGGCAGTTTCGCTCGCCCCCGGCTGCAAAAAAGTTTCGCAATCGAAGCACACGATCGCCGCCCGGGGTGCTTGCGCGCGTTTGCCGATGACCGCAGAAAATCGCCCCGGCTGCAACAACCTGACCAGACGTTTCCAGCGATCCGCCTGTCCCATCATCGAGCCGGCAGGATCCAAAAAAATCGCCTGTCGTGTATACCAGATGTTCGCGGGGGAAGTGGGCAGAACTTCGTTGTCCCGATAGACTTGTCCCGCCAGCAGTTCTGGATCGAGCGCGGAATGAATAAGGACCGTCGTCTTTGTCGAACCGGAATCCCCCAGGACGAATACCAGCGGAAGGCTGCCCAGGGTGCTCCCTCGCCCCAACGTCGAGTGCTTCAATCGCCGGACCGCCTCCTGCACCAATGTATCCAGGTCGTCGGTCCCGCTGGCTTGGGAGTCATCCTCCCCGGACGCCTCTTTCGCCTTGTTCACTTTGTATATGTAAAAATAGGCGACCGCCGCTCCAATGATCCCCAGGAGAGCAAGCGCGCCGCGAAGTATCCACGCATCCGATCCGTGCAGGGGCAGCCACATGCCGAGAAGCCAAACCAGCACCAGATAAACGAGCAGTACTAGAGTGGTCACCCAGTACAACATTCCAACCCCCTGTCTCTATTGTCCGGCCACCAGGCCGGAAAGTGACGACGCCCCCGACATCAAGAGAACCTTGAAAACCACAAAGAGCACCACCGCCAGACCCACGGTGATGAGCGCTACCTTGCCCAGGACGCTGCTCCAGCGATCCGATTGCACCAGGCGCACCGCGTCCGCGGGAATCGCGCCGCGCGGAGATAACGGGCCCGCGGGACCGCGCACCCGCCGGATCTTTTCCTGGATCGCCGCCGTGATGGACCTCAAATCTCCGCCCGCAGCGTAGCGTCCCTTGAAACCCAGCAACAAACACAGGTAATACACTTCGAGCAAATCAGCCGTTTCCTGCGAATCGTTGCGGCTCAAAGTCTTCTGCAGTTCCTGGAAGAAAATTTCGCCTGCCAGTTGATGACCAAACAACTCTGCCTGCAAGGGCAGCCGCGGCCAATTCGCGAATACAGGATTCCCCGAACTCAGGACCGATTCATCCAAGAACGCCACCACCGCAAAAATGACCTGCTTCACATCCTCGGGGCTGCACCCTCGGCTGCGCGCTTCCTGTTCGGCGACACGCAGTGCCTGCCGCATTTGCGCCCGGAACGCTTCCGCATCCTGCACCGCCTGGCGGTTGTACCGCAGGCGCACTACGGCGGTGAAAATTTCCTGAAACCCAAGAGCGAGGTTCCAGCCGCGCCGGTCCATGGCGGGACTCGATCCTCGATAACTTCCCAACGGTGTAATTTGTGTCGATCCCATGTCAGCTCTCGAGCAAAACAATCAGTTCAATCTCAGGAGATGGCAGCTCCCCCGGCACATAGACGCCAACATTCTTCGTCCGCATGATGTGCTCCCAGCAAGGCCCGCTTCGCGTAATGACGAAGTACTGGCTATCCACTTTCGCGGAGATCGCCGCCGGCGGAACCTGCATATGGTTTAGTGTCAGACCGGGTAGCGCCCGTTTCACCAACTCTGGGACAAATTGCGCGGAACACACCTTCACCAGTTGCAATGTTTTGGCGATTACGTCCGCCTCTCCCACCGGAGATCGTAGCCCGAGGATCCATCGCGAACGCCCCAGGCAGCGTTGGTCTCGGATCTCCCCTTCGTAAAAATAACGCGCCGCCGGCTTCAGCGGAATCACCACGGCTTGCGACGGAACAATAATTTCCAGGTGGCGAATGATGTGTTCCTCAAGGTAGTCAAAGCCTGGCCCCGGATCATAATGGTTGTACGCAGGCAGCGAACGTGGGCTGCTGTCCAGACTGAACGTGCACAGCGCCCCTGCCAGCCGGGACATTTCGCGAAACATTTCCTCGGGGTGCCGGTGCTTGGCCAGCAAAATATGCCGCAACGGAGTCAGGCTCGTGTTAATGGCATGCAGAAACCAGAACTGGGCGACTTGGCGAGCCGACATTCCAGTCTGGAATGTCCCTCCCGTCTGCTGCTCTTGCGTGACCACCGCGCTCTTTTCTTCCAAAATTTCCACCAACCGCTGCAGCATCGTCGATAGCCGCTCGCTGGAACTCAGGCGTAGGCAAGGCGGAACGTGCGTAGGATCGTAGACGAAGTGACCCGACTGATCGCGCATCACTCTGGCCACGGGAATCGTCAACAGATTCTCATCCTCGGTCGGCAGAACGACGAGCCGGATGTTCTTGCGCCCCATTTGGACCGGCTTGGCGTCTAGTCCCGTGTTCTCGTCGTGCACCATTTCAACCGTGCTGGTGTAGCGGGCGTTCCCCGACGGAATTGGATCCAGGTCGCAGTTTTGCTGGCCCTGAACCCAGCGCGGGACCGCTAGTGCCACCGTCAAGCTATCGGTTGCGGGGAGGAATTGTTCGGCGATATTACGCGGGTCCGGGCGAGGATCACACTCAGGAATGTCAAAAGGCAGGCCGTCTTGGAACATCCCGCGCGCGTGCAGCAGGCTTACGGTGCCGTTACGCAGCGCATCCGCATCGAGTTGGCAGGCCGCCAGTCCGTATGAGTCTCTCCAAAGGCTGGCTGTGGCAAAGTGGACAGCTTCTTCGAAGTAACGGTTCTGCGCCTGAAAATGCTGTGGCGCCAGATACATGCCTTCCGCCCACACTACTCTCGACAGCAACTTCATGCCGCTTCACCTGGTACCAGGAAGGTTTTACCGCTATGAGTTGCGCTTCACTGCCCGACACAAACTTGTGCCTCGCGGCAACGTTTTACGTCTGGCCAGCGATGCTAGGCGACTCGGTCTCTATTGTCAAGGAACTCACCCCCTGCTGGTACCGCGATTGGCAAACCACGCAAAGTGATGAGAAGGCACAGCCATCCGCGCCGAGCAATGGAATCAGAATATAAGTCCGGACCCGTCCCTCGAGCTGGGGGGGTTCCGTCAGAAACAGTCATGGAGCGACGCAGTTGTTCGCGGCAGGGCGAGGTGCGCCCGATGTGTTAAATTTGAATGAGATGGGCGCGTAGCTCAGTCGGTAGAGCAATGCCCTTTTAAGGCATGGGTCGCAGGTTCGAGTCCTGCCGCGCTCACCAAGATTTCAAAGTACTTAGTTGATTTCGGCAGGGCTGACTTCGGGCACCCCCGGACACCCAGAGCGAGCGAGACTCTACTTTCTACGCCATTGCGGTAACGCCCCGAGCCTTCAATTTCTCCGGGAATTCCGATGGAATCACCATCTGCACGACCTTCTTGTGGGCTTCGTGCTGATCGGCTGAAACCGCCTGTGCGTAAAGCTCCAGCGTAATCTTTGGGGTTGTATGACGAAGCTGTGACTGTGCGACCTTCACATTCTCCCCGTTTGAGATCAGCAATGTCGCTAGCGACCGGCGTAGCGTGTGCCATCCGATCGGTGCTTCCTTGCTGCTCGTGATTCCAGAGATTCTTTCGATTACGGGACGGATGTGACGACGGAAGAGAATTTGATAGGTGAATGGAGTCTTGCCATGATAATGCGGACTGGCAAAAATCCAATCCTCGTCCGATCGATAGACCGTGTTTTCGCGCCAAAGACGAAGCACTTGTAGTACCGACTCCGCCAGTGGCAGGGGGTTGTTCCTGCTTTTGGTCTCCTTCAATTCGCCTTCGACCAATGCAAATTCGGACTGAAGGATTCCTGTCCCCCACCCGACGTTCTTCCATTTCAATGCGATCAACTCTGATGCGCGGAGAGCCGTAACTGCATCTACGAGCGCCATCGTTGCCTCTCGTAACGGCAACTGCTCCAGCGTTTGACGAACGACATCTGGGGCAAGAGCCACACGCCGGATTGAGACTCTGTTGCTTTGGCGAACGCCGGTTGAAGCACCACGATGGCCGGGACTCCCCCCTTGGCCGCACACTGGATTGCGTTCTACCAACTCCCAGCGGACCCCGTGCGAGAATATCGCCGACAGCACATTCTTGATCTTCAGCTTGGTTCCATCCGGGCGCTGGATTTTGTCCAACCATTCTTGAATTTGCATGGTCTTCATGCCGCCGGCAAGATGACCGTGCCAGCTCGGCTCGATCCAGTTCTTGATGTACGACTTGTTTGCTTTGCGAGCCGATTTCGATAAACGTGGTAGTTCGTGGTTGAGGTAATGGTTGATGAGTTCCCCAAACGTAATCGCCTTCAGGCTCAGGTATTGTTTGTTTTCGTTGAGCTGGCATCGTCGCCGATCGGCCTCTTTGTTCGCTGCCGCTTCGGTAGGGAATTCTTTCGTTGTGCCGATTACATCTTTGTGCTGGCGCCGCTGTCCGTTCACTTCCTCGCTCCAGCGGAAAACCCACACCGTTCCGATTGCTCTCTTTTCCTTGCGAAGCATGCCCCGGTTGTAGCGGACAGGCTTGCAGTGATCGTGACTCAAATGACCCTCCTCTGTGTCTTGTCACGACCAGCTTCTCCATGAGCGGAATTTACCTGACAGCGGAGATGTTCCGCAAGCTCTGAAATGAGGAAGTACCATCTCTTGCGGGAACCAGTACCGAATGGGTGAGCGGGAATTCGTCCTTCTCTCGCCATCTGCTTTATGCTCCGAGCCGAATAGTGCAAGAATTCAGCGGCAGCGTTGGCTTCGACGAAGGGTTCCAGTGGCTCGGGTTGGGCATGGCGTTGCAGAACTGAGCGTCTAGCAGGTTTGGGGTTGTTTGTATTCCATCCTGCAGACGAAGGTGAGCGATCAAAGATCTCAGTAGTCCTGTTCGTGTTTACGATCTGGGATGTGGCTGGTCGCTTCATTGCCGTCGGCTGGGACATGGTTCATCTACTCCCGGTTGGTATTTCACTTGACACTAGCGCATGTGTACCAATACAGTCAACATGTAACGTTACTAATTTTGCGAGGCTGACCCCTTGGCAGACAAGTCCCCAATCCTGCAGCAGCCGGTGATCTCCATTCGGATTTCCGACGAGTTGCGTCTAAGGCTCGAAACCTTGAAGGAAATCATGGCCGCTAAGAGCGGCGAACCCGTCTCCACATCGGAGGCGGCAAAGCAGCTCCTTGAATCCGCCAAAGAGGATCGATTGGAGTTCGTAAATCTACTCTCAGAGCCAACCGATTCCCTGGTAAAGATTCGCGGGAAGGCGGACGCAAAGCTGCCGCTTTCGCAAGCCGAATGGACCCTGGTTGCCTACTACTGTCAGCAGGGTGCGGAGCTATTGGCAAATACCGGCCAGACGGACATTTCCTTTGAATCTCTCGCTGGAATTCTTGAGGCTTTCCTTGCCGTTTATGGACTTGTATCCAAACAGAGAAAGAGGAGTCCGATAGCCCCTTATCTCCTCACCAATCTGCCCTCTGAAAGGCAAACTGAAGCAAAGCCTTCAGAAGAGATTGCAAACGACGATGTACGACGGGCCGTGAACCGAACAATTCACACGCTAAAGAACGCTACCAGCGAGACTCCGCGACCGATTCATACCGCTCGACTTCTCTACATGATTCTTGATAACGAAAGATTTCTAAACATCGAGAAGCTGAACGAAGCGCTGCGACCGTACTGGCCGATTCTCTGGCGCGTGTGCGCCCGTGGTCACTACCTCCGCCATGAAGAACCCCTGCGGGATGGTGCATTTTGGGGTGCCGATTCTAGGTTGAGAAATCCTGGGCCATTGCCGTCGTTTCAGGAAGGCGAATACCGTCTCGAATTTCACCGTGGGCCGGAGACGGAATTTTCCGTCTGGTTGTATTTTCCCGGAAGGTTTGCTCTGCTATATCCGCTCTACGATTACCCGAGGATCGCGGAGCTTCGGACGATACTGGAACGGTTGGAACTGCGCGACACACTGATCTTCTGGGAAGGTCGCTATTTCCTCGCCTCCACGTGGCTCGACGAAGAGGAAAAGGTCGGCGTCCAGTTTCGCTCTCGGGACAACGGGATCGCCCTCACATTTCATCATGACGATTGGCAGGCGATTAAGAGTCTGTTTCGCCGGGGCTGGCAAGCCCCCGAAGTGAGGCGCCTGTGGGATGCGTTGGCGAGAGAGTATGGCGAACTGTAAGAAACGCGGTGCTTCGCACCGGAAGAAGGGTGGACACGTCACCCCCAAGTTGGGAACTGCGGAGCGCCAGACAGCGCTTCGATGTTTACGCAGGTTAACGTTCGTTGCGTCAACAAAATTCGTCACGTGCTCAGCGACCGCGATATCGAACAATGACGTTTGTTTGAGACAGGAGGCCCCAGCGCATCGATCACGTAAACGCGTTGAAGGGGAAGACCTTGCTGTGAACCAGCGATTTCGCTGCTTGATGTAAGAGAAGTCAGACGCGGCATGGGTGACAAGGCGGTTTCTCCAATGAGCATTTCCCGCATTCAAGCCACTCCCCAGTCCAGTTTGCCGTTCGGAGAAGAGGCGAAGCCCGGCTTCCGCACCAAGACCGCGGCCACCAGACTGACTCCCGAAGAACTGGGAGAATTAGAATCTGCCGCCGAAGGCGCGGGGCAGGTTCTTTCCGAGTGGCTGCGTGAGACTGCTTTGCGCGCCGCGCGACAGCGGCCCGCCGATCCCGGCGAACTGGTGTTGGCCGAAATCTGGGCTGTGCGTTACACGCTCCTTAATCTCTTCCATGCAGCCGCCGAGGCCGCAGCGGAAGGTAGACAACTGTTGCCCGATTCCGTCCTCAAAATCCGCGACCAAGCCGATGCGCGAAAGCTCCATCAGGCTCGCAAACTTCTCGAAGAATTCTTTGCGGGCGAGGGCAAGGAAAGAGCTCGTATGCCATGAGTGCCATGCCTTTTCCCAGAAGCTTTTCGCTCTTCACGCCGTTGTTTTGGGTAGCCGCGATGTTCCTTTTGCTACTGGCCGTGCGGAGTGTGTTGCAGAATCGCTCCCCACGTAAATGGCGGGATAGGGAGACGATCGAATGGGGCCGACCTCGGCCAAGTTTGACCCAGAGGTGGAGGATAAAGATGGGCAGAATCCGATTCAGACTGCCGAGATTTTCGCAGCGGCAGATGCCAGAGATCGCGCCGAAACCGGCGCCATCAGTGCCCGCGAATGCTCCCGCCGATCCGCTGAAGAAGCCTACCGAGCCGATGCTAGGACTCTTTGGTTCGACTATCGGTGCGTCCGAGACCAAACCCAAAGAGGTGTTCGCCTGGGAGAAAACGAAGGGAATCGAATGAGCGACAAATTGCCAAGAAAACCACTTAACGCTTGAAGAACGCTCTCTATGCTCACGATCTCGAAACCGCTGTCCGCGAGCCAGGCGCAGACCTACCATGTGCGGGAGTTTGCCTCGCAGGAACAGAACTACTGGAGCCGCGATCAGCAGGGTCACAGTGAGTGGCAGGGCAGACTCGCCGAACAGTGGGGGTTGCAAGGTGGCGTTGGTTCCGAACACTTTGCGCGACTGAGTGAAGGCCAACATCCGCACACCGAAGAGCAACTCGTACGGCATCAAGTTTCGAGAACCTATGAAGGCAAATTCGGCAGAGATGTAACCAGCATCGAGCATCGCGCCGGGTGGGACGCTACATTTTCCGCGCCGAAGTCGGTATCGCTCACCGCGCTTGTGGGCGGCGATGATCGTGTGCGAGAAGCCCATCGGGAGAGTGTACGCTCGGCGCTTCGCGAGCTTGAGCGATACACGCAGGCCCGAATCGGCAATGTCCATGCCCCGGAGACGACCGGAAAATTCATCGCCGCCACCTTCGAGCACGATACCGCACGGCCCGTTGATGGCTATGCTGCGCCGCAGCTTCATACTCATGCCGTGATCTTCAACATGACCGAGCGCGAGAACGGTCTCGAAAATGGGAAACAGATGCGAGCTTTGCAGCCACACGAGATGTTCGTGTCACAGCGCTACGCCACGGCGGTCTACCGATCCGAGTTGGCTCTGCGTCTGGAAAAACTGGGCTACGAACTGGAGCGCGGCAAGCATGGACAGCCGGAAGTAAAAGGCTACACGAAGGAATATCTGGCGGCTTCCAGTCCGCGACGTGAACAGATCAAAGACCATCTCCGGGAACAAGGAATCGACGGAGCCGCGGCAGCGCAGATCGCGGCCCACCATACGCGCGACCGCAAGGAACTGCTGTCGCCTGGAGAAGTCTTACAGCGGCACCGCGACCTTGCCGCCCAGTACGGGCATCAGGCGGACTTCGTAGTCGCCCAAGCGCGCGAACGTGGACAATATCAGATGCCGGAGCCAGAGGTTCAGGCGAAGCAGGCCGTGACATGGGCGCGCGATCATGTCTTCGAGAGATCGGCTGTGCAGGACCGCCGCGCGATCCTTGAAACAGCACTGGTGCGCGGCATGGGAGAAACCACCTATACCAGAATCCGGCAGGAGTTCGAGCGGCGGATCGAGGCCGGGGAGTTCCGTGAAGTCTCGCACGTTGGTGCTGGCCAACAATACACGACCGCCGTGATGGTACGCATGGAGCGTGAGATCGTTGGCCGGATGCAGGAAGGCAATCGGCGCGACTACAGCGATCGCATGCTCGTTTCGCCGCAAGTGCGCATCGCCACGGAAGACCGCCACCCGGAACTGAATGCTTCGCAGCGCCAAGCAGTAGACGAAATCTTTCTGTCGCGCGAGAAGGTTGTCGGCTTAGATGGCATCGCAGGCGCGGGCAAGACAACAACTCTGTCCGTCATCCGCGAAGGCGCGGAGGCCGAGGGATTCAGGGTGGAAGGTTTCGCGCCCACGTCCCGCGCGGCGCAGAAGCTCGGGGAAGCAGGCATGGAGACATCCACACTACAGAAGCATCTGGTACGTGGACGGCAGCCGGATAGCGGGGAGAAACGGCTCTACGTACTCGACGAATCCTCGCTGGCATCGACCAGACAGGTGCATGAGTTTGTGAACCGGCTCCATCCGAATGACCGTGTGTTGCTCGTCGGCGACCGGCGGCAACATGAGGCGGTTGAGGCCGGGAGGCCCTTCGCCCAGCTCCAGGACGCGGGAATGAAGACGGTAAAGCTCGAAGAGATCGTCCGCCAGAAAGACCCGGAACTCAAGCAGGTAGTCGAGCAGCTTGCGCGAGGCGAAGTGCGCAACGCGGTGCAAAACCTTGACCGGCGGGGCCGAGTCCATGAGATTCAAGGCCACGACGAGCGCATCGCCGCTATCGCGAAGGAGTACGCAAAATCGCCGGAGAACACGCTGGTGATTTCTCCCGATAATCGCTCTCGCATGGAGATCAACGAGCGCATCCATGCGGAATTGCAGCGGAGTGGCCTCGTCGGCAACGAGGAGCACCGCATCAGGACGCTAGTGCCGCGCCAAGACCTCACTGGCGCAGACCGGACATGGGCTGAGCGATACGAAGTGGGCGATGTGCTGCGCTACTCGCGGGCATCGAAGGAGACCGGCATCGGAAAAGGCGAGTACGCACAGGTGAAGAGCATCGACGCGCCGAAAAACCGGCTGACAGTCGAACTGCAGGACGGCGCGGAGCGAACTTACGATCCACGCCGACAGCAGGGCGTATCCGTCTTCCGCGAGGAGATGCGGAGTTTTTCAGTGGGCGACCGCATCCAGTTCAGCGCGCCGGCCAACGAACTGAAAGTTGCGAACCGCGAGTTGGGGACCATCGAGAGCATCGAGGAAGACGGGCGGCTGCGCTTGCAGATGGACGGTGGCCGCACGGTCGAACTCGACCCGCGCAAGCATCCGCATCTCGATCATGGCTATGCCATGACCAGCCACTCCAGCCAGGGACAGACGGCCGACCGTGTCCTCATTCACGTGGACACCGAATCGGCCGCCAAGGACCTGCTCAACAGCCGCATGGCTTATGTGTCCGTGTCGCGCGGAGCGCACGATGCGCAACTCTTCACCAATAACTACGAGAAGCTGCCCGCCGCCCTCGATCATGATGTTTCAAGGCAGAGTGCGCATATCGTCGAAATCAGCACTGAGCAGAGCCTCGCGCCGCAGCAAGAAATCTCTAAGGGACCGCAGCAGGAGTACGGTATCGGTCTTGGAATCGGTTTTTAGAATTCTGCCTGCCCCGGATAATGGCAGCGTAGCGCGGGCGCAAACTCTGTCAAGGCCGACCGAAAGGTCGCCGCTACGCGGGCGCGCGCCTTGACAGAGTTTGCTCGACCCGCGCAAGAATCTCTCCGCCATTCCGGGCCAGGCATAAGAAACGTGCAGTCTGTGCAGCAAGACTGACCGTGATCCGTCCGTAAGCTAAAGACCAAACATGAGGAGGTTGGGGATTGACGGGGTATCCGCCTGTGGAAAGGAGGTTGGGAGGATTCACCGATTGGGTGCTAGATTGCACTCAGGATGGCTCTCAGAAAAAGGTCTCCGGCTGCGGGTGAGTTTCTATTTGAGATTGATCCCCAACCCTTAGAGGAATGTCTGACGGCGCTGGGCGGGATCCCGCTGCTGGTGCGGGCGGCGCGTTCGCTGGATGTACCTGGAAGCGTGGAACGCCATCTCCGGGTGAAGCAACGGGAGCGCGGGTTTGACGAGGCTACCTACGTGGAAAGCTTTCTGGTGTTGAATGCCGTGGGCGGGGATTGCCTGGAAGACTTCGATCAGTTGCGGGAAGACGCTGGGCTGGCTGAGCTGCTGGGCCATGCGGTGCCGAGCGCGGAAGCGGCGCGGAAATTCCTCTATCAATTTCATGACGAGGAAAAGATCGAGCAAGCGCAGCAGGCGCTGGCGGCCGGACGGGTGAGTTATATCCCGGAAGAGAACCCCGCCCTACAAGGTCTGGGGCAGGTGAACCAAGACGTAGTGCGGGAACTGGGACGACGCTGCGCCGAGCAGAAGATCGCCACCCTGGATGTGGACGCCACCCTCATCGAGAGTTGGAAGCGCGAAGCCAAGCCCACCTATGAAGGTGGCACAGGATATCAGCCGGTACTGGCCTTATGGGCGGAGATGAGCGTAGTGGTGGCCGATGAGTTTCGCGATGGCAACGTGCCGGCGCACCAGCAGCTGTTGCCGGTCGTGCAACGGGCGTTTCAGGCGCTGCCGGAAACAGTCGTGGAGCGCTATTTCCGTGGCGATTCTGCCTGCCACGAGCAGAGCTTGCTGGAGTGGTTGCGCGACGAGCAGCGCGCCGGAGGACCGCAAGGCCGCATCGGGTTTGCGGTGAGCGCGCGCATGAACCCGGCGCTGCACGCCGAGATCGTGGCTACGCCGGAGGCGCGCTGGCAACCTTACAGCGAGAACAGCCTCGTGATCAAGGAATGCTGCGAAGTGGATTATGTTCCCGAAGAAACGGGCAGCCCGTATGGCGAGCCGCCGCGCTATGTGGCCATTCGCATCCGCAAGAAGCAGCAGGCCCTGTTTGCGGACGGCAGCACGGTGAAGTATTTTGCGGTGGTCAGCAATGTGTGGGAGTGGACGCCGAAGCGGTTGCTGCAATGGCATCGCGAAAAAGCCGGCACGATCGAAGCGCTACATGACGTAATCAAGAACGAACTGGCCGGTGGAGTGATGCCCTGCGGACGCTTCGGGGCTAACGCAGCCTGGCTCCGGCTGGCGGTGCTGACCTACAACGTGCTGACCGCTCTGAAGCGGCTGGCACTGCCGCCGGAGTTGCTCACGGCACGGCCCAAGCGGCTGCGGTTTCTGATCTTCAACACTCCTGGGAAATTGGTGCATCACGCGCGCCGCACCCTGCTGCGATTGGGGTGGACTTGGCAACGCTTTTCCAACTGGCAGGGCGCGCTGCGCTTGCTGCCTTTGCCGGGCTGACCCGCGATTCGCGAGAACACAAATCTCTATCTCAAGGCTCGGCAGAACTGTTTTCTCCTAGGCACGCCTTCGCACTCTCGCCAAACGTGCCATACGCCTGCCCGCCACTACTTAGCCATTTACTCTTCCCTACATCTCTTTCGGCATCTCGGCCCCTCCGTCCTCGCCCCTTCGAGTCCTTACGGACGGATTACGGACTGACTCGAATATGTCGTAAGCGTATCTGCCTATGCTTACACGCAAACCGCGACACCGCGACTACTTTAGCATTAGAAACGCAGTGGGCAATGACCTGCCGCGAACGCTCGCTACCGAACTTCCACCGTTCAACAAGAGACTGATCTCGGCTCGTCCGTTGTAGACTTCCACGCTGCGCGATCCTGTGCCCGCTCCGGTGTTGTCGAGCAGCGTACCGTCCCCGGTCAGCCCGAACCATACTCGATCACGCGCACTCAGACAAAGGCTCTTCTTGCTGTCCAACAATCGAGCTTCAATTTTCACGCGCCCGCTGTCCCGCGCAATCTCTCGAAGTTCAACCCGTGTCGCTTGGCCCCATTTGTCAGTTTGGTACTGGAAAAGAAGTGCATCCTCTACTGTCGCGTTCTTTGTGTGCCCAACAGCAGTTAGACGGTTCTCACCGGGCTTGAATTGGACCAGCCAATGCAGTCCAGCAGCCGGATAATCTTGACTGTTGCGCCTCTTGGTGCCCTGGGACAATCCGTTCAACTAACAATTCGACCACTTCGCAATTCGAATATACCTTCACCAACTTCGATTCGCCCGGTTCGCCCCATCGAGTCGGCCACGAATGCCCATAGATGTGAATCATCGGCTTTTCGGCCCAGTACGATTGAAAGACGTAGTAGCCCTCCTTGAGCGTCATATCTCGTTCGAGCAAGCCTTTCTGATTTACATAGGGAATCGGATTCTCTCGCCGCAATGGCGTCGAGAAATCTTTGAAGATCCATTGCGCCGAACCCGTCAGCCAAGGCATGGTTTCCTGTTCTTTGAGATGCCAGTCAAACAGATTACATGCGTAAGTTTCAGACCAGTCCCCGTCGCGCGACGCAGCTGTATGCCCGCCCGTGAGTAGGTGTGTGCGCTCGTGCTCATCGAGGACTCCTGCTGTTAGGAACTGCGCGAGAAACTTTTCGGGCTCTTCGGAGTGCCGCCGCGCGTGGCTTTCTCCGCCCCATTCAATATGAAGGAACCGCTGCACTGCTTCGCGCTGCTTCTGGACCGTGCTCGCGTAGTCCGTGTAGGGGCCGTGGTACCAGCCAGCCCAGATTGAAGGCGAGTAGACGTCGGCGACATCTCTGGCGAAATCGCAACGGCGGAGAAACGTCGATCGAGTTGAATCGAGGCGATGCGCTTCGTCGTTGAGCTCCCCTACGAATCTGCGAATCTCGTCCTTGTTAAACTCCGGAAAATCGCCGGGCCAGTCGTTTTCATTTCCCAGTCCCCAGAGGATCACCGACGGGTGGTTGTAGTGCTGGTCAATCATGGCACGCAGCATGTCCCGTGCTAGCTCTTTATATGTGTCATCCCCCAGTCCGCCTCGCGACCAAGGAATCTGTTCCAGAACGAGCAGGCCCAATTCGTCGCATTGTTCCAGCACGGTTCGCGATTGCTGGTGGTGAGCCAGGCCGACGAAGTTTGCTCCCATCTCCTTGATCAGCAGCATTTCCTGTCGGATTAGATCTTCCGGCATCGCAGCTCCAAGTCCTGCGTGGTCCTCCTCCCGTTGAGTTCCCTTGAGAAATAGTTGTTCACCGTTCAGTTTGAATGGACCATGCTCGACAAATTCGAAGTATCGGCAGCCGAAGCGTTCGGTCACTGCCATACTTCCGTTCGCGCTGGATAAGTGGACCTCACAACGATAGAGCGACGGTTCCGCCGGCGACCATAGCTTGGGGTTGTGCAACTTGAAGGAGGAGATCTCTTGTTCATCCTCCCAAGCCTGAAAGTGTCCCGTCGTCGTTTGGACAAGAGAACCCTTGGGATCGAAAACTCGGATTCGCAGTTGAATCTCGTCCCGGAGCGCAGAGGGATTGCGGAGCTTTGCTCTGACGGTCACTCGGGCTAAAGCCGAATCGGACAGAGCAGCGGTAATGTGAACCTGTCTTAACGAGATCAAAGGCTCATAGATGAGCGTCACGTTCCGGTACAAGCCGCCGAAACGATGAAAATCGTTAAGAGAAGACGGAATCATTTCCAAGTCGCGCGAGTTGTCGCAGAGTACCGCCAGTGGAAACTCTTCAGGTGGGTCATTCTTGCCGATTGTCGTGAGCGCGTCGGTGATATCAACAACGAACTCATCGTAGCCGCCGACGTGCTCGCCAACCCTTTCAAGAGACAAAAAAACCTGACATTTCTGCCCCGCTCCCTCAAAGAGCAACAAAGTACGCCCCCGCTCAAATGCATTGTTGACGATCAGCTTGCGACGGTACCAACCTGGCCCCTCATAGAACGGTTGTTCGGGATCGACTGCGTCGTAAGCGTTGAAGCAATGCGGAACCTCAACTTTGTTCCAGACTGTATTCTCTGCCATGTCTTGACGCCAAACATCCCAGATGCCGCCCAACGATCCTTGGGAATATTCCCAGCCGGTCTTAAGCTTTTGGGATACTGAACTGTTTGCACGGGACAAGTCGGCGTGAACAGCAGCGAAGGGCGGAAATGCGGCGCCGGCTGCGAGCGCACTCGATTTCAGGAAGTCACGGCGAGTGAAAGTCCTTGAATTGACTCTGAAAAGAGCCTCTGACGTGTTGGACGAGTTCATCGGTTAGGAGTTGGCCGTTCGGATGGAAGTATCCCCGCAGGAAAAGGCTCCATTATTTCGATGCGGGCGCCATCTGGGTCAAAGATGTTGAAGCGCGGCGGCAAGCCGTCGCCAATCTGCACCGTGACAAACGAAATTGGCGAATTGGAAGGCACGCGCGTTTGAAGAATAGCAAGCACCTTGCGCACGCTTAAGTTCGCCAGGCCGAAGTGATTTTGGGCCCTTAAGTCTTGCGGCGATGACTTCGCGGAAAGCGGGATCAACTCGATGTAGTCCGTCCCTTCAGGTACTCGCAAATCGATCCAACCTGGTTGCCCATTTTTTTCCGGACCACGAGAGAATTCCCGAAAACCGAGCGCATCACGATAGAACTTCATCGCTAAGTTTAGGGAACTCACGAGGACGGCAACGTGCGTAATGTGATCCGAAATCCGGTTGGCCGGCATGAACTTGCCTTGGGATCGCCCAGTCAAGCTGTTCGGCAAATACTGCAGGATTTCGATGAAATGGCCGTCAGGATCGCGGATGGTGAGAAACGGATTGCCGATGCGGCCCTTGTGAATGTCTTTAGCGATATACATTCCCAGGCGCTGGAGATACGCTCGCATCGCGGTGAGGTCGTCCGTGTACAAGGCGAAATGATCTAGCTGGCCCTGGCTCTGGCTCTGGGCGTTTCCCTGGAAGAGTTCCACATATTGCGAATCGTTAGCCTTGATGAACGCGGTTGTTGTTTTTCCACCGCTATCCGTCAATGAAAACGGAGCTTGATAGCCTAGAAGGCTCTCATAGAACAGCTCGGCCTTGTCCATGTCGCTGACGCGGAAAGCCACGTGTGCGATGCCAAGAACGCGGGGTGGTTCCGTTTTTGGCTGCCCATGCAGACACGCGGTCAAGAGGAAGCCTACGACGACGTAACGCGCGACGGATCTCAATGATCGACTCCTGGGTCTAGGACCGGGGCCTCGTGAGCCGCTATCTTGCGCAGAAGTCTCCTGGCATCCTGCCGCACTGCGTAGAATTGGCCACCGTCTCGCCATGGTTCGGCTTCCCGGGTGCTGTCTTCCTCATTTTTTCCGCCTCTCGCGGAGAATCTCCGGGGACTTTCCAACTTTCATGGCCATACTGATGGAACTTCACGATCTTCCCGGTGCTGTCGGTACTAAAAATATCCCGTCCTGCGCTTGCAGCACCGCATACACCCACTACGCCGAACGCCACGCACCGTCGCACCAACAGTTGTCGCAAAAACCAGCCTAAAATCACAATTACTGCTTAGGCCTACAGCCTCCATTGTTCTGAATATCTCGTAGCACTTGCCTTGCATCAGCTCTTACAGGGTAGAAGCCGTCAGCGTCCCCGCCGTCGAGCGCTTTGCCCGGCCGTTTTTCAGGATCGGTTTTTGAGATTTCTGTTAACAATGGTACAAAGTTTTGTCGATCGTCGAGGCAGTCAATTTCCTGAACCGCAATGCGTCGCGAAGGCTCCGATGGCGCCTTAACGTATGCGAGAATGAGTCTCTCGTATTTGAGCAAGAGCGGCAGGATCGCCTCGTTTCGCAAGCAGCGCGAAACTCATCCTTAGCGCCTGGGATTGCGCCAGCGGGTCAGAACTCTTAAGCTGTTCAAGTACCGGCGCGAGAGCCTTGTCCCCGTACTGGAATATAGCCTGCTGGGCCATTCCGCCGGTGGCCATCGCTCCCACCAGTGCAGGGATCGCCCGTTCGTCCTTCAGAGAGGAAACAACATTCACTACCTCTGCGTAATGCTCCGTGTCGTCTTCTGTATACGTTCCGGGTGCGGCGCCTTGAAAGTCGACATTGTCGGCTTTCAGCAACTGGATTAGACCGAGCTTGATCCTGTCGGCTTGCTCGGGATGTTGCTTGAAGAAACTAGTCAGAGCCGCCGCGCGGTCAGGCTCCGTGGCTTGCTTCTGCCCTTCACTTATCAGAGCCATCATGTCGTTAAAAGCTGCCTCACGCGAATGCAGGTCATTCTTATTCATGCGATCCATGGTGGCTGAAACCCTGGAATCGAGCGAGGCGGACTGCTGCGCTGTCATTTGTGTACATAGTATCAACGCTGAACATAAACACAAAACCAATCGCATATTGTCTCCGCCCAAAAACTCCCAGAAGATACCGCATTGGCATGCACGAGAGAATTGCGGGGGCAAACGCCTCAACGGTCAACTCCTTGGTCAATGGCCGGTGCTTCGTGGTTCGCAATCTTGCGCAGCAACTTCGCGGCGTCCTCTCTCACAAAATAGTAGTCCCCGACAGTTCCGTCTTCTTTGGGCTGCCCAGCCAGCTTGCCAGGGTCGTGGTCAGCCATGTACTTCAAGACAGGTACAAATTCATCTCTGTCGTCCAGATACTCGATCGCATAAATTGCACTCTCTCGAACCCCGGCGTCATCAGAAACGAGGGCGGACCGCAATGCGCTCTTTATTCGACTGTGCGAATCTGGATCGCTTACGGTGTGCATCCTCAGCATTTCTAGGATCACAAACAGCGCATCGTCCGCCGGTCGTGGGTCTTTGCTCGCGACTTGTTCCAGCACGGCGCCGAGGGCCTTCTTGCCGAATCGAGCTACACCTCTGGTGGCCATCCCCCCCGTTCCCGCGGCGCCTAGCAATGCGGGAATCGCGCGCTCGTCCCCCAATTCTGCAACAAATCCAACAAGGCCCGCATAATATTCCTCGTACGCCTCGATGCTCTCGTCATTTGCGTCTTCGCCTGCAACTTGCTGCTTAGCAAATGCCCTAGTTGCTTTGTTCTCTCTGGCCAGTAGTTGAATGAGTCCGACCCTGAGACTATCCGCGTCACCTTGCGCGTGTTTGCCTGAGGCCAGCATAGTCGCCGCGTCGTCGTATGCCTCGCTTCGCTCAGACCACTTGGAGCTACTCATTCGAGTTAGGACTCGAGGAACATCGGTTTGACCAGTAGTTGCTTGCTGGGCAACAACCAAACCCGTAATACCGAAAAGAAGCAGAGTTGTAACCATCGCAATTCGCATTGTGTTCCTCCAAATCATTCGAACCGCTCGAAGCCGATCGCCACAGCGCAACGCAGCGCTAGTGTTGGTACTTCCCTCTGTCATGACGACGCCAATCGGCATGTCCACAGGGCAAAATGTTTCCAGAGAACTTCGTCGGATCTTCGTTTGCGCAAGGCCAGGGGCTTCCGACCACCTCAACAAAATCTGCCCCCGCGAGCTTCGCAGCTTTATTCATCTTGTTCAACTCGGCTTCCGAGCGGGTAACGTTTTGGAAATCTACTGCGTCGCCAAACAAATGGCGGCTAGCAGTTGCAGCGCCTGGAACATTCGAATTATGAGCAGGAGTCCTGTAGCCACTCGTGATTGTTCGCGGTGTCCCGTAGTTTGCAAACCAATCGTCCAAGCCATAGCCCACGGTCGCAGGTGCTACCAGTGGGTATTTGATCAATGCCCAAGTTTGATTAGTCGAGATAGCTTGGAATGTGAAATCCGCCGACTGTGCCGAATTTGTGAATTCAAAACAGTTCGGAGTGAACTGTGGATACTGTGGTGGATTCGACCCCGGGATCGGTGGGAAGTAGGCGTCGCCGACACGAAACTGACCATATTGCGCGACGATCTGATCACGGCCATCGTGGCATAGCGGAGAAGCGGAGTTCCCGGATTGATTGGCACCTGAATTAGTGGCGCCGCCGAAAGGGTTCGGGGGTAGATAGGTATTGGCGAAACCCCAGAACGGTGGCGTGGCTACGGCATTCGTCACGAACGCCAGTTGTTTCAGCGGCAGTGTGTAGGCAAGCCCAGTCCACGACTGGACTGGCAAGGCGACTAAAGCTTTCTGGTTACCATTGCTGTCATAAGTAACCCCGGATACGTCGATGACTCCGCCGTCGGGCGTCGCAAGCTGTGGAGAGTCGCCCGGAACACTCCATTTCACAGTACCAGACTTGTCGAACTTGACCATGTTCCCAGTGGTGTTTGTGCCATAGAATGCGCCGTCTTGCGCTTGGAGCACCGGTGTCAGCAATGTCGGCGTCGTGTTCTGGGACGCCAGGCTATTGCCGTTCGTGGTTGCGATGTAGTACGTATTCGGCGCAATCCCCCATCCTGCCCGGTTCAATGACTGCGTACCGCTATCGAGCTGCCACGTGGCGAGTACCCCTTGGTCGGAGTTCGTGATCAGAGTCACACTAGCCGGGCTCGCATACGTACCTGCATAGCAGTCGCCGGATATATTCCAGCTTCCCAAGCGGATCGATGACGCATTTCCAGACGTATCGATGCGCAGCAAAGCCAAATAGACCGTTCCAGTAAAGGCACTGTTGTACTCCGTTCCATTAGCAGAGGTACATGGCGGTTCCAGACGGCATGGTTGGGGAAACGTGCCGTACGGAGTGACAATGGGAGGCTGGGGAATACAGACTTGTGGCCAAGTGATACCTTGGTAAGAGTACGGCAGATAGGCATACCCGTCGCCCGCTACCATCCAGGTGCCGAATCCTCCGAATTGCATATTCGTATAGGAATCGATCGGAAACTCATTGCCGCTGAAGCTGATGGGTTTCGACTGGCCCGTCAGGGGGGCGATGACAGCCACACCAGGAGGGGACATCCCAGCTGGATTGCCCGTGTTATCAACGCCCTCACCTAAGACGGTGAAGATCGTGCCATCGGCATGCACAACCGTGGGAGGGAAGGTTTCCACCGCAGGAGGCCAAAAGAATTCGGACGCCGACAGCGGAAAGTTGAGATCCTGCCAATAGTTCCCCATTTTGTAGACAGGGTAAGCTTGGCCGGTTATCCCATCGAACTTCTGGAGATGATATTCGAAGTTGACCTGCCCGGCTGCGTCGGTCGTGCTCGTTTCACTCGTAGCGACCAATCCGCCCTGGAAATCCGGCAGAAACTGGCTGCAAAGAGCGAGGCTGTTACCGCTATATTGCGGCAGGTGCCCAATATTCACCGTCCACGGTACCGTTCCATCGCTAGCCACAGCCCAGGCATTGCAGTTACTGTCCAGTGCAAACACGTCGGCCACGCCGCCCACACTGGGAACGGCAGGAACGATGCTAAGGACACCGGCATTGACAGGATCGGACCAGAGAACTGTCCCCGGAGCCGGAATTGTCCCAGGAGGGTAGACGGTCACAACGGTTGAAGCGCTCCCGGCGCTGACCGTGGCCTGTCCTTGGCCCTGTGCCGTGAGAGTTGGAGGATCACTCGCCGATATACTCACGATGTTTGGGTTGCTCAACGTCCAATTCAGCCCGGTTGTGGCCTGCCCGTTTGAATCCAAAGCTTGAATTGCGTGATTCTGCCCGATATCCATCTTCAGCAGGTTGGGAACGAGTGTGACAGGTTGCCCACCAGGAACGGTGAAGTCCGTAGCATTACTCCAAACGTCATTCTGTTCAACACGCGCAATTCCGCTGACCGCATTGGAAGCGACCACGGCCAAGATTTGGGCGTTGCTCCAGCTAATAACTTCGCCCCTGGTGCTCCCGAGCCACACAGTTCCATTTCCCTGCGAAGTCCCGAAGCCGTTGCCGTTGATGGTCACTACCGTTCCGGGTGCGCCTGCGGAGGGACTTACGCTCGTGAGTTGCAAAGTGTTTACAGCGAAAGGTACGGCATTGCTCATTACGCCGTTCTGCAAGATCAGAGCGTTCCCGCTGGTCGAACCGTTCACTACGACCGCAACGACCTGGGTATCGCTCCAGCTTTGTACCACAGCGATGGCAGTACCGAGCCACACTTGACCGCTGCCTTGCATTGCGCCGAAACCTGAGCCATAGATGGTTACCTGCGTTCCGGGCACGCCGCTGGATGGGGAAACGTTAGAGATGGTCGCCGTGTTCACGTAGAACGGCACAGTGTTGGACGAGAGCCCGTTCTGTTGTACTTGAGCAATTCCCGATCTCGCAATTGGGGCGACCGTGGCAACAATCTGAGTGTCGCTCCAACTCAGCACCGTGCCGGGTGTCGTGCCGAGCCAAACACTCCCGCTGCCTTGGTTTGCGCCGAAGCCCGATCCGGTGATGGTTACTTCGGTTCCAGCGATGCCGCTTGATGGCGAGACGCTTGCAATTGTCGCGGTGTTTACGGTAAAGGGAACGGCATTGGAAAACAACCCGGTTTGCTCAACTTGAGCGGTTCCCGATGTCGAAGTAGGAGCCACTCCAGCGATGATCTGCGTATCACTCCAGCTTACGACAGTAGCCGGGACGCTGCCGAGCCAGACGATTCCGCCGCCTTGCACCGAACCGAAGCCTGAGCCGGTGATTGTGGCTTGCGCTCCGGCTTCTCCAGAACTCGGCGAAACGGTGGCAATGCTGGGCGTTACAGGAGCCCGCACCGTAACTGTTGTAGTTGCCTGCGTGCCACCCAGGCTCGCAGTGATAGTGGCGGTGCCGGCCGCGACACCCACGGCAAAGCCCGGAAGTCCTGAGGTCGTACCCAGGAGAACGATTGAGTTGTTTGACGTAGTCCAATTAGCGGAGGCGGTTACGTTCTGTGTGCTGCTGTCGGAGTATGTGGCGGTTGCCGTCAGTTGCTGGTTCATCCCGATCGTCAGAATCGGATTCACGGGGCTGACCGTTAGTGACACCAATGCCTCCACATTAGCTGACGCGGAACCGCCTATGCTGCCGGCCGTCGCAGTAATGGTGGTCATACCAGTAGCTTCCCCATTGACGACTCCCGCATTCCCAGGCGAATTGCTGACCAAGGCCGCTGACGGATTGGAAGTTGTCCAGATAACCGATCGCAGGGTTTGAGTGCTGCCGTCGTTAAACGTGCCGGTTGCGGTCAACTGTTGGGTCTGTCCAGGCATGATGTACAAACTCGCCGGCGTGAGCGAAATCGATACGAGATTGGGCGGAGTCAAACTGGATGGCTGGTACCATTCATCAGCGGCAAGAGTTACACCCCCATTGATGCCACCGATCAGTAAGGCGTTTCCGTTCGCAGTCAGCGTCCCCGTTTGGCCTGCAAGGGCATTTGAGACAGCTTGAGCAGAGCTAAACAATCCAGCAGCGGGATCGAACAATTCAGTGCTCGCCTCGCTAGTACAGGAAGAACTGCAAGCACTGAAACCACCTGCGATTGCAACTTGTCCGTTGGTCAGCAGTGTTGCCGTGTGATCAAAGCGGGGGACGTTCATTCCACCGGAGACCAGGCTAAACGTGTTGGCCACTGGATCGTAGATTTCAGCCGCGTTGGTCGGACAGCCGGGCAAAGCGCACGTCGATCCGCCGGCAACCAGAACCTGACCGCTATTCAGCAGAGTGGCTGTTGCGTTGAAACGAGGCGTGTTGAGCTGCGGACCATTCGCAGTGAAGTGAACGCTCTCAGATTGACCTGGATAGTAAACCTCGGCTGCCGCAGGCAGATTGGTTCCATCGAATCCTCCAGCAATGAGCACTTGACCGGAGTTGAGCAACACCGCGCTCGCGCCGTAACGCGCAGCGCTCATCGCGTTCGATGTGGCTGTGAAGGTTCCGGCGACTGGATCGTAGATCTCAGCGCTGGACAATGCATTGCAGGAAGTTGCCGTAGTGCATGTTTGACCACCAGCGATCAGGACAGTTCCGTTGCTCAGGAGCGTCATCGTTTGACCGCTGCGTGCCACGGTCATATTGCCAGCACTGCTGAAACTTCCAGCACTGGGGTTGTAGATCTCCACGCTGCTCAAAGACGAGCAGTTGCCAGAACTGTCGCAGGTGTAGCCACCCGCAATGAGAACGTTGCCATTATTCAGCAAGACTGCTGGTGCCGAACGGGTTTGCGCCATGCTGCCGGTACTTGTACCGGTACTTGTAAAGGTGCTGCTAGCGGGGTTATAGATCTCTGCGCTATTAAGGTAAGTGCACGACCCCGCCGAGGGGCAGTTCAGGCCACCGGCAATGAGGATCTGCCCCGTTTCCAGAGCCGTAGCGCTATGGAGATATCTGCTCGCATTCAGGCTCGCCTGCGTAGTCCCTGAAGTGACGATCAGAACCGCCGATCCGCTCATTGACCCGGACGTTGCCGTGATGGTCGCTTGTCCAACGGAGCTAGCGGTTGCCAGGCCAGAGCTGCTTATGCCCAGCACTCCTGAGTTAGACGTTGCCCACGAACTGGCTGAGGTCAAGTTCTGCGTGCTGCCATCCGTGTAGTTCCCAGTTGCCGTCAATTGCAGCGTCGCGCCCGTGGATAGGCTGCCAACATTCGGGATAATGACAATTGAGACTAGGCTTGGTGCTCCAACGGTGAGCGGCACGGAAGCCGAAATCGATTCAAAACTCGCGCTAATGGTGGTGCTCCCTTGAGAGGCGCCCAAAGCAAGCCCCGCATTACTGATGCTCGCAACAGATGTGCTGCCGCAGGACCAAGTGACCAATCCGGTTACATTTTGCGTGCTACCGTCGCTGTATGTACCAATCGCCTGATACTGCTGGGATGCACCGAGGGCGAGATTTCCCGACGCGGGATTTATGCTGATCGAGACTAGCGCGGCGGAGCCGACATTCAGATTTGTTGTTGTGTTGACTGAGGCAGAGCTGACTTCAATTGTCGAGACTCCTTGGAATAGACCCGCGGCCAAACCGCTACTGTTAATCGTGGCCACGACCGATGCCGAGGAACTCCAACTGGCCGAACTCGTAAGATCCTGAGTACTTCCGTCGGTATAGACACCTGTTGCGGTGAACTGCTGGGTGGCTCCCATAGGAATCGTGGGGCTCTGCGGGCTCAACTGAATCGATACCAGCGTTGGCGCGGTCACGGTCACCGTGGCCGACCCGGTCACGCTCAGTGCGGTCGCGGTGACCGTAGCTGTGCCCTGTGTCACCCCTGCTGCGACTCCCGAGTCTGTCGTATCGTTACTTATCGTGGCAATGCCCGTGTTCGATGAACTCCACAGTACCGATGCCAGGCTCTCCGAATTGCCATTGCTGAACGTTCCCGTCGCCGTGAAAAGCTGTTGCGCGCCGGCGCCAATCGAGGGGCTGGCGGGCGTAACCGCGATACTTGTCAGCCCACTCAGTTGGCTCGCCATATAAACTTCGGCGGTGCTGAAGATGTTCGTGCCGTCCGTACCGCCCGCAATGAGAACCGTTCCATCGTTGAGAAGGGTGTCCGTTTGATACTCTCGGACGCTCGCCATACTTCCCGCGGCAGTAAACAGCTGACTGGCCGGATTGTATGTCTCAGTGGAGGCGAGGGCGGGGCCGTTTGCTCCTGATGCTCCGCCAACGATGAGTACTTGCCCACCGTTCAGCAGTGTCATCGCATGCGAAATCCTCGACGTTGTCATTGTGCCAGTGACGGCGAGAAACACGTCGGAGGTGGCATCGTAGAGTTCGGCCGTATTGAGAGGTCCCGTTGCCGGATCGTTGCCTCCTGTAATGAGCACTTGGCCATTATTGAGCAGGGCCGCCGCCTGCCCTTCGCGGGGAGTCGTCATGGGCACTGACACGGGCGTGAATGTCTGGCTCGCCGGGTTGTAAAGTTCAGCTACGTTGTATGCGCCGGTTGGCGTTGGGTCGGTTTCGCCGCCCGCAATCAGGACCTGCCCGCTCTCCAGAATTGTTGCGGTGTGCTCGTAGCGGGGCACATTCGTGTTCCCAAGATCGATGAAGGTTTGCGTCGGAGGATCGTAGAGTTCGGCGTCCGAGATAAGCCCGTAATCTGGGTCATAACCACCGACGATCAGCACCTGCCCGTTGTTCAACAACGTCGCTGTGTGTCCGACTCGGGCTGTGTTCAGAGTGCTGGACAGCAGCGTGAAGGTCCCGGTGGCAGGATTGTAGATCTCGGCGGTGTCCAGAGTTTCTTCGTTGGCTAAGTCAGAGCCACCTGCGATGAGCACCGTGCCGTCACTCAGGAGCGTTGCACTGTGCAACCAGCGCGCAACGTTCATGAAATTGGCCGACGTGAAGGTTTGATTCGACGGATTATATAGCTGTGCATTATTCACAACACCTGAAGGGCTCATACCGCCCGCAAGCAGAACTTGCCCCGTGGTCAGTCGAGTGGCCATCTGTCCGTAAAGAGAAGTCCCCATCGAAGTGCTGGTTGTCGTGAAACCGCTTGATTGAGCGGGTGGTTGAACCATCAGCGTCGTCGATCCGGAAAGTGCCCCTATTGTTGCCGTGATGGTCGTAGAGCCTAGACCAGTTCCAAGAGCGAATCCTGAATCACTGGCGGTATTGTTGATGACGGCCACACCTGAATTCGAAGAACTCCAGATAACGGATTGCAGGGTTGAGGTGCTGTTATCGCCGAACGTACCGGTAGCTACAAACTGCTGAATTCCTCCCACGGCGACAGAGGGATTTCCCGGCGCAACAGAAATCGATACGAGCCCGGCTGGAATTACGCTGCTGGCCTGATAGAACTCGACGCTTGACAGTGTTGTTCCACTGGCAATTCCTCCCGCAAGCAATACACTGCCGTTTGTCAGCAACGTGGCACTATGTCCAGAACGAGCTGCCGCCAATCCTTGCGAACTCGTAAAGGTTCCTGCGGTCGCGTCATAAAGCTCCGTGGTCGCATCCGATGTGCAGGGATTACCCGGACACGCATCAGTGCCTCCGGCTAGAAGCACCTGGCTATTTGTAAGCAGGGTGGCAGTGTGGTCCACGCGGTAGGCATTCATGTTGCCTGACGTGTACTGGAATGTGTTAGCGTTCGGGTCGTACACCTCAGCCGTGTTCGTAGGGCACGTGGCCGATTCACAGGTCGATCCGCCGCTGATGAGTACGAGGCCGCTGTTCAGTAAAGTGGCCGCCGGCGAGGATCGCGGCGTATTGAGCCCGCCGGAACTCGTGGTGAAGGATGCCGTAGACGGATTGTAGATCTCCGCAGAGTTCAGAGGATTGTACTCATCCGATCCGCCAACGACGAGGATTTGACCATTGGCCAGCTGCACGGCTGCGGCGTTGTATCGTGCGGTATTGAGCGAACCTGTGAGGGTAAAGGTTCCGGCCTGTGGATCGTAAATCTCAGCACTCGCTAAAGCAGTGCATGTAATTGATCCCGTAGTCGGGGTGAAGTTTACGTCTACAAGGTGAGCCCCATCCCATCGGGGATCGCCGAGGTTTCTGCTGCTAGGACCTCCGCCTCCGCTCGACCCAGGAACGCAGCTCTCACCGCCTGCGATCAGAACGCTGCCGTTCGGCAGTAAAGTCATCGTATGGCCGTCTCGCGCAACCTGCAGGTTCCCCGCGCTGCTGAATGTCCCGGAAACAGGATTGTAGATTTCAGCGCTAACGACAGAAAAACAGTTCCCGTAGCCATCGCACGTCGATCCACCGGCGATGAGAACATTTCCATTTGGAAGGAGGACGGCTGGAGCCACCCGCGGGGTCGCCATACTACCCGTGGTAGTCGAGGTTCCGGAGGCTGGATTGTAGATTTCGGCGCTATTCAGATAATTACAAGAACCGGAGGTCGCGCAGGCCACACCACCTGCAATCAGCACCATGCCGTTGTTCAGAAGCGTCGCGCTATGCTGGTAGCGACCAATGTTTAACGTATTAGACGGCGCGGTGGAAGTAACGGTGAAGTTGAATCCAGAGCTGGCGATACCGTTCACCGCGACGACCACATTGCCTGTGGTTGCCCCATTCGGCACTAGCGCCACAATCGACGACGGACTCCAACTCATGATCGTCGTGGCTATCGTTCCGTTAAACGTCAAAGTGCTGGTGCCCTCGGTCGAACCAAAATTTGTTCCTGTCACGGTTACCAGTGCACCGACCGGGCCGGAATTTGGGGAAAGGTTCGTGATGCTTGGAGGGCCGAACACCGTTATGACGGTTGAGCCGCATACCGAGCCGTCACACGCGGTGATTGTCGCCGAGCCTTGTCCCGTCGCGAGGGCTTCGCCACGGTCCGCCGGATCGTTCGCAATCGCTACGATCGTGCTGTCAGAGGAAGTCCAAGTAGCCGAGGCGAGGATTTGCGTGCTGTAGTTGCTGAAGGTACCAGTCGCTGTGAACGGCTCGGTTGCGCCAACGGGAAGTGACAGATTGGTTGGTCCAACAGCGATGGAAACGAGCCCTCCCGGTGCCAAAGTGCTGGGTTGGTACAGTTCTGCCCTATTGAGAACATTGGCATTGAAATCCATCCCAGCCGCAACTAGCACTTGACCATTATTCAGCAGCGTCGTCGTGAAGCTCTGTCTTGTGGAGTTCATGTTCCCGGTGAGGGTGAAGGTACCGGCCACGGGATCGTAGATCTCCGCACTGGCGAGAGTGTTCCCGTTGTTATCCTGGCCGCCGGCAAGCAGAACCGTTCCGTTGTTGAGCAAGGCGCCCTGTGCCCCATCGTAGCGCGGAGTATTCATGCTGCCCGTCACTGTAAAGGCGCCCGTCTCCCGGTTATATAGCTCGGCGCTAGCAACGGCATTGCCGTTGATGTCGTAACCTCCTGCAATCAGGACCATCCCGTTATTCAGTAGCGTCGCCGTGTGTACTGCGCGGCCAATGTTCAAGCTACCGGTCAGCGTGAAGGTACTGACCTGCCCCCAATTTTCGTTCACGTAAGAATACGACAACTTTGAGCTACTCCATCTCGGGTTGGAGCCGGGATGGGGGAGCGCGAGGGGGAAGGGACGGCGTTTGAGTCCCTTGCCTCTCGCTCAGCTGTGTAGAAAGCTGCTGCTTGCGCCTCGGCAAACTCTCTCGGGGTTTTGTATCCCAAGCTGCTATGAGGACGCTCTTCGTTGTACTCGATCTTCCACGCCGCGATCTTCCGTCGCGCGTCGAACAAGTTTTGAAACCAGCTCACCGTCAAGCACTCATCCCGCAGCCGTCCGTGGAAACTTTCGACGCGCGCGTTCTGCGTGGGCTTGCCCGGCTGAATGTGCAACAACTCGATCTTTCGTTCCACGCACCACGCCAGAAAATGCCGGCTCGTCAGCTCCGGCCCGTTGTCGCAACGGATCGTCTGCGGTTGCCCGCGCTCCGCCACGATCCCATCCAGCACCCGCGTGACTCTCCGACTGGCAAAACTCGTATCCACTTCCAACGCCAAACACTCCCGCGTATAAGCATCCACCACGCTCAGCACCCGGATCGTCCGTCCACACTCCACCGCATCGTGCACAAAGTCCAGCGCCCACTCCTGGTTGGCCGAAGTCCGCGCCACCAGCGGCTTTCCCTCGCGCACACAGTGCTTGCGCTTCTTGCGTCGGATCGCCAGTCCGGCCTCGCGATAGACTCGATGCAACCGCTTGTGATTCACGCGCTCTCCACTGCGCTGCAATAACACCTGTAGTCGCCGATACCCGAAGCGCGGCTTCGACCGCGCCAATTCCACCAGTCGCTCCCGCAACGGCTCATCCGTGCGCTGCGAGCGGTAGCGATAACTTGCCACCGCCATCCCTATCAGCCCGCAAACCCGGCGCTCGCTGACCACGTATGTCACTCGCAGCCAGTCCGCGTCCGCCCGCTGGTCTACGAGCTCCACCCGTTTTTTGCGATCACCGCCTTCAGCATCTCTTTGTCCAGGCTCAGATCCACCACCAGCTTCTTCAGCCGCGTGTTCTCGTCGCGCAACTGCTTGGCCTCTTGCGCCTCGCTCACATCCATCCCTCCGTACTTCGCTTTCCAGGCGTAGATCGTGTGCTTCGACACCCCCACTTCCCGTGCCACGTCTTCCGCCTTACGCCCTGCCTCCAGCTGCTTCAGCGCGCCAATCATCTCCGCTTCCGTGTGCCGGCTCTTCGACATACCTCTTCCCCTTTCCTTCGTCCGAAATCATACTCGGACTTGTTCGGAAAACGGGGAGCAGGTCAGTACCAGACACAGGATCATAGATTTCCGCGCTGGATAGCACGTTGCCATTACTGTCGAATCCTCCCGCGATGAGCACGGTGCCGTCGTTCAGGAGCGTAGCCGTATGGGTGTCGCGCGCGGTATTCAGGTTGCCGGTACCGATGAAAGTCCCACTGGTCGGATCATAGAGTTCGCCGTTGACTGCGTCGCTGGTAATGTAATCACCGTTGCTGTTCCAACCTCCTGCCATCAGTACTTTGCCGTTGTTCAGCAGGGTCGCGGTGTGACCGGTCCGGCCAGTGTTCAGGCTCCCAGTGAATGTGAATGTGCCGGATGCTGGATCGTAAATCTCTGCGGTAGCAATCTGGTTCCAGTTGCTATCCGATCCGCCCGCGATGAGTACTTGCCCCTTCGGCAGCAAAGTTCCTGTATTGAAAATGCGTCCCGTGTTGAGACTGCCCGTTGTCGCGAATGTGCCGGTTCCAGCGTTATACAATTCGGCGCTGGTCACCGTGTCATATGAAAAGCCATCATTAACGCCGCCCGCCACCAGCACCATGCCGTTACTCAATAATGTAGCGGTGTGGAACATGCGAGCGGTGGCCAGATTTCCCGTCAGCGTGAAACTACCCGGCACAACCGTGAAGTTAACGCCGTTGCTCGCAATTCCGCCTACGGTCACCACCACGTTGCCCGTTGTTGCTCCTGCCGGCACGGCGGTCACAATCGACGTCGCACTCCAACTCGTGAACGTAATTGCCGGCGTTCCGTTGAACGTCACTGAACTCGTGCTCTGCGTCGCTCCGAAATTCGTTCCGGTGATTGAGGCTTGTGTTCCCAGGACTCCGGACGCAGGGGTCACGCTCGTAATCGTCGGTGTTTGGCACAGGGCAAGAAGTGACGAACACAACAGCATATAAAGCAGGGCTAGAGGAGAGCGGAGCGGGATCACAATTCCTCCAAAGATCGCGAATTCGAACAACCATGTCCCGCGGGACTATTCGGTTGCCCTTTCTAGTGGAGAGCCATTGACGCTACTGCATCACTGGGTCGTCCCTCGGGGCAAAGAGAAAAACAGCGGATACTATCACCTGGAAGATGTGGAAGTACAAGAAAAAGCAGTTGCGTTACAAAAGCCGGAATTACGCGCGGGGACCAAATCTCTGAAGACATCTAAGTACGTGGGGCTGACGGACTTGCATTTCAATAAAACATGATCAACGACTCCATTGGCCCAATAATCCTAGATTCGGGGAGGCATCGGAAATTTGCAGTTTTCGGAAGACGCACTCACAACCCCTCGCATGAGGCTGGGCCCCACATACTCCTAACGTGTAGAAAACGGGTAGCCCGCTTGCAGCAACTACAACGAGCACTTTGCATTTACGCACATCACGTAATAATATACGCATTATGCGTAAGGCTGTGCCAGTGTTGGATAGTCTTTTTCCGATGGTACGGCAGGGTGTGCTTGCGACAACTCTGACCCGGCCAGAGAAGTGGTGGTATCTCTCCGAATTGGCCAAATTCCTTCATACACGACCATCGAGCCTGCAACGCGAACTTAGCTCGTTAGAGCAAAGTGGCATATTGCAGCAACGCAAGGATGGGCGCAGAACGTACTTTAAGGCAGAAACACGGTCGCCGATCTTCCGGGAGCTGCGGAGCATCTTCGAAAAGACGGGCGGACTGATTCCTACTCTAAAGGTTGCTCTCCGGCCTTTTGTGAACAAGATAGTCTGTGCCTTCGTGTACGGCTCAATAGCGCGTCGCGAGGAACATGCCACGAGCGATGTAGACCTTATGGTCATCGGAAGCGTGGGACTGGCGGACCTAGCGCCGATCCTGGGAAAAGTCGAAAAGCGTCTTGGCCGGGAAGTAAATGTGACAGACTACTCAGCGGAGGAGTTCCGCAAGCAAGTGGCCGAAGGTGATCACTTTTTGAAAACCGTGTTGAAGGGCAGTCTTCAGTTCGTGAAAGGTGAACAGCGTGACCTGGACGCAGTTGCTTGCAAGTAACGAAGTTCAGCGGACACAAAACGTCGAAAAAAGAACTGGACAAGCTGCGGGCCGTCATTGCTCGTAACTTCGCCCCTGCATCACTTGATGGAGTGTCAGCAGACAGGCGTTTTGCAACCGCGTACAATGCCGCTCTGCAAGCCGCAAAAATGGCGATTGCATGTGCTGGCTATCGCGTCGCAGGTGCTGGACACCATAGCATCTCTTTTGAAGTCGTTAGGCTCGCGATTGGCAAAGCTGCGGACCCGTACAGTGATTACTTCGACAGATGCCAGCGGAAGCAGAACGTAATTGATTATGACGACGCTTTTGTCGCGACCGAAACGGAAGCCACCGAGATTGTGACGCAAGCGAAAGAATTCTTGAATGTGGTCCAGCAGTGGATCGCAAAGAATCATCCCACTTTGAAAACATAGGAGGCTTCCTGGCGTGCTGAACCTCGATAGAGGCCAGATTTCAGGCACCCTCTGGGCACCCAGACCGATGTCTTGTTTGTATCTTTTTGATTCTGTTGTGTCGTGCATGGAGTAAGCTGGACGTGCAAGTTGTTGCTTGTAATTGGGTTGGCGACCCTTTTAAGGCATGGGTCGCAGGTTCGAGTCCTGCCGCGCTCACCATGAACCCCTTCAGGTTCATTGGATTGCACCCGCTCCAGCGTTTCCGCCAACGGATTCCGACCCACAGCTAAGCCACGACCCTTCGAACCACCGCACCTGAACGTCGTACATTTCGCTCGTGACTGCCTGAGCGTACTTGCTAAGCATGATCTTGGGATTCGCGCGCCCCAGTTACTTCCGGACATGTACTGAGGTCACTTAGGATTGCGTAACCCGCCCGCAGGTTACGGTGCTACCGTTTCAAAGCAATGAAAACCGTCTTTTAGCACGGGCAAGGTGGCAGGATCAGCAATGGCCGATTGTTCAGGTTTCTCCAGAGCCTCACCGCGACTCTGCTCTTGAATTCTTGTGGCGTTCAGCGGTTATCGATGTCGTGCGGTCGCTGGTGGTGGGCAAGCACTAAAATTGCTGACCTCGGGAGAACAGTTCAATCTGGTGACGAGCGACTTGATGAACGCCCCTCTAGACGGAGTTGGCTTCCTTGAACAAATCAAGAGCAAATTCCCAGAAATTCCAGTCTTAATGATAACTGCGGTTCATGACATTTCAGTTGCCATCTCCTGCATCCGCAACGGCGCCTATGACTATCTGCTGAAACCCTTCAAGCGTGAGCAGTTGATCTTCGCCGTTCGCCGTGCGCTGGAGTGCCGCCGTTTGAAGCTGGAGAACCACGCCTTAAAAGTGAAGCTAGCGAAGCTGGCAAGGGAGAACACCACTGTCAGCCGGGTTCGGGAATAGTTGAGGAGGACAACGCCAATGGCAGAGCGGATTCTGGTTGTAGAGGATGAAGAAGCCATCCGCAAAATTGTTGTGTCTATGCTCCGTTCCGCCAACTTTGAGTGTCAGGAAGCGGGGGATGGGCTCGAAGCCCTAGCCCTGCTTGATTCCGGCAAAGAGTTTGAACTGGTGTTGTCCAATTTGATGATGCCGAACCTTGACGGCATCGGATTGCTGGAACGTGTTAAGGGCAAGTATCCGGACATCCCGGTGGTTATCGTGACAGCCGTACATGATATCTCTGTTGCTCTGGCCGCCATCCGCAATGGTGCCTACGACTATTTGCTGAAGCCGTTTGATCAGGAGCAGTTGCTCAACACGGTTCGCCGTGCACTGGAGAATCGCCGTTTGAAACTGACGAACCGGGATTACCAGAAGAATCTTGAGTCGCTGGTCAATGCCCGCACCCATCAATTGCAGGCTGCCACGAGGAGTCTAGAGCGGGCTTACGACTTGACGCTGGAGGGCCTTGGAGACGCGCTACACTTGAAGGATAGCGCGACGGAAGGACATTCTAAGCGGGTCACGGCGTTCGCCATCGGCATTGCCCGCGCTATAGGGCTGCCAAAAGATCAGATTGCCGTAATTGCTCGCGGTGCTTTTCTGCATGACATCGGCAAGATGGCGATTCCCTGTCCGATTCTCTTGAAGCCGGGTGCCTTGACGCCGGACGAAACCGCAATCATGCGAGAGCACTGCATTGATGGGTACAAAATGTTGTACAAACTTCCGTTTCTCGCGGAGGCTGCTGAGATCGTCTACTCCCACCACGAGCACTTTGATGGAACAGGCTATCCGCGTGCGCTAAAGGGCGAACAGATACTGCTCGGCGCAAGGATTGTGGCAGTGGCGAACACCTTGGATTCGATCACGTCTGACCTACCTTACCGCCGCGCACGGTCCCTCAGTGCAGCGAGAGCCGAAATTCAACGTTGGTCAGGACGCCAGTTCGACCCGCAGGTCGTCGAAAAGTTCCTTTCAATGCCGGATGAAATCTGGGTAGACCTGCGCAAGGCCATCCAAGCGGAGATTCCGCAGAGTGCTCATTCTGCCAAACCCGAGAGTTCGGGAGAGTCCGACGTAACCGAGACGGCCAACTCTGGTGGCTCGGCAAGCGTCAACACCGAGTTGGATCTGCTTACGGGTTTGCGGACGACAAGAGCCTTCTTTCGTGACTTCGAGCGTTACCTAAACGACCCAAATCAGGGCGTGGCCTTATTGGTAGCGGATTTCGATCACTTCAAGCAAGTGAACGACAAGTACGGCCATGCACTAGGTGACGAGCTTCTACGGGCGTTGGCGTTACTTTTCATCGAGCATTGTGACATTTCCGGCGCAGTTCCTTATCGCTTCGGCGGAAGCGTCTTTGATGTCATTCTTCCGGGCAGGAACTTTGAAGCGGTGAGAGAATTCGCCGAATCGATCCGTATCGCAGTAGAGAGTTTTCGTTACCGAAACCTTGCGGTAACTGTCAGCATCGGAGTGGCTGAGGCTCCAAAGGACGGCTGTAGGATTGACGGTCTGACCGATAAAGCTTACGCGGCCATGAGGCGGGCTAAGAGGGAGGGACGAAACCGGGTTGAGGTCGCGTAGGCCACCAATATCCTGGCGTGGTCCGCGTCCCCGTGTTCTTCCGTGGACGGCGGCCCCTCGAAGTGGGTCTCAGTAGAAAAGCCCTCGATCTGACAGCGGAAAGCTTCTTGCGTGCAATGACTACTGAAAGCTATATCCCGGTTTAGGCGTGCAGCGATAGATCCGCCCTTTGTCGACATTGACGCTGGCATCGCAGCTAGCCCAACTCAAGAAAAGTGTCGGCCCCATTGGAAAAATGATGGTCTGTCCGTCGAGGTCGGCCTCAATACTTACACTCTCTGCGGCGGACGGCAGGGTGAAGGAAAGCCCCTCCCCAAAGATGACCGGATAGGACCAGTGTTCCATTTGACTTACCATGGGACGAAAGACTTCAGCCTCTAACAGAAAAGTGGCTGTGTCGGACCAGTCACGAGCCGAGAGGGTGAGGGTCTGGCCGCTCTGCGAGGAAAGGTCGTCCTCAATTTTCGTGAACGGACAAGGGCCCGCAATGCAGGAGGCGCGGGCGTTGCGAAATTGATTGCCCGCACCGGCATCCAAAGTAATGGAGCCGACGGCCGCCTTCCATCTACCGTCGGGGGAGCAGGGATGCTGTCCCTGGCAAGGCACGTCTCCCTTGTTCTCGATTTCGAAAGTCTTGACTGCGCTCCCCACATTCAGCTCAGTCATCGCCTTGATCGTATATCTTATCCGCACGTTGGTTACCTTCACTTGCGGTTGATTCGACGGAGCGATTTTGGTGGACAGCGGAACGAGATGGACGATGTAAAGTTTGTTGCCGACAAACTCATTGACGTCAAGGGCATGGTATTGCGGGTGACGAAATTCGAGAACAATGGCGTTACCCCTGCGAATTGGTTTACGCAGGTTGAGAACGAAGAATCCGGAGGAATCAGTCTTGGCCTCGGACAGAGCAAGGTCGCCACCGGAAACTACCACGCCTGCGATCGGCTGTTGTTTTCGAGGGTCCGCATTCTGGATGAGTACGGCTCCCTGAAGCGAAATTGTCTTTTGTTTCTGCCAGCGGATCACCGCCAGGATGCCGGCAGTCAGTAGGACCGCGACAAGCAGGGCGCTCCCAGCCTCGATTTTGTGAGCACGAGTCATGCCGACATTTTTCAACAGTATCTATATGATGACGGATTGGCCTCGAACGTTTGCAACGGCGGAAACTTCAGTTGCATCTTTAAAGAGATGCCGTAAGAATGAAAATCAACCTCCTTTCCTTTGTGCGTAGATGTCGTCGAACCCGGTTCTGTCGCTTTTCCAAGTTACCATGATCCATGGAAACACAAACGCATGACTAATGCCGAACGAACTATGCTTTCACGCCGGCAGATCCTGCGTCAGGTTCTAGGTACGGGTCTTTGCCTGCCCGTCGCAGATTTCCTGGCAGCTTTGGACGTGCAGGAGCAACTCACCGCGCCAGCCGACGGTGCTGCCGGGGCACCGGGGTTATCAGCGGAAGACGAGCAGTTTCTGAACGACCTGGAGAAAGCAAGTTTTCTTTTTTTCTGGGAACAAGGCAGCCCCAATACCGGCATGGTCAAGGACCGCTGTAACGTTCACACCAACAATCAAGGGGGTGCGGCCAGCATTGCCGCGACCGGCTTCGGCCTTACCGCCCTCTGCATTGGGGACCAGCGGGGCTTCATCTCCAGAACAGCTGCGCTGGAGCGGGTCTTCGTCACGTTACGGTTTCTGTGGAAGAAGTTGCCCAATCACCGCGGGTTTTTCTACCACTTCGCCAACCCGGAAACCGGGGAACGCATGTTCGACTCCGAAGTGTCTTCGGTGGATACCGCTATTCTTCTGTGCGGGATTCTTACGTGCCGCGAGCACTTCCGCCATCCTGCGGTCGCACAACTCGTGGATCTGATCTTCAACCGTGTGGACTGGACCTGGCTCTCAGAAGACACGTCCCTGCTAACCCACGGATGGACGCCAGAAATCGGATTTCTTCCCTCGCGGTGGGATTACTACAGCGAGCTGATGATGATCAATCTGCTGGGCATGGGGTCGTCAGTCCATCCGTTGCAGCCGGAAACCTGGAACGCATGGAAACGTGTCACGTTTGAATATGATGGCATGCGATATATCGGGTCGTTTGCGCCACTTTTTGTGCATCAGTACTCGCAGGCGTGGTTTGATTTTCGCGGCCGACGCGACAAATTCGCAGACTACTTCCAAAATTCTGTGACTGCCACTGAGGTCCATAGGCGCTTTTGTATTGAATTAGGCAAGGAGTTCCCTGATTACAGCGAGGACCTGTGGGGAATTACCGCTTCCGACTCCGAGCACGGTTATGTCGCTTGGGGTGGGCCTCCCGCCATGGGACCCATTGATGGCTCGGTTGTTCCCAGCGCAGCCGGCGGGTCCTTGCCCTTCCTGCCTGCAGAAACAATGCGCGTTTTGAAGACAATCCGAAGCCGATTCCCGTCGGCGTGGACCAAATACGGGTTCGTAAACGCCTTTAATCCCCTCAAGAACTGGTATGATTCCGATGTGATTGGCATTGATACTGGAATTATCTTGTTGATGGCTGAGAATCTGCGAAGCCGGTTTGTCTGGGACACCTTTATGAAGACCGCGGAAGCGCAGCGTGGAATGGAGCGAGCAGGTTTCCATAAATACTAGCGATCAGCGCATAGAGTTGTTCTTCCCGCGGTTTCTCATCGGACCAACCGTAAGGGCTGCTTTTTCATCCAACCCTCGCTTGATAGCTTCGGATCAGCCAGCTTTATTTGCCTGAAATTGATTCGGCTGCTCTCAGAGTATCCGACAGTTCGACTGACACCTGGGTCGGGTCGTTTCGAGTGCCGGAGGGGATTCCTTCTGGGTGCCGAGTGTAGGGATTCCGTTATGACGGGGGAACCTGAGTTTCGGGGCGGGTGGCGGGAGCGATTCTCAGCGCTCCGCAATGTTCCAGCTGTTTTGCGTTTTGTATGGGAGTCCGGGCGCGTAGTGGTCGTGCTTGGGCTGATTTCACGAGTGATTGCCGCTCTTCTCCCTCCTGCGCTGTTTTGGGTGTCAAAACTCATCATCGATACCATCGTCCACGTCGTCAAGACACAACAGCCCGCTGGAAACAGGCTGTGGTGGTTAGTCGCCGCGGAATTTGCCTTGGCCGTGGCCGCCGGTGTACTCGGCCGTGTGATCGACTACTTCGATGCCTTGCTCGCGGGCAAGTACACGCACCATGTGAGTGTTCGAGTCATGGAGCATGCCGCCGGGTTGGATCTTTTGGCCTACGAAGATCCGACGTTTTATGACCGCTTGGAGCGAGCCCGCGTTCAGGCTACGGACCGGCTGTACATGATCCAGGCGATTGGCCGCCTCATCCAGCAGGTAATTACCACCCTTACCCTATCGATTTCGATCATGGTGTTTTCGCCCTGGCTTTTGCTGTTGCTGATCGTCGGTGTGATTCCAGCCTTCCTGGGAGAAACTCACTTTGCGTTCCTGGGATACGCCAAGAATTTTCGGCAGACTCCCGTACGGCGCCAACTCGACTACCTTCGCATTCTGGGTGGGAGCAAGGAGGCAGCCAAAGAATTGAAGCTGTTTGGGCTGAAAGACTTCCTTGCCGACAGGTTTAAGGGGCTTTCAACCCAGGTTTACGAAGAGGACGTGGCCCTGGCGCGCCGAAAGGTGACGATGGGCTCGGTTCTTTCCGCGATCGGCACTGCCGGCTACTACACGGCCTACGTATTCGCGGTTTGGAAGACGGTCACCGGCGTGTTCAGCCTCGGCACGCTAACTTTCTTAGCGAACGCCATTCGCGAGGCCAGTTCGAACCTGCAGCAAACCTTTTCAACACTGTCAACGATCGCCGATCAGGCTTTGTTCCTAACGGACCTCATCGCATTTTTCGAGATGCGTCCCACGATCGAATCGAAGCCCAACGCTCTGCCGGCGCCGCGCCCCATCCAGAGCGGATTTGAATTTCGAAATGTTTCCTTCCGTTATCCGGGAAGTTCGCGCCTGGTTCTGAACGGATTGAATTTTCATTTGCGACCCGGCGAGAGGGTGGCGCTAATCGGTGAAAATGGGGAAGGCAAGACGACCATCGTCAAGCTGCTGACTCGGCTGTACGATCCATTGGATGGACAAGTGTTGCTCGACGGAGTGGATCTGCGCGAGTACAGCCTCGAAGATCTATATCGCGAGATTGGCGTCATATTTCAGGACTTTATGCGCTACGAGATGACCGCGCGAGAAAACATAGCGGTCGGCCGGATTGAGGAGATCAATAACTCGCAGTTGCTACAGCAGTCTGCTCAGAAAAGTATGGCGGACGACGTTGTGGGAAAACTTCCCTCCGGATATGAGCAGATGCTGGGCAGGCGCTTCGATGGTGGAGTCGATCTCTCCGGCGGCGAGTGGCAAAAAGTCGCGCTGGCCCGAGCCTATCTGCGCGACGCGCAGGTGCTGATCCTCGATGAGCCCACTTCGGCGCTGGATGCGCGCAGCGAGTATGAAGTGTTTCAGCGCTTTGCTGAGTTGACCGCTGGGAAAATGGCTTTATTCATCTCGCACCGATTCTCGACCGTGCGGATGGCCGATCGAATCGTAGTTTTAGAAAAAGGACGCATCGCAGAAGAAGGGGACCATGACGCATTGACGCAACTCGGCGGCCGCTATGCTGAGATGTTCGAACTGCAGGCCGCGAGTTACCGGTAAGGCGCACTGATTTAAGATCGATACAGATGGACATCCAAGGAATGGATTCGTAGATATGGTTCCCAACACGCAAGCCCACGGCATTATCGGGGAAGAAGAGCGGCAGCATCCTTCCACCGGCAATGGGGCGAAGGTTCGGACGATGCGCGTCGCGGGGACAGAACTTGCCACGCAGGTGGGTTGGCTGCCTGGCGCCTCGTCAGATACATTCTCGGTACGTTGCCGAAAGGTTGCGGCCGCTTTTAGAGCCATATTCGTCGGCGTGGATACAGCCTTTGAGAAGGCTCCCGGTTCGGAAGACCTGCTCTGGCTGCGGGACAACGCGCAGCAACTATCCTCAGAAATGCGCGCAGTTGCGGACGAACTTGGGCCGCTGAACCGCATCCCCCACGTCTCCACCAAGGATGAACTCCTGCCTCGGGTGTTGGTCATCGCGCAAGCTTTTTTCGACGAAACCGATGCCAGGTTTTCTGAAACGAAGTTCACAGAATTTTGTCTGGCCTTTGAGGAGACTGCGCCTCTTGAATTTCACGAGGTCGGTGCCCTCGTCCCGGCCCTAAAGCTTGTTTTGCTCGAAAAAATCGCGGCCCAGGGCGTCCGCCTTGTGAACGATCCGACGACCAAGGCAAGCGAACGCATTACCACCTGCATCCGCACTTTAGAGACCGTTAGCCAAACTTCCTGGAAGGACGTACTTGAGCAGCTCATCCCTTTCGATAGGATCCTGCGTGAGGATCCCACTGGACACTATGCAGGAATGGACATTGAGAGCCGGAATGTGTATCGCGAAAGAGTGTCGAAGATTGCGCAACGCTCCGATCGAACCGAGTTGGAAGTCGCAGAGGAAGCGCTTGCTCTGGCGCGGCAGGCTCGCGATAGAAGGTTCAGCGATGCCAGGATTAAATTGCGGGAATCTCATATTGGCTACTATCTCCTCGGCGAAGGAGCGACCCTGCTCGGCCAAAGGGTCGGCTTGCACCCCAAGTTTGGCGAACGCGTGCGGATACTGTTACGACAGCATCCGGCTGAATTCCTTCTTTTGGGAATTGCGGTCCTGACTTTCGTCATCACCGCTGCTGCCGTCTGGCTTTTGACTGCTGCCAGTACTCCGCTGCTACTCGTTTTGCTTTCGCTGTTGGTTCTGTTACTGCCAGGCTCTCAGGCAGCGGTTCAGGTGATGAACTATCTGACCACCAACCTGCTGCCAGTGTCTTCGCTCTCCAAGCTCGATTTTTCGGACGGCATTCCCGACGATTGCTTGACCTTGGTCGCCATTCCGACGCTGCTGCTCAATGAAAATCAAGTGCACGGCCTCGTGGAAAAACTGGAGGTACGTTTCCTTGGCAACCACGACCGCAATCTGCACTTTGCGCTCGTTTCAGATCTGCCGGATTCTCCGAAACCCGCGCCGGAAGATGATGCTCTGGTTGACCTGTGTGCGAAACTGATCCGCGAACTGAATGAACGATACGCTGGGAAAGACATAGGCTCCTTTTTCCTTCTCCATCGCCATCGGGTTTACAACCCGCGCGAGAGAGGATGGATGGGGTGGGAGCGCAAGCGCGGGAAACTGCTCGATCTAAATCGGCTGATGCGGGAGCAATACGACAGCTTCCCGGTGAAGGTCGGCGACCTTTCGATCCTTCCCAAGATTCGATACGTCATCACGCTCGACTCCGATACCGAACTACCTCGCGGATCGGCGCATCGCATGGTGGGAGCGATTGCGCATCCTTTGAACCAGGCGATCGTCGATCCCGTCAACAATGTCGTGGTCGCCGGATATGGCATTTTGCAGCCCCGCGTCGATGTTAGCGTGCAAAGCACGGCGCGCTCGCGACTGGCGGCCATCTTCGCTGGCGAGAGCGGCCTTGACCCGTACACCCGCGCCGTCTCCGATGTCTATCAGGATCTGTTCGGCGAAGGTACATTCACCGGCAAGGGAATTTACGAAGTGGATACGATGACGCGCGTTCTTAGCCGGCGTTTCCCTCGGAACGCCCTGCTCAGTCACGACCTCATCGAGGGCGCATACGCACGGGCCGGACTGGTCACCGACATCGTGGTGATCGAGGACTATCCTTCGCACTATAGCGCATACAGCCGACGGAAACACCGCTGGCTTCGCGGTGATTGGCAGATTGTCGAATGGCTGACGGACTGGGTGCCGGATGAATCGGGCGCGCGCGTTCCCAATCCGATCTCTTTGGTTTCGCGCTGGAAAATCTTCGACAACCTGCGCCGTAGCCTGGTCGAACCGGCAACGTTTGCGTTGTTTTTGTTTGGCTGGTTTGTGATGGGTCATCCTTTTCTGTGGACCCTCGCCGCGATCTGCATTTTGTTCGTTCCCGCGTGGGTCGAGTTTGGCTTCGGGCTGACTCGCGCAATCATAGCGCGCAGAGCGAGAATCGCTCGTGATGCTCTGAGCAACCTCTTTGCAACCAACTTTACTGTCTTGCTGACTTTGACACTTCTGGCACACCAAATGCTTTTGTCGCTCGACGCCGTAGGGCGGGCGTTGGTCCGGCGTCTGGTTACGCGCGAGCGCCTGCTCGAGTGGGAAACAGCCGCCGAAGCGGAACTCGGAGAACGCCGCACTGCGATTGACCGCTACATCGACTGGATGCCCCTTCTGGCAGTCGGCCTGGGGGGGCTGATTTGGTTGACCCAGCCCCATTCGTTGCTGGCCGCGGCTCCGGTTCTTGCGTTGTGGGCCGGCAGCAAGGGCTTCGTTCTCTGGCTCAATGCGTCTCCCATCGAATCGGCGCCCGAGACTACCCCAGGGGATGCATGGATGCTTCGCAAGTCCGCCTTGCACATTTGGCGATACTTTGCCGAATTCTCTAACGAAGAACACAACTGGCTTGTGCCCGATAACATAGAGGACAAACCGCGCAAGGTGGCCGACAGCGTATCGCCGACGAACGTCGGGCTTCTTTTGAACGCGAGGCAGGTGGCGAACGAACTCGGTTACGTCACGGTCCCGGAGTTGGTGGAGCTGACGCAGAAGACGTTGGGTATGATCGTCCGCCTTCCCAAATACCGCGGCCATCTGATGAACTGGTATGAAACCCGCACACTCAAACCAAAACCGCCGTTTTTCATTTCTTCAGTGGACAGTGGCAATCTGGTAGCCTCCCTATGGACATTAGACCAAGGATGCCTTGATGTTTTGCGTCGGCCGCTTGCTTCAAGAACCCTGGCCGAGGGCTTGCTGGACCATCTCCGAGTCCTTGCTAAGCTGCGGTCGCTTCCTAAGCGGGCATTGTCGCGCTGCCAAGTAGACTTCCAAAACGAGGACTGGCTAACCTCCGTCTTGAATTTCACGGAGGAAGTTCTGAACCAAAAAAAATCCCGGCCAAAGGGCGAACTCTCGCCGGATATTGCGTGGTTCCGCCAGCAAGCGCACTTGCGAGTGCGACGGGTCCGCGAACTGGTGGGAGCGTACATGCCTTGGAAGCTCCCTGAATTCGCGGCACTGCGAAATGAGCTAGCGAGCGGCAGAGCGACCCTTGACGATGTGCCGTTGCAGCAACTGCCCGACTTGATTCTAGAACTCGAGAGACGTCTCGATCTCACCCTCCAATCCGTTCGAAATGGAATTGGGGCGGCAGAGCGCCTCCTGCCCATGCTCGCGGAGGCTCGGCTGAATACTGTCCGTCTGATCGAGGACCTGCGGCAAGCAAGCGAACAGGCACGCAGCCTCGCGAATGCGATGGACTTTACTTTCCTGCTGGATAAGCAGCGTCTACTGCTGTCGGTGGGCTTCGACGCCCAGACGGAGGAACTGCAACCGTACTGTTACAACTTGCTGGCCACCGAACCGCGAACGGCGGTTTTCATTGCAATCGCGAAGGAAGACATTCCGCAGGATTGCTGGTTCCGGCTTGACCGGCCGTACACGCGCGATCATGGCCGCACGGTTTTGCTCTCGTGGACAGGAACCATGTTCGAGTATCTGATGCCTTCAATATGGATGCGCTGTTATCCCAACACATTGCTCGACCGTGCGAGCGTGGCAGCCGTGCGATCGCAACAGGATTACGCCGCCTACAAGGGCATTCTCTGGGGCATTTCTGAATCTGCCTGCGCGAAGCGCAATGAGGCGGGAGACTATCACTACGAAGCGTTCGGTGTACCAAATCTTTCGCTGAGAAAAAACGGATCGGAGCCGATGGTTGTTTCACCATACTCTACTTTCCTAGCCCTGAATGTGGATCGCAAAGGCGCTCTTGCAAATCTGCGCCGGATGGATGCTCTCGGCTGGTTCGGCGCCTACGGATTCTATGAAGCAGTAGACTACACTCGTCCGCGCGGCCGCCTCTTCGCGGCCCGGTACGAACTCGTCAAATCCTGGATGGTTCACCATCAAGGAATGAGCCTGCTCTCTTTGGCCAACCTTCTTTGCGAGAACGTCGTGCAACGCTGGTTTCACTCCGACCGGCGCGTGCAGGCCACAGAACTCCTCTTGCAGGAGAAACCAGTCTCCCAGATGCGAGCCGCGTAAATTCCGTGCGAAACAGCACCGCTCCTTCTGTGGTGCCAAATCAGGACAGTGCAGCTTTCGTCGCGTACAAGTGACAATTCTCTGACTGTCGCGATCCCGATGCTAGGCCGCATGCCAGCGACAGAGTATGAGCGCGTATCACGAAATCTGCACATTTTCCTGCGCGCAGCGAAATTTTCCTCATCCCGAAACCCGAAAGCAAACATCCCGCAAGCAGCCTCTTGATAGAATCATTTATTCTTCTCCATGAAAACTTTCATGCGCACTTCTCTGCTCACTACCGCTCTAGCGCTCTGCTGCTGCACTTGTGCCGCAGCCCAACTCGACCAAACGCCTGGGAAAGCGGACGCAGCTCTCGATCACCGGGACGCCTCCAGCCTGAGCGACGACCAAATCGTCGCCGGTCTTAAGGAGGCCCTCGAACTCAGCACCAGCAAGGCCGTCGCCCTCACCAGCAAGTCCGACGGATTCCTGGATAACGAAGCCATCCGCATCCTTCTCCCTCCGCAGCTCCAGTCCGTCGGCAAGGCGATGCGCTTGATCGGCGAAGGCGACACCGTGGACGACCTCGAAATCGGCATGAACCGCGCCGCCGAGCGCGCCAGCCCTCAGGCCAAACAGATCTTCCTCGCCGCCCTCAAGAAGCTGACCTTTACCGACGCCCGCCGAATCCTCGCCGGCGGCGACATTGCTGCCACCGAATATTTCAAGCGAACCAGCTCCGCCGATCTCACCATCGCGTTCTCTCCGATCGTCCACAGCTCCCTGCGACGCATTGGCGTACTCAAAAAGTATGACCACGTCATCAAAACCGCTCCCGGCGGCGATGTGATCGCCAACGAGTTCGATCTCGACAAGTACGTGGTCGGCAAAACCATCGACGGCCTCTTCTACATGCTCGGACAAGAAGAAATAAAAATCCGCACCAAGCCCGCCGCCCAAACCACCGCGCTCCTGAAGGAAGTTTTCGCCAGAAAATGAGTGTGGGGCGGACACTCCCTTCGACAGGCTCAGGGCAGGATCGGTCCGCAAGTTTGATGCGAGTAAACGTTCGAGCGATGCGGCACTGGCGATGTGGCAACAGCTATGTAGTGGCTCGTCTACAACCCGCGGATCAATTGCACCAGGGACGCACCAAAGAACCGATTTTTTTCAAAGGCTGAGGTGGCAACCCGCCCGTTCCTGCCCGTGTTCATCTACACTTTCCTGATAACTCGCGAACAAGGAGGAACGACCTTTGTCGGCCATTCGCTCTATCTTCTGGGACGTTGGCGGCGTGCTACTCACCAATGCCTGGGACCACACCGAACGGACTTCAGCTCTCGAGCATTTTCAGCTCGATCAGAAAGATTTTCACGACCGCCACGAGATGGTGGTCTCGTTGTTCGAACGCGGAAAGATTACCCTCGACGAATATCTGGACCGCACAGTCTTCTATCGCACGCGTCCGTTCACGCGCAACGTGTTCCGCGACTACATGTTCTCCCTGTCGCAACCGTTTCCCGAAGTGCTGGAGTTCGCGCAGGCCCTGACGAACTCAGGCAAATACCTCATGGGCACGATCAACAACGAATCGCGAGAGCTCAATTATTACCGGATTGAAAAGTACGGACTGCGAAAGATCTTCCGCCTTTTCGTAAGCTCCTGCTTCGTCGGATTTCGCAAGCCGGAGCGCGACATTTATCGCCTGGCGCTCGAGACTACGCAGATCCCAGCGGAACAGTGCTGCTTCATCGACGATCGTGCCCTCAACCTGGAATGCGCCGCCAAGCTGGGAATGGAGACCATTAAGATGCAGCAATTGGAGCAGTTGCGAGCGGATTTGGCGAAAATGGGCGTAACCCCTATGATGACAGCCTAGCGCCGACTGACCACTCACAAATTCTTGCGCGGCTGGCTGGTCTTTATTCCTGCACTCGGCGGGACATCGGATTCCAGCATGCTGAGCGTTAAGTCGCTGGACCAGCAATCGGCGGCCAACTTCCATTCGCCGTTGCTCTGGCGCGCACAAACCCAAAGGTACTTGCCCCGTTCTTCGCGGCGCTTGCCGGTTGCGCTGGGAATTAAAGCCTTGCACCGTCCCGCTTCGTAAGCCAAATCGCCGACGACTTCCACGCGCAGAGGGTTGACCTCCACCTCTCCCAGTCCCGCGTCCAGCGCGCCAAAGAAAAACTCGCGAACGGCGGCTGCGCCCCGGATCGGAGGACAGTTGGACCGCAATACCAGCGCGTCGGGAACGTAAAGGTCGAGCAGATCATCGAGGTGCTTGGTGTTGCAGGCCAACACCCACTCATGCGTGATGCGCCGAACCGCGGCCTCGGCGCGGCTCATATCGCCTCTCAGCGCCGCGGTAGGTCGTAGTTCCCGCGCCGGATCAACGCGGGCGGCATCCCCGCCAGACCGCGCGCCCGTCCCCTCCGGTCCGCCAGGAAAATAGTGGTGATGATAATGGTGATGGTAGTGATGCGTTTCTTGCACCGAGGGCCGGGATGACGTCGGCCTTCTTTCGGCTTCAGGCTCGTGATCCAAGAACGCATTCGGGGGAAACCCAAGGGCGCGCGACGGCGGACGCTCTTCTTGCGCAGCAACTACGGATTCTGGTTCTTCCGATTGGCTGACGGTGATTCCGCACATGCCGCAGAACTTATTCCCTCGGCGATTGCGGTATCCACAAACGCGGCAAACGATCGTGCTGGAATCGTCCGTGATTTCCTGCGCTTTGTCTTCCGCAGCCTGTTCCGCATCCACTTCGGCAGCCAGACGTTGCACGGCCTCGAGCGCCGCTGCCATGGCATCTGGACCAGGTTTGGGACGGCGCATCTCAGGTTGCAGCCCGCGGTACAGGTCTTCCAGTTCGGAACCGCGCAACGAATCGGATGGCAGACCCGAAGGTCTAGGATTTCTCTTGTCTTCGTCCACGAATCGAATCACTCCAATGCTGGGGCCATTCTAGCCCAGCGGCTCAGGCGAGTGCTATCGGCTGGAAAACTCGATCTTGCCTTCCGTCTCCGTCGGGACGCCGTTGCACGTTGCTGGACGATATCTCCACGTGCGCACGGTTTGCAGAACATGGCGGTCGCCCGCGAGGCCCGCGCTCTCGAGAATGAGCGGGCTGTGAACGCGCCCATCGGTCCCAATGATGAAGCTGACTTTTACTTTCTGGCCGCGTGCCGCGGGAGTGTAGAGCGGATCAGGCGTGGTCAGGGCCTCGGGTGGTTGAACATCCGCGCAAACAGGCGACGAGCTGATGTGGGGCACATCGACGAATTGGGAAGCGCGGGTCAGCGTTCTTGAAACCTGGCTTTCACGCTGCTCGAAAGTTGCCGATCGCAGGCTCGTCGAAGGTGTCACCATTGCCAAGGCAACCGCAGGCAGTACCAATAACAAAACCGCAGGCCAAGTGCGAAAAGGCATGGATCTCCTATGAGCTCGGCTCGCTCATGGCTTTCGAGTGGCAAATGCGGGACCACTCACAATACGAGTATGCCTTTGTTATCCAGTAGGTTACAGGAACAACTTGACAGGAGGGATGCCTCCAAGTGAAAGGAATTGCATATCGAAACTGGGATCTGCTACAAATCTCAGGTGCTGCCACTGCTCCGAGCCGACTCTTATACGGCCGAGTCGAGATTCGGGGGCAAGCCACTTTTCTGGTATGTATCCTACCCACTTGCCGAGCGGCGTACAGTCAATAACGTGATTTCAGGAGGGCAGTTCATACGGACCGGAACTCCCACGGTACCCAAGCCCGGGTTGGTGTAGAGCGTGAGTCCGCCGATTTTGTACAAACCCCAAATGTACTTCTTGGCCAAGGCAGGCAACCAAAGGGGGCGGACGAACGGCACCCGTACCTGGCCTCCGTGAGAGTGTCCCGAAAGTTGGAGATCCACCGCATAGCGCGCGACGTGGTCGGCATAGTCAGGCTCGTGCGCCAACAGAATCACGGATTCATTCGCGGGAATATTGTGCAGAGTTGCATCGAGATCGGCGCTCCCTTCCAGCACATCGTCCACTCCACCGAGCCAGAAGCGTGCTCCCTTGCCTTCGATTGGAACCGATTGGTTGGCCAGGACCTGAATTCCCACGCTGCGAAGCGAGTGTGTAACCCGATTCGGATCGGTAAGGGCGTCGTGGTTTCCCAAGACCGCCCACAGACCGTAAGGCGCCTGCATTCGCCGCAACAGTTGGGCGCACGGTTCCGCATCAGAAGCGCCTTTTGCCTTGTCGCCAAACAACGGCACTGAAACGAAATCCCCGGTCAGCACGATTAACTCTGGATGCAGGCCGTTGACCATGCTGATTGAAGCTCGAAGGGGATGGACAGAAAAATAAGGATCGTAATGAAAGTCGCTGAGGAACGCGATAGTGAAGCCGTCCAACCGGGCCGGCCAACGCCGGAGCGCAATTTCCCTGCGTACAATTCGCGGAAGGTTGGGCTCGATCAGCGTGGTGTCGGCGGCAAGGGCGGCCACACCGGCGGTCGCTGCGAGGCGAATAAATTTTCGTCTGGTCGTAACAAGAAGAGACAATCGGTTTCGGGACCTTTTATGTGTTTGCGTGGCAAGCGGTTTTCACTTCCAGCATAACCCGAATCCATGAATTCGCGATATGGCCGAGCGCAATGCCTGCATCAGAAACTGAACGTGGCTTGCAGTTCGATCTTGCGGTTGGCGGCAGTACCGGGCGAGAACGGACCGCCTGTTTGTAGAGAATTGGATACGCCAAACAGCCTGGAGCCAAGAACCGCATTCGGATTCGCTACGTTCACGTTGTTGAAGGCATTGCGGGCAATCACGCCGAGGGTGAGATTATAACGGCGGTCGGAATTGGCCGACATCATTGTTGGGCCGCCGCCGAACAAACCACCGCGCCCCCCATGCCGACCGTCTCCTCCACCTTGTCCTTGGCCGGATTTCGCCTTGGGTCCAAAACCAAAGGTCTTGGTAAAGCGAAGGTTCATCACAAAGCGCGCTGGGCCCGTTCCATAGTTGATCGGCAGAAATTTTCCGCCTCCCAGTGTGTCGAAGGTGCCCAAGGTTGTGCAGTAAATGTTGTTTTGTGGACCCGACCCAAGCGTTGGAGGGGGGCCGGGGCAAGTCGCGGTTGAGACGAGCCCAGGACGATCGTTATAGATCTGGTCTCCGTTCACGTCGATGGGCGTTGTGATGTTAAAAGGAGATCCGGAACTGACCACCATAAATGGACTCAGCCGAAACAGGTAGGGCAAGGCAATGCTGCCGCCAAGGAAGAACCGATGCCGTACGTCGAACGATGCTCGGCCATAATCCTGGCTGATGTTGTAGGAATTCGACGCAAAACTGGAAACACCAGAAGCGTCGCTGTTGGCATAGTTCAGCGAGTAGTAGCCGAATAGCTGGACCTTGGAACCGATGCGCACATTGGTGTTCATCATCAACTGGTTTTGCTTGAAATTGCCTTCGGAAACGTAGCGGTAGATGTTGCCTCCGGGGATAAGGGGACAATTCGGAGCGCACGGAGTTCCCGGGTATGGGGCATTCGCGTTGACGAGAACGAACTGATCGGAGCCACGCGAATTTAAATAGATGACGGAAAGTGTTGCCGATTTGGTGAGTTGACGTTCCACACCAAGCGCTCCCTGCATCGTGTAGGGTGCGTGCAATCTGGGGCTGATCTGATAGATATTGGACGCGGAGGAGCTGGGTGCGCCACAGCCGGAGAAGCTTGTGAGCGCCACATCGACACCCGGAAAGCAGGTCGGATTGTCGATAATGAACTGCTGTTGCGTGACGCCGTTCAGTCGTTCCGCCTGCAAGATTTGCATAGACTGGAAGCGATCATAAAAAATACCGTAGCCGCCCCGAATCACCACCTTGGGAGCGGCGTTCCTGCCGCCCACTCCCCACGCGAAGCCGAAGCGCGGCGCCCAGTCTCCGTGATCGTGAATGGCGTTTTGGGTCTCGAAACGAAGACCCGAGCTGAGGGTAAGGTTCGGCTTTATCCGCCAATCGTCTTGAATGTACGGTTCGACGTCGTAATAAGTGACTTCGGTGGTTGGGATGCCTTTGGTGTACGTCAGTTGCGTCGCATAAGGAGTTCCGGCCGAGCCGCTCAACTGCTGTTCGGCATATTTCAAAGAAATGGGACACGGCGGGTTTTGGGCGATGGTGGTGCAACTCGACGGCACGTCGGTGGATGTATTCAAAGAAGAAAACGTAAAGGTGCCATTGAATCCTGAATTGGAATAATTTGTTTCCCGGGTGGCGCGCACTCGGCCGCCGAACTTGACAGTGTGATTGCCATGGATCAGCGACGTATAGTTCTGCAATTCGTAATTGTTCTCTAGGTCGTTTTGGTTGCCCCGTGCCGAGCCGCCGCCCGCAAAATTGCCGAGCACGGTCACCGCCGGGTTTGTATCCGTTGCGGTCTCGAGCGAGTTATCGCGGTTGTACTGAAACCGTGTCTCGTTGACGATTTTGGATCCAAATACCTGCGTGTCGCTGACTTGCACTGTATCTTCGGTACTTTGCGTGTAATAGCCTTGCGACGGAAGGCTGAGGACGCCAACACCATTGTTGGTCTCGGTGTCGCGATAATACTGATAGCGCACCGTCAGCGTGTTGTTTTTCGTCAATGCCCAGTCAACACGAGGGCCGAGGTTGGTGCGTTGGTGCGGATTGGGAATCGACTCGACCAATTGCGTTCCCGCCAGGGTCGGGTCGAGGACGTATGCATTGACCGCAGCCAGATCGTTAATGTTCCGGCGGTCGAGGTTGAAGAAGAAGGAAGCATTCTTGTTAATCGGACCGCCGATGTTTCCGTTGTACTGCGTCGAATAGTACGGAGGTTCCTGGCCGGCGAACTTATTCGGCGAATTGAAGCCAGAATCGTTGCCCAGCATAAAGAATTGTCCATGGTATTTGTCGGTTCCGGGCTTGGTGAAAATCTCGATGCGGCCGTATCCCAGCTTGTCATACTCCGAAGAAAAGGGGTTCTGGTTAATGCGAATTTCACGAATGGATGACTTGGGCGGAAGCTGGCCCGCAGTGAATCCGTCGATATACATCTGTCCGCCATTGGGACCTGCCGAAGGCCCGGCGAGCGCTTCCAGATCCGACTGCAACTCATCGGGATCGTCGGGCAGGGCTTCCAGTTCTTTGCCGGAGATTACGATAGAGCCGGCATTATTCGAGGGATTCACATCGATCGTCGGCGCTGTGTCAGAAACCTGAATTTTTTGTTGCTCCACTTCAATCGCCATTGCAACGTTGAGCCGGAGAGGCTGGTCGGCGATCACGACATTGTCGTTCTCATAAAGCGCGAAACCCGGAGCGGCAACCGTGAGCGTGTACTTCCCTGCTGGTAGAGTTTTGAACTCATACATTCCTTGGCCATTGCTCAGGACAACAATCGGAGAGCCGCTGGCCGGAGTCATGATCACGCTGGCGCCGGGAATGGCCGCTCCGGAAGGATCGGCGACCTGTCCGCGGAGAGCTCCCGAGGCGGTTTGCGCCAATAACGCACCTACCGACAGCGAGAAAAAGACGACGATGATAAATAAACGCACGTATCGCTTCGCCTTCATTTAATCTTCCTATTCTTTATGACGTACGAATCCATAAAGCTGTGGAACAATTTTTTTCGCGGCAGGCACTACTATTGACTTGCGTCGCCAGCGGGAGCGCCGCCTAAACTCCAGGGCGCCAACATCATTGCCTGACTGCCATTGGGAGCGGCCTGCAGGATCGGTTCCACTCCGCTGAGCAACGTGATTGCGGTGCCGCCACCACTCGCCGTGCCCTGCGTCGTGACAATCAGCACAGCATCGCCTTTGTGCAGGTCCGCGAGCGTAACCGCCGGCATGCGGCTCAACATTTGCTGGAAGTCGAAGGCTCCGCCCTGTCGCATGCCTCCGCCACCCGTTCCGCCTCCACCCGAGTTCATTCCCCCAGAACGAGCCCCGGCTTGGGCACCGTTGCCAGACACTGGCGCGGATCCGGAGCTCGAAGAAGCCGCCGCTCCCGGCGTCCCTGGAGGCATGGCTCCTTTCAAGCGCATCGCGATGCGCTGCGCCATCTCCGGCGGTAGTTTGTGGAGCTGCGATTCCGATGTGATCTTTACCTGCACTGGCTTCTCGCTCAATAAATCTTGAACGGTGATCGTGCCGCCGCTTGCATCCACCGAATTCACCAAGCCGGCAACATTTCGGAAGCTGCCTGTGACAATTTCTTCCGCCTTCAACTCGGAGCCGTCGGCGTTGCGATCTCCGCGCGCCCGGAACTGGTCCCCCGGCTGGATTTCCTGCAACGAGCTGGGCTTGGCGTCATCGAACTTCACCGAGTCCGGAGCGTAACGGCGAAATACGGTGTTCTTCGACGTTTGCACCGCAATGTTTTTCTTCCCTCCCAAACTCGTCACTGAAATTGTGACCGTGCCGGTCGCGGGATCGACGGCGCTCACCAACCCTCCCAGTCCGCGCTTTTGCCAGTCCAGGCGTTCCTGTTCGTGACGCGCCTCAAGGTCGGAACGCGGTATCACGATGATTTCCAGAGCCGCAATCGATGTGCCGTCTGCAGATGCCTGGCCGCGAACGCGGACTCTGTCACCTACTTGCAAATCCTGTAGCTGGACGGACGTCGCGTTCTTGAGATCCTTCTCGCCCGGCGCGATACGCAAGATGCGAGCATTCGGTTGCACGGTCACGGCGACGTTGGGACCGGAATCGGGAGTCAAAGTGACGGCGTTCCCATCGATCGCTTTGATAGCGCCGATGCGCCTGGCGACCGCAGGTTGGCCAGCGACCTGCGCTTGGCCCACCGCTGACGCGAAACATGCCGGCAGGAACTGCGCACCGGACACGCTTACGACAGAAAAGACAAATGTCGCGATTGCTGTTGTTTTTGCGTTCATGCGCTCCACCTTCTAATTTACATCTCCGCAAGCCACGGAACCCTATGGTTTACAAAGTTTTACCCATACATAAGAAGTATTACAAAAATCGATCTACGAGCGGGTGAAAGGTAGAAGCAAGTCTGGAAATCAATCCTCGAAAGGCGGGATCACAGGATTCTTTCGTGTGTATAACCGGCGGAAACCAACGCTGCAAGAAGCTCCGCGATGTGATACGGGCCTCGGGTCTCCATGGTGATGTCAATGGCAGTATCCCCAAGATTGACTCCATGATAGGCGCGGTCATAAGCGGTCTCGACGATGTTGGCCCGGTGGTCGGCGAGGATTCCTGTAAGGCGGTGCAGCGCGCCGGGATAGTCGGGCAGGTGAACGCGCAAGCGGACGAGGCGTCCATCTTTCACCAGGCCGCGTTCAATAATGCGCGAGAGTAAGGTAACGTCGATGTTGCCGCCACAGACGAGGACCGCGATTCGTTTGCCCTGCAGAGGCAGCTTGCGATTCAGGACGGCGGCGATGGCCGCTGCTCCGGCGCCTTCGGCCAGCGTTTTCTCGCGCTCCAGAAGCAGGAGAATCGCGTTCGCGATTTCTTCCTCTTCCACCGTGACGATGTCGTCTACATATTTTTGAACAAGCGGAAGCGTGCGTTCGCCGGCGCGGCGTACCGCAATTCCGTCGGCGATGGTTTTCGCCGACTTCAAGGTGACGGGCTTGCCCTCGGCCACTGCGGCTTTCATGGAAGGAATCCTCGAGGGCTGAACCCCGAAGACCTGCACGGCAGGATTTGTTTCTTTGACGGCGCAGGCGATTCCGCCGATGAGTCCTCCACCACCGATGGGCGCGACGATAACTTCGATATCGGAATGTTGCTGGAGGATTTCGAGACCCAGAGTTCCCTGCCCCGCAATGACCGCGTCGTCGTCGAAGGCATGGATGAGAGTCAGGCGGTCCTGCCCGCTCTGCTCGACCGCCTTTTCGTAGGCTTCGTCATAATTGGCCCCGTGCAGCACAACCTCTGCGCCATAGGCTCGAGTCGCTGACACTTTGGTGAGCGGTGTTGGGAGCGGCATCACGATACGCGCCTGGATCTTGTGGCGCCCCGCGTGGTAAGCAACGCCTTGGGCATGATTGCCGGCGGACGCGGCGATCACACCGCGGGCGCGCTCTTCCTGGCAGAGCGTGAGCAGTTTGTTCAGCGCGCCCCGCTCTTTGAAAGCTCCTGTACGTTGCTGATTATCGAGTTTAAGGAAGATGGAATTGTTGGTGAGCCCGGAAAACGTCTCGGAGTGAGTGCAGGGAGAGATGCGGATGTCCGCGCGAATTCTGTCGAGAGCGGATTGAATGTCCGAGAGTTGGATCATGACGCTGACACGGGTACGCCGCTCCATCTTAGCCCGGACCGCGGTCGGATGGTCATGATCACGAAGCGATCTGTCGTGCGGTGGAAGTCAAAGGAACGCCGGGCCGGACTGCCAGCGTCTTGAGGTAGGCATCGACACAGGCAGCAGCCTTGCGACCCTCAGAGATCGCCCATACCACAAGCGATTGCCCGCGGCGCATGTCGCCCGCCGCGAACACCCCCGGAACCGACGACATGTAGTTCTGATCCGTCGCCACGTTGCCGCGGTTATCGAGTTGAACTCCCAACTGGTCGATCATGCCGTTGCGTACGGGCCCGAGGAATCCCATGGCAATTAAGACCAAGTCGGCTTCGATCATGAACTCGCTGCCAGGAATAGGGTCGAACTTCGGGGGAGGGCCAACCCTTACGGCATGAAGCTGCTTCACATTACCGTTTTCACCGCCAGTGAATCTGCTCGTCGCGATGCTCCAGTCGCGCACGCCGCCTTCTTCGTGGGCAGCTTCGGTGCGAAGTTGCATGGGCCAGAGCGGCCAGGGCGTCTGCGGCGAACGCTCGTCGGGCGGCTTGGGCATGATCTCAAATTGGTGAACGGAGAGCGGCTTCTGGCGGTGACACGTGCCCAGGCAGTCAGCCCCGGTGTCGCCGCCTCCGATGATGACCACGCGCTTCCCCGTCGCAAGAATCTCGACCGCCGGGTCGGTCGTGTCGCCGAGGCAGCGCTTGTTCTGCTGCGGAAGGAACTCCATCGCAAAGTGAATTCCTTTCAGCTCGCGTCCCGGCACTCTAAGGTCACGCGGATGCTCGGAACCACCGGCCAGCACAATAGCGTCGCACTCGCGGCGCAGATCTTCGACCGCGATGTTCTTCCCAACCTCGGCATTGGTGACAAACTTCACGCCCTCGGCGGACATCTGCTCGAGGCGGCGGTCGATGATGTGCTTCTCCAGCTTGAACTCAGGGATTCCGTAACGCAGCAATCCACCGATACGGTCGGCTTTTTCATAAACCACGACCGAATGGCCGGCGCGACACAACTGTTGCGCCGCAGCCAGTCCAGCCGGCCCCGAACCGACGACTGCTACCTTCTTTCCGGTGCGAACTTTCGCAGGCTCGGGACGGATCCAGCCCTCCAGAAATCCGAGCTCCACGATGTTCTTTTCGTTTTGCTTGATCGTGACCGGTGGCTGATTGATGCCCAGAACACACGAGGCTTCGCACGGGGCGGGACAGATGCGACCGGTGAACTCAGGGAAATTGTTGGTAGCGTGTAACTGGCGAACAGCTTCCTTCCAGCGTCCGCGATAGACGAGATCGTTCCAGTCAGGAATGAGATTGCTGACGGGACATCCAGTCTGGCAGAACGGAACGCCGCAATCCATGCAGCGAGCGCCTTGCTTGCGAAGCTTTTCTTCCGGAAAATCCTGGTAGATCTCGAACCAGTCATTGACCCGTTCGGCCACTGGCCGGCGCGGAGCAAGCTCCCGCGAGTAATCCATGAAGCCTGTAGTCTTACCCATGTTGCACCTGCTCAGCGTCCGCTAGGACAGAGACGGGGTGACTCGGAATATAGGCTTGCTCGCTGCGGCCCACTCCCAGCACCCGCTTGAACTCGTGCGGGAAGACTTTGATGAACCTCGAGACCATCTCTTGCCAGTTGTCGAGAATCCACTTCGCGCGGCGGCTTCCGGTCAGGTCCATGTGGCGCGTGACGAGATCTCGGACGATCTGCACATCTTGACCGTCGAGCAATGGCTCCAGATCGACGGAGTCGAGATTACAGCGTTTCTCCGTAAAGTCCCCGCGCTCATCAAAGACATAGGCGATGCCGCCGCTCATGCCCGCCGCAAAATTCCTTCCGCAGGAGCCGAGCACGAGCACCAACCCGTTCGTCATGTACTCGCAGCCATGGTCCCCGACGCCCTCGACCACCGCGGTCGCACCGGAATTACGGACGGCAAAGCGTTCGCCCGCCACTCCGTTGAAAAATGCTTCCCCACTGGTCGCGCCGTACAGAGCGACATTGCCAATCAGAATATTCTCTTCAGGAGCAAAACCCGAGCCATGCGGCGGGTACACGATGAGCCGGCCACCGGAGAGCCCCTTTCCAACATAGTCGTTCGCTTCGCCTTCGAGCGTGAGCGTGACCCCTTTCGCCAGGAAGGCCCCCAGGCTCTGTCCGGCTGAACCCGCGAGGTGAATTCGCACGGTGTCGTCGGGTAGTCCGGCGGAGCCGTAGCGGCGTGCGATTTCGCCGCTCAGCATGCTTCCCACCGAGCGATGTATATTCCGAACCGGCAAATTCACTTCGATCGGAGAAAGGGTCTCGAGTGCATCATGCACCTGCCCAAGGATCTTGTGATCGAGTGCCTGCTCCAGGCCATGATCCTGCGCCTGCACGCGGCGCCGGGCGACTCGCGAAGGCACAGGCGGATTATAAAGAATCGCCGAAAAATCCAGACCTCGCGCTTTCCAGTGATCGACGGCGGCTTCCACGTCGAGCATGTCGACGCGGCCCACCATCTCGTCCAGGGTGCGAAATCCCAGCTCCGCCATGCACTGCCGAAGCTGTTCCGCGATGAAGAAAAAGAAGTTGATCACATGCTCGGGCTGCCCCTGGAATTGCTTGCGGAGCACAGGATCTTGCGTGGCAATGCCAACCGAACAGGTGTTGAGATGGCACTTGCGCATCATGATGCAGCCCATTGCAATCAGCGGAGTCGTGGCAAATCCGAACTCTTCGGCGCCCAACAGTGCAGCGATGGCCACATCGCGGCCGGTCTGCAACTTGCCGTCAGTTTGTACCCGAATGCGGCTTCGCAGATCATTCAAGAGCAGAACCTGCTGCGTCTCCGCCAGGCCAAGTTCCCACGGTATGCCCGCATGCTTGATGGAACTCAAAGGGGACGCGCCGGTGCCCCCGGTGTCGCCGCTGATCAGGACAACGTCGGCGTGTGCCTTTGCCACGCCCGCCGCAACCGTGCCTACGCCGACCTCTGCCACCAACTTCACGGCGATGCGAGCTTGCGGGTTTACATTTTTCAAGTCGTAGATCAGTTGCGCGAGATCCTCTATCGAATAGATATCGTGATGCGGTGGCGGCGAGATCAGACCAACACCGGGGATCGAGTGCCGCAGACGGGCGATCACCTCGTCGACCTTGTGCCCGGGAAGTTGGCCTCCCTCGCCAGGTTTCGCGCCCTGAGCCATCTTGATCTGCAATTCGTCTGCGTTCACCAGGTAGTTCGCGGTCACGCCGAAACGTGCGGAGGCTACCTGCTTGACGGCGCTGCGTCGCAGATCGCCGCTCGCGTCCGGTTTGAAACGCTCTTCGTCTTCTCCACCCTCGCCCGTGTTGGACTTGCCGCCGATGCGGTTCATGGCAATAGCCAGAGTCTCATGGGCTTCCTTGCTGATGGATCCGAACGACATGGCGCCGGTGGTGAAGCGCTTCACGATTTCTTTAGCAGGCTCGACTTCTTCGATCGGCACCGGCGTGTCGCTCTTCTTCAACTTCATCAAACCGCGCAGCGTGCACAGGTTGGTACTCTGTTTATCGATAAGATCGGTGTATTCCTGAAACGTCTTGAAGCTGTCCTGCCGGACCGCCTGCTGCAGTTTGCTGATGGTCTGCGGATTCAGTAGATGATATTCGCCGTTAACCCGCTGGTGATAGCTGCCGCCAACAGCCAGCTCGGTCTCGAACTCCGTCAGCGGACGGAAGGCATACTCGTGTTTCAGTTGCGCCTCAGCCGCTAGAACAGAAAGTCCAATTCCCTCGAGGCGTGAGGTTGTGCCGGCAAAATAGGCGTCAATCAATTCCTTGTTCAGCCCGATGGCCTCGAAAACTTGCGCTCCCTGGTAGCTCTGCAGGGTCGAGATGCCCATCTTCGAGAACGTCTTCAGCAACCCCTTCTTGATCGCCTTCATGAAGTGCTTGACTGCCATTTCCGGAGTAATGCCATCGCCCAACTCGCCGCGCCAAACCAGGTTTTCAACGCTTTCGAGCGCAAGATATGGATTAATTGCACTCGCCCCGTAGCCGCTGAGTAATGCAAAGTGCATCACTTCACGCGGCTCGCCGGATTCGGTAATCAGCGCAACCTGCGTTCGCGTTTCTTCCCGTACCAACAGGTTGTGTACCGCGGCGAGCGCGAGAAGGCACGGAATGGGCGCGTAGTCTTTGTCCACGCCGCGATCAGAAAGTATCAGCAGAGAATATCCGGCCTTTACCGCCAGCGATGCGCGCTGGCACAATTCGTCGAGAGCTCGCTGGAGTCCAGATTCCCCGTCCCGCGCGCGGAAAAGTGCCGGCAACGTGGTCGCCAGCAAATCGCGATTCGATACGCGGCGCAGCTTCTCCAGTTCTCGGTTCGAGAGCAGAGGATGCGCCAGCTTCAGCATGTGACAGTTCTCAGGCTCCTCCTGCAGGATGTTGCGCTCGCTTCCGATGTAGCTGATGAGCGACATCACCATCTGTTCGCGGATGGGATCGATGGGAGGATTGGTCACTTGCGCGAACAGCTGCTTGAAATAGTTAAACAATGACTGCGGCTTATCGGAGAGACAGGCCAGCGGCGTATCCGTGCCCATCGAACCGATCGGTTCCTCGCCCTTCGATGCCATCGGGCCCAGGATCATTCGCAGATCTTCATCGCTGTAACCGAAGGCGCGCTGGCGGCGGAGCAGAGTCTCGGCGTCCGGATAGTGCATGCGCGAAGGCTCGGGCAACTGATCGATCGTGATCTGGTTCTCTTTCACCCACTCTGCGTAAGGCTGCCGCGACGCAAGTTTCTGCTTGATCTCTTTATCAGAGACGATGCGACCCTCGACCGTATCGACCAGGAACATTTTCCCCGGCTGCAGTCGGCCTTTTCTCTTCACCTGTTCGGGCGCAATGTCGAGCACGCCAGCTTCCGACGCCATGACGACCAGATCGTCATGCGTCACCACATATCGACCGGGCCGCAGACCATTGCGGTCGAGCGTTGCTCCAATGACGCGCCCGTCCGTGAAGGCGATCGCGGCGGGGCCGTCCCAAGGCTCCATCAGACACGCGTGATATTCGTAGAAGGCGCGCTTCTCCGGCTTCATGTGCGGATTGCCCGACCATGCTTCGGGAATCAGCATGGCCATGACGTGCGGCAGGCTGCGTCCGGCCTGTAGGAGCAACTCCACGGCATTATCGAAATTCGCGGAGTCGCTGCCGTCGGGAGCGATGATGGGATGCAGTTTCTTCAGGTCGTCGCCAAATAGCGGAGACTTCAGTAGCGACTGGCGGGCTTGCATCCAGTTCACGTTTCCGCGGAGCGTATTGATCTCGCCGTTGTGCGCGACATAACGGTAAGGATGTGCTCGCTGCCAACTTGGAAACGTATTGGTCGAGAAGCGCTGGTGCACAAGGCACAATGCGCTGACCGCATCGGGATCGGAGAGTTCGCGGTAGAAATTCGTGATCTGAGGAGCGAGCAACAAGCCCTTGTAGACGATCGTGCGGCAAGAAAGCGACGGGATGTAGAACATCTCCGCATCTTCGATGCCGGACTCCCTGATTTCATTCTCTGCCCGCTTGCGCACCACGTAGAGCTTGCGCTCGAAGGCGTCTTCTTCCATCCCAGGAGTGCATTTCACGAAAATCTGCTGAATGTAAGGCTGAGAAGCTCGCGCCACTCGGCCGATCGCCGAGGCATAGACCGGGGTATCGCGCCACCCGAGTAACGTCAGGCCTTCTTCGCGGACGATGCGTTCGAGAATTCCTTCGCACTGCAACCGCTGATGCTTCTCGACGGGCAGGAACGTCATGCCTACGCCGTATGTTCCGGGCTGAGGCAGCGAGAATCCAAGCTTGTCGCATTCGCGCGCGAAGAACTTATGCGGAATCTGGATGAGTACGCCTGCGCCGTCGCCGGTTTCAGGATCGCAGCCACAGGCGCCACGATGCGCCAGGTTGAGCAGGACCTGGATTCCTTTACGGATGATGTCGTGACTTTTATGGCCACCGATGCTGGCGACAAACCCGATCCCGCAGGCGTCGTGCTCGTGCGCGGGGTCGTAAAGCCCCTGGGCGGGCGGCAGACCATTTCTCGGGTTTAGACGCGTCGTCATGGACTTCGTCCGGTGGACTGAATTCCTTTCGAATCATTCGTTCTTGGGCGCTGCTTGCGAGGGCGACGGAGTGTCGCACACTTCTGCTCAGGAACAGACGTTCGTATTCTCGTGCCTGGTGGCGGGCGAAGTACAATGCAGAATTTCGATGCAACCCATGCAAATTTCGGGGTGCATCACCGGTGCCGGGGACTCCAGGTAGTTCACCGCCAAATGCGAGGACTCCGTTATAATTCCGCCACACGACAATGGACTTTGATCAGCTCATTACGTTCCTGGAAGTTGCCAGACAGGGCAGTTTTTCCCGCGCTGGGGAAAAGGTTTTCCGCTCACAGTCGGCAGTGAGCGCGCAGATCCGCCAACTGGAGCAGGAGTACGGCGACCGCCTGCTCGACCGATCCGGCAAAACCGTAAAACTGACCCCGGCTGGCCAGGTCTTTTTCGAGTATGCCGAGCGCCTGAAGAATCTGCGCGACGAGTCGTTAATGGCGGTCGCCGACCACAGCGGTACCCCGCGTGGAACGCTCCGGGTGGGCGCCAACGAGGCCACGTGCCTGTATGTTCTACCCGAGGTTTTCGCCGAATACTGCCGGCGCTACCCGCCAGTGCAGATCAGCATCTACCGGAATTTCAGCTACAAAATCGTGGAGAAGCTGGAGAATGGGGCGGTGGAGGTGGGAATTCTCACCTTGCCCATACAATCTCCGAGCTTGAAGATCCAGCCGATTTTCCGCGACAAGCTGATGTTGATGGTGAGCCCCAAGAATCCGCTGGCCAAGTTTAAAGTGGTGCCGGTCAGCGAGATCGTGAAACATCCGCTGCTCTTCCCGAAGACAGGGCACACGCGGAGGCTGCTGGACAAGCTGTTTCGGCCCTACAACGCCGAACTGCAGGTTCGAATGGAACTGCCCAGCATCGGCATGATCAAGAGCTTCGTCGCGGCCGATCTCGGGGTGTCGCTCATCAGCGCGTCATTCGCGCGCGACGAAGTAGACGCCGGCCGGGTCAAATTGATTGATCTTGAGGATGCGGTACTCTATCGCGAACTTGGACTTGCCTACCGGCGCGACCGAACGCTTTCAGTGGCTTCCACTGCCTTTGTCGGTCTTTTGCGGCAGTTCGCCACGCAAATGAAGAAGACAGACGACTAAATGACTGGTTAAACCCGAAATTCCAATTATTCCTATCGAAATTTTGAATTTCCCCGCGAAACCGCCGCAAAGTACTCTTACGGTGCGATTCTTCTCGTTGATCGCAGCTATTTTCATGAAGACCCTCATCCAGAAGGCCACGCGAATTACATCGACAGGCACAGGTATGTCGACACGAATTACGTGTCCTCTGGAGGACGGGATCGGATGAAGTAAAGCACTCTTAAACAAAGTCACCCGAACCCACCGCCAGAGCGATCTGGTGGTGGGTTTTTCTTTGCGCCAAAACGGAGAAACGGAGCCGGCTATATGAGCGGACTACAGCGACGAAGCAGATTCGAGAGAGGCGACGATGTGGTGGTCATGAAATTTGGAGGCACGTCCGTGGAGGATGCTGCCGCCATCCGCCGCCTCATCAGCATCGTGCAGGGCAGGCTGGGCGCGCAGCCGGTGGTCGTGGTGAGCGCGCTCGCAACGGTCACCGACGAACTGCTCGAGGCCGGAAATGCCGCGGCGAAGGGCCATCTCGGCGCGGCTCTCGCCACGGTGCGGAACATCTATGTTCGGCATGAAGAGTTGGCGGACTCGCTCGTGGACGGCTCCGCTCACAGCGCCCTCGATCGCGAACTGCGCAGTGAGTTCCGGGCTCTGGAATCGCTGCTGCACGATCTGGAAGCGGCGCGTCAACTAAATCCCAAATCGCAGGACCATCTGCTGGGCTTCGGGGAACGCTTCTCCAGCAGGCTGGTGACGGAAGCTCTGTGCGAAGCTGGAGTCCATGCGGCGCATGTCGACGCTGGCGCGTGCATCGTCACCGACACGCGCCATGGCCAGGCGAGTCCGGTCTGGGACGCAACCAATCAGCGGCTGCAGGAAACGCTAGGTCCATTGTTAGAATCCGGGCAAGTGCCGGTGCTCGGCGGTTTCATCGCTTCCACGTGCGACGGAGTCCCCACCACTCTGGGACGCGGCGGCTCCGACTTCAGCGCTGCCATCGTCGGCGCCGCGCTCTCTGCCGCCCGCGTGGAGATCTGGACCGACGTGGACGGCATCATGACGACCGATCCCAAGCTCTGCTCTGAAGCCCGCGTGATCCGCAAGGTGAGTTTTGATGAGGCGTCAGAGATGGCGCACTTCGGCGCGAAAGTGCTGCATCCGGCGACGCTCGGTCCGGCGATGCGCGAGAACATTCCTGTTTACATTCTGAATTCGAGAAGGCCCGAGGGCGCTGGCACGGAAATCACGGCCCGGGCAAAAAAGGCCAACGTGGTAAGCGCCATCACCGCGAAAAGAAAAGTAGCAGCGGTTGAGATTGCATTCGCACAGGCAGTTGACTCGGAACTGTTGCGCACCGTATATGCAGTGTTCGACCGTTATTCCTGTCCGGTGGACATCATGGCGACCTCGCCGGGCCGCATGCTACTGCTGGTAGGCTCGACGTGTGCTTTACCCAAAATTGCTGTTGACCTGCGGGATGTGGCTGAGGTGCGATGGGAAAATCACAAGGCACTGGTGTGCCTGGTCGGGGAGAACATTCGACGGCAGCCTGACGTGGCCAGCCGGGTTTTCGCGGCGATATCGGATATGGACGTGCACGTTCTTTGCCAGGGTGCTTCCGATCGGACGATCTCTTTCTTGGTCGAGGAATCGAAAGTTGAAGAATCCGTGCAGCGACTTCACGGAATCTTTTTCCCTCTCGCAGAACGAGCACGCGACTGGGGAGGGATCTCCAGCGCTTACTGCCAGGCCGGCTGAGCTAGCGAAGATTCAGTTTCCGAACTTGGCAGCTTTCGAGCCCGCAGCAGGCGCGTCCGTGACAGGCTCGATGATGTGCAGGCCGCATTCGGTCTTAGCGAATCCCGGCCAACGCCCGGCACGCGGATCTTCTCCCGGCCTTACCGCGCGCGTGCAATGCGTGCAGCCGATGCTGGGATAGTCCTGATTGTGGAGCGCGTTGTAGGGCACGTCATGGTTGTGGATGTAACGCCACACTTGCTTTGACGTCCAGTCGACCATTGGATTGATCTTCACCAAGCCGAACTTGGCATCCCACTCCACCCTGCGTGCGCTCGAGCGGACGGACGTCTGGTCCCGGCGAATGCTCGTGATCCATGCGCTCAACTCACTCAGTTTGCGGCGGAGTGGTTCCACTTTCCGCAGGTTGCAGCAACGGTCGGGATCCCGCGTCCACAAGGCGGGTTCGTGAGTGCGCTCCTGCTCCTCCGGCGAGAGCACCGAATACGCTTTCTCGATTGCGATCCCGTACTTCTCTTCGATCCGGTCCATCAAAGTGTAAGTCTCGGGAAAGAGGAATTCGGTGTCGATGGTGAAAAGCCGGAAGTCTTTGCGCACCCGCGAAGCCATATCGATCAGCGCCATGCCTTCGGCGCCGAACGCCGAGGAAATCGCCACAGTGTTCCCGAAAGTCTCGAACGCCCAAGTCAGAGCCCGCTGCGGGGTCCAACCTTCTGCCGCATTCTGCATATCTGCGATCTGCTGTTGGATATGGTCCTGGAGCTGTTCTTTCACGCGAGTGGCTCCTCATTTATGCCGAATTTATGCCGAAGTTCGCAACCGACGGCGAATCTGCAAACAGAGTTGCGGGAACCGCAGGGTTGTTCTCCGCGGAGATGACCGGCAATCCAAACTCGTGGCTCAGGGCTACAGGATCGGCGTAGCGGACGACGTCGCCAACCACCAGCAGCGTCGGGGCGGCGAGGTTCGATGAACCCTGCAGCTCGGAGATCATGGACTGGTGCGTTCGCTGGTGCCGGGTGGTCGCCCGCGAAATGACAGCGCAGGGCGTCTCACCGGGAAGCCCAGCCGCCTTCAGCTTCGCAGCTACATCCAAATAGTTCTGCCCGGGCATGTAGATCACCAGCGTGGCGCCGCTTCCAGCCAGCTTGCTCCAATTTGCGGCGGTGCTCCCCGAGGCTTGGTGCCCGGTGATGAACACAACGGCGGATGACGCCCGGCGATGAGTCAACGGAATCTGCGCCGATGCGGCAGCGCCCAGTGCCGAAGTCACGCCCGGCACAATCTCGCAAGGAATGCGGGCCCGGCGCAGAGCTTCGATCTCTTCCCCGGCCCGACCAAAGATCATCGGATCGCCGCTTTTCAACCGAACCACGCGCAATCCGGAATTGGCGAGCGCAACCGTCAGAGAATTGATCTCTTCCTGCACGATGTTCTTCTTCCCGCAGCGCTTGCCCACATTGTGCACCTGCGCATTAGGAGAAATAAGATTCAGGATCTCGGGAGCGACTAGGTCGTCGTGCAGCACAACATCGGCCGTTCTCAGCACACGCAATGCTTTCAGCGTAAGCAACTCCGGGTCGCCCGGCCCCGCGCCCACCAGATAGACTTTTCCCTTCATGCTCCCTCTCCTTTTGCGGCGAGCTCGGCAGTTTCGGACAAGGCCGCTTCCAGCGCTTCCCTGCTGGCCAGCGAATGCAGCAAGTCCAGTTTGCGTTCTTTGTCGAGATCGCTGGCCAGAATCAGCTTTCGGGACTCGCCAAGTTCCGCAATCCACGCCGCGTATCCGGGGCCAAATTGTTTTTCGAGTTGCTGACGAATTTTCTGCGCCAACGATGGACTTTGCCCGGCTGTTGAAATAGCAATTTGCAGATCGCCCCGGCGCACCACCGCGGGATAGAAGAAGTCGCAAAGATCGGGTACATCGACCACATTGCACAGCACCCTACGTCTCCGTGCCTCGTAGTAGACGCGCTCATTTAAGCTTCGCGAGTTCGTCGCCACCACTGCCAGGAAGGCACCGTCCAAATCCTCCGCCGAGAAAGCGCGCAACTCGAGTTCGAGCTTTCCAGCACGCACCCATTCGCGCACCGCAGGACTCGCATCCAGAGCAACCACGCGGATGCGCGCCCCTGCCTCAAGAAGGCCGCCGATCTTGGGTTCGCCGACTTTTCCGGCGCCCACCACCAGGCATTGCCTGCCTTCCAGTTTGAGAAACATAGGAAACAAGTTAGTCACCGAGTCCTCCTGCTGCCTGTCCCAGACTGCGAGTCGGGTCAGGCAAATCGCGAGCGACCGCAGCCACCACTTCTCCGGCCAGAAACTCGCGCAGTTCCGTGTCGCTGTGGCGAACAAAGAAGCGGCGCAGATTTTCGCCCGGTTCGCGCTGTTCCAGATATCGTCCCAACAGACGTTCGAGCGCATCCGGCACTTCGGTCGCAGGGCAGCGATACCCAATTGGCCGGGCCGTAGCCTGGTGCAGCCCAAGCGCTCCGCCCACGCAAAAATAGTAGGCGTCGACCATGCGGTCTTGGACTTTGATCTTCTTGCCTTCAATGCCGATGTCGGCGATCCAATGCTGCCCGCAACTGTTGGGGCATCCAGTGACGTGCAACTTCAGATGCTGATCGAAACTCGGCAAACGTTCTTCCAGTTCTTCGACGAGCCAGCGGGAGAAACTCTTGGTTTCGGTGATCGCCAGCTTGCAGAATTCGGTTCCGCTGCACGCCACCGTGCCGCGCCAGAAGGCGGAACCGCCGACTTTTAGCACGATTGCATCCAATTCGTTGGCCAGGGCGTCGGCGTTGAGCGTGGGCACGTTCACCACGAGCAGATTCTGCATGTTGGTGGCTCGCAGTTCGCCGCCGGCAAAGCGCTCGGCGAGGTCGGCTGCGGCCTGCATTTGTTCGGCCGTGAGGCGCCCGCGCAGTGCGACCGCTCCCACATAAGAGAGACCAGGCTGCTTCTGCGCGTGGATGCCAACGTGGTCGCGGTAGACGTCGTCAGGCGGATGCTCCTCGACCGCGGGATCGAGTTGGAATCCAATGCGCTCTCGCAGTTCGCCCAAGAAACGGTCTGTAGTCCACCCGTGCCGCAAGAAAAGAAATTTCAGCCGCGCGCGCTCGCGGTGCTCGCGCAAAACGTCAGAGTCGCGGAACAACTCCGCGATGCCCTTGACTACGGGCAGAACCTGGTTCCAGCGGACGAACGCATTCAGTCGCGCCCCGAGGTACGGTTCTGTCGAAAGCCCGCCGGCGACTCGCAACGAGAAGCCGATTTCGGGCTTCCCGCCAATCACGCGAGTGATAGCGGTCAAGCCGATGTCATTGATTTCGGGATAAGGGCACCACACTCGGCAGCCGGTGATTGAGATTTTGAACTTGCGCGGCAGGTTGTAGAAGTCGGCATTCCCCGCCAGCAACCGCGATGCCTCCAAAACTAACGGCGATGCATCGACGACTTCGTCGGCGTCGACACCCGCGACCGGGCATCCGGTCACATTGCGCACGACGTCACCGCAAGCTCCGGTTGTACTCAGCCCCACCTGCCAAAGACCTTCGAGCACTTCCGGCAGCGACTCGATAGTCACCCAGTGCAGTTGAATATTCTGACGAACGGTGAGGTCGGCGATTCCGTTGGCGTGGCGGCGAGTGAGGTCGGCAATGACGCGCAGTTGCCGCGAACTCATCATGCCGTTGGGAATTCGAATGCGCACCATGAAGCGCTGCAGCGCTCGGCCTTCCCCGCCCTGCCCACCGGTGACTCCGGCTCCATCTCCCTGGGTGTAAACGCCCCACCAGCGGAAATAGGTCCCGATCCATTCGGGAGGGATGGACTCGAATCCCTCGCGGGCGAAGCGACGGATTTCTTCAAGCCCTTCCCACGGATTCTTGGCGCGCTTCAGGCGCTCGACTCTTTGTGCTTTCGTTTCTTTCACTGGGTTTGTCATAAAAGTTCGGAAAATAAAAACCCACCGCCAGGTTCGTCTGGCGATGGGTTCATGAGTGCCGTTATTAAGAAAGAATTCTTAGGTCAGCAGCCTCCCCGCGCCAGCGCACACACATGCACAACAACAACAAGTGCAGCAGCACGTCGCGCGAAGGTTGCAGTTCTCTGACATTCGAGTCCAGATTCTAGGTCGAGCAGCTTGCGCCGTCAACAATCTTACGTAACAGCTTGGATTCATAATTCGAATGGAAAGAATCATAATTTTCGCAGCGGGCGCGCGGACAACATAACCGCGCTGTAGAATCAGCCACTTAGGACTCCGAACAACGGTTGAGTGATAATCTTTGGTTGCTCCGCAAGAGCTGCCGCAGTCTGACCTCTGTTCTGAAAGGTGCGTTCTCGATGAAGCGTTCTGCTCTCTTCTTAATACTCGTTCTTCTTCTGCACTCGGCTTTTGCAGTCTCCCAGAACTCCAGCGCGCCCGATCCTTACAAACCGACTCTTGACCGGTTAGAATCCCTCACCCGTCAAGCTGAATCCGAATGGCGCCTTCACGCCGACGTTCCCCATCCAGAAGACCCGGCAGTAAATGATTCCGACTGGGGCTTAATCACGGTTAAGAACGTATCGGGGCCGGGCGGAAGCAATGCGAACGAGGAGTATTGGAGAGGAACCTGCGTGTTCCGCCGCTGGATTCAAATTCCCGAGAAGGTCAATGGCTATGCCACGCAAGGCTCGCGAGTGTCGATTGATTTGCGATTCGGAAGTCCGGGAAGCCTGAAGATCACCGTCTTCTCGAACGGAGCGATCCTCTATCGCGGCAGCGACGATGATGTTCTGCCGATGCTTCTGACCGAGAATGCACAGCCCGGTCAGAAATTTCTCATCGCGGCGAGGGTGGTCGCGGGAGACGATGTGCAGTCCGAATTCTTTCGCAGCGAGCTCACGATCCAACCGCCGCACACGCGACCTGATCCAGCTTTTCTGCGGATGGAGCTTCTAGCGGCACGACCCATCATTGCAGCGTATGAAGAAGGAAAGGCGGAGCGAGAACAACAACTGGACGCCGCGCTCAAGGCGATTGACTTCACCTCGCTGGATCGAGGAGATCAGGCGGGCTTCGATGCATCTCTCAAACAAGCAAACGCCAAGTTAGAAGCGCTCAGGCCCTGGCTGCAGCAGTTCAACATCCGCATCGTTGGCAACTCACACATTGACATGGCGTGGCTCTGGCCGTGGACCGAAACCGTCGAAGTTGTCCGCAACACGTTCCAGAGCGTGCTCGATCTGATGCGCGAATACCCGGACTTCAAGTTCACGATGTCCTCCGCCCGCACCTACGAGTGGATGCAGGAAAAATACCCCGACCTTTTCCAACAGATCGAGCAACGCGTCAGGGAAGGCCGATGGGAGGTCATCGGAGGCATGTGGGTCGAACCCGACCTGAATATGCCGGACGGCGAGTCGCTGGTTCGCCAGATTCTCGTGGGCAAGCGTTACTTTCAGAAGAATTTCGGCGTGGACGTGAAAATCGGCTGGAATCCCGATTCATTCGGATACAACTATCAGCTGCCACAGATCTACAAGAAATCGGGCATGGATTATTTTGTCACCCAAAAGCTGCTGTGGGCGCACGAGTTCACCACGTTCCCCTACAAGCTGTTCTGGTGGCAATCGCCGGACGGCAGCCGTTTGCTGACGTATTTCCCGCATGACTATGCCGGCGGCATCGATGCCGGGCCCCTTGCCAACGACCTCTCCATCTGGATGCCGTCGATCTACGGCAAGAGCATCCCAGACAAGCCTGAGATGATGCACCTTTACGGCGTCGGCGACCATGGAGGCGGACCGACCCGTATCATGCTCGACCATGCCGAGCAACTGATGGCTCCGGATGCAGTGTATCCGAAGCTCGAATTCAGTTTTGCTCGCGACTTCTTCAGCGATATGGAGAAGAAACTCCCCAGCATGCAGGTTCCTACATGGGACGGCGAACTTTACTTCGCCTATCATCGCGGAGTCTTCACCACCCAGGCCGAAACCAAGCGCAGAATCCGGCGGGCCGAGGAAACAGTGCTCAATGCCGAAAAATTCGGATCACTCGCGTTGCTCTACGGGCGCCCTTACCCCCAAGGTGGGATGGAGTTGACCTGGAAGAACCTGCTGTTCGATCACTTTCACGACATCATGCCAGGCTCGGGAATTGCCGTGAACTATCTCGATGCCAAGCGCAATCTGGAAAACGTCGATCGCGCCGCGAACGATGTCACGAGGGGATCTCTCCGCGAGATTGCCGCGCACGTCAACACGCAAGGCCCGGGAGTGCCGGTGATGATCTTCAACACTCTCTCCTGGCCGCGAACCGAAGTGTCTGAGGTTGAGGTGCAATTGCCGGTGCCGGCCCGCCAGATTGCGGTCGTGGATTCCACCGGAAAGCCGGCGGAATCCCAACTGATTTCCCTCGATGCAGCGACTCGCCGCGCTCGATTCTTGTTGCTGTCGCACACCCCCTCGTTCGGGTACCGGACCTATTTCGTGCGCGCCGCGACTGCCGCGCCTGCGATTCACTCCATGTTGAAAGCTTCCTCCGACACTCTGGAGAATGAGTTCCTGCGCCTGAAAATCGATCCGCAAACTGGCTGCATGACCAGTCTGTTTGACAAGCGAAGTGGCACAGAATCACTCGCTCCAGCTGAAACCGACACCGGCGGCCCGAAGACTTCAATCTGCGGAAACCTGCTTCAGACCTTCGTCGACAAGCCCAAGCAGTGGGACGCATGGAATATTGACGCGGATTTCGAAAAGCAACACTGGGATCTGGAAAAGGCGGATGAAGTCAAATTCGTCGAGAGTGGGCCGTTGCGGGCGATCATCCGTGTCAAGAATCATTTTCAGAACTCAACCTTCGTACGCGACATCACGTTGTATGCGGGCATCCCGCGTGTTGACGTGAAAATGCAGACGGAATGGCACGAAAAACATATTCTTCTGAAAGTGGCGTTCCCTGTCAGTGCCCACAACGATAAGGCGACATTCGAGATTCCGTTTGGCTCAGTGGAACGTCCCACCACGCGAAATACCCCGGCGGAGAAGGCGCAATTCGAAGTTCCGGCGCAACGCTGGGCTGACATATCGGACGCCAAGCACGGATTCAGTCTGCTGAACGACTGCAAGTACGGATACGATGCGATGGGCAACGTACTTCGCCTGTCGCTGCTGCGCTCCCCGGAGTGGCCGGATCCTCACGCTGACGAGGGGCATCATGAGTTTACGTACTCGCTGTATCCGCATGGAGGGGGATGGAAGGAGGCGCTCACGATCCGCCGAGGCTATGAACTGAACTACAAATTGATCTCCTGGGCCGTGGAAAAACATCAGGGAGCACTCGCGGCGGAACATTCTTTCGTGCAGGCACAACCGGACAACGTTATCGTGACCGCACTAAAAAAAGCCGAGGACGAGAACGCCCTGATCCTGCGTTTCTACGAGTGGGCCGGCAAGGATGGTGACGTCACGATTCAAATTCCTTCCGGAGCAGAGTCAGCGTCGGAAACTGATCTCATGGAAAGGCCAATCGGAAACTTGCCGCTGCACAATGGGGAGGTTACGTTGCACACCAAGCCATACGAGATTAAGACCTTCAAGTTACAGTTTTCTGGCATCCCGCAGATGGCAGCGACCGCCAAACCATGACCGGAAAGCCAAAGCATAGCGGTCCAATTCTCGGCGTCGATATAGGCGGCACAAAGGTCGCGGTTGGAATTGTGGATCGCAAAGGCAAGATACTGGCCCAGGTCCGCAAGCCCATGATGGCGAGCGGCACGCCTGAGGCCGCGCTGCAGGCGGTCACCAGCGCAATCGATTCCTTGTCGTCGTCGGAAGTGCCGGGCGGCAGATTTGAAGCCATCGGGATCTGCGCGCCTGGCCCACTGGATCCGAGAACAGGCGTGGTTCTCAATCCTCCAAATGTTCCCTGCTGGCGAAACTTTCCGCTAGTCGAAAGAATCGCGAAGCAATACAGTCTCCCCGTCAAACTGGACAACGACGCGAATGCCGCCGCCCTCGCCGAAACGCGCTGGGGTGCGGCACGCGGATTCCGCTACGTTTTCTATGCCACGATTGGAACCGGGATTGGCACCGGCATTGTTCTGGACGGCCGCATTTACCACGGCAACACCGGCTCCGCCGGCGAGGGTGGCCATGTAAGCATCGACTATCGCGGCCCGCTCTGCAGTTGTGGCAAACGGGGATGCATCGAAGTGCTGGCGGCCGGACCTGCGATCGGCGCACGAGCACGAGCCAAGATCGGCGCGGAACCATCTCGCCATTCCAGCATTCTCGACCTGGCGAAAGGGAATGTAGCCGCCGTGACCAGCGAATTGGTGGGGCAGGCTTATGTCGCTGGTGATCCGTTGGCTAGGGAAATCCTTCTAGAAACTGTCGAGGTCTTAACGCCCTGGCTCGGAAACATCGTCGATCTGCTCGACCCCGACGTTCTTGTTATGGGCGGCGGCGTGGCAGCGATGCTCAAACCGTTCTTCGATGAAATCAAGAACCACCTTCCGGGTTGGTGCGTGAATCCACGCGCCTCCGAGATTCCGCTGTTGATGGCGCACTACGGGGCAGACGCAGGAATTGCTGGAGGCGCAGCCCTGTGCTCCGAGAACCTTCCTTAGCAGCGCAACTTGATCGCGAACACGAGAGGACTCCTAAATGTACTTCGCGCAACATTTTCGCCGATTCGCATCCACCACTCTCTTCATTCTCTTTTTCAGCACCTCTGTTCTCTTGCAGAGTCAGGACCTCCCAAAAGCCCCGCACTCTCAGATCTTCACTCTCACTCCCACACCGGGTTATTTCACGGAACCGGGGATAGCGGTGAATCCGACAAATCCGCAGCAAGTCGTCGGTGTTTTTCAGGACAATGCGCACGCTGCCTATTCCCAGGACGCAGGCCACACCTGGCAACTGGCCGAGAGCGTCGATCCCAAGAACTATCGCATCTCCGGCGACGTGTCGGTTGCTTTCGACAATCAGGGCCACGCTTTTATTTGTTACATCGCCTTCGACAAGCTGGGGACTTTCAACTACTGGGCTCATGGCGCAACCCGCAACGGCATCTTTGTGCGGCGGTCGCTCGACGGCGGAAAAACGTGGGAAGCGGATCACATCCCCGTCGCCGAACAGCCAAGCTCGCCCGGCATTCCGTTTGAAGACAAACCGTACATTGTCGCCGACAACACGAAAAGCAAGTATGCCGGCAATCTCTACATCGGTTGGACTCGATGGAGAATAGCCGACTCCCAAATGGTCCTGTCCCGTTCCACCGACGATGGAAAGACCTGGTCACCCCCGGTCGAGATCGACGCCCATCCCGGCTTGCCGCGCGATGACAACGGGGCCGCCGAGGGATTCGATGGCGTAGTCGCTCCAGATGGCACGCTCTATGCCATATGGAGCCAGGATGACGCCATCATGCTCACAAGTTCTCACAACGGCGGCAAGACCTTCTCCCGTGCCCGTCCGATCATTCATACTGCGCCGATCATGTTCGCCATACAGACGCTCGAACGCGCAAATGGATTTCCGCAAATTGCCATCGACCCCAAAAGCAAGCGCCTGTACGTGACCTGGAGCGACTATCGCAACGGCGATCTCGATATTTTCGTTGCGACCTCCGACGACGGAGGCAAGCACTGGACCGCGCCGGTCCGCGTGAACAATGACCCGGTACATAACGGAGCGGAACAGTTCTTCCAGTGGCTCGCCGTAGATCCGACCGACGGCTCCGTCGATGTTCTTTTTTATGATCGCCGGGGCGATCCTCAGAACCGTAAGCAGATCGTGGTTCTCGCACGTTCCACCGACGGTGGACACAGCTTCAGCAACTACGCCTGGACTGATAATCCATTCGAAGCCAGCGGCGTTTTCTTCGGCGACTATAGCGGAATTGCGGCTTATGGAGGCCGTGTCTACGGCATCTGGACGGAGAAACCTGTCCCCGCGCCTGAAGTGAAGGACAAACCCGAAGCGGGCAAGGATGTGAAGGATGCAAAGGAGGCGAAGCCACAGCCCCGAGGCACGATCGTCAAAGTTGGAACCGCGGATTTCACAGAACCAGACCGGGCGAACTGAGAACGCGCCGCGCTGAGATCTCTCAGAGCCGCGAAAAACCAAAAGGCGATCTCCCAAAGAAGATCGCCTCTCGCATCACGAGATGAGGTTAGAGCGGCTGAACGTTCTCAGCCTGCCAGCCCTTGGGGCCCTTGGTTACGTCGAATTGCACCGTCTGGCCCTCCTGCAGGCTTTTGAATCCGCCCGCCTGGATCGCTGAGAAGTGCACAAAAACATCTTCGCCATTCTGACGGCTGATAAAGCCGTAGCCTTTGGCGTCATTGAACCACTTGACTGTTCCTTGTTCTGCCATGTTGATACTGGTATTCCTTTCAATCAGTTTACGCTGGAGAGATTCGGAGGTACTGCAGGCAGGAACTGGCTGATTAGGCGAGAACTGCTCACAACCGATTCGGTCTAACGCACAGGCCGATGCTACGCTGCACGCCGCACCTTAGCAAGCGAATTGCTATGGCTCACCTGGAAATCCCGCCTCTGCTGTTGGAGCCTTCGCCTTCTTGCGTGGCTTTGGACTCTCGACTTTCCAACTCAGCCTGACGAAGCTCCGTGGCCTCCGCGGGATCAGTTCCGGCCTTCAAGTTGGTTTTCTCGAGAAAGTAGCGCCAGCCCTCATGCCGATCTGCCGGGCTTTGGTCGCTTTCGAACTTCTTCAAGGCAGACTCCGCGTTCGTTCGTCCCTTGACCACCTCGACCACTCCCGCCGACTCATAGGTGCGGACGTTGTGGCGGATGACAACGTAGGATGCCCTGAATTCGTCGCTTGTCAAATACTCTCCCTTTTGCAGCCTTAGACAAAGACCCTACCCTGAGACTATGCGCGAAGACCATGATTAGCAAGCTGATTGAGTTCGTGGGTACTTAGAAGAAGAAGAAGAAGAAGAAGGAAGAAGAAGGTAAGATCGCGCAGGTAGTGAGTGTTCGCAAGGCACCGTCGCCCTCTCCGGAAATGCAAATCCCAGCGCATCGTCCCCTTGTAGCATGGCATTGTGGGAGCGACCATTGCCGCTGTTCCTCAGGATAACCCATGATGGAGACTTCCGCGGAAAGCAAACCCAAAGCGGACACCAACGCCAAGAAAAGTGCGCCCTGAAGTGGAGCGTTTCATCGACAGGGTGGTGGTGCCCGCACGGTGAAGCGATACATTCAGGAGCTAGAACAGGGAAAGCGACCAACCACAACAGGTTCAGTCGAGGAATCGAAGACCTTCTCGCAAAACTCATGAAGGCTTTCACGGTAGGATTCGAAAGGGAGGCCGTCCAATGAGGGCGTGGGCACGATTGTGGGTAAGAGTTATCGGTGTCACTTCCAATAACTTCTTGAAAGGAATGGCGGGGACGACGGGACTCGAACCCGCGGCCTCTGCCGTGACAGCGAAATCTTCACCCGTAACTAACTGAAAACACGCGGCACGGATGGCGCTACAGAAACGTTTTAATGACCCTCGGAAACAGTTCGTGGACCCTTATTGGACCATGAAATAACCTCTCCCCTGGCGGGGCATTTGATCACCCGACCGCAGGTTCATCGACAACATGGTCGCAACGGCCGTCGCTGAGACTCACCAACTCTCTTTCGAACTCGCCTAGTCTTTGAAGCGCAGCTTCTACTGCGGGAACTCCCTTTTCTCTTGCCCTTCGCGCATTGATAAGGGCCTGTTCCGCAACGCGACTAATCTCATGTAGGAGCTTGCGAATCTCAACTTCCAAGTACCCGTGGCTCTCTTGAATGCGGTTTAGGATGTCGCTCTGTACACGTGTGCTGTTGACTTCGAGCAGTGTGACTAGGAACTCTCTCGCGTCGTCCCTGATGAAGAACAAGGCTCCGATGAAACTCAAGAAAACGTCAGCGAGCCATCGAAGGGGAGAGACAGGCTGCGCAACCTGGATGAAATCGGCGAAAGTGAACGTCGAACGAACACGAAAGCCGGCTTCGGGGTCGAGCGCGTGCGGCATGCGCGCCAGCTCGGGAATCCCGCCCTCAGCTAGCTTCCTAAGGAAGTCATTCCCTAGCTCCACGAACCGAGGAGAAACCCGGCGGTACTGCTGCTCTGCTTCTTCTTGTTCGGGTCTCAACCACGGGAGCACATAACGTTTGGCGATTTCCTGGGCCTGTTTCATCAGTTGGCGACGATAGCGTGGACCCAGCGCATAGGGGAGAGTCGAAATTGCTTGTTCAAGGTCTTCCTTCGCCCCCGGCAATACTCTTGCGAGAAATGCTTTGTGCCGATCCACAAACAGATCGGAAATGTGTTGCTGCTCGGCCATGAATAAATACCTGAGTTCTCGCATGGATCGTTCGGCTTCAGCGATCGTGATCTTCATCGTCGCAATCCGCCGTTCAGATTCTGCAATGGGCCGCTGCAGCGCTTCCCGCTCTTCGCGTATGACCGCTAGCAGTTGTTCGCTGAGCCGGCCGATTCCTCGCTCACAGGCCGAATAGATCAACCGCCGCCCTGATTGCTCAGCTAGTCCGTCAAGGGCTTCGACCAGTTTTTGCCAATCACGTTCCGGGCCGTCATTGTTGATTCGTTCCGTCGCACTCACTTCCAAAATGGGGCCGAGGCCACGCTGCAATCGCTTTCGCACTTGCCGATCAGCAAAATTCACCGCAGCGGCCTTTTCTTCAGGAGTTGTCCGATCAGCCTTGTTAAGAACCAGAACAATATCCTCAACCTGCTGCGCTACAGCTTCGACGAGCCCGAGTTCTTCTCCGGCCAGCGGTGGATCGGCACCGATCACAACCAACGCCGCATCGATGTGGGGTATGAACGCGTGCGTTGCCGCCGTATTGCCGGTGAACACTGAGCCGAGGCCGGGGGTGTCTACGAAGCACATCCCACCGGCCAACAGCGAGCTAGGCACAAAAACCTCGACGCCCCGAACTCCTTTTGTGTTCTCCGGGTTAAATTCCTCCGATACGTACTGGTTCAGATCGGATACGCTTACGTCCTGCCAAGAACCATCTCCCAGTTGGATTCGTACTTTTCGTTTCTCTCCAAACCTGATTACGGTAGGGACTGCGGTCACCGGAGTGAAGCCAACAGGAAGAATGGCGTCGCCAATCAGTGCGTTGATCAATGTGGACTTGCCCCGCTTGAATTGGCCAATGCAGGCAACGTAGAACCGGCCCTCGGAGATCCGGTTTGCAAGGTCCCGTGCCTCGTCGGCGACTCGACCCGAACCTAACTCCTCCGCGAGTTGGGCCAGACGAAGCAGTCTCGCGGCACCATCAACGTCGCTTTTCACCGGGGGAACCACCAAGGGAGGATGTTCCGCTTGCACGCTGACCGTCATTGACGAATTGTCTTCGCTTTTCGTCATGTCCTCATGATGCCGGGGAACGGGCGCCATCTTGATGCACGTACTTGATCACTTCCACGTCAGACATTGCGATTAATCCCTCGTCCACCATTTGATCCAGCGCAGGCAGGAGCTTGCTGATATTTTCGTACGTGTCTACGACCGACACCATAATGGGACGATCCGAAGACCTGAGCAGGTGGGCCCGGTGAATCAGCGTACTGGCCCCGTAGCCTTCCACACCCCGATAAACGGTCGCTCCGGCAATGTCGAGCTCTCTGCACTTCTCGACGATTGCCTGATAAAGCGGCTTCCCATGCCACTTGTCATCTTCGCCGAAGTGAATCCGGAGCATCTTGGCTTTGCCTTCGAGTTTCATACACGTGTCTCCTGACGCCGTTCGGTCTTCTCGTAGTTGTGGGTGTACTTGATGACATCCACGTCCGAAAGCACAACCAACCCCTGCTGCACCATTTCATCCAGGATGGGCATGAACGCCTTGAGCTTCTCTTCCGTGTCCACGATAGAGAGCAAGATGGGCCGGTCATGCGAAAGACTGAGCGCCGCATCTTTGTGGATTCTCCGATTCGCGCCGTAGCCCAAGATGCCACGGTAAACGGTGACACCCGCAATATCGTGGGCGCGCAAACCGCCGACAATGGCTTCATAGAGAGGCTTGCCATTCCACTTGTCGTTCTCGCCGATGTAAATGCGCATCAATTTGGCCTTGGTTTCGCTCTTGAGTGCGGGTTTCTCGGGCACAGCCGCTTGCTCTTTCTTTGTCTCGGCTGGCTTCACGATGGTCGTATCGTGCATTTCAATCAACCCCGTGCCAACCATCGTTTGCAGCTTGGGCAGCAACTCCTCCACTTTCTGCGCAGTCTCGATGAACTCAATCTTGACGGGCAAACGGGTTGCCAGGTCCACGAGTCGAGTCGTGTGCATTTGGTGGTCGGACCCAAAGCCCGCAATACCTCGGGTCACGGTTGCGCCCGATACACCCCGAAAGAACAGAAAATCGAGGATGGCCGCATAAGCCGCACTGCCGTGATAGTGCTGGTCCTCCGCAACGTAGATAGCGACCTTCTTAGCAGGTCCAGATGTGAGCACTTTTCCTCCTCCGGTTTACAGTCCTCGCTGGCTGACAAGAAATTCAGCCGCACGCCCTAGTATCCCACCACCGGTATGATCTCCTTGCTTTGTGTGTTCCAGGAAATCCCCCAGTTCTTGCTTCAGTTCAGTCCGCGTTCGTTCCACGATTTCGTCAATCAGCCGTCGCATCTTTAGTGGAGCATGATCCTGCAGCTTGCGCGAGTGGCTCAGGCACAGACTGCCCTGGCTTTTCAGCCACTGGACAAAGATGGCACGTTGCATCTGCTTCACCAGATCTCGCAACTGCAATTTCTCTTGTGCGAGAATTCTTTGGCAGAAGTCACAATCCGGCGCTCCAACCTTAACGGCCGACGAATCCTCCAGCAGTTTGAGATAAAAGGCAGCCGCGCCCTTGGCCGGAGCCGCACGCGCCAAGAGCCAAGTATGGAAATTACATAGATTCAAGTCATCGCACACGTGGATCTTTTCCGCCAGGGCTGATTGAAAGTCCTTGAGCACCGCGCAAACCGGGCACGCGCCCCTCATCAACGCCTGACCTACACTGATCTCGTGCACCAATGCATCAGCCTTCATGGGATTACCCTCCCTGCCACTGCCCCGACCCAAACACCAACAAATCCGACGACCACGCTCAGCGTGACATTGAGTAGTGCTGTGAACAATTGACCGTCTTGAAAGAGGCGAAGCGTCTCATACTCAAAAGTGGAGAACGTCGTATATCCCCCGATGAAGCCGATTGGGATCAGATATCGCCAATTTGGGCTCCAGTGTGCTTTCGTGGCCAACACAGTGAGAACCATACCGATCAAGAACGAACCCGTCACATTGATCACAAAAGTGCCATAGGGAAATCGAGCACCCAATCTGCCCCCGATGAAACTTCCGAGCCAGAAGCGCAACACCGAACCTAGAAATCCTCCGATTCCAACCATCAGATACTTGATCAAGTCGTCGTGTTCCTTTCACTCTTAGAGACTGAATTCCTGGATTCCCAAACTCGCTATCCGCCCGCTTGTACCGGCTCTTCCGCCTGTTTGCCCTGTAATGCGTCGAGACTATGGCGAACAGCCTGCTCTTGTTCGTTCGATAATTCCTGCGAGCCAACCATTCGCCCAACCTGCGCTCGAGACCCGCTGGCGTAGGCCTCGAACCCCCGTTGAATCTGACCAACTGTCTTTTCCGCCCAGTCGTAGGCCAGTTGGCGATATCCCGAAACCGCCCTCGAAATCTGTGGGCCAATTGACCTGGCTAGCTTGTTGACGATTCGCCGTTCAGCAAAGTTACGTCCTAGGAGAAGGGCGACTGCCGGACGTTTCACGGTTGGAGCGATTTGTCCTGCGTCAAACACCGGCATTTCGCGTAATAAGGCGGAAAACTCCTCTGCAGTTGGAGCGTCCGCCAGTTTCAATAGTTCCGCGGTCGAGCGCAAACTGTCGTAGAGTTCGCGACCCGTGGAGTGCAGTAGATCATGCAGGGCCTTGGCCTTTTCCTGGACTGTCCGGTTCACCGCATCAAGCACGACCTGTTGCGTGACATTTTCTTGGCTGCCTGTAGACCACAAGGCAACCAGATCAGCCGCAGCGTTCCATAGTGACCGCGAAGCGAGTTCACCGATTTCGTCTGTAATCTTTCGCGCAGTCGCGTGCGTTTCCTGAAGCTTGCCGCTCGCCCGGCGCAGCCCCGCTTCTACATCGCGCAGCCTCTCAGTATCGATGACGGGATCGTGCCCCTTGGACCGCAAACGTGCGCGGAGAGCCGCTTCCACCGATTGCTGCAACGTCCCCACTTTCCGACGGATCGACCGAAGTTTCAATTCCTGGCGTTGGCTATACAGCGGAGCGATATCGTTCTCAAACCATTGAGTCAGCAGGTCTCTGCCGACCGGCATTGCGCTGACTGCGTGTACCTGAGCCTCCAAGTTAAGCTCCGAGCGGATATGACCCTTCACGTACTCGATGACCTGCGCTCGGTCGTCCACGGTGAGCAGATCAGCCTTGCTCAGCAGCACGTTCGCTGGAGTACCCGCATCGTAGAGCGTTTCTATGGTCTTGAGATCGTCCGGCGTAAGCGTCGAACCTGCGTCAATCAGAACCACTCCTAGATCACAGCGAGGCAAGTAAGCCAACGTCTCAGCTGCGCCACGAGTTGCCAGAGAGCCCAGGCCTGGCGTATCCACAAAAACGATGCCATCTCGCAGCCTTGGCGAAGACATCTGAAGCATGATGCGTGTGACATGCTTCTCGTTTCCCGGATTGCGCTGCTCTGCAACGAAGTCTGCAAGTCGAGAAATCTCGAACTGTTCAGGTGACCGGTTGGCGAACCACACATTCACAACTGGAACCTCGCCGTATAATGATGCGGGTCGGAACGGCAGTGATGGGTGTTACGCCGACCGGCAACACGTCGGTCCCGAGGGTTGCGTTCAGAAGTGACGACTTCCCGGAGCTGACGCGCCCAAACACCGCGATTTCGAAGCGATTATCCTCCAGCCGATCCAGAATCATGGAAACCGTGGATCTGAACTCCACGGGACCCTGTTCCGCTATGACCGTTTCAAGTTTCTTTAGGAGCGCTACTTCGTCTCCCTGCTGTTCCAGCCGTTGCAGCCTTTCCTGCAGGTTCTCGCCCGCTCCGCGCATCACATACTGGTCGAGTTGGCTGACCAGGCTCAGGAGTTCGCCTGCAATCCCGTTCAATTCGACTGCGGCTGCGGGCGGAACCTCGCCATAGCCTCGCATGTACTTCGGCTGCAATTCCTCAGCGGCAATCGCAATAAATGTCAGCGCTGTATGCAGTGATCGGCTAACAGGAATGGAAGGCTCAGGACGCTCAATGTCCTGACCATCCAAGACGCGGGCCAACTGGGCCCGGAGGCGAGCGATGTAGTCTTCGATTACGCGACGTTGCGCCGGGGTGATGTCCGACACGTACTCCGGGAAGGCATTCTTGGAACTCGCAACACTTAGCGCGTTTTCCATGTCGGCTAGTTGCTTGTCGATGTGCCGACACGTAACCGATAGGCGCCGAGCGTGGTTCGAGTTGAGAGACTCCTCTGGCATGAAGCTCCAGCGGAACGCAGAGACGCACGCGTCCTGCTTACTTGTGCTGCTCAGGAATTTCTTGGGATCAGAAGACGGAGGGGAAAACTCTGAAATTAACCCCTACCAAGAGAATTCCTTCTTCTTCGTAGGAGTCATCTGCCCGATGCGGGCGGTTAAAGGTGAACTCCAACACCCACTGAAATTATGACAACCCAGCCAAGCGAAGTCAATCGTCGCCCGAGCGTAGCGAAGTTCAGCGGCTTCGAACTGCGGGCGACCAATTCATGCGGAAGTCGATGTAGAGCGGTGAAATCTTGATGTGCTCGTCGGTTCGATATTTTGGGTACTTGGCCATCTGCAGCATGGAAAGAATCGCTCCCGGATTTCCTTCACTCAGCTCCAGCACTTTTGCAAGGAATTCCTTGATATTCGATGCCGACAACCCCGCTCGTCGGACCATCTCCTGAGCAAAGCGCTCCGCAGCGCCAGAGTCAAAGTTCTTCAATTCATACCTGTCATGTCGATCCGAATACAAAGGCTGTAGGAACCCGGTGTCTTCCATGTGGCTGGAGCGTGCAACAGCGATCACAGGAGTGGAGCACCGCCCGATGATCTCCCGAACTGCTGCAGCGAAAGATTGGGAGGGGCGATCTACGTGATCCAGGACAATCGAGTAGCCTCCTTCGCGCAAGGCGTCCATCACGATACCTTTGAGCGATACCGCGGATTTGGCCTGGATGCCATCTCGATTGCGGCAGGTTCGTTGGACGCGCGGATCCCCTTTCTCTAGCAACAACTGCGCCACAGTGCGAAAGATGACTTGCGTCGTGGCCGATGTCTCGCAATAGAAGACCGCGGGCGTTTGTCCCAACAGACAGCGAATTAGCAGCGTCTTCCCGACTCCAGAAGGCCCATGAATAAGAAAAGGTTTCCTCTTGAACAGACGCTGCTTCAGCGCCTGTAGTTCTTCCTCACGGTCGAAAATGAAGTCATCCATGTGTCCGAAGATGATCCTAATAAGACACGGCGCAGCGATTCCACCAATCTACCGTCAAGCCATCGGAACCGCTGCGCCGTCCCCCTCAATGCGTCGCCAATTCGCCGGCCCACTTGGCATAAGCGGCCCGTCCCGCGTATTTGGCGCTTCTTCCAAGCTCCTTCTCAATTTCAAGCAGCCGGTTGTACTTGGCAACTCTCTCTCCGCGGCATGCCGAGCCGGTTTTGAGCTGTCCAATCCCGGTTGCTACGCTGAAATCCGCAATGGTAGTGTCGTCGGTTTCGCCGGAACGATGCGAGACAACCGCCGTGTAACCATGCTTCTTCGCCATTTCAATGCAGCGCAACGTTTCGGTCACAGTTCCAATCTGATTCAGCTTGATAAGGATCGAATTGGCAATGCCTTCACGAATTCCTTTTTCGAAAATGTTTGGGTTGGTGACAAAGATGTCATCCCCGACCAGCTGAATCTTGTCACCAAGGCGTTTTGTGAGGTCCTGCCAGCCCTTCCAGTCGTCCTCCGCCAACCCGTCCTCTAGTGAGAAGATCTCTGGGTACTGTTTGGTCCAGCGCACCCAAAATTCGATCATCTCGGCGGAACTCTTCTGGCCTCCGCCGGACTTGTGAAACACGTAGGCGCCGTCCTTGTAGAACTCGCTTGCCGCCGGGTCCAGATTCACGGCAATGTCCGCGCCGACTTTGTAGCCTGCCTTCTGGATGGCAAAGTCTAATAGCTCCATCGCTTCTTCCGCGGACCGAAGCCTGGGAGCGAAGCCACCTTCATCACCCACACTCGTTTCGTATCCCTTCCTGTTCAACAGCCCCTTCAGGCTGTGAAACGTTTCTGAGGCCGCACGCAGCGCCTCGGCGAAGCTAGGCGCACCAACGGGGGCGATCATGAATTCCTGAAAGTCCACGTTATTGTCGGCGTGTCTCCCACCGTTCAGTACGTTCAGCATCGGCACTGGAAGCAGGTACTCTTTCTGATCAGAGAACTGCCGATACAGTGGAATCTTCCTTTCGGCCGCTGCCGCTTTGGCAGCCGCGATGGATACTCCCAAGATCGCGTTGGCGCCGAGCTTACCTTTGTTAGGCGTGCCATCAAGAGCAATCAACTTCTCGTCGAGGGCTTCCTGGTCAGCCGCGTCCATGCCTACGACTGCCGGCTGAATGATATCCACGACATTCTTTACGGCCTTGAGCACGCCCTTGCCCAGGTATCGACTCTGGTCGCCATCGCGGAGTTCGACCGCTTCGTTACTGCCGGTGGAAGCGCCCGAGGGCACCTTGGCAACGCCGGTTGCGCCGCTTTCCAGCGTGAGGTGTACCTGTATGGTGGGATTTCCACGGGAGTCAAGAATCTCCAGTGCGGCTAGCTTCTTTATATTCGACATAATTGCATCCTCTTTCTGGCTCTCGTCCTAAACGGAACCGGTTTGAAGAACGGTTATGAGATCCTTTTCGATTTCTGGCGGAAAGGACAGACTCTGCAGTTTTGCGATGGTCCTATTTACCGGGTATGAAAACGATTTGAGCTCAAACGTGCCGTCGTTCCACACGGCGTAACATGCATCTGACTTGCCCGTCTTGGGTTGGCCCAGGCTGCCGGGATTGACCAAAAGCTGATTCCCGATTTTTCGCACGAACGGAGTGTGCGTATGGCCGACAAGCACCACATCCGCCGCAACTGACTCCACTTCCTCAATCCATTCAGCCGAGTCTTCCGTGCGATAACCATATAGAGGATCTGACGGCGTTGCGTGCGTGAGATAAAAGCGCGTGGTTCGGCGTCGCACCTCAGCTTTCAGTGGTAGGTCTCGCAGGAATTGTTTCTGCTCATCAGTGACGACAGAGGCACTGAACCTTCGCGTCGCATCCGCCATATCGTGATAACGGGCGGTGCACTTCGGATCTTCGTCATACCCGATCGAGTGATCGTGGTTCCCACGCACTGCAACGGAGGCCTTCGCCCTCACCAGGTCCACAACTTCTTTCGGCTCCGGCCCGTAGTTGACGAGGTCGCCTAAAACCCACAGCTCGTCGAAATCATTGGGCAGCGCCCGAAGCGCTTCGAAATTGCCGTGTATATCCGAAACAATCGCAATCTTCACGGGGTTTTCACAAAATTCGCTAACGCGTGCCACATCACTGCACGACCATCACAGGGCAATGGGCATACCTTAGAACGCGCTCGGAGACCGAACCTAACATCATGCGGGCAATCATCGATCGCCCCCGCCGTCCCAAAATGATCAGGTCTATTTTGTCGAGTTCAGCCCGATGGATGATCTGTTCTCCGGGGTGCCCGACCGCCATATCCATCTTTACGTCCAGGTCATGGGCTCGCGCCTTTTCGAGGATCTTCTTGAATCCCTCTTGATAGTGTTCCTTCGCGTCGTCCAGCACAGCCTCAAGTTCAACAGATGTTGCCGGCTCCGGAGGCCGTGCAACCGCGAAGATCAGCACAGTCGAATCGATACAGTCTGCAAGCGAAAGCGCGACCTCCACTGCCTTTTCCGACTGCGGAGATCCGTCATATCCCACCAACATGTGTTGAAAATGCGCATTATGTCTTTTCCCGCTCATGGATGTTCTCCCTCAGGACTTAGGGCGACTGCCTGGGAAACTGCAGGACTTTCTACTTTTGACTTCGACAGCAAGTGCCTCGGCATGAACCAGGCATTGGCGATCATGGTAGGAATCACTGCACTGCCAATCACTGTGGCCACCAAATGCGAATACTGCGCTTCATCAATAATGCCGTGGTTCAGGCCAAAAAGGGCAGAAATGGTTCCAAAGGTGAGGCCGGTGGACATCATCAATGTGAAGTACAAGCCTTCCTCACGCTGGTAGTTGAATGCCTTCACGGTTGGGAACAGTCCGACCACCTTGGAGATCATCTTCGCAAAAAACAACGCGACGAACACCATCGGCGCGGCCCTTAGTGCGGGCACCGAAACAAACGACCCGGCTCGAATGAAATAGAACGGCGTCAACAGGCCAAAAGTGAGAGTGCGGAGACGCCGGATCAAAACATGGTCCTTGCCCACCGTTCCCGCCAATACCATTCCGATGATGTATGCGGGCAACACTGCTTCGCTCCCAGACCATACGGCCAATCCGCCCATCGCGAACAACACGAATAGCAGATATTTGGCTTCCAGTTCGGAGACCCGCCCTCCATAAAACTTGAAAAACCACGGGGTGAGAAAAGGCAAAACCGCAAATATGGCCACACTCGCGCCCACGAAAATCAGGGTCCTGATTGTGAACGGCGAGAAGATGAGGCCCAGTGCGATCACAGTTCCCAGATCGTTCACAAAACAGGCTGCCAGAATCGCCTTGCCGAAGTCTGTGACGTTGAAACCGAGTTCCAACATCACTGCGTAAACGACGGCCACCGACGTTGTGGACAGAGCAACGCCTGCCAGCCAACTCGATCGGGCTGTCCAATGCAGCACGTAATGAGCGACGGCGGTGCAGCCCAGGAACGGGCCCACGAACCCCACCAGGCCGACAACGGTACACTCTTTCCACTTGGTTCGGAAGATCTTGGGATCGAGTTCGGCGCCAGCCAAGAACGTGAGGACGATCGCCCCAGTTCCAGCCAGGAAACTAATCCATTCGCTCTTCGCGGCGAGACCGCCCTGCACGATGAAAGCGCCAAAGATGAGCTGGGCAACCGTGCCCACAACAATCTCTGTGAGCGCCGTAGAACTTTTGAACCAAATGGCGAGAAGAGTCGCCACGAGGGCCAAGCCGACCCACAGAGACGCAAGAACCCAGACGTTCTGCATAGAACGACACCTCGACTTCTGAACTTCTTCTGCGGATGCTTGCCGGTACCATGACTCCGCGACAAGGCCCGCTTGTCAGGAGTCATCAGCTGTTCCCGGCTAAAAGATGGGACAGCGGTTGGCGGTGAACTCCTTCACCGTTTACTATTCAACACCATGATGCTTTTCAGGGTACGACGGAGTCAAGCCCAATAAGCCCACACAGTCCCCGTTGAGCCACTCTGAGCTCAACTTTCAGGCTCTCAGAATGTTTATCGGGCACGTTGAAGGCGAAGTCGCGAAACGGAAATGACCTCTGCCCTAGCGGCAGAGGTCGGCCTGTTTTGGCTCAAACCTGGACCATAAATGTGACCTGCTCCCCGTTTTCCGAACAAGTCCGAGTATGATTTCGGACGAAGGAAAGGGGAAGAGGTATGTCGAAGAGCCGGCACACGGAAGCGGAGATGATTGGCGCGCTGAAGCAGCTGGAGGCAGGGCGTAAGGCGGAAGACGTGGCACGGGAAGTGGGGGTGTCGAAGCACACGATCTACGCCTGGAAAGCGAAGTACGGAGGGATGGATGTGAGCGAGGCGCAAGAGGCCAAGCAGTTGCGCGACGAGAACACGCGGCTGAAGAAGCTGGTGGTGGATCTGAGCCTGGACAAAGAGATGCTGAAGGCGGTGATCGCAAAAAACGGGTGGAGCTCGTAGACCAGCGGGCGGACGCGGACTGGCTGCGAGTGACATACGTGGTCAGCGAGCGCCGGGTTTGCGGGCTGATAGGGATGGCGGTGGCAAGTTATCGCTACCGCTCGCAGCGCACGGATGAGCCGTTGCGGGAGCGACTGGTGGAATTGGCGCGGTCGAAGCCGCGCTTCGGGTATCGGCGACTACAGGTGTTATTGCAGCGCAGTGGAGAGCGCGTGAATCACAAGCGGTTGCATCGAGTCTATCGCGAGGCCGGACTGGCGATCCGACGCAAGAAGCGCAAGCACTGTGTGCGCGAGGGAAAGCCGCTGGTGGCGCGGACTTCGGCCAACCAGGAGTGGGCGCTGGACTTTGTGCACGATGCGGTGGAGTGTGGACGGACGATCCGGGTGCTGAGCGTGGTGGATGCTTATACGCGGGAGTGTTTGGCGTTGGAAGTGGATACGAGTTTTGCCAGTCGGAGAGTCACGCGGGTGCTGGATGGGATCGTGGCGGAGCGCGGGCAACCGCAGACGATCCGTTGCGACAACGGGCCGGAGCTGACGAGCCGGCATTTTCTGGCGTGGTGCGTGGAACGAAAGATCGAGTTGTTGCACATTCAGCCGGGCAAGCCCACGCAGAACGCGCGCGTCGAAAGTTTCCACGGACGGCTGCGGGATGAGTGCTTGACGGTGAGCTGGTTTCAAAACTTGTTCGACGCGCGACGGAAGATCGCGGCGTGGAAGATCGAGTACAACGAAGAGCGTCCTCATAGCAGCTTGGGATACAAAACCCCGAGAGAGTTTGCCGAGGCGCAAGCAGCAGCTTTCTACACAGCTGAGCGAGAGGCAAGGGACTCAAACGCCGTCCCTTCCCCCTCGCGCTCCCCCATCCCGGCTCCAACCCGAGATGGAGTAGCTCAAAGTTGTCGTATTCTTACGTGAACGAAAATTGGGGGCAGGTCACTCACGACAGTCCTCAAGTCTATTTTTCGCCTCTCAGGCTCCGTACTGCTCGTCGGTGACCTTCTCCATCCAATCGGAGGTCTTGCCGTCCAGTTTCTCGACGATTGCAATGTGGGTCATTGCTGTCGTGGGAGCTGCGCCGTGCCAGTGTTTTTCAGCGGGAGAAAACCAGACAACGTCGCCGGGACGAATTTCTTCGATCGGGCCGCCCCAGCGCTGGACACGACCGCAGCCTGCCGTCACGATCAACGTCTGTCCGAGCGGGTGAGTGTGCCACGCAGTACGGGCACCGGGTTCGAAGGTCACGCTCGCACCAAGGACACGTGCCGGCGTGGGCGCATCAAAAAGAGGGTCGACACGCACGACGCCCGTGAAATATTCCTCCGCTGCCCTGCCGGAAGGTTGTGAGCCGCTTTTCTTGATTTCCATTCTCTTTCCTTGCCTCTTGCTTTTTTTGGAGCTATTCGCCAAACGGCGAACCTCACTCCTAAACCGTGACCAACTCGTATCCGTCTCCGCCCATCTTCATCTCTTTCATATACGACAGTTGGCGCAGGCCCTGACGAGATTCGATTCGTTCCTTGAGGTCGTGAAGTTCTGCTTCAGGGAGCTTATACACCATGTCGATGGAAGCCTGTTCCACCGCCAGGATGTCGGTAGAAGCCAGAATGCCGAGGTCGTGCGCCTTCGGGGGCGCAGCGCTGACGCCCTGCGCAATCGCAGTCCACGGACATATTGCGCAGCACATTGATGTAGACGATTCTTGCACCAAAATGATCGATCGTGGCTTTTGCCGATTCCACCATGTTCTCCATGAAGGGTTCGCCTTTCAGCCAGCTCGCGTAATCCTCATTATCCGGGGCGGCGTGCATCATCTTCTTGCCAATCTGCCCGTCAACGCAGCCGATGGCGATATTTTTCAGGGAGCCGCCGAAGCCGCCCATGGCATGCCCTTTGAAGTGGGTGAGCACCACCATCGAGTCGTAATTCAGCATATGTTTGCCGACCGACATTTCTTTGAAGTGCTTCCCTCCTTGAACGGGGATCATCACCGCGCCATCCTCATCCATAATGTCCACCGAGGAGAAATCCCAGCCGTTGATCCTAAGGGTTTCGCGATGATCGGCCGTCGTGTATCGCTTGCCTTTATAAAGAGTGTTCGTTTCTACCAGGCTGCTATTTGGAATACGCTGCTGCAGGGCTTTCACCATTTTCCGAGGCAGGATGTTGGGGCCGTGCGGTTCGCCGGTATGCAACTTGATGGCGACCTTGCCGCTGATTCTCTCATTGATCTTCGAATAGATCCTCAGCAGTCCGTCGCTGTTGATGTCTGGAGTAAAGAAAACCTGAGATGCGTTTGTTTGCGTAGTGGCAACAGCGCTTGTAGCGCCGAAATCCCCTACTACTGCGCAGCCCAACACAAGGGCACTTCCTTTCAGAAAAGTGCGGCGTTCAATTCTGTTTCCCATGCTTTCCTCCCGCTAGCAACCGCGCACGAGTTTTTCGCGGTACCAGATCGCGCTAGCTCTTGGCCAAGCAATTTGCCATGCAGATAGCGCTAATCTATATGCGCAATACGCCATAGACACCGCAATACGATATCCGCTCGTCTTTAGGCGACGATCAGGTTTGGCCCTCCCTCATTTTGGGGCGAGTTCGCCAAACCAGTATGCTGCGGTCACTCCGCCGTCCATAAGGAAGTCGCTGCCGGTGATAAACGCGCCGTCAGGACCCATGAGGAGTGCACCGACTGTTCCGACTTCGTCAGGAGTGCCGGCACGTCCAGCCGCAGACACTTCGAGCATGCGCCGATAGCCGGGGCCGCGCGGACCCTTGAGTTCGTCGTTGGCGAGCGGCGTAATGATGATGCCCGGACTAATCGTGTTAACCCGCGCGCCGCGCTTTCCCCAACGGACGGCCTCGGCCATCACGCGCAGCGAGTTCCCGCGCTTCGAAATTTGGTAAGCGTGCAGAGAGTCTTTAATCTGATCTGGCTGGAGCATCGGAAGACGGAGCAACTCTTCGACAGGTGTCGTTGCGAGCAGAGCGTTCTGTTCGGTTGAGAGCGGCGGCAGGCGGTGACCGGATTGCGAGGCGATCACGACGCCAGCGCCACCGCGAGCGATGACGTTGCCGAATTCCTCCAACACGAGCGCAGTTCCGTAGAGATCGACCTTGAGGATGGTTTCCGGAGAAGCCTGAGAAGGAGAAACGCCTGCGGCATGGATGACACCGGAGACTTCGCCGAGCTTCGTGGCCGCTTCAACGAGAGCGTGAACCGAGACGCGCGATGAAACATCAACCGTAGCGGTGGTGACATTAAACCCGGCATCGCATAAGGTTTTCGCAGCCGCATCGGCGTTTTCCGGCTTGATATCCGCCAATAGAACCTGTTTGCCAGCAGCAACCCGACGCACGATCGCCTGACCGATCGATCCTGCCCCAATGACTACGATCACATTTGTCATTTCAATCCTCACTCCAGCACTTGTCTGTTGTTAAGAGAGTCTAGTGTTGTCGGTGGTTTCGAAGAAACGCATTCATCTCCTTGATGTCGAGCACCTGGTATCGAACCGAGGTGACCACAGAGTCTTCGCTCTCAGCCGGCGTCTCATTGAGATGAATGCTCACACCGCAAGTCGATAGATACGAGGTGAGCGAAGGCTTCATGAGGCCCGCTATCGATTTCGCTGGGGCCTCGCCCGGTTTTGCGCCAGGCACCGGCCCAAAGGGCAACCATGCCTCGCCTGACTCCGGGCGGCATTGCAAGGCATTGGCGAGAGGCGCTCCGTAGGCGTCACTGAACCACAGTGTGTCGCCCTTCCTTATTTCGGCGGGCGTCCAGGTTTGCTTGGTTATGAGATTGCGCAGAATAGACACGGTTGGTTGCTGGCCAGGAGGCAGAAACGGCAACTGCGCCGGAGGCAGGATATGCAGGACGGAAAAGGCAGCAACTCTGCCGTCGATCAACGTGAATGCGTATGACTCTGTCTCAGTTTCTGCGACAAGATAGGACAGATCTGACGAGTCCGAGGGTTGATTGATATAGAACGGTGCGCTTGGGGCGAGGGCTATTTTCACCTCGGTTTCATTCATGCCAAGCGCTATTTTCGCCAGCTTCACATTCTGGGATAAGGCCGATTGAGTCAAAAGGATCAGACCCGCGGCTAAAAGTTGCAAGTAGCTCTTCTTCACTGCTTGAAACCTCTCTCTCAATAGCTACCTTTACGGCGATTTGCTGATAAGGCGTGCAGGTCATCTTTCACCCTCTGCGGCTCATCTTCCAGCGGCTGGTTCGGCATATCCCGCACGCCATCGAAACCGTTCTCGAGATCTGGGTCGAGAGCGGCGAACAGGTCATCCAGGTTCTTCTGGGCCGGACCTTTGATTGCGACGAGTTCTAAGGTCTTGCGCAAGGCTTGATCTGAACTGAGGCTGTGGACGAGAACCTCGGCAATCTGGCTTCGTGCGATGACTCCATCGCTGGAGTCGCCGGCCTGACGCGTGTCACCCTGTAAAAAGACAAGCTGATGCTCATCGGCTTTGTTGTAGTCGAACCAGTCCGGCCGCACGATCGTGTAGGGCAGTCCGCTCGCCCGCACCAGTCGCTCCGCACGTCGTTTCCAATCGTGAGATTCCGTGGAGCGATTGTATGAGCCGGTGCGATTGGCGACTCCGATGGAAGTCATGAGCGCGATGCGCGCTGTTCGCGAACCAAGCGCCGCAAGGACGTTGCGAACGCCGCCATAGTCGATCGTCTCAGCTCCCACCTTGCCGGCCCCGTCGGAGCCGAGCGTGAATACGATGACATCGATACCGTTTACTGCAGCGGTCAGCGTTTCAGGACGGGTAACATCTCCGGAGATCACTTCTACCTGAGCAGGAAATCGGCGAGCTTTAGAAGGCGTTCGTACCAGAGCGCGGACAGCGAACCCCTGCCGGACTGCCTCTTCCACGACGAGGTGTCCAATACTGCCCGTTGCGCCAACGACCAGTACTATCTTTCGGGACTCACTCATTTCCGCTCCTTACAATTTTTTCGATTCGGGCAACGTGATTTCATCTACGGCCCGCAGCCCATTCAGCGTGCGGGGATAACCGATGAAAGGCAGCAACTGCGTAAGAACATCAATCAGCTTGGCTCGGGTGTTGCCGACGTGAAGGTTCGCTGCGACATGACCTTTTACCTGCGGGTCACATCCGCCGAGTGATACCAGAATGCTGAACGTGAGTAGTTCGCGCGTGGGGACATCAATCCCCGAGCGGGTCAGGTGGTCGCCGAAGCAGTTAGCGGAAAGAAACCGCTGAATGTGCTTCTGATCGTTAGGCGCCGACGCATACAGCTTCTCGACAACACTGTCTCCGATGATCTGCTTCTGCACTGCAAGGCCCTTTTCGGCGCGGTTTTCCGGCGTGGTCGTAGACTGGTTCGGAAGTGGAAACTCGACTCCGTTTTCCTTCAGGACTTCATTGGCTGTCAGGAGGAAATCAAACACTTTAGCCATTCCGACGTAGGGGACCGCCTGGTAGACGATTTCCTTGATTTCGACTGGTGTGACGCCGACGATGAGCGCCGGTTTAATCATGACGCGATACTCGCACAAGGCCTGCGACGCGATCATCGATGCAAGCTGCACCATCAAGCGCGTCCGGGCATTGAGACTGCCGTGACTCAGCACTTCATCAAAGGCGAAATTGTCGAAGACTTCAATCAACTCCGGGTCCGTTACCGCCAGCGTGGAAACGTGACCCGGAAACAGTTCATCGTGGTTCTTTTGCGCTCTCTCGTTTGGTGCCATATCAACGCCCTCTGAGTTCCGAAACAATCCAATGAAGAGGCGCGGCCCAAGAGCCGCGCCGCTCAGGTTAGCGATTGACTCGCTGCTGCAGATGCGCGGGGTATCGATCGCCTTGTACCGCGATCTTCGAAACCGCTGCGCTGATATCGCGGAGATCGCTCCCGGACAGTTCTATGTTCGCTGCGCCCAGATTCTCCTCAAGCCGATGCAACTTCGTGGTTCCGGGAATCGGTACGATCCACGGTTTCTGAGCCAGCAACCAGGCAATCGCAATCTGGGCCGATGTAGCCTTCTTCTGCCCGGCAATGTCGCTGAGCACATCCACCAGGGCCTGATTCGCCTTCCGATTCTCCTCGTTGAAACGCGGAACGATGTTGCGAAAGTCGGTGCTATCGAACTTCGTGTTCTCGTTAATCGCACCGGTGAGGAAGCCCTTTCCCAACGGGCTGAACGGGACAAAGCCAATTCCGAGTTCCTCAAGAGTCGGCAGAATCTCGCGCTCCGGCTCTCGCCACCAGAGTGAGTACTCGCTCTGAAGGGCCGCGACGGGCTGAACCGCGTGGGCACGGCGGATCGACTCAACTCCAGCCTCAGACATTCCGAAGTGCTTCACTTTGCCTTGCGCAATGAGCCCCTTCACGGTGCCGGCGACGTCATCTATCGGGACCTTTGGATCGACGCGATGCTGGTAGAAGAGATCGATGACATCCGTCCTTAGCCGCTTCAGGGCGGCGTCGGCGACTTCTCTGATGCGCTCCGGACGACTGTCCAATCCTTTGTGCGAATCTCCGTCTTGGAAGCCGAATTTAGTGGCAATCACCACGTTCTTGCGGAAAGGCTCAACGGCCTCGCCCACGACTTCTTCGTTCAGAAAAGGACCGTATGCCTCGGCCGTATCAAAGAATGTAACGCCGCGATCGAATGCTGTCCGGATGAGCGTGATGGCTTGTTGCCGCTCCGTCGCGGGTCCATAGCCGAAACTCAGCCCCATGCATCCCAGGCCGATAGCTGAGACTTCGAGATTGCTCTTTCCTAGTTTGCGTTTCTGCATGATTGCTCCTTAGATGTCATCTTCCAGATGGTTCAGCATGGAGTACTTCGTAGCGAATCCAAAGAGCATCGCTCTCGCGTTGCTCGACAGATTTCAATTTAAGGGGAACGGCGGGGTGTTTCGAATCAGCAATACCGTCGAAGACCGCGGGAATGTCATGACGTCCATCGATACCCGCGAGCAGCAACAGGCTCACCTCATCTACTAAGCCAGCTTCAAGAAAACCACCATTGATATGGCCACCCCCTTCGAGCAACAGCGTTCGGATACCGAAGTGCTCTCCGAGCAGCTTCACAGCTTGCGCCAGATCGACAGAGGAAGCTCCGGAGACGACATACGAAATCTGCTTCTTGCGTAGCATGTCGAGGTAATCTGACGGTGCGTGCTCACTCACAACGCAGATGAGGTGATCGCCATCGAGGTCATTGCTCGACCAGCGCAGCTTCCCAGTGGTGTCAACGCAAATTGCGTACGACTCTGCGCGCTCTGCGACGAACGGCGCCTGAGGTCCCGCTGGTGTGTTCGTTTCGGAGACGAACGGTTCCTTTGCAGCAAAGTGCTGCTGCATCGTCGTGCGCCCGCAGATCCACGCGTCGCCACCGAGTTTTCGATGGAGCGCTTCGTACTCTCCTGATGGCATCACTTTCCGCAGCGCCGAACCATCGATCTTGCCGTCAACGGACGAAGCCATGTGACAGATGATGTAAGGTCGTTTGCGGTTCATGATGCTGCCCTCGCGCGCTGTTGGTCACGCCACGTGGCGGGAGGAACGCCTTCCCAGCTGCGAAACGCGCGGACAAAGGAGTTTCCATCCTCGTATCCGAGAAGGTATGCGGCTTCATTCAATTCGAGGACCGAATTATTGAGGAAGCGGCGTGCGAGCTGGTGACGAGCTTCTTCCAAGACGCGCTGGAAGCTGGAGCCCTCTTCCTGGAGTCTCCTTTGCAGAGTGCGAGAGCTGATGTGTAATGCGTCAGCAATGTCCTCAATCGTGGGACGACGCCCGGTGAGTTTTTGTTGTATTGCCAATCTGACCCGCTCGACGAAGTTCTCGTCAGCGTTCTCCTCCTCCAGTTCTTTATCAAACTGAGGCGCGAGCAGTCCCAGAAGCTCCGTATTGCGAGTCACGAATTTGCGATCGGCGTCGGCGGCACGAAACACAATGGCGTTGCGAGGGCACCCACAAAGGATGGAACAACCAAAGTGGCGCTCCATCGCCTTCAGATTCGACCGCGTTTCCACGAATTCAATGCGTAGAGGCGACAGCCGCGTCCCCGTGCCATGGCGCGCGATCGAAAGCACCCATGCAAACGCGCATTCGATCATTACCTGGGGTTCGAGTTCATCCGCGAGAAGCCAGCGAAACTGAATACTCCACTCTTCGTCATCCTTCTTCTGGATGATCTCCTCGGGACAGGTGAGTTGTTTGTAGCGAGCCATTTGGTCTATCGCCGCACCGAAACTCTCGGAAGAGAGAGCGGCAAGGCCGACAGGGTGAAAACGCTCGGTGCGATTCTCCGTACCGAGCAGAAGACCGATCGCGGAGTTTGTGCTGACCTCACCAATCGCGCGCCAGAGTGCAAACAGTTCCTCAGTCTTGAGGCGCACCATCGGCTGTTTGGCATAGTCCTGCGGCAGTCCAGCTCTGCGCAGGACCGTAGAGGCCGAGACGCCATGCTCTTCCAATTTCGAAAATGTGCTGCCAGAGAAACGAAGGTGCTTGTTCATTCGTCTACTCCGATTTCAGAGAGGCCATGTCGATCGAGAATCGGTACTTCACATCCGACTTGAGCAGTCTCTCGTAAGCTTCGTTGATCTTCTGTATCGGGATGACTTCCACATCGGCAGTGACGTTACGCTGCCCGCAGAAATCGAGCATCTCCTGGGTTTCGCGGATCCCGCCAATGTTCGAACCGGAGAAGTTGCGATTGCGCATAATCAAAGCAAAGGCAGCCACACCGAGAGGCTTCGGAGGCGCTCCGACAATCGTAAGATTACCGTCGCGGGCGAGCAGGTTGAGATATGCATTGATGTCGTGATCAGCTGAAACCGCGTCGAGAATGAAATCGAAGCTGCCGGCGTGCTTCTGCATTTCATTCGCATCACGCGAAACAACGACTTCGTGGGCGCCTAATCGAAGTGCATCTTCTTTCTTGTTGGGAGATGTCGTAAAAACAACCACGTGGGCACCGAACGCCCGAGCGAACTTTACTCCCATGTGGCCCAATCCACCGAGTCCTACGACACCAACCTTCTTGTCCTTTCCAACCTTCCAACGGCGCATTGGCGAAAACGTCGTAATTCCCGCGCAGAGCAGAGGCGCAGCAGTTGCCAGGTTCAAATTCGCGGGGACCCGCAACACGAACCTCTGATCAACGACGACGCTCTCGGAGTAGCCGCCATACGTCACGCCTCCCAAATGCTTATCAGGCATACCGAACGTAAGGGTCAAGTTGGGGCAAAAGTTTTCAGAGCCGGCGCGACACTCAGGGCATGTTCCATCCGAGTCAACCAAGCAGCCCACTGCGGCGAGATCGCCGGGTTTGAAATTGGTCACGGCTGAGCCGACCTTCGTGACACGGCCGACGATCTCATGACCCGGCACGATCGGATAAGTCGTCAACATGAACTCGCTCCACTCGTTGCGGGCTGCGTGTAAATCGGAGTGGCAGATTCCGCAGAAGAGAATCTCGATTTGCACATCGCGTTCGGAGGGATCGCGCCGCGAGATCGTTGTTCGTGTGAGAGGGGATGTGGCGCTGGCAGCGGAATACGCTTTTGCTTTGTACATGCCCCTTACTTTAGATCGCTGGCCCGATCTTTACCATGCAGAACACGCCATTGTGCATGCAGAACGCGCCAAGGAGAAAACGGATGCCGTTCCAGGCCGGAATGTCCCTATTTTTCGGCGGTCGGCTTGATATGGGCCGGCTCTTCGAGGATGTCGAGGAGCGCAGTCGCGCAATAGACTCGGTCGCGCTTCGCATCGCCCACCCGTTTTACGATACGCGCACGTTCTAGTCGCTCGATGGCACGCTGCGCGGTCGTAAACGCGATCGCCAATTTGTCCGTCACTCCTTTTGTAGTAATGAACGGATTTGCTCCCAAGAGTTCGACTACACGCAACGGGTTGCTGCTTGATTCTCCGGAGACTTTCTTCTGCCACTCGGCCAGTAGTCCGTTGATGCGCATGGCTCGACTTAAAGCATCCTCAGACATGCGAGCGATTCCCAGCAGGAAATACTCCAACCAATCATTCCATGCCCCGCGTTCGCTGATCCCGCGCAAGCCATCGTAGTAGTCTCGCCTTGATGCCTCAAAGAACGCCGACAAATAGAGCAGCGGTGTCGGGAGGATCTGGCGGTCGATCAGGAACAAGGTTATGAGCAGGCGTCCGACTCGGCCATTGCCATCAAGGAACGGGTGAACGGCTTCGAACTGATAGTGAGCCAGCGCAATGGTCACGAGAGGCGGCAGGGTCGATTCATGCAGGAACTTTTCCCAGGCCGCGAGACACGGCTCGACCTCTCCTGGAGGGGGCGGGATGTAGGAAGCAGTTGCAATTGTGCTGCCAGGCTTGCCAATCCAATTCTGAATCTTCCGAAAACGTCCGGGCGCCGCTTGATGCCCCTGGACGCCCGTCATGAGTTTTTCGTGCAACTCGCGGGTGAGCCTGACGCAAAGGGGAAGTTTCTTGAGGCGCGAGATTCCGTGCTCAAGAGCCACTACGTAATTGCCAACTTCGCGAAGATCCTCGGGACTGCGATCCACGATCGCTCCCGCTTCAGCGGCAAGCAGCTCACCTAGCGTGGCCTGTGTGCCTTCAATCTTGCTCGATAGAACAGCTTCACGCTGTACGAAAGGCCGAATCAGAAGATGAGGATTGGGAAGCCGACCACCCTCGCCCGCTAGTCTTCCGACTAGCCGGTCTGCATCCGAGAGTGCGCCAATCAGCCTCGGTGTCCAGTTCAGTTCAGGAGGCAGGGGCGCTGGCACGAAGGCTGAATAACTGCCCTGCGATACTTTCTGGCCGGGAATGTTGGTAGCGTGGGCCATCCACCTTATTTAGGGTCGAAAATAGCGTTCCGCCCTATTTTCACAATCTATGATAATCGAAAATAGCGAGATTAGCTATTTGCACGGGTAAAAGCATCCCGGCGGTCCGCAACGATGCTCGCGCTTCACGGTTGGCCCATTACCGAGAAAGTGCCCTTACTTCCCCTTCACGAGCCACGGACTATAGAAGCCGATGCACCATCGACTCCGGTCTTATGAGCGTACGGAATAACGTGCCAACGAGAAGTCATTGGACAGCACCTTTCTCCAGCGCTACGGTGGGCCAAAAGCAGCGGCTCTGAACTGTCACTGCTGGAGGCTCCCATGGTGCATTTGGCTCGTATCAAACTTCCATCGCCCATTCGGTTAGCAGCCCGTGGTGCAAGTTCGGATTCGTGAGCAGAAAGTGTTGAGGTATCCACAGGCTTGGTTTGTAGAATCGGCGCATGGCGATGGGGACGCGCAAGCAGCGGGAGAAGCAAGAAGGGTTGTGGATCGCGCACACGGAGTTGGCAGCGGCGCCGGGGCATCCGTTCTATCAGTGTTTGAATGAGTTGCTGGAGGGCGAGCGCTTCGACGAGTTTGTCGAGAGCCGGTGCGCGAAGTTTTATGCGGAGAAGAACGGGCGTCCGTCGCTGACGCCGGGGATTTACTTTCGAGCGCTGCTGATCGGGTATTTCGAGGGCATCGGAGCGGAGCGCGGCATTGCGTGGCGGCTGGCGGACTCCCTGGCACTGCGGCGTTTCGTGGGCATCGCGCTGGACGAGTACACGCCGGATCACTCGACGATCTCGCGCACGCGGCGGCTGATCGATGTGGACACGCATCGCGAAGTATTCGGCTGGGTGTTGGGTGTGCTGGCCGATCGTGGGTTGCTGAAAGGCCAGCGGATTGCGATTGATGCGACGACGCTGGAGGCGAACGCGGCGATGCGCTCGATTGTGCGGCGGGACACGGGCGAGACGTATGAAGAGTTCTTGCGGGGATTGGCCAAGGCGTCTGGGATCGCGACACCGACGCGGGAAGACTTGGCGCGGTTGGATCGCAAGCGCAAGAAGCGGACGTTGAATAAGGAGTGGAAGAGCCCAGTGGATGGCGATGCGCGGATTGCGAAGATGAAGGATGGGCGCACGCATCTGGCGCACAAAGCCGAGCACGCGGTGGATCTGGATACGGGCGCGGTGTTGGCGGTCACGCTGCAAGGCGCCGATAAGGGCGATACAACCACGGTGGATGAGACGCTGTGCGAAGCCGGGATGGCGGTGGCGGAGCAGGTCGGGCGCGAAGCGGAGCTGCGGCCCAACGAAGCACCGAAAGTGAACGTGGCCGGGATCGAAGAGACGGTGACCGACAAGGGCTATCACAGCGGCGCGGTGGTGAAGCGGATGAAAGCGTATGGCGTGCGCAGTTACATCCCGGAGAAGAAACAGAAGGGACGGCGGAACTGGGCGGGTAAACAGTCCGAGCAACAAGCGGTGTATGCGAACCGGCGGCGGGTGCGGGGCGAGTACGGCAAGAGTTTACTGCGGCGGAGGGGCGAGTTGGTGGAGCGCAGCTTCGCGCACTGCTACGAGACGGGCGCGATGCGGCGCTGCCATCTGCGCGGACAGGAAACCATTTGGAAGCGGCAACTGATCCACGTGGGCGCGTTCAATCTAAGCCTGATCCTGCGCCAACTGCTGGGCGCGGGCACGCCGCGGGAGTGGAAGAACCGCTTCGGCAGACTTGTTTTGATCCTTTACTTACTCTTCACGTGTCGGATGAATCAGAAGCGGTTTTGCAGAAGCCGAATCTCCGCTTCCGTTGCCAAGTGCTTCGTGAGATCGCCTAGCCGACTACGTCGCCCGACTTGCAGAAAATCCGCTACTTGCACCCCAGGCTGCTAAACACAATCAAGGACGCATCTGGAGAAATGATCAGCGAGCGAGAAAGCGCCTCGGCGACAAATGAGTATCCCTCCGGTTGCAGAATGTCAAAGTCGACGCTCGCCAAGTCGACCGACGGTCGTTCCGACAAGAGCAAACTCCTCGTCGCATAGCCCAGAACGAACAAAACAAGACAAAGACAAAGATAAATTGCTGGTCGTCGCCACCAATGCAGCATCCCAGCCCGCAGCGGCGGCGGAGATTCAGAGCTCCTAAAACCCGGCTTTGCGACGGCTTCTCCGGCTGTGGTCCCAAGACTCTCCACCGGACAGATAAACCGGTAGCCATGGCGGGGCAGGGTCTCAATGAACCGCGGGTTGTCCGCCGAGTCCTCCAGCACTTCGCGCAGGCGCTTCACTGCGGCATTCACGCCGTGCTCAAAATCGACAAAGGTGTCGGCTGGCCAGAGTTGCTGCCGTAGTTCCTGGCGTTCCACTACTTGCCCGGGGTGGTGCAAGAGGATGGTGAGCAGCTGAAATGGCTGTTCCGAGAGCTTGAGCTTCACACCGTTCTTGCGCAGCTCTCCGCTGTGCAGATTAGCCTCAAAAGCACCAAACCGTACGGAATTGGGCGTGGGAGACATCTTGGACCCGGGGAGCACAGGTTAGGCAAGTGTGACCTCGTCCAATGCAAAACGTCTGCCTATAGAGTCTGCTTATGTAGTACTTTCTTCCGTCAGTATAAGCGCCATGGCGAGATTTCAAAATAGGAAAAGCCGAGCCGGTCGAGGGTGGTCCGATTCCTTCCATTTTTCACCTACGACGCTAACATCCGCTAGGTCTGTGACTTGCTCATGTATTTGCATGTCACCTGCATTTCATCGGCTAAGCATTGCCAAGAACGACCAGCCGGGATCATACTTGGCGCTCAAAAAAGGGGAGAACTCGGGAAAGGAGGAACCCCATGAAAACCCGTTGGCTAATGTTGACAGCACTGTGTCTGCTTCTTGAAGGACCAGCGGTTGCGCAGAGCTTGTGGACCCAGAAAACGACAGCCTATGTGCCCTTTGATTTCGTCGTGAACGGTATGACGCTTCCTGCTGGTACCTACGTGGTACGTACATACAGCAACCAACATTTGCTTATGATTCAGAATCGAGATAAGCCGGAGTACGCCAAGGTAGCATTTAACAACAATTATTCGTCCCGGAATCCGAGCGCGATCCACGAGAACTCCAAGCTGGTCTTTGGCCTGAACAACGGCCATCAAGTGCTGCATCAAGTCTGCATCGCCGGTGACAATCACACTCACGACATTATCCATGGAGATGATGTAGTCGAACTGGTCGCAACCCGGTGAAGCACGGAAGTGCAAAATGTCGGGGGAGCTGAAAATAGAGCGTTTTCAGCTGCCCCCATAAGTTTCGCGATGTTGGCGTCTATCATTTTCCCTCTTCGTAAAGGGTGTCCCGTTTCCCCCTCTGTTTCCCCCTCTTGACAGCTCGATGCCGGCGGACTATCGTAGGCGAACAAAAGGCGAATCAATATGTCTTCCCTGCCCTTGCTCCCTCTCCCCGACAAGCCCCAGCTCATTGGCATCGCCCGCCTCGCCTCGGAAGGGGAGTCTCTTCGAGAAGGACACAATGTTGAGTACTTCACTCTGCCGAACAAGTCGCTGCTGAACCGCTGCGTCAGCAACCGCGCCATGCCCTTTGCCTGGACCATCAATCCCTACCGCGGCTGCGAATTCGGATGCCGCTACTGTTACGCCCGCTACACCCACGAGTTTATGGAAATGCGTGATGGCATGGAATTCGAGCAGAGGATCTACGTCAAGCAGCATGCCGCCGGCTTGCTCCGCCACGAACTCCGCCGCGTTAAGCCCGACGAAGCCATCGCTCTCGGCACGGCCACCGATCCTTACCAGCCCGCCGAACGCCGTTATGAAGTCACCCGTGGAATTCTGGAGGAGTTCGCTCTTCATCGTTGCTTTGAGCTCGGCATCGTCACCAAGTCGAATCTCATTGTTCGCGACCTCGAACTGCTGAAGGAAGTCGCTCGATCCAACAAACTCTCCGTGCATATCACGGTTACTACCCTCGATGTCGACCTTGCTCGAATTCTCGAGCCGCGCGCTCCGCGCCCTGATCTGCGCCTTGACGCGGTGCGCGCGCTCGCCCAGGCAGGCTTACGCGTGGGCGTCAGTTGCTCGCCAGTGGTTCCGGGGATCACCGACTCGCCCAAGGATCTGGAAAGCTTGATTCGCGCCGGCGCCGAAGCTGGCGCCGACTACGTTTTTGCGAATCCACTTTTTCTGAAGCCCTGCTCCGCGGCCGTGTTCCTTCCATTCCTGGAGCAAAACTTTCCCCGTCTCGCCCAGAACTACCGCGAACGCTATCAGGACTGCGCTTTCCTTCCGCCTGCCTATGCCAAGCGCCTGTCGCATCTGATCGCGCGCCTCCGCGAGAAATACAAGATCACCAGCGCCCGCCGCGAGCGCTACGCAACGAAGTGGCCGGTCCAGGCTTTCGACGAGCAGTTGAATTTGTTCTGAATCGACAGATTTTGTAATTGGGAAATTTAGTAATTGGGTAATTGATGGATCTCTTCGGTTTTGAAATTACACAATTACAAAATTACCCAATTACAAAATTTCCCCATTCCTCAATCCTCTATAATCGTCCTGATCCCCATGGCCACCGCTTTTCCACCTGCCGGACAGCCTTCCGCAGAACGAGTCTCCTTCGGCATGCGGCTGCAGAGATTCTGGCGGCGCGTCACCGAAGGCCTGGAGGTCAGCCAGCTATGGTCGCAGTTCGAATCCGAGGCCCGCACCAGTTATCGACTGTATTCACGCGACGTCGAGGCGAAAACGCCGGAAGGCCTTACCGCACGTGGTCGGCGCCTGCACGTCGTCAAAGGTTTCTTCTGGGCCGTATTCGAGAAGCTTTCGCCCGCGCGCCGCGTCTTGCTGCTTCTGGCTCTGATTCTTTTAGTAATCCCTCACGGCGGTTTCCAATATAGCGGCGAGGGCAAAGTCTACGCCGTCGAATTCGATCTTCACTTCTGGGCGGGACTCCTCCTGCTTCTGTTGCTCATGCTTGAAATCGCCGATCGCGTGGTCATGAAGCGCGATCTCCAAATCGCGCGCGAGATTCAGACCTGGCTTTTGCCCGGCGCCCCTCCGCAGATCCCGGGCCTGGCCATTGCCTATGCCACACGGCCCGCCAACACCGTCGCCGGCGACTACTACGACGTGTTTCCGCGTCCTGGCCGCACCAACGCAGAAAACCGAGTGGTCCTCGCCGTGGCCGATGTCGCCGGCAAGAGCATCCCCGCGGCCATGCTGATGGCCACCTTTCAGGCGAGTCTCAAAACCCTCTCCACCGCCCAGGTAGCCCTGCCCGAACTCGCCTCCAACATGAACCGGTACGCTTGCACTAACAGCCAGGGCGGATTGCGTTTCACCACCGCGTTCCTGGCGGAATACGATCCCGTCCGCCGCACGGTGGACTACATCAATGCCGGCCACAACAATCCCGTCCTGCGCCGCGCCAGTGGGCAAATCGAACGCCTGGCTGTCGGCGGCCTTCCCTTCGGCATTCAGCCCGAAGTGAAATACAATTTCGCGACCGTCACGTTAGTGCCGGGCGACTGGCTGATCATCTTCACTGACGGATTAGTGGAGGCCGAAAACGCGCGCCAGGAAGAATACGGCGAGCCTCGGTTGCTAACCGCGATCGAAGCGGGAAAAACCGCCGAACCCGGCGAAATGCTCAAACGCCTCATGGCCGAGCTGGATCTGTTCGTCGGCAACACCCCCCAGCACGACGATGTCACCTGCATGCTGCTGAAGGCGGAAAGTTTCTAGAACCGGTCGGCTCTGCGGACTTCCTCGTAACGCCAGCATCCTGCCAGCGGTCGCGAAGGCACCTTGCCTTTGCAGGTGGGGGCGAGAAGCCCCCACCGACGGCCGCCGGGACGGCGGCGCTACTTCTTGGGCGCTCACTGACTGGGCCCCAAACATTCTACGCGGTCGAGTTCCGACCCGGCGCCGATGTCAGACTCTCGGGATTCTTCCTAGGATTTGATGAAATGCCCGTTTTGCAAGCGCAAGGCTTCTGCTGCGTTCTACAATGTAGGAGGCATAGCCTGACATTAATTGTCGGTCCGGCGGCACATCTTGCCAGCACCAGGGAGGCGAGCTGCACGACAAGAGAACTGAAGTTTGCCCTCCGCTGAAAACAAAGCTCTTCCGAAGGGTGGGAACCAAGCTAACTGGCGGGGCGACTCCAAAGATTGAGACGACTGCGTCATTCGTGACCAAGATGAAATTCGAATCAAGATGAAACGAAGGGGAAAATCGAGATGCGTAAACAAAAGGGTTTCTCACTGATCGAACTGCTGATCGTGGTGGCCATCATCCTGATCATTGCAGCCATCGCGATTCCGAACTTGCTGCGCGCCCGCATGTCCGCCAATGAGGCATCCGCTGTAGGCTCGGTTCGTACCATCAATACAGCCGAGATCAGCTACAACTCGACTTTTCCGGCGACCGGCTTCAGTACGTCCCTCCCCTACCTGGGCGGCACCGCGAGTCCTTGCGTGGCCAGCACGGCTAGCGCCTGCCTCATCGACAGCGTCCTTTCCTCTGGAACGAAGAGTGGCTACTCCTTCGTCGTGGCTGCCGGTTCCACCACGGGCACTCCGCAACCGTCCTACAGCGTGATCGCGAACCCGGTCATTCCCAACCAGACCGGTACCCGGTACTTCTGCTCGTTTGAAGACGCCGTGCTCCGTTATTCGAGCGCTGCCATCACAACCTGCGATGCTAGCGTGAGCCCGCTGCAGTAACTCTGCTTGATGGACTGCACGCGTTGTTCGCGAGGGAGCAGGAACTCAAGTTTGCTGCTTCCTCGCTCTCCCTTGTGATTAAAATCGCAGCACTGAGAGATATTTTGTGATTCAAATCACAAACTGACAACAATCGTCAGCCATCGTACGTATTTTGTCAGTCAAGCAGCAGCCGACTGCAGAAAAGAAAAACTAAAGTTTATCACTCCGCTGTAAACAAAGCGCTTCTGATGGCCAGTGTGAGTCGAAGGCAAGCGGCGCTTTGGCCACCCGGCTGCACGTATCGTGACGACTGCGTCATTCGTGACCAGAATAAGAATTCGAACCAAGAAAAACGAGGGGAAAATCGAGATGCGTAAACAAAAGGGTTTCTCACTGATCGAGCTGCTGATCGTGGTGGCCATCATCCTGATCATTGCAGCCATCGCTATTCCGAACTTGCTCCGCGCCCGCATGGCCGCCAATGAGGCGTCCGCCGTGGGTTCGACGCGTACTCTTAACACAGCCGAGGTCAGCTATAACTCGACTTTTCCGGCGACCGGCTTCAGCACGTCGCTCGCCTACCTGGGCGGCACTGCGAGTCCTTGCTTGGCCAGCACGGCTAGCGCCTGCCTCATCGACAGCGTCCTGTCCACTGGAACGAAGAGTGGCTACTCCTTCGTCGTGGCTGCCGGTTCCACCACGGGCACACCGCAACCGTCCTACAGCGTGATCGCGAACCCGGTCATTCCCAACCAGACCGGTACCCGGTACTTCTGCTCGTTTGAAGATGCCGTGGTTCGTTATTCAAGCGCTGCCATCACAACCTGCAGTGCTAGCGTGAGCCCGCTGCAGTAGTTCTGCTTTACCGAACTGCACGCGACCGGGACTTCACGAGGGAGCAGCGACTTCAAGTTGGCTGCTCCCTCGATCTTTTCGTGCCACCAACCATTAAAGACCGTTCCGCCGCACTGGCTGCAGTTACGAAGTATCTAGCCTAAACGTGCATCCGATTCGTAGGTCGCTGAAATTTCGAAAGCCGAAATTAAGAAAGTCCCAATGACACGAATTGTCAGCCCATCGACGTATTTTGCCAGCCCAGGAACAGTCGAACTGCACGATGAAGAAGGACTGAAGTTTACCCCTCCACTGAAAATAAAGACCTTCCCAATGTGGTGTCTAGAACCAAGGTAACTAGCGACTTTGGCGGGGCAAGTGCAAATATTGTGACGACTGCGTCATTCGTGACCAGAATAAAAATTCGAACCAAGAAAAACGAGGGGAAAATCGAGATGCGTAAACAAAAGGGTTTCTCGCTGATCGAGCTGCTGATCGTGGTGGCCATCATCCTGATCATTGCAGCCATCGCTATTCCGAACTTGCTCCGCGCCCGCATGGCCGCCAATGAGGCGTCCGCCGTGGGTTCGACGCGTACTCTTAACACAGCCGAGGTCAGCTATAACTCGACTTTTCCCGCGAGCGGATTCAGCACGTCCCTCGCCTACCTGGGCGGCACCGCGAGTCCTTGCGTGGCCAGCACGGCTAGCGCCTGCCTCATCGACAGCGTCCTGTCCACTGGAACGAAGAGTGGCTACAGTTTCGTTGTGGCTGCCGGTTCCACCACGGGCACACCGCAACCGTCGTACAGCGTGATCTCGAACCCGGTCATTCCCAACCAGACCGGTACCCGGTACTTCTGCTCGTTTGAAGACGCCGTGGTCCGTTATTCAAGCGCTGCCATCACAACCTGCGATGCTAGCGTGAGCCCGCTGCAGTAACTGCTTTACCGAACTGCGGGAGTCCGGGACTTCACGAGGGAGCAGCGAATGCAAGTTCGCCGCTCCCTCGATCTTTTTGTGCCACGAATCATAGATATCGTTCCGCTGCGCTGGCTGCAATTACGAAAGTACCTCGCTGCCTTCCCGGGCGCATCCATATGGATAGATCGCTCTCGTATAATTTTGGACTATGCCAACGGAATTGGAGTTGTCGCCGGCTGCCTTAAGATCGCCGAACAGCAGGTCGGACCTGGCGGAAAAAAGCTTGTTCTCGTCTCCTGGCAAACGTACGGTAGTCCTGTCCCTGCTGCTGTTTCTCCTTACCCTGGCTCTCTACAATTCCGCTGTTCGTAACGGGTTCATCAACCTCGACGACAATCTCTATGTGACCGACAACCCGAATGTGACAGCGGGCTTGCATTGGGCAAGCCTCAAGTGGGCGCTGACCACGTGCGAGCAGGCCAATTGGCATCCGCTGACCTGGCTCTCGCACGCCTTGGACTGGCAGCTATTCCACAAAAACGCCGGCGGACACCATTACATGAGTCTCCTGCTGCACGCCGCAGACGCCGTGCTGTTGTTCTTGCTGCTGCAAAGCGCCACCGGATTCACCTGGCGAAGCTTGACGGTCGCCGCGCTTTTTGCCGTGCACCCCGCAAACGTGGAATCGGTGGCCTGGGTCGCGGAGCGAAAAAACGTCCTTAGCATGTTGTTCTTCCTGCTCGCCATGCTGGCCTATGGCTGGTATGCCCGCCAGCCCTCGCTTCGACGGTATAGTCTGGTGCCGTTCCTCTTCGCGCTCGGCCTGATGGCCAAGCCTCAGGTGATTACTCTGCCTTTCGTTCTTCTGCTTTGGGACTATTGGCCTCTCGAACGGTTTGGCTCAGGCGCCAACCGCGCAACATCGCCGCAGTTTGCCCGGGCATCGTTTGGCTGGCTGGTTCTCGAAAAAGTACCGCTTCTGCTACTCTCCGCCGCGGACGCAGTGATGACCATGCATGCGCAGCGCACGGGTCTCGCCGTCCGCAGCTTCACAGATTATTCGCTTTACGGGCGGCTCGGGAACTCCGTCATTGCCTATGCCCGATATGTGGGCCATGCCTTTTGGCCCTTCCACCTCTCGCCTTCGTATTCTCACCCAGGGAATGCTATTCCGCTTTGGCAGATCGTGGTTTCAAGCATATTCTTGTTGACCGTCAGCGCCCTGGTTCTCGTCTGCCGCAAGCGATACCTGCTGGTGGGGTGGCTGTGGTTTCTTGGCACCTTGGTGCCGATGATCGGGATCGTCCAGGTCGGCGATCAGGCCATGGCTGATCGCTATGCTTATATTCCGTTTATTGGCCTGTTTTGGATGGCCACCTGGGGAATCAGCGAGGCCGCGAGCCAGTGGCATGTCTCCCCTCGTTGGCTGGCGGTACCCGCCTGTCTGTCGGTGCTCACCGCGGCAATGTTGTGCCACCAGTTAGTCGGTTACTGGCACGACAGCGAGGCTCTCTGGGACTATGCGCTCACCGTGAATAGTCACGATTTCATGGCGCACACCAATCGAGGGCGAATCCTGCTTGTCGAAAACAGGCCTGAGGAAGCCACCGCTGAGTTCGAAATTGCCCAGCAGCTTCATAACTATCCTGTTTCCGAAGTCCTCCGTTTCGCTGGTTATGAGCTGCGCCATGGACACTCCCAGGACGCGGCGGCACACTGTCGAAGGGTTCTTCAGACGACGCAAGATCCTCATTTTCGCGCTGTCGCCTGGACGGACCTGGGAGTGGCAAATATGACGCTCAACAACCCGTCGCAGGCGCAGGACAACTTCGAGAAGGCCCTCGAGACGGATCCGCACAATCCTGGAGCCATCATCGGCATGGGACTCGTGGCGGAGCGGGGGGGCGATTTTAGGCGGGCCGCAGACCTTTTTTCCCGCGCCGTGAGCTTCGAAGCCAACGATCTGGGCTACTTCCTGCTGGCGACGGCCCTGGAGAAGACTGGCCGCCCGGCCGAAGCGAGTGCCGCTTATGCTCAGGCGCAACGCATATCGCCGAATATCACCGAGGTCGTGCAAAGGGCCCACGAACTTCTTCCCTGATGATTGACACGCCCCCCAATCGCTGCCACGGAACCTCATTTCGCGTCCGCGATTGACACTTTTTGTCAACTCTCGCGAGCGGATCTCCGGTCCCCGGCATTGGCCCATGCAGCCCTTGACCAGACTCCTTGTAAGTAGTTGATAAAGCGAAGAAAGCAACCTTTATCAACGGTAACTAGTCTTTTTCACGTGGCAGTTCACGTGCATGCTTAGAATCGTGCGATTCGTCGTTGGACTTATCGGCAGGAAAGCGGAGCCACCGCGGGAGAAACAGGATGCACGGTGACAAGGGGTTCTCACTGATCGAACTACTGATAGTAGTGGCCATCATTCTCATCATCGCGGCCATTGCTATCCCTAATCTGCTGTCGTCGCGCATGGCGGCCAATGAGGCGTCGGCGGTGGGTGCGATTCAGGCCATCAAGTCCGCCGAGTTCGCTTACTTCAGTTCTTATCCCTCAATCGGATACTCGGCAGACATCACGGGCCTCGGTGGGACTGGCAGTCCCTGCGTGCCTAGTTCGGCCGCGGCTTGTCTTCTCGACAGTTCTCTGGTCAGCGCCGTTCCCGGCGGCACCGCCAAAAGCGGCTACGTATTCCTGGCCACCGGCATCACCGGAGGCTCGCCTGTAGCCAGCGCCTTCGTGGCGGGTGCCGCTCCCGCGATTGTGCACAGCACTGGAAATCGCGACTTCTGCAGCACCGATGACGGGGTCTTACGCTCGCAAATGGCCACCCCTGGGGACACCCCAGTAAATAACACCGGAAACTGTCTCGCTTACCCGGTGAGTCAGTAACGACAGTCTCATATCAAATTGAGAACGTCGCGTGACGTGAAGCGTTTTTCTCTCCCTTCACAAGGTCCGAAACTGCTCTCACGTTCGGCGCCCGTGACTCTCGTAACCGGGCGCCCATCTTATGTTCGCCCTATCTTGCTTATAATCTTTTTCGAACGCACTTTGTTCAGTGCAATGCACAATGGCTGCAATCGAAATCCTTGGGCTTGAAAAGACCTACATGGTGGGGTTCTGGCACAAGCGCCCCAAACGCGCCTTGCGACCGCTTCATCTGGCCGTCGAAGAGGGAGAAATTTTTGGCTTCCTGGGTCCCAACGGCGCCGGCAAAACCACGACGTTAAAAATGCTGATGGGGCTGGTGTTCCCGACCGCCGGCACGGCTCGCGTCCTGGGACGCGAATGGACCGATCCCGAAGTCAAAGCACAGATCGGCTTTCTTCCCGAGCAGCCCTACTTCTACGATTACCTGACCGCCCACGAATTGCTTGACTACTACGGACAGCTCTCCGGAGTTCCCGGCAAAGATCGCAAGCGCCGCGTTGAAGAAGTGCTGCAGCGTGTGGGCCTAACCGACGTAAAGGGCGTGCAGTTGCGCAAGTTCTCCAAAGGCATGCTGCAGCGCGCCGGGATCGCACAAGCAATTTTGCACAATCCCAAGCTGGTCTTCTTCGACGAACCCATGTCGGGCCTGGATCCGCTCGGACGCCGCGAAGTCCGCGACCTGATGGAGCAACTCAAGCAGGAAGGCAAAACGGTATTTTTCTCAACCCACATTCTCTCTGACGCCGAGGCGCTCTGCGATCGCGTGGCCATCATTCACCAGGGGGAACTGCGCGGTGTGGGGGCGGTGGAAGACTTGACCTCGAGCGTCCAAGGCAAGGTGGAAGTGGTCTGGCAAGGCGCCCAAATCCCGGCTTCGATGAAAGCCCTGGGCGCGGAATGCCACGTCACCGGAGATACCGTCCGCGCCATCCTCCCGGAGAACCAGCAGGATGCCGCCATCGACTCGCTTCGGCGCGAACGCATTCGGCTGATTGCCATCACACCACTGCGCACCTCGCTCGAAGCCTACTTCGTGGAAAAGTTGCAGCGCTCCCAAACGACCGCGGGGAAGACGTCATGAGACGACGCATACTTCATATTGCCGCCAACACGTTCCGCGAAGCGGTTCGCGATCGCGTCCTCTATAACCTGATCGCCTTCGCCCTGCTGCTTTCGGGGGCAGCCATTTTTGTTGGCCAGATTTCCATCGACATCGAGCGCCTGGTTGTCGTCAACCTTGGGCTCACGGCGGTCTCTCTTTTCGGCATCGTCATCGCCATCTTCATCGGGATCGGCCTGGTCTCGAAAGAAATCGAGAAGCGCACCCTCTACACCGTCCTCTCGCGCCCCGTCCGCCGCTGGGAGTTCATCGTCGGTAAGTTCCTGGGCTTGGCCGGAACGCTGGTGGTGAACACGTTCTTCATGGCCATCGGAGTCTTCGGCGCGCTGCTCTATGTGGCTCATAAATTCTCGGCGCCCGATGCGCTGATCCTGGTAGCGCTCTATTTCATCATCCTCGAATATCTGATCATTTGCTCGCTAGCGCTGTTGTTCTCGTCGTTCTCTTCGCCGCTGCTTTCCGCCGTCTTCGCGTTCTCGCTTTTCGTCATCGGCAGCTTCGCCGACGACCTTCGCGGATTCGCCGCCCTGACTCACGGCGTCACCCGGTGGTTCGCCACGGCCGCGGCCTATCTGGTGCCGAACTTCTCCGCGCTCAACGTGATCAGCGCGGTCGCGCACCGGCAACCGCTCGGCTCGCAGCTCATCTTGCAGAATACGCTCTACGCCCTGTTCTATACGGTGATGGCCCTGAGCGGCGCAGTCCTGATCTTCGAGCGCAGGAACCTGAAATGATCGCGCGGATTTTAAATCGGAGTTCCGACCGGAGTTCCGTGAGATGACGGCGCAGCAGCGCACCACCATCGCCGCCGCCGCGAGCCTGGCCATCTCGATGGCCGCCTCCGTCGTCTTGCTGCGACAGATCGACCGGATCCGTCCGCAAGCTACGGTCGAGGATGCTCTCTACATCAACTCACCCAAGATGGTCAAGCGCGCCAGTCTGGGCTTCGACGGCGTGATGGCCTGCATCTATTGGACGCGCACCGTTCAGTACTTCGGCCATCGCCACTTCAACCACGCGCAGGCCTACAACGAACTAGCCCCGCTGCTGGAGATCACCACCACGCTCGATCCGCAACTGTTTCCGGCGTACCAGTTCGGCGCCAGCTTTCTCGCGCCCGCTCCGCCGAACGGTGCCGGCGAACCCGACCGCGCCATTCAACTGATGGAGTACGGCATCAAGAACAATCCGAACAATTGGCAGCTCTACTACGACCTCGGTTTCGTTTACTACACCGAACTCAAGGACTACAAGAAAGCCGCCGAGGTCTTCGCGCAGGGCTCGAGAGTCCCCAAGGCACATCCGGTTATGAAGGTTATGGCCGCTCAGATGGCGGAACACGCCGGGGAACTCTCTACCGCGCGCATGCTCTGGAGCGCCACCTACAATTCCAGCAACGATTCCGACATTCGCCAGAACGCTCTCGAACATCTGCGCGCGATTCAGGTGGACGAAGACATCACCAACCTGCAATCTGCCGTCACCAGGTTCGGCGAGCGCACCGGGCGCCTTCCCATCAGCATGTCGGAACTCATGGCCGCCGAACGTCTGCCCGGCATCCCCGTCGATCCCGACGGCCATCCCTACAAGCTGTCTCCCGAAGGCCGCGTCCTGGTCGAAAACCCGGACAATTTCAACTTCCTCACGAAGGGCCTGCCTCCCGGATACAAGCCTCCCGCGTTGCCCAAATTCCACAATCGTAGCTAGCAGTCCGCGGGGCTGGCTTTGACCATGGCGACGCGCCACCCCGTATCATGTCTAAAGGTTTCTCATTTTTCTCTCATGGATTCGCCTGCAGAAATCAGTGTGCTGCAAACCGCGTGGCGATGGTGGAGGCATGCGGCTTCGTACGAGGGCTACTACCTTGCGACGCGCCGCCTTCTCGGAGTCTTGTGGGAGTTCGCGCGCGATTCCACTCCGGAACGTCTGCGGCAACGCTACGGCGATGCCGACTACGACTGGGACTATCGCGTCAACACGACCAGCGGCGCAGTGGGATGGCATGATCGACTCTTGGGCCAGTTCCATTCCTCATATCAGCCAACCGAACCGGCAGCGTTTCACGAGATGCTCAACACGCTGCAGCAGTCCCCGAATCCCGACCAGACAGTTCTCAACTTCCGCGACTTCACTTTCATCGATCTTGGCTCGGGAAAAGGCCGCACGCTGCTGATGGCGTCGGACTATCCTTTCCGCCGCATCGTAGGGGTGGAACTGCTTCCCTCTCTGCATCGAATCGCGCAGCAGAACCTGCGCCAGTACAAAAATGAATCGCAGAAATGTTTCGTTCTCGAATCGATCTGCGGCGATGCCACCGCCTTCCCTTTTCCCGATGACCCGCTCGTAATTTATCTCTTCAATCCGTTCCCGGAGTCGGGCATGCGCCAGGTATTCGGGAACTTAGAACGATCACTGCGCGCTCATCCGAGACCGGTGTATGTGCTTTATCACAACCCGCTGTTGGAGCACGCCCTTACCGAGAACGCGCTGCTGAGAAAGATCGCCTGGACGCACCAATATTCCTTGTTCACCAACCAATGGTGAGTCGTCCTTCCACTCATTAGTTCACTTTTGACCTTTACGCACTTCCTACGATTGCCTTACGCGATCTTTATGACTTTCTGGATGTAATTGACGCTAACCAAAAGCGCGGATGCGTCGAGGTCATTCCGCAAGATGAGGATGGATTCGAAACCAACGCTTAGCCGGGGCTCGAGGACCATGCGAACTCATAGATACGAGTTGTTGAAGGCTGGAACGTTTCTTTTTGCTCTCGGGCTCATGCCTGTTTTCGTTCCAGCGCAGCGGTGTGAGGCTCAGACGCGCACTCAGGTTCCGTCTGGGGCTCAGACAACAGCGGCCACCATGCGGGAAGAACCGTCCAACGCGCCAACGGTCACGCCCGATCCGGAAATACCACCAGCGGTGGCGAAACAGTTGGCCGCGATGCAGGCCGAAATCGAGCAACTCAAAGCCGAACTTAGGAGCCGTGCGACGACCACAAAGCCGGGGGATGGTGCGACAGTGATTCCCGCCAAGCCTGAATCAGCAGCAGCCGCAGCCACGGCAGGCGCGAGCCCGGCGGTATCGATTGCGCAAGCGCCAAGCGATTCCACGGCGGCCGCTTCCGCAAAAAAGCCGAGGATCGATCCGTTTTCGGACTGGGATTGGACCTGGCTCAACGGCAACCCGCGCAACAAGGACATTGCGTTTGATTCGAAGTTTTTTACCCCGGAAATCCGCGCGGATGTGACCTACTCCTACTCTTTCAACAAACCGATCGATAACTCGATGGGCGGGTCGAGCGAGCTGTTTCGCTCGAACGAAATCCAGTTGGAGCAACTCGGCATCGGCGGCGATTTCCACTACGACAACGTTCGCGCGCGATTCATGACCCAGTTTGGCATGTACTCCACGGCGACCGTCCGCAATGATCCCAGCTACGCCAAGGGGCAATGGGATGTTGGCAACGCAGATCGGTACTTGTCGGAAGCGTACGCCGGTTATCACTTGAACGTGTTGAACGGGATCAACATTGACGCGGGAATCTTCATGTCGTACGTCGGCTTGTTCAGCTATTACAACTTCGACAACTGGGCCTACCAGCCTTCCTATGTTTCGTCGAATACGCCATGGTTTTTCGAGGGCTTGCGCGTGCAGATTTTCCCCACACCGCACCTGAAGATAGAACCATGGCTCATTAACGGATGGCAATCCTATGGCTCATCCAATTCCAGGAAGGGGCTTGGCGGACAGATCAAATGGACTCCGAAGCCGTGGATGAACATCATCTCCAACAATTACGGACTGGGCCACGACGATCTGTACATCCCGAATCGCGGCCGCATCCATACCGACGACAGTATCGAAATCAAGTATTACGACAAACCGGGACAGACGCTCGACAAGATGGCTTTTTCCTTCACCGGCGATCTGGGATGCGAATTTGGCGGCGGCGTCAGTTGCTACGGTGACAAGGCGGGTGGTCCCAAGCAGAGCTTTGTCGGCTACATGCTTTACAACCGCGCCTGGTTCAAGAAGGACACGTACGGATTAACCATCGGCGGCGGCCAGATCAACAATCCCGGGCGCTATCTGGTTCTGCTGCCGCCAATCAATGGTGAGACCGCATCTTCGGCGGCGATCAACGCACCTTACTTCACCGGGAATCCCGGAGACCCGTTTAAAGCGTGGGACATGTCGGTCACCTACGATTACATGCCCAGGCAATGGCTGACGTTCCGCTGGGAGTATGACTACCGGCATGCGAGTGTGCCCTATTGGTCGGGCCGCGGCGGAGTAACGCCGCCGGGGTCCGGCGGAGTGCCGTACACCAACAACGGATCTCCACAGTTTTTTGCCTGCAACGACGGGAATACGTCCGGAGCATTGACCCTCGGCGCCGCGCAAACCGCATGCGCAGGACAGGGCAGCAGCGTATGGTTCCCCGATCTGCGCCGCGACGAGCAACTCATCGACCTCGACATCATGGTTAAGTTCTAGGCTTTTGTCCAAGAACGCAAAGGCGGACAAGAGTATCCGCCCACCTGAAATGACAAGTCCCTCAGCACAGCTTACAATCGCCTTAGGAGTCCTCCCGTTGGAGCTTGCCCCGTGTTTCCCTCCCGAGTGCGCGTGAGGGCGCTGGCATGGTTGGGCGAGTACCCGGTGAAAAGCTATCGAGATGCGAATCCGTTTGCTTCGCTTTGCCATCGTGCTGTCGGTGACGGCGACTCTTCTGCCGGCTGGGCTTGCGGCTGACGTCAAGACGCTGGCGGCGGCGGTCGATACCCATTACAACCATCTGCGCTCGCTCCAGGCGGAGTTTACCGAGGTGTATCGCGGCTCGGGGATGGAGCGGACCGAGTCGGGTACGCTGTGGCTGAAAAAACCCGGCAAGATGCGGTGGGAGTACCGTTCTCCCAGAGAGAAGCTGTTTGTCAGCGACGGGAAAGATGCGTGGTTCTACGTCCCGGAAGACCGGCAGGCGCGGAAGACGGCGGCAAAGAAGCTGGAGGACATTCGCTCCCCGCTGGCATTCTTATTGGGCAAGACCAAGCTGGAGAAGGAGTTGCAAGGATTGTCTCTAGCTCCGGATGTAACGCCGCTGCAACCTGAGAATGTGGTTCTTCGCGGGGTGCCGCAGGCGCTGGCGGATCGGGTGAGCGAGATTCTGCTGGAGATTACGCCAAACCATCAGATTGCGCGGATTGTCATCCAGGAGGTGGACGGGGCGGTCACCGAATACCGCTTCGGCGAGATGAAGGAAGATGTGGCGATCGGCGATGGACGGTTCCAGTTCAAGCCTCCGGCGGGAACGGAGACGGTGGAGGGAGGGTTGGGGCCCTAGGGTTCGGCTCGCTTCGCTTCGCCGGACAGCCGAGAGCCAGTCCTGAGCACAGTCGAGGCGGCTGTCTCTACGTGAGGTTACTTGCGTACTGGCGGGGGACGGTTTTGAGGGTGGCAGATGTCTTAAAATAGTAAGTGAAAATGTTAGACTGAGGCGGGGATAGTGTACTCCGGAAACCATAGAAAAGTCAGGAAATGGCGGAATTTGTAGTAAAAATCGCGGACGATCGCGGGCGGGTGCAGCAGCACATCGAGCAGGGCTACTCGGAAGCCGAAGTGCGCGACCGCTTCTCGCAGCAGGGGTATCTCGTCTATTGGGTGAAACCTCAGGGAGTGTTCACGTCGGGAGTTTCGCTTCACCGGCGGCGGAAGCTGAAGCAGGACACGTTTCTGGTGTTCAACCAGCAGTTCCTGACGCTGATCCGGGCCGGACTGCCCATCCTGAACTCGCTCGAATTGCTCATCAAGCGGCAGAAGGACGGGCAACTGCGACAGATTCTGGAAAACGTGCGGGAACGGGTCAAAGGTGGCGAATTGCTATCCGATGCCTTCGCGGCGCAGGGGATCGTGCCCAAAATCTACACCACGACGTTGATGGCGGGAGAGAAGAGCGGCAACATCGACGAAGTGCTGACGCGCTACATCAGCTTCCAGCGGCTGGCGATGACGTTTCGCAAGAAGCTGTTCGTGTCGCTGATTTATCCCACGCTGCTGGTCACGGTCGTGATGATCATGGTGACGTTCCTGTTCACCTACGTCGTCCCCAAGTTTGCGGACCTGTTCAACAGCTTGGATGCAAAACTTCCGGCGATCACGTTGTTCATGCTCGCGGTCGGCGAGAACGCGCAGAAATATGCTCCGTTCGTGGCCGTCGGGCTGGTGGTCCTTGGTTTTGTGCTATGGCGCTGGAAGGAAACGGATCGCGGCGCCGACCGCATTGATCGGCTGATCCTGGGCACTCCGCTGCTGGGTGATATCCGGTTGAAGCACCAGGTGGCGAGTTTTTCGCGGATGCTTTCAACGCTGTTGCAGGGCGGCCTGCCGTTGGTCCCGGCCATGGAAACGGCCGGTTCCTCTATGAGCAGCCGGCGCATCTTGAAAGGTGTGATGCGGGCGGGGGTTCGCGTGCGCGAGGGACAGGGACTCGCACCCAGTCTGGAGGAGCAGAAGATTTTTCCGGAACTGGCGGTGGAGATGATCGAGGTGGGCGAATCCACCGGAGCGCTGCCGGCCATGTTGAACTCGGTGGCGGAATTTTACGAGGAAGATGTACAGACCGCGCTGGGAGCGTCCATGGCGCTGATTGAACCGCTCATCCTGATCATCATGGCAATTTTCGTGGGCGGAGTGCTGATCTCTCTGTATTTGCCGATCTTCACTCTGGGAGTGCACTGAGCGGGAGTAAAGCAGATTCCTCCCTTCGGTCGGAATGACAAGGATTTTGGTTGGGAAGTGACTAGGGGTCAGGGCGGATTGAGAAGGCTCTTTGGGCGCGGGCGCAAATAAAGAAATGGCGACAGCCGATAAAAAATCGTTGTTCGTGAACGGCGGGAACGGGGGGCCGATCAGTCCCACGGGCAATCCCGTTACCGACCTGGAGCGCGCGCAGGACGTGGCGCGGCGCTACCGTTGCGAATTCGTAGATTTAAGCGGCTTCGAATTGCATCACGAGCTGTTCAAGAAAATTCCCGTCGAGCTGATGTTCCGCTACAACTTTGTGCCACTCGAAGAGACGGCTGACGGGAAACTCGCCATCGCCATCGCCGATCCCAGCCAGCTGATGATGATCGACGAGATCAGCCTGCTGTTGAAGCAGCGCATCGTCACCAAGGTTTCAACGCTGAAGCAGATCTCGGACATTCTCAAGAAAACCGAGCAGTCGCAGCGCGTGCTGGAAGAGGCCAGCGAAGGCTTCACCATCATCCGTGAAGACGAAAACACCGGCGTCGAAGAAACGCTGACCATCGACAAGCTGACGGCGACGGGCGACACCAGCCCCATCATCCGGCTGGTCGATACCACGATTTTCACCGCGCTGCAACGGCGCGCTTCCGACATTCACATTGAGACCCGCGACGACTCGGTGGTCATCAAGTTCCGTATTGACGGCGTGCTCACCCAGGCGATGCCGCCCATCGGCAAGGAGCACCACTCGACTGTGATTTCGCGTATCAAGGTCATGAGCGAGCTCGATATTTCCGAGCGGCGTGTCCCCCAGGATGGACGCTTCCGCGTGAAATACAACGGGCGCGCCATCGACTTCCGCGTTTCGATCATGCCGTCGATTCACGGCGAAGACGCGGTGCTGCGCGTGCTCGACAAAGAGTCGATGAGTGAGAAGTTCCGCACCCTGACGCTCGACGTGGTTGGGTTCGACGAAGAAGATCTGCGTAAGTTCCGGCGCTACATCAAAGAGCCGTACGGGATGGTGCTGGTCACGGGGCCTACCGGCAGCGGCAAGACGACGACGCTCTACGCCGCGGTCAACGAGATTAAGACTGACGAAGACAAGATCATCACGATTGAGGATCCGGTCGAGTATCAGCTTAGGGGTATTACGCAGATTCCGGTGAACGAGAAAAAGGGACTGACGTTTGCACGCGGACTGCGTTCAATTCTGCGCCACGACCCGGACAAAATCATGGTCGGCGAAATCCGAGACACGGAGACGGCGCAGATCGCCATTCAGTCGGCGCTGACCGGACACTTGGTGTTCACGACGGTTCACGCCAACAACGTGGTCGACGTAATTGGCCGCTTCCTGAACATGGGCGTCGAGCCCTATAACTTTGTTTCGGCCCTGAACTGCATTCTGGCGCAGCGGCTGGTGCGGTTGATTTGCGAGTCGTGCCGCACCGAGGTGCACTATGCGCCCGAAGTTCTGGAAGCCAGCGGGCTCGATCCCGCACAGTGGGGCAAGGTTCCGCTCTATGAAGGGCCGGGGTGCATTGAGTGTGCGGGCACGGGGTTCCGTGGGCGAACTGCGATTCACGAACTGCTGGATTTGAGTGACCGCGTGCGCGAGATGATTCTGGCCAAGAAGCCGACATCGGAGATCCGCCGCGCCGCCCGCGACGAGGGCATGCGCTTCCTGCGCGAGTCGGCGCTGGACAAGGTGCGGCTGGGCATGACCACGCTGAAAGAGATCAATAAGGTCACCTTCATCGAGGCCATGCGGTAGGGAGTAGCGCCGCCGTCCCTTCGACTTCGCTCAGGGCAGGCTCTCGCGACAGCCGGCGAGATGCCGGCGGCACGTTTCCTAAGTGCCCTTCCAGCTATTGAATTTGTTGATGATTGGAGTTCTGATTTAAAGAAGAGTTCTCTCTCAAGGGCGTGCCGGGAAATGAATTCAACTTCAAACAAACCAAAACCTAAGCTGGCCTGCGAAATTGCCGCGGACCGCGTGCTGGCCGGGCGGCTTACCGACAACGGAGACGGCCTCGAGGCGTCCGCAGCACGCGAACTGGCGCCGGGAAGCGTGATTCCCGACCTGGTGGAAAACAATCTGCGCCAGCGGGACGCGGTACGTGCCGGGATCGAAGCGGCGCTGGGCGGGGTTGCAGGACGTTCGAAGGATGTAATCGCGATCGTGCCCGATGCCGCGGTGCGCGTAATGCTGGTGGAATTCGACACTCTGCCTTCCGATCAAGAAGAGGCCCTCGGCGTGGTGCGCTTCCGGCTGAAGAAGTCGCTGCCCTTCGATGTGGACAAGGCGAAGGTTTCCTATCACGCCCAGAAGGTCAACGATGAAGTGCGGGTGGTGGCGGCGGTGGCAATGGCCAGCGTGATCGAAGACTACGAAACCGCGTTCCGCGATGCGGGGTTCAATCCGGGCGTGGTGCTGCCTTCCACGCTGGCGGCAATCGGCGCCGCCGACGCGAGGAAGCCGACGCTGGTGATCAAGGTGGATGCGCATACTACCAGCATTGCGATTCTGAATGAAGATCAGTTGCAACTGTTCCGCACGCTCGAAAATACGCGCGGGGTCACCATCACGGGTGAGCAACTTGCGGAGGAAGTCTATCCTTCCGTGGTTTTTTTCCAGGACACGTACCACCTGAACATCGAGCGCATTTACATTGCAGGACTGCCGGAGTCGGGCGGCGCGGCGCCTGCTCTGCGCGCGCAAACTGGAGCCGAAGTGCAGGAACTTGTGGCGTCTTCGCAACTGGGGGCGTCCGCCGGTGGTTCGGTGCCGCGCTGGAGAATGGCCGGAGTGGTGGGGGCACTGATCTCTTAGCTTTAATTACAAAATCATGCGTCTCGATATCAATCTCGCGAGCCAGCCGTACGAAGATGCGCGGCAATTCTGGATGCGCTGGGGCACGGCCGTGGGCGCCCTTGGACTGCTCACGCTGGTGCTTCTTGCGGCCGATGTCACGGGGTGGATGAATGCCCAGCGGGATCGCGGGGCGATTGCGCACAAACGAGCGATGATTGCCAATCGCGATCAAATGCGCGCCGACGCCGAGACAATTCTCAATCTTCCGGAGAACCGGAGCACCCGTGATCAGTCGCAGTTTCTCAACGAACTGATCGAGCGGAAGTCGTTTTCCTGGACGCGGGTGCTGGAAAATCTGGAGAAGGTGATGCCGCCGCGAGTGCACCTGATGTCGATCAATCCGCAATTGGATGAAGACAATCAGCTTGGGTTGAAGATGACAGTGGCGGGCGATTCCCGGGATCGGGCCATCGAACTGGCGCGCCGTATGGAAGAATCGCGCCGCTTCTCGCAGACCAATATTGTCGCGGAAAACGCGAAAGGTTCCTCCGCCGGCGACACCGAGCAGTTTGACATCGTCGCGACCTACATACCTGAACCTCCGACCACCAACGCTGTGCCGCCGAAGACGGACACGAAACCGAAGACAGAAGCGAAACCGAAGACAGTAACGCCGAAAGGGGTTAAGCACTAATGCCGGACCTGCGGCGAACCCGGAAGAACTTGAAGATCGCATTGGCCATCATGGCAGGCGTGGATCTGGTGGCAGCCGTGGTCTACTTTTCGCCACTGGTCGGTTCGGCGGAAACACGCCGGCAGGAAATGAACCTGCTTCAGACCGAGCTCAATACTAAAACGCGCCAGGTGGCGCCGCTGAAGGATCTTCCCCAGAAGGTCGTGTTGGCGAGACAGAAAATCAACGATTTCTATAAGACGCGCTTCCCGTCCCAGAACTCGCAGATTCTGACCGAACTCGGCAAGCTCACTGCGGCCAATGGCGTACGGATCGAACACATAACCTACAATACGAAGGAAGCAGAAGAGGGCGGGCTGCAACCGGTGCAGATGGAAGCGGCCCTGGCCGGCAACTACACGTCGCTGGCGCGGTTTATCAACGCGCTGGAACGGGATCAGATGTTTTTCATCATCAACAGCATCACTCTGGGTGGCCTGCCGCAGGGGCCGGTCAACCTGAGCATGAGGCTGGAGACGTATCTGAAGGCGGGAACGTAGTGCAACTGGGACTCGAAAACAAGAAGAAGACGACCTGGGCAGTGGTGCTCGCCGTGGTGGCGGTTCTAGCCGTGGCGTATGAGGTCATTCCGTTTCTTACGGAATCGTCAACCCCGTCTTCGAGCGCCCAGGCAGCGGCTCCCGTAGCCCCGCGTACTGCGGCGCGTCCCGGGAAGAAGACCGGGAAGAAGCCGCGAGTGGAGAACCTTGATCCGACGCTACGGCTGGACTTGCTGGCCGCGAGTGAAAAGACTCAGTACGAAGGCACTGGAAGAAACATTTTCGTATCGCAGGCGGAGCCGGTCGTCATTCCTCAACCAGTTTCACCAGGAACACCAGACGCGCCGCAAGGGAGCCAATACCAAACGCCTACGCCTCCGCAGCCTCCGCCCATCCCACTGAAATTTTATGGTTTCGCGAGCAGGCCCGGGGAGCCGAAAAAGATATTCCTGAAGCTGGGCGAGGACGTGTTTGTGGCAGGAGAAGGCGAAATCGTGGACCGGCGCTACAAGGTGATCCACATTTCGCCCACGTCGGTTCAGATTCAGGATGTGCTGAACAGCGGTCCGCCGCAGAACATCCCGCTGACGCAAGGGTGATGCGGATTTAGTAATTGGGTAATTTGGTAATTGGATAATTTGAAAAGCTTGAGGATTTTTCAATTACAAAATTACCCAATTACTCAATTCTTTCATGGCATTGCACTCACAGTTCCGGCGATACGTACCTCAGCGGGGTAAGGCTCGTGGCGAGGACGGATGGGTCATGCTCACCCTGCTTCTGGCCATGGCCCTGATGATCATCTTCGCGGCGGTGATCGTCCCTTCGATTACCTTTGACATCAGGCGCGATCGCGAGGAGGAAATGATTCATCGCGGAGTGCAGTATTCGCGGGCGATCCGCGCCTACTACAAAAAGTTTGGGGCCTACCCGACAAAAATTGAAGACCTGGAGAACACCAGCAACCTTCGGTTCCTGCGCAAGCGATACAAGGACCCGATGAACTGTAAGAACTCGAAGTGCGCGGATTTCAAGCTGCTGCACTTCGGCGAAGTCCAGATGACGCTCAGCGGAATCGGAGGCGGGACCATTCCCGGCGCCAACGCGATTGGGGCGAATGGAGGAACGACAGGTTCGAGCCCGTTCTCGCAGCCTTCCGCGCTTGGCGGGAACAGCGGGTTTGGGGCGAATTCGAATTCGTCGCTCGGTCAGAATCAGCCGGCAACAAGTAATCCGTTCGACCGGGACCGATACGTCGCAGTCAGGATCGCAGGCGTCTTCGGATGGGACGGGAACCGGTAATTCCGGAAGCAGTCAGCCGGGGTCGGGCCAAATCATCGGCGGGCCGATCGTAGGAGTTGCCAGCCTCAGCAAGGACAAGACGATCCGCGAGTTCAATCACAAGAACAAGTATAAGGACTGGGTATTTGTTTACGATCCCGCGCAAGATATGGGACTGTTGATCACGACGCCATACCAGCCCCAACTGCAGGGATTTGGGCAGCAGGGCACGCAGAACGTCAACGGGCAGCCCGGCACGAGCGGCGGCTTTGGGAATAGCAACGGGATCGTCACATCGCCTTCGGGGATGCAGAACAATCCGAACATGCCGACGACTGGAGGGCCCGGGTCGCCGAGTCCGCCAAGCAATCCCCCGCAGCAGCAACAGTAATCTTCTTTAGGGTCGACAAAACCGATGACTGATGACTGAATCGATGCGCTGATACAAAATCAAAATCCCCGCCCTGCCCCTGCAAAGAACGCAGGGACAAGAACGGAGCACTCCGGTGTGGCAATAAGAACGGCCTCGTGTCACACAACGAGGCCGTTCGTTTTCCAGAAATTTATCGTGCGCTGGTTACACGCTGAAGGAAGAGCCGCAGCCGCACGTGCTTTTCACGTTCGGGTTTTCGAACTTGAAGCCTGCGCCTTCCAAGGTCTCGACGTAGTCGACGATGCAGCCATTGAGATACATGACCGAAGTGGCATCGACGAACACTTTGAGCCCGTCCATGTCGAAGGTCTTGTCCATCATTCCGGCGCCGTTTTCAAATTGCATCGAATAGGAGAAGCCGGAGCATCCTCCACCTACGACTCCGATGCGCAAGCCGGCGGGAACGGGGTTCTGCTGGCCCATGATTTCTTTCACCTTGGCGACAGCATTGGGGGTGAGGGTAACAGGGGCAGCCTTCTTGGTGACTTCAGGGATGGTTGTGGTGGCCATTCGTATCTCCTTGGCTTTAAAGCTGTTCGATTATAGCAGATGTCGTTTCCATCGAGCATTTACCCTGTGGAAACTACCTGCTCATTGGATGCTGCCCGTAGTCACGAAGTCGCATTCGTCCCGTTTTGTAACAGACTCCGAACAAAGGGGATTTATTCGCTGCCAGGGCTTGCCAACGGGGCTATAATCATTCCCGTTAGGGCCTTCCCCCGGACTGGATGCGGGGTTCTGCGCGCCCCGCTCAGGAAGTGGAAAGCCGCTGCACTTGGTTGGAATCTGCCGAGGTGGCTTATGACGCTCACGGTCGTAGCAGTTGTATTCGGAGTTTTCGCCGTTGGTCTGATTGTCCTCCTGATTTACAAGAGCACACTCACCATGCACGAAGATGATCAGCTGTTTCTGGATGATGCGAATTCGCACATGCAGGAAGAGCAGACAGAACTGTTGACCAAGGTCAACCGGCTTGTACTTCCGGTTCGAGTGTTCAGCATTGGTTCCGGAGTATTTCTGTTGGTGCTCGTCGCGATGCTGATTTATCAAAAGCTGAACGAAGTGCAATAGCGTCATTTGCGGGGAATTCGCGTCGTTCAGAAGGCGCGCAGTGCAGTGCGAGGCGGGCGCAAGGCTCCGTCGTGTTCAAGCGGTTCCCTGTCCGTCCTGGCAACCTTGGGAAGTATAGCTTCGTAATTCTGGCATGCTGGCCTCTCGCCTTGAAACCAGGATGCGACCGTCGTCGTTTGCAAATCGTGGAATCGCAAGACAGTTGGGTCCGCGTCATTTCCTGCAAAAAGAAAAGTTCGAAAACGGATCGCAAGCGTCAGCAATCTTCTCGACCTATGCTTGCGGACGCACGTTTCAGGCACGAGGAATGATGCTCGCAGCGACCCGAATAATGCTTGGAAACAACCTCGCAGTCAGATAACGTAACACCGCCAGACGCCGCAGGCAACTTTTGTTGAGCAACCAGATTCCTACGGCGGGAGTATTCCAGCAATGAACGCATCTCCTGCGGATGTGCTTCCCGAGTCTGAGTCATCACCAGACCAGCCGGTGACTCAACCGGAACCACCCCAAGCTGACCTCGCGAGCCCGCCGACGCTGCGCCTTGGGATCGGGATCGCCGCGGTTGCGGTTGTTCTCGGCATCGTTCTGCTTGTGGCGACTCGCGGCAAATCTCCCATGATCGGGACGCCGGTCCACTCCGCGTCGAGCATTCCAACACAAATCTTACGCCTCAAGGGAACGACGGAGGCGGTGCAATCGCGGTCCATCCTCGCGCCCCTGCTCGCAGGGCAACAGGTTCCCACGCTCACGATTATCCACTTGACGCCCGCGGGGAGTCGCGTCAAGCAAGGAGATCTGTTGGTTGAGTTCGACCGGCAGGCGCAAATGCGGGATTTCATCGACAAGCAGGCGGAATACTCAAAGCTCGTGGACCAAGTCGCGGAGGAGCGGGCCAAGGAGAATGCCGCACGCGCTAAGGATGAGACCGAACTGAAGCAGGCCGAAGACAATCTCCGCAAAACGGAACTGGAAATACAGAAGGCGGAGATCGTCTCGCGCATCGATGCGGAAAAAAATCAGGAAAACCTGGACGAAGCCAAAGCCACCTACGAGCAACTTCGCGAAACCTTTGACCTGAAGCGCAAGGCGGCACAGGCGGCGATTCATATCCTGGAAATTCAACGCGATCGCACGCAGCAGACCATGTTGCACGCGCAGGCCAATACCGACCTCATGCAGATCCATTCGCCCTTGGACGGAGTGGTAGTTCTGAACACAATCTGGAAGCAAGGGACCATGGGCGAGGTACAGGAAGGTGACCAGGTGCGGCCGGGCGTGCCTTTTATGCAGGTGGTGAATCCGGCGACCATGCAGGTACGTGTGCTGGCCAATCAGCAGGACTTCCCCAGTTTGCAGGTTGGGCAGACGGCGAAGGTCCGGCTGGATGCTTATCCGGATCTGGTATTTGCGGCTAAGCTCGATCAACTTGCGCCCATCGGCGAAAGCGGAGACTTTTCCAATAAGCTTCGTTCCTTCGTGGTCATTGTGTCGATCGAGGGAAATGATCCCAAGCTGATGCCCGACCTTTCTGCCGCCGTCGACGTGGATGTTGCGAAACAAAGCGCGGGGTCCAGTGCTGGATCGAGCACCACACAGAGCCCCGGGAATGGTTCGTGATGATTCAGCGCTTCCATCGACTCTCGATTCGGCGCAAGGCGATGGTCTTCGCAATCATCTTGCTGGCGGGAAGCGGAGTCGTGTTGGGAGCGGCCCGCCTCGGCAAGCGATCACCCACGGTTCCCACCATCGAGGTGAAGCGCGGCGAGTTTCTTGACTCGACACAATTTCGCGGCGAGGTGAAGGCGCTGAAATCGGTCACGATCAGCGCGCCGGCGGAGGCAGGCGATCTGCAGATCGTCAAGGTTTCCTCGGAAGGCACAGTCGTAAAACCCGGGGATGTTGTGGTTGAGTTCGACAAAACAAAGACGGAGCAGGATCTGGCGCAGTTCCGCTCCGCCCTCAAATCGGCGGAGGCGGAGATCGGGCAAGCTCGCGCCCAGGCGCGCCTCAGCGAAGAGGAAGACAAGACCGCCGTGCTCAAAGCTGGTTACGACGTGGAAGGCGCCAAGCTGGAAGCCAGCAAACAGGAGATCGTTTCCAAGATCGAAGGCGAAGAGGCCAAGCTGAAATTGGCCGACGCCGAGCAGAAGCTGCGCGAAGCGAAAACAAAACAGAAATCGGATCAGGCTCTCAATCAGGCGACGATTGAGAGCAAGGAGCAGGCCAGCAAGAAAGCCAAGTATGACGTGGAGCGCGCGGAACGAGCCTTAGCGCAGATGACCTTGCGCGCGCCCTCGGCCGGAACCATCAGCTTGTTGCAGCACTGGTCAGGCTCGAATATGACCTCGTACCGGCCCGGAGACCGAGCTTGGCCCGGGGCTGCGATTGCGGAATTGCCGGATGCAACCACGCTACGCATTTCCGCGCGTGTCGACGAAACGGAACGGGGCAGGCTGGCCGAGAAGCAACCGGTTACGGTCCAATTGAATGCCATCCCAGACCGGCAATTCACGGGACATATCGACCAGATTGGCGCCATCGCCAGCATGGATTTTTCCAGCGGATGGCCCATCACCCGCAACTTCATTCTAGAAATTGTTCTTGACCAGACAGATCCGCGGTTCAAGCCCGGCCTCACGGGGCAGGTCACCGTGATGGTCGATCGCGTGCCGGATGCCATCACCATACCTGCACAAGCAGTGTTTCAGAAATCAGGACAGAATGTGGCTTACGTGTGGCGAGGAACGCAGTTTGAAGAACGCGCGATCGAGGTCGGAAGAAGAAGTGGCGACAGGATCATGGTCGCGAAAGGCGTGAGTCCCGGAGAGCAAGTGGCACTGAAAGATCCTACCTTGAAAGAGTAGACGGAGTTGAGATGAGGAGCCGGCGCGCCATCACGTGGGCTGTAGTAGCGGTTGTTCTCTGCGCTGTGGTTGGCGTGGTCGCAGCGGCGCGCCGCGCCGCGCCGGCAACGACCGGAGACGAGATTCCGACCGGTCGCGTGAAACGGGGCGATCTCGACATGAAAGTCTATGTCACCGGCGAATTGCGCGCGAGCCACTCCGAGATGCTGACGGCGCCTCCCATCGGCGGAGGCGCGCTGCAAATTACACATTTGTTGCACACGGGCGCCGCCGTGAAAAAGGGCGATCTGGTGATGGAATTCGATCCCAGCGAGCAGCATTACAAACTGGATCAGAATCGCTCCGAGTTGATGCAGGCCGATCAGGAAATCACCAAGGCGCGTGCAGATGCGGCGGTGGTGGCCGCTCAGGACAAGGTCGCATTGCTCAAGGCGCGGTTTGACGTACGGCGCGCGGAGTTGGACGTGCAGAAGAACGAACTGGTCAGCCCAATTGACGCGCGGAAAAATGATCTCGCTCTGGAACAGGCAAAACGTGTGCTGGCGGAACTGGAGCAAGACGTTAAATCCCGCAGCGCGTCGAATCGAGCCACCATCTCGCTGGCAGAGGAAAAACGAAATAAAGCGAAGTTGGCGATGGACCAGGCTGAGGACAACATCAAAAAGATGCGGGTGATGGCTCCGATGGACGGACTGGTGGCACTGGAAAAAAACGAAGGTGCTGCGGGCGGATTTTTCTTCAGCGGGATGTCGCTGCCGGAATACCGCGAAGGTGATCAGGTGGAACCCGGCAGGACCGTGGGCCAGGTAATCGATCCCAAAGGAATGGAACTGGTGGCCAGGGTTGGAGAGCTCGAGCGCAACAACATTAAGCAAGGACAGTCGGTAGATATCCAGCTCGACGCGCTGCCGGGAAGGATATTTCATGGCACGGTGAAAACCGTCGGAGGCAACAACACCCGCAGGTTATGGGACGACGACTCCAGCAGCAAGTTCGAAGTGTCCATCACGCTCGTGACTGCCGACGCACAGATGAGACCGGGGCTGACGGCGCAAGTCTTTATTAACGGCGATCCCCGGAAGGACGCGATCTACGCGCCTCGCCAGGCGCTGTTCTTAAAAGACAATAAACATGTGGTGTACGTGCGCAATGGCAACACCTTTGAGCCGCGCGAAGTGAAGATTCAGGCCCAGAACGAGAGTCGCGCTGCCATCGAAGGCGTTAGCGCCGGCACCGAAATTGCTTTGATCGATCCGACTGCACCGAGGAAGGCAGCGAATTCCGCGCCGTCGCCTGGCGGCGGAGGAGGTGCTCCGTAATGGCAACGATCGCGTCCACTCCTTCTGCGCGCATGTTGCACGGCTATCAGCAATGGCTCCCCGACCTGCAATTAGGGCTGCAGAATCTGCTGTTGCACCGGTTGCGCTCCCTGCTAACGATGCTGGGGATGATCTTTGGAGTCGCTGCCGTGGTGTCGATGCTTTCGATTGGCGCGGGCGCGCGGCAGAAGGTGATGGCTCTGATTGAGCAGATGGGCGTACACAACCTGATTGTGGAGGCGAAAGAGACCACGGAGTGGCAAGCCCATCAGAAGATTCGGAAGATTTCTCCCGGACTCTCGTTCCAGGATTATCGCGTTATTCGCGATGATGTGAGCGACATTGTCGCCGCAACACCGAGGAAGCGGATGACTCCCTCGAAAACGATTCCGAAATCGCAGCAGGATCCACCGACGGTATACGGAGTCAATCCCGTCTACCAGAAGATCGCGGGACTGCACGTGCTGCAAGGAAGATTTTTCAATGAGGATGAAGAAACCCGGGGCGCGCCGGTGACCGTGTTGGGCGCGGCCGCCCGGTCGAGCATGTTCGGATCCGCGGATCCGGTCGGCCAGTACGTGAAGGCCAATGAAACTTGGTTCCGCGTGATTGGAGTAGCTTCGCCGCAACTTAGTTCGCAAACGGAAGTGGCGGGCGTCCCCACGCAGGATCTCAACAACATCATGTACGTCCCGCTAAACTCGGCCATTCTGCGGCTGGAAGACAACTACAGTGACGTGCGCGATGAGATCGACGGAATCTACCTCAACATTCACGACGGCGCGGAAATGGGTTCTGTGGCGCAACTGGTGCGCGCGATTCTGGATTCGTCGCATCATTCCGCCGGCGATTTCAGCGTGATTGTTCCGGCCGAACTGCTTGCCGAACAGAAGCGCACGGAACGCTTGTTCAATGCAGTCATGGTTGCGATCGCCTCCATTTCCCTGCTGGTGGGCGGGATTGGGATTATGAACATCATGCTGGCCAGCATTTTGGAACGGACGCGCGAAATTGGCGTTCGCCGAGCGGTGGGCGCGCGGCAGTCCGACATCATTCGTCAGTTTGTCGTTGAGGCCATGCTGATTTCCTTTGTGGGCGGAAGCTTCGGCATTATGTTCGGCTTCGTGATGTCGCGCTTGATCGCGTGGCTCGCAGGATGGTCGACTATTGTGACGCTAAGCTCTATCCTGCTGGCATTCATCGTTTCGATTACGGTTGGATTGGTTTTTGGAATTTACCCGGCAGTCAAGGCGGCCCGCCTGGATCCAGTCGAAGCAATTCGGTGGGAGTAGACGGCGCGGCAAACATCTTCACGGCACGAGCCAGCACAATCTGGAGGAATTGAGAAATGAAATATTCTCGCCTGGGGATCTCTGCCTTCCTTTTTCTGCTTTTTATTCTGCTTTTTACCCCGCCGTCCTGGGCGCAAAAGGGCGAGGGATACGGCGACCTGCTCACCCCACAGGTTCGCTCGGACAAACTGGGCGCGCCGGAGCACTTGAGGAATTACATGGTGGATGGAAAGCTGAGACTCAGCCTGCGCGATGCCGTCGTCCTTACGCTCGAGAACAACAGCCTAGTGAGGGTGCAGGAGACGCAGGTGGAATCCTCAAAATTTACGCTGCTGGGGGCGTACGCGCCATTCGACCCGGTGGTAACGAGTACGGACAACATCATCAGCACGACATCGCCGCCTTTCAGTCTTCTGCAGGGAACCGGAAGCTCCAACGTCAACTTCAAGAGTACGACGAAAAATCTGCAGTTCAACTATTCGCAGACTTTCGAGACGGGAACGAATGTACAAACAAACTTCGCCAGTAATATCAATTCCTCGAATAATTCCTTCTTTCTTTTCAACCCATATACCAGTTCGACGCTGCAATTTCAGTTTATGCAGCCGCTGCTGAAGAACGGGTGGTTCTTTGCCAACCGAGCGCCCTTAATGATCGCGCGTCGTAATGTGGAGCAGTCGCGAGCCACCTTTGCCGCCGAGGTGAACAACAACGTGTTGCAGGCGGTATCGCAGTACTGGTCGGTGGTGCAAGCGCGCGGAAACCTGGAAGTGGCGCAAAGCTCCATGGACGCGGCCGAGGCAACATACAAGCGGGATAAACGCGCGCTGGAACTCGGCGCGTTGCCACCGCTCGATATCTACCGCTCGGAATCGCAGGTGGCGTCCCGGCGCGTGCAGGTCATTCAGAGCGAATACGCTCTGAAACAGGCAGAGGATACGCTGCGGCTGACAATCGGTGCAGATCAAGATCCTTATTTTGAGGCGCTCGATCTTGAACTGACGGAGAAACCAGAACCAAAGGGGGAACTGCGCACGATCGATGCAGGGACCGCATTGCAGGCGGCGCTGACGAAGCGTCCGGAGTTTGATGCGGCCAGAGCTGCCCTGGCAATTGATGAAACGCGCATTCGACTTGCGCACAATCATTTGCTGCCCGAACTTGACCTGCAGGGGCAATATTCCAGCAACGGGCTGGGCGGGTTGACGGGGACGACCAGCACCGGCCAGCCAATTAGCAGCTCGTGGGTCAGCCAGATGTTCGGGTTTGGCTATCCCACGTATGAAGCTCAATTGTCGTTGAGTTTGCCGCTGAAGAATCGCGCCGCAAAGGCGGAATTGGGGGGCGCGCTGGTGTCCCGACGCAGCGATCTGTACAACAAGCGGCAAATTCAGGAGCAGGTTACGCTGGACGTCCGAAACGCCATTCACCAACTCGAGCAGGCGAAGCTGAGCATCGTCGCCGGCAAGGAGGCGCTGGACCTGGCAAACAAGACGATGGCCGCCGAGCAGCGGAAGTACGATTTGGGATCGAGCACAATCTTTCTGGTGCTCGAAGCGCAGACGGAAGTCGCAGCCGCGGAGCAGAGTCTGCTGCAGGCGGAAGTCGGGTATCAGCTCGCCGTAGCGGCGGTGGATCATGCAACGGGAGAAATACTGGAGCCCTATCATGTGCAGATTGCGGAGCTGACGCGTTAGGCTTGTCCGGCGCCCACGTTTCGTCGCGGGATTCTTTCTTTCTGCGACGTTTCGCGCAATCTTGATTGCTTCGATCTTCCCTGCCACGATTAAAGGCAGTAAACTATTGATCCAGAGCCTGCGAAAGTGGCGGAATTGGCAGACGCACCAGACTTAGGATCTGGCGGGTAAAACCGTGGGGGTTCGAGTCCCCCCTTTCGCACCAAGATTTCAATTACTTACAGGCGTTTCCAGTCCACTTGCAGTCCGTTTGTCACCGAGCAAGAAGCGGAAGGGTTCCATTGAACCCGGGAAACTAGCAGACCTCGTGGTCCTGGCGGAGGATCCGTTTAAAGCTGAACCAATGAACTTGTACAAGATCGCGGTCGAGCGCACCATGGTCGGCGGCCAGTGGGTCTACGAGTCCTAGCGTTTGGCGATGGCCCGCGACTGTCATCATGACTACGAAGTCACTCTTTCCGCTTCCCGATGAATTCAATGCGGCGAGCTATTTCGTGGACCGCCATATCGCCGAAGGCCGCGGCCAGAAGGTGGCCATCGAATGCGAGGACCGACGGGTCACTTACCGCCAACTCTTTGACTCGGTCAACCAGGTTGGGAACGCTCTCAAGAAATTCGACGTTCGCCCGGAGGAACGGGTCTTCCTGCTTTTGCTGGACACACCGGAATTTGCCGCGAGCTTTTTTGGGGCCATCAAGATCGGAGCCGTGCCGGTTCCCGTCAACACGCTGCTGAAGCCGGCGGACTACGAATTCCTGCTCAACAACTCACGAGCGCGAGTTGTAATCGCGAGCGATTCCCTCTTCCCTAGCCTGCAGGCCATTCCCAAGGGGCACCTTCGTTACGTAGAACAGTTCATCGTCGTTCGCGGCGCGGAACGACCGGGCACACTCCCATTTGAATCTTGGATACGCGACAGGCCCGTCAATCTCGATGCGGCACGCACTAGCAAGGATGATGCTGCCTTCTGGCTTTATTCCTCGGGAAGCACCGGGAGGCCAAAGGCGTGTGTCCATCTTCAGCATGACATGCTGGTGTGCGCCGAAACCTATGCCAAGGGCATTCTCAACGCTACGGAAAACGACCGCTTCTTCAGCGTGGCGAAGCTTTTTTTCGCTTACGGTCTGGGCAACGGACTCTATTTTTCCCTGGCGGTCGGAGCGACCAGCATACTGCTGCCCGGGCCCCCCAAGCCACAAAGCATTTTCGACGTAGTGGAGCGTTTCCATCCGACTCTGTTTTTCTGTGTGCCCTCAAGCTATGCAAAGTTGCTGGCCCACTTGCCGGACGCGGGCCGAGCTCCGGATTTCTCTTCCGTTCGCCACGCGATTTCAGCCGGGGAATGTCTTCCTGCTGCGATCTTTCACCGTTTCAAGGAGCGCTTCGGGGTTGAGATTCTCGACGCCATCGGTTCCACGGAAGGGCTGCATATGTTCATCGCGAACCGTCCGGGCGCCGTCAAGCCCGGCTCGAGCGGCACGATCATTCCTGGATTTGAAGCGCGCATCCTGGACGAAAATAATCAGCCTGTCGTGCCCGGCGAAATGGGCGACTTGATTGTTAAGACCGATGCTGCCTGCGCGTGCTATTGGAACCAGCACGAAAAAACGAAAGACACGATTAGCGGCCACTGGCTGCGAACCGGCGACCGCTACTATCAGGATGCCGACGGTTATTTCTGGCACGCAGGCCGCTCCGACGACATGTTGAAAGTCAGCGGCACCTGGGTCAGTCCAGTGGAGATCGAAAATCAACTTCTCGAGCATCCGTACGTACAGGAAGCGGCCGTCGTAGGACGAAAAGATGAGGACGGTCTGGTGAAAACGGTGGCTTGCGTTGTGTTGCGCGATGGCAAACCCGGAAATCCGGAAGTTGCGTCGGAGTTGCAACGGTTCGTTCTTGAGCGTCTGCCTGTCTTCAAACGGCCGCACCGCATCGAGTTTTTTCTTGAACTCCCAAAAACATCGACCGGCAAACTGCAACGCTACAAGTTGCGTTAGTACTCTAGCTCGCGAAAGTTCGGAGGATCATGAACGATCAGCAATTGCTGCAAGAGGCTCTTGAAGAGGCACGAAAGGGACTAAGCGAAGGAGGCTTGCCTATCGGTTCGGTTCTGGCGGACAAGCAAGGGCAAATCGTGGCTCGGGGGCATAACTTGCGAGTGCAGAGTGGAGATCCGACAGCGCATGCCGAAACGGTTTGCCTCCGCAATGCGGGCCGCAGACGAGATTGGGCGGAACTGACTCTGGTCAGCACTCTCAGCCCCTGCATCATGTGCACGGGCACGGCCTTGCTGTTCAGAATTCCCCGCGTCATCATCGGAGAGAATCGCAACTTCAAGGACGCTGAGGACTTGTTCCGCCAACACGGCGTAAGTGTCGTCATTCTGGACGATGCTGAATGCATTCGCATGATGCACGAGTTCATCCGAGCACATGCAGATCTGTGGAATGAGGATATTGGGAAGTGACGGCGAGCTGCGCACGCCGTCAGCGCGCGGAAGGAACCTGCCGGTCCGGCTTCCGCGGAGTCGCGGTCTCGCTGGCGGGAGGAGGGTTCTTCAGGTCCCATCTGCACAATGGGCAGCGGGTCGCAAGCGAGTAGACAATACGGCCGAACGCTACACATTCGGGATTGGGACAGGCTCTCATTCTCGATCTCTAAGACCGCCGCCAAACCAAGTGGGTGCCAATTGTTTCGCCAAGATCCAGGCGCCTCGACAGCGTTACACTAGCACGACGCTTAAAACCTGATGAGCTTCTTTTCCGTTGCCGCAGATTGATTTTTCTTCTCGCTCGGGTCCACCCTGTCCGTAATCCGTCCGTAAGGACTCGAAGGGGCGAGGACGGAGGGGCCGAGATGCCGAAAGAGATGTAGGGAAGAGTAAATGGCTAAGTAGTGGCGGGCAGGCGTATGGCACGTTTGGCGAGAGTGCGAAGGCGTGCCTAGGAGAAAACAGTTCTGCCGAGCCTTGAGATAGAGATTTGTGTTCTCGCGAATCGCGGGTCAGCCCGGCAAAGGCAGCAAGCGCAGCGCGCCCTGCCAGTTGGAAAAGCGTTGCCAAGTCCACCCCAATCGCAGCAGGGTGCGGCGCGCGTGATGCACCAATTTCCCAGGAGTGTTGAAGATCAGAAACCGCAGCCGCTTGGGCCGTGCCGTGAGCAACTCCGGCGGCAGTGCCAGCCGCTTCAGAGCGGTCAGCACGTTGTAGGTCAGCACCGCCAGCCGGAGCCAGGCTGCGTTAGCCCCGAAGCGTCCGCAGGGCATCACTCCACCGGCCAGTTCGTTCTTGATTACGTCATGTAGCGCTTCGATCGTGCCGGCTTTTTCGCGATGCCATTGCAGCAACCGCTTCGGCGTCCACTCCCACACATTGCTGACCACCGCAAAATACTTCACCGTGCTGCCGTCCGCAAACAGGGCCTGCTGCTTCTTGCGGATGCGAATGGCCACATAGCGCGGCGGCTCGCCATACGGGCTGCCCGTTTCTTCGGGAACATAATCCACTTCGCAGCATTCCTTGATCACGAGGCTGTTCTCGCTGTAAGGTTGCCAGCGCGCCTCCGGCGTAGCCACGATCTCGGCGTGCAGCGCCGGGTTCATGCGCGCGCTCACCGCAAACCCGATGCGGCCTTGCGGTCCTCCGGCGCGCTGCTCGTCGCGCAACCACTCCAGCAAGCTCTGCTCGTGGCAGGCAGAATCGCCACGGAAATAGCGCTCCACGACTGTTTCCGGCAGCGCCTGAAACGCCCGTTGCACGACCGGCAACAGCTGCTGGTGCGCCGGCACGTTGCCATCGCGAAACTCATCGGCCACCACTACGCTCATCTCCGCCCATAAGGCCAGTACCGGCTGATATCCTGTGCCACCTTCATAGGTGGGCTTGGCTTCGCGCTTCCAACTCTCGATGAGGGTGGCGTCCACATCCAGGGTGGCGATCTTCTGCTCGGCGCAGCGTCGTCCCAGTTCCCGCACTACGTCTTGGTTCACCTGCCCCAGACCTTGTAGGGCGGGGTTCTCTTCCGGGATATAACTCACCCGTCCGGCCGCCAGCGCCTGCTGCGCTTGCTCGATCTTTTCCTCGTCATGAAATTGATAGAGGAATTTCCGCGCCGCTTCCGCGCTCGGCACCGCATGGCCCAGCAGCTCAGCCAGCCCAGCGTCTTCCCGCAACTGATCGAAGTCTTCCAGGCAATCCCCGCCCACGGCATTCAACACCAGAAAGCTTTCCACGTAGGTAGCCTCGTCAAACCCGCGCTCCCGTTGCTTCACCCGGAGATGGCGTTCCACGCTTCCAGGTACATCCAGCGAACGCGCCGCCCGCACCAGCAGCGGGATCCCGCCCAGCGCCGTCAGACATTCCTCTAAGGGTTGGGGATCAATCTCAAATAGAAACTCACCCGCAGCCGGAGACCTTTTTCTGAGAGCCATCCTGAGTGCAATCTAGCACCCAATCGGTGAATCCTCCCAACCTCCTTTCCACAGGCGGATACCCCGTCAATCCCCAACCTCCTCATGTTTGGTCTTTAGCTTACGGACGGATCACGGCCTGTCCTCGTGCCAAGAACTCTCGGCGACTGTTGTACAATCCCACCCCAATCGTAGTTGGCGGACGAAGGAGCGTACGAGCAAATGGAACCGACAGCGCCAGAGCATTCCCCGACCGCTGACTTCGGATTGCGGCGCGGAATTCTCTCTCCCATGGAAACTCTCGCGCAGTCCGTTTCCACCATGGCACCCACCACCACGCCTGCGGCGACCATTCCGCTGGTTTGCGCGCTCGCGGGCAACGGAACGTGGCTCGCTTACGTGTTGGCCACCGTCGCAGTCTTTCTTGTCGCCTTGTGTATCGCACGCTACGCCCGTCACTCGGCCTCTCCTGGATCGCTCTATACGTACGCTTCAATGACTCTGCCGCCCTCGCTCTCGGCGACTGTCGCCTGGAGTCTTTTGCTGGCCTATGTGGCCACGGGTTCCAGCGTGATTGGCGGCTTTTATCATTATGCGAACTTGTTGCGGCGCGATGCGACGGGGCACGTTTTGTCCGCGGTGTTGCTGTCGCTGCTGGTGACGGGCGTCTCGATCTGGATTGCCTGGCGCGACGTGAAGATTTCCGCGCGCCTCATGTTGTGGATCGAAGCGGCGTCGGTTTCGGTCATCGTGATCGTGGTAGCGCTGCTGCTTTTTCGTCACGGTTGGCATTTGGATGCGGATGAACTTCATCTACGCGGCATGACCGGAAGCGGGCTGCGGCTCGGGCTGGTATTGGCGCTGTTTAGTTTTGTCGGCTTTGAAAGCGCGACGACGCTGGGCGCGGAGGCGCACAATCCGCTCAAGACAATTCCTCGCGCGGTGATTCAGAGTTCCGTGCTGGCGGGAGCTTTCTTCACGGTGTGCGCGTACGCGGAAGTACTAGGCTTTCATACGGTCGGACAAGATCTGGGGACCAGCCAGGCTCCGATGTATGTGCTCGCTCAAGTCGGCGGCGTGCCGGTGCTGGGATTACTGATCGACATTGGTGCACTGGTGAGCTTGTTCGCCGGTACCCTGGCCTGCATAACCGCCGCGGCTCGGGTGCTGTTACGGATGGCGCACGACGGACTCGCGCACGAATCGCTGGGCACGACTCACGCTCGCAACCATACGCCGGGCCGCGCTGTAGTGATCACTGGCATCGCTGCAGTTCTGCCGGTAGCGGTGCTTGCGGCTCGCGGCGCCAGCGGACTCGACGTGTACGGCTGGCTGGGCTCTCTGGCGACCTATGGCTTCATCGTGGCCTACGCGCTAGTGTGCGGTGCTCTACCGCGTTATTTGCGCCAACATGGCGCATTCAATGCCGGTGCGCAAATCGTTCCTGGGCTGGCTGCCGCGGCCATGCTGCTGGCGCTGGCCGGCAATCTCTATCCCGTACCCGAAGGGCCCTACGGAAAGCTCCCTTACATCTATCTCGCGTATTTAATCGCCGGCCTCGGTTGGTTTTTTCTGGTTCGCTCGCGAACCAAGAGGATCGCCCTGGCAGAGAGCATAGAACTATCTGAGCCATAAAAATTGCTAATTCCAGCCAAAAGAATTTTCACTGAGTCTCTACCTTCCTCTTTCGCTAGAGTTCGCGTACATTTGCGGCACAGTTTTCCAGCCTGGTAGTTGCGGGGCAAAGTGCAGAGTAAACCGGCTCTGCGAGCACGTCGTAAAAAGACACGGAGTGTGCGGCCGTTAATGGCTGCTTCGGAATCGTGTTTTTACCCTGACGAGGTTCACATTCATGGCGAAGAAGATGAGGCTTGGCATTTTCTTACTGGCTGCGCTTTTCCAGTTCTCCTGGTGCGCTCTAGCGCAGCAGACTCTGGGCGGCATCACGGGAACGGTAACCGATAAGAGCGGCAGCGTGCTACCTGACACCAGCGTAACCTTCGTCGGAGATCAGACCAAGCTGACGCGTACGCAAAAGACGAACGGAAATGGCGCCTACAATTTTGTCAACCTGCCCATCGGCACCTACACCGTCACCGTGGCTCATGACGGATTCCAAACCGAGAAACTGCCCTCGATCCTGGTGCAAGCCAATCGAACCGTAACGTTGAATGTTGCGCTGAAAGTTGGCCAGGTTGGGACGACGATTGAGGTCCAGGCGGCGCCTGCCATGAACGCGGTCGATACCACCAACGGCTACGTGCTGGAAGCTCAGCAGATTCAGGCAGTACCCTTACCGACGGGCAGTTTTACGGGACTGGCGATTCTCTCTCCCGGCGTCAATGCAGAACTGCCAAATGGCACCGGCGCGAACGCCGGTCTGGGCAATCAACCCATATGGGCCAACGGCCAGCGGGACACCAGCAACACGTTTCTTCTAAACGGCGTCGACGCGAGCAATCTTTTCAACGGCAAAAGCACAAGTATGGTGGCCTCCGCTCGCATTGTGAACAACACCGGTGTGGCGGGCGCTTCCAGCACTACAGCGGAAGTCATACAGAGCACAGCATCGCCATATCTGGCCATTGGCCAGGCATTGCCGACTCCAGCCCCAGAGACCGTTCAAGAGTTTCGCGTGAACACGTCCATGTACGACGCGCAGCAGGGCTCGACCAGCGGCGCTCATATCGACATGAGCACCGCCTCCGGCACCAACTCCATCCACGGCAGTGCTTACGTTCACCGTGGAACGGACGCGCTGAACGCCGCTCCCTACTTCTACAAGCAGGATGCAAACATTCCCAGCAACGAAAAAGTACCCCAGTTGCACCGCTACACGGCAGGAGGAGCGATTGGCGGAGCGCTGATCAAGGACAAACTCTTCGGGTATGCCGGCTACCAGCACATTCATGTTTCCGACCTGGAGATCGGAACTTCGCGGACTGCAGTGCCTTTCGGGCTTACCGATGATCGCAGCGCGCAGGCTTTGGCGAATGTGGCGAACAACAATTTTTTCTCGTCCGTGAACCCGGTGGTAGGAAGCGCGCAGGGGGACATTGATCCAGTCGCATTCGCGATGCTGAACTACAAGTTGCCGAACGGCCAATACCTGATCCCGTCGGCCAATCCTACCTACACGCCCACCATTAACTTCCCGGAAAATGTCTTCCTCACGCAGCCGGCCTATTTTATTTCCGACCAGGCTGTATCCAATCTCGACTATCTGCCAAGTTCCAAAGACACGCTGTCGTTGAAGTACTATTACCAGCACGATCCAAGCACGGCGCCATTTGGATTCTCTTCTGTCCAAGGTTTTACCCAACGCCTGGACGCGGGCAGCCAGGTCGCGTCCATCACGAACACGCAGTCCATCGGACCGAATTTCAGCATTGCCGAAGTGTTCGGGTTCATTCGGGAAAAGATCTACAGCACACTTGGGCAGCCCTTTACTCCTCAAGGGATCGGCATTAACGCGTTCGGCTCCAACGTCTTCCCCGGCATTACGATTGTGGATGACTTGGGAAATTTCTCTCCGCAGAATACCGGCGGATGCCTTTCTACAAGCCCGTGCGGCCCGTTCAATGCTGGACTGAACATCGGCTCGACGGCGGCTTCGCAAGGCGCCTTCACCGGCATTTTTCAGAACCGCTGGATGCCGTCAGTGAATGCTGTTTGGACCCGCGGCAAGCACACTTTTACTTTCGGCGGAAGCTTCTCCTACACGCAGCTCAATGCGCGCGATGAAAGAACAAACACGGGAATGATCGGGTTTACCGATTTTGCAAATTTCCTTACCGGCTCGCCCATCACCTATACCGCTGACGGATTCATCACGACGTCCTTCCTGCAAGGGGATGCTAACCGCTACTATCGCTCGAACGAGACGGGCTGGTACGTGCAGGACAAGTTTCAGGTGCGTCCGAACCTCAGCTTCAGCGCCGGCATCCGGTTCGACTATCACGGCGGTCTCAAGGAAAAGAACGGCCGCATTTTCAATTTCGATCCGTCGAGATACAGCTACGACGCGACCTCGGACACGATCACATCGAACGGCTTTATCGTGGCGGGCAACAATCCTGACTTTCCCACGAAGGGCGTCAGTGATTCGACTCTAACGGGACGCCAATGGGGCCTCGCTCCGCGCATCGGTTTGGCCTGGAGTCCCAGGACCTTCCACGACAAGGTGGTGGTTCGCGCGGGCTGGGGCTTGTACTACGATCGGGGAGAGCTTTTCACGTACCTCTCGCCCGGCTTTGCATCCGGCGTAATCGCCGGCGGACCGTTCGGTGTAAACCAGTCTCCACCGTGGGTGAATACGCAGTCATGCAGCCCCTACGGATACTCCTATTGCAGCACCTTTGAAAATCCCTGGGGCAGCTCACTCGGTCCGCCTCCCAGCGGCAACCCTGCAAATTTAGTTCTGCCGAATGCAACCGATATCTCAACCGGAATTCCGCTTTTCTCTTTCGCGGATTACAGCCGCGCGAACAAGCTTCCGTATACGATGAATGAAACGCTCGATATTCAATGGCAGCCCCGGAATGATCTGGCCATTGAAATTGGATACGTCGGCAATCTCGGCCGACATGCGGTTGTTCCCTTGCCTTTCAACCAGGCACGAGTTGCTTCGCCTTCCAGTCCGATCCGGGCGGGAACTCCTTTTGAGCAGGACTATACGTACGGCTATTCGATTCTCACTGACCCTACGACCTTCGCACCAGCGAGCCTTCCGAACGGGCAGCCCTACCTGCAAACCTTTGAAGGCGGCAACGTCGACCTGCGCGTTCCCTACATCGGGTATTCGTCCGAGTCGGAGTCCTATACCGCGGCCGGCATCTCTGCCTACAATGCCTTGCAGACGCACGTGGAAAAACGCATGAGTCACGGCCTGCAGGTCGGCTTCTCGCACACCTACTCGCACGCAACCGACGAGCAGAGCGCGATGGGCCTTTTCTACAACGGCAACAATCCACTCAATTTGCGGTCGGGTTACGGACTCTCCGACTTCGACCGCAAACATGTGATCAATTTCAGCTACACGTATGAGTTGCCCAAGTTCTTCTCGGCTTCTTCGTTCAAAGGCAAACTTGCCGACGGATGGGCGGTCTCGGGTTTGACCGTTATCCAGAGTGGTCAACCTTACAGCGTTGTCGATTACTCGGGCGCAGTGGGCAGCATCTTCTACGGCGTGAACGATGGTATTACGAATCCGGTTGTACCGCTTTCCGGCTGCTCACCTCAACAGGCGCTGACCGGGGCCTCGGGTGCGACCCCTGGTTCTCCTGCACTAAAGGCCGACTGTTTTGGCCTGCCATTGCTAAGTCCAGGCGCTTTGAATGGCGCGATTCCTTCCAATGACCCCTACGAGACGAACTTCATTGACCACGGCCAGCGCAATATCTTCCGCCAATCCTGGCAGAGGCGCGCGGACATTTCGCTGGCGAAGACAACGTCGATCACCGAGCGTTACTCGCTGAAGTACACGCTGGATATTTTCAACCTGACCAATACTGCGAGTTTTGACATCCCGATCGACGATGTGAGCCAGAACATCAACTTCAACGGCTTTCCAGTCGTCGGCCAACCTGCGACGATCGGTAAGTGTGACACCACGTTTACAGCTTTATACGTGTGTCCAACCCTGAGTGGCCTGGGCATAACCAACAAAACCATTGGCAGCCCACGGCAGATCCAGATGTCACTGCGGCTCATTTTTTAGCCAGAACCGGATGCGCGAGAGACTTAGGAAAAGCCTAGATTCGCGGCTGCGGTATCGACAATGGCCTTGCCGATGGCCAACGAAGCTGTGGCCGCCGGCGAGGGAACGTTCAAGACGTGCAGCACCTTGCCGGAAGGCACGAACTGAAAATCGTCTGCTAACGCACCGTCGGGCTTGAGAGCCTGCGCACGCACGCCAGAACCCCCGGGAACCAGATCCTTCTCGCTTACTTCCGGCAGCAGGCGCTGCAACGCGCGAACGAAGATCGGCTTCGAGAGCGAACGACGGAATTCGTCGAAACCATTCCGCCAATGCTGCCGGGCCATGCGCCAGAAGCCGGGGAAGGCTAGCGCAGAAGCCAGGTCGCGCACGCTGATGTCGGAGTGACTATAGCCCTCCCGCGCCAGGGCGAAGACGGCATTCGGGCCGGCGTCCACTTTACCCGAGATGCGCCGCGTGAAGTGCACGCCGAGAAACGGAAAGCGCGGGTCGGGCACGGGATAAATTAACGCGCGCACCAGCGAGGCGCGTTCGGGCACCAGGTCGTAATACTCGCCGCGGAACGGGACGATCATGACGCCGGGATCGTCCCCCGCCATCTTGCTGATGCGGTCGCTGAACAGGCCCGCGCAGTTGATGAGTGCACTCGTGGAAAACGCTCCGCGCGAGGTTTCGACTACGATTTCGCTCGCCAGGCGGCGGATGCCAGTGGCGGCTGCGGAAGTGAGAACGGTCCCACCCCGTGCGGAAATCAACTCCGCATATTTTTCGCAAACTTTGGCATAGTCGGTGATTCCCGTCGAGGGCACTACCAGAGCCTGCATGCCGGTGGCGTGCGGCTCAAATTCGCGCAACTCCTCCGGTCCGATCATGCGCAGGCCGGCAAGGCCGTTGGCTTCTCCGCGCTTGCGCAATTCTTCAAGACGAGGCAATTCTTCCGCGTGAGTTGCAACGATAACCTTCCCGCAGACCTCGTGGGCAATTCCATGTTCGCGGCAGAATTCAACCATAGCCGCGGCTCCGGTAACGCAAAGACGAGCCTTCATGGAGCCGGGCTTGTAGTAGACGCCGGAGTGAATGACACCGCTGTTGTGTCCGCTCTGGTGGCGGGCGACGCGGTCTTCTTTTTCGAGCAGTAGCAGACGCAGTTGCGGAAAGCGCCGCGTGATTTCGAGCGCAACTCCGAGCCCTACCACGCCGCCGCCGATGATGATTACGTTGTAGCGAGAATCGGTCATTGAGAGAAAGACTAACGTCGTTGGTCGTTGGTCGTTGGTCGTTAGATGTTGATCGTTATTAGATGTTGATCGTTAGATGTTAGTCGTTGTCGTTAGCCATTCGTCGTCCAGTCGAATTCTCCGTTTTGCCAGAGACCAACGACTGACGACTGACGACTGACGACGCTTTTCTAAGCAACGCGCGCGCAGTCTGTGCACTAGTCTATTACAGCGGCGTAACGTCTTAGTCTATGATGAGAGTCACTACCGTACTCTGGCCAGCATCGACGGTCGTTCCCGGAGAGGTGCCGGTCACAGTAATCTGGTAGATGGTGGGTTGGTTCCCTGACGGTGGGGGTGTGCTCCCGCCATTACTGACGCCGCCGCAGGAAAGCAAAGGCAATATCAGCAGAAGCGGCATAGTGAAGCCTAAGACCCGAGCCTTGGCTTTCTCTGAACGATTGCCCACCGCACTCCAACCGATCACGATTCCCGGCAACAGCAAGCACAGCGCGTAGAAGGTCGAGTGACCGGGGGGCGACCCTAGAGCAGCCTTGCCTAGAGCAGCCTTGCCTAGAGCAGCCTTGCCTAGAGCAGCCTTGCTTGCCGCGGTGGAGATGCTCATCACCACCGCCGCCGGACCGTTCTCCAGTGTCACAGTCGCGGACGGAGCGAAGAGACATTGTGCCCCGGCGGGAAGTCCGCTGGAACACGAAAGGGTCACCGCGTCAGCAAATGAGGAGCCGAATGGGTTTGGCGCAACCGTCAGTTGGTAGGCCCCGCCGGTTTGCCCCGCTTTGAGAGTCTGGCTGGGAGTCGCCGAGGTGACCGAGAAGTCCGAGATGACCGTAAGTGGCAGTTGCAGCGTGTGGCTCGGCTGTCCGGACGAATCGGCGACCGTAAGGTTGACGTTGTAGGTATCCGGCACGATGCTGTTTGGTACGTTTACCGCAACCAACAGACTCGCGGGCGCATTCGCGCTGATCGTAATCGGATTGACCGGTGTAACCACGCATTGTCCCGAGATGGAGCTAGCATTGCAACTAGCGCTGACCGAGCCTCCATAATTCGATGTTATAGAAATGCGGGCCTGCGCTTGGGACCCTGCAGCAACGCCCGCGGGAAAGGCTTGGGTAACGGCAAGCTGAAAGTCGCCGCTGTTGGCAATGGTATCGGTCACAGTAAGCAGCACGGTCGCTGAGCGAGAGAGGGAACCAGAGGTTCCTGTGACGGTCACCGTGTAAGTTCCCGCGCTAGTAGTGGCGCTCGTGAGGATCGTCATTGCCACTGCGATGGTCGCGCTTCCCGCCGTAATCGGCGTTGCGGGCTGAAAGGTGCATTGCGCTCCCGGCGGGAGTCCGCCAGAGCAGGAGAGTGTGACTGGGCTGTTGAAGGACGCGGCGATGGGCTGAACTATCAGACCGTAAGGGCCCGCAGTTCCACCGGGATTAACCGTTTGGTTCGCCGTGGAGGAAATGATGCTGAAGTCCTGAACCGTGAGCGGGAACGCAAGGTTGTGACTGGGTGTACCGGAGGTGTCCTGCACACTGACGTTGACGTTGTATGTCCCGGGCGCCGCGTTGTTCGGCACGTTGATGGTTGCGATGAGCGCCACGGTTGATCCTGTGCTGGCCGCTATCGGACTCGGGGTCAACGCGCAAGTTGCACCCAGCAGTGAACTAACAGTACACGTTGAGTTGATGTTGCCGCTGTAGTAGGTCGAAGCTGTAACCGTGAGGTTGGCCGTCCCCTGTGAGCCCGGTCCAAGCGTGAGCGACTGCGGACCAGCGACTTGGAAATCCCCCACATTGAAAGGGATCAGAAGCGTGTGTGTTGTCGTGCTGGAGGTCCCCTGCACAACCAGTTGATAACTGCCCGCGCTCAAGGTTGTGGCGTTCACAGTGACGTACGCAGTGGTTGGGATTGAGGTCACCGACGCCGGACTTACGCTGCAACTACCAGTTCCAGAAGCCAGAGAACACGTCAGGTTGATTGTGCCCGCAAATCCATTGGGCGCGGTAACGCTGATTGGTCCGCTCGTCGTGCTGCTGCCCGCGTTTACGGCGGGGAAAGAACCGGCCTCGGTGAGAGTGAAATCAGCCAGGTTGCTAAGAATATGTAGCACGGCGGCAGTCTGGTGTGTCGTGTGATTCGAATCAGAACCGACGCCTTGTACGTTGAAATAGTAGTCGCCAACGGCTGCACTGGCGGTCACCGTAAAAGAAGTGCTGATCCCAAGAGTCAGCGGAGACTGCGGGGAGCTGCACGAGCTCGGCGCTGGGGTTACACCGGCGGTGCAGGTTAAGGTCACAGTGTCGGAATATCCGTCGAGTGCTGCCGCTGATCCAGTAAATGTTGCGGTTCCTCCGGCGGAAATTGTAAGGGGAGAATTGGTAACGGAAATCTGGAAGTCCGGTGTTGAGGCAAGATTGAATTGCCAGATGCCGCGGCCATAGGTGGAAGCCCGCAACAGCTGCTGTCCGCCGGAAGCGAAGACTCCGAGCGCGGTGACTGCGACGTTGGGCAGAAACCCTGGCTGATTGGGACTGGGAATAGGCCCAACCTCTGTCCAATTGGGAGCCGAGGTCGAGCTGCCAAAGACGCCGACGTCGGTCGCGACATACACCTGAGACATTGCGGGATAGACGACGACCGCATTGACCGGCGAGTCTGGAAGATTGTAGGTGAAGTCGGTCCAAGTCCTTCCAGCGTTTGTAGTCTTCCATACATGGCCTAAGCCGCCGGTGAAACCCATCACCGTCACATAGGCCGTACGGCCCGTGACATCGGAGGAGTCGGTTGCGACGTTGGACATGGGAAACTGATTAGGATTGATGTTGCCCTGCGGGCTGTTATCGGTGACATCGGCGAAGGCGGGAATTCCAGCCGAGGCGTTGGTACTGACCCAGACGCGGCCGCCAGTGGGCGTGTAGAGAGGGCCATCCAGCGGGCCGAGTCCGCTAGTGGTGGCGTAGATGACGCCAGAACCGTTGCTGTCAGGCGGGCCTCCCACAGCCAGAGCACGAACCTGATTGACTTCACTCCCGGAGCATGTTCCTGAACCCAACGTGTCGAAGTTGGGGCTGAGCGCCGTAAAGCCACCGCCGGCGCGAGGCCCGCGCCACACCCGGCAGGTCCCGACCAGCATTGCCGTCGCAGAATATGGATCGAGGATGTAAGGAAAATAAAAAGCGCCGTCGTCGCCGCCAACCGTGCTACTGGTAACCACGAAATTGAAGCCGCTGTTGTTGCAGTTCACGCCGCTCACACAGAGTTGAACGCCTAGGCCACCGGGAGGGATGTCAGGGTTGGAGGCGTACCAGTTGGATGTGACGCCGGGATCGATTGCGTTATAGCCGCCGTCGCCGCCGAGAACGTTGCCCCAACCCAAGCTCGTGATGGCTGCGTTGGTGGCCGGGGAACCGTTATCCTGCGTTCCTCCGAGTAACGTGTTTGGGTCGGTCGGATGCTGGGAAAAACTGACGAACTGCGTCATCGATCCCAGATTTTGATTGAGATCGTCGAACTGATTCGTGCCCGAACAGGCTCCGGTGTTGAGCCCCGAAAATCCGTTGAGCGCGCGATAAATGCCGCCATCATTGGCGAAATATAGAAGTGCGTTGCCGGAGTCGCTGCCCGAAGTGGGGATCGCGTAAGCCAACGCGTGCTGGTCCGGATGCACGTGGGCGGGCGCACCAATGGGGTCGCATCCGTAAACGTGGGTCAGATTGATAAAGCCAGGAGCGCTGCAGGCCGTATTGCTGGTTGGGTTCGGAATAGAACATTTATAGATATTGATTGCTCCGGCATAGAGATCAGTCGGATTGTTAACGCAGGTCTGCGCGCCGTTCGGACAGTTGGGAACGGCCAGAAGTTCCAGGTTGTAGGAGCCCTGTTGCACGCCGCAGCCCTCGACGTCTCCGCAATTGGTGATCGTGGTATTGGGAATCGAGGTCCACGAAGCGCCTCCGTTGAGGCTTTGCCAAATGCCGCCATCGATGGGGCTACCGCTCGCAGACAGGGAAATGAACCAGGCGTACATCTCGTTGCGCCCCGGAACCGCCGTGATTTCTGCGCGATAGATGGGGCACGAGTAATTATTCGATGTGGACTGCGGAGGGCAGGCTGCGGCGCTTAACAGAGTCCCGCCGGGTTGGACGGCGAGACGCGTCCAGTGAGTGCCGTCCGGCGAAGAGTAAAAGCCGTGGTAACGAACCCCGGCGAAGAACTGCCCAGCGCTGGCGTTATATACGACCGACGTTGCAGAGGTCGCGTCCGTAGTGCCGCCAGGATCGACGAGCGCGTCGTAGGTCCATGTCTGTCCGGCATCGAGCGATGTATAGAGGCCGCGCGTGGTGTCGGCGGTAACGGCCCCGTCAACTATGCCTTCCGACGTAGTCGCCATGGCGGCAACCACGGTATTCATTTGCCCGGTGGCCGTGCTGAATGCCATGCGCGTTCCGCCCAGCCCGCTGAAGGAGAGCGCGCCACTGTTCGCCGTCGGAATCAGAGCCCACGTGTTTCCGGCATCCGCCGAGCGCAGGATGCCGAGTCCGAAATACGAATCGCCGGAGTTATCCGCCTCACCGGTGGCGGCGAGAATTACCGTCTTTGTCGGATCCGCGTTGCCGGCCTGGATCGCGACTGCACCAATCGACAGCGTGACTTGATCGTCGCTGACGGGACTCCAGGTCACGTTGTTGGCAGTGTTGTTCGCCGCATTGGTCGACTTCCAGACTCCGCTTTGCGCGCCGCCAATGTAGATCGTATTGCCCGTCGGGTCGGCGGGATCGACGGCAACGGCAGTCGCGCGTCCCGAGACTTGGCGGTAGTCCTGCGTCCCGTTGCCCGTAGCATCGGAGGCTAAGGGCATGGGGCCTAACGGCATCCATGAACCCGACGGAAGCGGGGCCTGCCCGTTGGCGTGAGCCGTTGCGAAAGCTGCGGCGTGCCGCGCCCGCATCTGCAACTTGGACTGATAGGCTCGGCGGCGAAGCTCGGCAGAAGCTCTCCCGCGGATCAGACGGCCGCGAAAGAACCATTCGTTGCGCTCTTTGATATGGTCAGCGTCGTTATCGGGGATGGGGTTCTGCGGAACACTCTGTTTCGCACCTTGACCTTGTACGACCGAAACGAAAACAGAACAGCTCAAGGCGAGCGCCAGCACTCGCAATGAGGGAAAGAAACAACGGCTTGGCATGATGGCCTCGCGCACCTGCCAGTATCGAGAGCTGACGCGGGCGAAGCAACGCAAAAGCGTGGTCGCGATCATTGTGAGGACCACTTTGGGAAAAATCGCCCGCGACGCGGAAGTGCCACGGACACGCTCTTGGCCTGTACAATCTGCTTTCCGTGGTCGGTTTCGACAACGATGTGTTGAAAGGGACGCCCAAGACATGAGAACTTTTTCCTGCACCTTGCTGGCGGCGTGCATTGCTCTGTCTCCTGCTCGAAGTGGGGCACAGGAGAAGAGGAACGCTCCCGAGGTCACGGTCGCTGCCGCGGCGGACTTGAGTACCGCCCTGAAAGAGATCGGCGACCGCTACGAGAAGAAGACCGGCGTGAAGGTGAGGCTTTCGTTCGGAGCATCGGGGGCGCTCACGCAGCAGATTCGGAATGACGCTCCGTTCGATCTGTTTTTCTCGGCGGATATGGATTATCCGCGCCAGCTCATTGCTGCTGGTGACGCCGATGGCGCAAGCTTGTATCAGTATGCTGTGGGAAAGCTTGTGCTGTGGGTTCCGGCCGAGTCCTCGCTCGACGTTGACCACCAGGGTATGAATGTTCTACTCGATCCTTCGGTGAAGAAGATTGCCATTGCCAATCCGCAACATGCTCCCTATGGCCGCGCGGCGGTGGCAGCTTTGAAGCATGCCGGCATGTATGATCGCGTTGCGGACCGCCTGGTTTTGGGGGAGAACGTCGCACAGGCGGCGCAGTTCGTGGAGTCGGGCAACGCACAGGCGGGATTCGTGGCGTTGGGCCATGCCGTTGCGCCAGGAATGCGCGGCAAAGGTAGGTACTGGGAAGTTCCGGCGGACGACTATCCTCCGCTGGCGCAGGGAGTGCTTGTGCTTTCGCACTCTCTGCATAAAAAGGAAGCGGCGCAGTTTCTGGAATACATTAAGACGAAAGAGGCGACCGAGTTGTTTCGGAAGTACGGCTTTACGCTGCAATCCCAGTAGCGCCGGTATCTTGCCGGCTGTCCCGAGAGCCTGCCTTGAGCTTGTCGAAGGGGTGTCTCGCCCTCGGCGCGGCGGGCGGGGACGCCCGCCGGACAGCCGCCGGGACGGCGGCGCTACGAAGAAAGCGGCGAACGAAATCCTCCGAGAGAGCGAATCATTATGGCAATCGACTGGCAAGCATTCTGGCTGACGCTACAACTCGCGATCACGGTATCGGCCGTATTGCTTGTGCTCGGTCTGCCCATCGCCTGGTGGATTGCATTTTCTGGCTGGCGCTGGAAGTTTCTTATCGAGGCAATCGTAGCGCTGCCCATTGTTCTTCCGCCGACGGTGCTGGGATTTTATGTGCTGGTGGCGCTCGGACCGCGCAGCCCGCTGGGACGCTGGTGGATCTCGCTGACCGGACACACCTTGGCTTTTACTTTTAGTGGACTGGTGATTGGTTCGATTCTTTATAGTCTGCCGTTCGCCGTACAGCCTTTCGCTGCGTCGTTCGCCAGTGTAGATCGCAAGCTGATCTCGGCTTCCTCGACGCTAGGCGCTTCCCCGCTGCGCACTTTTTTTCGCGTCATCGTACCGCTCTCCGTCCCCGGATTGATTACCGGCACCGCCCTGAGCTTTGCCCATACCATGGGAGAATTCGGCGTCGTGCTCATGGTGGGCGGAAATATTCCCGGCGTGACGCGCACGGTCTCCATTGATATCTTCGACCGGGTGCAGGCCTCCGACTACGCCACCGCCAATCAGACGGCGCTGGTGCTCCTCGTGTTCTGCTTTGCCGTGCTGGCGGTGGTGTACAGCGTCAATCGGAAGACGTGGGTCGTGGGACCTATAAAATAATCTGCGATGAGCGCTCCCCACACCGACGAATCTAAAGCCATTGACGTTTCGTCCTCGCCCGTTTCGCGCGATGAAAATACTGGCCCGCTGCTCGAGGCCCGCTTCCGCAAGCGATTCGCCGCACCCACACGAGAATTTGTTCTAGAAGCCGAGTTTCGAGCCACGCCGGGGTTCACCATCCTGTTTGGACCGTCCGGAGCCGGCAAAACGACGATGCTCGATTGCGTCGCTGGATTAACCACGCCCGACTCGGGGCGTATTGCCATCGGCGACCGCGTCCTGTTCGATGCCGCGCAAGGCACCGATCTCCCGGTAGCCAAGCGCCGCGTCGGATACGTGTTTCAAACCCTCGCCCTGTTTCCGCATCTGACGGTTGAAAAGAACGTCCAGTACGGCCTCACGCATTTGCCGCAGGCCGATCGCGCGGCACGTACCTCCGCAATCCTTCAGGCCTTTCGCATTGCACATCTCGCGCAGCGTTACCCCCGAGAAATTTCTGGGGGAGAAAGCCAGCGCACGGCGTTAGCCCGAACCCTTGTGACCGATCCCGCTGTGCTGCTTTTGGACGAACCACTGGCCGCGCTGGATGCGGCGACCAAGTCGAAGATCATCGACGATCTCCGCGAGTGGAACCAGGCTCACCGCATTCCCATCCTGTATGTAACACACACTCGCGAGGAAGTCTTTGCTTTGGGCGCGCGCGTGATTGTCCTCGACGCTGGACGCATCGTGACCCAAGGCACGCCGCATGAAGTAATCGACGCGCCGCAGCAGGAAACGGTCGCACAGTTGGTGGGCTTCGAAAACATTTTTGACGCCACGGTGGAATCGGTTCACCCGGAACGCGGCACCATGACCTGCTGTGTGGCGGGAGACGGCGGCCCGGTGCTGCTCGAAACTCCGCTGGTACGCGGAGGCGTCGGATCGGCGTTGCGCGTGGGAATCCGCGCCGGCGACATTCTGCTGGCGACGGTACCGCCGGTCGGATTGAGCGCCCGCAACGTGATTCCGGGGCGCATCGCTTCGCTCGAGCAGCGTGATGTAATTGTCCGCGCGCGGGTGAAATGTAGAGTCGAGATAGAGGTCCACTTAACTCTAGCCGCCCGCGATTCGCTGCAACTTACGCCCGGCCGCGAAGTGTGGCTGGTGATCAAGACGCACTCGTGCCACCTGATGCAGCCGTAACGAATCGCATCAACCTGACGCTCGCGTGCGCCGCGGCCGAATGCAACTCCGAATCGTGCTAACATTGAGCAACGCTGGCGGAGGTTCCCATGACCAGACGGGCTCTTTGCTTCCTCGTGGCACTCCTGTTGGGTCCCCTTCATCGTTGCCAAAGAGAAACCTACATTCCCAAAAATAATCGTTAGCGCGAAGTATGTGTTGGTCACGACCTATTTTGGCGACAACCTTGCCGATTCGCGCGTTCCCCCGGTTGACCGTCAGGCGGTGATCGACGTCCAGAATGCAATTCGGGACTGGGGACGCTATACGCTGGTCTACGAACGCAAGGCGGCAGATCTGATCATCCTGGTACGAAAGGGGCGGACTGCAGAAGCACAACAGGGCATCGGCATCCACGCCGGTTCGGGTACAGCAAACCCCTCCGTCGGACCTGTAACAGCCGCGGATGATGGCGACCCCCAAGACATGCTTGCCGTTTACAACGCGGATTTAGGCACCGATAACGCGCCGATCTGGCGCGATCGTATGACTGACGGCCTGAATGCGCCTGAGGTGAAATTGGTGCGGGAACTCCGTACGAAAGTGGAGGCGGCGGCAAAGAATCCGTAAATTCCTATTGTTACCGCAGGCGACTAAAGCAATCTCGTTCAGAAATTCCGCTGGCGCCCCAGTTCGGCATTCAGTATTTCACCCTGCTCCATCTCGATCACCGCAACCCACTGCCCCTTGCGCTCTTCCGAGAACACAATCCTTCCGCCGAGAAGCTGCGCCACGGCAGCCGGCGGCAAGTCGCGGTGGAAGCCGAAGAATCTTCGCTTCAGTTCCTCCCATTTCTTCCAATGATCCAGCAGCGGACGCGCGGGCTCATATTTCGTGGAGAACACTAGCGCGACTTCGAAGTGTGAGCGGAACTCGTCCGCGGAGAGCACTTCTTCAAGCGAGAAATCTTCGATACGCACCACCTGTACCGGACGAGTCGTGTAGCCAAGCCACGGACGCGTCAGTTCATCCGAAGCCGGCCACGCTGTAAGCGCATGCGCCATCGGATAGCGGGCTTCGAGAAAGCGCTCTCCGTCCTGGTGCAGCACCACGTAATCGCGATAGGCGAGATTGTCTTCCGGCGAGAACCCGTAAGGCGGATTCCAGAACCATGCGACCACGAAAGCAATCGCAACCAAGGCGACAGCCGCGGGCCAATAACGTAGCCGCCTGCGCAGCGTGGAGACTGCAGCGATGATCACGAGCGGAACCGCCGGCAGCATGTAGCGCGCCAGCACTGCGCCCCCGATCAACGCCATGCCAATCACATACACTTTCACCACCACCAGAAATATCATTTGTACTGAGATCGCGATGCGCGGGCGCTCGATCCCAAAATCTTTCACCGGAGGCAGAAGCATGGCCAACGCCATGCCGAGCGTTAACACCCACAAATGCAGGTACCCGAAGGCCTGCCACAGGCGCAATCCCAGGGCCAGCACGAATCGCAACGGATTGAGCGTGGCAGCGACGTTGTAGCGAAAAAATTCTGGATTGCCGAAGACGTATCCGGTGCGGGCGTAGTGGTAGGCGTACCACAGCGTCAGTGGAAGCAGAGGAACCAGAAGCGGCAGAACGCGCCGGACGGACGGCGTTCCAGGTTCTGACTTCGCATTCCACAGTCTTCTGAGCGCACCCCATTTCGGCATGATGAAACGCAGGCCTTCCCAGCAGGCCAGAGACACCGGCGCGAGAATCGCGGTCTCTTTGGCAAGAGCGCCCAGCGAGAACCAGATTGCGACCTCAACTGGACGATCCTCGAGATAAGCACACAGTCCCCAGAACGTGAGCCCCGCCGCAGCCAGATCCACCTGGGCCAGCGAGCTTTGCGCGAAGAAAACCGGATATAAAGCCGTACACAATGTGGAGGCAATCGCCACCTGGGTATTCGCGGCGCGCTCCGCCAGCCGAAACACCCCCAGCAGCGAGAATACAGCGACCACCAACATGGCCGATCGCGCCACCAGCGGGGCATAGCCCACGCATTTCCACCAGAGGGCGATCCAGGCCATGACCAGTGGCGGATGCGCATTCGACACGGTCGTATGTGGAATCAGACTTCCGCGCAGCAACAGGTCGCGCGCGGCGGGAACGTAGTATCCGGCTTCGTCCCAGAAGTAAGGAAGCTGCAGCAGCGGAACATGCAGCAAAAAAATCGCAACAAAGATGACCGCGAACACCAGGGCTGGGTGCGGACTGGGAGAGCGCATGGGAGAAATCATTCTAACCGTGCAAACGTTGCTGGCAACGTCTCTCAAGCCATCGCCCGGAATGCTGCCGGCCGAGACGCAGCAACCTGCGTCTCTACGATGACAATCCGAACGATGACAAAGTCGCAGTCGCGGTTAGTGCACCGGTCCTTGCGGCCCCATGCGCGGGTCGAGCTTGATCTCTCCAAAAGCGCTCTCGTAACCGCCCACGTTCTGCTGCAGAAGCCCGAGCAAGGCCTTCGCCTGCTGCGGGCTCAGGTAAATGCCCTGAAAGTTCTTGATCTCAACATGGCTCTCGGTCTGTGCCTGCAGTGTGCCGAAGACCAGGAAGAAGTCCCAGATGTTGACCCGCATCTGCACGCTGTTGGCGTAATTTTCGCGGTAGTCGGCATCGTTGGTTAACTTCACGTTAGGTTGCATCGGATTATTCATAGGCTGGAAGTGTAAACGAGTGAGGGGCCGGGAAGGAAACGCCGGTAATGCGAGAGCACCGACATTGGTGCACCTGACAAAAACTGTCAGGGCTTGATAGTTTGTGGCGGATTACAACGTGGCGGGTGCTCGGTTGGAGGGCACCTTCGGTTTGCCTCTGTGTTGAAAACACAGGGCTTACAAGAACCGCCTTCGTTACTTTCGGAAGTACCTTGTGGCGGACAAAATGCGATAGAGTCTTGGTGGCTCGCTGAAAAACAGAGACTGTGCATCCCTACTATGACCCAAAATAACGATCACGGGCTAACCGAAGAAATTGTGCTTCCCGAGCATCTTCTCCCCTTGGGATCTGTGTTGGGCGAGGGAGTGTCGGCACTGGACATATGCATGGTGCTGGCCAAGATTTTTCGAGTGCAGTACACCGAAGTCGCTCTGCTGCGGCTGGAGGGTGGCCTGCTACGCTTTATATTTCCCGAATATCTGCGCACCACCGGCGCGATTCCGTTATCCAGCAAGGCGGTGGCTGCGCACACGGCGCTGAGCAAGAAGCCGGAAATTTTCAATAACTTTGCTCGGGTAAAGCACGCCAGTATCTTTGAAACCATCAAACCCAGCACCAATGATTCGGACGACCCCGCTCCCCTGGCGCCCATTCAGAAGCTCATGTCAGTGCCCATGATGGACCGGGATTCGGTGGTGGTGGGAGTGATTCAGATTTCGCGTAAGGGGCTTGATCCGAAGCTTGCGCAGGATTTCAGCCGCGAGGACCTGCACGACCTGGAGTTAGCAGCTGGACTGCTGGCCACGGCGCCGGCGCTGCTGACAAATTAGAATCCGTTCCCTTGCAGCCGATGGCGCACGAATCGTAGAGACGTAGCTTGCTACGTCTGTACCGGTGCCGGCAAGACGTTGCAAGCAATGTTTCTACACCAGATTCCGCCGGACTCACTCAGCCCTTCAGCGGAACCCGCAAATCCGTTCCTGTCATCTCTTTCGGTTCGTCGATGCCCAGCATCCCCAGGACGGTAGGTGAAATATCACGCAGCGATCCGCCGGCTTTCAACGTGAACTGCTTAGCACTTTCCGAGACCACGATAAAAGGCACCGGGTTGGTCGTATGCGCGGTATGCGGCCCGCCCGTCGCCGGATCAATCATTAACTCGGCGTTGCCATGGTCGGCCGTGATCAGCATCGCTCCGCCCTTTGCACGAACCGCCGTCTCAATGCGTCCCAGGCATGCATCGACGGTCTCAACCGCTTTCACCGTGGGCTCGATTTTGCCGGAGTGGCCCACCATGTCGGCGTTGGCAAAGTTCACTATCATCACGTCGAACGTCCCTTCCTCGGTGGCTTTCACGACCGCGTCGGCAATGCCCGCCGCGCTCATCTCCGGCTTCAGATCGTAAGTCGCGACCTTGGGCGATTGCACCATCACGCGCTCTTCGCCAGGGAATGGCTGTTCTACGCCGCCATTGAAAAAATACGTGACGTGCGCATACTTCTCTGTCTCCGCCACCCGCAAGTTCCGCATGTTCATGCCGCCCATCACATTGGCCAGAATGTTCGCCATCGACTCCGGCGGAATCACCACCGGCAGGCTGAAATTCTTGTCGTAGCGCGTCATGCAGACGTACCGCAGATTTTTCGGCACGCGGTCGCGCGGAATGGTCGCATCGAGATCGGCCGCGCCCGGCAGATCGCTGCCGCCCTTGTCGTTCAGTCCACTGTTGCGAGCCAGAGCACGCGTGATCTGGCGAACCCGGTCGGCGCGAAAGTTGAAGCAGATGCACGAATCGCCATCCCGAATGGTGGCCAGCGCGTGGCCGCGACTGTCGATGCAGACAAACGGAATCGCGAATTCGTCGGTGACTCCCTTGTTGTAAGAATCCTTCATCCCCTGCACCGGATCGGCGCATTTGCCGCCCTCCGCGTCGGCGAAGACCATCGCGTTATAAGCCTTGGCAATGCGCTCCCAACGCCGGTCGCGGTCCATGGCATAGTAGCGGCCATTGACGGTGGCAATCTTGCCGCAGTTGTACTCGCGCATCTTTTGCTGCAGCTGTTCGAGATACCCAGCGCCGTTGGTGGGCAGAGTATCGCGTCCGTCCATGAAGGCATGCACGAAGACACGCTCTAACCCGTTCTGTTTCGCCATCTTCAGCAACGCGTAGAGATGCGCCTGCTGGGAGTGCACGCCACCGTCAGAAAGCAACCCGAACAGATGCAACCGCCGCTCGCCGGTGCGAGCGTGCTTCATGGCGTCGAGCAGCACGGGATGCGAGAACAATTCCCCGTTCTGAATCATCAAATCGATGCGCGTGATGTCCATGTGCACGATGCGTCCGGCCCCAATGTTGAGATGCCCGACCTCGCTATTACCCATCTGCCCCTCAGGCAGTCCCACGAACGGCCCGCTGGTATGGATGAGCGTGTTGGGATACTCGCGCAGCAGCCGGTCGTACGTAGGCTTGCGCGCGAGCGCAATGGCGTTGGCTTTCGTTTCGGCTCGATACCCCCAGCCGTCGAGAATAATAAGAACAAGCGGTTTAGGACGATTCATTTTCCGAAGAGTTCCTGCTCCAGCTTCGAGCGTTGAATGTTCAGGTAATCCGCCACGTCAGAAAGAATCGAGTTCAGTGTTCCCAGACGTAAGCTGTTGTGATCTGGAATGGTAACGTGATGCTTGTGACCGCGAAGACTTGACTGCAATCGAATGTGGCTGCCGATTTGGCGGGTGGGTTCGTACCCATAGCGGCGCAGGAGCCGGATGAGCTCGTGACCCGAAAGATCACGAGGCAATCTCAAGTCGAAATGACCTCGTCTTTAACCATGTGCAGGCGAATCACCGGAGGCGCCTTTCCCTCGTCAAAATGGCACTGCACCGCCTCCCGCACATTAAGCTTCAGCTGGTCGAAGGTCTCCGCCTGGGTGAAAATTGAATAGCCGAGGGCGCGCGCCTCAAAGCCACCTTCCGGAGATTCTTGAACTGAGAAAATGATTTCCGTTTCTTCCATACTCGCTCCCAAAATTATACTCCGCCGCTCCGCGACCGGGCGCCAAAGGCCGGTTCGTGGCGACATGAACCTCGCGGACTTAATAACTGGGCTTGAACTAAGATCACCAGATCGCCTGGACGCGAAAGGTTCCGAATAAGCGATTGCCCATAAGCACGTGCAAGTTCTCCTCCAAACCTAGGTCAATCCGGCTATACTCGAAAATTCATGGAGACGAATCATGCCCATTAGCGCCATGCTGCTACCCGAACTCGACCAGGAAATGAAGAGCACCCGCACAACGTTGGAACGGGTTCCTGCCGACAAGCCGGACTTTGCTCCTCATGCCAAATCTATGCCGCTGGGCAAACTGGCGCCTCATGTCGCACAGCTTGCCAGTTTTGGCCTGACGGTCCTGACCACTCCCGAACTGGACTTTTCCAAAAGCAGCATCAAACCGCTGCCATTTGAATCTGTTCCCCAACTGCTGCATGCTTTCGATGAGGGGGCAGCCCAGGTTCGCAGCGCTCTGCAAGCTACTCCCGATGAAGCGTGGACGGAGAACTGGAAGCTCAGCTTCCAGGGCAAGCCGATTTTTGAGGGGCCGCGATTTCTGGCTTATCGCCAGATGTTCCTGAACCACCTGGTGCATCACCGCGCCCAGCTTGGCGTATATCTGCGATTGAACGGCAAGCCCGTGCCCGCAACCTACGGTCCATCGGCAGACGACACGCTGGGATTTTGAAACGCGTCCTCTTATGCCTAGGGTTAGCCGAATGCGAGGCTAACCCCGGTAATTCAACGCCTTCAGCCCCAGGAACCGTGCCGTCCCGCCCAACTCTTCCTCGATCCGCAGTAGCTGGTTGTATTTGGCAATGCGGTCCGTACGCGACGCCGATCCAGTCTTGATCTGTCCAGCACCCGTCGCCACCGCGAGGTCCGCGATGAACGTATCTTCCGTTTCGCCAGACCGATGCGAAATCACCGATGTATATCCATTCCGCCGCGCCAGATCGATCGCATCCAGAGTCTCGCTGACCGTTCCAATCTGATTCACTTTGACCAGAATTGAGTTCGCAACGCCCTTATCGATTCCCTCCTGCAGAAATTGAATGTTCGTCACGAAGATATCGTCGCCTACGAGCTGAATCTTCCCACCAAGTTCCTTCGTCAGGCTCTGCCATCCGTCCCAATCGTTCTCCGCCAGCCCGTCTTCGAGCGACACGATCGGATAGTCATTCACCCACTTCGCCCAGAATTTCACCATATCGTCGGAACTCTTCGCCGACTTATCCGACTTCTTGAAAACATACTTGCCGTCCTGAAAAAACTCGCTGGCCGCCGGATCGAGCGCAATCGCGATTTCCTCTCCCGGTTTGTAGCCGGCCTTGGAAATCGCTTCCAGCACGACCTCGATCGCTTCCACATTCGACTTCACTGACGGGGCAAATCCACCTTCATCGCCCACGGCAGTGTTATAGCCGCGCTTCTTGAGCACGCCTTTGAGCGTATGGAAAACCTCAACGCCCCAGCGCAGCGCCTCAGAAAATGAAGGCGCGCCCACGGGCATCACCATGAACTCCTGGAAGTCGACGTTATTGTCGGCATGCGCCCCGCCATTCAGAATGTTCATCATCGGTGTAGGCAGCGTGTTGGCCCCCGCTCCGCCCAGATAGCGATACAGCGGGATGTCGATGCTCTGTGCCGACGCGCGCGCCGCCGCCATTGAGACTGCCAGGATGGCGTTCGCCCCGAGCCGCCCTTTGTTCTCGGTGCCGTCCAGTTCGATCATCCTGCAATCGAGCCCCCGCTGATCGAACCCATCCCAGTTCGCGAGCGCTCCCGCGATCTCGCCATTGACGTTGTCAACCGCCTTGAGCACACCTTTGCCCAGGAACCGGTTCGTATCTTCGTCCCGCAACTCAACCGCCTCGTGCTCGCCGGTCGATGCGCCGCTGGGCACGATCGCCCGGCCCATCGAGCCGTCCGCAAGAAACACTTCCGCTTCAATCGTAGGATTGCCACGTGAGTCCAACACTTCTCGTGCATGGATAGCTGCAATATTTGACATGGATAGCTCCGCTTTCTCTGGATTATTGATTCTGGTTCTACGAGCGGCGAAAGACGCTCTCGCGCAAGTCGCTGTCAACTACGACCCCGCGTTGAGTAAGATAGCCGACTCCCGTATAAGTCTTGCCCGTGCTGTTTTGCGAAACCAACGATTATATCGGATGGCTATGAACGAATTGTGACTTCGGACACACTTGCGGGCGGCAATTTCCACCTTTGGACCCGTCCGTTCGGGCACCCCCGGCCGCGCCCTTATCTCCTCTGGTTCCCTGTCCTGCCTGCGTATTGTCCCAGCCTTGCGCCAGGACTAGAGTCAAGAGATAAAATATCGCTCGGAAGTTGAGGAGGCACCGTGAAGAAGTGGATCGCTCTACCTTGCATTCTGCTTTTGGCTGCCGGGCTGGCAGCCCAGACTGGTTCGCCGGTACCTGCGGGGACTGCCCTGATGGTGCGGCTCGATACGACTCTCGCAACCTTTAGCAATCGAGTCGGCGATCCCTTCCAGGGAAAAATCACGCAGCCGGTTGTAGTCAATGGGGCAACGCTGATCCCCGCGGGAGCAACCGTCGAAGGCCGCGTCACCAAGGTGAGTGAGCCGCGCCGCATCTCGGGTAGGCCAACTATCGGAATTCTTCCCGAGGCTGTGGTTCTTCCCAGCGGGGAGCGTTATTTCCTCGACGCGACCTTGACCGACACCAATATTCACGGCACTGATGTCAATTCAGAAGGCCAGTTCAAAGGACAAACTCACGACCGCCGCGACACCCTCGAGACCGGCGGCGGCACTGCGGGCGGCATGCTCATCGGCGGCCTGATCGGCGGCGGCCCGGGAATCCTGATCGGCGGCGCAGTCGGCGCAACCGCAACCACCGCGCACTGGCTGGCCAAACACCGCTCCGCAATTCTGCCGGCGGGCACCGAACTCACTCTGGAATTGAATCGTCCGTTGACCATGGGCACTGCGCCTGCGAGCGGCGGCAGCAAGTAGAGACTTTTCCAACTCTCGTTAACGCGAAAGACCGGCGTGCGGTTGCGCCGGTCTTTCGCTTCGGGCGTAAATTCGATTCTATATTGACAGCCAGCCATAAATATGGCAGCATGGATCCATGAGGACCACGGTTGACATCCCGGACCCCCTTTATCGCGAGCTTAAGGGCAAGGCAGCCAGCGAAGGGCGCTCAGTCAAGGAGTTGATTCTTCGCGGGGTCGAGCAGGAACTGAGGGGTCGGCGTAGCCGTCCCGGCCGGGTGACCCTCCCCATCGTGCCCTCGAAACGCCCTGGATCTCTCAAATTGGACAATGCCAAGATCTTCGAGATCATTCCTTTTCCCTGACGTGAACGTCTGGATTGCCCTTACCTACGGAGGGCACGAACACCACTCTGTCGCCCGAGCATGGTTCGAAGCGCTGGAGATGGAGGCCCGCGTTTGTTTCTGTCGCTTCACACAGATTAGCTTGTTGCGGCTCCTAACGACGTCAGCGGTTATGGGTACCGACGAAGTGATGACGCAGATCGAAGCTTGGGAGGCTTACGACCATTGGAGACATGATGATCGCGTTGACTTTCTGGAAGAACCGCCAAACGTCGAAGCGGCCTTTCGCAGACTCACTCGCCAACGACAGTCACATCCAAAAAACTGGGCAGATGCCTACCTGGCTGCGTTCGCCGCGGTCTCAGGAATGCAACTCGTGACCTTTGATCGAGCCCTTCAGATCTCGGTTGAAAACGTCCTCATTCTGGGGTCATAGCCCGAAGCGCACTTCTCACGCCCCGAAAATCAAATCCCCTTCGCTCAGCACCTGCAACTCGATCCACCCTTCCAGCGGCAACGAATCCACGGGCAGCCGGTTCTGCCACAGGCTGAAGCGAAGCCGCAGCTTGCTGGTGGACGCCACCGCGACCGCCCCATCCTTGCGCTCCGCCGCGCGTTCCGCCGGGGCAGTGCTCGGAGTCGCCAGAAGCCACGCCAGCGGCAGCTTGAATTCAAAGTTCCGCAACAGCGCCAACTTCGCATGTTCGTCCCACTGGGACGACGAGGCCATCACGCGCTCTTCCGAACCGTTTTCGACTTTCCAGCTCTTGAGCTTCCGATCATGCGCCGAGGCCTCGACCCGGAGCGTGCGCCGTGGACGCGGCTCGCCGCTGGCCCACGACTCCACATTCACGACCAGATCAAAATCCTCCTCGGGAACCTTGTCCGTGAAGTCCAGCCGCCCATACACATGGCTGGCATCGATGCCGGCATACACGGAATCCAGCAGAAACTGCTTCCCGTGCATCGCCCCCGCGCGCTGATCCGCCGTGTACATCGCCGCGCCCATCCACTCGAAGTAGCGCACCTTGTCGCCCGTGACTCGCGGATGAATATAAGCCGTCTGCGGCACAAACGATGGGCGCACCTCCACCCCAGTGATGGGCTGGGCCAGAGAGTCCGGCGGAATCGCTCCCAGCGCCTGGTACACGTTGGAAAGATGCTTGCGGTACAGTTCGTCAAAATCGCGGTCGTTGGCCGAGTGATGTTCCGGCCCGTACCACCAGTTCCAGTCGCTGCCTTCGGCAATCAGGATTTCGTCGAAGGCCAGCTTGCGCTGTGCCTCGGTCGCCCGCGCCGCATTCTGCGCGTAAAACTCGCGCGCGTGGTGCAGGTAGTCCCAGGCGCGATTGTCCTCCGGAGCGCCGATCCACACATTAAAGTTCGCGCTGATCCACGATCCAGGCACCAGCGAAGTCATTTTGCCGAAATCCTTGTGCCGCGCAATCGCCTCCGATACGGTCACTGCCTCCACGCCCGGCTCGCGCTGCAGCCCATCGTAGAAGCGCCGCAGAAACTCACGCCCCGACTTCGGGTAGTATTCCCACGCGTTCTCGCCGTCGAGAATGATTGACACCACGGCATCGCGACCCTTGGCCAGCACTGGCTTAGCCGCTTCCTTGATGTTTCCAATCAAATGCCGCGCCGCCTCCGCTGGAGGCATGCCGGAATACACGAACCCGATCAGATCGGAAATAGTGTGATCGCGAAACACCAAGTGCATCGCGGCCGAACCATTCTCGTACCGGTGGATGTTATACAGCTTCTCTGCCAGGTTTCCCGGCAAACGTCCGGTGCCGTCGCGCGCGAAGAATGATCCCGTGCTCCGTCCCAGCACGCCCTCGTCGGTGGCCATCCACTGGATGCCCACGCTATGCGCGATCGCCAGCACTTCCTCCGAGACGCTGCCTTCCGACGGCCAGACGCCCTTGGGCCGCAGCCCGAAGACGTCCTCGTGCAGGTCGAGACCGCGGGTAAGCTGTTCGCGCGCATCTTCGGGATGGCGATAACGGTTCTGCGGCAGCGACAATCCCGGTGACGACACTGCCCCCGCGCTGGTATCGCACACCAGCGGCAGGATCGGGTGATAAAACGGCGTGGCCGAGAGCTCAATCGATCCCTTTTTCGCCGCCTCGGCATGCGCAGGCAAAACTTTGCCCAGCAGTTCCCTTTCCCGCCGGATCACGAACTGCTGGTCTTCGAGCGAGTAGTGGTGTCCCTTCGCCACCAGCGCCGCGACGTCCTTCTCTTCCAGAAAGAATTCGTCAAACCAGGCAATCTGCGACAACACCTGCAGGTCGGTAAAATCCTGCGCCTGAAAATACCGCTCCGCGCGATCCGGATGATCGCCATGCTCGCGAAACCGCTCCCACAATTCCCGGTACCGCGGATAGCGCCCAATCAGGTTCTGCGGATTCGCTTGAAACAGATATTGCAGCGCGAAGCGACGCTCCTCCGGCGACAAATCCTTCGCCGGCTTGGCCGCTACGCTGAGAAATGGATCCTGCGCCGTTCCGGCCGCATAATCTTGAATCTGCACCATCAGCGACGGCACCAGATTGAAGTTCTGATGAACGTTGGGAAATTCGTCCAGCAACTTCACCATCCCGTAATAGTCTTTGAGCGCGTGCAGCCGCGTCCATGGCAGACGATATTCTCCCGAAACCAGATCCTTGTAGAACGGCTGGTGCTGGTGCCAGAGAAGAATGACGCGCAAAGCAGGCATGATGAACTGGTCAGTCTAGCATGAGGATTTCTTGGCGCTCCGCACGAATGGCTCCCAAGCTTCGTAGAACTTCGATCTTAAGGATCGCTGCCAAACACTGTAAACGAATACCCAGCCGCTCCTTCTTCCGGTAAACTAAGGCGCGCACTCATTCAGCGCAACGCCATGAGCCCCGAACCCACCCTCGCCAGCCCTCAGCTTCTCACCGACCAGGATCTCTATCTCTTCAACGAGGGCAGCAACTACCGCCTGTACGAAAAGATGGGCGTCCACCTCGTCACCCACAATGGCCAGGCAGGAGCAATCTTCAGTGTGTGGGCGCCGAACGCACGCTCCGTCTCCGTCGTGGGCAGTTTCAACGGCTGGGATTCCAAGTCGCATCGTCTCGGCCCTCGCGGCTCATCCGGCATTTGGGAGGGCTTCATCCCTTCAGTGAAGCGCGGCGCGCTCTACAAATTCCACATCGAATCGCAGCGCCACGGATACCGCGTCGATAAAGCCGATCCGATCGGCCTGCTCCACGAAAAGCCTCCCCGCACCGCTTCCGTCGTGTGGGACCTCGACTACCAGTGGAGCGATCACGACTGGATGCAGAAGCGCGCCGACCGCAACTCTTTGCGCGCCCCCCAGGCGATCTACGAGGTGCATCTAGGTTCATGGATGCGCGTCCCCGAAGAGCACAACCGTCCCCTCACTTACCGCGAGACCGCTCCTCGTCTTGCCGAATACGTCGGCCAGATGGGCTTCACGCATGTCGAGTTCTTGCCCGTGATGGAGCATCCCTTCTACGGTTCCTGGGGATATCAGACTACGGGATATTTCGCGCCTACTTCGCGCTACGGCACGCCCCAGGATTTCATGTACCTGGTCGACTACCTGCACCAGCACGGCATCGGCATCATTCTCGACTGGGTTCCTTCTCACTTTCCTTCCGACGCCCACGGTCTGGCCTACTTCGACGGCACGCATCTTTACGAGCACTCGGACTCGCGCCAGGGATTCCATCCCGACTGGAAGACGCACATCTTCAACTACGGCCGCGCCGAAGTGCGCAGCTTCCTGATGTCGAGCGCCATGTTCTGGCTCGACAAATATCACATCGACGGCCTCCGCGTGGATGCCGTCGCCTCCATGCTTTATCTGGACTACTCCCGCAAGCACGGCGAGTGGATTCCCAATAAGTTCGGTGGACGCGAAAATCTCGACGCCATCGACTTCCTCCGCCGCTTCAATCAGGAAGCCTACAAAGAACATCCCGAGATTCAAACCGCGGCCGAGGAATCCACTTCCTGGCCCATGGTCTCAAAGCCCGTCTACGTCGGCGGCCTTGGCTTCGGCATGAAGTGGGACATGGGATGGATGCACGACACGCTCCGGTATTTCCAGAACGATCCGATCCATCGCAAGTATCACCACAACGATCTCACCTTCCGCAGTCTCTATTCGTTTCACGAGAATTTCGTACTGCCGCTCTCGCACGACGAGGTCGTCCACGGCAAAGGATCGCTGGTCGGCAAGATGCCCGGCGACGAATGGCAGCGCTTCGCCAACCTGCGCTTGCTGTTCGCCTACATGTATGCCCAGCCCGGCAAAAAGCTGCTCTTCATGGGCTGCGAATTCGGACAGGTTCGCGAGTGGGCGCACGACACCAGTCTGGAATGGCACGTGGTGCAGTATCAGGTTCATCGCGGCGCGCAGGCTTGGATGGAGCAGCTCAACCGCTTCTATCGCAGCGAACCCGCCATGCACGTCTTCGACAATAATCCCGCCGGCGTCGACTGGGTCGATTGCAACGACAACGCTACCAGCACGATTTCCCTGCTGCGCAAAAGCGAGTCCGAGCGCGACACCGTCCTCGTCGTCTGCAACTTCACTCCCGTGCCTCGTGTCGGCTACCGCGTCGGCGTGCCCCACGGCGGCTACTGGCGCGAAATGCTCAACAGCGACGCCCGCGAATATGCCGGAAGCGGCATGGGCAACCTCGGCGGAGTGCACGCCGAAGCCATCCCCGCGCACGGCCGTCCATTCTCTCTGAACCTGACCCTGCCCCCTTTAGCCGCATTGTTCTTCAAGGCCCAATAGATGCTCATGTGGAGACGGCCGCCTCGGCCGTCCCGCGCAGGCGCAGCCGAGCGGCGACATGTAAGTTGCCGTAAAGATGCAGCTTTCCGCGCCTGGCTCGCTCCCATTTCGCTACCAACCGACCCCTTCCAGATGTCATCAAAGCTTGGCGATTCGCACCAGACCCACGGAGGTCAATTTACTTGATCTGCCAGGGGCACCTCTACCAACCTCGACAATCATCACATTCCCTGGGAACGAGCAAGGAATCGCAACGATTAACGGTGACCAAAGGGACCCCGCACAAAGAGGAAGAGTCCGAACAGCCCCTCCTCCGTGTGCGGGTACCCGCTGCCGTCAAACGACGGGAAAAGAAAAATACGGCGCGCGGGATGCGGCTACGGCGCTATCGCAGCGGGTCCTTCAGCGGCACCGGCGTGGGTGAGTCGCCGATGTTATGCGTACACATGCAGGTAGCCAGATCGCACGTATCGCCCCCGGTGCATGGAGTTACTTGGCAGCCACAGGTGCCGCCGCCATCGCCGCCGCCTGAGCCTTAGTCAAAGTAGGCGCACGAACCTTGCACCGTTGAATATGCTTCGTGAGCCCCGGCTCGTGTTCTGCAAAGGTGGCTGGCTGACCGATTGTATTCCAAGGGATTGCAGGGCTTACGTAGTCGTAGGTAACGCATTTACCGACTGGCCCGCTCTTTGCCGCGCAGGAGGTCGGGTAGTAATACGACGACGTAAAGATCGCGTCTGGCGGGAAATTTACGGTCGTGCCAACCCCAAAAGGCTTCGCGTTGAAGGTAACATCGACCGCACATGAAAAAAGACACGATCTCACTGCCGCCGCCACGGTAACGGCGCAATTAAGTGCTGGGCCATTTCCGTTCGCCCCGCCATCGCTAATCTGTATGCCGGTATAGTGCGTGTAGTGCAGCAGAGTGTCAAGCGTGCCGTTTTCGGACATCCAAGTTTCGAGGTTGGATGCGTATGATTGGCAGACGGACGCGCACGCTTGGCCCATAGCCAACGTCGCTGTCATGCAAGCAACGAGAACAACAACGGCCAGCACCAAAATCTTGCGCAACATAAAGCTTTCTCCTTTTTTGGAATCTCTGTTTCCCCTTTTCTCGTCCGCTTATGGCTTCGGCCCTCGTAGCGGCTTAGATAATCCCTTCGCCACATCGTCGCGCCCAGGACCGCATTTCAGCTTGATGAGATCGCAGCAAACGTCACTCTGGCCAACGGAACACGTCGGGCTAGAAACTTGATTCGCTTGGAGCCAATTCGCAACTACCGGGTAGGTGCGCAGCTTGGTGAGCACCAAGCCGTCAGGAAATAGCCGGTCGTGCAGGGCATACGCTAAGCCGGATACGTCAACGACTCCATCCTCTGGCTCGACCAGCTCGTTACCGCTTGGATCGTGCCCGAAGATGAATAACGCCCTATAGGGACCCTCGACTTTGTCGCGGAATCTAATCGTAACCGTGTAGGAAGCGTACCGTTGCCAAACGGTTTCTGGCCGATCTTTTTCCCACTGCAGGTGGTATAGGTCCCTCAGCTTGATATCCGACAGGCTCGGCGGCTGGGGCACGGCCGGTTGCCAGCGCGCCACGAAGCAGCGCCATCCCGCTCCGGTTCCCGCATAGTCTTGAGTAACTCCGACTACATTTAGCGTTTCGCCAGCAGCGGGCGAAATAAGCTCGACAGCCCTGCGGTCGAGAATATCGCGCACGTCACCCACTACGAAATTACCCAAGACGAAAGTGATCTGCTCAGCGGCGAGGCGTTGTTCTGCTGTCATCCCAGCATATCGCTGCGGGACCGGCATTTTCATGCCGACTTCGAGCGCCAGCGAACCAATCACTCCCTGCTGTTGTGCGTAGGCAAATTTAGCATACGCAGTTCTGACGATAGTTTCCTCGTGCGTCATCTGTCCGAAGGCCGTTTGGCCGATGAGCAAGGCACATAAAAGCAGAATTTGTTTCATTTTGGCTCCCCTCCTTTTGGGTTTGCGGAAATAATGCAAGAGGCTGGCACGTTTCAGTTGGCTGACCGCGAAGAACCAGCAGGCTGCGCGGTCATTGGGAGAAGCCTGGATAGTGCGCAGAAGATTTTTCCAGTTCCCGGCCATGCGACGCCCTATGCGCTTTATGGCTATGCCATTCTCGGCCAGGTTCAACGCCCATTCGGACACACGAATTACCCTATTCCACACATTGACCTCCCTCCGGCGCGGCCCTCCCTGAGGCCCGCCGTTCCTCGGCATCGCTGCCGGGGTCAGTCCGATTTCGTGGGGTGTTGTCCGCACCGTGACCTGAGCATCTGCTAAGTCACGCAACACGTTTGGAACACTTCAGGGGAAGCAGCGATCTGGATCACTGGCGGACTTTGAAATCTGCCGCCCTTAGGCCAATCTAGTCACTGATTGATGGGCCACTGATATACGATAGAACCTGTGACTGTCAATAATAGACTCGCTATCGTGTGAGCGGTCACATTGAAGTGTGATGGGTGTCACCAGGGTACGCATGTTATTGTCCGCGGTAACTCCTAAACTATCTTCGACCCAAGAGTTCTGGTGTTATCAATTTTCTGTGCCAGATAAGAAGATAGTAACCTTGGGGATAGTGTCCTTTCTATGCGGTGCGTACCCTCAATGCATTGATAGAGTTAGTCTTTCCACTCTTCGTCAGCCACAACCTTTCCTTCTGTAATGAGCGCCAAGCTCTGATTCTACGATTACTTTGAAGCCGGGTGCCGGGGGCTCCCTCCTAACGCCGCGCTCTTTGCGGTGTTAGGGTTGGGATGTGGAGACGGCGCTGAAGTTTCGCGAAGCTACGCGCCTTCACCCAAACGCTTGATATTCCTTCCAGAACTCAGGCCAGGGCAGACGAGGTGCCCCGCATACAAAAATGTCCGGATGATCGTCGCTCTCTTCGTTGTGAATGCCTAACGAATTGCCGTTATGCCCAGCGAGCCGGCATGAGGTGAACATGCGGTCCACATAAGTCTGCGAGTGCCCGAGCACAATCAACGTCGATGGCGGCGGCTGCGGATATCCGCGCAGCCAAGCCGAATTGGTCCCGCTGATCGGCACCGGCAGCCCGTAAACGCGCCCGAGGATCTCGATCGCTCCCTGCTCCCCATAATTCCCCACCACCACTCCAACAGCCTCCCGCTGCTCCGCCGGTAGCGAATCCCGAATGCCCGCCACTGTCTTGACCAGTTCGTCCCATCCGATTTCTTCCCGCAGATCGCCGTTATTCTTCAAAGCGAAATTCATCAGCGATCCGCTCGACGCAAGCGGAAGAACGACTGCACCCAAGTACGTGCCGCCCATTACCAACCCGGTAAAGAAAACAGCCTCCACGGTCCGACGCGGTAATTTCGACAGTGACGCGACCCAACTCGTCGCCACGACCCCGCCCATCGCCATCAGCATGGGATAGGCCCCTCCCAGGTAATAGCCGCGTCCCTTCCCCACCATGAACAGCGCCAGCGGTATCAAATACATCCACGCCAGCATCCGGTAGCGCCGCTCCCGTAAATAGCCCAACAGGCCAGCGATCCACAGCGGCGCCGAAAACAAATTCGTGCAGATCCAGAATTGCTGGCTCAGAAATCCGTTGGCACGGCCTTCGCCTACATCGCGCGCATGAATGTGCTGCAGGAAGTGCAGCGAGATGAAACTATGCCGCACCTGCCACACCAGGTTCGGCAAACAAATGACCAACCCCACCGCCATTCCGCCCCAGAACCACCAGCTTCCAACGTAACGGCGCGCGCGCGTCAGCAGAACTCCGCCCAGAATCCCACAGAGATAAAATCCCATCGTGTACTTGGTCAGAAAGCCAACGCCGATGGTCGCGCCAATCGCCAGCCACCAGCATGGATTCTCCGTCTTCAGCAGGCGAATCGCAAAGTAGGCAATCAGCACCCACCACAAATTGTCGAATGTCGTGTATTGGAACTCCGTTCCCTCGAACAGCGGCAGCGTCGAGAGCGCAACCGCAAGGGCCGCGGTCACTTGGCCGAGCCGACCTCCACCCAACTCCCGGGCCATCAGCCCCGTAACGACGATAACGATGGCCTGCGCGATAACCGAAAACAACCGCAGCCCCACCAACGACAGTCCAAAGATGGAAAGACCAACCCGCTCCACAAACGGCGTCAGCGGAGGATACGGCACGAATCCCCAGTCCAGGTGCCGCGCATCGCTCAGAACCTGCAGCTCGTCCCGATGAAATCCGTAGCGACCGTTGGTGAGAATGTGAACGAGCGCCACAATCGCTGCAATGCCTACGAGTGCAAATGTGTCGCCCCGAGAACGGCTATCGATTTGCCCCGAACTCTGCTCCGATGTCATTCCATCTCCTCGCTCATCTATCGCCTCTCACAGAGTACGCGCCGCACCGACCCCCAGTTCCGACCGATTCGTGGAAGCGCGGGCACCTCGTAGCGCCGGCATCCTGCCGGCTGTCGTGGGGGCGTCCCCGCCCTCGCCGCTGGCACCACCGGTTGTCCTAACCTCTTCAAGGGCCCCGCCCACAGTCGCTGAAACGCCAACCAACTTTCGCGGCATCCCACGCCCCGCACCCCCGCCTCGTGCTATGCTCGCCTAAAGCGCGTTCCTCATGCGGATTCTGACCCGCTACATCCTACGCGAAGTGACCGCGCACGCGCTGATCGGCGCGGCGATCTTCACCTTTGTTCTGTTCACCCGCGACCTGGGACGCATCCTCGAACTAGTCGTCCGCGCCAGTGCTCCGCTGCCCAGCGTTGCCGAAATTTTCTTCTTCACCGTCCCGCTCGCCCTCACCTACACGCTGCCCATGAGCGTGCTGCTCGGAATCCTGATCGGGCTGAGCCGTCTTGCCGCCGACAGCGAGATCACCGCCATGCGCGCCAGCGGCATGGGCGTCTGGAGTTTCCTGCGCGCTCTCTCGATCTTTGTCATGGCCGCGTGGCTCATGGCGCTTTTCAACGGCCTGTACATCGCTCCCCGCGCTCAAGCCGCGCTCGGCCACCTGGAAGACCGCTTGAAAGGTTCGCAGGTTTCCTTCGAGGTCCAGCCCCGGGTTTTCTACGAGGGATTTCCCAAGCTCGTCCTGTACGTGCAGGACGTAAAGAGCGCCCAGGGTGCGGCCGTGTGGAAGGGCGTGTTCATGGCGAATCTCAGCGACGCCTCCAACCCCAAGATCACCTTGGCGAGGGAAGGGATTGTGGTCAGCGAGGGTCAGGACCGCCTGCACCTGCACCTGATCGACGGTTCGGAGCACGAAACCGACCCCAAGGACGCCAGTCACTACCAGATTTCGACCTTCCAGCAGACTGACATCCCGCTCGACCTGCCCTCCACCGAGAATAAGCCCGACGAGTCGCTTCCCGCCGACGTGATGGATACCTGGGCCCTGTGGAAGAAGGCCGGCCGCGTAGATTCCATTTCCGCCCGCTGGTATCTCATCGCATTTCACAAGCGGTTCGCACTGCCCACCGCATGCCTTGTACTGGCGCTGGTCGGAATCCCGTTGGGCCTGTCGTCAAAGAAAAGCGGCAAGTCCGGCGGATTCGTGCTGACCATCCTGCTGGTATTCACCTATTACGTAATTTCACTGGTCGGCGTCTCTCTGGCGCGGCAAGGCAGGGTCTCCCCGTGGTTCGGGGCATGGCTGGCTGACATCGTGTTTCTCGCGTTGGCGGTTTTTTTGTTATCGCGGGCCGAGAGACGTCCCTTCGAACTGGCGTCGTTTCGGGCCGCCTGGAAGCGAGACTCCTCTGGATCTCATCTTCCCAGCGCCCGTGGCCGCCGCGAAAATGCCTTCGAACGCGCTTCCACTCGGCGCCGCGTGTTCAGCGCCAGCTTTCCGACGCTGCTGGACGACTACGTTCTGCGCGACTTCTTTGTATACCTGGGATTGATTCTTTCCACGTTCCTCGTGCTGGTGATTGTCTTCACGTTGTTCGAGTTGCTTTCCGATATTCTTCGCAACCAGGTTCCAGCCACCGTGGTCGCGGAGTATCTGCTCAATGTCGCGCCCTACCTGCTCTACAACGTGGCACCGCTGGTCATGCTGCTCGCCGTACTGGTCACCTTTGGCCTGATGCAACGTTCCAACGAAATTACGGCGATCAAAGCTACGGGAACCAGCATTTACCGCATCGTGACGCCCGTGATCGTGACCGCCGCTGTGCTGGCCGTGGGACTGTTTTTCGCCGACCAGTTCTACCTGCCCCGCACCAACCAGCGCCAGGAAGCGCTGCACAACCAGATCAAGGGCAAGCCTCCGCAAACCTACCTGCGCCCCGATCGCAAATGGATTTTCGGTCAGAACAACGACATCTACTACTACCAATTTTTCGATCCCGATCGCGACCAGTTCGGCAACGTCACTGTCTTCCAACTCGACCCCGCCAACTTCACCATCACGCGCCGTATCCACGCAGACCGCGCTCACTGGGCCGAATATCTGAATCGCTGGGTCTACGAGCAAGGATGGGAGCGCTCTTTGCGCGTCTCTGCTATGGCCGACTACCGCCCCTTCGAGGTGGCTACCTTCCCCGACCTCCCGGAGACTCCTTCGTATTTTAAGAAAGAAGTGAAGCAGTACACCGAGATGAACTACGAAGAGTTGCGACGCTACATCCGCGATCTGCAGCAGAGCGGTTTCGACGTTGTGCGCTTGCGAGTGCAACTGCACAAGAAGCTGTCGTATCCCCTGATCACGCTGATCATGGCCGTGCTCGCCATTCCCTTTTCGCTCTCGACCGGAAAAAAAGGAGCGATCACGGGAGTCGCCGTCGCCGTGGGAATTGCGGTGTTCTACACCGTCGTGTCGCGCCTGTTCGAAGCCATGGGCGACCTCAGCCAGCTCCCTCCAGCCTTAGCGGCCTGGTCGCCAGACCTGATCTTCTTCCTGGTCGGTGGGTATCTGATCCTGAAAGTGCCGACGTAGAAAGGCAGTGGTTAGTGATTAGTTGTTAGTGGTTCGTAATTACTGTGAATTGTTTGGGCGCTAGATGGCAGCCAGTCGCGTGACCAATCGGGAAGGGCACGACTTCAGTCGTGCCGCTCAGACCTCCGCTGATGCAGGGTTTTCCGCCCCTGAGGTTCGCTCACCGACCACTGGCCACTAATCACTGACCGTTTACTTCACCGCCACGCCCCACGGATAATTATCCGTCTGGAACGCCGGCAGGACTGACAGCGCGCCCGTCGCGGGTGTAATCGAGTATTGCGACACGCTGGCACCATTGTAGTTCGTCACGAAAAGCCAGTTATCATCCGGGCGAATTGCCATCGCCGTGGGCTGCAAACCCGTCGCCACGGTCGCCGGACTCAATGCCGACAGGCTCCCAGAAATGGGGCTGATTTTCAGCGGTGAGACCGTATTGGAGAGCGTTCCCACCACGTAGACGTTATTGCCATAAGGGTCCACCACCAGCGGCCCTGGGGTGTTCGAACCTATCAGGCTAAACGGGGAACCGGAGACTTGCACCAGACTGCCATCCGGGGGCAGCGGGCTCAGCGGGCAGTTTGTTGAAGATTGAGTAATAGAGCCATTACAAATGGTATAGGCGCTGACCTTGTTGCTCAGGCTGTCGCTCACATAAACGAATCGATTACAAGGGTCCACCGCTACCCCAGCGGGTATCTGATCGGTGGGAAACGACGGCGGCTGCGTGTGGTTCGGCGGATTCGTCAGCGCCCCCGACGACGTATCCACCGAAAATTCAAACACCTGGTTCCCCAATCCATCGACCGCGTAGAGGTACTCTGTTGTCGGCGCACTCATGCCCGGGGCCGAGCATACCGCGTTCACCACCCCATTGATGCCGATGGGGGGAAGCACCGTCGGGGTTGGCGCCACGCCGACGATGTCCAGGCTGGCTTGCGGGACGGTGGTCGCAGGAATGTTGGGACCGTTCGTGAAGAACGGCGAGCCCGCCACTTCCGTTACACTGCCTCCACTCCCGATCGCAAACGCCGAAATCGAACCCGGCACGTAGAGACCTGTACCGTTCGGACCGTCCGTCGTCGCTCGGTTCGCCACAAACAGAAACTTCCCGCTGGGATCCATCACCATTACGCTCGGAACCACGGGTACGGGCTCCGTGCTCGCGGTTCCCAGGATGGTGACGGTTCCCGGGTTAAACGGGACTCTACTTCCAACCAGCGTCGTACTCCCGTCGGAATTGACCTTGAAGGTCAACAAAGCAGTTTTACTTTTCGCTGTGGGGGTGTCACATAACGTATTGGCGTTCAGGATCGCGTAAAGGTATGTTCCCGCCGGGTTCACCGCCAGCGACGTGGGAACCCCATTGAGGACGCAAGCCAAGAGCGCGGTGTCCACAGGCGTGTTGGCGATATCGGTAAGGTGGCCGTTGAACGGATTGAAGCTGAACGTCTCGATCAGCCCCGACCCCTGGCTCCCCACCAGCACCAGCCCATCGACCGACGGGTCATAGTTGCTCCCGCACGCCACCAGCAGTCCGATCATAACCAGAACCACCACCCCGAGCAGCCACCCGAATCGTTTCGACATTCTCTGCATGATCTCCATGTTGACGTGAGGTTTAAGGGTGCACACACCCGCGGCATCCCGCCGGCCGGGTTCTTGCAATCTGGAAAAAGCGGGAAAATCTCAACCCATTTGTGTATCAGGAAAGCGCGGGAAGAGCAAACTCCCACAACGGCTATTGGAACCCTGGGATCGCCGCGGAGTTGCCCGCTTTCCCAGCAGTTCCCAGTATACGAGATTCAGCGAGAATGTCCGACCTTAGACGTCGGACCTTAGAACGTCGGACCTTGGACCCCAGACCCAAGACCTCAGACCTACAGTCCGAGTCTGAAGTCCAACGTCTGGGGTCCGAATTTAAGCTTCCCTCGCAGCCGGAACCGGCTCAGCCAGGTCCCTAGTCCTCAGCCCGGGTGAGATCAACGGAAGCCGAATCTCCACCATCAGCCCGCCCTCGGTGCGATTGAAAGCCGAAACTTTCCCCCCATGGAAGCGCACCGCTCGCTCCGTGATGGCCAAGCCCAACCCGACGCCCCCGGTCAGCCGTCCCCGAGCATCGTCCAGGCGGTAAAACGGCTCGAATAATTTTCCCAAAACATCCGGAGGAACTCCCGGCCCTGCGTCGCTTACCCGAAGCACAGCCTCCGTGCCGCTGCCCCGTTTCTCGCTCGCCAGTTCGATCTCGACCGACGTTCCCTCCTGCGTGTACCGGATCGCATTGCGCACAACATTCTCCACGGCGCTGTGCAACAGCGAATCGTTCCCTCGCACTCCCCAGTCCCCCTCGGGGATCACCGTGTGCACGTGGCAGCGCCGCTCCTGCGCTTCAAACTCCGCATCTTCGGCGACGTTGGCCACCAACTCGTCCAGCGGCACCGGAGTCTGCGGCACGCGCTGCTCTCCATCTTCCAGCCGAGCCAAGGTCAGAATCCTGCCGATCAACTCGTTCAGCCGGCTGGCCTCGAGTTCAATGCGATCCAGCATGTCGGCACTTTCCACTCCCGCACGCTGACGCGCCAGCCCCAGAGCGACATTCAATCGTGCCAGGGGTGAACGCAGTTCATGCGATATGTCATTCAGCAGGCGAGACTGCGCCTTCACCAGCATCTCGAGCCGTTCCGCCATCGCGTCAAAGTCCCGCATCAGCCCCGCGACTTCGTCCCGCCTCTTGGTGATTGGAGCGCCGCTCCGTGCCGTCAGATCGCCGGCAGCCAGCTGTCGCGTCGCCGCCCGCAGCCGCACAATCGGCTTCGTCATATACCACGACAGAAAATAGCAGACCAATCCCGAAGAGATAATGGCGATGATCAACCCCGGAACCGGCAACCCACGCGGACCAAAAAATACTCTTGGACCCGGTGGCAAGCCCAAGACCAGCGTGTAGCGGTGCTTGCCATCGGAAGAAGCCCGCGAGTCCCGCTGCACCGGAGGCGCCGGGATAATGAATCCATCCCGCGGGCTGCGCGGTCCACCCGCAGCGACACGCATCGCCCAATCCGGCGCTCCACGACCAGAAACCTCGTTCCCTCGCTCGTCAAACAGATAGGCCCGCACATGCTGCGACTCTTCCAGCCCAGCCATGTACTGCCGCAGTTGAGGTTCGCCGCCTTCTTCGTAAGCGCTAACCGCTTCATTCAGGACCGAGGTGCGCAGAGCTTCCCAGGTCGACATGCGCGGACGGAACGCCAGCGTCACCAGAATCGCAAGGACAACGAACAAAGCCTGCGCCATCCAGAACGACAGAAAAATTCGCAGAAATAGACTCTTCATAACAAGACCTTCAATCGAACCAGCGCTCTACACCTTGGACTTCTCTCTCGGACGCGCAAAAATGTAGCCTACACCACGCACCGTCTTGATATGTTCGTCGCTGTCCGTATCGCCCAGTTTCTTCCGCACCTTGCTGACGTGCATGTCGATACTACGGTCGAAGGGCGAAAACTTGCGGCTGAGCACCGCATTCACCAGCCGCTCCCGCGGCACCACGCGCCCGGCTTCGCGCAAAAGCACTTCGAGCAAGTTGAACTCGACAGAAGTCAGATCCACCGGCTTGCCCTCCAGCCGCACTGTCCGCGTCGCGGGATCCAGTTCCACATCGCCCACGCTGACCACTTCGGGCGCCGAAGCCGAACCGCTGCCGTCTGCCCGCGTCCGCCGCAGCACCGCGCGGATGCGCGCCACCAATTCGCGCGGATTGAATGGCTTCGGAAGATAATCATCCGCCCCAATCTCCAGGCCCACAATGCGATCTACATCCTCGCCCCGCGCCGTCAGCAACAGCACCGGCAGCCGCGAAGTCGCGCGCAGCCTGCGCAGCACCTCAAATCCGTTAATCCCCGGCAACATCACATCTAGCACCGCGAGCAGATACTCCCCAGCGGAGGCCTTCTTCAGTCCGCTCTCGCCGTCATGCACGCATTCCACGGTGAATCCCTCTGCCCGCAGATATTCCCCCACCAGGTGGCAGAGTTCCACGTCGTCGTCGATCACCAGAATGCGTTCCATCGCTGCCATCATTGTGCACCCGTACAGAAGCGTTCGAAGTAAAGAATTGTCAAACGAGTGTGGGTGCCCCACTCTTTTCGCGCTTTTTGCGAAAAGGGTGGGGGTTTTGATCCTTGTCGTCGCTGCCGCCCGTCGTCACACCTTTGACAAAACTTTACTCCGGTTGACCGACTTTTTACCGCTTTTTCCTCCCGATCCGTGTTCCTATCAGAGTACGCAGAGTCCGGGACATCCCGGAAAATCTAGGAGTCACACATGAAATCGATTCGTTTCCGCGTGTTGATTGCCGCCATGGCCGTATTGCTAAGCAGCGCCATTGCCAAGTCGCAGACCGCCACCGACACTCCGCCGCCACCGCCCATGCATGGCCATGGATTCGGCATGGCAGGCCACAGGATGGGATTCTTCGCCAAGCAACTCAACCTGACTGATGATCAGAAGGCGCAGATGAAGACCATCATGCAAAAAGAGCATCCCACCATGAAGCCGCTGTTCCAGCAGCAACACCAGATCAATCGGCAGCTTCGCCAGTATGTGGAAGGCCCTTTTGATGAGGCCAAAGTGCGCACCCTGGCCACACAGAAGGCTCAACTCGAGGTTGAGATGACCGTGGCGCAGACGCACCTTCACAATGAGTTGTATCAGTTGCTGACCGCGGACCAGCAGACCAAGCTGAAACAGATGGAGGCCAACCGCGAAGCCCGCATGCAAAAGCACATGAACCAGGCGCCGCCTCCTCCTCCGGAGCAATAGGCTTATTCGTAGAACTTCCCGCCTGGGATGGGGAGTTCATGGCTGTCGGCGCGAGGCTCCTGGCCGCCTCGCGCCGGAAACAGAAGACGAATGACGGATCAACCCCCATGACCCTGAGTGATTCATTTCTCTCCAATGCCGGATGGCTCTTCTTCGCCGCCTGGAGCGCGATGGTCGTCGCCGTCGGCATCGCTGCCTTCGGCAGCGACCTGCTCCCTTGGAGCACACACCTCGATCCAGCCCATAAGTCTCAGCCCGCAAACACGGTCCACCCCACCCAATCCAGCGCACGCTAGCCCCTCAGTGGAACACGCCCTTCCCCAAGTGAAAACGCCCGCTTGCAACCGTTACCGTCATTTGCAGACGAGAGTCGCAGATGGGAAGGCGTGTCCGCGAATGGTGCCGGAGTTACTGATCGTTGCCGGAGTGGGCGTTGCATTCAGGCAGGTCGCCAGCCCTTGGGTCGGAGCTTGATTGCTGATGGTGGTATTCACCGAGTCAGAGGTCGACCATACGCCAAGAAAGTCCGGGATTAAAGGGCAGTTGCCCTTCACTGTGGATGAGAGCGAAAACTGCACCTCATTTCCGGGTACAGTGCCGTTGTGGTCAGCCGTCGCGTTCGGCGGAGTGATACCGGTAGTGATCATGCAGGTGTCGCTGGAAGCGCCCCCACAAGCGGCCATCGACGCACACAAGAGTACTAGAGGTAACAGGCAAGGTCCTTTACGCATTTAGGAAACTCCTGCTCCATGTAAGTGTAGGCTGGTGGCCCAGCTTTGGTTTTTCCATGAGGCTACCACCACTGAGGCTGCCGCACCTTTGCCTGTTTTGCAAAGGTGCGCATCTGTGCTGATGGTGTCAGGAGATGTTCCCGCGTGAAAACTCGGACTTCGACGCTCGTATCGCTGCTCTCCAACCGTGGCGTCCAGGTCCGTGACGACCGCGTCTTCGACGGGGCAGGCAGGCCTCACTCTGAGAATTGGTTCCACTTTCATGTGACCGAACATAACTGTGTTTCCTTTCTGGAGCGCTTTTCGCTCCTTTGATTCAAACCCCGGCGAGGCCGAGAGCCGCGTATCTTCCGGCCAAACGGGCTGATCAATCAACTTTGGCTGGTATTGGTGGCATGTGGGGAGAGTTCTCTGCCGGCGACAGTCAGAACAGTAGCGCCGACGTTTGCGAGAGTGCCACAATGTCTTGCATCCATGGACAATTTCCCCGAATTCATGAAACATCCGGCAAACAGGATTGCGACGTCCAACCAAGCGACTCCCGGCGTTGAGGGTTACGTCTTCGACGGAGCAGATGGGAGCCAGATGGCGTTTTGGACCTGCCGTGAAACTGCGGCATCGGCGACACACGCCCACGATTACGACGAATACATGATCGTCGTGCAGGGCTGCTATACCCTAATCATCAATGGAGAGCGGATTCCGGTGAAGGCCGGGGAGGAATATCTCATCCCGCGCGGTGTGCCGCACAGCGGCGAGGTCCTTGCTGGGACCAGAACGATCCACGCATTCGGCGGCCACCGGGCCGACCGGGCTGAGGAGTCCTAAGGCACAACTCTCAACTCCGGCACGGTCGTCGACTCTTCCATAACCGGATTGGGGAAGAGTTGCCCGTCAACCGCCCACAATCCGAAGCGGTGTGTGGTGATGGCTCGGGCCACGTTCCAGCAGCGCCCTCCCACACGCGGGATTGGGGCGCCCGCTTCTGACCGCTGCCGCCGCCCGGAGCTTCTACAACAACCCCAACGGCTCGTCGTGGGTCAGTTTCACTGTTTCCCCTTCGCGCTGGCCGTGAAAGCATGAAAAGATCGAAGAGCGACGGAGGGCTTACGGAATCGTTGCTGATCATTACGGGCACGATGGGAGCCGGCAAGACAGCTGTCCTGGCCGAAGCGTCGGATATTCTTGCCCAGCGCCAGATTGTCCATGCGGCAATCGACCTGGATGCGCTCGGCCTCGCTCATCTTCCGTCCGCAACCCGCAGCGATGGCGTGATGTACGACAACCTTCGGTCTATCTGCAGGAACTATGCCGCCTTGGGAGTGCAGCGATTCCTAGTGGCACGCGCAATCGAAGACGGTGCTCAACTAAAACTCTGTCGCGACATGATTCCGGCCGTCAACACGGTCGTCTGCCGTCTCACCGCGAGCATCGAAGCGATGAAGCGACGCGTACAGATACGTGATTTAGGGATATCGCAGCAGGAATCTGTTGCTCGGGTTGCAAAATTGAATGTCATCCTTGATAGCGCGCGATTAGAGGACTTTGCCGTCGCCAACGAGAATCGCTCGTTGACCGATGTCGCGCTCGAAGTGCTGGTCAAGGCGGGATGGATCTCAAAGTGACCCTTTGCCCAACGTCTGCCCCGGTTTATTCGCGAGTTTTCTGGCGGAGAGAATGGCTGCCGCTATCAGGAGAACGCGCGTTTGCGGCCTCATCCACGTCCCGAAGTTTATCATATTCGCCTTGTATTCGCCATATGCCTCGTGGCACAATACTCGCGAAAGGTACCTGATTTCCACAGGCTCACAATTATTCAGAGTTGCGCGGAGACTGTGACCCATTTAGTTTTCAATCACATGGCGGGACATCCTATCGCAGTCGATTTGTTTGCCGGGGCTGGTGGTCTCAGTCTCGGCTTCCAGCAGTCAGGATTCGAGGTTCGCGCTGCCGTCGAGTACGACCCAATTCACTGTGCGGTCCACGAGTTTAATTTCCCGAATTGCGCGACGATATGTCGGAGCGTGACGGACATCGATGGAGAGTACATCCGTTCGCACTCGGGTATCGGACGAGCCGACATCACTGTGGTCATCGGCGGTGCGCCGTGTCAGGGCTTCAGCCTCATCGGGTATCGAGCACTCGACGACCCGCGCAATCAATTAGTGTCACACTACGTCCGACTGGTCAAAGAACTGGAGCCGAGATATTTCGTCTTCGAGAATGTCAAGGGCCTGACAATCGGACACCATAAGAGGTTTCTGCACGAGTTGATCGATGAGTTCAAGCGAATCGGATACTCCATCGTCGAACCGTATCGAGTTCTGAATGCGCTCTGGTTCGGCGTGCCGCAAGACCGTGAGCGACTCTTCATCATCGGTGCTGGTAACGGGTCACCTCTGCCGTCCTATCCCGAGCCGACACATCAGGCGGACAGGGCAATGCACGACATTCGCAAACTGCCGCTGACTCCTACCGTCTGGGATGCCATCGGCGACCTCCCTGAAGTCGGGGAGTACGACGAGCTATTGGAGAGAGATTGGGTAGACGCGAAGTTCGGTCGTCCGAGTGAGTACGCGAAAAGTCTGAGTTTGGCCAACGGCAAGCGAACTCTGAGACTGACTTCGAGCCTCCGAACGGCTCATACCCCAGAGTCCCAGAAACGATTCACCAGGACACGTCATGGATGTGTCGAGGCAGTCAGTCGATTTCTCAAGCTAGACCCCGCAGGATACTGCAACACGCTTCGGGCGGGAACGGCGAGCGACCGGGGTGCATTCACGTCACCGCGACCAATTCATCCCCATACGCCGAGATGTATCACTGTGCGTGAAGCTGCTCGACTGCACTCGTACCCTGACTGGTTCCGCTTTCATGTGACGAAGTGGCACGGGTTTCGTCAGATTGGCAATTCGGTCCCGCCGCTTCTCGCCCGAGCCGTCGCTCTCCAAATCATTGCTGCACTGCCGAAAGCGTTGAGGCCGAGCGTTACGAATACGATTCCCCAACTCGGCGACCCAGCCTTGCTGTCGTTGAGCATGTCAGAGGCAGCGGAACGCTACGGCGTACCGTCGGATGTCGTCCCACCGAGGAAGCGGAATCTCGAACTCGCCTATGCCTGAGTCAAAACCGAACCGCTACCAAGCTTTAATCAGCCGGATATTCCATGACCATTTCAAGAAGGGAATGAATGACTTCGAGTTCGAGCGAAACGAACTCAACCGCAACGCGAAGAAGCTCGGCATAAAGCTGCCCGACAATCTCGGCGACGTAATCTATTCGTTTCGCTATCGAACTGCTCTGCCGGATGACATCGTGAAGACTGCGACGGCGGGTAAAGAGTGGATAATTGAACCCGCTGGTCGCTCTCGATACCGATTCAAACTCGCCCGAGTCAGTCGCATCATCCCAAATTCCGAACTTCTGGCCATCAAAATACCTGACGCAACGCCCGAAATCATCGCAGCGAATGCCCTGAGTGACGAACAGGCGCTTCTCGCCAAGGTTCGGTACAACCGATTGGTAGACATCTTCCTCGGAATCACGACGTACTCGCTTCAGAGCCATCTTCGCACCACGGTTCCCGATATAGGGCAGATTGAAATCGACGAAGTGTATGTTGGTGTCAACAGAAACGGCCAGCAATTTGTCGTACCCGTTCAAGCTAAGAGTGGCAAGGATAAACTGGGAACGATTCAAACCTCGCAAGATGTCGCTTGTTGCCGTCAGAAATTTCCTACTCTGACATGTCGGCCTGTCTCCGCTCAGTTTATGGTCGATGACGTAATCGCCCTCTTCGAGCTTGTAATGAGAGGAGAGGAAGTTAAAATCGCAGAGGAGCGGCACTATCAACTCGTTCCGGCAGATTCCATCCAACCCGAGGATTTGAAATCTTACGCGACTCGTTAGTCGCGACTGCAATGGACAGGGTCACACGAGAAGTTCGGTCCAAAATCATGGCGTCCGTCCGCACGTCGGGAGGAACGACCGAGCGCAAGATGGAGAAGTTCCTCAGACTTCGCGGAATACGCGGTTACAGGAAGCAGTGGCCAGTCGCCGGGAAACCGGACTTCGCATGGCCGAAAGTTAAGGTCGCCTTATTCATTGATGGATGCTTCTGGCACGGATGTCCACGCTGCGACCGCCCGTCGAAAAGCAACACGAAATTCTGGAAGCCAAAAATCGTATCCAATCGCCGAAGAGATGCACGGGTCTCTCGGAAACTGCGGAAGGATGGGTGGAGCGTCCTGCGTGTCTGGGAGTGCAGGATAGGCGAAGAACGGACGCTGTCGCGCATTATGCGTGCGGTGACGGTGCTCAACTAAAACTGTGTAGCGACATTGTTCCGGCCTGTGCCCTTGAGCGCTTCCTTAAGAATCTCCGCCGGGGCCGCCAGGCGACCCGCACTCTTTCCACAGCTTTTCCCAATTCCAGAGGCCGGAACGTCACCTTAATCGGCAACGGGAATCCGAGCTGATGCGCCAGCATACACACCTGCCCGCGATGGTGGGCTTCGTGAGAAAGCATGTAGCACAGCATTTCCAGGCCAACCGGCCAAGGCCGAGCCCAGCCGTCTCTGCGAAACTTCTCGACGCGGCCTCCACGACCGCCGAGTGCTTCCGTGAGCATCTCCGCGCAGCGACCGGCGCTCTCGGCTAATCCCGCGCGGGCCTGCTGCGGCGTGCAGCGCGCGCGGTTGAGCTGTGGTGGAACTTTCAGGTGCGGAGCCGTAAGCCGGACCCATTTGCAGCGGACATTGTGCATGTGCGTGAAGATCGCCGCAATGGTGCGGGCCTTGCCGGGCGGTTTGGCTCTCCAGGCGGTAGGGTCAAGATGTTCGATAAGAACCTGGTTCATGCGATCATTGGCGGCAAAGATCTGGACGGCGGCTCGGCCGAGTTGCGTGTGAACCTTGGGTTTGTGAAGCTTGGGTTGACGCGTGGTCACGGCTCCCTACTCCTTGACCTATCATACTTCCGGGCCGTCGGCCATCCGGAACTATCCGAGCCTCCACCCGTTGGAAATTCTCTCAACTGGTGAAGCATCGCCTTTACACCAACAACTGGGTCGTGAGGTAAACGCTGATTCGTCAGCAATTCACTTTCTTCTTCGACCTACTCGCTTCTGCTCTGACCTGTTTGACGCGATCCCGGAGGTTCTCAGGGCTGGCTATTCCGATGCTTTCCGGGACGTCCTGAGCACGGGACGGTCGGCTCTGCTCGACAGATAAAGCGCGACAGAGATTCGATCTCAGGTTTTCCTCACCGCCGTTGTGACATCCAACCTTGACCCCCAGATTCAGAAAGCAGATCATCGTCAAGGCGGAGGCGGTATACGCAGAACCGGCGAACAAGGCTCTAACTCCTTTGTTCTCAAGATCTTGACCTCTAAATCCTAGGGGCTCAAGATTTTGCAAAGCATTTTTGCAAAACCCGCGTCAGTCAAGACATTCAGAGGTATGGGGGAGGGGGGGTACCGACTGAACCCGAAAATTTTCCCGAATTGGCCCTGGCTCCAAACCCCTTACACAGCATCGTAGCCAAACTTTTTTCGGATAGATTTCCACAGCGCAAGGCGGCGCAAAGGACGAATTGGATGACATCAGGCGCCGCCTGCGTCGCACAGCCAACGAGTCCCGAAAACCTGGACCCCTGCTAGAATTTCATCTACTGAATCTGCATGCTGCCGAAGAGTTTGCGCCCGCTGCTGCCGTATCTGAAACGCTACCGCTGGGGTTACGCCGCGGGCACGCTCTGCGTCTTCCTCACCAACGGCATCTGGATCCTGTTTCCACTGGTGCTCGGAAAGGCCGCCGACGATCTGCACGAAGGCGTAACCCGCCACAAGCTATTGCTCTACGCCGCGATGTTGCTTGCGATCGCCGTGAGCAAGGGGATCTTCCAGTTCCTCACGCGCTGGATCGTGATCGGCATCTCGCGCGACATAGAATTCGACCTGCGCAACGATCTGTTCGCGCGCCTGGAAATCCTTTCCTACTCCTACTACCAGCGCCATCGCACCGGCGACATCATGGCGCGCGCCACCAACGACCTCAACGCGGTCCGTATGCTGCTCGGCCCCGCGATCATGTATTCGGCCAATACCATCGTCTACACCGCCGGCGCGCTGGCCTTCATGATCTCCATCAGTCCCTGGCTGACGCTTTACACATTCCTGCCTCTGCCTGCGGTGAGCATCGTGATCCAGACCTTCGGTCGGCGGATTCACGAGCGCTTCGAGAGAATTCAGGCCATGTTCTCCGACATTTCCGCACGCGCGCAGGAGAACTTCTCCGGCGCTCGTCTGGTCCGCGCCTACGTGCAGGAAGAAGCGGAGATTCGAGCCTTCGAAACCGAGAACCAGGAATACATCCGCCGCAGCCTGCGCCTGGTGCGCCTCATGGGCATGCTCTGGCCCACGCTGGAACTCATGCTGGGCTGCGCCGTGGTCCTCGTGTTGTGGCTCGGCGGACGCGAAGTCATTCACGGTCTCTCGCATGTAACGTTGGTGTCGAATCTCGGGAACTCGCATCCTGCAATCACGACCACGCTGTCTCTCTCCGGCTCGATGAGCGTTGGACAGTTTGTCTCCTTCAGCACCTACATGATGCAACTCACTTGGCCGATCATCGCGCTCGGTTGGGTCATCAACATCTTCCAGCGCGGCACTGCGTCATTGATTCGCATCAACGAAATCATGCACGAGCAGCCCGAGATTCAGGATGCGCCCGGCGCGCAAGACCACGAGATCGCAGGCGAGATCGAGTTGCGTGGGCTTAACTTCCGCTACGAAGGCAACCAGGTTCTGCATGATGTGAACTTGCGCGTGCCCGCGGGCAGCAGTCTGGCGATTGTGGGCCCGACAGGCTCGGGGAAGACAACGCTGGTGAGCCTGATCCCGCGCATTTACGACGCGGAGCCAGGCATGGTCCTGATCGACGGACGCCCGACTCGTGAATATCTGGTGGCATCGTTGCGCAGAAATATTGGATTCGTGCCGCAGGAAACTTTCCTCTTCAGCGACCGCATCCGCGAGAACATCGCGTTAGGCGTGGACTCGGCCTCGGACCAGGAGATCCACAATGCGGCCGACGCGGCGAACATTGCAGCCGACATCGAGACCTTCCCCGAAGGCTACGACACAATGGTCGGAGAACGCGGCATCACGCTCTCCGGCGGCCAGAAGCAACGCACGGCGATTGCGCGCGCCTTGATCCGCAATCCCAAGATTCTGATTCTCGACGACGCGCTTTCGAGTGTCGACACGCATACCGAAGACAAGATTCTCAATCACCTGCGCGACGTGATGCGCGGCCGCACTACCATCTTCATCTCGCACCGCGTCTCCACCGTGCGCAATGCCGACCGCATCGCCGTACTGCATGGCGGACGCATCGTCGAACTCGGTACCCACGACGAACTGCTGGCCTTGAATGGCTACTACTGCGACCTGTATAACAAGCAATTGCTGGAAGAGGAACTGGCCGAAGTCTAAGGCGCCGCGCATCATCGTCGCATTTCCCTGGGGAACTCAATCACACTGTGCGATTGACACTCTGTTGACAACGCTGAGCGTCGGGCAGTCTACCCTTGACAGGTTCTAATCTCACCATGCAGCGGATCAACCAACAGGAAATCCTCGATTCCGACACCTGCCCGCCAGTCCAGGTGGAAACTTCGCTACGGGATCTGTGCCGCATCAACCGTTGGTTCGGCGGCGTCGCCACCACACGCCGATTGATCGAGCGGGTCGCGGCCGCGAGCGGAAATAAAACTTTCTCCCTGCTAGAAGTGGCCGCTGGATTTGGCGAGGTGCCGAGACTCGCGGCGCAGCAACTGACGCGTCAAGGAATCACGCTGGATGTCACCGACCTCGATCGCTTTCGTAACCATCTGCTGCGCGGAAACCGCGCGGTGGTCGCGGATGCTCTCGCGCTTCCGTTTCAGGACAATAGTTTCGATCTGGTGAGTTGCAGCCTGTTCGCGCATCACCTGGAGCCCGCCGACCTGGCACGCTTTGAAGGCGAGGCGAGGCGCGTGAGCCGCTGCGCCGTCTTAATCAATGATCTGATACGGCATCCCATGCATCTGGCGCTGGTCTACGCGGGTTTTCCGCTGATGCGGAGCTATGTTTCACGGGTAGACGGCCTGGCGTCGGTACGCCGAGCCTACGTTCCGGAGGAGATGCGGCGGATTCTTTCCTCGGGCGCCAAGCCCGCACCGCGGGTCGAGATCTCACGGCATTTTCTGTTTCGCATGGGGGTGATTGTGTGGAAGACAAGCAATTGATGATTTCCGATTGCTGATTGAACACCGAGCAGCAAGTCTTAGTTCTTCAATCAAAAACCATCAATTCCCGCGTCACCGAACAACCAGCACTTCTCTCATGTTGTCGCGAGCCAGGAAGAATTTGATGGAGGCAAAGTCGCGGAAGAGACTTTCGATGTGGCGGTTGTTGAAGACGCGCTGCAGGCGGAAACCGTCGCTAATGGCGGTATGGATAGCTCCCGTGGGTCCGCGTCGTGTTTCGCGGCGCAGGACGATGGGCTGCATTTCGAGCGTATCTTTTCCGACGATGTGGAAGCGGTAGCACGGCGAATCCGGCCCCGCATCTTTGGTGTGAAAAAACGCCAACATCATTCCGCCCGGCTTCAGCACCGACCACAAGCGTCCCATGACTGGACGCACGAGACTCTCGTCCAGATAGTCGGGCAAATTCCAGCACAGCACAATGTCGAAATGCGCCGCGGGATAAACCAGGTTGTCGGCGAGGAATCGCCGACTGTCGAGGATTCGATTCCCCTGTTCATCTTTGGTGGCAAGATTCGGATCGGTGGAAGCCACCAGAAGATCTTCACTGTAAATCTTGTGGCTGCGTTCGGTAAAGAACCGGATGTTCGACGCCGACGTGGAACCGAGATCGAGAATGCACAGCGGAATTTCGGATTCCCACAGGCGGGAGAGTTCGCCAAGACTGCTGGAACGGCGGGTCAGTTTTTGGGCGGCTTGTGGTGTGGTCGCCTCTGTCCCGCCCGAAGAGCCGCGAAAAAGCTTCATGAAATTCTGGGTAACTGATGCCATCAGACCAATACGTCGCCTTGCCCGAGGCGACTGATACCCCACGACTTTGAATCAACCTCTGAACCCAACACTTTAACCCATCACGCGGGCTGGCCCATAGTTACTTTCCAGCCGCTTTTTCCGCTTTACCCTGAATGTCAATCTTACCCTTCAGGTAGGCGCCTTCCTCGATTGAAATCCGCTGGGTGGAAATATCGCCGGTCACCACCGCGGACTTGCGCAAATCGACGCGGTCGCTGGCCTGTACGTTGCCTTCGAGCTTGCCTTGCACGACCACTCCCTTAGCCTCAACCGAGGCCTTGACCTGGCCGTTGGGGCCGACGGTCAAACTATGGTTTTTGAGGGAAATGCTTCCCTCGACCTGACCGTCAACGTACAGGTCTTCGCTGCCCGACAATTCGCCTTTTATTACTACTGATTTGCCAATCTGCGCCAAATCTGCCGACAACGGAGCACTCATGAGTGTTCTCCTTCAGGATGCGGGATGCTGCAATACCAAAATATCTGGGAAGCAGGTACCGGGACGACCGCGCCGCTTCTTTCGACTATACCCAACTATCAGAGTGTGCGGCAAGAGAGATACTTCGTTCGGCACCTAAAAGACAAGCTGAACGATAGCCGGGATAACACACTGCAACCCAGTGGATGGATTGCTACACTAAAATTAAGAGATGAGCTGGGCGGAGCAAAGACGAAGGGCAACGCGTCTAGTGAGAGCCGGTGCGATTTTTGCTTTAACTGCGGCCACCACCGCACTCTGGGGCCAAGATTCGAAAACGCCCGAGATGTCGCCGAACGAACTGGTGCGAGCCACGGTGGCGAATGAAGTCGCGGCGGCGAATCATCCTGAGGGTCTGCATATGTTCCGCTCACGCCGGCAAACTCCAAAGGGGTCGCAGACCCGGCTCTATGTGGAAACCAAAGACGCCCTGGCCGCGATGATGATCGCCATCAACGATCAGCCGCTGAATGTGCAACAGCAGAAGGCAGAAACGAATCATCTGGCGTGGCTGATGAACAATCCCGAGCAGCTTCGCAAGAAACGGGCGCGCGAAAAAGAAGATGAAGAGCGGACGCTGCGGATCGTGAAAGCACTGCCGGACGCGTTCCGCTACGAGTACGCCGGAACGGAGGACGGCGAGGCAGGAACGGGCGAGGCCGGTGACAAACTGGTGAAACTGCGGTTCAGCCCCAATCCGGCGTACACGCCACCGTCACGGGTGGAACAGGCCCTGGAGGGCATGCGAGGGGAACTGCTGATCGACCCGGCAGCCCGGCGTATCGCCAAGATCGACGGTACGCTGTTCCGGGACGTCAGTTTCGGATGGGGGATTATCGGGCATCTCGACAAGAGCGGACACGTCCGCGTGCAGCAGGGCGATTTGGGGTTAGGCGACGGAGCGTGGGGCATCACCGAGATGAGCCTGAAGATAACCGGCAAGATCCTGCTGTTCAAGGGCCTCAGCATGATCTCCGACGAAGTCTTGAGCGACTTCCGAAAGATGCCGGACAATCTGACATTTGCTCAGGGGGTGCAGATGTTGAAGACCGAGCAGGAGAAACTGGCACACAACATCCACGCGAGCGAGGATTCTGAAATCAAGAAGGCTGAACGTAATTGATGCGAAGTGCTTTATTCGGAAACCGTTACTTCGAAAGCACATCCTCCCATGCCGTGACCAGATTCCCAGGTTGTTTGTTCTCTCGCCCCAACAACGCACGGTTACTCGATCTCACGCTCGCAGGGTTTCTTTTCGCACCGTGAGCTTTTCAATGAAATCCGATTTGACGCGATAGCCGGTTCCGGGCTGGTCGCTAATTGCGATCATCCCCTGGGGCGAGACTTTCACTTCAGGGTCGATGATGTCTTCTTTCCAATAGCGTTTTGAGGCGGAAACGTCGCCCGGCAAGTGAAAGTCTTCCAGGGTGGAGAGAGCAATATTGTGGGCGCGTCCGATGCCGGTTTCGAGCATTCCGCCGCACCAGACAGGAATTTTGTGCGCTTGGCAGACGTCATGAATTTTCAACGCTTCGGAAAATCCGCCGACGCGGCCGACCTTGATGTTGATGATTCGGCAGGCGCCGGTTTCGACGGCGAAGGCGGCGCTGCGTGCGTTGACGATCGACTCGTCCAGGCAAATCGAGGTGCGCAGTTCTTTCTGCAGGCGCGCGTGATAGTAGATGTCGTCGTTCCATAGCGGCTGCTCGATCATCAGAAGATTGAACTGATCGAACTTGCGCAGGTGCTCGACCTGATCGAGGGTGTACGCGGAATTTGCGTCGCAACTCAAGGTGATGTCGGCCCAGCGCGAGCGGATGCGTTCGAGCACGTTCACGTCCCAGCCCGGCTTGACTTTGACCTTGATGCGGCGGTAGCCCGCGGCCAGTTCGATCTGAATTTTTTCCAGCAACTGCTCGACCGAATCCTGGATGCCGATGGAAACGCCGCAGGGAATCTCCCGACGCGTCCCGCCCAGCAACTTCCACAGCGGCTGCTGCTTCTGCGCGGCTTCGGCGTCCCACAGAGCATTTTCGAGCGCCGCTTTGGACATGCGGTGGGCTCGCACCTTGGCGAAAAGTGCCGGGCAATCGCGGGCGGATTCGATACGCTTCCCCAGGAGTGCGGGGATCAGATACTTCGTCAGCGTGGGCCAGGAGCTTTCGATCCATTCGCTGCTGTAGAAGGGGTCTTCTCCGGCAACGCATTCGCCCCAGCCGTCGACACCTTCGGTGTGGACTGTGACCAGCAGAATGCGGCGGCTGTAGGTACGGCCAAAGCTCGTCTCGAAGAAGTGGACGAGCGGCATGTGAATCTCGCGGAGTGTAATGGCTTCAATCTTCATGTGAGAGAACTGCCTTCATTTACCACGGAGGCACGGAGACACGGAGAAAGGCAAACAAGTCGACTTGTTTCCTCCGTGCCTCTGTGCCCCGCTGTGATCAAGCTTCCGATGCATACGACCATTTTTCATCCCAGTGTCCCAGGAGGAATTTGCCGTTGCCTTCGGTGTCGCGCTCATAGCCCAGCACGGCGAGCCCGTGGGAGAAAGCGCGCAGAAACTGCTCGCGATTGCGCTCCTGCACTTGCTGGGCCTTGCGGCGCGTTTCGGGCGCAGCTTTCCAGTCGTATATCTGCACGGGCACCATGATGCTCGACTCGCTGACGACTGGTGGATTCTTCCCCTGGGCCAGCAGCGTTTCGACCCGCTTCGACTTCAGCCACCATTCGGCGATCAGGCGGTCGCTCGGCAGTCCTCCCTGCAGCGGCGACGACGTGATGCCGTACTGGTTGATGTTATAGCGGCGAGCGATGGCGCCAAGCTTTTCGATATTGAGATAGGCGTTCTTGATTTCCAGGGGATCGAAGGTCCACTCGATCAGTTCGATGCCGCGGGCAAGCGCGTCTTCGCGCTGCATCAGCTTCAGGCGGCGTCCGAGGCCGCCGTTGCGATGGTCCTTGCGCACGGCCAGCATGTGCGAGTGCAGGTAGACGTGGCCGGTGCGCGTGCCGGGAACGGAGAGCGCGAAGCCTACCATGACATCCCCGTCGAAGGCGCCCATCACCTGGCCACCAACCTTGTCGGCGACGACGAACATGCGCAGCGGCACCAGTTCGGCATCGCTGAAATTCCAGACTTCCTTCTGCAAAGCGACGCATGCGCGGAATTCTTCGATGCCATGACAACGGCGCAGGACGATGGAGTCGGCGGTCACGCTGGCTTCTCCTCGCGTTGGTCTTGCGGTGCAACGTTTGGGCCTCTCAGGATGGCGTCATCCCGAAGCGCGACGGTTTTCAGCCGCGCGAGGGATCTCGCGTGCAGAAACTGACACCTGGCCACCGCGCAGCGATGACTCGCGCGAGATCCCTCGCCCCGCTGGTGAAAACGCGGGGCTTCGGGATGACGCCCGGCTTGAGCTTTACGCACCACGACCCTCCTCGCTCTTGGCTTGCTGCCAGAGGGACTCCAATTCTTCCATCGGAGCCTCATCGGCGGTGCGGCCGGAGTCGCGGAGGCGGGCTTCCATCCACTGAAAGCGGCGCTTGAACTTTCGGTTCGTTTTGCGCAGGGCTGATTCGGGATCGATCGAGAGGTAGCGCGCGATATTGACGAGAACGAAAAAGAGATCGCCGACTTCACCTTCAAGTCTCGCTTGAAGGTCTTCGGGGATGGGCGTTCGTCCTGATCCGGCCATGCCGCGACCTTGGGGGCGCGGACCGGGCGCCGGAAATTCTTGCAGCTGCTCGCGGAGTTCGCGGGTCTCTTCGTTCAACTTGTCGAACAAGCTTTCGATGTCGGGCCAATCGAACCCGGCCTGTGCGGCGCGCGAGCTGAGCTTGTAGGCTTCGAGCAGCGAAGGCATCGCCGAGGAGACTCCGGCTAGGATGGAGTGCTTTTCGTCTTTTTTCGACGCCGGAGCGCTGTTCCCTTCCGCGCCGTTGTTTTGACGCTGCTTTCTCTCTTCGACTTTGAGAGCCTCCCAGTTGCGCTTGACTTCGGCGGAGGTGTCCGCCTTCACGTCCCCGAAGACATGCGGATGGCGGTTGATGAGCTTGGCGGAGAGGCGGTCGAGGACGTCGTCGATGGAAAACGAGGATTGCTCCTTCGCCATCTCGGCATAGAAGAGCACCTGCAGGAGCAGGTCGCCGAGCTCGCCGGCGAGTTCAGGCCAGTCGCGATTGTCGATGGCTTCGAGGACTTCGTAGGTTTCTTCCAGAGTGTAGGGTTTGATGGAATCGAAAGTCTGTTCCCGGTCCCAGGGGCAGCCCCCGGGGGCGCGCAGGCGCTCCATAATGGCGACCGCTCGCTCGAAACGTTCTCCTGTCGTGGACATTCCGGCAACCAATGTAAATGACTGCCGAGGCAGGAGGCAATGTAGCGCCGCCACCCCTTCGGCGCGCTTCGCTTGCTCAGGGCCGGCTTTGCCGGCTGTCGCGAGGGCACCTTGCCCTCGCAGTGCATAAGCGAGACGTCCCTGCGACGGCCGCCGGGACGTAGGCGAAACAGATCGAGCCCAGGTTACTTTCGGCACTGTTTCTTGCGAAGATTCGTCGGAATCGGCCTAGGGCTCAGCTGGACTATCGTGACCTTCATTTTTTTGCGATTTGGGCGCAAAATCAGAACAAGTGGGAGTGTCCTTCAGGGCGTGGAATCCCGCAAAAGTCCGGCATTCTCGCATCTATATTAAATACATGAGTTTATCCGTTAAACCTCGACCGTCTGTGGATGGGCAGCATTTCCACGTGGTGGTCATCGGTGGCGGCATTAACGGCGTGGCCGTGGCGCGCGAGTGCGCCCGCGCCGGCAAACGCACGCTTCTGGTCGAGCAAAACGATTTTGCCTCGGGCGTGACCAGCCGGTCAACCCGGATTATTCACGGCGGCCTGCGCTACTTGGAGCACGGAGAACTGGGCTTAGTGCGGGAGTCGGTGCGTGAGCGCGAGCGCCTGCTGCGCGAACGATCGCACCTGGTCCATCCCGTGCACTTTCTGTTTCTGCTCAACGAACAGAGTCAGCGCGGCGCCATGAAAGTACGCGCGGGGCTGTGGCTCTACCAGCGATTCGCTGGGAAGAAATCCAGCACCTTGAGCGAGATGGAACTGAAGAGGGTGGAACGCGCGCTGGACGCGGGCCATCAGTGGTCGATCTTCAATTACGAAGATGCGCAGTGCGAGTTTCCCGAGCGCCTGGTCGCCGAGTGGATGCTGGAAGCGACCGAGGCGGGAGCAGTCGTCCGCAATCATTGTGAAGTGCTGGCGGTGAATGTGGCGAACGGCCGGGCCCAAGGTGTGCTCCTGCGAGACCGTATCTCCGGAAAAGATGAGCGCGTCGATGCCGGCTGGATCTTGAATTGCACCGGTCCGTGGGCCGACCGCATTTGCCAGCGTTCCGCAGTCCGCACCAGCAAGCCCATGCTGGGCGGTGTGCGTGGCTCGCACATTGTTCTGCCGCGGTTTTCGGGCGCACCCAGCGCGGCGCTGTACACCGAGGCTGCGGATGGCCGTCCGGTTTTCGTTGTGCCTTGGAATGAGCAGGTGCTGGTGGGCACCACCGAAGTCCCCGACACCGGTGACCCCGGGAGAACTGCGCCCTCCAACGAAGAAATCGAATACCTCTTGCGCACCGTGGCGAAGCTATTCCCGAAGGCGAAGATTTCGCCACACGACATCAAATATGCGTTTGCCGGAGTGCGTCCTCTACCCAACTCTCCCGGCAATATGGCGTCGGCCGTGACGCGGCGTCATCTCCTGCACGACCACACGCCGGAGGGTGCGGCGCGGCTGATTTCCGTGATTGGCGGCAAATTGACCACGGCGGCTTCCCTGGCACGGGAGTGTGCTCGAAAAATCGGCATCGCCGTCCAAGAGCCGGCCCTGGTTGCGATGGGGACGGGCAGTTCGCTTGATCCCATGCTGGACCAGGAAGTTCTCGAACGTCGCCCGAGCCGGATCGGTGAGCGAAGAAACCGCCCGCGGCATGATGGAGTGGCACGGCCCGCGTGCCATGGACATTGCCCGGATGGCGCTGGTGAGTGCGGAACTGCGGGCGCCGATCTGTCCGCATACTTCGCACATCGTGGCCGAAGTGGTCGAGGCATACCGCAAAGAGTTTGCTGTCACCTTGGGCGACGTGCTGCTGCGCCGGATCCCGGTGGCGCTGGGAGCGTGCTGGTCGGAATCCTGCAGCCGGGAGGCGGCGTTGCGCATTGGAGCCGTGCTGGGCTGGAAGGAGCAGGACTTGGGATCGAATCTGGAATCGTTTGAAACGGAGCGCACCGCGTTCCTGAAGAAGCCATCCCGCGGCACTTCCGCTCTGGAAGCTGCCGCCGACTAACTCACCGCCTTCTTCTCGAACTGCCGCAGTCCCACAACCAGCAGCAGCACGTCAAAGAAAAGCAGCGCAACAAGCACGGCGATTATTGATAAATGCTGGAACTGCGGAGCCAAGGTGGCGCGCAGTCCTTCGCTGGCATACACCAGCGGGTTGATAAGGACGCAGGATCGGGAAGTTCTTTAGAGCGCTCCAGGGATAGTACGTGCACCCAAAAAAGATCATGGGCGTCATTACCATGCTGAACATCAGCCCAATATGCTGCTGATTGATGCTGCATCCCAAAGCCAGTCCCCCGCAGGCGGAAAAGCCCGCTACCAGGCCAATGATCACAGCGAAGGTCAGGGGTGTGCCAATGCTGATCTCAATGCCCGGTCGAAGCACGAGCCATGCTAGAGGGAGCACAATCAGGCCCGCCACCAGCGCTTGCAGCATTCCGGCGATCACCTTCTCGATCGCAATCCAGCCGACGCTGATGGGGGCGAGCAGGCGATCTTCGATTTCGCGTGTCCATTGAAACTCGGCGATGAGCGGCATGGCTACCGCCCAAACCCCGGTGAAGGTCATGCTGATTGCGATGATGCCAGGGAGCAGAAGGCTCTTGTACGCCTCGGGCATATACCCGCTGCCCACCATCACCTTGCCGAAGATGAAGACAAACAGCAAGGGCTGCAGGAAGGTCTGCATCAAAAGTTGAATCGCGTTCCGCCGCGCTACGTGAGCGTCGCGCGCCAGCATCGCGCCAAACGTTTTCCAGTTCAATCGCGCAGGCTCCTTCCAGTATGGTGCAGGAAAAGATTTTCCAGACTCGGTTCAGAAACGTGAACGTCGGACAGTTCGGCGCCGGAATTTGCAGCCAGGGTCGCGATCTCAGGAATGAGCGAGCCGCCCCGGTCGGCATAGACGTCAGCGCCCGTTCCGTCGGCAGCGCGCACTTCGCGAACTCCTGCCAGCAACTGTAACCGCTGGAGCAATTCCGGGGTCTGTTTCCCGAAACGAAGGCGTAGCAGGAATCCTCCGGGGATCGATGCCTTCAACTCTTTCGGCGTACCGACAGCAATCACATGGCCGTGATCAACAATGGCCAGGCGCTGGCACAGTGCGTCCGCCTCCTCCATGTTGTGGGTGGTCAGCAGCACGGTCTTCCCCGCCTGGTGGTATTCGCGAATGATTTCCCACAACAGAATCCGGGTTTGAGGATCTAGCCCGGCGCTCGGCTCGTCGAGAAACAGAACTTGCGGATCGTGCATCATGGCGCGGGCGATGGAAAGCCGCTGCATCATCCCTCCCGAGAACCCGCGCACCATCTGGTTGCCGCGTTCGGTAAGTTTGAACTTCTCCAGCAACGCGTCGGCGCGTTCATTTCTTTGCTTGGATCCGATTCCGAAATAGGCGCCGTGAAAAACGAGAATCTCCCTGGCGGTCAAAGAGAAATCCAAATTAGCACGCTGCGGCACAACGCCAATCAGGTGCTTGACCCGGGCCTGTTCTTTCCACACGTCGTGCTCGCCAATCCAGGCTTGGCCGGACGTTGGCCGCACTCGGGTGGTTAGGACTCCGACGGTGGTGGACTTGCCTGCGCCGTTGGGTCCAAGAAGGCCGAAAATTTCTCCCGAAAGAACTTCCAGCGAAAGTCCGTCGAGGGCGGGAATTTCGGACTTCGCCTGTTTCCCGCCTTTCGCATCGGCGCGCGCAATAAAACCTCCGGCAGCGCCTAATGGCGGAGCGGAGTTATAGACCTTGCGCAGGTCCTGAGTGCGAACGCCGACAGCCATGCAGAGGCAGTCCCCAATCTGGAAGAAAGTAAATGTTTCGGAAGTATATCTCAGTGCCGTTTAGACTTTTTCACTTCATTTTGGAGGCGTCATCCCGAAGGCCGGCGTTTTTCAGCCGGGCGAGGGATCTCGCGCGGATAGTTGCCGATGCACTGCGCGCGAGATCCTTCCCTCCGCCTGAAAAACGGCTTCGGTCAGGATGACTCCCATAGAAACGAAGGACTGGTTACTGAAGATGGGTCACGACCTTGTGTCATCTGGGAATAGACCTCTTGCGAACCTACACTGGCGCGAGGTGTGTCGGGATTCGAGCGGAGGGCGCAGTCCGATGTTGGTTCCCATCAAGCACGAGAATATGACGGCCCGGCGCTGGCCGATGGTCACTCTCGCATTGATCGCCATCAACGTAGCGGTTTTCCTCTTTACGATGTCGGCGATTGACGATGAGGCGCCGCAACTGGGCGAAGTGAAATCTCACATCCTGATCCTGGCGGCCCTGCATCCCGAGTTGAAGATGCAGCCCGAGTCGCACGTTCTGGTCGATGGATTCAAGCAGAGCCATCCCGAGCAGTGGAAGCAGGTCCAAAATCCAAATCGCGACATCATCGACGCCTACGACGCCAAGATCAAAATGAGCGAGGATACGTCGAGGCTGCAGGTTGAAATGGATTCGCTCAATGCCCAATTCGTGAACCTGTCGAAGTCATCGATTACCGAGCAGTACGCCTTCGTTCCGGCGCACCCCCGGCCCATCAGCTATCTCACGGCGAATTTCCTGCGCGGCGGATGGCTCCATTTGATTGGCAACATGTGGTTTCTGTGGCTCGCCGGATTTGTGCTCGAGGACGTCTGGGGACGCTGGGTGTACTCGGTCTTTTATCTGATCGCGGGTGCGGCCGCCCTGCAGTTTTGGGCGTGGTCGAATCCGGGGAGCATCACGCCAACCCTGGGCGCGTCGGGCGCGGTGGCGGCGTTGATGGGAGCGTTCCTGGTGCGCTTCCCGAAGATGAAGATTGAGATGGCGTGGTTGTTCTTCTTCAAGTTGTATCGCTTCAAAGCCTCGGCCTACTGGCTGCTGCCGCTCTGGCTGTTCAGTGAAATCTTCTACGGATCGTTGTCCGGATCGTCGGGCGGCGTCGCGCACTGGGCGCACGTGGGCGGATTTTTGTTTGGAGCGCTGGCCGCCGTGGCCATCCAGCATTCCGGCCTGGAGCAAAAGGCCAACAAGGCGATTGAGGAAAAACTCGGCTGGACGAATGATCCGGAACTCGAACAGGCCAGCGGCATGATGGAACACGGCCAACTCGCGGAAGCGCTGGCGCTTTTGACAAATTACGTTGCGGCGAAGCCCAACTCGCTCGACGCCTCGAACCTGCTGCGGCAGATATATACGCGCCAAAACAATACGAAGGATTACCTCGACGCAACCGTCAAGACCTGTGCACTACATCTAAGGTCGCACGAAGTCGAAGCCGCATTTCAGGATTATGCGGAGTTTACCGATTCCGGTGGAAGCAAGATGCCGGCCGCGACCTGGCTGGAACTCTGCAAGGGCGCCGAAGAAATACAGGACTTCGAGCGCGCTTTCGCGGAGTATCAGCAGCTCGCCCAAACGTACCCCACCGACCGGCAAGCGCTGACGGCCCAACTCAGCGCGGCGAGACTCTGCCTGAAAAAATTGAACCGGCCGCAGGATGCGCTGGCGATCTATCAGGCTGCAGCGGCTTCTCCGATTCCGCATCTGGACTGGGAACAGCTCATCCAGTCGGGGATTAAAGAGGCGAAGAACGCGATGGGCGGAGGCAGCGCGGCTGCTGCCGGGGCGCAGTAAGAAAACCAAAACTCTCAGATGCAACTCTAACGCAAAAGCAGGCCCGACTGTAAACAGTCGGGTCTTTCTGCTGGCGCCCTCAAGTGGACGTGGTCATGGATGTGGATGCCGAGTAGTACAATGGCCCGCGTCGCGAGTCAACGTAACGGCGGCCGAGGGCGCCGTGTTACGGGACTCAAACATGCGAGGTCTGCCATGGGATTAACGGGAGAGCAGTTAAACGCCCAATTCGGCACGGGCTTTTCGCCCGTGAAGTGGGTCAAGGGGTACAACCATCCTTCGCTGAACATACCCTCGCCGCCGATTGATGACCCGGCAGCAGATGTGCAGGAGCGCCAGGTTAAGGTGTCGATCGACTTCACCGCAAGCACCGGCGAACTCAAACTGACACCCGCGAACGACGGGGAGGGACTGTGGATCCCGTATCTCGGTAACGGCAAGGGCAAGGATGGAGACAAGGGCTGGGGCACGTACTCGAAGATTGTCAACGATGCAACGTGGGTAGCGACGGGACCGTTTTCCGGCTGCTACGTCGCCGCGTTCCAGGGCGCGGGTTTCCGGTTTGCCCACCTCGTCACGCCGGCGCTCGGTCACCCCTGCGCAACGGTTGACGCCCAGATCGCCGCGATTCAAACGGCTTCTGGGGCTGCCCTCTACCAGAAGTGGCCCATGCAAGGTGTAGGCCTTGGGATCGCCTTCTTTATGAAGGTCAAAGGGTCCTGGCAGCGGCGCTTTCTTTGGGTCGGACCGGGGCAAGACGTCATGCAGATCAACAGCAAGTCGACGGCGTTGTGATCCCCGCAACAAAAAAACCGGCCCGACCAAGACAATCGGCGTGATTTGCCTTTAACCGATCTCTTACGTAGGGTTCGAGCCGCATCCCTGCACGTAGCCATGTCCTTGTCAACGCCGACCCCGTAGACTGCGATTTCCATGCTTCCTCCACAGGCGGTTCCGGGACCGCTCTGGGTGAAGTGCGGAGGCAGAGTGGAATCGGATTGGGGTGGATCGTGTGGCGCTCACGCCGACAGCGCGCGGCATAGGAAGGCCGTGTCGTCGGAGATGATGCCGTCGACACCGAGGGCCCCAAAACGCCGGATGTCTTCCGGTTGGTTGACGGTCCAGACGAGGATCTTTTTGGCTGCGGCTTTGAACTGGCGGATCAGGTCGCGATCGACCAACTTGTGGTGCGGGATGAGGTATTCGATCGGGAGCAGCTTCCAGCGGCGCAACTCATCGCTGGTTTCGCAGATCAGGCCGAGCGGGACAGTGGAGTCTCCGACGTGGAGCATCTGCAGCACTTCGGGCAGAAAGGAAGAGATGACAAAGCCGCGGTGTGGTGGGTGCTTCGGCAGCAGGTCTAGCGTGATTTTTTCCAAGCCGGAGACTTTCAGTTCGATGTCGAGAAACGCGCGGTCCTGGTAGCGGACGAGAACTTCGTGCAGTTGCGGCAGCGCAGGCAGGTGATGCGCGGAAGTTTGCGCGATCTCAAGTCCGCCGGCTTGCGGATCATGGCAGACTACGGCTTTCTGGTCGGCAGTGAGGCGCACGTCAAATTCAAAGCCGTCACAGCCATCGGCCAGAGCCTGATCGAACGACGCCAAGGTATTTTCCGGAATCGACTTCAGGGCGCGTGCGCCCCGGTGACCAAGCAGGAGCGGGCGAGAGAGCGGGCGAGTCATGCGCGGAGAAATCAGTCGAGATCGAAGTCCCGAATCGGCTTGCCGGTGTCGGGCGTCTCCTTCGCCTTCCTCACGGCCTCCTGGAACTTTTTCTCGAGCAGGTCTGAGGCGTTCTTCTGAGCTTCGACCGATTGCTGGAAGATCGACTCCCGGCGGCTGTCCTGCTCTCGCATAGCCTTGGCCGCAGCTTCCATGTCGTTGAACATTTTCGGCTTCACGGCCGCAGTGTGAGCAATGACGGCTCGCGTCGCCGTATCAATTTTAAGCACCGCATTGCAGCACGGACACGTCACTTCGAAATTAGGGGGATTCTTCGCCATTTGAGCGAATCATACCGCAAAACAGGGCTTCTACGAATGCGGTTCTCAGTTCTCAGTTCTCAGTTCTCAGTTCTCAGTTCTCAGTTCTCAGTTCTCAGTTCTCAGTTCTCAGTTTTCAGTTCTCAGTTCTTAGTTCTCAGTTCTCAATCCCGGGTTCTCTCGTTCTCAATGCTCAAGCCACGGCGGCGAACATAAAGCAGCCTGGAACTCACCCGCCGGCTCTCTGAGAACTGAGAACTGTTCTTTCAGTGCTTTAGCTTGATGGGAAACACGTGGAACAGGGTCAGCATTTCCCATCCCAGCAGGAAGACCGACAACAGGACAACCATGACGGCCATCAGTTCCCCGAAGCTCAATCCGCGGCGGCGAGGCTCGAGGCGCCTGGCGGCCAGGCTGAGAATGTTGAGGGTGGCAAAGCCGAACACGACCGCCCAGAGAATGTTGTAAACATCTTCCCGCGAACCGCGGTAAAGCACAGTAACGGCTACTCCGAAAAACACGCCAGCATAGACGCGCGCAATCGAATAGATGGTGAGCGCCGCCCGGCTGGTCCGGGTGAATCCCGCAATCCACGAAAATGCAGTAGGTAGCGCCATCGGTTGAAATAAGGCCCTACAGACGCGTCAGCACGCCCCGAGGCCGACATTGGATATTACATCTTTTCCCCATCCCTGTTCACGATGAGAAAATTCTAAAAACACTCACTGGTTCACAGCCGCCGAACTGGATCGTTGTTTAATATGGATCCATGGCAAAACGCCGCTTCATCTTCTTCGACGTGGGGAATACGTTGCTCTTTCCGAACCGCACCCGCATGCTGGCGCCACTGCCGGAAGACCGCCATCCGACGCTGGAAACCTGGCAAGCGCTGGAGCGGCGCACCAAGCAGGAATTTGATCAGGGCCTTATGGCGGGCAAGGTTGACCACGGTTTCTGGTGGACCTTCCACACGTATCTGCTGCAAGGGATGAACGCCCTGGACGATGGCGTACGCGATACGCTGGTCGAGAATACGCAGAATTCGGCCAACTGGGATCAGATTCTGCCCGGCACGCGCGACGCGCTGGAACGGCTTCGGCAGGAATACGCAATTGCGGTGATCTCCAACGCCGACGGCAGGATTGACGCCGTGCTGCGGCGCTGCGGGATTGTGGATTGCTTTCGGAGCATCACGGACTCCGGGAAGGTAGGGCACGAGAAGCCGCATCCGGCAATCTTCGAGGCGGCGCTGCGCGAGATGAAGGCCGATGCCGCCGAGAGCCTGTACGTGGGCGATGTCTATTCCGTCGACTATGTCGGCGCACGCAAAGCGGGAATGCAGGCCGTACTGTTCGACGTGGCCGGAGCGTATCGCGAGCGGGAGCTTCCGCGCGTCGAATCTCTGATCGGTCTGGAGAAGTGGCTCAAACAATAGCTGAGATCAAGGCGGAGGTTCACAAAGCATGTTCGATTCCACCCGATTCCTTCTCTTCCTGACAGCCGCCGTGCTGCTGGCGGTCGCACCCGGCCCTGGAATGCTGTATGTCCTCGCCCGCAGTCTGGCAGGTGGAAAGCGCGAGGGAGTGTTGTCGGCGTTGGGCACGTTTCTCGGGGGCATGGCGCATGTATTCGCGGCGGCGCTGGGCGTGTCAATTGTTCTGGCGAAGTCGGCAATGGCCTTCGCCACGGTGAAGTATGTTGGCGCAGCCTATCTGTGTTTTCTGGGAGTGCGAATGATTCTTGACGCACGAAACGAGCGGGCAAACGCTGAGGATGCGATTCCGCGGGATGTCGGGACCGCCCGCAACCCGCTTTGGCAGGGCGTAGCCACGGAAGTTCTCAATCCCAAGACTGCCCTATTTTTTCTCTCCTTCATTCCACAGTTCGTGAACCGCGGGGGTGGACACGTCTTCCTGCAGTTCATGGCGCTGGGTACGATCTCGGTGGTGATGAACACAACGGCAGACTTGATTGTGATCGCGCTCGCTGGGCCACTCGGGGAGCGCATTCGCTCATCGGCAACCTTCCGGCGGCGGCAGAGGACCGTGACCGGCGCGATCATGATCGGGCTGGGAACTTATCTGGCAACCAGCGAGAGCAAATAAGATGATGGCAAAAATGGCTCGCCGAGTCGGGGAAATCGCCATGTATACGTTCGAGAGACGTTCCTTTGCGCTCTTTCGCTTCGTTGGTTTTCTCACTTTCCTGACGTTGTCGATAGCGCAAGGCGTCCCGCAAATGCCAAAGACCGAAGGGGAGAGTTTTGCAGGCCATGGTTGTATTACCCGATGCCGCCGCCGGCAAGGTGGCTGTCCTTGTCTTTGGATTTACCAAGGCTTCCAAAGCCCCGACGAGTGCATGGGCAGGCTGGCAGATTTCGGGACACGACCGGACTTTGTGCTCTATCAACTTCCGGTGCTGGAAGACGTTCCACGACTCTTCCGGGGCGTGGTGATTTCCGGGATAAAAAAAGGTGTGCCGCAAAACAAGCGGGATCACTTTGTTCCTATCCTGCAGGGCGAGGCAGAACTCAAGAAGTTTGTGCACTACAACGAACCGGATGATGCTTACCTCGCCGTACTCAGCCGCGCTGGGAACATCCTCGAACTGAGCCACGGTTCCCCCGGCGATGCGAATTATGCTCGGTTGCGAGCGGAGATTGAATCGGTACGAAGCAGAAATGAAGATCGAGACGGCCACTACAATTCCAGAACCTGGTGGTTGTGGCAATCGGGCTGGATGGCGTCGTGCAGTTGGTGCAGAAATTCGCGGCCATAGCGGGCCAGGAAGTAAATGCCGCCCACGCCGCGTTCTTGCAAGTTTTTATCTGGATAAAGCGCCTGACTCAAGGTTTCGGAGTGGCGTGTTACGAGTTCGCTTTTTTGCGCTTCCGCGCGCGCGGCCTGGGCGTGGAGTCGTTCCAGTTGGTACTCAATCTTGGAGCGGGCGGTTTCTGCGGCATCGACTAGCGTACGGTCGAGCTTCACCAGCTTCTCTTTCACGTTGGACAGGTGTGAGTCCAGGGATTTCTTTGCAGCGTCGAAGGCGGCTTGCAGATCCTCGGGCAGTCCACGTTCCGCCAGTTGGCGGCGTAACGCATCGGGACCGCTGAACACATCTGGCACCGTGATGCCGTGGCGATCGAGCAGCCGCTGCATCTTCGGTTCCACCACGGTGGCTGAAAAGCGCGGGACGATGGGGGTAACGCGGCCCAGCAGTGCTTCATACACCGCTCCGGCCTGCGCGAAATAAGCGGCCTCGGCAGCGCCTCCGGTGTAGGCAAGCGTGGGCAGCAAATAATCCTGAATGATCGGACGCAACAGGACATTCGGGCTGAATTGTTCTGGAGTGGAAGTAATCCGGCCGATCAGTTCGGCTTGCGAAAGCCTCTCTCCTGCGGAGTCGGCACCGATCACGAATTCCGCGGTGCCGCCAGTGCGGCTAAGTTGAATGGGCGTGCGTGCGCCCTGCCGCACCGTAAAGAGCAATACCGACGAGGAAGTGACCTTCACCTGCTGGTGGTAGCCAGCTGCCTCCAGCGCCTCGCCACGCGCCAGAAGAACGGCGTCAAGTTCGTCCGCACGCTCGATGGCGGTGCGAAACATGGGTTCCGCAATGCGGTCGAGTTCGCCATCGGAGGCATCAAGCACAATCACGCCCCACTCCGCAAAGACCTTGGCGTACAGACGGGCGAAGGCCGTCCCCAGAGATTCACCAGGACGATAGGATTCGCGCAGAAACTGCGTCGCCTCGGAATCGCCGAGCAGTTTCACCGCGTCCTCGACGAGAGGAAGTATCTCGTCCCCCAGACGTACGGCGCTGACGGGAGCCCCAGGAACATCGTGGCTGGACGTGGTTAGTACCTGCGCTGCGCCGTCTGCTGCGGGGATGGAAACGTGGTTCACCTCAGCAAGATCATGGTCGTACGTGGCCAGCCAAAAAACAGGGACAGCATCGACTCCGGCCGCCGTTGCCTCTTCCGCGAGTTTGACTGCAGTGAGCGCCTTGTAAATCGCAAACATGGGGCCGCCGAAAAGGCCGACCTGCTGTCCGGTAACAATCGCCGCCGCACCTTTGCGCAAGCGGTCGAGATTGGCCAGCGTTTGCGGAGAGGCATCCCAGGATTTGTTCTGGCGCTCCAGGATTGCGGTGACGCGCTCGCGCCGGGCCGAATCGTAGGAAATCTTTGCGGCTTCCTCTTTCAGCCATTCCCCGAAATGAGGCGACCTGGGATAAAACGGCTGAACGTTTGGGAGATATGTCAGGAAGTCGGTAAACAGGCGCGTGGTGTGCGGAATTTGGGAGAAAGGAAGACAACTTGCCTTCACTGAAAGTTCTCCTGACAACATTGCTGCGTTGCCCTTCGCATGGCCACCTCTTGGACGTTTGAAATCATCGCCAGTCAACCCAAGTCATAGTAGTGGAATTCCCGGTGGAACGGCACCCGCAGAACCGCGTCGTACTACAGATGCCTGAAAAAGGCGCGAGATGCAAGATAATGATGAAAAGCCGCATGGCGAAAGGAAAGCATGAGTTTAGGCGCTGCTCCCCTGAACACAGTTTTGCCGGTGACGCTGGAAGGTTCCGTGGTGCGTCTCGAACCCCTTCGACGTGAGCATGCGGAACTTTTCTGGGATGTCGCGAAAAACGATCTGGAAGAGATTTTCCGCTGGATTCCCTACACCATGAAGACGCCGCAAGACTTCGAGAAGCTGATTGACAAGGCGTTTGACGAGCAGGAGCGCGGGGAGTCCGTGGTATTTGCCACTGTCGAACGTCCGTCTGGCCGCACCATCGGAAGCACTCGTTTTATGAATATCGACCGGACCAACCGGAGGGCCGAGATCGGGTCGACTTGGATCGCACCCGCATGGCAACGCACCGCGGTCAACACCGAGGCAAAATACTTGATGTTGCGGCACGCGTTTGAAGAATGGAAATGCATTCGTGTGGAACTCAAAACGGATGCGTTGAACCAGAAGTCCCGCAACGCGATTCTGCGCATCGGCGCGAAAGAAGAAGGCACGCTGCGCCGGCACCTGATCACTTGGAGCGGGCGGGTGCGCGATACGGTTTATTTCAGCATCCTGGACAACGAATGGCCGGAGGTGAAGGCGAGGCTGGAGGCGATGCGCGCACGGTGGGACGGATCAAGTGTTCTTAGGGGACAGCTTTAGAGACACCCAGAGGCGCAAGGCGATCCCCCGCTGTGGTCAATTCGTATCATGGCGACCTACCGTCAATAACCGAAGGGGACCAAAGCCTCAAGAGAGCGGCAGGTTGCGTCAAAGCAGGCGGTTCGGCTAAGGGTTCAGATCAACGGTCGAGTCGCAGCCATTTCGTCTTCAATTCCTCGTCACTCGAAATGGAGCCATCTGCACGCCGTGCCGCAAGGTTCGAAAGGTTCGCCATCACGATAGACATGCCATTCGTCAGCCGGACGAATATGACAGCTTCCCCGTCAGGCGTGAAAAATACTTTATCGACGCCGTTGTGCGGCCCATATCCTTGCTGAATGATCGTCAGGATTGCAGTCTCGCCGTCCGTTAACACCCTTCTAAACATCGCCCTATTCCTTCCTTACCACACCTCGTCGCAGATTCCTGCCGTAACTGACCTTTGCAATCGTACGCTCACTCTCTCGTTGTGAGAAGCCGTCCAAACCGTTATGATGCCTGCGATTCCTGCGCAGGGCATGCCCGCGCGTGAATCATTTCCAGGAAAACTTTGCCGTGGCTCGGAGGATCCTGATGGATACCATGCCGGAGTTGGTCATTGCCGCAATCATAGGCATTTTTGCGCTCGGAACGATTCTGAGCGGTTTTTTCCAGGTACACACCGCCGAGGCGGTGGTGGTGCAGCGCATGGGCAAGTTCCAGCGCGTCGCCAGCGCGGGCATCAATTTCAAGCTGCCCTGGCTGGACCAGATCGCCGGACGCATCGATCTGCGCGTGCAGCAGCTCGCCTTGGATGTGGAAACGAAAACCAAAGACAACGTGTTCGTGAAGATTCCGGTGTCGGTGCAGTATCACGTAATTGCCGACCATGTGTACGAGGCGTTTTACAAACTGGCCAATCCCCGGCAGCAGATTTCCTCCTACGTGTTCAACGTAATTCTCGGACACGTCCCGAAGATGAATCTGGACGACGCGTTTTTGCAGCAATCCGACATCGCAGTCGCGATCAAGCAAGGGTTGGACGACGTGATGCGGACCTACGGGTACGCCATCGACCAGGCGCTGGTCACCGACATTCAGCCGGACGACAAGGTCAAGGCCGCGATGAACGAAATCAATGCTGCCCAGCGCGAGCAGGTAGCAGCCACCGCCCGCGGCGAGGCGGAAAAGATCTTGAAAGTGAAGCAGGCCGAGGCCGAGGCGGAAAGCAAGGCGCTGCAAGGCCAGGGCATTGCCAACCAGCGCAAAGCGATCATCGAAGGCCTGAAAGATTCGGTGGAAGCGTTCTCCAAAGCGGTGGAAGGATCCACGCCGCGAGACGTGATGATGCTGGTACTCGTGACCCAGTATCTCGACACGATGAAAGAAATCGGCAGCAACGACAAGAGCAACACGATCCTGATGTCGCACTCGCCGAGCGCAGTGACCGACCTTTACCGGCAGATGCAGGACGCGGTGCTGATCGGCCAGAAAATGGCGAATCCCGGCCAGTGATCAGGGGCGCAGTGTGTGGAGGAGCGCCGCGTCAGCTCCGTACAGGGATGAATGCTGTAGGGTCTTGAACGCACAATGCGCCCTCTTCAACGTCACTGGGAAAATTTCGGTTGACACGGCTCCCTATCGTTTTATAATTATTCTCATCCGATAATCATGCGTCTCAGCCATGAGCAATTCCGTGAGTTAGCCGCGAAGCACGGCTTGGCGGTCACGCACCAGCGCCAGGTCGTCTATGAGGCCGTTATCGCTTCTCACGGGCACTATTCCCCGGAAGACATTTACGCCACGGTCCGGCGTCGCATTCCGTCCATTTCTCTCGCTACCGTTTACAACAATCTCCGTCTCTTCGTGGAGCGCGGCCTTCTGCGCGAGGTTTCGCCCCACGCCTCCACCTTGTTGGTGGACGGCAATCTCGAGCCGCATCATCACCTGGTTTGCTCGCGCTGCAAGTCGGTGCAAGACATCAAATGTGATTTCATCGATTTCAAACGCTTATCTCCGCACGTTCCGCATGGATTTGATCTGACGCAGCCCGTGGTTGAGGTGTTCGGCCTCTGCCGACGGTGCAGCGCCAAAAGGTAGTTTTTTCACGCAGTACGCAATCAAAATTCGAAGGATGAAAACATATGGAAAATACACTCGCGACTTCATCGGGGACTGTTGTTCCCGAAGCTAAAGAAAAAGACACCGCAACCGAAACCAAGTGCCCATTTGCGCACGGCGCTCGCAATTCCTACACCAACGTTGACTGGTGGCCGAATCAGGTGAACCTGAAGGTCCTGCACCAGCATTCTCCCCTGTCCGATCCGATGGGCAAGGAGTTCAATTACGCGGAAGAGTTCAAAAGCCTCGACCTGAATGCCGTGATCAAAGACCTGCGTGCCTTGATGACCGACTCGCAAGAGTGGTGGCCGGCCGACTTTGGCCACTATGGCCCGCTTTTCATTCGCATGGCGTGGCATAGCGCCGGCACGTACCGCATCGGTGACGGCCGCGGCGGCGCGGGGTCCGGTCAGCAGCGCTTCGCGCCGCTCAATAGCTGGCCCGACAATGTAAACCTCGACAAGGCGCGCCGGCTGCTGTGGCCGATCAAGCAAAAGTATGGGAAGAAAATCTCCTGGGCCGACCTCATGATTCTCTCCGGCAACGTCGCCCTCGAGTCGATGGGCTTTAAGACGTTCGGTTTTGGTGGCGGGCGCGAGGACGTTCTGGGAACCGGAAGAGGACATTTACTGGGGCCCTGAAGGTAAGTGGCTGGCGGACGAGCGCTACAGCGGCGACCGTGATCTCGCGAATCCGCTAGCTGCTGTCCAAATGGGTCTGATCTATGTAAATCCGGAAGGGCCGAACGGAAAGCCCGACCCCGTCGCTGCGGCCCGCGATATCCGCGAGACCTTCGCCCGCATGGCGATGAATGACGAAGAAACCGTGGCGCTCATTGCCGGCGGTCACACCTTCGGCAAAACGCACGGCGCTGCCGATCCGAACAAGTATGTCGGCCCAGTGCCGGAAGCCGCCAGCATCGAGGAGCAGGGCCTCGGCTGGAAGAGCAAATTTGGCACGGGCAAAGGGGATGACACCATCGGCAGCGGCCTGGAAGTCATTTGGACGACCACGCCGACGAAGTGGAGCAACAACTTCTTCACGAACCTGTTCAGCTATGAATGGGAACTGACGAAGAGTCCAGCCGGTGCGCATCAATGGACACCGAAACACGGCGCAGGCAAAGGTACGGTTCCGGATGCCCACGATCCCTCAAAGCATCATGCGCCATCCATGCTGACCACGGACCTCGCCTTGCGCTTCGATCCTGCGTACGAAAAAATTTCGCGGCGCTTCTACGAGCATCCGGATCAGTTCTCGGACGCGTTTGCCCGGGCATGGTTCAAGCTGACGCATCGCGACATGGGGCCGATCTCGCGCTACCTTGGTCCGCTCGTTCCGAAGGAGACGCTGGTGTGGCAAGACCCTGTTCCTGCCGTCGATCATAAATTGATCGGGGAGAAGGAAATTGCTGCCCTCAAGGCGAAGATCCTCCAATCCGGACTGTCGATCTCCCAACTGGTCACGACTGCCTGGGCGTCGGCGGCATCGTTCCGTGGCTCCGACAAGCGCGGTGGGGCGAACGGCGCGCGCATTCGCCTCGCGCCGCAAAAGGATTGGGAAGTGAACCAGCCCGCTGCGCTGGCAAAGGTTCTCAAGAAGCTGGAGGCGATCCAGAAGGAGTTCAACGGCTCCCCGTCCAATGGGAACAAGTCCAACGGGAACAAAGCCCGAAACAAAGGAAAGCAGGTCTCGCTCGCCGACCTGATCGTGCTGGGCGGCTGTGCAGCCGTCGAGGAAGCTGCAAAAAGGGCGGGGCACAAAGTGAAGATTCCCTTCTCGCCGGGGCGCACGGATGCTTCGCAGAAGCAGACCGACGTGCACTCCTTCGCCGTAATGGAGCCCGCCGCTGACGGGTTCCGCAACTATCTTCGCAGCGGACAGATCCTGTCGGCTGAGGAGTTCCTGGTGGATCGGGCGCAGCTGCTGACACTGACTGCCCCCGAGATGACGGTACTCGTTGGCGGCATGCGCGCCCTGAATGCGAACTTCGGGCAGACCAAACACGGCGTCTTCACCAAGCGCCCGGAGACGCTGACGAACGATTTCTTCGTCAACCTGCTCGACATGAACACGAAGTGGGAGCCCTCCTCTACATCCGAAGGCGTGTATGAGGGACGCGATCGGGCGACGGGCAAGGTCAAGTGGACTGGCACGCGCGTCGATCTCGTCTTCGGTTCAAACTCCCAGCTCCGGGCACTCGCAGAAGTCTATGCCAGTGACGACTCGAAGGAGGCGTTTGTGAAAGACTTCGCGGCGGCGTGGGCCAAGGTCATGAACCTCGATCGCTACGACCTTGCCTGAACTGGGCGAAACAGAGAGCTGTCAACTTCGTTCTGTTGCTGGGATCGGCTAAGACCGAGTCGTAGCTTTTCCTGGCTCGCAGGGGGGCGCGCGCGCCTCACCCATAGGCGGCGGGCACCCCGGCCTTTGATCTCGCGGGCGGCAACACAGTGGGTGCCCCGTCCTTCGCGGGGTTTTGTTGCGAAGGGCGGGAGCCTCCGGTGCCGGCATCAACAATGAACCGCTCCTGCGCCGGCGGCAGGGCTGCCCGCCCTTGCAAAGAACGCAAGGACAGGCACCCTCTGTTGTGGTGCTGCACGCAAACGACTTCGAGGGCGGGCCACCCTCTATAACCTTGTCGGCGTTGTCAAGAGACACGTCGAGTGTCTGAGTTCAGGTTTGGTTGCACGGGTGCTGAACTCGAGTTTTTGATTCTTACTTATTAGAAAGCTTTTGATCTTGCTTTTGCTCACGCGACTGAAGCTCGCTTTCAGAATCCTGCGGTGGAAGCTAGTTCCACCAACCATCTATTCGGTCTCTGGCACCATGATTCGTTGTTCAGGCTCCCCGACTGTTCGGGGAGGCAAGGCGCCCAATCAGCCCAGCGATGGACGGTTGTCCACCAGGGTGGCCCACGGGCTGCCTTGCATGCGAACCAGCTGCGCGTAATCCGCCGTGCTGCGCAGCATCCAGTACATCCTCACGGCCAGCTTGCGAGCCACGGCGACCTTCGCCACCGAGGCCCCACGGCGAAACTTCAAACGTTGATACATGCGTTTCAGCGCGGGATCGAATCGCGCCGCGGTGTGACCCGCTTCCACCAACAACGACCGCAGCATCGGGTTGCCTTGCTTGCTGATCGATCCCAGCCGCTGCTTTCCGCCCGAACTGTGTTCCTGCGGATTCAGTCCCAGATAACTCACCACTTGCTTACTGCGTTCGAAACGCTCGACCGGCCCAAGGATCAGCACAAAAGCCAGCGACGTCACCGGTCCCACTCCCGGATGCGTCATCAGCCTCACCGCCAGCGGTTGACTCTTCGCGGCCTGCTCCACCGCCACATCCAGTTGCGCCGTCGCCGCCGCTAACTCATCGAACATCCGCAACAACTCCTGCCGCCGATAACTGGCCCACGGACCCAGCGCCAGGCCCTCCAGTTCCTTGCGCCCTTTCGCCGTGAACAGCTTCTTCTTGCGGCACACTCCCTCTCCCATCGCCAGCGCGTGCAGTTGGTTCTTCACCGCACCTCGCATCCACACCAGCTTCTGCCGGTGCCAGACTAATTGCCGCAGATCCCGCTCCGCCGGCGATGGCCGCCAGATCTGGGGAAATCGGTCCTCGCGCAACAGATTCAACAAATGCTCCGCGTCCCGCGCATCCGTCTTCTGCTTGCGCACCACCGACGCCCGAATCTTGGCCGCATCTCCCATCCACAGCTCGTGCCCCAACTCTGCCAGCATGGCCTCGAACCAGTGCGTGTGCCCGGTGGCTTCGATCCCCACTCGCACCCCACCCGAAAGACCTGCATAAAAGGCGCGCGCCTCTCCACTCTCGTGTTCCAGACGCCGCTCCACCAATTCTCCTGTCTCTGTGTCCAGCATCGCAATCTGCTGGTAGCGTGTGTGCAAATCGCATCCTATAATCGTCATCGCTCGGCTCCTTTCCTCCGAGCCTTGGTCGCTTGAGCGCTACCAAGTCTACTCGCTCGTTAGGAGCCGACACGGTTATCTCATCAGCCGTTTCGGACAGCACACGGTGTATTTGGGCGGATTGCATGGCCTGGGCGATGCGGCACCTACTCGCATTCCGTTTTTCAGCGTGCCGGAATTGGCAGATTTTTGATCTGCAAATGAAAGTAGCCTAATGTCGGAGGGATTCACTAATGAATGCTAAACCACCGCTTCAAATCCAAGTGGGATATCCGGACTTTTGGCCAGTCATCTTTGAGAAACATAGTAAGTTTTTTGGGTTGGCTCAAGGCATTGGGCCAACGGTCGATGAGATATTTGGTATTGGAATGCGTGAGCCGCTACACAAAGTTTGCCGCCATCTTGCCAAGATGGTCGCAAACTCTCTGAGTTCGGTCCTTCTGCTCGGGTTGAACGGGTTTGGTGTTGATGCATTGAAAGTTGCTCGAAGCATGTTTGAAATATCGGTGACCGTTGCCTATCTGCGCAAGCACCCCCAAGAATTTGATGACTACCTTGATTTTCATTTTATTGTTGCAATGAATCGTCATCGGTATATGGAGAAGTACGCACCACACCTACTGAGTCGGGTCACTCCCGAAGCAATCAAATCTACGAAAGAAGGGTACGCACGCGTTGTACCACGATACACTCGCAAGAATGGGACAGTGCGTGGCAGATGGAGCAAGAAGAGTTTTTCTGCAATTTGCTCCGACATAGACCCAAAGTTTGAGGAGCTATATCTTACGCTCTACGACTTAACATCGCGCATCATCCACGGAGACATTAGCGGCGTGTTTGCGCAAGCCGATCCAGAGCCCGGAGTTTTGGATGTTGACATTGCTCCTTCAGAAAAATTCGTTGATTTGGCGCTGAGGACTGCTCACGGAGCATTTGTCCGGGCTGCATCGCAGTATATCGCGATGGCACGACCTGAATTGCAGTCCACTGCGGATCGTTTAGAAACCGATTTCATGACCGCGTGGAAATGACGTATATGCAATGCAGGCAGCGCTCCAATCTGACGGCAAGTTGAATCTTTTCTCACGGTTAGCCTATCTAACGAAGTGTTGACTTTCATTCTGGGCCACCCTAGTCTGGAAGTAGTTCTTTGCAAGGCCATCCCACCAGTGGGGGCGTCACGGCTTCGACGGAGATGCTTGCGGCCAAGAGGCATGCCGGGGTGCACACACCCGTAATCGTGGGCAAAATGATAATTGCCAATCAACAGATGGCATACGCAGCCTAATTAGTTAGGCAGCCGTCCCAGGAGGCTTCGCTCGTGGGCCTCCGAAGGACGTCACACAGCGAGCTGCTCTTCCCGTCTACGTCTGGGGCGGGAGGCTAAGACCACAGGCTAGCGGAACGCGTTTCTTGTCGGTTCTGAGCGCGGGACGCGAACGTCCCAGGGTAATGCCTGGGGCATGAACACGACTAAGCATGTAGTTCTCTTGACCAGTAACATTTTCGGACGCGGGTTCGACTCCCGCCGCCTCCACCACTATGAACTGATGATAATCGCTCCAAAAGCGCGAGATTACTCTGCTGGTTTTCGAGCGAATTCAGACATGGCTAGACCCCAACCGCCGCGGGCACAATCCAACTGGATCCTCAACCGGTGACCGGCCTTCCAAGGTCGGTTCAGACCGGGGACTGTTGCCTAAGTTCATTCATCTTTGCCGACATGTCAAATGACTTTTCGTGCAGCTGATATTCCCTACGGTTATAACGGGAGCCGATGGAACTACTATGCCCTACTCTTCGTCCACACCATTGGCGGAAAGCAGCTTGTTGATTCGATCCGGACAACTGTGATGCCATTCGAACTGCTTGGCGCTTAGGCTTCGCGCGCCGATGATCAGAATCACCGCGGCGGTGAGCACCATGAGCTTCGGAGCTAGCAGACTTAGATTCATCGAAACCTCCCGGAATCAAGAATGTCCACAAAACCAATTTTGTTCACGCATTTGTGCGCTCAGAACCTGGCGAATGGGCGGTATCAAACTTTGGGCCAAATAAGCAGGGATTATTGGGCGCAGAAAGCAAGAAGTGTCCTATGAACTCGCAACAGTTTGCTTTTGGTCTCGTAATGGATGAAGCCCGATTCTTTGAACCTCTTCATGAAGAAGCAAACGCGAGACCTCGTGGTTCCTACCATTTCTGCCAGCGTCTCATGACTAATCCTCGGAACCACAGTTTCGGATGATCCATGCGCGTCGAAGTGGGAGAGCAGTAGAAGAATGCGTGCAAGTCGTTTCTCGCTTAGATTGCAACGTTGGTCGACTAGATCTTGCTGGTATCGAATGTTCCTCGCCAGCACATATGCCCAAAACACATTCGCCAACTTCACCTGCCGTGTCAGTGCGAGCATCATGGCCTTCTTCTCAATGCGCAAGAGGCTACAGTCTGTCATTGCACTGGCAGATGCCGTTCGGAAAGACTGACCGGCAATGGCATCCTTGCCAACAAAATCGTCGTCGCTCAATATATCGAGGGTTGCTTCCTTTCCGGCCTTGGACTTAACGGAGAGCTTAACCTTGCCACTTTGAATAACAAACAAAGCATCGGTCGCATCACCCTGAGCGTAGATTGTTTGCCCGCTCCGGAAAGACATCATCTCCCTGCCCGTGCCTACGGTGGAGAGAAAGGTTTTCGGGTTGAAAGCGGGTCTTTGCTTGGCCATGGCGTCCTAGTCCTCGAAGCCAGGGAATCTTTCATTTAAGCACGGGAACGATAATAAACGTGGTCAATATCGCTCACAATGCTCCCAGATCAGGCAACAGTTCGAAGCGACCGGCGCCGGGCAGTCTCGAAATCAAAGGGACACTGCGGTCAATATTGACCAGTAATCGACATGGGTTTGGCGCCGGAGCGGTTTGTCGTGCGGGCGCACAAGGACTGAGTACCGGCACACCTGCGGCGTCCATGAGCAATTTTCATCAGAATCGCGGGAGTCCGCGTTTAGCCTGACATGGCTGCGAACCGCACTCTACTTTGCGTGCATCGGGATCCGGCTCAAATCGACCCCTCGAAAGCTATCGGTCCAGTAGCACTCCCATCTCGTCGTCCTCGCCCCGGGCCTTCACGTATTGCGCTTTTCCAATTGTTCCTGCGCCGTTTGGCCCCATTTCGTAATAGACCTTTGCATCTGGCGGAAACTTTTTCAGGACTTCTATCAGTTCTTTCACTGTCCACTCTTGGTCTGCCATATTTCCTCCCAATTACGCGGCCAAGTTAGGCTTCGCGCGCAGTTTCGCTTCAGGTACCAGTCTTCCACTAGCTTCCTGCAGAAGTTCTGCATTCAATTGGGCACCGATCAAGACCACGAAGCCGGTCCAGTAGAGCCAAATACTGAATGCGAGCGCCACTCCCAAGCTGCCATAGCCTTTGCTGTACGCGGAAAAGTCTTGGAAGTAGATTCCGAGCAGGCAAGACAGTCCGATCCAGCCGCCTACGGCGATTAACGCTCCGGGCAGCGTGCTCACGAATGTTTGCTTCACATTCGGCGCAACGAAGTAGAGAAGCTCAACCGCGAGAACCGTGCACCCAATTGCGACCGCCCATCGAACATACGGCCAGAGAATTCCCATTCCGAATGCTTCGGTCAGCCTAGCGCTTAGGCCAGGGCCCACGAGCAGCAGACCGAGGGCAATGACGAGCAGACATCCAACCGAGAACGTAAGGCTGATGGCGAGACTACGCGTCCTCCAATAGCGCCTCGTCTCAGACACATCATAGGCAGTGTTGAGCGCGTCGATCAGAGCCGTGAACCCGCTCGATGCGGACCAGAGAGTCACCAGAATACCGAACGTCAGCAGACGACTGTGCTTGGACAAAATCGTGTCGTTCATCAGATTCCTGAACGGGCCCATGCTAGCGGCGGGGACCACTCGCGCGATCAGCCCCATGACGTGGTTAAAGAAGTCCGGAAGTGGGAGATGGGCGACGACCGCGGAAAGAAGAATTAGAAAAGGGAACAGGGCAAGAACGAAGTAGTACGCCAGCGCCGCGGCAAACGCCATGGTGTGATTCTTCTCCATGTCGCGAACCACATTGACCGCAGCGTTCTTGAAGTGGAGTAACTGCACGGGAGATCACGGTGCGGGGTTGCCCGCCACGGTCGGCGCCGGCGCCACGGACTTCAACTGGTCCAACTCGGTCAGCACGGCTTGCCACCGAACCCCGTTCTTCTTCGTCTCGATCGGCACTGAGAGGTCGGAATAGAAGTCGAGAATGTTGGCACGCAGCTCCGGCGACGTCAAGTCGAACTTCCGCTCTGACAGCCTGGCCAGCAACTTGGCGTAGGTATCGTCGGTCAGGGAGTATTCTGCCGCCTTGGTCGCTTGGCCACTGTCAAAATCGCAGTTGGCCAGCACTAGTGCGTCAGCGCGCACTTCTTCGAGAAGAGCCCGGTATTGATCGACGGTTGTATTGATGCTCTTGAAATACAGATCCTCAGTTTGGGGAGTCGGGTTATTGAACGCCAGGCCTTTGAAGGGACCGATCTTCGGCATGTATCGCAAGAGCGTCGACAGAATCCGGGTACCCACGCCCGGCTTCACGTAATCCTTTCCCCACTGCCTTTCGTAGTCAGAGCGCGAAAGACGGTACAGGAACTTCCGTTTCGCGAAATTCGGGGTCTCGCGCATCAGATCCTTTTTATGGGTTTGCAGCGCGACCTGGGTCATCCGCGGAATCATCCGGCTAACCGCGAAACGATACGAACCCACCGCCATGTCCTCGTGGGTCAGCACGTCTTTCAACTGCATTCCATACACGACGGGAAAGACCCGTTCCAGCAAGGGCTTGGACACCTGGAATCCGATGAAATCGTGGTACTGCTGCGACGCATAACGATTCTTCGCGACCTGCACGGTGTCGAACCCGAACTCCGTCTTCAAATGTGCGCTCTTGTCCTGGGCATAGCGAACTGACTTGCCATACTTCGCTCGTAGCTTCGGATATTCGATCGCGACGGACTGATTGACCGCGGGGTGGCCGGCGATATCCGACGCATAGTGCGACAGTGCACCCAGCGCAAAGGCGTACTCGTTGGCATCCTGACTTTCGAGCAGCAGTTCGCGAACAAAGTCTCCGCTGCGAACGTAGTGCACCAGGTCGCTGAATTCCGTGCTGCCGAATGGGTAGTAACCGAGATCCTGGATGACCGCGCCTCCGTAGGCGTAGGCATGTGCCTCGGTAATCTGCTCCTCCGACAGCGCCGGATATCGTTTGAGGAGCAAGGGCCGGATCTCGTCAGTCCACAGCAGATCCACGATCTCCTCATGGGTCAGAACGGAGTACGCAGATGAACCGCCGCAGCACATGAGCACGACCACAAGGGCCGTGGCAGGGATGGAAAGCCGGCGCCAACCGCGGACTATGGCGCCAGCTGAGATTGCTGAGTGGCTCATAATTCAAATGCGCCCGAGAACCAGTAGAACGACCACCACGAGAAGGACGAGACCTACCCCGCCGGTCGGGTAATAGCCCCAGTCTCGACTATGCGTCCATCGCGGCAGCGCCCCAAGCAGTGCCAAAATTAGGATTACGATCAATATGGTTCCAAGCATATTTTCTCCTTTTGTTCATGAAGGGTGCAGCCTCACCCGAGGCTGCACTGGCCCATTACCTCGAGATGCTGATCGCAATTCCGACGTTGGGATACCGGCGGTTGTACAGGTAGTAGCCGTTATCCACGTAGGTGACGTAAACGTCGTCGTTGTCGTACCAGTCATTCCCCCAGTATTCCGGCCATGGGTTGACGGCACTCAGCCAATACCCGTGATATTGGAAGCGAGGGTATCCGCCAACAACCATGAAGGGAAGGCCGTAGATGCGGAATCCATGGTCCGGGCCAAAGTATCCACGGAATCGGTCGTCTGGGATGCGGTAACCGTGATATCCGCCACGCTGTTGCCAGTTGCGGTGGTCGGACTCCCAGTGTTGCGAGCGATGCTGCTGCCAGGCGCTGCGCTGGACCCGCTGTTGTTCCTGTGTGCGCTGGTGTTGGGCGTTCCCTCTTTGAGCCTGCTGTTGCTGGTTATTGTTGCCCTGCCGCTGTTGCTGAGCTTGCTGCTGCTGGCCATTATTTTGCTGTCGCTGGGCGTGTTGTGGCTGCTGGTGTGTCCGCTCTGACCTCTGTTGCTGCTGAGCCCCTTGCTTGTTTTGCTCCTGCCGCTGCTGCCCTTGGGCATGCGATGGCTGCTGATGTGTTTGCTCTGACTTCTGCTGCTGAGCGTGCTGCTGTTGAGGCTGTGCCTGCTCGTGTTTGGTTTCTTGCTGTTTGGGATGGTCTTGATTTTCGCCTTGCTGCTCGTGCTGAGCGTACAAAGGAGCCGCAACTGCGAGAAGCAAAGACAGAATGGCCGTGCTGATGATTCCGATCGTTTTCATAGGCGCTACCTCATTACTGCGGGGTAAGTACACTGGTATGCGTTTCAGCCCACTTGGCTGGTTTCCCTCTCGTCAGCTTTACGTTCCAACGTGCATACGGGAAAGTGAGTGGAAGAGCCCGAATACGTTCAGAAGCCACAGAACCACGGCGATGACCACGACACCGTTCAAGATTGACTTGATGGAACCCTGCATGGGAATAAAGCGATTCACCAGCCACAGCAGGACACCCACCACTACCAGAACTTCCAGGAGTTGAATTAAAGGCATCGTCTTTGACCTTCCTTGTTTCGCGGGCTAACGCCCCTCATCCGCCAGAGGTGTTGCCATGATTTCGATTTTCGAGAACTCTAGGGTCCGAATCGTGCTTCGCCGCAAGATTTGGCGGCATACACACGGATGAAGAATGCTGATGGCTGGATGTGGTCGCTTTGGGATGACCTGATCAGCACCCGCATCGACCTAACCATGAGAGCTGCGAATCAGCGTCCGCGGCTCCATCTACACACTCAGGAGAATAGATAATGACAGGTGCAGAGCTTCGCGTCTGAGCAAGATAGCTCACTTGGGCTGATTAGGGTTGCGGGGACGGCGCGACAGGATTCAACGCGCGAAAGCTTCCACGTGCATGACGGTGTTCGTCGGTGGGCTAGGGTTATCGGCAACGTCGGACCGTATTGGCGCATCCGCGTCCGCCAAGTCGAATTCCCGTCCACAGTCGAAGCAGACCCGGTAGGTGCGATGTTTGATCGTGAACACCCGGCTAAGGTGATGGTGGCGGCAGCCAAAGGCAAACTGCAGAATCCAACGCAAGGGTTTCATCAATCCTGCGATCGCTGGCGGCGTTCGCAACTTCCATTGGCATCGAGCCAATCGAGTAACGAGCGCACGCTGGCCCGAGCCAAGGCAATTGCGCAATCCGCGGCTCCGTAATAAATGTTGAGAGTGTCGCCATCGGCGTCCATTGTGTACCCGCACGGAAATACGACATCGTCGACGTTGCCGTGGCGTTCGTACGACGCCTCCGGTCCAAAGATCCACGAATCTCCTCGCAGCAGGCACTTTTCCGGATTCTCGAGATCGAAAAGGGCCAAGCCCAATCGATACAGACAGCCCGAAGGCGTATGCCGTACTCCGTGGTAGAACACGAGCCATCCTCTGGAAGTTTCGATGGGTGGCGGCGATAGCCCGATTTTGTTTGCATCCCACCAGGCGCCGCGGCGGGCTTCCAGCATGAGCCTGTGCCTGCCCCAATAGCGCAGGTCGGGAGAATAAGAAATCCACATGTGCGACCCGAGCGTTGTCATGGGACGATGAATCAGCGCCCAGCATCCGTCGATTCGCCGAGGCAGAAGTGCGGAGTCTTTGTCATCCGGCGGCATGATTACGCCGTATCGCTCGAAACTTCGAAAGTCTTTAGTCAGAGCCAGCGACACTCCAGGCCCACCGCGCGAATAGGAGGTGTACGTGACGACGTATTGCTGCAGTTCGGGGACGAACGTGATGCGAGGATCTTCGATGCCCCAAATCTCCTCCGGATAATCCTTCGGGCTGGGCATTAAGGTTGGTTCGCTGTCGATTTGCCATCCATCGACGCCATTTCGAGAGCGAGCGGCGCAAAGATGCGACAAGCCGCGTCGATCTTCCACGCGGCAAAGCAGCAGGGTCGTGCCATCCGCAAGCAGCGTCGCGCCCGCATTGAAGACGCTGTTAATCGGGTATGGCCAATCCTTCTTCGTCAGGATCGGGTTCGTGGGATGGCGAAGAAGTAGTGGCTCGAAGCGAGTACTAAGCAGGCTCATGGGTTTTTCTGCGGGCATGGTCATGACGGGATATTCACTGGTTTAGACTCTTGCAGAGATCGCATTTCGAGGAGCGCCATCAAGAACGATAGCGTTGATTCTGCTCCCTGGTTTTCATTGGCGCGGTCGGGATGCAGGCCGTCCCGGCAGCCGCCGGTTACGGAATCATAAAGAGGCAGTTGCAGATCGTTGTCGCCGAGGAACCAGTTGAAAGCCGACCATGCTTCGTTGCGCCAGCGGCTGTCACCAGTTACGCCGTACGCTTGCAAACAAGCAGAGACGGCGCCAGCGGCTTCAAGCGGCTGCTGATCGAATCGGGCCTTCTCGCCATCCTGGCGATAGAAGCCTTGCGAACCTATCGGAACAAAGTGGCGGTTGATTTCGCAGTGTTGCATTGTTAGCAGCCAATCCAAAGATTCGAGGCCGGCGGAAACCATGCGATCATCCAAGCAAGCGGAACCCACCAGCAGCATGGCTTGGGGAAGTCTCGCGTTTCCGTAAGCTAGAACGTTCTCGAACCACTTCCAATCAGGACTGCGGATCGACTCATACATCTCAAGCAGTCGCCGACTGAGGGCGGATCTCACTTTCTGCGCGTCTCGGTCTCCCGGATACGAAGTGAGGTATTCCTGAATGCCCAGCAGGGTGTAGGCCCAGGCACGCGGACTGCTGAATTCCACAGCCGCGGGGAGGGAAAACTCGAACAAGCGCCCGGCAGCTCCCCTCAATCCCTGATCCTGGGATCGGCCCAACACAGTCCCCAGACCCCACAGTGCACGCCCATGACAGTCTTCGGAGCCCACAGGTTCGTTCCACCGGCGATCATAGCGGAGAAAGTTCTTGAATCTACCTTTCGCTGGATTAAAGGCATGCTCCAGAAATGATAGATACAGACCAGATGAGTTCGCGGAAGGCAAATCTGCCTTTCCAAGCCGATCTTTGTCTAATTGCTCCAGCAGAACGGCAAGTATGAGTGCGCGAGCATTGTCGTCCGTGGTGTATCCCTCTCTGCGGTTTGGGATCGTAAAGATTGAGTGCTGCAGCATTCCGGTGTCGTCGGTCATCTGGTTCAAGTGATTCAGCTTCAACTCAGGCAACTGATCCAGCGATTTGTGAGTCGTCCGGGCCGAGAACTGGACTTTGGGACTCTCCATGCGGTCGCTGCGCGCTCGCGCGAAACTTTCCATGTAACCTTGCGCCACTCGTTTCCATACCATCTCCCGCGCGAACAGGTAAGCGCGTTTGCGCATCGCGTGACGAATTGCAGGAGTGTCCAGGAGTTCAATTGTCTTTTGCGCAATCGCGCCGAGATTTTGGAATGGGACCAGCGCGCCTCTGCGGTCGTCCAACAACTCGATCGCGTGCCAATATGGAGTCGAGATGATCGCCTTGCCTGCCCCCAGCGCATAGGCAAGCGTTCCGGAAACCACCTGCGCTTCGTGCCGGTAGGGCGTAATGTAGATGTCCGCGGCGCCAATGAACTCGACCATCTCTTCCGGGCTGACAAAGCGGTTATGGAAGATCACTTGCGATTCCACTCCCATTTCCTTCGCCAAAGTTTGCAGGTACGTTCGGTACTTATCCCCCTCACGACGGAGAATGTGAGGATGGGTCGCGCCTGCGACGATGTAAGCAACATTCTTGTGTTTGGACAGAATCTGCGGCAGCGCTTGAATGACGTTTTCGATTCCCTTGTTTGGCGAGAGCAGGCCGAACGTGAGGAGTACCGCTTTGCCTTCCACACCAAAGCGGTCTTTGTAGAAATTCGGATCTAAGAACGGCAGATCTGGAACGCCGTGCGGAACCATGTCGATCTTACTGCCGGGCACCTTGAATATTTCCTGCAAGAACTGGGACGACAGTTGGCTCATAACAATGAGGCGGTCGGAGAGCTCTGCGATTTCCTCCATGACCATCAGTTGGTTGGGATCCGGCTCGCGGAGAACTGTATGCAGCGTTGTCACCACGGGCATCTTCAGGCCGCGCAGCAGATGCAAAATATGGCTTCCGGCCGGACCACCGAAGATTCCATACTCGTGCTGCAGGCACACCATGTCGATGTTGTTGAAGTTCAGAAATTCAGCGGCGTCCTGATACGACTTCACCTCGTCCTGGGCAAGCGACCACCTCACCCGGGCGGGATAGTCGTATCCTTCTTCGGTGTCGTTGACCGGGAGCGCCAACAGTCGAGCAGTCCCGTACTCTGCGGAAATGGCGCTGCACAGGTCGGTGGTGAACGTGGCGATTCCACAATGTCGCGGGAGATAATTCCCGATCACCGCGATTCGACTCGGCAGGGATGGCTTCGATTGCAACCGTGTACGCACCGTTGCGGCGCCATCTCGTAGCGCCAAGCGAGGGCTGACCACTTCCAAGGCGCCCTTGGGAAACACGGTATTCGGTAGCGACATTTGTTCCTAATCTGGTGAGAACATGTGCTGAAAGAAGCAACCTTCCCGATCGTTCCCTAGCAATCACCGGCGCTTTGAGACCAGGATTGCGGGCGGGTTCGGCTCGTGGTTTGCGTCTGAGTCAGCACGTAGCTTCGCCTCTCGTCAGTATTCAACGAGAGTGAGCTTGCGGACTGGTCAAAATTGACCAGTCCGCGAATCGGGTTTGCAGATATTTGGAGACCGCTTCCGCACAAAGCGCGGCGTCTGCGTCTACTAGGCATTCACCTGTACGGGCACTAACTCCGGAACACACTGAGAATTTTGGATGGCTTTAACCGCGTCTTCGGCCGTGAATTTTCCCATCATCAGTGCCAGCTTGCGGTTGGTTGTCATCTGGACGGGAGTCCGATCAATCCGCTGCACGTAGGCAGGGGCGCGAGTGCCGCCATGGCTCACTCTTACAACAAACTTGATGTTGGTCATGATTTCTCCGGTTCGCTCGGGTGAGAAACAAACGGGAGGCGAGAAGGCCACCTCCCATTTCCTTCACCGACTGCTGGTATTTACGCGGCCTTGCCGTGAACTTTGGCTTCAAGCGCTTTCTCGCTGCCGACATTCACCTTGATCTGCTTGGGCTTGGCTTCGGCCTTCTTGGCCAGGCTAATCCTCAGCACGCCTCTGTCGTAATGGGCGCTTACTTGCCCTGGATCTACCGAACTGGGCAACGTGAACGAACGGGTGAAGCTTCCGTACTGCCGCTCGACACGACGGAAATTCTCCTCTTTCTCTTCCTTCTCGATCTTGCGCTCGCCATGCACGGTGAGGGTGGTGTTCTCGATACGGACATCAATGTCTTTTTCGTCGATTCCTGGAACTTCAAGCTTCAGGGTAATGTTGTGCTCGTCCTCGTAGATGTCAACCGGCGGCGCGAAGCTGGTGGTTGTCAATGCTTCTTCCGGGCCTTCGGCGCTATAAGACTCACGGAAAAGACGGTTCATGCGGTTGATACGATCTTGCATAGTGGACAACTCGCGGAAAGGTTCCCAACGGGTCAATAGAGTCATAACGCAGTTCCTCCTTCAGAGGGAAGCTAAGGGGGAGAACTTCAGATGGGCTGACTTAGTTCAGAGAACCTGAAAGAGTAAGAAGAGGTAGCTTGCTCAATTACGACGTTAGGCTTCTGCGCAAGCATTGTCAAATTGGGGTTAGACAAGCTTGCGCTCGTCCGACGGCGCGATCAATAGGGACAAACTGGAGCAGGTCGGAGGGCGAACCTCGCCAATCCGGTCGATACTAATCCACACCTACTCCCAAAGGGCTGTGCGCTTTCTCAGGGGACTGCTGCAGTAAAGGCGATTTGCATAGGACAGTCCCCACAACGGTTGCGCCCGTTCAAAAAGCGTACACTTCCTCGGATGCGTTTGAAAAGCTGTCACATTTGCTCGCTGTTCAAAGTGTGCGCGCTTCTCCTCGACGATCTTAGCCCCGCGACTATATGCCTTTGTAAGGCTCGTAAAGAGGCTCATGTGCAGGCTTTTCGACGTAGGGCTTGTAAGGAGGCTCAGGCAGCGCAGGCTTCTCGGAGTAAGGCCTATATGGAGTCCCAGGCAGCGGTGGCTGTTTGGCGCGTTCGGAGTCGGGTGGTGCTCCTGGGAGCGTCAGCGGCGGCTCGGGGGATTTGTTTGCGTTCGTAGCCAATTGATTGAACATGGGTCGCTCCTGAGAAAAGGCTCGAAGGGGGACACGCGGCTGTCATGGGATACATTGCGCCACAACCTTCCAGCGCCGTTTCTACAGAGATGATGCTCCTCGCCGAGGGTTGCGCAATGGTCACAATTGACCATCTTCTTGGCGAGCAACGGTGCATTGTGTAGCCATGAAAGTCAAACCGAAGCAAGCTCTGGCCGTACGTTGTCCCACGTGTGGCGCGAAGCCGGGCGAAAAGTGCGAGCTCAGCACGGGCCTGCCCCGAACAGAACCGCATCGAGACCGCCGTTTAGCGGCCGTGGAAAAGTGAGTGGTGCGGAGAACTTCAGGCGGCCACGGGCTGTGCCAGCGGTGAACCGAGACCGTGGAAGGCTTCGTTCACAAAGACCGCAGCCGCTGCGCTCTGTTCTTCCGTGGGCGTTGGAATCTGGAGCAATCCTTGCCGGCCACGATTCGGGGGAAGCACGAAGGAGTTCTGGTGTTGCATCACAAATTCCAAAATGTGAGCCAGTCCTTCGGATTCGTATCCATTATCGAAGCGGACGCCGGTGTCGTGAAAGGCGGAAGCTGACATCCAGTACTCACAGGCCAGAAGCCAATGGCCTCGGGTTAGGGATGACCAGACCTTCAGGTAGTCCAGCGTGCCAGTTGGGGCAAAGCCGTATTCGATGTGAATCAAGCCGGTTTGGGCGCTACGCATCAGATCAGCCCAAGACACGATAATTGCGGATTCAAGAATTCGATCGAGACTTTGTTTCTCATCAGGTTTCATATCTCGGTTCTCCCGTACTGAAGCTACGCTCAACCTCTGGCCCATTCCGCATTGCGTTGGGTCGTCCGCCGTGCTTCGACGCTATCGAGGTAGCAGCTCTGCTGCATGTGGCGCGAGTGCGCGGAAACGGTCACGTACGGCACGCCGAGGAAGCGCCTGGCAACGATTTCCGTTACCTCGAGGCCATTGAACTGTTGCTGCTTTGCCTTCTCTAGAATCCGCTTCAACGCGTTCTGGATCTTCGCCGCTCCAAGAGAGCCAAAGAACATCACCTTGACTTCCGCCGCCATAAAGAAGAAATTCCATCCGGCGGCATGGATTTTGCGATCAAGAGCGAAGCTATCCAGACCCTTGAGCAGACTCCATTCCCCCGAACATGGCTCACTCTCCAGCCCAAGAAGTTGCGTGATCCCGGGCCATTCCTTCATCAGAATCGTGCCGACTTGAACGGTTGGTGGCATAGCTCCCCTAATGAGTAGTGGTGTGATTGTCCGTCTGTTTGCAGTCCCATTGTGAGACCGGAGGCGAAGCAAAACTGCTCAAAATTGACCACTGTTGCTGAAACCACCGGAGCAAGGGCAATCTTTGCGAAATGAAAGCGTTCGCGATTTGTGCGAATTAGCCCCAGCCGCAGACTATACTTACCGAAGATGAGCTCCACGGTAGCAGCCAAGAAGAACGGCGGATTCGATCCCGACACCTTCCTCGCGACCATCGGCGATGGCCGGAAGATCCTGTCTGTTCGCAAAAAGCAGGTAATATTTGCGCAAGGGGACGGGGCAGATGCTGTCTTCTATGTTCAAAAAGGCAAGGTCAGGCTCAGCGTCGTATCCAAGATCGGCAAGGAAGCGACGATCGCTATCGTGAGCGAGGGGAACTTCTTCGGTGAAGGTTCATTGGCAGGTCAGCTTCTGCGTATGGGGTCTGCGGCTGCCATGACGGATTGCGAGATTCTGCGGGTGGACAAAAAGACGATGATGGAAGCACTTCACCGCGAACCCGCGCTTTCTGAGATGTTCGTGGCCTATTTGCTGGGGCGGAATATCCGTTACGAAGAGGATCTGGTCGACCAACTGTTCAATTCCAGTGAGAAACGCCTGGCCCGCGTCTTGCTTTTGCTTGCTCATTTTGGCAAGGAAGGCATTCCGGAAACTGTCGTCCCTAAGATCAGTCAGGAGACGCTGGCTGAGATGGTTGGGACCACTCGTTCGCGTGTCAGCTTCTTCATGAACAGGTTCAGGAAGCTGGGCTTCATTCACTACGCTGGTGGCTCGGAAGGCGCGCTGCAGGTTCACAGTTCGCTGCTCAATGTAGTTCTGCACGACTAGCGCCCGCTGACCAGAGTACTCATTCCGTGTTTGAAACCTTGTTACTGCGGCTTCTCGTGATTCTTCACCAGAACTGAGCAATAGGAACCAGCTTTCCTCGGGGCGTGCTGTCATAGTTCGGTCTGGATCTGAAGTCATTGGTCCGAGAACGACGGCACGTTGCCGAGGAGACAATTAATGTCCACAGAAATTTCAGTCGTCGCAGTATATCGCCAGCATACTGAGGCGGATCAGGCGGTAAAGGAACTTCAGCGTGGCGGAGTTGACATGCGCAAGTTATCGATCGTTGGCAAGGGCTACCACACTGATGAGCGGGTGGTGGGCTACTACAATACGGGCGACCGCATGAAGCATTGGGGCAAGACGGGGGCGTTCTGGGGAGGCCTTTGGGGCTTTCTATTTGGTTCCGCGTTTTTCATGATTCCGGGACTCGGTCCGATCTTAGTGGCAGGACCGCTGGTAGCGTGGATCGTGGGAGCCTTGGAAGGCGCAGTTGTGGTTGGAGGATTAAGTGCTCTGGGAGCTGGCCTCTACAGCATCGGAATTCCTAAGGACAGCATTGTGAAGTATGAAGCAGCACTCAAGACGGATCAATTCCTGGTCATCGCCCACGGTACGGTTGCAGAAGTGGCCAAAGCGAAGGAAATCATCGAAAGTACGCACCCTCTTTATTGCACCTTGCACACAGCCGAAGCTGTAGCGGCATAGCAAAGGAAAGACCCGCGGGCCGCGAGTAACCTCGCGATCTCAGACCGGCTCGCGGGCGTGCTCCCGGCTGTACCCGGGGGAACCTGACTCTCTGAGAACAGCGGGCGCCTTTCATACCCGCTGCTCAATGCAGGTCTGCACGATTGAGTGCTTCCACGAAAGCGGTGGTCAGGTGAGAGGCCTTGATTGTATCTGCTGGCGGCCAATCCATCGGCGGCAAATGACGGGCGGGCGCTGCCTCGGGCGCTGCGCTTTGCCGGTAGCCGCATGAGAGGCAGATCGCTCCGACCTCTTGTCTCTCGGTCTCTTTTGATATTTCGTTTTCGCGCACGGCAAGCAAACCGGTCACGACCGGCCCCTGACACTTGTCACAACGATAAACCGAGAGATGGAGATAGTGTTTTTTCATTGGCATTCCCACCAGGTAGAGCGATCTGAGGGGTAGGTTAGGCGATCACCCCTTTTGCTGTCCGGTCACAATTGCTCAGTTCCAGCACCTTTCTTAATCATGAGCAATTGTGAACAGACGAGTGAATGACTTTCACTTATGCTTACTTGAGAGCATGGCCGCTACCAACTCAGTTCTGTGCATACACCGCGATCCCGGCCAATTGACCCTCTTGCGGGAAAAGGGATACGGTTTCTTACTGCAACTACCGAAGCGAGGGCTTGGGACAATTGATGTCACGTCTGGTGGATGCAGTCGTCATTGAGGAGTTGACCATGTCGAACGCTTCAAAACGCCAGATCCTCGTGGTTGATGACAATCCAAGCGTTCGGGAGACTATCGCAATGTTGTTGATGTCCGCGGGTTACGACGTGATTGTTGCCGAAGACGGCTTTTCAGCGCTGTCTCAGCTGAGAAAGACGCTGCCTGACGTAATCGTCTCCGACCTGGAGATGCCGCGTATGTCGGGGTTTGAGTTGCTGTCTGTGGTTCGCCGCCGTTTCCCGCGGATATTGACCCTAGCTATGAGCGGCGCATACCCCGACGATAGTTTGCCCGTGGGCGTGATCGCAGACGGCTTCTACGCCAAAGGTGGGCAACCCAAGAACCTGTTTCGAGCGATCGAGCAGTTGATTGGCTCTGCTCCTGCACGCAGCAGTGCCCATCAGCATGAGATCGCTCCAGCCTGGGTTCCGCGCAATGGCCATGACTCGCACGGGGTTCCCTATGTTATGGTGACCTGTGAAGAGTGCCTGCGAGTATTTCAGTTGGCAGTAGTCGAGGAGACGACTGGACAGGTGCTTGAAGTGCGATGCCGCTTCTGTCCGAACAAGAACAGATACATCATTGAACCATCCGGTCTGGATGCGCGCGAAGCGTGCGCGTAGGTTCTGCACTGTTCCCGAACCCCTAACAGCCTGGGGTGCAAGTAGCGGATTTTCTGCAAGTCGGGCGACGTAGTCGGCTAGGCGATCTCACGAAGCACTTGGCAACGGAAGCGGAGATTCGGCTTCTGCAAAACCGCTTCTGATTCATCCGACACGTGAAGAGTAAGTAAAGGATCAAAACAAGTCTGCCGAAGCGGTTCTTCCACTCCCGCGGCGTGCCCGCGCCCAGCAGTTGGCGCAGGATCAGGCTTAGATTGAACGCGCCCACGTGGATCAGTTGCCGCTTCCAAATGGTTTCCTGTCCGCGCAGATGGCAGCGCCGCATCGCGCCCGTCTCGTAGCAGTGCGCGAAGCTGCGCTCCACCAACTCGCCCCTCCGCCGCAGTAAACTCTTGCCGTACTCGCCCCGCACCCGCCGCCGGTTCGCATACACCGCTTGTTGCTCGGACTGTTTACCCGCCCAGTTCCGCCGTCCCTTCTGTTTCTTCTCCGGGATGTAACTGCGCACGCCATACGCTTTCATCCGCTTCACCACCGCGCCGCTGTGATAGCCCTTGTCGGTCACCGTCTCTTCGATCCCGGCCACGTTCACTTTCGGTGCTTCGTTGGGCCGCAGCTCCGCTTCGCGCCCGACCTGCTCCGCCACCGCCATCCCGGCTTCGCACAGCGTCTCATCCACCGTGGTTGTATCGCCCTTATCGGCGCCTTGCAGCGTGACCGCCAACACCGCGCCCGTATCCAGATCCACCGCGTGCTCGGCTTTGTGCGCCAGATGCGTGCGCCCATCCTTCATCTTCGCAATCCGCGCATCGCCATCCACTGGGCTCTTCCACTCCTTATTCGACGTCCGCTTCTTGCGCTTGCGATCCAACCGCGCCAAGTCTTCCCGCGTCGGTGTCGCGATCCCAGACGCCTTGGCCAATCCCCGCAAGAACTCTTCATACGTCTCGCCCGTGTCCCGCCGCACAATCGAGCGCATCGCCGCGTTCGCCTCCAGCGTCGTCGCATCAATCGCAATCCGCTGGCCTTTCAGCAACCCACGATCGGCCAGCACACCCAACACCCAGCCGAATACTTCGCGATGCGTGTCCACATCGATCAGCCGCCGCGTGCGCGAGATCGTCGAGTGATCCGGCGTGTACTCGTCCAGCGCGATGCCCACGAAACGCCGCAGTGCCAGGGAGTCCGCCAGCCGCCACGCAATGCCGCGCTCCGCTCCGATGCCCTCGAAATACCCGATCAGCAGCGCTCGAAAGTAAATCCCCGGCGTCAGCGACGGACGCCCGTTCTTCTCCGCATAAAACTTCGCGCACCGGCTCTCGACAAACTCGTCGAAGCGCTCGCCCTCCAGCAACTCATTCAAACACTGATAGAACGGATGCCCCGGCGCCGCTGCCAACTCCGTGTGCGCGATCCACAACCCTTCTTGCTTCTCCCGCTGCTTGCGCGTCCCCATCGCCATGCGCCGATTCTACAAACCAAGCCTGTGGATACCTCAACACTTTCTGCTCACGAATCCGAACTTGCACCACGGGCTGCTAAGCTGGTTTGAACGACCTGCCGCATTCCAAACAACATGCTTCGTGGCGGGGCGTGATGAGTCCACAAAACGGGCACATCCGCTGTGAGGCGAAGTCGCCATCGCGTGCTTCCATCTTCAGGGACTTACGCAGCGAAGCGGCCAGGAAAGCACGCAGACTACGAAGACGGGTAAGAAACGGATGCGGGGCGAAGGACATGGCTGAAACTCCGCGTAACAAGTCTGCAAGATCAACCATGACACGTCGCAGCTGGCGATTCTGTGCAAGATTGCTCGCTTTTCACGGAGTGTAATTTGCCGCGTGGAATCGAAGTTCTGGGTTTCAGGCCCGCAAGTGAGCAATACAGACCAGCTATTCCTTTGCGCCTGAGCGATCATGATTCCAGAGACGAGCACTTCTTCTCTCTCTTTCAGGTCCTCTGAACTAAGTCAGCTATCTGAAGCTCTCTCCTCTTAGTTCTGCAGTTCCTAAAGGAAAAACTTTCATGAAAAAAACAATGTCACTGCTGTTGATGAGCGCCTTGGGCATGGTTGGAACGTACGCATGGGCCGGCTCGGCACGCGAGGATACGGTAGACCGCATGCAAAGATCTGTGGCGGTTCTGCACGCGATCATGTCTACGCCGGACAAAGGCATCCCGGAAGAAGTATTGAGCAATGCAAAGTGCATTCTCGTCGTGCCAGACCTGATTAAAGGTGGCTTCGTCTTTGGTGGCAAGCACGGACGTGGTGTGGCCACTTGCCGTACGGCTGAAGGCTGGAGCGCCCCCGCATTCGTCTCCGTTGGTGGAGGAAGTTGGGGATTGCAGATCGGCGTTGAAGACGTAGACCTGGTCATGCTGGTCATGAACGACCAGGGGTTCCAGCATCTTCTCTCCAGCAAGTTCGAACTTACCGGTGAAGGATCAGTCGCAGCCGGCCCGGTCGGCCGTCATGCGTCCGCCGGAACGGACTGGAAAATGAACACTGAAATGCTGACCTACTCGCGCTCGAAGGGCGTGTTCGCCGGCCTGACGTTGGAAGGTGCAGTCGTGGAGCAAGACAACGACTCAACTCGCGCCATTTATGGCAAGCACATGATGTTCCGTAACATCCTATCGGGGAAAGTTACGACACCCCGAAGCGCAGATGCGTTCCTGAAAGCCGTGTCCGAGGCAGGCCAACAGGCCAAGCTTGCCGAAGCAAAAGAAGACACCAAGTAATTGCCTCAAGAAGCTGTCGGCAAGACGGGATTTTTGGCTGACCGGAACCGCATACCGGTTCCGGTCAGCTCAACAATAACCCGCACGAGCTTCTCGTTACAGATGTGGCCTTACTCTCTCGAAGGGCGGACAATATGAAAGCTAGTCTCCGGAAATGTCTTTGGGCGCAAGCAGCGTGTCTTAGCCTCTGGCCTATTCTTGCGTTTGCTCAGTCACCTGATCTTTTGCAGAATCTGGAGGCGTGCAAGGCTGGCCGCGAAAGCTGCGATCGCTCAAGGTTGAGCCAAACGGAATTGGCAGACGTGACGCTCGCCGAGCACGCGCGCAACGTTTCCAAATGCAGGAACGGGTACGATTCCTGTGACCATTCGAAACTCACTGAACGCGAAGCTATGGCGCTGGCAGTCTCCGACCATCAGCGCAATGTGACCGACTGCAATGACGGGATGCAGTCCTGCAACCGATCTAAACTGACGCCAGCCGAGGCGCGTGATTCGTCGACCGCGGAACATCTGCGCAACATAGCCGACTGCCAGAACGGAGTAGGCGCTTGTGACCACTCCAAACTGAGCGCGTCGGAAGCCAAGGCGGTGGACACTGCCAGGCAGCAACTCAATGCATCCGACTGTAAGAACGGCGCTGGCCTCTGCAATCATTCCCAGCTAACTCCTTCGGAAACGAAGGAAGTGGCCGCCGCAGAACACCGGCGCAACGCGCAGAATTGTCAGAACGGCTGGGACGAGTGCGACCACTCCGAACTTACTCCGTCCGAAGCGAAACAAACAGCGTACTCTGAGCAACAGCGCAACCTCGCGGCTTGCAAGGACGGGCAGCAAACCTGTGACTACACAAAACTGACTGCCCCGGAAGCCAAGACGCTGGCGGACGCCGAACACAAGCGGAACTACACGGCTTGCCTGAAAGGGTACGGCTATTGCGATCCTTCCCGACTCACGGTTGAGGAGGCTCGTACGATCCACCCTGGCAATTAACTCTCGAAGAGAATGACAAGAAATTTCTTCGCTGTATGAGGGCTTATGATTCAACGAAAGTGTCCGCAGTGCAGTAGCGAACTGGTGCGAGCCCGGCGCACCGATCAGCAAGCAGTGCCCAGAATCGCGCAATCGGTGTCTCCTGGCTGGCGTTGCAGCGTTTGCGGACTCGGGTTCACTACGGAGCAGATCCGCGACAGCAAGCGCGCAAAATCGATCGCCATCGAGCACGCATAAGCTCGCTGTTCCAACTCCCGTCGGCTCCACTACTATCTCGTTTATTGTCAATATGTTGCAATGGATTTGTGGGCGGCTTCCCGCCCGCCGTGCTCAATGCCCGGGAAATGAAGCACTTGATCTGACGTCTTTTCGTTTTGTAACGGTTTCGTCCCGATGAACGGAGCAGGATTCGCGAACGTCAGTCGATTGAGGGGCACTACGCGGTGCGGGTGGCATCAAGAGCAGCTTCAGCAAGACCTGGAAAACGGTGGGTGGATCATAAATGGGTCAAGAAGCGAATGTAAGATGCGCCGATCTGAATGAATCAGCTGTGAAAGTCCGTCCGGCCTCGGGAGTACTCGGCACGGCGAACGTCTGCACGGCTATGGACCGGCCAGATACGCGGTGCGGCCCGCCTGGATGCTGGCGGAGAATGCACCAGCCACAAGTACCGGATCGATAGCCCGCGAAATCGCGTTATTCAACAGCACACCGTCAAAGCCCCACTCCATGACCTGACAGGTACCGATGGGGGCGGCCCAGGGCATGAACACCTCGCTGATCGCGTTCCTGACTGTCGGCGGCGAATGGTTCCTGATGTGATGGCGGAGCACATTGCGTTAAAAAAAAGCCTTGGGGAACTCTGACCGAGACCTGGGTACCGCACGATGTGCGGGATCAGGTGGTGGATTTCGTCCGGCGCTGGTCGGAGAAGACCGAGATCAGTGCTGGCCGATTCATTTCGTGGCTGGGCGTGACCGTGAGCAAGTTCTACAACTGGCGGCAGCGCTATGGGCGGGTGAATGAGCACAACGGTTGGATGCCCCGAGATTTCTGGCTGGAGCCGTGGGAGAAGGAAGCCATCATCGGTTTCCATTGGAAGAATCCATTGGAAGGCTATCGGCGACTTACGTTCATGATGTTAGATCACGATGTGGTGGCAGTGAGTCCGGCGAGCGTATGGCGAGTGCTGAAGCAAGCGGGACTCCTGGCGCGCTGGAAAGCGAAGCCGTCGCGCAAGGGCACCGGCTTCGAACAGCCGCTCGATCCGCACCAGCACTGGCACGTCGATGTTTCCTATATCAACCTGTCGGGCACGTTCTATTACTTATGCAGCGTGCTGGATGGATGCAGTCGTTTTCTGGTGCATTGGGATCTGCGGGAGTCGATGAAGGAAGCTGACATCGAGATGATTCTGGAGCGAGCCAAAGAGAAGTACCCGGAAGCCAAGCCGCGGATCATCTCCGACAACGGGCCGCAGTTCATCGCGCGGGACTTCAAGGAGTTCATTCGCATCTCGGGGATGACGCACGTGCGCACCTCGCCGTTTTACCCGCAGTCGAACGGCAAGATCGAACGCTGGCATAAGTCGCTCAAACGGGAGTGCATCCGGCCCCTGACCCCGTTGACGCTGGACGATGCGCGCCGCTTGATTCAAATCTACGTGGATCACTACAACACGGTGCGACTGCACAGCGCCATCGGCTATGTGACGCCGCAGGATAGGCTCGCCGGACGACAGGCCGAGATCCACGCGGCTCGCGATCGCAAGTTAGAAGAGGCTCGTAGCCAGCGGCAACTTTGCCGACAGCAGACGGCTTCTCTGAAGTTTGCACACTCTTCAACCCCAGCTACAATGACCTCGCCGGGTGAAACGGAAGCGGGCACTGCAGGGCTGCAACCATGCTGAGGGATAACCTGGTGGGGCTCATCGAGCCGATGCTCGGCAGCGCGGGAGCCAATCCTCTCGCGCTGTGCACTGCGAGGAAAAAGCCATCGGACGATAGACCCCCATGCCTTGAAAATCCCCGCCCCGCAGGGGCGGAATCTACACTAACGGAGAACGCCCCTTCTCCATTTCACGCTGAGCCAAGACAATTTCCCGTTTGTTCACGCGGGTTTCCTCGCCGATCCCAAACACACAGAAATTGCAGACTATGAAGTGGAGACGACTTGCGACGGCGTGCTGGCAAAGGACATCGCCGTCTGGCAGCCCGATCCGGACGGCACCGGTCAAGCGACCCAGGTGAAATACACCTACAGAGTCCCGCGACCCCTGACGGCATGCTTTATGAAGTCGCATCGCGAGCAGAGATTTTCTATCTTTAATTGTGTAACTCCGGTGGGTGAGCGCGAAAGCGTGGCGTGGCTCATTATGGCGCTCAATTACGCGCATGACACTTCGGACGAAGAGCTGCGCAGTTTTCAGGATGTAATCAGCGGGCAGGACATTCCGATCGTGGAATCGCAACGCCCTGAATTGCTGCCGCTCGATTTACAAGCCGAATTGCACTTGCGATCGGATCGAACCGCCATCGCCTACCGGAAATGGCTGTCCAAACTCGGACTGAAGTACGGTGCCGCGTGAGCGCCGGGACAATCGACGTGCCGACTACCGCGCAGACGAAGGTCCGCTGGTTTGTCCCGGGAGATCTGGACGGATTTTTCGGGCTGTTCTTCAGCGGCTTCCCGGACTTGTTACTCATCGCCGGACTCGCGCCTCTCTGCGGCTTCCCCACGGATCTTGTGGCTACGCGCATCATGCCTGCGGTCGCTCTTTCGATTCTTGGTGGCAATATCTTCTACGCCTGGCAGGCACATCGATTGGCCGAAACAACGCACCGTACGGATGTGACGGCGATTCCTTTTGGAGTCAACACACCCACGATCTTTGCCTATGTCTTCCTGATCATGCTGCCGGTTTACCAGCGCTCTCACGACTCAGAGTCTCGCGTGGCACATGGGCGTGTTTGCCTGCTTTGTGAGCGGTATTGTGCAGACCGCGGGAGCGTTCTGCACGGATTGGCTGCGGCGCCATACGCCGCGGGCGGCGCTGCTGTGCCCGTTGGCGGGAATTGCCATCGCCTTTCTGTGTCTTGGATTCGTCCTGAGAATTTTTCAGACGCCGGAACTTGCCCTGTTGCCGGCGGTCATCATTCTTGTGGTGTATAGCTCGCACATTCGCTTGCCTTTTCGGATGCCGGGCGGAATGCTGTGCATACTTGCCGGGCTGGTTCTGGTTGCGGTACTAAAGGTGTTTCATCTTTTCATCTCTACCACCTGCCCCCATCTCCGCCTCTCGCTCCTCTGGGCATTCATTTGCCGCACGCCGTAAATATTTTCGGATTCCTGCGTCAAGGCGAGGGCTGGAAGTATCTCTCCATCATCTTGCCGATGAGTGTTCTGGACACGATCGTATCGCTGCAGATTCTCGAGAGTGTCAAGGTTGCCGGCGACGATTACCCCACGCGTCCATCTTTGCTGGTGAATGGATTGGCGACGCTCGGCGCGGCGGCATTTGGCAGTCCCTTTCCCACCACTCTCTATTTCGGCCACCTGGCCCATAAAGCGTATGGCGCACGCGTGGGCTATTCGATCCTGAACGGCGTTGTGACGCTGTTGATCTGTACTACGGGATTGATATCACCCATTTTTGCATTTTGTGTCGCTGGAAGTAGTCGCGATTGTCATTGTGTGGTTTGGGCTGGTGATGATCGCACAGGCGTTTCAGGAAGTTCCCAAGTCCCATTGCATCGCGGTGGCCTTTGGTTTGCTTCCTATGTTGGCATCATGGGGACTGCAACTTGTGGACCTTGCGTTGCGAAAGGGCGGATCAAGCCTGCTGCAGGCCGCCCCCAGGTTTGGCGATGAACTGCCAATCCACGGACTGATCGCCCTGAGCCAGGGCGCGCTTCTGGTCTCGATGATCTGGGCGGCAGCGATTTCTCACATGCTGGACCGTCGTTTCCTCCATACCGGCGGATGGTTCCTCGCAGGAGCGGGGCTTTCGCTCTTTGGACTGATTCACGCCTACCGTCTTAACGCGGAGGGAATTGAAGACAAGCTGGGGTTCTTCGTTGCGCCGGAATTCACGATGAGCTACCTCGCTGCAGCTTTGTTCTCAGTCATGTGCCATCTTTTCATTCGTCGGCACGGTTAGGTTGTTGAGGACACCGCGTCTGTTTACCAACGGGTTGAATAGTCCGACTCCCGTCGCCTCCACCACTTACTTTTCTCATTTACTTACCGAAGGACTTCGGCGGCAGCTTCCTGCCCGCCTCATTCATAAGTAACTATCCTCCGGCAGAGCCGGAGGCTTTACGGTTGCTGGCCCCTCAAAGGGGCCTGATCGCAACCGAATCAAAGTCAAAACCAAAAGCTCCACACCGCAATACAGACACTCCCTGGTCAGTCGCTTCAAACTTGGGGGAAAGCACACTGCCGGATTTGTCAAACTTCTGCTGCCTCCCCGGCAGAGCCGGGGGGTCTCCCTTCGTGCTAGGAGTACCCATTGTTTGCGTTGACTGTCTTCATTGTTTCGTACCGTCTTTGTCCCAATTGACTTGATGCACGGCTTCCCCGGCGAAACTCCAGTGACCCCCGCGCTTTTCTTCGCGGAGAAATTTCAAGAGTGCCAGGGTCATCGCCAGGACAATCGGGCCGACGAACACTCCAAGGGCACCGAAAGCTTTCAGTCCTCCCAGCAGTGCAAAGAAAACATACAGCGTAGAAAGTTTTGTGCGGCGACCTATTAAATGTGGGCGCAACAAGTTGTCTACTGGGTGGACAATTGCGAGTCCCCAAGCAAGGAGAATCAGGCCTTTGATCCAGTGACCGCTGAACAGGAGCATCGAGATTGCGGGCAGAAGAACAATCCCTGTTCCAATCAATGGCAACAGCGCACACAGTGCAGTGACGATCCCCCACAAGCCCGCTGAAGTAATCCCCAGGAACCAGAAGGCAAGACCGGCAAGAGCGCCCTGCAGCGCTGCCATGGTTAGCGTCCCGTACACAGTGGCATTGAGAGTGTCTTTCACCAACGCAAAAAGTCTCTTTGTCTGATCCGTACGCAGGGGGAGCAGAACGGCGGCGCGGCGCAGCATCGCCTTGCCATCGCGAAGCAAGAAAAACAAGATGAAGAACGCGGTCAACGCGTTGCCGAGCAGGGTCGTAAAGCTTCCTAGAACTCCGGCCGTCATACCAAGAAGTACTGAGATTCCCTTCTCAGCTTGGTTCACCGTCGCCGATCGCAAATCGGAGGCAGGAATCGGCAGATAGCTGCTCACCAGCTCAACTGCTCTCTCAAAAAGCTGAATCAGGTAAAAGCTCAGACGTTCGCTTCCGTCTCCGGAACTGCTTAGTGACTGGTAGACGTCGCGCAGTCCAGTTGCGAGTGCCCGGCCAAGGAATACCGCTGACAACACGATGAAAAGAACAACAAAACATGTGGACAAGAGTGCGGAAGCGTTGCGATTCCGAATCCGACGAAGCACACGCGCGTGCAGGGGATAAAAGAGAATGGCCAGGACAGCAGAAAACAGGATCGGCCTTAGGAAAGGAGCAATCAGAACATAGCAGAAATAAAGAGCGATTGCGGTCAGGACCAGCAAGAAGACAAGACCTCCCCGGCTTTTCGTTTTGTTAATGGATTCCGACACGCACCCTCCTGATAGGTCCACGTAGTGCGCACAGCCGGACGATGTTCTAGAGCAACATCCTCAAAAATCAGCCAGGTCTCGAGTAGGAAGCGCTACGCGAACCGCGTTCGCCACCGCGGCCAAATCAATGATCTCCTGCAGGATGGCTCCCTCCAGCGGAGGCAGGTAACCAATCGCAGCCGCGATCATACCCACGACACTGGCCGCCATTCCTCCTACGGCACTCTGCAGCGCAATGGAGCGCATCCTGTGACTCACATGAATCAGTTCATCGACTTTACCCAGGGAAGTGGTCAAAATTACCGCGTCGGCTGCCTCGGAGGTAATGTCGCTGTTAGCCCCAAAGGCGACACCCACGGTCGCAGTCATGAGTGCGGGGGCATCATTAATTCCATCGCCGATGAAGAGAGTATGAGCCTTCCGGGTCTCTTCCTCCACAATCGCGACTTTCTGTTCCGGAGTCTGTCCTGCATACACGTCAGTGATGCCGACTTCTTGCGCCAGGTAGCGGACCTCCGACTCCCGGTCTCCGGAGACCAGTAGGACGCGGTTTACCTGGTGACTTGGGTTCAAATGGTGCACGAAGGGCTTGGTGTCCTGACGGGGCGCATCGTGGAAACGAAATGCTCCGGCATAGCGGTCGTCGACAAAGACGAGGCACTCCAATCCCGAAGCAAGCGGAGGAAGTGATGGCAGCAGTCTGGGATCTACTTTGCCGCGCCCGGTGATGCGCACTCTCCTGCCAGCCACAATGCCGAGCAGACCATCTCCCGACTTCTCCTGCATCTGACTGACTTCCAGTAGGGCCAACTTCGCGTCGCGGGCTGCCTGTACCACAGCGCCGGCCAGCGGATGCTTGGAGAATTGCTCAAGACTGGCGGCCGCCTGTAAGACCCGGTCCTTGGCAAAATCGGGACCGCACAATACCTCGGTCATCTGAGGTTTGCCGTATGTCAACGTCCCTGTTTTGTCGAAAATGAGCGTGCGACAAGTTGTGATCTGCTCCAGGGCTGCGGGATTCTTGATGATGATGCTGTGTCTCGCGGAGAGCGAGATGGCCCCAATCACCGCCACGGGGATAGCCAGAATGAGAGGACATGGAGTGGCGATGACGACTACAGCGAGGAAACGAGTGGAGTCCCCGGTAAGCAGCCAGGTCAGTCCGGCCACACCCACGGCCAAGGGGGTATACCAGGCCCCTAGGCGGTCTCCAATGCGGCGAAGCTGGGGGCGTTTTTCCTGGGTCTGCTCCATCACCTGCATGATCTTGGCGTATCGCGAATCTACCGCCAACTTCTCGGCTTCGATGGTCAGAGCCATATCGCCGTTGATCGCTCCGGACAGAACTTTCGAGCCCGGAGTCTTTGAGATCTCAAACGGCTCCCCTGTCAGATAGGACTCATCCATTACCCCATGGCCCTCGACGACCACTCCGTCAACGGGACAGATCTCGTGAGGTAACACGATGACGTGATCGCTTATCTGGATCTGGTCCAGTTTGATGTCCTGTACCGAGGTTCCACGTTGGCGGTGGGCCACCTGTGGCATGCGCTTCGCCAAGGCGTCGAGGACGGACGATGCCCTGCGCGTGGCGAACTGCTCTAAGGCGGCCCCGCCTGAAAGCATCAGAACGATGATTGCCCCCACAAGGTACTGGCCCATCGCAACGGAGACGACGATGGAGATTCCAGCGAGCAAGTCGGAGCCGAATTCTCGCGCCCAGAGCTTCTTGCCCAAGCTCACGAGGATAGGAATTCCGCCGACTACCAGAGCAAGGAATAGCGGGCCTAGATAAGCCGACGGTGGCAGATGGGTCGAATACCGGAGAATCAGGTGAGCAGCAATTGCGATCACGGTCACCGCTGCGATGTAGGTCTCTCTGACAGGCGAAATGGATGTTTTCCCGGGAATGGCTTCTTGTTGGGACATGGAATAAGCTTTGCAAAGGGGACGCTTCCACGATCCGGTCAACTACGTGCTCAGACTAGGCGGCTTCTGATTATCCGGTTGCTTCAGCAAGCCCCAATGGGTAGTGTATTGGGGTGGCCCGACCCCCGTTCCCCAAGACGCTTCGTCAGTTTCAGACCGACTTCGCCACAGAGGATGCTTGCCAGCAGTATTTGACGGGGTGCCGTTGGCCGGATGGGTTCAGTTGTCCGCGATGCGGGCACGAAAGAGCGTATGAATTGGTGAACCAAGGGCGTCACCAATGCACCAAATGCCGGCACCAGGTTTCGTTGACATCCGGGACAGTGCTTCACCGGACCAAGATTCCATTGACCCACTGGTTCTGGGCGGCGTATCTGATGACCACTGACAAGCGTGGCGTGTCCGCCCTGCTTCTCCAGCGTCAACTCGGTCTTTCCAGTTACGAGACCGCATGGATGATGCTTCACAAGCTCCGCCGGGCCATGGTGAATGCGGCTCGGGAGCCCCTGCGCGGCGAGGTAGAGGTTGATGACACGTGGGTTGGCGGCGAGCAAGCCGGGCTGCAAGGGAGCCGGCAACTCAAGGATCGACGAGCGGCTCTCGTTCTGGTGGCGGTGGAAAAGCGTGGTCACGCGTCCGGTCGGGCTCGCATGAGTGTGATTCCCGACTTCAAGGCCAGCACGATAATCCCGGTACTCACCCGGAACGTCGCACCTGGTTCCACCATCTATACCGACGGCCTCAAGAGTTTCGCAGGTCTGGTTGAGGCCGGCTTTAAACATGTCGCTCGCATCCAGCCGCTCCGCTCGGAGCTACGAAAAGGTGCGAAGTCCGCCGTTCCACTTGCCGATCGAGCCATTGGCAACCTCCAGCAGTGGCTCATCGGCACCTACCACGGTGTGAGTAAGGCCCAACTCCAGGTATACCTCGACGAGTTCGTTTTTCGGCACAATCGCCGCAAGACGCCGGCTGCCGCATTTCAGACCCTTCTTGGTCTCGGAACCGGCCACAAATCAACCGAGTATGAGCAGATTCGAGGAGCTAAAGACCTCAACCACAACCGATTGGGGGTTGCTGAACCAACCGGATAATCAGAAGGCGGCTAGAGTCGTCCTTTGAGTCCTTCGGCCCGAATGAAGTACTTGTCTATTTACTCCATCCAGCCGGATTCGCTTCCTCGCGATTTCAGGTCTATGCAAAACATGGTCAATTCTCAACCTTCTGGCCCCTCCGGGAACTTTCGCCTCGACGACGCCCCCCTGTCTGCGGCCGAGGAGAGCAAGCCCCACTGGCGCGAGAACTGAAATCAAGTCTCTGGAGATGTCCGCGTTCTCCGGGAACACCAGCGTATACAAGTGCTTCTTTTGTGTGTCGAAGTCCAGAATGCGAATACGGGAATTCATCCTGATCACGTTTCTCGGAATACGCTCCGAAGGTCGTACCTCCGCGCTCTCTAGGGTTTGCTCCAACAATTCCAACTGCAGTCTGATCTCGAAAGAGAGAGTGCTTGAGAGCCCGAGCCAAGCGACTCAACCTATCCATATCAGAATCACTGACGATAATGGAGTAGCTTTTCATGATGAACCCTTTTCCGTTCCTCGTTGTTCGTGGCGGCTAAGCCGCATTTCTCTTCCCCACAGACTTAGCGGTGCTCTGGTCTTTTTTCTGCAAAGAACCCAGTGTGGGCTGAGCAACAGTCGGCGTTTGCTTAGTGGTAGCTTCGTTGCGGCGAGAATTGATTTCAAACCATACAAGAAGACCCGCAACGCCCGCGCACAGGACTAATACCAGGATTGTTGCCGGTTCCATTGAGACACCTCGTTCATCTAGTCTTTCGCAGCTTTCTGCAAGTCGCCGACAGTCACCACCGGACACGGAGCGAGACATACAACTTTGTGCGCGATCGAACCAAAACGACTTGCCGTCTGCGGGAAGACCCCCGCTCCCCGCACACCCATTACGATAATGTCAGCCGACAAATCAGAAGCTAGGTTCAGAATGCGCTCCGCTACAGCCCCGGTTTCTACCACCACCTCCGGCCGGTAGAGCAGTTCGGGTTCGGGAGCGATCATCTCGCGTAAGCGCTCCTCGTTCCGTCGTATCGCAAGGGGTGGGGAATCCTTAAGTACTTCTTCCACCACATGCACCAACGTGAGATGTGCCTCATATTCGTGTGCCAGTGACATCGCGAATTCGCCCGCTCGCAGCGAAGCAGGGGAGAAATCCGTGGCGCAAACAATGCTGTGAACTCCGCCGGAAGCCAGGGTGATGACATGCGGTCCGACCGTGAGCACTGGGCAGGGCGCCTCTCGAATTATTTCCTCAGCGACCGAGCCGAGGAGCACTTTGCCCCAGCCTGCGCGGCTGATGGTACCTACAACAACCAGATCAACAGCGTACGTCAGCACCCACTTCTCGAGCACCTCCGCCACGTTTCCCTCTTCCAGCAGCGCGTCACAACGCAGGCCGCGATATCGGAGCGAGCATATGATCTGATTCAGTGTGTACCCCGCGAAGTCTCCGGCCTCTTTCAAGACCCGGTCTACGGATCCGGCGGAAGCAAAGGCATAAGCCTCCGGCGGTATGACGTGGGCGGCGTAGAGCTTTGCTTCGTACCGGTCTGCGAAGGCGGCTGCAAACGGCAAAGCCCGGCTGGCCGACACTTCAAAATCAGTTGCAAACAGAATGTTCTTCAGTGCGATCCGGGATTTCAACTCCAGCGTCTTCATGTCGCACCTCCTTCTCACACAAGTGCTGCTGGGAGTAGGACCGCTGTTGCCAAGTCGGTCAGCGGCCTCACTCTCTTTACTCTGTTGTCGTTAAAATCAATTTTCCAAATTGGCATGAGCAGGCTCCAGGCTTTGCAGGCGGTCTTTGGCATTGTGGTAGTCGACTATTCTGTCCACGGTTTGATAAAGCCCGTCTGCATGCTCAGACAACTCGGTCACCGTCGCTTCATACTTAGGCTGACGCACGTTCCAGCGTTCTGCTTGTACCAGGTTGATGGCCTCCTCGGTTTTATCTGCCAAGGCAACTAGATGTGGCCGCGCTTTCTCGATGGCCATCTGCTGCCCTTCGTTCGCCTGCGGCTTCATTTCCTCGAGTTGGGCGAGCATTCGTCCCATATCGTTGATTCCCTGCCGAAGGGTGTTCAGATAACGGACGTGATTCTCCCAGCTCGTCTGTTGGTCACGCGTGTGACACAACAAGGTGTCGGCCTCACGGCTGACTTCAAGAGCCTGTTGCTCAAACTTGGATAGATGGGCGGCTACTTGGGATACTTTTTCAGCATCCCGAGTAGAGTTGTTCGTATCGGCCGAAAGTACGGCCGGTAACGATAGCATTGCGGCTAGCGCGCACAGCGCCAGAAGAATTCTTTTGGGTTTCATGTTCGTATCCTCCTATAGGCTTTGGGCATCGTTCGGTTTAGAGGTCGTCCAGGGGCTGACTCAAGTCGAACACCTTTCATGTCGCACCTCCTGCCCACACGGCAAGTCTCGGGGAAACCGACACCCTCCGGCTCGAATCAAACGCTCTAGTCGTTCTCCACTCGCAGATTGTTCGCCACCGAGAACACACCGGACACGCTGTTTGCCTGTATTTCAGCGACCTGTTTCTCCATGGGGCGCGCCACCACGCCTTCCAGCGTCACGCGCCCATTGTTGACAACGATGTGGATCGGCGGAACGGCACGTAACTGATACTGCGAAAGCACGCTGTTTCCATAGATCCTGCGATACGTCGCCCTCCGAATGCGATCATCGTTGGGTGATACGGGCAGCACTTTGATCTGGTTATCCACGCGCTCGACACCTTCAATTTCTTTCATCGCCCTTTCTGCGTCGTCCTTAAGTGTCGGACGGGTTACTTCTCCGAGCAATGTCAGGGTGCCATCCGGCGATACTTTGTACAGCAGATTGTCGAACACGCCATAGAACGGAAGCATCACTAATTCGTGGTGCGCTTCTTTACCGATGCGGTCAACTCCCTTCTGGCTCAAACCGGCGCTGCGAGTTGATTGCGCGCTCTCGTTCTTTGAATCTTGCCGAGTGCAAGTGCCTGCGTAGGCCGCCACACCCAAAAATAAGATCGCCAGGATCACTTTGGTTTTCATAGCATCCTCCAAGCCGGAAGTCTCACGCCTCGGGTCCAGGAGCGGGCCGCTGCTGGCCAACCGCCGTCAGCGGCCCTGACTTCTTTGCCGTTTGCGCAAACTTGCGGCATTAAATACCCAATCCACAATGTGAAGTCTCCAGCCTGTCGAGGCGGTCATCTGCATTGTGGTAATCCACGATGGTGTCTACTGTCTGATAGAGAATGTCGGCTTGCCTGGCCAGGTCAGCAACAGTCTCTTTGTACTGAGGCTGCCACAGGTTCTCTCTTCCAGCCCGGAGCAAGTCGAGAGCTTCACTGGTTTCATTTGCCAAGGCCACTAAGTGGGGCCGAGCCCTCTCAATGGCCATCTGCTGTGCTTCCCTTGCTTGTGGCTTCGCTTGCTCCAACTCGCTCAGCAGCCGGCCAAGTTCATTGATGTCGAGCCGAAGATTGCCCAAATAGTAGGCATGGCTCTCTCGACTCGTCCGATGGTTTCGTGCAAGAGTCAACAAAGCATCGGCGTTACGACTGACATCGGCAGCCTGCTGCTCAAACACTGATAGATGGTCCGCCACCCGGCGTGCCGTAGCCTGATCGGGAGTGGAGTTGTTGGTGTCGGCCGCACGTGCAGCCGGCACCGCCGTCATCGCTGCCACTAGGAACAACGTCAGAAACATGTTCTTGTATGTCATATGCATTTCCTCCTTCTGAGTAATTTGGCCATCATCTGGCTTGGGAGTTCACCAGAGTCGTGGCGGCGATCAACTTGCCGTCCGGACCTGGTTGAGACTCCCTTTGGGCCTCAAGCGCCTCTTTCAATCCAAATGCGTCGCCTCCCAGCGGAGCGACACGTCAGTGCGGTGTTCGTTCATGGCTTGTCCAGCCAGGTGTTTCGTGTGTCGAATTCGCAGGATCTCGGCTATGCACGGACCTGCAACGTCGGGGTTGACGACGCCCGCCGCCAGAGCACTCTCCAGCAGTCCCATCGAGCTTTCTCCGCTCTCCACCAGGAGCGCCTGTGCGAGCAAGCGGAGCTGCGGGTCCTTGGATTCGAGACCTTCCACCAGTTCCCAACCTGCTTCCGGATCGGCGGTCTTCCGCCAGATAGCGCCGCAGGCAAACATGTAATCGGCGTTCATGGTAAGAACCTCCAGTTCGATCGCTTTAGCTCCCGCGCCATTCCTTCCTGATCAAAGAACGGCGAGGGCCTTCTTGCCGCAAACCAGACACTCACTCACACTCTCGACAATCTGCCGATAGGCGTACTTGTAGACGACGTCGCGCGCTCCCAACGCCTCAAGATTTGTAAAGTCGGTAATCTCCGGCGCGCTCGGCTGCATGACAATGCAGGGCACTTGTTCACCTCGTTTGTGCAACGCCTTCAACACCTCCTCGCATTCCGCATCCGGCAGGTATTCGTTGACCAGGACGAGATCGAAAACGTGCGAATCCACCAGCTTTAGCGCGTCCTTGGCAGTCCACGCGGTGGTGGTTTCAAATCCGGCGTCCTCCAGCAGCTTCTCCAGAGCGATCAGGACGTCTTCGTGGCAATCAGCTACCAGAATTTTCTTCCGTGGCGTTTTCATGACCCCGATCTCCCCTGCTGCCTGTCGGCTGGCACAATCAGTTCCTGGTTCCTGGAAAAGTAGCTCAGATTTCTTCCCGATGGAGCTCGTCCGTAGGCGCGCTTGAGCCGACGGCCGATACATCTGCTAGCCTTGTCGGCCAGACGGTCGATGGCGGCGTAAATATTTGAGGCACGATATTCCATAACAATCGTCGATGAAGGCGCCAACGAAATCGCGAGCTGGCAGCATTTGTCAACCCCACCCCGAGGACCATTCAAATCTCCGAGCTTCACACGTACCTTTCTGATCCGTCTCGCGAAGCAGTCCAATGCAAAGCGAAGCCTTCGCTCAATGTGCCCGCGTAGTGCCTGGCTGACGTATATGTCCCTGCCACGAATTTCAAATTGCATGTCGCCCCCCTAATCAGAGTAGTTTTCACGGCGTTTGAGGGTAGGCCGGTCGTCTTCAGCGTCGGGATCATCGGGCGTTTTCGGTGTTCGCCGCAGAGTAGGTTTGTCCTCCTTCTTTTCATCGCCGATCCTGCCTCGATTCTCGAGAACCGCAAGACGAGTTCTCACGTCATCGAACTCCGACGTCGAAACGACGTACTGAAGCCGGGACGGGAGTTTGGTGTCGGCCTGCTTCTGGATCTTCGCGATCCGGCTCTCGATCGGCGGATGGGAGGCAAATACCTTCGACAAGGTACCGGGCTTCTGCTTCTCTTTCGCCTGGATGGTTTCGAAAAAACTCATGAATGACTGCGGGTCGTAGCCGGCCTTGTACATGTACTGGAGTCCGAGATAATCCGCATCTTCTTCGAATCCTCGCGAGAATTTCAGGAAGCTGATGGGTACGCCGATCCCGGCGGCCGACCGAGCGGCATAGCCCAAACCGCCGCCCACAAAGATCAAGGGGATGGAAGCGAGGTTCGCAAGATTGCCGCGAGTCATTTGCCGGGTAGCATGACGGGCGGCTACATGAGCAACCTCGTGGGCCATTACGCCCGCCAGTTCGGCCTCTTCATCGGCCACCAGAAGCAAACCGGAATTCACATAGAAGAATCCGCCGGGTAACGCAAAGGCATTGACCTCATTGGAGTCAATCACTTTTATGGTAAAAGGCACTTTCGAGTCGGAGTTCCGCACGATGTTCTGTCCGATCCGGTTCACGTATTCGGTGATGACTGGGTCCTGAACCAATTTCACCGTGCTGTCGATCATCTGGGCGTACTGCCTGCCCATTTGTATCTCTCCCTCCAGCGAATACCAGTTTCCGATCCCTCGGCCGCCGCCGATGTCGCGGTTTCCGATGGCATCGATGTCATCCTTGCTGCCTTCTTTGATCTTGGACTGTTGCGCGGTACGCGGCGATTCGGCTTTCTGAACGTCGTCCGTAGAGCGCACAAAGGCCGGTTGTGAACAGCTCAAGAAGAAGGCCAGGATCGCCGCGAGTGTCGTGTTGGTGTGTCGCATTGTCCACCACCTCCATTTTTGGCGGGTCAAGTCCATTCATAAGCCAGTGAGATGTGTTAGAAAAGTAGAAAGTTTAAGATGTATTCGTAGGTTTTATGAAAGTATGGTTTCGCTATGGAATGGCTCAACTATCACCATTTGCTCTACTTCTGGACCGTGGCCCGGACGGGCAGCATCGCCGCCGCCAGCAAAGAACTTCGGCTGGCGCCTCCCACCATCAGCAATCAGATCGGCACGCTGGAAAAGAACCTGGGCGACAAACTCCTTCGACGTTCCGGACGTGGGCTGGTTCTTACCGACAAGGGTCGCATCGCAATGCGTTACGCGGATGAGATCTTCTCGCTGGGACAGGAATTCACCAGCACCATGAATGAGCGGCCCACTGGCCGGCCCCTTCGATTCTGTGTTGGTATCGTCGATGTCCTCCCCAAACTGCTGGCTTTCCGCCTTTTGGAACCGGCATTGCGTTTGGGCACTCCTCTCCGCCTCATCTGTCGCGAAGACAGACCGGACCACCTACTCGCGGATCTGGTGACCCACGAGATCGATTTGGTTCTCTCGGACGCCCCCGCAAGTCCCGTCGCAAATGTCCGCACGTTTAATCACCTGTTGGGGGAGTCTGTCGTTGCATTCTTTGCAGCCAAGAGACTCGCCCGTCTGAAGAAGGGCTTCCCGCGATCTCTCGAAGGCGCTCCGTTTTTACTTCCCCTGGAAAATACGGCGTTTCGTCGTGACTTGAATGAGTGGTTCTATTCCCACAACCTACAGCCGCTGGTGCAAGGCGAATTTGCCGACTTTGCTTTACTACGGGTGTTTGCGGAAGCGGGCTTTGGCATCTTCGCAGCTCCTTCAGTGCTGGAGAAACAGTTGCAGGCTTTTGGATTTCAGAAGATCGGCAAGACAAACCAAATCGCCGTCCGGTTTTATGCCATTTCTCTAGAGAGACAATTTCAGCATCCCGGCGTGGTCGCCGTGTGCGATAGCGCTAGCAGCAACCTTTTTCGTCGATGATCTGTTGCGGGTTTTTGTGATCGAGTTCGGGCGAGCGTTTCCGCCGCAGCCTATCTTCGGCAAAAGGCTGTGTATCTGTGCTCACGCTAATCTGTGTCGCGAATCACAGAAAATCCATTCTTGTTGTTCTAATTTTTAGTTTACTCGAAGGACTGTCAGGACAGGAGCAGGCTTACGCCCAAGTACGTTCTCAACCCGATAAGGCATTTCGAGCGTCTTTTCCTGCTCGTCGGACTCGTGGCCATTGCTCTCTTTGTTATGACTCCTCAAATGGGTGCAGTCGATGGCGATGACGCCGACCAATTCCTTCCTGCCATCGCAATTGTCCGGAACCGGATGCCCGTTCCACTGTCCACCCCACGCGACGACCAAGGGCGAGAGTTCGTCCGGAACGCCTTCGCATCCCCCGCTTTGACCCCGCTCCGACCATGCAAAGATGAGGCCGCCTTTGTGTTGCACGATGGGCGTTCTGTTCTACAGGCGTCCTGTTCGCTCCGCTGTTAGCACTCTTCTTTTCGACCTCTAGCAAATCTACAGCGCACAGACATTGGACCAATAACGGCACTTTTGGCAGGAAACGATCGTCAATTGTGCGGAAGGAGGGTCGCCAATGGCAGACTCCGACGGAAATACGAACTGGCTAGCGCTTTACAGAGAAGCCGTTCTGGAGCCAGACCGCAAGAAAGTGAAAAACCGCATCGCGCAAGCGCAAAGGGCGATCCAGCAACGAGCCCGGGAATTGTGGTACGCCGGGGCGCCAGAAACCCGCGAGCGACGCCAGATGGATGCGGCTGCCCATTTCCTGGGAATCCTCCGCTTGATCGGAGACGAGAAATGGTGACGCGACGATGCACATCTTTGTGAAAGGAACGCCGCAGGCACAAGCCTCGGTCGAAGGACTGCCTGCGTACGAGGGAGAAACAGCAGGCCTAGTTATTTGATGACCCACCAGGGCGGAACAATGCATTTCAGAAGTCTTTCGCACGGAGTCCTAGTTCTGTCTTCCCAATCATGGACGTGAGGGCCCGGCGAACTGGGTAGCGGGCAAGGAGCGCAGCCGTAATATGTGTCGCTGGGGACGCCGAAGTGCAGCCCTGCGCAGTTCTAGGCGATCTATCCAGTGTTCACCTGCATATCGCGGGGGAGAGCTACTTTTTAGGTTGTCGAGCGCTGTTGAAGGGAATGCCCCAACGATGGAAGAATTCCGCCTGTTTCTTTTGGCTGGCCAGCCTGTGCAACATTGTGCGTCGTCGCCGGGGGGAGAGCGGATCGTCGTAGAGAGAAGACCTGGCTTCGCCAAGCCATCGTAACCAGCTTTCCCATTCGGGGCCGAACTGGGATTCCAATTCCCTGCGAAGGCGTTGCGCGAGAGCTCCGCTGTGGCCGGCGGTTGAAATCGCAATCTGCAGCGGACCGCGCCGCACGACTGCCGGATAGTAGAAATCGCATAACGACCGAGCGCGAACGACGTTGCACAAGACATGACGCTGCTGCGCTTGTTCAAAGACTGTCTGGTTCAACGTTTTCGAAGGAGTGGCCGCGAGGGTCAGGAAGGCGCCGTTTAAGTCGTGGACCTCGAAGCGCCGTTGTTCCCAAACAAGCTTCTTGTCAACCGCCCAAGCTTGAATGGTTCGAGTGGCGGCCGGAGCAACCACTGTAACAGCCGCTCCGCAACGAAGTAACGTCGGTATCTTTTCTTCCGCGGTTTTGCCTGCACCCACCACGAGGCAACGGCGCTTCGCGAGTTTCAGGAATATCGGGAAGAGTGGCGTTTTTTCTCCCGACAGGCGTGACGGCGGTTTGTTCACATCCCTCCCCCCACAGACAAAAACCTTACCTCTAGATAGCCCGCGAAACCCACAGAGGACAAACGCAAAGAAACGATAGTTCGCATAAGAGAATCAACACCTCGGCGAAGGGGTGAGAGGCCACAGGTCCTAAAGACAAGGCTTTGATGAGACCAGTTCTGGATAATCGCGGGCATAGATTTTTTTGATTTCCGGCCCAATTGGGTCGGCGGTAGAGTGCCCACAAAACAGAGCACTTCGCGCCCTCGTGCAAGATTCGATCGGACGTGTCGCCTCCAAGTTGAGGTCGAAGCGTAGTGATACTCGATAGTTCAGCGCCTCGGATACCACGTCGTATCCATCAGCCCTCAGTCGTCCTTCGTGCGTGGGGAAGATCGGCCAGTTTGTGCCGACTCACCCTCGACGGAGGTTAAACAAAGCGCATTTGTGGGGTTCTACTGCGGGAAGGCCTACGTGGGGTCGGACCAAGTCTGGGGAAACGATGTCTCTACCTCTTATCGAGCGGGCAGAAAATGACGGCATCACGTTCGTGTTGAGCCACCCATCGTCAAGCGTGGCCCAACAGCCGTTGTACGAAATCGCGCCCCTGCCGATCGCCCCGCGAATGCCGCAACGATTTCCGGAACCTGGTGAACAGTATCGCTTTCACTTTGATATGACGCAGTGCATCGGCTGCAAGTGCTGCGTGGTGGCCTGCAACGAGCAAAACGGAAATCCAGCGGATATCAACTGGCGGCGCGTCGGGGAGATCGAAGGCGGCTGGTATCCCGACGCGCATCGATTCTATCTTTCGATGGGTTGCAACCACTGCCTGGAACCGTCATGTCTGATCGGTTGTCCGGTAGACGCTTACAAAAAGGATCCCGTAACCGGCATCGTGCAGCACAGCGCCGAAACGTGTATTGGCTGCCAGTACTGTACCTGGAATTGCTCCTATGGTGTGCCTCAGTACAACCCCGAGCGCGGCGTCGTGGGCAAGTGCGACATGTGCTACGGGCGGCTCACCGAAGGCCGGGAGCCCGCATGCGTCAACGCCTGTCCAGAGGGTGCGATTCGAATCGAAATCGTAAACACCGCGGAATGGAGGCGGGAATACTCCAGCAACGCGAATGCCCCGGGACTCCCCTCGGCGGATGACAGCATTTCAACGACACGCATCACGCTCCCACACAAGCTCCCACCCGACATTAAGAAGGCGGATTTCTGGCGCGTGAAACCTGCGGATCCGCACTGGCCACTGGTCGTTATGACGGTTCTGACACAGCTTTCCGTGGGGGCATTCGCTGCGATCTGGCTCTTGCAGTTGCTGGGAGCATCAGCCCACCTGGGTGTTGCCGCTCTCGGATCGCTCCTGCTAGGCGGACTGGCGCTGGCTTCATCCACCGCGCACCTGGGGCGTCCGATCTATGCGTATCGCGCTCTAAAGATGTGGAAACGCTCGTGGCTCAGCCGGGAAGTTCTGCTATTCGGCTGCTTTGCGGCAATGGCCGGACTCTATGCCGCATCGCTCTGGCTGGCCTTGCCCTTCAGCCAGGCGCTGGGCGGTCTGACAGCCATGTTCGGGGCGGCTGGCATCACGGCCAGCTCTTTCATTTATCTGGTTCCTGCCCGGCCGTCCTGGAACAGCAAGTTCACGATTGCCGATTTTTTTCTGACCGGGGCGCTCCTCGGTTCGTTGTTCGCGGCGAACATCGGCGTCGGAGACGCGCGCCTGATGATGCTGATCGGCGTTGCAGCGGCTTCAGCGCAATTGCTAAACCAGGCACTGAAGTTCCTTCGGCTGATCGCTTCCGATTCCTTCGAACTGCAGGCTTCCGCTCGCTTGCTGTCTACAACTCTGGCTCGGCCGTTGCTGCTGCGAGCCGCTCTTCTGCTTGCCGGCGGCATTGCGTTGCCACTGGCAAGCTCGCGGCTCGCCGGGCTCGTTGCTTTCCCAACCGCATTGGCAGGCGAGATCCTTGGCCGATACCTCTTCTACGTCAGCGTGGTGCCGAAAAACATTGCTGCCCCTTATCTCGCGGCTGAGAAGGAGGCGGCGTGAATCTCAAGCGAAAACTGGGCTTGGACATTCTGTCTGAGAAGTACTCCTACGCGGAAGATCCGCAGTACGGACAGATTTCGGCGCAGAAGATTCCAGACCGATGGGTGGCCACCACCTGCGGATATTGCTCGGTCGGTTGCGGAATGTTCGTCGGCGTGAAGAACGGTCGCGCAGTCAGCGTCCGCGGCAACCCGGATCACCCGGTGAATCTCGGCAAACTTTGTCCCAAAGGTTTGTCCGAGCACTACACGCTCGACGCCCCCAACCGCGCGAAGCATCCGCTCCTTAGGAAGAACGGCAAACTGGTTCCCGTAAGTTGGGATGAGGCGCTCGACACGATGGTCGAGAAGTTTCGCGCCTTGCAGGAGCGATACGGTCGCGACGCTCTGGGGGTGATCAGCACCGGGCAACTGGTCACTGAAGAGTTCTATGCGCTGGGCAAACTTGTCCAACTCGGACTCGGAACGAAGAACTACGACGGGAACACCACGCTGTGCATGGCGAGCGCAGTTTCAGGCTACAAGCGGTCCTTCGGCAGCGACGGCCCGCCAGGCGCTTACGAAGACTTGCAAAAAGCCGACGTCATTCTTCTGATCGGCGCCAACATTGCCGACAACCATCCCATTTTTTGTCAGCATCTGGACGCAAATCCCAGGAAAACTCTGATTGTCGCCGATCCGCGCGTCACCAAGACCGCGATGATGGCCGATCTTTTCCTGCCGCTAAAGCCGCGGTCGGATATTGCGCTCCTGAACGGACTGATCCACGTGCTCATTCGCACCGGTCAGATTGACTGCGAATACATCACGAAACACACCACCGGATTTGCCGAGCTTGGCAGGTTCGTCGACGAGTACACTCCCGCGCGCGTGGCACAGATTACCGGCTTGAGCGAAGACCTGATTCTCAAGACAGCTCATCTCTACGGAAATGCCGAGGCCGCATTCATCGGATGGACGATGGGCGTGAACCACAGCACGCAAGGAGCGGAGACGGTAAATGCGATCAACGACCTGGCGCTGATCACGGGAAACATCGGTCGCGCCGGCGCTTCTCCGTTCTCCATTACCGGACAGTGCAACGCGATGGGCACGCGCGAAGCCGGCTTCACATCCGGGTTGCCGGGATATCGCAAGTTTGACAATGCTAAAGATCGAGAAGAGTTAGCGCAATTGTGGAACATCGAATCCGACCGGATCCCCACCTCGCGAGGGCTGGCCTACCCGGACATCGTTGAAGCCGCGGTGAGTAAGAAGATTCGCGCGCTCTGGATCATCGCCACCAATCCGATTGTTTCCTTCCCTAATCTCGATGTGCTCCAGCAAGGATTGGAGACCCTGGACTTCCTGGTCGTGCAGGATGGATTCCATCCCACACCAACTACCGAACTCGCTCACCTCGTGCTCCCCGCCGCCATTTGGGGTGAGAAGGAGGGGACGTACACGAATTCCGAGCGGCGCGTGAGCAAAGTGAATCGGGCAGTGGACCCAGCAGGTGAAGCGAAGGCCGATTTCGACATCTTCCTGGCGCTGGCGGAAAAGCTTGGCTGCCGGGAAGAGTTGTTTCCCGGATGGACCTGCCCCGAGCATGCTTTCGAAGAATGGAAACGCGCGTCGAAGGGACGGCTCTGCGACTACTCGGGCCTCACCTACGACCTTATCGAACGGCGCAACGGAATTCAGTGGCCGTTCCCGGAGGGAGCAACTGACATAGGCACGAGTCGTCTTTACTCCGACGGGCACTTTCCGACCGAAGACGGGAAGGCAAAGCTGTTCTGTATCGAGTGGACGCCCTTCCCCGAGCAGCCGAATCAACAGTTTCCCTTTGTGCTGAATACTGGCCGGACCGTCGAACACTGGCATACCCGCACAAAGACAGGTCAGGTGCCGATCCTCGAACGGATGTCTCCGAATGCGTGGCTGGAGATGAACACCCGCGATGCGCAGTCGTTGCTATTGAAACCGCACGATCTGGTTGACGTCATCTCGCGGCGCGGCCGGGTGAAAAACGTCGAACTGCGGGTGACAGAGATTGTAGCGCCGGGCCAGGTGTTCATGCCGTTTCATTTCGCGGAGACCAACGTAAATCAGGTTACGCAAAGCGCATTCGATCCGATTTCGCGCGAGCCGAACTACAAGCAGTGCGCCGTGTCGGTTCAGCTGAGCCGTTCCCCGAAAGAGAGACGTGGCAAGAATATGCGGCGGGGGACAAAGTCCCCAACGGAGGTGAGTCGGTGAAAAAACTTGTGGTCGTAGGAAATGGAATGGCTGGGGTGGCGTGCGTGGAGCAGATCTTGCGCCACTCGCCCAAGTTTCAGATCACCATCTTTGGCGACGAGACTCACGTTAACTACAACCGCATTCTTCTCTCCTCAGTGTTGGCAGGGGAAAAGGCCGACGACGACATCGTCCTGAACGGACTCGACTGGTACAAGCAGAATGAAATTGATCTGCGACTCGGAGTCCGCATTGTGGGCATCGATCCCCGAGCCAAGACCGTCACCGGCGACGACGGCAGCATAACTCCCTTCGACAAGCTCTTGCTGGCCACGGGAAGCGTGCCCCTCATTCCCTCAATTGAAGAAGTAAAAAAGGAGGGTGTCTTTGTGTTCCGCAACCTCGACGACACGCGCGCGTTGCTGGAGCGCTGTCGCCCAGGGCTGAAAGCAGTCGTGATTGGAGGTGGCTTGCTTGGCCTGGAAGCGGCACGCGGACTTCAAGTGCAGGGATGCGAAGTGACGGTTGTCCATCTCATGGAGACATTGATGGAGCGTCAACTCGACCCGACCGGAGGCGGTTATCTCGCGGCCAAGATGAATCAGATGGGTATCACGGTGCTCCTCGGTCTAAGCACCACGGCGATTCTTGGAAATGGAAAGGTCGAGGGCGTTCAATTCAAAGGCGGGGGGAGCATTCCTGCCGATCTTGTTGTGATCGCCGCCGGCATCCGCCCGAATGTTGGCCTCGGCCACGAAGCGGGACTCGAGGTCAAACGCGGCATCGTAGTCAACGACTACATGGAAACTTCGCATCCCGACATTTTTGCGGTGGGGGAATGCGTTCAGCACAACGGAATCTGTTACGGACTCGTAGCACCGCTCATCGAGCAAGGTAAAGTGCTGGCCGCCACGATCACCGGAAACAAAGGGCCGAAATATCAGGGAAGCGTGCTGGCCGCAAAGCTGAAAATCATGGGAGTCGATGTTTTCTCCGCCGGGGAAATCGGCGACAAGCTCGACGGTTCGGAAGTGATTCGCTATGAGGACCCATCGCTTGGCATTTACCGGAAGCTGACCCTAAAGGACGGCAGGCTCGCAGGCGTCATTCTCGTTGGCGAGATCGCCGACAGCCACCGCTACATGGATTGGTTGCGCACTGGAAAAGACCTCGTGCCCCTTCGCCGACAACTGTTGTTTCCGGCTCCGGTGGAGGATACCGGCATCGACGTCGCCCAGATGGGCGACAGCGAAACCATCTGCGGGTGCATGGGCGTGACCAAAGGCACGATCATTCAGGCGATTCATGAGAAGGGCGTGAATACGCTGGCGCAGTTGAAGGAGTGTACCCGGGCCTCGACCGGGTGCGGAAGTTGTGCCGGCCTTTGCCAGTCGTTGCTCAAAGCCGTCGTGCCGGAGTTTGAAGAGGAAGTTAAAAGGACGATTTGCAAATGCATTCCTGTTGCCGAAGACCAGCTTCGGGAAATCCTGCGCAGCCAACAGTTGAAGTCCGTGCAGGAGGTTCTCGAAATCTACGGCAACGGCATTGGTTGCGAAATCTGCAAACCGGCCTTGAGCTACATGCTCGATATGCTGTGGTGTGGCAGTCGCGATGAAGACCGCTCCGCGCGTTTCATCAATGACCGCGTGCACGCCAACATCCAGAAGGATGGAACGTTCTCCGTTGTCCCCCGCATTCGCGGTGGTGTGACGTCGGCGGACGAACTGCGTCGAATCGCCGACGCCGCCGACAAGTACAACGTGCGCATGGTGAAGATCACCGGCAGCCAGCGCATTGATCTCCTCGGCGTGAAGAAATCGGACTTGCCAAAAATATGGGCCGACCTCGGAATGCCTTCCGGCCAAGCCTACACCAAGGGCGTCCGCATGGTGAAAACCTGCGTCGGTACCGATTTCTGCCGCTTCGGTGTGCAGGATTCCACCAGTGCAGGGATCGAACTGGAACGCCGCTTCGAGAACCTGTTCACCCCGCACAAGGTGAAGATGGGCGCGGTCGGCTGTCCGCGCAACTGCGCCGAAGCAACCGTCAAGGATATCGGTCTGGTTGGTCAGGAGGGAAGTTGGCAGGTGATCGTCGGCGGCGCAGCAGGCAAGAAAGTGCGCAAAGCGGATCTGCTGATCACGGTCGAAACCACCGAGCAGGCACTGGAAGCGGCCGCCCTATTTTTCCAGTACTACCGCGAAAGCGCGAATTACCTGGAACGCACGTACGACTTCGTAGAACGAATCGGCATCGAGAAAGTCCGGAAAGAAACTGTGTATGCGCCTGATGCGAGCAAGCATGGCCTCTTGGAACGATTGCGCAAGTCGAAGGAGCGCTCAATCGATGCCTGGCTTGAGCGCGACACGCCCCGCAACCCCACGCAGTTCGTGCAAATCAAGCCGCTGGAGGAGGTCTTCGTATGAATGAAGCGAGAACGTGGATCCGCATTGCACATTGCCACGACATACCACTGCGCGAAGGACGTGCCTTAAAGGTCGGCAATCGTGAGATCGCCATTTTCAATCTTGGGGACCGATTCCTTGCCGTCGATAACCGCTGTCCGCACAAGGGAGGCCCGTTGGCGGATGGCATTGTCTCCGGCGCTGCCGTTGTCTGCCCGTTGCACGCGTGGAAGCTGAGTCTCGATACCGGAAGAGGCCTGAACAGCGCGAGCGAGTCGAGTTGCGTTGAAACCTTTCGCACTCGCGTGGAGCACGGAGTCGTATTCCTTGAGATCGTCGTGCATGTCGCGGAACCAGAAGGAGGGAGCGCCGAAGATCTGCCGATACTTTGCGTGGAGCACAGCCCGCTCGCCGCAGCGAGCGAATCAAGTCCCGCTACGTGATGTCCGCTTCACGGCTGTCGTCGAACTCGGTACTGAATGTCCGTCACAGAGAAATGGAGCGTTATATGGACTACGTCAACCCGAACGAACTCGTGCAGGAAGCCGTTCTCGTGGCCACGAAAAAGGCCTCTCTGAGCATCTACGACATGCTGATTCGCGGTGCTCTGTCGGGCGTGTTCCTGGGCTTTGCCACCTCTCTGGCCGTGGTAGTGACCGCCCAGGGTCTACCGCCGATCGTAGGCGCAATTCTTTTTCCTGTCGGCTTCGTCATGCTCGCGCTTCTGGGGCTGGAACTGGCGACGGGCAATTTCGCTTTGCTGCCCGCAGCTCTTGCTGCAGGAAAGATTTCGCTCGGGAAGCTGCTGCGAAATTGGAGTTGGGTGTACTTAGGAAACCTGCTGGGCAGCCTCTTTTACGCATTGCTCTTCTACTGGACCGTGACCAACTTCGGAGCCACGGGCAGCGGAGCCGTCGGGGATCTCCTGAAGTCGGCGGCGCAAAAGAAGACGCTGGGCTACATGGCACTCGGTTCGAGCGGATGGGCGAGCGCGATGACCAAGGGCATTCTCTGCAATTGGATGGTCACGATCGGAACCGTGCTAGCGCTTGTTTCCCGATCCACGGTGGGAAAAATTGTTGCCATGTGGCTGCCCATCATGACCTTCTTTGCACAAGGCTTCGAACACTCGATCGTCAACATGTTCGTGGTCCCAGCCGGAATGATGTTTGGAGCTCCAGTATCGATCGGAAGCTGGTTGCTCTGGAATCAGCTGCCGGTGACTCTGGGCAACATTATTTCGGGAACGCTCTTCACAGGTCTGGCGTTGTATGTGACCTACCGCGATAAGCAGCCGGCCGCGGCTGAGGGATCGAGTCTGGGAACCGATGCCCGGGCAGATGGAAGCGTGGACTTGGCGCACGCAACTGTCATGACGGACTAGCGACAGCAGACCACGGCACCAAGAACGGAGAGAGAAGCGACATGCAATCACGATTAGAGGAGCTGACTTTTCAGCTCGACCGCAACTCGCGCCTGGAACCAGATTCCGATGGAAGGGCAACTCGCATCCGCCTGCTGGACTTCCGCAGTGCGCCCATGCGCGCCTTTCACCTGTCCTGGTTCGCGTTTTTTCTGAGCTTCGTTGCCTGGTTTGGCATCGCTCCCTTGATGGCCGTCGTGCGCGACGATCTGAAGCTCACCAAAGCGCAGATCGGAAATACAGTGATTGCCTCCGTCGCGATCACGATCCTCGCGCGATTGCTGACGGGCTGGCTGCGCGATCGCTTCGGGCCGCGGCGCACGTACTCGGCGCTTTTGTTGTTCGGCGCCTTGCCGGTCATGGGGATTGGCCTCTCCCATAGCTACCACTCCTTCTTGCTCTTTCGACTCGCGATTGGCCTGATCGGCGCTTCCTTCGTCATTACGCAGTACCACACGTCCGTCATGTTCTCGCCCAGAGTAGTGGGTACAGCCAACGCAATCACTGCGGGCTGGGGGAATCTTGGCGGCGGAGTCACGCAATGGGTGATGCCACTCTTGTTCGGCGCCATCGTCGGATTCAGCGCTGACAAGTTCCTGAGCTGGAGACTGGCAATGATCGTCCCCGGCGTGCTCATGGCATTCACAGGCATCGCTTACTATTGCCTTACCGAAGACACTCCTGACGGCAGGCCCTTCGCGTCCCGAACTGGCGGCGACGCCTTCTGGGAAGCGGCAAGCGACTATCGCGTCTGGTTGCTCTTCCTTCTATATGGCGCGTGCTTCGGAGTCGAAATCACCGTAGACAACGTCGCCGCTCTGTATTTCAAAGACTCTTTTCATCTAACGCTGAAGCTCGCAGGCCTTCTTGCCAGTTTAATCGGCATGATGAACCTGTTCGCACGTGCTCTCGGCGGGATCGCGGGCGATCGAGCGGGCAGTCGATGGGGCTTGCGCGGACGTTCTCGTTTGCTCGGGCTGACGATTTTTGCCGAAGGACTGGCTATGGTTTTGTTCTCCCGGCTAACCATCCTCGGCCCGGCCACCGCGGCATTCCTGCTCTTTGGCCTGCTGGTATGCATGGCCTGTGGCATAACCTACGCGGTCGTTCCTTTGATTCGCCCGCGGGCGGTCGGATCGGTCTCCGGCATAGTCGGCGCGGGCGGGGAATTTTGGAGCAGTCCTGGCTGCCATGCTGTTCAAGTCAGAGAACTTTTCGGGCGCGAACGCATTCTTCATCCTGGGGAGCATCGTGGCCGCAACTTCTTTCTGCGCCCTGTTGTTGCGATTTGGCGAAGCGGAGGTTCCAGTAGCAGTTCAGCCGGAGCCGAGGCTCGCTCTCATGCCCGCAGATTGAAGGATCGGCTAGGCACTTCGATCTCAGACTCAGAGTTTGCGCAAGTCGACGGCTGCGTGGCGGGCAGATTCTACGCAAGACGGGTGCAGGGAATTCATGTCGTTGGTCGGTTCCAACTGGCCACGGAACAATCACAATGGAGAGCTCCAGATGAAACTGCGAATGACGGAAGTTTTGAGTGTGGCCACACTTTTCTCGGGCGTATTGTTCGGGCAGCAGCCGTTGCCGTCGGTGCAGGCTCAGTTGGATGTTGCTCCGACGCCGGTCGCCGAGATAGCGAACCCGTCCAGCGCGCCGACCACTTCTTTACCCGCCCCGCCGAGGACAACTACGCCCAGGCACAAAATCGGGCCACTAGGGCGTGTTAACACTACGTGGATTTTTGTGATATTGTGAATGGGTGGAGATCACCGAAGCGCAATTGCATCGCATCGAGTCCAGCCTGCCGCGGCAGCGTGGCAATGTACGGGTGACCAACCTGCAGTTCCTCAACGCGCTGCTCTTCGTGGCCGAGCAAGGCTGCAAATGGCGCGGATTGCCCAAGCGTTTCGGCCCCTGGCATACCATCTATACCCGCATGAATCGCTGGTCCAAGAACGGCGTGCTGGACCATATCTTCGAACAGTTACAGCGCGAGCAGATCGTGCGCATCAAGATCGAGGCCGTCAAAATGGACTCCACCATTGTGAAGGTGCATCCTGATGGCACCGGAGCACTAAAAAAAACGGGCCCCAAGCCATCGGCAAGTCCCGCGGCGGATGGACCACCAAGATTCATATGGTTGCCGCGAATGCTCGAACGGCCATAACCTTCGCTCTCTCCCCCGGCGAAGCCTCCGACGCCAAAGCCGGTCGCGCCTTGTTGGGTGGCATCGGGCCGCTGCCCGCGCCCTTGCACCTGATCATGGACAAGGCTTACGAGGACAACGAAACTCGGCAACTGGCGCTGGATTTCGGCTTTATTCCGGTCGTTCCACCCAAGAGCAATCGCCTGGAGCCCTGGCAGTACGATAAAGCCATGTACCGCAAACGCAATGAGATCGAAAGGCTCTTCCGTCGACTCAAGGGCTTCCGCCGCATCTTCTCCCGCTTTGAAAAACTAGATGTCCTGTTCCTGGGCTTCCTCACCTTCACCCTCATCGTCGAAGCCCTGCGATAGTGTTAACACGCCCTAGAGATTTCGGTCAATTGGCGCACCCGAGCGGAAGGCTGGAATTGGTTTCAGGCCGACACCGGAAACAGCGATTACGGGCTGTGGAATTCGTTGTTGCGAGTCGAAATCGGTCAAACTGGCGAACACTTTGATTGGTTCATCGAGGGAGAACAGCCTTCCATTCTCGGTTTGCCGAACAACGCCGTCATAGCCGCTCCTCAGGGCCAACTCGGACTGGGTGGAACTTACTATGCCGCCAACAATAATCACACCAATACGGCGAATGGATTCGTGAAGCAAGCGTTCGTGAACTTCAAGCATCTCGGCCCAGCGGCATTGAAACTGGGGCGCTTTGAATATTTCGATGGCGCCGAAGTCAAACCCGGCGATCCCCTGCTGGCGACGGTGATCCAGACGCGAATTACCCACCGCCTAATCTCGAACTTCGGTTTTAGCGCGGTACAGCGAAGCTTCGACGGCGTCCAGTTTTCGCTGAATTCGGGACAGAATAACGTTACCTTCTTCGGTGCGCGGCCAACGGCGGGAGTATTTCAAGTAAAGGGATTGGACGAACTGGATGTAGACATCTACGCCGGGACCTATACTAGATCGATCAGCAGCAAACAGAACGCTGGAGAACTCCGCGTTTTCGCGATGGGTTACATCGACCATCGCACGCTGGTGCTAAAAACCGACAATCGTCCTCCAACACCCCGGGCGGCTGATCAAAGCAAGATCGAGATCGCGACTTACGGAATGGACTATGCCCACGTCTACAATTCCGATCGAGCTGGTAAGTTCGATTTCCTGTTTTGGGGGGCGGTGCAAAACGGTTCCTGGGGAAATCTAACACAGCATGCCGGGGCATTCGTAGGCGAGGGTGGATGGCAACTGCCGGTAGGAGTCGTGAAACCGTGGATCAGCGTCGGCTACTCCTACGGCAGCGGCGATGGTGATCCGCATGACTCGCGCCATGGCAGTTTCTTCCAACTTCTGCCAACACCCCGCCCGTATGCACGCTTTCCTTTTTACAACATGATGAATAACGAGGATGCCTACGGTACGCTCAATCTGCGTCCGGTGTCGAAGGTCTCGGTGCGCAGCGAGGTGCATGCTTTGCGCCTGGCTAGCGCCTCCGATCTCTGGTACCTCGGCGGGGGCGCTTTCCAGCCCCAAACGTTTGGATACACCGGTCGGCCGAGCCATGGCAACCGGGGGCTCGCCAATGTTTGGGACCTCAGCGCCGACTATCAGGTAACGCGTTCTTTCAGCACGACTCTGTACTACGGCCACGCATGGGGAAAGGGCGTGATCGCAGCGATTTATCCCAAGGATGCCAACGGGCAGTTTGCGTACCTGGAGACAAACTTCCACTTTTGAAAGAAACCCGAAGAGAATTTCAGCGATGACGAACGGTACTTTCGGAGGTCGGTGCGTTCTGGCTCTGGAGAGCCGGCGCGCCCGCGAGATTGCGAAACTCATCGCGAATCTTGGCGGCACGCCGATCGTAGCTCCCTCGGTGAGAGAAGTTCCCCTGGAAGCGAATCAAGAAGCCTTGGAATTCGCCCGGAAACTAACTGCCGGGCAAGTGGACATGGTCATCTTCACGACCGGCGTGGGAGTCAAAGCTCTCGCATCGGCCGTGGAAAATGTATGTTCACGAGAGAAACTTTCCCAGTATTTGAATGAACTGGTCGTCATTGCTCGTGGCCCCAAGCCCACCGCGGCCCTCAGGGAACTAGGCGTGCGAGTCAGCCTCCCCGTCCCAGAGCCGAACACATGGCGTGACCTGCTAACGATCCTGGACCAGAACAGAGATACACTTCCCCTCGCGGGACGCCGCATAGCGGTACAGGAGTATGGCGTGGCTAATCCCGAATTATCCGCCGGCTTGGAGGAGCGGGGTGCAATCTTAACTCCGGTTAACGTCTATCAGTGGGCGTTGCCCGAAGACCTCAGCCCGCTTCAGAATGCGGTCGAATCGATCATTCGCGGAGATGTGCACGTGCTGCTGGTTGCTTCTTCGGTTCAGATCCGCCATCTCTTTCAGGTCGCTGAAGGAATGGGCAGGCAGGACGCACTGCGCGAGGCCCTGGCGCAGGTGGTGATTACTTCCATCGGGCCATTGACCTCTGAGGAACTTCGCAGCCGCGGCCTGAGTGTCAACATCGAGTGCACACGCCCCAAGATGGGTTTTCTTGTGCAGGAAGCGGCAGAAAAAACTGCCGAAATTCTTCGCCGCAAGCGGAAGCTGTATTCTCCGGGAGAAGCGGATCAGCGATGAGTACGCCACTTTACCCTCTGTTCTTGAGCTTGCAGGGCCGCGGTTGCGTGGTGATCGGCGGCAACGAGATGGCGGAAGCAAAGGTACGAGAGCTTCTGGATGCGGACGCGAAGATTCGCGTGATTGCTCCCATCGTGACCGGGCAGATTACCGCGTGGTCCAAGGCGGGAAGGCTGCAATGGGAAGCTTGCTCTTATGAAAGCGGGGACCTGCGCGATGCTCTCCTCGTTGTGTCTGTTGCCGACGCAGAGACCAACGCCAAAGTCTTCGAGGAAGCTGAGACGCGCAAGATCCTGTGCAATGCGGTTGACGACATCAAGCACTGCAACTGTTATGCGTCAGCAGTCGTGCGGCGCGGACCGCTGCAGATCGCCATTTCGACGGCGGGTCAGAGTCCCGCCCTCGCGCAGAGACTACGCAAGGAACTGGAAAAAAGCTTCGGTGCGGAATACGCGCCTTGGGTCAAGAGATTGGGCGAACTCCGGAGCCGTCTTTTTCAGGACAAGGACATCGACAGCGAGCGTCGGCGCACGATCTTGCACGAGCAAGCCAGCGCCTCCGCCTTTGAGGCTTTTCGAAACTCACTCCAAGAACAGAGCCCGAGTCAGAGTTCGGGCGAGGACTCTGACGGCTGTAGGAAATCTCCCTGAAGCGGAACACCGTCCGAACAAAGGGATTGCAATTCCGGTGACGCCGCCGTCGCCACTGTTTCTCCCACGATCAAGACGCACGGAGGCGGCAGGATCGGTGCGCGGTGGAGCAAGCCGAGAGTGGTTTGGTACGAGCGTTCTTCCGCGCTCGAAACTTTAGATATGATTGCGCACGGCGTCGAGCCGCTCAACCCCGCTCGACGCAGGTCCTCGGCAACACCGGCATACTCACCGGGCATATAAACCACGACGGTAGTCCGGCTCGTCACCAGGCGGCACCAATCCGAATCGGTCTTTCCATGTCCGCGGTGAGCGCTAATCACAAGCAGTTGCTCCGCGGTCCTACGGTCTGTCAGTGAGACCTGTACCGTGGCAGCGGCGGCTAGAGCGGCGGTTATGCCGGGTACAATCTCGACCTCAATGCCCGCTCGCCGTAGGACATCCAGTTCTTCCCCGGCACGGCCAAAAACCAACGGATCGCCACTCTTCAGCCGTACGACAACTTTTCCTTTCGATGCAAACCGCAGCAGAAAATCGTTGATCTCTTCCTGTGTGATGCTCTTTAGTCCGCAGCGTTTCCCGACGTTAACAATCCGAGCCTGCGGAGAAATCAGAGACAGGACTTCTGTAGACACCAAGGCATCATGCAGTACGACGTCGGCGAAGCCCAGCGTGCGTGCCGCCCGTACGGTCAGGAGGTCCGGATCCCCGGGGCCAGCACCGACCAGGTAGACTTTCCCCTTCATTCGAGTCGATGGACGGCTAAGCAAGAATTACCCTCTGTCGAGTAGCTACGAGACGAATACCCCACGCGCCCAACACGCTGCAGATCGAGGTTGACCTGCCCCCACACACTATAAATACCGTTGCTATGCGAAATAGGGAAATTGAAATTATCGATCTTCCGTATGCGGTTGCTGAGTGTTCCTCCTCTGTCGATCAAAGGTTGACTGCCTCTCCGCCGGGTGCCTTTGCCCAATATACTGCCTCCCGATAGACGAACAACTGGCGAATACGCTAGCGTCGTTTTGCCATGGCCCGGCGTCCGGATCGCGAGAAGGTGGAAATATTGAGCGAGAAGGACCTGAAGGAACCGCGGCATAACCTCGCACATCTGAGATTGGGAGCGGTTCGAGACTTTTATGAGCAGGCGTACCGCGATTGCCGGCTGATCTACGGCCGGCCTCCAAGCCTGCGGCAGATGCAGACTCTCGTGCAGGTGTGGAAAAAGTTGCGGAAATGGCGTTGAGCACAGGCTAGCACTGTTCTCTCGATATGTTGGAACGCGTTGGGGCGCGTGCTTGCGGGCGTGCGGCCGACATTTCTCTGGTACACTGGCGCGCATGGACGCGACGAACCGCAGACAATTTCTTGGGCAGTGCGCCGGCGTAGCAGCGGGGACCTGGCTTTTGCCCGTGTTTGCGCGCGCGGCGGGCAGTTCCGGCCCGTCGGTTAAGTTTCCTAGAGCTCCGCGTGAGAGGGTGGCGGTGGCGGCTTATCCCTTTCGTGAATTCATCGTGGGTTGGACGGGCTGGGACGGTAAGACTCCTAGCACGGTGCCAACATCACAGCAAATCGAACTGAAAGATTTTGCTGCGCACGTGGCCGATAAGTTCAATGTCCACAAGATTGAACCGTGGAGCCGCATCTTTCCTTCGACCGACCCCAAGTATCTGGAGCAGTTTCGTGCCGCCGTGGAGAAAGCTCATTCGGCGGTGGTGGACATCGCGGTGGATGGGGAGCACAGCCAATATTCCCTGGATGCAGCCGAGCGCGACCGGGCTGTGGTGTCGAGCAAGCACTGGGTAGATGTGGGCGCGGCGCTCCGTTCGCCCAGCATTCGCACGCATGTGCAAGGAGCCAAGGATGTAAAGCCAGACGTGGGGCGCGCGGCCGATACTCTGGCGCGAGTGGCGGAGTATGGGGCGAAAAAAAACGTCGTAGTGAACCTTGAAAATGACGACGCGGTGAGCGAGGATCCGTTTTTCCTGGTGCAGGTGATTGAGAAGGTGAACAATCCGTGGTTGCGGGCCTTGCCGGATTTCGGCAACACGCTCAACACGCATGACGACGATTACGCGTATCGCGCCATCGATGCAATGTTCGCGCATGCCTACGGCATCTGCCACGTAAAGGATGGCGAGGTCGACGAACAGGGCAAGGCCACGCATGTGGACCTGGCGCGGACGTTTGCCATTCTCAAAAAGCATGGGTACAAGGGATATTGCTCGATTGAATACGACGCGCCGGGCGATCCCTATAAGCCGACGGCAGAGTTAGTCGAGAAGACGATCGAATTTCTTTCTTAGCGGGAACAGCAGATTCCTCGCTCCGCTCGGAATGACAATCTATTGCGGAACGGCAATCAATTGCGGAGAACTCGATGGCGGGACAAGGCATTCGACGGCGGGAAGTGTTGCGCATTCTGGGGACGGCAGCGGCAGTAGCCCAGTTTCCCGGGTTCAGCAAGTGGGCATTTGCCTGCGGGCACGTCGGCAATGCGGCCTCGCAGATCAAACCCGCGATGTATCATCCGCAATTTTTCACGGCAGCCGAGTATGCCATGGTCGAGAGACTGTCGGAGATTATCATTCCCAGCGATGGCACGCCGGGTGCGAAGGAAGCGGGCGTCGCGGAGTTTATTGATTTCATGGTGGCGAGCGATCCTGAAGTTCAGTATGCGTTTCGCATGGGCTTGGCGTGGCTGAACGCGCATGCTGAACAAACGGATGGTAAGCGATTTGTAGAGCTAACGCCGGAACAGCAGACTTCCCTGCTGGAACCGCTGGGGTTCAAAGACAAGGCGCGCCCGGGAGAGGAGACAGGCCGTCAATTCTTCCGCATGATGCGCGAGTACACGGTGACCGGCTTCTATACGAGCGAGATTGGATACAAAGCGCTGGATAACCCGGCGCTGAAATTTTATGCCGAGTCGCCGGAGTGTCCACACCACGACGATCCCGAGCATGCGCACGTTGCGCAGGCTAGTTCCTGATAACAGTCGTTCGTCGTGTCGTTGCGCCCACTGTCCTTAGCCATTGAACGTGAGTCGGAAGCTAGGTTTGCTATCGACGAAGACTGACGACGAACGACGGAACTTGAAAAGAAATCATGGCCAAGCAAATCTACGATGTGATCGTGATTGGAACCGGCGCGGGCGGCGGCATGGCGATCAAGACGCTGTGCGAGGCGGGCCTGAAAGTGTGCGCGATCAACGCCGGGCGCAGGCTCGATCCGGAGAAAGATTTCCGCTACCACCGCATGCCGTGGGACATGAAGTTTCGCGGGCTCGACGATCCAAAGCGGCACGCCGAGTCCTTCGGCTATATGGACAACGAATACACCAAGGCCGCTTGGGACCATGAGATTCCTTTCACGGTTGCGCCGGGGACGAAATGGATGTGGCCGCGGTGCAACGCGGTGGGCGGCAAGACAAACTTTTGGGGACGCAGTTCGGCCCGCTTTGGCGATATCGATTTGCGCGCGGCCTCGCTCGATGGCTATGACGTGGACTGGCCAGTCACGTATGAAGAGATCGGTCCGTTCTACACGCGCGTGGAGAAAATGATTGGCGTGGCCAGCACGGTGCAGAACCGGCCGAGCAATCCGGATGGTTCGTACTTGCCGCCCTTTAAGTTCCGCTGCCTGGATTTCATTCTGGAGGCGGGCTGCAAGAAGGTTGGCGTGCCCTATTTGCCGGATCGGTGCGCGCAGCTTACGCAGCCGCATGAAGGACATCCTGCCTGCCATTACTGCGGAGAATGTACCACGGGCTGCGATGTCGGCGCATTTTTCTCGACTCCGTATTTTCTGCTGCCGAAAGCGGAGGCGACGAAGAACCTGGAATTGCGCACGAATGCGCTGGCGAAAAATGTTCTGGTGGACGAAAACGGGCACGCGGCAGGGGTGGCTTACATCGACCGCAAGACCAAGCAGGAAGTTGAGGTCTACGGGCGCGCGGTCGTGGTGGCGGCGTCGTGCATTGAGTCGGCGCGCATCATGCTGAATTCGAAGTCGCGGCATTGGCCCAACGGAATTGCGAATTCCAGCAGCCAGTTGGGGCGCAATCTTTGCGATCATCTGTATGGCGAGTCGGCGCGGGGATATCTGCCGCAACTGCTGGGCCAGCCGAGCTTCCCGGACCATGTGGCCGACAGCACGATTGCGTGGATGCCGCGCTGGCAGAACCTGAAGGATCCGCACGAGGAAAAATTCATTCGCGGATATTCGATTTACCCGGACGGCGGGTGCACGGAGTTTCCATGGTTTGCCAATGACCTCGACGGCTTTGGATCGTCGTTCAAACGCGAGGTCAAGCGACGGTATCCCTCGCCGGTGAGCTTCGGAATACAAGCGCCATCGCTGCGCTCGGATACGAACTTTATGGATCTCGATCCTGCAGTCAAAGATCCTTACGGCATTCCTGTGGCACGCATGCATTTCGAGTGGGACGAAAATGTGCTGAAGATGTGGGAACACTCCAAGCAGGTCTGCGCCGAGGTGTTGCGCGCCGCTGGTGGAGTGATCGAGGGTTCAGGTCAGGATCCGGAGATTCCCGGCTGGAGCTTGCATGAAACGGGCACGTGCCGCATGGGAAATGATCCGAAGAATTTTGTGACCAATCGTTTTGGACAAACGCACGATGTGCCGAACCTGTATGTGTGCGATGCCAGTGTGTTCTTAAACTGCACCGACAAAACCACCACGATCAGCATTCTGGCGTTCTCCTTGCGCACGTCGGAACATCTGATCGAGAATTTCCGGCGAGGCGAGCACAAAGCGGCTTGAACGACGCGAAGGATTGGAGAAATCAGGACAGCAAGTGTGTGGATCGGGCTCGGTGGCGGAATCCTCGCGGCTGTTGTTGGCTACCCACCGTTGATGGTGGTACTCTGCGAGTCCAATCTTCGATCTATTCGTCAGGAGAAAACCATGAAATCGCGAATTGTTGTGGGAGTGTTGCTGCTCGTGTTTTGTGTTGCGGCAGGGGCGGCAGACCGGAAGTTCATCGTGAATCCGAGAGCCGCCGATATGAAGGCTCTGCCGTTCAGCGACGGAGTGCTGGTCGGCAACACGCTTTATATCGCAGGCCACATCGGCCTGGACGTGAAGACCGGCCTGCCGCCCGCAAGCGCTGAGGACGAGGCTCGAATGGTGATGGATGGGATAAAGTATACGGTCGAGTCTGCGGGCTTATCCATGGAGGACGTGGTTTCCATCCAGATTTTCTGCACGGACCTGAAACTGTACGAGACATTTAACGGCGTTTACAAAACCTACTTCCGCGGCGACTATCCGGCGCGGGCGTTCGTAGGGACCTCCAACTTGTTGCGTGGCGGGAGGTATGAGGTGATGGGGATTGCGGTAAAAAGAGCGCGGTAAGAGGCCTGCTATTCGTTTTTTGTTCGCCTACGGGTAAATTTGTGGTAAATGTATAGGGCATGCGAAAAGCTGTAAGCCATCTGAAGAAGTGCGATCCCGTCCTGCGCGCCATTATTGAGCGCGTAGGGCCATGCCGCATGGAGTTTGGGCTGCCGGAGTTTTGCAGCCTGGCCGAGGCGATTGTCTACCAGCAACTGAATGGCAAGGCCGCGGTGACCATCTTCAAACGCTTCGCGGCGCTGGCGGGAGAGCCCCTCACTCCGGAGGGCATTCTCAAGCTAAGCGATGAACAGCTGCGGAGCGTCGGACTATCGAAGCAGAAGTCGGCGTATCTGAAGGACCTGTCGGCTAAAACGGCGGCGGGACTGCTCGACTTTGCGCGATTGCCGGAACTGCCGGATGAAGAGGTCATCCAGCATCTGACGCAGGTGAAAGGTATCGGCGTATGGACCGCGCACATGTTCCTGATGTTTTCGTTGCGGCGTCCGAATGTGCTGCCTACGGGCGATTACGGGGTGCAGGTGGCCATCCGCAAACACTACAAGAAACGCAAGCTACCGAAGCCGAAAGATATGGAGAAGATCGCGCGCGCCTGGGAGCCGTATCGGAGCGTCGCTTGCTGGTATATTTGGCGCAGTCTCGACATCAAGACCATATGAAAGAGACGAGCGCCGCGTCGCCACTGTGAACCTCAGCACTCTCTGTGGTTAAATGGATGCCGATGGCTGATACGAAAATCCGTGTGCTGGTGGCGAAGCCGGGGCTCGACGGGCATGATCGGGGGGCGAAAGTCATTGCCCGGGCCCTGCGCGATGCGGGCATGGAAGTGATCTACACCGGTCTGCGGCAGACACCGGAGATGATCGTCACCGCCGCGCTGCAGGAAGATGTACAGGTGATCGGGCTGTCGATTCTCTCCGGGGCGCACAACGCGATCGTGCCTCGCGTGATGGATCTGCTCAAGCAGAACAAGATGGACGACGTGATCGTGGTGGTGGGGGGCATTATTCCCAACCAGGATATTGACGGCCTCAAGAAGGCAGGCGTGGCCGCGATTTTCCAGCCGGGCACGGCCATGGACGACATCGTTCAGTTCATTCGCACGCACGTGAAGGGGCCCGGCGTGCCGGCGGCCGGCTGATGGCCGAGATCAACGCCTCCCGTGCGCGGGAGATCCTCTCGAAAACTGTCGGCCCGGCACCCTGGTACTGGAAAACTTTTCCCGCCTTCCGGTCGCTGGCTGGGCAGCGCTTCGGCTGGACTCATCATGGGGAACAGGGCCCTATCGCCCACCTCGTCACTCTCGGACTCGAGCAGGAACCGGACAAGGCTCGTCTCGCACTCAACACCTACTGCCGTCCGTTTTTCGTGCCTCCTCATTTTCTTGGCATCTGGTGCCCGGAAGGACGCAACCTTCGGCTGACCTGCTTCGATCCAGACCAACTGATGGCATTTGATCTGGCGGAAGTCGCGGGCTGGTTCAAACCATCTTCGGACCGAATTTACTCGGCGACGGCGCCGATCGCGGATTTCGAGGTGCCGCTCACTCTAGGCCCGGGCATGCACAAGGTCGAAGCGCCCGCGGAATTGGCGACCGTGGACGAGTTGATCGCCCCGACGAGCTACAAGGCAATGTCAAACGACGATCCGGCGTTTGCGCTCTTTGTCTGCTATCCACAGGCGGGCTTGGTCGAGGTTTTGCCTCAGAAGTGGTTTACGTCCGCGCAGTACCGCGTGGGGCAACAGTGGATCACGCAAGCCGCCCGCGATCCTGAGTCGCACCGCATCGTCGGCGAATGCTTTGGCGTCGGAACGTTTCTGCTTGAGGAAGACGGCTGCCGGCTGGCGGAGTGGGTGGAGCGGAGCGGATAGTTCTTGGTTCTTGGCTCTTGGCTTTTGGCTTGCAACGTTCTTGGAATTCCACCATCGATGTCCGCAACTGGTTTTCATCTTGAAGAGCGCGAGGAAGTTCGCATCGTACGGCTTCGGTCGGATGATGGCACCAACCGGCTTACGCGCAGCTGCGTGTTTGCGCTGACAGAGACGGTCGGTAAGTTGGCACAGGAGAAAAAGCCTTTAGTTCTTGCGGGCAACGATAGATTTTTTTCCGCGGGCGCGGAGCTAGAAGAGATTTCTGCACTCGACGGTCCGACGGCCTATGAATTCTCGAAGATGGGTCAGGGGTTGATGAGCGCGATTGATGACTTCCCTGCTCCCGTATATGCCGCAATCTCGGGATACTGCATGGGAGGTGGGCTTGACCTGGCGCTGGCCTGCCATCATCGGATCGCATCTCCGCACGCGGTCTTCGGACATCGGGGCGCGGCCCTGGGGCTGATCACGGGCTGGGGTGGGACACAGCGGTTGCCTCGTTTGATTGGCAAAGGGCGCGCCCTGGAACTGTTCGTTGCGGCCGAAAAAGTCACAGCCGCACAAGCGTTGCGGATTGGACTGGTCGACGCGATTGCTGCCGATCCAGTGGCGGAGGCGTTACGGCGTATCCGCCAGTAACCTTCCCGAGGTTTCTTCAACCGAGTTCCGTGCCAGGCTGCATTGCGCGGCTCCGCCCGGCTGGTATACCGTAATCAGTCGCTCCTTCAACTCATGGCTAATCGTAACGAATCTACCACAGCGAACTCGTCTGCACCGGCAAACGTGCTGACGACGACGATCGATCCTACTTCCGCGCGCTATGAAGCCAACATGCGTTTTCTGGCGGACTTAATGTCGCAAGTGCGCAATGAGGGCGAAAAGATCTGTGAGGGCGGGGGCCCGAAGGCCATCGAGAGCCAGCATGCCAAGAGGCGGTTGACGGCGCGCGAACGCATTGCGCTCCTGGCCGACCCGGAGACATTTTTCGAGCTGGGCCTTTACGCGGGGCATGGCATGTATGAGGACTGGGGTGGCGCACCGGCCGCAGGCGTAATCACCGGCATGGCGCGGGTCGAGACCCGTTTGGTGATGATCATCGCCAATGACGCCACCGTGAAGGCGGGCGCGTTTTTCCCCATGACTTCAAAGAAGGTGATTCGTGCGCAGAACATTGCCATCGAGAACCGCATTCCGACGATCTACCTGGTCGATTCCGCCGGAGTCTTCTTGCCGCTGCAGGAAGATGTATTTCCGGACACGGACGATTTCGGCCGCGTGTTCCGTAACAACGCAGTGATGTCGGCGACGGGGATTCCGCAGATTGCCGCCATCATGGGCATGTGCGTGGCGGGCGGCGGCTATCTGCCGGTGATGTGCGATCACGTGCTGATGACTGACGGAAGCGGATTGTTCCTCGCCGGTCCGGCGCTTGTGCAGGCCGCGATCGGACAGAAAGTTTCGTCGGAGGAGTTGGGCGGCGCGGCGATGCACTCGGCCATCAGCGGTACTGTCGACTTCCGCGAGCCCAACGACCAGGCTTGCATCGCGCGAATTCGCTCGATTGTGGAGAAGTGGGGATACCGGCGCCTTTCTCCGTGGGACCGGAAGAAACCTGTCGAACCCGGACTGACGGCGGAAGAAATCTATGGAATCTACGATTCGTCGCCGGCACGGCCTTATGACATGAAAGAAGTGCTGGCGCGCGTGCTCGATGGCAGCCGCTTCGACGAGTACAAGCCAGAGTACGGAAAAACTCTCATCTGTGGATACGGCCGCATTGGCGGCTTTGCGGTGGGAATCGTGGCCAATCAGAAACTCCACGCGCACCAGACCGATCATGAAGGCCACAGGCGAGTCGAGTTCGGAGGCGTGATCTACACCGAGTCGGCCGAGAAGGCTGCGCGCTTCATCATGGACTGCAATCAGAACCTGATTCCGCTGGTCTTCTTCCACGATGTGAATGGATTCATGGTGGGACGCGACGCGGAGTGGAGCGGCATCATTAAGGCGGGCGCGAAGATGGTGAACGCAGTTTCGAATTCCGTGGTTCCGAAAATCACGGTGATCGTGGGCGGATCGTTCGGCGCCGGTCATTACGCGATGTGTGGGAAGGCGTACGATCCACGTTTTGTGTTCGCCTGGCCGACGGCGCGGTACGCGGTCATGAGCGGCGATTCGGCGGCGGGCACGCTGGTTGAGATTAAGGTCAAGCAACTGGAGCGCGGGGGCAAGAAGCTGAGCGAGGAAGAACGAAAAGAACTGTACGAGTCGGTGAAGCGCACCTACGATGAGCAGACTGATCCACGCTACGGTGCGGCGCGGCTGTGGATCGATAAGATCATCGATCCGATCGAAACCCGAGACGCGATCACGCAGGCGCTGGAAGCGGCGGCGCTCAATCCGGACGTGGCGGAGTTCAAGGTGGGAGTGTTACAGACATGATTTACCACGGAGGCACGGAGCAAACTCCTTCATGAAGAACTGACGGAAAAGGTTATCGGCGCCGCCACTGAAGTTCACCGAGCGTTGGGTCCGGGTCTTCTCGAGTCGCTGACGTACTTGAAAATTACAGGCATGCGAGTTGGCCTGATTCTAACTTCAATATCTCAACGCTAATCAGGGGAGGAGTAGTGCGGAAGGTTCTTTAGTTTTCCCTGTGCCTCCGTGTCTCCGTGGTGAATGATGTCTGATCTTGTCAAACTGATTGAATGTCCACGCGATGCCTGGCAGGGGCTGCAAGGACTGATTCCTGCCGACTTGAAGGTGGATTACCTGAAGGCGTTGATCAGCGTCGGATTCAAGCACATCGACGCGGTGTCGTTCGTGTCGTCGAAGGCCGTACCCCAAATGGCGGACTCGGAAGAGGTATTGAAGGAACTTGATCCGCCCGATGATGTGGACATCATCGGCATCGTGGTCAATGGAAGGGGCGCCCAACGGGCAATTGAGACCAAGGCCGTATCGACGCTGGGATTTCCCTATTCGATTTCGGAGACGTTCCTGCGCAAGAATCAGAACCAGTCGCCCGAGAATGCGCTCGAAGAACTGGAAAAGATTCAGAACAAGGCCGACGACGCGGGACTCGAACGTCGTCGTCTATATTTCGATGGCGTTCGGGAACCCCTACGGCGACCTGTGGAATCCCGAAGAAGTGATTGAGGCGATCTCGTTGATGGAAGTGGACAATTTGCGAATGATCTCCCTGGCGGACACCGTAGGCATGGCAAGCCCGCAGCAGGTCAGCGAACTGGTCGGCGCGGTGATGGCGAAGTACAACTACCTTGAGATTGGCGTGCATTTGCATAGCGGTCCCGAGCAGGCTGCGGCAAAGATTCTGGCCGCATACGACGCGGGTTGCCGCCGCTTTGACTCTACCCTGGGAGGGCTGGGCGGCTGTCCCTTTGCGCAGGACGCTTTGGTTGGTAACATCCCGACTGAGAAAGTCATCGAGACACTGACTCAGCGCGGAGCGGAATTGCCACCACTGAAGCCATTGGATTCGCTGCTAAAGGCAACCGCGGGAATCGGCGCAAAGTTTTCCGGTTCCCACGCCGCAGATTGAGTCGCCGCGGATTTCACTGATCGAGGATTAAATTTTATCCGTGAAACACGTGCCAAGGATTCAACCTATGAATTACAGGACGATTCAACTCGCATACGACGGCGGCGTGGCCACGATCACGCTGAACCGCCCCGAGAAGCGCAACGCAATCAGCTTTGAACTGATTGACGACTTGGTGCGCGCGTTGGGTGAGGTCTCGAAGTCAGAGGCAAGCGTCCTGATCGTTGCCGGAGCGGGCAAGGCTTTTTGTTCTGGGCTGGACCTGGACAATCTGAAGGCGCTGCTGGGCCGTTCGCCAGAGCAGAACCTGCAGGATTCGCAGACGATGGTTCAGTTATTCCGCTCGCTCTATGAGTTCCCGAAGGTGACGATTGCCGCAGTGAACGGGGCGGCCATCGCGGGCGGAACCGGACTGGCGCTGCTGTGCGACTTCACGCTGGCGGTGCCCGATGCGAAGTTTGGCTACACCGAAGTGCGCATCGGCTTTGTACCCGCGATTGTCTCGACATTTCTGTTGCGACAGGTGGGCGAAAAGCAGGCTCGCGATCTTCTGCTGACCGGAAGGATCTTCGGGGCGGAAGAAGCGGCACGCATGGGACTGGTCAGCGAAATCGTGCCAGCGGAGAATCTGATGGCGCGAGCTCGCGAGCTGGCCGCGCTGCTGATGGAGAACAGTCCAGCATCGTTGCGCGCGACCAAGCAGTTGCTCACCGATCATGCCCGCACGGAACTCGATGCACAGATTGAATCGGCTGTCCGCGAGAATGCCGCGATCCGCACCACTGCGGACTTCCGCGAAGGAATTTCTTCTTTTCTGGAGAAGCGCAAGCCGGTGTGGACGGGGAAATGAGTTCCAACCATCACCATGCATTCCATGAGACGCGGCTGCGCGTGCGCTACGCCGAAACCGACCAGATGGGCGTTGTCTATCACTCGAACCACCTGATCTGGTTCGAGGTGGGCCGCGTAGAGCTGATGCGGGAGATGGGCTTTTCCTACCGCGACATGGAGCGCGACGACGGGCGCTTCATCGCCGTGGCCGAAGTGAAGTGCCGCTACCGGGCTCCGGTATATTACGACGAAGAAATTCTGATACGGACTCGGCTTGAGAACGTGCGCGAGTCGGTTGTCGTATTCAGTTACGAGCTCGTGCGTGCAGATAGCCGAGCTTTGCTGGCGGAGGGCGAGACCACGCACATTGTCACCGACTCCAAGATGAAGGTTGCGGCATTGCCGGAGAAGTATTTGACGGCGTTTCGCGCGGCAATGGCAAAGTAAAATTGACGATGTCGCCGCTTCCGGTGACCATCATCGGTTTGTCATTCCGAACCGGCTTTAGCCGGGGAGGAATCTGCTATCTGACGGCGCCGGCAGACAGCAGGTTCCTCGCGGGCGTTCGCCCTCTCGGCATGACAAGGTTTTCGAATGCAACAAAGTTAACGTCAAGACCGGAAAGGCTTGCTTGAACGCACTCCACCTCAACGGAAACGATCTCACGCTCGAAGCTGTCTGTGAAGTTGCGGCCGAGCATCGTGCTGCCCTGCTGTCTCCTGACGCGCGGCAGGTGGTAAACCAGGCGCGTGCGGTCGTCGACGACATTGTCGCCAGCAACAAAGTCGCCTACGCCATTACAACCGGCGTAGGCAAATTGAGCGACGTGCGCATCGCCGGCGACCAGATTCGCGAACTGCAGATTAACCTCGTCCGCTCGCATGCAGTTGGCGTGGGCGAACCGCTTTCGCTTGCGGAGACGCGCGCCATGATGCTGTTGCGCGCGAATTCGCTCGCCAAAGGACACTCGGGTGTGCGCGCCGTCGTGATCGACGCGCTCTGCGAGATGCTCAACCGCGGCGTCACCCCGGTGGTGCCGTCGCAGGGCAGCGTCGGTGCGAGCGGTGATCTGGCTCCGCTGGCGCACCTGGCTCTGGCTCTGATCGGCGAAGGCGAGTGCGTCGACGAGAGAAGCGTGCGCGTTCCCAGCGCGGAAGCATTGAAGCGGGGCCAGATCAAGCCGCTGGTGCTCGAAGCCAAGGAAACCATCTCTCTGATCAATGGGACGCAGGCCATGCTGGCCGTGGGCACCCTGGCGCTGCTGGCGGCGGAAACGTTGGTGGACACCGCCGACGTGCTGGGCGGGCTATGTTGCGACGCGCTCAAGGGGACCGATGCGGCTTTTGACGAGCGCATTCATAAGGCGCGTCCGCATGCCGGACAAATGAAAACCGCAGCCAACCTGCGGCTGATGCTGGAAGGCAGCCAGATTCGCGAGTCGCACCGCGACTGCGGCCGCGTGCAGGACGCCTACTCGCTGCGCTGCATACCGCAAGTCCACGGGGCGGTCCGCGATACGCTGGCCCACTGCCGCGGCGTGTTCGAGACAGAGGCCAATTCCGCAGTCGACAATCCGCTGGTCTTTCTCACCGATGCAAAGAACGTTGAGGGAGATGTCATCTCAGGTGGAAACTTTCATGGCGAGCCGCTGGCGTTTGCTTTGGATTTCTTAGCCATTGCATTGAGCGCGCTGGCCGGCATCAGCGAGCGGCGGATCGAAAGGCTGGTGAATCCCGCACTCAGCGAGGGCTTGCCGCCGTTTCTTGCTCCGGGCGCCGGCCTAAATTCAGGCTTCATGATGCCGCAAGTCACGGCGGCAGCACTGGTCAGCGAGAACAAGGTGCTGGCCCATCCCGCGTCCGTCAACTCGATCACGACATCAGGCAATAAAGAAGACTACGTTTCCATGGGCATGACGGCCGCGAGCAAGCTGAAGCGCGTTGTGGACAATACGCGGAACGTATTGGCGATCGAAGCGATGGCGGTGGCTCAAGCCCTTGACTTCCTGGCTCCGCTGAAAACTTCGAAGCGAGGGCAGGCGGCGCAGGCGGCGATCCGGTCGGTGTGTCCGACGATGGAAAAAGATCGGGTTATGTACGCGGATTTCGCACGCCTTGCGGCGCTCATTGCCAGTGGTAAGGTGGCAGAGGCGCTGCGGTAGGATTTGAGATCAGATTCGCTCCGGGAATTCGGACATGAAGACGCTTACGGAATATCTGAAGTTTCATACCAAGACGCACCGGGCGTACGTACACATCACGCCACAGGTGGAACAGATCGTCGGCAAGAGCGGGGTGCAGGAAGGCATGGTTCTGGTTTCGGCCATGCACATCACCGCGGGCGTGTACGTCAACGATAATGAGAGCGGTTTGATCGAAGATATCGACCAGTGGCTGGAGCATCTGGCTCCGTTTCGCAAGGGCTACAAGCATCATGAGACGGGCGAAGACAACGGCGACTCCCACCTGAAGGCACTGCTGATCCATCATGAAGTGATTGTGCCGATTACAGCGGGAAAACTCGATCTGGGGACGTGGCAGCGGATTTTTTATGCCGAGTTTGACGGACAGCGTGATAAAAGAGTCATCGTGAAAGTGATGGGAGAGTGACGAGATGTCAGAAGAGCTTACCGAATTGCAGGAACACGCCGAGCATGCGAAGCATGATCCCACACTGGCGCCGATCTCGGTGACCATGGCTGTCCTGGCCGTACTGGTAGCGGTGGTGACCCTGCTCGGGCACCGCGCCCACACCGAAGAGGTTGTTCTTCAGGCGAAGTCTTCCGATCAGTGGGCGTTCTATCAAGCCAAGAATATTCGGCGGCACACGGACGAGCTTTTTACCGACCTCACTTCGGTGCAAGCCACCACGGACGCTGCCGCTCTGGCCAAACTGCGCGACAAGTATTCGGGAGAAGCGGCGCGCTACAAGAACGAACAAAAGGAAGTCGAGGATACAGCCCGCGAGATGGAGGCGGAGGTTGCCCATGAGAGAAATCGGGCAGACCGATTCGATCTGGCCGAAGTCTTCCTGGAAGTGGGATTGGTGATCACGTCCATTACGCTGCTCTCAGGGCGAAGAATCTTCTGGGGCTTGGGTCTGTTGATGGGAGTCGTGGGAATCGCGTTGGCAGGCACGGCATTCTTTGTGCACTGAATAGGCAGGGTCGGGCAATTCGCGCGGCCACGCGACGAGGTTCAGAAGATCGGTGCTCTTAGGCCGCTTTCCGCTTCTTCCCCAACAGTTTGTTTAAGACGCGTATTCCTTTGTCGATGTGCTTCTCTTCCATCAGGAATGGCGGCAGGAAGCGCACGACGGTGTCTTGCGTGCTGTTGAACAAAACACCCTCGGCCAACGCAGCATCCACGATTGGACGCGCCGGAATCTCGAGCTGAATTCCCTGAATAAAGCCCCGGCCACGCACTCCCGTAGCGGCCGCACGCTTCTCCACCAATCCTTCTAGCTCCTGCTGCAAATAGGCTCCGACTTGGCTGACGTTCTCCAGCAGCTTCTCTTCCTCGACAATCGCCAGGAACTCCAGCGCGATCCGGCATGCTAGCGGACCTCCACCGAACGTCGTGCCATGCTGCCCCGGAGAAATCGCCGTCGCGAATTCTTCCTTGGCGATAAACGCGCCCAGCGGCAATCCCGCGGCGAGGGGCTTGGCAATGGCGACGATGTCTGGCGTCACGCCGAAAGTCTGGAAGGCAAAAATCGTTCCCGTGCGTCCCAGGCCGCACTGAATTTCGTCGAAGATCAGCGCCACGCGGTGACGGTCGGCTAGCGCACGACACTCGCGCAGGAACTCCACCGAACATTCGTAGATTCCGCCTTCGCCGAAAATCGGCTCCAGCACAATGGCGCAGGTATTGTCGTTCACAGCAGCCCGCAGCCCTTCCAGATCGTTCTGCTTCACAAAGGTCACGTCCTCGAGCAGCGGCTCAAATCCCTTGCGGTGTTTGGCTTGCCCCGTGAGCGACAACGCCCCGAAGGTGCGACCGTGATACGACCCTTCCAGCGCCACCAAACGGCACTTCGCCTCGCCCCCAGCGCGATGTCCCGCCAGCCGCGCCAGTTTGATCGACCCTTCGATCGCCTCGGTCCCGCTGTTGGAGAAAAACGCCCGGTTCAATCCCGAAAGGGCGCACAACTTCTCCGCCAGCGGCCCCTGGTACTCGTGGTAGTAGAGATTGGAGACGTGCACCAGCTTCGCCGCCTGCTCCCGAATAGCCTTCACAATCCGTGGATGCGCGTGCCCCAGCGCGTTCACTCCGAGGCCCGAAACAAAATCCAGATAGCGCCTGTCGTCGATATCGTAGAGAAACACGCCCTTCCCACGGGCGAGCACGATGGGGTAGCGGTTATAGGTCTGCAGCAGATACTGCCGCTCACGTTCGGCGATTTGTTCGAAGGTATCCATAGGAAGATTCGATTTTACCGGAAGGAGCGGTTCGAAGCGGAGCAGCGCTGGATATTCCAAGAGGACGGCGGACGAAATCGGGGAACGAGAACGGCTAGCTTGCGTGTTCGGCGCGGCCTCTGAACGATACGACCTCGATGTTGGGGAGCGGGACCGCCTGGCGGCTCAGTTTACTTTCGTGGCGCGCCGCCACTTGGCGTGCAACCAGACGAGAATGCCCAGCGCGCAAACTTCCATCGGACCCGGGCGGATAATCTCAAAGGTCCAAACACCAGCGAACTCTACTGTCGCAGTATATGCGCCCCATATCATCCCGCCTGCTGCGATCAAGCTTCCCAAGCGCTCTTCCGTGGAAATGCTGACTAAACGTCCCTGGGACTTGGCTTTTTGGACAGGCTTAGACACGGGAGCATACACTGGCTTCTGGGGCAAATCCAGATATCCCTCGCGGCCCCGGTCCCAGCCGACATCGTCAGTTTGATGATATTTGGCCACTGTGCTTACAGTGCCATGAAAAGGTCTTTCGGCGTACGTTACTGAAGTGAATGTATGGACGGGTCGCCTATCCCGTTCCCGAACGGTTTGAGGTAACTCGACGGGGTTCAATACAGCGGAGGCTGCCCTTCCGGCCGCGTCTTCCACCGGCGGTGCACCCACAGCCATTGGTCGGGATACCTGCGGACATAGTCTTCAATCACCTTGGTGAACATTTGCGTGTTGGCGGCGATGTCGGCCTCCAGGTGACCGGTGCGAATCAATTGGAGTGTTGGATCGAATCGCAGCCGGTACTTCCGCAGGGCTGGATCCCAAACCGTGAATCCCGGAACCACGGCCGCGTCCGTGCGCAATGCAATGCGGGCCAGTCCGCTCGCCGTACAGGCGGGAATGCCAAAGAAGTCCACGAAGATTCCTTGCGGCGGCGTCATATTTGTATCCATCAAAATACCAACAGTTTCGCCGGCCTTCATGGCCGCCAATAAACCGCGCACGAAGTCATCCTTGGCCACGGTCTTGTTCCCATGCATCGTGCGATAGTGCTGCAGCAAGCGATCGAGATACTCGTTGTCCATGGGCCGCATAACGATGTGCAGCCAGTGACCATGCAGGGAATGAGCAAAGGCAGAGAGCTCCCATCCGCCGAAGTGCGCTGTCAGAAACAGGACTCCCCTCCCTTGCGCGTAGGCACGTTCGTAATTCTCCAACCCGTCGTACACCACGACGTCGTCGACATTTTCCGGTGTGTATCTGGGAAACTGGCACAGCTCTGCGAGTTGCCGTCCCAGGGAAGTAAAAACTCCGCGCAGAATTCGCGATCGCTCGGCCACGCTTTTTTCTGGGAACACCATCGCGAGATTGCGCATCCCGACTTTCCGCAAACGAAAATGCAACAAATAGACAAGCTGGGCGAGGCCAATGGCGAAAGCACGCGAAAGCGGGCGCGGCATCAGACCCAGGATCTTGATGAACGGCCAGGCTGCCGCGTATTCGAGTTTCCGCCGCATCAGGGAAGCGTGACCGTATCACCCGGAAAAAGTAGTTGTCAAACGAGCGCGTGAAGACCACGCAAGGAAAGTGAGCTCCTGTAAGGACAGCCGCGTCCGCTTGCCCTGAGGCTAGTCCAAGGGACTGTCCGTCGAGCAGTTCACCGCCCTTCCTATTCCTCAATTCTCTCGGAGTCGTGCTTCTCGAACACCGCCCGCAACGCCGCCGGAGACCGGTCTGTCATGGCGTGAATGTCCTGGATCAGCGAATAGATATTTGAAGTCATCACCAGCAAATATCGAACCAGGCCGGGCCCCGGGTTCTAATAGGTGTGCGGCGTGCCACGCGGCACAAAAACGGCAGAGCCCGCCTTTGCCTCAACCACGTCCTTTCCCACACGAACGCACAACGTGCCTTCCAGTACGTACCAGGCTTCATCGTCGTTACGATGCAGGTGAAGCGGAGCAATCCAGCGTGCCCACCAGGCGGTCCACCCGCATCCTTCTACTCGGCGACTACGAAGTTCGCGCCCACCGAGCCAAGGACGTTTCCTGCAAGCGGAGCGGCAATCATCTGAGAGCTCATCTCTACAATCCGTGTGCAGGCAGCCTACTTCGCCGCTTCCTGTGCCCACTTCGCCAGCGTAGTCAGAAAAGCATTCGCCGCCGGCGGCGGATCCACCGCTCCCGTCAAGGCTGCTTTGAACGTCACCATATGTCCGTAAAACTCTCGTGTACTGTCCTTGTCCTGCTTCACGACCGCGCCGTTCAGACTTACGCCGGCAAAAATGCCCCGGGCGCGCGAATAGGTGAGAACCTGGGCCCGCATCTTCCAGTCCGTATTGCCTTCGGCGTGACGTCCCACGGGGCCCGCAGCCACCGAGGCATCCGCACCCAGCGCAAACTTGCTCGAGAGCAGATGCTGCATGCCGTCGTCATTCATGATCAGCATCACCAGGTCAACTGCTTGTCCGCCGATCTGAAAGCCGAAGCTGCCTCCCGTGGTCATGAAGAATGCGGGCGCGCTCCAACCCTTCGGGGTGCGGCAACTAGCCAGCCCCCGGCCGTAATTCGCGCCCACGATGAACCCGCCTTTCAACATCGACGGAACCACGGCCACGCACTCCGCTTTACTCAGAATTTCCTGGGGGATGCCCGAGTCGGGCGCCGATTGGATCTCATTCAGTACGTCCGCGGCTGCCTGCGCTCGATCGGAGGCCTTCGATTCTTTCGCTTGATCATCCGCTGCAACCGCAAAGCTGCAAAGGGACACAAATAGGGTCAACAAAATAAGTTTCTTCATCGTTCCTCACCACATAGATTCGCTGGGATCTGGTATTTGGATTGTAAATGAAGTCTGGCTCACAAGGACGGGTAGAGCCCGGTGCAGTGAGCACGGTAGAAGTCAGCAGGCTCAGCCAAAGGGGATAGTGAGAGAAAAAAATGCGGGGCTGAAAGCAGTGACCCTAATCGCCACTCTCAACCCCGTCTCCCAGGTTCTGTGGTAGGTGAGCTGAGTATGCGAGATATACCAAAACGCGACAAGATTACGAAAGTAAGTGTCCCGGCGTAACGCCCGGTTCGTGGCTTGAAACCGCAACGGCAAAAGCAAAAGTCCCGCTCACCGCTTCCTAGCTAGAAGCATTGGGAGCCAGCAGCTAGAAGCCGTTTTACTTCGTCGCAACCAACGAATGCGTAATGGCATGCACCGATAAAGCGATGCGGTTCTGAACCCCGACTTTGCGCATCAATTTCGCCACGTGTGCTTTCACCGTGCGCTCCTCGATTCCGAGCTGAGCGCCAATCTCTTTGTTGGAGCGGCCGGCCACCAGCATTTCCAGCACTTCTTTTTCGCGGTCGGTGAACGTAACCCGGCCCGCCGGGAAAATCCGCCCCGGTGCCGAGGACACCCGCTCAATGAACATGGACAAAACTTTGCGCGGAGCCCAGACCGATCCCTGATTCACGATGCGTATCGCCTGCGCGAATTCCGCTGGCGTGGCAGCCTCGTCAACGTAGCCCTTGGCCCCCGACGCAATCGCTTTCAGAATAGTTTCCTCGTCAATTCCAGAGCCGGTCACGATGATCCGTAAATCCGGCCGCGTTGCCTTCAGGCTGGCCATCACATCAAACAGGTTTTGTCCGTTACGGTTGCCAAGCAGGATGAGATCAATGGCTTGCAGCGTGCTGATCTCGGGCAGTGCCGCGGAGATGAGTTCGAACTCGGGCTCGGAGTCGAACAATGCGCGGAACCCAACAAAGCGCAGCGGATCACTTTCCACCACCGCGATTCGGATTACTGGTTTTCTCGCTACTGCTGCTTTCATAGGTTTCCCTGTAGGGCTAGATTCTTTTATCCAGCATAGTAATAATCTGGCAGATTGCAAAGAGAAGGTGACCGAAGTGAAATTACGGGAGTAACATGGACAAATATGCCTGAACGCTGCATGGCGACCGACCTTCGCGCAAAGCGGCGGACATTCTTGGCGCCTGCCATTACAAAAGCCTCATTACCCGGAGTCACTGTTCTTATGAAAAAATCGATGCAACTATGGGCCATCGTCACTGCAGTTTTGCTTGCCATAGGCATGCTTTCCGCTCAGGACGCTGCACCCTCCCCAGCCCCGGCGGCGCAAGCTCCCGCGTACCAGCCCAAATTCCCCGGAGACCCCGCGCGCTCCGACTCGGAAGCTGAGGCGCTCGCCTACATGCGAGTCGTACTGCGAGCCCAGCGCCAATTCAACAAGCAATACGGCCACTTCGCCACCACGCTCGCCGAACTCGTGCATTCGGGATCGTTCACCAAGCGCATGGTCAACCCCGACCGCGGAGACTACACGGCAACCTTCAAGGGAAAGAAAGACAGTTTCGTGCTCACCATGACCCCGAAGAATCTGGACGCCCAACACCGTTCTTTCTATGCGGAAGATGATGGCAAGATCCACGCCGACGAAACGAAGGCGGCGGATGCCAATTCGCCCGTGGTAAAGTGACGAAACCCGTAGCCTGGGATCTAGCGGCTGTATCGAGATCAGGTAGTGTCTAAAACACTGTTATTTAGAACATCACCCGAGACCACCCTGCATTGCCAGCGCCTTCCCACCTGTGTTAGCCTCATGTCGAGGGATCACTTTGCAGCATAAAGTACCCGCGGGGCTCGACCGCAAGGAAACCGAAGTTTACCGGCGTCTAGATCCAGGACGGCTCCCTAAACACATCGCGATTATCATGGACGGCAATGGGCGCTGGGCCAAGCGGCGCCACATGCCGCGTGTGGCGGGACACCGTGCCGGAGTGACGGCGGTACGCTCGACGGTGGAGACGGCGGCGCGCATCGGCATGCCTGCACTCACGCTCTACGCATTTTCCGAAGAGAACTGGAAGAAGCGTCCCCAGAGCGAAGTGCACTTTCTGATGGGCCTGTTGAGCCGCTATCTGAAGGCGGAAGTTCCCACGTTGAACCGGAACAATATCCGCCTGGAATACATTGGGCGCCAGCATGAACTGCCGGAGGAAGTACAGGAGCGCATGGCCTGGGCGCGCGAGGCGACTGCGCGCAACTCGGGCATGGTGCTTACGCTCGCGCTGAACTACAGCGCGCGCAGCGAACTGGTGGATGCGTTCCGCTCGATAGTGAACGCGGCGGCGCAGAATGGCGGGCTCGATCACCTGCAGATCGATGAGGATATAGTCGGCCGCCATCTCTATACGCGGCACCTTCCCGACCCGGACCTGGTGGTGCGGACCTCCGGCGAAATGCGGTTGAGCAATTTCCTGCTGTGGCAACTCGCGTACGCCGAAATTTATGTGACCCCGACGCTATGGCCGGATTTTCGCGGTGTGCACCTGCTCGAAGGCATCGCGGAATACCAGAAGCGCGAGCGGCGCTACGGCGGGCTTAACCACGGCGACGGGCACGCACATCTCGAGACTTCTTCGGCGGCCCAAGAGCGAAAAGCTTAACCACATCAGAGGATCCGGAGGTACACAGAGGAAGCTAAGTCTTTGTGTACCTCTGTGCCCTCTGTGGTTAAATTCTTGGATTCGTGCAAATATCGTAACCGCGGCTTAGCCGCCATCACAGCGTAAAACAATTTCCCTTGCTCAAACGCATCGCGACCGCGGTCGTCCTGATTCCGATTGTGCTGGCGCTCATTCTGCGGGCGCCGGTGGCGGTACTTGCAGTCGTGGCCGCCCTTGTGGCCTTGCTCACAATCCACGAATTTATGAAGCTGACGGAATCCTACGGCGTCCAACCATTGCGCCTGCCGACCTACATTTTCGTCGGAATCTTTTTTCTGCTGTTGGCCTTTAATGTTGGGAATGAAAAGCCGCTGCTTTCCACAGCGATTTTTGTTTATTGCCTGGGATTTGCCGCTGGGATGGCGCCGTTTTTGGCCCTAAGTATTTTGATGCGCCGCCAAGAACTGCGCAGCGGATATCCGGCGGCGGCGGCCTCGGTCTTCGCGTTCACTTATATCGCCCTGCCCATGGGGATGCTGGTGCAGCTTCGCCAGCAGTGGGCGGGTGCGTTTTACCTTCTGTACTTGCTGCTGGTGGTGTGGGCGGGCGACATCTTCGCGTACTTCGTGGGCAAGTCAGTAGGACGGCATTTAATGTCGCCGCGCATCAGCCCCAAGAAAACGTGGGAGGGCGCGGCGGCATCGCTGGCAGCGAGCATTGCAGTGGGATGGCTGCTGTTTCACTATGCTCTGCCAATAAGCTCCGAGCTGCTGCGCATGGGCCTGATCGAGCGGCGCGACGGCTTGTTCGGGCTGGAGCAGCCGGCCATGGGGCCGATCATCCTGCTGACTATCGCGTTGAATATGGCCGCCCAACTCGGCGATCTGGTGGAGTCATTGATCAAGCGCGGCGCGGGGGTAAAAGACTCGGGAGCGATCCTTCCCGGCCACGGCGGCATGCTCGACCGCATTGACGCCCTGCTGTTTGCCGCTCCTGTATTATGGTTCTACACAGCCTGGCGTGTGATGCAGTAGCTCTCGCCTCCTCCCCACGAACGCAGGCCGGATGCGCGTAAAATAAGGAGTCTGTGCCAACTCTTCAGTAACAGCTGTCTTGACCATGAAACGCATCGCCATCCTGGGATCGACCGGATCGATTGGGCGCAGCACTCTCAGTGTGGCCGAGTCCTATCCTGATCGATTTCAAATTGTGACGCTGGCCGCGGGGTCGAATTTTGAGGCTGCGGCTGTCCAGGCAGTGCGCTGGCGGCCCCGGGTCATCTCAATGGCAACCGAGGCGGATGCCGACGTTCTGCGCGCCCGTCTAAAGAAGGAAGGTCTGGGGAAGATCGAAGTGGTGCACGGCCCGGCGGGGACCGTGCGGGTCGCAACGCATCCGGAAGTGGACTTCGTGGTCAGCGCCATCGTAGGCGTCGCTGGGCTCGAGGCGACGTACGAGGCGGTGCGCGCGGGCAAGGTGCTGGGGCTCGCCAACAAAGAATGCCTCGTCGCCGCGGGAGAGCTGATTACGGCCGAGGCTCGCCGCCAAGGTAAACCGCTCCTTCCCATCGACAGTGAGCACAACGCAGTCCATCAATGCCTGCGCGGCGGGCGCATGGACGAAGTGGAGCGCATCTGGCTGACGGCCTCGGGTGGACCGTTTCTCAACACGCCCCACTCGGAGTTTGCTTCGATCACGGTCGAGCAGGCGCTGAACCATCCCACGTGGAAGATGGGGCGGCGGATCACGATCGACTCGGCGACCCTCATGAACAAAGGCTTTGAAGTGATCGAGGCATGCAGATTGTTTCACATGCCTCCGGCAAAAGTGGAAGTCATTGTCCATCCGCAGTCGACAATCCATTCCATGGTGGAGTTTGTGGATGGCAGCATACTTGCTCAATTCTCGGTGACCGACATGCGGCTGCCGATTCTGTACGCTTTAACATATCCCGAGCGGATTCAGTCGGATATGCGCTTTGCGGTCAGTGACTTGCGTCATCTGGACTTCAGCCCTCCCGACCTGAAAAAATTTCCCTGTCTTCGCCTCGCCTATGAGGCAGTGGAGGCCGGCGGTCCAAAGACAGTTGCGTTGAACGCGGCGGATGAAGTCGCCGTGGCGGCGTTTCTCGAAGGCCGCATCGACTTCAGCGAGATTCCCAGGATTATCGAAGACGTTCTGACGGCAACAAATTCCGGGAAGCTGGAATCGATTGCAAAGGTGCTGGAAGTGGACGCCGAAGGCCGTCGTCTGGCCAAAGAACGGGTGGCAAGAAGGAAAATTGAACGGCCCCGGGCAACATCTTTCGCGTAGTTTTGGAATCTAAAACAGTTGGGGAGTGCGTATCTCGATTATGTCTGATTTCTTGACCTCGCTCGTAGCGGTCGTTGCCGTCCTTGGCTTCATGATCCTCATCCACGAGTTTGGCCACTACATCGTCGCCAAGTGGTTGGGAGTGAGGGTCGAACAATTCGCCATCGGATTCGGCAAGCGGCTGGTCGGCTTCCGTAAAGGCGACACCGACTATCGAATCAACGCCATCCCGCTCGGTGGCTACGTCAAGATGAGCGGCGAGAACCCCATGGACGAGCGCTCCGAAGATCCGCGCGAGTTCATGAATCACCCACGCTGGCACTGCTTCCTGATCGCGATTGCCGGGCCGACCATGAATATCCTTCTCGCGATCGTTCTGCTCACCACCGTTTACATGGTGCACTACGAATATCCGGCAGTGTACGACGAGCCTCCGGTGATCGGATGGGTGCTGAAGGACACAGCAGCCGCCAAGGCCGGGTTCCAGATCGGCGACCGCATCACGCGCATCGACGATGTGCAAAATCCCACTTGGGAGCAGGTCGAACTGAAAGAGGCGCTGAGCCCCGGGCAACCTCTCGATGTCACCGTGGACCGTAACGGGCTGACGCTTGAAAAAACCGTTGTGCCCGAGGCCATGGGTGTCGATCAAATCGGATATGCAGGCTGGGCGCCAAAAGAAGGTATCGTCACCATCGTCGACCTGGTGGAAGGGATGCCAGCGGAAAAGGCTGGATTGAAAGAAGGCGATCAGATCCTGTCAGTGGATGGCCAGCCGGTGCCGGCGCTGGCGGCCATGATCGAGAGTCTGAAGGTCACGAAAGATAAGCCGATCGCGATTACCGTACTGCGCAATGGGCAGCAGAAAACCTTCAACGTTCAGCCTGTTCTTAAGGATAAGTGGTATCGCATCGGCATCGGCAGCGAGCGAATGAAGGTGAAGACGCTGCCCTTCGCGGCAGCCTTGAATCTATCGCTGCATGAGAACCGGCAGAACGCATTGCTGATCCTGGAATTGGTCAAGAAAATGGCGGAGCGCAAGATCTCCATGCGCTCGATTGAAGGCCCGATCCGAATTGGCCAGGCCGCGGGCGAAGCGGCCCGCCGCAAGGGCTGGACTCCGCTGATGGGCTTGACTGCTGCCATCAGTTTGAATCTTGGCATTTTTAACCTGCTGCCCATTCCCATCCTCGATGGCGGCGTGATCCTGTTCCTGCTGATCGAAGGTCTGATGCGCCGCGACATCAGCATGAACATCAAGGAGCGGGTTTACCAGGCCGCCTTCGTCTTCCTCGTGCTGTTCGCGGTAATGGTGATCTACAACGATTTGATGAAGACGATTCCTGGGCTGGCGGATCGCTTGCCTTAGGATTTCGCCTTTGGAGTTCAGCAAGCCGACGGTCAGGAAACCGTCGGCTTGTTTGCGTTATGCCGTCTTTCTGGTTGGCGGCAGCAATCGCTTGGACTTAGGCTGGCAAATCGTTGTGGCAACGGCCTTCGCCGCCCGTGTCCGGACCTTGGGGGCTCGCACAGCCGCCGCTATTTGCGCGGGTTGAGCCGCACCGAACGGATCGTCGCTAGTTACACCGTTCGCCAGGGCTTGGATCGCGTTCTGAAACTTCGGCCACGCATTCGAGGCAGCGTCGGAGCTCAGGTTGGCATAGAGCTGAGCTAGTGTTCCGGCATCGCCCAGCGCCACCATCGCCGGCGCTATCTTATCGAGGCTGTAGCTCTGGCTCATCAGCCAGGAGAGAAACGCCATTCCGCATCCCGTGCTGTCCGCATTCTGATCGGTGGAGTCGGTCTTGTCGACGAAGTCGGGTTCGCCGTCCTGCGCCCACTGCGGAGCCGTCGCAAAATCCGACAACGCGTTGTTGCTGATGACCGCGGCGCACCAGCGCGAGAGGGCTTCTCCAGTGCTCAAGCCGCACAGATTTCCATTCATTGAGCACTCGCTCAGCTCGGCTTCAAACAGAGCGGAAACGCGGGCCGAGTTGCCGAACGAAGCGTCGACCTCGATGGCCGCTCCGGTACTGTAATCGCAGCCCATGTGGTCGGCGCCGCCAGTGCCATCGGTGGCACCTCCTAAAGCAAAAACAACTACGCTGACCGCACCTCCCGTGGTTCCGAAAATCGCGTCATTCGCGTTCGCCACGCGATCGGCATCGTTGAGCAGATCCTGCGCGTTCTGCTGGCCCTGCTGGCCGAGCGTCGGATCCACATACACGGTCACACGCCCGCTCGGACTGGTTCCGACGAACTGAGATGTACCCTGATAGCTCGGCCATGCGGGCGCGGCAGGATTGTTGCGATTGATTTCGACTGATTTCTTCCGGGTGCGCGTTGCCTTGATGCGGTGATTGGGACTCATAGGAAAACCCTCCATTCGGACAAAATATAGTGAGGAATCGGAGCGGCGCGTTACAGTCTCGTCTTTCGGCCAGAGGTGGGATCGGTCGTTATTACAGCTGCACGGAATGGTAGTCCTGATGATTTCACAGACAATAAAACAGAGCAATCAGTTACGGATTCCGAGTTCCGGATGCGCCGCCCTGATCCTGCCGGGATAAGCACCACGGAAACAACGAATCGCGGAGGATATGGAATCTGCACACTTGCGTATTGCGGCGCCCGCCTGCTTATGTTTGTTACGAAATCCGTAACCTGCGGGATTAGGGATGCTATTGCTTTGGGGCCCCTTTAGTTTTGGCAGCCGCGATAGCCCGGGAGCCCGCTTTCCGCGTGATAAAATAGCAGTTCCCATATGGCCAATATTCAACGCAGAAAGACCGTGACTGCTGTCGTCGGAGGTGTCCGCGTAGGCTCGGATGCACCGATTGTGGTGCAGTCCATGACCAACACCGACACGGCCGACATTCCCTCGACTGTGCAGCAAGTTGCGGCGCTGGCCCGCGCCGGGTCGGAACTGGTGCGCGTCACCGTGAACAACAACGAGGCCGCCGCGGCCGTTCCCCACATCGTCGAGCAGCTCGACAAGCAGGGCATCCGCGTACCCATCATTGGCGACTTCCACTACAACGGACACGTTCTGCTAACCAAATATCCAGAGTGCGCCCGTGATCTGGCTAAGTACCGCATCAATCCCGGCAACGCCAGCATCGGACGCAGCGGCGACTCTAATTTCCGCACCATGATTGAAGTCGCGGTGAAGTATCAGAAGCCGGTGCGCATCGGTGTGAACTGGGGATCTCTCGACCAGGTGCTGCTCACCCGCATGATGGACGAGAATTCGCGGCTGGACGAGCCCAAAGACGCGCGCGAAGTGACCATGGAAGCGATGGTGGTGAGCGCACTGAATTCAGCGCAACTGGCGCAGCAATTCGGGCTGCGCGCCGATCAGATCATTCTCAGCGCAAAGGTAAGCGGCGTACAGGATTTGATCGATGTCTATCGCGCACTGGCAGCTCGCTGCGAGTATCCGCTGCATCTTGGACTCACGGAAGCCGGAATGGGCGCGAAGGGCGTGGTCGCATCCAGCGCCGCCATGGGAGTTGTGCTTCAGGAAGGCATCGGCGATACGATTCGAGTTTCGCTGACGCCTGCTCCGGGCGGCGACCGCACTGAAGAAGTTCGCGTGGCGCAGCAGATTCTGCAATCGATGGGCATTCGCAGCTTCACGCCGCAGGTTACAGCCTGCCCGGGCTGCGGCCGCACCACAAGCACGTTCTTCCAGGAAATGGCCGAGCAGATTCAGTCCTACCTGCGCGAGCAGATGCCATCATGGAAAGGCCGCTACATCGGCGTCGAAGAAATGAAGCTTGCCGTGATGGGCTGCGTGGTCAACGGCCCCGGCGAATCGAAGCACGCCAACATCGGCATTTCCCTGCCCGGAACGTTCGAGGAGCCCAAGGCTCCGGTCTACGTTGAACGGACGGCTGTTCACTACGCTCAAGGGTGATCGCATCGTCCCGGAGTTCATCGAGATTCTCGATGAATATGTGGAATCGCATTACGCAGCGAGAGAGACGGCGAAGGAAGAAGTCCCCGCCAAGGTATAGTCGTTATCCCCGGGTGCGAGCCGCCCTCGACAGCCGGCAGAACACCGGCGTCGTTCCTCGACCGCTACTGTCCATTCAGCAGGAAGACAGGACTCTGCGTCGCGGGTTCGTTATTCGATTGCGGCGGCCCGCCGCCAAACGGAGTTTGCACATCAGTTACCAGCGTATCTGTCGCATTCCCGCCTGTGGTGATCGTATTCGGCGCACTCCTGATAATTGCCACTGAACCACCATCGCACATGCTGGCGTAGACCCGGCTGCTGTCCGGCGCAGCGACCGCAGACATGCGGAAGCGAGCCGAGGCCGGGGTGTAAGGGATAACCGGTGCGCAGAATGGGATCGGCGGCAGAGCGAACGGTTGAATTTGCGACACGGGATTCGTCACCGAAGGCAGTAGAGGAAACACGGTGGTTTTTACGGCCAAAGTACCGGTGTCGAATACGGTTACTTGCGGAATCACACACCCGGCAGCGCCGACGTTCGGGTCAGGGCACGACGATCCAGCCGCTGCCGTGACATAGCTCGCCACATAGAAGCGGGTGCCATCCGGTAGTGCCGCCACCGACATGGGCATCACCGAACTGTAGGAACAGGCGGCTCCGCTGCATGGCGGAGTGTTCGCCGGAATGGGCGGAGTGGGGATGCCGATCGCTCCGCTCGCGCTGCCGATCGGCGTGGGCGGATCGGTAGTCGCGTCGAACACATACACGGCGCCGGCGTTGGGATTGGTTACATACAAGCGGTTCAAACTCTTGTCGTAAAGTACGAAGTTGGCGCCGGCGCCTCCGACCGATTGAGGAGAATTTGGAATCACGGTGTTCGTGATCGTGTTAATCGTATACAGCTGCCCATCTCCCTGGGTCACAACGTAGACACGCCGGTTGTCCGGGCGCGTAGCTGCCCACGCTGGCGTATTGCCAACCGGGATCGTGGCCATGGTTGTCAAGTCTTGCGGGGAAAGATCGGAGACCGTATTGCTGCCCTGGTTGAGCACGTAAAGATTAAACGCATCCGGCGTCTCCACCATTGCTGCCGGGTGCGAGCCCGCGGGAAGATATTGAATCAAGCTTACGCTATTTTGCGACGGATTAAGTAGCGCCACCGAGTCGGTGCTGCTGAAATTGCAATTTGGATCGTTTTCCACTCCGTAGTTGGCCACAAAGACGCTTGTGTTTTGCGAAGTTGCCACAAAATCAGGAAGGTAGGAGCAAATGAAGGGTTGATTGGTGCTCGGATTGGTAGCACCGACGTTCGGCAGCGTAAAGGTCGTCGGCGTACTTAGCCCGCTCGCCGTGGAACTGTCGCCGGCTGGAAAGAACGCAGTAACAACGTCAGTATCCCCCTTGAACAGGCTGCCAGCGCTCGCCACGAAAACCCGCGAATTATTGGGCAGAATGGCCGCGTGAGTGGGATTGACTCCCATGTTAGCCGCGCCAGTGCTCGTATCTCCCGATACATCGATCTGGAATGCTGTGCCAGGGTTGAAGGGCACGTTGGCGCTGATTCCAAAGACGGCGTGGAAGTTCGCCGGATTCGGCGGAGTGTTGTTGATGGGAATGACCACCGGGCGATAGATCTCACCACACGAAAGTTCCAGCCAAGCTGCCAGCGCGATCGCCGCCACCCAGCCCACACGTCGGAAACTCATCGGCACCCCGAAGAAGAAGTTCTCGTTCGAATGATTGCGACAGAATCGATTATTGTAACGATTGCCGGCCGTCCGCGCTAGCCGAAGCGCTGTCAGCTGTCCGCCGTCCGCTCTCAGCTACACCCTGTGATGCCCGGCGAATGGACCAAGTTGGATGAGCGAAAATGCGGATTGGGGGGAGTCATCCTGACCGGAGCCGTTCTTCCGGCGAAGGGAAGGATCTTGCGTGGATAGTTCGCGCGGTCCAAACCTGAAAGCCGAGAGCTGAAAGCTACTCTATCCTCTGCCGCGCCGCGATTTCGCTGTTGCGGCAACGGCTTCGGACTTCGCCGTCGCTGCCGGCTTCTTCTTGCCTTCCATCTGGGCCAGACTCTGCTTCAACGCTGCCATCAGATCCACGACCGGCGCCAATCTTCTCGGCTTCTCGACGGCGGCAACTTCTCCGCCTTCCAGCTTGGTCTCGATCAGCTTTTTCAAGTTTTCCTGGAAACTATCTTTGTACTTCTCGGGATCCCACTCATCCGCCAGCGCCTCGATCAACTGGTGGGCCACTTTCACTTCGGCTTCCTTCAACTCCACGTCGGGGGCGCCGAAGCCTTCCACTTTGCGCACTTCCTCGGCGTAATACATCGTGTGCAGCATGAGTCCGCCTTCGTGCGGGCGCAGGAACACAGTGTATTCGCGGTTGTGCATGGTGATCTTGGCAATGGCGACGTATTCGCTCTCCTGGAGCGCCTTGGTCAGTAAGGCGTAGGGGCGGCGGCCCGCTTCTTCCGGCATCATGTAGTAGGACGACTCGAAGTACACGGGGTCGACGTCGCCGGCCTTCACGAATTCAAGGATCTCCATGGTCTTGGCGGTCTGCGGCTCGATCTTCTTGATCTCGTCAGGCTCGATGATGATGTATTCGTCTTTGCGGAACTCGTAGCCCTTGACGATGTCGCTGCGGTTGACCACGACGTTTTCGAGCGGACAAATGTACTGCTGCTTCACCCTCTGCTTGTCGGTGCGGTGCAGCATGTTGAAGGAAATGCCGCTGCTGCGGGCGCCCGAAAACAGGTGCACAGGCATGGAGATGAGCCCAAAGGTTAAGTGACCAGACCAAATCGAAGATGGCATGATTGTCCCTCGAAGGCTTTTCCCGAAGCTGAGCCGCAGCTGGCTTCGGAAACCGAGTTGCTAGACCCCACAGCAGTGAGAGTTTAGCCTAGAACCCACCTTGAATGCACCAAACCATGGGCACGAGGAATCGAAATTTGAAGCCGGAGGGGATGGGGTTGGTCAAGAGGGAGCCCTAGGGGTTGTAGCTAACTGATCAGGTTCCTGATCTTGGGTCGAAGCGCCGGGGTTTGAGTCCCAGCTTATGGACCTATCTGTTTCGTTTGCTCGCTGACACCAGCCTTGTCCTGCGCAGGTGGCACGACGATCTGTCCCCGCAGCATTACCCATGTTGGTTTGCGCAGCGTCTCTATCTTTTCCAAAGGATTATCTCGAATCAGAAGGAAGTCCGCCTCGAACCCCGGCGCAATCTGGCCCAATGTGTCGCTCTTGCCGAGATAAGCCGCATTATTCCGTGTGTCAATCGTCAGTATCTGTGCCGGCGTAAAACCGGCCTTGATGTAGTGATCGAATTCATCGTGCAACCCGGTTCCGTACGCAACCAGCGGGGCATCCGTACCGATGGCGAGCGAAACACCGGCCTCCTGCAGCTTTCGGATGAATCGGTATCGCTCTTGTAGCAATTCCTTCCGTTTCGACTCATCTACGTGACGTAAAGTCAGCGCGGTGGCTAGCTCTCCAAAGGTGGGATCGACGAAGGTCTTCTGCTTGACTAGCAGAGACACCAAATCATCGGGCAGGCTCTCGATTGATGCTACGTGCTCAATTCCAGTAGCGCCGGCCCGGGCGGCTTCAGTGACCTCTTCTGTTGTCTCCGCATGTACGATGGAAATCAACCCCTTGGACGTGGCCCAGGCAATGCCTTTCTCCAGCAGGTCAGGCGCCAGTTTCTCCTTCGCCCGGCCGATGGTGCCGTAGATGAACTTCACCGCATCGGGAGGCCCCGCGCTGTAGTTCCTTTCCAGCCCGGCGATCAGACTTGGGGAATCTGACGCCAGGATCGCACCTTGCTTCGAGGTCTGTGCATCCCAAATCGTACTGACGGGATGGCCGTGGGGCGAGGTTACCAATCGGCCCACAACGAGAAGTTCCGGCCCCAGCATCCGCCGGGCCTGCAGCGCTGCCCGCATGCGATAGGCATGTGCTGCTGGTCCGCCCACGTCGCGCACGGTGGTAACTCCGCTTTCCAAATAGGCGCGCCTCTGCGGTGCATAGTCAGAAAAAAGAGACTCCAGCAGAAACTGAAAGTCGAATGGAGCGAGTACACTCCGCACCGGGGCCCGCAGATGCGTATGCACATCGATCAACCCCGGCAGCAGGTATTGCCGAGCGGCATCGATGGTCGGCCACTTCGAGGAATCTCCTGCTGCCTCGACCAGCGCAACAATCCGCCCATCTTCGACATGTACGTTGACGCCTTCAATGATGCGGTTGGCGACAGGATCCACCAGGCGGGCATTGACGATGCTCACGCGCTCTGAGCGCAATTTCGGCCAAGTGTAGTGATCGATTCGCGTCCCGTAAACGAAGGGCGCCGCCACACCAATCGCAAACACAACTGCTACCAGCCCGGATGTAATTCGTCGAACCGTGTTCTCATGGCGCACGAGAAGGTACAGAAACGTTGTGAAAGCGAAATATACGGGTGTCTGAGAGAAATAGATGCCCCATACGGCAGGGCTGGCGGGGTGAAAATGGCCACCAAAAACAGGGTAAATCAGCAAAAGACAAAGAAGATAGAGAGGAAGCGAAATCAAATATCCAATTAACACACGGCTGATCCAACCGCGTTTCCAAAGAAACAGCAGAGTTCCTACAGGCCACCAATAGACGATGGCAAGGGCTAGCCACCCAAAGAACATTGGCACGCAGTTCCTTACCCCTCCGCTCAGATACTGCATCGTGAGCAGGAATGGAATGGGAACGCACACCAGCAATACGGAGAGCAGATAAAAGCGGGGCAGCCTGCCTGCGAATGATTTTGCCCTGGGCGGTTCGTTCATTTCATCTCCCAGCATTTGGAATCACAAGACCACGGTTTGCGCACGCTGTGTAAATGAACGTGCGAACGTTGCTCAACTCTATCGCAACGCCCCTGGGCTTGTAACTAACTGAGCAGGTCTGGACAATGGGAAGAAGCGCGGGGACTTGACCCTCAGCTTGTTTGCTGCCTGAACCTTCCGTGCGTTACGGAGCATCTGTCATGTAAGCTTTTGGCTGCGAGGATGAAGTGACTGACCTGCGCTATCCCATCGACAAATTTCACTTCGAAGGACCACTCACCGATCAACAGAAACAAACCTCGCTGGACGAGATTGCCCGCACACCCGCGAACTTGCGGGCGGCGGTCAAGGGCCTGTCCGAGCCCCAACTCGACACGCCTTACCGTCCCGGCGGATGGACCGTGCGCCAGGTCGTGCATCACATGCCGGACAGCCATCTGAATTCCTATGTGCGGTTCAAGCTAGCCCTCACCGAAGACGAACCGACCATTAAGCCTTATGCCGAAGATCGCTGGGCGGAACTGGCAGACACGAAGTTGACCCCGGTTGAGGTCTCATTGACCCTGCTCGAATCTCTGCATGATCGCTGGTTGCGCCTGCTGCAATCTATGACGCCGGAGGAGTGGAAGCGCACGTTCCGCCATCCGGAATTGGGCGCAATGACCCTGGAAAAAACGCTCGCCCTGTACGCGTGGCATGGACGCCATCACGTGACCCACATCACAGCTCTTCGTGATCGTGAGGGCTGGTAGTTGTGGAGGGCACTTTCGTTCCACGGAATGCAAAACTAAGGTCATCTTTCCCACTCTCTGTCACCCCGATAGCCTAAGCGAGGAATGCAATCCGGCCTTTCAAAGTTGCGCTATTTGCTCTCGGGCGCCATTCTCGTCGCGTCCTCAACACTGAGTCTTGCTCAGAGCCAGCAGGCCGCTGCCGCTCCGCCTTCGCAGGCCCCGGCAGATACGGGCAGTCCTCTGGCTGCGGCCGCGCGTAGCACCAAAGCACAGAAAGCAGCGGCGCACGCCAAGAAGGTTTTCACGGACGAAGACATGGAGGTGACTGCCGGGCCCCTGCCGCGTTTGAAGATGGACGGCGCGGAAAACGCTGACGACGTCGTAGCCGCAATCACCGCCTACAAAGCGTCTCACACGCCCGAACAGACTGAGAATGCAGTCCACATCTGGTATGATCGATACGACGAGATGCTGGGAGCCGCCATCCAGGAGAACCTCGACATGAAGGTTCTTCGCGATGCGAACTACAGCAACGGATTCGATCTTTGCCAGCAGAGCCAGGACTACCAACAATGCCAGAATCGGCAAATGGCGGAACAACGAGGGGGCACGAAACGATCAGATTCAGATGACTAAGAACACTAACCTCGAAGTGCGGATTCAGCATGCCTTCATGAAAGTCCGCAACGGACTGATGCAGAACAGCCTCCGCTACGATTGGTTCAAAGTTCGTACCACGAACGGCATCGACAGTTTCTGAATCTCCCGGCAACAAATCTCACGTAACGCCCATCCGCCACAGCAAGTAGCTCGTCGCTTCGCGTAATACCGCGCCCGCTCGCTGCCACACGCTGTGAGGCCGCGAGTCCGAGCGCGGCGCTACGTAGACGGGGGCCACGCCTTCGTGCTCCAGGAGCTTGCGGATGCGAAAGACATGGTAAGCATCGCTCACCGCGACGCAGCTGCGCAGGCCGTTAGCATGCATAATCACGCCCACGCGCACGGCGGATTCCGAGGTATCGCGGCCCTGCGTCTCAGCGATCAGGCTGCGCTCGGGGACGCCGTGGCGCATCAGATAATCGCGGCCCACGCCCCCCTCACTGAAGTTCGGATCGTCGGCGGCGCCGCCAGTCGTGATGACGACGGGCGCCACGCCACGATGGAACAAGTCAAGAGCATGATCAAGACGCGCCCGCAGCACGGGAGACGGGTGCCCCGCGTACTCTGCCGCACCGAAGACGACAATCGCATCCGCCGGATGAGTTTCCTGGCAGTGCGGCCGTGTGTACAATCCGAACTGCCGTGATCGCCAGGAACGATCCCGCAGCCACGGCGGCCAGTACCAGCAGACGAAGCCACCAGCGTGGCTGCGAATGCTGGTTGGCGCCTTCATCGGTCATTCTTCGCGGTTCATCCTTCGCCGTTCATCCCTGGGTGTTCATCCTTGCGCGAAGAAGCTGGAAATCTCGTCGGCGGGAATCGCGCCTTCGCGAATGATGCGCCAGCGCGCGGCTTCGTCGCTGAGATCGACGATCGTCGAGGCCACGTCCCGCGGAGAATCGCCTCCGTCGACAATGATGTTGATGCGGCCCTTGAGCTGATCGCGCACCTGCTCCGCGCTGGTGCACTCCGAAGCGCCGCTGAGGTTCGCGGAAGTAGCCGTGATCGGGATGGCTGCCGCCGTCACCACTGCCCTCGGAATCTTTGCATTGGGCACGCGCAGCGCGACGTTGCCGGTGTTGGCTGTAACTTTGAGCGGCAAGCGCGAACCCGCCTTCACGATAATGGTCAGCGGCCCGGGCCAGAATTTTCGCGCCAGAGCATAGAACTCTTCGGGCAGCGGCTTGGCCAGTTCTTCCGCCTGATCGGTGCTTTCAATCAGCAGCGACAGCGGCTTGTGGCGCGAACGGGTCTTGATGTCGTAGACGCGCTCGACGGCGCGCAGATTGAACGGATCCGCTGCCAGTCCGTAAAACGTGTCGGTAGGCATGCCCAGCACTTCGCCGGAACGGATCTGATCGGCGGCGTATTTCACCAGGGACGATTCAGGGGTATCGCTATTAATTTTTACGATCTCGACGCGCACGGCGTTCCCTTCTCTATTTGCTATAAGCTCGATTTATTTAGACCGCGAAACCTACCATGATACGGCAAAACGCCGCAAGATGAGGCGGCAACGGGTAGTGGTGCAGTTTGAAATCCACAGGGGTAGCAATCGAGTTCGGCCTATGGGAAACTGAGGGCATGGCAAAGAAGCGTACAAAATCCGATAAGGCGCTGCGCCAAGCCGATCAGGTGGAAAAGAGAACTGAGACCCGTCCAGAGCAAACCCCCAAGAAGGGTAAGCCTCGCGAGGACTTCAGCCAAGCCGCTACCCGAATCGTGAGAGAAGCTACCGAGGAGAAACAGTAGCAAACTGCACCACTACCCGGCAGCGTAATCATGAGTCACCAGCGATGACTCCTGCCTCGCAATCCGCGCCCAGCGCTCAGCACCGGCTTCGCCGCATCGAAGGCCGCCACAACGCATTGGTGAAGGAACTGCGCCAGGCGTTCGCGCGTGCCGAACGCACGGAAGACGGTAGCTGCGCCATCGAAGGCCTGCGCATTGTGGAAGAGGCGATCCGCAGCGGCCTGCGCTTTCGGGCTGTCTTCTTCAAGGAATCGGCGCAGAACCTGGCCGAGCGTCTTCTGCCCCAGATCGGCGCCAACGTCGACACCCTGCTGCTTCCCGACAAACTCTTCGACGGCACCGTCCCCAGTGAGACGCCGCAGGGTGTTGCGGCACTGGTTCGGCTGAAGGAATTTTCTCTAGTGGATGTTCTGGAGCGGTTACAGGTCGGCCCAGTCATCGTTCTCGCGGGGCTGCAGGATCCGGGCAATTTAGGGACAATCCTGCGCTCGGCGGAAGCCTTTGGCAGCGCGGGTGTGGTGCTGGGCGAGGGCACGGTCAGTCCGTTCAATTCGAAGGTGATTCGCGCCTCGGCCGGATCGATGTTCCGGCTGCCTGTGATCCTCGCGAAAACGGCGGGTGGACTGGAAGAGATCTCGGCCAAGCTGCGAGCGCAGAGTGTGCGTCTGATCGCGACGTCGTCGCACAAGGGCACCCCGCTCGATCAGGCGAATCTCACCGGACCTTCGGCAGTCTTCGTCGGGAGTGAAGGCTCGGGCCTGCCCCGCGCTGTGCTGGCGCAAGCGGATGAGCTTATCGCAATCCCGCACACACCGCAGGTGGAGTCGTTGAATGCCGGTGTCGCAGGGAGCATCGTGCTCTACGAAGCAGCGCGGCAAAGACGCGCTAGCTGATCCGAGACTACTGCGTGGCGTGTTTGGGAAGGGCACGGCTTCAGCCGTGCCGATAGATGTCTCAAGATACGTGAGCTTTAGCCCCCGAGGGTCGCTGTACGCCGAAGTGTTCTACGCCAGTCCTCCGCCGTCGACCACGAGCGCCGCGCCTGTAACCCAACTCGCCATCGGACTCGCTAGAAACAGGACTGCGTTAGCAATATCGTCGGGAGTGCCGATGCGGGCGAGGGGGCGATTAGCAGCTTCGCGCATAAACGCCTGCATGTCCTCGCCGAGTTGGGCGCATTCGCTGTGCAGCATGGGCGTGTCGATGTCCCCGGGACAAACACAGTTCACGCGGATATTGTGCTTGCCGTGGTCGATCGCCATAGCGCGCGTGAGATTCACCGTGCCACCTTTGGCAGCGCAGTAGGAAGCTGCGCGCGGGCCTCCCTTGAGCGACCACCCGGAACCGATGTTGATAATGCTGCCTCCGCCGTTGCGGACCATGTGGGGCACAACTTCGCGCGAGAGCAGATAGATTCCCTTGAGCGTCACATCGAGCGCGAGGTCCCATTCGTCCTCGGTGAGATCGACCACATCTTTGCGAATGGCGATGCCAGCACAATTGCAGAGAATGTCGATCTTGCCGGATTTTTCAACGATGATTTCGACCGCGCGGCAGCAATCGGCAGCGTTGCGCACATCGCACTTCAAAAAAACCGCTTCGCCTCCGTGAGCCTCGATTTCTGCAGTTGTCTGGCATCCTTTGATCTCGTCGATGTCGAGCACGGCGACGAATGCTCCCATCTCCGCCAGCCGAAAGGAAATGCCGCGCCCGATCCCCGAAGCAGCCCCGGTGACCATCGCAACCTTACCCTCCAACGATAAAAGCTTGGCGGCCCGCTCTTCGATCTCGCGCGATTCCATTTTCATTGATCACGAGCCTCCGGAACCGTGCGCGCTTGCCACGGATCGAAGACTATACCTCAGCGTTGGATCGTCAACACGACCGCCGCAATGTCCATCAGCCAATGAGCCATAATCAACGGAGCAAGGCGCCGAGTGCGCAGATAAATCAGAGTGAGGGCGATCACTCCAGGCAAGAACGCAACGAAGCGCCAAATGACAAGACGCAAATCCGGGATAAAGGGCAAGAAGCTGTGTTGCAGTGACCACCAGAAGCTGACTACGATGACCGCGACCCAGGTGCGTCCCGACAAGGCTTGAATCCGGGGCAGCACGTACGCTTGGTAGGTCATTTCTTCAGTTGGCGACCAGATGAGCCACCAGAGACTCAGGCTGTAGGCAATCGCCCAGGCCGGCAACACGCGCCCCCCGAGGATGCCCGGGTACGCATTCACTTGCAGCGTGCCATAGAACACCAGACAACTCAACAAGCCGCCGCCCACAAACACCGGGAAGACAAGCAGAAATAATCCGATGCCCACAAGGAGGTCGCGACCACGCCGCCAGCGAATGGGGCCAATGAGGTTGCGAAGGGTAATCCCCTCTCGTCGGGTGAACGTCCACATCAACATCAGACAACCGAGATCGACCAGCGTCCCGTAGATGGTCCACCACGCCCCGGCAGAGAGCCACGGCGTGCGGCTGCCTCGAAGTGCGAAGACCCCTGCGACAAGCCCTTGCGCCACAAACATCAGTGCGCCGCGGCCAACGACGAGCAGAAGCGGTCCAGTCCAGGGGATGCGTGCTTGCGCGACACGCGTTTGAATCTGAGACTGCGAGTTGGCAACCATCGCCAAGTCTTGCTCTTGTTCTCGATTCACATCGAATTCCTCTCTAGTCCACCTCTAGGCCAACCACTAACCAGTTTCTTCCAACGCTTTTCCTGCCGCTTCCAGCGTGAGGTCCACGTCCTCGTCCGTGTGAGCCAGCGTCACAATCGAGTGCAGCGCCGCAGAAGGAGAAGCGTAGACCCCGAACGGAAACAGCGACAGCACAAACTTCTGGAAGGCGGCTCGGTCTACGAACTGACAGAACTCGCGGTAGTCGCGGATTGCGGGCTGATCGGTAAACATCAACTGAAACATCGGACCCACGTTCTGCACGACCACCCCGAGACCTTTCTTTTCGAACAACTCCCTGTACCCCGTGCACAGCCGCTCTGCAATGCGCCATGTATGGCGGAAAGCGGCGTTGTTGTCTCGGGTCAGCACCCGCAGGTTGGCCCTCGCGGCGTGCATTCCGATGCGTGAGCCGTTGTGCGTACCGTAGTGCAGAACCCCTCCCCACTGCAATGCGTCCATCACTTCGGCGCGGCCGACGAGTGCAGCCACCGGCAAGCCGCATCCCAACGCTTTGCCGAAGGTCACGAGGTCCGGAGATAGTTTGTAATATTCCTGACAGCCTCCCGGAGCGATGCGGAATCCGGTCACAGTCTCATCGAGGATGAAAAGAATGCCGTTGGCGCGAGCGAGTTCTTGCAGGCCCTGCAGATATCCTTTCGCGGGTGGAATCACGCCCATGTTGGCCATGATGCCTTCTGTGATGATCGCCGCAATCTGCCCCGGATGATTCTCAACCGCACGCTCCAGAGCGTGAAGATCGTTCCAGGGCACGACAATTGTGTCGTCGAGCGCGCTTCGATTCAAGCCTGAACTGTCGGGAACTTTGACCGGGTCGCTGCGCAATCCCAGAGCACTCGGCGGCAGCACGTTGGAACTGACCAGCAGGTCGTCGTGCCAACCGTGATAGTGTCCCTCGAACTTGAGGATCTTCGGGCGACCCGTCACGCCGCGTGCCAGACGAATCGCCGCCATGACCGCTTCCGTGCCGGTATTCGCAAACCGCACGCGCTCGGCGTTCCGAACCATGCGTTGCAGCATCTCCGCCACTTCCAATTCAACCGGCGTCGCCGTAGCAAAGTGTGCACCCGTGGCGGCCGCTTCGACGATAGCTTCGACGATCTCCGGATGCGCGTGGCCCAGCGGCAGCGCTCCAAACGCCATCATCCAGTCGATGTATTCGTTGCCGTTGACATCGTAGATACGCGAGCCGCGGCCGCGTTCCATGAAGATGGGATACTTGCCGAAGTTCGCCGGGCCTCGCGACGAGGAACTGCTGCCCTCGACCAGCACTCCCAGTGTGCGCTCGTAGACCTGTCTCGACTTCTCCGTGCTGAAAGCCAATCGTACCTCCGAACGTGTCTTGCGAACCTGGTCGCCGCGACTTGCTGTCGATGCGACTTGTTGATGCGACTTGTTATGGTACCGCAGAGGCCTCTTCAGACGCGTCTTGAGCCTCGCGTTCCGAGGTAACCACACCTAAAATTCTGTGCAATTTTCTCGTGCCCTAACATTCTTACTCTGAATGGCCGCCATCCCCGAAACATCCCCCAGAGACAGAGACGCATCCCCAGATTAGTTGGAGTGAGGCTTGAACCATGAAAAAGTCAATTCGCGCCGTAGTTTCGCAACTCAGACGATTTGCTCTGAGACCGTTTTTCCCCTGCCTTGTGGCCGCTTCTCTCTGTTGGGGAGCGACAGCCCAAGCCCAAGAGAAGCCACCAGAGCCTTCCCATATCGCGGGATGGGTCGTGATTCCAGTGGACGAATACCGCGTGTTGCGGGCAAAGGCTTATCCGGTCGAGCACGATCCCGAACCGCCTCCCCTGGACGCTACGTTGACGCGGGTGGATTACGACCTGCACGTGACCGGCGACCTGGCCGCAGGACGCGCCAGCCTTACCGTGGACGTTTTGAAAGACGGATGGGTGCGTGTCCCCGTGCCTGCAGGCCTGCTGGTGCGCGATGCTCGGCTCGATGGTAAGCCGATCTCGTTAGTGCCGGGCGCGCCAGGCAAAGGTGGAATGCACCTTGCAGCTTTGCTCTCGCACGCTGGCCGCTTCGAACTGCAACTCGACGTGGATGTGCCGGTCACGTCCTCGGCGGGCGATGAGAGCATTTCCCTGCCTTCCACGGAATCTGGTGTAACCCGGGCTTCGGTCGTGCTTCCGCGGCAGGGGATCGATTTGAAAGTCGCAGGCGGGTTGCTCTCCGAGAAATCCGAGACCTCCGGCGAAACCAAGTGGCTGGCGTACGCCCGCGGAAATGAAGCACTCACATTCACATGGCGGAAGAAGACGGAAGATCACCATGTCGAATTGCCGCTGCGGCTGCGTGGCTCACTGATCCAACTGACCAGCCTGGCGGAAGATTCGACGTCCATTTATGCCGAGGCGAATTTCGAGATCGTGCAGGGCGCGGCCCGCGAAGTGCGAATCCAGCTTCCAGATAAAGTGACGATCAACCAAGTTTCTGGCGCGATGGTGGCCGATTGGGAGATGAAGAACGGCGAACTGGCAGTGACCTTTCTGGAACCGGTCGAGCACAGCGCGCGCTTTGTCATCAGCGGCGAGACTCGGCTTCCGCGCGACGGAATCATCGACATCCCTCTGCTGCGGCTCTTGAACACGGAACGCGACACCGGCGGCGTGGCCGTAGAAATTCTGGGAGCGGGCGAGATCAAAGATCAGAAGGCGCAGGGTCTTGAGGATGCCGACGCCACCGATCTCGGCGAGATGGTCGCGAGCCGGCAGTCGCCGGCGCTGGTCGCCTTTCGCGCACGGTCGGGTGAAGCGGGCGCGACGCGCTCCTTAAGCGTAAACGTTGCGCGCTACGACCAGCAGGCGGTTCTGATGGCCAACATTGAAGAGGCCCGCTATCGGGTGCTGATGAGCGCTGATGGGAAAGAGTTGGTGCAGGCGCGCTACGCGGTTCGAAACAATCAACGGAACTTTGTGAAAGTTACGCTGCCCGCGGGGGCAACTGTGTGGAGCGTTTCGTTGGCGGGACGGCCGGTTCGGCCGGGTCAATCGCCGGACGGCAGCTTGCTGTTGCCGCTGGAAAAATCGCGCGGCGGAGACGACGCGCCTGCGTTTGCTGTAGAGATTCTGTATCTCACCAAGGCGGCGCCATGGAGCGAGAAAGGACGCGAGAGAGTAACTCTGCCGGCCCTGGATCTTCCAATTTCCCGCACCGGTTTGTTGCTGTACTATCCACCGCTGTTCCGGGTTTCGGCAGAGCCGGGAACATTTCACACGCAGGAGTATGCGAATCCAGTTTCCGCCGCGCTGGAGCCGCCGAGCGGGAGCGGGGCGGGAGGACTTATGGCGGCGACTTCTGTAGTCAGGACATTGAAAGAGTACGACCGACTGCAAGATGAGAAAAAGGACGCTACCCAGGCCCTCCTCGACACGTTCAAAGCGAAATCACTGGCTGGAAAAGTAGCCGGTATTCTGCCGATTAACGTTGCGTTCCCTGCATTCGGACCGTCGATCTTCCTTGTTTCCGAACTTACCAGCGAGAATCAGTTCCCCACTGCCGAGTTCAACTTTCAGCATGAGAAAAAGGGAGGTGTGCGATGAAAAACACATTTGTGGTGTTGCTCCTCGGCTGTGTGTGTATGGCGCAGGTGTGTGCGGCAGAAGAAAAATCGACGCTGCCCTTGCCCGTCACTGGCAATGTCACGCTGACGCTCGACGAATACAACCGGCTCGTTGCACTCGCGGCGAAGCCGCCGAAGCGTCCGGATATCGCGCCTCTTCCCTACTCCATCAAGCATGCCGACATGAAAATGCACGTTGAGAACGACGGCGTGCGCGGCACGGTGCAACTGGAGGGAGAAGTCTTCCGCAAAGGCGTCAGCAAGGTTCCGCTGACCACCGGAATGACGGTTCTCGATGCCCACCAAAACGGCAAGGGCCTTCCGTTGCTCCAGGAAAATGGCACGCACATGGCCCTTCTGTCGGGACCAGGCGAGTTTTCCGTCGCGCTCGACACTGGCCTGCCGCTAAGAATCGAAGCGGGACGTGCTTCCTTCAGTCTGCCGGTGCCGGCCGCGGGTAGCGTGCAACTGGCAATGGTAATTCCCGGAGACCACACATTTGCGAATATCACTCCCGGCCTGATCACCAGCCGAAAATCGGAGAATGGACATACCTCGATTGAGGCCACTCTGGTTCCGGGACAGCCCGCGAACATCTGGTGGGCTACGCGCGAAACCGTGACTCCAACCGTCCCTCGAGAGGTACGGTTTCTCTCCGATGCAAAGACGCTAATCTCGGTCAGCGAAGCCGAGATGCGGGTGGCCGTGCTCGCCGACATCACGGTCGTACAAGGCGAGCCTTCCCAATTTCAGGTGGAACTGCCCGCGGGGTACGAAGTCACCGGTGTTACCGGCGCTACGCTCGATTCCACGGAAACTCAATCCGGAGTTTTAACCCTGAAAGTGAATGCGCCGAACCAGCGCAGCCATCAATTCCTGATATCGATGGAGCGCTCCATCACTGGTGCGAAGTCCGATGCGCCTTTCCTCAGCTTCAAGGGTGCGCAACGCGAGACCGGCGAAGTGCTTGCCGAGGGAGCGGGCACCATGGAACTGACCGCGACCGAAGGGGGTGGCCTCAAGCGCATGGACGTGAAAGAAGCCAATCCCTATCTGCGGTCGCTGGCGCATTTCCCGCCCCAGGCGGCATTCCGCTATCATAAGCAGCCCGGCGAGACGCCCACCCTGGCGCTGCAATGGACGCGGTTCCCGGACGGAAGCGTGCTCGCGGCCGTGGCCGAGAGCGCAGTAGTCACCACGCTGGTCACCTCGGAGGGCAAGTCTCTCACCGAAGTGAGACTGATCCTCAAAAACCAGGCACAGCCGTTCCTGAAAGTCGCTCTGCCCGCGGGCGCTACCATTCTTTCCGCGGACGTGGGTGGCGAGCGGGTGAAGCCGGTGCAAGGCCCGGACGGAAATCGCGTGCCACTCCTGCGCGCCGGATTTCATCCAACCGATTCGTATGCGGTTTCGTTCGTATTCATGCACTCCGGCGCTCCGTTCGCGAAAAAAGGCGGCGCTGACCTGAGCCTTCCAAGCATGGACATTCCGATCAGTCTGATGAGTTGGGAGGTCTTTCTACCGGAGCAATACAAAGTGAAAGATTTCGGAGGCGACGTGATTGCCGCCAATCTGGTGCCTCCCGCTTTTCGTCCAGACGCGGTGGCATATCAGTACGAAGGAAACAGAGATGCCGAGCTTGCGAGTAGCGTCAGCATGGGAGCATTGCTTCCCGGACAATTGGGCGGAATTCTCGCGGATCCAAGCGGAGCAGTCCTTCCCAACGCGCGCATCACTGTCACGCAGCCAGACCTCGGTTTTTCGATGTTGACCGTTACAGATCAAGTAGGACGCTGGGTCGTGTCCAACCTGCGTACAGGAAGGGTCAGAATCAAGGCGGAGGCTCCCGGATTCCAGACGGCAGTGCGCGATGCGGTTTACGATGCAGGCCGTCCGTTGACGTACAGCTTTGCACTGGGCGTCGGCAGCGCATCGGAAACGGTAGAGGTTACTGTAGCTGCCCCTGCACTGAATAGACGCGATTACTCGGAGCTGGAACAGTTGAAGAAAAACGCACCCCAGCAGAATGCCTCCGCCAATGTGCTCAACTTGCAGCGCCGGGTTGCGGGCGTACTGCCAGTGGCCATCGATGTGCCGCGAACCGGCACTTCCTTCAGCTTCGTCCGGCCGCTGGTTCTGGACGAGGAAACAAAGGTGACTTTCAGTTATAAGACCAGGTGAACCGGCCATGGGTTGCAACCGTGAAGAACCCCTGCATTTACCGGCTTTTTGCGGATGGCATAGAATGTTCCTTCGCGGGTAGTAACGCATGAGCGATCCTGGCGCCTGGAAAACATGGGAAGGTCGCGTCGTTGACGGAAAATTTCCGCTTCGGCAATGGATGGGCGGGTCTGAACATAGCGCGGTCTTTCTCACGGAGCAACCGGGGCAGCCTTCTTCGAAGGCCGCAATCAAATTGATCGCAGCTGACGGCGCGGAGGCCGACCGTCAACTTTCGCGCTGGCGTGCCGTTGCGCAACTTTCTCATCCTAACTTGATCCGCATCTTTGAAGCGGGGCGTTGCCGTCTCAACGGCACACCACTTCTCTATCTGGTCATGGAGTATGCGGAGGAAGATCTATCGCAGATCCTTCCTCAGAGGCCGCTGGTACCTGCTGAAGCGACCGACATGCTTCCCCCGCTTCTGGACGCCCTTTCGTATCTGCACAGCAAGGGATTCGTGCACGGGCGCATCAAGCCGTCGAATGTGCTGGCAGTTGGTAACCAGTTGAAACTCTCTGCCGATCAGGTCGTTCTTTCTACGGAGTTGAGTTCTGCGCGCAGGCGGCGCGACGCCTACGATGCGCCCGAAACGGCTGCCGGAATCGTCTCGCCCGAGGGCGACGTATGGTCAGTCGGCGTCACGCTGGTCGCCGCCCTGACGCAGAACGTCTCTTTTGCCGAAGAGGCGTCGCCGAACGATCCCGATCTCCCTGGGACTGTCCCGGAACCATTCCGGGGCATTGCGCGCGAGTGCCTGCATCTCGACCCGAAGCGGCGATGCTCGATAGCGGAGATACAGGCGCGACTGCAGCCTGCGGGACGCTCGGTGCCAGCTGCCCCACCTGCTCCTCCGCATCCCCGCAGTTCCGTAAAGCGCAGGCCAATCGCCGCAGCCTTGCTGATAGTTGCCGTGCTGGTTGCGCTGGTCGTGTTCTTTTCTCGTGGGAAGAGGGGAACCGCGCCCGCCGCGCCCGCCACCCCCGCAACGCAGCAGACGGCGCCTCGAACCGCGCCTGCACGGAAGCCCAATCCAGGGGTTGGCGAACCAACCGTGGCTCCGAAGAAAACTCTCGCGTCCCAAGCCCGCGTCCTCCACCAGGTTCTCCCCGATGTTTCTCAGAACTCAAGGAACACGATTACCGGCACAATCAAGGTCACTGTGCGGGCAGAAGTGGATCCATCGGGCAGGGTGAGAGCGGCGAAACTAAGGACCGCCGGGCCTAGCAAATACTTCGCCGGCCTGGCTCTGAAAGCGGCGCAGCGCTGGGAGTTCTCGCCACCCCAAGTGAATGGACAGCCGGCGGCCAGCACGTGGCTCCTCCAGTTTCGCTTCAAGCGAAGCGGAACGCAGGCTTCAGCCGAGCGCATAACTCGCTAGCTCTTATTTTCCTGACGCAACTTCCACACGATCTGCCTCACCATACCGAGAAGCAGTTTCGCATCGTAGGCTTCCAGCCCGAAGCGCAGGATCAGCCGACGCGCTTTTTTCTCGAACATCGCGTCCGTGCCCGGCTTCACATAGCCGCTCATCCGCAGCGCCTCCAGCAATCCCTCGGTAATCTGCTCCGCCTGCCCCGCGGTCGCCGGTTCGAAGCCCGCCGCAGATGGCGGGAGCTGCGTACTGCGCGCCAGTTCGTAGAGACACACAGCCACAGCCTGCCCCAAATTCATGGAGATGTTTTGCTGGCTTGTAGGAATGTTCAGCAGCCAGTGACAGTGGCTGAAGTCCTGGTTCGTAAGCCCGATCTTTTCGGAGCCGAACAACAGAGCAACCCGCTCAGTCTGTAGTTGCGTGCGAATCGTCGTACCGGCATGCTCGTCAAGCCGCTTCACAGGCTGCTGCAGCACACGATTGCGCACCGCCGTCGTTCCCACGACGAGAGCGCAGTCGGCGACCGCCTCGGCGACGGTCTTGTATTCTTCTGCTTGATTGAGCAGGTCAGAGGCGCCGACCGCGGAACGAGCCTCCCGAAACCCGGCCGAGAAGGGATTCACCAGGCGCAGCCGGTGAGCGCCGAAATTGCTCATGGCACGCGCCGCAGCCCCAATGTTCAGAGGATTGCGCGGGCGCACCAGCACCACTACGAGACCGTCTAGTTCCGATTGGCCAGGCAAGGGCTCAATTTTACGACAGAACGATTTATACCGAGCGCAAGCCGACGCTGTATGGAATCCCTTCGCCGTGCAAGTTTGCTTCCGCAGCATCTCTTAACATCACGTTGCAATTGTAAAAAAAATGTCAAAAACGCCCACAATGAGCCTACTTTGCCGTCAAACCGTTGTAAGCTTCAGAGGTCGATCCACTTCCGGCAGACTATTTGGGGACCCGGAAGTTCTCCCTCGCATACAGGACAAATTATTTATGGGAAACCTGGCTACGCCGCTCAGTACCGCGCGAGCAATGAATCCATCTTCTTCAATCAAGCCCTCTGGCCGCATCCTGGTCGTGGAAGACGATCCGGCCGTTCAGAAAGCCCTTCGGCGGCTGTTTGAGACCGAGGGCTATACCGTGGAAACCCAGTCCGACGGCAGGTCCGCGCTCGACAGCTTCCACTCTTCAGCGCCGGCCGCGATCGTCCTCGACCTGCGTCTGCCCAAGGTTTCCGGCAGTGACGTGTGCAAAGAGATCAAGGCCCTGGCCCCCACGCTACCGATCGTCGTTCTGAGCGCGGCCAGCGACGTCTCCGACAAAGTCCTATTGCTCGAGTTGGGCGCTGACGACTACGTGACCAAGCCTTTCAGTCCGCGGGAACTGCTGGCACGCGTCCGGGCGGCGCTGCGCCATACGGCGCGCACGCCCGATCTGCAAGTAGTCAGTTTCGATGGCATCTCCGCAGACTTCAAAAAAATGGAAGTCAAGCGCGATGGGAAGCCCGTAGTTCTGACTGCTCAGGAATTCAAGACGTTCCAGTTTCTGGTGCAGAATGCCGACCGGGTCATCGGCCGCGACGAACTGCTGAACGAAGTATGGGGCTACCAGAACTATCCTTCGACCCGCACGGTGGATAACCACATTCTCAAACTCCGCCAGAAACTGGAAAAAGACCCTTCGAGTCCGGTACATTTCCGAACGGTGCATGGCATGGGATACAAGTTCGTTCGTTGATTCCCGTGAACCCGCCTCCCGAACCCGCCTCCCGTTCTTCGCAGGCCAAGTCTGCGGGCGCACTCCTGCCGCGCCTGCGCCTGCGTACCCGCTTCCTGCTCTCGATGCTCCTGATAACGGCGGCTCTCACGACCACAAGCCTGCTTCTCGTTCAGCGCAGCATTCGCAGCAACGTTCGACAAAGCATCGCGATCAACCTGCGCAATTCCGTCGCTGCCTTCCAGGATTTCCGTCATGAACGCGAAACCATGCTGACCAGCGACGTGGCGCTGCTGGCAGACCTTCCCATCACTCGCGCCATCATGACCAGCCCCGATCCTGTGACCATCCAAGATGCGTCGCAAGATGTTTCGCAGATCGCCGCCGGTGATCTTTTCGTCCTGGTCGATCGCAGTGGTCGAGTCGTCGGTCTGCATACCAAGACTCCCGGATTCACCGGGGAGGCGGCGGAAAAATATTTCCAGCAGTCCCTCGATGAGGATCGCCGCGAATCAAGCCACTGGTGGCTGGCAGGGCATCACCTCTATCAGACTTTTATCGAGCCCGTGTATCGTGGCTCCAGAACGGACGGAACGCTGCTCGGCTTTCTCGTAATTGGCTACGAGATCAACGACCGCCTCGCTGGAGAAGTCAGCAAGGTGGCTGGCAGCCAAGTCGCCTTTTCCTTCGGAAACGAAGTCGTCGGCACCACGTTGACTCCCGCGCAAGTGCAAAGCGGAGCCATTCACGATCTGATCGGAGGGTCCGTCCAGGACGAACCCCGGGATATCGACATCGGTTCGGAACGCTTCCTGGCCACTTCCCTCGTCCTCTCGGGTTCTCGAGCGGCGCCGGTTCGCTTAAGCGTCCTGGGCTCGTACGACCAGGCCACGAAGTTTGTCGATGAACTGAATCGCTATCTCGTTTTGTTGGGCCTGGCCGCGATCCTGATCGGAAGTGGATTGGTCTTCTTCATCTCGCACACGTTCACCCGTCCCCTCGGCAGTCTGGTCGCGGGCGTGCGCGCCCTGGAAGCCGGAGACTTCCATCATCCCCTCGATCCTCGCGGCGGGGACGAAGTCGCCGAATTGACTCGCGCCTTCGACCGCATGCGCACCAGCCTTCTTAAGAGCCAGCGCGACCTGCTGGAATCCGAGCAACTCGCTACCATCGGACGAATGGCGAGTTCGATTTCGCACGATCTGCGCCATTCCCTTGCCGCCATCGTCGCCAATTCCGAATTTCTCTGCGACAGCCACCTCACCCCGGCGCAGCGCGAGGAGTTGTACCAGGAAGTCCGGACCGGCGTGAACTTGATGACCGACCTCATCGATTCCTTGCTCGAATTCGCCCGCACTCGCGAATCGTTGAGCCCCGCTCACGCCAACGTCTCGGAAACGATCCACCGATCGGTTCAGGCAGTCCGCCTGCATCCCCGGCACCATAACAGGTCTATCGACGTACTCTGCGGTGGCCAGGTTTCGGGATGGTTTGACCAGCGCAAACTGGAGCGTGCTTTGTACAACCTGCTCTTGAACGCTTGCGAGGCCGCTCCCTCCGTGGGAGGCACGGTGGAAGTCACCGCCGCTGAGATCGAGGGCTCCATTACAATTTCGGTCGCCGATAACGGTCCTGGCATTGCCGAGTCCATCCAGCAGCGGCTCTTTCATCCCTTTGTCAGCTACGGCAAGGAAAACGGCACTGGATTGGGACTGGCGGTGGTGCAGAAAATTGTTCAAGATCACGGCGGCGAAATTGTGGTGGAACGTGCTCTCCAGGGCAAAACAGTCTTCCGGATCACGCTGCCCGGACGCCTCCAGGATGAGTTCCGCAGTGACAGCGCGCCCAGCCTGGATCTGCCCTCTCTTGTGCCCGCACAGCGGGATGAGACCGCTCAGAATTCGATTTCGCATCCGGGCCCCTAGGCACGATCCGTCTCTTCGCCAAGAGCCTGGTCCCGGAGGGTGTAGGAGGACGGTGTGAAGAACCTTGGGACTTCTGCGGTTTGCGGGGCCGCGTTAGCGGTTGCCGCTTTCGTTCTATTGAGCACCATTGGCCGGGCGCAGGACGCGGCCGCTACTGCTGCCTCCCCAGCGCCGGGTGAAACTGCAAGCGCCGTTCGCGACCTGCAGGATCAGGTCCGTCAACTTCGAACTCTGGTGGAACAAATGCGCGCCGAAAATGCCGAGTCCCGCGCTGAGATGCGCCAGTTGCGCCAGGATTTGCAAGTCACGCGCGCCATGCTGGAGCACCCTGCAACGCCGACAGGCGGCGAACCCGGAGCGGTAGTTGCCGAATCCGGCACATCCGTTGCACCCACTTCCCAAGGCTCAACCCCGCTGGAAGAACGGGTTCAGAAGCTGGAAGAATCCACTTCGCTGATTGGCTCGAAGATCGATGAACAATATCAGACCAAAGTCGAAACTGCTTCCAAGTATCGTGCGCGGCTCCACGGCATCGTTCTGATGAATGCTTTCCACAATGTGGGTGGCTCCGACAATCTGGACTTCCCCACCTATTCCGAAGCGGTTCCCCCGGGCACGCCCCAGGCCACTCTCGGAGCGACGCTGCGGCAGTCGGAGATCGGCCTCGAAATCTTTGGCCCGAACCTCTCCGGGGCGAGAACTTCGGCCGATATTCAGCTCGACTTCGCCGGAGGATTTCCCGCAACCGGCAACGGCGTCAACTTCGGAATTGTCCGCCTGCAGACCGCCAGCTTGCGATTCGACTGGGAACACACCGCGCTGGTTGCGGGCCAGGATTCTTTGTTCATCTCGCCGCTCTCGCCCACTTCCTTCGCCTCGCTGGCCACACCGGCGTTCGCCTTTGCCGGAAATCTTTGGGGCTGGACGCCGCAACTCCGGGTCGAGCACCGCTTCTCGCTTTCCGACCGGCAGACCGTAACCGTGCAGGCGGGGATCCTCGACAACCTCGACTGGGAGCTTTCCTCCAATTCGTTTTATCGTTCGGCGCAAGCGGGCGAACTTTCCGGACAGCCTGCCTACGCCTTCCGGACGGCCTGGTCGCGTCCGGTGCAGGAGCATCCTTTCAGCTTCGGCGTGGCCGGCTACTATGGCAGGCAGAACTGGACTTGGGACCGTTACGTCGACGCTTGGGCCGGAATGGTGGATTGGCAAATTCCCCTTCTTCCGCGCCTGGCTCTCTCCGGCGAGTTTTATCGAGGGCGTGGCATTGGCGGACTGGGCGGCGCAATCGGGACCTCCATCCTGTACGGCGGCGACCCAAATGCGCCCTTCACTCCGATCCGTGGCCTCAACACTGCGGGCGGATGGGCCCAACTGAAATTCCAGGCGACGCCGAAGATTGAGTTCAATGCCGTATTCGCCGAAGACGACGCATTTGCCGGCGATGTCCGCGGCTTCGCCACCGATCAGAACAACTTCGGGGAGATTCTGGGGCGCAATCGCGGCGCTCTGGCGAATGTGGTCTTTCGTCCTCGCTCCGACCTTGTGCTTTCTGCGGAGCTCAGACGATTGCGCACTTTCCCCGTCTACAGCAGTAGCAGCGTTACGAACCAGCTCAATCTGTCAGTGGGGATCTTGTTTTGAAACGTCGCCATATCCAACGCGGATGGTTGCTCTTCGTCATGCTGCTGACAGCGGTCAGCACCACGGCTCAGCAGGCGGCGCTTAAGGCACGTGTACAACTGACCAGGAATGGCCACCACGTTAGCAACGCTTCGAAAGCGGTCGTCTGGCTGACTCCTGTGGGCGCGACGGTCCAACCGCCTCAACAAAAAGCCTCAGAGATTCCGCAACTGGTGCAGAAAAACAAAAGTTTCCATCCGTCGCTTCTGGTGATTCCCGTGGGCGGCAAAGTGGAATTTCCCAACCACGATCCGTTTTTCCATAACGTGTTTTCGCTGTTCGAGGGAAAGCGCTTCGATCTTGGGCTTTATGAGAGCGGAACCTCGCGCTTCGTCCAGTTCGACAAACCCGGCATCTCTTTCATCTTTTGCAACATTCATGCGCAAATGAGCGCGGTGGTCATCGCCCTGACAACGCCCTACTACGCCATTTCCGATTCCCGGGGAGACCTCAGCATTCCCAATGTTCCGCCGGGTCGCTACGAATTGCAGGTATTTCACTCTTCGGTCGCGCCCGACGCTCTTCGTGCCCTGAACCGGGAGATCACCATAGCTCCAGGCGCTACGTCTCTGGGGACTTTTGCGCTTCCTGAGTCTGACCTTCTGCTCGCCCATAAAAATAAATACGGCCGCGATTACGACCGTCCCGAGCCCGACAGCCCTGCCTACGCGAGACCGGAGTAAAGAGTTTCAAGGTTTCAATGCTCTATGGATCGGAACACCGTTACTTCGAGACCTCCGTAACCTTGGAAACCTTGCAACTTTGAAACTTTCTTTACAAATCGGCATAGGGGGGAGAGTCACCTCTCCTCCCCTGCCACACCACCGTACATGCGGGTCCGCATACGGCGGTTCCGTAAGTTGAGCCCGTAAAGGCCGGAAGTTCGAGTCGTCTTTCGCCACAGTGGCTTCGCCGCTCGGCAGGTTTCCGTTTCGGCTTCACCGTCTTCTGAACCTGCCAAGCTCAGCCGCAGCTGATTGGCTGGCGCATTGCCAACCGTGAGTCCGACGTTCTACTGTTCACGCTTACGGTTCGGGCCTTCGTCGCTCACGCGGCTACTACGCCCTCGGCTGACTTCTGCCATGCGGTCAGGGCACCTTACGATGCCCTCAGTCACGAATCCGTGACGCACAGCAGATCTCCCGTGATAAGCTCGTCCGCTTTCCACGCACAACCGCCGGATTTACCACCAGTGTCCTTGATAGATATGGGCTTCGCGATCAGTTGCTCGCTCGCCTGACACCGTAGGCCTCATCATCCGGTTCTTGTTCATCGGCTCGCGTGTTTGCTCCACGCTTCCTTCAGACCCCACCTCGCGGTGACGCCCTTGCGCTTCGCTACCCTTCACCTCCATCAGGTTGGGAGAGGACTCTCACCTCCAAGCTGTCGAACATGCACGGCGTACAACAGAGAGGGCGTGCCGTTTAGCACGCCCTTCCCGCCTCTGTTTCTTCGCTTCATCTACAACAACTCAATTACATTCAAGTTGCTGCTTCCCTCAGAGACTTACCGTCTCCAAGCTTTTTAGCGATGGCCTCCGCCGCTATGACCTCCGCCACCAGAATGCCCACCTCCGCTGGAATGGCCACCACCTCCACCTCCGGAATGTCCGCCCCCGCCGCCATAGCTAGGTGCGCCACGCGAGCCACCGTAGCTTTGAGCTCCACGCGATCCGCCGTAGCTGGGAGCGCCACGATATCCGCCGTAGCCAGGGTTCGCCCCGCGTGAATATCCGCCGTAGCCACCGTATGAAGAACTAGCTCCGCGCGAAGAGCCGCCGTATGCAGGGTTCGCTCCGCGCGAAGAGCCGCCATATGCAGGATTCGCTCCGCGCGAATATCCGCCGTAGCCACCCGAAGGAGAGCGCACAATCGGCTGCCGCATATCCAACTGCGGACGCGAGGAGGATCCACGCCCGTAGCTGCCCGCGTACGGACTGTTGCCGCGCGCTCCCATCGAACCGGAACTCGGCGCAGTCCGATTCCAGTAGCTGCCACTGCTGCTGCGTGCCGCAGGCGCTCTCGATCCGCTAAACGATCCACCTCGCGGTGCCTGGTTGCCAGAGGGAGGCGTGAAGGGCCGGAATCCGCCGCCATTGCCGGCGGGAGACTGGGTCATGCCGCGCTGCGATTGCACATTTCTGGAACCCATGTTTGGGTAGCCGGAATTATTCCGGGAACCGAGGTTTGAATAACCCGAATTGTTTCTCGAGTTCATATTCGAGGGACCGATGTTATTTGTCCGTCCCGAATTTACCGCGCTCGACGAACGGTTACTGTTATTGGGTGGCGTGAATGGACGGTAGCCACCACGGTTTCCATTCTGATTGAACGACTGCTGATTGCCTGCGCTTCGAGTCGCGGAGTTGTTCGTCCCCCTTCCATTCTGGAACGTGCCCGCGCTCGGCCTTTGCATGGTGCCGCGGACTGCGGCGGATTGGCCACCGCTCGCGCGGCCGCCCGCCGGAACCGCACCCACATGGCTCTGCTGCATCGTCTGCCGCAGACTTGCAGTCTGCTGCTGGAACGATACTGGACGCGCCATGTTGTTGTGCGAGCCAAAGAAGCGCTGCGAACCAGTGTTGCGCATGGTGGACGGCGCTGCCGCGCGTCCGCTCGCGGACAAACTCGCGTGAGAAGGAACCACGGGCAGATTGCCCGCCATCATGCGCGCTCCGCTTATCTGTGCGCGGTTCGCCGCTACGGCCGTCACCCGGCCCGCGCCGAAATGACCCGCATTCACCGTCGAGAGGGCCCGGCCCACGTGTTGGTCATGCAGGTTCGCGATATTCGAGTACCGCATTCCGTTATGCAGCGGCGCGAAGCCACCATAACGGTTGTAGCCGCCCCAGTGGTTGCCCCAGCCGCCATGGAAACCACCCATCATTCCAAACCGCCCGCCGTATCCCCCCCACCACGGATGGAACCAGTCGCACGGCCCAATCGGAAGCCACCCGAAGCCGCCCCAACCGCCAAAACCAACGCCGAAGCCAAAGCCGCCGCCCCAGCCAAAGAACGACACGTACGCAGGCGACCAGAATGGGTCGTAGCCTGCATACACCGGGCCAGGCCACCATGCCCACGCATTACCGTACGGGAACCAGCGCCCGTAGTGATACGGCGCCCAGCCCCAAGGCTCGTAGCCAACCCACGTCCAGCCGTAGTAGGGCTCGTACGTCCAGTTGCCGTCGCGATACGGAACCCAGCCATCGGGCTCGTTGGGAACCCACACATCGCCGTAGTCGGGGACGTTCTGCCAATTGCCATAGGCGTCCAGATCCTGCGCTCCAGTGTAGCGGCGGTTGGTGTGGCGCCAGGAGTTCGCGTCGCGGATCACGTGATCGCGGTCGCTATTCCAGCGATCCCAATCGTCGCGATCCGGAGCCGAGGAAATCTTGTACTGTGCGGACTCGGCGTCGCCGCGCACTGTAGCCATTTCTCCGGCGTTGACTTCGGTACTGCCCTGCGGGGTGGCAATCTGCGCCTGGCCCTCGCGCACGATCACGATCGTGTCTCCATCGGGCCGCACTTCGACGCGGAACACGCCATCATGATGCGCGGGATGAACGGATAGGTTCGGGGTATCGATCTCGGGCTCGGCTTCGCTGTCCTTGGAAACGCTAAAGTCGGCGATGCCCTCGGCCAATTGAACCTGAATATTCTGCTTTGTGAGATTCGCGATGTTGGCCTTGGAGTTCGGGCCCAAGCGAAGAACGTTGGCGAAGTCAAGTTGCAATTCCGTCCGCGCGTTGTCGCCAGTTGAAACCTTGTCGCCGGTCATCACCGGCTGATTCAATGTGGCCGCGGACCAGTCTCCCGAGTCACCGCGCTGCGTGGAAACGTCGCCGTGAATCAGGCTGATGCGGGCCACGCCCTGATCGGTCCGCGCCGGAGCTTCGCCCGACGGTCCGCCAGGCTGAGCCTCGGTGGGCTGCGCGTCCGAGGACTGGGCATCCATCGGTTGTCCGTCCTGTTGCGCGTCGGGCGGCTGCGACTGTCCGATCTCCATCGGCGCACTGGGCTGATCCGAGGGCGCGGGACCTTCGTCGGTGGTCTGCGCAAGGGCGCTGATCGACAGCACTCCCGATAGCGCTAACGTCAAGACTGCCAAACTTGTTATGAATCTGTTTTTCATAACCCGCCTCTTCGAACCGTAGTTAATTCAATCCGCACGAATCTGAATTCCTCTATCAGAAGGAGAGGCAACTGCCATGCCAAAGGGCGTGGAGGGAACCTTCTGCAAATCGTTTGTTTTCAGTGAAGAAAGAGCCGCGTTGAACAGGCGGGGTTGTCAAATCCGATGAACTTGGCCGACCTCAGCCAACGGTGGTGGTTTTGGGCCACTTGTCCTGCAAGCCAATCATCTCGCCGCAGAAAAGCCCGACGCTGTGAATATCTCCCTCAAAAATACTTGCAAGAGCCACCCTCACAGCGTGCGGAAGCGAGTTCCATTCGGGGAAAAACGCCAAATGCCCGGGGCTCCCCCGCCCTCCACCCCTCTGAAAAGCCTTGACTGGCGCGGGTTCTGCAAAAAAGGTCCGCAAGATCTTGATTGCAAAGAGTTTAGAGGTCAAAATCTTGACAACAAAGAACTTACGGTCCTTGCTGTGGTCTCTTCGTACACCGCCTCCGCCTTGACCATGATGTGCTTATTTAGCTTCGACCGCAAGGTTAAACGTCACACGATGTGCCGATGAGATTGTGAATAACCGAGGTTTGACGATGGCGGCTCTCCAGCCGAGTCGTCCGTTGTCAGCAATTCCTCAGCCGCGGTTTGCCGCGCACTTGGGGGACAGTCCAGGGTTAAAAATGGTGCGCCGGGTTGACGCTCTATTCATAGCGGAGAGCGATCATAGGATCCACCTTCGTCGCGCGGCGAGCCGGGATGTAGCTCGCCACAAGGGCAACCCCGACCAGGATCACGACCACGCAGGCGAACGTAGTCGGATCCGTCGGTCGTATGCCGTAGAGAAAACTTGCCAGCGCGCGAGTTAACGCGAGCGTCCCGAGAATGCCTACAACCACGCCAATTCCGAGAAGCAGCACACCTTGGCCGACGACTAAACGCATTACATCCCCGCGTTGCGCGCCTAACGCCATTCGGATGCCGATCTCGTGGACGCGCCGAACCACGGAGTAGGCGATCACGCCGTAGATGCCGATAGCTGACAGAACGAGGGCCAGAGAAGCAAAACCGGCAAGCAGAAACAGGTTGAAACGGCGTGGTGTGGTGGACGCGCTGATCACCTGATCCATGGTTTGAATCTGTGCGACGGCGAGTTGCGGGTTGACCGCCCACACTGCGCTGCGAAGTGCGGACGTCAAGCTAGCCGGCTCACCTGATGCCCGAATTGCAACATTTAGGGAACTACCCGTGTTCTGCAAGAAAGGTTCATAGGTGTGAGGCGTCGTCTCGACTTCGAGAGCACCCTGTTTGACATCTCCCACGATCCCCACGATGGTGAGCCAGGAGTCGTTGGATGCCGCCGGACCCCACTTCAGACGCTTGCCGATTGCGTCCCCTTGTGGCCAATACCGCCTGGCAAGCGATTGGCTCACGATGAGAACATGCGTGGAACCGTCGTTGTCCTGCTCTGTGAAGTAACGCCCCCGGAGGAGAGGCACTCCCATGGTCTGAAGATACTGGCCGAGAATCACGGAATGGTTGGAGAAGTTAAGGTTCGCACCGGGCGGAGGTTGATAGCCTTCCGGGGTGAAGATGTGGTTCCAGCCAGCCCTAAGCGGGAGGTCGGTAGATGCCCCGGCCATCTGCACGCCGGGCAACTGCCGCAAGCGTTCCATCAAGCGTTGATAGAAGCTTCGGACTTGTGCATCCCCCTTGTAGTGCGACTCGGGCAAACTCAGAGATGCAGTGAGCACGTGTTCGGGTTGGAATCCGGGGTCGGTCTCGAGTACGCGCTGGAAGCTACGCAGCAGCAATCCTGCCCCGACCAGCAGGACCATCGCCAGTGCCACTTCCACCACCACCAGCGCCGAGCGCACGCGATTGTGTTCCCGGCCCTGCATGCCGCTGCGCCCGCCTTCCTTGAGCGTGGTATTAACGTTGGTGGGCGAAGCGGCCAGTGCCGGCACAATGCCAAAGAACAAGCCGGTCAGGAGTGCCAGCCCCACTGCGAAACCGAGCACCGAGAGATTGAGGTCCACCGCATGGACGCGGGGAATCTCCGCCGGCATCAAGGCCAGCAACGCCCCCGTGATCAAGTTCGCGAAAAAGAGGCCAAGACCGGCACCAGCAAGCGTTAACAACATGCTTTCCGCCACCAATTGACGGAGGAGGCGCACGCGACTCGCTCCGAGAGCAAGGCGGACCGCGATTTCCTTCTGCCGGTCGGTAGCGCGAGTCAAGAGCAGATTAGTGACGTTGATGCAACTGATGAGAAGAACAAACGCGACGGCTCCGAATAGCAGCAGGAGTAGCGTTTTGGCGTTGCCCACAACCTGGTCTGCGAGCGGCAGGGCAACGGCACCGAGATTGACATCCGCGCGAAACTGCGCGGGATAGGTCTCCAGGATGCGGTGTGCGATGGCTGCCAGATCCGCATTTGCTTGCGTCAGGCTCACGCCGGATTTCAGCCGTCCGACCACGCTGTAGTCGAAATTGTCTCCGACGTCCGCGAGTTCCTCGGGGGTAAAGGCCATCGGGACAAAGAGGTCCGAAGCGTCGCCTTGATTCATCCCAGACAAGGGGAATACGAAGGTTCGCGGCATCACGCCGATCACCGTATACGGCTGCCGATTGAGAGTCACCGTGCGGCCGACGATGTTGGGATCGGTGCCAAACTGGCGCTGCCAGAGTCCATAGCTCAGGACGGCCACGAGGTGGCCGGGGTGATCCTCATCCGCAGTGAAGGCACGCCCCAAGCTCGGTTGAACGCCAAGCAGCGAGAAGAGGTTCGCGTTCACACGGTTGACGTTGACGCGCTGCGGTTCGGTTCCCCCCGCCAGGTCAAACTGGCCGCCCCGGAAGGCGGCCAGCGATTCGAACACTTGATTCTCGCGCTGGAACTGAAGCACGTCCGGGGCGCAGACCGGAATCGGGTCGGGAATCGCCTTGGGAATCCACTCCTTGACCAGCACCAAACGGTCGGGCGCGCGGTAAGGCAAGGGACGCAAAATAACGGCATCTACCACGCTGAAGATTGACGTACTGGCGCCGATGCCGAGTGCCAGCGTGAGCACCGCCAGAATTGTGAACCCTGGCTTGTTGCGCAGCATGCGGTAGGCATAGCGAAAATCCTGGGGTAAGCGGTCCATCGCTCCTTGCCTCCAATCGCAGGGATCAATCAATGGGTTGTGGAGTGCAACTCTGTTGCCTTTTGCAGACCCTGCAAGCCCTTCAAAAGACAAGATAAACCTGTGCGGGATGGGCCGACAGCTGTCCGCAGGCAGAAACTGGCGTCCGTTCTCGAACACCCAGGAACCCTGGAAGAAGAGGCTTGCTGAGTAGCTTGGGTAACAGTTCGCCGCTTGGATCACTCTTCCTCGGCGAGCAATTTTCCCAGGCGGTCAAAGCGACTCTCCCAGAGCGAACGACGATCGGCGATCCAGCGCTCGGCCACGGTCAGGCCTTTCGATTCGATGCGACAGGTTCGGACCCGGCCAGTCTTTTCCGTACGCACCAAGCCACTTTTTTCCAGTACCTGCAAGTGCTGCACTACCGCGGCCAGAGTGATGTCGAGAGGCTTCGCCAGTCTGGAGACAGAAATCGGGCCTTGGCTCAGTTTCTCAACAATCGCCCGGCGGGTGGGATCGCCCAGGGCGTGGAAGACGCGGTCGACGTGGACTCTTTGGGTAAGCATGGGCCGTGCCCTTTCCAGTGCAATCGTGCGAGGGCAAGATGCCCCCGCGACAGCCGGCAGGATGCCGGCGCTACTCACGAAAAGCCCGCCAGTTCCTTCGCGAGATGTTCGAGCAGCTTGCGCCAACCCTCTTCCCGCAATTGAGGACCGTCGGCGCCTTCAAAAAAGGCGGCTTGTTCGGTAAAGATGAGATCCGTTCCCTGGCCGCTCGGCAACAATTCCACTGTCGCGTGGGACGAGGAGATGCAGTGATCGCCCAGCGTCATGGTATAGGCAATGACAATGCGACGGTCGGGCACGATGTCGCGGTAAACCGTATCGTTTGTGCAGGTCATACCCTTCGAGCGAAAGGTTGAACGCTCACGGCCGCCCACGCGAAAATCCATTTCGAATTCTTCGGCCTTGAAATCTTTATCTCCGGCAAACCAGCGGCGTTTTTTGGCGGGATCGGAGAATGCCGCGAACACGCGTTGCGCAGTGGTGGGATAACTGCGCTCGATCACGAAGGTGCTGTGAGTGACGGATCGCTCTTTCATGATTTGTTCTCCTTGCAATTGGCTCTTGGCTTTTCGCTCTTAGCCTTTAGCTAAAAGCCAACAGCTAAGAGCTAAGAGCCTTTTGGGTTCGCGGCTTACGCCGCCGGCTCGTAGCACAGGCAGACGTTTCCATTGGCGAAGGTCCGCGTCTTGGTTGGCCGCAGCGACAGTTTTTCTTTGACGCCTTCGAACATTGTCCGCCCCTTGCCCAGGACGATGGGGTTCACCACAACTTGGTATTCATCAATCAGACCCTCGCCCGCTAATTGCGTGACGATGCTGCCACTTCCCAAAATTGCCATGCCGGGACCCGATTCGTTCTTGAGCTTGCGGACCTCGTCCGCCAAGTCGCCCTTGAGCAGTTTTGTATTGTTCCATGACGCCGTTTCGAGCGTCCGCGAAAATACGACTTTCGGCAGATTGTTCATCCGCTCGGCGACAACCGGATCATGCTCCATCGCCAGCGGGGTGGGCCAGTAACTTTTCATGAGGTCATAGGTGACCCTGCCGAACAAGAGCGTGCCGCCGCTGCCGGAATTCTCTGCGACAAACGCATTCCACTCTGGATCCAGGTTGCCGCCCTTGGCCCAACGCATACTGCCGGCCGCGTCTACGAAATACCCATCCAGCGAGATGTGGTTGAAAACGACTAATTTACGCATGTTTGTTCTCCTTGTTTGCTTTTGCTCAATCTGAAGCGGCTACTCGCTTCGTTTGTCAAGTAATTGCTTAAGTATTGCGCCATCGTGCGTAATTGTCAAGTTTGTACTTAAATATTGTTTTGATCGAGTACGAGGAGACTGACTCTATCTTTGGCCATGTAAATCCAAAGGATTCGTACGGGGCTTGGGGCTTTTCTTTAGCCCCTCCCGGGGCTTGCTCGCTTTTTCACTAGCTACCCACGCCTTGGGGCGTGGGCTGCATTCCTGCGCCGCTTCGCGGCTTGGGGCGTTTTTCGGAGCGCATCGCGGGGGCAGGCCCAGCGATCGAGAATAATAGGCATTCATCTTGGAAGACGTCATTTCGGCACGGCGGCGCGAGATTTCGGTGCGGCGGCGCGGGCGAGTTCTCGCCAAGTGATCAGCTTGATGTTCTGTTGAGCCAGAACTTGGCGGAACCTCTCGCTGGTGAAAAAATCGTAGTCGCGCTGCCTCCAGGCCGCACCCCAAGTCGAACGCTCGCGGGTGGCTGCGCGGAGTTCTTCGTCGTCGTAGCCGGGATGGATGACGAACTCGGTCACGCCGGGTTTCAGGTTCTTGAGTGCCGTGAGGTAAAACTCCGACCATTTTTCCGGCGGAATTTCGGGTTCAATCGTCACCGTGTGGTCCAGCACAATATCGTCGGGACCGAGGCTTGCCTCCAGATACGGATGGTCGGCAAACCAATCCCGGCTGACGAAAAACGGCAACTTGTACGCGTGCGCCACTCGCAGCATCACATCGAACAATTCCTTGCCGCTCACGATCAGCCGGTACTGGTGCGAATCAAGATGCGTGGGACGAACACCCATCGCCAGCGCGCGCTCAATCTGGGCGCGCAGTTCGATCTCTACTTCTTTGGCGTCGATATGTTCGTTCTGTTCCCAGTCATGATGGAAGTATCCGTTTTCATCCACCAGGCTCGGTACTTTGTCGGCGGGCGCGACGGGACCCCAGCGGTAATAAACTCGTTCGCTCGTCAGGGTGAGGTGCAGGCCAAAGTCTGCGTCGGGATGGGATTTGGCGTAGTCGGCAATCTCGGGGAACCACGGGCAGGGTACCGTCAGGCTCGCGGAATTGATTGTACCGCTCTCGATAGCCTTCATGGCCGCGGCGTTGACCGCGTGGGTTTCGCCGAGGTCGTCGGCATGGACAATGATGAGCTTTGTGCCGGGAGGGTAGCCAAGTCGGTCCGCAAGCGTTTGCGCAGAGACTGCAAGCGTGGATACAAGAAACCCGGCCAGCATTACTCGCAGAATGCGCGGAGAGATCATGGATGACTAGTAAACCACATCGCTACGCGGCAATGCCGACCAACAGGGCCATACCGTGCCCTTCCTTTTCCGGCACACAACACGAAAGCCCCGATAGTCAATCGGGGCTTTATCAACAACCTGGTACCGAACGCGGTTTGCCAAACACCTTTAAGATAACCCACGTCTGCGGATGTTGCCAGTGGTACTGGACGCCGTTTGCCGAGCGTCCGCTTACGTTTCCTTCTCCGCATCGTCGGTGATGCCAATCTTCGACAGGCGGTAGCGCAGAGCGTTGCGCGAGAGACCCAGCAGGCGCGCCGCTTGGCTCTTGTTGCCATTGGCGCGGCGCAAAGCTTCCTGGACCATTTCGTCTTCCCACTGTTCCAGCGTCATGCCGTCGGGAAGAAATCCGCCGGGACCGTTTGCCGCCTTCGCGGGGCGGACGTCCAGGTGAATGTCGGAGGGGTCGAGCACATTTCCTTTCGCCAGCGCACAGGCGCGCTCCACAATGTTCTGCAATTCGCGGACGTTGCCGGGCCAGTGATAGTTCACGAGAATCTGCATTGCTTCAGGCGTAATACCTTCGACGGGCTTGCCGGATTCTCCGGTGAAACGCGAGATGAACAGGTTCACGAGGTCTGGAATGTCCTCTTTACGCTCGCGCAAAGGCGCGATGTCGATGGGGACGACATTCAAGCGGTAGTAGAGATCTTCGCGGAATGTGCCTTGCTCGAGGGCTTCGCGCAAATCCTTGTTGGTGGCCGCGATGAGACGCACGTCAACCTTCACGGTGCGCGTGCCGCCAAGGCGTTCGAACTCGCGCTCCTGCAGGACGCGCAACAATTTCACCTGAATTGCCGGCGGAACATCGCCGATCTCGTCGAGGAAGAGCGTTCCTTTATCCGCCAGTTCGAACTTACCGGGTTTGCTGGCGACCGCTCCGGTGAAAGCTCCTTTTTCGAAGCCGAACAATTCGCTTTCCAGAAGATTCTCAGGAATCGCGGTGCTGTTGATCTTGAGGAACGGGCCGGATGCGCGGCGCGATTTTTCGTGGATGGCACGCGCGATCAAGTCTTTGCCGACGCCGCTTTCGCCGCCCAGAAGCACCGTAGAGTTTGTGGGGGCAACGCGCTCCACGGTGGCTAGCACCTCCTGCATTTTCGCGCTGCGGGCCACGACATTGGGATGCGAATAGCGCTTTCCCAGGGCCTCGCGCAGCGAGCGATTCTCTTCGCGCAGATTGCGAACGTCCAGTTCTTTGTGGATCACCAGCCGCATCTCGGTCAGGGAAAACGGTTTCAGGACGTAGTCGCTGGCGCCCGCCTTCATGGCGTCGACGGCGGTTTCGACGCTGCCAAAAGCGGTCATCACGACGACGGGGAGAGCGGCGTTCTGGCGCTTGATGGTTTGCAGAAACTCCAGACCGTTCATGCCGGGAAGTTTGAGATCGGTCAAGACGAGATCGATGGAGTTTTCGCGCAGCAGCTTGAGGCCGGTTTCGGCGTCTTCGGCGGAGAAGGTAGTGAATCCGTCGTCGCCGAGATTCAGCTCGAGCAGGCGGCGCATTTTCGCTTCATCCTCGACGATCAGAATGGTCGGCATTCGCGCGTCTTTCTCGATTCTCTGAGTCTCACGAGATCACCAGATGAGCCGTCTCTCCCACCGCGGTTTTTTCGCTCGCGGCCGGGAAAAATATCACGAAATGGGCGCCGGGGCTTGATCCACCCGAGCCTGCCGCGCCCGAGCCGGCCGTGCCGAAAGCTCGATCGCCGTCGCCGGCGGGATCGCCCGGAGCTTCGATGCGTATCGTGCCGTGATGTCCATCAATAATTTTCGAGACGATGGACAGCCCCAGGCCGACGCCGCTTTTTTTCGTGGTCACGAACGGATTAAAGATTTGTTCGCGCAACTCCAGAGGAATGCCCGGTCCGGTGTCTTCAATGCGGAGTTCGACACCGTCCACGCTGCCGCCGTCCCGGCCCCTTGCCAACGACTTCCGCGCCCGGATGCGCAGCACGCCGCCGCTGACGCCCATGGCATCGTAAGCATTCTGCACAATGTTAACGAATGCCTGCTCGCACAGGCTCTCATCCAGCGGCACGAGCGGGAGATGAGGCTCATACTCTTTCTCCACGCGAACCGGCGCGCCCTTCCAAAACTGCGCGACGTCATTCAAGGCACGGTCGAGTACAGTGGTGATGTCTTGCGGTATCAGATCGGCGTGGAGCGGGCGCGCGAAATCCAGGAAGCGCGTGACCAGCGCGCTGAGGCGGTTGGTTTCAGTCGAAATGTAACCCGACAGTTCAGTAGCCAGCGGATTGGAATCTCCGAGCTTTTGGTTGAGCATCTCGGCCGAGCCTTTGATCACTCCCAGCGGGTTGCGGATCTCGTGGGCGAGTCCCGCGGAAAGCTGGCCCAGCGCGGCCAGGCGCTCGGAACGGCGCGCCTCGGCCTGTGCCTGCTCCAGGCGGCGGTTGGTCTCGGCGAGGGTCTCGGCCAGTTCCTGATAGCGCTGGGTTTGACGCCGGCTTTCGACCACAAAGCGGTTAACTACCATGGCCGCCAGAAAGAAAAAAACGATGCGGATCGCGAGTCGTCCGTAGTCCTCTGCGGTAATCTCGTACTCCTGCAACGCGGGGTAGAGATAGGAGCAGTAGGCGGCGGAGGCCAGAGACGTCCACAACAGCGTGGCCCAGGGGCCGAAATACTCCGCCGCGGTGACTGCGGGCAGGTAGTAGATGGGATAGTAGTAGCTGTTGATGGGTATTTCGCCGGTGTGAAGGATCAGCAGCGTGGCCAGGGCAATTTTCAGCAGGACCATGTAGGCCGGCCCGCGCCTTGGGACTCGGGCAATCAGCCAGGCCTCGTTCAACTGGAGGACCCCGAAGGCAAGCAAGACGAACTGCTTGTGGTACTCCTCCACGGGGGGCAGGACGGCTAGTAGGGCAAGCAACACCAGCCATAGGACATCCATCCAGTTAAACGCGGGACGATGGGCTTCGGTCATTTTGCCGGTCACGGCTCTGCCCCAAAATGCGCCCGGCCACAAAAGACTGCGCCGGGAGAGGTTGCGATTCTCCCGGCGTTTGCCGTTATCGGTTGTCTGGTCCGCAAGCGCATCTTATGCGAACCTATCACATCGCAAGAAGGCCGTCAGCGTCAACGGCCTTTCGGCTTGTCCTGCTTCGCTGGCCTCTCCTGTTTCGGCGGCGCGGGGCGTGACGCCTCTCGCTGCGGCGGAGGAGGAGCGGGGCGCTGTTGGTGCCACTGATTGAACTTCTGCGCCTGCTGCTGCTCCTGTTGCGGGCTCCGCTCCTGCACCGGCGGGGCGGGGCGAACCAGCGGATGCGTCGGTTGTGGAGCCGGCCTCATTTCCTCCCGGTTGGTCGGCTGAGCAGTGCGATTTTGCGGCTGCATACTCCGGTTCTCCGGTTGCTGCGGGTTCCGGTTCTCGGGCTGTTGCACGCCCCGATTCCCGGGCGGCGGAGTTCCTTGCTGCTCGTAGACTCGCGGTTGCGTCTGCGGCATTTGCCTGACTTGATTGTTGCCGCTGTTGGACGGGCTAAACGGTTTGAAGCCCTCCTGCGTCGTGGGCCGGCCGCCTTGATTCATTTGTGCAGGCTGCGTTGGGCGCATAGGACGAACTAGCACCTCCTGATTCAGATGTCCGCCGGCTTGCGCTTGCCGCTGTTCGATGGGGTGCGGAGGTGGAGGAGGCGTCCTGACCGCAACCACGGGACGGCGGATGGCGGACAAGGGCGGCCTGACTGGAGCGGGCCGTCCAGCGCCAAACACGCTGGTGCGAACGGGCTCAGCCGCCACAACGCGGCTGACCGGCGCCGCGGCGATCTCTCTCTGATCAACCCTCATTACGTTTTGCGCGACCGGCCGGGCGTTGATAAATGCTTCGTGCGACACGACCGTGACGCCGTTGCTGGCACGCTGATTCACATAAGTGACATTGTTGATTGTCGTGCTCCGGTTCACGATCACCGTGTTGTAAACGTTCGTCACTCTCGTGACGCTCACTGTCGTATTGGTGATGTTCACGTTGTTCACGTACGCGCGGCTCACGTGGTACCCGGGAACATAAACTTCTCCCGGAGCGAGCGGGAACCATCCCACGCCAACGCCAGCGGAGAAGCGGAAACCCGGACCGCCGCCCACGAATGCCACCAGGGCGGGAGCCCACACTGGTCGGACGACGACCGGTCCCGGAACCCAGAACCAACCGTTGCTTACAAATGCCCAGCGCCCGTAGTGGAAGGGAGCGAATCCCCAGGGCTCGTCTTCGACCCAGGTCCAGCCCCACGGGCCCACATAGACCCAGTGACCGAAGCGATAGGGCGCCCATCCCACGACGACGGCGCGCGGACGCCAGCAAGGACCGTAGCCGGCGACATAGCTCCAGTCGCCGTATTCGTCGAGATCTTCATAGCCGGTCATCTCGCGCGAAACATAATTCGCGGAATCGGCGCGATCTTCGCGATCGTCGCGTTCAAAGGCCCAGGTATCGAAACCATCGCGGTCTGGAATCTGGCCGAGATCGTAATCAAGGTGTTGTTCGTTGCCGGTAAAGGTGGCGGACTGACCGGCGACCACGTTGTAGGAAAAACCTCCGCCCGTAACCCGGCCACGGCCGTGCCACACGTTAGTGACGGTCTGACTTCCGTCCTCGCTCACGTCCACGCGGTATTCGCCGGGCTGCAACAGGCTCAACGCGATGTTCGGTGTGTCGATCTCATAGTTGTCGTCATCATCGAGATGCCGCACACGGAGAATCATCGAACCCTGCGCCAGGCGGATCTGCGTGGTGTGGTCGTCGAGAGTGAGGAAAGTGATCCCGGTCCTCGATCCCAGACGAATTGCCGTCGAGCCAATGTGAACTTCAGCGCGGGAATCCTCGTCGGCCCACAGGTCATCGCCGGTGACCATGGGGCGGTTGGGCACCGCGGAGACCCAGTCGTCCTCGCCTGCCGGTCGAAACGAAATCGAACCTTGGGAGAAGTTCAGCCGGGCTACGCGCCCGGGGGGATCCTGAGCCTGCTCCTGATCTTGCTCGTCATCTTGCGCTTTGGCTGAGGTCGAGAGTTGCAACACAAATGCAAAACTCGCCAGTAGAACCATCCAGGCCCACAACTTGCGTGTGTTCATATGTTCGCCCCGACGGAACTGAAATCCGTGCGTCATTAATTTTACCGCCATCCCTATAAACACAATAGAGACGGTTAAGTTTCCCAGAGCACGGAAGTGCTTGGCTAGGACGCACTTGTGCGTAGAGACGTTGCTGGCTACGTCTCTCTCACCATAGTTTGGAATGCCGCGGCAGAGACGTAGCGAGCTACGTCTCTACGCGGGTTGTGCGCAATCGGTCAGTTTTTTAGTTTCGGACGCTGGCAGGCATCGACGATCTTTTTGGGATCGATGGCGTCTTTGTCCACTTGTTCTTCCATGATCTTTCCATCTTCTCCGATCAGGAAGTTCACGCGGCGCGCGGCCTGGTATTGGTCTTTGTAGATGCCGTACTCGTGGGTTACTTTTCCGCCCCAATCGCTGAGCAGAGGAAACGTCACTCCGATTTGGTCGGCGAAGGCTTTGTTGGCGAAGGCACTATCCATGCTCACACCCAGGACCTGGGTGTCGGCTTCTTCCAGCGCTTTCAGGTTCTGCTGGAAGTTCTTCATTTGCTGCGTTCAACCACCGGTAAAGGCGAAAATATAGAACGCCAGCACGACGTTCTTCTTGCCACGGTAGTCGCTCAACTTCACGTCTTTCAGGTCATTGCCGTCGAAGTATTTCAGCGTGAAGTCCGGCGCTGTGTCGCCCACCTTGGGCATGCTCGAATCCTCCTTCTTGGTCTGCGCCGTGGCAGGCGCGGCGCTCATCGCCAGAAGCAGGCCTGCCATCAGAAGCGCGAAGCGTAGTCTTTGCATTCTTGAAACCTCCCCACAGGAATGATGGACCAGCATACCCCGCCCCGGGCGCGCGGTAAACCGGGAAGTACCTAAATCATGTGACGGTACGCATTGCCCAAACCATCCGCAAAACAGTACAGTTCTGTTCGGAGCCGGTCGCGCACACGCAAGTATGGGCTCCGCCCCAGACGCCTGAAAAACGCAATGAGCCTAGCCACTCTCAATGACATTTTCTTCGCCGCGGTCGAACGCAATCTTGATCGCATGATGCTCTACCGCGAGGCTGGGAAGTGGCTGCCGGTCACGTCCCGCGAATTTGGCCGAAGCGTCGCCAGAACAGCGCATGCGCTGCAGGCCTGGGGCATTCGAGCGGGAGATCGCATTGCTATCCTCAGCGAAAACCGCCCTGAGTGGCCGATGGCTGATATGGCGAGCCTTTTGCTCGGGGCCGTTACAGTACCGCTCTACACCACGCTGACCGCGGAACAGACCGCGTTTGTTCTGAATGACTCGGGCTGTCGAACTATCTTTCTCTCTTCGGATCAGCAACTGCACAAGATCCTGTCGATTCTGCCCCAGACACAGATCGACAAGATCGTGGTCATGGATCCGCTGGAGTTCAACGGAGATCTCGCTCCGTTCGCGGGCAAATGCGTCACCATGAATCAGATTACGTTGCAGGGACCGGAGAGCCTCGGCGCGGAGATCGAGGGCAGGGCGCGCTCTATCGGCCCGGATGATCTGGCCACGATCGTCTACACCTCTGGAACGACGGGCACTTCGAAAGGAGCGATGCTGACGCACGGCAACATCGCGTCCAACATTCAGTGCTCGCTGGCCGGGTTCGACATGCGGCCCGGTCTGATCAGCATCTCGTTCTTGCCGCTCTGCCACATCACGGCGCGCCACGTGGATTTCGCCATGTTGTATTACGGCGTGACGCTGGCCTACTGTCCGTTTTTAGACCGCTTGCCCGCGAGCCTGTTGGAGGTGCAGCCGTCCATTTTTGTGGCGGTGCCGCGGGTCTACGAAAAGATCTACGCGCAGGCCGAACAGAAAGCCAAGGGCCAGCCCAAGCGCGCCATTTTTGATTGGGCTCTTTCCGTGGGACGCCGCAATAAGCCTGAGATTCTTGCGGGAAAAATTCCCACGTCGCGCACTTGGAAGCTGGCGAACAGGCTCGTGTTTTCGAAGATTCGGACAGGCATGGGCGGGAAGGTCGAGACGTTTATCTCTGGCGGCGCTCCGCTGGGTCGCGAACTTGCCGAGTGGTACGCCGATGCCGGCATCCGCATTCATGAAGGCTATGGGCTCACGGAAACGTCGCCGGTGATCGCGGTGAATACTCCCGCCAATCACCGCATTGGAACTGTGGGCAAGATTCTGCCGAATCTGGAAGTTCGCATCGCCGAGGACGGCGAAATTCTGGTACGCGGGCCGTCGGTTTTTAAAGGCTACTGGAACCGGCCGGAAGAGACGAAGGCGGCGCTGGTCGATGGCTGGTTCAAAACCGGCGACATCGGGAACATCGACGCGGATGGATATCTTTCCGTCACGGATCGCAAGAAGGATTTGATCAAGACTTCGGGCGGAAAATTTATTGCGCCGCAGCCAATCGAGAATTCTCTCAAACTGAATCCTCTGATCGGAACCGCCGCCATCCTCGGCGACAGGCGTAAGTTCCCAGCGGTCATGATCTCCCCCAACTTTGTTCTACTCGAAGGGTGGGCACGGGAGAACAATATTCCGTTTAGCTCGCGGGCGGAACTGATCGCTCATCCGAAGGTACAAGCTCTCTACGAGGGAATCATCGAGGGGATCAACGGGAATCTGGCGCGCTTCGAAAAACTCAAGCGAGTGCTGGTGGTGGCCGACGAATTCACGGCCGACAACGGTGCCTTGACTCCGACCATGAAACTCCGCCGCCGCGTCATCGAAGAGCGCTACCGGCGACAGATCGATGAGCTGTATGCGCAGGCGGAAGCGACGACCGTACCGTAGCGTGTCCGGACATCCGTCCTCACGTGACAGCTAAACAGTCATGTAGAGTACGCTGGGCTCTGGGTCACCGATGACTAGCCAAGGGATCGGGTCGATTCTGGGTTGTGGAGCGCAATGGCCGATAATGCGCCAAAAATGAGCACGCCGTTTTGAAAGTTAAGTGATGGTGAGTGTCAGCGCACTACTGGTTCCACCACTGCTGCAGCCCAGATAGCCCGAGTTCCCACTCGGCGTGTTGACGGTCACGTTCGCGGTTCCAGGACCGGAGATCAAATCAGTCGGGATCGTCACTTGCAACTGCTGGCTGCTCTGGACAGTCGTGCTTAGCGTCGTGCCGTTGATGATCACGACAGAGGACGAGACAAACTCCTTGCCATTCACTGTGAGGAGAAAACCCTGCTGCACTTGGGCGAACGTAATCGTGCTGGCCGACAGCGAGCCGATGACCGGAGCCGGCCGGGAACTTCCGCACAACGGATTGAGCGCGTTGCAACCTGGAAGAAACAGCAAAGCGAGCACAATAGCCCACAGAGGCCATGGTACGGAAAGCACATGATTGATGGGTTGGGATTCGGCGCTACGGCGCGCAAGGTCCTTCGCAAACGCTGCTTGGTACATCAAATAGGAACCGCCTCCAACCGTGCGACTGTTTCTGACTTGTGTTGGTCTGTAGACTGATTCTACGCTGTCCCAAGGGAAACATTTCGTTTCGAGCGATATCTCCGTGACTGATGTAACCAGGCGATAACCCTCATCGACCCGTCAATGAGGGTTAAGGCGATTTGGCGACGGTTGCACGTAACGGTTGTCATTGTAGCGGCGTACAATCGTCACAGTAGAAGGAGTTTCACATGGCATACGTGATACGCCATATCGTCAACGAGGGGAATGCCGTCGAATTGGGAGAAAGGCTTTCAGATCAGGGCCCATTCGAGACCCGCGAACAGGCGGAACAGCGCCTCAATGAGTTGGAGCGCGACAAGGCGAATGGAAAATTCACTATTGAGGAGCTAGTCCTCAGTTGATTGGCGCCCCCTCGTCTTGCTGGCTGCCGATTTGTGCGCCCCTTCTTCCGCGCCTAGGGCATCGAGAAAAATCACTGTGTTCGTCAGCAGGCGGGGGAATCCATTCCCAGGCAATGCTTTAACTTGGTAACTGTTGAAACCAGGCCATAGCACTCACAACCGGATTCTGGTCGAGCCCTGGAACACTCGGAAGCCATCCGTGGGTGGGGCTTGTACTCGCGCCTAGCGCTTTCATTACAATAGACATATGTCGGACTCATTGATTATTGCCGGACGCTCCTTCCGCTCGCGCCTGATCGTGGGCACGGGGAAATACAAATCCTTTCAGGAAACGGCGCGTGCGCTCGAAGCCAGCGGCGCTGAGATGGTGACGGTCGCAGTGCGCCGCGTAAATCTGGATCGCAGCAAGGAATCGCTGCTCGACTACATCGATCCCAAGAAATATTTTCTGCTGCCCAATACCGCCGGCTGCTATACCGCTGACGAGGCTATCCGCGCGGCGCGACTGGGCCGCGAAGTCGGCCTCTCGGATTGGGTCAAGCTGGAAGTGATTGGCGATCAGGCCACGCTTTATCCGGACGTGCAGGCGACGCTGGAAGCTACGCGCGTGCTGGTGAAAGAGGGTTTCACCGTGCTGCCCTACACGTCAGACGACATTGTTTTTGCGAAGCGCCTGATTGACGCGGGAGCGGCGACCATCATGCCGCTGGGAGCGCCCATCGGCAGCGGCATGGGAATTCAGAACCAGGCTCACATCCGCATTCTGCGCGAAATGATCACGGGCGTGCCGTTGATTGTGGATGCGGGGGTCGGCACGGCCTCGGACGCCGCGATCGCGATGGAACTCGGCGCGGATGCGGTGCTCATGAACACGGGCATTGCGAACGCGCAGGATCCCGTGCTCATGGCCGAAGCCATGCACCACGCGGTGCTCGCGGGACGGCAGGCCTATCTTTCGGGCCGCATGGCGAAGAAGTTGTATGCGACGGCCAGTTCGCCGCTGGAAGGCGTTGTCCGGTAGGTTTGTGTGGCGCGGGCGCCCCCGCCCGCGTTTCGTAGAGACGTTGCTGGCAACGTCTTTCTCACCATCGTCGGAAATCCGCCGGCAGAGACGTAACAAGTTACGTCTCTACGATAAGAGGGCGGCTCGTCGCCGCCCTCGATTTGCTTCAATCCGTGAAACAGTTCACAGCATCTTTTTCACAGCATCTTCGCGCTGTCAACGTGGATCGAATCGCCCTTTACAGAGCCGGTCGCGGCGATGTGATGCCCTTCATGCCCCTTGAGGGCATCCGGGTTGTCGACCATCAGGATCTTCTGATCCCCATCGGTGACGATCACCATCTTTGCGCCCGCGGCCAGGCATTTCTTGGTGCACGCCTCCGCCCCAGCATTGGCGCCCTTGGCGCCGCACTTATCGTCCACAACCCACCCGTTGACGGTTGCGCTCTTTCCCATGCTATCGAACGCCATCGCCGTCAGGGCGAACACAAAACACATCGCAAGACATAGCACGAACACTTTTCTCATGGCCGGTTTTCTCCTTTTGAAATTCTGGTTGCGGCCCCACGCCGCAAGAACCCCACAGTGTGTCGAAGATTGCGCTGACCCTTCCGGGAGCAGCCAGTCCCCGCTCGATTGTGAAATGAGGCAACGGAAATATACCACAAGCAAACGAAGGGATTGTCAGCCCACCCACAAATGCATACTCAGAAGTCGCACCGCAGGAGAAACGGGCGGGCTATTTTTTCGCGGAGTGAGTACCGGGGGGCGCGGGTTTCGCCGCAACCGGCGGAACGTACACATACTCTCCCGGCTTGGCGTATCCCAATTGCTCGCGCGCCTCTTTTTCAATGGCCTTCTGATCGCTCTTCAGGCCTTGAATCTGCTGGGTATAGCGGTCGTTCTCCTGCTGCACCTGGACAATCTGTTTCCTCAGCGCTTCATAGTCGGCGCGTTTCTGTTTGTAGACGACCATTCCATTCGCGCCGAACATGACGTGAACGAACAGCGACGCGGCCAGCAGGGTCACGGCGATGGTAGCGATGCGGCGTCGGAGGGCATAGATGCGCAAGGCCAGAGGCCGAGCACGCTCAATCCACGAAGCGGCCAACGCCTCCGCCTGCGGCGCGCGATCGATCACGGCGCGCAGACCGTCCTCGGGACGCGGGAATCTGGCAATTCTGGACAAAGACTTCACAATAAGAAATTCCTGAAAACGCTCTCACTCGAAAATCCAGTGCTTCGCGGCCGTGCTCAACTTCTCCAGGCCTTTTTCACTCCGCGCTTCGGTGTAGACGCGTACCACGGGTTCGGTTCCCGATAACCGGTAGCAGACCCAGGACCCGTCGCTGAACAGCAGCTTCAATCCGTCGGTGCGAACGACCTGGTTGACCCAGTGCCCGCAAAACTCCTGCGGATCGGACCGCAACTTTTCAGTGAACTTGGCCTTCACCTCGGGCGTCAAGCGGAAGTTCTCGCGTTGCGGATAATAGGAACCAACTTGGTTACACACGGCCTTTAATTGTTCGCCCAGGGACTTCCCTCTTCGTGCGACCGCTTCACAGCACAGAAGTCCGGCCAGGACACCATCCTTCTCCGGCACGTGATGACGGATCGAAAGGCCGGCGCTCTCTTCGCCGCCAATCGCGATCTTGTCCTGCATAATCAGTTCGCCAATGTACTTGAAACCCACGGGAGTCTCGTGCAGCTCCACGCCGTGCGCCTGCGCCAGGGCGTTGATGAGATTGGTGGTGGCGACCGACTTGGCCACGCCGTTCTTCCAGCCACGACTCTCCACGAGGTAGTCAAAGAGCAGAGCGATCACGTAGTTCGGCTGCAGGAAGGTTCCGTCGGAGTCGACGATGCCGAAGCGGTCGGCGTCGCCGTCGGTCGCAATACCGATCTGGGCGCCGGTCTCGCGCATCTTCTTTCGCAGATCTTCGAGCAGATGATCGTCGGGCTCGGGCGCGTGTCCGCCGAACAGAACGTCGCGGTAGTCGTGCACCGTCACGACCTGCAGGCCCACGCTGCGCAGCACTTCGTCTGAATACCCGCGAGCGGCGCCCCACATGGGATCGAAAGCTACGCGCAGATTTGCCTTGCGAATCACATCGAGATCGACGATTTCCCCCAGGCGTTTCAGATATGCGGGCTTGGGATCAAGCGTTCCGTGCGCTGCCGGGGCGACTCCGATAGGTTTGGCGGGGGCAGTATCTCCCGCGACGATTTCGGCTTCGATCTTTTTCGTGACTTCAGGCAAGGCAGGACAGCCGTCAGGAGTGGAAAATTTGATTCCGTTGTATTCCGGTGGATTGTGCGACGCGGTGAAATTGATGACGCCATCCGCCTTGTTGCTAATCACGGCGTGGGCAAAGGCCGGAGTGGGGGCGGGATCGGCAACCACCAGGGGCGCGATTCCCTGAGCCGACAGGATTTCCGCCGCCATCGAGCAGAAAGTCTCTCCGAGAAAGCGCGGATCGCGGCCCACGATGACCCGCGCCCCTTGCGGCTTCTGCGAGGCCACGTAGCGGGCGATGCCGCCCACGGCGCGCTGCACGTTGGCGAAGGTAAACTCCTCGGCCATGACCGCCCGCCAACCTGATGTGCCAAACTTGATTTGCGTTAGCATAAAAGAACCCTCGCTGCCTCGATCCTTCCGCGACCCTCGCGGTACGGTCCGACGATGGAGGGTCAACGCTGATTTTATATGACTGACAAACGAATCGTCCTGTGCACCACGGGATCGGAAGAGGAAGCCCGCAAGATCGCCCGTCATCTGGTCGAAAACCAACTTGCCGCCTGCGTGAACATCGTCCCACGAATTGAATCGATCTACCGCTGGCAGGGCAAAGTGGAGACGGGCCGAGAATGGCTACTGCTCATCAAGACAAGTGCGGAACGTTTTCCGGAAGTTCGCGACGCCATTCGGGAGTTGCATTCCTATGAACTTCCGGAGTGCGTTGCGATCAGCATCGAAGACGGCAGCCTGGAGTATCTCCAGTGGTTCGCATACTCGTTAGTGAAAGAGGAAGAGCCCACCTCGTAAATGCGTGCGCTTGGCAAGTCCCGGCGGGCGCTATGCCGAAGCTCTCCCGCAAAGATTCAGCCGCCAGTAGTCTAACGAAAACGCCGGTTCATCGCGTGCGGCCCGCTTGGTCAGCTCTGCGATGAACGCAGCCCGAAGTTCCTCCGAAGGAATGTTCTCCAGATGCCGTCGCAATATGATATTGCGCACGAACTCGTTGTACTGCTCGGCGTCCGCGAGCACTGTAGGCGCCGCTTCAATCGAGGTCTCAACCTCAATAAACCCGGCTCGCCGTAAACCCTCCGCCGCATCCTCCGCATACTGATACAGCCAGGGCTCGTGGAAGCCGTCAAAGAATGGGGCAAATTTCGGAGTCGTGGCCAGCACATTCACCCGGTTGCGCAGCGTGACCAGGTTGGGGCCGCCTCCGCACTGGGCCTCCAGCCATCCTCCGGGAACGAGCGCCCGGCGCAGGTTCGCAAACAATCGATCATGGTCGAGCACCCAATGAAACGCCGCCGTGCTTACGATGCCGTCGAAGGCGCCCTCGAAAGGAAGGTGTAACAGATCACAAGCAACCAGGCTTACGCGCGCTCCAAACTGCGAGGCTAGGTGCTCGCAGGCCGAAGCCAGCATGTTTTGAGAGAGATCCACGCCGACTACGCGTCCGCGTGGCAAGGCGTCGAGCAATTCAGCCGTCAGCCGGCCGGTGCCACATCCTGCGTCGAGAACAACCTCGTCGCCGCGAAGGCGCAACCGCGATAGCACCTTCTTCCCCCAACTAACCTGCGGCCCAGAAAGACGGTGATAGACGGCGGAATTCCACTCGCGCGAAGAAGATGGGTTTGGCTTGGAAGTCATTACCCGGTGAAATGAAGCATCCCGCAGAGGCTAAAGCCCGTTTCTTACTGGCCCGGAGCGGTACGGCTTAAACCGTACCCTTCCCACAACTCTGCTATATCGCATTCAGCGCGGCGTCCAGATCGTCGAGAATGTCGTCCACATCCTCAATACCCACGGAAATTCGCACCAAGCCGTCAGTAATGCCGATGGCCTTCCGGCCCTTGGCCCCCAACGCGGCGTGCGTCATGGTCGCGGGATGCGAGATGAGAGTCTCCACGCCACCCAGCGACTCGCCCAGCGAGCACACGCGCACTTTCTTGAGCATCTTGTTGGCGTTCTTCAGAGAGCCGGTCTCAAAGGTGATCATCGATCCGAAGCCGCTCATCTGTCGCCTGGCAAGGGCATGCTGCGGATGATCCGGCAGGCCCGGATAGAAGACTGCCTTCACTTTTTTGTGCTTCGAGAGAAAATCGGCGATGATGCGGCCGCTGCGGTCGTGAATCTCCATGCGTGCCGCCAGCGTCTTCACTCCGCGCAGTACCAGCCAGCATTCGAACGGAGAAAGAATGGCGCCTGCCGCCTTTTGCAGAAACGCCAACTGGTCGGCGTGTTCCTGTTTTGCGCAAATCACCACGCCGCCCAAGCCGTCGCTGTGGCCGTTCAGGAACTTCGTAGTGGAGTGCACGACCATGTCCGCGCCCAGCGCCAGCGGCTGCTGAAAATACGGAGACATGAATGTGTTATCGACCACGAGCGCAACCTTCTTCTGGCGGCAGATCTGGCTGATGGCCGCAAGGTCGCTCAGGCGCATCAAGGGATTCGTCGGCGTCTCCACGTAGACCATCCGAGTATTCTTGCGAATGGCACGTTCCACGTTGGCCGCGTCGGAAGTGTCGACGTAAGAAAACTCGAGGCCAAATCCAGTCATCACGTTGTTAAACAGCCGCGGCGTCCCACCATACAAATCGTTGCCGCACACGACATGGTCGCCGGATTTCAGCATGCTCACGATCGCGTTGATGGCAGCCATACCGCTGCCAAATACGCGGGCCGCCACGCCGCCTTCGAGCGCGGCGAGATTCTCCTCCAACCGCGTGCGCGTGGGATTCGAGACCCGGGAATATTCATATCCCTTGTGCTCGCCGATTCCCTGCTGGACGTACGTCGAGGTGGCATAAATAGGCACTGTGACAGCGCCAGTCAAAGGATCCGGCTCCTGTCCACAGTGAATAGCGCGCGTCGCAAAACCTGGTTCTTTGTTTTTCTTCATGAGTATGAATCGGCAAGATGCGCCGCTCTTAGATGCCGCCTTCAAAAATCTTCTTGGACAGATACCGCTCGGCCGAATCTGGAATGATGGTCACCACCCGCTTCCCCGGTCCCAGCCGTTCCGCAACTTTCAGGGATGCAGAGACTGCCGCGCCGCCGCTCGATCCTGCCAGCACGCCTTCCTGCGCCGCCAGCGTCTTCACCGTAGCGAACGCGTCGTCATCCGTCACCATCATTACTTCATCGCACACCGAGCGATCGAATGTTTTCGGAATGAAGCTGCTACCGATGCCTTCCACTTTGTGCGGACCGGGCTGCCCGCCGCCCAGTGTCGAACCTTGCGTCTCGACCGCAAACGCCAGCACTGCGGATGACTTCTCTTTCAGGTAGCGTGCAACTCCAGAGAAGGTTCCTGACGTGCCGCAGCCGATCACCACGGCGTCGATTTTTCCGTCCATCTGTTCGAAGATTTCGTGAGCTGTGGTCTCGTAGTGATAGTCGGGATTGGCAGGATTCTCGAACTGTCCGGCCATAAATGCGGTGGGATCGCTGGCAACGAGTGCCTTCGCCTGCCGGATGGCGCCTTGCATGCCCGCGGCGTCAGGAGTGCGGACCACCTCGGCGCCGAGGGCCCGCATGATGATGACTTTTTCCTGGGAAAAATTCTCCGGGACAAACAATCGCACCTTGTAGCCGCGGTTCACGCCGATCAGCGCCAGGCCGATGCCGGTGTTTCCGGCAGTCGCCTCGACAATGGTGCCGCCGGGCGCGAGTTTTCCTTCCTGCTCGGCACGCCGGATGATGCCAATAGCCGCCCGGTCTTTCACGCTGCCGCCCGGATTCAAGTACTCCAGCTTGGCGAAGACATCCGCCGACCCGGCCGGAACCAGCCGCTTCAACTGCAACATGGGAGTTCCGCCGACCAACTGAGTAATGTCGTCGGCAACGCGCAGGCGGGACATTTCGGAAGTTTTCGAAGTCACCTTACAGGGTACGAGGGACAGTGCGGAATCGTCAATTACCAAGGGACACAGCGAAGCCTCGTTCGCATCACGCTATAATTACCCCCCACCGGGACCAGAAAGGAATCGCATGCGACGCTTCGCCGCAGTGCTGTTGATCTTCAACCTGATTGTTCCCTCCCTAGCATTGGGAGCGGACGAGACTGCGCTAGTCGGTTACTCGCCGCGCTCCAGCCAGACAGAGCGCGCGTGGGAGACCAAATTTCGCGCAATCCCTGATCCGGCCAATTTGAAGGAATACATGCGGCGACTCAGCGCCAGGCCCCATCACGTCGGGTCATCCTACGACAAGGAGAATGCGGAATGGATTCTCGCCCGCTTTAAAGAATGGGGACTCGACGCGCACATCGAAACCTTCGACGTACTGTTTCCCACGCCGAAGGTGCGCCTGCTGGAAATGTTGGAGCCCACGAAGTTCACCGCCAAGCTGGAGGAGCCGGCGTTGGCGGTCGATCCCACATCGAATCAGAAGTCGGAGCAACTTCCTACCTACAACGCGTATTCGATCGACGGCGACGTAACCGCGCCACTGGTCTTTGTGAACTACGGACTGCCCGAGGATTACGAGAAACTTGACCGGCTGGGCATCTCGGTGAAGGGCGCGATCGTGATCGCCAAGTACTATCACTCCTGGCGCGGAGTGAAACCGAAGGTTGCGGCCGAGCACGGAGCGGTGGGCTGCCTGATCTATTCGGAGCCCAAGGATGATGGTTACACGGTCGACGATGTTTTCCCCAAGGGGCCGATGCGCAATCCGGATGGCGTGCAGCGGGGGAGTGTGATGGATTTTGCCTCGTCGAGTCCGGGCGATCCCCTGACTCCCGGCATTGGCGCCACGCCTGGCGCCAAGCGGCTGACGCTGAAAGAAGCAAAGAGCATTACGAAGATCCCGGTGCTGCCGATTTCCTACGGCGACGCGCAGCCCTTGCTGGCCGCGCTCAAAGGGCCTATGGCACCGGATGAATGGCGTGGAAGTTTGCCCATCCCGTACCACGTAGGGCCGGGTCCGGCGAAAGTCCATCTGAAAGTCGAATCCAACTGGGACACGAAGCCGGTGAACGACGTCATCGCGAAAATTCCGGGCAGCGATGCGCCCGACGAGTGGATCATCCGCGGCAATCACCACGACGCATGGGTGAACGGCGCGGAGGATCCCGTCTCGGGTCAAGCGCCGCTGCTGGAAGAAGCCCGCGCGATGGGGCTATTGCTCAAGCAGGGTTGGAAGCCGCGACGCACGATCATCTACGCGGCATGGGACGGCGAGGAGCCGATGCTGCTGGGATCGACGGAGTGGGTCGAGGCGCATGCGGACGAATTGCGGCAGCACGCTGCCGTCTACATCAACAGCGACGGCAACGATCGCGGCCTCCTGGGCATGGGCGGGTCGCACACTCTGGAACAGTTCATCAACGGAGTTGCCCGCGACATCGAGGACCCCGAGACCAAGCTAACCGTCTGGCAGCGGCTGCAACTGTCGAAGATTGCTGAGGCGCAGTCCGCCGACGATCGGAAAGAATTGCGGCAACGTGCCGACCTGCGCATCAACGCGCTGGGATCGGGCACGGACTTTACGGGTTTCCTCGATCATCTCGGCATCGCCACGCTCGACCTGGGCTATGGAGGTGAGGACGAACAGGGTATCTATCACTCGATTTACGACGACTTTTACTGGTACATGCATTTTTCCGACTTTGATTTCGTATATGGCCGGGCCCTTTCACAGACGGTTGGAACGTCGGTGATGCGGCTGGCCGACGCCGAAATTCTGCCTTTGGATTTCGTAGATTTTGCGGACACGATTCAGAAGTACACCAAGGATCTGGAAAAGCTGCTGGCGGACAAACAAGAAGAAATCCGCGAGCGCAATCAGGAATTGGACGAAGGTGTGTTTAAAGCAACGCTCGATCCCAGGCGTCCTACGGTGGCGCCGCCTCGCGAGGAAGTTCCTCCCCACCTGAATTTCGCGCCTATGCAGAACGCTGCCGAGGCCCTGGCTCGCAGCGCGGAGCACTACCGGCAGGCCTTATCGCATAGGCAAGCGGATCTGGACGAAAGCCAGACCGAGTCGTTGCGTGCCTTGAACCAGCGGCTGATGGAGAGTGAACGAAAACTCACCAATGAGGATGGACTTCCGCGCCGTCCGTGGTACAAGCACATGCTCTATGCTCCCGGCGTTTATAGCGGTTACGGAGTAAAGACCGTTCCCAGCGTGCGGGAAGGCATTGAACAAAAGAGGTATGCCGAGGCGGATCAGGAGATTGTGCGCGTGGCGAATGCGCTGGAGGAGGAGTCGTCTCTGATCGAATCAGCGGCGCAACTGCTGGGGCAGGGCGGTCACTAGGAGCGGATAAGGGTCGGAAGGGAGGCCCTAGTTCTCCCAGGGGCTAAAGCCCGCATTCTCAGTTAGATCATTACGGCACGGCTGAAGCCGTGCCCTTCCCGAACCCATTTGCGCAACAGGCTCTAACCGAGCCTCACTTGCTCCCACCGGCCGCCGACTGCGCGCCGGCGTAATAGCCGCTCTTGGTGCGCACCGTCATCTTGCCGTGTCCCTTGGCCTTGGCATCGACGCGAATCTGGCGAAAGCCGCCGTTCCCCCTGGGATTGGTCGGCTTGTAGCCGATGGAGTATTGATTGCGGATGTCGCTCGCGACGGTCCGGCTGATTGCGTCCACTTCATCCAGCGTCTTGGGGAAGAATGCGATTCCGCCGGTACGCTGCGCAAGGATCTCCAGCGCGCGCTTGGCGCGCTTGGGATGTTCTTCATCCCCTAAAATCCCGATAGCATAGACCGACGGTCCGTTCTCTTCCTGCAGCTGCTTCACGGCCTGCTCCAAAGTCTCGTTGCTGGCGTTATCCTCGCCGTCGGTAACAACGAAGAGCACTTTTTTCTCGAGGCGTGCAAACCGCTTCAGATGCTCGGCCGAGGCGACGAGAGCGTCGTAAAGGGCGGTGCCTCCGCGGGCGTCAATCTTTTCCAGCGCCTCCTTCAGCTTCAGGAGATTGTTGGTGAAGTCCTGGTCCAGATAATATTCGTCGTTGAAGTTGACGACGAAGACTTCGTCCTTCGGATTGCTGGACCGCACCAGATTGAGCGCGGCCTGGTTCACTTTGTTCCGCTTCTCGCGCATCGACCCCGAGTTGTCGATGATGATGCCCATCGACACTGGGATGTCCTCGTGATGGAACGAGATGATGTTCTGGGGCTTGCCGTCTTCAAACACGGTGAAGGCGTTCCGGTCGAGTGTGGTGACAATATGCTGCTTGTCATCGACCACCGCGGCGTGCAGCAGAACTTCGTCCACGTCTTTGCGGAAGACGAAGACTCCCTCGTCGTTGAGGTTCTTGTCCTGATCGCCTTTCTTGTCTTGCGCTGTCTGCGGCGAGGCAGGTGCCGGTGCGGGCGCGGGCGCAGCAGATGGCGGGGTCGCAGGAGGTGGAGTGGCGGGCTTCGTGTCGCTCTGAGGCGCCGCCGACTGCGACCAGGCCGGCATCGCCATCCGCACCCCGGCCCCAATCACGAACGTGAAAAGAAGAACCCTCGCGGCCCTATTCCGCAGGCGCGTAATATCCCGTCCTGGCATACACCCGTAGTGGCGGCAATCCTTTCGGTGGCAGAAGCTTCACTTTTATCTTACGCCATTTGCCGTCGCGCACGATTTTGTTCGGACGGTATCCCAGGACATATTGATTGCGCAGTTCAACTCCGATCTTGGTCGCCACGTCCCCCAGGTCGTTCGGGTTATCGATGGTAAACGCCCGTCCGCCGGTCAATTCCGTGATGTCGCTCAGCAGTTGCGGACCCAGGCGCTCCTCCATCGCGGAAGCGTAGCGGTCGTAGATGCCGATGGCGTAGATCATGACGTCGGCTTCCTTCACCAACGACTTGATCTCGCCCTCGGTGTAGCGGCTGTGATTATCGCCTCCGTCGGAAATGATCAGCAGCGCTTTCTTGGGGTATTTGGCTTGCCGCATCTTGGTGATGCCCATGTAAATCGCGTCGAGCAACGCGGTGCGATGCCGGGGCACGGCGAAAACCAGCTTGTTCTGGATCTCGTCCACGGAATTGGTGAAGTCGCTGACCGCCTCCGGTTCATCGTTGAAGGTGATCATGAAAAACTCATCCTGCGGATTCGCAGTCTTGAAGAACTCCATCACTGCGTCCTTGGCACGGTCCATCTTACTGGCCATGCTTCCGCTGGAATCGAAGATCACGCCCAGCGACACCGGAGCGTCCTCGCTGGAGAACGTTCGGATCTCCTGCGGCGTGTTGCCTTCGAAGAGCTGAAAGTTGACCTTGTCCAGTCCGGTCACCAGCCGGTTCATGGGGTCGGTAATCGTGACCGGGACCAACACCAGATCCACGTTGACCTTCAGCGGATGCACGTGCGTGCTCATGCCCGTTGTCGAGGCCACGAGGTCAGGCTTGGGAGGGGCTGGGGGCTTATCCACTTCCCGCGGCAAAACGTGCACATCATTCACGTCGGTTTGCCCGAACGCGGGAACACTGAGACACGCGAGTACAAGGAGAGTGAGAGAAAGCCACAGCCGTATCGAGTTCGCGGTCGAAGGATTTTTGCGCAGTTGGGGTCTAGTCGGGTCCCAAGGGAGAACCAGACAGCCACTTCGAACTAGGGCCATCGGGTGAGATGACCAGCGCCCATCATCCAGGCGGGCCATAGATACCTCAATGGGGCGGATGTTAGCACAGCTTTCGCCCCGTGGCGCAGGGTTTTTGTCAAATTTCGGAGACAAAAACCAGAACCGCAGTTTGGTTGTTCTTTGTGGGCGATGGGTTGCATGGCAGTTTGCTCCCCTTCTCGGGCAGGAGATCCCGGTGTCCGCCGCTAACTTGTTACAATCAAAAGTTTCCTATGGCTGACATTCATCCTTTTCGCGCTCTCCGCTATGACCTGCAGCGAGTTTCGGCGTCGCAGGTCGTGACCCAACCCTACGACAAGATCAACCCCGGGATGCAGGAACGCTACTATGCTGCCAGCCCCTACAACCTGGTGCGCATCATTCTGGGCCGCCGCGAGCCTGAGGATAACGCCAGCAACAATGTGTACACGCGAGCCGCCGCCTATGCCCGGCAGTGGCGGGCTGAAGGAATCCTCCGACAGGATGCTTCACCCTCAGTTTACGCCTATTCGCAGACATTCACGGCCTCGTCGGGAAGCAAGTTTGAACGGCGGGGATTCATCGCGCTCGGCCGCGTGGAAGATTATTCCGCCAGGGTCGTCTTCCGTCACGAGCAAACTTTGTCCAAGCCGAAGGCGGACCGGCTCGACCTGCTGCGAGCCACCCGCGCCCACTACGAGCAGCTCTTTCTGCTTTATGAAGATTCCGGGGAGGTTGATTCCCTGCTCACGCCCGAGCCAAACGCCGCCCCCGCGAGCGACGTGGCCGATGAATACGGAGTCGCGCACCGGGTCTGGCAGATTTCTAATCCCGCCATAACTGCGTCCGTTCAGGAGAAGATGCGCGACAAGAAGCTGGTCATCGCCGACGGCCATCACCGCTACGAAACTGCGCTTAACTTTCGAAACGAATGTCGCGCCGCAGCGGGCGCGAGTTCAAATGCTCAAGCCCCGTACGAATTTGTCATGATGACCTTCGTCAACATGAAGGACCCTGGACTTCTGGTGCTGCCTACGCATCGCGTGGTGCATTCGCTGGACTCCTTCTCGATGGATGAGTTTCGGAAATCGAGCAGCCGCTTCTACGAGGTGGAAGAAGTCGACCCCACGCTCGATGCTGCCCGCGCCACTGCGCTGCTGAGCGAGCGAGGCCGCGCCGGAACCGTGCTGTTAGCCGTCACCGCCGGCCGCGCGTTCATGCTGCACTCACCAAAGTCTGCGGGTGCGCAATTCTTTGTCGGCCTCTCGGCGCGTCAACAAGCTCTCGATGTCGTGCAGCTGCACAAATGCCTGCTGGAGGGCGTGTTGAAGCTTTCCGAAGAATCAATTCGCAACCAGCAGAACCTCTCATACCTGCGCGACGCTTCCGAGGCGCTGGATCAGGTGCGCAAAGGTGCTGCCAATATCGCGTTTCTGATGAATCCATGCCCGGTGGCGCAGGTGCGCGACATAGCGTTTGCCGGCGAAGTGATGCCCCAAAAGTCCACCGATTTTTACCCCAAGCTGCTGAGTGGATTGACCGCCTATGCGCTGGACTAGCCGCTTCCGGAGCGCCGGCATCCCGCCGGGTGTGGGCGCGCCGCTCATCACGGCATGCGGGCTGATCCTGATCTGCTCGATCCTTCTGTCCGGAGCCCAGCCGGGAAAGCATCTTTCCGTTTACTCGGTCGCGGCCAACTATTCACTCCCCTTGGTACAGCGGGAAGGCCGGGACTACGTAGGCCTGCTCGAAGTGCTCGAGCCATTGGGCAAAGTAAGCGCCAAGTCCGATGGCCGGGGATGGCGTCTGCGCTACAACAATGTGGAAGGCGACTTCCAGGTGGGCAAGACTCGCGCCCGAGTGCAGGGACACGACGCCGATCTCGGCGGGAAGTTCTTTGTAGAGAATAATCGCGGACTCGTCCCCGTCCCTTCCCTCATTTCCCTGCTGCCGCGATTCCTTGGCGGTCCGGCCACTCTGCACGAGGAATCCGGACGCCTGTTCATCGGCAGTGTGGCGACGCACTTCACTGCATCTCTAACGGCCGACAATCCTCCTCGGCTCGTCTTCCATTTCACGGCCCCGGTGAACCCAAGCGTCGCGACCGAGCCGGGAGCGCTGCGAATGACCTTCTCGCGCGAACCCTTAGTCGCGCCGGCATCACCCACGCTTACGTTCGGCAGCAAGGTGATCCCCTCGGCCAATTACAGCGAAGGCAATGGAGCAGCGGTGGTCACGGTGAATGCCACGATCCCGCTGATCGCCAGCTTCAGCCGCGATGGGCGCACGGTTACGATCTCTCCCACGTCTTCATCCGTGGCCTCGCCCACTCCGAGTACAACTTCGTCCACGCCCGGAATACCGGCGACCTCGCCGCAACCAACTCCCGCAGCATCCAGCGCGGCGCCCGCGATGGCTCCAGTTGCGCGCCGCTATTTTGCAGTAGTCGACGCCAGCCACGGCGGGGACGATCACGGAGAAACTCTCAGCAGCACGCTCCTCGAGAAGGATGTCACGGTTGCATTAGCCCGAAGCCTGCGCCAGGAACTCGAGAGCCGCGGCATCCCAACTCTAGTGCTGCGCGACTCCGACGCGAACCTCTCCGTCGACCAGCGCGCCATCTTCGCCAACGCGGGTCGTGCTGCCATCTACATCGCCCTGCACGCGGCATCCAGTGGTCACGGCGTTCGCGTCTATACCGCGCTGCTTCCTTTCGGGAGCGACGATCACGGGGCTTTCCGATCCTGGAGTACCGCTCAGCGCGCCTCGTTGCCGCTGAGCCAGAGCACTGCGAATGCAGTTGCCGCCGAAATGCAGAGACGCCAGATCCCGGTGCGCACGTTGACCGCTCCCCTTCGCCCTCTGAATAACGTCACCGGAGCCGCGATCGCAGTTGAAGTCGCGCCGCAGGGGTCGGATTCCTCCCAACTCACCGCGCCCGATTACCAGCAACTCGTCACCAGCGCGGTGGCCACCGCGATTGCCGCCACGCGCGATCAACTGGGAGGCGCGCAATGAGGTTCGAGATAACGTGCGAACCCACGAGGTCGGAACCATGATCCCACGCCATTTTGTGATCGCGATGGCGGTGCTGCTGCTGGCCGTGCTGGGCCTGAGTGTGTACGCGTGGCACATGCGAAAAACGGCTGCCTCCACGCCGGTCTCCTCGACCGACACGCGACCGCTCGCGCCCCCGGTGGCCGGGCCAACGGAACGAGTCACGCTCTTTGTCGCGCACGATGACAGTGGCAGCCTGCGCGCCGAGTCTGCCCAGATTCCTATGCCCTCCGGCCGACAGCAGCGTGCCGAAGAACTTCTGCGCGCGCTAGTCTCGCTGTATCTTGACAAGTCCTCGCCGCACGCTCTGGGCCCCGGCGCCGAAATCCGCAGCGTCTTTCTGGTCGATCCGGGCGTGGCAGTCATCGACCTGAACTCCGCCTTTGCCGACACTCATCGGTCCGGAGTCCTCGTCGAGGAACTGACCGTGGCGTCTTTGATCCACACCATCTCGGCCAATACTCCGGGCATTCTGAAAGTGAAAATTCTGGTGGACGGCAAAGAGCGCGACACGCTCGCCGGCCACGCCGATCTCTCCTCGTTCTACGACGTGACCGCGGTGAATCAACTCGCCGCGCAGTTGCAGTCCCCGCCGTAGGACGAACTTGCCAGACGTTAGGTCGATTTTGGGTGATCGCGGACATAGGAACAATTTCCAGGCCGGTGACAAGATGTGAGTTGAAGGCGGCGTTGCCCACTCGCAGCTCGCCCAGGAGGGATCATATGTCTCATCGCGTCTGTCCGTGGTGGTTGGGATATTTCTTGATCTCACCGCTACGGCGCTGGTCGCAGAATCCCGCCGAAATTCTGGATGGGTATGTCCGGCCAGGGATGACCGCGCTGGAACCCGGTCCGGGCATGGGATTTTTCACGCTGGAGTTGCTTCGATTGGTCGGGCCGTCGGGCAGGGTGGTCGCCGTCGACATCCAACCCAAAATGATCGAACGGCTGAAACGCCGCGCGGCCAAGGCTGGCCTTGTGAACCGTCTCGACGCCCGTTTAGCAACTCCCGAGTCGATGGCCCTTCCCGACCTGGCCGCTTCCGTCGACTTTACGCTGGCCTTCGCCGTGGTGCACGAATTCCCGGATGCTCGCGAGTTCTTTCGCCAGATTGCCGCGGTTTCCAAACCTGGGGCCTCGCTCTTGCTGGCGGAGCCCCCGGGACATGTCAAATCCGCGATGTTCGATAGCCAGTTGAATGCGGCCTGCGAGAGCGGCTTCCGTCTGCACTCCCGCCCGTCCGTGCCCCGCAGCCATGCCGCGCTGCTACAGAAGGACTGAGCGCCGTCACCGGAAGGCACGCCCGACTTGCGCTCCAAACAGCCGCGTGTCTGGCTGCAAATTGCTTCCGGAAAAGTTAATTCTTCTCCAGCCCTTCAATCTCGCGCTTCGTCCGTTCCAGGATCTCGCGAATCTTCGCGATCTTCGCGGAATCGTGCGAGCCGCGAGTGGCGGCGCGCAGCGCCGCCTTCATCACCTCGGCCGCGGGGCGCATCACCTCCGCGCCCTCCATCCCGATCCACGGTGCCCAGTCTCCGGCCTGCTCCGCACGCTGCCAGATCTTCTTCACCGTCTCGGCTTCGCGCTGCAACTCCGCTTTGCCGGCGTCAGTCAGCGAATAGGTGCGCTTCCCAGCCGCCGTGTCCGAAGTCACCAGCCCCTCATCTTCCAGTTGTTGCAGAGCCGGATAGATCGCCCCGGCGCTCGCCTTGTAGATGCCGCCTGATTTCGTTTCCAGTTCCTTCATCAACTCGTAGCCGTGTTTCGGACCACTTTCAAGCATCGACAGCAATGCCAACCTGATTTCGCCCGGACCAAAGAATCGCCCCCAGCGGCCAGCTCGACCCCAGGGAAAACCACCGCCCATAAAGGGCGTTGCGATTCCGCCGCTCCACCAACTTCCACATCTTCCGTACATAGTCAAACTCCTCAAGATCGACATCCTATGCATCATTCGATCTGTCGATAACTATATCGTTAGATATATCGTCTGTCAACAGGAAGACTCCCCTTCCCTGCAATCATTTCCCATAGTCCGAAGTCAGAGGCCAACGTCCAAGGTTCGAGGTCCGATGCAGCCAATCGTTTACAATCCCGGATCATGTTCTATCGCTCTGATAACCGTTCTCCCGATCAACTCCGCCCGATTGTCCTGACCCCGGACTTCATCTCTACCGCCGAGGGATCCGTGCTGATTGAAGTGGGCAACACCCGCGTGATCTGTACCGCCTCGATCGAAGAAACCGTCCCGCAATTCATGCGCAATACGGGCAAGGGATGGATCTCCAGCGAATACAGCATGCTTCCGCGCTCAACCTTGACCCGCACTCCGCGCGAAGTCTCCAAGGGCCGCCAGAGCGGACGCACGCACGAAATCCAGCGCCTGATCGGACGCTCACTGCGAGCAGTCACTGATCTCACGCGCTTGGGCGAACGCACCATTTGGATCGACTGCGACGTCATCCAGGCCGACGGTGGCACGCGCACCGCGTCGATTACGGGTGCATTCGTAGCGCTTGGCCTTGCCCTGGAAAAGCTGGTGGACGCCGGGACCCTCACCGCGGTACCGCTTAGGGATTTTGTCGCCGCTGTCAGCGTGGGAATTGTGGACGGAGAAATTCTGCTCGATCTCTGCTACGAAGAGGACTCGCGCGCCGATGTCGATATGAACTTCGTCATGACTGCCGGCCATAAGCTGGTGGAAGTGCAGGCTACCGCGGAGCACCAGGTCTTCGACGAGCCACAACTGGCGAAGATGATCGCCTACGCGCGCCAAGGCGTGCAGGCTCTCATCGCCAAGCAGCAGGCCGTGCTGCAAGCGCTGACGCTGAGGCAATAGTGAGCGAAGACTACCTCGTGTGAGGCGCGGTAGCATTTATGCGGAAATGTTTCAGTTCGCTCGCGGTGTTGCCGCTTCTTATCGCCGGCTTCGGGGTGATGCAAGTTTCCGCCGGGAGCAGTATCCCATGCATCCCCAAAGGGGCGACCGCACGGTGGAAGACGTATGTGGACCGCGCGCATGGCTTTTGCCTGCTCTACCCTCCGACCTACACGGGAGTTCCCAATGCGGCCCGGAGGGGCACGGTCACTCTTCGCACCTCTCACTCGGGAGCAAATATTTTCATCTCTTTCGAGGACAGAGCTTTTGACCTACAGCGTTTCCTCGAGCGTGCCCCCACTGGATACGACGCTCCGCCCGAACCGATGAAAGCAGGGCCGAACACCTTCTACTACTATGGACCCGGTGGCGGAGGTGTGTCATACGCCGATCAATACTTCTTTGATTTGAAAGGAAAGACTTTATACATTTTTTTCGACGGTCCTTACGCGAACGACAAAACGCCGTCGGCGGAAACCAAGGCGCTCGAACCCAAACTCCTGTCCACGCTGCTCGTCTTTTGATTGCGAGCGGCGAGCGCCGCCTTTCGACCTTCTCGGCCAACGGAGCGTGACCTTCTGACTCGGTTGGCAAACAAGTCGCCATTCCCGTCTTGGAGCTTGTCCAGAAACGAAACGACTACGCGACTTTCGTTCTCCAACCGGCACAGCGAACCTTTACATGCCGCCCTCCCGAGGCTACGGTGAGGAGGCAGGCATGGGAACTCTTCGCACCATCGACCGCCGTCGCGAACCGCGCACCGATGCGGACCTCCCGCTTATGGTTTGGGGCGTTGATACGCGAGGCGATCGCTTCCTGCAGCAGGCTCTCGCCCGTGAGATCAGCCTGAGTGGAGCGCTATTGTCGGGACTTGATGCTGAACTCCGCTCTGGCGATGTGATCGGAATTCTCTACGCCGGGAAGAAGGCGCGATACCGCGTGGTCTGGGTTCGCCAAAGCGGAAATGTTGAAAAGGTGCAAGCGGCGGTCCACCGCATCGCGCCCGATGAATGCCCGTGGAAGGATTTGCTGGATCAAGAGAAGGCAAGCAATCCGGCAACGATCAGCTCGCCAGCCCCATAAAGCAACCGTACTCGGCACTCAGCGGCTAAAGCCGAGACTGATTGTGCGGCCTTACGGCCCGACTGAAGTCGGGTCCTTCCCTTGCGCCTACATCGTGCAACGCGACAGTGAAAGAAGCGCACTCCCAGACTGGCAATCGACTACTGGCAACTGGGAACCGGCAGCTGGCAACTGCCTCTACGCCACCCACACAGTCTTCGCATTCACGAACTCGCGAATGCCGTGGGCTCCTAACTCCCGGCCGTGGCCGGACTGCTTCACGCCGCCAAAGGGGATGCGCGGATCGGAGGCGACCATCTTGTTGATGAACACCATCCCGGCTTCCAGTTCGTTGATGAAGCGCTCGCGCTCCTTGTCATTGTTGGTCCACGCGCTCGCCCCCAGGCCAAAGCGCACGTCATTGGCGATGCGGATCGCCTCATCCTGATCCTTTACGCGGAAGATCGACGCCACGGGACCGAAGAACTCCTCGCCATACGCGGGGGAGTCTTTCGGAATGTTGGTCAAGACCGTGGGCGCATAATAATTCCCCTTTCCCTTCAAGGGATGGCCACCGGTCAGCAGCTTCGCTCCCGCCTTCACCGTCTTCTGCACGTCGGCATCGAGCGAAGTGACCGCATCGGCCGTAGCCAGCGGGCCAAGCTCGGTCGTCTCGTCAAAGGGATCGCCCACCCGCAGGCTCTCCATGCGCGCGACAAACTTCTTTTCAAACTCGGCCGCGATGGACTCGGCTACGATGAACCGCTTGGCCGCAATGCACGACTGCCCGTTGTTCAGGATGCGCGCCTCGACCGCTGTCTTCACCGCCGCGTCCAAATCGGCGCTGGGCATGACGATGAAGGGATCGCTGCCGCCCAACTCGAGGACCACTTTCTTGATCCGCTTCGCCGCCCCGATGCCCACCTGGATGCCGGCCTGCTCGCTGCCGGTCAACGTCGCCGCCACCACCCGCGGATCGCTCAGCAACGCGTCCACCTGACCCGAGCCGATCAGGAGCGTTTGGAAGACGCCTTCGGGGAACCCGGCCTCGAGAAAGATCTCCTCAATGGCCAGCGCGCACTGCGGCACGTTCGAGGCATGCTTCAGCAGACCAACATTGCCCGCCATCAGTGCCGGCGCCGCAAAGCGGATGACCTGCCAGAATGGAAAATTCCACGGCATCACCGCGAGAATGGGCCCGATCGGCAGATAACGGATGAAGCTTTTCTTCGCGCCCGTCTCGACCGGTTCGTCGGCCAGAAAGCGCTCCGTGTTCTCGGCATAGTAGCGGCAGGCCGTCGTGCACTTCACTGCCTCGGCCACCGCGGCCTTATAGGGCTTGCCCATTTCGAGCGTCATCAGGCGGGCGAACTTGTCCTTGTCGCGCTCCAGGATCTCGGCCGCCTTGAGCAGGCGCTTCGCCCGCACGGCGAATGGCGTCTTGCGCTCGGATTTGAATGCGCTGACCGAAAGTTGCAGCTTCTTCTCGATCTCGGCTTCCGAAAGTGGCTGAAATGTTTTGACTACTTCGCCCGTGGCGGGATTAATCGTCGCAATGGCCATGATGGCAGTTCCCTCTTCTGAGTCCGGCACGATGGTTCGCACCGGCTCCACTTCGCCCTAGTTGGATATTGATTTCCGCTTCCGAAGCAAATCGGGGTCGAGAGTCTCAAGCGGTCATACCACTATACCACTTGTCCGACCAAGAAAACGGCGGAGATCGAGAAATTCACCAGGCCAAGGAGACCGGCCTTCAGAATCGATGCGGCGGATCATATTTCGGAGGCCGAACTGGTCGCGAGCCGCCCGCAATGATCCGGTGGTCCGGATGCGCCCACAGTTCGCGGAATTCGACATAGGCGCCGAGACCAATGAGAAAGATCGCTCCCGCGGCGCAGAAAAGCATCAGCACAAATAACATACGTCACCTCCAGGCCTGTCGTCATGGGCAGGTGACTTTGCGGCCTCAGACTAGTTCTTAGCCACGATCAAGTCAGTGATGCCGGTCACTGGTCAGCGGTCCGGCTGGCGGGAATCCAGTTTCTCCTGATACCCGCCGGTTCTGTTGTAGCTCTGGCAAGCCTTGCAGTCGGCTGGACGGATGTATATACTCTATGTATATACATTGGAGGAGGTGGTCGGCCCATGAGCACGGCTCGCGTATTCCGGTCCGGCAACAGCCAGGCGGTTCGACTGCCGAAACAATTCCGTCTCAAGAGCAAGGAAGTCGAAATCTTCCGCCGCGGCAACGAGATCGTTCTGCGCGAAAAAGAGGACGACATGGTTCGGGCCTTCGACCTGCTCGCTTCTCTGCCCGAAGATCTCGGCCTCGCCGGGCGCAGAGACGAACCGCCGCAGACGCGCAAGGGACTCTGAATGGAACCGCGCTATCTGCTCGACACCAACATCTGCATTTATATCCGCCAACAGAGGCCGGAGGCAGTTCTGCGCCGCTTCCGCAGGCTTCGTCCAGGGGAGGCGGCGCTCTCGGTCATCACTTATGGCGAGTTGCTCTATGGTGCGGCCAAGAGCACACAGCGGACCGCGGCCCTTGAGCGACTGCGCGAGCTTGTTCAATTACTGCCAGCGCTCCCCTTGCCAGAAACCGCAGCCGAGACTTACGGGACTATTCGCGCCGAACTGGAATCGAAGGGCGAGATCATAGGCAACACCGATCTCTGGATCGCGGCTCACGCCCTGGCATCAGGATTGATGCTCGTCACCAACAACGAAAAGGAATTCCGGCGGGTGCGAAGGCTGAAGGTGCAGAACTGGGCGGCGTAGGTTCTCCTGCAGCCGGCCCAGGGCTTCCAGCAGGCGGCCTCTTTCTTTCCTTCAGCTGTGTCGTCCGTTGCATAATGTGACGTCCGAGGAGAGGCGCGTGGCCGAATATCAGCATCTGACGGTGGACGAACTCCTACACCTTGCCGAGGAAAGGGAACAACTCACCGATGAGGCGCGTCTGGTGCTGGACGCGGAACTCAGCCGAAGAAGACTTTCTTCATCCGATATCGACTCTTACAGACTGCAATGCGCAGCAGCTGACAACGCGGAGAAGCTGAACCGTGCGGCGCCGCAATACATTTCCACGGTCGGCTTGGGCAAGAAGTTCCTAGGTAAGGCCAACCGTTGTCGCGATCCCCTCGGCGGCTTCGAAGAGTACGACACCACGCTGTGGTTCGTCGTTCTCAGGCTGCCTATTTTCCCTATCGCCACTTACACTGTGCGGAGAGACCTTGAGCGTTGGCTGGGTATGGTTTTTGCTTCCGACGAGATTGCACTCCAGCGCCATCCCAGAAACTGGGACCAGATCCTTCTGACTTGGGTTAAAGCGTCCGCGCTCCTCCTGGCTCTTCGTCTGGCTTTCCTGATGCTGTTACATCACTTGCGCCGCTAGGCCGCTCTCGAATTCGTTGCGGCTTTGCGCTTGTCTTCCTGAACCCGGAATCGACCCCTTGACACCCAAGACCCAACACCGCTTTTCCCACCCGCCTTGGTTTACAATGAGCGGTACTTCCAAGCACTCATCTTCATTCGTATTCAGGAGGATTCTCATGAAGCTCACCCCGGGCAAACTTGCCGGTCTCAAGAAAGTCTCCAACGAACGCGGCATCATCGCTGCCGCTGCCATGGACCAGCGCGGCTCCCTGCAAAAATCGCTGGCCAAGGAAAAGGGCGGTGAAGTGACCGACGCCATGATGGAAGAGTTCAAGACGCTGGTCACCGAAGTCCTCACGCCCCACGCCTCGGCCATCCTCCTCGACCCCGAGTGGGGACTGCCAGCCTCGAAGCGCCGCGCGAAGAACGCCGGCTTGCTGCTCGCCTATGAAAAGACCGGATACGACAAGACCGGCCCGGGCCGCCTCGGCGATCTGCTCGATCACTGGTCGGCTCGCCGCTTGAGAGAAGCCGGCGCCGACTGCGTGAAGATCCTGCTCTACTACACGCCCGACGATCCCAAAGACGTCAACGACAAGAAGCATGCCTGGGTCGAGCGTATCGGCGACGAATGCCGCGCCAACGATATTCCCTACTTCCTGGAGTTCGTGGGCTACCAAGAGGGCGCGGACGAGAAGGGCCTGGAGTACGCCAAGAAGAAGCCGCACATTGTCACGGAGAGCATGCGCGAGTTCAGCAAAGACCGCTACGGCGTCGACGTGCTCAAGGTGGAAGTGCCGGTAAACATGAAGTTTGTCGAAGGCACCAAGTCATTCGGCGGACAGAAAGCGTACACCAAGAAAGAAGCCATTGACCTGTTCCACAAAGCTGCCAATGTCGCGACCAAGCCGTTCATTTACCTGTCGGCTGGCGTCAGCAACGCGGAGTTCAGCGAGACTCTGGAACTCGCCGGAGAATCGGGCGTGAAGTTCAACGGCGTCCTATGCGGGCGCGCGACATGGAAAGACGGCATCCCCATTTACGCCAAGCAGGGCGCAGCCGCCTTCCGGAAGTGGCTCGAAACTGAAGGCGTAAAGAACATCCACAACGTCAACGACAAGCTGAAAGCCGCGACAAGCTGGCACTCGATCTACGGCGTGGAATTAGTGCACGCGTAAGAAATTGCGGGTAGAGACTGCGGGTGCCCCATCCTAACGTCGCGCTGTTTGCGACGTTAGGGTGGGACTTTGATTTTCTACCCCAAGCGCAACTCCCCACTCCCGCTAAAATACCCCCATGACCACACTCATCACCGGCGCCTCCGGCGGGATCGGATACGAACTCGCCAAGCTCTTCGCCCGCGACCATCACAACCTGGTGCTCGTCGCACGCAGCGCCGACGGGCTCGCGCAGGTCGCCACCGAGCTGCAGGCGCGCGGAGTCGCGGTTAAGACCATCGCGGTCGACCTCGCCTCTCCACCCGCGCCCAAATTCCTCTTCGACCAACTCCAGCGCAAGGGCATCGCCATCGACATCCTCATCAACAACGCCGGCTTCGGCGCCTTCGGCGAATTCGCCCAGATGCCCGAAGAAGAAATCCTCGGCCAGATCCATCTCAACATCACTGCACTCACGGAACTCACCCGTCTATTCCTGCCGCCCATGGTGCAGCGCCGCAGCGGCCGCATCATGAACGTCGCATCCACCGCAGCCTTCCAGCCGGGGCCGCTGATGGCCGTCTACTATGCGACCAAGGCTTACGTGCTTTCGTTCTCTGAGGCGATTGCCAACGAGCTTCGCAACTCGGGCGTCACCGTGACATGCTTCTGTCCGGGAGCGACGCATACCGGCTTCGCCAAGCGCGCCGGCACCGAGAACTCTCGCCTGTTCAAGCAGGTGGGTGCGATGTCGGCCGAGAAGGTCGCCCTCGACGGCTATCGAGCTCTAATGGAGGGCCGAACCGTTGCCATCTCCGGCGCCCACAACTGGGTAGTGGCGCAATCCGTGCGCTTCGCCCCACGTAAGATGGTTACCGCAGTTTCGCGCTGGGTGGCGGAAAGAGTCTCGTAGAGACGTTGCTTGCAACGTCTCTGCTAGGCATCGCCTCGAAGCTATGCCTTTACCAATGCTTCCCGCAAGACGTGGCGAGCTACGTCTCTACGACCTGACGGCGCTGATGCGAATTCCATCAAAAGCCCCATCCCGCGCGCCTTTACAAATTCCTACTCTCTCTTTGCAAACCTTTACCAACCGAAGCGATACTTTCCGTTCGTGCGGGGGTCTAAGCCGATAGGAGTGGAATTCCTCTCCCCAGGTCCGCACAAAATCGAAGGCTCCGCGCGGGCTTTCGACAGGAGGTAGCAAATGGCGAACACCCGGAATTACTCCGTTTCGACCATGATTGCCTTTCTGACTCTGGCCGGGACAAATGCAAGGAAACCTCTCGCTGTAATTACAGCACTGCTTTTCACCGTCACCTGCATGGCGCAAGATCAAGCTCAACCACAACCACCCTCACCGCCGGATCCGCAGAGCAACATACAGGCTCCGGCCACGCCCGAATCATTCACCGTAACGCTTCCACCCGGAACCAGAATTGCCCTCGTGCTCACTCACGATATTCAGAGCAGGTCCATGCGTCGCGGAGACGACATCTATGCCCAGATCACTTCTCCCGTCAATTCCGGCAACCAGGTAGTGATTCCGCCGGGCACATTTGTGCAAGGTACAGTCGACAAGCTCCAACAGAAAAGAGGACGCGCGGAACTTCATCTTCAATCCATGTCGATCACCTTCCCGGAAGGCTATGTCGCGACTATCTCCGGGCCTGTAACCCTAGAGAGCGACGAAGGGTACGCCTTTAAAGATCCGGGCCAGGGCCGGTTCATCGGGATGTTCGCCCTGCCGGCGGCCGGTGCGGGCCTCGGAGCATTGATCGGCCACTCCGTCGCCAGTTCGCAACCAAGCACCATCACTAACACGCTTCCGCCCGGCTGTACCGGACCACCGCCAGGATGCCTTTCGTCTAGCCTCACCGTTCCTCCCGACAAGGGAAAAGATACGGTCATCGGCGCCGCGGTCGGGGGCGCCATCGGGATGGTGGCGTCGCTCGTGCTGTTCGCCAGTTCTCACAATTTTTTCCTCGATGTGGGAACGCCCGTCGAGATGGTGCTGCAGCAGCCACTGTCTCTGCAAGAACCTCAGGTCGGTAATGCGGTTCGAGAATCCGAACAGCAGCCCGTAGCCGTGCAGCCAACCGCGAGGCGCCCGGTGGCGCCGCCGCTACCGCCAAACACGGATCATGGAATCTGCTACACGCCGGGTACGCCCGGGACTCCTGACACGGTCATACCCGGAGTGCCCGGGCCGGATGGTATACCGGGACCGCCGACTACAATCCCGGGTACGCCGCCGACTCCGGGTACACCGTATCCGTGCCCATAAGACCCATGTGGAAGACCGGAGATCAACTCCTCCGGTTTTCCACAGATTTTTTGCGATGGTTAGCGCACTCTCCAATTGTTCGCGACCTCTGCGGTAAAAGCTTTTGTTGTACTCTTATCTCCGGACTCGACTCTACCGCAAACCGGAAGCCGAACCAATGCCCACGCTCATCCCACAGCCCACGCGAATTCAAGCCGCCGGCAACAAGCCCAAACTCATCGACGAATACATCGGCCGCGTCAACTCCAAGACCTCGGCGGCCAGCGTCGCCCACATGCGCAGCCCGCAAGGATGGCTCGAGCCCGGCCAGACTCCCGAGTTCGACGAGTTCACCATCGTGCTGAAAGGGATGCTGCGGGTTGAGCACAAGGAGGGGTCACTCGACGTCAGCGCGGGTCAGGCCGTCATTGCCCATGCCGGCGAGTGGGTGCGCTACTCCACTCCACAGGAAGGCGGAGCCGAATACATCGCGGTTTGCCTGCCCGCATTTTCGATGGAGACTGTGCACCGGGACAAATGAAGGGCCCCGGAAAGCGCAGGACATCCGGCAGTTCCTGGGCAAAGTACCCCGGGAAGGGCACAACTTCGAGTCGTGCCGAGAAGCTCCGCTAAAGAATAGGGCTTCAGCCCTCTGAGGTTCGCTGCCACGGCATACCGCAGCGGCTTAAGCCCGTTCTCTCTGAGGCGGTGTTTGCGGCACGAGTGTAACTCGTGCCCTTCCCGAATCGCGCCAGCGCAAGGCATGTCGCGGACAGGAGCTTCCCCCACAAACCTCACCGAACTCCGCTCGGCGGACAGCCGAGGGCGCACGCCCCACAAGATTCTTGGTTTAGCTAAAAGCTAGGAGCTAAAAGCTAAGAGCTCGTTTCACTCCCACTCAATCGTCCCCGGCGGCTTCGACGTGATGTCATACACCACGCGGTTCACGCCCTTGACTTCATTCACGATTCGCGTGGAGATCGTCTTCAGCACTTCCTGCGGCAGTGGGACCCAGTCGGCGGTCATGCCGTCTTCGGAGTTGACGGCACGAATCGCGCAGGCGTAGGCGTAGGTGCGCATGTCGCCCATGACGCCAACCGACATCACCGGCAGGAGCACGGCGAACGACTGCCAGATTTTCGTATAGAGGCCGGCCTCTTTGATCTCGCTGACCACGATATCGTCGCACTCGCGCAGCAGCGCCAGGCGCTCGGGCGTGACTTCTCCCAGCACTCGCACCGCAAGGCCGGGGCCGGGGAAGGGCTGACGCTGCAGGATTTCTTCGGGCATGCCGAGGTCGCGGCCGATTTTGCGGACTTCGTCCTTGAACAAATCCTTCAGCGGCTCGATCAGCTTGAGCTTCATCTTTTCGGGCAGGCCGCCAACGTTGTGGTGCGACTTGATGACCTGCGACGGCCCACGCACCGACCGCGACTCGATCACGTCGGGATAGAGTGTGCCCTGCACCAGCCACTTGACCTTGCCTTCGTTCTTCTCGATGCGGCGGGCTTCTTTCTCGAAGACTTTGATGAACTCGTTGCCGATGATCTTGCGTTTCTTCTCGGGATCGCTGACGCCTGCAAGTTTGCCGAGGAAGCGATCGGTCGCATCGACGGCATCGAGCTGAAGTCCGAGCTTGTCGCGCAGCGTCTTCTGTACTTTTTCGAATTCGTTTTTGCGCAACACGCCGTTGTTCACGAAAACGCACGTCAGGCGTGACTTGCCCTTGGAGTCACGCAGCGCGCGATCAACTAAAACCGCAGCAACCGACGAATCTACTCCGCCGGAGAGCGCACAGATGGCGCGCCCACTCCCGACTTGCTCCTTCACCTGCGCGACGGTCGAATCGATGAAGCGCTGCGGCGTCCATGTGGGCTTGGCACCGCAGATCTCAAAGATGAAGTTCCGCAGCATCTGCGTGCCTTGCGGCGTGTGATGGACTTCCGGATGGAACTGGACCGCGTACCATTTCTTGGCTTTGTTCTGAATGCCGGCCACCGCGTAATGAGTCTTGGCCATCAACTCGAAGCCGGGCGGCAGTTCGAGCGCTTCGTCGCCGTGCGACATCCAGACCGCAAGTTTCTTGGCCAGTCCCTGAAACAGAATGGAATCTGAAACCACATCGATTTCGGCAGGGCCGTACTCACGCTTGTCGGCTGGGCGGACTTTGCCCCCGAGGGTGTGCACCATGAACTGCAGTCCATAACAGATGCCGAGCACGGGCACGCCCAGCTCGAAGACGCGCGCGTCGGCGGGCGGAGCGTCCTTGTCGTAGACCGACCAGGGCGCTCCCGAGAGCACGATCCCGGCGGGCGCGTAACTTTTGACCTCATCGAGCTTAGCCGTGCAGGGCAGCACGACGGAAAAGACATTCTGTTCGCGGATGCGACGCGCGATGAGCTGCGTATACTGCGCACCAAAATCAAGGATAACGATGCTCTGGCCGAGGGAAGACTGGTTGTGCGGGGATTGGGTTTCCACGCATGAGTTTCTCAGATTCGGGCAGACAGTGTAAAGGGAATCGCCAGATCGTTTCGTAGAGACGTTGCTCGCAACGTCTCTCTCGCCATCGTCCGAAATGCCGCAGGCAGAGACGTAGCAAGCTACGTCTCTACGGCGAGATTTGGCACGTCGCTCAGAATCAGTTCGTCCCGGTCGATAGTCGTGCGGACCGGCGGCGTCTGCCTGGGCAGCGGCCCGGGCGGCAGCGGCGCCAACAATGCCTGCGGCGTTTCCGCGATGCAAACGTATCCGGCCAGCCGCACCATGTACAACCAATCGGCGACCGCGAAATAAGCCAGGGTCACGAGAATGTCTGCCGCAACAACCAGCCGCCACGGGACGACGCCCGCGAAGCCCAGCGGAATCGAGGCGACGATGCTGGCGCCGACAAACGCGACCACATGCGCGAGGCCCGTCCAGGTGGTAACCGCGAAAACAGCGCCGGTGCGTTCGCGGCAGAGAGCCGTAGCGGCAGCGATCGCACCCACGGTGTCCTCGCCATCCCGCACGGCGAACATGCCCGCCAGCGACAACAACCAGTTCAGCGCCCACCACACATAGCAGATCAGTCCTCCCATGGGCAGAAAGAGAGAAAAGGCGAGTCCGGGTCGAGGATGGACGTCGGGCGAGGCGAAGCCGGCCAGGATCACTGCACCCACGAATCCGAAGACAGCGGCCAGTGCCACCGCGGCGCGCAGGAAATTGAGGCGGAGTAACGCGGGGAATGGCGCATTCTCAACATTCGTAGAGACGTTGCTGGCAACGTCTCTCTCTCCAGCGTTTGCGGTGCTACCAGCAGAGACGTTGCCAGCAACGTCTCTACGGAAATAAACGAGCAGGGCGCGCACGGTGGCGATCCGGCCTACAGAAGCGGCGATGATCCACAGGACGGAGAGCATCAATGCCCCAACCAGCGTGGCCATCACGGCGCGGTTCAGACTTCCACGAAGAATGTGAGCGATCGCCTCCGCGACAAGGTAGGGATGGCGCGTGCGTAGAAAAAGCAGTTCCCGGTTCGTCACCGGCAGCGTGTCGAGGTATTCGAAGAGACCGAATCCGAACAAGGCGGCGGCGGTTGCGCCGGCACTCCAGCGCCAGATGATTTCCGCCAGCGTGAGCGTAGGCCGCCGGAACACGGCGCGGAAGCCTTCGGCGGTGGGGGAAATGGGCATGCAGGCTCAGGATAACCCATGGTGGCAGCACAAGGCTCGTGTCATTCCGAGCGAAGCGAGGAATCTGCTTTTCCGCCGGCGCCGGCAAACAGCGGATTCCTCGTCGCTCCGCTCCTCCGAATGACAAGAAGAGGACTCTACTTCACCACGATGTTGACGAGTTTGCCGGGAACATAGATCTTCTTCACGATCTGCCTGCCGGCGATCGCCGCCTGCACTTTCTCGTCGGCGAGCGCTCGTTCGAGAACGGTTTCTTCTGTGGCGCCTGTGGACACGACGACACGGCTGCGCAGCTTGCCGTTGATCTGTACCGGAATCTCGATTTCCTCTTCCTTGGCCAGCGCTGCGTCGTACTTCGGCCACGGAGCCTTGAGAAGGTTTCCCTTTTCGCCAAGCATTTCCCAGAGTTCGTGGGCGAGATAGGGCGCGAAGGGCGCGAGCAACAAGACAAGGTTGCGCTGTACATCGGCCAAGAAAGGCTTCGGGACCGCATTCTGGGCAATAGCTTCTTCCGCGCCGTACAACATGTTCACCAATTCCATGATCGCCGAGATGCACGTGTTGAAGTGCCAGCGTCCCTGAAAATCGTCACTGACGCGCTTGATCGTCTGGTGCACCTTGCGCTGAATGGCGCGCGCTTCCGGCCGTAGAGACGTTGCTTGCAACGTCTCTACAGATGTGTTTTTCACCACGAACCGGTACACGCGGCCCAAAAACTTGCGAATGCCTTCGATGCCGGAATCCTGCCAGTCGAGATCGCGGTCGGGCGGCGCGGCAAACAAACTGTAGAGGCGCGCGGCGTCGGCTCCGTACCGCGCGACCATCTCATCGGGCGAGACCACGTTGCCCAGGCTCTTCGACATCTTGGCGCCCTCTTTAATCACCATGCCCTGCGTGAACAAACGATCGGCAGGTTCGTCGTTGGTGATCATGCCCAGGTCGCGCATGAACTTGGTCCAGAAGCGCGAGTAGATCAAGTGCAGGATGGCGTGCTCGACGCCGCCAATGTATTGATCGATCGGGAACCAGTATTGTGCGGTCTTGCCATCGAAGGGCGCGCGATCGTTGCGCGCGTCGGTGTAGCGATAAAAATACCACGACGAATCGACGAACGTGTCCATGGTGTCGGTCTCGCGGTGCGCCGGGCCGCCGCACTTCGGACACGTGGCATTGACGAATTCCGGCACTCTGCCGAGCGGTGACCCGCCGGTCAACGTGATGTTGACATTCTCGGGCAAGATCACCGGCAAATCTTTTTCGGGCACGGGGACGATGCCGTCCTTCTCGCAATAGAGCATCGGGATCGGCGTGCCCCAGTAGCGCTGGCGCGAGATTCCCCAATCTTTCAGGCGATACGTAACGGTGGCTTTGCCGAAATTCTGCTCCTCGGCGTACGCGGACATCTTTCTGATCGCTTCCTCGCACGCCAAACCGCTGTATCGCCCGGAGTTGATCAGCATGCCTTCGTGCCCAACGAATGGAAGCGGAGGTTCGGCAACGGTCTCCTCGGGATCGTTCGAAATCGGCAAGATCACCAGGCGGATTTCGAGCTTGTACTTCTTGGCGAATTCGTAGTCGCGCTCGTCATGCGCGGGCACGCTCATGATGGCGCCGGTGCCATAGTCCATCAAGATATAGTTCGCCACCCAGACGGGCACCTTCTCGCCGTTGAACGGGTTGATGGCGTAGCGGCCGGTGGGAACGCCGTGCTTTTCAATCTCGCCGATGTCTCCGGTCTCTCTGGCATTGCGTTGCTCGGCAATAAGCTGATCGACCTTCGCACGGAGATCGGGGTTGGCCGCCGCTAGATCCTTGACGATGGGATGCTCAGGCGCAAGCTGCACCGAGGTCGCGCCGAAGATCGTGTCGACGCGCGTGGTAAAAACGCTGATGGTCGCGCCCGCGGGCCCGAATCCAGTGTGGTTCTCCGCGTAATCGAGTTTGAAATCGACCAGCGTGCCTTCACTGCGGCCGATCCAGTTGCGTTGCATGGTGCGGACTTTGTCGGGCCAGCCTTCCAGCTTGTCCAATCCGCTGAGCAATTCGTCCGCATACTTTGTGGTGCGCACGAACCACTGCTCCAGTTCGCGCTGCCCAACCACGGTATCTTCGTGGCGCCAACAGCAGCCGTTGACGACCTGTTCATTCGCGAGCACGGTTGCGCACTTCGGGCACCAGTTCACTTTGCTCTTCTTGCGATAAGCCAGTCCTTGCTCGAAGAGCTTGAGGAAGAACCACTGGTTCCAGCGGTAGTATTCCGGCAGGCAGGTGGTGACCTCGCGCGACCAGTCGTAGGCGAAGCCGAGGCGCTTCATTTGCGCCTTCATGTTGGCGATGTTCCCGAGCGTCCACTGGCGCGGCGGCGTGTTGTTCTGGATGGCCGCATTTTCCGCGGGCAGGCCGAAAGAATCCCAGCCCATGGGATGGAGAACGTTGTAACCGTTCATCCACATGTAGCGGGCCAGCGCGTCGCCGATGGAGTAGTTGCGCACGTGTCCCATGTGCAGCGCGCCCGAGGGATAGGGCAGCATTTCGAGCACATAGTATTTTTTCTTGGTCGAATCGGGCTCGGCAGCGTAGAGCGAGGTATTCTGCTGCCAGCGCTCGAACCACTTGGTTTCGACGCGCTGGGCATCGTAGCGCTCGTCGTTGCGCTCCGGGTTGGGACGTTCGGCGTCAGTCACGGTGGCGTCAGATTTTTCTTCCTGCGGCATAAGGGAACTTGTTCAAAAGTTGAAACCTAGATTCTACAACGGACGCCCGTAAAGACGTTGCTTGCAACGTCTCTCTCGCCGTCATTCGCGGTGCCACCGGCGGAGACGTAGCGAGCTACGCCTCTACGACAAGTTTCTTCAGCGCGTCGACGTTCCTCCGGTCATCTCCCGGTTGGTCGATCGGCGTCTCCGCAATGAAGGCGGCCTGGGCCAGGCGAATATCGCTGAGCAGGGTGCGAAACGTTTCTTTGCCGATGGTTCCCTTTCCGATGTGCTGATGTCGGTCAAGTTTCGAGCCGCGCGCGGCTTTGGCGTCGTTGCAGTGCCAGACCTTGACGTTGTTCGGTCCAATTGTCGCATCGAGATGCTGCAAGGTCCGGTAGATACCCTCCTCGCTGACGATGTCGTATCCGGCCACGTGCGCGTGGCAGGTATCGATGCAGGCGCCGACGGGAACGACTCCGCACAGGCGCTCCAGAACTTCCGCGACTTGCTCGAAGCTTCCTCCCAGAGAGAACTCGGCTCCGGCGGTGTTCTCGATCAGGATGGTCAGGCCTCCCTTAGCAAGATCGAGCCCCTGCGTGGATGCGGCGATGGCAGCAGCGGTGCGCAGCAGCCCTTGCTCGCGGTCGGCGCCGCGAAAGGAGCCGGGATGCAAGACTATGTATTCTGCGCACAGGGAAAGCGCCCGTTCCACCTCGCCCCGGAATGCCTCCATTGACTTCTGCAGAAAGAGCTCATTCGAGCTGGCGAGGTTCACCAGGTAGTTGGTGTGAATCACCAGAGGTTTCAGATCGTACCTGGCTCGCAGGCGGTTCATCTCGGCGCACTGCAGTTCGCCAAGTTCATACGGAGCCCACTGGCGCGGGCTGGAAGAAAAAATCTGAAATGTATTGCAGCCCAGGCGATAGGCCCGCTCCGCGGCATTCTGCACCCCTCCCGCGGAGGAGGTGTGAATGCCGATGCGGCGGGAAGTCAGGCGGGGCGGGCGCTTTGGCGCGGGCCGCTTGAGAATGTCCTGTTCGCGCGCCATGGAGCGGGGCATGGCAGAAGTATAACCAGAGCATCGCCCCGACGGTCGGCGGGACGGGCGAGGCGCCCGTCCCCACGCGACACTTAGTTCATGGTGATCACTGCCCGGAAGCGCACTTTGCCATTGGCCACGCGATCATAGGCCTTGCCAATTTGGTCGAGCTTATAGGTTTCGGCGACTACCTTCACTTTGCCCTTCGCGGCGTAGTCGAGAGCTTCATAGAGATACTCCGGACCGTTCTGGCTCGATCCGATCAGGCGGACGCGCTTAAACATGAGCTCAGGCGTATAGTTCAGCGGCTCTGGGCCCACGCCCATCAGGATGACACGGCCGTCGGGGCGCATGCCCTTGGCGGCTTCAGAGGTCGCGGCCCAGGAGTTCGAGGTCGCGAGCAGCACGTCGGCGCCGCCGGCAGCCATCAACTCCTCACCGTTGGCGACAACTTCGTCCGCACCCAGATCGCGAATCATTTTCTCTTTGTCTTTCGATTGCGTGACGGCGATGGTCTCGAACCCGGACGCCTTGGAATATTGCAGCGCCAGGTGGCCAAGTCCTCCGATGCCCACCACCGCCACGCGCTCGTGCGGCTTGGGATCGGCAAGACGCAGCCCGCTCCACACGGTGTATCCGGCGCAGAAAATGGGAGCGGCTTGTTCGTAGCTGAGCGCGTCGGGGATGAGCATGGTCGCATCGGCGAAGGCGAGCATGTACTCGGCGTGGCTGCCCTGAGTCGAGATGCCGGTGGAGATGTTGTTCTGACACAATTCTTTCTTGCCGCGCAGGCACCACTCGCAGCGTCCGCAGCCGCGTTGCACCCAACCGACGCCGACACGGTCTCCGACTTGGCGCGATGTAACGCCGGGGCCGACTTCGACGATTTCTCCCACGGGCTCGTGGCCCAGCACGCGTGGGAATTGGAGGGCGAACAGGCCGTGCGTCAAATGCACATCGGTATAGCAAAGCCCGCTGGCGTGGATTTTGATGACGACTTGATTGGGACCGGCCTTGGGTGTCTGCCACTCTCTTACTTCCCACTGGCCGTTAACGGAGGGAACGACTGCTGCTTTCATGAAGAACGCTCCTGGGGATTCTTGCTGAGGAACTCTGGATACTTTGTCTTGGATGCGTCCCCAAGCTCCATGGATTCACCAGACGTGCCTCATTTGCGATGCAGGTGTGGGGAACGGTAGACTTGGAGGGCACCCGTAGAGACGTTGCAACGTCTCTCCCGAGAGCGGCTGTCTTCACATGGTTCTTCCCTAGGGTGAATTTATGTTAGTCGTCATGCAGGCGCAAGCCACCGAAGAGCAGGTCCGCGCCGTATGCCAGAAAATTGAAAAGCTGGGGTATCGCGCACATTCCATGCCGGGCGCGCAACGTACCGCCATCGGCATCACCGGCAACAAGGGCGAAGTCGAGCAGGGCACACTGGAAGAGATGCCCGGCGTGCAGGAAGTTATCAAGGTCTCGAAGCCCTACAAACTGGTCAGCCGCGATATCAAGCAGGACAACACGGTCATTCGTTTCCCGGGAACCGCTGCCACAATCGGCGGGCCGGGACTAGCCATTGTCGCAGGGCCCTGCGCCATCGAGAATCGCGAGCAGGCGTTCACTGTCGCCGAGCGCGTCTGTCGCGCGGGGGCGCAGTTTTTCCGCGGTGGCGCTTACAAGCCGCGCACCTCGCCTTACTCTTTTCAAGGACTGGCCGAGGAAGGCTTGCAGATCATGGCGGAAATCCGCCAGCAGTTTGGCATGAAGATCATCACGGAAGCCATCGACCACGAGTCGCTCGACTTGGTGGAAGAGTATGCCGACGTGATCCAGATTGGCGCGCGCAACATGCAGAATTTTTCTTTGCTGAAGCGCGCCGGACGCGCCCGCAAGCCCGTGCTGCTCAAGCGCGGCATGTCAGCGACGCTGGAAGAATTCCTGATGGCCGCCGAATACATTCTGAGCGAGGGCAACTACAACGTAGCGCTGTGCGAACGCGGCGTGCGGACCTTCGCCGACCACACGCGCAATACGCTCGATCTGAGCGTAGTGCCCGCAGTCCAGCGCCTGAGCCATCTGCCGATCCTTGTGGATCCCAGCCACGGCACGGGCAAGCGCAACAAAGTGACGCCATTGTCCCGGGCGGCGGTAGCTGTTGGAGCAGATGGATTGATAGTAGAAGTGCATCACAAGCCTGACGAGGCCCTCTCCGACGGCCCACAGTCGCTGTTCCCCGATCAGTTCGACGAACTGATGGTGCAGGTGCGCCAGATCGCCGCGGTGGTGGGACGGACCGTGCCGGCGATTGGAGTGCGGGAACCCGTGGCACTCACCAAGTAGATTCAAATCGTCAACAAGCCGAGATCGTCCTATGAATCGCGCCCAGGGCAAGCTTCTTAGCGTTCTATCCGCCACCGCTTTGTTGACCGCGGTAGCCCGGTCCGGGCAGCAGAATAAGTCCAGTGAGACCTCCGTTTGTACCAGAATCGTTGATCTCGAAACCTCTGTTGGTCTTGCTTGTTCCGCGGAATTGAAAGCCCGTTTGAATCCGGAGCTCAATCCTCATAAACTAGTTTTATTCCGCATAATCTGATAATCTGATTTTATGAAGAAAACGGTCATTTCGGTCACGGAGGCCGCACGCAATTTTGCCGATTGCGTGAACCGCGCGCACTATCAGAATGTCACGTTTGTTCTGCTCAAGAATGGCTCGCCCGTTGCCCGCCTCGTACCGGACGGGGAGAAGATCTGTTACGGCCGCGACTTAGCGGAGATTCTGCGTAGGGTGGAATTGCCTACGGATGTGGCCATCGCCTGGAATCGCGATCTGAAAGCGGCCCGCAAAAGTCTGAAAGCCCCGGCCGACCGATGGCGATAATTCTTGATGCCGATGTCATCATTCGGGGCGAGAAAGGAACCCTCGACCTCGCGACCTGGATGTCTGATCTGGCCAATGAGCGATTCGAGGTTGCGGCCATCACCGCTGCGGAATTGTGGCATGGCGTGGAGCGGTCGACAGCGGCGCACAAAGCCAAGCGCGAGCGCTATATTCGAGCCATTCTGGAAGGGCTGCCTATAATTCCCTACACGGAGGCGACCGCATTTGAGCACGCTCGCATCTGGGCCATGTTGGAAGCCGCCGGGAGGATGATTGGCTACTATGACATCATCGTCGCTGCCACAGCTATGGAACGTGGAAGTATCGTCGCGACTTTTAACAAACGTCACTTCCATCAAGTTAAGGGTCTGAAGGTAATTGAGCCCAAATAGAATCCTCCGCGTGTGCAAAAAGCGCAGAGATGAGGACGGCGCACCCGCACTCCAGTTCTGCTAATCTTTCTTCTTCTCTTAAACAGACGTCACCTTGAAAAAGCTCCTCTTCATCGCTGTACTGATCCCGATTCTCGCCGGACTCGGCTGGTGGTACTTCCGCGAGCAGGCTCTGCCGGACTACGGGCCCGCCTACCGCGAGTATGCCTACGTTACCAACGGCAGGAGCAACACGGTCAGCGTGATTGACCTGCGTACGTTTGCGCTGGCGAAGACCATCCCGGTCGGCAGCGAGCCCACGGGGATCGCGGCCAACAGCAAGAAGAATGAAATCTACGCCGTCAACAGTGGCTCGAACAATGTCAGCGTGATCGACGCCGAGACGAACACGGTCGTGGCGACGATCGGAGTCCACGGCCGGCCGTACTTCATCGCCGTTGCAGAAGACGGCAAGCGCGCCTACGTGGCCAACTCGGGCTCGTCCAACGTGAGCGTGATTGATCTCGAGAAACGGCTGGTGATCGGCAACGTACGTGTCGGCGCGTCGCCGGGGCTGGCGCGGGTTTCGCCGGACGGGTCGACCATCGTCGTCAGCAATCGCGGCGACAACACCGTCTCCCTGATCGACACGAGGTTCCTACGCGTCCGCGCGACGCTGCCCGTCTGCCACCAACCCGAAGAAATCGCGATCCTGCCGGACTCGAGCAAGGCTTTCGTGGCCTGCTCCGGCTCCTCTCAGGTCGCATCGATTGCCCTGCAGAACGGTACTCAGAAGACGGACCGCCTTATGGCGCTGCTGGATGTAGGCCGCACCCCGATGGGACTGGCGCTGAAACCAGACGGCGGCGAGCTGATGGTGTGCAACTTCGACTCTGACAGCATTTCGATCATCGAGACTGGAAACGACGAAGTGGGCAGTAGCATGGAGATCGGGCAGCATCCGTCCCGCGGCGTTGTCACGCTCGACAACTCTCGGCTCTATGTAACAAACTTCGGCTCGAACAGCGTCGCGGTCTATGACATTGATATGGGCAGGCGCATAGCCACGCTCACCGTGGGAAGCCGTCCTGATGGGCTTGCGCTGACACCGGATCAGAACTATCTGTTGGTGCTCGACACCCAATCGGGGGATGTGACCGTGATCCAGAAGCGCAAGGCGAGGAAACTGGAGCCGACGGAGTACTCGCTGCTGACCCTGATTCCCGTGGGCGTGCAGCCGAACGCGATCGTGGTGAAGGCGTTCATAGTCAGCGCGGCGAAAAAGAAGTAATCCCAAAAACTTGTCGAAGTAATCCCAGAGATATTGTCATTCCGAGCGAAGCGAGGAATCTGCTTTTCGCCGGCAGACAGCAGATCCCTCGTCGCCTTCGGCTTCTCGGAATGACAAAGACTCTATCTACACTTCTGCCGGCTTGGCGCAAAAGCGATCGAAGGCCGCCCTCAGGTCTACGGCAATGGCCGGAGCTTCGCGCGATTCAATGTCGCGGCGCGGCATCATGAAGGCGAGTTGGCCATCGCGCAGAATCGCGATTGAGGGAGAGGATGGCGGGTATCCCGTAAAGTAGCTGCGGGCGCGGTCAGTAGCTTCCTTTTCTTGCCCGGCGAATACGGAGTAGGCATGGTCAGGCCGAATGGAATTCTGCAGCGCCATGCGGACCGCGGGCCGCATGCGTCCGGCGGCGCATCCGCAAATCGAGTTCACGACCACCATCGTCGTGCCCGGACGGTTCTTCAGCGCCTGATCCACTTCTTCGGGGGTACGGAGTTCTTCAATCCCCAGGCGAGTCAGTTCCTCGCGCATGGGGACGACCATAATTTCGGGATACATTGGCATGTCAGTCTATTCCTCTTGTGGTGTGACTCTATTGTAGCGTGAGATGGCGGTCGGGCCGGGAAACGTTGCAAGCAACGTCTCTACGACCGGCGGCTGTATATTCAATGCGACACCAATGCTGCTTCAGGAAAATGTTCCATTGGCACCCCTGACCACCCTCCGGGTAGGAGGGCCCGCCCGTTTCTTCGTGGAAGCAACGTCGATTGCCGAGGTACAGGAGGCAGTCGCATTCGGACGGTCGAGGAATCTCTCTCTCTTTGTTCTGGGAGGCGGCAGTAACCTGCTCGTGGCCGATAGCGGCTGGCCCGGCCTAGCCTTGAAGGTCGCGATATCCGGCATCGAGCGCCGCTCGGGCGACATCGATGGCAAAGCTCTGTTCGATGTCGGCGCGGGCGAGTCCTGGGACCGTTTCGTGTCGCACGCGGTTATGGCGCAGTGCGCGGGCGTCGAGTGCCTGAGTGGAATCCCGGGCAGCGTGGGGGGCACGCCGGTACAGAATGTAGGCGCCTACGGCCAGGAAGTGTCGGAGACAATCGAGTCGGTCGAGGTGCTCGATCTGAAAGACGGCCAGGTGCGCCAGCTGTGCCGGGAAGCCTGCGGCTTCACCTACCGCTCCAGCATTTTCAATACGACGGAGCGCGGCCGGTTCATTATTCTGCGCGTTGCCTACTCACTCGCGCCCGGCGGCGAGCCTCGCATCAGCTATGCGGACTTGAAACGGCACTTCGAAGGCCGCGAGACCTCGCCCAATCTCGCTGAGACTCGCGAGGCGGTGCGGCATATCCGCGCGCTGAAGGGGATGCTGATTGTTGCGGGCGATCCGGATTGCCAGAGCGCGGGATCGTTCTTCAAGAATCCCGTGATTTCCCCAGAGCAGCATGGAGACTTGCAGAAGCGAGCCGCGGCCAAGGGATTGATCCTGCCTAGCTATCCCGCACTGGAGAAGAGCAAGAAAGTCTCGGCGGCGTGGCTGGTGGAGCATTCCGGGTTCGCCCGCGGTTACGGCTTTGGCCACGTCGGCATTTCGAGCAAGCATGCATTGGCTATTGTGAATCGCGGAGGAGCCACTGCCGCCGAAGTCCTGGCTTTGAAAGAGCAGATCCAGCAGCGTGTCGCGGAAATCTGGGGCGTGCAGCTGGAGCAGGAACCGGTCATGGTCGGGTTCTAAGACTTCGTTGCCAGTGCTCAGTTTTCACCTTGTCAAAACAGATCCCACCTAGTTTGTCATTCCGAGCGGAGCGAGAGCCTGCCCTGAGCGCAGCCGAAGGGAATCTGCTCCGGCTTGTCAGCAGAACAGCAGATTCCTCGCGCCAAAAGCAAGGCTCTCGGAATGACAGACTTTTCTTGATATCTGCAAGCAATACCTCTACGGACGTTCTCCCTCCAAGAAGATTCCTGAACAAAACCGGTCTCTGGACGGTCTTCATGACTGAGGGCAGACGAGTGGTGGCGGGAGAGGCGATCCTGAGCGGCACGGCGACGATCGAGCGCAGTCGGGTTGATCGCAGCAACGAGATGCTTGAGGCGCTGGTTCGGGAACACTCACGGCTGGTCTACCGCATCGCCTATGCCGTGCTGCGCCGCCATCACGACGCCGAAGACGCTACGCAGGAAACCTTTGTGCGAGTGCTGCGCTATAGTTCGAAACTCGCGGCCGTGGAAAACCAGAAGACGTGGCTGGCGCGAATCGCGTGGCGCGTCGCCGTAGACCGAAGCAGGCAGCGCGGGCGGACCCGGGAAATTCCCTTGGAGGATCCTGAGAAGCCAATCATGGAAGTGGCTTCTTCCGACGCTCCCGCCGATGAGACCGTGCAGGGCGCTCAGGTCAGTGTGGCACTCGAGCGCATGATCGCGGCACTGCCCGAAAGACTTCGCGAGCCATTGATTTTATCGACCATCGAAGAAATGTCGCCCAGAGAAGTCGCCGCGACGCTGGGCATCAACGAAGCGGCGGTGCGATCGCGAGTCTTCCGGGCGCGGCAGATACTGCGGGAGAAGTTGGCGGGACGGATTGTCAGGAAGTAGGTGGAAATCATGGCAAACGGGAAGCAAGACGAACTCGATCGCGTATTGGACGCAGCGCTGGCAAAATACGCGGCTGTGGAACCGAGGGAAGGACTCGAAGACCGAGTCCTGGCGAACCTGCGCTCCGAGCGGATACGGGTTCCGGATCGCGCGTGGTGGCGCTGGAGCGTGATGGCCGCGTTGGCGGCGATGGTCATTGTGGCGGTGACACTGGCTTGGAGATCGGGCAGGCCGCCACATCTGGTTGTGGCGAATCATCCTTCGGCCGCGACAGGAACGGGCAAGGCGCCAGCGACGCAAGTGGTGTCGAAAGGTGAGGGGAACCAGGTTCACCTCCAAGAGCGCGGGGCGATACGAAGAGCAGCCGCACGTCGTCCTCGATCCAACGTCGTGATCGCCAGCAATCCCAAGCTCGACCAATTCCCGTCGCCCCAGCCTCTGAGTGAGCAGGAGAAGCTTCTGCAGGCCTATGTTGCCGAATATCCGGAACAAGCGGTGCTGATCGCTCGGGCCAGAACCGAGGCGCTAAGGCAGGATCAACTCGAAGAGATGAAGGCGTTTCTATCTGGCAACCGGGGCGTGGATGCGGACGAACAGAATAACGGCACGACACAAAGATAAGAACTCAAGGAGACGGACCATGCGCAAGACAATAGCAATTTGGACAATTGCGATTCTGGGATTCATGACTTGTTGGGGAGTAGCGGGGTATGCGCAGGATGCGGCGCAGGCCACGTACGAGAAGGCAAAGGCAGAAACAAAGCAGAATATTGAATCTGCTGCTGCTTCCGAACGAGAGAAGCCGGTGCATGCCTACCGTCTCGACTTCTCTGTCAACGAACTGGAAGACGGCAAGAAGATCAACACGCGGCAGTATTCGCTCAACCTGAACGCCGACGATGGCAACGAAATCAAAATCGGCACGCGCGTCCCCGTCGAGTCAGGACAGGGGCAGTTTCAGTACATGGACGTCGGCACGAGGATCTGGTGCAGGATTGGAGAGCGCCCCGATGGCATACCGTTGTCGGTCCGCGCCGATATCAGCAACTTTGCGATCCCAGATCAAGGAACGGGTCACGAGTCGCGCCCGGTAATCCGGCAATTCAACATCAACGCCAGCACGCTGGTCCTGCCGGGCAAGCCGATGGTTGTGGGCAGTGTGGACGATCCCAATTCCAAGCGCCAGTTTCAGCTTGAGGTGACGGTGACAAAACTGAAGTAGGCTGGTGTGGCGCGGGCGCCCCCGCCCGCGTGCTGGCGGCAGCAATGGTGTCGGCTAGAGCAGGCGGTGTCACCAGCAGAGTGCTAGCCTGGAGATGCCAACTAGGAACAGAGTTTCGCGGGCAGGGCCGCCCGCGCCGCACAAGAAAGCGGCGCCGCCCCGGTCCGTGCCCAAGCTTTTTCGGCTATACCCCCTAGCGGGGGAAGGGCGGACGATCCGGCACAAGCGGCGCCTCAGGTTCTCTATCGGCAATTCTTGCCGCTTCTTGAAAAACGTCTACGAACATCCTGCGGGTAAGCTTGCCGGTCTGCGTGTTCTGGTTCGAGGGATGGTACGACGCGAGTAACACCTTACCGTCAGGCATCCGGTAGCTGGCGCCATGCTTGAAGATATAGGGCGTCTTGCTCGCGAGCACTCCCTGACGCTTCAGGTAGTTCAAGTACGCGTCGAAGCCGATCTTCCCCAGGGCGACCACGACCTTTACGTCTTCTAATCCTGCCAGCTCGCGGTCCAGAAAGCTGGAACATGCGGTGAGTTCCTGCGGTAACGGGCTGTTGTCCGGCGGAGCGCAACGGACGGCGGCCGTAATATACAGATCCTTTAACTTCATGCCGTCATTACGGTCGGTGGCCGTGGGCTGGCTGGCAAATCCCGTCTCGTGCAGCACGGGATACATGAAATTTCCAGAGGCGTCTCCGGTGAACGGGCGTCCAGTGCGGTTCGAGCCGTGCGCCCCGGGAGCCAGCCCCATGATCAGTACGCGCGCGCGGAGATCGCCGAAGCCCGGCACGGGCTTGCCCCAGTACTCGCAATCGCGGTAGGCGCACCGCTTCTCGCGCGCGACCTGCTCCCGATAGGCAACGAGGCGCGGGCAGCGGGTGCAGGCAACGACTTCGCGGTTCAGAACGGCAAGCCAGGTGCCAGTCATGAAAGCAGCTTCGAAGAGCCCTCGAAAGGCCGAGCCGGAGTCCGGCCTAGCGCGGGAAGACTGCGCTATTCCAAGGACAAAATATTTCGCCTTCACACCTCAGATAATCACAGCGGGCCCATTCGCCCTTCCATCCTTGATGCAGAAGCTTGGATCGCAGCTCCCCGACCGAGGCCGTATCTTCAATTTCAATGTAGCCGAGCATGCAGAATCGCTTACAAACCGGGCACGTGATGCCAAATTTCCTCGTCGCTAACACGGCCAAGTTTCCTTTCCCGCCCGGCGGTCGCCCGCAAGCCCCGATCACCCGGACTGTCCCTGGATGACCTTTGACGCAGTGGCGCCGGGTATTGCAGGAACGTGATTCGCGCCGGAAATTATAATGCCAGTTCGCGTTTTTCGGGGTGGTGCATAGCGACGACGAATGCCCGCTCCCCCGACGGACTTCCGGTTTTGATTTTGGCCGGGGGTTCGCTTCGAAGATAGTTGTTGCGAACAGGTGTTTACGTAAACTGAGAATTGACTGATTCCAGGACAATGAGTGCTATGGCGATGTTTCGACAGTTAGCTGGCGCAGCCCCGGTTCTCCAGTGTCGGTGCGTGGCGTTCAAGAATTTTCACGAGCCTTCGGGATGGCTCCTGCGAAGAAAGCTAACGCTGCGGAGGAATGCCCTATTCTCCCGGTCCAGCGAGTTGAGCGCAACGTAGGGACCATTACAAAGTGCCTCAGCCAGTCCGGTTGCCATAGTTCTTCCGTCTTGGGTCAGACGTAGTGTCATCCCTGCCGAGCAATGGTCACATAACCAGAAATACTCGGTCTCCCTAGAGTTGGATGACCACACAGGAGCGTCTGTTTCTAGACGAAACAGCCTTCCTTCCGCGAGATGGAGAAACGAAGCGGAACACGAACCGTTTGCACACTTGGCGAGCATCTCTAACCCTCCTCAGCACGAATGCTAGGCAGTAACCTGTACGGACACTAGCTCCGGGAGGCACTGGGAAGTTTGGAGGGATTTGGCGGCGTCCTCGGCCGTGAATTTCCCCATCAGCAGTGCCAGCTTCCGGTTGGTCGTCATGTGGATGGGAGTCGGATCAACTCGTTGCACGTATTCAGGGGCACGAGTACCGCCTCGGTTCACTTTCACAATAAATTTGATGTTTTTCATAATGATGTCCTTAGCCGAGAAGTTCTGGGAGACGTGAGCAAAAGCGACGGTTCATTTCTTTGAAGTCGAATACGCCACCGCCGTAAAGGGCTTGCCACACTCCATGCACCGTGCCTTTAATCGGGACGTGATCAATCCGCAGGATGGGCACATCCTTTGCGATCCCAACCGGGCGGCCTGGGGCTTTAGCTTGAGCATCCACCGAAGCAGCAGGATCGTAAACAGCACGATCAGCAGATCGAGAGAAATACTGGCTGCGCTCATAACAGCGACCCTTCTTGGCGAGTTCCGCGTCTCCCGAGTAGAAGCGTTCCGATGTCGAACGATCGGGCTCTTGGGCTCGCTGAAAAACCTAAGGTGGAGGGACTTCAGATGGACTGGCTTAGGTCAGAGGACCTGAATGAGGAGAAAAACGTAACCGCCTCTCTTATTATTATAGCAGTTGAGTCCTATTGCTCGCTGTCGTTGCCGAGCGCGTTCACGAAGCGGTCAATGAGTTCTATAAAAAGGGATGTTCTATAAAAAGGGATGTCAAGAAAAAAGTTCTGCCTCGACCGGAGGGCGAGGTTTCTGTCTCGAGATCCAGCCCACGGTAGTTTCGCTTCACTGGAGAAGCTTGGCCGATTGCCCATGCTCATAAGTTTCCTCAGTGGATGGTGGCGATGCCATCGAGTTCGAAAGAGCGGCAAGCCAGACTGGTGCTCAAGGTCAACCATGGTTCTATCCGAGGCTCGTGGCCTATGGCTATTTCTGGTTATCCGAGGGGGCATAGCGTGCAATGTGTGACTCGGTGCAATGTGTGACTCGGTGCCGAAGCACACAGGGCCGAACTCATTGACTGATACTCACCCTCGAACCGAGCTCTCCAGAACCCGAGCGACCACCACCCGAGAAAATCCCGAGATGGAAAGCCTTCGTCACCAGAGAAGCTCAAGCTGCTTGCCGATGCAACTGTTGGGGGTCGAAACTCACTCCTTTCTTCCAGATGGTTAAAGTGATCGTGACAATCTTTCGTGCCAGGGTGAGACGGGCCATCGTCGGCCGCATCCCTTTGGCAATCAGGGCAACATAGAAGTCGTGTAGCGGGCCAGGACGGGTGCTGGCAGAGATGGCAGCACCTTTGAACAGATTCTTCAGATCCTTGTTGTAGTTGTCACTCAGCCCGCGCACCGTGATGCGCTCGCGGTTGCGTTGCAGTTTGCCTCGGACGTAGCGGTACTCGCCGCTATCGTGAGTCTCGACGGCGAAACCGCTGTAGGCCCACAGTTGTCGCTTGCTACGGAAACGGTGTGGCGTCTGCAGCAAGGCGACCAGCAAGGCGGCACGAATCGGACCGATGGAAGGAATCTGACGAAGTAATTTCACGGCAGGATGCTTGTGGCTCTCCTGCAGTAGTTCGAGTCGCGCCTGGAGACGCACAGGTTGTAACCCGTCCAGTTGCTGATAGAGCCGTTGGGCTCGCAGACGAACTCCAGGTTCTAGAATCTTGCTCAGCCATTCGGCGCGATGTCGCGGGGCATAGACGCTGGTGCCGCTACAAGGGATGGCCCAGCTGCGGTACAGGGCTTTGATCCGATTCATCACCCGCGTGACATCTTTGGTGAGGGTCAGATAGCTGCGCCCCAGTTCTTTCAACGTGCGTATCCCATGCTCTCCGTGGTAGACCGGCTTGAGTTGGTTGGTGCGTAACAGCTCAGCCAGCTTTCGCGCGTCGATCCGGTCACTCTTGCTGCCATCCTTCAACAGGGCATTCTTTCGTGGATCGCAGACCACCAGCCGCCTGACGTGGGGTTTCAGAAGGTCGTGTAACCAGGCAGCTGAAGTTCCTTCCTCGAAGGTCAGCGACAGAGTTCCCTGCAGTCCTTGGATGAACTCAACCATCGTGGCCGCCTTGGTCTCCAGCAAGCATTCCATGATCAGCTTGCCACCAGCATCCATCACGGCAACCGAGATGGTGGCCTGATGAACGTCCATGCCGATATACTTCTCTTGACTCATAAAGGCGCTCCTTTTCGCTAGGTTGGCGAATGCGAACAATCTCAACCTACCGCAAAAGTGGGCGCCTTTTTATATTGCGTGCGATGGCGATAATGAGACGGTCCGCCGCCTAGCAAGCTAAGCTGCGTAATGATTGCCGCTGGCAAAAAGCCAAACGGAGGATCATCGCCATGCAAAGTAAGTCACAGATTCAGTCGATCGGGATTGATATAGGCAAGACCACCTTCCACCTCGTCGCACTGGGCAGCCGTTGCCAAGTCGTAGTGCGAAAGAAGTTTTCTCGTCAACAACTGTTGTTGTACACCGCCAATCTGCCCTCATCGTTGATTGGGATGGAGGCCGGTGTCGGGTCACACTTTCTGGGCCGAGCCCTGCGCGAACAAGGCCACGAGGTGCGATTGATTCCGGCGCAGTTTGTGCGGCCGTTCGTGAAGTCGAACAAGAACGATTACTGCGATGCGGAGGCGATCACCGAGGCGGTGGAGCGCGAGAACATGCGTTTCGTGCCCATCAAAACCGAAGATCAACTCGACCTGCAAGCTCTGCATCGGGTACGGGAGCGGCTGGTCTCACGGCGCACCAGCGTCATCCATCAGATCCGGGCTTTCCTTCTGGAGCGCGGGATCGCCTTTCGGAAAGGACCGGCCAGCCTGCGCCGGCAAATGCCGGAGATTCTGGAGAACGCAGACGAGAGACTGACTGCCCGCCTGCGCCGCCTGTTGGATTTTCTTTGGCAGGAGTGGAAACATCTGCAGCTGCAGATCGAGAGCTTGCGCGAGGATCTGGAGAAGATCGCAAGCAGCGATGCGGCCTGCGTTCGGTTACAGCAAATTCCGGGAGTGGGGCCGCTGGTGGCCACAGCCGTCGTATCGGCCATCGGCAACGGCGCCGCCTTTCACAAGGGGCGACAGTTTGCGGCCTGGCTGGGGCTGGTGCCCGGGCAATGGTCTACCGGAGGGAAGGCGAAACTGCTGGGGATCAGTAAGCGGGGCAATCCATATCTGCGCAAGATGTTCATCCATGGGGCTCGGGCCGCGGTGCTGCGGGTCAAGCGCGAAGGATCGTGTCTGGGACAGTGGATGAGTGGCTTGGAAGGCCGCGCCGCCCGCAATGTAGTGATCGTTGCTACGGCCAACAAGCTGGCCAGGATCAGTTGGGCTGTGCTCTCGAGCGGGAATGACTATCGCCCCATGCACCCAGCGGTTGGTTGTTCCAGCTAGACGAAGTGACTTGAAATTCGCTTCTCAGAAGTCTGCAGAAGAAAAGGAAGGACGAAAACACAGTCAAACGGCGTGCCCGAGAACCTGCGTCGTAATACGGTCTTTCATGACCGCGGCGATTATTAAGGACGGGCACGCGCGGATCATCATCATGCGCCCGGAGACCATTCTCCACTAGAGGCCGGATACATTTTCGCAGACTGCTTCTCGTCCCAACTAATTCTTCTTGCAGTTCGGCGGCGGTCCATACAGTAGAGTCGAGAACAGGCGCAGTGACTGTAGTCTCCCGGTGGGCATGTGACTCGGCTTTCGCCTCATCCCCTCAGTCCGGTTTGGCTTGGTTCTGTTTCCTGTTCCCGCTCATCGAACCGGACTGGCAGATTTCCCGCATCCGGCTCTCGGAAAAGACTCACGCTTTCGCCCACGGAAGGCTCGTGGTCCGATGTGGTAACTGGACCAAACCAAACACGGAGTGCAGAGATGCTTCCGGAAAGCGCAGGTAACCCGGTCGCGGCTCATTGTGTTTGTCGCATAGCCACCGACGCAGCCTCCGGCGGGCGTGCATATCGACCGCACTGTAGGCTTTGCTGACTGGCCCCAGACAGAAGTAGTTGGCCCAGCCGGTCAACATCCGGTTGAGCTTTTCCACCATGACTTGCGGATCCAGCCTGACGGTATCTCGCCCGGTCTCGTCGCTGATAGCTCGACAGATGCGCTGCACCCGTTTCTTGGAGGGAACCGTGCCCACATAGACCCGGCCTCTCCTCATCGAGTAGCATCGCCCGAACGTGTACCCCAGAAAGTCAAACTTTTCTGCCGGCAGATAACAGACCCGCGTCTTGTTCTCGTTCACCGTCAGTTTCAGCTTCGACATCATCACCCGCATCTCCGCCAGAGCTTGCTGCGCCCCAGCGCAACAACAGATGACAAGGTCATCGGCATAGTTCACGATGTACGCTTTCCAACGCTTCTCGTGCCCGAGTTTCTTCCATCCCAGCACGAACCGTCGCATGTACAGATTACTGAGCAAAGGACTGATCGGAGACCCTTGCGGCGTCCCTCGACCTTCGTCCCGATTGCGCGTACTCCGACGTTTGTTGCCACGCTCGTCGGTTTCTTCAACCGGAGCTTCTAGCCACATCTTGATCAGGTGCAGCATTGCTCCGTCGACGATCCGGCGAGCCACCGACTTCATAAGCTCGGCGTGGGGAACACTGTCAAAGTAACTGCTGAGATCAGCATCGACGATCTGTCCATGTCCAGTGTTGATCAGCTTGTGGACGTGTTGTACTGCGTCCAGTGCGCTGCGGTCCGCCCGATAGGCATATTGCTCCGGCTGCAGGTCGGCCTCGAAGATAGGTTCGAGAACCCGCACGGCCGCCGTTTGCACAACCCGATCTCGGATTGTCGGTATCCCTAACGGTCTCTGCTTCCCATCCGGCTTGGGTATATGAACCCGTCGCACAGGTTGAGGTTGATAGGTTCGACTTTTCAGCTCTTGCGTCAGTTCGTCCAGCCATCGTTCCACGCCGTACCGCTCGATATCCTCGAAAGTTTGTTCATCCACTCCCGCTGCTCCGCCATTGGCTTCACAACGTTCGTAGGCATGTGCCAGAACATCCCTCCGATACACCTTGTCGTACAGCGCATAGAAACGAAAGTCGGGCGATTCCTTCGCTTTTGCGTGCAACGCCGTCTGCAACTTCTGAACACTGGATGGAGTTGTTAGGCTCATCGCCAATCCCTCAGTCCTTCGTTGCTTCCTGCGTTCGTCTCTAACTGAGGTCCCTTCCCTCCACCGGAGTTACCCGGTTTCACAGGTACTGCGAACCCCTCCGCCACCCCACACGGCCCGGTCCATCTCTCATGAGTTACCGGTTGATCCCGACCGCGATCACCGCTGGGGCTTCCCGTGTTGCGTCTGGTCTCCTCTGCCTACATGCCATCGCCATTACCCCGACAGGTCCGAGGGAGCTTGTTCGCTCGTCTCTCTCCCTCGTCAGCGGCCTTCCCTGTGTAACAGTCAGGTCGGCTCCTGCACTTGTTTTTTCGGGGCCTGCTCAGCGTTCACTCACGTTATGGCCTGCACGCTCACCGAGTCGCCTAGCGACCCTCTACATCGAAAGCTCCGACAGCTTCGTTGCCTCCGCCGCCGTTTCGATTGCTACCGGGTGGAGCGAACCAGTTCCCGGGCGGGAGTTGCACCCGCTGAAGTCCAGCGCCTTTCACGGCGCACTGTTTCGCCAACAAACTACGAGGAGTTCGCTTCCAGGCTGCCTTTGCCAAACTTTGCATGGCCTCGACCCGTCCATCAGCAGTCCTCTTCAGGCCGTTATTGCCGGTCGCGAAGCCCGATAAAGCTGCCCGGCAAACGCTCCCAAACCCAGGCAAACCACACCTACGCGGACCAGCCCGCCAAGATACGGGATGAAGCCAACGATGGTGAGGATCAACAGGCCCAGCAGAAGTCCCAGCATCCAATCGCCCTTCGTGGCTCCGGCTGGCTTCAGGAGTATCTGCCCCAGAAAGGCTCCAACCCAAACCTTCGCAAGGTAGATCGCAGTCAGATACACCGGGAACAACATTAGCGAGATCGGGATGCCGACCAGCGTGATGGCTATCACGACCATGGCGACCGGCGCGCCAGCCAGAACCCCAACCCCAAGCCCGAGGCTGAGCCAGCCTGAGCCGACCGCTTGAGTCGTGGCCCGGAAGAAGCCGGGAAACAGAACCAGGCCCAGCCATCCCACCAGCATGACGGCCGCGAACCAGATAGCTTGGTGGAGGTAGAATCTGGGGCGCGCGAACTGGCTCTTCCTCACCTGCAGTTGGATGTCACGTTTGCCCGCAATGGTCGCGCCGTCGGCGATGTGCACGTCTTTCAGTTGGTGCACGCGAGCGCTCAGGTTGCCGCCGACCCGGGCCGTGTTCGTCAGCGTTAGGCTACCTCCGGCCAAGGTCAGATCGCGACCGATACTGCCGCTCACATCGGCGTTGCCAGTGAAGATGTTCACGCTACGCTTCACCTCACCCTCGAGACTGACGTCGCCGGCGCCAGCCACGATACCGTTGCCCACATGGCCCCGGTCATTCACACGCAAGGACTGCGCCCAGCCGTAGATGCTGTGACCCAATTGCCCGTCCAGGTCGAGCGACTGCGAAAAGTCGTAGATGCTGCCTTCCACGCTTCCGCTCACCACAGTTCTCTTGGCAAAACTCACCAGGTCGCCCTTGACGGTGCCACGCACTTCCACGGTCCCGCCAAAAGCCAGCAAGTCCCCATTGATCACGCCATCCACGCGCAGAGTGTTGCCGGTGGCCAAAAGCGTGTCGTCCACAGTCTCGCTCGCCGGTACGGTGACGAACTCCCCGTTGCGCCGCTCCAGGGCAAAGCTGGGCAACGACAAAGCAAGCAGCACGATCAGGAGGCTCAAGCCAGGCTGGCGTAGCCGTGATCGGCGTCCCAGCAGCAGTGCGGTGCCGCCCAACAGCGACAGCAAAAAGAAACCCCCAACGACAGCAGCATATTCAGTCAGCATGGCAGTACCTCCGTGTGCAAAGTAGTCAAAAAGGCTGAAGATCAGGTTCGCGAGGCCGCTTAGGCTGAAGGGATTGAACCATTCCAGTGCTGCCGGAATACTCAGCTCATCGAACCAAACGGAAACGATCGAACCTAGCGCCAGCACCGCGGCCATCACCGCCAAGTCGCCCCAGAGCCAGGACAAGCGCCAACGGGACACGGCCTCGGGGCTGGCCGCTTCTTCTGGGAGTTCGCGCAGGCTTTCGCTCAGAACGCGGCTCTCAGCGCGCAATTCGTCCACCAGTTCCCGGCAGCGCCGGCACGTGGCCAGGTGGTCTCGCAGGCGCCGCGCCTCGTCCAACGGTAGTTCGTCGTCCACGAAGATGGCGCAGATCTGTTCCGAATAACATTCCATGTTCACTTGCTCCCGTGGGCCAGTTTCCGGCGCAGCTCCTGCTTGGCGCGAAATATCAGCGCCGCTACATGGTTCCTCTGCAGGCCCAACTGCTGTCCGATCTCGTCATAACTCAGCTCGCTGTAATAGCGCAGGACCAGTGGCATGCGATGGTTTTCTGGCAGGCGTCCGATGGCAGCCTGCAGCTGCGCCCTCTCCGCCATCCTGATGACAGTACCCAGCGGCGACGGCTCCGAGCTGGTTGCCTCGATGACCGCGGCTCCGTCTTCGACTTCCACAATCACCTGCCGTTCCCGTTGACGGCGCCGCAAAACGTCAATGCATTGGTTGCCAGCCACCCGCAGCAGCCATCTGGGGAACGGTATCGAACCGTCATAGCTGTCGATGGAGCGCTGCAGCTTGAGGAAGACTTCGCTGGTGGCATCTTCTGCGCTCTCCCGCGAGTCCAGCATGTAACGGCACAAGCCGAGTACGCGCCGGACATAGCGGTGATGGATCTCCCCCAGGGCCTCGGCATCGTGACCCCGTGCGCGCTCGAGTACGCTCTCCAAATCGAGGCCCTCCATCTGCCTGGTCTCGCCCTCGCGGGGCTCCGGTGCTTTCGCCATGTTCCTTTTGGCGTCCATAAAGCAGTACGCTGCAGATCGAAGGAAATTACATACATTTTAGGGGACGAGGGGAACCACGGCTGGACGCCTAGCCCTGGCTCTTGCAAAGTTCGAGTTGTGAGTTAGTACCTTTCCGGGTTGCCAGTTCCAAGTTGTCGTGGATAGCTGTTGTTAGCAGATGAGATGAGAAGGCCGGTCTCCGACGGGATGCTGTACGCTCCCAAGTTATCGACGTGCTCGAAGCACAAGAGATAAAGGAGACCGGCAATGAAAAAGGTTAGCACCGTAGCGCCAAAGCAGACGAACAATTTTCAAGTGCAGAAGCTGACGATCGGGTTGGACCTGGGGGATCGCTCGAGCTGGTATTGCATGTTGAACGAAGCAGGAGAAGTGTTGCTGGAGCAAAAGCTGAGCACGACTCCGAAAGCGATGCGCGAGGTTTTCGGAGCCATACCGCGCAGCCGGATCGCGCTGGAGACGGGGATGCATTCGCCCTGGGTGAGCCGACTACTCAGCGAACTCGGGCATGAAGTGATCGTGGCGCATGCGCGCAACGTGCGCTTGATCGGGGAAAGCCGAAAGAAAGACGACCGTCTGGATGCGCGAACCCTGGCGCGGCTGGCGCGGATCGATCCGCAACTGCTGGCCCCGGTGAAGCATAGGAGCGCCAGAGCCCAGGCGGACTTGAGCGTGATCCGGGCGCGAGCCGGACTGGTGCGGGCGCGGACCGCGCTGATCAATACGGCGCGGGGACTGGCCAAGTCCTACGGAGAGCGCTTGCGCGGCTGCAGTCCGCGCAATGTGAATCCCGAGAAAGCCCAGGGGCTGAGTCCGGAACTGCAGGTCGCGTTGCAACCGCTGCTGGCAGCCGTGGAATCACTGAGCGGGCGCATCCGCGAATACAACGAACGGATCGAGCAGTTGGCGCAGCAAAGCTATCCGCAGGCGGCGCTGCTGAAGCAGGTGAAGGGAGTGGGCACGCTGATCGCGCTCACCTACCTGCTGACGCTGGAAGATCCGCATCGTTTTCGCAAGAGCCGTGACGTGGGCTGCTATCTGGGATTACAACCGGGACGGCGGAACTCAGGACAAAGCGAACCGCAGCTGCACATTAGCAAGGAAGGCGATCCGTATCTGCGCACACTGCTGGTGCAGGGAGCGCACCACATTCTGGGCCCGTTTGGCGCGGACAGCGATCTGCGGCGCTGGGGGCTGAAACTGGCGGAGCGTGGCGGAAAGAATGGAAAGAAACGAGCCGTAATCGCCACCGCACGAAAGTTAGCGGTCCTGCTACATCGGTTGTGGGTCAGCGGAGAAGTGTACGAACCGCTGCGCAACAGTAGCCAGCTCATGCCGGCAGCAGCTTAGTTCGAAGGTTCTAAGCATCTGCTAAGGAGCAAACTCAAAGCCCAAAGCCGAGTTCCGGTGACTGCGTCTATGGCCTGGCCCACTTCCCGTCGCGTAAAGGGGAAGAGAGGTCGACTAACAGGTGGCAGCACCGGCTGAAACGAGAACACCCAACTTGCACCGAGCGAACAAAATCGCTCAACGAAGAGTGCGGATGGAAGGGTGGCGACAGTGGCAACTCGGTCGGGAGAAACAATCTTGTGCAACGAAAAAACAAAAGAACCCACTTGACTCCGACCGGTCTTCTCATGGAAGGCCATTACACTCAAAACTATCTACGGACCCACCTCGCACCCAAGCGAGGGCGGGAGGGAGCATTTTGCCATCGCTATACACCACGCCCCGGTTCGCGTTTGACGCTGCTCTCCCTAAGTCTTTACACTCAAAGATTAACGGCGTGTGAACAGGGTTCGTCCCTGGCTCGAGGGGCCCGTTTACGGCCGGACCTGGCAGGGCAAGCGGAAAGGGTAAACGTGAGTCCCACAGAAACAGTCGACGCGAAGAACAAGGACGGCGTCAAACGCGAGATTTCGGTCGAAATTCCCGCCGAAGAAGTCACTCGCGAGCTGGAAAAAATCATTCAGAAATATCAGAAAGTGGCGCGGCTGCCTGGCTTTCGCTCAGGCCACGTCCCCCCTTCCATCATCCGACAGCGATTCAAGGAAGACCTGAAGAGTGATGTGGTCGAAGCCCTGGTCCCGCGCTACTTCCGCCAAGAGGCGGAAAAACAGGGGATGATTCCCGTGTCGCAGCCGCGCGTCACCGACTTGCACATTCATGACGGCGAGCCCTTGCGCTTCAAGGCCACCTTCGAAGTCCTCCCCGAAATCGTGGTCGAAGGCTACAAGGAACTTCGTGCCGACCACCCTGAAATCGTCGTGAAGGACGAAGAAGTGGAAGAAGCACTGAACAACGTGCGCGAGCAGCACGCCACCTACACCTCGGTCGAAGGACGACCGCTGGCTGATGGCGACTTCGCCCAGTCGTCGATGGATGGCAAGCCAAAGGACGGTGACGACAAAACCCAGCCCGTGCACATGGATGAAGTCCTGATCGAAATCGGCGGCAAGAATACGGTGCCGGAATTCACCCATAACCTGCGCGGCGCCAATGCCGGAGACGAGCGTGAGTTCGAAGTGAGTTATTCCGACGACACCAACGACAAGCGCCTGGCCGGCAAGACGTTCGTTTACGCAGTGAAGATTCAGGCGATCAAGCAGAAGAATCTGCCTGAACTGAATGACGATTTCGCCAAGGAGCTTGGCGAGTTCACCAGCCTCGACCAGGTGCGCAAGCAGATTCGCGAGAACATGCAAGCGGAACGGAAGCACGACGCCGAGCGCGAAGCCAAAGACAAACTGGTGGCGGAACTGGTCAAGCGCAATGACTTTGAAGTGCCGGAGTCGCTGGTTGACCGGCAAATCGATCTGCGCCTGGAGCGCGGCCTTCGCGCGCTGGCGGCGCAGGGCATGAAGATGGAGGACCTGAAAAAAATGGATCTGCCCCGCTTGCGGGCGGGTCAGCGGGACCAGGCTGTGCAGGATGTGAAGTCGTCGTTGTTACTGGAACGCGTCGCGGATCTGGAAAAACTTGAGGTTGGGGACGATGAACTGAATCACGAAATTGAAGCCCTGGCCAAACAGTCCAAACAGACTCCCGAAGCGGTCCGCGCTCGTTTGACACAGGATGGGGGCCTCGATAGAATCCGGATCAGAATCCGCAGCGAAAAGACCCTCGATTTTCTGTATCACCAGTCCGCGTAGTTAATCATTAACGACCCGGACCTCTTCGACCCTCCCCATGCAAGATAGCCGTTGCGTCGGGGCGGAGTGTGGCAGGTGAATGTGAAACCGAATGATTGGCAAAAAAAAGACCCGCAAATGATGCTCGTTCCGATGGTCATCGAGCAGACCGGGCGGGGCGAACGCGCCTACGACATCTATTCCCGGCTGCTGCGCGACAACATTATCTTCATCGGGACGCCGATTGACGACAACATCGCCAACCTGGTGATCGCCCAAATGTTGTTTCTAGCTCAGGAAGATCCGGAGAAAGACATCCAGCTTTACATCAACTCTCCGGGCGGCTCGATCACGGCCGGCATGGCAATTTACGACACCATGCAGTACGTGAAGAACGACGTGATGACGCTGTGCGTGGGCCAGGCCGCCTCGATGGCGGCATTACTATTGGCATCAGGCGAACCTAAAAAGAGATTGGCATTGCCGAATTCGCGAATTCTAATACATCAGCCCTCCATGGGCGGCCTATCGGGACAGGCCACTGACATTGACATCCACGCCCGGGAAATCCTGCGGATGCGGGAAATTACCAACCAGTTACTTTCGAAGCACAGTGGACAGAAACTGGACAAGGTGGAAAAGGATGTGGAGCGCGACTTCATCATGAACGCGCAGCAGGCTAAGGAATATGGAATCATAGACGATATCATTTATAAGACGGCAAAAGCGGTATGATCTGCCTTCGCGCCTGAGGGAAGTGGGTAACCGAGGGGCGGAAGGGGCCTGAGGAACGCCGTGGTCCAGGTCATGCCGGAGAAATATTCAAGGAGTAGAGCCGAGTGAAAACCAAGTCGGGCTCCGACGAGATTCTACGATGTTCGTTCTGCCACAAATCGCAGGACGCCGTGGCCAAACTGATCTCGTCGCCCAGCGATTATCCCCGCGCTTACATTTGCGATGAGTGCGTGGCGGTCTGCAATTCCATTCTGGAAGATGACCGCACGGCGACCCCCCAGGCCGCCACTCCGAACCAATTGCCCAAGCCCCAGGAAGTGAAGACCTTCCTCGACGAGTACGTGATCGGGCAGGAGCAGACCAAGAAGAAGCTGGCGGTCGCGGTTTACAACCACTACAAGCGCATCTTCATGAACCGGCAGAAAACCGGCGACGGGATCGAGCTGACCAAGTCGAACATCATGCTGATCGGCCCGACGGGGACCGGCAAAACGCTTCTGGCGCAGACTCTGGCCCGCATGCTGGACGTGCCTTTCGCCATTGTCGATGCGACCACGCTCACTGAGGCCGGCTACGTTGGCGAGGACGTCGAGAACATCATCCTCAAGCTGTTGCAGGCGGCGGACGGAGACGTGAGCCGCACCCAGACTGGCATCATCTACATCGATGAAGTCGATAAGATCGGGCGCAAGGACGAGAATCCATCGATCACCCGCGACGTTTCCGGCGAAGGCGTGCAGCAGGCGCTGCTGAAGATTCTGGAAGGCACGATCGCCAATGTTCCACCACAGGGTGGGCGCAAGCACCCGCACCAGGAATTCACTCCGGTTGACACGACGAACATCCTGTTCATCTGCGGCGGAGCCTTCGTGGGCCTCGACAAGATTATTTCCCGCCGCATTGGCAAGAAGTCGCTGGGTTTCCGCAGTGGCGAAGACGCCGAAAAAGAAGATGCGATCACCTCGAAAAGGCGCACCCAGGAATTGTTGACAGAGATCCAGCCGGAAGACCTGATCAAGTTCGGGCTGATTCCGGAATTTGTGGGCCGGTTGCCGGTTGTGGGTATGCTGGAAGATCTCGACGAATTCGCGCTCATTGAAATCCTGACCCGGCCAAAGAATGCCATCGTCAAGCAGTACCAACGGCTGTTTGAATTCGAAAACGTGCGGCTGAAGTTCAGCGACGAAGCTCTGCGGGCAATCGCGCGCCAGGCGATGGCGCGCAAGGTCGGCGCGCGCGGGCTGCGCATGATTCTGGAAGAACTCATGCTCGATCTGATGTTTAACCTGCCCAGCCAGAAGAAACTGAAAGAGTTCGAAGTGACGCGGGAAATGGTGGAAAAGCGCAGCGCCTCGTTCGCCACCGTCATGGAGAAGGCAGGGTAGGTCGTAGAGACGTAGCTTGCTACGTCTCTGCCGGCGGCACCGCTGAAATCATAGGTTTTAGGCGCCGCAGGCAGAGACGTAGCAAGCAACGTCTCTACGAAACAGGTAGAATTCAAGCAGTGTTCTGTTTGGCCGCGATCCCAGGGAGACTCAGTGACCACATCCAAGGAAAAGTTCGAATCCAAGAAGCTGCCCATGATGCCCATCCGGGACGTGGTCATCTTTCCTTTCATGATGACCCCATTCGTGGTCGGTCGCGAATCGAGCGTTCGGGCCCTGGAGGAGGCGCTGGCGGCGGATAAGAAGATCTTCCTGGCCACGCAGCACGACGCCTCGATCGACGAACCCAAGGCCAACGAGATTTACCAGGTGGGCACGATCGTCAACATCGTGCAGAGCCTGAAGCTGCCCGACGGCAACATCAAGGTGCTGGTCGAAGGGGTGGAGCGCGGCAAGATTCTGCAGGTGGTCGACACCGACGGCTATATGCAGGCCACCGTGCGCGTCGCACGTTACACAACCGAAGGCAACCAGGCGCTCGAAGCCGGCATGCAGCGCGTCACCACGCTGTTTGAGCAGTATGTGAAGCTGTGCCAGGCGCTCAACTACGAGACCATGATTTCGGCCGTGCGCATGGAAGATCCGGCCAAATTGACCGATGTGATCTCCGCCAACCTGCAACTTTCGATCGAGGAAAAGCAGGAACTGCTGGAAATTTTCGATCCCGCCGAGCGTCTGACCCGTATTGCCGACGTGCTCGACATCGAAATCGAGAAGTTGAACGTGGACCGCACCATCCAGTCGCGCGTGAAGCGCCAGATGGAGAAGGCGCAAAAAGAGTATTACCTCAACGAGAAGATCAAGGCCATCCAGAAAGAATTGGGCCGCGGGGAAAAGAGCGAATTCGACGAACTGAAGAAGAAGATTGAATCCGCGGGCATGCCGAAGGAAGTCAAAGACAAAGCCCTGCAGGAATTGAAGAAGCTGGAAGCCATGCCGCCCATGTCGGCGGAGTCCACGGTTTCACGCAACTACCTCGACTGGCTGCTGGCCGTGCCGTGGAAGAAGCGTTCCAAAGAAATCCGCAATATCGCCCGCGCAGAAAAAGTTCTGAACGAAGATCATTACGGGCTGGAGAAGATCAAGGAGCGCATCCTTGAGTTTCTCGCCGTGCGGCAACTGGTCAAGAATCCCAAGGGCTCGATCCTCTGCTTTGTGGGGCCTCCGGGCGTAGGCAAGACTTCGCTGGGGATGTCGATTGCCAAGGCCACTGGCCGCAAGTTCGTCCGCATGTCGCTGGGCGGCGTACGCGACGAAGCCGAGATTCGCGGCCACCGGCGCACCTACATCGGCGCGCTGCCGGGGCAGATCATTCAGATGATGAAGAAGGCGGGCACCAAGAACCCGGTCTTCATGCTCGATGAAGTCGACAAGATGTCGATGGACTTCCGCGGCGATCCGTCTGCAGCACTGCTCGAAGTGCTCGATCCCGAACAGAACTTCATGTTCGTCGACCACTACCTCGACGTGGAATACGACCTGTCGCAAGTCTTCTTCGTGGCCACGGCGAACGTGATGCACACGATTCCTCCTGCACTGCAGGACCGCATGGAAGTGTTGCGCCTGCATGGCTACACCGAACAGGAAAAAGTTGAAATCGCCAAGCAGTTCCTGGTGAAGAAGCAGATGCTGGCCGCAGGCCTGTCGGAAAAGAACATCAAGTTCACCGACGACGCCATCACCGGCCTCATCCGCTCCTATACGCGGGAAGCGGGTGTGCGGAACCTGGAGCGCGAGATCGGCAACGTCTGCCGCAAAGTCGCGCGCAGGGTCGTCAAAGAGGGCGAGAACTACAACGTCACTATCACCGGCGAGAACGTCAAAGACTTCCTGGGCGTCATCAAATTCCGCGATACTTTGGCTCACGAAAAGTCCGAAGTCGGCTTGGTGACCGGCCTGGCTTGGACGGAAGTTGGTGGCTCGATCCTGAGCACCGAGGCCAGCGTGGTTGACGGCAAAGGCAAGCTGACTCTGACCGGCAAGCTCGGCGACGTCATGCAGGAATCCGCCCAGGCGGCGATGTCCTACGTACGATCGCGCGCGCAACGCCTCGGCCTGAGCCGCGACTTCTACCGCAATCTCGATCTGCACGTACACGTTCCCGAAGGTGCGATTCCAAAAGATGGGCCTTCGGCGGGTATCACGATTGCCACTGCAATCTCCAGCGCCCTGAGCAAAATTCCCGTACGTCGCGATTTGGCCATGACGGGCGAGATCACGCTCCGCGGCAAGGTTCTGCCCATCGGCGGGCTGAAAGAGAAACTCCTGGCAGCGCATCGCGCCGGATTGTTCGAGGTAATTCTGCCCAAGGACAACGAGAAAGACGTGGCCGAAGTGCCGGAAAACCTGCGCACTGCCATGAAACTTCATTTCGTGGATACGATGGACCAAGTCCTGCAGATCGCCTTGGAATCTCCTCTGCCGAAGCAGTTGGATGAAGAAGCCGTGCAACCGATCGCGCCTTTGACCTCTGGCAGCCCCGAAGCTCCCACAGCGCATCAATAGCCGTGTTCGTAGAGACGTAGCTTGCTACGTATCTTGCCGGCATCATTCCCCAAATGTGTGAGAGAGACGTTCCAAGCAACGTCTACATGTCGTGCTCAATCAGGCGCAGACCGCCCGCATACGCTCACATAACTCGGCCAGCGAACTCTCAACGCAGGCCGTCAGCCACTGTTCGAGAGCCAGGCGCTCGTCCTCAGGAATGTAACTGAACCGGATCCCACAAGCGCCCGCGGTCGTCCAGACCACCCTTCCCGTAGTGTGGAGCATAGAGTCGGTCTCGGGCAGTCCGAAACGAACATCGACCTCCTCGCCCGCGCTCAGCGTCACGCCGACCATGTCGTCATGGCGATCGGTCTGGAGCCCAATGCCGCCCTCACCCAGGTTTACTATCGTCGCTTCGGTGAAGGGCCGAGTACGAGTACTGAGCGAGGCTGCGATGTTGACCGGTTCGCGGTGGTGCTTGCGACGCCGCACCACAGTCGCGCAGTAGGCAGCGCGCAGGCACCGTTCGATCTGGACCGCCGATGCCGGCTTATGAATCAGGAAGTGGACTCCCGTGGCGAATGCCTGGCGCAGATCGAGCAGGTCGCGCATGATCGCAACCAACACGCACTCGTGATTCAGCTTCGATTTACGAAGCGCGCCAAGGAAACCTCCGAGGTTGTCGATCTCGCGCCAATCCACAATGATTACGTCAAATTCGTGCTCCTGAATCATGGCCAGAGCCGCGTCGCAGCCGTCTACAATCTTCGGCGTCACCTGGAGTTGGTTCAGGACCGTCCGGGTGACCCCCAGGAACTGAATGTCTTTGCAAAGCAGCAGAGTGTGCATTTCGAGCGTCGTCTTCCGGATGTTCTCCATTTGCGTCTCCAAGCTTCTTACTCACTCAATCGGCTGCCGCAAACCGAGGTTGAATGAACGATGGCACCGCCGGGAGCCTGGTGGTTACCTCGGTTCAACGGAGCACTGAAGTTGTCGTAGAGACGTAGCTTGCCACGTCTCTTGCCGACGCCATTTCGAATGATGGAGAGAGAGACGTTGCTTGCAACGTCTCTACGAAAGTGCGCTTGCCAACTTCCGCTCCCGCGTTGCAAACTTGAGCATGAGGGTTCTCTCCCGGTTTCTGGCGGCGGCGACCGATGCCGCGCAATTCCCCGCTCCCAGCCTGCCGGAGATCGCATTTCTCGGCCGTTCCAACGTCGGCAAATCGAGCGTGATCAACTCCCTGGTGGGCACGAAGCTGGCGCGTACCAGTTCGACTCCGGGCCGCACCCGCAGCATTAACTTCTTCGAGATCCGCTGGCCGGGGAAACCGCGCCCAGAGCTGATTTTTGCCGATCTGCCCGGCTACGGGTACGCCAAGATTTCGCGCGAGATTTCGCAGGAATGGCCGAAATTCATCGAGCCCTACCTCAATGAGCGCCCGACACTGGGGTTGTGCGTTGTTCTGGTGGATGCGAACGTTTCCCCACAACAGAGTGACCGCCAACTGTTGGACTTCCTCAGCGCCTCGGACCGAGACTTCCTTCTCGTGGCCACCAAGAGCGACCGACTCTCGAACAATCAGCTGCAAAATACCTTGCGCACCTTGACCCAGGAGTATCCCGCGGCCCGCCTGCTTCCCTACTCGGCCAAGACCGGCGCTGGACGCGACGAACTGTGGAAACAGATCCGGCAAGTGGCGCAGCAAATGGCGACAGCGGAAACCGCCTCGGGCACGCCTCTCGGTTAGAAGTTTCTTACCCGACCTTCACCTCCCGTGCCTAATGTTTGCCCGGGCTTCTCCCGATAGAGACATCAGGATTCCCCGCAAAGCTCACCCAATTCCGATCTGCGCGGGTTGATCTCCGATTATGCGATAGCTGCATTGGAGCACCATGGCACAGGAAGCCAACGAAGGCGTCGATTATTTAAGGGCCTTGAAACAGTCTGCCCGCCTTGATGCCGCGGCCGGCGCCGCATCGGCGCGGGAGGCGGCAGTGAAGGAGCACGGACCGAGTGGGGCAGGTACGGACTCCCACGAACGATTTCAGGGCGCGGAAAAACGGCGCAGCCCGCGCTACAAGTGCGAAGGAAGCGCCGATCTGCGCGAGGATGGGCGCGATGTGCGGACTTGGGCTACCTTCAGCGACGTGAGCCTGCATGGATGTTACGTGGAAGCCCAGGCCACGTATCCGGTTGGGACCATTCTGCACATGAAACTGGAAGTCAACGGCGTTCGGGTGGAGACCCAGGGCAACGTTCGCGTGACCTATCCCTACCTCGGCATGGGAATCTCCTTCGTGGAAATGTCGGAAGAGAACGTGGGGCGATTGCGAGAACTGCTGGTCAAAATCTCACGGCCTGCGGTGATCATGGGGCCGGGAATCGCTTCCTCGCTTCCCTCGCGCGGACCACTGGATGCGGTCCCCCTGATCGCCGACCCCTCTGCGGCCGTGCAAGCACTCACTGAGTTCTTTGAAAACCGCCAGATGTTAATGCGGGAAGACTTCCTTCGGATACTTCGCAAGAGCCAAAACCCAGAGACGAAGCCGTAAGGCTCTTACCAGGTTGCAGGTGGACCCGCCCGTGAGTCGCGGATTCCGCAGTGTCTCGTGTTTCCACTTTCCGGTTGCCGCTGGAACCAACTCTCTTGCGCTCGAAGTCCCTTCCGTTTCGCTATGATGAAGGGGCATGGCTCTCTATCTCATCACTGGCATAGGCGGCTTTATCGGATCGTCGCTGGCACGAGCGCTGCTTTCCCGCGGCGAACAGGTGCGTGGCGTTGACAACTTCTCTACCGGCAAACGGGAAAACCTCACGGACATTCTGGATCGCATCGATTTCCGCGAGGCCGACATTGTCGACCTCGAAGCCATGCATAACGCTTGCGCCGGAGTCGACTACGTCCTGCATCAGGCGGCGATTCCTTCCGTACCTAAATCCGTTTTGGATCCGCTGGGCAGCAACCGGGCCAACATCGACGGCACCGTCAACGTCCTGGTGGCGGCGCGCGACGCCAAGGTAAAGCGCGTGGTGTACGCGGCTTCGTCATCCGCATACGGCGACACACCGACGCTGCCGAAGCACGAAGCCATGAAGCCCGACCCCATTTCGCCCTACGCTGTGGCCAAGCTCGCGAGCGAGCACTATATGATTTCTTTTTACCGTTGCTACCAGCTCGAAACCGTAGCCTTGCGTTACTTCAACATCTTCGGGCCGCGGCAAGACCCGTCGTCTCCCTATTCGGGCGTGCTCGCAAAGTTCATCACGCAGATGCTGCGCGGCGAACAGCCCACCATCTACGGCGACGGCGAGCAGAGCCGCGACTTCACTTACATCGACAACGCCGTCGAGGCGAATTTGCTGGCCTGCCAAGCTCCCGCGGCCCAGGCAGCCGGACAGACGTTCAATGTCGCCACGGGCCGACGAGTCAATCTCAATGAAACATTCAAGTTGCTGCAGGGTCTGACGTCCTATACGGGTCAGCCGAAGTACGGCCCGGAGCGTGGCGGCGACATCAAACACTCGCTGGCCGATATCTCGAAGGCAGAAGCCGGTCTCGGCTACAAAGTCAAAGTGGATTTTGAAGAAGGGCTGCGGCGCACGGTGGAGTGGTACCAGGGGAGGTAGCTTCCGGCTTCGGGCTCTCGGCTTCCGGAAATTCAGCTTCGACTTCGCCCCGCATTTGCAAACCAACTTCACATTCTCATCCAACCCGGCCCGACCGAGCCGGACACCGCCATTACGTTGGTTATCTACGGCCAGATTACGGACATGGCTAGAGTGAGGACATGACACTTTCCTCGATGGTGGTTTCGCGCGACTGGCAGGAAGTCAGTGTTCTGGAGTGCATCCTCGGCGGTCTGCAGATGGACGTTGCCGTGGAAAACGAACCGCAGCGGGCTCTGGCGCGCCTCGCCAAGTCGAAGATCGACGCGCTGATCGTAGATTGCGATCTGAATGGCAGCTTCCAATTCCTGCGCGAACTGCGAAACGGGGACGGGCACCCGACCACGGTCCCGCTGGTCATTATGGGCGGATCGCAGCACCAGCGCAGTTTGGATGAGACCGGCGCGCTGTTTGCCTTCGAGAAACCGATTTCGGTCGAACAGGCCGTGCGAACCTTGTCCGCGGCGCGAACCATGATTCTCGACGGACGATTGCGTTACCATCGCGCCGGTCTGGAAGTGCCGGTGTCGTTGAACTGCAAGGGCCAGAAATCGATGGACGCGTGCCTGATCAATGTAAGCCAGGGTGGAATGCAGATTCACATCAAAGATCCCGTGGCGACGGCGAAAACTCTGCAAGTCGCATTCAAGTTGCCGGGCGCTAGAGCGGGGGTAAAGGCAAAGGCTGAAATCGCCTGGCAGGACAAGCGCGGAAATCTGGGCATCCGCTTCGTAAAGCTGGCGCCGCAACAGCAGCGAACGCTGCAGCTTTGGCTGGCGCAGCAGTATTTCGCAAACTAACAGCAGCCGCTTCAGCGAAAGCGAGCGTCAATCGCTTCGTCATCCTCCAGATCCCACCCGGCCATGCGGGCCAATCTTGCGCCGGGGGTTGCTCCTCCAAACACCCGAAAGAATCCCCAGTACAGGCCGGCTACAAAAATTGCGGCTGCGCCGGCAGTCGCCAGCGGCCATCGCGGAGGTTCGCCGGTGATCGAGAGAAAGACCAATGCGAAAAGCAGGAGAGCTGCCACGACCACCAGCGTGTTGATCGTCCAGATGAGACCGCGACCGGAGAGCGGCTGGAAGAGCCAGTCTAATGACAGTGCCGGGGGACTACTCTCGTTAACTTCATCGAGCGCGTGAGCCGGTTCCAGGGGATCGGGCCTCATCGGCAACTGAATGACGTTGAGCGGGGCCGCGGAAACCATCAACCCATCGCCTTCGTCGCCATCATCTTTGTCGCCCGCGTCTTTGTCGGCCGCGTCCGGGTCGGGATATTCCGCGGCTGATCCGGCAAACGCTGATCCGGCGAACATGGAACCCGCTCGCTCCGTATGCAGTGAAGCCTCCTCGAGCAGGTTCCCGAAAATCCATTCATTGATCTGGCGAGCGGTTCCCGGCGATAAGTCGAGGAAGCGGATGCCGCACTGTCCGGTGCTCGTTGCCCACGAAACCTCGCCGCAGGTTTCCACGCGCAGCCGCGGCTGGCACAATTCGAAGCGCACGCGCAATTGCTGCCGCGGACGAACCGCGGCCACCACCTGCAACCCGATCCCTCGGTGACTTATATCGCGAACAATGCCGCCGTTCGCCTGCTCGACAGAGGCGTAAGTCAGGGTGCGGAGTTCATGCCTGTGCTGGGCCCGAACTTGTCGCGCGGGAGATGTTCCTGCGTCCATGCACACACCACCGAATCGCTGGTCGGCCAGAACCCAATTTTCTTAATCTTATCGCCGGCTGGAAGAGTCTTCTTAGTAACTACAATGGTTCGGAAGGAAATCCGGTTCGTAGAAACGCAGCTTGCGGCGTCTCCGTTTGCGGCTTTCGAGCAAGGGTACGAGAGACGTTGCATACAACGTCTCCACGGCGGCGCTTGTCTCGGACCGAGAAAAGCATCCCTGGCTGGTCGCCCCGAGGCCTGCCAGATCTTGACGACCTCAAACAGAATCACAGTGCCGTACGTGACGGCAAGCCACACCAGCACGGCCTCGATGGGCAGAGCCGACCAGGCGCCAATGAACAGACCCATCATGGCGCGATGCTGATAGTTCCACCAACCGTAGGGCAATGCCAGAGTGACTTCCCAAAGCAGGCTGACCAGCAGGATGAAGAACATCGTCAGACTCAGCGCGCGCCAATTGATGAAGGGACGCGCGGTTGGCAAGAAACTCATCGAGGGAATCAGACCTCCGACGACCAGCACGACGAAATAGCCCGGCCAACCATCCGGCACCGGAGAGAACCACTTCTTATAGAGAATCGCGACCGCAATCAACGCCACGCCCAGAACCAGCGACGTGGGATGAAACTGCAGCAGACGACGAAAAGCGCGCGCTTCGCCCGGATCGTCCTCCACGGCGTAGGCAGCGAGCCAGTACTCGCTGAGCCAGACATACAGCAAAAGGATCGTAATGAAGCCGGTCAGATAAAAGATATACTCCTCAATGGGAATCCATCTGCCCAGGGCGGGGGCAAGTATGCCCAGGGTCGCCTTCGCGTTGGGGAAACAGAAGAACCACTGAGCAAAGATCACGTCCAAGAGGCAACCGATGGGGACTAGAATACCGACGGTCCACCCAAAGGCGCGCTGCGGAATCTCCAGACCCTCAGTGGGGAGAAACCACAGCGCAATCACCCCGATCGGAACGATGAACAGAAGCAGGCTCCACGTGTAGCCGTGAGGCGAAGGATCCAGACCAACATTCAGCTTTCCCGGAGAACTCACCGAATGCAACGTGAAGGCCGCGGGAAGGATTATCAAGGATTATCATGGACAGCATGCCGATGACGATCAACCCGGCGACCCTTGGGCTGGGAGATCCGTGAGTGCGTGGTTGCGACATGGTATCCTTCGTACCGGAGCTTGTCTTAGTCGAAGTCGGAAATCTCCCCCCTATTGACCGGATCCACTCAATGATTCGAAGCATTTTACTTCCCCGGTAGACTTGCAGCGCGGACTTTTCGGACTCTGTTCCGAAAGGCGAAAAACGGAGGAAGATGGCTTACCAAAGTACATGGCCAAAGGGGCATGCCCTGGTAATTGCAACTCAGGCAAAACCCCGATAACTTACAAGTGAACTGTCTCTGAATGGCGACCACTACCACCAAGCCGGACTTGGAGGGAACCACCTCGTTCTCCGGGGTTGGTGTGCCTGCCTGGCCGCGGGGCCAGGGCGCTTCCGGCGTTTCCGACCATTCCGCGCAAGAACCCACGAAACCATCGCAACGCGATGCGCTGCAGGCGCTGCTGGCGTTCTCGGCGCTGCACGACCAGGTTCGTCGCCGAAAAGCTTTATCCGCCCGCAACAACGGTTTCGATACGGGCGCTCCGGTCGCGGAGTTTGAGCAGGGAGAGCAATTCGTTCTCGACGAAGTGCTTCAACTGGTCGCGGAGCGCGCGGTCGCGATCACGGGCGCGGATGGTCTGGCCATCGCCCTGGCAGAAAATAATGAGATTGTCTTGCGCGCAGCGGCGGGCACGGTCCGGCCCGACGTGGGCGCGCGCATCGACCGCGATTCTGCATTCTCCGGAGCCTGCTTCCGCACCGCGCAGATCGTAAATTGCGACGACACGGAGACCGATCCCAGGGTGAACCTGCAGGCATGCCGCAAGCTGGGAGCGCGCTCCATGGTGGCCGTTCCGTTGTGCGGACGGCGGCGCGTGATTGGTGTGCTGGAGGCCTTTTTTGCATGGCCCTTCGGCTTCAACGACAGCGACATTCGCAACCTCAGCCTTTTGGCTGAACTCGTGTTGGGAGCGCTAAAACCGGAGGATGAAGATCGCTTCGCGGAGTCGGCACAGGTTGCGGCGACCAAGTTGCAACCGGCTCCGCCTTTGGCGAAAGCGCCCGCCACAATCGAACCGCCGCAGGCTGTGCGCCTTGCAACGTCCATTCCCGTTCCGGTCCTCCCCACCGTTGATAAAAAGCCGGACAAAAAACCGGTCGAGGCAAAGGTCAGCTCCGTTCCGGCGCCAGCCATTCTGGAAAAGCCCGCAGTTGAAAAGGCTCCCAAACTCGCAACAGCCGTAGCAGCCGAAGTTCCCGCTGAAGTCAAAATCGCGGCGAAGGAGCCGGAGGCCGAAAAACGCACGCCGATCATGCTGATTCTGCTGATATGCGTTGTGATGGCCGCAGCGTTTGCGGGCGGTGTCTGGTGGAAGCTGAAGACGGCGCAACTCGGCAGCGCGATGATCCACGCGGAGAAGATGCCGGTTAGGCCCGCAACCGAGGTTGCGAAAGACGCGTCCGTTGCTCCTTCAACGGCGCCTGCGGAGGCGAATCCCACAACCGCGGAGAACGCTCCGGACGCGATGTCCGATGCGAGCGAACCGGCCAGTTCGCCCGTTACCGCGCAGGAACTGTCGAAGTTTCCACGAATCACGGGAGTGCGCCACTGGTCGTCCGCCGACTCCAGCACCGTGGTTCTCGATCTCGAAGACCAGGTGCAGTATGAGGCGCACCGCCTGGCCGGTCCGGACCGCATTTATTTCGATTTGCGCGATACGCAGCTCGCTCCCGAGCTGCTCGGAAAGGCGATCGAAGTGGGCGACGCGTTCGTGAGCCGTATTCGCATGGCGCAACCCGTGCCTGGCATGACGCGCGTTGTCCTGGAAACGAAGGCGAACTCAACTTTCTCCGTGAGCCTGGAGCCGAACCCGTACCGGCTGGTGGTCGAAGTGCGCAAGATCGGGGCGACTCCCAAAGGCGCAGTGAACCTGTTCCCCAACGCCGTCGAAGCGGAAAAGAACAAGCTGGCGATCGTCATCCCTCCGCCAACCAAGGAAGACTTGCAGCTGCGGGCGCGCGTGCCCAAGATGCGCATCGTGGTCGACGCCGGGCACGGCGGCTGGGACTTGGGCACGGTGGGGCGTCGCGGCTTGCTGGAAAAGGATCTGGTCCTCGAGATCTCCCAGCGGTTGGGAAAGCTGCTCGAAAGCCGCCTGGGAATGGAAGTGGTCTACACGCGGCAGGATGACAACTACATTCCTCTGGACGAGCGCGCCAGCATCGCCAATCAGGCGCAGGCCGACTTGTTCGTCTCGGTGCACGCCAACTACAGCGACCTGCCCTCGGCGCGCGGCGTGGAAACGTACTACGCAAATTTCTTCTCGGCGCCTGGGTCAAAAGAAGCTGGTTCAAAAGATGTGGACACGCACGCGACCGCCAATGGCGCCAAGAGTCCTGTGCCCGTAACGCTTTCACCAGCGGACTTGCACGAGCGCATCGAGCAATCGCGACGCCTGGCCGCCAGCGTGCAGCGCTCGCTCTACGGCACACTGTCGATACAAAATCCTGGCCTGCGCGACCGCGGCATTAAAGAAGCCGGCTTCGTCGTGCTCACCGAAAGCGCGATGCCCGGAATCCTGGCAGAAGTCTCGTTCGTCAGCAGTCCCACCGACGAGCAGAAACTGCGCAGCGACGGCTACCGCGAGCAGATCGCGGAAGCGCTGTACAAGGGCATTGCGCGATACGCGGCCAGTTCGCATAGCGTGAAGGTTGCTAGCGCGCGGAAGTAGTCGCGAGTACCCAGTCGCGAGTGCCGGTACCGAGAAAACCGGGAAGGGCACGACTTCCGTTCTTAGCCTGCCCTGAGCGAGCGCAGCGAGCCGAAGGGTGCCAATTCAACCTTACAAAACCGATCCGGCTTTAGCCGCTGAGGCCCGCTTTCCAGCCCCGTATACGTCTGTGTAGAACGCCTGTGAATTTCTAATCCCGTGGATGAGCCGCCCTACGAGGGCCCGCCCTGAGCGAAGTCGAAGGGGCCGCGTTACGCGACGTGGAAGAGCGGCCCTTCGAGGGCCGCGTTACGCGATCCAGAAAAAGACCAGGCCTTCAGGCCCCGTGTACCGTTTTGGAATCGCCCGCCGCAAATTGTGACATCTCTCCCAGACAACGCTCTCCCCTCCCCACGACCATCGCGAAATGGACTCCGACCGCGTCGTCACCACCGTCACCGCGCAACGCCATCCAATCTTTCGGCGGGAGACAACTGCCAACCTTCTGATCGAAACCCTCGCGCATTATCGCGACGAACGAAAATTTCTGCTGCACGAATTCGTCATCATGCCCGATCACGTCCACGCGCTGCTGACGCCCGCGCCGGAGATATCTTTGGAGCGGCCATGCAGTTCATCAAGGGAGGATTCTCGTATCGTCTGAAATCCCGCCCGCCCGTGTGGCAGGCGAGTTTCACAAATCATCGGGTGCGCGATTTTGAGGATTATGACCGGCATCGGGAGTACATCCGGATGAACCCTGTGCGGGCGCGGTTGACGGAGCGGGCGGAGCAGTATCCCTATTCGTCCGCCGCAGGCGTGATGCGGCTCGACGCAGCGCCACAGGGGCTAAAGCCCTGTTCCTTAAAAGAGCCCACTATCGCGGCCCTCTAAGGGCCGCTCTTCCACGTTCTTAAGGGCCGCTCTTCCACGTTTAGGGCCGAGGTCCGTTTCTTCCAGAGACGTCTTCTCGCAGCACTGAAGGTCCGATCCCTCCCCTCGATCCCGGAAGTCTCTTCTCGACAAGCGCTGCCGCTGACAATCCCGTCGAAGAGCGACCCTTCGAGAGCTTGCCCCGGGCGGAGTCGAAGGGACCGCGTTACGCGATCCAGAACGTGGAAGAGCGACCCTTCGAGAGCCGCGTTACGCGATCCAGAAAAAGACCAGGCCTTTAGGCCCCGTGTACCGTTTTGGAATCGCTCGCCGCCGCCTTCCGCCATCACGACCGAGGCTGCCCCATCCGTCGCGCTTTTCGACGGATAGGCATTCGTGCCGTGGTGCCCACGCTTCGAAAACCGCGAACCGTGGGGCAGCCGACTCGTGCTAGTGCAAGCAATGCTCCGGTGGGCCAGCTCCCCGATAATTCCGTGGAAGAGCGGCCCTTCGAGGGCCGCGTTAAGCGATCCAGAAAAAGACCAGGCCTTTAGGCCCGGTGGGCGGTTTTGGATTTGCCTGCCACCGGTGCACCATCACGACGGAGCCTGCCCTATCCGTCGCGGTTTTCGACGGAACCTGCCCTGAGCGAAGCCGAAAGGTGGGCATTCGTGCTGATGGCATCAAGGCTTCGCGCACGAGCCCACTTCAATAAAGGAATCCTGGGATTGAAATCCGTCGTGCTCACGCCTCCAAAACCGCGAAGCGTGGGGCAGGCGAACTCGTGGTAGTGCACGCAAGGCTCAGGTGGGCCAGCCCCCGAACCACGACCTGCGGACAAAACAGGTGAGAGTATCGCCGAGAGAAGTTAATATGAAATCTACTTGGAGAACGTTCTTCTTGATGGTTTTCGTGTGCGGTGTCGCTACCTTGGCATGGTCGAATGACTGCCCGGGGATACCAACTTCGTATCAGGAAATCTGCGATTGCACCGGAAAGATAGTAACAGCTTGGGCTTGCGCACAATGCGAGGATGGGGGCTCGTGTGGCACCTGTAGCCTGAGCCTCCCCGGAATATACTGCGGCGCCCAGGGTCACTTCACTTGTTACGTCTCCGGATTTTCCTACATTTGTATCAGTCCGCTCAAAATGGGTCAAAGAGCCGAATTCCTACAGGAACGATTATTCCCTTCGGTTCAGAGATCTACAAATATCGTGCAGACACAGAAATAGGTGGATACTCTCGAGGAGGGACTTTGCGCAGACCATACCTTCTCTTGCTTTGCTGTTCCTTGGCGTTCCGGATAGCGTCTTCCCAAGCTGTACTGCGGCCGGTTCCCTCCCAGACGCATCGTCTCGCAACCGCCCAGTCCATAACCGTACCAATCAAATGTGACAGCGAGGGCGACACCTATTTCCGCTTCCCATCTAGTTCTCCATCGACATTTGATCTTGTCAAACTCTCCCAGGACGGCTCTGAGAAGGCCAAATACCGCTACTACGATCTGCCCGACCTTAAGAATGCATTCGTCGAAGATTTCGCCATTGCAGACGATGGCAAGGTCTACGAACTCGCGCAAATTTCGGGGAGGAGAATGTTCGTCATCAGGTTTTCGCCGGACGGTCAGTTTGATAACAAGACTGAACTACTCACGGACGAGACCGTTAGTCCATCACAGTTGGTCGTGATGAATGATGGGAATATTTTTGTCTCGGGCACCAAGATTGGAAACAAGGATGGGCACGCCGCTGACCTGCCCCCAATTTTCGTTCACGTAAGAATACGACAACTTTGAGCTACTCCATCTCGGGTTGGAGCCGGGATGGGGGAGCGCGAGGGGGAAGGGACGGCGTTTGAGTCCCTTGCCTCTCGCTCAGCTGTGTAGAAAGCTGCTGCTTGCGCCTCGGCAAACTCTCTCGGGGTTTTGTATCCCAAGCTGCTATGAGGACGCTCTTCGTTGTACTCGATCTTCCACGCCGCGATCTTCCGTCGCGCGTCGAACAAGTTTTGAAACCAGCTCACCGTCAAGCACTCATCCCGCAGCCGTCCGTGGAAACTTTCGACGCGCGCGTTCTGCGTGGGCTTGCCCGGCTGAATGTGCAACAACTCGATCTTTCGTTCCACGCACCACGCCAGAAAATGCCGGCTCGTCAGCTCCGGCCCGTTGTCGCAACGGATCGTCTGCGGTTGCCCGCGCTCCGCCACGATCCCATCCAGCACCCGCGTGACTCTCCGACTGGCAAAACTCGTATCCACTTCCAACGCCAAACACTCCCGCGTATAAGCATCCACCACGCTCAGCACCCGGATCGTCCGTCCACACTCCACCGCATCGTGCACAAAGTCCAGCGCCCACTCCTGGTTGGCCGAAGTCCGCGCCACCAGCGGCTTTCCCTCGCGCACACAGTGCTTGCGCTTCTTGCGTCGGATCGCCAGTCCGGCCTCGCGATAGACTCGATGCAACCGCTTGTGATTCACGCGCTCTCCACTGCGCTGCAATAACACCTGTAGTCGCCGATACCCGAAGCGCGGCTTCGACCGCGCCAATTCCACCAGTCGCTCCCGCAACGGCTCATCCGTGCGCTGCGAGCGGTAGCGATAACTTGCCACCGCCATCCCTATCAGCCCGCAAACCCGGCGCTCGCTGACCACGTATGTCACTCGCAGCCAGTCCGCGTCCGCCCGCTGGTCTACGAGCTCCACCCGTTTTTTGCGATCACCGCCTTCAGCATCTCTTTGTCCAGGCTCAGATCCACCACCAGCTTCTTCAGCCGCGTGTTCTCGTCGCGCAACTGCTTGGCCTCTTGCGCCTCGCTCACATCCATCCCTCCGTACTTCGCTTTCCAGGCGTAGATCGTGTGCTTCGACACCCCCACTTCCCGTGCCACGTCTTCCGCCTTACGCCCTGCCTCCAGCTGCTTCAGCGCGCCAATCATCTCCGCTTCCGTGTGCCGGCTCTTCGACATACCTCTTCCCCTTTCCTTCGTCCGAAATCATACTCGGACTTGTTCGGAAAACGGGGAGCAGGTCACCGCCGGCGCGCCATTCAATTTCATCTTCAACAGCAGTGGGAAGGTTGTTAGAGAGCTGTCGCTCAAGGGGGATGCCAGCCCTCAGGAGTCACCGAAATCTGCGAGCCGCTCTGTCGAAGCAAATCCGAGCGTACGGTTCGGACGCGCACTCTTAGGGCAGGATGGAAACCTGTACGTAATGCGGGCGACGTCTCCCGCACTGGTCTATGTGATATCTGCGGGAGGCGATCTCACGCGAACATTGAAGGTGGCACCGCCCTTCGTCAAGGGCACTCCGGTAGCGATGATGGTAAATGCCGGGCTCGTGGCGATCGAATTTTCGGATCCAAATGCTCCTGATGTCTCGGATACAACAATCCGCGTTGTGAACGCCCTAACCGGCGACACCGTCGCCGACTACAGAATTGTGCCGGAGTTAACCGAGGCTGTCGCTTGTTACACGAACGACAAGTTCACATTCCTGGGTAACTCAGATGGATGGCCTGCGGTCATGCAGGCCAGCACGCGCTGACACCACGGGTAACACCGATTGGGGGGGGCTGGCCCACCTTTGCTTTTGCCTTTGCGTGCGCCGCCACGAACTGGGCTGCCCCACGCTTCGTGCTGTTGTTCGAAGCGTGGGGCACGTGGTGCCGATGGTATCAGGAGACTTTTCTCACGGGAAGCCAGGTGCCCCCGAAACCCTTTTCCACAGCCCTCCACAACAAGAATCCGAATTCCTGTGACGAACAACCTTTACCGAGAATTCCGGAAAGAGCAAGCTCGACGTATGCGCGAAGGTTCTCCCAACAAGTTCGCCACCACCCGCCCACTAAGCGGCTCTAAGTCTGAAGCTAAGTCCTTATTCCCGAATATTTTAGCTGTAAGTCCTTGCGGCTCAGGATCTTGCCCATATCTCGCCATATCTACTCCCCGCAAGTCCGTAGCAACAAAGATTTTAGCCGGAAGCAGGAAAAAAAAATGAAAGGATATATCCAGTCAAAATCCTCCCTCGAGTCGCACAAACCGCAACCAAGAGCTGGCGCCCTCGAAAGCAGATTCCTCGCTTTGCTCGGAATGACAAACGGAGATCAGTTCGCGGGCACCCCGCCGTACTTTTCGAGCCACTTCAGCTCTTCCCGCACTTTGATTTTTCCGTGCCAGGGATTCTTCGAGAGCGAGTGGCCTTCGCCGGGGAAGACCAGCAGCTTGTTCGGAATGCCGAGCGAATAGAGCGCGTGCTCCAGCAGGTAATCTTCCATCACCGCAACGCGTATGTCGGCGGCTCCGGCCACCATGTGCGTGGGGGTGCGGACTTTGTCGATCTGAAAGATGGCGGCTTCGTCGTGATAGCGTTGCGCGGCTTCCCAGGGACGTCCGCCGAGGAAGTAGGCGTCGTCGTAGGTGGTGTCATCGTTGCCCCAGTTGCCGATGTGCTCGACTGCGCCCGCCCCTGTGACTGCGGCCTTGAAGCGCGCGGTCTGGGTGATGAGCCAGTTGGTCATGTATCCGCCGTAGCTGTAGCCGCCGATGGTGAGGTGGTCGGCGTCGGCGATGCCGTCTTTCACCAGCGCGTTGACGCCTTCGAGAATGTCTTTGCCCGGGCGCGAGACGATCGCGGGAACGATCTGCATCAGGAACTTGTCGCCGTATCCGGTTGAACCGCGATAGTTGGGCTCAAAGACCAGCCAGCCGTTGGTGGCGGCGAGCGCGCCCCACTGGTACCAGTCGGCTTCGAAGTGATTGCCGTCGGCGTCGGCGGGACCGCCGTGAATCAGCGTGAACATGGGCAGGTGCTTGGCTTCGAACTTGCCCGGAGGATAGATCAGCATGCCCTCAACCGCGGTGCCGTCGTCGGCCTTCCACTGATAGGGCTTGCCCTGGGGAAGATCGCGCTCGGTGAAGAGCTTGTTGAAGGAAGTGATAGGGCGTGTTTTCTCCAGCGCACTTGGCCCGTCTGCCAGGAAGACTTCGGCAGGCTGCGTCAATGAAGAATATTGGAATGCGACGCGTTGCGTGTGCGATCCCGTCGAAAGCTCCTCGTAAGTTCCTTTCCGCCCTACGACTGCGTGCAGCGAATCGGCAGGATTGGCAGCGGTGTACATCTGAACTTCTGTGCCGAGGCGCGCGGTCACTACGACCCCATTGGCGTAAGGCTCATAGCTTACGATCTGACCGGTAAAGTCTTTTCCCCACTGCTCAGTTTTCCTACTAAAGGTATCGACCCAATACAGATGCGGCTGCAGGTCGCGGTAGGGACCGGAGACGTCGCCGACTTCGACGCTAAAGAAGATGTGGCGGCTGTCGTTGGCCCAGCGTGGGCGGACTTCCACGGCTTGGTTTTGGGTGATGCGGATGGGGTACGGACGATCTGGATCGGGCTTGCCGGCCGCGTCCATAGCCCTGCGAGAGACAAAGAGAGCGAGCGTGTAGATCTCAACATCTTCGTATTTTTCCTGGCGCTGGTTGATCGCATTCGTGAGGAACGCGAGGCTGCTGCCGTCGGGCGAAGTGAGCAGGCGATCGACGCGCAAGGGCGTTTTAGCGATCTCGATCGCGCCCGGAGTGAGGTCTGGTTCCTTGTCGTCGCCACTTTTTGGGGTGTCCGCTTTCCCCGGCGCAGCAGTGTGGCTGGCTAGGGCGGCGGTGATGTCGAGTGCGAAAATCGTATCGCCGCGCTCGGCGGTGCGATACTGGACGACATCTTTCCACTCTTTCTTGTAGTCGTCTTTTTGCGCCTTGGTCCAAGGCTGGCGGGTGGCGAAATAGATGGCCTGGGAATTCCCTGACCAGGAGAAAGCGTGGACTTCTTCTTCGCCTCGGGTGATTGGGAAGGCTTCGCCGCCGCTGGGCGAGATCAGATAGATCTGCGCGACACCGTCTTTCTTGTCGGAATCATCGTCAGAATCTCCGGCTTTTTCGATGGAAGGCTTGCGCTCAGAGAGAAAGGCGATCCAGCGGCCATCGGGCGACCACTTCGGTGCGGAATCATGGCCGGATTGCGTCAACTGAATCACGGAGCCGCCTTTACCGTCGTCGTGATAGAGCCAGAGATCGGTGCGGAAGATTTGCTGGTCCCAGTCGGCGCGCTCGGTTTCGATCACGACTGAATTGCCGTCGGGCGAAATCTCGAGCGCGGGAAAGCTGATCGAGTTGAAAAATTCGTCGAGGGTTAGTTTGGGTTTGCTTTGGGCCGCGACGATTAGCGCACAACTGGTGACGATCACAACGATGAAAGCAGTTTTGTGGATTCGCATAGGGTCCCGGTGGGAAGAAGGGTTATACAACGCCGGCTTCCTTCGAGGCAAGTGTGTGACATCGTTTTCTCGCATTTTCACTTCTTCCTCGCGGCGCACGGCTGCGATAATCTAGTTCCTCGGTTCGGAGGAACACTTTGCGCTATCTCGATCGCTTGCAGCCGCTTGCGCTTCTCGTAATGCGCCTGTCCTTGGGCGCCATCATCGCCGCACATGGCTATCACAAGGTTTTTGGAGGGTTGCATCACCATGCGCAGATGGTGGCCAGTCTCGGCCTGCCCGCATGGCTGGGCTATGTCTCCGCCTTCGCTGAACTTTTCGGCGGATTGCTGATCCTTGGGGGATTCTTCACCCGTGCTGCGGCGTTCGCCGTTTTCATCGATTTGTTTGTGGCCATCTGGAAAGTGCACCTGCATAACGGACTTATCGGAACTCCCGATCGTCCGGGATACGAGTTCGCTCTCGCGGCCGCCGCCCTTGCCTTCGCGCTGATTTTTTTTGGCGGAGGTCCCATTGCCATCGACCACGTTTTGCGCGGCGGAGGAAGCGGCGCCTCCAAGCGGTCATGATTCGCACACTGAGCGTATGTTTGGGCGCGCGCAACTTATTCAGATCCGCGGGGTTTCACTCTGCTGCCGTTATCCACTCTGCTAGAGTTCGGTATGGCAAAGGCGATGAGAGTAGCGTCGCCAATTGAATTCCGGCGCAGTTGAAATTAAGATGGATAGGCACCCATGCGCTTGCATCCAAATGGTTTGGCGGTCGCATCTTACCGCCAATAATTTACAGGAGGTTTCTCTTGAGAAAGCTTGCCTTCTTTGCGACCGTCTTCGCGTTTTTTGCCCTAGCTAGCTTCGCATCCGCCCAGCAGGGAGATGCCATGCTCGGTTTCGGAACGTTAATGTCGCCGGGAGCCGCGGCCTGCGGCTCGTCGTTTTCCTCCTTGGCAGGTAATTGTCCCGAAAAAGGAGGCCTGTATATGAATATTGGCGCCGATGTGATTTTTCACGGTCGGATGGGCGTCGGCTTTGACGCCGCCTGGCGAGCGGCCCAGGGATCCTATGGCGGATACGGCGGTCAACCCTTTCGCCCGATTCTTTTTGACTTTAATGGAGTCTACCAGCCGCAATTGAGCAAGAAGATCGGCGCCGACCTGATGGGCGGCATTGGCTGGCAGAGCACTCGCTTCTACGGCTACCTACCGACGAGCAACTGCGTGTACTTTGGCGCCTGCTACAACAGCTCCAACCATTTCCTAGTCAACATAGGAGCCGGTATCCGCTACTACGTCTGGGGTCACGTTTTCGTCCGCCCCGAAATTCGTTATTACAAGATATTCAACAACACGGTCAACTTTACTTCCGGCAACATTATTCGCGCAGGAGCCTCGATCGGGTACACTATCGGCGGACCAGACTAGGCCTTTGATTTTGCGGGCGGTCGCGAATTGGGTTCGGGTCAGCCCGTTCCGGGCCGCCAAAGAATTCTTTCTGCCAGCCCGACCATTCGCGGCTGCCTCGCCGGGCGCCACCAGTCTGGGTGGCCACGTCCCAGAAGCATGAACGAACTGACAAGGGGGCTGTATTTGAGAAAGTTCGCGCTGATCCCGTCTGCGTGTGCGGTTCTTCTATTTGCCACTTTCGCTTGTGCACAGCAAGTTGACGTTGCTGTTGGCGGTAGCATTCTTGAATCTGCCAGGAACCCCAGTGCTTCCGTCGGTTTCATTCCGCCACCCGAGAAGGGCGGGATGTATCCGAGCTTCAGCATCGTCCGGATCCGGAAGAACCGCTACGGCTACAGCGGAGAATTTGCCTACAGCTACAAGCGGCAACTCTATAACGGTTACCAGGAATATCGCCCCATTCTTTACGACTTCAATGGGGTATTTACCCCCCATCTACTCAACAGAGCAGACGCCGTTCTCATGGCAGGAGTCGGAGGACAGACCCTCCTTTTCTATAACCAATACAGCTCGTGCGGTTATTCATCGGGTTGCGCCACCCACCTCAACAGCAACCAGTTCCTGTTTCATGTTAGCGCCGGCATCCGCTACTCCCTGTTGAAGCACTTCTTTGTGCGTCCGGAAGCTCACCTCTACCACATCGTAAACAACAGCAATTTTCATTCCGATAACGTGCTTCGGATCGGCGCTTCGATCGGCTACACTTTGGGCCCAAAATAACCTCCGGAGCCGGCGGCAGAGAGCAAAGAATTGACCCGGGATCGGCATAGGGGGGAGAGTCACCTCTCCTCCCCTGCCACACCACCGTACATGCGGGTCCGCATACGGCGGTTCGATAAGTTAGTCCCACCAATGAACTGGCAGGCTGAGCGTTCGCAGTTTGGGGACGCCGCGCGGGTTTCACTTCTCTGGTCAGCATCCTTTGCGGCTTCACCGCGCCGTGCCCACCAAAGGCCCGCCGAAGCGGGATGGCTAGTGCACTACCCTCATCGAGACCCCAAGCACTACTTGCCCTTCCTATCGTTCGGGCCTTCGTCGCCGTGGTGACTACTACGCCCTCTGCTGACTTCTGCTGTACGGTCAGAGCACCTTACGATGTCCTCAGTCACGCTTCCGTGACGCACAGCAGATCTCCCGAGATAAGCTCGACCGCTTTCGACACGCGACCGCCGGATTTACCACCAGTGCCCTTGATGGATATGGGCTTCGCTGTCACTTGCCAGCTCGCCCGGCACCGTAGGCCTCCTCATCCAGTTCTTGTTCATCGGCCCGTATCTTTGCTCCACGCTTCCTTCAGACCCCACCTCGCGGTGACGCCCTTGCGCTTCACTACCCTTCACCTCCATCAGGTTGGGACGGGACTTTCACCCGTAGCTGCCGAACATGCTCGGCGTACAAGAAAAAAGGCAGCGTCGGTCCGACGCTGCCTTTCAGTTTCCTGGAACTCTGGGGATTACTTCTCCTGTTCGCAGATTTCAGCTTCGTGGATCGCCTGATCCAGATGCTCGATTGCCTTGACCCGATGGCCGTGGAAATCTCTGGCGGCGGTTTCGAGATGATGCTTGGCACTCCGCATGGCTTCGAGCGCTTCGTGGATGTGGGGGTGCTCCTCCGGCGTGGCTGCCGCCGCCGGTGTGGCGGGAACCGCAGCGACTGCTGGAACAGGCGCTGCCGGGGCTTTTGGTCCGGCTGCCGCAGCCGTGAAGGCCAGCGTAAAGAGAAGCGTTGCCATGATGAGTAGAGTCAACAATCCAATCTTTTTCAAGTGTTCCTCCTCGTCCGAATTTCGGCGCGGACGCCACCGGTGTGATTCTTTGGAATGCACAGACATTCTCGACGCTACAGAGGGGCCCACGACACCCGCACAGTATAGCCGCAGATTCGCGGACTGCCATGCGGAAAGATTACTTCCCAGATGCTCCATTTAGCGCTCGCGCCGGCTTCTCCACCACAGGAGCGCCACCGCCAGCAACAGGAGAATCGCCACCGAGATATCGATGCGCTTTACACCTCGCTCCAACCGCTCCCAATGCTGGCCGAACAGGTAACCCGCCCCGGAAATCACCGTGACCCACAGCGCGGCGCCAAGAAAGTTGAAGACCAAGAACTTCCGCCAAGGCATCCGTAGGACTCCCGCCATCGGCCCTGCGATGATCCGCAGCCCGAAGACGAAGCGGGCAAAGAAGACTGTGACCGCGCCATACCGCGCGAAGATTGCGTCTCCGCGCTCCAGGGTCCTGTTCTGAATTCTGAAGAGAGCCTGGTAGCGGGCCAGCAGCGGACGTCCACCATAGTAGCCAAGGGCAAAACCCAGATTGTCGCCCAGCGTCGCCGCAATCGTCGCCACCAAAACGATCCAGGGAAGCCGCAGATCCTGCTCCGAATAGGCCAGGAAACATGCGAGTAACAGAATCGTTTCACCCGGCACCGGGACCCCGGCATTCTCCGCGAGCAGGGCCACGCCCACGGCCCAATATCCGTAATGCACCACCGCATTCCGCAACAGGTCGAGAATGGAGTGGGTCATGATTTCCGTGTCTGCGTCAGACTGAACTCTCCGGGTGGGTCAGAAAGTTGATGAGCTCCCGGTTAAACTCTTCCGGACATTCTTCGTAGGGCAGGTGGCCGACGCCTGGGAAGACAACGGTTTGGACATTCGCAAAATGCCGGGCCAACGGGCTCATGGATGAAACATACACCGCCGGATCTTTGCTTCCCCACATCAGGAGCGTGGGAATTGGCGCCAGCTTTGGCAATAGCGCCTGCAGTTCCCGCAGATCGGCCGTCCAGGTGCGGACAATGCTCAGACCATGCTCCAACAATCCAGGACGCGACATTGGCGCGGTGTAGCCTTCAAGGCTACCGGGCGGAATGTTCTTGCGGTCGGCGTAGAGGCGCCCGTGCCAGTAGGAAAACAGAAATGGCATGCGCCCGATCCCCGAACGAAACAATGTCGCCCCGACACGCGTACCGAAGAAGGGCGCCAGCCAGGTCCCATGCGGAGAGTACGGATTGACCGGGCAGACGAGCACTAACCGGCGCAGCCGCGCCCTGCAGCCCCCGACGCTCATACATTCCGCCGCCGCAGCCATTGCTACAGCCCCGCCCCGCGACGTACCCAACAAGTCGAAGGACCCGAACCCCAGGTTTTCAACAAACTTCAGAACGCGCCGCGCCGTCGCCCGCATCGAGTGATCGATCCCGGCAGGCCGGTCGGAGAACCCCGCTCCAAGCAGGTCGGGCGCGTACACGGTTGCGTAAGGCGCCAGCGCCGGCAGCGTGTATCGCCAGGAAAAAGAATAGGCCAGCAGCCCGTGCAGCAAAATCAGCGGCGGTCCGGAACCCGCGCGCAGGTAGCGCATGCGCGCGCCATCAAAGTTCATCCAGCACTCTTCCGTGCCCTCGCTCAAGGCCGGAGCGGACTGTGGGGAGATCTGCTGAACTTCATCCATCTCTAAACTTTCTCGTCTGCTGGACAACTCTTTCCTCACCGCCGGAGTCTACTTAAGCGAACGCCTCTGTCGCTTTACTCTGGGGAGCTTCGGCTCCCCGTTTTTTTGAATTCCGTGTCTGATTCACAGAAGATTTAAGGCGTCTGATCCTGCGTCCGGCTTGCCTTCGGAAATGCCTTCTGGATAAGCGTGTAGCGCGCAGCCCCAATCATGCCGCAGTCGTCATTGACCACAATCTTGACCGGCATGTCCCTCAGAATCGTCTCCATCCGACCTTTGTCCAGGAAAGACTCCCGAAACACGGGATCTTTCATCTTGGGAACGATCTTCGCCGCAATACTACCTCCAATGAAGATTCCCCCCGTGGACATGAAACTCAACGCGCAGTTGCCGGTCTGCGCGCCGAAGACGCTGACAAAAATCGACAAGGTCTGATCGCAAATCGCGGCCTTGCCTTCCAAGGCGAGTTGCGAGATTAGGGCTGGAGGATCAGGCGCAGCGCTCATCTGCGTCCGCAACCACTCCGGCTCGTCGGCCTTGTGCGCATCTCGCAGAAAGTCGTAAATATTCTTGATCCCGGGCCCGGAGAGAATTCGCTCACAGCTGATGCGGCCGTACTTCTTCTGCAGGTAGGCCAGCAACTCCGTTTGAAGCTCGTTCCTGGGCGCGAAGTCAGCATGTCCTCCTTCGCAAGCAAAAGGATGATGGCGGAAGCCGTCCCAATAAAGCCCCGCCATTCCCAGTCCAGTTTTGGCCGAGATGACGGCCCGGTTGCCTTCAGCCTCTTCCGCGCCCTCACTCAACGTGATGAAGTCTTTTGATTCCAAGCCATCGATTCCATACGCATAAGCTTCCAGATCGTTGAGCAGTCCAACCGAATTCAGTCTGAGTTGCTTGGCCACTTCCCGCGCATCGATGACCCATGGCAGGTTGGAAATCTTGCTTCGTCCGGCTCGCACCGGTCCCGCTACGCCGAGGCATGCGCTGTGAACAGGAATGCCTTCAGTCTTTATGAAGGCAGCAAGAATGCCGGACAACCCCTCGTGCTGCTGGCTCATGTACGTCTTTTCTACCACGCATTGCAGCCGGTTGCCTTCGGTTTCGAAAGCGGCCAGCCGTGTGCGCGTCGCGCCGATCTCACCTGCAAGAATCACGTTTCAATTCTCCTCCACTGGCGGCCATCCAGTTCCAGCAATTGATCAGCCTCCGCTGGCTCCCAGCTGCCGGATGCATAATTAGGAAACTTGCGCGGAGGCAGCGCTTTCCACACGTCCAATACCGGATCCACCACTCTCCATCCCGCTTCGACCATATCAGCGCGCTGGAATAGAGTCGCGTCTCCGATCATGCAGTCATACAGCAAAACCTCGTAGCCGGTATAGGCGTCCGCTCCGAAATACTTGGAGTATTCAAAGCTCATGTCCACCGACCCCACGCGCAGCAGAGGCCCAGGAATCTTAGCCCCAAAGCTCAGCGAGATTCCTTCCACGGGCTGGATCTGGATGACCAGGGTGTTCGTATGCAGCTTGTGAAATGGAGCGTTGCGAAACAGCTCAAAGGGCGTGCGTTTGAACTGGATGGCGATCTCCGTATGGCGCAGCGCCAGGCGCTTGCCTGTCCGGAAATAGAACGGAACTCCCGCCCAGCGCCAATTGTCGATGTTGAGCTTCAGGGCCACGAACGTCTCGGTCCGCGATTCCGGGGAGACCCCTGGCTCCGCTCGATAAGCGGATACTTTTTCCCCATCCAGCACTCCGGGGCCATATTGCCCGCGCACGCTGCGCAGCAAAACGTCATCCGATCCCAGCGGCTGAATCGAATGCAAAACTTTGGCCTGCTCATTGCGCACCGCATCCGCCTGAAAAGATACGGGCGATTCCATCGCGGTTAAGCTGAGCAATTGCATCACATGGTTGGGGACCATGTCGCGCAATGTCCCCGCCGTGTCGAAGTACCCGCCGCGCCGCTCCACTCCCACGGTTTCGGCATTGGTGATCTGCACTTGATCGATATATCGCCGGTTCCAGATGGGCTCGAAAATAGCGTTGTCGAAGCGGAAGACCATGATGTTCTGCACCGTCTCTTTGCCCAGATAGTGATCGATGCGATAGATCTGGTTTTCTTGCAGCACATTCTTGATCTCGCGATTCAGCGCCTGAGCAGAGTCCAGATCGTGTCCAAACGGCTTTTCGATGACCACTCGGCGCCAGCGTCCATTCTCCTGCCGCGAAAGCGCGGCTGCTCCCAACTGCCGCACAATCTGGGAGAAGAACTTGGGTGCCGTCGCCAGATAGAAAAGATAATTGCCCTCTGTATGTTGCTCGGCGTCTATCGCGTCGAGCCGCTCCCGGAGTCTCGCAAAAGTGTTCGGATCGGCAAAGTCGCCGCGCTCGTAGAACAGCCGCTTCCGAAACCACTCCAAGGCGTCCGCTGAGTCAGTTTCGAGCGGCAGGAAACTAGTAACCTGGCTGCGAAAATCTTCCAGGCTCAAGTCATCGACCGAAACGCCTATGACCGCAAAGTTTGCGGGCAGCAGCTTTGCCTTTCCCAAATTGAAAAGCGCAGGCACCAGCTTGCGTTTGGTCAAATCCCCAGCCGCGCCAAACAGCACGAACACGCAAGGACCAGCCGCCCTCTCGGCGAATCCGAGGTCATTCTCCAGGTTGGTTTGCGTGGTTGCGGCCATCTCTCCGAGTTCTGGACTGGTCGCCCATGGTAAATCAGCGATCCGAAGCTTTCTATAGGGTATTTCTTCCGCACGGCAACTTCGATTTCGCAGCCGACGCATCGCTCTGTAATAATCATCAAGGATCAGGAACTGTTCGGATCTTCATGGCAAACATCAAAGTCCCTTCTCTCGATTTGAAAATCCAGTACCAGAGCATCAAACCCGAGATAGATGCTGCCATCGCCCGGGTGCTGGACAGTGGTCAGTTCGTTCTCGGCTCGGAAGTGGCGGGGTTTGAACAGGAATTCGCCACCTATTGCGGCTCGGGTGAGTGCATTGCCTTGAACTCGGGGACAAGCGCTTTGCACTTGGCCCTTCTCGCAGCGGGAATCGGTCCCGGCGATGAGGTCATCACCGTCCCGTTTACATTTGTGGCCAGTGTTGCCGCGGTCGTCTATACCGGAGCGCGGCCCGTGCTGGTGGATATCGATCCCCGCTCGTTCACGGTGGATCCTGCTGGGGTTGAGGCGGCGATCACAGCGCGCACGAAAGCGATCTTGCCCGTACATCTCTATGGTCAACCTGCCGACATGGACCCTATCATGGAAGTGGCGCGGCGGCACGGACTGGTTGTGATCGAGGACGCCGCGCAAGCGCACGGAGCGAAATATAAAGGCCGCCCCGTAGGCAGCATTGGGGATATGGCGTGCTTCAGTTTTTATCCCGGCAAGAATCTGGGGGCTTACGGCGAGGGTGGCGCAGTGACCACCAACAACCCCGAGTATGCGCGCACGATCCGCATGCTGCGCGATTGGGGGCAGGATCGTAAGTATCATCACCTGCTGCGCGGATTCAATTACCGGATGGAGGCTTTCCAGGGCGCGATTCTGCGGGTCAAGCTGCGCCATCTCGAGCGGTGGACCGAGGCTCGGCGCACAATCGTCGGCAAGTACAACCAACTGCTGGCAGGCTCCGGCGTGGAACGGCCCACGGAGATGCCCTGGGCCCGGCACGTCTATCACCTCTACACCTTGCGGACGGATCATCGCGACAATCTGCAAGAGTCTCTGCAAAAGAAGGGCATTCAGACGGGTATTCACTATGCGGTGCCGGTTCACCTCCAACCCGCCTACGCGAACCTAGGATATGCGCGAACCACTCTCCCGCAGTCTGAGAAGGCTGCGAATGAAGTTCTCTCTCTGCCGCTGTATCCGGAGATGACGGACGACCAGGTCGAGACAGTGGCGCAGGCTGTTCTGAGCGAGCGGTAGGACGCGAGAAGATGAGGCACTCCAGCCGCATGGTACGTTTGGTCGTAACGGCGGGTAAATTCGAGTTGTGCGCAAGCTGCGCGCGGCTTTAGAATCCTAGGCAGCGATGAAGCGTATTCCGTTTCCCTTCCCTCGGTTCTTCTTGATAATTTTCCTGGGCAGCCTGGGCTTGCTGCAGACAGCTTCTGCACAGAACAGCAGCCCGCAAAGCCCCGTCCAGAAAGGCGACACCGCGACGAAATCCTCGGTGACCGCCGCTCCGCCCGTAAACGACAACTCCGAGCAAAAGACCGCCAGCCCGGCGGCTCCCTCGGGGCTCGTGATCGGGCCTGGCGATGATCTCGACGTCGCGGTCTATGGCGCGCCTGATCTTTCCGGGCACATGCGCGTGAGCGCCAACGGAAATATCTCGATCCCGCTGATCGGCTACGTTCGAATCGCCGGCCTCAGTAGCAGTGAGGCGGAAGCGGCGATCGAGGCGCAGTTGCGTGAGAAGAGCGTGGTTAACGACCCACAAGTCTCGGTCTACGTTAAGGAATATGGCAGCAGCGGAATCTCAGTGGCCGGAGAGGTCGCTAAACCCGGATTCTATTCCGCTCTTGGCCCGCACCGGTTATTGGATGTGCTGCAGGCTGCCGGCGGTCCCACCGACCGGGCGTCGAATCAGGTCATCGTCAGCCATCGCGGCCAAAAAGATGTCATGACCTATACCCTATCGAAAAACCCAGCCGAAATGGCTGCGAGCAATGTCGACCTCCAGCCGGGCGATACGGTCGTCGTCCCAAGAGCGGGCATCGTCTACGTGCTGGGAGAGGTCACTAAGCCGGGTGGATACGTAATGAATGCCACAGGAGGAGTTACTGTGTTGCAGCTGGTCGCGGTCGCCGGTGGGACGACTCATGTGGCTTCCGCCGGAAAGACCCGTTTGCTTCGCAAAACTGACAACGGTTTTCAAGAGCAGAAGATCGATTTGAAGAAACTGTTACGCGGAAAGATTCGCGATGTTGCCGTGCGCGATGAGGACATCCTCTTCGTTCCCACCAGCGGCGTCAAAGAAGCCCTGAATGCAAGCGCGCTAGTCGCCGTTGCTGCCAGTACCGCGATCTATCGCGTTCCCTTCTAGTCACAAGATTTCGTGATACGGAAAACCGTCTATCCTACGCGCTGTCTCAATCCCGCGAGGCAATCTGCATGACCTTTGATACAGCGGCGCAAGTATCGGCCAGATCTCTTTCCGACAGCGTGGGATGAACCTTGAACATCAGGCTGGCCTCGCTCAATTCCCGCGCCACTGGAAGGCGATGGGGCGGACGCATCGATTCCGGAAAAGCCTTTTCCAGGTAGATTTCACTGCAGGTGCCCTCCATACAGGGAACTCCTTCGGCGGAAATGGCTTCCAGAATCCGATTCCGATCCCATCCTTCGCGCAAACGTTCCGGCCGGACGTACACATAGTATTTGTAGTACGAGTGCCAGACGCTGTTCGCAGGCGTAACCACGCGCAAGGCCGGAATCGTGCTGAATTCCTTGCTCAAGAATGCGGCGTTTCGCCGGCGCTTCTCGACCATGCCTGTCAGTTTCCTTAGTAGCACGCGTCCAATCGCCGACTGTGCCTCAGTGAGTCTCCAATTCGTACCAAAGGATTCGTGGAGAAAGCGGTATCCCGGGGGATGATCGCGCTCATACACCGCTTCGAAGCTCTTGCCGTGGTCCTTGAAGCTCCAACCCAGTTCCCAGAGTCTTCGGTCATTCGTCAGGAGCATCCCGCCTTCGCCACCCGTCGTCATATTCTTGTCCTGGCAGAAGGAGAAGGCAGCCATGTCTCCGAAGGAACCGATGGGCCGACCGCAGTAGCGTGCCCCATGAGCCTGTGCGCAGTCTTCAACAACAGCGATACGGTGCCTGCGCGCCAGTTCCAGAATAGATTCCATGTCGCAGGGCCATCCCGCCAGGTGCACCGCGACGATGGCTTTCGTTCGCGATGTGATCACCCTCTTGATCGTCTCGGCTGTGAGATTGCTGCTGTCCCGGTCGACATCCGCCACAACTGGGGTAGCTCCGCGCATGACGGCGCAACTCGCGGAAGCGATAAACGTCCTGCTAGGAACAACGACTTCGTCTCCGGGACCGATGCCCAGGCAGTACAGCGCCAATTCCAGGGCTACCGTGCCGTTCGCCAGCGCAATCGCGTACTTCCGTCCGGTGAAGTCGGCAAACTCACGCTCGAACGCTCGTCCTTCGTCGCCTGTCCAATAGTTCACTCGCCCTGAACGCAAAACCGCGGCCGCAGCCTCAATTTCCTCTTCCTCGAAAGCTGGCCAGGGTGGAAACTGGTCCGTGCGCACCGGTGCGCCGCCGCTTATAGCAAGGGCATGCCCCAAATTGCTAACTGTCGTCATAGAGAAACTCTTGCTCAAAATATCAGAATTCAGTGAGATGAGCCAAACCGGCGGTGCTCGGCAACAGAACCAGGTTCGCGCACCAAAGCGGCTGTTTGCTACTTCCCTATGAGCGGATGTCTTTCGCAGGCCTTTGGAAGCCCACGCTGCACCGGCTCTGGCGGTGGACAAATGCTCGTCCCATCAATCGGGATGAGAAGAGCAACGGTTGTCACTCGCAATCGCGATCACAAAAGCCAGCAGGCTCAGTTGCAATAGATTGTGTGGCAAAATGTAGGCACTTCCAATGCTGGCTCCCTTGTCATGGTACAGCCAGAGACGATAGATCACGCCAACAACGATGCTGATCCACCCAACAGCGTAAGTGATTGCAGCGATCAAGCGCATGCGGCTCATAGTCCCTCCCCGTCAAGTCGATCCGGCTTGCTTTCCTAGGGTCGCACAGTTTATCGCCACGCGCCACAGGCTTCAGACGTGACGCCCGATAGCAAATTGGATTGAAAGAACGGGCTGGCCGCTGTTTGACACCCGCCTGTTGCTCCGATATTTTTACTGTAACTCGGTTCTCTTAAGACATGCCAACCCCTGGAGAGGCACAGCTGAACTTACCCCACTGCGACGACCAGAACGGAGTTCTTGAGCGGCTGTACGCCCAGATGGTGTTGATCCGCCGATTCGAAGAACGGATCTTGGAGCTGTTTGCGGCGGGCGAACTCTTTGGGACGACCCACTGCTACATTGGCCAGGAAGCCAACGCGGTCGGCATCATCAATCACCTCGAACAACGGGACATCGTCTTCAGTAGCCACCGCTGTCATGGTCATTTCCTGGCACGGACCGGCAAAGCAGATCTCCTGATGGCGGAGTTGATGGGGCGCGCCACCGGGCTGGTAGGAGGGCGCGGTGGCAGCCAACACATTTGTTACGAAAATTTCTATTCCAACGGTGTGCAGGGCGGAATTGTGCCGACCGCTACAGGCATGGCCTTAGCCGAGAAGATGCAAGGTACCGGCACCATCGCAACGGTTTTCCTGGGAGATGGCACGATGGGAGAAGGGTTGGTTTACGAGGCTTTCAATTTGGCCTCACTGTGGAGCGCGCCCATCCTGTTCGTCGTTGAAAACAATCGCTGGTCGCAAAGCACTCCGGTCGAGAAGCAACTGGCTGGAAGCATGCTGGAGCGAGGGCGAGCCTTTGGCATCGAGAGCGGTGAAATCGAATCCACCGATGCGGAGGAACTCTACAATCATTTCGGACCGATCATAAACAAGATTCGGCAGGAACAGCGGCCTCACCTCGAGGTCATCCATACCTACCGCCTTTGCCACCATTCCAAAAGCGACGACATGCGCCCTGCGGAGGAGATCGAACGTTACCGACAGAATGAGCCGCTCCCCAAGCTGCGATCCCGCTTTAAGCAAGAAGTCGCAGACCGCCTCGATGAGGAAGCACGGGCGAAGGTTGAGCACGCTGTCACTTGGGCACGACAGCAACCCTTTCCAGTCCCGTCATCTCTGGGAGCCGGAGCCACGGCTGGGGTCTTCAACTCCGCGGAAAGCCACAGAAATTCACCGCAGGTTTAATGGCAACCAACGTTCTCAACTCGCTCAATGCGGCTTTGCATAAAATGCTGAGCGAAGATCCGCGTGTCGTCGTCCTGGGCGAAGACTTGCTGGACCCCTACGGAGGCGCCTTCAAAGTGACGAAGGGGCTCTCCACTAAGTTTCCAGAACGAGTCTTGACAACGCCGCTGAGCGAAGCCGGATTCACCGCGCTCGCGGCAGGCATGGCCATTCGCGGCCTTCGTCCGGTTGTCGAAATCATGTTTGGCGATTTTCTGTTGCTGGCGGCCGACCAGATCATCAATCACATCGGCAAATATCGCTGGATGTACAACGACCAAGTGCGAGTGCCGTTGGTGATTCGCACCCCGATGGGGGGGCGGCGGGGCTACGGGCCCACGCACAGTCAAACCTTGGAGAAGCACTTCATTGGCGCCCCCGGATGGCACGTAGTCGCTCCCAGCCCTTTCCACGAACCTGGAACGCTGCTACGGCGAGCTGTGATCGAGGATGATGATCCCGTCCTCTTCATCGAAAACAAAGCCATGTATGCTCGTCCCGTGCGGGAGGCGCCCTCCGAGGGCCGCCTGGGGGATTTCCATGCGCGCACCACGGTTGGCAGGTATCCCACGGTCACTCTGTCATTTGACTCTTTCTCTCGTGCCGACGTAACCCTGGTGGCCTATGGTGGAATGGCGGAGTTGGCAGAAACGGCGGCCGAGCAATTGCTGATGCGGGAGGAGATATTTTGCGAAGTCGTGGTGCCAGCCAGCCTGAGTCCGCTAAATTTGGATCCGATTCTCGAATCTCTGAGGCGCACAGGGAAGCTGGTGGTTTGTGAAGAAGGCACTCAAACGGCAGGATGGGGAGCGGAACTTATCGCCGAAGTCAGCGCTCGGGCATTCGAGCTGCTACATGCGCCACCCCTGCGGGTGGCGGCAAAAGATCTTCCAATCGCAAATACCAGCACGTTAGAGACTGCGATCCTGCCTCAATTGGAAGACATAGATCAGGCAGTTTTGCGCGTGTGTGCCAATAGCCGTCGCGTTATGACACGTTAACGTTCCATCCGTCGCTGATTTCCAGACAGACAAGTGAGGTAGCAAGAATGCAGGTGTTACGCGTGCCGCTCCTGAACGCCAACGAGGATGAGCTCGTTGTCGTCGATGTTCGCGTACAGGAAGGTTCCAAGGTGCGGAGTGGCGACGTTCTGTTCCTCGTGGAGTCAACCAAAGCTACGCTGGACGTAGAAGCGCCCACGTCAGGTTACGTCCGCAATCTGCGCGTCGAAAAAGGACAGCGGGCTAGAGTCAATTCCTTGCTGTGCGTCCTGACGGCCTCTCCCGACGAGCCGGTTGTTATTTCCGAAGCTGCGCTGAACGAAGAGCGTCCGTTCCGAGTCACGCGCAAAGCCCAGGAGCTGGCGGAGCGCCATCACCTGGATGTCTCCAGCCTTGGCCTTACCGGAATCATCAAGGAATCGGACGTGGAGCGGTTGTTGCAAGCGCAGGCAAAGACAGTCGGCTCTCGCAAGCAGGAACGATTGCAGGTCCCGACTGGAGCTGGAGAACCTGTTGTCGTGTACGGCGCCAGCGGCCATGCGCGCGTGCTGATTGACCTGATGCGTTTGGCCGGGGAACTGTTCCCTGTCGCTGCGGTGGACGACAGCCCATCAGACGCGGAGGTCCTGGGTGTTCCGGTACTGGGGACTTCTTCCCTATTTGCGCAGTTAAGGGCCGACGGCATTGATCGTGCCGTGTTAGGCATTGGCAGCGTGCACAAGCACCAGTTTCGGGCGAAGCTTTACGACCGGCTGGTGGCGGCGGGCTTCAACATCCCTAATCTGATTCACCCGCGCGCCATGGTTGAGCCTTCGGTAGTGATGGGAGTGGGTAACCAGATCTTTGCCGGAGCCGTGGTCGGGTCGGCGGCGAAACTCGGCGACAACACCATTATTAATAGTGGAACCATTGTCTCCCACGATTGTGTCATCGCATCGCACACTCACGTGTCTCCCGGAGCCATCCTGGCGGGGGGCGTTGAAGTCGGTGAAAACACGCTGGTGGGAATGGGAGTGACGGTCTACTTGGGCGTGCGCATCGGGAGCAATGTTGTCATCTCCAACGGATCCCACATCATGAAGGACGTGCCGGACGGAACCGTGGTGCGGACCGGGGGCTCACACGCCTCATGATTTCGCCTGGGCTTGGGAAACTCTTGGTTTATCGAACCCGCGCTCGTTCGTCCGAAGAAGTGGCTTCGTTGCCCATGAACTCCGGCATCGTTGCTGACCCTTCCGCGGAAATTCCCTCTCCCTTAAGAACTTTCCATACCGTCATCCCCAGAATGCGCAGATCCAGCCAGAAGCTCCAGTGGTCCACATACCAAACGTCAAGCGCTAGTTTCTTTTCCCAAGCGAGATCGTTCCGGCCATTTACCTGCGTCCAGCCCGTAATCCCCGGGGGGACGGAGTGCCGGCGAGCCTGTTCCGGTGTATAGCGATCCAGGTACTGCACGAGTAGCGGCCGAGGTCCGACCAGACTCATGTCTCCCCGAAGCACGTTCCAAAACTGCGGCAGTTCATCGAGGCTCGACCGTCGTAGAAAAGCTCCCAACGGCGTGATGCGCTCTCCATCTGGCAGAAGCCGGCCTTGCTCATCGCGTTTGTCTATCATGCTGCGAAATTTGAGCGCGAAAAAAGGAATGCCCTTGTAACCAGGTCGTTGCTGGCGAAAAAAGACTGGACGCCCCTCCAGCCACACCGCAACAGCGACCACGACCATCACCGGTGATAGCAGTACCAGACTCACCGCCGACACCACGACATCTAGCACGCGCTTCAACGCGCGACTGGGGCAATGTTCAAGCATTCGCAACGGCTCGTTTACGGGCAGCACGTTTATTCCCCACCAGCATGTAGCCGGAGGAGGCCAATTTCTCGATGCGGAAATTTGACAGCCCCGCTTCATGACAGATCTGCCGCAACTTCGTGCCTGTGTAGAAGTACACCGGGCAACCCCTAAGGGCATAGCGCATTTTACGCAGAGGCGCACGCACCGGAGACACGCCGGGAAAGCTCGCCACCACTTTTTCATCCGCGAGCTCACTCATTCTCTTGAGGACGCGGACAGGATCTGCGACATAGTCGAAAACCCCCAGTGCCACCACGACGTTGAAAGTCTCCTGAAACGGATACTCCAGGAAATCCGCCTGGATGAATTCGCACCGGTCAGCGACGTTTTTCGCGCGAGTATATTCCCGGGCGAGTTCCAGCATGGGGGCGGAGAAATCAATCCCAACCACGCGGCGAGCCCCCTCGTCTGCGAACAGCGCGCTATTCCTACCCGAACCACAACCTACGTCGAGAACACTGAAGTCCTCCATCCCCGCGAAAGCCTTCGTAGTCTTCTCGATCCGCTGGAACAGTCCCCTACGAAAGACCTGATTGAAGCGATAGCTCCAATTGCGGCGGTTTTCGTATAAAGCATCGAAATTGTCCGCAGTCCGTTCAAAATAGGTTTTTACGCTCAAGAACCCGTTCCTCCTGAAGAAAATCGGCGATGGTGGTGAATGAATATTGCTGCAGCAGAGTTGCAAGCTTGGATGTCATTGTATGACGCCCAAGGTTCTGATGAAAGTTCCATTGCCGCCCGCGCAAGCGATGTCGCAAGAGCCGGGGCCTGCCGGAAACGAACACGTCCAGCCCTTCCGAATCGAATTCGTAAGGATGAAAATAGGTGACCAGAGGTCTTCCCGAATCGTTCAATTTTTGCACCGCGCGAGTAAGTAGCCATTTGGGCGTAATGCGGAAGCTTCCTCCGCCCGCCACCGGAAGCCGCAAGCTCCCCCACGACAGCGTCGCCAGGGGAATCTCCTTGATGGAAAGTTTGTTCGGCAATTGATACTCAGCAGCTCGCGGATAAAACCCGGGAATTCCGTACCGCCGGTGATGGATGGGAAAGATGCTGGAATCGTACTCGAATCCCAGTTCGGCGAGAACCTCCAACGCCCAGAGGGAATCCGCGCGGATGGAAAACTCCGCTGCCCTGTAACCGCGAATCGGCTTCCCGACGATGTCTTCCAGCAGTTCCTTGCTGCGGCGCGTGTCTTCCTCAAATTGTTGGCGCGTCAACCGGTGCACGATCAGGTGCCCGTATCCGTGCGACGCGATTTCATGCCCCAGAGAGGCCACTCTGCGCGGCAGTTCAGGACATCGCTCCGCCAAGCTCCCCAAGGTAAAAAACGTTGCGTGCACATGGTGCCGCTCCAGCAGTTCCAGCAAAAGATCCATTTGCCGGAACACGTGCTTCTGCGGCGGGGGTGTGTCTCCGGTGAGCCGGCGGTACGCCAGCTGGTGCCAGTCCTCAAGATCGATGGTAAGCAGGTTCTTCACGAGTCGAAGCCGTATCTTCCGCAGCGTCGAGCTGAGCGTAGAATTCGCAAAGCCGGCTGCATACATCTTTGCTATTAAAATTCTTAACGATGTGCTGCCGGGCACGCTCCCCCATCCGCGCAGCCAGGTCATGATCCCGATGTAGCCGCTCGATCGCTTCCACTATCCGAGGAACCTCACGTGGCGGAACAAGCAGCCCGGTGTCGCCGTCGAGCACTACCTCTCGGCAACCTCGAATGTCGCTGGCCACTACCGGACGCATCATCGCAGCCGCCTCCATACAGGCGCGCGGAATGCCTTCCCTATACGAAGGCAGCACAAAAATGTCCATCGCGGCGTACCACGGCCTCATGTCGTCACACCAGTTGACGAAGCGAACGACGCCACGGCGCTGCAAATCGTCCATGTAGCCGGCATCCAGGGCATCGTTCTGGTCCGTTTCCCGCGGTCCAATCATCACGAACTTGATTTGCGGGCAGCGTGCGGTCAACGTTTCCGCCGCCGCGAACAAATCCATAAATCCTTTTTCTTTCACCAGGCGCCCAACGCTGCCGACTACAAAGTCACTCGCCTGCAAACCCACTTCGCCAAACTTCTCTGCCCGGTCGTACTTAACTTGCGGCGCAAAATGCGCGACATCAATTCCGTTCCCGAGGTAGGCAATTTTCTTCCGGGAACAGAGCCGGATGCGGACCGCTCGTTCCATGTCTTCCCGGCTCTGCGACAAAAGACGATCGCAAAACGTCGCCGTAGTCTTTTCCGGAACCCAAAAGAATGCCTGGCTCCATCGCGGCATACGGTCGTGAAACAATAGTCCGTGAACCGTATGAACGACTCGTGGGACCCGTGCTAGCCGCGCCGCAATCGGACCGATCAGGCCTGCCTTGGGGGTATGGGTATGCACCACGTCGAACTTGTGTTGGCGAAACAAACGCGCAAGAACTGCCGTCGAACGGACATCGTGAAGCGGCGCGATCTCGCGCTCCATCGGAACCGTTTCCACGTTCACGCCCGCGCGACGTATGCTCTCGACCCACGGACCGGGGGCGCACACCGCAACCACGTGGTGGCCGTCTGCTTCAAGCGCCTTGATCTGATCGAGCAGCAGAAGCCGTACAGACACGTCGGAGGTCGCGACCTGCGCGATTCTTAACCCCATTCTATTTCACCCCCGACTTCACCCGATGATAGATGTATTCTCCCAACGTAGGATGCGTCCACAGCCGCGATTCTCCACCGGGTGCAGCTACCGGCTGCAACTGGCCTTCGCAGGCGTCGCGTATGGTTTTTTTCAGCAATGGCAAGCCGGCAGCCAACTGGAGGAAACCGTAAGTGGCGAAGTTATCGGTGCCATTAGGCGTGATCCGAGTCTGGCCCAAGATTCGCCCCGTATCCACCCCCGTGTTGACCTCATGCACTGTGACCCCGCACGCCTCGACGTCATGATTCACGAGTGCCCAATATCCGCCGTGAACCCCCCGATACATAGGGGTAATTCCGGCGTGCATATTGATGAACACTGCCGCGACACAATTCAGCACTCTAGCAGCAATAATGCGGGTGCCGCTTACTACGACCACGCTCGGTTGTAATTCCTGCAGGAGTTGAATGGTCTCGTCGGAATTCACCGAGCTAACTCTTATCAATTTTTTAGCCGGCAGCGCCGATGCATCGAGTGCAAACTGCTGGATAATTTCCTCAACTCTGTGCCGCGACGTTGCTTTCAGCCACGGAACAACGATCAGGCGGAACGCGATTTGTCCCAAAGCTTTGCTCAATCCCAGTCGCTTGACTCTCCTCTTCACGAATTTCAGACGCGACTCCCCCTCCTCCACAATGACTCCCGCAATTAGAAATTCGCTCTGGAGTGAGTTATAGAGTATGGCTGTCTGACTATCTTCTCTGCCGAGCAAAACGATCTTCTTCGCTGACAACATGTTCCTGAAACTCGGAATTATTCAGTGTACTCTCCGCCATGTTCTTACTCTGCATGCCATAACGCTCGCGCAGGTCTTGAAAGTGGTCGAGGATACGCCGCAGCATTCCGATGTTCTTCTCCAAATGCGTTCCGAAATTATGAGGATGCCACCAGAGGTGGTACGCCAGACCTTGCCGAGCCGCGTAGGTCAGGTCATTCTTAACACGCCGCTCCTGCAGTGCCTGCGCCGCGGGTACTTGGGCAATATAGGGTCGAAGAAATCGGCTTGCGGGGAGATTCATCGGCACATCTCCCACACTCTCGGTCAGTGAATAGCAATTGTGCGACGATAGATCGCAATACGAATCGACCAGCCTTGCCGCCCGCACCCAAGGCGTCTCATCCGCCCCAATTCGCGAACGGTACAGCCATGATTGCGGATTACCGCGAAAAGCCTTCAAACCAATCTCATTGCAGATTCGTAGGTGGTCCTCGTCGTATTGGTTTCGCGGAAAAACGATGGACTTTAGAACAACGCCGAAATCCGCTGCCGCCGCCACGGCTGCACCTAAGTCTGCGCGGAATGCGGCAATACTCTGGGTCGGCTCTAAGCAGTAATAGTGAGAAAAAGTATGGGTGGCGATCTCCTGCGCCGGATTGGAACGAATCTGTTCCAGTAGACCGCGAGCAAAATGGAATGGATCTTCGTTCTCATCCTGGCCGATCGCCCCTATCTCCGCATAGGGTGACAGGCGCGCGTCGTCGTACTGTGGCCGCTCGGTCGGCAGAGCACGCAGCAGTTCGCTTCGACGGCTGAAAAAAAGAAACCCAACCGTCGCCCAGGTTGCGTGAATCTCGTATTCGGCGAACGTCGCCAGCATCGCGGGCACCGCGCGGCGCACGCCAATCAGATTCTCGCGATACTGCTCTACCGTCTTCACATCGCGAATCCCCCAGTGCAATTCGAAATCCAGGGAGATGATGAAAGTGCCCGGAGCTTGTGCCCTAACCGGCAACGTTAGGCTCCCACCTGAATCGGTTCGACCCATGGCCGTGGCTTCACCGCCAAGTTCTGACGGTCCCACCAGAGCTGAAACATCAGAATGTCCCAGAGATGGAACTGCCACGCTCCGCGACCGCCAAGGTGATCGTTCCATTTCTTGCGAACCGCGGCCGGATCGAAGAATCCTTCCTCTTGCAAACGTCGTGGATCCAGCAGTGCCTCGGCCCAGTCCCGCATGGGTCCGCGCAGCCAGGAATCGAGGGGAATGCCAAATCCCATCTTGGGCCGCTCCACCAGATTCCGCGGCACGTAGCGGTACAGCACTTGGCGCAGGAGCCACTTGCCTTGGTTCGACCTGACCTTCATCTGCAAGGGCAAACGCCAGGCGAACTCCACCACCCGCGGATCGAGGAAAGGAATCCGTCCTTCCAGGCCGAACGCCATAGTCGCGCGGTCGAGCTTCACCAGGATGTCGTTCGGCAGGTACGTGATCGTATCCAGGTATATTGCCTGCCGCTCGAACTCAGGGAGTTTGAGCCATTGGTCTTCGATCATGTGTAGCGGACGGAGCGCAGCCGCTCCGGCCACCACACGTTCGGGTTCGGGCCAGTGCGAGGCCATGCTCGCATACATTTCCATCGGGCTTTCAGAAGGCAGCAGGCTGGCGAGCTTGTGTACTTTGTATCCGGGCATCCGCTGTCGCCAACTCTTCGGAAGAATCGGGCGCATGCTCTTGAATGCCGCGTCCCACGACTCGGGGCCGAACGTGGTCATTCCCGCCGCGGCCAGCCGCCGCAAAGGGCGCGGAGTGCTGTCCAATCTCTTCCATACGCGCCCTCCCCACGTGTAGCGGTTATAGCCGCCGAAGACTTCATCGCCACCATCTCCCGAGAGGCTCACGGTTACATGACGCCGAGCCAACTGCGAAACCAGCAAAGTCGGAATCTGAGAAGAATCCGCGAACGGCTCGTCGTAAACCTCGGGCAGGCGGCTCACCAAGTCGATCGCCTCTCCGGAAGTAACGTAAAGCTCGGTGTGATCGGTGCCTAGATGTTGGGCGACGGCACGCGCATCTCTCGCCTCGTTATAGCCCTCTTCGTGGAACCCGATGGAAAACGTGCGCACCGGACGCTCGCTCTGCGTTTGCATCAGCGCCACGATGAGCGAGGAATCAATGCCGCCAGAAAGAAAGGCGCCCAGTGGAACATCTGCATGCATGCGGAGCCTGACCGCATCCCGGAGCAGAGAATCCAGTTCTTCCTCAGCTGTCTCCGCAGAACCTGTGAAGGGTTCTGAGAGAGCCCGCTCCACCGAGGAGCGCAGCGACCAGAAAGCCTGCGTCGTCACCTCGCCGTTCCGGTAACGAAGAACGGTGCCGGGAAGCAATTTGCGGATGTCACGATAAATGGAGTACGGCGCCGGGATGCAGTTGAACCGCAGATAGGAAGCGACCGCATCGCGGTCAATTTCGCCTCTGAACGCCGGGTGGACCCGCAAACTCTTCAGTTCGGACGCAAACAGGAAAGTCCCGCCTGCCAATCCGTAGTAAAGCGGCTTCTCGCCAAAACGGTCGCGCGCCAGCACCAGCGTACGTTCGCTGCGGTCCCACAAGGCGAACGCGAACATCCCATTCATTCGATCGAGAGCGGGCTCAATCCCCCAATGTTCGAAGGCCGCCAGCATCACTTCGGTATCGGAGTGCCCCCGAAAACGCAATTCCGGTCGCTCACTCAGCAACTCCTGCCGTAGCTGTTCGCAGTTGTAGATTTCTCCGTTGTAGACAATTACGAATCGCCCGCTGGAGGAAAACATCGGCTGGTGCCCCGCCGGTGAAAGGTCCAGGATCGAAAGGCGCCGATGACCAAAAGCGATTCCCGCCTCGGGATCTGCCCACACGCCTTTGTCGTCTGGTCCACGATGCTGCAGTGCATCGGCCATCCGGCTCGCCAAGGCTTCTAGCTCCGACTGCTCGCCACCTCGCGTCTCTACAAATCCAGCCAGGCCACACATTTAGAAAATTTCTCCAAAGATAAAAATCAGGATGGTCTGCAGGAACATCTCAGGCTAATCTCCCGCGGTGGGCGACCCCAGGCCGGCTCCACTCGCCACCGCCAGCGATCTGCGCCTCAGCCTGAGAACTCGAACCGGCAGCGACGCCACCTGCGGCTCTGTTCGTGAATCAGCCAGAAAGAGCATTAAAGTAAACGGCATCAGCATCACTCGTTGCCGGTTCAAAAGGCCAAAATTGGTGGTGGCTGCGGCGTAGATGATCGTGAACTCTACGGTGTACAGCGCCAGAAACAAAGCAAACGGGTTCGACCTGATCCGCGCCAGGATCCGATACAGCACCTTCCTCCGCCGAACGAACAAGACGAGCAGCCCTAATCCCTCGATCGAGGCAAATGCAGCCTGAAAATTATGGACTTCGAACGGGAATGGCCGGATGAGCAGAAACGGCGCCAGCGCCATCCGCGACGCGAGGGATCCCCCATAGGTTGAACCCCCAACGCCCGAGTTATTTTTCGCAACCTGCATGATGGCCGCTTTGCCTTGGGAGAAATCCCGCATCTCGACATAAGTCTCGGCGCGCGACACGAACAGCCAAGTAAGGGCCACCAGCGCCGGAATCCCGACGACCTTCAAAGCCAGTCCACTTATGCCCGTGCGGTTCGCCCCAAACACATGGGGAAAGATGAAAGCAATGGCCAGGATGCCGGCCATGTGCGGGCGCACCGTCATGATCACCCCTAGCCCCGTTGCCAACAGGACATACCCTTGGAGGCCTACGCGGTGATGCACCCGCGCGAAGCCATAGGTCGCGATCCCAGCGCCCAGCATCACGACCGCATCCTTGCTAAGGCTCGACGTCCAGAAAACGCAGCTTGGAAGCAGAAATGCCAGGGTTGCCAGGAGGTCAAATCGGGTCGTATCTGGAAATCCGATGCAGAACGCGCGGTAAATAAAGTACGTCCCCCAGAACGACATCGAAGCAAACACTACCATCGCCACCGGCAGCGAGATGCCCGTCACCGCAAAAATGCACTGCGCCAGGAATGGCGGAAAGTTGGTACCCCAGAGCGGATCCGGCACCGTGAGAATACCGGTCTGCGCGTAAGTAGTCGCGAAACTCTGCGCCGTCCAGAAGTAATGGGCCATATCGGCGCCATAGTGATACAAACGCACGACCATGGTGATGTACAGCCCGGCTGCGGCCATCTTGGCCAGCATGCCCACAGCCATCAACCGCCGCAGCGACGGATGTCGGCTGCGTGCAATGCAGGATAAGAACGTAGTTGAGACCCAGGATCAGCGCCACGGTCGATGCCGCAGCAAACAGGGAAATCGACAGGCCCTCTTCGTAGATCCCGAAGAGTTCGAACAGCCAAAAAGGGGCGGAGACCAGCAGTAAAACGCCGGCAGCGTTGACGATTGAGCTGAGCCGGGGCGACAGACGCCACGGGCCGCTCTCCAGTGCTCGCCAAGTTTGTAAGGGTCTGACCATGTGCCGTAGTGGAACAGATTTTTGGAGCTACGAAACCATTGCCTTCGCCGGGGTTGAAGCCGAGGGCACCTTTCCCATGGCGCGCCATCCTGAGCCCCGGACAATATCCCAGTCTTCCAGCCCGGAACGCGTCAACCAACCCTCAACGTCCTCACGATCATAACGGTTCTCGATGGGCGCTGAAAAACGATCGAACTGATCCTGGTACAAAAGCCGGAACGGAAAATTCGCGTAGAGTTTCAGGGGCAACGTTTCGGCAAACCCCTTCCAGCGTGTATTTCGAAGCACCCGATACGGCGCGACGAAACAGATTTCGCAACCCACGGCGACGCACCACGAAAACGCGCGTAGCAGAGGAAAGGGCAGCCGTGTCGTCACCCGGCGCACCATTGCAACCAGGCCCAGGAGTCGCTTTTTCCAGCGCGGCTCATCATTCAGCGACCAGTAGAGATACACCAGCACATCCGCTCCTGGTTTCCCGTAACGCAAAATCTCCCGAAAGCCGGCCTCCGGCTCCGGCAGATGATGGAGCACGCCCAGCGAATACACCATGTCGAAGCTTTGCGGGCGCAGGGGCAGATGAAACAGGTCGGCTTGCACGATGTGCACATTCTCCAGATGGCCGGTATTGTCAAACGCAGCGTCCACCGCTGGACTGAGATCTACCCCGATGACCTTTCGGGCATGCTGAGCTGCAAAAAACAAATGACGGCCCTTGCCGCAGCCCGCGTCCAGCAACACCTTGCCGTGCAGACTTTCCGGAGGATATGCAGCGAAGTACCAGCGAAAGTTGGCCTCCCCTTCCGGCCGGAAATCGGAAAAATGCCGCCATTCGTAGCCGAAGCTGCGCATCGTGCGCAATTTGCTTTCTTGCCCCGCACCCTCCTCGGATTGCTGTTGCTCCTTCGAATTCGAAAAGAAATCCGGGTATTCTCGCTGCAGGGTCGACCCGAAGGGGACCGAGAAGCATCCGGGGAACCCCTCGGATGATCGGGAAATTCTCTCCGCACTTGCAACATCGCAGCCAGCCGCTCATGATCTCTTCTGAATTCTGCGAATGGTTTGGCTCAAGGACTCGGGTTAATTCCAAGTCCCCGCTGCACGGGCACACTAAATCTTGGAGAAGGGTCAATTTCATCGAAGTTCCCGACGGGTGCTCGAGGGAGACTTGCACTAGGGTACCATGCGGTTTTCCGGTGGAAAAGCGGCAATGCGGTATTTCGACGGAGCTAATTTGGCGTTCGAGAGGTTTACGGAGGCTAAAAATGCGGCATGCTCCGCTCGAAAACTAGTAGGTTACCATGCGCTAAATATGGGATGTGTCCCCCAGCGAACCAAGCCGGTTCCAAAGATGTGCAAGCCTGCCAAGTCGGGCCACCAAGGCTATACTTTTCAGTAAACTCACCGGCAATACGGTACCTCAACTGACAGCCCTGAGCTTCGAAAAACCGCGCTAAGGCACCGAGCCGAGAGTGCCGAATAAACAGTTCACCAGCGGGAGTCTCTGTCCAGTATTCAATCCCAAATTCAGAGAATTGAATACGACGAACGTTAGCCCGGCCCACAGCTCGTTTGATTGCCGTGGAAAGCCATCGTCATTACCGCATCCAGACCGAACAGATTCGCTTCGTAGACAAGGATTTTGCCACCTGGTCGAGTAACCCGGACCAACTCGCGGATCGCCGGCACAATCTGCGGAATGTGCATCAGCACCCCCCAGCAGAGAACAATGTCGTAGGAGGCTTCGGGAAAGGACAGCCCCGACTCCAAATCTTCATTCTGTACAGAAATTCGAGACCCGAAGCCTTGGCGCTCAATGTTCTCTTTCGCCGCTGCAACCCTATCTGCTGAAAAATCCGCTGCAACCACGTTGCAGCCCCTCTTCGCCAGTCGGATCGCGTGCTGTCCGATCCCACACCCGATATCCAAAGCCCGCAGCCCCTGCAATGCCTCATGCTTGGCAATCCAATCGAAGACGCGCTCGTAAAAGCGTTCGGATTGAGTTGTTCGATACGTTTGTTCCCAGATTTTGTGAACGGTGCTGTCCGAAAGGGTTTGTTTCACTTCGCTGACTGGGGGCGTCATATTCTTCGCGGGCATCTACTCCCGTGGAAAACTAGCCTTCAAGTGGCAACATTGTATCAGCAGTAAATCGTGTGGGTTTGATCCTGGGGTAGAATCGGCGTTCGGGGCACATCCAGCGGAGAGGTTAGTGTGCGGGTCTTGCATCTGATTGACAGCTTGATTCTGGCCGGGGCGGAAGCCCTGGTGAAAGACATGGTTCCCCGCATGAGGGCGCGCGGTGCTGATGTCTCCGTGGCAGTGCTCAAGCAACTCGATAGTCCCTTTGAGCAGGAACTAAGAGAAAAGGGCATTCCGTTTTTGCCCACCGCTCTCGGCGGGATCTATACCCCCGGCCACCTACTCACCCTCCGGCGGCACATTCCCGACTTCGATGTCGTCCACGTTTACCTATTTCCGGCGCAACTGTTCGCCCCTATAGCGCAGATATTGGCAGGAAGCAACGTACCGCTCGTGCTATCCGAAGGCACTCCTCATCATCGTAGAAGAAAGAAATGGCTGCACCCGCTGGAAGTGTGGATGTACAGGCGGTACGCAGCGGTTGCGTGCGCCAGCGAGGCAATCGCTACCAGCCTCAAGGAATGGCTTCCCGGTATTAATTCGAAGATTACTGTCATCGAGAATGGAATTGATGTGCAAAAGTTTCAACAGGCCAAGCCTGTGTCGCGTGAATCCGCTGGAATTAGCAATGGCAATTGTGTACTCGTTTATGTGGCTAGTTTTCAGCCGCGAAAAGATCACGCCAACCTGCTTCAGGCAATGGCGCACATATCGGATGCCGACCTCCTGCTAGTCGGCGACGGCGACCTACGCCCACAACTTGAGCGCCTCGCCCACACTTTGGGCATAGCGGAACGGGTTCACTTCCTTGGCCGCCGCACGGATGTGGCAGAACTGTTGAAGATGGCAGACATCTACGTGCATCCGCCCGCATTCGAGGGTTTCGGGATTGCCGCCGCCGAAGCCATGGCCGCCGGCAAGCCCATCGTAGCTACCAATGTCCCTGGTCTTGCCCAGGTGGTAGGTGATGCCGCCGTCCTGGTTCCTCCCTCAGATCCCGTCGCTCTGGCGATGCAAATCTCTGCCCTGATGAAGTCCCGCGAGCGTCAGCACCAATTGGGCGACCTCGCGGCGCAGCGCGCTCGTATCTTCAGCATTGAGAACACCGTGTCCGCGTATATTGACCTGTATCGATCCGTGATTAGCTGACAGACTTCGCTTTGCTCCAGCCCAGGTCCGACTTGCGCGCGGCCCCTTCCATCGCGCAAACGTATGCGTCCACGACTGTGTCGAGCTGAAACTTCTTCAGGTAGTCAGGAGTCGGGATCGCACCTCCGGCGCGCAGCACCTTTATCATGGCTCTCGCCAGGCCATCCGTATCTCCGACCGCGACCAACTCCCCGAATCTGCCATCTTGCAAAATTTCCCGCGGGCCCGGACAATCGGTGGCCACCACCGGCGTTCCTGCCGCCAGCGCCTCAACCACGACATTACCGAAAGCCTCATACACGGAAGAAAGAACCAGGAGCTTCGCGCGTGCCATGGGAGCGTAAGGGTTGGGCGTGTAACCAGGCAGCATGACGTTGTCGCCGAGTTCTAGTTCTGCAATCAGCCGTTCCAGTTCATTGCGCCGCTCCCCCTCTCCCAAAATCAGCAAACGGCTCGGAACTTCTCGCCGGACCTGCGCGAAGGCTCGGATCAACGTCGGGAAATCCTTCGTTGCAACTAGCCTTCCCACCGAAATAATGAATGGCTTGTCCGTACCACTCGGACAGAAATCCGAGGCGGGCTCCGCCACCTTGCGGTAAAACTCCGGGGTCAGCACCGGATTCTGAATCACTGTGATCCGCTCCCTCGCAATCTTCCCTGTCCTGGCTAGGTCGTCGGCTACCCCAATCGAGACGGCCACGATCCCCTCGGCGAAGCGCAGAAAACATCGCACAGCATAGGGCGAGAGTTTTTCCCGAAGTCGCAAGCCGTGCCGGGCTTCGACCGAAGGCAGGCAATGTGTGGTTGCCAGTATGGTTGTGGGCGTGCGTGCCAGCCAGCGCGCCCAGACCGTGACCACGTTGGTGTGGTCCATGATCGGCACGATACACCAGGGCGACTCTCGTCGGAGATACTTGACCAGCTGCGGCAGAGCACGCAAGACCCGTCCTTTGTTGCCGAGAGAAATCAACCGGGCGCCGTTGGGAATCAGGTCCCCAAATGCGCCCGCATCGCTCGCTACAAGAATGTCGACCGGGAAACCACGCTGCAGAAAACCATCCGCCAGGTTCAGCGCAACTCGCTCTGCACCGCCTGGCTGGAGCGTCGGCACGAAAATTGCGACTTTCTTATCCATCAGCAATGATCCCGGCCCTTGAAAACTGCGACTGGCAACCCGCCACCGATTTGGTTTCCATTCTAGCGAACTACCAGTCTCGCGGCGTCGCCTACCCTCGGTTCCTGATCAGAGAGTGAGATTGCGCCAGGAACTCTTTGGGCGTGCTATTATTTTCCAAATCCAGAACGGTTGAAGCCACCGTTCTCGCTTCCCTGGTCATCATCGGATCTGATGTCTCACAATCACTGCCCCATAGTCGAAGAGAATGGCCTTGGAATGAAGGCTGAAGTTGCTCGCTTCGAGCAGCGACTAATTCGGCCGGTAATGCCGGAACTTGACACCACCCGCGGCATTGCCATCCTGCTTGTATTCTGGTTTCACGGCTTCGAGCTTTTCACGCCCTCCGCAGCTCCCGGATGGGAGCGACTCTTCCTGTCCGCTGCGAACCAGGGCTGGTCAGGAGTTAATCTTTTCTTCGTGCTTTCGGGTTTTCTGATCACAGGTATTCTGCTCGACAGCATTAAAAAGCCGGGTTACTACTCCCGTTTTTATTACCGCCGAGCCTTGCGCATCTTGCCCGCGTACTACCTTTTGCTGCTCTTCCTCATCGTCGTGGGGCACGTCAGCTTCATGCCGCGCCGCACGTCGCTGGCGTTCGTGGGCCTCAGTTTCATCTACCTCTCGAACGTGACCCCTCTTCTCGGGGTTCCGATGCAGTACGGACCTCTCTGGTCGCTGGCGGTTGAGGAGCACTTCTACCTCCTTTGGCCGGGTGCGGTGCGAGCTCTGAACCGGCGCAATCTTGCAGCCGTGGCATCGTTGATTTGCGTCGCCGAACCGTTCCTGCGCATGTACGCGGTTCATCGCGGTGGCCTGTGGTGGGGACCTTACACCTGGGTATCCGCCGACGGCTTAGCGCTCGGCGGGCTGCTCGCCATCTTTGGCCGGTCATCCCTCGCCAGCAGAGCGAATCTATTGAAGCTGGTGATAATGGCCGCCATAGCCGCAACTGGCGCGATGGCGGTCAGCGTGGCAGTGCCTCGATTTGCGGCGGTAGCGATCCGAGGCACCTGCGTAAACTATTTCGCTTTCGCTGCTGTGGGAGCCATCCTATGGTTGGGCACCGGCCCACATTCTGGTTTGGTGAGATCGCGCGTGCTCTCCTTTTTCGGTTACATCAGCTATGGTCTGTATCTGATTCATGTACTCTGTTTGGATTTGTACAACGGCGCGGTTGAAGAATTCCTCCCGGGTCTATCCGTCGGCACGAGTTTCGCTAAATGTTGCTTTCGGCTTCTGGTCGCGATCGCCATTGCTACTGGAATCGCATACGTCTCGCGGATCACTTACGAGGAATTTTTTCTGCGGATGAAAGATAAGCGCACAAAGGCGCGCGAGAGCGTACAAGCTCCAGCGTTCTAGCGGATTGTCTCGGAAGGACCAGTATTCCCGGCGTCAACTCGGGACTCATCGCGTCTCAGATCTGAACACGGAATCGCCGCCTTGGCTAGATTCCTTCCCAAAACGGGAATCCTCACCCCACCCCCATCACGTTTTCCATTGACTTTCTTCCCCATCCGCGAAATCCTCACTACAGTTCTTTCTCATTCCCCACTGAATACCGGGCTAAGTCCTTTAAACTCAAGATTTTGCCCGCAAGTTATTCTGCCCCTAGGATTTTCCCGAGATTTTCCGCTAACTTCATGATTGCAATAGACCACGGGGGAGGGGGGTGGGGGTACTAACCAGTAAACTTTCCCGCAACGGAACCTCCCGAATTTCTTCCCCCACCTCGCTCCTGATAGCCACGCCCCGCTATACTATCGATACCTCAGTGAGAGAGATCAGTCCTCGGCAGCATAACGTCCCCGCAGAACAACCCTTCCGGGTCGCTTTCATTGGCGCGGGCGCGATGGCCAACGAGCACGCCCGCGCCTTTGCCGATATTCCTGGCGTTGAACTTGCAGGCGTTTTCAGCCGCTCTCGTCCGCGGACTGAAGACTTTGCGCGGCGCTTCGGCATTGCCGAGATCTGCGACTCGGTTTCCGAACTGCACTCCCGCACCAACGCTGATTTAGTTGTGATCGCCATTTCGCCAGCATTCGTTCAGGACGTTGCGCTGCAATGCTTCGAATTCCCCTGGTGTGTGTTAATGGAGAAGCCTCCGGGGTTGAATCTGTCCCAGGCACTATGCCTGCAGCAAGCCGCGCACCGGCTCCAGCGCAAGGCGCTGGTCGCGCTGAATCGGCGGTTTTATTTCAGCACCATCACGGCACTGCAGGACCTGAATCAACGGAGTGGCAGCCGGCACGTGCACGTGCTCGATCAGCAGAGCGGCGATTTTGCCGCCAGTCTCGGCCATGACCCTGCCATTGTGGCCAACTGGCACTATTGTTGCTCGATACACCTCATTGACTATCTACGCGTGTTCGGCCGTGGTCGGGCTAGCGTGACATATCGCTCTGAGCAGAAGAAAAGAACGCGTTCGGTTGTGGTCGCCAACGTCGAGTTCGACAGCGGTGACACCGCCGTGTACGAATGCGTTTGGTCGGGTCCGGGCCCCTGGGCGGTCATGGTAACCACACCCGAGAAGCGCTGGGAAATGCGCCCCCTCGAGAATCTCTGTTATCAAGACGCTGGCAGCCGTACCCTCGTTCCGGTGGCGATCAACGCTCGCGACGTGAATTTCAAAGCAGGATTCCGTTTGCAGGCAGAGCATGCAGTAGCCGCCACCCTGCAACAACCCTCGCAATCGGTCACCTTGGACGACGCTTTGGAGACGATGCGATTAGTGAGCGAGATTTATCAGTCCGCCTGATGACTGCCTTTAAAGATGCGGCACATTGGTTTTCCTGCGCGGTTCTAGCACTCGCGCCGGCACTCCGGCCACCGTTTCTCCCGGGCCCACATTGCCGATGACGGCGGCTCCTACTCCAACCAGCGCTTCTGGCCCGATGCGCACATTCTGCCGGATGCTAGCTCCGGTACCTATGTGGCTATAAGAGCCCACTACCACTCCTCCCGACAAGACCGCTCCTGGAGCGATATGTACATGATCCCCAATAATCGCATCATGATCTACGACCGCCCCCGTGTTTACGATGACGTTTTCTCCTAGACGCGCACCGCTGTTTACGATCGCTCCTGCCATGAGCACCACGCCTTCGCCCATCGCCACCGACTTCGCCACCACAGCAGCTGGATGGATAACATTGGCGAAGCGAAAGCCGAGGCTTCGGACGCGCTCGAACACGCGTGCGCGTGGCCGATTGTCACCGACTCCTCCTACTCCCAAAAACGCAGTACGTATTCCATCGCTGAACAATTGCGGCAGAAGCTCGTCGCCTCCTAAAATCGGCACGCCGCATACTTCTCGACCGTGGCGGCCGGCGTCCTCATCCACCAGGCCCACGACTTCAAATTCTCCTCGAAGCAGTACAATGTCCAGTAAGACCCTGGCGTGTCCGCCCGCTCCAATTCCCACGATAGTTTTCAAGTGACCGCCTTGCCGCATGTTCCGACCGGAGTAGCAATTTTGTCGGCAGCTACAGTCGGGCCTCTACAGGAGAAAATATCCTCTGGCGCCTCGGGAATTTCCGGCCATAGAGCCGACGAACGATTCTCCACGTATAGTTCGATGCCTGCTGGTTCCAACACCTGTTTCCTCAGGGAGTTCAATACTGCATCGATCTTCACCATCCACGGAATATCTGTCAAAGTGTAGAATTTCCCGGGCACAGGGCCCCGTGAATCTGGTCTTACTTCTGGATACAATCTACGATCATCATAAAAGTAATTCGCCGTCCCCAAGTCCACGCCACACAGAACGATTTGCTTGTACTCCATTTTCGCGGCGAGAGCTACCAGAGCCGTCAGGGTAGAACCGTATTTGAAGAGATATCGGATCCCGGTGGGACGGATAGAACATGCCTTTTCGCTTGAGATAGCCTAGCGCGTACTCGAACTCGGCTTCAGTGCGGGCTGCCAGCGGGACAGGCAAGAAGGTGTAGATATTCTCCCGCCATTCCTGCGAGAGCTCGGGCAGCATGCACAGCCGCTCCCGATGTAATTCCGTCACCACTTTCACCGCATTGCGATAATCATGGGAGCGACCATTGGCCGCCCGCAAAAATTCCTGGTAGACCGCTGGCGAGGCACTGCGGTCAATCAACTCGAAAAAATAAAATTTTGGAATGAAGTGATGATACAACCAAAAATTGGACGCTATCGTGTCCCGTGATTGGATGGCTCGCCAACGTGTTTCCGTGATTTGGTTGATGGAAGGACCGTTCCCCAGGATAAAGAGCGCTTCACTCCTCTTCAGTTCCCTCAAATCTAATTTCGAGAATGACTTGATCCCGTTGCTTCGGGCCGCGCGGGAGAGCTTCGGCAGGGTGAAGAGAAAATAAAAGATATAGAAAAGTCGCAAGAATAATGGGAATGGCAGGCTCTTAGCGAATTTCTTGGCGGCTCTGATCATCCGGGATTCCTATGTAAACCTCCTGCTCATGCACTTGTCGACGCCTAGTAGGCTGACATTTTCATAACTTGACGGTACTGCGCGGGTAGCGCCTCTCAGGCCACTAGCTCCGTCCACTTGGAAACCGGGGCGTCCGCACTGCAAGGCAAGTCATTGGCATCAAGCCGACGCAACTCATATGGATTCCGCAGATCGGAGTTGATCCCGACTTCGGTTGTGAGCGCGAAACTGCATCCCAATTTTGGGACGATGTCCAAGGTTTGGACATTGTAGCTGCCGTAAGGATACGCCAGGGACCACCACTCATTGGTGGCGCGATTCGCCCGCAGGAACGCGCGCGTTTGCTCTAACTCGGCCCTTTGTTCCTCGCCGGAAATTGTCGCCATCCATCGATGACGATGTCCGTGGCCCCCAATGTGCATGCCATGGCTCCTCATCTCCTGCAATTGATCCATGGACATGTAGAGTTCCATTGCAAAAGCTGCTTCATCCCGCGACACATACCTCCTGAACAGCTCGCCCACGATCGCAGACCTGATGTTTTCCGGCAGACCCTTTTGAAGCAGTCGTTTCAGCAGCATCACGTCAGGCTGGTCGAAGCGAGAATGCAGTTCGCGCGGGTCCACGAGTGTCTCAAGTTGCAGGTCGTCCAGCTCGGGAAAAAGTTGCCTGCCTAGTTCCAAAGCTTCATCCAGCAACTTCTGTTTCTTCGGGCATACGGCTAGCACGAAGTGGAGCTTGTGGACGTCCAATACAGCGTCCTCGAGCACCGGCTTTGCCGCCACGTAAAAACACCCGGGTATGCCATGCTTCAGCAGCAGCGGGAGGACATTGTGGTAGTGATCTGCGAAACCGTCATCGAAAGTCAACAGGCATGAATTCTGCGGCAGAGAGCGCTTCCCTTGCGCGGCCTCGGCCACTTCGCTGGCGCTGCAGACCCGATAATGCTTGAGGATATATTCCAGCTGCCCTCGAAAATCGCGAGTCGATAGAATTTTGAGTCCGGGAAACCGCGTCTCGTCCGGATCTCGCACGTAGTGATACATTACGGCGGTTAGCATCCGTTTGCCTTGCGACCCGCAAAAATCCAATGGAACGTACTGCGCAGATCGAACATTGCCTGCTCGTAGTGGCCGACGGTAAGGGGTTCGAACATGTCGAAAATCTGCCGCAATTCGCGCTCATCCGGTATCACGTAAATCCTCAGCGGTTCGTTATACTGTCTCACTCCGTAAAGAGTACCATTCACGTCCGGCACTCGCACCTCGTATAGGTTTTCACCTATCGGCTTTCCGTACGTCGCGATGTACACATTCCGAGGACCCATCATGGTCAGGATGACAAGCCCACCCGGGCGCAGGCAACGACGAAACTCGTAGCAGACGCGGCGCACCGCGTCTTTTGTATCCTGATAGTGCAGCGCCTCGCTGCATAGAATCAGATCGAAGAATTCGTTTGCATAGGGCAGAGCCGCGGTCCCGGTTGGGTTCACGATTACAAACCGCTCTTCTGGTTTTTCTACTAGTCTGCGGTCTGCCAATGCCGCTGACGCCAACCGCACCGCCGAAGGCGCAACGTCAGTGCCATACACTTCATAACCTTTCTCCGCAAGAAAAACTGTATTGCTACCCGCTCCGCACGCATAATCCAGCACTCTCCCCGTGGGTAAATGCCGGCGCAGATAAATCGCCCAGAAACGCACCAGCCAGTCGGCCGGATACTGGTACGCGGCTTGACTCTGAGAAAATAGCTCCTCCCAGATCGCAGCGTTCCCGCGCGGAATCTCTCCTGCCTCAGGCATAAGGTTATTAGATGCAACCTTTCTCAATTCAGCAAAGGAAAACTTTCTGCGAGGTTATAGGCTATCATCTTTACCACTTCGGCTAGAGGCTTCTTCGAAACTGTGTTCTCATTTCCGGCGCACGCCTCGCACTAGTGTAGTCAGTTGTGACGTAGACTACGTCCACGAAGTCGCTCGTCGTCCGTATTTCACTGCTATTATGAGAAAACATGGTAAGAGCCGCAGTTATCGGAACTGGACGGATGGGACGCCGGCACGTGACCGCCCTCAGGGCCAGCGGTTTTGACGTGGTCGGAATCTGCGACAACAATCCCGAAGCACTCACCTCAGCCGGCGAAGCGCTTTCCATACCCACGCACGCGCAGTTTGTTAAGCCAGAGCAACTCCTCAGACTTCAGCCCGATTGTGTCGTTGTCGCCACTACCGCTCCCTCCCATTGCCAACTGACGTGCCTTGCGGCAGACGCCGGCGTTCGTTACATCCTGTGTGAGAAACCAATGGCAGTCTCGCTCGCGGAATGCGACACCATGATCGAGGTCGCAGATCATGCTGGCGCCACGCTCGCGATCAATCATCAGATGCGCTTCATGGAGCGTTTCCTTGAGCCCCTCCGGATTGTGAGATCGGAGAATTTCGGGGGGCTGGGCAGCATGACGGTGGTCGCGGGGAATTTCGGGTTGGCAATGAACGGTACGCACTATTTCGAGGCATTCCGCATGATAAGCGGTGAACGCGCGTGCGAAGTCGCCGCTTGGATGTCGCCTTTTCGCGTGCCGAACCCGCGCGGACGCTCGTTCGAAGATCCCGGCGGCACGGTCCGCGTGAACACCGCTAGCGGTAAGGCGCTCTACTTGGCCGCCGGTGCGGAGCACGGCCACGGCATCATCACAACTTATGCCGGCCCTTTCGGGATGGTCGTTGTGGATGAACTTGCCGGCGAATTGAATCTCTCGGTACGCACCGCCGAAAACCGGTCATTATCCAGCACGCGTTACGCCACTGTTCCGGTGCGTAGCTCGAAAAAAATCAGTCCCGGCGACACGATTGCCGATACTCAAGCAGTACTTGATTCTCTCGTCCGAGGCGAAGGCTTTCCCTCCGGACATGACGGCCGGACCGCAGTTCAGGTGCTACTTGCCGCCTACGTTTCCGACGAACAAGGCCATCGGCCAGTAAGATTGGAAGAACTTGACGAATTCAACAAGCGGCAGTTCGCCTGGGCTTGAGATTTATTCGGGCCTCTAGTTTCCCCCTGCAGTTGATGCCGAAGGTGCTTTCACGTAACTTTTCAGCAAAGCGAAGTTGACGAGACCGGCTCGGATAATTATCAACCAGAACACCAGGCATGTTAGAACTATCACGCCCATGCGCGGCAGGGTCTCCCACCTTGCTTGTGTGACGGCTAGTAGCCCCACAAATATTCCCAGCACCGCCAGTGTTCGCCGGGCTTGAATCGGCAGCCGGAATACTCGCTGTGCGTGGATGTACATCAACGCCGCTTCCGCCGCATACGCCACAAAGGTGGCGTATGCGGCACCATACATGCCGTGCCGTGGCACCCAGGCTACATTCAAACCTATGTTGGCGGCACAAGCGACACCGCTTATCACCCAGATGAACTGGGCTTTGCGCGCTTGCAATGCCGAATACTGGAAAATCGAAAACAACGCGTGAAAGAGGTATCCACCTATGATCCACGGGATCAGACGCCCGGCCGCCCAGTAGCGCGGATCGAGCGCCAGCCGGACAAAAGGCTCGGCTATAGTAGAGCCCAACATGGCAATTCCCACTAACAACAAGATGATCGCGCTGAGCATGCGCCCGATCAGCGGCCGCTTTACGTCTCCTTGGCTGGCCGTACGGTAGAACACCGGCGACCATGCCTGCGCGACGGATGCGGTTACCAGGAACATCACCATCCCCAAAGTGTAGGCCAGCGAGTACAGCCCCACCTCTTGCATGCTTCTATAGCGCTGCAGGATCAGCCGGTCCGCTGCCACTAATCCCAAGGCCAGGAGCAAATGGGGCACTAGCGGTAAGGACATCGGCAGTGCCTCGCGGACGAACAACTTCTGCCAACCTCCGTTTAGCCAGCGCCGGCCGAGCCACACGGCCAGGCACAAAGTGAGAATCGCGCCAGTGAGCTTTCCACCCAGCAGGCCCAAGGCACCGCCGCGCAGCAGGATCACGCGATACACCGTCGCCCCTGCAGTGAACACGAAGCATGCTGCGGCCAACATCGAGTAGGAAAGAGGCTTTTCCTCGATTTGGTACAGCACGAGCCGGTAATCGACCAGTTGCAGCGCGGCCGCTGTGCAGAGCGCCATCGCAATGTAAGGAAAGAATGCGACCCGAAATCCGGTGTCCGGCGCCCACAGAGTTCCACCGACCATCGAAACAGCCAGGAAGAACATCGTCGCTGCGGCCCCAAAGCGCAGCAGTGTGCTGATGCACCTGTGCAGCGTCGTCCGCTCACTTACGTAGCTGAAATACAGAGGTTGGATTGCAGCTGTGAGACCCAAGCTGGAAACTGCGGCCACAATCGCCGCGATTATCTCCGCCAGCGCCACTGTTCCGAAATCCGCCGGAGTCAGAAAGCGCGTGTACAGCACCACCAGCCCGAAATTGACTCCCTTCAATCCGAAGTTGGTAGCGCCATAGATGAGGGTGCCATGCAGCAGACGCCGGCCTACTGTCGGTCCGGCTGGTGGGTCAGGAAATTCTACTTCGGGGGAAACAATTGCGGCACTCTCAGGCATACAGGAAATCCGGGCGGTAACTGTTACGATTTTCCCGTAGCCACGACGCAGTGCGCTCTAAACCTTCTTCGAGCGTGACGGTCGGCTTCCAGCCCAGCAGTTCCAGCGCCCGCGACGGATCGGACTGCAATTCCAAAACTTCGCTGGCATCCGGTCGTAACCGGCGCGTGTCTGGCATTACGGTGGCCGATACGCCAAGCACCCGGCATGCGATGGTGAACAGCTCTTCGATGCTTACGCTTCGCCCGGTCCCGAGTTGAATCACCTTTCCCTCGATCTTTTCTACTGTGCCTGCCCGGATGAATCCGTCCACTACGTCGCTCACGTAAGTCAAGTCGCGGCGGGTGTTGAGCCGCCCCAGGCTGATCTCCTTTTTTCCGGAGAGCAATTGCACCAGCACAGTCGCCGTAACCGCTCGCGTGGATTGCCGCGGACCGAATGTGTTGAAGGGCCGCAGTACCGTCACAGGTGTGCCGAAACTCTGAAAATACGAAAGCGCCAACTGGTCGGCGGCGATTTTCGTGGCAGCATACGGCGATTGCGCGTTCAGGGGGTGTGTTTCGCGGATCGGAACTGAGGCCGGCGTGCCGTAGACCTCGCTGGTGGAAGTGTGCACGATCCGCTTGACTCCCAACCGGCGCGCCCCCTCCAGAACATTCAGAGTTCCGCGAATGTTGGTGTTGACAAATGATTCCGCCGCAATATAAGAGTACGGAATGGCGATCAAGGCGGCCAGATGAAAGACGATTTCCACGTCCTTGCAAGCCTGATCCACAAATCTGGAGTCGCGAATATCACCGAGCTGAACATCCAACTCACTACGAATCTCAGGGGCCACCGTTTCCAGCCAGCCCAAGCTGCCTTGCGAGTTGTAGAGGCAGAAGACGCGTACGCGGGCACCCTCCAGTACCAGGCGCTCGGCCAAGTGACTTCCAATGAATCCATCAGCACCGGTGACCAGGACTTTCCTGTTCTTCAAGTCCATTAGGCGCACCTGCCTGCCTCAGCGTCGGAGCGCGCCTTTTCATAATCGGACATGCGCCCGATATCGAGCCAATACTCGCTAATGGGAAATCCGATTACCTTCTTATTGAGGGAGACGAGACTTTCAATCAGTTGGGGCATATCGAAACTGCAGGCCGGCGGTACATGTTGCGCAGCACTACGTTCGAGCAGGTAAATACCGGCATTGACGAAGAAGCGATGCGTCGGCTTCTCTTTCACCCCTTGTATGCTCATCCCTTCCATTTCCATCACCCCATAGGGAACGCTGAACTCGTACTGACGAACGCCGACGGTCATCTCGGCGGCGCTCTCCTGGTGGAATCGCAACATGGCCTCGTAGCTGACGTTGGTGACGATGTCGCCATTGATAACGAGCAAGGGATCGTCGCCCTTGGGAAGGGCGGACAGCACCCCGGCCGTGCCCAGGGGCTGCTCTTCGTGGATGTAGTCGATTTGAACTCCGAAGGCCCGCCCGTCGCCAAAATGATTTGAGAAAGCTTCCGGCTTGTAGTGCGTGGCCATGTATACCTGCTGAACTCCGTATCTGCGGAGATTGTCGATGGTGTGCTCCACCAGAGGTTTATCGCCCAAGGGGAGCATCGGCTTGGGGATTTCATTCGTCAGCGGACGCAATCGGGCGCCGTAACCGCCAGCCATCACGACTGCTGACACGCCCAGACTGGTCGGCTGGTCGCTCAATAAATCTCCGAGTTGGACCATGTCCACTACGTGTTCGGCATCATCCACCAATGGGATGTGCCGCAGTTTGGTCTCCTGAAGCATTCGGCCCAGTTCGGCGCGCGGAGTGGAGGCTGGCACCGTGAAAGGCCTGTGGGATTCCGACCGCAATTCGGATATAGGCCGGTGCAAATCAGTTCCGGCCAACACTGCGCGACGCAGGTCCCCGTCTGTGACGGTGTCCACAAGCCGCCCTTCCGAATCCAAAACCAGGCTAATGCCCTGCGCGGTTTCATTGATCCGCTGCATTACCTCGAGCATCGTGTGATGGGGAGACACAAACAACAGTTTGAGATCGGCGGTGTTCATGATTGGACTCAGGTTCCCTCGTGTGAACTCTTTACCATGACTGTTCGTTAAGACAAAACCTTTACTGGAATGTTGCTTCCTCGCACGAACTGAATTCACCCGTGGAATAAAATGTCTTAACCACCAGATTGCGATCCAACGGCACAGTCTTCAAAACCTCAACGATACGAGGAGCGGCCTTTCCATCCCCATAGGGATTCGCCAATCCGCGTAGACTCTCACGGAAGGCCGGCGACACCGCGGAACGAATGACGCGAACAATTGTCTCGGCTTTCAACTCTGCATGAATGACGTTCTTGCCACACACCCGGCCTCGCTGGCGGGACCCCAAGTTGACAACCGGAAGTTCAAAGCTCGCGGCCTCGACGATTCCACTGGACGAATTTCCAACCATCGCCACGCAGTGGCGCATCATCGACAGGTACGCTGCAGTCCCCAGGTTCGTGACAAAACGGCTGTTTGGATGATCTCGAACGAAATCCTGAATTCGAGCGATGATGACACGGCCTTCCGCGTCGGCATTCGGAGCTGTAAAAACCATCGGCATCCCCACCGTATGCAGAGCAGTGAGCAATTCCGCGACCTGAGCCTCTGCGTGGCCGGGTTCCAAAGTTGCCGGATGGAAAGTGATCAGGAGGGGAGCGGGCTCCAAGGACATGCCAATCCGTCTTTCCATTTCGGCGATCGGCAGTGCGGGGGTCGCGTGAATAGTATCGATGCCGGGTTCGCCCGAAACAGTCACTCTCCAGGGCTCTTCTCCCATCTGGATGACTCGACGCCGATATTCCTCTAAGGAGACAAAGTGGAGATGACTCATTTTGGTGATAGCGTGCCGAATCGCGTCGTCGATAGCTCCCTCGGTAACTTCGCCACCAGAGATATGAGCAACCGGAATGGTGAAGGGCAAGGCCGCGGTTACCGCTGCAAGGGTCTCGAAACGATCCCCGAGGACAAGAAGTATGTCAGGTCGATGACGGGCGTATGTCTGAGCGAAGCCGATCACACCCAGACCGACGGACTTGCTGATGGCTTCGGGAGTGTCTGACGCAATCAGCATCTCGACTCGCTCTGTAATCTCAAAATCCCGCTCCACATCGCGCACCGTCAGGCCAAAATCGGGCGAGAGATGCATTCCGGTGACAAACAGTTTCAGTCGTAGCGTCGGATCAGTTGAAATTCCTCGGAGAACCGGGACCAGCAATCCGTAGTCAGAACGTGCTCCTGTCACTGCCGCGATGGTCCTCACGAAAACATCTCCCACTGAAACACCTCGCCCTCCGAAACATCATGGCTCAGTCGGCGACCGATCAGTTGCGAACGCATAGCGGGTGGCAGCCCCGTCCCGGGCCGCCGTATCGCAATGGCGTCCTCGGTCAGAATTGTGCCCCGAGCCAGCGCACGCGTACTGACCAGACTCTTACGTGCAACCGACGCGGTATCGAGCTCTTCCAGCGATGGGCGTTTGCGGCCGTCTCCTAATGCACTCTCGACGGTGCGTATGCCACGCACCATCGCCGCGAACTCATCCGGTTCCAAAGAGGCTCTGTGGTCGGGCCCCGGAAGAGTCTTGTCCAGCGTCAAGTGCTTCTCAATAACGGTAGCTCCCAGTGCAACTGCCGCCAGGGCAACTTCAATTCCCAAGGTGTGATCCGAGAAACCTACCGGGACTGAAAATTCGTGGGCCAGGGTGTACATGGAGCGTAGGTTCACGCTTGCCGGTCTCGCCGGATAGCTACTGACGCAATGCAGCAAGATGAGTTCAGGATTGCCGCAATTGCGGATCACCGCTACTGCCGCTCTCACCTCTTCCAGGTCGGCCATACCAGTGGAAACAATCATCGGCCGATGTTTGCGCGCCACATGCTCCAGGAAGGGAAAATTAGTGATTTCACCCGAGGGTATCTTGAATGCGGGGACGGCCAACGATTCCAGCAAGTCCGCGCTGGACTCTTCAAACGGGGTCGACAGGAAGAGAATACCCGCGGATTTGCAGTAACTCTGAATCTCGCCAAACACGTGCGGAGGAAACTCGAGTTTCTTGACCATCTCGAGTTGCGATTCGCCGGACCCGGTCGTCTCGCGCTGATATGCAGCCTTGGGAGCGGCCGCAGAGATAACTTGCTCCGCGATGAACGTCTGAAACTTCACAGCTTGGGCTTCAGCCCGCACCGCCGCATCGACCAGGCGAAATGCCATTTCGGCGTTACCGTTATGATTGACTCCCGCTTCCGCAATGACGAAACAGGGCTGATTCGGCCCAATCTTCCATGGGCCAATCGAGACTTCGCCCGTCTGATTTGACCGAAAATCGATCGGGACTGTGCTCGATCCTGTCTCTGCGCCCATCGACGACCTCTTAAGAACGTCCCAGAACTGCAGGGTGAGTCTCTTCGCACCACGGCAATTGCAGCATCCCTGCTTGAAGCAAAGCCTCTCCGACTTGAAAATCGTGAAGGCTGTCGATATCCAGGGCCCGCTCTTCGGGAATCACCAAAATACGGTGAGGCGCGGCATAGAGTTGGTCAACTGAACATCGCATCATATAATCCCGCCTCCATACGTAAAGCATGCCGTTGATTCGATAGACGGGCTCAGCTTCCTGGCGTCGCGTGTACATCTTCTCGGCAAACGCCCACTCCAAATAACCGTCTTTTTCCTCGACGCAAACCACTCTCGGATTGAATGAAGGTGTCGATACGGCAACCACTCCGACAGCCTCCCCATCCTGATCCATTATTCTTACAGCACGTGAAACATCTTCTGGCAGCCGAAAGGGGGACGTAGCTTGCAGCAAAATAACTAATTCATAACGCTTCCCATCCCGCGACTCCATTTCCGCAATCGCATGCTGCAACACTGGAAGCATAGGCGTCGAGTCTTGGGCCAGTTCCGGCGGCCGTAGGAAAGGAACTTCGCCGTTCGCATCTCGAGCAACCTTTGCGATTTCCTCGCTGTCGGTGCTGACAATGCAGCGTTCGATTTCTGGACACAGATGGGCGAATCGGATGGAGTGTGCGATCAGAGGCAAACCCCCAAGCGGGCGCACATTTTTCCCCGGTAGTCCCTTGGATCCACCCCGAGCAGGAATGATGGCAATCGCAGACTGTGAGCTCATTGCGGGGTCGAATAACCAAAATTACGGCGAATCCGAGGCTCTCACCGTGGTCCACTCGGGTCGTCGTCCAGTGTTGCTCAACTATACATTAACGTCGCTCTTGGGGTCTACGAAGCATTCAGGGCGGCTAGCTGACGTCAAGCCTCTTGTGAAAATCGGGAAGGGGCATTTTGGATCATCGCCCTTTCTATATTTATTCGTGCGAAGAGCAGCGCATCGTGCGAAGATTGGCTGGATGTGGAATGCCGTCCTTAAATTCTTCCGGCTGCCTTTGGAATTGAAACGGTTTGTCTTACTATCCGTTTTGATTCTGCCAATGACCTATGCAGGACTCAAACTGTTCGGGTTTAAGCGCCTGCTGCGCCGGATTCAGAACGTCGGGCCTCTCGCCGGACATGTGCCTGCCCGCTGCCCGGAGGACATCCACACCTACACGCATCTTTTCTCGGCCGTGGCGAGACGCTTGCCGCTGCCATTGAAGTGCTTGGGACGGTCGGTCGCCTTGTGCTGGCTTCTCCGCCTGCGAGGCATGGATGCTACCGTCCACATTGGCGTTCGCAAGGAACATAATGGCTTGGGCGCTCACGCTTGGGTTCAAATTGGAGATTTCGTGATTAACGATGCTGAAAATGCAGGTGAGCGCTACACTCGTGTCATACCGACCTATTCAGGAATGGACAGGGTCGGGTAGGCGACGGGTTCGAAACCTGAGTACGGAGGCATGCCTTCATACGGAGGAACTCGGCGGGCGGCTATAGCGGGCTGACAATTCTCCGACTTTCGCCAGGGCGTCGTGCACGGTGGAGAATCTGGACGGAAATTGCTCCCGCAATTGTTCGGAAATCTGAGCCAGTGTCCTGCAGCCATCCATCAAATCGAGCACGGTTCTATCGATCAGGCCTTCTTCACTAAGACTGGCAGTGTAATTTTCCGAACGCGTAGCAACTTGCTCGCGGGACAGTGGACAGGCGAAGAATGTGGATTGCGTCAACTCCGTCCGGACGCGGGGCGGATCGCCTGACGAAACAACGGTTTTCCAAGCCCACACATAATCTTCCCCAACAAGCGTGGCCCGCAGGTCAAGGGTCACGACATCACCCGAACGCAGTTCAATCGGCGCAGAGAACGGGAAGAACGCGTTGCCATAGATCAGCTGAGGGTCCGCCGGATAATTCGAAAATCCAATTCCGTTGCACAGTACGGTATCAAACCAAATCAATATTCCATGGGCCGTACCCGATTTCGCGAGTGTCCAGGAAATTGAGGACGAGACATTCAGATCTTCGATAGAAGCGTAGTCCAGGCTGGCCCACAGCTGCGGTTGGCCAAGCAATTGGGATGGTAAAACGGTGCGCCCTTTCTTCCACAGATTGACCGCAAACGGCCGCGCCGCCGCTAAGTCGACGCCTTGCGGCTTGGAACACCAGGGATCCTGATAGGGTGCATACAGCTCGGCGGATTCTGCAAGTGCAGCCCAAACCATGTCCTGAGACGGGATCAGCGTACCTCCCGGGGAGAGTAACCGCTTCCGCGCATCGATTATCGCTGGCAGATGTTTTTGGAACCAAGGCAGCAGGCCCCGGAGATCGGAAATTATGACGTCAGCAGGTTCGTCGAGGGAGACTTCGAACGAAAGATCGCGAATAAACTGGATCTTCTCCGCACATTGATTCGCGGCGGCGACTTTTCGTGCGATCTCAATGACGTTGTCCGGCTCGATGGCAATCACCCGGCGGGCTCCCAGCTGGCAGGCTAAAACGGCAAAAAAACCGGGGCCTGTCCCTATGTCCAAGACCACCGAATCCCGAGTCACGACATTCCGCAGGGCATCCGCATACGCGTTCATGCGGACCGAATCCGACACCATGCTGCCATAGTTAAGGATGTTGTACATTCTCGATCCGTCAATGCAAACACGAAACGAATGAGGAGGGATCTGGCCGATCGTTTTGGATCCGGAGATTGCTGTTTCTCGCCCGATAAAAATCATCCACGATTGAACGGCACGTCTGCTCCAGGGCCTCGAAGTTGCGTCGCAGGTTGACCCTGCGCACCGGAACCGTGTTTACGACCTTTGCAATTCTGCCAAAGTCCCTTTTACGAAAGGTGCCGTCCAGAAGGTAGTTGACATAGATATTAGCTAACAACTGCATCATCGCTGCTGGCCGAGGAATTTCCTCTATCTCGTCTGCTGGACGTTCGGGATTGCTAAGGACATAAATGGCAGCGAGTGGGAGCGGGGAAGACTGATAACGCCGGTCCCCGGTTCGCAAATCTAAATACTGCTTTTCCCAGGATGGGGTCAGCCGGGGAAGGGCATCTGGGCGACCATACAGGTGCTCTACCGAGGAAGGCCACAAACGCAGACGAGCAGGTGAGGGTTGAACCAGAAATGAGGCGCCCGCTTCCTCCAGTGTGGCGATGTCATCGGAAAGTATCGGATAACCTATGGAAGCAAATTGCGCAGCTGCGGTAGATTTCCCGGCTCCGGCGGGACCGGTCAATGCAATCGCAACACCATCAATTGCGATCGCACTAGCATGGAGGCACGTTACGCCCCGCAGGCGCAGGAGGAACCCAAGCACTGGTCCTAACAAATAAGTCAGCGTGTCTTCAAAAGTCGATTCCCTAGCCCAGGTAGCCCACACTCTCGATCCCGCTGCGTCGATCACGAATTTGGTGCCGTCCGCATAGACCAATTGATAAAGCAAGGATGGAGATGCTGTCTCCCACAATCGGACCACTGGCTCTCCGTTCAGAGCCAACTCTTTGCTTGAGTATCGAAGCGTTTGTTGTTCGCCGAATCGGAGGCAGTTGGGATGTTCTTGGAACGTGAATTCGACATCAGAACTACCCGATTCCGAAGGAACGAGATCGGGGATACACCTGTCAGCTTGAACGCGCAGGCCGCAAACGGAATAAGTCAGATTCGGAGGCAAGGAGCCGGATTCGCCCATGAAGAAACACAGAGCCTCTAGGCAGTTTTCGTGTTGATAACGCCACCGTCAGTCATACTCGAGGTATTACCGGTCGAGCGCGTCACTTCAACGAGATCACCGTAGCGCACCAGTTTAGGGGCCTCGTATTCTTTTTTCTTCGCTGGTTGATCCATGGAAACACTACCTCCTCCGCCTTCACTCTATACCCGACCTTTATACTCGACCGTGGCCTGCATTCGCAACCAATGGTCTAGGGTTAGAGGTCTCAAACTAACCCATGCTTCCATGGGAGGATTCGGCTTTCCGGCAATCGGCGAGATCCGCGACGGAGTCACATACTGGAGCAGCTCTGGCGTGGGCTGAAAGGAGTCTAGCCAACTTGATTGCGACTGCTTTAGCAATTCAACCACTGGATCGCCGGCTAGCGCTGTCTTTCTCCGCCTGAGCACGACCGGCGGTAGAAATCCCACCATAGCCTCGCGAATGATCTGCTTGCCAATACACCATGGAAGCGTCGGTAAGCTGAGCAAGAAATCGATCAGCCGAAGATCGAAGAAAGGGTGGCGTGCCTCGACCGGTCGCGGGGAATTCCCTGGATCATAAAGCTCGAAGTGGTTGGCCCACCAGGTACGGGTCAGGATCTTGTAAGCTTCAAAGCGGTGGGGCCTGAACGGTATAAGCTCATGTTCCAGTTCACTGCAGCGGTGCGACAAATCAAGTTTCAAAGCAAGCTCAGGATTGATCCACTCCGGCACAGAAGATTTCTCGCTGCTTTTTATGCGTGCTCGAATCAAGGTCCGCAACCCAACTTTGGGTACGGACCGCTGCCAGAGAGCGCAATGCACATACCCTGCGGCGAGGTCCCATAGCTTCCCGGTTCTCAGGAGTTCTACGATCGCGTCTGGAGAGCCTACCAGACAAGGATCTCCTCCCTCGCCTGTCAACACAACTCGCGATTGAACAGCGATTTGCGTGTAGAGATCGCGATTTATTACGCGCAGGGGTTGATCGCACGGCTCCGCTGGGCCTGGATCGCCATCCCGCCAATGCTGGAAAAGCTGGTACTCGTCCGCGACCAGATAGTGGAGCGGTATGCCACAAAAATCCGCCACCTTGCCGGCAAACCGGCGCTCTTGATCTGGGATCAACCTGTCGTACACGACCGAGTAAGCCTGAAGGCACGATTTCCGATCTTCCCCGAGCATCTGACCGGCAGCAGCGGCTACCGTACTCGAGTCCAAACCACCGCTCATGCAGACGGCGACCGGGCCGCTCGGCAAACGGTCCTGAACCGCCATCCGCAAGAAACTTTGGAAGCCCTCGATATAATCCTGTCTCTTTTTGTAATGGAGTTCCGAAGTCTGTTGAAGCTTCCAATACCTGGAGACGCGAACCTTGCCTTCAGAACACAGCAACGAGTGTCCAGGAGCTAGTCTCTGGATCTGCTCGAAACTCGTGGTGCTGGGATCCTGGTTACTGCCAAACAGGAGGTAATCGCCGATCGCCAAATCGTTGAAACGGGACGATACGTCTGGATGGAGACGCACACAGTTCAGGGTGTTGCTGAAAACGAAAGAACCCGGCGGATTTGCGTAGTAGAAGGGTTTGACCCCGAAGTGATCGCGGGCGCAGAACAACTGTTTGCTGGGCCCATCCCAAATGGCAAACGCGAAATCGCCGAGCAGATGATGCAGGCAGTCCTTGCCCCACGCGTGGTATGCGAGCAAGATCAATTCTGAGTCGGAAGGGGAAGGCGGCACTGTGATCCCGGACGACCGAAGCTTTTCACTTAGCTCCGTCCGAGCATCGATCCGCGCATCGGCGACGATCCAGACTCTGCCATCGATGCTGCACGGCTGTTTGTCTATCGCATCCCCGCCTGAGGTGTTGAGCAGCGCATGACCGAAGCCAACCGCGAGATCGCACCAGACGTTCTCCGCATCCGGCCCCCGAAACCGGATAAACGCAGCCATGCGGGCAAGCAAATCTCGGGAAACCGGAGCACCGTCCGTATTCACGATGCCTACGATCCCGCTCATGAGTGGCTCAAAAGAAGCATGCTGCTTGGAAGATGAACCGATCGCAACGGGCGGCTGAGATGATCGCCGAGTTCTTGATCGAATGCAAAAGGAGACACAAGGAGAACGGATCCATCGAGCAGGGCCTCAGGCCGCCGGCTTAAGCTCCACCAGCCCAGCCCCTCGTAATTCCTCAATCAGCCGGAGCACATCGCGCTTGCATGCCTCGGGATCGACGTTGTATTTCCCCAGTACGGTGGAATATACCGCCTCGATGCTTTGCGGCTGCTGGATCAGATCCCAAATCACGGTACCCACACTGTTCAGCCCGTAATAGGTGCCCTTTTCTAGCTCAAGCAGAACGGTCTCGTCGTCCAGGCGGCAAGAGACTTGGTCGAGAACCGCGACCACGGTGGTTTGCAGAGAAATTGTCGAGTCCATGAGGTCTCTATATTTCTTGGAAAACTATTTGCTAATGTACCATATCCATCACGGGGCACAGCGAACACATCGAATCCAACTTTCGCCTGTCCTCGGCTATGTTTTCTCAGAATCAGAGCATGTACAAGCGCAGTCCCGCTGATAATAGCCCTATTCCTCAGGTTTGTTTGCCGACATTGAGATTCATCCCCGAAGATTTGACGAACGAATACCGGCTGTTGCTGGTCTGCGCACGCAGGGTCTTGACCACACAGCAAATGGAAGAGGCCGGTTCCGCCATCGACGGCGGCCTTGATTGGAACCTGCTGGAGCGCCATGCCGAGGAACACGGCCTGTCGCCCCTTCTCTATTGGCACTTGCAAGAGAACTTTCCCTTGAAGGTTCCTACCAGTCAGGAACGGCGACTGAAAGTCTTAGAGAACAGCATGCGCAACCTGTATCTGTCGGCCGCGCTGCTGAAGGTCCTGGAGGCGCTGCGCACCGCGGGAATCCGCGCCCTCACCTACAAAGGCCCAGCGTTGGCCCTGTCACTTTACGGCGATATTACGTTGCGCGAGATGTCAGATCTGGACATCCTGATCGATCACGCCAGCTTCCCTGCGGCACGCGAAGTGCTCATGGGACTAGGGTATCAACCCCTGTTTGTGCACAGTCGCAAGCAGCAGGAAGCGCGCCTGCGTTCCGACTGCGAATGCGAGTTTTCCACCTCTGACGGCAAAGTGATGGTTGACTTGCACTGGCAGATCACCGCACCCCATCTCGCGCAACGCTTTCGCTTCGATGATCTTTGGCAGCGGCGACGCATGGTGACGCTCGGGCAAAAGTCCATCCCGACCTTTTCTCCGGAAGACACTGTGTTGGTGCTCGCCGTACATGGCGGCAAGCATCTGTGGGAGCGATTGAGCTGGCTGGCCGATTTTGCCGAGAGCCTACGCCAGAACCTGGACTGGCAGGCGCTGAGGTTGAGAGCCCACGAAGCGCGTGCGGAACGAATGCTGCTGCTGGCTTTGGCATTGGCCGAGGACGTCATCCAAGTCCAGCTTCCTCCTGAGTTTGCCGCTGCGATCAGGGACGATGATGTCGTGCGGTCGATCGCTGCCCGCATTGCAAGAAATCTGTTCGAAAATAAAAACGGCGCCGAACAAGACCGGGTCCGCTGGTTGACGTTGTTGCAACTCGCCGACAGCCGATGGGATGGTATACGCAGCGCGGCGCGTTTTGCGCTCAGCGCCGGCCCCCGCGAGTGGGAGGCGATTCGACTCCCCGACTCTTTGTTCGCTTTTTACCATGTGATCCGGATCGCTGCCTTGTTGCGCCAGGCGCCTGCGTTTTTTTTCCCTGGCCGCCGCGCCAGCCGAGGCTGAGGGAAGACAATGGCCGGCGCTCGAAGTGGGTATCCGCGGGACTGTGGGTCTCCCGCTCGTGAATTTCCTGTAAAACTTCGGCCGCTGGATGTATCGATCATCCCGGGTGGGTGAAGATCTTTACGGCACGCCGTGTCTGGGAGAACAAGTGATGACAGAGTGGATCACCAACAAGGGTCGCCTGGCAGCCCAGCTGGTATGGTTGTGGCCGCTGGCCGTAGCACTCATAGCGACTGCGGCGCACGCCGCCAATCCTCCGGAGCCTTTCGTGACCTGCCATCTCGCCGAAGATGGAGTCACCGATGACGGACCGGCGATCAATGCGTGCCTGGCAGCGCATCCCGGCCGCCACATTATGTTACGCAAGGTGGGGGGCGCCAGTTATGGCGGCGGTCAGGCCACGAGTAAAGATATTTACTCGAGCCAGACACTCACCATGGTCGGCGATGCGCAATGGCTGGATTGCGACGCTCCGGCATTATGGGCGGGCGGCTGCCGCATCGATTTCGACCCCGCTCTGAAAGGGCCGGGTATCGCGGTTTCGCCTAAAGCCTACGGAGTCGAGATTTCGAACCTGGAGGTTTACGGCGGCAATTGCTGGAGTCCCACTAACCTGACCACGTACACCCTTCCCCCAAGAATCAACGGCATGGGCAACGACGGCATATTGCTGGCCGGCGGCGAACCCAAACTGGTGAATGTGCAGGCGTATTGCTTCAAGCGGCACGGCATTTCCGTGCTGGGGGACAGCAGCGCATACGACTATCGAACCTACGGATATAGCCAACCCGACTTTGTGCGCTTTGAGCGCGTGGGTGTCGGAAACAACAAAGGTTATGGCGTTTTTGTCACAGGTGGCGACTCCAATGCCGGGTTAATCACATTCATTGATGCCCGCGCGAACCAGTTGGGCGGAATCTACGATCACAGCCAATTGGGGAATACTTGGATCGCTCCCGGGTTTCACAGCAATACTCGATCGCCTGACACCGCCGGGCCGGCCCAAGCGATCACTTCCATCAGCGTCAGGGACAACGTGGCCACGATCACTGTGACGGCGGCATTGGGAAAAACTCTGGCGCCACAGGGAAACTGGATTACGACCGCAGGTTCTGCCGACGCATCCTTTAACGGAACATGCAAGGTTTCAGCCGTGGACCCAGAGGCAAGAACCCTCACCTGCCCATTCACCCACGGTAATGGCTCGACCAGAGGCGGGACGGTGCAGCGCGCGGCCGCTAGCTCTGTTTACACGGTTTACGCCACGATCAGCGACGGCTCCGAGGTTTCTGGCAACTGGAAGGTTGCTGGCCCCTTTGCCGGCCGTGGTGCTTCATCCAGCACGGTGGTGGTGAATCCCTATTGTGAGAGCGACGAGCAGACGCCAGATTTCGGCAGCAAGACTCTGGTCTTGGGCGGAAACTGCGACAGTATTGACACCAAATGGACCCATGGCGGGATTCGCGCATTTAACGGCGGCCTGTCATTCGATACCTCCGGTTCTTCCGGGGTCTCGATGACGAACCGCAGCGACTATTCAAACTTCCTGCAGATTCGCGCCGGAAAGACGGCGGACCAGGACATGGGCTTGGAACTTTACGGCCACGATGCGAAGCCCAGGTTCTCCATTTATCGAACCGCGGGCGGGGCGGTCTTTTTTCGGGATTGGACGAACAAAGGGATCGTCCCCTTGTCTTTCAGCAGCGGTGCGGACACGGCGATTACGGCATCCGGTTCAACCTCTCCTTTAAATCTTCAGCAAAACTCTAGCGGCGACCTCATGTTTTACAGCAATGCCCCCACGAATACGCGCATGAAATCCACCGGCAACTTCGTGTTCGGAGATCCCACCAAGCCCGCCATCACTGTCGATACCGGGAAAGAATATGGCGTTCTATACGCGGCCGGAACGAATGAATTGGGCATCGGGTTCACAGCCAGCGCTACGGCGCAGCCAGGTTCAGCGATGGCAACGTTCAATCAAAAGACGGGCGCGACGTTTGATGTAGGCATCAGTACGCCGAAACTGACCGGCATCGCCGACAGCGCTGTGATTGCGAACCTAAACGCCGATATGGTGGACGGCAAGCACGCCAGCGCCTTTGCCCTCTCCGGCTTTGCCAACGTCAGTTATACGGCGATGCCTACCTTTGACGGTGGAGCGGCAAGCACTTTCAAGATCACCCTGAAGGGAATCGTGGCCAGTTCGAAACTGACGAACGCGACTGCGGGAGAGCAGTTGAATTTCATCGTCTGCCAGGATACTGCTGGAGGACGGAGCTTCTCGTGGCCTGCGAACGTGCGGGGCGGAGCGGTGCTGGGAACAAAGGCCGGTACGTGTTCGACACAATCTTTCATTTTTGATGGAACGAACGCCTATGCAGTGACGGCCGGAATTATGAACCAATAGGAGCTTCACTCGACGGATATCGGCGGTTTGTGTTTTCTTTTAGCGATTCTGATTCTGCCAGACCGATAGACCGCCAAGGAATTGCTCTGCCCGTCGGCTCAGACTTGCAGACTTGCACTCCCAGGCTCTCCTCCACAAATCCTTAAATCCTTGTCACCAAAGAAAACTCTTGCATGTTAGAATTCGACCACACGTTAAAAGTGGCGGCGCCTCGTCTACCGAATTGGGACAATGAAATCTACCCCCTTGCAACTGCGACAGCCAGGCCTGACGAAGAATTCGGCCGACCCTTCCATCCAGCTTCCAACGCATCCTGAAACTTATGTGTCGATGCCTCCGCGCGAGACCACGATTCGGGATTACTGGCTCATTCTGACGAAGCAGCGCTGGACAGTGATTGCTTTCGCTTCCGTGGTCTTGATTCTGACCACTATTGCCACGTTCAAAACCACTCCAATCTATGATGCGGTGGGGCGGATCGCAATTAATCGCGAAAGCATGGATGCCTTGCCCTTCAAGGACAGCGCCTCAAATCCGGTTACAGACGAGGACTATACGATCGCCATGGAGACCCAGGTGCGAATTCTGCATAGCGATAATCTGGCTATGCGGGTGATTCGCAAACTGGGCCTGGACAACAATCCCAGTTTCACAGGCGTCGCGAAGCCTCAGACTGCCGCCAACGAACTGGCCACGACGTCGCCAACCATCGACACCCGGGAAGAATCCATGCTGATCAATACATTTCGGGCCGGGTTGAAAGTGGCGACGGTTAACAATACCAGGCTGATCGAGATCCATTATTTGAACCCCAATCCTCGCTTAGCCGCGGACATCGTGAACGCAATTGTCAGCTCCTACATTGAGCAGAATTATCAAACGAAGTTCGAATCTGCGATGCAAACCTCCGATTGGCTGTCGCGGCAGTTGGCGGATTTGAAGTTGAAGGTAGAGACTTCGCAGGAAAAACTGATTCGTTTCCAGCGCGAAAAGGGAATTGTAGGCATCGATGAGAAGCAGAACCTTACCACCTCCAAATTGGACGAGTTGAGCAAAGAACTGACCACCACTGAGGCCGATCGTATCCAGAAGGAGGCGAACTACGAGCTCGCCGCCACCGGTAATCCGGAATTAATGGCCCGCTCTCCCAGTGAAATGCTCGGACACCTCCGGGAACGCGAGAGCACCCTCAAGCAGGAATACGCACAACTGAAAACTCAGTTTGGCGCCGGCTACCCTAAAGTGGTTGAGGTCAAGAACCAACTGGATGAGGTTCAGGGCGACATTAATGCCGAAGTGCGGCGCATGGCCACCCAGATCAAGAATGAGTACTTGGCCGCACAGCAGCGTGAAAATATGGTGCTCGCCCGAATGGAAGCGCAGAAGCGCGAGGCGAATGAACTCAATCAGAATGCCATTGAGTTCAATATCCTGAAGCGGGACGTTGATGCGAACCGCCAGCTTTACGAAGGACTGCTGCAGAAACTGAAAGAGGCCAGCCTCGAGGCAGGCTTACATTCCAATAACATCCGGGTGGTCAACTCGGCGCGCGTACCGCTTTCACCCTCGTCGCCTGACATTCCGCGCAATCTAGCTATCGGCCTCATTTTGGGACTATGCGGTGGCGTCGGACTTGCCTTTTTGTTGGAGTCGTTAGACAACACCGTGCGTACCCCAGAGCAAGCGGAGTTGGCATCGGGTTTGCCTTCGCTTGGAGTCGTGCCTCAGTTCCTGCGGGCTGATACCGCCCGCCTGCAACCGACCAAGCTCAGTTTGGCTCATGGTGACCCTGCCACGCGACGTGCCGAACTGATCGCTCAGCTTCGTCCTAACTCCGAAGCGGCAGAGTGCTATCGATCCCTGCGTACTTCGATCTTGTTGTCCGCTCTAGACAGTCCGCCGAAGGTGCTTCTGGTGACCAGTCCCCTGCCGCAAGAGGGCAAGACCACGACCAGCGTGAACTGTGCAATCGTCCTTGCTCAGCGGGGCTCACGTGTATTGTTAGTGGACGCCGATCTGCGTCGCCCCGGTGTGCATCGGGCCTTTGGCTTCGATCGCAAGGGTGGACTGAGCACAGTGCTAGCAGGCACGACCACGATGGAATCGGTGATGAAGTCTTATCCCGCAGTACCGAACTTGTCCATCTTGCCGGCCGGCCCCCCGCCTCCCCACCCCGCTGAACTGCTCGACGCCAGCAAGATGAGGTCTCTAATCGCGCAGTGGCGCAACGATTACGACCACGTCATTATCGACACTCCGCCTGCACTCTCCGTCACCGACCCGGTGATCCTGTCAGTGGAAGCCGATTCGATTATTTTGGTCATTCGTTCGGGGAAAACCACGAAGGATGCACTTCGTAGGGCGGGTGAGTTGCTCTGGCAGGTAAACGCGCGAGTGATGGGCGTCGTGGTGAACGGAATTGACCTGGGATCGCCCGACCACTACTACTATTACTACGGAGCGAAGGCGGGTGGCCACTACTATGACACTGAAGCAGCCGCAGCTGCCGAAAAAATTGACGCTTAAATCGGTTTCTGAAATTTTCTTCGTAGACGTTCGTACCGCAGACTTGCAAGCACATGTACGAATTTCGCAATCACCCCGGGCAGACAAAAGATGAAGTCATCGTTTATCCCTAAAGTCCGTAAATCGGCCAGGCAGGATTTCATCGCTCGACAATGCGAGCATTTCATGCGCAGCTGCGCGATGCTCAATAATCGGGTACCCGGACTGCTGTTCACCCGGCTCACTCAGGTGTTGTTGGACAGTTCTTGCGCCGGGCTGGCATTTTTCCTGGCCTTCCAGTTGCGCTTCGATGGTGCCGTGCCGTTGCGCTATCGCTCAATCATGTTGTTGTGGCTGGCGGGGCTCGTCGTGCTGCGGCCGTTGTGCATTTGGATGTTGGGGGCGTATGCCAGCATTTGGCGTTACTTCAATTTACGCGACATGTTCTCGCTGTCGTTGGCTGCCGCCTTGCCGAGCACGGTGTTGTTGTTCGCGCGCATTGCCCTGGCGAAAAAATTCCGGGTTATGGCAATCCCGATCAGTATCGTGCTGATCGACCTGGGCCTGTTCTTACTGCTGGTGGCAACACTGCGCGCGTTGCGTCGAGCCGGTTTCGAATATTGGAGGGTCGCGACCGCACAACGACATCGGGCTGTGTTGTTAGGCACAGGCGACACACTGGCTTCGGGAGTACGCCAGGTCAGTTTGCAGAGCGATATCGAGCTTGTAGGGCTGCTCTCTCCCGACAAGCATTTGCACGGACGGAGGATCGCCGGTTTTCCGGTGATCGAGCTCGGCGACGCGCTACCGGACGTATTGGTCAACTACGGCGTCGATATAGTCTTTATCGCCGAAGCGAAGCTGGATTGCATCGGTGAAGTCGTGAAGGCGACAACTCAGTTCGGCGCGGAAGTGCGACTCCTGCCTTCCGCAGCCAACATCATGCGGGGCGACGTCCGAATCTCCGCGCAGCTTAACCCTGAGCACGTGCTCAAGGGGCGAAACGCCTCGCTGGAAAAGCCGCACTCCGCGGTAGTGAACGGATTCGAAGGGAAAGTCGTTTTGATAACCGGCGCGGGCGGATCCATCGGTTCCGAGATCAGCCGGCAGGTATCTCGGCTCGGCGTGAACAAAGCCATCCTACTGGACCGCGACGAGAATTCGATTTTCGAACTGCAGAACCAACTGGCGGAGATCGGATCCCCGTTGCAGATCCTGCCCATGGTCGGGGATATCCGCGACCGCCAACAAATGCAGCATATCTTTGAGCGACACCGGCCGGAGGTTGTACTGCACGCAGCCGCCTTCAAGCACGTAGGGATCATGGAACAAAACCCTTGCGAGGCCGTGCTGAACAATGTGATGGGCACGCGCTACCTCGCCGAACTGGCGATCGAGTTCGAGGCAAAACGTTTTCTGATGATCTCGACCGACAAGGCAGTAAAACCAACCAGCGTCATGGGAGCGACGAAGAGAGTGGCGGAACTACTGGTGCGCAGCCTGGCTGCATCGAGCAACGGCCATAGTCCGCAAATCGCGTGCGTGCGTTTTGGAAACGTCGTGGGAAGCCGCGGAAGTGTGGTGCCGATATTTCTGCGACAGATCGCTGCCGGCGGGCCGGTGACGATCACGCACGAGGAGATGACGCGTTACTTCATGACCATCCCGGAAGCCGTGCAATTAGTGATGCAGGCTTCGACCCTGGCATCGAATGGGACTATTTACACTCTGGACCTGGGCGACCCGCTGCGAATCACCCATTTGGCGCACAAATTGATCGAGATGTCGGGGCTACGACCCGAGAAAGACATCAAAATTCAGTTCGTAGGGGTGCGGCCGGGCGAGAAGTTGCACGAACAGCTCTGGTACGAAGACTGTCATGTGACGCCGACCTCCTTCTCACGTGTACTGGCCGTGGAGGGGCAGGCGGTGCCGAACATCGAAGAGGAACTAAGAGAACTGGAGCAAGTGGCTTTCGCCCGGCAGGATGATTCGGTGTTGCAACTGCTGCGCGACATGCCCATCGACTTCCGTGTGGAAAGTCCTTCTGCGATGATCGCGTGAACTCAGAACGTGGGCCGCGGTCTTGGACGCCGGTTGGACTCATGCGAATTGAACTACACTCCTCGTTTACGAAGATTGTCGTTGCAGTCGCCTGCTGCATCCTCGTTGCGTTGTACGTGGGATTGTCTCTGCGGGCCTACTTTGCGACCCGCCTCGCAGCCGCTCCAAACGTTCCGAATCTCCAAAAGGCCATCCGACTTGAACCGACGAATGCTGAATATCGCGAATTGCTTGGTCGAAATCTCGCTCTGTCCGGTGCGAATTTGGACGAAGCTATCGCAAACTATCGGACGGCAGTACATTTGAATCCTTACGACGCTCGGTCCTGGTTGGATTTGGCGGGTGCCTATCAGATCGCGGGCCACACCAGCGAGCAGGAAGACAGTGTGGAACATGCCGTGGAAGCAGACCCGAATACCCCGCACGTCGCGTGGGAGGCGGCCAACTTCTTTCTGCTTCAGGGGGAACGGGAAAAGGCCCTTCATTCCTTCGGAGTCGTTCTGGCAAATGACCCGGGGATGGTCGACGCGGCCCTCCAACTGTGCTGGCGCGTTACCGGCGACGCGAATCAAATTGTGACGCAGGTACTGCCGCCAAGACCGGAGCTTTACCTTTCATTTCTGCACTTGCTTATTGCCAAACAGGAAGTAGCTGCCGCGGAAACTGTCTGGAGCCATCTGATCGCATTAAACCAGGAGTTTTCGACGAAGCTCGCTTTTCCTTATTTTCGCTTTCTCATCGCGAAGCAAGAAGTCGCAGCGGCCCAAACTGCATGGCAACAAGCAGCCGCCGTCAATCGCTCTCTTCAGGCCTATCTTCCTACTCGGGAAAACCTAGTCGTAAACGGGGGATTTGAGGAGAATGTTCTTAACGGCGGATTTGACTGGTGGTACCAATCACCCCCCCATGCGGCCCTGGCCATAGATACGAGTGAATTTTCCGGCGGAACACGATCTCTTTCGATCACCTTCGATGGTCAAAATCCAGGCGATGCCGGCATCTCTCAGTTTATCCCGGTAAAACCAAACACCGATTACGAGTTCAGTGCTGAATACAGGGCGGAAGAGTTGGACACAGCCAGTGGTCCGCGTTTCTCGATTAGCGATCCCTACACGGGTGTTTCCTACCTTCTGAGCGACGATATCCTGGGCACGAATCCCTGGCGCCCGGAGCAGGCGCAATTCCATACCGGCCCCAGCGCGAAACTGGTAATGTTAAGAATTGTCCGTCAGCCCGCGGATCCCCTGATTCGGGGTAAGCTTTGGATCGACGATCTCAAGTTAGCGGAAAAATAGATCAAGGATCGCGAAGTTGAAAACGTCATCACATATGGTCGTCGACACGACCGCTTCTGTTGAATTGGGGCGCCAGCGAGGCCGCGAACCAGGAGTTTTGGGCTGGGCGCTGGTGCTGGGCCTGTGCGCGCTTTTAATATTCGCGGTATTGGCGTTTGGGGCGGTCGATGAGTGGTCAACATTCGCCTTCGAGGCTGGTGCGGCAATTCTTTTTCTTCTATGGGCGGCGAAACAAATTGTTTCCGAGCGAATAAAGCTGCGGAACAATCCTCTCTACTTGCCGACAGTGCTCTTTTTCGGGCTCATTCTTGCGCAACTCGCGCTGCGCCGGTCCGCATACGGCTACGTTACCAAATACGAGACACTGCAATACGTCTCCTACGGGATTGTGCTCTTGGTTGCAGCAGAATGCGTGCGAGAGGAAGAGGCTCGCAGACGATTCGCGCAGGTAATGAGTATTTTCGGCGGCATCTACGCATTGTTTTCACTCGTCCAGACGCTAAGCTCCAATGGCAAGATCTTCTGGATGCATAGTCCAAAATTCGACAGTGGTATGATCTTCGGGAGCTACGTCAACCATAATCACTACGCTGGTCTCATGGAGATGCTGACGCCGATTCCTCTTGTGCTCAGCATGGGACATCTGCTCAAAGGGGGAAAGCGGGCATTGGCCGGATTTTGCGCCGGATTGATGGCTACCACTATCTTTATTTCTGGGTCGCGAGGAGGAATGATTGCTTTTATTTTCGAGGCGGTACTGTTTGGAGCAGTGGCTTTCGGAAAAAAGCGAAGTCCCCGTATAGCGCTGGGGTCAATGGCAGTGTGTATCTTTATCCTGGCTCTGTTGTTTTTCTTAGATAAAGGGCAAGCCTTGAGCCACCTCGGAGACTTAGGCCCCGGCATCCGCTTAAATATCACCAAAGACAGCTTAAGAATGTTTTCCCACCGGCCGATATTGGGATGGGGCCTAGGGACTTTCCCGACAATCTACCCGCGCTATCGCAGTTTCTACACGAACCTGTTCATCAATGAAGCGCACAATGACTATGCGCAGCTCTTAGTGGAAACGGGCCTGCTCGGCTTCGGGCTGATGCTGTGGTTTCTGGTGCGCGTGTATCAATACGGATTACCGACCTCGCGTCGTTGGGAATTCCAATGGGATTGGGCGCTGTCGCTCGCGGCCTTGTTGGGTTGTACTGGGATTCTCGTTCACAGCTTCGTGGATTTCAATTTACAGATTCCGGCGAATGCTGCGCTGTTTTATGTGCTTTGCGGGTTGGCTGCTTCCAAACCCTTGGAGACGTTATCCAAACCAAGGCGAACTCGATCCATCAGCGAGGCAGGAACGAGAGGGAGTCGCCGTCAGCCCGGGAATGGCGAGTCGTTAGAGTGGTCAACATAGATCATGATCGAGGTACTTGGAAGCACCGCAGTCGAACTGGGCGCTATCCGATAGTTCAACGAACAAACTTTATGGTTGGAAAGTGCGCGACGGAAAAGACAGGTCGTGCTAGTCTAGCGTAAACCAAACGAAGTCGACTCCGGGAGGAGAAATGTCGCTGAAACACCTCACCATCGGGGCTTTGGTGGCAGTTTGTACCATCGTGGCACAGGCCGCGGCGCAAAAGAACGAATTGTCGGGCATCCTTGGACGTACCTTCATTAGCGATCAGGGGATCCAAGGGGCCACCTCTGCGGACGCCAACCTGCACTTCGGCAAGGGGTTGACCTTCGAAATAAATTATGCCCGCCGCGTCATGGACCGAGACCTTTGGTCCGTGGCCTTGGAGGTTCCGTTTGTAGTGAACACCGACGAGGATGTGCACTCGGCACAAGGCGTGACGCCCAGACAATATTCGTCTATTTTCGTGACTCCCGCGGCGCGCCTAAATGTCTTTCCCAATCAGGCAGTTTCTCCCTGGATCAGTTTTGGTGGCGGATTCAGCCATTTCGGCGAAAGTTCCATGCTCCAGTTTGGGGGTCCAAACCCGGGCAAAACCGGAACCACTACCGGTGTCTTGCAGGCCGGTGTGGGATTCGATGTGAAGATCATCGGGAAGCTCAGTCTGCGTGGTGAAGCAAGAGACTTCTTTTCGGGTTTGCCGCAATTGAATGTGAATACGGGCAAAAACTGGCAACACAATATTTTGGTGGGCGGCGGCGTCGCCTGGCGTTTCTGAGCTGGAAGCCTCCGCCTAAATGTCCGGATCGTGAACCGTCACGTTCTGCGCGGAATGTCATCTATTCCATCGCAGTAGTAGGTTGAAAAACCGATTCCCCTCAGTGCCAAGGACACACCCCAAAAAGGGGGGGGACATTCTCAATGGAAACTGAGTCGCCTGAGACTCACACAGCCAAGGCTCTCAATAACGGTCGCTGTCTGATTCACGCGGCTTACTTGGATGGACTCGCCGGATTGTCGCTCTGCACTAAGACCCACGCTGCCCCGCCGAGGATAATGCCCCCGCCGATTCCGATTGTCCAAGGAGAGTCGAGAATCGCTCCGTAGCCGGGAGCGACTGCGGCTGCCGCTCTTTGGTTCTTTCTATCCTCACTCTGCCGGGAGTCGTCTCGAGTGGTTTGCTGACCTTGCGCCAAGGTAGTGGTCCCGGTGTCGTCTTTGACGGTCAGGTCGCCTTTTCGGGCGGCGATCTGGACCTTGCCATCCACGTCCCTGACTTCGAATTCGGTCCAAACGTTGGAGACCGGCAACACGGTAACGTTTCCGGCGCGGGTCGCCAGCAATTTCGAGGTCGAAATGGTCACGCCCCCGTGCTCCAGCTTGAGAGTGCTGCCCTCATACTGAACCAGCGACTCGTTCAGAACCAGGACGCTTGAACCGGTAGCATTGATGTTGGCAACGGAATCCGCGTTCGTCTGCACCAAATCGCCGGAAAAGATGGCCGACGATCTCGCGATGCTATTGCCATTGAGCAATGCAGTCCCGTGGCTGTAGAGCATGGCAGCGGGCTGGTCGGCGGCAAATAAGGCAGCGGGAAAAACAATGACCAGTATGCAGCTCAGGATCTTCAAATGGAGAGCCCTCATCATTGGCAAGCGTCCTCGTCGATGACTTTGAATGATGGTAGTCCGAACGGTTGTTGTACGCAAGTTATCATCCCACCGCCCATTTCCCGCACCCGTTGGCCTGTTTGTCGAATCGTATCCTCATACGTTGTGGGCAGTCAATGGCTTTTGTGGTTTCAGAGGCGTGCTTGCCGGTAGGGTAACAATCATTGGTGCAGCGGCTCTTGGACAGCAAATTTTCCTCAGCGCCATTTGTCCTTCGCCCGATTTCGAGATTCGCGGCGACCTAATTTGCATATTTCTCTTGTCTTCTCGTCAATGGCTCATCCCCTAGCTATTGAGCTGCCGAATTGGCTTCTCGCGCTATCGCAATCACACTCAACTGCGAAGGCTGTTCAATTCCATGTGCTAAAATTAAAGCGTTTTCATGTTACCCATCCACGATTGTTTCCGGAAAATTTCATGACAACCTACTCTGCCGAAGGTACGTCTTTTGATCAACTCAAGACCAGAATTCAACAGCACAAGGCCCGCGTGGGTATTATTGGCCTGGGTTACGTCGGGCTTCCGCTGGCTTTGTTGTACAGCGAACAGAAATTCCAGGTGACCGGGTTCGATATCGACGCCCGCAAGGTTGATACGCTGGCGAAGGGCGGTTCCTACATCTATCGCATCGCGGCGGAGGAGGTTCAGGCAGCTAAGAAGCACGGCTTTTCGGCGACCGCCGACTACTCGCAACTCACCGAGATGGATGCCATTATTATCTGCGTCCCAACGCCACTGAATGAATATCACGAGCCCGATCTCAGCTTCATTACCGACACCACGCATTCCATTGCTCCTCACTTGCGCGCGGGACAATTGGTCGTGCTGGAGAGCACGACCTACCCAGGCACCACGGAAGAAGTGATGATCCCGATCCTGGAAAAGGAGAACAGAAGAGGTCTGAAGGCCGCTCGCGAGCAGGCTCTTACGGGAAAGGAGTTTTTCGTGGCCTTCTCGCCGGAACGCGAGGATCCCGGCAACACGACGGTCGCGCGCCGTGATATTCCGAAGGTCGTTGGGGGATTAAACTCCCAAGCCTCGGAGCTCGCCGGCGCCCTTTACGGTTCCATCTTCAATCGAACCGTTCCCGTGTCGTCGCCAGCTGCGGCGGAGATGACCAAGCTGCTGGAGAACATTTACCGTTGCGTCAACATCGCCTTGGTGAACGAACTCAAGCTGTTGTGCCTGCGCATGGGCATCGATATCTGGGAAGTCATCGCGGCCGCCTCCACCAAGCCTTTCGGCTTTCATCCCTTCTATCCGGGGCCGGGTCTGGGGGGACACTGTATTCCCGTCGACCCCTTCTATCTCTCCTGGAAGGCCAAAGAGTGGGATTTCCGCACGCGCTTCATCGAGCTTGCGGGAGAGATCAACACCAACATGCCCTACCACGTTCTTTCCTCGGTGGGTGGCGCGCTGAATCGCCACAAGAAGTCAGTGAATGGCGCGCGGGTCCTGGTCTTGGGAGTGGCCTACAAGAAAGATATCGACGATCTACGGGAGTCGCCCTCGCTCACCATCATCGAACTCTTGCAGAAAGACGGAGCTCAGGTCAGCTACCACGATCCCTATTTCCCTGTCATCGGCAAGGGCCGGAAATACGACCTGCAAATGAAATGCGCGGATTTGAAAGATCTGGGACAGTATGACTGCGTGGTCATTGTGACCGATCATTCGGACTACGACTATCGCCGCATCGTTCAGGACGCCAAGTTGGTGGTCGACACCCGCAATGCCACTCACGGGATCAAAAGCCCCAAGATCGTGCATTGCTGAGACCGATCGTTTTGCCAGGCGCCAAGTGGAAATCTCTCCACAGCATGATGTAGCTTTTGGTATGCTTTGAGCATCGACTCCCGCCCGATCTCGAATAGATTCGCTTTTAACTAATTGATATTAAATGGGTTGTCTACATTCGCCCGCAACTTGGAATGGCCTTTGTCGTGCATAGGTGAAGCCGGAATAGTACACTTTATTTGGACCCGTCCTACCAGGTTTCCATCATTGACAAGACGGAGAGACCCTTTACAGTCGTATCTGGTTTTGGGACACTGAACCTGCGGAATTGATTATGGCGCCCACGTCTCGCGAATCAGACCTTTTTTCCTCACTTCCGCCCTGGAAAACACCGTGGTCCGACTTCGGGTTGAGTTATGGCATACAGGCGGTTGTAGTCGCGATTTTTGTGTGGATCCCTCTGCTCCACCCGGAGATTCTTGAGCGCCCGAAGCCTGACTATCACGCGATCGAACTCGTTCCCACACCGGTACCGGTAAATCACGAACCGCAGAGACAGCTTCGTAAACCAGTCCTGGAAGCAAAGCTCGACCCGCCGCCGGCGGCCTTGCGTCTGCCGGCTCCTCGACCTGAGCCCAAACCGAAAGTGGAAGATGCCCCCGCCCCCGAAGTTAAGATTGCGACCAAGAAGCTCGAGCCTCTGCCCCCATCTGTGGCTCCGGTAATTCCAAAGCAAATCGTGCGGACCAACGTCTTTTCCACAGGGAGCTCGGCGCCGCAGACTATTGACCGCGCCCCGCAAAAGGTGCAGACCGGGGGCTTCGGCGATCCGAACGGAGTGCCCGCGAAAGCAAGTCAGAATAAGGCCGTCAATATCGCGCAGGCTGGCGGATTCGATATGCCAACGGGACCGGGCTATGGCAACGGAACAGGCGGGGCGAAGGGCGCTCGCGGCGTGGTTGCCAGCACAGGATTCGGCAGTGGCGTCGCGACTGGAAATGCGCCCACTTCTTCGCGCGGCACAGTACGACAGGCGGGTTTCGGTGACGCCGACGTTCCCGCTCCTCCAACCGTTCAATCGCATCCAGCGGCACAAGCAGCGGATAAAATTGTCCCGGCGGAAATCCTTTCCAAGCCGGTTCCCATCTACACTGAAGAGGCCCGCGCCAAGCGAATCGAGGGTGAAGTGCTGCTCGAAGTCGTACTGGAAGCGACGGGCAAGCTACGCGTGTTGAGAGTAGTTCGCGGATTGGGGCATGGTCTGGATGACGCGGCGGTACATGCCGCCGAGCAGATTCACTTCAAGCCCGCCCTGAAGGACGGACAACCATCGGACTCGACGGCCGTTCTGCACATTATTTTTCAGTTAGCGTGATCAACTCCCAGAAGGTTCTTATGCGAATCGTTCGTTCGGGCGCGGTGTTGGTTGTTGTTTTGGGCTGCGTGTTTGGGGTCAACGCTCAGGTCCTTCCCTCTTCCCCAGTGCAATCGACCGTGAGTGCGACAGATGCGCCGTCGGTTGCGCCCTCTCAGAGTTCCGAATCTTTGCCTCCGGCCGCTGTTACGCTCAACGACGTGCTGGATCGCGTCGTGCAGCGCGAGCACCTGTTCATGGCGCAGATGCGCCACCTGCATCCCATGGTCGAGACCTACCTGCAGGACCTCAAGAACGACCAAACAGGGAATCCGGTCCCCGCGAAAGACCGATATTTCCTGGGCCGCTTCGACTTGAGCGATGGCCCGGAGGATATCTCCTTCATGGGCCAACCGGGATTCGGCCATCGTATGCTCAACAAGCTGACGGGGATTTACTCCCTGCACTTCCTCCCCCTGGGCTTCGCCCAGATGGTGGTGCTCGACCCCGATTTCCAGAAGAAGTTTTACAACTTCAGCTTTGTGCGACGCGAATTTCTTGGAGAGATCCGTTGCCTGGTGATCGACGTCCATCCCAAGGAAGGACAAAAGTACGCACGTTTTATGGGCAGGATTTGGGTCGAAGACCAGGATTACAACATTGTCCGCTTCAACGGAACGTACTATCCGCAGCCCAAGATCAATTTCTTTTTCCACTTCGACAGTTGGCGCCTGAACATGCGCCCGGGAACGTGGCTGCCGGCATATGTCTATACGGAAGAATCGAACCTCAAGACCGGATTCAGTAAGACCCTGCACTTCAAAGCGCAGACTCGCCTCTGGGGGTACGACCTGAAAGGTCTGGACAAGAATGAGGAGTTCACGCAGATCCTGGTGGATTCGCCTCAGTCCGTGAAGGACCAGAGTGATGCCGCCGCCGATGCAAGTCCCGTTGTAGCTCAGCGCATGTGGGAACGGCAAGCGGAAGAAAACGCCGTCGAGAGGCTTCAGAAGATTGGCTTGTTTGCTCCTTCCGGGGAAGTGGACAAAATTTTGGCTACCGTGGTCAACAATCTGCTGGTCACCAACAACATCGACCTACAGGGAGATATCCGCTGCCGGATACTCCTGACCGCTCCTCTCGAGTCTTTTACCATCGGGCACACGATCGTCATCAGTCGCGGACTGCTCGACGTTCTTCCCGACGAAGCGTCCCTGGCCATGGTTCTGGCCCATGAACTCAGCCACATCGTACTGGGGCATCGCCTCGACACCAGTCTTGCCTTCAACGATAGGCTATTCTTCCCTGACGAAGAGTCTTTCCGCCGCCTCGACTTCAAGCGCAGTACCGCCGATGAGGAAGCGGCCGATGTCAAGGCGCTGGAACTGCTCAAGAACTCCCCTTACAACGACAAATTAGGCAATGCAGGGTTGTTTCTGAAGGCTTTGCAGCAGAAGGCGCCCTACCTGCCGAATTTGATTCGGCCTCACTTGGGAAACAGTTTTGCGGGCAGCAAAACCATCCGCATGTCGAATCTGCTGGCCTCATCCCCCGCACTGGACCAGAAGCGCCTCGATCAAATCGCCGCTTTACCTTTGGGCGGCCGCATTAAAGTCGATCCCTGGAGTGATCGCGTGGAACTGTCGAAAGCCAAGCCTGTAGCGTTGACCTCGGCGCGCGAGAAAATGGAGTTTGAGATTACTCCATTCTTCCCCTACCTGACCCGGCTTTCAACCGGCGGCGCAGAGAAGGTGGCGCTAAGCACGACGTCGCAGTCAGAGACCGAACAGAAGTAAATTGTTGGAAAATGGAACGGAACCTAGAAGGCAGGAAATGGGAGGCAACGAAGGTCGGCCTTCACGCGTGCCGCCGGATGGAAAGCTAGAAGCAAGCCCTCGCCGCTCGCTCTGTTATGAATTGCAGGATCGCGTGTTACTGAATTGCGCTGCCGACTTGGGAAAACACGTTATTGGCATTGGAGCCGATGAGCCGGATCGTGCCCACGACAATTACAAGAATCACAGCCAACATCACTGCGTATTCCGCAATGTCCTGACCACGCTCATCATTCCAAAGCTGCTGTAAGCATTTTGCCACGGGGCTCCTCATTTCTCACGTTTGCTGACTCTGACGATTTACCAACACCGGGGTAACACCGAATACACGTAGCCTCCCGGTTGTCCCCAAGCAGTCTGTAATGTCAATTTTAATATCCGCTCACTCCTCCGCCAATGGCACCAAAGTGCCACTGAACTCGTGCAAACGCTACCGGCCTCAGGCAATGCTTTTGAGGGGCAAGGCCTGATTCACTGCAAAGAGAGCAAGTTCCAAACGGGTCGAGACCCCGAGCTTGTCGAAGATATTGCTGAGATGGTGCTTGACGGTATCCTCGCTGATCTTGAAATATTCGGCTATTTCCTTGTTCGAGTACCCAGCCACCACGGCCGAAACGATCTCCAGTTCTCGCGGTGTCAGGCCGAATTTCTTCTGGCGCGCCTCGTCATGCGAAGACTGCATAAGCGTGCGCAGATATTGCACAAGGTTGGAGACGCTCTCGCGTCCGACCCAATATTCGCCCGCCATCACGGTGTGAATCGCCTTCAACAAGAGTTGTGTGGCGGAATCTTTGAGCACCACTCCGCGGGCCCCAAGTTGCAGCGCTTCGACGATTTGACTCTTTTCCGCCGCCGCGGTCAGAAGGATGACCCGCACTGGAGTCGCAGTCGCAGGCACACTCAACTCTCGCAAGGCTTCCAGACCCGGATGCTTGGGCATCGCCAGATCAAGCAGGAGAATGTCGGGCTTCAATTGCCGCGCCAGCTTTACGGCTTCGGCGCCATCCGAGGCTTCTCCCAAAACCTTCAGGTCCGCCTCTGCCTCCAGCAAGCGCCGCAGACCGTCACGAAAGATGGGGTGGTCATCGGCAATGACAAGGCGAACCAACTGCGCTTTTCTAAAATTCATGAGGCACTTCCCCGCTGCGAGGTACGGTGACTTCCAGGCGCGTTCCCTGTCCGGGATTTGATTCTACCGTGAGTTCACCGGCAATCAAACCGACGCGTTCCAGAATGATCATGGGCCCTTTCCCCGCCTCATCCATCTGATCCTGGTTATAGCGGCCCGCGAAAGGAAATCCTTTTCCATCGTCTTCCAGCGTTAAATTCCACTTTTTCAGGCTGGATCCCAAACGTACCAGCACGTGGCGCGCACCGCTGTGTTTTCTCACATTCACCAGTCCTTCCTGCACAATGCGAAGGATCTCACGACATACCCGTTGCGGCATGTCGACATCCTCGAGATCGGTGACGAACCGGGCGCTAATCCCGGTCTCGCGTTGAAATCGTTCAACCGTGTCGTTCAAGACTCCGAGCAGCCGTTGGGCATCCACCTCGATCGCCTTCATCTGCTGCATCAATTCCCGCAGCTTGAGCACTTCTTCGCGAAGCAGTCCCTGGATTCGTCCCAGGTCCGCACCGATCGGCTTGCCGGCATCGGCCTGCCGGCGTAACACGTCCACCTGCATTTCGACCGCAATCAGCGACTGCACCGCACCGTCATGCAGCTCCCGTGCAAAGCGCGCGCGCTCCGCGGCTCCCGCCCGGCGTCGCAACCGGTGCAAAAGGTAAACGTTGTAAACGGCAGGCCCCACCTGGTGGACCAGATCGAGTAGAAAGCGGAGTTCTTCCTGCTTTTCGCCCCGCCATGACGGATTGAACAGGAATATCCGGCCTCTCCATTCGCTCCCAAAAAGAAAGGCCACCGTAATCAGCGAATAAAAGGTCCGAACCTCCCGCAGTTGAGAAAGTGCCGCGAGGTTCTCCACTGGCACTTGATAGCCATTGTGATCCAGTGCGAGAGTGGTCCATCGATTCCCATCGATCGCGGCGTAACAGACGCCCCCTGGAAAATCATCCAGATAGGTTTTAGAGTCTCGGAAACCCGATTCCAACCAGCGGAACTCGGACGGCGCACTCCGGCTGTCCTTGTTCAACTCTCCCACGAAGACCCGTTGACTGTGAGATTCCTGCGATGCGACCACAGCCTGGGTCGCACCATACATAGACATCGCTTCACGGAAGATCTGCTCAATGGTTCCCGTCAGGCCAGCTTCCACCCGGATCCTTGACAAAGTCCCGGTCACCACCGCCTTCTCCGCCCGCAGGTGCTTCTGCTGCTCGGCCAGGTAGCCCAGCAATAACCCCATCACCAGAAGGTAGACCGATAGCATGAACATGCGCTGCGGTTCAAAACTACTCACATTTACTCGCAGACCCAAGGCCCGCCACGACGCCGCCCCGCCAAGCCCCAGCCACCTGTGGATCACAAACGAACTCTCGATCCACAGCAACGCAACCTCTGCGGCAGCCGTGCCGAGCGTTTCCCAAAGTCCCCAGCGGTAGGCCGCCGCTGCCAGGACGAAAAAAAAGAAGAGGAAAAACGGGGTCCTTGGTCCTTCCCCGAAGATTGAAATCACAGCTGGCCAAACGACATCACCTGCATGTACCAAGAGGCGAAAACCTGCCGTAGACTCCTGCCTCCGCCGGAGGAGCATCATGATAAGAATGGCGTTCGCCAAATAGAACACGAAAAGACCGTAAGCCGCCCACGATTTTCCCAGTTCGGTGGGGTCCATACGGATCGCCACCAGCGTCGAAACCGCCAGGAACACGCGCGCAGTCGCCAGCCACCGCTCGATCCGGCGGGTCTCACTGGGATCGCGGGGTCTTCTCAGTCTCCAGGACTGTCGGTAGCGCTCAATGTGAGGATTCAATTGAGTCGGTCTCCACGGGCGTGGCGGCTTCGGGGCATATTATTGAATAAAAGAAGCTTACCGGCAAGTAAGAGTCTGGTTCATACTCCCTGGCCCCGCTCCAGCTTTTCGTCTTAGATTACTACAGTAACCAGCGGCCCCCTGCGATCCGATCTAGAATGGGGCCTGAGGAGTGTCTTGAGCAAACGTTCCCATCTGTGGTTGGCGGGGGTGGCCGGATTGTTGGCGGCCTTCGTTCTGGCGGCTCTTGTCCTGCCCCGGTCTTTTCGCCTGACCGCTTTCAGCGACGTCGTCCAGTGCGTCTTGCTGTTTTCGGGCGCAGCTGCGTTCGTTCCGCTGGTGCTGCGCTCCGAGGGACGCGTTCGGCTGTTCTGGTCGCTCATCACCCTGGGCATTTCATTCTGGCTGTTGTATCAACTGCTTTGGACCTACTTCGAAGTGGTTCTGCGGCGCGATGTTCCCGACCTTTTTGCCGGTGACATTATCCTTTTCTTGCACATCGTTCCCTTGATGGCTGCTATTGCCTTGCGTGCTCACGTTCCGCGGGACGAGTACGCAGCACGCGTAGGACGGCTGGATTTCGCCCTCTTGCTGGTATGGTGGTTCTATCTTTATGTCTTGATCGTCATCCCGTGGCAGTATGTCGTGGCCGACGCGGACGCCTATAACCGGCACTTGAATGCGGTTTATGTCACGGAAGAGATCGCTTTCCTGTTTGGCTTGGTTGCCTGCTGGATGACCAGCAAGGGCCCTTGGAGAAACCTCTACGCCAGTCTGTTTGGCATGAGCCTCTGTTACGCCGCCAGTTCCACAGTCATGAACTGGGCGATCGGTCGGAAGGTGTATTACAGCGGCAGCCTTTACGATATACCGTACGTCGCTGCAATAGCGTGGCTCACATGGATTGGCCTGCGGACTAAGGCTGAGAAGCCAGCCTCCGATGCCCGCGAAGCCTCCGCGCTCTACGGCGTGTGGATTGCCCGCTGCAGCATGATTTCCGTGTTTTCGCTGCCCCTGTTCGCCGCTTGGGCGATGGCTGACGGCACTATCCCGTCTCGCGTCCGCGTGTTTCGGCTCTCATTGACTCTGGTCGCCGCATTCTTCATGGGGGGAATGGTTTTCGTGCGCCAGCGCCTCCTCGACCGAGAACTAACCCACTTGCTGCAACAGTCGCGGCAGTCGTTTGACAGTCTGAAATATTTGCAGGCCCAGATCCTTCAGTCGGAAAAATTGGCGTCGATTGGTCAGTTGGTCGGCGGGGCGGCCCACGAACTCAACAATCCGATCACCGCCATGCTCGGCTATTCCGACATGCTCCTCAGCACGGCGCTCACCGCGGAGCAGCGGCCGTTCGCGGCAAAGATCGGCCAGCATGTTCGCCGCACCAAGTCTCTGGTCGCCAGTCTGATCAGCTTTGCCCGGCAGTCACCAGCGCCCAAGGGTCCCATCGACCTCAACACCCTGGCGCGCACGGCTGTTAAGTTGACGCAGCCCCAGTGCGAGGCCCTCGAGATCGACATTCGCACCCAGTTCGATCCCGCACTTCCCAAAGTTTTAGGGGATTCCAATCAATTGCTGCAGGTCTGCCTGCAGCTCGTGGCGAACTGCCTGCAAGTCCTCAGCGAGCACGGTGGCCGAATCCTGACCGTCAGCACCGAACGGCAGGCGAATACTTCCGTGCTTCAAATCGCCACCGAACCGATGCCTTCCAGCCCATCGACCCGCATCTCCGCACCTTCCCCGGTCGATTCCGAAGACGCCTTGGGCATGAGCGCATGTCAAGGCATTCTGCAGGAGCATCGGGGTCAGATTTCGCGCGAGCGCCGCGAAGATGGTGCCATGTTGCTTCGCGTAGAACTCCCCGTCACCGAGGCCGCTCCGGCCAAGAGCAAGGAATCTACGGTTCCGGTGCTGTGGCAATCTCAACCGTACGCTTGAGTTGCCCGCATGCGGCGTAAATATCCCGCCCTCGCGGAACGTCGCACAAACGTCGGAATTCCTGCCTCCCTCAGAATCGTTTGAAATGCCGCGACCCGCTCCGTGTCAGGAGTCGTGAACTCAATTCCCGGCCCCGGGTTCAGCGCAATCAGATTCACTTTGCAGCGCATTCCGCGCAGCAACTCTGCTACTTCTTTCGCGTTCTCGGGCCCGTCGTTCACACCTCCGAGCAGCACGTACTCGAAGGTGATCCACTCCCGGGTACGCAGTGGGTAGGCCCTTGCCGCAGCCATCAGCATTTCAAGATTCCATTTTTTGTTGAGCGGCATCAGCCGCGTGCGCAGCGCGTCGTTCGAAGCATTCAAAGAGATGGCCAGCTTCGGCCGGATCGCCTCCCCGCCAAAGTCATGGATCCGCGGCACGATACCCGCCGTCAACACCGTCATCCGCCGCTCGGCAATGCCGACTTCCTCGACCAGCAGGCGCGCCGCCTTCACGAAATTCTCATAGTTGAGAAACGGCTCGCCCATGCCCATGAAAACCAGGTTGATGCGATCCTCGGGCGGCGACACCTTCTGGTCTTTCAGCACCGCGCAGACCTGGCCCAGGATCTCGCCCGCGCTCAGGTTGCGCTTCACGCCAAGCAGCGCCGTCAGACAGAATTGGCAATCCACGGCACAACCCACCTGGCTGGAAATGCAAATTGTGGAGCGGCCCTGATTCTGTCCCTGAGTTTGTCTATGCTTTTGGGTGGCGCCGGGGTTCGGTGCTGCGATCGGCTCGTTCTCATCGGATACGGTTCTAGTCTCTGCGGTACTAAGGCTGGAACTCTCAGCGAATCGCTCTGCCAGTTCCCCGGCCTCGCTCCCGTCTCCTGCTTCCCCGCCATCGCCTTCGGGCATCCAGACGGTCTCCACACTCTGCCCATCCGCAAACCCAATCAGATACCGCACCGTGCCATCCTGCGACACGAATCGCTGCTCGATCCGCGGCCATCCCACCGAGACGCCCTTCTCTGCCAGCTTCCGCCGAAGTTGCTGCGAAAGAGTCGAGATCTGTTCGATCGATTCCACCCGTTGCCGGTACACCGCCTCCAAGAATTGCTTCGCGCGATAGGTCGGCTCTCCCAAGCTGTCGACCAGGGAAGCCAGTTCGGACCGATCCATTCCGAGTAGCGAGATTTGCGATAGATCAGCCATAGCTTCAATTTTGAGGACCGACCCGGCGGCTTAACTTACAACCCCCGTCGGATATTTCCCATCAACCCCAACTCAACAGATCATTTAACCTACTGATTCTAAATCACTAAACTATTCTCGCACAGCACCTGCCCCTATGTCAGAATAGTGCAGATCGTTGTACTGCCACCCTTGGGGTTTACCGAATAGTATTCATGCAGGAAGCAATGACCAAAGAAGTCCGTAATATTCGTCGTCAAAAGCTGCCCAACGGTTTGACCGTCATCACCGAGCAGATGCAGCACATCCGCTCCGCCTCTATTGGCATCTGGCTCCAGACCGGCTCACGCGACGAAGACGCCGAATGTAACGGTATCTCCCATTTCATCGAGCACATGGTGTTCAAGGGGACCAAGCACCGCACGGCGGAAGAAATCGCGCGCCAAGTCGACTCCATCGGCGGCAACATGGACGCCTTCACCGCCAAGGAGTGCATCTGCTTCAACGTCAAGGTGCTCGACGAACACGTCCCCACCGCGCTCGACATTCTGGGCGATCTGGTTCTGAATCCCGTCTTCGATGCCGCCGACATAGCCCGCGAACGCGGCGTGATCATGGAAGAGATCAAAATGGACGAAGATAATCCCGATTATCTCGTCCACGAAATCTTCACACAGAATTTTTGGAAAGATCATCCGCTGGGCAAGCCGATCCTGGGCACGAAAGAAACCGTGAAGCGCTTCGAGCGGCCATCGGTCGTCGATGCCTACGCTCACCGCTTCGCGCCCGGCAACATCATTGTGTCCGCGGCCGGCAATCTCGATCACGACAAATTCGTCGAACTGGTCACCGGACATTTCCAACACATGAAGCCCATGAAAAACGGCTTCCATTCTTCCGCTCCGAAAATCGTTTCGCGCATCATTCTGCGCAACAAGAAAGCTCTGGAGCAGGTGCAGCTGTGCCTCGGCGTGCCCGCGCATCCCATCGCGCACGAGAAGCGCCACGCCGGCTACATTCTCAACACCTTGCTCGGCGGAGGCATGAGTTCCCGTCTCTTCCAAAACATTCGGGAGCGCCAAGGCTTGGCCTACTCTATCTACAGCGATCTGAATCCTTACCGCGACACTGGATGCCTGGCCGTCTATGCGGGCACTTCCCTTGCGTCAGCTTCCAAGGTCGTGCAGTCGGTGGTCAGCGAATTCCGCAAGCTTAAGGCGGAGCCCGTGCCCGAAGAAGAACTGCGCCGCTCCAAAGCCCAGCTGAAGGGAAGCCTGATGCTGTCGCTGGAATCGAGCACCGCCCGAATGTCGAACCTGGCGCGGCAGGAAATGTATTTCGACCGCTTCTACGATCTCGACGAGTTGATCGAGAAAATCGAAGCGGTCACCGCCGATGACCTAACCGAATTGGCCAATCAGTTCTTCAAAACCGAATCGGTCGCCCTCACCGCCCTCGGAAACCTGCCGGGCCTGAAAATTACACGCGACCAACTGGCCTGCTAGCTCTCGGCCTTGCCGCTAGGAAGAGCTGCCGCACGAGGAAACGGGAAGGGCACGACTTCAGTCGTGCCGCCAGTACCGCTCACTCCCTGACGGCTTTAGCCGCTGATGGATCCCGCACTGAAGTGCCCCCGTTTGCTGTACCAATCGCAATGTGAGTCCTCGGTTGATGTTTTGGTTTCAGCGGGGATGAGGTCTGGAGCAGGGGACGGCGTCTGAGTCCCCTGCTCCAGCAGCGCTGTACTAGCTTTCCTCATGCCCTCATCTCCACGGCTGTCCGTGCAAACTCTGCGGGCGGCAGGTAGTTCAACGAACGGTGCGGACGCTGCTGATTGTAATTGCCGCCAGGTTTCGATCTTCCGTCTCGCGTCACTCAGACTGGTGAACCAGTTCGCATTCGGGCATTCATCGCGCAATCGGCCATTGAAGCTCTCCGCGTAGGCATTCTGCACCGCGCGGGTAAGCGGCTGATCGTACATCTCGTAACAAAGCAGAGTCTGCGGATGCAGTGCCGTCGCCATGTCCAGCGATTCGTAGTAGTCGTCCGCGCAAGGACACGGTACGGTAAGGTATCGCGCCTACGTGTCCGCCCCGATCATATTCAGAAAATCCGAGAGCCTCGCGCCTCCGAAGCGTCCGATCACGTCCCATCCTTCGACGCAGACATGGCGCGTATTCTGACGCACTCGCGGCAAAACCTGAATCTGCGCCAGTTTGTAGTCGCCGGGCTTCTGTACGGCGCCGCTCACTGTTAAACTCCAGTTCTCAAAGATCACTCCCGGATCGTCTACGTCGTAATCGTTAATGGGAAACTTCTCGAACCGCGTTACCTGTGCATCTGCGAACGTCGGAGCCAGATGACCGCGCCGGAACAGCCGCCCCGACGCCCAATCGCTGAAGCCAATCACATTCTTGAGCAGCGATTCCTGCAAGCTGGGGATAGCAAACGCCCCCAACGCAAGCACTGGCACCATTTTCAGCAGTTCCCTGCGCGACGTCTGCGCAAACCTGCGTTCATTCATCCTGCCTTGAACGATCTTTGTCTGGACCACATTTGAAACGACGGTGTCGGGCCCCGCAGCTTCGGCATTAACGATATCCGGACCGGCAGACCTTGGCTCACGCCCCGTCGGATCAACCGCCGCCGGATCCGCCGCCTTGGACGCGTCTGCCCTCGATTCGGCCGCTTCTGGCTTCTCGTTCTCCGGTTCCATAGCCCTCGCCCACCCACGACATCCCCACCATAAGATTCAAAAGGTCCCACAAAGTTACGGCCAAGATACCATGGTGGGTCAAGAACGCCGGACCACCGGCCCATCTGAGTTTGCGCTCACCATCACTTTTGCTGGCCTTTCGCTGGTTTTCTGGCATACTATCCAGAGTTCTCCCCAAGAGCGGGCTAACACCCCGCGTATTCGAGCTCATGGACTTCGTTCCAAAGACCGTTCGTGTCCTTCCTGCCGCGCCTCAGGCTCGTAACTCCGAGGAACGCAAACAGCGGCGCATGATGGTCCTTGCTCTCGTGATGCTGCTGGTTGCTTTGGGATTTGTGCTCTACCGGGATCGCGATTTCTGGTTCCCCGACACGGAACAAGTAGAAGAGCAGCCGGAGCCCCAGCCAGTGGCTCACTCTGCCATCACGACCGCGCCCCCGAGTAATGTAGTCGCACCAGTGTCAACCGCTCATAAGAAGGGACGTGTTGCAAAATCGCAGCCGAAACCCACTGAGCCGGCCAAGTCCGCTGTGGCCGATCCAACCGCTCCGCCGATCACCGCCACAAGGACGGTGCTGCCTCCGCTCGAAGTCGAAGTCGTGGCCGGAGACGTTCATCGAACTCTTCATCCCGGGACGAACTCGGTGCGAGTCGATCTGCAGCCGGGCTCGGCTCCTCAGGAAGTCGCGGTGCCTCCCGCCACTGGCCGCGCAAACGCCAGTGCAGCCAGTGTGACAAACAACGCCGCCGAGCGCGTGCAAATGTCCGCTGATACGGCGGAGGTCGTTAGCCGTCCAGTAAAACCTGGCTATCCTTTATTGGCGCGCCAAATGAAAGTGCAGGGCTCGGTGATTCTGCAGGCGCTGATCGGGCGCGATGGCCTGATCCAGGATCTCCACGTGCTCAGCGGCCCGCCGATCCTGGCCAGCGCCGCGCAGGAAGCCGTAAAGCAGTGGCATTTCAAGCCGCACTATCAGGGCGTTGAAGCGGTCGAGACCCAGGCGAGGATCACCGTCAACTTCACCATCTCCACCAACTGAATTATTGTCTTCGGGAAAAGAGATAGGACGCTGAGGCCGCTGCAAGGCCCCTACTTGTAAGCCATACCGGAACGAACCCAAAAACGACGAGCGCCCCGGAACTCTTGTCAGTCCAGGACGCCCGGGGCAGCCCTCCCCCAAGAACTGCTCACCGGTAAAAATAAAATGGGTGCAGGTTTTCTGCCTATGGCACTTTCGTGCCATGCCTGCTCCGACAAGGCCCGTTTCCATCTTCCTGACAGATAAGAACCTCATCTCGGTCGCGCCCTGAACTCCACGGGCGCGCATCCTGAAGTCTCTGTAGATTTTGCCGATGTGTCCAGTAGTCAGGGAGCTTCCCTTGACCGCGCATGTCCTTATTCCACGACCCTGATATTTGTCGCAGCATAATCGATAGCCTCCCGACCGGCCTGTGCGTGGTCGACATGCAAAAGAAAATCGTGTTCTGGAGCGAAGGGGCCGAGAGAATCACGGGCCACTTGCGCCATGAAGTCATTGGCCACTCTTGTATCGCAGAAGCCGTGCTGCACTGCGATCAGCCCGGTTGTGAATTCTGCAACGAGGACTGCCCGGTCGCCCGCGCCATCAAGACATCGCAGTCCGCAGAAACCATCGGCTTTCTGCATCACAAAGCCGGATACGAGATTCCTGTCCGCCTCCGCGCCGTACCCGTGCACAACCAGCATGGTTCGATCATTGGCGCGGCCGAAACGTTTGAGGAGATGCAACAAGATGCGAGGCGCGATCGTAGAGAAGATAGCCGGAGTCTTACCGGTTGCATGGACAACGTTACCGGCGTGGCCAGCCAGGTTTTGATGCGATCCCATTTGCGCCAGACACTGGCAACGTTCGTCGAGGTCCAAGTTCCGTTCGGCATCCTTTGTTTGCGGCTCGAAGGGTTGCAGCATTTCCGCGCCAGCCTGGGACCCGAGGCAGCTTCCTCTTTATTGCGCGTAATGGCGCGAGCTCTGGAAGGCTCTCTTTGGACAACAGACTTCGTCGGACGCTGGGGCGACGATCAGTTTCTCGTCATTTTGAATGGCTGCCGAGAGGAAGTGATGCACGCCGTGCGCGAACGCGTCCGCCGCATGCTGGCCAACGACGGAATCGAATGGTGGGGAGAACGACGGTCGCTGCCTATTTCCATCGGCGAAGCCACAGCCCAGCCCGACGACACCATGGAGTCCCTGATCGAGCGAGCGCAGAAATCACTGGAGACGGCTGCAGCGGGGCAAAGCCGCTCTTCCTCGGCTTCGAGTGGAATGTTCGGGAGCTAGAAATGTTTGCGATCATCGGCATCGTCGTCGTTTTCGGTTGCGTGGTGGCGGGCTACCTCATGGAACATGGCAATCTCAGAGTCCTCATTCAACCGGCAGAATTGATCATCATCGGTGGCGCCGCCGTGGGCACGCTTCTGGTTGCCAATCCGCTCCACATCCTCAAGAAGATCGCCGGCGGAATCGGCGGAGTCTTTGGCGGCTCCAAGTTCGGCAAGCAGACCTACATCGAAACCTTGAAAATGATGTACGACCTGCTCAATAAGGCTCGCAAAGACGGGCTGATGGCTCTGGAATCGGACGTCGAAGAGCCTCAGAAGAGCCCGGTTTTTTCCAAGAATCCGGCATTCCTCAAAAATCACCACGTTTGCAATTTTGTCTGCGACTCCCTGCGCATGGCCATCACCGGCATCGATGCCTTCGACCTTGACCAGATGCTCGACCTCGATTTGGAGGTTCACCATCAGGATTCTGCGGCGCCCACCGCCGCCCTGAGCACTATGGCCGATTCCCTACCCGGCCTCGGGATCGTGGCTGCCGTGCTCGGTGTCGTCATTACCATGGGGGCTCTCGGCGGTCCGCCGGAAGAAATTGGACACAAGGTGGCCGCCGCTCTGGTGGGAACGTTCCTGGGCATCTTGCTGTGCTATGGATTGGTCGGGCCGATCGCGGCCAACATGACCAAAGCGACCGAGGAAGAGCACGCCTTCCTCTACGTCATGCGTGTTCTGATGGTCTCTTTTCTGAAAGGCACTGCCCCCATTATGGCCGTGGAAATGGCCCGCCGCGCAGTCCCGGGCCATGTGCGGCCCTCATTCCAGGAATTGGAAAAGGCTTGTCGTGGCGGAGGAGCGGAGGCGCCGCCTGCAGCCGTGGCGGCCGCAGCCTCTTAAAGCTTCGTCCACGAACAAGAAACAATGGACAAAACGTGCCCCATTATCATTCTCAAGAAAAAAGGCGGCCACGGTGCCCATCATGGCGGCGCGTGGAAGGTGGCCTATGCCGACTTCGTCACTGCCATGATGGCGCTCTTCATCGTCCTCTGGTTGCTCAACTCCAGCAAACAGGTGCAGGAAGCCGTCGGCGGATATTTCAAGGATCCCACCGGGACCTCAAGAAAAGTCGGCTCCAACATGACGGGCTCGGGGGAAAATTTCACGCTCACCCGCGAGAACATGCCCAAGCTGAAAGAACAACTGCAGATGGCCATGAAGCAGATGGTGGACTTCGAAAAATTGAAGAGCCACATTGAGATGACGGTTACCGCGGAAGGCCTTCGCATCGAACTCTCCGAATCCGCCAGCGGCACCTTCTTTGACAGTGGCAGCGCCAGGCTGAATAGCGATGGCAGCGAAATGCTCATAACTCTGGCGCAAGAACTGGGCAGCCTCCCTAACAAGCTCTCCATTGAAGGTCACACCGATTCCACGCCTTGCGCTCCTTCCGCTGCGTTCGGCAATTGGGAACTGTCCTCGGATCGAGCCAACGCAGCCCGTCGCGTCATGCAGGCCAACGGAATCAGGGCGGATCAGGTGACGCAAGTCCGCGGATTTGCCGACCAACGTTTGCGCAAGCCTGACGCTCCGCTCGACCCCTCCAACCGCCGGATCTCGCTGATCGTGCAATACATCGCGAAAAACGACGATGACGAGGATTCTAAGCCGGCTGCCGGCGGCGAACACAAAACTGAAGGCAACAAAATGTCTGCACCCGAGGAAAAATCCGCCGCCAAAAAGTAGCGCACAGGACTCGAAAGAAGGCACCTGAAGCTCAGTTTGACCCGCGCGAGCGACTGTGCCACACTGCTCACGGATTTGCCTATGACCCGCAGTCGCGCCACAGTGAGGTCTTTCTTCGCGCGGCTTTTCTGCGTCCCCCTTTTTCTCGCTGGCTTGCTCACCACGCGCGCCGTCGCCCAGCGTGACACCATGGATGACCCCAGGCGTTTGGAATCTTACCCTTCGTACGACACAGCACCAGGCACCGCGGTGCTCATCTTCACTGTCTATTCAGAGCGCAACGGCACTCATCTTGATCGTCAGGCGCTGTTAAAACTCGTGGACCTCACCAACCATTCGGCCATCTGGCGGACCACCGAAGATACATCGCAGGGAGTCTTTACCGACGTTGCCTACGGGAATTACGAGGTGGAAATCAGTGCCGTGGGCTATCTCAGCACCCGCCAAGAAATCCAGGTCACGAACACCATCCGCGCCGCGCAAAGCGACATTATTCTTCATCGCGATCCCGAGGCGATCAATCTCGATATAGGAAAGGCCGTTCTGCCACCGAAGGCGCGGAAGGAGACCAAGCGTGCTGTTTCCGCCCTGAAGTCTGGAAATCTCAAAGAGGCGCAGAAGCAACTGGATGCGGCATACAAGTTATCTCCCTCCAGCCCGGAACTGAACTTTTTGCTGGGGTATTTGTATTTTCAGAAAAAAGATTTCTCTCAGGCCGGGACTTATCTGGGCACGGCCGCGAATCTTAATCCTCACAACGCTCAGGCGCTGACCCTGCTCGGCAGAACTGGCTTGGAACGGCAGGATTACCCGGCGGCTCGTTCGGCGCTTGAGCAGGCGGTGGTGGCCGATGCTGAGAATTGGCTGCCGCACAACCTGCTTGCCGATACCTACCTTCACCAACAAGATTACGACAAGGCCCGCGACGAGGCGCAAATCTCGATCACGAAAGGCAAGAGGAATGCCAGCCCCGCGCAACTTGTTCTGGGACAGGCACTGGCAAATTTGGGCCACGATGAAGAGGCAATTCAGGCCCTGAATTTCTTTCTGGAGCAATCGCCGCATCATGCCCTGGCAGGGCAAGTTCGCGCTCTGATCGCCCAGATACAGGAACACCAGTCTGGTTCCGTAATTTCGGACAATTCATCACCCACCAAGGTCGGCTTCTCCGGCGTCGATCCTCTGGCAGCGCTTCCCGCGCCGGGGCTCGCCGTCAAATCGTGGAAACCACCCAGCATCGATGACGTTAAACCGTCTCTCGCGCCCGGTGTCGCATGTCCGTCCGCGAAGGTGATGGATGAATCGGGTAAACGTGTGCAAGAGTTGGTGCGAGACGTGGCGCGCTTCGCCGCAGTCGAAGATCTATTCCATCAGTCGCTCGACCAATTCGGCATTCCGGTTCGCACGGAAACGCGAAAGTACAACTACGTCGCTTCGATCTCAGAGACCCAGCCGGGGATTCTTGCGGTGGATGAATACCGCGCTGACAAGCTCACTCTGGCCGGATATCCAGACCGAATCGCCAGCACTGGCTTTGCCACGCTTGCGCTCGTCTTCCATCCTGACATGCGCGACAACTTCGACATGGCATGTGAGGGCCTGGGCGACTGGCACGGACAGGCCACATGGCTCGTGCACTTCCGCCAGCGCGACGACCGTCCCAACCGCATGCACAGCTACAAAGTGGGGAATCAAATGCATTCCGTCGCCCTGAAAGGAAGAGCGTGGATTACCGCCGACAAATTCCAGATCGTGCGCATGGAAGCAGAGATGGTGAACCCGATGCCTGAAATCCAGCTTCTAAGTGAACACCAAGCCGTGGAATACGGGCCGGTTCCGTTCCTAAAGAAGAACGCGTCTCTCTGGCTCCCTAAGAGCGCGGAAATTTATTTCGATTTCCGCAAGCACCGCTACTACCGGCGTCACAGTTTCGATCATTACATGTTGTACTCGGTCGATACCGAAGAAAAACGCAAAGAACCCGTGAGCAAGCCCGAAAACAAATCGTAGAGACGTAGCTCGCCACGTCTCTATTTGTCTCCCGCGCCTTCCGGGCACAGTGCGTTCTTGAAATAACTTTACATTCCGTTTCCCGAACCATTCCACTTCCGGCTGTATAATCCCCGATTGATTCCCGCTTAGGAGCTCATCATGAAGAGGTCTTCGCGACTCGTCTGTACTCTCATTATCATTTTGTCGTCCGTTCCCGCCATCTGGTCCCAGGAAAAAATTGATCTCGAAACCATCTCCCGCATCCGTTATGAGGGCTTTCGCAATTCAAGAGTCATGGAATTGGCTTCTGGCCTGATGGATTCGATCGGCGAACGCCTCACCGGGTCCCCCAACATGAAGCGCGCCAACGAGTGGACCCGCGACCAGTTGACCGCGATGGGCCTGAGCAATGCTCATCTGGAAACCTGGGGGCCGTTCGGCCGCGGATGGGCAAATCAATACGTCAACGTCCGCATGACTTCGCCCGATGTCGTCCCTCTCATCGCCTACGCCAAAGCGTGGACCCCCGGCACGAACGGCGTCGTCAGCGGCAAGTGCGTCCGCGTCAACGTTGAAGACAAGAAGGACTTCGACAAATATCGCGGAAAGCTGGCCGGAATGATTGCGATCCTGGGCCCGGACGCCGAAGTGAAGACCATCACGGAAGCTCCCTACAAGCGTCTGAGCGATGATGACCTGGCCAAGATCGGCGAATATGAGATTCCTAGCGAACGTTTACCGTCTCGTATGGCCGAGTTCGCGAAACGTCGCCAGTTCGCAAAGGACCTGAACCAGTTTCTCGCCGACGAAAAAGTGATTGCCGCGATTGACCACAGCCGCGGCACCGCCGGTGGTGGTACCGTGTTCGTTCAATCCGGCGGTTCTTACAAGCCGGGCGAGACTACAACGGTTCCCCAACTCACCATGGCCTCCGAGCACTGGTCACGCATCGCCCGCCTGCTGCAACAGAAAAAAGACGTCACGCTGGAACTGAATGTCACCAACACCTTCTACGACGACGACCCCATGCAGTACGACACCATCGCCGAAATCCCCGGCACCGACAAGAAAGATGAAGTGGTGATGCTGGGCGCACATCTCGATTCCTGGCACGCCGGCACCGGCGCCACCGACAACGGCGCGGGCAGCGTAGTCATGATGGAAGCCGTTCGCATCCTGAAAGCCCTCGACATCAAGCCCCGCCGCACCATTCGCATCGGCCTGTGGAGCGGCGAGGAAGAAGGCCTCCTTGGCTCGCAGGGCTATGTCGAACAGCACTTCGGCTCGCGTCCGCCCATGGACGACCCCAACATGAAGGGAATGCCAACCCTGTTGCGCCGCGAGGCCGGTCCGGTCACGGTCAAACCCGAGCAGGCTAAAGTCTCCGCCTATTTCAATGTCGATAACGGCAGCGGCAAGATTCGCGGTGTTTACTTGCAGGAAAACGAAGCTGTGGCGCCGATCTTCGAGGCCTGGATGCGTCCCTTCAAAGATCTCGGTATGACCACGCTGACCATGCGCAACACTGGCGGCACCGATCATCTATCTTTCGACGCAGTCGGCATCCCCGGATTCCAGTTCATCCAGGATCCCATCGAATACGAAACCCGTACGCACCACTCCAACATGGACGTCTACGACCGCTTGCAACCGGATGATCTCAAGCAGATTGCGGTAATCGTAGCCAGCTTCGTCTACGACGCAGCCATGCGCGATCAAATGCTCCCCCGCAAGCCGATCGAGAAGCCTTTGCCTAGAGAACCGCAGAAGAAAGAAGATCAATAGCGACGGGGAACAATACCATCGTGTCATTCCGATCGCAAAACTGAAGACGCTTCGGGAAGGGCACGGCTTTCAGCCGTGCCGTTAGCAGCTAGAAAGGATCGGGCTTTAGCCCCTGAGGGGCAGAGCTGGCCTAAGGATCGTTGATTATGTTTTCGCCGCAGCCAATCGGGTATGTGAGAAGTCCTTACAAGAATACCCAACAGATCCCCAAGGGTTTCGGCGCCAAACACGACGCGGAAGGCATTCTTGAAATTCTTCCGCAATTCGAAGCGGGCCTCACCGACATCGAAGGCTTTTCCCATTTGTTTGTTGTATGGGTATTCGATCGCGCCGAAGGATTCGAGTTGGTCGGCACTCCCCCGATTGACGACCGCCCGCACGGCGTCTTCGCAACTCGCTCCCCAGAGACGTCCGAACCCGATTGGACTCACCGTCGTCGAACTCCTCCGTCGCGAGGGCAATCGCTTGCATGCCCGTGGCGTCGACATGCTCGACGCCACGCCAATACTCGATCTCAAACCTTACCTGTCAAGTATCCCGGCGGAGACGTTACGGCGCGGCTGGATGACCGAAGCCGAGGCTCGTCGCGCCCGGTGATGGAATGAGCGGCAAGTAGTTGCCTCATTTCCCCGCTTCCGGCTGTGTCACCATAACCGCGGGAACCTCCTGCTGCTTGACCAGGTTGTTGTACGCCGCAACGTCGGTCGAGACGATCCCCTTCCACTTCGCCAGTTGTTCATCGACAGCTTTGCTGAGCATGTCGAATACTTCATAGGACTGCTTCGTCGGTGCCGAATCGGCGCTTCCCACCACGCCACCCAGCGCAACCAGGTGATTGTTCAGCCGAACCGGAAAATTGAGCACGTCCTGTCCGCTCTTGGCCTTGGTCTGGATCAGTTCTTCCTCCACCGCAGTCATTTTCTTGTCCAGAGCCTTGCCTGCATCGGCAATCGTCTTCTCGCGCGGATCGTTCTTCAGCCGCTTGTTCTCCGCATTGATCTGCTCGCGCACATCGCGAATCTGAATGATGGCGTCGTCCGTCTTCGTGACTTTGTCTCGGATCTTAAGCAGCAGGTCAAATTGTTTGGCAAGATCCTCCGGGCTGACCTTCAGCCGCGGATCGGCCTTGATCTCCAGCGGCGCCGTGTAAGTCTTGCCCAGCACCGTCAGTCGTACTTGATACGTACCCGGCAGCGCCTCCGGCCCCTCGGTGCTGCCACCCCACAGCGGCGCGTGCGGCACTTTGGTCGCTCCTTCATAGCGCAAATCCCAGACGAAACGATTCAGCCCGGCGTCCGCAGGCAGTGTTTCAGCCCCACGGTTGCGTTCGAAAAAGCTTTCCTCTTCCCCCGCAGGCTCCTCTTTCTTGGGGAATTTCCGGATCACTTTTCCGGAGGAATCTAGAATCTCCAGCGTAATCTTCGGCGCTTCTTCTTTCTTCTCTCCTTCGCCCTTGCCAGCTTCTTCGGTCTTCGGCTTCGACTCCGCGCTGGTGCCCGAGGCTTCTTTCTTGTCAGGTTTCTTAAGCGAAGTCTTCAACCAGTAATCAATCACCGCTCCAGCAGGCGGATTCTTTCCCACATTTCCCTGGGCGCGAAAGAACGAGCCCCGAAACACTGTGTGGCTGGTAGCTGACGGCGTGAACAAGTGTGCTTCTTGTTGTGGCACCGCTTCTTGATATTGCTCCAGCGGCGTAATGTCGTCGAGCGCCCAGAAACTGCGTCCGTGCGTCGCGACCACAAGGTCGTTGCTATTGTCGTTCTTCTTGACGACCAGATCATTCACCGGCACTACCGGCAGATTGATTTGCAGGGCCTGCCAGTGCCCGCCGTCGTCAAACGAAATGTACACACCTTGCTCCGTTCCGGCGAAAAGGAGACCCGGACGACTCGGATCAATCCGAACCGCGTGAACATAATCGTTCGCTGGAATCCCCGTCACCAACTTGGTCCAACTCTTTCCGAAGTCGCTCGTCTTGAAAACGTAAGGCGTAAAGTCATCCATCTTGTGCCGTTCGACTGCCAGATACGCGGTCCCGGCGTCGCGCGGAGAAGCCTCGATCATGCTCACCGTGCCCCATTCGGGCATCGCCTTGGGAGTGACGTTCTCCCACTTCTGCCCGCCGTCGCGAGTCAGATGAACCAATCCGTCATCGGTCCCGGCCCAAATTAAATCTTTTTGCACCGGCGACTCCACGACGGAAAAGATCGTGTCGTAAACTTCTACGCCCGTGTTGTCTTTGGTAATTGGCCCGCCCGACGCCGCCTGCTTCGATTTGTCGTTGCGCGTCAGGTCAGGGCTAACGATCGTCCAACTCATTCCTCCATCCGTTGTCTTGAACAATACTTCCCCGGCGAAGTACAACGTCTTGGGATCGTGTGGCGAAAAAACAATCGGCTCGGTCCACTGAAATCGATGTTTCACGTCCGCCGCGGCCCACCCGATGGGATTCACCGGCCACGGATTGATCGCCTGTTCTTCGTGGGTATGTTGATCGTGACGTGTGATCTCGCCGCCATACGAACCGGCATACACGATCAGCGGATCCGTCGGATCGGGCGCGATGTACCCACTCTCGCCGCCACCTACGTCGTACCAATCCGGACGATCAATCGAGCCCTCGGCACTCGCACTTGCAATGCCCACGGTTGAGTTGTCTTGCTGTGCGCCATAGATGTAATAGGGGAACCGGTTGTCGGTGGTGACGTGGTAGAACTGCGCGGTTGGCTGGTTGTACTGGCTGGTCCAGCTCTCGCCGCCGTTCGTAGAGATGGTCGCGCCTCCATCATTTCCATTGATGAGGCGCTTGGGATTCGTAGGATCGATCCATAATCCGTGATTGTCCCCATGCGGCGCACGAATTTGGTTGAACGTCTTGCCGCCATCATTGGACCGATAGATACCTGTATTCAGGATGTATACGGTTTCGGCCGATTTCGGATCGGCAAAAATGTGCGAATAGTACCAGGCACGCTGGCGAAAACGGTGGTCGTCGGTCATGAGATGCCACGAATCGCCGCCGTCATCGGAGCGATAGATTCCGCCCTTCTCGGCTTCGATCACGGCCCACACTCGGTTTGGGTTCGCACCCGAAACCGTGACGCCGATCCGCCCGAGAATTCCTTCCGGCAGACCGTGCCCTTTCAGTTCCTTCCACGTAGTCCCGCCGTCGATTGATCGGTATAGGCCGCTTCCCGGACCGCCGCTATCCAGGCTCCAAGGCGTCCGCTTGGCCTGCCACAGCGCCGCGAACAGAATATTGGAATTGCTGGGATCGAACACGACGTCGATGCCGCCGCTCTTGGCATCCCTGTAGAGAACCTTCTCCCACGTCTTGCCTCCATCGCGCGTACGGAAAATTCCGCGCTCCTCGTTGTCGGCAAAGGGATGTCCCAGCGCCGCCACGAAAGCCACGTCAGGATTCTTGGGATTTACCGCCAGTCGTCCGATCGCGTGCGTATCCCCAAGTCCGACGAACTTCCAGGTTTTGCCGGCATCCAGCGACTTCCACACGCCGTTCCCGCCAACAATGTTGCCCCGGATGCACGCCTCGCCGGTTCCGACATAAATCACATTCGGGTCTGACTCCGAAACTGCAATTGCGCCAATCGCCGGTGACGCATCCTTCGTCTTATCGAAAGTAGGTTTCCAGTTGAGACCGCCGTCGGTCGTCTTCCAGACGCCCCCAGCCACAGCGCCAAAATAGTAGACGTCATCCTGTCCCACAACGCCTGACACTGCCACGGCGCGCCCGCCACGAAATGGTCCGACCAGCCGGTACTGCATCCCCTTCCAAGGCCCCTCGGATTCGCGCTCGTCTTGATCGGCTTCAGTCGCCGGCGTACCCGCGGTGGCTGCTGCCTTCTGCGCTTCCGCCTGCTTTTGCCCCGGCTCTGTGCCCGGTTTCGGTTGGAGTTTCTGCTTCTGCGCCGTTACTGAGGTGACACAACACGCAATCACAGCTAGAAGTGCAATCGTTCGCAAGGTCGGTTCCTCCGGAAACGTACACAATATGCCTGTCGGCCCTCAATTCTCAACAAAATCTTCTTCTCGGGCAGAATTCGTCGCAAGCTCTATAATGCCAACTCGCGAAAATACAAAGTTTGGATTGATCGCAACATTTCAGGAGGCCCCGATTGAAGCCGATCCGCTCACTCATCTCTTGCTGCATAGTTCTTTGCATCGCACAACTGAATGGCGCGCAAATCACACCAGCGAAAACCAGCGCCCCGGCCCAGCTCCCGGGATACACGGCCCAATCGTCCGGCCCGGAGCACGAGTGGGAGAAGAAATTTCAGGACGGCATCGTCCGCGAGAACTTGCGCGAAAACATGCGCCGCATGAGCGCTCGTCCGCATCACGTCGGCTCTCCGTACGACAAAGACAATGCAGAATGGATTCTTTCGAAATTCAAAGAGTGGGGATTCGATGCTCATATCGAAACGTTCCAAGTCCTGTTCCCCACGCCCAAAGAGCGCGTCGTAGAACTGGTGCAGCCCACACAGTTCCGCGCGAAGCTGCAGGAGCCAGCCGTCCCGGGCGATCCGACCTCGAACCAAACCTCAGAGCAGTTGCCGACCTACAATGCCTATTCAATCGATGGCGACGTGACCGCACCGCTGGTCTATGTCAACTACGGCAGCCGAGACGATTACGAACAACTCGATCGTCTCGGAGTGTCCGTCAAAGGAGCCATCGTCATTGCCCGCTACGGAGAAAACTGGCGTGGCACCAAGCCTAAGGTGGCGGCGGAACACGGCGCCATAGGATGCATCATTTATTCGGATCCGAAAGATGACGGTTTCTTTCAAGGCGACGATTACCCCAAAGGCGGCTGGCGGCCCAAAGAAGGCGTGCAGCGCGGCAGCGTCATGGACACTGACTATCCCGGCGATCCTCTAACCCCCGGAGTCGGTGCGACGGCCGATGCCAAGCGCCTGACCGTCAGTGAAGCCAAGACCATTACAAAAATACCGGTGCTTCCCATTTCATGGGGAGATGCCCTGCCTCTTCTCTCCGCGCTGGCAGGACCGGTTGCCCCGGAAAAATGGCGCGGCGCACTGCCCATCGCTTATCACGTCGGCCCCGGCCCCGCTAAAGTCCATCTCAAAGTCGCATCCAACTGGGACTTGAAGCCGGTGAACGACGTCATCGCTACCCTGCGCGGGTCCGATCCCGATGAATGGGTGATTCGCGGCAACCACTATGACGCCTGGGTCAACGGGGCTGACGATCCGCTCTCCGGCATGTCACCCGTGCTCGAAGAGGCCCGCATGCTCGGCGAACTGCACAAGCAGGGATGGGCCCCGAAGCGCACCATCATCTATTGCGCGTGGGACGGCGAAGAACCCGGATTGCTCGGTTCGACCGAGTGGGTCGAAACGCACGGCGACGAACTGCAGAAGCATGCCGTCGCCTACATCAATTCCGATAGCAACGGCCGCGGATTTTTTCGCGCGGCCGGATCGCACGACCTCGAGAAGCTAATCAATGACGTAATTCGCGAAATCAACGATCCTGAAAAAAATATTCCAGTTTGGCAGAGGGCTCGTCTCTCTCGCATCGCAAACGCTAAGAACCAGGAAGAACGCGCTGAGATTCGCAAACGCACTGAACTCACAATCGGAGCCCTGGGAGATGGCTCCGACTACGCTTCCTTCCTCGATCATGCCGGTATCTCGGCGCTGAACATTGGTTACGGTGGAGAGAACGATGCGAACGCGTACCATTCCATCTATGACGATTTCTACTGGTACACGCACTTCATCGACACCGATTTCTCCTACGGACGAGCGCTGGCACAGACCGGCGGCACCACTGTCATGCGTCTGGCGGATGCCGACATGATTCCCTTCGAATACGTGGGCATGGCTGAAACTATCGGCAAGTATGTGACCGAACTTGAGAAGCAACTCAAAGACAAGCAGGAGGAAATCACCGAGCGCAATCTGGAGTTGAAAGAGGGAGTCTTCACCGCCGTAGCCGATCCCCACAAGACATCCGTCCCCCCGCCGCATGAAACCACGCCGCCCTATATGAACTTCGCGCCGCTGAAAAATGGAGTGGAAGCCATCAAGCGCAGCGCGGAGCGTTATCAGGCCGCCGTGGCGAAAGCACAGGCCGAGGGCGCGCCGGAACTGTCCCCACAGGCGATCAATACGCTGAACACCGATCTTCTCAAGATCCAGCGCACCTTCCTGACCGAACGAGGACTTCCCGAGCGCCCCTGGTTCAAGCATCAGGTCTACGCTCCCGGGGCTTACACAGGATATGGCGCCAAGCCCATTGCCGCCGTTCGCGAGTACATGGACGAGAAAAAATGGGCAGAGGCTGAAGCTCAGGTTCCGTCCGTGGCCAAGGTACTGGAAGATGTCGCTGCAGCAATTGGCAAAGCCGCCGACGACTTGGAAGTCGCAACCGCAGCGGGACCCTGACGGCCATCCGAGGCTTGCCGTACTCTGCCGTACCCGTCTTAACTTTTTGGTTATAGGGAAATTTCTGTATGGCTATCGACGGGTTTATGACGCCACGATTCGGGAGCAACTGCGGTCACTCCGACGGATGCGGCCCGGTAAAGTCTGAACAGCACGGTTTCTGCACGGGCTTGAACTCCATCAGCTCAATGCGTGTCAGGTCCGGATCGAAAATGTTGAGCTGCCACTTCCCGTCCTTGCCCATCTGCGCTTTTTCGTCGCCGTGCGGCTTCCAGCCGTGCGACTCCAGAATTGCTTGCGCCTTTTTCATGTCGGCGACGCCGAGCGAAATATGGTTCATGACTCCCGTCAGTCGCAAATCGGGATGCGGCGGCTGATTCAGCATGTACTCCAGCCAGTCCGTGCCATCGGGTACTTGCAGGGCGACCCAGTCGGTCTCATTGTCTTTCATGCCGCCGTACCAGTAAGGACGAAAGCCGAGGATGTCGCGGTAAAAGTGATCTTCCGCGTCCCGGTGGTACACCAGAAAACCGGCGTGAATCATGTGGCGCGAAACCGCGGAAGCCGCTGGCGATGCGGCCTCACTCTTGCCTCGCTCCACAAACTCGACGCGATGCCCTTCCGGATCCTCCACCACGAAGAAAAGACTGTGGTCGGCCCGTCCCTGAATCTGCGGAACTTTGATTCCCTGCGCGGTCAAATACTTTCGCAGCGCGGCGATGTTGTCGGTAGCCAAGGCCACGTGATCCATGCGGTCGGTGGATTTGGAATCGGGCGCGGGACTGTAGCCGACCCACTGCGTGCCCACGATGTAGCGCACGGTACCACCGGGCTCGACCGGCGCTGCGGAGGCCAAACCCAAAATGTCCCCGTATAGGCTTTTCACACCGTCAAGCGCGGTGGTGTAGAACAACAGGTGGTCGATGCCGAGAATATGCGGTCGCTGAGGCGAAGTTTGACCGTGGGCACCGATCTGTAGAACGATGAAGGCGAGCACAGCAGCGATTTTTTTCATGGCGTCGTCGATTCTAATCCAATTCGTTACACACGCAGTCAAGACTCCGATTCTCAGGCACCCCGAGGTTTCAGGTGCTTGAGTTTTGCGGTCTCTTTGCGCAATATCCCCGCGGTTTCAGTGAAGAAGCTGGCGATCGCGGCTAACTCTCCTGCACTGTAACGGCCCGACAACTCCGCCATTGCACGTCCCAACGACTGGAAAATGGGCACCACCCGTTCCTTCAGCGCCTTCACGTAGAGCGGCTTTACGATGATGCTGCGCCGATCGGTTGGGTGGGGCTCGCGGCGCACATAGCCGGACCGCTCCAGACGATCAACGATGCCGGTAATGGCGCCCGTGGTGAATCCCGACAACTCGGCCAGACGGCCGGCGGTCGAGGGTCCGTGCAGGTCCAATAGTCCCAGGCATTTCCACTCGGCCGCGCTCATTCCCAGGTGGGCGGCCACCGCTTCATGAAAAAAGATCACCGCATTGCTGAGTTCGCGGCCCATCAGATCCTGATGAGGCCCGGAAGCATCAGCAGATCCAGAGGAGGATTTTTTGCTTGCCATATATCTTACATGTAAGATACTTTCTTGTAAGACTATTTTATCAGATGGAACGGCCTGTGCCACCCTTTGGAGACTCCTCCCCCGCGACGGCGCCAGCGCCAAGCTCGCGCCGGCAGCGTATCGCGCCAATCGTCACCCTGCTGCTCGGCCTTGCACTCGCCGTCGCGGAGGAGTGGATCATCCAGCAGACTTCCATCGCTCCTCTCGTGGGGCTGGCACAGCACGCCTACGGCCGCATCTGGGGCGTGAACTGGCCCTACTTCTTGTGGGCGCTTGGTTATGAAAGTGTTTGGGTGGTTCTGGTCCCCGTACAACTCGCCGAACTGCTGTTCCCTGACCGGCGCGAACAACCGTGGTTGCGCATGCGAGGCTTCGTCATCGCCAGCATCGTCTTCGTATTGGGTGCCTGCATGGCGTGGTATGGATGGACGCAAAGGGCTCGCGTCATGATTTTTCACATGCCATCCTACAGTCCGCCCCCGCTGTATATCATGGCGGCCGTCGGGACCATTCTGTTACTCATCCTGGCGGCATACGCGCTTCCGTCGGCCCGGCCGCGAGCAAGTAGCACCCTTTCGCCCTCCGCACCGACGCCGTGGCTCATCGGATTAACTGTCACAATCCTGGGATCCCCGTGGGGCGCGTTTGTCCTGCTGGGATTTGGTTCCGCTCCAGCGGTGCCCTTCAGGCTTGCGTTTGCAGTTGGGCTCGCCTGGGCCGTCCTGACATTGTTCCTGGTCCGGCGCTGGACCTCCAGTTCTGACTGGGGCGATGCGCACCGTTTCGCGCTGGTGCTCGGCGGAGTACTCGGCTGCATGCTCGGAGGTTTTGTTGTCTTTGAGGTAGGCGGGGCCCTGCGCATCGACTGGATCGGCAAGGCTATCCTGAATGCGGCTGCAGTAGTGTGGCTCATGGCAGTCGGTCGCAAGGTAGAGCGGTCCGCGACCGCTTAACGGGTCCAACTGCTGACTGCATCTAGAAACTGCCGGAGAAGCTTGGCTGCCTCTTCAGGCTGCTCCCACGGCGAATAGTGGCCTGCCTTGGGAATCACGCGCAACTGACTGCCAGAAACGTGCTCACGCATCAACTCCGCCTCATTCACGCCGGTCATGCCGTCCTCGTCTCCGGTCACCAGCAGCGTGGGAACATTGATGGTTTTCAATGTTTCAATGGAGTCGGGACGTGCGGCCATGCCGCGCTGCACTTGCGCAATATCCTCTGGCGACATTTTACGCATCATGCGCAGCGCGCCGTAGACCAAGTCAGGACGCATCTCGCGAGTATTCTTCGCCATGACCCGCTGAATCATGGATTCGAAAAACGGTTCCGTACCGCGTTCGAGAACATCGTTGGCGGCCTGCAAGCGTCCAGCGCGCGCTTGCGGGCCGTCAGCTGGCGCTTTCGTGTTGCACAATCCCAGCGCAGCCACACGACCGCGATGTTTTCGCCAGAACTCGAATAGTGCGTAGCCGCCGATCGAGACTCCAACCAGCGGAGCGCGGCCCACGTCGGCATCGTCCATCACGTGGGCGATATCGGCGGCGTGTTTGTCCATCGTGGCCGGACCTTCGCCGACCCCGGAATCGCCATGTCCGCGCAGATCCGGCATCACGACCCGATAACGCGTGGCCAGAGCCTCGGCCACCGGTAGCCAGAATTCATGGTTGACAGGAAAAGGATGGAGAACGACAACCGGAGGACCTTCGCCGAGCGACCAATAGACAAGTTCGGCATCGCCACTCTTGATGCGCCGGGAGGGAATTCGCTCCATGATGGCGATTAAATCACAAATCCGGCATCTGGCCTTCCCGCTCTTGGCTTCCGGGCTACGGGGTCGTTACCTGTTGCGCAGCGACCGGGGCAGGTAGCAGCAGTGGTTCCTCCGGCATCACAATCCACGCGACGAGGTAGGCCAAGAAACCGAACCCGGTCATGAACGCCGTGATCAGCCACACGACCCGAACCAGGGTAACGTTGACGTTGAAGTATTCCGAGAAACCGAGGCAAACGCCTGCCACCTTGCGTCCCAGGCGCGGACGCACCAGTTTGGTCCTGGCCAGAGAAGCGCCGACGCGAATGCCACAGTAGGCGCAAACCGCAGCATCATCCTGAATCAGTTTTCCGCAGTAGTTGCAGTACATAAATCCGCCCCCACTAGATATTACGTAATTCTAAGGCGAAAGTTCCCTTCCCTCCCGATACGCCTCTTTAATGTAGCGGCGCGCCTGATCCGCGGGCCCGGTATTCGCGTTTCCCGCCAGCACGGTTTCATATTTCTTCATGGCCAGATCGCGTTTCTCCAGTAGGTCGTACATTTCTCCGGCGGCCAGGTTGGCCTTTTGCAGCACATCGGGGTCCGGGTTGGGAGCGTCATTTACTAGGTCATAGGCGGCGGCCGCGCCGGCAAGATCTTTCTCGGAACGCAACAACTCTCCCAGGCCCCACGCCGCGAGCTCGTAATGCAAGGTACCGTACTTCCCCTCCCGGCCGTTTTGCCACACTTTGCGATACGTGGCTTCGGCCTCCTGCAGGCGTCCTGCCGCGCGCTGCAGGTTCGCCACCTCGGTGAGAAACAAATGATTCCTCGGATACTTCGCCGATAACTCGTTCATATAGCCGAGCGCCTCGTCATACTGGTGCTCTCGCCGGAGGAACAGGGTAAGCACGACTTTGGCGTCGACCGCGTTTTCACCTTCGCTCTTGGCGACCTCGCGAAGATAGGCGAGACCTTTTTCGCTCGATCCGCTCAACCCGGCCAGGGCCGCGGCCACCTTCACGCTCCAAGGCAGGTGACTGATCACGTAGTTATGGGTTCCCACGACCAGCTTCGCATCAACATAGTTGGGATCCAGTTCGAGCACGCGCTCATGGTCGTGGCGTGCTCCCACCGCGTTGCGCAGTGCCGAAAACCATGCCCGCTCCACGAGAGCGGTATAGACGGAGAACTGGGCTCGGGTAACCCCGCGACAATAGAGAGTGTCCACATCTTTCGGATTCGCCTTGAGGCGCCGCTCTTCCAGATCCCCAGCCCGCCGAGCCAGTTCCTTGATGCGTTCCTTCACTTCGGGCTTCGTCGGGCGGGGCGTTCGGCCGATGAAGCTGTCATTGCTATAGTCCCCGGTATTCATAGCCCCGGTATCGTAAAGGTCGTGCATCAGCACCGCGGTGAGCAAGTGATTCACCGCAAAGGGATCATTGGGATGTTTCTCGAGGATCTTCTCGAACTCCTGTGTCGCACGGTCATAGTCCATGTTGTAGAAATGATCGAATGCGGTCTCGGTCTGGGGGTCGTGGGGTGCACCATGGGGAGAACCCGAGGCAAGGTTCGACTGGCTCACAGCAGGAGAGCACAATCCGCACAGAAGGCAGAGAAAGAGCAACATTTCGGCGCCTTGCTGAAGTTTCGTCGAGAGATTCTTGGTTTGGGCCGTCACGGTTCGATTGCCACCTAGTTTAAACGAACTGGCCAAGACACGCTCCCGGGGGTTGCTGCGCCTGAGAAAGCAAGCGCCCGGAATCAGCAACGTCACCTACGTGCCGTCAACGCTACCTCGCTGGGCTACCGGGCGCCCCTACAATCGGCGTAGCTAAACCTGATTCAACCGTCCGGATAGCGGAACTGTTTCCGGGTTTTGTTCGAGTCTTTGTTGCCGGCGTTTGCGGGTCCCTGGGCTTTCGTAACCAGTGCATCTTTACTCGCCGACGCGCGTAATTATTGCTTGCGTTGCTGCTTCGCTGGTTTTTGAAAAAAGTGCAAGTATTTGTCGCTGTTGGCTTTAGAGTCAGGCGTGCTTTGGCGGTTGGAATGCGATTCTAGCTTAAGGTTTTCACCGTAGGTCTCAACTATGTCGGAAGTGGTCCAAGAAGCTCAAGAGGAATTCTGGCGACCGCCTTCGCCCGGCGTGGCCGAGGAGATTGCCGTGCGGGAGACCATCCCCACGATGGCTGAGGTCTGCCCGCGCTGCGGCACCGAATTCCTGCTAGGTTCAGGCTTTTGCCACTCCTGTGGCGGTCGCCGTCCTGAGGCCACCAGTTCTGTCGCCAGGGCGGACGCTGCTGCGTTGGCAAGACTTTGGGAACAGGGAGCCGCCCGGTTCTATTCACTTTATTCAGCCGTAGCGAGATTTTCGTGGAGTCAGTTCAAATTCCCTTCCTGGCTGCGCTATCTTCACTTCCACGAGATCAAGAACTGGATCGGCCTTTCGACAGCATCTCTCATCGCATTCGTGATTGGAGCAGGCTGCGTAACCGGAGCATTGCTGGTCGGACTGCTCACGGCAAGGAACTTTGTGGATTGGCAGGCCATTCAGTTCTACCGCGCGGAATGGCTGCTCGCGGCAACGGCCTCGTTCGTGGCCGGAATCCTTCTGAAGAAACCTTCCGATCACGACCGCGACTAGTCGCCCTAAGGCTCGCTTCCCGATCCTGCCGCACGCCTCTGCTGGGTCATCCGATAAAGATGGTGTACCGGCCCGGTTCCACGACCCAAAGGGTGCCCGTAGGAGATCGCGGCGCTGACATAGGTTTTCGCAAGCAGGGCAGCTTCTGCCAAACCCCGGTCGAGAGCCAGGTGGCAGGCCATAGCAGTTGCAAACGCGCATCCCGTCCCGTGGGTTGAAGTCGAACGCTGCCGCTCGGCCCTGAAGATTTCTTGCTCCACCCCGCGCTTGGTTGTGAAACTCAGCAGATCGATGGCCTTGTCGAGGTGCCCTCCGGTAATGACCACGGCCGAAGCGCCCATCTCGTGCAGTTTGGCGGTGGCGGCTTTCATGTCGTCCAAGTCCTTGACCGGAATTCCGGTGATTACTGCGGCTTCGTCGACATTGGGGGTCACCACATCGGCCAGAGGAATCAGCGTCTCGATCAGCATTCTGGTCCCACTGGCATCGAGAAGCTCCGCTCCGGAAGAGGACTTCAGGATCGGATCGAGTACGAGATTGGGCAGCCGCGCCTTTCCTCGCTGGTTTCCAGTTCTCCGGGCTTGGCTGGCTGAGTGGCCGGACAGAAAGTCCGCTACCGCCTTGACCACCTTCCCCGACCCCAACATCCCGATGTGCACCGCGGCAATGTCGAGGTCTGCCGCTAGCTCTTCCAAGCTCTCGGATAGAAAGGCCGGGTTGACCACCTCAACTCGCTTTACGCCGCTGGTGGACTGCACCGTCAGGGCGGTGATGCATGCCACCCCGTAGCAGCCGTGAGCGGCAATCGTCTTAATATCGGCGGTCACGCCAGCCCCGGAGGAGGGATCGAACCCCGCAATGGTGAGTACAATAGGTGGTTTTTCGGGCATGGCCTTCCGTTCCGCTGAGTCCGATAGTAACGCCGTTGAGGGCTCAGCATCTCATATCGGCTTTGGATTGAAGTTACTTTGGGGCTTACCTCCAGAAAAAAATCTTCGGTGCTGATGTCAGAGGCTACCCTCGCAAGTACATGATTCTACGTAGTTTGTTGTGGAATAAACTGTAAGCCATTGATTCCAGTGGTTTTGTAAATTCTACCCTGCTTTCTCTTATGTGCTATTTACTATTCGATAAATGGCTAAGCACGCAAGAATAAAGGCCCTTACCTGCATCTGCCTAAATTAACAATAGGTTACGTGAGACATCTATTACTACGACGTCATCTGTCTACCCCTCAATTCGTATTGACAGGGGTCTGGCCCACCGATAGCATCTACGAACTGCAGGAAGTACGCCTTAAGGCCAAGCACTTTTGAGTATGCGAGGAGAACTGAATGCGAAGATATTTAGCTCATGGACTGACGATTGCTCTCTTGATCGTCGGCCTGGGAGCGGCTCAGGGACCGAACATCTCGGAGGCGACAGCGGCTCCAGTTAGTTCAACCCAAGAGAAACCCGAAATCCGCAAACAGGTCGGCAAGACGAAGCCGTATCAAGTTGGGACAGCGTCTTGGTACGGACGGATCTTCGACGGCAAGCCAACCGCTAGCGGCGAGCCCTACGATATGTATGACATGACCGCCGCTCACCTGACGCTTCCCATGGGAAGCTATGTGAGGGTCACCAACCTGCGCAATGGCCGGGCCGTCGTGGTCCGAGTCAACGACCGCGGCCCGATCGTTCCGGGTCGGATTATCGACCTGTCGTACGGCGCCGCCCAAGCGCTGCAATTTAAGCAACGCGGGCTGCAACGCGTACGCTTGGATCTGGTTAACCCCCGCGACCTGAAGCCGGCTTATCAGACTGTCGCCTATAACCATCCCCCACTGGAAAAACTCCCGTAAAGACTCTACACTGGCTGGGATGCCTGCAACCTTACCTCGCATCCCAGACGGTGGCCTGACCTACCGCAGCCTTGATCCGCGCCAGCGGCTCATTGTTGCTCTGGACGTATCCACTGCCGCCGCCGCGCGGAAAATCGTCGCGGCGGTGGGAGACTCCGCGCTGACCTATAAAGTCGGCATGCAGCTCTATACCGCCGAAGGTCCGCAAGTAGTGCGCGACTTGGTGGCTTCAGGGCGCCGGGTTTTCCTGGACCTCAAATATCACGATATTCCCAATTCCGTTGGGGCGGCCGTGGCCGAGGCGGCGAAGCTTGGGGTTAGCATGCTCACCGTGCACTCGTCCGGCGGCGGCAAGATGCTCCGCGCCGCAGTCGAGGCAGCGAAAGCACGCCCGGAACTGATCGTGCTCGCGGTCACCGTCCTCACCAGCATGGACGGAAATGATCTGGAAAAAATCGGCGTTCGGGGTATGATCGAGGACAGCGTCCTGCGCCTGGCGACCATAGCCCTGGCCAATGGCTGTCAGGGTGTAGTCACGTCCGCTCGCGAAGCCTCCACCCTGCGCGCGGAACTCGGGGACGCTTTCGCAATCGTAACCCCGGGCGTACGCCCAGCCGGCAGCAGCGCCGGTGATCAAGTCCGAGTCGTCACTCCCGCCGAAGCCATTGCCTCCGGCGCCAGCCACATCGTCGTCGGCCGCCCCATCACGGAAGCCGCCGATCCGGCGGCGGAAGCAAGAGCGATTCTGGGACAGATCAGCGGGTAGAGCGTCGCCTCGTCGTTTTTTCCAAATTGCGTTCGTATCTGCTTCCCTGCCACGCGAAGTGCCTCACCTTCATGGATTGACCATTATTGACTATGGTCTAATTGATTCATGAAAGAAGTTGCCATCTCGGCGTTCAAGGCCAAGTGTCTCGCGCTGCTTGAACAAGTGCAGAAGACTAAGAAACCGATTCGCGTGACGCGATTCGGAAAACCGGTCGCGGAAATCGTACCTTCCCGCGCCCGAGGCACCAGCTGCGGACTGGATCGGCTCCATGAAGGACTCGATGAAGATCGTGGGTGATATCGTCTCTCCTGCCAACGATGAAAGTGATTGGGAGGCGCTGCGGGATTGAAGCTGCTCCTTGATACGCACATCTGGCTGTGGAGCCTGCAGGATCCAACGAGGCTGGGGAAGAGAGCCTTGCAAGAGACTCAGAAATCCGGAGAATGAGCTCCGGCTTTCTCCGATCAGCACGTGGGAAGCACTGACTTTAAACGCAAAGGGTCGAATTCGATTGCCGGCCGACCTTGCCCGGTGGGTTGCGCAAGCCACGGCCCCGCTGCGGGAAGCACCTGTGACACATGAGATCGCGCTCGCGGCGCGGTTGTTGCCCTTGCCCCACCGCGACCCTGCGGACCGCTTTCTGGCCGCGACCGCGCAGTTATTGCGTTTGACCCTGGTCACTGCCGACGCGAATCTGCTGGGTATCGGAGAAATTTCCACGCTCGCAAATCGGTAGCGCCCTGTCCCATATAATCCCAGCTGACAATGCAATTTACCTTACGGAGTGCTCCGTTCATGCCGACTCCAAGGTGGCATGGTCGGCTTATGTGGCATGGGGAGAGTATATGTCTGTCTTCGTGATCCTTCCCCAGCCCAGAATCTAGGTTCCCGTCCCCAAACGGGCTTTCACTGCTGAACAACTCGTTGAGTTTGGAGAGTTGCTCGGTCGCCGCATTAAGGCTGCGAGCAAGTAGCGGAAGAAACGAAAGCCGAAGCCGGGAGGATATCTCCTCCCGCTCCGGCTCTGGAAAACTCGAACCCTGAAACTCGGAACTGCTGTTACAGTTTCTCGAAGAACTCACACGCTGAGCATGAGATGTAAACTCCGCCCGGGACGCCGCGTTCGCGGTCTTTCACCCGTTTGACGATGCGCGTGGCCTTGCCGCACTTGGGGCAATCCGTGCTCTTGGTGGTGTCCATGACCTTCTTGCGGTCTGCTGTTTTTGCGATCTTGGCGCCTACGGCCATGTTGGATGTCTCCTGATCTCTTCAATATTTGCGCAGCGCGATCCGCGTCGTGGCTACCGCGGATGTTGTGGATGGGATGTCTCCGAAATCCTAACCCGGAACTGCGAGGATCCACTCTGGAAGACTCTGAAGCTGCGTCGCCATTCTCTTCCGTCGGTCTTGATTTTACAGTAAGGTGGTGCCCGCTGTCTCGCGGGCGGCCTTTTGCGTATGCCGCGTGCACTCGGACCAATCCTGAAAACGATTCTGTTCACGATCTTCGTGCCTGGGACGGTGCTCGTTCTTGTCCCGTCCTGGCTGCTGGGCGGCTTCCCAAGACCAGAGCGCGGACCGCTGACGTGGCTCGGCGTTCTCATCATCCTGCTGGGAGCGGCAATCTACTTCCGCTGTGCCTGGGAGTTCGCCGTTCGCGGGCTGGGCACTCCGGCGCCCATCGCTCCCACGAAATTTCTAGTCACTACCGCCCTGCACCACTACGTTCGCAATCCAATGTACATCGGTGTGCTCGGAGTGATTCTCGGCGAAGCAGCAACCTTTCGCTCTGCACTGCTCCTGCTGTACGCGGCATTCTTTTGTGTGCCGGTGCAACTATTCGTCGTCTTCTACGAAGAACCCACGCTCCGCCGCCAGTTCGGCGAGTCCTACGAGGAATACTGCCGCTCAGTCCCGCGGTGGATACCCCGGTTCTAAGCGAAGCTACGAGCGTTCCGGCATTGTCGACAGCCACAGCATCTCATTGATTCGCCGCCCGCTGCTGAGGCGAGCTGAAATTTCCAAACTCCAGTTCCTGCGCCTGCCCCCAAGACGCGCCAGGTTTGGTTTCGATCCATTGCACCCATCGGGAGAACGGACGATTCTCGCCCTTGCGATATTTGTCTCTCACCGTGACTCTGATTCTGTAACCTTCTTTCAGCAGTGCGGTCCAGCGCGACTCGAGGTCGTGATAACTACCTCCATGGCCCTGAAACGCCGGTTGCAACACCTTGGGTGCGAAGGTATTCATGTTGGGATTCTGCAGGCCTAGGTTGCGGAACGTCGCCAGGCGCTCCGAACTGGATGCCGATTAGGTGCCCTGCATGCTCGCCGGTACCGCTCGACATGACGCGCTGGTCGGCCATAATGCGATGGGTGACGACATTGCCGGGCACACCCAACTCGCCGGAAGCCTCTTTGTAGGAAAAGTTACCCTGGGTCCATTGCCGGAACAGAAATTGAGCGCTGATATCGGGTAACGCCATGGATGCTCCCTTTACCAGCGCGAATCGTAGCACGAAGTGAAATCGGAGGCTACAGTCACCGGAGGGCGGTCCGGCGCGCGGCCGCAGGTGTCGGCCGTCGTTGACCACGCTCCCTCGGCCCTGCTACCGTCATATGTTTGCTTTCCGGCGTGCGCCCAGTCCCGTGGGCGGCAAACAGCTTTCCCTGCCTTTCAACGCAGGATTCGGGGACCCACTTCATCAGGAGATCATCATGCCTGCCATCAAATTTCGCGGCGTCGATTTCATCCAGTACGATACCCTGCTGACCGACGAAGAGCGCCTAGTCCGTGATACCACGCGCCAGTTCATTGAAGACAATCTGATTCCCATCATCGAGGAATGCAACCGCGCCGGGCGCTTCCCGCGCGAACTGGTCAAGCCCATGGCCGACCTGGGTTTTTTCGGCGCATCGCTGAAAGGCTACGGATGCGCCGGCATGGGCAACGTCGAATATGGGCTCATGACGCAGGAACTCGAACGCGGCGACTCGGGCGTCCGCAGCTTTGTGAGCGTGCAGTCGGGCCTGTGCATGTATCCAATTTACGAGTTCGGCACCGAAGAGCAGAAGCAGACCTGGCTGCCTCCCATGCAAAAGGGAGAGAAACTCGGCTGCTTCGGCCTTACCGAGCCCGACTTTGGTTCGAACCCTGGCGGCATGCGCACCCGCGCTCGCAAAGTCGGCAACGAATACGTAATCAACGGCGAGAAGATGTGGATCACCTCTGGCACCATCGCCAACGTCGCCATCATCTGGGCCAAGGTGGAAGACGAGAAAGACCGCATCCGCGGCTTCCTAGTCGAGACTGACCGTCCCGGCTTCAAGGCCGACGACATTCATGGCAAGTGGTCCCTGCGCGCGTCGGTAACCTCGGGGCTATCGCTACAGGATGTGCGTGTGCCCGAGTCGAACCTGCTGCCCAAGACAGGTGGCCTGAAGTCTCCGCTGATGTGCTTGAACCAGGCCCGCTACGGCATCGCGTGGGGAGCGCTCGGCGCTGCGATGGCGTGCTACGACTGCGCGCTGCAATACTCGCTGCTGCGCAAGCAATGGCGCGATCAGCCCATCGCTTCGCACCAGCTCGTGCAAGACAAGCTCACCTGGATGATCAGCGAGATCACCAAGGCGCAACTGCTCGTGTTGCAAGTCGGCCGCTTGAAAGATGCGGGCAAGGTTCAGCCGCAACACATCTCGATGGCGAAGCGCAACAACGTGTGGATGGCTCTGGAGTGCGCCCGCCTGTCGCGCGACATTCTCGGCGCCAACGGCGTGGCCGACGACTATCCGATCATGCGTCACATGATGAATCTCGAGTCAGTAAAAACCTATGAAGGCACGCACGACGTACACTCGCTCATCATCGGACAAAGCATTACAGGGATTGACGCGTTCTAGAAAGAAACATGTGGGGACAGCCGCCCACGGCTGTCCGGTTTTTTCTGCGATCCCCGCCATGCCGCGCCCGGCTGGACAGCCGAGGGCGACTGTCACCACATATTCAAGCGCACGGAGCGCAGTTGCGAGGATTTATTCCCGATGATTCCGGAGAAGAAGCGCCGAGTCGCGACCGCAGTGGGATTCCTCGCGGGTGTGCTCGCTTGCCTGAACGCCTTGCGCGACGCGAGAATCTTATGGCCTCCGGACGCGCTCTGGGCAGCGCTGCGAAACCCTCAGAGGCTCGAACTTGGCGGCGGAATCGCCCTGATTCTGGTCACTCTGCTGACCTCGGTTCTGTTGAGGCAAGATTGAGGGCTTCCTTATCCGTACATTTCCTCGAGCAACTCGTACGCCCGCCGCAAATGCGGAACCACGATGCTTCCTCCCACAACGAGCGCCACATTGAGTGACTCTTCCTGCTCAGCACGAGTTACGCCCAACCGGTAAGCCTGGATCGCATGGTGGAAGATGCAGTCATCGCAGCGCAGGCACGCCGACGCCACAAGTCCCATCAGTTCTTTCGTCTTAGCCGGCAGCGTGCCATCCAGGTACGTGTTGTGATCGATGTTGTAAAAGCGCTTCACCAGAAAATTGTTGGCCTTGTCGACATTGGCATTGAGCCGCGCCCGCGTTTCGATGAACCGGCGCGCGGTCTCGCTCTTGTCGGCCACGTATTTCTCAGTGAAAAGATAAGTCGGCTCCTTGCGTTCCTGGCGCTCTGGCGCAGGACGTTCCGCTGACGCGGGAGTTTCGCTGGTGGTTGTGCTCATGGGCAAATGTTAGCAGACGGCGCACGTGGCTGCGTCGGGAAAACCCGCAGCCTTTCAGGGTTGACACTCCGCATTGCGTAGCATGATCATTCCCCCAGACGGTTTTCCTAAGACAGCTTGACTTCGGCGGATTCTTCCCGCGTCGAGAGAAATCTGCGAAGAAGAACTTCGCTGACACGGGGACTGGTTGAAACGTCCCAGGCTCTGATTCTGCTTTCCCGAGCCGGCCGCAAACGGGGTCCACGTTTGGATTACCGCGATTTCACCCGAAAAGCGACCGCTCCAGGAGAACCACATGGCTCGGCGCTGGTTGCTACCTCCGTTACTTGGCCTTCTTCTCACTGCCGCTGTTTTCGCCAGCGGTCCAACGGGAACTATCACGGGAACGGTAACAGACCCCTCCGGGGCGGTGGTGCGAAAGGCGCGGATCACCGTTCTCAATGAAGCCACCAACGCCGTTCGAGATGCCGAAACCAACGACGATGGCGATTTCACGGCCGCGCTGCTGCCGCCGGGGCGCTACCGAGTTACCGCCGAGAGCGCGGGCTTTCGGAGAAGCGTCTTTAGCGATGTGACCGTGGATGTGGACCAGACAGTGCGGGTTGATTTCGCGCTTGAGGTCGGTGCCGCCACGGAGGAAGTAAGAGTCAAAGAGACTCCTCCGGCCATCCAGACCGACACCTCGACGCTGGGCCAGGTGGTCAACAATCGTCTGGTGCAGGAGTTACCGCTGAACGAGCGCAATTTCCTTAATTTTGCGTTGCTGGTTCCGGGAAGCCAACTGCCGGCTGAGGGCTCGCAGAACTCGACACAGGGCGGAGCGCTCAGCGTCGATGGCGCCCGCGAACAGTCGAACAATTTCCTGCTCGACGGGGTGGACAACAACGATCCTTACATTAACCAGTACGTGGCTCTGCCGTCGGTGGACGCCATTCAGGAATTCAAGGTTCAATCCAGCGATTATTCGGCCGAGTTTGGCCGGACCGGCGGCGCCCAGATCAACGTTGTGCTGAAGAGCGGCACCAACGCATTCCATGGCACTCTGTTCGGGTATTTCCGTAACCGGAACATGGACGCCAAGAATTACTTCGACTTCCCCGCTTGCACTGCCGCTTCGGTGCCGGGTGAGTGTGGAGGAATCCCCGGCTTGCAGCGCGACCAGTTCGGAGGAACCCTGGGTGGTCCGATTCGCAAAGACAAGACTTTTTTCTTTGTCTCGTATGAGGGACTGCGCTTGCGGCAGGCGAACACGCGGCAAGCCACCGTACCCTCGCAGACGCAATGGGCCACGGCCACTGTCCTGGCGCAACAGCTGTTCGGTTGCCCGCTCAATCCGTCCTGCCAGGTTGGGCAGAATGTGTTCAGTTTGTATCCGCAGGCCAACGTGGGCTCGGATCTTGTGAATTCGAATACGTTCCTCGCTGCTCCGGTCATTCGTAACTCGGAGAATTTGTATTCGGCTAAGGTGGATCATCATTTCAGCGCCACAGACACGGTCTCGGCTCATTACTCGCTGATGGATGAAAACCGCTTCAATCCCTTCGATCCGGTCAATGCTTTCACGGCGCTGCCGGGCTACGGCAGCTTCACGCTGAACCACGGCCAGAACGCGGGAGTGGAATGGACGCGCGTATTCCGGTCGACCATCCTCAACGAATTTCGCTTGGGCTTCATCCGCATGAGAGCCACCGTGCTGCAACAGAATCATGGTACGGACATTGCCGCGCAGCTGGGCTTTCCCGACGTCCTGACCAACCCGGTGGATCTCGGAGCTCCCGACCTCAACGTGTTGAACTTCGACGGCATTGGGGATCCCGTCAACTATCCGCAAGAGCGTCACGACACCACGCTCCAGCTCGCCGACAACTTGGCCTGGACGGTCGGCCGCCATCAGTTCAAGATCGGGGTTGATCTCCGCCACCTCCGGATCGACAACTATCTCGATTACCTGGCGCGCGGCGATTGGTTCTTCCTGGGGGATACCACCGCCGGCATCCTCGGAGCCTTCGGGTTACCTCCCTGCAACTCCGCACCGCCCTATGACCCTTCGACCTGTGCTCTGGCACAGTTGCTGGGCGGAGTTCCTGACTATGCGCTGGCGGTGAGCGGCAACACCTTTAACAGCCTGCGCAGCCACGGCGTCAGCACGTATATTCAGGACGACATCCATGTCGTGCCGCGCTTGCTGCTCAATGTTGGCCTGCGTTATGAGTACAACAGCCCACCGATCGAGGCGCAGAACCATTTCAGTGTTCCGGACTTGGTTCCGTGCGCGGAGCCCTGCAGCACGCCACCCACATTCAACGTGGTGGGCACCAATGGGATTCCGCGGGCAACGTATTCGCCCACGTACACCAATTTTGCGCCCCGCATCGGCTTCGCCTGGCGGCCGTTAAAGTCGGAGCGCTGGGTGGTGCGTTCCGCCTACGGCATCTTCTACGATTCTTCCATTGCGAATATCAATATCTTTCCCCGCATCAATCCGCCTTTCTACAACCTGGCGTTGTATCCGCAAAGCCCCGCCACATGTCCGGGCGGGTTGTGCACGGTGCAGGACATTCTCAGCCAGACGGGGCAACAGTCCGGGGTGGTGCAAGGCAACATGATTTCTCCCAAATTTCGCGACGGATACATGCAGCAATGGAACGCCGACCTGCAGTACGAGGTGCTGCCGAACTGGATGGTCAACGCAGCCTATGTCGGCTCCAAGGGGACGCATCTGAGCGACGTTCTGGACCTGAACCAGCCCGATCCTGTGACAGGCCTTCCGCCGTATCCGCAGTTTTCCTCGATCCTGTACGTGGAGTCGAATGCGAACAGCTCCTACAACTCCCTGCAGCTGCGCTCGGAGAAACGGACCCGGCACGGCCTGTCCCTGCTGCTTTCGTACACATATTCCAAATCCTTTGACGACATCTCGTCGGTTTTCGGCGGCAGCGTTGGTTCCGGCCTGCCGCAGAACTCACGGGATCTCTCAGCGGACCGTGGGCCGTCGGACTTCAACGCCGTGCACCGCTTCTCCGGCAGCTTCGTCTATGATCTGCCGTTCCAGCGTTTGTGGGCCCATGGCCCAGCGAGGCTTCTGCACAACTGGCAGGCGGGAGGAATCGTGACCGCCCAGACAGGATCGCCTTTCACCGTGGTCCTTGGAGGCGCGCCGGCGTCCTCAGCGGCGGCTTTTGGCAATCCGGCGCGGCCGGACCTGGTTGGCAATCCATTCCAACCCGGCCCGGTGGCGGCGAATCCTGGCTGTCCGGCGCCCAGCCAGGTGAGAACGCCGCAGAGTTGGTTCAATCCGTGCGCTTTCGTCAGTCCTGCGGGCGCTTTCGGGACCGAAGGTAGGAATATTCTCACGGGCCCGGGATTCACGAATATCGATTTTTCGTTGTCGAAGAGCATGGCGCTCGGCGCCGAGAACCATCGTCTGCAGTTTCGAGGGGATTTCTTCAACCTTTTCAATCATCCGAACTTCGATATTCCCAGTCACGTTCTTGGCGGAACCAGCTTCGGAAAGGTTCTCTCGGCGAATGCCTATGGCGACAAGCCGCCGCGCCAGATTCAGTTGAGCCTGAGGTATGTCTTCTGATCTGGTTCCGGGAGGTGTGGCACTGGTCGCTCCCCCAACACGGGCAGGTCGAATGGAATGGTCGTCTCGCGGGCGGGGCGCCCGCGAGACTTCTGAGCTAAGCAGTCGGCTTGTCTCGCGGCGGCTCAATCGCGAGAAAGTCTTCCGCGAACCGCCGCGTGTAATCCTCGAGCAACATCGGAATCCGCTGCGGATCTGCCGAGCGCAGCACGAGTCCGGCGTGATGATGCCTCTTGATCCGCAGGTACACTTCCGGATCGTTGTAGGCCGAGGTATCCGGATATTCCTGCCGCGCGAGCGAAAGAATCACGCCTGCATACTCTTCCCACACCGGCGGCAACCTGTAGCTGCCGTCACCGCCGGCGATTTCGATGCACGCCCACTCCCGCCAGAGATTGATCCCGGTTGCCCCCTCGACCATCTCGTTGATATAAGCCCCGCCCACGCGCGCGGCACATTCGAGAAAGTAAAAGTGGTCGTCGGAGTGGGCCCGGATGAACTCCGCGTGTGCAACTCCCCGCAGCAGCCCCAACGCCGCAATCAGGTCGCGGTTGATCGCCCGCAGCGCACAGTCGTCTTCGCTTCCCCAGGGCACCGTAAACGTCGTGAAGATTCCGCCACCCTGAGCCACGTTCATCGGCGGTTTGCCGTATTTGCTGACGTTGGCAAATACGACTTCGTTTTCCGACACCACCGAGTCAACGTGATACACGTCCCCAGGAAGAAACTTCTCCAGCAGAAACGACGACTGCTTGTCGCCCAGTTGTTCGAGCACTGGCCACAATTCTTCCGCCGCATAAATTTTCTTGATTCCAATGGCCGAAGCCTCTTGCCTCGGCTTGAGCACCCACGGCCCGGGCACGTGTTCGAGGTAGTAGCGAATGTCTCCATGATTCACGACGGGCACAAAATCGGGCACGCGCACATTGCGATCGAGCGCCCGCATGCGCATGGCCAGCTTGTCGCGGAAGTAGCGCATGGTCGTGAGCCCCATCCCCGGAATCCGCAGATGTTCGCGAAGCGTGGCGGCCGTTTCCATGTCGTATTCGTCGAGCGCGACGATGCGGTCCAGTTTTTGCGTGCGTGCCAAATGAGTCACCGCCTGCACGATGTCAGCCAGAGGAATCTCCGCCGGAAGGTAGAACGTATCGTCAAGACTCTCGCGCGGCCAATCGGCATCGCGCAATTTTTCCCCCGTCAGCAGAATCACACGGCAGCCCTGTCGCTTGCACTCGCGCATGAACTCCTGCCCCTTCTCGTAGGTCGTGATGCACAGAAAAGTCAGCGGGCGCGCGTCAGGCATCGGTTTAGTTCCAAATCAGGGATAGGAGGATACCATGAACGAACCCGCGCGCATCCGTCAATACGGCGAACAAAATGGTAGTGGCTGAATTTGGCAAATTCAGCCACTACCAACAAAATCGATACTGCTCACGGCATCTTTCCATTCCCGCGGCGATTGCGTTATAGTCTCAACCCGGCGCGCCACCGCCGCATCAAGAGGCGCCGGGAGAGATCAGAATGAGTACGCAGACTCGTCCAGAAGGCAAGGCCCGCATTTTCGGGGAAAACATTGAAAGCGACCTGGCGTCGCGATTCCTCCGCGTGGTGGAAGTGGCCGCCATCGCTTCGGCCCGCACCATGGGTCAAGGGGAGCGCAAGCTCAGCGACCAGGTAGCGACCGAAGCCATGCGCAGAACCATGGACTCCATTCCCATGCGCGGCACCATCGTCATCGGCGAGGGCGAGCGCGACGAAGCACCCATGCTCTACATCGGCGAGAAAGTTGGTGCCGAGTTTCCCGACGGCACGGAAGTTCCCGAAGTCGATATCGCCGTCGATCCCCTCGAAGGCACCAACCTCTGTGCCACGGGCGCGCCCGGCTCGATTACCGTGCTCGCCGCCTCAGAGCGCGGAGGCCTGCTCAACGCCCCGGACTGCTACATGGAAAAAATCGTCGTCGGCCCATCGTGCAAAGATGCAGTCGAACTGGACGCGCCCGTCGCCGACAATCTGAAGAACATCGCGAAGCGACTGGATCGCGACGTGGAAGACCTAGTCGTGATCGTGCTCGACCGCCCGCGTCATGAAAAGCTGATTGCCGAAATTCGCGGGGCCGGCGCGCGGATTCGCCTGATCGGGGATGGTGATCTTTCGGCCGGAATCGCCGCGGCCGTGATCGGCACGGGCGTGCATGCGGTGATGGGTTCCGGCGGTGCGCCAGAAGGCGTAATCACGGCCGCCGCCATCCGCTGCCTCAACGGATACATGCTGGGCCGCCTGGTCGTGAAGCCGGACCAGGACGAGCGTCTGGCGCGCATGGGCATCAAAGACAAAAGCCGCATTTACGAAGCCGAAGACCTCGCTCCCGGCAAACAATTAATTTTCGCCGCAACCGGGGTCACCGACGGAGCGCTGATGAAGGGAGTGCGCTTCTTCGGAGAAGGCACGCGCACGTCTTCCGTGGTCATGACGCTGCGAACGGGTAAAGTGCGCTTCGTGGAAAGCATCCACCTAGAGAAGGGGCCGGATTTGAAGGTGCGATTCTCGTAGCGTTAACATCTTGCCGGCTGTCCAGAGGGCGTCTCGCCCTCGGCGGAACAACCGCGCTCGCCGCTTGCCGATTTCTTGCCAATTGACAGACACCTCTAAATCATCTAGACTATTAATCTAGATTGTAGAGAGCGAAAAATATGCGCACCGTGGGTTTGTTCGAAGCCAAGCAAAAGCTTTCCGAACTGGTTGAGCGCGCCAGTGGAGGTGAGCAGATCGGAATCACGCGTCGCGGAAAACTCGCAGCGGTTATCGTCCCTGCCCGGAGTGATGTCAGATTGAAAGAAGCCTTTGCGGAAATCGAGCGGATTCGCATGCGCGCGAAGCCTCTGCCCAAGGGGATGACACTTAAAGATTTGATCGAAGAAGGCCGCCGGTGAGGCGTTTTGTTCTGGACGCTTCCGTCGCTCTGGCGTGGTTTATTGATCGCTCCATTGCGCCATACGCCACTGGCGTCAGGGAACTCCTAGTCGGAGGCGACCGGGCGGTAGTTCCTGCTCTTTGGCAGCTTGAGATGGCGAACGGATTTGTCATCGCGGAACGGCGTGGGGTTCTGACATCCGCCGAAACAATGGGGATATTGCAGAACTTCGAGATCGTGCTCAGCCAATTGATCGAGATCAGGCACGAACCGGTTTCTATGCGGCGCATCATCGCCATGGCGCGGGAGTTCCGGCTGACTGCCCATGACGCGGCATATCTGGACTTAGCCAGGGAACTAGAACTGCCAATTGCCACGCTCGACCGGCATCTAGCAGAGGCAGCGACACGAGCCAGCGTCCCCCTGTTCCCCTGACTACGTCCTACTTCAAATACTCCGAATCTTTCTTCAAGTCCTCCGGGATGGGCGGGAACGGCGGCCATTCCTGCGAGTATCCCTTGAGCAGCGGAGTTGCAACTTCCGATCGCAGCGTCCCATCATGCACCGCGAACTTGTGCGGATGGCCGGCGGAATATCCTTCCCACAGGGACACGCCCGCGTACGCGCCATCTTTGCGCAAAACGTAATACGTCATATCTACGAAGCGCAGCTTGTTCATATCGCCGTTGTAGTTGCGCACGATGCGTTTGAGCGCGTCCATACCCGCTTCCTGCGGAGACATACCATGACGCATGTTCTCCACGATCGTGTGAGCGCCTGCGACCTTGATGTTCTCTTCCCCCGCTCCGGTAGCGCCCGCGGACCCTACATCCTGATCGGTGTAGCAGCCCGCGCCAATGATCGGCGAATCGCCGCAACGCCCGGGCAGTTTGAAGGCCAAGCCGCTGGTGGTGGTGATGCCCGACATTTCGCCTTTCTCATTCAGAACCGAGCAATGGATTGTGCCCGTGGGCGGAAACAGCACCCGCCGCACGGCCGCTAACTGAAACTCCGGTTCAATTCCAAGATCGGCAGCGCGCTGCTGTAAATGCTGAATCCGTTCCTTCCAAAGATCGGCCTGCGGTTTGGACTCGGGCGCGGGCGGATGCCAGTGCGGATCGGCGATTCCCGGTCCCCACCAGTCGCGGGCGGAATTGAATTGCTTCCATAGCAGCCAGATTTTGCGCGAGCGCTCGGTCAGCAGATTCTCGCGCGGAAAGCCCATGGCCACGGCAAATCGTTCCGCGCCCTCGCCCACCAGCATGACGTGTCCGGTGTGCTCCATCACCGCCTTCCCTGCCATCGACACATTCTTGATGTTGCGTACGGCGCCCACCGACCCCGCGCGCCGCGAGGGCCCGTGCATGCAGCAGGAATCCAGTTCGACCACGCCTTCCTCGTTTGGCAGACCACCCAAGCCCACCGAATCGTCGTTGGGATCATCCTCCGGACCCTTCACTACCCGGATGCCAGCATCGAGCGTATCGCCTCCGCCTTTGAGGAAGGCATACGCCGCTTCCACATAGGCGTAGCCGTTGTTGGCACAGATAATGATCGGGCGCTTGGGGAAATCCGATTGCGACGCGTGGCCCTGTCCGCGGTTTTCGGCGAGCCCCTTGGGAATCGCAGCTTGCGCTCCTACCCCGGCGGCGACGGCTCCGAGCACTGACGTCTTCACGAAATCACGGCGCGAGACTGTCACAGATCCTCCTGATCACGCCCGCTTGCGAACAAAATTACTTCCATAAGAGAACGAATGGCTTTGCAGGGCGAAGCGGGAAGCATATCACGAGGCCAACATGGATTCACGCTCGGGTTAGAGTCGTTCCACAGCGCGCAAAATACAAAAGGCGTGGATATCTCCACGCCCTTGGGCCATCCCGATATTGCGAATTCCAGCTTAGCTATGCCGCATCTTCACCGGCTGGCATACCGCCGCAACCGGCCAGGATACGCTGCGCCTGCCTTTCCCAGTTGATCCGCCACGGCCGTGGAGATCGGCTGCACATTTTCCGAACGGTATCGCAGCAGCGCGGCAATGTTGCCCACCTTGTCGAATTCCGGATCATCCTTAACATAGAACGTTTCAATATCGCGGCGAATCACCCACGGTAGAATGGCTTCGCCGACATCGACGATTTCCTGCGTGGCCTTACCACAGGCCGGACAGGAACTGACGAGGTGGGCGTCAATGTGCCCGCATCCGGAACATTCGACGGCGTGCCCCTGAAGGTTTTCGCCCAACAAGAGCGTCTGCACTTCTCCCAATTCCAGCGAGCGCAAAACCCGGCGCAGCCCAGTCACGCCCCGTCCGTTGCTGAGCGCTTGGCCCAACGCTAGCTCGACCAGCTCGCGGCGGCGATCGCTTTGCCACCGCTCCACAATCTCCTGCGCGTGGGTGCGAATCTCATCGTGAGTAACGCGACTCACATCCGCACGGAAGCGGCCAATGAGCGCCTGACTCACGTAGGAATGCAGTTGCGGCTCCAGCAGTGACAGACACGCGTCCTGGCAGGCAAGAATCCATTTTTCGAACACGCCTTTTTCCAGCAAAGATTTCAGCGACTCGGCCACATTCTTGAAATGCTGGCGAGCCTCGTCCTCCACTCGGCGCTGAGCATGGCCACCATCATATCCCGCATACCCGTCGCTGCGGCCCCTGCGAGGCAGCGCATGGAACAAGTCCTCGCGCTCGGTCAACTCGCCAAGGCGAAGATCGAAGATGCGGGCGCGGTGCCGATCGACCACCACCACGCCGAGCAACGGAAGCGCGCCCAACAGGTGCGCGATCGGCTTGAGATGGAAACGACGGTCCACAAAAAGTTGCGTCGCCGGCAGACTGGTAGGCAAATCATACTCACGCCAGATGTTTTGGGCGGCGCAGGCGAACACCGCCTTGGCGTGGGTCCCATTGCTGCGCAACTCGCCCGACAGGCGCAAGATACGATCCATATCGGCGCGGGCGCACTCCTTCCTGCCTTGGCTTTCCAGGCCGCGCAGAGCTTCGCGCGCCAGGTCCTTAACGAGAATCACGTCCTCTTTATGCGCTTTGTTGCGCGGCGTGGATAGCTGGAAATAAAAACTGAGGGCACACGATTGTTTATCCTGAAATTCAGCTAACTCTCGGATTTGTTCGCGGGTAATACTCATGGATAATCTCCCACAAATTTGAAATTGGATTAAGCGACGCCGGTCGGAGCGAACCGGCCCGGAAACTGCTTGGCCAGCCCTGGCGTTTTGCGTAAGTGGTCGCGTGCGGCAGAGACGAAAGCGAGTACCCTCTCGGCCGGCAGGCCGGTAATCGCCACAATCTCATCCACGCTAAAACCTTCGACCGCATGCAGAATGAAGGCTTCGCGCGGGCCCGAGCCCAGATCGCGCAGCGACGACGCAATCAGGCGCAACAATTCGTCCGATGCCAGGATCTGCTCCGGCGTGGAAACGCGCGCATCGGGAATCACCGTCGCTCCGGTGATGGATTCGTCAGGCTGATGAAATTGCAGTTCCGGTTCGTCGCTCGCCTTGACGTTGCGCTGGCGCGCGGAGTCTTCCAAAGGCCTGGCGTGACCATTGCTTTCGTCGGCGCGAGAGAGTTCGTCCAAAGCTCCCAGCGCCAACCTGTACAGCCAGGGCTCAAGCGCCAGTCGCTCCGGCTTCTCCTGACCATCGCCGAGGGCGGCAGCAATGGTCTCATCAATCACTTCTTCCTTCGAGATACTGTCCGGAGCGATCGAATCTTGCGCTTCGCGGAAGTAGATTTCACGCTCCACAAAGCGCTCCAGTCGCGACAGATTGACGTTCACATAAGACCGGATATCGTCTCCGGAAATCGTTGGCGGAAAGACGGCGGCCAACGTCTCTTCGAATGGGACCTCGCGCACCGCCGCTCCAGGCCGGGCGCTGTCTCCACGCTTTCCCCGCTGCCACTTGTGCGACGCGCGCAGGACTTCCTTGTGCTTGTTGACCTGCTGCAGCAGATCCTCAAACGCACTCTTCACCGCAGCCGCCGCCGTCGGAGCGGAGACCTGCACCGCCATCTGGCCCGAGGGCAAGCGCAAATTCAGCGAAACGCTGGTCCCTTCGCGCGGCGAGATTTCCTCCACTACCCCCTTCAGGTGGATGAGTTCGGGACGGAAAACCTGCAGACGTTTTTGCAGTTTTTCGATCTGATGTTGGATATCTTTTTCTACGGCAGGAATTTTATGAAGACGGTAGCTGACGTGAACGTTCATAGCGCCTCGGCCTTGCTACGAAGTGCGCAACCAAGTGCTTTCTAAGCCGATTGTACACCCGGTGGAAAAAAGGCAAGTGGAGAATTGAACTGCCTACAAACGTTAGGATGGTCTAATCCCGGAAATCGTTGCAGCCAAATAGTTTTTGGATCACAGGTTTGCAGACTCCAGAACGGGCAGGTATGATCCGGGACCATGACCTGTCCCAAACTCCCGCTGTTGGCATTGCTCACCGCCCTCGCCTGCGCGCAAGCTCCATCTTCCAAAGAAGTTGCCAGCGTCTATCCTGACGCGCACGCGCTCTACCTCGATCTGCACCAGAACCCCGAACTTTCGGCGCACGAAACGCAAACCGCGGCAAAGCTCGCAGAGCGCTGGCGCAGCGCCGGATACGACGTCACCGAACACGTGGGCGGCACAGGAGTCGTCGCCATTCTCAAGAACGGACCCGGTCCAACCATCATGTTGCGCACGGAACTGGATGCGCTTCCCGTGGAAGAGAAAACCGGACTTCCCTACGCCAGCAAGGTGCACGCTAAAGACGAAGCCGGACGCGACGTTCCGGTGATGCACGCCTGCGGACACGATCTCCACATGGCGGCTATTCTGGGCACCGCCGAGATCATGGCGCGCAGCAAGAACACCTGGCATGGAACGCTCATATTGATTGGCCAGCCCGCCGAGGAAACCATCGGCGGCGCGGAAGGAATGATCCGCGACGGTCTGTTCACCCGCTTCCCCAAACCGGACGTGGCGGTGGCTCTCCACGTCGGCAACGAACTGCCCGCAGGCATGGCCGCAATCACTCCCGGAATTTACAACACCAATTCGGATTCCGTGCGCATCACGATTTACGGCAAGGGCGGCCATGGCTCGGCGCCGCACACGGCCATCGATCCTATCGTGATCGCGGCCCACACCATTCTCGCGCTGCAGACCATTGTCTCCCGCGAAGTCAAACCCGGCGAAATGGCCGTGGTGACTGTCGGCTATATTCAGGCTGGAACCAAGAACAACATTATTCCCGATCACGCGGAAATGGGGCTGACGGTGCGAACTTTTAAGCAGGACGTGCGCAAGCAGATTCTTGCTGCCATCACTCGCATTGCCAACGCTGAGGCCGCCGCAGCCGGCGCCCCGCGCGGACCTCTGGTGGAGCACTACGAAGGTACGGACTTGGTCTATAACAATCCAGCGCTTGCCGAGCGGCTCAAAGCGCCTCTCGAAGCAGCGCTCGGAAAAAACAAAGTTGTGATCGCCGAGCCCATCACGCCGTCAGAAGACTTCTCCTATTTCATCGAGCAGGGCGTTCCCGGTTTCTACTTCAGTCTCGGCGGAGCCGATCCCGAGAAGTTCGCGGAGGCCAAGACTGCCGGAACGCACCTGCCGTCGAATCATTCCCCGCTGTTCGCTCCCGACGTGGATCCCGCACTGCACGCGGGCATCATCGCCGAGGTCGCGGTGCTGCGGAACCTGCTGAGCGCCTCACCGGACGAACTGCATAAATTAACTGCTGAACAACCGTCTCCTAAGTAAGACGAGAGCCGCGCGTGGGCGCGGCTCTGTGGACTTTCGGTGCCTTGGGATTTCAAGGAATGGGGACGCCAAAACCGGTTCACACCGCAACCGTGACCGATGTCTCCGTCCGCGTCACCGGCCGGTAGAGCGTATCGCGCTCGATCGGCTCGCGTCCGGCAGCGCGGATCAGCCGCTCCAACTCTTCACGGCACATGCCTTGCGGGGTGGTCGCTCCGGCGTCGTGGTAAATCTTCTCTTCGATCACCGTGCCGTCCATGTCGTCGGCGCCGAAGCGCAGCGAAATCTGCGCGATTTTCGCGGTCATCATCTGCCAGTACGATTTGATGTGCGGGAAGTTGTCGAGCACCAGCCGGCTGACCGCGATCTGCTTGATGTCGAGCATGCCGGTGGTTTTCGGAAGATGCTGCAACGGCGTGTTGTCCGGATGGAAGGCCAGCGGAATAAAAGTCTGGAAGCCGCCAGTCTCGTCCTGCAGCGCGCGCAGCTTCAAGAGATGGTCAACGCGGTCTTCATCGTTTTCGACGTGCCCGTAGAGCATGGTCGCATTCGACTTTAATCCGATCTGGTGCGCCAGCTTGGCGGTCTCGAGCCACTCGCTGCCGTCAATCTTGTGGTCGCAGATGATGTGGCGCACGCGGTCGGCGAAAATCTCGGCGCCGCCGCCGGGCAGCGAGTCCACGCCCGAGGCTTTCAGTTGTTCCAGCGTCTCGCGGATCGAGAGCTTCGCCCGCTTCGACAGATACGCGACCTCGACCATGGTGAACGCCTTGAGATGCACTTGCGGAAAGCGCTGCTTCAGACCGGAGCAGAGATCCAGGAAATACTGAAACGGCAGGTCAGGATGCAATCCACCAACGATGTGAAATTCCGTGACCGCCTCGGTGTATCCGGAGGCCGCGGTTTCGAAAGCCTCTTCGAGCGCCATGGTGTAGGCGCCGGGCGTGTCCTTCTTACGGCCGAAGGCGCACAGGCGGCACGCCGCCACGCAAACATTCGTCGGATTGATATGGCGGTTGACGTTGAAGTACGTTTTGTCGCCGTGCATGCGCTCGCGCACGGAGTTGGCCATCCAGCCCACGGCGAGAATGTCGCCCGTGCGGTACAGGGCAAGAGCATCGTCGGCATCAAGCCGTCTGCCGGCAAGGACTTTCTCATGAATCGGCGCTAGACGGACGTCGTCAGTCTGGAAGGCGTGGGATGAGCGTGTGGCAGACATCCTCTCGATAATATCGCAGGACGATGCCGAAGACCACGATTCGGCCATTGGAAGTGCTGATTCCGCCGATACAAAAACCGATCGGACATGCAGAATCTCGGCAGACATCGTCGAGCCTGGCCAGGATTCCTTGCCCACCCTTGGTCCGGAAAATGCATCTAAACAAGAGACGAATTCTTTGCGTCTTCATCGAAAATTGCAAACGAAGGAGACTGTCGATGAGAACTTTTCTACCTGTAACGCTATTAACCGTAGCAGTGCTCTGTGCGGCTGCGTTCGCCCAAAGCGAGTCGCCGTCCGCCCAGAACCCGAGCGCGCCCTCGGAACAGCAACAGGCGCAACCCCAGCCCCAACACCCTCCACAGGCGACGCATGCGCCCGCTTCCACCGCTGGGATTGCAGGGCAGGTTGCAATTCCGCGTCGCATTGCCCCGGGAAGCGTGATCCCGGTCCAATTGACAAAAACCATTGACGCCAAGAAGGCCAAGCCGGGCGATCAAGTGGTGGCCAAGGTCACCATGGACTTGAAAACAAAGAGTGGCGAAGTGATTGTGCCCAAGGACACGAAGGTGATGGGACACGTCACTGAGGCGCAGGCCCGAAGTAAAGAACAGAAAGAGTCTCAAGTCGGCATCGCTTTTGACCGCGCGATGTTGAAAACTGGCGAAATGTCTATGCCGATGTCGATCCAAGCCGTCATTGCTCCTCCGAACACCAATGCGAATAACGGCGGCTATGATCAAGGAGCCCCTGAGCCCGCTACCGGTGGCAGTGCCGCTTCATCCCCGGTGGGTGGCGGACGTGGCGGCCCCATGGGTAGCGCGGGCCAAGCTCAGCCCTCGACGAGCGCCGTGCCCAACGCCGTGCCAGCAGAAGGTACCAGCGCTTCGCAGGAAGGCGGCGTGCGCCCTCCCATTACCGGGAACACGCAGGGTGTCGTTGGAATCTCGAATTTGAAGCTTGAACCCGCACCGAGCCCGGCGCAGGGTTCGGTTTTGAGTTCGGAGAAAAAGAACGTCAAGGTTGAAAGCGGCACTTTGATGCTTCTACGGGTCAATCCATACGAGCTGCCCTCGAATTGATCTGGAGTGAGTGGCGTCCGGGAGTTTCCTCTCTCTATGGATTCCGCCTTGGTCAAAAGGTCCGGGCGGCGTTTAATAGCGCAGATCGGATGAGGTTTGCGAGTCGCTTTACGCGGTCGCACCGGCAGCGGCCCCACGGCATCGAACGGGTTGCTGTTGCGTCCCGGCCCACATGAGGCGATGCCAGAAGACAATGGATGGCGCAACGGTCGCGACAATCATTGCCCAAGGCACCACCGGTGAACTCCAGAAGAAGCTGGTGGTGAAGCTGAGCAAAGCCAGCCACATCAACGTCGCAAACGTGCCGAACAGAAAGGCCGTCCGCCGCGGTCCCCTTTGGAATGGCAGAGCATAGGAGCACAGTGCCTGCACCATCAAAGAAAATGGGAACGCTACCACCAGGTCGATGAAATAGTGTTCACCCGTGCCCAGCGTAGCCATCGCTGTAAGCACCACGAACATCAGCGCAATCGCCCGCACCCAGCGCGGCAGGCCCTTGGAGTTCCACCACACGAGCAACACCCAGGCCATATGCAATGACGGGATGGCGTTGCGCGCACCCTTGAGCAGGATGGGCGCTACGTTCATCCGCATCGCGTCTGCCGTGGAGAACGGATGCCAGGGAAACGCTGCGCCAAAGACATGCACCGGCCCGCAAGCCGGCAGCATGTTGTAAAACAGAACGCCGAGCGGGCCCGTCAGCAGAAAGGCCAACATGACCGCAAGAGCATTTTCCTTTCTTCGGCGCAGGTGCGCAGCATAGACCAGGGCGAGAGGCAAGGGCAGTGCGATGTAGATGACGAGGCAAATAAAACGCACCCATTGCCACCTCCAGAAAACCTGCCCCATCAGAAAACTCAATTGCACGCGCAAGCTGCAATCGAAAGAGTACAGGAAGAGGTCGAACGTCTTCGGATGGAGAGCCTCGGTGACATCGAGAAGCGTAGTCGCCATCCATTCTGAAGCGACAAATAGAACCGCCGGAAGAAACCCATAAAGCAGGAGCTTGCGCTCGTTCCCTTCGGCCCAGATCGAGCGAGTCCCCAAGACCGAGAGGGCAGCCATGCCCACAAAGGAAAAACCCGCCATGAACACGGGATGGAAACTCATGACGCGATACTCGAGGACCGCCAAAAGAAGACCGCCCGTCACAACTAAGAGCAAATCGACCCAGGAGCGCCGGATCATCCCCAGAACGAGTAGGGCGCTCGCCAGGGCGAGAGAAAGAAAGGCCGAGACCATCGACTCGTTGTAGAACTGCCGATTTAGAGAAAGCGCGAGGATCGCCGCAAAGAGCAGCACGGTCAGGCCAACCTTGAACGCGAGCTTGCGGTCGATGGTGTTCACTTTAGAAGGTTCGAGGTTGTCACTCACGAGTGGACCGCAAGCCTAGATTCAATAAATCGCTCGCACTCAAAAGTTTAGGGGGCAGCGGAAACCAAGGCAACCCGGTTTGGCGCAGAGTGGTTACAAGAGTAATCCGGCAATGCAGGGATTAAGGAGGGACAAACGCTCGCCCGTCATTTCCGCAGCAGCAAATCCCCCGCGACAAACACAAAGAACAGGACCGAAATGACGCCGTTCATGGTGAAGAACGCAGCATTGAGCTTCGACAAGTCGTTAGGCCGGACTAAAGAATGTTCGTAGAGCAGCAACAAAATCACTGCGATGACACCACAGGCTGCCAACTTCCCCATCCCAAACACGATCAACAGCACGACCAGCAGGCCCACCATCACCACGTGAAACGTGCGCGCGATCCAAAGTGCGGCGCGAATGCCTGCATGCCGAGGAATGGAGTGCAGCCCGGCCTCGCGATCGAAATCGAAATCCTGGCAGGCATAAAGAACGTCGAAACCTCCCACCCAGAAAGTCACGGCCACCGTAAGCAGCAGAATCCGCGGGTCCAGAGAGCCTCGCACCGCGATCCATGCCGCCGACGGCGCAATGCCCAGCGCGAATCCCAGCACCAGATGCGACCAGCGCGTCACCCGCTTCGTGTACGAGTAAAGCAGCAACACAGCCAGAGCCACCGGCGATAGCATCAGAGACAGCCGATTCAGTTGGCTCGCTGCTAGCACGAAGATCGCGCTGGAAACAATCACGAACGCAGCCACAAACCCGGGCGTGAGATGCCCGGCAGGCAAAGCGCGAGTGCTGGTGCGCGGGTTGGCGGCGTCGATGGCAGCATCGGCCCACCGGTTGAACGCCATCGCGGCGGACCGCGCCGCTATCATGGCAACCACGATCCACACCAATTGGTGCACCGAAGGAAATCCGCCAGCCCCGAGCATAGCTCCGCAGAGCGCAAACGGCAGCGCGAAGATAGAGTGCTCCCACTTGATCATCTCCAGCGTCACGCGCAGGTTGTGCAGGATGGGCACTGGTAAATTGTAATGCAGCGTCTTGGGGTTGGGTCCTGGGAATCAGGCTTCGGAGCTCAGTCGAACTCTCATCGAGCTGATCAATCCCACGGGGCTAAGCCGAATACCTAATACCCAAGACCTAATACCCGTCACCCGCAACCAATGGAACAAACCGGCAAAGTTCATGCAACGAAGTCCGCGGCTGGCCATTTTCCATGCGAATCAGCTGCAACTGCTGAGAATCGGCCGGACCCACAGGAATAATCATCCGTCCCCCCTCTGCCAGTTGTTCGAGCAGAGCGCGCGGCACTTCCGCGGCGGCAGCAGAAACAATGATCGCCTCATAGGGTGCACCTTCGGCAAAGCCCTGACTCCCGTCGCCCACAATCACTTTCACATTGGTGTAGCCCATACGGCCGAGCAACTCTCTGGCCGCATCCGCCAGCGCGGCATGGCGCTCCACCGAAAAAACCTGCGATGCCAGTTCGGCGAGCAATGCCGTCACATATCCCGATCCCGTGCCCACCTCGAGTACTCTGTCGGCCGGCTTAAGGACCAAGGCTTCCAACATGATGGCAACGATGTAAGGCTGAGAGATCGTCTGCCCTTCGCCAATGGGCAAAGGATGATCTTCATACGCCTGATCGGTGTACTGTTCAGGAGCGAACTCGTGACGCGGCACTCGCAACATGGCGTCGAGCACACGTTCGTCGCCAATGCCGCGTTCGCGCAGTTGGGAATCGACCATGCGGGAGCGCTGGATCAAGAACTGTGCGGCTTCGGAGGGGTCAGTCATCGGCAATTGAAACTGGCAGCAATGATCGCGACCAGATTGACACCTGAGGAGAGTCTATTTCATCCTCGCACGCCATATCTCAGCGTGAGCTGTCAGGACGACAGCGGCCATGAAAGACGTAGACTGGGAACTTTACTCACCCACATGTCGTTGAACAACGGCACGAAATACTGGTGGGGACCCGGGATCGGCATCCACCGAAGGAGATCGATGACATCCCCCTGGGTCCGGATATCAGGAGTGACCGGCGTCCGTCCCGGCTGCGTGCGCAACGCCCGCCAGCTTCCCTTACCTTTCACAACCGGAATCCAGTTACCCTCCCGAATCGACATGCAGGCAATATCGGTCATCCTGTTCCATTCAACCCGAACAAACATGGCAGACCGGAGCAACTCAAAGAAAGCTGCCTTGCGTGCTCCATTCGATACCTTTGCCGTAGCCGACCAGATGCTCTCAATCAGCGGCCTGTCACACCAGAAGGCACCGAGGGTCATGGCTCGGTCAATTCCATCGTAAGCGCGATAAAGTTCAACGTTCCGCCCGCCTTTAAGTTCCTCAACGGTGACTTCCCCTTCGAAAGGAGCATCCTTCATGATCCGCGCCACCGCCTCGGCAGCCAGGGACGCGGCCGTTACGGGCTTCTGCTTGGCTTCACATTGCTTAAAGAGCAACGACGAATAGCGGGGCTTGGCAAGGAGGTTTCGCAGTTCACGGCCGAGTCTATGCGGGTCTGGCATCTCCGGAACCTCTTGAAGAAACAGGAAGATTCTACTGACTTATTTTCCTTTGTCTAGCCAGTCACCATCGTCCCCAAAGAGCCGCTCTCTCACCTTCCGCCCTATTTCTTGCGCCGTCGCACGCGGACATCGAAGCTGACCACGCCGTTCTGATCGCGCGTGCCCACCACCGAAATATTGCGATTGACGTAGTATTCGCCCTGAATGATCTGCTGCGAACTCTGCGAGACGTTGGTGCTGTACGTGAGAGAGAGGTTGTTGGCGAACTGCTGTTCAATGGTGACCTGTGGACCCCTCGCCGTGGGGTTGGTTTCCGTGGTCAGGCCCTGGGGATCGATCTTGATCCGGCTCACTCCGAAGAGCTTTTGCATGCGGCTGCTCACCGTCGAGTTGATCGCCTGGTTGATGATCAGGTTGGTGGCCTCGTTGGTGAACATTTCCTGGCCCGATTGCTCCTGCAACTGCTCCGATTCCTCGCTGGTGCGGCCCAGTGCCAGCAGGGCGATGATGTCCGACTTGGGCAAAGGCGGCTCCGAGCGATAGTTGACCGCAAGGCGCTCGGGCGTCCCCGTAACCGTGACGTCGAGATCGTAGTTGCGCACGTGCGTCGTGGCCTGCAAGTTGACCTGGGGTTCAATCGCCACCGGATTCGCAAACGTAATATCGCCGCGCTCCAGCCGGAACTTGATGCCGTTGAAGGTTGCATCCCCTTCCAGGATGTCGGCGCGGCCAAGCACGCTGGGGCGGGCCGCGGAACCGCGCAGACGCAGGTCGGCATCCCCCGATAATCGCGCTACCGCAGTCTTCATCTGAAGCTCGGGTGCCGTACGTACCGCGACGTCCAGCTTCACGTTGTACAGCGGCGAATTGGCCGGTGCGAGCGTCGCGGCCTGCCGGCTTCGCTCCAGATACGAGCCAAAATCAAAGCCGGGCGTCACCGCCAGCTTCGTGACCATGACGTCGCCGGAAACCAGCGAAGCGGAGCGGCTTCCCACCCAGTGCAATTCAGCGGTCGCCGTCGAGCTCACTCCCGGCGGATAACGCAGCCGCACCTCTTTCCCCACGGCCGTGAGGTTGAAATTGAACTGCCGGTTGTAGTTGGTAGCGTCGCCTTTCAAGTCCAGCGTTCCGCCGCCCGTGCGAGCCGTGAGCCGATCAATGTGGATCCGATCCCGCGTGAACGACAGTGAGCCGTTCATCTCGCTCAGCCCGCTGGGCAATCCGGCATAATTGGCTGCGCCGTTTTTGACCTCGATGCTGCCACGGGGAAGCGGGTCGGTCAGCGTGCCTCCCAAGGTCATATGGATCATCGTCAGACCGGAAACGGTAAGATCCGGAACCATGCTGCCCAGCAGCTTGAGGTCAACTTGCCCGTCCGCCGACAAGTCCAGTTCCCGCGACCCCATGAAGTGCATCGACCCGTGTCCGACGACGTCCGTTCCCTCTCCCACCAAGTGCGCCGGTTCAATGTGAACGGTCTGGTCCGCATAGGTAAAACGTACCGGACCCTGATTGTGGAGCTTGGCATATTCCACTTCGACCGCAACGTCGGTCACGTTCCCATTGAGCGTCCATTGCCGCGGATAACGCAGAGGCCCCTGCATCGTCACGGTACCGCCAACCGCGGAGTGTCCCGTGAGTTGTCCGCCCAAATAGGCGCACCACAGGGCGTCGAGATCGACACCATCCATCTGCGCCGAAATGTTCGCGGGATAATCTCCGTGCATTCCAACGCTGCCCTCAATGGAGAGGTTGCCGCGCGCAAATTGGGAATGCCCGCTCAGGCGCAGTTCTCCGTTCTTTGTCGTGGCCTCAAGATCCAGTCTGCCTGCGAGTTCGTGGTCGAGAGTAACGTCGCTTACGTGAACGGAGGCGTTGATCACCGGCGCACCCAGCGTGCCCGACCCCTGCAGCGTAAAATCGGCGCGCCCCCCCACCGGCAAGCGATCCAGATGAATCTGGCGAATGCGCGATACGTCGAAATTTTTCCCGGTCAGGTCAAGCCGGAATCTGCGCGTCGCCGGCGTATAGGCGGCACTGCCGGAAACGTAGGCATCCTCGTGCGTGAGGCGAATATTGTTGAGAGCAGTCTCGCTCCCGGCAATTCGAAGGTCCGCGTCGAACTTCTCGATCGCTTCCCCATACGCCGAGGCATTCGCTGCGTGAATGTGTCCCTGCGCCCGGGGATGCGCCCGCGTACCTCCAATCTGAACCGATACGTCCGCCGTCCCGGAAACCGGATAGTCAAAGCCGGCCAGCGCCGCCGTCGACGCCACGTCCACATTGTGCAGGTTCACCCGCGCCGTATAGGGGCTGTTTTCGCTGAATTGCCCTTTTTGCAACACGGCGCTGACATCGAAGTCGGCGCTCGTGTCCCCACGTCGCAGCGTGCCTCCGCGAAGCGCAAGGTCGTTTGAAGAGAATTGAATACTGGCCGCAAGGGAATCCCAATGAACCTGTTGCTCGGGTGTGCGCGACGTTGCAGGCATCGCGAACTCGAAGTCTTCCGCGACCAGCGTGCCAGCCACCGTCGGCGCCGAGAACGTACCTGCGGCTACGCCGTTAAACGTCGCATTCCCATCCACCCGGAATGGCAGGTTGGTGGGACCGCCCAGCGCCGTCACCAGCGGCCGCCATTCTTCAAGGTCGGAAGTCGAAACGGAAACGTGGAGCGTCGATGTAGCCGCTAGAATCCCTGAAGCCTGAACCCGCGACGCCGGCGTAGACAAGTTGAACTGAGTAAGTTCCAGCGAGTCGCTGCCGGCGCGATATTTACCCTGGAGATGGGCCGTCACCGGCAATTCTCCCCTAGCGGGATTCGGCGGCGGGTTCACATCCACTGCAAATCCGACCTCAGCATCCTTGTACGATCCTTTCCAGAAAGCGTCCATCGTGCCAGTGGCCAATCCTGCCGGGTGAAACTGGCGCAGGGGATGCGCAGGCACATCCAGGGCCACCGCCATCTCTCCGGCGGAAACATCTCGCAGACGAAGATGCACCGCACCGCTTTGTATGCCCGGCACCTTCGTTCTTTCGCCCTTCTTGGCTGCAGGCCGAGCCGCAGTAATTACCGGAAGTTCTTCCCTACCCTTCTTCGCTCTGCCCGCAGGCGGCAGTGGTAGGCTGTGCAGCCAGTTGTCCACCTGCGCGTCGCCCGTGAAGATCCCGCCAAACAACTTTCCCTGCAGCTTCCACAGCTTGACCTGCTGGTCCGTCACCGAGTAATCCGAAGTCGCACTCGCTCTTTTGACCGCAATCTGATCGTTCTGCCAGCCTATGTCGCGCAACGCCAGAGTCCCCGAGCTAGTGAACTCCTCGAGCGACCAATGGCCGCTGCCTTTGAACTCGGCGATACCTTCGCGCAGGTCGCGCCGGCGCGCAATCGCAGCGGCCTCGGCCAGATCGACATGTGCGTCATAGCTTCCGTCCAGGTGAGGATTGCGGAAATCACTGATGCGCCCGCTCGCCTCCAGAGACGAACGGCCCGAGTTCCACCGCAATAATTTGATATCAACGAACGTCGTTCCCAGGCTGAAATCGGCTGTAGTCATCCATGCGAACGGACGGAAATCCTCCACCGCACTATCGACTTTGCCGACGCTAAAGTGGCCTTCATAGCGGCCGCGCAGAAACTCGTAGTCCATCTGCAGGTCGGTGCCGTGAACGGCAAAGTTCAGCGGAATTTTCCGGTCCCCCCACAGCATCTCGCCGTTCCACATCGACAGATGATCAATGGACAGCGCAAACAACTGCTCGATCGGGGTGCTCTCCGAAGGCTTTCCGATCAGCTTCGGAGCGGAAACATTCGTGGTACCGTCTGGCCCAATGGCGATGTGAATCACCGGACGTTCGAGAGTCACCGAGGAAAAACCGAACTCCGTGCGCAGAAACGAAATCACTTTTAGTTGCGCGACCAGGCTGTCCGCATGCGCCAGCGGAACGTCGCTAGGAGCTTCCTTCCCATGCACGGTAATATCGCGCACTTCCACCTGCATGTGGAAAGGGACAACGTGGAAACTGCCAATTTCTGTGCGCCCTCCGGTAATCCGCTCCACCTCGGCAACCACGCGCTTCCGCACATAGGCCTGAAAAGAGTCGGTGGTGGAGTACCAGAGAGCAGCCAGCAAAAAGACCACGCCGACAGCAATGGCAAGAAGCAGAAATTTCCACCAGCGCGGAGGTCTGGCGGCGGGCTGCGTCACCGCGTCTGCACTCCATCCCCAGCCCCGGTCGCGCCGGGTACACTCACTTTGCTTTCCGAGCGCAGGGATTGCAGCCACGAAATCATCAATTCGTTGACCTTCTCTTGCGTGAGCAACTCGCGGATCTTGGCCGCGACATCGGCCGGAGGGGTTTCCGCCGCGATGGCGGGCTTCAACTGCGGGACGAACTTCTCCCGGTAATACGCTTCGATGGTCTTGGAATCAATCTGCACCGCTGGACGAAGGTGAGCATCCACCAGTCGCATGAGATCGATCTGCTGCTGCACATGCGCAACCAGATCTTTTTCCGACAGCCCGAACCTGCCCAGGACCAACTTCCATCCCTCATCCGTGGCCGCTTCCGGATACTGCTTCCGCGCCTCCGCAACACGAGCCGCCGCCTCAGACTCAGAAGCACGCTGGAACGAGGCGGATTTCATCTGCTCCCCAAGCAATTCTTGATCAATCAAGCGATCGAGGACGGCCCGGCGATCATCGTCCGTGAATTGGTTGAGCGGGCGGCCGTTGAGCAGGGCCTCGTACGAAAGCGCTTCATCCCAGTCGCTTTGCAGAATAATGTGCCCGTTGACAGTGGCGACAATACGGTCGATCACCTGTCCGGCTCGAACGGACGGCAGCAAAACGCTCACCCACAAGATTAGCGCCAGCACTGCGACCGTCTTCCTTGTACGAACTCTATCCATCAGAATGGCTGCCCTATGCTGAAAAATACGTTGAAATGCCGCAACCGCTGGGTCTCCAGTACAGTCGTCGTTTTCTTGGTGATCGGATCCGTAACCGAGAACGTCTGGAAGTAGCTTGTCGGATTCAGATTGTATCCAAAGTCAAAGCGCAAGGGTCCGATTGGAGTTTTGTAACGTACCCCCACTCCGGCCGCATGCGAAGTGTAATCATAACCGGAGTTGTTGAATTGGGTATAACACTGTGAGTTCGTTGTACCTCCGGACAGGCACTGATGGGGATCTGGCTGGTGCCAGCGCATCAGTCCCTTCAACATGTCATGCGGCGCCGTGAACACATTCCCCATATCGTGAAAAATGGCAAAGCCGAATCCTTCCCCGAGATAGGGCAGAGTGGTCTGGGGAAAGCGCAGTTCCAGGTTATTGACGAACAGCGCGGTTCCGCCGACTGGAAAGCCTGAATCGGGATCGCGAGGGCCTGCCTGATTTAACCCAAATCCGCGATGAGAGTTGCCGCCGCCGGCAAAAAATTGCTCCGGCAAGGGAATTGTCGCAATGTTTGTACAGGTCGGCTCGCCCGCCGAGTTCAGGGGGCAGGAACCGGGAGGCAAAATCCGTGTACCTCGAAAGGGTTGCACGAGCCCAATGCTGGTCGAACGGGCAAACACGAATTGATGTTCGGGCTTACCTTTGCCACCAAACGCGTAGTAGGTCGAATACTGCCCCAAAGCCCTGCCGAAGTTTGTGGGTAGGCTGGACTGCAACGTCTCGGATCGTGAACCAAAATAACTGGAGGCGGCAAAGGCATCGAGCGTGAAATAGTCTCCTTTGGTACTCTCCAGAGGATTGTCGCGTTTGTCGTGGATGAACGTGAAGCCGGGACCGCCAACACGAGCGGGAAGCGATAACAGCGCGATTTCCCCAGGAGAAAAGCCTTCCGCGAAGTGGCTGGCCTTCACAGTCCTGAAATCGAAACGATACGTGATCGAATCGGGTCCCGGGCGGGTTCCGGGCTCAACACCGGAGTTGCCGAACTGCTGCCGCAGGTCGATCTTCCCCTCAAGCCTCTGCGAGGTGAACGTGGCCACATCCAGACTGTTGTCGTAAAAAACGGTGTAGATCAGCTTGAACTTATCGTTATCGAAGAGCTTCGGAATGGTGTAACTAATCAGCCCACGCTGTTGCAAGCTTCCCACGTGGGACTGGAACGTCAAGGTCTGATTGCGCCCGCCGACATTCAGCCGTGTCACGTCAAACTCAACTCTTGGGCTGACTCCTGTAGTCCCTTGCGGTGCCGTCGTCCCGGCCGGCTGACCCGTCTGGAACTCCAATCCAACTCCATAAGTGAAGGTGTAGCGCTTGGCCTCCTGCACCTGCACCAGTACATTTTTCAGTGGATCGGTTCCCTGCGGGTTCTGCACCGCCGTATCCACCTGGCTGAAGATGCCAAGATCATAGAGCCGCGTCTGCGAATTGAGGAGATCTTGCTGGCTCAGCGGTTCTCCCTCATGTACTTGCAATTCTCGATTCAGCACGTAGTCGCGCGTGTGTTCGGTTCCGGCAACCATCACGCGACTGACCCTGAAGCGCTCGCCCTCCTGAACCGTGTACGTTACGTCTTCGTGATTGGGCTGATGTTCGGAAGGATTCGTGGTGATCTCCAACGTGGCATTCGGAAATCCATGATCGAAGTAAAAATTAAGGATCCGCTCCCGATCGTTCGCCAGATCCTGTTCGGAATAAGGCTGGCCCGGCTGTGTGCTCAGTTCTGGGAGTTCGCTGGCTGCGACCTTCTGGATGCCCAGAACATGCAGTTCGCCTACGAGGGTCCGGACTCCTTCTTCGATGTGGATGTGAACTGCCAGCTTGTTCCCCGACCCCTGATAATTGTCGTCCACTTTGGTTTGTATCTGAACCTGGCGGAATCCGCTGGACCGGTAGAGCCCTTCCAGAGTCGCGACGTCGCTCTTGAGCAGGGCTTCGCTATAGCGTCCATGGCTCAGGAAGCGGCTGGCCGGCTGAATCTGCAGGTACGAGCGCAGCTTCGCGGTGTCCAGAAAATCCTTGTTTCCAGTGATCTCCACCAGAACCAGCTTATGCAGAGCTCCGGGATCGATCTGATAGATCACGCGCAAAGTCTTGGCGTCGGTTTCCTTCAGAATCTCCACCCTGGCTTCGAAGTGGCCGCGCGTCTGCAGGTAGTCGAGCAGGTTCCGCTTTCCTTCGTTCAGCAAATCGTCATCCACGGCGTCCTCTTCGTAGACCGGGATTTCCCTCCTCAAGACGCCGCGGCTGATGTGGTAACCGCGCGCGTAAATCACTACCACCGGTCCCGGATCGAGCTGGAAGGTAAAGTCGACACGATTGGTCTCTGGATGGTAGAGCTGCTCCGCAATGGAAACCTGCGCCAACGCGCGATCTTCCTTCTGGAATTTCTTGCGGAGCCGTTGCAACGAACCGCTCACCCGCGCCGACGTTAACCGGTCTCCCCGATTCAGGTGAGCGATATCCTGCACTTCCAAAGATGACATGCCCGATGTGCCAGTGATCCTCACTTGACCCACTCGTGCCTGCTCACCCCGACTGATGTGGAAGAGAATGTCCACCTGCTGGGTGGACGCGTTCGACACGCTTTCGGCAGTGACTCGCGCACGATAGTACCCGTCCTCTTGCATCAATTGCCGAACGTTCTCGATCGCGCGCTCCAATTTTTCCTGCGTATAAAGTTCTCCCAATTGCAACTTCGACGCGTTGACGATCTGGTTCGCAGTAGGCCGCGTCGGAGCGCCTTCCACGGTGACCGCGCCCACAAAAAAGTTAGCCGAGGTCGTGAACGTGAGTGTTACGCCCTCACCCGATGGTTCAACCTCCGCCTGGATGTCGGCAAAGCGCCCCGTCGCATAGAGCGCGCGAATGCTGTCGCGGACGCGCCCACGATCCAGTGGTTCTCCCACTCTCTGCGGCAGCAACTGCAGGATATGCTCGCGATCCTGTTCCCCCACGCCGGGAATCTGGATGGATTGGACAACCTTCCCCTCATACCCGGAGATCACGGACATGGCCGGTGGTTGTGCCTCTTGCGGAACTGCGGGCTCAGGTTTCGCCTGGGTTGGAGTAGATTGGGTTGGATTCGATTCGGTCGCACTCGATTGGGTCGCACTCCCTTGACCTGAACTCAACTCAGATGGGCACGATGGAGACGGATTTGCTCCTGACGCGTTCCCTTGGGACGCAGAAGATCCGCCCGCCTGCGCTGCAGTCTCCGACGCATTCTCCGACGCGACGACCCCAGAACAGAGCAGGATCATCGCAGCCAGAAGTGTCGCGCACCGTTTCAGCAAATAGTGTCCTTGGGCCCGAGCGCTACTTGACTTCGATGGAACGCGCCCGGCTGTCGTTGTACAAACTGTTCAGGCTCGGACTTTCAAGTCGAGCCCAGCTTTGGCCATCATCCACCGGCAAGCTAGCCACTTATAATAAAGGTTTTAGAGCCTGACACTGGTGACCTCTTTGGCACAGGAAACGCAACCGAACGAACGATTTGGGGGTTCGCCGAGGAATCCCTCCATCGACGACCGTTATTCTCGCCAGATCCTGTTCCCTGGCATCGGCGCTGAAGGCCAGCAAAAACTCGCCACCGCGCGAGTGGCGATCGTCGGATGCGGCGCTACCGGCTCCGCCTTGGCTACGCTGCTGGCTCGCGCCGGCGTCGGAACTTTGCGCATCATCGACCGTGACTACGTCGAGCCCAGCAACCTGCAGCGCCAGTCGCTGTTCGATGAAAACGACGCTACGGAGTCTCTTCCCAAGGCCATTGCCGCCGCCCGTAAGATAGCCGCCTTCAACTCTCAGATTGTGGTTGAACCGAAGGTGGAAGATCTAGTTCCCGCAAATATTGAAGCCTTGCTTGAAGGAATGTCGCTCCTGCTCGACGGCACCGACAACTTCGAAACTCGTTACCTGATCAACGACTACGCCGTGGACCGCTCACTTCCCTGGATTTATTCCGCCGCCGTTGGAAGCTACGCTGTTACCCTCAACGTCTTGCCCGGTCGAACCGCCTGTCTGGCCTGCATTTTCCCTGACTCGCCTCGCGGGATGGTCGAAACCTGCGAGACTTCCGGAATTCTTAATTCGGCAGTGAATCTCGTAGCATCCGTCGCGGCGACCGAAGCGCTCAAACTGCTGGTCGGTGGCCCGAACGCTCCCCACCTCCGGCGGACGCTGCTTTCGTTCGACGTCTGGACGAATGAGCACGCCGAAATCTCCGCCGCCAAACCCCGCCCCGGCTGCCGCGCGTGCGGAGCGCGCGATCTGATCCACCTCGCCGGCGAGGGCCGCCCGCACATCACCCTGTGCGGCAGGAATTCCGTGCAAATCCATGAGCGCCAGCGCCCCATCGACTTCGCCGAGATGGATCGCCGCCTCCAGTCCCACGGCGTGGTCCGCCACAACGATTTCGTCCTGAAGTTCTGGCACGACCACTACGAGATGACTCTCTTCCCCGACGGCCGCGCCATCATCAAGGGCACTACGGACACGGCGGTGGCGCGGAGTTTGTACGCGAGGTATGTGGGTAGTTGAACAGTATTTCACCTCAGCGACGCAGTTGGTATCCAGCACCTTCTCTCTGCTAATCTTCTCTGCTCGTCGTCCCCGGAGTTCAATCTGCTCAGAAAAGAGCAATGATGCCAGACAACATACGTCCCCAGCCTTCGGCCTTTTATCGCTGGTCGGTTCTCATCTTTATCAGTTTGGCGATGGGGGGGAACTATTACATCTACGACAGCATCAACCCGCTGGAACGAATCTTTATTGACCACCTGGGATTCTCGGCCACCCAGTTTGGCTGGCTGAACGCTAGTTACAGCGTGGCTGCGGTGGCGACACTTCTGATTGGCGGTGTCATCATCGACCGGATCGGGACCAAGAAGGCGATTACGATGTTCGCCTTCCTCTGCGTAATGGGGGCGGCATTGACGGCAGCGAGGGGACGGGCCCCGGTGATGATCGCTGGGAGGACGGTACTCGGGTTGGGGGCAGAGTCGATGATCGTAGCGGTCACAACCGCTCTGGCCAAGTGGTTCAAAGGCAAAGAGCTCAGCTTTGCCTTCGGGATTAACCTCACGATCGCGCGCCTGGCGTCGGTGGCAGCCGATAATTCGCCTACGTGGGCGAACCGGGTGTTCTACCCGCAGGGACCCGGCGGTCCGGCGAGTTGGCAGGGGCCGCTGCTGATCGCAGTCGGGGCCGGAGTCCTGGCCGTGATCACCGCCGTGATCTATTGGTTCCTCGAAAGCCAGGCAGAAGCGAACTATGAACTGGGGAAGGCCGGGTCCATTGACAAGCTAGAATTTGGGGAGATTTTTCGAATCCGTGGATTGTCGCCCGGGCAAGCCCTTGCCAAGATTTGGCGCGGGCTGATGGAAATGTTCGGTTACAACCGTTCCTACTGGCTGGTCGTCGGCCTCTGCTTCACTTTCTATTCGGCCATTTTCCCGTTCCGCACATTCGCCATCGACCTCTTCACCAACAAGATTCTCGCCGCCCATGGAGGGATCTCAGCTTCGGAAGCAATCCGCGTGTTATCGCATGAGCAGGCTGGGTTCTTCAACAGCCTGCTTCCCTTCTCCGCAATGATCGCCACTCCCCTGTTCGGCCTGCTCGTCGACCGTGTGGGTAAGCGGGCTTGGTTCATGATGTTTGGGTCGCTGTTGCTCATGCCGGTCTACCTGTTGATGGCCTACACCAACATCTCATTGTTCGTTCCCGTATCCCTGATGGGGATTGCCTTTTCGCTGATTCCTGCCGTCATGTGGCCTTCGGTGGCCTACATTGTCGACCAATCCCGGCTGGGGACGGCGTATGCGCTGATGACCCTGATCCAGCAGATTGGATTTTTCCTGTTAAATCTGTTGATTGGGCGCGCCAATGACTACTCCCATGCTGGCCTCGATAATCCCGGCGGGTATGCTTTGGGAATGTGGATTTTCTCAATCCTCGGATTCGTCGGGATGACACTCGCGATTCTTCTTCGCATCCGCGAAACTGGGCCGCACAGGCGTGGGTTAGAAACGATTACCACGGCCAAAAGTGCAGCCTAAGTGGATGGCCAATTTACCAATTTACGAAGATCGCGACTCTAAATTTGGAATCGGGTTTATAGCTCCGACAGCCGAGATTGTTCAACCCTGAGTAGGCAAAGGATTTCCGCAGGCATGGCACTCAATCGTAGAATCCCAAGATCGGTAGATTGGCTCTGATATTCTGAATACAAACATTACCTTAGTTTCATTGCAAACGGCCCGCAAGCCATACAACGCAAAGATAGTTAGCCGCATCTCACGGGGTGCGGGCGGAAAAGGCAACTTGACCGACCCAGTGCAGCGACAGGGCAACGACTCGAACGAAGCCGAACTGATCGAAAGAGCCAAGCAAGGGGACGCCCAGGCGTTCCAGGCTCTCTACGACAAGCATAAACGGCGCGTGTACTCGCTCTGTCTGCGGATGACGGCGAACACTGCCGAAGCTGAAGATCTGACCCAGGAAGCGTTCCTGCAGCTCTTTCGTAAGATTGGGACGTTCCGCGGCGAGTCGGCATTTTCGACTTGGCTGCATCGCCTGTCAGTGAATGTGGTGCTGATGCACCTGCGAAAGAAAAGCCTTCCGGTGGTTTCGCTTGAAGAAACCACGCAGGTTGGCGAAGAAGATACGCCGAAGAAAGATTTCGGAGCTGAAGATTTGGCGTTGGCCGGATCGATCGACCGGCTGCAGTTGCAGAAAGCAGTCGATGATCTCCCTCCCGGCTACCGCACGATTTTTGTCCTTCACGACGTCGAAGGCTACGAACATAATGAAATCGCGACGATCGTGGGTTGCTCCATCGGCAACAGCAAGTCGCAGCTGCACAAAGCGCGCATGAAACTCCGCGATCTGCTCAAGATGAAGCGGGCCGAAACGGCCGAGAAATCCTGAGTTCGCGGTTGAAGCAGGAAAGGCATCTAAGTTATACGTTACGGAGCCAGCGCAGACTGGACAAGACGGTAAACTTTGGCTGAGCCGCAAGCTGATTTGAAATGGCAGTACACTGATTCGACAGAGGCTTGGGAGAGCAGTATGAATTGCGTTGAATTGCAAGCGAGCCTGGCGGAGATCGAAGACGGCAGAAGCGCCGAACAGCGGGATCATCTGAAAAGCTGTCCGAACTGTTCAGCTCTGGTCACCGAGTTGATGCTCATTGCCTCCACGGCGGCCGAAATGCACGCGGTTGACGAACCCAGTCCCCGCGTTTGGAATTCCATCGAAAGTGCGTTGCGGCAGGAGGGGATCATTCGCCCCCAGCGGGCAAACCGCTCGCTCGTGCCTTCCCTCAGCAGTCGCTGGGGCTGGACACGATGGATGGTCCCCGCCGCCGCTGCCTTGCTCATCACCGTGGGCTTATATGTTCGCCAGCATTCGCTGTCCCACCAACTGGCCAGCAGCACACCGCCGGTTGCGGCTGTTTCGGATCTGGCGATTGCGGGTTTGAACGACGACGACTTGTTGCTGGAAGTGGCCCAGCAGTCGCCGGCCTTACAGGCTCAGTACACGGACAATCTCCGCCGCGTGAACGAGTACATTCAGGACGCGAAAAGCGTGGTCGCCGCGAATCCGAACGACGACGAAGCCCGCCGCTCGCTGATGGAGGCCTATCAGCAAAAGGCTATGCTTTTTGAGCTAGCTATGGATCGTTCTCTGCCATAATGTACGCAATTCTCGACCGCCGGCTTCTGCGCTGCGCGGACCGACACGGGCTTTCGGGGGGAGTTTTAATGAGCGGGCGCATAATCCAACTTGTCGCAATCGGCGCGATGCTGGCCGGGACTCTAGTCGCCGAGAACCACAAGGAATATCGCTTTAACGTAGGTCCCAAGGCCGGAGTTTCCGTCAACAACCCCTACGGCTCGATTTCGGTCAAACCCTCTACCGGCAACGTCGTCGTGATTGACGTGTCGCTTTATTCGGACAAAGTCGAAGTCGACAAGAACCTGGTCGGCAATCGCGTCGAGGTCCAGTCCCACCTGCTGCCGGGCGCTGATGCGCAATCCGGACGCGTGGATTACGAAATCCTCGTGCCCGCCGACGCCAGCATCACCTTGCACTCCAGCACCGGTCCTCTGCGGGCTGAGAGGCTTCACGGAGATGTAACTCTGGAAGGCGCCGCCGCCACCGTCGAGATCCGCGACATTACCAGCGCCCACGTGCGGGTGAAAACCCTGAATGGTCCCGTCACCCTCACCAATGTGCAGGACGGCCATGTCGAAGTTGACTCCTTGAGCGGCGAAGTCACGCTCAACGGCGTCACCGGACCCCTGGTGCAGGTAATTTCAACCAGCGGCAGCATCAACTACACCGGCGACTTTGGCGACCGCGGCGAATACCGCCTGACCAGCCACAGCGGCAACATCGAAGCCACGGTTCCGGACTCTACTTCCGCCGATGTGAGTGCCCGCTCCGTGCGCGGTGAAGTACACGACGACATTCCTCTCCAACCCAGGACCCATACCTGGTTCGTCGTCAAAGAGGGCAGTGCCTTCTGGGGTACCATGGGCCGAGCCGCGGTCTCATCGACCGTAGTACTGCGCAGCTTCAGTGGTAAAATCCATCTAAGAAAACGCGCCGCAAAATAGCCGCGAAATCCAGTTCCTGGGCAGCAGAGACGTTGCTTGCAACATCCCTCTGTCCACGTGCACACTCTAGGAGCCAGCAGCTAGCGGCTAACTTTTGACCAAGGCTTCTGGCAAAACGGTGAATGCGACGCCGCGCATACGTATGCGACCCAGAGGGTCGTCCACCGTGGCCCGCGGTCTTCCGGGCAACGCCGTTTTTCTGGTCGGTTTCATGGGAGCCGGCAAAAGCAGTGTTGGCCGAGTCCTCGGACAACGGCTGAATTGGGTCTTTGAAGATCTCGATGACCGCATCCAGGCGCGGGAAGGGCATACCGTAGCCGAGATTTTCCGTGATTCCGGAGAATCCGAATTCCGTCGGGCCGAGCACGCAGCTCTGCAACAAGTGCTCGAAGAGTTGCACGGCGGAATAGCCCGAATCGTGGCCCTCGGCGGAGGAGCTTTCGTGCAGAAAGAAAACACCGCCCTGCTGAAGACGTCCAGCCTGCCGACGGTTTTTCTGGACGCTCCCGTGGAAGAATTGTGGCGGCGCTGCTGCACGCAGGCCGGCGAGTCCGGAGCGGAACGTCCCTTGCTTCGCAGCCTGGAAGAGTTTCGCAGCCTCTACCAGGCGCGGCGCAGAGACTACTCCAAGGCGTCCTTGACGATTCAAACCGGAAACCGCACGGTGGAAATGATCGTGGCCGAAATTACGGAAACGCTGGGCCTGAAAAAAATCGCAATGCGCACGGAACAAGGAGAAGTCGAGTGAAGTTTGATACACGAATGCGTCGTGCCGCAGCTCTCATTCTGGCTTTTTCCTTGGCCGCCTTCCCCGCTGCAAACGCGGCGGACAAGAAAGACAAAACAAAAACCGCTCCCGCGCAAACCGTCGACTCCGGCTCGTTCGGCGTCTTCATCAAGGGGCAGCGAGTCGCCACCGAGACCTTCAAGATCGAGCAGCAAAACGGCGCCAGCATCATCAAATCACAGCTCAAGGCAACGTCCGCCGCAGAGGCCGTCAGCCAGAAGTCGGAACTGGAAATGACTTCCAGCGGCGAGTTGCTTCGCTACGAATGGAGCCAGTCCTCCGGCGGTTCCCTGAGCGTGTCTCCGAGCAGCGATTTTCTGATAGAAAGGATGACCGCGAGCACCGGCAAGCCCGCCGAACAGCCATTCCTGATGCCCAGCACGACCGCGATTCTCGATAACAATTTCTTTGTGCACCGCGAAGTGCTCGCCTGGCGCTACCTGGCTGCCGATTGCAAGCCCGAGGGCGGCAACCTGAAATGCCAGCAGGGCCCGGCTCCCTTCGGCGCTCTCGTGCCCCAGGAACATACTTCGATCAGCGTCCGAATGGAACTTGTGGGGAAAGAAAAAATCACCGTCCGCGGTGCCGAGCGCGAACTGCTGCGCCTCAACCTGTCCGGTGAAAGTTTTGAGTGGGCCCTTTGGGTGGACGATCACGACCAGTTTAAGCTCATACGGGTGGCGATTCCTGCCGATGACACCGAAGTAGACCGGGACTAGCGCTGTGCCTTCCCGGCGGCAGAATCGAGATCGCCCTGGAAAATTTATTGCTGCTGGCTGACTCACGTACGGCGCGGGTTCTGGTCACGGTGCTCCTGTTTGCGCTGGCGCTGGGCTTTCTCTATGTGACTCGCGCCACTCTGATTGCCTTTCTGTTCGCCATCTTCTTCGCTTACCTGATGAGCCCGCTGGTAAATCGTCTCGAAAGCCTGCTGCGCGGGCGCGTACGGGCTATCGCCGTGATCTACAGCCTACTGCTTGTGCTGGTCGTGGTGTTCTTTGTGTTGGTCGGCCCCAAGGTGACGCGCGAAGGCGCGCGGCTGGGACAGTCCCTCCCCACGCTGTTGACCCAACTCAGTTCTGGTCAAATCGCGGATCAACTCCGCATAGAACATGGCTGGAACAAGAACGTCTACTGACCTGGCACAGTCGTTCCTGGCCAGTCACAGCGACGACATTACTCAACTGGCCCAACGCATCGGGCTGCGGGTTGCCGATGTCGCCAAGCAGGCCTGGTTGTTCGTCGTGGTGCCGCTTCTCTCCATCTTCTTTCTGAAAGACGGCCGCTCTTTCAGCGACTTCCTGCTCTCCACCATCCAGTCCCGGCCACAGCGCGAGTTTCTGGAAAACGTGCTCAATGACCTCAACCAGATGCTGGCCCATTTCATCCGCGCTCAGTTGACCCTCGCCGCCTTGACTCTGCTGATGTACTCCGCCTTCCTCGGCATCATGGGAGTCCCCTACGCGCTGGTTCTCGGCACCCTGGGCGGAATGCTGGAGTTCATCCCCGTGGTCGGTCCGCTGGCCGCCGCCCTGGTCATCGTGGGCGTGGCGCTACTGATGAGCTACAAACACTGGCTAATCCTGGTCATCTTTCTCGGTATCTGGCGCTTGCTTCAGGACTACGTTTCTTCCCCTCGCATCATGGGCGAAAGCATGGAACTGCATCCTCTGGCCGCCATCTTCGGCGTGATGGCCGGAGGCGAAATCGCCGGCATCTTAGGCGTCTACCTTTCCATTCCCGTGATGGCCAGTCTGCGCATCGTCCTGCGGCGCTGGCGCCTCTATACCGAAAAGAAAAAATTCGGCCCTCTCTCCGAATATCCATTCCGAGCTCAGGAAACCCATCGTCCGTAGCCGCACTCGTCGTTAAGACCCCGCGCTTCAGCCGCGAAGCGGCGCAAGAATGCAGCCCGCGGCGTAAGACGTGGGTGGCGATCGAAAAAACGCGCAAGCCCCGGAGGTGCGGAAGAAAACCTACGGACTCGGAGGCGCACGCGCGGGTCGTCCCCCAGTCGCCAGTCTTCCGTCCGCTACTGTCCCGCTCCGGCCCCGGCCACCTTCTCCACCGCCACCTTGCGCAAAAACTCCGCCGCCGCTTCCGGCAGAACCGTGTTAATGAACATCCCCGATCCCAGCTCAAACCCCGCCACGCGCGTTAGCCGCGGGATCACGCTGACATACCAGTGAAAGTGCCGTGCCCCGGCATACTCCGCCGGACCACTTCGCACCGTGAAGTTCAAGTCAGGATTTTCCAGCCCCACGTAAATCTTCGCCAGCAAAGTCCGCAGCACGCGTGCCAGATCGACAACTTCCATTTCCGAAATGTCCCCAAAGCTCGCCATGTGCCGCAGCGGGAAAATGTGCGTGGCAAACGGCGTGGGCGAAGCAAACACCTCCATCGCCACGAAGCGCTCACTCTTGAGCACAACCCGCGTCTTGTCTTCCACCTCACGCTCCACCATGTGGCAGAACATGCACTCCCCGGCATCGTCATAGTGGCGTAGCGCCTCGAACAAACGATGTCGGACCTGACTCGGGATTACCGGCGTCGCAATCAGCTGGGAGTGCGGATGCTGCAGGCTCGCACCGGCATCGGCTCCATGATTCTTGAAAATCGTAATGTGGTTCACGCGATGGTCCAGGCTCAGCGTGTTGTACCGTTCTTTATAAGCACACAGGATGCTGGCCACGTGCTCATCCGGCAACAGGGCCATACAGCAGGCGTGGTCCGGGCTGTCGATGATAACTTCGTGAAAACCGAAGCCATCGATCCGCCGCCGCAAGTGCTGCAGGCTGCGCGTGGGCTGAACCTCGCTCGACAACGCCGCGAACTTGTTGGGAATCACGCGTACCGCCCAAGGCTCGCCATTGCTGGGAGACCGCAGTACCTCCGGCGGCGTCTTGCTTTCGTTGCCGGGACAAAAAGGACAGGTTTCCACAAACGCTGGCACCGGCTGCACCGGGCGATGCGTCGCCAGATCCTCGGGCCGCTTGGCCCGTTCCGTGGCGATGATGACCCATTCCTTGGTGAAAAAGTTCTGCCGTAGCTCGGGCATGTGAATCCCTCCAGACTCACCTATCGGCATTCACAGCAAATACTGCAGTAATCCGACTCCTGGCGGAGGTTGTCCCCCTTTCGCTACTCACGGCCCCAGTGCTCGCATAGAAAGCTGAAAAAGGTGTTGCCATTCCGGCCCCTGAGCGAACGCGAGGGGCGGAGGAATCTGCTTTTCCTCGACTGTTATAGAATTCCAAGTATTCTATGAACCGTAAAATTCCTATCGGTATTCTCGGCGCCACCGGCGTCGTCGGCCAACGATTCATCCAGATGCTGGAGCACCACCCCTGGTTCGAAGTGGCCTGGCTGGCTGCTTCCGACCGTTCCGAAGGCAAGGTCTATGCCGAGGCAGCGCGCTGGCGTCTCAAGACCCCGATTCCGCCCGCAGTTGCCGCCATGACGGTCTCGCCCGCTACGCCCGAAGGCGCGCCGAAGATTATTTTCGCCGCCCTCGACTCCGCGATTGCCGCCGAACTCGAGCCCCGCTTTGCCGATGCCGGCTGCGCCGTGGTCTCGAACTCCAGCGCACTGCGCATGCAGGAAGACGTGCCGCTCGTGATCCCCGAAGTCAACGCCGGACACATCAAGCTCATCGACGCACAATCCTGGCGCAAGAAATCCGGCGGCTATGTCGTCACCAATCCCAACTGCTCCGCAATCGGTCTCGTGCTGGCTCTGGCGCCTCTCCACCAGAAGTTTGGTCTCGAAACCGTCATGGCCGTGACCATGCAGGCCATCAGCGGTGCGGGATATCCCGGCGTAGCCTCGCTCGATATTCTAGGCAATGTGATCCCCTTCATCCGCAACGAAGAAGAAAAAATGGAGGAGGAAACCAAGAAACTGCTCGGCCAGCTCAACGGCTCCAAGGTCATTCCCGGCGCATTCGCCATGAGCGCGCAATGCAACCGCGTCGCCGTCGAAGACGGACACACCGAATCCGTTTCCATCCGCTTGAAGACCAAAGCCAAGTCGCAGGAAATCATCGCCGCGTGGAACAGCTATCGCAGCGAGCCGCAGGAATTGAAATTGCCCAGCGCCCCCGAACGCCCCGTGGTCTACCTCGAAGCCGCCGATCGTCCCCAGCCTCGTTTCAACGTCGACATGGGCGCCGGCATGACCACGGCCGTCGGCCGCCTCCGCCCCTGCGGCGTGCTCGACTGGAAATTCACCGTGCTCTCCCACAACACCATCCGTGGAGCCGCCGGAGCCGCCGTCCTCAACGCCGAACTGCTGAAAGCCAAGGGCTACATGGGATGACGAGTCGCAGCGGTTCTACCGTAGCGCCGCCGTCCCGGCGGCTGTCGCGCGGGCGTCTCGCCCGCGCACGTCGGATGTCTGATCCGCGGCAATTCCCTGTCTCACCTTTCTCCAGGAAGTCCCGCCCATGATCGTTATGAAGTTCGGCGGCACTTCCGTCGAAGACGCCAAAGCCATCGACCGCGTCGCCTCCATCGTCGAAGGCCGCCTGCCGCAAAATCCCGTGGTCGTGGTCAGCGCCATGGCCAAAGTCACCGACACGCTCCTCACCATGGCTCGCGCCGCTGGCGAAGGCGAGCGCAAGACCGCGCTCAAACTCTGCCGTTCGCTCCAGGAGCGCCACTACAACACCGCCAGCGAACTACTGGGCACCGCGCGCTTCACCGAATTCCACTCCGAACTGGGCACCGATTTCGAGTCGCTCGACGAACTCCTGCGCGGCATCTCCGCCGTCGGTGAAATCACCCCCCGCACCACCGACCACGTCGCCGCTTTCGGCGAAATGCTTTCCAGCAAAATCGTCGCCGCCGCCTTCGCCGCCCGCGGCCTCAACGGGGCCCACGTCGACTCCCGCGACGTCCTGGTCACAGACAGTACCTACATGCAGGCAGTTCCCCAGTACGAAGAAACCAACACCAGGCTTCAGGAAAAGGTTGAGCCCCTGCTGCGCGCCCGCCAGGTGCCTGTAATGGGCGGCTTCATCGGAGCCAATCGCGCCGGCATCACCACCACCATCGGACGAGGCGGCTCGGATTTTTCCGCCGCCATCATCGGCGCCGGCCTGGGCGCCGACCGCATCGAGATCTGGACCGACGTCAACGGCATTCTCACCACCGATCCCAGAATTTGTCCCGAAGCGCGCCGCATCAAAGTCATCAGCTTCGACGAAGCCGCCGAACTCGCCTACTTCGGTGCGAAGGTCCTGCACCCCGCGACGGTGCTTCCCGCCATCCAGAAAAATATTCCCGTCTACGTGCTGAACTCGCGCAATCCCTCCTGCGAAGGCACCCGCATTACCACGCGCGCCCCGCAAGGCAAAAACATCTTCAAAGCCATCGCCGCCAAGAAGCGCATCACCATCGTCGACGTGGCCGCCCCCCGGATGCTTCTGGCCCACGGATTCCTGCGCTCGATCTTCGAAGCCTTCGACCGCCACAAAGTCGCCGTCGATGTCGTCTCGACTTCCGAAGTCAGCGTTTCTCTGACGGTGGATTCCAATCAGGCCATCCCCGCGCTGGCCGCCGATCTCGCCAAGCTCGCCGACGTCAAATACGAAGGCCGCAAAGCCATTGTCTGCCTGGTAGGCGAAAACCTGCGCAATACGCCCGGAATTGCCGCCCTGGTCTTCCGCGAACTCGCCGACAAAAAGATTCGCATGATCTCGCAAGGCGCCTCCGAAATCAACCTGACCTTCGTGATCGAAGAAGACGAAGTCCCCGACGTAATCCAGCGCCTGCACAAAACGTTCTTCTCCGAACTGGACCCGGAAGTATTTGCGTAACGATGCACACGGGAAGGCGCAGCCGGGAAGGCGAACGGGGGAAGGGCACGGCTTAAGCCGTGCCGTTAGATCACCAGAGAGCACGCGGCTTCAGCCGCTGAGGTAAGCTTGGGCGATTGAAAGTATGAACCTTCTTCTTTTAGGCCGCGGCAAAACCGGATCGCTGGTGGCAGAAGTCGCCGCCGAGCGCAAGCACCACATCGTCATAGCCGGCTCAAAAGAAAACGCAGCCTCTGCCGCACTCACAACAGAAAAGCTGCGCAATATCGACGCCGTCATCGATTTCACCACTCCCCACTGCGTCCTCGCCAACGTCGAAGCCTGCGTGCAAGCTGGCAAAAACATGGTCGTAGGCACAACCGGCTGGTACCAAGAGATCGCCCGCATCCGCAATCTGGTCGACCACCACGGAACCGGATTCCTCTACGCCGCCAACTTCTCCGTAGGCGTAAATCTCTTTCTCGACGTCGCCCGCGCCGCAGCCGCCGCCCTGCGCCACGATTACTCCGGCCAGATCTTCGAGCGCCACCACGCCCACAAGAAAGACGCCCCCTCCGGCACCGCGATCGCGATCCAGCAGGTAATCCGCGAAGCTAGCGGCCAGCGCGAAGGTCTAGAGATCACATCCTTCCGCGAAGGCGACGTAGTGGGCCTGCACGAGATCGTCCTCGAATCCCCCGCCGACCGAATTTATCTCTGCCACGACGCCAAGTCCCGCCGCGGTTTCGCCGTAGGCGCCGTCCGCGCCGCAGAATGGCTGGCGGGGAAGAAAGGCTTCTACGATTTCAAGGATGTTTGGCGGAAGCTGTAGCAACCCCCGTGTGGGGACAGCCGCCCTCGGCTGTCCAGTCGAGCGAAAGCTCGACAGTTTGTGAGCTCGCCCGAGTTTCCCTCCACCCTCACTCGCGCTATCCTATTCTTATGCAACTCCGTGGCTGTGGCACCGCCCTCGTCACTCCCTTTCATCAGGATGGCTCCATCGACGACGCTGCCCTGCGCAATCTAGTCACATGGCAGATCGAGTCCGGCATTGATTTTCTGGTACCCTGCGGCACCACCGGCGAGACTCCCACTCTCACCCACGACGAATGGCTGTACGTAATCGACGCGACGATCGAAGTCGCAGCCGGACGCGTCCCCATCGTCGCGGGCGCCACTTCCAACTCCACCCACGACGCGGTCGAGAAGGCGAAAGAAATCGCCGCCCGGCCTGGAGTCAACGCCATCCTCACCGCCTCGCCGTACTACAACAAACCCACGCAGGAAGGCCAGTATCGCCATTTCAAAGCCATCGCCGAAGCCGTCGGCGACAAGCCCGTCATTCTCTACAACGTGCCCGGCCGCACCGCCGCCAACCTCGAACCCGCGACTCTGGCGCGCTTAGCCGAGATTCCAAATATCGTTGGCGTGAAGGAAGCCAGCGGCAACATGACCCAGATTGCCGAGGCCATCAACTCGGTCCCCGAAACATTCCTGGTCTTTTCCGGCGACGACGCAGTCACGCTTCCGGTCATCTCCCTCGGCGGCGTCGGCATTGTCTCCGTCGCCTCCAACGAAATCCCGCACGAGATGGCGTCGCTCACCCGCGCCGCGCTCTCGAACGACTGGGCCACCGCCCGCACCCTGCATCGCAAATATCTTCCGCTGATGCAAGCCAACTTTATCGAGTCGAGCCCACTCCCGGTAAAAGCAGTCCTCGCCATGATGGGCAAAATCGAAGAAGTCTACCGCCTGCCTCTGCTGCCCATGCGCCGCGACACGCGTTCCCGCCTGCAGAAAATCGCCACCGAAGTCGGATTAATCACCAAGCCCGCCGCCCCCGCCACCGAAGCCCCAGAATTTTTCATCTACGAGAACTGGGCCGCCGGCCCGCGCAAGATCGTCCTGCACCGCGGATCCTGCGGGCAATGCAGCCACGGCAAAGGTCGCCCCGCCGGCCACAACGTCAATCACGCCCGCTGGCACGGCCCCTACGCCACGCTAGCCGAGGCCCGCGAAACCGCCCACACCATGACCGGCGTCCTGATCCGCAGTGAGTGCAAATGCGTGTAAGAAATTGCTGATTGTTGATCTCTGATTGTTGATTGAACTTCATCGTGAGGGAGTCATCCTGAGCGTAGCCGTTCTTCAGGCGGAGCGAAGGATCTCGCGAGCAAGGCAACCGCTTTCGGAAACGAACGCGCTTCTTCGGTCTCGCACGCTTTGACAAATCAACAGTCAGCATCAACAATCAACACTTCATGTCCTCCCTGAAATCCTCCATCGAGCGCCTCGCCTCCCTCGGCGAAGTCGAGCACGACCCCGACGCGCGCCGTACTTTCCTGGAATTCCGCGACCAACTCACCCATGGAAAAATCCGCGCCGCCGAAAAACTCGAAGACCGCTGGACCGTCAACCCCTGGGTCAAACAAGGCATCCTGCTGGGCTTCCGCCTCGGCGAACTCGCCGACATGACCGCGGGCCTCTCGTTCGTCGACAAAGACACCTTCCCTGCCCGCCAGTTCACCACCGCCGATCGCGTGCGCGTCGTCCCCGGCGGCTCCTCCGTCCGCACCGGAGCCTACGTCGCCCCCTCGGTCATCTGCATGCCGCCCATGTTCATCAACGTTGGCGCCTACGTCGACGAAGGCACCATGATCGACTCGCACGCCCTGGTAGGTTCCTGCGCGCAGATCGGCAAGCGCGTTCATCTGAGCGCCGCCGCGCAAGTCGGCGGAGTTCTCGAGCCCATTAACGCCGCCCCCGTCATCATCGAAGACGACGTGCTGGTCGGAGGCAATTGTGGAATTTACGAAGGCACGCTGGTGCGGGCACGCGCCGTGCTCGGTGCAGGCACAATTCTCACGCGCTCGACGCCGCTCTACGACCTGGTGCGCGGCGAAGTCTACCGCGCCACGGCCGACGCGCCGCTGGAAGTTCCAGAAAATGCCGTAGTAGTCCCCGGCTCGCGCGCCGTAAAAAAAGGCGCCGCCGCAGAATGGCATCTCTCCCTCTACACCCCAGTCATCGTAAAGTACCGCGACGAAAAAACCGACCGGGGAATTGAGTTGGAAGACTGGCTGCGATGAACATCGCCCACCCCAGAGTTTGTCATTCCGAACGCGGGGGTAGCCGCGCGCCTAGCGCGGCGAGACAAGAGAGGAATCTGCTTTCGCGGACACGACGCTGATATTTAATTTCGATGCCCCGTCGCGCGCGACATGAATCTGCGCGAGCTCCGCCACCACCCCATCGGCCTCCCCCAACTTCGACGCCGCATACGTGCTCGCAATCCCCACAACCTTCATCCCCCCCGCCCGTGCCGACTGAATCCCCGCCGGCGCATCCTCGATCACCAGACAGTCCGCCGGATCGAAGCCCAGCCTCTCCGCCCCCTTCAAATACGGCTCCGGATGCGGCTTCCCGTTGGCCACATCGTCCGCCGTCACCAGAACTTTCGGTACCGGCAATCCGCAGAAGCGCAAGCGCGCGCTCGCGAGCAACCGCGTCCCGGACGTGACCACGCCCCACCGCCCTTCAGGAATCGAATGCACGAGCGACGCCGCGCCCGGCATCACGCACACGCCATCCTGATGGTCGGCCTCACGGCTTTCCAATTCCTCTACTTCCGCCTCGGCCTGAAGATGCGGCGCCACGCGCTGGATCACCTCAATCGTGCGCACTCCGTGGGCAATCGCCATGACGGCATCTCCATCGACGCCCTTCCGCCGCGCCCACTCCCGCCACTCGCGGTCCACCGCGCGCGTCGAGTCGACGAGAACTCCGTCCAGATCAAAAAGAATGGCTGAGCAGGAAAAGGTAGGCATCTCTAACTATTTAATCATAGTGATCGGAGAAGAGTAGCGCCGCCGTCCCGGCGCTGTCCGGCGGGCGTCCCCGCCCGCCGCGGCAAGAATTCGTCGGAGTACTAGCTCGTGGCCCTCGGAAGACTCGCTTGATTCTGCGCGGCCCACGCCGCCTGCTGCCTTAGCAACAGATGCCGCTGCCGGAAATGCAGCATGGCGCGATGGCCCCAGGCGCGCACGAACCAGTAATTCAGTCCCGCTCCAATCGCCGAACTGGCCAGCGGAATCACGCGACCCGCCCACTTCTCCACCACTTCCGCGCTGGCCTTCGCCGCTATTCTTTGGATGACACGCGGCACAAATTTGTTGACTACTTCTTTCTCCAGGAGCTCGCGGGTTATGTCAACTCCGGCCGCGCTGGCCGCGGCAATCCACAACTCGGCGATCTCGTCATCGGTGTTGAACTCAAATCCGTAAACCAGGCTCAATTTCTGAATGGTGCGCATCGTGATCGCCGAAAGAATCCCCAGATCCGGAACGATCGTGATCAACCCGCCCAACCCGAATCCCGCGCCCTCGACCGCCGCGATCTTCATCCCCGCCCGGATCACCGAGTCGGCCACCGCATCGATCTCGCCGATCTCCAGCGAATACACGCCGTGATAACTGCTAATCGGCATGCGATACCCCGCGCGCAATTGGATTAGAAATTTTCCCGGATCCACGCGCACTGTCGAATAAGCGCGTGTCAGCCCCTTCACCATCCCCGACTCAACCCGCCGCCGAAGCCACGATTTTCCCTGCTCACCCATCGTTTCAACCTTATCGCACGCAGACTCATAAAGCCATCGGGAGAGATAGCTCTCAGCTCTCAGCTCTCAGCTCTCAGCTCTCAGCTCTCAGCTCTCAGCTCTCAGCTCTCAGCTCTCAGCTCTCAGCTCTCAGCTCTCAGCTCTCAGCTCTCAGCTTCTAGCCACCCAGCGGCCGCTCAACAAGGGTTTGGGGAAGGGCACGGCTTCAGCCGTGCCGATCAAACCTCAAAAGGATGCGGGCTTTAGCCCCTGGGGGAATTGCGCCGATGCGCCGTAATTCCTGAATCTCGGATGCGAAAAGTCGAATCCCCGTCCACGATTTGTTCCGTCGGTCCTCGGTACGCTACACGACCCGCTGTGCTAGCATCATCTTTACTCCATGCCAACTGGAAAACTGCAGATTATCCCCCTCGGGGGCCTGGGCGAGTTCGGTATGAACTGCATGGCCATCCGCTGGGGCGACGACATCATCGTCATCGACGCCGGACTCATGTTCCCCGAAGCCGAACTTCTCGGCGTCGACATCGTAGTCCCCGACATTTCCTATCTCCTCGAGAACCGTCAGCGCGTCCGCGGAATCATCCTCACCCACGGCCACGAAGACCACATCGGCGCGCTCCCCTGGATGCTCTCCGAACTCAAAGTCCCCGTCTGGGGCACCGAGTTCACGCTAGCGTACGTCGAAGACAAACTTGACGAGCACGGCCTGCTCGACGATGCCGACTTGCGCGAAATGCGTCCCAACGAGCGCTTCAAGGCCGGCGCCTTCACCATCCATCCCATTCACGTGACGCACAGCCTGGTCGACTGCGTATCCCTCGCCATCCACACTCCGCTCGGTGTCGTCATTCACACCGGCGACTTCAAAGTCGATCCCACACCCACCGACAACAAACTCTTCGACCTGCACACCTTCGCCGAGTATGGCAAGAGTGGCGTGCTCGCCCTGTTTCAGGATTCAACCAACGTCGAGCGCAAGGGATACACGCCCAGCGAGCGCGCAGTGCGCCGCAAATTCGACGAAGTTTTCGCCCACACCAAGCGCCGTCTGTTCATTTCCTGTTTCTCGTCATCGATCCACCGCATCAATCTGGCCGTCCAACTCGCTCACGAGCACGGCCGCAAAGTCGCCTTCCTCGGCCGTTCCATGAACAATTCCGCCGAGATCGCCGAAGATCTCGGCTACATCGAAATTCCCGACGGCCTCGTCATCAATCCCGGCGAGATGAAAAACTTCCCGCCGGAAAAAGTCTGCGTCCTCATCAGCGGCACGCAAGGCGAGCCCATGTCCGCGCTCTCCCGCGCCGCCGTCGACAACCACAAGCACGCCAAAATCGAAAAAGGCGACACCGTCGTCCTCTCCTCGCGCATCATCCCCGGCAACGAAAAAACCATCTACCGGATGATCGATCACCTCTTCCGCCGCGAAGCCCACGTCATCTACGAAGACGGAACCTCGCCGCCCGTCCACGTCAGCGGACACGCCAGCCAGGAAGAACTCAAGCTCATCATCAATCTGGTCAAGCCGCGCTATTTCATTCCCATCCACGGCGAATACCGCCAGTTAAAGTTGCACGCCGAAATGGCTGGCGCCATGCACAGTTCGGTCGGCAAAGTCATGCTCATCGAAAGTGGAGACATTCTCGAATTCGACGAACTCGGTGCGCGCAAAGCCGGACGCGTCAACGTGGGCCGCGTCTGCATCGATTCCGGCAGCCGCACCGACGTGGTCGAAGATTTAATTATCAAAGACCGCCGCCACCTCAGCGAAGACGGCATCGTCCTCCCCATCATCGCCATCAACAAGCTCACCGGACGGGTGGAAACCGCGCCTGAAATTGTCACACGCGGCTTTAACCCAGGAGACAACGGCCTGATGGACGGCGCCAAGCGCATCGTGGAAGACACGCTGGCCCAGTCCAGCGAAGAAGAAAAAGCCGACTACGGAGTCATCAAGGAAAAAATTCGCGCCGACCTGAAGCGCTATATTTCCAAGCAAACCCAAAAGCGCCCGCTAATCATGCCGGTAATCCTGGAGATTTAATCCCTCCACGTAGAGACAGCCGCCTCGACTGTCCGGCCAAGCAAATCGGCATCCCGGTCCCGAAGGGACCTCTGAAAATAGCCCGCCACTTTCAGTGGCGGGAAACCAGCCATTAACAACACCTGTGCCGTAGGCACAGCTGAAACCGCGCTGAGAGAGCCCGCGCAAGGCGACGGCTTTGCCTTCCTACCTAGGCGTTGTTCCCTGCCCCTCGGCGTCCTGCGAAATCACCCGCGGATCCCCATACAATTTCCTCAACCCCTCCGCATCCGGCGCGTCCGCGGGAGGTGCACCTGCGAGAACCGCCGTTTCCGCCCGCAACACGAACCACACCCACCCGTCTGCTGCGCAAAAAACGCCGGATCCGGAATCTTCCCCGCCGACTCCACCCCAATCACCTTCCCTTCCCCACGCCCGCGCTCGCCAGAAACGCATCCATGCGAAAACGCGAATTGAAATTCTCCAGATTCAACTCCAGCGCATCCACATAAAGTAGCCCCGGAAAATAGTCGTTATACGCTCCTGTCGCGTTGGGCCCAAATCCCGGAGGATCCGCGCTCCACACCCAGACCAGATTATGCAGTCCATCATGATTCACCATTCGATCGAATAGCTGCCGGTAAAGCGCCGCCGCGCCCCGTCCTCCTTTCCGACCCGCCCACCAGAATTTCTTCCCATTCCACTCCGGATAAGGCCGCCAAAGCACCGCGACCTTCGCCTCTTGAAGCTGTTTCAAATATTTGGCGGCTTCATCCACTTGCGCACACCAGCGTTTATATAAATCCGTGTCCGGCGTCAGCAGTTCGTCCCATTCAAAGTCTGTCAATTGCCCGCCGACACTCTGTTCCCGGCTGCCCGGTTCGTCGTCGGTAGGCCGCGTAGCGTGCCAACTCAGGCTCACCGTGGCATGGTTCTTGAATTGACGCTTCGCCTCTTCGACAATCGCCTGACGCGCCCCACCCACCTCGACCCCATCTTCTTTCGTGATCCCCAGTTCCGCCGCATAAATCGCGGGCGACTTCTCCGTCACCTGCATCACATGCCCGGTCGATCCCGCAACCGACTGCGCACCATTCTCCTGCCCGCTCAGCACCCCCTTCCCGGAAACGCTATACAGCCGCGCCAGCAGTGCCCTCGCCTCCGAAGACGCCTGCGCCGTCACCGGCTCTGGAGTCCCTTCTCCCGATGTCTTCCGCATGGCCTCCATCCCTGCCGCCAGCCTCGGATCGCCGCGGTTCAGCAGATTCGGACCATCAAAAACTTCCCGCAGCGTTTCGGTCGAATTCAGAACTTCCGCGAGCCCAGCCCACACCATGAAATAAGCCCACTTCGGTTGTGCCTTGAACACGTCTAAACTCGGGACTCCTCCCACTTCCGCCAAAGCCACCGGCTTCTCTCCCGCCAATGACAGCACATCGTCGTAATAGCTCTGCTTGAACTCGCCATAATTGTCCACGCTCGGCATATCCACGTACTCGGTGCCGGGGAAGTAATCAGCAAACGCGCCTGCATTCCCGCTCGGAGAGTTCACATTCCACACCCACACCAAGTTGTCCAGCTTGTGATGATTCACAAACCGGTCATAGATCTGCCGGTACAGCGCAGCCGACCCGTTTTTCCCCGGCCGCCCACCCCACCAAAACCAATTCCCATTCATCTCGTGATAAGGACGAAACAGCACGGCCACATGCGCATCCCGCAGCTGAGCCAGATATCCCGCAATCACATCCACCTGCGCGCACCAGCGCTTATACAAACCCGTCCCCGGCGTCAGCAGTTCCTTCCACTCGAAATCGGTCAAATGTCCCTGCACGCTGTCGCGAAACGTCACCGGCTCATCTTCCGTCGGCCGCACGGCATGCCAGGTCAATGCAATGACCGCTCCATTCCGGTACTGCCGCTCCACCTCCGCGATCATCGCCGCCCGGCCCTCAATCGAATCCTTGTCGTCCCCCGCCGAAAAACCGAAGTCCGCCCCAAACAATCCGGGATACTTCCCCGTCAAGTCATAGGTTCGGTCGGTCCAGCGCGACTGTTCGTTCGGATAATTGTGCTGCCCCGTGATCGTATATTTCCCCGAGATCGAATCCAAATACTTCAGCAACGCCCGCGCCTCGGGCGTAGCATGCGGATTCACCGCAGCAGGCGCAGCTGCTGTGCGCGCAACCTGCGCCACGCCCATCGGCGCTAACAACAGAAGCAACCATGCAAAGACGGCCACCCAAACCTGCCGGTTCATCCTCATTGCTTTTCCATCGCCCTGCGAACTTAATGTCGCTTCTTCAAGCGGCCCTTAGAATACTCCGGCAGAATAAGCTAGGTGAAGCATCCTGGGCACGGCGAAGCCGCCGACTTTTCTCTTACCGACTCGACGAAATCACGGTTGCCAAAAGATGGACTGCTAAGAGTTGCGTCCCTCTACCTAATAGGGTTGATCCAGCGGAGCCCTGGAAAGCGAGCGAAGTCACGGTCTGTAGTGTGAAGTTCGCCGCCATATTCCATCGTCAAAGCGGCCAATTGGGCGTCGGTGACAAGACCACCTGAGGCTTGTCCCTCGACGATCATCTGTCGAAACAGCACCCAATGATCGTCTCCCGGAGCCAGCAGCCGGACGTTCGGTTGCTCCAGCCAGCTTTCCACAACCTGTACGGCTTCTTCCAGCGTGAACCGCTCTCCGGGTAACCTCGGATTTGTCATGATTCGCAGAAACGCCGAGACCGTTTGCCACGGCAGCCCAACCGGATCGGCGCCGGAGAACACCCTCTCGATCCAGGCGCGAGCCGTCGCGTGTTGAGGCGACACGCTGTCGTAGGCATAGAGAAGAATGTTCGCATCCAGGACGATCACCGGTGCGCCGGTCCTTCCAGCGCATCCAGCAATTGCTCAACGTTGTCGTAACTGAGACCGCGAGGCAGCCCCAGTTTTCGAGGGGTGACCACGAAGGGCTTTCGGGTTGGTCGCTTCGAAAACATCAATCCGAGACGCAGAAAGTGATTGACCACCTCTTTGAACGAGGCACCAGACCGTCGGCTCTCCTTATCCAAGAGACGCGCTACATCGTCATCGAGAGAAAGAGTGGTTCGCACATCATGATGCTAACAAATGAGGCATCATGATGTCAATCCAAACTCTGGGGAAGATGTGGGGACAGCCGCCCTCGGCTGTCCGCGGGGCGCAAGCCCGGCTGACGCGAGCACAACAATGTGAAATCGGCTTAAACTGTCAATCGCTATATTGAAAGCCCATGCACACCGTCAGCCTGTCAGATCTCAAAGAAGCCCAGTCCCGCCTCCACGGCATCACGACCCGCACGCGCCTGATCGAATTCGACCACTCCGACCCGTCCCGACGCCTCTTCCTCAAGCCCGAAAACCAGCAGCCCATCGGCGCCTTCAAGCTCCGCGGAGCCTACAACAAAATCGCCTCCCTGTCGGAAGACGAGCGCAAACGCGGAGTCATCTCCTACTCCAGCGGCAATCACGCCCAAGGCGTGGCCTACGCCGCCCGTGCATTGGGCGTGAAAGCCGTCATCGTCATGCCCAATAACGCGCCCGCAATCAAGCGCGAAGCGACGGCCGCCTTGGGCGCCGAGATCGTGCTCGTAGGCCCCGGCGGTACCGAACGCCAACTCAAAGCCGAAGAACTCGCCGCCCAGCACGGCTACATCATCGTGCCTCCCTACAACGACGAAAAGATCATCGCCGGTCAAGGCACCATCGGCCTCGAGATCCTCGAAGACTTGCCGGAAGTCGAAGCAGTCTTTGCCCCCGTCGGCGGCGGTGGCCTGATCAGCGGCGTAGCTGCCGCGATCAAACTAACCAGGCCCGAAGTCCACGTGATCGGCGTCGAACCCGAACTCGCCGCCGATGCCCAGGCCAGCCTGCGCTCCGGCAAGATCGTTCAATTCCCCGCCGAACAGGTTTCGCGAACCATCGCCGACGGCCTGCGCACGCAAAGTGTCGGCCCGCTCAACTTCGAACACATGCAATGTTTTGTCGATGCCATCGTCACGGTCACCGAAGACGAAATCCAACAGGCAATGAAACTTCTGTCCGCAAATCCAGATACAGTCGCCGAACCCAGCGGAGCCGTCGCGACCGCCGGTTTCCTCTTCCGCGCCGATCAATTGCCGAAAACAGAACTAAACGTCGCGATCATCTCCGGCGGCAACATCGAACCAAAGATGCTGGAAGAACTCCGTAGCGAGAGAGAAATGTGAGACGCATAAAACGGAAAGAGTTTTCCTTCGAACGGGACACTGGATCTGCCGATCCCCAGCCGCGAAGCGGCGAAAGAATGCAGCCCACAGCGCAAGCTGTGGGTCACCAGCAAACGAGAAGCAAGCCCCGAAAGGGGCGAAAGAAACAAACTCTGCAACCCCAAAACGCGCCCGCCGGAATCCACTGTCAACCCATGTTCAATTGACCTTGACTTCAACCCGCCGAACGATGATTCTGGTAGCACCTCAGGACATTCCATGACAATGGCGCCACAAAGCGGCCTTAAGTCCTTTGTTGACAAGATTTTGCCCCCAACCTATTGCAGCCCTAGGATTTTTTCTCATTTTTCCCCTAAGACGATGATTCCAATAGACCGTGGCGGAGGGGGGGTACCCACCTCGGAGATCAAGTTCCTATTTCGGGAACCGGCGATTTTCTTCGCTGCCCTCGCCGCCGCGCTCCTTTTTTCGACACCCTTCGCCGCCGCCCAAGCCCAACGCGGCACTCTCGTCAAAGAGGAATCCATCCGCGTCTCCCCCAGCACCGACGCCGCCAAACTCGGCGAGGCTGGCCGCGGACACGAACTCGTCATCATCGAGGCCGGCCGCGACTGGTCTCACGTGGAAGCGATTCTCAGAGAACCGAGGAAAGACGAGGACGAAGACGACGAGGACTCCGAAGGGAAGACCATCACCGGATGGGTCTCCAGCAAAGCCCTCGTAAATCAGGCCACTCCCAATGGAGACAAAATTGTTTTCGGCGAGGCCGCGGACTCCGAAGACCAGGCCAGCCGCCGCCGCGGACGCCGCGATGCCGCGCAAGACGCCATGCGCCTTTATTACCGCGTCTACGATTTGTTCCCGACGTCCCCGCTGGCTGCCGAAGGACTCTACCGTGCCGCCGACATTCGCTGGCAGATGGAGCGCGCCGACGTGCTGACGCGTCCCTCGGCCCGCGAGCGAGAATCCTACATGCGCGGCCAAATCGACGAAGAGTGGATGAAGTTGGTGATGAAAAAATTTTCCACCACCAAATGGGCAGACATGGCCGCCTTCCATCTCATCGAAAACAAACTCTGCGGCGACTGGCAGAGCGCGTCAAAGTGCCCGGACAAAGAAGCCGACATGTACGAGAAGTACGCGAAAGAGCACGAGCAGTCGCCCTCCGCGTCCGAAGCTCTGTACGATGCAGCCTGGCGCCGTTCCGCGCTGATCGAAATCTACAAGACCGAGGCGAACCAGAAAAAGTCCGAGGAGTCGAAGACTCGCGCCCTCGCCTTGGCGCAAAAAATCATTACCCAGTACGCCCAGAGCGATTGGTCCACCCGCGCCGAAATGCTGATCTTCTACATCCGGCAAGGCGTCCCGACCTACGGAAACGCCAGTGATTGAAAGTAGCGTCGCCGTCCCGGCGGCTGTCCGGCGGACGTCCCCGCCCGCCCCGCTGATAGCGTAACGTTCGCGTAAACTTTTTCTGCGATACTGTTCCCTTACTTTTTTCGCGGAGGACGATTGAACGACTACCTGTTGTCGCTGATCCTTGGCATTGTCGAAGGTCTCACAGAGTTCCTGCCGGTCAGTTCGACCGCGCACCTGCGCATCTCCGAATTGCTGCTGCACATCAGCCTGTCGGACGGCTACTGGAAGATGTATTCCATCGTCATCCAACTCGGCGCAATCCTGTGTCTGCCCGTTTATTTCTGGAGCCGCATCAACAGGTTTGTTTCTACGTTTCCCCGCGGCGACAGCGGGAAGCGCACAGCTTTAACCCATCCCCTCGGTCTCACCACGGTAGCGTTCGTGGTCACTGCGATTCCCTCCTTCTTACTCACCAAGGTGATTGGCAAGCACCTGGAAAATATTTCGATCATGGGCTGGTCGCTGCTGATCGGCGGGATCGTGATGTGGCTGGTCGATGCCTTAAACTCGAAGTCGGAAGCCGCTGGTCCCGGCGCAACCGGAAGCCGCATCCACACCTGGAAAATGGAAGACATGAGTTTGGCACAGGCAATTTGGATCGGATTCTGCCAGATCTTTTCGGCGGTCTTCCCAGGAACGTCCCGCTCCATGTCGACCATTGCAGGCGGCCAAGTTGGAGGTATGTCGCGAGCTTCCGCTCTCGAGTTCTCGTTCTTCGTCTCCATGCCGACCATGGCTGCGGCCACGATTTACACGCTCCTCAAATCGCTCAGCGGCAAAGCGGCGAACCCTATAGGCGTCTCTCAGATCGATGCGCACGGCTGGATCGTGCTCGCCATCGGATTCATCGTCTCGTTCATCGTCGCTTACGGCTCCGTGGCCTGGTTCATGGCCTACGTGCGCAGACGCGGCTTCGCTCCGTTTGCGATCTACCGCATTCTTGTGGGAGCGCTATTGCTGGCGTTCGCATCAAGGCTGGTGTAGAGACGTTGCTCGCAACGTCTCTTCCCGGCCTCAACGCACGTAGATTGAGGATGTTGCAAGCAACGTCTCTACTTGAGTACTACCTCCTGTTTCCCGGATTGCCGGAACCCCGTCTTCTTGGCATAATGTAAGGGCTCTGGCCGATTACGGCACTGAGGACATAGTGTCTTCGGTGTGTAAATCCGCCCACATGGATTATCTGGCAAGCATTTTCATTCCCACCGGGAACCGGCGGCTCAATGAGCTGATCGGCTTCCTGATGTGCGTCGCCGCTCTCCTCCTCTTCCTCGCGCTCGTTTCGTATTCTCCGCTCGATCCATCGTGGAACAGCGCCTCGGTCCTGACCAGCTCGCACGCGGCGCGCAATTGGATCGGCGTGGTCGGCGCCTTCACCGCCGACATGATGCTGCAGTTCTTCGGCATCGGCGCATTTCTCCTCGTGATCTTCCCCGCAATGCTGGGTGCGCGCTGGTTCCGTTCGATGAAGGTGCAGTCTCCGCTGGCGAAAAGCCTCGGCGGAATCTGGCTGGTGATGTTCGTTCCTGCGATGCTGGCGTTGCTGCCGGGACAACTGCGCTGGATGCACGTGATTCCCATCGAAGGCCTGCTCGGCCGCGTCATCGGCGACGTGCTGATTCACTATCTGAATCTGGTTGGCGCTTACATCGTCTGCGCTACCGTGCTTGCGGTTGCGTTGTATCTCTCGACGGCTTTCTCGTTCGCGGCGATTCAGGTCTGGGCTCCGACGCGCTTCGCCTTCGTCACCGCCCTCTGGAACCGCTACAGAGATTGGCAGCAGGCTCGTGTCAAAAGGCGTCAGCAGAAAGAACTGGAACAGCGGCGGATCTCGAAGCCCGTAGTGAAGACGCAGTTGATCCCGTCGCGGCCAACGCCCCCAGGTCCAGCCGTGTCCGAACCGCGTCGCACCGGCATCGAGCGCATGATGGCCGAAGAGGACACGGCCAAAGCTGCGCCAACCGGCGGAATCCTGGCCGAACCTCTGGCGATGGACACTTCCGCGGAATCGGCCGGCGATCCTGAAGTCACCGAGCGCGCCGACAGCGCACACAAAGCCAAGACCACGATGCCTCGCATTGCTGGCGGATACAAGTTGCCGTCGAGCAGCCTGCTGCAGCGCCCCGACGAACAGCAGCAGGTCGATGCCGACGAACTCAAACTGCTGGCGCAGGTTCTTACCGAAAAATACGCCGAGTTCGAGATTCACGGGCAAATCACGCAAATCAATCCCGGACCGGTTGTCACCACGTTCGAGTTCAAGCCGGAAGCCGGAATCAAGTACAGCCGCATCACGAATCTTTGCGACGATCTTTGCCTCGCGCTGAAAGCCGAGAGCATTCTGATCGAGCGCATGGCGGGCAAAAGCACGGTCGGTATTCAAGTTCCCAACCGCCAGCGCGAAATCATCTGGCTGCGCGAAAACATCGAGTCGCAGGAGTTCATGGGCTCGAAGTCGAAGATGACGATCGCCATGGGCAAAGACATCAATGGCCGCATCGTCACCGCCGATTTGGCTGGAATGCCGCATCTGTTGATCGCCGGTTCCACTGGCGCGGGAAAGAGCGTCGCCATCAACGCGATGATCATGTCCATTCTGTACAAGGCGACGCCCGATCAGGTACGCCTGATCCTCGTTGACCCGAAGCGGCTGGAACTGGGCAACTACGAAGGCGTTCCGCATCTTTACACGCCGATCATCACCGAGCCGAAACTCGCGGCCAATGCGCTGCGCAACGCCGTGCGTGAGATGGAGCGCCGGTTGAAGCTGCTCGCGGCCAAGGGCGTCCGCAACATCGATCAATACAACCGGCTATTCGATCAGAACAGTACACCGAGTCTTTTCGACGAAGAGTCGGACGAGAAACCGATTCCCTACATCGTCATCATCATCGACGAGTTGGCCGATCTGATGATGCTCGATTCCAGCAACGTGGAAGAATCGATCACGCGTCTCGCGCAGATGGCGCGTGCGGTCGGCATTCACCTGGTGCTGGCCACGCAGCGGCCTTCAGTGGACGTGATCACCGGATTGATCAAAGCGAACTTCCCGGCCCGCGTTTCGTTCCGCGTGGCCACGAAGGTTGACTCGCGCACCATTCTCGACGCCAACGGCGCCGAAGCCCTGCTCGGCAAAGGCGACATGCTGTATCTGCCATCGGGTTCGGCACGTGTGCACCGGCTGCACGCTCCATTTGTTACGGAAAAGGAAATCGCCGCCGTGGTCGAGTTCTGGAAATCGCAAGGTCTGGCGGAATATCAGCAACAGTTCCTCGAAGCCCCGAAAGGCGAGCGCGAAGCCGGAGCGGAAGGCAGCGACGGACAGGCTGGCCCAGACGGCGAGGCCGAAGACGATCCCATGTACGGCGATGCAGTGAAGCTGGTAGTGGAGTTCGGCAAGGCCTCCACTTCCCTGCTGCAGCGGCGCTTGCGCATCGGCTACGGCCGCGCCGCGCACCTCATCGATCTCATGGAGCAAGACGGCATCGTCGGCGCCGCCGACGGCCCCAAACCGCGCGAAGTACTGAAGCGTCCAGATTGGATTTCAGGAATCGAAGAGACGACGCGCTAGCGTAGCGCTGCAAGTTCGCGGCATAATCCACACTGTCATCCTGAGCGAAGCGAAGGACCTCTGTAATTGCTCGCCTTTCACGCCCCAATCCAGTCCAGGAACCATCCCTTCATGCGGCGAAACCATTCTGGCAACCAACTCTTGTAGCGCAGCAGGACCGTAGCGTGAACCGCCTTGGGTGTCTTCGGCGCAGACTTGTTGCTGAAGACCAGATAATAAATGCCTGCGCCCGCCGGAACGTCCGCCTGCACGCTGCCCTCGGCGACTTTGCCACTTTCGTAGAGGGAACTTGTTGCGTATCCCTTCTGCCAAACGGTAAACGCGGGTTCGGAGAGAACATAGACCTCGATGTTGTTGTCGATGTCTTGGTCCTTCTCTTTATTCCTGGCCTTCGTTGTATCCCCGCGGTTACCGGCATTGGAGATGTCAGCGGCGCACGTGAACTGCCCGACGACGGCCACGTTCACGAACCCTTCGGGCAAAGCGAATTTGTAATAGCGGAAGGTATGCGGACCGACCGAAAAAGGAGCGTCGAGAATAATCCGATCATGCTTCCACCCGACAAACTCCTGCACCTGCTGCGCGGTCGGGCTGTCGCTCATCCCGGCCCAAAGAATAAGTCCAGCCAGCATGGCCAGCAGAATCCCCACGATCATTGGGCGCGTACGTCGTGGCTGCCGGACTTCCGGAGGTAGAGCCTCCGCCACAGCGGAGGATTTCGGCGGAAGGGTTACAGGCTTCCCACATTTCAGACAGAACTGCGCCTCGTCGGGCAGGCTCGCCCCGCACTTGCTGCATCCTAAGAGAACTTTGGCTACGGGTGGCGTGGTGCCATTCGTCGGCATACTCACCGGCTCTTCGCACCTCGGCAGAAGTGCGAACTATCAGGAAGATTTGTGGCGCACATTCTGCAGGAGGGCCCTTTTTCTGACGCAGAAATGCCAGCAGATATTAGCACAGGTTTGGACGAATCGATATGTTCTGGCATTGACCCTTTATCGCGGTTGTTCCGTGCGTAATCCCCGAAGCGCAAGAACAGCCAGCGCCAGCACAGCCAGAATCATGGCCGCCCACAGAATCCCCATATGCCGCTCCGACCACGGTCGATCGTCGGGACGTCCCGTGTATTGCGCATTGTGCGCGCCTGGTCCTAACTGTGCTTCCGCGGGCGACGCGTCCAGGTGAAAGAACCGGGCATAGTCGTAAACCGGCGCCGAGAGTTTCTCGTCTCCGTAATACAGCCTGAATGCGGTCTTGCCTTGCGGATCAAAATAAACGCGGCGTTCGAGCGAAAGCGGATCGACGGCGAGGATGGAGAGAGGTGGATTGTCCCCGTTGTCGATGGTGAGGATCAGCTGGCCGGACCTGCCATCGACGTTGACGGAATTGACATTCACGGCTAATTCTTCGGCCGTGACGAGCGTGCCCGCGCGATTCACCCGCACGCGGCTGATCTCGCCATTGGCGACCTGCGTGCCCTTGGCATCTTCGACGCTGACCGTACGGCGGAAGTTCATTTGCGCGAGTTCTATCCCAAACAAGATTCGGTTAAGAGGAACTCTCGGCGGCAGATCGCAGGCGATTTCGGTTTTGCGCCGCTTCTGTTGGGGCGCCGCGCAAGATCCGACTTTGGTCCGTGAAGCCTGCTGTTCGCGCAGGTTGGCGATGGTCGCGCCTTTCACTTGTTGCGGAGAAATTCCGGGAGACAGTCGGATGTGCAGGTAACGAAAACTGGAGGGCGGCAGTTTCAGAAACGAGTTGGAGCCGAGCTGCTCCTTGGTGAAATCGTAAAGCGTCGACGGAGCGAGTTCGACCTCGGAAGCGTTTCCGGGCGCGCTGCCGCCAGACACGGATGCCTTGGCCACAAAGTCCCGGGCATCGAGACGCAGGCGAATGCGATCATATTCGGCAAGGCCCTGGGTATCGAGATCGAATTCAGTGTGCCCGGAAACGCTGCCGAGATTGAGAATCTTCGCCTCTACTTCTTCGGAAGAGATTCCGGCCCGCTGCTCCGAAAGCGCGTACTGGACGGGCGCTTGTCCGTCATACAAGCGCAGGTCTCCGAGATCCGGACGCGAGTGGCCCCAGAGTTCTTCGTCGACGATGAAGAAGTTCTGCCGGTCCAATTGCGTGACGTGAACGTCGCGGACATTGCTGAAATACGGAATCGCCGGCTCAGGCGGATTGGCGCTCGCCACAGCCAGAAGCAAAAAGAAGAATGACGCGGCCGGCCTCATGCGAGCGTGGAGCCCCCTTCTGCCTTCCCTTGCGCCCTGCTTTTGGCGGAAAGCTGCAGCCAGTCCCGTTGGTAGACAAACGAAATTGCCAGCAGCAACACACCGAGCACGATGAAGCTGACGATGCGGTAGCCGCGATCGAGTTGGGAGACGTCGTAGACGAAGACCTTCCCGACGGTGGCGGCGATCAGCAGCAGAGCCTGCCAGCGAACGAAAGCCGAGCGCCGCAGAAATCCGACGATCATCAACATGGCGCCGTAAGCCATCCACAGCGCGGAATAGGTGAAGTCGCGCTCGATCTCGATGCGGCGAAAATCCACGGAGAATGTCGATCGCATTGGCCCAATTGCAACCATCTGCCGGGCATAATAATCGGCCACTTCGCGGCTGAGCGCGATCAGGGCAAGAGCGTTAAGAGCAACGACCGCGATCGCGGCAACCGCACGCGCGGAATCATCCTCGCGTTTGGAGGCGTACCAGGCTACGGCTCCAAGGACAGCCACCGCCACCGCGTATGTTGCCATGCGCAGGTTGAAAAGCAGTTGCGTCGTGTGGAAATTGTCGATCAACAGCAATCGCGCTACACCCAGAACCAGCGCGCCAAGTGCGAATACATTCAGAAAATCGGACTTGATGCGATTGGCCACCCACAGAAGCACGCCAGCCTCGACAAACCAACCGATGGTGATCCAGTGCGCATCCAGGCGGATGGGAATCGCGACGGTGATGAAGCCGATGGCAACCGCGAGGTGGAGAAAGTGAAGTCTCTCCGAAGCGCCGGGAGTGAGCGCCCGGGAGTGCACTTGGCGGCTGAGAAAGATATAAACCGCAGCCAAGCCGAGCGCAAACCAGGCCATGTACGTTTTGTTGACTTCCTCGATCATGGCGTAGGCCTGCAGGAAGTACGCTCCGGCATTGACGAACGCTAGGACGGAGGGGATCGAGGCGAACAGCGGTATCTCGCCTTCAGGTTGCAGCGTGATCAGCGGCGCAATCGTGAAGATGGCGAAGAACAGCGTGGCAAAGGCGAGCGTGAGATTGAGCTGGCTGCGGGTGTAGAAGCTGGAATACCACGCGATGTAAAGCAATAGAGTGCCCGCGTAGCTCATGACGAGCAGGCGCCGCCAGGGCTTGAACCGCACCAAGGCCAACGTGGCCAGATCGAGAATCGCCACATAAGCGAACAACGCGATCTCCCGGTTCTGGCCGGTGGAGAGCAGCAACGGCGTGCTGAAACCTCCGGTCAGCGCGAAGGCGGCCAGGATATGTGTGTCCTGCGCCAAGGCCATGGCAGCGGTGGCGCCGGTCACCGCCAGCATCATAACGAAAGCAACGCCGCTGGGAACGAGGTTGTAGACCTGAAAAGCCGCCCACAGGGATAGATACAGCGCGCCGATGCCAACCGCTTTGAGCGAGTAAGAAAAGGCCTTGTAGCCCTTGCTGCGAAATCGCTCGCTCCACACCACCATCGCAATCCCGGCCAGCAAACCGATAGTTACGCGTCCGGCGGGGCCAATCCAGTTGTTGTCAAAGGCAAACTTCAGAAAATAGGAAACTCCGATCAGCAGCGCCGCGATGCCGATGCGGTTCAGCCAGTGCGAACCGATGCGCGATTCCAGGTCGGGATCCGGTTGAGCTCGTAGAACCGATGAAGGCCGAGGCGGAATGTGGGGAGGTGGGGGAAGCGCTGGCGCGGGCTTGTCGGACGCCGCAGCAAACGGTTTCTCGGCGGGGGGAGCGGGCAACGGAGTCTCCGCAGCCGCTGACGGGCGCTGTTCGACCGTGGCTGCATCCATCTGCAGTCTGCGCTCGATGCCATAGACCCGAGTGGTCAGGTCGGCGAGAATCTGCCGGATAGCATCCAGGTCGCTGTGCGGCGTATCCATGGGGAGAGCTACGCATTATCGGCGAAACAGGTCAGCCTTGCACGCTATTTTTGGAGCGAGAGGATCAAGGCAGGCCACACCGATGACGCGAAACCGGCTGATCGAGCACGACGACAATGAGTTGAGCACCCAACCAGGTTCCTAGATCGTTTGCTTCACCGCGCTCCCGTCCAACCCAAGTTCCTTCGCGATGGGCTTCATGGCTTCGATGCAGAAGGCAATGTGCTCGTCCAGGTCAACGCCCAGATCGGCGGCGCCAACGATGATGTCGTCGCGATTCACCTTGCGGGCGAAGGCTTTGTCCTTCATCCTTTTTCGTACCGACTTGGCGTTGACTTCGGCCAGCGACCTGCCCGGCTTGATCAACGCAACAGCGGTAATGAATCCGGCCAGCTCGTCGCACGCGAAGAGAGCCTTTTCCATGGGCGTGTCGCGGCTCACGCCGCTGTATTCTGCGTGCGACATGATGGCGCGACGGATTTCCTCGGAGTATCCACGCTCTTTCAGAATTTCGTTGCCCTTGTAGGGATGCTCTTCGGGAGTGGGCCAGCGCTCGTAGTCGAAGTCGTGAATCAGGCCGACGATGCCCCACAGGTGCTCGTCTTCGCCCGAACCGTTTCCCCATTTGCGGGCGCAGGCGCGCATGCAGGCCTCAACGGCCAGCGCGTGCTTGCGCAAACTTTCTGACTGGGTGAACTCAGTTAGTAAACACCACGCAGATTCGCGATCAATCATGGTCTTCGCCTGTTTTCTCCGGGTTCTTGCCGTGTTGCTTTAGGTTTCGCCCGCAAAATTCGCGGGGTTCTAGCATTTTAACCTTGACTTCCACAGGGCAGATGCCGCAGATTGACGAAGCAGTCGGAACCTCTCCCCCAATGGTTCCTAGCAGTTAGGCTGCGAGGAGTAGCCCGCTCTGGCACTCCCACAACCCGATGGCCACGACTCTTGCCCCGGTAGACTCACGGGAAGTCGTACGATGCGATCACTGCCTGCTGGTCCAGTTCCGTACTTCCAATAATAATTGCCGACGCTGTCACGCGTCCCTGGACGAGGAACCTGAACCCGAACCTATCCTGGTCGCGCCACCCTTGATGATGCCCGTGCCCGGCAACGGCCGCGGGCATTTGAACCTGGCGACCTCCATCCGCTCCCTGCGCCTGCGCAACGGGCTCAGCCAGCGCCAACTGGCGGGACGCATGTCGGTTCCGCGCACCTACGTTTCCAAAATCGAAAACGAGAAAGCCACGCCTACGCTGTCTTCCCTGGAACGGCTGGCGCGTGCACTGGAGGTCACTGTGCCCGATCTGCTCAGCGGCGGCGAACGCAGCCGCCAGGAAGAAGTCAACGAACTGATGAAAGATCAGTTTATCGCGGAGTTGCTGCCCTTTGTTTCGCAGCTGAACGGAATGCAGATGTCGAGCATTCTGACCCAGGTGCGGGATTTGACGGTGCGTCCGCGGAGAAGCGCGTAAATGTGGAAGAGCGGCCCTTCGGGGCCGCGTGAGAAGAACGTGGAAGAGCGGCCCTTTAGGGCCGCGTCAGCATCGAGGAAAGAAAAGGGGCTTCAGCCCCTGTGACGCAAACGATTTTATCCGGGCAACCAGCCAACACTAGAGCCGGGACCGATTTTGGTCCCGGCTTTTTTTGTTGAGCGGCGTGAGTTTTCTCGGCGAATGGAACCGTGCAATCGTCGCGAGAGCGCGGTTTACGAACAGGACACGCCCTTTCTTAGGAGTAAGTAAGATCGGAAAGGGCTAGAGGCATTCTATCGCTTCACTGGGGGCTGAGCCCCATGAGCGCTAACTTAAGCAGAATTCCTTCCTGTTTGCCCGTCATCCGCCAGGAATCCGGTTTTCGAGCGCAACGTCAATGAGTGACTTGGCGATTTATCAACCATTGACATGAAGGAATCGCAGACCTCGAGAGCGAATCAGCTGAACCCGCCGAAGACGCAATCGCCCGGATGGCAGTCTCCTTGACGGGAAAGGAGAGAGCGTGTACTCTCCTTTCCCAGATAGGGGAGAGCCTTTGACGAAACCGGTTGAACTCCCGCAGGGCACACTCGAGATGCTGGTCCTCAAGGCGGTCTCGCTCGGTCCGCTGCATGGCTATGGCATCCTGCTGCGCATCCAGCAGATCTCCGGCGAGCGCCTCGAAATCTTGCAGGGTTCCTTCTACACCGCCATCTATCGTCTTGAGCGTCGGGGCTGGATCAAAGGCAAGTGGGGTGAGTCGGAGAACAATCGCCGCGCCCGCTTTTACTCGCTCACCGCTGCCGGTACGCGTCAGCTCAAGGCCGAGACCGACAGATGGACCGACATGACCGCTGTTGTCGCCGGTATTCTCGATAAGAAAGCGCACGAGATATGAGTCTCCTCGCGGCAATCCGCAAGCTCTGGCACTCCGTTGCGCCACGCACGAAGAGCGACGTCGAAGAAGAGTTTTGTTCTACCCTCGATGCCTACCAGGAGGATTTAATCAGACAGGGCCTCTCCGAAGAAGAAGCGCGCCGCAAAGCCCGCATCGATCTCGGTCGGCCCATCGCGCAAAACGAAATTTACCGCGACGCCATCGGCCTCCGCGTCTTCGATGAGTTAGGCGGAGACATCCGCTACGGCCTCCGCGCCCTGCGCCGCAACCCTGGCTTCGCCGCCGTCGCAGTGCTCTCACTGGCGCTCGGCATCGGCGCCACTACGGCGATGTTCTCGCTCATCTATGCCGTCCTACTGCACCCGTTTCCATACGCCGACGCCGACCGCATCATGAACCCCCACTTTGTCAAAACGCAACATCCTGACGTGTTTCAGGGGTTTTCCCTTAGCGAGGCACAGTTGGATGACCTGCGCCTTGCAGCCCCGGTTGAGTCGGTGCTTGGCTTTAGCAACGGGAATCTGGAGATCACCAACGACGGGTTGCCGGAAGACATCTCGGGCGTGTACCTCACAGAGAATGCCGAGGCCTTCTTTGGTGTGCACCCCCTTTTCGGCCGGATGATCGAGCCGTTCGATGCAGGCCACCCAGTAGTTGTTCTGAACTACCGCTTTTGGCAGCGCCGTTTCGACGGCGATCCCCACGTCATCGGGCGAACGCTGGATATCGATCACGCCCCCTACACCATCATCGGGGTCATGCCGCGCAGTTTCGCATTCAGCGACACCACCGGCGTCGGCGATGTTTATCTGCCGGCTAGTCTCATGCGGGCTGTTGCCAACGGCCCCGCCGCCTCCTACCTGCCGTGGATCAAGCTGCGGCCGCACGTCACAGTGGCCGCCGCCAACGGGGCGCTCGAGCCCATCGTGCGCGAGATTATGAAAATCCATTCCGTAGCCTCGTTGGCCTGGCATCTCGGGATGCAGCCGATCATCGTGCCTTACCAGCAGAATCTGGGGCGTACGCTCGCGCTTCTGCTGGGCGGTGTCGTCCTTCTGCTCATCATCGGCTGCGCCAACTGCTCCATCCTTCTGCTCGCCCGTGGTCGCGCTCGCCAGCACGAGCTTGCCATCCGCACGGTGATCGGCGCCAGCCGCTGGCGCATGGTGCGCCAGTTGCTCGTCGAAGCGCTGGTCATCTCCTGCACGGGCGCCGTCCTGGGCGTGGCTGCGTCGTACTGGCTTGCCCAGCTTCCTCTGTTGCTGTCCCCGGACTCCTTTCCAGCCGAATCCGTCATCCGCATAAACGCTTCCGTCCTCGCGTTTTCCGTCGCGCTCGCGCTGTTCTGCGGCATCCTCTTCGGTCTCGCCCCTGCATTGCGTCTCTCGCGAAATGATCCCGCTCGCGCGCTGCCCGGCCGGCAGGCGGGTTCTGTCGTTGTTCCCGTCAGGCATCGCTGGAGCGTTCTCATAGCGGCGCAGGTGGCGCTCACGCTTCTTCTTATGGCCACCGCGGGCACTGCCATCCGCGGCTTTCTGCGGCTCACGCAGATGCCCCTCGGCTACGATCCCGCCAACGTCATGCAGATAGGCATCTCGCTCCACGTCCAGAACCCGGACGAGTGGAGCCGCATCGAGTCGCGTGAAGCGCGCGCCGCCTATATCGAGCAGATCCGGCAGAAGATCGCATCCGTTCCCCATGTCTCCACGGTAGCGGTGGGCATTGGCGCAACGCCGCCCGATGCGGATGTTCAGAGCTCGTTCATCATCGACGGAAGTGGCGATAGCGAGCAGCCGCAAGCTCGCGTGATGCTGGTGGACCAGCGCTATTTCGCAACCCTTCGCATCCCGCTGCTGCAAGGCCGCGTGTGGAATGCGGATGAAAACAGCCGCGGAGACTTCATCGCCGTCGTCAATCACGCATTCTCGACGCGCTATCTCTCCTCGTCCCCTGCTCTGGGGCGGCAACTGCGCATTCCCGGACTGACGGCTCATATGAGCTATCAGGTGGTCTCTGCACAAAGCACGGCTTGGCGCGAGATCATCGGCGTCGTCGGCGATGCTCGCAACGACGGCGTGGATAAGGCGGTGGGCCCCGCCATTTACATTCCGTACACCGCTGCGACGCGGGCCTGGGTACAGTTCCTCGTCCGCACGGAGGGCGATCCGCTCACCTACCTGCACTCCATCCGCGCTGCTATCGCATCCGTCGCTTCCGACCAGCAGATCTCCAACGGCGGCTTCAACGGCACCTTCACCCTCAACGAAGCCATCGAGCGCGACGCACAGTACAGCCGCCAGCGGCTCTTCTCCATATTGTTTGGCGTCTTCTCTGCCATGGCGCTCGCGCTCGCGCTGGTCGGCATCTTCAGCGTCGTCGCTTACAGCGTCGCGCAGCGCACTACGGAGTTCGGCGTCCGCCTGGCGCTCGGCGCGCCGCGCGCGCACGTCCTGTGGGTCGGCACGCGCATCGCGCTCGTCAGCGCGGCCGCGGGCATTGTCATCGGTCTTGCCTTTGACAGCTTTCTCGGCGCCGTCCTCGCCCACTGGATGCAAAGCGCCTTTGGCGTGGGCAGTCTATTCGTAGCCGCCGCGCTCCTAACTCTCAGCGCACTCCTCGCCTGCCTGCTGCCCGGCCGCCACGCCATCACCGTGCCACCCGCCGAAGCTCTCCGCTATGAATAAAGCGTGTCCCATTTGACCAGAGCGCGGGTGCCCTGTGCGGGAGTCACTTCAGGGTGATGCACCCATTGACAGGGTTCCGGCTGGATGGTTGTCAGCCCTTCCTGTGACCGGAGCCTGCAACTCATGGCAGGGGCCCAATGCCGATTCGGTCATTCACGGCGGAGTGTATCCGCTGCTTGCAGCCAAGATAGCGTTCCGTCGTTTGCACTGAGACATGCCCCAGAAGGAATTGGATTTGCTCTAGTTTCTCCGCCAGAAGCGTGGCAGAGCCGAGCACAGGTTCGACGCAGATCATGAGGCGCCAGCTTGGCAACACCGATCGACTGCGCTGAGTTTTTCACGATGTGCCAGACCGCCTTTTCGATCATGCCATCTCCCCACGTCTTGCCAACTTTGTTGACTCGACGAAACACTTTCCCGCGATCGATAGCGGCTGCGCTCAGCCACTCCTCTAGCTCGGACTTCACCCAGCCTGGAACCGGGACGGTTCGCACGTGCCCCGCCTTGCCCGGTGGCCTTCCCCTGCTTATCCCCACGGCACCGTAGCCTACCATTGTGACAGGAGTGTGCTCACCGACGAATTCATCAAACTTACTGACAACCCGGGGAAAGGCAAGGGCGGGTCATGCTTTGGCGATTCGGGTGGGCCAGCACTTTGGGATAACACCAACACCATCCTTGCAACGACCACGTTGGGGTCCGGCAACAACTGCAGTGGTGTCACGTGGTCATATCGCCTAGACACAGAGTCAGCGCAGGATTTCATCAAGGGTTTTTTGGAGTGAGAATGGTCGCATTGCCGAATCCTCTATGCCGCTCGATCACTTCGGGCGGCTTTTCTTTGACCCTTCGTCGTGCCGGGGAAACGCTTACCCGGAAAGATTAATGGCGATAACAGGCGTGGGTGTTGAAAAAGTCCATTTTCCTCAAAACAGCCGAAATATGGGGAATGGAAATGTCTAGGAAAACTGAGAAAGTCGTTCTACGGTATCCTGACGCGATTTTATTCTTGCGAATTTCGCGGGAAGGAGTTTTTCAACAGCCACAGGCGATAGAACTCATTGAGAATTGGTCGAATCGGGGGCAATGAGTGATAGGGCGATTTTGCGCCAGTTGAGGGCGCGTCGCTCTTGCCCTTCTTAGGGTCCGTCTTGCCGACACACCCAGCCTTCTACAATGAACAGGGTCGGCGGGAGTCGAATCAGATTGCACCCAAGATGTGGGACTCCTGTCAAAGACTTGACGCCCTCATTCTTGCGGCATTAAATTTCGGGCCTCGGTGCCATCGCGGTTTGAGCCGGGAGGCTTTATGACATTAGATCCCCTTAAAGCGCACAACGACTGGGGCAAAACGCTCAAGAGCTTCGTGGTGGGTTTTTGTGTGTTTTCTCTCGGGGGCGTATTGGCTGCCTGGCTAACCCTGAAAAATGTTCACGGATTGTTAGCGTTGACGGACAACATTCTGTCGGGCATTGCTGCCGGCCTTCTGGTTCTGCTTTATGAACGTTGGCGGCAGCGTGAGGTGGAGAAGAAGTTACGAACCATCAGGCTGATGAACCACCACGTTCGCAATGCCTTGCAGGTCATATCCGCCGCATCCTACAGTCTTGATGGCCCTAAACAACAGTCAACAGTTCAGGACGCCGTGAGGCGCATCGAATGGGCACTTCGAGAAGTGCTCCCCGGAGAAATCGAGTCGGCTCAGGGATTGTAGCGGATTGTTTATATAACAACGCCATTTCACTCATAACGATTAGAGACGGAAAGAGCGTAGGGTCAGAATGACAAGAAGTGTGCCTGCTCTACGTTCGCCGCACCAAGGGGGAGTTAGCCGGTCCCCTGGCATCTCAACGGCCATACCGCCCCATGAGTTCGGTTTCGCCTAGGATATGACTCTTCATGGCGCGTTCGAGTTCAGATTTGGTAGCTCCGGTCTTTAGGGTGAGCTTTGTGTCGAGCGCATAGAGCTTGAAATAATAGCGGTGGGGCGTGCCTGGTGGAGGACAGGGACCTCCATAGCCGATCCGGCGAAAATCATTGCGGCCTTGTATCGCCCCGCTGGCAAGCTGTTCCTGTTTTTCCACTCCCTCCGGTAGTTCTCTGCTGTTTGCCGGGAGGTTGTATAGCACCCAGTGCACCCAAGTACCGACCGGCGCATCGGGATCGTCCATGATCAACGCAAAGCTCTGTGTCGCAGCAAGCGCTGGCGTCCAGCTTAGCGGCGGGGAAACGTCGGGTCCGTCGCATGTGAACTTCTTGGGAATCATTCCGCCGTCGGGAAAAGCGGTGCTCGCAATCTGGAAGGACATAGTCCCTTCTCTCGCTTGACCTGACGCAGCGCGTAGAACCACGCTACCGAAGCTTAGCAGGCAGGCGCTTTGCTGATCGTCATCTGCGCCAGTATAACCTGTCGAACTCAGACGGGATGAGAAAGCCGGTCTCCGACGGGATGCTGTACGCTCCCAAGTTATCGACGCGCTCGAAGCGCAAGAGATAAAGGAGACCGGCAATGAAGAAGGTTGGCACTGCAGCGGCAAAAGCGACGAGGAATTTTCGAGATCGGAAACTGACGATCAGCCTGGACCTCGGGGATCGATCGAGCTGGTATTGCGTGTTTGACGAAGCGGGTGAAGTGCGGCTGGAACAAAGGCTGGGCACAACTCCGAAAGCCATGAAGGAGGTGTTCGGGGGCATGCCGCGGAGCCGGATCGCGTTGGAAACGGGAATGCATTCGCCCTGGGTGAGCCGGTTGTTGAGCGAGTTGGGACACGAAGTGATCGTGGCGCATGCGCGCAACGTGCGTCACCTAGGAGCACATTATTCTGCTCCGATCCGGACTCCGCTGGTCGGCTGCGAAGAAGCCCCACTGGCGTGCCGCCACCGCCGCAACTACATAGCACGCTGCTGCGGCCAACAGCACAACTGCCAGTCCGGCCCCTAGCGCGAGCAGTGTTGCTAGCGAGGTAGCCACCACGGACGCGCAGCCGTTGATGGCCCAAGCCCAAGGTAAGAGCTCGGCATGGACGCGACCGAGGTGACGCAGCCCCAATGGAAAGAGCATGCCCATGGTTGCAAATGGCAGCATGACCGCGAAGGCCACGGCCACGCGCGCGGCGAGCGGCAAGTCGAGTAATGGCCGGAGAACTGGGTACAATCCAAATGCGTAGACGGCGGCGATGACCGCCACTCCGAGCGCAGCCATTGAGGCAAGCCGGCTCATCGAGTACCCTTGTGCGACGAGTCGGGCCGCCCACCCACTGCCCAGACCCGACACGAGCAACAGCCCCGCCAGCACGACCGCGACTGCATAGACAGGATTGGCCAGAAAGAACACTAGCCGTTGGATCAGTGCCATTTCCACGAACATGAAGCCGATCCCCAGAGCGAGGAAGTAGGCTAGGACCAACAGCCGAGCGCCCGGCCCGGAGCGCGGATGGCCCGGAGCCTTGCGTCGCAGCATAGCCAAGGGCAACAGAATTAAAAGACCACCCAGCACGGCGGACTGAATCAGCGTGGCCACCAGTATCAGGTACCCCCACTCGACAAATGGAACAAAAGCGAACCCAGCAGTGCTGAACATCAACGGCAAAGAACGCCAGCGGAAGAAATGGAAGAAATATGGGCGATCGTCGGTCGCGGGCCTCACAAAAAATGGATATTCGCGGAAAAACTCCTCGCGTCGCGCGGCGCTGGCCAAGAGCGCATCGGCAGCTTCCGCGTACGAGTCTTGCGCGAGCAGGTTGAAGCGATTCCCCTCGCCGGCCGCCATGCCCGGGAAATAGGCAATGTCGAACAAACGTTCTTCAGCCCAGCGCCGCAGCGCAGTCAGTTCCGCCGCCGCAAACGGCTCCCGTTTGAGCAAAAGGGTCGCGGTTGCCCAGCTTCGCACCAGGACGAGCCGATCGGCTGGATGTAGGCCCATCGCTTCCAGTGCGGCGACAGCTGTGGCGAGAAGCTTAATTTCGTCACGCGGAGGTGTACGTATCCACCGCGTCACCGCCAGAACGCCTTGCGGACGCAGGTGCCGCAAATAGGCCGTGAGCGCCTGCTGCGTATAAAGGTAAGTCTCGTTCACGGCACCTATGCCGACCGCTGCGGCCGCAAACGAGTCCACCAATGAAATATCGATTACGTCCCATTGCTCGTTGGCAGACTCCAGAAAGGCCCGTCCCTCGGCGACATGGACGTGGACGTTGGCGCGGTTGTAGAGCGAACCACTGAAGTTGCGGAGGGTTTCGCGAAGCAGGCGTACGACATTGGGGTCTAATTCGACTGCATCCACATGTCGGGCATCGTGACGCAGTGCCAGAAGAACGTTCGCACCGCCGCCGGCTCCGAGGACACACACTCGCGGTGAATCGGGCCGAGCGAAATACGGGGCAGCCGTGCTCATCCAGTCGAGATAGCCGAGAGCGCTCGTGTTGCCGTCGAATGCGGTGATGGCCCCGGCTGTTTCCGCATCCACAAAAAAGCCAAGCTGGCGCGGAATGGCCGCTTCTTGCGGGGTCACCAAAGATAGCCCCGGCGCCTGCCGGATGGCGGGACTTTCAACTACATCGATACGCCCAATCGCACTGGAACGCGTGGCCAGCAGGCGCGCTCCCGGAAGGTTCAGTGCATAGCTCAGGCCCTTATACTGCGAGAGCCTCAGTACGGGTGGACGTGCCGTGAAGTAGAGTGTCATCCCCAGCATGGCCAGAACGGCGACTGCCGCGAGTTGCCGAGCACGCGGTGCTGTGGGCGATGTCACTACTTCGAGCAGAGCGAGGAGGGCGGCGGCCTGTGCCAGTGCGGCCACGGCCAGGACGGTTTGCTCGACTGGCGCGATCTCCAAGAGGCTTACGGCCAGCGCCGCGCCTGCCGCCGAGCCCACTAAGTTGTAGAAATAAAGTCGCGGGCTTTCTTCGGATTTGGTGATCAGCGCCAGACCAATCACCGTGGCCGCCGAAAAGAACGGTACAAACATGACCAGGTAATAGCAACCCAGGTAAAGCAATTGGCGCCGGTCCCAGACGATGAGGAACGGATCGAAGGGAATCTTCTGCAGCAGCGCAAACGCCAGCGGAAAAGTTACTGCGAACAACACAGCGGAGGCGGCCAGCCAGCCTGCTCCACCAACCTGGTCGAGCGACGTTTTCCGTCGTCCTAGCACCGCCAGCAGCGTGCCGCTCGCGCCGAAGCCGAGCAGCGCGACCGAAATCACCATGTAGGCAAAGTGGTGCCATAGGCCGATAGAGAACGCGCGTACCAGGACCACCTCATCCGCCAGCACAGCTGCCGATATCAGAAGAAGCACTAGCTCCCGGCGCCTCATACTGAGAATGACGAATCCGCGGATGGAAAACAGATTAACGCCCGCGGCTTGTTGGAGGCCGCATCGGCACAGCGTGCGGTCTACGTTGTCGTATTACTGTCCGCGCGATCCCGAGAGAAGAGGCACGAACCTCACCGGCATGATGTCCTGGACTCGGATGTCGCGCGAGCCTCTTATACCCTTGGTTATCAGCACGAGCCTTTGCGTTTGGAAGGGGTTTCCAACCGGGATCACCATCCGCCCGCCGGGCTTGAGCTGCTCGATCAGCGGCGGCGGGATATGACTCGCCGCAGCTGTTACCACGATGCAGTCGAAAGGCGCTTTCTCCGGCCAGCCAAAGTAACCGTCCTCGATTCGCACTTCAACATTTCTGTATCCCAGATCAGCGAGGCGCTTCCGAGCGGCCACGCCTAGCGGCTCCACGATCTCGATAGTGTAGACGTCTGCCACCAGCCGAGACAGTATGGCAGCCTGATAGCCGGACCCTGTGCCGATTTCCAGTGCTCGGTAGTTTTTCTTGGGCTCCAATAGCTCCGTCATTTTGGCCACGATGTAGGGCTGTGAGATGGTCTGCCCATAGCCGATCGGCAGAGGGCGGTCTTCGTAGGCGTGGGACGACAGTGCCGCTGGCGCAAAGCGGTGCCGCGGTGTCTCCCGAAAGGCTTCGATTACACGCGCGTCGCGTACGCCTTCTGCTCCGCCCCAGCGTGACGCAGCAATTTGCGTACGCACCATCTCGTCGCGCTGCTGACGAAAACTATCTTCATCGCTTTGGGCGAGGGCAAAAACGCCGGTGAGCACCGCAAAGAGCACGGCAATGCGAACTCGATAAGTAGTCCTGTGGATGGGCCTCTTGTGCGGGGTAGTTGACTGCGTCGCAGGTGCTGGATCTAAGAGCATTTTCTCTCACTCTCAGCACGGATGCTTTCGAAGTCAGCGTCAGCTTCGGCTTCGGTCGTCCACTTGAATTATACTGAGCCGCCCTAGGGCCGGGAAGGGACACCAGTTTCTACTACTGTTTTTCCGACCTTTCGACCTGGTGCTGTAATTTGTCCGATTTGAGGCGTTTCCTTGCCATGCTTACGCCTTGACACAGGCGAGAAAACTTCGCACCAGATGGGAATTGCTAACTTTCTACCCAGGGTTTTTCGGATGCGTGGTGATCAAGATCACCGGCAGTTCTGTAATGCGAATACGGGCAAGACGGCCGATTGGCGGCTCGTGCGAGGACCACAAGAGCGTCTATCATGAGACAAGGACAGGTCTGGTGAAGGCAACCACTCAAAAACACCGAGCGGCGGCAGCAGACGCGAAAATCGCGCAATCCACTTCCCTGACGGAATTAGAACGGCTGCTGAGTCTGTGCGAAGTTCAATCTACCCGCTCCGGCGTGCCCCTTCCCCTGGGGGCGCACGTGAGGGGCGATGGCGTGAACTTTGCCATCTTCAGCCGACACGCCATTGGGGTCCGCCTCGACCTGTTCGACCGCCCTGAAGATGCTATGCCGGTCCGGAGTTTCATCCTCAATCCCGCGCGCAACAAGACCGGCGATATTTGGCATGTATGGCTGGAGGGAATCCGGCCGTGCCAGCTCTACGGGTTCCGCATCGCCGGGCCGTACAGTCCCCGAGAGGGACACCGTTTCAATGCGGACAAACTGTTAGTCGATCCTTACGCGACCGCCATTGCTCTGGTGCCTAATTGCGATTTTGGCGCGGCTTATGGATACGACCCGTCGTCGCTGCAGAAGGACCTATCCTTGTCCCAGGTCGACGACGCCGCCACGGCTCCCAAGAGCCTCATCACCCACGCAGATTTCGACTGGAGGGAGGACCAGCCCCTCTGCCACGCCTGGGAATCGACCGTCATCTATGAACTCCATGTGCGCGGCTATACCATCCATCCCAGCTCCGATGTTTCGTACCCGGGAACTTATCACGGTCTGATCAAGAAGAATACCGTACTTGAAGGATCTCGGGGTGACCGCGGTGGAGCTGATGCCGGTGCAGGAGTTCAACGAGAAACAACTACTGCGACACAATCCGCAAACCGGCGAGCGCCTCACGAATTATTGGGGGTACGATCCGCTGGGCTTCTTCGCGCCTAAAGCATCCTATGCGAGCGTAAGCGGAAACGGAGCGCATGTGCTTGAATTCAAAGAGATGGTCCGCGCCTTCCATGCAGAAGGACTGGAAGTGATCCTCGACGTGGTTCTTAACCACACCGTCGAAGGCAATGAGTTAGGGCCAACCCTGAGTCTCCGCGGAATCGACAACGCGATTTATTACTGGCTGGACGACGACAAGCGTTTCTACCGGGACTTCACCGGAACCGGGCAGACGGTCAATGCCACGCATCCGGTCGTACGCGATCTCATTCTGGAAGCACTGCGCTATTGGGTGATGGAGATGCACATCGACGGCTTCCGTTTCGACTTGGCCTCGGTGTTGGGCCGGGACCGTGGTGGCCACGTGTTGGCCGACGCGCCTCTGTTGGAACGCATCGCCGAAGACCCGATTCTGCGCGACACCAAATTGATCGCCGAGGCTTGGGATGCCTGCGGAGCGTATCAGGTCGGAAGCTTCGCCGACCGCCGCTGGGCAGAGTGGAACGGCCGCTATCGGGACGATGTGCGCCGCTTCTGGCGCGGGGATGAAGGGCTGATGAGCCGCTTCGCCAGCCGGATCTGCGGAAGCTCCGACTTGTACAAAGGATCGGGGAAGGGGCCGGAGTGCAGCATAAACTTCATCACCTGCCACGATGGCTTCACCGTGAACGACTTGGTCTGCTACGCGCGGAAGCATAACGAGGCCAACGGGGAGGAAAGCCGGGACGGGGTACAGGAAAATTACAGCGCGAACTATGGCATCGAAGGGGACTCTGACGACCCCGCTTTAGAGACGGTGCGCTGCCGGCAGATCAAGAATTTTTTGCTGACCCTCTCTATCTCCCGGGGTGTTCCTATGCTGCTAGCAGGGGATGAGTTCCGGCGCAGTCAGCGCGGCAACAACAACGCCTACTGCCAGGACAACGAGACGAGTTGGGTTGACTGGTCCCTTCTCCGGCAGAATAACGAGATCTTCCGCTTTGCTCGCGGCATGCTTGCGCTCCGCCGAGCGCACCCGGTCCTGCGCCGCGAGGCCTTTTACGTCGAGCAAGACGTTCAATGGTTCAATCCCGCGGGAAACAGCCCCGATTGGTTCGATCCCCGTCAAAAGTGCGTAGCGTGTTTGGTGCGCGGGCAGAACGGGCCCGATCTGTATCTGATGTTCAACGCTGATACGGAGGCGATCGCTTTCATCCTGCCGCCGCCGCAGCCGACAACCTGGCGCCTCGCTGCCGATACCGCCAAGAGGCCACCGGGCGACTTCCGCGGCCCTGGAGAAGAAAACATCCTCGAGCAACCGGTGAGGTACGTCGTCGAACCCCGCTCCAGCGTAATCCTAATAGCGCGCTGAGCCTCCACCACATTTTTCCAGAACCTGTCCGCTGGCTTGATAGCTTCGAATGCCCCAGATGTCGTTCGCGTACTGAGTCACGGTGCGGTCGCTGGAAAACCTTCCGATTCGCGCAACGTTCAGGATCGCCATGTGTGCCCATCGATCTCGATCCCGGAAGGTTTCCGCCACTTCCTCTTGCGCCGCCAGGTAAGCGGGCAGGTCCGCCAGGTGGAAATGCTCGTCGCTTTCGTCCAGGAGCGAGCGAAAGATCCAGGCAAAGAGGTCCGGTTCCTGCGGGCAAAACAAGTGGGAAAGAAAGGTATCCGTGACCCGCTTGAGGCGGGGATAGCGATCGTAATAGTCCTGCGGGCAATAGGATTTCTGTTGACGCATCGCCTGCAACTCGGCGGCTTTCAGTCCAAAAAGGAAGATGTTCTCGTGTCCAACTTCCTCCAGGATCTCTATATTGGCCCCATCGAAAGTGCCGATCGTCACGGCTCCATTGAGCGCCATCTTCATGCTGCCGGTTCCGGACGCTTCCGTGCCGGCGGTCGAGATCTGTTCACTGAGATCGGAGGCAGGAATGATCTTCTCCGCCAGCGAAACACGATAGTCCGGGAGGTGTCGTGGAAGCACATACTCTAAGAGCGCAGTAGGCCACTTCTCCAGTGCCTCCGACGACAGCGTATGGTTGGTGTAGCCGAAGGTCTTCTGGGTGACTTCCCAGGCGTCGTCCCACGAGAGTTCCTTCTCATCCACCAGAATTCGCATCAGCTCGACAACCGCCAGAGCTGGATGTGTGTCGTTCAGTTGGATTGCGACCTTGGAAGAAAACTCCCGGAACGTACTGTGATTCCGCTGGAATCTGCGGACGATGTCGCGGACGGCACAGGCTACCAGAAAGTACTCCTGAACCAGGCGCAATTCCTTGTTGGCAATCACCGCATCGGAGGGATAGAGCACCTTGGAGACAATCTCGGACTGGATCTTTTGCTCGACGGCTTTGAAATAGTCGCCGTCATTAAAGATCCGCATGTCAAAGTCGCGGGAAGAACGCGCCGAGTAAAGGCGGAGGAAATGGACTGTCCCCCCGCCGTAACCCGGGATGAGCATGTCGCAGGGCATGCCGATGAGAACTTTCCAGTCCATCCACATGGGATTGTAGACACCGTGCCGGTCAATCCCATGTTCGATGCGGCCGTAGATAGGGACCATGCAGGCTTCATCCGGGCGGGCAATTTGCCAAGGAGAGCCTTGCGTGAGCCAGTTGTCGGCTAATTCGCGCTGGTAGCCATTGTCGATCTCTTGCTTGAACAGGCCATATTCGTAATTGATGCCGTAGCCGTAGCCGGGCATGCCCAGGGTGGCGAGGGAATCCAGAAAGCACGCGGCCAGACGGCCCAGCCCGCCGTTACCCAAGGCAGCATCCGGCTCACTCTCTTCCACTTCCTGCAAGTCTGTGCCGAGATGGCGCAGGGCCTGCCGGCATGACTCGTAAATTCCTAGATTCCGGAGATTGCTCCCAAGGGATTGCCCGATCAGAAATTCGATTGACAGGTAGTACAGGCGCTTGGCGTCTTGCCTGCGGTATTCCTCCTCGGTCGCAAGCATCCTCTCCACCATGCGGTCGCGGACGGCCAGCGCAACTGCCGCGAAGCGATCATGCGTGGAAAGATCGCGCCATGGTTTGCCTTGCGAAAAGATAGCGTGGCGGCAGATCGATTCCTGAAGGTCTAATACCGCATCGACTGCTGTAGCGTACTGGCTCATTGGCACTCCTGCCCAGTCAGGCTCGAAATGCGTGCACCGCTTCCTCCCTGGTGCCGAAGATATCGAATATCCGGTGCATGCGCACGAGTTCGAAGGCGGCTCGAACCTGTTTCGACATGCCGCACAGCTCCAGGTCGCCGCCCTTCGCCGTAACTTGCCGCAAGCACGAGAGCATGGCTCCAAGGCCGGAACTATCCACAAAACGGAGGCGGCTCAGATCGATCACGAGCTTGGTACTCCCTTCCAAGACGAGCGCCATATCGCGCTTGAACTCACCAGCGTTACTGGCATCAAGTTCCTCCACCGGAATCTCCACAATAGCTACATCCTCTACCTTTTCCACAGTTATTTCCATCGGGCCTCGCTTTCGTTCCTAGTATGACTCTCAGAGAGTTTGACTAGAGCCACACAGTTTCTGCCGCGTTCATCGCGGTAGTAACGCACCTCATCGACACTTCGACTGAGGATGTGGATGCCGAATCCTGACTCCCGCGAGCCATCGAGCGCCGGCAAAGGAGCGGTCGCTGGATCAAAGGGGTCTCCCAAGTGATGCAGCCGGATCGAGACTCGGCTGGGAAACGCTTCACCTTCGAGATCGATCCATTGGTCGGTGTGGCCATGGTAGGCATGTTTCATGATATTGCTGGCCGCCTCGTTAACCGCCAGTTCGAGTGCGCCTACGCTAGCTTCATCCAGAAGCGCAGCGGGAAGATTGCTGCAAAAGGCGCGCACAAATTCGCGCGCACGGCAAAGTTGCCGCAGATCGCTCTGGATCTCGATCTCCGCCCGGGCAATCGGAAGCTCGATTCCTTCCACGCGAATTGCCACGCTGGTCAAGTCGTCGTTCAATTGGTCGGCCCCGGAAAAAGCAACGACAGCTTTGCGAATGGCCTCCACCAAGGCGCGAGGCTCGAGTAGGCCGTTAGCCCGGACGCATTCCTCCAAACGCTCGGCGCCAAACGGTTCCCCGGCACGGTTGCGGGCTTCGGTGATCCCATCGGAAAAAAAGAGCAACAGGTCTCCCGGCTCGCAGGCAACCGAGACCTGCTCGTAAATCTCACCCTCGCGGACTCCCAGCGGCAGGTTGTCTCCATGCAGCACCTCGCTTAACCCTGTCCTGCCGTGCAGTTGGACAATTCCGGTGTGCCCGCAATCGACAAGCTCAAACCGGCGCTCTTTTACGTCGAAGCGGCCATAACAGAGAGTCACAAAGCTTTCCAGGTCGATCAACTGGTGAACGATCTCAGCGTGCGCGAGCATGACGATATCCTTGGGCTCGGGAAGCTTGCCGGTTGAAGAAAGCGCCATGAGATGGCTGAGAGCCTTGAGGAAATGGGCCTTGGTAGCTGCGCCCAGCAGAGCGGCAGGAATTCCCTTGCCCATCACGTCGCCGACGATCACATCCAGAGCGCCTGCCCGATGTTTTATGAAAATGTAAAAGTCCCCGTCGATGCGCTGGGTGGGAATTGTCAGCGCGGCGAGTCGAAGCCCTGGAACGTCGGCTGGCGGCTGATCGAGCAGCAGAGTCTGCTGGATTTTACAGCCAATTTCGAATTCGCGCTCCCGGGCATGTTCCAGTTGGGCGGTCGCCGCCTGCAATTCGGCGGTTCGGGCCAGGACGCGCTGTTCCAGTTCGGCGTTGAGAGTGCGGATTTCCTCCACCGCCCGGGCGCGCTCAGCCCTGGTACGCAAGGTGGTGATTCCGAACGCCAAATCACTGGCGAGCTCAGTCAAGAGTTCTACTTCCTCGGCGCTGAATGCATCGGGTTCCGCGGCATAGATGGTGAGGGCGCCGAAGACCTCCGAGTTGATAAGCAACGGGACGGCGATGCTGGAGGCATAACCGCGTTTCAGCGCTTCGGCGCGCCAGAGAGCCGTCCGCGGGTCGGTTGCCATGTGCTTGACAATGGTGGTCTCCCGCGTGCGGATGCATGTGCCGGTAGGCCCCCGGCCTCGCTCGGTGTCCGCCCACGTGATGTTCAGCTCGGCTAGGTATCCCGCTTCCCAACCTGCCTGCGCGACGGGCTGTACCGATTTTGCGTCATCGTGCTCGGCACGACCCACCCAGCAGAGCCGATAGCCAGCTTCTTGCACAACGATGTCACATATCTGCTGCAGCAACGTGGATTCTTCGGCAGCCCGGATCAACACCTGGTTACATTTGCTGAGAGCCCGGTTTGCCCGATTGATCTGGAACAGCCTCTCCTGGGCCAGTTTCAGCTGGGTAATATCCTGGACTGTGCCGATTCCGCCGATAGCCTTGCGCCCAGCATCAAATTCCACGTGAGCCCGTTCGCGAACCCAACGCGACTCACCGTCAACGAGGATACGGTGTTCAATGTCATATGGTGATCCATGCAGGGCGTTGGTCCACGCCTTATCGACGTGTTCCCGGTCGTCGGGGTGAACAGCGGCGAGGAAGACTTCGTATGTCAGGGGCGAACCTATGGGCATTCCGAAAATGCGGAAGACTTCATTTGACCAGCTGAGCCGATTGTGGACGACATCCAGATACCAGCTTCCAATGTGCGCAACCTCCTGCGCGCGGTTTAGGTTGGCCTCACTCTCGCGCAGGGCTTCCTCGGTCCGGCAGCGATCGATTATCAGGCCCAGCAAGTTACTCGTGGCCTGGAGGAAGTGGACTTCGTCTCGGCTGAAGGTACGGCGTCGCGCGGTGTGAGCGCCGAGGATGCCGTACGGGCCTGTACTGGTGGCGATGACGACACTCATGCCACTGACAACGCCGTGCTCGCGGAGAAGCGCAGGCCCGCTAAAACGGCTCTCGGTGCGCAGGTCCTCGACCACGACCGGTTGATCGGAAAGCCAGGTATAGCCTGCCTGGGACTCCGTTCCCGCCGCAACCGTCGCGTGCCCCACAAGCCCATCCTTCCAGCCCACTCCGGAGCGAAGGAGCAATGCCTGGTTCTCCGGCAGCAACTCCAGCACCTTGCAGTATTCGACGTTCAGCGTCTCCGCCACGAGAGCGACTGCCTCGTCCAGCACAGGGCCGGGAGAGCCCATGCGAAGTGCGCGAACGCCCAGCTCAGCGACGGCGGCCTGCAGACGAGCGAGCATTCGTATTTCGTTCTCGGCACGCTGGCGTTCGGTAATGTCTCGAACAAAACCCTGCCACCGGCCGTCGGGAAGAATCTTGGCGCTAACCTCGACCGGCAGGTAGGTTCCGTCTTTGCGCCGGAGAGACCACTCGGCTATTTGAGGTTCTCCTCGCAACAGGTGTTCCTTGGCTTGCCGCAGTCGGTCGACATCGGCAGGAGGAATGAGATCGGTGACGAATTTTCCGATGATTTCCTCGCTGGAGTATCCCAGCATGAGGCATCCGGCGCTGTTGACGTTGGTGTAGCGTCCGTCGATGTCGGCTATGAATATGCCGTCGGACGCTTGCTCGATGAGCTGACTGATCTGTTGGTTTACGTTCTGGAGCTCCTCGCCCGCCGAGCGCGCCGCGGTTAGTGCTGCGCCCACTTGCTGCATTGCCCGCCTCAGACGGTCATGGAACAAGCTGAACAGAATGCCCATGGCGACGAACATCGCCGCCGAGAGGACATAGCGGGGCTCTTCTTTGACAAGGGTGTGCTGCGGCGGAACAAAGGACCACCAAACCAGAAGCGTAGAGACGACGGTCGCCGTCACGCCAGCCCACAGGCCCCCAATCCAGGAACTGAGGAGCACAGCGGGATAGAAGAGGAACCAGGCGAAAGGTTGAATGACAGGCCAAAATACCTGCTGTAGCACGACAGTAACGAATGGCGGGAGCATCGCGAGAATCGCACGCAAACCGCCTTTGCGAATGAAAGCCGACGCGGGACGGCGAGATTTCATCTCCGAGTGCGTCCCGCTCGGCTCCCGCGCAGCTCCAAGGTTAGGCTGCATGTTCCCATACCCGACTGTCGCGCCACATCCACCTCCACAGGGTTCGGCGGATTCCATCCACGCGATAACCAAATTTTGCTTGTGCTGAAGGAGGTTGGCTGTGATCAGAGTCACTCGTCGATGTTTCAATCCGCTATCTGAAAACTGAGTTCAGATATCGCATGAGGTATAGATAAGGTAGCCCACATGATACATGCCCGGTCTGCGCCAGCCGCTCGCTGTTCAACATAGCATGCATGTTCGGCGGTAATCTTACACGGCCGCGGCGCTGGACGATAATGGAACTGATGAAGGTGAAGGTGGAGTGTTATGCGGGCCGAAAGGCTGACGAACGACCCGTTCGGTTCCGTCTTGAAGGGAAAGAGTACTTCGTCAAAGCAGTGCTGGACCAGTGGTACGACCCAGAGAACGTCTTTTATAAGGTTCGCGCCGATGACGGGAACTTCTACATTCTTCGACAACAAACATCGACGCCCGATGGGGCGTGGGATCTGGTTTCGTTTCGGCAGACAGGACAAGAACGCTGACACTACCGGAGCCGGGCGACCCACATCTGCCGGCCATAGAGCGCCAGATTCAGAGCACAGACGATCACCCCTCCAATCGTCAGGACTGTTGCAGAGATGTCCGGATAGACCAACTTATCCAAATAGTGGAGCAGGAACCCACCCTGGTACGGCTGAATTCCAGCCTTGGCTTCAAGCCAGTTCTCTAGCACAGTCAAAGGACACGACCAAGGAAGCAATTCCGTAAGAATCCCCCAGACAAGAGAAGCGATATGCAGCCAGCGAAGAATTGGGCGCGAGCGCGTCGCCAAAGCTCCGAAGACTACCCACAAAATGAAGAGCGCATGCAGGAAGAGCACGGAAACCGCGAGTACAGAATAGAAACTCGAAGCTGCATGCATCTCTAGAATCTACAGCAACGGAGGTTTACGATCAGCCCCACACCCGTTCAAACGTGTTTTGGGGCAGAGAATAGTATTGTTGCCGGACGACTGTGCGAAAAATCATTCATGTCGACATGGACGCGTTTTACGCTTCGGTCGAGCAGCGCGATGATCCGCAACTGCGCGGCAAGCCCGTGATCGTTGCTTGGCGGGGCAACCGCTCTGTCGTCTGCGCTGCTTCGTACGAGGCAAGGAGGTTCGGCGTGCGATCGGCCATGCCGACAGTACGAGCGGCGCGCTTGTGTCCTGGTGCGATCTTCGTCGCTCCGGATTTCACACGCTATCGGGCCGTTTCGCGAAGTGTGCGCGAGATCTTCAAGCGCCATACGGACCTGATCGAGCCACTGTCGCTCGACGAAGCCTACCTCGATGTTACCGAGAACAAGATCGGCTTGCCGACGGCCACTCTGGTGGCACGCACGATCCGTGAGCAAATCCGCCAGGAATTGAATTTGACAGCCTCTGCGGGCGTAGCGCCCAACAAGTTCCTAGCAAAACTCGCCTCTGACTGGCGCAAACCAGATGGACTCTTCGTCATCCAACCCGAAGATATCGATGCATTTCTGCTGCCACTGCCTGTTGGACGCCTGCCTGGTGTCGGGAAAGTTACGGAAGAGAAACTGGCAAAGCTCGGAATACGGACTGTGGCAGACTTGCGGAGTTTGGAGTTGCCCGTCCTTGAACACCAGTTCGGCCGCTATGGACTGCGCCTGTACGAACTCGCCCGCGGTATTGACGGTAGTGAAGTCGTCCCGGACCGGCCCACGCAGTCTATCTCCGTCGAGGACACTTTTGAGCGCGACGTGCCGTTGGCGGAAACTGAGCCAATGATCCGACGGCTTGCAGAGAAACTCTGGTTTGCTTCGCGCAAAGAATCACGGACAGCACGCACCGTGGTCCTCAAACTGAAGACCAGTGAGTTCAAGATTCTTACCCGCAGCCACACGCCAGGCTCTTCTCCCTCCTCCTGCGAAGAATTGACGGAGATCGCGCTAAAGCTGCGAGATCGAGTGGACATGGTTCCGCAGCAGCGTTATCGGCTGGTAGGCGTCGGTTTGAGCAACTTTCGGGACTCCGAAGACACGGCTGCGCAGCCGGACCTTTTTCAGGTGCAGGACTAAAAGGCTCGCCGATGCGACCACTCCGAACAATGGGGTGCGCTCGCTACAATAAGAGACGACATGGCAGTCGTCGTCGAAAGGCAGAACAAGACTCACAAATGCCTCGCATTGATTTGTAGTGCTTTGAGAGCTGTAGTTGCCGTGCCTACCTCTCGCCCGGCAATACTGGATACCTGCTTGCGGCCTGCGCTAATTTGGTGAGGCGTGGCTCCTCTGAGGATTACAATCATGTTAGTAATTCGGGAGTTGAGCGAGTGGCTACGTGGGCACCGGCGCTTCTGACGCTCGAGCAGCTTGAAAGGCTCGTCCCGGCCCTGCGCAGTCGTGGGTACCAGGTGGTTGGACCGACCGTGCGCGACGGAGCGATCGTCTACGACGTGGTGGAAGGCATCTCTGACCTGCCGGTGGGCTGGACGGATGAACAGGAAGCTGGACGCTACCGCTTGCGGCGCCGCAATGATGATGCGCTGTTCGGCTATGTCGTTGGTCCTCAAAGCTGGAAGAAATACCTGCACCCTGCCGAAGTTCGTCTGCTGACCGCGGAGCGTAGCGGCCATACCTTTCGCATCTTGAACAATGAACCGTCTCCGCCTCGGCGTGCCTTCCTGGGTGTTCGAGCCTGCGAACTAGCCGCCATCACCGTGCAGGATCGCGTCCTGCAGGGCGATCGTTATCGAGACCCCATCTATGCCTCACGCCGCGAGGGAATCTTCATCGTGGCAGTTAATTGCACGCAAGCGGCGCCAACGTGCTTTTGCACCTCTATGGGCACCGGGCCGCGCGTGCGGGGAGCCTACGATCTGGCTCTCACCGAACTGGTCGGTCCGGGCAAGCATGAATTTGTAATCGAGGCAGGCAGCGACGCAGGCGCTGAGGTATTGGCGGAATTGGCGCCATCCGCGGCATCTGAAGCGACATGTCAGGAGGCGGAAGCCGCGGTAGAGCGCGCCGCTTCCCAGATTCAGCGCCGCATGGACACAACCGGCATTCGGGACCTGCTATACAACAGCTTCGATCATCCCCGCTGGGACAACGTCGCCCAGCGTTGCCTCACTTGCGCCAATTGCACCATGGTTTGTCCGACCTGCTTCTGCACGACAGTGGATGATGTTAGCGATGTGACCGGCACGCACGCCGAGCGCTGGCGCAAATGGGACTCCTGTTTCACGCAGAATTTCTCGTACATTCACGGTGGCAGTATCCGCAGCTCTGCCAAGTCGCGGTACCGGCAGTGGATGACCCACAAGCTGGCCTCCTGGATGGACCAGTTTGGCAGCTCAGGCTGCGTGGGCTGCGGCCGTTGCATCACCTGGTGCCCGGTGGGCATTGATATCACAGAGGAGGTTCGCGCCATCCGGGAATCGCCAGCCTCTTCCAAGGAAAGCAGCCATGGAAACCCTTGAACGCATCATCTCCGAACACCCCTTCTTCGCCGGTCTCGAGTCGTATTACACAAACCTGCTAACGGGGTGCGCCTCCAATGTGCGGTTTGACGCGGGCATCTACATCTTCAAGGAGGGCGAGGAAGCCAACGAGTTCTACCTGATCCGGGCCGGCAAGGTGGCATTGGAGATCTTCGCGCCCCAACGCAAGCCGATCATGCTCGCAACCCTGGACGAGGGCGAAATTCTGGGCTGGTCGTGGTTGCTGCCGCCCTACCAGTGGAGGTTTCACGCACACGCTGTCGAACCGGTGCGTGCGATTGCCCTGGACGGCAAGTGTCTGCGTACGAAGTGCGAGCAGAACCACGATCTCGGTTATGAGATATTGAAACGCTTTGCCAAGATTATGGAACAGCGGTTGGAGGCGACGCGTTTCCAGTTGCTCGACGTTTACGCAGCGGGGCGATGACGATGGCCACAGCAGTCACGACCGATCCCATGCTCCCACAGCCGTATTCAGTGCGGCAAGTGGTCAAGGAGACTCCCGATACTTTTACCTTAACGTTGGAACCTTCGGACGGAGCGGTCGGAACACGGTTCCAGCCGGGACAGTTCAGCATGCTGTGGGTGTTTGGCGTGGGCGAGTTGCCAATTTCTATCAGCGGTGACCCTGCTGAGCGCGACCGACTGGTGTACACCGTGCGCTCCGTTGGGCAGGCAACCCAAACGCTGGTGAGTCGTGCAGTGGGCGAAGCCGTTGGGGTCCGAGGTCCATTTGGGATAGGCTGGCCGATGGAGAAAGCCCAGGGCCGGGACGTGCTTGTGATAGCGGGTGGAATCGGCTTAGCCCCGCTCCGTCCCGTGATCTACGAGGTTCTGCATAACCGCGAAAAGTATGGACGTCTGGTCATTCTCTATGGCGCGCGCAGTCCCCGCGACCTGCTCTATCGTAAGGAGCTGGCTTCCTGGGCCCGGCAACGCGAAACGCAGGTGTTGGTGACAGTTGACTACGGCGGGTTGAGCTGGCGCGGTCATGTGGGTGTGGTTACCACGCTCTTCAAGTATGCCCGGCTACAACCTGCGCGATCGCTGGTCTTCGCCTGTGGACCAGAGGTCATGATGCGGTTTGTCGCCCGCGATTTGGAAACTCAAGGCCTCGCCCGGGAGAATATTTACCTTTCCATGGAACGAAACATGAAGTGCGCGGTCGGTTTCTGCGGACACTGTCAGTATGGCCCGCACTTCATTTGCAAGGACGGCCCCATCTTTTCCTATGACCGGATGCGGCCGCTATTGGAGAAATATGAGCTCTAAGATCAGGCGCAAGCCACGGATCGCAGTCTTCAAGTTTGCTTCCTGCGACGGTTGTCAGCTGAGTTTGCTCGACGCGGAAGATGAACTGCTGGGCGTCGCGGGAGCTCTTGACATCGCATATTTTCCGGAGGCCTCCCGCGCAATGCTCAAGGGGCCCTATGACATCGGATTGGTCGAAGGATCGATTACCACCCATCACGATGCCCAACGCATTCAGGAAGTTCGGCGGCAGTGCAAGACGCTGGTCACCATTGGGGCCTGTGCCACCGCCGGCGGCATCCAGGCGCTGCGAAACTGGAAGGATGTGGACGAATTTATTCGCGTCGTGTACGCAACCCCGAAATACATCAACACGTTGAAACTCTCTACACCCATCGCTGAACATGTGCCCGTAGATTTCGAACTGCGCGGCTGTCCCATCAACAAGCACCAGCTTATCGAGCTGATCACGGCCACACTTGTGGGGCGCAAACCGAACGTCCCCACATACAGTGTCTGCATGGAGTGCAAGCGCAAGGGCAACGTCTGCATTGCAGTGGCGCAAGGCGTCGCGTGCCTGGGACCTGTTACCCAAGCGGGCTGCGGCGCGCTGTGCCCGAGCTTTGACCGGGGATGTTACGGCTGCTACGGCCCCATGGAGAGCACTAATACAGGATCGCTCAGCAGTCAGTTCCGCATTCTGGGCCAGGACAACGCGGAGATCACACGCGCCTTCCGCGGTTTCAATGCCTGGGCCTGGCAGTTCCGAAAGGCGAGCGAGGAGAGTGAGCGGACGTGAGCAAGCAACCGACTAGAACGATCAAGGTTGACACTTTGGCCCGAGTCGAAGGCGAAGGTGCGCTTTACGTCAAACTCAAGGGCGATCAAGTTCAGGACGTAAAGCTAAAGATCTACGAGCCCCCCCGTTTCTTCGAGGCCTTTCTCCGGGGCAGGCATTTCTCTGAAGTCCCCGACATTGTGGCCCGCATTTGCGGAATCTGTCCCATCGCGTATCAGATGAGCGCGGTACACGCCATCGAGCGTGCCCTCGGTGTCGGAATCGACCCGTCAGTGCGGCTGCTGCGACGGCTGTTCTATTGCGGAGAATGGATTGAAAGCCATGCGCTCCACGTGTACATGCTGCACGCGCCGGATTTCCTCGGCTATCCCGACGCCATTGCGATGGCTCGTGACCATCAGGCGATCGTGCAGCAGGGGCTGCGCCTGAAAAAGGCCGGCAACCGGATCGTGGCCTTGATGGGAGGCCGGGAAATTCATCCGGTTTCGGCCGCAGTCGGCGGCTTTTACAAAGCGCCCTCCAAGAACGCACTCAAAGACTTGGTCGACGAACTCAAATGGGCTCTCGATGCCTCGCTGGCTACCGCCCGCTGGGTCTCAGGATTCGATTTTCCTGATTTCGAGCAGGATTACGAATTTGTTTCCCTGTCTCACCCGGAAGAGTATCCGTTCAACGAAGGCAGGATCGTATCCAATCGCCGGCTTGATATTGATGCGTCTGAGTATGAGGAGAATTTTACGGAGCAGCATGTGCAGCACTCTAATGCTCTGCATTCCGTCCTGCGCGGCCGCGATTCCTACATGGTCGGCCCTATGGCCCGCTTTAATCTGAACTTCGACAAACTCCCGGACGTGGCCCAACAGGCAGCACGCGATTGTGGACTTCAGGTGCCCTGCCGCAATCCGTTCCGCAGCATCGTGGTGAGGGCGATCGAGCTGGTATTTGCCTGCCATGAGGCAGTGCGCGTGATCCGCGAATACGAGCCACCTCCCGTACCTCGCGTACAAGCGACCGCGCGTGCATCGACTGGGCAGGCCGCCACGGAAGCACCCCGGGGCCTCCTCTATCATCGCTACGATCTCGATCAGCGCGGGCTCATCGCTTCTGCAAAGATTGTTCCTCCAACTTCGCAGAATCAGAAACGGATAGAGGAGGATCTCTGGCACTTTGTCAGCCAGGTTGCGACCCGGCCGGCCGAAGAGATCACGTGGAAGTGTGAACAAGCGGTGCGCAACTACGATCCCTGCATTTCATGCGCGACACATTTCCTCCGCCTGCATCTGGAGCGGGATTAGACGTGGCCCTTCGCATCATTGGCTGCGGCAACTTCGATCGCGGGGACGACGCGGCTGGTCTCCTTGTCGCGCGCCGCCTCCATGCGCTTGGTGTCGAAACCCTCGGCGTCGAAATCATAGAGCAAAGCGGCGAGAGCTTTTCTCTGATGGACTGCTGGCTCGGCTTTGAGCACGTCATTCTAGTTGACGCCACTGCTCCCCGCGGAACGCCCGGTCAAGTTCAAGTATGGAACACCCACGCCGACAGGCTGCCGGAAGATATCTTCCCCTGCTCCACGCATGCTTTCGGTGTGCGCGAAGCGGTGGAATTGGCGCGCGCCATGAACCGTTTGCCGCAGACACTGTTGATCTACGGCATCGAGGGCAAACGGTTTTTCTTGGGTGCGCCAACCTCCCCTGAAGTCGAGCGCGCGGTGGTATCCGTGGCGGATCGACTCGTGATGCGGATTTCCGACTCATTGGTCCAAACTCCACAAAGATCTCTGCGAGACATTGTCGGTTGATGTGGACGGGTCGTAAACTTCTGTGTTCCACGCCGCTGGTGTGATCCGCCAAGTTCGAAGCCAGCGCGGACGGCAACCGTTTCCCGTGCTTATGCATTCGGGATACGCAGAGTCAGAGTCAATCGTCATGGGGGCGCTTATGAACTCAACGTCGAAAAGGTGGCTTGGGCTAAGCACTGCGCCAGCAGGTGCCAAAGCGCTGAATTACGTCAGGAAGCTAAGGCGATGCGTGGTGCAGCCCAAACCCTTCGCTGGGCATCCCACGCTCGCCTTCAAATTAGGCCTTCACGGGAAGTTCCCGCACATGCGTGATCTCGATCTCCTTCACGCGGATCAAACTGTCGTGAAGATGCCGCCCGACACGGCCAAAGGAATACTGGGCTTCGCGAATGTGGAGTTGCTCCAGGAACGTGGCGTCGGTGTCCGGCGGTTCCGGCGGCCCATTGTCTGGAGTCGTCTGGAGTTCCTTCCGGAGGTTCTCCCGCTGTAGCTTGAGAATGTCGCGATTTATGCGAAATTCGCGATCGTCTCGAAAGCCTGCGTAAACGCCCAAAGGGCGCCAGCAGCCGCCGGCGGTGCGATGACGATGGCGGCGAGTACGAAAGGCGCTAGTCGGTGGTGGGAGTTCGACTTTTTTCTTGGGAGCACTGGCAGAGATCAGTGACGGGGCTCACCGTGATGGCAGTCACTGATCAAAACCGATTAAGCGCGCCAATATACAATCATGTGCCTATTACGCTTGCCAGAGTCCACCGTCATGAAACACGTTATCGCGCGACTGCGGTCGTCGATTTTGTTCTTTCTTCTGACCGCTGTTCTCTTCATATCCGGGTGTAGAAACAAAGAACAAGTTCAGGCGGCAGGCGGTTCGGGGGGGCGTCCACCTGCACCGGTGGTGGTGGCCGGTGTCGAACAGCGAGACATTCCGGTCCAGATCAGAGCCATCGGCAACGTTGAGGCGTACCAGACGGTGCAGATCAGGTCCCAAGTCAATGGTCAAATCCAGAAGATCTTCTTCAAAGAAGGAGAGGATGTACGCCAGGGCCAACCGTTGTTTCAGTTGGACAAGCGGCCTTTCCAGGCAGACCTTGAAAAAGCCATTGGTCAAATGAAGCGCGATCAGGCGCAGGCGGAGAATTCGCGGATTCAAGCAGAGCGCTACTCCGCCCTGGAGAAAGAAGGGGTTGCTTCCCACGAACAGGCCGAACAGTTGCGTGCCCAGGGGAGGGCCGATGCGTCCGCGGTGGAGGCAGACAAGGCCGCCGTTGACGCCGCCCGCGTTCAACTGCAGTACACCGACATCATTGCTCCCATTGACGCACGCACTGGAGCGTTGATGATCAATCTGGGCAATCTGGTGAAGGCGAACGATACGCCGTATCTGCTGCAGTTGAACCAAGTCACTCCGATCTACGTCACTTTTTCTGTGCCGGAAGCGAACCTGGATCGGCTGCGGCAGCGCTTTTCCTCTGGACAACTCAAAGTTCTGGCTTATCCAAAGGGGCAATCGGACAGCCCCGCAGATGGCCGGTTGACGTTCATTGACAACGGAGTCGACATAACGACCGGCATGTTCAAGCTGAAAGCCACGTTTCAGAACAGGGATCGGCATCTGTGGCCGGGAGAGTTTGTTGATGTGGTGTTGACCCTCTCGACACGGAAGAATGCCGTCGTCGTTCCGACAAAAGCGATTCAAACCGGACAGCAAGGCGAGTACGTATATGTCGTCAGAACGGATAGCACGGCTGAATCGCGCTCCGTGAGGACGGCGGGGGTATATCAGAATCTGACACTGATTTCGGACGGATTGAAGACAGGTGAGCGCGTGATTGTGAACGGCCAGTTGCGCGTGGCCCCGAACGCCAAAGTGATTGTGCAAGGCACCCTCCCCGGAACTGAGACGGGCCCGGCTTCTGATGGAGGCGGACTGTGAGTCTCTCCGAGCTCTTCATCCATCGGCCCATTATGACCACGCTGGTCATGGCCGCGATTCTGATCTTTGGTGTTTTCGCGTATCAGCTGCTGCCCGTCAGCGATTTGCCCAACGTGGATTTCCCCACGATTCTGGTGAGCGCTTCTCTTCCCGGCGCGAGTCCGGACACGATGGCTTCTTCCGTTGCCACTCCGATGGAAAAGCAATTCTCGACCATCGCCGGCATTGACTCCATGACGTCTACGAACTCTCTGGGGCAAACAAGCATCACCATTCAGTTCAACCTAAGCCGGAACCTCGATGGCGCTGCCTTAGACGTGCAGGCTGCTATCACGGCGGCTGGCGGCCAATTGCCTCCGGAGATGCCGACGCCGCCGACTTTCCAGAAAGTGAATCCCGCCGATTCGCCCATCCTATATCTGGCGCTGAGTTCGCCGACGATGAAGCTGTCCGACGTCGATGAGGTTGCGGAGACCACCATTGCCCAGAACGTCTCCATGGTGAGCGGTGTGGCGCAGGTGCAGGTGTATGGAGCGCAGAAATACGCTATGCGGGCGCAGCTCGATCCGAGTGCTCTGGCTTCACGCCAGATCGGGATCGACGAAGTCAGTGCAGCCCTGCAATCGGGAAACACCAACCTTCCCACGGGCACGCTTTATGGACAGAACCATACGTTCACGATTCTCTCCAACGGGCAGCGGATGAATGCTCTGCAGTTCGGGCCCATGGTGGTGGCCTATCGGAATGGCTCCCCGGTTCGCCTGAACGAGCTCGGCCGCGTGACTGACAGCGTGCTGAACGACAAGACTGCGAGTTGGTTCAACGGAGTTCGAGCCATCGTGCTGGCGATTCAAAAGCAGCCGGGCACGAACACGGTTGCGGTCGTGGACAGCATCAAGAAGCTGCTGCCGAGGCTGGAACATCATACTCCTGCCGCGGTTCAGATCGACACGCTCTATGACCGCTCGGTCTCCATTCGTGCGTCGGTCAACGACGTGAAGTTCACCCTGGTGCTGACCATTGCGCTGGTCATCATGGTGATCTTCGTCTTCCTGCGAAACGTTTCTGCCACCATCATCCCGTCTCTCGCTTTGCCCATGTCCATCATCGGGACCTTTTCGGTGATGTACCTGCTGAGCTATAGCCTCGATAATCTTTCCTTGATGGCACTGACGCTGTCAGTCGGATTCGTGGTCGACGACGCCATCGTCATGTTGGAGAACATCGTCCGCCACATGGAAGGGGGGAAACGACCGCTGCAGGCAGCAATGGATGGCGCCAGCGAGATTGGCTTCACCATTCTTTCGATGACGCTATCGCTGGCCGCCGTTTTTATTCCGCTGTTGTTCATGGGTGGAATCATCGGACGTCTGCTGCATGAATTCGCGGTGACCATCGGCGTCGCGATCCTGGTTTCGGGATTCGTATCACTGACCCTGACTCCGATGCTCTGCAGCCGCTTTCTCCGTCACCAGGAGCGCTCTGGCCACGGAAGGCTCTTCAATTTCAGCGAGCGGGTCTTCGCTGGCTGGTTGCATGGCTACAACCGCAGCCTGAAAGCAGTGCTGCGGCACAAGTTCGCAACCCTGATGGTGTCTTTCGTTGTAATCGGGCTGACATTTTATCTGTACACGATCTCCAAGACCGGATTCATTCCCGACGAAGATCAAGGTCTGGTCTTCGCGTTCACCGAAGCGCAACAGGGGATTGCATTCCAGGACATGATGCAGCTGCAGCAAAAAGTGGCCGATGTTGTGCGGTTCGACCCCAGCGTCATGAACACGATGTCTTCGATCGGCAATCCCATCAATCAGGGTCGCATCTTCTTTCGGCTGAAGGACAAGAAAGATCGCGTCAACCATATGAGCGCGATGGACGTTATTCAGGAGCTTCGTCCGAAGGTATCGCAGATTCCGGGGCTGAATGTGTTCATGCAAGTTCCGCCGACCATCCGTATCGGCGGATCGCTTACAAAGTCACAATATCAGTACACGTTGCAAACACCCGACACGACCGACCTTTACCAGGACGCACCGAAGCTGGAAAATGCTCTCCGCGCTCTTCCGCAATTGCAGGATGTTACCAGCGACCTGCAGGTGAAGAACCCGCAGCTCACCGTGGAAGTCGACCACGATAAGGCTTACGCACTGGGACTGACGCCGGCTCAGGTTTCCGATGCTCTCTATTCCGCGTACGGTACTCGCCAGATCAGCACGATATACTCGCCCAACAACGAGTACTACGTGATCGTGGAATTGTTGCCGGAATTCCAGGACAATCCGGACAAGCTTTCCCTTCTATACGTCCGCTCCAGCGCGGGCAAACTAGTTCCGCTCGACACCGTCGCGAAGCTGGTACCTTCAGTGGGTCCCCTGATGGTGAATCACCTTGGCCAGTTGCCGGCGGCAACCATCAGCTTCAACCTTAAGCCAGGAACCGCGCTGGGCGACGCGACAAAACTGGTTGAGCTCGAAGCAAATCGAGTGCTCCCCGGGGACATCCAAGGCACGTTCCAGGGTACCGCTCAAGCTTTTCAAAACTCATTCACCGGCATGGGCCTGTTGCTGCTGGCGGCGATTCTGGTGATTTACATCATTCTTGGAATTCTGTATGAGAGCTTCATTCATCCCCTGACCATTCTCTCCGGTTTGCCTTCAGCCGGCGTGGGCGCGCTGCTGACCCTCACCCTCTTCCACCAGGAGCTGAATCTCTACTCGTTCGTGGGGATCATCATGCTGATCGGCATCGTCAAAAAGAATGCCATCATGATGATCGACTTCGCTCTGGAAGCAGAGCGGACAGAAGGAAAGACTCCGGAAGAATCCATCTATCAGGGCGCGCTTGTTCGGTTTCGTCCGATCATGATGACAACCATGGCGGCCCTGATGGGAACGCTGCCCATCGCGATTGGCTTTGGCGCGGGCGCAGACTCGCGGCGAGGGTTGGGCTTGGCGGTAGTGGGCGGTCTGCTCTTTTCGCAGGTCATAACGCTCTATATCACGCCGGTTTACTACGTATACCTCGACAAGCTACAGGCAAAGTTCCGGAAGCGACCGGGTGGACGAAAATCTGAAGCGCGTCCAGAGGACAAGCTCAACGGGGCGGCGTTGGTGGGACACAACGACTAAGGCCTTGGACTCCTTTCAACTGATGAAGCACCATTGATACCGTCCACCGGCGGCCACGTCATCTGTCGGTTGCGACGACACAGGAACGCAGAGAACACCTTCACGAAGCGGGCCGCGTTCTCCCACCCAAGGTGAACCCGGTCGGCCATCATCCTAAGTGAGCACCGTCACAGCAGCCGGAGCCACACCGGTGCTATAGAAAACGAATCGAAACAACGGACGCGCCGAGAACGGAGATGGCGATGCGGCGAAGCATTACTTTCACGCTAAATGGCAAGCCAGTGCAGCTGACCGTGGACGATGACCGCATGCTGCTCTGGGTGTTGCGCTACGAACTCGGGCTCACCGGCACGAAGTTCGGTTGTGGCGAAGCGCTGTGCGGATCCTGCACGGTGATCGTGGGCAAAGATGCCGTGCGGTCGTGCGTCACGCCCGTCAAAGAGGTTGCCGGAAAGTACGTACTAACCATCGAGGGTTTGAGCACGGAGGGTCGCCTGCACCCGATCCAAGAAGCGTTTCTCAATCATCACGCATTCCAATGTGGCTACTGCACGCCAGGGATGATTGTCAGCTCCTATGCGCTTCTCCTCAAAAACGCGCACCCGACGCGGGAAGAAATCATCCGGCACATGGACGACCACCTCTGCCGTTGCGGTTCGCATACGCGCGTCGTAGAGGCCATTTTGGAGGCCGCCGGCGCGACGAAAGGAGGGGCCTGATGCACCGCAACGATCGGAATGAAACCGTCGAGATCGCGGCCGACATGCTCGTGGGAGTCAGCCGGCGCGAGTTCCTCCAACTGGCAGGGGCCGGGCTCTTCATCTTCTTTGCCATTGATCCAATGGCCGGGTTCCAGGAGCCGTCGCGTCTGACGGGCCGGCCCAGCTACCCCACCGATTTCAACGCCTATCTTCGGATCGGCGGCGACGGCCGGATCACTTGTTTCGTCGGCAAGGTGGAATTGGGCCAGGGATCGAAGACCGCGCTCGCACAACTGGCGGCTGACGAACTTGATGTCTCCCTCGATGTGGTGGACATGGTCATGGGCGACACCGATCTTTGCCCCTGGGACATGGGCACCTTCGGATCACTTACCATTCGGCAATTCGGGCCGGTGTTGCGGGGCGCGGCCGCTGAGGCCCGAGCCGTGTTGTTGCAGATGGCGGCTGAGCACCTCCAACTGCCCTCGGTGGAGGGCCTGCAGGTGAACGATGGCGTGGTGACATGGGCAAAGGACGAGCGCAAGCGCGTCTCCTACGCCAAGCTGGTTGAGGGTAAACGTATCGAGCGGCATCTGGAGAAGGTACCGGTGAAGGCGTCTCGGCGTTCACCGTCATTGGGAAGGCACCGCGACGCAAAGATGCCATGGAAAAGGTGACTGGCAAAGCGCGGTATGCCGCGGACATGACTCTGCCGGGCACGCTGCACGCACGTATTCTCCGACCACCAGCACACGGCGCTGCGCTGAAAGAGGTTGAACACGATCGCCGCCGAGAAGATTCCCGGTGTTCGTGTTATCCGCGACAACGACTTGATCGCCGCGCCTCCACATTCCCCGTTTTTCCTGGCTGCCAAGAATCGAGACCATCCTGGTCGACAATCCGGAAACCCCGGCGTCGGGTTGCGGTGAGCCGCCGATCGTCACCATGGGAGCCGTCGCTAGTGTAGCGTCCGATAAATAACTGGCCAACTCAAGGTTTCGGTTTGCGCGGTCGGGGTAAAGTACAGCCGGGCCGTATCTGTTCCAAAGTTTGCCGACAGTGCGATAGCTTTTCCACGATCGATTCCACGGTGGCGGTCCAGACAAAGGGTTTCGGATTCTCATTCCAAGCGGCCAGAAACTCCGTGATCGCCTTCTCGAGATCTTCCACGCTGCGGAAGGAGCCGCGCCGGATTCGCTGGCTGGTCAACTCGCGAAACCAGCGCTCGATCAGATTCAGCCAACTGGAGCTGGTGGGCACAAAGTGCGACACAAAGCGAGGGTGGCGCTTCAGCCAGGCCTGGACTTTGGGCTGCTTGTGCGTACCGTAGTTATCCATCACCAGATGCAAGCGCACCTCTCCTGGGAACTCCTGGTCGAGGCGACGCAAAAACTGCAAGAACTCCTGGTGGCGATGGCGCTCATAGCACTGTCCGATCACCCGTCCTTGCAAGACTTCCAGAGCGGCGAACAACGAGGTCGTTCCGTTGCGTTTATAGTCATGCGTCATGGTTCCGCAGCGGCCTTTTTTCATGGGCAAGCCCGGTTGAGTGCGATCCAGCGCCTGGATTTGGCTCTTTTCATCCACGCATAACACGATCGCTTGTTGGGGAGGATTCAGATAGAGACCCACCACATCGGTTAACTTTTCCAGAAACTTGGCATCCTGCGACAGCTTGAAGGATTTCACCCGATGCGGTTTGAGGTTGTGACTCTGCCAGATATTGTTGATGGTGGACTTGCTGACTCCCTGACATGCTGCCATAAGCCGGCAACTCCACTGGGTCATGCCTTTGGGTTTGGTCCGTAGCGTGGCCTCGACAATCGATTGGATCTTCTCCCGACCGTAAGTCGGTTTGCGACCACGCCCCGGCGCCACTTCCCACAAACTATCCAGTCCCTCCTGCGTAAAGCGGGCGCGCCACACCCCCACCGTCTTGCGATTTATTTCTAACTGTTGAGCAATGGCATTGTCGGATTGCCCTTCGGCGGCGGCTAACACAATCTGACTCCGTAAGGCGACCTGCTGCGGTGTCCCGAAGGCTGAGATCCATTGTTGAAGTTGCTGTTGGTCGGCTTCTAGGAGGACCAGTGCGGAAGGGGGACGTGGCATGGCTCCAGCATAGCGGCTTCTACTCTTATTGTCCAGTTATTTGTTGGACACTACACTAGCCCACGACCAAGTCACGGGAGACCTCGTCCATCGAGCAGAATGCTCAAGCCTTAATAGCAAGCTGAGCTGACTATTCTACGCCGCAGCGCGAGCATCAACGGAAACCGAACCTTCAAAGGTTCAGCGGATTCTGCACCCGCTGAGTCGAGCATGACATTGCGGTGCGGGGCGGATACTCCGGTCCGCCACTCCCGCCACACGTCAACTCCGGGCCATTGTCATTCCGACCCCCGAGCTAAGGCGAGGGGCGGAGTAATCTGCTCTGTTCTCCAGCAATAACGGACCCGTCAATGCGTGATAACGGGATTTTTCGCCAATCATTAGTCACGGCGTACGGCGTGTTGTGGGCGCTTTGCAGCGTCAACCGCTTTCATCCGCCGTTAGATGTAACCGAAAACAGGCCAGGTAGATGTGCGCGAGTTGCATGGATGTGGGTGGGCGCTCAGGGTTCCAGGTTCATCTTGCGGAGGAGTACAACGAAGCGCGGGTCGGAGCGGAGTGGATCGAAGAACTCGTAACTCTTGATCGGCGTCATCATCGGGTCGCATTGGTCGACCGCACGGCTCATCCAGGCGAAAGCCTGGTCGAGCTCCCCCAACCCCAAGTGGATCCAGGCGAAGCACGACGCAGGAATGTAGGTTTGCTCGGCCGCAGCATGCAAACGCGCAAGAAGCGCGTGCGCCTCCGCGACATCCCCGCTTTGCGCTACTCCCAGCCCCAGCCACCCCAGCCAGACGGGTGCGCCATTCGAGAGTTCGACGCACTTGCGGAGCGCAGGGATCGCTTCGTCGAATTTGCGCTCCGCACACCGGGTCACCCCAATCAAGACGTGAGCTGTAGGGTAGTTTGGGTCAACGGCGAGCACCAATTGCGCCTGCTCAACGGCACGGTCGTAGTCGCGTCTCCACCAGTGCATCAGCCCCAGCCAGCGCCGTGCCTCCAGATTCAAGGGATCCAAGTCGAGCACGGTTTCGAGTTCAGCGACGGCTTCGTCGAGCCGGCCCACCGGCATCAGTCCGCTTATCGCATAGCGGAACTTGACCAGAAGGGAGGTGGGGTTCAGCGCCAGCGCCAGCGCCATTTCGCGCTGAACTTCTGACCAGTTATAGTCGAGCATCTTGCGAAACTGTCCGAGCAGCGCGTGGGTTTCGGCCAGAGTATCGTCAATCTCGAGAGCCCGGAGCGCGGCCCAAAGTCCCGCGGAAGAGGCTTCTTTCGGCGGAATCAAACCGACGAAACCTGCCCAGAAGTTGTACTCAGCAAGGGCATCGAAAGCCAGTGCGAAACGGGGATCGCGGACGAGGGCCTGCTCGAAGTATTGTTTTGCGTTGGCGACATCTCTGTACATCCGGAATCGGCCCTGAAGGTAGAGGTTGTAAGCCAAGAACGTCTTGAGTCGGCTTTCTCCTAACGTGCTCGGTCATGTTGGCTATGCGTGCGCGCACCGTCTCGGCGAGGGAAGGAATATGAGTTGCGATGGTTTGCGCGATGCAGTTTTGCACCTTGAACACATCGCGCATCTCGGCGTCGTATTTCCTGGCAAACAGGTGCGTCTGGTCCTTGACCTGGATCAACTGGATGTTGATCGCCATTCGGCCCTCGGCGCGACGGACACCGCCTTCCACAACATAGTCCACGGCTAATTCGTGACCGATCTGTTCCACATCCTTGCGGCTGCCCTTGTAGCGCATGGCGGTCGTGCGGGCGATCACGCCAAGGTGCTCGTGCGAAAGGGCCGAAATCGCGGTGATGATCTCGTCGGTCATGGCGTCACTGAAGTACTCCTCGCCCGGGTCGCCCCTCAGGTTGACGAACGGAAGAACTAGGAGTCTCGCTCTCCGCCCCGCGACATCTGCCGATGGGGAAGTGACCGGATTGACCTCATGGATAAAGCGGTAACCCCGCTTGGGGAGCGTCTCGATGAAGCGGGGGTGTTCGGCGGAGTCGTTCAGCGCCTCGCGCAAACGTCCGAGGACGGTGTTCAGGTTGTTATCGAAATCGACGAAAACGTCGTCCCGCCACAGACGGCGGCGCAGGTCGTCGCGTGTGACGAGTTCTCCCGGATGCTCGAGGAGGGCTGTAAGCAAGACTAGTGATTTGTCGCGGAGCGGGATCCTGACGCCGCGCTTGTAGAGTTGGCTGGAAACGAGATCAACCTCATAACAATCGAAGCGGACGACGTTGGGCATGGTCCGGCTCCTCTACTGGCCATTCATTGCAGAGCTTAATCACCGCGGGGAGTCCGGTCAAGGGTAAGTGCCGCGCATTCATTGTGGTACCCGGTAAGGAAAATATGAGGCGCAAACAATCCAGGTGCTATTTCCTTTCGCCTGATGCACGAGCAAGATGAGGTGCGACGACAAGGAGGTCGATATGTCTAGCTGTCTCGCCTCTCCGAAGAGCAGTTCCCGCCCGTTGAGACGCAGCACCCCCTGAGGCGAGATCACCCAATTCTTCTCAAACGCAAGTTCAATCCGAGTTTTCGTTCGTGGAGCCAACCATGAAACGCATCAGCATCCTGCTGCTGGTTTCTGTTCTGGCTGCCGCAAAAAGGAGATTGACGTATGCGTAGCCCAATCGCAGTTGTCTTTACCACTACCGTTCTGGTCTGCACGCTATTCGTACCGGCCCTCTTTGCTGAGCAACATGGCTGCACGATGGCTAACGTTGCGGGCACCTACGGATACGTGGGTTTCGGAACCGTTCGCGCGGGAAACCCGCTCGGTCTTCCGCCGGGAACGTACTCCTCGATGGGAACACTCACCTTCGATGGCAAAGGAAATCTACTCATCATTGACACGGACAGGATTGACGACGTTTTCTTGCCTCCCGACAGTCAGTACCCCAGCACCTATACCGTCAATAAGCAATGTGTCGTAACGTTCACGGTAACGGCTTGGGCCGAGCTCGGGCTTCCAGGCCCACACTTCAAAGGCGTCTTCGTCGCTAACCGCAACAAACTGGTAGCAACGAGCCTACTTCCAGGGGCCACTATCAACTACGTAAACACCACCAAGGTTGCGATAAACGATCAGAATTGGACTCAAGGGGAGGAGTAGAGCCCACCAAGAGCCGTTCGAGCCCTCGGGCGGCTTCTTCTTTCTTGTGCCAACCAATTGACGTAAACAGATGAGATGAGAAGGCCGGTCTCCGACGGGATGCTGTACGCTCCCAAGTTATCGACGTGCTCGAAGCACAAGAGATAAAGGAGACCGGCAATGAAAAAGGTTAGCACCGTAGCGCCAAAGCAGACGAACAATTTTCAAGTGCAGAAGCTGACGATCGGGTTGGACCTGGGGGATCGCTCGAGCTGGTATTGCATGTTGAACGAAGCAGGAGAAGTGTTGCTGGAGCAAAAGCTGAGCACGACTCCGAAAGCGATGCGCGAGGTTTTCGGAGCCATACCGCGCAGCCGGATCGCGCTGGAGACGGGGATGCATTCGCCCTGGGTGAGCCGACTACTCAGCGAACTCGGGCATGAAGTGATCGTGGCGCATGCGCGCAACGTGCGCTTGATCGGGGAAAGCCGAAAGAAAGACGACCGTCTGGATGCGCGAACCCTGGCGCGGCTGGCGCGGATCGATCCGCAACTGCTGGCCCCGGTGAAGCATAGGAGCGCCAGAGCCCAGGCGGACTTGAGCGTGATCCGGGCGCGAGCCGGACTGGTGCGGGCGCGGACCGCGCTGATCAATACGGCGCGGGGACTGGCCAAGTCCTACGGAGAGCGCTTGCGCGGCTGCAGTCCGCGCAATGTGAATCCCGAGAAAGCCCAGGGGCTGAGTCCGGAACTGCAGGTCGCGTTGCAACCGCTGCTGGCAGCCGTGGAATCACTGAGCGGGCGCATCCGCGAATACAACGAACGGATCGAGCAGTTGGCGCAGCAAAGCTATCCGCAGGCGGCGCTGCTGAAGCAGGTGAAGGGAGTGGGCACGCTGATCGCGCTCACCTACCTGCTGACGCTGGAAGATCCGCATCGTTTTCGCAAGAGCCGTGACGTGGGCTGCTATCTGGGATTACAACCGGGACGGCGGAACTCAGGACAAAGCGAACCGCAGCTGCACATTAGCAAGGAAGGCGATCCGTATCTGCGCACACTGCTGGTGCAGGGAGCGCACCACATTCTGGGCCCGTTTGGCGCGGACAGCGATCTGCGGCGCTGGGGGCTGAAACTGGCGGAGCGTGGCGGAAAGAATGGAAAGAAACGAGCCGTAATCGCCACCGCACGAAAGTTAGCGGTCCTGCTACATCGGTTGTGGGTCAGCGGAGAAGTGTACGAACCGCTGCGCAACAGTAGCCAGCTCATGCCGGCAGCAGCTTAGTTCGAAGGTTCTAAGCATCTGCTAAGGAGCAAACTCAAAGCCCAAAGCCGAGTTCCGGTGACTGCGTCTATGGCCTGGCCCACTTCCCGTCGCGTAAAGGGGAAGAGAGGTCGACTAACAGGTGGCAGCACCGGCTGAAACGAGAACACCCAACTTGCACCGAGCGAACAAAATCGCTCAACGAAGAGTGCGGATGGAAGGGTGGCGACAGTGGCAACTCGGTCGGGAGAAACAATCTTGTGCAACGAAAAAACAAAAGAACCCACTTGACTCCGACCGGTCTTCTCATGGAAGGCCATCTCACTCACGATCAGGTCAATGCGCGAAACCACAATTTTTCATCAGGGATTCAAGCTGCGGTAAGTCCTTTTTAGACCCATGCGTTCTCTTTCAGGCAGCCGCTATTCGTGTCGCAAGGCCTCGATTGGATCCAGGCGGGAGGCCCGGAAGGCCGGGACCATGCCGCTGACCAGTCCCACGGCGCCGAGAATGAGCGTAGACGCGATCAGCGTTCCGGGAGCGATGATCAGCCGGATGTCGCCGGCTTCCCCGTTCTTGGCAAAGGCACTGTACAACGTGAGCCTTCCCACGGAAAGCGCGACCGCGTAGGCCAGTATCACTCCAAGCACCCCACCGATGAAGGTAATCGTGAGAGCTTCGGCGAGGAACTGCAGCAGGATATACCGCCGTCGCGCTCCCAGCGCCTTCTGCACGCCAATCTCACGCGTGCGCTGGGTGACCGAAACCAGCATGATGTTCATCAGTCCGACACCGCCGATGCCGAGCGTAAGCGTGCCAATGAAACCCATCAGGACCTTCAACCCGAGAGTAATGATCTCGAACTGATGGACCTGAGTCATCAGGTTGAACACTTCCACCGCCTGGTGATCCGTCTGGTTGAACTTGTGCTGCGTCGCCAGGATGGTGCGGACCGATTGTTCCAGGCTCTGGTATTCGGGAGTTTGGTAGGTAAACCAGATGGTGTCCAGGTAGTGTGTGCTCTTCAGATCGTTCATGGTGCTGAAGGGGATATAGATCACGCGGTTGATATCGTCGTTGCCCTCCTGCATTTTGGCGCTCAGCACACCGATGACTTCGAAACTGAGGCCGTCAAGCCGGATGTGCTCGCCCACCGCATTGCGTCCGGAAAACAGTTTTTCCTTCGCTTCCGACCCAATCACGGCTACGCGGGCGCGCTGGATCTCGTCTTCCGGGTTGTAGAAGCGACCCTGCCCAAGCTTGAGGGCGCGGAACGTCAATCACGTTGGGATAATTGCCGGTGACAGCCCAGGTGAAAACCCTGGTGTCATACTGGATGCTTGCCTGCTTGCTGACTTCGGGTGTGATACGGGTGATTTGGGGAAGGTTGGTGGTAAGCGTTTCTACATCTTCCTGCGTGAAGCGGACGAGGATTCCCGCCTTCTGCCCACCGGCCTGCATCGAAGTACGGCCCGGCACCACGATGACGAGCTTGGTGCCGAAATTGGCAAAGATGTTGGCGCAGGCCTGGCCAAAACCATCGCCATAAGCGAGCAGCATGACCACCGTGGCGATGCCCCAGGCCATGCCCAGCATGGTGAGCGCAGTGCGGCGGCGATTGTTGCCGCATGGCGCCGTAGGCTTCCCGGAGCAGATCATGGAACATATCGCATCACCCTGGCATCACTCCTGCCGGAGGGCTTCCACCGGCTGCAGCATGGCCGCCTTACGCGCGGGATAAAGACCGGCGACCACTCCTGCCAGAGTCAGGCTGCCAATCGCCAGTACGGCCGACATCGGCACCAACTTGGGCGGATCAAATCCGCCCGGCCCCTGCACTCCTCCCAACATCGCCGTGAGTGCTGCGGCCATGGCCACCCCAATCAGTCCACTGCTCAGCGTGAGAAGCAGCCCTTCCAGAAAAAAATGAAACAGAATGCTGCGGTTGGTGGCGCCCAGCGCCTTGCGCAATCCGATCTCACGAGTGCGTTCGCTGACTGCGACCAGCATGATATTGATGACGCCGATGGCGCCCAGCGCCAGCGTGACCATTCCCACCGTTCCCAGGAACATGTTCATGACGTCAAAAATCGTTCCCACCATTTTTGATTCCTGGATGGAATCCCAGCCGTCAAAGGCATTTTCATCGCTGGCATCGAATCCGTGATTGCGGGCAATGATCTTGTGTACATCGTCTTGCGCGAGCCGGTGTTCGGCGGTCACGAGCGGCTGATATTCAATATAGGAAATGGAGTTCTGGTGGTTTTCTCCCTTCAGTGGGAAGTACGTCGCCATCACCGGGAAAGGAATGTAGCCGCGCATATTGAGCCACGTATTGTCACCGCGGCCCAAGTGCGGCATGCTGCCAATAACTTCGAACCTGAGGCCGTTCAGCAGAATGTACGCGCCCACCGCCGGGCGCCCGGGAAACAGGTCTTTCAGCAGTTCGTTACCGAGGACGATCACATTGCGGCTCTGCGCTACGTCCATTTCATTGAGCCAGCGTCCCTCCTTGAGGGGAAGATAACTGATCTCGTTCAGTTGAGGCTCTACGCCCAGGATTTCGACCCCTGCACTGGCGAATTCGCTCACCTCATGCAGGTCGGAGCGAGAGAGCACCGGACAGGCATTGCCGACGTGTGGGGCCTGCGTACGGATATCGACGTAATCCTGGTAGGTGAGCAAATAGGGGCGGGCGGAGTTCATGCTGCCCTGTACCGCGGGCGCGCGTCCCGGAAAGATGAACATGATATTCCGGCCGAACTCGGCCAACTCGCGCTTGTTGCCCGAGCGGAAGCCTTCGCCCACGCCTACCAGCAGAAGTAACGATCCCACACCCCAGGCAATCCCGAACATGGTCAGAAACGAGCGCAGTTTGTGCGCCCACAGGTTGCGGAAGATTTGCGCAAAGATGTCTAAAACCGTGCGCATGATCGAGACATATTGTACCTCTTTGATTTTTGCATAATTGACGCCTCAGATTGGCACATTAACTTAGAAGTCCGGCGTCCCGGCATTCGGACGTATCATGTTTCCTGCGTGGCGAAGGAGGTAGCTCATGTTTCAGCAAAGCACGCCCGACGTTAACCAAGGGGTTGAAAACTCTTGCCCTTCTAGCAGCAGGTTCATTGGCGTTGCAGGCGGCAGTGCCGAAGGGGTGGTTCGTTGCTGGCAATACGCCAACAGCGTATGAATCCGGCATCGACACACTGGCGGCATACAACGGTCGCCCAAGCGCCTATCTGAAGGCCAAAATGCCTGGCGTCGAAGGGTTCGGCACTCTCATGCAGGACTTCCGCGCAGACCACTACTTGGGGAAAAGAGTTCGTTTCAGTGCTTTCGTAAGGACAGAAGGCGCACAAGATTGGGCGGGACTGTGGATGCGCGTTGACAAGGAGTCCAAACAAATTGCCTTCGACAACATGCAGGGAAGGCCAATCAAGGGCACAACCGATTGGAAGAAATATGACGTTGTGCTCGATGTGCCGCAGGAGGCGACTGGTATATTCTTCGGCGTCCTACTGAGCGGGTCAGGTACGGTTTGGCTCAGCGGTGCGAAGTTTGAGATTGTTGGGCCGAATGTTCCGACAACTGGTACAGAAGCGGTACAGAGGCCAGAAGAGCCGATGAACTTGGGTTTTGAGGAGTAGTTATCCTGGTTGACGAACCAGGTGACTGCCACTCACTGGGAAGGCACAGCTTCACCCGTGCCACTCAGTGCCGATAAAGACGCGGGCCTCAGAGTCTGCGTGAGAACTAGATTGCGGACAAGGCGGTGAGACGAAATCGCAGAGATTTCCGCCCCAGAGGGGCGTCTGACAATAGCCCGGCGCTTCCAGCGCCGGGGATAAGTGGGAAATCAGAGCGCGTCCCGGAGGGACGCCTGAAGTTCTCACACAAACTCTTTAGCCCCTGGGATCTGCCTAGTTCAGGAAATACTGCCGATAAAGCGTGTCGCGCTGCGCCGGACGAAACCCGGCATCGCGAATAATCCGTCGCAACTCTTCTTCGGTCGTGCAGTTGGTCACGCCCGCGGCGCGCACCACGTTCTCCTCGAGCATCACCGAGCCCACATCGTTCCCGCCGAAGCGTAGACCCATCTGGCAGACCTTCAACCCCTGCGTCACCCAGCTCGATTGCACGTTGAGGAAGTTGGAAAGATAAATGCGCGAAATGGCCAGCACCTTCAGATAGTCGACCGCGGTGGCCTCGTCCCAGTGGCGCCCGCCGAGCGCGGTGTTTTGCGGCTGAAAGCTCCACGGGATAAACGCCGTGAACCCGCCCGTCTCCTCCTGCAATTCATAGAGCCGCTGGAAGTGGTTGACGAGGTTTTCGTACCTCTCGCCCACGCCGAACATCATGGTCGCGGTAGTGCGCATCCCGATCTGATGCGCTGTCCTGTGAACGTTGAGCCAGTCGTCCGTCAAGCACTTCAGCCGCGCAATCTTGTACCGGACTTCGTCATCCAGCACTTCCGCCCCGCCGCCCGGAATGGAGTCGAGTCCCGCATCGCGCAGCCGCAGGATCGTGTCGCGAATCGAGAGCCCGCTGTACTCCGCAATCGCGATGATCTCCGACGCCGAGTAGCAATGCAGATGCACCTTCGGAAAGCGCTCCTTAATCCCGCGCAGCATCTTCTCGTGCCAGTCAATCTTCAGATCTGGATGCAGCCCGCCCTGCATGAGCACGCCCGTGCCACCAAGTTCCACGGTCTCGCGAATCTTCTCGTAAATCGTGTCGAAGTCGAGGATGTACCCTTCTTTCGCCGCCGGTCCCTTCAGCGGCCGGTAAAACGCGCAGAAGGTGCAGTACTCGGTGCAGAAGTTGGTGTAGTTAATGTTGCGGTCGATGATGTAGGTGACCACGCCTTCCGGATGCAGTTTGCGGCGCACCGCGTCGGCTTCCATCCCAATGCCGATCAGGTCATCGGAGTTGAACATCTCCAGGGCTTGCTGTTTGGTCAGAGACATGAGGGATCACAGAACCTTGATTTCATTGTAACGAAACCTGCAGAAAAAAATTCCAGCGAGCAGCGCTGATGAGCGCCTTTTCGGCGAGTCCGTTTTGGGAAACTCGCGGGTTTCTGGGGTACCCCCCTCCCCCCCCACTCTCTGAATGCCGCGACTGGCGCGGGGTTTGCAAAAATGGTCTGCAAAATCTTGAGCGCCAAGGGTTTAGAGGTCAAAATCTTGAGAACAAAGGAGTTAGGGTCTCGCTCGCGATTTCTGCGTGCACCGCCTCCGCCTTGACCATGATCTGCTCTTTGGATTCTGCGATCAAGGTCAGATGTCACATTGGGTTGTGGAAAACCCGAGGACGAGAGTCGCACGAGTCCCACCCGCGGGAGAAGTTGGACCCGTCGAAATCGAGTCGCAGTGGACCGCTCGCCGACGCGAGCGCCCGGGCATATTGCTGACGGTGGCCGTGCGGGCGCCAACAGCCCCCCGCTCAAGCAAAGCTTGAACGGGGCACCCTCGAATGTGGGAATTCATGATCGTCCGGGCCACCCTCTATAACCTTGTCGGCGTTGTCAAGAGACACGTAGAGTGTCTGAGTTCAGGTTTGGTTGCACGGGTGCTGAACTCGAGTTTTTGATTCTTACTGATTAGAAAGCTTTTGATCTTGCTTTTGCTCACGCGACTGAAGCTCGCTTTCGGAATCCTGCGGTGGAAGCTAGTTCCACCAACCATCTATTCGGTCTCTGGCACCATGATTCGTTGTTCAGGCTCCCCGACTGTCCGGGGAGGCAAGGCGCCCAATCAGCCCAGCGATGGACGGTTGTCCACCAGGGTGGCCCACGGGCTGCCTTGCATGCGAACCAGCTGCGCGTAATCCGCCGTGCTGCGCAGCATCCAGTACATCCTCACGGCCAGCTTGCGAGCCACGGCGACCTTCGCTACCGAGGCTCCACGGCGAAACTTCAAACGTTGATACATGCGTTTCAGTGCGGGATCGAAGCGCGCCGCCGTATGACCCGCTTCCACCAACAACGACCGCATCATCGGATTGCCTTGCTTGCTGATCGATCCCAACCGCTGTTTTCCCCCCGAACTGTGTTCCTGCGGATTCAACCCCAGATAACTCACCACCTGTTTACTGTGTTCGAAACGTGCTACCGGCCCAATGATGAGCACGAATGCCAGCGATGTCACCGGTCCCACTCCCGGATGCGTCATCAACCTCACCGCCAGCGGCTGATTTTTTGCGGCTTGCTCTACCGCCACATCCAGTTGCGCCGTCGCCGCCGCCAACTCATCGAACATCCGCAGCAACTCCTGCCGCCGATAACTGGCCCACGGGCCCAGCGCCAGGCCCTCCAGTTCCTTGCGCCCTTTCGCCGTGAACAGCTTCTGCTTGCGGCACACTCCTTCGCCCATGGCCAGCGCGTGCAGTTGGTTCTTCACCGCACCTCGCATCCACACCAGCTTCTGCCGGTGCCAGACTAATTGCCGTAAGTCCCGCTCCGCCGGCGATGGCCGCCAGATCTGGGGAAATCGGTCCTCGCGCAACAGATTCAACAAATGCTCCGCGTCCCGCGCATCCGTCTTCTGCTTGCGCACCACCGACGCCCGAATCTTGGCCGCATCTCCCATCCACAGCTCGTGCCCCAGTTCTGCCAGCATGGCCTCGAACCAGTGCGTGTGCCCGGTGGCTTCGATCCCCACTCGCACCCCACCCGAAAGTGCTGCATAAAAAGCTCGCGCCTCTCCACTCTCGTGTTCCAGACGCCGCTCTACCAACTCTCCCGTATCCGTGTCCAGCATCGCAATCTGCTGATAGCGTGTGTGCAAATCGCATCCTATAATCGTCATCGCTCGGCTCCTTTCCTCCGAGCCTTGGTCGCTTGAGCGCTACCAAGTCTACTCGCTCGTTAGGAGCCGACACGGTTATCTCATCAGCATTGCTCTGCGCTTTTAGTGTCTCGCGGCCCAAATATCTATCCTTAGTTTGTTGGACACCTCATTTGCGAATTGCATAATTTGCCAAAAATCTGCGAGAAAAATCTGACGCAGTCGAATGCTTCCAGTGATACTGGCTCTGCACGTACGTCTCTAGTGCGGTTGCGTCCATACAGCGAATTCCGCTCACAGCCGGGACATCTACATTCTCCGGAACAGCAATGACAGCCAATTCCCACGAAATTCTGTCGCAGTGTATTCCCCATCTCAGTGACGACCCGCAAAAAACCCCAACATTGGCACTCGCAAGGATCCTGGGAGATCCCTCTCCCCTGGACATGACCGGCAAATACCTTTCGAGCACACTCGAGGAGGGGCTAAAGGAGACGCCTCCGAAGAAGGAGGTTTTCGAAAAGTAGTCATCACCCGGCCGCGGATCGAGCAACACATAATTAATCGATTCGTCATTACACAGAACGGAGAGTTTGGAGAGAAAACGCCCAAACTCTTCTCGGTAGACATATGCATACTCAATCGCAAAATAGGCTTCGAAGGCATGGCGAAACACAAACTCCGGCAGGCGTTTGCCTGTGTCGAAGATCGTGTTGCACTTCTCGCTCAAAGAGGAAAACGTTTGCTTATCGGCAATCAACTCATTGACAGTCATCGTCAGGGTCCAGGTCCAAAATTTATCTTAAGAGGGGGCTGGCCCACCCTCGCTTTTGATTTTTCTCGACGTAATTCTAAATGAGGCTGCCCCACCCTCTGCGGTTTTCAGAGGGGTGGGAACCTATGCGGCCTGCGCAGGTTTTCTATCCGTTTGCGTTGCACCGGACGCGCCAAGGATAAAGTCAAAATCTCAAGAGGTTGAGAGCATCGTCTCCCACCCTCTGAAATTCACAGAGGGTGGGGCAGCCTCAGTTGGCTGATGAGATAACCGTGTCGGCTCCTAACGAGCGAGTAGACTTGGTAGCGCTCAAGCGACCAAGGCTCGGAGGAAAGGAGCCGAGCGATGACGATTATAGGATGCGATTTGCACACACGCTACCAGCAGATTGCGATGCTGGACACAGAGACAGGAGAATTGGTGGAGCGGCGTCTGGAACACGAGAGTGGAGAGGCGCGCGCCTTTTATGCAGGTCTTTCGGGTGGGGTGCGAGTGGGGATCGAAGCCACCGGGCACACGCACTGGTTCGAGGCCATGCTGGCAGAGTTGGGGCACGAGCTGTGGATGGGAGATGCGGCCAAGATTCGGGCGTCGGTGGTGCGCAAGCAGAAGACGGATGCGCGGGACGCGGAGCATTTGTTGAATCTGTTGCGCGAGGACCGATTTCCCCAGATCTGGCGGCCATCGCCGGCGGAGCGGGATCTGCGGCAATTAGTCTGGCACCGGCAGAAGCTGGTGTGGATGCGAGGTGCGGTGAAGAACCAACTGCACGCGCTGGCGATGGGAGAGGGAGTGTGCCGCAAGAAGAAGCTGTTCACGGCGAAAGGGCGCAAGGAACTGGAGGGCCTGGCGCTGGGTCCGTGGGCCAGTTATCGGCGGCAGGAGTTGTTGCGGATGTTCGATGAGTTAGCGGCGGCGACGGCGCAACTGGATGTGGCGGTGGAGCAGGCCGCGAAGAGTCAACCGCTGGCGGTGAGGCTGATGACGCATCCGGGAGTGGGACCGGTGACGTCGCTGGCTTTTGTGCTGATCCTTGGGCCGGTCGAGCGTTTCGAACGCAGTAAGCAAGTGGTGAGTTATCTGGGACTGAATCCGCAGGAACACAGTTCGGGCGGAAAGCAGCGGCTGGGATCGATCAGCAAGCAAGGCAATCCGATGATGCGGTCGTTGTTGGTGGAAGCGGGTCATACGGCGGCGCGCTTCGATCCCGCACTGAAACGCATGTATCAACGTTTGAAGTTTCGCCGTGGAGCCTCGGTAGCGAAGGTCGCCGTGGCTCGCAAGCTGGCCGTGAGGATGTACTGGATGCTGCGCAGCACGGCGGATTACGCGCAGCTGGTTCGCATGCAAGGCAGCCCGTGGGCCACCCTGGTGGACAACCGTCCATCGCTGGGCTGATTGGGCGCCTTGCCTCCCCGGACAGTCGGGGAGCCTGAACAACGAATCATGGTGCCAGAGACCGAATAGATGGTTGGTGGAACTAGCTTCCACCGCAGGATTCTGAAAGCGAGCTTCAGTCGCGTGAGCAAAAGCAAGATCAAAAGCTTTCTAATAAGTAAGAATCAAAAACTCGAGTTCAGCACCCGTGCAACCAAACCTGAACTCAGACACTCGACGTGTCTCTTGACAACGCCGACAAGGTTATAGAGGGTGGCCCACTCAAGCCTGCTTTTGGCTTGAGTGGGGCAGTTCTACAGCTGGACAGGGTCTTCCCGCCGCTCTTTCTCGTTTTCGTGTCGTCTATTCCGAGTCGATTTCCAGCGTTCCTCACAGCTTGTTACTGGTTTTGGATCAGCCTCCAGCATCCCCACTCTAAATTTCGCAAAGAACGCGAAATTTAGAATGGGGCACCCGGCAGAAGAGGCTCCACTGGCGGAGGTTGCAGGTTACGCTGAGCGCAGCTAAAGTAGGTGGGAGAGTTGGAGCTGTATATGAAAAAGCCCGTCCCGGTGGAATCTGCCTCTGCATTCATCGACGAGAAGATCAAGGAACTTGGGGACTGGCGCGGGAAGACGCTCGCGAAAGTGCGCGAGATCATACACGCCGCAGACCCTGAGATCCTCGAAGAGTGGAAGTGGGCCAAGCCCAAATCGCCGGGGACTCCCGTCTTTTCCCACGGCGGCATCGTCTGCACGGGAGAGACGTACAAGAACGCCGTCAAGATGACATTTGCCAAGGGAGCTGCGTTGAAGGACCCTTCCGGTCTGTTCAACTCCAGCCTCGACGGGAATGTCAGGCGCGCCATCGACATCCACGAAGGCGACAAGGTCGATGAGGCGGCCTTGAAGGATCTCATCCGCGCTGCAGTGGCGCTCAATCTCAAGGGCAAGAGCAAGCCGAAGGCGCGGCGAGCAACATCCCCACTCTAAATTTCGCAAAGAACGCGAAATCTAGAATGGGGCACCCGGCAAATGGCCGACCTAACGTTTGCCGAGGTCTTGTCCCGCATCGGCGAGGCAAGCCGTAATGGTCATCCGGTGCCGATATCGGAGTCCGTCGTGCAAGTACGCAACCGGCTCCTCCTGCGAATCGACCGACTAGCCCGCTCGGTACCGACGATAACCGGGTCGCATTCGGAATAAGGCTCCGGGGCGGTACAGAAGCGTTTTACGCCGATCCCGGGCCCATGGACGCTCTATAATTCATCGATGCTGGAGGCTTACCGTTCCCCGCTAAGTTTGGCTGCTGCGCTCTTGCTTCTGTGCAATTTCGGCCTGCCGCAGACTCCTAGCGCGAAGGAGGCTACCTTTCGCAGCGTCTCCCGGCTCGTCAACGTAAACGTAGTGGTTGCAGACGACCGGGGAAATCCCGTTCGGGACCTTTCCGCGGACGATTTCACCATTCTTGATGACGGCCGTCCACAAAAGGTGAGCTTCTTCTCTCGATCGAGCAACGAGCAGGCTTCGAACGTAGTAACGCCCCCGGCGGCGCTCGACACCTACACCAATAGCCTGCTCGCACAAGGCTCTCCGCCAAACGTGACCATCCTGCTTTTCGACACGTTGAACTCGAACTACATATCACAGGGATACGCCCTGCATCGGGTGCGAGCCTTCCTGCGAACGATCCGCCCGCGCGACCATCTCGGAATTTACGTGCTGGGAGACACTCTGGATGTGGTTCACGAGTTCAACCACGACGCTTCTGATTTGGTCGAGGCCATGCGCCGCTACGACGAACGTCAATCCCACCGTGAACAGAAAGTTGCGGAGAGTCCCGGCGCCGTAACCCTTGATCGCTTTCTTGACGGTAAAGATAACCAATTTCGCGCTTATCTCGAAGGAGCAGCAATGACGGGGTCGTATCGGGCCGCAGAAATCGAGAGGGCAGTCCTGGTAACACTGCAGTCGCTCCAACAGATCGCACGACAGCTCTCCGCGGCTGAGGGCCGAAGAACGATTGTCTGGATTGTCAACGGCCAAGTCCCTCTCGACTTCAGCGACGACGAAGTCGACCCTTTCCTGCAGCTGTGGCGCGGGAAGGGGGGAATCAGGTTTCCCCAGGCCGCCAACCGAGATAACGTTGAGAACCTGGAACGAGCGATTCGCTTGATGAACAGTGCGGGAATCGCCGTTTACACCCTTGACGCACGCGGATTGGAGACAGGGGACCTTGGTTTTCGCAATTTCAACCATGTCGATTCTGTTGAACGAGGTGCTCGCCAACATCCCCCAGGTAAACACGGATCTCATCGAACTGGCAGCACGCACGGGAGGCCGTGCCTTTTACAACCGGAACGACCTCGACCATGGCCTGCAACGCGCTCTCAACGACTCGCAATTCACCTACAGCCTGGCCTACTATCCCGACCATGGACAATGGAAAGGCGAGTGGCGCAAACTACAGGTCAAAGTAAATCGGCCGGGCATCACGGTCTTAGCTCGCTCTGGTTACTTCGCACTCCCTGACCCGCGTCCTCTTCCATCCCCAAGCCGCCTCGAATTTCTTAAACAAATAGCGGAGAGCCCGATTGAATCCAGCCAGCTGCCTTTGACCGTGCACGTCAGCTATTCCCAGCGGGGGCATGTAGATTGGGTCGACGCCAAGGTTCACGTGGACTTCCAGAGGATGCTTATCCAACAAAAGGGAAAACGTTGGAGCGGTCATTTCGAGCTATTGTTTTTTCAGCTCAATGAGAAAGGCAAAGTCTTAGACGTTACAACTCAAACCGCCGATTTGAATCTGAAGAGGGCCACCTATCAGGAGCTTGTTCGAGACGGCAAGGACATGCCGATCGCCCTCAGCCTGAAACATGGCGCGTCGCTTTTGTGCGTCATCCTTCACGACAAAGTGTCAGACGCTGCAGGTTCAGTCAGAATTCCGCTGGCGCGATACGCCGCCGGTATGAGCATCCCCGCCAGCACGCCGGAGCGTAGGTCTTCCCGATAGACGGTGGCCCAGCCTTTCGCAGGACAGTGTAAAAACTGTGGGGTGCCCCATCCTTGCGTTTTTTGCAAGTGCCTGCCCTGAGCGGAGTCGAAGGGGTGGAACGCGATGCTGGCGGGTGGCCCAGGCTTTTGATCGCGCTGGCATCACCAACACTGTGGGTGCCCCGTCCTTCGCGCAGTTTGCGAAGGGCGGGAGTCGGGAATGCCTGCGCAAGTAGGTCGATCACGCTGCCGTCACTCGAAACGAAATCTTCGTCCAGCCTTCATTCACTCGCACGGGCCCGGCTTCGTCCAGCAGATAGAAACGATAGCTGCTCCAGCGCCATTCCTCCGCGGAGCGCACCAAGCCCCGCTTCACCGGATTGCGATGCATATACCGCAGCTTTTCCACGCGCTTCTTCGTCGTCCACACGTTGAAATCGTAGAAACGAGCCTGCCAGAAAGGCGTGCGCAGAATCGCATCTCCAAAGAGGCGCCGCTGGCGCGCGTCCGCCCTTTTCTTTTTCGGCAACAAGGCGCGAGCCGTGCGCTCTTTTAACACTTGCATGACCGTCAACGGGGTTCCGACCCCGGGTTCGGTGATGAGCAGGTGGATGTGTTCTGGCATGACGACATATCCCACGACCACGAAGCGATAGCGCTCGCGAGTCTGTTCCAAAATCGAGAGGAAGCGGTCGCGGCTGCGCGCGGTGCCCAGACAAGGCAATCGTCGGTAACACGAGCAGGTGATAAAGTGCAGGTGATGGGCGCCGTAAGTGCGATGCAGGCCGCGCGGCATGACACACAAAATAGTACAGGCAGCATCGCCACCCGCCCTTGCAAACCACGCAAGGACGGGGCACCCGCAGTTCCGGAACGGGAAAGAAAAACACGGAAAGGCGGGCCACCCTTCGAGTGATCTTTCGTGTGCACCATTTCATCTGAGGGTGCCCCATCCTTGCGTGGTTTGCAAGGGTGGGAATTCCGAACGCCTCCGCAAAGGTCCTTTTTCCACAACCTTCTACAACTAGAATCTTGCTTTCTGTGACAAACAACCTTTACTGAGAAAACTCACAGGGCCAAATTGGGAATATGCACGAACGCTCCCCAATCAACGCACGCCCACCCACACATCCGCCGCACAGAACCCGCCAGCTAACTCCTTATTCCGCAATATCTTGCCTCTAACTCCCTGCGGCACAAGATTTTGCCCATATCTAGGCCATATCCCCGACGCGCAACTCTCTGAAAGGAAGTGTTTTAGACATCAGGTATGAAAAAAATGTTGGGGGGGGATATCCGGCTCCCCCAGACCCAACGCCGCAAACACCCGCGACGTTTCGGATGGATCACTCAGATGCGTTTGACACGATATAGCGCCTTACCTAGACTGCCAGAGTACGCGTTTCGCGAGGTCCCATCCATGGGCTGGCTGCAAAACAAGTTCGAAAAGAATTTCATGATCAGCACAGTTGATTACGTCTTCAACTGGGCGCGCAAGTCGGCGGTGTGGCCGATGACGTTTGGCCTGGCCTGCTGCGCGATTGAGATGATCGCGTCATCGACGGCGCGGTTTGACATCGCGCGATTCGGGTCGGAAGTGTTTCGTCCCAGCCCGCGGCAGAGCGATTTGATGATCGTCGCTGGTACCGTCACGCTGAAGATGGCGCCAGTGGTGAAGCGCATCTACGACCAGATGCCCGACCCCAAGTGGGTGATCTCGATGGGCGCATGCTCGTCGGTGGGCGGCCCGTTCAATACTTATGCGGTACTCCAAGGCGTCGACAAGATTGTCCCGGTCGACGTTTACGTCACCGGATGCCCGCCGCGCCCCGAGAATCTTTTCTACGCGCTGCTCAAACTGCAAGACAAGATCGACACCATGACCCTGGCCAAGAAGCCTACCGAAGTCCGCCTCGATCCGAATATGGTGGAGTCGTTTAAGAAGCAAGTAATGATTGCGCAAACTTTGCAGCCGAAGTAAAAGCGTAAAGCCGGCGAGAATGGAGCTAGATCTCACTGCGGTCATCTCTTCGACGGCTCTGCACCGGCTAAGGATCTGCTGAACCGACTATGGCCTTCGTCAAAATTATTTCCCAAGCTCATCTGCCCACGACCAACGAAGCGCGAGACTTTCCGTGCAACGGGAAAATGATCTGCATTGCCAACGTATGGGGGAAGCTCAGCGCCATGGATAACGAGTGCATGCATCAGGGCGGCTCGCTCGGACAGGGAACGATCGAAGACGGCAAGGTGGTCTGCCCCTGGCACGCCTGGCGATGGGATCCGAAGACCGGCGCGGCCGAGGATCATCCCGATCAAAAGTTGAAGACCTATCCCATCAAGGTCGAGAACGGCGAAGTATTCATCGACATTTAACGGCTAGCAAGCGGCACGAGCTTCATTCGCCGTTGGACAACAACGACATCAGCTATCCAAGAACCCTGAGGAACTTCCCCGGCTGGTTGTCGAAGCCGGGGAACACCGCAGCCAGATTTTTATTCCCCATGTGGCGGGCGACCGCTTCTCCAATCACCTGGCGGAAGTCCGTGGTCAGTGCCAGGTCGCGGCCTTCGTAGAGTTGCGACTGATCGAGCCCAGGCCAGCGCCCATACACTCTGCCGCCCTTCACCGGCCCGCCGAGAACGAACATCACATTGGCATGGCCGTGGTCGGTGCCGCGGTTGCCGTTTTCACGCGCTGTGCGCCCGAACTCCGACATGGTGACGACGACCGTGTCTTCGCCCAGATCGCCGAGATCCGTCCAGAACGCCGCGAGCGACTGCGAGAAATCGGTGAGCACGTTCGCCAGCTGGCCTTCGGTCGCGCCTTCGTTGACGTGATGATCCCAGCCGCCGATGTCGGCAAACGCCACCTGCACACCCAGATTCGCTTTGATCAGTTGCGCGAGTTGCCGCAGGCTGTCGCCGAAGCGCCCTTTCGGATAATTCGCGCCCGGAGCGGGTGTGTACTTTCCGGGATCCGCGGCCTTCAGCATCTTCACCGCGTCGAAGGTTTCTTCTCCCGTGCCGTGCAACACGCTGTCGGACGACTGGTCGTACATCGCCTCAAAGGCGCGCGCCGCCGGCGAGGGCTTCGGATTCCGCCCACCCACAGAGAAGTCGTTGATGTTATTCATCGCGACAGCATGCTCGGCACCGCTCAGGATCCTCGGCAGCGACGGCCCAAGAGCAATCGCGCGAAACGGAGAATTTTGTGGCGCCGATGGCATGCCGTGGAGCGAGCGGTTCAGCCATCCATCTTCCGTGGCCTTCACACCAGGCGTGCCGGTCTCCATGAAATCCTGCGCGTCAAAGTGAGAGCGCGTCGTGTCCGGCGATCCCGCAGCATGCACGATGGCCAAATGACCCTGCTGCCAAAGCGGCTGAAATGCCGACAACGACGGATGCAGTCCGAAGAAGCCATTCAGATCGATCACCGACTTGCGCGGGATGTTGACGCTGGGCCGCATGGCGTAATACTGCGGTTCGCCATGAGGCACGACAATATTCAGCCCATCCGCAGCGCCCCGCTGAAAAATGACGACGAGACGCTTGTTGCGCGTCCCAGCCTCAGCGGCGCCAAGAGCCGCGCGGGTAAGAAAGCTCGGCACCGCCGCCGTCCCGACAACGGCCAGCGCGCTGCTGCGCAGGAAAATGCGACGAGTAATTGGCATGTAACGCTCCGTGGAGACGTAGCTTGCTACGTCTCTACCAACGAGGTCATCTCTTCTGAAACTCCGGCGAACCCAGCAGCAGGCCTGCGATCATGCTTACATCGGGTGGCCGAGCCGGTTTCGCAGGGGCTTCAATTTGCGCCATGATCGAGTCGTGAGTCTCCTTCGACACGTCCGCGGCGAGCAACTTCGCTTCCATGGTGGAAAGCGCAATGGTTACATCCGCGGGCGGTCCGCCCGCCAACTGCACCGCATCGACCTTTACGCCGCGTACTCTGCCGGCGGTCAATCCCAACGCGAAGTTCATGCGGTTCAACAGCGCGGACGAACTCACCCACGTATCGGCTTTCATCGAATATCCTGTGGGCGGCTGCGCTCCGTAGAGAGGCATGCCCATATTGGCGACCTGGCGGGCGAGCGGCATGGCGTCATCCACGTCGGCGCCCGTGGCGCGCACGGCCGAGGCCACAAACTCGAGCGGTGTTTTGACTTTGGCGCGGTAAGCGCCATCCGCCCAGAATTCCGGTGAATGGAACAGAGTTGCGAGAACTTCGCGAATATCGCCCTTCTTCTTCTCGAACGTCTTCGCCATGCGATCGACAAAGGCAGGCGGCGGATCGTCGGACACGAAGCGCTCGGCAAGCTTCAAAGAAATGAAGTGTGCGGTCTGCGGGCTGGTCGCCAGCATGTGGAGCACTTCCCTGCCTTCGTCTTCGCCTTTTGGCTTGATGCGATGTCCCAGAACAAACTTCGGTCCGGGTTCGTGCATGCGCGGCTCGTACGTAAAGCTACCGCCGTCGTTGGGCTTCTCGATGGTCCAGCCGGTGAACACCTTGGCGACCTCGGTGACGTCGCGTTGAGAGTAGCCGCCATTTACGCTGAGCGTATGCAACTCCAGCAACTCGCGCCCGTAGTTTTCGTTCAGGCCGCTGTTCGCCCTGCGTTTCGCGTTCGGGCGCCGAAAGCGGCGCGGACGACCGTAGGGCCCGTAGGGCCGAATCGGCCGGTCCGAAATTCCGAGCGCCCGCATGGAGTTCGGGCCCACACTCATCCAATTGTCCAGGTAGAACAACATTGCCGGACTCTTTGCTGTAGCCACCAGCAAGTCTTCGAATTTGCCGAGAGCGCGCGGGCGGATCACGTCCTGCTCGTAGTTGGTAAGGAACAGGCGCTCGGGCCCTTTGCCGGCGAAGACGTTGAAGTGGTTGAACCAGAAATCGGTCATCACTTCCTCGAGTTGACGCTCGCTGTAGACCGCCCGCAGCAGCTTGGCCTGGACCAGTTCTTCCGCCACAACGCCCTGTGGGTTGTTCATGGCCAGCAGCGTTTCTCTCTGTTTCGGGTTCATTCCGTCGAGAAAGTCCTGCCCCTTACCGCCGCGCAGCGATTCGGCAAATGCCACTTGCTCGTCGACCGACATCGCCATCACTTTCTTGTAGCGCTGGTCGGCGGGAAGATCGATGAGTGCTTGAATCTTCAAATCGGCGTAGAGACGATCTTCCCGGCGGCGAGCTTCAGCGTCTTCCACAACCGCGTTCTTCGGCTCTGCCGGCGGAGCCGCAGACATCTCGTTGACGGGCGCGCCGTTGGAGCCCGCTTCGCTGTTCGAAGCGCTCATCGAGTTCATGCTCATCGAGTTGCTGTCGGCAAGGTTATTTGGCGCATTGCCGGCCGCATCTCCGCTGGCGGCCGCTGCGGCAGCGAGTTCTTCGGCTGTCTTCGCGGTGTCGGACGCGGGCGGTGCAGCAGGAAGAGGAGCGACGGCTTCTTCTTTCAGCTGCTGCTTCTTCTCTTGCTTCTCCTGCAAGCGTGCGATCTGCACCTGAAACACGGCCCGCTTCGCAGGATCGGAAGGCAGCGGCCTCTTGCCGTCCATGACCTGCTTGATCATCTGGTTGTCTGGGAATTCCTCAGCGATTTCCGTCGAGCTCATGTGCAGCGTGCGAAACGGTGCCAGGAGCGACTCCACGGCGCTATTTGGAATTTTGTCGGGGTGCAGTTGCAGATCGATCCAGCGGTCGACGCCCATCGCCATGACCTGCTGAACATCGCCCGGCCGCGGGCCAAAGGTAAGCCGGTTCAGCGCTTGGACTGCGCGCTTCTGTTCGTTCGGGCCAGCATCGGTAGCTTTGTCCTTTTTCTTGGCGAGCAGTTGCGGGACCGCGCAGGCGAGGCTAAGGCACACCAGAAACAGAGCGAGCTTCCCGAACTTGGATCTCATGAAGACTCCCGGCGGAGCAGGTCTCCTGATTATGAACCCTGAGCGAGGAAAAAGTTGCTGCAGGGCGTGGTTCTACGAGGGCGTCGAAGTACGTGTAAAGCAAGGAGTTCAGGGAGGCCACGGTTTGGAGGAGGACAGGGCGTACCGCTAGGAGCCGATCTCTTTCGTTAAATACACTTTCCCGCGCGACACTTTGTGCTGCAAAGTAGCGGCCAGATGATCGATGTCGGTAGCCGCAATGTTCACCGCCATGGTGTCGAGCAATGGAGTTCGGCTGCTGCCCACCACGTCGCGGCGCACCTGAATCAGCAGGCCCTGCACCACATTCGGATCGAATTTTTCCGGCGCCATTCGGACCAGATCGCTCAGAGCACTACCGACAGAAAGCGGAGCGCGATAGGGGCGCGCGCTCGTCATCGCATCGAAGGAATCTGCGAGGCCTACAATACGCACCGGCATCGGTAAATCATCTTGCCCGAGCTTGTCGGGATAGCCGGAACCGTCGCTGCGTTCGTGGTGCCAGCGCACCGTCTCGGGAATCTTTGGCCAGGGGAATTGCACGCTGCTGACAATCTGGTGGCCGACGACGGTGTGGTCGGCCATCTCCCGAAACTCCTCAGGATCGAGCGCTCCGGCCTTGCCGAACAGGCGGCGATCCACGGCAACTTTTCCAATGTCGTGCAGGTAGCCCGCGCTGCGCAGCGCCGCCACCTCGCTCGGTTCCATTCCCATGGCCTCGCCAATCGCCGCAGCGTAGCGGCCCACGCGCAACGAGTGTCCATGGATGTTCACGTGCTTGACGTCGATGGCGGTGGCAAAGGCTTCGAGCGCGTTGTCGTAGAAGCCGTGCAGCGAGGCCATGAGCCGCAGGTTTTCGGAGACGCGCTGCGCGACGGTTTGCGTCAGCGCGTGATTCTGAACCGCAAGCGCGATGTAGCTGGACAGCAATTCGAGCGCGTCGAGTTCGTTGTCTTCGTAAAGCGCATCGCCGGGGCGGCGGCCCAGAGCGACCACGCCCGCCAGCCGTCCTCCCGCTTTCAAGGGGGCAAGGCATTTGAACAGTTCCGGTGCGACGTTGCCGTTGGAACTCAGGAACACCGAATACGTGGAAGAATTGAGCACAACGGGACCACGGGCCGCGGCGAGCGCGTGCACGTGCTTGGGAAGGAGAGGAATGAAGGCGGGATCGGGCATCAGGGCAAAGCCCAGTGCCGCCGCGGAGGTCAGCATGGCAGGCTTGTCGCTAAACAGAAGGAGCACGCCTTCGCGCGCGCCTGCCGCTTCCATGATGGCAGACAGCATCAGGCGCGAAGTCTCCGAGAAGTCGCGCTCCGCCGTGAGCGCGGGCCCGAGCTCAGAAAGCGCCTCAACTGTGTGCAACAGCCGCCGTAAATTGTTGGTCTGAATCGCCACAGACGAAGTGGGAGCCAGATCGCAGAGCAAGATGAGGTTATCATGCGGGAAATGGCCAGCGCGAGTTAACGTGTTGGTTAGTTTGATGCGGTAGTAACGAAGAGGAAACCATGGTGACGGAGCTGATTCCCGGCACCGGAGGGCTATGGACGTTCAAACAACTCAGTACTGGTCACGGGAGGGCGCGGATTCATTGGCCGTGCGGTAGTAGAGCTCTTACAGCGCTCAGGCTACGGGGTTGTTTCTCTGGATGCGACACCACCTACGAGTTCGTCCGCCAGCCGCCATGAAGTTGAATGTGATCTTGCCGATGCGAGCCGATTGCAGCGGGTGTTTGAGATCGAGCGGGTCGGCGCAATCATCCATCTGGCGGCAATTTTGCCTACGGCGGCCCAACGCGAACCGGTGCGAGCCACCCGGGTCAATGTCGAAGGCAGCCTCCATCTGCTGGAGATGGCGCGGCGCTTTGGCGTGGAGCGGATCGTTTTTGGAAGTTCCCTCAGCGTCTACGGCACGTGCCCTCCGGATCAAGTAATTTCGGAAACAGACCGGTCGGCGCCTGAAGATCTCTATGGCGTGGCGAAACTTTATGTCGAGCAGCTCGGAGAAGCCTATCGCGGATCCTATGGTCTGGAGTTCGTTAGTCTCAGGATTGGACGTGTCGTGGGACACGGAGCGCAGTCGGCGTCGTCCGCGTGGAGAAGCCAGATCTTTGAACTTCTCGCGACGAGGCGTGCAGCTGAGATTACGTTGCCCTACGTCGGATCCGAAAGAATCCTGCTGGTGCATGTTGACGATGTGGCGAAAATGCTGGTGGCACTGCTGCAGGCAGCGTGCCCAGCGCACTCGGTCTACAACGCGACGTGCGAATCGGTGGTCGTAGCCGACTTGAAGCGCGAGGTGGAGAGCCTGAACTCGAATATCAGCGTCAACTTGGGAGAGGCAAACACATTGGGGAATCCGCGACTGCTGGACTCCAGCCGCTTCAGGCAGGAATTTGATTTTCAGACGTTGTCCATCTTCGAGCAATTGCGCAGAGCTGCCAAGGAATAACGCTTTAGAAATGATCTTGCAATTCCGCGAAGCGGCCGACAATCAGCAACTTCTGTCGCGGAGGAGCCGGGTTGACCTCCTCGTGCTCCAGGATCCAAGTGTTGCCATGAGGCACGAAGACCGCGTGTAAGCCGGCAGCGAGGGCGGGATTGATGTCCGATTTCGGACTGTTGCCCACCATCCACGTTGCATCATGTTCAAGCTCAAATTTTTCCACTACACGAGCGTAAGCTTCCGGATCCTTCTCGGCCACGACTTCGATCGCGGCGAAATATTCTTTCAGGCCCGAGCGCTCGACCTTTCCGGTCTGCTCGGCAAACGCGCCCTTGGTCATCAGGATCAGGTGATGCCGCTCGGACAAGTACTGCAGGGTCTCGGGCACCTCGGGCAAAATCTCGACCGGATGATCGGCGATGGTGTGCGCAAAGCTGTTGATCTGGACGTGCAACTCAGGAGTGACCGGTTCAACGCTCAGCCGCTCGAAGGTGTCGACCAGTGCATGGGCAAAGCTGTGCAGGCCGTAACCGTGTTTCACGATGCATTCGCGCTCCACGTCGTTGAGCACTTCGCGCACCTGCTCGGGGGAGAACTCGTGATGATTCAGAAACGAGATGAAGCGAGCGATGGCCCGCTCGAAGTAGATGTTGTTCTCCCAGAGCGTGTCGTCGGCGTCGATGAGGAGAGTCTGCTGGCTGTCGGTATTGTCAGTACGGGGCAAGCGTCTTTCCTGGCGCGGCTTCTAGCTGCTAGCTTCCAGCTCCTGGCTAACCAGAACACGCGGGCGACTGTGGATGTCTCAAGAGAAACGGAGGCACCATCACTGCAGGTTCCTGGCTAGAAGCTAGGAACTAGAAGCTTCCTTCCTACACCCAATCCACTTTCGCTTCTGGCCCGATGATCCCCGCCTTGTGGCCCATGTCGAGCAGGCGGCGGACAGCTTCGCGGCCCTCGGCACCGTAGTCGAGGGTGCGCTCGTTCACGTACATTCCGATGAACTTGTCTGCCGACTGCGTGTCAAGATCGCGGGCGAACTGCATGGCGTACGACAGAGCTTCTTCGCGGTGATCGAGCGCGTACTGAATGCTCTCGCGCAAGGCAGTGGAGACCGCGAATATCAATTCGGGACGGAGAGCGCGGCGAATCGCATTGCCTCCGAGCGGCAAGGGCAGGCCAGTCACTTTCTGCCACCACCGGCCTAGATCCACAATGCGGTGCAGGCCCGACTTGTCGTAGGTCAACTGCCCTTCGTGAATGATCAACCCGGCTTCGTATTTGCCTTCGAGCACCTGCGGGATGATCTGGTCGAATGGAACGACTTCGGTCTCGACCCCGGGAGCAAACAGCTGCAGCGCCAGGTAAGCCGTGGTGAGCGTGCCCGGCACGGCAACGCATTTAGTCTTGATTTCGCTCGGGGTAAAGGCGCGCGGCGAAACGATCATGGGCCCGTAGCCATCGCCAACGCTGCCTCCGCAAGACATCAGCGCGTATTTGTCCTGAACGTAAGGATAGGCGTGAAACGAAATTGCGCTGACGTCATACACGCCTTCGCGCGCCTTCTGGTTCAACGTCTCAATGTCACAAAGGGTATGGGTGAAGCGGAGGCCGGCAGCGCGAACTTTGTTCGTGGCCAGACCGTAAAACATGAACGCATCGTCGGAATCCGGGCTGTGGGCCACGGTAATCTCGCGCACTTGACCCGCGACACTGCTGCCTGGCGCTTTTGCGGTTTCGGATACGGCTGTCATTGTGAACTCCCGGGAATCTATTGCCTGACTGCGCTGCGGCGCCAGCGAGTGGCAATGGCGGCGGCCAACATCACCTTGATAACCTCGGCAGCCAGAAACCAGTACAGGCCAAGATAGGCTGCCTTCGCGAGCGAATGCGTGAATACGTACAGCCAGGTCAGCCCTCCGGCGAATAACAAAATCTCAGCCAGGAACCCGGCGGTCGCCGCGCGCAAGAAGCTCTTCGCGCCGCGCTCAAAAACGTAGCCCGCAAGGAAGGCGACGAACGGGTACACCATCAAGAATCCGCCGGTTGGACCTAGCAACTGAGCGAGCCCACCTGGACCGGTGGGATTGAACACAGGTAGTCCCACCGCGCCTTCCATCAAATAGAGCGCCAGCGCCGCAAAGCCACGCCGACTGCCCAGCATCAACCCGACCAGCAGAACGCCAAGGTTCTGCACTGTGAGCGGGACGGGCGTAAGGGGCATCAACGGAATCGTGATGCGGGCGCACAGCGCCACCACCAGACTCGCGCCCACGACGAGCGCAACCTGGCGCGAAGCCTCAAGGGCCCGCTCCTGCGGAGTAGCTATCGTTTGAATCGCAGATTTTGCCATAATCGCGTCTCCATGAACGCAAACCTGTCAGCGTTCGATGCGGTCCGGCTGCTGCCGCGGACGTTCCACATCACTCAAGCTTCCTTCGTGCGAGGCATGCGTTTTCTGCAGGTGATGCCGCAAGTGCACATACAGGGCGATGGCCACGCACACTACGACCAGCGTGCTCCCACCCAGTATCAGAAACCACCAGATCATCCGCACAGCCGATTAGGATAACAGATGCGGTCGGGCGGAGGGCGGGATTCAGCCCGTGGCAAGGCATTGGGCGCGGAAAGTCTAGCTCGCCTTGCGCTCGGCGCGCTTCTGCCGCAGTGTCTCTACACGCTTGAGCATGAATTGCAGGCGGTCTCTCCCCCACTTCGTGTTCGTAATGACTTTCTCAATATTGCGAAAGACGTGGGGATCGTTCAATTTTTCTCGCAGATCCTTTAGAAAGGGATGCACCTTGGCGAAGATCACGAACATCTCGCCACTGAAGCCGGGCTCCAGGAACAAGTCTTCGTTCAGGGCACCGTGCAGAACAAGGGAGGCAGCCAAGCTCCAATAGCCGCTGACTTGCCGCAGCCAGTTGTTTTCCTGCGTGCCCATGGCCCACGCCACCTTCAGAAAATCATCGGCATTCTCCGGGAAGAATTCAGCGGCCCACCAGTGACGGGCCTTGCGCATCTCCGCCTCGCGGCGCAGATCGTAGAGTTGCAGAATCAATTGGGCATCGGACGCAGTCGGCTTTTTCGCCATCGTTTCCTCCGTGTAAGTGGGACACTGCCGGCAGTCTTAGACGATCAAAGGATCGCGGAAGAATCAAAACATTTTTTCGAATCCGGGGGTTCACGCCGTGGTTGCCGCCGCTTCCGGCGGCGGCGCGGGCCGTTCGTAGTCGCATTCTTTGTTCGGACACGCGATCACCGGGCCAGCCTTGAGAAATTTCTCGACCAGATATTCGCTGCCGCAACTCGGACACTTTTCGGGAATCGGCTTGTGCGCGGAAGTGAACTTGCAGTTGGGATAATTTCCGCAACCATAGAAAGTGTTCCCCTTGCGGGCGCGCTTTTCCACCAGTTCGCCATCTTTGCACTCGGGACACTTTACCCCGATGAAATTCTGCTTCACGTACTTGCAGTCGGGATAGCCGCTGCAGGTGGTGAATTCGCCGTAACGGCCGTGACGGATCATCATGTTGCGCCCACACTTCGGGCACACCTCGTCGAGCGGAATGTCGGGAACCTTCTTGCCCTGGTCCAAGCGCCGGGTGGTCTTGCAGTCAGGATATCCAGTGCACGCCATGAACTGCCCGAAGCGCCCGCGCTTGAGCACCATCACTCGCCCGCAGTTTTCGCAGTATTCCTCCTGCGTGGTCTCCTGCACGTCGGCCGAATCGAGATCGGGTAGGTTGATGGGATTTTCTTTCGTGAAGGTGCAGGTGTTCGGATCTTCTTTATCGTAAGTGCTGCACGCGTAAAACGAACCGTGCTTGCCCCATTTGATCACCAGCGGCGCGCCACAGCGCTCGCACTTTTCGTCTGTGGGCTTCTCCATCCGCTTGATGTTCTCCATATGCTTTTCGGCATACTTGAGATCTTTCTGGAATTTCTTGTAGAAATCGCCAAGGGTGTCGGTCCACGTTTCCTTACCCTCTTCGATTTCGTCCAGCTCTTCTTCCAGATGCGCCGTGTATTGCACATCGAAAATATCGCGGAAATTTTCGACCAGCAGATCGGTAACGACCAGTCCGATTTCGGTCGGGGAGAACTTTCCGCCGATTTTCTGCACGTACTGCCGCTCCTGAATGGTGGAGAGAATCGCAGCGTAGGTCGACGGGCGGCCGATGCCGCGCTCTTCGAGTTCTTTCACCAGCGATGCCTCGTTGTAGCGCGGAGGCGGCTCGGTGAAGTGCTGTTCCGGCTTCAGTTCCTTGAGCGTGAGTTTCTGCCCGGCTTCGAGCGCCGGCAGTTTGTGTTTCAGTTCCTCGTCTTCCTCGTCCTTGCCCTCTTTCGATTCTTCGTAGACTTTGAGGAATCCGTCGAACTTGAGCACTGATCCCGTCACGCGGAACCAGAAAACATCGTTTCCATTTTTGGCGTCGATGTCGACCGTGGTCTGATCAAAGACCGCGGGATTGATCTGCGACGCCACGAAGCGCTGCCAGATCAGCTTGTAGACCTTGAACTCATCTTCTTTTAAATACTGCTTGACCTGGTCGGGATGACGCATCGCCGAAGTCGGACGAATCGCCTCGTGCGCCCCCTGCGTATCCTTCTTCTCTTTAAAAGTGTTGGGCGCTTCGGGCAGGTAGGTCGGACCATATTCCTTGCCGACGTATTCGCGCACTTCCTGGATCGCCTCTGGCGCGACACGAGTCGAATCGGTACGCATGTAGGTGATCAGACCGACCAAGCCCTCTTCGCCGAGTTCCACGCCTTCGTACAGGCGCTGCGCGATCATCATGGTGCGTTTCACGCTGAAACGTAGTTTGCGCGAAGAATCCTGCTGCAGCTTACTGGTCGTAAAAGGAGGGGCGGCGTTGCGGCGGCGTTCCTTCTTGTCGACCGATCGCACGACCCAGTCGGCCTTTTCGAGTGCAGCGCGAATCTTCTCCGCGTCTTCGCCATTCGTGACTTCAACTTTTTCTTCGCCCTTGCCCACAAACCGCGCGTCGAACGCGGGAGGCTTGCTGGCTGCGAGGTGCGCGTCAATCGTCCAATATTCTTTTTTCTCGAACGCCTTGATCTCGCGTTCGCGTTCGACAATCAGACGCAACGCCACCGTCTGCACGCGTCCCGCCGAAAGACCGCGGCGAACTTTGTCCCACAGCAGCGGCGAGACCTGATACCCGACAAGCCGGTCGAGCACGCGCCGAGCCTGCTGCGCGTCCACCAGGTTCTGATCGATGGCACGCGGATGTTCGAAAGCGGCCTGCACGGCACGCTTGGTAATCTCGTTGAAGGTAACGCGCTGAATCCGCGGAGGCGCTTCCGGCTCGCCCTTCTTTGGCTTCTTGGGCTTTTTCGCCTTGCCGTTCCCGTCGAGTTCGCCCGCCAGGTGGAAGGCAATGGCCTCGCCCTCGCGGTCCGGGTCAGGCGCCAGATAGATCGCATCCGCCGAGGCCGCCAGCTTTTTCAGCTTAGCCACAACCTTCTCTTTGCCGGGAATGACGACGTAATCCGTTTCGAAGTCGTTCTTGATATCCACACCCAGAGTGCTCTTGGGCAGATCCTTCACGTGGCCGAGCGAAGCTTCGACCGTGAAGCCCTTGCCCAGATATTTCTGGATGGTCTTCGCCTTGGCTGGCGATTCGACAATGACTAAACCTTTTGACAATGTAACCTCAATATCCTCAATTTCCCTGGAATCTGTTTTCGAAGCTAGCACGAATGGGCGGAAAGCAACAAGTTACTGTGAAAAAGCTTTCAGCTCTTAGCCTTTAGCTTTTAGCTCCAAAACGCTCGACCGCCCGGCACCTTTCACGCGTCCTGATAGGGACGACAACATCCTCATTACTTCTTCCAGATCCGATGACAAACGGGAAAACTTCTCGGTTCCGAGGATGCCCAGATCACGGCACAGAATCAGATGATAGGAGAGTTCAGCCCCTGATCCCATCGCGATCTGGACAAATCTGCCCATCTCACCATCCGACCGCCGACCACAGCCTTCCGCCAAGTTAGCTGGAATGGACGAAGACGCAGGGCGCACCTGGCTCGTTAACCCAAAGCGCTCCTCTTTAGGAAATGCATTTGTCTCTCTGTAAATTGCCAGAGTCAGTTTGTGCGCCTTCTCCCAAACCATCAGATCCCTGTAATTCCTCATCGTGCCCTCCAAACGTAAAGATCGGTCGCAAAGGGTTGAGCTAAGGGCTAAGAGCTAACAGCTAAAAGCTTTTTACAAAATTCTTCCCCGGCATTTGCCTTACCTTGCCGGCCAATTCCAGTTCGAACAGGGCGGCGAAGATTTCGGAGGACGACAAATCGTTCTCCAGGCGCTCGACGATTTCGTCGATGTGCGTGGCCTCGTCGGCTTTCAGCAGGCTCAGGATTCGCTTTTCGTGAGGAGGGAGCCCTTCGTCTGGAAATAGAGATGCGGAGGAAGCGCCTGCGGATTCAGGCGAGGCGGGCGGAGTCAGTGCAAGTCGTACTTCTGGCGGGAGATCTTCCCACACGTCTTCCCAGGTCGCCACCAGCTTGGCGCCCTGTTTGATGAGTGTGTTCGGCCCCCAGGAATTCTTGTTGGTGACGTTGCCAGGCACGGCGAAAACATCACGATTCTGCTCCAGTGCGCAACGGGCGGTGATGCGCGTGCCGGAGTATTCCGCAGCTTCCACCACCAGCACACCGACCGACATGCCGCTGATGATTCGGTTGCGGATGGGAAAGTTTTGCGGCGCGGCAAAGGTTCCCAGAGGAAATTCGGAGATCAACGCGCCACCCAGCGCCAGAATCTGTTCCGAGAGGCGCGAGTTTTCCTTGGGATAGATGACATCCACGCCGGTGCCAAACACCGCCACCGTCAGGCCTTTGGCAGAAATCGCGCCTCGATGGCTGGCGGTGTCGACGCCCCGCGCCATGCCACTAATAATGACCAGCCCTTGCGCGGCGAGATCACAGGCCAGCCGTTCGGCCATACCAGAGCCGTACGGCGTGGGATGCCGCGTTCCCACCATGGCGATACCGGGCTTCGTCAGCGCCTCGGCGTTGCCACGGACACGAAGGACGAGTGGCGGATCGTAGACTTCTTTCAGCCGGGGCGGGTACGAGGGATCGTCCATCGAGAGCATGGTCACGTCCGCCGCGGCGGCCTGCGCGATCTCTTCCCGCGCCAGCTCTGCCGATTTTCCCGTGGCTAGTGACTGGGCAGAAACGGCTTGGATGCCGGTGCTTTCGAGTTCGGTCAAGGAAGCGCGGAACACCGCCTCCGCCGATCCGAAATGTTCGACCAGCTTGCGCGCTTTCGTGGGTCCGAGACCGGGGGTCAGCGAAATGGCCAGCCACTCCAGAAGATGAGTTGCGGCCGGGGATACAGCGGCGTTGGACAAAGGGAACTCCGAGCGGACTGTAATTAGCGGCGAAGAGCCGTGTCAAGGTCATGCGTCACAATGGTTTGTTAATATTGTGGAAAGAATGAGACGTTTACGGATTTCGGCGATTTCCTACCTCAATACTGCCCCCCTGATGTGGGATTTCGAGCACGGCGAGGCAGGCTCCGAGTTCGACGTCTCCTATACGCTGCCCTCAGCCTGCGCCCGCGCGCTGGCGAACGGGACCGCCGATATTGGGATCATCCCGGCGGCGGCGTATGCCGAGATTCCTGGGCTGCTCGTATTGCCCGACGTCGCCATCGCTTCGCGGCGGGCCGTACGGTCGATTTTGTTGGTCAGCAAAGTTCCGCTCGAGCAGGTTCGTACCGTCGCGCTGGATACTTCCTCCCTGACTTCTGTGGCGCTGACGAGAGTTCTATTCGAGAAGTGGCTGGGGGGCGGAAGGACCTTCGCTTCGATGGCGCCTGACATCAACCAGATGCTGGCCGAGCATGATGCCGGATTGCTCATCGGCGATCCGGCGCTGAAGATCGATCGCAGGCGTTACCACACGCTCGATCTAGCGGAAGAATGGATTCGCCATACGGGGAAGCCCTTTGTCTTCGCCTTCTGGGCGGTTCGCAGAGATGCATTGCGGGAGGCTTCCCCGTCGCTGGATTTGCCGGCAGTGTTTCAGAACTCGCGCGATCATGGACTGGAACCTTGCAGCCTCAACCAGATCGCCCACGAATGGGCGCCGCGGCTGGATATTGGCGAAGCCGATGTGCGGAGCTACCTGACCCAGAATATCCACTATCAACTCGATGCGGGGTGCCTGGAGGGATTGCAGTTGTTCTATCGATACGCGGCGGAGATCGGTGCCCTGTCGTTCGCGCCGGAACTGCAGTTTGTGGACGCGACGAAGGAAGTCGCGTTGTAGCCTATGTACGTACTTTCCGCACGTACTATAATGTACGTATTGCGGGGCCAACCTCTTTGGGTGCAGTTTTAGGCGTCCCAATTGTCACCCACAATGCGCTCTCCTGAGCCGGAAACAGCCCTAGCGGCGACGATCAATGGAGCAGCAAGGGAAAGCGTCATCCGCCGGAAATCTCGCGTGCTACGGCGTTTCAGAGCCTTCCTACGATTTCTCAAGCACTTCCACGAAGTCTCAATACCTTACGGCACCGTGCCGTTTCATTTTTCGACATAGTCCGCTCCTAGAGGAGTCATCCTGAGCGGAGCGACTTTTTAGGCGCAGCGAAGGATCTCGCGGGCAGAACGGCAGTGCCTTCTTGGCTCCGCGCGAGATCCCTCACCCCGGCTGAACTGCGCCGGGATTCGGGATGACGCCCTCTGGAAAAAGGGACTGCGCTCGCCCGCGGTGCCTCTATGAGTTAAGCTGAAAACTGCGCGGTTCGCACTAAACCTCCGTGAGTCTCTTCCAGCCCATTCCGAATGCCGGTAGCGAGGCCAATGCGACGCGGCCGATGGCCGACCGCATGCGCCCGCGTACGCTCGAAGAGTTCGTTGGTCAGGAGCACCTGATCGGTCCCGGCAAACCGCTACGCACGCAGGTCGACCGCGACGACACAGGGTCGCTCATCTTCTGGGGTCCTCCGGGAACAGGAAAAACCACGCTCGCCAAGATCATCGCGAACATGACTAGGGCGGAGTTCATCGAATTTTCCGCCGTGCTGGCCGGAATCAAAGAGATCAAGCAGGTCATGGCCGACGCCGAGCGCGCACGCCAGTACGGCACCCGCACCATCGTTTTCATCGACGAGATTCACCGCTTCAACAAGGCCCAGCAGGATGCCTTCCTGCCGCACGTGGAAAAAGGCAACATTCGGCTGATCGGCGCAACCACGGAGAATCCGTCATTCGAGATCAATTCGGCCTTGCTCTCACGCTGCCGCGTGTATGTTTTGCAGCCGCTGACCGAGGAGCAGATCGTGCTCCTGCTCCGGCGCGCGCTTACTGATCGCGAGCGCGGCCTCGGCGAAAAGAATCTGACTGCTTCCGAGGACGTGCTGAAGAAAATCGCCAGCTACACCAGCGGCGATGCGCGCAGCGCCTACAACGTTTTGGAGGTAGCCGCCGGACTGGCGCAGAAAAACGCCGAGGGCGCCTTGGAGATCACCGACGGGATCGTTCGCGACGCGCTGCAGAAGCGCATTCTGCTCTACGACAAATCCGGCGAAGAGCACTACAACCTGATTTCCGCACTGCACAAGTCCGTACGTAACAGCGACCCGGATGCGGCGCTGTACTGGCTCGGTCGCATGCTTGAAGCGGGAGAAGATCCGCTCTACGTCGCGCGCCGCGTGGTGCGCATGGCGGTAGAGGATATTGGTCTCGCCGATCCGAATGCGCTTTCGCTGTGCATGGCGGCCCGCGACGCAGTCGACTTCATTGGCATGCCGGAGGGCAATCTGGCGCTGGCGCAGGCAGTTGTCTATCTTTCGGTCGCTCCCAAGTCGAATGCGCTATACACCGCCTATGGAGACGTTCAGCAGGATGTCGAGCAGACTGCGGCCGACGCCGTCCCGCTGCACCTGCGCAATGCTCCCACCAGCCTCATGAAGGGACTCGGCTACGGCCAGGGATATCAGTACGCCCACGACCTCGAAGCTAAGGTCGCCGACATGCAATGCCTGCCTGACAATCTGCGCGATCGCGTGTACTATCGCCCCACGAATGAAGGCATTGAGAAGCGCATCCGAGAGCGGATGGAAGAGATAAAACGGCAGCGTTCCCGGGCCGGCGAACGGGGCTTGCCCCATAAGCGCTAACCTGAAGCTGATTAGGCCAGGAGTGGACGTTGATGGGTGGTGAAGCGCGCCGGTTCCAACGGTACCTTCCGGTAGCTGATCATGCGCCCAGAGCTGCAGCAGCCGCGCTGCAACGCAATTCCTTGACGATATAATGACGCCCGCTGATGTATAACGGCAGTCTTGGATCGGGGGTGGCAGGAGACAACCGTGGCAGATTCACCGGAACAGATGCAGATCGAGTATGGGGTCTATGTTCCCTCCGATGCGGAAGCAATGACGAGGCTTCTGGGGGAGGTGTTCAGTCGCCACGATCCACCCGCGATCGCGGTCGACCTGACCGGTTCTGAATTCGAGGCGTTCGTCCGGCTGCTCTGCCCCAAGGCGGCGACCGAGTGTCTGACAATCGTGGCGCGGCTGGCTGGCACGGGTGAGCTGATCGGCGCGCTCCTGACGGAGGACTCGGCATCGGCACTGCCTGAAGGGATAGATCGGCTGAGCGCGAAGTTCGATCCGATCTTCGATATCCTGGGCCAGTTGGATACAGAGTACCGCAGCGGCAAGGCGGTGCGTCCCGGCGAGTCGCTCCACCTATTCCTCCTTGGAGTCTCGGAGCGCGTTGCCGGACGGGGAGTGGCGCAGCAGCTCGTCGCAGCTTGCCTGGAGCACGGGACGCGAAGAGGTTATCGGATCGCGGTCACCGAAGCGACAAACAAGGTGTCGCAGCACATCTTCCGTAAGCAGGGATTCGTCGCGCGCGTGCATCGGTCTTACGAGGCTCATCGCTTCGGCGGACGGCAGGTTTTTGCGTCGATCGCTGAGCACGGGGGTCCGATACTGATGGACAAATCGCTCGCGCCATGATGTGCGGTGCAACTCGTGTGGGCGATTGATGGTGGTTCTAAACAGGCGTTTGCGCTCACGACCGGATTGGGCTGTCCGGACCTCCGTCGAGAGACGGCCCACGCGGAAGGATTTCCACCCTAAGTTAGGGCGAATGGCGTCCCACCGCCACCAAAAAAAGAATCGTAACCAGCCCGCGCGAACATCAAAAGTGATGTCAGCAGGGGTCCAAGCCCTCGTTCGCAACCAGGATTGCTTTCATGGCTACCGCTCCCAATACCGCCGGTAACGAGGTTCTTCGCGTTCGCGCCCGGCCCTCCGATCTTGTGGAAGACCTGCAACGCGTACAGAAAGCCGCGCAAAGAATCTCGTCGATCCTCGACCTCGACCAACTCATCGACAGCGTCGTCAACGAAGTAACTCATTCGTTTGGCTGCCTGGAGGCGGCTGTCTTCCTGCACGACGAGGAGCGCAGCGAGATGGTGATGGCCGGAGTGCGGGGGTGCACGGTGCACGGCAAAGGACATCGCCTAAAAATCGGCTGCGAAGGCATGGTTGGCTATGTAGCCGCGAGCGGTCAAATGCGCTACGCGCCGGATGTGCGTAAGGACCAGTACTATATCGGATGCGAAGCGTCGACGCTCTCGGAAGTGGCCATTCCGCTGCGCGTGGACGAACGACTGGTGGGTGTATTCACGGCATCGCATCCCGAGGTGGACGCCTTTCCCCGTCACCAATTGAGAATTTTGCAGGCACTGTGCGACCACATCGCGATCGCGGTCCATAACGCACGGCGCTTCCAGTCGGAGAGAGCGGAACGCGCGGTCATGGACCGTGAAGCCCAGGAGGCGCGCGCGATTCAACAGGCGCTGCTGCCCAAGAGTTCTCCTTACATCCCCGGCTTTGTGGTGTCCGGTCTCAGTGTGCCGGCGCGTGCCGTAGGCGGCGACTGGTACGACTTCATTCCGTTCCCGGACGGGCGCTGGGGAATCGTTCTGGCTGACGTCTCGGGCAAAGGCACTGCCGCCGCTCTGCTCATGTCGGCCACGCGCGGCGTCTTGCGCTCTCTGACGGAGGCCTGCTGCTCGCCCGGCGAAGTACTGACCAGACTGAACCAACTGCTGGTGGACGATTTTCCCGCCGGAAAGTTCGTCACCATGGTCTATGCTGTGCTCGACCCCTCGACGCGCACCGTAATTTTTGCCAACGCCGGACATTTGCGGCCCTTGTTCATCGACAATGATGGCGAGCACTTTCTGGATACGGAACGCGGATTGCCGCTCGGGCTCGGCTGCGGAGACTACTCGGAAACCCAGATTAGTTTGTCCGAGGATTCCAAACTTGTCTTTTACAGTGATGGGATTACCGAAGCCGAGAATGCAAACGGAGAAGAGTACGGTCTTTGCCGGCTTGCGGAGCACGCGGTGAAAGCGGATTCGTCAGCGGTGACCATCGTGGACGACGTGCGATCCTTCACCAACGGTTCGAACCTGCGCGACGATGCCAGTGTGGTCTTTGTGGGCGTGGGACACTAGAAACCGACCGAAGGACTAAACTGCAATCCCTCAGGGGGCTGAAGCCTGCATCATTTGCCGCTCCGAGCGGCACGGCTAAAAGCCGCGCCCTTCGCCAAAAACCATTCGGGCGATGCTCAAAACAATTTTATGAGATAGTTTCTTGTTCATCGCATTCGCGCGCGATGTTCCTTCAGGATGCAGCGGTCCATCACGACGAAGATGCCGGCCTGGCGCGCTTTCTCCGCGGCTTTCTGGTGCACCACTTCTTCCTGCATCCAGATCACTGGGACTTTGAGTTGGATCGCCTGATCGACCACCTCTTCAACAAATTCCGGCCGGCGAAAAATATTCACAATGTCGATCTTCTCCGGCACGTCAAGCAGCGACGCGTAGGCCTTCTCGCCCAGGCACTCCTCGATCTGCGGATTCACTGGAATAATGCGGTATCCGTGGGTCTGCATATACGCCGACACGCCATGGCTGGGGCGCAAGGGATTGCAGGAGAGGCCGACGACGGCGATGCTTTTCGAACGCCTGAGCAGGTCGGCGATGGGATCGGATTGCGGTAACGAAGCCACGGGCTCTCCGGATTATTTCTTGGCAGCTACGTCGAGTTTCTGCTTGTACATTTTCAACGCGAGCTTGCGAATCGTTTCCGAAACTTCTTTGTTGGCGGAGAGATTCTTCAGATCCGCCACCAGCAGGTTTTTCATGAGGCCGAGACCGAGATCGAGCGGCGTCCGCGGATTCGCGACGAGATTGCGTACCACGATGTAATTCTTCATGAAGCGGCGCTTCAGCGGAATCTGGCGCAAGACGGCCTCCAGCACATTCTTCTGGCTGGCAAATTTTTCCACTTCCCCGTCGGAGAGTTTGGGGGCTTCGAGCACGGCCAGGGCGACGACTTTTGTACCGTCTCGAATCAGCAGCGAGCGCTCCTCTTTGTTGCCTTTCAATGCCAGCTGGATGCGGCCCTTCACATCGAGATGGCTGATCTTCTGCAGCGCGTTTTCGCGCTTGGGGTCCGCTTGCGGCTTCTTGGGTACAGGGGCCGTTCTGGGTCCGGCGGGCTTGGCTGGCGCGGCAGGTGCGGCAGGTGCAGGAATTTCCGCAGAGTCCAGGACCGGAAAATAGTCTGGTCCCAGCAAGTCAACAACCCCGCCGATTGCCTGGAATGGCTTTTCCCCTTCCGCGGCAATGTCGTGCATGTGATCGTTGAGGTAGGCGGAGACCGTCCCGTCGTCGTCTACCGATTCGTCGGCAGTCTCGGGACTCGACTCCGACGCTGGCGCGTCGCTCGCGGCCTCGGGGGGCTCGATTACAGGCTCGCCGCTGGGTGGGGTCCCGGCAGAGTCGCCCGCGTTCAACAACCTCTCCACTTCTTCGGCCTCTGCCTTCTGCAGGTACGGACTTGACCTGAGAGCCTCAAGGACGCCGGTCAGCAACCGCACCCGCGTACTCTTGAGCATCACTTCGATCGAGTCTCGGGAGGCGGAGAGCGCAAGTTTGACCACTTGACCTTCGGGCACTGAAGGATTTTCCAGGAGCGCGGGCAGCAACTTCGGCCGCAAATTGTCGGGGGAGATGAAATAGTCCAGCACCTCTCTCGGAGTCTGAGGATCGGCCGTGGCCGCGAGCGATGCCTTTTCGTGCCATCCGGCAAGGGTCATGCGGGCCAGTTCGCCAAAGACTTTGTTATGCAACGCCAGATGGACCAGGATCTCGATGTTCTCGGCCGCCGGCACCTGGAGCGCGCCACGGGCGGCAAACTGCATCATGTTGGAGGGCAGCTTGGAAGCGCGGATTTGGTCGATTATGCGCGCCATAGTGTCATGCTTCGACGAACGGTTGTGAACTTGTACCGCCGGGAATAGCCGCTTCCGCGGCTAGCGATTCGAGTTCACTCACCGCCAATTCCAGATACCCGAGTGATGCGATTCGGCTTGTGCCGGAGAAATATATCCAGCAAAGTCCGATAGTACCAAAGAGTGCCCTCGCGTCTACCGTTAAACCTTGACCACACTGATTCTCCGATGACGCGGTAGTCGCTGAGAATCGAGCGCACGTTGTTCAGTTTGTCGGCAGCCGAAACCAGGCGCGTATCTGGGTCCGCAGTCTTCAGGTGGCGAAGATATTTTTCCTTGCGCTCGCGCCATGGCGGTTTGGGATAGGTGTCTGCGTCGGTGCAGCCGTCCACTACCTTCGCGACGCGCTGCCCGAAGCGGCGGCGAACTTCTTTCAGCATGGGAGATCCGCCGCAATCCTCAACCACATCGTGCAGCAGCGCCGCGATCGCGAGATCTTCGTCGCCGCCCGCCTCAAGCACCAGGGATGCGACCCCCATCAGGTGGGCAATATAGGGAATGGTGGACGCCTTGCGACTCTGTCCGGCGTGCTTCTCTGCGGCGAACACAAATGCCCGCAGGAAGCGCGGCCCAAGCTTTGTGCTGCTCAGTGCCCGGAGCTTGCCCTGAGCGGAGCCGAAGGGTGGTTGGCGCTTTTTTGCGGACCCCTTCACTGCTTCTCCCCCCGCCGCGCCAGCAGATACGCCCGAATGAACGGCTGCAGGTCGCCGTCGAGCACGCGGTCGACATCCCCGACCTCGGTCTTGGTGCGATGATCCTTGATCATGCGGTAGGGCTGCAGCACGTAGGAACGAATCTGCGACCCGAATTCGATGTCGAGTTTTGAGTCTTCAATCTTCTTGGTGGCCGCGCGCTTCTTCTCCATTTCGAATTCGTAGAGTTTCGACCGCAACATGCTCATCGCGCGCTCGCGATTTTTGTGCTGCGAGCGCTCGTTCTGGCAACTGGCAACCAGGCCCGTGGCAATGTGGGTGATGCGCACGGCGGAATCAGTCGTGTTCACGTGCTGTCCGCCCTTGCCGCTGGAGCGGTAAGTGTCGGTGCGGATATCTTCCGGCTTGATGACAATCTCGATGCTGTCGTCAATCTCGGGAGAAACAAAAACGCTGGCGAACGAAGTATGCCTCCGCTTGGCTTGATCGAACGGCGAAATGCGCACCAGGCGGTGCACACCGATCTCACCTTGCAAAAGCCCAAAGGCGTATTCGCCGTTCACCGCGAACGTCGCCGACTTCAATCCTGCCTCTTCGCCCGGCTGGTAGTCGTAGAGCACGGTTTCGAATCCTTGCCGCTCAGCCCATCTTAGATACATGCGCAGCAACATGTCAGCCCAATCCTGCGACTCGGTGCCGCCCGCTCCGGGATGGATGGTAACGATAGCGTTGCGAGCGTTGTTCTCGCCGGAGAGCAGAGTTTCGGTTTCGAGCCGGTCGATCAACTCGCGCAGGGAACCGATTTCGCGCTGCAAGTCGGCGTTGACGCTCTCGCCTTCCTTGGACAGGTCGAAGTATGCGGCGATGTCATCGCCACGGCGCGCCAGGTCGGCGTCGGTCGTGAGCACGTGCTCCAACCGCTTCTTTTCGCGCATCACTTGCTGGGATCGCTGCGGATTCGACCACAGATTCGGGTCGGCAGACTGCTTTTCAATTTCGGCTAGCTGCGGACGGACCTTCTCCGCGTCAAAGATACTCCCGAAGTTCGTGGACCTTCTTATTCAGTTTTTCGTATTCCAGCACCAATTCTTGATTCATGAGGACACGTCAACCTTTTTGCGGTCTTTCCAGAATGTAAAGCGCGCGAGCAGCGCTCCAATGGAAATTATCGCACAGGCATACGCGAACCAGTCGCCGTGGCGTGTGTAAAAAGTAGTGACCGAAGTAAGCGCATAGGGCGCGACCAGAGCCGCCCGCTGTTTGCGGGGAATTCGCGCGACCACTCGTCCCCAGGGGTCGATGGAAGCCGTGACCCCTGTGTCGGTTGCGCTTAGCAGCCAGCGATTGTCCTCGATGGCGCGCATGCGGGTTTGGTTCAGGTGCTGCGCATAGGCACCGCTGTCGCCGTACCATCCGTCATTGGAAATGTTTACGAAAACTTGCGCCCCGTGATCGGCGAACTGGCGCACTTCGTCCGGGAAGATGGACTCGTAGCAGATGAACACACCGAGTTGTTCGGCTCTTGCTTCGAGAGGACGGCGTGAGGTACCCGGTTGAAACTCGCCCACTTCCCTGGTCAGGCCGCCAGCAAAGGAAAACAAACTTGGGAATGGCAAATACTCGCCGAAGGGCACAAGGTGAACTTTGTCATAGCGCGCAGTCCACTCGCCTGTCGGGCTGATCCATGCAGCCGAGTTAAACACGGGCGAAGCCTGTCCACCGACGCCCGCTGCCGATGACGTTCCGATGGAACCCGTCACGGTCCAAGTCTTGGTGTCTCGAGCCATCGCGCTGACCGCCTCGCGGAATCGAGGATCATTGGTGAAGAACGGCGCTGGCGACTCCGGCCAGACGACCAAGTCAATCTTCATGGCGCTGCCGACTGCCGACTTCACGGTGAGTTCAGTTAGTTCATTCAACGTCTGCTGAAGATAAGCCGGTGTCCACTCGGCCGAAACCGGAATGTTCTGCTGCACCAAGAGAGCAGCGTGATCCGCCTTGGCCGGAGGAGCCTCGACCAATCTCCCCGCCTGCAGGACTGCTGCGGCAGCCAGTGCCGCTGCCAGCATCGCGCCACGCTTCTCGCGCGGAACCAGAAACGCCGCAGCCAGCGCCACATTGACGAGCGCAATCTCAAGCGAGATTCCGTAAACTCCCGTCCAGCCCGTAATGCGGCATAAGGCGACGTTGTCGACCTGCGCGATCCCCAGCAGATTCCATGGAAAGCCCGTGATCCGGGTGCGCGCCAGTTCCACGGCGACCCAGAGAAACGGAGCCATCACCAGCGGCCGCCGAAAATCACGCCCCGAGCCTGCCAGCAAGCTCACGAGCAAACCGAACAGCCCGTGATACAGGCCCAGGTAGCAACAGAAAAGAAAAAGAGCGAGCAGAGCCTCCGGCGCACTGAGGCCGCCGTACTGGCGCATCGTGTCGTAGATCCAGTAACACGTGCCCGCGTACCACAGGATTCCGCAGGCGTAGCCCAGCAGGAATCCCTGGCCGGGCGTGGCGGGCCGCAGCCTTAACGAGCCCGAAATCTCGAGCTCTCCGATCGGACGCGCGCGCAGCAGGGCAACGATAAGCGGTGTGAGTGCAACCCAGGAAAGAACAAACACGTTCGGAAGGGGAAAGATGATGACCTGAAGAATGGCCGATAGGACGACCAACACCCAGGCGCTGAAATGAATTTGCCGCACGGGAAAGGATAGCAAAAGAAAGCCGTCAGATCTCAGCTGTCAGCTTCTGTGCCTCCAGGGTTCGTGCAACGAGGCTTGAGCGCACGAAATGTGTAATTTCTGGAGTGACGTAGTTCGGCGGTGTGATGCGAAATATTGGACGCTCGGCCAACGGTTTGAGGGACACGGCCTGCCACACCGCGCCGCCGGACGCTTCGTGGAGAATTACGGCGTTGGCGCGGTCCAGAAACTCGCGGGCTGAGTTCTTGAAATCGGCGGTCGAGGGATCGAGTACCGTCAGATACAGATCGGGCCGCAGGAACTTCAGGACGCTGTTGGACTCGATGATCACGTTGTGCGCGGCTTCCAAGCTCCGACGCAATGCGGGCATGGCTTCGGCCAGCCGACCTTGTTCCGTCCGCAGCCACCATGCCTGCACTGCTCCCGCCACTAGAAATCTTGACGTGTCTGACTCTCCGGATCGGTCGCGCTCTTCTGAGATTGCCCAGGAATGGTCAGCGGTCGCGCAGTCACAGGCCTCACCGTTCGCTGAGCAAATGCCATGGCCGTACTGCGTAATCTTGACCGTGGTCCAATCAAATTCCCGCAGCGCCGAGATCAAGCCCGCGACCACGCTGGTCTTGCCCACGGTGCGCGAATGCCCGCCAATGACGACAATGGCCATAATACGGCTCCCTGCTTCCGCTAGCCGGCGCCAGGCCACGCGACAAAGTCCGAAAGCCGGACAGCGGTAGCCGGACGCCGGTATCTTTACTTTTTCGCCAGCCGCGCCAGCGTCGCGAGTTGCTTCAGATATTCTCGCAACGGCTGCGCCGGAGTCCCCCAGAACGCCACGCCCTTGCCACGCAGCACTTTGTTGGGAAGAACGCCGCCCTGGCCGCCGAGCATGACGCCCTCTTCAATGCGCGCGTGCTCGCCTATGCCGACCTGACCGCCCAGCACAACGCCATTCTCGATCACAATGCTTCCCGACAGGCCCGTCTGCGCCGCAATCACGACGTCCTCGCCGATCTGACAGTTGTGTCCAATGTGGACCAGGTTGTCGATCTTCGCGCCGCGCCGAATACGCGTTTCATCGAGCGCGCCGCGATCGATGGTCGCATTGGCGCCGATCTCGACATCGTCTTCGATGACCAGTCGTCCTACCTGCGGAAATTTTTCGTAGTGCCCGGTCTTGCGGTCGCGCACGTATCCGAAGCCATCGCTGCCCAGCACCGCACCCGCGTGCACGATCACGCGGTCGCCCAAGGTCGTTCCCGGATACAACGTAACGTTGGGATAAATCTCACAGTGGTGTCCAGCCTTCACGCCGGAGCCAAGGGTGCAACCCGCGCCAATCCGGGTATTGTTCCCGATCTTCGCGTGTTCGCCGATCACAACCTGTTCTTCCACCAAAACGCCGGGGGCGAGGACCGCAGAGGGATGAATGACCGCCGTAGGGTGCACACTTCCCTTCCGGTCGATGCCATCGAGCGGCAGTTCCTCCCGCAGCAGGCGCGCGGCGCGTGCAAAAGCAAGCTTGGGATGATCGCTGACGAGGAGCGGCCGGTCGCATGCCATAGAGGCCGCGAACTCTCCCGCGATGACTGCGCCCGCCTCAGATTGCAGAGCGGCCGCCAGATGTTTGTCATCCTCGACGAAAACCAGGTCGTCTCGCGACGCCGATTGGATGCTGGCCACAGCACTCACTTCGACGCGGCCCTCCCCCAGTAGGCGGGCTCCGACCGCCGCTGCGATCTGTTCAAGAGAGCGCTTCATGGCTCCCACTGTATAGCAGCGGGGCAACAGGAAGGAAGAGCCGGAGAGCTTGGAAGAGAGAACAGAAGCCCACGGCCTCAGAGTTCAGCGCGTCCGGCGCATTCTAGGGAGGGGTGCAGCTATTGGTCCCCTCACACATGAGGAAATTGCCGCTGCCCGTACAGCTAGGGTCGCCGGCGCCTCCATCCAAGGTCCACGTGCCCACCACAACTCCGTTGCTCAGTGTTCCGGTGGTCTGGGGAGTTCCATTCGACGTGCCGGTCACGTTTCCGCTCATCGTGAGGGTATTGCCCGGCGGCGTCACCGACTTCACGGTGAATTTCAGAGTGCCCGTAACCTGGTTCGCCGCACCGGTGATCAGCGTAGCGCTGCCAGTTTCAACTGAACCGTTGATGCCGTTGGCAAAGCATTTCCCGGCGTTGATGAAGCCGAAGCCGGTAATCTCGAGAGGCCCGGTATTAAACAGCGAGAATGAGGTCACAAAATTCAGCAGACTGGATTCACCGATACCTCCAGTAAGCTGAGCCTCCCAACTGCCGCTGGTAACAGTGTTGGTGTATATAGATGCGATCGTGTTACTGCCGCAACCGCAAACTGCCAGTTCCAGCGCCAGCCCGATCAGTAATGCAAGCTTCTTCATGTACCGTCCTTGGATGAGGATCCCTATGAGGATAGAGAGATGCGGGCAGGCTCGTCAATGGATGTAAAGGCGGAGGACCTTGGGGCAGAATTCCACCAGGGTCCGCGGAGGCTCTGAGGGGCTGCGGGCGCGTCGCGCAATTTACATCTTCGTCATCGTGAAAGTGCCAGACCCGGAGCAACCGGTCGCGCTCATGGTCCAGGTACCGGTGATCGTCTTTCAATTGGCTGTGCCGGACCGGTTAAGCGTGTTGCCCGCCGGGGTTCCGGACTTCACTATCATGCCGAACTTGTCGTTCATATTGCCGCTGAAGTCTCACCAAAGCCAGGCTGAACGCCAGGAATACTGTCGCTACAAATTGCTTCGTCAAGAATCCCCTCGTTTTGAAATTCCGAAGGGCGCATTCACTAGATGCCAAGTTTCGCGGCCCGGTGGCCGCGGAAGCCGCAGGCTTGCCTGGTAAGAGAACCCCGCGATTCCTAAATTGTTGTGGAAGAGGCCTTATGTTGTTGAATCCAAGTGTGCTACGAGGGCCCCGCGAGAAGAGACTTTCCTGTGTTGTCGCTCCGGAGTGCCATTCAATTTCGGGGAGCGAATCTGTCGCGAAACGGATGAAGGCACGGTTCGGGTCGAATCGGTATATATCCTGATCGATATCTTGTGATATACTACGGTATCGACCCAGGGAGACGACCGCATGTCCCATACCGCCAAAATCTTCCGCAATGGCCGGAGTCAGGCCGTCCGCTTGCCGGCGGACTTTCGCTTCACCGGGTCCGAAGTTTACGTCCGCCGCGATCCCACCACCGGCGACGTCATCCTTTCTCGTCGGCCCGACTCCTGGCAGGATTTCTTTGATTTGACCGGCACGCTGGACATTCCCAAAGACTTTCTGTCGAACCGTCGCGACACAGCTCCGCAAAAACGGAAGCTTTTCTGATGCCGGTCCGCTATCTGCTCGACACAAACATGGCCAGCCATGTGATCAAGGGCAATGTTCCGCACGTTCGCGAGCGATTGGTGAAGGTGCCCATGTCCGACGTTGGGATCTCCGTGGTGACTGAGGCGGAATTGCGCTTCGGTGTCGCCCGGAAACCCGACGCCGCGCGGCTCAGATTAGCCGTGGAGGAGTTCTTGCTGCGCGTCGAAATTCTCGCTTGGGACTCGAACGCGGCGAAGCATTACGCGACTCTCCGTAGCGCCCTGGAAGACTCAGGAGAGCCCGTGGGCAACCTCGACATGATGATTGCCGCACAGGCCCTGGCTGTCGGCGCCAGGCTGGTCACGCACGACCGCGTCTTCCACCGTGTGAAGCAGCTGAAGATCGAGGACTGGACGAATCCAACTTGAGAACAATTTGTTGTCAGGCCATCACCTTGGAACTTGGACTCCACGTACCGACATCCACAATAAACAGGCAGCCAGAACAATACTCAGAAGGGCGAAGATGATCGGGGTCCTAGACCAGTTTTGCTCCGGCGCGACTCGCCAATACTGACGGTACAGTGCCCAGTCCCTATGAGTTCGCCAAAAGCCGATCCGCAGACCCAGCGAACGCATTCGGCTCAAGACCAAAAACGCAAGGCCATTCGCTAGCGCCGCGAATACCATCGCGGCGGCGAAATACGGGAGCCTCCCGTTGGCTTGCAACAGCCTAAACACCGGCATCTCTTCACGCCCCGCGCTTCGTCTTCAACTCGGCCAGCAACTGCTCGATGCGGTCTTCTTTTTCGAGCGCGGCCAGACGGTCGTCGAGGTTGTCGCCGGCGATTTCCGATTTGGCCTGGCTCACCGCTTCCGAGTGCGCGACTTTGCGCTTCATGCGATCGAATGCCGCAGCCTTCGAGCCGTCGCCGGATGCCATGCGCGCGTCGCTGGCCTTGCCGACGGCGCGGGCGCGGCGATGCTGCGCGATGAGCACGTCGGCCTTGGCCTGCGCCTCGGTCAACTTCTGTTCCAGTTGCCGCAATGCGGACTTCAGGTTTTCCACCTGCGCCTTCTGGTCGGAGACCTGCTGGGTAAAGTTCTCGCTCAGTTCGCGATAGCTTTCCACGCGCAGCAGCGAGGCGCGGGCCAAGTCGTCCTCTTTCTTGTCGACGGCGAGCTCGGCCTTGCGCATCCACTCGGCCACTTTGTCCTCGTTTTCTTTTTGCTTTCTTTCGAGCAGGTGCAGGTCGGCGATCGCAATCGCGACCTGCGTCTTGACCTGCAAAAGCTGGTTCTGCATGTCGAGGATGACCTGCTTGATCATTTTTTCCGGCTCTTCGGCCTTATCGATCAGGTCGTTGAGGTTAGCCCGGACTAGTGTGGAAACGCGCTCCAGTAGTGCCATATCGAACCCCCTTTTCTAGCTTCTAGCTACTAGCTTCCAGCCAACCCCTCGCGAGGTGGGCTCATCCGTTTCACTTCGTTGAATGGGGCGTGGTCGAAAACATTCCGCGCGCCACTCCAGCTCCGATCACGATTCCGATCACCGCGGCGCCTACGGCCGGGGTGATGTTGAGATAGCCGACGATTACTCCGGTTGCGGCTCCTATCGCCGTCACCAACGCGATTGCCGATCCAAGCGTCCTCTGCGTCGTCATACCTGCCTCCTCAGTTCATGCGCGCGATGGATTTGCGCGCATTGCGGACATTCCGTTGGCTTGCGCCGGAACGAGGCTCCGATCAACATGCCAATCGCGACACCGAGGACAAGCCAGACGCCCATGTTTCCGGCCAAAACACCGAACACCGCGCCCAGCACAGCGCCCAGCGCAATGCCCAATCCGGCGTGTTTCGATTTGTTCGTCATAACCGTGCTCCTGAAAACCGCTGCCGAGCTTCGCTCGGCTTGGCCGGGTCAAAGACCCGGCCCCACACAAGCAACTTCAAACCCGGTCTCCACCGAGGCACCGCAAATCGCTGGCGGGAACGAGCCCCGGCTCGTTCCCGCGCCCCTCGCTAGGCCTTCGGCGCATCGCCCGGCTTCAGGCCTTTGTCACCGATCTGGCGGACTTTGCCCAGCAACTCCGAGAGCGGCATGCCCGAGAGCGTCTCGAACAGCGCCGGCACTTGCGCCGCCATCTTGGTGATGTCGCCGGTGATTTTGTTCATGCCCGCCGCTTCGCCGTTTCCGGTGGAGACGATGGTGATCTTGTCGACATTGGCCAGCGGAGATGCCAATGCCTTCACGATCTCGGGCATGCTGGCGAACAGCTTGTCGATCACTGCCGCCTGGTTGTATTCCTGATAAGCCTCGGCCTTCACGTTCATCGCCCTGGCTTCGGCATCGCCCTTCTTGAAGATGATCTCGGCTTCTGCCTCGCCTTGTGCGCGAATGGAAGACGCATGGCCTTCGGCTTCCGCGATCAGGCGCTGCTTCTCAGCCGCGGCGAGAGTCTCAATGCGCTGACGCTCGATCTCGGCCTGTTTCAACACAGTTGCGATGAGTTCTTTCTCGCGGCGATTAATTTCCGCCTCCTGCACTTTGACTTGCTGCTCTTTCTCGACCTGCTGCACCTTCACCTGCTCGGCGATCACCTGCTGCTGCATGATGTTGGTCTGGATGTCATAAGCCTTGTCGGCCTGCGCTTGCTGGCGTTTGGTGACTTCCAGGAATTGCGCCTTCTTCACTTCCAGATCGCGCTGCGATTCTGCCTGCTTGGCCAAAGACAGGGTCTCGGCCAGCACGCGCTCCTGATCGGCCTGCGCTCTGGCAACCGCGGCTTCCCGTTGCGCCAGCGCGCGCTTGATCGCCGTATCGCGATCGGCTTCCGCCGTGGCGACGTCGGCATCGCGCTTGATGCGCGCCACATCGGGTTTGCCCATGTTGGTGATGTATTCGTTCTTGTCTCGAACTTCCTTGATGGTGAACGAGATGACTTCCAGGCCCATCTTGTTCATGTCTTCGGCGCAAGTGGACCGCATGCGGTCGGAAACCATCTCCGGCTGCTTGACGATCTCTTCCACCGTGAGCTGACCGATGATGCCGCGCAGGTGCCCTTCCATCACCAGGCGAATCAAGCCCTCGCGCTCCTGATCGGACTTGGTTAGAAACTGTTCGGCCGCAGTCAGAACCGACTCGCGATCAGACTTCACCTTGATCTGCGCTACCGCTTCGACCGTCACCGCGACGCCTTGTTTGGTGTACAAATCCTGCTGCGGCGCTACGTCGAACGACATCAGTTCCAGGGATAGATCGCGGCAGATCTGCACCATGGGCAACACCAAGGTGCCGTGTCCCTGCACTACTCGAGTCCCGCCCAGGCCGTACACGATGAGTGCCTCGTGCGGCCCTGCTTTGCGATAGAGCCTGGCCATTCCGCTCATCAGGAACAGAATGACCATCACCCCGAGCCCGACGATGATCCAGATTTGCACGACAGTCGAGATGCCACTGAACATAACGCCTCCTGTTACAAATGCAGTTGAAGAATGGTCCGTCCGTCTGAGTTACTCGTTGCCGGGGAATTCGGGCCCACCAACTCGGAATGGGCCGGCTGCGCATTTATATTGAAATTTACGATGGAATGGTTGCCGTACCAACAGAAGCCCAACACCACATAAGCAACCACCAGGACTGGCCAGGATGCAGTCAGCTTCAGGGCCCTCGTGATCAAAGCTGCGACTGTGAACAGCACCAGCATGACCGCCATGATTCCGAGCCCCAGCATCAGCGCTCCCTCGCGCGACGTGTAGCCGTTGGGTTGCCAATTGGCGTCGAAGTGAACGGCCATGCGCGCGGGGAGTTGATCCCACGCCCTCCGGTAATTCAGGGCGGTAATCGGGAGCACCAACCACATCAGGCACGTCACTAGTCTGTACCAATCTCGCTTCATAAGAACTCTAGGCACTGCGCTCGAGACAGCGATCTGTGTGTTGGGGTTCAGCTTCCAACCGTGCCCGCGGTTTCGGGGTCGCTTTCTCCCGACATCTCGCTCCACAAGCGAACGTACGCAATTCCCTTCTCGTAGCGCGTGACCACTACCTCGGTTCCCTTGAGGATGCCGCTGCCGTCCTCGCTGCGAGCGCCGCAGACGCGGCGCGTGCCAGCCTGCGAGTAAAGGATCTCGCCCGTGCCGCCTTCGCGGATGGAAACACAGAGCCGGCCGAGCACTCCGACCATCTCGTAGTCGGCGGGATCCATGTTCTCCTCGTCCGAAATCAGCACCCTGCTCAGGAAGAGGAAAATAATTCCTCCGCCGACGACGCCGCTGACTACGGAAAGCAGCAGTCCCAAGCCAACCCACACCGTCGAGAAGCGGGTGAGCAAATATCCTGTGCCGCCAAACCAAGCCAGGAACGCGGCCAGGGAGGGCGGGTTGAATGGCGAAACATTGCTCCCTCGCACCGCTTGGTTGGCGCCCGACGCCTGCGATCCCGCAGGCCCAGGTGCAACGGGCACGTGCCCCCCAGCCATGGGAGCATGTGCCGCGCCACCACCGCCTGCCGGAACGCCGTGTCCGTGGAAGTGAGGCAAATGCAGACGGCCGAAGCGCGAGCCTCCAAACACGAACGAAAAGAAGCTGAAGCAAAAACCGACTGCGAAACAAATCAAATAGAAATCTGACCATTCGAACCTTGCCGGCGTCATCGGATTCGCCTCCCTTCCGCACTCGCGGAACGACGATGGTTCCCACTCGCGCCCAACTCCGGCCGCAACGCTTCGAGCAGGCGATCGGCCAATCCCGGCGTGTCTAAAATCGCGCCCAGCAGCAGCAAACAGCGTCGCGTATCTTTCTCTCGCGCGGCCTTGATCAGCACGTTGCTAACTTCCTGGTCGCTCGCGAAACGCTCCGAACCTTGCAGCAGCCAGACATCTAGCTGTCCTTCGGTGGTACGTAAATCGGAAGTCAACTCCGTGTGGTAGCCCTCGGGATCATCCACCAGAAAGCCGGGATGCACCTTGAAAAACTTTGCCAGCAGCGCGCGCGATGACTGTGTCATGTGCGGGCGCGCTCCGTTCTCGATCTGCGAAAGATAGGACTGACTGATGGTCTTGCCTTTTCCTAACTCCGCGCGAAGGGCGCGGACCAGTTCCAACTGGGTCATGGGCCGGCCCAGACCGCGCAGCGACCCTTCCACTTCGCGCAGGTAGCGGATTTTCTCGCCCAGCTTCACCGGTCACGCCCCAAGCTGTATTTCAAATCGAGATATTTATATTGCAATTTGCGATGATTGTCAAGAATTGTATCTTTCACAGTTTCAGGGACTTACGTTGGGCATAGACTTAATTCGTCGAAAAAAAAGAAACGCCCCCGGGATTGGGGGCGTGCCTGGCCCTTCTCTTAAGTTATGGTGAGGATCTGGCTCTACTGCTGCCGTGCGTTGTGTTTGGAGCGGTAGATCTGGCGTGACTGACGGTTCTGCTCGTGATTCACTTGGGCTCGTTCTTGCGGTGTCAGTTTGCCGCCGTTGGCCTGGCGGTCAGCGCGAACTTGACGGTTGATTCGTGCCTGGTTCCTTTCCAGACGCGCGGTTTCACCGGCAGTGAGTTGTCCGCTCTTGACACCTTGTGCGATGCGGTCCTGCTGGTTCTCCTGGCGCTTGCCGACTTCGCTCTTCGGCGCTGGATCGGGCGCGGCTGCGGGCGTACTCTGGGCCACCACCGGCATGGCGAACATCACGAGGGCAGCTCTCAGCAAAGCATTCTTCAACTGGCTCTTCATAAAATCTCTCCTGTGGATTGATTTACTCTCCTCGAACATTGTGGCCACAGGACTAAGAAACACAGCGTGGCAAGAAATGTTGCGCCAATTTTGAATTGCTGATTGAAGGAAGGAAGGCGTGGTTACTAAAGTTCGCCAGCCATTGTCACAATGCCACGCGGGACGGGCTGTTCGGAGGGGTCGGGGGCGCGACGGCTAGAGTCCCGCTTCGATGCGCGAGCGGGGATCGAGGTAGTCGCGCAGGGCGTCGCCGATGAAATTGAAGCTCAGCACGGCCAGCATCACGGCGAGCGCGGGAAATAGCACGAGGTGGGGGGCGTCGAACAGGTGAGCGCGGCCGTCGTTGAGCATGGCTCCCCAACTGGCGGTAGGCGGAGGGACGCCGAGTCCGAGAAAACTCATGGTGGCCTCGGCCAGGATGGCTCCGGCCATGCCAATCGCGGCTTGAACGACGACCGGCTGAATGATGTTGGGCAGAATGTGGCGGACAACGATGCGCAGATCGCTGGCACCCAGAGCGCGGGCGGCCTCGACGAATTCGCGTTCGCGGCCGGCCAGGACTTGGCCGCGAACGAGGCGCGCGTAGCCGACCCATCCGCCGAGCGAGAGTGCGAGCACGAGATTGAAGATGCCGGGGCCGCGGAACGCTATGAACGCAATTGCCAGCAGAATTCCTGGGAACGAAAGAAAAGCGTTCATCAGGACGACGTTGACGAAGCGGTCGATGGCTCCTCCATAGTATCCAGCGATGGAGCCGATGATGAGTCCCAAGGCGAGCGAGGTGAGGACCACGCAAGTGCCGACCAGCATGGAGATGCGCGCGCCAAAGATCACGCGAGAAAGAATGTCGCGACCGAGTTCATCGGTGCCGAACCAGTGCGAGGACGACGGCGGGTCGAGGCGTGCGGGCAGATGGATTGAAGCCGGATCCTGCGGCGCGATCCAGGGCGCGAACACGGCGAAGATCACGAACACCACGACCAAGACCACGCCCGTCGCTGCCAAGGGATTATGGCGGGCATTTCCGGCAACCCGTCGGCGGAACGAGATGGCGGCGGTGGACATTGATCAAGCTGCAACTACCATATCTCAAGTCGGAACTTCCGGTAATGATGAATCATTTCAAAATCGGCCCGGTTCGTGGTGATCAGGCGGGCGCCGCAGGAGCGCGCGGTCAATGCAATCAGCACGTCGAAATGCAGGTTGCGCAGTTTGTCTGGCGCAAACCCGCGAGTGGCGTGAATTTTTCCCAGGATCGCGCCTGATTCTAGCCAATTCTTCTCCGTAGGAGTCAGGATCGGATGATTTCTGGCCAGCGTTCGCAGGAACTCCCGCTCAGCAGTCTTGGTTGCCCCCCGCCATAACTCAGCTAGGACGACGGCCGAGGTTCGGATCAGTGCGGAAACGGATTGGATTCGCCCTTGATGGCGCCCGGTACGCAGTTCATCGACAAGAATGGACGTGTCGAAGATGACGACCTCACTCATCGGACGTTACTCATCGGACCCCGCGAACTTGAGCTTGCCCGCGTTTTTCTTCATCAGATCTTTGAAACGCTTGAGCGCGACAATTTCTCGGAGAGCCACGTGCACGGCTTCCGTGCGGGACTTCGCACCCAGGACTTTCACGGCCTCGTCCGCCAGGTCGGTATCCAGGCGAATTGATGTCATGGTTACAGCCATGGAATTGCTCCTGCATTAGTATATACAGTATGCGACATTTGTATATATAGAGCGAAACGCAAGCTTTCCTTCTTGCACACCGATCTACGCCGACGGCGGACACGGCTACGGACTCCGGCGCACCGAGCTTCCGGTGACGGCATGGCCGAAGCTGGTCGAGACCTGGCTGCAGACCATCCACGTGGTGCCTGCGGCTGCGCCGTAAGGCTGGATCACGAAACTAAGCAGGGATTCAGCGCAGATGTTCCGCCGAACAGTACCGCGCTCGTCGTGGACTGCGGCGCCGCTTGGAACGAGGTGGCAGCGGCAGGGGTGACCGAATATTGAATCGTGGCCACCAAGTCTTGAGCTTCGCGGACCAACTGCGTTCTCATGGTGGAAGTGCTGAACCGCATGGCCCGGTCAGCATCGCGCCTTAACCCTCCACCCCTAGCCCACATTTCCAAGGAGGAAAATCATGAGTAAAGTCTCGTACATTCCCAAGGACTACAACACCATCACACCCTACCTGATCATCCGGGGCGCTGCCCAAGCCATCGAGTACTACAAGAAGGTGTTCGGGGCGACGGAACTGTTTCGCATGAATGGCCCTGACGGCAAAGTGGGTCACGCCGAGTTGAAGATCGGAAACTCGCACATCATGCTGGCCGACGAGAATCCCAGCATGGGGCAGGGACACACCAGTGCGGCCACGATCGGCGCAAGCCCAGTGAGCCTCTATGTATACCTTCCCGACGTGGATCGCGTGGTCGAGCGCGCGGCTGCCGAGGGCGCAAAAATCCTGAAGCCGGTTGAGGACCAGTTCTACGGAGACCGTTCCGGCTTCCTTCAAGATCCGTTTGGACATCTGTGGGGCGTGGCCACTCACGTGGAAGATGTGTCACCCAAGGACATGGAAGAACGGGCGAAGAAAGTAAGGCCAGCAGCGTAGTTGGGATTGAACCGGAGGCGGGGCGTCTGCGCACCGCCTCCGCATTTTCCACATCAACCTTGCGCAAACGGGTTTTGGATTTGTATGCCCGAAATCTTCTGATGTGGGTTCAGATCTTCCGATAGGATTCGTGGCGCTCCACATTTCATAGCGGAGGCAACGATCACCGCATCCCAAAAACCAATACGGGATTCGTCTTCGATTCGAAATGCGGCTGCAATCTCGGCAGGTGTTGCGTCGATGCACCAGATAGAGTAGCTGTTCACAACTGCCCGCGCGACATCCTTGGGGAGCGGAACGGCAATCTTCCGGGTAACGTTCACATAGAATTCCTGCAGCACCTGCATACTGAGAACCCCGGTCCGCTGGCTCCAGAGTTCGCGCAGAATACGCTTGGCGACGTCATGTTTGGCTTTTGCATCCACGTCGTGAGCGTAAATCAAGACGTTAGTATCGACGAACGTTTTATCGTTCATGCCATTCGTCCCTGCTGGCGCGAATCACACCACCCAGATGAAAACTCTGGTCGAGCAGCGCGGTGGCTTGCCGCCAAGAGCGTTCGTAGGCTTCTTCCTCTCCGACCAGAATCTCAATCTGCTCGGCCAGAAGACCGCTGATTGAGGAGCCGCGACGAGCGGCCAGAATTTTGGCTTTGCGAATCGTCTGCCGGGGTAGGCTAACTGTCACATTCTGCTTAGGCATGGTTTGCGATCTCCCAGCTTTCACGTATAATACGTGTACCACGTGGTACACGTGCAGTCAAGCCCCGACCGAGCAGAACGCGCAGCGATCTCGGTTTCCGAATCAGGCTTTCTATTCCAGCGCTTTGCGAAGGTCTTTCATCAGCAGCATCAGCTGCAATTCGTGAACTGGCGAAGGCTCAAAATCAAAGTGCTCGTAGAACTTCCTTGCTTGGTCGTCAATGGCGTGAACCAGAACTGCACGTGCGCCTACGATGTCTGCTGCTTGCGCGATTCGTGCGAGTGCGTCCTTTAGAAGAGCTTCCCCGAGCCCTGTCCCTTTTTCGTCCTTATCAACGGCCAGCCTTGCCAGCAGGATGACTGGGATGGGATGCCGTGCAAGACCCCTAGCGATCCGAGTGACCGATTCCTCGACCGAGACACTCCCCGCAGAAATGGAATAGTAGCCAACCACTGATCCGTTACGGTGGACAACGTAGGTTCGGGGTGAATCATTTCTTAAATGACTTGTACCAGAGATCCACCCAGTCGTAGAGGGTGTTGTCCAGATCGGTTATCACTACTGAGATAGCCCTCTTGTTGCTCATTGCCTGATCCTCGGGTTCGCCACAGAATACAGCACATCCGTCAAGAAGTTTACCGCAACATGCGTCGGGCTGATCTTGAGGTGGCGCCAACCAGCAGGTCCCTCGACTGCGCATTGCGATTGATGAAGCCAACCGCAATGCCTCGCTCGGGATGACAGATTTTAGAGTCGCGATTCGTAAGGCTTGTCGCTGCGCGTCCACTAGATAATGTGATTGAAACTATCTGTCATCCCGACCGAGTCAGTTGAGCTGCGAAGCGGATCAACTGGCGAGTGGAGGGACCTGCTGGTCTGGCTGATACATGTGCCGCGTCAACCATTCGGCAGCCAAGTCCTCCCACGTGGGATTTCGGCGCTCGATCAACCAGACCTTCTTCACTCGGCTCCAGCGCTTGAGTTGTTTCTCGCGGCTGATTGCCCTATTCACGTCGTCGAACGATTCGTAGTACACCAGGCGGTGGCAGCGGTACTGCTTGGTGAAGCCCTCGACCAGTTCATTCTTGTGTTCAAATAGGCGCCGACGGAGGTCGTTCGTCATTCCGATGTAGATCACTCGCGATTTGCTGGCGACGATGTAGACACTGTAGCAATGATCTCTCATAGCGGAAGCGGAAAGCAGGTCCCTCGACTGCGCATTGCGATTGATAAAGCCAATCGCAATGCTACGCTCGGGATGACAGTTCTTGGCAGGCGATTGATATAAGCGAACAATTTCGTCCTTTCAGATGACCATTTTGGGATTGCGATGGATGGGACTGATCGCAAGACTTCTTCCCTCACTGCCGGATCCTAGGGTTCGCCACCGAATACAGAACATCGGTCAGAAAGTTCACGACCACGTAGGTCAGGCCGATCGCCAGGATGCAACCTTGGACCAGGAAATAATCGCGGCCGGAGATGGCATCTACCGTCAGGCGGCCGATGCCGGGCCAGGAGAAAATCTTTTCGGTGACGATGGCGCCGGCGAGTAACGCGCCGAACTGCAGGCCCAGGACCGTGAGCACGGGGATCATGGCGTTGCGCAGGGCATGGCGGTAGACAACGGTGCGTTCGGGCAATCCTTTGGCGCGGGCGGTGCGGATGTAGTCCTGGCTGAGTTCTTCGAGCATGGAGGTGCGGACCATGCGGGTGAGGATGGCGGCGAGCGCGCTGCCCATGGTGAGGGCGGGCAACACGAGATTGGCGAACGATCCTGCGCCGGAGACGGGAAGCCATCCAAACTTGATGGCAAAGATCAAGATCAGGATAGGGCCGAGCGCGAAGTTGGGGAACGACAGGCCGAAGAGGCTGACGACGGAGAGCAGGCGGTCGTCCCAGCGATTGCGACGGCGCGCGGAGCGGACGCCGGCGGGGATGGAAAGCACGATCGCGACGAACAGCGATGCCAGCGTGAGGCGCAGCGTGTAGGGATAGCGCTGGGCAATGAGCCGGGTCACGGTTTGGTTGTAGCGGATGGAGCGGCCTAGGTCCCCGTGGACCACGCCGTTCCAGTAATGGAGGTATTGCTGGCCGAGCGGAGCGTCGAGGCCGTAGGCATGGCGGGTGGCGGCGATGTCGGAGGGCGGAGCGCCTTCGCCGAGCATTTGCGCGATGGGATCTCCGGGGACCAGGTGGAGGAGCAGGAAGACGAGGCTTACGACCAGCCAGATGACTGGCAGGGTGTAGAGGACGCGTTGGAGGAGGTGGGTTAACACAGTTGTCAGTGGGCAGTTGCCAGTTTTTCAGTTAGTTCTCAGTTCTCAGTTGCCGGTCGTTGATCGTTGGTGGTTCGTCGTTGGTCGTTCGTCATTCGCTCATGCTGTCATCCTGAGCAGAGCGAGCTCGGATGAGCTCGCGGAGTCGAAGGATCCCTATTACTTCGGCAGGCCGGCGTGATGTCAGGGAGTTCTCTGCAATGGCGGAGCGCCGTCGGAAGCACAGTGAGAATGCTTTAACGCGGCAGCCCCGGGCAATGGGGGGATAGGGATCCTTCGACTGCGCGCGGCGGCTCGCTTCGTTCGCCGCTGTGCTCCGCTCAGTATGACAATGGTTTTGGTTGTTGGTAACGGCAAACACTCTTTTCAATCTCCTCCCTGCTTGGCGGCTTCGGCTTCGCCTTCTACCTTGGCGATTTTTTCGATCCGCACTCTTGCGATGCGGTGACCTTCGAGCTCTTCGACGGTGTAACGGCGGCCTTCGTATTCGAAGGAGTCGCGCAGGTCGGGGATTTTTTGCAGACGCGCGAGGATGAATCCGGCTAACGTTTCAAAACCGGCGTCGCGCGGGAGGGTCAGTCCGTATTCGGTTTCGAGGTCGCGAATATTCACCGAGCCTTCGAGCACAAGAACGGATTCATGTTCCAGAGCGGGCTCGCTGGGGGCAACGTCGAATTCGTCTTCGATGTTGCCGACCAGTTGCTCGAGGATGTCCTCGACGGTGATCACGCCGGCGGTCGAGCCAAATTCGTCGACCACGACCGCGAGATGGCGGCGGCGATCTTTGAACTCGGAGAGCAGTTCGGCCAGAACCTTGGTTTCGGGAACGACCAGCACGTCGTGCATGATCTGACTGATTTGCATGCTGGAAATACGAGTCGCGGTGGACTGCCCGAGATTGCTGAGGCGGAGGCGCATCCAGCGCATGAGATCTTTGTAGTAGAGCACGCCGACGATGTGCTCGGGGCCGCGCTGCGAGTCGTAGACCGGGATGCGCGAGTGCTGGCCTTCGACTACGCGAGCCAATGCCTCGTCGAGCAGCAGGTCGGAGGGCAACGAAAAGATGTCGGGGCGCGCGACCATGACCTCGCGGACGGTGATGCTGTCGAGTTCGATGGCGCTGTGGATCATCTCTTCCTGGAACTCGGGAATTTGGCCGAATTGGCGGCTGGCGGTCACGATCAGTTTGAGTTCGTCGGGCGAGTGAACGGCGCCTCCACGGCGCGTGGCCTGGGCGCCAAAGAGGCGCAGGACAAGGCCGCCGGAGCGGCGCATGAAGAACAGGACGGGGCGGGTGAGGGTAAGAAATGCCTCCATAGGCGCAGCGACGGCGAGGGCTACGTGCTCGGCGCGCTGCAGAGCCAGGGTTTTCGGCACGAGTTCGCCCAGGATCACGTGCATATAGGTGATCAGGCTGAAGGCAATGGCGATGGCGATAGTGTGGGCGTAGACGGCCGCGTGCGGAACCTGATGAACGAATTGCATGCCTTCGACCAGGCGGGCGACCATGGGCTCGCCGATCCAGCCGAGGGTGAGGCTGACCATGGTGATGCCGAGTTGGACGCCGTTCACCACTTCGTCGAGGTGTTGGTGAAGGCGCTGCACGATGCGCGCGCCGATGCGTCCCGCCGAAATGAGCTGCTGGATGCGGGTATCGCGCACACTCACCAGGGAGAATTCCGCTGCTGCGAAGAAGGCATTGGCCGCCACCAGGAGCAGGATCAGAAAGACCCGGAGCAGCACAAAGGCGATCATGGATGGGTAATTCTAACATTTCAAAGGGGGTTGGGAGGGGCAGTGGTTAGTGGTTACCGTCGCTGGTTCGCCGCGGGTGATCGTCCGCATTCTCGGCTGAAGAACTATTCACTGTCTCTTGCCCCTGGAGCGGTGGGCGAGGACGCCCTCCGGACAGCCGCCGAGACGGCGGCGCCACCGTGCGCAAGGTCACAAAATTCGATTCTGTAATGCGCTATCCTTTTAAGAAGTAGCTGGTCTAACTGGAAGGCGGCAGATGGTTTAGCGCGCCGTCGTGGTCTTCACGACTCCAGGTCGAAAATCAGAGTCTTGAGAATCCAAGGAACAAAAGCAGCTCGGGCCGCGTACCAGAGGATGAGGGCAGCAGAATGGCTCCCAATCTCCACTTGGCGGTATCTACAGGAGGCGTTGTGAACGGTAACGGAAATAATAAGAAGAAGCGTCGCAGACTGATAATTTGGGGCAGCATTGGATTGGGAATCGTGCTGCTGATCGCGGTTGGAGTGTTCGCGGCGACGCGCGGCGGTACCAAGATTGATCCGTCGAAACTCGCCAAAGTGGAAAAGGGCGACCTGGCCAAGAGCGTGGTGGCGACCGGCAAGGTCACACCGATCACGAAGGTCGAAGTCAAGTCGAAGGCCAGCGGCATTGTGAAGAAGCTCCTGGTGGACTACGGCGATCGCGTCAAGAAGGGACAGTTGCTGGCCCAACTCGACAAGATCGAGATCGAAGCGCAGGTGGAGCAATCGCGCGCGGCGCTGGAAGCTGCGCAGGCCAACCTGAAGAGCTCGCAGGCCGATTTCGAGCGCGCCAAAGTGGATGCGGAAGGTCCGGATGTGCCGCTGTTGAAGCGCGCCTACGACCGTGCCGTCAGCATGGCGAAGGATGGGGTGGTTTCCACTTCCGCACTGGAAGACGCGCAAAAGAATTACGAGCTGGCGCTGAACAAGCAGAATGTGTCGAAGGCGCAGGTCACCGTGCTCAAGGCCAAGATTGCGCAGGCCCAGGCCAATGTCGCGCAGGATCAGGCGAACCTGAAGCAGTTGGAAGAACAGCTCAGCTATACCGACATCATCTCGCCGATTGATGGAATCGTGCTATCGCGCGATGTCCAGATGGGCGACGCGGTGAGCTCGATCCTGGTGCTGGGTTCGTCGGCCACGCTGGTCATGACGCTGGGCGATACCAGCGAAGTGTATGTGAAAGGTAAGGTCGACGAGAGCGACATCGGCAAGGTCTATCTCGGGCAGCGGGCGCGCATCAAGGTGGAATCGTTCAAGGACAAAACCTTCGACGGCAAAGTGACCAAGATTTCTCCGATGGGCGTGGAGAAGGATAACGTCACGACCTTCGAAGTGCGTGTCTCCATTCAGAATCCGGGCGGCGAACTCAAAGCCGAGATGACCGCCAACGCGGAAATCATCCTGGAAGAACACAAGAACGTGCTGCAGATTCCGGAAGGCGCCATCCTTTACGACAAGGATAAAAAGGCTTCGGTCGAGATTCCTAATCCGAAAGGCAAAGACGGCAAGGATAAAGTGGCCGTCAATATCGGAATCTCGAACGGTGCGAAGACCGAAGTGCTCAGCGGGCTGAAAGAAGGCGATCAGGTCGTACTGCAGTAAGGACGGCGGTGTTGGGTCTTAGGCCTTGGGTATTAGGTGTTGAACCTAAGACCTGCCCCCTAAGACCCAACGCCGTTTTGGCGGCTGTTATGACTCTCTCCGAAATCCTGCGCCAGGCATTCGCCACATTCCGGGCTCACAAGATGCGAACCTTCCTCACGATGTTTGGAATCGTGTGGGGGATTGCCTCGGTGATCATCCTGGTGGGACTGGGACGCGGCTTCACCGTCGACCAGAAAAAACACATGGAGACCCTGGGCAAGGACCTGGTCATCATGTGGGGCGGGCGCACCAGTTCGCAGGTGGGCGGACGCGCGGCCGGGCGGGAGATTCACCTGAGCGTCGACGATGCCGAGTTGATCCGCGACGAGTGCTATCTGGTCAAGAACGTCAGCCCGGAGTTGCGGCGAACCATTCCGGAAGTGAGCCAGTACAACCTGGCCAACCGCGGCGTGGTTGGCATGTGGCCTTCGTACCAGGATTTCCGGTCACTTCAGATTTCCGAAGGCCGGTTGATTACCGAGGACGACGAGCGCGAAGGCCGGCGCGTGCTGGTGCTGGGATCGAAGGCGTACCGGCAACTCTTTCCGGGGCAGCCGGCAATCGGCGCCAGCGTGCTGGTACAGAGTGTTCCTTATTTAATCGTTGGGGTTCTGAAAGAGAAAAAGCAGAACTCGAATTACAGCGGGCCAGACAACGACTATCTGTTCGCGCCTTATTCGGCGGTGTCACGCGATTTCCCGCCACCAACCAAGCCTGGAGCCGGGATCACGCGTGGATACCTGGATGACATCGTCTTCGAAGTGGGGGATCCCGAAGAACATGAGGCCGCGGTCCTGCAGGTACGGCGGACGTTGGCGCGGGTACACCACTTTGATGCTGTCGATAAAGACGCTCTGTTTATCTGGGACACGATGGATGGCGCCAAGATGCTGGATAAAATCTTTGGCGTCGTGACCATATTCTTCGGGTGCGTGGCCATTGTGACCCTATGCCTGGGCGGGATCGGCGTGATGAACATCATGCTGGTATCGGTCACCGAACGCACGCGCGAGATTGGAACGCGCAAGGCGATGGGCGCGACCAAGCGCGACATCCTGCGGCAGTTTTTCGCCGAATCCGCGATGTTGACGGTGGTCAGCGGCATTCTGGGCCTGGCGTTCGGAATGGGCACGTGTGCGGCGATGGAAGAGTTGCCGCTGCCCGACTTTGTTCCACATCCCATTGTTTCCTGGATTTCGATTGTTGCATCGATCCTCACCCTTTCGTTAATTGCCGTGACCGCGGGCATGTATCCGGCCCAGCGCGCCGCGGATATGACACCTGTGGAGTCACTACGCTATGAATAACTATGGAACTCTCCGCTCTGCTACAGTGTCCGGCCGGTTGGTATTCGCGACCGCGCTGGTCGTTCTTTTCGCATCGACGGTTGTTTTCGCCTCAACACCGCAGGGCACTTTCGAGAAAACGCTCACGGTGAGCGGACCCGTCGATCTTGAAGTGCTCACTCATTCCGGCGACGTCACCGTGCGCGCCGGTTCGTCGGGGTCCGTCTTCATTCGGGGGAAGATTTATGTCGGCAACCACTGGCTCGGCGGCAACCGGGACGCCGACGTCCACGAGATCGAACAGCATCCTCCCATCCGGCAGGAGGGCAACAGCATTCACATTGACTACGTGAACATGCGCAACATCTCCGTGGACTATGAGATCAGTGTGCCTGCGGAAACTGCTGTCCGCACACGCAGCGGCTCGGGAGATCAGATCATTGAGGGCACGCACGGCAACGTGGACACGCAGACTGGGTCGGGCGATGTGAAACTTGCGAATCTGACCGGCGAAATTCGCCTGCAGACGGGATCGGGCAATATACGAGCGCGCCAGATTTCGGGCCCTGTTAGAGGCGGCACGGGAAGCGGAGATGTCGAGATTGAGGAAGTGGCATCGGGCGATATCGACTTGCATACCGGCTCAGGGAACATCACTGCGCGTGGTGTGCGAGGTGGTTTCCATGGAGAGACGGGCAGCGGCGATGTCACCGCCGAGGGCACGCAGAGTGGCACATGGGAGATTCGCACCGGCTCGGGCAACGTGCACGTGCGCCTGCCTGAGAACGCCGCTTTTGACGCCGACATTTCCACCAGTTCAGGCACGGTCGACGTGGGTCAGCCCATTGAGATGACGGTGCAGGGACGCGTGGGAGATACGCACAAGCAGATTCACGGCAAGGTCCACGGAGGAGGACCGCTGCTGCGAGTGCGCACGGGATCGGGCGACATACATATTCAGTAGTGGTCAGGGGTCAGTGTCCAGTGGTCAGCAAGCAAAGTACTGGCCCCTGATCACTGACCACTAGCCACTGATCATTAGAAACCATGTTTATCAAAGAACTCATTTCGCAAGGCTGGCAGTCGCTGATGCGCGACCGCTTGCGCTCATCGCTGACCATGCTGGGCATCGGTTGGGGCCTGGTGTCAGTGGTGCTGCTGCTGGCTTATGGTCAGGGGCTAGGCGGCTGCGTATTGCATGCGTTTTTGAACATGGGCAATAACGTGATCGTGATCTGGCCGGGGCAAACCAGCATGCAGGCCGGCGGACAGCGGGCGGGTAAGGGGATCAAGTACGAACTTGAGGATGTGGAGGCGATCCGCGACGAAGTACCCATTGTGCGGGCGGTGAGCGGAGAGATTGACCGCGATTTCGGCTTCAAAATCGGCACGCGCGTGGTGTCCATCCAGGTACGAGGCGTGGATATGCCATACGGGCAGATGCGCAAACTTGACCTGGCGGATGGGCGCTACTTCAATGAAACCGACTTCGCCGACCACCGCCGCGTGGTGATTCTGGGTTACAACGCCGCCAAAAAAGTGTTCCAGGGAGCGCCGGCCGTCGGGCAGAACGTCAATATTGGCGGGCTCGATTTTGAAGTGATCGGAACCATGCGCAACAAGATTCAGGATTCGATGTACCAGGGCCCGGACAACGAGAACGGGTTCATTCCCTTCGGGCTGATGCGCGATCTCAAGAACATTCGCGATCCCGACGAAATTATCATCCAACCGACTGCGCCCGAACTGAACAAGAAAGCGCTGATGGCGGTGCGCGAGGTGATCGCGCGGCGGCACCACTTCGATCCCAAAGACGACAAGGCGACGCCGGAGTGGGACACCATTGAAGATCGCGCCATGATCAATGCATTTTCCCTTGGCCTGCAGGCCGTGCTGGGACTGATCGGCGTTTGCACGCTGGCCGTGGGCGGCATTGGCGTGATGAACATCATGCTGGTTTCGGTGACCGAGCGGACGCGCGAAATCGGGCTGCGGAAGGCGATCGGTGCGCGGCCGCGGCACATCCTGGTGCAGTTTCTGCTGGAGGCCCTGGTGCTCACGTTCGTGGGCGGGATGATCGGGATGGCGGTCGCCGAGTTTTTGACCTGGGCGATTCCGCCGATGCCGCTCTACGATGAGTTCTACAAAACCACCGATCATGAGGGCGCGATCTTCCTGCACGCCTCGATGAGCGTGATGGTCATCTCTTTCACGATTCTATCGCTGGTCGGAATCGTCTCCGGATTCTTCCCTGCCCTGAAGGCGGCGCGGTTGAATCCGATTGAAGCGCTGCGCTACGAGTAGAAGCCTGACCTTAGAGGATCGCGCGGTAAACCGTTGGCTGTTCGTTTTCGAACAGCTCCTTTTCGATTTCGGCCAGATGCGCTGCCTTGGCCAGTCCACATAAGTTCAGAAAGCATTGAAAATATGTGAGATATTCTCTGGAGGAATGTGGCGACGAAAGTGCAAGCCTGCTGTCTAGCGTTTTGCGCTTAGAGGCCTCCATGCAGACACTGCTCTACGACTTGCGCTTTGCCCTCCGCCAACTGCGCAAGACCCCTGGAATGGCACTGCTCGCTATTCTTACCCTGGCACTGGGCGTGGGGGCAAATACTGCGATCTTCACTGTCATCGAAAGCGTCCTGCTGCGATCGCTGCCGTATGCGCACTCCGATCGCCTGCTCTACGTTGGACCCAAGGGCGATAAACCAAGTTTTGCAACGACTTCTTGGCTGAATTATCGCGACATTCACTCGCAATCAAGACTGCTGCAAGATGCCGCAGGCTACTCGGAGGACGTCACTGTTTTGGAGAGCCAGAACAGCTCGCTGGCTATCGCAGCGCCGCACGTCACCACCAATCTTTTCTCGATGCTCGGCGCACAGCCCTTGCTGGGCCGCACCTTTACCGATGCGGAAGGCCAAACCGGCGGCCCGTCGGTGGTACTGCTTTCGGAAGGCTTATGGCGGCAGAGTTTCCACGCCGATCCCACCATCGCAGGCCAAACCGTGAAAATTGGCGGCCAGCCACACACCGTCGTCGGCGTAATGCCGCAAAGCTTTCACTTTCCGGAAGAACTAGGACCGGATGTGCAGAAAGGAGTGTGGGTGCCGCTGCAACCCACGGCGGAGATGTTGAAGGATCGGGGCGATAACTTCTTCAATTTAGTAGGCGAGCTTCGTTCCGGGGTCAGCATCGCGCAGGCGCAGCAGGAACTGGATGCCGTTGCCGCGCACATTCCGCGGGAGAGTTCCGAGAGCGCAATCACATTTCGCGCCACTTCCTATCAGGAATTGCTCACCGGACCGGTGCGCCCGGTCCTCTATGCCCTGTTCGGAGCGCTGGTGCTGGTTCTGCTGATCGCCTGCGCGAACGTCTCCAATCTGCTGATCGCCCGCTGCCTGGGGCGCCAGCAGGAGTTCGCCGTTCGGTCGGCGCTCGGCGCCCGCCGGATGCGCCTCATCCGTCAAATGCTGTCGGAAGGACTTGCACTGAGTCTGCTGGGCTGCGGCGCGGGCGTGTTGCTCGCTCAAATGGCTATGCGCGGGATCCGCAAGCTGCCGGAGGGGACGATCCCCCGCGCCGATTCGATCGCGATTGACTGGACCATCGTGCTGGTGCTCGCCGCGGTTGCTATCATCACCACCGTGTTGTCATCGCTGCTGCCCGCACTCCTGGTGGCGCGCACCCACCCTCAGGCGGCATTGCAGGCGGCTTCGCGGGGCCTCGGATCGCGCTCGGTCGGTGGCAAGCTCAGCGGAGGACTGGTCGCGGCCGAAGTTGCTCTTTCCACGCTCCTGCTGGTAGGGACGGGATTACTCTTCCACACGCTCTGGAATCTCGAACAGTCGCGTCTGGGCTTTGAAACGGCGCACGTCACCACCTTTGCCGCGATGCCAGCAGATTCGGCAGGATTTTCCGCAATGGCCGTCTCAGACGATATTGCGAATGCGCCAGCTTCGGTAGCCGTGCTCACCTACCAGCCCGTTCTCGACCGGATGCGCCAGGTGCCCGGCGTCGAACGCGCTGCGCTAGCCAGCGCTCCGCCGCTTTCGGGTATGGACCTGCATTCGAGCTTCGAAATCGTCGGCCAGCCGAAAGATCCGGCGAACCCGGCTGAGGCGAGAGTCTCCGCCGTGAGTGGAGACTACGCCAAGACTATGGGCACACCCGTCGTGCGAGGCCGCATGATTGGCGACGACAACGTCGCCACCAATCCTTTTGTGACTGTCATCAACGAGGCCCTTGCCAGGAAATACTTCGCGGGCAAGGATCCGCTGGGAAAGCAGATCGATCTGGGCGGCAAAGATACCGGCATGATCAAGCCCTACACCATTGTCGGCATTCTTGGCGACCAGGTGGACCGGAGCGTCGGCGGCTATATCCAGCCGTTTATCCTGCTCTCGCAGCAGCAGATCCCGACCACGTCGCTCTTCTATCAGGCGCTTTTGAAAACCATGGTCAGCTTTGTAGTCAAAACCAAGGGCAACATTCCGGTCGCCGCGGAGATGCGTTCGGTCTTCCAACAGGCCGCACCGGGTTTCGCGCTCGACAATTTTCAAACCATGCAGGAAGCCGTGGAACAGAACACCTTCAGCCAGAGGCTTGGCCTGTATCTTGTGGGTTCGTTCGCGGGACTTGCGGTTGTCATGGTCGTCGCCGGCCTCTATGGCGTGCTGTCGCAGTTGGTCAGTTATCGCCGCCGCGAAATCGGCGTGCGCATGGCGCTGGGTGCAACCCGGCAAAGTGTGGCGCAGATGATTCTGCGGCAGGGCTCGATCCTTATCGGTGGCGGGCTTGGCGTGGGCCTCCTGTTGGCATTTGCCACGGGACGCCTGATCAAGAGCTTCTTGTACCAAGTGCATCCTTTGGACATGTGGACCTATGTCGCCGTAGCCCTCACACTCCCGGCAATCGGATTGATCGCCGCTCTTCTTCCCGCGCGCAAAGCGGCCTCCATCCAGCCCATGCAGGCGTTACGAGAAGATTGAAGGCGTTGGGGTGCTTGGAGCGCTCACAACCGCCATTACCTCCGTGCCTTGACGCACAGGTTCCCCGCAAATTAACTTCGCATGCACGGGGATTATTCTGTCTTATTTCGTCTTCCAGCGAGGGAAAAGTTGGCGCATCGTCCGATCATCACTCTCACCACTGATTTTGGAACCAACGATCATTTTGTCGGCGCAATGAAGGGCGTCATCGTCGACATTGTGCCGGACGTGCAGATCGTGGATATTTCTCATGCCGTGCAGGCCTTCGACGTGCTCGATGGTGCGCTGGCCATTTCCCAGGCGTATTCGTACTTCCCCAACGGGACGATTCACATGGTGGTCGTGGACCCGGGCGTGGGCACCACGCGGCGGCCGATTCTGGCCTCGAGCGATGGCTATCATTTCGTCGCGCCCGACAATGGCGTGCTCTCCATGGTGTATGCGAAGGAAGAGCGCATCCACGTACGCCACATCACTTCGGAACATTACTTCCGGCAGCCGGTAAGCAATACGTTTCACGCGCGCGACATATTTGCTCCGGTGTCGGCTTATCTCGCGAAGATGGTCGATTCCCACAAATTCGGCGACGAGATTGAAGATTACGTGCGCTTCGCCGCGCCCAGACCGAAAGCGGCGGGCGAGAATCGCTTGCGCGCCGTGGTGCTGAAAGTCGACCGCTTCGGCAACCTGATCACCAATGTGACGCCCGAAGACGCTCCTGCGCTGTTTGCGAAGACTCCTTTCAAGATCGTGGTGGGAAGCCGGGAGATCACTGACATCCGCAAGCACTTTGCGGAGGGCGGGCCGGGGGAAGTCTTTGGCATTCTCGGAAGCATGGGCTATCTGGAGATCGTGGCCAATCGCGCGGCCGCAGCGCAGATCACCGGTGCCGGCAAGGGCAGCGAAGTCAGCATCTTTTTGGGGGAAGCTGTAGCGGCGGGCAAGGGAGCGTAGCAGTTCTCAGTTCTCAGTTCTCAGTTCTCAGTTCTCAGTTCTCAGTTCTCAGTTCTCAGTTCTCAGTTCTCAGTTCTCAGTTCTCAGTTCTCAGTTCTCAGTTCTCAGTTCTCAGTTCTCAGTTCTCAGTTCTCAGTTCTCAGTTCTCAGTTCTCAGTTCTCAGTTCTCAGTTCTCAGTTCTCAGTTCTCAGTTCTCAGTTCTCAGTTCTCAGTTCTCAGTTCTCAGTTCTCAGTTCTCAGTTCTCAGTTCTCAGTTCTCAGTTCTCAGTTCTCAGTTCTCAGTTCTCTCGGTTCTAGCTTCTCAGACCGCCACCCTTTTAGTTCCACCTTACTGAGAACTGGGACCTGAGAACTGCTTCAGGAACTCTTCGGTTTGGGACGGACGTGGCGCTCCATCTCTGCTGTCCATTTCAGAAAGCGCCACAGCTCGCTGCGCTCGCGCCACACGAATTCCCAGAATTCCAGAAAGCCGATCTGCGTCATTTTCACGCCGGTGTAGGTTTCGATGCGCCACAGAAGATAGGGACTGCGCCACGGGGCCAGGCGATGGCCTTTGGTGGCGTTCCAGAGAAAGCGGAGTTGGTAGCGCACGCAGTCATCATAACCATAAACATCGCGAAGGTACACGAAGGAAGCGATGCCGGTCTGCGCCCGGCCCGACAGCCGAGGGCCTGCCCTGAGCTTGCCGAAGGGGCGGCTGTCCCCACATTGCCCATGTTAGAATCCAATTTCTGCCTGGAATTTCCCCGCATGCCTGACGAAAACGGCCGCCAAAAGGCCGAGGACCAATACTATGCCGCGCTCGATCTGATGGCTGACGGGCACCTGGAAAAGGCCGTCGCCGCTTATCAGGAGTCTCTCGCCGCCGATCCCACGTTTACCGAAGCCATGCATGGACTGGCGCGGGCTCTGCAGGACCTGCAGCGCTACGATGAGGCCATCGCCGTCGCGCAGCGGCTTGCGGAAATCGATCCCGACGACGTGCTGGCGCACACCAGTCTGTCGGTGCTGTATCAGAAGAAGGGGATGATTCCCGAGGCCGAGGCCGAAGGAAACAAGGCCAGAATCCTAGGGTGGAAGCAGCAGTTGAAGGGGAAGGGTGTTTAGCAATTCGATGACAGCAGCGTCACGGATTGATCCGAAGGGGCGTATATGAACTGGACAGTGTGGTTTCTCGCGGGGTGCTTATTCGTGGCTATTCCTCTAGGTGCAGAACAACTGACGCCCGCGCCGAAGCCAGTATCCCAATCAAACGAAGGAATGCCGGGCGTGGCCGTCCCCGCGCAGGTCGCTGCGCTGCTCCGGCCAATTCTGGACGAGAAGCAAAAAAGCGGGCAGCATGACGAGAGTCGGCTCGGCAATCTGCTGTACGGATTGACGCAGAAGAAAGGGCACCTTGCCGACGAGGCTCTTGTCGTCCTGATGTGTTTCGATGTGGGGGAGCCGCAGGAAGAGACCGATGCCGTCATAGCTCGCGGTAAGAGGATGTTGCCCTATCTAAGAAAATATCAGGACGGGAATCCCAAGATCCCTGGGCGCACATATCCAGATTCCATGTTGAAGGGTCCTTCCAGTAAGACCGACACCTTCGAGGGTGCAGTCAAGGCGATCAACCACGGTTGGCACAGTACTGCGGACAATCCAGGGGCCTAGACTTGTGCATGAAGATCGCCGAAGCGAAAGAGCTAAAGGCTAAGAGCTAATAGCTAAGAGCTTCTTACAACCCGTACTTCTTCATCAAATGCCGGAAGGAGCGGTAGGAGATGCCGAGCACGTCGGCGGCTTTGGTCTGCACCCCGCCGCTCTGGTTGAGCGCATTCTGCAACAAAGAGCGCTCGATCCCCGCCACGTAGCTTTCCATGCCCAGGCCTTCGGGAAGGATCACATCGCTGCCGATTTCTGGCAGAGTTCCGCCCCCGGCGGAGGCTGCGGCGGCGCGAGCTTTCGGCCGTTCAGCTGGCAGCTCGACATGCAGTTCGTCGGTGGTTTCCAGGGCGACAGCGCGTTCGACGGTGTTCTCCAACTGCCGCACGTTCCCCGGCCACTCGTAGCCGCACAGGGAATCGAGCGAGGGCGCATGCACGCGCAGGATGCTGCGGCCCGCGGCGCCGGCATACTTTTTCAAAAAGTGGTTCACCAGCAGCGGAATGTCTTCCCGGCGCTCGCTCAGAGGAGGCACGCGGATAGGAATGACGTTCAAGCGGTAGTAAAGATCCTCGCGAAACAGGTTTTCGGCAACCGCCTTGTCGAGATCGCGGTTGGTGGCGGCGATCACGCGCACATCGATGGAGATTTCGCTGGTGCTGCCCACCGGACGCACCGTGCGTTCCTGCAGGACGCGCAGCAGCTTCACCTGCATGGCCAGCGTCATTTCGCTGATTTCGTCGAGGAAGATGGTGCCGCCATCGGCCACTTCGAACAGGCCGCGCTTGTTCTGGTTCGCCCCGGTAAATGCGCCTTTCAGGTAGCCGAAGAGTTCGCTCTCGAGCAAAGTCTCCGGGAAAGCCCCGCAGTTGACCGAAACGAAGGCGTCGGTAGCGCGCGGCGAACATACGTGGACAGCGCGGGCGACGAGTTCCTTTCCTGTGCCGCTCTCTCCATGGATCAACACGGTGCTGGCGGTGGAGGCGACGGTTCGCACCGTCTGCTTGAGCTTCTCCATGGCGGAACTGGAACCAATGATGTTGTCGAGCGAGTTGCGGGTGGCGGCATCGCGCCGCAACGCGAAGTTCTGCTTGCTGAGATTGAGTTTCTCAAGCGCGCGGTTGATGGCCAGCTTGATTTCGTCAACCAACCCCGGACTCTTGCGAATGTAGTCGGTAGCGCCTCCTGCCTTTACGGCTTCGACAGCGGCGGCGTAGTCATCGACCGCAGTGATCAGGATGACGGCGGAGTCGGGCGAGACGCGGTGGGCGTGGCGCAGCACTTCGATGCCATCGATGTTGGGCATCTTGATGTCGGTGATGATGACGTCGTAGAGCGCGCCGTCGATCTTGTTTTTTGCCTGCTGCCCCGCCTGAACGGTCTCGACGCGGTGTCCCTCGCGGCGCAAGGAGATGTCGAGCATTTCACAAATGGAACGTTCGTCGTCGCAAACCAGGATGTTAGCCACGTCCACCTCCTCCGGCTGCGACCACGCGAGCCTTATCGGACGTGTTCTCTGCGGTGGAGACGGCCCTCCCGGCATCCAGGCGGTGCAACCGCAACACGAACGTAGTTCCCTGCCCGGGCTTGGATCGCGCCCACACCTTGCCTCCATGCGCCTGCACAATCTGGTAAACAATGGCCAGGCCGAGCCCGGTGCCACCCTCGAAGTTGGACTGAAAGGGTTCGAAGATTTTTTCGATCTGCTGCGGACTCATGCCCGCGCCGGTGTCTGTGAATCCCACCTGCCAATCCTCCCCGAGGGATTCGACGGCGACGGTGAGTTGGCCCCCGCCTTTCATCGCGCGGACGGCATTCTCACAGAAGTTCCAAAATACCTGCTTAATCTTGTCTCCATCGGCCATCGTCCAGGCATGGCTGGCGGCAAAGCGGCGCTGGATCGTGATTCCCGTTTTCTCCGCTGTCATACGATGATCCATCAGCGTTAACGTATCTTCGACGAGCTGAACGAGGTCGACTTTGTCGAAGCGATATTGCTTGGTGCGCGAATAGGCCAGGAAGTCGGTAATGATGCTGTTCAACCTCTGCGACTCGCGGGTCACAATGTCGAGCAGGCGGCGGTGATCCTCATTCATCTCGGGGACGCCGGAAAGCATGCTGACCGAACCGGCAATGGAAGTCAGAGGATTGCGGATTTCATGCGCGATGGCCGCGGCCAACCGGCCGACAGCGGCCAAGCGGTCCTGCATCCGCACTTCGCGCTCCAGGCGCCGGATCTCGGTGAGATCGTCGAGAACGTAGACGTATCCCAGGTCCCCGCGCTCCGGTACCGTCAGGGCTGCCACCCGTACCCGAACCGTCTTGCGGAATTTCGTAGGAGCATCGAAACGTACCTCGCCGTGGGCCTGTTGCGATTCCACGGTGGGTAAAGGATCCAGAAACAGTTCATGAACCGGAGTGTCCACCAACTCCGCAGGCGTACGTTCCAGCAGCCGTTGCGCGGCTCCGTTCACCAGCGTGATCCGTCCGTCGAGACCGGTAGTGATCAGCCCGCTGCTGATGGAGTGGATGATGTTCTCGTGCAGCGCTTGCAGACTTTCGAGCGCACCGCTCGTGTCCTTCAGTTGTACGCCCACCTGCCGTAGTTTTGCGGTCAGCAGGCCCGCGAGGTACGCCACCGCCAGGAACGCAAACAGGTTGACAAAGATAATTGCCTGCAGAGTCTTCAGGCCGGGATGAGTGCTGCAGTAGGAAGGAACCACTCCGAAGTAGTTCAGTTCCAGTACCGTCCCGTAGAGAATGAACGCCAGGGCAGCCACCAATTGCGCCCACACCCGGGGCAGCAGCACGCTGGCAACAATGATGACCAGGGGATAGAGGAAGTTGAGAGAACTGTCCCATCCTCCTGTTATATGGATGACAACGCTGACCAGAATCAGATCGGTGAGAACCTGCAGCGAGGCCTGCAGCCGGTGCTCCCGCCACAGGGAGAGCAAAAGAACGTAGAACAAAGAAAGGCTGTACCAGAAAAGAATGGTACTGATGAAGAGGCGCATGGGCAGCGGGGACGGGCTGAACTCTGCGACCGCCAGCTCAATGGCGAGCAAGAGGGTCAGGATAAAAATTCGGACCCGAACCAGCCATACCAGCCAATTGCGCTCGTCGAACGAAGATTGCATTGCGAATCCCGGTGATGCGAAACAACAACCGCCGCGCGTTGTGAACGGCGGTCTTAGGTCTTAGGTCGTAGGTATTGGGAGCTTAGACCTAAGACCTAGCTCCTAAGACCCAAGACCGTTCGCTGGTGAAGGGGCCGATGCTGTTGCACAGCGAGTCCCAGCCCCTAGCCGTTCGATTTTCTAGCCAGCCAACTTCGCGATCATGGCGAACAACGGCATGTAGAGCGAAATCACGATGCCGCCGATCATGATGCCCAAGGTTCCGATAATGAACGGTTCCAGCATGGCCAGCATGTCTTTGGTCGCGGCGTCGACTTCCTCTTCGTAGAAATCGGCAATCTTTTGCAGCATCGAGTCCATGGCGCCGGTCGCTTCGCCCACCCCGATCATCTGCGTCACCATGTTCGGAAACACGCCGCACTCGCGCAAGGGATCGACGATGGTGCGTCCTTCTTCGATGGCCTTGCGCACCTTCATCAGCGCCTCTTCCAGCACGGCGTTGCCCGAGGTCTTGGCCGTAATGGTCAAGCCCTCCAGAATGGGTACGCCGGAAGTGATCAGCGTGCCCAAGGTGCGGGTGAAGCGGCCCACAGCGATCTTGCGGAGCAGCGACCCGATCACGGGAATATGGAGCAGCATCTTGTCGAAGTAATAGCGGCCGCGTGGATGCTTGCGGATCTGCTTGGTCCCGAAGAAGAGAACAAAAATCGCCACAAAGAACATCCACCAGAACGATTGCACAAACCCGCTCAACCCCATGACGATGCGGGTGGGAAGAGGCAGGTTGACACCCAATCCAGCAAACAGATTGGCGAAGATGGGCACGACCCACTTGAGCAGCGCGCCGACGATCAGGACGGCCATGCTGACGACGGCGATGGGGTAGATCAGTGCCGACTTCACCGCCGCTTTCAAGCGCACCGCCTTCTCCACGTAGGTTGCCAGGCGCTGCAAAATGATGTCGAGAATACCTCCGGTCTCACCGGCCTCGATCATGTTGGTGGTGAGGTCGTCGAAGACCACAGGATACTGGCGCATGGCGTTGGCCAGAGTAGCGCCGCCTTCCACCGTGGTCCGCACCCCGGTTAAAACCTTCTGAAATGCCTGGTTTTCCTGATTGGCCGCCAGAATTTCCAGACATTGCACCAGGGGCAGGCCGGCATCGATCATGACCGAGAACTGGCGAAAGAAGATCGCAATGTCCTTGGTCCCGACCTTGCCCGAGCCGAATGTGGGCAACGAGAATTCTTTGCCTTTTTCGCGAATCGCGCCGGGGGTAATGCGCTCGCGCCGCAGCGCCTGCGCCAGCGATTGCTTGTTGGGCGCCATCCGCTCCCCGGAAACCTTCTGTCCGGATGCGTCCTTGCCGGAAAATGTAAAGACTGGCATGGTTTAGCTTCTCCTCACTGATGTAGCTGCTTGGCGAAAACTGTGTTCGTATTGATGCCGCATATCTATTGCTGCAGCCGCCTAATGCTTGGACGGAGCAGCGCCTCTGGCCAAAGTGGTACCTGCCGTGGTCGGCCGGTTGATCAAACTGGCGCCACGGTTGATCATTTCCTGCAATTCATCCACGTTGCTGGAACGGGAAATGGCGGTTTCCAGCGAAATCTGTTTCTGGAAATAGGCCGTGGCCAGTGACTGGTTGAACGTCTGCATGCCAAATTTTTCCTGGCCCGACTGCATGGAAGAGTAGATCTGGTGAATTTTGTCTTCGCGGATCAAGTTGCGCACGGCCGCGTTGGGGATGAGAATCTCCATGATCATGGCCCGGCCTTTGCCGTCGATCTTCTGCAGCAGGCTTTGGCACATGATGCCTTCCAGAACCAGCGACAGCTGGGCGCGAATCTGCGGCTGCTGGTGCGCCGGGAACACGTCGATGATGCGGTTGATGGTGGAAGTTGCCGAGTTGGTGTGCAGCGTGCCAAAGGTCAAGTGGCCGGTTTCGGCGATGCGCAGCGCCGACTCGATGGTTTCGAGATCGCGCATTTCGCCGATCAGCACCACATCCGGATCTTCGCGGAGCGCAGCTCGCAACGCGTCCGTAAAGCTCTTGGTATCGGCGTGAAGTTCACGCTGGTTAACCACGCAGTTCTTGTTCATGTGCACAAACTCGATCGGGTCTTCGATCGTGAGAATGTGGTCGTGGCGTTCACTGTTGATCTTGTCGATCATGGCCGCGAGCGTGGTGGATTTGCCCGAACCGGTTGGTCCCGTGACCAGCACCAGACCGCGCGGCTTGTCACAGAGCTTGCTGACGACGGGGGCCAAGCCGAGCTGGTTGAACGACTTGATTTCGAACGGAATCAACCGGAACACCGCCGCCGTGGCTCCGCGCTGATTGAATACGTTCGCGCGGAAGCGGGCCAGTCCCTTCAATCCGAACGAGAAGTCCAGTTCGAGGCTCTCTTCGAAGCGGTGCTTCTGGGAATCGGTCATGACACTGTAGGCCAACTGCTTGGTTTCGGCTGGCGTCATCTGCGGCAGATCGAGCGGCACCAGGTGTCCGTGCACACGAATCTGGGGCGGCGAATTGGTGGTGATGTGCAGATCGCTGCCGTTCATCTCCAGCATTCTCTTGAGCAGATCGCTTAACGACAAACCCATAAGGATTTTTCCCTTTCAGTTGCTACTAAGGTTCCGAATCAATGAATCGTTTCGCGGGCGACTTCCTCGAGCGTGGTCATTCCCGCCGCCACCTTGATCAATCCACTGCGGCGTAGCGTGATCATGCCGCGCTCGATGGCTTTCTTTTTCAACTCCACGGCCGAGGCGCCCACCAAAACCAACTCGCGGATCTCGTCGTCGACTTCCATGACCTCGTACAAGCCGCAGCGGCCTTTGTATCCCGTGTTGTTGCAGATTCCGCAGCCCTTGCCCTTCTGGATCTTCACGGTCTTGGCTTCCTCGGGAGTGAACCCTGCGTCAATCAGCGTCTGCACCGGTACATCCATGACCTCGGTGCAATCCTTGCAAATGCGCCGGACCAGGCGCTGCGCGCAGATGAGATGAACCGATGTCGCCACCAGGAACGGTTCAATACCCATGTTCATCAGGCGGGTGATGGTTTCCGGTGCGCCGTTGGTGTGCAAAGTGGAGAGCACAAGATGGCCCGTGAGCGCGGCCTTAATCGCAATTTCCGCAGTTTCAAAGTCGCGGATTTCGCCGACCAGAATGATGTTGGGATCTTGCCGCAGGAACGAGCGCAGAGCGGCGGCAAAGTTCAATCCGATCTGCTCCTTCATCTGCACCTGGTTGACGCCGCCCAACTGGAACTCGACCGGATCTTCCGCGGTCATGATGTTGGTGTCGGGCTGGTTCAGGCGCGAGATCGCCGAATAGAGCGTGTTGGTCTTGCCCGATCCTGTCGGCCCCGTGACCAGCACCATGCCGTAGGGCTTCAGGATGGCTTTTTCGAATTTCACCAGCGACTCGGCTTCGAAGCCAAGCTTGGTCATGTCGAGACGCAGGTTCTCTTTGTCGAGCAACCGGAGCACGATTTTCTCGCCCCACAACGTGGGCAGCGTGCTGACACGGAAGTCGAGCTGTTTTTTGCGGCCGCCGATGTTCATCTTCAGCATGATGCGGCCGTCCTGCGGCAGACGCTTTTCGCTGATGTCGAGCTTCGCCATGATCTTCAAGCGGGAGGTGATGGCGTCCTTCAACTTCAACGGCGGAGACATGATGGTCTGAAGAACACCGTCAATACGGAACCGGACCCGGAATTCTTTTTCGTAAGGCTCAATGTGAATGTCGCTTGCGCCGCGCTTCACCGCATCGCCGAGAACGACGTTGACCAGCTTGACGACAGGAGCTTCGTCGGCCGCTTTTTCCAGTTCGGCCAGCTCCATTTGCTGTTCTTCCGATTGCAGTTCGACATCGCTCTCGCCCATCTCCGACATCGACTGCATCACGGTCTCAAGATCTTCTTCCTTGGCGGAACCGTAGGCTTTTTCGATGCCCGCCAGGATGGAGCTTTCCGAAGCGACAACCGGCTCGATATTGAAGCCGGTCATGAACTTGATATCGTCCATCGCGAAGACGTTGGTGGGATCGACCATCGCAATGGTGAGCGAGGCGCCCACACGGCTCAGCGGAAGGATCTGGTAGCGCTTAGCAGTCTCGAACGGAATGAGCTTGACGACCGCCGGGTCAATCTCGAAGTAGGAAAGGTTGATGGCGGGAACGCCATATTGGCGGGAGAGGAAATTGGTGACGTCTTCGTCCGTGAGGAAGCCAAGCTTCACCAGGGCGGACCCCAGGCGACAGCTCTGCTCCTTCTGGACCTTACTCGCTTGTTCCAACTGCTCTGGGGTAATGATCTTCTCTTTGACGAGGAGGTCACCCAGCCGTTGAGACATACCCAGATCTCCTATCCATGCGGATGGAACGATGCCGCGCACTTGTGCGGGCATATCGCAAACGGCCGCCCATCGTTGGGAGAGACGCAGCGCATTCGCGTTGACATAAATTGTCAGCGCAAGTGGATTACTTCACCAGTAACTTTGGTACTGGACCTGACGAGAAGTTTCACCCGCAGTTGGGTGTTTTCGCTGAACTCCGCGCCAAATGCAGCTTTTCTCATGGCAGATGGGCGTTCTGTCTGCCCAGGTACATGCACTTCAGTAAGTTTTGGTCATCTTCCTGGGAACGGTTCACCACCGTCGAGCGCGGTCGATTAGACTCGAACTAAGGAATTGTTAACTTGCCGCGAGCCCCCAAAGAAAAAGAGAGCGAACTTTTGCAGTACTATCGCGCGCTCTATCGCGAGTGGGGACGACAGCACTGGTGGCCAGCCGAAACGCGCTTCGAGGTTATCGTCGGAGCCTATCTGACGCAGAACACTGCGTGGACCAACGTCGAGCTTGCTTTGGCAAACCTGCGCAAGGCGCAGGTATTAAGCGCCGAAGGAATTCGGAAGGTGTCGTTGGGCAAACTCGAGCGCCTGATTCGTCCGTCCGGGTTTTTCCGCCAAAAAGCGACGCGGCTCAAGACATTCGTCGCTTTTCTCGACAAGCAATACAGGGGTTCGCTGGATCTACTTTTCGCCCAGCCGACAGACCAACTTCGCGAAGAGTTGCTCAGGTTGAACGGTGTGGGGCCGGAGACCGCGGACTCGATTCTGCTCTACGCCGGAAATCACCCGGTGTTCGTCGTGGACGCCTACACCCGGCGCATCCTTGATCGGCATGGAATTTTGCCGGAGAGGACGGAGTACGAAGAGATTCGAGAACTGTTTCAGCGAGCCCTGGCGCCGGTGGTTCACCAGCAGGAGGTCATGCCTGAGAATGTGGCACCGCCGCCTGCATCAATCTTGCACGGTGCTGCCCATCCGCCTTCAGCGATGAGCACAGCCGGGCGCACGGCACTGGTACAGGTCTACAACGAGATGCACGGGCTCATCGTGGGAGTGGGAAAGAATTATTGTGGAAAATCACAGCCCAAATGTGACGAATGCCCTTTACAGCGTTTTCTGCCTGGCGTTAAGTAATTCATGCAAGCCATACCCGCCGAGAAAGGTTAGACAATGCGAATTCCGTGGCAGCAGTTTTGCTTCCTGGCTCTGGTCTTAACCGCAACTGCGGGGACAACTTCCCTTCCTTTGCGGCCGGCAGCCGATCGAGCCCATCTGTTGCTGGGCGCTGCGGTTCGTCCCTCTCTGTTTTCCGAGGCTGCTTACTCGGCCACCCTAGCTCGCGAATTCAACATGGTTGAGCCTGAGGACGTGATGAAGTGGTGGGTCGTGCGGCGGAACCGAGGCACATTCGATTTCCGCGAGGGCGATGAGGTCGTCCGCTTTGCGCAGGCACACGGCATGAAAGTTCGAGGGCACTGCCTGGTATGGGATCACAATAATCCCGAATGGCTGGTGCAAGACCATTTCACGGCCGCTCAATTATCCGGCTTGCTCCGACAGCACATCACCACGGTGATGAAACACTACGCCGGCCAGGTCTTCGCCTGGGATGTGGTGAATGAGGCTCTGGATGAGAAAGGCCTTGTCAAGAATTCTCCCTGGTACAACCAGCCGGGCATCGGGCTGTCTGACAAGGGCACTGCGTATATCGAGCAGGCTTTTCGCTGGGCGCATGAGGCTGATCCGCAGGCGCTGCTTTTCTACAACGAGGCCGAGGGGGAAGGGCTCAACCGCAAGTCCGACGCGATCTACGCCATGGTGAACGATTTCAAGCATCGCGGCGTTCCTATCGATGGAGTCGGCCTGCAGTTGCACATTTCGCATCTTGACATCGATACTGCAGCGATTACCGCCAATATCGCGCGTCTGACCGCCTTGGGGGTGCAGGTCCACATCACGGAACTCGACGTTTCTCTGCCGTTGGACCCCGGCGGGCTGGTGCGGAACGACGATCTTCTTCGCCAGTCTGAGGTATATCGTGGCGTGGTTCGGGCCTGCCTGCAAAACCCAGGCTGCACCGCGATTCAGACTTGGGGCTTCACCGACAAATACTCGTGGATTGGATCTCATTCTCGCGGTATGCGTGGTGCCGCGCTGCCTTTTGACCGCGCTTATAAGCCCAAGCCCGCCTACGACGCCATGTTGGAGGAGATCTCGAAGCCATGGAATCGCCGGCAGTGAGAAGCAGTCGCAGTGCTCTCGTGTAGGGCCGGGTCTCTGACCCGGCCGCGGCCCGAAGGGCCGCTCTTTTTTCGTCAAAGGCCCACTCGCTCCCAGGAACAAACCCGCGGCCTCCGCGCCGCGACCGGGTCGAAGACCCGGTCCCACACACTCACCTGCCGCACATTCATCCGATAACTGACCAGAGTCGCTGTCTACCCCATGCAGCTTAGGTCCGCGACTGTGCATCTATAATGATTTGCGCGTCCTGGCGGTTCCGGCTTTCCCCACAGGGGTGTGCCTGGACGCGGAAATCCCAGTGCCACACACGACCTCAATTCCGCCTGAGAAGACCTCGCACCGCAAGCAGGTCATCATTCTGCTCGCGATTTCTGTTTTTCTGTTGCTTGTGATCCTGGTTTCGCAAACTGCCTTTGATCTGACTTTCCTGCGCCCCGGGAACAATCAGGACATTATCGTCTTCGCCGCGTTGTCCGCGCTGATCTTCCTGCTGTTCGTCGCGCTCACATTTGTTCTGATGCGCAACCTGCTGAAACTTTTTGCCGAACGGCGCCTCGGGGTGCTGGGCTCGAAGTTTCGTACACGGATGGTCGCCGGTGCGCTCCTGCTGTCTTCGTTACCGGTGATGGTCATGTACTGGTTTGCCTACGGATTGATGAATCGCTCGATTGATAAGTGGTTCTCAACCCCCGTGGAGGAGGTGCGGGCCGATACACACGCCATGGCGACGCTGCTGGCCAGCTATGCCACGCAGACGGCACGGGCCGAAGCGTCCTCCATTGCGGCATCTCCGGAGATCGATCGTGGCTTTTCAGGGCACGGGTTCTCGGGTGTAGTCAGCGAGTTTCAGCACCACGAACTGACACTGCAAGGCGGATTCGCGCTGGCGGTTCAGGACGGCAACGCAGAAGCGAGTTTCAATGTACCCGCCCCGTGGCCAGTCCTTAAGGCCAGACTGCCGCTGGCCGAAGCGGCTTTGGGACATCCCGCTCAATTTACCTGGCAGCAAACGGACTACACGTTGGGCAGCGCTCCAGTCGAGGGCGGAGGCCTGATTCTAGTAGCGATTCCGCTTCCCGGTGAGTTTTCACAAACGGTGCGCCAGGTCGAGGCCAGCCAGAAGCGCTACTACGATCTGGCCCGCGAGCGGAAACTCGTGCGCCGCACCTACATGGGTTTGCTGCTGCTGCTCACGATGATCGTGCTTTTCGTCACGACCTGGCTTGCGTTATTCCTTTCGAAGATTGTGACGCGACCGCTGTCGGCGCTGGCGGAAGCCACGCAGGAGATCTCGCGCGGACGCCTCGATTATCGCGTCCCAGTGAGCGCGGCTGACGAAATTGGCGACCTGGTTCGCTCCTTCAACCGCATGGCGGAGGATCTGGAAGGCAGCCGGCGTCAGATTGAGGCTTCCAGCCGCGACCTGAGCGCGGCCAATGCGGAACTCGACCAGCGCCGCCGTCAAATGGAAACCATCCTCGAGAGTATTCCCACCGGCGTGCTGTCGCTCGATGCGGCGCGACGCGTGACCCACGTCAATCAGGCGTTGCTTCGGATGTTTCATCCCGACGCCGGACACGACAGTGGGCCTCAGATTCTCCGGGGAGCGTCTCTGGCCGATGTGTTTCCCACCGAAGCCCTGGAAGACTTCGAACCCTTGCTGCGGCGCGCCGATCGCATGGGCATGACCACCAGCCAGATGCAGATGCAGTTGCCCCGGGTCTCGTTGAACGTTGCCGTGACCGTAGCGACGTTGAGGCATCACGGCGAGGGTTCCGGGTATGTCGTGGTCTTCGAGGATCTCTCTGACCTGCTGAAAGCACAAAAGCAAACCGCATGGCGGGAAGTGGCGCGGCGGGTCGCGCATGAAATCAAGAATCCGCTGACGCCCATCGCATTGTCGGCGGAGCGCATTCAGCGGCATCTGGACCGCGCGACTCCAAACGATCCCGCATCTCTTGGCGTGGTGCGTTCCTGCGCGGAGACGATTGCCGGCGCGGTCGAGACCGTACGCCGGCTGGTGGACGAGTTCGCTACACTTGCGCGCTTCCCCCTAGCTAAACCGCAGCCGGCCGACATCAACGACGTGATCGAGAGCGCGCTCTCGATGTTCAATGGCAGGCTGGATGGAATTGACGTCCACAAATCGCTGGCCTCCGATCTACCGAAGGTGATGGCCGATAGCGAGGCGATCAAGCGCGCCGTGGCCAATCTGGTGGACAACGCGGCCGAAGCGTCGCAAGATTCCGTGGTGCGCGAGATTGAAATTTCGACTGCATTGGTGGCGACCCGCGACGCGGTGGAGATCACCGTTGCCGACACGGGCCACGGCGTAACCCGGGAACTCAAAGAGAAGCTCTTCTTGCCATATTTCTCCACCAAGAAACGCGGCACCGGACTTGGCTTGGCCATCGTAAGCCGCATCGTAGAAGATCATCATGGCTCGATCCGCGTAGAAGAAAACCGGCCCGTCGGCACGCGTTTCATCGTTGAACTTCCGGTTGTTCCGGAAACCACGCCGGCGGCAGCCACCGTCCACCATGCATAACATCCTCATCGTTGACGACGAAGCGGGAATTCGCGACTCCCTGGCCGGCATCCTTGCGGACGAAGGGTACGCCCCGTCTTCTGTGGGCAACGGCGAGGCTTGTCTCGACCTGCTGCGCAAAACCCCATTTGACGTGGTCCTGCTCGATATCTGGCTGCCCGGCGTCGACGGCCTTGAGACCTTAGAAAGGATTCGTGAGTTCGACAATCCTCCCGAAGTCATTATGATCTCCGGTCACGGAACCATCGAAACCGCAGTGCGCGCGACGAAACTGGGCGCCTATGACTTCCTGGAAAAACCACTCTCTCTCGAAAAAACCTTGATCCTGGTCAAGAATGCCATCGAATCCAAGAAGCTGCAGCGGGAGAACGTGGACCTGAAAAAGCAGCTTCAGGTGAAGAGCATCATCGTGGGCGACAGCATTCCGATGAAGGCGCTGCGCCAGCAGATTGGCTTGATGGCTCCGACCAACGGACGCGTTTTGATCTACGGCGAATCCGGCACCGGCAAGGAACTGGTGGCCCATGCGATCCACGGCCAGAGCCTGCGCAAGGACGAAACATTTGTGGAGGTGAACTGCGCCGCGATTCCCGAAGATCTGATCGAGAGCGAACTCTTTGGACACTGTAAGGGATCTTTCCCCGGCGCGGCTGCCGACAAGGAAGGCAAGTTTCAGAGAGCTCACGGCGGAACCCTCTTCCTGGATGAAGTTGGCGACATGAGCCTCAAGACGCAATCGAAAGTGTTGCGCACGCTCGAAGAGCAGCGCTTTACGCCCGTGGGCAGCGATGAAACGATCACGGTCGATGTTCGTGTCATCGCCTCGACCAACAAAGATCTGGAGGAAGAGATATCGCGGGGCAACTTCCGGGAAGATCTTTTCTACCGGCTCAATGTGATTCCCTTCTTCGTCCCGCCCTTGCGCGAACGGAAAGAAGATATTCCTCTCTTTACGCGGCATTTCCTGAAGGAACTGGCGGCGACCTATGGACGCCGGCCGCGGGAAATCACCGATGACGCCATTGAAATCCTCATGCGTTACTCCTGGCCGGGCAACGTGCGCGAGTTGCGCAACGTGATCGAGCGCATCGTGATCATGAACCCCACGACCACGCGCTTCGACAGCAAGCATCTGCCGCCGCTGGTGTACCGCGAAGGCAGCCGGCGCGCGCCCAAGAGTGAGTTTTCCACGCTGCACCAGGCTCGCGACGCCTACGAGCGCGATTACATCCTCAAGACCCTCGACCAGAACCACGGCAATGTGAGCCGCACGGCGGAGGTGCTGGGCCTGGAGCGCAGCCATCTTTACCGGAAGATGAAAGCGCTGGCGATCGCGGCAAAAGAATAAGAACGGCTTTCGACGTTCGGTTTTCGACGTTCGGCTTCCGGCTTTCGGTTCGAACGCTTTTCAGAATTCCGGAAGCCGAGAGCCGGACGCCCTTTCTTCAGCGGCGCTTTAAGGCTTCCAATTCTTCCAACGTTCGCGGCCAGTCCGATCCCAAGAGCCGAGACAAACTCCGATCCGCCAAAACCTTGCCGCCAGTCTGGCAGCGCGCGCAGTAGTTCGTTTCTTTGTCGGCGTAACGAATCCGCAGAACCTTGTCGCCGCATCTCGGGCACGGCTCGCCATAGCGCCCATGCACAGCCATCCCCTTTCGAAACGCAGTGACCTTTTCGGGGAAGCCGGTCTTCGCTTCAGCGCGGAGCCGGTTGACCCAATACTCGATCGTGTGGCGGGTCGCCGCGAATAGTCTCTCCCACTCGTGTGCTTGCAGTTTCTGCGTAAGCGTGACGGGAGACAGTTGCGCCGCATGCAGGATCTCATCTGAATAGGCGTTGCCGATACCACTCACTAGACGAGGATCGGTAAGCGCCCGCTTGAGCGTGTGATTTTCGGCAGTGAGCGCAGCGCGAAACGAATCGAGGTCGCTGGAGAAGATGTCGATTCCCCCAGGATCGATGGAACGCAAGCTATCTTCTCCTCGAAGAACGTGCAACGAGGCGCGGTGTTTTGTGCCGGCTTCGGTAAGAACCAGAGCACCATTGGGAAAATCGAAGGCTGCCAGACTCCGGCGGCCGACCAGCTTGGCTTCCGGCGTCCGCCAGTGCAACCGCCCGGCAATCATCAAATGAAGCGCCAGAAAGAGATCGTTATCTACCCCGATCACAATGCGCTTGCCAATTCGCTGCAGATCGCGGACAGTACGCCCCTCGACACTCGCCAGCGGCGGTTGCGCGGTTCGCAGCAGAAAGGCACTGTTCAGCCGTATGTGTTCCAGCGACTGGCCAACTATCCGCGATTCCAGCGCGCTGATATAGGCGGCGATATCCGGCAATTCTGGCATGGATAGCAGCTTGCACGTCGCGGCCACACTTTGGCAACGTCGCGGTTGCCCGCTGGGAATGCCGAGCGATGATTTCCTCCTACCCGGCCTCCTCCAAGGAGGAATCACACCAGCGCGGACGACTGACCGAAGACCCATTTCTTCGATTGAAACGATCGGGAATTCTTCGACCTAGCACGACAATCGAATTTCAGTTTGGCGAATCTAATGCACCATGCGAGTACGAAATCCTCTCATCGGTTTCATTGTGGTTATCCAGTCGGTTCTCTTTCTAACGCATTTTCTACTCTATGAGACGTGGACGTTTGCGCCAGCAACCGGCCATACTCCGACACTGTGGATCAGGCTGATCCTCGGCTTGTTATCGGTGAGCTTTGTAAGCGCTTCGCTCCTGGCCTTTCGCTATACGAATGCCGCTGTGCGCGTGTTTTACAGGGCTGCCGCGGTTTGGGTGGGTCTGCTGACGTTCCTCTTCGTCGCAGCGGTTTCGTCGTGGATTATTTTCGAGGTCGCGGGCTTGGCTGGGCTATACGTTAATTTTCATCGGATCGTGGAATTACTGTTCGGCGCCGCGGTAGTAGCGGGACTGTACGGGGTGTTCAACGCGGGCTGGACGCGAATCACGCGAATCACGGTGCGGCTCGCGAACCTGCCGGCGGCTTGGCACGGGCGAAGAGCGGCGCTGATCAGCGACGTGCACCTGGGACACGTGCGAAACGGCAGGTTTCTGCGACGCTTGGTTGCGAAGATTTTGAGGGAAGAGCCGCACGCGATTTTCATTGCCGGTGATTTGTACGACGGCACAGCCGTTGATGCCAGGCGAACGGCGGCGCCTTTGAACGAGCTCACGGCGCCGCAAGGCGTCTATTTTGTAGCGGGAAATCACGAGCAATTTGGAGACGACAGCAAATATCTTGGTGCCATTTCGGCCGCCGGTGTGCGCGTGCTCAGCAATGAGAAGGTAGAAGTTGACGGTTTGCAGATTGTTGGCGTGCCCTACCGGCATGCGGCGCAAGGCAGGCAGTTTGCGTCCGTACTGCGCGGCGTCGGCTTGGATCGAGACCGCGCGAGCATTCTGTTGACGCATGCTCCCGACCATCCGGAAATCGCGGAGGCTGCGGGGGTTTCTCTGCAGCTATCCGGACATACGCACCTGGGGCAGTTCGTACCTTGGAGTTGGATGGCGCGGCGGATTTATCGCCAGTTTGTGTACGGCTTAAACCGGATCGGAAAGATGCAGGTTTTCACTTCGAGCGGAGCGGGAACGTGGGGGCCACCGCTGCGCCTGGGATCCAATCCCGAGATTGTTGTCCTTGAGTTCGCGAGTATGTGAACTTGCCCGTAGCGCCGGCATCTTGCCGGCTGTCCCGAGGGCGTCTCGCCCTCGGCGCGGCGGGTAAGACAGCCGCCGGGACGGCCGCGCTACGGTTCTTTGTCACTCGAAGTCAATCTTCTCGAATCCTAAACCTTGCAGCAGGCTGGTGATCGTCGCAGCGGCATTCTGCTGGGCGGTTCGCATAATACCATCGGCGATTGCGGCCGCTTGCAACTGACGTTCCGCCTCCTGCCGCACCTGGGTTTCAAGATTCGGATCGGTGGGTACCAGCAGCCCGGTTTGTCGCGAATACACGCGGGTCTTCGCACTGTCGATCCGCGTGCTGAACACCTGCGGCGAGGGAAGATGCAAATGAATCTGACGGCCCTCCACTCTGACATCGCCCGGCTTAAGATTCGAGAAATCAATTCCGGCGACAACTTCGCCGTGCACTAACATCAAGAGGCGATCTCCGGCCAGGAAATCCGGGAAGAAGGGGGTTTCTTTCGCGCCAGAGACGATTTTGTCCATGGTGTAAACCACCGTCTCCAACCGCTGCAAGCGCTGAATGCGATCGACCACGGTAGGCTGGCTTACATCAATCGTCAGGGTTCTGCCTGTCACGGCCGACCACATATGGCTCAACAGGGCTCGACCCGAATGTCGCGAGAGCATCAGCGCTCCCATGGAGCCGACAAATATCACGCCGAGGAACAGTCCGAGGATGAGCGCAAACACAACCGCCGTGCGGTTTCGAGCAGGTCTGGGAGATGGGGGCACATCGATATCCTGTGGCATCCAGCAAGGTTATCACTGGGCGAGAGCCGGATCGAAGAGACTACCCTTGCAAAAAATAGATATAGCACACGGAAAGACGGCGGAAAAACCTACCGCTTCACCATGTGAATCTCGGTGCCGTTCTTATAGAACTTCACCTCATCCATCAGCTGATTAATGAGAAAAATTCCGCGACCGTGGTTCGAGTAGAGATTCTCACCCACCGTGCAGCTGGGAATCGCCCCGGGGTCGAAACCTGGGCCGGGATCGCGCACGATGATGAGGACGCCGCGTTGCTCGTCGCAAGCCACCAGGCACTCTACAATTTTGGTGGGATCTTCCTTGGCGCCGTGAACCACCGCATTGGCCAGCGCCTCCTGCAAGGAGAGTTCGATGGCATCTTCCTTGCCGTTCGACGCATTTCATAGCACGGACGGACTCCATGACCTGCGCCACGACCGGGTCCACCGACTTCCGGTCCGCAGCGAGCGTCACGCGCACGCGCAGGTGAAGTTTTTCCGGATCGAAGTCGTGCTCGGGAAAGTGTCCTTCGGGAGAAGCCCCAGATTCCATGTTAGGCTCGGCCGTCCTGTGTGGGCCCTTGGAGCGCGGCCTATTGCGATTCTAGACGCACGCCGCAAATCCGGCAATGGACGCTTCATTGAAGGCGGGGTCCACATAACACAACGTCAGCCTTCTGTGCGGTTTCGGTCGTCGTGTGCAATCTTGCCGACGTACGCACCCTGCTCTTCCATCCGATGCTCCAATTGCCGGCGCCAGTCCAGTTCTTCCACGAAGCGGCGCGAATCCCGCCAACCCGGTTCTGCTTTTACATAAAGTTCGAGAAACACCTTGGTTCCGAGCATGCGCTCGATCTGCAAACGGGCCGAAGTACCGATCTTCTTGAGCATCTTGCCGCCCTTGCCCACTAGAATTCCCTTCTGTCCTTCGCGCTCGCAATAGATGGTCGCCGCGATCCTCGTGAGCCTCGCGCCTTCCTCGAAGTTATCGACGATTACGGTGGTCGCGTAGGGAATCTCCTCGCTGGTATTCAACAGCACCTGCTCGCGGATGATTTCGGCTGCCATGAATCGCGCCGGTTGATCGGTAATTTGATCTTCGGGAAAGTACGCCGGGCCCGCGGGGAGAGCCGAAATCACCATGTCCAGAAGCGCGTCCAGGCCCTTGCGCTTGAGCGCGGAAATGGGGATCACTTCGCTGAAGTCATAGAGCTTGCGGTATTGCTCGATGAGGGGCAGCAGCCTGGTTTTCTCCCGGATCAGATCGACTTTATTCAAGAGCAGAAATGCCTTCGTCCCGGGCCGCTGCAGCAAGTCGAGCGCAAACTGATCGCGGGGATCGAACTTGCGAGTGACATCCATGATCACCAGCACGAGGTCGCAGCCCTCCAGAGCTTCACGCACCTCAACCATCATCTTGCGGCCCAGAGAACTGTCCGGCTTGTGGACACCAGGAGTATCGATCAGAACAATCTGCCCGCCGCCCTTGCCGTTACGCTTTGGAACGTGGACCACGCCCTGAATGCGGTTCCGCGTGGTTTGCGGCTTGGGCGAGATGATCGCCAGTTTCTCGCCCACGAGCGTATTGAGCAAGGTGGACTTGCCCGCGTTGGGGCGGCCGAGAATGCAAACGAAACCGGAGCGGAATGGCATATGGAATCGGACGTTCGGACCTCGGACCTCGGACCTCAAGCTGCAATCCTTGGGTTCGGAAAGGCTGATGTCTGAGGTCCGAAGTCTGAGGTCTGACTATATCAGCTTCAACTGCTGGGGCTGCACTGCACTGACGCGTACGCGCTCCACTTTGCGGTCGGTGGACTCCAGGACCTCGAAGCGCAGGCCGTCTTCCTGCACCACCTCGCCCTTGCGGGGAATGCGGCCGGCGAGTTCGCTGACTAAGCCTGCTATGGTGGCTGACTCTTTTCCTTCCGGCTTGCTGCCGAAGAGTTCATCGAGACGGTCGACGTCCATTCCACCGGCGACGATGAACGAGCGCTCGCCTTCGCGCACGATCTCCGGCTTATCGTGGTCGTCGCGGATCTCTCCCACGATCTCTTCCACCAGATCCTCGATGGTGACCAAGCCCGCTACGCCGCCGTATTCGTCCACCACAATCGCCATGCGGATATTCTGCTTCTGCATTTCGCGCAGCAGATCACTGCCGAGCTTGCTCTCTGGGACGAAATAGACATCACGCCGCATGATCGTCTCCACGATGCGCACGTGCGCTTCGCTATCGGGCACTTGCAGCACGTCCTGCGCGTAGACAATTCCCTTAATGTTATGGATGCTGCCTTCATACACGGGCACGCGTGAGTAGTGCTTGACACGCAGCAATTCGATGAAGTGCTCGACCGTGGTATTCGTGGGCACGGCAAACATCTGAGGACGCGGCTTCATGGCCTCGCGTACCGTTTTGCCGCTGAATTCCACCACCGACTGAATCAGATCGCGGTCGCCCTCCTGAATAATGCCCTCTTCCTGGCCGGCTTCGATCAACGCGTCCACCGCCTCGGCGGAGGTCTCCGGCTGTTCGGTGGTGTTCTGCTTGGTCAGTGAAGCCACCGATTGCAGGAAGCCCAGCATGATCGTCACCGGCATCACCGTGTAAATCAATATCTTCAGAACCAGCGTCCAGTGGATCAGCCACTCACCCCTGGTGCGCGAGAAAAATACGAACGGCAGGAAGCGGTTGAACACGATGACGATGAGGATCAGGCTGATCGCCGCCTGCGAGATCTCGTAAATGCCCCAGGACTGCTCGCTGAAAACCAGGAAGCCGATGAGCAGAGCAATTGCCGCCATGGTGAGCTGCGTGAGCACGGCCATCGACAGCGAAGCCCGGGTGCGGCCTACTCCCAGCGCCGGTTCAATCTTCTGTTCGAAGACGTCGATGTTGTCCTGGAATTCGCGGGAAAGGAATTTCCCAACTTCCTGATAGACACGATCCACGTAAGAGACCAGCGTCAGCAGTCCCAGCAAGGGTAAAAGCGCGACGGCGACGGCGTAATTCATGCCATCCTCTGAGCAGCTGTAGCGCGCGCCGCGCCGCGCCGGTGTTTCGAGGATTGTCTACGGGCAGGTTGGACTCGTTCGGGCTGAAGTCTTTCAGCCTTTACTCGTTCAATCAAGGCAACCGGCAGCCCAAGTGCCCGGCGCAGCTTCGCTTCCTTGCGCGCCATTTCACCATTATCGCGCTCATGGTCAAAGCCTGCCAGATGTAGGATTCCATGCAGCGCCAGAATCTTAATTTCCTGGGCCGCGGGATGTCCGAGCTGGAAAGAATTCTTGAGTGCGATGTCGGCGGAGATGGCGACCTCGCCAGCCAGTTGTGCTCCTTTGCGGGATTTCGAGATGGAAGAAGCCGCCGGAAACGACAGCACATCCGTTGCCTTGTTCTGGTTGCGAAAACGCCGGTTCAGCGCGCGCACGGCCGCACTGCTGGTCACCAGTACATTTACTTGTCCGCTAAGGCCCACGGCCTTTCGCGCGCGCAACACGAAGCGCCCTAAAGCGCCTTCGTTCAATCCCGCGACTTCTTTTTCCAGAATCACCAAGCTGTTCTCTGCAACCCTTTTCTCTCAAGTATGGGGCACAAAATCAAACAGGAGGGCCCGAGTTGGGCCCTCCCACCAAAAATGCGCGGCACTATCCTTTGGCTTCGGCGGACGTCGTCTTCGGTTCGTTCACAGCCGCTTCGTGCGCAGCCGCGGCCGCCTGTTTTTCGACGCTTGCCGCGTCGGCATTCCTGGGCTCGGCCAGCAAGAGCATCTGCTGCTCGGCGACGCGCGTCTTGTGCTCGTCATAGGCGCGAACGATACGCTGCACCAGATGATGACGCACCACATCCGTTTCGTCGAAGTGCACAAATGCCAGACCGTCCACGCTTTTCAGAACTTCCATCGCTTCCAGCAGCCCGCTGCGGCGTGCGTTAGGCAAGTCGATCTGGGTGACGTTGCCGGTGATCACCGCCTTCGAATTGAAGCCCAGGCGCGTGACGAACATCTTCATCTGTTCCGAGGTCGTGTTCTGCGCTTCGTCGAGAATGACAAACGAGTCGTTCAGGGTGCGCCCGCGCATGAAAGCGATCGGCGCAATCTCAATGACGTTCTTTTCCAGGTAGCGATCCACCTTTTCGGGATCGAGCATGTCATACAAAGCGTCGTACAGCGGCCGCAGGTATGGATCAATCTTGTCCTGCAGCGTGCCCGGCAGAAATCCCAGGCGCTCCCCCGCTTCCACCGCCGGGCGCGCCAGGATAATACGATTCACGCGCTTGGCCAGCAGCGCGGAGATCGCCATCGCCACGGCAAGGTAAGTCTTGCCCGTGCCAGCCGGGCCAATCCCAAACACCATGTCGTGCCCTTCGATGGCCTCGAGATAACGGCGCTGGTTGCTGCTCTTGGGCTGCACGGTGCGGCGCCCAAACGAACGCTGGCGCCCGGCATCCGCCAATCCGCGGAGGGTCGTGTTGGGGTCGGAAGTCAGCACGCGCAGCATGCTGTTAAGGTCGCCATTATTGAAGGTGTAGCCGGAGCGCTGCAGGGTTTCGTAGTCGGCGAAGACCTGTTCCGCGCGCGCCACGTCCCGCGCCGCGCCCTCCAGTTCGATCGCGTTCGACCGCAGATTGATGGTGATGTTGAGCCCGTCTTCCAGCAAACGCACATTCTCATCCCGCGTGCCGAAAAACGTCTCGATGTTGGGACTAACCCCGATGCTCTTCTTCATGCTGAATTCGTGCCTTTGGGTTCATGCTTGTGTGGGTCCGGGTCTCTGACCCGGACGGGCCGGGCAAAGCCCGGCGGTCGCGGACATTGAGGTACACCTATGCCTGCTCCACTTCACAGACAAAGCAGGGTTTCGCTTGGAGACGGGACCAGCCGGAATGCGCATGCCCAGAAGGCAAGTCACTACCATTAGCTAAAGCCTACCCCGCGGCGAAGAGGGAGTCAATGGCAGACGAAAATCACGGCGTGGCGGGGCCTGCATCCCGAGCCGACGCGGGCACCGCCCTGGTCCGGGCCCATTCGCGCAGGGTGGCGATTTCTTCCGCGCGCGTGGTCGAAAGCGGCACTGTCTGCGCCAGTGCGTCCAGCAGCGATTGATTGGAAAGAGGCTTCTTCCCGGAATACGCTGCGTAGAGCGCGCCCTGCACGGCGGCATCGATCTCGGCGCCGGAGTATCCTTTTGCGGCCGCGGCAACTTTTTCCAGATCGAAATCTGCCGGATTGCGCTTGCGTTTCGCGAGTTGAATCGAGAAGATCTGCTTCCGCTCGGCCTGATTGGGCAGATCGACGAAGAACAATTCGTCGAAGCGGCCCTTGCGGATTAACTCCGGCGGTAGCACCGTTACGTTGTTGCAGGTTGCGGCGACGAATACGGGAGCCTTGCGGTCCTGCATCCACGATAGAAACGACGCCAGCAGCCGCGAGGAAACGCCCGCGTCGGCCGACGCGGAATCGGGGCCGCTGCCGGCGAACACTTTCTCCAACTCATCAATCCACAGGACGCAGGGCGCCAGTCCCTCGGCAACCTGAAACACTTTGCGAATGCGCTTTTCCGTCTCGCCGATGTACTTGTCGTAGACCGCCGACGTGTCGAACTTCACCAGCGGCAGCTTCCACTCCCCAGCCACGGCTCGCGCGCAAAGGGACTTGCCGCAGCCCTGCACGCCCAGGATGATCATGCCGCGTGGTGGTTCCAGACCAAATTCGCGCGCCGAGTCTTCCCATGCTCCGCGGCGCTGTCCCAGCCAGTGCTTCAAGTTCTCCAACCCACCGATGGCGGACATGTTGTCGGAGGCCTCGACGAACTCGAGCATGCCCGAATGCCGCAGCAGTTGCTTCTTGGCCTCGAGCACATCTGTGACGGTCTCGGGACACAGCGCGTATCGCGTGACGAGAGCCTGCGAAATGGCACGCTCGGCCTCTTCTTCGGTCAGGCCGCGCAGGTTGGCCGACATCGCGTCCACGCCAGCCGCATCGAGTTGTAGCTTCAGCGTGTAGGTCTTCGAAAGCCGGGTAAACATATCGTGGATGATTTCGTGCAGGCGTGCGCGATCGGGGAGCGGGAGATCGAAATATTCCACCAACGTGGTGAGTTCCGCGGGGATGGTAATTTCGGGCGCGGTGATGACCACCGTCCGTCGATTGGCTGCGAATTTCTGCCCCACGTCGCGCAGCCGCCGCACCACGACCGGGTCGTCCATGTGGCGGTGAAAATCCTTCAAGATGAAGACGGCTTCGACGGTCATTGACTCCATGTTGGCCAGCGCCTGCACGGGGTCGCGCGTGTTGTAGATGGCAGCAGCGGTGCCTGCGGCAGTGCTGTCGGCTCCAAGCGATGACTTCACCGCTCGAACCAGTCTGTCCGCTTCGGCGCTGCCGGGGCTGAGTGAAGTTCGTGTTTGCGTCTGGCTGCGTCCGCCCTGGTTCCAGATCGTGGTCTGGTCGATGCGGGCCTGCAGGGACATTTCTTGTGCGTCAGGGGGAGAGTTTGTGCCGCAGCGCAGCAGTCCGTCGGCGATGCTCCACTCAAAGGTCGCCATGCTGAGTTCGCCACACGCCGCGCGCACCAAGCTTACGGCGCGCATCTCCTCCGATGTCTCCATCACAACGATGGGCGTCGACGAGTTGATGAGTACTTTCAGGCGATCAAGTCCGTCTGTCATCGTTCGAACCTAGGTAGTGGTACAGGTTGGATCTTTGGACCCTTTTTTGTAGGCGTCATCCCGATCCCGGCGCAGTTCAGCCGGGTGAGGGATCTCGCGTGGAAGCTTCCCCGAACGCGCTGCCGGTTTGCGCGCCAGATCCTTCCCTCCGCCTGAAGAACGGCTACGGTCAGGATGACGCCGACTCGGAATCGAGATTCAAATTGCACGAACACTCTCATGGGTTTGACCGGTCGGGAGTGCTCCCCTATAATAAGAAATTCGGACTCACCCGAATATCTCTCTGTAGACACGAAGGTAACGAACCAGCTATGGCAAATCATCTTTCGGCGCTGAAGCGTGCGCGCCAGACCGAACGCCGCACCGTGCGCAATCGCGCCAACACGTCCACCTTGCGCACCCAGTTGCGCGTTCTGCGCGAGGCCATCGAAAAGGGCGACAAGGCCGCCGCCGAGCAAACGTACCGCCAGACCGTCTCCGCCCTCGACAAGGCCATTCAAAAAGGGACGCTGCACGAGAACACCGCTTCGCGGTACAAGTCCCGACTCGGCGTGCGCGTCAATGCGATGAAGTAGCTCTTGGCTTTTAGCCTTTAGCTCTTAGCTTGGAAACTTAAAACGGCAGGCCTCTCAAAGGGTCTGCCTTTTTTGCTTTTGGAGCGAGAACTGTGCGGCCCATTGTTTCGACCACGTGCTGGTGCTACCCTCTGACCGAATCGTTTGGAGTGGAAGAATTATGAAAAACTGTCTCCTCGGAGTTTTCCTGGCCATCGGCCTAGCCACCATCACAACTAGCAGCACCGCCAAGGACAAGAAGCACCTCCCCCTGGCCCCACAGGTCATATCGGCAAGGACCGTTTTTGTCAACAATCAGAGCGGCATCGCCAAGCTGGGGGACAGGGCTTACGAGCAACTTAACAAGTGGGGCAGACTCCAAGTGGTGCAGGACCGCAAACAGGCCGATTTAATTCTTTTGCTTTCAGCCCGCGAATACGACGGTGGGTACGTCACAACAGGTGGCGGAACGACGGGCAGAGTGGACGAGAACGGAAACATAAACACAACCAACAACCCTACGTACACAGCTCCGGTCTCTGTGAACTACACGTACGTGACGCTCATTGACCCTAAGACTGGCGATAGCCTTTGGAGCGACTCGAAAAGGTGGGGCAACCTGTACACGGGCTTTCACAGCGCCACAAAGGGACTGATTGATGAACTCATGAAGCGAATTACCGAGCAATCGCCGCAAGCCAGCGGTGATTCAAAGAAGTAAGCCTATGCCGCATCTATTCACTGGTTTCAGCGGTTTGCTAGTCGGGGGATTGACGCTTCCAATCGTATGGATCATTTCCTACTGGACCAAGAAAGTCGAAGCCTTTAACTTGGACCCGCAGGGAAAGCCTGGGGCATTCGAGCCCTTACTTGCAAAATACATCAGGGCGATAGAGTTCGTCGTTGGCTTGGCAACGGGATCCATTGTTCTTCTGGTTGGGTCATCTGTCATCCACCCGGGCGGTCGCTTGCCTTGGGTATTCGCTTCACCGCTGGTCCTTCTTGCCTACTCGGTGATCTATGGCATTCTGTTTATGATTCTGCTTGTTTTGAACTATGAAAATGTGCAACACGGAAATCCGCACACGCGATTCTAGTATTCCCGGAGCGAAGCGTTGGGATTCGGTTCGCTAATCTGCTTCTGTCTTGGTTATTTTTGGTTGATTTTGGCGATAACACGATAAGACCCCTGCTCTGATTTAACGTCCCGTGGTCAATCTGCGCCGTGTCGCGATTTGCTATAGCTAGGCCTCGGTTGGGCTGACGGCTGCAAGCTGAAGGCTGGTTTCTCACACCGGCAACTGATCCTGCATCCATTCAGGCGCTTCCAGCTTGGGTTCGGTGGTCAAGTCCATCACCAGACGTTCCAGCACCATGCGCTTGCTCACGGGATTCGAGCGTAACGCCAAGTCGGCTTTGGCGACGAGGCGGATGGCGCGCGTCAGTTCGCGGCGGGACTTGTAGCGGCGGGCCTGCTTGATAATGTCGTCGGCGGCGAATGGGGGCACGCGAAAGCCCTGCCACAGCGCGGCCCACAGCATGCGCTGATCGCGGACGTTGCGCTCGAGAATCACCAGCATCTGGCGGAAGGTTTTTGCCAGCATGTAGATGTGTCCAATGGCCGCTTCTTCGCCTTCGCCGGACATCAGAATCGCATCCAGGACTTCGAGCGCGCGCACGCGGTCTTTGGCGGAGATGGCATCGGTCAACTCATACAGGGAGCGCTGCTTGGCCGCGAGCACCATGGTTTCGACATCGCCCAGGGTGATGCGCCTCTTTTCGCCAACGTAGAGAATCAGCTTCTCGAGTTCGTTGGAGATCATCATCATGTCGCCGCCGAGAGCGTCGACCAGCTCGCGGGCGCCGTCGGCGTCGATCTTCACTCCTACGCCGCGGCTGGCGCAGTAATCCGCGATCCAGCGGACTGCCTCGCCCTCTTCCACACGCGCCAGTTCCACGATGCCGCAATACTGGCCCATGGTTTCGCGGATTCTCTGGTAGCGTTCTTTGTCCTGCATCTCCATGCGGCGGACGTCGGCGGGGATGCTGATGTGGTCGGCGACAAAAACGACGAGTGCATCGGGATTGGGGTTCTTGCAGTAGTCCTCGATCGCGGCGAGTTTCTCTTCGTTGGAGCCGCGGCCAAAAAGATTCTTTACGCCGCGCACGAAGAAAACCTGAAACGGAGCCATCAGCGAGGGAGTGCGGGCGCGGTCGAGGATCTCTGCCAGATCTATTTCGGCGAGATCGAACTCGAAGAAGCTGAAGTCGCGCAGATCGGCCGGCACCAGGTGCTCGAGGATCGCTTCCCGGAAGCGCTTGCGGAAAAAGGCTTCATCGCCCACGAAGACGTAGGCCGCGCGCAGCTTGCGCGATTCCAGTTCGCTGACAAAGCGCTCGGCTTGGGCGAATGCTCGCATCAGATTTTTCCTGCCTTGGCGCAGCTCATTGTTTCCGACTCTAGCATCGACAACCCTATCCGCATAGTGATCCAGCGTGAACAGTCATAGCCTGCTCAGGAATTGCATGACTTCAGGCGAACTCCAGTCGACGGGGCCGACGAACTTGCGGCGCAAGATTCCCTGGCGATCAATGATGTAGGTCTCCGGCCAACCCGAAGTACCGTACATGCTGGCGATCTTTTGTTCCGGATCGCGAACCGTCAGAAAGTTGATGTTGTGTTGTCTGAGAAACCGGTGGTAGGCATCCTCATCCACATCGATGCTGATCCCGAGTACGACGACTCCGGTTGCCTTCGTGCGCTCCTGCATCGTCATCAAGGAAGGAAGCTCTTCTACACAAGGCGGACACCAGGTTGCCCAAAAGTTCAGGACGACAACCTGGCCGCGAAACTGATTCAAACTCACTTTTCGATCGGAGTCTTGCAAACTGAAATCCCGGGCGGCATTGCCGATGTGAGGCGGCCGCGAGCCGCTGTAACAGCCGGCAGCAAACACGGTCGCAGATAACGTGACTAGAAGAAAGAATCGCTTCACACTCTAAAATCCCTCCAGGATGTTGGAGACCAGCGTATGGGCAAAATCCTGCGAGAGGCGCCGGAACGCGGGCGAATCTTCTTCAAAAAAGCTGGACAGATCCTGCGAAACTTCGTATTGCTCGCGGAACAAGTACGCGGGATTCTGGTATAGAACCTTGCCATGGCGGTCGGTGAGCGTCACCTTCATGCTGACAACCACCAGTATGCTAGCCGCCTGCCCCGTCGAGGTGTCATAGGTGAGCGGAGAAGCGGTCGTGGAAAGCACGGTGCCGCGCAAGGTGGCGTCCGCGTCTTCGCTGCTGCTGTTGAGGACGCGGTAATGAGTCCGTGTCGTAAATTCGCGGACCACCGAGGCGGTCAGCATCTGCTCGATGCGATAGGTGAGAGTCTCGTTTTTGAACGCCGGGATCGCAATGGTCTTAACGTTCTCCGGAAGTTGCACGACGTGACCGGCGGTGTGATAACCGCATCCCGGAAGGAGGAAGAGTAACAACAAGGCGAGAAGGAAGGACGCGAGCGCTAGGCGCGCCGCACGCGTCTTCATTGAATTTTCCCCGTCGGGCGCGTGGCCGTCATACTCTCCGCACATTCCACCGCAGTCAGAGCCGCGACGCGCAGATTATCCGCCGCTGCCCACAACCAGACACCATTGGGCTGCACGGGATCGATTTTCAGCGAGAGCTGGATGTCTGCCTGCCCCGCGGAGCTTACATTGCTCGGCGAATCCTCATCCGCGCCCGGAATGGCGACATGATCGCCGCCGAGGGCCTGTGACAACGCCTGCGCGTCCACGGGGCTCTCCATTTCCAGGAAGACAGCCAGCGCATGGCCGTGGAAGACAGGGACGTGGAGCAACATGAGCGAAGGCTGCGGAGCATCGGCACCGGCGATTTGCCGATAGTGGCGAAGGATACGGCCCTCGACGGAATCGAGCGCCGGCTGCGACTTCTGGCCGTAGCGCGCCACTATATTGAAGGCTACCTGCGCGTCGAAAACGTCTTTCGGCAGGGGCTGGAACGACAGCAGGTTCACGGTCTGCTGGTGCAACTCGTCCATGCCGGGTTGTCCGTGCTCCGAGGCTGGTTCGAAAATGGCGGCCACGACGCGCCGAATCGCGCCCGCCTTCCTGGCCCGCAACAGGAGGAGCGCCAGCGTTATCGCGACCGGATGCGCAGTAACGCACGGGCCGGGCTGCAGGTCTGGAGCGGCAATTCGGCCACGTTCGCGCTCGACCCACAGAGACCGCACGCTGGCTCCGTGTTCATTTTCTAAAGACGCGGAGAGATCAATGATGGCGCTTCCGGCATCGCGAGCGTCTTTCCAGTTCTTGCGGGTGGTCTCTTCATCCGAAGCAAAAAAAGTAAAGTCCACGTTGTCGAACTGCTCGGCGCGCACCCTCTGGATAAAGCTGATCTCGTCGCCCATGGCCTCGAGTTGGCCCATGGACTCGTCGTCATCAAGGAGGCGGATATCCGCGGCCGGGAAATTACGCTCGTTCAGCATCTCCGCGACTTCCTTCCCTTTGAGCGAAGCGGCGCCCACGATCGCGGCGCGATAGAGATTTCCGCGAGCTGCGACGGGATGCGAAGCAGACGGTGACTTGACGGAATCGTTCATGACGCCTGCGAAGCCTCCTTGTAGCTCGGTGGAGGACGGTCACTCCTGCGGCGGAATATCCATTGCAAGCGCCAGAAAACGCCGGAAATCATGTAGAGCAGGGCGATGACAAAGAGCATCATGCGCGAAAAGAACCAGATGGAAGCAAACATTGCGGCCAGGAAGAGAATCAGGCGAAAGGGGTGCCGCGAGCGGAAGTCGATGTCTTTGAAGCTGTAAAAGCGCCACGTGCTCACCATGAGGTAGCCGACAGTGGTTACCATCGCAAGCCAGGTCAAAGCCGTGTACCACGACACCAGCGGATCCCCACCCGTGAAATGAACCACGGCGGCAATCACGCCCGCACCCGCGGGAATGGGCATGCCGACAAAATATTTCTTTCCCGGACGACCGGGATTGGAGGGCTGCGGATTGCTTGTGATGTTGAACCGTGCCAGGCGGCTCGCGCCCGCCATTAAAAACAGAAAACTGGCAATCGCTCCCAACTGCGTCAACTTGATATGCCATTCGGTCAGCAAGACCGTAGGCATCAGGTTAAATCCCCAAGTCCAGGCCAGCATGGCGGGAGCCACGCCGAAAGTGATCACGTCGGCGAGAGAATCCAACTCTTTACCGAACTCGCTGCTGGTGCCGGTCATGCGGGCGATGCGCCCATCGAGACCGTCAAACAGCACGGCAAACCCAATGGCTTTGGCCGCGTTGTCGAGGTGCCAGTACTCGTTCACGGTGGCATGCATGACCTGCAGAATCGCAAAGTAGCCCAGCGCCATGTTCGCGGTCGTGAAAAGCGAGGGAAGGATGTACATCCCTTTGCTCTGCCGGCCTCGCGGTTTGGGGGCAGTCTGATCCATCAATGTGCCCTCTCGGTGGCAGGCGTAGTTCCTGTGGCCGCCAGCGCGCCCTGCGGTTGCAGGTAGGCCAGGACGCTGGCGCCGCCTTTCACGCGGTCGCCAATTTTCACGTTCATGCGGGCGGAGGCATCGAGCAATACATCCACCCGCGATCCGAACTTGATCAGGCCAACTCGCTGACCCCGCTCGAGGCGATCCCCAACTTTCGGATAAAAGACGATTCGCCGCGCCAGCAGGCCCGCAATCTGCTTGAATACAACTTTCTGGCCGTCGCCTTCCACGGTGACAATGTTCTGCTCGTTCTGCTCCGCGGAGACCGCGTTCATGGCGTTCAGATACTTACCGCGCTGGTAGCGCACATCGCGAACCACACCCGCGATCGGAGACCGGTTTACGTGCACATCAAACACGCTCAGGAAAATGCTGACCCGCATCTGCGGGTCGTTTCCAACGGTCACCTTCGAAACATCGGTGACCTTGCCGTCGCCAGGAGAAACCACTGCGCCTGCATCGCTGGGGATTGTGCGCTCAGGGTCGCGAAAGAACCACAGAAAGAAAATCGCCAGCAGACAGGGGATGATCGCCCAAGCGGGACGGGTCAGCCAGCCGAGCAAAGCGGCGGCGGCTATCAGTGGCACCGCATAGAAGTAGCCATCGCGAACCATGAGAGATTTCAATTATAGAGCACCCTGCCCAAGCTCAGGACGATTGGGTTGCCGTCCGTTTCAGTTTCGCGCAAGGCGCTTTGTGTCTGGGAACGATGACTGTCGCGGTAGGGACGACCATTGCTGATCGCCCCCCGCACAGATCCGGACAAGCGCGTTTACGCATACGGCTCTTACCGTGGATGGCTGGCGGCGAAGCGTGCATCAGGATAGGGATGCAGAGTGCGGGGTTGGGGAATCCACCGGGTCAACAGAGGGGAGAGACGAGCCCACCGCACCTGTGCCCGCTGGCTGCGACGGACAAGGACGCTCCGCCACAACCAGCAAACGCGACGTTGAAAGATGCGCAACTGAGTCGAGTTCCCCGGAACGGCATGGTATTGGTAGTAGCCCAGCACAACCTTGCGAAGCCATGCACCGACCGCGGTCGTACGATGATGCTTCCGGCGTTGAAGCTCGGCCTTGATGGCTTTGAGTTTCGCGACCATTCGCTTCTTCGCCGTAATCCGCCAGACGATGAAGGCCTTGTCGCTGATCCGCTGCCCACAGAAGTGAGTGAAACCCAGGAATGTGAAGGTCTCAGGTTTTCCCTCGCCACGCTGCTTCCGGTTTCGAGCGGCGAACCGCCCGAATTCGATCAGTCGTGTCTTGTCCGCGTGTAACTCCAAACCGAACTTGGCCAATCGTTCCCGGAACTCCCGAAGGAATCGCTCAGCCTCTGTTCGATGTTGAAAGCCGAGCACAAGATTATCGGCGTAGCGGACGACGATCACATCGCCCCTTGCCATTTTCTTGCGCCAGACCTCGACCCATAGATCGAAAACGTAATGCAGGTACACGTTGGCGAGCAACGGCGAAACCACTGCTCCCTGCGGCGTTCCTACCTCCGTCTCCGACCACTGACCATCTTCCGAAACTCCCGCCTTCAGCCATTTCTGGATCAGGCGAAGTATTCGGCGATCGGCCACGCGATGCTCGATGAACTTCGTGGTCCACTCGTGGCCCACGTTGTCAAAGAAGCCACGAATGTCCGCATCGAGCACCCAGTTCACTCGTTTCCATTGGATGCCCGCCGTCAGCGCGTCCAGCGCTTGATGCGGGCTGCGACCGGGTCGAAACCCGTACGAAAAGCCTTTGAAGTCGATCTCATAGATCTGGTTGAGAATCGTCACCACGGCCTGTTGAACGATTTTGTCCTCCAGTGCCGCGATGCCTAACGGACGTTGTCGCCCGTCAGCCTTCGGAATATAGACTCGTCGTGAGGGTTGGGCTCGATACGCTCCATGATGCACCCGACTGTGCAGATCAACGAGCCGATCTTCCAATCCGGTCTCATACTCCTGCCACGTCACGCCATCGACTCCGGGAGAAGCCTGACGCTTGAGTGCGTAAAAGCTCTCGCAGAGGAGTCCGACGTTCAGATGGTGGAGCAAAGCGGTGAACCGTTCCTGCTTCCTCTTTCTTGCCGCTTGCCGCACACCGTCCAATCCCTGGGACATACGCTTCCCGCTCTGTGTCGGGCGCATGCGTGATTGAATGATGTTCTCCTCAGTCTGTGCCCTTCCCTCCCCAGTCTCCGCCGAAGATCGCTCTTCTTTGTTCGACTGGTTCACGGGTACTACGGCACAGTCCGACTTCTCCTGTACGTTCATGTCCGCCGTTCGGTTTATGGCCTTCGCGGACCGGTCTTGTTCTTTCGACCAAGACGTACAGGAGATATCCCGGTTCTCGTGCATGTTGTTTCTCAGCGTGCGCGGGTTCTTAGACTACGCAGGACCGACAGTCCACTCGCGATTCACGTGGTTGCCGTGTTGCCTTCCTCCCTACCGGAACGGAGTCGGCATCCTGTTCCATCGGCTTTTCGAAGCTCAATAGCCCGGCCCACCGATACCCCTGTCTACGCTTCAAACGACACCTCGCGGTGTCGCCTGCTAGACTCGGGGCCAGGATGGATTCGCTGCTTCCTTTCCTGTAGGGCTCTTTCATCCCCTACAACATGCCGGTTTATCCCGGCGCTCTCCGGCTTGCCGACAAATCATCGAGCCTGTTGGGAGCAGCGATGGGTCCCTCAAAAGCTCCAGAAGGCTGCGCTGCGCCGCGCCGCGTCCGGTGACCGAGGGTGGTCCTACGGTTACGCCGCGGTGGTTTCATGTGCCATTCCCGCCGGCTAGCGGGTCAACGGACTCTCCCAGACCCGGGATAGCAGCTCTTTGAGCTGGGCGAAACGCTTGGGCCCAAGCTCAGCGCTCCATTCGCGCTCGATGTCGCGGAGTATGTCGTGGACTTTTGAGAATGCGGCGCGTCCGCGTCTGGTAAAGCGGATAATTCGCGCGCTGCCCTCGTCCGGTGCGTCGGACCGGACGATATAACCGAGACCTTCGAGGCTCCGGAGCAGCTGATTCATGGCCTGCTTGCTCATGCCGGCGCGCTCGGCCAGAGTGCCTGGGCGAACCCCATTCGGACCCGGAAACTGCAGCACCGCCATATGCGGCATGCGTAGCTCGTAAAAACCGGCGGCGTTGAGCTCCTTGATGATACGGCGATGGATTGCCTGAGCCGGAACGCGCAGCAGTGCGCCGATGAGCATATCCGTCGGTTTGAGCGGTGGACTTGGTGGCGAGGAAGGCATTGACATTGGTAGTAAATTGAGTTTACAGTATATCACAGTAAACTCCATTTACTACAGGACACGCATATGGCACAGCTGACCATTGACCTCCACGTCAATCCTTCCGACGAAACCATCCGTCTCGGGCCGCTCGCGGTGCGCTTCTTGCTCACCGGAGACAACTCGAGTGGCAGCGTCGCGGCCTTTGAGCTCATTGTCCCGGGCGCGCAGCGCCTGGCGGCTCCAGGGCATAGCCACGACCATTACGAAGAGTCGATCTACGGCATCGCCGGAGTGTTGACCTGGACCGTGGACGGAAAACAAATCGACGTCGGGCCGGGGGAGGCGCTATGCATTCCGCGAGGCGCCATTCACCGGTTCGATAACAACGGAAGCCAGGACGTGAAGGCGCTATGCATGATCACGCCAGCCGCGATAGGTCCGCAGTATTTCCGCGAGTCTGCCGAGGTGATCAACGCCGCGGCCGGCGGTCCGCCGGACCGAGCAAAGATGGCGGAGATCATGCGCCGCCACGGCCTCACGCCGGCTCCGCCTCAGGCGTAGCACCTGGGGAGAGTTCGGAAGCGAAGCAAATTAGGTGTGATAGTTTGAAGATCTAACGGACAAACGGCACCGAGTCGCCAGTTGCTGTACACCGAGCAGCATTCCCGGTCGGAGTTCCCAAGTGTCGGTTGGCCGACGATCCGCCCGGAATGTGCCGGGTGGTCGGGTCTCTTGGAATCACTTCCGGTTGGGCCGTCACTGGTTGTATCTCTTCTTATAAAAATCGAGTTGTTGTTGGAGCTGCTCTTTGCTCAGGCCTTTTGTCCACTGGTGGTAAGGGTTGTTCATAACGTCTGCGGTCACGCCGGGAAGAAGGGCCTCAGCTTCGGGAATGAATTCCGTATAGAACGTCTTGGCGACCTCGTAGAAGCCGTGCCACTGTGTGTAGTCCGGGCCCATCATTGCCGTGCCCATCCGAGCGCGCCGCCCCTGATGATGCCAGAGCTCGTAGTAGGTCCATTCGATCTTTTCATCGAATGGTGTCTTCGTGAGCTTATTGGTGGCATAAAGCTTGTCCATGATCGCTTTGGCTGGCTTGGCAAACTTCTCGTTGTAGAGATCGATTGTGTTCTCGTATTGCTTATAGAAGTTCTCTACCCAGCCGGTGGCGTGGCAGCTCGAGCAAACGTCCTGCATGGCAGCACGACGCTTCTGCCAGTTTTCCAGTTTGAAGCTGACGACTGGCCGTAGTGTGAAGCTAATATGATCGCCCACATCGTGTGTCACTGGCTGATTACTGGTCGCACTCATGTGACAAGTTGCGCATGTGGGCGCGGCGGAGTAGTCCTTGCCAACCACCCAGGACTTTGCATCCAGGTTCATCTTGGCAATGTTGGCGCGGAACTGAATGCCATGCTTCGATTCGGTATAGATCTCAATCTGAGGATGATCGGGACCCATGTGACACTTTCCACAGTTCTCGGGCTGGCGGGCAAGTGCTGAACTGAAGGAGTGCCGTCCGTGACAGGCAGCGCACGTGCCTCGGCTGCCGTCAGGGTTCACACGCCCAATACCACTGTTCGGCCAGGTCGCCGCATCAAATTTGCCGTCTTTCACATACTTGATCTCGCTGCCGTGACACTGCCGGCATCCGTTCGCTGCAGCCGGGCCGCCCTCCACGACCTCTCCCAACATGTTATCGAGAGACCCGATGAATTGCGCCGCCTGAGCATGATGACTCTTTTCGAACTGTTCTACTTCTTTGCCGTGACAGCGCCCGCAGTAGTTGGGTGTGACAATCACGGCAATGCGATGGCCGTAGTGCTCAAATGTCGCGGGATCTTTCTCACTGGCACGATGGCACGAGTAGCAGTCCACATTCTTCTTGGCGTGGGCGCTTTCTCGCCACTGCTCCACAATGGCGGGCGTGCTGCTAATGTGGCAATCCAGGCATGCCTGGCCTTCTGCGGATACCTGAGGACGAGCAACTGTAATCAGCGAGAAGAGGAGAAAACTGAGAAAAGCGACGAAGCGCATGGAAACCTCCGCTCGACAACATTGTTACTGCAATCAAGCCTCAGCTACACGGACCATGTCACGTGGTTCGTCCACTGTTTTCGCTCTGTCGTCCACAGCCTCGCGACAGCCTACCTTATGCAAAGGGGCAGCGGGAGTCTGTGACCAAAGTCACGATCCGATCCGGTCGGATGACGTAAGTGCTTTATCGGACGCGCGCCTTGGCGAGAAAGAGCGGGGCCAAGGAAAGCCACGCGGCGCGCGTTCGATAAAGCCCTCAGAAGGAAGCCGCTCGCGTTTGCGGCGGACGCGGGTTTATGGAAATTGAATCCGGCGAGGACGGAGAAAAGCGTCGTAAGTCCAAATAGAAAAAGGCGCTTCAAAGCGCCCTGCGGAAGATGCATCTCTCCCCTAGCGGTCAAAGCCGCGTGGAGGTTGGCCAGAATTTACGCTACGTTAACGCCGTAATGTTGCCGATACTCGCGTTCGATGGACTCCATCTGGTCCTTCAGGCGCAGTTTCAGCTTTTTGAGCCGCACTTCTTCCAGCTTTTCGTCTTCGCTGAGATATCGCTTTTGGGTGAGTGTATCGAGGCGTTTTGCATACTGCGTGTGCTCCTGAGCCAATCTGCGGAATTCCTCGTGATTGGTCAGGAGTTGGTCTCTCGAAGTCAGCATCCAGCAGACCTCCAACCGGGATATGCGGTCAGGCTAGCACAGGCCAAAAGTGGGTTCAATGCCAAAAAAGTGGTGCAATCTCACTATGAGAACAGCGTTAACGCGAAGTCCTGCGGTACAAAATGGCATCTTCCAAGGGACTTGTGTAGTAGGACTGGCGGCGGCCGGTCTGCTCGAAACCAGCCCTTTGGTAGAGAGTTCGCGCTACCGCGTTCGACTCGCGCACCTCGAGAAACACGGAACTACTGTTTGTTTCGCGGGCGGCCGCCAGCAACGCGTCCAAGAGCCGTTTCCCGAGTCCCTTCCGGCGTTCCGTGGGAGCTACAACGATGTTTTCCAACTCCCATTCCGGGGCGAGATGACGGGCGATCAGAAATCCTAGAATCCCGGCGCTTGCATCAGGGCCGGATGAGATAAGCGGTGACGCTTCCGCCACGAGGAGGAGCCTTTCGTCGGTCGGGAATAGATGCTGGTACTGCTGCTCAGTCCAGTGTGCGGCGGTGGCACATTGCCGCTCCAAATTCATCAGCCAGGGAATGTCAGCGACGGTTGCGCGGCGGATATTCACGAAGTCTTCAAATCAGTTGTTCCAGCTAGGAGCTAGAAGCTAGCAGCTTGGTTTCGCAAACAGCTCGGCGTCCGAGCGTCGCATGTAGTTCGCTTCCAACTGCTCGGGGGAGACCGTTTCGCCGGCTTGCAACTTCCGCAATCCAAACCGCGCGATCATTTCAGCGCTGGGAGGTTCGACGGCGAACACAGAAAGCCCGGCTTCCCGGGCCACCGCAGCCCAGGTCGCGTCCGGGGTGATGACAGTCGAGTCACGCGCTGCGGATAAGAACTCAACTTTCGACAGCATTTGCTCTTGCAAAACCTGCACGGACTCTCCCTCAATTTCATACGCCCCAAAATAAACGTCGCCGCGCCCGGCATCGAGTACCGCCACAACTTTGCCGCGGGACTTACCCGCAAGCGCCACGACTTCCAGCAGCGACACCGGCACGATGGGCTTCTTCAGAATCTCTGCCAGGGCCTTGATGGCGGCCAGCCCCACGCGCAATCCGGTAAACGAACCTGGACCGGAGACAACAACGAAGGCGTCGATATCGGCCTTGCTCAGCCGATGCCTGGCGAGCAGGGCTGCAATCTGCGGCACCAGTTGCGCCGAAAAGGCTCCGCCCGCCAGCGGCGCAACCTCGATCACCTCAGCCTCGTGCAGATCGCGCTCCCCCGCACGCGCGAGCGCAACGCTGCCCTGCCTGCCGGAAGTGTCGGTAACGAGAAGAATCATCTCTCTGCTTTTCGCTGTAATATCCGTGAGCATGCCTGGCTGTCGGTTACTTATTCCTGCACCAGTTCCAGCAGCACGCCGCCCGTGCTCGAGGGATGGACAAACACGTATTTGTGCCCGCCCGCGCCGGTCTTGATTTCTTCCGACACCAGGCGCACGCCATCTCTTTTCAGGCGCTCGACCGCAGCCGGCAAGTCTGGCACTTTCAGGCACATATGGTGCAGCCCTTCGCCACGTTTGGCGATGAACTTCGCGATGGTCGAATTCTCCGACGTTGCTTCCAACAGTTCTAGCCGGCTTTCCCCGATCGGAACCATCACTAGCCGTACTTGTTCTTGCTCGACGGTCTCTTCCGGCGAGACGCTGAGGCCGAGCTTTTCGTAAATCGCCTTGGCCGCTGCCACCGACTTCACCGCAATCCCGAGATGATCGATCTGAAACGTCAACTCTTGCCTACCTTCGCCGCAATCTCTTCCACCAGCGTATACGGATCTCGTTTATGTTCGGCGACTTCCGCCGCCAGCCTGGCCATGTTTCCATTGTCGAGTTGCGCGCGCGCTTTCTCCAACATTGCATCGCGAAGCATTTCCACCAGCCGTTCCTGCCAGTTCTGCACGCTCTTTTTCAGCGCCAGACCTTCTTTCTGCAGATAGGCCTCGTAGCCGGCGATCGCCGCAGCCAGGTCGTCGACTCCGCTTCCGTCGGTGGCAACGGTTTTCACGACCGGGGGCGTCCATCCATCGTGGCGCAGGGCCAGCGACTGCAGGGCGCGAATCTCGCGCTCCACGCGCTCTGCGCCCTCGCGATCGCTCTTGTTGATCACGAAGATGTCGGCAATTTCCATGATTCCCGCCTTGATGGTCTGGACATCATCGCCCATGCCGGGAACGAGAATCACGACCGTGATGTCGGCGAGCCGCACGATATCGATTTCATCCTGGCCGACGCCGACAGTCTCAACAAGGATGATGTCGCGGCCAGAGGCATCGAGCACGGTCGTCACGTCGGCCGTGGTCCGCGCCAAACCGCCTAGCGATCCGCGGGTCGCCATGCTGCGAATGTAAATTCCCGGGTCTGCGAAATGTTCCTGCATGCGGATGCGGTCGCCCAGAATCGCTCCGCCGGTATAAGGACTCGTTGGGTCCACCGCGACAATGCCCACGGTGCGGTTCTGTTTGCGATAAAGCCGCGCCAGGTGGTCGACCAGGGTGCTCTTCCCCGCCCCCGGCGCGCCGGTCAGACCGATCACGCGAGCCCGCCCGCTATGCGGGAACAGAGCCTTCAGCAGATCAGACCATCCCGGTGCGCGATTCTCGACCGTAGAAATAGCGCGCGCCAGGGTACGCACGTCTCCGGAGCGCAGCGAGTCAATCCATGACGGGATTTCAAGATTCGAGGCGGTGTTCAAGTGACCAGTGTAAAGCAGGCGACCGTTCGAAAGCGAAGGCGTCACGCGCTCTTCCTGCCTCCGAACAGGATCTCGAATATGCGCCCCCGGAACGTGGTGTGGAAAGAACCGAACCGTGCGAACACTTCATCCCGCGTGTCGAAAAAACCATCGTCGGCCAGCACAACGCTCGAAAGGTCGAACCTCGACGAACAGCCGGCGCCGCAAGTCTTCGCCAAAAAGTTGACTGGGGTATGAGCGACCGCGTCAAAGACGGATTCGCCGGCGTTGGAGAATCCGTGGTCGGACCGCCTCGCGAGATCCGCCAGTGGCCCGAACAATTCGTCAAAGTCAACCCATGCGCCATTGAGGTGGAACTGGGGCCACACCAGCAAAATGCTCTTCGGAATGAACACCGAAAGCGTACGAAAGCGCGGATACCAGAATTTTCCGCTGACCCGTAAAGCTCGTGCCCGAGTCGCGATTCCACCCGCCCGTGCGATCGCCTCCAGGCTGGCCATTCGCTGGCTGCACGAGCCGCATCGCTTGCGAATCGTTTGAGAGGCGGGCTGGAGTTCGTTTAGCGCATAGATTGGCTCTACAAACTCGACCAGATGTCGATGAGCCGTCTGCAGCAACCGCCGGTCGTCATCACACCGGCGCCGTAACTCCGACGCTAGATTACAAACCAACGCCTCCGCATGGTCGAGAATTGCGGTTGCCTTCAGATTCGCCGGATTGGGGGCTTCATCGGCCAATTGTCGCGCCTTGCTGCCGAATGTAGATTAATCCCACCGGAACTTACAAGGAACACCCTTGGCTGACCCCGCCACATCGTTGACCGCCACAGGAACGAGCAGCCCTTGGGTTGGGACGTTTCCGCTCCTTGTGCTTCCAGCGGTGGTGATCGCGTTCCAACGGCGCATGCAGCCCTGGCTGTTCATGTGGACGCTGTCGTTTGCCATCTTTGCTGGGCTCAAGTGGATGACCTGGTGGAAGGCTCGCAGGCGCGTCGCACACAGCACCGCACGCTCCCTCGCTTACCTTCTGGCTTGGCCCGGCATGGATGCCGAGACCTTCCTCGACCCAAACCAGCGCCCAGAGCGGCCACTCCTTCAGGAATGGCTTTGGGCATCGGTGAAGACTACTTTGGGGGTTCTGCTGCTTTGGGCAATTGCGCGCCGGACTCCCGCCGAGCAATCTCTGCTGAGAGGATGGATCGGACTTTTCGGCTTGATCTTTCTTTTGCACTTCGGCAGCTTCCAGCTGATCGCCCTGTTCTGGCAAACGATGGGCGTCGATGCCGAGCCGATCATGTCGAAACCCATCCTGTCGAAAACCTTGAGCGAATTCTGGGGCAAGCGCTGGAATCTTGGATTTCGCCAACTGGCTCACGATTTGATCTTCCGTCCAATCTACAAGCGCACTGGCGTGGCCGCAGCCGGGTTGCTGGTATTTGTGGCTTCTGGGCTGATTCACGACCTGGTCATTTCGCTGCCCGCTCGCGGCGGTTACGGTCTGCCCACCGGATACTTCATCCTGCAAGGCCTGGGTGTGACTTTGGAGCGCTCTCCAGTAGGCAGGCGGCTTGGACTGCAGAAGGGCCTGTGCGCGTGGTTCTTCCTGCTCATTGTGACCGCGGCTCCGGCCTTCTGGCTTTTTCATCCTCCGTTCGTGCTGCGCGTAATCATTCCCTTTATGCACGCGATCCAAGCTCTATGACGAACTCCCTCACAGAACGATGCTTCGATCTCATCCTTTGGCTGGCCGGAGCCGGTCACTTCTTGATCCTGCTGGCCAGCTTCCAAGTGCCCTCCCGCTTGCGCTGGAAACAGGATCTCGCACACCTCATGCGCTTCAACCGCAAGTTGCTGTGGGTGCAGAGTGGGTTCACGGTTCTGACCATTGTTGCGTTTGGCACTCTCACTCTCGCGCTCCATCGGGAAATGCTACGCGGCGACCGTGCTGCGATGGGACTAGTCTGCTTTATCGGAAGTTACTGGACGGCACGCATCATGGTCGATGCGTTTTATTTCTCCCACGAGGATTGGCCGCAGGGAAGGGAGTTCGTCATCGGCCACATCCTGCTGACGAGCCTGTTCGTTGCGCTCGCCAGCACCTACTGGGGACTCTTCGTGTGGCTGGTTTGGCTAAAAGCCAAAAGCTAAAAGCCAATCGCCTAATCCTTCAGCAACTGTCTTGCGATCACCAACCGCTGAATCTCGCTCGTACCCTCGCCGATGGTGCACAACTTAACGTCGCGGTAAAACTTCTCGGCGGGATAGTCCTTGATGAAGCCGTAGCCGCCATGAATCTGCACGCCTTCGTTGGCGCACCGCACGGCCACTTCACTGGCATAGAGCTTCGCCATCGACGATTCCTGCGTGCTTTTCATACCCGCGTCTTTCATCGACGCGGCGCGCATGGTGAGCAGCATGGCCGCGTCGATCTCAGTGGCCATGTCGGCCAGCTTCCACTGGATCGCCTGAAAATCGCTGATGGCTTTGCCGAACTGTTTGCGCTGTTTCGAATACTTCAAAGCCGCCTCGTAGGCGCCCTCAGCCATGCCCAGCGACAGCGCCGCAATCGAGATGCGCCCGCCGTCGAGCACGCGCATGGCGTCGGGGAATCCCTGCCCCTCGCCGCCCAACAGATTTTCCGCCGGAATCGCGCAGTCTTCAAAGATCAGCTCGGCCGTATCGCTCGCCCGCAATCCCAGTTTGTTTTCCTTCTTGCCGGGACGAAATCCCTTGGTGTCTTTCTCCACGACAAATGCGGAAATTCCGTGAGTATGTGCGGCGCGATCGGTCACTGCGAGCACGACGACCACGTCGGCATAGTGTCCGTTGGTGCAGAAGGTCTTCGTGCCATTCAACATCCAGTTGTTTCCCCGGCGCACCGCAGTCATGCGGGCGCTGCCGGCGTCCGATCCGGACGAGGGCTCGGTCAGCCCCCAGGCACCGATGAACTCGCCGGTCGCCAGCTTGCTGACGTATTTCTTTTTCTGCGCCTCATTGCCGGCAAGAAAAATGTGGTTTGAACATAAGGACGTGTGGGCCGCCACGATGATTCCGACCGACCCGTCCACGCGCGAAAGTTCCTCGACGGCGGTGACGTACTCCACGTAGCCCATGCCCGCGCCGCCGAATTCGGGAGGGAAAATCATTCCCAGCATTCCGAGCTTGCCCAGTTCCTTGATGGTAGCCAGCGGAAACTCGCCGGCCTCGTCCCACTTCATGACGTTGGGCTTGATCTCGCGCTCGGCAAACTCGCGGACACTTTTCTTCAACTGCAGCTGCTCTTCGTTCAGTTGGAAATCCAAGGGTTCCTCCAAACACAACCGGGTGTCGCGACCAGAGCGGTCCCGTAGAAAGGGGTGCTTCGACCCCGAATTTTGATTAGAACATAGCGCTGTGGAGTGGAAGAAGTTACCCCCGGAAGGGAAAGACGAGGAGTGGGACGAACCGCATGAACACTGGCGATTCTGTGCGTTTCGCTTTGCCACCCAACCGACCGGATGGTTTGGAAAATTCGCCTGCGATGCTCTTCCGAAGCCAGTGCTGAAGATTCGACTGAAATTATACCGCTTGTTTTCAGCCGTTGGTTGAGACGGTGGCAGTCCCAAGGAAGGCCTGAAAGACCTCGTTGGAGAGTAAGCGCCCACGCGGCGTGAGGCGAATGCAGTCGCCGTCTCGCTGCAGGAGTCCGTCGTCGACCAGTTCGGCGATCGCGGGCCGCAGATTTTTGAAGGCTTGCTGGCCGAAGGTCGCGGCAATCTCTCGCAGGTCCACGCCCCGGTTCAGGCGTAATCCGAGAAAGAAGGCCTCCTCCAACGCCGCAGAACGCGAAACCACGGTTCTTTGTAACGGTGATCCCGCGACATATTTTTCCAGCACATCTGCGGTGGCAAAGCGGACCGCCTCGGCGTCTGGCGACGCCGAGACCAGCATGGAATGCGCGTCCACGCCGAAGCCGAGATACGGCTGACGCGTCCAGTACTTGAGGTTGTGTCGCGATTCTGACCCTGCACGCGCGAAATTGGAAATTTCGTACTGGGCGACGCCTGTCGCCTCCAACTGTTCGCAGGCCGCGAGATAAAAATCCGCGGTGGCTTCTTCATCCGGGACAAAATGCGCGTGATAGCGTGTTCCGCCTGCGATCACCTCGCGCCCAAGGCGGGAGTCTTCGTCAACTTCGAGCATGTAGACGCTGACGTGTGCCGCCCCGGTCGTGAGTGTCTCCGCCAGCGACTCCTGCCAGCTTTCTGCTGTCTGGTGCGGAAGGCCTGCGATCAGATCAACATTGATATTCGTAATTCCCGCCGCGCGGAGGCGGGCTATATCTTCCAGCACGCTGGATCGCTTGTGCAACCGCCCAACCGCCGCCGCCTCGACGTCAACGAACGACTGTACGCCCAGACTGACGCGATTCACGCCGCAGCTTAACAGTCCGTCGATCACGCCTTGCGCCAGCGTCCCCGGCGCACACTCGACCGTAATTTCCGCATCCGACGCCACGGAGAACTGCTCGCGGACGCCGTCAAAAGTTCGCCGCAATTGCCCGGCCTCGAGGACCGTGGGCGTTCCACCGCCCAGATAGATCGAGTCAACTTCCTGTTCGATCTGCCCGCCCATCTCCTCAGCAATTTGTGGTGCACTGGCCACATCCGCGCACACGCGATCGACATAGCGCTCAAACACGGCATGCGAAAACACATCCGACGCGAAGTTGCAGTAGCTGCATTTCGTGCGGCAGAACGGCACCGAGATGTAAATCCCCAAAGCCACTTTTCTGATTATCCCACCCTCAAACGATTTCCATCCTGTTCGCTGCCCCGGCCATCTATTTGAGGTACCCTGTTTGAGGGACCTCGTGAGGCAGTCCGCACTTCTCCGAGAAGGTTTTTCCGGGAAACAATGGCCCAGGAAGAGGAAGTACTAGGAAAAGCATATGACAGCCGCCTGATGCGGCGACTGCTCACCTACCTGCGTCCTTACCGCTGGCAGGTGACGATTGCCATTGCCTCCATCGTCCTCAAATCTTTCTGCGATGTGCTGGGGCCTTATCTGGTGAAGGTCGCGGTGGACCGCTACCTCGCGCCGGTCAAAGGCATGAGTTCGGGCCTGTGGAGTTGGCTCAGCCCTCGTCCGCTTCACGGGATCGCGCAAATTTCCGCCATTTATTTCAGCCTGCTGCTCCTGACCTTCGTATTCGAGTTCCTGCAGACCTACTTCATGCAATGGACGGGCCAGAAAGTGATGTTCGACCTGCGCAGCCAAATTTTCCGCCACCTGCAGCGCATGCACGTCGCTTTCTACGACAAGAATCCGGTCGGCCGCCTCGTCACGCGAGTTACCACCGACGTGGATGCCCTCAACGAAATGTTTACTTCCGGTGTGGTTTCCATCTTTGAAGACCTCTTCGTGCTGATTGGGATCGTGGGCATCATGCTGTGCATGAACTGGAAGCTGGCCCTGATCACGTTCGCGGTGCTGCCGTTCATCGTCGTGGCAACCAAGATTTTCCGCGACAAGGTACGCGATTCTTACCGCCGCATTCGCATCGCCATTGCCCGCATCAATTCGTATTTGCAGGAGCATGTCAGCGGCATGGTCGTGCTGCAGCTTTTCAACCGCGAGCGCAAGGCCTACCAGCGCTTCTCCGGAATCAACCGTAGCCACATGGACGCGTTCAAGGACGCGATTCTAGCCTATTCCGTCTATTATCCCGCCGTTGATTTCTTCTCCGCGATTGCGATTGCCAGCGTCATCTGGTTCGGGGGCCAGGATGTGATGCGCGGCATCGTCGCCAGCAGCGTTTCCGTCGAATTCAGCCGCCAGACCCTCGTGTCGTTTCACTTGGTCGCGACCGCGGCTTCTCTGGGCGTGCTGATCGCCTTCACGCAGTACGCGCAGCGCTTCTTCCGCCCCATCATGGATTTCAGCGAGAAGTACAACATTCTCCAGTCCGCAATGGCCGCCAGCGAACGCATTTTCAAGTTGCTGGATACTCCGGTGGACATCATTTCGCCCGCCGTGACCCGCAAGCCAGAAGGCCCGGGCCGGATCGAATTCGACCACGTCTGGTTTGCGTATCGGGATATCCCGGCCGAAACTGGAAGCTCCGAGCCCGGCAAGGATCGTGTGGGGACGGGTCTCAGACCCGTCCATGCCGAGCAAAGCTCGGCGGGCTCTTTGCCTGGTAACGGCAATGCCGCAGTCCTCGGATCCGCTCCCGACTGGGTTCTCCGCGACGTCACCTTTGCCATCGAACCCGGAGAAACCGTCGCCATCGTCGGCCACACCGGCGCCGGCAAGACGACGCTTATCTCCCTGCTGCTGCGCTTCTACGATGTGCAGAAAGGCGCCGTCCGCATCGACGGAGTCGACGTCAAAGAAATGGACCTCGCCGATTTGCGCAGCCGCGTCGGCGTCGTGCTGCAGGACCCGTTCCTTTTCACCGGAACGATCGGCGGCAACATACGCCTGGGCACCGAGCGGATTCAGGACGAGCACGTCGCGAAGGCCGCCGAAGATGTGAATCTCGGGGATTTCATTCGCGCCCTGCCCAATGGCTTCAACGAAGAAGTCCGCGAGCGCGGCTCCACGCTTTCCACCGGCCAGAAGCAACTCATCTCGTTCGCCCGCGCTCTGGCCCATGAACCGAAGATTCTCATCCTCGATGAAGCCACCTCGAGCGTGGATACCGAAACTGAGTTTAAAGTTCGGGACGCGCTGGGCCGCATGGTCGAAGGACGCACCTCGCTGATCATCGCCCACCGCCTCTCGACGGTGCAGCGCGCTGACAAGATCATCGTCATGCACAAGGGCCAGGTTCGCGAAATGGGCACGCATCAGGAACTGCTGGCCAATCGCGGCATCTACTTCAAGCTGTATCAGTTGCAGTACAAGGATCAGGAGATTCCGGTGGGAAGTTCGCAGGAGCCTGAGTCCACCGTCAGCGCGGACGACTAGTGTGGTGGGTCTTTCGTTTCTTCTTCCCCGGACCCAGCCTCCTCTTTACGGATCGCTATCAATCGTGTCATTGTCCGATCGCCCAGAGGCGTAAGCGTCCAGTACGTTTCGGAATCGCGAGGGTTTTGTTTCCCCTCGCTGCGAGCGATCAGCCCGAGCGCACGAAGCTGCACAATGATGGTCTTGAGATCCGCAGTTAAGAGGCTAACACTGCTCAACGTCAGGGGATGCTTCCACTTCTCCGTGCCTAGGTTGTCGTCCTTCATTGCGACCTCTTCAATGTCGTCTCTGAACGAACGCTCAAGAATCGCCTTTATCGCACTTTCGCTTGCCTTGTCGATCATATGGGGGGCTATGGCTCTGAACATGGCATTCCAGGTTTCTTCCACCCAGTAACCGGACTCCCACACGTCATTTCCCTGCTCATCGGCGAAGTCGGCGTCAAAGTTCAGCTTAAATTCAGCGTCTCCTTGTGCAAGACCTTCGCTGCCGTCAGGTGGCTGCTGCGCCGCCTCCTTCAATTGGGCTTGAAGTTCGTCAATCTCGTGCCTGAGGAATAATATCTCCGGCGCGGCAGCATCCGTGATTTCGTTTGCTCGCACCCACCCGGATGCGGGGTGGGTTTTTATCAACTGAATTATGCTGCGGCTCACCTTCGATCCCAGATCCGCTGGCGAAGACCAACCTTTGACGACTTTGCTTCTTGCAAGCTGCCGGAATTCCTCCAGCTTTTGTTTGCCCTCGTCCGTCGATTCAGTCTTACCAGCGGCAATGTTTCCAGGATTTTCATGGAGAAATGCGATCGTAGGCTTCTTTTTCAATAACGCATACTCGTATTCCATCTGCGTATAGCTCTTGCCGCTAGAATGGAGTGATCCATATCTGCCGCCGATAATTACGATGTAGTAGTCGCAATCATCGATCACTTTCTTTATGAGAGTCCATTGGTCTTCATCGGCTGCGGGAAACAGCTCCATTCCCGACGGAATGCAGTCCAGTTCAAGCAAAGCGTGCATTACCTCGTTCCGTTCCTCACGCAGGTCGTCGAATGTCGAGCTAACGAATACTTGATAACGCTTGTCCATCTGGCTTCAGTTCTCGGGCTTCTGATATTGTAGCCGCCCTCCCTTACAATGTCCGCGTGCGGATTCTCATCTCAGCCGGCGAGGCCTCGGGCGAAATGTACGGTGCACAGCTCATCGAGGCCTTGCGGCGCCGCGAATCGTCCCTCGAATTCTTCGGCGTCGGCGGAGACCGCATGCGCGCCGTCGGCTGCGACACCGTCGTCGACGCCAAGGATCTTGCTGTCGTCGGCATCACTGAGATTCTCAGTCGTCTGCCAAAGATCCTCGGCCTCTACCGGCACTTGATCGCGGAGGCCGACAGGCGCAAGCCCGATCTCGCCATCGTGATCGACTCTCCGGCATTCAATTGGCGTGTCGCCCGCCAGATGAAGAAGCGCGGCATTCCCACGGTCTATTATGTCGCCCCGCAGTTCTGGGCTTGGCGGCAAGGACGCGTGCGCCTGCTGCGCGATTACATCGACAAAGCCCTGGTGATCTTCCCTTTCGAAGAGCAGTTCTATCGCCAGCGCGGCGTGGACGCGACCTTCGTGGGCCATCCTCTGGCAGAGTTGCCGCACCCGACAATCGAGCGCAATGACTATGCAGCACAATGTTCCCTAGACCCCGCCAAGCCTTGGATCACCCTCATGCCCGGCAGCCGCGTCAAGGAAGTCCGCATGAACCTGCCGACGATTCTGGAATCGGCGTCGCAGCTTGGACCAGACTATGAGTTTCTTCTTCCGATTGCTCCCACGCTCGATCGCAGCTTCCTGCTGAGCCTCATCGGCCAAAGGAAAATCACGCTGGTGCCCGACGCTCTGCCAGCGCTCTGGCATTCGCGGGCGGGCATTGTGGCCAGCGGCACGGCCACCGTGGAGGCCGCGATGATGAACACGCCGTTCTTGATGGTCTACTGCGTTTCGTCTCTCACTTATCTGCTGGGCAAGCCCCGGGTGAAGGTCCCGCACTTTGCCATGGTCAATCTGATCGCCGGGGAGCGAGTCGTCCCTGAACTGGTGCAACGCGACTTTAACGCAGAAAATGTTGTTTCTCGCTTGCGGGAAATTCTGCCCGATGGCCCCCCTCGCGAGCGCATGCTGGAGGGCCTGGCCCGTGTGAAGGCCCTTCTTCGGCCTTCAGGGGGCGGTTCTGGGATTCCTCAGAACCCGGCGGACCGCGCCGCCGAAATCATCCTGGCGCTGCTTCCTAAACGCTAGGTTCAGGTAGCCCGTTGCCGGTTGTCATTCCGAGGAGCGAAAGCGACGAGGAACCTGCTGTTTGCCTGCGCCGGCAAAAAGCTGGTTTTTCGCTTTGCTCGAAATGACAAAATACTGAACATACTGCTCCTAAGCCTTGTGCTCCCAGCATCTTTTGCGTGAGAATCTTCATCAGAGGAAATGGGTTATCATTTCCTGGAGACTCTCCTGAATGTTGATTCGCCCGCGGCGCGCTCTTAGCGTCCTTACGAGTTCCCTGACCCTGTCGTTTGTAGTTCTGCTCGCGATCCCGTCGTGGGCAGCGGAAAAAGCGCGCCTGCGCGTGGATGACTACCAGATCGAGGCTGAACTCGAACCGCATCTCCACCAAATTACGGCTCGCGCCAAAGTCAAATTCACGGCCCTGCAGGATTTGAGCGTCGCGGTCTTCGAATTGCACAATGACCTGCGAGTCACCAAGGTTCTCGACGAAAAGAACCAGCCCCTGTCGGCCGAGCGCGTGACGCAGGATTCCACGGTGCGCGTGCCGCTGCCCGCCGGCTTGCCCAAAGACGCCTCCACCACCCTGACTTTCGAGTACGACGGGACACTGGAAAACGCCGACAACAGTCCCGTGCCCGGCCTTAAGTTGGCGTATATCGGCGACGACACGAGCTTCCTGTTTTATGCCGGACGCTGGTTTCCGGTCAGCGGCTATGGCATCAACCGTTTCACGTCGACCATCAGCGTGACCGTGCCCGCGCATATGCTCGTGATCGGCAGCGGCACAGCCACCGTCCGTGACACCCCGCCCTCCAAGAAGCCCAATGCCAGCGTTCTGCCGACCAAGACTTTTACGTTTGTCTCCACCAAGCCCAGCTTCCCGGGCACGATCGTTGCCGGAGTTTTTCAGGAGTACAAGAGCGACGAAGCCGGCATGGACCTGCACGTCTTCTTCAAGCCCACGCATCAGAGCCTGGCCCCGACGTATACAACAACGGCGGTGCAGGAGTTCACTTACTTCCTCACCCTCTACGGCCTGCCGCCTTCGCAGAAGCTCAACGTCGTGGAATTGCCGGGCGACACCCTTCCCTACCTCTGGGCACCGGAGATTGCGGGCATGGCCGGGCCTTCCATCACTGAGAAGACCAACTATCGTCTGCTGGCCGATGCGATTGCCCATCAGTGGTGGGGAGTCTCAGTCAGTCCCGCGACTAAAGACGACTGGTGGCTGAGCGACGGCTTCTCCCGCTATTCGGAAGCGATGTACGTGGAGAACGCCGCCGGAGCCGCGGGTCTGGAAGAAGCGGTGAAGGATATGTCGGTCGGCGCCCTGGCGTACGACACGGTGCCGCTCTCCAGCGCCAGCAAGCTCGACCTCTTTTCCACCGAATTTCAGTCGCTGGCGACCGACAAGGGCGCCATGATCCTGCACATGCTGCGCTGGGTACTGGGTGAGGACAAGTACAACAAGACGATGCGCGAATTCGCCGCGCAGTATGCCGGAAAGTCGGCGACCACAGACGACTTCCGCGAAATCGCCGAGAAAAATTATGGCAGCCAACTTACCTGGTTCTTCTCCCAGTGGCTGGATTCCACCGGCGCGCCCGAGTTCAAGTTGAAGTACACCACCTACCGTCTCGGCGGCAATTATGCTAAGGAATCGCAGGCCCAGCAAGAAAGGTCTCCGGGATTCCGCGTCACCGGCGAAATTTCCCAGGATCTCGACCTGTTCCGCATGCCTGTGGACCTGCGAATTGATACCGACGGAAAAACCGAAAGCCAGCGCATTGAAGTGGTGGGCACGAACTCGCCTTTTTCGATTGAAACCTTCGGGCGTCCTCGCCGCATCTCGATCGATCCTGACCATCATGTGCTGACCAACTCCAGCGATGTGAAGTTGCGGGCCTCCATTCTGCGCGGGCAGGCGATGCAGCAACAGGGAGATCTGACGGGCGCGCTTCTCGAGTTCAACAAGGCGCTCGACCTCAACAAGAACAGTTCTCTCGCCCACTATCGCATCGCCGAAGTCTTCTTCCTGCAGCGAAACTATCAGTCTTCGGCCAATGCCTACCGCGAGTCCATCAACGGCGACGGCGAGCCGCGCTGGACTGAAGTCTGGAGCCGCATCCAACTCGGCAAGATTTTCGATATCACGGGCCAGCGTGAACGCGCCGTCAACGAATACCGCCAGGCCCTTCAGACCAACGACAACACCTTCGGCGCCCTCGAAGAAGCCCGGAGATATTTGCAAAAGGCCTACGAGCGGCCGAAGGAAAAGCAGTAGGGCGAAGAGCAGTGGCCGAAGGTCGGACGGACGACCATCTGAATGAGGATGCTGCCGCTTTGCTGGCGGAGCGTTACCTCCGAATCCACCGTTCCGCGTCTTCGACAGAGCGGAAAATCTCGATGTTCCTTTGCACCTGCAGGACCTTATGCATGCGGGCAGCATGGTTCTGGACTGAGTCTCGCACCACGAAGGCACGATTGGCTTCAGGGGAGAAAGGATCGATCTCGTCGGCCAATCTCAGGAATTCGTCGGCCTGCAAGTCAAGTTCTTCGACTTGAGTCAGATCCACGATTTCCGAGTAGTTTGGCTGGAACGAAGGATTCGACTGCAGCAGTTTGGCATACCGCTCAATATCTCCAGCGGTTAGCGTCTTTCCGAACTTTACGACGACCAGTTTCTTTTCGGTGTTCAGCACGTACTCGACAGGCGGGTGCAGACACTTTCGGCTGGCAAAGGCACCTCCATTCAGAACATCCTTAATAAGACAATGCCGTTACCTCCGCGCAATTCTGTCGGGCGATCTCCCCTAGATATCGGCAGGTTTGACCCAAAACTTCATCCCCAGCCCAGCACCCCCAGCATGGAAATCTTTCATGCGGCTAACCTTTTTCTCCTCTCCAGGGTCTAAGTAACTACATGCCAGCAGGGAACTTTACCGAACCCGGCTGCGTATCTCTGATCAGATGGTTGGGCGGGATTGAGACCCCTCGCCTGAACGTTACCCGGGTGCCCCCACGCCCCTCCCCGGAGGCGTGGGGGCATGATTCTGCCATATCTCTATGCGGATGCTTCTCGACATCATCCAGCAGTCGCTGTCGACCCTTTGGGCGCATAAACTGCGCTCCTTCCTAACCATGTTCGGAATCGCCTGGGGAGTAGGCTCCTTGCTGCTGCTGGTGGGTTTGGGAGAAGGCTTTCGCAGCGGCCAGGAAAAACAACTCGCGACCCTCGGACAAAACATCATGTTTATGTTTCCCGGACGGATTCCTGCCGTCGAGGGCAGTACCCAGTCGGGGCAGACCTATTACTTCACCTATAAAGATTACTTGGCGATCCGCAATGAGGCTCAGTTCGTGGGCGCGTTGTCGCCAGTATTGAATCGCGAGGACATCCGCGCAGTCAGCGACTACGGATCGACCAACGGCCAGGTGTTCGGCGTCGCCTCCGACTACAACCAGATTCGTACTGTCCCGGTGGAACCGGGCCGCTGGTTCAACAGCCAGGACAACCTGGAACGCCGCCGCGTGGCCGTGGTGGGCTGGGAACTGCTCAAGAACATGTTTCCGGGACGACCCGCCGTCGGCTCTACGATTCTGCTGAACGGCATCAACTTCGACGTCGTCGGCGTGGTCGCGAAGGTAGGACGCGACGGCAATAACGGCACCAACTCACGCATCTTTATTCCGATCGAAACCATGCGCGATCTGTTCCCGTTGACTAAGGCGAATTCCGAGGATGCGATCTCGTTCCTCAACTATCGGCCCATCACCAAGGATCTGCACGCCGAGGCCAAGGATGAGATTCATCGCATCATCGCGCGCCGCCACGGTTTCAATCCCAAGCTGCAAGATGCCTTCGAAGATTGGGACACGATCGAAAACATGAAGCGTGTGGGAAAGATTTTCGATGCCATGGACTGGTTCCTGGGTGTGGTGGGCGTGGTAACCCTGGGATTGGGGGCCATCGGCATCATCAACATCATGCTGGTCTCGGTGACGGAGCGAACCAAAGAGATTGGCTTGCGCAAGGCGCTGGGCGCAACCTACCGCGCCATCCTGACGCAATTTTTCATCGAGGGAGCGTTTCTCACTGCCTTCAGCGGCGGCATCGGATTAGCCATCGCAACCGGTTTCGTAACGTTGCTGGCGATGTTGCCGTCGCCTGAGGGCTTTGATACGCCGCGCATCATCCCGGCGTCGGCCCTGGCCGCGATCGGCTCGCTGGCCATCGCCGGCGTAGCGGCAGGCCTGTATCCGGCACGCAAAGCAGCATTGCTGCCGCCGGTAGAAGCGCTGAGGCAAGAATGAACCATGTACCGACCGCCGCCTCGGCTGTCCCGCCAGAGAGAATCCCGTCGGCCCACGGAAGGATTAGCGGTACGGATCGACAGTTTGAAGATGCAGAGCGACGGCTAAAAGCCAAAAGCTAAGAGCGAACTCTCATGATCATCGATCTCGCAACCCAAGCCTACAACGCGCTGCGCCACAACCGGCGCCGCAGCCTGCTCACTATGCTCGGTATGGCCTGGGGAATCGCGACGGTCGTTCTTCTACTTGCCTATGGCACCGGCTTCGAACGCGGATTGTGGTCCGCTTTCCGCTCCTTCGGCACCAACCTCGTCTTCATTTTTCCCGGCCGCACCGAGTTGCAGGCTGGAGGCACCAAGGCCGGAACGCAAGTTCGACTCACGGTGAACGATCTCGACTACATCCGCGCCGAAGTTCCATTGCTGAAGCGCGTCTCGCCGGAGGCGTTCAAGAATTGCGTGGTCGCCTATGGCACGCGCAGCGCCAATTACGGCGTCAGCGGCGTATATGCCTCGTACGGCCGCATGCGAAAGATGGATGTCGCGGAAGGAACCTTCTTCAGCGAGGCCGATGATTTCACTCACACCCGCGTCGCCGTGATCGGATCCGACGCGAAGAAGAAGCTGTTCTCCGGCCAGAACGCGCTCGGCGAGAATGTTCGCCTCGACGGCATTTCCTACGAGATCGTCGGCGTACTCAAGCATCAGGTCCAAAATGGGGACGACAACATTAACGAGCACGTCTACGTCCCCTTCAGCGCCATGAGCGATCTGATCAACACGTACTACTTGAGCGCGGTTGTCATGGAATACGAAGGCGACCACGCCAAGGTGGTGAAAGCTGTGCGCGATTCCATGGCCTTCCATCACGGATTCAATCCCAAGGATCAGCGCGCCATCTTTGTCTTCGACGTGTTCGCCGACCTCATGGATTTGCAGGTGATCTCCACCGGGATCAAGATTCTGCTGGGCTTTATTGGCCTGCTCACACTGGGCATCGGCGGCGTAGGCCTGATGAATATCATGCTGGTATCGGTCACCCAGCGCACCCGCGAAATCGGCGTGGAAAAAGCGTTGGGTGCGCATCGCTGGCACATTCTGTTCCAGTTTCTCGCAGAGGCCATGGTGATCACCGCTCTGGGCGGCCTGTTGGGCGTGATCCTGGCTTATGTGGTCTCGTGGTCTGTCGGATCGCTGACCCTGTGGAGTGCGTTTGAAGAGAATGCCAGCGAGGGGGATATTCACTTGTACATCGACTCCGCCACGCTGCTCTGGTCGACGGCGATTCTGAGTTTCGTGGGCATCGTCAGTGGGATGCTGCCGGCCATCAAGGCCGCCCGGCTGAATCCGATCGAAGCGCTGCGCTACGAATAGCAAGCAAACGCTGCGTCTTCTGTGAACCCCCTGTGCCTCTGTGGTTAACTTCTTGTTCGGTCCGTTAGAATCGCGAGGTGCCTGAAGCCACCCACTCGCGTCTCGACCGCGTCGTTGCTCAACTGCGACTATATGAACACCCGCTCCTCACCTTTTCCGCGCGCGCGAAAGGTGACGGCGTCGAGGTCATCATCAGATTCAAAGATGAATCCGTTCCTGTGCACACTTACTACTTCGACCTCCACCCCCGCGATCTCGACGACCCGCAGTTCGAATGGAGCTTTCAGCGGCAGCTCTATGACGCTCTCCACGACTATTTCGTTGAGATGTTCATCCGCACGCCGCAAGACCGCGCCGACCGCCACCGGAAGGGACTGTGAGCGCGCTTCGCGAGAGGATCGAGCAGGAGATCCGCGCGTGCGGACCGATTCCCTTCTCGCGCTACATGGAACTGTGCCTTTACGATCCCGAACTCGGCTATTACTCACGTAGCGCTGCGCAATTCGGCAAGGCCGGCGACTTCTACACATCCAGCGACGTGCACGCGGTCTTCGGGCGCTTGCTGGCGCGCCAATTCGACGAGATGTGGCGCGTGCTTGGCTCTCCCGACCACATCACGCTGCGAGAGCTCGGGCCTGGCCGGGGCCTTTTCGCGCAGGACGTTCTGGACTGGTCGGAAAAGAAGTTTCCCGATTTCTTTCATGCTCTGCGTTATGTCCTCGAAGAACGCTCGCCCGCGCTGCGTCAACGAATCGAGGTCGTCCTGGGCCGACACCTTATCGCGGGAAAGGCACAAATTAATTCCTCATCCTCCTTCGACGCCGCTGCTGGAAATCGTCTGTCAGCAGCCGCGGAGCGGCGAGAGAATGTAACCCACGGCGCCAGCCGTGGGTCCCTTCCCTACGATGAGCAAGCCCCGGAGGGGCGAAAGAATCCACCCGTCGTCGAATCCGCATGCGCAAACACGCCTCCTATCGTCTTTGCCAACGAGTTCTTCGATGCCCTGCCGGTCGAGGTTATTAGGTCGGAGGGATCCCTCCGCATCGACTCCCGCAACGGCCATTTCGTTGAAACCTGGGCGCCACCCTCACAAGAGGAACTGGAATTCCTCGATCGCTACTCGATCCATCCCGATCCCGGCGAACGCGTCGAAGTCTCGCTCCAATCGCAGCTGCACATGAGCACCGCAGCCGCCCTCGAACGCGGATTCGTAGTCGTGATCGACTACGGCTACACTCGCGAGGAACAACTCGCCGGGCGCCATCGCGGAACGTTGAAGGCCATTCGGCAGCACTCGGTCAGCGCCAACCCGTACGAAGCGCCAGGCGAGCAGGACATTACCGCCGACGTTAACTTCACGGCTCTGGCGGCTGTCGCCGAAAAACAAGGCATGCGGGCGCAAAAGCTGATCACACAATCGCAGTTCCTGCTAGGCATTGGCGAGGCAAACGAATTTGCCGACGCCTTTGAGGAATGTCGACTGCCGCAGGAGCGCGCCAAGGTCGCCCTGCAACTCAAACACCTGGTCACGCCAGCAGGGATGGGCGAAAGCTTTCACGTGTTGGTTGCGAGTAAAGGAGTCGAACAGGAAAGAGCTTCGACGCTTGCGGGCTTGAGTTTCGCCCGGAAAGCCCAGTCCACCTGAGACCACGTGGCGATGGCCGCCTCGGCCGTCCCCCGGGGCGAAGCCCGGCGGCGCTAGCTGAAATGGCAGTTAGGGTCTAGCAGGCGCTTCTGGCTTGGCGGCTTCCGGATACTCATAAACTCCGCGTCCCGACTTCCTTCCCAGCCGGCCCGACTTCACATACTGCACCAGCAGCGGCGCCGGGCGATATTTTTCTCCTAGCGATTTATGCAGATACTCGAGGATGCTCAGCCGCGTGTCGAGTCCCACCAGGTCCACCAACTCGAACGGCCCCATGGGATGGTTCAACCCCAGTTTCAGCGCCTTGTCGATATCCGCCGCCGACGCGATCCCCTCCTGCAGCATGTAGAACGCCTCATTCCCAATCATGGCGTTGATGCGGCTGGTGATGAAGCCGGGGGATTCCTTGATCACCACAACTTCCTTGCCCATGCGCTTACCCACGTCGACCGCAGTTGCCAGCGTGTCATCGTCCGTCTCCAAGGCCCGAACGACTTCGAGCAGCTTCATCTTGTGGACGGGATTGAAGAAGTGCATGCCGACGCACTTTTTCGCGCGGTAGGTCACGCTGGCGATCTCCGTAACGCTGAGGGACGACGTATTCGACGCCAGCATTGTCGTAGGCCGGCAGATCTTGTCGAGCAGCGTGAAGATCTCGATCTTCGACTCCATTTCTTCCGGAACGGCTTCAATAACGAGGTCGGCTTCGCGCGCCGCCTCTTCGACCGAACCCGCGTACTCCAACCGCCGAAACGCCGAGTCCGCGTCGGGGGCCGACACTTTGCCGAGCTCCACAGCTTTGTCGAGATTGGCGCGAATTTCGGTCTCTGCCTTGCGCAGAGCACCAGGCAGCAAGTCTTCCAGAATGGTGCGATACCCGCCCAGCACCGCGGCGTGCGCGATGCCACGCCCCATGATCCCTGCCCCGATCACAGCAATCGTCTTGACCTGGCTCACCTACTTCTCCGCCTTTTCCAGATCCGCGATCGCTGAATTGACGGCTGTGACTGTCGAGCGCAAAGATTCCGCCAGTCGCTTCCGCTCCTCCGCGTTCATACCGGGAATATAAATGCAGATTCGGCGCAAGGTCGCCGTGATGTCTTCCACATAATTCATCGCTCGGATGAGTTCGCCTGTCACGACTGCCATGAGAGCTCCTCTTTCTAGTTTCGACCTGCTGGAAAAATCCGGCTGCAGCTAGCTCGGGCTCGAGAGCCGAACCTTTATTGCCGGACCTTCTATTCTGGACGCGGCCACGAATTTAGTAAAGGCGCGCTTCCACCGCCGTTGTCAATGCAGGCAACTTCGCGCTCCGTGGGTTTTCTTTGTCCGGATCGAAGCCTTGCTCTGAGCGAAAAACTCGCGCGCAAAAGGCCATGTCTTTATTCACAACGAGTTAACCAAGCAGGCATATAATCCCAATCAATTCTTTTTATGGGGCGTCGAACCCAGAGGCGAATCGAATAGCCATATGGCAGATAACCCTCTCAAACGCTACATTTTCGCGAGCGACTTCGACCAGACGCTCACCTTCAACGATTCCGGCTACGTACTCGCCGAACTGGTCAGCATTCCCACCGAGGAGTTCGAGCGCAAAGCCAAGGGAATGGCCAAGATCAACCTGGTGCAGCAAGGGGCGGAACTCGCCTACTTGTTGCTGCATGATCCGGAGTTCAAAGCTAAAGTTCGGAAAGAACATCTTCGCGAAGTGGGCAAGCGAATTCGCCTCAAGGGAGACATCAAGCTTCTCTACCACCTTCTCGAATCCGGCATAGACGGCCACCAGTTCGACTTCTATGTTCTATCCGCGGCTCCTGTGGAAGTTATTCAGTCTGCGTTGGAAGATATCGTTCCGCCCGATCACATCTTCGGCACGGAGTTTCGATACAAGCCTTCTGGCGAGATCGATACCATCGTGCGCGCCACCGCCGGCTATGGCAAAGTCGCGGTTCTGAATCATCTGCTTCTGCAGCAGGTCGCCGGCCCGGATCACGTGATTTATACGGGCGACGGCAGTTCCGACATTCACGTCATGCTGCACATCAATTCCCGAGACGGACTCACGATTGCCGTCTCGGAGTCGGCGGACGTTTCGCAGATCGCGAAACGCACCGTGCTAAGCACGAGTGCTCTCGCCGTACTGGCGCCGATTCTCGAAGAAATCGCGGGCTGGGAACGTTATCGCATTCGCAACTTCTTCGAGGCCAACGGAATGCTGATCCAGGAATGGCAGCGCGTCCGCACCGACTGGCTGACTGTGCGCCCCGCCGAACGTGCGGAGACGGAGGGAGAACCTTCCGTGCCCGGACTGGCGAGCGCGAACTCCTGAGGGAGACCCGTCATGCTGCGCGACCGAAATCTGATTCCGCTCTCTCATCAGCACCAGCATGCCTTGGCCTTGTGTGTTCGGATCGATCGCGCGTCGCCCGTCAGCGACGCCGATCTGGCCGCATGGCAAGCGGAAATCGCGCAGCATTTTCAGGCCGAAATACGAATTCATTTCGCGGCAGAAGAAAACGTGTTGTTCCCGGCGGCGCGGCGGTTTCCGGAATTGAACCCGCTCGTAGAGGAACTGCTGTTCGATCACTTCATGCTCCGCGAAAGCTTTGCCAAAGCAGAAGCACACGCCATGTCAACAACAGACGTGCATGCATTCGCTCAGCATCTGGCCGCCCATATTCGCAAGGAGGAACGCCTGCTGTTTGAGCGCATGCAAGAACTGATGAACCAGGAAGCGCTCGCAACTCTGGGTCAAAGCCTGGAAGAAGCACTGAAAGATGCTGCCCAGGCTTGTGTCTTGCCGGCGGATACTACTCGGCCTCGCAGGGCGGAATGAGCCATGCCACGATCACTGAGATGCCCTCGTTGTGTGGAACCGCCGGAATCTGGCTGCGCCTTCGCGCCCCATGTAACGCTCCAGCACCGCCGGCTCAGTGCTTCGCAAGTCCACCACTACCAGGCCATCGAGAACATTGGAAAACTTGCGGTCGACGTTAAACCCCACCAGTTTGCCGCCCACCTTGGCATATTGCCGCAGCAGAATCGGCAGACCTTTGCCGTCGGCTTCCACATCCGCAATGGGCTGAGAGAGTTGTTCCAGATCGCGCAAGGCCTGCAACATTCCGCGGCAATCCCATCTCCGCAGGAGGCCGGGACGAAAGGGGCGTCGTGGTTCGATCAATCCTGCCAGCTCATCCTCTCTTATGCGTGCTTCAAAGAAGCGGTAAATCATTTCGCGCGAGGCCTCGTTGTAGTCGTTGCTGATGCTGACCGCTCCAAACAGCACTGGAGTCTTCGGATGCCTCGCCACCATCCGAGCGATTCCCTTCCACAGCAGCAGCAACGGTGCGTATTGCCGTTGATATTCCGGCCGCACAAACGAGCGCCCTAGTTCCAGCGCCGGCCCCAGCTTCAGGAAGATTCTCGCGTCATAGCGGAAGAGAGTACTGGTGTAGAGTCCACTGATTCCGCACTCCGCCAAAATCTCGGCCGTGCTGCCTGCGCGGTACGCTCCCACCAACTCCCGCTTCGTCTTATTCCACAACAAAACGTGCCCATAGTAGTCGTCGAAGAGATCGAGATCCCGGCTTTTGCCGGTTCCTTCGCCAACCCGGCGGAAGGTCAACTCGCGTAGGCGGCCTACTTCTTGCAAGAGTTGCGGCATCTCACGCGCTGTTCCCAGGTAGACAGCAAAATCGCCACTCTCCACCAGACACCGGTCTTCCGGCAGTCCGTTCACTTCTTCCGCCAGCAAGTCTGGCGGCAGGGCGGCCGCCACTGGCTCCTGAATTTTGAACGCAAGCCGCGATCGCAATGCCGTCGGCCACGACGCTTCCGGGGGTTTGTTCCGCCACGTCAGCAAATAAGTCCGCCACCGCAAATACTCAATGGCTTTCCGATCGTCGCCGATTGCGGCCACCGCTTCCACCGAAATGCCGCTGCCCACACGCACCTCCACGGTCTTCCCTTCCTGCTGCAAGAACTCCTGCAACAGAAACGCCGTTCTCAGTTTGGGATGAAACATACCCATCAGCTGAAATCCAACGCCGTTGTGCCCACAGAAATACACGGGCAGAGCCGTGGCTCCAGTCCTGCGGAGCAGCCGTACGGCCGTATCATTCCACGCCGGGTCGGCAATCTGCGCCGCCGGCATCTGCCAGTGCGACACCTCGCCGGCCGGAAACATCGCGAGCATGCCGCCTTGCCGCAACCAGGCCAAAGCCTCTCGCAGAGCTTGCCGGTTCGACTCCAGCGATCGGTCTGTCTCAAAAGGATCCACAAAAATGCAATGCTCTTGTAACTCTGGTATGTCCCCCAGCAGGAAATTGGTCAACACCTTCACGTCGGGCCGTGTGCGAGTCAGCAGCACAGTGAGAATCGCACCATCCAATACGCCGTAGGGATGATTGGCCACGACTATAACGGGACCACTCGCGGGAATCCGCGCCTGATCGGCCGCACCGACACGCAGTTCGATTCGCATCTCGGCGAGCAGGTTTTCCAGACGAAATCCCTGCGGCGATAGTTGCACCCGCCGATACAGATCCCTTAACTTTCCGACAGGGGCAAACTTTCCCAGGCCCGGGAACTCGTCAACGCGTGACAACACGCCGGGCGGCGTCTGATCCACATCCAACCGGTCTGATGGCATTTCATACGAGTAGCGCAATCCCATTGCGCCAGCATGAAGCGCAAGTTAACAGGTGATGAAATGGAAGTAGGGGAAGCGGGAAAGTAAATGGGAGTAACCATTCAATCGCGTCGGGGGATCGATGAGGTCTCAAGATCTGAAACCGCGTCGCATGCCACCTTGCGCCACCGGACGGAGGATCGTCAACGACCATCGCGGGCCATCGTCATGCGGCAAAGCTCGCATCCGACGGCACAGCAAATGGCTGGGGAAGACGATCACTCAACTCGGCAAGATGTGCCAACTTCGCCGCCAGTTCACTCTTGAGTTGTTGCTGCTCGAAACGCCACCGCCAGTTGCCGCCATTCAGACTGGGAGTGTTCATGCGAGCCTCGCTGCCAAGCCCGAGAACGTCCTGCAGCGGAACGATGCACAGGCTCGCCGCAGAGCATTGCGCGGCCCGGATAAAGGCCCAATGGATGCCATCCTCGCAGCGTCCCAAATAGGCCTCGGCGTTGCGACGTTCGTGCTCCCCCGCGCCGGAATGCCACCAGCCTGCCACCGTGTCGTTGTCGTGTGTGCCGGTATAGATGACTTTGCCTTCGGCGCGATGCGGCAGGTACATGTGTGCGCCTTCATCCCCGAAGCCGAACTGCAGCACAGCCATGCCTGGGATCTGCAGCCTGTCTCGCAGCGCGTGCACTTCCGGAGTGATGTAGCCCAGGTCTTCCGCAAAGAACGGCAAGCCGCCCAGAGCCTCGCGAAGCTTCAGAAACAGGTCGTCGCGCGGCCCGTCGACCCAGCGGCCATTCACCGCAGTCTCATCACCGGCCGGAATTTCCCAGAACTGGTCGAATCCCCGGAAGTGATCGAGGCGGATGTAGTCGCAGTTTTCTGTCGCCCAGCGCAGCCGTTGAATCCACCATTGATAGCCGCTTTCCTTCATCACATCCCAGCGGTATAGCGGATTCCCCCAACGTTGTCCGGTCTTGCTGAAGAAGTCCGGAGGCACGCCGGCCACCACTTCCGGCTCCAGGTTCGCGTTCAGGCGAAACAGTTCGCGATGCGTCCAAACGTCGGCGCTGTCGTGGTTCATAAAGATCGCGACATCGCCCACGATGCGGATCGCCCGCTCCGAGCAGTAGCGTCGCAACGCCCGCCATTGTTCGTAAAACGCGAACTGCAGCGCGCTTCGAATCCCGATATCGTCGGCCAGTTCCTGACGAGCTTTCTCCAAACCAGCCGGCTCCCGATGCGCGAGATCATGCGGCCACTGATTCCAGCTCTTGAGTTTGTGCCGGGCGCGGAGCGCGTCGAAGAGAACGAAGTCGTCCAGCCACCAGACATTTTTCGCGCGGAAACTCTCGAATCTCTTCAACGCATCGCCTGAGGCCGAGCGCAGAAAAGTCCGCGCCGCCTCAAACAACAGCGGCATCTTCTGCGCGAAAACGTGGTCGTATTCCACGGGCTTGGAACCGGGCGTGGACTCGAGATTGGCCGAATCGAGCTTCGATCGATCGATCCAGCCACGTTCAGCGAGGCGTTCCAGACTGATCAGCAGAGGATTTCCGGCGAAGGCTGACGTCGAGGAGTAAGGCGAGTTGCCGTAGCCGAGCGGCCCAAGCGGCAAAACCTGCCAGAGACCCTGGCGAGCGGAGGCGAGAAAATCTACGAACCGATAAGCGGCTGGTCCAAAATCACCAATGCCGCCGCGCGAGGGCAACGACGTTGGATGCAACAAGATGCCTGCGGCGCGCGGAAAGGACATGGCACCGCCGCTACATTCCCTGCTCGCTGCCGCTGCGACTCAATGCCTTGATCTCTTCTTCGTTTCTCTTAATCTTGCCGGATCTCGTCATCTCGTCGACCAGGCTGGAAACGAAAAGGCCGAAGCGCTCCTGCTGCTTGCCCAGCAGCAGTTGATCACGGAGCTGATCGCGCTTCGCGGCGTAGTCAGCTTCCGAGGGCTGCTGGTTCTCGAGCACCGCAAGAACCACGGCGTTCGCGCCGCTGTTGATCGGCCCGCTGATCTCCCCCGGCTTCATGGTGAAGGCCACGGAGGCCTGTCCCGACATTGAGCCCACGTCTGGAACCTGGCCGTCGGGCAGAACAAAATCGCTGGTCTTCATCGTCGCCCCCAGTTCCTTCGCTGCGCGCTTCAAATCGTGCTCTGCCTTGGCCCGGTCCGACAATTCCTGGATTTTTTGCGACAGCAGGACCGAGGAACGCTCGTTCTTGAATTCATCTTCAACCCGGCTGCGGATCTCTTCAAACGTCGGCGTCGCCGCCGGCTTTATCCCGGTCAACTGAAATACCACGATGCCTTGCGATGCGGGAGCCACATCCGGCGGCGCATTTTCCGCCTCGCTGAACACCGCATCCATGAACTGTGGCGCAGGGCCCAGCCCCGGAAGCATATCCTTGCGGGCGAAGAAATCCGAGGTGATAACCGGGACACCTTGCGCCGCAGCGGCCGCGTCCAGGCCCTGCGCACGCGCCTGCTTGAGCAGCGCATCCGCCTTCTGCTGTACGATCTGCTGTCCCTTCTGATGCTTCAGGATCGGCTCGATCTCGGCTTTCACTTCGTCGAGCGTCTTCAAATGTGCTTCCTGCTTATCGTCGACACGGATGATGTGGAAGCCGTAGCTGCTCTTCACCAGGCCGCTGGTCTCACCCTTGGGAAGTGAGAACGCGACCTTTTCAAATTCGGGGACCGTCTGGCCTTTGCCAATCCAGCCGAGCGAGCCGCCCTGCTTCGCGCTGCCCGGATCTTCGGAATATTTCTTTGCTAAATCTTCCAGCTTGGCGCCACTTTTCAATTGCTTCAGCAAATCTTCGGCACGGTGCTGCGCCTCGGCCACGCCCTTCTCGTCCACCTTGCCATCAGGCCCCGGCAGCGGAGTCTTGATCAGGATATGGCTAACCTTCACCTGCTCGGGCATACGGTATTGGTCACGGTGCTGATCGTAGTACGCCCGCAGATCCTGTGGCGTCACCTGGACGTCCGCTGCAGCCTTGCCCGTTTCAATGACCGCATACTTGACCTTGCGCTTTTCCGGAATCGAGTTCGCGTAGCTCGCCTTGTGGCTTTCATAAAACGCCTTCAGCTCTTCCTCGGTGGGGTGCGAACCCTTGCGCAAATCGTCCTGCTTCAAGATGGCGTAGTCGAATTTGACCTTTGAATTCTGCTTGATGAACTGCTCGTGAATCTCGCTTTCGCTCACGCTGGCACTGCCGGAAATAAGAGCCTGCAACTTGGTCAACAGAATATCCTCGCCCACCTCCTGCTCAAACTTGGTCGGGGTTAGATTTGCGCGCTGCAGCATGTCTTCATATTCGACTTGGCCAATGAAGTTGCCCCCGGGGAAAAAGGTCGCCGCATAGCGTCCGTGCTGCAGTTCGTCCTTCACTTCCTCTGGCGTGACGCGCAGTCCCATGCGCCCGGCTTCACTCAGCAGAGCCTGGCGGTTAATCATTTGATCGACTGCGCGCACGGTCTCCTGTTGGATAAGAAAGGGCATCAACTTCCCTGCCATCTCACCGTAGCGCTGCGCATCCTGCTGCGCCATCTGGCGCGCGGTCTGGCGTACCTCGTCGGCACTGATGTCCCCGCCATCCACCTTGGCAACGATGCCCTTGCCGGGCGTGCCCGTCAGTTCGGAGGTCAGGCCGCCAGGAATAAAGGTGATCACCATGGCGCCACAAATCACGAGAAGAATGCCACTGAGAATAATCTTCTTAGTTGGCCCCTGGGTCTGCAAGAATCGAATCATTTTCTTATCACTCCGGAGTGGAAAGCACGATTTTTAATTATAAACCAGCCGAACCCGATGCCACGGCAACGCTTCGGTCGATAACTCCCCGCAGGGCAGGGTCAGCCCACCCGAGCTGCCCCCGTGAAACTCCTCTATTGAAACGAATTAATATAAGTGTTATCCATTCTGCGGGGCATTCTGCGAACTTGTCCCAATTGATAAATCACGAGAACGGAACCGCGCTGACAGGAGCACCATGAACTCAAGCAAACGACTTGCAGTCACTCTCTTCGTTCTGGCCCAATTCTTGCTGGCTTCATCTCTTTTAGCGGAAGACACGCCCCAATCCAAACATTCCACGGAAGCCAAGCTCGCCCTGCACGACGGCTGGTCGCTGCAAACGTCGGCCAAGGTCGAAGCTAAAGGAGAGGTCATCTCGACACCGCGCTTTTCAGCCAGGGGATGGCATGAAGTGACTGTGCCCACCACCGTGGTGGCCGCGCTGGTTAAGGACAAGACCTTCCCCGATCCCCTCTTTGGCATGAACCTTCGCGATTTCCCGGGACTTAGCTACCCTATCGGCGCGAATTTTTCCAACATCGCGATGGCGCCCGACAGCCCTTACGCGGTCTCGTGGTGGTATCGCAAGCAATTCGCCGTACCCGCCTCCTACAAACGCAAGACAGTCTGGTTGAAATTCAACGGCATCAATTACCGCGCCAACATTTTTCTCAACGGCAAGCAGATCGCCAAGTCCGACGATGTCGCCGGCGCCTGGCGAACCTACGAATTCAACGTCACCGACGCCGTTAAGACCGGCGTGGAGAACGTCCTCGCCGTTCAGGTTTATTCCCCAACCGAGCACGATCTCGCCATCACCTTTGTCGACTGGAATCCCGCTCCTCCCGACAAAAACATGGGGTTGTGGCGCGAGGTCTACCTCACCACCAGCGGCCCAGTGGCGCTGCGCTATCCCACAGTCGTTTCGAAACTCAATCCGCCTGTAAACGACAGCGCGCAGCTTACCGTAACCGCGCAACTGAAGAACGGAACCAATCAGCCAGTCAAGGGCAAACTCAAAGGCCAAATCGAAGCCGTCAAATTCGAACAGGATGTGGAGCTCGCACCTAACGAGGCGAAAGACGTCACCTTCACTCCCGATAAATTCCAGCAATTAGTCTTCTCGAACCCGCGGTTGTGGTGGCCGACACAAATGGGCAAGCCGAATCTCTATCCGCTCACCATGGAGTTCGAGGCCAACGGCGCAGTCAGCGATCATTCGACCACCGAGTTCGGCATTCGCGAAATTACCTCCGACTTCAACTCGGTGGGCGGGCGCGCCTTCCACATCAACGGCAAGAACATTCTCATTCGCGGCGGCGGGTGGACGCCCGACTTGATGCTGCGCGAAAATTCGCAGCGCCTGCACGACGAATTTCGCTACGTCCGCGACATGGGACTGAACACGATCCGGCTCGAAGGCAAACTCGAGACCCAGGAATTCTTCGACTTGGCCGATCGCCAAGGCATTCTGGTCATGGCGGGATGGTGCTGCTGCGATTTCTGGGAGCGCTGGCCGCGCTGGCAACCCGCTGACTTTGAAATCGCCAAGCAGTCTCTGCGCGATCAGATCTACCGCCTGCGCAGCCATCCCAGCCTGGTGATGTGGCTCAATGGCAGCGACAACGCTCCCCCGCCCGACGTGGAGCAGATGTACTTGGACGTGGAGAAAGAACTATTCTGGCCCAACCCTGTCGTTTCGTCAGCCACCGGAAAGAAGACGAGCATCACGGGCGACAGCGGCGTCAAGATGACGGGTCCCTATGAATATGTCGCGCCCTCGTATTGGGAGCAGGACACTCCCCAAGGGCAACCTGGACGCAAGCAGTGTAATGCCGGAGGTTGCGGCGGGGCCTATGGCTTCAACACGGAAACCAGCATGGGACCAGCCGTTCCGCCGGTCGAGAGTATCCGCGCCATGGTGGGCAAAGACCACATGTGGCCGATCGACGACGTTTGGAACTATCACGCCGGCGGCGGCGAATTCAAAACCATCGGCGTATTCAGCGAGGCGCTCGCCAACCGCTACGGCAAATCCGACAACGTGCAAGACTTCGCGACGAAGTCGCAAATGCAGACCTACGAAGGCGTGCGCGCCATGTACGAGGCCTACAGCCGCAACAAATACGAAGCCACCGGCGTGATTCAGTGGATGCTCAACAATGCCTGGCCTTCGATGATCTGGCACCTCTACGACTATTACCTGCGTCCCGGCGGCGGATATTTCGGAGCCAAGCGCGCCATGGAAGCCCTGCATCCCATCTATGGCTATGACGATCATTCGATCTGGGTTGTCAGCAGCCAATACGAAGACGCGAAGGGCCTGAAACTCACGACTAAGCTCTACAACCTCGACATGACCGAGAAGTTCACGCAGGAGAATCCGGTCGACGCTCCTGCTGACAGCACCGCGAAGATCTTTACCTTACCCGACGTTCAACGGGCTCAGCCCCACGTACTTCGTTGCGTTGCGGTTAGAAGACACGACCGGAAAGCTCGTAGGCTCGAATTTCTACTGGCTCTCGACCAAACCCGAGACTCTCGACTGGGCCAAGACCACATGGTGGATGACGCCGACGGCTTCTTACGCCGACTTCACCGCACTATCACAACTGCCCAAGGTCAAACTGAAAGTCACCGACCGCAGCGAGCGCCAGGGCGAAGAAGAAATCACCCGCGTGGTTCTTCAGAACCCGAGCAAGAGTCTCGCCTTCTTTGTGCGCCTGAAAGTCGATAAAGGCGTCAAGGGAGAAGAGATTCTCCCGGTAGTCTGGGAAGACAACTACCTTTCCCTGATGCCTGGCGAGAAGCGCGAAGTCACAGCGACCTACCGCGCTAGCGAGTTGGGCACGGCAAAACCCGCAGTCGAAGTCATCGGCTGGAACACGGAGTAGAAGGATTGAGTAATTGTGTAATCGGGTAATTGAGTAATTTGAAAAACGTAAGCATTTCACGCAGCGAGCGGTTTCAAATTACTCAATTACCCGATTTCCAAGTTACAAAATTCCCTTACACATGCTGAGAAACCGAGAGCACATTCCCGTCTGGATCCTTGAACCACGCCACCTTGTCTCCCGTCGGCGCCGTCCAAACTCCCAGTTCGTCCTGTTTGAAGAATCCGAAGATCTCGAAATGGACTCCTTTCTTCTGCAAACCCCGCAACACATCTTCGATCTGGGACACCTGCCAGCCGAGAATCGTGAACTGCGCCGGTGTAAAATCCTTCACCTTCGCAACCCGAATCATGATCCCGTTCGCATCCAGCACCAGCGCAAAGCCATCATCCTTCACAAATCGCAGTCCCAGGACACCCTCATAGAAAGCTCGCGCTCTCTCGGCGTTTTTGGTAGGAACAAAAGCAACGATGTTGGTGGACCCGAGCATCGGACCCTCCTCAAATCAAATTACCCAATTACCCGATTTCCAAATTACACAATTCCTATGAGTCGCTGAAATCGATCATCACCGGCGCGGAACGGAACCAGTTCGTCTTGTATCCGACATAAAGCAATCCAACCGCAAACCAGATTCCACCCACAGTCTTGGCGATGACATTCAGGTTGAGCCAGATTACGCCGCAGAAGGCGAAACCAATCAGCGGCAGAATTGCATCGCGCAAGAGTCGCCGCTCGCCCCCGGCCTTCTTTGCGATCACCGAGAACTGCCAGAAGCAGGCAAAGTTCACTCCCATGAATGCCATAAACGCGCCGAAGTTCAGCAACTCGCCGGCATGCTCATAAGCGCTCCCGATGTAGTTGAGAAGCACAGCCCCGAGAAAAGCCAGACCACCAATCAGAAGAATGTTGTAGGTCGGTGTGCTGCTGCCGGGCTTCAGATATCCGAAGAACTTGCGCGGCAGCACGCCGTCGCGGCCCATCCCAAACAACAGGCGCGCCGCTCCCAGCGTCCCGGTCAACCCGCTGCCAAAGGCGGCCACAATCAAAATCGCGCCCATCGCATTGAAGAGGAGAACGCCGCCCACGCGGCTGCAGATGTCCATGAACGCGGTTTCGAGATTCGGGAACGAGCGCCAGTCGGGCCACACGCGCGCGCCCAGATAAGCCTCAAAACCGCTGCACACGCCGGCAAAGATGCAAGTCAGCACTACGGCCAGCAATACGTTCCGCTTGGGATTCTCCACGTCTTCCGCCAGCGTAGTGACGCCGTCAAAACCAATGTAAGTGAGCGCCGCGAACGAGGTCGCGGTCAGAATCTTGTGCGAATTGAAAGTTTCCGGATTGTAGAGCGGCTCGGTTGAGAGCAGTCCGGCCCAGCCTTGCCCATGCCACAAGTAGCGAATCGCGAGCCATACGAAGAAGGCCACGACCACCGACATGACCGCCAGCAAAACTTTGTTGGCTCGCGCCGACGACTTTACTCCGGCCAGATTCAACACGGTCATGATCCCTGCAATCAGCGCCGCCCATGCGATGTAAGGAATCTGCGGCAGATAGCGCTCGTGCAGCGCCGTAGAAATCCACACAGTATTGATCAGCGGCTGCAGCAAGTAATCCAGGATCATCGCCCAGCCCGCCAGAAATCCGAGATGCGGATTGAGTCCCTTGCCGACATACGTGTACGCCGATCCAGCGGTAGGATACAGCGCCCCCATGCGTCCATAGCTCACCGCCGTGATCAGCATGGCAAATAACGCGATCAGAATAATTGTGACAAAGTGGCCATCGGAAAGCTTCTGCGCCACGCCATATAGCGGAACCGGCGCGATCGGTTGAATAAGAACGATGCCGTAGAAAATCAAATCCCAAAGGGTGAGCGTGCGGCGGAGCCGGGGCGCGGCAGAGGAAGGCGCGGAGCTAGTTTCCATGGGTCCGGCTATTGGATTATGGAAGGGGCAAAATTGTCAATATTAAAACGTTTCTATAAACGTGCGATGGCACGACTCATTTTGGCACGCCATAATCGAACCAGTACCCCCGCTGTTCGTTTCCCGACATCTGCCGCGTGTTGTATTCGAGCAAGTAGTTCACGTGCGCATCGTCAAGCGGAAACGCCTTCTTCGCCGGATACGGATATTCCCCCATGCTGAGGAATGGCAGCGGCGCCACATAGTTCCCTTCCGCTGCATAGAAGTCCATATCTTTCTCGTAACCGTTAGCCGCAAAGAAATAATCGCGCACCCAGCCCTTGGGAAGCGCAGGCAAATTTTCAGGATCGAAGTCCAACTGCACTTCATCGCCCGAGCCAAACACCGCCAGCTTGTCATCCGTTGCAGTTAGCAGCGGAAGCACGTCGCCGTAGCGCGTATAGGTTCCCGACGGACGAGTGTACGGCCCAGTCGCACTGGCTTTTTCATACACGTACTGCACGTTCCCCGGAGGCGTCCCTTCGATCTTGAACGGATACCCGTGAAATTCTAGGTCAGCCCGTACCAAGGGCACCGTAGTCAGGTTGAAGTCGTAGCGCCACCGTCTCGGCGGCTGTCCGGAGGGCGTCTCGCCCGCCGACAGCCGGCCGGAGGCCGGCGTTACAGCTGGCTGCACCGCGCGATCGATCAGTATGTTGTCCCAATAAATCTGCAGGTTGGTCGTGATGCGAATTTTCCGCGTGCCAGCTGGCAGCTTGCCCGTAAGATCGGCGGTCATGGTGCGCGGGCCGCCGGCCGGAAAGCCCATATCGTCGATGACGCGCTTCCATTTGCCTTGCGGATCGAGCGCTTCCACGTAAGGCGCAAAAGCCTGCACTCCCGCTTGCGAAGCGGCGTACATGCTGTTGGCAGTAAAGTACTCAACCTCACCGTGCAACAGCAGCCATAGCGGCCCGCCGCGGTAAGCTTCACCCAGATCGAGCGCCAGACTGTGCGGCTCGGCGAACCCTGCAAACTGCGTCAGCGCAAAATCGCCGAAATAACGATGCGCCAGCAAATCCGGCAGAACGTCGTGGCCGTGCTCATCCCATGCCCCCGCCGGGGGACGTGCGTCGCGGCTGACCACAACCTTGAATGACGGGTAAGGCGGGTTCGATGCGAAATACTCGTTGGGATAGACGTCGCTATCCGCCGGATGATCCACAGCCATCAACCGCACCTGATCGAGGTAAACCGCTTCTTCCAGCGGTTCCATGAAGCGGAAACTGAGAGTCGGGTGCTCCATCCTTCCCTGGTTTTGGGAAGGGTGGGTGTTTTGTCTCTCTCGAATCATGCCGCGATTGATCTTGATGTACTCAACCGGCCGTGGAATGTCGCGCTGACCCGGACCAACCCAATGTCCCACCACGCCCGCGCCCAGCATATCTGCCACAAATTGGTAGCGCTCGCCATTCCAGACAAATAGCGTCGGGCAGGAACTGCCGCGGCGGTCAATCTCGAGAAAGTTCTGCTGCTTATCGCCCGCCACCTGAGTTTCGTCCTCCAGCACTCCCGTCGGCCACAGCATGCGCACAATATCGGCTTCCTTGGAATCGCCCAGGCCGACGACGATATCTGTGGAATTCTGTCCCAGGTAGCCGTTGGAACCGTAGATCTCAAACTTCTGCCGGTTGCCGCCCGAGAAGACTTCGATCTTCGTGCCTATAGCAGATTTGTTGTCCGCCAGTCCCTTAAGCGAAAGCCGGAGCCAGTGATTCTGATTGCCGCCTTCATTGCGCAACAGCACGGCAGGCCCGTGATTCTGCGTGATGAGCAGATCGGTGGCACCGTCGCCGTCGTAGTCGCCCGTGATGATGGCGCGCGGATCTTTCAGCTGAATCTTGTCGAGACCGACGTCGGCGGTGACGTCTTTGAATCCATCTGGCCCGAGATTGCGGAAGAGGCGCACTTCGCCCTTGCCGTCTTTAGTCTCGCCGACGGCGACGAGGTCGACCCAGCCGTCGTTGTCGTAGTCGAAGGCAGCCACGCCCCAAGCATGCACCCATCCCGTGACGGGCAGCGGCACAGGCTCAAACGTCCCATGGTCGTTGCGCCAGAGAGTGACGGCGGGCGCCCCAGCGTGGGTGAAAGCGAGGTCCATCCAGCCATCATGATCGAAATCGAGAACGGCAACACCGAAGGTGAGGGTTGGGGCGGGCACCGACCACGGCTGACGGGGATCAAATTTCCCCTCTCTCGGGTTCTCAAAAAGCGTTGGCGATTTCGCACTGGCGACCGCGATGTCGACCGCACGGTCATTGTTATAGTCGGTGCCGATGGCACCGACCGCGGAACCGGTGCCCACTAGACCGGTAGAGTCTGTCACGTCGGTAAACGTGCTATCCCCGTTATTTCGCCACATAACGTGGTTACCGGTGTTCTTTGCGAAGAACGACATGTCAGGTTCGGCATTGAGCTGATGGTTCCAGCTAAAACGAGTGACGTAAAGATCTAGGTCCCCATCGTGGTCGTAGTCAACAAATGTGAGGCCCACGATAAGGCCATCACTGTGGATACCGGAGGCTTGCGTCGCATCCTTGAATGTTCCGTTTTTCTCGTTGTGCTCAAGTAAGAGATGCCCATCCAGTCCAATGACCAAGTTGACAAAACCGTCGTTGTCGTAATCGCCAGCAGTACAACTGGTCGCGTGCAGCGTCGGATCCAGTCCGGCCTTCCGCGTGACATCCTCAAACTTGCCATTACCCAAGTTGTGATATAGCGCAAGACCGCCTTCCTTACCGCGGTCGCCAACGAAGATATCTGCACGGCCATCGCCATCGTAGTCGAGAACACAGGCACCAAAGCCAAACAAGTTGGGGATCGTACCTGGTATGTCCAGCGGAGACTCGGAGGCCGTTGTCGTCATATCTATCCCCGCCTCTGCCGTCGCATCCACAAACCGCACCTTGATCGGCGCCGGCGCCTTCAGCACCCCTGACGGCGATTCCACCGCGCGCGAGTACTGGCCCTGTTCCCCGTAAGCCAGGCTCATGGGCGCGGCGATCTTATTCTGCGTGATGTACTGGAATTTCTTCAGATGCTCGCGGGCATGGTCGACGTCGGAGGATTGCTGGTACGCTCGCGACAGCCCAAACTCCGCCGATGCATGCAGCGGGTTAAGTTTCAGCGCGTGCTCGAAAGCTTCGATGGCCTGCGGAAACTGCTTAGCCTGTACGTAAGCCGTTCCCAGGAAATACCAAGTGTCGGCGTCGTTCGCGTCGATCTCGATGACGCGCTTGAATGCATCGATCGCCGCCTGCGCGTCGCCCGTGTTCTTGGCGAGCATCCCGAGGCCATACCACGCGTTCGGACTCTTCGGATCTTGCTTGAGCGCACCTTCCAACGCGGCCTTGGCCTCATCCACTTTTTGCAGGTTCAGGTACGCAACGCCTTCATTCAGACGAGCAATCGCCAGCTTGGGATCGGCCTCCGCGGCCTGCTGGAAGGCCTTCAGCCCCTTCTCGAAAAGCTGCTGGTTCATGTAGGCGCACCCGAGGTTGTTCAGGCGGGCGGCCTCGATTGGATTCGGATTTGACTCGGGAGTAAGCAGGCCAAAGGCAGCGATAAGCGTAGCGACAAGAGCGGCAGGAATTCGGGGAGTCATTCGCCTACGATTTAACCACAAAGGAGCACGAAGGCACACTCAGCAGTCGATCGCAACCAGTCTGAAACCAATCAAGATGTTGTCATTTCGAGCGAAGCGAGAAATCTGCATTTGCGGCGATAGGAGCGAACAGCAGTTCCTCCTCGCTGCGCTCCTCGGAAGAACAAGCGCTTTTTGAACATGCAACGACTATCGTGTGCACCTACTTGAGCGCGGGCACGTTGCCATACACCCGATTGGCGATCACGCCCTTCCCTTCCTGCACTGTGATGGTCTGCCCGGCATTGATGTTTGCGAGTTTGTCCACCTGACCACTGGGCCACTGAATCTCAACGGTGTCGGCTTTGGTCTGCGCGCCCAGGCCGAAGGTCAGCACCAGTTCACTCTGTGCCAGATAACTCGACCCGGAGCGCATCATCTTCCACTGCTTGTCGCTTCCGGCCGTCAAGCGAACGACCGCGCCGATGCCGTCGCGATTCGATTTCGTGCCCACCAGCTTGACGCGCAGGCTGTGATTCGCACCACGCTCGTTGTGAAATAAGTATGCCGGGCCGGCGTTCGTGGTCAGCAAAACATCGAGGAAACCGTCGTTGTCGATATCGGCGTATGCCGCGGCCCGCGCTACTTTTGGCGCGGCGAAGGCATTGCCCATTTGCGTCGTCACTTCGGTGAATTTTCCGCCACCAAGATTGCGGAAAAGATGCGGGGGCTCGGCATAACTCACCCGCTTCTGCACCCGCTCGATTTGATCTTCAATGTGGCCGTCGGCGACAAAAATGTCCTGCCAGCCGTCGTTGTCGTAATCGAAAAAGAAACAGGCAAAGCCCAGCGTGACCAGCGTTGCCCTGCCCACTTCGGACTGCGGCGCTTCGTCAACGAACAGACTGTTGCCCTCATTGTGATACAGGGAGACCATCTGATTGGCGAAATTGCTGATCATGATGCTGGCATGGCCGCTGCGATCGTAGTCGGCGGCATCCGCACCCATGCCCGCCCGCGCAATCCCATCCTCGCTGAAGCCAATACCTGCGGCGACGCCCCGTTCCTCGAACATTCCATCTTTCTTGTTCAGGTAAAGCTTGTTCGGTTGCGTGTCGTTCGCAATCACGATGTCGGGCCAGCCGTCGCCGTTGTAGTCGAGAATCGCAATGCCCAGACTCTTCGACGTAGGATCGCCCAGCCCCGCTTTCTGGGTTGCATCTTCAAATTTCCCGCCGCCTAGGTTGTGCCACAGCCGCACGGAAGTTCCCTTATACGATTCCGGGGTGCAGTAAGACTTGTGTGCGCCGTCGATCGTACAGTAGAGATCGGTCTGCTCGGTCCACTGCACATAGTTGGCGACCACGAGATCGAGTTTGCCGTCGCGGTCATAGTCCACCCAGGCGGCGCTGGTCGAGAACTCGCTCGGCCCCCACATTCCAGCGGCCTTCGTGACATCGGTAAACGTGCCGTTGCCGTTGTTGTGGAACAGATGACTCTGGCCCAGCGCTGTGATGAAGAGATCGTCAAACCCGTCGTTGTCGTAGTCACCCACCGCAACACCCAGTCCGAACATGGGAATCGCAAGTCCCGCCTTGCGCGTGACATCGGTAAAAGTGCCATTGCCGTTGTTGTGATAGAGCTTGAGCGTGGTCGCCCCGCCGTGCGGATGCCCCGGAAAATCATCGCCGTTGATCAGAATGACGTCGGGATATCCGTCGTTGTCGTAGTCGATAAAGGCACACCCCGGTCCCATCGTTTCCGGCAGCCACTTCTTTCCAAAAGCACCATTGTTGTGAGTGAAGTGAATTCCTGCCTGCGCGCTAATGTCGCGGAAGTGAATTTGTTGGGCTTGCAACACCGGCCCTACCATCGCGGCCACCACCAGCCACGGCCCCAGCCGCAGAGCGGCAAAAGAATGCACCCCACGGCGCAAGCCGTGGGTTAGAAATGCAATCCGAAGCAGCCCCATCGGGGCGAAAGAAGGAGAAGATCGCAAGCGAGATCGCCTCATTATCTGGAGGCCCCGGCGGAAACGGCGGAGGCTAGCCGGGTTTTGCCCGGCCCGACAGCCGAGAGCCTGCTCTGAGCTTGCCGAAGGGCGGCGGTCCCTCCATGGTTCGAGGTAAGTTTCGACAGGTCCACCGACACATGTTCATGCACCGCCTGCCGCTCGTTGTTGTCCTCGGGATGTAGCTGGCGGTAAGGTCCGGTGATCGCCTGCGACGATTCGTCGGCTTTGAACCTCATATAGCGCGCCTCGTGTTCCTTGGCTAACTTTTCCTGGCCGAGGCCGTTGTAGCAGAGCATGAGATTGTAGTGCGCCTGCAAGTCTTCGGGATCAATGGCCAACACGGACTGGAAGACCTTCACCGCATCCTCGTACTTTCGCTGCAGGAACAGAATGCGCCCCAGGTCATTGATCGCAACCCGGTCCCGCGGATATTGCGCCAGCACCATCCGCAATCGCGCCGCCGCGCCGTCATAGTTCCCGTCTGCGCGAAGCACCTTGGCATAAAAGAAATTGGCGCGGGCCAGATTGGGAGATAGAGCCAGAGCTTTCTCCAGCACCGTGCGTGCGCGCTGCATGTCGCCTTCCTGTACCGCACAACGGCCGATGTTCACCCAGCCGTCGGGGTTATTTGGATCCGCCTCGGTCACCTTCTGGAAAGCCGCTGCGGCGCCCTTTAAATCGCCCTGCAGGAACAACCCAATTCCATAATCGTTCCAGCGCTGCCAATCTTCTTTGCGCACGATGGTTTTCGGCTCCACCGCAGGGGAGTTATGCGCAACTACCGGAAGCGTGACCTCATTCTCGGCAAGCGCCACGATCGGCAAATCGGGAATTTTCTCTTCCTTCGCCGACACACCACTGAGCGATGCCGTGAATACAGTCGAACGGTCGTCGTAGTCTGGCGCAACGGCATTCGGTTTGCTCGCGTCAGGCACGCCAGCGAAAGCCTCGTGCGTGCCGTACCACGTGAACTTGCGGTAGCAGAGCCGCGCATGCAGCGTGACCTTGTCGCCCGCGTTTTTCGGAATGAGCATACGGTAATGCACAGTGTCGGCTGCACCCGGCGGGATCAGCCGGACGTAAACCACCGCTCGCGTCGCCCACGCATTGCGTTTGTTGATCGGGTTGCCGTGCGCGTCGATCTGCAAGGAACGGTAGAAGTGGGCTCCTTTCTCAACCGGACCATGCCCATTGTCCTCGACCATGCCGCTCCAGAAAATGGTCTGCCCCTTGTCGTCGGTGCCCTTCAGTTCGAGCCACGTGTCATAGGCATCGACGGTACCGCCGGGGAAAAAGTGGCCGACTTTCTTTGTGCGCACGACCACGTCGACCCGCACTGTGTCGCCGCGCCGCAACGCCGGCTGCACCAGATTCAACGGCGCGGTCACTGGAGCAACTTCTCCACTGGTCTCGGCATTCACCTTGCTCTCGGCTTCTTCTCCAACCGCAAACGTCGTAGAAAGTTCAGACTGAGTGGTCGCGCCGGGCTTTAGCGGAGCCTGCGCCGGCGACAGGGCAAAGATATCCACTGTCAGCGCGCCGTTCTTCAAGAAGTCTTCCGTCAGCTTGAGCTGCGCAGCGTCTTCGTTCGCGGTCGGCACCGCCGTGTTGGCCGCGGGAAAGCGATGAGAATGCACGAAGCCGTTGATGTTGCCCTGATCCTTTGAGGCCTCCGCGGGCATGTGGCAATCGGCGCACTGCTGCGGCTTCGGCGGATAGTAGAACGAGCGCGCTCCCTGGCCCGAAACTCCGCTGGCCTGCCAGTTGTCGTACTCATTAAAGCCGCGAAACCAGCGATAACTGTTGACCGGAACATCCAGGTGCACCTTGTGGCAAGAGGAGCAGAACTCCGCCGTCTGATCGCGCATGAACGGCTTGAGGAACACGCGCCGATGCGGCTCCGGATTCAGTTTGATCAGAAAATCGTGCAGCGCGCGCGCCACCGGATTCTGCGTGGCCGCCAACTCGTGCAACTTGGGATACTCGAGATAGAAATCGGCCTGCCCCATCGTGCTTTTCACGTTGGCGATGGAGTGGCACATCATGCAGCCCAGCCCCGCCTGCGCCTCCGGCCGGTGAACGATCTGCTTGATCGGCGTGTCCATCAATCCCGCATACAGCACCGCCGGATCGTGGCATCCGCCGCACCACTTCGAGGGCTTGGTGCCGACCGTGTCCTGCATGTACTCGATCGCCTTGCGGTACCACTGATTGTTGAACGACGAAAAGTGGTGGGCCGAGCTGAACCACTGGTTGTATATATCTTCATGGCAGCGCTTGCAGGAGTCCGACTCCATGAAGAACTTGCTGGGAATTTTCTGCTTGCCGTAAACCTGCGCTGAACTGGGGAAGAACGCCCCTTCCGGGCCGTCGCCTTCGCCGTTCATGCTGCCGGGAGGCATCTCCGGGTTCTGGATACGATTGCGCGTCTGCCAACTCTCACGAATGTAGCGCGCGCCATAGCCGACGCCGGCAAGCACGGCCAAACAGATCGCGGCACGCACCGCTGCCGCGCCCATGCTCGGTTTGGCCGACGCCCGCCTGCCCAGCCAACCGGCAACCAGCAGCCCCACACCTGCGAGCGAAATCACGATGTGGAAATAAAGCTTGTTCCACTCGGTACGCGGAGTACCCGTCTTGATGAGGATCAGTCCTAGAACCGCCCCCACCGCGATCAGCAACCAGCCCGCCCGCGAGGTAAAACTTCCCGAGCGTATCAGACGAACAAAGGCAGGGATCAGCAGGACCGCAAGCAGCACTCCCCCGAACGCGTGCAGCAGCACCACGCCCGCATAGAGAATATTGGGCTGCGGAAACGTACAAAGGTATGCAGCCGAGATGACCAGAAAGGACACGAGCCAAACAAGCGCGCGGCCAACGACTCCCCCAGATATAGGAGTTCCCCCCATAGGTTGCGACATTCGAACGTGTTGAAGCGAAATCAGCCCCACAGTAGCTGAAATAGCGCCGGATAAAGTTACACGGCAAAACCTGTCGGTGGAATAATACAAAAATACTAGCTCATTGCAAATCTAGCGGATGGGTGGAGTCTTCCATGCTCCGCATTCTCGCTCCAGCGCAGCCGCAACCGCCAGCACCTGTTCTTCTTGCCACGGACGGCCGGCAATCTGCACCCCAATCGGCAGCCCTTCGGCAGAATGGCTCGCCGGAACGACTACGGCGGGATTGCCCAGAAGATTGAACCACTCCGTGTAACTCCAGGCGTCGAGATAGTTCACTGTCTTGCCTTCAATCCTCCAACTGCGCTCCCCGTGGCGAAATGCAGGGATCGCGGCTGCCGGGCACAGCAGGATGGGATACTCGCGCATCTGCGCGAGAAACTTAGCACGCAAAATGTCTCGATTGATCCAGGCATCGAGTAGCGTCTCGCCGGTAAGCGGGGGCTCTGCCGCCGACCACTCGAGGAACTGTTTCAGCATTGGGCTCAGGTCGTGCTCGCGTCCGTGGAACATTGGGCGAATCAGCATTCCGCCACCAGTAACGAAGAATTTCTTCCACAGCACTCGCGCTTCTTCGAGACCTTCAGGACGGAATGGCTCGACTTGAAATCCTGCCCCCCGCAGGGCTTCTGCGGCGGTTCTCACGGCGACGCGAGTCTCAGGAGTCACCGGCGTGCGGCCATCGTCTTCGAAATAGGCGATGCGCAGTTTCCTGACTTCCTCGTCGCTCGGCCAGCGCAGCGGCACCGGTGCGGCGCAGGTGTCGCCGTCGTCCGGACCTTGCATCGCTTCGAACAAAGCCCTCACGTCTGCAACAGTCCGCGCCATGGGACCGACAACGCCGATCAACGCAAACGGCCCGCCCGATGCCGGGAAATGCCCGGTCGCCGGAATGCGCCCCGGCGTGGGTTTCAGGCCGCAGATGCCGCTGAAATGTGCGGGCACTCGGATCGAACCGCCACCGTCGCTACCGACTCCGCCAGCCGACATTCCGGCAGTGATCGCCGCGGCCTCGCCGCCGCTCGATCCGCCCGGCGTCCGCTCGATATCCCACGGACTGTTGGTGCGCCCGTACAGAAGATTATCCGTCTCCCACGCCATCAGGAGTTCCGGCGTGTTGGTCACGCCCAGTATGATTGCGCCCGCATTTCGCAGTCGCGCGACCAGCGGCGCGTCTTCCGTCGCGACGTATCCCGCACGCAGTCGCGTGCCGGCTTCGCATCGCAGCCCCGCGACATCCAGTGAACTCTTAATGCTGATGGGAACGCCATGCAGCGGGCCGAGGGCTTTGCCCTTCACGACTTCGTCTTCGGCGGCGCGAGCCTCGCGGCGAACCCGCTCCGCATCCACGTGCACGAAGGCGTTCAGCTTCGGATTCGGCCGCTCAATCTTGGCCAGATGGGCCTCGGCGAGCTCGACCGGAGAGATTTTCTTCTCGCGGATTTGCTCGGCCATGACAACGGCCGAAAGGTAAGTGAGATCAGCCATGCAACGATCGGTCTCCGGGACAGAAGGCCGAGTCTAGCATGCGCAAAGGGTTGCGGATTGCGGATTGCAGATTGCGGATTTCAGATTTGGGTTTTGGACAGCCGACGCCCGACGCCTTAAGTCCGCGGTTCGGCCTTCGCCATCGCGCGATCGACCATCCCTTTTTCTTCAGCAGTCAGCGGACGATAGCTTCCCTTCGCCAGCCTGCCCAGTTGCAGCGGACCAATAGACACTCGCACCAGCCTGAGCACTTCGACCCCTAGCGCAGCCAGCATGCGTCGAATCTGCCGGTTCTTGCCTTCGTCAAGGATGATCTCAAGCCAGCAGTTTTTCTCTCCCGAGCGCAGCAGACGAGCTTTGGTAGCGCGAAGCGCTTCGCCATCCTCAGTTATGACGTCCCGTACGATTGCCTGCACGAGTTTCTCATCGGCGACGGTTCCGATTTGCACGTGGTAGGTTTTCTCCAGGTGCGTCTCGGGCGCGGAGATTTTTGCGCCCCATTCCGAATCGTTGGTCAGCAGCAGCAGGCCTTCGCTAGCTTTATCCAGCCGTCCGACGGGCGCAATCCAGGGCAGCGCTTCGCCAGTTTTCTGCAACACTTCGTAGACGGTGTTCCGGCCTTTTTCGTCGGCGGCCGTCGTCACCAGTCCCCGTGGCTTGTTCATCATGAGGTAAATGTTCTGCTGCGGTTCAATGGCATGTCCATCCACAGCGATGCGGTCCAGTTCCAGGCGTACCGGCGTCTCCGGATCGCGCCGTATGCCGCCGTTCAACCGCACCCGGCCGGTTCGAATCAACTCTGCAGCTTGCGAGCGCGAACAATATCCCAACTTCGAAAGCGCGCGCGCCAAACCGATCCTGCGGGCTGTTTCTTTCATAGCACCGTTCATGCTACTCGAAGCGAAAGCCAGACACCATGCACGATCCGTAATCCGTCCGTAAGGACTCGAAGGGGCGAGGACGGAGGGGCCGAGATGCCGAAAGAGATGTAGGGAAGAGTAAATGGCTAAGTAGTGGCGGGCAGGCGTATGGCACGTTTGGCGAGAGTGCGAAGGCGTGCCTAGGAGAAAACAGTTCTGCCGAGCCTTGAGATAGAGATTTGTGTTCTCGCGAATCGCGGGTCAGCCCGGCAAAGGCAGCAAGCGCAGCGCGCCCTGCCAGTTGGAAAAGCGTTGCCAAGTCCACCCCAATCGCAGCAGGGTGCGGCGCGCGTGATGCACCAATTTCCCAGGAGTGTTGAAGATCAGAAACCGCAGCCGCTTGGGCCGTGCCGTGAGCAACTCCGGCGGCAGTGCCAGCCGCTTCAGAGCGGTCAGCACGTTGTAGGTCAGCACCGCCAGCCGGAGCCAGGCTGCGTTAGCCCCGAAGCGTCCGCAGGGCATCACTCCACCGGCCAGTTCGTTCTTGATTACGTCATGTAGCGCTTCGATCGTGCCGGCTTTTTCGCGATGCCATTGCAGCAACCGCTTCGGCGTCCACTCCCACACATTGCTGACCACCGCAAAATACTTCACCGTGCTGCCGTCCGCAAACAGGGCCTGCTGCTTCTTGCGGATGCGAATGGCCACATAGCGCGGCGGCTCGCCATACGGGCTGCCCGTTTCTTCGGGAACATAATCCACTTCGCAGCATTCCTTGATCACGAGGCTGTTCTCGCTGTAAGGTTGCCAGCGCGCCTCCGGCGTAGCCACGATCTCGGCGTGCAGCGCCGGGTTCATGCGCGCGCTCACCGCAAACCCGATGCGGCCTTGCGGTCCTCCGGCGCGCTGCTCGTCGCGCAACCACTCCAGCAAGCTCTGCTCGTGGCAGGCAGAATCGCCACGGAAATAGCGCTCCACGACTGTTTCCGGCAGCGCCTGAAACGCCCGTTGCACGACCGGCAACAGCTGCTGGTGCGCCGGCACGTTGCCATCGCGAAACTCATCGGCCACCACTACGCTCATCTCCGCCCATAAGGCCAGTACCGGCTGATATCCTGTGCCACCTTCATAGGTGGGCTTGGCTTCGCGCTTCCAACTCTCGATGAGGGTGGCGTCCACATCCAGGGTGGCGATCTTCTGCTCGGCGCAGCGTCGTCCCAGTTCCCGCACTACGTCTTGGTTCACCTGCCCCAGACCTTGTAGGGCGGGGTTCTCTTCCGGGATATAACTCACCCGTCCGGCCGCCAGCGCCTGCTGCGCTTGCTCGATCTTTTCCTCGTCATGAAATTGATAGAGGAATTTCCGCGCCGCTTCCGCGCTCGGCACCGCATGGCCCAGCAGCTCAGCCAGCCCAGCGTCTTCCCGCAACTGATCGAAGTCTTCCAGGCAATCCCCGCCCACGGCATTCAACACCAGAAAGCTTTCCACGTAGGTAGCCTCGTCAAACCCGCGCTCCCGTTGCTTCACCCGGAGATGGCGTTCCACGCTTCCAGGTACATCCAGCGAACGCGCCGCCCGCACCAGCAGCGGGATCCCGCCCAGCGCCGTCAGACATTCCTCTAAGGGTTGGGGATCAATCTCAAATAGAAACTCACCCGCAGCCGGAGACCTTTTTCTGAGAGCCATCCTGAGTGCAATCTAGCACCCAATCGGTGAATCCTCCCAACCTCCTTTCCACAGGCGGATACCCCGTCAATCCCCAACCTCCTCATGTTTGGTCTTTAGCTTACGGACGGATCACGGACGATCCGGGTGTCGCAACCGCGAGCGGCTTGGTAGTATGTTGTGGCAACTTCGCTGATCGCGGCCGCATAATTCGTGCGCGGATGATCGCGGCGGTGCAAAAGGAGCTCGGATGGCCCACCAGCATCCTCCTCGATTTCTGAAGATTGTGGACGACGCCAAGACACGCGTGCGTCAGACTAACGTTGACGGGGTGAAAACCAGGATGGATCGCGGCGAAAAGTTCGTCTTAGTGGACGTGCGCGAGGAAAGCGAATTCGCTAAAGATCATCTGCCCGGTGCCATTCATCTGGGCAAGGGCATCATTGAGCGCGACATCGAGGTGCGAGTGCCGAAACTCGACACGGAGATGGTGCTCTATTGCGGTGGCGGCTTCCGTTCCGCACTCGCAGCCGACAACCTACAAAAAATGGGCTACACCAGCGTCATTTCGATGGACGGTGGCATCCGCGGCTGGCGCGAGAAGGGTTATCCGCTGACCAAAGGGTAAGAGCAGTTCTCAGTTCTCAGTTCTCAGTTCTCAGTTCTTGGGCATCGCACCGCTTCATTGGGAAGCACTAAAAGCACCGCCTTTACCCACTTATGAACGCTCGCATCTTCTTCTGGTCGCTCACGTCTGCACTCGCCGGATTTCTGTTCGGGTTCGACACGGTCGTTATTTCCGGCGCCGAAAAAACGATTCAGACTCTCTGGGGTCTGAGTCCCGGCTTGCACGGCATCGCCATGGCCTCGGCACTTTACGGCACCGTCGTTGGTTCCCTGCTTGGTGGCTGGCCCGCGGACCGGTTTGGACGCAAGGCCACGCTGCTGTGGATCGGTATTCTTTACTTTGTCGGCGCGGTGGGCTCAGGCTTGGCGACAAACGTCGCCATCTTCATCGTCGCCCGCGTCATCGGCGGGTTGGGCATTGGCATCTCGACCGTGGTTGCGCCCATGTACATTTCGGAGATCGCCCCACCCAAGCATCGCGGACGACTTGCCGGCATGTTCCAGTTCAACATTGTATTTGGCATCCTGATCGCTTTTGTCTCGAACGCGCTGCTCGCCGGCATCGGCCAAAACGCCTGGCGCTGGATGCTGGGCGTGGCCGCATTTCCATCCGCACTGTACGCCGTGTTTTGCTTCGGCCTTCCGGAAAGTCCGCGTTGGCTGCTCAGCAGAAAGGACGATCGCGAGGCCGCTCTGCGGGTCCTGCAACGCATCGAACCTGAAGCCTCGACAGCTGAGATCGGTGGCGAGGCGGACCAGATTCTGGCCGCATCCTTGGCGGAAGGGTCCTTCGGACATTTCTGGACGCGGCGTCTGCGCAAACCCATCCTGCTCGCCATTTTGATTGCGTTCTTCAACCAGATGTCCGGCATCAACGCGATTTTGTACTTCGCGCCCCGCATCTTTGAACTAACCGGCCTCGCCGCGAAAGCCGCGCTGCTGCAATCCATCGGGATTGGCGTCACCAATCTCGTTTTCACCTTTGTCGGCCTCTGGCTGATTGACCGGCTGGGCCGCCGAACTCTCCTCTATATTGGCTCGTTCGGTTACATCAGCTCGCTTGGTCTAGTCGCCTGGGCCTTCTTTGCCAACCATCTCTCAATCGTGCCAGTTTGCATCTTCGCTTTCATCGCTGCCCATGCGATCGGCCAGGGCGCAGTCATTTGGGTTTTTATCTCCGAGATATTTCCCAATCGCCATCGGGCGGAAGGTCAAACCCTCGGCAGCTTCACCCACTGGATCTTCGCCGCCTTGCTCACAACTTTCTTCCCCAGGATGGTCGCCTCCTTTCCGCCCGGCTATGTTTTCTCGTTTTTTGCCGGCATGATGGTCTTGCAACTGCTTTGGGTGAAGACACTGGTTCCGGAGACCAAGGGGGTGCCGCTGGAACAAATCCAAAGACAATTGGGCATCGAATAGCGTTGCTGCACTCGACGTGTTGCAAGACATTACCGATCGTCGCGGGTCGGAGGATGACCAGCCGCACAGCGCGTTTTGCACCCATCAGCTCCCCAGTGGGCGGTCACGCGTTCGCCGGCGTGCATCTCGAATAACTCGTTGTCGCCGGCCAGTTCGTACTCCTTGTCCCGACGACCAGACCGCAGGTCACCCGCCCTGACGGTTCCTCACGGTGAGTTCTTAGCGCCCGACGAAACGTCTGGTCCCTTTGATTTTATTCTGAACCAGATGGCGAGAAGAGTCCCTACGGGGCGAAGCCGACCCACGGAGACGCAAGAACCCAGACGTTCTACATAGAACGACACCTCGACTTCTGAACCTTTCTGCGGAATCTTGCTGATACTATGACTCCGCGACAAGGCCCGCTTGTCAGGAGTCATCAGCTGTTCCCAGCTCAGTGATGGGACAGCGGTTGACGGTGAACTCCTTCACCGTTTACCGTTCAATACCGTGATCCGCTTCCACGTCCACTGGAGTCAAGCGTTTACAGACCATTCTGGTAGCTGGAGTACTCAGGTCACGGGCAATTGGAAATTGGCGGCCCAAAGTGAACCAGTTGCCTCTCATGGTGACGGGACCTTTAATTGAGATTCGTGTCGAGCAAACCTTCGCGGAACGCCCGTCGCTTAATGAGCAAGAAGAATACTGCGCTACGAGCAGGCCCTCGCTTCTGAAGGCGCGGGCAGCCCGTCATGATCCGCGGGAAGTAAGTGGAGGGAATCAGACAGGAGCGCAAAGTGAAGCGCGAGCACTTCATTCAGCTAGTGGAGCAAGTGCTGGATTCGCTTCCGATGGAATTCCGCGAACGGATCCACAACCTCGCGTTGCTTGTTGAGGACAGACCAAGGGTGCGCAAGAGACCACGCGGACTCGCCGGGCAGATCGGTCCCACCAAGCCCCATCGTTTGCTCCTCGGAGTTTTCGAAGGCGTACCCGCCACCCAGAAAAGCGTCTTCGACTTCTGCGCGGGACCGAACCGCATCATCCTCTACCAGAAAAATATCGAGGCGGTCTGCCGGAACGAAGCCGAAATCCGTCACGAGGTCCGACAGACCGTTCTCCACGAACTGGGACACTATTTTGGGATGGACGAAGCCCAACTCAAGGACGTGTAGCTCCGTCTGGGATCTCTCACTGGTTCGCAGACACTCCGACGTCGCGGCAGTGTCTTTTTTTCTTTGACCCGGAACACCTTTTGAGGCTAGTGTATGGCTCAATCTAAGGGCGTATCTGGGGCTGGGTATGACACTCCGCGTTGTTTCCTTTGGGATCGTTTTCCTCCTGAGTACTCTGTGTGCCGCCAAGCCGACGTGCAGTTCGAGCGAGACGTTCGATCAACCAATTAAGGCAAGTCATGACTTTTCACGGATTTTGCGCGATGCGCAATCTGGTGATCGTGATGCGCGGTTTCTGGCGGGCATGACCTATGAGATCGGCTGCGGGGTGGACCAGGACTATGCCCAGGCCGCACGCTGGTACCGGAAAGCCGCGGACGGCGGACATTCCGGAGCGCAAAACAATCTGGGAGATCTCTATCTGCAAGGCTTGGGTGTGGAGCAGAGTGATGCCGAGGCAGATATGCGCTGCCCTTCGAATGCGACGAAAGCCAAGAGATAGCTGCCCTCGCAAGCCGCACTCTGCCGCATTCATCGTCATAGTTTCATAAAACCTCCGATTCCATCTCAAACTTTCTACTTTTCAAATACACAGCTGCGAGTCTAAGAATCGATGTGAGTGGCGCTAGTAAATGAACGTCTGCACCCCGCAAGTTTGTTCCGGCGTCCGGCCAGCCCGCAGTTCCGGAATGCCGGACAAGGGCGGGGCGCTGTTATTGCACGCATCGTGGATGTGCGCCAGACCGTTGCAGCCTCGTTCACGAGATCAGTTGAACAGGATTGAAGGAGACAATTATGAAAATACTAAAAGTACTTATCTTTTCGCTTGCGGTTTCGCTGCTGGCAGGGATGATCACGACCCCAGCCCGAGCCGATCAATGGAATAAAGAAACGAAACTTACGTTCAGCCAACCCACGGAAATACCGGGCATGGTACTGCCCGCGGGAACATACACGTTTACGCTGTCGGACTCTGTGGCCTATCGCCACATTGTGCAGGTATGGAATGAGGATCATACGCAACTGATTACAACGGTGCTCGCCATTCCGAACTATCGCCTCGAACCTACTGGCGAGACAGTGATTGAGTTCCACGAAAGGCCGGGAGATTCGCCGCACGCACTTCGAGCGTGGTTCTATCCTGGTGACAACTTCGGGCAAGAATTTGCGTACCCCGAGGCACGTGCTATGCAGCTCGCCGAGGCATCGCATGAAATCGTTCCCGCCGAGACGGCTGAAGCTACGGCCAGCAATTTAAAGACAGTTCCGCTCGTCGCCGTTACCCCCGAGCGGCGCGAAACGCCGCTCACCGAGGCTATCCAGGTGGCTCCGCCTGAACTTTCGAGGGAGCCGGTAACGGTCGCTGAGGCCAAAGAGTTGCCGAAGACGGCAAGCGTAACTCCGCTCATTGCGTTGTCTGGTCTGGCATTGCTCGGCCTTGGTGTCGGTCTTAGCTTGCTGGCGAGACGAGCGGCGTAACCGCGTTGACAAGTCTCCGCGTCCGCAGACAAGCGGGAACCATGCCCGCCCTACGGTGTGAGGAGGTCTTTGCGATGCTTGTTATTCTCCGCTCACATTGTCGTGGGTCGGGTTCGAGCATTTTTCTGCTCCTGCTTATATCCGTGCTCGCGTCTACATCTAATTCTCAGACGCGGCCGCGAGCCTCCGAACCCGATCCCCTCGCCACAATTGTTGTGTCCACCCAACTGGTTGTCCTGCCTGTGAGCGTGACTGATCGAAAGGGGGAATTCGTCCCAGGTCTCGGCCAGGAACACTTCCGCGTTTACGAAGATGGCCGGCTGCAGCAGGTGACCTTGTTCGTGCCGGAGGATACTCCCGTAACTGTGGGGCTCGTTGTCGACCATAGTGGCAGCATGCGGCGCAAGCTTCCTGAGGTCAGCGCCGCGGTCTCTGCGTTCGCGCAGTCCAGCAAACCTCAAGACGAGATGTTCGTAGTGGACTTCAATGATCAAGTCTCCATCGAGGTAGGTGGTGGTCATCCGTTCACGAGCGATCCAAAAGACCTTCAACGCGCTCTCGCGGAGGTCTCGGCACGTGGCGAGACGGCGCTTTATGACGCCATTCTTGTCGGCCTCAATCATCTGGAGCTGGGGCACACCGGCAAGAAAGCTCTGATCGTCATAAGTGATGGCGGAGACAACGCCAGCCATCACAAATACTCTCAGATGTTGGCCGTTGCTCGTCAATCCGAGGCTGTCATCTATTCCATCGTTTTGATAGGCGACTCCAGCGAAGAGGAAAATCCGAGACTCCTTGAGCGGTTGTGTCGGGACACCGGAGGAATCGCGTTCTTCCCGCGAACTGGAGAGCCTATTGTGGACATCTCCACCCGAATCGCCCGCGATCTGCGGGAACAGTACACGCTGGGATACGTCCCGCTCAAGAAGATCAATGATGGCTCATTCCGAAGGATTCAGGTGCAGGTGACTGCTCCTGGGCGAGGCAAGCTTCACGTTCGAACCCGTTCAGGCTACTCCGCTGTATCTGAGAAACATTCTTCGGCGGAAGGTGGAGGCGAAGGATCGTGAGTCCCCTCATCGGTACGGCAAACCGACCTCGGAGCGCGGCTCAATGCATACTCCGTGGCGTATCGTGCGTTTGTGTGCTGGCTGGTATCGGCGCGCTCGCATACGTCGCCTACACTCTCACTAGCACGTACATCTATCAGGCAGCCGCAACCCCAACATTGGAGCACGCAAGCAGGCGCACAACATTGCCGGCCCCGGGCGCCATCATTGGCCAACTGCAGATTCCACGCCTTGGGTTAAGAGCGGTGGTTGCCGAGGGCGATTCGTCCCACGTCTTGCGCAGAGCAGTCGGTCATGTGCCGGAAACCGCACTACCGGGGCAGGTAGGTAATGTCGCCCTCGCTGGCCACCGTGACACCTTGTTTCGCCCCCTGCGACATATTCGCCGAGGCGACATCATTCTAATCACGACCGACGCAGGCCTTTATCGGTATGAGGTTCAATCCACACAAATCGTTTCGCCGCGCAACATTGAAATCCTGAGACCAACAGGCGGTCACGAGTTAACACTCATCACCTGTTTCCCTTTTGACTATATTGGTCCAGCTCCGACTCGCTTCATCGTTCGTGCCCATGCTCTTGGGGAGGGTGCAACTGCTGGACCAGATCTCCGTTCTCGCAATACGGATCGGGAACAAAGCTAAGCTCTCTACACTCTATATTTTCTTTGCGCTGGGAGGATTGAAAACTTTCGGTGGGCTTGGAGTGTTCATCGGCACTCTTGAAATTTCTTTGCGAAGAAAAGCGTGCGGGTCACTGGAGCTTTGGCTGTGAAACCTCACGGCCTCCGCTTGCATAGCGCTGATTTGCGTTTGCGGCTTTCTCACGCACATTCCACCGGCTCAGGTTCCTGACGAACCGATTCGAGTACGATGCCAATGAACCCCTCTCCCGAATCGCACGATTTCTTCCAGGTAAGGACGGGCTCTATTCGTAGCGCAAGGCCTCAATCGGGTCCAGGCGAGAGGCGCGGATAGCCGGTAACATCCCGCTAACCAAGGCAACTGCGGCAAGTATGAGGGTGGCGATAACAAGCGTTCCGGGATCAATCAGCAGGCGGATATCGCCGGCCTCCGCGTGCTTAGCGATAGCGCTATATAGCGTAAGTCTGCCTACCGAATGAGCAATCAGATACGCCAGCATGACCCCCAGTACGCCGCCTATCAGGCTTATCGTGAGCGCCTCCGTCAGAAATTGGAAGAAGACGTCCCGCTTTCGCGACCCCAGTGCTTTTTCCATGCCGATCTCGCGAGTGCGCTGCGTCACGGACACCAGCATGATGTTCATCAGTCCAACTCCGCCTATACCGAGCGTAAGCGTCCCGATGAACGCCAGGAGGATCTTCAAACCGAGGGTAATCACTTGAAACTGGTGCGCCTGCTCCATCAGGCTATACACGAATAGGGCACGGCGGTCGGCCGGGTTGAACTTGTGTTGTATCGCCATGACCGCCCGGACAGCCCGCTCCAGCCCCTGGTAGTCGTTCACTTCGTAGTTGAACCAGATAGAGCCGAGGTAATGGGTGTCCGTGAGATCTCCCATGGTGGTGAACGGCACATAAATGATCCGGTTTATGTCGTTGTCACCTTCCTGCATCTTGGGGTGCAAGACCCCGATCACTTCAAAGCTCAGACCATCGATGCGAATTCGTTCCCCCAAGGCGCTACGTCCAGAAAAGAGCTTTTCTTTCGCCTCGGAGCCGAGGACGGCGAACCGTGCACGCTGGAGCTGATCTTCGAGGTTGTAGAAGCGGCCTTGGGCTGGCTCCAAGACCTTAATAGAGACAACATTGGGACGATCGCCGACTACTCCGAAATTGAACGTTCGGGTGTCGTACTGGATGCTGGCGTTCTTGTAAACTTCCGGCGTGATACGGGAGATCTGGGGAACATTCGTTGTCAGCAGGTCAATATCTTCAAGAGTAAAGCGCAGAGGCGCACCCGCCTTCTGGCCACCAGCCTGCATGGAGGTGCGACCCGGGACCAGAATCATCGTTTTGGTGCCGAAGCTAGCAAAAATATTGGTCATGGCCTGACCGAATCCATTCCCGTAGGCGAGCAGGAGCACGACTGTAGCAATACCCCAGGCCATGCCTAACATGGTGAGGGCGGTGCGGCGGCGGTTGTACCGCATAGCCGTCCAAGCCTCATGAAGCGTATCGCGTAGCATGAACTACTCCTGTCTAAGCGCTTCCACCGGTTGCAGTATCGCAGCTTTACGAGCCGGATAAAGTCCTGCGGCAACCCCCGCCAGCATTAGGCTGCCTATCGCCAACGCCGCGGTCATGGGCACGAGCTTTGGCGGGTCAAAGCCCTCCGGGCCGCGAACCGTTCCGAGCGCCGCCATGAGGATCGTCGCCAGTCCCATACCGACCAATCCGCTGACCAGCGTTAAGAGAATCCCCTCCAAGAAGAACTGGAACAGGATGCTTCGGTTCGTTGCGCCAACAGCCTTACGCAAACCTATCTCGTGAGTCCGCTCGCTGACTGAGACGAGCATGATGTTGATTACTCCGATTGCCCCAAGCGCCAGCGTGACCATTCCCACACCGCCGAGGAACATGTTCATGGCATCGAAGATGCCACCGATCATTTCGGACTGCTGGATCGTGTCCCACATCTCAAAGGCATTGTCATCGCGGTAGTCAAAGCCGTGATTGCGGGCGATGACCTTGCGAACCTCTAGTTGCGCCAACAGATGTTCTGCCTGCCTACGGGGCTGGTAATTGATGAATGAGATGGCGCCTCGTTGTTTTTCTCCTTTCAACGGGAAGTACATGCTCATGACCTGGTAGGGGATGTAGCCACGCATGTTGGTAGAGTTGTTGTCGCCGCGGCCCACGCGCTGCACGCTGCCAATCACTTCAAAGCGAATGCCGTTGAGCAGGATGGTCGCCCCCACCGACGGACGCCCGGGAAAGAGATTTCTCGTCATCTCTTCGCCGAGGACAATTACGTTACGTTTCTGCTGTTCATCCAGATCGTTAAGCCAGCGGCCCTGCTTCAGAGGAAGGAATCGAATCTGATTGAACTGTGGCGCGACCCCAATGATCTGTCCGTTCGCGCTGGCGAACTCGCTCACCGCGCGCACGTCATCGCGAGCCAACACCGGGGAGGCGTCGCGTACGTATGGCGCCGTGTTGCGAACGTCCAGGTAATCTTGATAGGTCAGGAGATAGTTGCGGGCGGAGCGCATGCTGCCCTGCACCACCGGGGCGCGCCCAGGAAAGACGAACATGATGTCCTGCCCGAATTCCGCCATTTCTCGCTTGTTCCCCGAGCGAAAGCCTTCGCCAAGCCCAACCAACAGCAACAGGGAGCCGACGCCCCAGGCGATGCCGAACATGGTGAGGAACGAGCGCAGCTTGTGCGCCCACAAGGTGCGGAGGATCTGCGAGAAGATATCCGCGACCATCCGCATTAACATTAGCGTGCCGTACATTGAGCACTCCGAGATTCCTTCTCCCTGAAATCAACCTGCCTGCTCTTGTCGCAGGCGAGGTTTATCTCGCCCTGTTTGGTCCGCGCCGGGAAAGCCTGTCCGTTGCTTGTCCACTTACCTAAGCGCTTTCTGGTGGTGTGCCTGAACATGACGAAAACATTCGCGTGTCGGTCTTCCAACTTCGCCGTATGTGTTGGGCTTCTAGGCCCGATACCAGTCTTCCCTGGTCAGTGGCAGACCAGTTTCACCGTGCACCGGCTTGGCAAGGAGGGTCTGGTATAAGTTCATTCGACCATTCCGGAATCCATGCGCGGCGCCCGCCATGTAGAGACGCCATATCCGGTAAACAGTATCGTCGGTGATGCGATGCACCTCGTCTGCGTGAGCTTCCAGTCGCCGGATCCAGTGGTGGAGGGTCAGCGCATAGTGCTCACGTAAACTCTCAACGTCCCTCACCTCAAAGCCATTCAGTTCTCCCGCGCGAAGGCTTGCGCTGATCGTTGCCAGATCGCTATCGGGAAAGACATAGCGATCAATGAACGAAGGTCCCCGCCGGTGATACGTAGCGCAATGGGCAATTCCGTGGTTCAGGAATACGCCACCCGGCCGCAACAGATCCCAAACTCGACGGAAGTACTCCGGCAGGAGCGCTTCCCCGACGTGCTCAAACATGCCGACGCTTACAATCTTGTCGTACTGACAGTCGTGGTCAATGTCGCGGTAGTCCGACACCTCCACACGGCATCGACCGTTCAGCCCTGATTCCCGCAAGCGCTGTCGTGCCGCCTCTGCTTGCGGCACACTAAGAGTGATGCCTACTGCTTGCACCCCGTAATGAGCGGCCGCGTGCATAATCAACCCACCCCAACCGCAGCCGATATCCAGAAGCCGCTCGCCCGGCCGCAGCCGCAGTTTCCTGCAGATGTAATCCAGCTTTCGCACTTGGGCGGTGTCCAGGTCCTGTTCCGGCATAGCGAAGTAAGCACAGGAGTAGACCATGCGCTCATCCAGCCAGAGCGCGTAGAACTCGGCCGGAAGATCGTAGTGATAGGTAACGGCTCGTTGGTCGCGATCCCTGGAATGAACGGCTCCCCACAACTTGAGAGGGCGGGGGCCTGCTCGTGGTTGATCGTAAGTGGACAACTTCTGCAGCCGCCCGCTAAGGTCAACACTTCCCGGGAGGCTGCGATCCTGACCAAGCAGATAGTCTGCTAAGTCGAAGGCGGCTTCGATATCACCCTCAATATCGAAATCGTCGTAAACGTAGGCTTCTCCGAGGGCGAGTTCGCTGGGCGAGAGAAACATCGCACGCAGCGCCCCCGCATGCTTGAGAACTAGCGTGAAGCGCACCTGCCTTTCCGCTCCCCAAGTAGTGCCGTCCCACAACCGAACCTGAAAGTCACGCCTTGGATAATCTGCCAGGAGCGCGTCTAGGAACTGGGCGCTGACTGGGAGAGCCGGCTCCATAAGTAGAGATTTCGCCATTACTCCCATCACATCCTCCATGGCGCCGCTGCCGTGCTCGGCCGGCGTTCGGCTCCAGTGATGCCAACTTCGCGCGTCCAAACTACTGCAGCGTGCTAGCCGCACTGGAAAATACGGTGTTGGCGCTGGAGCCGATCAGCCTCAGCGTGCCAACAACAATCACTAGAATCACTGCCAGCATCACTGCGTATTCAGCGATGTCTTGGCCTTCCTCTCGCCACAACTCGCGCACGAAATTAGTCATGATGACCTCCGCATGACGATTTGAGCTTTCTATCCAATTGGTAATCTCGCGGCGTGCGACTCACCGCGGTTGTGCTTTCCCCCCAGAGGTCGCTGGTGTTGACGTCCTCGCCCATCAGCTTTAGGTAGTAGAACAGCTGTCCCTTGTGCTGGTTGAGATGCGATATCATCCCCAGGAGGTGCTGGAAGAGCGAGGCTTCTCCACTGCCCCAGGGTGCAGCGAATATCTCGGTCAACAGTTCGGTTTCATCCACTTCCGCGATGCAGCTCAGGGCTAGGTTCCTGTCCCTCGCGAGGAGTTCGAGTGCCTGCTCGACGCTTTCGACGCTGGGCAGCTCCGCCAGGGGTGGCACGTGCTGTTCGGGGTCCAGGTCCTCTAGTCGGCAGCCCTCGGGCAGGCCCCAGTCTCGCCTGACGAAGCCCTGAATGGCCTTTCCGCAACCGAAGCTCGCGCAATGCATCAGTAACTGTCCGACGGTCATCCAGTTCTTCCCCGTCGCAGGCGTCCAAGAGAACTCCGCGTCAGCGACACGACGAAACAACTTCTCCGTGACGGCGTACGTCCGTTCCGCTTCGTGCAAGAGCACATCTTTGAGCGTCATTGAACCTCCCCGTGCGCTCGCTTTCTTCCATGATCATTTAAGCCGCAGTGGTTCCAGCTTCAACCTTCTGCTTGGCGGCCTTGGGAAGTTCGAACTTAAGCAGGCCCGCCTGCAATTCGACCACTGAACCCTCGGGCATGACGTCCGTTGCGAGGTCGATGAGCTTAAGGATCTGGTCGGGATACCAGTCGATATACTCTACTTTTCCTCCTTCGGACTCCGTCACGCTCACCTCCTTCTTGCCCAGAATCGTAATGCAGCGCGGCTCGACGCTGACTCTAAGTTCATCATCTTCAAATCCGAAGACATTGGCGCGAACACTAATCCGATCATCCGAGTCCGAGATGGAAACGGAAACTGGGCGCAATAGCTCTGATTCCGCTCGGAACCAGTCTTCCCAGTCATGACCGTGTTCACAGCCGCGTGTCTCAAACAACTCATAGGCACGGCGGGCGATGGCGAGCTGCAACGGTTGCATATCGCAGTGGAGGTCATCGGCGTTCCGGAGTTCTAACAATGTAGGGAGTGGCTCAGGTTGTTGCTCTTGAGGCGCTTTCTTAGATTTCATAACATCCTCCTTCGGATGTTGCGCTGAAGGAGCATCGCTCGGCCTTGTGTCGCGGACGGCAGAGGCGAGGGCGAGCCGTCATGAATGATTACCAATGGGGACAACACAGCTACACATTTTATTGTCATCGCGACCTGACGGAGGTGCAGTGACTAGCATCACTCGCGGGCGCATCGCGTCTCTGGGGCGCGAGAGGGATACAAGTTCTGCCGCCAATCCGCACTGCGCTCATCCTGTCAGATGAACGTGCATATGCGCCTAGGGGCTAGTAGAGCCGGAAATTGACCTCCACGTTGACTTGCACGGCCACCGGGACTCCATCCTTGCGTCCTGGTTCAAAGAGCCAGTGGCGAATTGCCTCGATTGCCTTTTCATCGAGTCCCATACCCAGGGATCGGTAAACGCGAATGTCGCGCGTCCGCCCGTCAGCCCCCACGATCAGCCACAGCACCACGGTGCCTTGGTACTTCGTTCTGCGTGCTTCCTCGGAGAACTCAGGCTCCGGAGCATAAATGACGCGTGGGGCGGTGACTCCGCCACCGATACGGTATGCTCCACCCCCAATTCCTCCTCCCCAACCCGGGCCTACGCCCGGTCCACGTCCTGAACCCACCCCGCCGCCGCTGCCGGAGCCGATCCCACCGCCCGACCCGGTCCCGCTGGAGGGTGGACCTAAAATCGAAGACAACGGGTCTCCGAGCGCGCCAGTCTGTGGGAGCTGCAGGTGGATTTCAGGTGGCACAACCACGGTTGGCTCTATTGGCAGCTTGGGATTCTCGTTGCGGATCACCACCACCGGAGGCGCCAGCTGTTCCCGGGAGAAGCGAGGTAACGCTCCTTTGGAAGCTGCCAGCTTGTCGCGGTCTCCGCCACCACCGCCTCCTCCAGCTTTGGAGGCCGATGGCGGCAAAATGTAAGGGCTCACTTCCGTGACGATACTGATGACCCCCTGGCGAACCTCGTGGCGATGTGCCGCAACAAACCGGCTGGCGGCCACGAGCAGTGCGAACGACACGAGGTGCAACAGGAAAGAGAGGACAAATGTGCTCTTCCGAGTTTTATATAGTCCGTAGCCCTCTCCAAAGAGGGTGGGTAAAGGGGCGGGCTCTCTTTCGGACTGCAGCGGAACTCGCTCGGACCGGCGGTGCAATACTAAGGTTGTCATTGCGGCCTCCAAAGCAGGCCGACCTACCAGCAAGCCCTCACTTCCTCATGCTATTGCGATCTACAGTGACGCGCAGTGATTCCAGCCACCCTCGGTTTGCGCCGGACTTGGCCTAGTGCACCGAGAACGCGCTGAATGGGATCTCGACTCTTTTGGACCAGATCGCTCTGCAGGCTACGGGGCAAGCACTCCAGGTAGTCGCGGTTTCTACTGAGGGCGGCGTCAAGGGCCAATTGTCGGCACCTTAACTGTCGCCCTTTCGCAAATGCAGATCGATCTTTCGAGAGACTGGATTCTGCTCGCAGGTTTGACCGGCACGAAACGAGGGAACCCGAATTTTGCCGCTTGGTTAACTGATAGTGGTTCAACAAAAAATGACGCGTCACGCCGACATCCGCACTACGATGAATGTCTACGGTTACGTAGTCACGGATGAAATGCGATAGGCACATGGGAAGGTCGTAAAGCTGGCCTTCCCAAATCAGCAAAGAGAACGGATCGCGCACGGATCGCAAGATCGCGTAAGTGATTGAAAAGATGGTGAGCGCGGAAGGAATCGAACCTTCAACCTACTGATTAAGAGTCAGTTGCTCTGCCAATTGAGCTACGCGCCCACGGTGGGGGATTTGGCTGGTAGGACGAACGGAGATTATAGCATCTCGCCGGCGCCTTTCGCAGCCACCAGGATCGACGGCAGAGCCCTACTTACGAGCAAGCGCACGGGGACTGTGACGACGTAGCTTTTCTCCAAGGCGGAGCCGTCGCGCCCGCGAGCCCGTGCCTTCAACGCACAAGAACTTTACGATCGCTGGCGAACTTCCGCAGCCAGAGCCCTCGCATCGCTCGCCACCGCGCGTCGCGGGGACAACTGGTCCGCTCCGATCGGAGGACGATGCTCGATCGTTCCAATCACCGGCGCCTCATCCATTCCGTCGGAGTACGCCATGGAAGCGAAACGCTGCTCGCTGCACATTCGATCGATCATGCGTCGCTGTCGTCCGCTGAGCACGGCGTGAGGAAGAATGGGGAAATTGCGGAACATCCACACCAAATATACCCGCTGAAGGAAGGATGGCATTACATAACGCGGACCGATGGGTGTCTGAACCTGCACCACACCGGCCGCCAGTTTTTCGATCAACATACCTGGGCCCACCTGGAACCTGAAATTGGCCAGAGCAATTCTAGGGCCGCCATTATTGCAGGCGCACAGTGCAAATGGGAAGCCTTTTTTCGCAGATTGACGAATATATTAGTCGATTCGTCAGCCTAGTTTCCACTCACCAGTGCACAAGTGGGAAATTTCGCTGGCGGAGGGGTGCTGAAACGGTCCTGACCGTGCCCCCTGGCTGCGCTGTGCGTCCCAATCAGACTGTGACTTCGGGGAGGATGTCCATGCGGCGGATCTGGGCGGCCACCCCAAACTCCGACCCCTCTTCCTCTACGCGGACAATGGTCGCCTGGCAACATACCCAGCACTTTTCGCCGGACGTGAGTTCGGGAGGAAGAATCAGCACGAGTTCAACGTCCGTGCCCTTTTCCATGCGGGACTTGGTGTAGAGGAAGACTCCGTTGGCGCTCACATCGCGCGTCTGGGCTGTCTGATCCACGCCTTGAGCAGTGCGCACGCGCGTGGCCACGCGGGTGGCGATTCGTCTTCCAGAGCGGCGCTCGGTGTCAGCCTTCATAGGGGCGAAGTGCCCACCTACTGTACACCAATGCCGGGAATTGGACGAGAGGTTCCGGGCTCCGAGCGGGAGCCCGGGATCCAAAGCGGGACTAGATGACTGGCCGCTTCGCGCGAACCGCGGGGACCACCAAGGCCTGCTCCATGGTGGGGACGTTTGTGCCGCGCAGCTTGGCTTCCTCTTCGTGCAGCTTGTCGGTCTGGCCGGTCTCGTAGTAGGCCTGCACCAGCAATTCCATGGTGAAGGGATTGTCCTGGTCCTCTTCCAAGTGCGCGATGGCGTCTTCGTATTTCTTCTGGTCCATGAGCAGCGTGCCGACTGCGCCATTCCAGGAACTCTGGATCACGCGGTTGCGGCTGCCGTTGGCCAGAGCCTCGAGCTGCTTCAGAGATTGATCTGCAAGCGGCTGGTCACCGGCGCGGGCGGCTCGTACGGCACGGTCGCGAAGGATGCGCGACATCTCTTCGTCACGATCCGAGGGCGAAATGGTTAACTGACGATGGAGCGCGTCTTCGGCCGGCTTCAGATTTCTCAAGGCGACGTTGTCGTCCGTCTGATACTCCGCCAAATGACGAAGGGCCTGCGCTTCCTGCAAACCCTGTTCCTTGGCGCGGGCGGTTGCGGCGATCTCGATGTACGCCTTGTCGGCTTCGGCGTAATTGCCGTCGCGAACATAGGTCATTGCCTTCTGCATACTGTAGGTGAGGCGGTCGGCTTCGTTGTGAGCGAAGCGGATGGCCTTGTCATATTCAACGCGGGCCTGTTCCTGATTGCCCATGAGAGCGTAGGTATCGCCGAGGCCGAGTTGCGAGGTCACGAAGTCAGGATCAATCTTGAGCGCGGCGCGATAGTGCGTGAGCGAGCCCTCGAAGTTGCCTGCCATGCGCAGCAGTTCACCGTAGGAATCCTGCGGATTGGGCTCCTTGGGAAGCAGAGCGACATAGCGGTCCATGGCCGCGAAGGCCTTGGCAAATTGCCGGTTGCGGGCGTCGACGTAGGCAAGATCGTTCAGCGCCGCGGGATAATTCTTGTCAATGGCGAGAGCCTTCTCAAAAAAGCGTTGCGCCTGGTCGTTACCGTTTTCTCCCATTAGCCAATTGCCTGCGAGATAGAGCAGGTGCTTGTCACGCGGATACATCTCGAGCATGTCGTTCATGGCGGTGATGCCGCCAAGGAAGTCGCCTTCCTGCACTTTGTAAACCCACGCAACCATCAACTGTTCACCAGGGGTCGCCTTGGGCGCGAACTCCTTGGCTTTCGCGCGAGCCTCGCTCACTTCCTGGGGATTGCTGCTGTTGAAGGCAATCCAAGCCCAGGCGACGGCGAGGTTGGGATCTTCTTTGACGGCCGCGCGCCATTCGTCGTTGCAGCGCTCAAGGTAAAGATTCTCGTAGTCGGCCATTCCCTTTTGGTAGAGCTCACGAGCCTTGGGGGACGTGGTCGTTACCGGCAGCGTGGCGGATTCAGCTTTCTTCAAGTGGTGCGCATACATCGGCGCGGCGAGACACAGACCGAGAGCTAAGACGGCACAGGTTCTTAACGAATGAGTGCGGCGCATCAAGATTCTCCGGAACAGAGCTGAGTGGGGAGGCGATTACGAGAAAAGGGTAACATCGGCGTAACCGGGCGACGAGGTGACGAAAGACGTAGGTCGGATGCTAGGAAAGATGGCGTTTTGGACGGTGGAAAGGTGGAGAATCCGCTTCTCGAAGTTCGGCACAGAAAGAATTCAAGTAGCTTCGTGTGCGAAGGTGAGTGGGAGTTCCGCTTTGAAACCGATATTACTCATTGGTTAACCCCACCCCCTTCCCGTGGGTCTATTGGAGTCATTGAGTTAGCAGAAAATCTCCAGCAAATTCTTGGGCGTCAATAGTTTAGAGCCAAAATCTTGGAAACAAAGTACTTAGCTCTGACATCAGTACGGAGTCACCAGAGCTGGCGCGCAGCTATCATCTGCCAACCTAGTGGTTGAGCGCAAGGTTGGATGTCACAGACCGCCTGTGGATTGCGGTTCAAATGGACACAGAGGCCTCAAGAGCGAGGGCTAAAACGTCCGCCCGGGCTGTTACTGGAGCAACTACACCGCGACCTTCGCAATCATCCTGCGTTAAGCTATTCCGCTGAGGTCGTAGCCCTTCGATGACCCAACAAGAGAAGAAGCGTTTGTCATCCGTGCTCCGCGCTACTGAGTATTTATTCCTGGAAAACATTGCTCTAAAGCTGGTGCTCGAACATCGTGAAGTCCCTAACTGGCAAAAGCTTCTGGATCGACCGTTGGCCGACAAAGAAATGCTGGCCGGCGTGCGGCTGAAATTCAGGGACGTATACGACGAAATTGAGGGTTCTGCGAACCTGTCAGGTGCTTTGGACGCGCTCTTAGGAGAACTGCCAGCTTCGAAGAAGCCTTACCAAACTTGAAAGGTACAATTGCGATTCTTGCGCCGCCCAAGATCCATCGAAGCTAGACTGTGTCGCGGTTGGGGGCGTACGGGCCGCTTGCAAGGTGAGGGACGACAGCGATTACACTCACACCTCCGGCCGGGCGATACCTGGTGTACAATCGCTGCCGCTTTCGAAGTCAAAATGGGAAAGGGAGACGAACACTCATGAACTGGAAAAACAGATTTGTTCTTGGAGTCCTCACTGCTCTCGCAATGACGCTGGCAACGTTTCTCCTGCCCAGAGGAGGTGCGCTGCGGGACGCCTCTTTGGTGCAGTTTCCCATGACGATCGGGGTCTGGGCGATTTTCGTGCTGCTCTTCGTGAAACTGAAATAATACGCCGCTACGCCTTGAGCGTTCACTAGCTCGCCGTCGCCGTTGGTCAAAGCGCTACCGCTCGTGGCGCGGGTCGATGAGTCTGATCGCGATTTTATGGGAAGACAACCGTGCACCTGCATCGCACAGGGCTAATTTCCAGTTGCCGAACACTCGCCCAGAATGCCCTTTTGCCATGCGCCTGGCATTCAGGTCATTGAATTGAACTGGCTGCATTCGAGAATACAGTGTTCGCGTTGCTTCCGATCAGGCGAATCGTACCCACTACAATTACCAGAATCACGGCCAGCATCACCGCATACTCAGCGATGTCTTGGCCCTCGTCGTGCTGCCACAGGTTGCAAAGAAGATGACTCATGTCCGCACCTCTGTCCGACTACCTCGATCTTACGCCCGTATTCCTGAAATCGGAAGAATTGGGGACTGTTTTGAACTACAACAGAGACCACTCGCAACTAAAACTCCTTCGATTTCGCCAAGATTTCGAAAGTCTGGCGTGTTCCGTGAACAGATTGCAGCAAGGACATCATGCGAGGGGTTGTTCTTCGCAGCGTTTCAGTGTCATGGCGCGGTGCACCTGCTCTCCATTTCTGGCGGATCTGCTTCCTGTCGTCCGAAACTTCGATTTCATAGCCCATCTCGCGTAACTCAGCAATCGCGGCATGCCGCTCACTCTCCGGCACAGTCTCGACCAAAGCCTTGCGAGCGATCATGTGCCGTAGCGCAGCGCTCCAAATGCGGTTTCGAGATCACGCACGATTGGCGGCACTTGCGCAGGCTCGACATGTGCAGGAAGATGGACCTCGATTCCTTGCCATTTTTTGCCGATTCGCTCTCCGCTCAAGTTGAGGCTGGCTCCATGACGTGTGTGAATAAGGGATACGGCCTCGCGCAGAATCGGTTCAACACGCACAGAAAAATCATCCCCGCGATATTCGCTTTCCCGGTAGCCCAAGAATTTGAATAGCCAGTTCATTCTTATACTGGACGAAAAAAGCCCCTACCGAAGTAGGGGCTGGGATTGAGACCCACCAAGTTCTATTGTTGCCCGCTTGAGGGTAAAACGGCGTCCCTCAGGGGCTAAAGCCCGCGTCTTTAATGGCCTCGGGCGGCACGGCTGAAGCCGTGCCCTTCCCAAAACGATTCATTGCCTTGCTCTTGCAAATCATTCATTGCCGTGCTCTTGCAAACGATTCATTGCCTTGCTCTTTTCAAACCATTCATAGCCGTGACGTCCCCGGAACGATTCATTGCTGTGCCGTTCCCAAAACATTGTCGGACGGCTTCTAGAACTTGAACACGGCAGCCAGTTGAACACCGCGGGGGCCACCGCCGCCAATGAACGGATTGCCGATGCCCACGTCGCCGGTAGCGGTGATGGGCAATGGACCGTTTGTGAACTCACGAGAGTGATTGCTCGAAAGCCCGAAGACACCGCCTGCTCCTGCGTCCGCGATGAACGCGGGGAGAAGCGGATTCGCAAAGTTTGGGTGATTGAGTATGTTGAAGAAGTTGACTCCGAATTTCATACTGAGACGCTCGGTTAGCATCGTCTTTTTGTAGACGGAGAAGTTCCACTCTTTGAACGTTGGACCGCTAAGAGAGTTGCGCCCCATGTTGCCGAAGTGCCGAGTTCCTATGACACAATCCGAGGCGAAGCCGTTGGCTGTCCCGCCGTCGGTAGCATCGCTCACTGTGCAAGGAATCGCGAATGAGGTGAGATCGAGGTAATGATACGGATCGCGCTTGTGGTAGACGATGGGGCCGATCACGTCGGGCCGATCGAAGCCGTTGCCGCTGCCGCTGAAATCATCCCAGAAGTTGTAATTCAGGTGGAAGGGCTGCCCGCTCTGCAGTGTCGTCACGCTATTGAGGCCCCAGCCGTTTTTGAATTTCTGCCATTTGCCGCCCATGGTGGGGAAATCATAGGAGAAATTCCAGGTGAAGCGGTGCGGAATGTTGAAGTTTGAGGGGCCGTACTCCAGCCAGGGCTGCGTGCTGTCGTTGGGCTGCGCCGCATTCGGTTCGAAATCCTCGCCATCGCTGGAGTTATCGAGCGACTTCGAATAGACGTAGTTCATGATCGATGTGACGCCGTGCCATCCAGTGACTCGCAAGCTGGCTTGTAACGCGTTGTAGTTGGACTTGCCGGTGGAGTTCTCCTGCAGCACATAAAAAGCGCCATAGCCATTGTCGTTCAGCGGGCGGGCTGCGCCGAATGGTTCGGACGAGTTGCACCCAGAACCGTAGTCGTAGATGCAGTTGTACTGAATATCTGCCGCGTTGATCTGCGCGGCACTCGGCTGGCTGATGTCGAAAAACCGCCACAAATGATGCCCCTGCGACCCGACATAGCTCAACTGCAGCACCGTCTTGCTGGAAAGCTGCTGCTGGATATTGATGTTGTAGTTCTCCATGTAGGGCGTCTTGATGTTGCGGTCGAAACCGAAGACGTCACACTCGTAACTGCAGGTTGTGGTGGCACCGTAAACAGGAACGCCAGCGCCAATCGTTCCGCCGACTGCTCCGGTCGAGAGAATCGGAGAGGGTCCAACGTTGTTGTAAGCCGGGCCGGGGTCAAAGAAGGGCGCGTATGGCAGATGGCCAAGCACCATGTCCTGCGAGAACGCGTCAAAGAACATGCCGAACCCCGCGCGGACGACGGTCTTCCCTTTTCCGGTGACGTCCCAAGCCGCACTGAAGCGAGGAGCGAAGTCCTTCTTGTCAGGGTTATAAAGGCTGCTCAGGCCGGGCTGACCTACCTGGGTCAGAGTAAACGTCCCAGTTCCCGGGGATGGAGAAACGCTCGTGATGTTGCTGAGCAGGTTGTTTTTCTCCCGCACGACACCGAAATAGTCCCAGCGCAGCCCGTAGTTAAGGGTGAGCCGCGAGGTGGCGCGGAAACTGTCCTGCGCGTAGAAACCAAAATTGTTTTCAAAGGTGTGGCGAGTGGAATTTCCAAAATATTGGAAGCCGCCAGTGACGTTTCCTGTAAGGAAATTGTCAATCGCCGAAAGACCGTCGGAGCTGGTCTGATCCTTGAATTGGAGCCTGCCGCGGAAATATTTATCGAAATACTGCTGCACCGAGGTGCGGTGAAAATCGACGCCGAACTTCACATCGTGCTTGTTCAGTTTCCAGGAAAAGTTATCGATCAATTGGTTGTTGCTGTCAACGCGATGGCGGGGCACGCTGCTGGTCGCGCCGAGTTGCGCCACTCCACTGACGAGAATGATTGGCAGGCCGCTATTGAAAGGACTGTTCCCGGTGCATTGCGCTGTGGTAGGCGCGGCGCAGAGTCCGATCGAACTCGGTTGAAAGCCTTGATCGGCTGGGAAAAATCCTTCCGCAAAGCGGTTCCAGCCGTAGCGCAGTTCATTGACTTTGTTCGATCCCAGGGTGTGGGTGTAGGACAGCGAGATGAGTTGTACGCGAGTCGGGGTGAAAGTGTTGAAACCCGGCAATTGGCCGCCCGTGGCCGTCAAAGCCAAGGGGAATGACTGCACACTGTCGCCAAAGAAATAGCGGCCAGTGAGGATGTTGCTGGCGTTGAAGTTCTGGTCGATCTTGGCGATGAAGCTGGTGAGTTTGTTGAACGACGGAGAAACAACCGACGCCAACCCGCTCGTGGAAACCGCCCCTGGACTGGGATTCGATAGGTTTGGCGCCGGCCACGGGTGCCGCGAGAGCAGACCGGCAATGACAGGGTTGCTGGCGTCGCTCGGGCTGAGCGAACCGTCCGCGGCAGTGCCGGTAGGTACGCTGGCCACGGTCACAACGCCGACCGGTTCCTGCTGTCCTTCGTAATCCAGGTAGAAAAAGGTCTTGTCCCTGACGATTGGGCCACCCAAAGAAGCGCCGTACTGGTTGTTGTGGAACGGAGCCTTCGGCTGGCTGGAAGGATTGAAGTAATTTCGAGCGTCCAGCGCGCTGTTGCGGAAGTATTCGGCGGCGCTGCCGTGGATCGTATTGGCGCCGCTCTTGGTCACGATGTTCACGACCGCGCCGGCGTTGCGGCCGTATTCCGGCTGAAAGTTCGAGAGCACATTCACTTCAGCCACCGCGTCAATCGGCAGAATCGTCGAAGGGGTTCCGAAGACGCCTGCCTGGTTGATGGCAGGGTCGTTGCGGTAGCCATCGTTCATATCCGTTCCGTCGAGCAGGTAGTTGTTGGAGCGGCCGCGGGCGCCGTTCATGGAGAACTCGCCGAACGAACCCGGGGAATCGGAGATCTGATCAGGAGAGCCGGAGACACCGGGATTCATATAAATCAGCTTGGTGTAGTCGCGTCCATTGACCGGCATGTCCTCCACGGTCTGGGCCGTGAGCACACCACCGAGGGTGTTTGTGGTGGTCTCGACCAGGGGCAACTCGTCGGCCGAGACTTCGACTTTGGTCGAGACTTCGCCAGTTTTCAGGGACGCATCTACGCGGCGCTCGGCGGCCACGTCCACGGTGACGCCGGTGGCTACGAATGTTGCGAAGCCAGCCTGAACAACCGTCACGGTGTAGGTGCCGATGGGCAGTTCGGGGAGCGAGTAGCTGCCGTCAGCGCTGGTTTGAGTCGAACGCTCTAGTCCCGTACCTGCATTCTTCACCGTCACTTTCGCCCCGGCGATCACGGCGCCGGTAGGGTCGGTCACGGTTCCCAGGATGGTCCCGCGGAAGGTCTGTGCCGAAAGGCTGACTGTAGCCAGAAGAATAGACGCGAGAATGATGCACGGTCTCATGTGGTCTCCTTGAAACGGATCAATTTTTGGAGGAATGATGGTGCCCTGCGGGAGGTCAGATTGCTTCGGCCTCTTCTGGGAAGGCAAGCAATTCGTTGCTTACGAATGAGATGCGCTGTCCCGCCCGCAAAGATCAGCGGAAGAACACTATCCAAAGCCGATCGCAAGAGTCAACCATGGAGTTGTGGATGGGAGGGATAGATTTTCCGAATAGGGAACGGAGGAAGCTGTCAGGTGATCCGAGGCAGCAGTTAACACTTGGCATTTGGTCCTAGACTCATGGTGCACGCGTGACAGCAAAAACCCCGTATTTTTATCGGGGGGCAGATGCTAATTGCCAAGTGAAAGGTGGTGCTTTGACTAGAAGGTGAACGAGACGCCGCCGCGGACGGAGCGGGCGGATTGAACTAGATAGACCGTTTGTCCGTCCTGAGCAAGGACTGGAACGTAGCCCTGGGCCAAGAGGTTGCGCAGATCGATGATCGCATCCACGTGTCCGCCCAGGCTGGGAATCGGCTGGCGGATAAAGATGTTCAGGAAGGGATCGCTTTGTCCGGGAGAAGCGTCGAACATGTTGACGGGAGTGACGGCGGAGCCATTCACCCAGCGGTACGAGGCGATCCAGCGGGTGTGGGTATGGGACGTAGTTCCGCTCAACTTGGCGGCGACGGCATGGCGGCGCTGGGTGGTGAGATACTGCTGAGCTTGCTGCAAAGGTACGTCCGGTTGGGAAAGATTGAGCACGCCGCCGAAAGCGTAGTCGACGGTGGCGGTGAGATCGCCGGAAAACTTGTGCTGCAGCACGAAGCGGAGGCCATTCGTATCCAGGGTCTTGCCGGCATAGCTGAAGGTGCCGGAGGAAATGTCAGGCAAAAGGAATCCGCCCGCAGCGGTAACGTCGCCGGTGCCAAGGAGGGCGGGATCGCCCACGCGGTCGGAAAAAGCCGCGACCTGAACCTCGTTCTTGCCCATGCGCCGCGACAGGCTCACTTCATGATGATGAGCGTTCTCCATCTTGGGAGTGAAACCGAGCAAGCTGACTCGCGGATTCGATTCGCTCAGATCGGCCGGTGCGGAATCAAAACCCTTCTCGGCGCGCAGGTCCGGGCGGGACGTGGTGTAGCCGTATTCGAGAACGGTGTTGGGGGAAAGATGAAGGTCAGCGGAACCGTAGGGACGAAAAGCGGCCGCGTGGCCCAGGAACTGGATGGTCTGAAGTTCGCTGCCGAATCTTAATTCCAAAACATCGGCGACGGTAAAGTCGTCGGCCGCCGAGAGGGCCAAGGCTTGCAGTGCAGCGTTATGCAGGTTGGGGTCGGAGGCAGAGAAACGGCGCATCGTCAGCCCAAGTGTCGGCGCAGAGCCGTCGGCCAAGCGACGGGAATAGGTGGTGCGCAGCACACCCGCGGGAACACCAGTGCCGTAGCCTACGTCCCCGCTCAAAGAGAGATGCCCATCGGAAAAGATCGAGCGCTCCAAAGTAAAGGCGGTGCTCATGTCCGATCCGGTACCGTAGCCGCCAGCGGCGGAGCCCGCGAGGAAGGAAAGAGTGCCGCTTAACTCGTGGTTCGGCTTCTCGGCCGAGGCCGCGAGACCGTTGGAAGCGGGGTCGTCAAAGACGCGCAGAATGGGGCGGTTCGCGACCGAACGCAGGGTCCATTTCCAGTCGTCTTCATCGGGAAGAGGGCGGGCAGGCGGGAGTTGCATGGCGCCCAGCAGCGTACTCAAGGTGACGTTGACGTTGAGCCTGGCGCCGGAGCGAAGTCCGACTTTCTCGCGCAATGCGGGCAGGAAGGAAGGCGCGGTGACTTGAAGGGTATAGAGGCCCGGCAACAAACCCGTGGCCGTGTAGAATCCCGCTGCGTCGGTAAAGACGGTCAGGGTGCGATTGGCAGCGCCGAGAATCTGCACAACGGCACCCATTTGCGGAGTGCCCTCGTTATTGCGGACGTATCCGGAGATCGCTCCGGGCTGCTCTGCAGCCCAAACCGGAAGCGATAAACCCAATAGGATTGCCCAAGTTCCGAGGTTACGCAGTCTCACTCCACCCCACCCCCTGGGGGGAATTGCAGGGAGTTACTCTACGGCAAATAACGCCGACGGATTCACGGTCTGCTTCGAGATATTGTCGTTCACCTTAATTTCGATCTTGTAAGTGCCGGGCTGCAGGTTGGCGGCCACGATCGATTTCTCCAGCGTCACCTGGTCGCCAACGTTGCCCATGGTATCAGTGGTTTCGGTTTTCTGAACTACCGGTTTATTGGTTGCGAGATTGGTGATGTCGTATTCAAAAGTGGCGGAAGGCTTGTGCGTCTTCTCGTCCACGCCGAGATTATAGACCTGCATCCAGAAATTCAGCTTGGGATCTTTGTCCCTTTTGAAGAGGGCTGGCTTGCCATCGGCCGGGGCCACACGGGGCCGGACCTTGGTGGTGCCAATGACGAAGTTGCCCGTGCCGATATCCTTGGTAGGAACCGGTTCCATCACATCGGCGACAACCAAACTTGAAGTGGAGAGCTTGTCATCGGAGTATTCGGGAACCTTGATGCTGCGGCTCCAAATGCCTTTGCGGTCTCCGTTCACGTCTTTCACCGCGACGTAGAGTTTGTACAGGCCTGGGCGCAGCGGCAGTGCCTTGGTGTAGATGGAGGCGTTCTCGGCCGTACGGGGCAGGAGTTCAGCGGGGACGTCCACTTGCACCGTGTCTTCGAAGGTCTGGACCACTTTGCCGGTCAGCGTGGTTAAGCGAGCGAAGATATTGACCGTTCCGCGCTGAATGCCGTCTTTATTCACGAAGGTGATGTCGCGGTTCCTCATTTGGATGGCGATGGGCACCAGCACGGTGTCGCTGGTGACCTTCACGAAGTCGGCGCGCACATCGAATGGCATGGGATTAAGGATGACCTTCGAGTTGACTTCCTCCTCGAGATCCGTGAACTTAACCTTGGGAGCTGCCTGCAACTTCGCGAACTGCTCCAGACGATCGAATTCCTTGGTCTGCAGCATGGAACTATCGGGCCCCAGGCCCAGACGTTCCAATCCGTTACCGGTAAAGCGCTGGGCTTTAGACGCCATTCCCATCTGCTCATAGATAGTCAAGCCCGCGTTCGGCGTCATGAGCAGCGCGTCTTTTTCCGAGCGATCCAGAGTCATGTGATATTCGCCACACATGCAGGTGTCGACGAACTCGATAATGACTTCCTGGCCGATGCCCTCAATATAGCGATACCGCCAGTCTTCAAAGGGGAAGGTCGAGGTTTCGCCGCCACCCTCTTCCATGGGGCGCTCGTAGGTTCCGCCCGAGGGATGCGAATCGATTTCATCGGGCTTGCCAAAAACGATGTACATGCGTCCGCGATCGGTCTTCCATCCGGGCACACCCGCCGCGAAGTGCTCGTTGGCGTAGGCAATGCGCTGGTAGTGCTCTTCTTTATATTCGTTCTCTTCGGTGTCGGGGGTGGGATCGCGGCGCTGCCAGAACGCCTCGATAAAATTGTCGCGTTCCTCGTCGTTCGAAAGCTGCTTGAAGGCGGCGCGCTCTTCGTCGGTGATGATCCAGACTACGTCCTCTTCCAGCCACTTCTTATAAGGACGGCTCAATTCCTGCTTGAGCGCCCGCTCATTCCTCTTCTTCTGCTTCTCGTTGGTTGGACGCTTGAGGGGATCTACGGCGTCAGGCCCGGGCTTTGCCTGCGCCGGCTCTGTCTGCGCGGCGGCGGGTTGTGCGGGCGCTGCGGGCTGTGTTTGCGCCGCGACGGGCTGTGCTGGCGGGGTACTGGCGGCGTCATTGGTGGGCTTGTCAACGGACTTCTGGATAGGCTGGTCCTGGGCGATAGCGCCGCCAACCAACAGACCAGCAGATACGAACAGAATTCGGAGAACAGCTTGATATGAAACTACCCGGAACATGAGAGGAACTCCTGCCAGACGATTGTCGGCCTATTTTAGGCCCGTTTGTCGTGTGAAAGCAAGGTTAAGTCGTGCCCGGAGAATCGATTGAAACAAAAGCTAACCGTATTGCTAAGAAGCTGGAATGTTCCTCCGAGTTGCCCAGGGCTGATGCAAATCTGTAGCTGCCAAAGCGGGGGGTAGCAGGGCTATAATAAAGCGTTCCGGGGCAGTCACTATCACTTCCCACGCGTAAGGGGTCTCGGGCACTTCTGCATCTTCCTGAAGGGAACTTTTTCGGCGCCAGGATCGTAACAGAGGGTGTGTGTCCGTCACTCGAACTGAGACAAGGGGCCAATCGCTTTAAAAAAACGTTTTGGCGGGACTTGGCCTTCTGTGGGAGATAAATCGCCCGGATATTGAACGGGAATCATGAAAGCTTGGAAAAAAATTGCAATCGGCGTTGGCATTGCGGTTTTACTCGCAATTATTGTCGGCTTTACCGTTCATCAAAGCAGCAAGAATGTAGTGACGGTGCAGACCGGGAAGGTGCAGCGGCAGGATCTGGCAACGGTCGTAAGCGCTTCGGGCGAGATAAAACCGAAGAATTACGTCAACGTCGGCGCAAACGCATTCGGCAAGATCACCCACCTGTACGTAAAAGAGGGCGATCACGTAAAGAAGGGTCAATTGCTGGCGCAACTGGAGAACGTTCAGTCATCGGCGGATGTGAGCGCCAACCAAGCCTCATTACAGGCGGCGGAGACGGACGCTCTGGCGGCGGACGCCAATCTCAAGACTTCGCAAGCCGACCTGCTGCGCGCCCAGGCGGACTATGAGCGCAACAAACTCGACTGGGATCGCGCCCAGAGCCTGTTCAAAGACGGCTTGATTGCCAGGTCGGATTTCGACAGCCGCAGGAATGCGTGGGCAACTGCGGATGCGGGTTTAGTGCAGGCCCAGGCTCGCGTGGCACAGGCCAAGGCGCAGAAGGATTCTGCCGACCGGCACATCACCCAGAACCGCGCGAATTTGACTCGCGTCACCGACGTGCTGCAGAAGACAAGCTACAGCGCGCCCTACGACGGCGTGGTCACAAACCTGCCAGTCCGCGAGGGTGAGACGGTGGTGATGGGCATTCAGAATGCGCCGGGCAGCACGTTGATGACGATTGCAGACATGTCTGTCATCACGGCCGAAGTTATGGTGGATGAAACCGACATTGTGAACGTGCGTCGGGGGCAGCCTTCCGAGGTGACGATCGACGCCATTCCAAAGAAGATTTTTCACGGCACAGTTTCCGAGATCGGGGACAACGCGATCGTGCGCTCCAGCGGGGTTTCCACATCGCAGCAGACCACGGCAAGCGAAGAAGCCAAAGACTTCAAGGTGGTGGTGAACCTGCAGGACGCGCCGCTGGATCTGCGTCCCGGACTTTCCACCACGGCCAAAATTACGACTGCAACCCGCAGCAATGCGCTTGCTCTCCCGATACAGGCGCTCACCTTGCGCAGCAAGGAGCAGATCGAGCAGCAGAATAATCCGCCGGGCTCGGTACACGCCGCAGCACCTGTCGCCAAGGACGTCGCATCCAAGGGAAAGAAAGAGGATGACGTGCAGGGGGTTTTCGTTATCCGGAACAAGAAAGCCTTCTTCGTTCCGGTCACGACAGGAATCACCGGTACGACCGATATCGAGGTGCTCGACGGACTGAAAGAAGGGGACGAGGTCATTACCGGGAGTTACAAGGTCTTGCGGACCTTGCGTCCCGGGAGCAGCGTCAAGATCGACAATACAGTGCCTAAGAAAGAAGAAGAAGGGTCATAACCTTAGCCGGACTTGTACGTCCAAAGGAAAAGCCGGTAGAGGTCTCGAAAAACGGAGTCTCGGAAAACGGAGCCTGCTAGCAGAACGTATCAAATCCAACGATCGGAGAGGTCAGTGGCATCGGACCAGGAGAAAAACATGGCAACCGCAGAAGTCATCAGTATGCCCAACACCGCGAACCTAGCACCGCCGGATTCGTGCATGATTGCGGCTGAAGATCTTTGGAAAACTTACGATATGGGATCGGAGCAGCAGGTCCACGCGTTGCGCGGGGTGAATCTTCGCATCCAGCGCAACGAATACGTCGCCATCATGGGACCGTCGGGTTCGGGCAAGTCAACCCTGATGAACCTGATTGGCTGCCTGGATACTCCGTCACAGGGAAAGTACTGGCTGAACAGCCAACTGGTCAGCGAACTCGACGACGACGAACTGGCACGCATCCGCAACAAGGAAATCGGATTCGTATTCCAGACATTCAATCTGTTGGCCCGCGCCACGGCGCTGCACAACGTGGAACTTCCGTTGATCTATGCCGGCATTCCTACCGAGGCGCGGATGGAACGCGCCAAGGGCGCGCTGGCCTCCGTCGGCATGGAAGCCCGCATGAGCCACAAGCCGAACGAACTCTCCGGTGGTCAAAGACAGCGCGTCGCGATTGCGCGCGCCCTGGTGAACAATCCTTCGATCATCCTGGCGGACGAGCCGACGGGCAATCTGGACTCACAAACCGGTCTGGAAATCATGGCGCTGTTTGACCGGCTGCACGCGGAGGGCAATACGATCATTCTGGTCACCCACGAGGGCGATATCGCGGAATATGCCCACCGGGTCATTCATATTAAAGACGGCGTAATCGCGAGCGATCAGAGCAAAGGCCGCGGGCAACGCAGTTGAGCCACAGTTACTTATTCGGAACATTTAAGAAAATCACGCCCAGCCGACAAGATGGGCGTTCTGCTGCACAACGCCGCGTCTCGGCGGCTGTTATGAGGTTTCGCCAACACGCGCTAACTTAAGCAAGTCGGACTAGAGGTCAACCTTCCCAACAGGTTTCTAGAGAGTAACTGTCGCGGTAGGGACGACCATCGCTGGTCGCCCCCCGCACAGATCCGTACAAGCGCGTTTACGCATACGGCTCTTACCGTGGATGGGTAGCGGCGAAGCGTGCATCAGGGTAGGGATGCAGAATGCGGGGTTGAGGAATCCACCGGGTCAAGACTGGGGAGAGACGAGCCCATCGCACCTGTGCGCGTTGGCTGCGACGGACAAGGACGCTCCGCCACAACCAGCAAACGCGACGTTGAAAGATGCGCAACTGAGTCGAGTTCCCCGGAACGGCATGGTATTGGTAGTAGCCCAGCACAACCTGGCGAAGCCATGCACCGACCGCGGTCGTACGATGATGCTTTTGGCGTTGAAGCTCGGCCTTGATGGCTTTGAGTTTCGCGACCATTCGCTTCTTCGCCGTAATCCGCCAGACGATGAAGGCCTTGTCGCTGATCCGCTGCCCACAGAAGTGAGTGAAACCCAGGAATGTGAAGGTCTCAGGTTTTCCCTCGCCACGCTGCTTCCGGTTTCGAGCGGCGAACCGCCCGAATTCGATCAGTCGTGTCTTGTCCGCGTGTAACTCCAAACCGAACTTGGCCAATCGTTCCCGGAACTCCCGAAGGAATCGCTCAGCCTCTGTTCGATGTTGAAAGCCGAGCACAAGATTATCGGCGTAGCGGACGACGATCACATCGCCCCTTGCCATTTTCTTGCGCCAGACCTCGACCCATAGATCGAAAACGTAATGCAGGTACACGTTGGCGAGCAACGGCGAAACCACTGCTCCCTGCGGCGTTCCTACCTCCGTCTCCGACCACTGACCATCTTCCGAAACTCCCGCCTTCAGCCATTTCTGGATCAGGCGAAGTATTCGGCGATCGGCCACGCGATGCTCGATGAACTTCGTGGTCCACTCGTGGCCCACGTTGTCAAAGAAGCCACGAATGTCCGCATCGAGCACCCAGTTCACTCGTTTCCATTGGATGCCCGCCGTCAGCGCGTCCAGCGCTTGATGCGGGCTGCGACCGGGTCGAAACCCGTACGAAAAGCCTTTGAAGTCGATCTCATAGATCTGGTTGAGAATCGTCACCACGGCCTGTTGAACGATTTTGTCCTCCAGTGCCGCGATGCCTAACGGACGTTGTTGCCCGTCAGCCTTCGGAATATAGACTCGTCGTGAGGGTTGGGCTCGATACGCTCCATGATGCACCCGACTGTGCAGATCAACGAGCCGATCTTCCAATCCGGTCTCATACTCCTGCCACGTCACGCCATCGACTCCGGGAGAAGCCTGACGCTTGAGTGCGTAAAAGCTCTCGCAGAGGAGTCCGACGTTCAGATGGTGGAGCAAAGCGGTGAACCGTTCCTGCTTCCTCTTTCTTGCCGCTTGCCGCACACCGTCCAATCCCTGGGACATACGCTTCCCGCTCTGTGTCGGGCGCATGCGTGATTGAATGATGTTCTCCTCAGTCTGTGCCCTTCCCTCCCCAGTCTCCGCCGAAGATCGCTCTTCTTTGTTCGACTGGTTCACGGGTACTACGGCACAGTCCGACTTCTCCTGTACGTTCATGTCCGCCGTTCGGTTTATGGCCTTCGCGGACCGGTCTTGTTCTTTCGACCAAGACGTACAGGAGATCTCCCGGTTCTCGTGCATGTTGTTTCTCAGCGTGCGCGGGTTCTTAGACTACGCAGGACCGACAGTCCACTCGCGATTCACGTGGTTGCCGTGTTGCCTTCCTCCCTACCGGAACGGAGTCGGCATCCTGTTCCATCGGCTTTTCGAAGCTCAATAGCCCGGCCCACCGATACCCCTGTCTACGCTTCAAACGACACCTCGCGGTGTCGCCTGCTAGACTCGGGGCCAGGATGGATTCGCTGCTTCCTTTCCTGTAGGGCTCTTTCATCCCCTACAACATGCCGGTTTATCCCGGCGCTCTCCGGCTTGCCGACCAACCTGGCAGAGCTTTATCCTTCGCTGTCCACGGGTGAATCTGTGGCTAATCTAAAGGCTGACTCACTAGGAATTGGCCGGAGGCCGTGCCGCATGCGATGCCACCGCAGAGTAGACTACTCGCCGAGGTCAAATATGAAGGCACAAGCAGTCCAGCGTGTGTTTACGACAATGGCGGTAGTGCTGGTTGGGTTCTGCAGTTCGTTCTCTCAATCAAATCAATCCAGTGGAACTCCAAGTTCAGAGATCAATGCTAAGCCTCTGCTGTTGGAAAAGAGTGAAGGAGAGCTGCGGACTCGCCGCATTCACACTGACAGTAGTGCCCCCGCTTCCTCCCAATTCATGCTGAAAGTCAGCCCGAAAAACAACGGCTCTCAGCATCTGGTGGCGGGTACCGAGGAGCTTGCCCCAGCGGCGACTTTGCCGAAGCACAGGCACTTGGCCCAAGATGAAATCGTGTTGATCCACAGCGGAACGGCCCACGTTTGGCTCGGCGATCAGGAGCGAGATCTCCATGCGGGGGCACTTGTGTTCATTCCGTCGAATACCTGGACGGAAATACCTTCGGCGCCATGCTCGCGATCACCGGGAAAGCGTCTTCCATGCTGACACAACTCTGCAGCAATTCGGCCATCTTGGCCAGGTTGATCGCCCGGTTCGAGCGGATGGTGAGTTCCCGCACCATGCGTTCGCTTTTGCAGATTCAGTTCCTGCTGGGCCAGAGCGCGCTCGCGCATTTCCGATTGCAAACGGGCATTGGCGTCCATGAGCGCCTCCATATGCTGGCTGATCTGGTCTTCCAATACCTGTTGGTGGCGTATCTGATCGTCGATGTCAGTGCAGGCCCCGTACCATTTCACGATGGTGCCCGCGGAATCCCGCATCGGAGTTGCGCGGGTGAGATGCCAGCGATAACCTCCCGCGGCAGTTCGCAGGCGAAATTCAATATCGTAAAATGTGCCCATTTGGCGGGCATTCTCCCAATTCTGGGGGACCAATGGCAGATCGTCGGGGTGGAGAGCTTTTTGCCATCCCCATCCCATGGTTTCGTCTTTGCTGAGTCCCGCGAGATCATAAAAGCGCTGGTTGCAGTAGTCGACACCCCCTCCGGGAATCGCAGTCCATACGAGCTGCGGAATCGCCTCGGCTAACAGGTTGAAGTAGTCTTCTCCGCGGCGCTTTATGTCTGCTTTCCTCCACCCGTGCAACAGGTAAAGAAGTATTGCCCCAATCACCGCCAGAGCCAGCAACGGTGCCAGCAGTCTGTAATCGTAACTGCCTTGCATCATGATTGACCTTGACGTATCGCCTCCAGAACAACAGGGCACCGGTCGGCGCAGTATTCTTCCTTGCGCGGACGTGCTGGAGTACACATCGGCGGCGCGGTCTTTTTCGGTATTAGAAGTTGGTAAGGAAGTTTCGTGTTTGGACGTAGCGAGGCTGTCTATTTCGCCGAACGGCGAAGAATCACGATGCTCGAGAATCTCCGCAGGAAATGAAAAGAGACGTTAGCGGAGCTACGTCTCTACGAGAAAGGGTGAGCGAAATGATTTACCGAGTTGTGCTGACCGTCTTCCCCGCGGCTGAGTCGGAAGGCCAGCCATGAGCGGCAATGAAGAAATTGTGGTCGTACATGTTGCGATACATGCGCCCGGCAATTTCCGCGGCCTTGGGACCGAAAGTGGGACGTCCGCCTTGCAGGAAGACGACGACCACCACGCGTCCAACGCTGGTGTTGGCATAGGAGGCGAACCAGCCGAAGCGGGTTCCGGCGTGCGAACAGGTTCCCGTCTTGCCCAGAATTTCTTCCTCGTTGAAGTTCAGGCGCAGGCTGCGGGCAGTACCGTATTGGACCGCTCCTGACATGCCGTCGGAGAGTTCGGGAATCACGGGGGCGATGTCGAGCTGGCGCTTCACCCGCGGCTGAAAGCTCGCCACCTCTTCGGGAGTTGTGGGATGCTGCAAATAATAGAGCGTTCCACCGTTGGCAATGGCCGAAACCATCGCGCCCAGTTGCAGCGGGGTCATGGAGACGCCTTCGCCGAAGGAACACATCTTACCAACGCCGCCGAGCTTTTCGGGAATCGCTTCGTCGGGATAGCTGCCCAGTTGTTCGCCCGGGATGTCATAACCCGCCAGTTCGCCCAGTCCGTATTCGTGGGCGTAGTAGGCGACCTTTTCAAAGCCAAGCTTGCGTCCGAGCGCTTCGAAGTAGGCGTTGTTGGAGTGGGCCAGCGCCGTGGTCAGATTCATGCGGCTGCGGCGACCGAGCGCCACTTCGGTTTCCTTGGAAACCAGGCCTTCGCTTAGTGCCGCCAGGGCCACGGAAAGTTTGATGGTGGAGCAGGGTTGCGCCCCACTCGAAAGAGCCAGCTTCTGATTCACCATGGCCAGCACGCGTCCGCTGGTAGGCTCGATGGCGACGACGGTGCCGTTCATGTTGCCTAGGGCGTCAATGGCAGCCTGGCGCACAACCGGATCTTCGCCGGCCGTAATGTCACCGGCGCCAATGCTTTCGGCGAACGAGCTCATATGAAAACGCTCGTAATAGTGATGACGCCGGCGCGTGGTTACGGAAGCATGAGTGAGGGTCGCGCTACGGCTGCGCGCCAAATGGTGCATACGGCGCCGGGTGCGCTGACTCTCGCTGATCTTCGATTGCTGGGATTTTGATTTGGTCTGCGGGTGCGTGTTCGCGTTGATGTGCGCTGCCCAACTCATCCCTGCCATAGGCAGACAGGCGAAAAAGGCCACGAATAGACGAAGAAGACTCGTTCCTTTGAACATCTTGTTGATTCCACTCCCCGGACTCTTATAGGTACTTCGATGCACGCACCATGCCAGCAGGTGGTAACCCGCCCGGTTCACTCGACTGCGATGATAGTACGAGAGTTAGCACATTTGTGGCAATGAAAAAGTTTCGATCCTTGGAAACACTAATTTCGATTTAAACCATTATGGAACAAGGACATACGTAGATATTACCTCGGGTCAGACCCCTTCAGTAACGCGTTGCGGGATTACTGGAAAGGTACTTCCCCGTGTGAAAAGCTTTTCCCACCCGAGGGAGGTCTCCGCCGGCCTCTGTGCGGACGTGACCGGCGGCCTCACGCAAATTTCTTCAACACTACATCACTTCGCTGCGCTTGCGCAGGAACGCGGGAACATCGAGATCATCCTGCTCGAAGTTTGTCACGATGGTGCTGCGCATGGTGTCGAGCGAAATCACATCGCCGCCCAGCGGCTCGGAAGCGTGCGCCATGGGTACCGGAGCTGTGTCATCCACGTAAGCCCGGCCATCCGACGTGGCGGGCTCCATGATGTGCTTCGGCATGAATTCGGGCTGGGGATCGTGCATCGGCTCGCGCGATCCCTGTTCCTCGGGAAATTCCATGGCATCCTCGTGGGCTGCGGCGAAGGAGGTGCGAGTTTCCTGCGGACGCGGCCGCGCGGACGGGGCCTCGCGGAATCCGGTGGCGATGACGGTGATCTTCACCGCATCCTTCATCTTCTCGTCCATGACGGCGCCGAAGATGATGTTGGCGTCTTCATGCGCGGCGCTCTGGATGATGGAGCACGCCTGCTGCACTTCAGCCAGCTTGAGCGACGAGGAGCCAGTGATGTTGATCAGGATGCCGCGCGCGCCATCGATCGCCCCAGCCTCGAGCAGTGGAGATGCGATGGCCTTCTGCGCGGCTTCGATCGTGCGCTTGGCGCCGCTGGCGGAGGCCGTGCCCATGACGGCGTAACCCATGCGGGCCATGATGGTTTTCACGTCGGCAAAATCGCGATTGATGATGCCGGGGATGGTGATGATGTCGGAGATTCCCTGCACGCCCTGGCGAAGAATGTCGTCGGCGATGCGGAAGGATTCGAAGAAGCCGGCGTCTTCCGCCACCGCGAGCAGCTTTTCGTTGGGGATCACGATGGTGGTGTCAACCGACTCCATCAGCTCGGCGACGCCGCGCTCAGCTTGCGACATGCGTCGTTTGCCTTCGAACGAAAAAGGTTTGGTGACGACGGCAACCGTGAGGGCACCCATCTCGCTGGCCAGGGAGGCGATGATGGGAGCGGCTCCGGTACCGGTGCCGCCGCCGAGTCCGGTGGTGACGAAAACCATGTCGGCGCCTTCGAGGGCTTCGATAATTTTGTCGGAATCTTCGAGCGCAGCTTTGCGGCCGACCTCGGGGTTGGCGCCCGCGCCCAGGCCGTTGGTCAGCTTCACGCCAAGTTGCAATTTGACGGGCGCGTGCGACATGCGCAGCGCCTGCAGGTCGGTGTTGGCGACGATGAACTCGATGCCCTCCACGCCGGCATCGATCATGCGGTTCACAGCGTTGCCACCGCCGCCGCCCACGCCGATGACCTTGATCTTGGCGTCGTTGCGGGCCTCTTCGTTGAAGCTGATGCGAATGCCTGATTCGTTTTTCATTGTGTGTCAACTCCCGATTTGAATTCTGTAAGTCAGTGATTAGTGGCTAGTGGTCAGTGGTCAGTAAAACCCGTCCGACTGATCACTAGCCACTAATTAGTAGCCACTGCACTTACGCTCCTTTACCGACCAACAGCGCTTTCAATCTCGATCCCCATCGATCTTCCTGTAAGCCGCGCGCGATGCGGGCACGTTGGCCGTAGTTCACCATGCCCAGCACCGTTGCGAACTCGGGCTCGGACAACGTTGACGGCATCTTGGCGAGCGGGGCCGGCCATGAAAGCCGCACCGAGCGTCGCAGGACGGACTCCGCGACGTCGAAGATTCCAGGCAGGCGTGAGGCTCCACCCGTGAGCACGATGCCAGCCAGGCAAACATCGAACATGCCGCTCTGGCGCAGGGTTTCGCGCATCATTTCGAAAAGTTCGCGAGCGCGTGGTTCGAGAATTTCGGCAACTAACCTCTGAGGCAAAAGCCGCGACGGACGGTCGCCGACCGACGGAACCTCGACTTCATTGCCTTCGGGAATCAGGGTCACGATGGCGTTGCCATAAATCTTCTTGATCTTTTCCGCCTCGGCGAGCGGCGTGCACAGTCCCACCGACAGATCGCTAGTGAAGTGATCTCCGCCCACCGGAATCACTCCGGTGTGAATAACGGCACCCTGCCGAAAAACGATGAGTTCCGTCGACCCGGCGCCGATGTCCGCCAGGCACACTCCCATTTCACGCTCATCGTTGCGCAGCACGGAATCGGCAGCAGCCAGAGGCTCGAACACCGTGTCATCGACATGGACTCCGGCCTTGTTGACGGCGGTAATCACATTCTGTGTGGCGCTGGTCGCTGCGGTCACCATATGGACGCGAACTTCCAGGCGCGCCGCCATCATGCCCAGTGGATCGTGCACTCCAGCCTGATCGTCGAGAATGAATTCCTGCGGCAGCAGGTGCAGGATCTCGCGATCGGCCGGCAACGGGATGGCGCGAGCCCGGTCCACGGCCTGCTTGATCTCGTCGCGTCCAATTTCCCGCGGACGCGTGCCCAAGCTGATGCCGCCATGACTGTTGATGCCGCGCATATGCGCTCCACCGATGCCCACGATCGCTTGCTCGACCGCCGCGCCCGCGACATCTTCGGCGGCTTCGACCGCCTTCTGAATCGCCGCCACCGCTTTGTCGAGTTCAACGATGACGCCTTTGCGCGATCCGCGTGACTCGGCGACGCCGTGCCCGCGATAGCGCAGGCCGCTGTCGGTGAACTCCGCCATCAGCGCGCAGGTCTTGGCGCTGCCCACGTCGATCGCGGTAAGAAAACTTCCCTGCTGGTTCCCCATCGTCTATGAATTCCTCGACGTCATTAATCTGAACTCGCGTTCGCTTTCTGTTTGGCAATGGCTGCACTGGGTTTTGGAATTGATGGATGCGCGGCGGCCGCAGGAGCCGATTGCGCAGGCTTTTTGGTTTCGGGCTTGTGGGCTGCATGCGCCGTCGTCACAGCCGCTTTAGGCGCCGACACAGGCGCTTTCGCTGCCATTTTTTTCGGGGTCGCGCCTTTGGCTGCCTTCGTCTTCTTGACCTTCGCTTTAGCTGCCGGTTTCTTCGCCGATGCCGACTCGAGTCTTTTCTCCGTCAACTCAAACGCCGGCTTGGGGAGGGTACGGTCGTGCGGGCTCAGGCGCGTAGTCAGCGCCGCCGGCTTCACGCCCGCGGCTGCCGCTGCTCTCGCCGCCGAGGCCGACAACGCAGACTTTCGAGGCTTTCCTTCCATGTCAGGATTGACGATCACCTGATTGTCATAGCGCAGGTTCACCGATTCCAGTTTCTGGAATTGCTGCCGCCACTCTTGCACGTGGCTCACATAAGTTTTGTAGCGTTTCAGAAAATCCGAGGAACCGAGTTCCACCAGCACGTCGCCGGCCGGATCGTTTACCCGTACCTTCAAGTTTTCGAGATCGGAGAGATCCACTTCGCTCAGGTCCTGCGAGTAGCGAGCGCCTCCGGAATCCAGCTCTTCTACCAGTTGGTCATAGGCCTTCATGCGTGGAGCCCGCGTGGAGAGCGGCTCGCCGGGGTTCATTCCAAGAATGACAGGAAAGGAATATTTGTGTTTTTGCGGAAGCTCCATCAAAGTTCCGCCGCCGTCAATCAGGGAAATGCGCGGGCCGACTCGGGCGAATGCCACCGGCGTGCGCTCGTGTATTTCGACTTTGAGCCGATTGGGCACGAAGCGCATCACACTGGCCGATTCCACCCACGGGATCTGTTCGAGTTGCGCTTTCTGCTGGGCCAGCGGGATGAAGAAAATGTTGCGTCCAATGTCGGCGCCCATCACTTCCATGATTTGCGCCTTGGTCACGTTTTGCATGCCGGTGACTTCAATGTTGTCGCTCGATTCCACGCGAAAGCGCCACGAGCGCTCGCCGTATTCGTACAAAGCGGCGGCAGCGATTGCGGCGACGCACAGAATTGCGGCCGCGAGGGCTGCCCACAGCAGGCGACTTGCAGTTTTCTTGGGAAGGGAGCTGCGTCGCGCGGAGACTCGCTTTTGGGCGCGCAGGAAGGGGGATTCCTCGTCTACATCCAGGTCTACCAGATCCAGGTCTACCAGGCGCGCGTCGTCGAGCTCCTCGCGCGCAGGCTGAGCGCTGGGTGGGTACAATTCCTCCTGCAAGATGGTGCCGCTGGACTTCCGCGCCATCAGTTCAGGTCAGTTGTCGCCAAGGAATCGCTGAGCTTTCTCAATATAGCTGCATTTCTCGAAATGAGATAGACAAAAAATCAGAGGATTTGCACAGGCAGGAACCGCATTGGGTACGAGCACGATGGTGCCAGGCAAGTGCGAGGCTCACGTTTTTTCATTCCGACACGGAAGCGAAGCGGACGTGGAGGAATCTGTTGTGCGCTCGTGGCGAGAGAGAAGCAGATTCTTCGTCGCTTCGCTCCTCGGAATGACAATGGGTCAGTTGAAGGCCCGAAAAAGAAAAAGGGCGCCGTTTGTTTTCCGCACCGTACGTATTCAGGAGGAAGGTCCCCGAAGTAAACCGGAGGCAAAACCTTTCGTCGGTCTTAAACCGGACCGTTGCCTGGCATCTCGATGTGAATTTCCGGCGCGACCGGCATTTTGATCATCGGCATTTTCGGAATGTTCACCCGCACGCGGGGACAAACCACGGGAGCGGGAATTGCTTTCACATCAACGGGAACAAAATTCGCGGCCTGAATCCGGAGACGGAGGGTTCGGGCCTGGGTCTGCGCTTCCATGCGTGCCCGATTCGCTTCCAGCCTGGTTAACTGTGCTTGCTGGCGCGCCGACATCGCTTCAAAACGCTCGAATTCCCAGTGGGAAGGCGCCAACCCTGTCTCTACCCGCGCCAGCGCGCCGGTCAACGGGCAGGAGGCTGATTCGTTGCGTGCCGCCAACAGCTGCGCTTCGGCCAAGAATTGGTCGGCCCGTCCGGTGGCCTCGGCCAACACGGCCGCCGAGCGGTACCCGACACGCTCCGCGATTTGGTGCGCCCACTGGAAAGCGCCATCGTAATAGCTTGCGTTCAACCCGGCTGCCAGCACGCCTGCGGCCAGCCATCCCCATGCTTGATTCGTTTTCATTGCCTTAACCCTTATGGCTGAATAGACGAAGGGCATTCGAATCCGTTAGCAAAGAGAGAGACGGAGCCGGTCGGCAGGAAGTTCCCGGCGTCGTCGAAAAAAGTCCTTATTTGTCTGCGAAGAAAGTGGCTTGTCGCATAAACCGGTACCAATAAGTCTGGGGCACGTTGTTGTGCGGGGTTTTCTTATCGCCATCAACGTCGATGTTCGATTGGTTCGCAGCCAGTGTCATCAGTGTTTTAGACCTGTCTGGAGTGCTTTCGCCATAGCGGATAAATAGCATTTTGGTGCTGTTTTGTTGTGCCCATTGCAGCCATTTGCGTTCGACGGGGCCGTAGACACAATCGAAGCCCCAGAGCTGCTTGATATTGCCGGAGTAGTGTTGAGTGGTCTGGGCGATATGAAGCATCGGAGATCCGCCTCCGGAGTGGCAGGCAATTACCAGGTTGCGTAATGTCGGGAGGCTTTGGAAAGTACCGTAAGCTCCGAGCGCGGCGAGGACCTGGTCGAGATAGGTTGAGAGTCCGCCCGAGTTGGTCAAATTCCCGGACTCCGACGATGGCCCTAAAGTCGGGGCTGCAAGAATCACGTTCTTGTTGCCGGAGTTGACAAACTCGCGGAAATGAAAGTTTGGATACTTGATCCAGTACTCCTTGATTGTGAGGGATGCTGGATAGGTTGGGTTGTCGTGATGCCCCATCAACCATAAGATCAGATCGACCTCTGATGAGACCTTATAGTTTTCAGGAACAAAGATTCCGGTAATGGGCTGGGGGGCATTTCTCCCACCAAGATCAATGGTTACGTAGTAGGTCTCCGTTTTGACATCGTTTTCACGGGAAATCAGAGGTGGCGCTGCCATAAGGTCACGCTTTCATGGCTCGTTGGAGATAGTGAGTCCTTGGCTGGGATCGTTGCATCCGGTTCCAGGAACGCTAATGGTGGGACTTCCGGCGTGTTCATTTGGCCCCTTGGGTTGCGTCTGTCAAGGAGTTCTGCGATTGGTAGTGGGCTACTTTGAACCAAACTTGGCCCTGAGTTCAGTGGCGTTGCATCCAATGCTGCGAACTCGGCCGCTGTGAATTCGAAATGATTGTGGTGCAGATCGTCTTGCGAAAGCGCCGGGCCCGGACGGGCCTATGAAACACGTACCAGAGAAAACAGTTGGCGTAGCGTCAATGTTGCGAGGCTTCCAGCAACTCCTTCAAGTACTGTTGCCAGACCGCGGCCCAGGTGTGGGTACCGTGTCCGTGAGTCTGCTCGGAAATAGGAATCAACACAAACCGGCCGTGCTTTACGTGTTTGATTTCGCGCTCTGCGATGCCCAACTCCGGAGGGTTGATGAAATCATCGGCGGAATTCACGAACATAACGGGCGCCTTGATCGTTTCTAACTGCGCCGACGGATTGTAATTGCGCGAGGCACTCACGGCGTAGAGGAAGTCATTGGCATCCAGGTTCGCGGTGATGCGCTTCATGGAATCGTCGAGGTACTTGTCGGCGGCATCGCGAGTGGGAAGATTCTTCTGCATCAGCAGCGGCGCGCTCCCGGCGATCAGCAGGAAATCAGTTCCTATCTGTAATGCGGCGCGCGGTTCCGACGTGTAGTCGCCGTTCCTCCAGTCAGGGTCCTGACGGATGCCGTCAATGATCATCTCGCGCCACAGGCGATTCCGCCCGGCGATCTGCACCGGCAAGCAAGCCAGCGGCATCAAGGCGTCCATGAAGTCAGGATAGGTCTCGCCCCAGACCCAAGAGTGCATACAGCCCATCGAGGTTCCCATCACTAGCCGGAGATGATTCACTCCCAGTCCTTTTTCCAGCAGTTCGTGCTGCGCCGCAACCATATCGTCGTAGTCGTACTGAGGAAAATGGGCATGCATCCCATCGCTCGGCTTGCTCGATTTTCCGTGACCGATGTTGTCGGGAAGAATAATGAAATATCGGCTCGTGTCGAGCAGTTGGCCGGGTCCAAACAGCACGTCGGCAAATTGTGGAGCAAGAAACTGCCGTCCCGAGCCGCCAGTGCCGTGAAGGATAAGCACAGCATTGGTGACTTTCCCGCTTGCATTCCGTTCCGGCTTGCCAAGGGTCGTGTAGTGCAGGCGCAGTTCGGGAAGAGTCTCGCCCGTCTTGAAATGGAAATCGCGGCTCACGTAGTCACCTTCCACGGGCACGACCTTCACCGCGGGCTGCGATGAAGATTGCTGCGCGAGACAGGTTGCGGCAAGACACACAAAGGTCGCCACACGAATGCCGATTGCAGGCGAAAATCGTTCCATGAACTTACCTCCGTAGAGAAACTGATCAGCCTTTTACGGGCACAGGCTCACGCTGCTTCAGCTTCTCTAGAATCATCGGGCCAAGTTGCGAGATGCTGCCAGCGCCGAGCGTGAGAATCATGTCGCCGTCTTCGGCCACCGCCACGGCGGAATCCACGACTTCGGCGAAAGAGCTTACGTAGCGGCCAATCTTCGTGGTTCTTTCTCGAATGCGCTGCGCGAGGATTTCGCCGGTGACGCCTTCGATGGGCTTCTCGCTGGCGGCGTAGATATCGAGAACGAAGAGCGAATCGGCGTCGTTGAAGGCGGTGGTGAATTCTTCGATGAGGTCGCGGGTGCGGGTGTAGCGGTGGGGCTGGAAGATGACGTGAATCTTGCGAAACCCGCACTGCCGCGCCGCTGCCAGCGTTGCCTTGATCTCGGTGGGATGGTGGCCGTAGTCGTCGATGACACTGACGCCGGCAACGCGCCCCCGCAACTGGAATCGGCGGTCGACCCCGCGGAACTTGTCGAGTGCTGCGCGGATTGCCTCGACGCCAACATCCAGTCCTACACCCACGGCAATCGCCGCCGTCGCGTTCAGAACGTTATGCACGCCCGGGACGTGCAGCGTGAATTCGCCCAGGTCCTGCTCGCGATATTTGACGTTGAAGCGGCTCAGCGGGCGGGAATCGCCGGCCGGAATTTCGTTTCGGGCATCGACCTTAATCAGAAAGTCGGAGCCACGTTTGGTTCCGTAGGTCACGGTGCGCCGTTGTACATCGGGCAACAATCGCCGCAGCAGCGGATCGTCGTTGCAGGCGACGATCATCCCGTAGAACGGCACGCGGTCCATGAAATCGAGAAACGTTTTCTTCACGTCGCGCATGTTGCGGTAGCAGTCCATGTGCTCGCGGTCGATGTTGGTCACGACCGACAAAATGGGTGATAGCTTCAGAAACGAACGGTCGCTCTCGTCGGCCTCGGCCACCAGGTATTGCGATTTTCCCAGACGGGCGTTCGATCCCATGGCGTCCACGCGGCCGCCAACTACTACGGTCGGATCGAGGCCGCCGGAGGCGAGTACCGCGGCCACCATCGAGGTCGTGGTCGTCTTGCCGTGCATGCCGGCGATGGCAATCCCGTACTTCAGGCGCATCAACTCAGCGAGCATCTCCGCGCGCTGAATCACTGGAATGTGCAGCGCGTGGGCCTGGGCAACTTCGGGATTCTCGGCGGAAATTGCGGAACTGGTAACGACGACCTCGGCTCCGACGATGTTTTCCGCGCGATGCCCTTCGAAGATTGCAGCCCCGAGTCCGGCCAGCCGCTGCGTAACTGGGGAACTTTTCAGATCAGAGCCGGAAACCTTGTAGCCGAGATTGAGCAGCACCTCGGCAATGCCGCTCATGCCGATGCCGCCGATGCCTACGAAATGAATGCGTTGGATTTTGGCGAACATGAGTCAACTTCTTGGCCACGGATTCACGCGGATCAAGAAAAGCAGATTCCTCACTCTCGCCGCTGACGCGGCTACGAGCGGCTCGGAATGACAAAACTGAAAAAGATCCGTATTAATCCGTAGCTGATTTTTCGATTCCCGCTACCCGCGCCGCCATCGCTGCAATATCGTGCGCGGCGTTGGGATGCGTTAACTCCCGCGCGGCCTGGCTCATCTGCTGCAGGCGATGCGGATCCTGGAGCAGGGCCGCGATCGTTTCGGCCAGCCAGACACCTTCCAATTTCGATTCCTCGACCACCACCGCAGCTCCGTGCCGCGCCAAGGCTTCGGCATTGACGCGTTGATGATCATCGGCCGCGCGCGGGAATGGAACAAAGACCGCCGGCTTCCCTGCTGCCGCAATTTCCGCGACCGTGCTCGCGCCCGAGCGGCACACGACCAAATCGGCGCGCGCGAAAGCCGCCGGCATGTCCTCGATAAACTTAAAGACCTCGGCCGACTCGCCCAACGACTGATAAGCCGCCAGCGCGTCATTATAGTCACGCTCGCCGGTCTGGTGGAGGATGTGAATCCCGGGAGCCTCGCGCTGCAAAACCGGCAGGCAGCGAATCATGGCGTCGTTGATGGCGTGCGCGCCCTGGCTTCCGCCGAAGACCAGCAAAGTTGGAGTACCTCCGCGCTTGGGTGCGATCTCAAAAAATGCCTGCCGCACCGGCACGCCCGTGACTTCGGCATGGCGAAAATATTTCGCCGTTTCCTCGAAGTGCACCGCGGCACCCGACACAAACCGCGCGACCATGCGATTGGCAAACCCCGGCACTACGTTGGGCTCGAACGCCAGCGTCGGAATATGCTTGACAACTGCCGCCAGCATTGCCGGGCCCGACGCATATCCGCCGACGCCAATCACCACGTCGGGAGCGAACTGGTTCAGCATGCGGCCAGCATCCCAGACGGCGCGCGGCAAATCGAAGGCGGTTTTTAGCCGTGTCATTAGGCTGACATTCTTTAGCGCACCGACGCGCACCAGTTGCAGGGGAAATCCAGCGGCCGGTACCAACCGGTTCTCAATGCCGCGCGCCGTTCCGATGAACAGCACTTCCGCGTCGTAAGTCTTCTTGAGTTGATTGGCGATAGCGAGCGCCGGGATCACGTGACCGCCCGTCCCGCCGCCCGCCAGGATTGCCCGCATGAGGTGACTATAAACTAGTAGCTATGGCAAGAGATGACCGCTAATTTCAGATTGCAGATTTCAGAATGCAGATTGTAGAGCGGCGACAGCGATGTGACCTCTGCAATCTGAAATCTGCATTCTGAAATCTGCATTCTGCAATCTCTGTTACTCACTCCGCCTGCTTGGTAATGTTCAGCAGCACGCCGACACACGCCAGGGTTACAAATAACGACGATCCTCCATATGACACCAGCGGCAGCGGAATCCCTTTGGTCGGCATCAGGCCGAGCACCACGCTGATGTTGATGAATGCCTGCAGGACCACCATGCTGGTGATCCCGACGGCAAGGTATCGGCCGAAGACGTCCTCGGTGCGCCAGGAAGCTCGCATCCCGCGCCACAGGAAGATGGCGAACAGGGCGACCACGAACATCGCGCCGACTAAGCCCAGTTCCTCCGCGGTCACGGCGAAGATAAAGTCCGTGTGCGGCTCCGGCAGGTAGAAGAGCTTTTGTTTGCCTTCCATCAGGCCGGTGCCGGTCACGCCGCCCGTCCCCACGGCAATCAGCGACTGAATGATGTGAAAGCCGGTCTTCTGGCGGTCGGCGTAGGGGTTCAGAAACGCCAGGATGCGGTCGCGCCGCCAGCTCACGTGAAAAATCAGCAGGTACAACGGCACCAGCGAGGCCGCGAACGTATATGCAAAATACCGCAGGCGCATGCCAGCAACATATAGGATGCAAGCTGCGATTCCGGCGCAGGCAATGGCCGTGCCGAGATCCGGTTCCAACACAATGAGCCCGAGGAACACCAACACGGGCGCGGCCGCCGGCAGCAGGGTGTTGCGCACGTCATCGATGGTCTTCGCCCGGCTTTCCAGAAAATAGGCAAGAAACAGAATCAGCACCGGCTTAGCCAACTCGGAGGGCTGGAAGGAAAAGCCGCCGGCATGAATCCAGCGATGGGTGTTGTGCGAGCGATCGAGAAAGAAGACGGAGATCAGCAACAGCGTGGTGAAGCCCATCAGCGAAAACACCAGCGCCGGATGCTTGTAGCGGCGGTAGTCCACGCGCATGGCGATGACCATGGCAACGAGCCCCGCTACGGCCCAAATTAACTGTTTCGAAAGGAAGGCGTACGGCGAACCGAATCGCTCCCGCGCCATCACCGCCGACGCCGAAAACACCATCACCAGCCCTACAAATACCAGCAGCATGGTGACGGTAAACAGCCAGCGATCGACGCTCACGCGCTTTGCCATGGGACATTCATTTCACCACGGAGACACGGAGGCACGGAGAAGGAATTGGGGATTGTTGATTTCTGAGTGTTGATTGTTTTGGTTCCGGGGAACCATTTCACTACGGAGGCACGGAGAAAACCTGCCGATTGCTGATCGAACATTTACGAGAAAAGGACGACTCGTAAAATCTCTTGCTTTTCTCCGTGCCTCTGTGTCTCTGTGGTGAAAAGCACTTCAGCTCAGCCCCCGCACGATCTCCTTGAACGCCTTTCCCCGGTGCTCGTAGTTCTTGAACTGATCGAAGCTGGCGCAAGCCGGGGCCAGCAGCACCACGTCGCCGGACTGCGCCACCGCGTTGGCCTTGCGTATGGCGTTCTCCAGCGTCTCCGCATGCACGACCTCCGCACCTCTAATTTGCGACTCGATCTTCGCCGCGGCCGCGCCGATGGTGTAGACGCGCTTCACGCGCTGGCGGAGCAGGTCGTTGAGCACGGTGTAGTCGCTGCCTTTGTCCTTGCCGCCGAGAATCAAGTGGATGTTCGCCGGGAACGACTCCAGCGCCTTGAAGGTCGCGTCCACGTTGGTAGCTTTGGAGTCGTTGTAGTAATCCACACCGCGGATCGTTGCGACAAACTCCAGTCGGTGCTCGACTGCCTTGAAGTCGCGCACGGCCTGGCGAATCTTTTCGGGCCCGCATCCCATCAGCGCGCCAGAGCATACAGCGGCCAGCACGTTCTCCAGATTGTGTGCACCCTTCAGCGGGATCTCGGAGACTTGCATGATCTCGCGCTGCTGCAACGTCGCTTTTTCGCCCCGTGCGTCGCGGAACACGATGTTGCCATCGCGGACCCATGCGCCCTGCTGCACTTCTTTCTGACGGCTGAACCAGAATACTTGCGCGCGAGTGCGCGAACCCATCGATACGCAGGTGGGATCGTCGGCGTTGAGCACGGCGAAGTCACTTCCCTGCTGGTTTTCGAAGATGCGCGCCTTCGCATCCGCGTAGACCTCGAAAGTTCGATGACGGTCAAGATGGTCCGGGGTCACGTTCAATATGACCGCAACTTTCGGACGAAAAGTTTGAATCGTTTCCAGCTGAAAGCTCGAAATCTCGAGGACGATGGCGGTTTCCGCTTGGGCGCGCGCGGCCAGCGAGATGGCGGGCGTGCCAATGTTGCCGCCGACCAGCGCGGGGAAGCCTGCGGCATGCATGATTTCGCCGACGAGCGTGGTGGTTGTGGTCTTGCCGTTCGATCCGGTGATGGCAACGATTGGCCCGGGCAGGAACTGCGCCGCGAGTTCGACCTCACCGATCACGGCCTCCCCGAGGGCGCGCGCCTGCACCAGCGGTGGCGCATCGACGGGCACGCCGGGGCTTACCACGATCAGATCCTGGCCACGAAACGTGCGGTCGCCGTGGCCCCCGCTTTCGACGGCGATACCGTGATCGAGCAGCACGGGAATTTCGTTGCGCAATTCGTCGCCGCTCTTAGTGTCGGAGACGGTCACCTGCGCGCCATGCGCCTTCAGAAACAAGGCGGACGCCACCCCGGACTTTCCCAGGCCAACCACCAGCACGCGTTTGTTGTTGAGTTCCATCAGATCTATTTCACCACGGAGTCAAGGAGACACGGAGAAAAACAGGAAATAGAAATTTGACCTTCTCCGTGCCCCGGTGTCTCCGTGGCGAACTATCTTAGTTTCAGCGTCGTCAGCGCGAACAGGGCGAAGACCAGCGACGCGATCCAGAAGCGCACAATGATCTTCGACTCCGACCAGCCCAGCAGTTCGAAGTGATGATGCAGAGGCGCCATCTTGAAGATGCGCTTCTTGCGCAGCTTGTACGACCCGACCTGCAGGATCACCGAAACCGCTTCGATCACAAATACGCCGCCAATGAAGGGCAGCAGCAGTTCCTGTTTGATCATGACCGCAACCGTGCCGATCGCGCCACCAAGGGCCAGCGATCCTACATCGCCCATGAAGACTTCCGCGGGATGCGCGTTGTACCAGAGAAATCCGATCGAAGATCCCACCATCGCACCGCAGAAGATGGTTAATTCCGCTACTTGCGGCATGCGCTGCAGTTCCAGATAAGTCGCGAAGGTCGCGTGCCCGCTGACGTAAGTAAGTACGGCCAGCGCGCCAGCCGCGATGACGGTGCATCCGATGGCCAGCCCATCGAGGCCGTCGGTGAGATTCACGGCATTGCTCGATCCGACGATCACAAGGGCCACAAAGGCCATGAAGGGTAGGAACGCCAGGGGCCACAGGTGCGGCGAGTGCTCCAGGCTCTGCACCACCAAGTCCGGATGAAACTGCTTGAAGAATGGCACGATCAGCTTGGTGGAATACATGTTGTAGGTCTGCATGGCGATCAGCATGGACGCAATTACGACGCTGGTGGCGATCTGCAGTCCTAACTTGGCGCGCCCCGTCAGGCCCAGGTTGCGGCGACGAGTCACCTTGGTGTAGTCGTCGGTGAATCCGATGGCCGCGAACGCGCAGGTGGAGAAGACGGCAATCCACACGAAACGATTGCTCAGGTCCGCCCACAGCAAGGTGGGAACAACGATTGCGATTACGATGAGCAGTCCGCCCATAGTGGGGGTGCCGGCTTTTTTCTGATGAGCCTTCGGGCCCTCTTCGCGAATGTATTGCCCGATCTGGAAGTCGCGCAGGCGGCCGATGACCAGAGGGCCTACGATCAGCGCCGTAAATAGGGCGGTAAGGCTGGCGAATGCCGTGCGGAAGGTGACGTAGCGAAAGATGCGGAATGGCGCAACGTAGTGTTGCAGCTTGACGAACAGCAGCCAGTAGAGCAATCAGCCTCCGTTCCGCACACGAATGTCTTCCAGACTTGAATCTAATCTTCCACCACGGAGACACTGAGTCACACAGAAAAACAAAAACCAAAATTCGCTCTTCGCCGTGCCTCCGTGGTGAAGAATTGTCGTCGTAATTCTCAACGACTCGAGTCATGTAGCGCCTGCCACTTCTCCAGCGCCTTCTCGAGCTTCACACCGCGCGACGCCTTGAGCAGCACCACGTCACCGTCTCGCGCCTCGCGAGCCAACCACTCACCGGCCTCCTCGGGCGTCGCCATGAATTCGGCTTCCCTTCCCGCGTGCCGTGCGCCGTCGACCATCGCCTGCGCCAGTCCGCGCACGCCTACCAGAACATCAATCTTCTTCTCGGCGATATGTTGTCCAGCGGCGCGGTGCATTTCTTCTCCCGCTGGCCCAAGTTCCAGCATTTCTCCCGCCACCACAATGCGACGTGCAGCTTTCATCGCTGCCAGCGTATCGACCATGGCGTGCAGCGCCTTCGGATTGGAATTGTAGCAATCGTCGATGACCGTGATGTTACCCAGTTGGAGAACCTGCCCGCGTTTGTCTGGTGGGGCGAGAAACGCCAGCGCGCCAACGGCTTCCGACGGCGTCAGTCCACGAGCCAGGCCCACGGCCACGGCCGCCAGAGCGTTCAGAATGTTGTGTTCTCCAACCAGCGGTAAACGCGCATGCTCGCGCCCGCCTGCCATCATCACGTCAAACTCCGAGCCTTCCGCGCCACGGGTCTGCACATTTTCCGCCCGTACATCGGCAGTTGCGCGCGTGCCGTAGGTCACGACCTTGCCTTTGAAGTCGCGGCCAAATTGCGAAACGTACTCGTCATCGGCATTGAGCACGGCGGTTCCACTGGCGGGAAGCGACTCAATCAGTTCGTATTTTGCCCGCGCAATGCCGGCGAGCGAATCGAAAAACTCCAGGTGTACTGGAGCAACGTTGGTCACCACGCCGATCTCCGGGCACGCAATTTTCGCCAACGTGCGAATTTCGCCGGCACGGGACATCCCCATCTCGATGACCGCCACGTCGTGCTCCGGTTCCAGCTTCAAGAGCATGAGCGGCAGGCCAAAGTGATTGTTGAAGTTGCCCTCGGACTTGAGCACGCGGAAGCGCGCGCCGAGAACATTCGCGACAGCCTCTTTGGTCGTCGTCTTCCCCGCCGAACCGGTAACGCCGACCAGCGGCTTCCCCCAGATTTTCCGTACCGCGGTGGCAAGGGTTTGCAGCGCAACGAGAGTGTCGTCGACGGCGAGCAGCCGAGTCTTTTCGGGATAGCGATGCAGTTCGGCTTTCCGCACCACCGCTGCAATCGCGCCCTTTTCCAGAGCGGCTTCGACATAATCGTGGCCGTCGAGCCGTTCGCCCTTGACCGCGAAAAAAAGCTCTTCCTGTCTAACCGTGCGCGAGTCGATGGAATACCCTTGCGCAACTTCCTCGCCGAGATCGCTCGAGCGGACAGCCGCAGCGGCTGTCCCTACGTGAGTTGTGGCAGACACAAACTCGGCGATTTTCGTCAACGTCAACTTCATGCCAGGTTCCCGCCTGCCGCCTGTGCGCATTCGAAACCGGAGGCCCGCAAAGCTTCACGGGCCACTTCGACATCGTCAAATGGATGCGGACCTTCTCGCGTGACCTGCACCTTTTCATGTCCTTTGCCTGCGAGCAGCACGATATCTCCGGGGCGCGCTTCTGCGATCGCGAGCGCAATCGCTTTGCGGCGGTCGACTTCGACACTGTACTTCACTCCGGTCTTCTGCAGGCCCACTAACGCGTCGTTAATAATCGCCCTGGGGTCCTCGCTGCGCGGATTGTCGGAGGTGAGCACCACAAAATCGCTGCCGCGCCCGGCGGCTTCGCCCATCAGCGGACGCTTAGCGCGATCGCGATCGCCTCCACAGCCGAACACGGTCACGACTCTCGCGGTTCCCGCCCCGCGCGAGACGAACTCGCGGGCCAGCGCCGTGAGATTGCGCAACGCGTCGTCGGTGTGAGCGTAGTCCACGACCACGGTGAACGGCTGGCCGCAATCGACGCGCTCAAATCGTCCCGGCACATGGGTGAGCGATTCGACGCCGCGGGCGATCGCCGGCGACTCGCAGCCGCGTGCATAGCATGCAGCCGCCGCGGCCAGGATGTTGTACACATTCACGCGCCCGATAAGCGGAGAAAAGACGGCAATCTTCTCCTGCGGCGTGGCCAGGTCGAAGCGCGTGCCGCGGGGGCTGATGTCCACGTGCTCGGCGTAAAAGTCGCCGCGCTCCCAACCGTAAGTCAGCAACACGGAACTGCGCTTGCGACTGAACGCGAGCAACTTCGCGCCATATTCGTCGTCAAGGTTGGTCACCGCGGCACGCGGTGCATCGGTACCGCAGCCTTCGAAGAGCACTCGCTTGGCGGCGAAGTACTCGTCCATCGTCTTGTGATAGTCGAGATGATCGCGCGTCAGGTTGGTGAAGACAGCAACGTCGAAGGGCACGCCGAATACGCGTTCCTGCGCCAGTGCATGCGACGAAACTTCCATGACCGCGTCGGTCGCCCCCAAGCCCAGCCCTTCGTTGAGAAGGCGAGCCAGTTCCAGCGCTTCCGGGGTCGTATGCGGGGCCGCATAGACGTGCCCGGCCACGTGATATTCGATCGTCCCGATCAAAGCGCTCTTGCGTCCTGCGGCGGTCAGGATCGACTCGACCAGAAACGCGGTTGTGCTCTTCCCGTTTGTGCCAGTAATTCCAGTGATCGCAATCCGTTCGGCAGGGCGCTTGTAGAAGTTCGCGCTCAAACGCGCCAGAGCACGCCGCCCCCGCGGGACTACTGCCCAAGCCACGCCCTTGCGGGGCGTCTCGCTCGGCGAATCGGTGACGACTGCGACCGCACCAGCCTTGATCGCCTGGTCGATGAAGCGGTTGCCGTCGGACGTCTCCCCTCGCATGGCCACGAACACGGCTCCTGGCTTGACCCGTCGCGAGTCGTATTCCACACCACTGACGCTCGGGTCCCCGTTCTGGGCGAGGACCTCCGCGCCATCCAGCAGATGTTGGAAGGTCATTGCTGGGAATTATAGGCCACGGAGAAATCATGCGGTGCCGTTGTATGCGCTCTTTGCAGCGCGGCGGCGATTACCAACGTCATTTTTCGATTGCCGCCGATGCACGCTACATTACTCTCATGAGCACCGGAACCGGTTCTGCCAAATACCGCTGTGCACAGTGCGAACAGCCGGAAGACAGCTGCCAGTGCGAGAAGTACTGCTGCCTCTGCCAGTCCGTGATTGACATCCGCCTGTGTACCGACGGCCTCATGTATTGCGAGCCCTGTCGCAAGGCCTGCGATTACAAGACCGCGGACTAGACCGCCGCTCCACAATTCTGTTCTATTGCTCCCGTTCGATTTTCAAGAATTTTTTCCGCGCTCATAGTGGGCTTAGGTCAAATCCGCCAGGACACCGCTCTTCCCTTATTTGGCAGCCCGGGGCCTTTTGAGGGAGAATAGTTTGTTTTCGCTTTTGCAACTGTTTTCTGCCCTTATTTGAGGAGACCCCATGGCGACCACGATGCACGTCAGCGACGTAGCCGAGTTGCTGAGTGAAGGCCGGACCCACTTCAATCTTTCTCCGGCGTTGCTGGTGGAGCACTCCATCCGGCGCAACGAAGCGAAGTTGGCGTCCAATGGCGCACTCGTCGGCTACACCAATCGCACCGGGCGGTCTCCCAAAGACAAGTTCGTCGTAAAAGATGAGACCACGGCCCACACCGTCGCCTGGGGCGGAGTGAACGCGCCGTTTGAACCGGAAAAGTTTGACGCGCTCTACGCGCGAGTGATGGAGCATTTGCGGGGCCGGGAACTTTTCGTGCAGGATCTTTTCTGCGGCGCCGATCCCGCGTATCGCCTGCCGGTTCGCATCGTGAATGAATATGCCTGGCACAATCTCTTTGTGCGTCAGTTATTTTTGCGTCCGACGGCGGAGGAACTCAAGCATCATCATCCGGAATTTACCGTCATCTCGGCTCCCGAGTTCAAAGCTGATCCCAAACGTGATGGCGTGGCGTCGGAAGTTTTCATCTTGTTGAACTTCACGCGCCGTACGGTGCTGATTGGTGGAACTTCGTACGCGGGCGAGATGAAGAAGTGCATCTTCAGCGTCATGAACTTCCTGCTGCCTCCGCGGAACGTGTTCCCGATGCACTGCTCGGCCAACGTTGGGCGCAACGGGGTGAGCGCGCTGTTCTTCGGACTCTCGGGCACAGGCAAGACCACGCTGTCGGCGGACCCCTCGCGCGATTTGATCGGCGACGACGAGCACGGATGGAGCGCCGACGGTGTCTTCAATTTCGAAGGCGGATGCTACGCCAAATGCATCAAGCTGTCGAAGAAAAACGAACCGCAAATCTGGAACGCTCTCCGCTTCGGCTGCGTGCTCGAGAACGTGACGCTCGACTTGCGCACGCGCATTCCCGACTACAACGACGACAGCAAGACGGAGAACACGCGCGCCGCCTATCCCGTGGATTTCATCGACAACGCCCTGATCCCGGGCATTGGCGGGCATCCAAAAAATGTCGTGTTTCTCACCGCCGATGCCTTTGGCGTCCTGCCGCCGATTTCGAGGCTGACGCCGGAACAGGCGATGTATCACTTCCTGTCGGGCTATACCGCGAAGGTGGCGGGAACCGAGGCCGGTGTAAAAGAACCTACGGCGACGTTCTCGACCTGCTTCGGGTCGCCGTTTCTTCCACTCCCTCCAAAAACCTATGCCGAAATGCTGGGCCGTCGCTTGCGCGAGCACCACGCGCAATGCTGGCTGGTGAACACCGGCTGGCAGGGCGGTCCGTACGGTGTGGGTAAGCGCATGGAAATTCCCTACACTCGCGCCATGGTCGACGCGGCTGTCGAAGGCGAACTGATCCGGGAAGAATTCGAGATCGAGCCGACGTTTGGCTTCAGCATTCCCAAGGCGTGCCACGGCGTGCCGGCCAACGTATTGAATCCGCGAAACGCGTGGCCCGATAAAGCCGCTTACGACAAGGGCGCCGAAGAGCTGCGTAACCGCTTCGCCAGGAACTTCGAGAACTTTGACGCGCCGCCCGAGGTCAAGGCGGCGGGGCCAAAGGCGCAGCGGTAGGAGAGGTCATCGCGCCGGGCAGCCGGGCTTCGCCCAGGCTGGACAGCCGAGAGCCTGCCCTGAGCGCAGTCGAAGGGCGGGTTGCCCCTACGTGAGTATTTTGTGGAGACAGCTGCCCCCGGCTGTCTGCCGTGCGCAGCACGGCTCTCCCTACAACGTTGCCTCCATTTGCAGTGCTTCAATCATTCCATTGAGCGTGCTCTGGGCCGCATCGCGTTTCTGCTGCATTTCGGCGATCTCGCGCCGCAGAGACTGCACGCGATCTTCCTGCTCGTTCAGTTCGCGGACATACCGTTCCACCAAGGCCTTTTCCTCGACACTCCCTTTCAGCGCCTTCATGTTCTCGCGGACCCGCTGCTGATCGTCGGAGATGCTTGACACCTGGGAGCGGCGTCCGGTGATTACCGCATCGATTACGGCAATGTCATTCTTCTGGGCAACGATGCGCCGCAGCGCTTTTTCCACGTCTGGGTTGATCATCTTCTGGTCGAGGAAGAACTTGATTTGGTTGTCGGTCACGTTCGTCAGCTGATAGCTGTTCATGATTGGCCGATATTCTTTGACCACCAAAGTTGTGGTCTTATTCGGCTCTACCGTGAGCCGGAAGCGGTGGAAGGATGTGGAACTCTCCGCCGGCTTCTCGTCGTCCGTGAGTTTCCAGCCCGGGCGCGCCGGATGTTCAATTACCAGCGCCCGTGGCGATGTGTCGCGGTTACGGATGGTGTAAGTGTTCTCCTCGCGCTGCTGCGTCGATTGCGTCATGATGCCGTGCGCGATGATCACTTTGGTCACGCGCTGGTTGTCCACTTTTTGCTTAGCATCCACCAGCACGCCAAGGTCGGCGGCATAAGACAGCAATCGCTTTTCACCCGGCTTGATCGCGTCCATCAAGCCCTCGCCGGCAAACGCGTCGCCCTCGAGCACGTTGAAGCTGCCGCCGTCGAGCGTGAGATCGCTGGTGTTGTTCACCCAGAGCGCGCGCAGGACGGAGCTCTCGGAGGGATTCCAGACCGACACTTTTTCCGCGTCGATACGCGACTGAAGGATGGGCACCAGCGCCGACTGGTTCTTGCGAATGGTGACGCGGTCTTTGAGTTTGTACTCGAACAGGTCCCCAAGTTCGCGGGTTTCGCCCACGGTGGTTCCGGCTTCGAGAGTCTCGGCCATTACGCTGGCATCGGCTCGAGGGGCAGATGGTGGGGGAGCACCGTTCATGCGAAAGACTCCCGGGCCAGTGCCCGAACCAACGTCCCCCGCACTTCCGCTTGCAATTCCGCCTGCTACTCCTCCTATGACGCCGCCGCTGACACGCGAAGCGGACTTCGGAATCACGGACGGTGAAGCAAGCTCGCCGTTCACGACTTCGGTCTGCTGCTCCATCGTCGCTTCATGCGTCTGCGGCGTGAGCATCGCATTTTCCGGCAGCGCGACTACCGGCCGCCGGGTGTAGTAGGGCTGCGATAGTTCCTGTACGAACGATTGCGGAGCGCCCGCCACCAGCAACAACTCAACGTCTTTCCAGTCCTCGCCGACCGTATTGTCGACGATGGCCCATCCCTGCAGCAGCGGCTTGCCATCGCTCGGAATCACGATTCTGTAGGTGCTCTTCCACACCGGCACCTCACTGATGTAGCTGACCAGCAGGTTGCGGTCGCCGTCTCCTGCCGTGGAGATGGTCATGCGCCGGACATCCTGATCGCGCGTCGAGGCAACCAGACCGAGGTACTTACCAACTTCTTCGTTGACCTCTTTCTCCGCTACGCGAACGCTGGTGGAAGGCGTCAGGTCAAAGATGCGCACTTCGCCGCTGTCACTGACGACGGAAATTTGCGTCAGTGTGATTTTCTGGTCGCCCTTTGCGGGAACGTCCCTATCCTCAACGCTCAGCAGGCGTCCCGAAGCGCTCTCGGAGCCGTTCCGCACCTCCAGCCGTGCTCCGCGCAGAGCGTCGAGAAACTGCGCCGTGGTCGGATTCTCACCCACCGGCAGACGCAGCGAGCCAAGGCGGCGCTCCAGCGGCGCGGCCGAGTTGTAACTAACCCCTGTGATTCGTCCCTTGCCCAGATCGAGAACGGTCAAGGATTTCAGCACATCGTTCAGTTGCGCAGTGGTGAAGTCCACGTTCACATCCTGGCTGCCGCGAACATGCCCTGAGTGTTCGAAGTAGCCGACCCCATTTTTGTAGAGAATGACGCGGGTCACCGGCAGGCGAGCAGCCGAATCCGGCGAAGCCGCCGGGGTGGAAGATTGGCCAAGAGAAGATTGGCCAGATGAGATAGCGGCAAGCGCCAACCACAATACTGCGGCTTTCATAGAATGCATGGCTCCTCCGTGAAGGGGATCACTGTCAAGCGGCACCCTCGAAAAAAGAACGAGTGTCTCCGCTACCCTTGCGTGAGACGCGGACCCTATATGTTTTAGACACCTGAGCGGAGGTATCTGGAGCCGTGGATGCAATGGCTGTGCTTCGAGATGGCCAGGGGCCCCAGCCCGAAGCTTGGCGCGGCGCAGTCAGGCTTCGCCCAAGCCTGGACAGCCGAGAGCCTGGCCTGAACGAGGTCGAAGGGTGGCTGTCGCTACAGGAGCACGGCTGTGATTAAATCTCCCTTATGTTCGCCCGCAAGATTCGCGTGGAGTACCAGGCCAACGGACGCCGTCTTCCCTGCCCGCTGAAGTGGCTCGACAGTTTCTCCATGCGCAACTTCACCAATGCCAGCGTCTTCGACGACACTCTTCCGATTTCGGACGGTCAGATGGAGATCGGATCGAGCGTACCTATGGACCAGCTCCGGGACGCGATGGAGGACTGGTTCCGACGGAAGGGGTATCTGCCCAAGGACTCGCATTTGTCACTGGCAGAGAACGGATGACCAAGTCAGACTAGCCGCGAGCAGAGTTTTCCTGTATACAGATTCTTTCAAAGGCGAGCGACAATTTTCGCCTTTGTTGGAAAGATGTGGCAAATCTCGCAAAACCGGGAGGTACGGTTGGGATCTTTGACGCGGTACAGAAACCCGGCAACCCCATCAGATGGATAGGTCTCATACATTGAGCGACTTGGGCCAAGATTCAACATCGCCATCCAGTTGCAACTTGCATCCGAGGAGGTGCTTCATTGAGCTACAAAGTCTTGCAGCTGTCCCCCCAAGCAAGCACCCACGTGGTCCGAACGAAAGTCGCGATTCAGGATCCCTGGTGCGCTTCAGCTACAAGTTCGCGAGAGGTTGGGCTTCTGCCCTCCTGGATGGAGGATGAAGCTGACTTCGGTGAAGTCGAACGTAACGGCGCGATCTCAGGGCTGGCACTCTCAATCGCCTTCAGCGCGAGTTTCTGGGCCGGAGTTGCCTTGATCGTCACGCGCGTCTGGAGATAGACGGATTTTCAATCCAATGCGAAAAACTAAGCGAGGCCGTGCGCCAACTGGCGCTAGGCCTCGTTTTCAGATAGGGCACCGGTTCTACTTGTTGTAACGCAGCAGCGACATCACATCGTAATCTTTGAGCCTGTCGCGGCCCTTCAGGAATTCGAGTTCTACCACAAATCCCAGGCCGGCGATCTGAGCGCCCAGCATCGCTGCCAGTTTGGCCGTGGCCTCGGCAGTACCTCCGGTGGCTAGCAAATCATCCACGATCAAGACGCGTTGTCCTTTTTGTATGGCGTCTTTGTGAATCTCCAGCGAGTTAGTGCCGTACTCAAGCGCGTAATCGAACCTCACCGTTTCCGCAGGAAGCTTCCCCGGCTTGCGCACAGGAACGAATCCGGCATTCAAGCGGTAGGCAAGCGCGGGGGCGAAAATGAAGCCGCGAGCTTCCATGCCGAGCACCAGATCGACATTCTGCGAAATGTAATATTCGGAGAATTTGTCGATAAGCGTGGCGAAGCCAGTCTTGTCCTTCAACAGAGTCGTGATGTCGTAGAAGAGAATCCCCTTCTTGGGAAAATCCGGGACTTCGCGAATCAAATTCTTCAACTGGTCGGCATTCATGCTCGAGGCAGACTGCATCTACCACGCTCCTTCAATGCGAAATGAACTGAGTCCGGCAACCGGTGGGGCGTCGGATACTTCGACTGCGTCCACGCGAGCCGCGCGTGGCCCTTCGCGCAGGCGGGAGTGCAGCCCCGAGAGCTGGTCGCGAGTCCCCTGGGCAAGAACTTCCACGCTGCCATCGTGATTGTTGCGCACCCACCCGGCAATGCCGAGGATATGCGCCTCGCGCTCCACAAACCAGCGGAAGCCTACGCCCTGGACGCGTCCGCGTACGAAGAACCGGCGGGCAAGGGTTGTATTTTCGGTGGAACTCATACCTTCTGAACTGATTGTCGATTGTTGATTTCTGATTGTTGACTGAAAATCTCGCTGCCCCAGATGATGGGGTTCAATCAGCAATCAAAAATCAACAATCAACAATGGCTTTACGCTCTCGACAGGTACGCGCCTTCCGAGGTATCGACCTTGATCTTCTCGCCTTCGTTGATGAACGGCGGAACCTGTACCACGAGTCCAGTCTCGGTCTTGGCTGCTTTGGTCACGCTGGAAGCGGTAGCGCTCTTCAGTCCGGGCTCGGTCTCGACCACGGTGAGGACCACGGTCTGGGGCAGTTCGATGCCGACCGCCTTGCCGTCGAAAAATTCCACTTTGATTTCTAGGTTGGCAATCAGGTAATCCACGGCGTCGCCCAAGATTTCCTTGCTGAGGTGGGTCTGCTCGTAGTTCGTAGTGTCCATGAAGTAATAGCTGTCGCCGTCGGCGTAGAGAAACTGCATCTCCACTTCATCCACGTTAACCTTCTCGATCGGGTCGGGTGAACGAAAGCGGTGTTCGAACATGGCGCCGGTGCGCAGGTTACGCAGCTTGGCCTGAATGAAGGCGCGCAGGTTGCCGGGCGTGCGGTGTTCAACGCTGAAAACGGAGTGCAGATCATTGTTGTGCTTGATGATCATGCCAGGACGAAGCTGGGTGGCAGGGATCGACATCGCTTGAAAAACTCTCCTTGTACGATTGCGGTTTGTGAAGCCGGCGGAAGGCGGGGCAGGCCACAAGTTCCGCCGCCACGAAGGCTAAAACATTATTTTACACTCAGGTGCGCCGGAAAAGAAACCTTCTCCACGCCGAACTCATCGAAGATTGGCCGAATGCACCCTTCCAGATTGCATTCGCTGGGTCCGCCGACTAGGACTAGAATTAGCTGGGCCGGATCTCGGCGTACTTTCGCGAATATGCCCGAGCATTTCCCGGGCGGAAAAATCGAGGTCTTCATTATGCGAACCGGACGTTATGAATCTTCAGAAGGCAGCAACATCGGCACGGCAATCACGTTCCTCCTAATTGGATTGGGCGCCGGAGCCCTGGCCGGGCTTCTGCTCGCACCCAAGAGCGGCAAGCAGATGCGCCGCGACCTGCAGCGTGGCTACGAAGACGCCAAGGATGCTCTCGGCGATTGGGCTGACGAGGCCAAGGACCGCGTGCGAGTAGCCAGTGACCGCGTGCGCGATGTGGCCGCCCGGGGTGCGGATCTTGCCGACGATCTGCGCGAAAAAGTAGAGCCGCTCCGCCGGGTCATCAACCGCAGCTAAGAGAACGATGTCGGACGTCAGACCTCAGCCCCAAGAAGGCTGAGGTCGAACGTCTGAGGTCTGACAGTTTAGGTCCGACGCCCGTTCTGCGTCGCCTCAGTACAGATGAAAATCAACCTGAACCGCAATCTGCGTTGCTACAGGTTGGCCGTTGAGGTTGGCCGGACGGAAGCGCCAGCGGTTGACGGCCTCGATCGCCTTCTCGTCTAGACCCATTCCTAAGCTTTGCCCCACACGGATGTCGTAGGGGCGCCCGTCCTTTCCCACCACCAACAGCAGCATTACGATTCCCTGCGCCTTAGCCTTTCGGGCTTCGTCGGAAAAGCTCGGCTCGGGGTTGAAAATCACCTGCGGCACGGTCACGCCCATCTTTCCTGCCGGATAAATTCCCGAAGGCCCGGGGCCGAATCCGGGGCCTGATGAGGGCCCGACGCCATCGCAACATCCGGGTCCGATCCCTCCGGGACCACCCGGTCCATTGGACAACACTAGCGAGAATTGCGACATGGGATCGCCGATTTGACTACCCTGCGGCAGCCGAATATCCGGGGCCACCCGCACGGTCTCTTCCACCGGAAGCTTCGGCGGCTCCTTCGGAACGATCACCGTCGGGGGCGCAAGTTGAGGATCGAGCGAAGCCTTGGGAAGATCGCCGCGCGAGGCCGGAAGCGGGTCATGGTTGCCACCGCCGCCACCGTTGTGTCCCGAGAACACTAGGGGCAGCTCGTTGAATTTGGGTAAGCGGCTGGCGATCTCGGGGGTGCTGCGGATTACACAGCTCGTGAAGTAAATGAGGAGTCCGACAATCGCAGCCTGCCCGAGCAGTGAGAAGAGGAAAGTCCCACGCTTGGCGCGGTATAGGCCGTCGTTCCCCCCTGAGACGATCGAAAAGATATTCGGGCACGGTCCGGGAGATGCAGCGGTCATGGGGCGCTCCTACCCACGAGTCTCAAACGATCTCAGCCCAACTTGCCGTAAGACGCACGGCCGCCCGAAAAGGATTTCCCGAACGGAAACTTTAGGAGGAAGTTTTACCTAAAGATGGCGGACAACACTCCTTTGACCCGGCCGAAGAAACCGCGGTGTTCCGGCTTGTTTTGCTTCCCCGGCGGTGGGGACTCAACCACAGTATCGAGACGCACCTGGCGGGCCGGCGAATCTTCCACCGGCAAATCTCTGGCGGCTTGCAGGGGCGCGGGGAACGCGCTGGCGGCCCGGTCCTTGGCGGTAAAGACAAATGGCGCGTCGATCTCCACGTGAACGTCGTTCGGCTGAGAAGCGGGCAGAGGCGCCGTCTCCGGCCCGTTCGACAGCCTCGTGTTCGAAGCGTTTGGGCCGAGCGAACCATTTTCCGCGGATGCAGACGGAGTATCACTGGCGCCGATGCGCGCCTTGGCCGGCAATTCCGAGTCGGGCACGTTTGGTGCAAAAGGAGCCTGAGCCCGCATGAGCGGCGAAGGCGGAGCGCATCCGCATTCCAGCGGAACGTCGGTGTCGACCTTATCGATCTGTCCGGAGTGAAACATAGCCTGCTCGGTCGGCCTAACCTGGTAGATCCGGTCTCCCATCAGCTCAGAGACGATCGCCGAAGAAGTGTTGCCCTTCAGCGCCCGCACGCAAGTGTTGCCGTGCGGGTCGGCACTGATGGCATAGTGGAATTCTCCCGGCCCGGCAAACATAATGCGGAAGTCCGGAGTCAGCACCGTGTCGGCGGACGCCTTGAGCGTATAGTGCGCTTCCAGCGCGCCGGTGCTCAGGCCGAGCATCAGGTCGCGCTTGGTCTGCGAAGGCGTCACAGAAACCGTCGTGCCGGGACACACCCGAAGTTCTCCTCCGCGGGACAAGCGCAGGATCGCCGTATCCGAACCGGCCGTCACCGTCGAACCGGAACCAATGCGGCTTCCCGCCAGCACCAGAGCGCCTGCCCCGCCGGTCATCGGAACCACAGCCGAAGCGGCATCCAGCGACATGCCTGGCACAGTTGGCGGCTGGAACGACTTCTTGCCGGCATTCACATCCTCAGGCGGCTTGAGACGTATCAGCAGGCGACTGCCCGCGCCATCCCACGAGTAGCCATAGGGCGCGAGCAAGTCCAGAACGATGCGCGTCACCGGAGGTTTCTGCTGGTATTGATCGACGCGGATGGCGAGGATGTTTTCTTTTTGAATGACGATCCGCTTCTGCGTCAATCCCAGACGAGAATTCGGAAGGTCGATGACCAGTCGCGGCGGCGAATCGAGCGTCTGTATCTCAGGGATGACAGGCCCGCCAGCTGAACGAATCTCAACCACGGGAACGCCGCGTTCATGAATGATGCGAACGCTCGTCACCAGCGGCGGTGGGCCAAAGGTTTGTGCCGCAACCCCGGCAGCCAGTAGCGCGGCCACCATCGTCAGGCACACGAGTTTGAGAGCAGGTCGCGGCAAAGAATCCCTCGCTGGAGGCTTGAAGGAAACATATCACCTGCGATGGATGTGAGAGAAGCAACCTGGAAGCCGGCGTCGGACCTCAGCCTCCGGAGGTGTCTGGGGTCTGAGCTCCGCCTTCAGGCTTTCGGCAGAAACTCGTATTCTTCAATAACGGCCGCGACGGCGAGCCTGCCGTCGTCCTTTCCGTTTTCCACTCGCACCACGCGGCCTTTGCATTGCACGCGTATGCTCTCCGTCAGCGTGATCTCGGGCGGAAGAGTCAGCGTGAATCCAATGGGCGATCCTTGAGTGACAGTGGACTCAAGATAAAAACAGATGCCGCGCGCACTGACATCGCGAATCTGGGCAGGATGGGTGGCGTTCTCGTGATCGACGGTGACCGGAACACGGAGCGGGAAGCGTCGTGCCGCCCGCTTCTCCTGCTGGGACTCATCCATGCAACCTCCGGGTGATTCTAAGCAGCATGTGCAAGATAAATGAAGAATGCTCCGCAAGAGTGCCACGGTCAATACCACCGTTGGGTAAGCAGATGGCCCGTTCAGGGGGGAGAAAGACGATTTCAGATTTCCGATTGTAGACTCTCAGATTGGAACCACGCGTGTCGAAAATCTCCAATCTGCAAACCGAAATCTTTTCTCCGGTGTAAGCTGATATCAGGAGCAGCAGACGCTTGGTTTTCGTACTCGACAACTACGATTCGTTCACCTACAACCTGGTCCAATACATCGGCGAGTTGGGCGCCAAAGTCGAGGTTCGGCGCAACGATCAGATCACCGTGAGCCAGGTCGAGAACATGCGCCCCGAGCGGATCGTCGTGTCTCCTGGTCCGTGCACGCCGCACGAGGCGGGCATCAGCATCGATCTGATTCGCCACTTTGCAGGGAAAGTTCCGGTGCTCGGAGTCTGCCTCGGACACCAGGCGATCGGCGAAGCCTTCGGCGGCCGCGTCGTTCGTGCCGCTCATCTCATGCATGGCAAGACCAGCGCGGTCATGCATGACAACAAAACGGTCTTTCAAGGCCTTCCCATGCCGATGACAGCTACCCGCTATCATTCGCTCATCGTCGAGGAAGAAGATTTGCCGGCTGAATTGGAAGTCAGCGCCTGGACCACTGAAAAGGATGGCAGCCGCACCATTATGGGCCTGCGCCATCGCCGCTATCCGGTGGAAGGTGTGCAATTCCATCCGGAAAGCGTGTTGACGGAAGCGGGGAAGAAGCTGGTGGCCAACTTTTTACTTCAGTGATCAGTGGCCAGTGGCCAGTCTGCAGCCAGAAGCTACTTGCGGCTCGGCAGCGAACTCAGAAGACCATTGAGAATCCTGCCCACCTCGGCCGTGGCGCCGAGCAAGTTTTCACTATCATCGCGTCTCAAATAACCCAACTCTCTTGCAGGAAGAACTTGGGTCTCGACCTCCATCAAAGAACCCCTCGCATTTCCCAGGAACTGCCTGAACTCTCCCGTGGAGAGCCTCGCTTGCCCTTCGGCTATGTTGCTGGGAACCGAGACCGCTGCGCGGCGCAATTGCGAAACCAAGCCGTAGGTCTCGGTTCTGGGAAACGCCTGTGTACTGCGATAAACGTCCAGCACCAACGCCATCGACTTTTTCCAAACGACCAAGTCGCGATACGACTGGACGATGGGCCTCAACGAGCATTGCATGTGGTCAAATATGCGCTTTGAGCTGCCGCGGAAATGTGACGCACATCACCGAACCGATGTGGATTTCCCGAAATGGGTCAGTGACTGGGTCGGCATCGTAGTCTCGCGCATCTCGATTGAAACCTCGGTTTTGGGGGCGACACGCAATCGTCTTCAGAGACTCAATGTAAAACCCCAAGTAGCGTGCTGGCCACTGACCACTGATCACTGGCCACCGCTTCTCGCTTTCTCCACCGCGCGCAGCAGCGCCTGCGCCTTGTTCATCGACTCCTGAAACTCGCTGGCCGGATCGGAGTCTGCGACGATTCCGGCACCCGCCTGCAGATACGCTTTCTTGCCTTGCATCAGCAGCGTGCGAATGCCGATGCACGAATCCAGATTCCCCGCGAAATCCGCATACAGCACCGACCCCCCATAAATCCCGCGGCGCGTGGGTTCGAGTTCCTCGATGATCTGCATGGCCCGCACCTTCGGCGCCCCGCTGAGCGTTCCCGCGGGAAAACACGCGGCGAAGGCGTCAAGCGCGTCCAGATCCTTGCGCAATCTGCCTTCCAGCGCCGAGACCAGGTGCATGACGTGTGAATACCGCTCCACATACATCAGATCTTTCACCTTGACGGAACCGTAATCGCTCACGCGCCCCAGATCGTTGCGCCCCAGGTCGACCAGCATGACGTGTTCCGCACGTTCCTTTTCGTCGGTGCGCATCTGTTGTTCCAGGCGCAGGTCTTCGGCTTCGTCGCGCCCGCGCGGATGCGTGCCCGCGATCGGCCGGTACTCGAGTCTGCGTCCCGTCACTCGCACCAGCATCTCAGGAGACGAGCCGAGAATGTGCGTGTCGCCCATCTGCAGAAAATAAAGATACGGCGACGGATTCACCTGCCGCAGCGCGCGGTACAAGTCAAAAGGCGCAACCTCGGGAGTGAAGTCGAGTCGCTGCGAGAGCACGACCTGGAAGATGTCGCCCGCGGCAATGTACTCCTTGCAGCGTTCCACACTGCGCAGGAATGTCTCGCGCTTTGTGCCGGCATGAACCTTGAGCTTCCCCGCCTTCCCCTTGGCGGACTTGCGCCAAAGTGCTGGAGTCAGCCCGGCCGCGAGTTTCCGCTCCAGCGCTGCAATATCGCGAAGGGCCCGGTCATAGGCCCGTCGCGGATTTTCGCTTGCAACGTCGGCGGCGGCAACGATGTGAATCTGATGGCGCAAGTGGTCAAAGGCCAGCAACCGGTCAAAGAACATCAGTTCGGCATCGGGAAGCGCCAAATCATCTTTCGCATGCTCGCCAATCTTTTCCAACTGCCGAACAACGTCGTAAGCGAAGTATCCCACCGCTCCCGCGGTGAATGGAGGCAGTCCCGGAATGCTGGCGGGACGATGCTCGCGCAGCAATCGCTTCACCACCTGGAATATGTTCTCCTGAACGGCTTCGCGCCGGCGTCCGCGCTCAATCTCGACCGTTCCCTGCCGCGCTTTCACCCGCATGTAAGGACGCGCGCCCAGGAATGTGTAGCGCCCGATCTGCTCGCCACGCTCCACCGATTCCAGCAGAAACGCGTGCGGTTCTTTTTCAGCGATGGCCAGGAAGGCGGACACCGGTGTGAGTAAATCGGCGCTCACAGATTTCACCACCGGGACCAGCGAGGCCTCTCGGGCCAGCCGGGAGAATTGTTTGAAATCCGGTTGCAGCATCGTTTTTGATCCGACCCGCGGCCCGGCGCTCAAGCCTTCAGAGATTGCTGAACGCACCGGAACCGCGGGTTTTTCATTATAGGGGACGCACGCGACGAGGCAGAATGTTTACGCGCACGTTGCTCCGCGGCGCAACATGTGGTGGAATTCCATCTAATGAATCGACGAAATTTTATTCGTCTCTCCGCCGCGGCTTCTGCAGCCATTTTTCATCATCCATTCAGCTTTGCCGAAACCAATCCGGATACCTCCATCCGGCTGACGCTTCGCCCAGATCGGCTTGGCAACAAGATCGGCGACGACTTCACGGGGCTAAGCTACGAATCGGCGCAACTCGGCAATCCGCATTTCTTTTCCGGCGACAACACGCAACTGGCGGGATTCATGCGCCGGCTGGGAACGTCGGGCGTGTTGCGGATCGGAGGCAACACCAGCGAGTATTCCCACTGGACTCCGAATCCCGCCGACAAGTCGGCCATGCCCAATCCGGAGAGCCTGCGCACCGGAGACAAGGCGAATCCCGCTGCATTTGCAATGGCAGTCGGTCCCGACACCGGACACAAAGCTCCAGCCCCAGTGAGCATTACGCCGCAGGCCATCCGCAATTTACGAGAGTTCCTCGATGCCTGCGGCTGGAAGCTGATCTATGGCCTGAACATGGGCACCGGCACCGCTGAGAATGCAGCGGACGAAGCCGCCCACGTCATGGATACGGCCGGTTCCAAGCTGATCGCGTTCCAACTCTGCAACGAGCCTGATCTTTTCTTTCGCAACGGAATTCGCAAGGCGGATTATGACTTCAACCAATTTGCGGCGGAATGGCAGCATTTTTACCAAATCATCCGCGCGCGTCTTCCGAACGCACCCTTTGCCGGACCCGATACCGCGTACAACAATGAGTGGCTCGTCCCGTTCGCAAAGCAATTCAAGCGCGAGGCCGTGTTCCTTTCGCAGCACTATTATTCCGAAGGTCCGCCGACCGATCCGTCAATGACGATTGAACAACTGCTTCGACCAAATCCCAAGCTGCAAGACGAATTCAACGGGATGAAGGCAACGATGCAGGAGTCTGGCCTGCCGTTTCGGCTGGCGGAGACGAACTCGTGCTATCAGGGAGGCAAGCAAGGGGTGAGCGACACTTTCGCCTCGGCTCTATGGAGTGCGGATCTGATGTATCAGCTCGCATCCGCGGGCGGCATGGGCATCAACTTTCATGGCGGCGGTTATGGATGGTATACCCCGATTGCTGGAACGCAGGAAGATGGATTCCTGACGCGCCCGATCTATTACGGCATGCTGCTATTTGCGCAGGCCGGCGCCGGCCAGTTGGTAGAGAGCAAACTCGACCCGCCGGACCGCGCGGCCCTGCTGACGGCTTATGGCCTGCGCAGCAACACAGGAGCAATCAAAGTAGCGGCGTTCAACAAGAACACGGACCGCGGCGTTCGTCTCACTGTCGATGCGGGACAACGCGCTCTCCGGGCAATCGCGCTTCGTCTGCACGCTCCGCGAGTGGACGACACCACGGATACTACCTTCGGAGGCTCGCCGGTGGGTGCAGCCGGCGCATGGTCGGCCATGCGCAAAGAAACGTTGGATGTTGAGAACGGAGCTGCGATCATCGAACTTCCGGCAGCAAGCGCGGCCCTGATCACGTTTGAACCGGAATGATCGCGCCGTACTGCGAATCTGTTCCTCCGATCTCCTCCCCCTCGCCTCAAAACGCGAAACTTTAGTCACTTGTTGAGTACTCGGCAACGGCTAAAATTTGGAGTATCCCGAGTATTATGAACATCTTGGGTATCGTGTTTTCAAAAGTACGGCATTAGTCGCACCGGAATCTATGCGAATCAAGTTTTGGGGCGTACGCGGCTCTACGCCCACTCCACAGGCCGAGAACCTGCGCTACGGAGGCAACACCTCCTGCGTCGAAGTGCGTCTGGGAGATCAAATCTACATTTTCGACTGCGGCACCGGCTTCCGCGTGCTGGGGCACCAACTGGAACGCGAGTTCGGCGACCGGGCGTTCTCCGCGCATGTCTTCGTTTCGCATTTCCACTGGGACCACATTCAGGGCATGCCTTTTTTCCGCCCGTTGTACAACAGTCCCAACAGCCAGTTCATCTTCCATTCCCCCACGCGAACACGAAGCCTGGAGCAAGTTTTCGCCGAGCAGATGGCTTCTCCTTATTTTCCCGTCAACCTCGACCAAATGAAGGCGAAGCGCGACTTTTACGACGTCAAGAATGGATGCCTGCCCATGGGCAACGGCATCCAGATCAAGACGGCGTGGCTGAACCATCCGCAAGGCTGTATGGGATTCCGTGTAGAGACTAAAGAAGGTGTGCTGGTCTATGCCACCGATAATGAACCCGGCGACCCTAACTTCGACAAGGCCGTCCGCAAGCTGGCGGAAGGCGCCGACATCCTGATCTACGACGCGCAGTATCTCCCGGAGGAATACGAAGCGCGCCGCCGCGGCTGGGGACACAGCCACTGGCGCGAGGCCGTCAACGTAGTCATGGAGAGTGGCGCCAAGGAATTGATCCTCTACCATCACGACCCCGACCACACCGACGCCATCGTCGACAAAGTCGTACGGGACGCACGCAACTATTATTCCAAGGTTCGCGCCGCATCCGAGGGCATGGAGATCGTGCTGTAACTTCCCTTAAAATTTTCCCGGCGTCGTCCTGAGCGAAGGCGCTTTTCAGGCGGAGCGAAGGATCTCGCGTGTGCTGGAAACGGAGCTTGCGTTTGCTAGTGCCCCGCGCTGACGCGGCCTTTCAGTCCCACCGCTTTTTTCAGCACGAAAACAATCGGCACGCAACCAAAGCAGACGAGTGCCAGATAACGGAAATCGTCCACGTAGGACCACAGCCGCGCCTGCGCGTCGAGAGCGAGATTGATCAATCCATAGGATTGCTGCAGCGCCGTGCTGGGCGAGGCTCCCTGCGCGCTCAAATACTGCTGCATTCCGCCAATCGCCCCACGAACCGCGGGGCGGCCCGGAGCGATCGAGGCCACCAATTCGTTGCGATGTAGTTGTTCGTGGCGAGCGACGATAGTGTTGACCACCGAGATTCCGATGCTTCCTCCGATATTCCGCAACAGATTGTAGAGGCCGCTGGCGTTGCCAATTTCTTCGTTCTTCAGGAACGCCATTGTGGTCGTCGAGAGTGGCACGAAGACGCATCCCGAACCGAAGCCGCTGATCAGAATCGCCCACAAAAATGTCCATTGCCCGATCGAAAGATTGACTTGCCCGAACCACAAACTGGCAACACCGAATAGAGAAAATCCGAATGCGATCAGATAGCGGTTATCCATCTTCGCCGTGAGGTACCCGATAATCGGCATGGCGACAATCGCTCCAATGCCGCGCGGACTCACGGCCCACCCCGCCTGCAGCGCGGTGTAGCCCATCAGTTCCTGGTAGAAGAGTGGCAGCAACGTCACCAGCGCGTAGATTCCGGCGCCAAACAGGCCAATGAGCAGACATCCTATCGCGAAGTTGCGATGCCGGAAGACGCGCAGATTCACCAAGGGTTGCTTATGGCGAAACTCTCGAATAAGGAACGCTACGAAACTGGTGAGCAGGATCGCCGCCGCCCAACGAATCCAGGTGGCGCCAAACCAGTCGTCCTCTTGTCCCTTGTCGAGAATGATTTGCAGGCAGCCGAGCCAGAGCGCCAGCAGTCCCAAACCAATCCCATCGAACTTGCCGGGATGCGCTTTCTTGACATATTCGGGATCTTCCACATATCGCGAAATCATGAACACGGCGAAGATGCCGACTGGAATGTTGATGTAGAACGCCCATCGCCAGGAGTAAGCGTCGGTAAGCCATCCTCCCAGCGTAGGCCCTAACACCGGCGCGACCACTACCCCCAAGCCGAACGCCGCCATAGCCAGCCCGCGCTTTTGTGGAGGGAAGGTCTCGAGCAGAATCGATTGCGAGAGCGGCTGCAGTGCTCCTCCTCCCGCGCCTTGCACCGCACGCGCAATCAGGATCCAGGCCAGACTTGTGGATGCCCCGCAGGCAAATGAGGAAATCGTGAAGATGATGATGCAGGTGATGAGAAATCTTTTTCGCCCGAAGCGGAGTGAAAGCCACGAACTGGCAGGCAAGATGATCGCGTTGGCCACCAGATAACTGGTCAGCACCCACGTTGCTTCGTCGTTGGTTGCCGACAAACTCCCGGCGATGTAGGGCAGCGCGACGGCCGCGATGGAAGTGTCCAGCACTTCCATGAACGTCGCCAGCATGACCGCGATGGCGACCAGCCAGGGATTGCCTCCACCTGGGGCGGGACCGCTGCGCGCCGGTTGCGGAGTCATTTCTTTCTACCCAAGCCTTTGTCCCGAAAGCATGTACAGATGCAGCGGCAGGGCTCAAGGTTTCAATGTTGTTTGAGATTGCCAGATATGACAATTGATGATGGGCTGATGGTTAATTTGATGATTGTTGATTACGCGACGGAGTCATCCTGGCGCAGCCGTTCTTCAGGCGGAGCGAAGGATCTCGCGCGCACTGATACTAGGTCTGCCGAGCGCCGCGCGAGATCCCTCCCCCGGCTGAACTACGCCGGGCTTCGGGATGACGCCTCTGAAAAAACTCCAACTGTCCAAACTTCACTATCACTCTGCTCCTTGCTTCCCACCCATCGCCCCTCATATACTCTGAACGTTTGCGCGCTTACGCCCGGGACCCCTCCCGGCGCCAAGCCAGCATCGCCTGCAATCATTCCGGAGACCATTTTTATGACAACGATTATGACGCCCCCGCACGTGGACAAAGAAGCCAACCCGTGGGAGTCCCAGCGGGCCCGCTTCGACCTGGCCGCGCAAAAACTCAATTTGGACGAAGGCCTGTGGCGCGTCCTGCGCTATCCCAACCGTGAACTCACGGTCTATATACCCGTGCAGATGGATGACGGCCACCTCGAGGTCTTCACCGGTTTCCGCGTGCAGCATTCCATCGCGCGAGGTCCCGCCAAGGGCGGCATCCGCTACGCTCCCGACGTGACACTCGATGAAGTGCGCGCGCTCGCCAGCTGGATGACGTGGAAGTGCGCCGTGGTCAACATCCCCTTCGGCGGTGCCAAGGGCGGGGTAATCTGCGATCCGCACAAGATGTCGATGGGCGAAGTCGAGCGCATGACGCGGCGCTACACGTCCGAACTGATCGAATTCATCGGCCCCGAAAAAGACGTTCCCGCCCCTGACGTCAATACCAACGAACAAATCATGGCGTGGATGATGGACACCTACTCCATGCACATGCGCCAGACCGTCACGGCCGTCGTCACCGGCAAGCCCATCAACATCGGCGGGTCCCGCGGACGCCGCGAAGCTACTGGCCGCGGCGTAATGATCGTGTGCGACGAAGCCTGCCAGAAGCTCGGCCTCGAGCGCGAACGCACTCGCGTCATCGTGCAGGGCTTCGGCAACGTGGGTTCTAATGCCGCCCTGCTGATGCATCAGGCAGGTTATAAGGTGATTGGCATTGCCGAGGTTGGTGGCGGCCTGCACAACAAGAACGGCATTGACCTGAAGGCTCTGACGGACTTCCGCCAGAAGAACGGAACTGTCCACGGATTCCCCGGCGCGGAAAAATGTGATGCCGCCGATCTGCTGGTCGAAGACTGCGAAATTCTGATTCCCGCTGCCACCGAGAATGTCATCACCAGCCGCAATGCCGACCGCGTGAAGTGCCGCATCCTGGCCGAAGGTGCGAACGGTCCCACGACATCCGCCGCCGACGATATTCTCACCGACAAAGGCGTCTTCGTAATCCCCGACATTCTGGCCAACGCGGGGGGCGTGACCACTTCGTATTTCGAGTGGGTGCAGGACCGCCAGGGCTATTTCTGGAAAGAGTCCGTCGTGAACGAGCAACTCGACGCCATCATGAAGTCTTCATTCGAAGATGTGGTCCGGTATGCCGAGACTCACCACGTCAACAATCGCATCGCGGCCTACATGCTGGCGATTGACCGCGTGGCCTACACCATCCGCCAGCGCGGCATTTACGCATAGCAATTCACAAAGGAGGACCGATGAAATCCGTTGAAAAGAAATTGATGGCACAAATCGCAGTTCTGTTCTTTGGGCTTTCGCTGGTCAGTAGCTTCGGCGTTGCCCAGCAATACCCGAATGGTGAGCCGGGCTCAAAACCTGAGGCCTTGGCGACCCCAGCTCAGGCGGCGAAGGCAGCCGCCACCGACAAGCTCGACATCAACACCGCGACCAAGGATCAGCTCAAGGCCCTGCCGGGGATCGGCGACGCCTATTCGCAGAAGATCATCGACGGCCGCCCTTACCGCACCAAACTCGATCTAGTGCACAAGAAGATCATCCCCCAGGCCACCTACGACAAGATCAAGGACCTGATCATCGCCAAGCAGGCGAAAGCCGATAAGATGGCGCCCGCCCCGAAATAATCGTGCTTCGTAGAGACCTCGCTTGCAACGTCTCTGCCGACACAACGATGCTTGCCGGCTTCCGGCAGAGACGTAGCGAGCTACGTCTCTACGGAAGTTCATATGCAACTTCCTTCCATTGCGTTCCCTCTTGCGCTGGAGGATAATCAAGCTGAATTCCGACTGGCCTTCGGAGCCGCACCCCCAGTGTGAACCTGCCCAATTCCATCACGCTCATCCGTATCTTCAGCATCCCTCTGCTGATGTGGATTCTTGCCAGTGGCCGCTTTAGCAGCGCAAACGGCGAGAAGGAATTGCTGGCGTCGGCGCTCTTCATTGCCGCTTCCATGACCGACGGGATTGACGGCTATCTCGCCCGCAAGCGCGGGCAAATCACCACCATGGGAATTCTGCTCGACCCGCTCGCCGACAAGCTTCTGATTGCGGCGGCGTTTATTACGCTCGTGCAGTTGAATCCGAGCCTGGTTCCGGCTTGGATTGCGGTGATCGTGATTGGACGTGAATTCCTGGTGAGCGGTCTGCGTTCCATCGCCGCCTCCGAGGGGTTCACCATCGAAGCCAGTGAACTCGGCAAGTTCAAAATGGTGGTGCAGATTGTATCGGTGGTCGCTGTAATCCTTGACCACCGCTGGAAAGAATTGCCGATCTACAGCCACTACATTTTTTCCATCCACTGGATCGCATATCTGGCTATTTGGTTCATGGTGTGTGTTTCTCTGGTGTCGGCGATCGACTACTTCGTCGCCTTCTGGTCGAAGATCGACCGGCGCGTGGTCAAGCGCCGTCGCCGCGCCTTCATTCTGAGCCGGCGCAGAAAACCGGTTCCACCGCCGCAGGCGGACCGCGATGTCGCTGCCTCGACCTAGTCCCGTTGACGTGGAAGCTGGCGATTTCTCCCGGGGAGAGTTCTCGCAAGAGGAACGCACCCTGCTGCTTCGTCTCGCCCACGACTCGATTCTCTCCGCGCTCCAAGGGCGCGAGATCCCGCTCGACCCGCCGACCGACCATCTTGCCGAACCTCGCGGCGCATTCACGACCCTTTACCTGCAGGGCGAGTTGCGAGGATGCGTGGGTTATGTGCTCCCGGTAAGTCCGGTGTATCGCGCGGTCGCAGATACCGCGCGCGCTGCCGCTTTCGAAGACACGCGCTTCGCTCCCGTGACACTGCCGGAAGCGTCCCAGTTGGAGATTGAGCTCAGCATCCTGTCGCCTCCGCAGGCGATTTCTGCCGAAGCCGTCGAAATCGGGCGCCACGGCCTGCTCATCAGCATGGCGGGACATCGCGGCCTGCTTCTGCCCCAAGTACCAACCGAGCACAACTGGGACCGCACGACTTTCCTGGAACAGACCTGCCGTAAAGCTGGCTTGCCTATGGACGCGTGGCAAAAGGGCGCAGTGATCGAGGCCTTCACCGCAGAAGTTTTCGGAGAAAAGCACACGCCCTACTAGCACGCGGGCGGCCTAGGTAGCGGAAAACAATTGGATGGGAAGCGCTGCGGCGTAATCGGTGAAATCGCGATCTGTGCTGAAAATCTGCCAATCGTGACCGAGACCAGCGGCGCAAATCAGCATGTCCACCGGCGTGCTGGCGTTCGCAAAAAAGAAACCGGGGACGCTTTCCCGTCCCCGGCTTCACACTGAGCGGAGGCTGTGTAAAGGCCTACTGCATCTGATCCAGTTCCACGCCGTCTCCCGCGTGTACATCTTCCATGGCGAAGACGACCATGCCGGTGGACGTGGTGTTCGTTACTCCGATGATCACGATCTCACCCACAGCCCTACGCGGCAAGTCTCGCACGTGAATCACAGGACCGTTCCCTTTGGTAAACATGGCAGGATCGAACGAAGGAGTCTTTTTCTGGGTGTCCTCGGCCATCGCGGCCTTGAACGACAGGGAGTCCACTGGGTCTTTCAGGTCCGCGTCATACGTGCGTACCGCGCGGAAGAAGTCGCCGATCTTCACGCCCTGGTTCGCTCCAAGGTTGATGTAAACCTTGTGCCCGGTACCCAATTCAGAATCGAAATCTTTTCCCATCACAATGCGGCCTGAGAGCTTGTTGCTGGCGGGCAGGAAGCGATCGAAGCGTATGGGGACATGGAAAGTCACAGGCTGCTTTTCCGCAAATGGGATCGCCGTATCGCCGGGATTGGCACCGTCACAGGAATACTCGATCTGCCCGATCGCGGTCTTGTGGCGTGTGTCAATGATCTTCACCCGTCCGACTTCCTCGTAAGGCTGGCCGGTTTCTTTGAGCAGCTTGCTTTGCCCGGGAAACGTCTCATACTCGTTCATGTCGCGTAGAGCGCGAACAATCTCATATTCCGCGCCGGCGCTATACCCAGTGCCCTCGAGATAAATGATGTCGCCACGCGTGAACTTCGTCGTGGTGGGCGTCTGCAAGCCTCCCGCCACGAAGTTGGCGTCCGGCAGGATCTGTTTGCTGATGAATCCGGCGCAATACAAGTCGGCGTAGGTGGGCGTCTGAACCCGCATGGTGGGAAAGCTCACCGAGGTCGGCGCGGTTCCCTGGGGAGTCTCAGCGGCATTAGTATCCGAGCCGCTTTGCGCCCCGGCCGCCGTTGCGAGCAACAACACAAACAGTCCTATTTTCTTCATGTTACCTCCGGGAAGGACCGCCATGCGCTCCCCCCTAGTTAAATGCCGGAAAAGAAAAGGCTTCAGCCGGAAGGTAACAAGCAGGTAAGGGTGGGTCAAGGTTACGAGGGTGTTGGGCACCCTGGAGCAGAAGTTTTTTCTCCAGTACTATTAATCCGTTGTTGCATAAGTAATTAAGCGCCTGTAATAATTCGCCGTCATTCAGTATCCGCCCGCAACCGGGCATCTGATCTTCGAAAGATGAATTCTGCTCCCCCTTACGCGCCGCGTCTTCTACCCCTGCGACTGCCACGAGTCTGTGTGGCGGTCATCGGCTCGGACCCCAACGAAATGGCGGAAAAGGCCGAGCTCTTGGTCCGGGATAACTCCTTTCTGGAGTTCAGGTTAGACTATCTCTCCAAGCCCGGCCTGGCGCTTCCCAGAATCAAACGCTTCCTGGAATCCCATCCTGGGACGGTCGTCATCGCGACCTGCCGCCGGGTCACCAGCGGAGGGAAGTTCCGAGGCTCCATCGCCTCGCAATTGGACCTGCTCGGCAAGGCTGCCGCCGCCGGCTGCCAACTAGTTGACGTTCGAGCTGCAAACCGCCAGCAAGTGCAAGCCCGAACAACTTCAAAAGCTCCGCACCCGCGCGGCGCTGATTCTCTCATTCCACGACTTCCGCGCCACCAAGAAACTGGACGAAACCCTGGAGAAAATGCTCACCTACCCGGCTGACTTCTACAAAGTCGTCAGCACGGCAACCACTCTCGCCGACAACATCACCATGATCAAGTTTCTGGCGCGGGAAGGCGACCGGCACTCTCTGGTGGGCATGTGCATGGGCGAACAAGGCATTATCAGCCGCGTTCTGGGCGTGCGCGCCGGAAGCGTGTTCACCTTTGCCGCCGCCGTCGCCGGCGAAGAGACTGCTCCCGGCCAGGTGACCGCGCAGGAATTGCGCAACGTTTATCGGATCGAGCAGGTGGACGTGGCCACGCGAGTCTATGCGGTCGTCGGCGATCCCATCGCACATTCCCTGTCCCCTGCCATCATGAATGCGGCCTTCCGCCGTGAGAACGTGAATGCCGTCTACTTGGCGCTCCACGCGAGAACCCTGAAGGATCTGCTCGCTTGCGTGCGCGAGATTCCCATCCACGGCATCAGCGTCACCATGCCCTACAAGGAAGCGATTCTTTCGCACCTCGACAACACCGACGCCCACACCACTAAGATCGGCGCCTGTAACACCGTCGTGCGAGCGCAGGATGGCAAGCTCTACGGCTTTAACACGGACGCCGCCGGGATCGTGCGCCCCCTGGAACGCCGTCTGAATACCCTCGAAGGCGCCCGAATTTTGGTGATTGGAGCCGGAGGAGCAGCCCGCGCCGCCGTCTTTGGGCTGAAGGAAAGAGGGTCGGAAGTTTACATCCTGAACCGCACCGCCGCCCCGGCCAAGAAGCTAGCCCACCAGGCCCGAGCCCGGATCATTAAGCGCCCCGACCTGAAGAAGTTGGCCTTCGACGTCATCATCAATGCCACCCCGGTGGGGATGGGCAATCTCCGCGAATCCCCGCTGCAGGAGCAGGAGATTAATGCCCGCTATGTCTTTGATATGATTTATGATCCGGCTGAAACCCGCTTCCTGAAACTGGCCAAGGAACGGGGTGCTCAGATCATCCCTGGGATCGAGATGTTCGTCCACCAAGCGGCCCGCCAGTTCGAAATCTGGACGGGCAAACCCGCACCATGGGACGAGATGCTGCGCGTGGTTCTTCTCGCCCTGCAAGAGCGCACCAACCGCTCCGCCACCGGAAAATAAAACGCATTTCGATGCTTCTCGCGAAGAAAAAGTTGCATTTTCATCGATGCACAAAGTAATATGCAGTTAGGGGATGCGAACTTTAAGCATTTCCCGGACAGTTAAGACCTTGGTACCGCCCGTTCCAACCACCGCAGTATAAGCTTTGGCGAAAAACTCGACGTGAGAGGTGGCCCGGCCCGCCTCGATCCCGGTTCGGAGAGTTCATCATGGCGTGGTACGCATATTGTCTTACCGAGCATCAAACCCTTCCCAATGGAACCCGCACTCGCCGCCCTTTCCTCTTAGAGGGCGTCCAAGGAGTGAACGGCGCTGCGGTTCTGAGCTACCCGAGTGGTGAATTCGCGGTCATCGTCAGCGAATACGACCACGCAGCAGGTGAACTCGACCAGAAATCCGCGATTGAGCACGCGCGCGTGGTCAGCAACTGCTTCCGCAATTCCACCGTCCTGCCCTTCAAGTTCGGCACAATTTTCGACAGCGATGACGCGCTCCGCCAGGCCGTCCGGGTCAACCGGCGCGCTTTCGGCATGAGCGTCGCCAAGCTGCGCGGCAAGTCCGAAATGCACATCAAACTGGTCGTGCGTGACGGCTCTCTGCGCGAGGCGATGATTGACGTCGAGCTGCCGGACACCGTCGGCGGCGACTACTTGTCGAAGCTGCGCGTGAAGGCGTCCCGCGAGCGCGAGCGCCAAACCAAGGCCCGGGCTCTGTCCGTACAGGTCCACAAGCTGTTCAACCCGCTCGAGGAAGAGGTCAGCTGCAAGAAAGTCGCGCCCGAAGGCATGTTGATTGACATCGCCCATCTGATCGACTCAAAGAGCGTGGAAAAGTATCAGAACCGCTACAGCACCGCCGCCAAGCAGTTGAAGAACTGCGAAGTCGCGATCAGCGGTCCCTGGCCTCCCTACCACTTCTTACCGGGGAAGCTCCGCACCGTCGCCGGCAACAGCTAAACGTCATAACTTACCTTTCAACCGAGCCCCTGGCTGGCCAGAACCCGCCATGGGCTTGCTGTTTCTGAGGTCTGGTAGCGGCATGCATTGAATATGCATTGTTCTGCACTTCCGATTTCGCCCTGATTTCAGCCCGCGCGTTGCGCTTAACCGTCAGGTTCGAACTAAGTCGTTAACCGTCATGCATTTATGATTTCGTGTGACCCGCATCACAGGAGCATCCAACTTTGGCGCGGCAAGTGCATCTATGCTTGCCAACAAAGAGGCCGCAACCTCAAGCAACATGACCTTCACTCTCTTCGATTCTCCGCGTCACTTCCCGACCCGTTCCGGCTGGCGGAACGGAGTCCATCGCCTTTCCTGACATCACCCACCAATTCGTAGCCTCTTGAAACGTGGCCCCAGCGATGGGGCCATTTTTTATGCAATGGGCTCACACCTTGATGGCAAGGCAGCTACTCTCGCGAGCTTTCTTCTTCTTTGCCCCGCCGGACAACCAGACAAATCACCAGGACGGCGCACCAGGCCAACACGGCATAGACAATCCAGTTTCCCGCGCTCTGTAACTGGTCCCGGTTAATCTGGACGAGGTAATCGCGGTTCTTGACGACGTGCTCATAATCCATGCAGCCCTTCTGGGTGTAGCTGACACTCAGAAATCCCAGAACCGCCGCCATAGTCATGGAGACACGCAGAACTCGCTTCCAGAGCGTACTGCGAGATCCGGCAACCGTTTCTGAAATGGCCGCAAACGGAGCCCGCAGCAACCGGTGCGCCACCACGCCGAGGCCCAGCGACACGAACAGAAAGAGGAAATAGGAGACGATCAGGTAGTGTTCGTTGGTCATGCTCGCTGCTCAGTGCTTCCGCCGCAGGGCCGCCATCAACACGGTGACCAGCGTAACGTACACGAGAAGAACGATCAGCAGGTTCTGGAATACGTCCTGCAAACCGCTGGCAACCGACCACACATATTCCATGAATCGGGCGCCGTCCTTGAGGTCACCGTGCCCCGCCCCGATGACTGCGGCGAGACCGACGAAGACAATGACAAGGGCGAACGCGCGCAAATAGAAATCTGTGGCGGCCGGCAATCCGGTTATCTCTTCCAGAAGTCCGCGCAGGCTGGGACGCAGGAGGCGATCAATGAGGGCAATAATCAGGATCGCTACGACGAACGAAGCGAGCAAAGCGATGCTATGAGGACTCATCCTAAGTCCCCCTATCTTTGCTGCAGGGCGATTATAGTCCTCCACGGTCCATTCTTACTGGCGGTTTCGCACTGACTTTATAACGCTTCCCGGAAAAAATGAAGTGCCGGGATTCGCATTGGAGAAACCTGCCACCAAAGACGGTGGATCGCGGTTTCGCTCTTATGCCGCGGTCGGATACACTGCCAACGACCATGACCCTACCCAAACTCGTTCCATCGACCCTCTGCGTTCTTTTGTTTGAAGTTTCGTTAAGCGGGGCCTTCGCTCAGAACCAGCCCAAACCAACCCCCATGCCATTCGGGGCGCAGCCGCAGACGTCCCAGGCAGAGCAGGCAAACTTCCCCCCGCAGTTGCTCGAAGAACTTTCCGCGATCAAGGCGGCCGCGCTGTCGGACGATTACGCCTATCGCCAAGTCGCCCATCTCACCGAAAACATCGGCCCCCGCCCCAGTGGATCCTGCAGGCCAAAGCCGCGGTCGATTACGTCGCTGCCGAGTTGCGCGAGCTCGGTCTGGACGTCCACCTCGAAGAAGTAAAAGTGCCGCACTGGGTCCGCGGCGCCGAAACCGCGGAACTGACCGAATACTCCGGCCAAGCCGCCGGCACCACGCAGAAGGTCGTTCTCACGGCTCTGGGGGGAAGCACTTCGACGCCCGCCGAGGGCATCACTGCGGACGTGGTCGTCGTCAACAATTTCGACGAACTCAAAGCCCTGGGCCACGACAAAGTCGCGGGCAAGATCGTCCTCTTCAATGAACTCTTCGACAAGCAGAAAGCCGCGGGTGGCATGGCGTTCGTGGCCTATGGCGAAGCGGTGCGTTATCGCGGGGCCGGACCCAAGGCCGCCGCCGACTTGGGCGCAGTGGCCGCTTTGGTCCGCTCGGTCGGCAGCGCTGACTTCCGCCTCCCGCACACTGGCTTCAGCTTCCCCGCTGGAATTCCCGCCGGCGCCGTCACCGCCGAAGATTCCGACCTGATCGCTCATCTGTCCACACAAGGCAAAGTTCGAATGCATCTCACCCTCACACCGCAGAAGCTTCCCGATGCGGCCAGCTACAACGTCATCGCCGATCTGAAAGGCAGCGAACATCCGGAGCAATACGTCGTGGTCTCCGGACATCTCGATTCCTGGGACCTCGGCACCGGCGCCATTGACGACGGCGCCGGAGTAGTGGTCGCGATGGAAGCCGCCGAGGTTCTGCAGAAACTTCATCTGCGCCCCAAGCGCACGTTGCGGGTGATTGCCTGGATGGATGAGGAAAGTGGCGGCGCCGGCAGCCAGACTTACACGAAGGACTATTCCGCTGAATTCATTCGCACCGCGGCCGCGATCGAAAGCGATAGCGGCGCAGCGCACCCGCTGGGCTTCGACGTCAAAATGTCCCCGCACGCCGCGGAGCTCTTGCGCCCCGTACTCGCAATCCTGCAAAGCTTCGGAGCTACTGCCGTGATGCCCAGCAGCTATCCGCCAGGAGCCGACATTGCCGCCATGTCCGAAGCGGGCGTGCCCGCCCTCGGCCTCCTGCAGGACGGCCGCACCTACTTCAATTACCATCACAGCGCCGCGGACACGCTAGACAAAATCGTTCCCGCCGAGTTGCGCGAGAACGCAGCCGCCATGGCCGTCATGGGATACGCCCTGGCCAGCATGAAGGACCCACTACCGAGATAGGCAGAATTTCTGCGATAGCAAATCCTTTTAGAAGCTGTCCCTCTAAGATAAGGTTGGTTTCGTCCCGCACGCGGCGCTCGCCGAGTCGCGCTACAGCCTTCGAAGCGGTTGACGCATCATAATTTTGGCGCTTATCATCTTCGTTTGGCCTTAATACCATGGACGCCTCCGGGATGGGGCGTCCTCAGAGTTTGATAAGACGGATTCATTAGGATCAACCGGGTAGAAGTGACCTATGGATAAGAAGAAGCTGGAAGCATTCAAAAAACGTTTAGAGACGCGGCAGCAGGAATTGCGCCGCACCGTGAACCGTACCCAGGCCGACGGCCGCTCCGCTGACGAAGATACTGCTCAGGACATCGCCGACCGCGCCGCCAGTTCCTATACCAAGGAATTCCTGTTCAGCCAGAGCAACAACGACCGGCAAACTTTGCAGATGGTGGAAAAGGCTCTCGCACGCATCCGCGAAGGCAGCTTCGGCGAATGCATCCACTGCGGCAAAGAGATCAATGCCAAGCGTCTGGAGGCCGTTCCCTGGACGCGCCATTGCATCGAATGTCAGGAAAAGCTGGAGCAGGGAATGCTGGAAGAAGCTCCGCGATAAGAACAAGTTCGTTGCAAGAAAACGCCGCCGAATCGGCGGCTTTTTTTGTTCGATTTTATTGCCGACCGCCTTTCAGATCCGCATCGCGCGGCCCGAACTCTCGGAAGGGCATGACTTCAGTCGTGCCGAAAGCGCCACAAATGTTCTTGGGCTTCAGCCCCTGAGGCTCGGCCTCAGACCGCTTTCAACTGAAACGGCAGCCTTCGCAACCGCTGCCCCGTCGCCGCAAAGATCGCATTCGCCACTGCGGGCGCGGCTGGCGGCAACCCCGGCTCACCCATCCCGCCGGGATCTTCTTGGCTGCTGACTAAATGCACCTCGACCGGCGGAGCCTCGTTGATCCGAAGCGGATCGTATCCATCAAAATTCGTCTGCTCGACTGCACCGTTCTTGATGGTGATCTCATTCTTCAGCGCCGCACTCAATCCAAAAATGATTGCGCCTTCAGTCTGCGAACGCACGGACTCCGGATTCACAATCTGCCCGCAATCCACCGCCGCCACCATGCGATCGATCTTGAACTCGCTGCCCTTGACCGTCACCTCCGCCACTTCGGCGAAGTAGCTCCCGAACGAACAGAACGCCGCAATCCCGCGTCCCCGGCCCTTTGCCATCGGCTTGCCCCAGTCCGCTTTCTCCGCCGCCAACTCCAGCACTCCGCGCAACCGCGCCGGATCCGGATCATCCTCGCTCTTCGCTTTCCAGTTCGTCGGCTTGACCAGCAGCGTCTTGCGGAACTGCACCGGATCCTGTCCGGCCGCAGCTGCCAGTTCATCGATGAAACTCTCCACCGCAAAGCCGTTGAACGAATTCTCCACCGACCGCCACCAAGCCCGCGGCACCGCACTCGTCACCCCGTTGAACTCGAGCCGCACATTCGGAATCGCGTATGGCATTTCCTTCGCGCCCCCGACTTCCTGCTGTTCCGCCGCGGCCTTCGGATCCCAATATCCACGAATCGACGTCGAGGCCAGCGTGTGAAACCACGCCACCGGACGCCCCTTCGCATCGACTGCCCCCTGCATGCGATGGCACGTCGCCGGCCGGTAGAAGTCATGCGTCATATCGTCTTCGCGCGTCCATACCAGCTGCACCGGCTTGCCGACCACCTTCGCGATCTGCGCCACCTCCGCAGGAAAGTCGGCCATGTAGCGCCGCCCAAATCCGCCACCCATCAGCGTCGTATGCACCACAACCTTGTCAGGCTTGAGTCCCAACACCTGCGCCACCGTCCCCTGCACCCAATCCGGTGATTGCGTCGGCACCCACACTTCCGCATCACTCCCACGCACATGCGCCGTAATGTTCATCGGCTCCATCGTCGCGTGCGCCAATAATGGCATTTCGTACAGCGCCTCCACTTTTTTCGCTCCATTCGAGAGCGCCGCATCCACATCGCCGTCGTTTCGCACCCGCTTGCCCGGCTTTTGAGCCGCGCCTCGCAAGGCCTCCCGCATCCCCTCGCTCGATTCCGAAACCGCCGCGCCGCGGTCCCAGGTGATCTGCAGCGCGTCCCGCCCTTTCATCGCGGCCCATGTAGAATCGGCCACCACCACGATTCCTCCGGCAGTGAACATCCCGGCCGCCATCGCGGGGATTTCAAAAACGTCGCGCACTCCCGGAATCGCCTTTGCCTTGCCCGCGTCGAAGTGCGCCGCCTTGCCTCCAAACGTCGGACACCGCGCCACCACCGCAAACACCATCTCAGGAACCCGCACATCGATCCCAAACTGCGCGCTGCCATTCACCTTCGACGGCACATCCACACGCGGCGTCGCATGCCCGATCAGTTCGAAATCCGACTCATCTTTCAGTTGCACCTTCTCCGGATCGGGCAATGGCAACTTCCGCGCAGCCTCCACCAGTTCCCCATAACTGGCCTTGCGATCGGATCTCTCGTGCAGCACACTTCCCTTCTTCGCCTCGCACTCGGCCGCCGGAACGTTCCACTTCGCGGCTGCCGCCGTAATCATCAACTCGCGCACCGTTGCCCCCACCCGTCGCAGAGGCATGAAATTCTCCATCGTGCTCCCGCTTCCGCCCGTCCCCATGTGTGCATAAATATCCGGCCGCGTGTCGGCCTGCTCCACGCTGACCGTGTTGAAGTCAACTTCGGCCTCTTCCGCCAAAATCATCGCCAGCCCGGTCTTGATTCCTTGCCCCATCTCCGACTTCGCCACGATCAGCGAGATGCGCCCGTCCGGCTTCACATGCACATAAGCATCAAACGGATTCGGAGCAGCCTTCTTCGCACCCGGATCAGACTCCTGTGCGTTCAGCAACGATCCCGAGAGCCGCACACCAATCACCAAGGCTCCTGCCCCGGCGACGGTACCTGCTACCACAAATTGTCGGCGGTTGATGGCCATGGTCATGCTCCTTTCCCAGCGCTAACACTAGCGCCAGAACTACTCGCACGATGAATCGCTCGCCGGATCCGCTGATACATGCCGCACCGGCACAAGTTCCCCACCATCGCAGCCTCGATCTGATCGTCCGTAGGCTTGGGAGTCTTGGCCAGCAGCGCCGCCGCCGACATGATCTGCCCCGTCTGGCAATATCCGCACTGCGGCACCTGCTCCGCGATCCACGCCACCTGCACCGGATGCGAGTTGTCCGCTGACAGGCCTTCAATCGTCGTGATCTTCTTCCCACCCACGGACGCCACGGGGGTCTGGCACGCGCGCACGGCCTCGCCATCAAGATGAACCGTGCACGCACCGCACAGTCCCATCCCGCAGCCGTACTTCGTGCCTGTCAAATTCAGTTTGTCTCGCAGAACCCACAACAGGGGAGTGTCGGCAGCGACCTCAACCTCATGTGGACTGTTGTTGATGACCAGATGAATTGCAGCCATTGGGAGACTCCAGAAGCGGAGGTTGTAGCGTTAGACGAGGCTACTCCAAGAAGGTTTCGGCGTGCAAATGGGAATCAGCGCCTCGCCGGAGCGGCGCCCAAGAAAAAGTAGCGCCGGCATCCTGCCGGCTGTCGCGCGGGGGGCGTCTCGCCCTCGCTGCCGACGCTACCTATATGCCCAATCCTAGTTCTCCGGCTTCTTCATTTCCTCAGCCGCCGCCTCCGCCCCCGGCATCACGTTCTTCAGCGGAGCCTTTCGCTGCTCCTCGAGTTCCGGATGCGGCAGCGGCTTACGCGGCAGCATCTGGTCGCGCATCGCCGTGTTGTAAACAAAGATCGCCTCGACCACCGCCGCCTGCGCCAGATCATCCGCCTGCAGCCGCTCGTAAGTATCCATGTTGGAATGATGCGTGCGCGATCCGTAGTCGAGCATATCCTGAATGAACTGGAATCCCGGCACGCCCACAGAGTCGAACGCTTCGTGATCGGTTCCGCCCGTATTCCTCATGGTGATCGTGCTTACGCCTAAATCCTTCAACGGCTCGATCCATTGCTGAAAGATGGGCGCGACAGAAGCATTTTCCTGCAAGTAAATGCCACGAATTTTTCCCGAGCCATTGTCCACGTTGAAGTATCCCGAAATCTTCGGCTGCTCCGGCTTGAGCTCCACCGGACCAGCAGGCTTGCGCAGGAAGTCCGGCAGCTTCAATTGGTCGGGCGCGGTCGAGAGCGGCACGTATCCGAAATGCCGCTTCACATAACCGTACGATCCGAACTCGCCCTGCTCTTCCCCAGTCCACAACCCGACCCGGATCGTGCGCCGTGGCTGCGCATGCAAGGCGTTCAGAATGCGCATCACTTCCATCGCAACCACCGTTCCCGCACCGTTGTCCGTGGCGCCGGTAGCGGACGCCCACGAATCCAGGTGTCCGCCGACCATCACCACTTCATCTTTCAGCTTGGGATCGGTGCCCGGAATCTCGGCGATCGTGTCAAAGCCATGCTCGTGATCGCCTGTGAATTCCGTTTCCACATCCATTTCGACCGTGACCGGCACATTCGCTTTGAGCAGTCGGTACACGCGGCCGTAATTCTCGATCGCCATGACCACGATCGGCAGAGTCTCGGCGTGTGCCCGCTGATAGGTGAACCAGCCCATCCCCGATCCACCATCGTCAAAAATCGTTCCCCCAGATCCGCCGTTATTGCGCCCATCGCGGCTCGGAACCACAATCCCAGCCGCATGCTCGGCGGCAAAGAACTGTCCAGCCTTCTCGCGGAATTCCAGCCGCTTGATGAACGTCTGAAAAAAATCCTCCTGCTCCCCTACGTGGACCGGGTACTCGGCGGTCTGCTTGAGATTCGCGTCGTCTCGCCGCTCAAACAGCGGCTTGTCAACCGGCTTTTCGTCGCGCATTTCGCCGAAGAAAACAATCTTGCCCGCCAGTTTGCCCTTGTACTTTTCCAGCTCTTTCTCGTCTTTCGCATTCACCCAAACCGCGCGCCCGTTGATGGGCCCATGGCTCGCCGGCGACCAGGGCAGCGCCTGCGCGATCAGAACCGCCGTGTCCGGCGCCGACATGCGCACCCAGGTGTTGAGCTGCCGCCAGCCCATGCCAAACTCGCCCCAATCCTCGAGGTGGGCGTTGCTGCATCCCATGGCGGCGAGTTGGTCGCGTGTCCATTCATTCGCGCGCTTCAGGTTCGGAGACCCCGTCAGCCGCGGCCCGATCCCATCCATCAGCCCGGAGGCGAACTCCATCACGTGCGAGTGCGAAAGCCCCTCGTTCCGGATGCGCTGATACATGGTGTAGTCCAGATTTTCGGTCGCGGGCTGCGCGAGTTCGTACGAAGGTTTCGTCTCCTCGGCTTTCGTGTCTTTGGACTTCTTCTCCGCCGCCGATACCGAAAAGCTGAGGCATAACAGCACAGCAAGAGTTGAAAACAGCAATTTGTGCGATGGCATTTCCTGGTTCCTCCCACAGAGCGGAAAGCGCAGAGTAGCAGAATGGCCCAACATTGTGAAAGATGAAACCAGCGACTCGGGAGCAACTGTGGGCGTTGGAACGCGAGGGGGGCTTGGCCTAAATCTGTGGAAATCCAACCGCAAGAATACTCTGTTGACCGGCCTCGCAGACCGTGTTCGAGCGCGTTTCATTCCAGGAAAACCGCGAAAATCTCGGGTTGAGGGGTATACCCCCCCTCCCCCCTCCCCTCTGAAAGCCTTGACTGGCGCGGGTTCTGCAAAAATGCCTTGCAAAATCTTGAGCCCCAAGGGTTTAGATGTCAAAATCTTGACAACAAAGGACTTGCGCCCTTTTTCGCGGTAGCTACGTGTACCGCCTCCGCCTTGACAATGTTCTGCTCTTTTGCCTTTGGACGGCAAGGTCAGATGTCACACGAGGAGCGCGGGCTCTGTGGATTTCGAAGCTCTCAGCCCGGCAGAAAATCCCCGCCCAAGCGAAGCTTGGACGGGCCACCCTCGGGAAACAGAGTGCAATTGAGGTTGAAGAGAAAGGAGATAAAAATATTATGGGGGGCTTGACACGTGTGCGGAGCGGGAGGGGATTCCCGTTTTGGGAAAAGAATTTGGAGGCGAATTCCGATTATCCGACAGGTGCTGCCGACAGATTACGATGCCATGGGCATAGTCCCGGGATTCCTTGTACAGGATCATGTGACTTGGGAATCGCGTTGACTGCCATTCCGGTATTCTCTCCGTGATCAGACGAAGCAGTTCGTCCACCGGCATTCCAGCCTCTGGAATCGCGACGGGAAGGTGATTGAAGTCCGGGTGGCCGTCGCGATATTTCTTCTTGTTCTCGATCTGGTACCTGAGAAGGAAAGGCAGCTCAGCCTTGATTCGGATCAGCAGTTCCCTGATGTTCCATTGCTCCGCTGCCACGCCGCTGCAGGGCCAGTCGTTTCGGATCGGAAATTGGCTGTCAAAGCCTTCCGGGGGTTTGTTGGTTGTCTCTCGGTCGCGGCCGGGATCATGGGGACCGAAGCCATTGCCGTTCCACTCGCAGAGGTTGCCCGGCAGCCCTTTGTAGTGGTCGATGAGCGAGGATTCCGGCGCGAGCGCAGTCCAGTTCTTGTGTACGGTAAGGCACGTGAAGGTCATCTCGCCGATCTCGATGTTGCGCCGCCCAGTGATCTTGAATCGGTGTTCGATAGCGTCCCTTCAGGTTGTTTGCCTTGCCCACATATACCAACCCAATCGCATTACTCGGTCGCTTTCAATTCTATCGCGTCCAAGCCGTTCAGCAGCTCACACAGAGAGTCGATGTCGTCAGTTCGCAGTGGCGCGGGCTCGACAACAACCCCGAACCGGAGGTGCTCCGCCGTGAAAATCTCTGGGAAGTCCTCCGAGATCGCCTCGTCCTCACGATGGTGGTAGGTTTCCTGGAACAACCTGAGTGCCGCAACAATCGTGCTCACGCCATCCGCGTCCAGTTTAATTACAGCCTTCGTGCCTTCTTTCGTCGCCATGGCTCATTCTCCCAAGATCCGGCACGCCATATTCTATAATCATCTGCCGCATCGGAGATGGTTAGGCTTCCATGATTGAAGAGTTGGCGGTCGGACAACTTTACTCAAACGACGAGATCTTCAGATCCCTCAAAGTGTCGAACGCCGGCGGTATCCGCCTCTCAATCTCAGGCAAGGCAGTTCTGAGAGCAACGATTATGACCTCCGATCAGACCTTCCACGGCGCCCGCGAGAATCCTTACCATGACAGGCTTGAGGGCGGCATCCTGACCTACACGGCGGCAGGAAAACTTGGCCAACAGACGCTTGCGGGCATGAACAGCCGGTTGATCGAGCAGAAGACCCTCAATTTCCCAATACACGGGTTTGCGTTAACAGCCAGCAGAAGGGACAGGTCCGTTGGAGCAAGACGCTGGAAGTATTTGGGATTGCTCGAGTATCTGCGTCATTATCCCGACACGCAGATTGACGCGGATGGCAAGGTCCGCAAGGTTTGGCTTTTCGAATTCAGGATTCACGATGAACAACAAGTTCTGCCGCTCGCGGTCGATGCGACCATTGCGAACCAAATAATTACTGCATCGAGGCTTCGGGAGGCTAACAATTCTGCCGACGACGAGATCGTCGATGAGAGCAGCCAGCCACAAACTGAAAACATCAAACGAATCGAAGAGGTTCGCGGCAGGCTGTTGGCAATGGAGCCAAGAGGCTTCGAGGTCTTTGTCAAGGAATTGCTCGTCCATTGCGGCTTTCGAGACGTTTGTGTCACGAGGTTCACCGCCGACGGTGGCGTTGACGTGAACGCGAGAACTGGTGGCCGAATTTGGATCTTTGAAAACACGCTGGTCCAAGTGCAAGCGAAACGCTGGCTGCACTCTGTCGGACGGAAGGAAGTCGCCGAATTGCGCGGAAGCTTGCAACCGTTTGCCAGAGGCGCTGTCCTGACGACCAGCCATTTCTCAAAGGCAGCCATCAACGAGGCCAGCGAGGAAGGGAAGAATCCCATCGCCCTTGTCAACGGTTTCCGGCTATCAAAGATTGTGCTTGACGAGCAGTTTGGCTTAGGTCCTGGCGCTTCGAGCGTAGCGAAACGGTAGTGGGGGTGGTGATGCTCGAAAGTGCGCGCCTTGCGAGCCCGCGCGGACGTTCTCAACCAGCACAGCTCTAGGTCTAAGCTTGCGAATGGCATTCACCATCGCGGGGAACATGTTGCGTTCGTCCTCGTGTCCCCTGTGCTTGCCGCCGATCAAGAAGGGTTGGCACGGCACGCCCCCGGCAAGCAGGTTGACGCCGCCCTTGACGAGGGTGTAGTCAAACTCTCGGACGTTCGCAATTGTGCACCGGCCAGTTCGGCATGGACTCCACCTCCCTAGCCTGGTTCTCTCTTAGCGTATTGCACGCTGAGCGGTCCCACTCGACGACCGCCAAGTGCTCGAAACCCGCTCTCGCGACCCCGAGCGCTAGACCGCCCGCTCCACTGAAAAGCTCAACGCTCTGCATCGAGAAACCTCTTGATCTTCCTTTCCAGCCTGTCAGCCTTGCTGATCTCGCACTCCCAAATGACGCAAACTTTCCAGCCGGCCCTTCTCAAGTTTGCCGCGTTCCTGAGATCGCGTTGCCGATTCGCAGTCAATTTTGGTACCCAGAAGTTGAGTCTAGACTTGGGGAGCCTCGCGAGTGAACAGCCCAAATGGCGATGCCAGAAGCAGCCGTGCACAAAAAGAACTGTATGCAGCTTTGGGAAAACGAGGTCGGGCTTGCCGGGCAGCTTCGAGACGTGAAGCCTGTACCTGTAGCCGAGCCCGTGCACGATGGAGCGGACCTTTTTCTCTGGCTGCGTGTCCTTTCCACGCACGAGAAGCATTCGCTGGCTTCGCTCGCTTCGGCTAAGCGTGTCCATTGGGGAGTAAGTGGAATGATAACGCAGATCGCGTTTTCGGAGGATGTGTGAAAAAAGGGGGGGCTGGGCCCATTGGCCTCTTTTTCTAATGAGGGCTGCCGCACAGGCTCGTCGCGCAAGTTTACGCGAAGCCTAAAGAGTTGGGATACCCACCCTTCGAAACCCGCGAAGGGTGGGGCAGCCTCGGATGTGATAACTCACGACATTCAAAATCTTTGCGCTGCCACGCTGCGGCTGCCCCACCTGTCGCGCTTTTCGACAGGTGGGAATTCCTGCTGATGGTATCAGGAGATTTTCCGTACGCGAAGCTCCGCCCTCTGCTCCTCGTTCACCAATACCGGGCCACGCAGGCCTTCTGCGTAGTGGCGAAAGCTGCTCCATGCCCATTGTTGCGGTTCGAGCACGAGGCCACGCTTTACCGGGTTGCGGTGCATGTAGCGCAGCTTCTCGATGCGCTTCTTTTCGCTGAATACCACGAAGTCGTAGAAACGGCACCGCCAAATATGGCCTTCCTCCAGAGCTACGCTCGCTGGGGCGCCTTGCTGGGTATCGACGCGCAAGCGGAGCTTGCGCAGGAGGCGTCGTGCGAAAGCTTGTTTCAGGACCCGCATCACGACCGACGGGTTGCCGCGCTCGGGCTCGCTCAGCAGTAGATGCACATGCTCGGGCATCACGACGTAACCCACGACAACGAAGTGGTAGCGCCTGCGGACCTGCTCCAGTAGCTGGAGAAACAAGTCGCGATTTTGGGACTGGCCCAGCAGGGCACGGCGCTGATAGCAACTGGTGGTGATGAAGTGCAGGTATCCAGCGCCAAAGTAACGGTGGAGTCTGGCGGGCATGCGGGATACGTAACATGGAGTCCGGCTGCGTGCATGTGACGAGTGAACATGGGGTCGAGGTCCGTGGTGCCCACCTGTCGAAAACCGCGACAGGTGGGGCAGCCTCAGTCGTCTTGCGCGGCAAGGGTGGACCAGCCCCCAATGATTCACACGTTGATCCCCCACTTTTGACGCCCCGTTTTGCCCCTGTTAAACTTTTAGTTTATCCAGCCCACCGTTATAACCAGAAGGGAAGTCCGTGCGCGCAGAAACCCGCCATCAACTGAAACAGGATGCCTTTAGCCGTGTAACCTTCGACGCCGCCGAGAAAACCGCCGATTGGACAGTCGCCCACCGCTCCACGCTCATCGTCTCCGCAGTCGCAATCGCAATCGTTCTCGCCGCCGTCATTGGCGGATGGTATTACCTGAGCGCACAAGACGAAAAGGCCAGCTTCGAACTTTCGCAGGCGGTTCGCACCATGGACACACCCTTGCGCCCCGAGGGAACACCAGCCCAGCCGGACGTCCCCAGCTTCACTTCCGCGAAAGAACGCGCCCAAGCCGCCACCAAACAATTCCAGGCGATCGTCGACAACTATCCGCACACCCGCAACGCCGACATGGCCCGTTATTTTCTGGGAGTGAACGCGGCGAACTTGTCGGACAACGCAACCGCCGAACGTGACTTCAAGCAGGTCGCTTCCGCCGGTAACCACGAAGTTGCCGCCGTAGCGAAGTCTGCCCTCGCCTCGCTCTACGGTCAGACCAACCGCACCAAGGAAGCCGTCGCTCTCTGTCAAGAACTGATTAACAAACCTACCGCGTCCGTGAGCAAAGTAACGGCGCAATTGCAGTTGGCCGAACTCTACCAGAACTCCAACCGGCCGCTCGACGCCAAAAAAATATACGAGCAGATCAAGAAAGAAAATCCCGGCGCCGAAGCGGGACAGCTCGCCACGCAGAAATTGTCAGAACTGAAGTAGTTTCTCAAGAAGTCATCGAATCGGCTTTTTTCCTGGTAAGCCGAATCTCGCATTTCCCCTTTTTCCGCAGGTTGGTTACTATGTGTGCGGTTTCCAAACTGCGCACAACTGGGCCTCCATGGCAGACATCACGCTCCGCGTCAACGGCAGTGAAAAGAAGGTCAGCGTCTCTCCGGAGGCACCTCTACTCTGGGTTCTCCGCGACACCCTCGAACTCACCGGAACAAAATTTGGATGTGGCGCGGGATTGTGCGGCGCCTGCACGGTCCATGTCGATGGCAATCCGATTCGCTCCTGTTCAACTCCGGTTTCCCAAGTCGCGGGCAAAAACGTGACTACGATTGAAGGCCTTGGAGCCAACGGACTGCACGTGCTGCAGCAGGCCTGGATCGCGGAAGAAGTTCCGCAATGCGGCTACTGCCAGACGGGACAGATCATGTCCGCCGCCGCGCTGCTGGCGAAGACGTCCAACCCCACCGACGAACAGATCACCCAGGCGATGAATGGTAACCTCTGCCGCTGCGGAACCTACGAGCGTATTCGCAAAGCCGTGCATCGCGCCGCCGGGAACGGAGGCACGCGATGAGTCCTCTTTCCCGCCGTGAATTTGTAACCGCTGGAGTCGCCGCCGGAGCTGGCCTGGTAATCGGCTTCTACATTCCTCATCAATCCGGATCGCATGAAGAGTCGTTCTCGCCCAACGCCTATCTGCGCATCACACCGGACAACAAAGTGACGATCGTGGTCGCGCGCTCGGAGATGGGACAAGGCGTGCGAACGGCGCTTCCGATGATTCTGGCCGAGGAACTCGAAGCTGACTGGAAGCAAATCGCGATCGAGCAGGCCGGAGCCAGCACGCTCTTCGGCGATCAGACCACGGGAGGAAGCGCGAGCATTCGCACTACGTGGGATCCGATGCGCAAGGCCGGAGCTGCGGCGCGCGAGATGCTGATTTCAGCCTCAGCCTTGACGTGGAACGTTCCGCGATCTTCGTGTACGGCGGAGAATAGCTACATCAAGCACGCCGCGACTAACCGGAGCTTGAGTTATGGCCAACTGGCCAGCAAAGCTGCGACGCTGCCAGTTCCGACTGACGTGACGCTCAAGCAGAGCAAAGATTACAAGATCGTCGGGCAACGGCTGCCGCGCCTCGACTCGCCCGCCAAGGTAAAGGGCGAAGCGGTCTTCGGCATCGACTTCCGAGTGCCCGGGATGAAGTTCGCTGTGCTCTCGCGATGTCCTACAATCGCCGGGAAAGTATCAAGCTTCGATGAGAAAGAATCCAAGAAGATCTCGGGTGTGAGTTATGTGGGCAAAATCGGAGACTCAGCGGTCGCCGTGGCCGCTGATAACGTTTGGGGAGCGATGGAAGGCCGCCGCGTGCTCAACGTCACATGGGAAGATGGCCCGAACAAGGATCTGAATACCGCGGCAGTGATGGCGTCGCTGAAGCAAGCCGCGTCGAAGAAGGGTGCGAACCTCTACGCAGCCGGAGATCCCGCGACAGTTTCAGGACGACACATCTCCGCCGAATATGAATTGCCGTTCATGGCGCACGCGCCCATGGAACCGGGCAATTGCACAGCACACTATCAGGGAACGAAGTGCGAACTGTGGGCGCCTACGCAGGTTCCACAGGATTGCCGCGACTCGGTGGCAACAGCAATCGGGCTCGATCCGGATCAGGTGAAGGTCAATGTCACGCTCATGGGCGGAGGATTTGGCCGGCGACTGGAGCACGACTATGCGGTGGAAGCCGCGCTGGTGTCGAAGGCGATCAATGCTCCGGTAAAAGTGATCTGGACGCGCGAGGATGACATGCGCTTTTCCACCTACCGTCCGGCGAGCTTGCATCAGCTCAACGCGACGCTTGATGGAGCAAGATTCCCGATCGCGCTGACACATCGCATCATCGCACCGTCGATCAGCGGACAAAAAGGACAGCCCGTTCCGAACGGAGTGGATCCCGATTTGCCAGACGAAGCCGGACCGGTATATGGAATCCCCAACTACGCGATCGAATACGTGCTGACCGAGACACCCGTGCCGCTGGGATGGATGAGGTCAGTCTATGCGTTGCAAGCGGCGTTTGCGTTAGAGAGCTTCATCGACGAACTCGCGGTTGCCGCGGGCAAAGACCCACTGCAGTATCGGCTGCACTTGCTGGCGAAAGATCAGGATTTGCAATACTTCACTACGACGTGGCACACGGCCCGCATGCGCGGCGTGCTGCAACTGGCGGCCGAGAAAGCTGCGTGGGACACGCCCCTTCCCGCGGGCCACTATCGCGGAGTCGCGTGCTTCGGCTGCTTCTCTTCGTATATGGCTGAGGTGTTCGAGATCACGATGGAGAGAGACCAGCCTCGCGTGCATCGGGTCGTGGTGGCTGTCGACTGCGGGCAAGTCGTGAATCCGAGCATTCTGGAACAGCAGATTCAGGGCGGAATTGTCTACGGACTGGGCAATGCCCTGCGCGCGAAGATCACGATTGAGAAAGGCCGCGTGGTGCAGGGCAACTTTGACGACTACGCTCCGTTGCGGATGGAAGAGACGCCGGCAGTCGAGGTCTACGCGGTTCCGAGCGCGGAAGCTCCGACGGGAATCGGCGAGCCCTCGGTCCCGCCGGTCGCTCCGGCGCTGTGCAATGCAATCTACGCGGCGACCAAGAAGAGAATTCGTGCGCTGCCGATTCTAAGCTAGTGATGGCTACACGCAAGTTCGCGTCATAAAGCACCTGTCATCCTGAGCGAAGCGAAGGACCTGTGTAGTTGACCGCGCAAGTGCATAGGTCTTTCGCTTCGCTCAAGATGACAGTCCATACTTAGGTCGCGAATTTACGGGATCCGATACTTGGAACTCGGATCTGCAAGGAGTAATCCATGATCCGTAAGTGGGTCGCTGGCTTTTTATTTCTGGCTTCCGCATCGTTGGCGCAGGTGCAGCCAGCAACGCAATCGCTGTCCTCGGTTCCCGCCGCTCGTCTGGCGCACATTCGGCACGGCATTAATCTGAGCGAATGGTTCGCGCAGGTCTACGATCCCAAGGGATACACCAAAGAGCATTTTGAAAATTGGACCACGGCGTCGGACATTGCATTGATCAAGTCCGCCGGCTTCGATCACGTGCGGCTCAGCGTAAACCCGCAGCCGATGATGGACGCCGCACGCCACCGCAACGGGAGCGCGGAATATTTCGGCTATCTCGACGCGGCGGTAAAAATGATTCTGGACGCGGGTCTCGCGGTCGAGATCGACATGCATCCCGACTCCGACTTCAAAACGCGGCTGGCCAAGGAAGACGACTTCGTCGAGCGCTTCGCCGATTTCTGGAGCATGGTGGCGCAGCACTACGCTTCGTGGAACCCAGACCGCGTCTTCTTCGAAATCCTAAACGAACCGGAGATGCGCGACGCCTATCGCTGGTATGGGGTGGAAGCAAAGCTGGCCGCGGCCATTCGGCGGACCGCGCCAACGAACACTATCATCGCGGCGGGTGCGCGCTGGGACGACGATGACGACCTGGTTTTTCTAGAGCCGCTGCCCGATCCCAATGTCGTCTACGTATTTCATTTCTACGAGCCGCACATCTTCACGCACCAAGGCGCAGAATGGGGAGCGTATTTCTGGCATTGGGTGAAAGGCTTGCACTATCCGTCATCGCCGGAGAATGCCGCACAAGTAGCGACACTCGTTCCTGAGGCGCGCGAACGACTGCAGGTGATCCGTTACGGTCAGGATCATTGGGATGCTTCGCGCATTGAAGCGGAAATCAATCAGGCCGCCGACTGGGCCAAGCAGCGCGGCGTGCCTCTGATCTGCAATGAATTCGGAGTGTATCGTCACACCGACCCGCAGGATCGCGCGCTCTGGATCACGGATGTGCGCGCCTCACTCGAACGCCACAACATCGGCTGGGCCATGTGGGATTACTCCGGCAGCTTCGGCGTGGTCACGAAGAAAGACGGCAAGGCCACGCTGGATGAGACGACGGTGAGAGCGCTGGGCCTGCCATAGTGCCGAGCAGGTTCAGAAAGCTCCCAGCCATTTCACGGGCAAGTGCGCCGCGAGCGTATTGGCCAGGCGCTCGTCGGCAGTGATCAAATCCGTCTTGGATTGAACCGCCAAGGCCACGTACAGGCAATCGTAAACAGACCTGTCGTACGCGAAAGCGATTCTTAGAGCCTCTGGCAACAATACGACGGATGACACTGTCGCGAAATCGCGGGCCTTCATATCGGCTGCGACTGCCTCGGCTTCGTCCTGACGCCACCTACGCTGCCGCGTGCCCTTCCACAAAACGTTGCCGACCTCGGCCCAGAAAACATCGGGCACGATGAACTCGATTTCGGCGTCGACGTAGCGCTTCAGCAATCGCAGGGACTCATCTGTCAGCGGTTCCCGCGCCGACGGAATCGCCCACTTCACGGCAACGCTGGCGTCAAGCACCAACGTGTTCAACGCTCGCGGTCCTCGCGAATCATCTCCTCGACCGAGGGGAATGGGCCCGGGCTTAGGGGAGGTTTGGCTCGGAGTTCAGCCATCCGATCGTAGAATTCCTGGCGGCGCTTCAGTTCCGCCGCAGTCGGAATATTCTGCTGAAGAAGCGAAATCACCTCTGCCGCAATCGACTTGCGGTTGGCGCGGGCACGCTTGCGGAGGGCCTTGTAGATTTCGTCGGGGACGTTTTCGACGTAGAGGGTAGCCATAGGGAAATCCTATGGTAAGTCTAGCATAGGCCGAGTTTGAAGAAAAGCAGTGCTTTGGCGGCGCTCGGTTCGACTCTAGTACGTTCCAGGCCCATCAGGGCCAGATTCGTCGTCGAAGTCATCGTGCATTGGGTGAGAACCATACGGTCCGTGCTCTCGAACTGGGGTATCCAATGTTCTTGGTTGCGTCAATTCTGGAATCAGTAGCCTCAAACTCAACTTCGCCGGACGTCTCTCGTTCCGCCTCTCGTAACGACCCACCAGTGTCGGCTTCAGCTAGGGCGTGTTAACACTACGTGGATTTTTGTGATATTGTGAATGGGTGGAGATCACCGAAGCGCAATTGCATCGCATCGAGTCCAGCCTGCCGCGGCAGCGTGGCAATGTACGGGTGACCAACCTGCAGTTCCTCAACGCGCTGCTCTTCGTGGCCGAGCAAGGCTGCAAATGGCGCGGATTGCCCAAGCGTTTCGGCCCCTGGCATACCATCTATACCCGCATGAATCGCTGGTCCAAGAACGGCGTGCTGGACCATATCTTCGAACAGTTACAGCGCGAGCAGATCGTGCGCATCAAGATCGAGGCCGTCAAAATGGACTCCACCATCGTGAAGGTGCATCCCGATGGCACCGGCGCGCTAAAAAAAACGGACCCCAGGCCATCGGAAAGTCTCGCGGCGGATGGACCACTAAGGTTCATATGGTTGCCGCGGATGCTCGAACGGCCATAACCTTTGCCCTCTCCCCCGGCGAAGCCTCCGACGCCAAAGCGGGCCGTGCCTTGCTGGGTGGCATCGGACCCCTGCCTGCGCCCTTGCACCTCATCCTGGACAGGGCTTACGAGGACAACGAAACCCGGCAACTGGCGCTGGATTTCGGCTTTATTCCCGTGGTTCCGCCCAAAAGCAATCGCCTGGAGCCCTGGCAGTACGATAAAGCCATGTACCGCAAACGCCATGAGATCGAAAGGCTCTTCCGTCGACTCAAGGGCTTCCGCCGCATCTTCTCCCGCTTTGAAAAACTCGATGTCCTGTTCCTGGGCTTCCTCACCTTCACCCTCATCGTCGAAGCCCTGCGATAGTGTTAACACGCCCTAGGTCAAACTTAAGGCCAGAGCTGCCGTGGGGACACACGGTGTCGAGCCAGTGCTTAGGAATTATGACGACCTCACCGCCAAGCGGGAGTCCTCCAAGGGATTTCGCTTCTGCTATCAGAGCGTTCCGACATTCTGGGCAATCATCTCGAACAACCCTTGCGTGCACCAGTTCCATGACAAGCGTTCTCCATTCGCTCACTCTAGCATCTCACACACCTCGACGAGACGTAGGCCCCTGGGCGGGTCAAATAGACCGACCCGTACCAGCGCTTCTCAGCAGTAGCTCATTTCAAACTGAGCCACTACTCGGTAGCGTCTTAACACTGTTGCTGCCTCTGAGGGCTGACTGACCACATTTTGGAGCATTGTCGAACTGATAGGTGCAGCGTAATATTGCTGCGCCCTCGATGCGCTTCCCCCGCAAAGGAGACTTACGTAAATGACACCAGAGCAAGAAACCGAAATGCTTGCACACTTGAAAACTATCGCAGAGTCTCTAGAACACCTTCTCGCCCTCATACAGGTGGTCGGAACTGCGAAATACGACTTTCCTATAGTTCAGGCTCCTGCGGAACTGCGCAGGCAGCAACAGCAAAGGCGGCAACAGCATCGCCCTTGATCCGGTGTTCGAATAAAACTCTCGCAATGCGCAGCGTTTGCGGTCTCGCTACGTCGGTGGTCCGTAGGATCGATTCGATCTTCTCCGCAAACGGGATCGGGTTGGTTATTTGTGTCATCTCTCGGCATCTCCGGTGTAAAATAAATTTGGCGAAAGCTACGAAAACCAAGATCGTTTCATAGGCCCAGCTGACATTGGGCCTTTTCTTATGAATCGAGCCCAGCGTATCGTTCTAACCCTTTACTGCTTGCTGATCGTCTATTGCTGTGTCTGGGTGCCGTGGTATTTTGTTGACCACGGACATCGCATTCGAGCCGGTTACGACTGGCTTTGGGATGCACCATTCCAGTTTTCCACCCTCGATTTATCGGTTATTGGTCTACGGCTCTTGGCCGCAACCGCACTCGCTGGCGCAGTGTTTGTAGCAGCAACGCTGAGATAAGACACCACCCAACTCGCCTTTTCTTGACACCGCCGCGCTCCGCCATTTATCCTAAGTCTTGCTCCTTGCGGTACTTACGCCTCTTGGCGTGCTTCCGCGGGCCTAGGTTAGCAAGACTGGGTTGGCGACATTGGCGCGGAGGTTTCGCAATGTTCCTGGACATCCATGAATTGGAACGCCATCCTCTGGATTTTGAGGAGGAGTTTCAGCCCGATGTCATCGACCTGGGAGGCGAAGCCCGGCAGCGCACCCCGCTGAAAGCGTCGGGGCACGCCGAAGTGGTCGAAGAGCATCGCGGCAAGCATCAGATAATCAAGGACATACGCCTGCGAGGGCGCTTGTCAACGGGGCTGGAGTTGCAATGTGCGCGCTGTCTTGAGCCGGTGCCGCAGAACGTTGCGCGCGAGTTTGAGTTGCTTTACCGGCCGCTCGGGGCAGACGCGGGTCGCGATGAGCTTTCGGTGACCGATGCGGAAGCCGAAATCGGCTATTATCAGGGCGACGGGATTCTGCTGGAAGACGTTTTGCGCGAGCAGGTGCTGCTGGCGTTGCCATTGAAAGTCACGTGCCGCGAAGATTGCAAGGGCTTGTGCGTGCATTGCGGCAAAAATTTGAATGAAGAACAGTGTTCCTGCGCCACTGTGATCGAAGATCCGCGGTGGACGGCGTTGCGGGAGATTCGCAGCAAGCTGGAACACTAAGGACAGCTGTCAGCCATCAGCTTTCAGCTAGCGACGCTCCATCGATGGTTGAGCGCGTTCGGATGAAAGTTAGGTCTTCATACTGAGCGGCCGGTAGTTCGCTTCAAATTCAGAGCTGAAAGCTGAGAGCTGACAGCTGTTTGATCGAGAGGAATTTTAACCATGCCTAATCCGAAACGGCGACACTCCCAGAAGCGCACCTCGACCCGGCGCGCCCACGACGCACTGAAAGGCCACAGCCTCTCCGAGTGCCCCAACTGTCACGAAAAGAAAATGCCGCATCGCGCTTGTCCCAAGTGCGGTTACTACAAGGGACGCGAAGTCCTCGATATTAAAGAAGCCAGCTAGTACATACACACCATGCCTAGCGTGATCGCGCTGGATGCGATGGGTTCGGACCGCGCTCCCAAGCCTGAAATTGAGGGCGCCATACAAGCGGCGCGCCAATATGGGTTGCGGGTGCTGCTGGTCGGCCCGGAAACTGTGGTCAAGGCGGAACTGGATCGCCACTCGGCGGCCAGGCGCCTGCCCATTGAAGTCGTCCACGCCAGCGAATTTATCACCATGGAAGACAAGGTGGAGGCCATTCGCGCCAAGCGCGATTCCTCCATGCGCGTCGGCTTACGCATGGTGCGCGAGGGGCAGGCGGCGGGCTTCGTCACTGCCGGCAACACCGGCGCAGCCATGGCCACGGCGAAAGTCGTGCTGGGCGCGGTTCCCGGCGTCGATCGCCCCGCACTGGCCGCGGTGTTCCCGACCGCACCGGGGAATCCTGCGATGTTGCTCGATGTAGGCGCGAATGTCGACTGCACGCCTCAGAATCTCGAACAGTTTGCGGTGATGGGCGACATTTATTTTCGCGCGATGTTCGGGAAGAAAGCCGGGACTGCGGGACCACGCGTCGGATTGCTCTCCATTGGAGAAGAGGAAAGCAAAGGGAACGAACTTACACGCCAATCCTTCCAATTGCTCAAACAGCTTCCGCTGAACTTTGTGGGCAACGTGGAAGGGCGCGATCTTTACAACGGGCAGGTCGACGTTATCGTGGCCGACGGATTTGTGGGCAACGTTGCGTTGAAGATTTCCGAGGGCGTAGCGAATCTGGTGCGCACGGCGCTGAAGGAATCGCTGAAGGCGACCATCACGCGGCAGGTGGGCGCGCTACTCTCGCGGAGCGCCTTCACCGATTTCAAGAAGCGGCTCGATCATACCGAATACGGCGGCGCGCCGTTGCTGGGCGTGAAAGGCGCTTGCATCATTACGCATGGCTCGTCGAACGCCAACGCGATCAAGAATGCGGTGCGCGTGGCGGCAGAGTTTTCCGAACGCGGGATTAACGGCTCGATTGAGCGCGGCCTGGCGGCGCTGCGGCCAGCATCGGTTGAAATTGGGTAATTTGGTAATCGGGTAATTGTGTAATTTTGAAAGCCCATGGGTACCTGCTGAAAATTACACAATTACCAAATTACCCAATTCCTCAATTACTTCATGCCTGAAAACACAATTGCATTGCTGTTCCCCGGCCAGGGCTCGCAGGCTGTCGGCATGGGCAAGGATCTCGCCGAGAAGTATCCTGTCGCCCGCCACACTTTTGAAGAAGCAGACGACGCCCTCGGTTACAAGCTCTCCACCATGTGCTTCGAGGGACCCGAAGACCAACTTCGACTGACCGAGATCACGCAGCCGGCGATTCTGACGGTGTCGATTGCAGCACTTCGTGTGTTGGAGACGCGCATTCCGAGGCCCTCCTACGTCGCGGGACACAGTCTTGGCGAATATTCCGCGCACGTCGCTGCGGGGACGTTCAGCTTTGCTGACGCCGTTCGAACGGTGCGCAACCGCGGCAAATACATGCAGGAAGCCGTTCCGGTGGGCGTGGGTGCGATGGCTGCCATCCTCGGCATGAATGCTGCGAAAGTCGCCGCGGTCTGCCACGACGCAGCGCACCGAGAAGTCTGTGAACCCGCCAACATCAATTCGCCGGAGCAGATCGTCATTTCCGGCAATACGGCGGCGGTTGAGCGCGCCGCGAAACTAGCAGACGAACGAGGCGCCAAGCGCGCCAAGCTGCTGCCCGTCAGCGCACCCTTTCATTGTTCGCTGATGAAGCCGGCGCAAGATCGTCTGGAAAGCGATCTCAATGCTCTCAAACTGCAAAAGCCCGTCTATCCCGTCGCGTGCAACGTGGAGGCCGTACTGGTGACGGACGATCTGCGCGCCCGCGACACTCTTCTCCGGCAGGTCACGGGATCCGTGAAGTGGGATCCGTGCGTCCGTCTGCTGATTGCGCAAGGCATGCAGACGTTCATCGAAGTTGGGCCGGGGAAGGTTCTTTGCGGACTGATGCGGCAGATCGATCGCTCGAAGACCGGCTTGAATGTCAGCGATGATGCGTCGCTGACGAAGACCTTGGAGTCGCTGGCGCATGCGCACGTTTAGCCCTTATCGGAAAATCAGCTCGCAGGGCGGATAACTTAAGGTGTGGTCCGATTTCTCCACCCAAACTTGCGCGTGTTCGGCGCGGTCGTTCACGATCACATCCACGACAACGCCGCTGCCGCCGCCGGGGCAGGTGCTCGCGCCGTAGACTTTCTGGGTCTTGATCAACCCCCACTCACCCCCAGGGCCCCAATCGCGATAAAAATCATTGAAGGGATATTTGGGATGCTCGTCCGGATGCTGCGACCATTGCGGATCTTGCATCCAGATACCGTAGGCCGTTTTGTAATCCTGCTTCTGCAGGGCGTCGAAGAAGTGGCCGACGATGCGTTCCTCCGGCCAATAGCGGAACCACCATCCCAACGCGACGACAATTACCAGGATAGCGATTGCCGAAATGATTCGCATCCTGCGCTTCCGCGCCTTTTCCGGGTCGTACTCTTGGGCATCCAGGAGTGTCATACCTGACTAGCATAACGGAGACAACGGCCAAGTCGAAAGTCCCACGCCGCCTTAGAGCGCTGCAATCGGTACCCAAGCAGGTTGCAATCCATTAAGACTCGCCCTGTAGCTATTCCGGCAAGCCCAAGCGCCGCAACAGATCGGAAAATCGGGGATCGCCGCGGAGACTCTTAAAAAAAGGGTCGCACTTCAACAGGGTAATGGACTGCCCTTCCCGTTCCTCGTAGGCCTTTCCCAGCCACTCGAAAGCCTTGTCCTTTTCTCCGGCCAGAGCGTAGTCAGCGGCGATTGCGCTTGCTGGAAAATATCTGCCGCCAGATTCTTTCATCGCCTTCAGATCCCGCTTAAGGTTCTCTTGTCCAAATCCTTTCAACCCACCGGCCTTGAGGGTTTTGAGTAAGGCGGTTGCATGCGCGGCTGCTTGTTCCGGGGCAGACCCATACAGCAATGCGGCTTTCTCGCTCTCCTCGACCGCTTCCTCATATCGCCCCATTACGATCAGGAGAACAGAAAAATAATCGTGGGCCAGAGGGAAGGTGGGATCCATCGCGATGGTGCGCTGGAACTGCCGATAGGACTCTTCGTAGTCCCCGGCAAACATATACGTCATGGCCATGAAGTTGTTGATCGGCAACGACAAGGGGTCGAGTTCCATCGCCTTCTTGTTTTCGGCAATGGCTTCGGCGTTTCGACCCATGGGGGCGAGGTAGCAGTTGGAATAAAAGAGGTGGGCGTAGGAAGAGTTCGGATTGAGTTCAAGGGCTTTCAGAAACTCTTTTTCCGCGCCGGGAAAATCAAACTCATAATGCGACTTCTCCATGCCCAGGGCAGCGTGTGCTTCCGCAATCGAAGGGTCGAGGGTGAGGGCCTTGATGGCCGCCGCCCTGGCTTCAGGAAAACTTTCTTTCGGAGAGTAGACGCCCATGATGTTGCTGATATTGTAGGCATCGGCCAGGCCGACATAGGCCAAGGCGAAATTGGGATCCTTGGCCACCGCCTGCTGGAAAAACGGGATGCTTTCCTGAACCGCGCGCGGCGTTCTCTGGTTCCAGTAGAAACGTCCCTTCAAATAGAGATCGTAGGCTTCGTGATTGACGGCGCGGGTCTGGGACAGAGCCATTGCCTGTTGCGCGGTTAGATTGAGTTGCACCTGCCCAGCAATCGCTTTTCCGATTTCATTCTGCACCTCCAGCAGATCCTGCAACTTAGGTTGATAGTTATGTGCCCACAAATGGGTTTGATCACTCACGCGAATTAACTGCGCGCTGACACGAACCTCTTCACCTTCGCGTCGCACGCTGCCTTCCAGGATGTACTCAACGCCCAGTTCCTGACCGATCTGTCTAACGGTCTTGTTTGTGTGCTTATAGGCCATCGCGGACGTACGGGCAATCACGCCCAACTGCTCAGGGCTGAGTTGGCCCAAGTCTGTGATCGTTTCTTCGGTCAGCCCGTCGCTGAAGTACTCTTGCGACGGATCATTGCTCAAATTTTCGAACGGCAGGATCGCCAGCATCACTCGCTTAGGCCTGATAGCGTTCGACGGCGGCTGCGACCGTATGAGGTACGCGGCACCAGCCAGAATGAGGAGTAGAGCTGCCGCAAAGAGCGGCCAACCGAACTGGCGGACTTTCCTGGTCCGGCCACCCTCCTGCATTTCGGCGCCGGAGCCAGCAACGCCGGCGGTCCCCAAGCGTGGAGTGGTCCCCGCGACGGCCTCTTGGACCGGCGCGACGAAGCGATATCCCCGGCGAGGAATGGTCTCAATGAATCGTGGGTTGTCCGGCGAGTCTCCCAGGGCAACCCGCAGTTTCCGGATCGCGGTGTTCAGCCCCTCGTCGAAGCCCACATAGGTATCGGCCGGCCAGAGCCGAGCCTGCAACTCTTCGCGGGTAACCACTTCTCCGGGACGCTCAACCAGCATGGCGAGGACCCGAAAAGGCTGCTCCTGCAGGGGGATCCTTCGCCCTTCCTTGTGGACATCGCCGGAGCCAAGGTCAATTTCGAAGAGGCCGGTTCGAACGCGGCGGCCGGAACTTGCGGGTGTGCCCATAACCTCCGCCCCTCCACCATGGGGGACATGATTCTACTCCATGAAATCAGTTCAGGAAACCCGGCAACTTCTTGTGCCACTTTCTCTTAGCAAGTCAGGAACGATTTAGGGCGGGTCGATTGACCGCGGCCGTTCTAGAGGCTAAGAAAAAACACACTTCGGCGCTTCGACGGGGAAGGGAGCGAGGCGCCGGAGAATTAAGCCAAATTCAGGGATTAAGGAGGAGTATGAAGCGAGTCGTAAACATCTTCGGATTGGTTCTGCTGACACTGGTGGCGGCAGGTTCGGGATACGCACAGACTGACTATGCCGCCTGCAACAACCAACTCATTGCAGGCAAGTACGGATTCACCGTCCAAGGCACCAAGCTGGGAGGCATGGGCCTAGTGGGCCAACAGGTGGGAGTGGCGATGGCCGAATTTGACGGGAAAGATGGCTTTTCTCAGATCGATACGGTAACCATTGCCGGCAAGGTTGTGGCCGACTTCACCCACACCCCCGCCAAGGGGTCCTACACGGTCAACTCTGATTGCACGGGCACCTTCACCATCGACTTCACCGACGGCCGGCCGCCGGTCACCGCGAACTTCGTCGTAGTCAACGGTGGCGCCGAAATCGACACTGTGGTCACCAGTGCGGGCGGAGCCGAGGGAATACTCGCCACTAGCAGCGTCGGGAAAAGGGTCTTCCCCAGGCATCGGTAATTGTCGGCGGCCCACCCTTCTTTCGCCCATTAGGAAGGGTGGGTATGCCCACATGTCCCGACACGCGAACCCCGCCTTGGACTGTGCGTGAACCGACTACAGGGTTCGCTTGAACAATGGGATTGCGATGCCCAGCGTAGCCGCGGCGAAGATGGTCAGGAAGAGCATGTCTCCCCCGACCGCGGAGAGGCTCGTCTCCTTCAGCAGCAGGCATTTAAAACCGTCTACCGCGTACGTGAACGGGTCCCCCTTCGCGATAACACGTAGCCATGGAGGAAACGCCTGAATGGGATAGACCGAACCGCTGGGAAAGAACAGGAGCGTGTTGAGAATGCCGAACATGGCGCGCGGCACCAGCGGATCTTCGATGCGCACCATAAGCAGAAACATCATGGTATTGAAGGCCAGCGACGTCAGCAAGATCATGATCAGCAGCCCGAACACGGTCAGGGGATTGAAGATCGTATTCACTCCCGCCAGCAGCGAACCGATCGCCACGATGACAACGCCTGTCATTACGGCCTTGATCGCACCGGCGAGATTCAACCCGAGCACCAGTTCCAGTTTTGTGATCGGCGTGACCAGGTAGCCTTCGTGCACGCCGCGCGCCTTGTCGTCGATATAGAGCATGCCGCCGCCAATCATGACCGACACAAACATCGCCAGCACCAGCGAACCGGGCAGCAGATATTTCATGTACTCGATGTAGGGATAGAGTTCGACGATCTCGAGCGCGGTTTGCTGCAGAATGCGGGGCGAGATGGCGGGCTGGTTGAGCGCGTTCACCAGATCCGTCAGTTCGGCTTCGACCGCCGAACTCATGAAGTTGTCGCTGTTGTCGACGACCAGGGCAACGCGTGGATGGTTCTCCTCGTACACGTGCTGCGAATACTGCGGAGGGATAATGACCGCGCCCTGTAGTTTGCCGTTGCGTACGTCTACCACGGCTTTCTTCTCATCGTCGTAGTCGATCGGCACAAAAGTACGAATGTTGGCGCGCACCGAATCGAAGGCTTCGCGAATCCTCACCGCCTGTGGACCACCATCCTGATCGACAAAGGCGATCTTGGCATCGTGGATCTTCCCCCCGAAGGCATTCCCCAGGATGATCAACTGCACCAGCGGAAAGATCATGGACGCCAGCATCAGCGCCGGTGAGCGGAAGAACTTGCGCATTTCACGCTCGACAATGGCCATCATCCGATTCATATCTGCAACCCCAGGCGAATCGAATCTGCATAAATCATGGCTGCAGTCCCGGCCGCGGCGGCATTACGATGGCATATGGTTTTTGCAATTCGTCACGCAGTTGTCGTCCCGTGTAATGCACAAAGACGTCATCGAGGGTGGTGTTCTGCACCGAGAGCGACTTCACCGGCACACCGCTCTGCACTGCCATCTCCACCAACTGGGTTGTGGTGCGCGAGCCGTTGCCGGTGAGCACTCTGTACATACCTGCACCTTCATGCTGCACGGAAGTTACCTCATCGAGCGTGTGCAAGCGCTGCTCCCAATCCGCGGGAGGATTCTCGAACTGCGCTTCGATCACGTTCGATCCTGGGACGCTCGCCTTGAGGGCCATGGGCGCGTCGAGCGCCACCAGTTTGCCGTGATCGACAATAGCGATGCGATCACACAAGCGGTCAGCCTCGTCCATGTAGTGGGTAGTGACCAAAATAGTCAGTTGCCGATGTTCCTTGATGTTTCCCAGCATTTCCCACACAGCAACACGGGAAACCGGATCCAGTCCGGTAGTCGGCTCATCCAGAAAAAAGATTCGGGGATGGTGCACCAGGCCGCGGGCAATTTCGAGCCGCCGCCGCATGCCTCCCGAGAGCGTCTTGGTTTGCGCATCGCGCCACTTCGTGAGGTCCACCAAATGCAGAAGTTCATCGATCGACTTCTTGCGCTCTTTTGCCGGGACGTCGTAGAGCTTGGCGTAAATACTCATGTTCTCTTCGACGGTGAGGTCGAGATCGCTGGTCAGCGCCTGGGGAATCACGCCAATCATGCGGCGCGCCGCGTTGGGTTCTTTGGCGACGTCGTGTCCGGCGATGCGAGCCTTTCCCGAAGTAATCGGGATCAGCGTGGTCATCATGCGGATCAGCGTCGACTTCCCTGCGCCGTTGGGCCCGAGCAGCCCGAAGATCTCTCCCTCTTTCACGTGGAACGAAACGTCGTCGACCGCAGTGAAGTCGCCGTACTTTTTGACGATGTGTTGAACTTCGATGGCCGACGGCGCGGAGGGATCGTAGCCGGGCTTCTCCAGCCCGGACCCAGTTTCGGGCGAGGCCGTCGTATCGTTCGCCTTCGGATTCAATTCGGTCGTCATCGTTGCTCTGCGGCAGCGGCGTTCTGCCTACTGCCGCCATTCAGTTGCTCCGGCGAGACCAGCACTTCCGCGGTCATGCCGGGGACAAATGCGCCCTTGGGATTGTCCATGCGGACTTTCAGCACGATGGTTTTGATATCGCGCTTGCGGCGGCTCACGTCGCGCTGCGTGGCGAAGTCTCCTTCCACGCCCTTGAAGAAAACTTTGCCGCTCATAAGACTTCCCCCGGGCAGGCGCACGCGAAGCACATCGCCGTATCCGATATGGTCGGCGTAGGTTTCCGGGATTGCGACTCGCGCCCAGGTATCGTTGAGATCGACGATGGTGACAATCGGTGCTCCGATGTTGACGACTTCTCCCTGGCGCGCGGCACGCACGGAAACCGTTCCGCTGACCGGCGCATAGACGTTGGTATAGCCCAACCGCACAGCGGCCTGATTCTTCATGGCAAGCGCATTCTTGAGGTCAGCCTCGGTGGACGCCACGGTGCTTTTCGCGGCGTTCGCTTGTTGCGTGCGCGCGATAGCGGCGTTCAGGTCAGCTTCCGCGGCTCTGACGAGTTCTTGCTGCGCCTGAACCGTCGCCCGCGCAACTTGCAAATTCGTCTCCGCCTGCACCCGCTCCTGATCGGACGCGATTCCGGCTTTGGCCAGTTCGATGGTGCGACGACTGTCGCTCTCCGTGCGGTCCAGCGTGGCTTTAGCCTGCAGCAGTTGCGCCTTCGCCGATGCCAACTTGGCCTCCGTGTTCGCTACATCGCTCGTGGTGGAGCCCGAGGTCGATTTTTCGGTGTGCTGCATTTCAACGACTTTATGTTGCAAGCTGGCAATCGTCGCGGTGGCCGCGGCCTCTTGCGCTTGCAACTCGGATGGATCGAGCACGGCAATGAGATCTCCCGCCTTCACCGGCGTGCCTTCATCCACCAGCAACTTCTGGATGCGGCCTTCGACCTGCGCGCTTACGATCACCTGGTTGGCGTCGACCGTGCCGATCAGCACCAGGTCGCGCGAGTGGTCGGTGGAAAAAAAGTAGTAGGTCGCGGCGATCACAAAGATGATTCCGAGAAGGATGAAGAAACGGTTACGCGCGCTCATGAGCGTGCTCCTTGCGTGGCGTGGCGTTGCCTTCTGGGCGGAACAGCGCGGCGGAAATGAAATCCAGCACGGCGGCGCGCCGCTCCGCGATGCGCTCCGGAGTTAGGGGATTAAATCCGACGATCTTCTGCATCACCGGAGCACCGCTGAAATAGAAAACGATCATGGCAATCATGGACGGCACAAATTGCACCGGATTCACGGGACGAAATTCTCCGTCCGCGATTCCCTTGCGCAGGACTGCACTGACCCGGGCGAAAATCGGCTGGAAGTAGTTCTTGATGAGTTTATCGAGATGCGGAGATGCGCCTTCGCGCGCCTGCATCATCTCGCGCTGCATCAATCGAGGATAGAGCTGGTTCGAGGCAATGAAATCGAAATATGCGCCGGCGTAAGCCATGATCTTCTCGCGCGGCGGCAAGTCGCTGTCGAGCACGCGGAAGACGGTATTCTTCAGGCCCGAGAAGGCTTCATCCAGCACGGCGCCGTACAGAGTTTCTTTGTCCTTGAAGTAGTAGTACAGCAGAGCTTTGTTGACCCGGGCCTGGCGGGCGATGGAGTCGGTGCGAGCTCCGGCTATGCCGTGCTCGGCGAACTCCTGCGCGGCGGCCTGCAGAATGGCGGCGCGGCTCTCCTCGGGCTGGCCGCGGGAACCCATGCGGCCGTGCAGGGCATGACGGTGATGGAAAAGCCGGGCCATGGGTATCGGATCCGAGTCTCTTAATTAACCAGTTAGTTAGATTATACACCCGCACGCAGGATGCATAACAATTGAAGCGTGAGTAGTGATTGCATCCAAGCTCTGGTTCCACCACTGCGCGCGCGCAGCGCAGTAGGATATTATGGGTCGGGGGCGTGCATGCGAGCGGAACGCATGAAGGGCGAACATTTCCCTTCGAGAACTTCCCGCGGAAAAATGAGGACGATATGAAACGACGCATCTCGCACCCCGCGATTCTAACCGTGTTGTTCCCTATTCTAGTTCTGAGTTTCTCGTGCAACAAAGCGCCCGCGCCGCAGGCACAGCCGCAACAACCAGCCGCCAAAGCGAAGCCCGCGCCTTCCGTTCCCAACGTCAAAGTAACCCCGGCGGTTCAGGCCAAGGCGGCAGCTCCCAAGCCGGGGCCAAAAGCGACGCAGAAAAAGGTCGCCGACACTTTTGGCAAGGGCAAGGCGTCCATTGCGATCAAAGGACATCCGGGCGGCGTGCATCATTCATTCTGGGCAGAAGAAATGGATGTGGACGGTTCGGGGAATCCGGTGCAGGTGGATGAAGTCTGGGACAATCATCACAAAGTTCTCTACCTCAGCAGCGACCGCAGCTTCGGCTGTGGCAATGGCCAAAGCGCAACCGGATCCACACTTATGACCGTGTACGCCAAAGGCAATACGCTGAAGAAGACTCCAGGCTCCGGCTGGTGGCTGACAGAATTGGATGGGGGCGCTTGCGGAGTACAAGACGCCGGCCTCTATGGCTGTCGCTTCGATGCTTCAGGAAACAACACCGACTGCGGAGCCGGTACGATCCAGTCCGATGCGGACGATGTGGTGATCGTGCCGCTGCCCGGCGCGCCGCAAGGCTCGTCGAACAGCACATCTCCCGCTCCGCCGCCGCAATCCTCGGCCCCAGCATCGGGCAGCGGCAACCAGACGAATCCAAGCCCTCCAAACCAGTAAGAGAAGCCGATCTGGAACCCAATTGCCAGGTTTGCAATGAAAGCTACTGCTTCCCGCCTGCGATCGACGGGACCAAGAGAACTTCGTCGCCTTCCTGAAACGCGTAGGTTTGTCCGCCCAGGAAGCGGATGTCCTCTTCGTTTACATAGATGTTGAGGAAGCGGCGAATCTGACCTTTGTCGTCACGCAGGTGGGGCTTCAACTCGGGAAACTTTTCGTCGAGGACGGAGAACAACTCGCCGAGGTTCGACGCCGCGCACGTGATCGAACCCACGCCCGCGGTGTGGCGTCGCAACGCGGTCGGGATTTGTACGGTGATCGGCATGGTTACGCTCCTACGCCCGTCGTCTCTGCTGCGGCGATGACTCCAGGGATCTCGGAAAGCTTCAGCGTCTGCTGCAGGTAGCTTTCGAACTCCGTCAACTTCGGAGCGATGGGGCGTTCGCTCTGGTAGACGCCGGCGAGCACGTCGGTCGTCTTCAGGCCATTGCCAGTGATGCACAGCACGGTCGTTTCTTCCGGCAGGATGCGATCCTGGCGATACAGTTTGCCCGCGGTGCCGACGGTCACACCGCCGGCGGTCTCGGTAAAAACGCCTTCGGATTCCGCCAGCAGTTTAATCGAATCGATCACTTCCGGATCGCTGACGTCCTCGCTCCATCCGCCGCTGCCCTTGATCACTTTGATCGCGTAGTGTCCGTCGGCAGGATTGCCGATGGCCAGGGAGCGCGCGATGGTCGCTGGCTTCTGCGGCTCGATCTCGGAGCTGCCGGTTTTGACTGCGGTCGAAATCGGAGAACAGCCGGTAGCCTGCGCGCCGAAGAACTTCACTTCCTTGCCCTCGACCAGGCCGAGCTTGATTAGCTCATCGAATGCCTTCTTGATCTTCGTGATCAGCGAGCCGCCCGCCATGGGGCAAACCACGTTATCCGGCAGACGCCAGCCAAGCTGCTCGGCAATTTCGAAGCCCACGGTCTTCGATCCCTCGGCGTAGTAGGGCCGCAGGTTCACGTTGACGAAGCCCCAGCGATGCTCGTCGGCAATTTGCGAGCACAGGCGGTTGACCTGATCGTAGTTTCCGGCGATGCGCACCACTTTCGCGCCGAACACGTTCGTGCCCAGAATTTTCGCGGGCTCGAGATCCGAAGGAATAAAGATCCATGCCTTCAGTCCTTCGCGAGCGGCGTGGGCGGCCACAGCGTTGGCCAGGTTCCCGGTCGAGGAGCACGACACGGTATCGAACCCGAAGGCCTTCGCCTGTGATAACGCGACAGCAACAACACGGTCTTTGAAACTCAACGTAGGCAGACAGACAGCGTCGTTCTTGATGTAAAGATTCTTCGCGGCACCGGTTGTTCCACTCAACTGCTTAGCCAAACGTGGAGCCTGAAACAGTGGAGTGAAACCGACCGGCAGCCGCGGTTCAAAGCCTTGGGGGAGGGGTAAAAGCTCGGAGTAGCGCCACATGTCAGGCGGCCGCTGGGCGATGCGCTCACGAGTGAAGGTTCCCTGACCAGTCTGCGCGCGCAGCGCGTCGTAGTCGTAGGCAACTTCCAGAGGAGAGAAACAGTCGTCGCAGATGGAGCGGGGCTGGTTTCCCCACGTCCGTCCGCATTCCCGGCACCGCAGTTCGTAGTGAGACATGTAGCTACTCGCTTTCTTATTTCGTAAACTCGAAATCTTCGCGAATAGCTGGGGACGAGCCGGAAAAAGCGGCTTAAAAAGCAAAGGCCTCTTTTTCCAGGAAAAGGAAAAGAGGCTATCGGAATGCAAATACAGCGCGCATGCCGAATCCCATGTTCCCTGTTTCCAGGAGAGAGTTGGCACCAAGCACCCGGGATATATGATCCCGGATCGGTTGCCGTGGCGTCATAGGGCTCGTCCCTCAGCCACTCTGCATGAAATTCAGGTCCGCTCCGAAGAGCGAACTTGTTCTGTCGATGGTACAAAATGCGGGTAAGGGCGTCAAGGGGAAACTGCCTCATCGATTCTGGCAGGGATCTTGGTGAGGTTCTTGTTGGGTACCACCGACCTCGACCTCTCGGTTCCACCAAAGCCCGCGTGGAGGGGGCTGGCCCACCCTTCCATCAAACCAACTGAGGCTGCCCCACCCTCTGTGAATTTCAGAGGGTGGGAGACGATGCTCTCAACCTCTTGAGATTTTGACTTTATCCTTGGCGCGTCCGGTGCAACGCAAACGGATAGAAAACCTGCGCAGGCCGCATAGGTTCCCACCCCTCTGAAAACCGCAGAGGGTGGGGCAGCCTCATTTAGAATTACGTCGAGAAAAATCAAAAGCGAGGGTGGGCCAGCCCCCTCTTAAGATAAATTTTGGACCTGGACCCTGACGATGACTGTCAATGAGTTGATTGCCGATAAGCAAACGTTTTCCTCTTTGAGCGAGAAGTGCAACACGATCTTCGACACAGGCAAACGCCTGCCGGAGTTTGTGTTTCGCCATGCCTTCGAAGCCTATTTTGCGATTGAGTATGCATATGTCTACCGAGAAGAGTTTGGGCGTTTTCTCTCCAAACTCTCCGTTCTGTGTAATGACGAATCGATTAATTATGTGTTGCTCGATCCGCGGCCGGGTGATGACTACTTTTCGAAAACCTCCTTCTTCGGAGGCGTCTCCTTTAGCCCCTCCTCGAGTGTGCTCGAAAGGTATTTGCCGGTCATGTCCAGGGGAGAGGGATCTCCCAGGATCCTTGCGAGTGCCAATGTTGGGGTTTTTTGCGGGTCGTCACTGAGATGGGGAATACACTGCGACAGAATTTCGTGGGAATTGGCTGTCATTGCTGTTCCGGAGAATGTAGATGTCCCGGCTGTGAGCGGAATTCGCTGTATGGACGCAACCGCACTAGAGACGTACGTGCAGAGCCAGTATCACTGGAAGCATTCGACTGCGTCAGATTTTTCTCGCAGATTTTTGGCAAATTATGCAATTCGCAAATGAGGCGTCCAACAAACTAAGGATAGATATTTGGGCCGCGAGACACTAAAAGCGCAGAGCAATGCTGATGAGATAACCGTGTCGGCTCCTAACGAGCGAGTAGACTTGGTAGCGCTCAAGCGACCAAGGCTCGGAGGAAAGGAGCCGAGCGATGACGATTATAGGATGCGATTTGCACACACGCTATCAGCAGATTGCGATGCTGGACACGGATACGGGAGAGTTGGTAGAGCGGCGTCTGGAACACGAGAGTGGAGAGGCGCGAGCTTTTTATGCAGCACTTTCGGGTGGGGTGCGAGTGGGGATCGAAGCCACCGGGCACACGCACTGGTTCGAGGCCATGCTGGCAGAACTGGGGCACGAGCTGTGGATGGGAGATGCGGCCAAGATTCGGGCGTCCGTGGTGCGCAAGCAGAAGACGGATGCGCGGGACGCGGGGCATTTGTTGAATCTGTTGCGCGAGGACCGATTTCCCCAGATCTGGCGGCCATCGCCGGCGGAGCGGGACTTACGGCAATTAGTCTGGCACCGGCAGAAGCTGGTGTGGATGCGAGGTGCGGTGAAGAACCAACTGCACGCGCTGGCCATGGGCGAAGGAGTGTGCCGCAAGCAGAAGCTGTTCACGGCGAAAGGGCGCAAGGAACTGGAGGGCCTGGCGCTGGGCCCGTGGGCCAGTTATCGGCGGCAGGAGTTGCTGCGGATGTTCGATGAGTTGGCGGCGGCGACGGCGCAACTGGATGTGGCGGTAGAGCAAGCCGCAAAAAATCAGCCGCTGGCGGTGAGGTTGATGACGCATCCGGGAGTGGGACCGGTGACATCGCTGGCATTCGTGCTCATCATTGGGCCGGTAGCACGTTTCGAACACAGTAAACAGGTGGTGAGTTATCTGGGGTTGAATCCGCAGGAACACAGTTCGGGGGGAAAACAGCGGTTGGGATCGATCAGCAAGCAAGGCAATCCGATGATGCGGTCGTTGTTGGTGGAAGCGGGTCATACGGCGGCGCGCTTCGATCCCGCACTGAAACGCATGTATCAACGTTTGAAGTTTCGCCGTGGAGCCTCGGTAGCGAAGGTCGCCGTGGCTCGCAAGCTGGCCGTGAGGATGTACTGGATGCTGCGCAGCACGGCGGATTACGCGCAGCTGGTTCGCATGCAAGGCAGCCCGTGGGCCACCCTGGTGGACAACCGTCCATCGCTGGGCTGATTGGGCGCCTTGCCTCCCCGGACAGTCGGGGAGTCTGAACAACGAATCATGGGGCCAGAGACCGAATAGATGGTTGGTGGAACTAGCTTCCACCGCAGGATTCCGAAAGCGAGCTTCAGTCGCGTGAGCAAAAGCAAGATCAAAAGCTTTCTAATCAGTAAGAATCAAAAACTCGAGTTCAGCACCCGTGCAACCAAACCTGAACTCAGACACTCTACGTGTCTCTTGACAACGCCGACAAGGTTATAGAGGGTGGCCCGGACGAGGGTACATTCCAAGACTGGAGGGTGCCCCGTTCAAGCTTTGCTTGAGCGGGGGTTTTAAATTACAGGATGGAAGTCAAAAGCCCCACTCTAAAATCGCAAGAACCGCGATTTTAGAATGGGGCACCCGCTACTCTTATCCTTCATCGTTCAGGACGGAAAACCGGGGACGACGAACCACGAGAAGACCTGGGGACAGACCGGACCTTTTCCACATCCTTCCACAACACGAATCCCAGTTCTTGTGACGAACAACCTTTACTGAGGATTTCAGAAGCCGCAAGCTTGCTACATGCGCGAGGGCTCTCCCAGCCAGTTCTCTACGACCGATCCCCTCAACGGCCTTCAGCCCAAAGCTAAGTCCTTATCCCCGAATATCCTAGCTATAAGCCCTTGCGGCTCAATATTTTACACGGATTCAGGCCGATACGCACTCCCCAAGTTGTTAAGAATCAATATTTTAGCGAACAGAACAAAAAAATGTGGAGATCGATCCAGTCAAAATCCCCCGCCCCATGGCCGCCAACCACCGTCAAACCGGGATGCATCAGGGCAGCCCCTCTGTCGTCCCTCCGGGACTTGATTCCTCCTTGCCTGACTTACCCCGGACTTACGTCCGGGCTAAATTATGTCGCCGCTCTGCGGCTTTCAGTTCCCTTTCGTTGCTTGCGTCCATTCCTGCTCGCCGCGATGGAGCAAGGCGTCGCGGTCTTCCGGCAGGATCCAGCGTTGCTTCACCAGATCGTCCACCGCGTTTTTGTATCGCGTCAGGTAGTCTTCACGATCCGAGTAGCGTTCCGCAATGGACTTACGGGGATCGCCCGCCTTCTGACGTTCTGCAGCGGTCTTTGGAAATGGGAGATAAGAAGCCTCGAAGGAAACCCGTTGATCGGGCGCTCCAATCGAAGGATCGCGCAGATTCCAACTCGCATACGTCGCCAGCGGAACGGTGATCTCCGGCAAGAGCACGCCGTCGCGCTCATTTCCGTCGGCATCGACCTGGGGCACGAGCACAGGGAAAGGCTCGCCAACCTTCGGCGGCTGGAGGCTGAGAATTCCGTTGCTCCAGTTCGGGCCGAAATCGAGACGCCAGGCTTCATTCGCTTCCTGCGGCTGGTTGACGCCCGGAATCGCAGGCAATGCGTATTCGTGTAACGGCACGAGGGTTCCATCCGCAATCCTCGGGTAGCTGCTGGCGGGCGGAAGAGTGTTGCTGCGGACCCAGGCGTCCATGTTGGCGATCATGGCGCGCCAGAAGTATTTGACAGGAAGCGGGGATTGCGGCTGTTGGCCCAGTAGGTCGCCTTTCCCTTTCTCTGGAGGGAACGGACCGGAGAAGTGCTGCAGGCCGGTGAAGTGATAGATGCGGACGTTGTCGGAGAGGGTCGCATCGTGCTGGCCGTCGGCAGTGACGTGAATGAGCGCGGCGGCCCGGCCCCAGTATTCGTAAGACGTGTTGGAGAAGAAGATCTTGGGCACGACTTTGTCGGCGGTGGCGCGGTCGAGCAGGCCGCCCGTCTCTCCGGTGATGGGATCTTTCTCGGGTTGGTCGGTAAAAGGAAAGATATCCGTGGGGAAGAACACTGACGAGGTGGGCTGCGCGTCGCGCGAGGGCTGGGCGAAGCGGTAATTAAAGCTGCCGCGGCCTGCACCCGCAACGTGGGCGAGAACGCCGTCGAGCGCAATCCTTTCTTCTTCGTCGGCATTGAAACCTTGATAGAGAAAGTCGCGCAGAAAACGGCCGTTCTGCGAAATGCCTTCGCCGTAGACACGGGCGGCAGGGGTCACGGCATCGGGGGCGTGCTTGGCATAGGAAGCGAAATCGCGGATCGCGGCGAAGCCACCGCCGGCGACGACGGGGTCAGCGACAACGTAAACATATTCGTAGATCTTGCCGGGCTGGAAGCCGCCGTTCAAGTGGATATGACGGTCGCTCTGGGTGAGCTTGCCGTCGACCATGTAGGCGAACTGCCACTCCGTGCGGGGGATTACGGTGCGCTGTCCGTCGCGAGAGTCCCGGACCGTGAGCGTGTTGCGCGGATCATCGGGCGCGGCCACCGGATACTCGGTGCCGCCGATGTTGCCCAGGATGAGATGCCCCAGCGGAATTTCCGGCATCACCTTCGAGGGCATTAGATCGCCGCGCAGCAGGCCGGCGATGGTCTTTCCGTTTTCTTTCGCGACCGGCGCAAAGAATCGCAGCGCGTCTGCGCCGGCTGCGTCCCATTGCCACCCGAGGCTTACGATGGTGAACCCGTTGCGCAACAGCCAGGCGTCTCCGGCGTCGGCCGCGAGATCCCAGTTGCCCCCGTCGACGAGAGCGATGATGCGCCCGCGCCCGCGGTTGGGAACCTCCAGCAGCAGCGAGCCGTTGCCCTTGTGCGCGTCCTTGGGGCGGACCGCAATGAAGTCGGCAGAGAACTCGACCTCGCCATTTTTCAGGTTCACCGCGTTGCTCAGGTCGACGATGCGCTGGTTGTGCGGATTGGCTACGGGAAGCGCGAAGTAGACGCGTCCGGTGATGCGCTCGTACGCGCCCGCGCTGCCGAATTCTTTGCCGCCAAGGACATCAGTGCGGGTAGCAGTTTCGACCCGAAGGACCCGCGCGTTGAGGGGTAAAACGCTCAGAGCGAGAGCCAGGATTAGCGGGACTACACTACGACGCAGTCGCATGCGCGGAAGCATAACATTTCTGTCGCCTCGTTTCTGCTGTGTATCCGGTGTACAATTCGTGCCACTCGCCCTGTCCAGGAAATCAGGTCGTAATCGACCTTCATAGGATGGAACAATGAAACGATTTTCCCGGATGTTCGCTGCTGTTTCGATCTATTGTTTCGCCTTAGTATTTGCCACCTCTTTCGCCCCAACATCTCTCGCACAAAGCGCAGAGCCCTCCAAACCGGCTCCTTCCAAGAAACAGGCGGCCGCGCAACCTTCCGAAAAGCCCGCGGAGAGCGCCATCAAGCCCGAGCCTTCTGCGGAGCAAAGACCTACGCCCCGTGAGGCGTCGGGCGACAAGGAGAAAGACAAAGAAGAGCATTACGACATGACCGAGGCGGCTCCGGTGGTGACGCATCACCAGATCACCGTCGATGGCAAGCTGCTGAAGTACTCGGCGACCGCAGGACGGCTGCCGATCAAGCGCGGCGACGGGAGAATTGAAGCGGAGATGTTTTACGTCGCGTACACGCTCGACGGGCAGGACGCGGCGAAGCGTCCGCTGACGTTTGCGTTCAATGGCGGGCCGGGGTCGGCGTCGATCTGGCTGCACATGGGAGCGCTCGGTCCGCGGAAAGTCGTGCTGCAGCCGGATGGCTTCATGCCTCCTGCGCCGTATCACATGGAGGACAATCCGTACACGCTACTCGACAAGAGCGACCTGGTGCTCATCGACGCGATCGGCACGGGATTCAGCCGCGCCGCGAACCCGGAGATGATGAAGAAATTCTGGGGCGTGAAGGGGGACATCGAGGCGTTCAGCGAATTCATGCGGCTGTATATCACGCGCAACGAGCGGTGGGCGTCACCCCTATTTTTGTTCGGGGAAAGTTACGGCACGACGCGCTCGGCAGGGATCGCGGGATACCTCGCCGACCGCGGCATTTCGTTTAATGGCATCACGCTGCTCTCGACGGTGTTGAACTTCGAGACGCTGGAAGATAACAAGACCAACGACCAGCCCTACATTTTTCTGATTCCGTCGTTCGCCATGATCGCGGGCTATCATCACAAGCTGGCGCCGGACCTTGCGCAGGACATGAACCGGGCACGACAGGAAGCGGAGCAGTGGGCGTCGACCGAATATGAGCAAGCGCTCGACAAGGGCGATGCGCTTACGCCGCAGGAGCGGCAGAAAATCGTCGACCAACTGGCGCGCTTCACGGGGCTGAGCAAGGAAGTGATCGACGAAGCTAACCTGCGAATTAATGTTCAGAAGTTCACGCACTACCTGCTGATCGATCAGAAGCTGCGTGTGGGACGCCTTGATGCGCGGTACACGGGGCCCGATCCGAATGGACTGCTGGACACGCCGTTCTACGATCCGACGGGGTCGGCGACGATGCCGCCGTTTACCTCGGTGTTCAACAACTACATTCGCACTGATCTGGGATATAAGACCGACATGCCGTATTACGTGCGGGCGCAGGACATCGGCTTCGACAAGTGGGATTGGGGATCGGCCATTCAGGGATTCCCGGACACGGCTTCGGCGATGCGACAGGCGATCGTGAAGAATCCTTATCTGAAGATTCTGGTGATGGAAGGCTATTACGATTTGGCGACGCCGTACTATGCAGCCAATTACACGGTCGACCATCTCAACCTGCCGCCGAAGTATCGGGATAACGTTTCGTTCGCGACGTATGAAGCGGGACACATGGTGTACTTGCCGATGGAAGGTCTGAAGAAGTTGAAGGCGGATCAGGCCGCGTTTATGGGCAAGGCCGAGGCGCAGTAAAAACAACGATCAATTGTCGGAGCGTTCATGAAAGTGCCTTCTAGCTTAGCGCTGGCATCGTTGCTGCTCGCTGCCAGCGCAAGTGCTTTCTCGCTGGACTCGTGCGAAAAACTGTCCGGGGCAAAGATCCCCGGCGCCACGGTTATGTTCGCGCAAACGGTCGCAGCCGGGACATTCGCCGGGCCTCCCGCAGCCTTTACGGGCCGCGATCTGACCGCGTTCTACAAGGATGTTCCCGCGTTTTGCCGCGTTGTGGCCGAGGCGAAGCCGACGGCGGACTCCGACATCCGGCTCGAAGTCTGGATGCCCGTCTCGGGTTGGAATGGCAAGCTGCAAGGCATCGGCAACGGCGGATTCGCGGGGCTGATCGATTACATGCAGCTCGGCATGGCCGTCAGCAAAGGATATGCGGCCACCGCTACGGATACAGGCCATGGGGGAACGCCCATTGATGCAGCGTGGGCGCTCGGGCATCCGGAGAAAGTCGTCGACTTTGGCCACCGCGGAATCCACGAGATGACACGCGTAGCCAAAGAAGCGTTGCACGCCTTCTATGGCAAGAATGCCCAGCGTTCGTACTTTGCGGGATGCTCCGATGGCGGCCGTGAGGCGTTGATGGAAGCGCAGCGCTATCCCGCGGATTATGACGGCATTCTGGCCGGAGCCCCCGCGAACTATTGGACGGCGCTGCTGGCGACTGCAGCGTGGGATACGCAGGCGCTGACCCTCGATCCGGCCAGTTTTATTCCTCCGGCGAAAATTCCGGCGATTTCGGCGGCAGTGCTTGCCGCCTGCGACAAACTCGACGGCGTGCGCGACGGAATCCTCAATGATCCCAGGCAGTGCCACTTCGATCCGGCAAGGATCGAGTGCAAGGCGGGCGAAGACACCGACAAGTGCCTCACCGCGCCGCAGGCCGCTGCGCTGAAGAAAATCTATGCGGGCCCGCACGCTGCGCAGGGCCATGAGGTTTTCCCCGGCTATTTGCCTGGTGCGGAAGACGGTCAGGGTGGATGGGGACTCTGGATCACAGGCCCTGCCCCGCTCAAAAGCCTGATGGCGTTCTTCGCCATTGGGTACTTTTCGAACATGGTGTATGAAAAATCCGACTGGGATTACAAGACATTTACGCTCGAAGATGGGCTGAAGTCCGCCGAGGAGAAAACTGCAAGCGCCCTGAACGCAACCGACGCGGACCTGAAGCCATTCAAGGCTCGCCGCGGGAAGCTGATTCTGTATCACGGCTGGGACGATCCGGCGATTCCGGCGATCAACACGGTCAACTATTACCAGAGTGTCGTCGCGAAGATGGGGCAACGCGAGGCGGATTCGTTCGTGCGCCTCTACATGGTGCCGGGAATGCAGCACTGCGACGACGGCCCTGGTCCCGACTCCTTTGGGCAAGTTGGCCGACTAATCTTTGACGATCCTCGGCACAGCGTGGATGCCGCTCTGGAACAGTGGGTGGAGAAGGGCAACGCACCGTCAACGATCATCACCTCGAAGTACACTGCTGATGACAAGCATCCCGCGACGATGACGCGCCCGCTATGCCCGTATCCGCAAGCCGCCAAATACAAGGGCAGCGGCGACACCAACGATGCGGCGAACTTTACCTGTGAGGCTGAAAAGAAGTAGCCCGAGTGCAGCGTTTTTGAATCAGCAATCAAAAATCAACAATCATCAATTCCCTTCACCGGCTGTACTGATTCTTCTTCTTGTCTTCGTGCCGCTCGATCCCCAGTTGGATCAGCCGGTCGATCAGGTCGGCATAGGCCAGTCCGGATGCGGCCCACAGCTTGGGATACATGCTGATTGAGGTGAACCCCGGCATCGTATTGATCTCGTTTAAATAGATTTTCCGCGTCTTTGGATCCATCAGAAAATCCACGCGCGCCAAACCTGAACAATCCACTGCCTGGAATGCAGCCACCGCCAGATCCTGCACTTTTTTCGTTTCGGACTTGGTGAGCTTCGCTGGGATAATCAGTTGCGAACCTTCGTCGACGTACTTCGCCGCGTAGTCGTAGAACTCCTTGCCGGGAACGATCTCTCCCGGAACTGAGGCTACCGGCTCGTCGTTGCCCAGCACGGAGCACTCGATTTCGCGAGCTTTTTCTTTCTTGCCGCCCACACCCTGCTCGATCACAATCTTGCGGTCGAACTTCGCCGCCTCTTCAATGGCCGCGCCAAGTTCTTTGCGATTGTGCGCCTTGCTGATGCCCACTGACGATCCCAGATTCGCCGGCTTCACGAACACCGGGTAAGTCAGCTTGCTCTCCATCAACTTCTGAACTTTTTTCGGGTCTTTTTCCCACGCGTTGCGCAGGATTGTGACGTGCTTCACGATAGGAATTCCGGCAGCAATGAACAACGACTTCATGATGTCTTTGTCCATGCCGGCAGCGGAGCCGAGGACGCCCGCGCCGACGTAAGCGATGTCGGCAAGTTCGAGCAGGCCCTGAATGGTGCCATCCTCGCCAAAGGTGCCGTGCAGCACCGGAAAGATCACATCCACGTCGATGGCGCGGTCGCTGGCACGCCGCATCATCGCGGCATCGGTTTGAAAGGGCACCAGGCCGCTCTGGCGATGGACTGGCTCCGGCGGCACGACCACCGCTTCGCCACGCGCCAGCACCGCAGCCGAGGGAGTGGTCTCGGGATCGCCGGCGCGAAGGTTTCGCGGCTCGAGCACGAGTTTGCCCTGCAGCAGGCTCTCGGCGTGTTCGGCAGTCAGCCATCGCCCATCCTTGGTGATGCCGATGGGCACGACCTCATATTTCTCTTTATCAATTGAGTTGAGAACCGATGCAGCCGAGAGCAACGAAACCTCATGCTCTCCGCTGCGCCCGCCGAACAAGATGCCCACACGAAGCTTTTCCATGATCTTCCAGTGTGGACGCGGGCGAAGTCTTCCGTCAATCGCAGACGAGATTCCCACTGCTAAAATCTCATCGGTTATGCCTCACATCAAGCTTGTCATCTTCGATATCGCGGGAACCATCATCCAGGATCACGGCGAGGTGGTCAGCGCTTTCTCCGCAGCTCTGCGGAAAAACGGCATTCTGTTTACGCAAGACGAGCTGATGCGATGGAAAGGAGCGTCGAAACGCGAAGTCATCCGCCACTTCGTCGAGCAACTCGGCCCGAGTCTGGAACAAGCGGAGAAAATTGAAACTACTTACCACTGCTTCCGCTCTGAACTGGAGAGTCTCTACTCACAACGCATAAGTGCTATCGACGGTTCAGAGGCGACGTTCGCATGGTGCCGCGACCACGGCATTCTGATGGCGACCACGACCGGCTTCTATCGGGAAGTGAGCGATCTGATTCTAGAGAAGATGGGATGGCGAGACCTGTTCGCGGCCAATGTTTCCAGCAGCGACGTGCGCCAGGGGCGGCCCGCGCCTTTTATGATCTTTCGCGCGATGGAAGCGAGCGGCGTGCAGGATGTTCACCAAGTCGTCAACGTCGGAGACACGCCACTCGATCTTCAGTCGGGAAGCAATGCGGGTGTACGGGGCGTCGTCGGTGTCCTGACGGGCGCGCATGATCGGGAAACGTTGCAGCGTGAGTCTCATACTCACATTCTGGGGAGCATCGCCGAAATCCCCACGCTGATTGAGCGCGGGTTCTGAGCGGGCGTGGTAACTACAGAATCTTTTTTCCAAACGCCGAGAGCGCCAGTTCCACCGCCAGATCGGCCGTGCGGTTGTGCTCGTCGATCACGGGATTCACTTCGACAATTTCGAAGCTGAGCATGCGGCCATGGTCGGCAATGATCTCCATGGCGAGGTGAGCCTCGCGGTAAGTCGCACCTCCGCGCACGGGAGTGCCCACCCCGGGCGCGTCCTCCGGATCCACCCAGTCCATGTCGAGCGAAATGTGATAACCGGCGGTGCCCCGTGCAGCCATGCGCAGGGCTTCTTCCATCACCGTGCGCATGCCGCGCTCGTCAATGTCGCGCATGGTGAAGACCCCGATGCCGGCTCGCACCACGTTTTCTTTTTCCACAGCGTCGATGTCGCGCACGCCGACCAGCACGCAGTTCTGTGGTTTCACCTTGGGGGAAAAGTTGAAGATGTTCCCCAGTTCCGAAGGCCACAGGCCCATCAGCGCGGCCAGCGGCATCCCATGCACGTTGCCGCTGGGAGACGATTCGGGCGTGTTGATGTCGGTGTGGGCGTCAATCCAGATCAACCCGACATGCTGGTTCTGGCGGCGGTAAAATTCGGCGACACCCGACACTGTGCCCGCTGCCATGGAATGGTCTCCACCCAATGCCAGCGGAACTTTCCCCGCCTCGAGCGTTTTGATCACTAACTCCGCATGTTTTGTGCAGGTAGCCGTAATCTCCTTCAAATACTTGGCGTGTGTGTCGCCTTCTTTTTTCTGTTCAGGAATCGCAACGGGAACGTTGCCGCCGTCTTCTACCTCATGCCCGAGCGCCTCAAGGCGCGCTTCGAGTCCGGCCACGCGAACGGCGGAGGGCCCCATATCGACACCGCGACGGGACTGACCAAGGTCAAGAGGAACACCGATCACGCGAATTTTTCGAGGAGAGATGTTGGTGGAGGTAGATGCTGTAGTCATCATAGTGGTTAGTGAATAAGTTCATTCACCGCCGAGCACGCGGAGGTCGCCGAGGAACCGAAGCAAATAACTTATTCTTCGCTGTTCTTTCCTCGGCGTTGTTCTGCGATCTCGGCGGTGAACCGGTTTGGTTCAATTCTTGCGTTCCCTATCCTTCGTCGAGCACGCCGAGTCAGGGAAGTCATTTACTATTCTCTTCAAGCCGTTTTTCAGCACGCGGACATGGAAGTTGATGAGCAAACCTACCCGCTTACCCGACAGGCGAAGATACGAAAGCAACTGCGCATCATGGATTGGAGCCAGCTGATCGACAGCCTTGATCTCACCACTGAATCTTCCACGACCAGATCGAGACGGTAGCCGCAATCCAGCTTCACGTCCCGATAAACCACTGGCAGAGGTTTCTGCTCTTCGATTCTGAGACCTAGTTGCCGAAGTTCGAACGCCAAGCAGGTCTCATACGCTGACTCCAGCAGTCCTGGTCCCAACCGTCGATGTACCTCAATGGCCGCCCCGATGATCCGCCGCGTAATCGAATCGAGCCTGTCTTTTTCTTCCATCCTCTGCGATCTCGGCGTACTCGGCGGTGAAAAGCTTTACGGATACAGCCGGTACAGCATCCTGGGAAACGGAATCGTTTCGCGCACGTGCTCCAGGCCGCAGATCCAGGCCACGGCGCGCTCAATGCCCATGCCGAAGCCGCCGTGGGGCACGCTGCCAAATTTGCGCAGATCGAGATACCACTTGAAGGCCTCTTCAGGCAGGCCGTGTTCGTGGATGCGCTGCAGCAGCAATTCATGCGATGCCATGCGCTGCGACCCACCGATGATTTCGCCGTAGCCTTCAGGCGCGAGCACATCGACGCACAAGGCCAGTTCCGGCCGCCGCGGGTCAGGCTCCATGTAAAACGCTTTTACCTTCGCCGGATACCGATGCACCATCACCGGCTTGTCGAACTGCGCCGACAGATACGTCTCGTCGGGCGAGCCCAAGTCGCCTCCCCACTCGAACTTCGATTCCAGCTTGCCCTTGGCGTGGCCTTCCTGCAGATTCTTCACCGCATCGTCGTAGCTGATGCGCGGAAACGGCGCCTCGATTTTTTCTAGCTTGGAAATATCGCGGCCAATGGTCTGCAGGTTGACGCGCCGCTTCTCCAGGCAGCGTTTCACAATGAAGGTGATGAGCCCCTCGGCCAGTTCCATGACGTCGTCGAGTTCGGCGTAGGCGACTTCCGGTTCGACCATCCAGAACTCGGTAAGATGGCGCCGCGTCTTCGACTTTTCCGCGCGAAACGTTGGTCCAAACGAATACACCTTCCCCAGCGCCATCGCGGTCGCTTCTACGTACAACTGGCCCGACTGTGTGAGGAATGCCTGCTCGTCGAAATAGTCGACGGGGAAGAGGGTGCTCGTGCCTTCGCACGCCGCCGGAGTAATGATGGGCGGATCGGTCAGCGTGAAACCGCGTTCGTCAAAAAAGTCGCGCGCCGCCTTGATGATCTCGGCCCGCACTCGCAAAATCGCCGCCTGCCGCTGCGACCGCACCCACAGATGCCGGTGCTCCATCAGGAAGTCGGTGCCGTGCTCCTTGGGAGTAATCGGGTAGGGCGAAGATTCGGGCACGCGCTGCACGACGTGCACATTCGCAACATCGAGTTCGTAGCCGCCGTGCGCGCGCTTGTCGGCGCGAACCTTGCCTTCGACGATCACGCTCGATTCCTGCGTCAGGGTCTTGATGGCATCGAACACTTCCGGCGGGACCGCGTTCTTCGGCACAACACCTTGAATGATGCCCGATCCATCGCGAAACTGCGGGAACAACAGCTTCCCACTCTCGCGCAGGTTGTAGAGCCAGCCGCGGATCGTGACCGCCTGGCCCTCATGCTTGCCGATTTCCGCAATCGTAGTGACAGGTGAAGACATAGATCTGATTTTGTAATTGGGGAATTGGGGAATTTGGTAATTGTGTAATTTTAAAATCTCGTCGCATCGGAGGTTTTCAATTACCAAATTACTCAATTACCCAATTCCCTCGAGCTTATCGAACGTCTCCCCAAGCTTCTCCAGCGCGTTCACTTTCTCATCTTCCGCGAGTTCCAGCAGCAGAGGTGGGGTCTGCGGAGCCGAACGCAGAAGCTCCATGGCTTCTTTCCAGTCGATGGTTCCCTGCCCCGGCCACAAGTGCGAGTCTTTATTTTTGTCGTTGTCGTGAACGTGGGTCGAACGAATGTGACTCCGCAGAGTTTCAAATCCCTCGCGGACGGAGCCCGCCATGTGCGCATGTCCGAAGTCGAAACAAACGCCGACATCGTCGAAGTGCGCGCCCCGTATCAGTTCCACCAGCCGGTCGGGCGTCGAGAGTTCGTTGGGGATGTTCTCCAGCAAGATGCGCACGCCCAGCGGTTTGGCGAATGCCCGCAGGTGTTCAATCGAAGTCATCGCCGCTTCGAATTTCTTTTCGCTGAAACTCTCATTCGGCGTTCCCAGATGCTGCACTAGAAACCGGAATGGAATCTGCTCGGCAATTTCGAGAGCGCGCTTGATCTCGTCCATCGCCTCAATCCGCGCAGCCCGGTCGGTGGAGGCAACGTTGACCGGCGGAGCCCCGGCCCGGCCCCACTCGTAGTCGGAGTACAGCGGCGAGTGCACCGAATTGAGCGGAATGCCGCTGGCGCGGAACCACTCGGCAAGCTCCTTGACGTGCGCCTTGCGGTTGGCATAGTCGACATGCTGGCGCGCCGCAAAAATCTCGACCGCCTGCACCCCGCTGCGAGACAGCCCGTCCAGAATGCCGGGATGCAGCCGCTCTTTCACGAACAGATAGGTGGAAACCGCTTTCAGCATGTTCGTCCCTTAAGAAATTGTTGATTGCTGATTCTTGACTGATGATTGAAAACCCAAAACCTTGAGAACCTACGATTTGTCAATCAACAATCTGCAATCAACAATTGCTTTTTCAGTACCCCACTGCTTTTCCGCCGTCTCGCATGTCACTGGCGCCCAGCCGTTCGCCGGTTTTGGAATCGACCGCGATGCATTCCGCGTCGCTCCAGTAAGGCGCGACATTCGTCCCATAATGGAGCCCCATCTCAACGTTGTATCCCATGTGCTGCAGCAGGTTCACGGTGTCGGGCGAAAACCATTTTTCTACATTCACCACGTCGGGCATCCATTGATTGTGAAAGCGGGGCGCATTCACCGCTTCCTGAATATTCATTCCATAGTCCACAACACCCATCAGAACGTTGGCCACGGTCGTAATGATCTTGGAACTGCCCGGCGAACCCAGCACCATTACCGTCTTGCCATCCCGCACCACAATTGTCGGAGTCATCGACGACAGCGGCCGCTTCCCTGGCCCAATTGCATTTGTGTCGCTCTGAATCAAGCCGTCGCCGTTGGGCACTCCCGGCTTGGAAGAAAAATCGTCCATCTCATCGTTGAGCAAAAAGCCGAGGCCCTCGGCTGTGACCCGCGATCCGAACCAATCGTTGATCGTCGTGGTCACGGCGACCGCATTGCCGTCCGCGTCCATCACGGAATAGTGCGTCGTATGGTTGGACTCGTGCGGCGCCATCACCGGCGAATGCCCCGCGGCATACTGCTCCAGTTCGCTGAACACCGCCGGCCGCTTCAATTCTTTGCTGGGAGTCGCGTGCGCGGGATCGATGGTCTCCTCCCAGGCCGCTGCGTATCGTTTGTCGATGAGCTGCGCCACCGGAATTTTCGCGAAGTCCGGATCGCCCATAAACTCCGCCCGATCGAAAAATGCCCGCCGGAATGCCTCGACGGTATAGTGCATCGATTGCGCCGACCGGTCTCCCATCTTGCCCAGATCGTAGCCCTCCAGAATATTAAGAGACTCAATCAGCACGGTTCCTCCCGAAGAGGGCGGCGGCGAGCTGATGACCTCATACCCACGATATGTGCCGTGCACCGGCTCGCGCTCTTTCACTTCATAATGCGCGAGATCGTCGACAGTGATCAGGCCTCCGCCTTTTTGCATCGCGGCGGCCAGTTCCCGCGCCAGAGAACCGCGATAGAAATCGTCCGGCTTCTCCGCGATCCGCTCCAGCGTCCGCGCCAAATCGGGCTGGCGGAAAATCTCTCCCGGCTTGTAGTAGTCGCCGTTGCGCTGAAACACGCGGTGCGATTCGGGGAACTCGGCCAGATGCCGGTCATGCATATCGGCAGCCTCTTCCCAGCTCAGGGCATATCCGTCGCGCGCCAGTTGGATCGCAGGAGCCATGACTCGCTGGAGCGTCAGCTTGCCGTATTTCTGCTCGGCATAGACCATGCCCGCCACCGACCCCGGCACTCCGATCGCCTTGTAGCCAATTTCGCTCGCGCCCGGGATCACGTTGCCCTGCGAGTCCAGATACATGTCGCGGGTCGCCGCAGCGGGGGCCTTTTCGCGATAGTCGAGAAAGTGCGCCTGGCCATCGGCCATGCGGATCAGCATGAACCCGCCGCCACCAATATTTCCCGCTGCGGGATGCACCACGGCCAGCGCGAACCCGGTAGCCACTGCGGCGTCCACGGCGTTACCTCCGGCCTGCATGATTTCCACGCCGACATGAGACGCCAGTTCGTGCACACTCACCACGATCGCGTGCGAGGCGTGAACCGGGTGCGCGGACGCCGTGGCGAAAGGGGGCGCGCCCGCAAGCAGCAGCGCCAGAAAGAGCAGAATCAATGATTTATGTGGAGATCGCATTCCGATTGCGGACTCAACGTTTTAAGCGCGAACTCTGAGGCTAGCCGACGGCGGTTAGCGGAGTCAAATCAGTCGGTCGGTGGATAGTGATGCCATTGAGTTTCGACGGCATCATTACTTATATGGGGGTCAACCTTATACGGGCGTCATCGCTTATCGGCGTCATCCTGGAGCCGTTCTTCAGGCGGAGGGAAGGATCTCGCGCGTAGACCGACTAACGCTTCCTTTTACGACCTCGTGATCCGGCAGGTGTCTTCTTCGCCGCATTCTTCTTGCCTCCGTAGCTCCGCGCTCCGGCTTTCCCTGGTGCCTTCGCGGCCACCATTTCATACGATTGCCGGATCAGATCTTGCAATTCATCTGAGCGTAGCGCGTCCAACCGCTCGAGCATGACCCAGTTGCGACGCCCAAGGTACGGAGCCTTGCGAATGTTCTCCCGCTCGATCAACTCGGCGAACATCTCCGGGGTACACTTGAAGGTCAGCCGCACTCGATCCAGCCCGAGCACCGCGAACATCTTCTCCCGGACTTTGAAGCACAGCGCATCACCCCATTGGAGCTTTTCGTTTGTATCGGAAAAGGCCAGGCAATACTTTCGAATCTCATCCACATTCATATCCATCTCTCTGAATCCCAAATCCTGATTCCCGAATCCAAATGCGCAAGGAGATTGGCACGCAGCAGCGCAGTCTGCAGCCCGTGTCCGCGAAATTCAGCCAGCGTGCCCGCACCGCACAGAGCAAAAACTCTGTGCTCCGGGATCACCAGTCCCGTTCCGCACGCCACCAGCCTGCCCTCAACGCTCGCCACGAAGGCCAGCGCCCGCTCCATCTGGTAGAACGGCGCGACCAGACCGCGAAACGCCTCAGGCGCGCCGTCGGGAAAGAATGCACTCTCCACAATCGCCCCCGCGGCGTCGGCTTCGTCCAGTCGGCTGCGCCGAATCTCGCACCCCGCCGGAGCCGGAGGAAACTTCTCCTCCGCATCCAGCTTCCGGTACAACACATTATTCAACTCCGCGATCGCATACCCGCGCTCCTTGAACATCTCAAACACTGCCGCCTCGTGCATGGGACACAAATCCACTTGCGACGGAGCCTTGTGCCCACGGTAGAACTGCTCCACGCGATCCAGATCCTCGGGCGTAAACGGCCGGTCGAGTCCGACCCCGGTCGCCCGTCCAATCGGCGAACCCAGCCCGGCAAAGATCATGTGCCCGCCGCAAATTTCTTCCTCCGCCGCCCCAATCCCGGGCCGCGTCTTCTGAAACATTCGCGCGTACAACACCTGCGGCATCTCCTCGCTCGACTCCAAACGGCGAGCGAATGCCTTATCCACGAATTGCATGGGAGAGAATCCTTTCTGGTTTCAAGACGGTGTATGGCAGGAGCGCAGCGCCGACACCTCCGCGCGCCTCTCGCTCAACGTTGCAACCCGCAGGATTAAAGGACGGCAGTCATAGGCAGGACGACAGACTAACCGGACCACTCCCTCGGATTCAAGCCAATTTTCGGTGATAAATACCTTGACTAACCCATCCAATTTTGCTACTCTGCTCTTGTCATGGAACCAATCAAGCCCAAAACTCTCCAGCAGATTATTCAGCACTTCTCTGACGAACAGGTCTGCATCGACGCGGTTGCGCGTATGAGATGGCCGAACGGTGCTGAATGTCCGGCCTGTGCGGCCAAGGAACCTTACTACCTCAAGACCCAGAAGCGCTGGAAGTGCCGCGATTGTAGACGGCAGTTTTCCGTCAAGCTAGGAACCATTTTCGAGGACTCCCCCATTCCCTTACAGAAATGGCTCCCCGCTCTGTGGATGCTGGTTAATTGCCGGAACGGGATCAGCAGTTATGAAATTTCGCGGGCTCTGGGAGTGAGTCAGAAATCCGCATGGTTCATGCTGCACCGCCTGAGACTGGTACTCCAGAATGGCAATGTCGGCAAATTCGGTGGGCCGGGAAGCGAAATCGAGTCAGACGAAACCTTCGTCGGTGGTAAAGCCAAAAACATGCACGCATCCCGGCGAGCACAATTCAAGGCCGCCCGCGAAGCGTCAATGAACGATGCCAGCTATGTCAACAAGACTATAGTCTGGGGCGTGCTGGATCGGGAACAACGCAAGGTCCGTGCCACAGTAGTAGCCAAAGTGAACCGCGAGGCTTTGCAGACTGCCGTGCTGGATCAGGTCGCGTCAGGATCTAAGGTCTATACCGATGAGGCGCGGGTCTACAGTTCGTTGCCGAAAGACGAATACATCCACGAGTTCGTGAACCATCTGGAAAAGTACGTGGATGGCCGCGTGAGCACCAATGGAATAGAGAATTTCTGGTCACTGCTGAAGCGCGGATTGAATGGTACTTACGTCGCAGTCGAGCCGTTCCATTTGTTCCGGTATGTAGACGAGCAGGCATTCCGCTACAACCATCGTAAGGACGAGACTGGCCGAAAATTGAGCGACGCGGAACGATTCGAGATTGCCCTGTCTCGGGTCGCGGGAAAGCGGCTTACCTTTGCGGAAGTGATTGGCAAGGACGGGTCGGATAGCGAGACTACGACGCCTGCGCCAGAGCCTTTCTAACCCTTGACGGAAGAAGCGCGGGAGGAAACCGAAGTCCCAGACCGAGAACGTTTCGGTTTAGGTCCGGGTTTCCGTTTCCGCTGACGGCGCAGTTTCTCGTCATTGGCAAGCATCTGGTTCAGGTCGGCCTTCGACACACTGAGCACTCGCTGGAGCGCATTGTCAAATCGCGTGTATTCGTCGGATGGTCTCGGTGTCACAGTAGTATGATACCGCACGCTGCAAGACCGCTTGGAGGCCGATAATGACGACACAGGAACACAAATTGATGATTTCGATGTTCACCAAAATATACGAATCGTTCGGAGTGATCGCCAGCACTCTAACGAGCAGAGGAATATGGACGGACGACGATGCTAAGGCTTTTGCGAGCGCTGTCCGTTTTGATCGAGCGAAGATGGAGAATTTTGCGGATCGGGCTTCGGCTGAGTACCTACAATTTGCAATACAGTTAGGAGTAGAGGTGGACTTGACATGACTGTATCGGCAATTTCATACACGAACTTGGGGGTACCTTGGGTTGGACATGCTTCGGCTCCTGCGCTAGTGTGCACTTGAAAACCAATATATCATGAACGGCCACGGTGCCAGCCGTGGCCATTCGTTTTTAATGCCCGCCATCTTCACTAGCAGAATTCTTTAAACCCCATCCAGTTACGCCCAACGCAGGAGCGCCAAAGCCGACTGCGACGAAAGACTCTGGGAGAGCGGGTTTTTCCACAGCGGGATAATATCTCCAAACTCTTCCGGTTTGTGTGTCCAACATAAAAACAACTTTGCCGTCCTGCTCTTGTTGAACCGACGTTAACTGATAACGCGACTGCCCGACAGACTCCGTTTTTGCTTCAGGCTTCTGGCCATTGGCAACGAGTAGAAACCCAACTAAGACCAGGACCAGCAACCATAGTTTCCTATCCATCTCTCGATTCCTCCCCGAATCGGAGACAGCCTATCACTTGGAAGCCTCTAGTGTTCGCTTAAGTGCAGACCGCGCCGAGTCCCTTCCCATAAGTCCGCAATTCTCGGCAACATCAACCTGATCCAGGATCGGCTTGCACCATTCGGCCTTCTGCGAAGTCGCATCTCTATAATGCTGCAACAACGCATAGCACAGATAATCCGCTTGATCGAATACAACCGTGCCGGACTTCTGCATAAATCCATATTTGGCGAGTTTCAGCGAACCGTCACTGTTTACTAGCCGCGCATCGCGCTCCGCGAAATACCCCATCATATGCATGGCAAATAAGGCACTCTCAGCGTGCTCCCGTGTCTGATCGCGATCCTCGAACACCACTTCCAGATGTTCGCCGTCGGGAACGTGCAGAATTGCTTGTGTGGTCACGTCAATTACAGAAAGCACATAGCCATTCTCGTAGCGCTCCAGACGTTTCAGGCGCAAAGAAAAATCCGTCAAGGTCGGAATCCTTCCTGATCCTTGGATGGTATTCGAGTTGGGTTAGCTTAGTCAATTATCACCCAATTTTCAGGCAAGCGAATGCCCGCCTTTTTTCTCAAATTCCCTGGATCGCCAGACAGCAGGAGTGGAAGCGGCACCGGGGAAGGCCTTCTCCCACTTCCCGAATCGAAACTCGCTATGTCCAAAAGTTAGCCGGCCTGTGCCGGCTATCACAAAGATTTTTCCCCTCCGCTCTCGATAATCCTCATGTGGTTTCGCGTGGAGTGACATGTAGCCCCAGACGAAAGCGGGAGGAGCAGTGAACATGAAAATATTTGGACGACGCATCGGGTTCGCGGCCGGGCTGACCATAGCGGCCGCACTGCTGCTGGCCACTCAGGCCATGGCGGCGGGCGAAAAAACGGACAGGGCCACGCAAGCGGCGGCCGCTCCCGGCGACGCCTCGCAGTACGTCGGGTCCGGGACCTGCAAGACCTGCCACGAAGACATCTACAAGAACTTCGAGACCACGCCGCACTGGAAGACGACCCTGAAGCACCGGGCGTCCGGGGCACAGGGCTGCGAGGCCTGTCACGGTCCAGGCAAGGCCCACGTTGAAGGCGGCGGCGACAAGAGCAAGATTTTCACCTTCGCGGGCGCGCCGCCGGACAAAGTCAGCCAACGCTGCATGTCCTGTCATGAATACGGCGAGGAACATGCCAACTTTGACCGCTCCCAGCACAACCTCAACCGCGTAAGCTGCATGGCCTGCCACTCGCCCCATCACGCCCAGGAGGCGCAATATCTGTTGGTCCAGAAACAGCCGGAACTCTGCTACAGCTGCCACACTGAGATCAAACAGGACTTCGCACGGCCCTTCCGCCATCGCGTTGACCAGGGACTGATCCAGTGCACGGACTGCCACAACGAACATGGCGGCTTCCTGACCGCACAGTTGCGGTCCACGGCGGCGCAGGACCAGGTCTGCTTCAAGTGCCACGCCGACAAGGCCGGACCGTTCTCCTTCGAGCATGAACCGGTCAAGACCGAAGGCTGCCAGGCTTGTCACTCGCCGCACGGCTCGACCAATCCGCGGCTGCTAAAGCGCGCCCAAATCAATCTGTTGTGCCTGGAGTGCCACACGCTGGCGCAGGATTCAGGGACGCCGGCGATTCCCTCGTTTCACAACCAGAGCCAGAAGTATTCGGCGTGCACCCTGTGCCACCCCACGATTCACGGCTCAAACTTCGACCGGTTTTTCATGAAGTAGGAGGAGACCATGAGGAATTTTTCTGACACCAAAATGAAGCACGAAAGCCGCAGCGGTCTCCGACTCAGGTTGGGACATTCCGGGCTGGCGATAATGGCGCTTTTGCCGATTCTGCTGGGTGGCGCCTTCGCCCAAGACTCTGTCGAAGGCATCGATAACGGCAACTATCACTACCAGGGCTCCTTCGAACTCGGCTATCGCTCGGTCGACACCAACGGCAGCCATGCCATCTACGACACCTTCGTCAACCAGCAGCCAGGCCCGCGCCTGCTCGATCAGACTCTCAACGTGCGCTCGCTCGATCACCAGGGCGGCCTGTTCGACGATCTGTTTCTGTCGAGTTTTGGATGGGGCGGCGATCCCGAAAACGCCGGGCGCCTGCGCATGTCCAAGAACAAGTGGTACAACTTCAACGCGACCTTCCGGCGCGACCAGAATTTTTTCGATTACAACGACCTCGCCAATCCCCTGAACCCGCCTAACCCCTACGTCCAGGTCAACGACTCCCCCCACGAGTTCGCGACCGTGCGCCGCATGTACGACTACAATCTCACGCTCTTGCCGCAGTCGGCGGTGCGCTTCCGCCTGGGCTTCACGCGCAACAACATGGAAGGCCCGGCCTTCAGCACCGATCACCAGGGAACCGACACCGTGCTCTTTCAGAACACGCGCAACCTGCTCGATGGCTACCAGTTTGGCGTGGATTTCAAGCTTCTTCCCCGCACCAACATCAGCTACGACCAGTTCCTGCAGTACTTCAAAGGCGACAGCAGCTGGAACGATCAGAGCTTCATCTTTCAGCTTGCCAACGGGACGCCGGTCGATCCCGGCATCAGCTACAACACGGCCGCGGGACAGCCTTGTGCCACTCCTGTCCTCAATGCCACGACCACTCCACCAACCATGAACCCAGCCTGCAACGGCTTTCAGACCTATAGTCGTTGGGCTCCAATACGAGTTTCTTATCCCACGGAACAGCTGACCCTGCAGTCGCATTACTTCCGCAACCTCGATCTGTCGGCGCGCGTTTCCTACAGCTCGTCCGACAGCCAGATCGCGAACTGGTACGAAGACTTCGCCGGCCTCGCGACGCGCACGCGCGACCGCGCGAGCCAGATTACCGGACCGTCGAGTTCGAAGCGTGTCATGGGCGCCGCCGACTTGGGCGTCACCGTCCACGTAACCGATAAACTCCGACTCGTCGACAGCTTCCGTTTCTCCAACTTCCGCATCCCCGGGACGTGGGACTTGCTCACGACCCAACTCTTCGGCGCGACCCTCCTGTCCACGCCCAACGTCTTCAACCCGGCGACTTGTCCGCCGCCCTTCACCGCCGCCACCTGCCCACAACACAGCGCCAGCTCAGGGGCGGACGTCACCCAGGACCATTCCTGGAACTATCTCGCCCAGGACTCCAAGCTGAACACGTTCGAAGTGGAATACGATTTTACCCGCCGCATCACGGGACACCTTGGCTACCGCTATGAGACCCGTGGGATCACCAACAACCAGGTTGACTTCGCCGATCTCACCTGGTATCCGTCGCTGGCCACGCGTGGAGGATGCACCGCCATTCTGGCCGACGGCAGTTGCCAGACTACGACGAGCCTCAGCTCAGACGAAGTCATCGACGTTCATACCCATTCCCTGCTGGCGGGCTTCTTGGCGCGGCCCACGGGCAAGTTTCGCACTTCGTTCGATCTGGAGCTGTTCTCCGCCGACAACGCTCCCACCCGCATCTCCCCGCGGAATCTGCAGCATTACAAGGGACGGGCGAACTACAAGCCGATGCCATGGCTCGACATCTCCGGAACCGTCAATGTGCTCGAGAGTCGCGACAATGTACCCGAGATCCTGCATCGCGAGCACAACCGCAACTATGGATTCACCACAACTCTGAATCCCAAACCGCGTTTCGGTTTCGAATTCGGCTACAACTACGACGACGTGTTTTCCACCACCAACATCTGTTACGTGCTCGGCAGCACTCCCCCTACGAACTCGACCCTGTGCAGTGCCGGAGCACCCTACTTCTCAGCGGTGTCGCTGTACACCAACAAAGTCCAGTTCGGCTACACCAACGTCATGTTCAAGCCAGCGCCGAGGGTTACCGCCAACGTCGGCTACAACCTGACCAGCACCAGCGGGTTCACGCCAACTCTGGCCGACCCCACGATCTTGACGTTGCTCGGCTTCAACTATCACAAGCCCTCAGCCTCGCTCGAAGTGAATCTGGCCAAGGGTCTGACTTGGAGAACAGCTTGGGGATACTACGATTACAACGAGAAGTTTTCGCCCGCGCCGCTGACCGCTCGCGATTTCCAGGCAAATTCGGCAACGCTGTCGATGCGCTACGAGTTCTGAGGAAGCTCGCGTAGGGACACGCCTCGCTGTCCGGCCTTTCTTAGCTGACAGCTGAGAGTTGACAGCTGCCTTCACACCTGCTGCCGCGCCTCGCCCAGCGACACGCTCACGTCCATCTTTTTCTTGTTCCGGTAGATGGTTATCTTTACTGTATCTCCGGCGCGGTGGTTGTTCATCATCTGCGAGAGATCATCCTCATCTTGCACTTTCTGATCGTCGATAGCCACGATCAGGTCTCCACCCAGCATGATGGGAGTATTCCCCAGGTAGGCCCGTTCCGTGCCGGCGCGAAGCCCCGCTTGGTCGGCGGACCCCCCGGGAGTCACCTGAATGATCAGCAACCCATAGTTGACAGGCAAGCCGATTTCCTCCGCCAGTTCGGGGCTGATCGGAATCGTGCGCACGCCCAGCGCGGGACGCCGCACCCGGCCCAGCGTCATCAGATCGTTCAGCACGGCCTTCGCGGTATTGATGGGAATGGCAAAGCCAATGCCCGCGTTTTGGCCGACATTCGAGAGAATCATGGTGTTGATGCCGATGACTTCGCCGTGCCAGTTCATCAGCGGCCCGCCAGAGTTGCCGGGATTGATGGCCGCGTCGGTCTGAATGGCTTCGTCAATCCAGGCGCCGTTCGGCTCGCGCACCGGCCGGATCGAGCTGACGATTCCCCGCGTCATTGTTCCCGCCAGGCCAAACGGATTGCCAATGGCATACACTTTTTGCCCGACCTGCAGGTTTTTCGAATCGCCCAGCACGGCGGGAATCAGATCCGGCGCTTTGATCTGGATCACCGCCAGATCGTGCGGCGGATCGGTGCCCACCACCGTGGCTTTATATTTCTTGCGGTTGTGCATCGTGACTTCCACCTGCCGCGCATCGGCGATCACGTGATAGTTCGTGAGAATGTGCCCTTCCTTGTCGATCACGAATCCCGAACCTTGCCCCTCCTGCGGCACCAGACCGTAGAAAAAATCGAATGTCATGGCGCGCGAGGTGACGTTCACCACCGACGGAATATTTTTCTTGTAGACGGAGATATTGTTCTGCTCTTCGCCATCGAGCGACTCGTTCGGCGCCGCCTCGGTAATCTCCACCCGCGCCGGGTGGCTGAGCCAGGTCGTGGGATGAAATTCGCCCTGCGAGTTCGAACGCCAGGTCGTGAAGTAGAAGAACGCGCCAGCAAGGGCCAGCGCAAAAAACAAAGGCCGCATGACTTTCATAATTTCAAACCATCCAAAGGTAAGTACGATGTCGGGAGATAGAAAGGTCCCTGAATTGATTCTAAACAATGCCCCAGCACTAAGCACGCTGCACGGAGCATAGGGAGTAGCTCACTTTGATTGCAATCGTCTCTCCGTCACTAGCCCCAAGCCCCTGTTCCTGATTTCTTAAAAACAAAAAAGTTATTTTCGCTTGACTCGCCATCGTGAGACATTGTGGCCTTCTCTTGGGCCCGCATCAGCGCTGAAATCTCTTTCAGGAGAAAGCCCCATGCAAGCAAAGCATTTCTCGGCCCTTAAGCTTGTACCCTTATCGCTGCTAACCCTTCTTTATGTCAGCGTGCTGGCGGTTGTGTCAACGGCGCAAGCCGACTCCCCTGCAACGGAAGCGATCGAGGAGACACCTGGGGGTATAGCGATTGAGTACAGCGGCCCCCCAAAGGCGGTGGCAGGGCATGTCACGATTCGCGGATTTCACGGGCTCGGCAATCTTGACGTTCCGTTACTGGAAGGCCGAGAGTTTAAATCGACCACGTTGGCCGCCTTATGGTGGGAGCCAGCCATTGCTCACTCGTACCTGGTCCTGGGAAATTCCTCGAACGAAACCGTAAGTGCAGACGTAGTATTCGGTTCAGCCTCCAAGCGACGCATTGTTTTGCCTCCTTTCGCCACCCAATTGCAACCTTTCCTCTATCACTCCAAAGACACCTCGACAGAAGGGCCGAATTTCGTCTGCGCAAATCACACACGCCGGCGAGGCGTGCCTAAGTCACCGCTAAAGCGACCTGTGTCGGTGGCGGCAGAAGAGACCCCCCTCTCCAACTACCTGCTGACTGTCTTCAGGGGCGCAGTTATCTCGGGTGGGATAGCGATTGTGAATGATGGCTGTGAGCAGGCTTCCGAGAAATTTCCAGAATTCAGGGGCAATGTGCAGGATGCGCTTGAGAAACTGGCATCAACGGGCCACCAGCTTAGTTGGTTCCAAACCGGTGATGGTCTCGTCGTTCATAACGGCCCCTCCGTACCACCCCTGTTGAGATCAGTGGTGCGAGAATTTCAATTTTCGCGCAAAGAGCCAATGAATAAGGCTTCGTCAGCACTTTTCGATGCTCCGGAAGTGAGCGACCAGTTGAGAGCGCTGCACCTTATTGTGTATGGTCCCGAGTTGGGTTTCGCGCAGCTACCGCAGCCAAGCACACCACAAGACATCGTCACTCTGACCAACACCACGGTGCTTGATGCTCTGAACAAGATCGCGGGCGGTCGTGCTGTTTGGTTGTACAAGGAGTCGAATTGCGAGAGAAACGTAATGTCGTTGAGTTGGCCGATCCGGTAAACTTCTTATTTAGTCCCATCCGGAACTGTCGGAATGTCGTTGCGACGGGGGCCCCCAGTTCTTTACTGAAGTGTTAGTCGAATGAGATCGTGAGGATTTCCGAGTGGAGTCACCTCACGCCTCGGCACGCAGCTTCTGCCACACCAGGCGCACCTGTTCGCGCGTCTTCTCGATAGCGCCAGAGTTGTCGATCACGTAATCGGCGGCCTTGATCTTCTCCTCGTCAGGCAGTTGCGCGGCCATGCGGCGCTCGACCTCCTTGCGCGCGGTCTCAAGGTCGATCTTCTGACGCGCGGCGAAGCGTGCGACCCGCTGCTCCGCCTTGCAGGTCACAACCACCAGCCGGCCGAAGTGCTCGCGAAGCCCAGCTTCCAGAATCAGCGCCGCCTCGATGATCGCCACGGCATGCCGATCCTGTATGCCCATGGCCTGCATCCACTCATCCTGACTGCGGATGACCACGGGATGCACGATGCGGGTAAGTTCCTCGATGCGCGACGCGCGTTGTCCCTCGGCATCCGTAGCCGGGCCAAACGCAACTTCGGCCAGTTTGGCCCGGTTGACGCTGCCATCGGGATTGAGAATCTCGCGGCCAAAATGGCGCACGACCTCGTTATAGACTGCTTCCCCCGGCTGCATGAGCGAGTGCGCGATGCGGTCCGCCTGAACCAGACACGCGCCCAGCGCCACAAACATCTCTCCTACAACCGACTTGCCGGCGGCGATGCCTCCGGTGAGGCCAACTTTCAGCATAAGGCTCCAAAGAACATTTTCATCACGGAGGCACCGAGGCACGGAGAAAAGCTTTCTTTTCTTTCTTGGTTCTTCTGTGTGACTTCGTGGTGGAGTTTCATACGCGGGACAGCTCCGGCACGCGGTTTCCCCGCCGCATCTTCGCTGCTTTCACCGTATTGAACATCAGCATGGCGATGGTCAGCGGGCCCACTCCGCCCGGCACGGGAGTGATCGCTCCGGCAATTTCGGCGACTTCGGGATGCACATCGCCGATCAGCGTCGATCCTTTCTTGCGGAAGCTCTCTTCCCTCTTCGCGTTGCCGGCAAAAAACCGCCGGAATTCCGCCGGATCGGTAACGGTATTCATCCCTACATCGATCACCGTCGCGCCCGGTCTGACGAAATCCCGGGTTATCATCCCGGCGCGCCCGATCACGGCCACCAGAATGTCCGCACGCCGGCACACGCCTGGCAGGTCGTACGTTTTCGAGTGGCATACGGTCACCGTGGCGTTCGCATTCAGCAGCAACATGGCGGCCGGCTTGCCCACGATGTCGCTGCGCCCCACGACTACGGCTTCCCGTCCGGCAATGGGAATATCGCTGCGCTTCAGGATCTCCAGGACTCCGGCGGGCGTGCATGGAACCAGCCCAGGACGCTGTGTAGAAAGGAAGCCGACGTTCACGGGATGGAATCCATCGACGTCCTTGGCCGGATCCACCGCCATCAGTACTTTCTTGGCATCGACGTGGGCGGGCAGCGGCAACTGTACCAGAATCCCGTCGACATCGTCGCGCTGGTTGAGATCCGCAATCAGCGCCAGCAGCTCGACGGTAGTGGCGGATTCGGGCGGCGTAAGCTTTTCGCTGTAAACGCCGACTTCCTCACAGGCTTTGACTTTGCCGCGCACATAGATTTCGGAAGCCGGGTTGTGGCCGACCAGGACGACGGCCAGCCCAGGACGCACCCCCGCAGCGGCCATGGTTTTCACTTCCGCTGCGGCTTCGCCACGGATATCTTGCGCGATTTTGCTTCCGTCGAGAATAATAGCGGGCATTCGGGCTCCGAGGAAATTCTATCGCAATTGCCGCAAAGAGCATTCGCCACGGAGGCACTGAGACACGGAAAATACCGAGAAAATGGAATCCAAGAACCCGCAGCGATCTCGGCGGTAAATTGCCATTGGTCTGTTTTCTCAGTGCCTCTGTGTCTCCTTGGTGAATGGTTGTGAGCCCCATCACATGCCCCGCCCAGCCCATGTCGTACAATGCAAACGTCATGATTGCCAAAGGACTGCTGGAAATTCTGGTTTGTCCGGCGTGCAAGCAGGCGCTCGAGTACCGCGAAAGCCCGGAGAGTTTGAAGTGCAAGCAGTGCCACCGGGTCTACGCGGTGAAGGACGACATCCCCATCATGCTGATCGATGAGGCCACCGTCGAGCCTTAGCACGGGCGGCTGCGGGCAAGTTTGCGGCTGAACTTCGGATGCCCGAATTCCGGAAACCCAATTTCCAGGAAAGGAAGGTCCCGACGTGGCTGCACAATACTTTTACTGCATTCAATGTCATAAGAAATATTCCGCCCATCACAAGCTCTTCGACACTTTGCACGACTTCTCAAACATGGCTCCGGAAGAATGTCCGGCCTGCGGAGGAACGCGCGAGTTGCACGTGACTCTAGACTTTCAGCTGGGCGCCGGCGACGGAGACTTCAAGGTTGTGTCCGCGCATCTTCCCGAAAAACTGGAGTCCTGGCTCGGGGAGGAGGAAGAAGAAGTAACGCTCTATCCGTTCCTGGTCGTGCTCGAAGCCGGGGCGGGAGGCAAGCAGTTCTGCTGGATGCCCTACTGGCACGTCGTGGGCAAAGAAGCCCGCTACGGCCAGCACGCCCTCTGCCTCGATCATGCGCAGTTCGACAGCCTGGTTGCGCAGGTTCAGGATAAAGTGCTGGAGCCCGTGTGAGGCAGTCTTAGCGCCACGGAGAGCGCTCGGGCCAATGGCTCATCGCCTCTTCGGCCCAAGCCGTCGATTTGTCCGTGTGACATAAAGTGCATGGATCGGGGATCTTGTACTTGTCGTTCATGGCCGGGGCGACGAATCGGAACGTGTGGGCGTGAACCATCGCGCCTGGAATGCCTTCACTCTCGATTGCCGGCATGTGACAGGCAACGCACTGGCTTCCGGCGCTGCCGTCTTTGTGATGCGTGTGTTCGGCGAGCGTGGCAGTGTGGGGCCCGTTCGCGGACGAAGGCCCGTGGCAATCCAGGCAGATCTGGTTCGCGGGCTTTCTTAATTGAGCGTAGTTTGCCGTGCCATGCACGTCATGGCAAGAGGAGCAGGTGACGCCGTCCCGGTACATGACGCTCTGCGCAAAGTCGTTGCCCTGCATACGGTTCTTGTGCGCCGTGCAATCCGGGAAATAGTAGAAGGTGGTTTGACCGAGCGTACAGTCCTCAAGTTTCCAGTAGTTCTGCAACCTTAGTCCTACGTGGTAGCCCACCGGCCAGTCGTAATATTTTCCCTCGATCGGGTTGGTCAAGGGCTGTCCCTGGGAATGGCACTGGATGCAGGTGTCATTGTCTGCCACAGCGTCCATTTGCGCCGGATTGACAATGTTGCCGCGAGAGGGATGCGCCACATGCTCGCTTCCCGGTCCATGGCAGCGCTCGCACCCGACGTTCCATTCCGCGACCTGCTTGGTCTGGATGTTGTAATCGACGGAATGGCAGCCATCGCACGTCGGCCCTGTGGGCCGCTTCATGTTATCCGGAGGATAGAGGGATGCCCACCAATCCCCACCCTTCGCCGGAACCATGTAAGGACGCCACGTGTGGTTGCCGACGTCCCACTGCACCGGCAACGGAAAATAATCGTCGCCAATCTTGGTGAAATAGCGCTGCTTCCAGAGACTGCCGTAAACGAAAGCAACCTGATCCTGGGTGAACCGGGCAACGTTGTTGGTTGCGAGATTTGGAATGATGGCGTCTGGATGCGTGCGCGGGTCGCGCACCACGTTGGCCATCGGCGTCTTCTTCCAGCGGGCATGGATTTCCGCGTGGCATTTCTCGCAGGCCTGCGAGCCCACGTAGTGTGCCGAGCCGGCGGCGGTCGCTTGTTGCGATCGTTCTTCTCCGGTGAGCGGTCGAAGGCTTCGAATGAAAAGAACAAGTTTCCAACTGTTGCCGGACGATTCCAGATGCGGATTTCCCCAAGCGGGCATTCCCGTGAGTTGGACTCCGTTTTCGATAATGTAGTGGACTTCGCCGTCGCTGAGATTTTGGGTGGCAGGCGCCCGCAGATCGGGCACTCGGGGATAAAGATTCAGCCCCATTGGCGTCGTCCCGCTGCCGTCGATTGCATGACAGGCGACGCACTGTGTGAGAAACAATTCCCGGCCTTGCTGCAGAGTATCCGGAGTCGCAGCAAATGGATTTTTCTGATTCCGCTCGCGTGCAGGAACAGACAGACTTCGCATGGTTCGGGCCAGGACCGACTCCCAGGCTGAGGGCGTCGTCGTGGCGCGGAACCCTCGCCGAATCAGCAGGAGGCTGCTGACCGTTCCCAACGCTGCGACCACGAGAAGTGCTACAGAGACACCTTCAATATTTTCATGTTCGTTCGCTGTCCATTCAATCCCGCCGGGCGTCCTTCCGGGTCGAAGAATACTCGGTGTTCCTCCCTCGGCCATTGCGTTGCCCATTTTATCTAGAAGCTATCCCATGAATGGTTTTGGGAAGGGCACGGCTTCAGCCGTGCCGCTCGGAGTCCCAAATAATGCGGGCTTTAGCCCCTGAGGGGACACGCAGCTTACTCCTTCGGTTCATTATGAGATGGCTTCTAATTGGGATCGACCTGCCGCTCGTCGGTTTAAAGGCGGAGCGCTCTGTTTTGTTTTAGGCCGCGTTTCACATAACCCGTCCGAAAACCGACACATTGTGTCAATCTTGAGATTACCTTTGGGTACAAAAGAAACACCAGCAGGCCGCGACGACCGGCCGATGTTGACCGCAACTTTCGACATCCACAAGGGTTAAATCCATTAACAGAGGTTTGGGGGACCGTACAGGAAAGACAGCATAACTACGGCAAAAGAATTGCATGCAACTTCAACAGGTGCCGATGAGTCTAAGTAGGCAAGAACGCAAAAGGTCGGAGTCGGAGGTGATGACGGCCATGATTGACAAAGCGATGAATGACAAAGACAGATTCACGATGACCGAGCTAGCGGCACTGCGGAACGATCTGCTTCAGGGTGGCATGATTGACTCCTACGAGGCCGCCGAACTGCTCCAGGTGTTCCTGATGGGCCGTGGCTATGGGGTTTCGCCCAAGGCAGCGTTGGACGCTGCCGGTCGCGTCGAGATGGCGGGGTGCGCTCTGCCCGTCCTGATGCATGAACTGGAGGCCCTTGCAATGGTGATGTAACAGATGCGTGCGCCCGCGGGCCGGTGACCCCGCGACCGCAACATGAGACGCGGGTTTGAGCAGCGCGAGAAAACCCAGCGTCGTGGCTGATAAGGCATAGGGTCAGAGCGGAAGTTCCGTGATCTCGACATGCTGGGTCGGCCGTCGAAACAAGATCGGTCGTACCAGTTCCAAACGGAAAGCCGGGTCAACCAGCCCGGCTTTGTTGTGTTTAGGGATTCAGTTGCTAGTTTTTGGCCGCGTCTGCGACCTAATTGGCAAGGCGCAGCAGGTGAGCGACCCGACCGGGACTTACGTCTTTGCCGGTGCCTGCCCTGAGCGCAGACGAAGGGACAACATGGGGCGGCTGATCGGGACGACGACGCAGTACTCCTATCTGCCGGGCTTCAATTTCCAGAACGCCTACACCTCCGATGCGGGGGGCTGGCCCACATTTGAGCCACCTCACCTGAGGCTGGGCTGGCCCATTCTTTTGATTTCGGTTGGCACCACCAATACAGTGGGGTGCCCCATCCTTCGCGTGCTTTTCGCGAAGGGTGGGAGACGGAGTGATGGCATCATGAGACTTCCGTCCCCACGGCTCAAACGAAAACGCATCGGCAGCATCGCCTCCCACCCTTGCAAGAAACGCAAGGATGGGGCACCCCACAGCCGTGTGACCGGAGAGCAAAACCAAAACCGAAGGGTGGGCCACCCTCTATAACCTTGTCGGCGTTGTCAAGAGACACGTCGAGTGTCTGAGTTCAGGTTTGGTTGCACGGGTGCTGAACTCGAGTTTTTGATTCTTACTGATTAGAAAGCTTTTGATCTTGCTTTTGCTCACGCGACTGAAGCTCGCTTTCAGAATCCTGCGGTGGAAGCTAGTTCCACCAACCATCTATTCGGTCTCTGGCACCATGATTCGTTGTTCAGGCTCCCCGACTGTCCGGGGAGGCAAGGCGCCCATCTAATAACCTTGTCGGCGTTGTCAAGAGACACGTCGAGTGTCTGAGTTCAGGTTTGGTTGCACGGGTGCTGAACTCGAGTTTTTGATTCTTACTGATTAGAAAGCTTTTGATCTTGCTTTTGCTCACGCGACTGAAGCTCGCTTTCGGAATCCTGCGGTGGAAGCTAGTTCCACCAACCATCTATTCGGTCTCTGGCCCCATGATTCGTTGTTCAGACTCCCCGACTGTCCGGGGAGGCAAGGCGCCCAATCAGCCCAGCGATGGACGGTTGTCCACCAGGGTGGCCCACGGGCTGCCTTGCATGCGAACCAGCTGCGCGTAATCCGCCGTGCTGCGCAGCATCCAGTACATCCTCACGGCCAGCTTGCGAGCCACGGCGACCTTCGCTACCGAGGCTCCACGGCGAAACTTCAAACGTTGATACATGCGTTTCAGTGCGGGATCGAAGCGCGCCGCCGTATGACCCGCTTCCACCAACAACGACCGCATCATCGGATTGCCTTGCTTGCTGATCGATCCCAACCGCTGTTTTCCCCCCGAACTGTGTTCCTGCGGATTCAACCCCAGATAACTCACCACCTGTTTACTGTGTTCGAAACGTGCTACCGGCCCAATGATGAGCACGAATGCCAGCGATGTCACCGGTCCCACTCCCGGATGCGTCATCAACCTCACCGCCAGCGGCTGATTTTTTGCGGCTTGCTCTACCGCCACATCCAGTTGCGCCGTCGCCGCCGCCAACTCATCGAACATCCGCAGCAACTCCTGCCGCCGATAACTGGCCCACGGGCCCAGCGCCAGGCCCTCCAGTTCCTTGCGCCCTTTCGCCGTGAACAGCTTCTGCTTGCGGCACACTCCTTCGCCCATGGCCAGCGCGTGCAGTTGGTTCTTCACCGCACCTCGCATCCACACCAGCTTCTGCCGGTGCCAGACTAATTGCCGCAGATCCCGCTCCGCCGGCGATGGCCGCCAGATCTGGGGAAATCGGTCCTCGCGCAACAGATTCAACAAATGCTCCGCGTCCCGCGCATCCGTCTTCTGCTTGCGCACCACCGACGCCCGAATCTTGGCCGCATCTCCCATCCACAGCTCGTGCCCCAGTTCTGCCAGCATGGCCTCGAACCAGTGCGTGTGCCCGGTGGCTTCGATCCCCACTCGCACCCCACCCGAAAGTGCTGCATAAAAAGCTCGCGCCTCTCCACTCTCGTGTTCCAGACGCCGCTCTACCAACTCTCCCGTATCCGTGTCCAGCATCGCAATCTGCTGATAGCGTGTGTGCAAATCGCATCCTATAATCGTCATCGCTCGGCTCCTTTCCTCCGAGCCTTGGTCGCTTGAGCGCTACCAAGTCTACTCGCTCGTTAGGAGCCGACACGGTTATCTCATCAGCCTATTGTCCCGGATGATCAACGAACCTCTGGCCGCGTGTGAGAAGCATTAGGTGCTGGCCGCTTTCGGTTCGTTTCCGGCACGTCGCCCTGAACAATAATATAGAGAACCGTAAAGAACAATGCGTGTGCCGACCGCCCATCAGGTACTCCCGTAATCTCATCTGTCCGCCGTCTTCTGAATTTTCGCGTTCAAACTAAATGATTCCTTTTTTGCGAGCGAATGGCACAATTATTCTCTGGAAAGTGGGGCCGCGAGCGCGCCTCCTGTGGCTGTGGCTCGAGTTGACCTGCCCACAGAAGGTCCACACTGTCTCGAAAACGGACAAGATTTCATGAATTGGGACAGCCGCTCTTCCTCCCCAACCGGCAGATCATTGTCAGTCAAGACTTTAGCTGCAAACGTGAGACTGGTGCTCAAGGTGCATGAGCCCCACTTCGAAGGTTGTAGCCGTGAACTAGAAATTCAGTCATCAGGACGCCTCATGGTTGAACGCCGCGGAGAGCCCCGTGTCCAGGTCGAGCTTCCTGTTCGCATATGGGGTTTTACTGCCCAGCATGAGCAGTTTGCGCAAGACGCCTTTGCGCGAAACGTAAGCCGCAGTGGAGCACTCCTGTCGGGAATCAATCACGAACTAAGATCTGGAGACCTGATCGGGGTCCAATATGGAGAGAGGCGAGCCCGATTCAAGGTCGTGTGGGTAAACGACTCCGGTACCGGCCATAAGACACAAGCAGCGGTTCACAGGATGGAGGAAGAGGAATGCCCCTGGGAACCAGTCCTGCATCAAGCAATTGCCGTCACCCTGTAATTCGGTCCCAGAACAGAAGATGGCCCGGCAACCGAGGGAGAAACGAATAAACGTCTGAGCCACGGTTGCGGGCACCCGGCACGGAACAACCCATCACCATCACCGCAGAAGTTGGTTGGGCCGGCTGCTCGGGTCGAGCGGGCATGCGGTTCTGCCATCTGTCCACTAAGGAGGCTGCGGAAAAACGCAATCGATCTAGGAAGAGCGACCACAGGGGCTGAAGCCCACGCTGATTCCACACGCCTTACGCGGCCCTGGAAGGGCCGCTCTTCCACCGTGACGCACAGTTCGGCACGGTGACGCACACTTCCACGGTGACGCATACTTCCGGGGTGATGCACACATTCACGGTGATGCATAGTTTCACGGTGATGGATACAGTTGTGGCCTGATTCCGCAACTTCCTAGGGCCGAGGCGCCTCCCGCCGCTACACTGGGGCGAATCCGCGCGCCTCAGAATCCTGGCGGCCGCTCTCCCACCACGCCGAACGCGCGCTCCAGCGCCAGTCCCGCGCTCACCATCGCGCCTTCCTCGAACAGTCGCCCGATCAGCGTGACGCCGTGCGGCACGCGGCGCGGCGGGGAAAAGGTCGGCAGCGGATGATCCGGGTCCGGCGCCCAATCGCTCCGCGCCTTGGCCACCTCGACAAACCCCGCCCGCACCACCAGGGCCGGGTGTCCGGTGAAGTTGGTGATGGTCAGCATCTCATCGCGCAGCGAGGGCACCAGCAGCAGATCCACGTCGGAAAACAGCCGCGCCATTTCTTCCGCCACTTTGCGTCGCAAGCGGTCCGCCTGCACAAAATCGACCGCCGAAAGGAAACGCGCCTGCCGAAAGATATTCGGCCACGCGTCGGGCACCTGGGCCTTGAGTTCCCTGAGCCCACCGCTAAGGGTCAACTCTTCAAACGCCGCCGCCCCTTCGGCGAACAGAATCAGATTGAGGCAGTCATACGGCCAGTCGGGAATCGAGACCTCTACCGGAACCATCCCCACTTTCTTCACTCCATCGACGGCAGCGCGGTCCACAGCTGTTGCCGGATTCTCATTCAGCCATTTGGGGAAATAACCCACGCGCAGGCCTGCGACTTTCGCGCCCGCGTCGAAGTCGAGGCGGCTGGGAACGCTGTCCACGTCGCCGGCATCCGGCCCTGTAATCGCGTGCAGCACCAGCATGGCGTCTTCGACGCTGCGGGTCATGGGACCAAGCTTGTCGAGCGACCAGCACAGAGTCATCGCGCCGGTGCGCGCCACGCGTCCGTAGGTGGGCCTCAGGCCGGTAATGCCGCACCGCATGGACGGGCTGACAATGCTCCCCCCGGTCTCGCTGCCGACCGCAAAGCCCACCAATCCCGCGGCCGTGGCCGCGCCCGGCCCCGCGCTCGACCCCGACGAGGCTTCCTCCAGCAGCCACGGATTCATCGTCTGCCCGCCGAACCAGATGTCATTCAGCGCCAGCGCTCCCAGGCTGAGCTTGGCCACCAGCACCGCTCCCGCCGCATGCAACCGCTTCACCACCACCGCGTCTTCGTTGGGCACGCGGTTGCGAAAAGGCTCTGCGCCGTAGGTAGTCGGGATTCCTGCAGTGTCCAGCAAATCCTTGCCGCCCCACGGAATGCCGTGCAGCGGTCCGCGATACTTGCCCGCCGCAATTTCTTCGTCCGCCTGCTTAGCCTGCTTCAGCGCTAACTCGCGCGTGAGCGTGATCACGCAGTGCAGCTTGGGATCAAACTCTTCCAGCCGCTTCAGGTAAATACGAGTCAGCCGCTCCGAGGTGAGTTTTCGCGTTTCGATCCAACGGGAAAGCTGGGTCACCGGGGCGAACGCAATATCTTCGTCGCGCGCGGGTAATGGACCGGGATCGATGTTGCTGCGCACAAACCGCTCGCGGTCCGGTCCCGCCTTCTGGCCTGGCAGAACGGGATTCCACCGCGTCGCGGGCGCGAGCGTCGATTCCAACGCCACTTTGCGGGGACCGGTACGCCGCTCGTAGAGCGCCGCCATCGTCTTGCGCCAACTACCTGCGGCCACGACGCGCTCGGCGGCAGTCATTTCAAACTGCACTAACTTCTCCGCCTCCGCGAAGGTGGCAGTGGATACTTCTGGTCCCACCGCCGGCCCCGCTCCAAACGCTGGCGGCGCCCCAGGTGGCAAATCCGCGGGATTCTGTCCCGGACTGCGCAACGCAGCCGCTGCACCCAGCATTCCAAGAGATGTCACAGTCAAGAATTGTCTGCGCGATTTCGCCATGAATCCTCCGCACCGCATTGTAGCGTCTGCGATATCAGTCTGCGGCAGAGACGAAACAGTTTACCGCTGGGGCTAAAGTTCCAACGGTTGGATCCTCTCTCTTGTCTTCCGGTGAAAGCGATCCTTGAGCGCAGCGGCACCCCCCAGCATTCCAAGAGACGTCACAGTCAAGAATTGTCTGCGCTATTTCCCCATGAACCCTCCGCACCGCATTGCAGAGTTTGCGATGCGGAAGGTTCGTATCCAAGGCGGATTCTTGGGGATCCCCCTCAAACACAGTTCGCGCCGTGGCGGTGAGGCTCGCTACGGAAGCTGCGGGCCAAGTCGTTTCGCCTAACGTCTACTCCGGATCGCTTGGGTCATTGAACAACACGGTTAGTTTGATACTGCCGTGCCCGAACTGCGGGAAATTAGGTGTACTGCGGTTTCCTGGGTCGAGAGTCGACGCAGTGTCGTCCGGAGGAAACAGCATGAGAGAGTTCAGGAATTTCTGCAAGGCGTCCGACTCAGCCCCGGTCAGTCTCGCGTACGCGTCGCGCGAGGCCTGGGATTCCCCTCCATGGCGCAGAATGACATCGTCCAGTGTCATGCTGCGGCCATCGTGCCCGTAAGGCGCAGTGGAGCCGGCTCCCCAAAGCGCCCGCGTCAGAAACTGCTTTTGCACGGTGCCATCGTAATTCCGCTCGTAGAAATTTGGCCCCAAGTCATGCCGCTTGAAGTCGGTGAAGATATTTTTCACCAGGAATGGATCCCCTTGCGGTTGTTTCAGAACCGGATACCCGCTGCCATCATCCCAGGTTTTGATCAGGGCTGTGGCCGTAGCGAACAGATTATTGAAGTTTCCGTTCACCGGGTCGTAATCCGTTTCCAGGTCGGCAACGCGGCGGTCGTGATTGATCTGCAAGTCGGCGACGTGGCAAGAACTGCAGCCGATCCGATTGAATACCCTTCGCCCTCGAGCCGTAGTGTCATCCTGCTTGCCCAGCCCGGCTTTGAAATAGTTCAGCAAATAAAACTCCAGGTGGTCTACGATGGCTGAATCCATTTCATACTGGCCGGTTTCCGCATCCGGTGCGGGTGGCGGACTAATCTTGTCCTGCGTTCCATCCAGAACCATGCCGGCGGGAGTCACTACTTTCAGCCCCGCGCTGGCGTTCGTCAGGTCCGGATCATTCACCTCAATGCCCATTTCCTTGTGCAGCGCTCCCACAATAAATTCGCGCATGGAAATCGTGCTGCCTTCGGCAAAGAACGGCTTGATCCGCAAATCGGAATCGATACCTTGGATCTGAGAATAATCTACCGAGCCGGATGGGCTTGCCGTGATGCTTCCATAGTTGATTCCTTTGCTGTTCAAAGGCAAAGTCACGGGCTGCCCTCGTCTTGCGGCACGAACCATGGCTTGCTGACGGATGTTTCGCAGATCGGTCGTAATCTCATCGGCAAGCATTTCCTTAAGACCCAGGCCGAACAGATGCGGAGCGTCCCGACTGTCTGGCCGGGTGGCAACGTTGCCACCGGACCCTGCCGACCCCTTGGGGCGCCCGTGGCATAGCGCACAACTGTCCGCGAGTCCGGCCCCAATCGCATTATTCGTATTGAGGTCCCCCACACCATCCCCTTCATTTCCCCCCTGGCCCTGCAGGCGCGTGAATTTCCTCTGAAAAAGCTGGCGTCCGCGACGGATCGATCGAAAGGGATCGCGGTTAATGATGAAAATGGACGAATTCCAAGTCATGATGTCACCGCGTCCGGCGCCGGTTTCATCCTGCAGAGACTTGGCAATGCCCACGCCGGCGGTGTTAGGCGCGAGCGTGCGGTCCGTCATCTGCGCCCATCCTGTGCAAGAACCTGCACATACCAGAACAGCAATCCAGAGACTTCTCGACCACATATCCTTCCTCCCCATTTTGAGCCCAGGTGCGACTCCAAAGAGCCTTCTGATCTTGGGCGCATGCTGTGTCGATAGTGTCCGCGTTGGCATTCGCGTTACAGATCCATCGGCATCAGGCATGGACGCCCTTCTGGGCCTTAGATCGCTGGATTCACAGGAAGTTGATCGGGCAGATCTGACAGCAGGTGGTACAACCGCCCAATTCTGCGCTCCCGCTCTTCCCGCCGGGACGAACGCTACCTTGTATGTTGGTCGAATGTCCTAAAAGCCGCCCTCAAAAGATCTCAAAGTTTCTCAAAAGGGACTTATGCCGAGCGTGGCCAATAACTTCTAGGAATTCGGCGTTCCGCCTCGACCCGCAAAGTAGAGTGCTCTGGCGGGTTTCGCCGTTCTGAGAAGAACGCATGTTTTAGCCCCGAAATCCACAGGCCGTTGTGACATCTGTCACAGCTTTTGTAGTTCCGTCCGGACTAGGCTGACCTGTTTCCCGGTTCCCTCCGAGCAAACGTCACATTCTGAGGTCTCCCCATGTATGGGAGAAGTTGCTCTTGTCTGCTCGCGATTTCGATTCTGATTCTGGCGCCAGTCCTGCTGCGCGGCCAGTCTGGTCGCGCCAATCCTGCGCCCGAATTCGCAATCCCGCTTCCGCCACGATTAGTTCAACCTCCGACCATTGACTCGCTCCGCCACCCGTTGCCTGTAACCCCGCCGGGCACGATCGACTTCCCCCCGATCGCTCGCGCGGCGGGCACTATTTTTTCGGGCACCGTAGTTGCTGTCGCGCGCCGTTCCGCGAACAACCGGCAAGCGCTAGAGACCGTGGCCATCACCTTCCACATTGAGAACGCGATTCGCGGAGCCACGCCGGGAGAGGATCTGACCATCTCGCAATGGATCGGCCTATGGTCGGGCGGACAGCGCTACCGCGTCGGCGAACGTGTCCTTCTTTTCCTCTATCCCCCGAGCAAGCTGGGGCTCACCAGTTGCGTCGCCGGCGAGATGGGGCGTTTCACCGTCGATGCGTGGGGCCGTGTCTTGCTTTCGGCGCAACATCTATCAGCGTTCCGAGCGGATCCCGTCCTGGGTGGGAAGTCGCGCGCACGTTTGAGCGACTTCGCCTTGGCGGTACGGCGGGCCAGTGAGGAGGAATGAGTTGCAATCAAAAGAGGTGACCATGGCAACCAGCATGGCATTTACTGCTCGCTCATTTCTCCTCAGGCTGGCCCTGTCGGCGGCGATCATTTTCCTCTTCACCATGATTTCCCGCGCCGGCGGCCCCAAGTGTGTTGCCGGCACCACTTACTTCGACTCGACCACGACCGGCCAGCCCCTGGTCTGGCCGCAGGGACTGATCACGTATTACACGGATCAGGGCGATCTCAGTTCCATCCTGCCCAACGCCGCCGCGAACACTTTCGTCGCCAGCGCCTTCAACCCCTGGACCTCCGTCCCCACAGCGGCGGTCGCCGCCACCAGCGGCGGCCGGCTCGCCGAAGATGTGAATGGCGCCAACGTCATCGTGAATGCGGACGGCACGATCTCCATGCCCCCCGACATTCAACCAACCGCGACCGGCACTCCCGTTGGCATCGTCTACGACTACGACGGCGCCGTGACTGATGCCTTGATGGGAAGTGGTGCGGGGGCTTCCAGCCAGTGCTTCTCCAATGCCGTGTTCGGAGGCAACGATAACTACGGCGCATTCGCGACCTACCAGCATGCTCTGATCGTGATCAATGGCCAGTGCGTGCAGCAGTCGTCGCAGCTCACTGATGTCGAATACCGTTTGGTACGCGTGATTGGCAGCGTGCTCGGCCTCGGCTGGTCGCAGGTCAATCCCAATGTGCTCACCGGCACGCCGCATCCCACGTCTGACGATTACGCAGGATTCCCCGTGATGCACTTCACCGATCCGTGGAATTGCGTGCCCATCACGCTCTGTTACCCCAATCCATTGCAGTTGGCGATGGACGACGTCGCCGCCCTTTCGCGTCTCTACCCGGTCACAGCGCAGAATCAGTCGAGCTTCCCCGGCAAGCAGGTGTTTTCAGCCACGACGGCGCGAATCCATGGCTCGGTATGGTTCACCGACTCTCACGGCAATCGGACCCAGGCCATGCAGGGCGTCAACGTCGTAGCCCGCTGGATCGATCCCACAACGGGTCTGCCCTCGCGCCGGTATGCCGCTGCGTCGGTCTCCGGTTTCCTGTTCGCCGGCAATGCAGGCAATCCCGTAACCGGCTTCAATGATGCGCTCGGAGATCCCCTTGCCGAGTGGGGATCGAACGCCGAAACCGTAGAAGGTTTCTTCGACCTCGCTGGACTGAAACCGCCAAACGGCAACGGCGCGCAATATCAGTTGAGCGTGGAAGGGCTCGATCCAGAATGGTCGGCTGGAGTCGGCCCCTATTCACCTGGTCCGGTTGCGCCCTCGGGATCGTTCGCGCCGATCATAGTGACCGTCACCACCGGCAACGATGTGGAGCAGGACATTCTCATGGCCGGCAGCGCGCAACCTGTACCTCAAGGTCAGTCCACTTGGGTCGCACCCGCGGCCGTGCCTCCAGGAGGCGACTGGGTGGGATCGCTGAACGGGTATGGAGACGTGGCATACTTGAGTCTCAAGGCCCAAGCCAACCGCACGTTGTCGGTGGCAGTAACTGCGCTCGATGAAACTGGAAATGCGAGTCAGCTCAAAGCCCAGCCGGTGATTGGCATGTGGGCCGCGTCTGATCCTGAGGGTACGGCCCCTGCGGCCTTTACGACTTCTCCGTTCAATCAGCCCATCGCCGGCATGACTCGGCTGGACGCACAAGTCGCCACTCCCTCCAACTTCCTGATCGGAATGTCGGATGTGCGTGGCGACGGACGCCCCGATTACCATTACCACGCGCACGTTCTCTACGCAGACTCCGTTTCTCCCTCGCGCGTTGGCGTGAACGGCGGCGTGGTCACCGTGCAAGGGACCGGCTTCGCTACGGGATTGACCGCCACCGTAGGCAGCACCGCAGCCACTCCGGTCGCTGTCAGCGCCGGCCAGATGACGATTACCGCATCCGCGCATGGAGATGGGCTCCAGAACATCACCATCGCCGATCCGGTAAGCGGCGCCTCTTCCGTCATGACCAACGCGCTGACATACGGGGCGGCCGCCAGCGACAACATCATTCTGGTCGGCAACGCACTGAATCCACCCACTCCAGTAGGCACGCAGGCAACGAACCCCGCGCATGTGCGCGTGTTGGCAGCCGACGGTGTTACTCCAGTCAGTGGCACAACCATCGGTTGGAGCGCCAGCAACGGCCTGCAACTTTCGGCCTGCGGCGGCGCGTCATCCTGCGCCGTCACCAGCGACCAGACTGGAGACGCCCGCACCTGGCTTGTGCCGGCCGCTTCTGGGGTAGCGACCATTACCGCGACCCTGGCCCCGGGAACCTATAGTCCCTCGAAGTCGGTGAACGCGACGCTCTATGCGACTGAATCGCCTTCGGACATCGGAGTTTCCACGCCTTATCTTTGGATTGCCCAGGGCGCTACCGTGAGCCTCCCGCTTACCGCGCGCGCCCTGAGCAACGGCACACCACAGAACAATGTCACGGTGAATTTCACCTTGGTCCACGGCTCCGGAACACTCAGCGCTGCCAGCGCGCAAACCAATTCCTCCGGATACGCCACGGTTACGTTGACCGTTACGCAACTCGCGGCGCAGGTACAGGTAAGCGCCTGTGTCGCTCCCGGCAATGTCCCTTGCCAGGCTATCTATGCCAACCCAGTGCCGCTTGCCAACCAGAATTTGTGGCCCGTGGCCGGAGGTGGGCAGGTGTCCGCCGGCCAGGCGTTTCAACCGGTCGTGGTGCGGGTCACAGATTCTTCTTCGCCGCCAAATTCCGTGATCGCAGCCAGCGTGGTGTTTCTGACCACCGTGCTGCGGCCCGGTGGAACCACTCCCGCAGGTGGTGGCGGCGAAACCAATCCCATCAATCCTGCCATGCCGGTGATCCTGCAAGTCAGCCAGAGCGGCGCGACCACCGACATGAACGGCCTGACAAGCATCGTGCCCTCGGCCGGAGGCTTTAGCGCGCCGCTGGAAGTAGACGTCGCGGTTACGGCAGGCATGGGCGCCGTGCTCGACTATCCGCTCGAACTGCTGCCCTCCGCGGTCACCGACGCGAGTACCGGCTCGACGGGTACGACGCCAACGTCGGTCGGAACGCTTCCCGTGCGCATCCGAGGTCCGGTCGGAGTCGGGGGAAGCAAAAGGGTACAACCATTGGGCAGATGAGCCATAAGCAGCGGTCGGCCCGGTAACTTCGTACAGTACCGTACTAGCATAATGTATGTATATATTTGTATTATCATGAAATACGTATACAGGGAATATGGTTGAGGTACGCAAAACCTGTCTCGCCCGTCACCCAGAATGCCGCTTGCGAGGCCGGAAACGGCCCTGGCATCGACGATCGATCCCGTCGCCAAAGGAAACCACCCATCAGAAAAGAAGCTACGACACAGACTCCTACGGCACGACCTTCCAAGCCACTTTCGCGTCCCGCCCGTGAACGGGCGGGCTATTCTCAAGGGTCCCTCCGGGACCATGACCGGCTGCGCACCGTTGTGACCAAAACCCGCCGAGCCTCGCTCGGCGGACAGCCGGGGGCGGCTGTCCCCACACGATCCGCCGAAACGCGAGGTCTGAGGTCCGGCGCCCGCTTCACTTCGTCCACTGGTCCACCCAGTCGTTCACCGTCTGGTACCAGAGCCGCGAGTTCTGCGGCTTCAGCACCCAGTGGCCTTCGTCGGGGAAGTAGAGCATCTTTGAGGGGACGCCCTCCATTTGCAGCGTGGTGAAAAGCTGGAAGCCCTCGCTCACATCGAGCCGGTAGTCGCGCTGGCCATGAATAACGAGAGTCGGCGTCTTGAAATTCTTGGCGTACTGGTGCGGCGACCACTTCTCGTAGCCAGCGCGGTTGTCGTAGGGCGTGCCTTTGAACTCCCAGTTGTTGAACCAGAGTTCTTCAGTCGTGCCCCAGGCCGACTCGGCGTTGAACATGCCGTCGTGCGACACGATGCACTTGAAGCGGTCGGTGTGGCCGAGAATCCAGTTGGCCATGTATCCGCCATAGCTGGCGCCCAGCGCGCACTCCCGGTTTTTGTCGATGAACGGATAAGTCTTCTCCGCGTAGTCGAGGCCCTTCATCAGGTCTTCAAACGGAGCGCCTCCCCAGTCGCCGTTGATGGCGTCGATGAACTTCTGCCCGTATCCGGTCGAGCCGTGGAAGTTGATCATGATGACCACGTATCCGCTGGGCGTCGCAGAAGTCGGCGCCGCGAACAACTCGGCATTCCAGCGATAGCTCCAGTCGTCTCCCCATGCCCCCTGCGGCCCGCCGTGGATGAGGAACTTCACGGGATACTTCTTTGAGGCATCAAAGTTCGGCGGCTTGACGAGGAAGCCTTCGACCTTGTCGCCGTGAGAGCCAGTGAACCAGAAGGATTCGAGGGCGGACATGGCGATTTGGGAGAGGACGGCATCGTTCAGATGCGTGAGCTGGGATGGTGGAGGCGTCGGAAGATGACCACACGGATTGTCTTTCCCATTAGGGCAGAGCAGGTATCGGTGAATTGCAACCGGCTCCAAGATCGAGTTGTTCGTGAACAGAAGATCAGCTCCGTCTGGTGTAACGGTCAGGTCGTCCATGCTGCCCATGGGAAGAAAGAACTCGAGGCGCTGGCCGGTTGCAACCAGAACCGAGAGGACCTTTGATCTCCCCTCCTCGTCAACCGCAAAGTGGATCCGAACCGAATTCGGCGACCAAGTAAAACTCCCGACCCAGCGGTCCAGATCCTCCGTCAGATTCTTCTTCTGACCCGTCTTGCGGTCGTAGAGCATGAGGCGGAAGCGATCGCTCTCGTATCCCGGACGCTGCTGGGCTCGGTAGGCGATGTAGCGGCCATCGGGAGAATAGAGCGGCGACGAGTCGCTGGCGGGATTGTCGGCGGTGATGTTCTTCGCGGTCCCTCCGCTGACCGGGACGATCCACAAATCGTTGTTGGTGGAAGCCGCCGGATTCTTGTCGTGATTCGATGCGTAGCAAATCTCCTGCCCATCGGGCGAGAAGGCGTAGTCATCCTGCCCACCGAGTGAGAACACAGGAGCGTCGTAGTCGCCGGGCGTGAGATTGCGAGGAATCCCTCTGAGCTGATCGTATGCGTTTGAGCCGCTCTCGATCATCGCGCTAACAACGAAAATGTGACTGCGCTTGCCCTCTTTGTAAGCATTCCAATGCCGATAGAGCAGGTGAGTGAAAATCTGGGCCTTAACCTTCGACTGTTCCGTATCTTTCAGGCGCTTCTCATTGCATGCTTGCTCGTCCGCGGGCGTTCCATCGCATTCCGGATAGACATCGGAGGTGAAAAGAATATTCTTGCCGTCCGGAGACCACAGTTCACCGCCCGCTTCCGTGGCTAGGTCAGTCAGTTTGTGCACGTAGGTCACGCTTCCGGCGGCGCCATCAAAATCCGCAATCCAAACCTGTGATCCCTCCGCCTTTGTCGAGAGGAACGCGAAGCGCTTGCCATCCGGCGCCCAGCGCGGACGGTCCGCATCCTGATCGGCGATGATCTCCCGCTCCTGCCCCCCGGCCGTGGGCACGATCCAGATGTGTGGCGTCTTGGTGTTGGCCTCGAGATCGACCACGCTGAAGATCACCCACTTGCCGTCGGGCGAGACCACGGGCTCGCCCACACGCTTCAGCTTCATCATGTCTTCGAAGGTGAAAGGATGCTTGGCCTGAGCAAGAGTTGGAAGAGTAAATGCAAGAACAAGAAGGGAAAGAAAAAGTCGCCGCATGAAGGGACCTCCTCAAAATCAATCCGTAGAGACGTAGCTCGCTACGTCTCTACGCAAACGGATGAGTGTAGCAGGGGGGAACGGCAAGCTTCTAGCTCACCAGCTTTCAATTCATGTTGTCATGGTCCCGGAGGGACTCGCGAAAATCGCCCGCCAGTTGACTGGCGGGGCGCGACGGTGTTTTGGAATGTCGTGCCGCAGGCACGATTGAACCCGGCCTTCAACTTGTCCGAATTCAGGCGTCCTGCCGGGACGCGGCTCTTGGGGCATGGGAGCACACCGGCGTTGGAAACTCCGGGCTATTTTCGCAAGTCCCTCCGGGACCTTCGCTTGACATCAGCCTTCATCAACCGGAAATGATTTCAACGCTATCGCTCTGGTTCTAACACCCCGTACTAGTTTCAAACGGCAAGCTTTCCGAACCAACCTCTTTTCCGCGAAGGCATCCAAGTGAATGGCAGAACTGCAGCACCCTACCCTCCGGCCTCACTGAGCGGAGAGGGGTTGGAGGGCGGGGTAGCCGCGGTGTCTGCCTCTTTAGAGATCCGGCAAGCAACCTCTGTTACATCCTTGCCTAAGATTCGCTAAACTAGACGTATGAAATCGGTATCCGCTCGTTTGCTGTTTGGAGTGACCTTGCTGGCCTGCAGCCTCGCGGCGCTTCCTGCGCGCGCCCAGGAGGGTCCGCTCGAGAACACTCAGCCCACCGGCACCACGCCGGAAGAAATCATCAAGCGCTTCGCCGCGAAAGAGACAGAATTTGCCAAGGCGCGCGACCAGTACACCTATCGCCAGGACGTAAAAGTTCAGACCCTCGACGGAAACACGGTCGATGGCGAATATCACGAAGTCTTCGACGTGATGTTCGACGACAAGGGTCACCGCATCGAGAACGTGGTGTTCGCTCCGCAGTCGAGTCTGACGAAGATCTTCATGTCGCAGGAAGATATGGAGGATATCCGACACCGGCTGCCGTTTGTGCTGACCGAGGAAGACCTTCCAGAATACAACATCCTCTACGTCGGCCAGCAGCAGGAAGACGAACTGCATTGCTACGTGTTCGACATCGCGCCTAAAAAGATCGAGGGCAAGAAGCGCTACTTCCAGGGACGCGTCTGGGTCGACAACCACGACTTCCAGATCGTGAAGACCTATGGCAAGACGGTGCCCGACATCCGCTCGAAACACGGCGACCAGGAGAATCTGTTTCCCAAGTTCACTACCTGGCGGCAACAGATCGACGGCCAATACTGGTTTCCCGTCTACACCAAGGCGGACGACGAACTGCACTTCAAGCTGGAAGACGTGCACATCAAGGAAATCGTGAAGTACGAAGACTACAAGCGCTTCGGCTCGAACGTGAAGATCCTGTACCAGGGCAAGGAAATTCCGAAGGGCGAGCAGAAGCCGGACGCGAACAAGCCGCCGGAACAGAAGCCGCAGAAATAGCTATCAGCAGTCAGCACTCAGCCACGAGCTTTTGGTGGTCCCGGAGGGACCATCGAAAATAGCTCGCCAGTTCACTGGCGGGTGCGCGCGGCTTAGTTGATTCTCGTGCCGTAGGCACGATTGAAACGTGACTCGTGCACCGGCGTCATTTCAGGCGTCCCCTACGGGACGCGATTCTCATTAACGCCGCGCCCCGGCGTTGAAAACGCCGCGCTATTTTCGGACCGTCCCTCCGGGACTTGTTGCGACGCAGCTGGCTGATGACTAATAGAACAGATACTTCCTCCACTTATCATCCGACCGTCCCATCAACCGCATGATGTGGCGGCTGGTATGCAAGTTGAAGGCGCGGGGTTCGCGCATCAGCTTCATTCCCGCCTCCAGTGGAGACTGATTGCCCTTGCGGCGGTTGCAGGCGTGGCAGCAGGCGACCAGGTTTTCCCAGGTGGACGAGCCTCCGCGGGAGCGCGGGAGCACGTGGTCGAGCGTCAGTTCGCTCGAAGACAGGACGGTGCTGCAATACTGGCAGGTGTTGCGGTCGCGTAGAAGAATGTTCTTGCGCGAGAGCGCCCGGCTCTGGTGCGGAATGCGGCGATACTCGAGCAGGCGGATTACCGAGGGCAAGCGCATGGCTACGCGGGCCGAGTGAAGAAAGTGTCCGTTTTCTTCCTCGGTCATGGCCACGCCCTTGAGCACGAGAACCAGCGCGCGGCGCGCCGCGCAGACGTTGATGGGCTCGTAGGACGCGTTCAACACGAGGACAGGCGCGAGCAGAGCATGCCCGTCGCCGGGCCGGTGCGTGGCCGCCGCCGGCGAGAATAGGCCGGCGGCATGCCGGGAGCCTCCATCGTAGTCCATCCTCAGTGTCATAAGGCTTAAGTTTCTAATGTTTCAAAGTTTCAAGGTTTCAATGTTCGCGCTCATTCGCTTTCATTTTGCAACCTTGAGACTTTGAAACCTGACGTTTTTAGCTTCCCGCGGCTTTCGCCAAGAGATCATCCCGCTCAACTACGGTGTCGGCGGCATCTTCATCATCCATACCCGGCTCGCCCGCCCGGAATTCAGCATAATTAGATGCCAATTTCAGGGTCCGTGCGACCGTCGCGACCCACACCTTGGAGGCTCCGGCGCGGCGCAGCACCCGGGCGCATTCCGTGGCGGTAGCGCCCGTCGTGTAGACATCATCTACCAGAACCACCTCGCGGCCTGTGACTTCCGCGGCACGCTCGACGGCAAAGGCTCCGCGCAGGTTGGCACGCCGCGCGTGGCCGCTCAAGCCAATCTGAGAAGCGGTGTCGCGGGTGCGCAGCAGAAGGTCAGGAGCGAGCTGGAAACGCGCGCTCGCGAGATGAAACTTCAGGGCGGCCCGCGCAATCAGTTCCGCCTGGTTGAACCCGCGCTGCCGGCGCTTGGTCTTGTGCAACGGCACGGGAATCACGAGGATCGGCTCCTGCTCAAAGGTTAGCCGCTCAAAAGCAGGCTCGATCCTGATCAAGGCCTCCGCCAGCATGCGTCCCAGAACCTTGGCCACCGGGCGCACCCCGTTGTACTTCAGCAGGTGAATCAGTTCGCGCAGCCCACTCTCATAGCTGCCATACGCCACCGCCCGGCTAAAAGGACGCCGGATGCGCCGGCACACCGGACATCGCCGCATCCCCTGGGGATCGCTCTCCGCATAAGAGGAAAGCACCCGGTCCCCGCAAATCGAACAAACTCTGCCGCGGACCGGATCGATACTGTCCAGACAATGGGGACATACGGGGAGCCGCGAGATATTCAGCAGAGGTTCGCCGCAAATACGGCAGTCGGAAGGAAAGAAAACGGAGAAGAGACTCTCAGCGACTAGGCCGGCCCAGAATCGTCCACGTGCGGGCGAAGTCTCTTGCGAAACAATAGAATCCCCTGCTACTGCAACACTGGCATGATTCGCCCGGATTCGGTCCTCACTACTGCTGAAGACGGCCTCCTCATTATCCCGCGCAGAAATCCGCCGCGGCCGATCTTTGCTGCAACTCCTGCAGTATAGCGGCGATCACCACCGCTAGGCAACGTTGCTCTTGGACGTGGACGCCACTTTGCCCGGCGTGATCCTCGGTGTATCCGACAGCCGGTCGCGGACCGGGGTGAAAATCAGCCGGTAGTCCCGGCGGAAACATTCCCCGCAGCGCACTGGTTTCAGAAGAAACAGCGGGAGAATAAACCGTTCGGTGAAAGTACGGCGGCGCGAGCGGAATCCAATTTCGCTGCCACAATCGCGGCAGACGTAGGGTCGAGTCAAGGGCCTATCGGGGGAGTCTTTCATACTGACACCTCAGAAAATACAGGCTGTGAAAGGAAGACAGATTGCCTCTATCTTACACCAAAATGGGCCGTCAAAGCCTGTCCTCGTAGCACCCCCGTCTTTCGACGCCGATTTGGGAATCAAGCTCAACGGGATCAAATGCCCGTAACGCTCTGTGAAAATATTCTTTGCCTGAGACGAAGCCCACTCGGGGAAGCCGGCTCTTGGATAGCTTCCGGTTTGCCGACCAACCGCGAAGTCACCGATTGAATACGTAAGCTCTAGTAGGGCATTGCTAAGAGCCTAATTCGTCGCGCACCCGGCGTACTCCCACATTCAACAGCTAGACTCCTCGCTCATTTTGTACGTTCCAGTCCTCCGGACAACCCGTGAGCCTTAACGGGTATGGACGGGCGACCCTGGTGAGCAGATCTCGATTCGATGCGGAAGCGAGCGGGCGGCAAACTGAACTCTCTTTTAAAGGCGCGGCTGAAAGCCGGCTCGGACTCGTAGCCCACTTCAGAAGCGATTTGTGCCACGCTGTAGCTGGTCGAACTGAGCATCTGTGCGCCAAGTTGCAGCCGCCAGCGTGTCAGGTAAGCCATTGGAGGCTCACCCAGGTAGTGGCCGAAGCGTTCCGCCAACACTGAGCGGGAAATTCCCGCTTCCTTGGCAAGGTCGGCAATCGTCCAAGGGCGGGCGGGGTGACGATGCATCATCGCCAGCGCCTTCCCGACCTCCGGGTGTCGCGCTCCCGCCAGCCAGCCAGTCTGCTGCTCAGGCAACAATGCGATGTAGCGCCGCAACGTCTCCACGAATAATGCCTCAGACAGCTTGGCGAGCACGGCCTCGCTTCCGGCAAGCGAGGCACCGGCTTCGGCGACGGAGAAGCGGATTGAATTCTCCAGCCAGCGTCCAGCTGCGTCCTTGCGGATGTTGACTTTGAACAGGGGCGGCAGCCCGCCCAAGAGGACACGTGCGAGCCGAGGCTCGCACGCCATGAAGCCGCAGACAAATTTTGTGATTTCGCCGCCGCCTCCCATGCGGATGAGTTTCGGGCCCCGGGAGAAAATTCGTACCAGTTCCTTGCCAACGTCCACCGTCCTGATGCGGGGGCCGTTTTCCATGATGTGTGCATCGCCGTGAGGAAAGATCACGATATCACCGGCATCCAGAGGCACACGTTCACCATCCTCCAGTCGCGCAAATCCCCGGCCTTCGGTCAGCAAGTGGTAAATGATCACGTGACCCGCAGCCGGCGCCAGGTATGGAACTACGGTGCATGAGGGCGGCGACCGGTAGCTCCAGGGCGTGGAGAATTCAGCATTGTAGAAAACCGCCCCGTCGAGCTTAACCACTCTCAGCACTTCCGACAGTACATCCATTCAGATCTCCTGTGGCGGACGCTCGGCAAACCGCACCGGACCCTGCGTCAATCGAAACGCATGCTACACCTCTACGAGCAAGAGAACCAGACGCTCAGATAGGTGTCCACGAGAATCTTGCCGCATAGTGGCTAAGTCGAGACAGACGAAGCGGAGAATTTGACGGAAACCTGAGAGCCGCAGTTCCATCCCAATAGCCTCAAGGAGAAGACATGGACGAAGCTGATCGCACCAAGTACTTGCGCATCGCGTTGCTGCTGGTGGGTCTGATCTTCACATTCGGGATCTACCCCCTTAGCATTATTTGGCCGTCCGGTTGGTCGTGGCACACGGGCCAGTCGGATTATCTGCAGATGATTCTGGGCATTTACGCGACGCTGGGGGTATTTCTGATGGTTGCCAGCCGCAACCCGCTCGCACACTTGAGCCTCATCTGGTTCACGGTGTGGTCCAGCGTTGTGCACGCCGGAATTATGGCAGTACAGTCTTTCGCGAACTCCGAGCACAGAGGACACCTTTGGGGCGACGTCCCAGCGCTATTTGTTGTAGCGGCCGTCCTTGCGTTTCTGGCGCCACGAGGCGCGGCACCAAAGGCCGCCCAAGTAAAGGCCTGACAACCTAACCCCGCCCCCTTCCCAACGCCCGCGCGTCATTGCGAAAGCGGCTGCGCTTCGTGCCGGACGAGTCCATCCACGAATACCGCGACGTCACGCCCCCGTCCTGGGGAGAACGCTTTCACGGCCAGCGCTTTCACGGCTGGGTGAACGAGCCGACAATGGCGCTAATCGCGGAACGCCGTGGGCAAGTATAAAACCTTGCCAAGCCAAAACGTCAAGCTTCGCTCGACCGGACAGCCGGGCGGCTGTCCCCCGATCTCTCGGCGCGATCTCTCGGCGCGATCTCTCGGCGCACTTGTCACGCGGGCTTGCCGCGTGCTAAGGTGCGCCGTTCCATTGTTTTGGAATCATTTCGAGAAGTAGACTTGTTCCATCCTGCGCCCTAAAAGGATTTCCTTATGAGCACTCCCGTGATCGACCTTCCCGGCAAGAAGAAGCATGTGCCGTACGTGCCTGAAACCATGGAGATGAAGGAGTTCACCTTCCGCGCCGTACTGATCGGTTTGTTCTTGACGGCATTGCTGGGGTCCGCAAACGCCTATCTTGGGCTCAAGGCAGGGATGACGATCGCGGCGACATATCCTGCCGCCGTGATTGGCATGGCTCTTCTGCGCCTGATGAAAGGCTCGCTGCTGGAAGAAAATATCGCGCGAACCGTGGGCTCGATCGGTGAGTCAGTGGCCGCGGGCGCTGTGTTCACCATTCCGGCATTCGTGATGGCGGGCTTGTGGCCTGGCCTTACAAAGGACCAGTACTGGAAATCCGTCGCGCTCATGATGATCGGGGGCACTCTCGGCATCCTGTTCGTGACCCTGCTAAGGCGCGTGATGGTGGAGGACCCTGACCTTCCCTACCCTGAATCGGTCGCAGCCTCTGAGATCCACAAGGCCGGACAGCAAGGGGCTAGGGCGGCGAAGATCCTTTTCGCCAACATGGGCTATGGCGCCTTCATTTTCCTGTTGGGCGCGGTCAACGTTTTTAGTCCCAGCAACCAGTTTCACGTGAAAATCAGCGACCTGGGAAAGAGACTGCTGCTCCGCACCGGGACCAATCCCAACGTCGCCACCACTGTGACGGGAGGCGCAACATTGTTCAACGCGCCCGACATCAGTCCGGCATACCTGGGCGTGGGCTACATTATCGGTCCGCGCCTGGCGGCGTTGAACTTTGCCGGCGGCGTGCTGGCCTGGGGCCTGCTGGTTCCGCTCCTCACCTTCACCATCGGTCCGTACATTCAGGCTACGCAGCCAGCGGGCAAGCCTCTCGCCTGGGATCTTTTGGCCGGAGCGATCTACTACTCGATTGTGCGTCCCATCGCGGTTGGTGGAATGCTGGTGGGAGCCACGTACACCTTGTTCAAAATGCGCAAGCAGCTCGCCGTGGGAATGGGACGAGCGGTCTCGGACTTGAAGAAGTCCGCCGCGGCACACGCGGCCACGAATCGCACCGAACGCGACCTTAGCTCCAAGGTGGTCTTTGCGGGCGTTGCCTTGGTTTTCCTGGCTATGATTTTCCTTTACTACTATTTCATCAGCGGCGCGGGGAATCTCTCGAGTTCCAGAATCCTTTCGGGATCGCTGGTTGCAGCCGGCGTCATGATCATCGTCGGCTTCTTCTTCGCCGCCGTCTCCGGCAATCTGGTCGGGATGATCGGCTCCTCGAACAACCCTGTATCCGGACTCACGCTGTGCACGCTGGTAATCGCGGCCCTGCTAATGGTGGCTTTGGGAGTGTCCGGCGCCGGCGGGGTTGCGGCCGTGCTCGGAGTGGCAGCCGTAGTCTGTGTTTCTTCCGCCGTTGCGGGCGAGATGTTGCAAGACCTGAAGGTCGGTCACATCCTGGGTGGGACACCCGCCAAGATGCAGATCGGTGACTTGTTCGGGATTTTGGTCGCCTCGCTGGTTCTCTTCTTCCCACTCTCCACCCTGGACAAGGTGTATCACTTCGGCACCCCCGAGCTGCCCGCGCCTCAAGCCGGCTTGATGGCGATGCTCTCGAAGGGCATTGTCGGCGGCGACATGGCATGGCCCCTGGTGGTGGTTGGGATCCTGCTGGGAATCGCCATGATCATGATCGAAGTGAAGAGCGTGATGCTGTTCTCCGTGGGAATGTATCTGCCCCTCGGGACGACGTTTGCCATTTTTGTAGGCGGCGTCATCCGCTGGGCAACCGACCGATTGCGCGATAAACGCAACCTCAATGATGCGCAGAAGGCGCGCGTGGACAATGCCGGAGTGTTAACGGCGTCGGGCCTGATCGCAGGAGAGGCACTGTGCGGCATTGCAGTTGCGGCCGTTATTGCCCGCAGGCTCGCGCACAATCCTCACGCGGACACGAACCTCTATCACCTTGCGATTGGGGACTCGCTTGTGACCAGCCTCATCGCGCTGGCAGCGCTTGTGGCTGTCATGATTTTGGTGCCCTTGGCGAACGCAGGACGGCCGGAGGATCCGGCGCCGCCGACGGCGATTATGTAAGTTCGCGAACCACGGGGACACGAAGCAACGCGGAGGTAGATTGAATTCCTCTGTGTATCTCTGTGTCCTCTGTGGTTCAGTTTTTTATGTCCATTCCTGAAAACGTTGCGGCTGTGCGCGAGCGAATCGCCGAGGCCGCGCAGCGCGCTGGGCGGCGTCCGGAAGAGATTGCGCTGATGGCGGTGACCAAGACTCACCCCCCGGCGCGCATTCGTGAAGCTTATGCCGCCGGACTGCGCCTGTTCGGGGAAAACCGAGTGCAGGAGTTTGCCGGGAAGGCGATCGCGTTGGCCGATTTGGCTGCAGCCGAATGGCATATGATCGGGCACCTGCAGACAAACAAGGCCGGCAAGGCTGCAGAACTGTTCCGCGCAGTGGACTCGGTCGATTCGGTGAAGCTGGCCGAGAAACTGGACGCGGCGGCTCGGAGCCTGGGCAAGAAACTGCGCGTGCTGATCGAAATCAATGTCGGGGGCGAGGCGGCCAAGAGCGGAGTCGCTCCAGACTCGCGACAACTGGAAGAACTGTTGCAGGTCGTGCCGCGGCTCGAGGCCTTGGAATTTTGCGGGCTGATGACCGTGCCTCCGTTCACCGACGATCCCGAGGAGGCACGGCCCTTCTTCCGCAAGCTGCGCCAGCTCCGCGACGCGATTGAGGCGCGCAAGCTCCCTGGCATCGGGATGGACGTCCTTTCCATGGGCATGTCGCACGACTTTGAGGTAGCGATTGAAGAAGGGTCGACTTGCGTTCGCGTGGGGACGGCGATCTTCGGGGAAAGAGCAAAAGCTTAACCACAGAGGACACAGGGGGCACCGAGGAATACGAATGATCCCTCTTCAAGAGTCAAGCAGCGGAGTAGCGTTCGCCGTCAAAGTCCATCCCCGCGCGAAGAAGAACGCAATCACCGGCGAACTGGGCGACGCGTTGAAAGTCTCCCTGACTACGCCGCCCATCGAGTTCCGGGCGAACGAGGCTTGCATCGAATTCTTCGCAAAGCTTTTGAAGGTGCCGCGATCTTCCGTTACCATTGCGTCCGGCCAGACCAGCCGCAATAAAGTGATACACGTGGCCGGAGTGACGGGGCAGTACGTCCGCGATCGCCTGCGCGGCTGACTACGAGCAAGCACGACACGTCCGCGGACAAGAGTGTCCGCGCCATACTCACAGGAGCCACTTTGCCTTTCTCTCAACGCTTGCAGGAAATCCGCACCGGGTTCGAACGGCCGTTCTGGGTTGCCAACATCAGCGAGCTTTTCGAGCGGCTGTCGTACTACGCCGTTTTTGCCGTGTTGGCGCGCTACCTGCACGAAGGTCTGCACTTTGATGTCGAGCGCGCCAGCAGTCTGACCGGAATGTTTGGCGGGTGGGTGTGGTTTCTGGCGGTGATTGGCGGCGCGGTTGCGGACCGGCTCGGCTTCCGGCGGGCACTTTCGCTCGCTTATCTGATTCTAACCATCGCCTATTTCATGCTGGGGTCGATCGGCTCCGCATGGCTCGCTCCTTTGCGAGACCATGTGCCGCTGGTGGCGTTGGTGGCGTTCGTCCTAGTCTTGCCAGCGCTGGGCGTCGCCCTGGTGAAGCCTGCCGTAGTCGGGACTACGGCTCGCGCCTCCAAGGAAAATGTCCGCTCGGTGGGATACTCCATCTACTACACGCTGGTCAACGTCGGAAGCACGGCGGGACCGCTACTCGCCTCCTGGGCGCAAGAGCATGGCATCGTTGAGAACGTTTTTCGCATCGCGGCGTTGAGCGTGTTCCTCATGCTCTTCGTCGTGCTGCTCCTGTTCAAGGAGCCGCGCCGCGCCGACGAAAGCGAGACTGCAAGTCTCCGCCAGGTGGGCAAGAACTTCCTTACTGTGCTTTCGAACCCGCGCTTCATGTTGTTCCTGCTGATTTTCACCGGGTATTGGATCGTGTTCTGGCAGGAATTCATCGCCCTGCCGCTCTACATTTCTGCATACATCGATCCGAAGGCCGACACGGCGCGAATACTGGCAACCGATCCGGTAGTGGTCATCTTGTTCACGATGGTGATTGGGTTTCTGACCAAGCGCATGCACGCCTTTCACGCCATCGTGCTGGGGACGCTGATCTCGAGCCTGGCCTGGATTCTTCTAATCGTGCATCCCTCGGTCTGGATGGCGGTGGCCACGCTGGTTGTGGTCGCGATCGGCGAGATCACGCAACAACCGCGCTACTACGATTACATCTCGCGCTTGGCCCCCGCGGGACAGCAGGGGACTTACATGGGCTTTGCGTTTCTTCCGCTCGGCATCGGGTCGTTTGTTGCGGGCAAGTTCAGCGGGTGGCTTATGCATCATTTTGGGGAAGAAATGCACCGGCCGGAACTGGTCTGGTGGTCGGTGGTCGCGGTCGGCGTCGTCACAACGCTGCTGCTGTGGATCTACGACCGGCTGGTGCGGCGGGACGAAGGCGTCGTGGCTTGACTTCGGCTCTCGCCTCTGGGATGATTCGCCCCCAGTTGGTGATTCAGAAGGAGGCTCTATGCCACATTACCTTCAGCAAGTCGCATATTCCCAAGAAGGATGGGAAGCATTGGTAGCAAATCCGCAAAACCGGATTGAGGCCGTGCGGCCCGCAATCGAAAAACTGGGAGGCAAGATTGAAGCTGCATGGTTTTCCTTCGGAGACTACGATGTCGTCGTGATTGTGGATTTGCCCGATAACGTGAGCGCCGCGGCGATCGCCATGGCGTTTGCCGCGGGCGGGGCGTGTAAGTCAGTACAAACCATTCCGCTGATCTCTCCGGAAGAAGCCACCCAGGCGCTCCGAAAGGCACGGGAGTGCGGTTACCGGCCGGCGACCGTCACAACTCGCGCCGCATAAGGAACGTCACACGAAAGCACAGAGGCGGCCGCAGCGGCCGCCTTTTTTGATACCTTCGAATTCCATGTCCTCTCGGAAAACCAGACCGGCGGAAATTGCGGCCCAGATTCGGCGAGCGTTGCGAGACGGCGGTTCGGCTGAGCATGCAGCCGGAGTGCAGTGGTTCTTCAAAGAGGAGATCAAGTCTCACGGCTGGTATGCGGCTGATCTGCGACGGGCCCTCCGGCACTGCAGGCGGGAGATCCTGCGGGAACATGACTTCGATTGTCTGGTGAAAGTGGCCGACGAATTGTTCTCGGGTACCGTGCTGGAAGAAAAAACGGCTGCAGTGTTGCTGCTTGAGGGGATGGACGCGCAGTTCACGGATCGCGAGTTCCGCACATTCGAAGCGTGGATCGACCGCGTTAGCAGTTGGGCCGATCACGACGCGCTAGTGCACTACCTGATCGCGCCGATGGTGGCGGAGAAGCCGGCGCGGGTCAAGAATGTATTTCGCTGGGCGAAGTCGCGCGACCGCTGGCGCCGGCGCGCGGCCTGCGTGGCTCTGATTCGCGGAGCACGGGCGAAACTGTTCTTCCCCGAAATCATGAGGCTGTCCGATTCACTGCTCGCCGATCAGGACGACATGGTACAGAAAGGCCTGGGCTGGCTGCTGCGAGAAACTGCAAAGTACGATCCAGAGCGCACCGTGCCGTATCTGATGAGGATTCGCGGGCGGGCGCCACGGCTGGTGCTGCGCACCGCATGTGAGACGCTGCCAGCAACTTCAAGGAACAAAATTCTTGGGACGTCTTCATCGTGATGCATCCCGCTTCGGGAATCGAAGTGGAAGATTGTGCTTCAAATCCTTGCACTCCGCACGTTCCGGTGTTCACCTGCTCTATGGGCCCGTGGTGTAATGGCAACATGGCGCTCTGTCCAAGCGGCAGATGCGGGTTCGAATCCCGCCGGGTCCACTCTCCTAGGTGCGTAGGCACAGGTGGGGAAGGTTTGGGGAGGGAAAACACAGGGATAATCCCTCCGTAACTTGACAATGTCCCTGTCCTTGCCGATACTGGCACTGGACAGAGTGCTTGCACCACGGAATTAAGAATGGCTCCGGCATGCCGGAGCCATTGCGTTTTGCAAAGCGATCGGTGGATAAGGCCGCGGTTCGCACAAACATCAGAAATAACTCAGCCACGGGTCGCTGCGGCGCTGTCTCACGCCTGCGAACCATTGGCACAGCGGATAGAGCATAACCACGACAATGGCCCAGACCAGGTACACAACCGGCAGCGAGTATCCCCAGCCCGGCGGCAGCGTGAACGGATACTGTCCCAGATTTGGTGACTCGAACATCCAGTACACATGCCCGTAGCGCGCATAGCACACGGCAACCGCGAGCAGATGAATCAGCGGGATGTGGAGAAGGTAATAAAACATCGGCACTCTGCCGAATATCAGCGACGGCCGCATCCATCCCGGCGTCGCGGCGTTGACCGCCCACAGGATGAGCATCGCCGGGCCGAGCGTCATTAACAGAAACAGTAGCGACGGCGGATATTTCGTCGCGTTCAAAAACGAGACCACAGTGAAAGCCGGCGTCTTCTGCGTGCTCCAGAGCACCGGATCGCCATACACATTGATGAAGCGCAGCACGACGAAGCCCACCGACGGGGCGAGACCCAGACGCAGCAGAAACGCCCTGCGGCGGTCGGAAGGCCAGGCATAAATCTGCCCGAGACCGTAGCCGGCTGCGGTCACGCCAACCCAGGGAATCAGCGGGTACGCCGCAAAAACCACGAATCGCGGCGTGTTCAGGACGAAACCCGGCGCATGCAGAATCGACCATACCGGATTCATCGACATCACGCCATCGAGCAGATTGTGGGTCGCGATCATCACCACGCCAAATGCCGTTACGATCCAGGGCGGAAGGTAGACCAGCCCCGAGAGCACGATCATCGCCCAGCCCAGCGCCCATAGCACGATCAGCAAGGTCACGCGATAGTCGAAGTTGAACTGCATTCCCAGACAGCGCGAGACGACGACTTCCAGAAAGATCAGCCAGAGGCCACGCGTGAACAGGAACCGCGACAACTCAGTAGTCGATTTTCTGCGTCGCGAGAGCCAGGCGCCGGTGCCCGTGAGCAGAAAAAAAGTAGGCGCGCAAATATGCGTGATCCAGCGCGTGAAAAACAGCGGCACCGTCGTGACGGCGAGGTCGGTTGGACTGACGGCCGGGTTACCGAAGAAGTCGCGCGCATGATCGATGGCCATCAGGATCATGACCACGCCGCGAAGTACGTCAACCGATTCGAGGCGGGCGCGTTTGGCTGGAACGGGTTCGGCTATGGCGGGCATCTGGGGGAGTGTAGCAAAAAGGGTCCAGGACAGTTCATCCTCAAATCTCGTGGCTGCGGGCCGTCGAGCTGCGCTCCAACTGACAGCCGAGGGCGGCTGTCCCCACACGAGCTTTTCCTCGTTTACAATAGAAATTTGCCCATGGACCTGGCTGCCATTCAATCTGCGCTGCGCGAACGCAACATTGACGCGTGGCTTTTCTACGATCATCATCATCGCGATCCCATCGCCTACCGCGTGCTCGGCTTGCCTGCGAGCCTGATGGTGACGCGGCGCTGGTTTTACCTCATTCCGGCGGAAGGTGAACCGGTCAAGCTCGTGCATAAGATCGAAGCCGGACACCTGGATTCCCTGCCCGGCAAAAAGCATCAGTATTCCGGCTGGCAGGAGCTGTTCGACAGGTTGAAGGCCATCCTGGCGAACTACCGCGACCTCGCTATGCAGTACTCGCCCAATAACATTGTCTTCACCATTTCGCTAGTCGACGGCGGCACCATCGACCTGCTGCGTGGCCTCGGCAAGAACGTGGTCAGTTCGGCGGACCTGGTTGCCCAGTTTGAATCGACCTGGACCGAAGAGCAGATCCAGTCGCACTTCGCGGCGCGCGACAGCATCGATTCCATAGTAGCGGCGGCATTCAAAGAGATCGGCAGGCGCGTCCGCAACGGCGGCACCACGGAGTATGAAATCCAGCAGTGGTTCATGGAAGCATTTCGCCGCGAGAATCTTTTGGACGACGATCCGCCGATCGTCGCAGTGAATGCCAATGCCGGCAATCCCCATTACGCCCCCAGCGCCGATCACTCCCTGCCCATGCATGAAGGCGATCTGGTGTTGCTCGACGTTTGGGGCAAAAAGAACACGCCCAATGCGGTCTACTACGACATTACCTGGATGGGTTTCGTGGGTGGGGCGCCGTCAGGTCGCATGCATGAAATTTTCGAGATTGTGCGCGACGCGCGCGACACCGGGGTGAAGACCGTCCTCGACGCCGTCCACGCTGGACGGCGCATCGCCGGATGGGAAGTCGATCGCGCCACCCGCGGGCATATCCAGAAAGCCGGCTACGGCGATTATTTTATCCATCGCACCGGACATTCCATCGGGACCGACGTCCATTCCAACGGGGCCAACATGGACGATCTCGAAATTCACGACGAGCGGCAGATTCTTCCCAACTCCTGCTTCTCCATCGAGCCCGGCATCTACCTGCCGGAGTTTGGCGTGCGCAGCGAGGTGAACGTTCTGGTGCGCACGAAGTCCGCCGAAGTGACCGGGAAAATTCAACGCGAGATTGTGAACATCTGAATGGCAAATTCCACAACACAAAAAGCGAGAGTAGCGGAGGCGCAACCGGCAAGCATGATGGCAGTGGTCGCCCCCGCGGTGGGCTGGCTGATTCCAGGCGCAGGACACATGATCCAGAAGCGCTGGATTCGCGGCGTGCTGCTGTTTATCTCGATTGCGACCCTCTTCGTGCTCGGGCTCGCCATGCAAGGCCGTATCTACAAGGCGAATGGTGGCGATATTCTCGACATTCTCGGCTTCATCGGCGACGTTGGTGCGGGCGGCCTTTATATTGTGACGCTGGCCAATGACTGGGGCCAGGGCGCGATCGCATTCGCCACCGCCGATTACGGAACGAAATTCATGATCGTCGCCGGCTTGCTGAACTTTATCTCCATCGCCGACGCTTATCACATCGCCATCGGGAAGAAACGATGAAGCAGCTATCGGCTGTCAGCTCTCAGCTATCAGTTCAAACCTCTTCGCGGAGACTCGCGCAGTGACTATCACTCTCAATCATTTCAGCGCGGCATTGGTGTTCGCTCTGTTCGCCTCCATCGTATTCGGCATCACCCACCGCGAGACCACGCGCGAGATGGTGAAGTACGGCCTCTATTGTTTTGCGATGTTTCTGGGCGGCGTGTTCGTCGCGGGCTGGGCAATGTGGCTGTTGCGCAGGTAGTTTGATCCGACTCGTAGAGACGTAGCTTGCTACGTCTCTGCTGGCTGCGCCGCGAACGATGGGTAGAAAGACGTTGCAAGCAACGTCTCTACGACCTATCCTTCCCACACGAACGCGTCAAAAATCCTCTTCGACTCGAAATGCAGGCGGCGGTAAAGGGCGACGGCGCGCGCGTTCGCCTCCGTGACGGTCAGCGAGAGCAGCGCGAAGTTTCGCTTCCGCAGATTGCCCTCGGTGGCCGCCATCAACGACTCGCCAATTCCGCGCGAGCGGTACTCAGGCAGCACGCACACCTGCGTGACATGGCCAACGTCTTTGCGGACGCGCGAGCACAGGATCAGTCCGATCAGACTCTTCGCCCTGCGGTCCAGGGCTACGAACGACGACTCGGCGTCGAACACGCCGCATCCCGGAAAGCGCACGATGTTGTTCAGAAAACGCAGCGATCCGCTGAGCGTGTGATACTGGTCGTTGATCTGGGCATCGACGTGGCTGCGATACGCCGCCGTAATCACCGCGGCAGAAGGTTGATAGTCCCCGTCGGTCCAAGGCCGAATTTCAACTTCGGGATGAGTAGGAACCTTCTCGACCACCGTCTTCCCCAAAGTCAATGTCATGAACAGGCGCGGGTGCCGCTGGAACCCAGTGTCGAGAAACGGACGCGAAACCGAATTGACTTCGTGAGCCAGCAGTTGCGCCTCCACGCGATGAATCCCCGGAGATTGCTGCAACGTCTCGATGACATGCGTCAGCAACTTCAATTCGACCTCGCGGGCGTTGGGAAGGCGGTTGCCGTTGATGACGTAGAGGTCGCCAATCACTCCCTTGCTGCCCTCGTACACAAAAAACGAGTAGCCGAAGACGCGGCCGCGATCGACGGCCGCATATCCCGGCAGGATTTTAGCGTCGACATAGCGGAGAATCATGTCCGCCGAGCCCGAGTAATCCCACGACAGCTGGCGCGACCACAGCTGCGTCTCGTCGTCGAGCAGCGGACGCAGGTCCACGGAAGAGAAATGCCTGAGGTCGAGGATCTCCAAAGGGCTCCTACCGGCGGCGGCCGCAAAAGAACAGCGGCTAGCATCGCGGCAAAATTCCGAGTGTAGTGGGTTCGCCTACCAGAGGCAAACTGGGCGAACAAGCGGCGGCAACAGCCGGACCCTACAGGCGATAGCGCCTGTGTTTGATCTCACCCTTCGCCGTGATCTCCGTCACCGGAGGCGCAACCGCGCCCGGTAATGCGCACCACGCAGTCTCTCTCCAACGCTCCTAACTCACACATTCGTAACCCTTTATGTCAGTTTTGCCCCGGAACCCATCGTGCTCCGCCTCACCCTGTTCTGTGACGCCCGTCACACCATGCCACCCCCCTTCCACCGCATAATCACATTCTGCTTTATTGAATTCCCGGAGTGATCGTCACTCTTTCGTTGGGGGATCTCGTGCCAAAAGGACGTGTTTCGATCGTCGTTGAGCGCTGCAAGGCCTGTGGCTTTTGTGTGGAATTTTGTCCTACGCACGTGCTCGCGCTCTCTTCCGCCTTCAACTCGAAGGGCTACCATCCACCGCACGTGGTGCATCCGGAAAAATGCAGCGGCTGCGATCTCTGCGGCATGTATTGCCCGGACTTCGCCATCTACGGAAACAAAGTCCCGCAGGCGGGTGGAGGTGAGAAATGAAAGCTGACCCGCACGGTGTTTTGACCGGCACGCACTTTCTCGACGGGGACCATGCCTGCTGCGAAGGCGCGCTCGCGGCCGGCGCCAGATTTGCGGCCGGATATCCCATCACGCCCTCGACCGAAGTGGTCGAGCGCTTCGCGGCACGAGTGCCCACGGTCGGTGGAACCTTCATCCAGATGGAAGATGAACTCGCCGCTTCCATCGCGCTGCAAGGCGGAGTCTGGGGCGGAGCCAAAGCATTCACGGTGACCTCAGGCCCGGGCTTCTCGCTGATGATGGAGCACATTGGCTACGCGGCCATGACCGAAACGCCCTGCGTGTTCGTCGACGTGCAGCGCGGCGGCCCGTCAACCGGACTTCCCACGCTTCCGGCACAAGCCGACATGATGCAGGCGCGCTGGGGATCGCACGGCGACTACGAGATCATCGCGCTTTGTCCGAACTCGCCGCAGGAATGCTTCGATCTGACCATCAAAGCTTTCAACCTGGCAGAAGAATTTCGCGTGCCCGTGATGTTCATGATGGACGAGGTGGTCGGGCACATGACCGAGAAAGTCGTGATTCCTCCTGCCGACCAGATTGAAGTGACTCCGCGGAAGCTCACTCATAAATCCGTCGAAGATTACCTCCCCTACGGCACCAACGGCGACATGGTCCCCGAGATGGCACACGCCGGCGACGGTTACAAGTTCCACGTCACCGGCCTGACCCACGACGAACGGGGCTATCCCAACATGACGCCGCAAACACAGGACAAGTTGGTGCGGCGCCTGCAGAATAAAATTCGTTCCGCCGCCGACCGCATCTGCCTGTTTGAAGAAGACCGGCTCGATGACGCTGACGTTGTTGTGGTTTCCTACGGCATCACTTCGCGCGTAGCGCAAAGAGCAATCGACGCGGCGCGAGACCGCGGATTGCGAGTCGGAAAGTTGCGCCTCATCACCGCGTGGCCATTCCCCGAAAGGAAGATTGCGGACCTGGCGGCGCACATAAAAGCCTTCGTCGTGCCCGAGCTCAATTTGGGGCAGATGGTGCGCGAGGTCGAACGCGCCGCCAACGGGAAAGCGAAGACCTTCGCTGTGTCGCACGCCGGAGGCGGAGTCCACAATCCTGACGACATTCTGAACGCCATCGTGGAGGCAAGCCGATGCTGAACATTCTCGACGACACTGTCAATCCCGTAGAACCGTTCCTGCGCAGCGACCGCATGCCGCATATCTGGTGTCCCGGCTGCGGCATCGGCACCACGGTCAACTCTTTCGCCCGCGCCCTGATCGACTCAAAGATTGACCTTCAGTCGCTGGCGCTGGTGTCCGGTATCGGCTGCACCGGTCGCGTCGCGGGCTACGTGAAGCTTGATTCGTTTCACACCACACACGGGCGTGCCATCCCGTTTGCCACCGGCCTGAAGCTGGCGAATCCCAAGCTCAACGTTGTGGTCTACTCCGGCGACGGTGACCTGTCGGCGATCGGGGGCAATCATCTCATCCACGCTGCGCGGCGCAACATCGATCTAAAAGTGATTTGCGTGAACAACCTGATTTATGCAATGACCGGCGGCCAGACTGCGCCGACGACACCTGGTCACGCCACTACGTCGACCCATCCCTATGGGACGTTTGAGCCGGCGTTCAATCTGCCTCATCTGGTGGAAGCCGCGGGCGCGGTATATGTGGCGCGCTGGACGACCTTCCACGTGCGGCAACTATCACGTTCGATTAGCGAAGCATTCCAAAAGAAAGGATTCTCGTTCATCGAAGTCATTTCGCCCTGCCCCACGCTCTACCAGCGCCGCAACAAAATGGGCGATGGGCTCGACACCATGAAGTACTACAAAGAAAAGAGCAAGGTGAAGCACGGCGCGCCCACCAGCGAAGTCGGCCTCACGCTGAACGGTGAGATCGCGGTCGGCAAGTTCGTGGACCGCGACCGTCCCGATTATCAAACCATGATGCGCGCGCAGTACGTGGAAACGCTGGGCGAGCGCTACATCGAAGAACCAGAAATGGAGTGCGTATGCGGCTAACCGAGATTCGGATTGCAGGATTCGGCGGCCAGGGGGTCATTCTCTCGGCCATAGTGCTGGGCAAAGCGGCGTCGATTTACGAGAACGGCTTCGCTACCATGACCCAGAACTTCGGCCCGGAAGCGCGCGGCGGCGCGTGCAGCGCCCAACTCATTCTCTCCGACTCGCCGGTGCTGTATCCCTACGTGACGCGACCCGACGTCATGGTCGTTATGTCGCAGGAGGCTTACAACCGATTCGCGCCAGAACTGAAACCGCAGGGCCTTCTGATCGTCGAAGAAGATCTGGTGCGCGTCGCAGACCTCAAGGGCGATCCCAAGGTCTACAGCATTCCGGCAACCCGCTTCGCCGAAGAACTCGGCAAACGCATGGTGCTGAATTCCGTGATGGTGGGATTCTTCACCGCAGTCACAAAGCTTCTGACCGCCGATGCCGTGCGCAAAGCCGTAGCCGACTCGGTGCCCGCAAGTTTCCGCGAGTTGAATCTGAAGGCGTTCGAAAAGGGATTCGAGTACGGCAACACCGTCCTGGCCGGGAATCCTGCCAGGGCAGGGCTGGAGGAGCTCGCCTACTCAAAGGAATAGTGTGCGGGGACCCACGCTTCGTCGTAGTTTCTTTGAGAACTTCGCGATGCGATCGCGATCTTTGCAGTCAAACTCTTTAACTGCGGAGGACACTGGGGATCCGCAAAGGACGCCGACAACAATTGCGGGACAGCACTCCGTCTAAGGCTTAGCCGCTGCGACCCAGTAGTAATCCACACCCTGCGGCTCGTAGTGGCCGAGAAACAACACGCGCCGCCCCGCCGTCCGCTTTGCGACATTCACCTTCCATGTCGCCGGAGCCACCAGCAGATGTTCTTCCGCCGGGACGATTCCCCGCTCGTAGCGCACAATCGCCCGGTTGCGATAAAACGCGAGGCCGTACTCCATCTCGCGGGAAACGCCGTAGACCGCGAGCGGAAGCTGATGCGTCTCCACACCGCTGATCTCCACTGCCAGCGGACGCGCCGAAAGTTTTTGATCGATCGAAGTTGTTCCCAGCTTCAGCACTGCCGCCACCGACAGCACGACCGGAATCAAAGTGACGAATCGCAGCATGCGCAGCCGAAACCGGCTGACCAGCGTTAGCGCGATGGCGGCACATAGCGCGAAGGCAATCGCAAGCGCGAACAGCATGGGCCGCCCCGCGGGCAGCCGGCGCTCGGTGATGACGTAGGCAATCAGGAAAGATGGAACGATCGGCGCGGAGGCCACCAGCGCGTGCAGCACCGCCAATCCTTTCGAGACGGGTTCCTCATCCGCGAGTTTTCGGCGCAAGTAATCCGCCAGCAGCATGGCACCCGCGGGGATTGCAGGAAGGATGTAGCCAGGAAGCTTCGATTGCGAAATAGAAAAGAACACAACCGGCACGACCAGCCAGCAGCAAGCAAACAGGCTGAATTGCCACTCGAGATCAGGCTCGGGGCAAACCAATTTACGCTCCACCCACCAGATTCGCACAGACTCAACGAACGCCGCGATCACGAACACCGTCCACGGCACAAACGCGAGCGCAGTCACGGGAAGGTAATACCAGAACGGCTGGCGGTGGTGATACAAATCGCTGGAGAAGCGGGCGAGATTGTGCTCCAGAATAAATTCGCGAAAGAATTGCGGATTCCACATCTCCACCGCGACGTACCAAGGCAGGGCAATCGCACAAAACAGAAGGACGCCCGGCAGCCAGAACGTTCTTAAAACCAGGCGAGATTCGAGAGTTCCCAGCGCGAACAGCACAATGACGGCCGCCGCCAGAAACGGCGCGACTGGCCCCTTGGCCAGCATCCCGAGCGCCATGAATACATAGAACAGCGCAAGGTAGGTGCGCTTCCCACTTTCACGCCAAGCCCACCACGCGAGCATCCCAATGGAGAAGGTTGCGGCCAGCGCCATGTCCATCGAAGCGGCGCGAGCGTAGCCAATCATTCCCGCGCAAGAAGCTATGATCAGCGCGGCATCCGCTTCCACGCCGGGCCGAAAGCGGCGAAAGAAAAGATAAACAGCGATCACCAGCAGCGTGGCGTCAATCGCCGTCGGGATTCGGGCTGCGACATCGCTCACGCCGAACACCGCGTAAGCCAGCATCGCCTGCCAGTAGTACAAAGGAGGTTTCTCGAGCCACGGTTGGCCGCCGAGCACCGGGGTAATCCAATCGTGCCGCTCGAGCATCTCGCGCGCCACTTGAGCATAGCGTGGCTCGTCGGCGCCAATCAGCCCGAACTGCCCCATGCCGTAGAAAAACAGAAACGCACAAAAGCCTGCCATCAGCAACACATCCGTGCGGGTGCGAGTGGTCATCGGGACGTTCAGATTTCAGAACTAAGATTTCAGATCTAACAACGGCGTCGCAGACGGCTGCGTCCTTCAATCTGCAATCACAAATCACAAATCTGCAATTGTTTTTCTATTGTACGGAAGGTCCGCGCCGAAGCTGGAAAAGAACCTGGCGCACGGCCTCGGCGAGAGGGCCATCGACCGAACACCCGCTGGCGCATTCATGGCCTCCGCCGCCAAAACTCTCGGCCACGTGGGCAACGTCCAGTTTGCCTTTGCTGCGCAGGCTGACGCGGTATCGTCCATCTGGCAACTCGCGGAAAAACGCTGCGACCTCGATGCCACCAATAGAGAGAACATAGTTCACCAAGCCTTCGCAGTCCTCTTCGATTGCACCGGAGCGTTCCATCTGCTTCTGCGTCACCCAGGCGTATCCAATGTAGCCCTCCACCTTCAGACTGCGAAGCGCTTCGCCAAGCAGACGTATCTTGGCGACAGAGTGAGCGAAATAAATGCCGCGCGCGCAATGCGCCGGATCCGCTCCCGCCAACACCAGTTCGCGCGCCAAAGCAAAGGTATTTTCATTCGTGCCTTGAAACATGAACGAGCCGGTATCGGTCATCAACGCGGTGTAAAGACAGGTCGCAACCTCGGCAGAAAATTTCACGCCCGCTTCCCGAGCCAGGCGGAACACCATTTCCGCCGTGGCCACGGCGTGGGGATCGATCCAGTTGACGTGGGCGAAGGGACGTCCGCTGAGATGATGGTCGATGCTGATCAGAAATCGATTTTCCAGACCTTCGAGCCGGGTCCGATGAATGCTGTCGCATTCCAGGATAATAGCCGCTTGGTAGTTGCCCATGACGTGGCTGGACTGCACAACCTGATCGGCGAAGGGCAGAGAACGGTACACGCGGGGGACGCCATCGTGCAGAACAACATCGGCGTGTTTGCCCATGGCACGCAGAATCTGGCAGCAGGCTAGCGCCGACCCCACTGCATCGCCGTCCGGCCGGGCGTGCGAGGTCAGCACGAATCGTTCGTGCTCTCCGATCTTCCGGAGCACATCCTCCAGGACGTCACTATGTCTTTTTTCCACCAGATTCCTTGCGGGCCTTACTTCTTTTCTTGGCCCGCGCCAACAATTCTTCGACTCGCGCCTTCTCCTGCTCCGCGCGATCCAGCCGGAAATACAACTCCGGAGCTCGTCTTAGCCGCAATCGCTCAACCAGTTCATGCCGGATGTATTCGCGCGCCGCTTCCAGTCCTTCCAGGCTCTGGTCCGCGTCCGCGTCGTCACCCTCGACGTTGACCCAAACCTGTGCGGACCGGCCATCGTCGGCGATATGGACCGCCGTCACACTCACCAGTCCGATCCGCGGGTCGGCCAGTTCGCCTTCAACGAGCGTCTCGATCTCCTCGCGCAGAGCCTCGCCGACCCGCCCGCGATGGTATTTCAGCCCGCGCTTCTCCACGACTCAACGCCTCTCAGGTAAAACGCATGAGAATATCAGAAAACCGGGCTCATGTGTGTGATCCGAAAACGCTATTGTCGCGCGCTTTGGTGGGATGGGAGTAAGTACAGAAGTAACAATGCGATGGCGAGACCAGCGACGGAATTCATGCCGCGGGCTTCGCCCTGGCGCGAACAGCCGAGGGGCTCTCCCTACGCGAGCATTTTCTAAAAATATTCGATAAAAGAATCCGCGATTTCTGCGCCGTTATTGTTCGCGATGCGCGCGGCCGCACGCTCCACGTTCTTCATCAGGCCGTCGAGGTAATCGCGGGAATTTGAAATGCTGACGACGCCGATGGTGGCGCGGTTCCAGAGTTCAGCCGCATCGAGTTCCGCGACCGAAACATTGAAACTTGCGCGCAGCCGGTCTTTCAAACTGCGCACAACCTGGCGCCGATCCTTGATCGACTGCGCAGCTTCGATGTGAAGTTCGAGGGTGAGGAAAGCGATGGGCATGCAGTTCTCAGTTCTCAGTTCCCAGTTCTCAGAAAAACCAACACCCTACGACTGAGAACTGAGAACCGAGAACGGAGAACTTGTTTAAGCCATTGCTTCCGCGGCAATCCGCTCCGTGGCAAAAGCCTCGATCACGTCGCGCGCTTTGATGTCGCCATAGTTCGCGATGGAGATGCCGCACTCCATGCCGTTGGTGACTTCTTTGGCATCGTCCTTGAAGCGGCGCAGCGATCCGACCTTGCCCTTGAACACGACCACGTTGTCGCGCAGCAGGCGGACTTCGGAATCGCGTTTGATCAGGCCATCGATCACGCGGCAACCAGCGACGGTTCCGACCTTCGGAATGCGGAAGGTTTCGAGCACCTCGGCGCGGCCCTGGTAAGTTTCCTTGATGGTCGGTTCGAGCAGGCCCGTCATGGCGCGCTTGATCTCGTCCTGCAGTTCGTAAATGATCGAGTGCAGGCGGATGTCGACTTCTTCCTGCTCAGCCAGTTCCTGCGCCTTGCGCTCCGGCCGCACGTTGAAGCCGATGATGATGGCGTTCGACGCCGAGGCCAGCAGTACGTCGGTTTCGGTGATGGCGCCCACGCCCGAGCGCAGCAACTTCAGCCGCACCTTCTCGTTCGAGAGCTTGGTAAGCAGATCGCTGAGCACTTCCACCGAGCCCTGAACATCGCCCTTCAGGATGATGTTCAGTTCCTTGGTGCCGGCGGTCTTGATCTGCTCAGCTAGTCCTTCCAGCGACACGCGCGAACTCTTGGCCAGCGCGGCTTCGCGGGCCTTCTGCTCGCGGTATTCGGAAATGCCCCGGGCCTTATCGCGATCGGCTACCACCACGAACTGATCGCCCGCCTGCGGCAGACCTTCCATACCCAGAATTTCGACCGGTGTCGACGGTGGCGCCGATGCCAGCGCCGCCCCGCGATCGTCGAACATAGCGCGGATCTTGCCGTAAACGTTGCCCACCACAAAATTGTCGCCGGCAATGAGCGTGCCGTTCTGCACCAGCACCGTGGCCACAGGTCCGCGGCCGCGATCGAGTTTCGCTTCGAGCACGACGCCCGTCGCAGCACGCTCCGGAGTCGCCTTCAGTTCCGCCAAATCCGCGACCAGGCAGATCATTTCCATCAGCAGGTTCAGGTTCGTTTTCTTCTTCGCCGATACGTCGACGAACACTGTCTTCCCGCCCCACTCTTCCGGCACCAGTCCGCGATCGGCCAGTTGCTTCTTCACACGGTCGGGCAGTGCGTCCGGCTTATCGATCTTATTTACGGCGACGATGATCGGAACCTCGGCGGCGTGCGCATGATCGATGGCTTCGACCGTCTGCGGCATCACGCCGTCATCGGCAGCCACGACCAGCACCACGATATCGGTGGCCTTCGCACCGCGCGATCGCATGCGCGTAAACGCTTCGTGACCCGGCGTATCGAGGAACACAATTTCGCGCCCGAAGGCTGGAGATTCCTTGTCAGTAATTCGTACTTTGTAGGCACCGATGTGCTGCGTGATGCCGCCCGCTTCGCCTTCCGCAACACTGGTGAGACGAATCGAGTCGAGCAGCGTGGTCTTGCCATGGTCGACGTGACCCATGATCGTGACCACCGGAGGCCGCGGCGTGACTTCAACGGCGGTATCTTCTCCGCTCGCAGCGGCTGCGTCAATGTCTTTCGAAGCCTGCTCTTCGAAGGTGATCACGTTCGTCTCGGCTCCGAAGAAGCGCGCCATTTCGCTCGCCAGTTCGGCGTCGAGCGTCTGGTTGATGGTGGCGAAAACGCCGCGGCCGAGCAGGCGCGAGATCAAATCCTTCGCGCGAATGTCGAGCTTCTCCGCCAGATCCTTAACGCTGATGCCTTCCGTGATGGTGATGTTGCGCGTGATCGGCATCGGCTCATTCGACACCACCATGCGCGGCGGTGGCGTGTAGCCCTTCATGGGGCCTTCTTTTACGCCACGCGGAACATAACGCTGGCCGGGCCGGCGCGCGGGAGCGCCCGGACGGCTGCCGGGACGAACTGGCCCCGGAGGCGGAAGCCCCGGACCGACACCGAGAGGACGCGTACCCGCAGGCGCCTGGCGCGTGGGATGCATTGGACGGCGCTCCCCCGGTCGCAACGGACGCGGCGGACCTCCGCCGGGCGCCTGCGGACGCGGGCGCTGAAAAATCGGCTGTCCCGGCACTGGACGCCCGGGCGCGGGACGCATGGTTCCTGCGGGAGCACCAGTCTGTGCGACCGGCATGATCGGCCTTGGCGGCGGAGCTTTGTACACCGGACGCGGTCCAGTCTGCGGAACAATCATGCGCGGCGCCGGAGGCTGTGGCGGGCCCGCAACCGCCGGTGGCGCGGGCGGACGCGGCGCGGCCACTGGAGGCTGCGTTGCGGCAGATGCTGTAATCGAAGGTGATGGCGGCGCCACAGTAGCGGGAGGAGGTGGAACCGGCCGTGGTTGCGCTGGAACCGCTGGAGCACTCTGAGCCGCCGCTGGAGTCGCGGGCGCAGCGGGCTTTTCCACCACGGGAGGGACCACTTCGGGCCGCACAGCAGGTGGTGGGGCTGGAGCAGTCGCTGCCGTAATTGACGGCGCAGCCGGAGGCGGCGTTGGTCTCGCTACCGGTGCCGCAACGGCGGGCTTTGCCACTAAAGAAGGCGCTGCGGGCCGAACCGGAGCCGCTGCCGCTTCCTTTTTTTGTGTGATTGCTTTCAGCACATCTCCTGGCCGGGAGATGTGCGACAAATCGATCTTGGTTTTGATTTCTTCTTCGCCGCGCAGAGAGCGCGCGGACCGCGCAGACGTCGTCTGCGCTTCGGACGAGCCGCGGATGTGGGCGCGTACTTTTTCCGCTTCATGCTCCTCGAGAGAACTGGAATGGGTCTTCTTCTCCGTCACCCCGACGATCGGTAGAGCGTCGAGAATGGCTTTACTTTTAACTTCCAGCTCCCTGGCGAGATCGTTGATTCGAACCTTGCTCATCCGGCCTTTCTTGTACCCCGCGTTACGCTTAAGTCTTCATCGCAGCCTCACGGAGTCAGCGTCCTGCGCTCGCACGCCATTGAAGATGTCCGCGCGTGCCATGACTATTCAGTTGTTTCGGGAGCAGAGCCATCTTTCGGCCCATGCTCTTTTTTTTCGTCTGAGGCGGCTTCGGCTTCCGCCGTCGCCTCAGGAGCCGCCGCGTGTTCTTCCGCGGCAACTTCGCCGGCCGCCGCTTCAGCGGCAGCTTCTGGCGCACCTTCTTCGGGCACAACTTCACCTTCAGCGGTCACGCCCTCCGCCGGGACTTCGCCTTCGGCGGCGCCCGCTTCCAGGCTCGCAAAGTAATTATTCACCGCGAGGCTGATTTTTTCCACCGTTTTGGGCCCGATGCCCTCGATGGCCTCGAGTTGTTCCGGCGTCATATCGGCAAGGGCTTCGACCGTGGTCACGCCCGCGGCGCTGAGCTTCTCCACCAACCCTTCGCCCAGACCAGTTACGTTTTCGAGCGGAGTGGTCGCTTGCGGAGCCATCGCAGCCATCTGCAGCTCGACTTCCTGGCGCTTCTCTTCCTCGCTCTTGATGTCGATCTTCCAGCCGAGCAGCTTCGCCGCCAGGCGAACGTTCTGTCCCTTCTTGCCGATGGCAAGAGACAACTGACTGTCGTCGACCACAACTTCCAGATGCTTGTCCGCGCTGTCGACCACCGTGACGCGGCTCACCTTCGCGGGCTGCAGCGCCTTTTCGGCGAAGGTCACGGCATCCTCGTGATACTCGATGATGTCGATCTTCTCCCCACGCAGTTCGCGGATAATCGACTGCACGCGCATCCCCTTCATGCCGACGCAAGCTCCCACCGCGTCCACGTCTTTGTCCTTGGACATGACCGCGATCTTGGTGCGCTCGCCCGCTTCGCGCGCAATCGCCCGGATCACGACCGTGCCGTCGTAAATTTCTGGAACTTCCGTCTGAAACAAATGCTGCACCAGCTCCGGCGCCGCGCGCGAAACCACAACGCCGGGGCCCTTCGAAGCCCGTTCCACGCGGGCAATCACGACGCGCACCCGCTCGCCGATGGCAAACGATTCCAGACGCGATTGTTCCTTGCGCGGCATGCGGGCTTCCGCCTTGCCGATGTCGAAAATCACATCGGGACCTTCGACCCGCTTCACCGTGGCGTTGACGATTTCCGCCACGCGCCCGATGTACTCGTTGTAAACCGTGTCGCGTTCCGCTTCGCGCACCTTCTGGAAGATGACCTGCTTCGCCAGTTGCGCCGCAATGCGTCCCAGAATGCCTTCCGTGACTTTCGGAATCTGCAGCTCGCCGCCGACCTCCAGTGAGGGATCGACCTTGCGCGCATCTTCCAGCGTGATCTGCAGGTTGGGATCTTCCACTTGCTGCGGAGTCTCCACCACGGTCTTCACCGCGAAGGCGTTGATCTTGCCGGTTTCCTTGTCGAGCTTGGCGCGCAGATTCTCCTGTGACTTGTAGTACTTGCGCGTCGCCATGACGATGGCGTCTTCCACCGCGCTGACTACAATCTGCGGATCAATGCCTTTTTCCCGGCTGAGTGCGTCGATCGTGTTGTAGAGCTCGCTTGCCATAAGTAAAGTTTCAGAGTTTCAAGGTTTCAAAGTTACAAGGTCCTTGAAACCTTGAAACTTTGGAACACTGAAACCTAGATCTCCGGCACCAAGTTCGCCTTTTCCACGTTGGCGAACTCGATCTCAATCTTTTCGCCCGCGGCCTCGCCCATCTTCTTGCGCGACTTGTGGCTGGCCACGCTTAAATCCAGCGTCAGGCGGCCATCCTTGAAACTCTCCAGCCGTCCTTCAAAATGGCGGTTATTGTCGACCGGTTGCCGAGTCGTCAACTTCATGCGACTTCCGGTGAAGCGGCTGAAGTCCGCGGCCTTGATCAGCTTCCGATCCAGCCCGGGCGATGAAACTTCCAGCGTGTACGACCCCGGCATCACATCTTCAACATCGAGGATCGTGCCAAACTCGCGGCTGAAGTTCGCACAGTCTTCGTGCGTAACCCCGGCCAGCGGATCAGTACCCGCCGCGGGCTTATCCAAAAACACCCGCAGCATGCGCGCCTTGCCTCCGCCCATGAACTCGACTTCCACCACTTCGAGTCCGCTGGAGGCGGCTACCCGCTCCGCGATCTCCCGCACACGTTCAACGTCAAGCGCCATGAATCCAATAGCTTACAGGCGACGGCTGCACCACCCGAAGGGCCCAAACTAAAAAGTGGGCTTGCGCCCACTGGTGTGCTTCGCCAATTGCCGGTACACAGCAGTTCTCAGTTCTCTAATATACGCGCCCGGATGCTAAAAGACAAACCTGGGTAGGGCCGCGGCAACCCAAATTAGCGCCACGGCTCCCGCCATCTTAAGCGGTCCCGGCGTAAAGAAACATTTTCAGAGAACTTCTGGTTGACGGGCTACAATTCAATGCAGCATCGTCGGGTGCTACAAGTCCCACTGTGAACGAGCACCGAAATGACTCTGCCGCGACTAGCGAAGGCTGTCATGATCGCGATTGGGAGTGCGCCTGTTTGCCTGCTTCTCGTGTCGATCGTTTGGGCTGTTGTTGACAACGCCCTGACCGTCTATCCAACACCTGAAACGCAGAGCGCGTTCTTGCGAACGTACACACCGGCGCGCGTGTTTGAGCGCTTTAGGTCCTCCAAGCATTGCTCTCATGAAGGCGACGCTGCCGGTTCCGGGGCGGGCCGTGGGTATGCTACGCATCAGAAGGAGTTCGAACCCTTTTTCGTAATGCAGTCGAGGGAACGAGCAGCGTTCATGGCAGCTTTGGCCGAAGATATCTCATCTGGACTGGCCAGCACCGGGGCGAAGATCGTCGCCGAAAGTGGCGACACGACAGACGGGTACCAATTCCGCTACTCAAGTGGAAAGAGCATCGGCAGTGTCACGATCGAGCCGCCCAAGGATGTAGACCAGTCCCAGGTGACCGGTCACGAACCTCTGTGCCCGGGCGAGGCGCCCATCTCGATACACATCCGCATCGAAGAGAAATGGGTGAAGGCAGGAGTGTGAGACCTTCTGAACTACAGCGACTCTGTCGCATAGTTACCTTGCGCCTCCAGCGCCGCGATCGTCTCGTCACGGCTCTTGGATTTGCCTCAATCCCCCTGGCATCTCTAGAATGATGGTTTACCCACACAGCTGGGGAATCCAGAGAATTTATGATTCATTTTCCCGTTCCCGAAGCTCTTACTTTCGATGACGTCCTCCTGCTGCCCGCTCGCTCCGACGTCATTCCGGCGCAGGCTAGCACCCAGACGCAACTCACCCGCAACATCAGCCTCAACATTCCCGTCGTGAGCGCCGCCATGGACACCGTCACCGAGTCGCACATGGCGATTGCTCTGGCGCAGCAGGGCGGCCTCGGCATTATTCACCGCAACCTTAGCATCGAGCAGCAGGCCAACGAAGTCGACAAGGTGAAGCGTTCCGAAAGCGGCATGATCGTCGACCCCGTGACCATGCACGCCACCGACAAGGTTTCCGACGCGCTCGAAGTCATGCGCAAGTACAAGATTTCCGGCGTTCCCATCACCGATCACGGAAAGCTGGTCGGCATCCTCACCAACCGCGACCTGCGCTTTGAAACCCGCTTTGACATTCCCATCGATAAAGTGATGACCAAGAAAAATCTCATCACCGTGCCCGTGGGAACGACACTCGAAGAAGCGGAAAAGATTCTTCACGAGCACCGTGTCGAAAAGCTCCTCGTCGTCGATGACAAGTACAACTTGAAGGGCCTGATAACGGTCAAGGACATCCAGAAAAAGCTCAAATATCCCAACGCCGCCAAGGACCCGCAAGGCCGGCTGCGAGTAGGCGCGGCTATTGGCGCCACCGGAGACTTTCTCGAGCGCGCGCAAGAACTCGCCGAAGCCAAAGTCGACGTGATCGCCATCGACAGCGCCCACGGCCATTCCACAAAGGTTTTGGATGCCGTGAAGTTAGTGAAATCGAAGTTGCCCCACCTGGAATTGCTGGCGGGCAACGTTGCCACGTTCGATGGCGCCTGCGAATTGACCCGCGCCGGCGCGGACGGCATCAAGGTCGGCATCGGGCCGGGATCGATCTGCACCACGCGCGTTGTGACCGGCGCGGGCGTGCCGCAGATCACCGCCATTGCCGAGGCCTACCGCGCCACGAAAGACTCGGGCGTGCCCATCATCGCCGATGGCGGCATCAAATATTCCGGTGACGTCACCAAAGCACTGGCGGCGGGCGCGAGTGCCGTGATGATCGGATCTCTCTTCGCCGGCACCGACGAAAGTCCGGGCGAATTGATTCTTTATCAAGGCCGCTCCTTCAAGTCCTATCGCGGCATGGGTTCGATCGGCGCCATGGCTCAGGGATCCAGCGAGCGCTACTTCCAGAGCACCGAGGGCGATTCCTCCGCCGCAGTCTCCGCCTCCGACGGCGATGCCAATCGCCTGGCGAAACTGGTTCCTGAAGGCATTGAGGGACGTGTCCCCTACCGCGGCTCTGTGGCCATGATCGTCCACCAGATGGTCGGCGGACTAAAGTCCGGCATGGGCTACTGCGGCTGCGCCACGATTCCCGAACTCCTGCAGAAGACGCGTTTCGTGCGCATCAGCGGCGCCGGCCTGCGCGAAAGCCACGTCCACGACGTCATGATTACCCGCGAGGCTCCCAACTATGCGATCGAGTAACCGTGTAGCGCCGGCAGCTTGCCGGCTGTCGCGAGAGCCTGCCCTGAGCTTGCCGAAGGGGCGTCCCGCCCTCGCCGCGGCGGCGTTAATCTCCGCGCATGCTCCATTCTTTGCGAAGGGTCGGATTTTCATCACTGCGGGTACCGCACTCGCTTGAGCACCGACCGTCACCATGTTCTGAAGGCTTGGATCGCTGCAATCCTGTGGCTGATCGTCATTGCCATTGAGTCGACAAACCTTGCCTCCTCGCACAACACCAGCCGCATCCTCTATCCTCTTCTGCATTTTCTGTTCGGAATGGACCTCGCGCACTTCGAGCACTGGCACTTCTTCATCCGCAAGGGCGGACACGTTTTCGGCTACGGCCTGTTGAGCATCCTGCTGTTCCGCGCCTGGCGCGAAACCTTGCCATCCATAAAGAATGCGAAGTGGACCTTCCGCTGGGCGACCCTCGCAGTGCTGGGAACCGCCTTTGTGGCGAGCCTCGACGAGTGGCACCAGAGCTATCTGCCATCGCGCACGGGAACGCCACGCGACGTTGTTCTCGATACCTGCGCCGGAATCACCGCGCAAATCCTCCTATTCCTCTGTTACGCGTGGTCCCAGAAGTTCTCAAGAAGCCGATAGATGCGCTCCTGAATCGAGGCTCGACACGACGGAAACACTACAGAGGCACCCTGCCAGAATCGAAGTGTCTGCCCGGACACGTGATAAGCGTCCGCTAGGACGCCCGACAATAGCCCGGTGTTTTCAACGCCGGGGGAGGGGGCAAACGGGAACGGCGTCCCGGAGGGACGCCTGAACCGCAGACCCGTCCTGCGATCCAGCAACCAACTCATGCATCCCGCTTTCTGGAACTGACTAAGAGCAGCATTGCCGAGACCGCAGCCAGCCCCGCAGAAAAGTAAAAGGGGACTCCCGCGCCGTAGTGCTTCCAAAGTTCTCCCGTAATCAGGCTGGCGGCAAGGGTGGCGACGCTAGTCACAAAGAAATACGCGCCCAGTGCCCGCCCGCGTACCTCCTGCCCGACAGTCTCGACGATCAGCGCTTTCAGCACTGGCTGCGTCAGCGCGTAGTACAAGCCATAGACAGCCATTGTGATCCATATGGCGAGTGTGGATGGGGCGCGCCCAAAAACGTAATAAACCGCTGCGAAAATCAAATAACCGGCAGCCGCAATCCAGCGCCGCGAGAAATGGTCGCTGAACCATCCTGCAGGCCAGGAACCGAGCGTGTACGTGAGGTTAAAAACAAGCCCCAGCAGCGGCGCCAGCTTTACGGAGATGCCCACGTTCTGCGCCCGCATCACCAGAAACATGTCGCTCGAATTCCCCAGCGAGAATAAAGCCACCGCGATCAAAACCATGTAGAACGCACTTGATAGCCCGGTGCTGGATGCGGCCGGAGCGGCGGCAACTTTCTTCGCAGGCTTGCGATCAAACACCTCAGGCGCCCGGCGCTTGGTCTCGCGAATGCCGAACAGCGCCACCATCACGCACAGCGCTCCGGGAACAGCCGCGGCCCAAAACACCCCTCGAATTCCGTATCGCGCCAGCAGGACGAGCGCGGCCAGCGGCCCCGCGATCGCCCCCGCGGAATCCATCGACTGGATGAGGCCGTACGCAGACCCCAGCCGCCCTTTCCCCACCGATTCCGCGACCATCACATCGCGCGGCGCCCCACGCACGCCCTTAGCCAGCCGGTCGCTGAACCGAATCAGCAGAATGTGCCACCAGACCGTGACCACCGCCAGCAACGGCTTCACCGCGTTGGCGACGAAATATCCCGCCACCACCAGCGGCTTGCGGCGGTCGATGCGGTCGGTCAGATATCCCGAAAAAAGTTTGGCGAACGACGCGACGCTCTCGGCAATACCTTCGATCAATCCCAACTGCGCCGGCCCCGCCCCCAACGAAACCAGAAACGCCGGCAGCACCCAGTACGCCATTTCCGAGGCGGTGTCGTTCAGAAAAGAGGTGATGCCGAAGGCGTAGAGGTTACGAGCAACGGAGGGCTGAGGGTCAGAGGAGTTCACGGGCATAGAAAAGTTTTACCACGGAGACGCGGAGCCACGGAGAACAACAAGGACAAGAAAGAATTTGGAAACACTTAGATGCGTACAACCAACGGAAGTGCCAGTACATCGTGTCCTGAGAACTGAGAACTGAGAACTGAGAACTGAGAACTGAGAACTGAGAACTGAGAACTGAGAACTGAGAACTGAGAACTGAGAACTGAGAACTGAGAACTGAGAACTGAGAACTGAGAACTGAGAACTGAGAACTGAGAACTGAGAACTGAGAACTGAGAACTGAGAACTGAGAACTGAGAACTGAGAACTGAGAACTGAGAACTGAGAACTGAGAACTACTTTTCAGTACATCGCGTCGTATTTCGTCACCACCCACTGGCCGCCTTCGGCCTCCACGGTGACGGTGAAGAGATCCTGATCAATTCCGGGCTGATTCGGCCCCGCGTTGCTCGGCCGCTTGCCACGGTAGTGCAGGATGATCAGCGGCATCGCCTCTTCCCAATCGACCAACTCCCAGGAGAGCAGCGGGTGCTGCGCCTCCGATTTGCAGATGTAGTGGGCGTATTTCTTGTGGTAATCGTGCTCCCACTTATTCAAGAGTTCGTCGCAATGCCCGTCACGCAGTTCGCGGAGAAACTTATTCGCGGCCCTCTCGGTCGAACGATCGCGCAACGGGTTCATCTTGATGCTGACCGGCAGCCCCGTCAGCGGATCGTGATCTTCCGAGCGGGCCAGCACCGGCCCCTGATTGCTCAGCCACCACAAATAGCCGACAAAGACCAGCACCAGCAGACCGGCGCCGCCGACGGCAATCCCGATCTGTTTGCGAGTGAAGGCCATTAGAAGAAGTTTAAGGAGATCGCGAAAGTGAGGAAAGATTACCGGGGAAAACGAGGGGACATGTACGAGTGGGGCCAAGACGCTGACGCCCGACTATTATTAGCCCCACACAGGCGCGAAACCGCAAAAGACACGAAGTTGCCGGAAGACCGCAAAGAAGAATCAAAAAAAGGCGCGGCTGGTGGCCGCGCCTCTCGAAAAACGAGAAACTACTCCTTCTTGTCTTCGCCTTCGGCTGGTGCGGCCTCGCCCTGAGACTGAGCCTGCGCCTCCGCCTCTTCCATCGCTTTCTTGGTTTCGGCAGCTTTCTTCGCTCGCGCCTCGGCGCGCTTCTCGCGCTTCTCGTCGAGAATCTTCTCGCTACCTAACAGTTCGAGGAAAGCCTTATCGGCGCCGTCGCCCTTATTCCAGTGAGTGCGGATGATGCGCGTGTACCCGCCTTCCCGATCGCCGAAACGCGGCCCGACCGTGTCGAACAACTTCACGACGGCCTCATCGGTCATCAGGTAAGCGGTGGCCAAGCGGCGAGCGGCGAGATCTCCGCGCTTGCCCAGCGTGATCATCTTCTCGACGATGGGCCGAGCGGCCTTGGCCTTGGGAACAGTCGTCTCCACGCGCTCTTCCACGATCACCGAGGTGACCAAGTTGCGCAGCAGCGACCGCCGGTGCGCCGTGTTCCGTCCGAGTTTGTATCCTGCAACTTTGTGACGCATGGGTGTACCCCAGTTCTCAGTCTTGAGTTTCGAGTCTCAAGTTTCGGGTGATCCGTAAAGCCCGTAGCAGCAGTGCCCGCCCGAAACTCGAAACTTTGAAACTTGAAACTTCTTCCTACAGCTGGTCGTCCGGCCCGTAAGCGGAAGCCGGCAAGACCTGATTCGAAGTCGGCCCGGGCACGGCATTGCCGTGCTCGTCGATCTTCATACCCAGGCTCAAACCCATCGAGGAGAGAATCTCCTTAATCTCGTTCAGCGACTTGCGGCCGAAATTCTTCGTCTTCAGCATCTCGGCTTCCGTCTTCTGCACGAGTTCTCCAATGGTCTGGATGTTCGCATTCTTCAGGCAGTTGTAGCTGCGCACGGAAAGTTCGAGTTCTTCGACGGAACGGTTGAGATTCTCGTTGTGGATTTCGGGCTTGCGGTCTTCTCCCGCCGATGTGCCGGTTTCGATCTCTTCCTCGAAGTTGATGAAGATGTTCATGTGGTCCTTCAGCAGCTTCGCCGCCAGGCCCAGCGAATCCGCCGGCGTGATGGAGCCGTTGGTCCACACTTCAAGAGTCAGTTTGTCGTAATCGGTGATCTGGCCGAGACGCGCGGCTTCTACCGTGTAGTTGCACTTGCGCACCGGCGAGTGAACGGAATCAATCGGAATGAAACCGATCCCGAGATCCTCGTCGAAGTTCTTGTCGGCGGAGGTATACCCGCGCCCGCGCTTCAGGCGCATTTCCATGTCGAGCTTGCCGCCCTCGCTGACCGTCGCGATGTAGACGTCCTTGTCGAGCACTTCCACGTCGCCATCGGCTTCGATCATGCCGCTGGTGACCACGCCGGGCTGATCCGCGCGCAGGTAGATCGCCTTGGGCGCATCGCCCGAGAGCTTGAATGGAATCTGCTTGAGGTTAAGGATGATGTCGGTCGCGTCCTCGACCACGCCAGGGATCGACTGGAACTCGTGCAGTACGCCTTCCATCTTCACCGCGGTGATGGCCGCGCCTTCAATCGAGCTCAGCAGCACGCGCCGCAGAGCATTGCCCACGGTCGTGCCAAAGCCGCGCTCAAACGGCTGCGCCCAGAACATGCCGTACTTGTCAGTGAGGCTGGAGGTGTCGGTTGCGAGACGTTTCGGTTTCTGAAAACCCTTCCAAAGCATTATGTTTCTCCTTCGGCCGTTTGGCTCAAAGCCGACTCCCTGAATCGGTCCGGATTCAGGTCAATCGTCAGCAAAGGCTGATCTGGCTCGAATACAGAGGACCTAGTTTCACGTTTCGAGTTTCAAGTTTCGTGAGATCCGAGGCGACTCAGTCTTCACGTTGCGCCCGAAACTCGAAACCTGAAACTTACTTGCTGTACAACTCAACAATAAGCTGCTCATTCACCGGCAACTGAATATCTTCGCGTTTCGGCAGGGACAGCACGCGCGCCTTGTAATTGTCCCGATCCACTTCCAGCCAGCTCGGCATGGTTCCGTGGCTGGCAAATTCCTTCGCCAGCTCCAGCACGGTGAGCTTCTTGCTGTTCTCGCGAATTGCGATCTCTTCCCCCGCGCTCACTTCATACGAGGGAATGTTGACCTTGCGATTGTCCACTGCAACGTGCCCGTGACGCACCAACTGGCGTGCCTGGCGCCGCGACTGGGCAAATCCCAACCGGTACACTACGTTGTCGAGACGGCGTTCGAGCTGCTGCAGAAGCTTCTCGCCGGTCACGCCCCGCGAGCGCGCAGCCTTCTCAAAATAGTTGCGGAACTGGCCTTCCTGCGTGAAGTAAATGCGCTTGGCTTTCTGTTTTTCGCGCAACTGCAGGCCGTAGCCAACGATCTTGGCCTTGCGGTCCTTCCCATGTTGTCCGGGAGCGAAGTTGCGCTTCTCGATGGGACACTTATCGCTGAAGCACTTTGCGCCTTTGAGGAACAGCTTCATGCCCTCACGGCGGCATAGACGGCAAACTGCATCGGTATAACGTGCCAAGTTTCTTCTCCTTTTAGATGACCGGTTTACGGGTTTGGCTTCACCCTTCGTCCCGGACGAAAATCTCTGTAGAGACGTTGCTTGCAACGTCTCATTCGCGCGCCGAGACGTAGCAAGCTACGTCTCTACGGCTTACACTCTGCGCCGCTTCGGCGGACGGCATCCGTTGTGCGGAATCGGCGTCACGTCGCGAATCGACCGTACTTCGATGCCCGAAGCCGCCAGCGCACGCACCGCGGATTCACGCCCCGACCCAGGACCGCTGACGCGCACGTCCACGCTGCGCACCCCGTGATCCCGCGCCATGTTCGCGGCATTCGACGCGGCCTGCTGGGCGGCAAAGGGTGTTCCCTTGCGCGATCCACGGAAGCCGAGCGATCCCGAACTCTTCCACGACAGAACGTTACCATTCATGTCGGAGATGGTCACGATTGTGTTGTTGAAGGAAGCCTGCACGTAGCACAGACCATGCGGAACGTGCTTGCGCTCCTTCTTCTTGAAGGTTTTCTTCTTGCCCTTTTTATCCGGTGCGGCTGCTGCGCCGCCCGCTGCTGCTGGTTTCGCCATGAATCAGTTCTCAGTTCTCAGTTCCCAGTTCTCAGTGAGTCCCGGTTCTAACTGAGAACCGAGAACTGAGAACTGGAGACTGGTTCTTAGGTTTTCGCCGTCGCCTTCTTCTTCTGTGCGACTGTTCCCTTGCGCGGACCCTTGCGGGTACGGGCATTCGTGTGTGTGCGCTGGCCGCGAACCGGCAGGTTACGGCGGTGCCGGAATCCGCGATAGGAGCCGATTTCGATGAGCCGCTTGATGTTCATCGAAACTTCCTTGCGCAGATCGCCTTCCACCAGACCCTCGGCCTCAATCACCGTGCGGATGCGGTTAACCTCTTCTTCGCTCAGGTCCTGCACCTTCTTCATCGGCTCGACCTTGGCCTCATCGAGGATGCGGCTGGCGCGCGGATGACCGATGCCGTAGATATACGTCAGCGCGATGTTGATGTGCTTCTGGCGCGGAAGATCGACGCCTGCAATACGTGCCATTGTTCTTAACCTCTCCTGGCTCTTGGCTCTTAGTCTGGGTGCCCCATCTTTGGCGCGCATTTTGCGGCAAAGGTGGGGATTTTCAGCTCTTCAGCCCTGGCGCTGTTTGTGTTTCGAGTTGACGCAAATCACCCGCACCACACCCTTGCGGTGGATGACCTTGCACTTGTCGCAAATTTTCTTTACCGATGCTCTAACCTTCATACAGTTCTCAGTTCTCGGTTCCCAGTTCTCGGCAAAAAACCAGCCGAGCCACTGTCCCCAGAAAATCATTTATAGCGATAGACAATCCGTCCGCGATTCAGATCGTACGGCGAAAGCTCCACCGCGACCTTGTCCCCGGGCAAAATGCGAATAAAATTCTTGCGCATCTTCCCTGAAACGTGCGCCAGCACCTGGTGCTTGTTTTCCAGTTCCACCCGGAACATGGCGTTGGGCAGCGGCTCCAGCACCACCGCCATCACTTCAATCGCGTCTTCTTTGCTCATTAGCTCCTAGCTTCTAGCCACTAGCTCCTAGCTAACCACGATAGCCCGACTAGCTAGGAGCTAGCGGCTAGAAGCTTCTTTACTGCGTCAAAATCACCGGACCATCTCTCGTCACCGCCACGCAATGCTCAAAGTGCGCGCTGCAACTGCCATCCGCGGTAACTGCCGTCCACTTGTCGCCCAACACTCGCGTCTCGGGCTTGCCGTAATTCACCATCGGCTCGATCGCGATGACCATACCCTCGCGCAACTTGGCGCCATGCCCACGAGCTCCGAAGTTCGGGACCTGCGGCTCTTCGTGCAGGCGCGTCCCAATTCCATGTCCAACGAATTCGCGCACCACGCTGAATCCCGCGGCTTCCACATGCTCCTGCACCGCCGCGCCCACATCGCCAATCGAGTTCCCGATCCGCGCCTGCTCGATGCCGCGGTACAGCGATGCTTCCGTCACTTCCAGCAACTTCTGCAACTCCGGCTTCAGCGCCTTGCCCACGGGGACGGTAATCGCCGCGTCGCCATAGTAACCGTCGAGCACCACGCCGCAGTCAATCGAAACGATATCGCCTTCCTGCAGCACCCGCTTTTCCGACGGAATGCCGTGCACAATCTCTTCATTCACCGACGTGCACAAAACGCAGGGATAATCGTAGTATCCCTTGAACGCCGGCTTGGCGCCGAGCTCCTTGATTTTTTTCTCGGCGGCACGCTCCAGATCCATCGTCGTGACACCCGGCGCCACCAGCGTTCTGACATGGTCGAGAACCTGGCGTACGATGCGGCCGCTATGCCGCATGCGCTCTATCTCCGCCGATGATTTACACACAATTGCCATTCTTCTTAAGCGTGATGATCTTCCAATATCCGGTAAATCTGTTCCGTGACGGCGTCCACCGGCAGATCTCCATTCACCGAGATCAATCTGCCCGTTCGCTGGTAGTAATCCGCCACCGGACGTGTTTGCTCCTGGTATGCCGCGAGTCTGGGCTGAATTACTTCCAACCGGTCGTCATTGCGGGTCACCAGCTTTTCCCCATCTACATCGCAGACTTCATCCACACGGGGCGGCTGGAAGTGGACGTTATAGATCCGTCCACAGGTGGGACAAGAACGGCGTCCAGTGATCCGGAGCAAAACTTGATTATAGTCCACGTCCAGGCGGACCACAATTGGCCAAGCCCGAGTGGGACGCGAGTTGTCAAAGAGCTCACGGTCGAGCAGCGCATCGAGCCACCCGGCTTGGGCCGCGGTCCGGGGAAACCCGTCCAGAATGTAGCCCCGCTTGCAGTCCGGCTGCATCAGCCGCTCGCGGACCATGACGCAAACCAGATCGTCGGAAACTAATTCTCCCCGTGCCATCACTGCCTTGGCAGCCAGCCCGAGTTCCGTCCCGCGCGCCACGTTCTCCCGCAGCAGGTCCCCCGTCGACACCTGGGGAATCCCGTAGCGTTCCATGATGCGCTTGGCCTGAGTGCCCTTTCCGGCACCCGGGGGTCCGAGCAGCACCACAGGACCGACGTTACGCGAGGTTTCCTGCGCCATCGGCTTGACCAAAGCCTCCCGAGCTCAGTCTCCCCGGCGCCCCGCCGAGGTGCAGCAACCCCACATCTGTCGAGACGTTGCTTGCAACGTTTCTGCCGGCAGCACCGGCGCCGCAGACAGACGTAGCAAGCTACGTCTCTACGAAGTGCCAACTACCAGGTGCGGCGCCCGCGAATGCGTCCGCTGCGCGGCGTAAATCCGTCATAGTGGCGCATGATCAATTGCGCCTCAATTTGCGTGACCGTGTCCATCGCCACGCCGACTACGATCAGCAACGACGTTCCACCAAAATAAAACGTCACCCCCAGACCATTCGTCACCCAGTTCGGCAGCCCTTCAAAGAATCTCCCGAGCGGGCCGTAAAGATGGTTGAGGTGAATACCGGTGATCATCCACTCCGGAATAAACGAAATGATAATCAGGTACAGCGCGCCCACCAGCGTAATGCGCGTGAGTACTTCATTGATAAAGTCCGCGGTGCGCCTTCCCGGGCGAATGCCGGGAATAAATCCGCCGTACTTCCGCATATTGTCGGCGACTTCGCTGGGATTAAAAACGATGGAAACGTAAAAATACGCGAAGAAAATGATGCCGACCGCGTAGAGCACGGTGTACAGCGGCTCGCCCCATCCCAGCCAGCGGAACAGGTCCCCGAAATAGCGGTTGTTGCGCATGCCGTACCCGATGGTCTGGGGCAGGGTCAGAATCGAAGATGCGAAAATCACGGGCATCACGCCGCCAGCATTGACCCGCAGCGGCAGGTGCGTCGACTGCCCGCCCATCACCTTGCGTCCAACCACGCGCTTGGCGTATTGCACCGGAATACGCCGCTCGCTTCGTTCGACGTAGACGATGAATCCCACCACCGCAACCATGAAGATGATCAGAAATACCATCAACGGGAACGTCGCCGCGCCCCAGGCCGCGTTCTTGGCCTTCTCGATCAGATCGACTACACCCCGCGGCAAGCCCACCACAATGCCGGCGAAGATCAGCAGCGACATTCCGTTGCCGACGCCGCGATCCGTAATCTGCTCGCCCAGCCACATGATGAACGCGCTGCCCGTGGTCAGGGTCAGCATCGTCATAAATCTGAACTTCCAGCCCGGATCGAGCGCGAAGCCGCCCTTTTCCAGACCGACCGCGATGCCGAACGATTGCACCGCGCTGAGAATAACCGTGATATAACGCGTCCACTGCGTGATTTTCTTGCGCCCGAGTTCACCTTCTTTCTGCAACTTGGCCAGCGGCTCATAGACCACGGTCAGCAACTGCAAAATGATCGACGCCGTGATGTACGGCATGATGCCCAGCGCGAAAATCGTCATGCGGCGTAACTGGCCGCCCGAGAACAGATCGACAAATCCCAGCAAGGAACCGCTCGTGCTGCCCTGCGTGAAGAAACTTTCCAGCTTGGCCGTATCGATTCCGGGTGTCGGCAGGTGTCCGCCCAACCGGTACACGAACAGCATCGCCAGCGTAAACAGAATGCGTTTGCGCAGATCCGGAATCCGGAAGATGTTAGCCAGTTTGTCGAACATTACTGCAAGACCTCAACCTTGCCGCCCGCCTTCGTGATCTTGTCCTGCGCCGACTTCGAGAATTTGTGCGCATGCACCGTGATCGCAACCTTCAAGTCGCCATCGCCCAGAATCTTCACTGGATGCTTGGTCTTGATCACGCCGGCCTTGCGCAGCACCTCGGGAGTGATGGGCTCTCCATGAAACTCTTTGCCCATCTCCACCAGCCGCTCCAGGCTTACGATGTTGAATTCCTTGCGAAAAATGTTGGTAAAGCCACGCTTTGGCATGCGGCGATGCAGCGGCATCTGGCCGCCTTCAAAGCCGCGAATCATGCGCGAGCCGGTGCGCGAACGCTGCCCCTTGTGTCCACGGGTCGAGGTCTTGCCCATGCCGGACCCCATACCGCGGCCCACGCGCTTGCGCTTTTCCGTCGCCTTCTTCGGTGCTCGAATGTTCGATAAATTCATGACTCGCTCTTTCGTAGAGACGTTGCTTGCAACGTCTCTTGCTTGAACCCGCAGAAATCGCTGCACCACCAGAGACGCAGCAAGCTACGTCTCTACGTCAAGCTATTCCACAAACTCGACCAGATGCGGAACCTTCGCCACCATCCCGCGGATCGCTTGCGTGTCCGGACGTTCAATCACCTGATTCAGCCGGGTGAATCCCAATCCCTTGATCACCAGCTTCTGTTTCACCGGGGCGCAAATGGCGGAACGCACCCACTTTAGGTGAACCTTCCCGCCACCCGAATTCGTTTTCTTAGCCGTCATTGCTTAACCTCAGTGGCCAGTTGTCAGTGATCAGTGGCCAGCACCCAATCTGAATTTGATCTTTCTGACCACTGGCAACTAGCCACTGGCCACTTCTTCTACAGTTCCTGCGCCGTCTTCCCGCGCATAGTCGCGACGCCTTCTCGGCTCTTCAGTTGCTTCAGCGCGTCGAAGGTCGCCTTGATCACGTTGTGCGGGTTGGTGGTGCCAATGGATTTCGTCAGCACATTCTGCACACCCGCCGACGTCATCACGGCGCGCACTGCGCCGCCCGCAATCACTCCCGTGCCTTCCGGAGCCGGCTTCAGCAGCACCTTGCCCGACCCGTAGCGTCCCAGCACGAGGTGAGCAATGCTGGTCTGCGTCAAGTTCACCTTCATCAGATTTTTCTTGGCCGACTCGATTCCCTTGCGAATAGCCTGAGGAACTTCCTTGGCCTTCCCGGAACCGTAGCCCACCACTCCGGCCGAAGGGTCGCCCACGACCACCAGCGCGGCGAACGAAAGATTCTTGCCACCCTTGACCACCTTGGTCACGCGGTTGATGGCAACCACCTGGTCCTTCAGCTGGAAAGCCCCTGCATCAAGCTTCTTAATGACTGTTGGCATTCGTAAACCTAGCCTTTAGCTATTAGCTTTTAGCCTTTAGCTGTTTGCTCTTCGGACTTTTGGCTCTAGCTAATGGCTAAGAGCTAAAAGCTAAGAGCTTGTTAGAATTGCAATCCCGCTTCGCGTGCCGCGTCGGCCAAAGCCTTCACGCGCCCGTGATAAATGTAGCCGCCCCGGTCGAACACGACCTTGGTCACACCCTTGGCCTTGGCCCGCTCGGCGATGGTCTTGCCCACGGTTTTCGCTGAGGCCACGTTGCCACCGGTGCGCCGATCTTCCTTCTTGCCTTCGGCCGTGCTGGCCGAAACCAGCGTCTTGCCGTGCAGGTCGTCAATGATCTGCACGTAAATATGATTCAGCGAACGGTACACGTTGAGCCGCGGGCGCTCCGCGGTCCCCTGCATCTTCTTGCGAATGCGCTCGTGCACATGCCCGCGCTTCTCGTTCTTCGTAATCTTTGTCAGCATGAAACCTGTCCTCGGTCGTTATGTCCTTGGTCGTTAGCCCAAGACTCGGACGATTGCTACTTCCCAATTCCTCTCAACTGGCCAACGGCAAACGACCAGCGACTAACGACTGCTATTTCGCTCCGGTCTTTCCGACCTTCTTCTTCAGACGCTCGCCCACATAGCGCACGCCCTTGTTCTTGTACGGATCCGGCGGACGCAGCGACCGCATTTCCGCCGCCACCTGTCCCACCTTTTGCCGGTCGATTCCCGTCAGCGCAATCCTCGTCTGCTTCGGGTCGACCGTGGCATCCACCCCGGTCGGCAACGGATACTCGATCGGATGCGAGTAGCCCAGGTTGAACACGACCATCGTCTTGCCCTTCATCTCGGCGCGGTATCCGATGCCGACGATTTCCAGTTCGCGCGTCCAGCCCTTGGTCACGCCCTCAACCGCGTTGTTCACCAAAGCGCGCGCCAGTCCGTGAAGCGCCGCCTGCGAATCGTTCTCGCGAACCGCGACGATGATCCCGTCCTTCTGCTCGACCGTAATGCCCGCCGGCAGCGACGTATCCAGTTTGCCCTTTGGCCCCTGCACCGCCACGGTATTGCCTTCGATTTTGACCGTCACCCCTTTAGGGATCGGGATCGGCTTTTTTCCAATTCGTGACATAAGTCGCTCTTAGCTCTTGGCTTTTGGCTTTTAGCTCTTGGCTAGAATCTTTCGCTCTTGCGGCCCTTCCGCATGGCCGCTCCATCCAACTCTTTTGCCCGATGTCTGCTCCAGCTAATAGCCAAAGGCCAACAGCCAAGAGCGGTTTATCAGTAAATCTGGCACAGCAACTCGCCGCCCACGCCCTCTTTGCGGGCCTGGCGGCCGGTCATCACGCCGCGCGGGGTGGTGAGGATGTTGATCCCCATGCCGCCCAGCACGCGCGGAATCTCGCTGCGGCGCACATAGACGCGGCAGCCGGGGCGCGACACGCGCTCCACCTTCGAGATCGCCGCCTCGTTGTTGGCGCCGTACTTCAGATAAATCCGGATGACCTTATGGCCTTCTTCTTCCGTCGGCTTGAAATTGGAGATGTAGCCCTCTTCCTTCAGGATGCGGGCAATCTCCAGCTTCAACCGCGAAGCCGGAATATCCACCTTCTGGTGCCGGGCCTGGAGTGCGTTTCGCACTCGCGTCAGCATGTCTGCGACCGGATCGGTCAACCTCATCGTTTTGCTTCTCCTCTAGCCACCCGTTCGCTCCGCGTCGAGCGGAGAACCTGCGGCAGCTTGTTTCTCACGGAACCTCGTTCCATTCCGCATTCCCGCCAGCCGGTGGTCGTTGCCAATGGCAAACGACGAACGACGAACGACTCGCTTCTTACCACGACGACTTCGAAACCCCTGGAATCTCCCCGCGCAGCGCGAGCTGGCGGAAGCACAAGCGGCAAATGCCAAACTTGCGCAGGAAACCCCGTGGGCGTCCGCAAAACTTGCAGCGGTGATGCTTGCGGGTGGTAAAGATCCTTCCGTTCTTGCAGACGCAGGCCTTGCCGTCTACGACACCTTTGCCTCGACAGACCGGACACGGTTTATCCGGTCTCTTCGCGTCTTCCGTTCGTTGGTGTAACCCTACGCCGTCTTTGACTCGTTTTGCTGTAGTAGCCATTCAATCCTTCTTGAAACCTTGGAACTTTGAACCTCGAAACCCTATGCCCTAAACGGCATTCCCAGATGCTTCAACAGCGTCCGTGCCTGATTGTCGGTCGCCGCCGTGGTCACAATGGTGACGTTCATCCCCTTCTGCTTGTCGACCTTCTCATACGAAATCTCCGGGAAGATCAACTGGTCGTGCAGCCCGAGCGTGAAGTTGCCGCGCCCGTCGAACGACTTGGTCGAAACGCCGCGAAAGTCGCGCACTCGCGGCAGAACGATGTTCACCAGCCGATCGAAAAACTCGTACATGCGATCGCCGCGCAGCGTCACCATCGCACCGATCGACTGTCCCTGGCGCACTTTGAACGCTGCAATCGATTTCTTCGCTCGCGTGACGACCGGCTTCTGCCCAGTGATCTGTCCCAGTTCGTTGACGGCCGGATCGAGCACTTTCGCATTCTGCGTCGCTTCGCCCACGCCCATGTTCACGACGATCTTGTGCAACCGCGGAACCGCCATCACATTCTTCAGTTCCAGCTCTTTCAGCAAAGCGGGAGCAACTTCTTTCTCAAACCGCGAGCGCAGCCGCGGACGTTCCTTCGCGCTATGCCGCGCCTGATCCGGCGCCTTCTGCTCCTGCGACGATTCCTTCTGTTTTTTGTCTTTTGCCATTTCGTCCCGTCAACTTCCTCTCACGGTTTCGGAGTGGTTACCGGTTCGTGAGAATTGAGTAATTGAAGAACCGCTCTTCGACTTTTCAATTACCAAATTACCCGATTACCCAATTACCAAATCACTTATCCAGTGTTGTTCCGCACTTCTTGCACACGCGCACCTTCCGGTCGCCGCGCACTTCGTGGCCGATGCGCACCGGCCCGCAGGTCGAGCACACCAGTTGCACATTGGAGATCGCAATCCGGCTCTCCTGCTCGGCAATGCCGCCCTTGATGTTGCGCTGCGGGTTCGGACGCACGTGTTTTTTCACCATCATCACGTGCTCGACCAGCAACTTGGCGTCATTCGGAAACACGCGCAGCACGCGCCCTTCCTTGCCCTTATCGCGCCCGGTGATCACCTTCACGGTGTCGTTCCGCCGCAGATCCACCCGCTTGTTTTCAGTCCTGACAGTTCGCATAATCAAACTCTATTTCGTAATTGAGTAATCGGGTAATTTGGCAATCAAAAACCAACAGCGTCCGACTCTAGATTTTCAATTACCAAATTACTCAATTACCTAATTACCCAATTTTCTTCAAATCACTTCCGGTGCCAGCGAAACAATCTTCAAAAACTTCTTCTCGCGCAACTCGCGAGCTACCGGCCCGAACACGCGCGTTCCTACCGGTTCGCCCGCATCGTTGATCAGCACCGCGGCATTCTGATCAAAGCGGATATAGGTTCCATCGCGCCGCCGGTGCTCCTTGCGCGTGCGCACGATCACCGCCTTCACCACTTTGCCTTTCTGCACCTGCCCCTCGGGCGCCGACTCCTTTACAGCCGCCGTGATTATGTCGCCCAAGCCGGCATTCAATCCGGTCGAGCCCCCCAGCGGCAGAATCATCTGCAGCTTGCGGGCGCCGGAATTGTCGGCAACCTCCAGCATCGATCTCATCATCACAGCCATGGCGTCAATCTCCCTCTTCTATCTCGCTCGCGACCAGCTTCTCGCCCAAGGCTAGGTTCCCGGAACTTCGACCGCCGCTTCCGGCACCAGCGCCGCCTTGCGCACAATATCTTTCAGCTTCCAGCGCTTCAGCTTCGACAGCGGACGCGTCTCCTCGATCCGCACCACGTCGCCCACATGCGCCTCGTTCTTCTCGTCGTGCGCGTAGAACTTTTTGTTGCGCGCCACCACGCGTCCGTAAAACGGATGCGCCTTCTTGCGCGTCACCTTCACCACAATTGTCTTCTGCATGCGGTTGGAGACGACTTCTCCCACCACTTCCTTGCGGCGGCCCTGCACCTTCTCTGCTGCCTGGGCTGATGTATTGGTTTCCGCCATTATCGTTTCTCCGTTGCGGCTGAACGCTCGCGCTCGCCAGTTCGCTCACCAAGGATCGTCTTGACGCGCGCAATGTCCTTGCGCAGCCCGCGAATCTTCTTCAGGCTCTCCGTCTGCCCCATGTTCAGCTGAAATTTCAGCTTGAAGAGCTGGTCGGCAAGCTCGCGCTCCTGGTTATTGAGCTCTTCGTCAGTCAAGTTTCTGATTTTTTCTGCTTTCATAAAATTCCTTAACCAGCTCTCAGCCTTCAGCCCAAACACGTCCCGCACCGCTGAAAGCTGATAGCTGACGGCTTCTTCCTAGTGCTCCGTTCCTTCGCGCTTGACCAGCGTCGTCCGCAGAGCCAGCTTGTGCGACGCCAGCCGCATCGCCTCGCTCGCGTCCTGAAGAGTCACGCCTTCCATCTCAAATAAAATCTTTCCCGGACGCACCACCGCGACCCAGTGATCTGGCGCTCCTTTGCCCTTGCCCATACGGGTTTCGGCCGGCTTTTTCGTGACCGGCTTGTCGGGAAAAACCCGGATCCAGATCTTTCCGCCGCGCTTCACGAACCGCGTCATGGCCACGCGGCTGGCTTCAATCTGCCTGTCGGTGATCCATCCGGGCTCCAGCACTTTCAGCCCGAAGTCGCCGAACGCCAGCGTCGACCCGCGCCAGGCCTTGCCCGTCATGCGCCCGCGCTGCTGCTTGCGATACTTCACCTTCTTTGGCATCAACATAACGAATTTCCCTGTAGAGACGTTGCTTGCAACGTCTCGGCTTACACCATCGCACTGCCGGAGACGTAGCCAGCTACGTCTCTACGACGATCTAGAATCCGCCCGTCACCGTCGCTGCCTCGCGCTTCTTCTGCGGCAGAATTTCGCCCTTGTACACCCAGCACTTCACGCCAATCACGCCGTAGGTTGTCCGCGCCTCGGTGAAGCCATAATCGATATCGGCGCGCAGTGTGTGCAGGGGTAACCGCCCTTGCAGATACCACTCCGAGCGCGCGATTTCGTTGCCGTTCAGGCGCCCACTCACGCGCACCTTGATTCCCTTGCAGCCGAAGCGCAGCGCCGAATCCACCGCCTTGCGCATGGCGCGCCGGAAGCCCACGCGCTTTTCCAGTTGCAGCGCGATCGATTCCGAAACCAGTTGCGCGTCCAACTCGGGCTTGTGCACTTCCTGGATGTCGACAAAAATGTCTTTGCCCGCCGTGCGCTTCTGCAGTTCGGCCTTGAGCTTGTCGATTTCCGCGCCCTTGCGCCCGATGATGATGCCCGGCCGCGCCGTCTTGATGATGATGCGCAGCTTGTTACCCGGCCGCTCAATCTCGATGGCGCTGACGCCCGCCGATTTGAGCTTGTCCTTCAATTCGGCCTTCAGCTTGACATCTTCATGCAGCTGCTTGTCGTAATCCCGCTCGGCAAACCAGCGCGACTTCCACGGCTTGGTGAAGCCGAGGCGAAAACCATAAGGATGGACTTTTTGTCCCATTGCTTCTCCTAAATCGAAACTCTGTTTACTTCGCGGCCGCTTTCTTCTTCCCAGCCGCCTTCGCTGCCGGAGCTCGCCGCTGGCCCTTGGCCGCAGCCGCCACCGCTGTCCTGGCACTACCAGCCTGTCTCGGACCTGCGTCGCCACTCTTCCCGCGTTCCGCCAGAATCAACTCGATGTGCGAGATGCGCCGCTGGTAGCGGTACGCGCGTCCCTGTGGCGCCGGACGAATGCGCTTCATGCGCGGCCCGTCGTTGGCGATCGCACTCTTCACATACAGGTTGTCAATCTCCACGTCGAGATTCTTTTCGGCGCTGAGAAAGTTCGCATTGTCGAGCGCCGACTGCAGCAGCTTGCCCACGTGAGCCGCCACCCGCTTCTTGGTAAACGCCAGCGTGTTGCGCGCTTCTTCCACGCGCCGCCCCTTGATCAACTCCAGGACCAGCCGCGCCTTCTGTGGCGAAACCCGCAGGTACCGCATTTCAGCTCGAAATTCCATAGTCTTGTCTCAACTCTTCGCGTTTTAGCTAGCAGCTAATAGCTAGTAGCTAGAAGCCGTTTTCTACGCCTTCGGTGCCGCCGGTGCGGACGGAGCCGCCGGAGTAATAGCTCCCGGACCGCCCGGAATGCCGGCCGGCTTGGCCGCCGTTTCCGTCGCCGCCCTCATGGAGTGCCCCTTGAAGTTGCGAGTGAAACTGAACTCGCCCAGCTTGTGGCCCACCATGTTCTCGGTCACGTACACCGGGATGAACTTTTTGCCATTGTGCACCGCGATCGTGTGCCCCACCATTTCAGGCACCACTGTGGAACGCCGCGACCAGGTGCGCAGCACTTTCTTCTCGTTGCGCGCATTCATGCCCTCTACCCTCGCCTGAAGGTAAGCATCCACGAACGCGCCTTTCTTAGTTGAACGTGCCATAAATTCAGCTCTCAGCTTTCAGCCGTCAGCTTTCAGCTAACAGCTCTCTTGTCGCCCACTCTCAAACCTTGTCATTCCGAGCGAAGCGAGGAATCTGCTTTCCTGCTTTGTCATTCCGAGCAAAGCGAGGAATCTGCTTCTTTCGTCGCGCTACTTCCCGCGCCGGCTCACAATGAACTTATCCGTGCGCTTGTTGTTCCGCGTCTTGTACCCGCGCGTCGGCTGTCCCCACGGCGTCACCGGATGCCGGCCGCCTGAAGTCTTGCCTTCACCGCCGCCGTGCGGATGGTCCACCGGGTTCATCGATACGCCACGGTTCACCGGACGCCGTCCCAGCCAGCGCGTGCGTCCCGCTTTACCGATCGTGATGTTCTCGTGGTCGATGTTGCCGACCTGCCCGATCGTCGCCATGCAGTCCTGCGAAATCTTGCGCGTCTCGCCCGAGGGCAGCTTCACTAGCGCATACTCTTCTTCCTTCGCGACTAACTGCGCCGCCCCGCCCGCCGACCGCACCATCTGTGCGCCCTTACCCGGCTTCAGCTCCAGATTATGGATCTGCGTGCCTGGCGGAATATTGCGCAGCGGCAGCGCATTGCCCACGAGAATGTCGGCTTCGGGCCCGCTCAGAACTTTCTGTCCCACCTTCAGCCCTTCCGGCTGCAGGATGTAGCGCTTCTCTCCATCCGCATATGCCAGCAGCGCTATGCGCGAAGAGCGGTTGGGATCGTACTCGATCGTCGCTACTGTCGCCGGAATGCCGGTCTTGTCGCGCTTGAAATCGATAATGCGCAGCTTGCGCTTATGTCCGCCACCGCGGTGCCAAATCGTAATGTCGCCCGAGTTGCGGCGTCCGCCGGTGCGCTGCTTGGGCTCGACCAGCGGCTTATGCGGATGCTTGCTCGTGATATCGTCATTGACGATCGTCGTCCGATAGCGCAGCGTCTGGGTTGTCGGTCTGTATGTCTTGATTGCCATAATCGCTCTTCTCGTAGAGACATTGCTTGCAACGTCTCGGCTTCAGCACCTCGGCGCCAGAGACGTAGCAAGCTACGTCTCTACGACGATTTACAAATTCTGCGCGTACTCCGGCATCTTCTCGCCGGACCGCAGCCGCACATAGGCCTTCTTCCAGTCCGGACGGTAGCCCGCGAACTTTCCGCGCCGCCGCTCTTTCCCCGGATATGTGGCCGTGCGCACCGAATGCACTTTCACCTTGAAAATCGACTGCACCGCTTCCTTGATTTCCGTCTTGGTCGCCTTGGGCGCCACTTGGAAGACCAGGGTGTTCTGGTTTTCCTTGATGGCCAAGCCCTTTTCGGTAATCACCGGACGGCGAATGATCTGGTATGCGGATTTCATCAGGCCACCTCCGCCGCTTTTTCATGCCGTGCACGCCGCCGCGGAGTGCCCGTCGCCTTCTTGGCGCTTTCTTCTTCCTCGGTCTTGTGTTTCCGCTTCGACACCGAAGATTTCAGCGAAACCTGCAGCTTCTCGATCGCCGGCTGCGAGAAGATCACGCGGTCATAGCGCAACAGATGATACGGATGTACTTCATTACTTTGCACCAGTTCGAGCCCCTGAATATTGCGGGCGCTCAATCCCAGGTTGCGGTTCTCGTGCTTCGCCTCTTCGACGATCAACACGGTCGCATCGACCTTCAGCGAATTCAGCGCCTTGCGGAACTCCTTGGTCTTGGGCTCTTTCACGTCAAACGCATTTACCACGATCAGCTTGCCGTCCGCCAGCTTCGAGGCCAGCGCCGAGCGCAACGCTCCCATCAACTTTTTGCGCGGGAAGGTGTAGTCATAAGAGCGCGGTTGCGGACCATGCACCGTCGCGCCATGCCGCCACAGCGGCGACCGGATCGATCCGATGCGGGCCCGTCCCGTGCCCTTCTGCTTCCAGAGCTTCTTGCCGGAGCCGGAAACTTCCCAGCGCGCCTTGGTTTTGTGCGTACCGGCACGCTGCGAGGCGCGGTAATGCTTCACCGCTTCCCACAGCAGATCTTCGTTGACCGCGCCGAAGATTTCGTCGGCGAGATCGAGCGTCCCAACCTTCTCGCCGCTCAAATTGTGTATGTCAATCGTTGCCATGTCTGTTCTCGTGTGGCGCGGGCGCCCTCGCCCGCGTGCCTTATGCTTTCTTGGCGGCTCTCTTCGCGGCCTTCAACGGATCCACCGTCGCCGAACCCGCGAATCCACGCCGTTCTCGTGGCGGCTTCTTCGCTTTCGTAATCACGATGTAGCCACCCTGCGGTCCAGGCACGCTGCCCTCGACCACCAGCAAATTCTCGTCCTTGTCCACGCCCAGCACGCGCAAATTGCGCGCCGTCACGCGTGCATTGCCCATGTGGCCAGACATCCGCATTCCCTTGAACACCCGCGACGGGAACGCCGACGAACCGATCGAACCGGTGATCTGGAACATCGAACCGTGCGACTTCGGACCGCCGGCGAAATGATGCCGCTTCACGACACCCTGGAACCCGCGCCCCTTGCTGATGCCCACGATGTCGACAAATCGTTCGCCGTCGAAAATCTCGACCAGCACCCGGTCGCCAACTTTCACCGAGCCATCCCCGTCGGGCGTGCCCTCAACCTCAAGCGGCACTTCGCGCATGAACTTCACCGGCGGAAGATTATTCTTCGCCAGGTGTCCCTGCGCCGGCTTGGTCAGCCGCGACTCCTTCACAAACTCCACCAAGCCAATCTGAGCCGCCTCGTAGCCGTCTTTCGTGGCCGACTTGTGCTGCGTCACCACGCACGGACCAGCCTGCAACACTGTGACCGGGCGAACGTCGCCCTTCGAGTCAAACAGTTGCGTCATGCCGACCTTCTTGCCCAGAATCCCTGCTACCTTCGTTGCCATCTCCTTCTCCATGCCCAGCGTGGCTAGTCGTTCTTCACGAGTGCTATTGGCTGGGAGCCGTTTCCACTGACAGCTGACAGCTAACGGCTATTTATGTTCCTTACCGAACGCCTTGATTTCCACGTCCACGCCCGCCGGCAGATCGAGCTTCATTAGCGCGTCCACCGTCTGCTGCGTCGGCTCGAGAATATCGAGCAGGCGCTTGTGCGTGCGGATCTCAAACTGCTCCCGCGACTTCTTGTCCACATGGGGCGAACGCAGCACGCAGTACTTGTTTTTCATCGTGGGCAGCGGAATCGGCCCCGCAATCTGTGCCCCTGTGCGCCGCGCGGTTTCCACGATCTCGCCCGTCGACTGGTCCAGGATGCGGTAGTCGTAAGCCTTCAACCGGATGCGAATTCTTTCTTTTCCAATCACTGTTTCATCTCTCTAACCCCTCCCGGCATCTCCGGAAGGAAAGAACTGGCGGCAAGCCGCAAGCCGCGTTTGCTTTTGTTTGTGTGGGACCGGGTCTTTGACCCGGGCGACGGGTCAAAGACCCGTCCCCACACATTCCTACTGCACAATCTCCGCGATCGTCCCAGCTCCCACCGTGTGGCCGCCTTCGCGGATCGCGAACCGCAATCCCTTCTCCATGGCCACCGGCGTGATCAACTCGATCACCAGGCTCACGTTGTCTCCCGGCATCACCATCTCGGTGCCCGCCGGAAGCTCCGCCACGCCCGTCACGTCCGTCGTTCGCAGATAGAACTGGGGACGATATCCCTTGAAGAACGGCGTATGCCGCCCGCCTTCTTCCTTCGTCAAAATGTAAACTTCGGCCTTGAACTTCGTGTGCGGCGTAATCGACGCCGGCTTCGCCAGCACCATCCCGCGCTCCACATCTTCCTTGCCAATGCCACGCAGCAGCAAGCCGGCGTTGTCTCCCGCCAGGCCTTCATCCAACTGCTTCTTGAACATTTCGACGCCCGTCACCACCGTCTTGCGCGTCTCCCGGAAGCCGACGATCTCCACTTCCTCGCCGACCTTCACCTTGCCGCGCTCGATACGGCCCGTCACCACCGTGCCGCGGCCCGAGATCGAGAAGATATCTTCGATCGGCATCAGGAACGGCTTGTCCAACTCGCGCGCCGGCTGCGGCACACTCTTGTCCACCGCCTCCATCAACGCGTCAATCTGCTTCTCCCACTTCTCTTCGCCGTTCAGCGCGCCCAGAGCGGAGAGCCGGATCACCGGCACATCGTCGCCCGGAAACTTGTAGCTCTTCAGCAGCTCGCGCACTTCGAGCTCCACCAGGTCAAGCAGCTCGGGATCATCCACCGCATCGCACTTGTTCAGCGCTACCACGATGTAAGGCACACCGACTTGTCGCGCCAGCAGCACGTGCTCGCGCGTCTGCGGCATCGGACCATCCGTCGCAGCGACAACCAGAATCGCGCCATCCATCTGCGCCGCGCCCGTAATCATGTTCTTGATGTAGTCGGCGTGGCCCGGGCAGTCCACGTGCGCGTAGTGCCGGTTCGCCGTCTCGTACTCCACGTGCGCCGTGGCAATCGTGATTCCGCGCGCCTTCTCTTCCGGCGCGTTATCGATGCTGTCAAAAGACCGGAACACAATCTTCGGATTGTGCTTCTGCAATACCTTGGTGATCGCCGCCGTCAACGTCGTCTTCCCATGGTCAATGTGACCAATCGTCCCCACGTTGCAGTGCGGCTTATTGCGATCAAATTTCTCTTTCGCCATCTCTCTATCTCCTCGGCTTCCAGCTACGCCGAAACCAAATCATCACCGTCGGCCTCGTAGTACGCGCCAACGAACTCCTGCTTTTCCCCTAGCTCGCCGGTAACTTCCCGATCGAACCGGCTGAAATCCTCTGCGAACCGTTGGCGGAAAATTTCAAAGCTGCGATGCCAGCTCCAGAAATCCCGCACCCGGTACTGCCCATCGCTAACTGACTCGCACTTCACATCAGTTGCGATGTAGCCCTCAGCTTGCCGGAGAAACCGTTGCCAGATTCCATCCGACCCAAAAACAACTTCGAACTCTGTCCTCTTACCTTCTCTGATCCAGAATCTGCGGTCGACGACGAACCGCGGCGCTGGCAGTCATTTCGTCGTGCCTTGCACCTTGGCGATGATTTCCTCCGCGACCGACCGCGGAGCCTCCTCATAACGTGCAAAGTGCATCGAGTATTCCGCGCGACCCTGGGTCGACGAACGCATGTGGGTCGCATAGCCAAACATCTCCGCCAGTGGAACGATCGCCTTGATCACCTGCGAGCCCGCGCGATGTTCCATGCCTTCAATCCGCCCGCGGCGTGAGCTCAGATCGCCCATAATCACACCGGCATAATCTTCCGGCGTCACCACTTCCACCGCCATCACCGGCTCCAGCAGCACTGGAGAAGCCTTGCGCGCCGCCTCTTTAAACGCCATCGACCCGGCAATCTTAAACGCCATTTCGTTCGAGTCCACATCGTGATAGCTACCATCGTAAAGCGTGGCCTTCACATCGACCATCGGATAACCGGCGAGCACGCCGCCTTCCAGCGCTTCCTGAATGCCCTGGTCAATCGGCTTGATGAATTCCTTCGGCACCGAGCCGCCCACGATGTCATTCACAAACTCGTAGCCGGTTCCCGCTGGTTGAGGATCGAGATAAATCTTCGCGTGACCATACTGGCCGCGGCCGCCAGTCTGGCGGATGTACTTGCCTTCCGCCTCGGCGTGTCTGCGAATGGTCTCGCGATACGCCACCTGCGGCTTGCCGACGTTGGCCTCGACTTTGTACTCGCGCATCATGCGGTCGACAATGATTTCCAGATGCAGCTCGCCCATGCCGCTGATGATGGTCTGTCCGCTATCGGGATCGGTATGAACCTTAAAAGTAGGATCTTCCTGCGCAAGTCGCCCCAGCGCCATGCCCATCTTTTCCTGGTCAGCCTTGGTCTTGGGTTCAACCGCAACCGAAATCACGGGAACCGCAAACGTGATCGACTCCAGCGCAATGGGATGAGCTTCGCTGCAAATTGTGTCGCCCGTGCTTACGTTCTTCAACCCCACCGCGGCGCAAATGTCGCCCGCCAGAATCTCATTGATCTCTTCGCGCTTGTTGGCGTGCATCTTCAGCAAACGCCCGATGCGCTCGGTCTTCGTCGTGCGCACGTTCAGCACGGAATCGCCTGTCTTGAGCTGGCCCGAATACACCCGGATAAACGTCAACTGCCCGACAAACGGGTCGGCCATGATCTTGAACGCCAGCGCCGAGAATGGCTCATTGTCCGCCGGCTTGCGCGTGATCGCGTGCCCGCTGTCAGGATTCGTCCCATGCGTTTCGCCCACATCCAGCGGCGACGGCAAGTAATCCACCACCGCATCCAGCAACGGCTGCACGCCCTTGTTCTTGAATGCCGTTCCCACCACCACCGGAAACACCTTCAATGCGATGGTCGACTTGCGCAGCGACGAACGTAGCTCGTCCGCCGTAATCTCTTCGCCTTCGAGAAACTTGTGCAGGATTTCGTCGTCGTTCTCGGCGATGCTTTCGACCAGCTGGGCGTGAAACGCTTCGGCTTTCTTCTTCAGTTCGGCGGGAATTTCTTCGGTGACGTATTCCGCGCCCATCGTATCGTCCTTCCAGACGATCGCCTTCATGTTGATCAGATCGATGACGCCCTTGAATTTGTCTTCCTGGCCGATGGGAAATTGAATCGCGACGGGCTTGGCACTGAGGCGCTTGCGGATGGTATCGACGGCATGCTCGAAATCAGCACCCATCTTATCAATCTTGTTGATGAAACAAATTCGCGGGACGCCGTATTTATCAGCTTGGCGCCAGACTTTTTCCGACTGCGGCTGCACGCCGTGAACCGCGTCAAACACCGCCACCGCGCCATCCAGCACGCGCAGCGATCGCTCGACTTCCGCCGTGAAATCGACGTGGCCGGGCGTATCAATAATATTGATGCGAATGTCGCGCCAGGTGCAGGTCGTCGCCGCGGACGTAATCGTGATCCCGCGCTCCTGTTCCTGCTCCATCCAGTCCATGGTGGCCGTGCCTTCGTGCACCTCTCCGATGCGGTGCGTCCGCCCCGTATAAAACAGGATGCGCTCCGTCGTAGTGGTCTTGCCGGCATCGATGTGGGCCATGATGCCGATGTTTCTGCAGCGTTCTAATGGGACTGTTCTGGGCACGACAATTAACTCTTTCTAGGGCTCCAACTTCGCTTCTGATTTGGTAATTGGGAAACTGAGTAATTTGGTAATTGAAAACCAAATCCTCAATCGCCTTATCAATTACACAATTACTGAATTTCCCAATTACTCAATCGCTCTCACCAGCGGTAATGCGCGAACGCCTTGTTCGCTTCCGCCATCCGATGCACATCTTCTTTCTTCTTGATCGCGGCACCCTTACCCGTGGCAGCGTCCAGCAATTCGTTGGTCAACTTGTCGACCATTCCCTTTTCGCCGCGGCCGCGCGCATAGCTAATCAGCCAGCGAATCGCAAGCGACGTTCGACGGTCGGCATTCACCTCGACCGGTACCTGGTAGTTCGCTCCACCCACGCGGCGGGTCTTCACCTCGAGCAGCGGCTTCGCGTTCTCCACCGCCTTCTTGAAGAGCTTCAGCGCTTCGTCGCCACCCTTCTCCTGCACCTTCGCCAGTGCCTCATAGAAGATGCCCTCGGCGGTCGAGCGCTTGCCCTGCCACATCATCGAGTTGATAAACTTCGTCACCAGATCCGATCCGTAAACGGCATCGGCCGGGACGGTCCGCTTTGCGATATGTCCTTTACGAGGCATTCAGCTTTTAGCTCCTCAACTTCAGTTTCAAGTTTCGCGTTTCGAGTTTCCAAACCAAGAACTCGAAACTCGAAACTTGAAACTTTTCTTAACCCTTCTTCGGCCGCTTCGCTCCGTACTTCGAGCGTCCCTGCATGCGGTTGGCGACGCCCACCGCATCCAGCGTTCCGCGAATCACGTGATAGCGCACACCCGGCAGATCCTTCACGCGGCCCCCGCGGATGAGCACGATCGAGTGCTCCTGCAGGTTGTGGCCGACGCCAGGAATGTACGTCGTGACTTCAATTCCGTTCGTCAGGCGCACACGCGCTACCTTCCGCAAAGCCGAGTTGGGCTTCTTGGGCGTCTGCGTATATACGCGGGTACACACACCGCGCTTCTGCGGACATCCCTGCAACGCAGGGCTCGCCGTTTTGTAACGGGGCCGCTTGCGGCCCTGGGCCACCAACTGGTTAAACGTAGGCACTCTTTTGCCACTCCTTAGCCGCGCACCATCCTGCCTGATCGCGCAGGCGGCACAGCTCAATCCTGCTTCAGTCGTGTTCTAGACGCACATCCGTGGGCATGGCCAGCTTAACGCCAACCATTACTTCTCACCGCGCACCAACGCCGGAGAGATTCTGGATTCCCTTTAGACTTTCGCTGCCGACGGTGGCGCCCGGCCAAACTCCGGGGGCACTCCGTTTCGTCAGCCTTGCCCTGCATATCCTTCCACAATAGGGCGGAAGGCGCCGCAGGAACGTTTCAGCGAGGAAAGTCTCCGAACCTGCACTTCATCCGGAAACGCATTTCTCAATAGCTTCACTGCAAGCCCTTTGCCCACACGGCAGCAAAACTCACAGCACACAGCAAGCCTGGATGTACTCGCGGAACCAAACTACTATAGCAAGTGCTCGCAAACATCGTCAACCCGTGTTTTTGCATCCCACGTGACGGACGATTAAGAGCGGCTCGGCAAGATCTGTACTCGCGCAGCGCTTGCCGATTCTGCCTCCAGCCTCTACACTACAAGTTTTCCAATTCATTCGATGGCTTGTTCTGCGTGATTGTGGAACGTAGAGCCAGAGCAATGTTTAACGAGGGGTGCATGGGTAGGTCGGGGTGCATGCGTAGGTCGCGTTCGAAAGCCTTCTGGTTGGCGGTTGCCATCCTTTCTCTATGGAGCTTCGGTGGATGTGGCAAGGGCACCAAGGCTGGCCCTCCGCTCTTTCCCGCAAAGGTCAATCTAACTCCCAGCACCAACACCTCCGTCGAACTAGGTGCCACGTTCGCCTTCACCGCATCGGCGCAAACCGCCTCCGGCATCAACCTCAGAACTACCTTCCTCTATGCTTCCAGCGATACCTCGATTTTGAATGTCGCGCCCAACGGCGTCGCTTGTGCCGGGCACTGGGACGTCGCTTTCACCACCTGCACCCCCGGGGGTACAGGCGTGGTCCAAGTGACCGCCCTGGCTCTCGGCGCCGCCAGCGTTCCGACGTATGTATTCGTACATCCGCCGATCGACGACATCACCGTCACCGGAATTCTGCTCAATGGCGTGCCCGTTCCGGAGCCGTGCCTCTCTCAAGGTCAGTCCATGACGCTGGAGGCTCACGCCTTCAGTCAGGGTTCGGAACGTCACCTCTTCGGTCGGTCCTTTTACCTGGTCCGCCCAATATCCGGCGGTAGTGAACCTGATCCCGCTGGTCAACACCGCCTACAACTTCTCTACAAATCAGGCTACGGCCACCGCTCTCACTCCCGGAATGACGCAGATCTACGCCTCTGCCAGCGGAGTTTCCAGTTCATCCTTCCATCAGCCGCAATATCAGAATTCGCAGGGGACCTCTCCCGTCCTTGATTTCTTTGACACGTGCCCCATCCAGAGCATCACCCTCGAAGTGGGCCTCGCAGGATCTCAGCAAACCGGCCAAACCAGCTTCGTCACCTCCAAAGGAAACAACGCGCAGAATGCTACGGCGGTCCTGACCGACGTGATGGGGAACACATCCTTGCCCAACACGAATAATGGAATCGTCCTCAGCCGGGTCCCTTTGACCTGGAGCGCATCCCAACCCGCCGTAGTCGGCGCCGCAGCCGGATGCCAGCAATCCTGCGCCCTATCGACTCCATTGGCCGGCGGCGGCTCCGTCACTGCCTCCTGCTCACCGCCAACCTGCAACATCGGATTTCCTTTCGTCCCCGCGTCACTCTCCACGCCAGCCGCGGTGGCCGCTTGCACACAGTTCTTTCAATCGCTGTTCCCTCCGAACTTCAGCTGTCAGCAGCTCATCCCTGTTCCGGTGTACGCCGATACCGCCATCTCAGGCTTGGTAACCGGCCTTCCCACTGCAGCTCCCCTGCTCGCGACCAGCACAGGATGTGACCATCTGCCGACGACAGCCTGTAGCACGTCCGTCTACAGCCTCTCGACCGCCAAGGCCTCGCCGGGCCCCGCGAATCCCTTTCCCAATTCGCCAAATTCCCTGCTCTTCGACCTCGCCGGCGATAAGGCTTTTGTGGGAAGCGATTTCGGAGCGATGCTGATCAACCCCGCAAGTTTTGGCACCGGCAACAGCCCCTTCACCGGGCTCGGCACGGTAACGGGAAAAGTCTTGGCCATTTCCAACAATGGAACCGTCGCGGTTTTCTCCGATACCCTCCACTCTCCGAATCAGGTTTACATCGTCAATGCAGGCAGTCCCAGTTCGCTGTCGGCCACCGCCTTGAATATCTCTCAAGCCGTGGCGGCCGGGTTCTCGCCCGATGGATTGAAGGCATTTGTCTTCGGAGACGGCGGCAGCTCACTTTTTGTCTTTTCCCCGCTGCAAGCTTTGCAGGGACCGATTGCCCTGACCGGCCCGGCCAACGACAACACCGTGGCTTTTTCGCCGAATAGCGCATTCGCCTACGTAGCCGAGGCCTCGGCCAACGGCAGTTCAGCCAATCTGACCGCATTCAACACCTGTAACAATCAGGTTTCCGCTGCTGCCGTCCCCTTGCCCGCCAATCCCCTTTTCATGAAAGTATTGCCCGGCGTGCACCTGGAAGGCAGAGATTCTTACGGAAACACAATTCCTGACGGGATTCATGTGCTTGTGCTGGACGCGACCGGGATCGACGTTCTCACCTCCACCATCTCCCCGCCGCAACCCGGAACCCTCTGTCCCCAGACCCTGAACTTCATCAGCAACGACCCCTCGCGCTTGGCGCAACGCATCGAACTGGGTCAGGGAACACTCCAGCCGATCAATTTCTTCGCCTCCGCCGACGGCTCGCAACTCTACGTGCCCATCGCCACTAGCTCCAGCATTCTCGTATACGACTTCAGCGCCGGTACCGTGATCAACGGCATTGAGCTGGTGGGAAACGCTACTCCCGTCAACGCGGATTTGAGCGCGGACACCGGCACAATTCTGGTCGCAGGCAGCGACGGCCTGCTGCACGAAGTCAGCACCGGCCTCGGTGGCAGCGATCAGATACAGCTCTCATTTCCCAACCTGCCCGACTACCTGAACCCCTTCTGCTCCACCCTTTCCAACACCACCCCGTGCACCCTCAACTTAGTGGCCGTAAGGCCGTAAGCAGGCGTAGCGCCGGCATCCTGCCGGCTGTCGCGAGGGCATCTTGCCCTCGCACTTCGGTGCAAGCAAGGCCGGCCCAATAGCCGTTAAAGGCATTCTCCGTTTATAGCTTTTAGCGCAGGTCGTAACTCGCCAAGCGTAAGCTCCAAAAAAAAGCCCTACGAGGAGAACTGAGAACTGCCTACTGGCAACTGCTCGCCAACTCTTTCCCCACGCTATCCAGCACACCATTCACGAAGTGCACCGACTCCGGACTCGAGAACTTCCGCGCAATCTCCAGCGCCTCATTGATCACCACCGCCCGCGGAGTCTCGGGATACGCCATCATCTCGGCCACCGCCGCCCGGAGCAGATTGCGATCCACCGCCGCCATGCGATCCATCCGCCAATGCTCCGCATGCCGCTCAATCAGCCCGTCAATCTCCCCGCCGCGATCGGTCGCCACCCGAAAAAGATCGTCGGCAAATCCCCGCACCTCGGCGCTCGCCGTCCCGTGCTCCGCCCAAAACGTCCGCCGTACCTGCTCGGCATCCTGCTTCCCCATGTCCGACTGAAACAACATCTGCAGCGCCATTTCCCGAGATTTGCGGCGAGTCCCCATAAGTAGTGGCTAGTGATCAGTGATTAGTGGCTAGCGGTCAGTTTACTGGAAAGGCCAGTGTACTGGAGGAGAGGATTATTTGCGCCGCTTAGTCTTCGACGCCTTCTTCGTACGTTTGTCATTCCGAACTCTCACGGCATTGTCATTCCGACCTTTTTGTTTTGTGATTCCGACCTTTTGTTTTGTCATTCCGAGCGAAGCGAGGAATCTGCTTTTCGCCGGCAGCACGTCCGCTGACGTCCGAGGTTTGAAGTCTAACGCCTGTCTTCCGAAAGCCGGAAGCCGGATAGCCCTCGTCAACGACGCCATCTCCACCGCCGCCAGCGCCGCCTCAAACCCCTTGTTCCCCATCTTCAGCCCGGCCCGGTCAATCGCCTGCTCCAAAGTGTCACAGGTCAACACCCCAAACGCATGCGGCACGCCAGTCTCCTGCGCCGACTGCCCAATCCCCCGCGTGACTTCATTGACGATGACGTCGTAATGCGCCGTATCCCCGCGCAGCAGGCAGCCCAAGCAGATGATCGCATCGTATTTCCCGGTGGAAGCCAGAGTCCGCGCCGCCGACGGAATCTCAAACGCCCCCGGCGCGCGCACCACCGCCACGTCCTTCTTATGCGCCCCGAGCTTCAGCAGCCCGTCACACGCACTCTGCAGCAACCGCTCCGTGATAAACGCATTAAACCGCGCAACCACGATCGCAAAGCGCTTGCCGGAAGCATCCAAATTCCCCTCCAGCGCCGGAATCGCAGGAGCCGGAGGCGCCTCAATCTTCAATTTGCGTTTGTTCTCCGTAACTCCGTGTCTCCGTGGTGAAGCGGTCAATCCTCTGTGTCCCCGGTGTCCTCTGTGGTGAAAGCGTTTGACTTACTTCCCCTTGAACTGTGCCGCCCGCTTCTCCAGAAACGCGGTCGTCCCCTCGGTCTTGTCCTCGGTCGCGCAGCACACGCCAAACAAAGTCGCTTCCAGATACAGCCCCTCGGCCAGCGTCATCTCCATCCCTTTGTTGACGGCCTCCATCGCGTACTGCACGGCCAGCGGAGCATTCCCAATGATCTTCGCCGCAATCGCCTCCGCCCGCGGAATCAACTCCGCCGGCGCGACCACCTCATTTACCAGCCCGATGCGATGCGCCTCCTGCGCCGTGATCATCTCGCCCGCCAGCACCATCTGCATGGCCAGCCCCTTGCCCACGAGCCGCGGCAGCCTCTGTGTCCCGCCATAGCCCGGAATGATCCCCAGCTTCACCTCCGGCTGCCCCAGCTTCGCGTTCTCGCTGGCCAGCCGCATCGTGCAAGCCATCGCGATCTCGCATCCGCCACCGAGCGCAAATCCGTTGATGCACGCGATGACAGGCTTCCCCAGGTTCTCAATCAGGTTGAGCACCGACTGCCCGCGATGCGTATATTCCTTGCCCGACACCGCGTCATGCTTGGCAAGCTCGCTGATGTCCGCCCCCGCAATAAACGCCTTCTCACCCGCGCCAGTGAAGATCACGACGCGGATGCTCTTATCGTTCTTGATATCGTGAAACGCCCCCCGCAACTCCTCCATGGTGGCCATGTTGAGCGCATTGAGCACCTTCGGACGGTTGACGGTCACGTAAGCAATCGAGTTTTTCTTTTCGAGAATGATGTTTTCGAAGTTCATAGGAGAATTTCTCAGTGCATTGTATCTAGATCAAGTGCTCGAACCTTGACATGATCTGCAGAGTCGCCGCGATTCACAACTAGTGAGACTTTGCACAGCCCACGCGACGGAACTCCCAACCAAGACAGCACATGCAGCGCCTTCAGAGGAATGTGCCCACATAGTGGAGTTCGAACAGCTCCAACCTTGGGAAGCTCTGCCAACGCTCCTGCGGCAAGGTCTGGTATAGCGGCGAAGTCCTCAATAAACAAATTGCCGTTGTCGCACTTAGTGGTTCCAAATCTCAGGTGGGACATATCGTGAGCTTGATAGGCGCTCAATATCCGCGCTACAAGCGGAGTAGCATCGATAATCCTGCTGTCATTGGCTGCGATGTCGTCCTCATCGGTGAACCAAAGCAAGTTTTGGCCCTCATTTGAAAGGCCCGCGACAAGTACGGCGCCGAAATGGGTAACCCAAGTGAATTTCCTTATAACGTGAGCAGGCCACCTGCAGACCGCCTCCGGCACACTGTCGCACTCCTGGCCTTCGAAAGATAAGCCGGAGGCAAACTCTTTCTCAATCAGAACTGTGGTGAGCAAACCGACTATCGAATTAGCTGAATCGAGAAAAGGAAGAAGTGCCGACCGCTTTCTTCGATCATTCATTCCTTTGTAACTCATCCTGCGATTATCCCTGAGAAACCTGCGCCGTACGCTCATTCTCATCTCGTTCCACGAGCGGCAATATTCCAAATCTGCCAGCAGAAACGAAAACGTCTCGTGAGCGGCGCTCGCGTGCTGTCCGCCATAGTCGGAAGCCAATACTAGGGTCGGGCCCGACCGAAGGTTGGGCAGAACACCTGGTTTGGCGAGTTCAAGCTGGGAGAGAACCGATGCGACGCCGTCAGTAACTCCCCAGACCTGTTTGATCCCAGAGTTCCACTGGCGGCATCCGAGATTGAGAATGCTTGACATTTCTCAACATTATTCTCAAATCCGGGCCGTAGGATTCACAACTTCTGCGCCCGCGGCTTCTCCGGATCCGAGTAATCATAAAATCCTTTGCCCGATTTGCGCCCATACCACCCCGCCATCACCAGCCGCTTCAGCAGCGGAGGCGACGCAAACCGGCGCTCTTTGAACTCGTCATACATCACCTGCGTAATGTAGTAAGTCGTATCCAGTCCGACAAAATCCAGCAGCGTAAACGGCCCCATCGGATACCCGCATCCCAGCTTCATCGCGTTATCGATGTCTTCAATCGATCCCACGCCCTCTTCATACGCCCGGATCGCATCCAGCAAATACGGCACCAGCAGCCGGTTCACGATGAATCCCGTCTTGTCCGACGTCCGCACCGGAACCTTGCCCAGCTTCTTCGCAAACTCGTACGCCGTCTCATAAGCGTCGTCATTAGTAGCGATAGTCCGCACCACTTCGACCAGCTTCATCAGCGGCACCGGATTAAAAAAGTGCAGCCCGATAAACCGCTCCGGACGCTTCACCGCAGTTAACAACTCGGTCACGGAAATCGAAGAAGTATTCGACGCGAAGATCGCGTCTTTCTCCACAATGCCGTCGATCGACGCATACATCTTCTTCTTCTCTTCCACATTCTCGATGATGGCCTCAATCACGATGTCGCAATCCGCCAGGTCGGATTTGTTGGTCGTGCCCTTAAGCCGCGCCCGGATCGCATCCTTCTGCTGCGCCGTGATCCCGCCCTTCTCCACAGGCCGCTCGGCAAACTTCGCCAAAGATTTCTCAATCCCGGCGAATCCCTTGTCGAGAAACTTCTGCTCGACCTCGAGGGCAATGACGTCAAAGCCAGCCATAGCGCACACCTGCGCAATGCCCGATCCCATCAACCCACAACCGAGAACGCCGACTTTCTTTATCTCCATGATTGTTTCCTTCGTACTAAGAAACATCTTGTCATTCTGAGCGAAGCGAAGAACCTATGCATTTTGCTGGCGCCGCCGAAATGCTGACTACCTCGCGCAATGTCCCCTCGAAGGTGTCGAAAACTCATCGTCAGTCTGCGAATCCGCGTGCCTCCGACACTAGAAATTCAGCAACGTCTCCACAATCATCGCAATCCCCTGCCCGCCGCCAATGCACGCCGTCGCCAGTCCATACTTCTTCTTCCGCCGCCGCAATTCATACAGCAGCGTAATCACCAGCCGCGTCCCGGTCGCGCCCAGCGGATGCCCCAACGCAATCGCCCCGCCATTCACGTTCACCTTCTCGCGGTCTAATCCCAACTCCTTCTCTACTGCCAGATACTGCGCCGCAAACGCCTCATTCACTTCGATCAAATCGAGGTAATCCAGCGACAGCCCCGCCTTCTGCAGCGCAATCTTCGTCGCCGGGACCGGCCCCCGTCCCATCATCTTCGGCTCAACTCCCGCAATCCCCCAACTCACAATTCGCCCCAGCGGCACCAGATTCCGCTTGCGCGCTTCGTCCATCGACATCACCACCACCGCCGCCGCACCATCCACTATGCCACTTGCATTCCCCGCCGTCACGGTCCCATTCTTTCCAAACGCCGGACGCAGCTTCGCCAGCCCTTCCATCGTGGTTTGCGGACGCCGGTGATCATCCTCCGTCAGCGACTCCCCCGTCGGCTCTCCCTTATGATTCCGCAGCGGCACCGGCACCAACTCCTCTTGCAGTCTTCCGGCCTTGTACGCATCCTCCGTGCACTTCTGCGAGCGCAGCGCAAACTCATCCTGCATTTGCCGGGTAATGCCCTGCTCTGATCCGTACAGTTCCGCCGTGTTCGCCATATACGACCCGCAATACGAATCCAGCAGGGCCACCATCAGCGAATCTTCCAGCTTGCCGCCCGGCGCCAGCGTGAACCCATCCCGCCCGCGAATCACAAACGGGGCCTGCGACATCGCCTCCATGCCACCCGCCAGCACCACCTTCGCCTCATCGGTCTGGATCATATGCGCCGCGCTCACAATCGACTGCATGCCCGACCCGCACAGCCGGTTCACCGTCAGCGCCGGAGTCTCAATCGGAATCCCCGCCCGCAACCCCACGTGCCGCGCCCCATACAGCGCGTCGCCGGAAGTCTGCTGCGCGTTGCCGAACACCACGTGATCGAACTCCTTCGCATCGATCCCCGCCCGCTCCATCGCGCCCTTGGCGGCAACCGCGCCCAACTCCTGCGCCGTAAAGTCCTTCAATTTCCCGCAATAGCGGCCAAAGGGCGTACGCGCCCCGCTCACAATCGCAATGTCACCTGGCTTCAGCATGATTTTTCCCGCAGAACGTCAACCCAGAATCGGTCAGAATCGATCAGCCAAACTTGTTAGTGTAGCAGCGTGTGAAGACACTTGGCCAGAAGCGCAGAGCAATTCACTAGCGGAGTAGATCCCATCAACGAAGGCTGTCGTCGAATCGAAGCATTGCGATTGGCCTTATCAATCGCAATGCGCAGTCGAGGGACCTGCTGTCCCTCACGAGCACACGTTTCAGCCAGACAAGCAGGTCCCTCCACTCGCCAGTTGACCCGCTTCGCGGTTCAACTGACTCGGTCGGGATGACAGACATTTCCTTGGAAGAGGTTTCATCCAGCAGAAGTGCAACGACCAGCTCTACGCCACCGCTCCCGCCGCCAGCGCCGGCCCCAGCGCAACAACCTTCCCCGGCCCCTGCGCCATGGCCTGAGCCAACGCATGCTCAGCCCGATTGATCACTTCCGTGACCACATCCACGGGATCGTATTCCGTGCGAATCACCGCCTCGGCCAGTCCCGCGGAAAACTGCGCGGACGGCCCCTTGCCTGAATCGTCTTTTGCCGGAAGCCGCACTTCCGCGATGATCTTGCGCAGTTTTTCCACCGCCAGCAATGCTTCTTTTTCCGCCGTCTCGCCGAGAATGATTGCAATCGTAGTCGTGTCGTAGCGGAACGCCAGATCGTTCGACCGGATGTTGTCGGTGAACAGCTGTCCCGCTCTCTCCATCACACTCTGCACTTCCGCCTCGCCGTACTCCTTCATCATGGCCCCGCTCTTGCCGAACTGCAGCAACAGTACCGAAAGCGCCGACGCATTTTGAATCGCCCGTTTGCTCTCCGCCAGCAGCAGGTCAATGTACGACGCCCGCTTCAGCAACCCCGATTTCTCGTCCGTCACCGACAGATTCTTTACCAGCCGCCGCAATCCCGCGTTATTCAGAGCAATCACCATCTGCTCGGCCAAAGTCTTGAGCACAACCATATCCGCCTGCTGCCAGACCCGCGCCCGGTTGTGCGTCAGCACCAGCATGCCCACAATTTCTTCCCCATCGCTGAGTGGGATCGCCAGCACCGACGCCGCCCCCATATCCGTCACCACTTTCCGCGCGGACTGCAGCGCGGCCGCTTTCGGCGCGTCCTCGATCGCCATCGGATCGTGCCCATCCACCGCCTTATGCAAGCACGAGATGAGTTCTGCAATCGCCGGTGCGCCCGCTTTCTTGAATCCCTCGGCACAAAACTCTTCCAGCGCGGTCGGAAGCGATCCCGCCTTGCCCATGGCCGCGATGCAGCGCGTCGCTTCCCAATGCGTTCCAATCTCTCTCACCGCGGTGCTCAGCACATTCGGAGCTGTGCCCTGGTGATACAGCTTGCGCGAAATTTCCGCCACGCGGGTAAAGCTCCGCACATCGGTCGACGGATCTGGCGCGGGCGTGGCGGCCGGCGCAGCCGCCGCCGGACCAGTTGCCGCCGCAGCCGGAGGCAGCGGCGCAGACCCCGCGTATCGTGGCGTTACGCCTGCCGACAAATACAGCCTTTGCAGATCCTCGTTCCGTTCCTCCTCGCGCGGGAACAGTTCCTGAATTCTCTGCAACCGCTCGACCGCCTTGTTGCGCATCCCGTACTGCACCAGGATTTCCGCCTGCAGCATCAGATCCTGCAGCGTCGAAGCGCCCAAGGTCGGCTCTTTCTCAGGCACCGGCTCTTCAACCGGGTTGCTGACGGTGGAAAATCGCGAGGCGATCGACCGGAAGCGCGCGTCATCCACTCTTCCCTTGAGCATCTCCAGCCGCTTCATGTGACCGGGCTCATAAGGATCGACGTCCGCCGCGCGGTCCAGGCACTCGGCCGCCTTGGGAAACTCGCCGGTACTGCAATAGAGATCGAACAACTTCAGTAGCGTCTGGCAGTAATCGCTTTCCCGGTTCGCGGCGTTATACAGTTCGCTCAGGAACTCCAGAATCTGCGGCGAAGAGCGATGCGCCGCCGTGAGGTCCTCCATGATGGCGATGAACTGCCGCCGCTCCCCGCGTCGGCGCTGGAATTGTTCCAGCTTGCGCGCCAGCGCAACCGCGGCATCGTGCTGATCCGCGTCCAGCAGACTCCCCACCAGCGCAATCACCTGCTGCACCCGCGCCGGATTCGCCTCGAAAAGCTGCCACACCAGCGGTTCCGCATCGGCGAAGCGTCCCGCAGCCACCAGCGCATCGGCGTACGTCTCGCGCAACGCCGGTGTCACCTCTCCAGAGTTCAGTTGTGGTTCAAGAATAAAGATGGCCGCGCCCGCCTGCCCCTGCGCCAGCAAACTCTTCCCGTAGGCCAGGGCGATGCCCTGATCCGAAGCATCCTCCTGATAGGCGCGCTCGTACCACTGCGCCGGATCGCCACCCTCCGCCGCCGCCAACTGCGCCACTTGCTGGTACGACAGCGCAGCCACCTTGCGATTTCCCGTCTCCGACGCCAGTTCTGCCACGCGTAACAGATTGGCTTGCGTCGGTTCCAGCGCCACCAAACGATCCAATATCTCGGCCGCTTCCTTCTTCTTACCCAGTTTCGTCAAGTCCGCCAGCGCGGCGTCGTAGGTCCCCGCGGCCAGCTTCTTGTTGGATCCTTCCAGCAGCTGCCCAAAGCGGAATTTCTGCTGCCAGGTCGGACTCCCATGCCGCGCCAGCTTCTTGTATGTCAGGCTGGCGCGAGTTGCGTCCCCCGCTCCCACCTGCCGCTCGAACAATTCCCCCAGAAGCCGGACCGCATCAGCGTTGCGATTCAACGAAAGACACAGATCCGCCGACAACTGCCGCACCACATCGTTGTCCGGATCATCCCGCAGAACCAGCAGATATTCTTCCAGAGCGTCCGCGGTCTTGCCTTTTTGCAAAAGCTTCTCCGCGCGCTCCACGCGCTTCCCCAGTTCGGCTCGGTCCAGTCGTCTTGTGATCTCAGGCATGCGAAATTAGGCGGAGTAAACCCTGCTCCGATTCTAGGAGCGGCCTCCGGTGGCAGCAATGCGGTACCGTTCCTGCCCGATTACGAAGGTCACAACCCGGCTCCCGCCAGCTTCATCAATCCGAACCAATAAGGTTGTTATTCCGAACGAAGTGAGGAACCCGCAACTCGTTCCCAAATATTTGTCATTCCGAGCGCAGCGAGCAACCCACTCGTTCCCAAATATTTGCCATTCCGAAGCGCAGCGAGGAATCTGCTGTCTGCCCGCAGCACCACCTCACTCGTATCGAAGCTGAGTGCTAACTGCGTTTTGCGTGTGAAGGCCTGATCACGGAAACGATCCCGACTCCGCTCCCAGCCTGGCTTTTTCCGTTGTGGATTATTTCCTGTCTGCCCGTCAACCGCTCGTAATCAGAAGAACGGCGTTTGGGCTTTGTAGCGCAAGTAGGACTCGCCAAAGCGGATTTCCAGTTCGCGTTCTTCATAAAGACGAACGAAAAGGATCCATGCCGGCGTGAGCCACAGGGTTGTCCACAGGAGGGCGTGCAGGGATTGCAGCCACAGGGCCCCGACAACCAGGAACAGTAAGGAAAAGAGTCCCATGGGATTGCGGCAACGGGCGTAGAGCCAGCTGGTAGCGAGCTTTTTACTGAGCACTGCCGCGAAGGGCAACCCTAAGCCTCCGATGGCCAGATTGAACACAGTGAGCGCAGCCAGCACACCGAGAACCCGCAGAACCGGATAACTGATGGCTTTGGGGAATGGAATGGAAGCGATGGGATACGCTTGCGTAAAGCGGAATGCAACGATGAGGGCGCAACCGTGCAGAATCATTTCCATGTAATGCACAGGGATCGTCAGGAGCGTTGCGCGCTCGGGCGTGGGACGAGAATCGAGGAGCCTGCGTCCGATGGCGGCGAGAAGCGGGACTAGCGCGACTGCTCCCCACATCGCCGCGACCGACCAGAAGAACGGCAGCGTGTGGCGCGCCGCCAGGCGCCAACACTGAACGACCACTGCGAGGCCGACCAGCTTCAGAGAGAGGATGCAAGCCGTCTTCATGACATGCGATTAGCGAAGAGGGAAAGGAAGTGTCCGTGAGGTGGCATTGCACCCCGCGACCTTTTCCTCGGAGTTGAGTGTCTCGGCGACGGCGCTTTCAGCCTTCATCGACTGGGAGTAAGTATCTCAGACCGCACGGTACGGCCCCTTCCATAATCGCTGCCCGCTCATTACTTTTCTGTTGCCGATCAGCTGCGGCGGCGTGGCCCGACAGAGGCGGGCGTCGAGTGCTATCTGATTTCAACACTTATCTCCCCAGATATCGTTCCGTCACACGTCCCAGGTGAAAAAAGAAAGGGGCCCCCTCCGGCAAGGGGTGGGCTGGCATCTCACAACGCTCCTGAACAATCGGTGGCACACCGAGTCCCACAGCGGAATCAATCGACCTGTTCCCCGAAGATTACCGCTGCGATGATCACTCCTGCGATCACGCCGAGAGCTATTTTCCATCCTTTCGACATTCCCTTTTGGTGGACTTCCCGAACATCTGTGTAAGCCAACGTCTTGGTTGTCCCGGTCTTCTGGTCGGTAACGACGAAGCCTGTATCAGAAACGTCGCTCACCTTGCCGCTGAACTTCTTCCGATTGTCGATCTTCTTGTTTAGGATGACTTTGACAGCCTTGTCTTTCTCCTGTGCCTTGTGGAGGACTTGCTGCATCTTGGCTACGGTTTGAGTTGACGACTGCGGTTGATCTTGTGCGGCTATGCTGCCCTGCACTAGGACAGCTACGAGTACTAAGGAGATCGCCCTGTAGAACATGTTGCACCTCCAGCGTTGCGCGGCTCGTTACGAGATAAAGAGCCTGGCCGAGGCGAGCGGCTGCCCTTTTCGTGTTTGGGCGTTACAAAGCACCGAATCAGCGACTGATAACCACGTTGTCGAACGTCGCCTCCACCTGGCCCCACGTTTGCTGGCCAATGCAGTTTGAAGGAAAGACCTGTATGTACAGGCCATCCCAGTAACCAGTGGGAAGCTTGGTGTCTGGCATGCTGTAGGGCATATCCGCCGCAAAGGATTCGTGAGTAATCAGGTTCACAAAACTAACTGTGAACTTGTGACTAGATTGATTCCACCGCAGTGTCGCTCTGACGGGAGTTCCTATCGGAACCGAACCCACGGTCACATTGCCAAAGTACTGGCCCTGCCAGTGCATCAATCCATACGCTGTAAGCATCCTCGGGTCGTCCAGTGAAGCGCGCTTAAAGCCGAGACCTGCATCCACATCGTCGTTCGGATCTCCACTGCCGCTATTGAAGAAACGGCCCGTGAAGTTTGCCTGGGCCCATGAATCGGTGGTGTTAGTTGGGCAACCTCGTGAACTCGTGCTTCGAACAACTACATCCGCCGTAAGGCTCACGAACGGCTGGGTGAATATGATTTTGGATTCGCCATACTGGCCGCCTTCGTTGGAATCTCTTGCCCCGTAACTCTTGACGGCAAGGCGCAGTTTCCCATCCTGTATTTCTCGAACGCATTCCAGGACATTCGTGGAGAAATAGCAGGCCTCTTTATAGTTCGGCGTGGCGCCGTCCGGTATGGCAGCCCACTTTGTGGGATCCAACCACTTGTGGTTGAAGTCGTCATATAGCATTGCTCCCGACTGCACCTGGGCCTGCTGGCTGTTTGCTTGCTGTGCAGTCTGACCGCCAATCTGTTGCCCACGTCCGACGGAGACAGCAAGCGCACACAACAGTAGTGCCAACACAACGGTTGGTTTCATAGATGGAACCTCCTTTCGCTTTTTTGATTAAGGATGTGACGAGAAAACCGTCAGGTCGCCTCGGGGGGTGCTGCATCCCAGGGTGGGAACTCCCTCTTCGGGGAGGCGAGACTTGTTCGAGACGTATTAACCCATTAATGCTGCGCGGACGCGCACGCCTTGTCAGTGACGTGGGTCACGTCTTGTGTCGGCACCCCGGACATTTGGGCTTGCCTGAAGTAACGCGGCTTCAAGTGGCGCAAAATCGCGATTGGGCGATCCTCCCCTTTTTGGTATGGTGCTGCATGCCGTCGCACCATTCTCCCCAACCGATTCACGAAGAAGGCCTTCGCCACCAACTCTCCGCCGGACAGATGGCTATGGTGGCCGTCGGAGGCTCCATCGGTACCGGCCTCCTCCTCGGTTCCGGCGCAGCCATGGAAGTCGCCGGCCCCGCCGCCATCTTGAGTTTCCTGGTTGCGGCTTTCATCAACTGGACCGTCGCCATGGCTCTCGGCGAACTCGCCTGCGCTCATCCCGCCGTTGGCAGTTTCGGCGTCTACGGCGACCTCTACCTCAATCCTTTCGCCGGATTCATCGCCCGCGCCGGATACTGGATCGGCCTCGCCCTCGCCATCGGCGCCGAGATGGTCGCCGCCGCCACCTACATTTCCGCCTGGTTTCCCGGCGTACGTTCCTACATTTGGATCGTGATCTTCGCCGCCCTGCTGCTCGTGATCAATCTGCGCAGCGTCGGCTCTTACGGGCGGGTAGAGTTCTGGCTCTCCATGATCAAGCTCGCCACCATCGTCGCCTTCATCGTGATCGGAGCGGCCTTGCTGCTCAGCGGCCGCGTCACTCCCCAATACAACGCCCAAGGCGGATTCTTCCCCAAAGGCCTGTGGTCGCCGCTCATCGCCATGACGTACGCCGTCTACAGCTTCGGCGGAGTCGAAATGGTCGCGGTCACCACCGGAGAATCGCGATCGACCAAAGAAACTCCCCGCGCCGTCTGGCTGACCTTTCTGATTCTCACTTTCGTTTACGTCGGCGCCATCGTCATCCTGCTCGGCGTCATGCCCTGGAACCACGCCGGTGTCACCGAGAGCCCCTTCGTCACCACATTCCGCACGGTCAAGATTCCCCACGCCTCAGCCGTCATGAACTTCGTCGTACTCACCGCCGCACTCTCCGGAGCCAACGCCACGCTCTACGTCGCCTCCCGCATGATCTTCTCCCTAGCCCGCACCGGATGGGCCCCCGCCCGCCTCGGCCGCCTCAACACCGAAGGCTCGCCGCAGTACGCCGTCCTGCTCTCCTCCTTTGGAATTCTCTTCGCCCTTGCGCTAGTCTTCTGGGCCCCCGAAAACGCCTTCCGCTACATCGTCGGAGCCGCCTTCACCGGAATGATCCTCTCCTGGCTAGTCTCTCTCGCCGCCCACATATCTTTCCGCCACCACCGCAAGCCCGAAGACCTAGCCGCACTCCCCCTCCGTTCGCCCCTGGGAAAATGGGGATCCATCCTGGGCTTCGTCATGGTCACCATAGCCCTAGTCCAAACCTGGCTGTATCCGATCGTGAACCTCTGGAGCGCCCTAGCCTGCCTCGGAGTGTTGACTCTGTCCTACGCGTTCGCCAAAAAGCACCGCAAAGCAAATCCGTAACCACCGGTACCCACGTAGAGATAGCCGCCTCGGCTCTCGAACCGAACTCATGTGGGGACAGCCGTCCTCGGCTGTCCGGCCGGGCGAAGCCCGGCAGCGCATTTCGCGCTTTCGATGGTGCGGCTTAATAGCCCGAAGAAGCCAGAATCGGAAAAGCGAGCCTGCGCTGCCGCAGCCCTCACGGCTTGCACTGCACCGGTTCCTCCCCCAAATGCGCCAACAACTGCTTCCCCTTCAAATAATCCGGATTGAACTCCAGCACCCGCTGCACATACTGCCGTGCAACGTCCTTCTGCCCCGCCACACAGAACGCAATCGCCAGATTTAACCCAATCCCTCTGCGATAAGGCACTCGGTTGAAAGCTCCATGCCACAACTCCACCGCCCGCCGCAGATTTCCCGACCGCGCCTCCAGGATCCCCAAGTCCGTGGCCGCCTCATTGGCCAGCGGATCGAGTTTCAACGCTCGTTCATAAAGCTCCCGCGCCTCTTTTTCATGATCATGATTCTGCTCCACGAACCCCAAAGCCGCGAGCAGCACCGGATCATCTGGCCGCTGTTTCACCGCCTTGCGCAGAAACTCCTCCGCCTCCTGCGGCGCCCCTTCTGCATTCCGCTGCGCCAGGCTCTCCCAAGCCAGCGCGAAGTCCCGCGTGGTCGCAAGCGAAGCATCGCGCTCCGGAAATGCGACCAACGGAGCGCCTTCTATCCCTCGCACTTGCAGACGCGGCAGTGGCCGGGTATTGGGATATCGCCGGATTCTGTGATCCGTCCCCTCCGTATGCGCCACATCCTTGCTCGGCAATGCCGGCATGTGGCACTTCGTACAATCCGGTTTGTCCGGATGGTGCGTTGCCCCCAATGCCTCCCCATGGCAGTGCAGGCATTTGCTTCGGTAGTACGCTGCCTTCTCCTCCGCGGCCGGTTCCATGTGCGGATCATGACAACTCCCGCACCACATCTTGTCTCCCGACCTCCGCTTGCACTCGCTGAGTGACAAAGCCTCAACTTGGCTGAGCGACTGCGGCGTCTCCGGCTGATTTCCGCTGAGCAGGAAATAATGAATGTAATCCGAAAGTCGCTCCCCCGGCTGAAACTGGTAAAGATGCTTGCCCGGCTGATCGACCGCCACGGCTCCCTCGAAATGACACTCCATGCAAATCGCGTCGCGCCGGTCCGCCGGCAATTTCGCGGGATTCACGATCGACGAACCGACCCCCGGCGAATAGACGGTCGAAGTGTTCCCGCTTGACGGGCTAACACCCGACGAACGAACAACCGCCGGCTTCCCCTCCCCGTGCCCCTCGCCAGCACCATGGCATCGTTCGCAAGTAATTCCTGCATGCGAAAACGGCGCCCCCGAGAACTTATTGTCAGTCCCCGCGACCGGCGGTTGCAGCCCGCTGCTGTGACAATTCATGCAATCCATGAATGCCGGCAAATTCATGGGAATCTCCCGTGCATCCGCGTAAGCCGGCGTCATTCTCCATCGGCCCTCCTGCGAATACCAGTCGATCGGAGCCGTAAATAGAAACCCCTGCGTGGAAAACAGGTACCTCCGCCCTTTTCTGCCCGACCCAATGAAATGAAGAAGTTCGCGCTGCCCCTGAAATTTCTCACTCTCGCGCTCGTAGCTCATCCATACGCGCTCGTCCTGCTTGTACACCCGGTAGCGCACGCCAGAACGTCTTGTCGTTGAACTCCCCGGTCACAACTCCATCGCCGGCCAGGCCACTGGCATTCGCCATCGAACGTCTTGCTATATGACTTGTAAATTTCGGAATGACAACCGGAGCAAGCTTCGCTCCCCGCCTTGCCCGTCACGCTCTTCGTCTGGGTCTGCGAAGTAGTCCTGACGCCCAAGATCGCGGTGAGTAACAACCCCGCCAGCATCCTCCCAGTCCACATGATCGATGTGATTCTATTCGATGCCTGTCCAAGGCCCGAACGAAAGCACTCCTCGGCGCAAGCCAAAAACGAGTGCCCACCCTTGTCGCGTTTTTTTTTGCGACAAAGCCTGCCCTGAGCTTGTCGAAGGGGTGGGGAATCTGACTGCTATGCTGCAACGTTCTTTACATCAGCACTCTGCGCCAACTTGACATACAATGCTCCCTACCTCCCCCAGGGCCCCAGAAATCTTCGAACAAAACGACACGGCTACGGAGGCCTATGTCCACAATCGCCATGCGCTCGATCCAACCCGCGAAAGTCAGCCTCGTGCCCGGCCGTCGTTTCGACCATCTCTTTTTCTCGTCGATGGCCCTGCTGATGCTCGCCACCGTCTTCCTGGGCTTTGCGCGCACCTACTATCTCGCCGGAGTCTTCCGAGCCCCGCTGCCCAGTCTCATCATTCATCTGCACGGAGCCGCTTTCTCCTGCTGGATCCTCCTGCTCGTCACTCAAACTTCCTTGGTCTCCGCCGGCCGCGTGGACCTCCATCGCCGTCTTGGCATTGCAGGTTTCTTCTGGGCATGTCTGATGGTGATTCTCGGCGTTTTGGCCGCCACCAATTCTCTTGACCGCAACGCCGGACCCCCGGGCAGCGATCCGAAATTCTTCTACATCATTCCCTTGACCGACATGCTGGTCTTCGCGACCCTGATCTTCTTCGCCTTCCGTGACCGTTCCAACCCCTCGGCCCATAAGCGCCTCATCTTCGTCGGCACAGTCGCACTGATGGTCGCCGCCATCGCCCGTTGGCCAATCTGGAGCCACCGCGATCCCTTCATCGCCGCACTCACCTCCTACGTCTTCCTGCTCATTCTCGTGACCTACGACCTCTGGTCCACTCGTAAGGTTCACCGCTCCACGATCTGGGCAGGGGCGTTCCTCATCTTCGTTCAACAAATACGGATACCCATTGGTAGGACAGTCGCGTGGCACGCATTCGCCACCTGGGTCCAATCCATAAGCCGTTAACCGGATCGAATCCTCCGCGCGTCTCACGTGGGCACGCGAGCTACGCGGCCATGAATTCGAACACCGACGCGATCGCGAACAGCGGCAGCGAAACCACAAAGATCCATCCCGTATCGCCGAGTCGCCTCATACGGAATCAGCAGCCACCGCATCCGTCGGCCCGGATAAGCGATTCGCCCACGCCTGCTGAAAGTAGAGAACCCAAGGCTGACCCCTGCCAGCGAGTACGGGATCAATTGCAGGATGAGCGTGGTGAAATAATGGAAAGCTCCGTCAGGCTTGTTCACTCTGCTGTGATGTAAGTCATCCACCGAAACGATGCCGCCAATCCATCCTCGAAACGCCGCCATTCCATATCCCGTCGGTGGAAAATAGCCGGCCACCAAGCTAACCGCTCCGGCAGCGGCATTGCCCGCCGCATCCAGACCCCCAGCCCGCAGCCGGTTGCGCTCCTGAAAATTGCGCAGTATCACCGATTCCCGCTGCGCCTTGCCGACGAGCCTGTCGCGATAGCCCAGCGCGAACCTGTTTCCCCCATGCACCATGCCCATGCCCACCAGCACCGAAAGCACATACGTCAGCCCGACCGTCCCGACGCCAATGCGGGCCCGCCTGAATGCTTGCCCGATGCGTTCTGAAAGGCTCGGCATGACTGAGGAATATACAACCGAAGTGCGTCTCCGACCTATTGCTGATCTCGCCGTTCGATCTTGTATAGTGTGTCTTCGTTCTCGACGTGATCTTGCGCCATTCTGGCCTTCGGAAAGGGTGATCGGGTGACACGCTTCTCGCGACGTTCCTTCGTTCTTCTGTTCGCTGCAGCATTCCTTTTTCTTTACACGCAATCCTCCCTTTGGGCGCAGGCGAGTCCCAATGAGCGCATTTTCTTCCATGCCAACGTCTTCACCGCCGACCCGCAGAATCCCTATGCGGAAGCAGTTGCGATTCGCGGCGACAAGATCATCGCCGTAGGCACTCTGCCCGAAGTAGCGAAGTCTGTATCCGCAAACGCCGAGCGCATTGATCTCGAAGGCAAAAGTCTCTTCCCTGGCTTCATCGATTCGCACAGCCACTCCATCGACGGCGGTCTCGGCCTGATCGCCGCCGATGCCACCGACAAGGTGCACTCCCTCAACGACCTTCCGCCCTTCGTCGAAGACGCAAAAAAGACCGGCAAAGGCATGCGCGGCGACATCCTTGAGATTCTCGGCCTGCCGCTCGAGTTCTGGTCGCACCCCGACGTTCTCAATGCCGACTTCAGCATCGGCGCCTACCAGAATCAAGACGTTCTCCTCCGGGGCATGGACGGCCACACCGCCTGGGCGAATCACGCGCTCTTGCAGCGCGCCGGCATCACCGCAGATTTTCTGCAGAAACTTTCCCCGCAAGAGCGCAGCTACTACGGCGTAGATAAAAGCGGCCAGCCCAACGGATTCCTCGTCGACGCCGGCACCAAGAAAATCGAACCGCTGCTGCCTAAGCCCACGCCCGACAGGCTGCTCGCGGCCGCCCGCGCCGCCCTGCAATACAACTACAGCCTCGGCATCACCGCCTGGCTCGATCCGCTGGCCACTGACTATGTTTTGCAGGCCTACAAAATGCTGGCCGACCATGGAGAGCTCACCTCGCAAGTCGTCGCATTTCCCCAGGCATTCGCCAAAGATCCTGCAGCCGAACTTGCCAAGGTGCAGAAGGCCCGCGAGACTTACAAGAACGTCTCCAATCTGCACGTGACCGGCATCAAGATCTTCGCCGACGGAGTTGCGGAGTACCCGTCCCAAACCGCGCATCTCACCAAGCCCTACAAAAATACGGGACGCAACGGCGACCTGCTCTTCGATCCGCAAGAATTCGCCGAGTTGTGCGTAGCCGCCGACAAACAAGGCTTGATCATTCACGTGCACGCCATCGGCGACGGCGCGGTGAAAGCCGCACTCGACGGCATTGCCGCAGCCCGCAGGGCCAACGGCGATTCCCACCTGCCGCATACCCTCACCCACGAACAATTCGTTAGGCCGGAAGACTTTCCCCGCTTCCGCGAGCTGGGCGTGATCAGCGCGTTACAGCTTTTCTGGGCCGATGCCGGCAATGACACAATCGAGATTCTCAAGCCGTATCTCGACCCCGACATCTACAAGTGGCAATACCCCGCCCGCTCCATCCTCGATAACGGCGGCGTCATCTCCGGCGCCAGCGACTGGCCGGTTTCCACCGCCAACGTCTTTCGCGCGATCTATCAGGCCGAAACCCGCAAAGGATCGGAAGGCGTCCTCGACCCCTCCCAAGCCATGCCACGCGAGGCCATGTTCTACGCCTACACCCGCAACTCCGCCCGCGCCATGAATCTCGATTCCATTGGAACCATCGCCCCTGGCAAGCGCGCCGATCTGGTTTTGCTCGACCGCGACGTCTTGACAGTCTCTCCGGAGGACATGCGCGACACCAAAGTCCTGTGGACGGTAGTGGCGGGAAACACCGTCTATAGCGCCAAGTAAGCGACGGCACTCGCAGCCCCAATCTTTCGATCTGTCCTCTACAAGTTCGGCCCCCCGGACTCAGCCCCGAGTGTTTGACGGTGACCCCCATCACAGGCCCCTGTGAGCCCGGTCATCGTTCCCCGCGCAAATCCCAGTTATCCAAGATCATTGCGCCTTTTCCCGCGCACATCGCGCCTGCATCCCGGCGCAGAAAGGCAACTTGTTCAAGGACATCGAACACCTCGTCCGGCTCGCCGCCGTCATGGCGATCGCAGTGGTCGCATTCCTTTTCCTGCGCGCCGCCGTCGTCCCGCGCAGCTTCGGCCAGTACGGCCACTATCGCGGCGCTGCCATCGCCGAGGCAGCGGCGCGGCCTATCGCCTTCGCCGGCCATGACACCTGCGAGGCCTGCCATACCGACGTTGTAGACCAGAAGAAGCAAGGCAAGCACGTCGTCGTCCCCTGCGAAGCTTGCCACGGAGCCCAGGCCAGGCATGCTGACGACCCTGCCTCCGTGAAACCGGCCAAGCTCGATACCGCCGTCGTCTGCGCCCGTTGCCACGAGGCCAACAGTGCCAAGCCGAAGGCCTTCCCCCAGGTCGCCACCGCAGAGCACTCCGGAGGCCTCGCCTGCGACACCTGCCATCAGCCCCACCGCCCCAAAATCGACACCCAGGCTGAAACGAAACCGGCGACGGAGGCCAGGAAATAATGGACATCACCCGCCGTCGCCTCCTCATGCTCTTGCCCGCTGCCGCAGTCGCCTGGAAATACGTTCAAGCCGGCACCCCCGAGGCATCCCCGAACTACAAAATGACCGACCACTGGTGGGGCATGTTGATCGACATCCCCAAGTGCATCGGCTGCGGCAGTTGTGTCCGCGCTTGCGCCGAAGAAAACAACGTCCCCGAAGGCTATTACCGCACCTGGATTGAGCGCTACCACGTCGAGGACTGGAAGATTGAAAGGCCGGAAGTTGAATCGCCGAACGGAGGCAAGCAGGGCTTCCCGCTCAATGAAATCGGCGGCAAGAACTTCTTTGTCCCCAAGCTATGCAACCATTGCGCGGACTCTCCCTGCACCCAGGTTTGCCCCGTCGGCGCAACCTTCATCACGCCCGATGGAGTCGTGCTGGTCGACAAGAATTATTGCCTCGGCTGCCGCTATTGCGTGCAGGCCTGTCCCTACGGTTGCCGGTTCATCAATCCCAAGACCAATACCGCGGAGAAATGCTCCCTCTGTTATCACCGCATCACCAAAGGCCTGACCACGGCCTGCTGCGAAGTCTGCCCCACCGGAGCCCGCCAGCTCGCCGACCTCAAGAATCCCAAAGATCCGATTCATGAGTTTTTGAAAACTCATACGGTTCAAATTCTGAAACCCCACATGGCCACCGGGGCAAAGGTTTTTTACTACGGCATGGATGGTTCAGTCCGATAAGTTAAGTCGCGCCCCGGAGGGGCGTCTGATAGTAGCCCGGCGCTTCCAGCGCCGGGGTAAGTGGCAAAACATCACGCGTCCCGGAGGGACGCCTGAAGTTCTGAGCGCAAACTCGTAGGAACGAAATAGAGCTACGAAGTTTCGATTGGTCGGACGAAAAGCTCGCCGTGCAATAAGGAGGCTCGTGCAGATTCCCGTCGAAGGCTTCATGTACCCCAACGAAGTGGAGCTCCAGTGGAGCGTCCTCATCGTTCTTTATCCTTTCATCACCGGACTGGTCGCTGGCGCCTTCATTCTCGCCTCCCTGGAGCGCGTCTTCCGCGTGGACGCCGTGAAGCCCACCTACCGCCTCGCCCTGCTCACCGCGCTGGCCTTCCTCCTCGTCGCTCCCCTGCCCCTCCAATTGCACCTGGGACATCCCGAGCGTTCCCTCGAAATGTACCTGACGCCGCACCGCTCCTCCGCCATGGCCATGTTCGGATTCGTCTACCTCTGGTATCTGATGGCCGTGCTGCTATTGGAAATCTGGCTCGACTACCGCCGCGACATCGTCCTGAAATCCCAGACCTCGACCGGCGCAATACGCCTGATCTATCGCGTGCTCACCCTGGGCTCCAGCAACATCAGCGAACGCTCGCTGCAGATCGACGAGAGACTTGGCTATTTCATTACCGTGGTCGGAATTCCCTCCGCCTTTCTCCTGCACGGATACGTCGGCTTCATCTTCGGATCGGTGAAGGCCAATCCCTGGTGGTCCTCGCCGCTGATGCCCATTGTCTTCATCTTCTCCGCCATGGTCTCCGGCATCGCCGCCGTCATGTTGCTTTACATGATCTCCACGCGCCTGCGTGGCCGCCCCATCGACATTCGCTGCCTCGACAAGATCGCTCAATATCTCTTTTATATCTTCGTCATCGACTTCAGCCTTGAGATGCTCGACCTGCTGCAGCGCATCTACGAAGCCGACGAGTCCTTCCGCAGCCTCGACTTCATGGTGCACACGCGTCTCTGGGTCTCGCAGGTCATTGTCCAGATTCTCCTCGGCACCGTGACCCCCATCGCCCTGCTGGGTCTCACCCAATTTCTGAGGCTGACCGATACGATCCGCAAACGAATCTACGCCCTCGCCGGATCGCTGACCGTCATCGGCATTTTCGCCATGCGCTGGAACGTCGTCATCGGCGGCCAGCTCTTTTCCAAAAGTTTCCTAGGCTACACCACTTATAAGATGGCCTTCGCCACGCGCGAAGGGCTCCTGACCGCGATCGCGCTCCTCATTCTTCCCTTTATCATTCTGTGGGTTTTGGTAAAACTCCTGCCGCCCTGGCCGGACGAGGGCTCCGTTCCCGCCTCCGGTGCAATCCAGGCGCGGAACCAGCTAACTCCAGTCCTGCGGGGTTGATGCGGAGTACCAAATGGCGGAAGCTCTCGACGGCGTCTCATCGGACGTAGAGCAGCTCAGCGAACGAGTCCGCGAACTCGAACGCCGCGTTTCCGCTCTCGAAGGCCAGCCGGAAAAACCGGCTCCCACCGCTCCCGCTGCGCCCAACCTCGCCCTGCAACCAGCCAGCCCTCCAGCCACCTGGCGAGGATCTCCCCTGGCGGACATACTCGGCGGCGCCGTGCCCGTACTCGGCAAAGCGGTCCTGGGAGTCGCTGGAGCCTACCTGCTCCGTGCCATCGCCGAATCCGGTTCCATCCCAAAACTTCCGATCCTCATCGTGGCCATCGTCTACGCCGGCCTCTGGATGGTATGGGCGGTCCATACTCACGCCGCCAACCGCTTTGCCAGCGTCACCTACGGCGTCACCGCCGCGCTGATTCTCTCCCCGCTGCTCTGGGAATCCACCGTCCGCTTCCGGGTCCTCGCGCCCGCCTTCACCTCGGTTGTGCTGGTGGCGTTCGTTGTATTCGCACTGGCCCTGTCCTGGCAGCGCAACCTGCAGCTCATTCCATGGATCGCCACCTTATCAACGGTCATCACCGCCGTGGCGCTCATCATCGCGACCCGCGAACTGGTGCCGCTTACCGCCGCTCTTCTGGCGGTGGCATTCGCCACAGAAGTCGCCACCTGTCTGGAACACCGCCTCAGCCTGCGAGCCGTGCCTGCGATTGCCGCCGACTTCGCGGTATGGCTGCTCGTGTTTGTGATGACCGCTTCCGAGGGACCGCCCGAGGGATATCATCCCACCGCCCCCGCCACGATCACCTTGCTATGCCTGATTCTGTTTGCGATCTACTACGGCAGCATTGCCATTCGCACCTTCGCCCTGCGCCGCCCCATCACGATCTTTGAAATCGGCCAGGGCGTGCTGGCCTTCCTGCTGGCGGCCTTTGGCGTCATGCGCACAACGCACAACGCAGCCGCTCCCGCGCTCGGTGCTTTTTCCCTGGTACTGGCAGGTGTCTGCTACTGGGGGGCACTCTCTCGATTCACCGACGAGTCTTATGTTCGCGATCGCAGAGTCTACGCCACCTACGCCGCGGCGCTGCTCCTGGCTGGAAGCTTCCTGCTCTTCCCCGCAAACCTACAAGTGCCATTCTTATGCGTAGCTGCAGTTGCGGCGGTTTTCCTGTATGCCCGGACCGGCAAACTCAGCCTCGGCATGCACGCGTCGTTCTATTTGGCCGCCGCAGCCGCTGTCTCGTCTCTTCCCATTTGGATCGCAGCCGCCCTGGCGGGAACCGTCCCGGTGGCCCCGGCCTCGGACGTTTGGATCGTGGCCACCTCCGCGGCCCTCTGCTACGTCCTAGGATCGCGTGAAACCCAAGCCGCGCAAGATCAAAACAAAGATCAAAAGAAACGCCGCCTACTCTGGGTGCTCCCGGCGATCCTCGTCGGTTTCGCAGCAGCGGCTCTGGCCGTGGTCGCCATCGTCTGGCTGGCCGCGGGCCGCCTGGAGCTGAGCCCCTCGCGCCTCTCGGTCATCCGCACTGTAGTGAACTGCGCCCTGGCTCTCGCCCTCGGCTATTTCGGCTCTCGCTGGAATCGCATCGAACTCGCCTGGGTTGCCTACACCGCCGTCGCCTTCGGCACCCTGAAACTTCTATTCGAGGACTTGCGCTTCGGCAACGCCGCCTCGCTGGTAGTTTCACTTCTGTTCTACGGATTGATCCTGATCCAGCTCCCGCGCCTAACTCGTGGCGCCCACACCGAGAAACCATAGCCAGGAAAAGTCGTCCAGGAACGGCCAGGTCGGAGTATACTAGCCTGCTTTCGTCAACTTGAGGTCTCCTGCGCCTTCGGTGTTCCAAGTCTCAACCGTGAACATGTCTCTGCGAAGCGAACGCCGAATTATTCAACCGGAGTCATCCTGACGCTTAGAAAATCCCTGCAGTTTAGATGTTGAGCGCAAGATTCTACAGTTCGAGCATTCTCCTCGTATGGTGACACTGCCGGCGAGATGCCCGCAGACCTGCGAGGAGCGCTGGAAAGGAAAGCTATGCGTAAGAGATTTCGCGCTGGATTTGTGCTCTCGTTTTTTGTATTGATGCTGCTCTCCGCGCCGTGGCTCTGCTCACAGCAAGTCGACGAGAAAAACCCAGCGGATAGGGACGCGACCGAGCAAAAGACCGTCGAGAAGAACCATGTACATACCTACGGTGAGCGATGCGAATTGACCACGTGCGTCACCAAGGTCTTGTATTTTTCCAACCTCTCGCAGCCCACCGAACTACAGGATGTCGTGAACACTCTGCGCGTCGTTGCGGAAATTGCACGCATTCAGCAGATTCTTTCCGCGCGAGTCTTGGTTGTGAAAGGTACACCCGAGCAGCTGGCCTTGGCCGAAAAGCTGGTCGATGAAATCGATAAGGCCAAGAAGAGATTCGGAGGAGTGGGATATCGCCTGGACTTCAAAGTCAGCGAGTCGGAAGGCGATAAGAAACCGCGGTTCCGGATCTATTCTCTCGTGACGGAAGCGCGCGACATTGCAAAACTGAGTATCGGAAGACAATTGCCCGCGCAGAGTCAAAGCGAAGCGCCCCCCGAAAACAAGCGATCTCCGGACACCGTGGCCGGACGGAATATCGAATGCCGCATTTTCTCGGAGAATGAGCGCACTATTGAGCTGCATGTTGACGTGGCTTTCTCCAATTCCGACACGAGGGAAACCGCCAAAGATGAGCAGGCTGGACTCAACGGCCGGGTAAACCCCGATCCGACGCAGGTGCGTGTCAAAGACACCGTCACACTTGAACTGGGCAAACCAACTGTGATCAGTGTGCTCGATGACCCCGACAACGAACGTACCTTTCAAATTGAGGTAACGGCCACCCGAATGAAGTAAAAGCAGGTGACCTCGGGCTACTAGAGATAACGGGTCGTAACACCGCCATTCCACTCACTCCCGCCCTGAAGATCACTCCAAGAAAAAAAGGCGCCGGAAGGGTTCCGGCGCCATCGAGTGATTCACAACTCGCGAGATGCGTTCAAGCGAGAGGTCCAACAAAAACGAAACTTATTTGCTCTCCGCCACCGACGGGCCTGCGCCAAAGTCGCGACGACTATTCGCGGCCGTCCGCGCCGCCCTGGCAGCCGGCTGGTTCGCAGCCGCCGCCCCGTAGCGCTCCAGCAGCACCGGCGCCATGGTGTTTTCGGCTTCCTTCACGAAGATCATCTTGTTCTCCGAAGCCATGTCGATGCGAACGAAATCCCCCAGCTTCACCTGCCCCGTCGCGACCAGGTTCGCCAGCGGAAACACAAGGTTCCTCTCGATCGCCCGCTTCAAGTGACGCGCCCCATACCTCGGATCGGTGCCTTCTTTCAGCAAATACTCTTTCACGGCCGACGTGCAGTTGAATACGAACTGGTTTGTCCCTGCCGCCATCAGCACGCGCTGCTGCACCATGCCCAATTCGATGTCCAGAATCTGCGCCAGATGCTCATCGCGCAGCGTCTTGAACACCACCGTCTTATCGATCCGGTTCATGAACTCCGGAGTAAACTTGCGCCGCGCCGCTTCCACCGCGGTCCGCTGAATCTTGTCATCGAACGATTGATCGACCTCGACCACCTTCGGCGCGAATCCAAATCCGCCATCCACCAGCGACGTCATCTCGCCCGCGCCCAAGTTCGAACGTCATAATGATGATGCACTGCGACAGGTCCACCCGCCGGTTGTCGCCCAACGTCAGAGTCGCCTTGTCCAGAATTCCCAGCAAAAGCTGCCACAGCGAATCCGACGCCTTCTCGATTTCGTCAAACAGCAGAATCGAGAGCTTCAGCTTTTCCGTATACCACTGGTTCAACGCTTCCTGCGTGAGCAGCGGATGCGTCTCCCGATGCCCCAAATATCCCGGAGGCGAACCAATCAGCTTGGCAATCTCGTGCGAGTGCTGAAATTCCGCGCAATCAATCTTGATGCAGGCCCGAGCGTCCCCGAACAACGCCTCGGCCATCGCCTCGACCACCCGCGTCTTCCCCGATCCCGTCGGCCCCAGAAACAGCAGATTTCCCACCGGACGCCCCGGCGCGTTCAACCCCGCCAGAAACATCTGATAGATTTCGACGACCTTCTCGACCGCCTGCTCCTGCCCCACAATACGGCGGCGCAATGCGGCATCAAACTCTCCAGCATCGTTGCTGCGGCGGTTCGGATCGAGCACTGTTGCGAGGTTCGTTCTCATAAAATCACTGCCCGAGATTGCCGGACTTTTTCCCTTTCAAGGCCGTTTTCTTCGGCTCTTCTCTATTGATTCCCTGCCGTTGTGGGCCTACTACCCTACCTCCGCCCCATTTCCCGGAAATGCCTGAATCTGTTTCCCCGCGCACGTCCGGTTGCCTAGGGGATCAGCAAACCGCTGGCCACGCCCCATCCTCATTCCACCCAGCCCGGAACTCCTGCATCCTCCAAGGCTTAGCGCAAAAGCTACCCCAAATCCACAAGACCGAACCACCCCCGCTTCGACCCAAACAGAAATACTTTGCACCAAGGGGGAAAGGAACACGCACCAACCACCACGCAGAGAGAACCCGCCTCGCCCGTGCCGCGATAGCCCCGCCTTGAGCGCAGTCGGAGCGCCGGTGCCCCGCGGACCGGGCACCACCGCAGAAGCATCTAAACAAGTAGCGGGCCCGCGCGCCATCTCGGTGCTCGCGACTCGGGTGCTCGACTAGTCAACCGTCGTACTCCACACGTAACTAGCGACAGCCAAAACCCGCAGCTACTATCGCAATCGGGTAGGTTTCAGCGGAGGTCGCTTGCGCCTTTCGTCGGTTCGCATCGTTACCGGAATTTCCTGTCTCTTTTTCGCCGCCGCCGGATGGCGCGTCGCCTCGCACTCTCCATCCGACTTCACCGCTGAAGCCCAAACCGCCAGGCCCGCCCTATCGCCGGCCGCCCCTTCGGGAGCACAACTGCTTCCCGTCAGCGCCTCCATTCCCGACCCAGCCAAGGCCGCCCATACTCCCGTGGCTGCCCCCGGCACCGAAATATACACCGCGAAGCGTGGCGAAGCCATCCCCACGATAGCCCGCCGCTATCTCGGCCGCACTTCGTACCTGACATCCTCCGAACTAGCCGACGCCATCCGCGCCGTGAATCATAAAGAGAACGGCGACCGCCCTTCCAACATCCTCAAAGCCAACGAACAGATCGTCATCCCCGGAATCCTCTCCGCGCCCGTCACCGAGAAGACCATTCCCGTTCCCAAAGACTTTGAAGTCCGCGCGATCTACCTGACCGGCATCATGGCCGGCAGCGATCACGGACTCCGCATCATCCGCCACTGGCGCGAAGTCGGCGGCAACGCCGTCGTCTTCGACATCAAGGACTCCGACGGCAGCGTCACCATTCCCTTCGACCATCCGCTGCTTGGCCAGCACAACGTCTACATCCACGATGTCCCAAAGTTCGTCCACTTCCTGCACCAGCAGAACATGCACGCCATCGCTCGCATCGCCATCTTCCGCGACGAGCGCCTGGTCAAGGAGCATCCCGAACTCGCCGTCCAGTCCCGCAAGAACAAGCAGGCCTGGCGCGAGAACGGCAAGCTGGTCTGGACCGATCCATCCCAGCCCAAGGTGCAGGACTACAACATCGCCCTGGCCAAGCACGTAGCCCAACTCGGCGCCGACGAAATCCAGTTCGACTACGTCCGCTTCCCCGCCGAAGGCGACCAAAAAGACGCCGCCTTCGTCTACCAGAACGAGCAACAGGAACCGAAGCAGCCAGAATCCGTAACGGCCGAGAACAATGCTGATCAAGGCTGCTCGGTCGAAGCCGCGCCCGCCGCAGCCCCCAATGCTAGCTCTACCACCGCTCCAGCCCCAAAGGGGCAAGAGAATGCAGCCCACGGCGCAAGCCGTGGGGCCGACGGCAAACCCGCGCGAGCCCCGAAGGGGCGAAAGACCAGCTGCTCGTCAGCCGCGAAACCGCGCGGCCCGCAGCGCACCGACATCATCACCGCCTTCCTGAAGAAAGCCTATGCTGAACTTCACCCGACCGGCGTGCTGTTCTCGCTCGACGTCTTCGGCGTGATGGCGTGGCAGCGACAGGTTGACCTCTCGCATACCGGACAGGACATCGTCGGCATGGCGCACTACTGCGACGTGCTCTCGCCCATGATCTATCCTTCGCACTTCTTCGGCATGGACGACATCGCGCATCCCGGCGACGAGCCCGTCCACTTCATCGGCGAGTCCATGGACCGCTTCGAGCTCATCACCAAAGGCAGCGGCGTGGTCATCCGTCCGTGGCTGCAAGCCTTCCACTGGCGCACCAAGACCTACTCGCCCGAATACATCAAGGTGCAAGTCGAGACCGCCAAGAATAAAGGTGGCATCGGATTCTTGTTCTGGAACGCCGCCAACGACTACTCCAAGCCCTACGAAGCCATGCCCGAAATGAAGTCCGCCAACGCCAAAGAAAAAGCCAAATACTTCCGCGGCGACGAACTGCCCGTAACGACCACGCAGGCAGCGTTAACGCCAGCACACTAAAGAATTGTCATCCTGAGCGAGGATTGGTCTTTGCGCCCCAAGCGCAAAGACCAACCGCAGCCGAAGGACCTGCTTTTGGCTTTCATCGTGAACGTGGCTGAATTTCCTGTTTTGGGACTCGCGGGTTGAGTGGGGTACCCCCCTCCCCCCGGTCTATTGGAATCATCCAGTTAGCGGAAAATTGAGAAGTAATCTAAGGGCCACAACAACTTGCGGCCAAAATCTTCAAAACTAAGGACTTAGTCGCCCTTTTCAAGGAACTGACGAACGATAATTCAAGGATAGGTCTGTGCGAGTGTGAGGTCAAGCCCCGAATTGGGAAAGTGCTTGCGCGGCACCAATCCCCCTCCAACTCATTGTCATTCCGACGCCCGAGCGGGAGCGAGGAAGGAAGAACCTGCCCTGAGCGAAGTCGAAGGGAACCTGCTGTCGCGACCCCCATCCCCAACCCCTCCCCACGCCGTGCCCCCGCCCCGCCACGAAAGGGGCTGGCATTCCCTCCCCATCCGGTGTAGAAAGGACCCGTCTATGAGGGGGTCATGGCGAAGCTACGCCATGGCCCCTTTTTTCATTCCCGGGCGGTGAGCGTCCGGAAACTATTGAATATAATGGCGGCGCAATGAGCTACGGAAAACGTCCCCGAACTAGACCACCCATGAGGAAGCCAACAAGTGGCTACTCGTTCGTCTCTTACTCAACGAGCGACTGGCCCGTCGTCTCAAGGTTAGTTGATACTTTGAAGAGGAGCCGTCTGTGGGTTGATAAGCGCAACGTTGAGATAGGTGATGCGCTGCCCGAGAAGGTCGAGACCGGGATTGCCGACGCAGCGAGTTTCATCCTTGTCCTCAGCAAATCTTCATTACAGAGCCGCTGGGTAAAGTACGAGTCGCACATGGCAACAATTCGGCATCTTGAGGATGCAAACTTCCGCATCCTTGTGCTGAAGATCGACGACTGCAAGGTACCCCTTCGTTTTCGACCGTTCTTGTACGCTGACCTAACGAAGGACAGCCGTGCCTTGGGAAGCCATTGCGCGAGCAGCAGCCTCAAACGAACCATCAAGCACCCTCTATCGGCGCCACTTCGTGAATAGGTCCGACGATCTCGGCCGGATCGAATCACACGTGGCTGACCAAGACAAGTCGGTAATATGCCTGCACGGTTTCTACGGCATTGGCAAACGGACCCTTTCGGAAGAGTCGATCCGTCGCACGTGGCAGTCGCCGAGAATTACAGCGATCGAACTGTCGTCAGCCCATTACGGCGCGCGGCTGTGTGCTGCGTTGTGCGCGGCTGCGGCGCTGCCTATACCGCCCGACGGGAGCGCGGAAGGTGAGCTTCGCAGACACTCCCTCCTCGCTGCAGAGAGGTTGGTGGATCAGAGACATGTTCTCATCTTAGATCACCTAGATTACTTACTGGACGAGGAAGGGAGGCCCCACAAGGATATCCTAGTGGTGATCGAACACATCGCGGGTCTTCGAGCAGCCTTCAAAGTCCCCTGCTACGTGCTTTCACGGCGGTTTCCAAAGTTCCCCGTTGCAACCGCGCTACGCGTCGGCTATGTCAAGGTCGGCGGCATGGACACCCAACACCTCGTAACGATCCTTGAGAGCGAGGCCTCGCGCATCTCCCGAGCGCCCGTCATTGCGGGTCCTGCGCTAAAGTCCTTGGCTGATCATTTGTTCGGTTACCCACTTGCCGGTCGCCTCGCGGCCCCGCTCGTTGTTAAGTACTCTGCCGAGTACCTTCTCGCCAATCTTGCTCACATCACCACTCTCAGAAGAGACATCGCTGAAGCAGTCCTAGCCAATACTGGCTTCACCGAGCAGCAAGTTCGAATTCTCCAGATTCTCGCTATCAGCGACGGGGCGCTGTCGGTGGAGGACCTAGCATCCATGTCGGGCTTCACCCCGGATTCCGTGGTCGCCGACATCGACATACTTGCCGACCACAACCTCCTCGAAGCAGATCGCGCTTCCGTCAAACTCCATCCGCTGATCTCGGATTTCTACTGGAAACAGGCGCGTGCCGCTCCCGACTTTAGACCCTTGGTGTCCAGAATAGCGGACCACGCAAAGGAAGTGCTCAAACACGAGAAGAAGGACTCCGTCAGGTTTGTCAACTGGCTCGCGACGGCTTGCCGAGCCCTGTTCCTCAGTGATCGCGCCGCCGAAGCATTGGCGGTGAGGAGAGACTTCAGCGGCGAACTCAAGCTAGCGGCAATTGAGCTGTATCAGCGCGGAGACTATGAGATCTCGCTAAGATACTGCGAAGCCTACCTCCAGCACGACGCGTCAGACTTCGAAATAACTTTCCACCGGGCGCGGAACCTTTCGCGCCTCGGAAGAACAGAAGAGTCGCTCAAGCTAATTGACAAACTCGCAGAGGAGGCGGCAACTCCTTATCGGCGCGCAAGACTCCACTTTGCACGCGGACGAATCCACTGGGAAACCAGAAAGCCCGACCTAGCTCGAGCGGAGTACCTGAAGGCACTTGATCTGAGCCCAAATTTTCTTCCGGCGCTGCAAGGCGTTTCGGAGATACTTTTGACGCAAGGACACATCGAGGACGCATCCGGATTCATCGAGCGAGCACTCAAGGTCTCGCCAATGGACTCCTTCTCGCTTTCAAGGAAGGCCGATATCTTCTGGAAGCAAGGGAAAGTGCGAGAAGCAGTTGAGACCATGACAGTGGTCGTGAAGGCACAACCCGAGAATGCCACCTTTCTATTTCGCCTCGGCCGCTTTCTTCAACAGAGCAACATGCTCGGAGACGCTTATGGGTACTTTCAGCGAGCCAAGGCGGCTGACCAAAGCTTTGTTGACCCGCGTCTGTCTCTTGCAAGCACGGCTATCGACCTAGACCGACTAGACGAAGCAAAAACGGAGATAGAGGCTCTCAAGGGCAAGGTCTCCGTAGACAAAAGGTTCGTGCTTGACGAAATCGAATCCAAGTACCACTTAGCGTTGGGAGAAGTTGAAGTCGCAGCGGCACTCGCAGAAGGCCCTAGATTACCATCGCAACACATTCACGCTCAGCCTGATGGCAAAGGTCGAGGCGACCAAGTCTAAAATTGCGCAGGCGGACGGAATGCCAGTAATGGCAGATTCTCACAGAAGGCGAGCCGTTCAACTCGTCGAAGAGGGCCTTGCTCTAGACCAGGCGAATCCGGTGCTCCTGGGGCAACTGAAGGCGCTCAACTCCGTGGGAGGAAGCAGAACGTAGCTTAAGCGGGCAGTGCCACCTGAAGCAGTTTGCGGAACGTGGGAACAACACCGATAACTTATTCCCAAAACGGGAATCCCTCCCTGCTCCACACACCTGTCAAGCCCCCCAATAATATTTTTATCCCCTTCCTTTCCAACCTCAAACAAATTTCCTTGCGCACCAATTGCGGGCTGCGCGCCCTTGCCATGAACAGAACAGCAGATTCCTCCTTTCTCCGCTTCGCTGCGCGCAGTGTCGAGCGTCGGAATGACAAAGGGTGGGGCTTCGCTCGGGCGTCAGAATGACAAGAACCAGAGCAGATTCCCTTCGACTTCGCTCAGGACAGGCTCTCCTCTCTCCACTTCGCTGCGCTCAGTGTCGGGCGTCGGAATGACAAGGAGTTTGGTGGAGTTTTGCACAGGGGATGTCGAGGGGGATGTGACGGGTGACGCTGCGGCTCTTGGTTGCAATCCGTAAAATCTTGTCATTCCGAACGGGCGCTTTTTGCCCGGAGGAATCTGCTGGCGCTGGGAGCGGCAGGGGCGCATGTAGCGGGAGGGGGTTGGGGAGGGGACAGCAGATTCCTCCTTCTTCCACTTCGCTGCGCTCAGTGTCAGGCGTCGGAATGACAAAGGATTGGGAGGGACTATGGGGCGGGAGCGGACCTACTACGTTTACATCATGGCGAGCAAGGGGCGCGTGCTCTATGTGGGCGTTACGGGATTTTTGATGGCACGGGTGCTGCGGCATCGGGCGGGCGAAGGTGGGGAGTTCACGCGCAGGTATCAGGTGCACCGGTTGGTTTATTTTGCATCGTTTCGGAACGTGGGGGACGCGATCGCGCGGGAGACGCGGATCAAGAAGTGGAGGCGGGAGAAGAAGGTGGCGCTGATTGAGGAGGGGAATCCGACCTGGGAGGATCTGGCGGAGGGGTGGGGTGGGGCGGCGGTGATGAGGGTGTCGGGGAAAGCAGATTCCTCACCGGGCGCGGCGCCCGGTTCGGAATGACAAATGCTTTATAGGAGGGGACATGGGTCCAGTTGGGGCTCGGATATAATGTCTGAATAACGACGCACCAAGGAGTCCGCATGGCGATTCAGAAGACCGACAAGATCTGGCACAACGGCAAGCTCATCAACTGGGACGACGCGACCATCCACGTGATGTCGCACGTCATCCACTACGGCTCTTCGGTCTTCGAAGGCATCCGCTGCTACGAACTGCCCAGCGGGCCCGCGATCTTCCGGGCCAACGAGCACATGCAGCGCCTGCTCGATTCCGCCAAGGTCTACCGCATCGACGTGGAGTTCACCCGCGACCAGCTGGTCAAAGGCATGCTCGACACCGTCGCCCACAACGACGCGTGGCCCTGCTACGTTCGTCCGATCGTTCTAAGAGGATATGGCGAGGCCGGCGTGAACCCGTTCAACTCGCCGACCGAGGTCTACATCATCAATTATCCGTGGGGAAAATATCTGAGCGGCGAGAGCGAAGGCTGCGACGTGTGCGTCTCCTCGTGGACGCGGCTGGCGCCCAACACCCTGCCCGCGATGGCCAAGGCCGGCGCCAACTACATGAACTCGCAGCTCATCAAGATGGAGGCCATCGTCAACGGCTACGTCGAAGGCATTGCCCTCGACGCCAGCGGATTCGTCAGCGAGGGCTCTGGAGAGAACCTGTTCCTGGTGCATCGCGACAAGCTGATCACGGCGCCGCTGGGGAACTCGGTGCTGCCGGGGATCACGCGCGACTCGGTGCTGCAGATCGCCCGCGATCTGAGCATCCCAATCGTCGAGCAGATGATTCCGCGCGAGATGCTCTACATCGCCGACGAAGCGTTCTTCACTGGCACAGCGGCAGAGGTCACCGCGATCCGTTCCGTCGACAAGATCAAGGTCGGCAAGGGCACGGTCGGTCCCATCACCAAGGCGCTGCAGAAGGAGTTTTACGCGATCATCCGCGGCGAGAAGAGCGACCGGCACGGCTGGCTCACGCCCGTTCCGGTCGGAAGCAAGGACCGCAGCAAGCAGCCGGTCGGCGTATAATTTGCGACGCGAGCGTTTGTAAGGTCATCTACGACGAAGGGCGCGCCACGCGCCCTTTTTGTCCCCTTCGTAACCAACGAAGTACTTCATCCAAGGAGGAACCAATGCCTCAGCAACCAGCTCCAACTCCTGAATTTGTCCTCGGCTTGCGAGCGCTCATGCTCGATGGCTTGAAGCGTGAAGCCGTGACCACCAGAAAAGTGATCTCCGCCGTTCCCGACGCGAAGTCCAACTACCGCCCCGATCCCAACGCCCGCACGGCCCACGAACTAGCCTGGCACCTGGCCAGCTCCGACGTTGATTTTCTCGACAGCATCGCCAACTTGAAGTTCGAGATGACCGGCGACCCATCCGACAAACCCAAGACCATTGCCGAACTGGTCAACTGGTACGACAAGAACCTGCAACGCGGCATCGCCCGGGTTGAGGCCATGTCGGTCGAGCAGTTGCTCACGCCCGTCAACTTCGCCAACGTGTTCAACATGCCCTCGGTGTTCTATCTCGGATTCCTCAACAACCACCACATCCATCATCGCGGCGAACTGGCAACGTACCTGCGGCCGATGGGCTCGAAGGTGCCATCGATCTACGGCGGCAGCTTCGATGAGCCCTTCCGCATGCCCGCAGCGCTCGACAGCGCCGCTTAGGCTTTCGTCAGTGAGTAGGAAGCCGCCCGCCACGGGCGGCTTTTCTCATTGCAGTGATAATTATTTCCGGCGGCTGTCGAGGCTCCACGGACCAGATCCGAGCTGCGAAATGAGAAGCGCGCCGCCCAGCATGGCGAGGTTCTTCATGAACATGATCATCTGCATCTGGTGCATCATCGGATCGGCGACTGTCCAAAACTTGTGCATCATGGGAGTGACTCCGACCAGAAAGAGCACGATGAACCATGCGCCGACCTTGGCGCGGTAGCCAAGCAGAATCGAGAGTCCGCCGAGAACAGCGAGCACACCGGAGAACGGGACCGCGATCGAAGCCAGCGGCACGCCCTGCGATGCGGCGTAGGCGACCGTCTGGCTGGAGAAGTGGTTCGGACCCGCCATCAGAAAAATCAGCACAAAGAATAGTCGGCCCAACAGGACAATAGGCCCAGCGACGGCGGGCGCCTGGGTTAAAGACCGGGTGGATAACGTAGCAGCACTTGCCATAAGTGTTCTCCTAAGTAGGAATGTGAATTCACTTGCTTCGAAATCGAGATTGCGCGGAAAGCTGCAATTCAGCTCTGTTAGATGGCATGGCTTCTTCGTTAGTTACAATAAATAACTACTGACGCTTTTAACAGTAGGCACTTTGGAGTAACCTAGTATCTGGACAATACTATGAGACGCTCTGCCAAGACTCCCTCTCCCTGCGCGATCGGCGGACTACTGGAACTGCTGACCCGGCCGTGGACGCTGCACATCCTGTGGGCCCTGAGCACGAATGGGCCGATGCGCTTTGGCGTGCTGCGGAAGAATGTGGATGGCATTTCTTCGCGCGTTCTGACGGAGCGGCTGCGCACGCTGGAAGACAAGGGATTCGTGTTCCGCGATTACCAGCCGACCATTCCGCCTGCCGTAACCTATGGCATTACCGACCGCATGAAGGACATTGAGAAGGTCTTGACGCAACTGGAAGGGTTGGCGCGAAAGTGGCAGGGCGAAGGGACGCACGCCGGAGCCAAAGGCATCCTGCGCGTACAGGCCATGCGACGAATACGCACGCTTAGCACGGTTTCACGAACCGACCTCTCGCAACCCGGTAATAGATCGGTTTGACGTTCTGACTGACAGGGCTGTCGAGCTTCGCTCGCCACGGCGCTTCAACACGGTAATCATCTCCGCGTTCGCCTTGGCGGCGGTGTTGCTGGCGGCGCTCGGCATTTACAGCGTCATCGCATTCTCTGCGGCGCTGCGCGTGCAGGAGATGGCTATCCGCATTGCTTTAGGATCACAACGGTCGGGGACTCTGGGGCTGGTGTTTATTTCAGCCGCTAAACTTGCATTTGCAGGTTGCGCGATCGGGTTGCTGGGGGCGGCGGCGGCTTCGAAGTTGTTGCACTCGTTTCTTTTTGGGGTGAGCCCGTTTGATCCGGTGGTCCTGACGTTGGCGGCTGTTTTCGTGTTGATGTTGGCTTTAGCTGCAGCGTTTCTACCCGCGCAGCGGGCTGCTTCGATTGATCCCATAAAGGCTTTGCGGACGGATTAACGCGGAGAGCTGCTCGCGCGGAAGGTCGATTATGCGGCTGGTTGGTCGATGCCGGATTTTGCTGTCTACTGATCGAGCAGCTGTCGGAGCTCTTGGAAATTGTGGACGACGTGGTCTGCGCCTGTGTGTCGAAGAAGTTCCTCTCGAAAGGTGGTGGTGATGGCCACGACACGACATCCGGCGGCCTTCCCGGCGATCACTCCGGCTAGAGAATCTTCAATCACGACGCACTCGGTTGGATCGGCGTCGAGGCCGCGCAATGCAATCTGGAAAATCTCCGGGTCAGGCTTAGGGCGCGAGAAGCCGGACGCATCCACGACATAGTCGAACGTGTCTGTGAGCCCAAGCAAACGAAGTGCGGCTTCCCTGTTTCTGTGCGTTGCTGAGGTGGCAAGGGCGATCCGAAATTTTGTCTTGGCCCAAGTTACGAAATCTTTCGCACCTTCAATCGGCTCGGCCAAGTGTTCCACGGCCTCGAATTCCTGATGCTTGAGGCGAAGAAACTCCTCTACGTCGACGTTGACTTGCGGGATGGAAGGTACAACTTCGTTCATCATGGTGTGGTCGGGTCGGCCTTTGTACTGTTCGTAGACTGACTCAGGCAGGGTGACGCCAAAACGCGCAAAGGCGCGCTCCTTCGCGAGTTTGTGGGCGGGCTCGGAGTCGATGAGCACTCCGTCCATATCAAAGATGATGGCAGTAATGTTCATGTAGTCAGGTGTTCGTCAAAGAGCGACGGCCGGTGAGGTTGTAGATGCCGGCCGGAGACAAAGGTTTCCGGGCTTTCCGTCTCGCACCTTCATCAGTCCGTAGCCATGACGAGGCTCATCGGCCAAACTCAGGAGTATCAGCTAAGCCCGCTTGGTCAGTTCTTTACTCCAAGTTCAATCGAACAGAGTTAATCAGCGGCTCGTCAGATTCATCGAACACTAGAGGAACAAGCCTCCAGTGAGTTTGTCGGGCGGAGCGCACGGTGAAATAGACCAGACTGAGAGTGGCGGTGATACCGAGCAGGGCAAACGGGCGAAGCAGGCGCGCCTCGGCATAGGTGATACCTGGTATCACTACACCAAAAAGAAAGAGATAAGCTCCCATGACCTGCCAGAAGTTACGGCGGCCAGGCACGTAGGAACAGGTAAAGGGAATCTTGTGCCATTCGCTTAACCGGACTTCAATCAGCAAGAGCATCAGTACAGCGACCAGCGAGAGGTGGGCTAAAGCCAAGACCCATCCCAACACGAGCGTTTCAATCGGAGCATCGAATAGCAGCACAGGCAGGAGACCACAGGAGACCAAGAGGCATTCGACGCTGTCCAGAAGTTCTCGACGACCAGAGCTCTCTGCCATGCGGAACACCCAATTTGCCTGTGCCTCGGAAGGCAGTTGAAAAACATAGCAGAGGGCGGAGATTAGAACTGCGCCGATGACAAACGGGACGGCGAGAATGGATTCCATCTGCCAAGGTGGGACGGATTCGGCTGAATGGAGATGGGCGATCAGGCTTGGGCCAGCGGCTTGCAACGCCAACATAAGCGCGATCGCACCACAGACGCCAGTCAGAAATTTATGACGTCAACTTCTCCGCAAGGTGTGAATTGCGAACACAAACGCTGCTTGCGTCTTGGAGCACCCCATAAACACTCCCAATAGCGCCGCAGCGGTTTTGTCGATTAATGATCGCCGATTGGGCCTGGGCATCGCTGGTTCCAAAACCAGACGGGCGTAGCGCCGATAACTGAGGAAGTAAGTCGCCAAAGCCAGAAACAAGGCTGACCCAATGCCCATGACTGCCATTCCAGCCAACTGGCGGAAATACCTATCCCGCGTTCCGAGCAACGTCTCATACAGTCCGAGAAACCACGCGGGAGGAAATAGGGACATCCAGTGCGGCCTTGCGGCAATCCTTTCGTACCAGTTCGGCATGTCGAGAACATATGGAACGGAAGCGACAAAAGCCGTAGCCAGCAGGGCTTGCATGAACACCGATACGCGATCAAACGCACGCGGCGGCAATAAATTCATGACCGCGCCGTACATGGCTCCAACCGCGAAGAAAGCGAACAATCCAGCGCCGAACGTTGCTGCCGCGTGAGCCACGACATAGTGAGTTCCAAAGGATGGAAACTGCCACCTTCCCGAAGTTAGGAGTGGAAACAAAACACTCGTAGCGAGATTGAGGTTGACAATCACGACTACGGCAATGATCAAAGAAGATAGAAATCGTGCGACAAAGATTTGGTACAGCCGGATCGGCAAAGGTTTCAGCACAAGATAGTCCCGCCTATTGGGAAACAGACCTTGCCATTGCACGACACTCACTATCGCCGCCGTAATCATAGACAGGGAAATGAAGAAAAGCCGGTCGGCATGCACTTCCGCGAGGTAGAGGTCTCCGGTATCGCGGCTCTCGATGTATGCGTACTTCGGGATATAGAGCCGGACAATAAGAGGGCCGACACAGGCGAGCGCGCTCAACACGGTGATGACCAACCTCCGGACTTGATCGGAAGATGTCAGGTCACTTACCAACTGCTGCGATAAGAAATGGCGGACCAGTTCGAGATGAGTGCTATGAGTCTCCGAGAGGCACGCGCGAATCCTGGGGACCATGACCTTATCCGTTCATGACGGCGATCACGCGCTCGGCGATGGCTGAGGTGTCTTCCGGGACGGCGAGTTGCGCAAAAACCGACTCCAACGAAGGGCTCGCCTGTAGCTCCCGCAACCGCTCTACCGTGTCATAGGCGACGATCTTCCCCTTGTACAAAATGACCACCTCGGAGCAGACCTTCTCGACGACCTCCAGTACATGCGAACTGTAGAGAATTACCTTGCCCTCGCGGGCCAGAGCCTTCAGCAAATTGCGCAACACAAGAGCGGCCGCGACATCCAAACCTGAAAATGGCTCGTCGAGGATGAGCACATCAGGGTTATGCAGCAATGCAGCCGACAATAGAATCTTCTGCCGCATGCCTTTGGAATAGTTCAAGAGCAATTCGTACCTCGCGTCGCTCAGGGAAAACAAATCGATGAAGGCGTCAATTTTCCGTTCCAGGGGCTGGCGCGGAATGGGGTGTAGGCGTCCAACGAGTCGAAGGTATTCGGGGCCAGTCAGATGTGAATACATGTGGGGCTCTTCGGGGACGTATCCAACGTGACGCGAGAAGATAGGACTACCGCCATGGACTCTGACGCCGTCGAAGAGAATCTGACCGGCGGAGGGCTCAATCAGACCCACCATCATCTTTACCGTCGTGCTTTTTCCAGATCCGTTGGGTCCCAGATAACCGAGGATCTGGCCGCGGCGAATATGGAAACTGACATTCTCCACGGCTGGAATTCCGCTGTAGCGCTTTGTCAAACCGATTGCTTCCAGCATTTTGAAAAGTCCGCGGGGCTGGTGGCGTCAGGTCAAATAGTGGGCGAAGGCAGCCCAGAAGAAGGTACACATAAGGCCCAGCGCGGTTAGGGCGGAGACCAGAGAAATGCATACGATCTGGAGGTGACTCTTCACCGCAGTCCGAATGGTCTCGCCACCGACGCAGCACCACACATCCATTCTCCCGAGCCACCCGTCTCGCTCGTACGCGTCTCGCATTTGTTCCGCGAACACTTCGACCATCTCCTCCCCGAACTGGCGGCGAAGCGCAACCGGGTAGAGCAACAGAGCGGCAGCGTAAAGTCGCCGGCTGAACGGGATTGATTTTGACATCGCTCTTATGCTCCCTCTTGTGGCAGCGTTTTGTGCTGGAGCGCAAGTCTTACCACCGCATCCATCCGGCGGACCTCGGCTTTGAAGACGGCTCTTCCCGTTCGAGTCAGGCGGTAGTAGCGCCGCCTGCTCTTCGAGTCCGCGTCGGTCTCTTCAATGAAAGATAGTTCCAGGAGACGCTGTATGGTCGTGTACAGAGTCCCGGGCCCCATCCGGAATTTACCGTCGGAAAGAACTGCGACTTCCTGCATGATCGCGTAACCGTGCTTCGCACCCTGAGCGAGGGCAAAGAGTATGAAGAACACAGCTGGGGTGAGGGGAGCCAGGGGCTGAATGCTGTCGGGAACGCTATGGGACCTTGGCGGCATTTCGCGGTCATTTGCTACATCACCTATTGATATATCACTAACAGATATAGGTGTCAACGAGTTCTCGCTTCCGGAGTCCCGGCCGGGGCACTGGACCAACCGCAATAGAGATGCCCCGTTTCCAGAACTTAAGGCTGTGTCCTGCCGACGGGGCAGAGGTCATTACCTCGGTCATCTTGGGGAAGGTGACGATTCGGGCGATCATGCTAGAGAAGGTCAGGCCAAAGGTCCCAGGGGAAAAGTCCGCATGAATATTGATGATCTGCTTCGGATTGCAACGGAACGGCGAGCCTCGGACTTGCATTTGAAGGTGGGAAACTATCCTCACCTGCGCATTGACGGCGAACTGGTGCCATTGACCGATCAGCCCCGCATTACCGCCGAAGACATGCTGAACATGGCGTTCAGCATGATGTCGGCGCGGCAGAAACAAAAGTTCAAAGAGACCACGGAAATCGATATGGCGTACGGCGTGGCGGGCCTGGGACGCTTCCGTGTGAACATCTTTCAGCAGCGCGGCAACGTGGGACTGGTGCTGCGCGTCATTCCGACCAAGATTCGCGCGCTCGACGAACTGTTTCTGCCTAAAGTCGTGGAGCAGATCTGCGACATGCCTCGCGGGCTGGTGCTGGTCACAGGAGTAACAGGTTCCGGTAAATCGACGACGCTGGCGGCCATGGTCGATCGCGTGAACTCGTCGCGCGCGGAACACATCGTTACCATCGAAGACCCGATCGAATTTCTGCACCGCGACAAGAAGGGCTACGTCAACCAGCGCGAGATTGGGGTGGATACGCCCTCGTTCGGGGCGGCGTTGCGAGCTTCTCTCCGTCAGGATCCGGACGTGATCCTGGTGGGCGAAATGCGAGACCTGGAAACGATCTCGACCGCGCTACACGCGGCCGAAACCGGCCACATGGTGTTCTCGACTTTGCACACGCTGGATGCGGTCGAAACCGTGAACCGCGTCATTTCCATCTTTCCGCCACCGGAGCAGAAGCAGATTCGCATGCAGCTCGCGGCAGTGCTGCGCGCGATCATCAGCCAGCGCCTGGTGCGGCGCTGCGACGCCGACGGCCGCGTGCCCGCAGTCGAAGTCATGATCAACACCGCCTACATTCGGGAATGCGTGCTGGTGCCGGAAAAGACGCGTTCCATTCGCGACGCGATCGCGGCGGGCACGTCGCAGTACGGCATGCAGACGTTTGACCAGTCGTTGTGGGATTTGTTCCAGGCGGGATTGGTGAACTACGAAACTGCGCTGGAGAACGCTTCCAACGCCGACGACTTCAAGCTGCGCATGCAGGGCATTGCTTCGACGGCGGATATTTCGCGGCAGTCGATGCAGTCGGCGGGGTTTGGGGGGCGGTAGGGCTAGAGGTCTTGGGTCTTGGGTCTTAGGTCTTAGGTTTCAGGGTTCGCTTTTTTCGTTGGGTTGCCTCCTTGAATGGGCGCGCGCAAGCGCGCCTTTTTTTCTTCGGTGCACTCGTACTGGGTGCTCGGAGTGGATTTGCGCTATCGTTACTTGTATGGCGTTCCCACGTCCCAAGAAAAGAACCTACTCGGAAGACGAACTGTACGAGTATGCCGTGGGGGCGCTGGCGCGGCGTATGCGGACCGTCGCCGAACTGAAACGGTTAATGCGGGCGCGCATCGAAGAAGCCGAGTCGGAATATGGGCAGACACTGGTCGAACTGGTGATCCGGCGGCTGAAAGATCAGGGATATCTGAACGACTCGCAGTACGCCGCATCGTACTCTTCGCTGCGGCGCGACAACCAAAAACTGGGGCGGATGCGCGTGATCACGGAGTTGAAAACGCGGGGAGTGCATGGATCGGTGATCGAGAAGGCCGTGGACGCCGCATACCAGGGCGTAAGCGACGAGAAGCAGGCGCGCGAATTTCTTCGCAAGAAGCGTCTGGAAAAACCCAAAGATCAGAAGCAGACGGCACGCATCTTTCGGCAGCTGGCGCGGGCTGGATTCGGAACGAAGACCATCTTCACCATCCTGAAAAAGTGGGATGTGGATGACGAGACTCTGACCGCCCTTGAGACCGAGACGGAGTGACTGCGAGCTGAAGATCTTGGAGCCGCGCGATGACTGCGCACTCTGTGCGCTTCCGTCGCGCACCCGGTCCCTTCGTTGCGTTGTGCCTTGCAGATGTTGCATACTCGCAAGGGGATTCGGCTAACAAATCAAGGAGGTGTAAGGTATGAAGTCCATTTTAAGGGCAATTTTGGCTGTGTCGTTACTCAGTGTAGTTCCGATCGCGCTGGCGCAGGATGTGACGTCGGACGTGACAAAGGGCGCAAAAGACACCGGCAAGGCAACCGATAAGGCGGCAAAATCGACGGGCCATGCCGCCAAGGTCGCGACCAAGGACACCATCAAAGACACCGAAAAGGCCGCCGACAAAACCGGCCATGCCACTAAAGTCGCAGGCAAAGACGCGATGAAGGACACCGAAAAGGCCGCCGACAAAACCGGCCACGCCACCAAAGTCGCAGGCAAAGACGCGATGAAGGACACCGAAAAGGCTGCCGACAAAACCGGCCATGCCACTAAAGTCGCAGGCAAAGACGCGATGAAGGACACCGAAAAGGCCGCCGACAAAACCGGCCACGCCACTAAAGTCGCAGGCAAGGATACTGAAAAGGCTGCCAAGGACGTGGGTCACGACGTCAAGAAGGGCGCCGAGAAGACCATCGACGTAATCAAGTAGCCGGAGCCACAAAACAACCACAGAGGGCACAGAGGCTTACGGAGGAATCCCATCTTCCTCCGTACTTCCCTGTGCCTTCTGCGGTTTCAGGGCTTATCTTGCGTGTCCTCTGCGTGCGGAGCCTTGCCCCGAGCCACGCCAAAGGGCGTTGTTCATTTAGAATGACTCTTCCATGCTGACCGGGTCTGAAATCCGCCGCAAATTTCTGGACTTCTTTGTGCACAAAGGGCACAAAGAGGTGCATTCGTCGTCGCTCGTCCCGGCGAACGATCCCACGCTGCTGTTCACCAACGCGGGGATGAACCAGTTCAAGGACGTCTTTCTGGGACTGGAGAAGCGGGACTACTCGCGGGCGACAACGTCGCAGAAGTGCGTGCGCGCCGGAGGGAAGCACAACGATCTGGAGAACGTCGGGTTCACCAACCGGCATCATACGTTTTTTGAGATGCTGGGGAATTTTTCCTTTGGCGACTATGTCAAGAAAGATGCCATCGCCTACGCGTGGGAGCTGATTACTTCGCCGGAGTGGTTCGGGATCGCGAAGGACAAGCTGTATGTGACGATATTTGAAGGCGACCCCTTGGCGTCCGGGATTCCGGGCGGCATCCCGCCAGACAACGAAGCGAGGCAGTGTTGGCTTGACGTCGGAGTTCCCAGAGACCGCATTTTTCCCATGGGGATGAAAGACAACTTCTGGCAGATGGGCGATACCGGTCCGTGCGGCCCGTGCAGCGAAATTCATTATGACATGGGCGCAGCGGCGTCGGATCAGGGGCATCAGGACTGCGCCTTTGGCTGCGACTGCGGACGGTACGTCGAGATCTGGAACCTGGTGTTCATGCAATATAACCGTCAGCCAAGAGTTCCGGACGGCCCTCTAATGGGATTCGAGCTGCTGCCGAAACCGTCGATCGATACGGGGATGGGGCTGGAGCGGGTGGCGGCGGTGCTGCAGGGAGTAATTTCGAATTACGAGACCGATTTGTTCACACCCCTGATCGAGAAGGCAGCGCAGTTGACTGGTACTTCGCTGAAGAAAGAATTGGATAAGGAGGCTCACACGAAGTCGGCGGCTTCTCTGCGCGTGATTGCGGATCACTCGCGCGCGGCGACGTTTCTGATTTCGGATGGCGTGCTTCCGGCAAACGACGGCCGCGGGTATGTGCTGCGCAAAATCATCCGGCGGGCAATCACTCATGGGCGATTGCTGGGACAAACGAAGCCGTTTCTGCATCAGATGGTCTTCGGAGTTCACGATGGGATGAAGGATGCATATCCGGAATTGAATGAGACGGCGGATCGCATCTCGAAGGCCGTGTTCGCCGAGGAGCAGCGGTTTGCGCACGCGCTGGATGTTGGGTTCGAACGTCTAGAAGAGGGCGCCATGCTCCAGTTCGTGAACGCTCCAGGTGTTAAGCCGCCGCCCGAAGGACAAAACTGGACCCTAGATATGATCAAAGAGCAGGGACTCCGCTTGACATACCCGGGTGCGGAAGCATTCAAGCTTTACGATACATACGGACTACCTCTCGATTTCATCATCGATTTCTGCCGCGATCTCGGGATTAATTTCGACCAAGCCGGTTTTAACCGTGCGATGGACGAACAAAAATCCCGCGCGCGGGCTTCCTGGAAAGGCGCTGCCAAGCAGACGGCGAATCCCGCTTATCAGCAGCTTCCGAAATCGGAGTTCGAAGGGTATCGTCAGACAAGGTCGGAGAACTGCGAAGTGCTGGCTATCATTCATAACGGACAGGGAGCGCAGGAACTCAAGGCGGGTGAGGAGGGCGAGGTCATTCTTGACCACACGCCGTTTTACGCCGAGGCCGGTGGGCAGGTCGGCGACCGTGGCTGGCTTTATTCGGACGATCACAATACCGTTGTCGCCGAGGTGAAGGGATGCTATTACCCGATTCAGGGCGTGCGGGCGCATCAGGTTGTCGTCAAATCCCCACCCTACGAAAACCGCGTAGGGTGGGGCGCCCTCAGAGTCGGGGATAAGGTTGACGCCGTCGTGAACACCGATATTCGTCAGGCGACCATGCGGAATCACACTGCCACGCATCTGCTTCACGCGGGACTGCGGGAGGTGCTGGGGAAGCACGTGAAGCAGGCGGGGTCGCTCGTCGCGCCCAATCATCTGCGGTTTGATTTTTCGCATTTCACCGCCGTCGAAGACGAAGAGTTGCAGGACATTGAAGACATCATCAATAAGGAAATGCTGCGCAACCAGAGAGTGGAGACCATCGTTGACGTGCCGATCGACGTGGCCGTGAACGAATATCATGCGATGGCGCTGTTTGGGGAGAAGTATGGCGACAAGGTGCGCGTGGTTCGCATCGGCGATTTTTCCACCGAACTCTGCGGCGGCACGCACACCGCGGCGACCGGGGAGATCGGGCTGATCAAGATTCTGAAAGAAGGCAGCGTTTCGTCGGGCGTGCGGCGTGTGGAGGCCGTAACGGGCGAAGGGTCGCTGGCGCATTTCCGCAAGGATCACGAACTTGAGAGTTTTGTTTCCGGCTTCATCAGTCCCACCCCTTCGCTTCGCTCAGGGCAGGCTCTTGCGCAAAAGGCGCGCAAGGATGGGGCAACCACTTCCGAATCGGGCCCCGACAGCGAGGCTACTTTCTCTCCAGCGGAGGCACTGAAGGCGGAACTGGAGAAGAAAGATGCGGAGATTAAACGGCTGACGCGCGAACTCGACCAGGTCAGGATGAAGTCGGCGTCAGCATCAATCGGCACGGCCAATATCGCCGAGCGGGTCAAGGAAGTGAAGGGCGTGAAAGTTCTGGCGCATCGGGTCGACAATCTGGAGCGGGCGCAGTTGCGCACGCTGGTCGATCAGTTGCGCGACAAAATCGGTTCGGGAGTGGTGATTCTGGGATCGGCGTCGAATGGCAACGTCGCGCTGATCGTGGGAGTGACCAAAGACCTGACCGGACGCGTGCAGGCCGGCAAAGTCATCGGTCCAGTGGCGCAGAAAGTTGGCGGCAAGGGCGGAGGACGTCCCGACCTGGCCGAGGCCGGAGGCAAAGATGCCTCCGCGCTGGATGCCGCGCTGGACAGCGCTTATGGCGTGGTGGAGGAGATCCTCGCATGACCTCGGGCAAGTCTGTCGACGACCGACTGCACTTCATCAAGCACAAGGGCCAGGCCATCTTCGTGATTGACTTCAGCCACTGCAACGGCAAGGAAATGATGGTACTGCTCGATCTGGTACGCGCAGATATCTCCCGTCATGCTCCTGGATCGGTACTCACGCTCGCCGATTTTAGCGGAGCGCAGATCGACAAGAGCGTGGCGACGCACATCAAGGAGGTGCTCACGCTGGATCGTCCTTATGTGAAGCGGTCCGCGTGGGTGGGAACGGAGAGCCTGCCGCACGTGTTCTACGAGAATTTCAAAAGTTTCTCGCAGCGTGACTTTCCTACATTCAAGACGCGGGAAGAGGCGATGGACTGGCTGGTGGCGGAATAGCTCCTAGCTCCTAGCTTCTAGCTTTCAGCTCAACCGGCGTCGGCGCGCCTGCTTCCCTCCTTCAACTTCTCCACTTCAAGGCGACTGGACTCGGCATGGGATGCTTCATCTCGCTGCCGGTGCGCTTGGCTTCCAGGTGCGCGGCTTTGAGTTGGAAGTACCATTTGGCGGGGCGGTCGGCGTCATCGATCAGCATCAGGTGCGGGTTGTGTTTCAAGCCCTGGGCTTGCAATTCCATGGTGCGGCGGTCCTGCTCGACGAATTTCGCAAAGACGAACTTCAACAGTTCGGGGACAAAGGGCACCCAGCGAAACAGATTCCAGGCGGCGACCACATCGATGCGGCAATGATTCCGCGTAATCGGCGTGACCGTGGTCAGGCTGGAGAACCAGTATTTTCCGGCGCGGATGGTTTCGGTGCGAAGGTTGGGCAGGACGAAATCGATAGTGGTGGTGATGGAATCGGCGTCGGCATAGAGGCGCAGCAGTTTATATGGCGCGGAGTTGGAACTCGGCGTGTGCGCGCTCATGCGAAAGCCTTTGGGGATTGGTTCGAAACTCTTTTGCTTCTCGTGAATGCTGTGCTGCGTGCGCCACCACCATGCCTGGTGAACGAATGGGCCGTGCGCGGGATCCATGAGGCCGATGATGCCGTGGTCGATGCTCACGGGCATTTCGGCCTGTAGGTAGGCGAACTTGTACTTCGAGCTGAATTTTTCGATTTGCGGCGCGCCCGCGGGAGCTTCGACTCGCTGCGCAAACCCTGCACCTGGCGGGCCGGGATCTGGAATGAAAACCCAGATGAAACTGTCTTGTTCTTCGCAGGCATAGCTGCCCGCATAGATGCGATCTACTCTGAGCTTCTGATCGGCGGTGAGCGAAGGGATCAGTTGGCACTGGCCATCGTGGACGTCGAACTTCCAGCCGTGGTAGCCGCACTCGAGATTCTCTCCGTCGAACCGGCCGCAGTTGAGCGGCATGCCACGATGAGGGCAAGCGTCGCGCAGAGCGAAGGGCTGTCCCATACGGTCACGGCCGATAACGAGCGGAATCTCCAGCAGTATCGCCTTATAGAGCTGATTACGATGGACGCGATCGGCGGGCAGAGCGCGATACCAGAAGCCGGTGAGCATGAGCGAGTCGGGCGCCTGGCGTTGCGGGAGATCGAGTTCGGGCATGGGGAGGATTGTTGATTGTCGACTTGAAGACATATGCTAGCATTCGCAGGACTTTGCCGCCGAAGGAAAACCGCAACCACAGAGGACACTGAGTTCCACGGGGGAAGAACACAGGGCGTCAGATTCGTACGATGGAATTCATCGGTCACTTTCGCAGGTTGACTGCGGTGCAGCGGAATACGTTCATCGCCTGCTTTCTGGGGTGGTCGCTGGACGCGTTCGATTTCTTCATTCTGGTCTTCTGCGTCAGCGCACTGGCCACTCAGTTTCAGACAAAGGTCTCGGCGATTACGGAAGCGATTTTTCTGACGCTGGCCCTGCGGCCCGTGGGGGCGATTCTCTTCGGGCTGATGGCGGACCACTTCGGGCGGCGTCCCACGCTGATGGTCAACATCATTGCCTACTCGATGTTTGAAATGGCCTCGGCTTTTGCGCCAAATCTGAGAATATTTCTCGTCACGCGGGCCCTCTTCGGAATCGCCATGGGCGGCGAATGGGGCGTGGGCGCAGCGTTGGCGTTCGAAACATTGCCGGCCGAAGGGCGCGGATTCTTTTCGGGCCTGTTACAAGAAGGCTACGTGGTCGGGTACTTGATTGCGGCTTTGGTCTACGGCACGCTGTTCTCTTTCGTCGGCTGGCGCGGCATGTTCGTTATCGGCGCATTGCCGGCGGTCCTGGTCATCTACATTCTCGCCAAGGTGGAGGAATCTCCGGCATGGCTGCAAGGGCGCGTATCGCGAGCGGCAGAAAGTCACGTGGCCAAAGATATCTGGTCCCATGCCGGCATCTTTATTTTTCTGGTGGTGCTGATGTTCGCGTTCAATTCCTTCAGTCACGGCACGCAGGATCTGTACCCGACATTTCTGCAGAAGAATTTGCAGTTCACGCCGAAGACCGTGAGTTTGATCGCCATCGTTTACAACGTCGGGGCCCTGCTGGGGGGGATCGTTTTCGGGGCGTGGTCGGAACGGATCGGGCGGCGGCGAGCCATCGTCATTGCGGCGATGCTGACAATTCCCATCATTCCGTTGTGGGCATATTCGCGCACGGCCCCGATGCTGGCACTGGGCGGATTCCTGATGCAGTTCATGGTGCAGGGCGCCTGGGGAGTCATTCCGGCGCATTTGAACGAACTTTCGCCGCCTGCCGTCCGAGGCACATTGCCAGGATTCGCCTACCAGATTGGCAACTTCTTTTCTTCCCGCAATTCGGTGATTCAGGCGAAGTTGGCCGAGAGCCGCTACGGCGGCAACTTTCCGCCAGTGCTGGCTTGGACGGTACTTCTCGTGGCCAGTTTAGTGGCGATTGTCACGTGGAGTGGCAGAGAACGCCGCGGGGCCGACTTGTCGAATACAAAATAGCGGAGCAAATCGATATTCTAGAGGATGTGCAGAATTTGGCACACCGGAGCATGTAGCACTAAGGAAGCATTGTCAGGGGCAGATTCCTGTGATACGGTAGGTAAAATTTCACGCCTGTTAATACATTCCGAGGGTCCCAGAGTGTGGTGGTTTGCGTGAATGAGTGTACCTGAGGTCTGCCACTATGAAGGAAATTATGGAGCCCGTCCCAGCCGGAATCTCCGAGAAAGAAAATTTCGCCAATCGCAAGCTGATTCGGCCAACTCTGCCTCGAGCGGAGAATCACAATCACCATAACTCCGCTTCCCTGCAGGCGCCCGAACGGCGCGAGCGGCCGGAGCGGCATGACCGGGGAGAGCATATGGATCGTGGAAGCGATCGCAGCGATTATAGCGATCGTAAGATGGGGGGCGGCGGCGCAGGTAAGAAGCCCGCACCTCCGGAGCAGACCAACGCCGAGAATTTTTATTACCAGAAACAGATGCAGTCGCGGACGCCGATGGTGATCGTTCTACGCGATGGCGAAGAAGTGCACGGCATTATCGAATGGTACGACCGGAATTGCATCAAGGTGAACCGTGAGAACGGCGAGCCGAATCTGATGATCTACAAGCCGGCGATCAAGTACATGTTTAAAGAAGGGGAGAACCAGCGGTAACGCGACCGATTTCCCAGTCCCAAGGTTGGGAGGAGGAATGTCCCCCTCACTTACAGTCTCCCGCAGAAGGTTTCTAAAGTCAGTCACGCTGGCGTCGGCCGCGAGTGCGATTCCGAGTTGCCGGAATTCGGCTCTGGCGTTTGCCTCCGGGGGCTCGGACTCCATCCAATCTTCTCCGCTCGAAGAATTCAGCTATGGCGATGTCACGCTTCATAGCGCCATGCACGAGCAGCAACTGCAACAGACGCATGCCGTGCTCATGGACCTGAGCGATGATGCCCTGCTCAAACCGTTTCGGCTGATGATCGGGCAGCCGGCCCCGGGCGAAGACCTAGGCGGATGGTACCGGTACGATCCCAACTACGACTGGCACACGTTTGATGCGGGCTTCGCGCCGTCGGCGACGTTCGGACAGTGGGTGTCGGCGCTGGCGCGGGGATATGCGATCACCGGTTCGCAGGCGGCGCGGGAGAAAGTATTGCGGCTGAACCGGCTTTATGCGCAGGTCATCGCGGGCGAGTTCTACGAGAATAACCGCTTCCCGGCATATTGTTACGACAAGCTGGTGTGCGGGCTGATTGACTCGCACAAATTTGTGGAAGATCCGGAGGCGTGGTCGATTCTTCAGAAAACCACTGATGTCGCGATGCAGCACTTGCCGAAGAGGGCGATTGAGCACGGGACGAGTTGGCGGCCGGGGAGGGACGAATCGTGGACGTGGGATGAGTCGTACACGATGCCGGAGAATCTGTTTCTGGCGTATCAGCGCGGGGCCGGGGATCGGTATCGCGAACTCGGCGTGCAGTATCTGAATGAACCGTTCTTTGACCGGCTGGCGGCGGGGCAGAACGATCTGGCGGGGCGGCATGCGTACAGCCACGTCAATTGTCTGTGCTCGGCGATGCAGGCTTACATGACGCTGGGGGACGAGAAGTATCTGCGGGCGGCGAAGAATGGGTTCGATATGGTGCTGGCACAGAGTTTTGCGACCGGAGGATGGGGTCCCGATGAGCAGTTGCGCGCGACGGACAGTGCGGATGTGTACGACAGCCTGACGAAGACTCACAGCAGCTTCGAGACGCCGTGCGGAGCGTATGCTCACTTCAAGCTGACGCGGTACCTGCTGCGGGTGATGCGCGATCCGCGGTATGGGGACAGCATGGAGCGCGTGATGTACAACACGATCCTGGGGGCAAAGCCGCTGGAGTCGGACGGGCGATCGTTCTATTACTCGGATTACAACTTCAAAGGAACGAAGGTGTATTCGCCGCACCGGTGGCCGTGCTGCTCGGGGACGATCACGCAGATCGCGGCGGATTACCGGATCAGCACGTATTTGCGCGATGGGCGCGGGGTTTGGGTGAATCTGTATATTCCGTCGAGGGTGAAGTGGACGCAGGATGGGGCGCAGGTTGAGCTGACGCAGAAGAGCGAGTATCCGTATGACGCGCACGTGGAGTTTGAGGTGAAGACGTGGAAGGCGACGGCGTTTGCAGTGAATCTGCGGATTCCGGCGTGGGCAGAGGGGGCGTCGGTGGCGGTCAATGGCAAGCGGGAGGCGGCTGCGGCGGGGACGTTCGCGCGCGTGGGGCGGGAGTGGAAGAGCGGGGATCGGATTGAAGTGGAGCTGCCGATGAAGACGCGGCTGGAGGCGGTGGATGCGGCACATTCCGATACGGTGGCGTTGATGGTGGGGCCGCTGGTTTTGTTTGCGATTACGGATTCGCAGCCGGCGTTGACGCGGGCGCAGTTACTGGGGGCGAAGAAGACGGGCGCGCAGAGCTGGCAGGTGGAGACAGCGGGCGGGGTGGTGAAGATGCTGCCGTTCACGGGGATTGAGGATCAGGGGTATACGACGTATTTACGGGTTACGTAAGAGACAACCACGAGGTCTGAAGCCCATTCTCCCAGGCGTTTTTCGCGTCCGTGCACAAGGCCGCCCTCCCCCTAAGACCAGGTGCAGTGGGATTTTGAGCGCTATGGCCTTCCATGAGAAGACCGGTCGGAGTCAAGTGGGTTCTTTTGTTTTTTCGTTGCACAAGATTGTTTCTCCCGACCGAGTTGCCACTGTCGCCACCCTTCCATCCGCACTCTTCGTTGAGCGATTTTGTTCGCTCGGTGCAAGTTGGGTGTTCTCGTTTCAGCCGGTGCTGCCACCTGTTAGTCAACCTCTCTTCCCCTTTACGCGACGGGAAGTGGGCCAGGCCATAGACGCAGTCACCGGAACTCGGCTTTGGGCTTTGAGTTTGCTCCTTAGCAGATGCTTAGAACCTTCGAACTAAGCTGCTGCCGGCATGAGCTGGCTACTGTTGCGCAGCGGTTCGTACACTTCTCCGCTGACCCACAACCGATGTAGCAGGACCGCTAACTTTCGTGCGGTGGCGATTACGGCTCGTTTCTTTCCATTCTTTCCGCCACGCTCCGCCAGTTTCAGCCCCCAGCGCCGCAGATCGCTGTCCGCGCCAAACGGGCCCAGAATGTGGTGCGCTCCCTGCACCAGCAGTGTGCGCAGATACGGATCGCCTTCCTTGCTAATGTGCAGCTGCGGTTCGCTTTGTCCTGAGTTCCGCCGTCCCGGTTGTAATCCCAGATAGCAGCCCACGTCACGGCTCTTGCGAAAACGATGCGGATCTTCCAGCGTCAGCAGGTAGGTGAGCGCGATCAGCGTGCCCACTCCCTTCACCTGCTTCAGCAGCGCCGCCTGCGGATAGCTTTGCTGCGCCAACTGCTCGATCCGTTCGTTGTATTCGCGGATGCGCCCGCTCAGTGATTCCACGGCTGCCAGCAGCGGTTGCAACGCGACCTGCAGTTCCGGACTCAGCCCCTGGGCTTTCTCGGGATTCACATTGCGCGGACTGCAGCCGCGCAAGCGCTCTCCGTAGGACTTGGCCAGTCCCCGCGCCGTATTGATCAGCGCGGTCCGCGCCCGCACCAGTCCGGCTCGCGCCCGGATCACGCTCAAGTCCGCCTGGGCTCTGGCGCTCCTATGCTTCACCGGGGCCAGCAGTTGCGGATCGATCCGCGCCAGCCGCGCCAGGGTTCGCGCATCCAGACGGTCGTCTTTCTTTCGGCTTTCCCCGATCAAGCGCACGTTGCGCGCATGCGCCACGATCACTTCATGCCCGAGTTCGCTGAGTAGTCGGCTCACCCAGGGCGAATGCATCCCCGTCTCCAGCGCGATCCGGCTGCGCGGTATGGCTCCGAAAACCTCGCGCATCGCTTTCGGAGTCGTGCTCAGCTTTTGCTCCAGCAACACTTCTCCTGCTTCGTTCAACATGCAATACCAGCTCGAGCGATCCCCCAGGTCCAACCCGATCGTCAGCTTCTGCACTTGAAAATTGTTCGTCTGCTTTGGCGCTACGGTGCTAACCTTTTTCATTGCCGGTCTCCTTTATCTCTTGTGCTTCGAGCACGTCGATAACTTGGGAGCGTACAGCATCCCGTCGGAGACCGGCCTTCTCATCTCATCTGTTAGCGACAGTTGTCCTACGGTTTCAAGTCCGCCCGGCGTTTTGAGGGTGATGCGAAAGAAAAGCCGCCCGGACATCGCGCGGTCCGGGCGGCCTGACCGAGGAAACATTCGCCAACTACTTGGCTACTTGAACGGTTGACGGAAATGCAAGTGCCCTCTCTGGTTGCGTTGCTGGGGCAGCCTGCGGATGTTGTCCGGGAGCTGCGGGCGCACGCGCGGCGCGCTGTTTGTAAGATCCCGGCATTGTCCGGCGCTGCCATCGCGGTTACACGGGTTCAGCAGGAAAGCGTGGAATTCCCCGCTCACTGTGTCGTAGGCATATCCCGCGATTTGTCCGCGATTGTTGATGGTTCCGACAGGTACAGAGTCGAGTCCGGAGGGATGAGGGTATTGAGATCCGTCATCACGCCGTCCTGCCACAGGAAAGCCCGGCAGTTTCCGTTGCTGTCGCACGATGCTCCTACGATCTGGCCGAGGTCGTTAATGCCTTCGCCGTAGCTCGAGACATCGTCCGGCAAGGTGCCAAGATCAATCATTCCAGTATTTTTCTGCCAGAGGAAGGCATGGGTGGTTGTGTCGCCGGAGAGGTTCGACTCGCCGACCACCTGACCCCAATTATTGATCTCGATGGGAAAGCCAAAAGTGCCTCCGAGGTTTCCAAGCTTCACGATTTTCCCGTACTGCCAGAGCACGGGACGGAATGACCCGGTGGCGTATTCGGCGCAAGTGTAGGATACGCCCGCCATCAGGCCCAGGTCGTTCACCACGGTCGCTGTGCCGATAGTGTCCCCATGGAGCGTTGGGAGTTCATGGACTTCGCCGTCGTACCAGAAAACGGGCTTCCAGCGAAGAACCTGGGGTGGCGGGCAGCTGCTGTCCACCTTTTTATTCTCGGCGTTTCCGACCACAACACCCCAGTTGTTGACTTCAAAGGCCTGGCCATTCGTGCCGCCGAGCGTAGGCAGCGCGGTCATCACGCCCTTTTGCCAAAGGAAGGGCAGACAGGTGAGGTTGGTGCCGAAGCCGCAGAAGTTCTCCGCATTCGGGTCTGGATTCGAAGTTTCCGCAGCGCCGCCGATCTGATTAGAGTCGCTGAAGGGCCAAGTGGCATAGCTGTTCTGGCCTCCAAGTGTTCCGAGGTCGGTCATTACTCCTTTTTGCCAGAGGAAGCCGTGTAGAGCGGTATCGCCTGACAAAGTCGATTCTCCGACAACGGCACCGCGATTATTCATGCCGCCCGCCAAACTGAACGTTCCGCCGAGCGTGCCAAGGTCAACCACAGTGTAGTAAGGGAGTTTGTGCTTGTGTTCCTGTGCGAGGCATGGTGTGGGCAGCGCCAGCACAGCCAACAGGGTTATCGCGGTAACGTACGCCAACAACTTGAGTTTCATGTTGCCTCCATGAAAATAGAGCTCGTTGTGTTGAAGCCTCCGGCTCAGATCAAACAAGTGTCATTCGTCTCGCCTCGGGGGGTGTAGGTCTCAACGGGTGGGATCTGCGCTTCGGAGAGGCAAATGCGTTGAGTGCGAAATGTAGGTCGCGGGATTTCTAACAACGAAACGAGTGATCGAGGATGATGAGCGAGTCGGAGATGTGATGCGCTGCCAGCTCTCCATACCCCGCACGGCGCAAAGCGTGTTTGGGCGTGGAAAATGAATCACCGGGGAGAATCGGCACAGCCTGAAGGGTCGGTGCAGATGCCTGCACTAGGTCGCCTGAGAGTGGCGGGGTCATCTCGTAAGGCAGCGACTCAGACTCGTCGTATGCGGTCTCCGGCAAATCTTCTGCTGGAACCGCAAAAGACAAGCTTAGGGCGAAAGTCGCGAACAAGACGAGAGCAGAGCGGAGTACTCTCATACGCCCAACCCGACATGGAGGGAACGCGCCCTCAGCTTAACTGATGTTCATTTCCGAGAAGTTGATACGTTGATTCACTCGCCTCAGGGGGTGTGCGTCTCAACTGGTGGGAACTGCGCTTCGGAGAGGCGGAGGAATTTACGGCCCAATTGTACTGCTGTTCGACTGGGGCGGCGAAGAAAAATTACCGCAGACAGGATTTGCCAATGTGCATCAACCTGCACACCGACCAAGCATGGTTGACGTTATATCGCCGTTTCACTCAAACCCCTCGATGAGTTCTATAAAAAGGGATGTCAAGAAAAAACTTCTGCCTTGACCGGAGGACGAGAGGATTTATGTCTCGATATCCAGCCCACTGTCTGTACGAGCGTCCCTTGTTTTGCTCAGGGATTTTGCTCTGGATGGTTTTCCCTTCGTTTGGTTTTCTCTGCCGGTGGCGACAATGCCAATCAGGTCTAAGAGACTTCGCAAGCGAGAGTGATGTCTGCGTGGTAATCATGGTTCTATCCGAGGCTCGTGGCCTATCGCTATTTCTGATTATCCGAGGGGGCATAGCGTGAAAATGGTGACTCGGTGCCGAAAGCACACGCGGCCCAGCTCATCGACTGATACTCGCCCTCGAATCGAGCGTCTCCAGAACCCGACCGACCCCACCAGAGAGATCACCAGAGATGGAAAAGCCGATTCCCAGAGATGCTCAAACCGCTTGCTGATCTAATTGCTTGGCGTCGAAGTCCACCCCTTTCTTCCACATGGTTAAAGTAATGGCGGCGATCTTCCTGGCCAGGGTGAGACGTGCCATGGTGGGCCGCATCCCTTTCGCCAGAAGAGCCACGTAGAAATCGCGCAGCGGTCCCGGCCGAGTGCTGGCCGAGATCGCGGTACTTTTGAACAGATTCTTGAGATCGTGATTATGGTTGTCATTCAGACCTCGCACGCTGACGCGCTCCCGGTTGCGTAGCAGCTTCCCTCGGACATAGCGGTACTCGCCGCTGTCATGAGTTTCAACTGCGAATCCGCTGTAGGCCCACAGCTGTCGCTTGGTACGGAAACGGTGTGGCGTTTGCAACAAGGCCACCAGCAAAGCAGCACGAATCGGACCGATGAAAGGAATCTGGCGCAATAACTTCACGGCAGGATGCTTGTGGCTTTCCATTACGAAATCGCATCGCGCTTCTTGATGCAAGGGCCGCAGCAGATCCAGTTGCTGGTAGAACCGTTCGGCCCGGAGACGAACTCCGGGCTGGGGAATCTTGGACAACCACTCGCTGCGATGCCGCGCAGCATAAACGGTTGTGCCGCTGCAGGGAATCGCCCAGTTCCGATATAGCGCTTTAATCCGACTCATCACCCGCGTGAGATCCTGGGTGAGGGTCAGATAGCTGCGACCTAACTCCTTCAGGGTTCGTACCCCGTGGTCGCCGTGGTATACGGGTGTGAGCTGATTGCCGCGTAACAACTCCGCCAGCTTGCGCGCATCGATCCGGTCACTCTTGCTGCCATCCTTCAGCAGAGCGTTCTTGCGCGGGTCGCAGACTACAAGCCGGCTGACGTAGGGTTTTAGCAGGTCGTGTAACCAGGCAGCGCAGGTTCCTTCCTCGAAGGTCAGCGATAGAGTTCCATGCAGTCCTTGGATGAACTCAACAATCGTGCCGGCTTTGGTCTCCAGAATGCACTCCATGATCAGCTTGCCCCCACTATCCATGACGGCAACCGAGACTGTGGCCTGGTGCACGTCCATCCCGATATACTTCTCTTGACTCATAAAGGCGCTCCTTTCGCTAGGTTGGCGATGCCAACGATCTCAACCTACCGCAAAGTGGGCGCCTTTTTATATTGCGTGTTAACAGGCAGGGTCGCCCAGGCGAGCATCGTGGAGGTACGCAGATGTCGCTCTCCTCGTTCTTCAGCGTAAACGACGAATTGCGCGAGCAGTTTCCCGGCCCTGCCCAACTTGAATCCAAGCGAGCGGCGGACAGCGAGGTAATCGAAGAGAGCTTGCCGTAGCGGGCTCATGCTGCACCTCCCAGCCGGGGGCGCGCGATGCTTCGCAGGGCGGAGCGATCGACCTTGGCGTACACCGCCGTGGTTGAAATATGGCGGTGCCGCAGCAGTTGACCAATCTCAGGCAATAACGAGCCCGCGCGCAGCAGTTGGGTAGCTGCCGTGTGGCGCAGCCGATGTGCACGGATCTCCCCAATGCCTGCGCGACGAGCGGCTGCGACGACGATTTCGCACACCCCGATTCCGGTAAGGGCCCGGTGGGGTGCTCTGATACGGGCGAACAAAGTACGGCCTGCGGCTGATGCGGGTCGGCCACGCCGCAGATAGGAGACCACTGCCTCGCCGACGTCTTGCGGACAAGGTAAAGGCTCAATCTGATTGCCCTTCCCTCGAATAAGGATCGTGCCAGCACGCCAATCGATATCGTCGAGGCGAAGCGCCGCGAGTTCACTCGCTCGCAATCCGAGGCGAACGAGCATCGTCAGGACGGCAAAATCCCGACGTCCTTTTCGCGTCCGCCGATCACATGCTGCCAGCAAGCTTCGGATCTCACTAGGTTGCAGGGTCTTCGGGAGCGCAGCCAATCGCCACCCGGCCACTGCAGGGACCGCTGCCGTCAACTGTTGTTCGATCAGGCCGTTGGCGTAAAGGTAGCCCAGTAATGACCGCAATGCGGTCACCGTCGTCCTCGCGACGCTTCGCGATTGACTCGGGGTGCGGGCGACGATGAATGCGGTCACTCTGGCCGCGTCCAGCGACTCCCAATTTATTCTGGTGCCATCGTTTGAGATCTCGTTTCGCAGGAATAGACGAACCGCATTCGTGTAATGTCGAACGGTCAACTGTGCAAGTCCGCGCTCCTGGACAAGGTAATGCCGATAACGATCAATCGCGACATCTACGGGTCCGCTGTTGACGACAGTGGACGACGCGAGTGATATTCCTTGAGCTCTTAGGTAGGTCAGCATCGGCAGCATCGCTTTCAGGCTCAAGTAGTGGGTGTACCCAGCGCGGCGCCGGACCTGAAGGAATCGCTCCAAATCGTTCTGGCGAAACGTGTGTACATCGAGGCCTTCACCGACGAGCCACCGGCTCAGGTGCGCTATAAGTTGGAGTTGCGAGGCTGCGGACTCTGGCGTGTAGCCCAGTTCAAGAAGTGACTGCAAGAATCCTTCTGCGAAGTGTGCAAATGGACCGGATACGAATACCCGGAACGGATCATTCATGGGAAACCTCCTTTCAGTGTTCAGAAAGAGTTTCCCTCTTGCCAGCTTGTCGGGGACTATGCCGACTTCGAAATCACGATGTGTTCGCGTCCGCCGATGAGAACCGATCTAGTCGGCATATTCTGAAAATCGGCATTCCGTTCCTTATGCCGATATCGGCATAAGGCACGATGTCGTTGTAATCAGTGAACTCTTCGTGACAGATGGCGCATTTCCTGTCCTGCTCAACAATCTTCCGGTTCATCAGTTTCCGCATTTCCGCTGGTGACCGGAGTTCCCGATATCCCCTCGGGTGATGCGGATCTTCGATGCGCTGCACCCCGAGCCGTATTGTCCTGGGTTTGGGAATGAGTTCTCGACCACAGCAGGAAAGCGATTTGTGGACCGGGCAGTATTCATTGCGACGAAGCCCCATGGCATTTCCTCCTATGGGACTCAGTGAAATCGGTCGTGGGTGTGTGGCAATCGGGACGGAGGGTTCGTCAGATGGGCTGCTGCAATGCCTGTCCGAGGGGGACCATGACGAACCTGACTGGAGTAACCCGGCAACTGCAGAACGAAAAACAGTGCGTGCGCGGAGAAATGGAGCGGCTGAACGCGGCGGTGGCGGAGAAGGCGGCGGCAGCGCTGGTGGCAGGGGCTGCAGCGGGTGCTGCTGCTCCAAATTCGCCGCAGGCTTGACTTCCTTTCACCGAGGTTCCAGCTACGGCTGGCCCACCTCCGTCTCGGGAAAGCAGGTGCGCGGCCATAATTTGTCAGAACTGCGTATCACAGTTCTGACAAGTTGCAACTCGTGTCTTATTTGTCAGATATATGGTTTGGACAACGGATGCTGCATCTCCGGCAGCAGGTGAAGTGGATTTTGTAAAATTGCACGAATCCCCCTCGCTAGGGGGGTTCTGTGCAATAAAGTATTGTCATCTGACGCCCAACAGTGTACTCTTTTCATCAAAACCCCCTTTATAAGGGGGTTTTGTGAAGGAGTACAAGATGGCGTTCCAAGCCCGGTCCTTGTCCCCGCAGGAAAGCCGGGTCGTGCTTGCGCTCAGTGAGCGCAGCCTACGGGCCGTTGCACGCGAGGACATTATTAAACTGCTCGGCGCCAGCCCCAAGGCCGTCGACAACATTATCGAGTCGTTGCGCCGCAAAGGTTGGCTCGAACGCGCAAGCTGGGGCAAATACCTGCTCATCCCTCCCGACCAGGGACCCGAGGCTCTCGGCAACAGCAATCTTCTGGCGCAAGCCAGTCTCATTGCTGATCCTTATTATGTTGGCTACAGCACCGCCGCCACCCACTATGGGCTGACGACCCAACACCGCAATGTGATCTTCCTGGTAACGCCGGTGCACGCGCGCGCGCGCCGTGTGGGGGACGCAAAAGTCCGGATCGTCAACCCCTCCGCAAATAAATTCTTCGGTTTCGAGCCCATCGACGTGCTCGGTTACAAGGTCATGATCTCCGATCGTGAAAAGACAGTGATCGACTGTGTCGACCGCCCCGCGCTGGCCGGCGGCGTCGGGGAGGCAGCCACCATTCTGGCCACCGCCAGCCGGCGGTTCGACTGGAAGAAAGCGGCCGATTATCTCAAACGGATCGAATCGGGTGCGCTCGTGCGGCGCTTCGGCTGGCTCGCCGATCACGTCAAAGCCGACATGCCGGCCGAGGTGCGCGAAAGCCTGCTCAGCCTCACCGGACGTAGCACTCGGGCATGGCTTGGTCCCGCTCCCAAACATGCCGTGCCGCGCGCCCTCGGCTATGACGAAACCTGGCACCTTTTCGTCAACGTGACCCGCGAGGAACTGCACGGCAGCGCTGGACTAGGCCGGCGGAAATCCGTCAGGAAGGAAGATTAAGAATGCTGACGCAGCCGCAGGTGCAGCGTTATTCGAATGAATCCGGACTGCGGGACATCATGATCGCGGAGAAAGAGGTGGTTCTGACCTTCCTGCTGCAACTGCTGTCCGAACGCGGCATTCTGGAAAGACTGGCCTTCAAGGGCGGTACATGTCTTCGGAAAATGTTTCTCGGGAACCAGGGACGATTCTCCACCGATCTCGACTTCACCGGCATCGAGGATCACGATCACGAGGAAGTCATCCTCGCCATGATGGAGGCTTTCGAACAGCCGTTTCACGGCATTAAATTCGCCATTCCTGACGAGGGATACTACGAGACGCAGGATGGTCTGTCCTGGGGAGTCAATCCGACTTACGCACACCAGTGGAACGCGAGCGGCGTAAGCGAGGTAAAGCTTCAGATCAGCCAGCGCGAGACGCCGACGCTGCCGACCGAACGCCGCCTTCAGATTGAGCAGAGCTACTTTAGGCTGCTGCCTTTCGCACCAGCAGAAATTATCTGCCTTGCTCTGCAGGAGATTCTCGCGGAAAAAATCCGTGCCTGCTATCAGCGCAACAAGGCACGCGACATCTTCGATCTCGGCGTATTCGCAGCGCGGCCGCTCAATCAGCCGCTGATTCGCCGCCTTGTGGTTCTGAAGCTGTGGCAAGCACGGGATAGTTTCGATCCAGCACGTCTGATGCAGAAATTTCAGGATGGTAGGGAGTTCGACTGGGATGATTTGGCGCAACTCGTTCGGCGCACGGTGGTGATTGACCAGAAGAGAATCACGGCTGCCTGCGTCAGGGGATTCGGATTTCTCGCTGAGCTAACCGACGAAGAAAAGATCGTCGCCAGTGATCGGTATCAGCGCGAGCAGGCTGCGGTGGAAAGACTTCGAGCGGAGTTGTGAGAATGTCGACTGACCCAAGCCCATGACTTGCCGCGACCAAGCGGACATCCTTGCCCGGTTCGAGTTCGTCGCGATTGCAGGCAGCTTGCAAGACGCCTGGTCATTCCTGATCTAAGAACTTTACAAACTCCTCAAGAGCGGCGGTTTCCTCGACACTCAAATCCTTCGCCGGCTCAGATCGTACGACAAATCTCAGGCTCGCCTCCTGCAGCCTCACATCTCTAATCTGTACCAGGCCTGCCAGCACCATGAGCTTCTTGGGGGGAAGCTTAAGAAGCGATGCCAGTTGATAGATGGTTCGGGGACTTGGCTGGGAAGCTCGGCCCATCTCGATGTTCACAACTTCAACCAAATCAACCTTGGCTTTCTCTGCGAGTTGCTCTAAGGACAGGTGGCGTTCTCGCCTTGCAAGCTGAAGAAGCCGGACAAACGCAAGCTTGCTGACTTCTAAACCAGGTGCGCTTGGCTCGTCTACTCGCTGCGGCGAATCGATTTCTGAAATCAAACCACCCACCGAGATGAATTGCTCGTCCTCTTGATCTGCTCTTTTCGTCAGCCAATTTCGGTCTTCGTTGAAATTCATAACCGATCTCCTGCCAAGCGGGAGTCCCATAATCGGCCCTGTCCACAATCTGCAACATCAGAGAATTACCTTGACCGTTTGTACTGTATTATCGTACTAATACAGTGTGCTCTTCCATGTAAACCCGTCCTCGGGCGTGCCGATCTACGTACAGATCGAAACCCAGGTGAAGAATGCCGTCGCTGCAGGCGCCCTGAAGCGGGACCAGCCACTGCCGTCTGTGCGCAAGCTAGCTGCTGAACTGGGCATTAATCCCAATACCGTGGCGCGGGCTTACCAGGAACTTGAGCGTAACGGTCTAATCGGTACGGTTCCCGGCGGAGGAACCTATGTTGCCGGCAATATGCCCCGGTTTCTCAAATCCGAGAAACTGCGCCGCCTGCAGCCATATGCCCGGCAAATCGCCGTCGAGGGCACGCAGTTGGGCCTAACCGACGAAGAGATCGTCAAGACGGTACAGGAGGAGTTGGAAAGGTTGGGAGCACACGTATGACGGAACTCGCTATCAGTACCGAGGTCCTCGCCAAAACATACGGCGACATCGCCGCCGTGCGCGGATTGAACCTCCATGTGCCGCGCGGTTCGATCTATGGGTTCCTCGGGCGCAACGGCGCGGGAAAAACAACCACCATCAAAATGCTGCTGGCACTCGCGCGCCCAACCTCCGGTTCGGCGCATGTGTTGGGAATGGATGTTTTCAGGGAACGCATGGCCATCTTGCAACGCACTGCATTTGTCAGTGAGAAGAAAACGCTCTACCCAGCGTTGACCCCGTCCGAAATGGTGCGATTCAGCCGTGGTTTCTATCCGACTTGGTCCGACAGTTGCGTGGAGAAGTACGCGGGTTTGTTTGAAATCCCCATGAAGCAGAAGTTCGAAAAGCTTTCGAACGGCAATCAGACGAAGGTTTGGCTTCTGCTGGCGCTTGCCCAGGGTGCGGATCTATTGATTTTAGATGAACCTACGACCGCACTGGACCCGATCACGGTGGATCAGTTGCTGCGAGTGCTGGCCGAGGTGACCTGCCCCCAATTTTCGTTCACGTAAGAATACGACAACTTTGAGCTACTCCATCTCGGGTTGGAGCCGGGATGGGGGAGCGCGAGGGGGAAGGGACGGCGTTTGAGTCCCTTGCCTCTCGCTCAGCTGTGTAGAAAGCTGCTGCTTGCGCCTCGGCAAACTCTCTCGGGGTTTTGTATCCCAAGCTGCTATGAGGACGCTCTTCGTTGTACTCGATCTTCCACGCCGCGATCTTCCGTCGCGCGTCGAACAAGTTTTGAAACCAGCTCACCGTCAAGCACTCATCCCGCAGCCGTCCGTGGAAACTTTCGACGCGCGCGTTCTGCGTGGGCTTGCCCGGCTGAATGTGCAACAACTCGATCTTTCGTTCCACGCACCACGCCAGAAAATGCCGGCTCGTCAGCTCCGGCCCGTTGTCGCAACGGATCGTCTGCGGTTGCCCGCGCTCCGCCACGATCCCATCCAGCACCCGCGTGACTCTCCGACTGGCAAAACTCGTATCCACTTCCAACGCCAAACACTCCCGCGTATAAGCATCCACCACGCTCAGCACCCGGATCGTCCGTCCACACTCCACCGCATCGTGCACAAAGTCCAGCGCCCACTCCTGGTTGGCCGAAGTCCGCGCCACCAGCGGCTTTCCCTCGCGCACACAGTGCTTGCGCTTCTTGCGTCGGATCGCCAGTCCGGCCTCGCGATAGACTCGATGCAACCGCTTGTGATTCACGCGCTCTCCACTGCGCTGCAATAACACCTGTAGTCGCCGATACCCGAAGCGCGGCTTCGACCGCGCCAATTCCACCAGTCGCTCCCGCAACGGCTCATCCGTGCGCTGCGAGCGGTAGCGATAACTTGCCACCGCCATCCCTATCAGCCCGCAAACCCGGCGCTCGCTGACCACGTATGTCACTCGCAGCCAGTCCGCGTCCGCCCGCTGGTCTACGAGCTCCACCCGTTTTTTGCGATCACCGCCTTCAGCATCTCTTTGTCCAGGCTCAGATCCACCACCAGCTTCTTCAGCCGCGTGTTCTCGTCGCGCAACTGCTTGGCCTCTTGCGCCTCGCTCACATCCATCCCTCCGTACTTCGCTTTCCAGGCGTAGATCGTGTGCTTCGACACCCCCACTTCCCGTGCCACGTCTTCCGCCTTACGCCCTGCCTCCAGCTGCTTCAGCGCGCCAATCATCTCCGCTTCCGTGTGCCGGCTCTTCGACATACCTCTTCCCCTTTCCTTCGTCCGAAATCATACTCGGACTTGTTCGGAAAACGGGGAGCAGGTCAGAGGACCGGGGATGTACCGTCTTCTTTTCCTCTCATCATCTGGAGGAAGTAGAGCAGATCGCGGACTACGTAGGAGTGATCGAGCATGGCAAGCTCATGGTGGAGTCGCGACTCGATGACATCAAGAGTGATTTCCGCCTCATCACAGCTGCCGGCGACCGGCTTCCGGCGCAAACCTCTGAGCAAATCTTATCGGTTGACGTTGAGCAAAACTTCTACAGATACGTCATAACAAAAGATGCGGACGGCTTCGCTGCAAGACTATCCCGAGACGGTGCAACTATCACCAACGTCGCCACTTTGAGCTTGCGGGAAATCTTCTTGCGCCTTGTTGGAAAGGAGTAGGCATGTATCTCTGGAAATGCTGGCGAGACACTCGCATGCTTTTCGTTGTATCAATAGGGGTAGCGCTGATTGTGATGCCGACTTCGGTGCTGGTCTTGGGCTCCGGTCTGCTGACCGACTCGGGCCCAGCAGCTGTATCATCCGCGCTTTTTCTCGTCACGTCGCTGATGGCGATTGGATTGGGTGCGCTGGGTGCGAGCGAGCAATTTGCTGACAAGACCGTACAATTCCTGTACACAAAGCCACGCAGCCGAGCCTACTTTATCTGGGTGAACTGGGCTGTGGGTTGCGTCGAGTTACTGGCTGTTGCTCTGGTCAATGTTTTCGTGGGATGGATTGTTCTCGTTCGCTATACCAGGAATTCAGCTACGTTGGGGCTGTTGGAATTGATCAACGGGCGGGCGGTTATCGACATACTGATCTATTGCCTACTTCTCTACTGTCTCACTTACGCGCTGACCGCCATGTTGCGCAATGGAATGCACGGGTTGGGTGCGAGCATAATAGGCGTGGGCCTACTTCAAGCCGCTGCGATTGTGATGCGGGCGCGCTGGCAGATTCACGTGCCGATCCCTCCCGAACCTATTGGGATGCTACCGCCATTGATCAGCAAAATTGTCTGGACGCTTGTGGCGCTATTGTTCATTCTTGCAGCGCAGTTTGTGGTCGAACGTTCGGAAGTGTGACTTGGCGACGCAGTTCTCTGAGGACGCACTACTCATCGCGCTCCAAACTGGCTCAGCACCAACACTTTTGGGTATTGACGGAATCGCGGATTGATGCCAGAGTGATAATTGAGATAGACGTAATGATGCGCATGCCCCATACCGATTGCTTCCCGACACCGGCCACGTTTACGTGGCAAGGAGCGGGGAAAGGTACGTTCATGTAACGGGGGCGATCTATAGCGCGTGGTTTTTCTGAGCCTCCGATACAAATCGGGGGCTTTTGCTTTTTAGGGCGTATTTCGCGAATGCGCAGATAGGAGGCGGCGTCGTCTAACGGCCAGGATGCGGCCTTTTCAAGGCTGAGATGGGAGTTCGATTCTCCTCGCTGCGACCAAGTTATGAGCACAGAAGTGATTGAACTCGAAGGATTTGAAATCGAACTTGCTTCGGAACTCTACTGCGACCGCGGAGGAGATCACCGCGAATTGGTGGATCGTGCGCGTACAGATCGTAGGAGACTTGGCCATAACGTCGATGAGTCGGCGGTGTTGTGCGTACGGTGCATGAAAGCGATACCGCTGAAAGCGTGATGCCGGGTCGTCTAGTGGCAGGACTCTGGACTTTGAATCCGGGTACGGGCGTTCGAATCGCTCCCCGGCAGCCAGTTTTGGAAACGCGAGCAAAGGAGGAAGTTCACTGAAGAGAGTTTCGAGGAGTTGCGAGGTCATCCAATTGGCTAGGATCACCGGCTCTGACCCGGTTCATGCACGTTCGAATCGTGCCCTCGCAGCCAATTTAGAAAGTGGTCGCAGAGTCTAGCGGCAGGATACCTGACTGTCTATCAGGAGGGACGGGTTCGACTCCCGTTGCGACCGCCACAGGGATGATGACCCGATGGGAAGGGCGCTCGTCTCCAAAACGAGTTCAAGCAGGTTCGAATCCTGTCACCCCTGCCAGTTTGAAGAGCGAGCATGGTATAGCGGCTGGTGCCTCGGGCCTCCAACCCGATGACGCGAGTTCAACTCTCGCTGCTCGCTCCAGGCGGAAGTCGTCTAGTGGCCAAGACGCGACGTTGCCAACGTCGAAAGCGCGGGTTCGAGTCCCGCCTTCCGCTCCAAGTTAGTAAGTTAGTTACGAGGCGGTGTAGCCAAGACAGCAAGGCATCTGCCTGCAAAGCAGACAAGCGGGAGTGCAATTCTCCCCACCGCCTCCAATTTGTCGCAAGGAAGTTTTGTGCTGGTGTAGCTCAGTGGGAAGAGCTCGGGCCTCGTAAGTCCGTGATCGGCGTTCGAATCGCCGCGCCAGCTCCGCTGGCATAGCTCAACGGGAAGAGCAGGCGCATGGTAAGCGCCCGACCGCAGTTCGAGGCTGCGTGCCAGCTCCACAAGTTTACTGGTCTAGCACAGTGGAAGTGCAGAGAGCTTGTACCTCTCCGACGAGTGTTCGATTCACTCGACCAGCTCCAGATTCGATGGCGGGATTGGCCGAATGGCTTAGGCGCTGGATTGTGGCTCCAGTCACGAGAGTTCGATTCTCTCATCTCGCCCCAAATGGGCGGTTCGTATAAGGGGATTACCCACGGCCTGCAACCGTGAAATGCGAGTTCAAGTCTCGCACCGTCCACCAAGTTTGGCTCGGGAACTCGACGGCAGAGTGCTGGTCTGAAAAGCCAGTGGATACGGTTCAATTCCGTGCCGAGCCGCCAGATTCGTGACGCAAATGTTGGCTGCAAGAAAGGAAAGACGATGACAGACGCAACCTACAACGTGATGATGCCGGACAAGGGTGTGCCTATCAAGGCCTGGACCAAGGGCGTCCCACTGGAAGACGCGGCACGTCAGCAGCTTCTGAATGTCGCGCAGTTGCCGTTCATCTACAAGTGGGTGGCTGCCATGCCCGACGTGCATTGGGGCATGGGCGCAACCATCGGCAGCGTGATTCCGACGCGCGGGGCGATCATTCCGGCGGCAGTCGGCGTTGACATCGGCTGCGGCATGATGGCCGTGAAGACTTCTCTACACGCCAACCAGTTGCCGGACAATCTTCACGGCATCCGCACGGCGATTGAGAAGGCAGTGCCGCATGGACGCACCGACAATGGCGGCAAGAATGACCGCGGCGCGTGGTCGGACGCTCCCGCGCATCATCTGGTTGTGTGGGCGAAGATGGAGCCCGCTTTCGCGGCGATCGTGGACAAGTATCCCAAGCTGAACCATGTGCAGCGTATCAATCACTTGGGGACGCTTGGCACCGGGAACCACTTCATCGAGGTTTGCCTCGATGAAAACGAGAACATGTGGTTCCTGTTGCACTCTGGCTCGCGTGGTGTGGGCAATCGCTTCGGCACGTTTTTCATCGAGCTGGCGAAGAACGACATGCGCCAGTGGATGATCAACCTGCCGGACAAGGACCTCGCGTACCTGCCCCAGGGAACAGAGCATTTCGAGGATTACGTCCGCGCCGTGCACTGGGCGCAGGACTACGCGCTGGCCAACCGCGAGTTGATGATGCGCAACCTGATCGCGGCGGTGGAGGGCTCGGGAGAAGTTCCGGCGTTCGAAGCCAATGTGGAAGTCGTGAGTTGCCATCACAACTACGTGACTTGGGAGCATCACTACGGCGAGAACGTGCTCATCACGCGTAAGGGCGCAGTACGTGCGCGCGAGGGCGACATGGGAATCATCCCGGGCAGCATGGGAGCGCGCTCGTACATCGTGCGGGGCAAGGGCAATCCGGAGAGCTTCATGAGCTGTAGCCATGGAGCTGGACGTGCCATGTCGCGTACGGAGGCGAAGCGCCGCTTCACCTTGGATGATCACGCTAAGGCAACTGCGGGTGTCGAGTGCCGTAAGGACGCGGACGTTATCGACGAAACGCCGATGGCGTACAAGTCCATCGACGCCGTGATGGAAGCGCAGCGCGATCTGGTGGACGTGGTACACACGTTGCGCCAGGTGGTTTGCGTGAAGGGCTAAACAGGAGAGGGGTTGCAAGGCCCTCTCCTGCTTTTCGAACAACCAGATCCGGGTGTAGGGTAGCGGCCACCCACATGTTTTGGGCACATGTCCACGCAGGTTCAACTCCTGCCACCCGGACCATTTTCTTGCGTTAAGGGCTTTGAGGCACGGTAGTAGCGTAAGACAATACGAGAGGACGCCTGTCGCATAGGAGGTCACTTCGCGCTGCTTCAGGCGATGAGAGCGCCCTCCAGCGAAGATAGGTGTGAAATGGCGAGAGCCAAAGCGAACATCCTGGCGAAGTTGAGAGAGCAGATGGGCTTCCTGCGTACCTCCCTGCGTTCGTTTTACGAGGGAGATTTTGCAGAGAGTGTCCGGATTGCCACCACCATTAGAGTGTTGGTTCACGAGACCGGTAGGAGTAAACCGCTACTGGTGCAGGCAATGCCAAGTGGTCTTGAGCTTCCGATATTGGACCACGCACGGGAGAAGACTGAACACGAACAGATCCTGGGCTTCGCAGTAAGTGTGAGGTTGGGTTCCACCTTAGCTCCCGCAGTGGACCTTGGCTCTTCGCATTATTCCTTGAGTTCCGTTGGCGCGTGGTGGAATCGCACAGTTTTCACGTTTCCATCACAGTTTGCTACGCAGCTGGTTTATCGGAAGAAGCAAGTCGTTCTTATTCTTGCTAACAAAGAGGGTGGGGCACACGTAGACGAAAACGAAGACCCGGATTACAGGAGGCTAATGACCGATTCGCCACTATCCTTTGCGGTTTCCGGAGTTCGGTTGGACACACCTGACCTGGCCAGATTCCTGACCGCGCAATCGGGTGTTGAGATGTTGGATTGCCTGAAGCGCAATTTTTTCCCCGATGAAGAAGTACCACTCAAATGGGAGTTTGGTGTGGCCCCTCACGTTGCGCAATATATGGACCGGATTTCGCTGACGCCGGGAATTATAGAACCCGTCTTTCCGAGGGCCGAAGTACACGTTACGAGAAGGAATTGATTGTAGGTCCTATCTGTAGCTTCTGACTCGATATTCTCGTCAGCTTAGCGCCGACTCCTGTGGAAATGAATTTAGGGCGGACATGATGCAGCCGATCGCGGCGCAAACCGTGGAAGGAAGAATACCGCGACCCTTCTCACGGCAATACCGAGTCTGCCTCGTGTCAAAGAAAAATCTGGTGCCAGCGGAGAGATTCGAACTCTCAAACACCTTTTTCTAAGACAGGCTGCTATTCCAATTCGCACACGCTGGCACTCTGGTGCACAGGGGAGGATTTGAACCTCCGCGTCCCACTCGGGGAGACCGGGTTACAGCCGATCCGTTTCGGCCGGGCTCACGCACCTGTGCAAACTTGGCGGAAGGTATCCTTAGTGCAACTCGTCAATACTCCTCTGGCAAGAGCAGAGTAGTTGCAGATCGGTCCGCCTCGGTGATTATCCATAGCTTCTCGCCGGCATCCGTCTGGTAGCTGCTCAACAACCGAAATCCGTGAATCAGGCTGTACTTGTTTTCTGCGACATCGGTTGGCTCCAGTTCACCCCAGTCCCCTATTGCATGACGGTCCAGGAAACAGGTGGGCGGCTGCTTCGCTCTTTCAATGCAGCTAGCGCCCCAGGCGTGGCCACAATTTGCCCAAGTGGAAACAATGCAGACATGAGGGTGACTCCTCTCTTCAGCCCATGCGGGCGAGCCTCGCCCGCATGGTCGTCTAAAGCAAAGTGGAATTGCTTGTTGGGAAGGCCGCGCAGGCTAGAACGATTGTGAGAACCGGGCTTCCAGGAACTCGCCCAATTTGGCTGTCGCTTTGAATTGCGGGACCGGGTCCAGTTCCTTGAATGCCGACGTGAACGCATTGGAGAGGCTCCAGATCGTGCGCGGTTTGAACTCATCGTACTTAGGCTCAAAGTAGAGGTCATGCACCGTGCGGGCGACGTGTTTCGGAGCTTCCAGCCGGCCCTCTACGAACGCCTCGTAGATGACCACCTTGGCAGTGACGTCCGTCAATTCACTCCTCTGCCAAGCCTCAACCTGCTTTCGCATCGGCTCGAAGTTGCGCTGCATCCGATCGACACCGACCGAGAAGCAGTCGATGAGAGAGAACGACTTCGAGTGCTTTGCGAGCACCGGAGTAAACACGCCTGGGACAATGCTTCCGAATTGACGTGGTCCCGCACTACATGGGGTCTGGTTGTCCCTCCCGCGCATCTCCGACCGCTCATGCATTGCCCACGGAAAAGGAAAACTCCCCAACGCCTCTACCGTGTTCTCCTGACATCGCATCAATTGTGATCAGGCTGCCGGTACCGCCACGCTGCCAGAACTACGGGGCGACTCGCAGATTCTGCAATGGTGCCATAATGCTCCTCAGTGAATTCCGCATTGCCAGTGTCTGGCGCCGCTACGCTCCACCGCATTCGTCAGACTCAAACAATCACGACCGCGTGGATGAGCGCCGAGGCCGTTGTGTCCCTCTCGGCAGCTTGGATGGCTCACAGCCCTGCCCTGCTGGCTTTCGGCGGCGACAGCGCCATAGAATTCCTCTCCGCGGTAGTTGTTTATTGGCGGTTTCGCTCAAAGTGGAATGAGACATCAGAACACTTGGCAGCGCGAATCACCGGAGGTCTTCTGTTCGCATTGGCCGTTTATGTGGCGCTGGTCGCGATCTTGGCACTACTTGGACATCGTGAAGCGAGGCCAAGTTTTCTCGGGATCGTTGTACTGATGGTGGCAGCGGTTGTCATGCCGCTGCTCGCACAGCGGAAGCGCCGGCTGTCCGCGTTGACGGTCAGTGCTGCACTGAGGGCAGATGCTGCAGAGTCCGCGCTCTGCGGCTACTTGTCGATCGTCGCCCTCGCAGGCCTGGTTGCGAATGCCTTCTGGGGAATCACCTGGGCCGATCCTGTGGCCGCCCTGTGCCTGATACCGCTGGTTGTAAGAGAGGGTTGGGAGGCTCTCAAAGGAAGGCCGTGCGACTGCTGCTGACGGCTCCAGATGGACGCAATCGAAATGAAAAAGGTGAGCGGCGACGTTGGATCCGAAATTGACACGGTCGTCCCCCGGATACTTCACTTCGCCCTGAGCAGGAGAACGGGCACGCTGATACTATGCCGGACTCGCGTGGCAGTAGCACCAAGAAAGACATCGGCAAGGAAGCGATGTCCGTGCGTACTCATGGCCACCAAATCACACCGCTTCTGCTCAACCCACTTGATGATTTGATCGGCGGGTTCGCCGTAGGCCAGTTCGGCCTCTGCGGGAATGCCCACGGATTGAAACTCTGTACGAACCTTTTCCAAATACGCAGTGTCTTCGGCGATCTCCGGACTGACCGCGTCCGGGCCATAGGTTCTGGCTGCCCATCCATCGGCCACATGCAGCAGAACCAAACGGCTGTGCGCGAGCTTCGCGAGCTGCTTGACATGTTCAATGATCGCCCGATCAGACGGCGTGCCGTCCAACGTCACCAGAATGGTGTCGTACATGGTTGTTCCGTTTCCGTCGTCCTTTGTTGTTCTGGCGTCATCCGCCAGCAATGACATGCCCCGCCGCCTTGAGCGAGTCCGGCAGGCCGCAAATGTCCATCGCGGTGATCAGAATAGCACTGCCCCAACCGGCAATCAGTAGGACCCAGCCGTTCTTCCAAGTCCCCATTCGCTTGCGGGAACTGGTGAAATGCAGGAGCGGGAACATGGCGAAGGGAAGCTGCAGCGCCAGCACCACTTGACTGAGGGTGAGCAAATCGGTAACGCTGCCGTCGCCTCGCAGTCCGATAATGAAGACCGCGGGCAGAATGGCTAGCGTGCGGGTGATGAGGCGCCGCAGCCACGGTTTGATCCGCCAACGCATGAAGCCTTCCATCACGACTTGCCCGGCGAGCGTGCCCGTGATGGTGCTGCTCTGGCCGCTTGCCAGCAACGCCACTGCAAACAGCGTGCTGGCCGCGGCGGTCCCCAGCAACGGTGCGAGCGTCAAATAAGCGACTCGAATCCAATCGCTGTCGGCACTGAACTTGACCACCTGCCCGCCCGATGCGATCACGCTTTCCTTGCCGAAGAACACCATCGCCGCGAGCACGAGAATCGCGGCGTTGACGAAGAAGGCAATGCTCAAGGCCACGGTTGAGTCGATGGTGTTGAAATGGAGCGCGCGGCGAATGGAGGGTGCATCCTTCTGCAGTTTCCGGCTCTGCACCAGGGCCGAGTGCAGGTACAGATTGTGGGGCATGACCGTCGCCCCGATCATGCCGATGGCAACGAACAACATGCCCGTTTGACGAAATTGCGGCGAAACTAGTGCCCGTCCCATTTCCAGAAAACTGGGTTGGGTCTGGGGGAGAACGAAAATCTCCATGAAATAGCACACCCCGATGGTCGCGATCAGCAGCAGGACCACTGCCTCGATGGTGCGCATCCCAAACCGCTGCAAGGCCAAGAGCAGCAGTACGTCCAGACCGGTGATGATGACGGCCCACAGCAGCGGAATATGGAATAGCAGGTTGAGGGCGACAGCGCTCCCCAGCACCTCCGCCAAGTCACAAGCGCCTATGGCTACTTCGCTCATCAGCCAGTTAGGCCAACGTGTCCATTTGGGATACCAGTCGCGGCAGCATTGGGCGAGGTCCTTCCCCGTTACCACACCCAAGCGGGCGGAAATTACTTGCATGAAAATGGCCATGAGGCTTGCCAGGCCGACCACCCATAAGAGTCCGTACTTGAATTGGGCGCCACCCTGCAAATCTGTGCCCCAGTTGCCGGGGTCCATGTAGCCGACGCTGACGAGAATCGCCGGGCCGACGAAGGCCCGCCACTGTTCCCAGAAGCCGGCCTGGTGATGCGGAACTTCGATGGAACCGTGCACGTCCTCCAAAGACAGGTGGCTGTTCGTTGCTGATCCGCGAGCGCTGCCTGAATTGGGGATTTCCGTGTCTTCGTTGGTCCTTTTCATCTACACGCTCCTCGAGAATCAACCATGCCATTCAACGGCTCCCGTTCCTCAGAACTCCAGTTTCACTTGCACTGCAATCATGCGCGGGCTGCTATCGCCGCCTAAGCCCACGCCGAGCAAGCCAGTGGGTGGAGATGTGGTATAGGTGAGCGCTCCGAATCCTGTTTGCGTGGAGGATTTCCCCGAACGCCGGCCAGCACCAGGCTGGGCAGTCCAAAGTTGGAATGATTGAAGACGTTGAAGAACTGCGCCTCCAGCCTCATGGCGAGTTTTTCGCGAAGAGGGATTCGTTTTGTCAGATACATGTCGGACCAGAAGAATCCAGGACCGCGGAACTGGTTCCTGCGGGAGTTGCCAAATTGGCAGTGGGCCGGACTGTCCCCTCCGAGACAGGCGCCGGTACTGGTGTCTTGGCTCAGCGTGAAATGGAGAAGGGGCGTTCTCCGTTAGTGTAGATTCCGCCCCTGCGGGGCGGGGATTTTCAAGGCATGGGGGTCTATCGTCCGATGGCTTTTTCCTCGCAGTGCACAGCGCGAGAGGATTGGCTCCCGCGCTGCCGAGCATCGGCTCGATGAGCCCCACCAGGTTATCCCTCAGCATGGTTGCAGCCCTGCAGTGCCCGCTTCCGTTTCACCCGGCGAGGTCATTGTAGCTGGGGTTGAAGAGTGTGCAAACTTCAGAGAAGCCGTCTGCTGTCGGCAAAGTTGCCGCTGGCTACGAGCCTCTTCTAACTTGCGATCGCGAGCCGCGTGGATCTCGGCCTGTCGTCCGGCGAGCCTATCCTGCGGCGTCACATAGCCGATGGCGCTGTGCAGTCGCACCGTGTTGTAGTGATCCACGTAGATTTGAATCAAGCGGCGCGCATCGTCCAGCGTCAACGGGGTCAGGGGCCGGATGCACTCCCGTTTGAGCGACTTATGCCAGCGTTCGATCTTGCCGTTCGACTGCGGGTAAAACGGCGAGGTGCGCACGTGCGTCATCCCCGAGATGCGAATGAACTCCTTGAAGTCCCGCGCGATGAACTGCGGCCCGTTGTCGGAGATGATCCGCGGCTTGGCTTCCGGGTACTTCTCTTTGGCTCGCTCCAGAATCATCTCGATGTCAGCTTCCTTCATCGACTCCCGCAGATCCCAATGCACCAGAAAACGACTGCATCCATCCAGCACGCTGCATAAGTAATAGAACGTGCCCGACAGGTTGATATAGGAAACATCGACGTGCCAGTGCTGGTGCGGATCGAGCGGCTGTTCGAAGCCGGTGCCCTTGCGCGACGGCTTCGCTTTCCAGCGCGCCAGGAGTCCCGCTTGCTTCAGCACTCGCCATACGCTCGCCGGACTCACTGCCACCACATCGTGATCTAACATCATGAACGTAAGTCGCCGATAGCCTTCCAATGGATTCTTCCAATGGAAACCGATGATGGCTTCCTTCTCCCACGGCTCCAGCCAGAAATCTCGGGGCATCCAACCGTTGTGCTCATTCACCCGCCCATAGCGCTGCCGCCAGTTGTAGAACTTGCTCACGGTCACGCCCAGCCACGAAATGAATCGGCCAGCACTGATCTCGGTCTTCTCCGACCAGCGCCGGACGAAATCCACCACCTGATCCCGCACATCGTGCGGCACCCAGGTCGCGGTCAGAGTTCCCCAAGGCTTTTTTTTAACGCAATGTGCTCCGCCATCAGCTCGGCCAGGACCTCGTCCTTGGTCTGCACCTTCTTCTCCAGGAACTCAATCCGCTTCTGTTTCTCCTCCGCCTGGCGGCGAGGACGTTCCGGCGTTTGGAAGGCGGCCGCTCCGTTCTCGAAGAACTCTTTCTGCCAGCGGTAAAATACCGTCGGCTGCAGGCCCAGTTCTTCACACAGATCCGAAACTGGCACCTTGTCCAAAAGGTGTCGCCTCAGAACCGCAACCTTCTCTTCAGCAGTGTAGTGCTTGCGCTCTTTTCTCATACGTTCGCTCCGCTATCTTAACGGACGAACGCTTTCTCCATTTCCAACTGAGGCGGGACAATCCATGTACCTGAGATGGCGGCGGGGTGTTGGTTTCATGCGAACGAGGAACTAGCTGCTTGAGCTCGCCTGAGCGAAATCCCTGTAGCCCGATCGTTACTTAGAAGTTGCTCGATTGTCTCGGCGGGAACGGGCCTGGAGTATAGGTAGCCTTGAGCCAGGTCGCAGCCGAGATCCTTGAGCATGTCCGCCTGCACTTTTGTTTCGACACCCTCCGCAACTACCTTCAAGCCAAGTCCGTGGGCAAGCATGACAATGATGCGGACGATTTCGCGGGTTTCGACATCCGTATCCAGGCGGGAGATGAAAAAACGGTCGATCTTCAGCCTATCCACTGGAAAATGCTGAAGCCGGCTGAGGGAGGAGTAGCCGGTACCGAAGTCGTCGATGTCCAGACGAACACCAAGCGCTTTTAACTCAGACAGCACTACGGCAGACCTGTCGGCATCTGCCATTGCGATCGTCTCCGTGATTTCCAAGTTGACAGAGCAAGGATCCAGTCCGGTCTCCTGCAAGGTCCCGCCAATCTGAGAAGCCAGATCTGGCTGCGCGAACTGCTTGGGCGTGATATTTACATTGATGGTGAGGGGAGGATCAGAAGGAAAGAGTTCCTGCCAGGAACGGAGTTGCCGGCAAGCCTCATAAAGGAGTTGCCGGTTGATCGGCAAGATAATGCCGGTCTCATCCGCTACTGCGATGAATTCTCCCGGCATGACCAAACCTTCGGGACGCTGCCAGCGACTGAGCGTCTCGAATCCTACGATCAGGCCCTTGCGCAAGGTCACGATGGGTTGGTAGTAAACACGGAACTGGTTCAACTCGAGAGCTTTGCGCAACTCGGTTTCGAGCTGCAAACGTTTGATCGCACCGACATGCATGGCATGGTCGAAGACTTCACAGCGGGCCTTGCCAGTGCTCTTGGCGCGATACATGGCAATCTTGGCGTCTCGGAGGACGTCCTGCGCGTCTACCGTGCCGTTACCGTTGAAGGCAATACCAATACTCACGGAAACCACAATCTCTTGACCATCGAACTGGAAAGGAATGGCCAGTTTCTGCTGAATGCGCTCAGCGACACGAATGGCGTCGCTGGGGTCATGAAGTTCCTCGATGAGCACCGTAAACTCATCACCTCCGGGGCGGGCCAACGTATTTTCGCACACCAAGGGATTTTCGTCTTCACCCACACGCGAACGTGAAACAGTGTCGACGCCGCGGAGGCTCGCGGTTAGACGCTGCGCGATCTGTATGAGCAGGCTGTCACCGACGGCGTGCCCCAGACTGTCGTTGAAGATTTTGAACTCGTCAATATCAATGAATAAGACCGCGAACTTGAAATCCGAGTGCCGGCGCGAAAGAGTGATGGCCCGTTGCAAGCGGTCGAGAAAAAGAGCGCGATTAGGGAGGTCGGTTAGACCGTCATGGAAGGACTGGTGGGCCAACTTTTCCTCGGCGCGTTTCCGCTCGGTGATGTCGCGGTTCACAATGACTAATCCATTAGTCTCGCCTTGTGGGCTGCGAATCGCGCTAGCAGTGGACTCAAGAAAGCGCCAGGAACCGTCTTTGTGTCGGATACGGTATTCGAGCCGTTCTCCCCGGCCAGTGCTGTTAGCCTTCGCAGAAGCCTCCAGCACACGCGCGTGATCGTCAGGATGAATCTGATCCATGGAAGAAGTTCCCGCTAGCTCTTCCGGGCCATATCCAAGGATCTTCTGATATGCGGGACTGTTATAGAGGCGCTGTCCGTTGCGGTCTATCACGGCGATCATGTCCGCGGCATTTTCCGTAATCAGTTGAAAGAGTTGTTCGCGCTCAGCCAAGTGGCGGCGGATTCGCTGCAACTGCCATTGTTGGTAGATGGTGTAGATGTCGAATAACAGGACGAGAGCGGTCAGTCCGCGAACCCACTCTTTGAGGTTCAGCGAATAGGTGTTGTCGGTAGGCTGGAGGAAACCGGGAAGAGCTAAGGAAAGGATACCGAATGTCAGGACCAAGGTGACGGCTACGGCGGAGCCCCAAAGCCACCATTCCCGCCCCTCGACTTGGCGCATGTGGAGTGCGGGAATCTTCGTTCTGGTCCCGGACAAAGAGTCTCTACTCACAGCAATGGCCGCCTATTCACTCGTTGACAATCGAAATTCTAGGAATACCAAAAGTTTAGATGAGGAGAAATGAAGGGAAAGTTACCAAAGTTTGAGCGAAGCATGAGATAAATCGCTAGCTAGAGGCCATCTCATAAATGGTTTCTCAAGAGGATGAGGATGCATGCGAGCTGGATCAGACCGAGGAAGTTGGCCTCGTAAACTCCCAACGGGGGAACCAGACGACGAAAATCATGCAGCCAGGCGAACAAGCGCTCGATTTTCCATCGCCGACAGTAGCGCCGCAACTTGCGGCCGTCCTGCGTTCGGGGGCGACTGCGGTTGCTCTTGTGGGGTTCGATCGATGCCGTACTGCTGTTTGGAGGCGGGTATCCAGCGGATCGCTGTCGTAGGCGCGGTCGCCAATCATGCATCCGGGCGTCGCCGTGGTGAAGCGCCGTTCGACAGTAAGTTCGACGACCGCGTTTCATGAGGCGAAGCGCTTGCAATCCCCACGGCGACAGGAAGACCACGGCGGTCCGCAATTGCCATGATCTTGGTCCCTTTGCCGCGGCGTGTTGGACCAACTGCACGGCCCCTTCTTGGCCCCGCTGGAGGAGGCGTCGATGAAAGTCTCGGCCAAAACCAATTCCCCGCGCGCCAACAGGTCTTCGGCCCGCATCCGCAATACCTTGACCAGCGTGTCTTCCCGCACCCAGCGCTGGAAACGGCGGTGGCAGGTCTGGTACGGCGGAAATTTGTCGCGCGGCAGTTCGGTCCACTGGGCTCCGGTGCGCAAAATCCATAGCACGCCTTCCACCACTTGGCGGGTGTCGCGGCATGGTCGTCCCCGCCGTTTGCGCGGCGTGGTGGGTTCGACCAGCGCCTTCAGCAACTCCCACTGTACATCGGTGAGTTCCATACTCCGCGATGTGCCTGTAAATTCAACTCCGCACAACTACTTAGTGTGGTTCGTATTTATGAGATAGGTTCTAGAAAAAAGGCCACAATGGAAAGATCGGAGCAGCATCGAAACGCGCGGACGAGTGAGTTTTTCCCTCGTCGGAGTCACGACGCGTCGTTATGAGTTGCTCGGTTCTTTGTCGCTCACCAAATGTCCCGTAGTTCCGCACCGTGGGCAATTCTTGTGCACCCAGGTTTTCATATCACCCAAACCATTGGTGTCATCTGATTGCGCTTCGACCGAGACGTATCCCTTACCCTTGCAATATGGGCGAAGTGCTCGTTCTTCGTCCGCCCTGGCCGACTTGTCGGCGGCGTTTTCAGTGATGAGATGAAAGAGCCTTTCCCGCTCAGCGAGCTGGCGCCGGATACGTTGGAGTTGCACATGCTGATCGACGGAGTAGATGTCGAACAGCAATATCAGCGCAGAACCTGCGTACCCACTCCCTGAGAGTCTGCGAATAGAAATCGTCATTAGGTGAGTGAAAAAAAGTGAAAACCGGGCTTCGTCAAAGATAAGAATACCGGCTGGGAGAACCTCGGGAATGGACGATGCACAGCGGGTGCCGAAAGTGCTTGATTGCAGGAGTTCCTCTATAGCTGTGACCGCCTCGACGTTAAGTCCTGGTCGCTAAGGAGGTGACGCGCCAGGCCGCTGGGATTCGTCTATGTTTCAGACTCTCGTCCGTCGACTGGACCGTGTGCTCTCCGGGAGGGCGTGAGCCGCGTCGGTTAAGTGGGCGGAAGGGCGGACGTTCTACGGTCATGCGGTCCCTTTTTTGGGTTCTTCAATCTTCATTCTCGACAGGAGTTGATAGATGGTTGCGCGACCGATCCCCAGCACTTCTGCCGCCCGGGCTTTATTGCCGCCGACACCCTCCAGCACGCGGAGAATATGCCGGCGTTGCAGTTCGTCGAGAGAGAGGTATGTTTCATCTCCTCCCAAATCTTCGTTAAGCGGTCCCCGGAGCCTCTCGGGCAGATCGCCAATATCGATCAAGTTTCCATCCGCCATCATGCACGCATTGCCGATCACATTCTCGAGTTCTCGGACATTTCCCGGCCAGGGATAGGTTGCCAAACGAGTTTGTGCCCGTCGGACGAGTCCGGAGATCGGTTTGTTGTATTCGGCGGAGAATTTTTCAATGAAGTATCTCTGCAACAGAGGCAAATCCTCACGTCGGTTTGCCAAGACTGGCAGCGGGATTTCAACGACTGCAAGGCGATAGTAGAGATCTTCACGGAACTGACCTTCGCGGACCATCGTTTTCAAGTTCCGATGTGTGGCCGCGATCACGCGCACATCAATATTCCGAGGAGTCAGTGAACCCACACGCTGCACCTGCCGATTTTGCAGGACCCGCAACAGTTTGGCCTGCGCCGCCGGCGCAAGCTCCCCGATCTCATCCATGAAGATCGTTCCGCCGTCGGCATGTTCGAACATGCCGACTTTGTCCTGTGTGGCACCCGTGAAAGCTCCCCGGACATATCCGAAGAGTTCGCTCTCCACGAGGTTATCCACGAGTGCGGAACAGTTACAAACTACAAAAGGGCCTCGTGAGCCCGGACTCAGCCGATGCAGAGCCCTAGCCACAAGTTCTTTTCCTGTTCCGGTAGCTCCCGTCACCAGTACAGTTCTGAAGTGCGGAGCGATCCTTCGAATCCTTGCGTAGACCTCCAGCATAAGAGGGCTGCGCCCCACCATGCCTTCGAATTGATATGCATCAATGAGTTCTTGGTCCAGGCGCAAGGTCTTTTGCCGCGTCTCACCTTCTTCCAGCAGAGTGGCAATCCGGGCCCGGAGCTTGTCGATATCGATCGGTTTAGTCAGATAGTCAGAAGCACCCTTCTGAATCGCTTCTACAGCTGATTCGGCAGAATAGTGTCCGGTGATCAAAATGACATCCACGCCAGGGTCAACTCTTACGATGCGTTCCAAGATGTCAATACCGCTGGCCTTTGGCATAACCAGGTCTAGCAGAACGATCTTCGGCCGTGTTCGCAAGAACGTCTCAAAACCTTCTTCTGGATCTTGCGACGTCAAGATTTCTAGCCCTTGACGCTTGAGCGCTAACTTAATAATTTCGAGATTCTGGGCCTCGTCGTCAATTGCCAGTAACCTAAGAGTAGGGGATGAGGTCATTGCGCGCTCCGCGCTTCAAGAGTACTCGTCCAACAAGAAAAATAGAGTGAGTATGTCTGGTTGGACTTTGACCTTCTGGAAGTGGCCTCCGAAGTTGAGAAACACGAGCACGACAGCATGCGAGTCAAACTTCCTGTAACGAGAGTAAGGCTCCTTGCCGACAAAAGAGCGGTACCAGATCATGCAATGGCGTTCTCCGCAACTACTCCGCTCTACAGGGGGAAAGGCCCAATAGCACGCTTATCGCAAAAAAGGGGAATGGAGTCAAGGGTAAGTTCACGATGAGAGCGATTGAGAACGACCGACCCAGGAAACCGCGGCTCAGCACAGCGCCCGACACCGGACTCGTCTCGGCGCAACAAGCAAACCCCAAATAGCAGAGCACGCGTAACACCCGCCGGACCAGCCATTACTCAGGTCGGCTGGGCGGTTTGCGCCAAGTTTCCATCGAGACGAGACACTCTCGTCAACATTGCACCTTTCCTGTGCGCATTGAATTTTGGTGAGCCACGAGGTTGTTCCGCTCAGCTTTCCCCATCCAGAACGCTGCGGACTCGGCGCAGCAGGGAGTCTCTCGTGAAGGGCTTCTCCAGGAGTTGCAGCCCAGGGTTCAGGATGCCTTGCTGCGTCACGAGCTCGTCCGTGTAACCCGACATGTAGAGCAGGGTAATGCCAGCACGGGAGGCAGCCAGAGTCTCGGCCAATTCCCGCCCGCTCATCCCCGGCATGATCACGTCGGTGAGCAACAGGTGAATCTGGCCTCTGTGCTGCCGTGCAATCTCCACGGCCTCCTGGCCACTCTGAGCCTCCAGAATCGTGTACCCTTTGCCTTCCAGAAAAGCGCGGGCCATGATGCGCAGCGACGGCTCGTCCTCCACCAGCAGAATGGTCTCGGTTCCCCCCGGAATCGTAGCCTCGGATCTTCTGGGGGCAATCGTCTCTGGGCTCTCCTCCACTCGCGGCAAGTAGATCTTGAACGTGGTGCCTTGTCCGGGCTCGCTGTACACCCAGATGTAACCGTTGCTTTGCTTGACGAAACCATAAACAATCGAGAGCCCAAGCCCGGTGCCCTTGCCCAGTTCCTTGGTCGTGAAGAAGGGTTCGAAGATGTGGGCTTCGGTTTCCGCGTCCATGCCGCAGCCGGTATCGCTCACGGCCAGCATGACGTAGCGGCCGGGCTGAACGGGCGGGTGCCCGGCGGCGTAATCCCCGTCAAGGTCCGTATTAGCCGTTTCGATCACCAACTTGCCTCCCTGGGGCATGGCGTCCCGGGCGTTGATCGCTAGATTCATGATTACCTGCTCGATTTGTCCGGGATCAGCTTTGACGGGGCCAAGATCGGAACCGGCGTTTATGATCAGTTCCACGTCCTCGCCAATCAGACGCCGCAACAGCTTGCTTGTGTCGGCGGTTATCGCGTTCAGGTTCAACACCCTGGGCTGTAGAATCTGCTTGCGGCTGAAGGCCAACAGTTGCCGCGTGATGGTGGCGGCGCGATCGGCGGCTTTCTTAATCTCCTTGACCTGCCGGTTTTGCGTCTCGGTCCAATCGTGAGCTTCCTCCAGCAATTGGCTATAGCCGATGATTACTCCCAGCATGTTGTTGAAGTCGTGGGCGACCCCTCCCGCCAGGCGCCCTACCGCTTCCATTCGCTGGGCCCCACGAAGCTGTTCCTCCAGGGTCTTACGTTCCGTAATGTCCACGTTCGTGCCTTCGAAACCTATCAGTACTCCATCCTTGCGCACAGCACGGGCATTCACAGAGACCCAGATCATGCTACCGTTTTTGCGATAGACTTGGCACTCAAAGTTCTGTACGACCCCTTGCTGCTGTATGAAGAGTAGGAACGCCTGGCGACTCTGGGGATCGACATAAACTTGCCGAGAAATATCAGTGACGCTTGTTAGCAGTTCTTGGGTAGAGTCATAACCAAGCATACGTGCCATCGCAGGATTTACGCTAAGATAGCGCCCACTTAGGTCACTTTGGAAAATACCAACGACAGCCCCCTCGAAGATCCCGCGATACTTCTCCTCGGCCTGGCGGACCGCCTCTTCCGCCCGCTTGCGTTCGGTGATGTCGCGCACCAGTGCGACCACTTCGTCGTCGTGCAACCGGCTCAGCCGGGCTTCGAACAGGGACTCCTGCCCATCCGCGGTCAGCCCGTACTCGAAAGCAACAGGCGTCAAGCTCTGCTCCATTTCTTGCAGGGCCTTTTCAAATTGACGTCCCACTTCTGCGGGCAACACCGACTGCATTTTTTTCCCCAAAAACTGCTCGGGCGGGGCATACAGTTTGCGTCGGTCGTCGGAGAGATAGTCCAGAACCGTTCCGTCGCGGCGCATACGGAAATACAAGTCAGGCAAGGACTGGAAGACAGCTTCCAGTTCCTCCGTTTTGCGCAACAACTGCCGCTCCGCCTGCTTGCGTTCGGAAATGTCTTCAAAAAGTGCGAGCAAATGAGGTTCATCCGCATAACTAAAGGGTACGAAATGGGCATCGATCCAAATCTCTTTGCCGAACGTGGTGGTTAGTTGGACCTCGCGACTGCGCTGCGCACCGCTTGCCAGCGCTTCCTCGGCTAAGGCCAGCACACCGGATCGCCGCCAGGATTCTAAGCGGCGAAAATTCTGTGCCGTTACCTGCTCAACGCTGCCGCCGATCAGTTGAGCGCTGGCAGGGTTGGCGGCCACCGCCTCACCGGAAACCTTGTAGGTGATGATGCCTAACGGCGATGTGTCCAATATCTTTTGCGTGTAGCGCAAGGCATCGGCCATTGTTTTCTGCGCCTGCTCGCGCTCGGTTTCCATCTGACGGCGCGCCGTAACGTCCTGCCTGATGGACACGAAGCGGATTATCTGGCCGCCCTCGGATCGGACAGGCGTGATGGTCCCTTCTTCCGTGTACAGGCTTCCGTCCTTGCGCCGGTTGACGACTTCCTCGTGCCAAACCTTGCCCGCAAGAATGGTGTTCCACAAGTTCTCGTAGAAGGCCCGGTCCTGCTTGCCTGACTTCAGCAGGCGTGGGTTCTTGCCCAGAGCCTCCGCAGGTTCATAGCCGGTGATCTGGGTGAAAGCGGGATTCACGTACTCGATGCGGCCCTCGGTGTCCGTGATGATCACGGACACGGGCAACTGCTCGATGGTCGTGCTCAGCATGCGCCGCCTCTCCTCCAGTTGGCCCATCTCCATCGCGAACGAGAGGTCCGCCGCCATCTCGTCGAGCAGGCGCAACTCATCAGCGTCGAAGAATTCCGGCTCGCTGGCGTAGAGGGTGAAGGCCCCTCGGGTCTTGCCACTGACCGTGAGCGGAAACGACGACGACGCGCGGTAGCCGCGCGCGAGGGCGTCGGCACGCCATGCGGCCGCGTCCGGGTCGTGCTCGATATCGTTGCAAACTGCATGCCTGCCCTCGTGCAGGGCGCTTGCCGCCGGTCCCGGCCCGCCAGAACCGTCGCCGAGGATGATCGGCAGTTTGTCCAGGTAGCCGTCCGTCACGCCGGCGTGAGCCGCGAGCCGAACGGTGTTGGCCTCCGCGTCGAGCAGGCCGACCCATGCCATCCGGAAGCCGCCCTTTTCGACGGCGATGCGGCAGGCCTCGGTGAACAGCGCCTGCGGCTCGCGTACCCGCACGATCGTCTGGTTGACGTCGCTCAGAACGGCGTAGACGCGATTAAGGTACCGGATGCGGGTCTCGGCTCGCTTGCGCTCGGTGATGTCGCGCGCCACAGCGACGACGTACCCTCGATCCAGTTGGACGAGAGTCATGTTTACTTCCACGGGGAATGTCGAACCGTCCTTCCGACGGTGGACTCCTTCCCACGAACCGCCGCCTGACTCCCGCAGCAGGTTCCGGTACCTCGCGAATGAGGCCTGGTCGAGCATGGGATCGATATCAAAAATGCTCATGGTCAGAAGTGCGTCACGGCTGTAGCCGAGAGCTTGGCAGCTCCTCTCATTGACGTCGAGAAACCTGCCAGTCTTCGGATCGAGGACTTCAAGCGCGTCATTGGACTGGTTGACCAGTGCCCGAAACAGTTTGAGTGCGTCCTCGGCTCGCTTGCGCTCGGTGATGACTTCCGTGCTAAGCAGCGCTCCGCCGACGGCGCCCTCGGCGGTCCGCCAGGGGAGCATCTCCCACCGCACCCAGTCGACCGATCCGTCGGCGCGCTCGAAGCGCTCCTCCTCGCAGCGCTCCGTCGCGCCCGCCAGAACGCGCTCGTGGACGCGCTTCCAGCGCTCTGGAACCTCGGGGAACACCTCGTAGTGCGAGCGGCCGATCACGTCTTCGCCGGCGAGGCGATAGTCGGAGAGCCAGCGGTCGCTGGCTGCGAGATAGCGCATCTGCGTGTCGAACATGGCGATCGCCGCCGGCGCACGTCGCACGAACAGCCGCAGCAGCTCCCTGTTCGCGGCGAGTGCCCGCTCCGCCTCGTACAGCTTTCGGAAGTGGCGCACGCGCTGCTCCCGCCAGAAACCCCACGTTCCTGCCACGGCGACGGCCAGCATGCTGCCCATGAGAAGGACGATGACCAGGAACCGATCACGCAGCGGCGCGTTCACCTCGGCCGTGTCCAGACGAGCGACCAGGAACCACGGCGATCCCGGGACCGCTCGTAGTGCGGCCAGCACCGGTATCTCGCGATAGTTTTGGGCTTCCAAGATACCTTCCTGGCCCAGCACGGCCTTCACGGCAGCCGCCTCCTTCTGGCTCACCAGGGGGATGCGCAGGGTGAGCGCCGCGTGCTTCTGGAACTTCAGATTGTTCAGGAACAGCACGTCGCTCCCTTCGCGGCGGAGGAGCAGCATTTCGGCCGTCTGGGCTGGCCCGGGCCAGCGGTCGAGGAGCGGATAGAGATGAGTGTCGGGATCGATCCTGAACGCGAGCATGCCCAAGGCTCGGCCTTGCTCATCGAAGATGGGAACCAGAACGCTAAGGTACGCACGCTGGTCGTGCTCATCCCGGTAGAAATCCTCGATGGTCACCTTTCCCGTCCGCAGGACATCGGGCACGCACCTCGCGATCACGGAGGAGACAGGTACCCCCTCCTCCGGAACCGCCAGCCGCTCGGCGCTCTGGGTGTCGAGCACGGAGATCCGGTCATACAGATTGTGCGACTGGGCCTTGGTCAGCCAAGCCTGAAGCTGTGCTCGCGCCTTCGTATCCCGCGGGTTGTCGATCACTCGTTGCACCAGGGCAGAAAAGGAGGGGTTGTCCGCAAAAAGAGAGGCGTCGTTCAGCCGCTCCGACCTCCATTGCACCAGCTCGTTCGCCTTCAGTTCCGCCACGGCCGCGAGCCGGTTCTCCACTTCGGCGCGGTAACGCCTTCCGTCACTGCGGACAATGATCCCGCCCACGGTGACTATACCCGCGGATAGGATGGCGACGAGGGCAAGGATGAGGACGAACCGATACGGAACGCGCGCAATAGTCTCGGCCGTGCTCTCTTGCCGGTCGGCCAGAGCCAGCAGGGCCGTCCCCAAGGAGGCAAAAGCGATGCCGGTCGTGGCCGCGGGCGGAATGAAGAACCCGCCATAGAAGAACGGGCGTCCAAAAAGATAGGCGAGGAACACCAGAAAGGCCGTCCCGAGCAAGAGGCAGGCGATCCACCAGGCCGCTCTGGCGCGCCAGGGGCGGCTCGAAGAGGACGGAAGCGACCCAAAGAAAGACAGGCTGGCCAGCAGGAAACCGATCGCGGTCAGCGGGGACATGTGTCCGACTGACGCTCCGCCCACCGTTCCGGCGGTGGCAAAGCCGACGAATTCGGCAGCCGGATGGATTCCCCAAAATGACATAATCAACAGCAGCAACGCGACCAGCGCGCCCGCCGAGTTCATGGCCACGCTGGCCCGATGCGCTCCGCGGCCCATCGGCAGGCGGGTGCGGAGGAAGGCGGCGATCCCGTACAGGACGAACAGCAGCGCCGTGCTCGGCGCCATCGGGATTACGTCCCGCCCGAAGCTGGCCAGGATGGGGAGCCTTAGGGCCCAGCCAAGAAGAGCGAGCAACCCGAATCCGGCCGCAATTTGGCTGGAGATGCGGGCCAGACGGCGATAACCTCTACTAGAGCTTTGAGCGATCTTCGACACGACCTGAAAAATCGTTATTATCCTAAAATGGTCAGAGTTGCCATTCGGGATCCCCAATTTATGCAAACAATTATTACGCCAATCTTACATCGTTGCTACAACTTAATTTTGGACTAAGTACAATACCTGTCTTCACGAACCTGTACCCCGGGGTCACGCCGCCCTGCTAGCCCATGGCTCTAACTGCAAGCGAAACGAACAAAGCAGACTATCTGAGCCGAATTGCTTGCTATCCTGGACAGCTAGGTGCTGAAGTCGAAGCAAGGCCTTCCCCTGAAAAACAATGAACATCGTTCTTGTCAGGCCAGTCGCATTTTCAAACATTTTTCCGAGCATCCAACAGGCAGCAAAAGCCGGCCGGCATGATGCCCCGTCTATCGCCAACAATTTGCAGGCTATTTGCCCAGTGACGGTTTGGCACGCCGGTTGCCCCACCTAGAGAAAGCCACGGTGTACTGTGTACTCTACGTGCCTGTTTTCTTCAGATTGAGGGCGGATGGGAACCAAGCTGGCAAACTCGCACGCCGCCTAAAACACCAGTTCCACCCGTTCAGGATCATCGGCGAAAAACAAAACGTTTCTCAGCAATCGCTGGACAGCTTCCGCGGCGCCACCGGTTCAATGCTGTTCTGCAAGCCTCTTTCGAACAAAAAGAGTCCGCTATTTTTAATACGTCGAAAGCAACGCCGTACCCAAAACGAATGGCAGCCAACGCGGGGCATCTTGAAGAATATGACCGCCACGGCTGTTGAAGCGCCGATGGCGCACCGGTGCGGCTTCCCCTTGAGACCACCTTTTCTTCCCACTCGCTCTTCAAGGGAGGGCATGTGGGCCGCCCTTCGATCTACTGCGCAATTCAGTTCCTTTCGGTGGTCTCCTCTTTCATGAGATATTTTGCTGCCTTCACTTGGTATCCAACCCGATCTGGACCGTTTCAAGAGCATCAATGACACTCATGACACAACGCCGAAACATTGTGCTCAAGATCTTTGCCGAAGTTCCCAGGTCGCTGATTACGGCGTGCTCCGCGTCGGGCCAGTGCATTCATTCGGCGGCGGTGCGGATATTGCTCTCGGTAGTCGCGCAAGGTTTGCTGTGCGACCCAATTCAAATATTCTGGGGTCCGCTCGGACGGTTCCACCCCGGATTCGGCCCGCCTAGCGTCTGACTCGTATATCGCATCGGAAAAAAATACCTCGGCGGGCGTAGAGGCGGCGCTCCGGACTGCTGTCGAGCGCAGAGATCTTCCTGCTCATTACTGACGTTGTGTTGCATAAGAATCGACGGGCTGCGCCCTGGCGGGACGACTATTTTCTCGACCGCCGTGGACGAAAGTGCGGGTACATCTCCGGCTACACAGACCACGCCGTGGTTCGGCACGGCGTGCTCCAATCTTACATCGCCTTCCCTTTAACAAGCCGTTCACTAAAGGATGCCCTTACGCGGAAAGTGCGGGAAATTCTGGACGGCAGTCGCGCAGAACGGAAGAACTTTTGGCCCAGACGACCGTCGGATGGGCTGATCCCAGTAGATGGCGGCGTTGGGGTTGAGCACGAGCCGTATTGCTACTGTGGCTCGGTGAGGCTGCCGGAACCTCAGACGGCTATGGCACAACCGGCTGGTTACCATACGTTACTACCTTCTATTACGGTCTCGCCATTGTGCGCTGCAGCGTGTGCGCCTATCTTTAGACCATGACCTATCGTAATGAATCATCGGACTCGGCCACGAAGACCAGCCACCTGCACGCCACCGTCGCGCCGGGTGCACGCAAGCCAACAACACTGATGAGATCGACACTGCACGCCACTGTTGTCGTGCTGGCGCTGGTTACGATCTCGATGGCTGCAGAGCTTCCGGAAGCCCCCAGCAGCTCCACGCGGGCCGATGCGGCGATGATCGAGGCCGCAACGCCAGTCCAGGCGCCTAAGATTGTGGCGGCCAGCCGCGAGACCAAGCCGATCGACACGAAGTTCGTTAGCCTGGCCTTTATCTCTACTGGCAGTACGTTCGCCGATTCATACACGACGTTGTTCGCACGCCAGAATTGGCTTGCCGGGAAAAAGGGAGTCTGCAATGTGGAGGTTCAATCGGCTTACTTGTATGGAACTCACCCGACGGTTGGGCGTGCCTACGCTGTCGCATCCGTTAAAAGCGTTAGTTCTGTATTTGCGGCGTACTACTTGCGCAAACATCACAGCAAGTTTTGGAGCCTGCCTCTGGTTGCCAACTCCATCATAAGCCTTCAAGGCGTGGGTCAAAACATGGCCACATGCAACTAGGCCAGCATTTGTTTCCTGACTTCACTGGACGACAAGTGTTAGGGGGCAAGAGTGCTGCAAAGCTCCCGAAGTTCCCGTAACCGTGATCGTGTAGGTCCCAGGAGTGGTTCCAGACTGGCGTGGCGTAGTGATACCGGTTCCTCCGGCGCAACCAATCATCAACATCAACGCTGTAGCCATCAGAACCAGCAGGAGGATCGCCCGAAATTTTCTCGATCGAGCACCGGAGCCAGCCAGAATCATTCCGAATAAGCCAACCCCCTGCAACGGCATCCAGATCGCATAGATTGTCCGGCCCTGCGATGAACGAAGCGGAACCGCCTGCGCCACGGACGCCGTAGTGGTAATCGTCAACGTTGCCGTTGCTGCGCTGCCGTTCGGAGTCACAGTGTTCGGCGATACCTTACAAGTCGTCAACGCTGGCGCTCCACTACAGCTCAGTTTGACGACGCTGGTGAATGCACCACCCACCGGAGAGACAGCCATCTGATATGTCGCGGTGCCACCGGCTTTCAGAGTAGCGCTGCTCAGAGAACTTGAGAGGCTGAAATCCGTGCCTGCTCCAGCAAGGTTCACAACTTGAGGACTGCCCTGAGCGTTGTCGCTGATGGTCAGAGTCCCGCTGCGGGTTCCAGAAGTTCTGGGAGTGAACGTGACATTGATCGCGCAACTGGAGCTAGCGGCCAACGTGGCCGGGCATGTGTTGGTTTGCGCGTAGTCCCCCGTCGACTGGATGCTGTTGACGCTCAAGGCTGCGCTACCGGTGTTGGTCAGAGTCACAGCTTGCGCCGCACTGGAGGTTCCCACTTGCTGGCCGGAGAAGACCAAGTTGGTGGGGGTCACCGTGGCGATGGGGGCAGATGCCGCTGAGCCCATCCCGGTAAGAGTCACACTTTGAGGGCTACCCGGAGCGTTGTCGCTGATGGTTAGGGTTCCGTTCCGAGTTCCAGTCACTGTCGGCGTGAAGGTAACGTTGAGGGTGCAACTGGAGTTGGAAGCCAATGTGGAGGGACAGCTGTTGATTTGGGCGAAGTCTCCGGTGATCTGGATGTTGCTGACGTTTAACGTTGCGTTGCCGGTGTTGGTGAGGGTCACAGCCTGCGCCGCACTGGAGGTTCCCACCGGTTGAGCTGAAAAAGCCAGGCTTGCGGGACTCAGGGCGGCAGCCGGACCAGAGCCGCTGCCATTCAGGTTGATGACATGGGGCGATCCCGCGGCGTTATCCTGAATCAGGATTGATCCGGAGCGGGGCCCCGCTGCGCTGGGGATAAAAGTCACAGAAAACGTGCAGCTGGCGGCGGCGGGTACGCTGGTCCCGCAACTGTCCGACTCCGCAAAGTCTCCGCCAGCCGTGATCGATGAAATGGCCAACGGCGAACTGCCCATGTTGCGGAGGAGAGCCGTTTGCGGCTGGCTGGTCGAGCCAACGGCCTGCACAGAGTACTGCAGAGAATCGGGACTCACGGACACGGATGGTGCTGAGTTCAGTCCGATCTTGAGCACGAAGGCGTCGGGGTTGCATCCTTTGGATGTTGAGTTCGGTCGGATCTTAAGCGCGAAGGCGACGGGGTTGCATGCAAGCGTATTTTGGAAAGCACCTTGCGTGACTGGGAAATCGGTTGAGTCGGTGGAACCCGCAATGTAGAGGTTGCCGCTGGAATCGAGAGCGATGCCAGCGGGAGAGTCATCTGCGCTCCCACCCAGGTAAGTGGCAAACATCTGCGTACTCGCCAATGGATCAATTTCCACCAGCAAAAGGTCACTTCCGTTCATGTAAGGCTCGATGCCATTGACGATGCCAAACGAATTGCTCGACGTCGACGCCACCACGTAAGCATCGTTGTTTGCATCGAGCGCAATCGCTTGCGGGTTGGCATAGTTGTTGGGTCCCAGGAAGGTCGAGTAGAGCAACGTTGAAGCTGCCGGATCGAACTTGGTCACGAAGGCGTAGCCGCATCCCGATCCGTAAATGCCGGGGTCGCAGATGCTGGTTGACGTAATTGGAAAAGTCCCATCACTCGAAGCGACGCCGGTGACATACGCCGAACCTGAGCTATCCACTGCGATTGCCTTAATATTTGTCAGGCTGCCGCTGGTCTCATAAAAGTATGTGGAGTAATCGAGCGCTCCCGAACCGTTGAATTTGGTCACAAATCCGACGGTGGCATTCAGTTGCGTCGAGTCTGTCGTCAGATATGCACCCTGCGTAGTTGGAAAATTGTAGGTGTTGGTGATACCGGCAGCATAGGCATTGCCCTCGGTGTCCACCGCGATTCCGTTGATTGCGCTGAGGGGCGCAGCCCAGCAGGGAGTGCCCCCACAGTTGAGGGCGACATTGGAATTGCCACTCAGATAGGTGGAGTAGACCAAATTCGATCCATCCGGGCTGAATTTGGTCAGGAAACCATAGTTTCCGGTGAGTCCCCCCTGGTTTGGAGATGCGGAGGCCTGATAGGCGTTGGCCATTGGAAAATCGGTAGATGTGGTATTCCCCGCGACAAACACGTAGCCCGAACTGTCAATGGCAACGCTGGACGGTATGTCCTGACCATTTCCTCCGAGGTAAGTTGAGTACAATAACGAGGAACCGTCAGCTGAGATCTGCGTCAGAAACGCATTGAAGTCCCCCGGATAGGTGCCCTGATACGGATTAAACACGGGAAAATCGCTCGAATTTGTGCTGCCGGCTACATACACGTCGTTCGCGCTATCCAGCACGAGTGCGAAGCCATAATCCTCTCCGTTGCCCCCGATATAGTCCGCATACACGAGATTGGATCCTGTTGGATCAAGCTTCGCCACGAAGACGTGGGGCGCGCCGGCGGGGAGCCATCCTAGAGTTGCCAGCGGGAAATCGGTCGAGTCTGTGTACCCAGCGACATAGACACTGCCAGTGCTGTCCACGGCGATTCCGGAAGCCTGGTCAGTCCCAGCTCCGCCCAGATAGGTGGAGTACACCAACACAGGATCGATGACTAGCGGCTTATTGGGATCGTATTGAGCGACATGAAACGCGATATGCGTTGGATCGCTCAGGACATAAGAGCCCGACACGGGCACGCGCAAGCCCTGGGATTCCTGGTAGACGACCGGACTCCGGAAATGGAGCTCGCCGCTGCCGGACTGCAGAACCAAGTTACCGTCCGCGTCTAGTTCGATCTGACTAGCGCCCGAGACTTCAAATTGGATCCGGCTAGGGTCTGCTCCCGGCGAGATCGCAAAGTCGTACTCCAATTGCTGATGGTTGCCGTAATACACCAGATCAATTCCCGGATACACATTCTTGAGGCGAACCCTGTTATATGTCGGCACATTGGTGCGCCACTTTGCGGGGTCATTGCCAATGAAGTAATTTACTCTACCGAGCTGTTGATTCTCCCCCACAACGACCGGATTCTTGGTCGCTCCCAACAGCCGGAACTGCATGGTGGTCGCGGGGGGCACAACGTTGCTAGCGCGAGCCCTGTTGCCTATTGGTTGGATTGGCGCAACTTTGGCTGGACGTAAAGAAAGAACTAAACTGCCTGGCGTGAGAAACGCCGTGTATCCGCTGCCGCGGAACAGAAACCTGACCTGCGGGTCAGCCTGACCCTGGTTTGCTTCGAATACCAGTGGCAGCTTGCCGTAGTTCGTGTTGTTATGCTCCCCCAAAGGAGTGACGGCATTCGACGGCAATCTTCCCGCCTGCTGCGCGAAAGATGCCATTGCTGCCAACACGAACGAAAAGAGCACCCACACAACGCTCCTAAGTTGCATCACTGTCCCTCGCATTTGGAATGGTTTGGTTTTAGCAAGCGGCAAGGCGGAGCCGTTCTCAGTTCTTTCACGCCGCAGTGATTGCACGATTATTGCCGAAGATCTTTGCTGTGAGGGATGGCGCGCAACCCTAAAACCCTGAGGAACTTAGGGAGTGATCGGTTCAAGGCTCTTTGCGGGTGATTGCTTGAACCGAGGCTCGATTCTGGAATACTGTCCCGGTCTTGGACATGACGGGAGCCTCCTTCCTTAAGTCAACCGAGGGACGGAAATCCAAGAATTGGACGGGATTCCAGCGCTTGGACACTTCCAGTGTTGCCAGCACTTGAACCTTCACAGCACTCTTCCCGCAAAGGACTGACGATAAAGGGCCCGAGCGACATCGCTCGGATTGCCGTCTCGGAACGAAATGGTACCATTCATGCTTCTGTTTTAATGTCCTCTCCCAACAAAGTCATCTTGCAGGTGGGCCGCGAAGCCGGATTTGCATGCCCGCAGAAAGGAATCATGGGCCTCTCCTCGAAAGAAACCGCTGGGTCTTCAGCTCCAGAAATACTAGCTATGGACGGATCCAGCCTGCGCGACCGCATGCGGCTCATTGAGGGGCGCGATTGGTGGCTGTGGATGTGCGCCGTCCTTATCACTCTGCTTCTTACCAGCGGCATTGTTTCGTTTGGCTTTCCTGGGCTTCATGTTCACCATCCGGAACTGAACTTGTCGCCCCTCGGCGACACGATTCTTGGCCTCGTCGGAATGGTGTTGCTGTTTGACATCTATACGGTCTACCAACATTTCCAGATCCAGGCAGTACGAAAGCAGTTGGTGGAACGCGAAGAACTGTTCCGCCTCATCACGGAAAGCGCCGCCGACATGATTGCCGTAGTGGATACCGGAGGCCGGCGGCTTTACAACAGTCCCTCGTACGAGAAAATTCTGGGATACACGCCGCAGGAGCTCGGAGGTACGACGGCCGTGGCCCAGATTCATCCTGAAGACAGGGAAAAAGTAATGAAGGCAGCGGCCGATGCGTGCCTCACAGGCACCGGCACAAACCTGGAATACCGCATGCGGCACAAGGACGGAAGTTGGCGCACTCTCGAGTCCAGATCTAGCACGATTTTAAAGGGCGGACTGGTCGAGAAACTGGTGGTTGTGAATCGTGACGTAACGGAACGCAAGCATCTGGAAGAGCAATTCCGGCAGTCGCAGAAGATGGAAGCGGTGGGGCGTCTTTCCGGAGGCGTAGCACACGATTTCAACAACCTGCTTGGCGTGATCATTGGTTACGGAGAAGTCGTTCAAGAGGGCACGCCGGAAGATAATCCGTTGCGCAGTTGTGTTGACGAGATGTTGAAGGCGGGCCATCGCGCTGCCGGGCTCACGCGGCAGCTTTTGGCGTTCAGTCGGCAGCAGGTGATGGATCCCAGGGTGCTGGATCTGAATGTTGTGGTCAAGGACATGGAAAAGATGCTGAAACGACTGATTGGCGAGGACATTCAGCTTAAGACGGGGCTCGATCCGGCGCTGGTGCGCATCAAGGCCGATCAAGGACAAATCGAACAAGTCATCATGAACCTGGCAGTGAATGCAAGGGATGCCATGCCCAAGGGCGGTGAGCTCCGACTCAATACTTGCAACTTCCACATGGATGAAGCTTTTATTCGCCGCTATCCCTATCCGGTGTTGGTGGGAGACTATGTCCTGCTCACCGTTGCCGACACCGGCGTAGGTATGGACGCAACGACACGCGCCCGGGTCTTCGAGCCTTTCTTCACTACCAAGGAAAAGGGAAAAGGTACCGGCCTCGGCCTGTCGATGGTGTATGGGGTGGTTAAGCAGAGTGGCGGCTACATCGATGTTGTCAGCGAGCCAGGAGCAGGCGCAACTTTCAAAATCTATCTTCCGAAAGTGGACGTTGCCGTCGATCCGCAAAAACAGACAGCAGAATTACCGCCCTCTCTTCACGGAACGGAGACCTTGCTATTGGTAGAAGACGAGACATCTCTCCGCCAGTTGAGCCGCCACCTTCTGGAGCGGTGCGGATATGACGTGCTTGAGGCCGAAAGCGGGGTCGAAGCTTTGAAAATAAGTCAGGAGTACAAACGGACAATCCATCTGCTCCTGACTGACGTTGTGATGCCCGGTATGAGTGGACGAGACTTGGCCGACCGCCTAATCAAGCATCGTCCGGGGACGCGAGTGGTTTACATGTCCGGGTACACGGGCCAGACCGTGGGCGAACATGGCGTTCTAGCGGAAGGAAGTTTCTTTCTGCCGAAACCATTTACCCGAGAAGCCCTGGCTCGCAAGATTCGGGAGGCGCTTGACAGGAGCGCGGTCCTGACCGGAGCCGATTAGAGACGCCGGACAAACGATGACTTGGCACGTAGGAGGAAGGCAGTGGAGAAAATTTTGGTAGTTGACGACGACGACGCCATGCGCGGGATGCTCAAGATGCGATTATCGGACACGTACGAGACGATCGACACGGGGAATCCGATACAAGCTTTGGGGCTCGCTCTGGAACACAAGCCTCGGGCGATCTTGCTCGATCTGATGATGCCGGACTGTTCTGGTTTCGAGCTGTGCCAGAGCTTTCATAACTTGAGTTATACCGCGCGAATCCCGATTTTCGTCGTGACCGGCGAGTCAGCAAGCAAGTACCGCGATTACATGAGCAATTTAGGGGCTGCAGGATATTTCGAAAAGCCTATTGATTTTGCGAAACTGAAAAGCCGGCTCGCCTCAGAATTGCAAACCAGACCCTTGGAACGTCGGGCTCACGTGCGGGTGCGCATGAAGCTGATCTTGAAGCTGAAGGGTACGGATGCTGCCCAGCGGTCATTTGAACAGCTCACTACGACGGAAAACGTGAGCGCAGGCGGATTCTTGTGCACTCTGCCTCTCGCTCTGTCGCCAGATTCTTCCTTAGAGGTCTTCCTTTCGGGAGCAGGTCACGAGCACTACGTAGGTCGCGTCCGCGTGGTGCGCAAGGAAGCTCCAAATACTCCGTGGCAGCGCTATGCGTTTGAATTCACCGAGCGAACGACGGAGTGGATCCTGCAGGACTAGTCGCCTGTCGCAGAGTAACCATTACTAGGCTGTTAGCATCGTGTGTTTTCGGCAAGCCTGCGCAACTCGGGTAGTTCTTCCATTACGGGACTCACGGAGCATCAGCCGCAACGCCGCGTGTGCTTCGAAAGAAGGGAATCCATCTCATCTCCGACGCCATAGCCAAACTCATGGCTGATGACCCGCACACGATCTAACCTGGCGACAAGGTCGCTCCGGCGGTCGACGGATAGTGCGTTTGCGAACTTGAGGGCCTGCTCGAACATGCGCACCAGTGCATCGAAGTATCCCTCATCATCATTGCAAACGTCGCTGCAGAACCCAGCGGCCTGCTCGCAGTAGAAAACCATCAACTCTGCCAGTCCCTCGGGATCGCCAACTGCCTTCTTGTAATCGGAGATGGCCCGCTTGGCTTGGGAGACAGAGGTGTCCTGCTTCCGGAGCACGTCAGGCCAAAGCCACCGATCAATGATTTTCTTGTACGGCTCCAGCACGTCCTCGCCCAACCAAAGCGGGCATGAAGAAACGTCTGATTATCTTTGTGCGCAGTGTACAGACTCTGAATCAAACCCAGCAACGCTGCCCGGTCAAAATCCGCGAGTTTTACTTTGACATCGGTCCATGTGGGTTGCGATTTTGACTGACGTTTGGTCATACGCGTCCTCGATTCTACCCCTGCGATCCGACCTGCGTGGCTCAGACCCAACTGGTCTGCTACTGGTCTGCTTCAGAAGCGGTAGCCTTGCGCCACCCAGTAATGCCAGTCGCCGATGGTTTCGGCGGTCGACTCGTCCGCATCCACCGCGGCCAGTTGGGAGAGAGGAACGGCTAGGTTCCGGCCCTGCCAGCGGATGAGCACGAGCATGTCGCTGGCACAGGCATCTTCGGCCGCTAGGCGCCGGACTTCGACGACCTCTCCCTTTCTGAGTGGCGAGACGACCTTGGCAGCGAGGCACTTGGCCTGGAAGGGGAACCTCATTTTGTTTTCCAAGTAGTAATACCAGCCCAGAGCCTGCTCTTCCGGCCCATAAGTGTCCACGATGACTTCGTCGTGGATTCGCTCTTCGCGGAGCTGGTTTTTCTTGAGCTTCGCCAGGGCTCTCCGGCGGACGGCGGCTAGAGCTGAAGGAGTTGCCGGATGCGGGAAAAGCGCAACAGTTCCTCTGCGGCTCGAACGGGGTTCGCCGGCCAAGGTTCTTCCTGATCTCCATCATCTATATCCGGCGGCGGCGGAGCCAAAAACTTCGTTTGCTCCAGGTGGTTGAGATACTCGCGGACTTCGCCGGGTGCAAACAGCCGCCGGATGAGGGTGACAAACGCCGGCAACTATGCGGCAAAGTCGGGATCCCGCTGCGATGCCGTCACGAAGGTGAACAGCTTCTCGCCGATCAGATAGTCCAAGGCGTTTTTCAAGCCGAAGCGTGCTTTTTGACCGTTTTAACGTTCCTGAACTTCAACCTGAACCCCGGGGATCTGTCCCTGGAATTGTGCTTCGACGCAGACTTCGTGGATGTATTCCAAGTGCGCGGAGCACGACGGAAAGTCCACGGGCAATACTATCGACCCGTGAGGCGCGATCACCGTCTGGCGTTCTTCTACCGTGGCCTGGACGGAATCTTAAGACGGACTTTGATCGAGGTGACCGTCACTCCGCTGCGGGATGGTGGGGGGAGCCGCGCCGACACTCGCGACTTTCCTGCCAGCCTGCGCGAGCGCCGCCATCCGTTTGCCAAGTGGCAACGCCACTCAACCCAATTCCACACCAACCACGACATCTTCGATGCTGCCCTGAACACAGCGCCTCAATTCAATCACTCGCGGGGCTTTAGCTCCGGCTTACGGCGTTCCGCTTCCGAGCTCGTGCTGCACGTGTTTCTTCCAGCGGCAGTCCGCTTCACTTGTGTTAGTTCCCGTTGTTGTCTTGAGTAGGGGCGGATGTCCAGATTCTGGACGGAGCCACCTACTGACCAATCGCAAATACCTGAAAATTAGTGGCTTAGCGGCGAAGGTTTTGGCTGCCGGAGTGCGAACAAATGGAGCGGGAGTTCCCTTGAAATCGATCCTCTTAGTTGACGACAGCAGGTTCATGCGAAGGGCGACCGAAAAGGCATTGGCCAGAGCGGGATACAGCGTAGTCACCGCCAGCGACGGGGAAGAAGCATTGCGGATAGCGCGCGCCAGGATTCCCGACCTCATTCTGTTGGATATGCTGCTGCCTAGGCTCGGAGGGGTAGAAGTTCTCCTCGCACTGAGGAAAGGCCCTCTCACTGCGTCAATTCCCGTAATTGTTTTGAGCAGTCTTCCCCAGAAGAACGAAGCCAAGCTCCTGATGGAAGGCGCAACTGCCTACTTCGAAAAATCGAAAATGGAGTTGGATCAAAACGCGGAGTCGCTCCTTCACATCGTGAAGAGAACTCTGGAGGGTGTGGCACCGGCCAAAGCTAAGGCGAGTTCCTCCGGATCCCTCCTCGTTAATGGCAGCTGAGAGCGAAATCGCGATGCGGAGCCAGCGCAGTTTCTTCACTGATTGGATTGTTGATCTTTGGTCGCGATAAGTTCGCAAAAGGTCGGGCATGACACCAGACATGGCGTTTGAGTGCTTACTTGTTACCCACGATGCGGGAGTGTTTAGCACCCTAAGTCGAATACTGCGGGATCTGTCGATCTGTACCAACGTCTGCCTGAGTTCGTCAAAGGCCCTTAACCTCTTGTCGAAAGGGAGTACGGACCTGGTCGTGATCGATTGGGAGGAGGAGGCTTCGTCCGAGCTCTTGCACGAGATCTGGAGGTCAGGCAGGCAGAAACCAACCGTCGTCGCGATTTCTCCTCAGGACCGCAGTGCGCCGGGTGTTCACGTAGTCCTTAGGAGGCCCGTTACGGATGAATCCGGCAGGAAGTCTCTGAAAGTCGCTTATTCCCGAATGTTGCAGGACTACCGCCGTCATGCAAGATACGCCCTCATGATGTCGGTTGTAGCGACGGACCACCGAAACCGAACGGTGCCTGTGACCATCACGGATATTGGCGACGGCGGAGTAGGACTTCGTAGCGAGGAGGAGTTCATTGTCGGAGATGGACTGTCATTTCGGCTTTTATTGCCTGGTGCGAAGAGAGACATTAATATCCAAGCCCGCGTCCTGTGGACGCGGGAGTTCGGAAGAGTCGGTTGCGAGTTTCTTCGTATCCCGCCTGTCGATGTAAACATTTTGCATGACTGGCTGAAGCACAAGATGCAAGTAAAGAAACCATTAATCAGAGTATGAAAATGGCACCGAAAAAGGGTGGTGGAGCTCTCACGCTTGCAGATGCGAGCGGCGAGGGGGTTGTTTCGTCGAGATCAGGAGAGTGCAATGCGATTCCCGTCGGTCGGAGAGAATCACGCGAGCAAGAATCACCAATGAAGATTCTGCTGGCGGAAGACTCCGCGGTATATCGACACGTTATCAGCGGTCATCTCAAGGAATGGGGCTTCGATCTTCAAATCGCCAATGACGGTGCAGCCGCATGGGAATTGCTCCAAGCGCCGGATGCGCCAAGACTGGCACTGCTGGACTGGGTTCTTCCAAAGATTGAGGGAGTCGAACTCTGTCGCAGAATACGCAAGGCCCAGGCGCAGTCGGCTTATACTTATATATTGCTGCTTACTGGCAAGGACGGAAAAGACGACCTTGTGGAGGGTATCCGAGCAGGCGCCGACGACTACCTCGTAAAGCCATTTCATCCCCCAGAATTAGAAGCACGTTTATTGGGGGGAAAGAGAATCCTCGATCTCCAGCGCGAACTGGTATCCGCGCGAGAATCACTCCGAGTTGCGGCGACCTACGATTTTCTCACTGGGCTGCTGAATCGGGGAGAAATCGTTGCCTTGCTCGGTCGCGAATTAGTTCGCGGAAAGCGTGAAACCAGCCCCGTCGGAATTATCCTCGCCGATATCGACCACTTCAAGAATGTGAATGACTCTCTTGGGCACTCGGCCGGAGATGCTGTACTAAAAGAAGTGGCCGGTCGGCTCAAATCCGACCTGAGGATCTACGACGGAGCGGGGCGCTACGGAGGAGAAGAGTTTTTGCTGATCTTGCCTGGCTGTGACTTGGCGACGACCGTTCGTCGAGCAGAAGAAACTGGGCGGATGGTTTCCGCCAGCGGAGTCATGTCCCCTAAAGGATTTGTGGAAATCACGGTGAGCATGGGCGTTACTTGTGCTGGGGGCGACAAGAACGCAAGCGTCGAGGTCCTTCTGAATGAGGCGGACGTTGCACTGTATCGTGCCAAGGAGAATGGCAGAAATCGCATTGAGGCATATTGAATGTGGAAGGTGAAGGAACGAAGAGAACGCAATGGGGAAAGGCGTGTGAGTTGTTTGTGCGGAAACCGTTGCGCCCTCGAGGTCGGGAGAGGATCTGAAAAAGGCGCACTATGAAATCAGAGGTACCATTTGAATGTCTGCTTGTTTCCCATGACCCAGATGTGTTCGGAACCATGGATCGGATACTGCAGGATTTCTCTATTCGTACGAAGGTGTGCGCGAACGCCTCGATCGCTGCCAATTTATTGACAGATGGCGGCACGGACCTCATCGTGATTGATTTGGAGAGCGAGCATTCTTCGGAACTGATACATCAGATCTGCGAGTCTAGTATGCGGCAGAAACCGACAATTCTTGCCGTTTCAACCGTGGATTGTGCCATACCTGGTGTCCACGTCATTCTGCGAAAGCCTGTATCGTCTGAATCCGGGGCGAGGTCATTGAAAGCAGCCTATTCCAGAATGTTGCAGGACCATCGGAAACACACTAGGTTCGCTCTCATGACGGCTCTCTTGGCCACTGACGAGAAGGGCAGGATCCTATCCGTGACAGTCACGAACATTGGCGAGGGTGGAGTTGGCCTCACTACCACGGAGAAGCTGGCAATCGGGAGCATTTTGTCTTTTCGGGTACCGTTGCCAGGATTAGGGAGCGAAATTTACATCCAGGCCCGTGTTTTGTGGACTCGGCCGTATGGGGCCGCAGGTTGCGAGTTTGTCCGAATTGCTCCCGACGACCTCCAGGTTCTGCATATGTGGCTTGAAAGCAGGCACCGGTTCAAAAAGCCTTGATCCCGATCTAAGTCCGCTAAGGTGTAGCCGGCAGAAACAGCAAGGGATCGAGCTGCCGTCTGGGAATCTGGTTACACTCAGTGACAGCCCGTAGCAAGCGTATTGCTTCAAGAGTGGCACGATAACAACATACTATATGTCGAAGATTCTCGTGGCAGATGACTCCCATTTCCAAGTGACGCTACTCACGAGGGCTTTGCAACAGAAGGGCTTCGAGGTGGTGGTGGCCCAAGATGCGTTGCAGGCAGGGATGGTCGCTTTGCGTACCGCGCCAAATGCCATAATCCTTGACATAAATATGCCCGGTGGCTCAGGAATAGAAGTGCTCAAAAGGCTCAGGCGCTCTACCAAGACTCAGCGCATTCCGGTCGTGGTTGTAAGCGGTAGCGGTGACTCGGATGTGCGCCAAGTCGCTTCGGAGTTGGGTGTCGCCCATTTTCTGTCTAAGCCCGTCAATCTCGATCAGCTTTGGAGCGCATTGTCAGATTTGTTGTTCATGGAGCGTTGACCGTTCGAGTGGGACGGTACAAGTTGGACCATCCTGTCCTGATCCGGAGAATGGCCGAATAGCACAATCGGTGCAGCAAAACCGCTAGCTTTTGTGCCGTAGCAATTACGGCTCTTCTTCCCATTCTTCCCGCCACGCTCGGCCAGCTTCAGCTCCCGGCGCCGCAGATCGCTGTCCGCTCCAAACGGACCTAAAATGTAGGTGCGCACCCTGCACCTGCAACGTTCAGATACCGGTCTCCTTCCTTGCCGATGTGCAACTGCGGTTCGCTCTGCCCCGAGTTTCGCCGTCCCGGTTGTAGCCCCATATAGCAGCCCCATCGCGGCTCTTGCGAAAACGATGCGGATCTTCCAGCATCAGCAGATAGGTTATGCACGGGCGGCCCTATAGCCGTACTCGATTAATGATACTGTGTTGGTTGGGACTAGCCGCCGCTAGTACTACTGTGTTATAAACTGAATACCTTCGACTGAAAAAGTTTATCGGTCAGCCTTCTCGAATGATAAGTTGCGGGTCATGAGCGCCAACTCTGTTGCGCCAGGCGCCCAGCAAAAACGCTTCGCGGCTTATTTGGATCGCCTGGCGCACGCCGCGGGGCACTTGGATCGGGTGGTCCCTCTGAAGTCCTATTGCACGGGCTTGCTTCTTCCCGGGGAACGCAAGAGTGTAGAACCGATGGCGGCCCGCCTCTGTCCCGACAACGTGCGCCAGACCCATCAGTCGTTGCACCATGTGGTCGCGCATGCCCCGTGGAGCGATGAAGATCTTTTGGAAACAGTGCGCCAGTACGCTTTGCCGGCGATGCAGAAGCACGGATCGGTCGTAGCTTGGGTGGTCGATGACACGGGGATGGTGAAAAAAGGAAAGGAATCGGTGGGAGTCACGCGTCAGTACTGTGGGCAGGTGGGCAAGCAAGAAAACTGCCGGGTGGCGGTGAGTTTGTCGCTCAGCACCGCAGAGATGAGCTTGCCGATTGCCTGGCGCCTCTACTTACCCGAAGTGTGGACGCAGGACAAGCAGCGGAGAAAGGCCACGGGGGTACCGCCGGAAATCCGATTTCAAACCAAGCCAGAAATTGCTTTGCAACAAGTTCGCACCGCCCTGGACCGAGAGATCCCCACCGCTCCCGTGCTGGCCGACGCCGCCTATGGCAACGACACCGGATTTCGCGACGGCGTCACCGAATTAGGTTTGCTGTACGTAGTGGGTATCCAGTCCTCGGTGAGTGTGTGGAAACCAGGCCAGGCACCGCTACCCAAACAGAAGTGGAAAGGAATCGGACGTCCCACCAAGCTGTTACGCCGTGATGACAAGCATGCTCCGGTGGCAGTGCGCGAATTGGCGATGAGCTTGCCTGCCTACGCCTGGAAGACGGTGCGCTGGCGGGAAGGAACTCGTAAACCCCTCCGTTCCCGTTTTGCGGCGGTGCGCGTGCGTGCGGCCCATCGCGATTACTGGAGCAGCGAACTACGCCCCGAGGAGTGGCTGCTGATCGAGTGGCCGAAGCTAGAAACCGAACCGACCAAGTACTGGTTGTCTACTTTGTCTGCCTCCACGAACCTTTCCGATCTGGTGCGTTTGGCCAAGCAGCGCTGGATCATCGAGCGTGATTACGAAGAACTGAAACAAGAACTCGGACTGGGCCACTATGAAGGACGAGGCTGGCGCGGGTTTCACCATCACGCCACTCTGTGTATTGCGGCCTATGGGTTCCTGGTGGCCGAACGGAGCCGTTTTTCCCCCTCCGCTCGCGCCGTTCAAGTGGACTTACCCGTCGTCGCAATGCCGCTCAAGTTCCGCCCTCGGGGTTCGCCCGGTGCGCCTGGGGCGGCATAACCCTTGGTCCATTGCTACGCTTCGACAAACCATCGCACGCATTCTGCTCCGTCAACTCCCCGGTTGTCCTTTTTGTGGAGCTCCCTTTTTATAACACAGTAGTACTAGTGGCCGGAGAGTTGCACAGTCAGAATGACTGCGGCTTCGGCGTCAGTCGCTAGAGTCTGCCGCTCACCAGCCGCCGCGCGACGTGCTGGACGGTCACGACGTCGCGGTACTAAACCAATGCGTTCGCCAAGTCGCCGCTCTCGTACGCCCTAGCTAGTCGTGTCAGTTCACGGTATCATTCGCCCCTTGTTTACCACACCTGGGTTATATCGCGAAAGTGCCATGACTTAGAGCGCGAAGGTGCCATGAATTAATAGTCAAAGCGACCCGGACAGGCGGGCTGCTATTTTTCCGGCCCTGTTCTCAGAGTTCGGAATTTGTAACACGGCAAAAGTAGTAACCACATGACCTTGGAAGATCTGCCAGACTTTCAATCGGTTTTGTAGAGTTGAGGGAGGATGTCAGCATTATGCTTTCGAAGGGAAAACGTCAACAGCCACCCTGTTTGGTGACACACGATCTCGTAAACAAACTCTCAGCCACTTCAGCGATCACCCAAAACCGGCCACTGAGTATCACCTGAAAACCGGCCAACGAGAGTAGCGTCCGGGACATTGATTCCCGCGGAGGCTTGTAGGCTCCGTGGGCATGGCCAATGTCTTGAACGAAGAGAAGAAACAACAAGTCTCAGCTCTGGGACGGCTGGGCTGGTCGCTGCGGCGCGCAATGGAAACCTCCGGCTCTTCCTGAACGCGGCTGGGAGAGACTTTATATCCAGCACGTGCAGCAAGCACACTTGGGAGCTGATCTCGATTTTCTCGTCGGACGCAGTGGCTCACGCGTCGCTCGCGACTCCCACTAACCAACTGACCTTCAGGTGGCAAAATGAACGAACACTGGAGTAGACGCCGTCTTCTGCAACAATTCGCCGCAATATCGGCGACGCTGGTTTTGCCGACCGAGAAGTTCGTCGGGGAGCCGCCCACTGCAGCCGTTAGCCAAGACTGCGAAGTCCAAATCGCCACCGTGAGCGCACAGACTGTCCGATTGGGGGTCCTCCCTATCAAGAACGGAAAAACGGCAGAGATTCCTTTCTATGGCGCACTCGTGCGCGAATCCTGGGGGACTCCAGTCGCAAGACTGCGTGGCAAGAAACTGGGGCAAACGATTCAATCCGGCAACCTGAGGGTTCGCGCGTCTCTCGATCCTTTGTCTTTTACGATCTCAACCGCCGGCGGAGTCGAGATCCAAACACTTTCAGTAGACCGCGCCACCGGCATTGTCTCCTTCGCGACCGGAGAATCCCCTCTGCTCGGTCTTGGAGAAGGCGGTCCTCAATTTGACCGGCGCGGCTCCGTCGACACCATGATGAATGGACAGGGCGGCTATAAGCTCGAAACCCACGGCGCTCGCGTTCCCATCCCCTGGATCATCGGCACTGCTGGTTGGGCGATCTTCTTTCATCAACCATTGGGAACCTTCGACTTTGCCGGACCTCAATCCAAGTTCACTCCTGCAAGCCCAGACACTCCATTTCCGCTGGATATCTTTTTCGTGGCCTCGCCTGATCCTGTCACAATTATGGCCGAATACGCCCGCCTCACCGGGCACGCCGAACTGCCCCCACTCTGGAGTCTCGGATATCAGCAGTCGCATCGGACGCTTGCGAGCCGTGACGAAGTGCTTGCCGAGGCGAAAACATTCCGTGAAAAAAAACTCCCCTGCGATGCTTTGATTTACCTGGGTACAGGATTCTGCCCGTCGGGCTGGAATACAGAGAACGGCTCATTCTCCTGGAACTCCCAAGTATTTCCCGACCCCCGGAAGATGATCGACGAACTGCACAAAGACAATTTCCGCGTTGTACTGCATGACGTAATCCTGACCGACAAACTTGCAGGATCCGTTCACGACGCATGCAAGTTATCCGAGTTCGACGAGGCAGAGGCGAGTTGCTACTGGGATGCTCACCGCAAGGATTTCGCGATGGGCGTCGACGGCTGGTGGCCCGACGAAGGCGACCCGCTGGACATTCCTTCGCGGCTCGCGCGCAACCGAATGCACTGGGAAGGTCCGCAGCTCGATAGACCCAACGAGCGTCCGTATGCGTTACATCGCAACGGCTACTCAGGCATGCAGCGCTACGCATCGTTTCTGTGGTCGGGCGATGTGTACTCCAAGTGGGAGACACTCAAGACGCAGGTTCCGATCGCGATCAACACATCTCTTACCGGCATTCCCTACTGGGGAACCGATATCGGAGGTTTCGTCCCTACAAAAGACTTCACGGCCGAGCTGTATCTGCGCTGGTTTCAGTTCGGAGCATTCTGCACACTGTTCCGCTCCCATGGCCGCACATGGAAGTTGCGTCTTCCCTGGGGATGGAATACCGGCGACCCCGGTCCACTCGAGATCCGCAACTACGACGGCGCAGCGATTCCAGATGCGAGCCAACTACACAACGAACAGGTGGAACCGATCTGCCGCAAATATCTGGAACTTCGCTATCGGACTCTTCCCTACCTCTACAGCGCCGTGCGTGAGTGCACGGTTACGGGGCTGCCGGTCATGCGCGCGTTGTGGCTGCACTACCCAGACGATCCAAAGGCAGTCGAATGCCAGGACGAGTACTTGTGGGGCCGGGACATCCTGGTGGTCCCCGTGCTGGAGAAAGGGGCAAACTCTCGCAAGATTTATCTGCCACGCGGTCTTTGGTACGACTTCTGGACGCGCGAGAAACTCGAAGGCGGCCGCGAGTTCATGCGCCCGGTTAATCTGGAAACCATTCCCCTCTTCGTGCGGGCTGGAACCATCTTGCCCCTTGGTCCCGTGAAGCAGTACACCGGAGAACAAGTGGATCAACCGCTCTCCGTTTCCATTTATCCCGGCGCGGATGCTTCGTTTCTGCTCTACGAAGACGATGGCCGTTCCTTCAATTACCGCAAAGGTGAATGGATGGGTGTGCGTCTAAACTGGAATGACGCACAACGCGTGCTTACGTTAAATCTTGCGCCGGGTTCCCATCTGCTCCCTCCCTTGCGAAGGAATATCGAAGTGAAACTTCTTCAAGCCGAGAAGCACATCGTGTTCGATGGAAACCCGGCCGAGGTGCGCTTCTAGTCTTACGCGATTGAACGCAGAAGCAGAGATCGCCCTTTAAGTTCTTTGGGATGTTGGCATCCCACGCCGTCAGCCCGGAGGAACCTTAACGAACTATAAGATCGCGGTCATCGAAGGGGACAGCACTGGCCGTGAAGTCGTTCCCGAGGGTCTTCCAGTTCTGGAGGCAGCCGGACGCCGCTACGATATAAATCTCTCCTGGCAGCCGGAAACGTGCATACCGTCGCTGAACTCAGTGGCCGCAACGTTACCCATGGCTACGACAACGATTACCATTTGCAGTCCGAAACGATCGCGAGCGACCCGGGCGGGAATAATGGCACAGAAAGCTACACATACGACGCCGTCGGCAACCGCAAGACGGTGAACTCGACTAGTCCGTCGCGGCCGGGCGGCAACTCGTATTCCTACGATGCCAACGACCGGCTGACCACCGATACCTATGATAACAATGGCAACACGATCTCCTCGACGGGGATTTCCTACACCTACGACTTCGAAAACCGCATGCTCGTGAGTGGTGCGATTGTCAATGTCTACGAGGGCGACGGCAACCGCGTCAGCAAAACCGTGGGCAGCACCATGACCACGTACCTGGTGGATACGTCAAATCCGACCGGCTATTCCCAGGTCATGGACGAACTGGTCAACGGCTCGGTCACGCGGACCTATACCTACGGCCTGAAACGGATCAGCGAAAATCAACTCCTCGGCAGCACGTGGACGCCGAGCTTCTACGGTATGATGGTCACGGCAACGTCCGGTTCCTGGGGAACACGGCCGGCACGGTGACCGACACGTATCAGTTCGACGCCTTCGGTGCTCAGCTCGCCAGCACGGGTACGACTCCGAATCCGTACCTCTACAGCGGCGAGCGCTGTGACCGGAACATAGGCCCGGATGCCGTTGCATCTCACAGGGGCAGCTTGGCCGTGCTTTTCGTCTCGGGGCTCAATGGACCAAAGCGAATTGTTGTCGCGGATCAGCAGACGGATGAAACCAGGCACACATCCGATGTTGAAAACAATCTGGAAGTAGCTTTGACATGCTGTGCCCCTCCTGATTTCGTTTTCCTGGGTTCTGACTGCGGAAGAATGAGTATACGCATGGCGAACGCATTGGTAAGCAAGGTTCGCGGTGAATAGTCGCTACTTCCGACTCAAGAGCGCGAGCGAGGTCGCCTCTCGGGTCATTTGTCCGTCCACCATGCGCCAGATTCCCAGGGGATTTGCGTCCCTCAATTCTTGCGGCAACGCTTCGTCGGGAAATCCTTGATAGCAGACCGGCCGTGTAAACCTGAAAATTGCGCGAGTTCCCACCGATGTGGAGCGTCCGTCCGAGGTCGAGGGATAGGGGCCTCCATGCACCATGGCGTGGCACACCTCGACCCCGGTGGGAAACCCGTTAAAAACGAGACGCCCGACCTTGTTCTCAAGGATCGCGACAAGATCGGCGAAATCATGAAGATCCTGCTCGGTTCCGTGAATCGTTGCCGTGAGATGGCCTTCGAGAGAGCGGGCGATCTCAAGGACCTGATCCCGGCTTGAGTGACGCACGAGAAGCGTCGTGGGGCCAAAAATCTCCGCATCCAAGTCCGACCCTAGAAACGTAGCTGCATCCGTTTCAAAAAGCGCGGAGCTTACGGCAAAGCCCGCACCCTCCGCCGATTTGGGGGCTTCCGCAACGAGCGTGACCGTAGAATCTGCCTTCCGCTCGGCAAGTGCCGAATCGTACGAAGAATGAATGCTCCTGGTAAGCAAGTGGAATGGCGCCGATCCGGCCACCAGCTGTCGCAATTTATCTGTAAACGAGGTGGCCTCGTTACCCTGCGGGAGAAACACCATTCCCGGCTTGGTGCAGAACTGGCCGGCACCCATGGTGAACGAAGTGTGCAGCCCTGAAGCAATGGTCTCGGCACGTTCTCGCAGTGCGCCGGGCAAGAGGAAGACGGGATTGGTGCTGCTCATTTCCGCGTAGAATGGAATCGGTTCGGGGCGCGCCGCTGCCACGTCCATCAACACTCTCCCCGCGGCTCGTGACCCCGTGAAGCCGCCCGCTTTCACCAAAGGGTGTTTCATCAATGCCGTGCCAATCTGGGCGCCACTGCCAAACAGAAGCGAGAAAACGCCTTCTGGTAGACCACACTCCCGAACGCTGTCTCGAACCATCCTCCCCACTAGTTCACTGGTACCGGGATGCGCCGCATGCGCTTTTACGATGACAGGGTTTCCGGACGCGAGCGCCGAAGCGGTATCTCCTCCGGCCACGGAGAATGCCAGTGGGAAGTTGCTGGCACCGAATACAACGACAGGGCCCAGCGGACGAAGCATGGAACGAATATCCGGCCGGGGAGCAGGCTTACGGTCGGGGTCGGCGCGGTCGATTCGCGCGGACACCCACGATCCTTCCTCCGCAACCTGTGCAAACAAACGAAGCTGAGCGCAAGTGCGAGCCGTTTCACCCTGCAAACGCGTTTGCGGCAGAGCAGTCTCCTGCCCCGTGCGGTCGACTATGTCACCAGAAATGGACTCTATCTTCGCCGCAATGTTGCGTAAGAACGCGCCCCGGTCACGTCCATGGACGCGACTGTAGGGAGCAAAGGCCTCCGCCGCAAGGCGGACTGCAAGTTCCACTTCTTCCTTGGTTGCCGCAGTGAATCCCGGCTGCAGACGTCGCCCAGTGGCAGGATCCGTGGCGTAGAGCGGCTCTGCCGAACCGTTGCCGTCCCGAAAACCGATCAGCGACCGACCTGCGATTTTTGCCATTTTCTTGAAACCTACTTTCTGCTTGGTAGCGCAAAGCCGCCCACGGGCAGCGGCCGCGAAGACAAAGCGTCACGAATGATCCTGCTGTTCCGTTCCAACTCATCGCCCACCAATTCCAGGCGTGGCGGACGCACGCGGGGATTTCCCATCCCCACTTCGGTTTGCACAAGCTTAATGAGCTGAACGAAGTTCGGTACAGTATCCATGCGCAACAATGGCAAGAACCAGCGATACAACTCAAACGCCTTCTCACTTTCTCCATTGATACCGCAGCTGAAGAGGTCTACCGATTCCCGCGGTAATGCGTTGGCCAAGCCGGCAATCCAACCGGTCGCCCCCACCCCGATCGCCTCCAGCACAGCGTCATCAACGCCCACCGAAATCTCCAAGCGGCGGTCGAGCAGCGCGCGGATGGCAGATACACGCCTCGCGTCCGTGCTCGACTCCTTCACCGCTTCGAAGTTTTCATGCTCTGCCGCCAATTCTCGAATCTGCTCGGGAAGGAAATCGGTTCCGTAGGCGACGGGATTGTTGTAGAGCATGCAGGAAAGAGGAGTAGCTTCGAACACAGTGGCAACATGGGTCTTCATTTCCCGCCAATTGCCCTGATAGACATAGGGTGGTAACACCATAAGGGCATCGCAGCCCAGGTCAGCGGCCGCCTTCGCTATCGCCACGGCTTCAGAAGTGGTAAGGGCTGAGACGGAAGCCACAACCGGTCCGCGCCCATGAACCGCGCCGACACATGTACGCAGAATTTCCACCTTCTCGTCAAAAGGCAGCGTCGCGCCCTCTCCTAATGAGCCGAGGGCAACGATCCCCGAGCACCCATTGTCCAAGAGCCAGCGGCAATGTTTCGTCACGGAGCTGTGATCGACATGAAGATCCTCCGTAAAACTGGTGGTGATTGCAGGCATCACGCCCTTCCAGTTCATCAGTGTCCTCCTGGTACTTCGCTGTGTTGTAGTTCCAACTGCCCCGCGATGGCCGCCAAGGTTTCGACGCGAGCGGGAAAGACCGGCGGCCGAACCGAATCCGGGTTCCACTTGAAAAGGAATTGCGCTGCGGGACCGCAAACTCGTCCCTGGCAGGGCCCCATGCCACAGCGCGTGTGCAGCTTGGCGGCGCGCCATGACGTGTGCTGCCGAAGACGCGTATAGGAAACGTCCTCGCAACGGCAAACCATGGTTTCGGACAAAGGCAGGCTCCTCAGCTCCGAGCGCAGGCGGAACGTGCGATCAAGCAATTGCGCAAAGCGGCGGGCCTTCTGGCGCTTGGCGAACCGTGCTCTCGCCTCCGTTGTGTGTCCGGCTGCAACCAGGCCCGCAATCTGACCTTCGATGAGCGCTAACTCCACCCCTCCGACGCTTGTCGGCTCGCCGGCGCAAAAAACCGACGAAACCGTCGTTTTCTGAAGCTCGTCGACTTGCACGTAGCCATTGCCGACCGCACAACCCAGCAGCAACGGTAATTCGATGTTCGGAACGAGATGAAAACCGCAGGCCAGGTAATCACACGGGATAGATTCAACTCTCCCGTCACGGACAACGGAGACCCTTTCGAGATTCTGCTGGCCGTGAGCGGCGAGCGGCCAACTGTTTGCGGCAAGTGGAACACCAGCGAGATCCCGTTTTAGCTGGAGTCCCTGGATAATCTTTGCCGGCCACCTAAACAGTGCCAAGCCGAATCTTGCCAAGCTCCCCCATGATGCCTGCTCGCAAATCACCGGTATCTCGGCGCCATGCTTGCGGAGATAAGCCGCAACCGCCAGCAGCAGAGGGCCAGTTCCGGCAATCACTACACGTTTACCGCGAATCGGTAGGCCGCACTTGACCATCGCCTGCAGGCCACCCGCACCCATGACGTTCGGCAGCGTCCAACCAGGAAACGGCAGGAATCTTTCCCTCGCTCCGGTTGCGAGTACTAACTTCTCGTACCTGAGCTCGCAGAAACCGTCGAGATTTTCCGCCAGCAAGACACCGGCCTCCGGCTGGTGTACTACGCGCAGTCCACAGAGAGCGGTAACATCGGACATGCGCACCCGTTCGGCCCAGTTCGAAGCTTCTGTGTTTTGTGGATCGCCAGACTCGCCCCGCCAGATCTGACCGCCGAGACCGGAATTGTCGTCGACGATCCCAACCCGGGCGCCACACTCCGCCGCGCGAGCGGCGGCAGCCATGCCCGCTGGCCCTCCACCAATCACGAGGACTTCGAAATGCCGCTGCACGTCCCAGCTCATCTGTTTCACTTCTCCGTATTTACTTCCATGCCCTGCTCGCACAACACCTGACAGCTCCGGACATGCGGATTCCCGTCGATGGCAACGCGACACTCAAAGCAAATCCCCATGCCGCACAGCGGTCCACGCGGCTCACCACTGACTGACGTTCGGCAAGGGGGTCCGGCAAGCGCCATCGCAACCGCCACGGTCGCACCCGAGGGCACGACGACCGATGCCCCGTTGACCGTCACACTGACTTGACTAGGCATGCACATACTCCTTCACGGTTCGCCACGGCAAGTAGGGCTCGACGGGGATCTCCGGCTTTGTGCCGGTGATCTGATCAGCCAGAATGCGCGCTGTTCCCAAGGATGCTGTAATTCCCAACCCCTCATGCCCGGTCGCCAGGAATATGGATTTGTCTCCAGTCCACTGCCCAATCAGCGGAAGCTTGTCGGGAGTGGCGGCACGAAATCCAGTCCAGGTACGCACGGTCGACATCCGAGCCAAGCCTGGCAAGTATTCCTGCGCACGTCGCAACATACGCACCAGCATGGAGTTATCCACTTTCTTGTGCTCTGCACCGTACTGCCGCGAAGATCCGATGAGGATCTGGCCAGTACGGCGTGGCTGCACATTAAACGCGACCGAATCACCCCTAACGGAGTGCGCGCTCTTCAAGTAGCCGAGTTCCACTAATTGATGCCGGACGAATCCGGGATAGCGGTCGGTAATGACCAGATGGCCCTTCCTCTTCTTGATCTCAAGTCCGGGAGTAAGATCGGAGGCGGAAGCTCCAGCCGCATTCACGATGATGTCCGCGGAGATCTCCGAGCCGTCCGTCAGCCGAACCCGCCCACCACCAATCTGCGCAACCGTAACACCGAGGAGCAGCTTCGCTCCGCGTGCCTGCGAGCGCTTCGTCAGAAAAAGCGCGGCACCCGGCGGATACAGTACCCCATCTTCCGGAACGAGAAGGCCTCCAGCCATTCCCGGGCGAAGGTTGGACTCCAGGCTTTGCAAAGCCTTCGTATCGAGCACTTCCGTTAGAACTCCACGCCTCTCGTAGTAGTCTCGCTTGCGGTGGACCTCGATCATTTCCTCTTCGTCAGCCGCTACCCAGATCGTTCCACACTGTTCGTACTCGACGTCATCCGGCAATTCGAGTTTCAGCTCTAGCCACAGCTGCTGAGAGTAGCGAGTCAACGCAAACTGCGCGTCCGAATCATCCATGACAACGATGTGGCCCATGCCGGCGGCGGTTGCGCCGCTTCCGATAACGTCCCCGTCGACGACCGCGACGCGCAGGCCGCGACGCGTGAATTCGTCTACACACGCAGCACCCACAATGCCAGCGCCCACAACGACAACGTCATAGGTTGTTTTGCTCATGCGCGAATGCCCATGCAAAGTGGGTCGCGTGGATCAAGAACCAGCTCGGCCTCAGCGTTCACAAATGCCGATCCTTTAATGCTGGGATACACCTTGCCATCGCGCACCTTCACACTGCCTTCAAACACACTGCCAATTATGCTTTCCTGTTTCCACGTTTGGCCTTCGCGGATTTTGCCATCCGCATAAAGGCAAGCCAGCTTGGCGCTGGTCCCCGTGCCGCAGGGAGAACGATCATAGGCTTTGCCGGGACAGAGCACGAAATTCCTGCTGTCCACTCCCGGAAGGTGAGATGGGCCCAACAGCTCGACATGGTCAATCTCGTTGCCGTCTGCACCGGCGATGCCATGGGCACGAAGCGCTTGGCGGATCGCCCACGTGAAAGTTGTCAGTTCGTCGATGTTCTGGAGGGTCAATTCCATTCTGTGATTTTGCACGAGGAAGAACCAGTTCCCGCCCCAGGCCACATCTCCATGCACCTCGCCAAATCCGGGAACGTCGACTGCGACATTTGCCTCGCTGCGATAGCTTGCGACATTGTTGACCGTGACCTGGCCGCCTTCGTGCAAAACAGCGCTCACGGTGCCCACCGGCGTCTCGATCTTGTGCTCTCCAGGTCCGATGCGCTTCATGTAGGCCAATGTCGCAACCAGACCAATGGTGCCGTGACCACACATTCCCAGGTAGCCGACATTGTTGAAGAAGATGACACCGGCGGCGCACGCGGGATCGAGAGGATCGCAAAGCAAAGCTCCCACCATAACGTCGGAACCCCGCGGCTCATTCACCACGGCGGAGCGAAAGCGATCGTGCTTGCCGCGAAAGCACTCCAACCGCTCGGCAAGCGAACCGGTCCCAAGATCAGGACCACCACTCACCACCAGACGGGTTGGCTCGCCGCCGGTATGGGAATCGATGACCCGGACTCTACGGCATTCTTCACTCATCATTTTCTGTCGTTCCGAGCCCTGTTCACTAGAAAGCCACCAGAGGAGGGTCTGGCCTAGCCACCTTATTTAGGTAGGCACCTGTCGTATTTTATGGATACAATATGCAATCGTCAAACTCAATTCTTCTTCCCCGGGTACCGAAGGTTGACCGCAAAACTTGAACGCGAAGGTCAGGACCTCAAGCCACGAGAATTCGCACGCGGCTTAACCCTGTTCGATTCCATCATGGTCGTGGTCGGTGCCATGATTGGGTCGGGAATCTTCATCGTTCCGGCAGAGATGGCCCGTCACATCGGGAGCGCAGGCTGGCTGCTGGTCGCTTGGGGTGTGGCCGGTGCCCTCACGATCGCAGGAGCCCTGTGCTACGGAGAGCTCTCCGCGATGATGCCACAAGCCGGCGGCATGTATGTTTACCTCCGCGAAGCGTATTCCCCCTTGTGGGGTTTCCTCTATGGCTGGACCCTATTCTCCGTCATCGAGACGGGCACGATCGCCGCGGTGGCAGTTGCATTCGCGCGCTTTTCCGGAGTGCTCTGGCCGCTGATCTCGGAAAACAAATACCTCGTCGCTCCTATCCGGCTCTCTGGCCACTACGCCCTGTCGCTTTCAACAGCTCAACTGCTTGCGATTGGCGTTATCGCATTGCTGACGTTCAGCAATACTCTCGGACTCCGCTACGGCAAGCTGGTTCAGAACGTATTTACTATCGCCAAGACATGTGCACTGGGCGGTCTGATTGTTTTGGGGATTCTCCTGGGGCGTAACGCCTCCGCGCTCCACGCAAATTTCGGTGATCCGTGGCATGCGCGCGGGATCGATTCCCTGGGAGGCGGACTCACCGCGGCAACAATGTCCGGCCTGCTTGTCGCCATCTGTTTGAGCCAAACCGGGTCGCTGTTCTCCGCCGATTCATGGCACAACATTGCCTTCGCGGCCGGCGAGGTGAAGCGACCGGAGCGCAATGTCACCCTCGCAATGGTGATTGGAGCAACCGTGGTCATCGGGCTTTATCTTCTCGCCAATGTTGCGTATCTGGTGACGCTCCCGTTGGAGGCAATTCAGCATGCACCCGCGGACCGTGTCGGGACGGCCACGTTGCGGGCGATCTTCCCGGGCGTTGGAACTTCGGTTATGGCCGCCGCCATCATGGTCTCGACCTTCGGCACGATCAACGCTCTGACCTTGACCGGAGCGCGCGTCTACTATGCAATGGCTCGCCAGCGGCTCTTCTTCCCTTTCGCCGGCAAACTCAACTCTGCGAGCGTGCCCGCCTCCTCGTTGAAGTTGCAAGGCCTCTGGGCTGCGTTCCTCGTGCTTCCTCGCACTTATGATCCTGCGACGCAGGCGTGGGGGAACTTATACAGCAACCTGCTCGAGTATGTTATTTCCGCGGCGCTCATCTTTTATGTGCTGACAGTGGCTGGAGTGTTCCGCCTACGCATCAAGCGCCCTGATACACTGCGACCGTACCGCACAATCGGATATCCAGCGGTTCCCGCTTTTTACATTCTTGCCGCCAGCTCAATTCTGGTCGTATTGTTCGCATATCGCCCGGCAACAACGTGGCCCGGATTGCTGATCGTCCTGTTGGGGATTCCAATTTACCTATTGATCGGCTGGGCAGACCGTGCACGGGATGCGCAAACTTCTCAGCCTCAAACCGTTGATCTTCAAGATGCGAAGTGACTCTCTAGAACTCTTCCGGAGGGCACGAATGTTAGTGAACGTTCGTAGGAAGCAAGGAGTACAAACACCGACACAATTGACGCCCTCGCCGCTGTTGCTGCGGAAGGTCGCTCTTTCGATTGCGGTTGCCTGTCTCGGTGCGGTCACTGTCAACGCACAGTCTCCGGCCGCGACCGAGATCCTGCGTCGAGCGTTTCTTGGCCGGGACTTTGCGGTTAAATCCTTCGGACCGATGCGCTGGCTGGATGGAGGACATTCCTATACTATTCTGGAGCCTTCCGCCAAAGGCGAAGGAGCGGCCGATCTCGTGCTCTACGACACGGCCACGGCGCAGCGTGAGATTCTGGTTTCCGCAAAGCAGCTTGCGCCTCCCGCCGACAAGAAGCCAATCTCCATCGAGGACTATGCCTTGTCGGCCGATATGAACCGCGTCTTGATCTTCACCAATTCGAAGCGTGTCTGGCGCGAAAACACGCGGGGCGACTATTGGGTGCTGGACCGGAAGTCTGGAGCCCTGCGGAAACTGGGAGACGGAGGGCCTCCCTCCACCCTGATGTTTGCGAAGTTCTCGCCCGACGGATCGAAAGTGGCGTATGTGCGGTTCAACAATGTTTATGTGGAAGATCTCCAAAGCGGAGAGACCACGCGGCTCACCGCAGACGGTTCGGAGAAGATCATCAACGGCACGTCGGACTGGGTCTATGAAGAGGAGTTTGGCGTCCGGGACGGATTCCGCTGGAGTCCCGACGGCAAACGCATAGCCTACTGGCAGTTTGACACTACGGCAGTGAAGACTTTCGGGTTGATCTACGACACAGGTGCGCCGTACCGGGTGGTAACAAACATTCCCTATCCTGAGTTTGGGGTCTATCCTATGGTCCGCCAGATTCCCTATCCACAGCCAGGAACTCCCAATTCTTCCGTTCGCATCGGTGTAGTCCCATCCGTCGGTGGTGAGACTCGATGGATGCAGGTTCCGGGCTACGCGAACGACAATTACATTGCACGCATGGAATGGGCGGGGAATTCCGACTCACTGGTTCTGCAGCACCTCAATCGACTGCAGAACACGAACGACGTGCTGCTGGCAGATGTGAAGACGGGCGCGGTGCGGAGCGTCTACCAGGACCATGACAGCGCCTGGGTGGATGTAGTCGACAATTTGAAATGGCTGCACCGCGGCAAAGATTTTCTGTGGATCAGCGAACAGGACGGCTGGCGGCACGTTTACGTAATCGCCAGGGACGGCAAGGAGGTTCGCCCAGTGACCTCGGGGCCATTCGACGTAGTGGACCTCCTCGGTGCCGATCCCGAGGATCTGTGGATCTACTACATCGCTTCCCCGGAAAACGCCACGCAGCGCTATCTTTACCGTACCCGGCTCGATGGCAACGGTACACCCCAGCGACTGACGCCGGCGGATCAACCGGGAACCCACTCCTACAATGTTTCTCCGGACCTGCGCTGGGCAGTCCACGACTATTCAACCTTCGATATCCCACCTGTAATCGACCTCATTCGTTTGCCGGATCACCAATCTCAGCGCGTGTTGGAGGACAATGCCAAGCTGCGCTCCAGTTCGAAGGATCTTATTTCTGGCCCAACTGAATTCTTTCGTACAGATATCGGCGACGGCGTCTCATTGGATGGGTGGCTCATAAAGCCGAAAGACTTTGACCCAGCTAAGCAGTACCCCCTCGTGATCTATGTGTACGGCGAGCCAGCCGCGCAAACCGTGATGGACAGGTGGGATAACTGGAATGGAGTTTTTCATCGCGCCCTGGCTCAAGAGGCCTATATCGTCGCGAGCTTCGACAACCGTGGCACGCCCGCTCCGAAGGGACGGGCTTGGCGGAAAGTTGTCTACGGCAACGTCGGAGTCCTATCGTCAAAAGAGCAGGCTTTAGCGCTTCAAGCCCTTGAACGGGCCCGCCCCTACATCGACCCAAATCGCGTCGCCGTCTGGGGCCGCAGTGGAGGCGGTTCCAACGCTCTCAACCTCATGTTCCGCCGTCCAGACCTCTACAAGGTTGGCATGGCCGTAGCCCCGGTCGCGGACCAGCGTCTTTACGACAGTATCTACCAAGAGCGCTATATGGGGTTGCCGCAGGACAACGCCGAAGGCTACAAGGCCGGTTCGCCCATCAATTTCGCTGAAGGGCTTCAAGGCAAGTTGTTGCTGGTCCACGGCTCGGGAGACGACAACGTCCACTACCAGGGCGCGGAGTTGCTGGTCAACCGGTTGGTGGAGCTGGGAAAGCCGTTCGACTTTATGACGTACCCTGGGCGGACCCACGCGATCTTGGAGAGGCCCGGGACGGCCTATCATCTTTATTGTCTGCTCGCGAGGTACCTGGAAGAGCATCTCCGGCCCGGACCGGCGGGGCAGTAGACGGGGGTTTGTTTGGATATAACATGCGATATAGTAGATGTTGAACACATGTGAAGTAGGCGTCAGACTCCGCATCCCGACGCTCTCGATATGGACTTAGAAACCGCATCGGATTCAGCGATCCCGCGACAGTCGCTCACTTCGGCAGTTGCTGATAAGTTACGCGACCAGATCATTCGGGGAGAGATCCCGGAGGGCGCCCAGCTCCGGCAGGACGCGATCGCGAATCAATACCAAGTCAGCCGAATTCCGGTTCGCGAGGCGCTGCGGCAGCTGGATGCGGAAGGTCTGATTGCCATCGTTCCCAACCGGGGCGCAATTGTGCCCGCCTTGTCCCCCGATGATATCGAGGAACTCTTTTCGATTCGCGCCTTGCTCGAACCCGAGGTTCTGAAACTTTCCATTCCGCACCTGACGGAAGACGATTTTTCGGAAGCCGATGCTGTGTTGCGCAAGTATGTAAATGAGCTTCGGCGGGACGATCACGTCTCCGCGTGGGGGCGACTGAACTGGCAATTTCATTCGATTCTTTACTCTCGCGCCAATCAGCCGCGTTTCATGGCTATTATCCGCAACGTCAACAACAACGGCGAACGATACACGCGCCTGCAGCTCTACCTGACCCACGGCATAAAGCGCGCCAATGAAGAACATCACCAGATTTTGGAGTTCTGCCGTCAGCGCTACGTAGCCCAAGCCTGCGAACTGCTGCGACAGCACATCCAATACGCAGGCGAGTCGCTGAAGCAAGCTCTGGAGCAGAAGCGAAGCGATGCGAAAATGAATTCGGGTGACGCTACTGGGCGTTCGAAATCTTACTGAATTTTCAGGATCGCCGTTGCCACAGACAGCCGCGGCAGGTCGAGTTGCACCTTCGATCCACTCACTTTGACTGGCTCTTGCCTGGGAACAACACGATCGGGATTGTCGAAGGTGTTACAGGCGTTCCAGTCCGCATCGTGGAGAATCTGGGCTGTGCCTGTCTCCGCGACGCTGCCCTTCAGTGCACACTCTACCTGCAAGTCCGAATCGTGGTGTGGATTCACGAAAGTGACTACAAGCTCTTTGTCGCTCTTGGAGGCGGAGACCGAAAGACCTAGGGGCGAAGAGTCTTCGGTTTCGACTCGCAACGCAGTCTTGGAGCGGTGCGGTTTGAAAAGCGAAAATGCATGATAAGTGGTGGTCCGAACGCAGTGCTCGCCCTCGGGCCCGTCTGTGAGCAGCAGAGACTGCAATACGTTCACCATTTGCGCGATGTTGCACATGTAGAGCTTATCGGCCTGGCGATTAAAGATGTTGAGCCCCAGACCGGCGGCCACCGCGCTGCGCATGGTGCTTTGCTGCCAGAGTTTTCCGTAACGCTTCTCGTCTTCTTCCGGGATGTTATCCCAAACGCCCCACTCGTCGAGGATCAGGCCTACCTTCTTGCCATTCTCGTAGCTGTCAAGCACGGCCCGCTGATGGACGATCGACTCCTCGACCTTGGCGTAAGAAGCCAACTGCTCATTCATGTGATCGACGGTAAAACCGGTAGAATGGTCGGCTCCGCCGGAGTAGTAGTGCATGGAGACTCCCTGCGGCCGCTCCCACCCCAGGCCATCCATCAGTCCACGCGACCAGCGCGTATCGTTGCCTGAAGGTCCGCTTGCCACCAGGAAGAGCTCGGTGCCACCGAATTCAGGGCAATAAACGGCGAAGTCGCGGTAAAGACGCGCATATTCCTCAGGCCGCATGTTGCCGCCGCAGCCCCAACTCTCATTGCCAACACCCCAGTAGCGTACCCGGAAGGGCTCGGGAGAACCGTTGGACGCGCGCTCATCGGAAAGTGTGCTCCCGAACGGATAGTTGCAGTATTCGATCCAGTCCCGCAGTTCGTGCGGCGTGCTGCTGCCTACGTTTCCTGCGAGGTAAGGCTCAGCATTTAACAGGCGGCATAGCCCGATAAATTCATGCGTCCCGAAGCTGCCGTCCTCAATGTAGTTTCCCCAATGAATATTCACGCGTTTGGGGCGCTTTGCGGCAGGACCAATGCCGTCGCGCCAGTGGTAGTCGTCCGCAAAGCAGCCACCTGGCCAGCGCAGAACTGGAACTCCTAAATCTTTAAGATATTCCACGGCCTGTGTTCGATATCCATTGATGTTCGGAATACGCGAATCCTTGCCCACCCATAGTCCGCCATAAACACACGAGCCCAGATGCTCAATGAAATGGCCGTGGAATTCCGGCCGCACCAGCCCAATTTCGGAGTCGGTGCGGACGACGACTCGTTGCGTCGCAGAGATTGGTGCTCCGAACAAGCTATTGGGAATGAGCGCCGACGCCGCCATTGCAGCCGTGCCTGCGACAAACTGCCGTCTGGATACTGGGTGGACCATGCTCATTGGACCCTTATCAGGATCGCACCGTGGCGCGGGACCTCTTCGGTGTAGCTGCCGCTAAAAGAACCGAGATCCTTGTGCTGCCACAGGTCGCGGAGCTTCGCTGAGCCTTGTACCCCAACGTCCTTAAAGCTCAAGGTTATAGGATTGGTAGACTCCCCGCGGTTAAAAAGACCAACCGCGATGCTGCCGTCTGCAAGCGGCTTGGCCCAGAGCTCTATCGGACCTTCCTGAGCGACCCGGCGCCCTTGCGCCCCCTTTACGTCCTGATCGACCGCGACGACTTCCCTGTTCGTGAGGATGCTCAGAGTCTCCGGGGTCATGTTCGACAGGTCATTTCCCGCCAGCAAGGGAGCAGCCAGAAGTGCCCACAGACTCATGTGGGTCACGTACTCGTCATGATTCATGCCGCCGTTGCCCACTTCCAACATATCGGGATCGTTCCAGTGTCCCGGTCCAGCGAACGGCTCCAGACCATCCTGATCGAATCCAATCACGGACATGCGATCGTAATGATCGGTAATGTCCTCGGTAGTACGCCACAGATTTCCGCCGACCGACGCTCCCCACCGCCACACCCGGCCGTAGCCATATTGGCACAAGCTGAAGACGATCGGCCTACCGGTACGCACCAGCGCATCGTGCATTTTCTTGTAAACGTCTGGCATCTGGCTGCGCTGGTAGACTTTTTCAGCGCTGCACCAGTCATATTTGAGGTAGTCAAATCCCCAGTCTGCGTACTGTTGTGCGTCCTGCTCCTCATGCCCATAGCTGCCCTCGTATCCCGCGCAAGTCTTGGGTCCGGGAGAAGAATAAATGCCGATCTTCAGCCCCTTCGCGTGAACGTAGTCCACCAGAGCTTTCATGTCGCCGAATTTCTGGTTGGGTTGGATTCTGCCCTTCTCATCACGGCTGCCCTGCCAGCAATCGTCGATGTTCACGTAGACGTAACCCGCATCCTTCATCCCATTGGTGGCGATAGCATCGGCAGCGGATCGCACATCGGCGGCCGTAACTTTACAGGCAAAATGATTCCAGCTGTTCCATCCCATCGGAGGGGTCGCTGCAGCGCTAGAGGCTGCGCCGGCTCGTGCGACATAGCCGAGAACTAAGGCGACTAAGAGAAGCTTCTTCATGGTTTAAAAGTCCCTGTGAGTGAGTTGACCACTGCAACCGGCAGATTCCCTCAGCCGTCGCACGGAATCCAGGCTGCGGTCAGCCTAGTTGGCCGACCACCTCGAATCTCTTTTCCTTTCTAGTAGTGAGGATGACAGTGTCCTTGTGAATTCCTCCCAGAGTTGCAGGTTGCCCGTTTACGGTCACGCTCCGGAGCGAGGCTTGTATCGGAAGCCGAAGCTTGAAATGCACTTCCTTGGGCGCTCTCGCTCCGCTCAGTTCCACGTGCCCGATAATGGATTTGGCGCTCGGCTTCGCCTCCAACCCGAAGCTGACGCGCCCCCATCGCGTCGGAGCCTGCTCGATCCGAATTTCTTTTCCAGAAACAATCCATTCGCGGGGTACGCCCTTCGCCAGGTACAGCTTGTCTTCATCGGAATCTTCCAGCACGAGCATCCACCGCACAAGGAGCGGCAGTGTCTGCTGCGCTGGCACGCAGTAGGTTGCGGAGTCGCCCGTGATGCCCGTTACTTCGCCCGCTGTCCAGCTTCCCCGGGTGTGGGCATGATACCGATGGGAATAGAGAAATAACAGGAATTCCTCGATGCGGTCCAGTCGCAGCAGCGCCTGCGCGTACCCATACGAGATGAAACCCAGAATCTCACGGCCATCTTCTTGAAAGCGCCAGACATTGGCCACGACACCGAGCGTAGTCGCTCCGTACGCCCGCATGCAGTCGATGACCTGATTCGCCAGACGCGGGGGCAGCACATCCGCCTGAAGCAATTCCGCATACGGACGGTGTGGCCATTGCTGCGAGCTCGGCCGTTCCTTCTCCAGCGACTCGCGAAAAGTAAGTGTCGTGCCGGGAAACAATCCAATATATGGCGGCGTCTTGTCGCTCTGGATGTTCTTCTCGACGCTTTCGACGGTCCGTTCCTGGAGCGTCTGGCTACGCTTGAGCCATCCTTGCGCCAGCTTCCCCATGCCCGGCGCGGAATGGATGTGCGCGAGGTCAATCCAGGCTCGCGCGATGTCTCTGAATCCCCGTGCCGCAAATGCACTATTGGCGTAATACGGCTGCCAGTACAGAGACGGATTTTCGCTGAGGCAAGAGTCGGACTCACTCCATCCACGAATCAATCCATAGCTGGGATTCTCCTGCGGCAACTTGAGACTCTCATCGTGCATATCGCCGAGCAACTTCGCAGTCGCTTCGATCTTCGCTCTGTGTTTCAACATCAACTCGCTGTCCTGGGTGTAGTTGAAATAGCGAGCCAACAGAGAAAGAGTCATGCCAAACTGCGCGGTTTCGGGGCCGCGCATGTCAACCATTCCCTTGGAATCGACATACTCCGTGAAATAGTTATCGATGAAGAGCCGCGTCGTCTCCAGGCGGCCCCATTCCATGTTGGCGTAGATTGCGCTGGTAAAGATGTCCTGGAAACCATCATATTCCGAGCCGGCATAGTCGCGGTCGACCGCACCATACTTGGGATACACTCCGCCCGGCCGCGTCATCAACTCCTTCGCGAACGAGTGTTTCGACATGTCAACCCAAACGTTTTGTGGAAGCGAAGCCGGAGCGACATCATGCAACTGTTCGTCCCAATACTCAGCAAACACCAGCAGTGCGCGATAGAACTCTTCAGGTTGGGGATCTTCGCGTCCAGGCGGATACGCAGGATAGCTGTGGCCATAAACAACCTTGGCAATCTTGCCGTCTTCGATCCGCGCTGTGCGGTGCCAGGTGTGTACGATGTATTTATTCTTGTTTGCTCCCACGTCGCCAAACACGATCACTTCCCAGTAGGCATCAGTGGAGACGGGGATCGCTTTGCGGACAGCCGGCATCCAGCCCCCAACCAGGCCGTCGTAGACCTGTCCTTTCTTCAGAGCCTCACGCAGTTCGGGTGAGTATTGAATCGGATGGTAGGTCCGCGTGTTGCCGCTGCGGTAGACCGGAGTAACGTCGTAGGCCTCCCTGGTACCAACAAATGTGGTCCACGTGCGCGGATTCTTCTCCGCAGACGCCATCGGCGGCGCAGCCGATTTCACTTCTTCAGGGTCGGGATCGCCATCCAGCAGAAGACGATCTGCAAGGAGATCGTGCGAGGACAACCCGATGTCCTTGAGAGCAAGGCCCAGATACGGATTTCCCTCTGTCATCGAGGCTTCGGCACTCTTGGTAAGTACCCGCGTCTCGCCGGTTGACGAAACGAATACCAGCGATCCCTCATGAGTCCTCAGATCCTCATAGACCTTCCACGAATTCGCTTCAGCTTTGAATTCTGTGACCAGCGTGTAGCCCTGAAGGGAGACGCCGGTGGTCGCCTTCCCACCATCCCTCCGGGCAACAGAAGGGCTCGTTTGCGCAGATGCCTTCACACGGCGCGATAGGATCTCAAGACCAGTTGCGGTGGCTGCCATTCCCTGCAAGAACTCGCGTCGGTGCATGAAGGTTCCTCGTTGCCAACTTTGGATTAGCGCCGATCACTCTCCAGGCCGTCACCGTTCAGCGCCGTCGACGCCTGGCGTTACCGAGAGAATCCCGGTCTTCCTTGATCTCGAAGTTAGCCGGCGGTGTCACTCCGAGCAGGTATTGGACGAAATAGTCCCACCGTCGCCGAACCAGATACAACGCATGCTCGCCACTCTCTCCATGAAACATGTTGGGCACAAACAGCATGTCGAAGTTCTTGTTCGCTTTCATCAAAGCATCTACGAAACGAATCGTCTCCACCGGATGAACGTTGTCATCGATATCCCCGTGCTCCAGCAGTAGATGCCCTTGCAGACGCCCCGCCATGGTCACGTTCGACTGGGCAGCGTAGTCGTCCTGCACGGGATATCCTTGGTAGGCCTCATTCCACCACGCCTTATCCAGGCGGGCGTCGTGATCGCCCGAGGTGGAAATCCCAACCTTGTAGAATTCAGGGAAGACCAGCATGGCGTGAGCCGCGCCGTAACCTCCCGCTGACGTACCGAAGATTCCGACTCGCGTTGCGTCCATATACGGATAGCGCGCGGCCATTTGCTTGATCAGGGCCACGTGGTCTTCGAATGCCTCTCCCAGGTTCCTGTATGAGAACTGGCGAAAAGCCCGTGAGCGTCCGCCGGTGCCGCGGCCATCCACCATCACGACCACGAAACCCAGCTCGGCTACCGACTGCAGCCATAGCGTACGGCCAAAGCTCTTGGGGACAAAGAACCCCTGCGGGCCTGTGTAGACGAACTCTACGATCGGATATTTTTTCGCCGGATCGAAATTCGAGGGCCGCCAGATCAACCCATAGATATCCGTAGTGCCGTCGGCGGCTTTCCCCAGAAATGGCTCTGCGAACTTCCATCCCGTCTTCAGCAGTTCGCTAGCATCTGTCTTTTCGAAAACGCGGACTTCCGAGCCGTCCTTGGTACGCCGTAACACAGCTTCCCCGGGTAAGTCTGGACGAGAATAGTTGTCCACGAAGAATGTCCCGTCCGGGGAAACGCTCACAGAATGGTCGGCATTCTCCGGTGAAAGCATCTGCAATCCCTTCCCGTCAAACCCGATGCTGTACAAATGCGCCTGGTAGGGGTCTTCGCCTTTCTCGCGCCCGTTACCCAGAAAGTAGACCCGCCGGTTCTTCTCGTCGATGTGCTCGATTCCCCGCACGACCCATGGGCCCTGCGTTATCTGATTCTCCAACTGTCCAGTTTTCCGGTTGTAGATGTAGAGGTGATTCCAGCCATCGCGCTCCGACGACCAGAGAATTTCGCCCGTGGCCTCGACGAAGCGGTAGAACGTCTGGCCGGGATCCACATATGAATCCGACTGTTCGCGCACAGCGACTCGCTGCTCTCCAGTGGATGCATCGACCACGCGCAGTTCCTTGGCCTTGAATCCGCGCTCATCGTAGTCGTAGTAGAAACTATCGCTGTCAGGGAACCAATCAAAACCAGGACCGTCCTGAAACGGGAGCTCGATCGACGCCGATTGCACGTCGATCCGCTTACCCGACTGAATGTCGAAGATGATCGGCTCGGCCTTCGCCAATACCTCTCCCGGCAGAGGATAAACATAAGTGAATGCCCGCGGCCTCAACTGGTCTGGCGGAACGAATTGCAGACTGGTGAAGCGGCCTGAGTTCCTGGAATCAAGGCGGTAGGTGACCAGCTTCGAGGAATCGGGCGACCAGAACACCGCCGCCGGCTGCTTCACATCTTCCGTTCCTTGATCGACCATCGCGCGCAACGAGGGCAAAGGAGTCGCGTAGTCCCACCCCGCCGCGCCGTCATGGGTCAGTTGCAGGACCGTGCCCGTCGAAACGTCTCTCAGGTACAGATTGTGTTCCTTGACGTACGCGGCCCAGCGCTTGTTCGGCGAGAGCACTTCGTTGGGCGTCTCCGGATGCGCCTGCGCCTTCTGGCATTCGTATGTGGCCAGTGCACAGGTCCATTGCGCACCGTCGACGGAGAAGCGAATTGCCTTCCCGCCATCCACAAAATCGATTTCAGAAAAGGGCAAGGCCGATGCTGAGTATTCCTGCTTGGCTGCGTGGGAAAGGGCCGCCGCCAGCCGCTCGTGATCGAATGCGGGGCCGCTCGCATTCTGCTCTGCATCCACCAGAACGAACTCACTCTCTTTCAAGCCAACTTTGCGGTACCAGAAGCGGTTGGTTTTTTCGATCCAGTGTGGCGTTACCTCCGCCACATAAACCAGATGCCGCACGTTCCCCGGAAGAAACCGCTCGGCCCGCTGGTAGTCTCCCAGTGTGCCTTGCGCGAGAGCCGCACGCAATGCGAGAAGCAGAGATGCAGCCGCGATGATCCGAAGGCAACGATTGGAGCTCATGACCTTTCAAGCCTTCCGGTGAACAGAAGATAACCAAAAATGCATCCGCCGGAAGCGACCACCTTCGTCGCACCCAAAGGATGCATCTCGATTTCGATGAGCCGGCAAGCGATTCTCAGAACTCGACGTTCGCTCGCAGTTCGATCACGCGGGCTCCTTGGTTCGGAGAAGCAGGGTTGTAGTTGGGTGAGATACCTCCGATTCCAAAACCGCCACCCTGAACGAACGGGAAGGAGTAGCCAGCAGACGTGCAATAGTAATTGCATCCGCTTCCGACTCCCTGCTGAAAATTCGGGTGGTTGAATACATTCAGCATCTCCGCCTGGAATGTGAATTGAATGCCCTCGCGAATCGGAAACCGCTTGGTGAGGGACATATCGTCATTCCAGAAGTGCGGCCCATATAGCCACACCCGCTGACCAATGGTACCCGGCGTAACATTGGGAGTGATATAGGCTGGGTTTGCTCCGCCTCCAGTTCCATTGTTGGCCAAGTACTTGGGATTGATGAAATCGACCGCGGCCTGCCCTGGGATGTGGTAGACCCCGATGGAACTCTGCAGTTGCGATGCGGTAACCCCATGCAGCACGACTCCGCCATCTCCGAGCCCGTCCGCATTGGGGTCATTGTTAAACGTGCTGGCGGTGGTTGGGTTGCCATTGCCACTGCCGCCACCCAACAGAAAAGGAGTTCCAGTCTGGAAGTTAAAGATCGAGCCTAGGGTCCAGCCTCCAACAATTTTGTCCAGGATGCCTCCGGTGTTTGCGAATTGCTTGCCCTTCCCAAAAGGCAGATCGTAAGTGCCATTGATGTTCATTGAGTGCCTGATGTCGAAAAGAGACGGGCCGTATCCCAGACGCATGTTGCGCAGGGTAAAGGTGTAGGTTTGGCCTTGCCAGTTGTTCGGTGTAGTTAGTCCCAGGGTATGGCTCCATGTATAGTTGGCGTCGAATTGCAGACCGTGCCACTGCCTCTGGCGAAGATCTACCTGAAGGCCGTTATAGTTCGAGTAACCTTCCGCCACCAGGTAGAGTGCCGAGTTTCCTGCCGCATAGGGATTCGCCTGGAAGAAGTTGATGGGAAGTCCAGCTCCCGCTCCGCCGGTATAGTTCACACCGTTCAAAGGATTTGTACAGGGGCCAAACGACGAACCAACCAGGTTGCAGAAATACGGCGCAGTTCCGCTGTTGTTATCAAGCACTCCGCCGAGGGCTCCAGCCTGACCGGTACTCACCATGGCGCCAAGATTGCCACTAGTGTAATCGGAAAAACTCCCGTCAGGTCCGGCTGTTTCCCCGGCGAATGCCGCATCGAATAAGGGTGTCGCCTGTTGCCCGGGAAGGCCGTGATTGGCGAACGAACCCTGGTAACTGGGGTTCTTGCTGGCATTGTTAATCGCCAAATTCTGCTGCGCCGCCTTGACATTCGTGAGCACGCCGTACGGCCCGGATTGGAAGATATTGACCTCATTGATGTCTTCATACATCCACTGCCGCAAAGTTCGGTTGCCCACATAACGTATTTCCAGCGCCCGGGTTTCACCTAACTGACGCTGAATTCCCAGATTCCATGATTCCGTGTACGGCTGTTGTATGTTCGGATTGATGCCGTTCGCTCCCGGACCACCAACGAAGGTGAAGTCCGATTCTGACTCGCTCTTCTGATAAGTCTGCGGCGACAAGGCGTATGACTTGCCCGCAGGAAGTTGAAAGGGGGAATTGTTGCTGGAAAGAAAGGGGGTATTCAGAATAAAGCTGCCCGGGGCGAAGTTGCTCGTACCGCCATTATTGTTAGAAAAGAGATTAAAGAACTGGTAGTAGAATGCTCCCCCATCGGAAGCCTGGTTCCAGAAATATTGTTGAGGCTCAGTAAATTTCTTGAGCGAAATCCCGGCGCGGATTACCGTTCGATCCCCTCCCATTAGCTTGCCCAGCCACCCCCCGCCACCATGGGGATTCCAAGCAATGCCGACTGCTGGCTGCGGGGCTACGTTCCAACTGTTATATGCCGCCGGACGCACTGCGATCTGCGGGTTCATATCTCCCGTCAAAGATCCCGGATTGAACAAGTTATTCACACCGGAGGGGCCGAATACGGCGGCGGGATCGGCATTGTGGTAAAACCCCGTAAGATCGTGATTGGCACCGGTGAAGTCCCAGCGCAGGCCATAGTTGAGTGTTAGATTCGGCCTCAGACGATATGAGTCTTGAAAGAATAGAGACCAGGCTCGCTGTAGTTCGTCGAGGTTGTACGCGGTCAACTGGCCGGTACCGTATCCTCCTGCGCTTGGCAAGTACGCATACTCGCCATTCACGCCGGCAATCCTCCCTGTCAGGATTGCGTACAGCTGCTCAGCTTCGGCCAGTTGAGTGGAAGATGCGTTCGCAAGTCCGCTTGCAATGGCATTGTAAGCCGGGTCGGCGCTGGTCACACCCAGGTTGACGACCGGATATCCCTGAACACCGTTGTAATAGTGATCCAGTTCCTGATACCAGGAAAAACCGAAACTCATGGTGTGGGCGCGATGCTGCCACGATACAGTATCGGAAAAATTGAAAAGAGGATAATACGTTCCGGTGGGAATGTAATCCACAGTGCCACTCATCTGGGTAGCCAGGGTTCCGCCAGCACCCGGGTAGTTCCACCCGACCTGTGGGACACTTGCGCTAAGAGGTGGTGCGTTATAGCCGAAAAGTGCAGCGTTGTAGAGGAACCCGCCGCGAAACTCGTTGACTATGGTCGGCGAAAGCGTCCAATCGAAGCCGAACGCAGCCGAGTAATTCTTTGACGTATCGCCCGCTCCCGTCTTGGCCCACGCCGATCCAGGGAAATCAGGAACGTGGTTACCGGGCACGGTAAACTTCGTCATATTCCAAGCCACATTGAAGCGCATCTTGTCGTTGGGTGTGAAGTCTACTCGGACGGCAGGATAGTAGTAGACCGTCGGGTTCGAAACTTGCCAGTTAATCGCCTGGACATTTGGATCGCCGGTACTGACGGGCGTAACCGTTCCGGCACTAAGCGACGGGTATGCTGAAAACACCGCGGCGGTGGCAGGACTCAATAGATTATTGGATTGGCCCTGCCCAAGTTGGTAGAGGTTCACGGTCTGCGTGTTGTTGTTCGCGTCGATATAAGTAAACACACCCGACTGAGCAGCATTGGTGAAGAGCCAATTGCTCGCTTGCGCCGTACCAGGCTGCCGCGATTCGGCAAAAGTACCAAAAAAGAAAAGCTTGTCTTTGATGATGGGCCCACCCACGCTCCCACCAAAGTCGTTCAGTTTAATGGGATTTTTCTTTTGCGGATTAGTCGGGTCAAGGTAGTTTGCCGCATCATTGGCCCAGCTTTGGGCATTGAGTACCGCGTTTCTGAAATCCTCAAAGACACGCCCATGAAACGCGTTACCGCCGCGGCGAGTGACAAAGTTAATCTGCATGCTGGCCTGCCCGAAGCCCTGGTTCATGTCGAGTTGCTCGGTCTGGACCGTCATCTCCTGAATGCTCTCCAGGCGCGGCGAAACCACAGGCTCCGCGTTGCCTGCGAACTTCATACGGCTCGGGCTGCCGATGACACCATCGATATTGCTGCCTTGGTCGATGGATGGAAGACCATTCCAAGTTCCACCGTTCTGGCCGCCCGTATATCCGGGGATCAACTGAGACATTTGACCCAAATCGCGGCCTTGCATCGGAAGGTCTTCGATCTGCTTCATGTCGATCGTGGTACCAATGGCGTTGGTGGTCGTCTCCACCAGAGGCGCTGTACCCCCGCTGACCTCCACGGTTTCGCTAACGGCGCCCACTTTGAGTGTGGCAGAAATGTCCGTCGTCTGGGCCGCCTGCACCACCACATCGGTGAACAACTGGGTCTGGAAACCGGACTTCGTTACCGTAAGCTTGTACTTCCCCAGGGATAGGTTCACGAATGTGTACGTGCCTTTCTCCTGCGTCTCACCCTTTCGCACATCGTTCGTGGCAATATCTCGGAGTTCGAGTTGTGCCCCTGGCACCACGCTGCCGGTGGGGTCGAGGACGGTCACTGCCACCGTTCCCTCAGAACCGTGCTGCGCCAAGACATACGGCACGACGGACAGCACCAGCAGAACTGCTCCGACGGCAAAAAGAGCCCTATACGAAGATATGGAAAGCATTTGTCCTCCTCCGGCACACCCCTCATCAAAATCATGATCCCGGCTCAAAAGCGATTCAGAACTGAGCTGGACCCCAACGCAGCAAACGTTTTCCCATTGGTGGGATTTTGTATACTTTATTCGTTCTGTTTGTCAACTACATTCTGCTGGCCCGTCGAAACCGGCGGGGTTCAACGATGGGACTGATCGGGCCCAGGGGAAATCCTACGCGGTCGGACAGACGGTTTCCCACCAAATGGGATCGGGCGGGCATGGCTGGCTAAGGGTTGCTCCCTTCACTCAGATTCGTTCGGTACAGTACCCTTACGACTCTGGCGGATAGTGTTCGGGAATACTTTTGTGAAAACTCGCACTCACATTTCAAGACGAGATCTGCTGAAGTACATGGGCTCAATCGGTGTCGGGCTCACGGCGTGCCCTTTCGCCTGGTCCAGCTTGCAAGCAACGAGTCCGGTAACTTTCGTTGACGTGGCCCGTTCGGCGGGTATCACATTCCAGCACGACAACGCCGCTTCCCCTGAAAAGTATTTGATTGAGACCATGGGTTCGGGGTGCGGCTGGATTGATTACGATCAAAATGGGTTACTCGACCTCTACCTCGTGAATGGCGCGGCCACTCGCGTGTACACCCCGAGGCAGCCCCTGCGTAGTGCGCTCTATCGCAATAACGGAGATGGCACCTTCACCGACGTCACTGTTGCTGCGCACGTCGCGGCAGAAGGACTCTTTGGCATGGGTGTCGCCGTAGGCGACTACGACAACGACGGATTCCCGGACCTGTTCGTCCTCGGGTACGGCCGATGCATTCTTTACCACAACAACGGAGACGGCACCTTTACCGACGTGAGCGCGCGGGCGGGTGTGGAGAATTCCGGCCGCTGGGCATCGAGCGCCGCGTGGTTCGACTACGATAACGATGGCCGGTTGGATCTCGCGATTGCCAATTACGTCGACTGGTCGCCCGAGCGCAACTTCTACTGTGGCGATCAGGGCCCAGGGATGCGGAGCTACTGTCACCCGGATGATTTCCACGGTCAGCCGCCCACGCTCTATCACAACAACGGCGACGGAACCTTCACGGATGTAAGCAAGTCTTCCGGACTCGGGTTGAAGGGAGGCAATGGCCTCGGCGTAGTCACTTTCGACTACGACGACGATGGTTGGCAAGACATTTTCATCGCCAACGACCACATGCCGAATTTCCTGTTTCACAACAACCGCGACGGAACCTTCCGCGAAGTAGGATATTTGGCTGGTGTCGCGGTCAGCTCAGACGGTCAGTTTGAAGCCGGCATGGGCACCGACGCTGTCGATGCGACAGGTAGCGGCCGCATGGATCTGATCGTAGCTCACCTCGACATGCAACTCGCGCGGTTCTATCAAAACCTGGGAGACAAGACCTTCGATGATGCGACCCTGCGCTCGAAGATTGGCTATGCGACCTACCACATGAGTGAGTTTGGCACGCGCTTCATGGACTACGACAACGATGGCGCGCGCGACCTGTTTATGGCGACCGGACACGTTCTCGACAACATCGAACGCTATCACGCCGACGCGCAATATGCCGAACCCAAGCTGATGTTTCACAACAACGGGCACGGAATCTTTGAGAATGTGAGTGACCAGTTAGGACCGGATTTCTTGCTGCCCCGAGTGAGCCGCGGCGCCGCCATCGCCGACTTCGACAATGATGGCGATCTCGACATTCTCGTGAACAACAATGGCCAGGCACCGCAACTGCTGCGGAACGATGGCGGGAATGCCAATCACTGGCTGGAGATCTTGCTGATCGGCACGAAGTCCAATCGAGACGGCGTCGGCGCTCGAGTGAAGGTGTCGGCGGGAAACCTCATCCTCTACGACCAGCGGAAGGGCGGTATGAGCTACCAATCCGCTCAAGATCCGCGCCTCCATTTTGGATTGGGGCAGCGTTCGAATGTTGACGCAGTCGAAATTCTGTGGCCCAGCGGAAGTGCGACCAAGCTGGCCAGCCTCAAAAGCGACCGGATCATTGCCATCAAAGAAGGGGTGGGCATCGTGGAGCGCCCATTCCCCCGTGTCCCTGCGAAGTGAGCGCAAATGATCACGTTGGATGGGCCGTTAGTTATGGATGCGGCTGTGCTGTTTCTTCTTCTTCCGTGGCTCCCCGACCTGCGTAACCCAACTTGCGATCGCCGGGAGCGGAACCGATGCGGTCGGCCTGTTCCCGATTCAACTTCTCAAGAGCTGCAAGTGCGTCCTGCGACTCTTGGGCGTCTCCGTGCCGCTGATAAGCCTTCGCGAGGTTGGCGTAAACGGATGGTTTGCCAGGCTCGAGCTGGCGTGCCATTTTCAGATGCGCGATCGCATCCTCAAGACGGCCGGCCGTAAGGTAAACGCTGCCAAGGGCAATCTGCGACGCCGCATCGTTCGGCCGTTGCGTGACCGCCCTCTCCAGGGCTGTTTGGGCTTCCGCGAATTCAATCTGACCGGGACTGACGCCGGAGCGAATCAAGGCTTCCCCAAGAACCGTCAACAGAGCGGGATTTTCATATCCTTGCTTCACGCCTTCGCGCGCGGTCCGGATTGCCCCAAGGATTTTTCCATCGAACAATTCCTGCTGCGCAGCGGCGAGGTAGCCGATCTCGCTTCCCGGAGCGAGTTTGCCCACCAACTCGAACTGTGGTTTGGCCTGGTCACGCTGGTCGAGTTGAATGAGAAACATGGCCCTTTCGTAATGGAGTCGTGCCGATTGCGGCAGATTGCGTAGTCCAACATCTACGACTTTAAGCCCAAGCCTGTAATCTTTGTGGTCCATGCAGGCGTCCGCAACGAACACGTAGAGCTTCTCGTTTTGTGGCGACAGCATGGCGGCCTTCTGCAGAGATACCAAGGCCTCCGGCGGTTGCGCGTTTCCGATGTACGCTTGCGCCAGCAGATTCTCAACGTCGACGCCGTCGTGTCCGCTGCGGCGCAGATCGTCCAGAACCTCAATCGCGAGTCTGAACTGGCCGGTCCCCACATAGCACAGTGCGAGGTTGAAAGTCGCGGCGTATTCATTGGCGACTCGCCCGCGCGCTAACAGCAAGTGCGGGACGGCCTCGCGAAAAAGACCTTTGCGAGTGAGGGCAGTCCCGGTTTGAAGTTCTCCTTCGGCTTCCCGCTGAGACCCAGGCCCTGACTCGCTTTCCTGGATCGGACTTGACTGATTCGGGTTGCCCGAGGATTGCGGTCTCCCGGGTGCAATCTGAGCTTGGAGCGCTGCAAATTGACATAGGGCGAGCATGACCGTGGCGGAGACCGCTATGCAGTGTGGATTCCACGCTGAACGCCGCGGCTCGGAGGCAACGCTCGCTACTTCCATTTACCTTGTCCCTCGACAATCGTAATGTAGCGATCAACCGGCAGTTCCGTAAACCGTTCGATTTTGCCACTCGGCTGCGGCCATTGTATTTCCAGCCAGTCGATTTTCGTTCGCTTTCCTAATCCCAGGACCATTCGCGGATCGTGCGAAGAGAGATAGCTGCCGCCACCTACCTTGAATTGGTGGCGCTTCAGATCTCCAGTTTGATAGGTAATCCTGGCGCCGATGGCGTTGACATTGGCCTTCGTGCCCACCAACCGCACGCCCAACCAATGGTTCTGCCGGCCGAAGGTATTGCGCAAGAGCACGGGTGGAGCGTTGTTCTGAGCAATGAGCACGTCCACCGAGCCATCATTGTCAAAATCGCCTAACGCCAGGCCCCGCCCAGAGAGTGGCTTTGAAAAAGCCGGCCCGCTCCCCTGGCTGACATTTTCAAAACCCTTCCCGGTATTGTGAAAGAGAAGCATGGGTTCAAGGAACTTCACGCCTTCAACTCTTTTGTCAACCGAGTCGTCGGGATGACCGTTGCAGAGAAGGAGATCGAGATCGCCATCGTTGTCGTAGTCGAAGAATTTGAGTCCCCATCCGCTCATCATTCGCGTGGCCGCACCAATGCCGGTCGGAAGAGCCAAGTCGCTAAATGCCTCGTTCTTGTCGTTGTGATAGAGCGAGTACATCTCGTGATCGACGTTGGCCTCGAACAGATCAATCCAGCCATCCTGATCGTAGTCAGCCGCATCGACTCCCATCCCGGAGCGTGGTTTGCCAAAAACATTCACCCCAACTCCCGCCAGCAACCCGATTTCTTCAAACCGTCCTTTGCCGCGGTTGGCAAACAGGAAGTTGGGAACTGTGTCGTTGGTCACATAGAGATCCATTCGTCCGTCATTGTTTATGTCGGCAGCGACCACGCCCCAAGCTTTCGCCAGCGACTGCGAAATACCGGATTCCTTGCTGACATCAGTGAACGTTCCGTCGCCATTGTTGCGGAAGAGCCAGCACGGCATTGGATCGTAGATGCTGGGAATGCAGTAGAAGCGCTCGCCGGTCAGGCGATCACCGCAGAACTTCAGCTTGGTCTTGCTATAGTCCACGAAGTGGCATACGAATAGATCCAGTCGTCCATCGTTGTCGTAGTCAAACCAGACGGCGCTGGTCGCCCAGCCCGGCGCAGCCACGCCCGCCTTCGCCGTCACATCGGTAAAGGTGCCGTCTCCGTTGTTGTGGTAGAGAATGCTGTGAGGGTACTGCGTGACGTAGAGGTCGGGGAAACCGTCGCCATCATAATCGCCAACGGCGACGCCCATGCCATAGGCGTCGCCGGGCACACCGGCCTTTTGTGTCACATCGGTGAAGGTGCCGTCACGGTTGTTGCGATAGAGGGCGTTTCGCAGCGGCTGATCCGGCTCATAGAAATCGCACCGTCCGCTGTTCACCAAGTAGATGTCCATCCAGCCGTCGTTGTCGTAGTCGAGGAATGCGCAGCCGGGTCCGACCGTCTCGGGTAAATGGGCCATCGGGGAACGCCCGTTCACGTGAACCCAAGAAATGCCACTGGCGGAAGCAGGGATTTCTTCGAAGGCCGGTGAGGACTGCTCAGGCCGGGGAGAAGCCGGGGCCGGGAACAAACCCGCGCCGCCCAGCATGCCGCCGATTCCCGTCCAGCCCAGCACCTGAAGGAAGCGACGGCGGGAAGCCAGATTCCACCCATCGCTTTGGCGTTTCGACATTCACTGAACCTCCGCTCGTGTCACTTCGGTGTCTGCGCGCCCCGCGGACTCTTCGCCGCCGTTTCTCGTTGCAACGCCATCTCCCGCTCTGCTTCCGGCTTCCGCCCGGTGCGCGCGTAAGCCGTAGCAAGTTGGTAATGTCCGGCCGGATCTCCAGGCTGCATCTTTACGTAGCTTCGCAGCGGCGTGATCGCGTCTGAGAACTTCCCTGCCGAGTTGAGCGACATCCCCAACGCAAGATATGCTTCCTCAAATCCCTCATCGAGCTTCGACGCTCGCGAAAAATGTCCGATGGCCTCTTCCCATTGCCCAGCCTGACGGGCGATCTCTCCCAGCATAAACTCCGCCGAGGCGTTATCCGGATCGATTTTCAGCTCCTCATCGAATTCTGCTGTGGCACTCTCAGCTTCGGCCGGTGACTTCGAGAGAAAGATGCGCCCGATGCGATAGTGAATGCCAGCCAACTTAGGCTCTTGGTCCAGGATCTTCTTGTATTCGGCGATGGCCTTGTCCCAGTTGTCCTGCGATTCGAAAGCTTCCGCCTCGAGTTGTTCTGCCTGATGCGAGGTCGGAGCCGTGGCCGCCAGTTCCTGCGCTGCCCGCGAAGCGAGTTCCGAGTAGAAGTGGGTGGTGCTGTAGAGCACGTCGGGATCGTGGGGAAACTCGCGGTTGAGCACAAGCAGCGCCTCGACTGCGGTTTCCGTCTGGTCAAGACTCATGGCGCACCGAGCCGTTGACATGACTGCGCGGTATTTGCGCTGCTTGTCCGCAAGATGCGACGCGGCTTTCTTCAGAACGGGTAACGCTTCCCCACACCGGCCCTTCGCGGCAAGGCTGATGCCCCGCTCGGCCGCAGATGCAGCGTCCACCGCCGGAGCTTTCTGCGGCACTTGGGCGGGGGACAACGCGGCGAGAAGTCCGCAAAGGCAGAGGAGGAAGAAGCCATTTCGAAAGAGTCTTGCCACGGAGAACCTTGCCATGGAGAAATGTGGAACCTGTAGTCGCCGCTCCCGCGAAGTATATCGTGCGCTCCTCGAGCAGGCGAGTCGGGCGACGACTCCTGGATCCGAGGACGAAATTTGGTAGTTCGCCAAAGTCCAGCGTAGTGTATACAATATCCATCGTCAAGCATCGACCCGGAATTTGGGAGGAACCAATTAATGACGCGATTCGGGGAATTCTCTCGTAGGCATTTTATGACATCGGTTGCCGCCGCTGCCGGTTCAACTCTGATCCCTCGAGCTTTGATGGCGACTCCTCCGCAAGATCCCGTGGTGAACACAACTCAGAAGGATGGCAAGTCCGTCAGCCATGAAACAGTCTCCTGGAAAGTACGCCCATTCCCCATGAGGCAGGTGCGATTGGGAGAGGGGCCGTGCAAGGTCGCGATGGAGGCCGACCGTCAGTATCTGCATTCGCTGCCCCCAGACCGGCTCTTACATACGTTCCGAATCAATGCCGGCATTCCTTCCTCCGCACAACCGCTAGGGGGATGGGAATCTCCTGACTGCGAACTTCGCGGTCACTACGCCGGCGGCCACTACCTTTCCGCCTGCGCCCTGATGTATGCCAGTTCAGGAGACGAAGATCTCAAGAACAACGCCAATGCCGTTGTCGCTGAACTCGGCAAGTGCCAGAGTGCGCTGAGGAGCGGCTACCTCAGTGCGTTCCCAATTGAGTTTTTCGACCGCCTTCGCGAGCGTCAAAGAGTATGGGCTCCCTTCTATACGATTCACAAGATCATGGCTGGGCTACTGGACATGTACGTCCACTGTGGCAACGAGCAAGCGCTCGACATGGTTCAGAAAATGGCAGGTTGGACCGCTGGCTACACCGGCTCACTCAGTTACGAACACATGCAGCGCGTGCTGGGCACGGAATACGGCGGCATGGGCGAAGTGCTTTCGAATCTGTACGCCGTCACGGGCAAGGACTATTACCTTGAAGTTGCGCAACGCTTCGACAAAAAGCAATTCTTCGATCCGCTCGCCGCTCACAGGGATGAGCTGAAAGGTCTGCACGTCAACACCCATATCCCGCAGGTAATCGCCGCCGCCCGATCCTACGAACTCACCGGCGAGCGGCGCTATCGCGACATCGCCGAGTACTTCTGGGATGAAGTGGTCAGCGAGCGCTCTTATTGCACCGGAGGCACCAGCAACGGCGAGTCATGGAATACCGATCCGGGCAAACTTTCGACCGAGCTCAGCACAAACACCACAGAGTGCTGCTGCGCCTACAACATGATGAAGTTGACCCGGCACTTATTCGGCTGGTCACCCGATGCTCGTCTCATGGACTACTACGAGCGCACTCTGTTCAACCACCGCCTGGGCACCATCAACCCCGAAGACGGCACCATGATGTACTACCTTCCCCTGGCGGCGGGCTACTGGAAGACTTTCGGCAAGCCTTTTGACGCGTTCTGGTGCTGTACCGGAACCGGCTCGGAAGAATACGGAAAACTGACTGACACCATCTATTTCCACGACGACGATTCGCTTTACGTGAATCTCTACATTGATTCACAACTGGAATGGCCAGAGAAGGGTCTGCAATTGAAGCAGGCGACGCATTTTCCGGAAGAGCAAGGCACCACGATCACAGTTGTGGCCAAGAATCCAGCTCAGCTTGGGATCAACCTTCGCATTCCCTATTGGGTGCAGGGCGGCAGTGTAAGAATCAACGGGGTCCCACTAACCGCGTTTGCCAGCCCGAGCAGCTATCTCAGTCTCAACCGTGTATGGAAGACTGGAGACAAGGTTGAACTCAGCTTGCCGATGGGCCTCCACATCGACAGCATGCCCGACAACGAAACCATCCAGGCGGCGATGTATGGCCCTCTGGTGCTGGCTGGGCGCTTCGACGCGGTCACAAAGGAGATGACCTACGGCGATTACGAGCCGAAACCGGGCGACCAGAAGAAGGTACCGGACATCATTGCTGACGCGAGCAAGCCGGCAGCGTGGATTGAGCCCGATGCAAAGCAGCCCCTCACGTTCAACACGGTGGGACAATCGCAACCGCTGACCATGGTACCGCTCAACAAAGTGATCCACGAGCGCTACGCGGTCTACTGGAAGGTCGATAAGAAGACTACATAAGTTGCGGTTTGAGTCTACGAGGTGGTGAAAACGAGACGTTCTCGGAATCCGGGAAGGGACAATTCATGACTTTCTGTGTTCGATCGACCCTTGGCTGTGTTGTTCTTTTTTGTGCCGTGACACTGATATTCCCGCCGTCTTCATTCGCTCAAGGCGGTGCATCAACACCCGTCTCTGTCGAGAATCGGCGCCAGCAGCTCTTCTCCCTGTTCGACGAAGAGTGGCAATACGGGTTGCGCACCAATCCCGAGTGGGCGACGATGTTGGGTGATCGCCGCTACAACGATCGCCTGAGCGATAACTCTCCCGAGTTTTTCCAATCCGATCTCGAGCAGAAGCGCAAATTCCTAACGCGTTTTGAGGCCATTGATCCCGCCGGCTTTTCACGGCAGGACACGCTCAGCCGCGAACTGATGATTCGCCAACTGCGCCAGGAAATCGAAGGCGCGCCGTTCAAGCACTGGGAGATGCCGGTGAATCAGATGGGCGGCCTGCATCTCGAACTGCCGGACTTGATCGTATTGACCCCTTTCAATACGGTTGCCGATTATGACCACTATCTGGGGCGCCTGCGCCAGATCCCGCACGCGTTCGATCAAGTAACCGCAAACATGCGGCAGGGTCTGCGCGATGGCCTGATGCCTCCGCGCTATCTTCTTGGGAAGGTCGCCGCCGAAGCCGACGACATCGCAAGCAAGGCTGGCGAGAGCAGCCCGTTTGCTAAACCAGTAAAGGAGTTCCCCTCAAGTGTGCCCGCGCCAGAGCAGAAGCGGTTACGCGGTGCTGTTCTCATGGCGATCGCGGACCAAGTCGTGCCTGCTTACCAGCGCTTCGCCGGCTTCGTCCGCACCGAATACGCACCGCACGGTCGCACCGACCCGGGAATTTGGTCGCTCCCGGATGGAGCAGCGCGCTATCGCTTCGCGATCCGCCGCATCACCACTACCGATAAGACGCCGGAGGAGATCCACGCCCTCGGACTAAAGCAGATCGACGAGATCGAAGCCGAGATGCTCGCGCTCGCGCACAAACTGGGATTCAAGGATCTGGCGAGCCTGAACGATCACATCAAAAACGAACCGAGCTTTTACGCAACCTCCGGCCAACAGGTGCTCGATTTATATACGAACTACGCGCGCGGCATGGAACCCGAATTACCCAAGCTCTTCGGCCACCTGCCCAAAAGCAAGCTCACCGTGATACCCATGGAAGCTTCGCGCTCCAAGAATGCCGTGCCGGCAGACTACACGGATGGCGCGGCGGATGGCTCGCGTCCCGGCCACATCAACGTTAATGAGTGGGATCCCGAGCACCGCCTCGTGCTGAACGTAGAGGCCATCGCCTACCACGAAGGCATTCCCGGTCATCACCTGCAACTCTCCCTGGCGCAGGAAATGGGGAACCTACCGGAGTTTCGGCGCCACGCAGGGTACACCGCGTTCGTCGAGGGCTGGGCCCTGTACGCAGAGCGACTGGGAAAGGAAGTCGGTCACTACCAGGATCCGTACAGCGACTACGGCCGTCTGGAAAACGAAATGTGGCGGGCGATCCGGCTGGTGATCGACACAGGTGTGCACGAAAAACATTGGTCCCGGGAGCAGATGGTGGCGTACTTCCATCGCTACACCGCAATGGATGAGCCCAACATCCAGAGCGAAGTCGACCGCTACATCGCGTGGCCTGGCCAGGCCTTGGCTTATAAACTCGGGCAGCTTGAGATCCTGAAGTTGCGAGAAGAGGCCCGACAGAAGCTCGGCGACAAGTTCGACCTCCGCGCCTTCCACGACGAAGTGCTTGGGAACGGCGCGCTCCCGCTCGACGTGTTGGACTCGGAAGTAAACCGCTGGATCGCAGCCAGGCGAAGTAGTAACTCTGTCCAAAGGCGGGAGGTTCGCCGACCCTTTCGGCAAAACATAAGCGAGGACTCTGCTCAATGCGAATCGCGTGCCAAGCGCGTACCACTGCGACCCACGAGGAAATCGGAGATCGGCCCGTAGCCGCCGCGCCGCGGGAGCCTGCAACACGTTCCCAGATCATTTTCACCGGCGGCGCTCCTGGAGGCGGGATCCTCAAGAGAATTGCTTACCCTGTGAGGTACGAAATGAAACTTGTCTGCAGGACTTTTCTTTCAGTGGTTATGTCCATCGTGTGCATTATGTCCACAGCCGCCGTCGCACAGCGCGCCGCAGACAAACCCGCTCCGACTACCGGGCCAATGCTCAACCAGGGAGTAGCGAACTATGACACTCCCGACTTCACGTTAAGCCTGGTGCGTTCCTCTCAGACCGTGGCCGCGCTCAAGCCAAAGGGAGCAGACGGCTTCGACTTCACACCCGGAGACCTGCTCGCGGAGCGTTCACAAAACGGATATTTTCATCTGGGCGACGTTACTCTTCGCCTGCGCACAGGAGACTCGGCAGACTGGAAAAACTATTCGACCGCTGCCGCGCGCACGCCAGTGAGCACGTTACCCGCATCTGGGAACGTGCTGGCCGCCGCAGACCTTACGGCCACCCTCCCTGCTGATTTCCCGCTGCGGATCATGAGAACTTGGGTGGTGGACGAGGGCAAACTCGTCCTGCGTTTCACGCTGACCAATACCTCGACGCAGACCGTTCAGATCGGAGCGCTGGGCATCCCCATGATCTTTAACAACGTGCTCAACAACCGCTCGCTGGACCAGGCTCACGCGATCTGTTCGTTTTACGATCCATACATCGGCGAGGACGCCGGGTACCTGCAAGTAACCCGGCTGAACGGGCATGGACCGGCACTCTTGGTCGTCCCCGATGGCAGAACACCCTTCGAGGCTTACAACCCCATTCTGGACAGGAAGGGGCGCTGGGGCGCAGCGCCGGTATTCACTGATCCCACACCGCGAGGAATCACGTTCGAGGGATTCTACGAGTGGATGGTTCACAGTCAGGCATACGCTGAGAATGAATGGAAGAATGCGCAGCCTTGGAACACTCCCACCAGCCTCACGCTTTTGCCCGGCCAATCGAAGAGCTACGGGCTCAAGTTCTTGGTTTCCGATTCGATTCGGCACATAGAGAAGACTCTCGTCGACAATCGCCGACCGGTTGCCGTTGGTGTGCCGGGGTACGTGCTGCCCGAGGACATTGAAGCTCGACTGTTCCTCAGGTACGGAAAGCCAGTCACCTCGTTGAAGGTTGATCCCCCATCGGCAATCGCGATTCGTGAAGATTCGCCAGATCACGGGAACTGGCGAGCCTACACCCTGCAAGGCAAGGCATGGGGGCGCTCGCGGTTAACCGTCACTTACGGCGACGGGACGGTGCAAACCATCCAGTACTTCGTGATCAAGCCTGCTGCACAGGCCGTTGCCGACTTGGGACACTTTCTGACCACTCGCCAGTGGTTTGCTGATTCGAGCGATCTGTTTCACCGCGCTCCATCCGTGATCACTTATGACCGCGAGACCAATCAGATGGTCCTACAGGACAGCCGTGTTTGGATCGCAGGTCTGAGCGACGAGGGTGGTGCCGGTTCGTGGTTGGCGGCCATCATGAAGGAACTAGTTCAGCCGGACAAGGAAGAGCTCGACAAACTTCAGCAGTTCGTCGACCGGGTATTATGGGGCGGGCTGCAATCCAAGGATGGACCTCACCCATACGGCGTGGGCAAGAGCCTCTTCTACTACCAACCCGACGAGATGCCCCCGAACTACTACGACAGCAACTTTGACTGGGAATCCTGGACAAGCTGGAACAAGCAGACCTCGGAGGCCGTCGACCGTTCTTATGATTATCCGCACGTGGCAGCGGCGTACTGGGTGCTCTACCGCCTGGCTCGAAATCACCAAGGGCTGGTCACCAACCATCCTTGGGACTGGTATCTGAATCATGCCTACGAGACCTCGATGGCCATGACCCGCTATGCCAAAGACCTCGCAGTGTTTGGTCAGATGGAGGGCTCTATCTTCGTGCAAATCTTAGCCGACCTCAAACGCGAAGGCATGAATACGCAAGCTGAGGCTCTGGAAAGCAAGATGCGCGAACGCGCTAACCGCTGGAAAGCGCAGGCCTACCCATTCGGCAGCGAAATGCCCTGGGATTCCACCGGTCAAGAGGAGGTCTACGCTTGGACAAAGTATTTCGGTTACCAAGACAAAGCCGAGGTCACGCTCGACGCAATTCTCGGATACGATCCGGCGATTCCCCACTGGGGCTATAACGGCAGCGCTCGCCGATACTGGGACTTCATTTTTGCCGCCAAAGACCGGCGACTGGAGCGACAACTGCACCACTATGGTTCGGGCCTGAACGCCATCCCGGTGCTAACCGAATATCGTGAACACCCGGAAGACTTCTACCTATTGCGAGTTGGCTATGGCGGAACAATGGGGGCACTCACTGACATCGACCAGGAAGGATTTGCCTCGGCAGCTTTCCACGGATTCCCGGACATGCTCACGCCCGATCCCTTCAGCGGCGACTATGGTCCCAATCTCTTTGGACACGCTTGGAACACTGCTACTTATATCGTGGATCACCCTGAATTTGGGTGGATCGCGTTTGGCGGGAACGTCAAAACGCAGGGCAAGATGGTTACGGTCACTCCGCGGGATTCATTCCGAGGACGGATTTACGTAGCCTCCCTGGGACTATGGCTAACGCTTGATGCGGGTGAATTTGAAAGTGTCGACGTGAATCGCGATACCGGCGTGGTACGAGTCGGACTCGCTGGAGCCACGGTGGCGACACCGGAAGGCCTGTTGCGAATCGAGCAACCGGCCAAGATTAGCGGTGTCGGCAACTATCGTCCCGCAGCTCCCTTGCAGTCTCAGCGCGATGCCTATGTGGTTCCGCTCCAGAAGGAAACGACGTGGTTAGAGCTCAACACTGGCCGTTGATTCTGAATCTCGGGGGCGGTCGCCGCCTCTGGCCCTGTCCGCCTCGCGCAAAGAGAGGGTCTTCAGCGGTAACGATTGACCTCGGGAGTCTCGCTTGGAATAACGGCAAACGTTTTCTGCATGTGGCCAGCGGATGCCGGAGCTGCCGCTGAGCTATGTTAAGACACCATTTCACTATAGTGTTTCTTTTTCGCCATTAACCTCCATGGATATCCGTGAGATCGCTCGGAGAGCGAGAGTCTCCACCGCTACAGTATCCAGAGCAATTAATCGCGTTCCAACGGTCCATCCTCAACTAGCCAAACGGGTATGGAGGGTGGTGGACGAACTGGGGTATTACCCCAATACTCAGGCCCGTGCCTTGGTTTCGGGACGAAGTCGACTTTTTGGCCTGATTGTCTCTGAATTCACCAATCCATTTTTCCCAGAGATCGTACAAACCTTCGAGAATCTCTCGGTCGAGAATAACTACGAGATCTTACTCACCTCGACTGTGAATGACCCGAAACGGATGGAATCGTCGGTTCGGCGCATGATCGAACGCCGCGTTGATGGTGTGGCGATCTTGACGTTTGGCATGGAAGAAACGCTGCTCGAACACCTTCGTTATCGTAAGGTTCCGCTGGTCTTCGTCGACGTAGGACCCGATGTCAGAGGAATAGCGAATATTCGGGTCAATTATCAAAGCGGAATCCGGCAGGCTGTACAGCATCTAGCCGCCCTCCGGCACACGCGCATCGCGTTTGTCGCTGGCCCGTCGCATTTGAAGTCTGCCCTCGCTAGGCTCGAGGCTTTCAAGGCATCCATGATGGAAATCGGACTTTCTCCTGACTTGATCGTAGTGGGAGATCACCGCCTGGAGGGAGGGATGCGTGCCCTGATTGAACTTAACAGTTTAAGCGTACGGCCAACGGCCGTGCTGTGCTCCAATGACATGACCGCGATCGGAGTCATGCGGCAAGCCTACGACCAGAATATCAAGATCCCGGACGACCTTTCTGTGGTCGGGTTCGACGACATCCGGCTGGCTGAGTTCACAACTCCTCCCCTAACGACGGTTCAAATGTCCCAGAAGGAGTTGGCCAAGGTTGCTTTCCAGGCTCTCTTGAACGAGGTCGAATGCGACCCACCCTCGCACGAACGCCACGAATACGAACTGACCACCAGTTTGGTGCTCAGGCGCTCCACCGCTTTGGCCCAAGGTGGAAGGGCTCCAACCACCAGATCCCGAAAAGCCTGAGCCAAGGTCTTGCGGCGGCACGGAATAGTAGGTCACATTCGCGCCTGGGTTGTTCGTTAATTCATAGCGCTCGGTACGGAGGGACCAGGCGCGGTTGATCTCGTCATTCGCCTGCTCCCAGGTCGCGCCATCGCGCAGCCGGGTGATGGCCTCAGAGTTCGTTCCCTCTCCTTCGCCCTCGCGGCTGAGCTGGAGCGCCGTATACAGGTCGGCGTTCAAGGGAGTAGTCGCGCCCTCCGGGAGCACCCCGATGACCGTGAAGGGCTCGCCTTTCAACAGAATCGCCTGCCCCAGAATATTGGGATCAGAGGCAAAGGTATTTCGCCACAAACTGTAACTCAGGATGGCGGCCTTTGGCCCGTGCGAACGATCCTCTGCATCCGAGAAATTGCGCCCTGCAACAGGATGGACGCCCAGCACATCGAGATAGTGCTCCGAGATGCGTCCCGCGTGAAGATACTGGACGTGAGATACCGCTCGGAGATTGACGCCCGAAGTTCCTCGACTTGAAACAGCCGATATCAGGGAGGGGACATTGTCGCGCAGCAACGCACGATGGAAAAAATCGCGGTGTTCGCCCCGACGGAAAGCGCCAGCGTAAGAATCACCGTCATCGTGAAACCGGGATTGCGCCGCAACTGGCGCGCCGCAAGTTTCAGACTTTGCCCGAAAGCATCCATCGACGATCCTCCCGGCGAAACGGCAGGCACTTCTCCGCGGAGATTATGCTACATGCGTTGACGTGCCAGAGGAAGTTCCGTTTGCAGGCCAAGTGGAGGAAATGAGTTCAGCTAGGCCGAATTCGAGCCCCACATAGAGTCCTTTATGGGCGGCTCGAAGTGAAGTTCTTTCCTTGCTTCCGGTCAACGGGGATCCGGAAGCGATCGATGGCCGGCTTATCGGCCGTCAGCCGAGTACCTACTATGGCAGCTCGAAGGTTCGTGCCCTCCAGCACACTTCTGGCACACAATCGATTCCGTCCGGGGAGGAAGCTCGTCTTGAATGGGTTGAGAATCCGGACGTCCAGCTGCCTGAAATCCGCTTCATTTCTCGTGGCAACGATCGATTGGTGAACGCGTGCAGTGGCAGCAATCATAGCGTCCTCAAGCAATCTATCTGGTTTTCGATCCATGATCCGGCCCCACTCCCGAAAGCACGGTGTCTCCATCGGCAGTATCTGATACGAAGCTGCCAGCTGATCTGCCCAAGACTCGATGTCACTCGCCTTCGATGGATCTTGGCGGCGGGTCCGCTCAATCCCTGCTTGTAATTCGCCCATCGTCACGGCCGACAGAAATAATTAGTCCTCTTCTTGATTGTTGAGCCAAGCGACAACTCCCCCATGCGGACGCGGCTTTCGCCGTTCGGACACGACATTGGTATCTAAGAGGTACCTGTTCATTTGATCTCCAGTACAGTCCGTCGCCGCAATTTGTGGCGCTCCGGGATCAAGTTTTCAAAGCGAGCTTCAGGAGCCAACAACAAGTCTTTGAGACTCGGACGGGCAGCCTTTTGCAAACGATTCCATTCCCCAATCGGTACGAGGACAGCGGTTTCAATTCCGCGGCGGGTGACGACCTGGGGTCCCTTCTTGATGGTGGCATCCAAGAATTCGCTATCCAGACACTTGATCTATGTGGGATACGGGGATGGAGCGATCGGAACGATCGATGCATCGACCAATAAGATTGTGGGCGAGAGCTTCGAGCTGGGAGCGCATCCGGAATCGTTTCAGCTCGAAGAGTCAGGACCGCGCATCTTCGTAAACCTGGCATCACAAAACCAGATCGCCGTCATCAATCGCGATACGCGAAAAATCAGCAAATGGAAGCTCGCGGGAGCCGGGACCAATTTTCCCATGGCGCTCGACGAAAAGCATCGCCGCCTGTTTGTCGCTGCCCGAAGACCCGCTTCCCTGCTTGTGCTGGACATGGATACAGGCCGCGAAATAACGAAGCTTCCGGGCGCCGCCGATTCCGACGGCATGTGGTATGACGCGACCCGCAAACGAATTTACGTCCCCGGCGGAGAAGGACTGATTTTCGTCTACCAGTTGAATCTTTCACTTATTGAATATTGAATAATATAGTGACAGACTGCGGAATATTGTGCTACTCTGCGTTCATGGGAAACCCTGCGGGAGTGCGGCGCGATTTTCAGAAGTTGGAAGAGCGGCGGTTGTTAGGGGCCCGGCTGTTGCGCCAGGGAATGCACCCGGCCGAGGTCGCGCGGCAAGTCGGGGTGCACCGACAGTCGGTCAGTCGCTGGGAGCGGCAACTGCAGCGGGGCGGAGTGCGGGCGCTGAAGAAGGCCGGGCGCAAAGCGCGCTTACGCCCGGAAGACTTACGGCGCATCGAGCGGGGTCTGAAACGCGGACCGGAGGCCCTGGGGTACGAAACCAGCCTGTGGACCTCGTGGCGCGTGGCCCATCTGATCGAGCAGGAATGTAGGGTGAAGTACCACCCTTCGCAAGCTTGGCGGATTCTGCGGCAACTGGGTTGGAGCTGCCAGCGTCCGGTGGGACGGGCGCTGGAACGCGACGAGGACAAGATCCAGTTCTGGAAGCAGCAGCGTTGGCCGGAGATTAAAAAAAAGCCCGAAAAGAGGGGCGTACCATCGTCTTCATCGACGAAAGCGGACTGAGCGAGCGCCCACACCGCTGCCGGACCTGGGCGCCACGGGGACAGACCCCGGTGCTGCAAGTAGAGTCGAGAACAGGCGCAGTGACTGTAGTCTCCCGGTGGGCATGTGACTCGGCTTTCGCCTCATCCCCTCAGTCCGGTTTGGCTTGGTTCTGTTTCCTGTTCCCGCTCATCGAACCGGACTGGCAGATTTCCCGCATCCGGCTCTCGGAAAAGACTCACGCTTTCGCCCACGGAAGGCTCGTGGTCCGATGTGGTAACTGGACCAAACCAAACACGGAGTGCAGAGATGCTTCCGGAAAGCGCAGGTAACCCGGTCGCGGCTCATTGTGTTTGTCGCATAGCCACCGACGCAGCCTCCGGCGGGCGTGCATATCGACCGCACTGTAGGCTTTGCTGACTGGCCCCAGACAGAAGTAGTTGGCCCAGCCGGTCAACATCCGGTTGAGCTTTTCCACCATGACTTGCGGATCCAGCCTGACGGTATCTCGCCCGGTCTCGTCGCTGATAGCTCGACAGATGCGCTGCACCCGTTTCTTGGAGGGAACCGTGCCCACATAGACCCGGCCTCTCCTCATCGAGTAGCATCGCCCGAACGTGTACCCCAGAAAGTCAAACTTTTCTGCCGGCAGATAACAGACCCGCGTCTTGTTCTCGTTCACCGTCAGTTTCAGCTTCGACATCATCACCCGCATCTCCGCCAGAGCTTGCTGCGCCCCAGCGCAACAACAGATGACAAGGTCATCGGCATAGTTCACGATGTACGCTTTCCAACGCTTCTCGTGCCCGAGTTTCTTCCATCCCAGCACGAACCGTCGCATGTACAGATTACTGAGCAAAGGACTGATCGGAGACCCTTGCGGCGTCCCTCGACCTTCGTCCCGATTGCGCGTACTCCGACGTTTGTTGCCACGCTCGTCGGTTTCTTCAACCGGAGCTTCTAGCCACATCTTGATCAGGTGCAGCATTGCTCCGTCAACGATCCGGCGAGCCACCGACTTCATAAGCTCGGCGTGGGGAACACTGTCAAAGTAACTGCTGAGATCAGCATCGACGATCTGTCCATGTCCAGTGTTGATCAGCTTGTGGACGTGTTGTACTGCGTCCAGTGCGCTGCGGTCCGCCCGATAGGCATATTGCTCCGGCTGCAGGTCGGCCTCGAAGATAGGTTCGAGAACCCGCACGGCCGCCGTTTGCACAACCCGATCTCGGATTGTCGGTATCCCTAACGGTCTCTGCTTCCCATCCGGCTTGGGTATATGAACCCGTCGCACAGGTTGAGGTTGATAGGTTCGACTTTTCAGCTCTTGCGTCAGTTCGTCCAGCCATCGTTCCACGCCGTACCGCTCGATATCCTCGAAAGTTTGTTCATCCACTCCCGCTGCTCCGCCATTGGCTTCACAACGTTCGTAGGCATGTGCCAGAACATCCCTCCGATACACCTTGTCGTACAGCGCATAGAAACGAAAGTCGGGCGATTCCTTCGCTTTTGCGTGCAACGCCGTCTGCAACTTCTGAACACTGGATGGAGTTGTTAGGCTCATCGCCAATCCCTCAGTCCTTCGTTGCTTCCTGCGTTCGTCTCTAACTGAGGTCCCTTCCCTCCACCGGAGTTACCCGGTTTCACAGGTACTGCGAACCCCTCCGCCACCCCACACGGCCCGGTCCATCTCTCATGAGTTACCGGTTGATCCCGACCGCGATCACCGCTGGGGCTTCCCGTGTTGCGTCTGGTCTCCTCTGCCTACATGCCATCGCCATTACCCCGACAGGTCCGAGGGAGCTTGTTCGCTCGTCTCTCTCCCTCGTCAGCGGCCTTCCCTGTGTAACAGTCAGGTCGGCTCCTGCACTTGTTTTTTCGGGGCCTGCTCAGCGTTCACTCACGTTATGGCCTGCACGCTCACCGAGTCGCCTAGCGACCCTCTACATCGAAAGCTCCGACAGCTTCGTTGCCTCCGCCGCCGTTTCGATTGCTACCGGGTGGAGCGAACCAGTTCCCGGGCGGGAGTTGCACCCGCTGAAGTCCAGCGCCTTTCACGGCGCACTATCACTTCAACTGGAAGATGCGGTCGGCCATGGCTGGCGTGACCTGGTGGAACTTTTACTTTCGGCTGTTTCCCGGTGCCATCCGCAGCCCGCAGATCATCGAGTTTCTCACGCATCTACTACGCCACATTCCCGGCAAGTTGCTGATCGTCTGGGATGGACTGCCGGGTCATCGCAGCCGCCCAACCTGGGAGTTCATCCGAGAGCAGCGCGGGCGCTTGTGGGTGGAGTTTCTTCCCGGCTATGCGCCGGAACTGAATCCGGTCGAGTATCTGTGGTCGCACTGGAAGCAGCACGAGTTGCCCAACCTCTGCCCGCAGAACTTCGGGCAGTTGAGCCAATATGCTCGCCAAGCACTCCGCCGGATGCGCAAACGGCCTACCTTGGTGATTGCCTTCTGGCGGCAGGCAGAACTGTTTCCGCTGTAACTATATTATGCAATCCTCAATAGGTGTCCTCCCGACCTTGTTTTTGGAGACCGTCGGAAGTTCCACATTCAGCTCTCCCGCCTGCAATTTGACGATTGCGCGCTGGGGTATCACCTCGGTGGCAAGGTCGACAACTTCTAGGATTTGGTCGGGATACGACCCGCTCTGCTTGGCCGTCCCCGCTTCCGCTTTCCCATTGCTTTGTTTCTTCTTACCGAAGATCGTGACGCGGCTCGGCTCGACGCTCACTTCAAGTTCACTCTGGTCAAAGTCAGTGACGTTGGCGCGAACAGTAATGCGATCTTTGGATTCTGACATTGCAATTGAAACTGGAAACAGCAACTCGGATTCCGCTCGGAGCCAGTCTTCCAAATCATGACCGTGCTCCCGGCCATGACCTTCGAACAGCTCATCGGCACGGTGGGCAATAGCAAGCTGCACTTTCTGCACTTTCCCCTGGAGATCTGCAGGGCCTGATGGGCTTAACAGCGCGGCGGGGTGACTAAGCTCAGATTTCGATGCTTTTCGAGACCCCATAACTTCCTCCTTCGGATGTCGCCGTGAAGGAGCATCGCTCGGCCTTTGGTCGCGGGTGTCATCGGCAAGGGCGAGCCGTCATTGATGGTTCCTAGAGAGGAAAAAACCACTTCTGCATTTTGCTTGTCATCGCGATCTGTCCGCGCTGCAGTGACCAGCATCACTAAGGCCCCTGTTACGTTTCCGCATTCAACGGCACTAGCTTCTTGTCCGTCATCACTGGTTGCGCAAGCACTCGCAATTGCGGAATCCGCTCACGAACTCCCTTTGTCTTCCTCCGGGGTGAAAAATACCGGGGCGCGAAGTTCACGCCCCAAGGAGCACTATGGATTGTTCACGCCGCGGCGGCCGCCCGCGGCACAATGATGGAGAACGGTCTCTGGTGTTCGAAAGCCCGCTCCCGATGGCCGACGACCGTATATTTCGGGCTCTGGGTCGGAGGCATGACGCTGGCGATCTCATTGCGGAAGTGATGATAGCCGCCTGCGAACCTGCCCTTGTCCCAGACTTTCAGCAACGCCTCGGTGAATAGACCATTCTTCATTCCGTCCATCGCGACCTGGTTGTCTTGACAGGCGGCGATCAGGATCACACTGCATTCCAGGTTGACCTTCTCTCTCCGTGGAGTCTTCCTCCGAATGTCGTCGTAGAGGACTGCACGCTCCTTGTAGATCTTCGCCTGCAACTCAGGGGGCAGAAATTTGGGTCTGAGGTTTGCGCCTGTACTGGAACGCACCCGTGCCTCCAAGCGTGTGACATGCGGGGCCGGGTCTAGGAACATCGCTTTTGTCATGGTCCCGCTGTGGCAGCTGTCCGATAGTACGAAGATGCGCACGCCGGGCCGGAAAAGCGACTAGGCCGCATACAGCTCATCATCGACGATCTCGCGGTCATACAACACCCAGGTTTCGTCCAACCCGTCGGGTTCGTCACTTGTGGCGTCGTTAATTTGGCCACCATGGCCCGAGTAGGTCAGCAAGAAAAAATCGTCCTCAACCAGTTCTTTGGCGGCCTTTTCGATTCCGTCCAGCAGTGCAGTAGATGTGGCAGCTCTCGTGAACAGTGACTGAGTAACGAAGCCCCGGCTCCTGGCAATTGTTTCCACGTCACGGGCATCGTTCTCGCAGGCTGCGAGCTCTCCTTTCCAGCCCGCATAGTGAATAGGATCAACTCGATTCAGTCCGATATGGAGAGCGATTCCCTTGGGTTTGGCTCCTCCTAGCATGGGTTCCTCCTTCCGAAATCAGCCATGTGTGATGGGCATCATCACGATTGCTCAATGTTTTCCCAGCAGCTGAACAAATTCATCCGTGCTGAGCTTGAGTTTGCGAAGAGAGTCGCACAAGGTGGCTTTTTGCAGTGTGTCGCCGGAATGCGGCTCGTGAAATGAGATCAGGTTTGGGCTACGCGTGGGGCTGAAGAACTGCCTCAATGATCCCCGGCGCGACGTCAGCGGATGATAGCCGAGGTCACGAAGAAGGCAAACAAAACGCCTCCACGCGAGCTGTGTGGGAAGTACCGACATGCCTACAACTCCGATGAGACATGATTCCTCTGTTCGTAGAGATGGGGACATCAACGGCGTGCAAGCTGTCGCTTACCTTGCCGATGAAACCAGTATCAAAACAACCAGCACCGCCAACACGAAGCTCGCAACAAGCGAGAACATAGTATGGGACGGATGAATGTGGAAATGGCTGTCCCCGTGGCTCTTGAGATGTATCAGCATCTTCATGAAAGCCTCCTCGCCCAAAGGCGGCGGATGCCTTTCAAGACGAACCTTCGTCCGCTATGCCCTCCTTAATATTAGGCTCTCTTTCTCCCTGGAATTGCAATGTCACAGACCGAGAGCCGATCGTATCGACAACGTGAACCTTCTCTGGCCGGTTCACACTGGCTGGTGAGTACGGTCACGGCAGACTGTGAGTCCTCGTGCTAAGAGGGAAAAGGAGCCAAATACCCTGATTGCAAAGGCGAACGACTCGGGCAAGGAGGCACAGGCTAGTTCGACGGAGCTATCGTGAAATCGACGCTCAAACACTGTCTTTTTCTCTCCATCGGGCTGGCAGTGACCGCTTCGGCGGCAATGTACGTTCTAGCCCATTTCTTGTTCACGATCCACGAAGAGATAGGTATCTCGGCCGACGCAGCATTGCCTCTCGCCATCTGGACGTTCCCAATCGTGTTTCTGGGAAGCCTCTTTGGTTGCTGCGCCAGGAAAGTTCGTCCTGGCACGCGTTGACGATTAGCCGCGACGACGAAACACTGGCCTCCAGCGCAGTCGCTGTCATCCAAGTCGCCAACGGGCGCATGTTCTGCAAGGTTTGCGCGAGATGGCTTTATGCACCCTGTGTGGGCAACAACACGAATCTCCCTCCAAAACCTGCGTCCACTGGCGAGTTTATTTTCTGAGGATCTGGCGATTGACTTGGGCACGGTCAATACACGTGTCTATGCCCGCGGTCGGGGCATTGTAGTCAACGAACCTTCGGCGGTTGCTCTCGATGAGACCACCGGAGAAGTGCAGGCGGTGGGCAAAGAAGCCAAAGAGATGTTAGGCCGCACGCCGAGGAAGATCAGTGTAATCAAGCCCTTAAGAGATGGAGTGATCGCTGATTTCAGGATCACCGAGAAGATGCTGAACTACTTCATTCAAAAGGCGCATCAACGCAGGACGTTGGTTCATCCACGTGTGATCATCAGCGTCCCCTCCGAAATCACTCAGGTTGAGCGGCGCGCCGTGATGGATTCTGCCTATCGAGCCAAGGCAGCGGAAGTTCACCTCGTGGAGCAGGCGCTGATGGCAGCCATAGGTGCGGGACTGCTCGTCACCAAGCCTGCGGGCAATTTGGTTGTTGACATCGGAGGCGGTACAACGGATGTAGCGCTCATATCAATGTCTGGCATCGTCTATTCGCGCTCGCTGCGCATTGCCGGCAATCACATGGACGAGTCCATCATGAACTACGTAAAACGCAAATATAACCTCCTGATCGGGGAGCGCATGGCGGAAAAGATCAAAATTGAGATTGGATCGGCAACTGCCCTCGACAAACCAATGACCATGGAGATCAAGGGAAGAAGCCTCATCGAGGGCATCCCCAAAACCATCACCGTGGACGACAGCGAGATCCGCGAAGCGCTGAATGAACCCGTGGCCGCCATTGTGAGCGCAATCCGTGTAGCCTTGGAGCGCACTCCGCCGGAACTCTCCGCTGATATCAGCGACCGCGGCCTCGTGCTCGCCGGAGGCGGTGCGTTACTGAAAAACCTTGACAAGCGGATCCGTGACGAAACCGGACTCCCGGTATGCATTGCCGACGACCCCTTATGCAGTGTGGTGCTAGGCACAGCGAAGCTTCTCGATGACTTCAAACTGCTGCGTCGCATCGCGGTCGATTGAACGTCGTCCAACCCTGTTGTACTGGTTTGCTAGAGCAGGTTCGAAACCGAAACCAGTCAGCCGTGGGTTTCAGCTTTTCAACCAGAGAGGCATCGAGCCGCAAGTTCCGGTGGAACAGGATTGTAGAAGAACCAGGAGGCACGCTCGAACCCGGTTAGCCCGATCACTTGTGGCAAGACTTCCAGATGCCAATGGAAATCCTCTTCGATGGTCTTCCAGTAGCCTTCTCGGGGACGCAGAAACGGCCGGTCCTGAAGCGCCAGGTTGTAGGGCGGCCGATCTAGGCTTTTGTCCAGTTTCTGAAGGACATCCCGCACGACCCGCGCCAGGTTTTCAATCTGTGCAGAACTGATCCGGCTGAAAGGCGCTGCTGTGAAATTTCGGGAACACGCCCAGTTCGAATGGAGAGCGTGAGGCGAAGGGGGCGAGCGACACAAAGTCAGCATTTTCGGCTACCAGTCGCTTCCACTCTGTCAGTTCCTGGTGCAGCACGTCGCAGTAGATGCAGCGCTCTTTAAGCGCATAGTAGTCGTGCGCAGCCATGAGTTTGGCCTTAATGACACGCGGAGTGACAGGCAGAGCCATCAGCTGTGAAATGGAATGGGGGGGTGATGTGTGCGCCCGCCTCTTCGCCATGATTCTTGAAGATCAACACATAGCGAATGCGCTGATCCCGCTCCAGGTCGATGATACGAGCGACCCAGGTCCGGATCACATCCTCGACGTCATGCACTTCAAGTTCGTGAAGACTGCGGTCGTGTCTTGGCGTTTCGACGATGACTTCATCGGCGCCTATACCATTCATCTTGTCGTGAAACCCTTCCGGACGTCGGCCTAGATCCCCTTCGATCCTGAGGCGAAGCTGGGAATTGGGGACGACCCGGACTTTCCACCCCGGCCCGTTCGGCGGTGAGCCTCCGGGTCTGACAGCGAAGATTTCCGGCGGCGTAGAAGCCTCATGGGTTTCGCAGAAGGGGCAAAAAGTAGTTTCTCGCGTGAATTTCTTGAAGCTGAGGTCGCAAGGTCGGGCCGCTTCTGTTTCGGCCACGATCACCCATCGTCCCGTGAAGACATCTTTGCGAAACTGAGACATCCTTCACCTCAGTTGCAAGCTGGGCCTGGCTTTTTTTTGCTCTGCTTAGGTCCTCGAACTGCGAACTTGCCCTCCGCCCAGCGGGGGAATCTCACTCATCAAACATCTTTCGACAATCTTCACATGCAAAGCTTCCGCACTGTGAGCACGGGACTGTGCGCGCGGCAGACCACTTGACTTGCAATAGGCCACAACAGTTGCGCTGGACTCCCTCGGGCACTCATTACAATCAAGCTCGAATATAGGCTGGCCGCAATCCTAACCAATCCGTCCGCCCGATTGCCCTCTCCAACAATGAACTCGGATTCACGTAGGAGACCCGTTCCCGAGGCAACAAGGCTCTCCAGCTGTTTTCGAAAAGCAACAATCCTGGAGTTCCCGAAATGGAACGGACGGGTTTGCTCCTCGACAAAGGACACGATTGACCTCCCTAACGACTTTTTGATAACTGGGGCCCGGCTGCGTGGTAAGTTGCGACACAACTTGGCCTGACGGGTCCGACAATCCTGATTGAGCTGGATTCTGGTCTCCAATTGGGGGTTCGGACATTGAACCGAACCCCATGAGGGATGGCGCATGTTCCCGTTTTGTCTGTCTGCGATCCCGTTGTACGCACTCAAGCGGCTTGTTGGAGCCACTGCTGCTCAGATGACTCTTCAAGCTGTTCAGATGGCTCGTCGAGCTGCTGGATGGTCTCCAGCAGCCAGCTTTGTAATGTCTGTTCAATTTCCTCGTTTGTTCCTGTCCTGTACAGGCTGTCTAGCGTCTCGCCTGTTTCATTCAAAGGAATGTGACGACACGGGACGGCCTCGTGGCGGCATTTCGTCGGAACAAAACTCATCAGCACACAGTTAGTATCCGGGCAAGCAGAGCATTGCTCTTTGGGACAGGTTGGCGAGTCTTCAAAGACCAGTGGAGCCCTCCAAACGAGCGGTGCGCGGTAGCCGCCCTTCTGCACAAACTTCAGCTCATTCTCTAGAACATGGAGTGTGCTTTCCCTTTTCATACACACCTCCAAAACAGCAAGACTTCACGCCAGGGATGGACTTTTTCAAGCGGCCATCCGAGTGCGCTCGTCCATCACGAAAGCGCTTTGTGGCACGCCTTGCTTACGCACCACGGTCACTCCGTGGTCTCCATCAGGTTGTACCGTCATGGCAGAACAGCACGAGGAGCACAACCAGAAGTATTGGGGACTGTGCGATCTGCCCGTGTCTTCCGGATCAGGCGGCGGTCCCCGCTTTGGCGCGTCGCGCCTCGGCTCGAATACGAATAGCCTTCCTTCGTGGAGATAACGAAATGTAGCGGAACAGGCTGGATTGGCGCATTTGGCGAGCATGGAATCCCTCCGCACTCTTGGTTGAATAGGTGGAAGGTTGCGCCCGTGACCCGTCACGGGTCTCCAGTGTTGGCGATGTATTCCCCAGGGAGGTGCTGGCGAGAAGCAACTCTCGGAAACCGTTGTTTGCCTTATACTCTGCGCGTAGCGAAATTTCAGTGTCCCTGGTCACAAGCTCGCCGACCACCTTTGCGATCAGTATTGAGGCGTCGGCAGTATGGGCTTGAGATCGTGGAGAATTGTCAGCGCTGCGGTGGCGGCGTCGGAGTCGTCGGCATCGGCCGGCCGATGTTGCGCACTGGCGTTTTGCCGGTCGAAGGATCTCCTTGTGTCCCGATCCGGGGCTAGGATCTTGGCGAGTTGTTGATAACGATCCGCGCGGAGCCTGCGTCCGATCCTGCCCGCGTTCGGTCGTCCGTCCCACGCAGACCGCACCTTACGGCGGATTCTGCGGGCCGACTGCCGATACGATCGGACGTAGGCTCGAAAGTGGCTACGGTTGGAGGTCAGTCGATGCGAAAGTGGCACCCACGGCTCTCGCGTGTTTGTCGTGCGGATTCGAGAATCAGCAGCGAAGTCAGAATTCCGTTCCGCAGGCCGATTACCGAGTCGTTCACCTCACACTTCTCATAGAAGTGGGTGATTTCCAGGTCCAACTCGCTTAGGATGCGGAGCGCACGATTCAATCGCCTTTCGCTGCGGATCAGTCCCACATAGTTCCACATCGTATGGCGGATGATGAGCCAGTCCTGCGCGATGAGCGCCGGATCGACCGCTTCGCGCTCGTATCGCCAGTCCGCGATTTCGGGAAAGTAGAATTCACGGCCTGACTCGATCTGCTCCCACGCCTGCTGCCCAGCGCGGGTTCCCCAGACCAGGCATTCGAGCAATGAGGTGCTGGCTAGGCGATTGGCACCATGGAGCCCGGTGCAGGCCACCTCGCCAACGGCCCGCAACCGGTCGAGGTTCGTGCAGCCCCATTCATCAGTGGCAATTCCGCCGCAACTATAGTGTGCCGCAGGAACGATGGGAATTCGGTCGCGCGTGATGTCAATGCCCCGATCAAGGCATAGCGCACAGATTCCAGGAACGCGCTGCCGTAACCAGTCGGCTGGCTTATGCGTGATGTCGAGATAGACGCACGGCTCGCCGGTTTCCAGCATTGTCTGGTAAATAGCCCCGGCAGCGATGTCGCGGGGAGCCATCGATCCCGCCGGATGATACCGCTGCATGAACTCCCTGCCGTGCCGGTCTACCACCGTCCCACCCTCACCCCGAACCGTTTCCGAGATCAGGAAGCGGCCTTCTGGCGCCAGCAGCGCTGTCGGATGAAACTGGATGAAATGGAGGTTAACGCAGGGAGCGCCGGCGCGATGGGCCAATGCGATTCCGTCTCCACGCGCCTCCTGCGGGTTCGTTGTATGAAGAAAAACACCGCCAAGACCCCCGGTCGCGAGAATGGTCTCCTTGGCAAGAACCGGAAAAATCTTCCCGCTGTTTTGATCCAGCACGTAGGCGCCCGCACAGGCAAGCGGGCGATACACATCGGTCGGTTCGAGGGAGTGGTGTGATGCAGTGAGCAGGTCTACTGCGGTCGCGTTCGAATAGACGTCCACGTTGGGATGCGAGGTCACGTGCTCAACGAACGTCTTCTCGATGGCGTAGCCGGTCTGATCTTTGTAATGAATTATCCGCGGGATAGAATGGCCCGCTTCGCATGTGAGGTCTAGCTCCGCAGGATTTTCCGGCGAGCGGTCGAAGGGGACGCCAAGCCCGTCGATCAGGATGTCCTTGACCAAGCGCGGCCCCTCTTCGGCCAGGAGCGTAGCCGCCTGACGCGAGCTCAACCCGGCACCGGCTGCAAGAACGTCTTCAACCAGCTGTTCAGGAGACTGTCCACGGCCTCGATAGATGATGCCTCCCTGAGCCAAATTCGTATTGCTGTCGCGAATGTCCTTCGCGCGAGTCAGCAGCGCAACCGCGCAACCCCGCTGCGCTGCCTGCCACGCAGCGGAAAGTCCGGCCAGCCCACTGCCGATCACCAGGACATCCGTGTGGACTGTGTTTGTATTCATAAAACTCCGATTTCGAAGTTCAGGTCGACGGCCGGAACGCAATGTGTCAGCGCGCCGATGGAAGTCCCGTCGACCGTAGCCTTGATACACGGCAGGTTGTTCATGAGTCCGCCGGAAGCCTCCATTCGCGGTCGCACCTCGTGAGCCAGGCGGATACACCCGCCTTTGATCAAGACGGCTTTGGCGAGATCACGCCAGTGATTGTGACCGCCTCCTGCGCACACAGGCATATTTCCCTGGGTCGCGCAAGCTGGAGGTTGTCTCACGTGCGTCCATCTCGCGTAGTGAATCGCCTAGCTCATCCGCAGCATTCGCTCGATGGGGCACAGCGCGCGCAGCCGCAACGCTTCGTCGATGGTGATTTCCGGGGTGCGATCCCTCATGCACAGGTACAACTTCTCCATGGTGTTCCGTTTCATATGCGGACACTCGCTGCATGAGCAGCCACCCTCGCCTGGCGCCACGATAAACGTCTTGCCGGGACATGCCTTCTCCATCTGGTGGAGAAGGCCGCTTTCGGTAGCAACAATGAACTCTCCCGCCGGACTATTCTCCGCGTACCTGAGAATGCCGGTGGTTGAACCGACGTAATCCGCGTGGCGCAGGATGCCTTCGGGGCACTCCGGGTGGGCTAGCACCATCGCATCGGGGTGGCGCTCCTTCAGCTTTACCAGTTCCCGTTGCGAAAACATTTCGTGGACGATGCAACTGCCTGGCCAGAGCTTCATGTCCCGGCCGGTTTTCTTGATCAAATAGCGGCCGAGATGCTGGTCCGGAGCAAAGACAATCTGCCGGTCGGCCGGGATCTGCCGGATGATCCTTTCGGCATTGCCTGATGTGCAGATGATGTCGCTGAGCGCTTTTATCTCGACACTGCAGTTGATATAGCTGATAGCGATGTGGTCCGGGTATCGCTCACGAAACGGGCGGAACAGACGCTCCGGGCAGCCGTCCGCCAGGGAGCAACCCGCTGCCAGGTCTGGAAGCAAGACGAGTTTCTGCGGGTTCAGAATCTTGGCAGTCTCGGCCATGAAGAGCACACCGCAGAAAACAATCACCTCCGCGGAAACTCCTGCTGCCTTCTGAGATAGCTGCAGGCTGTCGCCAACGAAATCTGCTAAGTCCTGTATTTCCGAGTCTTGGTAATAGTGGGCCAGGATCACGGCGTTCATCTGGCCCTTCAGCTTGATGATTTCTTGTTCAAGGTTGATCGCGGCCAGCATGTGACGTCTCCGGCTTGTGCTGGGGCGATCATCGCATCATTGCCTGGCCGAGGCAAACTGTTGGCCACTCATGACAGCGCTTGGCTGCTGAAAGCTCCGGAATCGTACACGGGAAATTGGTAGACGTGTACACTGGGACCAGCCACCTCAGCAACCCGCGTGCAATAGGACTGGCTCAACACCCTCGTAGGGCCGGAGATCGTAGCGCACATCGAAGTCCACGTTGATCACCACAGCGACAATCGACTTCCGGTAAAACTGCAAATAGACCTTGAACTCGTTTCCGTTGTGCTCCAGCAGCTTCGAGCGCCGCACTTCTGGCTAGTAGACGGTTCTTGTGGTTATCGTAATCCTGAAGGATAGCGAGAACTTGTGGGAGGGTCGCGCCCGGAATGAAGATCACGCCAACCCAGTGATGAACCAGACCGCCGGGAATCTGAATCGATTTGCCATCTTCTTTTTTCGTGTGCAGTTGCTCAATGTGGATTTGGCCGTGACGGAGTTTCGCGTATGTTTCTTGCCGGGACACATCGGGAAGGCGATCGATGCAGAGGAAATGACCGCTGCGCAAATCGTCGGCGTGCCAAGCCTCAGTGGCACGAATGTAGCGATCAAAAGCAGCCGCAGTATCCGGTTTCAACTCCGCCGCTTGACTAGGAGCAACCAACAGGCCAACCACGAGCCATCGGAACAAGAAGAACATCGTGTTATTACATCGGATCAATAGCTCGCCTTCACAGATCGCGTTTTGGAGTGTGGAAACAAGCTGATTGCACAATCTCAGGAATCCCATCTGGGCGCGATCTTTTCTAGGGCCCGCCGGTTGCGGATCACGAGGGTCTTCCCCTTGAGATGGAGCAACTGTTTCCTCTTGAATTTGGAAAACAGCCGACTGACAGTCTCTCGGGTGGTGTCGAGGATCTCCGCAATTTCCCCGTGGTGCAGCGTGAGCTTGACCTGGGTGGCACGGTCGTTCTGCGCGGCCTTGGTCCACCAGGAAAGCAGGAGCTTGGCGAACTTTTCCGACGGCGAACTGGTGAGACCGAGAATGCGGATCTCCTCGTAGGCCGTATAGTAGTCGCGGCTCAACTGTTCGGCGACGCGCAAGGCCACTTCCCCGTGGTCTTTCCGGAATTGCAGCAAGGAATCGCGGGGAATGAAATTGGCCTGTCCAGGCTCCATCATTTCGGCGGTAACTTCGTAAGGACGGTCGGAAACGACCGCATTCAGGCCGAGAACGTCTCCTGACTCGGAGACTTTCGTGATGATGGTTTTGCCTGCGAAGGAAGAGGCAGAAAGCTTGGCCTGTCCCGCGCAGAGCACAAAGACGCCACGCGGTTGCTGCCCTTCCGTGAAGAGCACGGCTCGCTTTGGATAAACGGCGGCTGCTTTGATTTCGTTGAGGCGTTGTAGGGCGTGAATGGAAAGATTACAGAAAAAATGTTCTTCCCTCACCGGGCACGTGAGGCAGTTATCAAGAACATTTAGACCATAAGGGGTGCCCATGAAGCACCTCCTTTGGTAATCCTAACACCGCGTTTGCGACTGTGATTTGCGGCCGCCTTACAGGGAACGTATAGCAGTCTGGAAACGTTTTAATAAACCATTTCACTCTGTTAACGAGAGGTTCGCTCATGCGCACTAGGCACGCCGAGAGAACATTCTGTGGAGGGATACGACGATGGCATGTTGGAGTATGCGCCGCAGCCGAAGCTGACTGAGGAGGCAACCGCGATTATTCGTTGCATACGGCCCGATGTTCTACCAAGCGTTGATCCGGGCCAATGGTATGAGCGCTGGCACAAAACCGAGCATCGGATGGCGGCTTTCAACACTATTAATGCGGTGCGGGCGGCCGAATTCTGGCTTTATTTCCCCAATCAAAGACTGCAGATGGGACTCGTACCGCACCAAGTGCCGGAAATGTATTTCTTCTATCCTTCTCCGCAGGAATCGAATTACTTTGTCAATATCGACAGCGTTGCCGAGTTGAAATTCGATGCCGCTTGCAAGCAAGTGAGCCAGTTCGAACCTTCGGTCCACAAATATCGATCCGATTGGGACCCCAAAGATATGGAGACGGCCAAGGACGAAATGCGGCGAGAACAACCGCGCAAGGACGGACACTACGTGGAAGCGTTCCGCTACGCCACAGGGTTCAACCAATACTAAAGAGCCACGAGGAGATCGAAATATGTCTGCACTGGCATTGCTCGGGGGGAAGAAAGCAAAAAACAAGGCATTTCCCGTATGGCCGTACTACGACCAGAATGAAGAGCGGGCACTGAAAGAAGTTCTGGAGAGCCGGGTCTGGTGGCGCACGCCGGGAACCAAGACGCTGGAGTTCGAACGCGCCTTCGCCAAGTTTCACGGAGCTCGCCACGGAATCGCGGTTACCAACGGAACCGCAGCCCTGGAAGTCACGATGGCGGGCCTTGGCATCACCGCCGGTGACGAAGTGATTCTGCCGGACTTCACCTTCGTCGCTACTGCCAGTGCGGTTTTATTTGCGAATGCGCTTCCGGTGCTGGTGGATGTTGACCCGGAAACGTATTGCATCAATCCCGACTTGGTGGAAGCTGCCATCACTTCAAGAACGAAGGCGATCATCGCGGTGCACATGGGCGGGCATCCCGCGGATCTCGATCGGCTGAAAGAAATCGCCAACAGCAAGGGTCTGGCGTTGATCGAAGACTCGTCGCATGCGCACGCCAGTGAATGGCGCGGGCAGCATGTGGGGACCTTTGGCGTCGCGGGCACGTTCAGTTTTCAATCCAGCAAGCTGATTACGGCTGGCGAAGGCGGAATCATCATTTCCAATGACGACAAATTCGAGGTGCAGGCCCGCTCCGTGCACGACTGTGGCCGCATGCCCGGCGAATGGTTCTATAGCCACTTCATTTATGGATCGAACTATCGGCTAAGCGAATGGCAGGGCGCTATTCTGAACGTGCAGTTGAGCCGTCTCGACGAGCAGACCAAACGGCGCCATCACAACTCACGGCTGCTGGACCGGCTGTTGCGCGAGATCCCAGGTATCGCGCCACAAAAGCTGGACGAGCGATGCACGCGTAACGGGCAATATGCCTATATTTTCCATGTGAACAAGAAGACGTTCGCGGGACTCTCCACCGAACGCATCATCGCAGCTATGAATGCGGAGGGCATTCCCAACCAGGCAAGTTACCCACCGCTTCACGAGTTGCACATGTTCCGCAATGGCGAGTACCGGAAGCGCCTCAGCGGAAAGCAGGCCAAGCAGAAGCACGCGTTCTTAAAGAATAAATTCCCGGAAACCCAAAAGGCGGCCTGGGAAACCGTTTGGATTCCGCAGCCCGCATTGCTGGGAGATGAAGAAGACATGCACGAGATCGCGGCGGGCCTAGGCAAAATTCAGAAGAACGCGAAAGAACTTGCCTGAGGGGGCTGGCAGATCTCACGGCTATGATCGAGCGATTCTCATACCGCGGCTGGAACAATGCGTACAAATTGTCCAACGGCGTAGTCGAGTTGGTGGTGACCGCCGATGTCGGTCCGCGGATTCTCTGCTATGGCTTTCGCAACAGGGAAAACCTGCTCCATGAAGTTGAAACAGATGCGGGGAAGACTGGCGGTTGCGAGTTCCGCCTTTACGGTGGCCACCGCTTGTGGGTTTCCCCGGAAGTGGAAAGAACGTATTATCCCGACAACACTGCGGTCGAGGTATCGCAGCAGGGTAACGCGTCTCGTTTCACGGCACAGCGAGAGCAGTTGCCTCTGGGCAGCAACCTGCAGAAGGAACTTGAGATCGAACTAGCGGCGACAGGTTCGCAGGTTCGGATTACACAACGCATCAGGAACGATGACATACACTCGACCACGCTCGCCCCGTGGTCGCCCACGATGATGGGGGCGGGTGGGCGCGCGATCCTGCCGCTTTCTCCCCGGATCGCAATGGATAAGGATCACTATCTGCCGGTGGGAGTCTTCGGCATCTGGTCTTTTACGGACTTCGCCGACCCCTCGATGGCTGCTCGGCACGGACTATATCCAGTTGCAGCATCTGGCAAATCCCCAAGGCCGTTCTAAAGAGCAGATGGGAGGCATCTACAACTCGGCCGGCTGGGGACTTATTTCAGGCAGGGTTATCTCTTCGTCAAACGAGCGGCGGTCATCAGCGGCGCTCGGTATCCCGATTTCGGCTGCAATTTTGAGGTATTCGCTAACCGTGACTTCATCGAGTTGGAGACGCTTGGGCCGGTGGTCGAATTGCGGCCGGGAGAAGTAGTGGAGCATGTGGAGCACTGGTGGCTGTTTGCCGACGTGCCCAGCGGAGAGAACGATGCGTGGATCGATTCCGTGGTGCTTCCGCTGGCGATGGGAACTGCTGCGCCCGCCCAATGAACGATTGTTGTATTGGAGTTTTACCGAACGCGTTAACGTGGGAGGTTCCCGCATGTCCGGCTGTTTTAGGTCGTACAGTGATGTTCCGAATAGCACCGGCGGCGGCGGATATCTCGGTCCGGAACGGGCTGCGTCTCTTTTCCCCGGCGGCGGCCCTGCGAACCATACGATCGAACTGGTGAAAGTGCCGGAGGCGACGCCCGCCCAAGACCGAGCCTCCTCTGCGAACTCCATCTCCTCGCGTTTGCCCACATGGGCAACCTTCGATAGCTCCGACTCCAGTGCTTGGTTCCGTTCTCGAAGCTCAGCGACTTCTCTCAGGCAGGCTTCGACACGGCGCGTCAGGTCATCCTTGTCGGACTGCGCCGACCGCACTGCGTCTTTGTGTTGCTCCCTGATCTCGGCAACCCGCTTCGCCAGTTCAGTCTCGGAGCGCGACCATGCGTTTTGGTGCCCGCGGTCGTGCCTGTTCTGGAGCAGCCGGAAGGCTTCCTCTGCGCTCAGTTGGGCAACACGAGCGAAATCCTTAACACCGAGGCGATCCAGAATCTCAGCGCGGCTGAGTTTGCCCACTCCACAACACAACGGGCACTCGATGCTTTCGTGCTGAGAAACAGCGATGGCTGATTTTCCCGACAACGCGACCTCCTGTAGTCGATCTCAGTTTTCGGGGGAGGCACTTTGCTAACAGCAGGCGGTCAGTTTCCCGCTCGGTCGAGATACTCTTGAAGCGCCTGCTGGAGGATGTCCTGATTCGTGCGGCGCTCGGTAGCCCCCAGCGTGCAGAGACGCACATAGGTAGCATGATCGACCTTGAGCGTCAGGGCGACAGGCTTCTCGCCGCCTGCATCGCCAGCCTTCTTCGCGCCAGCCGCTCGCGAACGGGGACTGCGAGTTGGGGTCTTGCTTCTCACGTAATCTCGAATAAACCCATTGTACACGCATTTACGTAAATGCGTACCACTCATTGGTGCCTTCTAATTGGCTTTTCCGTGCTATACGCATCTACGTGACTACGTATTACACTGTGCTCTATGGAGGAAGCCAGCCGATGAAACGAGCCGCATTCTACGTCCGCGTTTCCACGGTAGACCAGCACCCGGAAACCCAGTTAAGAGAACTCCGCGAATACGCTCAGCGCCGTGGGCTGACCGTTGCACAGGAGCACGAGTTTGTAGACCACGGGATCGGCGGCACGAAGGCACGCCGCCCGGCGCTCGACCGCATGATGGAAGATGCCCGGAGGCGACGCTTTGATGTGCTGCTTGTTTGGTCGTGTGACCGCCTTGCACGCTCAACGAGGCACTTCCTTCAGGTTCTTGACGAACTCGACTCGTGCGACGTCCAGTTTGTGTCCCTGCGCGAGGCGTTCGACACGTCGGGGGCGTTGGGTCGCGCATTCCTCGGCATCGTCGCAGCGCTGGGGGAGATGGAACGGGCACTGCTAATAGAACGTGTGCGCAGTGGCATGGCTCGCGCCCGTGCAGAAGGAAGGCAGATCGGGCGTGCGAGGCTCGACGTCAACCGCGAGCAAGTCCTCCGAGATCGCCGCTCCGGCATGTCCCTGACGGAAGTCGCCAAGAAGCACCGCATCTCGCGGGCGTCCGTCTGCCGCTTAATGAAAGAGGCAACCTCGACCTTGGACGCCCCAGTTCCCGCGCTAGCTGGGAGCGTGCCGTCGCAGGCGAGCGCAGCGAGTGCTACTCAATGAAAAACAGTGAGCAGGAATACGTGGGCAAAGTCTTTGTCGTTGTCCGACGCATGCGGCGATGCCTGATCTGCGATGGCTTGTTCACGCGAACGAAAGCTGCCGAGCATGCACTGATCGCCTGCTCTCCACCCACGAAGGAATCTAAACAATACGCGGCGTACACTGATCCATGCTCCCCATTTCTCCCACCGATAGAATCTCCGTCCTCACCGGGGCAGGCGTAAGCGCCGAGAGCGGGATACCGACGTTCCGAGGTGTGGGCGGTCTCTGGCGGAACTACCGGATCGAGGAAGTCGCCTCGCCCCATGCGTGGCGTCGCGATCCCCGGTTGGTTTGGGAGTTCTACTCGATGCGTCGGCGGGTCGCGGCGAAAGCCAAACCGAATCCGGCACACTTCGCGCTGGCTAAGCTCGAACAGAAATTACAGGATCGCTTACTGCTCTGCACTCAGAACGTGGACGACCTTCCTGAGCAGGCGGGGTCGATTCGCGTCGTCCACATGCACGGCGAATTGCTCAAAAGCCGCTGCGATAGATGCACCCGACCACCATTTCACGACCCGACTACCTACGATCCTCCAGCGGTGCTTCCCAGCTGCGAGTGCGGAGGACGGATTCGCCCGCACATCTGCTGGTTTGGCGAAGTGCCGTTCGCGTTGGATCACATCTTCCGCGCCGTGGACGAATGCACGGTGTTCATGGCTGTTGGCACGTCGGGCGTCGTCGAGCCAGCCGCGAGCTTTGTTGCTCACGTGAGTGGTCGTGCCCGAACGATCTACGTGGGGGCAGAGGAACCCGCAAACGCATCCGCGTTCACAGAATCCCATTTGGGAAAAGCCGGTGAGCTACTGCCTGAGTTGCTTGGCTCGTTCTGAACGTGATTGGCTATTGCAGTCTCGCGTACTCGGTTTTGGCTTGCTTCAGAGCCGGAATCAGGCAGGCTTGCGGCGGTTCCGAGATGGCGGACGGCGTGCCTCATGCGCGGTCACAAACTTGTGAGCCATGCCGAGCAAGTCCCGCAGGACATCGGGTGTGACGCGGGACAGGCGAACCAACACGGCGCTGTAGTTGAGATAGTGGTCGGTCACGTAGTAAACATCCGGGTCTGCTGCGAGCAGTTCGGCGCGGTCGTCGAAGTCAACCCGAACCGCAAGCGAACCCGGCTCAGCCGAACGATGAGTAGGCACGCATGCCAAGAGTTTTCCGTGAACCTTGAGCGCGGGTGCGCCGTATGCCGTGCTCTCCTCCACGCCCGGTAGCGTCAAGCCGATCTTCCGTACAGCGTCGAAGTCAATTGTGCTCGCGTGTTTCTTCGAGGTTTTGATCTGCTTCGGCGATCTTCCATCCGCTCTTGATCGGGGCTTCGACGTTCGTGCGCCCGGAATTTTGCCGATCCGAGCATCTCCAGCCAGCACAAGCTCGCATGCCCGCAGCGCCGCTGATTCAAAGTCAGGCGCATCGACTGGTAGGACTTGCCAACCCGTTACCGATTTACCCAATACTTGAATCGACCGCATGTTTGGGAACTCGCGTCGCAAGCTCTGGTGGTGTTGTTGAGTAGTGGCGAGCCATACGCCGTTATCCGCAGTGTTCGTAGGCTTATCCCGCAGGATCAACACGATTTTGTCTTTTACATAGATTGCGAGGCAGCCAAACATCGGACGGGTGTACGGCGATAGTGTGGAAATCGCATCAAGCACGAACGCATGGGGAATAGGCTTGCGCTGCTTGGGCACCAAGCTCGCATCCAGAGCTTCTGGAGAGATGCGTTTTCTCTTAGTCATACCCGTACACCTCCAGAGCGCCGCCTCCGAGCCTTTCGTGGACGCGATAATGCGAGATGGTCTGCCGATCATGGCGCTGAGGCTGAAATGGTACCTGCTCTGCGTCGTAATAGACCACAGGCTTCTCGGCGAACTTGGGATATTCGCTCTTCTTCAGAAGGCGGTTTATGCCATGTGCGCTAAGGAAGATCACGACGTTGTTTACTTTGTTGAAGTACGTCCGGTTCGGATCACCGGAACTACGCTCTTTACGGGGTGTGCCGTCTTTCCGCAGTTTCGGGGGCTGCTTCCGAAGCCATCCCACGAAGTCGATCGAGTCCTGCCTCCCAATCTCGTCCAAGAATTTCTTGGTACATGACTTGCGGAACTCTTCGACCGCCACTTTATAAGCGCGGATGGTTTTCGGGTCTTTCCCCTGAGAATGAAGGTTCTTGAAATACTGATCGACCGCATCGTCGATGCTGAGCCGACCGCTTTCAGTTTTAGCATTGACAGGCGTTTGAGGAACGACCCGCCGTTCCCGATCCCTCAGCCAGCGCTGCTTTTCGGCAAGTTTGTCAAGCGCAACGTAAGAGTCTTTGCCAACCAGCGCATACTGCTGCTTGCCGCCGTCCGCACCGAAGCGCACGTAGTAGACGCCTTCTTTGTGGTGTTCAGGTTCGTCATTGACCATTGCATATTGAGGCTTGAGGCGACCCTTGGACTGGTAGACGGGCTTGCAGAACGAGCTTCTGCCGTTCTTGGTGATGCGGATGTACAGCGTGGCGGTGCGGTTTGCCATGAGATTCCCTTGAATCCAATACTGCGAAAACAAGGAAGTCTCACGATTTTTAGTAACAGGAACCGCTCAAAAATAGTAACAAGCTCGCGGAACCCGCATTTTTGGCTGCGATTTGAAATCTGGCGGAGAGAGTGGGATTCTCTCAAGCCCTTTAGCGCAGACTCTTTGCATTCAACGAAATGCCGCAAACCGAAGTCCTTACCGGCATTTACGTTCTATCACATCTGGAACAGTAGTCACAGAAAAAACGTTGATTAACCCTTATCGGCCTGAGTGCAGTATGGACGGTATGGATTCGATTTCCTCATCTCGCCACAAACCTCCTCCTGTATCAACACACCCGCCCCTGGGCTTTCGCAACGCAGCGCCCAAGCTCGCGACGGTAAGCAATGGAATGGACGCCCCCGTCAAAGAGGCATCGAGTGTGCCAGAGTGGAAAGTGCAAGACCAACCACTACGAATGAACAGGAGCGTCCAAAATGAAGGTTACGACCATCGGTATTGATCTGGCAAAGAACGTAGTTCAGGTTCACGGGGTCGATGAGAGAGGCAAGGTTGTACTGCGAAGACAGCTGCGGCGGGGTCAGGTGATGGATTTCTTTGCGCAACGGCCCGGCTGTTTGGTGGGAATGGAAGCCTGCGGCAGCGCCCATGCGTGGGCACGCCGTCTGATGAAATTGGGCTACACGGTGAAACTGATGGCGCCCCAGTTTGTGAAGCCTTATGTGAAGACGAACAAGAACGATGCCGCTGATGCGGAGGCCATTTGCGAAGCGGTGACCAGGCGAAACCGCGGTTCGTGCCGGTGAAGAGCGAGGAGCAGCAGGCGGTGCTCTCGTTGCATCGGGCGCGGCAGGGTTTTGTGCGGCAGCGCACGGCCCAGGCGAACCAGATTCGTGGATTACTGGCGGAATTTGGAATCGTCATCCCGCAGGGGATTCGGCATATCGCAAGGCACTTGCCCGAGATTTTGGAGGATGCAGAAAACACATTGCCCGGAGCGTTCCGCCAGTTGCTGCAGCAACTTGGGGAACATCTGAAAACTCTGGATGAGTTGGTGCACGCCATGGAAGTACAGATTCAGCAGTGGCATGGTACGAACGAAGCCAGCCAAAGAGTGAGCGCGGTTGCCGGGTTGGCGCGCTCACGGCGAGTGCGATGGTGGCATCGGTGGGCGATGCCCGGAACTTTAGCAGCGGCCGACAGCTTGCGGCCTGGCTTGGGCTGGTGCCTCGGCAACACTCTACCGGCGGCAAGTCGAAGTTACTTGGTATCAGCAAACGCGGCGATTGCTACCTGAGGACGCTGCTGATTCATGGTGCGCGTTCGGTGATTGCCGCCGCCGGGCGCAGGAAACAATCCACGGTTGGCCAGCCTGCGGTGCAGCAGAGAGCCGACCGATGGCTCGAAGCTTTGATCGCGCGGAGAAACCGAAACGTCGCTGCCGTCGCTCTGGCCAACAAGAACGCACGCGTCATCTGGGCACTGTTGGCGCACGGAGATTGCTATCAAGCCTTCTACCCTCTGGTTGCGGCGTGAGGACCCTTCTAAAGATGAAGAGGATCGAAAGGAGGATCTGAAGTTCAGCAGGAATGAACGGATAAGCTGGAGGGAAGCAGTGAACGCAACATCCAGCCCACGAGTTTGCCTAGGCGATCATGACGTGATGGCGAAACGGTCGAGACCGTGGTTGGCAAAACCCTAGTCGGACGCGGCACTTCAAGTGCGTGTAAGCGATCGAGGAGTCAACCACCGTATTCCATCAGGGCCCGCAGCCTGAGAAGGCTGCATCGAACAGGCCGAATGTACGGCAGCATCTCACCGCTCAATCATCATCGATTGAAGGCTTGGCAAAGCGGGGGCGTCCATGTACGTTCGTCTGAGACCGCATTGACAACGCATTTGGGTTATGAAGTGTCCACTCGAATCCGGAAGTGGACATTTACTTTTTGGGGAAGTATTGCTGGCTGATCGGGTTGACTTCATCGGTGCGGGTGCCTTCCGTAAACGCTTTGGCGATCGCCAGGTCGAGGCGAGTGAGCAGCTGAGTCACAGTCTCTCCTTCACTGCGAAGCAGCATGCACACAGTCTGGCGGCCGTCATGGGCAACCGCCACGCACCCGACCGGGCGCACGTTGCCCAGGGTGATCTGGCCACGCTTCATGAGCTCCCCGATGTATGGCAGGCTCTGGTCTAGGCTGTGGTTTCGATGACGCACGACCGGTTTGGAGTGAGGTTCCACGGCAGCAGTTCCTCGATTCGACGAATGGGATGATCAGCTATGCGCGTGAGCACGTCCCGCAGATAGCTTTCTGGATCAAGCCCATTCAGTTTAGCCGATCCGATCAGACTATAAAGGATGGCAGCACGCTCTCCCCCGGCATCCGACCCGGCGAACAAATAATTTTTACGACCCAGAGTTACGGCGCGCAAGGCACGTTCGGCGGCATTGTTGTCGATCTCCACGTGTCCGTCGTCGCAGAACCGGGTCAATGCCGGCCACAGCGTCAGCGCATAGCGAATCGCCGCCGTCGTATCCGACTTGCGGGAAAGTTTCGTCAGTGAGACTTCGAACCAGTCGCGCAAAGACTGAAGCAAGGGACGAGTTCGTGTTTGGCGAACTTGTTGTCGTTCGTCGGGTGGCCGCCCACGGATATCGTCCTCGATCACATACAGAGCTGCGATCCGTTCCAAAGCTTCTCTCGCCAGAGGCGAAGCGTGGGCCTGTTCGAGGTCATAGAACTTGCGGCGAACGTGCGCCCAGCACGCCACCTCCTGAATCCGATCATTTTTATATAGCTGATTGAAACCTGCGTAGGCATCGGCTTGCAGCGCACCTTGAAACGTCCGCAGATGTTGCTGGGGGTGTTCCCCTCCGCGATCGGGCGAGTACGCAAACCATACTGCCGGAGCAGCCGTATCGCCCGCTGGTCGGTCGTCGCGAACGTAAGTCCACAGACGCCCTGTCTTGGTCTTGCCCGTGCCCGGCGCCAGCACCGGTACCCGCGTGTCGTCCGCATGCAGCTTGCCCGCTGCCATCACATAACGCCGCAACGCTTCCACCAGCGGGTCCAGTAACTTACTGCATCCAGCCACCCAGTCCGCCAGGGTCGATCGTTCCAGTTCGACCCCTTGACGCTCATAGATTTCGCATTGCCGGTAGAGGGGAAGATGATCCGCATATTTTGAGATCAATACATGTGCCAGTAGACCGGGTCCCGCCAATCCACGCGCAATCGGCCGGCTCGGTGCTGCCGCTTGCACGATCCGTTCGCAGTGTCGGCAGCTCAGCTTCGGGCGCACATGACGAATCACCCGAAAGCATTCCGGAACGTACTCCAACATCTCCGATATATCTTCGCCCAACTTCCGCAACTCTCCGCCGCAGTCGGGACAAGCCGAGTGTTTCGGTTCGTGCGTTTGCGTTTGGCGTGGCAGATGTTCCGGCAGCGGACGCCGCACCGGTTTCACGTGCGCAACCGACGGGGAAGATTCTGCAGGACAAGTCTCGGTGGTTTGCTCGGCGGCTTGCGCCAGTTGCAAATCTTCCAACCGCAGTTCCAGTTGTTCGATCTGCCGCTCCAGCTTCTCTGACTTGCGCCCGAACTGCATCCGCCGCAGCTGGCTGAGCAGCAGTTTCAGAGTTTCGATCTCACTCTCCCGCTCGAGCAACTGCCCTGTTCCCGCTCGAGTAACTGCTGATGAGTGGCAATCCGTTCCTGGTGTTCGGCCAATAGGAGCGTTTGCAGCGCTTCTCGATTTAACGTGCTCAGATCCGGAAGCGTCGGCGCCAACATGAAACGCAGTATGCCATGAAGAGGCACTTTGGAAAAGATGGGGTGCACAATAATCTGTGCAAATCTAACAACGTATCTACACCGCCAACTGCGGATCCCACGTGCGCTCGGGTCGTCGCCAGTCAATACCTTCTAGCAGCATCGATAACTGCGCCCGCGTGAGATAAACAACTCCTTCCGAAGCTTGCGGCCAGACAAACCTCCCTCTCTCAAGACGCTTGCAAAACAAACACAAGACGTCTTCATAATGCCCCTTTTCACTATGTGGTTGATAAGTCGAGAACTGTCTGGGCCGAAGACGGTACCGTGGGGGAGGATCTTCCGAGCCGTACGCGATCAAGTAGGCGCTTAGCGTCCTCGCTCTCAAGAGCCTGTTTGTTCAACACCCACGGCCCGCAGGCGATCGGCCGCTCTGCCGCAATATAGCCGCGTTCGATGGCAATCCGCAATGTGCGATTAGATACGCCGACCACACGTGCGGCCTGCGAGAGATTCAGCCAGCCCTCTGTGGCTTGGCACTGCGCATCGTGACACCTGATCTCATGATTGGCGCGCAATGATGCGACCAGTGCTCGCGTCCAGTAATTGCCCCGGGCGGTTGGGAGCTTCGCACGATTGAGAACGCCGGCGATCATTTCGTCGCTGTAGATGCGCGACAACACGCGGACGGCCTCTACCACGTCCTTCGGAGTGTGACCGCCGCTTTGCCCGCGTCGACGCCGCGGCAGACGCAACGGTGTATGCACGCCCCCTTTCCAGTGAATAAGCAGCACGACCTCGCTTGTTTTTTCATCGATGTCCACAACGATTTCGCGGATCAGTGCTCGCACGAGGCGTTTTTTTGTACGCTCGTCGGCGCGCGGGTCACTCCACAGGTCCTCGAGATCGCCCGCAAGATCCTCGAACTCTTCAAGGCTGCCGACTCTTGTGGCCGGCTCGCATTCGCTCTCCGCGCTAATCCGCGCCTCGATCGCCCGAGCTTCCTCGAGTGCAACATTCCACCGACGCTCGAGTTCCTGCGCAACCAGTCGGTTCTCAGGATCAGTCGCCTCATACTGCCGCTCGGCACGCTGCACGCGGTAGCGCGCCGCCTGGAGATCGCGATGCAAAGCTTCCAGTATCTCCGAACGTGCTTGCGCCTGTTGTTGAGTAGCCATCATCGCTGCTTCTATCGCCGCAGGTTGAACCACGCGCAGCAACTGCGTGGCGACAGCGGCATCAACGGTTGCGCCACTGAAGGCGACGCAACGCGCTTCTTTGTTGTCCAGGTACGCTCTGGGACAGGCATAACGAACCACCTCGCCATCAGCACCCTTGTAGAATACTCGCAGCATACGGGCACAACGGCGGCAGCGCAACAATCCGGTCAACAGTCCGCTGCCGCGGCGAGCGGCCCCAGAAGGCTCGCAATCGCTGAGACGATTGCTGATGATGATTTTCTGGATTCGCTCGAAATCCTCCCAGCCCACATAGCCTTCATGCGCACTGGGGATCAGCGCGACCCAGCGATCACGCGGCCTGCGACGAGTGCGCTGCACAGACAGACCGTTCTGGTAGCAGGTAACCCTCTCCGTTCTTCCATACGCATAGGCTCCGCCGTAAGCGGGATTGGTCAAGATCTGGTGGATGCCGCAGTAGGCCGGCCGTCGCCAGTGCACATCGCCCCGGATTGTGCGGGCCGGGATCGACAGCTCGTTCTCCATGAACCACAGCAGGGTTTGACGGGCGCTGCCGAGTTCGAGGAACTTCGCGAACACCAGCTCGATCGTGCGCCGGATGCGCTCGTCGGGCTCCTTCTGGAGTCGACCGTCCTCGTCCTTGATGAAGCCAACCGGACAGTGCGAGACAAGTTCGCCGCGTCGCGCTTTCTCGACACGTGCCTCGCTGGCCCGCTGGCGAAGCAGGTCGAGTTCGTACTCATTGAGCGTTCCCTTCAGCCCTAGAAGCAACCGATCATTGCCCAGGCGTGGCGAATACACCGTCTCCTGATCCACGAGCAGCGTGTCGACAATACGGCACACCTCGACTAACTGTTGCCACTCGCGGCTGTTACGCGCGAAGCGAGAGACCTCACGCGCGCAGACCGCACCCACCTCCCCGAGACAGACCTGCGCCACCATGCGCTCAAATCCGGTGCGCGTGACATTGCCGCCCGCCGAACGACCGAGATCTTCGTCAATGATCTCCACCTCGCTCCAGCCCAACGATCGTAGGCGAGCTTCCATAGCGTACTGCAGCTTCTGACTTTCAAGGTTGTTCATCACCTGGTACGGCGAGGACTGCCGCACGTACAGGATGGCCTTGCGTGAAAGATGCTGCGGCTTGATCTTGTCACTCATCGCGCCCTCCCCGGTTTTGAGGGATGCAAACCGGATCGCTCGTCCGAACACTGACGAGCAGCTGTGCCAGAAGTCTTATCACTTCGACGCGTGTGGGTTGAGTGAGATCGCTCCAGTGAGGTACGGCGAGTCGTTCGCCGAATAGCGCCAGCTGACTCATCCGACTTGCTCTTGGAATCACTGTCATCTTTGTCTCCGTGACCGGCTTGCCGGGATAGCTGCGGTTGTAACACCCTCGCCTTCACAGAGACACGTTGTTCGGTTATCGAGTTCTTCAAAGTGTGCAGCGTTGCGCAATCAACATAAGCTTGTTCGGTAAGCCGCATCGTCGCGCAATGGGCCGCGTCGAACATCCACTTCGGGATCTCAACGAGCATCGCATCGAGAGGATCTTCAGGAAGTTTGCAGAAGTACGCCATATCGGCGTGAGCTCCGCCGGCCCTGCGTGTCAAAACATTACGACCATACCAGCGGTGCCACGGATAACAGACCTGTCTGGGCTCAAACGCGATACTGTGGGTTTTCTGTAGAGGGACTGCATAGGCCGTCACCGTCAAACCAGATTAGTTTCACCAGATCGCCTCTGCGGCCGCGGAAGATGAATACTTGGCCTGACATCGCACTCTTCTCTAACTTGGTTTGCACCAGCGCACTGAGCCCCGTGAAACCTCGGCGCAGATCGGTTACGCCTGCGGCAATCCAAATCTGCGTGTTGGCTGGTGGCCCGATCATCGCGCCAGACACTCCAACACCACCCGCACCAACCCAGGATCCGCACTCCCTTCGACCCACACTCGCACATCCTGCAACTGGATCTGAATCGTGCCCGGAGAGCTTACTATCGAAGCGCGGGCGCCAGGCGTAGACGGCTGCTGCGTATCCTCCACGGTGACTTGTACCGGCAACAGTTTGTTCCCACCCCGGCCACCGAGTTGCCCCGCTCGATACAGCCTGCGCCAGTTGAATACCAGATTGGCGTTTACTCCGTGCAATCGCGCAATCTGCGCGACCGACGCTCCCTCGGCTAACGTCTCCTCCACAATCCGCCGCTTCTGCTCCAACTCCAAATAGCGACGCTTCGGTGGAGTTGGTTGAGTGTATGTGTCCATCATCTCTCCAAGTGGACACTACTATCTTCATGTCCACGTCGTCAGGATGCACCCACTTCACACTCTTGTCGAGGCGGCCATCGGCGTCTTTCAATTACCCACAAATAGCACAGGCGCACCAGGCAAAGCGAGGTGAGGAAAGAGGTTCGGCCTCAGGGAAAGCACTTCTATGGAGGGGACTAAGCATGGCGAACTGAAGCCATGAAAAAGCAGCCGGGATGGGCAGCATTGCAGTCCAACGGTTGGATCGACCAGGAACTAGCGAGTTGTAACTTCCAGGATGAGCGGCACGGCAGGCGATTGCGCAAGCTTGTGGAACAGTCTGCGGAGAATATCGGGGGAAGCATTCCGTGGGCGAGTCAGGATTGGGCCAACACCAAGGCGGCCTACCGTTTCTTCTCCAATCCGAGAATCAGCGAAGAACAGATCCTGGGCGGGCATTTTCAAGCGACGCGAGACCGCATCCATGCCTGTGGCGCACTGATTCTGATGCTGCATGACACCACGGAATTCACCTTCCATCGCCATGACGTGGCTCCCGTGGGCATCCTGAACAAGTCCTATATGCGCAAGAACAAAAAGGGTCGTCCGCTGCACTACACCGTCTGCGGCATTCTCATGCACTCCAGCCTGGCGGTGACCACCGAAGGACTGCCCCTGGGACTGGCGGCGATCAAGTTCTGGACGCGCGATGAGTTCAAAGGGTGCAATGCTCTGAAGAAGAAGATCAACCCGACGCGGGTGCCCATCGAGCGCAAAGAGAGCTATCGCTGGTTGGAAAACGTGCGGCAATCGACCGCGCTGTTCCAACATCCCGAGCTCTGTGTCCATATCGGCGACCGGGAGAGCGACATCTATGAACTGTTCTGCGCCGCACAGGAAGCGGGCACACATTTTCTCGTGCGCACCTGCGTGGATCGCCTGGCAGGAGATGGGAGGGGAACGATCTCGCAGGAGATGCGGCATGCGCCGCTGCAGGGCCTGCACCGCCTCGCGGTCAGGAACAAACGCGGAAAAGTATCGGATGCGGTGCTGGAAATTCGCTATCGCCGCTTGGTCGTACTGCCGCCGATCGGCAAGCAGAAGAACTATCTGCCATTGGTCCTCACCGTGATCTATGCCCAGGAACGCGGCCACCCGCAGGGGCGAGAGAGGATTGACGGGAAACTGCTCACCGATCTGCCTGTCCGTTCGTGTCTGCAGGCGATTGAGAAACTGGAATGGTACGCGCAGCGCTGGAAAATCGAAACCTTCCACAAAATCCTGAAGTCTGGCTGTCGAGCCGAGGAATCCCGGTTACGAACCGCCGAGCGCCTGGTGAATCTGGTGGCCATCCTCTGCATTCTGGGCTGGCGCATCTTTTGGATGACGATGATCAACCGCAGCCAACCGGAAACCGTGCCGGACGCGGGGTTCACCCAGCTCGAATTGTACCTGCTCGATACGTTGATTCAAGACAAAGCTGACGCGGGCAACAAATCACTGGGCGCCTATTTGATCAAACTTGCGCGCCTGGGGGGCTATCTGGCTCGTGCGCATGATCCGCCACCCGGCAACAAGGTAATGTGGAGAGGCCTCACTCGTCTAACCGACATCGAACTGGGAGCCATCATCGGTGCTCAACTTGTGGGTAATTGAAAGCATCGGCGTACGCTTACTCGCGATGAGTCTTGGGCTTTCATGATGACGACTGCGCCTACCGAGATTTGCCTCAAATCGACATGGCGTCGTTGGCCGTAAGCCGTGTCAGGCTCAACGGACTTTATTTCGCCAATTGATTCCTGAACCCACGCATGTTACCGCCGTGAAAGGGCGCTGATCTGTTGTATCACGTTGTAATTACAAGGCACCGGTCGCACCGTAATGCCTTGTAAATAGCGGGAAGGAATACAAAGGAACCGACGCTCTGTGTATCGTCTGTGCATCGCGAGTTTTGACTCAAAACTCGCGAACAAGGTGATCTGCGATGTTGGGAACGAAGCGCAAAGACGATTTCGAGCCCTATTGGCAAGATGAGAATGACTGGCCCTGCATTGTCGAATTCTCGCCCACCGACGATCCAGAGGCCCGGCTCTTTGCTACCGAGATCATCGGTTACCTGGTCGGCTATGCAAATCTCACGAACACACGCTCGCTGGCGCTCCCCGGTGATCCTGACGCCAGCGCTTACGAGCTTCTATTTTCCTTTTCGTCTCCTGAGGAGAAAAACGAGTTCCTGAACTTGGTTCGTTCAAATGAGGACATGGGGAAAGACTACATCATTGAACTTACGTCGCCCGTTCATGACTCCTTCGATTTACGGTCTTGCTATGAAGTTGCGCGCACCGCCTCCACAATATGTCTTGCGGAAATGCCGAAAGCGTCAAGGAGTTCATCCGGCTTGCCGGAGTGCGGAATCTCCCGCACCGCGAGGAGCTGCGACTTGGCAGGGGCGACGCTGGCCTGCGCGAGGGCGGACAGCACCGCCTCGCCTATTCCCCCTTCCGCCCAGTGATCTTCTACGGTGATGAGCCGACCGCCTGTGGCGGCGACCTCCTTGGCGAGCTCTTTTCCGTCCATGGGTTTGACGCAATAAAGGTCGATCACCCGTACGGCTGTGCCGTCTGCCTTCAACTGATCAGCGGCCTTTAGCGCCTCGTGTAAGGTGACTCCCGCGCCGATCACCGTCACTTTATCTTGCGGGCTCTGTCGGAGCACCTTGAATCCAGGGATCAGGAACTTCTCGTCCTTCGAGTAGAGGATCGGAGACTTCGGCCGGGTCGTTCGCAGATAGTTGATGCCTGCATGCCCCGCCATGGTTTCCGTAAGCCTCTCTGTGGAGATGGCATCGCTAGGGTAAAGAACGGTAGAGGAATGAACGGCGCGAAACATCGCGATATCCTCCAGCGCCATCTGCGATGGACCGTCCTCGCCGATCGAAACGCCGCAATGCGACCCGCATAGGTTGATGTTGCTCCGGCTGATGTCCGCCATGCGCACCTGGTCATAGGCGCGGGTCAGGAAGCACGCAAAGGTATCAAGGAAAGGCACCTTGCCGCGCGCGGCGAGTCCTACGCCTGCGCTCACGAAATTCTGCTCGGCGATGTAGCCCTGATAGAAATGGTCCGGGAAGGCGTCTTCGAATATTTCCGAGAAAGTTGAGTTCTTAACGTCGCCCGAAATAGCCACTATGTGCGGATTCACCGCGCCCAGTCGCTTGAGGGCAAATCCGTAGGCCTCGCGCGTCGCGACAGGCTTTGAAGGATCGTAGTCCGGCGGCGCAGGAGCCGGGAAACTCGGAGGTTTCGGCAATGACGTCCTGGCATAGGACTTGCCGGGGTCAGGGGGCAGGTCGATTGCCGATCCGATTTCCTTGATCGCAGCAGCGAGCTGATCCTTCGGAATCGGCTTGCCATGCCAATGCTCCTTGCCGGCGAGAAAGCTTACTCCATGACCTTTGATCGTTCGCGCGAGGATTGCCTGCGGTTGGCCATTCGTCGCCTTGGCGTGATCGAGGGCGGCGAGCACGGCGGCGACATCGTGGCCATCGATAATTTCTGTCGCCCAGCCTTCCGAGTCGAATTTCTTGCGGTAAATCTCCATGTCGTGTCGGTACATCGTCGGTTCGCTCTGGCCCAACGCATTGACGTCAGCCAGAACCGTGAGGTTGTCGAGTTTGTAATGTGCGGCGAACGCTGCCGCCTCCCACACTTGACCCTCAGCCATTTCGCCGTCGCCCATCAGCACGTAGACACGCGTTGGACTCTTATCCAAACGCGCGCCGATCGCGAGTCCCGAACCGACAGATAACCCCTGGCCAAGCGAACCTGTCGCGGCGTCAACGCCGGGAATACGCGGTGTCGGATGGCCTTCCAGCTCGCTTGAAAATTCGCGCAACGTCATCAGACGCGACTCCGGGAAAACGCCTGCCTCAGCCAACGCGGCGTAAAGGACCGGCGCGGCGTGGCCAGCACCGGGTACCTTCTTGCCCTCCTCCGCCGTCAGCCAATTCCCGACACGCACTCCCAGCCGCCTGACGCCCTTCACACGCCGAATGCCCGCCGCAAGATCCGGGCTAAGAAGTCCGCAATCGGATGCTTCATACGCCAGCCGGCGTATTGCCGCCAATCTCATGTTAATCGTCGACGGGGCGTACGGGTGCTGGTCGAGTGCGATTCGGTACCGTGTGACCACGGTCCTGTTGAAGGCTAGCCTGGGCTCCGAACAGTACCAGTCGATGAATTCACGAATGGCATGGTCGTACGAGCGCTTTGAACTCGAAGACGTGAGACTGTTCAAGACCGCAGATTTCGATTGTTCTAGATCGGGTAATTTGAGGACCGTTTTCGGGACTCGTTTGCGTTTTCTCTTCGCCATTGGAAGCGGCCTCCGCTGCCGCGGCGAAAAGCATGATCCTGTCCCCGATCTTCTAACCAGTAGGGCGTTTCTCGGGACTAATCCGACGGACGACCCGATAACCTCCAGATGACCTGTGATCCCCCCGCAAACAATTCTGTGAGGTGAAAGGAAATGACCGCTGAGGTGGTATTTACAGTCTGCGCGCGTGCGGAGGTTGGGAGGTTGATCAGTTGAGGCCGAACCTCCGTCCGGAAGAGAGTGCTGCCCTTCAAAAAAGTTTGGAGCTGTGTACATCATCGGTAGGTTCGCCGTCGATGCACAAGCCAAAGCCACACACACCTCAAGGGAATCCACCTAACGCCTCAGAGCTCAAAGGCCGCAGTTGCCACAAAGATTCACCTCAATCCCGAGCTCCGCCATCATTGCTGCTTTCGTAGCGAGGGCTGAGCACGCACTCTCACTGTCAGGACCATAGGCGACTTGGATGTGATTCGACTTGTGGCGCACCATGAACTGGTCCCGGGTGATGCCATAGAAAACCGCGTTCATCATCGGCCACTGGGAGGTCGTGATTGCCCATCGACGGTCGATCTCGGAATCAGGAAGTGCCACAGATCGGGCCAGGCCGATATCAGCTTTCAATTTGTTGTTTTCTACGAAAACCCTGCTCCAGACTATCTCGCCCGGCCTGCTCACGCCCTTTATCGTTCCACCGCCCAGCGGGAAGTACATTGGGGGCTGGCGTTCACTTACGGCATCCGCATAGCCATTTGCGAAATGATTCGGCGGGACCGATCCCGAAATCTCGAACACCCACACGAACTCTGGAGTGCCGTTGAGCTGGAGATATTCGCCGTAGCGCACATCGTGAAGGGTTGTTTCGGGCTCGAGCCCGAGACGGCGCCAGACCCGATTCGTGATCAGAGCATCCAGGCCGGCACATTCGTCCACTTCGTTAAAGTGGGGAAGAGCTTGATTCTCGAACAGAATTCGCTTTCCCGAGGCATCCTTCACGGGAGGACGGTCAACATTGTTCAGCAGTCCTTCTACGAGATCAGAAGCGGGGCAAAGATCTTTCAGTCCCTGCTGATATTGAATGCCGATCAGATCGCAACCGAATTCGTCAGCGATGCGGAGCGCGGCGATATACATGCTGCACTGCTTGAGAATCTGGTCGTCAGTGAGGTCGCAAGCGGACTCCGGTCCGGTATGGAAACGCATGCCTTTGCGGTCAAGCCAGGAGCGAACCTCCTGCGCTTCGCTTTTTGAAACGCGCCCCATCTCGGCAAACAGGGCTGACTGGCTCAACCGTTCCTTGTATACACCGGTCCCCTGGAGAAGCTCATCGGGAATGATGGCGTTGTACATACCCATGCAGCCTTCATCGAACACGCCCATGACAGCTTTCTCACGTTTAAGCTGCCTACCAAGATCGCGGCCGATAGTTTCCGCGGGAGCAGGAAGCTGGAACGATGCCAGGGGTCGCACGTGGCTGGCGTCGTGGATTATCGGTTCGCCGCTCAACCAGCGGCGAAGCCCTTGGAGGAAGTAGTCGTCCTTAAAATCCACACTCCAAAGGGTACTGTACTTCACTCCCGCCTTAGCCATTGATGCGTTGAGATTGAGCATTCCGACCAGGCCCGGCCATTGCCCCGACCAATTGGCAATCGTAAGTATTGGACCGCGATGCGTGATCAGCCCGGGAAGAACGTGATGACTGTATTGCCAGACAGCCTCGACCACGATCAACGGGGCTTCCGGCGGAATCTGGCGAAAGATCTCGATGCCGTGCCGCTGGCTATGAATGAAACCGTGCTTCTGAATGGGATCGTAGGGGTGACCTCGGCGGACGGACGGTCCAAAGCCGCGAATGGCGGCGATCACTGCCTCTTCCACTTGTGCCTGCGCGGGCCAGCAAGTTTGGTTCGCTGAGAGGCGCAAATCTCCACTCGCGATTAGGATGATTTCTTCGTACGGCATGTTTTATCTCCCCAGACAATACAAAAGAAAATACAAACCCAGTTTCACAAACCTTTGCGGTTTGGCCTGAAGCGGAACACATAGACCAGGCCAAGCAGCAGCATTCCACAGCCCCACCAGATTCCAATGTGGAGGTGAGACATGGCAACAGGCGTCGGCGGCGGCACAAACAATCCGTAGATTCCAGATCCAAGAATCAAAACACCGTACATCGTAAGCAGCGATCCGATGAAGAACCAGATCGATATAAAGTGCTTTCCCATAGTGCCGCCTCTCACCAGAACAATATATTCAACAGAACAAATCCCACAGCCACAACGATCACCCACGTAATCGGCCGCAGAAAGAACAGAAAATCACCTTCAGAAGGCAGCTCGGTTAATCCATATACCAGTCCCTTGAGTTCATTTTCAGGCTTCGGTTTCGTGAACAGGCTGACAACGACGGTTACGACAACGTTGACAATCAGAGTCCACATGGCGCGATAAATATTTTCAGCCATGTCCTTGGCATCTGCCGAGAAGGCGACATGTTGCAACGCACTGGGATCAATCTTTACCCATGCCCACAATGCGAACGACGTCAAAATGCCGGCCAGGAGCCCCCAAAATCCGGCAGCGGGAGTAGTCCGTTTCCAGAGCATGCCCAGGATCACCGTCCCGAACATGGGAACAATGAAGAACACGAAGACGGCTTGCGCATAGACGATGATGCTGGAGAAATTCATCACCAGATATGCCGTCCCGATGCTCACAAAGACTGCAAGAAAAGAACACCACCGGCCCATGGAAACATAGTGCGAGTCCGTTGCGTTTTTTCGAATGAAAGGCTTATATATGTCGTAAGTCCACACGGTCGTAAAAGCAGTGACATTTCCGGCCATGCCAGACATGAAGCCTGCAACCAGCGCAGTGACTCCTAACCCAAGCAGTCCGGGTCCGCAATAGCGTGCCAGCATGAGAGGAAGAGCTTCATTGTAGGTGTGGGCGTGGAGCATTCCGCCCTGGTTTTCCGGAACCAGGCGGAAGGGCAGCACTGCAAGCGCCAGCAAGCCGGGCAGAATGACGATAAGCGGCACCATCATCTTGAAGAACGCCCCAATGACAGTACCGAGTTGGGCCGAGCGCAGGTCCTTGGCCGCCATCACGCGCTGCACCACCAGAAAGTCCGTGGTCCAATATCCGAACGAGATCGCCAGGCCCCAGCCAAACACTATCCCTGTCCAATGCACACCCATCGGATTGCCGGTGAAGGACCCGGTCGTGCTCCACAGGTGAATGAAATCCTGTCCCGGAAAGTTCGTCTGGATACGATGAACCATCCCTGCCCACCCACCGGTTTCTATGAGTCCGACGACCGGAATGACCAGGCAGCCGATCCAGATCAGAAAGAATTGCAGCACCTCGTTGAACATCGCTGAAAGCAGGCCACCCGCCATTACATAGAGGGCAACGGTCAGCGATGACACCCATATGCTGAAATGAATATTCCAGCTCAGGATGACTTTCATGATTACGGCCATCGAATACATGTTGATGCCGCTCATCAGAATGGTCATCACCGCAAAGGAAATGGCTGACAGGGATCGCGCGCCGTCGCCGTATCGCAGCTTCAGATAACCGGGAACGGAGTGCGTCTTGCAGATGTAGTAGAACGGCATCATCACCAGACCGAGGAACAGGATGGCGGGGATGGCGCCGATCCAATAGGCGTGTGCCACTAGGATGCCGTACTGATAGGTCGCAGCCGCATAGCCCATCATCTCCAGCGAGCCGAGGTTGGCTGAGATAAAGCTAAGGCCGGCAATCCAGGCCGTCATTTCTCGCCCGGCCATGAAGAATTCTTCGCCGGTATTCGCGAACCGTCGCAGATATAAGCCGAGGCCAAGAACCAAGACGAAGTACAGCGCGATGATGATCAGGTCAATAGGGCTAAGGGAAAGCCGAGCGTTAAACCCCTGGAAAAACCATGCTGCCAGAATCACCGGGCGCTCCCAACGCTCCGAACCAGCGGGAGTAGGATGCGATCCAATTCCTCGTCAGTCCACTCGCTCAACGCCACATTGCGGTAGAGTCCCCACTGCTCCACTTGCTCGACAGTCTTTCCAGGCTGCACCTTGGTCAGAGGACCGAGAGTTTCCATTTCGAGAAAGTCGTTATTAGTAAAGGTCTCGAATGAGCAGCCAAAATCCGGATACGTCTTCGCCGGATCGGCGCTACTCTTCTTCACAAATGCTTCGTGGTTGAGAATGTACGCGCCCCACGTCTCCCGATTGAACGTTCCCAACTTCTGGGCCTCGCTGTTCTTGGGATCCTGGCGGAGCATCAGATACTTCTTGGTAAATTTCCAGCGGGGATCTGCGAGGTTCGTATAGGCCCACATCACCAGCGGGTTCGTAGCCTCGAGATTGATGGGATGCTTGCCCCGGGGTGGGAATCCCGTGACCGCCGTTCCCCCTTGCGCCATCATAGTCAAGGCCCAGGGAGAAAACTCAAGCGTGAACAAAGAATGATTGCTGATCCGGTGGGACACAGTCACCTCTGTGCCCGACGGAGCCATGCTGAGCTCTATCTCTTTCTGCAGACTCGTGAGTGGTTCAATCGGCTCGCGCGCGATCAGGCCTGTCGGCGTCACCTCGATTGTGACCGGAACGTTGTCCGGCGCCCAGGTAGCCACCGGATCCTCCGGCGCCTTCCAAACCCGGTCTCCACCACGCAGCTGAAACTTTTCTTCTCCTTTACCGCCGAGCTGTTCGGGAAATTCTTTAAAAAGGTTTTGTCCACCCACAAAACCAAATCGAATGATTCTCGGTCCCACGTCACCGGTGACAATGAGTTCAATCTCGCCATTGCTGACGCGATAGCTGTTCGGCCAACCCTTGTAATCCGCTTTCTCGACTTTCACACTGGCAACCATATTTGACGTGATGAGTCCAACCACTGCAGTCAACAGAAACATTCGAAGCATTCTCAACCCTCCCGCAAGAGACGAATTGATTCCTCCAATGATAAACAGGAACAGGTTCCCCACTCCCTCGCGCTCTTCAGCTTCCCAACACAAAAAGGGAGCGGCCGCTCGCGGTACGCCTCGCTGGTCACGGTCGCTCCCGCCGCCTCACCTCGACCCCAGGAATCCTCGTTCTCCGCCGCCGCAGTCGTGGGCACTTTCTCCATCACCACGTCGTTGATCCCAGGTTGTATACCGCCGAGCGCGACCTTTCCCCCGGCACACAAACGTGAGCGTGTGCCGCGCCTTGCTCAAATGGAACATCCCTAACGTCCGGTCCCGCGCCACTTACAACTCTCACTGAATAAAATTACGGAAGCAGTGATAACAGCCCCTCCTCTCTCTTGTCAATGCAAAAATAGAATCGATTCTATGATTTATTTCTTGTCGGGCGGCGAAGGGAGCAGTATGGCTGACGGAGGAGTGTAGTTGTATATATGTACTATCATCGGATCTCGTGCTCTTGTGCTATGGAATCTAAGGGTTTCATAGCTCCTGAAGCTCGGCAGGGGTCTATGTCCGGTGAGCGAGTTGGCTCAATTTTACAGCGTTGACCAGATCATCTTCGGCCCTGCAGATAGAATCGATTCTTTTTTGCGATGATTAGAATCTGCTATCCTGTAATCCGGCTAAGGAGCGAATGCTCGAATCCCCGACTCGATTGAGGGATGTAATTCAGGCTGGAGGCTAAAGCTTGTACACCATCCGTGATATTGCCCGGCTCGCCGGGGTTTCGGTCGCGACCGTGTCCGGCGTTTTCAATAATAAGCCGACGGTAAAGCCCGCATTGGTGGAAAAGGTGAAGAAGGCCATGGAGGCCTTGGACTATCACCCGGACCAGGTGGCTCGTAGCCTGCGAGTGCGGCGCACTTTTACGGTGGGTATGGTCATCGCGGACGTGACGAATCCGTTTTTTACAGAAGTCATACGCGGCGTTGAGAAGGAGGCCCAAGGTAATGGTTATTCTGTAATCCTTTGCGACGCGAACGAAGACCCGGCTCTAGAGCGGCATTACCTGGGCACGTTGTTTTCTCGACGCGTAGACGGAGTCTTGCTGGCGCCTACGGGCCCCCCCCCCGCCCAGGAATCGCGCGTTCATAAGCGCTTCCCGATTGTTCTGATTGATCGCGTTCCGCTGGGATTCGCCGGGGATGCGGTGATGACGGACAACTTCGGCGCGGCTTACGATGGCACATGCCATTTGATAGAACTCGGGCATCGCCAGATCGCGATCATCACCGGACACCTGAATTTTTCGAACGGCTTGGATCGTCTGGATGGATTTCGAAAGGCTCTGCAGGAGGAACATCTCGCTCTTCCCGACGAGTATCTTCGGCGGGGCAACTTCCAAACAGAAAGCGGATATCGTTGCGGCCTGGAACTTATGCGATTGCCCACGCCCCCTACGGCAATTTTTTCATGCAACAACAAGATGACACTCGGGCTGATGCGGGCCCTGGGAGAGCTTCACGTGCATTGTCCGGAAGCTGTGAGCGTTCTCGGTTTTGATGATTTCGAATGGTCCGCGTACTTCACTCCTCGACTGACCACGATCGCACAACCTACGTATGAGATGGGCAGGCAAGCGATGCAGGTCCTGCTGCGCAAATTGCAGGCGTCAGCGGAGAACAACGGACTCTCTGGCGGAAGCCCAGAAACATCAATCAGGCTAAAAGCTGAGTTGAGAGTGAGAGACTCCACCGCTGCTCCACCGTCTGTGGGCAGCGTGGAGAAGGAAGATGCGACAGTAGAGGTGAGCAACTAAGACTGATTGGGGCAATCGTGGCTAAATCTTACGGGCATGTCTTGTGGGCTCCAGGGCGGGCGTTACGGGTTTCGAGACTAGAGAAGAAGACATGGCCATTGTCGCAGGTGTAGATTTCGGTACTTTGAATGTTCGCGTTTCTATCGTAGACAGCGGGCTTGGCGTGCTGGGCTCGGCTCTCGCTGATTACCCACTGCATCAAAAGAGGGACGATCCCAACTATTTTACCCAGTCTCATGATGATCACATGCGTGCGCTCATTGAGGCCTCGCGCCAGGCCTTGAAGGCGGCCGGCGTCTCCGGCGAGCAAGTTGCGGCGATAGCCCTCGATACCACAGGTTCAAGCGTGATTCCGGTTGGAGACGGGATGGTTCCTCTGGACGACTACTATCTGTGGTGCGACCATCGGGCTAAGGTTGAAGCCTCCGAGATCACCGAAGCGGCACGCCACCAAGGCCTTAAAGCTATTGAGTGGTGTGGTGGGGTGTATTCATCCGAATGGGGATTTGCCAAGCTATTGCATTGGCTGCGACATAATCCGGTCAAACGGCAGAAGTTCGCCAGCGCGTTTGAGCATTGCGATATGGTCGCCGCCACACTGTGCGGGATCAGAGATCCGAAACGCGTGAAGCGAAGTGTGTGTGCGATGGGACACAAGTGGCTGTGGAACTCCGATCTCGGTGGCCTTCCATCCGAAAGTTTTCTCACGAGTGTAGATCCCTTGTTAGTCGGTATCCGAGAGCGGCTTGAAGGCGAATACGTTGCGTCGGACAAAATCGCCGGAAGGCTTTCCTCTGAATGGGCAGAAAGGCTGGGCTTGCCGGCGGGCATTCCAATCCCGGTCGGTGCGTTGGATGCCCACTGGGACGCGATCGGCGCCGGGGCGAGAGAGGGCGACATCGTAAATGTCGTCGGGACATCCACGTGCATCATTGGCTATGTGCGGCAAACCGAGTTGATTCCAGGTGTCTGCGGTGTGGTCAAGGGAAGTGTGCACCCGAAATATATGGGGATCGAAGCGGGATTGTCCGCTACCGGGGACATCTTCGGAGCCATCGCTCGACGCTCGAACTCAACGGTCGCGCAACTAAGCAAAGGGCTGGAGACGTACCACGCCGGTCAAACCGGGCTTCTCCGCCTGACATGGGATAATGGTGACCGCACCGTTCTCGTAAATCCCAGTCTCGGCGGTATCACGTTCGGATGGAACCTGCAACACACGGCCCAGGACGAACTCTTTGCCGCCATCGAGGGCACGGCATTCCATACGCGGATCATTCTGGATCGTATGGGTGAACATGGCGCCACAATCCGTCGCGTGATCAACGGGGGCGGAATTCCGCAAAACAATCCTGTGTTGAATCAGGTTTATGCCAATGTCTTGGGCCGACCGGTTCTGGTGCCGTGTAGCAAAGTAACTGGTATCGGTTCCGCTATTTTTGCGTTGCTTGCGACGGGAACCTTTCACAGCATCGAAGAGTGCCAGGAACGGATATGCCCTGCATATACCGAGTTCATTCCCCAACCAGAAGAGCGCGAGACCTACAATGAACTCTATGCACTGTTTCGCCGGATATATTTTGACTTCGGAAAACCGTGCGTAGATAGCCGCTTCGCCGACGTGTTGCCCAAGTTGATTGAGGCTGCCCGCATCAGGCAGCTTCACGGTAAACGTACCCTATAAGGCCATCCCATCTACGGAGTTTCGACGGAAGCAATCCTGGGTAGGGTTACTAACGCCGCTGCGTTTGAGGCGTGGTGGAACAACTCTTTCGAGTGGTCGCCAACATGGAAAAAACGAGACGCGGCCGAAACGGCCTTGGAGGAAGTTGGCCGGATTGGTACCGAAAAGTCTTAGGGCTGTATCTGGAAGTCTTAGGGCTGTATCTGGCTAGTGTTTATTAGGGAGTGATGTGACGGCTGCGGATTCACGGGGAGGATCTTAGTGGCGCGGGCCAGAAGTCCTATATAAAAGGGGATGTCAAGTGAGAAACACTTCTCCCTCCCGGAGCGTCGGAGATATTCTCCTGACATCCAGCCCCCCGCCCTGGTAGCAGACCTTCGATGCTTCGTCCTCCCTGTGGTTTCATGTTCGCCTTCATGACGGCGCCCCTCGGTTCTCTGAAACTCACAAGCTGACCTGGTTGCAGCGTTGCCAGTCGGGTCGGAGGAGGCGCGCTGTCGCGCTAGCCTCCGTCCGCCGCTCAAACTGTACGTGCCGATTTCCGGCATACAGCTTTCACGAAGACGCTCGTGAACGGGAGCGAGAGCCGAGCGAGGGTATCAGAGAGATGAGGTTCACCAAGCCAAACTCGGAATACAGCTTCGCCTTGGGCAACTGGATCCAGCCCCGGGTCCGCCAACGGCAGAAACGATGCGACCAAATGCGCCGCACGATCCAGCCGTCGAGTTTGTGGAAGAGCGTTCGAACGTGGGCGCGTTTGTAGTACTCGGCCCAACCTCGCAGAGTCGGATTCAGTTCTTGTATCAGCTCCGCGGTCTGTCGCTGAGCGCTGCGTCGCGTCAACATCCGCACCCGATCCCGGAATCGTCGGATTGATTTGCGTGTGGGATATGCGATCAGCCCTTTTGGGTTCCATCGCTGAATAATGCCGCGGGGAATCTTGCTTTTCCCGCTGGTTCGCACCATTCGGTATCCCAGAAAATCAAATCCCTGCTGAATGTGCACAATCCGCGTCTTCTGCGGATTCAGCCGCACACCCATGGTCCTATCTGAGACTCGTGGCCTATAGCTTTCTTGGGTCATGCGAGGGGGCATAGAGTCGGCTTGGAGACTCGGTGCCGAAGCACACAATCGTCTAACTTCTGGCTAGATACTCTCCCTCGACCCGAGCGTCTCAAGCAGAACCGACGGCCACCACCAAGAACGATCCCATGGGATGGAACGGCCTCTCTGTCCGAGATGCTCAAGCTGCTTGTGTTTTCAATTGTTCAGCGTCGAACCGTGCTCCTTTCTTCCAGAGGATCAAAGTGATCGCCGCAATCTTTCTCGCCAAGGTGAGGCGAGCCATCGCCGGCTTCATCCCTTTCGTGAGCAACTCCAGGTAGAAATCCTGGAACGGTCCCGCCCGGCGGCTGGCCATAGCGGCGGCACTCTTAAAGATGGCTTTCATATCATGATTGTGGTTCTGGTTGAGCCCCGCAGTTGCTGTGGTTTCTTAGAACGTTGCAGTTGTCCCGCCACGTAGCGGTATTGCGCGCTGTCGCGCGTCTTGATCGCCAAACCGCTGTAAGTCCACAGTTGCCGCTTAGTGCGGAACCGATGAGGGGTTTGGATCAGCGCAATCAACAGCGCCGCTCGAATCGGGCCGATGTAAGGAATCTGCCGCAGCACCTTCGTGGCGTCGTGCCTCCGGCTTTCGGCCAACAGATCCCGCCGCACAGCCTGGCGCAACCCTCGCACAGCATCGAGCTGTTGGTAGAAGAACTCCGCCCGCCGACGCACGCTGGCTTCTCCGATCCTGTTCAACCACTCCGCGCGATGTCGCGGTGCGTAGACTTGCTGCCCTCCGCAAGCAATGCCCCAGCTTCGATACAGAGCCTTGACTCGATTCATGACCCTGGTGAGATCTTGGCTGATGGTCAGATAACTGCGCGCCAGTTCCTTCAAGGTCCGTAGGCCGTTCTCTCCGTGGTAGACCGAGCGCAGATAGCCGCCGCTAGTAGATCGGCGAGTTTGCGCGCGTCTATTTTGTCGCTCTTGTTGCCTTCTTTCAGCAGAGCGTTTTTCCGTGGATCGCACACGACGAGCTCTGTGACGGGTGGCTTCAGTAGGTCGTACAACCACGCCGCCCAAGTTCCTTCTTCGAACGTCACATGCAAGTCACCGCGCAGCCCCTGAATAAACTGCAAGATGGTGCTCGCCTTGGTTTCGATGATGGATTCCATCACCAGTCTTCCCTCACCATTCATCACCCTGTAGGCAAGCCCAACTGCCGGTAAAACTGCCGGTAGGTTTTGTCGCCTATGCTTGGCATTGGTGGTGATGCCGCCGTTCGCGCTGGTGAGTTGCAGCGTGCCCCCGACGGTGTAGGTGCCGCCCGTCAGCGTTCTGCTGGCCAAATTGGTGAGGGTTCCAGTCGTCACCGTGAAGGCGCGGCTACACGACCAAGCTCTCGGGTTTGCGATGTGCCGCTAAGAGATTGAACAAGTGTTACCGCAGGCACTGTACACCAGCGCAGGGATGCGGGTTCGTTAAGTAGGGTTACCTGGTATCACGCGTGCTAGGCTCCGGTTCGCTTCAAGATTAGAGCTTCCCCGCCAGCTTGATTGCCTTCTCCAGGATGACATCCTCGCCGGACTTCAAGGTTTCAATCGAGGGATGCACTTCCACATCTGGCTTCATGCCGACGCCTGCGAATTCTGAGCCGTCATGAAAGCATTGGCGGTTGAAGGCGATCTTGAGAGTCATGCCGTTGTGAAAATCGTACAGGTATGGCAGTCCCGAACTGCCCTCGCTGGTCTCACCGACAACAGTGCCCGGCCGCTATCTTTGAATGGCTCGATCAGTTCTTCGCACGCGGAGACGCAGCCGCCATCCACGAAGTGCAGTACGGCTCTGGGATCGGTTGACTACTAGCTTCCCCTACTCCGACAGCCCAAAAGCCAACAGCGCGCTGCCCGCGGGAATCACAACGTACTGCTCTCCGTCGAGCTCATAGCTCATCGGCGCGGCGAAGATTGGTGAACCTGTCTGGAAGTGCCACAGATTCTCTCCAGTGGCTGCGTCAAACGCCATGAAGTTGCCTTCATTGTCCCCGGTGAAGACCAGTCCACCGGCGGTCGAAAGCACACCTCCCCACCCCGCCGAGTACATTTTGAATTCCCACTTCACGTCGCCGGTCAGCGGATCGAGCGCGCGCAGCGCTCCCCAATCTTTCATATTTGCGGGAGGAGCGAAAGTGCTTCCGTAGAAGTACCGGCCCGGCAAAGGGGTTTCTTCATGGCCTCCGAAAATCGTGCAGAATTCTTCGCGGGCATTCACGTAAAAAAGGTTAGTTTGCGGGCTGTAGGAGGGCGGATTCCAATTTACGCCGCCAGCCCAACCCGGACACACGGTTACGCCTTCTTTGGTCGGAACCGCCTCCGGATTTACAATCGGCCGACCGCTCGCATCGATTCCCTTGGCCCAGCTCTGACCGGCGAATTGCTTGGCGAAAAGAAACTGTCCAGTCTCGCGGTCCAGGCCGTAGAAAAAAGCATTGCGATCGGCTTGCAGCAAGAGCTTTCGTGACTTGCCTTGCCAGACCGCATCCAGCAGTATCGGAGTTTGCGTGGCATCGTAGTCCCACAAATCATGCGGGGTGAACTGGAAATGCCACTTCAGCTTGCCGGTATCGGCATCCAGCGCCAGCATGCAATTGCTGTAGAGATTGGCGCCCTCGCGTTTGCCGCCATAATTACTGGGCGCGGGATTTCCCGTACCCCAATAGACCAGGTTCAGTTCCGGATCGTAGCTGCCCGTCTCCCAAGCAGGGGCCCCGCCATACTTCCACGAATCTCCCGACCACGACTCGTGCCCCGGTTCGCCGGGACCGGGAATCGTATAAAACCGCCAAGCCCGCTTGCCTGTGTCCATGGAATAAGCATCCACAAACCCGCGGATAGGAAACTCGCCGCCCGAAACACCCACGATGATCTTGTCCTTTACTGCCAGCGGAGCGACCGTGAAGCTGTAACCCAGCTTATAATCCACGGCGGTGGTATCCCACAACACGTTGCCGGTTCTCTTATCCAGGGCGATCACGTGAGCGTCGAGCGTGGCCATGAATAACCTGTCACCGTGAATCGCGAAACCACGGTTTACGTTGCCACAACAAGCTCGTGCGTCTGCCGGCAGGTTGGGATTGTAGCGCCAGATGGCCTTGCCGGTGCGTGCATCCAAAGCAAAAGCCTTGCCGTTCTGTCCCGTCCCGTACATCACTCCGTTCTCAACCAGGGGCGTGGTCTCGAATTTGCCGAGGTCACCGGTTTGAAAAACCCACTTGGGCGCCACCCGCCGGATGTTTGCCTTGTTAATTTGTTCCAGCTGACTGTAACGCCAGCCCGCATGGTTACCGGAAAAGGTAAGCCAGCTCTTGGGATCAGAGGCAGCCGTTTGCGTCCAGGCGAGTTGGATAAAACTCGCAATGGTGAGAAAAACAATCGCAACCTGGCGGCGCATCATTCACCACCTCCCTTGAGGGTGGACAGATAAGCCAGCACATTTTTCAGATCTGCGTCGCTAAGTTGCTTTTCGCCGTAAGCCGGCATCAGCGACTTTTGCGCGTGGTCAATTCTCTGCAGATCCTTCTTCAGGAAGTTGTGCAGTTGGTTATCGGTACCAATCATCTGAATAGTGAAGGTGTCTTCGTTCCTAGGGATGCCCGTGATTTGGTTGCCTCCCTTGGTTGTCACAGTCACGGTAGAGTTGGAAATCGGCACTACGTAGTCAGCATTGGGCTCACGCAGGCCCGTGGTCAATTCCTTGTCAGGATCGCGAATCTTCTGAGTCAGATAAGCGACCGTTTTCAGGCTACCTATGACTGACAAATCTGGACCCAGCACGCCGCCTTTGCCGCTCACCATGTGGCAGTCGACGCATTCTCCGGCCTTCCAGAAGAATGCCTTGCCGGCGGCCACGTTGCTGCCAGTCACGGTGCGGCTCGCCACCACGGTCGACCGCAAAAAGGCAATGATCGCCCAGACTTGTTCGGCAGGCAGATCATTGGCCGGCATTATGGTTCCGGGCACGCCATGCGTGATCACGCGAAAAAGGTCCGCATCATTCACCGCATGTTTGAAATGTCCTGTGTTCAGATCCGGACCTTTGTCGCCGTTGTGGGCGTCTCCCCCATGGCAGATACCGCAGTTGTTGGCAAAAAATGCGTGACCTCGATCAATCGTGCCCGGGGTAACGGGCGGACGCATCTGCTCCTGGGCGTTTGAGCCGGACGGAGTCAGAAAGACAACCAGGGTCACGATGCCAAACCAGAGCGCTGCGCGCTTAGGTCGCTTGAACACGGTTTTCTCCATTCGGAACCTTGCACTAGCCCAGCAACGGCATGGCCCGGCGGTCGGTCGCATAACAGATTGCCTCGTACGCCATCAGGATGGCGGCGTCAGTGTGGGAACTTGCCGCTGCATCGGAGTTCGCAATCGTGATCAAACCGAACGGCTGACGGCCGGTGACGCAGGGCCGCTCGTTGGTGGACGTGAACGCCCACTCCGGAGGATCGTACAGGCTGTTGTAGGAGTATGCGTAGCCATGAGACCAGCGGTTCACCGTGATGGCGACAATGTCATTTGCAGGATTGAAGCCGCCCGAGCCCAATACCCGTCCGAGCTGATCACGCACATTGCGCTCAAAAGTTTCGTATGAAGTCTGCATCAACTGCATTCGTCCCAGTCGATGCTGCTCACGAATCGGATGTCCAGGAGCCGTCGGCACATGCTCCAGCACCAGTACGTGCGGATCGTCGGGCGTCTGCGGCCCTCTTAAGTCACCCAGCGACACCGGTTCCGACAGCGCGATCTCCCGGAAGAACATGGTCGGCGTGCTGATGAACGCTAGACCGAGTTTCTTGAACGCCTGCCAGTTGCGAATAGCAACATTGGTGATCACTAGCGGCCGCTTCACGCCATAAGCCAGGGCCTCTTTTTGCTTGGCGGGAAGCTCTGGCACCAGATAAGGGATAAACATGTTCCAACAAGCCATGACGCAGGCACGGCCTCGCACCTGGTAGGTCTTGCCTTCCCGCGCGTAGCTGACAATGACTTCCTTAGCGCTCGAAGCATTCCCAGAATGCTTCACGTTCACTACTGTGCTGTTTAATCGGATGCGAGCGGTTTGATCTGGGCGGTCCAACAGCGCATAATTTACCCGCGCCGTTGCCACTGACTCCATGGTGGTTCCCGGCACCGCTTCGGCAATCAACCATCTCACCAGCAAACGGGCGACGGTTGCGTTCCCATCCGGAAAGTGAATGAAATGTCCTGTCTCCTTTTGCCGGCCATGCTGGCCGCCCGGCAGATCGGACAGGGTACCGTCCGGCGTGGGCTCCAGCTTCATGCCGGAAAACCCGGGCAACCCCATCATCCACATGTAATAGGCCGGGCTGGCATCAATGCCGACCTGGAAGAAGGACTTGGAAAGCCCTTGCAGAAACCATAGAATCTGCTTGTCCACCTTGGCGTGGTTGAGAAGGAAATCCTGATAACTCATGCTGGCCAGGCGTTGCTTTTTTTCGGCCGAAGAAAGCCCCGGCATGTAGTCGGGCTGGCCACTGTCATACAGCCTTAAGGTGTCCTTTTGTGCTTGAGCCGAGAGCGGTGTTTGCGCGAGGAATTCGGCAGTGAATTTCCCGCCCCCCTCGCTCGCCCCGCCCCGCAACAGTCGATCGCTGCCCCACGTCTCTTTGTCAAAGAAATGACCGGCACCCAAGCCCAGCGATTTGTACAAGTCCCGACTACCGGCATTTGAAGCGACATAGCGGTCGAGGTCAATACCAACGTCGCGCAGCAATTGCAGCGCTGGAGCGTTGTAGTGCTCTACCGACTCGATATTGACGGTTCCTCCGTTCAGTACCATGGTTCGACCGTTGTAGGTGAACTCGTTTCTCTTCGCATGGCCGCCAAAGTCATCGTGGTTATCGAGAACAAGAACGCGAACATCCCGTCCCATGTTCTTCACGTAGAAATAGGCGGCCGCAAGGCCACTCATTCCCCCACCAACAACCACCAGGTCGTACACGCCGTCTTCGACAACGGCTTTCGACAAGTCCCACGTCCCTTGGTTGCCCAGCTTATGGGCTGCTTCAAAAGACCCGGGATGGCTACCTCGCATTCCTGTCAAAGCAGGCGGATAGTAGCGCGGATCTTTTTCCGAGATTCCCTTCGCCAGCAGCGGTTCTTGCGCCGATTCGTCCGCGCCCTGCCCCTCGGGGGGCGGGAAACGCAAAGTATCTTTGTCCTGCGCGATCGCTATCAGCGGCATAGCGGCTGCGCCGATGGTCAGGGCAACCCCATCCAGAAAATCGCGGCGGGTGATTTGTCGGCTCATTCCTAGCGCGCTATCTTTTGATTTGCCCATGCACATTCCTACTGCTGCGGGATGGTGAAGACCTAGCCCACAGATTACTCAAGGGGCTTGTTCAGGTCAAGCGAACCGTTTCGCTGGAAGCTAAATGCAAGAGATTCGAAGACTTCGAGATGACGAGGGCGACTGACCCTTCAGAGGGCCTCACTGCGAGGCGGCGCGGTAGATTCGCGGACTCGGAGTTTAGCCTCTATTAGCAAAGGTTCCAATGGGATAGGTGTCATTTCTCCATTGCCGTCATACATCTTGATCCGCCCGATAAGTATCTCGGTGCCACGCCGACCTAATTCCTCGGTTGGCTGCACGATTGTCGTGAGCCGGGGGTGGAAGTTCTCCGTCCACGCAAAATCGTCAAATCCGATGATGCTGACTTCGTCCGGGCAGGCGACTTTGCATTCCCCCATGGCTCGCACCAAGCCCAGCAAGCTCTTGTTGTTGGTGCAGAAAATAGCCGTGGGACGGCGCTGAAGTCCGAGGAGTTGCTTGCCAATGCTGTAGCCGGTCTCCGAGGAGAGCGAACCGGTTCGGAAGTAGTCGTCCAGCACAGGCAATCCTGCTTCCTGCATAGCTTTACGGAAGCCCTCCACGCGATAGGCATGGGGCGAAAGCTCCATCCGGCCCGCAACGATGGCGATTCGGTGGTGTCCAAGATCAATTAAATGCTTGGTGGCGACCCGTCCGGCCTTGAAGTTGTCGGTTGAGATTCGAATCGTGTTCCCTTGGGAAGGAACCCGGTCGAGAAAGACGGCGGGAATGTTGCGCCGTCCCACGACATCATAGGCCGCCGCCGTGCTGCTGCAGCATGCAATCAGCAGCCCATCCACTCGCATGGAAATCAAAGTTTGCAGGCCCCGCTGCTCCTGTTCCGGATTCTCGTTGGAATTGACCAAGACTAGGGAATATCCGGCCTGCTGAGCCGCCTGTTCCACTCCGCAGATCACCTCAGGATAAAAGGGATTGGTGACATCGGGCACAACCATCCCTAAGGCGTGCGTTTTGCCGGTTCGCAGACTCCGCGCCACACGATCAGGATGATAGTCCAGCGCAGCCATGGCATTGCGGATACGTTCCGCCAGTGCTTCACTCACGAAGGCGGAGCCGTTCGAGAGGGCAGAAACCGTAGCTACAGAAACCTGCGCTAACCGAGCCACATCTTGGATGGTGCAGGACTTTCGTCGATTCATGGCACCCATATAGTGTACCTGTTGATATCCGCTTATAAGATTATGCCCCAGCGGCTCCTAAAAGCCTACAGCGAAACGATTCGTTAGCACTTGACCGTGCACAAATGCCGGGCCTATACTCGATTGCCGATTGCCAATCTATGAAGGTTTTGGTCAGCTCACTACTTTTCGCTAGCCTAATGGTCAGCGCACAAACACCCACGATTCCCGTCGGTTACGGCGCGTATCGTTCCTGGGAAAAATGGCCCTATCAGCGGATCGGCATGCGCGCTTACATGCGCAGTACGTATGATCGGCGCGGCGGAAACGAGTCTGCCGATGCTTCCCATTTCCTCTATCAACTAGCGGACGACAAGAATGTTACTCTAGACGTGCAGGGAGCGGGAGTCCTTTATTTCGTTCGCTATAACCACTGGCATGGTAGCCCGTGGCACTATGAAATAGACGGACAGGATCACATCATCTCGGAAAGCAGCACCCCAGATCCCCTGCATCCGGTTGAGAACTCTACCTTCCTGCCCGATAAACTTTTCCCACAACCGCTCGCCTTCACCTGGTCCATTACCAGGGGTGCGGATTTGTCCTGGATTCCGATTGGTTTCTCCCGGTCTTTCCGCATGGCCTATTCCCGAACTTTCTACGGAACCGGATACTACATCTTCGATCAATTCGTGGAGGGGATCAAGCTCTCGCAACCGATTTCCGCTTGGGACACCAAAACGGTTCCACCCAAAGATGTACTCGACCTGCTGTCGCGAGCCGGCACGGATATATCAGCTCAGTCAGGAAAAACCCCTCTTCAACAAGACTCGGGTCACCTTTCCTTGAGCGGGGCAAACTTCACCCCGGTATGGGAGCGATCGAATAATGCGGGAGTGATCCGCTTGCTGGAGTTCTCCATTCCAAGAGATCAGGCAGTTGCCTTCTCGAGGGCTCGGTTGCGAATCGTTTGGGATGGCCGTAAAGATGCGTCCGTAGATACACCCATCTCACTTTTCTACGGTGCGGGAATTCTCTACAACCGGGATAACCGCGAGTATCTGGTGAAAAGCTTGCCCATGGCAATTCGTTATGACGAAGCCCGGGTTCATTTGAGCTGCTATTTCCCCATGCCATTCTTTCGCTCGGCTCGAATTGAGATCGGCGGTGTGGATGGCACCTCCTTCCCAGACGTGCAGTGGACGGTGCGATATGCTCCGTACAAAGATCCTCTCAACTGGGCCGGTTATTTTCACGCCACCTACCGCGACCATCCGTCACCCGAGTTGGGCAAAGACCTGGTGCTACTCGATACTCGGCAGGAGGAGGGTGGCGGCGACTGGTCGGGTCAGTTTGTCGGCACTTCGTTCATCTTCTCGCATGAGGCAGTCCTGACTACGTTGGAAGGCGATCCGCGCTTTTTCTTTGACGACAGCCAGACGCCGCAAGGGCAAGGCACTGGAACCGAGGAATGGGGCGGAGGCGGAGATTATTGGGGTGGACTCAACATGACCCTTCCCTTGGCGGGTCACCCTGTGGGAGCCAAATCGCCGAAAGATGCCCGTGCCGAGGAAGACAAAATTGAATCGGCCTACCGTTTTCTGCTCGCCGACCTGATGCCTTTTGGCAAGAACGCGGTGATCCACCTGGAGCACGGAGGCATCAACGAATCCACCCAACACTATGAGACGGTAACCTACTGGTACGGATTGCCGGCTGCTTCGCTAGTTCTGACCGATGAACTCGCGGTCGGCGATGAAACCAGCGAGAAGCAGCACCTGTACTCTTCGCCGGATGCTTCCGCCCCGTACGACTTGGAATCGCGTTACGAGTGGGGGCCGGACACCGTCAACGGCGTAGAAATCTTCCCCGCCACCAAAGATCGGGGTCGCAGCACTCGCACCGGCTCCGAATTTGTCCTCAAGGTCGATCCCCAGAATCTCGGGGTGATGTTACGCAGGAAGTTGGATTACGCGTTTCTTAACCAGCGGGCTGAAGTCTACGTTGCTGACGCTCGATCAAAGAACCCCCATTGGAAGCTGGCAGGCATCTGGTATACCGCTGGATCCAACACGTGTGTTTACTCGATGCCGCCCAACCGCAACGAATTGGGCGCAACCGAGCATGTGATCGAGAACGTCTAACCGCCGTTTCCGCGAGGATGAATTCCTCATTCCCCGCAGGCTCACGCGCGGCCGAAGCGCCATTCGCGTTCGAGCAAAGTTCACGCCTGTACAAATTCCTCTTTATCCCGGAGCCTCGGTGCCGGAATTGGCGTGGAGCGAGATGCGCTACTGGGCCTATAGTTTCGTGCTCCCGAAATTTTCCCTCGCTACCTCGAGGGGGAGTAGCGGTGCCGCAAATCCCCAATCTGCGCTGGTGGATCGCCGGACTGCTTGCGGTCGCCACTGCCCTCAATTACTTGGACCGTCAAAGCTTTCCGGTGGTAGTCAAAGTCGTCCAACATGATATCCCCATCACCGACCGGCAATATTCAGTGCTGCAAGCTGCGTTTCTTTTAGCTTACGGCTTGATGTATGCCGGGGGCGGACGCATCGTGGACCGCCTGGGAACCCGCCTCGGATACACCATCATTATTCTGTGGTGGTCGGTCGCCACTTTCTTGCATGGGTTAGCCTCCTCAGTTCTAGGACTGGGAATTTTTCGATTTTTGCTCGGTCTCGGGGAAGGAGGAGCGTTTCCCGGTTCAGCGAAGGCCGTTTCGGAGTGGTTTCCTCCGTCTGAACGTGCGATGGCGTTTGGCATGTTCAACACCGGGTCGAGCGTTGGGGCTGTAGTAGCGCCGCCTTTGATTGCGCTGCTGATTGTAACTTTCGGAAATTGGCGCTGGGTGTTTTTTGCGACGGGCCTGTTTGGTATTCTCTGGGCCGTCTTGTGGTGGAAGGTTTACGCCGTTCCTTCACGCCACCCGTGGATCACTCCGAGAGAATGGAGTTTCTTAAAGGGCTCCATTTTGCCGTCTGAACCGCCGCCACCCTATCGCGAACTCTTTCGTTATTCACCCGTGTGGGGTCTGATGGCGGCGAAGTTTTTGACCGATTCGGCTTGGTTTTTTCTCATATTCTGGTTGCCCAGGTACTTGGCCGATGTGCGTGGACTCAACATTCGGCAAATCGGCTACTACGCCTGGATTCCCTATGCCTTTGCCGGAGTGGGAAGTTTGTCGGGCGGGGCGTTGAGCAGTTTGCTTGTCCGGCGTGGCTTTTCACTTAATTTTGCGCGAAAGCTTCCACTTGGCATGAGCGTGGCGCTCATGCCCATATCGTTGTGGATTGCCTCGGCGCCGCTGGCCTTTGCCATTGTGTTTTTTAGTGTGGCGCTGTTTGGACATCAATTCTGGTCCACCATCGTTCAGACGCTGGCGGCTGACTTCTTCTCACCAAAATCCGTCGGCTCGATTGCGGGATTGATGGGCGCCGTGGGTTCTTTTGGAGCCATGCTGTTCAACTTACTGGCGGGCGTGTTGCTCGGGTACTTTCATCATTATGCGTCAGTTTTCCTGATTGTCGGCTTCTTGCATCCGGTTTCGTTTTTGATTCTGTTGTGGAGCGCGCGGAATATCCAGCGCTTGGATATAGCTTCAACATCCATAGCCTGAGGTCAATATGTCCAAGGAATTCAGCAACAAGGTGGCTCTCGTCACCGGAGCTTCACGAGGAATTGGGGCGGCTACCAGCCTTGCCCTGGCGCGCCAGGGAATGGGCAAAATATTCCTCCATTATCGCTCCTACCGTCAAGGCGCGGAAGAAACTCTGGCAGCCGTCCGAAAGGCGGGTTCGGAGGGAGAACTCCTTTGTGCCGATCTCACCACGAGTTCTGGCATCCACGACCTGATTCACAACTTGCAGCAACGCAAGGCGGAAGTCGATGTTCTCATCAACAACGCCGGCGCACTCATCCAACGGACGAACCTCGCTGATTTTTCCGAAGACTTGTTCGACCGGGTTATGACTTTGAACGTCAAGAGTGTGTGGTTTATTACGCAAGCGGTCGTGCCCGCGATGCTGCGCCGGTCCGGTGGAGTGATCGTCAATCTGAGTTCGATCGCAGGCCGCAACGGAGGCGCTTCCGGAGCCGTCGTGTACGGTGCAGCCAAGGCTGCAGTGGCGGCCATGACCAAGGGTCTGGCCCGCGAACTCGCTCCACAAGGAATCCGCGTCAATGCGATTAGTCCCGGCACCGTGGACAATTATTTCCACGAACAGTTTTCCACGCGAGAGATCCTTGCCAAGGTGGTGGCTGCCACTCCGGCAGGGCGGTTGGGTACTAACGAAGAAATGGCAGATGCCATCGTCTTCTTGTGTTCCGACAAATCGCGCTACATCTACGGGCAGACGATTGAGCTGAATGGCGGCATCTATATGGTGTAATGGGGAAAGCGTAGCTCGTCGTCCCAATGTCCTAATCCTTAGAAACCCGGGGGAGGAATGATCCACCTAAAAGTGAATGGAAGCGAGCGCTCATTCGAAGGCAATCCCAATTTGCCGTTGTTGTGGTACTTGCGGGATGTCTTGGGATTCACCGGCACAAAGTATGGCTGCGGCATGGCACTGTGCGGTGCTTGCACAGTCCATCTCAACGGCAAGGCGATCCGATCATGTGCCACCAGCATGACGATGGCGGCAGGAAAGGAGATCACTACCATCGAAGCGATCAATGCTGGAGGCCTCCATCCGGTCCAAGAGAAATGGATCGAGTACAACGTGCCCCAGTGCGGCTATTGCCAGTCAGGTCAAATCATGCAGGCAATTTCCTTCTTGAAAGACACGCCCAAGCCGACGGACGAAGACATCGACAATGCTATGTCGGGAAATATCTGCCGGTGTGGGACCTACCAGAGAATTCGTGCGGCGATCAAAGCTGCAGCAGGAGAAAACGCATGAGCCCCAACATTACCAACGTCAGCCGCCGTGGTTTTCTTAAGGGCATGGCCTCCGCAGGCGCACTCGTGCTCAGTGTGCGTCTGGTTCCGGATTATCTTTGGGCAGCAGAAGCGATGCCGGGCACGCTAGCCGAACGCGCCACGCTACACCCCAATATTTTTGTCGGAATTGACAGCGACGGAACCGTTCATATTGTGGCGCACCGCTCGGAGATGGGCACGGGCAGCCGTACTGCGCTGCCTCTGGTCCTGGCCGACGAACTCGATGCCGACTGGAAACGCGTAAGAATCGAGCAAGCGATCGGCGATGCACGCTATGGATCGCAGGATACCGATGGCTCACAATCGGTTCGTGAGTTCTATGCAGTAATGCGCGAAGCCGGAGCCACTGCGCGTGCCATGCTAAAGCAGGCGGCAGCTCAGCAATGGAAGGTGCCGGTAGAAGAGTGCGAATCGGGCCTTCATTGCATCGTGCACCGCGGTAGCGGCCGCAAAGGGGATTATGGAGAGCTCGCCGCGCTGGCCGCAGCCTTACCGGTGCCCAAGAAAGAAGATCTGGAGTACAAACCGAAGAGTGCCTGGCGATATGTGGGGAAGGGAGCATCCGCATATGACCTCGCTGACCTTTGCACGGGCCGGGCACAGTTCGGAATGGACGCGCGCATGGAGGGCATGTTGTATGCCTCGGTTGAGCATCCTCCGGTTCTTGGCGGAAAAGTAAAGTCCTACGACGACAAAGCGGCGCTGCAAGTAGAAGGCGTTAAGCGGACAATGCAGATTCCGCCGTTCAAACCACCCCATGCGTTTCAGCTGTTGGGCGGAATCGCAGTACTTGCCGATAACACCTGGGCGGCGTTTCAGGGGCGCAAGAAACTCAAGGTTGTATGGGACAATGGCCCCAATGCCAGCTACGACTCAGAAGCATATAAGAAAGAGTTGCAGGAGGTCGCCCGCAAGCCGGGGAAGGTTGTCCGGAATATCGGTGACGTGGATGCGGCTTTTGCCAAGGGCGGCAAGATCGTAGAGGCGGAGTACTACGTGCCCCACCTGGCGCACGTTTCCAGTCGCATTGGCCAATTTCCGCGATGGCAAGGTGGAGGCCTGGACCTGTACGCAAAATCCCCAGGCAGTGCAACAGACCGTGGCTGCCGAACTGGGCATCCCCAAGGAAAATGTCATTTGCCATGTGACTTTGCTTGGCGGAGGCTTTGGAAGGAAATCGAAGCCAGACTATGTGGCAGAGGCGGCGATTTTGTCGAAGGCTACTGGACGTCCAATAAAGGTGGTATGGAGCAGAGAAGACGACGTTCAGTTCGGTTACTATCACGCGGTCGCGGCCATGTACATGAAGGCTGTGCTGGATGAGAGCGGGAAACCATCGGCTTGATTGCAGCGCTCCGTATTTCCGTCGATAGACTCGACATTTGCATTGAACGTCAAATATGGCGGGGCGGGCGAACTAAGTCTGGGATGGCTTGATTTGCCTTTCGACCTTGCCAATCACCGGTCCGAAAATGGACCGATTGAGGCGCACGTCCGTATCGGATGGCTGCGCTCGGTCGCCAATATCTATCACGGGTTCGCGGCACAGTCGTTTTCGGACGAACTGGCGCACGCTGCGGGACGGGATTCGCTTGAGTATCTGTTGCACCTAGTCGGGCCCGACCGGGTGATCGATGTCAAGAAAAGTGCCCCCAACTACGATAATTACGGTGGCTCGTTTGAAAAGTTTCCCCTGGATACGGCGCGGGTGCGGCGCGTGATTGAAATGGCTGCCGAGAAATCGGGATGGGGAAAGCGAAAATGGGCAAAGGCAGTGGCATGGGCCTCGCCTTCCACCGCAGCTTTTTGACGTATGTCGCCACCGTCGTGCAAGTGGAAGTGAACCATCAGGGCGACGTGAAGATTCCCGAAGTCCACACGGCTGTGGATGCGGGAATTGTGGTAAACCCCGAACTGACGAAGAGTCAGTTTGAAGGGGCTGCGGTTTTTGGAACGAGCATCGTGCGCAGCGGACAGATTACGGCGAAAAACGGCGTCATCGAGCAATCGAATTTTCACGACTACCCCGTAGCGCGCATGAATGAAGCTCCGCGAAAAACGAATGTCTACATCGTCGAGAGCGATGCTGCTCCGGCGGGGGTGGGCGAGCCGGGCGTTCCGCCATTTGCGCCGGCGATGTGCAACGCGATTTTTGCGGCGACGGGGAAAAGAGTCCGGGAATTACCCCTTTCCCGCACGGATCTCAGCAGCCGAGGGTAGCGGGACGCGCACGACAATTCGGGGTGACGGAGTCCTTGACAGCATTCGGAAATTCGCTCCGGTGTTCCGTCCTCAAGTCACGTACTAACTGAGTCCTTCGTCCAAACTAGTCAGATAGGCACGAAGTAGTCTTTGATCGCCTTGTGATCAGCATACCGGTCTTGTATCCGAAGTCTTCGTCCATCTGCAAGTCTGCCCGTCATACCTATTTTTCCATATACGAATAGGTCCGATACTGGTACGCGCTCCATGAAGTCCCAGGAGCAATTTCGAGCCTTATCTTGACTTGTTGTTTCCCGCCAGTGAATTTCGCCGGAATCTCATAATCATCTTCAAGCCATGCCAACCGGGCGTGCCGGGGCGCCGTGTACCATTCGCCGACGCTAGTCCCATCGACGAAAACGTGCGCGGTCTCGGCCGCTGCAATCAGGGGTTGCGGGCGCTGATTTGTTTCCTGTCCAGCCACGTCTGACGGAGAATAGTCGAGTAAGCGGCGTAGCTTGATACCGGTATTGGCGGAGAGAATCGAAGTGGTGAATTCGATTGTGCCGGTTGTGCGCTCGCCGCAATAGTGAAGCGCTTCTGCGACAGCGTTTCGAGTGCCTTTCTTGGAATCTTCACGGTATGCCCTGGTAAACGTAATCTGGCCGTCGCCCTCGAACGGCAAGTCTCGGCATCCATGCCAGACGACTTGGCTCCTGATGTAAGCATGAGATTGCTCACTCTGCACATCGTCCATCGCGAACTGATCGGTTAATTCCAGAGAAGGTGTATCAACCTGATAAAAGAAAGCGGTACTGGAGTAATTCGTCGGCAGATTGCCTTCCGGGCCATGCTCGAGGGCAAAACGGAAGGAGCGATAGTAGGGAACCAGGTCGCCCAAATGAAAACGATAGGCGACGGTATGATCCTGAGAATCAATGTCGTGCACGGGATCGCCGGTGACAGGCGCGGACATGACTTTATCCACAGTCCATACGTCATACCAGCCGCCGAGATAGTAGTCTTCAGATCCGGTGCTTGCGCCGACTAGTGTTCGATTGCCGTCAATGTAAAACCGGGCATCTCCCTCCAGGTACCAACGCTGTCCCTCATTCTGCTTCGCCTGGTTGTAATTTACGGAGGAGAGAACGAGCACGGCTCCGACATAATGGCCATGGCCGCGGGTCTCCAGAACCGTGTAGTCGCGATGGGCAAGGGTGGGATTTTCTTCTCGCCATTGCGCGTGAAAGTAGGCGCTGGAAGCCGGAGGCGTACCGGCTGCGGATTGAACGTTGATTTCCACCTGGGAAACAGGAGAGTCGGAATCATTAGCCAGTTCGATTCGGGCCGACCGGAAAAATGGCATGGGGAAGACGTTATAGAAACCGTCCTTGCCGAGTCCGACGGGCAATGCCTTCGTAGCGATCCGGCCCAGCTCAACCCGTCCTGATTCCCCTGCAACTTTTGATGGTCCGAATCCGAAACGCGGTTTGGCGCCCGCGGGATCGGGGACTGACCAGTAGCCAGTTCCAAAAAACGGGCCGATAGGCGAATTTACCGCGGGAAAATACTGGCCGTCCCAGTAAGCTTTGATGCGCACGTGGCGCAAAGCCTGATCCGTCATCCGGCTGAGTTTGAGATAAATCGCTGAAACCGTGCCGGGTTCGGAAGCACTCCATATTGGCACCGTGGTATGTGCCGGCAAATCAACCTTGCGGGCGGTGGTTTGGGAAGGACGAGAATCGAACGGTTCGCCAATCATCTTCCAGCGGTCCAACGCGGGTTGAACATTGATGTCGTCGAAGGCCTTGACGGGGCTATCCAGGGAATAAGTGTGATAGAAGATGTTGTAAAATAACATCGTCCCGCCCTTATCGGTCGAGATCTTGATGCCATCTTCCGAACAGATAGGAACAAAGTTGGAAGCGGCGCCCCTGCCTTCTTTTTCGTTGCGAACCAGCGGCGACAGGAAGGGCTTGCGGTCACCTGCGTAGAAATCTGAAAAAGGCAAAACCTGCTTTTGCTGTTTCCCGTTCGATATGGTTTCGATGGTCAGGTCACCTTCGAAACTCATTTTGTTGTTGTTCGTAACATCGATGCGCGAGGTCCAGGAAAATACGACACACGCGGGTCCTCGTGTATCGAGAAGCACGTATCGGCCATTTTCCACGTACTGATCACTGAACCTGGCGGTGAAGCCATCGTCGTTTCCGCCGGTCACATCCTCGCTACCCACCGCGTGAAACCAAACGTGGTCACGCAACAGAGGAAGACGTTCAAGCTGAGTGAGCGAATCTACTCCGATTGGAATAGTTTGGCTGGATTGCGCTGACATTCCCAGCAGACACAAAAACATCAGAATTAGCGTCGACCAAAACGAGCGCAGAGTGAGCCCGAAGCAAATGGGAACGTTCATTTTGTACCCCGAATGCGAAAACCTAACCGACTTCAATCTTCAGGTTGTCGAAAGTTGCTTCGAAGCCGGGTCCTTCGGGAGCGGCGCACATAATTCCCACATCCGTACTGGCCGCGGCCACGAAATATCCTTGACGTAACGACGTAAACTTCTTGCCATCGGCTGAGCATAGTGCTTCCACCCAGTTCTTCTTTCGCACCACCCGCCACCAGATGGGCGCGCTTTGAGATAAATCCGGAATCGCAGACCAGTCCGAGAATCCGCGAGTGAAGACCATGCTGGCGTGACGCACACCGTCAAAAAACTCGGTACAACATTTCACCCAATTCTCGGAGTCGACTCGCAGTAACACTCCTGCCTGGTCGTACTGGGCGGCATATTGCCCGATCATCTGGGCCTGGAACGCGAAGTCCCCGTTGACCGCCAGGTGAAAGAAATGTCCGTTGTCGCGAAAATCCGCAGGCGGCTCACGCCAGAAGTCAGTTTTGCCTCCGGTGTGAACCAGAATTCTTTCTCCCGCCCGGTGCCATGAGGCGGGCGGGTTCAGCCATTTCATGCGCCCGACCAGATCGGAGTTAGCCAGGGCCGACTGCGGAGCCTCCGCCGATGTCGGCATTCCAATCGCGGCGGCGCAGGTTGCGAGCAAGGAATTCCGCAGAAATATTCGCCGCTCTGGATGCATGTTCGATCCCTTCGCAAGCGGACCCAATCCACGTGACCACACGAGATGGGTTCGGTGATGCCTGCCAGATACTAAGGTAAAGAATGCTTGGAGGACGGAAACTTGTGATGTGCACGAAACCACAAATCTAACGACGGTTTCTAAACGAGTTCCGTATTATGGAAATAAATACCATAATACGGATCGATTGTACTGGTGCGAAAAGTGGCTTGTCAAGCGCACACGCGCCGGTGGCTGGGAGCCTCGCCAATACAAAAGGCGGCGAAGCGTTACGTGCGCAGGGATCACAAACAATCTACTTTGGCCATTGCAGTTGAACCGGTTGGGAGGTCGCTTTGGGATAAATGCTGCGGTCCATGACCGGCGGCGTTGCCGAATAGAGCGGCGACTGATAGTCCTCCACCATCATGTCAACCCGAGCATTGAAGAATCGCACCGACTCTGGAATCCAGACGATGTCTGCGGTCAAACCCTGCAGGATGTACATCGGTTTGATGGTTTCGTAGAGTTCGCTCTTCAGTTTCAATTTGTCTTGTGCGGTGATGCCAGGTTGGCACATACGGACAATGTAGGTGAGAAAGGTTACTCCGTTGCTTACCCGCTCCAGATTCTTGGAATGCTCTCGTGGTAGCACACCGCGCAAGAGCTTATCCACTTTTTCGATGTCTTCCAATTTGCGAGTGCTCCAAAACTGCTCGAGAGTGTTAATCGCATCCTTAACCGGAGCTTGGTCCTCAGCGGTCTCCGTCAGCAACCCCGCCAATTCGCCGACTAATTGATCCTGGGTAAGCGAAGCATCTGAGGCCACCCGGAAGAACACATAATCATCCAGGAACCGCATGGGGGGGGCCAAACGATAGCCCTTAGCTCCATCGACATCCAGTTCGTCATGGGCGTAGTGCGCCTCCTGAATGGCGCGCTGAATATAGGGATGAGGAAACATGTTGATGGAACCCTCGGGGTTCATGTACCAGAAAAGGTCGATCACTGGGTGGAAACCGTGTTCCTTGGCGAGCAATAGGCTCTCACTCACCGGCGGGTTGCCCGCGATTTTCATGAAAGATCCGAAGTTCTGAGCCCAAGTCAGTACCGAAGCGTCTTCCCATCCCGCATCTTTGGGGAGCAGCGGAATCGTGTCAGCCTGCAGGGTGCGGTATTTGGGATACTTTTCGACCAGGGCCTTAGGAAGGGTTAGATCGGCCCAGAGCTGAAGTCCCCAATTCATGTTCACGATCTTGGCGTGATTTCCGGCATCGCGTAGTAACTTGAGATAGGTGTTGGTGACGTCGGCAAATAAGGCGGCAGGATCATTGCTGCCATCCCGGCTGTCGAAGAAGAACGAACCTCCATCGCTGTAAATCAAAATCAGATTGTCGAGTTCACGGAAGTAGCCCATCGTGTATTTCTGCGTGTCCACGATGAGATCCTTGCCTTTGGTCCAGTCCAATCCGTTGCCGTACCAGGCGCCGTGCTCATTGATGTAGCGTTTATCCGGGTTATCCCAGAAAGCCTCCTCCGGAGTCAGGTTCGGACTGATGAACCAGTCAAACTTCATGCCGATCTGGTGACAATAGTCCATCACCTGTTTCCAGACCTCATACCGCCATTGTTCACGCCGGCTATCGGGATACTTGGGGTCGTAAACCCTGGCCGATCCCATGGCGAGGTTGGTCATGTTGCAGAGTCGCATGAAATCGACGTACTCCTTCCATTGTTCGAAGGACCATCGATCGGGGCTCAAGGCGGCGAATCCGTAGGACGCCCCGAAACGATACGGCGCGACCTGCATAGAGCGCAATGAAAATGCCGGCCTCTCCTCAACATTCCATTCGCGGGAGAATGGATCCTTGCGGTGTTCGATCATCAGCATCCGCAGCAGGGTATAAATACCGTTAGCTGCGCCCTCACTTGTGTTCCCGCTTATGACGATATTGTGGTTGACGGAGTGGATCGTGTACCCTTGCGCCCCGGTACGGGGATTCTCCTGGGAGTTGAGTTCAATCCGCAATGCGCTTGTGGCGCTCCCGTCTTTTCCGACAGGAAGTCCTATATACTCCGCCAGGCGTTGCACGGCGTGAGTGACCGGAGAGGGGGCGTTCTTGTATGAGGAGATAGCGTTCCCCGTTGCAGCCGACAAGACGGTTGAATGGAATACAGCGACGCAGAAGGCTGACAGAACGATGTTGCGTATGAATGGCATGATTCCGATCCCCCTTAGTTAGAAGGACAACCCTGGTCGCCCGTGCCTGATCAAGACCCCAGTTCCAATGATTTCTAATCCAAGGTTCTTGCAATCAAAGCGGTGAAGCATGGCAGGTCTTTCAGAGTGACTCGATTGGTAGCATCCGCTTGCCATCTGACACCTTGGAATTTGCCGCTGAACCCGTTGAGCGAAGCATCATACCGCACTTCGGCAGTTCTATAAATCGGAAATATATTCCGCATCCAGCAAACGGGGACTTCTAGTTTATAGAAGTAACTTCCACATTTTGCAACTCCTGACAGAATCAGCTTGACACCTATTGTTGAATCGTCTAACCTTTCCCCGCATTCTCGTGTCCTCCCCAAGCCGACCTGGATCGGGGGGATGGAGCCGGAGTTCCAGGCGTCTTGACCGGCTATCGCGTCAAGGAGCAAAACACCGTTCCTTATCAATCCGTGTTAGAAGCAGTGATGGAACCGAACCTAGAAGGAGGAGCCACCATATCCTGTCGGGGTGCCGTTGTCTGCAGCCAGTCCTTATTTCGGAAAAAGCACTTCGACCATCGGCTCGACGGGTGGTTTCTTCGTCCAACCGGGCAAGTGCAGTTCGCTCTGAAGTATTTGTTCTGAGTTAGGCTGTTGTCGACGACCGTGGCTGACACCCAGTAAAAGAGCCGTCAGCTTTCCCGTTTAACTTCCTGCAACAGGCGCACGTCGGACAAGTAAGAACGTACTGCCTGGCGGTCCTGACGAACTATGGGTACACTCCGCAAGGTTTTGCTTGCAATCTTGATCCTTCCAACGCTCTGGCCAGCTTTTGCTGCCGCCCAGCAACCCTGCGAGCGCCTCACCCAGCTTAAGCTCGACAAGACCACCGTCACCTCCTCCACCGTTGTTCCCGCCGGTGCATTCAAGTTTCCCGCGCCCACGAACATCGTCGCCCCTTCCGTGGACTTGAATGCCTATTGCCGTGTCGAGGCAGTGGCGCGACCCACCTCCGATTCCGAAATTAAATTCGAAGTCTGGATGCCGGTTACAGGCTGGAATGGCAAGTACCTACAGGTGGGAAACGGCGGCTTCGCGGGGAAAATTCCCACCGTCGCCATGACCAGCCCCCTTCAGCGCGGCTATGCGACAGCCGGCACCGATGACGGCCACACTGTCACCGTGCACACCGACGCTAGTTGGGCTCTTGGGCACCCGGAAAAAATCGTCGACTTCGGATATCGAGCCATCCATCTGACCGCAGTGCAGACCAAAGCGATCCTTCGCGCCTTCTACGGAAGGGATCCCGCGCGCACCTACTTCGACGGATGTTCCGACGGCGGACGGGAAGCCCTGATGGAGGCGCAGCGCTACCCGAAAGATTTTGAGGGAATCATTGTCGGGGCTCCCGCCAACTTTTGGACGCACCTGATGTCCGGTTTTGTCTGGAATGAAAAAGCCCTTGAGGAGGACCCTGCGAGTTGGATTCCTCCCAAGAAGCTAGCCGCCGTGCAGCGTGCGGCATTGGCCGCTTGCGATTCTCTGGATGGAGTGAAGGACGGCCTGATCGAAGATCCGCGAGCCTGCCATTTCGACCCGCATACGATTCTGTGCCAGGGCAGCGATACCGCTGAGTGCCTGACCGCTCCTCAAGTGGAAGCGCTCAAGAATATCTACGAAGGGCCGAAAAATCCCCGCACCGGCGAACTCCTCTTCCCGGGTTACGTGGCAGGCGATGAGGCGCCATTGTGGGATTGGCCTTTTTGGATCGTGGGGTTTACCGAGGCCGGGGAGGCGGCTCAAGCTCAATTCGCCAATCAGTTCTTCTCCAACATGATGTTTGACAACCCAAATGGGACTTTCACACCTTCGATTTCGATGAGGATGTGACCCTCACCGACAAGAAAATGGGGCCGATCCTGAACTCGAATGATCCCAACCTCAAGCCCTTCCGAGCGCATGGCGGCAAACTGATCCAATACCACGGTTGGTCCGATGCCGCAATTGCGCCGCTCAACAGCATTAACTACTACGAGCGCGTGGCGGCGGCCATGGGCGCGGGAAATGGAGACAGCTTCGCCACCTTGGGCGGATTCTATCGGCTGTTCATGGCCCCGGGCATGGGCCATTGCGGTGGAGGTTCAGGTCCGGGGGATTTTGGAGACCTGGCACTCGGTTCTCGCTTACAGCCGCATGACCCTGATCACGACGTGTTGAGCGCACTAGAACAATGGGTGGAGGAAGGCAAGGCTCCCGATAAGCTTATTGCCACGAAGTATAACAGCGCTAAGGGGATCATCATGACCCGGCCCCTGTGTCCCTATCCCCAGATCGCGCATTACAAGAGTTCGGGCGATACAAACGATGCCGCTAACTTCGAATGTCGAACCTCGAAAAAGACGGAATGAACGTTTCGTATATTCCTAGTTCGTTCCGGCGCTCACTTCGAGCGGGGGGCTCCTTCTACCCGAAAGCCACCTCGCAACCGTTTACGCTGCAATGGCCGGAGAAAGCAGGCATGAATTGGCGAAACTTGCAATGGCGATCGTGGACTACGTGAGACGAAGAATATGATTCCCCAAAAACACTCGCGAGCATCTTGCCGTATTCGCTACCTTTTGACTTTCCTCCTTGCAACTTCATTCTGCTTGCCAGGCTCGATTTCAGTTGCTCAAACAGCGGCCAGCAGTTGGAAGCTGGAGAATGATCAGCTCACCGTGACCCTGTCGCGCAAGTCGGGCGCCATTCAGGCCGTCCTCAAGAAACAAGGGGAGGTGTCCTATAAGAACCCGGCAACCTCTCCGGAAGCCCTGCTGCTGCGGATTCCGATGGGGCTGTGGGAAGGCCACTCTGCGCTGGGTAGCCAAGGGAGCGGATTCGAAGTTCGGCAGCAGACGGCTGATTCGATCACGCTGACAACTTCGGATTTTGTGACCAGCGAAGGCAAGTTTCCGGTTGATGTCGAAATACGATTCCGCTTGGAGAAAAACAACTTAGTGACGCAGCTTCGGCTAACCAATCGAAGCAGCCACACCATCGACCAGATTGCGTTTCCCATGCTCGATCTCGGCCCGGCCGCCGACAACAGCGAATCTATAGTGACCACTGCCGGACCCCGGAAATTGCGCGAGTTGTTCAGCCAGAACAAGATTCGGACTCACTACGACCCTTTTGTGCGCCTCGATCCGGAATCGTCCGGAGGTTGGGGAGTCGGTGATCCGGCGATCTCGGCGAAAGCTTTCGAATACCCTTCCGGCTTCATGAGGATGCATTCTGACTGGATGCTTTACCGCGCCGGCGACCTGGGAATCGGCTGGGACGTGCGCGACAAGTCTTTCCAATCGCAGTACGCGGTGGTGCAGCGCCTTCTCATTCGCGACCACGTCTCAGCAGCCGCAAATCGCCAGAACTACCGCATCTCCTGGCGCTGGTTTCCGCAGGTCGGTCAGGGGAAGTCGTGGGCGAGCCCGGAGGTCGAGTTGATGTTTGGTTCTACCGATTGGCATGAACTGGCAAAACAGCATCGCGAGTGGGCCGAGACCTGGATGCAGCGGCCGAAAGTGGCGGAGAAGTTCCAGTCTTCGCTTGGCTGGCTCAGCCGTGGCATTACTTCTTTCGATCAGATTCCGGTAATCACGAAAACCGGGGTTGACGTGGGCGCGCCGTACTTCATCGTCTACGGCTGGTATATCGACGGGATGAACGATCTCTCCTACGGTTATTTTCCTCAATACTGGCTGGGGGGCGAAGTCGCCTTGCGGGAAAACCTTAAAAAAGCCCAGGACCTGGGAGGGTATCCGCTGGCCTGGTACAACGGCACCACCACGGTCGAAAGCACTCGCGAACACCAGCAGGAAGGCCGGAATTGGGTCGCTGTGGACAGTTACGACGGCATTATGGTGGACGGACGCTGGAGTTTATTCGATCCCAACCGGCCGCCCACCACTGATGACGCCACGGTGGATTTCAACGTTGATATGGGCACAGGATCCGCAGATTTCAATATCAGTAATGTCCATCGCATGATCGAGGACTACGGCTTTTCCGGATTTGAAATGGATCAGGCTGGCAAGAACTTCCTCTCCTACTCCCCTCACAGTAAGACTGGGAGTCCCGAGTTCAGCTACACCAACGGAGCCCGCAGAGTTTACGAGATGTCAGAAAAGATTGTGAAGGCACACGATCCCAACGGGATTGTGGTGACGGAAGGCATCTCTGATTTTGAGAATCAATACTCTGACTCGGCGTGGATCTACGAGGGCGGCGCCCTGTCGGTTCCCTTTTACTCCTTTTTCCGCTACAGCATTCCGTGGGCAACCTTGAACGCGCGAGCAGTAAACGACAAAGGCCATGCCGATCAGGCCTTCATGATGAATTCGCCTCTGGATATTTTCCTTGACCTTAACCAGTATCCGGAATACGCGGCGCATCTGAAGAAGCTGCATGCCCTTAAGGAACAGATCTACAAGCACCTGTACCAGGGCGATTTTTCCGACGGGGATGGCTTCACACTCGGTTCCCCAGTGGCACCGGGGGTCATGGCGAAGTCCTACATTGAAACCGGACATTGCACGACCGTCGTAGTCATCAACTCCGGTGCCACTCCGCAAACGGCTACCTTGAATTTCACCGGGCCGGCAGGCGGAAGGCTGACGAACTACCGGTTGGATGGGTCGGTGAACACTCCAACCAATGCCGACCGCGTGTCATTGCAATTGGGTCCTTACGATGTCAACGTGCTGGTACTCGAGCAAGGGGAAAAACAATGATGCGGCGAATCGGGTTTCTGCTGCTCTTCTCTATCTTTGTAACTTACGCCGCCAATGCGCAAGTTGTAGAGAATGCTGATTTACGGCTCGAGGTTTCCCCGCAGACAGGTTCGATCATTCATTTGTTCGACAAGCGGAACCAGACGGACTACGTCACGGACGAGAAAATCGTCCGTCTGTTCGAACTGCTCATTCCAGACACCACGAACTACTCGCGGCACATCGTCTCATGGAATCAGCAAGCGGCCCGCGTTCAGACCGCAGGGGACAAGATTGAGATTCGCTATGACGATTTGCAGCCCGACCAGGAACAGTACCGATTTGGCGCCGGCTTCGTCCACGTCCCGGAACCGCGGCTTCCTATTGCCGTCGAGGTCGTTCTGCAGTTACAGGGCGACCATATTCTGGCGCGCATGCACATTCAGAACAGCAGTTTCGTGCTTATCACGGGCGTGGTGTTCCCCTATATCAGCGGCCTACCGTCCAAGTCGGGAGAAGAATCCGCGAAGGTGATCGTACCTTCCATGGCACAACGGGTGTACCCGAACACCTTGGGAGTATTATCCGGGCAAAGGGCACTGCGCTATCCCGGCCTACTGGCCACGACATGGCTCAATTACCAATTTGATTCGAAGGGAGTAGGAATCGAGGCGCAGACTGGCCTCGACTCGCAGGACGCCTACTTTTCCATGAGCCCCGGGCCGAGCCAAGAAGGCTCCGCCTACAAAGGACTTTACGAGTTTCCTTTTATCGGCTGGATCCAGTATCCGCATATCGGCGGACAAAGCGAATGGACCTCACCCCCAATGGTCATTCACGTTCATAACTCCGACTGGCACACCATCGCGGCCGAGCACAGGGATTGGTTTCGGGCGAAAAACAAACCTGAGCCAGGCACAACCTGGGAGCAAGCCGCAGGTTATGCCACTTTTCTTCTGAAGCAGGATGACAACACCATCCTCTGGAAATATGCGAACCTTCCGCAGCTGGCCGCGGAGACCGAGAAAGCCGGAATTCACCGTCTGGTCATCGAGGGCTGGCGACAGCAGGAAGGCGTAAGCAACCCGGCTCCCTATGGAGAAATTGCAGATCCAAGGCTGGGTGGAGGGGCCGCGCTGAAGCAGATCATCGCCGACCTGCAAAAGAAGGGAACGGATTTGCTGTTCGCTTATCACTCGGCACTGATGAACGTGCGGCAAGATCATTACCCTCCGGAGCACGCCTTCTGGGCGGTAAGAACCCGGCGCGACGGCAACCAGATCCCGGTGGACTACACATTTGAGACAGTGGACTATCCGCTGGGGATCACTGGGTACCACTACTGGATCGAGATCGATCCCACCTCTGCGGCAACGGACTACCTGCTGAGCGAAGCAAAGCGCCTGAAGGACGAATACGGCTTCCAGAATTTGTTCCTGAAAGGCATTGGGCAGCGAGCGTTCCTCTCTTATAACCGATATCAAGGTATCGCGCCGCAGAACGCCTACGCCACCGGCTACAAGGAGTTTCTCGGCGGGTTGCGGGAAACTTATTCCGACGGGTTGTTGCTAAACGAGGGATTTAACGACCTGGTGAACCCGTTTGGTAACGGCGCCTACACCTGGGACCAGACGCACGACTCAGAAATTATCGCGTACAGCGTGCCGTGGACCTATTTCTCCAATGACGTGGAAGCTCTGGACTACGAAGCTGCCGATACGAGTTTTGCCCACAAGGCATTGGTTAACCTGATCGTGGACGGCGGACAGAACTCGGTTGAGGATTATCCGGATTTCGCACACCATCTCCTTGGGTTGCAGCAACTGAAAGCAGCCACCACCCTGTACTACGCGGATGCGGAATTTCGTGATCACGACGGCCTGAGGAGTGTCACCAAGACGCCCGGCACAGTGGTAGCGGTTTTCGCCAACCAGAAAAGTCAGAAAACTGGGGTCGTGCTCTCGAACCTGACCGATCAGAAGCAGACCGTGGGATTCGAACTGCAAGCGCCGAAGACCATCCGGGCGCGTGTCTTTCCGCAGGGAGAAATGGAAGAGATTGATCTAAGCAAGCCGGTAAGCGTACAACTGGCGCCCCATCAGATTCTTATCCTGGCGATCGATGCCAGCTTGTCGCAGCCAAACTAATAACGAATTCAGTGTCTTGGTTGAGGCCAGAGCACAGCGCCAGCGACATTCATGCGAATCCGAAACAAGCCAGGACCAGCGGTGACGTACAAAGTTTTGAAGTCAGGATCTCCAAAAGCAACGTTCGTAACCAAATCCGCGAAAACGGGAATAAAATCGATCTGCTTTCCGTCTGGAGAAAAGACGTAGACACCGCCTTTAACACTCGTATCTTCGTCGGGTAGATTGGGAGCGGTCCGACCAGCCGCGATGTACAAATTTCCATTCGCGTCCACCGTCATGCCATCACCGCCCCGTCCTGTGCCGAAGTCGTGAATTACACGCCTCGAACCGACAGAACCCTCCGGGTTCAAGCGGTAGGCGTAGACCTTGCGCGAGCCGCCCGCAGTGATATTGTCATCCACCACGTAGAGCGTCCTTTGATCGGGGGACACCGCGATGCCATTCGGGCGCTCAACGTCGTCGATGATGCGAGTGAGCGTACCATCTGGATCAATCCGATATACGGCGTCTTTATCCTGCTCGACGCCGGAGCGGTCCAGGTAGCGCAGGTCGGTAAAGTAGATTCGACCCTTGGCATCAATATCCAGGTCGTTGGGACTATTCAGCCTTTTCCCCTTGTAGTGATCAGCCAGGACAGTGATGGTCCCATCTTTCTCAGTACGCGTGATGCGGCGATTCCCACCTTCTCCGTTGCCCTCCGCTGCCAGCAGGCGCCCCTGTAGATCGAACACCAGACCAGCAGCCCGCCCAGCAGGCATGCGAAAGACTTCCGGGCCCCCACCAAAAGGGCTGCCATTGCCGCCGGGGCGATACCGCAGGATGCGATTGTTGGCGATGTCACAGAAATACACGCTGCCATCTTCCGCGTAGACGGGACTCTCTGTGAAAGCGAGGATCGAAACCGTCTCCAGGCTCGTGTCGGGTGCCCGCACGGGTTGTTGAGCCCAGACAGAGACAGATAAGGACGAAACAAGCGATCCGACAACGATCACCAATTGCCGATTGACCGGCCGCCCGGAAAACACTCTGCGGTTTTTCATCGTCTTTGAGTTCTCCTTTGAAACTGGTGAAACGCAGGCCAGCGCTATTGTCGGCCGGTAACTTGATTTCGAACTTTGCGCTCCATAGCATCTCGATGAGCCGCACTCTCGCCATAAGCACTGTCTTTTTGGGGCGGGTCGGCAAGATCGAAATGCCCGTATTTGTCCTTTCCTCGAACCAAAACAATCAAGTCGCGCTGCGAACTCGACTGCACGACATCCGGCGAGATATACCGCACCGCGATTCCAATCCGGGGGATTTGCGATTGGTTGGGGCCAGAACCGTGGACTATTCCGATGTGGTGTAACGAGAATTCGCCCGGGTGCAACGGCATCTCCACCGCTTGGGCTTCGTCTACGTCAACCGCAATCTCTTGGCCGCGGGAAAGCATATTGTCAGGAGCATAGGTTTCGCGCTGGGGAAGGGACGCGCGATGACTCCCCGGAATTACCCGCATGCAACCATTCTCAGTCGTGCTTTCAGACAACGCGATCCACGCCGTCGTTACATTGGCAGGCGTCAAGCCCCAGTATGCCGCGTCCTGGTGCCAGGACACATACGCGCGGTCTCCGGGGAATTTAGGAAACCAATGCGAGTTCCATACCATGATGTCGGGGCCCAAGACCGACTCAACCGCATCCAGCACTCGCGGATGGGATACCAGCCCGTACACCCAAGTGAGGAAAAGATGCGTCTCTATGAAGAAGCCTAGCTTTTGCCGGGGCAGCAGCTTCTGCAGCCCTTCTTCATTCTGATGAACGTAGGACAGAAACTTCTCACACAATCCTAATGCGGCTTGGGGCTCGAGGGCGCGTACCCTCGAATGGTAGCCGCGGGTCCGGTAGTCTTCCACTTCCGCTGTCGTTAACTTGGCAGTGTTTTCGAAAATCATCAATTGCTCGCACCTCAACTTGGTTGGTTTTGCAAGTCAGCATTCTTCGCTTTCCAGGGTGTGATCCTGCCGGCCGAAAACACGAGCACCAAAGCCAAAGGCAGTCCACTCCCCAGCGCCAGGAATATTGGCTTGTATCCCACATGATCGACCGCACGGCCGATAAACAGCTGAGAAATCGCGGAAAGGAACGTTCCCACCGCGCCGGTTATGCCGTAAAGGAGCGCAACATGTTGTTGAGGAACAACCTCGGTAATGGCGGACTGAACATTCCCCGCCCACGAGAATACTCCGAACAACGCTAGGCTTAAGCATAACAATGCGATGGAATTGGTGTGTGCATAGAATGTCCCGATGCTGCACAGACTAAGAAGCGCTGATGGAATCAACACAGTCTTGCAGCTACGATCGAGAGAAAGGCCGCGTTTGAGCAATGCGCTGCTGCCCCAGGTCCCCAGCAAAGCTCCGAGATCCCCCGAAAAATAGGGAATCCAGAACAAGCAGAAGAACCATATGGCATCGGTGATGCTTCTGGCTCCGAGCAGAAACAAATACTTTCTTTGCCAAAGCGCATGAAGAATAGGAACATTGTGCTGTGGTGCGGGACCCGGAGCCGCTGCCGAGTCTACAGCAAGCGGTGGATGAGTCTTCCGTGACTGTAAAAGCAGCCAAGGCAAGAGCAGAAAAAAGCCTAATGCCCCAGTCCCAAGGAAAGCCGCACGCCAGCCATAACGCACGGCAACCCAGGCCACGGCCGGAGGAGCAATGAAGCTTCCAATACTCATGCCGCAGAGTAAAATCCCAATCGCCTTGGCACGATGCGAGAGAGGGAACCAGTCCGCAATGCTGCGGATCGCGGTGGGGAAAAACCCTCCTTCAGCCGCACCCAACAGGGCGCGGAATGCGCACAAGCTGACTAGGCCATGGGAAAGCGCATGCAGCATACTCGCGATAGACCAGCCGGTAACGTTGAAAATGAAGCTGTGGCGGCTGCCCAGCCAGTCAGAGACGCGGCCACCCACGATGTAAAAAACCATGTAAAGCAGGAGGAACGCATTCACCACCAAGCCATAGTCTTTATTGGAAAGCGACAGGCTGTGGCGCACCTGAGGCATGAGGACACCCAGCACCGCGCGGTCGAGATAGTTCAAGACCGATCCTGCAAACAGAATTGCGAGCAGCATCCAAGCGAATCGCAGCGAGGCAGTGCCACTTTTCGACTGGTTCTGATCCAAAGCAGAAATCGGGCCAGGCCCAGTGAGCGAAGGTTCGCCATGAATGGGATGATGCATGTTCAATTCGGCGCACAAACTCCTTCACAGGATGGCCAACAATCGTGTGACTAATCTGTCGGGTTGCGTTGGCGTTTAAGGTTCAAAATAACTTCGGCACATTCAACGAATTCAACAAACATTCGAATCACCACGATGTCCTTCCCACGGTTGAAGATGATCCGCCAAAAAATGGACTATCGAAGCTGGTATGAGATCGCGACGGCAACGACACCTGCCACGTATAAAGCCATGCTCAGGGCGATCAAGGTCTTTGCCTTGCTTCCGCCGTTCTTGAATTCTTTCCACAAGAAGATTCCCCAGAGCGCTCCTACGACGGGCGCACCGTTGCCAATGCCCCAACTGACAGCCACTCCCACAACACCGGCGGAGACAAAGTTCGCCACAGTTCCGATGCACCAAACGGAGCCGGCGATCAGCCCAGCCAAATGCCAAACCGGTTTGCCCTGCAGATAACCACTCGCGCTTCCAACCGCTCCAACCAGCGGCTTGGCAAGAAGAATGGGTAAGGCGATGAGAGCAGCGAGGAGCGCTCCCAACGTAAAGAAGATCGAGACGTTGTAGGAGTCCAGCGCATGGGGGCCGCTAATTGCTCGTCCAACCAGCGGAGGAAAAATTCCCACCAGCACACCCGCGGCCAACGAAAGCACGATGCCTTTCGTTTTGGACGTTGAACCGGAAGATTTGCCCAGATTGCGATAGGCGGCGGCGTTGGTGAAAGCCGCAGCGGTCAAAACAATGACGGCTGCTAACAGCCAGCCGGGGTTGCCGATTGGCTGTACCAGGTACCCGATACCAACTCCGAGAATAATGCCCAATGCCGAAGTGACCGGGAAGGCCACGGCCAAGCCCGCGATGGCGATCGCGTTTACCATGAGTATGTTTCCGAAACTCCATACCAGCCCGCCAAGAAATGCAGAAACCATCTCCCGCGTACCCGCCTCGTGCAAACGGCGGATAAAATCACACCCCATCCATCCGGACGAACCCATGGTCGCGGCCAAGACAATCGCAGTAAATACTCCGCCAAGGATGTAGTCCAAATAAAAATACTCGATGCGCCAGGCAGGAGCCGCTTTGCTGAAGTTGGGCCAGGATCCCCAGCACAGCATGGATATGACGATTAGAAGCAGGGCAGCAGAAAACGTTTGGGGAATATACAAAGTGACCCCTCATGCCACGCGAAGTTTTGCAAATTGCTCGGGCTTGAACTCGGTGGAAGCTCCGGGATCTTCAGGAATGTGTAGCCAGCCTTCGCGAATATCCACCGGATGCTGAAACAACTCGACCCCGTAGGGAAGAACCGTCTCCTGCATCGGCGAGTTCTGCGTTGCCGCAACCAGATGCTGGTGCACGAGACCCCCATCCGCAGTGTGCGGGATTACTGGACAGTTGAAACAACCAGCCATATCGGCAGTTTGCATCCATTCGGTAACGCCCGCGACGCGAGTGACATCAACCTGAATAATTTCAACTGCTTCTTCCAGGAGGTAATCCCGGAAAACTTCCTTGGAGTAGATATGCTCGCCCAGGGCGATCGGGGTGTTCAGTTCCCGTGCCAGGATTCGATGAGAACGGATGTCTTCTGGCGCCAAAGGTTCCTCCAGCCAGCCGATGTGGAACTCTTCCAGTCGCTTGCCCCAAACCATGGCGGTATTCAGGTCCCAGGTTTGGTTGACGTCTACCATCAGATCGACCTTGTCCCCAATGCTCTTGCGGACGGCACGCACTCGTTCGTAGTCTTCGCGCGGGTCGGGCTTGCCTACCTTCATCTTCACGCCAGTCCAGCCTTGATCGATAATCTGTTTCATATAGGTCGTCATCTCATCGACCGACATGTTCAGCCAGCCAGCGTCTGTGTTGTACGTCTTGATCTTTTTTGCCTTTGCGCCTCCGAGGATAGCCCAAAGAGGCTGCTCGGCATCTTTTGCAATCAAATCCCAGAGAGCGATATCGACGGCCGCCATCGCCATCGTGGTGATGCCCTGCCTTCCCACCCAATGCAACGGCGACCAGTAGAGGTCATGCCAGATTTGCTTCACATAGTGCGGGTCGCGCCCCATTAGCAACGGCGCATAGTAACGTTCGATAGTGTCGCGGATCAGATCGTCGCCGGCCGCCAGGGTCGCGGTGAATCCGTTGCCGACAAGTCCTTCATCAGTGAACAACTGCACCCCAGCCAGGCCGACGTGCGCGGTGACATTGAAGGAATCAGCCACTTTCCGCCGCATGGGTACACGCAAGTAGTAAGGGTCAACCTTGGTAATTTTCATGCTTTCTCCCAATCCCTCGCACCAGTTGATCTGGTTGCTTTCTATATTATGGAAGCCAGTGCCGCAATACGGATCGCACTCTACTGGTCGGAAGGGGCATTGTCAAGGGATTCTTGGAGTGAAGACCTTAAAAGCAGCGCCCGTGCCACGGCCCCGCCAAAGATGCACGCCCAGCGGGCTATACCCTTCGGCGGGCAGAAATGAAACAGCGCGCGGGTAAACCCCGGACCGCGATGAACAACACCGGGCCAAGTGCTCAGTGTAGCCGCCGTCCGCCTACTTCGGCCACTGGAGGCGGACCGGTTGTGAGGTTGCTTTGGGGTAGATACTCCGGTCCACCACCGGCGGCGTCGCGGAATAGAGGGGGGAGAGATAATCTTCAACCATCATATCGACCCGCGCATTGAAAAACCGTACCGATTCCGGAATCCAAACCACATCCGCCGTTAGACCCTGCAAGATGTACATCGGCTTGATGGTCTCGTAGAGCTTTCGTTTCAGCTCCAGCTTTTGCGCGGACGTCACTCCGGGTTGTGCCATGCGCACGACGTAAGTCAGAAACGTCAAGCCATTGCTCACATACTCCAGATTTTTTCCGTGTTCTTTCGGTAACAGTTCGCGGAACAATTGGTCTGCTTTTTCGACATCCTCCGGCTTGCGAGTTGTCCAGAACTGCTCGAGAGTGTTAATGGCTTCCTTCACCGTTGGCTCATCGTCCGAATTCTCCGTAAGCAGCCCGGCCAACTCGCCCGCGATTTGATCCTGGGTCAGCGACGGATCCGAGGCCACGCGGAAGAATGTGTAGTCGTCCAAGAATCGCATGGGCGGCGCCAACCGATAGCCCTTCGCACCATCTACTCCCAATTCATCTCTGGCATACCGCGCTTCTTGAATGGCGCGCTGAATATAAGGATGGGGGAACATGTTGATGGAACCTTCTGGGTTCATGTACCAGAAGAGATCGATCACCGGGTGAAAACCGTGTTCTTTGGCCACTAACAGGCTTTCCGCCACCGGCGGATTGCCCGCGGGCTTAATAAATACGCCGAAATTCTGGATCCATGTCAGCACCGACGCGTCTTCCCACCCGGCGTCCTTGGGGAGAAGTGGAATGGTGTCGTTCTGCAAGGTGCGATACTTCGGATACTTCTCTACTAACGATTTGGGAAGGGTCAGGTCGGCCCAGAGCTGCAACCCCCAATTCATGTTCACAAGTTTGGCGTGGTTTCCTACATCATGCAGCAACTTAACATAGGTATTGGTGACGTCCGCAAATAAAGCGGACGGATCGCTGCTACCATCCCGGCTGTCAAAGAAGAACGAGCCTCCATCGCTGTACATCAGGATCAAACTATCCAGATCGCGAAAGTACCCCATGGTGTATTTTTGGGTGTCTGCGATGATATCTTTGCCCTTGGTCCAATCCAATCCATTGCCGTACCAGGCGCCATTTTCGTTGATATAGCGCCGATCCGGATGATCCCAAAAGGCCTGTTCCGGCACCAGGTTCGGCATCATGAACCAATCGAATTTCATCCCAATCTGGTGACAGTAATCCATGACCTGTTTCCAGACTTCGTAACGCCACTGCTCGCGTCGGCTGTCGGGATATTTCGGGTCATACATCCGCGTTGAACCCATAGCGAGCGTGGTCATATTACAGAGCCGCATGAAGTCAACATATTCCTTCCACTGTTTGAAGGACCAGCGATCGGGACTGAGCGCAGCAAACCCATAGGACGCTCCATAGCGGTATGGAGCCACCTGCATCGAGCGTATGGAAAATGCAGGCTTCTCTTCGACCTTCCACTCGCGGGAAAAAGGATCCTTGCGGTGTTCAATCATGAGCGTTCGCAGCAAGGTATAGACTCCGTTGGTGACACCCTCACTATCGTTTCCGCTCACGGTGATACTGTGATTACCAGACTGGATCGTATATCCCTGCCTGCCTATGCGCGGATTATCACTGGAATTGAGTACAATCCGGAGCACACTTGTGTTGCTTCCGACTCGTCCTTCCAGAATTCCAGTGTACTCGGATAGACGATCCACAGCGTGAAGCACTGGGGATGGAGGGTTCTTGTATTTGGAGATCACGCTTCCCGTTGCGGCCAGCAGAAATGTTGAATGGATGACCGCGAAAAACGAACTTAACACCACGAACTTGTGTGCAAGTCTCATGATTCCAACGCTCCTGTATTCCCGACAGTGGTTGAAGACGTGGCCGAACACCGGCACTGAACTGTCTCAATTCGGCCTGGCTTTATGACGGATTTGCCGGTTAGATATTCTGCAATGGCTTCGCGCTCCCCAGCGTTGAGCGCGAAGGCTTGCTTGCGCATCGGTCCGACAGTAAGCGCGCGAACGATGAAGGCTGGCGACATTTCCTTCAGGACAAAGCGATTCATGAGAGGCAAAGTACCGAGCTCATGGCACATGGCGCAGTAGTTGGAATAGAGACCCTTGCCAATAATGCTCGATTCGGCCTGCGACGAGCCCGGCGTCTTCGGCATTTGGCCGTCCGCGAATTCAGAGCAGCCGGCCATACATAACAGCGCGAGGGCAATAGCAGGTGAACTCCTCCACCATTTCCAGTTTCGCCGCGCGGCAAATTGGCGTGCCATGTCTACCAACCTGCCTGAAATAGTGCCCGACTCGCGAGCAACTCGGTGCCCGGTCTGGTTAGCTTCAACTGCAAGAAGGTTTTCATCGTCATTACGGTATTCACTTTGAAATTGCTGCTTAGGTTGGTCCATTGTTCTACAAAACAGAAATTGTTTCCGTATATTGGACCGACACCTTACTCAGGTTGGGTGCTTGTGTCAAGTGATCTCAAGAACTTTGTGGTGATGTCGCAATTCACCGGTGAGACTCGAACCGCGTAATTTCTTTGTTCTGCCGTTACTCAGCTCACCGACTGTGGCTTCAGAAAACGAAGACTGAATGCGAGTGATCCGGACCCCGACCTGAGGAGCTTAACCGATAGCGAAACGATTCGTCAATAAATTATGGCACACTCAACTGGATTGCTCGTCTACACAATTCAAATCAGTCATAATACTTCACAATCATATACAAAACCTTGACAAGCGCTTCGTGATCGTCTTACCTTAATGACCAAGCGAAACGATTTGTCACTGCGGATCGCTAGTTGGCCTCGGTTTACCGTTTGGTTGATTTCCGTTTTTGTCTGGAAACTGCAGGACGATGTCTAATGCCGCGACATCTTGGCTCCGCGCTACAAGAATAACTGTTTTGTGTCTGCTGATCGGAGGCGGCCTAGCGGCGGATTGGCCGCATCTGCGTCCTATTTTTTTTCGTAACCGAGTTGTTTTCAGTCGCGACATCCGCCCCATCTTCAACCAGAATTGCGTCTCCTGTCACGGTGGCGTTCGCCAGAAAAATGGCGTGTCATTTATCTATAGAGAAGAGGCGCTGGGCAAGGGTAAATCCGGCCGTCCTACTATCGTTCCAGGGAGTCCGGACGCTTCGGAACTGATGCGTCGAGTGAACTCCACCGATTCAGAGGTGCGTATGCCGTATCACGCGCCGCCTCTCGCACCCGAGCAGATTGAGCTACTTCGGCGCTGGATCAAGGAAGGCGCTCCCTGGGACGATTATTGGGCCTTTGTGCCTCCTAGACCGCAGCCCTTGCCGAAGGTGAAGCAAACCGGCTGGGCGCGACAACCGGAAGACCGCTTTGTACTGGCGCGATTGGAGAAGGAGTCACTTTCGCCCTCTCCCGAAGCGAGCAAAGCAGAGTTGCTGCGCCGCGTTTCTTTCGACCTGACGGGTCTACCACCCACCGCAGAAGAACAAGCGGCATATCTCGGGGATTCCTCTCCGAATGCCTACGAAAAGCAGGTGGATCGATTGCTGGCGTCACCAGCCTACGGAGAACGGTGGGCTTCGATGTGGCTGGACTTGGCGAGATATGCCGACACCAAGGGGTACGAGGCAGATCGCGACCGACTGGGAGCCTGGCCTTATCGCAACTGGGTGATCGAGGCCTTCAACCGCAATTTGCCATACGACGAGTTTGTAACTGTGCAATTGGCCGGAGATCTGCGTCCGAACCCGACTTTTGACGATCTCATCGCCACTTCGTTTCACCGTCAAACACCCAACAACGAGGAAGACGGCACCGACAACGAAGAATTCCGAATGGTCGCAGTAATGGATCGCGTGGCTGCGACTTGGTCGGTGCTGAACGGCATCACCATGAACTGCGTGCAGTGCCATTCCCATCCTTACGATCCCATTCATCACGACGAGTATTACAAGTCGCTGGCGTTCTTCAATACGCAGAACGACGGAAATTTTGATGATGATGCGCCAACCTTGGCCGTGCCCAAGGATAAATCGCAGTTTCCTGACGCCGCACGAATCCAGCGGGAGATGTTCGAGCTCTTGCATACGGTCGAGAACTCGGATCACGAAGTTGTCGAGCAGGCGCGGTGGAATCTGCTACCGATCCAGAAGGGTGAAGCGAATGAAGCGGAGGCATTGGAGAAAGTAGTGGAAACCCTCCGGCATAACATCGTCCTGGTAAAAGGCGGCAAGCAATTATCTTTCGGCAAAGTGATGCCGCAAGCAGAGCGCATTGAAACACTGAAAGATCTGTCCATCTATCTTCTCCGGGACGAAGAAAGACTTGCCCTCGCCCGGACCGTAAAGGTTAATCCGAGAAGTTTTCATATGCGGGATGGGGAGGCGTTCTCGGACCCGGACGTTCCCGTGAGGTGTTTTTATCAGTTCACTGCGGAGACGACGCTTCCAACAGTAAGTGCGATTAGTATCGAAGCCCCGCCACTCGATCCGGAAACAGCCCGTCACACGCCAGAAGCCGGATTCATTGTGGATGAGGTCCGCGCCTTCGTCATTCGGCCGGACGGCCACAAAGAGCGAGTTACGTTTCGTACCTTTTTGCACGATGCTGAAACCAATCTGGAAACCGCCGTCGAAAGTCTGGACGGCCAGGGCACCGAGAAGAAATCGGCTCCTCTAGCTGACGGATTCATGTCTGACAAAGTTTTTCAAACGCGTTGGATCGTTGGAGTTCCCGCGGCACCGTTGCAGTTAACGCCAAAAAGCCGCATTGAAGTCGATCTCAGAGAGACTCAGGAAATCGACGGCAAGCCGGCGCGCACGAAGCGCATACGCCTTTCGATCAGCAACGATCCGCGCTGGACAACTTTTGTTCGAGATTCCTCCCGCGCACAAAACATCCACCGGCTCAAAGAGCTGAAGGAACAGCTCGCGAAAATTCCCAGCGTTCACCTGCCGGTCACGACCGAGGAGGCTCCCTATGAGCGAAGAGCGACGAAGGAGTTCGAGCGCGGAAACTTTCTTACGAAGACCGGCCCGGATCTTCAACCGGATGTGCCCGCCATCTTTCCTTCGTTGCCACCTGGCGCTCCCCGCAACCGGTTGACGCTCGCCAAATGGTTCTTCTCTCCGGAGCAACCCCTCACGGCCCGGGTCACGGTGAATCGCTATTGGGAAGAACTTTTCGGAACTGGCATTGTCGAGACCCTGGAAAATTTTGGCAGCGTGGGTGAAGAACCCAGCCACCCGGAGTTGCTGGATTGGCTGGCATTGCACTTCCAGAACGATCTTCATTGGGACATGAAAGCCCTTTTGCGTGAGTTGGTCACCAGCGCGACGTATCGTCAAAGCGCCGTAACCACCCCTGCGCTCGAAGAGAAAGATCCCCGAAACCGCCTTTTGGCTAGGGGGCCGCAACAACGACTCACTGCCGAAATGGTGCGTGATCAAGCATTGGTGGCAAGTGGCCTATTGAGTCGCGTGATGGGTGGCCCTCCGGTGATGCCACCGCAGCCTGCGGGTGTATGGAACTCGGCTTATAACTACGACCAATGGAAGGATGAAAACGGCCCCAACCGCTTCCGGCGGGCCGTCTATACTTTTGTCAAACGCACCAGCGGTTATCCGAGTTTTCTGATTTTCGACTCGTCTGACCGGGACACCAGTCTGCCTCGGCGCATTCCGACGAATACCCCATTGCAGGCTTTAGTAACGTTGAACGATCCGGTATACCAGGAAGCCGCACGGGCACTGGCCACGCGTGTCATGAACGAAGTTGAAGCCGGCACCGGCAATGCGGGGAACACTCTCGATGCCCGGCTCATGTATGAAGCGCGGCTGGTGCTTTCTCGAGATCCTGCCCCTGGCGAGCTAGCGACGCTCCGCACATTTTTCGAGAAAACCATGGCCATGTCGCGCCAGCCTTCTTTGGTCCGAGCAAGCATGGATCTATCCAGAGAAAGTAAAGCGGTTTCGCGTCAGGAACTGGACGCCCTGACTGCTGTAGGCAGCGTTTTATTAAATTTGGATGCTGCCCTCACCAGGTGAACCTTATGGGGGATTACAAGGACCGAGCCGATCCGCACCCACGAAAGAGTACAGAGTTCGCTGCCGAAATGTCGTGGGAGGAGAAGTTTGCGCAGCTGCAAAGCCAAACGCGCCGTCATTTCTTGCGCTCCTTAACGGCGGGTGTGGGCAGTATGTCTCTTGGCAGCTTGGCGGCCCCATATTTCAGCTCAGTCAAGGCGGCCAACTTGACTACGGATGGTCTTCCCCGGCTTGACTTCAGTCGTGATCCCAGAAGTCCCTTATCCGTTCTGCCACCGGAGCTTACAGCCCGGTCGAAGCGGGTGATCTACTTGCACATGGCCGGAGCCCCCAGCCAGTTGGAATTGTTCGAGCACAAACCTGAGCTCACGCGGCTCGATGGGGAGGACTGTCCCGCTTCGTTCCTGGCGGGCAAACGCTTTGCGTTTATCAGCGGAATTCCCAAGTTACTCGGCTCACAATATCCCTTCCATCAGGTGGGACAAAGCGGGCAATGGCTCTCCGACCGGATGCCACATCTGGAAAAACACATTGATGATCTTTGTTTCATCAAGTCTATGCGCACCGATCAGTTCAATCACGCTCCGGCGCAATTGCTCGTACAAACCGGCAATGCGCGCCTGGGCTACCCCTCGTTTGGCTCCTGGGTGATTTATGGTCTGGGCAGCGAGAATCAAAACCTGCCAGGCTTCATTGTGCTGGTTTCCGGCGGCCGAATGCCGGACGGGGGAAAACAGCTTTGGGGATCGGGATTTCTGCCCAGCGTTTATCAGGGTGTGCAATGCCGTTCTCACGGTGAGCCGGTGCTCTACCTTGACAATCCGCCGGGGGTGACACGGCCCTTGCGACGCAACATGCTGGATGCGATTGATGACATCAATCAGCAGACCTACGCCGAGTTTGGGAATCCTGAAACTATCACGCGAATTGCACAGTACGAGATGGCTTTCCGCATGCAGATGGACGCAACGAATGCAATGAATATTCACGAAGAACCCGAAGCCGTGCGCGCAGCCTATGCGTCCAAACCGGGCGAAGCAAGCTTTGCGAACAATTGTCTGGTGGCTCGCCGCCTGGCGGAACGCGGAGTGCGTTTCATTCAGCTTTACCACTGGGGTTGGGACAGCCACGGCACTATGGCGCGAGACGCACTTAATATGGGCTTTGCTGAGCGCTGCCGTGAAGTGGATCAGCCAATCAGCGCGCTGCTGACCGACCTGAAGCAACGCGGCATGCTGGAAGATACCTTAGTGGTTTGGGGTGGTGAATTCGGACGTACGTCGATGCGGGAAAATCGCAACAGCCAGACCAACATGAAGTTTGTCGGCCGCGATCATAATCCCGGCGCCTTCACCATTTGGATGGCGGGAGGCGGAGTAAAGTCCGGCATGACGCACGGCCAGACCGACGAGATGGGATATGAGATTGTGAAAGATCCGGTAGAAATTCGCGATTTGCATGCTACGATGCTCTACCTATTGGGATTCGATCACCGTCGATTGAACTATTCCTTCCAGGGATTGGACCAAAAACTTACCAGCGTAAAGCCTGCGCGAGTGGTAGCGGAGGTGATCGCATAATCTCTCCCAATCGCTCGGGCGGTGATCGGAACCGCTTAAATTCATGACCTCTGGGACGTATCCGAAATCGGCCCGTTTCTATTTTGGGCTCACTACCCTTTCAGCGATTGTCCTGCTGTTCGCTCTGTGCTGCGTCGCTGCTCCAGACGGAAGAGCGCGTGCCACGTGGCTGCAATTCCTTGGTCGCTTTCATCCGTTAGCCGTCCACGTGCCAATAGCACTGCTCCTATTGCTTCCCTTGATTGAGATGGCAGGGCGCACACGCTTCTTTCCCTCCTTACTGCAATCGGCGGATTTCATACTCGGTCTCTCCACATGCGGCGCGATCGCGGCTGCAAGCCTGGGGTGGTTACTGGCAAAGAGCGGCGGCTACTCAGGTTCTCTGGTCACACAGCACATGTGGGGAGGAATCGCAGTGGCGGCAGCATCCTGGCTCTGTTGGATATTGCGCGGCAGGATGAGCGTTGATCATCCCGGCACGCTCTACACGCTTGCCTTGATCGCGGCCGTCGGACTGGTAGCCTTTACAGGCTATCGAGGTGGCCAATTGACACTTGGGGAAAACCATCTGACGCAATTCATGCCAGATGGCTTGCGTGGATTGCTGGGAGTTTCGAATCAGAGCGACGCCGAAGATCTAGCCTCCAATCCAGGTCCCGGCACATTTTACGGGGCGCACATTCAGCCGATTTTTTCAGATCATTGCGTCTCCTGCCACGGGCCGTCCAAACATAAATCCAGTCTGCGACTGGATACCTACGCCGGATTGATGCGGGGCGGCAAACACGGAGCTGTGGTAAAGGCAGGAAATTCAAAAGGCAGCGAGCTCTTCCATCGAATCACTTTGCCCTCTACTGACGATAACTCTATGCCTGCAGAACACAAACCGCCATTGTCAGACAGCCAGGTAAAGCTGATTGGACTTTGGATTAGCTCGGGCGCTTCGAGTACGCAAGTGGCAGATGCAATCAAAGACATTCCTGCCGACGTGAGGACCTCACAAGTCGCAGAGGTGACTTTCCCGGAGATTGATACTGACGCCGTGACGAAACAACGTGCTCCACTAGCTGCTGCGGTGTCGGACCTGAAAAAGAGGTTCATGGGAGGACTCGACTACGAATCTCGCGGCTCCGCAGATCTCGTGGTAAACGTGTCCCTGCTGGGTTCCAGGTTTACCGATCAAGACATGGCGGCGCTAAAACCCGTTGTCGGCCACATCGTGGTGGCCGATTTCTCCGATACGGCCATTACAGACCGTTCTGCGGCTACGATTGCAGCCATGGAACATCTGCGCATATTGCGGCTCATACGCACTCGAATCACCGATGCCACACTGCAAACAATTAGTGCACTCGCTCAACTTCAATCCTTAAACGTCTTTGGAACCGCGGTCACCCCCGCGGCCTTGCCGGCAATTGCACGCATGCCCAGGCTGCAACACTTATATGCATCAGAAACGAGGATTGCGCGAGATTCGTCAATACCTGAGCCGATGAAAAGCAAAATCCTGTTTTGATTCATTTCGGTCACGAATTTAAGACAGGCATCAGTGCGGAGGCGCTCCATGAAAGGACTCAATCCCCTGCTCACTGCGGGAGAGGTGCAAGCCCGGGCGACACGAAAGGTTAAGGGGTTGGTGCTCGTCTGCGGATTGTTGATTACGGCTGCGTTTGCACAAGATCTGCCGACGGCCAAACCCGAATCGGTTGGACTCTCCTTGGAAAGACTCGAGCGCATCGGCGCCGCTGTGCAACACAACATCGACAACAAGCGTATCGCGGGCGCGGTCACGCTGGTTATGCGTCAAGGGCGAGTCGCATGGCTGAAATCGCAGGGCATGATGGACCGCGAGGCGGGAAAGCCAATGCGCCCGGATGCCATCTTTCGGATATGTTCCATGACCAAGCCCATTACCAGCGTAGCGGTGATGATGCTGTACGAAGAAGGCTTTTTCCAGCTTGAGGATCCGATCTCGAAGTACCTGCCCGAGTTCAAGAATATGAAAGTGTTGGTCAAGCCTCAATCAGGCGAACCCTACACTGTCCCTGCCACCAAGGAAATCACCATTCGCGACCTTTTACGCCACACCTCAGGAATCGCCTATCACTGGAATGACACGATGGGTCCCTTATATAAGACCGCAAATGTTGCGCATGGCGCCTTGCCTTACGACGGCACGCTGGAAGACAGCATCAAGCGGCTGGCCAGCGTGCCTCTGCTCTTCAGTCCTGGCGAACGATGGGAGTACGGTTTAGGCGTCGACGTGCTCGGAAGGCTGGTGGAGGTTGTTTCGGGCAAATCGCTGGACGAATTCTTCCGCACGCGCATTTTCGAACCGCTTGGCATGAAAGATACGTACTTCTACCCTCCCGAGGACAAATTGCCACGTCTTGCAGCGGCCTATACCTACTATCCAGACCTCAGCGATCACCCAAAACCGGCCAATGAGTATCACCTGAAAACCGGCCAACGAGAATAGCGTCCGGGACATTGACTCCTGCGGAGGCTTGTAGCCTCCGTGGGCATGGCCAATGTCTTGAACGAAGAGAAGAAACAGCAAGTTTTAGCTCTGGGACGGCTGGGATGGTCGCTGCGGCGCATCCAGCAAGAGACCCGCATCCGTCGCGAAACCGCCAGCCAGTACCTGAAAGCGGCTGGGATTGCCGTGCGTCTGCCCGGAGGCTGGGGGCGGCGAGCGGCAAAACCGGCCATCGCGGTGATCACCGACTTTGGCGCGGCAAAACCGGCCATCGCGGTGGTTCCCGACCCCAACCCCAACCCCGAAAACCTTTCTAATAAGGGAAAAGCAACTTCAAAACCGGCCAACGGGGTGATCCCCGACTCTGAGGTGATCACCGACCTCGGTCCATCCCAACGAGACGAAGTGGGCGCTCTCTTCCCGGCAAGAGAGCGGGGACAGGCTGTATCTCCACAGCGCAGTCCCAGCGCCAGTGCCTGCACCGCCTACCGCGAGGCCATCGAGTCGGGGCTCAGCCGAGGCCGCAATGCCATGGCGATCTGGCAGGACTTGGTCTCCGAGTACGGTTTCGCCAGCAGCTACCAGAGCGTGCAGCGCTTCGCGCGCAAGCTGCGCGGCACCCAAGCGCCCGAAGCTCGTGTGGTGATCGTCACCGCTCCCGGCCAGGAAGCGCAAGTCGATTACGGTACCGGCCCGATGGTGCGCGACCCCGACACTCGCAAGTATCGACGCACCCGGCTGTTTGTGATGACGCTGGGCTGCAGTCGCAAGTCGGTTCGTCTGCTGACGTTCCGCTCCAGCGCCCGCATCTGGGCGGAGTTGCACGAGCGCGCCTTCCGCCGATTCGGCGGGGCCACCTACATCGTCGTCCTCGACAATCTGCGCGAGGGCGTGCTCGTCCCCGACCTCTACGATCCCACGCTCAATCCCCTCTACCGCGACGTGCTGGCACACTACGGCGCAGTCGCCATGCCGTGTCGGATTCAAGATCCCGATCGCAAGGGCAAAGTCGAGTCCGGCGTCGGCCATGCGCAGAGAACCCCGCTGAAAGGTTTGCGCTTCGAGAGTCTGGAAGAAGCCCAAGCCTACCTGGATCGCTGGGAAGAGCGCTGGGCCGACACGCGCATTCACGGCACCACCAAACGCCAAGTCGCGGCCATGTTCGCCGAAGAGAAACCGTTCCTGCTTCCACTGCCGGTCGAACCTTTCCGCTATTACCAGTACGGCGAACGCATCGTGCATCTGGACGGTTGCGTCGAAGTCGAAGCTGCCTACTACGGCGCTCCACCGGGCTGGATCGGGCGCATGGTCCGCGTGCAGTGGGATGAGCTGTTTGTCCGCCTGCTCGATCCCAAGACCGGCCAACTGCTGCGCGAACACGTGCACCAGAAACGCGGCTGGTATCGCATCAAGCCCGAGGACCACTCCAAGCGAACCCCGCTGCGCACTTCGCAACTGCTGTGGCGAGCGGGCCACGCCGGCACGCACATCGGCACGCTCTGTGAGGCCATCCATCGCCAGCAGGGAGAAGTCGGTGTGCGCCGCATCCTCGGCGTCCTCTCCTTGGCCAAGAAGTACGGCGCAGCCGCCGTCGATGAAGCCTGCGCCGCCGCACTGGAGATGGGAGTGCAGGAATACCGCTTCGTGCGCCGCTATCTGGAACGCTGCCCGCAAGCCCCACTCAGTTTGCAGCAAGTCGATCCCCTGATTCGCGAACTGGTGCAGTACCGCGACTTCATTAACTACAGAACAAAGGAGGTAGAAGAATGAATCTCATCGAACTCGCACGTGCTCTCAAACAACTTCGCCTGGGCGGTATGGCCGCCACGCTGGAGACTCGTCTGCGCCAGGCGCAAAGCGAACCGCTCGCCCCCATCGACCTGATCTCCTGCCTGGTCTCCGACGAACTCTCGCGGCGTGGCGAGCGACTGCTGGAGCGGCGGAAAAAGCAGGCCCAGTTTCGCGACCCCCAAAAGTCCCTCGACAACTTCGACTTCAACTTCAACAAGAAGATGAATCGCAGCCTGGTCTTCGACCTCGCTACTGGCGCCTTCATCGCCCGTCACGAAGACGCCTTGTTTTTAGGTCCGCCCGGCACCGGCAAGAGTCACTTGGCCCAGGCCATCGGCCAGTCTGCCATCCAGCAGGGATACCGCGTGCTCTACCGCGAAACCCACACCGTGCTCGATGAACTAGCCGACGCCACGCTCGACGGCACGCGCAAAGAGCACATGGAGTTCCTGGTGACCGTGCCTCTGCTCATCATCGACGATCTGGGCATGCGCAAACTGCCGCTCACCGCCGCCGAAGAACTGCTGGAGATCATCATGCGCCGCTACGAACGCGCTAGCACCATGCTGACCTCCAACCGCCCGGTCGAAGACTGGGGCAAACTGCTGGGCGACGCGGCCGCGGTCAGCGCCATGCTCGACCGCTTACTGCACCACGGCCACGTGCTCAAGTGCGGCCCGCGGAGCTGGCGCACCAAAACCGACTTGCCACCACAGGAGGCGGCAGGGTAGAACAATCTCAGTCCTGGACGGCTACTTCCGTTGGCCGGTTTTGAAGTGATAACCGTTGGCCGCTTTTGAAGTGATCACTGAGGTCCCAGACAAGGGTCTGAACCGTTTTCCCGATACTCCCATTACGGAAGGCTCTTTCACTTATTCAGCGGACTACCCTTACCGCGGACCGAAAAAACTCTTCTCGGGTGGCATGGGTCTTACCTCCACCGCGTGGGATTACGCCCGCTTCTGCCAGATGATGTTGGACGGAGGCAATGTTGGAGATAAACACTTGCTGAGCCGGAAATCAGTCGAGCTGATGACCCATGATCAATTGGGAAAGATCAGTGCCGATCAGAGTTTCGGGCTCGGGTTCAGTATAGATGGCGTGAAAGCGCCTCTGTCCGAACTGGGATCACCGGGCGAATACAACTGGGACGGTATTTTCTATACGGCCTTCTTCATCGATCCCAAGGAGCAGATGATCGTCATCTTTATGTCGCAGCTTCTTCCTTCGGGCGGTCTGAAGCTAGATCGGCAAGTTCATACGTTGGCTTATCAGGCCATCATTAACTGAAAATTACCGTTTCTCCCACGGTCCAAGTTCGTGCAGGGTCGGCCTGCGGCCGCACGGGATGGAAGCCCTTGGGTTAGTCCGGCTCTGGAATGGCTCCGTGCTACTGCCCGTCAATTCCCACCACAACCACTTCGTAGGGAGCTAAATCAACAGAGAACCGCGGCAGTTCGATCTCCGCTCGCTGTCCTCCCAAACGAAACAGGTGCCCAAGCACCTCCGTGGATTGAGGATCAAGCTCCACCGCCACCTTTTTCGGCTGCTCGGAAAGATTGGAGAGGACTATGCCTCGCTTCTTATCCGCGGCGTTATCGAAAACCGACACGACGACTTGACCGTCGGCATCAATTTTCTTCAAGCCTTGGTGGTCGCGGAACTCTGCTTGAGCATAATAGGGTGCTGTCGCTTGTTTGAGACTTTGCAAAGCCTTTAGGTGGTCGGCAAACTCGGGATAGGGTTCGACACTGCCATCGCCGCCATCCACGATGAGATTGATGAGGATCTTGCGGGCGAAGCTTTCGTTTGCCTGATCGTAATCCAGTGCATCCACATCATTCGAGAAAGGGGCCCAGGGAATGCTGTAGGCGAGAACTTCCGCATCCGTGTTCTGAACCCAGGTATAACCGCCGTTGCCGTAGGGATTCACCAGGTCATTAAAACCCTCCATGAGCAACAGACCATCCGGGAAAAGCGTGCGCAAGCCTCCGAGGAAGTGTTCATATCCCACTTCAAAAACTTTCTGCGGAGGGACGACGTCTTCCTTGTTATATGAGAGATAGGACTGGAGCCCTACGCCGCGCAGAAGGAGGTTACGGAAACCGTACTCTTCTTTGAGTCTTTCCGCGTCATGCAAGAGTTGGTCGGTAGCCCGAGTTGAGGGATCCACTACCGCCCAGTAATGCATGATGCGGTCCTGGTAAGGATAGTCGACGGTATAAAATGTGAATGCCGGTTGCATCTGGTTGACGTTGCGGCGCGATTTGACCGTCCAACGAATGCTGAGACTCTGGTAGTGGTCGGCAGCGGTATTGACATAGGCGGGGTGAAAAGCAAAAACCAGATTCACCCGGTCTGGTAGAAGCTTCTCGATGACCGCTTTAAGACGCGATTCGCCACCCAGGTGTGGATCTGCAATTTCGGCCAGCGGAGACTCATTACCGGGTCCTTCGCGCTTGCGCCAACCGTCAATGACTAAATTCTGCATCCCAGCCTTGGCAGAAATGGCCGCGAGCTTGGGCAGATCGTTGTAAGTCCAGTTGACGGTGTTGTCGTCTTTCTTGAGGTGGTAGGTGGCCAATCCCGCAGCCTGATCGAAGGCAGTACCCCGCTGAGGTTTGCATTGACCGCGATACCATTCACGATGTTCGGCAGCAATGGCGTGCCAGTCCGTGCCGTGCACATGGATCACGACTGGGGGGGACATCCAGCTACTCATCCCCTCTATATGCGGATAGAAATCCCAACCAATGTATCGCACGCCTGACGTGGGCCGGTTGGCGGCCTGCCCGGGCGGGTTGAGCGAGATGACGGCCTCCTGTGTCTCCGGGGTCGATCGCACTTCGATGCCGATTCCTTTGCTACCGGTTTGGTAGTTGAGCCAACTGGTTACCAATAATGCGGGATAGTCCAGGGCCCGTTGCCCAAGTGGATTTTCCGGGGCGCCAGACAGCTTCTTGTGGGCCAGAGACGGCAGAATCACATCGAACGGATGGCCGTCAGAACTGGACGGCAGGGCGTCCAGCCACGGGAACACTACGTCAGTGATTTCCTCCAGACTGTGATTCTGCACTTCGATGGAGGCAAGAATATGCTCATCCTGCAAGCGGAATGTCACCGTAACATCGATCGGAAACCGTACTTCACTGGACTTCTTGATTCCAACTTGAAAAATATACTTTCGCTGGGAAATCAGCAGGTTTTGGAACTTGAGGGTCAGGACTCCATCGGCAATTGCAATGGATACCGGTTTCTGGTCCCAGGAATTGATCTGGCGGGAAAGATCGTCCGGCGTGGGTAGAAGGAGCTGAAAAAGCTTTGCGTGAGACGCATCTTCCACGTAGTCGCTGTTCGTGTGTTTGTCGAGGATATGAGTGATGCTACCGGTCTCCGTGGATACCTGGAGACGGAGCGCGTCATTCTCCAAGGTGCCAGCCTCTTCCATGGCAAGCCCGCGCAACGGCAGGAGGGTCAACAGCGGAAGGACCAACAAAAGCAGCAGAGCACGGCGCAACTTAAGTCTCCTTAACATTTATTGTTCAAATGCAAGAATTTGCACGTCGTAAGGTGTCAAATGCAAACGTATCTCGTTTGCTGCGGCTTCGGGTTCCGTTCGCCCGTCAAGATAAAAGTGCCGTACTTTGGCCTTAGTGATGTCGGCATCCGGTCGTATGGCGGCTTCTCCAGGCGTTGATCCCGAATTGATGACCACTACAGCAGTAAACTTCCCGCCAGGTTCACGATAAGACTTCGCCATCACTTCTTTTTGCGAGGAGGTCAGAGAGAAGCCATCCTGATCAGAAAACTCTCCTTGATAAAAGAAATCTAGCGTGGCCTTTTTCAGGGCATACAACTTCTTGAGATGTTCCGCATAGTCGGGGTATTTCGCCGGGTCCTCAAAAATATCCAATGGCGCGTTCATCATGAAAGCCTGACTGGCATGGCCGGGGTTGGTAGCGATGGATCTGGTTGGAACGGTTGCCCACGGCCACGAATACCGGAGAGTCGTAAGCGTACTCACACTGAGGCCGCCTCCCTCGAAGATCCAAATCGAATCCACGTATTGGTTCATCAACTCGGAAGGGTTCTCACCAAGAATCACTCCAGCCGCGTTCGCTTTTCTTACGATCGCCAGAGTTTTAGCGAAAAAATCTCCGTAGCCCTTGGAAAAAGCGAGCTCCGGTCCGGTCTTATCCGCGTGCTCACGGTAGGATAGGTAATTCTTATGAGCCTGGTCCAATTCGTTGCCGGCGAACCCGTAATCTTCGACCATGCGCCGCTCGCACTCGAGCAGAAAGTCCTTCGCGGGCGTGCTGGGATCTACTTCGAACCACTCGGCATTATTGTTAATTGGGCTGATGATGGACGTGTCACGCAGTGACCATCTTCCATCCAGAATCGAGCCGCCCCAGCGATCAACTGCGGTCCATTGGTATCCCATCAGCATGTGCTCTGGATTGCTTTCCACCGTCGTCGTCCCGTTGAACCAGGCCAAAGGGAAAGATCCCAGTTTCTTCGCCGCTTCCAGATTGGGGCGCAGGCTCGCCACTCCACCTAATTCCTTTTTCGGATACGAGTCATAGGTCATGCCGCCCAGGTTGATGGCTGACCAGCCGTAGATGAGGAAATAAGGAGCTCCGACGTCCACCCCTTTCTTCGCCCACAGCGGAATTTCGTCGTACGACTGAATCCCGTGACTGAGCCAGCCGATGGACTGCTCGAATTCCTTCGGGGGATGAGGCCTAATGATCCAGGTCCTCAGCCAGTCCCGGTGCTGTTTGGCAATGGCGTGCCAGTCGCCACGATCACACTTGATATAAACTTCTGCGCTTTGCCAGGAGTCGCCGGGCCGCACCAGGGGATACCAGTGCCACGCCAGTTCATAGTCCTGCCGGTTCGCCGCTCGGGAGCGGTGGTCGCGAAACAGGCGGCGTTCCAGGGTGAACTTCTGGAATTGGAAGTCCTTGGTTCGCACATCGAATCCGACGCCCTTCTGATCGCTCGTATAGGTCGCCCAGGCGGTAGACAAATCCATCGGATAATTAAGTCCCTTGCGGGTGATTTTCGGATCGGCGGAAAACCAGGCCCGGCGGTCGAGAGGATCAAGCGTGTCGAAGGGACTCTGCGCGCTTTGAATGTCATTGGGGCTGAATAGAGGACGCAACCGTCCAAACTGGAAAAGGTTGGGTGAGAACATACTCTCCGTGCTATCGGAAGCCGCCGGGACGTCTACGATTGGAAACATTATCTGGTCAATGGTCTGCTGGCTGTCATTGCGCAGAGCAAGTGCGCAGATAATATTGTCGCCCTTGAGCCGAATCGACAGGTGGGACGTTACTTTGTACTTCCCCTCTTTTGAAGTCAATCCAGTCGCCTCAAGTTCCACGGAGTCGGATGTTTGCTTGGCGACGCGCACGGTGGACAGGTCTTTGCTTGCCGCGACATGTCCTTCCCAATGAGGCAAAGGAAGCTCAACCCGGAACCATCCGGACTGTACCGACGATCCCAGGTAGGAAACGTCTTCGTCTTTGCGGTCCACAGTGATCAACGAACCGTTCTGCGTCGACAAGACTACGCGCAGCTGCGAGTTTTCCAGTGTGATTTGCTTCGCCTGGGGTGGCGCAGCCTGGCCTAGAGCAAGGCCCGAATAAAACAACAGGATGAGAGGTAACTCCGTTTGTCGACGCATATCCTAATCGCGCGTGCAGCTCGATGTGCCATGGGACTGCGCGTCCCTGGTCGCCTTCCTGATGTTTCCTTTGAGGATGTTCTGCATACTAGAAATCAGTATTATAATTCAGATCGCCAATTTATTGATGCGAAAATACTGAAGGGCCATAGCGCGCTTCGAAGCTTCGAACACACCAACGGTCCCAGGACAGACACAGGAAATTCCCGGCACACCTCGTTGTAGTCGTGCGCTCGCCGCAGCCAGGAAAAAGTCTCCGGGGGGCGTGATATATGGCACATTAGATAGTTCGCGTAATGCTCTCCTCTTCCCTGCAGCTTTGTGCCAGTTCGGGAAAAGCGCTTTTCAGACCGTGCACGACACCACGCAGTTCAGCCAGACCCTTCAGCCTGCCAATCAGTGAGTAGCCGGGATTCACCTTCCTGTCAATATCGTCGGCCAATAGGTGGCCGTGGTCAGGACGCATCGGAATTAGATGATCCGAGCGGTCCTCGTGCAACCGACGCGCTTGTTCCTTCAGGAGCTCGTGAATCACCGGAACCATAGGAGAACTTCCGCGAAGATGTTCGGCTTCATAAAACGAACCATCAGCTTCGCGCATCACCTGTCGAAGGTGGACAAAATGGATTTTGGACCCAAATTCACGGATCATCGCCAACAAGTCATTATCCGATCGTGCTCCATAAGAGCCCACACAGAAAGTCAGGCCGTTGGCGAGAGTATCGCAACTCGCGAGGATCGCCCGTGCATCATCGGTAGTGGACACTACTCGCGGTATCCCGAATAGCGGCCACGGGGGATCATCCGGGTGTATACCCAGACGGATCCCCACTTCCCGCGCAACCGGAGCAACTTCCGCGAGGAATGCGCAGAGATTGGCGCGGATATCCTCCGCTGACATTCCGGCGTACTCAGCAAGAAACCGGCGCAGGCTCTCACGGTCGTATGATCCTTCACCACCCGGCAGGCCCGCAGTTATCGTAACTTCCAAGTCGCTTATGCGTGCATCCGACATTGCCTTAAATCGCCGGTGCGCAGAAGCAACTCGATCACTCTCATAATCGCGTTCCGCGTCCTTCCGTCTAAGGATAAACAGGTCATATGCCGCGAAGTCGGTCATATCGAAGCGCAGAGCGTAACCTGTGCTGGGCAGACGCCATCTCAGCTCAGTTCTTGTCCAGTCCAGCACCGGCATGAAGTTGTAGCAAACAATTTCAATGCCTGCTTCAGCAATCGCGAGCAGCGACTGCTTCCATGCTTCGATAAACTGGCGGTATGGACCGGAGCGCAGTTTGATGGAATTGTGGACCGGAATACTTTCGACTACGGACCACACTAGGCCTGCTGCCTCGATTTCGCCCTTGCGTTTGAGCACTTCGTGCAGTGGCCATGCTTCTCCACTGTATCTATCGTGCAAAGCGGTGACGATTCCGCTCGCCCCGGCTTGCTTGATTTGGTCAAGCGAAATTGGATCCTGCGGACCGAACCATCGCCATGTCTCTTTCATAATCGTTGATGACTGGCGCCATAGCAGCCACCAGCAATGTTATCCACAACGAGGTAAAACTGACGTAATTCCCGCGACCCGTAGAATCAAGGATGACGTAATTGTCTTCGCCGGTCGTCGAAATCAAAGAGGGAAGACACTGAAAATATCGGTTTGTCGACGAAGTCCGATGGCGGAGCGCTCCTTCATATTCATCTGTTTATAACACTTGGGCCGGGAGAGCCGTTATCAATTGCACCGTCGCGGAAGTGCCCGTGTTCTGGATCTCAACCTTTGCATTCGCAAGCACTGCGCCGGTTGAATCGGTCACGGTGCCTAATATCGTCGCGGTGGTGAGCTGAGCGAAGCATGTGGCGGACACCAACAGAAAGCTTAAACTCACTGCGATGGAGAGTTGCCCTTGAGTTTCAAAGATTCCGGCGACTCGGCCTGATCCCTGCGTATATTACTCGCAGATTTGATCTGTTGTCAACTTAAAAAATAACGATTCGCAAGATCATGTTGCGCCCTCATGGCCTAATCCTGTTTCGTTCTTGACTCCAATCTAACTGCATTATTTAGTTATAGTTGAATACAAATCTCCACCCCGCTACGGAGTATTTGATGTGTACGATGTCACCGGTCAAGCAAAACGATTTTGTGCTTGCCTCGCCATCACCGTCTTCCTTCTTGGTGGGTTCTCCTTCCACCTAGCACAAATTTCGCCGGTGAGGTCAAGAGTTATCCAAGGCTACGAGCCGTTCCGAAGGCCGAAGACAATTGGCACTCAACCGACCGAGTTCACGAGGATTCCGATGCCCGTGATCGTTATTCGAATCTCGTCGCCCGCCTTCAGATTGAAGGTGTCGGGCGGTACTATGCCGGTTCCGGTAAGCAGAAAACAGCCGCGAGGAAAAGTGTTGTTGCGGTAAAGATATTGAACTAATGTTGCCGGATCGCGCTTCATGCTGGACAGCAGAGTTGCGCCGTGAAACTCGCGTCTTCCCTCCCGCAAGATTTCCATCCGAATTTCGGTCGACGACGGCAGTGGCGTCTCAACCAACAACAAGCAAGGGCCGAGCGCACAACAGCGGTTGTAGACTTTTGCCTGCGGCAGATACAAGGGATTTTCTCCCTCGATACTGCGCGAGCTCATATCGTTGCCCACTGTGTATCCAGTGATGGTTCCTTTCGGAGATACCAGCAGGGCTAATTCAGGCTCGGGTACCGACCACGTGGAATCGTCGCGAATTGCAACGGCCTCCTCCGGTCCGACCACGCGATTGGGTGTAGCTTTGAAGAAGAGTTCAGGCCGCTGGGCATCGTAGACACGATCATAAAAGCCTCCACCGCCGGCCTGCTTCGATTCCTCGATACGCGCCTCGCGGCTGCGATAATAGGTCACTCCGGCGGCCCATACTTCCTGACTTCCGATCGGAGCAAGAATGTTCTCGAGCCCGGTCAGTCCGACTCGTTTCCAGGTTCCATCCTGAATTCCTCGCAGCAGGTGACTGTACAGATCATCTCGTGTGATCAGCGAGTCCCACTGGTCGCCGTCGCTGGAGTGAGTGCTTGGCGTATAAAACTGGTCTTGTTCTTCAATAAAGCAGCCGGAGGCGGTTCGATAGAGTTTCATGATCGTAGGTCGACGGGTTTCGTGGGCAGCCGGTTGTCCTGGTCATCGCCCTGAGGCGTGATGGAAATGACCCCTGACAAAGTGCACGGAAGATTATATCTCAAATAGTTCTGTGATACGGCATATAGGTCTGTATCACGGAATAAACTTTGGCTAGTGTCCTGAGTCTAATATTCGTTGAATAACTAACGGCTCTTCCTGCATCTGATATAAGCAGGAGGAACTGCATGGCACTCGGTCGCCCGCTCTCGCCCCTGACTCTTGTCCCTACCGAACGACAGCGGTTGTTGGAGTGGGCTCGCCGTCCCAAGACCGCGCCGGCGTTGGCGTTGCGCGCCCGCATCGTGTTGCTCTGCGCCGAGGGCCGGAGCAACACCGAGGTGGCTCGCCGAGTGCATGTTGCGCTGGCCACGGTGGGCAAGTGGCGACAGCGTTTTGTCCTTCTCCGCCTCGACGGGCTGCTCGATGAACCCCGTCCGGGCACGCCGCGCCGCTTGAGCAACGTCGCGGTGGAACGCGTGCTGGCGCGCACCTTGGAAAGCCAACCGCAAGCCGCCACGCACTGGTCCACACGCTCGCTGGCCCAAGCGACCGGACTGAGTCAGAGCAGCATCAGCCGCATCTGGCGCGCCTTTTCGCTCCAGCCCCACCGCAGCCAGGCCTTTAAGCTGAGCCGCGACCCGCTGTTCATCGACAAAGTCCGCGACATCGTCGGCCTCTACCTGAACCCGCCGGACCGCGCCCTGGTGCTGTGCGTGGACGAGAAGAGCCAGATTCAGGCGCTGGACCGCAGCGCGCCGTTGCTGCCCATGCGCCCCGGACAAATCGAACGCCGCACTCACGACTACAAACGGCATGGCACCACCAGCTTGTTCGCGGCTTTCAACGTGGCCAGTGGCCATGTGCTGGGCCAGTTGCATCGGCGGCATCGTTCCCGCGAGTTCCGCGGATTTCTCGACACCATCGAGCAGAACGTGCCCCCAGAGCTGGACATTCACCTCATTCTGGACAACTACGGCACCCACAAAACCCAGTTGATCCGCCGCTGGCTCGCCAAACGTCCGCGCTTCCACCTGCACTTCACTCCGACTTCGGCCTCCTGGCTGAACCTGGTCGAGCGCTGGTTCGCCGAGTTGACCGAAAAACAGATCCGGCGCGGCGTTCACCGCAGCACGCTGCAGTTGGAGAACGCCATCCGCCACTTCATCGAGCATCACAACTCGAACCCCAAACCCTTTGTCTGGACCAAGTCCGCCGACCAAATCCTCGACTCTGTCGCTCGCTTTTGTAAACGAACATTATTGAGGATTGCATAATATAGTTACAGCGGAAACAGTTCTGCCTGCCGCCAGAAGGCAATCACCAAGGTAGGCCGTTTGGCGCATCCGGCGGAGCGCTTGGCGAGCATATGGGCTCAACTGCCCGAAGTTCTGCGGGCACAGGTTGGGCAACTCGTGCTGCTTCCAGTGCGACCACAGATACTCGACCGGATTTAGTTCCGGCGCATAACCGGGAAGAAACTCCACCCACAAGCGCCCGCGCTGCTCTCGGATGAACTCCCAGGTTGCGCGACTGCGATGACCCGGCAGTCCATCCCAGACGATCAGCAGCTTGCCGGGGATGTGGCGCAGCAGATGCGTGAGAAACTCGATGATCTGCGGACTGCGGATGGCACCGGGAAACAGCCGAAAGTAAAAGTTCCACCAGGTCACGCCGGCCATGGCCGACAGCATCTTCCAGTTGAAGTGATATTGCAGCACTGGCGTCTGTCCCCGTGGCGCCCAGGTCCGGCAGCGGTGTGGGCGCTCGCTCAGTCCGCTTTCGTCGATGAAGACGATGGTGCGCCCCTCTTTTCGGGCTTTTTTTTAATCTCCGGCCAACGCTGCTGCTTCCAGAACCGGATCTTGTCCTCGTCGCGTTCCAGCGCCCGTCCCACCGGACGCTGGCAGCTCCAACCCAGTTGCCGCAGAATCCGCCAAGCTTGCGAAGGGTGGTACTTCACCCTACATTCCTGCTCGATCAGATGGGCCACGCGCCACGAGGTCCACAGGCTGGTTTCGTACCCCAGGGCCTCCGGTCCGCGTTTCAGACCGCGCTCGATGCGCCGTAAGTCTTCCGGGCGTAAGCGCGCTTTGCGCCCGGCGCGCCCGGCCTTCTTCAGCGCCCGCACTCCGCCCCGCTGCAGTTGCCGCTCCCAGCGACTGACCGACTGTCGGTGCACCCCGACTTGCCGCGCGACCTCGGCCGGGTGCATTCCCTGGCGCAACAGTCGGGCGCCCAACAACCGCCGCTCTTCCAACTTCTGAAAATCGCGCCGCACTCCCGCAGGGTTTCCCATGAACGCAGAGTAGCACAAAATCCCACAGTCTGTCACTATATTATTCAATACTCAATAGACTCAGGACACTAGCTGAGATTGTGCTTGAATGCCCTTTCCTGAACAAAAGTCCTGAGTTGCATAAGGTTGTGCGCCTATCTGACCGAGCCGAAAGACGCGCCGCAAAAATTATCAGTTGGACTCCAAACCTCCCTGGGGCGGTCGTGCCGATACACTCAGTCGATTTCCAGTTGCTCTTTCGCGGGCAGCTTGGGGAAAGCAGCGTGCGGTTCGACCTGATACCAGTAGGCCACCGAAGACATATCGTCCTGCAGGGGAAGATAGGTTCCACCTTCTCTCCAGCCGAGGTCTTGCATGGTCACCCGCAGATCGCTGTCGAAACGAACCGGATCAACGATGTGCCACCGGTACAAGCCAAATCTTTCCTGCGTCTGGTAAAGCCCGTCGGGCTTGAGGACCTGCGCCAGACCAGAATAAGGACTAGTGAACTCCTCATATTGGTGTGTGGTCTGATTCTCAAAATCGTAGGAGCCGTTGAAGTAGTCTTCGGTGCCGGTGCCGTTAATGGTGGGGAATTCCTTGTCGCCGTCCATGTAGAACTTGATTTCACCTTCACCCCACCAACCATTGTTGTGCACGCCCCAAGCCATGTAAGTGCCGACGTACTGGCCTTTGCCCTTGATGCCGTCTACGATCGTGTACACCTGCTTGAACGGCAACGGATTCACTCGGCGGAACTGGGCATGAAAGTAGGCGGCGTCTTTGGGAACATCACCCAGCGTGTAGTCAATCTGGTAATAGACGGCCATGGGTTTTTGATCGATGTTTTCCATGGTAAGCGTGGCCTTGTGGCGGAATGGCATGGGCCAGTAGGAATTGAAAGCGCTGCCGGGGTTGACGCAAATCGGCAGAGAAGAAACTCGGGCGTATTTTCCCCAGCCCGCGGCGAAGAAGTCGCCGACGGGCACTTCGACCGAAGGAGTGGTTTCGTCATCCCAGTAAATGCGGAGAATTGAAAAGCGCCAGTTGCCGGTCGGCGTCATCCAGATGTGCTCGATGGCTCCGGATCCATTAATCTCGGCGAGGGTAAAGGTTGCGCCCGGTTTGATGATGACGTAAGGATTCACCTTCCAACCCTGGCCTAAATCGCGTGCCTGATTGGAGGCGACCCCCGTCGTGGCCATTCCGCCCTTACCTTTCTCGCCGGTGAAGTTTTCCGGACTGATGGAAAATGACTTGGCGTTAGAGACGCGATAGATATTGCTTAAGCTGTTGTGCAGGCCGTCATTGGGGACTTCCTGCGAGAATGCCGAAAACGTCAGAAAGAGGAAAACTGGGGTCACCGAACGAATTGTCAGTCTCATGGTTGAAGTTCTCCCTTGTGAGATTTGGTGTGAGGCCGAAGAATCGGTGCGACGAGCATCTCATTGTTTGACAAAAAACCAGCTTCTGGTCGAGTTCGCCAAGAGAGATGGCGAAGTGAGTGTTTACGGTAATGGTCTTTCCGTCCTCGCTTAAGCTCCACAGGCTCTTGATGCCAAGTCTAGTGGCCTTGGAACGTAGTGTCTGTATCAACGGTCAGAACATCTTGGGTCCAATAAGCAGTATTCGTTGCATCGGTGCCCTGAAAATTCATAGTAGAAGGCTTGCCGTCGGTGGCCAGGGTGAAGGAATACTCCACATCGCTCTGCATGGTGTCCTTACTGCACGCTCCTGATCTTGATCACCGGGTCAGAGAGTTATATCGACGGCCGCCATCGCCATGGTTGTGATGCCTTGCCTTCCCAAGAGGTCATGCCAGTTTTGCTTCACATAGTGGGGGTCACGCCCCATTAGCAACAGCGCATAGTAGCGTTCGATAGTGTCGCGGATCAGATCGTCGCCGGTCGCCAGGGTCGCGGTGAATCCATTACCTACAAGCCCTCTGCCTTTGGACAACAGCACTCCAGCCAAGCCGACGTGCATGGCGACGTTGAAAGAATCAGCGACTGTTCGTCGCATCGGCACCCGCAAGTAGTAGGGGTCAACCTTGGTGATCTGCATGCTTGCTTCTTAAACTAAGCTCCGCATCCGCCGGGCCTCTCGTGCCTAGTGATCTGAATCAATTCCGACAATCACTACTTCGTAGGGCGCCAACTCTACGGATAGCTGTGGAAGCGCGACTTCTTCCTGCTGTCCTCCCAAACGGAACAGACGGCCTTTCATTCCGCTCGACTGATCCAGCTCAAGCGTCGCCTTCTTTTTCTGTTCGGAGAGATTTGCCAACACGATCCCACGTTTTTTCGCAGCGGTGTTCTCGAAGGCCGAAACCTGAACCTGGGATTCTGCGTCGATCTTCTTCAATCCGTCATGGTCGTGGAATTCAGCCTGCGCGTAATAAGGAGTGGTGGCCTCTTTCAAGCTCCGCAGCGCTTTTAAGTGCTGAGCGAACTGCGAGTAGGGTTCGACGGTGCCATCGCCGCCATCCACCATCAGATTGATCAGGATCTTGCGTGCAAAACTTTCATTTACCTCGTCGTAATCCAGCGCGTCAACATCATTTGAGAAAGGATCCCACGGGATGCTATAAGCGAGGATTTCGGAATCTGTGTTCTGAACCCAAGTGTATCCACCGTCCCCGTAGGAATTTACCAGATCATTGAATCCTTCCATGAGCAGCATGCCGTCGGGATAGAGCTTGCGGAGACCTCCAAGGAAACGTTCGTATCCCAACTCATACACCTTCTGCGGAGCTACAACGTCTTCTTTGTTGTAAGAAAGGTAGGACTGCAGGCCCACGCCGCGAAGAAATAGATTGCGGAAGCCGTACTCCTCTTTGAGCCGCTGGGCGTCACGCAGAAGCTGGTCGGTCACCGGCAGCGAAGGATCGACCACACCCCAGAAATGCGCAATCTCCTCCTGGTAGGGATAGTCGAACGTATAGAAGGTGAATTGCGGTTGCATCTGCTCAACCTGACGGCGGGTCCTGACCGTCCAGCGAATGTTTCTATCTTTGTAGTGTTCGGCGGCTGTGTTGATGTAGGCCGGGTGAAAAGCAAAAATCAGATTCACGTGCCTTTGCTCAAGCTTCTCCACCACGTCCTTAAGGCGGGCGCCGCCACCCATGTGGGGATCGGCGACCTCTCCGAAGGGCGAAGGATTGCCCGGCCCCTCTCGCTCCCGCCAACCTTCAATTACCAAGTTCTGGATTCCTGCCTTGGCAGCAATATCCGCGAGCTTTGGCAGATCGTCATAAGTCCAGTGGATGCTATTGTCGTCTTTTTTAAGCCGGTAGGTGGAGAATCCCACCGCCTGGTCGAATGCGGTAACTTGTTTCGGCGAATACTTCTGGCGGTACCATTCGCGGTGTTCGGCAGCGATCTTATGCCAGTCCGCGCCATGGACATGAATCACGACCGGTGAAGACTTCCATGTACTCTGACCTCCAATGTGGGGGTAGAAATCCCACCCAATGTAAGGGCCGCCAGGGCTTTCCTGGGCGTCGCCTCCGATGGATACGTTCGGACTGAGAGAGACGAGCCCCTCTTGCGTCTCTGGCGGCGACTGTACTTCGATTCCAATCCCTTCGCTGCCATTTTCGTAGTCGAGCCAACTAGTGGCCAGTAATGCGGGATAGGTCTTTGCCCTTTGACCCAGCAAGAAGTCCGAAGTAGCCGTCAGCGTCTTCTGCGCCAGGGACGGCAGGATCACCTTGAACGGTTTCCCATCGGAGGAACGTGGGAGGCCCTCGAGCCAGGGAAAAACTACATCCGTGATCTGCTCGAGACTTTTGTTCTCTACCTCAATGGACGCCAGGATGTGTTCGTTCTGCAAACGAAGCGTTACCGTCACTGTGATGGGAAGTTGCGGCCCGGGTGAGGCCATTTGGCCGGATTGAAAAAGATAAGCTTGCTGCGCGGCCCGCAGATTCTGAAACTTGATGGTTAAGGCGCCGTCGGCTACCAGCACCGATACGGGTTTTTGCTCCCAGGAATTGATTTGCTGCGTAAGATCGCCCGGCTTGGGGATCAGAAGCTGAAAGAGTTTCGCCTGCGGGTGCTCCTTTATATATTCGGTGTTCGTGTGCTTGTCGAAAATGCGGGTAATGGTTCCGGTCTCTGGCGAAACTTCGACGCGCAGAGCATCGTTCTCGAGAACCGTGGCGCTATCCATTGCCGAGAGATGCAAAGCGACAAGCACAAGCGAGAATAGAACCAGAGCGCGCCAATCCGTTTTCTTCATCATCGCCTATCGCTCAAAACCCAGAACTTGCAAGTCATAAGGTGGCAAGCTCAAATGGATTTCATCCGAGGATGCATCCGTTTCGGTTCGCCCATCCAGGTAAAAATGCCGGACTTTCTCTTTGGCGATCTCGGGATCCGGGCGAATCGTCGCTTCCCGCGCCGTCGATCCCGAATTGATGACTACGATTGCGGTGAATTTTCCCGAGGGTTCGCGATACGACTTCGCCATGACATCCTCTTGGGATGAAGTTAGTGAAAAGCCGTCTTGATCGGAGAACTCACCTTGATAAAAGAAGTCCGAGGTGGCTTGCTTCAGACCATGCAATCGCTTGAGATGTTCTGCATACTCCGGATGCTTGGTGAGGTCATCAAAAATGTCGAGGGGCGCATTCATCATGAATGCCCGATTGGCGTGGCCCCGGTCGGTGGGAATCGCCCGCGTGGGGACCGTCGCCCACGGCCAGGAATAGCGCAGGGTATTCAGCGTCGGGAGGTTCAGGGCGCCGCCCTCGAAGATCCAGGTTGAATCCACATATTGGTTCATCAGTTCTGAAGGATTTTCGCCAACCATGATTCCGGCTGGGTTCGCGCCCTTGATGATTTTCTGCGCCTCGGCAAAGAAGTCTCCGTAGCCCTTGGAAAACGCCAACTCCGGCCCGGTTCCGTCCCCGTGCTCCCGGTAGGACAGGTAATTTTTATGAGCCTGATCCATTTCATTGCCGACGAAGCCGTAATCGATAAAGCGCCGCTCACAGTCGAGCAGAAAATTCTTTACGTCGGTGCTCAGATCCATTTCAAACCACTGCGTGTTGTTATTGATGGTAGCGACCTGGCCGGGAGAGAACAGCGACCATCTCCCATCAAGCAACTGGCCTCCCCAGCGGTCAATTGCCGTCCAGTTGTATCCCATCAGAAGATGGTCCATGTCGCTTTGCACGCTGGTGGTGCCATTGAACCAAGCCAAGGGAAGTGAGCCCAGTTGCTTGGCCGCCTGCAAATTGCGCCGCAAAGCCTCCACCCCTCCGAATTCGCTCCTGGGGTAAGAGTCGTAGGTCATGCCGCCGGTGTTAATCGCGGCCCATCCGTACACGATGAAGTAGGGCGCGCCGATGTCCACGCCCTGCTTCCCGAACACGGGGATGTCGTCAAACGACCGTATGCTACGGCTGATCCAGCCGATAGATTGCTGCAATTCTTTTGGCGGCTTGGGGCGCGTGATCCAGGTCCTCAGCCAGTCCCGGTGCTGTTTGGCAATGGCGTGCCAGTCGCCATGATCACACTTGATATACACCTCCGCGCTTTGCCAGGAGGCGCCAGGCTTTATCAGCGGATACCAGTTCCACGCCAGTTCATAGTCGCGGCGATTCTTCTCACGCGAGATCTCATTGCGGAACAAGCGTCGCTCTACCGTGAGCTTTTGGAACTCAAAATCCCTAGTACGCACATCGAACCCGAGACCCTTCTGGTCCCCGGTATAGGTAACCCACGAGGTCGGCAAATCCATCGGGTAATTGATTCCTTTCATTGGAATCTTGGGATCGTTCGCGAACCAGGCGCGGAGGTCCAGCGGGTCGAGCGAATCGAAAGGATTGTGGGTCGTCCGGATATCATTCTGGCTGAAAAGCAGGCGCAAGGGAGCTAACTGGAAGAAGCTGCTGTTAGGCGTGACAATGGTTTCGTTTCCATCGGAAGCAGCCGGAAGATCCATAATGGGGAAACTAATCCGATCAATCGTCTGCTGACTGTCGTTGCGCAGGTTGAGAGCGCAAATCACGTTGTCACCGTCAAGCCGTACCGACAGACGAGCAGTAATCTTGAACTTGCCCTCCTTGGAAGCAAGTCCGACCAACCGAAGTTCCACGGAATCCGCAGTCTTTTTCGCTACGTCGATTGCTGGCAGGTCTTTGCTCGCCGTGGAGTGTCCCTCCCAGTACGGCAGAGGGAGCTGTACGCGAAACCATCCCGACTGCTCCGACGATCCGAGATAGGAAAGATTGCCGTCCTTACGCTCTATACTGATCAGCGAGCCGTTCCGGGCTGACAAGACAACTCGTAATTGTGAGTTTTGCAGCGTGATCTCTTTCGGCCGGGCAGAAGGAGTCTGGGCACGCGACAAAGAAACACCAACCGCGATCAAAGCTGCGATGTTGTAGATGTATCGATGCACAGTCTTAACTCGTGTATCCGCCATCTGCCACAAAGGTTGCACCGGTTATGTATGAGGCCTCGTCAGAAGCCAGCAAAACGATTACGGGAGAGATCTCCTCTGGGTTTGCCAAACCGCCTCAGCAAGCAGCGCGGACCCATGATGTTCTCTTCCGCATATTTTCTGGTCACTTTCAACTGGACCAACTCATGTTCCAGTGCCGGCGTGTAGCTCATTCCCGGGCAAACGCAGTTCGCCCGAATATTAAATGGGGCGAAGCCCACCGCCATGGATCTTGACATGTTGACGATAGCGGCCTTGCTGGCGCTATACGTTGTCCAGATTGGACCCATGGCGACCAAGCCATTGATGGAGCCACGTTCACGATGGAGCCGCTTTTCTGCTCTTTCATGAGGGCGACCGCGTGTTTGGTGCAGAAACTGGTCCCCAGCACATTTACTTTGAGGACCAATTCCGAGTCAGCCTGAGTGGTTTCTTCGATAGACCGGTGATGAAACGAAGCAGCGGTATTTACCTGAACATCAAGGCGATGACACAAGCTGGCGGCGCGGGAAGGGATACTCTTCGCGCCCTCTTCGGTGGAAACATCGGGGGCAAGACCTTCAGCGATGCCACCGGCGTCCGTGATCTCGCGCATAGCCCGCTCCACCTTTTCGCCCACGATATCCACCACCAGGACGCGGGCGCGCTCACGGGCGCCAGTGCAGACTGGTAGACTGACCGATGCCTGAACCACCACCGGTTACTACTACCGCATTACCTTTGAGTCTCATTACCAAGCATCTCAATGATTTCTATATTATGGAAGTCTGTACTGCAATACGGGTCACACTCTAACGATTCGCGAACAGCCTGTCAAGGGATTCTTGGTCCCAAGGATTCTTGGTCCCAAGTTGGCCTTTCTGGCCATGCGGCGGCACCGCCCTTAGCGCCAGTCGTGGTCGCCTCAATCATGGCTACGAAGTTGCGGAGTGGCACATAGTCCGGAACGGAGTTTCGAGAACCAGGGCAATATCCACGGTCGCGGGCAAGTGCGTCGAGGTTAAGTTTCGTTTGTTCGCGGATCTGCTGCGGTGTGCCCCGCGCCAGTAGATCCACGTCAATGTGCCCCAGCAGGCAGATCCTCTAGCCCAACCTTCACCTCAACTGCGTCCATCGGCTTCGGCCCAATGGGGTGAAGCGATGAACCCGCCGTCCCCGATGTCGCCAATCAAATCCTTCATCTGCCCATCCGAGTGATGTAGAGCACGCTGCGTTGGCGGCATATTTCTCGCATCTTCTTTGTATGCTGGAAAAACGCAACGCCGGTACACCCACGGAGTTGACCATCGGTCCGCCGAAGTAGGCGAGATCATCGGCATGCAGCACGGCACCGATCACTGGATGGGCAATCACCCGTTCCGTCAGCCGGGCCTGAATGGCTGCGACCCGTTCAAACACCCGTTCGATGAGACTCGGGTTATCGCGCAGAGCCGCGCAAAAGAAGGTAAAGCCCATCAACTGCCATGCCCCGGTAAAGATCTTTCCGATATTTGCCGCCGCGCGAACCCCCTCGGGCAACAGTCGCTGCACTTTGTCCGGGAACAATAGATTCGTTTATTCGGGGTCCGGCCAGGGATACTTTTCAAAATCTTCCCCTGAGGTAATGGCGCCGGTGCAGGGCCGATATTTTTGAGCCCCAGGATTGCCTTTGGATACTTCCACATTGTGGAATTGAGTACTACAAAGCGGGCTGGATCTTATTGATTCGAAAACGGTTTGTCAAGCGGATTCTCGTTGCATCCAATGGCGTGTCCCACGAGAATGCCGTATTGGTAGGTGGCAGCCGCATAGCCCATCATTTCCAGGGAACCAAGGTTAGCCGAGATAAAGCTAAGGGCGACAATCCAGGCGCTCATTTCGCGGCCAGCCATGAAGAATCCTTCGCCCGTTTTGGTAAACCGTCGCAAGTAGACGCCAAGGCCCAGAACCAACACGAAGTACAACACAACGATGATCAGGTCGACAGGGTTGAGCGACAGGCGAACATTAGCACCCTGGAAGAACCACGCTGCTAGCATTACGGGGTGCCCCCGACAGACCTGACTAGCGGGAGCAGGACCCGATCCAATGCTTCATCGCTCCAGTCGCTCAGCACCACGTTGCGGTACAAGCCCCAGTGCTCCAACTGTTCGACCGTGTGCCCAGGCAACACCTTGGTCAGAGGACCGAGGGTTTCCATTTCGAGAAAATCGTTATTCGCAAAGGTCTCGAATGAAGAGCCGAAATCAGGATACGTCTTGGTTGGATCCGAAGTACTCCTCTTAACGAATACCTCATTATTCAGGATGTATACGGCCCAAGTGTCCGGGTTGAACAGCCCAAGCTTCTGGGCCTCGCTGTTCTTGGGATCTTGGCGTAAAATTAAGTATTTCTTTGTAAATCTCCAGCGCGGATCTGAAAGATCGGTGTAGACCCACATCACCAGCGGATTGGTGGCCTCAAGATTAATAGGGTGCTTTCCACGTGGTCCGCGGTTCCCCCTTGAACCATCATAGTCATGGTGTTGTCTGGATCACGACCGGAACGTTGTCTGGTGCCCAGGTAGCCACGGGGTCCTCCGGAGCCTTCCAGACTCGATCGCCGCCGCGCAACTGGAACTTTTCTTCCCCGCTGCGCCCGAGTTGATCGGAAAACTCCTTGAATAAATTTTGCCCGCCGACAAACCCGAAACGGATCACCCTTGGCCCCACATCGCTTGTTACAATCAGTTCAACTTCGCCGTTGCTGACCCGATAGCAGTCTGGCCAGCCCTTGTATTCAGTTTTCTCCACTTTTACAGCCGCAACCATATTCGTCGTAACCATTCCGACCATAGTGAGCAACAGGAACTCTCGGAGCATTCGATTCCTCTCGGAATATGTGGGTTCATTGGTGGCATGAGGGTACAGATTTTCTCAGAGCGATCAGGTTGTCGCCGCTGGCGTATCCTCTCGTATATGCGGATAGGTTGTCAGCTACACCGTGGGCAATGACATGAGCTCGCGCAGTATTATCTACACGAAGCGGGTAGATGAAAGGTCGCCGCAGGAATTCCATCCACTATTTTCTTGACGCGTCCAGCCGGACAACCCGGACCATCCACTCCTGTGCATCGGAAACGACTAGTGTCACGTCTCGACTCTTGCAGACTCGCTCCTATCTGGTGAATCGTTTCAGCATCACGTTTCGCGATCCAGCGAATGGGGCGTCTGTTCCTCTCACTCCGACGATTGTCAGGCCCCGTTTTGGGAAAATCTATTGTCCTACAGTTTGCAGCTGAACGACCGCCTCTTTTGTCATTTCGCCATCTACCAGGCGCCAAATGCCAAGGGGGTTGTTTTCTTTCAATGCATCGGGCAACGCCGCCTCGGGAAATCCCTGATAACAGACGGGTCGCGTGAAACGGAAGATCGCCTGTGTGCCAACAGAGGTCGATCTTCCATCCGAGGTTGACGGGTAGGGGCCACCATGCACCATTGCATGCGACACTTCGACCCCAGTTGGGAAACCATTGAACACCAGCCTGCCGACTTTCTGCTCGAGGATCGCAATCAGATCGGCGAAGTCACGCAAATCTTGTTCTGTTCCGTGGATGGTGGCGGTCAAGTGCCCTTCTAACTCGCGGCTAGCCTTCAGAACCTCCTCGCGATTGGAATACCGCACCAACAAAGTCGTCGGCCCAAAGATTTCTTCGGACAATTCGGGGTCTTTGAGGAAGGATTGCGCGTCGGTCTCAAGCAACGCCGCACCTACGGCGCTGGACCTGCTATCGGCGATCGATTTTTTCGCTGCCAATTTCACCGCGGACTTGCCCTTGCGCGAATCGAGCCCCGCATCGTAAGAAGATCGGATCGCCCCGGTCAGCAAATGGAAGGGAGCGGATTCCTCGACTAACCGCTGCAGCTTTCCAACGAACGCCGAAATGTCCACGCCTTCAGGGATGAATACCATGCCGGGCTTAGTGCAGAACTGGCCTGCCCCCAACGTGAAGGACGCATACAAACCAGCGGCGATGGCATCTCTACGCTCACGGAGAGCGCCGGGAAGAATGAAAACTGGGTTGGTGCTACTCATCTCCGCATAGAACGGAATAGGCTCAGGCCGCGCGGCCGCGATGTCCATCAAGCTTCTGCCAGCTTTGCGCGATCCGGTGAAGCCTCCCGCCTTGACGTGGGGATGTTTCATCAGAGCGGCGCCAATCTGATTCCCGCCGCCGAACAACAACGAGAAGGTGCCCTCCGGCAAATTACTATCCCGCACCGCTTTGAGGACAGCTTGACCAACCAGCTCTCCGGTACCGGGGTGCGCCGAGTGCGCCTTCACGATCACAGGATTACCTGCAGCCAAAGCGGATGCGGTGTCGCCTCCGGCCACCGAGAATGCCAAAGGAAAATTGCTGGCTCCGAACACAACCACCGGGCCCACGGGCCGCAGCATGGAGCGGAGGTCGGGTTTGGGCAGAGGTTTGCGGTCCGGATCGAGCCGATCGACCCGCGCTCCAACCCAGGAACCTTCCTCCACCAACTGGGCAAACAAACGCAACTGGCCACAGGTCCGCGCGGTCTCGCCTTGCAGACGAGCTTTGTTGAGCGCAGTTTCCCGTTCCGCTCGGTCAATGATTTCCGTCGCATTCGCTTCTATCTCGGCTGCAATTTTGCGCAAGAATGCAGCACGTTCGCGGCCCGAAGTCTGACTATATTTTGCAAATGCCTCATGCGCTAATTGCGCGGCGCGTTCTACCTCATCGGATGTAGCGGCTGCAAAACTAGGCTCCAAGGTCTCGCCGTTTGTGGGATTGGTGGCATAGAAAACTTGGCTTGAACCTGCGCTTGAGTCGAACCCAACGATCGACCGACCTGTCAGTTTCATTGATTCTCCCAATCTATCTAGTGGCTTGTGTTTCCTGGCTCGTGATCGCCTGCCGGTTGATGGCAAAGCCTGACTAACAATCTCTTTACGTTTTTCCCAGAGTTGCTCTTGACCGATTACAAAGGCGGAACCCTCACTGACGAGTTTCCCCTCCCAACTTCCGTTCGCACAATCAAATGAGCTTAACAAAGTTCGGAACGGTTTCCATACGCAGAATCTTATCAGCAAGCCGGTCGAAAATAAAGTCTTGTTGCACAGCGGCGTAACGATTTGCTTTGCATGATTTGCGGCAGCAAAACAAGCATGGATTCCCGCGCAGAGATTGGTCTGGTAGGTCTTAGTGGAATCGTTGACAGTACCTTGCCCTGATGCTTGAATGCTTCCTGGTGAACCGATTTGTCAGCCACTCTACTGATACGCCCCAAGCTATTGGCTCCTACTGTCAGAAGCTGCGTGTCGTCGATGACTGGCCGTGTTCTGCCTCTTCGCTTGGGTGTTGGTCGAGAAGACAAGTTTTCGGGAGGATCTAACCAATGAGATTGAACGTTCTGGGAACATCTGCACTCTTGCTCTTTGCGACATTGTCAGCGGGAAGCCAACAACTTTCGAACGATGGGAGAAGCAATGACTTGGGCGATATATACCGAGTCTCGAATGCCAAGACGTTCTCCATCAGTCCGAAAAACCTATCGCCGAAAAGGGTAAAGGTGGAATGGCGATTGAGGGGGAGCGTCCCCCGAGGCCCGGGATTTGGGGCAAGGCTGGAAGGTCAATCCTTATGTAATTGTGGCGCCCGGCACAAGATTTACCCTTGCGGAGATTAACGGTATCGGCGCGATACAGCACATTTGGATCACTCCAACCGGTAATTGGTGCTATCTATTGTGGGTGATGAGTTCACCGGAAAAATACTCTCCCGCGAAAGGAATGCAGTGCAAGTTAGTGCAAGTATTTTGTGCAGTCAACAATGGAGGTGCAATAGTGCTGTCCTGGCAGCAAAATAGCTCCGATGCTCTGATGGTGTATCCCAGGAACGCAGTAAAAAAAACGCGTGGTGCGGCAATTTACAGGGCTCAATTATGCTGGGATTCTCCATCTCGCGAACACAGCAGATACCCTGCTTGTGTGGAAGTGCGGTGCCTGCAAACTGTCTACAGTTTTTTGGCCATTCGATTCCATCGCTACTTGAGTCACACCGAACAGCCTTAGCCATTCGGCAAGCTCACGCAGATATTGGGTCATCGCGCCGAAACGACGTTGGTGTTCTGCATTCGTCCCGCTAGATTTGTGAACTTCATCAAGAGCATGATGAGGAACAAAACCATTAGTGCGATGCTGCCGCACTCGATGACGCTGTTTCCACGATTCCCTTTGATGATCCTCCAGAGGCTCAACCAATAATCTGCGACCACTACCAGAAAGCTCTTAACCAGTCGGCCGCCCCGAGTTCAACCCGAAGGGCGGAGTCTCACAGAGGATCCCAACGCTTATCCAAGCATATAGCGCAATCATGACGGCAAGACGGCTGATAGAAAAAGCCGACGATCCTAGTTGATGGCGTTGTTCGCGGTTTGGCGTCTTGCTATAATCCAGCCCATGGATCGACGCCGCTGCCTAAAGCACATGCTTCAAGGCGCGGCCTGCTTCTGCGTGCCACCTCGGTGGGAAGGAGCTCGAACAGCCGGTCACGCCACGCCGTACTATCCGTCCTATATCGATGTTGCCGAAAAAGCCGGTCTGACAGCTAAGACGATCATCTCCGGGGACAAAACTAAAGACTTCCTTCTCTCGACGACTGGCGGCGGAGTCGCGCTGTTTGATTACGACAACGACGGTTGGCTAGACATTTTCATCGCCAACGGCTGGGGCCTCGGTCAGTTTCCAGAGGGCCAAGAACCCTTCAGTCACCTCTACCGCAATAATCGAGACGGGACCTTCAAGGACGTCACTCAAGAGGCCGGTTTGGTCCGGCACGGTTGGACGCAGGGTGTTTGTGTAGGTGACTTCAATAATGACGGAAACCTGGACCTATTCGTTACCTACTACGGGAAGAATGTGCTCTTCCGGAACAACGGGGACGGAACGTTCACGGATATAACCAAGGAAGCGGGCCTCCTGCAGGTGGAGGATCGCTATAACACCGGGGCGGCTTTCTTGGACTATGATCGCGATGGACACCTGGACCTTTTCGTCGCGAATTACGTCGGTTATAAAGAAGCGACAGTTCTTTACGACACCGATCCGTCGATCGCCACCATGCGATCTCCTGTACGTTACGGCGTCGAAGGCCTTCCTGGCAGCTACAACATTCTCTACCATAACAATGGCAATGGGACGTTCACGGATGTTTCCCAGGCGGCGGGGATTTTGAAGCCAGCTCCAACGTACGGCTTCACACCCTGCGTCGCCGACTTCGATAACGATGGCTGGCCAGACATTTACGTTGCAGCCGATGCTAAGCCCAGCCTTTTGTTTCATAACAACCGCGATGGGACGTTCAGTGAGATCGGGCTGATGGCGGGTGTGGCCCTTGATATCAACGGAAGGCCACAGGCTGGAATGGGGGTCGCGACCGGCGATTACGACGAAAACGGCTTTCTCGACATTATCAAGACCAATTTCTCCGATGACACACCGTCGCTTTATCGCAATGAAGGCAATGCATTCTTCACAGACGTGACCAACATGAGCGGCCTTGCGGGACTAACTAAATCCGTCAAGTGGGGAACCGGGTTTTTCGATTTCGACAACGACGGATGGCCCGACATCTTCATCGCGGGCGGGCCCATCTATCCGCCCCGGGGGGCCTTCCCGCCGGAAGCAGGAAGCCGCATCCTCCTCCGAAACCTGGGAGACGGGCGGTTCCAAGATATTTCCCAACATTGCGGGCCCGGTATTAGCGCGCCGCGCTGCAGCAGGGGCGCAGCAGTGGGCGATATTTTCAATACGGGACAAATTGATCTGGTGATCAATAACATTAACGACTGCCCGCTTCTGCTGCGCAACCAGTCGCCTTCGCCGAGCTCATGGCTCCTCGTCCGGCTGATCGGGTCGAAGACTAACCGTGCGGCGATCGGGTCGCGGGTGGTTGTGGAAGCACACAGGCGCCGCCAGTTCCAGGAGGTTCAAAGCGGGGGCAGCTTCTGCTCGCAGAACGACCTTCGACTCCACTTTGGCCTCGGCACGGCGGGTGATGCGAATGTCGAAGTACAATGGCTCGGCGGCGCTAAGGAGAATTTTGAACGCATTCCCGCAAACCGGCTGGTCACGATTCAGGAGGGGAAAGGAATTCTCTCACAGGATACGTTTTGAGAATTACGACGGCGATGCGGTGTACTCTGCTTTTTCTTCTTTCGGTGGGCAGCCTTTCCGGCGCTGCACTAGGTCTCCAAACCACCACCCGCGTGGCGCCCCCCACTAAGGAAGCCTCTGCATCTTCAAATATCGCTATTCAACTACTCGCGCAGAACAAATTTGCCGAGGCGCTGACCGAGGTCGATGCGGGACTCAAGCAGGCTCCCTACGATGCTTCCCTGCATAACCTTCGAGGCATGGCGCTCAGCCAGTTGGGCCGCCTGCAGGAGGCGGAGGATAGCTTCCGCAACGTTATAAGGCTCCAGCCTCAGGAAGCAATCGGTTATACCAACCTTGGCGCGTTGCTCGAACGAATGGGGAGGAACAAGGAGGCCGTCGTGCTCTTTCACCAGGCCCTACGGCGCGCCCCGACGAGTTTCGTCGCCTTGCTTGGTATCGGGACAAACCTGGCCACACTTGGCGAGTACAACGAGGCGGTACCCTATCTTGAAAAAGCCTGGGCAACTCACCCTGGAGACTTTCGGACCGGCTATCAATATGCGCGGGCGCTTCGCGAGTTAAAAAGGCCCATCGAGGCAGCTAACATCCTCCTCCAGTTAACCCCTCCTCCATATTCGATTCCGGCTGCGCAGTTTTACGCGCTTTCCGCCCTCGTGGCCGAAGACCGAGGCGACAATGCAGCAGCCCTGCGGTCTTATCGGCGCGCCTACGAGTTAAGTTCTGCCTCCCCTGAACTCTACATTAAACTCGTCCAGATCACGCTCGTGGCAGGCGACCCCAAGGCCGTCGAAAGCCTGCCGCCTCCGCCCTCCCAGCTATCTGGCGCACAGAATTTGGCCTTGGGCGTGCTGTTTGCTGCGCACGGCGCGCAGCACCAGGCCGTGACCCATCTTGAGGAAGTCGTGCGCCAGGAACCAGAAAATGACGAGGCGGCCTATAACCTTGCGCTCGCCTACCGTGCGGCTGGCGCGACGAGGCAGGCTGTGGAATTTCTGCGGGGAAAAGTTGAAAGCAAACCTGCGGCGGAATTGTTCAATCTGCTTGCCTCGGTGGAAGAGGAGGCGGGCGATTACGTAGAAGCCCTGCGCCACTATCAGCACGCAGTAGAGATGGAACCCCACAACGAGGATTACAATTTTGACTTGGCATCCGAGTACCTGGCGCATGACAACTTCGAGCCCGCATTGGAAATCTTCCTAGTTGGAACCCGGAGGTTTCCGGAATCGGGGCGACAGTATCTCGGCGTTGGAATTGCGCGCTTCGGCCTTCGGCAGTATGCGGACGCAGCACGAGCATTCCTGACGGCGCTCGAGGTCGAACCCTCGTCTCCCAGCGCGGCCTCGGCCTGGTACACCCTTGGCCCATTCCTTCTTCCTGCAGAATGGGAAGGTTACATTCCGAGACTGAAGCATCTGAGTGAGACCCATCCCACGGCAACCGAGGTGCAGTTTTGTTTCGGAACGACATTGTTACGGGTCGGTCTTGCCTTGGACAAGGCCGAGTGGTTGGACGAGTCGGAAAGAGCTCTGGCGACCGCGGTTCGCCTCAAACCCAAATTCACTGATGCTCATCTGGAATTAGGGTCCCTCTTTGCTGCGCGCAAGCAAGAAGAAAAGGCTTTGAAGGAGTTTCTGCAGGTTGTTCAGCTCGATCCAAATTCCGTCGCGGGACAATACCGATTGGGGCAGACGTACCGAAACCTGGGCCGCTTTGAGCTGGCTCGGGAGGTACTGGCTCGCTACGCGAAATTGGCTCAAATGCGCAACGAGAAGGTGACGCAGAACAGCCAAGCGGTCAGAACGTTTATCATCACTGATGTTCGTTAAACCCACTGTCTTTAATCGCCCTATGATAATTCAAGGTCAGAAGCACTTTTGGGCTGTCATCGCGACGCAGTTTTTCTTTCGTTGCGTACTCCCCTGTGTGAGTGTATTTTTCTTGGATCAGAACCCTCAACTTCGCAGGGGCAATGTCTATTGCCAACCATTGGAGGTCCGGATAGGCGTCGTACTTCCACAGAGAATTGACAGCCCCATTCCGGATACCGGTGCGTACCCGGGGAAGGTGAGATGAATGTCCAAGACTGCTGGTATTTTGAGTGTGGCCTGTCGCAGAGAAAATCGTGCTTGCCACGAGAAGCAGGAAAGCATGGAGCCACAGAGAATTCGGATTCGAGATACGGCGAACAACTTCACGGAATTCCTGTAAGTTGATTTCTGATTCATTTCGCACAGTGGGGAACAATCTACTCGTTTTAGGCGCTTATTTAGGATTCAAAAGTAAGTAAGTTATCGTCTAAGAGATCATCGAAGGTGATGCTGTGTCCTGGCTCCTTCGACGGAATAAACCAGCCACTGTCGAACGTGAGTTCTTTCTTAACGAGGGATTAAGGTTTAGCAATACGCTCGAGAAAAGTACCGTTCGCAGTAGCCGAAACAATGTGAAAGGGAGAGAAAGGCCGAATTTTTCTCGGTCTTCCTCTCCGAGGGGTCATCAATGTTGAACTCACCCAACACCTCAGAAGGAATACTTCATTCCAAGCTGGATTTGCCTTTGTGAGGGAAATCCTACCGGTGTGGTAATGGTAGAGAAACTCTGGCCGAATGTGGCCGGAGCCGACACGTCCGCATTCGGGTTAGAAAACTCCGGTGTGTTGAAGAGGTTGAAGATCTCTGCGCGGAATTCCAACATTTGGGACTCCCGCACCTTGAACTTCTTGAAAACTGAAAAATCCCAGTTCAGAAGCGCCGGGCCGCGCAGCAAGTTTCTGCTGGAGTCACCGAATTGGCCAGTCCCTAGAGGGGTTACGAAGGCCGCCGGATTGATCACAGGTTTGGTTGGAGTGCCCGGCCATGGATTTCCAGTGTAGAGTGGGACGCCGGGCACGATGTCCGCCCGCCCCGTAGTATCCCCGATCCCAGTGGGATCACAGCTACAGAGGGCCGTAAGTGGCTGACCTGACTGCATAGTGGTGATGCCGTTAACCTGCCATCCGCCAAGCCATCCCGGGAAACTGTGCGGCACTGGTAGATTATAGCTATAGTTGAACTCCAGAACATGGCGAGCATCGTAGTCGGACGGCCCATATTCGCCACGGGGGTCAGCAGGATTCTGTGCCACGGCGGTCGGCCCAAAGCTAGTCCCAACGTCGTCCAGATACTTCCCAAAGGTATAGTTGACGTTGAAAGTCAGGCCATTGCTCAACTGACGCTTGAAGGTTACCTGCAAGGCGTTGTAGTTGGTGATGAGGCACGCACAATAGTAAGTTGCCTCGCCAAAATTGGGGAAACCCCGTAGGCCGGTGGCCGGGTCAATAGGATTTCCATCTGCCGTGGTGCTGAAATGCAGGCCCCGATTTCCCACGTACGCTATTTGAAGGACCATGTTTTGTCCGAGCCCCTGCTGGATGTTGAAATTCCACGCTTCGGTATAGGCGTTCTTCCAGTCTTTGTTAAAGCTGGTGGGGGATAATGTACCCGTCAACCCGCTGATATCGGTCGGCGGAAATCCGACCAGCGGAAGCGCAGGGCTCGTAACCGCCTCATAATTGTGAGCGAACCCCGGAACATTGGTCGGGAGGAACTGCGCGTAGCCCGAGTTAAAGTCCGAATAGAACATCCCGAAGCCACCACGAACGACGGTTTTCTGTGTACTGAAAGGTGACCACGCAAAACCGAAGCGCGGTGCGAACTCCGTCTTGGGCGCGTTGAAAACGGTCGTCCCCGGTTTGTCGAGCGTGCCGGTCGCCTCGTCGAAATTGGCGATAATTCCATGCTTTTCCGTCGGCGCTCCGTCGTACTGGTAGCGGAGACCTATATTGAGGTTGAGGTGGCTGGAAGCCTTGAAGTCGTCTTGGGCGAAGAAGGCATTCTGCCCGATGCGCACGCTCGGTCGCGGCCAACCTTCGTTGTAGAGAAGGTATGGCGTGTTGGTCGCGTATGCTCCAAAATAAGCGGGCTCCCCAGCGGGTGGAGTGGCTCCAAAAGCTCCATTCAGGCCCAGGAAAACCTCCCAGACCTGCTCTCTCACCAACTTGTCATTGGCCATGTGCACAATCTGCGCCCCAAACTTCATCTGGTGGCGCCCCTTGATCCAAGTCAGCGCGTCTTGGAAGTCGAACAAGGTATTCGCCACGTTCATGTCCCAGTAGGTGGGACCCGCATCGGCAACACCACTGCCAAAGATCACCAGCGGCGTCTGTCGGATGGAGTTAGGTGCGTAGCTGCCCGCCCCTGCAGGATCATCCCAATACTGGCGATTGAGATGCGTTCCGAACTCGTTTAAGAGGTTTGGGGTAATAACTCGAGTGTAATTGATGTTGACCAATTGCGGGTGGCCGGGAATCGTGCTGTATTGTCCGTCCCCCACGCCATTATAGTTCAGGGTGGTGCTCGGATCCGCGGAATACCGGAAAGTAAACCGGTCCTTGGAGGTAGCTTGCCAATCTATCTTGCCCATGAAGCTGTTTTCCGTAAGGCTGTTCACCCGCGAGCCGTTATAAGCGGCTTCGCAGTTCGGACAGATAGGATCATTTACTACCGCGCCATTCGGTAACGGGAGCTGATTAATCGCGGGCAGCAGCGCGGGGTCCGTGAGGCTGTTCCGATAGGCCTGGGTCGGCGTAAAAGTGCTGAAGCTCACCCCGGTGCGCTCCCGGACGGCCTCATAATCGGCGAAGAAGAAGAGTTTGTCCCGAATGATGGGGCCGCCGATTGTCCCGCCAAACTGGTTCAGCCGGTCCTCCGGCTTCGCAGACGGAGCAGCGTTAAAGTAATTGCGCGCGTTGAGCTTGTCATTGCGGAAGAACTCGAACACGTCGCCGTGAAATTGGTTCGTGCCGGACTTGGTGATGAAGTTGACTACCCCACCCACCGCCGCGCCGTACTCGGCCGAGTAGGCGTCGTTGGCCACGCGGAACTCTTGAACAGCATCGACGCTGGCGCGAGTAAGGCGAGCCGAGGAGCCATATCCGCCGAACGCAAAGTCTGAGTCCACCTGGGAGGAATCGCCGCCATCCACTAAGTATCTTGTGGCATTTTCCCAGAGTCGGCCCTCTCCGGCGCCGCTAAAAGCTCTGTCGCCGAGAGGGACTGTGCCCGGCGCCACACTCATCAGCATTGAGATATCCCGGCCGTTCAATGGAAGGTCCTCTGCTTCCTGATTATTGACGACGGCGCCGAGGGTGGTCGAGGCGGTCTGCACGACCGGCGCCTTCCCGACGACCGTAACCTCCTGGCTGGCGGACCCAGGAGGCAGCACCACGTCCAAATTGACCCTGGCGTTCACGTTGACAGTAATGTCCGTTTGAACGAATGTCTTGAAACCCGACGCCGAGACGGTGACTTTGTAATTGCCGATCCTCAGCGCCGGGGCAATAAACGTCCCGCTCCGGTCCGTGGTCAGTTCCACCGTCGCGGACGTCCCGATATCTGTAACCACTACCTTGGCGCCGGGAATTATCGCCCCCGAGCTGTCGTAAACTGTCCCGAGAATTGTGGCAGTCTCAAGTTGGGCCAAACAAATCATCGAGCCCCATAAAACGGTCATGACGAGCATAACAATACGTCTGACAGGCATCGCACCCTCCTCAAAATTATTACGTGTCTCGATCCGGCAATGGGGCGAGCAATTGGCGAACTTCACTTAACGCGCAACCGCTGGCAACACTTGAACAACCCACACCACGCATGCTCAAAACGTAACCAAACGCCGAGTCTTCTCGGGTGTGCCTTAGTTCCGCTCTTTTGCCCCAACGCTTAGTAACTTCAACAAGAGTCCACATCGCAGCCACCGCTTACGTCATCGGAAGAGGCTTAATATCAGATGCTGGTCTTCTCCGACATTAGCTGCAGAGTCCCCTTCGTAAACCTGGGACTTGGAATCCATGTACGTCACTTCTAAATTTCATTACTAGGTTCCACAATGCAGACCACCCCGTCTGGGTGGGGACTTTAGTCGAAGGCCGACGCTCTTGTCAAGTTTTTTCTGGGTTCCCTGTCGCGAGCACATGTGCGTGTTGAAAAAGACCCGTCGGCGCTGTGGTTTTCCTTCGGCACTTTTCTCTGCGTGTTTCCAATTCTTTGGTGACTTCCGACTCACACGGTTGCAGTTTGGACTTCAGACCTACGGGCGAGCAACCGCACCAACCGTTTAAAGTTCTGCGCCGTGGCAGCAAGATAGAACAGCTCGCGTGCAAAGCGCATCTGGCGAAGTCTCAATCGAAGTAGTCCGATGTACTTCTTCAGTTCCGCGAAGAGTGCTTCCACTTTCGGCCGAGCAGACGCACATGATATGTCCGGGTGCGCTAGCAAGTCACTGTCCGTTTGCGGGCGGCAAAAGTACAGGAAGTCATTTTGCGAGCGACCGCAAAGCAGATCACGGGGCGGCCGGAGGACTTGAACCCGCCATCGCAGCAGGCAGTCCAAATGTCCGGCGCGCTGCCGATGGCCTCTTCCGTTCGAAGTGTTGTAGTTGCTGCCGAACGAGCCGACCTGCGACTTGAATTCGATGGCCGCAAGGAGCACGCGACAGCCCTCCTGTCACGTTCTTGAGTGAGTTGCCTCCGGCAATAGCAACGTATCTACAATACCGTGCGTCCCCACCAGTCCCTGGGCTACCTCACACCCCGTCAGTTCTTGCTTCAGTTCTCATTTCCCCGAAAGGAATGAAGGTGTCACTAATCGACTGGACGAGTACATCTGCTTGACAAGGCATTATTCACCCTGTAAAGTCGCTTCGGAATCCAGCACTTAATTCCGAAATGTAGAAAACTGGAGTTTGGGATGAGGTTGAAAGATAAGGTCGCTGTAGTAACCGGCGGGGGCTCGGGAATCGGTCACCATGCTTGCCTGCAGATGGCGAAAGAGGGTGCGCGCGTACTCGTAGTCGATCTCGTCGAAGATAGAGCGAAACAGGTAGCACAGGAGATCAAAGATACCGGCGGAGTTGCCGAGCCGCTGACCGCTGATATCTCGGGGGAACCTGGCGCGAAAAGCGTCGCGGCCAAGGCCGAAAGTCTGTGGAACCGCCTGGACGTTCTGGTTAACAACGCTGCCTCGTTTCACCACGTGTCCACCGAAGAAGCTACCGCGGCGGACTACGAGAAAGTTTTTAAGGTCAACATCTACGGAACCAGTTTTTGCGTCAAATACTCCCTGCCCATCATGAAGCGCCAGAAAAGCGGCTCGATTATCAATATTGCTTCGATCAACGGTCTCGTGGGCATGGGACCTGACTGGGTGAATTACAGCGCCAGCAAGGCTGCCTTGGTGAACATGACGAAGACCATGGCCAAGGATTTCGTGCAATATAACATTCGGGTTAATTGTATTTGTCCGGGAATGATTCATACTCCAGCGATGGAGGATCTGCTTAAGCGGATGGGCGTGACCCGAAAAGAAGCGGAGCAGAAATTTCTGGGTCCGCGTTGCTTGTTGGGACGGTTCGGCGAGTCGTACGAGTTGGCTCCGTTCATCGTGCTGTTAGCCTCCGACGAGTCTTCTTATTCGACAGGTTCGACTGTCGTTGTAGATGGTGGCTATACCAGTTAGCCCAAGCTGCGAGTGTTCGCAGCGCGGGAACAGGTGCATGCCGGCTCTTCCGTTCAAAGCCATCGCTACAAAGAAGAAGCGCGTCATTATCAAGTCTTGAGGGGCTCGCAGAAGAGGTTAGGTTACAGAAACCCAGCCCGACCAAGTGCGTGCGTGTCGGAGCGCCGTCCATGGTGGGCGCTCTGTGGGGGATTTTCCTCTGGAAGGAATTTAAGCATGCCGACGGCCAGGCGAAACTCTTGATGTCTGGCAGTTTGGCGCTTTACACCATCGGCGTAGTGACTGTCGCAGTTGCGTATCAACTAGGGTAGTCGCAGGATGACTTCATATAAATTGAAAACAAAAATGTGTTTGGGTGCGGCTCAAATGGGAAATTGGCAAAAAGGTAAAGGCTGGGGATGGATATGGGGGCCGGACGACGAGATCGGGGCTCTGAACGCGATCACTGAGCAGTCCGTGCTGGCAGCTCTAAAACTGGTGACCAAGGGCCGAATAGCAGATCTGGGAGTGACGGTGGATCGAGGCTCATTCCGATGGGCTGGGCATGCAGCCACGGAAATCATGAGCTATCGAACTCCACACGGAGAGAGAGTTGCCGGAGACGATGTTCCCGGTTCGAACGATCCCCGCTGGCACAGCACCGCGATCTTTACCGGCGACAATGTGGGCACACATCTCGATAGCTTGGGCCACATTACGGTTGGAATAGGGTCCGATACTCACTGGTATAACGGATTCAAGGAAAGCCAGCACGGTGGTGATTTTGGGGTCCGCAAAGCGTCGGTTGATAAATTCCCGCCCATCGTGGCGCGCGGTGTGCTTCTCGACATAGCTGGCTGCAAGAAAGTGGATGCGTTGCCGGGCAGCTATGTCATTACTCCGACGGATCTCGCTGATGCGCTGGCCTTCGGGCACGTGGCCTTGCGGACAGGGGACGTGGTTCTTATCCGCACAGGTACCGGGCGTTTGTGGGGTGAAACTGGCGCCGATCATGCTCAACTCAACCGACATGATACCGCCGGGATCAACCTAGAGAGTGCGCGCTGGCTGATTGAGGAGTTTGGGGCGATACTCATCGCTTCCGACACTTCCTCCGTAGAGGTCGTGCCGTTCACTGAAATGGTCCACCCTTACGTGTTGGTAGAACAGGGTGTCCCTCTGGGTGAGATACACTATCTGGAACAGCTTTCTCAGGAGCGGATATACGAGTTCCTGTACATTGCAACCACGAACAAGATTAAAGGAGCGGCCGCGGGTGTGGCCATGCGCCCATTTGCAATGTATTGACGCCCGGCCTTCCGCCCATTGAAAGGGCTGAAAACGATGCGACAGGTGGACACACGTTGAATCCTGACAACAAATATCCGGTAAAGTCCCTCATCAAGGCGCTGGGAATTCTGGTGTATCTGGGGACAGTAGAAAGTGGAAGCACCCTGACCGAGATCAGTGCCAAGCTGCGAATTGGGAAGAGCACGGTTCACCGCCTCTTGGGAACGCTGCGCGACCACGATTTTGTCTGGCTCGAACCCTACTCTTCCCGCTACATCCTGGGTGCGAGGGTCTTGCAGCTCAGCGAGCAATTGAGTCATCAGAGCCTTCTTGTGCGATACGGCGCGGCCATCGTTTCACGACTGGCTCGAGAGACGGGAGAAACTTGCAACCTTGGCCTGCTGGACGGCAAGTCCGTACTTTACCTGGTAATCAAAGAATCCAATGCCCCCTTGCGCATGACCGGAACCGTGGGTAAGAGATTGCCGGCCCATTGCACGGCACTAGGAAAAGCGCTGCTATGCAGCCTTTCCCGGGTGGAGTTGGTGCGTCTCTACGGAAAGACTGCGAAACTAGAAGCTCCCACGAAGAAAAGCATTTCGACGGTTTCTGCATTGCTCGATCACATCGACAAAAATCGTAGCGCCGGAGTTGTATTCGAATACGAGGAAACTTTTCCTGGAGTCGTTTGCATGGCCGCGCCGGTGCGGACTCACGACGGCAAGACCATTGCTGCCATCAGCATCGCATTTCCAAAAAATCGCGTGAGTTCAAAGCAGATGCAGGAATTCAAGGTGCTTCTCCTGGACGCCGCGCAAGAACTGTCGGGTGATCTTGGCTACCAAACGAGTAAGCACTTGGAGGCAGCTCTTGCCTAGCGCTGCTACGCCCCCACATCTCCGCACCAACTCTTTGAAGCTAAAATTACGCGAGAAACAATGTGTATTCGGCACGTTTATCGAAATTCCTGCGCCACCGATTGTCGAACTGCTGGGGCTGGCGGGGTTCGATTTCGCGGTCGTAGATTGCGAACACGGCCCCATTGATAGGGACCAGTGCGAACAACTAGTTCGCGCATCGCTTTCCAGCGAAATTAGCGTTCTGATTCGGGTGGCGGAGCATTCGTCGGCCGCTATCATGGCGCAGCCTCTGGACCAGGGAGCAGCCGGGATTCACGTGCCGCATGTCAGTTCTGCCGAAATGGCCCGGTCTGTCGTGCAGGCTACCCGATATCATCCGCTCGGCGAACGTGGCATTCAACCGTACGTACGGGCAGCCAGCTATCGTTCGTTTGCCACCGCCGAGTATTTAACGACTGCCAATGACGAAACCTTACTGGTGGCCCAGGTTGAGGGCACGGAGGGTATAGGGAACCTGGAATCCATCCTGCACGTCGAAGGCATTGATTGCGCATTTGTGGGACCTTACGATTTATCTCAGTCTTTGGGTATTCCCGGCCAAATCCGGGATGTCCGTGTGAAAGAGGCTATTTCCTCTGCGGCGGCCATGGCAACGCGGCTAGGGAAGAGGCTCGGAACTTATTGTGACGATGCCGAAACTGCCAACGAATACCGGGAGTTGGGGGTTTCTTACCTCACCGTCAACATCGATGCAGGCATGTTTCTAGCCGGCGCACAGGGTCTGATGGCGAAGCTCAGACGCTGACCTCTTTCTCCTTCCAAGTCTTCATCCACAATCTTTCAGGTACCTGGTGCGTTTGTTCCTGACCGGAAGCCGTCTCGTCCTCTCGTCCGAGGCGAACGGAAAAGTGCGGCGAGCGGCTGCGCTGTCCGCTTGATTCGTGCGCCGGAGGGCCTCCTTTCGTTGAGGTTTTCGGAACGTTGAGGTTTTCGGACTTGACATCGTTCTTTAAGTTCGACTAAGATCGCGGTTCTGAGTAGCGTGATTTGCTTCTATATTATGGAACAACGAGAGAAAGCAATGTCCTTCAAGTTTGATTTCGAAGAAATGCAGAAGTTCATGTCCACTATCAACATCCCACCTCGGGATGCCTATGAACTGCCGACCTCTCCGCTCCGCTTTCCTGACGGGGCCGTTTATCGCAACGAAATTTCCAGCATCGAGAGGCCTTCCACACTTCGCGCCATGCAGGACGAAGCTCGCAAGTACAAGGTCAAGATTCACCGCGTAATTGCCGTGACCATGGGCGCCACGTTGCTAACCATGGACGAACTCCGGGACATGGCAAACATGGCCGCCGACGAAGAAACCGAGCTCGTGATTTTGCCTGGGCCGCGCGTGTTTTGGGATATCGGCAAAATGTCGGCCACTCCTGAGGGAGCATACAGTGGAATCCGGGTAAGAGGAGCTGATTACCTGTCCTACACCATTGCTGACATGATGCGTGCCATGGAAGCCGGAGTGCGGGGATTCCTGGTTTGGGATGAAGGTCTGCTGATGGTGTTGGTCGAAATGCGCCGCCAAGGCAAGATTCCACAGGATTGCTTCTTCAAGGTATCGGTGTTCACGGGACATGCGAATCCTGCCGGTGCCAAGGTAGTTGAGAATCTTGGAGCGGACACTTGGAATCCGCTACCGGATCTTACTCTGCCCATGCTGGGAGCGATTCGAAAGACCATCAAGATTCCGATGGACCTCCATATATCGATTTTTGATTCACAGGGGGGCTGGTATCGTCCCTGGGAAGTGCCGGAAATTTGCCGAATTTGCGCCCCCTGCTATTTGAAGCAGGAGCCTGGAAAGTCAGTGGCTGACCTCTGCAAGCCGTGGAGCAGCGAAGAGAGCCTGGCTGATCTGGCGCGACAAAAAGTCCGCAACGTGCAGATCATGGAGGAACTCATTCAGCGGATTCATCCAGAGCTGTTGCAGGCAGGCTCCGCTCAAGAAGAGCCGGTTGGTGCAAAGCGGTAAAGAACGTTTCCAGGCCTTCAGCTGCCAGTCAAAATGGCGGCTGGAGGCTTTTTCTGCGTGTCGCAATTCCCTAATCTCACTCATCTCCAGCTCCGCCTTGGGGGACTACATGATAAGAACGAGTATTGCCCGTCTGCTCTCCTGCTTATGCTTCGCGTGGATTCTTGCCTCGCCGCTTGCACTGCATGCACAAGCCGGGCAACCCGCCGAGCCACGGGTTCTCGACAACCTCTTCGTGGTTCGAGACACCAAGACGATTCGTATCTCCTCCTATGATCGCAAGGGCGGCAATGAGGATTTCATCAGGATTGCTCCTGGAGAAACCAAGACCATAGCCGAAATCCCGGGAACAGGAGTTATCCGGCGGTTTTACATGGCCCCTTATGCCGGAGACCGAATGCGCTTCCGCAAAGTAATACTGCGCATGTACTGGGACGGTCAGAAAGACCCCTGTGTCGAGGTGCCTCTAGGCGATTTCTTCGGCTCTGGCTTGGGGACGCTCAGACAGTTCCATTCGGTCGCCATGGACGTGAACCCCGGCTTTGATGGCTTTGACTTTGACGGCATGGTGTCCTATTTGCCCATGCCATTCGCAAAGGGAGCGCGCATTACGGTCGAAAACGATGGCGGGATCAAGGATTACATTCTCTACTACCATATTGAGTATGAGCAGTACCCGGACGGAAAGTTGCCCCCGAACTCGGGTCGCTTTCATGCCCAGTGGCGTAACGTGCTGAGAACTCCGGTAAAATCCGACGTGAAGAAAAATACTCAGGAAAGTAGTGGCTTCAACCTTACCGGTGACGATAACTACTTGGTGCTCGATGCCGCAGGCCGTGGAACTTACGTCGGCCTGTTTCTTACCGTAGATAACCTTCCCGGAGGATGGTACGGCGAAGGAGATGACATGATTTTCATCGACGGCGCGAAATGGCCGCCGACCTACTCCGGCACCGGACATGAGGAAATCTTCAATGCTGGAGCGTGTCCCGATAAAGAGTTTTCCGGACTGTACACTGGTTTTTATTTGATTGAAGACCTAAAGACGCCCTGGCACGGAAAAAACCAAATGTATCACTTCTATGTAAACGAACCCGTTGTGTTTCAAAAAGACATCAGGGTCACAATCGAGCACGGGCACAACAATAATTTTGAGAACTCCTATACCTCGACTGCCTTTTGGTATCAGATAGAGCCGCATAAGGCATTTCCGCCCATGCCCGCCGCAAAGGACCGCCTGCCGTTGTGGCCGGATGGCGTATCCGAAGCTCTGGAAAAAGAAACCGCACTGCGGGGCCAGGTGGCGGGTATCTTATCTTCTGGCAAGATCAAGCTCAGCCCAGAGGATGGTGCGCTGTGGCAACAACTAGAAATCGCCCGGAACAAGGAATTCCACAGTTTGAAATACGACGATTTTATTCGCGATGTAAACGCTGCGGATAAGATCGCAGAAAAATATCGCCAAGGTACTCCCGCGGGCACCAACTAAGGGATGTCTTCCAAGTCGCAAAACGACCTTGGAAGCCTTTCAGGCGCGCCGAGTGAAACACGCGCCTGATTTTGCGTAAGACCAATCGACGAGACTGTCTCACTAGGAGCCTCGTTCACAAGGGATAGGAACATGTTGAGAATTGGCATTCAGCAACTATTTTCTCTTGTGTATTGTGCTGCCGGTTTACTGGTTCCGTTATCACTGCATGCGCAGACGACCTCAGAAGATGGCCGGCTTCTCGATAATCTGTTCGTCCTGCAAGATAATGAGACGGCGCGAATCTCATCCTACGACCGCAAAGGCGGCAACTTTGATTTCGTCCGCATTGCCCCTGGAGAAACGAAAACCATTGCGGAAATTTCCGGAACCGGCGCTTCTATGTCCTCGATCGAACCGGGGCGCGCGGCATTAATATTAGAGAACGACGAAATTAACTCTAGGCAGCCTTTGCAATGGAAACTATGAATCTCGAAGACGTAGCAATTGTCGGTCGTCCCGCCTCGGACAACGTAGCGGTGGTAGCCGTTGATTTTCTGGATCGGGGCGCCCAACTTCGATATTCAGATCGCCTGATCACCATGATCAGAAGGGCACAGCGGGGCCAGAGCTTCGCCATTCAATCGATCCCAAAGGGCGAACCGTACATCACTCTGGGGGATCCCTTTGGAATCGCCGCTCAAACCATGCAGCCCGGCGATTCGATTGAAGAAGAAAACTTCGCGGCCGAACTGCCGCAGCTCGAGGTTGCTTACCGCGAAAACCCTTCCGCAGCAACCGTGCCGGAATTGGCGGCCCGCACCTTTGATGGGTACGTGCGTGACGACGGAACCGTAGGAACAAGAAACATCGTAGGCATTGTTACGTCCGGGATGTGCTCGTCCACAGAGGCCCGTGAAATCGCCTGGAGGGCCATGCACGAAATCTATTCCCGGGAAAAGCATCCCAATGTGGACGGAGTGGTTGCGGTCGTGCACGAATCTGGATGCGGCATGCCGGATGGCGCCGGTCTTACGCTTCTCAATCAGCTTCTGACCAATACTTTGAAGCATCCAAATCTGGGCAGCGCTATCTACCTGGATCTAGGCTGTGGGAAAACTTGCGTGGAATGCTCGGTGCCGCTGTTTCAGAATCGGATCCCCAATTACAACCAACGGGTCGTAAACATGACGGTGCAGCAACAAGGAGGGAGCCGTAAGACGATCCTGAAAGGTCTTGAAGTAATTGAAGGACTCCTGGAGTACGCGAATAAGTTCTCACGAAAACCGGTTTCCATTTCAAACTTGATCGTGGGAACAAAGTGCGGCGGATCGGACCGCTGGTCTGGACTAACGGCGAATCCCGCTGTCGGAGTAGCGGCCGACATGTTCGTGAAGGCCGGCGGCGCTGTATTTCTGCCGGAAATTCCGGAACTCCAGGGTGCGGCGATGATCGACCTGGTGCGTCGGGCGCGCAATCCCCAGGTTGGCCACAAATTGATGGACTCCCTCGACCGCTTCCAGAAGTATGTCGAGCTGTTCGGGGAGAACTTCGCGGAGAATCCCACACCCGGCAACAAAAAGGGTGGGCTCTATAACATCTACCTCAAATCTACCGGAGCAAAAGCCAAAGGTGGAACCACTACTGTCGAAGGACTGCTCGAATACGGCGAATGGTTGGGGAAACGAAGGGGACTCTACGTGTTGTACACCCCCGGGTATGACCAGCTCTCCACGCCCGCGTTGTTCCTAAGTGGAGCACAGGTAGCGTTATTTACAACCGGCCGAGGCACGGGCATTGGTAATGCGCTGGGCCCGGTTGTGAAGGTCAGCTCCAATACGCTGCTTTGGAAGAACAACGAGGATATGGACATTAACGCCGGAACTGTATTGGACCGTACCGAGACGGTGGAAGATGTAGGAAGGCGAATCTTCGAGGAAACAATTGCCGTCGCTTCCGGTCAAAAAACGGTAGCAGAGCAATCCGGAATTCACAATGAATTCAAAGTGTGGGAATCGTTGTGGCCGGCGCTGTAAGAAAAATGGCCTCAGCATCGATCACTCCAATTTAAAGGGTTCCACTCACAAACGGCTAATCGCAGGAAGGTTCTTTGGCGCGTTGCTCTTGACTTTCCGGATTCTAAAACGCAGAATATGTTCCCGCACAACGGACCTGCCTCTCTCCTTTTTGTCCGATGGCAGTACGAGCTAAGCGAACAATGCAGGCCGGATCATTGAGACTGCTGAGGCCGAGGATATGGCATTCCAAACTAACGATTGCTTGAGCTATGTTTGCGGTAGCTCTGAAGTGGCTCTGCTGGACAAATGCATAGGTGAAGTTCTCGACGATTCGGCCAACAAGCATCCGAACGAGGACTGCCTGATCTCATGCCACCAGAAGAAGCGCTATTCCTACCGGCAATTCCTGGAACAAGTCGACCTCACCGCCCGAGGCTTGCTGCATCTCGGGGTCAAGAAAGGGGATCGGGTGGGGATCTGGTCACCCAATTGTGCCGAATGGGTAATAACCCAGTTTGCCACCGCGAAGGTTGGCGCCATACTGGTGAACATTAACCCCGCGAACCGGGCTTTCGAATTGAAACATGTACTGCGGCAGTCTGAAACCCAGACCCTGCTGTTTGCCGAGGGATTCCGCGACATTAATTACGTTACAACGTTGCAAGAAATTTGTGGAGATTTGGCAGCCCGTGAGCATGGAAACCGTTCATCGCTCTCCCTGCCCGACCTCAAGAACCTAATTTTTCTGGGAGTTTCGCCCGTTCCCGGAACCATGCTCTGGTCCAATCTCTTGGCCGCCGGTGAGTCGGTTTCGTGCAATCTCCTGAGGGAGCGGGAATCCGCCCTGCACATCGACGATGCGGTGAACATTCAATACACTTCCGGCACCACCGGACGGCCGAAGGGCGCAATGCTTTCTCATCGGAACATCGCGAACAATGGTCAACTAGTCGCCAACGCGATGCGTTTCGCGCATCGGGATCGCCTCTGCATTCCCGTGCCCTTTTACCACTGTTTTGGAATGGTGTTAGCGAACATGGCGTGTGTGGCGAGTGCCGCGACGATGGTGATCCCTGCGGCCTCGTTCGATCCCCTGCTGACTTTGTTGGCCGTACAAGAGGAGCGCTGCACTGCATTGCACGGCGTTCCAACGATGTTCATCGAGGAATTAGAACATCCTAGATTTCCTGAGTTCAACCTACAGTCGTTGCGCACTGGCATTATGGCAGGCTCGCCGTGTCCGGTCGAAATCATGAAGCGGGTGGTCCACGACATGCACTGCCGCGACCTCACCATCGTTTATGGTTTGACGGAATCGTCCCCCGGTATTACGCAAACCACGCCCGACGATCCGATCGAATTGAGGGTCGAGACTGTTGGTAAAGTTCTTCCGCATACGGAAGTCAAAATTATTGATCCCCTGACAAAGGAGACGGTTCCCATCGGGACCGCGGGCGAACTGTGCACGCGGGGATATCTCGTCATGAAGGGTTACTACAAGAATCCCGAGGCGACCAAAGAGGCAATCGACGAAGACAGTTGGCTCCACAGCGGCGACATCGCAGTTCTCGATGTGCGAGGATATTTCAGGATCACCGGTCGCGCCAAGGACGTGATCATCCGCGGCGGCGAAAATATCTATCCGCGCGAGGTGGAGGAATTCCTCTACTCTCACCCGGCGATCGTGGGCGTACAAATAGTGGGCGTGCCTGACCGTAAATTTGGAGAAGTGGCGGCCGCGTGGATCAAATTGAAACCCGGCTGTACTTTAGCAATGGACGAACTGAAGGCCTTCTGTAAGGGAAAGATTGCCGATTTCAAGATACCCCACTATTTGAAAATCACTGACGATTTTCCCATGACCGTGACGGGTAAAATTCAGAAGTTCCGCATAAGAGACATTTCCATCGAGGAGTTTGGGCTCGGCTTGAGAACCCCACTCTGGACAAAATCCGGCGTGTGATGAATTTGGTCTACAAACACGGACAACGCTATGGGCTTATCCCTTGCGACGAGTCGGCTAATCCCATGAATTGGGTTCGTCAGAAGACGACAAGCAGCTACACGGGAGGTTTGGAACAAGATGAGCACAGGCCTCGCAAACCCTGCGGAAATGATTGCGCAAGGCGCTCCCCACATTATACACAATGACGCGGAACTTGAAGCGTATACCAACGCTCTCTTCCAACTAACGGCGCTGGAAAGTCCCTCCAGCTCTGAAGTGGAAGCAATCGAACTCCTAACAGTGTCGCACTCTTACGGTCGAATCGGACCGGACTTGTTTCGATCACTGACTCCTTGCGCAGGGCCCACGATTTGTACAATCCGCGATGACAAGGCCCTTCTTTGATGCTTGCCAGCTTCACATCCCCGAGAAAAACACTCTCGATGGCGTTCACGCCGCGGCGGCCGCGCGCGGCACAATAATCGAAAACGGTCGCTGGCGTTCAAAAGCACGCTCGCGATGGCCAATGATCGTGTATTTCGGGCTTTGGGTCGGCGGCATCATACTCGCAATCTCATTGCGGAAGTGGTGGTAGCCGCCTGCGAACCTGCCCTTGTTCCACACTCTCACCAACGTTTCAGTGAAAATGCCATTCTTGATTCCCTCCATGGCTACCTGGTTGTCTTGACAGGCGGAGATCAGAATCACGCTGCATTCCGCGTTGACTCTCTCTCTTCGTGGGGTCTTCTTGCGAATGTCGTCGTACAGGGTCGCCCGCTCCTTGTAAATCTTGGCCTGCACGTCCGGCGGCAGAAATCTCGGTCTCAGGTTTGCGCCTGTGCTCGCACGCACCCTGGCATCGAGATGTGACATGTACGGACCAGGGTCTAGCAACGTCGCTTTTGTCATCGTCCCACTGTTACAGCTGTCCGCCAATACAAGGATGCGTACGCTAGGCCGAAACATCGACCAGGCTGCGTACAGCTCATCATCCACCAGTTGGCGGTCAAAAAGCACCCAGGTTTCATCCAACCCGTCCGGTTCGTCGCTCCCGGCATCATTAATTTGGCCACCGTGGCCCGAGTAGGTCAGCAAGAAGAAGTCGTCTTCGACCAACTCTTTCGCCGCCTTTTCGATTAGACCCAGCAGCGCAGTGGACGTTGCGTCTTTCGTGAGCAACGATTGAGCGACAAAACCCTGGCTTCTGGCAATTGTTTCCATGTCACGAGCGTCGTTCTCGCAGGCCCCTAGCTCTCCCTTCCAGCCTGCATAGTGAATAGGGTCAACTCGATTCAATCCGATATGGAGCGAAATCCCTTTAGGCTTAGCTCCTCCTAGCATGGTTCCTCCTTCTGAAAGGGTCGATGTGTGTTGGACAACGATTGCGATCCTCAATGTCTCTCAAGAAGCTGAAGAAATTCATCGTGCTGAGCTTCAGTTCGAAGAGAGTCGCACAGGGCGGGTTTGTGTAGAGTGTCGCCGGGATGCGGCTCGTGAAATGAGACTAGGTTTGGGCTGCGTGTGGGACAGATAAACTGCCTCAGTGTTCCTCGGTGTGATCTCAGTGGACGATAGCCGAGGTCACGAAGAAGGCAAACGAAACGCCTCCACGGGAGCTGTGGGGGAAATGCGGACATGTGTACAACTCCAACGAAACATGAATCGCCTCTTCATGTGAAGGGGACATCAACAGCGAGTTCTCTCGCTTACATCGCCGACGAAGCCAGCACCAAAACAACCAGCGCCGCCAACACGAAACCGGCGACAAGGAAGAAGACTACATGCTGCTGGTCAACGTGAAAAAAACTGTTCCCATACTTCTTGAGATGTATCAGCGTCTTCATGAAAAGCCTCCTCGCTTGTGGCGGCGGATACCTTTCAAGACGAGCCTCCTGTGCGAAATGCCCTCCTCAATATTAGGCTTCCTTTCTCCATGGAATTGCAATGACCTGGCCCAAGCCGATCTTATCGACAACGTGAACCTTCTCTGGCTGGTTCATAGGGCTGGGTGAGTATGGTCACGGCAGATTGTGTGTCCTCGTGTTAGGAAGAAGTTGAGCCAACTGCCCTGATTGCAGAAGCTAACGACTCGGACAGGAGAGCACAGTCTAGTTCGACGGGGCTATCGTGGAACCGACGCTCAAACACGGTCTTTTTCTCTCCATCGGGCTGGCAGTGACCGCTTCGGCGGCAATCTACCTTCAGCCTATTTCTTGTTCACGATTCACGAAGAGATAGGCATCTCGGCCGACGCGGCATTGCCGCTCGCCATATGGACCTTCCCAATCGCTTTAATGGGATTTATCGTCGGCTTCTTGTTGAGGAAAGCTCCGCCTGGCACACGTTGACGGCATGCAGCGATGAAACACCGACCTCCACGGCACTGGCTGTCGTCCAAGTCTGCATGTTCCGTAAGAACTGCACCAGTTGTCTTATGCGCCCTGAGTGGACAACGCGAATCTCCTTCGAACACCTGCGTCCATTGGCGAGCCTGTTTTCGGAGGATCTTGCGATTGATTTGGGCACCGTCAACACTCGCGTCTACGCCCGCGGTCGGGGCATAGTTGTCAATGAGCCCTCAGCGGTTGCGCTCGAAGAGAGTACGGGAGAAGTGCGGGCGGTGGGTAAGGAAGCCAAAGAGATGTTAGGCCGCACACCGAGCAAGATCAGCGTGATCAAGCCTTTAAGAGATGGGGTGATCGCCGATTTCAGGGTCACGGAGAAGATGCTCGCCTACTTCATCCAAAAGGCGCATCAACGCAGGACGCTGGTACATCCGCGTGTGATCATCAGCGTCCCCTCTGAAATCACCCAAGTTGAGCGGCGCGCCGTGACAGACTCAGCCTATCGCGCCAAGGCTGCGGAGGTGCACCTCGTGGAGCAGGCGATGATGGCTGCCATTGGGGCCGGTATGCCCGTGTCCAGGCCAGGCGGCAATTTGGTTGTCGACATCGGTGGCGGCACGACTGACGTCGCGCTCATATCAATGTCTGGGATCGTCTATTCGCGATCGCTGCGCATTGCCGGCAATCACATGGACGAAGCCATCATGAACTACGTGAAACGGAAATATAACCTGCTGATCGGTGAGCGCATGGCCGAACAGATCAAACTCGAGATCGGGTCGGCAGCTCCTGTCGAGAAGCCGGTGACCATGGAGGTCAAGGGCCGAAGTCTCATTGAGGGCATCCCCAAGACGATTACCGTGGATGACAGCGAGATCCGCGAAGCATTGAACGAATCCGTGGCCGCCATCGTGAGCGCAATCCGTGTGGCCTTGGAGCGCACTCCGCCGGAACTCTCCGCTGATATCAGTGACCGTGGCCTCGTGCTCGCAGGAGGCGGTGCGTTACTGATAAACCTTGACACGCGGATCCGCGAAGAAACCGGCCTGCCGGTATGCATCGCCGACGATCCCCTGTGCAGTGTGGTGCTGGGTACAGCGAAGCTTCTCGACGACTTCAGACTGTTGCGTCGCATGGCGGTTGACTGAACATCATCCGACTGAGTACAGAGATTGCCGGAACTAGTTAGCGGTCAGGCGAGACCCGTGAACCGTAGATTACCGCGTTGTCAACCCGAGAGGCATCGAGCGGCGAGTTCAGGCGGAACAGGATTGTAGAAGAACCAGGACGCACGCTCGAATCCCGTCAGCCCAATCACTTGTGGCAGGATCTCCAGATGCCAATGGAAATCCTCTTCGATGGTTTTCCAGTAGCCTTCTCGAAGACGCAGGAATGGCCGATCCTGGAGCGCTAGGTTGTAGGGCGGGCCACTCAGAGCTTTGTCCAGTCTTTGCAAGACATCACGCAAGAGCTGCGCCAGGTTTTCGATTTGTGCGGAACTGATGCGGCCGAAGGCGCTGCTGTGAAATTTAGGGAACACCCCCAGTTCGAATGGGGAGCGTGAGGCGAAGGGTGCGAGCGACACGAAGTCGGCGTTTTCGGCCACCAGACGTTTCCGCTCTGTCAGTTCCTGGTGCAGCACGTCGCAATATATGCAGCGCTCTTTGCGCGAGTAGTAGTCTTGCGCAGCCATAAGCTTGGCCTTAATGACACGCGGAGTGACCGGGAGAGCCATGAGCTGAGAAATGGAATGGGTGATGGTGTGGGCGCCGGCTTCTTCGCCATGGTTTTTGAAGATCAACACGTAGCGAATGCGCTTATCCCGCTGCAGATCGACAATGCGGGCAACCCATGTCCGGATCACATCCGCAACTTCGTTCACATCCAGTTCATGCAGACTGCGGTCGTGTCTTGGCGTTTCGACGATAACCTCATCGGCTCCTATACCGTTCATCATGTCGTGAAAACCTTCCGGCCTTCGACTCAGATCCCCTTCAATCCTTAGCCGAAGCTGCGAATTGGGGACGACGCGGACCGTCCACCCCGGCCCATTCGCCGGCGAACCGCCAGGTCTGAGGGCGAAGATTTCCGGCGGCGTAGAAGCTTCATGGGTTTCGCAGAAGGGACAAAATGTGGTTTCGCGGGTGAATTTCTTAAAGCTGAAATTTCCGGTTCGGACCGCCTCGGTTTCGGCCACGATCACCCATCGTCCCGTGAAGACATCTTTGCGAAACTGAGACATCCTTCACCTCAGTTGCAAGCTGGGCCTGGCTGTTTTTTTGCTCTGCTTATTGAGGATTGCATAATATAGTTACAGCGGAAACAGTTCTGCCTGCCGCCAGAAGGCAATCACCAAGGTAGGCCGTTTGCGCATCCGGCGGAGCGCTTGGCGAGCATATTGGCTCAACTGCCCGAAGTTCTGCGGGCACAGGTTGGGCAACTCGTGCTGCTTCCAGTGCGACCACAGATACTCGACCGGATTTAGTTCCGGCGCATAACCGGGAAGAAACTCCACCCACAAGCGCCCGCGCTGCTCTCGGATGAACTCCCAGGTTGCGCGACTGCGATGACCCGGCAGTCCATCCCAGACGATCAGCAGCTTGCCGGGGATGTGGCGCAGCAGATGCGTGAGAAACTCAATGATCTGCGGACTGCGGATGGCACCGGGAAACAGCCGAAAGTAAAAGTTCCACCAGGTCACGCCGGCCATGGCCGACAGCATCTTCCAGTTGAAGTGATATTGCAGCACCGGCGTCTGTCCCCGTGGCGCCCAGGTCCGGCAGCGGTGTGGGCGCTCGCTCAGTCCGCTTTCGTCGATGAAGACGATGGTGCGCCCCTCTTTTCGGGCTTTTTTTTAATCTCCGGCCAACGCTGCTGCTTCCAGAACCGGATCTTGTCCTCGTCGCGTTCCAGCGCCCGTCCCACCGGACGCTGGCAGCTCCAACCCAGTTGCCGCAGAATCCGCCAAGCTTGCGAAGGGTGGTACCTCACCCTACATTCCTGCTCGATCAGATGGGCCACGCGCCACGAGGTCCACAGGCTGGTTTCGTACCCCAGGGCCTCCGGTCCGCGTTTCAGACCGCGCTCGATGCGCCGTAAGTCTTCCGGGCGTAAGCGCGCTTTGCGCCCGGCGCGCCCGGCTTTCTTCAGCGCCCGCACTCCGCCCCGCTGCAGTTGCCGCTCCCAGCGACTGACCGACTGTCGGTGCACCCCGACTTGCCGCGCGACCTCGGCCGGGTGCATTCCCTGGCGCAACAGTCGGGCGCCCAACAACCGCCGCTCTTCCAACTTCTGAAAATCGCGCCGCACTCCCGCAGGGTTTCCCATGAACGCAGAGTAGCACAAAATCCCGCAGTCTGTCACTATATTATTCAATACTCAATAGTTCGTAAGATGCGATAGATCGGTTGGTACAAGAGCAGCACGATCGCTGCGGCGGCTACCAAAAAAAGGAATCCGAAGAGCACTTTGGCGGACCTTTTGGCACTGCGTAGTTCCCGGAGCGCCTTTTGGCGTTCTTCCGCATTGGTGTAGTCCGATGTCGAAAGAAATTCTTCTGCCAAGTCGGTGGCTCGAAGATTTCGGCCCGTGACGAAAATCAATACGTGGAGCACAACTAAGAACCCGACGCACAGCGCCGCCACTACCCACCCTACGTCGGGTCCGAAGAAGTAACCTGCAAGAGCTGCTAAAACAGTGGCGGGCACGAAGAGCGCTTTCCACCATTCGTAAACACGCCGAAGCGGAGGCGGCACATCCAAGACATTCTTGTCGGTGGAAGGAGTCATCGCAATCGGAATCGGGTTACTTGGACATTGAGGATTGCTGTCACACCTTACTCCAAGCGAAGACCCAGGCCTTATCTTTGCGCCTGGAGTATACAACGGAAATGCGGGATTCAAGAATCGGAGCAGACTTTCTCGTTGCCACGTCTGCTGGGTTCAACAAGCATCGATGTAGAACACCAACTCACCACGTTCTCCGACGGAATTCCGCCACTGCTTTACCAGGCTCCGCATATTGTCGATCAGACTGGTCAGGTCATTCTTGTCGATGACTATCCCTCGCTCTTCCATGCTGTCCTTGAAACTGGCGGCATTGAAGCGTTCGTCTGCCTCTATGTAGTCCAGAACCTTTTTGCCGTCTTCAACCGACTGCCATGTTGTCTCCGTATTCGTGTTCGTCGCTGGCCGTTCCCACTCTGGCGGCAAGGTCGTGGAGCAGCGCAATCAACTCTTCGGGTTCAACAAAGCAGGAGGAGTGCATATTCCAGATTTCCTTCACCGGCCGAAAACTTTGGCTCATGGTCTAGCCTCCTTTTCCTTTCTTTTGTGTTCCGACGATTCAGTCGATGCATCGTCGACCGCTGCCACGTCAGGAGATTTACGAGCAGCAACGTTTGTAGGAACTTTCTCTCAGATTGACAAAGCTGCGTTGATGGCCGATCTCCGGACGGGAATAGGTGCGCAGGTATTCTTCTGTGAGGTTCTCAAGAGCGCGCGAACGCCAGAAGGGGTCCGATATCATGCGCATCGGCTGCGCGCAGCGCTTCAATGTAACGTTGACGGAAGTCACCGGCGCGCACCAGGTCCGCGCCACCCCAAGTAAAAACTGGCCTGTCTTGTCTCTGGGCCAGCACGTCCGCCATTAGGCGCGCATGGCGACCATTGCCGTTCGCAAAAGGGTGAATGAAAACCAAGCGGTGATGAAAGCGGACGGCGAGTTCATCCGGAGCATAGGTTCCGTGTTCCAGCCAATAGCGCGCATCCCCAAGCAGGGCGGCGAGTCTCTCGCGGATTTCATGGTGGGGAACACCCATATTCTTTTCGGTGGTTCTATAAGCTCCAGCCCACCTCCAGGTCTGATCGAACATACGCAGATGGAGATCTCTTATGTATGACTCGACAAGAGGATCACGCCGGCGAAGATTGTTGGGTGCGAGTGCCCACGCATACGCTTCGAGAATGTTCTGTCGTCCCCACTCGTTAAACTCTTCCTTGGTCGCCAGATTGGGAATGAGATCGGCCCGTTCATCGGCCGACAGAGCTCCCTCGGTGAAGAGACTCACCGTACGCCACGCTTTCTGAGCAGTCGCTTGGTTTCCGCTTCCACTGCTTCATCGACGCGGCCCACGGCTTGATCCTCGAGTGCCATCGAGTGTTCGAAGCCCAGTACCTGTTTCCTGGCCTGGGAGCGCGCCCGCTCTTCGACCGGATCATGGAGAGTGTTCGCCTTTGGCACCAGCGCATACACCAACTCACACCCGAGCGCATTGCCGGCCGCTCTTTAGGGCATCCGCGTGGCGTGTGATCGCACCTAACAACATCGACCCAGATCTCGTGAACGGTAAGGCGCTCCTGGGATGCCGGGTGCCCGTGATTGTGGCTTCCCCGTTTAGCCGCGGAAATCCCGCGAATCCAACAATTGATTCGCATCTTTACGATCACACCTCGATCTTGAAGTTGATTGAGTGGCGATGGGGGCTGAAGCCGCTGACCAAGCGGGATGCAGCGATCAACAATCTGGCCCTCGCGCTGAATTTCAATAATCCAAACACGTCCGTGCCGGCGTTGCCGATGGGCCCAGATCCAACACCCACCCCATGCAGTGAAGGCGGAATTCTGGACGGAAGCCCGCTCGGGACAACCGACAGTTACGCTTTGCTGCATTCGCCATTAGTAGCAGGATGGCCACTGCCTGCAGGTTTGCCTTAAAAGCTGACCGAACGTCGCTGTCTGTGTTTGCATGCTGCTCTCCGCGGCTGGCAGCGATTGAGTCGTACGCAACACCGCCGGCCGGTCGAACATGATGTCGATCTCGGTGAACTTGGGCAGCACCACATCGCGGCCATGCCTTGTAAGCATGAATAGACCCGACGCGCAGGCCCCGGCAATGCGGGCGGTGCCTGCGGTGGAAACATCGGTGGCGGAGGAAACAAGCGCTTCGATCAGCAGTTGTGCTGCGTCGTCGGTCTCCTTGGAGATTCCTCCAGTCACTCCCATATTCATTAGCATCCAGGCCTTGCCAGGCCGATCGCCACGGAGTTGTCCTTCAGAATCAACTCTTGTATGCGATCGCCGGTCTAGTTCCACTCCCGTAACCGAAGCCGCAATCGGTTCGGGCTTTCCGACGGAACTGGTCACGCCTGTGAAGGACAGCAGAACAGAACCTGAGCGGCTCAGCATGCGCGGACCCCTGCTCTTCGTGACTTTGCCCTCGAAAACACTTCCTTCTGGCAGCACAAGGGTGTGGCCCGCGTAAATCGGCTCGACGAGACGGGCTTGAAAGCGGTCTCCCGCGCGGCTCTTGGAGGCGGCGACACTGCCGAGAAGAATGACTTTGGCCTGGGTTCCTGCGGCAACGGTTACAGTGTCCTCGGGTGAAGCGGGAGGCTGCTCTTGGAGGATCGGGGACCGGTCCTCGCTTTTCACGATAACTGCCTCGAAGTTGGCCATCGTGGAGGAGGTTGAGGTCTTAGGGCCTTTTTCAACCTTCTTCTGAGAGGCTGCGGGCGGCGCCGCCAAGTTCGAGTCCGTCGCCCCTAGGCTGTCGGGATACCGCCCCGACTTTCCTTTTCTCGCCGTGGCCCGCACCTCAACTTCCTGACCGATCGACAACAGGGATACTCGCATGTGTACTTCCCTGCCGTCCGCCAGTAACACTCGCGCCGACTGGAATGTCGGATACGTTTCGTACCGAGGAGTAAACACTTTGATCACCCAAGGCCAGTGATCGTTCGGAGCTCTCCGCCGCCGTTCCAATCTATCGACAACCAAGCTCACACGGCTGCCGGCCGGGAACAGTTGGGTGCCTCGCAGATACACATTGCGAGAGAGTATTCCTTCCACCACATCTCCCGGCTTCAACGCCGAAGGTTTCAAACTACTCTCGAGTTGCACCTTGATGTAGAGATCCGAATACGACACAGGCGCAGCTTCACCTGTCGTGCTTTCACTTGGCCTTGCATCGTCAGCGCGAAGTATAGCCGGCAACAGAACGAAGACAAGAAAGAAGCAAAGATCGAATCTGAGTAAACCGAGAGTTCTCATATGAGCATGCATGATCGCCATCTCTATTGGGTCTTAACCAAGGAAAGCTCTCGGCAAGAGCGGAGCCAGGCAGATACCGCCCAGTGAAAGCGCGTTTTTCTGACCGCGTGGCCACAATCTTCAAGTTGTGACTTGCCGGTTGTTGACTTGACGTTGTTCCCTTGTCTGAGGCGGAAGCGCTCGGGCCGGCACGAGATGCCAGCCCGAGCTATCGCAACTTAATTCGGATTCGTTTTCGGCCGAGTATTGAAGTCGCTGGGAATAGGATTTGTGATCCCCTGCTGGCGATCGGTGGTCGTGATTCCAAGATATTGGCATCCGCCGAAACCCCACGCCTGAGGAAGAGTTTGGATAAGCGCGTCAGAAACCTTGACGTAATCTGGCGGCAACGGATCTGTCTTCCCGATCAATCGAGACGGACTAAAAGCGGAGACCAGATCGGTGATGCCGGGTGTCAGCGCATCTTCTGGTCCCAAATCTTTTTGTCCGAATTCCAGCTCGCCCTGCTTGCGTGCACTCAATTCATCCGGCAGCAGCGCGAGCGCCGGCAGATTGAACACTTTGTCGATGAATTTCACTACCGAGGATTGACTTCCCTGCGCCTGCGCAACGTAATTGGTGCGAGCGTAAGGTGAAATCACCAGCAGCGGAACTCGAGGGCCATTGCTGATTAAGCTGTTATCCGGGCCGTAATTGCGCAGTGGGGGCTGAAGGTGGTCGTAGTCGCCCTCGGAGTCGTCCCAGGTCACGATAATCGCGCTTTGTGACCAATATGGACTCGCAGCGATTTTGTTAATGGCCTCCGCCACCATGGCTTCGCTGATCTGAGCATCCGAATAAGCTGGATGATCATCGTCCCCAAGGAAGTTCTTTTGCACGGTCGTGTCCGGATCGACCGGCTTCAAATTGAAGATGTTCTGATAACCACCTTTGACGAAAAAGACGCCGCCCTCCTTTGGAAGCGTCTTCGTTTCCACGGCGGTAAAGAAGTCCGCAAGCCCGTGAAGCTGGCTGCGCATTTTCGGGTTGTTGGAAATGTAGCCGAAATACTGCGGCCCGTTGTGGTGAGTAATGTAGGACGCGTGTGTCCCGTTGGCATCCTCAGGACCGGGATCGGTGGGTTCCTTGTCGTAGCCTTCCTCGTACCAACCAAACGGCACGGTCGCCGCTTTAAGCGAGGAGATGAAATCCACATCCTCCTCGACATCATCCAAGTCGGCAGCGTTGGTATCCGCCTTCACCACCTTTTGTAAGTTCCCGCCCGCAAGAGTGAGCGGAATCGTAGCGAACGTTAGGTTGATCTGAGTGCCATACCCGGGGAAGTCGGTGGGATTCACCGCTATCTTGTCCGCGGGTGGAGTGGGGTCGGATGGCGATCCCCAGAAAGGATCGTTGTCGTTTAAAACGGGCACACCGGGAGCGGAAGCTCCGTTATCTGTATAGCCTTGGTCGGGGTGACGCACCCACTGAGTTTGGCCAGCCTGAGCGCCGATGATCGCGAGATTTCCAGGGGTTGAGGGACCCGTCAATGTCTCAAAAATATGGTCAAAAAGTACAAATTTGTCAGCATATCCCCACAGGAGAGGAATCGTATCGCAGTCCTCGTACGCCATGGCCAATTCGCCCATTTGTTTTGCCTTCAGGCTCGGATTACCGGTCGGACTGTACTTCCTTTCCTCGATGACAGCAAACTGATCCATCAGAGGACTGTTACTCTGGATGTCCATTTTCGCAACGGTGCGCGGGTGCGAGTGGTCGATGTCATCGGTATCGGCCGCATAGCATGCCGTGGGCGTGATCACGCCGTTGACGGTAGAAGCCGGGCACCGATCCTGCGGCCCGATGCGGAAGGGTTGAATGGTGGTCAGGCTGCCATCAGTGTTGATCAACTGCTGGGAGAAACCCGGAGTTTGCGCCGCCGGGTGAGCAAACAGTCCCTCACCTCCCGGGAATGTGCCGAAATACGAATCGTACGAGCGGTTCTCCTGGTACAAAACGAAAACGTACTTAACCTTCTTCCGAAGATGCTCGACCAGCGCGGTGTGCGACATCTTGGGCTCACGGTCGGACGAAATATAGTATTTGTTGACGAGGGCTCGATGATGGCCGGGCTTGTCTTCCGCTAACAGTAAAGACGGCGGCTGGCACAACAAGAATACGAGCACCCCGGCGGAGAATTTCTGCAGTGTCTGGAATCGCATAAGTCACCTATCCTTTGCGTTGAACGTCGGTTTAATAGCATTTCGCAAGTCCCGGCGGGGATCGCCACCCCGACGGGGCCGACATGATCCTATGAGCTGACAACAACAACTAAGATTTCCACCAGTTAACATCCGGACTTGCTGCGCAGGCACGTTACGGATCGTTGGAATTGACCTGGGAAGATGAGTAATCGCGGCCGCAGCGTCACAGAGTAAGGGGTCAACGTTGCTGCTGCGTGAAGAGAGTGTAAACAGCTCGTGAATCGACTCCTGAAGTCGGAAGCATTACAAAAACAATGTGCGTGCCCCGACGCTTGCCCAGTTCAGCCAACAGAATTCCACCCTCCATTGAGCCTGATGCGATCGGTGGGACCCATGGGTCCCACCGATTTGAGAGTCGATGTAGCCTAACTACCTTTCTTCTCTTCGTGGGTTTGGGTAACGGGAGCAGCCGTTCCTTTCAGACCTTCCCAAAGTATCTTGTTGTAGAGTTCGGCCGGAACCCGGTCTTCCTCGGAGAAGTCGAAGCCGCGGGTTTTCTCCGCCCAGTAATTCGCGTCATGAGTTGGCTTTAAGTCAGGACCGGCGGCGAACTGCACCTTCGTCGGATCCAGTCCAAGCGTGGTCGCCTTGAGAAGCGTCGATGCCACGGCATTGAAAGTCCACTTGACTGAGGACTTGGACTTGGTATCGAACACGTCCGCCATGGGCCGCGCATAGTAGGTGTTCAGGTTCAGATGCTCGGTGCCCAGGATGTCCTCGATGGTGCGGAGAACGCTAGGTTGACTGTAGCGGGTGCTCACCACCGCATTCTTCTTCACGTACGGGCCAACGAAGTAGGTGGTGGCGCGATGAGAATCCACATGGTCCGCTCCGTCCTGAGAGTCATCTTCGATGACAATGATTAGCGTGTCCTTTGCGTAAGGGCTGTGAGCGACGGTTTGGGCCAGCAGGCCGACAGCGTAGTCGTTATCCGCCTGTTGTAATTCCGGCGTATTGACTCCACCCAGCGCCGAACTGAAGCTACCCGTGTGATCGTGGCTGAGGCCGCGGATCATCTCGAGCGTCGGCAGATTGCCGTTGGCAACAAATTGCTGGAACTCGCGGTTCCATTCGTTGAAACGCCAAAAATCGGGGTAGGCCTGATCGTAAGCGCGGAAGTACGGATCATAGAATCCGTTCTGATAGATAAGTTGATTGGCCGCCGTTGTCTGGACGATGCCTGCGGCGAAAGGATCGGAGATGGGGTTTGCGATTGTTCCGATACTGCCCGGGGTGTTGGCCATCCAGCCGTAGTTGCGAACAGTTCCGCCGGCGTTCAACACCGCGTTGAAGATGTACCCCTGCTGATAACCTGTCGGGCCGTCGGTGGCGGCATGGTCACCGTCACCAGCCAAAATGTTGGCGGTGCCGCCCTTGAGCGACGAAGTGTTGTTGCTATAGGGCGTAGTGGCGCCGGTTGGGTCAAAGAAAAAGTCGCGCCCGGCCACGGTATCCAGGTTGCTTGGAATATTCCGGTTCTGGCCTTCCCCGTCGTACGAGAGGCCGCGGTTCACGCGCGCATAGTTGATCTGCTGCGTGATTGTCTCCGTATTCGTCACCCTGCCACGCATCGACCAGGACCAGCCGTCCATCGATCCGTCGCCAGGGTCCATGAAGTTGTCCAGGGTCACGAAGCTCCGCGCCATGCGATGGAAGCTGGGCGTCACGAGTTCGCCGAAGAGAGCCAGCGAAGGATCGCCGTTGGAACCATTGCCTAGATCACCGAGAATCTGATCGAACGTGCGGTTTTCTTTCACGACGTAAATAATGTGCTTGATTTTCGAATGGAGGAATTTCATTACATCCGAATCCGAGTCGGAGGGTTCCACTCGGTATCCATTGTTGGCCGCTACTCGTGACGTCAAATCCCATAGGTCGTCGCTATCGGGAACCTGAGCGCTGACAAGCGTTGCGTGTTCCAGTTGAAATTGATACTGATTGTTCGCGTTGAGCTTAGCAGACTCTGCCGCATTGCCGCCCGGGAAGGGCCCGCCCGGCGGCGTGATGTACTTGATAAAGGCGAAGTTGCCGTACCCATAGCCGGGGTTGGGACCTGTGTCGCTCTTGCCGTTGATGATATACATCCAGCCACCGTCGGCGCTGAATGCGATATCAGTCGGGTCGTATGCAGTCGGGATAAGACCAATCGTGCGGAAAGCGTGTGGGCCACTTAGCGGTATCACTGCGATAGAGTTCGAACCCGCGTTAACTGCATAAAGCAATTTGTTGACGCGATTAACGGCGACCGCCGTCGGAGCAGCACCCGTTGTGTTCTCGGGAAAATTGAGATGGACCGGACCACGTGTGTCGATCTTGTGGGTGATCTTGTTGGTTGCTGTGTCAATGACTGCAACCTGATCCTGATTATCCTGCGCAACGTAAAGCGTTGAACCGCCTGCGCTCAGCGTCATGCCGTTTGGATTGCCATCCGTTTGGATGCGGCCGACTAATGAGGCGGCGGTTTGGCCAACGTTGACAACGACGACTTCACGATCTCGATCGGAGCCGACATAGGCGGTGGCGCCATTCAACACGACGGAATAGGGGAACGTGCCGCCCTTGGTGCCGTTCGCGGCGCCTGAAGTTGCATAGGGCCGTAGATCGTATTCGTAGCGCACTGTTCCGGTCGCAGTGTCAATTACGCTAATCGAATCGTTATAGTTGTTGGCGGCGACGAGCGTTTTGCCGTCGGCTGAAATGGCAAGCCCCGCTACGTTGGGCTCGACGCCGAGACCGAGGCCGGTCCGATTGGCAGCATTGGAGACACAGCCACTTGGGGCGTGGCCAAGACTGATCTTGCTGCTTAGCACGAAACTGGTGCCGTTGTTGCTGTAGGCGTACACCGCATCGTCACAGCCGCCCGATGCATACACCGTCTGGCTGTTTGGCACCCAGACCAGACCAACGTGCGCATTGAGCTGCTGGATGACTTGCTGCAGGACAGGGCTCTTCTTATTCGCACCTGCAACGTCGTACAGAAAGAGGAACTGTGTTGAAGCCGCTCTGTCGACCACACCGGTAGAGTCATACAGCGAGTTCATCCCGGCTGTGAGGATCGCCAGCGTATTGCCATCCGGACTTACCACCGCCTTTACCGCCTCACCCGCGACGAAGTTAGGATAATTGGTGAGGCCGGGGTTCAGTGGCTGCTGGACGGCGTCAGCTAAGGCCGTTGGTGTTATATAGAGACCAGGCGGCGTCGGCGACTTCTCATCGTCATCGTCGTTACGTTGCGCGTTTGCAAAATTCGCAAGGACCAGAATGGCCCACGCGAGAACAATCAGCTTGCTCAGCTCATCGAACCTGAACAATCTCATACCGGAATTCCTTTCCTTCTAAAAGGTTCCTCACGAATCCCTCCGTGAGGCGGAGTGCGACCGAGGTAATCATCCCGTCCGAGGCCTCACAACCGATCTCGTGAAGGTAAGGAAGTAACGTTGAGCTTGTGTTAAGGACATATGAAAAGTTGCGCACAGCGGGCGTTCATCGATATCGAGCTTGGCCGATATCAAAGCCCCAGATGTATACAGGACCGAATTCCGCACCGACACAATGCAGTTAGGCGTCCTAGCTAGCTTCTGATTATCCGGTTGCTTCAGCAAGCCCCAATGGGTAGTGTATTGGGGTGGCCCGACCCCCGTTCCCCAAGACGCTTCGTCAGTTTCAGACCGACTTCGCCACAGAGGATGCTTGCCAGCAGTATTTGACGGGGTGCCGTTGGCCGGATGGGTTCAGTTGTCCGCGATGCGGGCACGAAAGAGCGTATGAATTGGTGAACCAAGGGCGTCACCAATGCACCAAATGCCGGCACCAGGTTTCGTTGACATCCGGGACAGTGCTTCACCGGACCAAGATTCCATTGACCCACTGGTTCTGGGCGGCGTATCTGATGACCACTGACAAGCGTGGCGTGTCCGCCCTGCTTCTCCAGCGTCAACTCGGTCTTTCCAGTTACGAGACCGCATGGATGATGCTTCACAAGCTCCGCCGGGCCATGGTGAATGCGGCTCGGGAGCCCCTGCGCGGCGAGGTAGAGGTTGATGACACGTGGGTTGGCGGCGAGCAAGCCGGGCTGCAAGGGAGCCGGCAACTCAAGGATCGACGAGCGGCTCTCGTTCTGGTGGCGGTGGAAAAGCGTGGTCACGCGTCCGGTCGGGCTCGCATGAGTGTGATTCCCGACTTCAAGGCCAGCACGATAATCCCGGTACTCACCCGGAACGTCGCACCTGGTTCCACCATCTATACCGACGGCCTCAAGAGTTTCGCAGGTCTGGTTGAGGCCGGCTTTAAACATGTCGCTCGCATCCAGCCGCTCCGCTCGGAGCTACGAAAAGGTGCGAAGTCCGCCGTTCCACTTGCCGATCGAGCCATTGGCAACCTCCAGCAGTGGCTCATCGGCACCTACCACGGTGTGAGTAAGGCCCAACTCCAGGTATACCTCGACGAGTTCGTTTTTCGGCACAATCGCCGCAAGACGCCGGCTGCCGCATTTCAGACCCTTCTTGGTCTCGGAACCGGCCACAAATCAACCGAGTATGAGCAGATTCGAGGAGCTAAAGACCTCAACCACAACCGATTGGGGGTTGCTGAACCAACCGGATAATCAGAAGCTAGCTAGAACGACCCGGAGAACCGCGCCTTCGGGAACCCGCCCAGCTTCGCAGTGGCCTTAAACTGCGGAATCGGGTCCAGTTCCTTGAATGCAGAGGTGAACGCATTCGAGAGGCTCCAGATTGTTCGTGGCCGGAAATTATCGTATGTCGGCGTGAAGTAGAGATCGTGGACGATGCGAGCAAGATGCTTTGGAGCATCGAGCTTGCCCTCGACAAAGGCCTCGTAGATGACGACCTTCGCGGTCACGTCGGTGAGCTCGCCTTTTTGCCAAAGCTCTACTTGCTGTCGCATCGGCTCAAAATTTCTCTGCATGCGATCCACGCCGACTGATGCAGTCGATAACCGAGAACGACTTTGAGTGTTTGGCGAGCACAGGCGTGAACACGCCTGGGACAATTTTGCCAAATTCCCATGAATTTTGACTTCACAGAAGCCGACTTATGGCCCGACCTGCTTGCCGTGGTCCAACTGTCGCGGTAGGGACGACCATCGCTGGTCGCCCCCCGCACAGATCCGTACAAGCGCGTTTACGCATACGGCTCTTACCGTGGATGGGTAGCGGCGAAGCGTGCATCAGGGTAGGGATGCAGAATGCGGGTTGAGGAATCCACCGGGTCAAGACTGGGGAGAGACGAGCCCATCGCACCTGTGCGCGTTGGCTGCGACGGACAAGGACGCTCCGCCACAACCAGCAAACGCGACGTTGAAAGATGCGCAACTGAGTCGAGTTCCCTGGAACGGCATGGTATTGGTAGTAGCCCAGCACAACCTGGCGAAGCCATGCACCGACCGCGGTCGTACGATGATGCTTTTGGCATTGAAGCTCGGCCTTGATGGCTTTGAGTTTCGCGACCATTCGCTTCTTCGCCGTAATCCGCCAGACGATGAAAGCCTTGTCGCTGATGCGCTGCCCACAGAAGTGAGTGAAACCCAGAAATGTAAAGGTCTCAGGTTTTCCCTCGCCACGCTGCTTCCGGTTTCGAGCGGCGAACCGCCCGAATTCGATCAGTCGTGTCTTGTCCGCGTGTAACTCCAAACCGAACTTGGCCAATCGATCCCGAAACTCCCGAAGGAATCGCTCAGCGTCCGTTCGATGTTGAAAGCCAAGCACAAGATCATCGGCGTAGCGAACGACGATCACATCGCCCTTCGCCACTTTCTTGCGCCAGACCTCGACCCATAGATCGAAGACGTAGTGCAGGTACACGTTGGCGAGCAGCGGTGAAGCAACTGCTCCTTGCGGTGTACCGACCATCGTCTCCGACCACTGACCATCTTCCGAAACTCCTGCCTTCAACCATTTCTGGATCAGGCGAAGTATCCGGCGATCAGCCACGCGATGCTCGATGAACTTCACTGTCCACTCGTGGTTCATGTTGTCGAAGGAAGCCACGACACACTACCCATCATCAGCACCTTCCCGAGAGAGTCACCGTTGTCCGTGCTCGCCATCCGTTCGAAGGCAGGGCGCTCGACGTTCTTGGATCGATTCATCGCAAAGGTCGATTGCATCTCGTTCTGATCTTGCCCGATGGCAGTAAATCTCTGATCCCTGTGGACTGGACAGATCTTGCCTCGACGGCACAACCTCAACAAGTTCGCTCTGCACAGACGGCCGCAATCCTCGGCTCTCTGGAAGACTTGCTTCACGCACGCGCCGTCGTAGACGCTCTCCTCAGTCGCCTCGCTGCACTGCAAAGCGAGAACGGCAACTCCCCGGCAACGAAGGAGGGCCCCATTGCAAGAAAACAATCGGAACCTGTTCGATCTTCTTCTCGACGAAACCTATCCGTGGGAAACACTGCACGACGAACACAAGCTTCTCGCGATCAACATCCTGGCGCGCCTCATCGCGAACGCAACCCTACGTCATAACGAGGAGAAGGGCCATGAATGATTTCAGCAAAGTAAAACCAAGTCATACCCAACGCGCTGCTTTCGTCTATATTCGCCAATCCAGTCCTTCGCAGGTCGAGTACAACCGTGAGTCCACCGCTCGCCAGTACGCTTTGGTCGAGAAAGCCTGCGAGCTGGGCTGGGCCAAGGAACAAGTGATCGTCATCGATCAAGATCTTGGTTTATCCGGTTCTGGATCGGTGCAGCGTTCCGGGTTTGCGCATATGACGGCAGAGGTTGCTCTGGGGCATGTGGGCATTGTGCTCGGCCTGGAAGTCTCCCGCCTGGCGCGCAACAATGCCGACTGGTATCGCTTGCTCGATCTGTGCGGCATAACCGACACTCTGATCGGAGACAGCGATGGTGTGTATCATCCGGCACTGTTCAACGATCGTCTCGTGCTCGGATTGAAGGGCACTATGTCGGAAGCAGAACTGCACATCCTGCGTGCACGACTCGACGGTGGAATCCGCAATAAGGCCGCACGCGGCGAACTGCGCCGAGGGTTACCCGTGGGTTTCGTTTGGGGAGAAGAGGACGGCGAAGTTCGTTTTCATCCCGACGAAGCCGTCGTCAGCACCCTCCGCACGGTCTTTTCTAAATTCACGGAACTTGGATCGGTCCGCAAGGTCTGGCTTTGGTTCCGCTCCGAGGGTATTTCCTTCCCTCTGCGAGCCCACATGAAAAGTGAGATCCGTTGGGTCGCTCCGACTTACACTGCCATCCATCACGTGCTCACCAATCCGGTGTATGCTGGCGCTTACGCCTACGGAAAATCTCGTCATCAACGTTATGTCGATGAACAAGGAATGCTCCGAAGACGAACTCGTCATTTGCCCATGGCCGAGTGGTCCGTGCTTCTGCCCGAGCACCATCCCGGCTTCATCGATTGGGCAATGTTCCAAGCCAACCAAGCCCGCATCGACACCAACATTCATCCGCAACCTCATCAAGCAGGAGGTGCCGTGAGAGAAGGCGCTGCGCTGCTGCAAGGCCTGGCCACGTGTGGAAAGTGTGGCCGCCGACTCCATACTCACTATCGCGGCAGAAACTCCTCGCCCGGCTACCATTGCTCCGGCAAGGATATCGTCCAGGGACGCGGCGTGTACTGTCTCAACGTCGGCGGCGTGCAAATCGATCAGGCAGTGGTTGAGGCCTTTCTCCGAACGGTGACGCCCGCGGCTGTGGAAGCAACGCAACTTGCCCTACAGCAACTCGAAGCGGACCAGGATGCAGCTCTCGGTCAGTGGCGCCTGGCGGTGGAACGTGCTCGCTACGAAGCAGAACGTGCGGAGCGCCAGTATCGTGCGGTCGAGCCCGAAAACCGGCTCGTGGCGCGCGGGTTGGAAACAGAATGGGAAAAACGTTTGCGCGATCTCGCTGCTGCCGAAGCAGAACTCCAGCGGCGGGAACAACAACGCCCTCGCGCTCTGGGCCCAGAAGAAAAAAACAAGATCCGATCTCTCGGTTCCGATTTGAACAAAGTCTGGACAGCGCCTACCACCACGGATCGCGATCGCAAAGAGCTTTTGCGCACTCTACTGGAAGAAGTGATTGTTACCGTCGATCGGCCCGAACGTCGTGCTCATCTCACTCTGCGCTGGCGTGGCGGCACGCTCACCGAACTAGATCTCTCCTTGCCGCGCTCCCAGCCGCGTGGCCTACGCACCGAAGAAGATACCCTCTCCTTGCTCCGTCGCCTGGCTGTTCATTACTCCGACGATGTCATCGCCGGCATCCTGAATCGTCAAGGTCGAAAAACGGCGACCGGAGAACGCTTTACTGCTCATCAGGTCGGCTGCCTCCGCCGCTATCGAAACATTCCCCGATTCCGACGGCCGGTGGAGCCCCCCACGGGGGAGCTGGCAACGATTCGCAAAGCCGCGCAGATCCTGGGAATCAACACTTCCACTATTCATCGCTGGCTGAATGATGGTTTCATCGCCGGTGAGCAAGTAACGCCCGGTGCGCCCTGGCAGATTCGTATCACCGATGAGCTGCGGGCACGCTTTGTCGAGCAAGCACCGCCCGACTATCTGCCCATGCTGGAAACAACGATGAAACTTGGGGTGTCACGCCAAACCGTGTTGCAGCGTGTAAAGCGTGGCGAGCTCGAAGCTTTGTTAGTAACCCGTGGACGTCGTAAAGGCTTACGAATCAGAGTGGTGGACGATCACCCGAACCTGTTTGAGAGTACTTCATGAATCTGGGGGCAGTATGAAGCCATATCCAAGAAGCCACGAATGTCCGCATCGAGCACCCAGTTCACTCGTTTCCATTGGATGCCCGCCGTCAGCGCGTCCAGCGCTTGATGCGGGCTGCGACCGGGTCGAAACCCGTACGAAAAGCCTTTGAAGTCGATCTCATAGATCTGGTTGAGAATCGTCACCACGGCCTGTTGAACGATTTTGTCCTCCAGTGCCGCGATGCCTAACGGACGTTGTCGCCCGTCAGCCTTCGGAATATAGACTCGTCGTGAGGGTTGGGCTCGATACGCTCCATGATGCACCCGACTGTGCAGATCAACGAGCCGATCTTCCAATCCGGTCTCATACTCCTGCCACGTCACGCCATCGACTCCGGGAGAAGCCTGACGCTTGAGTGCGTAAAAGCTCTCGCAGAGGAGTCCGACGTTCAGATGGTGGAGCAAAGCGGTGAACCGTTCCTGCTTCCTCTTTCTTGCCGCTTGCCGCACACCGTCCAATCCCTGGGACATACGCTTCCCGCTCTGTGTCGGGCGCATGCGTGATTGAATGATGTTCTCCTCAGTCTGTGCCCTTCCCTCCCCAGTCTCCGCCGAAGATCGCTCTTCTTTGTTCGACTGGTTCACGGGTACTACGGCACAGTCCGACTTCTCCTGTACGTTCATGTCCGCCGTTCGGTTTATGGCCTTCGCGGACCGGTCTTGTTCTTTCGACCAAGACGTACAGGAGATCTCCCGGTTCTCGTGCATGTTGTTTCTCAGCGTGCGCGGGTTCTTAGACTACGCAGGACCGACAGTCCACTCGCGATTCACGTGGTTGCCGTGTTGCCTTCCTCCCTACCGGAACGGAGTCGGCATCCTGTTCCATCGGCTTTTCGAAGCTCAATAGCCCGGCCCACCGATACCCCTGTCTACGCTTCAAACGACACCTCGCGGTGTCGCCTGCTAGACTCGGGGCCAGGATGGATTCGCTGCTTCCTTTCCTGTAGGGCTCTTTCATCCCCTACAACATGCCGGTTTATCCCGGCGCTCTCCGGCTTGCCGACTATCCATCGTAACCGCACTTTTCGCTTCCCCAGAAGCCGTTGCCTGCCAAGTACAAGCCGATCGCCGAAAACCTCGAGCCGCCTTTCATGGTCGAGTTCAAAAACTCTGAAAGAGCTGCCGTCTCGAAAATCACCGGCTACGTCTTTAACACCTTACCCATCAACTGCTCAAACATCGGATATCCGTGCAGCGGCAGCAGGTCCGGATTCATCATCAGCCAGATGTAATTGGTGTACCCGTTCTGGATCGCCAGCTCCAGTTGGTCAACCGCTTTTTTCTTCTCGTCCAGCAGGCTGAGCACAAACGCCGCCTCCAGGTGAAGCTGGGGCGCTTTCGCGATGGCCTTGCGGAGCAATTGCCGGGCGCGCTCGGTTTCCCCAAGGCGCGCGCAGTCTGCGGCTAGCACCAGTTCTGTGCCCGGCTCATGCAACGTTTTTTTTTCATGCGTTTCCACCTCGCGGCGAAAGCGGGTGAAAGACTCGCGCGCTTTCTGGCGATCTCCCATCCGCTCATATACAACTCCCATGTCGTAGAACACCGAGGTTTCGCTCGGATCGACCTTCTGGATCTGCTGTAGCGTTTCGATTGCCTGCCGGTAGTGGCCTTGTGCCCGGTGCGTGTGCGCCAACCGGTAGCGGGATAGGATTCCCTGCGGATTGGCCGCTACCGCCTTCTCGAACGCGGCTTGCGCCTGCGGAAGATCGTTCTTCGCAAAGTACGACCAGCCAATACAGTCTTGCGCCCAGGCGTTTCCCGGATCAAGTTGCAGGATTTTCTGACACACCGGCAGAGCCGAGGCGACGTCGCCCATCTGGTACAGGTAGGTGGCCCCTACATTCGCGTATGCGAGAACGAATCTCGGATCGATCCGGATTGCTTCTTTGAACTCCGCAAGCGCCTCCGGCACGCGCCCCATCTGAAGGTATGTCCGGCCCAGGCTCACGTGAGTGACGGAGTCGTCGGGGTACAGCGCTATCAGGGTTTTCAGGTATCCGATTGCGCGTTCCGGATTCTTTTCCACCGCCCGGGCATGAAACGCCAGGATGCCGTATTTCTCCCGGTCGGTAAGTCCGTCCACATGCTTCACGGCCTCGCTCAGCAGGCGTTTGCCCTCTTCGCCATCAAAATGAGGCAAGCCGTTCATGGCTTGTTCCACGTGCATCATGCCTAGAGAGGCGCGGGCGGCCGTGAACGTGGGATCGATGCGCAGTGCGTTTTCAAGATACACCTTCGCCTCGTCCCATCGAAGCGCTAAGGCCCTCTCCGTCGCGATCGAGTACTGCCGCAGCGCGTCCAGCGACTGCGTGGTCACCGAGCTGAGTCGCTTGCTTTGCGAGACGGTCTGCAAGCTCTCGCCCAGGTCCTTGCGAATCGCAGCGGAGAGCGTGTCTACCGCATCGAGGACCTTGTCTTTGCCATGGGCTTTCACAAACTCGGTCTTTACGTCTTTGCCTGAAGCCACGTCGCGGATACTAGCCGCGATACGGTAGTTTTCTCCGACGCCGCTGATGCTCGGCAAGACAATCACTTTCAGCCCTTCCCGCACGGCGATCTCTTGCGCCAACGGTTCGTCGATCCGGTTGACCGTGGGCTTTTCCATTCGCTTCAAAGAATCGGCTATGCGCAGCCGCGAGTAGATATTGGCGTAGCTCGACTGCCCCAGGCTGGTCGTGAATGCCGTCGTCAACGACTTGTCGAATACCGGGTCGCCCGTCTGGTTCTCAAAATCGCTGACCAGTACGAAATCTCGCGCCGCAAAAGCCAGGGCCGGCGTACGGCCGGACAGCCAGACCATGCCCACCAGCGCCGCCAGAATGAACGCGGCCGCGACCAGCAACGCGCGGTACCGCCGTCGCATGCGCCACTTCACCCATCCGAACCATTGCATTGCCGCTGCCGGAGCTACCGCGTCGCTTGAAGCCGCCAGTGCTTGCAGATCGGCCAGCAACCCGCGCGCGCTCTGCTGTCGGCGCGCCGGATTCTTCTCCAGCGCTTTGCCGATCACCGCTTCCAGTGCGAGCGACACCTTGGAGTTCACCTTCCCGACAGGCGTTGGTTCGCGGTGAAAGATGGCGTTGACTAACTCCCCGCTCTGGGCGCCGGGGAACACACGCTGCCCAGTTACCATCTCGTAGAGCACGGCTCCGGCGCTGTAGATGTCAGTCCGCACATTGCAGGCCTGTCCCCGCAACTGTTCGGGCGCCATGTACGGCAGGGTGCCCGCAACGGTCTGACTTTCACCCAGGGACTGCGTCGATTCCGTCCCGCCGAACGGCCCCACCAGCTTCGCCAGCCCGAAGTCCAGGATCTTCACCCGCCCGTCAGCCGTCACCCGCACGTTGCCCGGCTTCAGATCCCGGTGAATTACCCCTTGCTCATGCGCCGCCGCGAGCCCTTCGGCCAGTTGCACTCCCAGCCGGAGGACTTCCCTTTCCGGCAGCGGTCCGGCAGCCACCTTCTCGCTGAGTGTGATCCCGGGGATGTATTCCATCACCAAGAAGTCCACTCCCTGCTGCGTGTCGAAGTCATAAATAGTGGCGACATTGGGATGGTTGAGCTGCGAGAGAATCAGAGCTTCTTTGTGGAAATGCTTGCGGGCTGATTCGTCAGTTAGCGTACCGGGCGGAAGAACTTTGATGGCAACATCGCGGGCGAGGTGCTCGTCGCGGGCGCGATAGACTTCGCCCATTCCGCCGGCACCGATCTTCTCTATGACGCGATAATGGCCCAGAGTCTCTCCGGCGGTGTGCGGCGTGGCTGACTTCTCGCCAATCATCCGAGGACCTCCATGAGACGTGGAGGGATGCGGCAAATTACGTTCTAGACACTTGCTGGGATAAATACGTTGCAAGTTTGCAACCGGGACGGATCAGGTGTCAGTGATGCTACGCACACGCAGGTTCTGGACGATTGTTCCTGTGTGACGGGCAACCTTCCACAATCCGGTAAGGTAAGGCTGGCCGACAACTCGGGAACCGTCGAGTGGTTGCGGATTAACACTGAGTGTCACCATCTCTGCGGAAGGCCGGCAACCAAGCTTAGGGACCCTCAGCGTGTTCCTGCAGGTTAGCTCTTTGTCTTTTTCTTTCTCTTCTTGCAGAGGTCTTCCAGCACGTATTTCAAGGACGCACACTCCTGAATGACGCCTTCGAGTTTAGGAATGGTCAGCCTCAGCTCATTTTCCTCGACCACGCCGTCAGCCAGAGTTTCCGCGACGCTCTCCAGCGCCTCCCCGACCTCTTTTATAAGGTTGGATATGGCAACCAGTTCCTTTTCCAGCGTCACATTGGGATCCGGCAGCTTGAACGCCACCCGCCCTGCCTGGCTTTCAAGAAAATCAAGGACTTCACAATTGTCGAGGAGGACGCACATCCGCGGCAGCAGATGCGCGGGCAGCGGCTGCTCCCCTCGAAGCCAGTACATGAGTGAGCGATAGTTAGTCCCCAGCTGTTGGGCGAGCAAACGTGTGTCGTACTCGGTCTTCGATTCCACGACTCGGCTCAATATGGAGGAAATGTCGTTGGTAGGCACGGGAGTTCCTCAAAGAAGGGTCTTTAATAGTTCAGAAACAAAGGTCAATTTGAACAGGCAAAGTGTTCATTCTATCTGAATTGCACAGCGCCAAAGATCGCATTACATTGGCTCACGTCACCGGTGTACTGAATGCAGACAGGACGGGACGCCAGCTTCGCCAGGGGGTTTGTTCAGCGGGGTTGGAACTCTATGAAAACAATTGACAAACAACGCGCTGGGTCGTAGTTTTCAAGGTCACCCTCTTTCCTTTCTATAGTTGTAGTTGCGCTGAACCCTGACACGCGAAGGTTGCGTCCCCGGGAGGCAGAATGTCCAAGAAGTGGTACAACTACATTGTTTCCGTTGACGCCGGCACCCAGCAAAGCCCCCCGAATGCAAGGAACGCTTCGGCCGCCGCTAAGAGCGCGGCTCAGAGCGTGGCTGAGATCGCATCCAGCATAGCCACAGAGCCGAAATTTACTACGCCGGTCTCCGATCCCACTTCGTTCGAGGAGATCTACAAGGCTGCGGAAATTCCACCCGCACCGCAAGGCTATTCCATCCTCAAGATCTCGCAGATGCTGGAGAGCGAGCATATTCGCAATTTGCCTTCGGACGTGAAACGCTCTTCGGTTCTGGTCGCGCTTGATGCCGCGGGCGTGGACGTAAAGGAAGTCATCCAGGATGCGGTTCGGCGCGACCGCGCCCTTGACACCTATGAGCGCGTGCAACAGCGTGCGGCCGACGAACTGGAAGCACGCAAGACCAAGGAGAACAGCGAGATTCAGGCGCAGATCGATAAGTACGTGACCGAGCAGAGAGCAAAGATCCAGGGCAACAACGAAGAAGTATCGCGGGAGAAAGAGCGCTTCACCGGCTGGCGGCTGAAGAAACAGCAGGAAGAAAAGAAGATCGCTGAGGCGGTCGGATACTTTGTCAGCGAAAACCCCATTACGACGGGCGATGTGAATGCGCCGCCGCCCACACCGAAAACAGCGCAGCGTTCCTGACTAGGAGGAGTTTATGTGGCAACGGTTGACCAGGGTGGTGCGGTCTTTTATCGGTTTCTTCATTTCGGTGGCGGAGGATCCGGAACTCATTCTCCAGCAAAATATCCGCGACATGAATGACCAGGTGCCTCGGATGAATGAAAGCATCGCGATGGTGAAGGCCAACGTGACGCTGCTGGAAAAGGAGGAAGCCAAGTACAAGAACGACATGGCCGGGCTGACCGCGAAGGTGAAAGCCGCGATCCAGGCCAACCGCGACGATCTGGCCGGAAGCTTCGCCGCCCAGCTCGAGCAGACCAGGAGTGCTCTGGCCAGGACTCAGGGACAGCTCACCACGGCGCGTGCCGCCTTTGACAAAGCCATGACCGTGAAGCAGGCGTTCATGCAAGAGAAGGAACGCAAAACGCAGGAGGCGCTCAACGCGATCGCCGACTACCGTCGCGCGCAGTGGCAGAAAAAGGTTGCCGATGCCATGGAACAGTTCGAAGTGGCGGGCATCAGCCAAACCCATGATGAGATGGTGCGCAAGATTGAAGAGATGACCGCGGTCAACGAAGCTCGTATGGATATGGCGATGAGCAATGTGGATCAACAGAAGTTCAAGATCGAGGACGACGCCCAGAAACTCCAGGCCGCCGAACTGGTTAAGCAATTCAAAATTGAGATGGGCTTGGCTGCACCACAAGCCGCGGCACCAGGTACTGGAGAGAAGACAATCGCGGCGAAGGAACCACAACGAACTTCTTAGAGGACAGTTTAGAGAATACAAGTTATAGATGCGAGCGGCTGCGAAAGGGCCGCGGAGGAAAATGGTATGGTAAAAATTGAAAGAGGGGGATGGGTTCTTATTTTCCTGATTGGCGTAGCCCTGGTTGGCTACAGCCTGAATCGATACGGTGTCATAGATTTCAGCAAGTGGACTGGCGGCAAAAGCGGCTCCGGTAGCGGGGAGACTGTGGATGCTTCCAAGCCTCTATTGCTGCCGGCGTCTTCGACGAGCAGCGATGCCGAGGTCCGGGTGCGCGTCAACGTGTGGGTCGGTTGCGTCGGCGGCCTGGTGGCAAATGGCGGGCTCGACACACTCCCCGACTCCATCTACGACAAGAAAGGACTCAAGGTTTCCTTCAAGATCATCGACGATTGGACGGAAGGAGCAGCCGCCCTGGCAACTAATAACGTCGACGTCATGCTCACGACCGCAGATGTGTACGCCAAAGACTACGCCCAGTTCAAGGAAAGAGGATTCGGATCGCATGCGTTTCTGATGGTGGACTGGTCACGCGGCGCCGATGGCGTCATCGGCAAACAGGGAATCAACAGCATCGAAGACTTGGACGGAAAGAAAGTGGCTTTTGCTCCTTATACTCCGTCGCACTTCTTGCTGTGGAATGGACTCAAGACTTCCGGCCTTGGCACGGAGCAAAGAAACGAAATCTTCAACCAGGCCGTCCACACCAAGGATGGCATCGAGCCGGCAACCCTCTTCGCCCAGGAGAAGGTCGACGCAGCCGTTGCCTGGGATCCTGATATGAGCGACGCAGTCTCCAAGCGCCCCGGATCGAAGAAGATCTACGATACGAAGATCGCTAACCGCCTCATCGCCGACATTCTGGTGGTGAGTGACAGCTTCTCTGCCAAGCATCCGCAAACCTTGCTGAAGTTCGCCCAGGGCTGGCTCGAAGGCGTTGAGTTTATCAAGACACAACCGGAGCGGGCGTACAACCTGATCGGGACCGTCAAGGATTTCAATATCCCATCCGACCTGGCGAAGACCATGCTCGGCGGTGTAAAGCTTGCGGATTACGCCGATAACCGCTCGTTCATGGGCAGCGCAGGATCGAATGCCGATTATGCCAACATCCTTGGTATGGCGCAGGACATGTACCGGGAACTGCGGATCATCAAACACACGTTCAATCCCGAAGAGAGCCTGGATCGCCGCTACGTCGAGAAATTAGCCGACAGCTTCTCCATGGCGTCCAGCGAAGCGCCGATCGAGTACAAAGAGCCCCCAAGGGGAGCAACGCCCATTGCAACGCAACATCGGTCCATCTACTTCGAACCGAATTCTTCCAGCATGAGTCTCGATTCGCGCGCGATCGTGGATGAACTCGCCGGCACAATGCGTGCTTATGAGAACACCGTCGTCGATATCGATGGCAACACCGACTCGACGGGCGCGCGTGCTTACAACATTCAGCTCTCACACGCGCGGGCGGATGAAGTCAAGAACTACCTGATGCAAAAGTATGGCTTCCCTGCGGCACGCCTTCGGACAGCCGGCAACGGTCCAGACAAACCGATCGAAACCAATGCGACACCGGAAGGACGCGAGAAGAATCGGCGGACGGACATCAAGGTCTATGCGAACCCCTCGAGCTAACGATAGGTCACGATGAGCGATTGGTTCACCATTCGGAAAGACGTTTCGCCGCGGGTCCGATGGGCCTTCGCGCTTATGAGCTGGAGCATTGTCGTGTTGCTGTGGATCGCCCTGACCTATTGGGGAAAGCTGCATTTCTCACTCCCCAAGCCACTCGGAGTCATCCAGGCTTTTGGCAAGCTGTGGACGGAGTACGACCTTCTCGGAAACGTATTCATGAGTTGGTGGCGCATTGCCCAGGCGTTTTTCTGGTGCGCCGTAATCGCTATTCCGCTCGGCATCTTGATGTCCAGCTACCGTGGGCTGTTCGAGCTGGTTAATCCCGTGGCCGCGCCCATGCGCGCCATGCCACTGACCGCGTTTTTGCCGGCGTTCATTGCTTTGTTCGGCATCGACGAAACCATGAAGGTCGCTTTCCTGTGGTTTGGAATGTTTTTCTACCTGTTGGCGGTGGTCGTCGAAGAAGCAAATCGTGTGGATAACGCCTTGCTGGAAACCGCTTACACGCTTGGCGCGAAACAACACCACGCGTTGTGGCTGGTGTTTCGCGCGTCGTTCCCGGCAATCTTTTCGTTGTTCCGCATCCTTTACGATATCGGCTGGACGTATGTGATCTTGGCGGAGATGGTGAACTCGCGCAAGGGCGTCGGCTACATGGTCGAGGCCGCTCGCAAGGTATTGGATTTCGAGCGTGTGTACGCGGGAATCATCGCGATCGGCATCGCCGCGTTCCTCTTCCGGTTTCTGCTGACGTTTCTGGAAGGACGCCTCTTTCCCTGGCGCAAAGCTGGTTCCGCGCTGGCCGGAGGTGGGGCGGCTGTTGCCAGCGCGACCGCACACCTGAAGGCGGCCAAGCATGGAGCCTAAGAAGTCGAAAATCACCGTGCGCAACGTCTGCCGTTCGTTTGTCTCAACTGACGGCGGGAGAGTCGATGCCATCGAGAACATCAGTTTCGAGATTGAAGACGCCTTCTCGCGCGAAGGACGCGACGTTGGCGAGTTCCGAGTTCTGCTGGGACCGTCCGGATGCGGCAAGTCAACTCTCTTGCGCCTGATCGCTGGACTGGATCGTCCCGATACCGGCGAGATATTGGTGAATGACCAGCCAGTAAGCGCTCCGGGCAGGGACCGCGGCATGGTGTTTCAGAAGTACACGTCGTTTCCCTGGCTGACCGTCGCTGGTAACATAGCGTACGGTTTGAAGATCAACGGCGTCCCTGAAGAGAAACGCGAGGAGACCGTGGCGCAATTGGTCCAGGCGATAGGTCTCAGCGGCTTCGAGAACTCCTATCCGGAGGCGCTGTCCGGGGGAATGCAGCAGCGAGTTGCGATTGCGCGTACTCTGGCGCTGCGCCCAGCGGTCATCCTGATGGATGAACCGTTTGGTGCCCTCGATGCTCAAACCCGCAGTGAGATGCAGCAACTGCTTCTGAAGGTGTGGGACGAAACAGCCAGCACGATCCTATTTGTCACTCACGATGTTGAGGAAGCGATTTACCTGGCGGACAGGATCTTTATTATGAGTGCGCATCCGGGGACGATCGTCGAAGATGTTCAGGTACCCTTCGATCGCCCGCGCGATTTGAGTCTGAAACAGCGAAATGAGTTTCACGATCTGCAGAACTATGTTCTCGGGCGTTTGCGTAAAGCCCCCGGGAACGGACAGGTGCGGGTGAGTGTTTAAATGTCTCCCGCCGACTTCCAGGATCAGCCGGGGCCTCCTTCTCCACCAGAGAACATTGACTACCTAAGAGAGGCGTTCCATCTGCAGTACAACTGGATCGCAATGGTCGGTGCCGGCGCGTTTGCGCTGATCAGCGGCAGCTTCCTGCCGATCATCCTCGCCGGCGGCCTTGAGTTGATGTACCTCGCGATCGTTCCCCAGAACTGGCGTTTTCAGCGACTTGTGCGCTCCTGGAAATTCGCGGAGGAACAGCAGAAGCACCAGCAGAAGCTGAGCGAGATGCTAGGGAGCTTACCCGCCGAATTGCAGAGCCGGTATGTCCATGCGGCGCAGGTTTGCGGCTCGATTCGAAGCAACTTTGCCCAGTTGTCGTCGACCTCGCAGATCTTCTTGCAGCAAATCGACTCACGGCTACAAGGCTTGCTGAATGGTTACGCCCGTCTCTTACTGGCTGCAGCCCAGCAGCAGCAGTACTTGAAGAGCACAGAGCAGGAGGGCATCAAGCACGAAATCGCCTCCTTGCAAAAGACTCTGAGCAGCGACCCGCCGAAAGTCCAAGAGATCAACAAGAAACGCATCGAGATTCTCACCAAGCGTCTCGAGAAGTTCGATAAGATTTCTGAAAACCGCAAAGTCGTCGACGCTCAGTGTTCTGCGGTCGAGGATGTGCTGATGCTCGTGCGCGATCAATCGGTCACCATGCGGGACCCGCAGCAAGTGAGCGAACGCCTGGATAGCCTGGTGCACGATGTCGAGCAGACCGAGCAAACCGTACAGCAGGTGGAGGCGATTTTCAGCGGCATGTCGCCGGACCTGGACGGATTGATGTCGCTGGACGATACGTCGACATCCTCGGGCCCCAACCGTGTACGGATCTCGAACTAGATGCCATCGAAGACAACAACCCTCGGGAAGTATCTGGACGCGCTTCCCGCGTGGGCGCGGGAATTGTCGGAGAAGTACTATTCGCGGTCGTTCGCATTGTTTGTGCTTTACGGAAACGTGCGGGACCTGGTGCCGCTGCGCCGGCAGGAGGCTACGGACTTTGTGCCACTGGACGAGTTTCTTTCCGGCGCGCTCTTTGGCCAGCGTGACGTGGTTCTGCACTACGACCGTGGCGGGTTGACCTTCGGCTCCGCAGACAGTCAAGCCGACTTCCGCCGCGCGCTCGAAGGATATGACAGCTTTCATGGCACCACCTATTCCCGAGGGGGGCTGCCCCGCAATCCGGATGCGGTGTTGAACCTGCTCGACAACTACCTGCGCCTGCGCATCGCCGACGGCAAGAAGATCGGGCTAGTCATTGATTTCGCCGAGACGATCGCCCCGGCCGGCGATGTTTCCGGCATGTCAGCGGAGGATCGAAATGCCCTCGTCATCCTGAAGCGTTGGGCGCGCAACTCTGCCTTTTTGAACGCTGATGTCACAATCTGCCTCGTGTCGGAGAACCAGATCGAACTGAACCAGGGCATCGTGCAGCACCCCGGTGTTTCTTCAATCGGAATTCCGTTGCCGGATTACGCGGAGCGGCTGGATTTCATCCGCGAGCAACTAAAGACTCGGGAACTGCCAACGGGCTCTGAGGTCAACGATGAATCACTAGCCAAGCTAGGCGCGGGTTTGAAACGAGTTCAGTTGCAGAGTTTGATCTCCCATGCGGTGCAGAACCGACTGCCGCTTACTCTGAAGTCTCTCTGGGAACGGAAGCGGGACCTGATTGAAGCCGAATCCGGCGGCCTACTTGAGTTCGTGCAGAGCCGATTTGACCTGTCTTTTGTCGCTGGAAATGACCAGGCAAAGCGGAAACTACAAGACGCCGCCAAAGCAATTCGCGCAGGCAATACCGAGGTCTTGCCCATGGGCTACGTAATCTGTGGACCGGTGGGCACGGGGAAGACTTTCATCACTACCTGCTTCGCCGCCGAAGTCGGGATTCCGGCCGTCACACTAAAGAACTTTCGCAGCATGTGGCAGGGCGTCACGGAAGGCAATTTGGAGAGGGTCTTGACCCTGCTCAAAGCGATGAGCCCGATTGTGGTGATTGTAGACGAGGCCGATGCTCAACTGGGAGACCGCTCCAGTTCTGGCGACAGTGGTGTGGGCAATCGTGTGTTTGCCCAGATCGCGCAGTTTATGGGAAATACTGAACTGCGAGGCAAGGTGATCTGGTTCCTCCTCACTTGCCGTCCTGATTTGTTACCTGTGGACCTAAAGCGGCAGGGCCGGGCCGAAGAGCATATCGCTCTGTTTTATCCCGACACGCAAGAAGAGCGCCTCGCGCTTTTGCGCGCTATGCAGAGGAAGGTCGGCATGAAGGCTTTCCCAGAAGATGTGGAGCGGTTCTTCCTTGAGCGTGCTGGAAGTCTGTCGGGGGCCGATATCGAAGCTGTCTTGGTGCGCAGTCATATGAGGAGTAGCCTGCAAAACAAGGCCGCAACCGATACGGAAGACTTGAAGGCAGCTTTGGAAGATTTCATCCCGCCCTACTACCCCACCGAAATCGATCTGCAGAATCTGGTTGCAGTGTTGGAATGCACCAGCAAGAGTCTGCTGCCGAAACAGTATCGAGAACGTCGACCGCAGTGAGGTGATCCGGCGAGCCAACGAACTGCTGTCGTTGTCGCGGCAAACCGCGGAAGGATAGACTCCCGAGTGTTTCCGAGCCGGCATCGACAGAACTTGTGAACAGCAAGAACATCTCTTTTCCGGTGCGATAGAAGTGCAGCAAATATGCCTCGTCGGAAGCGGTATAGTCGCAAAACCACGGGTCGATATCCGTTATGCCGATCTGTTGGAACATCGCGAGCCCGTAACATGCGCTTCTAGTTCGTAGGTTCGTAGGCGATGATTGCGGTGATTAGGTCTTGATTCACGGGTTGATACAGCCGCCCGACTTCAAACGAAGAGGGCAGGTATTGATTCCAGTCCGAGACCTCGCGCTCCGGATTGAAGCCAACATCCTGCTGCAACTGGCGTCCGCGCCATCACAGTCGCCCGTATTCGCGGTCACGAGTTTGTGATCAGTGTCATTGAAATTTCGGTGCGAAGAGAGTACAAGCAAATTAAAGTATTTTCCGAGAGTTGCTTCTCGCCAGCATCCCCCGGGGGAATAATCGCAAACAGCCGGATACCCGTGACAGGTCACGGGCGCAACCTTTCCACTTAATCAACCCAAAGTGAGGGGGATTCCATGCTCGCTAAATGCGCCAATCCTGCCTGTTCGGCAACGTTTCGTTATCTTCATGAAGGAAAACTATTCGCGATCGAGTCGAAGGCTGACTCGCTGCAGCGGGGACCGCCGGCTGATCCGGAATACAGAGGCAAATCTCACAGTCCCCTATATTTCTGGCTGTGCTCCTCATGCTGTCGTGCCATGACGGTCCAATCCGATGGGGATCACGGAATCAGCGTAGTGCGTAGGCGAGGAATGCTGCCGAGCATTTCCGCGACGAAGGATAGCACTCTGATGGCGGCTTGAAAAACTCGATCACTGGTTCAAGTCTCGCTGATTCGAGGTGTGTATGAAAAGGGAGAACACACTCGATGTTCTAAGAAAAGAGCTGCGGTTTGTACAAAAGGGAGGCTACCGCGCACCGATCGTATGGAGGGCACCCCTGGTCTTCGAAGACTCGCCAACCTGCCCCAGAGAATCGTGCGCTGCTTGCCCGGAGACTGACTGCGTTCTGATGCGGTTTGTTCCGAAAGAATGCCGTTATGAAGCTGTCCCATGTCGTCACATTCCCCTGAACGAATTGGGGGAAACGGTAGACAGCCTCTACAGGACCGGAACAAACGAAGAGATTGAGCAGACACTTCAAAGCTGGCTGCTGGAGACCATCAGGCAACTCGAAGAGACATTCGAACAACCGTGGCTCCGAAAAGCAGCTTGAGAGCGTGCAACTGCATCATCGATTGCCAAGTGGACGGTTCGATCGTTTAAAAGACCTTTGGAGGTGAATCGTGCTCTGTGTCGAGGAGCAAACCCGCCTTTCGATCAAGAATATATTGCTAGCCACAGTCTTTTCCGAGCCTTCGCCTGCGATCCTGTCCTACGCAGTCGGTCTCGCCCGTCGTTACGGCTCAACAATGTCTTTGACGGGCGCGGTCTCTCCCGGTGCGATTTGCGAGATTATCAGGAATCGGCAGGTCGACTTGGTCGTAATCGGTACGCATGCTCAAGAATTGCGGAAGTCAGACCTGGACTCGGTGTCTGAAGAAATTCTCCACACCGTGCCATGTCCCATGTTGATCATTGGCCCGAAGGTCACTCAGATGGAACTGGCGAAGGGAGAACTTGAGCGAATCGTGTATGTGACTGACTGCACGACTAGTTCTTTGGATGGACTGCCCTACGCACTGGCTTTGGCGGAGGATCACGAGGCACAGCTCAAGTTCGTGCATGTCGCCGAGGAAACCACAATGGGTCCTTTCCATTTCGGGAACTCCAGGAGCGTTGCATTTCGAAAGCGGCTCGAGAACCTAGTCGCACAGGGAAAGGCTCTCTTGCAGGAATCGGAGTTTGTTGTTGCAGAGGGCGACTGGGCGGAGGGATTAATTAGGGTTGCGGCGAACCTACGTGCGAGCTTGATTGTAATAAGTGCACGAGTGACTCCGGAGAAAACATCCGCGTCTTTGTTGTGGCCCATCGCCGGTCAAGTGCTTTGCCGTGCACACTGCCCAGTGCTCATACTGCGGGGCTCTCCATCTGACTGAGTATTGTCGAAGAAGGTGCCATGCGTGAAATTCGCCGCTGGTTGCAGCATAACAGTTGACTGGTTTCGCCTGACCGTCAACTGGTTCCGGTAATCTTTGTACTTCATCGGACCAGCTTAATCGACTGCGATTCGACGTAGCAGTCTGAAGTCACCAAGAAGCTTGGCTGTGCCTAGTACGACGGTGCACAAAGGATCGTCGGCCCCGTACGGGCAGGGCCAGTTTCGTCCCGAATCCCCTTCTCAAGGTTCTGAAGTAGTGCACCTCCTCCCGCGAGTACGGGACCTCGGTCGGTGATGTCAGCGGAGAGTTCGGGTGGAGTCTGTTCCAAAGCGACATGGACTGCGTTCACAATAGCCGCCAGGCACTCAACGATAGCGAAATCCGCGAGGTTCAGAATATGGTCATCGGTTTTTCGAGGGTAGATGCTGCCCCAACCTCAATCTTGATCTGCCCTGCCATGCGCTCGCTGATCAAAAGGTCATTTGCGTTTCACATAGTTCATGCTCGCCTCGTCCATGTGATTGCCGGCTACCCGGAGCGAGCGTGCCTAGACGATTCCGGGCATTGAAATGAGGGCGACGTCGGTCGTGCCGCCGCCGATACCGACGTCTCCGCGATCGCCGTGGGCTTTACAGTGCGGATCGGTCACTACATCTTCGGCGAAGACCTGCGGGAGCCATACCAGATCGGCTCAACCTCTCGTGTGAAGATCCGGGCGGTGACGGGGCCGATGTGCTTGAACTCCTGCAGCCGTGCGGAGAGTTCCGAGGCAGTCCTCGCCTGCGCGATCAGCTTCGACATGTTGCCGTAGCGTTGCTTCAGTTCCTGGCACACGTCCAGCAGCTTGGTGGCACTGGAAAAGTCGTAGCGGACATAGTGCGCTTCGTCAAGCAGTCGGACCAGTTCGTCCCACCCCGCGCGGAGCACCGCATCTGGGTTCCGCAGACCTGCAGATATTAGTCGGGTGTAGGCGCGTTCGGCAATCTCCTGCTGGATCGGCTTGCCAAAGAGCAGGCACGCCAAAAACCACTTGAACAGTTCTGCTTCCTTCCGCGAGGACAATCTGATCCCCAGCTTTCTTGCCACAGCCCGTGGCACCTGCGTCCCTCCAAGCAACTTCAAAATGTAGCCAGGAACTCCTTCCACGGTGTGGCTAGTAACGTCTCTGTGGTCGAATGCCCGTAAGCACGGATGAGCATGGCTGCCTTCTCCAGTTGCTTGGGATCTTCCGCTTCGACGACGTCCACAACATCAAAACGCCCAAGCGTGGCAAAGCTGCTCTTCCAGACCACGCCCGGACACTGTCTGCGGATCTTTGTGCTGACTTCCTCCGCAAGATCTTTGAAGTCCCGCGGATCCTCGAAAGCTTCCGGAGAGAAACGACTGAGAATGATGTAGGTGGCCATGGATAACCTCCCTGGCATTGCGATTAGGGAACTGGAGTCGGCCGACTTTTCCCAAAGGGCGACAATGGCGTAGCCTTCCAGGCAGTGCGAGCCGAGGAGCAGGACGGGCCTTCAAAAAGAAACCAGATGCATCCAGTCTCTCAATCTCACTGGCTTGGCGGTTACCCTTGCCGTAAGGTCAAGGGGCTTGACACATCCGGTCATTCTTCTTTTACGCCGGGGGCGGCAGATTTTCAGTGACGCGCATCACAGGTCTGCTTTGACAGCAGGATCGGGTGACCATCGAAAACAAAGATCTATTGGCGGCCGCTCACGCAACCCGAGCCATTCGCTGCAGGCCCAGCCGATCCCCAGTTAACCGAGCGTGGGTCTTCCTATTGTGAACGCCCTTTCCCGGTCCGGAGGGTGCCGCAGGTGTGGAGAGAAAATATCCTCGCAGAGCGGCTTCCTCATAGATTGGCCGCAATTTCGCAACAGGAATGCCAGATATTCCGGCAGAGTCTATGAGTTTCAAAGCCGCAACAGGCGCTTCCCAAAGAACTGAATAGATGGGATCGAATGCTTTGGCAATCGAGTGGCGAGCCAGCGGCTCGCCCAGCATAAGGTTTCTCTTGTGACGAATTGTTCGCGATTCGAGTGCATCCGCGATCAACAGCAGGACCACAATCGCAAAGAAAACCAGACATGAGGCAATGGCCAAAATCAGTACCGGCATGGCCCACCTCTACGTGGATGTTTTCCCGCTCGTTTTCTCGTATCCGTGAGGTCCGTCACGACTGAGTGTGACATCGCCAAGAAGAGTAGGGCGTCGTCGGAATTCGATCACGGTTTCATGGTACCCGGCGAGCGAAACACTCGAGGCGACACGGCTCAGCCGAGTCAATCATACGCTCGATAAGTCTCGTCATGCGTTGATAGTGTGAGCCCTTCCAGTAGACCCGATCACAGTCCGGGCAAATGTGGAACTCGTGATAACGCTGCCTCGTGTCAGGGAGCAGGCGGTCGTTGACCAGTTCCTTTGCTACGGGCCGCAACGGCGCGTTGCAGTGGAGACACCGCCGAAAAGGAGCAATCAACCTCGAGAGCTCGAAACGATTCACTACTTCAATGAGTTGTTGCTCTGGCTCTGCTTCACGCACGAGGTATCCGTGCGTCACGATGCTGCGCTTTAGTAATCCGCGATCCCTGCTCAATAGAGTCCTTTGCTGGCTGGTGGAGATAAGCGCGAGTTCCTCATCATGACAATCATTGCGATACAAACTGTCGAAGCCCAGCATTCGTAGATGGGCTGCCAGCCTGCCAAGATGTGTGTCGAGCACGAAACGTATTTCGCCCTCCGACCGAGGCTGCAGATGTGTGAGCGGACTAAGATTGAGCGAACGAAAAACCGGATACACGCTGATTCTGTCCCCATCTCGCAGCAGGTAGGAAAAACCTGCGGGCTTGCCGTTCGCCAGGATGAGATCGACCTCAGTGTGCGGCACTCCGAACGCCTCGATTGCGTCCTTCACCGACGCGGCGGCTTCAAAGGCGTGAATAACACTCTGCCCTCTTCTTGGCGGTGAGACCAAGTCGTTCAACTCGGCATAGAATCGAAAATTCGCTTGCTTCATTGATTCTGCCTTGGCTGATCTCAAGAGAATAGGGGCGTGCCCCTTGCGTTGCTCTCGCGCGAGGCTTTTAACGGAACGGGCGGAAGCGTCTGTCCGCGTGCCGGCCGTCATGAAACTCAGCGCCCTCATCGCAGCTACCACGTGAGCCCGCCCGAGGGAGGCGGCCACGCGCCGAGCCTCTGGCGTAGGAGCACCACCTGTCCAAGATGGTAGCTGTTGTGCGAGGCGATCGTTTGCAGCATCTCCAGCGGCGTCTTCGTCCCTCGGTTCGCGAGAAGATCTGTTTCCTGCGTGGCACGTTTCATTTCCTGCAGCCCCTGGTCGAACTCGCGCAATGCTTCGTGCCATTCTTCGGCAGTCTGCGGTGCCGTCTTGCCGGGCCAACTGCCCAGAGCGTGCTTCGGCACCACAGGCTTCTGGCCGGCGAGCCATTGCACCACCCACCGATTCCAGTAAACCATATGATTGAGCAGCTGAAAGATGGAGTGCGACACACTCTCCGGCTGCACTCCGGCGAGCTTCCAGTCCAGTCCGTCGAAAGCGTCCTTCATCCCGACATGGGCACCCTTTCCGGACAAGGCGTGGCGAGTCACTCTCTCGAGGACCTTGCGATCAGTATTCATACGACCTCCGACAAGTGAACGACGCATGGCAGCAAGTGCTCAACGTGAAGGGCGAGCCCTGCGGCTCCGAACAAGTAGCTGCAATTGCCGCCATACGAGACTGAGTAGATCGGCAACTGTCAGAATCACTCCTGCGTAGAAGACAAACTCGAATATGGAGAGCACGACCGCGGCTTCGGGTGCGGCGCCTTGCAACATGGGAGGTTTCTCCATGAGCCCACGATGCACAGCCCAGACGTGTCCTGCCATGCCCGACAGTCCCACCAGGACGCAGAAGGTCACCACAGCATTGCCACGGAGCCGCAGAGCCAGCGACCACGATACGAGTCCTGCAGCCCCAAAGACGAGCCCGTACACCAAAGGCAGCAGCCACCGTGACCACGCAGGAAAGAAGTAGTGATAGACGGATTCCCAGAAGAGAGAAGAAACGACAACGGCCCACAATGTGGCAAAGAAAACTGCCATCGTCCCCACGGTTAGCCACTTTAGCTGGCGCAGCCTCGCAGCTGTAATCCGCCGGGCCAAGAGGGACACGAACACGATGTCAATGGGGGCCGCGATGAGAACGCTGCGCCAGAGCACGGCCGAGGTTACGTGTATGTCAGACTGCGCCAGCATCTCCAGTTCCCCCTGAGCTGAATGATCTGGATCACGGCGGAGATTCGATCAGACCATATCGCCATCTCTAATAATGTCGGAAAGTCCCGACGGCTGGGCTCCGCTATTCTTCAAAACAGGGGCCGGCATCGTGGCCACTCTTCTGGTGATCGCTTATGGTATGGCTCATTCGAGCATAGGCATCCTCTAGCGCCCTTTTTTGTCGCTCTGTCAACCTCGGATTTTCCAGCGCAGTAATAATCTCATCGAGTTTGGATTCAAGCCGCTCAAGTTCTTCGCAAAGCATCTCGACCTCCGTTTCATGATCTGGCTGACGCGACGGAAGCTTTTGTTCTTACACATTAGCCCGAACGAAGCCGCGCGAGGTGGGTTCTGCCAGGTCACCGCGGCTCGTGTCTGTCTGCACTGCGTCCCGGTTACGACGCGTACCTTGCGACGAGTTCCTTCTTCCCCAGTCCCAAGATTCCGTATTGTTGCCCCACTTTCTTGAATGCCCTAATCGCGGTATCCAGATGATGCTTTTCGTGAGCGGCGGAGAGTTGCGTGCGGATTCGGGCCTGCCCCTTGGGCACCACTGGAAAAAAGAAACCAACTGCATAGACACCCTCGTCAAAAAGGCCTCGGGCAAAATCCTGTGCCAGCTTGGCGTCGTACAACATGACCGGCACGATTGGGCTGTCACCTTCTTTTACGTCAAACCCCGCCCCCTTCAGAAGACCACGCCAGTAGTGGGTGTTCCATTCCAGTTTGTCGCGGCGTTCAGTACTGGCGGTGATCAGGTCCATGACCTTCAGCGCGCCCGCCACGATCACCGGTGCCACAGAGTTTGAGAAAAGGAACGGACGCGCCCGCTGGCGGCACATCTCCACCAGTTCACGACGCCCGCTGACGCACCCACCGGAGGCACCGCCGAGCGCCTTTCCCAGCGTAGTGGTGATCACGTCAATTTTTCCAAGGACGCCGTAGTGTTCGTGGGTTCCGCGCCCTGTGCGGCCGATAAAACCGGTGGCGTGCGAGTCATCCAAGAACACCATGGCGTCGTTCTTCTCTGCCAGCGCGACGATGTCGGCCAGCCTGGCCATGTCTCCGTCCATGGAGAACACACCATCGGTGATGATCATCCGGTAACGCTTGTCTTGGTGCTCGCGCAGCTTTTCTTCCAGGTGCGCCATGTCGGAATGCTTGTAGGTGTCCTGCATCGCCTTGCACAGGCGCATCCCGTCCACGATGGAAGCGTGCACTAGCCGGTCCGCGATCATCACGTCCCGCTCATTGAGACAGGCTTCGAAGAAGCCGCCGTTCGCGTCCATGCAGGAAGGAAACAGGAGGGTATCCTCGGTCCCGAGAAATTCGGTCAGCCGGTTCTCAAGCTCGCGGTGAATATCCTGCGTCCCACAAATAAATCGCACCGACGACATACCGTACCCGCGGTTGTCCAACCCCGCATGCGCGGCCGCGATCACCTCGGGATGGCTGGAAAGTCCAAGATAATTGTTGGCGCAAACGTTGATGCATTTTTTGATTTCGGAGCCAACCGGAAACTCCACCTCGATCTCCGAGCCTTGAGGAGAATGGATATAACGCTCACCCTTGAACAGACCGGCGGCTTTAATTCCGGCGATCTCGGTCTGATAGCCGTTGCGAACTATGTCGGTAAAGGCCATGACGTTCCTCGCTTGATGAAATTCGAGCCGGTACTGTGCCTGTCGGCGACGAGAGCCGGGCAGCACCGAGCCCGTTCTAAACTCCTACTTTCTGGAACCGTCGCACCAGCGCCGCGATGCTCTGCACGGTATCGAAGGCGTCCGGAGTTGCAACTGCATCAGGAATGTGGATCGAGTACTTCTTTTCCAGGAACCGCAGGAGCGACACCATGGAGAAAGAATCCACAATCCCGCCCGAGATCAGCGGAGTGCTCTCGGTGATCTCTCGTTCGTCCCCTACCTCCAGGTATTCCCGTGTCACGTAATCGCGAACCACTTTGATGATCTCGTTCATGATTGCTCTCGCTTTCGCTCGCTGTCTTCAATCGTCCATAATGGTGGAAAGGTCTCCCACCGGCTCGTGGAACTCCTTGCAGCGCAGGATGCGGCGCACGATCTTGCCGCTGCGGGTCTTGGGCAGGCAGTCCACGAACTCAATCTCCTGCGGCATCGCCAGCGGCGACAGCCGTTTGCGGATGTGGTTCATGATTTCCAGTTCCAGATCGCTTGACGGCTTGTAACCTCGCTTGAGGGTCACGAAAGCTTTGACCACCTCCATGTTGACCGCGTCGGGCTTCGCCACAGCGGCAGACTCGGCGACGGCACGGTGCTCCAGCAGGGCCGATTCGATCTCGAACGGACCAACCAGGTGTCCGCCGGTATTAATGACGTCGTCGTCCCGTCCCATGAACCAAAAGTAGCCATCGGCATCGATCGAGGCCCGGTCGCCGCACAAATACCAGCCATTCTTGAATTTCGCTTTAAACCCAGCCTCGTTGTTCCAGTAGCCGCGGATCTGCGATGGCCAGCCCGGACGCAGCGCGATCAGCCCGGCGATCCCCGACCGGTTTACCGGCTCATACGTCTTCGGGTGCAGCACGGTCGCAGTGATTCCAGGGAACGCTTTTCCCATGGAACCGGGTTTGACCGGCATCCCGGGGAGATTGGTGATCACGATGCAGCCAGTTTCCGTCTGCCAGAAGGTGTCGTGGAACGGCTTGCCAAATACTTTCTGTGACCACACAACCGCCTCGGCGTTGAGTGGTTCACCCACACTGGCCAGATGCCGCAGGCTCGATAAATCATGCCGCCGCACGATCTCCGTCCCCTCCTTCATGAGGAGACGGATGACCGTGGGCGCCGAATACCAAACCGTCACACGGTGTTTCTCTATGAACTCATACCAGCGCTCTGTGTTGAAGCCGGAATCGAACACCACTTGCGTAATGCCGTTCGACCAAGGACCGATGATGCCGTATGACGTGCCTGTCACCCAACCGGGGTCGGCATTACACCAGTAGACGTCATCGGACCGCAGATCCAGGACCCATTTGGCGGTTAGGTACTGCGAGATGATCGAATAGTGAACGTGCTGCGCCCCCTTAGGCTGGCCGGTCGTGCCGGAGGTGTAGTGCAGAACCGACGGTGACTCGGCAGTCGTCGGGTAGATGGCAAAGTCTTCGATGCGGCGCGCTTGGTCCATCGGGAAAGACACTTCGCATTGCTGCAGCGAAGATTCACCCGCGTCTACCAAGATGATGTGCCGCAGGTTCGGAAGCTGCTCGCGAATCTTACGAACCTTGTGGAGATGTTTTTTCTGCGTGACGATTGCCGACGTGTTGGCGTCCTGCAGCCGCACGAAAAGCGATTCGTCGCCGAAGGCGGAAAACAAAGGCTGTGCGACCGCGCCCATCTTCAGGATGCCAAGAAACCCGATGTACAGCTCCGGCACCCGGTCCATGAACAGGCACACCCGTTCGCCAGACTGGATGCCGAGTTCGTGGAGAAAGTGGGCGATGGTGTTGGACAGAACGCGCAGGTCATCAAACGTGAACTGCTTCTGGTTGCCCTGGTAATCTTCCCAATGTAAAGCCAGCTTGTTGGCCATGCCCATGCGGCAGATGCGGTCGCTGCACATCCAACCGATATTGATGGGGGCGCTCGGCTGATAGCCCAACTCCCGCTCGGCGACAGACCAGCTGAAGTTCGCGCTGAGTTCCTCATAGGAAGGCGGGGCGCTCATAGGCTTGTCCGATCCTGGCGCCCTTGGCTGCTCAAGATTCTGGGATACCATGGCGCCATTCTGCTCCACGGTGGGAGCGATTCAGGCCGTGACGTGCCGCACGTCCGGGTCGATCGCTTCCGACTTCTGACTACAAGTCGCTCTCTCGGCCTAACCCAGCGTCGGGCGCCAGAACCTGAACGGGGTTCGGAAACTCCAAAACCTAGTTCACTGAACCGGCTGCTGTTATCCTCTGCTCCGAGCAGTGGAGTGTCAGTGACAGGTGTCACACAATCCGTGTAAAGGGTTGTATGCGCTAGACTCGCGCATTGCTGTCCATAACACAGCTTGCCGGATAGGAGTCTGTCTATGCCCTCTGCTCTCTCGCGGTGCCAGACATCGAGCGGCAATCTCCGGCGGCGAGTGTCAGCGACTAGAGCAGGAGTTGCTTAATCGGCGACACCTGGGAGCAGACCAGGATTCGCTTCTGCCATTAAATTTTTCAGCCGGTCCGCCGGCTACGGCTTGGCGGGAACGGGGGCACTGGCCTCAGACTTCTCCGAGGCTTTGGTGATGCGCGAAAATATGTCCACGGGCACGGGGAAAACCAAGGTAGTGTTCTTTTCCACTCCGATTTCGGTCAATGTCTGGAGATAGCGCAGCTGGATGCTGACCGGTTCCTTGGCCAACAAATGAGCGGCATCCACCAACCGTTGTGCCGCCGAAAACTCGCCCTCAGCGTGGATGATCTTCGACCGCTTTTCGCGCTCCGCTTCCGCTTGTTTGGCCATGGCACGCAGCATAGACTCCGGTAAGTCAACCTGCTTAACCTCCACATTCACCACTTTCACCCCCCACGGGGCAGTGTGCGCATCCAGAATACTCTGCAGGCGCATGTTGATCTTTTCCCGGTGGGCCAGCAATTCGTCCAGCTCAGCCTCGCCCAGCACTGAGCGAAGAGTCGTCTGGGCAAATTGCGAAGTCTGGTTGATGTAATCGGAGACCTCGACTACCGCCTGCCGCGGATCTATTACACGCAGGAAGATAACGGCATTGACTTTTAAGGTGACATTGTCGCGGGTGATGATGTCCTGCGGCTTTACCTCTAGCGCTTCCTGGCGCAGAGAAATCCTCACCATGCGGTCCACTGGCGCAAACACCAGGATGATTCCCGGCCCCTTGGCATAGGGTAGTAACCGACCCAGACGGAAGATCACGCCGCGCTCGTATTCCCGCAGAATCTTGATTGCACTAAGGATGTACAGGACGACAATAATTGTGGCAATAGCAGGGATAGGAATCATAGACAGCCTCCAGCAAACGGAATTGAAGTGCGCACTTGTCGCCGCTTGTAGCGTCCGAGATCCCAGAACTCACGCTGCCCGCTATAGCAGGTGCGCAAAACACAAAGCGTTCAAGCGTCAAAGGTGCCACGCCCCGAGCGAATCCACGTCTGGTAGGCCTGCAAACTTTAGGACCGTCGGCTTGACGAGCCGTTCGAAATCTGCGTAGGAGACTTGGAGCAACTCGTTGTGGGAGCCAGCATTGAATGCAATGTCTTTGTCCTTCGCGAGACTCTCGTCAACATAGACAGCCATCCCGTAGAGATTCCCAAAGGGGGGCATGGCGCCGATTTCACACTCCGGGAACTGGTCTTTGAATTCGATTTCTTTGGCGAGACTGATGGTTCTTGCTCCGGCTGCTGCTCGCAACAAAGAAAGATCGACCTCGTAGGAAGCGGGAAGAACAGCCATGGCCAATGCGCCGTCGATCTTTACAATCACCGTCTTCGCCATCTCTTTCTTTGATATGTGCGTAAGCGCTGCGATTTCCTGGGCAGTGTACGCAACCGGGTGAGAGATGGTCACGTATTTGATGGCCTGACCATCGAGGAATTCTCTCAGCTTCTTTATTGGCATAGCGACCTCCATGCTGCAGTGAAGATGAGATCCGGAGCCTACTCCAGCCATTTCTCGGCTAAACATCCTTCAATTGGCTCTCATCCATCCCGAAATAGTGGCCCAGTTCATGGATGACCGTCAGACGGATTTGTTCCCGGACTCCGGCTGCGCTGGAGCACACTGCTTCAATATTCTTCTGATAGGGCACGACGTAATCGGGCCCCGTCGGTAAGTCAAATATGCTCTTCTTGGTCGTGGGCACCCCCCGGGAGAGACCCAGAAGCAGCCGCCTTTGCTGCCCTGCCTGCGGTGATGGCTGGTTCGGTGGCATATCCTCTACCAGAACAGCAACGTTGCGAATGCGACTGCGAAATTCTTCCGGGAGCGAGTCGAGCGCCTCCTCGACTACCTTGACGAACTGTTCACGCTTCATACCGTTGCCGCGTTCGACTGCACGCCCTTTATCGCGCACTCGGCCCGAAGCCAATCGTCCAAATCGTGACCGTCTATCCTCCCGCGCTTCTCGTAGAATTCGTAAGCGCGTTGCTGGATCTGCTGCTCAATCGGGATTAAGATGGTCGGCGCGTTCGAGTTCGGTGCGAGTGTAGATGGCTTTGGTTTCACGGGGGAGATACCTCCCGTCCATTAGCGTCACCCCCAAATGGTCTTCTCGTCAGTGATGGAGGTCACTCCCTTGGGTGCGCCAACGTGGATGGACGCACGCCACGCTTCCTGTACGTGAACGCGCCGAACAACGGCAACGCTTCCGGGGCCGCGCTTTCGGCGATTCTGGATGTCCCACTTTCGGGCCAAAACGGGTGATCCTGCTCACAGAAAGGGGGAGTCGCTTGGCAGAACATTGAGAGTGGAGCGTCGGGCGCTCATTCGGAACGGTTTGAGGTTCTCCTGCTCAAGAAGACACGGCCGGAACCGATTCGGTGGCACCGACGCTTATGTGGCAAAGGCCTACTGGAATTTGGAAATTTCCTCTCTGCCCTATTTGAAAATGGCGTCACGGCGCGGATTGGGAACAAGCGAATTCTGGAAGATCCGCACACGCGGAAGCCGGAGCGCATGAGAAAGGAAGGTGGAGCGTCATGAACTCGTCGCGACTACCAAACTTCGCACCTTCGCGAGTCAACTGGGGAACCCTGCTAACTTTCGCTTGGCTGTTACTCTCCACAGGATTCCTGGCCGCACAGGCCACTTTTTCAGCCGGGCCCCTTCTACTGCACCAGGTGAGGACGATCTATGTGGCTCCGTCTTCAGGTGATTTTGCGCTCCTGGTCAAAGGTCGTCTTGAAAAATGGGCGGCAGTCGGGATCGCTTCAAGGCCGGAAGAAGCTGACGCGATTCTAACTTGTCGAACTGAGAGCAAAATCGTGCCCGCCAAGGTGGTTGTACGGCTAACGATGGCAGAAGTTACACTGGTGGACCGTCGCTCTCAGAAACCCATTTGGAGGACCACGAAATCCTCGCCCTTTGATACGAACAGATTAGCGGATGACATTATGGAGCAGCTCAAGCACGACTGGAGGAAATCAGCCAGCGAGTATTGAGCGAGGCTGACTGTGCCCGGCAGCACGTCGCTTCAAATGAAGCACCGGGCAAGAACCGAGAGCTTATGAATGTCTATGAAGTCACCTTGCACGGTAGCGACAGCATCTACTTGCTTGCGCCCACAAAATACCGCGCCCTGGAACTGGCGGGAGATTACCTGGCCGATGCAGGCCGGCCGGACACGCTGCTGTCAGGCAAATTCGTGGTACGTCAGCTTGATCTGTCCGAAGAGCAGATACTCCGCCCCGAAAGATGTCGGGCTTGTCCTCTGAATGAATAGATCAAGCTCGAAGGCGGCCGGGGTTGTGTTTCTTTCCGGGATACTTGTTTGCCTCGCTGCACCGCCGGTCGAAGCGGCGGAACTGAAAAAGGAAACTGCTGCTGCGTTTGAGCACTATGTTGGCGCGTCCGAAAAACGGATCCGGTCAGAACTCCACAACGGGCCTTTCCTCTTCATTGACGAGTTGCCAGAGACGCGTCGGGTGGAAACCTACGCACAGCTTCGCGAGGGGAAAGTTCTAATTAAGCAGGTGAATACGAAGGAAGAAGGGCATCCTATCGAAGTCCCACACGGATTGATTCACGACTGGATCGGAGTGCTATTCATCCCGAATGCATCGCTGTCGCAAACCCTTGCGGTCGTCCAGGACTACGACAATCACCGGAACATCTACAAACCCGAGGTGCGCGATTCCAAGCTGCTGCAGCGTGACGGCGACAATTTCAAGGTCTTTCTCCAGTTCTACAAGAAATCGCTTGTCACTGTCGTCATCAATGCCGACTTTGAGATCAACTACGAACGGTTCGGAACGAATCGCGCAGTGAGCCGTTCCTATTCCACCCGGCTGGCGGAGGTGGAAAACGCCGGTCAGACAGACGAGCATGAACTGCCTGTAGATGACGCACACGGCTATCTCTGGCGCCTTTACAGTTACTGGCGGTTCGAAGAACAAGATGGGGGCGTTTACGTGCAGCTCGAATCGATCGGGCTGAGCCGCTCAGTGCCAGCCATTTTCGGCTGGCTGATAAACCCACTGCTGAGAGGCATCCCGCGCGGAACACTCTCGAGCCTGCTCGGCGCTACACGTGCTGCCGTCGCCAAAGCGGGTGCATAAGCGAGTCCTCTCTTCCAGCGAGAGTCAAGCATGTCCAAAGTGGGGCTCAAGCACACACCAACCAGAAAGTCCTCGCCGAGCTTTTCTACCAGTACCTCAATGTCGAGGAGGACTTCATCAAAGCTCTCTTCGCGACCGGCGAAACACAAATAGGACGCGTCTTCATCAACGAGACTCGTATTGCGCGGAAAATACTCTACATGTGCTCGACTACGAGCGAGCCTCGCAAGTCGTCGAGACGGCCTCGCACATCGGTATTGGTACCTGCTACTGCCGCCACAAGGCGTCGCATCTGGGTCGCAATTGCGAGGCACCGATAGACATCTGCATGGCTTTCCACGCCACTGCGAGCTCGCTGATTAGACGCGGCATCGCCCGCCGCGTGGATGAGGCAAAATGTCACGATCTGCTCGCTGGCGGGTTCCACCCCGGATACGGACAGACGCACGGAGCGCTGTGCGGCGCGTCACAGACGGAGAGGTCCTGGAAAAGTAGCTTTATCTTGGCTAATCAATATTCGTCTGCTTGTGTACCGGCTCCCTTCCTGGGCGCCATCATGCCGTGGTCGTTCTTCGCGGCAAGAAGAGGAGGTAAGCTCCATGCCCCTCGATGGCTTGGAATTCCGTACGTCTCTTCGGAAGTTGCTCGTTGGGCTCATTCTCATCCTCGTTCCTCTCACGGTCTTCGGTTTCTATGTGGCATTGCAGGGAGACAGCCACATACGACAGGTGAACGGCGAGAACTTTCGCTCGCTCACACTCACTGCGGCAGAATCTACATCTGAGTTCATCGCAGGATGTGTGAGGGATGTCAGTGTGATCGCCAACACCCCCGGCCCGGTAGACGCAGTTACCTTGGCGAACCGCCAATATGAACACCTTTCGGAGGAGGCTGTTCGCACTAAGATTGATGCCATTGACCAAAGCTGGGAGAGGTCAGAGACGGATGGATTGTCCGCGAAGATCCTCACCTCTGACCTGGCCCACCAGTTACGCCGTGTGCGTGAACTCAATCCCACGCTGCTGAGGATCACAGTCGCCGACGTCACTGGGGCAACCGTTGCCGCAACCGATCGTCCGGCACACTACTCTCAGACGGACCGGGAGGCATGGCGTGTACTCTCCTCAGGCGGGCGCGGTGCAATTCACCTGTCGGATGTGCGCTACGACGATCAGAGCCGTCTGTACTACGTCAGCATCGCCTACCCCATCCTGCAAGAGGGGACTGGGAGGTTTATCGGTGCCGTAACCGCCACGGCAGACGTCTCGCCGCTGTTTGCTCAGCTCAACCGCCGGCAGATCGGCCGCACCGGCCGATTGTTCCTGGTGCGGGAGGACGGGACCGTGATTGAAGCGCCGGGTGTCACTCCTTCGATGAAGATCAAGTCGGAAGAGTACGCTGCCATCCGTGACGCTCTGGGAAGTCTGCGAGGCCGCGAAGCCGGTTACATCTTCGCCACACTATCGAATGGCGAGTCGTACCTCATCGGTTTCGCAGACACAGGGTTGAAGGAGGCTTACCCGAATCTGCCCTGGATTGTGCTGGCCAGCCAGGAAGCCCGAGAGGTCACCGGTCCGGTCCGCAACATGACCGCATTCGCTCTGCTGGTGATGATTCTGGCACTGTTGATGCTGACACTACTCGGCGCGCACGTATTTCTGCATCGCAAGCAGGAACTGGAGGATATCGAACCGCCGGAAGACAAGGCACGTCCTGCTGCAACGTGACGTCGGGGCAGGGGCTGACCTGTGCGCGCCTGCCCGTCGTTTCTTCTCCGGGCCGCGCTGTTCTCCGCGTCCCGGCGTGATCGGCGAAGTCGAAAGTGGAGAGACTGTTGCCGTACAGGAGACGGATATGACTGCTTCAGAACTTAGGGACGGAATGGTCATCCGAGTCGAAGGACAGATCTACAGGGTCTTGAAAGTCGAATCCAAGGCGGCGGCCGCGAAACTGGGCGGCGTAGTGAAGGCTGAGCTGAGCAATGTGGTTACCGGTCGCCTGTGGGAAGCTCGCTTCCGGCCCCAGGAGCATGTGGAGGAACTGCAACTCGAGCGGCGGAACCTGGAATTCCTTTTCCGTGAAGGCGAGACATCCACTTTCATGGATCCGGGCACTTTCGAACAGGTCGAGGTTCCGGGCGAAATCCTTGGACTCGCAGTGAACTTCCTGCAATCGGGCATGGTCGTACCCCTGGAATTCTTTGAAGGAAAGCCCATTAGTGCCGTGATGCCCGATATCGTGGAGGCTCGAGTGGTCCACACCGCGCCCCCCTCGCACTCCCAACAAGACAGTGCCTGGAAAGAGGCGACGCTCGAGAACGGCATTTCGATTCGCGTTCCCTTGTTCATTGCGCCGGAGGAATGGGTGCGCGTCGATCTCCGGACGGGCCGCTATCTCGAACGGGTACACAGTGATCGCAGGCGGATTGCGTGAGAAACAGGTTTGTGCACCGGGCGGAGGGTGAACATGCTGGAGATCAAGGCCGTTCCGATGGAGTTCCCCGCGGACGCCAATATCATTGTTGGTCAATCGCACTTTATCAAGACAGTCGAAGACCTTTATGAAGCGATGAGCACGACTGTGCCGCAGGCTCGGTTTGGCCTCGCCTTCAATGAAAGCTCAGGCGCGTGTCTGACTCGTTCGGAGGGAAACGACGAGAACCTCCGGGATTGCTCCGTTCGCAACGCTCAGGCCCTGGGCGCAGGCCATACCTTTGTTTTGGTGATGCAGAACGCTTATCCCATCAACGTCTTGCACGCCATTCGCAACGTTCCCGAGGTTTGTTCCATTTTCTGCGCCACTGCCAACCCGGCCCAGATCATCGTTGCCCAGAGTGAACAAGGCCGGGGAGTGTTGGGCGTGATTGATGGGAGTTCGCCAAAAGGCGTCGAGGGCCAAGCCGATATTGCATGGCGGCATGACCTGTTGCGCAAGATTGGGTACAAGCGATAGCGTTCAGCAGCGCTTCCAACTGTGTCCCTACCTTGTGACGCCCGTCGCTGCACCGCCGGCGAGTGGCCATGGGAATCAGGATGGAGCCGTCTGGACGCGGTGACCGATCCCCGAAAGACTCAACTCGCTGATGCCGGCCGTGCGCAAAGGCTGCGCGATGTTCCTTCAGTGCAACATCCGGAGGAGGGCATTATGACATCTCGAAAAGGACCACAGCAATCTGACTTTCCCACCAGGAACAAAACCCGTGTAAGCGCAAATCGTCATCCGGAGGAAAGTATGGCCAGCATTGTGTGCAGGCTCTGGGCAGAGGAAGAAGGCCAGGACATCGCCGAATATGCCGTTATGTTGGCGGTGATCCTAGTGCTTGTCGTGGGCACGGTGAGGCTCATCGGTTCAAACGCCAATAGCACTTTTTCCAGCGTGGCTAGCACGCTGCAATAGGTCACGTTCAAACAAACACGGTCTTAACGCTACGCGGAGGTCTTTGTTGTGAAGCACGCTGGGCATGTACCCGATTTGCGGGACGAAGGGCGGAGAGCTTTGTCTCGCAAGAGCAGGCCTAACCCAGGGAGGACCAGATGACCCGGATCATGTCTGCCTGCGGAGTGCTGTGCTCGGATTGTCCGGCGTACCTTGGCGACGCCAAGGGGGTTGCGCACCAGAAGTGCACCGTGGTTGCATGGCGGACGATCTACGGACTCAATGAAACCATCGAGAACATCTCCTGTGGCGGCTGTCTCGGGCCAGACGACCAACTCTTTCACACCAGCCGCACCTGTAAGGCACGCCGCTGCTGCCGATCTAAGGGCTTCGCTACGTGCGCCGAATGTCGTGTGGAGGGATGTCCAGACCTCGAGAGGGCACAATTGGTGTGGGATGAGGTGCCAGCCCTAGCCAATGTCTTGTCCCGCGAAGACTTCGTCACCTACGCCCAGCCCTACTGCGATCACCGCCGCCTGCTGGCCGATACACGCCGAGCGCTTGGCCCGCGACCGCGATGACCCTCCTCCATCGCCCGGGGGAATCCTCTGACCGTCGCACCGTTGTGGGTCATGGCGTTCCCCGGCTACTGATCCAAGCCCTGGGCCTAGACGGGATACCAGTCCTCCCGCGTCGGGGGCAGACCGCTATGCCCGCGCAGTGGTTTAGCAAGCAAGGCTTGGTATACGTTCAGAACGTCCACTGCGAAATCGATGGGCAGAGCCAGCCATGTGGAGGCGCCATGTGCGGTAAGTGGATCTGCACAATGGAGAGGCAGTCATCGATAAATCCCGTCCGCACTTTGTTCTTCCTGCACTTCTTAGTACAGCCTGCCTGAGTCAAAAGTAGGCATTCAGGACGCCTCGGCGTGACTAGAAGCGAAAGGTCACGTTCCCATAAAGAGTAAAGGGCGCTGCGGGATAGGCGAGCGTATAGCCCGCGACCGGAGCCGTTCCAAAGTAACCTCCGGAAGAGATCCACTCGTACTCGTTGTACTTCTTGTTTAGAACGTTGAGCGCGTTGAGACTCAACTCCGTGAAACGATATGGAACTCCCAGGCTGAGGTTCACCGTGGCGTAGGAGGGCATAGTCTGGGTGCTCGGCGCGGCCAGTTGATTATTGAAAATATGCTGAGTACCAACGAACTGCAGAGCCGCCATGGGCTCCAGCACAACACCTTTTGCGCGCGCGTGGTAGTTGGCTCCGACGTTCACCGTTGAGTCAGGGACGTAGGGCACGGGAGCGCCGTTATAGTTCGCGCATCCCGGAGGCAAGGGAGAGCCGGGGGTAGGGACACAGCCGACGATATAGGTGGTGTACATTGCCCGCTCAATGTTGGCATTGGCGAAGACGTGCAGGTTGGCGGCGGGATCGTCGTCGAAGAACATGTTAAGGCCGCGGTAGGCGGAAGCGCCGTTGGTCGCCGACGCCACGTACGGGAACGGCGAGTTCCTGCAATGGTTAATGGAGCGGGGCATCACCCCGTATATGCGCACACGTTGTGGGGCGTGCGCACAAAAAGCGTTGCAGAAGGAAATGAATCGCTCCGACGGTAGCTCCGGCTCACAAAACTGAGTTTGTCACTTTCCCGCCGCAGATTGCGCCTGGCAACGGAACTTCGCTGCCGCCAGTTCGTCGCCCGACACGCCCCATTTCCGGAATACGATCAGCTATCAGAATTGATAGCTGATCGTGCCGTACACCGACCGTGGGGCCCCGGGATAAGCGTTGATGTAACCACTGGGAGGCGTGGATCCCGGGGACAGCGACGCAAAGTAGCCGCCGCTCGAGATGTACTCCCATTCGTTGTATTGCGAGTTGAACAGATTCAGCATATCAACCCGCAGATTGAAGGAGTGTTTCTCGAAGCTGAGGGGGACGACGAACGAAAGATTCGCCGTCGTGTAGGGCGACATCGTCTGCGTGGTTGGGGTCCCCGTCAGATTCGACCACAGGTGCTGCGATCCGATATGTTCCATCCAGAAGCGCGGCTCGACCAGCACCCGGTTCTTGCGCTGAATTCCATAGTAGATTCCCGCATTCAACGTCACGTTTGGAACATAAGACACGGGAAGGTTGTTGTAGGCGGTGCACGAAATTCCCTGCGCTGTGCACTCCGCCAGGCTCGGACCTCCCACGATGTAGTTCGTAAAATTTGCGGATTCTCCCGCGAAATTCGCGAAGATGTGAACATTCCGGTAGGGATCATCGTCAAAGAACGCGTCAACTCCGTGGTAGCTGGAGTTGCCGCCGCCCGTAATCTGCAGGCCGAGTGCTGTTTCGAAGTCAATCTCCTGGTTGGTGTAACCCAGGTGGAAGTAATTAACTCCCACAATGAAGTCCTTGAGCCCCGGCGCGTTCCGGAAATGAACCTTCACGCCGACCTGACTGTACGCGCCTTTCGCCAGCGTGTAGTAAGCCGGATCCACGCTCTGGAACATTCCTCCACCGCCACCGAGCGCAGGAGAACGATACGTCACGTCGTAGCCCCCATAGACCGTCAGCCACGAATACGGCGTCACGCCAACGTCAATCGAGGGTTCAACCGCCGAGCGGCTCGCATGCGACCCGCACAGTGACCCTTGGTCCTTTGTCGTACTGCCGTCAGGCGCCACCGTTGGAGCGCCGAAAACGTTGCTGAACGGATCCGACCCCGCAGGGAACAACGCGCAGTGCGTCGCATAGATCACGCCAGGAGCGAACGAAAAGTCATGCGCTGCCTGATCGCTGTAACTGGTCGAGAATCCAACCACGCGCACGCCGGGCGTGATGTGAATTTGTGGTATGGGATGAATATCGTCCTGTGCGTAGAAGGCGAGGTCATCGTGCTGGAAGTAGCCGGATCGAAACCTCCCGCCGTCGCCGATCACGCCCGCCGCGCCGTCTCCTCCGTATGCAGGATTAAAGAAGTTGTTTCGAGTGTTGTAGACCTCGTGCAGCAGGTAACCGCCAAAATTGATCGTGTTGTACGGGAGGACTTCCGTCATCCCGATTTCGTCCCCAAACATGTTGCTGTGCGGATTGTTCCACTCATCCACTTGGGCGCCCTGACTCAGAAGATCGTCGTTGCGCCGATGCAAACGTCGAATGTGCGTGAACCACGTCATATTCTGCAGCGTGGTCATGCTGCCCAGAGAGATGTTCTGACGCCCGTAGAACAGAGCCATTTCGTTCGTGTCGTACTTGTTGTAGGCATCGAACGGGAGCGCGCTATAGAACCCGCTGCTCGCCTGGCTGAAGTGAGTGCCATCCGGTTCCACAAGGCCCACGTCCGTCGTTGGAATCACAGTCGAGCGGTAGCCCCCGGCCTTCGCGTAGTAGCCGCCAAACGCGAAACTGCCTGCCGAGAACGTCTTCAGTGTCTTGCCGAACGCCGACCCATCCTTGGCGGGATTGCCGAAGCCGTCCGGAGCTACTCGAAAGTCGTCGCCCCGGCCCAAACCTCCGCCAAGCACAGTGGACCATCCTTTGAAGCTGCCTGTATTCACCACGAATGCCATGTTTTGCTGGCCGTAAGGCCCTTGCGTGAGGGCAACGCTGGCATGAAGGCTCTGCGTCGGCTGAACGGGCGTGAACTCCACTCCTCCCCCCACATTGGTGTACCAGCGGTCCATCGGTTGGCCGGGCCCGTACGTGACGCCCAGATTCTGCATGACCAGGTTTTGCGGCATCGTGGCCGATTGCCACAATCCCGTCGCCGGATCCGCCACAGGAACGCCGTCAAACGTAATGCCCAGCGAACCCGGCGCCGTGAAACTCGTCGCCTCGCCCGCCCAACCTTGCTGGATTCCGTTCAACAGGATCGTGTATTTCGTCGCGCCGGTTTCTCCATAACCGACCACGTTCGCTCCCGGCGTGGACCCGATCATCTGCGCTCCGCCCGCCAGCGGGCCCGCAGCATCCAGTTGCTTCCGATCCAGCACCCGAACCGTTTCCGGGATCAGCATTATGTCCTCCCGGGTGGGCACAGGCTTAGCATCGGGAGCAACGGTGCCACGAACTATCACGCTTTCGTACAACGTCGCCACCTTCAATGTTGCATTGATGGTGAATGAGGACTGTGCTCCCAGTGAAACCCGCTGGCTGAATGACTCGAATCCCGACTTCTCAACGGTGACTAGCTGTGGATCGGGAAGCACATCGTTGAAGACAAACCGGCCTTCCTCGTCAGTCGTCGTGTGAACCACTTTGTTGGTTGTCAGATCGGTCACAGAAACCGTCGCGTTCGCGATTGCCGCTCCACCCGCGTCTGCCACCTTTCCCTTGATCACGACGCTCTGGGCTGTGCAAATCGTGGCGACCGTCAGCATCCAGCTCACAACCAAAACGCCCGCCACAAATGGAACGCGCCTCAAGAACGACTTCCCTTTTCTGAACCTGCGTTGGCACTTCGAAACAAACGACCGACCTTCCAAGTGACGTGGAAACACGTATACCAGGCAAGAACGCATCATGATTAGCTACCCCCCGAAAGACGAGTTTGTACTTATGACGAACCCCAGCTTTTTCTGAAAATTTATTGCGATTAAAACCGATCGATGTTTCACTTCGATTAACGCAAAATGAAACTGCTGTGAATTGTTACGGCGCCCGCCGAGGATGGTTGTTGTTCGACTCGGAGGTCTCCGTGCGCCTTATTGCTGAGCTGCATGGGGGGTGAACTCAACCGCACCGCCGCCGCTGGTGTACCAGCGGGTCATGGGGTCGCCCGGACCGTAGGTCACCGCAGTGTCCTGGATCATTTGCCCCTGGGGCACAGTCGCCGACGACCATAGCCCGGTGGCGGGGTCAACGATCGGGATACCGTCGAACGTGATGCCGAGCGAACCACCGCCGGTGAAGCCGCCATAGCCGCCCCAGCCCTGGTTGATTCCATTCAATTGGACGGTGTACTTGGTGGCGCCCGTGTTGCCATAGCGGATTACGTTGGCGCCGGGCGTGAGGGAAATAATCTGCGCTCCGCCCGCCACTGGACCCACGATCGCCATCTGCTTGTGATCGAGCACGCGGACGGTCTGTTCGGAATCGAATACCTGCTCCTGTGTCGGCTGGGCGGTCGCCCCGGGAATGGAATCGGATCTGGCATTGACCGACACCGATTCCCTCACGGAAGAAATGTGCAGGGTCACGTCGCGCGTCAAGACCTGGCCCATCCCAATCTCCAAGCCCTGGACTTGAACTTCGGCAAAGCCGGGTTGGGAGGCCGGAAGCGAGTAATTCCCGCCGGACAGACCGGTAACAGAAAACCTGCCCTTCACATCGCTGCGAGCCTGCGTGGCCTTAGCTGTAGCCGTATTCGTCACAGTAATGGTGACGCCGGCGATCACGGCGCCGGCGGTATCCACTACCGTGCCCTGAATCGCAGATGTCTCGTCGGCTAAGGCAACAATAGAGGTGAGCAGCAAAAGCGAAAGAACGGCACTCCAGGAACGAAACGTCAAGGTATCCACCTTTCGAAAGAGGATTTCCTTCCCCTCTCTGCTGAAGTAGGTTTTCGTAACGAAATGGAGAGTGCATTAAAGCCGTTCTTTGTTTCATCTCTGTTAAGGAAAAGTTAAACTGTGATGGATTGTCGGAGTTGATCCTGACGGAAGACGCGACGGTGCGGCGCGTCCGAGACCAGGGCAAGAGCAGGGCACTCACGCGGACTACAGAAAGGCGTTGCTGGCAGGGACCGCCTGATTGGATTGACGCTGCTTAGCGGAACGGCCGTCGAATGACTTCGCAGCGTCGACTACCTTACGGCGTCGTCGTTTTCAGCCACAGGAACTGTCTTCGTCCCGTACCTGTGGTGAAGAGGGGGCGCCATCGAGCAGCACTAAACCAACTTTTGATTCGCATCCTTTATGCTCAAGGCTTAATCTAAATTGGGAAATTTACTCTGAGGATACTTATGCGCTTCGATTCCAACAGGGTCGTCTTGGCTGTTCTGTTCTCTCTCCTTCCCATTGCGACTTTGCAAGCGGTCGATAAACCTTTCCACGACGCGCCGGCGTCGGCGAAAGCCCAGAAGAATCCGTATGCCGGGCAGCAGGCCGCGGCGGATGCGGGGAAGCAAGTTTATGCGAGGAACTGCCTGGCCTGTCACGGAAAAATGGGACAAGGTACGGGCAATGTGCCGTCTTTGGTGGACGGGAAACTGAATGGGGTTAAGGCAGGCGAGGTTTTCTGGTTCATCACCAAAGGAGACAAGGATAACGGGATGCCGTCGTGGGCGGCCCTGCCGGAGGAGAAGCGATGGCAGGTCGTGACTTATGTGGAAGCGATAACGTCCGGCAAGGCGGCCGTCGGTCCAGCGTCGGCTCCCGCGGCTGAAGTTGCCGGCGCAAAGCTCAACGCTGAACCTCCGAAAGCGCCATTCACGGACTTCCGTTATGAGAAGCCAGGGACCACTCGCAAAATCACGGTGAAGGATCTTCCGCAGCCCTATGCGACCGATTCGGCGCAGAACGGTGCCGAGTTGGTGGCACGTCCCCAGAACGTGTGGCCGATGGCGCCGGCGGGGTTCAAGGTAGAACTTTTCGCAGCGGGACTGGAGAATCCCCGCTGGCTGCGGACCGCTCCCAATGGGGACATCTTCCTGGCCGAGAGCAATCCCGGACGTATTCGGGTGTTCCGGGGGATGACCTCCGATGGAAAGCCGGAACAGATGGCGATTTTCGCAAGCGGCTTGAAGCGGCCCTACGGGATCGCGTTTTATCCGCCGGGGCCGGATCCGCAGTGGATTTATGTGGGCAATACTAACGAAGTAATCCGGTTCCCGTATCACAATGGAGATTTGAAGGCGAGCGGTGAGTCGCAGCACATTGCCGACCTGCCATCGGGGGGCGGACATTGGACGCGCGCCATCGCGTTTTCTCCGGATGGCAAGAGAATGTTTGTGGGAGTGGGTTCGGCCTCCAACGATGACGATACCGATACGCACCCGGCGGAGAAAGATCGCGCCGACATTCTGACCTGCGATCCTACGAATTGCCAACTGAAGGTGTATGCCTATGGGATTCGCAATGCGGGAGGCGGGATCGCGGTGAATCCGAAGACGAGCGAGCTGTGGTGCTCGGTCAACGAACGCGACGCGCTGGGCGACAACCTGGTTCCCGACTACATCACGCACGTTGAGGAGGGCGGATTCTACGGTTGGCCGTGGTGGTACATCGGGGCGCATCAGGATCCGCGGCAGCAGGGGAAGCATCCCGAATTGAAAGACAAGGTGATCGTCCCCGACGTGCTGCTGCAGCCTCACAACGCGTCTCTGGAATTGACGTTCTATCAGGCCGACAAGTTCCCCACGGACTACGACGGAGATATTTTTGCTTCGGAACATGGATCGTGGAACAAAGCCGTGCGCGTGGGCTATGAAGTGATTCGTGTACCGCTGCATCAGACCGGGCGTGCCACGGGTGAGTATCAGGATTTCCTGACCGGATTCGTGCTGCCGGATGGGCACGTGTGGGGGCGTCCGGCGGGGATCACGGTGGCGCATGACGGTTCGCTGCTGGTGAGCGATGACGGGTCGAACTCGATCTGGAGAGTCAGCTACGTGGGGAAGTGAGAAGCGCGAATTTCACCACGGAGGCACGGAGAAATTCTTAAATTTGTGATTTTCTCTGTGCCTCTGTGACCCCGTGGTGAATTGTTTTAGTGAAAGTCGTGCGAGACGGTTTCGGCTTTGGTGACGAACAGCGGGAGCACGCGTTCCGCTTTGACGGAGATGACGTTGTCCTGATTTTGAAGAATTCCTTCGATGGCGAGGAATCGCTCGCTGGCCAGCAGCAGGCGATTCTGATGGAAAAGGTTGGGCGTGATGATGGCGTTGGCCACGCCGGTTTCATCTTCCAGGCTGAGAAAGACGAATCCCTTGGCAGTTCCCGGACGCTGGCGGGTGATGACGCAGCCTCCGATGCGGAGACGTTTGCCGCTGGGAATGTCGCGCAGTTCGCTGGCGCGGCGAATCCCCATGGCATTGAGCCAGTCGCGGCGGTAAGCCATGGGATGCGGGCCTACGGTAAGTCCAGTGCCGTGGAAGTCGGCAACCAAACGCTCTTCGTGGTTCATGGGCTGCAAGGGCGAGGGCGAGTCGGGCTCGGGCTGAGTTTCGAGCAGGGGACCTGCGCCGCGGACGGCGCGTTCGACCTGCCAGAGGGCGTCGCGGCGGTGAAAGGGATGTTTCGAGTTTCGAGTTTCGGGTTTCGAGTACCGAGATTCCTCCGCCCCTCGCGTTCGCTCTGGGGTCGGAATGACAAGGGTTTTACTGACCACTGGCAACTGACCACTGGCAACTGAGTTCAGCGCGCCGATTTCTGCCAGGGTGGTGAGTTCGTCTTTGCGCAGTTCAGGAACGCGGCGTGTGAGATCGTGGATGGATGCAAAGGGAGTACGCATGCGTTCGCGCACCAGAGTTTGAGCGGCTTCCTCGCGCAGGCCACGGACATAGCGCAAGCCCATTCGAAGCGCAATTTTCTTTCGCCCCTCCGGGGCTTTTTCATTTTCGGCGTCTAACCCACGGCTGGAGTCCACCCTGAGCGCAGTCGAAGGGCCGTGGGCTGCATTCTGACGCCGCTCCGCGGCTGAGGCTTTACTGGCCACTGGCCACTGGCCACTAATAGCTACTTCCATTGTGCTGATAGCTGACGGCTGATAGCTGACAGCTTCCAACGTGCACTTCCACTCCGACTTCATCACATCCACGGGCAGCAGTTTCAGGCCGTGGCGCTGCGCGTCTTTGACGATGGTGGCGGGAGAATAAAACCCCATGGGCTGGTTGTTGAGCAGGGCGGCGGTGAATGCGGCCAGGTAGCGGCACTTCAGATAAGCGCTGGCATAGGCGATCAGGGCGAAACTGGCCGCGTGCGATTCGGGGAATCCGTAGAGCGCAAAGGAAGTGATGGAGAGAATAATTTCTTCCTGTGCTTTCGGCGGGATGCCATTCTGCATCATGCCGGCGCGGAGTTTGGCTTCGATTTCCTTCATACGTGCTTGCGAGCGTTTGAAGCCCATGGCGCGGCGCAGTTCTTCCGCCTCGCCTCCAGTGAAGTTGGCCGCGATCATGGCGATCCGCAGCAGTTGTTCCTGAAAGAGTGGAACGCCGAGCGTGCGCTTAAGCACTGGTTCGAGCGATGGATGCGGATAGGTGACCTCTTCGCGTCCCTGGCGGCGAAGGATAAAGGGATTCACCATCTGGCCGACGATCGGGCCGGGACGGATGATCGCGACCTGCACCACGATGTCGTAGAAACGCCGCGGAAGCAGACGCGGCAGAGATGCCATTTGCGCGCGGCTTTCCACCTGAAACAAGCCCACGGTGTCGGCTTGCTGCAGTGAGGAATACACCTGCGGATCGTCGGGAGGAAGATGCGCCAGGTCGACCTCTTCGCGATAGTGGTCACGGATGAGTTCGATGGAATCCTTGAGCACGGCCATCATGCCGAGGCCGAGCAGATCGACTTTGACGATGCCCATGTCGGCGCAATCTTCTTTGTCCCACTGCACGACGACGCGGCCGGGCATGGAGGCGGGTTCGAGCGGGACGACGGAGTCGAGTTGTCCCTGGCAGATGACCATGCCGCCTGAGTGCTGGCCGAGATGGCGCGGCATGTCTTGTACGGCGAGGCATAGTTCGTAATATTTGCTCAGGCGGGGATGGTTGAGGTCGAGTCCGGCGTCGCGAAAACGGCGGTCGAGGGCATCGTTTTCATCGCGAAATTCCCAAGTGGCGACGGCGGCGGAAATTTTCTTGAGCGTTTCCGGATCGAAGCCCAGTGCTTTGCCCATCTCGCGCGCGGCCATGCGGTTGCGATAGGTGATGACGTTGGCGGTCATGGCGGCGCCGCGCTCACCGTATCGCTTGTAAACGTACTGGATAACTTTTTCGCGCTCGTCGCCGCTGGGCAGGTCGAGATCGATGTCGGGCCACTCGCCGCGTTCTTCGGAAAGAAACCGCTCGAAAAGCAGTTCCATGCCGATGGCGTCGACTGCAGTGATACCCAGCGAGTAACACACGGCGCTGTTGGCGGCGGAGCCGCGTCCTTGCACGAGAATGTTTTGCTCGCGGCAGTAGCGGACTAGATCCCACACGACAAGAAAGTATCCGGCCAGTTTGAGTTTTTCGATGAGCGCCAGTTCTTTCTCAATCTGGCGACGGGCGCGGGCTTGCATATCGTGAGAAGCGCGACCGTAACGCTGGCGGAACCCTTCCCAGGCGCGCTCGCGCAGAAATGAATTCATGGTTTCGCCTTCGGGTACGGGATAGCGCGGGAATTCGTAGCCGAGATCGTTGAGTGTGAATTCCAGGCGAGAGGAAAGTTCGAGCGTGTTGGCGATGGCTTCCGGCAGGTCGGCGAAGAGTTGCTGCATTTTCTGCGGAGATTTCAAGAAGCGCTCGGCGTTGTGGGTAAGCAAGCGTCCGGCGGTGGACAGGGTGCGGTGGTGGCGGATGGCGGTGAAGGCGTCACAGAGTTCACGACCCTGGGCGATGGCGTAACAGACTCCGTTGGTGGCCAGCAGAGGAAGATTCAACGAGCGGGCGATGGTGATCGCGGCGCGATTGCGAGATTCTTCCTCGCGCTGGAAATGACGTTGTAATTCGAGGTAGACGTTTCCGGAGCCGAAGATTCCGAGCAGTTGATCGATTCGTCGCTTCGCTTCTTCGATGCCGCCTTGTTGCAAGGCTGCGACCAGGGGGCCCTCCGCTCCGCCGGTCAGGCAGATCAGGCCATGGGCATGCTCTTGGAGTTCTTCTGAGCAGACAGCGCCTTCCCCTTTTTTGGCGCGCAATTTCATTTTGGTGATCAGGCGGCAGAGATTCTGGTAGCCGGCGCGGGAGGAGACTAAGAGGGGAAGGCGGAAGGCCGGAAGGCGAAGAGATTTGTCATTCCGAGCGGCGCGAGGAATCCCTACTCCAGGAATGGCTTGATGGGGGTAGGGATCCTTCGACTCCGCAAGTGCTTCACTTCGTGAAGCACTTGCTCCGCTCAGGATGACAGGGGAATGATGGCTGTTCAGGGTGGCAGGGTGGAGAGGGCCGCACGTAACTTCCGCGCCGATGTGCGCCTTGAGACCGATTTTCTTCATGGCCAAGTGAAAGCGCGGAGAGCCGTAAACACCGTCGGTGTCGAGCAGCGCCATGGCGGGCAGGCCGAGATGGGCGCACACTCCGGCCAGTTCCTCGGGCAGGGATGCGCCTTCGAGAAAGCTGAACGCGGAGCGGGCGTGAAGCTCAACGTACAAGTTCTCAGTTCCTAGTTCTCAGTTCTCAGTAATCCTTCAACCTCGGCGTCTTTGCTGAGAACTGAGAACTGAGAACTGAGAACTCGCATTTTTCAGTCATACGTTCCTTCCACGAACCAGCCGCCGCCGAGTAAATCGTGAACCAGGCGGTAGAAAGAAACTGCTTCTCCGCTTCGTACAGCGAGGTCCCACTCATCGCGGGACCAGGCTTCGCGTTCCCACCAGTCACCGGAGGAGCGCCAGGGGCCGGCTTTCCAGAGCACATCGCCCTGGACATCTTTTTTCTTGGCGCAGGCCACGTTTACGGGCTGACAGTTTTCCAAGGTCACCTGGACGCGCAGCGGAGGACGGAAACGGCGCAGAGCCGTGACGGCTGATTTTTCTTCTGCTGGGTCGGAAGCTTTTTCGCACTCATTTTTGCGTAAGGCCTCAGACACGAAGCGCCGCATGCGAAATCCTTCGGGACGATGCGTGTCGAGCAACTCGACCGCTCCAACATTGTTTTCCCCGACCATGCTTGCGATGCGGGCGAGGGTCAGTTCGAGCTTTTCCGGCTCCGGCGATGGAGGCAGGAACAGGCCGCCTTGGGCAGAACGTGGACGTGCCGGTCCGGCGGCCAGATGGATCTTCACGATGGGCGCGCCGGGGGGATGCGCATTCAGATCCAGTTGCAGCAACTTGAGGAAAACCTTGGCATCGAGCATGGGCTGGGGCAGGCGCAGAGTGCGAATAAATTGCTGATTGCTGTTTTTTGAGGATGAGGAGAAGTTTTCGAGTTCGAGCGCGAGGCGCAATTCTTGCGTGGCCAGAGCACGCGAACCTAATCGAGCGCAGAGTTGATCGAGCAGGCGATTCAGCAGGAAGGCCAATGGTTCGAGGAGGACGATGGCATGCTCCAGTTCGACGGCTTCTTTAAATATCAGCGGCGCTTCTACGGGGACCAGAGTGCGCGAAGCGGCGCCACGGGCCAACTGCTGCAGACGCAGGCCTTCTTGTCCCAGACGTTCGCTGAATGCAATTTCCGGCAGCGCGGCCAGGGCACGCAGGTTGCGTATGCCCCAGCGGGCGAGAGTTTCGAGCAGACGGTCGGCGGCTTTTTTCTGATCTCCTTCCAGACGCTCTTCTGCGAGTGGGTTCGCAAACAATACTTCCACCGGCAATGGACCCAGTCGCTCTGCTTCTTTGCCTTCGGGGATCACGGTGACGCCGGAAAAACCACGGGCGGCGAGCACGGCCGCATCGGGATTGGAAGCTATGGCAACATTGGCTGCGAGTCCGAGCGTGGCGGCGCGGCTGTAGAGGGCGCGAGAGATTTCCGGTAACGACCCGAAAAGAGATTCCATGCCTGCGAGATCGAGCAGGGCGGTGTCGCAGGCGGCGTCTTCCACGCAGGGTGAGAAGGACTGGGCGCAGTCGAGCAACGCTGCGTGCGCGGCGGATTCCTGCAGCGGAGAACGCGGGCGTAACGCTAGTTCCGCGCACAGTTCGGCTTGTGCCTTGGTCATGCCAGGCCCGATGCCCTTGCGAGTGGCTGCTTCATTGGCCGCGATAATTTTTTCCAGCGGAGGCTTGCCTTCGAAAATGGCGATCGCGCGCGCCCGCAGTTCCGGTTCGGCGCGCAGTGTGGCCGCCACGGGAAAATTCGGCACGTAGATGCAGGCAAACGGCATGGAATTCGTTTCTTCATCCGGCCCAGGCAGTTTTGCTGGCGAAGGCAGCAGTGGAGCGGGCGGGCTTGCGTTCCAAGCGGGAGCGAATGAGTTCCGCAGTGATATCCAGGCCTGTTAACAATTGGGCGCGAGTGGGGCTGGCAAATGGGAAATCAATGGTGGACTGCTCGCCTAGGCAAAGTTTCTTTCGCCCCTCCGGGGCTTTCTGGTTTCCGCCGACGGGCCCACGGCTGGAGTTTACCCTGAGCGCAGCCGAAGGGCCGTGGGCTGCATTCTTACGCCGCTCCGCGGCTGGTTCATTTTCTGAGCTTAGCTGCAGCAACAGCGAAGAGCAGCTTCCGGCGATGGCTTGTTGCTCGATGGCTAGCAGGATCGTGGGCGTGTGTTCTATTGCGCGGCGGAAGCGGAACCATGTGGTCAATGGAATCCAACGCGCTGCCTGAGGCGGCAGATCGCCGAGATCGAGGACGATCAGTCCGAAGCCGCCACTTTCGAGAAGCAGATCTGTGGCACGCAGGACTTGCTCGAGACAATGTTCTGCTTGATTTTTGCTTCGTGATTGAATTTGATCTTTCAAAGAATTTTCCTCTGTGTTGGAGCCTGCCCCTTCGGCAGGCTCAGGGCAAGCTCTGAGTGAAGTCGAAGGGGGCCTCCGTGGTGAGCGCTCTCTTTGTGGCGAACTCTCGCCGCAACGCACCCACAGCAACCGGTCCAGTTCCACGCCGGCGGCGACTGCGGAGTGGGGATCGAGGGCGTCGCTGGCATCGACCACGACGCAAAATTCTCCGCGGCGGGTGGCGGCGGCCAGAGCGGACAAGAGTAAGGTGGTGCGTCCCGAGGAGGCGGGGCCGCAGATTTCGGTCAGGCATCCGCGGGGCAAACCGCCGGTAAGTGCGTCGATGGCGGGGACGCCGCTCGAAACCATTTCCGGAGCCGGACGAATATCAAGACGCGAAGCCGGGGTTATGTGCGCCAGTCTGGAGTCGGCGGAGGCAAGCTCGGCGGAAAGATCTGCACGGCGACGGATACTTTGGGGCGGACGAGCCTGGCTTGGACCACCCTCTGCCGGTTCGGAAGGCAGAGACACTTCCGAAACTGCTTTAGTATCAAAAACAAAATGGCGGCCTAAGGCCGCCGAAGTGGAAACTACTGCGGAAGACATAAGATTCCTCGGAAGATTTCAGGGGAACGCCGGGGCTGGAGCCGCGGAGGCGAGTGGCATTTTCGCTTTTCATTCGCCTAAAAACATTCTGCTTTACTGGGGGAAGATTGTCAAGCGGCACTGAGGTGACGACAAACGTACTTTACAATTAGTAAAGTCAGCTTTACATTTCCGGAAGAGGCAATCCAAATGAAATCTGAACCTCAGGAACAATTCGCGAACTCGCAATGGTCCGCGTTCGCAACGCTAGTTTGGGCCACCCTCGGCACGAAAACTCCCGCAGAACGCCGGTACAAGATGAGGATCTGTCTTGCTGCTGCCGTACTAATTTGCTGGGTCTTGTTTGCATTAGCCGTCCACTTCCGTCCTAAGCCGATGATCTTTGTAATAACGGATTTCTTATGGGGTGGTACGGTACTCACCTACATTGCTTGGGAACTCCGGCGGTACTTGTTTACGCTCGACGAGCTTGCTCGGCGCATGCAGTTCGAGGCCATGGCTTGGACGTATCTCACTGGTTTCGTTTTGGCGGCATGGTTAGGCGTACTTGCACCATTCAGTCACACCCTCATGCACTGGCCCTTCAAACAAAGCCTGCTGTTACTGAGTCCATTTCTGTACTTCTTGCTGGAGCCAGTCCGGGCTGGATGGCTCTATTACTTGTCGCGGCGGTACTGATGAAAAATCGTCTGCGTGTCCTCCGAGCCGAGCAAAACCTGTCCCAAGCCGACCTTGCGGATAAACTGGACGTGTCCCGCCAGACGGTGAACGCGATAGAAACGGGAAGGTACGATCCCAGCCTCCCTCTCGCGTTCAGAATTGCCGCGCTATTTGGGCGAAGTATCGAAGAGATATTCACTCCCAATGGAAGTAAGCCAATGTAGTGTGGAGACAAACGGACAAAGTTGAAAGCTGGAGGGGGGTCCGTTCCGGCGGCAGGTAAATGCCAGCACTCCGTTGTAGCGCTAGCTTAAGCCCTTCCCCGTTTTGCTCACCTCCGTTCCCTCCGTCTATTTTGGGGCGCCGGGCTTCGCCCAGGCTTGGACAGCCGAGGCGGCTGTCGCCACATGCGGGGAACTGACAGCAATCTGTGACATGATAGGGACATGAAGAAACAAGCATCCGATCAACAATTTCATGACCGCCGCTACCAGGAACGGAAACGGGCTGAAGCAGCCAAGCAACCCGCCAAGAAGAAAACCGCCCGCGAAGACGTCAGTCAAGCTGCTGCCAGCCCCGTCAAGCAAGCGACGAAGGAATAGCTGCCATCGCGCGGAAGGAATGCGGATTGCAGATTGGAGATTTGATCGGGGCGCTCGTGATCACCTCAATCTGCAATCTGAAATAAACAATCTGAAATTTTCCTCCTAGCCCGTGTTGTGCAGGCCGGCGGCGATTCCGTTGATGGTTGCGCCCAAGGGATACTCCAATTCCGAGTTTTGCTGTCCTTGCTGTTTGCGCCGCAAGAGTTCCACCTGAATCAGGCTCATGGGATCCACGTAGGGGTTGCGCAGGCGGATGGAGCGGGCCAGCACGCGATTGCGGCCCAACAATTCCCGCTGGCCGGTCACGCGGAGAATCATGCGACGCGAGCGTAGGAATTCCTCTTCCAGCATGGAGAAAACGCGCTTTCTCAGCGCGGCGTTTTTGACCAGTCCGGAATAGTCCCGCGCAATGCCGAGATCCGCCTTGGCCATGCCCAGTTCCACGTTGCGGAGCAGTTCCGCAAACACCGGGAAGCCGCGCGCGATCTGGCGCAGGAGTTGTTCGTGCCCGGGGCCGCTTTTTGCGAATTGCTGCAGCGCGTGGCCTACCCCAAACCATGCAGGTAGGGCAAGGCGACTCTGCATCCAGCCGAAAACCCAGGGGATGGCGCGCAAGTCCTCCAGTCTCCGTCCCTTGGTGCGGCGCGACGGGCGCGATCCGATGCGCGCCGTGTCCAACTCGTTGACCGGAGTCGCTTGCTCGAAATATTCCAGCACGTCGGGATTGTCGGCGATCTCACCGCGGTAGATGCGGTACGCGTCTTGTGACATCTCCTCGATGGCTTCTTCCCAGCGGACGGGATGCTGTTCTCCATACCGCGTCAGTGCTTCCAAACTTGCCGCGATCATCAGTTCCAGATTCCATTCCGCAAGCACGGGATCGGCATATTTCCAATTGAGAACCTCGCCTTGCTCGGTAATGCGGATCTCGCCGGAAAAGCATCCCGGAGGCTGGGCGAGAATGGCGGCATGCGTGGGACCACCGCCGCGGCCAACCGTTCCACCGCGGCCATGGAAGAGGCGGAGCTTCACTCCATGTTCCTGCGCCGCGTAATGCAACTCGCGATGCGCTTTATAAAGCTCCCAGGTGCTGGTGAGCATGCCTCCGTCTTTGTTGGAGTCGGAATAGCCGAGCATGACTTCCTGCCAGCGCCCCCAGGAATCGAGCAGAGGTTGATACTGGGGATCGCTCCACAAGCGGCGCATGACGCCGCCGGCGGCGCGAAGAGAGTCGATGGATTCGAACAGAGGAACGGGCATTAAGCCGGGATCGACGGCTGATCCTGCAACTTGAACTTCGGTCGCTTGGGCGAGGCGGATCACGGCCAGCACATCATTCTCTGATTCCGCGCCGCTGATGATGTAGCGGCGAATCGAGTGGGCGGGATACGTACGCTTCAGTTGTGCGATTGTGCGGAAGGTGTCGAGCAGTTCTCGGGTTTCGGAGGACCGGACATCGCCCTTGAGGTCTGGTCCAAGTTCCTTGAGGGCATGCGCGTGCACGCGGGCGTGCTGGCGGATATCGAGCGTGTGGAGGTGGAAGCCGAAGGTGCGCACCGTGCGCAGCAGCGAATCGACGCAGGTTCGCGCCAGCCGCTCTCCGCGGTTGGAGTGGAGACTGTTCTGGACCAGTAAGAGATCGTCCTCAAATTCCCCGGCGTTGCGGTACGCCGCGGGAGCGTCGACCGAATCGCGGCTCCGCCGAAGTTTGTGAAACATGTAGGAGAGAAAGCGGCGATAGCTTTCTGTCGTGTTGTGCGGCCCCCACGCCAGGTGCACACCTGGAATCGTGTGTTCGTAGTGCTGCAAACGCGAGAGCAGTTCTTGCGAAACACCTGTTTGGCGGCGCGAGGAGCTCAGACGGTCGCTGAGGGACTCCACATCGTTGAGATATTCGCGAAGGATCAACGCGCGCGCCATCTCCAGCGCGCCGCGAATGCAGTCCGAGGTGACCAGCGGGTTGCCGTCCCGATCTCCACCGATCCAGGACCCGAACTGCACGAGACTCGGCAAGGTATTTTCGTCGAGATCAAGACCGTAGACGTCGCGAAAAGATTCCACAACCTCGGTGTAGATCTTTGGAAGAGCATCGAACAGGGACAGTCGAAAGTATCGCAAACCCATGCGAATTTCGTCATCTACCGTTGGTTTTGCCAGGCGCACTTCGTCCGTCTGCCAGAGTGAGGTGACTTCCGCGCGGATATTGTTTTCGCAATCCTCCGCCTCTTCGGCCGTGAGCGGAAGACGGTCGAGGCGCTCCAGTTGTTGCGCAATGCGGCGCCGCTTCAGCAGAACGGTTTGTCGTGCGACCTCGGTGGGATGTGCTGTGAAGACAGGAGTGATCTTGATCTGGCGGAGCGCCGCAGCGGCATTCTCCGCCGAAACTCCGGTCTCTTTCAAGCGCAGCAGAGTTCCGCGAAACGAACCAGGGAGCGCTTGATGTTCGCGGTCCAACTTGCCCGCGCGGCGCCGGCGCTTGCGGTGATTGGTCTCGGCGAGATTGGTAAGTTCGAAATAAGTCGCGAAGGCCTTCGTGACCTGGTAGGCGCGCGCCAAGTCCATCCGGGAAACAATCTCTTGTGCCCTCAGCATGAGTGCGGGCGAAGATGCCTGCTCCGGACGGCGACGCCCCGTTTCCCGATGCTCGATCAGCAATCGCCGCAACTCTTCCACCGATTCGAACAGGTCTTGACCGGACTGCTCCGCCAGCACTTGTCCGAGGATCGCACCCAGCGAGCGAACATCGCGCCGAAGGGGATTATCTTTCGCGGGTTCGTCCGAATGCGCAGTCAGTTCAGCCAAGCGAGCGGACTGGTCGTCGGCTTTCCAGAGCGGCTTGGGCTTATTCGAGGCCATGAGAAGGATGGGAAAAGAATAAACGACGCGCGGCAGAAGCGTGGGATGAAAAGAGCGAATGACGGGGATCAGGTTCGCGGCGCGGGATTGGATGCGCGCGTTAGGCGCCTTACTTAGGCACTTCGAATCGGTAGCCGATGCCACGCAGGGTCTTCAGGTATTGCGGATGGCGGGGATCGGCTTCAATCTTTTCGCGAAGGCGACGAATATAAACATCGATGGATCGCGGCGTGACGAAAGGAGTCTCCTTCCAAACCGCATCAAGCAGCTGATCGCGCGTAAGGACGCGGCCCCGATGCGTGGCCAAATATTCCAGCAGCCGGAATTCGCGCACCGTGGTGAGGACATTGCGGCCTTGCACCTGCACCGTCATCGAAGAGATGTCAATTTCGAGATCACCAAATCGCAGCACTTCGCCAGCCGCGGGAACCTGGCCCAATCCGCGCAGCACACTGCGAATGCGGGCTACCAGTTCGCGCGGGCTGAAAGGCTTGGTGATGTAATCGTCGCCGCCGAGTTCCAGTCCCTTGACCCGGTCGGCCTCCGCGGTCTTCGCGGTGAGAAAGATGACGGGAACCGCCGAAAGAGCTGGGGTCTGGCGGATGTGGCGGCAGAGTTCGAAGCCGTCAGTTCCCGGCAACATCACGTCAAGCAGGAACAGGGCTGGCATTTCGCGTAGTGCTTCGGACATGACCGAGCCGCCGCTGAAGAAACTCCGCACGTCGAAGCCGGTTGCCTGCAGATTGTGGGTGATGAGGCGAGCGATGTCTGCGTCATCTTCCACTACGAAAATGAGCGGCCGGGGCACGCCGGAGACACCGGAGGCATGGGTCCGCTCGTAAGAATCCAAGGGGAGGTGCATTTTTCCTGGGGACCACGCAGGAAGCCTGCGGAACTTCCGGCATACAGACCCTGACCAGACTGTATGGCGGGAATATTGCACGAATGTTTACCGAGTGTTAAAGAATGATGAATTTGTAAAGGAAGTTCTCAGTTCCCAGTTCTCAGTTGCGTTGCACTGATTTCCGCCAGTTGTTTTCGCATATAGAAGGTTGAGTCCTGCCTTAATGCAAGACATCAGTGCATTGTCGGTTTTTGCATTTTCTGAGAACTGAGAACTGACTAATTCGCCACTTTCTTCTTAGGAACATGCCGCAGGCTGCGGCCTTCGATCAGGTTGTAGAGATCTTCAGCGAGGTTCGTGGTGTGGTCTCCAGCGCGCTCCAGGGCCTGCGCCATGAGCAGCACCTCGAAACCGGTGGTATCGCCCTGGACCACGGTTTCCGCCAGATGCTTCTGGAACAGCGCATGGCAGACGCCGTCAATCTCTTTATCCATCTGCAGGACTTTGCGGGCGCACTCCAGATCCAAAGTGGAGAAGCCTTGATGAATCAGGTCAAGCATGTCGTGCAGCACGGACGACATTTCCACCAGTTGACGGACATCCGACCCAGCCATCTTTGAGTTTCTGGATTGCGCGCGCATCGCCACGCTCATCACCAGGTCGCCAATGCGCTCCAGGTCGGTCGTGCACTTCAGGCTGGAAAGCAACTGGCGCGCCCGCGCTTCACTCACGCGCGTGATGGCCGCGGGCAGACGTTCGTCGATCTGGCGCTCGATCTGGTCCAGTTCCTTTTCGCAATCCGTGATGGCCAGAAAAGCCATACGGGAAGAATGGGTGAGCAGATCGCGGACGTTGAAGGCGGCATCGCGGGCGATAAGGCAGGCCTTCAGCGCGAGACGTGCCAGATCATCCGCTCCGCGCAATTTAGGGTCCGCCGCCTGCTTGGCGGGACGCGAGATCGGCCCGGCCTCATCAGCTTCGGTGTTTCGGGACGTTAGCGCTTTCCGCGGCATGCAAAATCAGAGAAACGTGTCACGCCCTCGACTGGGGCGCCGCTCCACCCAAGCAGTCTAGTCCTGAAATGTGAAAGGATGGTTACAACATTGCCTGGGGGAGCACCACGAATTACATTGGGGTCGAGACCCAGGAAACCGTGCGACGGAGGGCTATTCTGTGAACCTTGCCGACTATATGCGCCGCCAGTTTGCGTATGATGAATGGGCGAACCGCGAAGTTCTGAACGCGATCCGAACCGCGGGCGGTGCGAATCAGCGATCACTACAACTCATGTCCCATATTCTGGCCGCCGAATTGGTTTGGCTGGAGCGGCTGAAACACCAGCCGCAGAGCGTGCCGGTATGGCCGGAGCCCGATCTGGCGCAGTGTGAAGCACAAGCGGCCAAACTGGGTGGGATGTGGCTTGAATTTCTCGATCTGATCACTGCAGGGGACGTCTCGCAGTCCATCTCTTACAGGAATAGCAAGGGTGAGGAGTGGACGAGCACGATTGTGGACGTCTTGACTCATGTCGTTATCCACTCCGCCTATCATCGCGGACAGATCGCCAGCCATATGCGCGCCAACGGGCAGACTCCCGCTTACACTGATTTCATTCACGGAGTGCGCCAGGGACTGGTTAAGTAAGACTGATTTAGTAAGACTGGTTCAGTAACGAGCACGGAATCGATCAACATGGAAGGCCGACAACTCTACTTTTTTTCCGGGCTCCAGATTGTGGCGGTGGGTGCCATGTTTTGGTGCCTGATCAAGTGGAGTACTCCGTGGAACGCACAGCGCTACATCGGGACCGTGTTGGCGGTGGTTGGGGTCAGCTTCATGGGTATCGCGCGCTATCAATTGGGGAAATCGTTTTCCATAAAGCCTGAGGCTCACGCACTTGTCACCACTGGACTCTACTCGAAGATTCGCAATCCGATTTATGTGTTCGGGATGGTGATGATTACGGGGTGGATTCTGGTTTTGCAGAGGCCGGCTCTATGGTTTGTTGTCGTTGTTGTGCTTGTCGCTCAGGCCATCCGCGCTCGTCGGGAAGCGCGTGTTCTGGAAGCTGCGTTTGGGGAAGCGTACCGCGAATACCGGCGCAAGACGTGGTTCTAGGTAGGCGGTTGCCCTTTGCCGCTGCCCCTCTCGAAGACGTAATATCTCAGCAATGAAAAAACTGCCTGTCTTCCTTCTTCCGGGGCTGTTTCTCCCGGCGCTCTGCGCCATTTTCCTGCTGGCGGCCGATCAACCGAAGATTCCACCCATGCCGGCCGCGGTGTCTAACAATGCGGTCGCCGTGCTCAAGAATGGGATTGAAATCTATTCGGTGATGGGGATCGGCCCCAAGAAAACCTGGGATGACATCACCAACAAGATGTACATCCTGCGTCTCTCGTCGAAGAAGTGGGTCGAAGGCCGCGGTGTGCCGGGCGTTGCCGGTCGCCTGGGCGCGTCTGCGATTGGGGTTAGAGGGCAAGTGTTTGTTTTCGGGGGATATGTGGTGGACGCGCAGGGAAACGAAATCACGATCGGCGACGTGAACTCCTACGTGGCCGACGCCCATCGTTGGTACCGCGCAGATGACATCCCGGTCCCCGTAGACAGCGCGGTGATCGGCGTGAATCACGACCGCTACATCTACCTGGTCGGCGGAAGATCGAAGAATGGGCCGGTCAACAACGTGCAAGTCTACGACGCCGAAAAAAACACATGGAGCCAGGCCACGCCATTCCCGGGATCTCCGGTTTTCGGTCATGCCGGGGGCTTGACCGACGAGACCATCGTCTACGTCGATGGCGCTAAGAAGAACACCGCGGACGGCAGTCCCTACGTCTCGTCTGACGAATGCTGGCTGGGCAAGATCGACCGAAAAGATCCAAACAAGATCCAATGGAGCAAACTGCCTCCGCATCCCGGGCCAGGGCGATTCGGCATCGAGGGAGGCGGAGGCGAAAAAGAACATAGGATTGTGTTCTCGGGAGGAACCACCAATCCGCACACCTTCAAAGGCCTGGGTTACGACGGCAAGCCCGCCGAGATCTCCCCAGTAACCTTCGCCTTTGAGTTGCATGGCAACCGATGGGACACAATTTCCGAAGACACATTGGACGTGCGCACCGATGGCCGAGGAATCCTGTCAACGCCGCTGGGGCCTCTAATTCTCGGTGGCATGCTGAAGAATCAGGCGATCTCAGCGCGAGTATTGGCCCTGCCACCGAAGAGGTAGGAAATTCGCGATACGAAGAGGAAGCGCAGGGCGTCCAGGTTGCATGCCGCCCTCGTTAAAGCCCCCGACGCCGGTCTTTCCCTGCTTAATGGCTTACGGCGCTGTACCGTGGGTAAACGGGGTCGTTCTTGGTGTTGATGGAACTGGCGTAGAGCGTGATTTTGTCGTTGAGTGTGGGATGTGTTGCGTTGAATGCCAGCGCGAGGTTTTCGGTTTGGGCGTTTCCACGAGCGACGGAGAAGCCCACGTTGACACCACCGTTCCAGCCGTGCATCAGTCCAGGATGCAGGTATTTGTCGTATGCCAGTTGTTCGGCGTCGTTGCGGATCAGCTTCACGTCTTCTTTTGGCGCTTCGACCGTCCCGGCAGTCTTGGTGGCGATCGCAATCTTGCCGTCGGTGGTGGTCACCGGGCCGACCGCCGTCTTTCCATCTTTCAAGGTGACGTGCAACTCCTCATCGCTCTTGATTCCCTGAATGTTCTCGAACTTGATCGTGACATCACCCGCGGATTCGGTGTGCAGCACCAGCGTCTTGCCGTCCGACTTCACGACGGTGCCGGTCAGGCGGTCTCCGTTTTTCAACGTTACCTGATCGGCAAACAGAGCGGATGACAGTGCAAAAAGCGCAATTAGGGTGAACACTTCGAATCTACGCAACACGACCTACCTCCAGATTGCAGAGTTTTTGAGAAAATGAAAACCTATTTGGGAGCCCGGAACTACAATGGAACAGAAATAGGGATACCACGACAAAGCGGCAGAGATGCTCTCAGAGGATGCTGCCCGCGACACTGCCGGACGCGCGTCAAGCCTTGGTTTCGGTTTTCTTGCTCGAATCCGTCGAAGCCTGCGCCGGGGGATTATCTTTCATGCCCTCTTTCAGGGCTCGTATCCCCTCGCCCAGACCTTTGCCGAGTTCAGGCAATTTCTTGGGACCGAACACCAGCAAAGCAATAAAGAAGATCACCAGCAGGTGCATCGGTTGAAATAGACCTTCCAACATCGGAGCCTCCAAGGGGCGAACTACAATTTCTAATCATACGCTATCGGATGCCTGGGGGAAAGGTCAAACGACCTTGGCCTAAGCGATCTATAGCTTTTTCATTCTTTTACCGCACCCGCGACTGTCCCTTCGGTGAAGCCGGCCACGGCTAGTTGTGATTTCAATCACGCCCAGAGACACGGAGCGGGTGCCACGCTGCCGACACAGTCTCCGCCGCCGGTTACCTCGGTGATCTTACCTGCGGGTTTGCCGGCGGACTATGTTTCCGAAGTGGTTTCTGAAGGCGCTTCTGGTCGCCGTCCCTCAAAAACCGCCACCATCAAGCCAATCCATCCGTTGGGGAGTCCGGTGAGAGTAAAGCCCTCGTTATCCTTTGTAATGCTGTTTAGTCTGGCGGTTGCAGCTGCCGCCCAATCCGTCGACACGCAACCTTCCGTTCCCCAAGGCTCCAATACTCAATCCATAAACACGACCCAGCTCGCGGCCTGGCTGACCGGAGGGATTCCCAGCAGCCGGCTGGCTCACCTGGTCGCGGAACGCGGGCTTGCCACTCTTCCCACGAATGACGAACTGCACCAGCTTGAGTCGGCAGGAGCGGGTAAGCGCTTGATGAGCGTCCTCCGTTCTGGAAACGCTCAATCGGCAAGGGTGGGGCCTCCGATTCCTGCCGCTCTGCTGAAAGCTGCCGCCGAAGTCCGCCAACAGCAATTCCGCGAGGCCGAAGTCGACCTGCGCGAGGCGGTGGCTTCCGACGGGCAGAATTCCGCCCTGCATTTCGCTCTCGGTGTCATTTACCGGCAGGAAGAAAAATGGGACGAGGCTTTTGAGGAACTGGCGCAGGCCACGCGCATCATGCCGGATCTTCCGGAGAACCACGGCGCCCTAGCCTACCTTTTCTACCGCCTGGACGACGGCCCGAACGCGATTGCCGAGGCCCGCACGGCGCTCAGCATTGATCCCAAGAACGCCGAGGCTTATCAATACCTGGGCCTTGGCCTTTACTCAAACTATCAGTATGGGGCCGCGGTCCATGCTTATGCCGAGTCGCTGGCCCGCGATCCCAACAACGCCGACACCTACTACGACATGGGGATTGCGCTGCACGCGGACGGGAACTTGCCCGGTGCCATCGCGGCCTACGAGCAGGCCATCCGGCAGAGACCAGCGTTTTGGGAGGCTCATTCCAACCTGGGACTTACGCTGCACGAAGAGGGGAACCTCAAGCAGGCCGTGGCCGAATATCGCGAGGCCAAGCGGATCGCCCCGGACGAACCCTCGATCCGCAACAATCTGGGCAACACATATTGCGATCAGGGAAACTACGACCTGGCCATTGAGGAACTGCACGCGCTCTACCGCCAGCATCCGGAGTGGCAGCAGGGCCATGCCTGCCTGGCCAGTGCGTACATGGCGAAGAAGAACTACGAAGCCGCGGTGGAAGAATTGCGGCTGGCTCTGCGCCAGAATCCGACCGGGTCTACGGAGCACCGCATTCTCGGCCAAGTCCTGCTACTCGATAACAAACCGGACGAGGCCCTGCGTGAGCTGCAGATGGCGGTTTCGCTTAACCCAGACTCTGAGACGGCACATCACCTTCTGGGCACGGTTCTGTTTCAGCAGCAACAACTTCATGCGGCCGAGAAGGAGTTCCGCGAGGCGCTTCGCCTGAATGCCTCGGCGGACAATCACTACTCGCTGGCGGCGTGCCTGATGAGCCTTGACCGTTACGAAGAGGCGTTGTCGGAGCTGGAATTGGCTTCTCTCCTCGATCCCGAGCGCACGCTTTACCGCGCCCGCCGCGAAGAACTCCTCAAGCTGATGAAGGAAACGAACTCTCGCTAGTGACTTGTGTAGCGACAGCCGCCCTTCGACAGGCTCATGTCAGGCTCTCGGCGGTCCAGCCTGGCGAACTGGAGTATCGATTCAGGCCCGACAACCGATGCCGGGCAAGTCTCGCCAGGAAATCCGGACAGGGACTGGAACCACTTGGCCAGTAGCCACTTCTGTACCAACGTGTGTAGGCGAACCTGCAGCGAGTACTTAAACTACAGTCGAGGCCCCACCCCCATCGACCCGGCGGAACTGATCGACAGGGGGGAGACTTACGATGGCAACGAACGGAACCCAATCTCAGCAAGCACCCGGAAACGGTGCAGTACATGCGGCGCTGGCGAAGGAAACCAGCGTCCGCCGCATGGATCCTTCGTCCGCCCCGGCCGCGGATTCCCCGCGGAAGGCCTCGGGATACGGTCTGCCGTGCTCGAAATGCCATCTGTACTATCCTGCCGATCTCGAGGTCTGCCCCACCTGCAAGCACAACGAACGAGTTTCGCCCGTGGCGCCCAAAGTGCCGCCTAGAGTAGCGCAGTCCGCTGTCGAGCCGATTCCTGATACGACTGTCGTCGAGCAGGAGCGTGAGGAATTTCTCCGCCAATTCAAGTCGCAGTTGTTGGAGGCGCACGCCGAAGTGGTGAACGCCGAGGAAGCTGTCTGCAAATTTGGGGAACACCATTCTGGAGAACCGGCCCGCGCTGAGATCTGCCAGGCCTGCTATGAGCGCCTGCAGGAACGTCTGGATGTTTTCGAAGCGGCGCTGCACTTGGACCTGAAAGAAGCTGCGCAGATCATTTACGACGCAGTATGGGCCGATCCTTCCGATCCCGGCAAGACGTACCAAAATGCCGCCAGCGCCCTGCTGACCGAGTTGCGCAAGCGGGCGGGGATGACCACGGTGTTAGGTCCGTTCCAGCCGCTCTCGGACTAGGGATTACAGGTCTTACGTTTTAGGTCGTGGGTCTTAGGCGATAAACGAAACTCAAATGTGCCGGGCCCGCGGGAATCAAAACCCAAGACCAAAGACCTTGGGCCCAAGACCCTGATTCTGCTGCTTATTCTGTCTTAATTCCTACCCACTTCTTTCCGGCATAGAGCTTGTAGTTGCCGCCATCCTGTACCAGTTTCAGCGGGACGGCACGCTGGAGCGCCTGATCGGTCTGCGACGACGCGGTGAGCACGTCGTGGTTGGCAACGTCCATCACGACAAACTTGCCATCTGCGGAGAAGCCGAAGCCATATTCGCCCGGCGCCAACTCGGATCCGCCGATGTTGAGCTTCGCTTCGGTGATGAGCATTCCTTGATATTTCTGCTGGATGGCCGTCGAATAACCCGAGGCGTCCACCAGGGCGGCTAACATCATCTTGCCGTCCGCCAGCTGAAAGCCAACTGCGTTGCGCACCTGCACCGGTGCTTTCTGGCCGCGGAAGAAATATTCTGCCGGGACCGCTTTCTTCACTTCTTCGCTGCTGAGTACATGTTTCGATGCCTGCTGCGCGACAGCGGATGCGAGCATGAGGAGGGCGAGAGTGCCGAGAATCGCCAGACGACTATTCTTCATCACAGTTAATCCTCGAGAGTGAGAGTGAAAAAGTGCTTCGGGAACTCTAATCGTTCCGGGGAGCGGGCGCAACCAGTGCAGATTTAGTAGCGTGCTAGTAGTGTGAAGTGTGACTTTCAATAGCCTCCGCCCCAAGGGCGTCATCCTGTCAACCGGAGCCGCTTTACAGGCGGAGGGAAGGATCTCGCACGGACAAGAAGCGCGTCCGGTAAGCTCTCACGCGTGATCCCTCCCCCCGCCGAACTGCTCCGGGCTCGGGATGGCACCTCTGAAGGAGGCCCAAATATCGAGCGCGCATTCAGGCGAGAGACACATATCTCGCTTTGCTCGCAAGATTCGGATAGTTTGCTCCACAGACATCGCCGTAGCCTTTTCTTACTATGACCGCCAATGCCATACTCACAGCGGAAAACTTGATGCCCGCCCGTCAACCGAAACCGGCAAAGCAGTCCGAGACAGACGATGACCCGCGCTGGAATGCCGTGCTAGCCCGCGAGTCTGCGCGCGACGGAGAATTCGTCTTTGCCGTGTCGAGTACGGGCGTATATTGCCGGCCGTCGTGTCCGGCGCGACGTCCTCGCCGCGAAAATGTCCAATTCTTTCTCAGGCCCGAACAGGCTGAGCAAGCGGGATATCGAGCTTGCCTTCGTTGCCGCCCCAAATCGTTCAATGGCCACACCGAGTCCGACAGCGTGAAAGCGATTTGTCGTTTCATCGAACAGCATCTCGACGAGCCCCTGACCCTCGATCGCCTGAGCAAGGAATTCCACCAGAGCCCGTTTCATCTGCAGCGCCGTTTTAAGGCGGTGCTCGGCATCACGCCGCGCGAGTACGCCGACTTCTGCCGCCTGCGAATGTTGAAGCGCAGTCTGCAAGCCGGGGATTCGGTGACCCGCGCGATGTACGACGCCGGATACGGGTCGAGCAGCCGGCTTTACGAGAAGACCGCGTCGCAGCTGGGCATGACGCCCGACAAGTACCGCCGCGGCGCCATTGCCGCCGCCATTCGCTATACCTGTGCCGATTCGCCGCTGGGACGGGTGCTCGTCGCCGCGACCGAGCGCGGCATTTGCTCCATCCAGTTTGCCCGCTCGGACGGCGAGCTGCTGGAAGGCCTGAAGCGCGAATTTCCGTTTGCAGCGCGCAAGTCGGATGAGGACGGACTGCAGTCGTGGGTGGGCGCGTTGCTCAAGCACATGCGCGGCAAGGATTTGGATTCTGCGTTGCCGCTCGACATCCGCGCGACAGCCTTTCAGCGTCGCGTCTGGAGGTACTTGCAATCGATTCCATTCGGTGCCACGCGATCCTATAGCCAGGTTGCCAAAGCCATTGGGCGCCCGAGCGCCTGCCGTGCCGTTGCCCGCGCTTGCGCCACCAACCCGGTCGCGGTCGCGATCCCATGCCATCGCGTGGTTCGCGGCGACGGTAGCATGGGCGGCTACCGCTGGGGCATCGAGCGGAAGAAGGCGTTGCTGGAGATGGAGCGGCAGTCGTAGAGACGCAGCTTGCTGCGTCTCTTTCACCAGCATTCGTCACGCCGCAAGCCGAGACGTTGCCAGCAACGTCTCTACGGAAAAATGGCTCTGTCGCGACGACGCGCTCTGTTTGACGCCGGAGTTTGCGGGCCGTTAAATAGGGAACAGCGGGATAGACTCTTTGACTATCTCGCCGAGGCGGGGCTATGCGGGCAGAAGTGGCGATCCTGACAGCGATTCTTCTGTCGAGCGCTTTGATGTGCGGATGCGGCGGCGCAGGTGTAGCAACCTTTGGAGGCGTGGGGAATCCCCCTGCGGCGCCGACCGTGTCCACCACGGCCGCAGAAAATGGTGCCGTGATCGTGAGCCTGGCTTCAACGACCGCTGGTGCGGTGATCTACTGCACCGTCGATGGGAGCACGCCCAGCCCATCTTCTCAGCAATACCAGGCGCCCTTTCTGGTGGCGTCGAATCTTACCGTCAAGGCGATTGCTGTATCCGGCGCATCCCGCGCGCTTACGGTCAGCATGGTTACGAGCCAGAGCTTCTCGCCCAACATCCCCTCGGGGACACTAGTGTGGAGCGATGAGTTCACGAACACCACTGGCGCCATTGCGCAGCCCAATCCCGCCGTCTGGGCATACGACACGGGCAACAGCGGCTTTGGCAACGGCGAACTGGAGAACTACTGTGCGTGGGGTTCGTCCACTTCTCCCTGCAGCACGGCGAATCCCAGCGAGTACGTGGGAACCGATGGCTATCTGCATATCGAGGCCCAGCAGCCGTCGGCCGGGGTGTACACGTCGGCGCGCCTGAAGACGCAAGGGCTGTTCAGCTTTCAGTATGGCCGGTTTGAGGTGCGAGCCCTGGTACCGGAGGCGCAGGGTTTTTGGCCCGGCGGCATGGCTGATGGGCAACAATATCGCCACCGTGAACTGGCCGGCCTGCGGCGAACAGGACGTGCTGGAGCGCGTCAACGCGGCAGGTACCCCGGATTGGAATTCGGGCTCCATTCACGGGACGGGCTTCACCGGCGGGTCACTGGGAACCCGCTACTACTTTCCCAGCGGGCATACGGCGGCAGAGTGGCATATCTACGGAATGATCTGGTCGCAGGGCAGCGTGGCATATTACGTCGATGATCCCACCCAGCCGTACGTCACCTACACAACCTCGAGCCTTAGCGGCTTCAGTGGGGCGGTCTGGCCGTTTGACGCCGGGCAGAGCAATTTCATCATTTTGAATCTCGCGATCGGCGGGAGTTGGCCCGGAGCGCCCGACGGAACCACTCCGTTCCCATCGGAGATGCTGATTGACTACGTGCGGATCTACACGAACTAAACACGGTCGGTTGTATCGCGGTTTCGCACGGCTAGCCAATTCAGGCAACCCAAGGCGATCGTCGCGGCCACAATCAGGGATTGGCCGAAGTCCACCCGCGTCACCAGCGCAATGCACATGAGGACGGCGAGCGCGGCGAAGAGATTCCCGGCGGGCAAGCGGAAGCGTGCATTTTCCGGTTGCTTTTGCCGGAGCGCTGGCAACGCTGCGCAGCACACACCGTAATAGAGCAGGCGAGCGACGGCGGAGAGAGTTACATTCCACTTGAACTCGCCGCTGAGCGCAAACGCCCACACCAGAGCCGCAAATACCAGAATCGAAACGTACGGCGTGTGAAATCGAGGATGAACCGCGGCGAAGGCTTTAGGAAAATCTCCTTGCTCCGCCAGAGCGAAAGTCACCCGCGGCATGCCGAGAATTTTCGCGCTTAAATATCCATAGAAAGAAATCAACGCACCTACGGCGACTAAAGCCGCGCCGAAAGGGCCGACCGCGATCCGCGCTACGTCAGCCAGAGGACGCTCGCTGTGCGCCGCGTCTGGAAGAACTCCTACAACGACCCATTGAATGAGAGCATAAATCAAGGTGCATGCCAAGAGCGCGGTGAACAGCGCAAAGGGAGCATCGCGGCGGGGATCCTTGGCTTCCCCCATGGGCGCGAGCGCGGTTTCGAATCCGCCATAAGCAAAGACGAGCAGCAGCACAGCGCTCAACCACTGGCCCGTCGTGACCGCAGCAGGTGCGCCCGGCGAGATTCCGCTAGGACGCGCGTGCAATACGAACAGCCCCATCCCGATGACCGCAAACAACGGCAGCAGTTTCGCCGCAGCGAAGAAGTTGCTGACCTGGGTACCCGCCCGCACCCCGCGCACGTTGATGAGCGCGAGCACGCCGACGAGGATGGTAAGAATCAGAGCGCGCGGCAGAGGGTCGCGGGCATGCGGCCAGAACTCGCCGAGATAAATTACAAATAGATTGGCATTGGCGGCCGGCGCTGCTACTTGCCCCAGGCACAGCATCCATGCCATCTGTATGCCCATTCCCCGCCCGAAGGCCGCGCGAGCGTACAGATACGGGCCGCCCGCTTCCTGAAACCGCGAAGCGACCTCGGCAAAGCAGCCGAAGATTACGCCCATCCCAGCCCCCGCCAGAAGCACGGCCAGAGGACTGAACTTTCCGATCAGGCCAGCGACGGTGGACGGCAGTCCGAACACGCCGCTGCCGATCACGGAGTTCACCACCAAAGCGGTCAGGCTCCAGCGACCGATGGCCCGAACCAGTTGGTTGCTGGGAGTGATTGGCGAGAGCGTTTCGGGCACCGCGTCGTTTTATCACAGATGGACGATCATGTGGCGACAGCCGCCTCGGCTGTCCAAGCCCGGGCGAAGCCTGGCGCCCATGCCGCTCCCGGGGTTACTGCAGCGCTTTTTCCTGGTGACCTTCGACCGATGCCGAGAGCACTAACGGTGCCCGGAAAAAATATTGCGTCAGGAAGATGCATCATGAGCGCCTCGGAGGAGCGTGAAAAGCCGCGCCAATCAAGAGGTTTGGCAACAGTGACTTTTTCCCGGACCAAAGTAACGCACAGAATTACGAAAGGCGCATGCCCGTGGGACATCTACTCGCTGCGCGTTGCCGATGAGATGGTTGACTGGCAAACAGAATGGCCATCGACAACATGGACGACCTTCATCTCCGCATCGCGCGCGTCACCGAGGATCTGCGGACCATCCAGCAGGAGCTCAACTGTGCCGCCATGCAGGCTCCGAGTGACCCGGAACTCATGGAAGCGCTCAACTCTCTTTCGGAGACCGAGCCCATCGAGACCCTGCGCTCAGCTCTCGATCAGATGCGCCATTTCCTCTGGTTCTATTCGCAGGTGATGAGCAACGAACCTGAACTGGGAGACAAATTGCGGCAGGCCGCTCCAGCGCCAACCGCAAGTGATGAGACCCCGAAGACAGGAAGCGCTTTCTTGGATCAACTCTCCCGCGCCGACGAGATCATGCTGCTCCATCATCTGGCCGACGCCAGACGTCGCAAACCAAACTAGCTCTCTCTTCGTAGGGACATAGCTTACTATGTCTTTCTTGATGCGCCGGAAATGCTTCTCCTTAGAAGCCCTGCCCGCGAACAATTGTCTTGAGGACTTCGCCCGCCGCGCTTATCACCGTGAAATCTGCGTAAGCTCCCTGAGCCAGAATTCCGTGATGGCCTGACAATCCCACGGCTTGGGCAGGATTCAGCGTGGCCGCCCGCACCGCATCCCGCAAACTCCAGTCGGAAAACTGCGTCACATTGCGCACCGCACGATCCATCGTGAGCACGCTTCCGGCGAGGCTGCCATTCGACGTGCACTTGCCGTCCTTTACATCGACCTCGATCGGCCCCAGTTGGTAGCGTCCATCGGGCATCCCGGTCGCTGAAATCGCATCGGTGATGAGGACGGAGCGTTCGTGTCCTTTCGCTCGCAGGAAAAGCTTCACGATGGGCGGCGACACATGAATTCCGTCGACGATGATGTCGGCGCTTATCCGGTCATCGCTGAGCACCTCGCCGATGATTCCGGGGTCGCGATGGTCCAGGGGGCGCATGGCGTTGAAAGTATGAGTCGCGTGCCGCGCCCCAACTTTTACCGCATCCTGTGCGATGGGCATCTCCGCGTCCGAGTGCCCGATGCTGACGCAGACTTGCCGCCGTGCCGCTTCCGCAATCACTTCCATCGCGCCAGGAATTTCCGGCGCAATGGTCAGCATGCGCACGTGCCCGCGCGCTGCCTGCCAAAGGCGTTCGAGGATTTCGACCGTAGGCGTGACCAAATTTTCCGGCGGATGCACTCCCCGGCGCTTGTGGCTGAGAAAAGGCCCCTCCAGATGAATGCCCAGGGGCCGCGCCTGCACGGCACTGCCATTAGTCGCGGCACCTTCAATCGCGTCGGCCAACCGCTCCAACGCGGCGCAAGTCGCGTCGAGCGGCGCCGCCACGGTTGTCGGAAAATATCCAGTGACGCCGTGGGTGGTTAAGAACCTGCCCAGTCGCGGCAGATCGGACGGCAAAGCCCGCATCAGATCCAGCCCTGCTCCGCCGTGCATATGGATGTCGACAAAACCCGGCGCCAGCACGGCATCACCGAAATCGATCAGCGAGGCGTTCGCAGGCACTTCTTTAGAGGATCGCGAAGAGACTTCGGAGATCAGGCCATCTTCCACCACCAGCAGCGGGTGACAGATCTCCTCGACCGGAGTGTAAAGTCGCGTTGCGGTAAATGCGGTCTTCATGAAGGGCTGTTGTGAAACGAAAACCTATCGTAGCCGTCGCTGAGGTTTCAGACAACACTGGCGATCGGAAACAGTTCGCTTGATCGCAACTGCAACCCACGGCGGGCCTTGATCTCTTCGACGGCACGCGGCGATATGGGTACGAGAGCGCCGCACTGGGTGTTATAATTTTCGGGTACTCCAGCAGTTCCTGCTACGGGCGCTCAGCAATTCCTCCAGCGTCCCTGCACAAGTCGGGGAGTGGCTCAGCCTGGTAGAGCACCTGGTTCGGGACCAGGGGGTCGGAGGTTCAAATCCTCTCTCCCCGACCATTTCTAGTTGATTCGGTCGACTCAATTCTCGCGGTTTCCGCAAGTTTCTGATTCCAAACAATGAGTTTTGTGTCCTAGTTGTGTCCTGACCGTCTCCGTGCAGGCCGGCAGGGACACTCCGCCTTGCAGTTGTCACTGGCACGAAGGCGGGTGCGTGTTCGGCAACCACTAATGCCGGTAAGGAAAATTTAGTTCGAGGAGGAAACGATGTCGCAAGGAAAGAACAACGCGGAAACGTCCGAAGCGCCGAGCACTACGAACTCACATTTTCAAAGCGCCGCACTATGGCCAGGATTTCCGGTTCCTGCAGAATCCGATTGGACTCTTTGGCAGCTAGCAGGACGGCCTGTATGAGTTCATGGCTCGCCACGATTCCCCGCTGTGATAGATAGAAGATAACGTTTGAACTGCCCGACATGGGCCCGATCTCAATTTCCTGATTTCGTCCGATCAGGCTTGCCGGGACTCCTGAATAGACGTGGTCGGTCAGCCAGCGATCACCCTTCTTCTGGGCTTTGATGATGGCCGCCGCGTGGACGCCGGTAGCGGTGCGAAAGGCATCGCGTCCGATCACCGGAGTATTCGCTGGAACTGGAACGGAGGTTGCGGCCGAAACCGAGTCCACATAACCTTGCAGAGAACTGAGGTCGTCGTGCCTCATGCCGAGCAAGTTGAGATTAACCAGCAACTGTTCCATCGGCGTGTTTCCCACGCGCTCGCCGATTCCGAGCGCGGTGCCGTGCACGCGTGATGCCCCCGCCTCAATGGCGGCCAGCGTGTTCGCCAAATCGAGGCCACGATCGCGGTGCCCGTGCCAGTCGATGCCGAGGTCGGCCCCAGTCTCAGCCAGGAACTTCTTAACCCAGGACACCAGGTTCCAGACCGCCTCCGGAGTCGCAGCGCCACAAGTGTCGCAGAGACATAGCCGCTTGGCCCCAGCCTCGATCGCTTCGGCAAACAAGATACGCAGGTGCTCTGGCGAAGATCGTACGGTGTCCTCAGTCACGTACATCACGTCGAGGCCTTCCTTTACGGCAAAGCGAATCGCTTCCCGGGTGTGGCGCAGGATTTGTTCGAGGGTCCATTCTTCCGCGTACTGCCGGATGGGACTGCTGCCGATAAATAAACAAGCCTCAATCGGCACGCCCGTTAGTTGCGATGCCTCCGCGATGGGACGAATGTCCACCATCATGGTGCGGGCGGCGCAGTTGGGGCGGATGCGCATCCGCCGGTCGGAGATCTCGCGGCAGAGTGCGAGTACAGCTTCGCGCTGGCGTGCGCCCGCTCCGGGCAGCCCGACATCAACGGTTTCAATTCCGAGATTCTCCATGAGATGGAGAATCTCGACTTTCGCCGCCACTGGCGGATCGGTAACGGAAGGGCTCTGCAGACCGTCGCGCAACGTCTCATCGTCGAGCATGACGTGTGCTGGCCAGGAAGTAGTCCGCGGGCCTGCGCCTGCCCAGTCGAAGATGAGGCCGTTTCCTGCCGAGATTGCCATGCCGCATTCTCTCGTTTATCTGCGGATTTCGGATGCCGTCGGCTGCAATTTGCCAAACTCGCCCGCTCGCCTCAAAAGGTCGTCGGCTCCGGCATTGTCACCCTGCGCACGACGGATTACCGAAAGGTGGAACAGACTGCTGAGTTCGTGAACCCCCTCTTCCAGGCTCCGTTCAAATTCCCGGCGAGCGATCTCGCTCGCGCCTTCGCGCTCGTGAATCACGCCCAAGTGATAGTGGGCCATTACATATTCGGGTGTAAGGGTCGCCGAAAGCTCGAAGTGCTCGCGGGCCTCTGCAAGCTGTCCCTGGTGAAACAGCGCCAGGGCAAGCCGGTAGTGAGCGGCGTTGTAGTTGGGATTGATGTCGAGACAGCGGCGGAAGGCGGCCGCCGCCTCCGGCATGTTGCCTCGGTGGTAGTAGGCAACCCCGAGATCGTAGTGGGCTAAAACAAATGTCGACGAGGCTGTCACCGCCCGGCGATAGTGTTCGATGGCCTGGTCCAGCAGACCTTCGTGGAACAGAAGGTTTCCAAGTTGGTGGTTGCCCAGGACGTTGTCGGGCTCGGCGTCGAGCAAGTGCTGAAGCTCCTGCCGTGCCTCCCGCCCCCGTCCCTCGCGTTCATGCACCAGGGCCAAAAGAAGCCGCTGGTCAATCGAAGCGTCGCGCAGAAACCGTCCGCACTCGGCGCAGAACTTGTCTGCCGTGGCGCCCAGCCTGCCGCAACGGGGACAACGTACAGAGCCATGAGTCGCTTCTGACATACGAACCTCCTTACGGGCGCGTCACTCAAAACGCGTTGGATCGAGCGCACAATCCAGACAGAGACGCTGCGCCGGGGCGAATCCTTCTTTCTTGAAGAAAGCAAGAAGATCAAAATCATCCCACGATACTTCGGTGCGCAACGTCGTGACTCGGAGCGCCGACAGATTCAGCCGCAACTGCCGCAGTAAGGCTTTGCCTACGTGTTGGCCGCGGTTAGCCTTATCCACGCCAATGGCATCCAGAGAGGCGGTGGGCTCGCTGACTCCGTACTCGCCGTAGTAAAGCGACGCGATGACGAATCCGACGACGTGGCCATCCACTTCCGCGGCCAGAGAGACTTGCAGAGCCGCTTGTTTCACCGCTCGTTCCAACATTAATTTGAAATAGCGGGGACGCCGCCGGCCGCTGGCAGCTGCGTCAATCGCAACGACCGCCTCCAGGTCATGCTCGTTCATAAGGCGCACCAGGGTGCCGTCCGTTTCCAGGACTCCCGGTTCTTCCAGAGGTTTCGTACTCATATAGCTCCTCTCTCAAACACTGCCGAGCGACTGTCCCCCATCGACGCGAAGGATTTGTCCTGTAATCTGCTGCGCCCCGGGTCCGCAAAGAAACGTGACTGCCGCAGCCACGTCGGCGGGTTCAACGTATCTTCCCACCAGACTTTCCGCCAAGGCAGCCTCGCGGACCGCCAGCGGCAGGCTGTCGGTGAGCGGTGTGCGTACCCATCCCGGCTCGACGACGTTGATGAGAATCCTCAGGCGGGCAACCTCGCGCGCGACTGTCCTGGCCAGAGCGATCAAACCAGCCTTGCTTGCCGAATACGCCGATGTGCCGAACTTGCCGCGCGAACCATTGATGGAGCCGATGAGCACGATCCGTCCACCCCTTCGACTGGGCTCAGGGCAAGCTTCGCTGGCTCGCATCACAGGAATGGCATGTCGTAGCAATAGGAAAGCCCCGCGCAAGTTCACGCTCTGCACAAAATCCCAGTCCTCCACAGCAAGCTTCCATACAACCGCTTCGCGGGAAACTCCTGCTGCGTGTACCACCAGATCAAGGCGTCCGTAAGTATCCTGCACTCTTACGATAGCTGAAGCCACAGAAGCATCGTCCCGCACATCACACGCCTGGAAGGGCGCAGCCTCCACTGCCGGACGCGCCACATCCAGTGACACCGCGCTGGCCCCTTCCTGCTCCAGGCCAGCAATGATGGCGGATCCGATTGCGCCGGATCCACCGGTCACCACGGCAATCTTGTTTTCGAGAGTGCGTTTCATGCCACTACCTCGGCGCGCCGCGCCAGTACACGATGGCGGTACGCACCCCAAAGCGCGGCCCCAATCGCTCCGGCGTAGAGCGAGTCTGGGTGGGTCCGCACGCGCATCGTAAGCTTCTCTTCGGCGATCCTCTCTTCCAACGCACGGCATAGCCCGACATCAGCGGCCAGTCCGCCGGTGATCGCCACGTCACCGCACGCATCGATCGAGCGCAGGAGCTTCGTATAACGCCCCGCCATCGACAGGTGAATTCCTTTCAGGATGTCGCTGCGCGAAATGCCACGGCTCACCATGTTGATCACGTCGGTCTCCGCCAGCACCGCGCAGATGCTGCTGACCGATTCCGGATTCTTGGCTTCGCACGACAAAGGTCCGACATCCTCAAGCATGATGCCAAGATAGCGGGCAACGTTCTCGAGAAACTGCCCGGAACCGGATGCGCACTGGCTAGTCATACGGTACGCCATCACCCGGCTGCGCTCGTCAACCCGCATGGCACGCGCGTGCAGCGCCCCGATGTCGATCACGGCGCCGGTGCCGGGCAGCAGGAATACCGCTCCGCGCGCGTGCGTCGTCATTCCGTAGAAGTGACCACGACGGAAATCCACCAGCTCGCCTTCCCCGGTGCTCGCGGTATAAGCGATGTCGTGCTGGCGCACGCCAGCCGCTTCCAGAGACACCTCATAGCCTTCCCGAATCACCTTCCGCAGTTCGCGCCGGCGGATGCGCTCGTTGTGCAGAGCCAGCACGCTCACAGCCCCGTCTCCAGCGGTCCGTACCAGCGCAAACTTGACGGCGCTCGAGCCCACGTCGACGCCTGCGGCAAGGATGCTATCTCGAGCCTTCATGCCGCATTCCTCTCGTCGGCCGCACGCTGCGCGAACAGTGCCGCCCCCAGGGCTCCGGTGTAGATAGACTCTGGAGAAATATTTAGCGTTCGCACGCCATAGTTTTGTTCGACCAGGCCTTTGAGGGCAGAAACCGCCGCGGGGTTACGTGCCACTCCGCCGGTAAACGTGAATTCGTCGGAAATCCCTCCGGAACGGGCCAGCAGCGACATCGCTCGCAACATGATCGCCCGGTGCAGACCCGCCAGGATGTCCGGCCGCTTCTGCCCGAGAGACAGGCGATCCCGTAGTTCGGCTCCGGCAAAGACCGTGCACGTGCTGTTGATCTTTACGCTGCAAGTGCTCTCCTGCGCCAGCTTGCCGAGTTCATGCAGGCCGAGGTTCATTTCGTCGGCGATATAGCCTAAGTAGCGGCCACTTCCCGCCGCACACCGGTCGTTCATCTGGAAACTGGTGACGATGCCGGTCTGATCAACCTGAATCGCTTTGGTATCCTGGCCGCCAATGTCCAGCACGGTGCGCGTCCCGGCGAACATGGCATGGGCGCCCAGGCCGTGGCAGAGGATCTCGCTGCGGATCTGTTCTTTTGGGAACGGAAGCCGTTGCCGGCCATAGCCCGTACCGACCATTCCCAGCACCCGGAACTCAAGCGATCTCACCGACTCAACAGCAGCTTGCAGTCTTGCTTCCTGTTGGCGGATGTCCGCCGCCGCTGTCGCCAGCGTCTGCTTGAGTGCCGGCCCGGCGTGCCGTTCAAATGCCCCGTCACCGGCCGCATTCTCGACCTCCAGGATGGCGGCGTCGAACAGGCCACACAGGACATCGAAGGAGGCGTGCTTCGAATCGCTGAACTGTTCCGCGAACTGCATGTAGTCGGCTGCGGCCAGGTCGCGGAAGAAATCGCTCTTGCGCACCGCCAATTCGCTGAAATGGCCGGGAACGCGCGACCGCATCGCTTGGCAGATACGATTGAGCATTTCCTTTACGGTCTCTCGGGTGGGCGCGTAGCGGGGCGCATCGGCACAACTGTGCAGCGCCGACTCCAGGCCTTCCAACTGCTCCAGGTGTTGTCGCTGACGGAAATTGCGCACCAGAGACCCAATAAACCTGTTTTCGATTCCTGAGAGTTCCGGATCAACGGCCATTGCGTGCCGAACCAGTTCAAATCTTGATTGCACGAGCGCTTCCTCGCGAACGATCTGGGAAGCGACTTCATAGTTGCTGCGGGTGTTGGTGATGCCGCGGCCAAGTATCCGGCCCGTTCGATCAAGCGCAATGGCCTTCGTCGTGGTCGAGCCCAGGTCAATGCCGAGCAGAATCTCCACGCTCATGCCGTCACCCCAGCTACTCGTCTTTGTGCCAGCATCTGCATGTAGCTCTCGATGCGGTTCTTGATGTTTGCCGGCGAAAAATAGCGCGGATCCACGAGGTCACTCTCGATGAATCCGCCGGGCACACCTGTCCGCTGCTCGAGTTGCCGCAGCATCAGCAACTGGCCGACACTGAATGAGTTGCAACTCTTGACGCTGTTGATCATGAAGCCGTCAGCGCGGTATTCGCGGATGTAGCGCTCCAGCAGATCGACGCGCGCAGGCAGTCCGAGGTTGGTGTAGCAACCCAGGCAGTATTCCGCTAGGCTTTCGAGCGGGCGGTTGGGGTCGTGGCGGAAGCCACGATCGTAGAGTCCACCTACCTTGGTATAGCTGCTGGCAACTACGACAGCACCTTCGTCGTAGAACATCTTCCAGAACTCGCGGAAGCTCGTCCAGTTGGGCGGGCCTTCTACCACCAGGCGATAGCGCTGGCTCGCCATCGTGCCCTCGGGAGTGACCGGACCAAGTCCAAGCCTGATCCGCTCCGCAATCTCTTCCCGCAGCACGCGGTAATACTCGACTCCGTCGCTCGTGCCTCGGAAGGCGGTGAATATCGGGCCGATGTAGTACACGCCGCCGAAGTAGGCATCAATCGGTGAGGGCTCGTTCTTCGCGCTCTCCAGCACCCACACGAAATCGTCTTCCGCCTTGGCGGAAAGGGCGAGCATCTCGGAAAGGCAAGCCTCATCGTAGCGCCGGCCGCTGACTTGCTCCAGCTTCGGGATCACCTCGGTGCGCAACTGCTGCACAACGTAGTCGAACATGGTGTGGTTCAATGCGTCCGTTGGCCAGGTACGGCACGTGCAACATGGCCACCGGGCATTGATACTCCTGGCGCAGGAGTTCGAACCACTTGAGGAACGTGAAGCATCCCGTGTAGGAGAGCAGCAGCAGATCGGGATTAGGAAGTTTCACGCCGGTGGGACCCACGTTGCCCGACTTCAACATGCCGATGTCGCATTTCACATAAGTGCAGACATCTTCGCTGTGCCCATGCTTCTCCGCTTCCGCAATGTAGTTGGCGGAAAGCTTGCGCATGCCGGACTGTAACGCGTTGATCTCCGGCAGGATCGGGAGCAGATCGAAGGACCGCAGCAGTTCGGTCAAATTACCGGGAACAAACGTGGAGACCACTCGCCTTCCCTCTTCACGCGCCCGTCCCAGAGATTCGTAGTAGTCCCCGATGAGTTGCTTCTGCAGGAGCATGCTCCGCTCTTTCTGAGCGTTCGATTCCTGTCCAGCCTCTCTGGTCATGCCTCGCTCCACAGCCGGATGGAATCCGAGAAGGTGCCAGCCTGTTCCCGGATGACGGCAAATTGTCCCGTATCCTCGGAATACTTGAACTGGGTGTGGGGAATGTGTTCGCGCTCCAGAGCGGCGACCAGCATGGGTTGCTCCAGCAGTGCGGGATCGCAAAAACTGGGAGCGCAAAAAATGACGCCATCCGCGCGATTCTGCCGCACGGTATCGACCAGCCACCGGCCGCGTTGCCCATCGGGTGCATAGCAGGAGGCCGTCGCCACGCTTTGCGTCAGGTAAGCCTGCGCCAGGTTTTTGATCGCGTCACCCTCCTCGGGTACCTCGCCCGTGAACCAGCGCAAACCCAGCAAGAGGTCGTCGTCTACGATCCAACAGCCCGCGCGTTCCAGAGTGACGAGCAACGCAAGCGGAGGCTGTTCACAGAACATGCCCGTTAGTATGACTCGGCTGCGATCCTCGGGAAGGCTCGATCCCTGCGAGGCCATCTCGACGTAACGGCGCACCATCGTGGTGTGCTCCTCCGGCGGCAGCACACTGCCTGCTCGCAGCACCGCGTAGACCTGCGAGATGGGATAGAGCCATGGCGATTCACTGCGTGCCTGGTAGAGCTCCCGGATCGCACGCCGGTTCTGGTTGTAGATCCGGATGCTGTCGCGGAGATTCTGATCGGAGATTGATCCGCCACCCAAACGCACCATGTCGTCGCAGATCGCCGTCAATTCCCGCCGCCAGAATTCACCTCCAACGCGGGCATCGTAGTTCTGGGGAAGATCGACATAGCGCACGTAACGTCCGGGGAACAGCATCGTCCACATGCCGCTCAGGTTGCGGATGACGTCACAAATCGAGGGAAACAACATGCCGTCCAGCAGATCAAGCCGTCCCGATAATGCCAGCTCGATCGTGCTGCGAGGAATGTGGCAGATGTAGCTTTGGAAGTAGGCGTCGCCACGTATGATTTCCAGCCGATCGCCTCCGCCGAAGATGCCAACAGGCAACATTCCAGCCGCATGAATCAGTTCTCGCGGCACGTAGATTGGCAGATACCCGATCGCTTTGCGCCCGGGCGCGCCGGACTTCCATTCCGCGACTGCCTTGTAGTCAACGTCTTCGTACAAGGTCTGGGTGCGGCTGAGGATCTGCTCGAGCTCGGCGTTCACGCGAGCGCTCCTTTCTTCTCCCGGCTTTTCTCCCAATGTGGCTCACGTTTTTCTATGAACGCGCGAAGTCCTTCCACGGCTTCGGACTCCGCCATGAGTTCATCAAGGTACATGCGCTCAAGTTGCGGCAGATCCTCGTGCAGCGCCCGCCGCAGCGGGAGGCGGGCAGCGCGGACGCCGTAGCGCAACGCGACCGGAGAACGAGCCAGGAAGTGGTCGCTGACCCACGTTTCGACTATTGCGTCCAGCTGTCCTTGCGGCGCGGTTCGCACGACCAATCCTGCTGCAGCAGCTTGGGAGGCGCTCCATGCAGATCCAGTCAACACCAGTTCCGCTGCTCGACTCACGCCGATCCGTGCCGGCAATAACACAGCCGCCGCGGGCGGGAAAACCGCCAACTTGATTTCGGGACAAGCGAACTGGGCGCCTTCCTCCGCGACGATGAAGTCGCAGGCCAGGGCCAGCTCAAACCCTCCGCCCAGGCACTGCCCGCGCACGGCCGCGAGGGTCACTGCCGGCAGTTCCAGCAATTGCCCAAGCAATCCGCTGAACCGCGGCAACATGGCTCTGACATGCTCGGGCAGGTGCTCCTGTACGCTGGCGCCAAAACTGAAATGCGGGCCTTCCGCCGTGAGAATCATCACCTTGAGCTGTGGGCGATTGCGCAGGTCCTCGAAGGCCGCGGCCAAAGCTGCCATCATGGCCTGGTCTACGATGTTGGCTTTGGGCGCAGCCAGCGTGACGCGGGCGACTTGGCCGTCGTGTTCGAAGGAGAGCTTCAGACTGCTCATCGTCCTGCCTTTGTCGTTTCTCTTACTGCCCAGGGCGCAATCTCGGCGATCAACTCCTCACTCCAGCGTGCGCCTTCCGCCAGACGCTGACGCAGCCGGACGAAGTCCACCTCGCGTTGTTGCCGGGTGCCGTAGTGGAAAGCGCGAAAACCGGCATTGGCCTCCGTCATCATGTTCAGCGCCAACCATGCGCGGTTGGTTTCGCGGTTTCGGTCCCAATGTTCCAGCTTGTGTTTCCTCACACTTTCGACAGTCTTCGTCAGGCAATCGGGCATGGTGTGCAGCAGCTTCGTGCAGAGCCCCTCGGCCGCTTCATCCAGCAAGGAAAGATCAATGGTGCCTGTGGACATCAGAGCTTTCCCCGCCTCTCGGGCTGCTCCCGTCTTCCAGTCTCCGAATACCAGGCGGCCAAATTCGTCGTACTCGCGATCGGTCACGACCAGTGGGTTAGACATATATTTGCCGTCCACCTTGAGTGCGGGAACGATCTGCGTGAGCCCACCCAGACGATAGAAGCGATGTGCGCTCCACGGCTCGCAGAGCGTCGCGCTGTGCATAGCGTGCTCTATCCCCACGAACAGTGGCAGGAAGTCGGTGCTGCCGCCATCGGGCGCGGAACCGTGCCTCGGTCCGGCCTGGCCGAATACGGCAAGGTCGCTGGCTACGGAAAAGTCGCAGGCCATTCCGATCTCCTGCCCACCGCCGACGCGCATGCCATTTACGCGGCAGATCACCGGTTTGTCGCAACCGAGGACGGCGCTGACCATGTCATTGAACAAGCGCATGTATTGCCGGTACTCGCCTGGAGCCCCGGCATAAATCTCCGCATACTCGCGCGTGTTGCCGCCGGTGCAGAAGGCCTGCGTACCCGCACCCGTGATCACAACCGCAACCGCGGCACGATCATTGCTGGCTTCGCGTAACGCGAGAATCACTTCCTTGATCGAGGTCGTGGTGTAGCTGTTCAGCTCGCGCGGATTGTTCAGAGTGATCCATACGTTGTGCAACCCGGCCACACTCGTGCCGTCGCGATCGCGTGCGGGCCTGCGTTCCAACAGGATTTCGATGGGGGAGAGCGGTTCGACCAGGTTGTGATCTTTCATGGCTTTGTTCCTTGTTCTATGCCCCGCGACTGCGGCACCAGCACAGCTCGTCTACGGAGTTGGTGATGATGGACCGCCTCGAGAACTTGCTGGGCATCCTTGAGTGGGTGCATCTCGACAAAAGGCTGAATGTGAATTTTCCCTTCGAGCACCATGGCGAGCGCGTTCGGGTACTGAGCGGGAGGACATCCCCAATTTCCGCGAGCCGTGGCATCAAAGGCCATCAAATTAGACATGCGCACTTCGAGTTTCTGCGCGGTGTAGCCAACGATCGCCAGGTGAGCCCCCGGGTCGAGCAGGCTGAACGCCGTCTGTTGGCCGGCAACGGTCCCGCTGGTTTCGAAGATCTTGAGGCCGATCCCACGCCGTCCGCTTTGCTTGGCGAAAGACCGAACGGCCGACTTCACATCTGCGCACTCGCGGGCGTTCAGGGCCAGCGCAGCTCCATGCGCCGAGGCAAGCTCCAGCCGGTCCGCGTCAACATCGATGGCGACGACGGCCGCGCCAAGCGCGGCGGCAATTTGCACTCCGAACCCGCCGATCCCGCCGGCTCCGACAAACACCGCGACATCGTCGGCGTTCAGTCCGGAACGGCGAATTGCCTCATACGGAGTCGTGACTGCGTCCGCGACGACCGACAGCATCGCCAGGGTCAGTCCCTTGGGAAGTTCTTCGGGTACCGGGCACAGGCCACGTGCCGGTACCCGTACGTAGGTCGCAAATCCTCCATCGGCATCATTGCCCGGCATGAACTGTTTGCGGCAGATGGTCGGACGCTCGCTGCGGCAGGCATGGCAATCGCCGCACGGAATTACCGCAGGCACAATGACGCAGCGCCCAATCCAGTTTCCCGCGCTCTCCCCGGCTAGCACCACGCGGCCGGCAATTTCATGTCCGAGGATCAACGGCAGCGCATGGCGGGTGGGAATGCCCTCGTAAGCAAATCCAATGTCAGTGTGGCAAACCCCGCAGCCTGCGACCGCGATGATCACTTCGTCAGGAGAGAGTTTTTCCAAGGGCGTTTCGCCCCAGTCGAACTGACCCTTGGCAACCAATGTCAGGCCCTTGTTCGTGGCAGGAACGGAGAGTGCGCGTCGCGCGGGCAGGGCTGTCGTCATCGGAGGCCTCCTCACCCACAATTCGAACGAGCGTTCGAAAACAATGAGCAAAGGCTACCTTGGTTTGGGGATCGAGGAAGTGATTGCGATCACACCCGCCTGTGATTTGATGGCAGCAGAGCGTGTCGAAGAGCCATCCAGTGCGGTGGATTCCAGGGATTCAGAAAGGCGCAAGAACTTGGCGGATCACGACAACAGTCCGTGCTCACGGAGTTTTCGGTACAAATTCCGCTCGCTGATTCCAAGAATCTTGGCCGCATTGCCGCGGTGACCGTTGCTGGCCTCGATCGCCAATCGGATGTACGTGCGCTCCGCTTGTTCGAGCGTCGGCAGCGGGGCGTCCTGCGCCAAAGGACCGACCGTCGGAGCGGGCTTCGAATTCCGCAAGGAAGCGGGGAGATGCTCAGGCAGAACTTGCGATCCTTCACAGAGCACCAGGGCGGCTTCAACCACGTGCAGGAGCTCGCGTACGTTTCCAGGCCAGTTGTGCCGTTGCAGGAGCTGCAGGGCCGCTTCGCTGATCTGTTTGCTGGAGCCGAAGCGCTCGTTGAGCACGGTCACAAAGTGTTGCGCCAGCAGGTCCACGTCGGATCCTCGGGCGCGCAGGGGCGGCACCTCCACTGTGATCGTGCTGAGGCGGTAAAACAGGTCCTCACGGAAAAGGCCCTGCCGCACCATGGAGGGTACATCGCGATTGGTCGCGGTCAGGATCCGGACATCCACGCGAATTTCCCTTGTGCTGCCGACGTGGCGAAACGTGGAGGTATCGAGCACGCGCAGCAGCTTGGTCTGCGTCGCGGGACTCACTTCCCCAATTTCGTCGAGAAAAATCGTTCCGCCGTTGGCGACTTCGAACAATCCGGGCTTGGCGCGGTCCGCTCCCGTGAATGCGCCACGCTCGTGGCCGAACAATTCGCTCTGGAGCAGGCTTTCCTGCAGTGCGGCGCATTCGACCACTACGAACGGCCGCGATCGCCGGGAACTGCGTGCGTGAATCAGCTTCGCCACCCGTTCCTTTCCCGCGCCAGTCTCGCCGGTTATGAGCACGGTCGAATCGCTGGGGGCCACCCGATCAATCAGGTTGAGGAGGCGGCGGAATTCCGGGCTGTCGCCGATGAAGGAGCTGCCGAGATCCGGGGGAGTCAGACCACGCTCGAGAAGATTCGCCCGCTGGCGTAGGGATCGCCGTTCGATCGCCCTTTGAATACGAACTTGGAGTTCATCCAGGGGACAAGGCTTCACCACGTAATCGAAAGCACCGATACGGATCGATTCGATTGCAGTATCGATGGACCCGTGTCCGGTCAACATGATGATCTCGGTTGCCGGCGTGGCGGCTAGGATGGACTTCAGCGTCTCGATTCCACCCATTGCGGGCAAGTGCAGGTCGAGCAAGACGACATCGGGTTCCGCTGTCACGACTCGACGGATTGCCTCCTCACCCGTACCCACCGCGTCAACTTCGTAGCCGAGACGATTCAGCTCGCCCGCCATCACCTGCCGGAATGCCGTATCGTCATCGACCAGAAGAAGAGAGGGGAGCTTCATTGTCGGTCCTTCGATTGCGGACCGGAATCGATTGCCGGGATCACCACTTCGAATATAGACCCCTTTCCAGGAGTACTCTCGACCAGGATGTTCCCTCCCCAGCTCCGGACCGCATTTAGGGACAGGAATAAACCGAGGCCATTGCCGCCCTGGCGGAGGCTGAAGAAAGGCTCGAAGATCTTTTGCCGGTATTCCGGGGCAATCCCGCATCCTTCATCGGTGACGCGAATGTGCACGGAATCTCCGCCTTGGGCGGCCACGACAACCTTGTCGCCCGGCTTCGATGCCTGAATCGCATTGAGCAGAAGATTGACCAACAGATTTTGCAACTCGGCCTCATCGGCCCGGACATGCAGAGTCGTTACGAACGGCTGCACCGCGACGTTTACGGAGGTGGCGCGGGCCGTCGGATCAACGAGCCTCTGGGCGGCTGCGATGGCCGCACCCAGGTCCACGATATCTCCGGCATGCCGCTGTCCGCGCGACAGGCGCAGGAAGTGCTGGGTGATACCGCGGCAGCGCAGGATCTGGTCGCGCGCGATCGTCGCGTTCTCACGGATTCTGGCCTGATCCATCTGCCCGCCGTGTCCGGGGGGTGTCTCGCGAAGGATTCCCTCCACGCACATCAGGGTCGTTGCCAGAGGGGTGTTCATCTCGTGCGAAAACCCGGAGGCCAGAACTCCGACCGACGCCAGGCGGTGGGACTCGGCTAGCTTCGCCTCGGCCGCTCGCCGCTCGGAAATGTCGCGCCAGACCTCCACTACTTGAGCGAGCCGCCCCGACGCGTCCAGAATCGGTGAAGCGTGGATTTCTTCCCAAGCCACAGTGTCGTTGCCGGTTTTGCGCTCGTGGATCCGCACTTGGCGCGCACCCGAACGCAGGCAGGCGAGGGTAGGGCAGTCGGACAGGTTGCACGGCCCCGGTTCAAGTTCGTAGCAGCAGCAGCCCAGAACCTGCTCGCGAGAGTTGCCGGCTCGCTGCAGAAAGGCGTCATTGGCCGCCATAATCTTTCGTTCCGGGTCGAGGACTACGATCCCGTCATCGATACTGTTGATCACCGTTTCCAGGCGCTCCCGCTGGCTGCGGACTTCCCCGACCAGGCCTGAAACCGAGTCGGCCATGGCATTGAATTCCTTTGCCAGCCACGCTAGCGTGTCCGAGCCTTCCGCTGGCACACGCCGTTCGAGATCGCCCTGGGAAATCAGGCGCGCCGTGGTTTCAAAACGCTGCAAGCGTCGCAAGACCGACACCCGGATCACAAGGGCGATAGCCCCCACGATCGCGAAAGTTAAGACGCCGGTGCCGCCTACCATCCAGCGCAAGTCCCGCGTCATCGCGGCGCGGACCTCTCCGGCGTTGTAGTCCAGAATCAGGATGCCATTGATTTTCTGTTGGGGATCGTGGCACCGGTGGCATTCCTCGCGGTTACGAATCGGCACGACGGTTCTCAGAATCGTTCCACCCCGCGTCTCGATCACGCGGCTTGATCCCCGGCGTTCGGGCGGATCGCGATGGCAGGCCTGGCAAGTAGGAGAGTCGATCCGGAAATCATTCCCCGCGGTTCCCGGCTTACTCGAGTAGCGTTGCACGCCATTGCGGTCCAGCAGTACGAGTTGTTCGACACGCGCCTGTTTGCCGAAGCTCTCGATCATTTGCGCGATCAGGGTGCGGTCATTTCCCATCATCTGGTGCTCGAGCGCAGTTCGGATCAATTCGCCTTCGGCGAGCGCGCTGGTGTGGACGGTTTCGAGAACGCTCTTAAAGTGATAGACCGAATAGACGTAGGCGGCGACCGTGCAGGCCACAACTACCGCCGCGGTTACACCGAGCGCGAGACCTACCGTCATGCTGGCAAAACGCAGCTTCATCATGATGGCACAGAGATGGCGGGATGATGGCACACGCGCTGACTGCCGTCAACGACTGACGAACAGGACTGACGAATCGTCAGGCTCGACATGACATTCTGGCAGCTCGGTCGTTCGGAGCTGCCCACCTCGTCTGAAGGGGAAGGAGTTAGGCCTCGGCTAACGCTGGCATGCAACGTGCGATAAAGGGCGCTGAAGGAGGTTTCTGCCATGGATATGCTCTTGATGGGCTTGTGCGTGAGCGTATTTGGGGTAGCGGTCGCGGCGCTCGCGTTTGGAGCGGCGACACGCTCGGAGTCATCGAATCCAGCTGTGCAGCCCGATCTTCCGTTGGTCAAAGCGGCCACCCCAGCCCGCTTTTTCCCGGGCCGCGTGGCTGTGCCCCCAGCTGTCCCACCCTTGCAGGTACCGATCGAGGTCCTGTTGCTGCAAATCGAAAACCACGTCCGCCTGGAGCAGGCTGCCGCGGAGTCGTTCCTGGCATTTCCCTCGCAAGCGCTGTTGCACAGCAAGACAACTTCGCCGTTTGTGAACTGAGGGAGCAGAACTCATGACGCATGAACTGCTGAACGGTCTTTCGTCCGTCGAGGCCGGGCAGGTACTGGGACTTGGCACCAGGCTGATCGTTCCCAGCGGAGTTTCGTTGTTTCGGTTGGGAGACCCAGCTGATCGCCTGTTCCTGACCGAACGCGGCCGAATCAAGCTGACCCTGCCGATGCAGGTGCGGGGCCGGGAGGAGGATATCTTCGTGGAAGAAAGATCTCCTGGCCAAACTGTGGGCTGGTCGGCCCTGATTCCTCCCTACCGGTTCACACTCGCCGCCACTGCGGCGCTGTTTGAGGCGGAAGTAATCGCCCTGCCGCGGGAGGCATTGCTCCAGTATTTTGCCGCTAATCCGGCGGCTGGGTACAAGGTCGCTTTGAATCTGGCCGTCGTCATTGGACATCGTCTGCAACTGTTTCAAACGATGTGGCTGCGCGAGATGCAGCGCACCGTGGAGGTGCGTTCTGCTTGACCCAGGAAAGCGGCTGTGGGACCGGCAATCCGGTCCCGACTGGTTCCCACGACCGGGGAGCGCAATGAAATGACCGGTGACCAGCTTGCCCAACCCGAACCCTTGCGCCGCCGCGTGATTGGAATCTTCCTCGGCAGCGGACTGCTTGCCTCTTTTGCTTCTTTCATCTATCCCGTGCTGCGCTATCTTGTCCCTCCGGCGGTGGCAGATCTCGGCGGAGACGAGGTCGTCGCCGCCAAGATCGCGGAGTTGAAGCCGAACAGCGGAAAGATCTTTCGGTTTGGCAGCCGCCCTGGCCTGTTGATCATGAACAGCGACGGCACGTATCGCGCACTCTCCGCCACTTGCACCCACCTGGCCTGTACCGTGCAGTATCGCAGCGACCTACGCGAGATCTGGTGCGCCTGCCACAACGGAATTTACGATCTCAATGGCCGCAACGTCTCGGGTCCTCCGCCCAGGCCGCTGGATGTGTTCGATGTCCACCTGCGCGGCGATGAGATTGTCGTCAGCCGGAAGCGGGAGGCGTGACCTTGTTCGCAACCGTCCGCCACTGGCTTGATGCGCGCTTTGATTGGGACGATCTCACGGCTCCGCTCCGCCACAAGACCGTCCCCAGCCATCGCCTGTCCTACTGGTATTTCCTCGGAGGCATCACCCTTTTTCTCTTCCTGATCCAGGTGCTCACCGGGATCTTGCTGCTCCTGTATTACCGTCCGGGGGCCAACGAGGCCTTCGAAAGCGTCCAGTACATCATGACCCAGGTGCAATTTGGCTGGCTCATTCGTTCCATCCACTCCTGGTCAGCCAATCTCATGATCTTTACTGCTTTTGCACACATGTTCAGCGTGTTGTTTCTGAAGGCCTACCGCAAGCCCAGGGAGCTGACATGGGTCAGCGGAGTGCTGCTCCTATTTCTTGTCATGGGATTTGGCTTCAGTGGATATCTGCTGCCCTGGAACACGCTGGCCTTCTTCGCCACCAAGGTCGGCACCGAGATTACCGGGCAGGTTCCGATCGTCGGCAAGCCGATGATGATCTTTCTCCGCGGTGGTGAAGAGGTAACGGGAGCCACGCTGACCAGGTTCTTCGGATTCCATGTCGCCGTTCTACCCGGAGTGGTAACCGTGCTGATCCTGCTGCACCTGCTGCTGGTTCAACGCCTTGGCATGAGCATTCCCCCGAAACTGGAAGTTCAGTGGACTGCGAATCCTTCTGCAAAGCGGGAGATGAAATTCCTTCCCAACTTCTTGCTGCGAGAATTGATGGCTTGGTACGTAGCCCTAGGAGTGCTAGGCGCATTGGCAGCGCTCTTCCCGTGGAACCTTGGTGTCAAGGCAGATCCTTTTGTGTCTGCCCCGGCGGGAATCAAGCCCGAGTGGTACTTCCTCTTCATGTTCCAGACGCTCAAGCTCATCCCGTCCAAGGTGTGGTTCATCGACGGGGAGGTTCTGGGTGTACTTGCTTTCGGCCTAGTCGCCTTGTTGTGGCTTCTGCTGCCTTTTTTTGAGAGCGACCAACCCTCACGCTCAAAAGGGTGGATCACTGGGCTTGCAGTCTTTGCTCTTGCGTACATGGCAGGTATGAGTGTTTATGGCGTTCTTGCGAAATAAGCTCCGACTGTTCAGCGCAGCCCGTGTCGGGCTGGCCGGCTACATCGTGCTCGCAGCTTGCCTGGGTTATGGGCAAACGAAGGACTCGTGCCTGGATTGTCATTCCGCTTTACCTGATCCTCTGGGAGTGAGCCAGGAGAAGTTCAGCCAGGATATACACGCACAAAGGGGTTTGACTTGCGCCAGTTGCCACGGAGGCGATCCAACCAGCGACGATCCCGACAAAGCCATGAGCCGAAAGGCGGGTTGGAAAGGTAAGATTGAGCGCAAGCAGATCCCGCAGTTGTGCGGAAATTGCCATTCGGATCCCGCCTATATTCGGCAGTTCAACCCCAGCCTGCGCACGGACCAGTTGGGCCAGTACCACACCAGTGTGCACGGTAAACGCTTCGCCGCGGGAGACACGAAGGTAGCAGTGTGCACGGATTGTCATGGTGTCCACGATCTAAGGGCACCCAGCGATCCCCGCTCCACGGTGAACCCGGTCAACGTGGCGAACACGTGCGCTCGCTGCCATGCTGACCCGAGCTACATGAAGGGATACCCCATTCCCACCGATCAGTTCGCAAAGTACAGCACGAGCGTGCACCATCAGGCGCTAGCGCTGCGAGGTGATCTGAGTGCGCCAACCTGTTCAACCTGTCATGGAAACCATGGCGCGACTCCGCCAGGAGTGGACAAGGTTCAGAATGTGTGTTCGAACTGTCATGCTTTTCAAGCCCAGATGTACGAAAAAAGTTCGCACAAAAAGGCCTTTGAGTCGGCTTCTCTTCCCGGATGCGTCGTGTGTCATAGCAATCATGGCATCAGACATCCAACGGACGCGATGCTCGGCACTGGTCCGGACGCCGTCTGCATGCGGTGTCATACCCCGGGGGACGCATGTGATCAAGCCAGGGCAGGATTACAGAGCAGCTTGAGTCGATTAGACGACGCCATCAAAAGCGCGGACCAGGTTCTCCGTGTTGCCGAGTCTTCTGGCATGGAGGTGGGCGAAGCACGGCTGGGACAGGATCAGGCACGGGATTCGCTGATCAAGGCTCGAGTCACGATCCACAGCTTCCGGACGGACTTGGTGGATCAGGATGTTCAAGCCGGCCTGAAAATCTCCGCCAAGAACCTGCAAGCTGGGGAAAAAGCCATGGTTGAGCGCAACCATCGCCGTGTCGGGCTGGGAATGTCCCTCATCGCGATTGCGATCGTGTTGGCGGGGCTTTGGCTGTATATCAAGAAGATAGAGAGTTAGACCACAGACAACAGGAACTTGTATATCTGAGGCGTCGCTTCCTTTGCGCCTGCGGTCCAGGCGCAACTCTCTGGCGCTGCGCCACCCCTCAAGGTCCCGACCGGCTGGCAACGATTCGAATATGGCATGCTGAGATGGAACGGCCTCATAGAAGGCGTTCATAGGGTGGCATGTCGTTGGCGGCCTGTTCAGTGAGGGAGAGTTCCACGTCGCTGCCTGTCATGCGCTCGCCCGCGCTAAGTTGCCGGTGGCGCCAAAAAATACAAAAGCGTCGGACTGGAAGTCCGGCATCAGGCCGCCTCCGGCTTGCCGGCCGATTTCAGCCCACATTGCTTTCAACCATGCGGTAATGCGAAACGGCTTGATCCATCAGGAGTGAACAGCACTTTGAGCTGCAATTTAGTTAGCCTACCATAGCGAAACTCGATTCGGGCCTAACCGGTCCCCGCCTTGACCGGGCCAAACACCAATGTTAGTTTCGGTTCCACACGTAACTCTCCGAGGGAAATCACTCTGAGCGGGGCAGGAAAGTCGCCTCAATCCGTCGATCTCCATTCCGTCGATCTTCGCCGGCGCAACTTTCTTGTCCGCTGCTGTCAGGGCGCTGGAGCGACGCTGATTCCGGCCAAGTTGTGGGGGCTCACGTTTCCAGGCTGTAGATTCCTCGCATCTCTCGGCGGACCCACCGCCGATGCGGGTTTCCACCTGCAACCCCACTATCGAACCGAGCGGCCGCTCGACGCCACGCTGCTGAAGGTGCAGGCAGGTCTCGATGATTTCATCATGGAAAAATATGCCGACCAGATTGCGGCGATTCTTGCGCAGTGGAGTACCAGCCTGTTGCAGTCTCCGGGGGAAACACGGGAAGCTGCCAAGGTTCTCGCGGACGATTTCTCCGGCTGCTCGCTCAAGCCCGCCGAGTCTCGTGTCGTGCGTTCTAGTTCGGACCTTCAAGTGCGGCAGAATGAATTCGCCAATCAGGCCACGCTTCGCCGCGATAGCTTTCTTCGAGAGTGGCAGTCCACGCTCGGCGCCTTCTCAAGAATCGTGACCGCCGAATTCCAGATTACAGGCATTGACGCGGTGGATACCGAGACTCCCGCACCTTCTCAATTGCCTCAAACACTTCAGACCCGTGTTCGTTACGAAATTGTAGGGACTGGCGCCGGGTTCTTTCGCGAACAGCGTGTCGGCACCTGGGAGTTGGTATGGGAACGGCCCTTTGCAGGCGAGTTTCGTGTCCGCAGTTGGCGAGCGTTGGACGAAACGCAGGCGCGTTCCAGTGCTCCCGTCTACACCGACATCACCGCCGCCGCGCTGGGCAGCAATTCTTCCTACTCAGCCCAGATGCTGCACGGAACGGACTACTGGCGCACGGTGCTCGACGGCGCCTCTGGCATCGACATCTACGGACACAATGGAGTTTCGGTCGCCGACATCGATAACGACGGCTTCGACGATCTCTACGTTTGCCAGCCTGCGGGCCTGCCCAACCGTCTCTATCGGAATCGCGGAGACGGAACGTTCGAAGACATCACCGAATCGTCCGGCCTGGGAATCCTGGAAAACACGGCCTGCGCGCTCTTTGCGGATTTCAACAACGATGGCCGTCAGGACGTCATCGTGGTGCGCGCCAATGGGCCCTTGCTTTTTTTGAACGAGGGCGGCGGCAAGTTTCGCCAGAAACCCGAGGCGTTCCAGTTTGCGAATCCTCCACAGGGCACATTCACCGGCGCGGCCGCTGCGGACTACGACGGCGACGGATGGCTCAACGTCTACTTTTGCCTGTACGCCTACTACCAAGGCACCGGGCAATACAAATATCCTTCGCCGTATCACGACGCCGAGAACGGCCCATCCAATTTCCTCATGCGCAGCAACCGAGACGGCACGTTCCGCGACGTAACCGCAGCATCGGGCCTGAATCAGAACAACACGCGTTACAGCTTTTGCTGCGGATGGGGTGACTACAATCGCGACGGCTGGCCCGATCTGTACGTGGTGAATGATTTTGGACGAAAGAATTTGTACCGCAACAACGGGGACGGAACCTTCACCGATGTTGCCGCGCAGACGTCGGTCGAAGACATTGGCGCAGGAATGAGCGTCTCCTGGCTCGACTACGACAACGACGGTGCGGAGGATCTTTACGTCGCCAATATGTGGACCGCGGCCGGGGAACGTGTGTCGACGCAGGAAATCTTTAAGAAAGAATCGCCCAAAGAAGTTCGCGCGCTCTATCAAAAACATGCGATGGGGAATTCACTGCTCCATAGTCGCGGCACCGCTTTTGACGACACGACGACTTCGGCTGGCGTCGGCATGGGACGCTGGGCGTGGTCGAGCGACGCCTTCGATTTCGATCACGACGGTTTCCCCGATCTCTACATCGCCAGCGGCATGGTCTCTGGCCCTTCGCGCCAGGATCTCAACAGCTTCTTCTGGCGGCAGGTTGTGGCGAATTCTCGCGACGAAGCCGGCGCGAGCCACGAATACGAGCAGGGATGGAACGCGATCAACGAACTCATCCGTTCTGACGGGACTTGGAGCGGTTACGAGCGAAATGTTTTCTACGCCAACAACCGGGATGGAACGTTCTCCAACGTCTCCGCTGTGGTTTGCCTGGACTTCGTGGAAGACGGCCGGGCATTCGCCCTTGCCGATTTCGATCACGATGGCCGGCTCGAAATGTTCTTGAAAAATCGCAATGCGCCGCAGTTGCGGCTCCTGAAAAACGTAATGGAAGAGTTGCCGCCGTCGATCGCGTTCTGTCTGCGAGGCACGAAGAGTAACCGCGATGCTATCGGCGCCTCTATCACGATTGAAACCGGTTCCAGTCGGCAGACGCGGATGCTTCAGGCCGGATCTGGTTTTCTCTCCCAGCACAGTAAAGAGATTTTCTTCGGTCTCGGAAATACGACGGGGCCGGTGCGAGCCTCGATTCACTGGCCGAGCGGCCTCGTGCAGGAACTGCACAACCCTCCCATCAATCACAGGATCTGGGTCGAAGAAGGCTTAGAGTCCTGGCGCACCGAGCCATTCAAGACTGAGGCGACAAAGCGCGATCCGTTTCCTGCGAAGGCCACACAGGAAGCAGAGGTACTTCCGACCAGAGTTGAAACCTGGCTTCTTGACCCGATTGCGGCCCCAGACTTTTCTCTTCCCGATTTGTCCGGAAAGATTCGGACGCTCATCGCGCACCATGGCAAGCCGACACTTCTGAACTTCTGGACCACGAAGGCGTCGGATTCGCGGGAAGAGTTGAGAACGCTTCAGAAATCCCACGCCGGCTGGGCAACGAAGGGCCTGCAACTGCTCGCTGTGAACGTGGATGATCCCACCGATGGCGAGGTTCGCTCCTTCGCCAAGGATCTTGCTTTTCCGATTCTGCGCGGATCTGATGACGTTGCCGCGATCTACAATATTCTCTATCGCCAATTGTTCGACCGTCATCGCGATCTCAGCCTTCCAACATCTTTCTTGATCGACAGCGATGGCGACATCGTCAAGGTATATCAGGGCCCCATCGTCCCCGAGCACGTGGAACAGGACTTCCAGCGCATTCCCCGAACCGACACGGAGCGACTGGCGCGAGCTCTGCCATTCCCGAGTGGAAAGTACGCACTCGAATTCGGCCGCAACTACCTCTCCCTCGGCGCCCTGTTTTACCAACGCGGATATCTCGATCAAGCCGAAGCTTCATTCCAGCAAGCTTTGCGCGAAGACCCATCGAGTGCCGAAGCGCTGTACGGCATCGGGAGCGTCTACCTGAATCAAAACAAAAACGCTGCCGCGCGCGAGACCTTCGAACGTGCCGTGAAACTCCCAGCCAATTATCCCGACACTCTGCCCGACGCCTGGAATAACCTTGGCGTGATAGCCACTCGAGAAGGACGCGCGGACGATTCGGTTCAGTATTTTCAAAAGGCGCTGGGGTTAAACGCGCACCATCTTCTGTCGCTCGACAACCTTGGTAATGCGTATCGTCTGCAGAAGCGTTGGGACGACGCTCGCAAGACGCTGGAGCGCGCGCTGGAAGTCGCTCCTCAAGATCCTGAGGCGAACTACAGCCTGGGTATGGTCTTCGCGCAGACGGACGACACTGTCAAAGCTTACGAGTATTTGCGGCGCGCCCTGAAGTCTCGACCCGCCTATCCTGAGGCACTGAACAATCTGGGAGTGCTCTATCTGGTTACGCGGCGCAGGGACCAAGCCGTCGAGAGCTTCGAACAGTGCATCCGCGTGGCTCCCGGATTCGATCAGGCGTATCTGAATTTAGCGCGCGTCTATGCGCTGGAAGGCGCACGGGACAAGGCTCGTGCTGTCCTGCTCGATCTGCTCAAGCAGCATCCCGATCACCCGCAGGGCGAGCAGATGCTTGATCAACTGTAGAGACGTTGCTTGCAACGTCTTGCCTGTGCTGCCGGCAGAGACGCAGCAAGCTGCGTCTCTACGACAGGTCAATGCTTTGGTGTCGGTGCCGTTAGCAAATCGACGAACATCTTGTAGAACCTCTCCGTGTCGAGATCCACTTGCACTTCGACCTGCGGCCCTACGATCTTCGGCTTGTCTTGCTCCGTCCAACTCAGGGTATTTCCATAACCTGCGCTGCGGTTGAGATCCACATCCAGATAACGTAGGTTTTTCGCCGTGATCAAAGTCGGGTCGAGCCACGCCAGCGTCGCGAGTTCGTCCCAGAGATAGTTGTATTCTCCAAACACACGCGAATACGAACCGACATAACGGGCCGCCGGCGTATTGCCAGCCTTTACCCGGTTGATCAAGTCCTGAGTCAGCCTGGTCTTCACAGAAATGTCCACGCTGGTGCAGACAATTTTCTTCCAGGGCGCCATCAGCACGATGTGCGCCGCTTCCGGATCGAACCAAAGATTGAATTCGTGCCTTGGCGTGTTCACAAACTCAGGATCGTCGGTCTTCGGATTCAGACTCCCACCCATGAACACCAGCTCTTTCGCCAGCCCGGCGAACTCAGGATCGATCGAGATGGCAAGCGCGAGGTTGGTCATCGGCCCGCCTTCGTAGACAGTGATTTCGTGCGGATACTTGTGGACCATGCGCACAAGAAAATGCGCGGCATCTTCTTCCGCTGGCTTCGTGGTGGGCTTGCCCTCCGGCATTTCACCCATCTGATCTGCCGGGTGATAGCGGCGCGGCGTCCACGCGCCCACCCACGGGATGGAGCCATACTGCCGCTCCCACAGTTCTGTCTCCTCCTGGCGCCTCACCAGGGGGTACTCCGCTCCCGGTACAACGGGAATGTCCGTCCGTCCGATGATCTCGAGCACACGCAGAGTATGCGCGACTTCTTCCCTCAGCCAGGCATCGCCGGTCACCACGGTGACGCCGAGAACTTCGGTCTGCGGCGATTGGACCAGCAACAGGATGGACTGCTGATCGGTTCCTCCCGGGCCGGCTGCGTCCTGATCGATGATGATCTTGTGCTTCCCAGAGGACTGCTGGCTCCAGCCTGGAGAGCACGTTACCAACAGCACTGCGACTCCTAACATCCACCGCCGGACCAATCTCATCTCATCCCCCCGGATGCACATTAGGAAATGCGAAGAACTCTTGCAGGCGAGTCTCGCCAGCCTTGTCACAAAATACTGCATTCTATTTTGTGAGGTGTGATATCCGCCAGCGCTTTTCCTTTCCCCGCTTCAGAAAAAAGGAATCGGTTGCGAGTCGCGCTGGTGGCAGATAGAATGCCCGACGAGGCGCTATTAAAGACCATCTTTCGTTCAATAATTTCCCGGCGCCGATCTCATGGGTCCCCGCGTAGTCTCACAGCAAGTCAGATCCCTTCGCGTTAAAGGCTGGAGCCTTGCCGCGCTCGTCCTCTTTGCGTTGCTTCCGTTGTGCCTGCATTCTCAAGAGACAGGAAAGTCGGCTTCGTTGCGCGGCACCGTTCGCAACTCGCAAGGGAAGCCGGTCGCCGGCGCTACCGTTCACTTGCAGGGCAAGGATCCATCGCTAGGTCAAACCGCTCGCTCCGATTTGCAAGGGAACTACAGTTTTCCCGCCCTGCGCGGCGGAGTCTATGTCCTGCGAGCGGAGATGGCCGGATACAGCGATACGGAAATCCCTTCAGTTTTTTTCGGTCCGGAAGAAGCGAAGAACGTCGATCTCATTCTGCTGCCGGCGAAGACTCCAACCTCGCCGCCGGCTTCGGCGCAAGCCCCGGAGTTTTTTGATGAGCCCCAATTCGCGGTCGCGGGAGTAACCGATACCACAAATCTTGGAGGCCACGGTTCTGACACGATTGTGCGGACCCGGGAAACGCTCGCCAAGGAAACGGTTTCGCTAAGCAAAGCTCCCGCCACCGCCCCGCCAGTCGCCACGTCCGAGAAGGAACAATCGCTGCGCGAGAGCGTGGAACGCGACCCCCGCAGCTTTGAGGCAAACCATGTTCTGGGCAAAATGCTGGACGAAAACGGCGAAGCGCGCGACGCTATCTCGTACCTTGAGCGCGCCGGAGAACTCAACCCCGGCGACTACGAAAATTCCTACGATCTGGCGCTCGCCAATGCGCACGCCGGTAATTATCAGTGGGCACGCGACCAGGCCGAGGCCCTGGTCGCGCATCACGACACGGCCGAACTCCATCACCTGCTCGGCGATGTGCAAGAGAACCTGGGCCATTCCCTGGAGGCCGTGCGCGAGTACCAGCGCGCCGCTGCATTGGATCCCCGTGAGCCCTACGTGTTTGATTGGGGGGCCGAACTGCTGCTGCATCACGCCCCGGAACCCGCCGTGGAAGTCTTTACCAAGGGCAACCGTCTGTTCCCTCAATCCGCCCGCATGTTGATCGGACTGGGCGCAGCCTGGTTTGCCCGCGGCTCCTACGATCAGGCCGTCCAGCGAATTTGCGAAGCCTCCGACTTGAATCTCAACGATTCGATTCCGTACTTGTTCCTGGGAAAGATGCAACGCGCGGAACCCGCGCCTTCCGAGGAAGTTGTAGAAAAATTGCACCGCTTCGTCGCGCAGCAACCGGAGAACGCCGAGGCGAACTACTACTATGCCGTCGGACTTTGGAAGCTACGGAAGGGGCCGCAAGACACAGTTCGCACGGCGCAGGTAGAAGGTTTCTTGAGAAACGCGATTCGTCTCAATCCGACGTTCGCCGCCGCCCACCTCCAACTGGGCATTCTTCATTCCGAGCAGAAAAATTATCCGGGAGCGATTTCCGACTACCAGCAAGCCATCCAAGCGGATCCGCAAATGGAAGAAGCGCACTATCGTCTGGCCCAGGCCTACCGGCAAACTGGAGATGCCGCCAAGGCCGACGCGGAACTCAAGGTCTACGATCAAATCGCCAAAGCATCAGCGCAGAGGGCGGAACGTGAGCGACATGAAATCCGGCAGTTTGTATATACCCTGCGCGATCAGCCTCCCCCTCAGATCCGATAGGGCGGATGACACACCGGCGCGACGCCGCCTTGCACGGCTGTGGGTAAGGCTCCGCTCGAGCTTCCGCTGTGTTACACTTTTTGATTCATACTGACAAACGGTTGCACGCAGGACGCCCAATCCACACATGCTTTTTTCCAAAGAATATGTGGGCTATCTGGCCCGCGAAGTCACCAAGAAACTGATTGCTGGCAAGTTCATCGAGACCTCGACGGTTCCCGCGGTGACCGAGCGAGTGAACGCCGCCTTAGTCGATGAACTTTCGCTGGAGGACCGCATCAACGACGAAGTGCGCGTCATCCTCGAAGCCTACTCTGACGAAATGCAGAAGAGTGGCGCCAACTACCAGGAGATGTTCCGCAAGGTGAAGACCGAACTCGTGCGCAAATACAAGGCGGTCCTGTGAGACTTAGCCGCGACAAAGTCAACGTGCTGGCCCGGGCCGTTTCCGACGTGCTCAAGCAGATGGACGAGGTCGAGTTCATTGAAGACCCCAATACCATCCGGCAGGAAACCCGCAAAATCCTCGAAGATCTGCTCAATCAGGAAGAAAGAATCGACGTTGCCGCCCGCCAGAAGATTGAGAGCCAGAAACGCACCATCCTCGAAGGCTCGCAAGAGTGGGACATCCTCTACCGCAAGTACTACAACGAGGAAGTGAAAAAGCTGGGCGTCTAGCAGGTCCTTCCCGCCTGGCAAAGTTTCCTCAGAGGTGATCGATGGCAAGTCAGATCAGCGACGTGAAAGCCATCGTCAAGCGCGCCGCCGAGGAGGCCGGCTTCGACCTCGCGGGCATCGCACCCGCTACTGATGCTCCTGAACTAGAACACTTTCCAGGGTGGATTGCCGCCGGCCATGCTGGCGAGATGAAATACATGGAGGCACGCGACGATCACGGCGATCTCAAGCGGGCCTCGCTCGCCCGCTTCGCGCCCTGGGCACGAAGCGTGGTAGTTTGCGCCATTAACTACAACACAGAAAATCCTTACTCGACGCAAATCCACGACGCCAGTCGCGGATGGATCTCCCGCTATGCTTGGAGCCGCGACGATTATCACGACGCCGTCCTGCGCCGCCTGAAGCAGGTTGAAGCCGCTTTGCGGCAGGCTGTGCCCGCCGAGCTACAACCGACTCTGATTACTCGCAGCTACGTTGACACCGGGCCGATCGTCGAGCGTGTCTACGCAAAGTACGCAGGAGTTGGCTGGATCGGAAAGAACACCTGCATCATCAATCAGAAGAAGGGCTCGTGGCTTTTTCTGGGCGTAATCCTCGCGTCCCTCGAACTCCTGCCGGACGCGCCCGCCCCCGACCGGTGCGGCAGTTGCACGCGCTGCATCCAAGCCTGCCCGACGGACGCAATTCTTGCGCCTTACCAACTGGATTCCAACAAATGCATTTCGTATCTCACGATCGAAAAACGCGGGTCGATTCCGGAGGATCTTCGCGCTGGCATGGGCCGCCACATCTTCGGCTGCGACATCTGCCAGGACGTTTGCCCATGGAACCGGACGGCCCCGGCGTCGACTGTGTCCGAATTCAAACCCCGCCCGGGCTTGGTAAACCCCGCCCTTGCGTGGCTCGGCGAAATTTCTGCAGAAGAATTTCGCGACGTCTTCCGCGGATCGCCCATCCGCCGCGCGAAGCGCTCCGGACTCCGCCGCAATGCTGCCATTGCCATGGGCAACAGCGGAAACAGAGGATTCCTGCCCATGCTCGACCGACTCGCCGCTGACGAAGACGAATCCGTTAGCAAAAGCGCGCGCTGGGCCAAAGCACGGTTAGCTGCACCCATCCAATAGGCCTCGGACCAGCGTTCAATCAGGCTCGATGGTCTCACCCAGCATCTTCGTGTTGCCTTCGCCTCGCCATGAGGGTTTTCTGCCTCGATCTATTGGACCTTCCGTAACTGGTTTTTCCGATTATCAGCAACTAATCTTTGCCTAAGGGGTTCTTATTAATGAAGTTACACTGAGTCGTCTGGGGAGGAGTATGTCTTCACGCCACATTCAGCCAATGCGGCGCGTTTTTATCAAGTTAATCGTAATCGTTCTGACTTGTGTCTCGTTTGCAGGTGCCTCGGCTACGCTTCTTCTGGAAGAACCCTACGGCAAAATGGGATTCTTCACCGCAACCGGTCATGCCGCCGTATATCTTTCCGGCGTATGCGCCGACACTCCCCTCGTTCTGCGCCATTGTGCCCCTGGAGAAACCGGGATCGTCCTCAGCCGCTACGATGGCGTGGGGGGATACGATTGGGTTGCCATTCCTCTGATTCCCTACCTGTATGCGGTCGAACGCCCCGAGGATGTACCGCTGTTTGCCGATGCCAAGATGGCCGCATTCCTGCGCGACCGCTACCGCCGCAAATATCTAAAAAACATCGCTCCCGACGTGAACGATGGCGAAACTCCCGGCGGGAATTGGTACCAACTCGTCGGCTCTTCCTACGATCGCACCATTTACGGCTTCGAGATTGAAACCACGCCGGAGCAGGACGATGCCCTGATTCGGAAGTACAATGCATCGCCGAACCAGTCTCATTTCCACCTCGTCTCCAACAACTGTGCCGACTTCGCCAAAGGTGTACTGAACTTTTATTACCCAAAATCATTGCATCGCAGCCTGATCGCCGACATTGGCATCAGCACGCCGAAACAGATGGCGAAAATGCTCACGAAGTTCAGTGCGCGTCATCCTGAACTCCAGTTTTCGCGGCTCATCATCTCGCAGGTGCCCGGCAGTATGCCCCGCAGTTCGAGTGTGCATGGAGTCGTCGAATCCTTCTTCAAGGCGAAGAAGTACATCGTACCCAGCCTTGTGGTCAGCCCGGTCTTTGCCGGATGCGTGGCCGCGGCCTACGTCGGCACCGGCGCGGGCCACTTCGAACCGGCGCGCAACGCCCCATGGTCTTCGTAGTAGGCAACGCCCCGGAGCGGCCTTTGGACCCTGAGGATCGCCGAGTCTACCAGCAGCAACTAAGGCATTTTCTAGCTGGCGCGTATCCGGAAAAGCCGGGACGGAAGGTAGACAAGGTGTGGGCAAGGCTGCAATCCAAAGCCAGAACAGGCGTCGACGACCAGGGGCGGCCGATTCTTGAGATGCAGGTTGGAGAGAGTGTGGTGAGGATCGGCGCGGCCGCCGACAATGTCTTGAGTGGAAGCGCTCCTCTTCAGATGGAGCGTCAGCTCTTGGAGGCTCGCCTTCAGTCGGAATTGCGGCGCAGAACGCCGCCGGGCCTCTCCGAAACCGAAGTAGCGCGCGACTGGGAGCTCCTCCAGAAAACAATGGCTGAGAGCGATTCGTCGATTGCCCTTCGCGTCGCGCCTCGCTCCGAAAGTATCCGCGGAAACCGGCCCTAACCCCCGTGGTTTCCGCACGGGATCCCGCTCATGGCCTTGAGTCGGAACTCTCCCTCATGGATCGCCGCAGCTTTTGTGGAAGAGCGTGCTTGAATCGCTGACGCAGGTCAAATGATGAAGGCCACGCCGTTCGGCGCGGCCTTCGATGCCTATTGTTGCTCCTGCGGTGGCCGCGGCGGCGGCACAACCGCGCCCGGAACGGCCGGTTGCCCCGGCTGTTGCTGCTGGAGCTGCAACTGTCGCTGTTGCATCTCCTGTAGCATCTGCTGCGGTGTCTTCACGGCGGGCTGATCCGGAGAAGTAGACGGCTGTTCCGCCTCCGCGGCCGCCTGGTCCGCTGCCTCGTCGGTGCTGTCGTCCGTCGCCTCCGCGGCATTCGCGTCAGCGTTGGGCAGCGGCGCTCCCGGATTGCCCGTGTGCTGCACGATTCCGGGTTGCTGCTGTTCTGCGATCGACGGGGTACTCGGACTATTCGGGGTCGCATTATCCTGTCCGGTCTTTGGCACCAGCACCACGCGCGTCAGCACCGTGCTGTCCGCCGGAGACCCCAGCAGCACGTAGTTAAACCGCGATCCGTTCAATAGTGCGGCCATGACTTCCCGCGCCGAGCCTGGGCCCAGACTGGTCACCACTCGCTCCGGCGCCGCGGGAATCTCAATCTCCGCCCCAGTCTGTTTGCGGACGGCTCGCAAAATGTCGCCCAGCGTTGAGTTGGGCGCGACAATGGTTAATTGCGCGTTCTTATAGGTGACTTGCGGCGGCACCGGCGCCATTGAATCCAGCGGAACTTGCTGTACTGGCCCCGTTGGCCCGGATGGAAGAGGAGGCAGTTGCGGCTTTTGCGGCTTCTTCGTTTTCCGCTGGCTGTGCGTGGACTCAGCATTCGCCGGGCTAGCCATCCCGAGGCACAACGCACCGACGCACAGGAGGAGGACCTTCGCAACCGTACTGAATTTCCATCCCGCGCTCACGCTATTCCTCCCAGGCACCCGATTTCACGGGACACCGCAAGCCCAATTTTATCACCGGTGGGGCGTTAAAGAACTGGCGGGACATCCCACCGAATGGAACGTCTTAACGCTACGTTCTTGCATTGGTTTGACGCTATCGCACGAGCCCGGGACCATCTACAAGTGGATTGCAGTCAACCATTTCCGGTGCGGCTAAATCTTATCAGGGTAAGGCTGAAGCAGCGTAAACTGAAACCCAGCCTTTTCTACTCTATCCAAGTAAAGGCGGTGTTCAATATGAATCTGGCCCGCAGCCTTACCCCCGCTCTCTGGATTGCTCTGGTGTTTTCGCCCCTGAGCACCCGCGCGCAGACCTGCCAGACCTCAAGCGACCTCGATGACGCCACACGCATCGCCATCACAGCGGCCGGCCAACGCTATTTCGGAATGGCCACCAAGGGCGACACCGCGTCCATGCGCCAGAATGCGATCCCCAGCCTCGCCGCCGATTTCTCCAGGATCGAGGCCACGGTGAAAGACCATGAGCGGGATCTCGCGGCTGCCCAGGCGACAGTGAAGGGCGTCTTTCTGCTCGACGGTAGCACTCCAACTCCTCATGCCGAGTTTTATTGCGGAGTTTTCGGCAAGAGCGGACAGACCGCCAACAGCGCCGTCTTTTATCTCGATAATCTCCCTGCCGGAAAATATGGCGTGGTTCTTCTCGACGCGAATTCACCGCAGGGGCGAACCATGTTTTCCTTGATTCTTCAGCAGGCGGGAACCGACTGGAAATTAGGCGGCCTCTACCTTGAGCCCGCCCAAGTCGCAGGACACGACAGCGACTGGTTTGTGGCACGCGCGCGTGAATACAAGACAAAAGGGCAGATGCACAATGCATGGTTCTTTTATACCCAGGCCCGCCTCCTGATATCCCCGTTGCCCTTCATGAGCACCTTGGCCACCGACAGACTCTATGACGAAGCGCAGAGCGTGCAACCCACCGACCTTCCGGTGGGGAAGACGGTCGACCTTCCGGCAGGAACCGCTACTTACAAGCTCACCTCGATCTTCCCGCAACCCGTGGGCAACGATTTGGATTTGATCGTGAAGTATCAGGCCGCCGATATTTCAAATACGAACCAGGCCTACCAGAGCAACATCGCCGTAATCAAGGCTCTCGCAACGAAGTATCCCGAGGTTCGAGATGCGTTCGCCGCTATCGTGGCCCGAGCAGTAGATCCGACCGGCCGTGACTACGGCACGCTGCTGGCGATGAAGGACATTAAATAGTGACTGGTGCCCGTTTACTGCCAGCATTGCCTCGATGGAGCGGTGCCGTCGGCTATGCGCCGTCCATCATCATCCCGGAGGGATGACCGACAGTGGCCCGCCACGTTCAGTGGCGGGCAGGAGCGCCGTGTAGGAAACGCGTCCTGTAAGGACGACTGAAAGATCACGCAGAACTAAACCCGCGCATCCTCCAACACACATTCTTTCGGATCTTTATCGTCGCGCAATCCCAGAAACACCGGAGCCCGGAGCTTCGGTCCGCTCCCCGCGCCGGTTCCGCCGGTCCACTCCGCAAACTCGATCTCGGCCACCAACTCCGGTTTCACGAAACTCACTTTCCGCAGCGCGTCGACGTCGCCGAAAAATGGATTCTTGTTCGTCTCCAGCTTCTTCAATACGTTCGCAATTTCGCCGAGCGATTTCTGATTGAAGCCGCTTCCTGCCTGCCCGACATGAATCAGTCGCCCTTGCTTGTCATAGAGTCCGAGCACGAGCGAACCAAAGTGCGTGCGGCCGCCCTTGGTTTCGGTGTATCCGCCGATGACGGCTTCCAGGCGATGGCGAATCTTGATCTTGAGCCACTCGCCGCTGCGGCGTTCCTCGTAGCAACTGGTACGGATTTTCGCAACAATGCCCTCCAGTCCCTTCTTTCGGGCGATCTCGAATAGTGCCTTGCCGCGCTCCTCGCAGTGATCGGAATACCGCACGCCATCGCCCGCCACCAACACTGACGCCAGCTTGCGCTTACGTTCCTCAAGCGGCACACGGCGCCAGTCATATCCATCGAGATACAGCAGATCGAAGGCGTAATACAGCACCGGAACATCGGCGTTTCCCGCCGCCCGTTGTCCGCCAGGACGGAACCCCGTGCGCTGCTGCATCAAACTAAACGAGGCTTTTCCCTCCTCATCCAGCGCCACCACTTCGCCGTCCAGAATCGCCGTCTTCGCTTTGATGTGTTGGGCCATGTCCTTCAACTCGGGATAACGCGCCGTCAGATCATTCTGATTCCGCGAGACCAGCCGCACTTTGCCGTTTTCAATGAAAGCGATCGCGCGATAGCCGTCCCACTTGATCTCAAACAGCCACTGCGCCCCGTCAAACGGTTCCGCAACCGACTTCGCCAGCATGGGATGAATTGCCGTAGGCATCGCCCGCTTCACCGGGCTACCCGGAGAAGTCTGAACCGGAGGGGACGCCGTAGAAGGAGAGGATTTTGATTCGTTCTTGAGTTTCTGGGAAGCGCCGGCGGGTGTACTTGCGGAAGATACTAAGTTTTCTTGCTGACTCTCCTTCAGGCGCTTTGCATTCTTGTCCTTTGCGTCCTCGGCGGTCTGCTGTTTTTTTTTTGACCGCTCGCCGCGGCCTTTTTCTGATCGAGTTTCGCCACGGCATCGGCCAGCCACGCCGCCTTCAATCGTCCGCGACCCGTGGGCCGGCTTTTCCACTCACGCGAACCCGCGTCGCCGGCGACCTCATCGAGATTCCGCCCGCTCAGCACCGACTGGTCGATCTCCTCGATGTCGTATCCCTCCACGACGTGATCATCGTGCTTCTTGATCATCAACCATTCGTTGCCCTTGCTTCCCGGACGCCGACCGCGCATCTTGATCAGCGCGAAGCCTCCCTTCAGCCGTTTCCCGTTCAAACGAAACTTCAGGTCGCCCTTGGCCAGCATCGCCGCCCCTTCCGCTTCGGTGCCGGGAACATACTTTCCATTCACCGGCACCGGCGAGAGTGGCTGCCACGTGCCCACATCCCATACGATCACGGTCCCAGCTCCATAGTTGTTTTCCGGAATGTTGCCCTCGAAATCGAAATACGACACCGGATGATCCTCGACCTGCATCACCAGCCGCTTGTCCGCGGGATCGAGCGAGGGCCCCTTCGGCACCGCCCACGACTTCAGTACGCCTTCCATCTCCAGCCGAAAATCGTAGTGCAGCCGCGTCGCATCGTGCTTCTGCACGACGAATCGATTCCCGGCCTTCGTCGCTACTTTCGGTTGAGGCTCCGGCGTCTCTTCAAACCGCCGTTTCCTTTTATATTCTTCCAGTGCCATAGCGAACACCATTTAACCACAGAGTCACAGAGTCCCACATAAAGAGGCGTGATCCCGAAACTCGGCGCAGTTCAGCCGAGTGAGGGATCTCGCGTAGATCTCTTCGACCACTCGACGACACGCGCGGGATCCTTCGCTCCACCTGAAGAACGGCTCCGCTCAGGATGACGCCGCAGTGGCGGAGAGAAACGAAACACGAAATGTGGCATGCTTTAGAATCCTTGCACACATGCAACGTGAATTCCCCGAGGTCCCGCTGGTTGGCGTAGGCGCAATCATTATCGAGAAGTCCCGTGTCGTTCTTGTGAAGCGCGCGCACCCGCCTCTGCAGGCGCAATGGTCCATTCCTGGAGGTGTCCTTGAAGTCGGTGAACTGGTGCGCGAAGCCGCCATCCGCGAGGCGCGCGAAGAAACGGGACTTATCGTCGTTCCCGAAGACCTGCTTGGCGTCTACGACCGCGTCCTTCGCAACAATGAACAGCGCGTGCAATATCACTATGTGCTAATTGATTTTCTGTGCCGCCGCGTTGGAGGCGAACTGCAGGCCGCCAGCGACGCCGCCGAAGTCCGCTGGTTCTCGCGCGAAGAACTGCCCGCGTTGAACCTTGCGGAAGATACTCTCGATGTGATCCGCAAAGGCTTCGGCAAGCTTGGAATCAGCTGGTAGACTAACTGGTCATCGGCTGATAGAGAATCGCGTACTGACCAAAAGAGCCGGATGCGCCTTGACTGAGAGTAACCGTAAAGCTAGCCTTAGGTCATTGTGTAGAGGTGCGCCGTGCACGTTTCACCCGCGTGGTTACTTCTCCTTCTCGTCCCGACGTTTCAGAACTCCGGAAATAGCGGAATGAAGATGACCATCCGGTTCGGTCAAGCTGAAAATTCGAGCCAGCGGACCGTCTATGTTTTGGGAGACCGGAAGCGCACGGAATTCCGGAATTCTGTGGGAACGAAGAAGGCGGATGGGTCACTGCAATTGATCTATGGCCCAAGGCTGGTTGCTATCACTCGGTGCGACTTGGGGCAGATCTTCGAGTTGAACCTTGATGCCTCCGAATACACCTCGGCACCGTATCCACCCAAGCCGCTGACTAAGGAACAGGTCGAGGCACGTGGATTACAGGTCCCCACGGAATCGGAAAAGCCGACATTGCGATTAGAAGTGAGTACCACCGACACGGGCGAGCGCAAAGAGATGTTCGGGCACATGGCGCGACACGTTATCACTACCAGAAAGCAGACTCCCCTGGAAGGCTCCCGGGCTGAGCCGCAAGAAGCTGTGACGGATGGATGGTACATCGATCTGAACCAACGATTATCTTGCGATCACCACTGGCCTGAGGGCAAGAACCGTCATGCATACATACTTGCGGTCAATGGGAAACACCCAAGAGAGAAGGTTGAATTAATCGAGAGTCGGGAACCAGAAACAGGCTTTGCTCTGCATTCTGTAACGACTTCGAAAAGCACGTATGCCATGCCAGACGGCACCAGCAAGCAGGCAAATTCGAGGAGCGAAGTGCTGGTGACACAATTGGAGAAAGGGCCTCTCGATCCCGCGCTCTTCGAGATTCCTCCGGGCTTCCGGCATGTGCAACACATCGAGCGGAATCCAATGCCCTCGCCGCCCTCCAGCCGAATGGAGGATCTCTGGCAGCGATTTAAGGCTAGCGTGACGAGCCTGTTTAACCTTTGATTGGCTTTCAGGAACTGATCCGCGTTCTAGGAACTTAACTCGCTGCCATCGGCATCAGCCCCATCGTCCTCCCACTCTGCATCGCACGAGCGGCAATGCCAAGCCCGGCGCTGCACCGGTAATGGCACGCGAAGAAATGCGCTCATGTAGGCGATGGGGCGGTCCAAGGGCTGGAAGTTCACATCGAGCGACTGGCACTTCGGACAGCGCGGCTGCTCGTACAACCCGACGCCTTGCACGTAGAGGCCTTCGAGAATCGGTTCATCGAGGATCTGTCGCGCGTTCTCTACATCAGCGGCTTTCACTTTGAGTTTGATCCCGCCAATGAAGTTCGAAATGAACCAGTCCAGCCGGACCAGGTTTTCATCACCGAGAAAGCATTCAATCCCCACCGACTTCAGACAACCCTTGGCCAGCAAGGCTTCCGGCAGATCGCGAAACTGCCGGACGGTCACCAGTTCCTGTAGTTCCATCTCCTGGCGCGGTTCGGCCGCCGGATCGTCGGGATATTTCAGATGCCTGCGGTCCATCTCATCTTCGAGCGCATCCCAGGCCAACTCGGTCAGAGCCTCCGCATGCTGCGCCAGTCGCTGCAACTCCCCATCGGTCAACCCAGCATAGTTGTCCACCAAGCGTTGCCGTTCCCGCAGTTCATTGCGATGAGACTCGTCCAAGTATGACACTCGCCAAGAATACTTCTACTGCCCGCGATCAGCCAACTGCTCTTAACCACGGCACGGCCCACGCTTGTTCGTGACCCTGGTCACAGACTTCGTTGCGGGTGCATGTAACAAAACAGAAGGCAGTTTCTGCGTCGAAGGTGCGTGCCACAGCGTTTAGACATGAAGAAGGAGACCAGAGTGGCAGAGAGCTTCAAACTGAACCGGCGTGCCTTCCTGCAGGCGGCTCTCGTCGCAGCCGCAGGAGCGGGTATGGCTTGTAGCACGAACGGAACTCCGTGGCGGTTTCTTACTGTCGATGAAGCCAGAGCCCTCGCTGCGATCAGCGACCAGATCATTCCGCCTGACCAGGACCCCGGCGCCGCCTGGGCTGGCGTCGTCAATTACATCGACCGCCAGCTTTGCGGGCCGTTCCACAGTCTGCAGCAAACCTACCGCCGCGGAATTGCTGGCATAGACCAGAGCAGTCGCCTGCTCTATGGCAAGGCATTCGCTGATCTCGAAGCCCAGCAACAGATTGATGTGCTGCATCGCCTGGAGGATGGTCAAGCTCCCGGCGCGATATGGAAGCAGACTTCTTCAGTGGAATTTTTCGGATATCTGGTCGATCACACCATGCAGGGTTACTACGGCGATCCCCGGCATGGGGGCAATCGCGAAGGTGTGAGTTGGAAGATGCTCGGCCTTCCATACCCGCCAATTCGTGGACGGCTGCGGTATGACCTCACCAAGCTCTAGGGCTCGCTTGTGGTGCTGGCAGGTCACGTTTTCCGTTCCAGACCTTTAGTCAGTCTGGGCCGTGGGAATCAATCTGATGTCGCTCAGGCATGTAAACGCGGTTGTGGTTGGTGGCGGCGCCGGAGGCGGCATTGTCGCAAAAGAACTCGCCGAAGCCGGCCTGAGCGTCGTCCTGTTGGAACGAGGCAAATGGTATACGTCCTTCGACGACCGCAAGGACGACCTGCGCAACCAGCGCACTTGTGTCCTGGGAAATTCCTTCGGCCCGGATGAGGAGAGGAACCCTCGCGTTTCCGTCGATGCCAAAGGTCAGGAACACATCGTGCGCGCCAACCAGGGCGCCTATAGCAACAATGCCGCTTGCGTCGGCGGCGGCACGCTGAGCTATGGGGCGATGGCTTGGCGCTTTCTGGAAAAAGACTTCCGCCTGCGTTCGACCTATGGAACGGTCGAAGGCAGCACGCTTGAGGATTGGCCGATCAGCTACTCTGACCTGGAGCCCTACTACGAAAAGGCAGAGTGGGAAATCGGGGTCTCGGGCGACGACTCGAACAACATTTTTCGTGCCCCACGCCGCCGTCCTCTGCCCATGCCTCCGCTGCCTCCGAACCGGGAACACCAGATTCTGAAGCCTGCTGCCGAGCGCCTCGGCCTGCACCCGTTCGACCTCCCCATGCTGCGAAATTCTGTTCCCTACAACGGCCGCGGAGCCTGCATGCGCTGCCGTTGGTGCGTGGGTTTTGCCTGCGAAGTGGATGCCAAGTGCGGTACACAGAATACGGTCATTCCAAAGGCGATCAAGACTAGGAACTGCGAACTGCGCTCGGAATGCATAGCCAAAGAGGTTCTCACCAACGACCGCGGTCGCGCCATCGGCGTCGCCTATCTCGATTCCAACGGACGGCTGCAGGAACAGAGCGCGGATCTAGTGGTCGTTTCCTGCTCGGCCACCGAATCAGCTCGCTTGCTGTTGAATTCCAAGAGCCGTCTGTTCATCAACGGTCTGGGAAACCGCTACGACTGGGTGGGAAGAAATCTGCAGGGTCACGCTTACACCGGCGCCGCTGGTCTGTTCGAACAGGAGACTTACGATGACCTCGGCCCCGGCGCCTCAATCGCACTCTGCGACTACAACCATGGCAATCCGGGCTTCATTGGCGGCGGACTTTTGGCCAACGAGTTCATTCGTTTGCCTTATCACTTCGCCGGATTGCGCGGACCTGGAGTTCCGCGCTGGGGCGCAGCCCACAAGGACTTCATGCGCCGCTTCTACCAGCGCAGCATTTTTGTCATGGGCCCAGTACAGGAAATGCCCGTCTTTGATTCCAGGGTGCAGGTCGACGCGAAAGTAAGAGATGCCTGGGGCATTCCTGTCGTTCGACTCTCGGGTCACCGCCATGACAACGATTTGCTCGGAACGAAGTTCTTGTCCTCAAAGGCCGAGGCTTGGCTCAAGGAAGCAGGGGCGACAACTACCATCCCTTTCAACTGGATTTCTCGTGACATGCCCAGCGGCGGCCAGCACCAGGCGGGGACTTGCCGCATGGGCAACGATCCGCAGACCTCCGTCGTGGATCGATACTGCCGCGTTCATGACGTAGATAACCTGTACGTAATTGATGGCAGCGTCCATGTCACCAATGGCGGTTTCAATCCAGTCCTCACAATCATGGCCATCGCTTACTACGCTTCCGACAACCTGTTGAAATCCTGGAAAGGCACCCATGGCCGTTCTTAGCCTATTCCGTGGGGCGCATTCGCTATGACAACGGGCCCTAGATTCTTTCGCTTTCGCGTTGTTGCGATCGTGTCTGCCGTTTTGTTTGCCATCCTTTTTCTGCCCGGCGCAAGCCTCTACTACAGTTACTCTGGCGGGAGATCATGCACTAGGTGCCACGAGATTTGGCAACCCTACCGTGACTGGCACGAGTCGGCTCATCGCAATATCGCATGTTCGGAGTGTCACGGCGATGTCCTGACCGTCGACGCAGGGTTTCACTTGAAGAACATGCGGCAACTGGTCGCGCACTTGCGTGGTCAGGTGCCCGAGCAGGTCCGGCTGAAAACCGAGGACGTCCTCAAAATTGGGGATCGTTGCGTGAAGTGTCACCGTCAGGAATATGCGGACTGGTCGGCTGGCCCACATAGCGCCACATACGCCCGCATCTTTTTGGACAAGGACCACAACCGCCAGCGACTCCTGATGGACGACTGCCTCCGTTGTCACTCGATGCACTTTGAAGGCAGTATTCGCGACTTGGTGTCACCTGTCAACACGCATGGCCCGTGGCGACTTTTGGATCCGAAGCTCGCTGAGCAGCCTGCAATCCCGTGTCTTGCCTGCCACCAAATGCACCGTCACGGTTCGCCGCTGGCGCGCCCCACGGTCAAGGTTGATGACGCCGGTCCCCGCCAGGAAATCTCCCGGCCGTCCCTGGCACTATTTGACCGTCGTGAACTGGATTACGTGCCCGTTGGCCGTCTGCCCCTCCCGCAGATGTACGAAGGAGTCCGTCTCATCAAGATCAGTCCGGACCACCGGCAGGCTCTTTGTTACCAGTGCCACGCGCCTCTGGCCAGCGGCCAAGCGGGGTCCGGCGATGATCGCACGCCCATCGGGGTACACGAAGGGCTCAGTTGCCTCGCTTGTCACGACAAACACGGCGAGAGAACTCGCGCATCGTGCACAAATTGCCATCCCCAGCTCTCCAACTGTGGTCGCGATGTCGAAACTATGGATACCACTTTCAAGTCCCTCAAGAGTCCCCACAACGTCCACACCGTCAAATGTCTGGACTGCCATACGAAGGGCGTACCCAAGAAAAAACGAGTGACGTAGTTGTTGGATTCGCGACTGGCTTCCGCGAAAAATCGGCATAGGGGGGACGGTCGCCCGTCCGCCCCTGCCACACCACCGTACATGCGGGTCCGCATACGGCGGTTCGGCGGGTTGAGCTACGTGCGAACGGCCAACGACGGAAGCCCCAGCGAGGCAAAGATCTCGTTGGGCAAGGCAATCGCCAGAGCCGGGCTGTTCCCCAAGTGCCAGGGGCCGAGCGAACTGCCGGCAGTAGACGCCGCCAGATCGCGCCCGACCCCTCGGCGCCGCAGTTCGGCATAACGCGTGGAACCACGTTTCCACTGTTTCCAAAACGCCGCTCGCAAACGCCGCCGCAACCACCGGGTCAGCTTCTCCAACACCGTAGGGGTTTCGCAGAAACCAAAGTAGCTCTGCCATCCACGGAGATAGGCCGCGAGTTCCTTCAGTTGCCGCTCATGCACTCCTCGGGTCCGTCGCGTCAGTTCCCGCACCTGTCGCTGAAAGCGCAACAGTGCTTTCCCCGCGATGCGGCGTTTGGGCACCGCCCCGCTGGTAAAGCTGAAGCCCAGGAACTTTCTCGCCTGCGGTCGCGCCACCGCGCTCTTCTCTGCATTCACCTTGAGTTTGAGTTTCGTGTGTACGAACCGGGTGATACTTGCCATCACCCGCCGTCCCGCTGCCGCGCTGCCGACGTAGATGTTGCAATCGTCCGCATAGCGCACGAAGCGGTGCCCACGCTTCTCCAACTCCCGGTCCAGTTCGTCGAGTACGAGGTTCGACAACAGCGGAGACCGCGGCCCGCCCTGCGGCGTTCCCTCCTCCGTCGGACTCACCAGCCCGTTCTCCAACACTCCACTCCGCAGATATCCCCCGATCAACCGGAGCACTCGTGCGTCCCCAATGCGTCCGCCCACCGCATTTCAGCAGCCGATGGCGATTCACTCGATCAAAGAACTTTTCCAAGTCGAGATCCACCACCCACCGACTGCCTGCCGCGATGTGCTCTTGCGCCTGGGCTACCGCCTGGTGCGCCGACCGCTTCGGCCGGAATCCGTAGCTGTGTTCTGAAAACGTCGCGTCCCATCTGCTCTGCAGCACCTGCAATACCGCTTGCTGGATCAACCGATCCAATACCGTCGGAATGCCCAGCTGGCGCACTCCTCCGTCCGGCTTGGGGATTTCCACCCGCCTCACCGGTTGCGGTTTGTATCTGCCTGTTAACAGTTGTTCGCGAATCGCTGGCCAGTGTTGCTTCAGGTACTTCGGGAACTGGCGAATGGTCATGCCATCCATTCCCGCTGCACCTCGATTGGCTTTGACTCTCCGCCACGCCCGCAAGCAGTTCTCCCGCTCGCAGACTTCTTCCATCAGTCGTTCGGTAATAGCCGGGCTTTCGTTCTGGCGTTGTGCCCTCAGCGATTCGGTCCCTTCCTCGGCTGCCCTCGGAGCTTCACTCCTACTCTCTGCCGGAAAGGCCAGCTCTAGCTGGTTCTTCTGCCGCCTGTCGCTCATGACTCCCGCCGCTTACTCGCCACTCCCATTACTCCCGTTTCCGGGATACCGTTTGGGCCTTCACCACTCGCGTGATTACTACGCCCGCTGCTGACTTCTGCGGCCCGGTCAGGATGGATCGCTCCACCCTCAGTCACGATGCCGTGACCAGCCACAGACCTCCCGAGGTAAGCTCGACCGCCTTCGACGCACAACCGCCGGATTTACCACCAATACGCTTGATGGATATGAGCTTCGCGATCATATGCCCGCTCGCTCCGCACCGTAGGCCTCATCATCCGGTTCTTGTTCATCGGCTCGCGCCTTTGCTCCACGCTTCTTTCAGACCCCGCCTCACGACGACGCCCTTGCGCTTCGCTATCACTTCACCTCCATCAGGTTGTGAAGAGGACTTCCACCTCCAAGCTGTCGATCATGCTCGGCACACATAGAAGGGCCCGCAGGCACAAAGGCTGCGGGCCGTCCGGTGCACTGTTTGGGATTGACCAAGAGGTGGTCACTCTACGTGGCCTCTACGGCAACTCCGGGATTCCCGACCGACCTGCGCCAGGCGGAATCAATCCTTACTCACCGGTAGTGTGCGGGCTGTAGCTTCCGGCGCGCTGTTCTGTTACTGCGGCCCGAAGCCCCGCTTAGAGCAACCCGCTCTAAGTCTCAGCCACCTCACCTGGTCTTTGAACATCCCAACTACTGCCTTCTGAACTTGTCATCCGACCACCTCCTTTCCGGTGTTAGTCGCAGATTATTATGAAACGCCTGGGGCCGTCAATCGGGGGAAACTGGCGTACCGGGGAAAGCAATAGTGAAACCGAAGCATTCCATCACGGCAGTCCAAAGGCAAACACCGCACTGCCGGCCGCGATCGCCACATATTCCTTGCCGTCGACCGCAAACGCCATCGGCGCGGCGTAGACCGCTCCGCCCATTTGAAAGTGCCACAGCGGCTTGCCCGATGCCGCATCGAAAGCGATGAAGTTTCCCTCCGCATCGCCGCTGAACACCAGTCCTCCCGCGGTCGAAAGCACTCCCGACCAGGTCGGCGAAGTGTGCTCGAACTTCCACTTCACCTGTCCTGTCGCCGGATCGATTGCCTTTAGGAACCCGCGATACGGCTCGGCCTCCTCCGACGGAAAATACGCGCTCCCGTAATACGCGTGGCCCGCCTCATAGGGCTGCGGAGCCGTGCTGAAAGTGTCGCACTGATCGCGCGCCGTCACATAGAACAGCGCTGTCTGCGGATCGTACGTCGGAGCCATGAAGTTTGTTGTCCCGAGCGCCCCCGGACACACCGTGCGTCCCTGCAGGGTCGGCGAAGCTTGGTTATTCGCCACCGGACGGCCCTCCGCATCCTTACTATCGCTCCAGGTAATTTTGCCGTATGCATTCGCGGACAGGAGTTTGCCGCTCGTGCGATCGATCACATAAAAGAATCCGTTGCGGTCCGCTTGCGCGATCAGATGCTTACCGCCTGCCTCGATCATCACCGGAATCTGGGTCGCGTCCCAGTCGTGCTCGTCGTGCTTGGTGAACTGAAAATACCAATTCATCTTGCCCGTGTCGGCATTCAACGCCAGCAGAGAATTGCTGTAGAGGTTGTCGCCCGCCCGCCCCTCGCCGCGATTTGACGGCGCAGGATTTCCCGTCGGCCAGAAAATCTGATTCGTGACCGGGCCGTAGGTTCCCGTGTTCCAGGCGGGTGCGCCGCCCACCTTCCACGAATCGCCTTCCCAACTATCGTGTCCGGGCTCGCCCGGACCCGGCACCGTATAGAACCGCCATTTGCGCTCGCCGGTCGACGCGTCGTAGGCGTCAATGAACCCACGCACGCCGTACTCCCCGCCGGAAATGCCAATTACGACCAGGTCCTTCACCGCCAACGGCGCGACCGTGAAGCTGTGCCCGGTGCGATAGTCCGCCGCGACCACGTCCCACACGACGCTTCCCGTCTTCGCGTCGAGAGCGATCACGTGCGCATCCAGGGTCCCCAGAAAAACTTTGTCGCCCAAAATCGCCAGCCCACGATTCACCCGCCCGCAGCACGGACGAATGTCCCCCGGAAGTTGACGCTGGTACATCCAGATGGGCCGCCCGGTGCGCGCATCCAGCGCAAAAGCGCGGTCATCCTGCGCGGTCGCATAAAGAATTCCGTCGACGACCAGGGGCGAAGTCTCAAGCTTTCCGGTCGCTCCGGTCTGATAGACCCATTTCGCAACCATCGTGTGCGCATTCGTCAGATTGATCTGGTCGAGTCCGCTGAACCGCTTCCCGGAGTAATCGCCGGAATAAGTCATCCAGTTCTGCGGCTCCCTCGCAGAATTCACCAGCCGTTCGAAGGTAACTTGGGAATAAGCGGGGATGACAGTGGCGACGAGAATAGCTCCGACGGCACACGCTCTCCGGAGTTCGTGGAAGAGCGGCGCTTCAGCGCCGCGTTGAGACATTGTTATCTTGTTGGGCTTTAGCCCCTGGGCTGCACGGGGCCTGAAGGCCTTCTCCGCGCCGTTAAAAAACGCGGCCCTGAAAGGGCCACGCTTCCACGGTCGTACCGACCTCTGGCAAGATTCGATGCAACCTCGCCGCTTCATTTCGCCCCCACGCTGATCAAATAGGCCACGATGTCCTCCAAATCCTTGTCGCTCAAAATGTCGGTACCATATTTCGGCATGGCCGACTCGCGGGTTTTCCGGAACGAACGCAGCTTGTCTTTCTCCAGCAGATGAATCTGCTCGCTTGTGTCCATGATCTGCACGCTGAAGCTGTCTTCATTCAGCGTCACGCCCTTGATCTCCTTCCCGTCTGCGGTGACTACGGTGACACTCTCGTATTCCTGGGGAAATTCCTTCGTCGCCTCAGTCAATCCCCAGGCCAGCCGACGGTTCGGATTGCGCACCGAATCGATAATCGCCTCGCGTGTGCGCGACCCGCCCTCTGCCGTCAACTCGGGCCCGAGCCTTCCGCCCTTGCCCTCGACCATGTGGCACAGCGAGCAGTTCGCGTCGCCGTAAAACAATTCTTTACCGTGTGCCGCGTTGCCCAGCGGCTTCGCCGGAGCCTTCACTTCCTGGCTGCGAATGTAGGTGATGATCTGCCAGATCTCCTCGTCGGTCATCCCGACGCCTTGCCCATTGGTCCCGTTCGCCGGCATCGCAGTCCCGGGAATGCCATTGCTGATGATCTGAAACATCTCCGCATCGGAGTGCGCGTGCTTCTTCTGCGCCCGCGTCAAATCCGGCCCGCGCCCTCCGCCATGCGCGCCCAACCCGTGGCACAGCGCGCAGTTGATGCGGAACTCATACTCCCCCGCCTTCGCCGCTTTGGCGTCACCTGCCAAAGGATTGCCGTCCTCCGCCGCGCAAGACCCAATTACCAGGAGCGCTAACGCTATCCATCCCACGCACCATCGACTGAACATGAACTCACCTTCCCGGAATTTGCCGCATTCTACGTCAGAAATGAAGATTGCGGCCTTGAAATCGCGGCAGATGGAAAAGATGGAAAGATTCCCACCCGTACATGTCCGGCGGGCATCTGCCCCCTGCACCTTTGGCTGTCTACACTGAAATCCTAGCCTCACGATGCCGATGTTACTTGAGGTGGAAAAGGTATTTCCCTAGGCCGCTAAGTAATTGATGCCTCAGCCTTTCCAGCGAAAGGCGTCGGGCTGGGGAAGACCCAGATGAGCCAACACGCGATAGGCGAATTCACGTGCCATCTCATCTAAAGAAGTAGGGCCGTAATAGAAGGCCGGAATCAGCGGGAAGACGGTGGCTCCGGCGTCGGCGGCCCGGTACATGTTGCGGATGTGGATTTTATTGAGCGGCGTTTCGCGTACGCACAGGACCAGCGGGCGCCTCTCTTTGAGAGTGACGTCAGCAGCGCGCTCGATGAGATGCGAGGCGACGCCGTTGGCGATACGGGCCAGAGTGCCCACGCTGCATGGCAGGACGATCATGGCATGAGCGGGATACGAACCGCTGGCCACGTTCGCCCCGATGTCAGCGTTCGATTGAACTTTGATTTTGCGCGAGGAGCGGCTACTTGAAGAGCCCAGAATCCGGCCGACCAGGTTGGACCGGCCCTTCAGGCCCAACTCTTCGGCCATGACCCGCAGCGCGCTGTCGGAAGCGATGAAGTTGACCGTCTCGACGCGTTTGTCGCGTTCGACAGCAAGCAGGAAGTGCCGGAGAAAAATGGCCCCGCTGGCCCCCGTGGTCGCGATGGTCAGATTCTGCGGCGGGTGATTGGGCAAGAAGCCTCCGGGCGAGGCAATTGAGTTTGCCCCGACTCCGGAGCATAGGGAGTCAATGAAGCGGAAGTCAAGATAAACGGGCCAAGAGCCAAGAGCTAGAAGCTGATTATGTCCTCGACCACGAATCTCCGATCCCGCCGCAGCGCCGCCCAGTTGCACGCGCTGGCGGGAGTCGAGCGCGAAATCCGCGCCCAGGATTCGCATCACCGCCGAAAGTACCTGCGTGAGTTCAACCAGGCTTTTCGCAGCTACGATTCGCTGCTCGACTCCGGGCAAATTCGAGATGCGCTGCGCTCCGCCGACGTGGTCCTGATCGGCGACTACCACGCGCTGCCCGCCGCGCAGCGACATGCCGCTTCGCTCATCGAGCAGCGCGCGTTGGCCGGTGACCGTCCGGTCGTGCTCGGAGTCGAAACGATTTACGCCCGCGACCAGCACATCCTCGACGAATGGTGGCGCCGCGAAATTGACGAGAACGAATTCCGGCAGCGCATCCGCTTCGATCTCGACTGGGGATATGACTGGACTCCGTTTTACGATTTACTGGTTACTGCGCGTGATCACGCGGAAGCTCTCTACGGCCTCGACTGCATGCCGCGCGAAGATCTGCGCAAGATTGGCCCCCGCGACCGTCATGCCGCCGCCAAGATTGCCGAAACTCGCCTGCGCCATCCCGATGCCGTGATCTTCGTTTTGTTCGGCGAGTCGCATCTCGCTCCCGGACACCTGCCCCGCGAGTTGCATCAACTCATGCCGGGCGCAAAAATTTTGACGGTATTGCAGAACATCGACGCGCTTTACTGGCGCGCCGCCGGTGAGCGCGCTGACAAAGTGGAGGCCGTTCGCGTCAACGACGAAGTCCTCTGTGTCTTCAACGCGACCCCGCTCGAAAAATACGAAAGCTATCGCCTCTTTCTCGATCAGTGGAGCCGCTGCGAGGATGGTCCCGATTTCGCCCCCACCATCTACAATCTGATCGATAGTCTGGTCCGCTTCCTCGAGATCAACCGCTACTCGCCGCATAATAGCACGCAGCCGAAATTTCTCGTCGACATGCTGCCTGAGGTTTATGCCGGATCGTCCGAAGCGATGCTGCGCCGCCTGCTCTCGCGCAAAGGCATCGGCGCAGCGGAGCGCGAGTCAATGCTCACCAGCGTTGAAGATCGCGGCAGCGCCTACCTGCCGCAGGTGAATGCCTTCTACGTTCGCGACTTCCAGATGATTCACGCGGCCGAAGACGCTGCCCGCTTTCTGCATCAGGCCTGTCGGGGGTTGCCGCGACGACTCAATGGCCATTCTGTCGAAAATGGAAACGGCAACGGCAAGAACCCGATCGACGACTTCTACGCTCGCGTGATCGAGAATGCAGTCGCGTATTTCGGCTCGAGGGTGCTTTATCCCTCGCGCCCCGAACCGGACGACTCATCGCCACTTTCCCGCGCTGCCTGCGAAAAAACGGCACAGGCAGCCGTTCGTGGCGATGAAAGCAAGTTTGACTCCGCCGCACGGGACTTGGGCTACCGCATCGGAACCCAGATTTATGACGCCTATCTCGCCGGCAAGGTCGCGCCTAGTCGGCTGCGGCGCCTCTTCATGGCCCACCTCGATGAGCCCGGACTGGCTCGCAAAGTTTGCGCCACCGTCATTGCCAAGCTGCGCGCGATTTCCCGGCCGCTCGCACGCTCAGCCCACGCCTGAACTCGGCTTTCCTCGAAGTGCTAATCTAGACTTTCTTCGGCTGAATGCTGACTGCCGAATGCTGAGTGCTTCTTGAACTCCGAATCCATCCGCAAGTTGTTCGAGCAAGTCCGCAAAGGCAAACTCACGCCCGACGATGCGGTCGCCCGCCTGCGCCATTTGCCCTTTGAGGATCTCGGCTTCGCCAAAGTCGATCATCACCGCGCTCTGCGAAATGGCATGCCCGAGGTCATCCTCGGAGAGGGCAAGACTCCGGCGCAGGTCGCAGGAATCTTTGCTCGTCTCGCCAAACACGGTGGCAACATCCTGGCCACGCGCGCCAACGAAAAACAATTTGCCGCCGTAAAGAAGAAGGTTCGCTCTGCTGAATATCGCGACCTCGCTCGCGCCATCGTTCTGCAGCGCGATCCCACGAAATACGGCAAGGGAATCGTTGCCGTGGTCTCCGCCGGAACCAGTGACATCCCCGTGGCCGAAGAGGCAGTTGTCACTGCAGAAGTGATGGGCAATGAAGTCGAACATTTCTACGATGTCGGCGTGGCTGGCATTCATCGCCTGCTGGCCAATCGCGAAGCGCTGACCAAGGCCCGCGTCGTGATCGTTTGCGCCGGCATGGAAGGCGCCTTACCGAGTGTGGTCGGGGGTCTCGTCGGCGTTCCCGTCATCGCCGTGCCCACCAGCGTCGGCTACGGCGCGTCGTTCAAAGGAATGGCCGCACTGCTTGGCATGCTCAACTCGTGCGCTTCGAACGTCAGCGTCGTGAATATCGATAATGGATTTGGCGCCGGATATGTCGCTTCTCTGATCAACCGTCTACCGTGAGTGTGTCCAAATAAGGCGCGCTAGGCAAATTGCCATTCCAACACCCGCCGCCGAAATTGCCGTCATCCACGAAACCCGATCAAAACGATAAAAGGCGCGGCCACCGGCCGCGCCCCGGTCACCGCTACATCAACCTTATAGTTTCTGTTGGCCCGCCTTTCCTTCGACCTGCAGCTTGTTGTCCACAGTGAAGGCGCCGAAAGAGTTGGTTGGCTCTGAGTCCGGCAATTGTCTTGCCCATCGGGCTATCGACCGAGCCGTACAGCGTCACTTGCCCGTTCGCTACGATGATGCGAATCGGACGCGCCGGATCCATCGCATATTTGCTCAACGCAGAGTCGCTATAAATAACCCGCATCGCCCGCAAACGCTTACTTTCTTGCGGCTAACCACTCCGTCAGCAGCGCCGGTTGGCCGTCCTTCACCACTGTCGGATAAACGCCGTCGAAGCCTTTATGGTCTGTGGGACCATACTCCAGCTTCAGCTTCGGTCCCAGTCCGAAGTTCATTTCGTGAATCGACTCAATGGCACTGATGAACTTCTCTCGCGTCACATCTTTTCCCGCGCGCTTCAGTCCCTCAACCAGCACCATCGCGTCCACGAATCCTTCCAGGCTCACAAAGCTCGGAGGTTCGCCGGGAGAGTATTTCGTCAGGCATTTTCGGTACAGCGCGACTGTGGGATAGTCGGTGCGGTCATAGGGCGGCATGACCTGGGTGATAATCGTGCCTTCAGCATCCGCCCCGGCTTCCCTGATGAATTCCTCGGTCCCGACGAAAGACACAGTGAGGAACTGCGGCCTCCATCCGATTGCGTGAGCCTGCTTCACAATTGCGGCCGCCGGAGCGTACGGTCCCGCTATCACGACCGCCTGCGGATGCGCAGCCATTACCTCCTTCATGCCGGCGTCGATTTCCACCGTATTGCGCACAAAGGTGCCTAGTGATACCGGCGCAGCATTGTGTTTTTGCAAGGCCAGTCTTACGCCTTCCAGTACGGCCTTGCCAAATGGATCGTCCTGGTAGATGACACCAATCTTGCGGATGTTCTGTTCCCAAAGTTTGTCGACCTGTTCGCGAGTTTCATCGTAGTACGAGGCGCGAACGTTGATGATTTCATGTTTGAGCGGCTCGTAGAGCATCTGCGCGCCGGTGAACAGCCCCACCACCGGAATCTTTTCCTCTTGCGCCATGGGCACGTATACCTTGGCGGTGGGCGTTCCTACAAAGAATCCCAGCGCGAATACTCCCTCTTTCATCATGCGCTTGAAGCAGGCCGGAGCCTTGTCGGGATCATAGCTGTCGTCGAATGCCTGCAGCTGAACCTTGCGTCCAAATACTCCGCCCTCATCGTTGACGAAGTGTAGGTAAGCAGAAGCACCCATGACGGTCTGTCTGCCCAGGACATGGGCGGGGCCGTCCAGTGCGGAGCAGGATCCGATCAAAATGCCGTTTTCGGTGACGCCCGGCGTCTCCGCCGTAGCCGCGGAGATCGCGATTGCGAGTGTGAAAAGCAGAAACAGCGTAACGCGCACAGGAAAACACACAGCCACCGTCCCTTGATGGTTCATCCGCACTCCCTCTCGCCAAGTATTCCCCCGCACCGGCTTACACTTCTCCAGGTTTCCAGCGTGCACGGGCGTGAGATCAGTACGGCCATTGTGTCACGAGTGTGTCACGCCAAGTCCACGCTCACTATCCCACGGTCTCACCAAAGTAACCCGGCGGCTCCAAGTTGAAGCGGCTCACACATCACGAAGGATTGCTGAATCGCGCCCAATTCGACCCCTCTCGTTTTGGGATTACCCCCGTAACCTTTCGACCCGCTACTCTGCGTTTTACCATGCCCTTGGACTGCGCATTTAGAGGGGGAATTCGCGGATGGGTGAACGTGTCACTCAATCGGGACTGGCGGATCTTGCCCACGCCACCCGGCTGAAGAAAGCGCTGGAGAGCGGAGCTCCACCTGCGTTTGTCCAGCCTGGAAACGGTGCTTCGCCCGCCAACGCTGCATGCTCCGAACATTCCTGCCCTCTGCCTCCGCTCTCTGAACCTCACACAAAAAATCAGCACAATACCGAGACCCGGCTGCAATTCCTGGAACAGATGTTTCAGGCATCGCCCGACGGATTGAGCATCGCCGATAGCGGCCAGCGGGTGCTCCTGGCCAATGAAACGTTCGTGCGCATGTTCGAATACGAAGCTGCTGAAGTGGTAGGGCAGCCTCTGGAGAATCTGATAGTCCCTCCGGACCGGTTGGCGGAGTCGCGCTGGGTGACGGAGGCGGTCGCAAACGGCCAGCACATCACCCTGGAAACGCAGCGAAGAAAAAAAGATGGAACCTTGCTCGATGTTTCCGTGTCGTGCGCGCCTCTGCTGCTGGATGGGAAGATGGCGGGCTTCTATGCCGGCTACCACGACATTTCCGATCGCAAGCGGGTGGAGGCGCTGAGTTCGGCTCTGTACCGCGTCGCCGAAAAGAGCAGCAGCGCTCACGATCTGCAACAGTTTTTCGCCGCCGTCCACGGCATCGTGGATGAGTTGATGTACGCGCGAAACTTCTACATCGCGCTCTACGATCCGGCTTCCGATTTGCTCACGTTTCCTTATTTCGTCGATGAGCAGGACTCCGCGCCGCCTCCGAAGAAATTGGGCCGCGGGCTGACCGACTACATCATCCGCGCGGGACAATCTCTGCTGGCCACGCCCGAGGTGCTGCAGGCCATGGAAGAGCGCGGTGAGGTCGCGCGCAACGATTCGCGTTCCCTCGACTGGATGGGAGTTCCGCTGAAAGTCAACAATCATACGTTTGGGGCCCTCGTGGTCCAGACCTACTCGAAAAACACCCGCTATGGTGAGCGCGACAAGGAAATTCTGACCTTCGTCGGGCGGCAACTGGCGAGCGCGGTAGAGATCAAGAGAAACGAGCAGGCGTTGCGCCGCTCCGAGGCTCGCTACCGCTCTCTCGTGCAAAGCTCCGTGTATGGAATCTACCGGTCGAGTCTGGAAGGAAGGTTCTTGGACGTGAATCCCGCGCTGATCACGATGCTGGGATACGGATCGGCGGAGGAAGTCCTTTTGCTCGATCCTCAAAAAGATGTGTTCGCGCACATCGAAGAGCACACGCGGCTGATCGAAGAATTCCGGCGCACCGGACGCCTGGATGGAATCGAAGTGAAGTGGAAGCGCAATGACGGCAAGGCCATCACCGTGCGCATCAGCGGCCGCGCGGTGAGCAGCGCCGACGAGCCGGCCGATGTGTTGGAGGCGATTGCCGAAGACGTCACCGACCGCCGCGTGCTGGAGGATCAGTTCCGCCAGGCACAGAAGATGGAGGCTGTAGGACGGCTCGCCGGAGGTGTGGCGCACGATTTCAACAATCTGCTGATGGTGATCAGCGGCTATGCGGAAGTCATGCTGGCGGCACTGGAACCGGACCACACGCTCCGTGAGAAAGCGCTGGCCATCCAGCAAGCCTCGGACCGTGCTACGACCTTGACCCGGCAGTTGCTCGCCTTTAGCCGCAAGCAGTTGCTGGAACTGAAGGTCGTCGACGTAAATGCGATTGTCGCGGACATGGAGCGCCTGCTCCGGCCCCTGATTGGCGAAAACGTGGAGTTCATTACCAGCCTGACTCCCGAGGCGGCCCACACCCGGGCCGATGCTGGCCAGTTGGAACAGGTGTTGATGAATCTTGTGGTCAATGCCAAGGACGCGATGCCCAACGGGGGAACGCTCACTATCCAAACGGAGAAGATTGTCGTGGATGAGAACCATCGCCGCGAGCCGACCTTTATCCGTCCCGGCCACTACGTCATGCTCTCGGTCAGCGACACGGGCATGGGGATGGACAAAGAAACGCAGTCCCGAATCTTTGAGCCGTTCTTCACCACAAAAGAGAAAGGCAAGGGGACAGGGCTTGGCCTCTCGACCGTGTACGGCATCGTAAAGCAGAGCGGAGGATATGTAATGGTGCAGAGCGAAGAAGGACGCGGCACCACGTTCCAGATTTATCTGCCTCGCGTCGATGGCGTCGCCGAGAAGCACACCGCTCCAGTGGCGCACGCAGCCTTGGGAGGCACCGAGACCGTATTGTTAGTGGAAGATGAAGAGTCAGTCCGTCAACTGGTGCGGGAAACGCTCGAGGCCAAAGGCTACCGTGTCGTGGAAGCGCAAAACGGCGAATCCGGCATGGCCGCTGCTGCCCAGCACGACGGCAAGATCGATCTGGTCATCACCGATGTGGTCATGCCTGGAATGGGTGGCCGCGAGTTGGTCAAGCAACTCGCGCAGATCCGTCCGGAAACCAAGGTGCTTTATCTCTCCGGGTATACCGAGGACGCGATTGTCAGTGAAGGCACCATTGAAAGCGGCGCCGCGTTCTTGCAGAAGCCCTTCACGCTGCAGAACCTGTCGCGCAAGGTTAGGGAAGTGTTGGGTTAACTTCCGACCTCAGACCTCAGACACAGACCTCAAAACGAACCCCATGAAACTTTTTTCCCACGCGGGCGTCCTATCTGGTGGAAGATAGAGGCAGGGCGAATCCGTCTGCGACGGAGAATGGTAGGAAGAACAGGGGTTCACATGCTCATCAAGAAGGCGGAAAGTATTCGTTCGTCGGAGATTACTCCTAGGGGTTTGTATCTGAACCGCCGCAAGTTTCTGGCGGGCGCGGCGATCGCGGGAGCCGCCGCGGCCACGGGCTTTGGATTGCGCGAGATTGTTTCGCCCTCCACCGCCGCCCTGGCCGGGACGAAGATTGACGGCATCCAAAAAAGTTTATTCAGCACGACGGAAGCGATCACGCCGTACAAAGACGTAACCAGCTACAACAACTATTACGAGTTTTCCACCGACAAGGACGGACCCGCAAAGCTCGCCAAGGATTTTCGCACGCGGCCCTGGAAGGTGAAGATCGATGGCCAGGTGCAGAAGAAACAAGAACTTGATGTCGACACCATCCTCAAGATGGCGCCTCCCGAGGAGCGCATCTACCGCCACCGCTGTGTGGAAGGATGGTCGATCGTCGTGCCCTGGGTGGGCTTCTCGCTGAGCGAATTGATCAAACGCGCCAATCCCACCAGCAAGGCGAAGTTTGTGGAGTTCACCACCATTTACGATCCGAACCAGATGCCGGGTCAGCAGCGGCAAGTCCTGCAATGGCCGTACGTCGAGGGCCTGCGCATGGACGAAGCTATGAATCCGCTCACCCTGCTCTGTTTTGGCATGTACGGCGAGGACCTTCCCAACCAGGATGGAGCGCCGATCCGCATCGTCGTGCCTTGGAAGTACGGTTTCAAGAGCGCGAAGGCGATTGTGCGCGTGCGCTTCACCGAAAAGCAGCCGCAGAATACCTGGAATGTCTCCAACCCTCGGGAATACGGTTTCTATTCCAACGTGAATCCGAACGTAGACCATCCCCGCTGGAGTCAGGCGAAAGAACGCAGGCTTGGCGAATTTCTCAAGCGCCCGACCCTGATGTTCAACGGCTACGGAGATCAAGTCGCCAGCCTGTACAGCGGCATGGATCTGAAGAAGGATTTTTAGGGCAGTGATTTAGTGGCTAGTGATTAGTAAGGAAGGCCAGCGTCTAACCACTATCACTCACCACTAACCACTAGCCACTTGTTGCCCATGTCCCGCTGGCTCAAACCCGTGATCTTTCTAACGTGCCTCGCGCCGCTCGCCAGCCTCGTCTGGAGAGGCTTGCACGCGCAGCTCGGAGCCAATCCCATTGAAGCGATCACTCATAGCACCGGCGATTGCACGCTGACTTTCCTGTTGATCACGCTTTCCGTCACACCGCTGCGGAAGCTGACCCGACAATACTGGCTCATCGGCCTCCGGCGGATGTTCGGCCTCTTCGCGTTTTTCTACGGTACGCTACACCTGACGACCTACGTCTGGCTCGATAAGTTTTTCGATGTCCACGAGATGCTGGCCGACATTGCCAAGCGCAGGTTCATCACCGCCGGAATGACCGCCTTCGCTTTAATGATTCCCCTGGCGTTGACGTTGACCAAGTGGGCGATCCGAAAAATGGGCGGCCGGCGCTGGCAGGCCCTGCACCGCCTGATTTATTTCAGCGCCGCCGCCGGAGTGGTTCACTACATCTGGCTGGTGAAAGCGGACCTGAAGAAGCCACTGGAATACGGGTTCGTGCTTGGAGCGCTGATCCTCTACCGCCTGATCGCATGGATGGGATCGCGCAGCCCCGCAGTGGCGAACGTGAGTACGTCGGAAGGGTAGCGCGGACGTTTCGCCCGCTCCCCGTCTAACGCGATGCTGCCTCTGCTTTCCCTGCGCATTCGCGTTGTTGCCTGTGTCCCACACATTCCAGCCTTGGCAGCATTCATCGCAGTGGCATGCCCATAAGCCGTAGAGTCGCAAAGTAAAAGGGCGCGCTCGTCACGAAATCGACGGCGCGCCCTTTATTTTGTGCGATGGTCAGCAACCTACTTCTTCTGCCAGTGAGCCGCGTGTGGCCGTATTAACGGCGGCACGATGAACATGTGCGACCTGGCCATTGCGGAAGCGGCCCCAGTGGGATTCTGCGCTATGAATACTCCGGCCGCGACCTGGCCATTGCTGTCCGTCTCTATAAAGGGGAAGATTGTGCCATCCACCGTATAGAAAGTGAGGCCGAACCCGCCGTTCAGGGTGCTGCTCGAGCCGTTGCCGGCGTTGGCTGCGATCTGACCACGCCCGTTGGCATCTGGGAGGGCATACGTACCGTTGAGCGCCAGAGCATAGTTCGGGCCACCGTTAGGTTCGGAGTTTTCGTCAATGACGCCAGTTACAGTCGCCCCAGTGCTGTTGGCGGCGAACTCGGCGATGTCATCCACTTCCGCCGGGGAGCTAGTCCCATAATAGGAGTTACCTGCCCCCAGGTTGGTACCTGAGAGGTTTAGCGCATAGCCCGTCGCGGCGGCAAAGGTGGCGCTCGGGGTTTGCGGGTAAGCTGCGCCGAGCATGATTCCAGAGTCGTCAATTTCCAGCAGGAGCAGTCCGCCGCTGGACGGATAGGCGACGTAGGCTGAGCCCTCGGAGAAATTGGCGAAGTTGCCCAGAGTGAATCGACCGGTGCCGCCGCTGGTGTAAGAGGCGGTGAAAGTTAGCGGAGACTGAGTAACCGTTCCGCCATTATTGGCGTCCTCGGTGGAAGCACTTGTGACGTTCCCTGCTCCGTCAGTGACCATGAAGCCGCCGGCTACTGAGGTGTTGCTGGCGCCGGGGAAGGAACCCGCCAACGTGAAGGCCAAGGCGCCAGTTGGCACGGCGTTGCTCGTCTGAGAGTAAGCATCCCCCACAAGAGTTGCCGACGTGTCCATCTCAATCAACTTCAAATGCGTGGTGTCAATGGGGTACACATCGTAGTTCTGCGTCCCGAACTGCGTCGTGTTCAACGTCATTGCGAGCGTAGAGGACGGGCCCAAAACCACCTGACCACTCAGAGGTTGGTCGGCGTAGGCGAAGCCGTTATCGTTGAAGTCTTCAATCCCGGACGAGATAGCTCCGCCCGATTCGAGAGTGAAATCGCCGACCGTGGCAAACAGATTGGCAGTGCCGCTGCTCACGTCGGCTCCGGAAAGGATGAAGGCGTAAGACCCAACGGGCGCAGCGCCGGCCGTCTGCAAGTCGAGCGTACCGCTGCCCGTGGCGTTGCTGTCGAATTGGGTGGTGAGTCCGTGAGAACTGTCTTCGAGGACCAAATCAAGAACGATCTTCCCCAGTGGCGTGGCGGTGTTAAGTGTGGCCTCTCCTCGTCCGTCCACTGCGACCCTATAGCTGCTGTTGCCGTTGATGGCAGCACTGGCCACTGGCGCGGCAAGGCCTGGGTCATTCATGTCAATGGTTCCACCGGTGATCCCGCCTTGGCCATTAGCGGTGAAGGCGCCCAGGATCGTATAAGGTGCCCCATTGAAGTCGATGCCCGAAACAGAGAAGACGTATGTACCGTTGAGATTGCTGTTGCTGAAGCTACCGTTGGGCGGGGTTACGGGATTGGTAATGCTGCTTCCGTACCCGCCGCAGCCCACCAGGACCGCAAGTGCGGAAACAACGATGGGCAAAACCAGACGATTGCGTAAGGACATATAACATCCCCCTGAGGTCTTGGCGCAGAGTTGAGCCTTCTGAACCCACATTAGCACGTTTGAGTGGCCGCTAGAATTAACCCCAGCCTCGACAAAAAGTAGCGCGGGAAGAGGAAAATTTCCGAAATTTTACATCTCTTTACGTTGGGTCCAAATGCCAGTCTGGAGGCGCCCTTTCGGAGGTTCGGGCCGGCACGAATCTGCGCACCTGAGCTGATACACACGCCAAAAGAAGCGTCCCTGCTACGGATGCACCTCAGCCTCTTGCCCGGCAAGTCTGCGCAAAGAATCTTGATAGGGCGCGCGCGCTATTCCTTTTTCGGTGATGATGGCAGCAACATATTTCGCGGGCGTGACATCGAAAGCGGGGTTCTCCACTCCCACGCCGTCCGGAACCATCTGCTTCCCGCCGATGTGGGTAACTTCTTTGGCGTTCCGTTGCTCGATAGGAATCCCGCTGCCGTCGGGACAAGCCAGATCGACGGTCGAAATCGGCGCGGCCACGTAGAACGGGATGTTGTGCTCCTTCGCCAGAATGGCGACCGTGTAGGTTCCAATCTTATTGGCCACGTCGCCGTTGGCCGCAATGCGATCGGCCCCAACCAAAATGGCTCCGATCTTGCCCTGCTTCATCATCGCGCCAGCCATGTTGTCCGAGATGACGGTGGTCGGGATGCCGTCTTTCATCAGTTCCCATGCCGTCAGCCGCGAGCCCTGCAGGAAAGGCCGGGTCTCGTCCGCATACACGTGAATTTTCTTGCCCTGCTCAACTGCCGCGCGGATGACTCCAAGCGCGGTGCCATATCCCGCCGTGGCGAGCGCCCCGGCGTTGCAGTGTGTGAGCACACCACCCGCGCTCGGCATCAGCGTGGCGCCGTGGCGTCCCATGGCCTGGTTGGCCGCGATGTCTTCCGCGTGCATGCGCTGCGCCTCTTCAATCAGATCCCGCTTGATCTGCGGAATGGGCCGGATGCGGATGCGCTCGAATTTCTCCTGCATGCGCCGAATCGCCCAGAAAAGATTCACGGCGGTTGGCCTGGTTTTGCCGATGAGGTCACAGATCTGGTCGAGGTCGCGCTTGAGATCGCCCGTCGATTCCGCTTTCGAATTATTCACGCCGAGGGCGATGCCCATGGCGGCCGCCACTCCGATCGCCGGCGCCCCGCGCACCACCATGTCGCGGATGACGGCGGCTACCTGCTCATGCGTCTTGCAGGTAACATAGACTTCTTCCGTCGGCAGCTTCGTCTGGTCGATGAAGCGTACGCCTTTGTCGGTCCATTCCAAAGTTTGAATCATGGAAAAATCTATCGTAGAGACGTTGCTTGCAACGTCTCTTTAATTGCAACCCTCTCTACCCATCGTTCGCGGTGCCGGCGGCAGAGACGCAGCTAAGCTACGTCTCCACGACTGTTCCATCACGGTTTGTGCGCCTCGCAGCGGTTGCGTGGATTATTCGTAACTGCCGGTCGTCCACAGACCTCGCAAGCCGCGGCCACAGCAAAAATACCGGGCTGCGTGTCGTCGTTCTGCAGGATGTGCTCCTTGCGCACGTCGTTCGCGGTGAAGATGGAAACGAACGGCACCGCCCCCGCCGCCTTCTCCACATTCGGACGTCCCTTCGCTTCTTCCCGCTCCACCAGGCACATCACGCCAACAACTTCGAATCCGAATTCGCGCGCCGCTTCAATCGCCTGCACCGTCGATGCACCCGTAGTGCAGACATCATCCACAATCACGACCCGCGCGCCCTTCTCGCGGAAGCCTTCAATGCGCTGTCCCGTGCCATGTTGCTTTTCGGCCTTGCGCACCAGAAAGCCGTCCACTTCGCCGCTCAGCACCGCGACGGCCACCACAATCGGATCCGCCCCCATGGTCAGTCCGCCGATGGCCCGCGGCTTCCATCCGCGCTGCCGAATCTCTTCGAGGAAGACTTCTCCTGTAAGGCGTGAGCCCTTTGCGTCGAGCGTGGTCGCGCGGCAGTCAATGTAGTAATCGCTGGTCCCGCCGGAAGAAAGTTTGAACTCTCCCAGCCGAAACGACTTGTGAGCCAGCGTGCTCAGCAGTTTCTGACGCGCAGAATGCATAAAAATCTACGATACCACGCCCGCCGACTCCAGGCTCCAGCCCTTGTGTCGGTGCGCGGTGGTCTCGATAGTCTTTCATTCTATGGGGGTCATCCTGACCGGAGCCGCTTTTCAGGCGCAGGGAAGGATCTCGCGCGTAGTATCGCAACTGCTCAAGTGCGCGCGGCGGACCCTCTCTGCGTGTTAACCTGAAATCTTGCACTTAGCGGGAAGAGACGCGGCAAGCGGCGTCTCTCATGACTTTGAATCGAGGTAGGACATTGCAGAGTTTGCGTAGGGTTCCCCGTTCCATTCCTGTCGGCTTTCTTCTTTCCATGTTTGCGATTAGCAGCCTCGTCCCCGCCGTCTTCGCCGACGGAACGCGCACTTGGGAGCAGTCGAAATTCGAAGACCTCGCCAAGGGCTCGGCTACCGAAGTGGCAATTCGCAGTGCCGGCGGCCTGGAACTTGCCCCCTCCTTCAAACTGCTCTACGCGACGCCGTCGACCTACATCTGGGCCGTGGCCGCCGACGAATCGGGAAATGTCTATGCCGCGACCGGATCTCCGGCACGCGTGTATCGGGTTACTCCCGACGGCACGGCAACTATCATTTTTGAGCCCCAGGAGTTGCAAGTACAGACCCTCGAGGTCGGACCACACGGCGTGATCTACGCCGCAACGGCGCCGGACGGCAAGGTCTACAAGATCGAACACAAGCCTCAAGAAAAAGCTGACACGCGCAAGGAGAGCAAGACCACCGAGAAAGATGCGGCGAAAGACTCGGCTAAGCCTGCCTTGGATTCATCGTGGACTTCCTCCGAATATTTTGCGCCAGGCACCAAGTATATCTGGGACCTCGTTCTCGATAGGTCGGGCAATCTCTATGTCGCCACCGGAGATCGCGGCGAGATCTACAAGGTCACTCCCAAGGGAGAACACTCGCTTTTCTTCAAGAGCGACGACACGCACATCCGCGTCCTGGCGCTCGATGCCCAGGGAAACCTGATTGCCGGAACGGATGGCAGCGGCCTGGTGTACCGCATTTCTCCGGCCGGCGATGGATTCGTGCTCTACAGCGCTCCCAAGAAGGAGATCACTGCGCTCGCGCTCGATCGCCAAGGCAACATCTACGCCGCCGGAGTGGGCGAGAAGCGCGCGGGGACGTCACCCTCGCCGACCGGCTCTTCGTCGATGCTCTCGATGGGAACAGGCCCCGCGGAATCGTCCGGTCCTTCAACCCCTGGGATGACTCTCACCCTGACGCCCAGCACCTCGCATCTGGGGTCGTTCCCATTTCCCGGCGGGAGTTCGAGCGGGGGTTCCGATGTGTACCGCATTGCCGCCGATGGCTCCCCGTCGCGTATCTGGACTTCGCACGAAGATATTGTGTATGCACTCGCATTCGATTCGCATGAGAAGCTTCTCGCGGGAACCGGAAATCGCGGACATGTTTTTGCCATCGACGGTCAGGACGAATTCTCCGATCTGCTGAAGGCGCCGGCCTCGCAGGTCACCGGTTTTGCCAAGGCTCCCGGCGGCGGGCTCTACGCCGCCAGCAGCAACTTGGGAAAGATTTTTCTCCTGGGCCCAGGTCCGGAACGAGAAGGCACTTATGAGAGCGATGTGTTCGATGCCAAGGTTTTTTCCCGTTGGGGGCGGGCCGAGTTCCGCGGCGCCGGCAATGTAGAGTTGCTGGCACGCAGCGGCAACGTCGACAATCCCGACCGCAACTGGAGTCCGTGGAAGCAAGTGAATCTTACCCAGGAATCTGAAATGGGAGTTCCGCCGGCGCGCTATGCCCAGTGGAAAGCCGTGCTGCACGCCGGAGGCACCAAGCCTGCGGTGGACACTGTCACCCTGAATTACCTGCCGAAAAATGTCGCTCCCGAGATCGACGACGTGTCCGTGCAGATGGGCGTGCGCTATCAGCCGCTCGCGAAATCTGTTGGGCTCAGCCTGGGGACGGACGTGAGCGGATCTTCGGGCGGCCATTTCGAGTCGCCGGTCCCGAGCACTCACGATCGCGATTCGATCGGCGTCAAGTGGAATGCGCACGACGACAACGACGATCAGCTTGTTTATTCCGTCTACTACCGCAGCGACGGGGAAACCCGCTGGCTGCTGTTGAAAGACGATTTAACCGATAAGGCCTATTCGTTCGACGCCAGCCTGCTGCCCGACGGAGGCTACACGATCAAGGTTGTCACTTCGGATGCGCCATCGCACTCGCCGGGCGAGGCCCTGACCGCGACCAAGGAGAGCCGCCGCTTCGAAGTCGACACCACCCCTCCGCGGGTTGAGAACTTGACTGCGTCGGTCGAAGGCACTCAGATTCACGTGCGCTTCCGGGCGGGAGACGGATTCTCCAACATTAAGCGCGCGGAGTTTTCCGTGGACGCAGGAGACTGGAAATATGTCGAGCCCACCGGCCAGCTCTCGGACGCAAAGATCGAAGACTATGACTTCATGGTCGCTCTGGACGCGGCGAAAGACGCCGACTCCGAGCACGTGGTCGTCGTGAGGGTCTACGACAAGTACGAAAACATGGGCGCGGCCAAGACGCTGTTGAAAGCAAAATAGAATTGGGAAGGATCATCGGCTGCCGCCGCCGCTCCAGCCGCGGAGCAGCAAATCGGCATAGGGGGGAGAGTCGCCTCTCCTCCCCTGCCACACCACCGTACATGCGGGTCCGCATACGGCGGTTCCGTAGGTTGAGCCGGTGAAGGCCGGGGTTCGAGTCATCTTTCGCCACAGGAGCTTCGCCACTCGGCAGGTTTCCGTTTCGGCTTCACCGTCTTCTGAACCTGCAAAGCTCAGCCGGAGCTGATTGGCAGGCGCATGGCTGCCATGAGTCCGATGTTCTACTACCCACGCTTACGGTTTGGGCCTTCCTCACTTCCGTGAGTACTACGCCCGCTGCTGACTTCTGCGCCAAGATCAGAGTGAATCGCTTCGCCCTCAGTCGGGAATCCCCGACGTGTCGCAGATCTCCCGAGATAAGCTCGACCGCTTTCGATACGCGACCGCCGGATTTACCACCAGTGCCCTTGATGGATATGGGCTTCGCTGTCACTTGCCAGCTCGCCCGGCACCGTAGGCCTCATCATCCAGTTCGTGTTCATCGGCCCGTATCTTTGCTCCACGCTTCCTTCGGACCCCACCTCGCGGTGACGCCCTTGCGCTTCGCTACCCTTCACCTCCATCAGGTTGGGACGGGACTTTCACCCGTAGCTGCCGAACATGCTCGGCGTACAAGAATGCCGCCCACGGCGCAAGCCGTGGGCGGCGTATGGGTACAAAAGCAAGCCCCGTAAAGGGCGAAAGAAACTCTCCGATACAACTTGATTTACAAACTATCCGGCTGGCACACCTGCCGTCCCTACCCCGCGGCGAGATAAACGTAGCGAAGAATAAACAGCACCGTCAGAATCCAAATCACGGCGCTCACTTCCCGAAACTTCCCCGCGGCCACCTTTACCAGCGTGTACGAGATCAGCCCGAGACTGAGTCCGGTCGCGATACTGAAAGTCAGCGGCGTCGCCACGAGGGTCACAAACGCGGGAATCGCCTCCGTAAACTCTTTCCACTCGACGCGGGCAATGGACTCCGTCATGAGCGCTCCCACCAGGATCAGCGCAGGCGCCGTCGCATAGCCCGGAATCGCCGCCGCCAGCGGCGCACAAAATGCCGCCAGCAGAAAAAGTCCCGCGACAAAGATGTTGCTCAGTCCAGTCCGCGCGCCCGCAGCCACCCCGGCTGCGCTTTCGATGTAACTGGTTACCGTGGAGGTTCCGGTCAATGCTCCGAAAATGGTCCCCACGGCGTCCGACACAAGCGCCCGGCCAACCCGCGGAATCTTGCCGTCCTTTACGAAGCCGCCCTGTTCGCAGACTCCCACGAGCGTGCCCACATTGTCGAAAAGATCGACAAAGAGAAAGACAAAAACAATTTCCAGCAGGCCGAGATGAAGTGCGCCGCGCAAATCGAGTTGCAGCCAGGTCGAAGCAGGACGCGGCCAGGAAAAAATCGCGGTCGGCCAACTAGCCATCCCGCGCAGGATTCCCAGCAACGTAGTAGCGAAAACGCCGATCAGGATCGCTCCATTGATCTTGCGGGTCATCAGAACGAGCATGATCGCAAGCCCCACGCACGCGAGCTGGGCCTCGTGATTGGCAAAGCTGCCCAGGCTGACAAACGTTGCCGGATTCGCCACCACCAGCTTGGCATTGTGCAGCCCCACAAAGGCGATGAACATCCCGATGCCCCCGGCGGTGGAATACTTCAGGCACTCCGGAATCCCGTTGACGATCTGCTCCCGCACGCGCGTGACGGTAAGAATCAGAAAAAAGACGCCGGAAAAAAAGATAACGCCCAGGGCGGTGCGCCAGGGAACGTGCATGCCCAGGCAAACCACGTAGGTGAAGTAGGCGTTGAGCGACATGCCCGGTGCAAGCGCAATGGGATAGTTCGCGTAGAGGCCCATGACCAGCGTGGCGGCGGCAGTAGACACGGAAGTGGCAAATACCACGCCTTCGACTGGCATGCCCGCCTGCGCCAGAATCTGCGGATTCACGACGACGATGTAGGCCATCGTGATGAACGTAGTCAGTCCGCCGAGAAATTCCCGGCGTACCGTGGTTTGGTTTTCAGCAAGATGGAAGTAGCGTTCGATCAAGTCGGTTCCTTCGTCGCGCAGAATCGATGGCTTGAAATGAAACCGACATTCTACACACATGTAGCGACAGCCGCCTCGGCTGTCCAGCTTGGACGAAGTCCGGCCGCTTTCACGACGATCTAAAAGCCTTCCCCGGAAAATCCAATCGCTCTTCTAGCGGGGAGCGGAGGTTTCGGCTGGAGCCTGCAATTCCTCGCTGCGGATCGCGGTTAACTCCCCCGCGTGCCGCAATTCCGGGAACAGCCAAGCCCACATGGCGATGACGATTAAAGTTCCAATTCCTCCCAACACCACCGCCGGGACCGTGCCAAACCATTGCGCCGTCACGCCCGATTCGAACTGGCCGAACTCGTTGGATGTCCCAATGAAAATCATGCCCACTGCGGTCACGCGTCCGCGCATTTCATCCGGGGTGGCGAGTTGCGTCAGCGTGGCGCGGATGATCACGCTGATCATGTCGCTGGCTCCCAACAGCAGCAGCGCGATCAGCGAGATCGTGAGGCTGCGCGAGACGCCGAAGATAATCGTGAAGATTCCGAATCCGGCAACCGACCAGAGCAGAGTAGGTCCCGAGCGCCCGCGCAACGGTCGGTGCGCCAGCAACACCGCCATGATCGCCGCCCCGACTCCAGGAGCGGTGCGCAGAAGCCCCAGCCCCCACGGTCCTGTGTGCAGAATTTCGCGCGCATACACGGGGAGCAAAGCGACCGCTCCGCCAAGTAGCACCGCAAACAAATCCAGCGAAATCGCGCCCAGGATCAGCTTCTTGTTCCATATGTAATGGAGACCTGCGAAGACAGTCTTCATCGTCATCGGCTCTCGCGGCCGCGCCTTCACCTCCGGCTTGATGCGGAACGAGGAGACCGTCGCGCCGATCGCCGTCAGCATTGCCACCACATAAACGATGGAAGGCCCGTGGAACGCCGCGTACAGGATGCCTCCGAACGACGGGCCGAGGATGGTTGCCGCCTGAAAGATGCTGGCATTCCACGCAACCGCGTTCGGGAAATGCTCCTCGGGAACGAGCTGCGGCAAAATGGAACGGCTCGCCGTGCTGTTAAACGATCGCACCACGCCGATCAGGATCAATACCACGTAGATCGAAGTGACCGAGTGCCCGGCGCGCTCGGCCAGAGCAAGCAGCAATGCAAAGCAGACCGCGTAACCGCCATAACAGGCCGAGAGCACGTGGCGGCGTTCAAAATGGTCAGACGCGTGACCGGAGATGGGGAAGAGCAGAATTCCGGGCAGAAACTGTGCCAGACCCACATAGCCAAGATCGAGCGGCCGCTTGGTGATCTCATACACCTGCCAGCCGACCGCAACGGCTTGCATCTCCACGGCCGCCACGATCAGGAACCGGGCGATCTCAAATAGCACGAACCCGGGATGTGTGAAGGCGGCGCGTCCGGCTCTGGCGTCGGAGGTTGCGGGCATGAACTTCTTACTATTCCATAGAAAGCTGAGGATGTGCAGAGCAGCGTGGGACGGACACTCCCTTCGGCAAGCTCAGGGCAGGCTTTGTCCGTCGCCTTTGATTTTGATTTTGCCGCTTGCTTGCCGGGTTCCATCGCCTCAGGCGACCAGCGGAGCATTCGCGATTCCCGCAGTCCCGAACACTTGCCGGTAGCGCTCGATCTCCGACGGCGGCCCCAGAGCCTTGGAATAATTGTCGGAAAGCTTCACAGCTGGCCGTCCTTCCACGCTCGAAACCTTGCAGATCAGGCTGATGGGGTCAAAGCCCCCGCCGGCGTTGGGATTGCATCCCCGAAAATCATTGGTCAGCAGCGTTCCCCAGCCGGCGCTGAACCGGATGTGGCGGCCCGGCGTCCACTGTTTGCGGTCATTGAAATTCTCAGCACTGAGGAAATCGGCGGGGTTCAAGCCGCTCGCCACACGCCCGCCAAAATAAGCATGCAGACCGAGAATCTGATCCACATCCAGCGTGTCCGACGCGATCAGAAGTTTCTCGGCAGGATCTTTCCCCTTTTCCTTAAGCCATGCAATGTATTCGTCCCCGGCAACGTAAGGATCTTTGCTGTCCACACGCTGCCCGGTCCAGTCCGCCACCCAGTCGGGCGCGCCCTTCAGAAACTGCGTCGTCCCAAACGTGTCCGGCAACAGCACGCGCAGCGCACCTTCGTACGTCTGCTGCCATAACTCCAGCACGCGGTACTGCGATTCCTTCAGAGCCACCTCATCGGGCGCGAGCGCGGCCATCACCATCGGAATTTCATGGGCATTGGTTCCAATCGCTTCCAGGTCGTGCTTGTGCGCCAGGAACGCATTCGACGTTCCGATGAAATTGCTTCCCAAATTTCCGGCCATGGCTTCGACCACATATTCCTGCCACAGAAAGCTGTGCCGGCGGCGCGTTCCAAAGTCAGCAACACTCAGTCCGGGAACGCCGCGCAGCCGCTCAATCTTGCTCCACAACTTGGTCTTGGCCCGGGCATACAAAATGTCGAGCCCGAACTCGCTTAGCGTCTTCAGATGAGCGCGCGTCTTCAATTCGTCCAGAATGGCCAGCGCGTATAGTTCCCACATCGTGGTTTCAGTCCACGCGCCTTCGAAGGTCAGCTGGATCTGCCCGTCCTGCACCCGCAGGCGATAGTCCGATAGACGAAAGTCGCGCTCCAGCCACTCCAGAAACGCCGGCTCGAAAATTCCGCGGCGGCCATAAAACGTGTTGCCGGCCAGCCAGACGAGTTCTGACTTCCGAAAGCGTTCTCCGCGCACGTGCTGCAGTTGCACCTTGAGCTCTTCGATGTGGATGACCTCCGCCATCCGCACCAAAGGATGGCGATTGAAGAGCGAGAACTCCACTCGTGTCTTGGGGAAATGTTTCCAGATGAACTGCAGCATCAGCAGCTTGTAAAAATCCGTGTCCAGCAACGACCGGATGACTGGATCGAGTTCCCAATTGTGATTGTGCGCGCGTTCTGCGAAGTTGACGATCATCGGAGGAGAGCGGTTTAAGTTTCGACAATATCACGGGCGTCATCCTGACCGCAGCCGTTTTTCAGGCGGAGGGAAGGATCTCGCGCGCATAACGGCAGCGGTTCTGGGGACGCTCCCGTCCGGGAGGGCGGTGAAACGTAATCTACTATTTTCCAGCCGCGAAGCGGTGGCATGGGAACACACTGCACGGCTCCCCTGAACCGAATGTCCTAGCTCCTCGCCCCCACGAACTTCTTCTCCAGTCTCTCGTACACTTCCTCCGCCCGCCGCAGCGCGTCCTGCACGTTGTCGCAAATATTTTCCTCGCCGATGACCTCCGCGAACTCCGCCTGATGAATGAGTTGGGCCGGTTGCTCGCGCGCTCCGCAGAGAATCAACGTGCGTTTGCTCGCATGCAATTGTTTGGCGACCTCCTCAATCGCGAATAGCCCTGTAGCATCGAGCGCGGTCATGTTCCGCAGGCGCAGAATCACCACCGGCGGAAGCGTATGCAAGTTCTCGGTGATTGCCCAAATCTTGTCGGTCGCCCCAAACAAGAACGGCCCGTGGATGCGGAAGATCGTCGCGTAATACGGAATGTCCTTGTCCTGCAGAATGTGGACCCGCCCGTCTTCGACGTAGTCCTCGGTCACTTGGGACACGGTCGTGGTCGAAGCCACGCGGCTGATGAACAACAACGCCGCCAGGATCATCCCTGCCTCGACCGCTACAGTAAGATCGGCAAACACGGTCAAGGCAAACGTCACTACCCAGATGCTGATGTCGGTCTTAGTGAGCTTCAAAAGTTGCGGAATCTCGCGCCACTCGCCCATGTTGTAGGAGACGATCATCAGAATCCCCGCCAGCGCCGCCATCGGCACGTAGCTGACCAGCGGCGCCGCAAACAGCAGAATGCACAGCAGCGTCAGCGAGTGAATCATTCCCGCCACCGGCGACTGCGCCCCGGAGCGAATGTTGGTTGCAGTCCGCGCGATCGCTCCGGTGGCCGGCAATCCGCCAAACATCGGCGAGAAAACATTGGCTACGCCCTGTCCGATGAGTTCGACGTTGGGGTTATGCCGGTCATTGCTCATCCGGTCAGAGACCACCGCCGACATCAGCGATTCGATCGCGCCCAGCATGGCTACCGTGAAAGCCGGCCCCAGCAGTCCGTGGATCAGGTCGACGCGGAAGTGAGGAATTTGCCAGTGCGGCAAGCCTGCCGGAATTCCTCCGAATCTCGTCCCGATCGTTTCCACCGGCAGCTTGAAGAAATAAACGGCGCAAGTGGAAAGCAGCAAAGCAACAATCGGTCCCGGAATGCGGGCCGAAAGCCCCCGGCAAATGATGAGCGTCAGCAAGGTAAACACGGCGAGCGCGGTCGCTTCAAACGACAGCGTATGAAAGTTGCGAGCCAAGGCCTCCACACGCAGCCAGAACACGCCCGGAACTTTCTCCACGTGCAGCCCAAAAAAATCTTTGACCTGCGTGCTCGCGATCAGCACAGCAATCCCATTCGTGAATCCGATCACGACTGGCCGGGGGATGAATTTCACCCCGGTGCCCAGTCCCGTAACGCCCATGATGACCAGCAACACGCCGGCCATCACGGTACACATGAACAATCCGTCTACGCCATGAGCCGCGACGATCCCCGCCACCACCACGACAAACGCGCCGGTCGGCCCGCCGATCTGTGTCTTCGATCCGCCCAGCGCCGAAATCAGAAACCCAGTGACGATGGCACAATAGATCCCAGCCTGCGGCGTCAGCCCCGACGCGATCGCAAACGCCATTGCCAGGGGCAACGCCACGAGCCCTACGGTGACTCCGGCAATCAGATCAAGTAGAAATTTGTGCCGGTCGTAACCTCTCAGGCAGAGGACCGACTTCGGAAGCCAATTTTCGTTCAGGAAAGGACGCGCCATTTTTACATTATCGCTCCGCGGGAGAAAATCGGGTAGGTAACTTAATGTGCTCACGCTCTTGCGCATTGTGATGCCTGTAAAATTCCTGCATGCGGCTCCTGCGAGTTCTGGGATGGCTGGCCTGCGTCGTCTATTCGACGATCCCGTTGTTTTGGCTGATGGTTCATCCCCGGGCGCACCGTTGGCGGGCTCGCGAGGGATCGCCCTTCCGTGTACTCGTCCCGGCCTGGATCGTCATGTGGATTGGCATGGGCGTGTTGACAGGCCCGTGGCGCGACGTAACGCTCTATTCGACACCGTGGACCTGGGTTCCAGCCGCCCTGCTATTCGCGACAGGTTTTTTTGTGTATTCAAGCTCGGGAGCGCATTTCAGTTGGGCACAGTTGGGCGGCCTGCCGGAAGTCCGGACGGGGCATCGCGACGATTGGCTGGTAACTGCCGGCATTCGCGCGCGAGTCCGCCACCCCGTCTATCTCGGCCATCTCTGCGAGATGCTGGCCTGGAGTCTGGGAACTGGTCTCGCAGTCTGCTGGCTACTGACTGCCTTGGCGATCGCCACAGGCTCCGTAATGATTAGCTTGGAGGACGCCGAGTTGGAGAAGCGCTTTGGCGCAGAATACGTCGCTTATCGTCGGAGAGTGAATGCGGTATTGCCGAAGCTGCGCATATGATCCGAATACGCACAGCCTTTTCCCACGCCGTAGTTATAATCCGACTTGGCTGACATCTGAGAGCTGACGGCCGATAGCTTCTTCATGCGCTTCGAACTCTTCATCGCGACCCGCTACCTGCGAGCAAAGCGCCGCCAGGCTTTCATCGGCATCATCACCGGCATCTCCATCGCCGGAGTCGCCGCGGGCGTCGCGTCCTTAGTCGTCGCCATGGCCATCACCAACGGCTTTCGCCAGGATCTGCAGCAACGTCTGCTGGGATCCACTTCCCACATCAGCCTCCAGCGCATCGCCGATGACGGCATCAAAGACTGGCCCGCGCTCATGGACCGCCTCTCGAAGCAGCCGCATGTCGTCGCCGCCGCTCCTGCAATTTTTGAACAAGTGCTGATCGCGCGCGGTCCGCGAGCGCGCGGCGCCGTGCTCAAAGGCATGATCCCGCGCTACGAGCGCAAAGTCGGAGATTTGCTCAATTCAGTGAAGGAAGGTTCGGCTACGCCGCTGGAAGACACAACCAACACCGAGCCGGGTTTTCAACCCGGCATGGGCGGGTCAGAGACCCGCCCCCACACGAGCCACGGCAACGCGGGCGAGTCAACCGGGACCGCACCCGCCGATCAATCTCCCGACGTGCTCGAAGGAGTGGCGCAGCGCGTCTCCGCTATGCCTCCCATCGTCCTTGGCAAGGACATGGCCGACAACCTCGGTGCGACCGTTGGCTCCGTTGTACTCGTGGTCAGTCCGCAGGGTGAGTTGACTCCTTTCGGCACCGTCCCCAAATACAATCGTTTTCACGTGGTGGGAATTTTCAATTCCGGTTTCTTCGACTACGACTCTAGTTGGGCATTCGTTCGGCTGTCGGATGCGCAGAAATTGTTCGGCTTGGGAGACCTCATTTCTGTCATCGAGTTCAAAGTGGACGACATCTATCAGGCCGCCGCGATTTCCCGAGAACTCGAAGACGCCGCCGGCAAAGGCTTCATGGCTACCAACTGGGAAGAGCAGAATAAGGCCCTGTTCCACGCCCTTCGCCTCGAACGCCTTGTCACCTTCATCACCATCGGTCTCATCGTCTTTGTCGCGGCCCTGAATATCCTGATCTCACTCATTATGATGGTCATGGAAAAAACGAAAGACATTGCCGTGCTTATGTCGATGGGGACGCGCAGAGCGCAGGTGCGCAACCTTTTCATTGCGCAAGGCGTACTGATTGGCGCCATCGGAACGGCCATCGGCCTGGTGCTCGGATACGCCATCTCTTATGCCGGAGGACATTATCACGTACTGACGCTGTCGCCCGAGGTCTACTCCATCGACTACGTGCCCTTCGCTCCGCGAGCGGTCGACGGCGTACTGGTGGCCTTGGTCGCGGTTGGAATCTCTTTTGTTGCGACCCTGTATCCGTCCTGGTCAGCATCCCGCATCCTCCCCGCCGAGGCTCTGCGATATGAGTAGGCGGGCGCACTCCAGCCGCGAAGCGGCGCAAGAACGCAGCCCACGGCGCAAGCCGTGGGTAGAAAATGGGCGATGACCGAGCCCCGGAGGGGCGAAAGAATACGCTTCGGGGGCGCACACTTTTTGGTGCCGCGGTTAGCTGTGACACTGCGTTACGACGCTTCAGCCCAGAACTGTTGACCTCGCTTCCGTGACTTCGGTCACAGGAGGGTTTTCGAAGTCGTTATACAGTTTTTCGCAGGCATGGATTCTGGAATTGGGAGCAACGAAACGATCTTAGAGCGGCACGCACTAATCCAAGTGCCAGTGAATACTGGCCTAACAGCAGGTTTCGATCCTTCGCACTTTAGCCCTTGGAACGAAAGAGAAACGACTTGCATCTAACGGAACAAGAGTCGATGCTTCGGGTGGAAGGCCTGAAGAAGGTTTTCCGGTCCGGCGAATCGGATCTGGTGCTCTTTGAGAATCTGTCGTTTGAGGTGAAGCGAGGTGAAATGCTCGCCATTGTGGGCGAATCCGGCGCAGGGAAGAGTACCTTGTTGCATATCCTGAGCGCTCTTGATCGCGCTTCCGCCGGTGACGTATACTGCGCCCACTTGCGATTGAATTCCTTATCGCACGACGAAGCCGCGAACTTCCGCAACCGGGAAACCGGCTTCGTGTGGCAGTTCCACTATCTGTTGCCGGAGTTCACGGCGGCAGAAAATGTCGCCATGCCGCTGCTGTTGCGAGGGCAGACATGGCAGCAGGTCGAGGCAGAAGCTTCACGCTGGCTGCGTGAGGTCGGACTGGAGCAGCGCGCGCATCATCGCTCGGGCGAGCTTTCGGGCGGAGAGCAGCAGCGGGTGGCTCTGGCACGCGCGCTCATCACCGGTCCCAAGCTGTTGCTGGCCGATGAGCCCACGGGGGACTTGGACGGACAGACCGCGGAAGCAGTTTTTGCTTTGATTGCGCGATTGCATCGCGAGCATCAACTCACCTCCCTCATTGCTACGCATAACTTGTCGTTCGCCCGCCGCTGCCATCGAGTATTGCGGTTGCAGCGAGGCCGCATGGAAGAGATTCCGCCGGAGTCGTTGCCGGCTTAAGAATTGGAAGTATTGAAAACCGGGTTGCAAGGGTTCAGAGAGAGAAACATTAGTTAAGACAAAATGCAAGAAAATGGTGTAAGAGGTAGGCTGGGGAGGGACGCGATAACCGTTTCTTCGGTAACGTGATCAAAGATTTGCCGAATCGTTTCAGTGCTTGGGTTTTGGGGCCCTTTGATTGCATAATGAAGGGATAGAATAAGGTAAGCAAGCTCAGGGATCGGGTTCGGTAGGTCGGGCGAGCAAAGTTCTTCCCGACCAGGAAAGCCAGGGGGAAGGGCATTATGTTTGAACGCTATACGGAGAAAGCCAGGCGCGTCATCTTTTTCGCACGCTACGAAGCCAGCCAGTTCGGGTCTCCCTATATCGAGACTGAGCACCTGCTTCTCGGACTCCTGCGCGAAGATAAAGCCCTGACCAATCGTTTCCTGCGGTCCCACGCCTCGGTCGAATCCATCCGCAAGCAGATCGAGGGACATACCACCATCCGCGAGAAGGTCTCGACTTCGGTCGATCTCCCCTTAAGCAATGAATGCAAACGGGTTCTTGCCTATGCCGCCGAAGAAGCCGAGCGCCTTTCGCACCGCCATATCGGCACAGAACATTTGCTTTTGGGCTTACTGAGAGAAGAAAAGTGCTTTGCCGCCGAGATCCTGCACGAGCGCGGCTTGCGTCTCTCGACCATCCGCGAAGAGCTGGCCCGCAGCACGCAGGAAAAGGCTCAGCCCCAGCGGCAGCGTGAAAGTTCGCTGCTGGCGGAATTTTCGCGCGATTTGACCCAGGCCGCCATGGACAGCCAGCTCGATCCTCTGGTCGGCCGCGAAGGCGAAGTCGACCGCGTCATCCAGATCCTATGCCGCCGCACCAAGAACAATCCCGTCCTGATTGGCGAGCCCGGCGTAGGCAAGACTGCCATCGTCGAAGGTTTGGCCCAGCGCATTGCCGACGGCGAAGTTCCCTCGTTCCTCGCCGACAAGCGCATCCTTGCCCTGGACCTCTCGCTCATCGTCGCCGGCACCAAGTATCGCGGCCAGTTCGAAGAGCGCCTCAAAACCATCATGAAGGAGCTGATGGAGTCGCAGAATTCCATCATCTTCATCGACGAATTGCACACCCTGGTGGGCGCAGGTTCGGCAGAAGGCTCCCTCGACGCTGCCAACATTCTGAAGCCCGCATTGTCGCGCGGCGAAATCCAGTGCATCGGCGCCACCACGCCCGGCGAATATCGCAAGTCGATCGAGAAAGATCGTTCGCTGGAGCGCCGCTTCCAAGCCGTGAAGGTTCCGCCGCCGAATGAGGTCGACGCGATCAAGATTCTATTCGGCATCAAAGATCGCTACGAGAAATTCCACGCCGTCACCTACACCGACGAAGCCATCAATTTTGCGGTTTCGCATTCCAACCGATACATTCCGGACCGTTTCCTGCCCGACAAGGCCATCGACCTGGTCGACGAAGCCGGCGCCCGCGTAAAACTGCGCCAGACCTCGCTGCCGGAAGAGCTGACCGAGGTCCAGAAGCGCATCAAGTTCATCGTGCATCGCATGGAAAACGCCATCGCGAACCACGAGTTCGAAAAAGCCCGCTTCTACTCGGATGAAGAGCGTAAAGAGCGCGAGAACCTGCGCGCCCTCCGCGAAAAATATCATCTGGACGAATCCTCCACCGGGGTAGTGAACCGCGAGGATATCGAAGATGTGGTCTCGCGCTGGACCGGCGTGCCCATCACCTCGATCAAAGAAGAAGAGACGCAGAAGCTCCTTCGCATCGAGGAGGAGCTGCACAAGCGCATCATCTCGCAGGACAAATCCATCAGCGCCTTAGCGCGCGCCATCCGCCGCTCGCGCGCCGGCTTGAAGAATCCCAACCGCCCCATCGGCTCGTTCCTGTTCCTGGGCCCCACGGGCGTCGGCAAAACCGAGGTCGCGCGCACTCTGGCGCAGTTCATGTTCGGCACGGAAAAAGCTCTGGTCCGCTTCGACATGTCCGAATTCATGGAGAAGCACTCGGTCTCGAAGCTGATCGGTTCGCCTCCGGGCTACGTGGGCTACGAAGAAGGCGGCCAGCTCACCGAGCGCGTGAAGCGTGCCCCGTACTCCGTCGTCCTGCTCGACGAAATCGAGAAGGCGCACCCGGACGTTTTCAACATCCTCCTGCAGGTCTTTGAAGACGGCCAGTTGACCGACGGCCTCGGCAACACCGTCGACTTCAAGAATACGATCATCATCATGACCTCGAACATCGGTGCGCGGCACTTGCAGAAGCGCGAAGGTCTGGGCTTCCAGTCGTCGAAGGAAGACATGATCTCGGACAAGGTGGAAGAATTGGTGAAGGGCGAAGTCAAACGCACCTTCAACCCAGAATTCCTGAACCGTTTGGATGAGATCATCCTGTTCCTGGCTCTGGGCGAATCCGACCTGATCCAGATTCTGGAGCTCATGGTCACGCAGCTCAACACGAACCTGGCGCAGAAGTCGATCACCGTCACGGTCGCGGACGATGCCAAGAGGTGGATCCTCAACCAGACCCTCACCGATCGCAGCTACGGCGCGCGCCCGCTACGCCGCGCCTTGCAGAAGTACATCGAAGACCCGCTGTCGGAAGCGCTAATCCAGGGCACCATCACCACGCGCCCGGCCTTCATCGAGGTCTTCCTCGAAGACAACAAGCTGTTCTACCGCCCAGTCGACTCCGAAAAGGCGGAAGGCGTCTTGCTCTACGAGAAATAAGTGCTCGTGTGGGGCCCGGTCTCTGACCCGGCCACCGAGCGCAGCTCGGCAAGGTTTTCAGCCGCCAGCCCAACGCCGGCGGCTTTTGTTTTCAACCATGCAAAGCCCTGAATCCCCGATCTGAAGCGCTTTCCCCCACAAAGCCGTATTGACCCAGCCCTAAAAACTGTGATTAGATTCGCATCACGTAGTGGGCTACACCCGCCGGCCCGCAAATCAGTAAGCGAGCGAGGTGAAATGTATGAAGTACAGTCTGTGGCATTCAGCCCTAGCGGTCGCCGTGCTAGGTCTGTTGGTTTTCCCTTTGAGCCTGAGCGCCAGCGCAAGGGATATCGTCCTGCCCGCCGGTACTCTTTTGCAATGTACCCTCAACGAACCCGACTTTTCCTCGGCCACGGTCGATGTCGGGGATCCCGTCCTTTGCCACCTGCGCGGGGTGACCGAATTCGGCCAGCAAGCCTTTCCACGCGGCAGTTATCTGGTCGGACATCTCGAATCGGCAAAAGATCCTGGCCACTTCTGGGGTAAGGGCTATCTAAAGCTGCAGTTCGATCGCATCGGCCTGCCAACCGGTGATTTGCCTCTGGAGGCCAAGGTCATCGCGACACGCGGCTACAAAGTCGATAAGCAGGGCAAGATCGACGGCAAAGGACATCCCAGACGCGACGTCGTCGAATGGATGCTACCTCCGTTGTGGCCCTGGAAGGTAATCATGCTGCCGGCGCGCGGTCCGCGTCCCAAGCTGAAGGGTGAAACCGTGCTCAGCCTGCGCCTGATGGATGATGTTCAAATCCCGCAGGTAGCGCAGACCTTCGGCCCCGGCTGGCACTTCTTTGGCCGCGAACAGAGCCAGTCCTACCAACCCTCCGGCTACGACAACGGCCAACCGCAGTTGCTGCTGCGGAATGCTTCGGTCGCGGACGGAACCAGCCAGGTCCCACAGACTTCCTATGCGAGCGTCGTTTCGCGAACCCTGACACGGGTTCCGAACGTCGCGCCCGGCATGCCAGTCTTCGTCTTGAACAATGGCACAGTATTGGCAGTGAGCGGCTACGGCTACCAGGACAGCCGCATCTCCTATTCCCTGGTCGGCGGGGGTACTGGCGTCATCAGTACCGACGACATCGACTGGACCACAACCACTCGCCTCAATGAAAAACGCGGTGTGCGCCTAAGCCTGCACGCTAGCCACACGAACTCGGATACCCCTGGGTTCTAACCGCTCAATCGTTCAATCCGAAAACGGCCGCCGGCGCAAGTTGGCGGCCTTTGTTTTCGCCGGGGCTGTCAGCGATTAAAATAATCCTTTGTGAGTACATCATGATCAAGGTCAACATCGCCGAAAAGTTCTCCAAGATTTCCGAATACTACAAGCCCCACATCGCCGGCGAACTCAACGGACAAATGGTCAAGCTCGTGAAGGCCAATACCGAATTCGTCTGGCACCACCATGACAACGAAGACGAAATGTTCTTCGTGGTGAAAGGCCGCTTCCGCATGGAATTCCGTGACGAAAACCTTCGCGAACGCCACGAGTGGATCGAGACAGGCGAGTTCATCATCGTTCCCCGCGGCGTCGAACATCGTCCGGCCGCCGAACAAGAAGTCTGGATCATGCTCTTCGAACCCGCGTCCACCCTGAATACCGGCAACGTCGTCAACGAGCGAACCCAAACCCACCTGGAGCGCGTCTAAGAGCGAGCGCCGGTCCGCCTAAACCATGGAACTCACCGTCTATTCCGCCGCCTGGTGTCCCGACTAACCTGGGTCGTGGTTGGGAGATCAAAGAGCTTTAACCATAGATATCACACGGTCATCATCTTCAGTACCGTGGTCAAAACCGGCGGGAGAGCGGAAGATAAACACTCCAAGTCTTCGACCTTGTCGGCGCGAATCGCGTAAAAGGCTGAAACAGAGCGACTTGGAGCGATCCGAGGACCTGCGACGCTCATGGCCGAATCCCAAATCAACGAGCCCCCGGTCTCTGAAGCCCGATCCTCGCAGGAATCGACCATAGTCAGCGATAGCTGGCAGCAAACGGTGCAGGCAGTCTTGGGAGTGGTGCTCCTCTTGGGAGCCTTCGCCATGGTCCACTATTACTCTCCCAGGGCCGCGCTGGCAGAGTCCCCAAGCGATCTTCAAAAGCAGGTGCACGAACTGACGGCGCAGGTCGAGCAACTCAAGCAAGACGAATCTATGCCCGCCGTCGTGCTCAACCGCTATCGCAATTCCATCGGCTACATTTATGGCGTCTATCAGGTAGGCTTCGCGAACCAGCGCCCGGTGGTTCGCGCGCGCGTTTCGGGCACAGGATTTCTGGTTGGCGACGGTCTGGTGGCCACGAACCGCCACGTAGCCGAACCCTGGTACGGGGACTCCGAAGCCCAGAAGCTCATCGATCAGGGGGCCGTCGCGATGCTCGAGAATCTCGTGGTGTTTTTCCCCGGCTCGCCCACGCCCGTGACTTTGTCCCCCGCATCCGTTTCGAAGACTTCCGATCTGGCCGTCTTGCACGTTGAAGATTCAAAAGCTCTCCGCGATCTGCCCGTGCTGCCCCTGGCAAAATCCGCCGGTGCCCCCGGACAGCTGGTCACGGTGATCGGCTATCCTATGGGAATTGCCGGCATGGTCGCCAAGTCCCCAACTTCCATTTACGAGCGTCTCGCCTACCGTCACAACGACATCAGCGCAGCCAGTGAGTTGGCGGCATTGTCACTGATTCGTCCCTCCACCACCTGCGGACATCTCGGCGACGTTGTGGGCGAAAAGCTCATCTACGATGCCCCCACCGCCCACGGCGGTAGCGGCGGTCCGGTCTTCAATAACAGGGGCGAAGTCATCGGCGTCAACTCCGCCTACATGGACGGTTTCTCCGGAGGCACCATCGGGGTTTCCGTTGACTCCCTCCGTCCCCTCCTGCAAGAAGCCCAGCACACGCCGCAACCGTAGCGCCGCCGTCCCGGCGGCTGTCCTGATGGCGTCCCGCAATCAGCGCCGACTCCAAACGTTCCAAACCATTTCAACGTTCAAGACCGGAACCTCTCCGCCGCCAGAACCCCGACCTTACACCTTGGTAACTGGAGCCCCCCGCCTCGTCCGAGCGAAAATGAACTCATCCCATGAACAGCCAGCTCGTAGCACAGCTTCGCGCCAAAGCGACCTTGCTCAATCGACAAGCGATGCAGTGGATCAAACGTTTGCCGGTCAAAGCCCGCATTCTACTGGGACTGTTTCTGTTGGCCGCGCTCCTCATGGCGATCCATACCGCGCTCACCGCCAAGGACGCCAGCTTGCACCTGAAACTACAGCATGGCTTTCGCAGCGCCCAGGTGTCTCTATGGGTGGATGATGACCTCGCCTTCTCCGGCGAAATCACCGGCTCCACAAGAAAGAAATTCGGCTTCATTCCCACCGACGAGCAGCAGGGCAGCTTGTCGCAGATCATCCCGCTGCGTTCCGGCCAGCATAACATCCGCGTGCGAATCCAGCCCGAGGACGCTGCCATGCAGGAAGACAGCATCACTGGAGACTTTGCCAGCAACGCCGAGCGGGAGCTCTCTGTCTCCGCCCGGCACAATGGTCTGTCTCTGTCCTGGCAAGGAACGAGCAGCGTTCCGGCCGAGACGGCCTCCAGCTTTGCCTGGATAACGCGCTACGCCTCCTCTCTCTTCCTGACCATCGCCGGATCCATTGCCTCCGCTCTCGCCGGATATGTGATTCGCGAGCTGCCTGCCCGTCTTCGCCCTGCCTCGGATTCCGCGCCAAAAGCATAGCTTGATCCCCAGTAAATACCGCCTCACACGAGCATCGACTCCCCTGTCTTCCCGTTTCAGTGGATAATCATCATGTGGCCCAATTGGAAAACTTCCGCCTCAAGGTATTTCGGACTGTAGCTGAACATCTGAATTTTCGTATGGCAGCAGAACGCCTTTTCCTCACCCAGCCCGCCGTAACGCTTCAGGTCAAAGCCCTGGAAGAAGATCTCGGCATCCGGCTCTTCGATCGCTCCGGCAATCGTGTCTCCCTCACTCCGCAAGGATTTCTTCTGCTTGCCTATGCCCGCAAGATAGCGACACTCGTTTCCCACGCGGAACAAAAGCTGGGTGCTGAAGATGGGAAGGTCTCCGGGAAGTTGTCTCTCGGGGTTTCCACCACCATTGCGCAGTACGTTCTACCGCATCTGCTCGGGGCCTTCCTCGACGAACATCCGCGGGTCCAGTTCTCCCTCCATAGCGGCAACACCAGCGAGATCGTGCAACTTCTGCTCGACAACAGGCTGTCCATCGGCCTTATCGAAGGCCCGGCACGGGACCGCGGTATTCGCACCGAGCTCTTCATGCAAGATGAGTTGGTGTTGATCCTGCCACCGGACTACGAATCCGCCCATATGTCTCACGCCCAACTTCTGGCCTCAAATCTCCTCATGCGCGAACATGGTTCGGGTTCTCGCCGCGTCGTTGAGATTGCTCTGGAAAAAAGTGGTTTAAAGCTCAAGTCTTTCAAGAGAGTGATGAACCTCGATTCCACGGAAACAATCAAATCCGCCGTAGAAGCCGGACTCGGCGTCGGCTTCGTTTCGCGGTGGGCCATTTCCAAAGAACTGGAACTGGGCGCGCTAAAGGTTGCGAAGGTTGCGGGCTTTGCAATCGCCCGCCAATTCTCTCTCATTTCGCGCACCGGCCCAGAACCACAAGGCCCGGCGGCCGCGTTCCGAACCTTCGCGCTCGGGCGTGCTCAGCTTCTTGTCAACCGTCCACGAAAACCCTCGCGAGCGGAAATTTCAGCCGATAAGTTTCGCTAATCGCCCGTCAGAACTACTGCTTGGACGCGGGTCCTTGCTCAAGGGCACACTCTGTTCATGGGCAAGAACATATTTTTTCTCGCAATCATCCTGGCGGCGAGCGGTCTGGTTTCGCCGCCCCTCGCGCTGTTGGGCGGTCTCGTCTATGGATTCACCTGCGTGCATCCGTTCCACGTCGAGAGTAAGCGCCTCGCGAAATTTCTACTACAAGCTTCTGTCGTTGCCCTCGGCTTCGGCATGAACCTGCATCAAGTTCTTCACGCCGGACGTTCTGGTTTTCTCTACACCGCCGCAAGCATCACCATAGCGATGCTCCTTGGTCTTGGATTCGGTTATCTGCTCAATGTCGGAAAGAAATCTGCGTTCTTGATCAGTGCGGGCACGGCCATTTGCGGAGGCAGCGCCATCGCAGCCGTCGGCCCGATCGCGGACGCCAGCGAAGAAGAAATGGCCGTGTCCCTGGGAGCCGTGTTCATCCTCAACTCGGTCGCGCTGTTTCTCTTTCCTCTCATCGGATACGCCTTTCACATGACGCAGTCGCAATTCGGTCTCTGGTCGGCGCTGGCCATTCACGACACCAGTTCCGTCGTCGGCGCGACCGCCAAATACGGCCCGACAGCTCTCGCCGTCGGCACTACGATCAAGCTTGCGCGCGCCCTGTGGATCGTTCCCCTGTCTCTCGTGACGGCGATCAGCCTGAAGAGCAAGGCGCGTATCCAATGGCCGTGGTTCATTCTGCTCTTCTGCTTTGCCGCGCTACTGAACACCTTATTGCCGGCATTCAACCCAGCCTTCGGCGTTCTCAATCACTTGGGCAAGATAGGGCTCACCGTAACGCTATTCTTGATCGGCACAGGTTTGAATAAGCAGACGCTGCAGCGCGTCGGTGCTCGTCCCCTGCTCCAGGGACTCGCCCTCTGGATCATCGTCGGCACAGGCTCGCTCGTGCTCATTTTGTTCAACTGGATCCGCGTGTAGGGTGCTGATTTTCCCGAACGGACTGTTCGTGGAGCTCGCCCGTCTGAAAAATCGTCACTGCTGACCTGCCAGCCGCCCCGACACAGCCAGATCGGCGTGGTTTAGCTCTCTCCAAACTCCCGGTAGCGCTCCAGAACGTCGCGCTCCGAAATCACGCCCTCGAGGTGGCGGAAGTCGGCACGGCTCACCACCGGCAGAAGCGCCCAGCGATCCACGTACCGTAACGCCGTCTCCAAAGGGTGATCGGGATGCAAAGAAGGAACCTGCAGGACGGGCAACTGCGAACCCAGACTTGCCCCGCCTTTCCCCTCTTTCACCATCACACGAAGATGCTGCTTGGTCACGCTGTTCCACCCGCTTGGGCTCAGCCGAACCAAAAGTTCATCGGCAGGGGAAGGCTCCGCCACCCGAAGCGCCCGATCCACCGTGTCCTGTGCATCCAGCACCGGACCTTCCGCCGGACGCATCGCATCTTCCACGCGCAGGATGCCCTCTTCCCGCTGTTCTTCCATCGACGGCAATTCCAGTCCGTCCTGGCGCGTCAGAGCGTCGAAAATCGCAATCGGCTGCAGTCCGCGAGAAATGACATACGCGATCGTATTCGCCACAATCACGGGCAGAATGATCGAGTAGTTGCCGCTCACCTCCAGCACCATGAACACCGACGTCATCGGCGCCCGCAGAAATCCGGCGAACAGAACTCCCATCCCCACCAGTGCATACGTCCCCGGCGACCCGCTGAGATGCGGCAGGACGACGTGCTCCGCTCCACCCACCGCCGCGCCCAGCATCGCCCCGATAAACAACGTCGGCGCGAACATCCCTCCCGGCGTTCCACTCACAAATGAAAACAGAGTGGCAAGAATCTTCAGCCCCGCCAGTATGGCCAGAAATTGCCACGTAAAGCGCCCATGCATGGCCTCGTCCATCGCCTCGTAGCCCGCTCCTATCACCTGGGGCGCACCCAGCCACGCAATGATCCCGATGAGCAATCCCGCCAGCGCAGGCTGCAAATACTGCGTCCACTGCGGCAGCGCTTTGAACTTCGGCCGGAACGCGGCGATACCCATCGAAAACACGACCGAAGCCAGCCCGCCCACAATTCCGAGGATGGCATAAGCGATCAGTTCCGATGGGCGTTCCAGTTGCACCACCGGAATCCTGAAAAGCGATTCCGATCCCAGAAACCACCGCATCACCACAACGCTCGATACCGCCGAAAGTACTACCGACCCAAGAATGCCCGCTGTCCAACGCCCGATGACTTCTTCGATCACGAACAGCACGGCGGAGATCGGCGCGTTGAACGCTGCTGCCAGTCCGGCCGCAGCGCCGACGGGAGCGATCAGCCGCATGCGATCCCGCGACAACCGCATCTTTCGCCCCAGCACCGAGGCCAGGCACGCACCAATTTGCAGTGACGGATCTTCGGGCCCTAATGAGTGTCCCGATCCGATCGCCAGCGCGGCCGTAATGAACTTGCCGATTGCAGTACGAAACGGAATGTACCCGTTGTAGATATACAGCGCCGCCTTCGTCTGATTCACCCCGCTCCCACGGGCCAGCGGGAAGACATGAATCACCAGCACCGCAATCACCAGCCCCGCCAGCGTAGGCGCCAGCAGAAGCCGCGTCGGCGACAGCACGGCCCCCGATCCCAACAGATAAAGGCGGCACCATCCAATGGCAAATCGGAAGCAAACCACCGCCAGCCCCGAAAAAATTCCGATGAACACGGAAAGGATCAGAAAGAAACGTTCTTCCCGAAACACCGACTTCAAGAGAGCCTTAGGAGAGTGCCCGTTCATCGCTCTGGCTGCCACGGGTTGGTCGTTCTCCACGACCTCGGTTTGAGAGTTCAACTCCAGATCCACTCTAGCTCCCCTCGTGCAGTTTTGCGATTAGCAGCAGCGCCAGATCCGCCCCGGCCGGAGTTCCGCAGTTCGCGCTGGTTTGACGCTCGATCTCGAACACCAGGTCCATGGCCTCTTCCACCAGATCTGGATTCCGTCGGAGTTGTTGCTCGGAGATACGCGGCTTCATCTTTGCCCAGCTGTCACCCAAACTCGGTTGCGACCTGGTTGACGCCACAGAAGCCTTCGGCGTGGCGCAGGAACTGAGCCGCTTTCCTGCGGTCGCAAAAGCCTCGACCACGATCCGGTTGCGCTCCGCCACTGAGATCTGCCGGCGAAACGGGTCCATTCGCAACACCAGTTCCGTGGTCCTAAGTCGGTCCGCACTTTGCGTGTCGCTGGGGTTGCCGACTATGGCCGCTTGCAGGTAGCGCTCAGCCAGGGGATAACGGGCGAGTTGGAACGCTGCCCATCCCGCCCCCGCGAGCACTGCTTTATTGTGCCGGTCTGACCTTAAGCTCAGCCGATACGAGGCCAGCGCATGCTCGTAGTCCTGCGCGCGCAGAAAAAGATCGCCCACCCGTTTTTGCTGGGATGGGTCCTCCTCCAGATTTTCCTCCAGCGCAATCAACTCCGATTGCGCCTGCGCCTTCGCGTTAATGCTCAACAGATATTCGATCAACTCCAACCGCGTGTCGCGCCGTTTTCCTTCCTGATCGCTGGGCCAGGTCGCATAGATCGCATTGTGGTAGTAACGCTGAGCCTGTTCCGTTTGCCCTCTTTGCGCCGCGATCCGGGCAAGGTCCAGATTCACCACGCCATTTTCTGGCTGCCGGTCCCACAGGTTCACCAGGTAGGAATATGCCTCACCGGTTCGATTCTGCCCGATCAAAGCCTCTGCCAGGTTGAGTTGATAATCGTAATCGTCGCGCGAGTAGAGCAGCGCAGCGCGAAGGTCAGTGACCGCACTGTCAAAGTGACGCGCATTCAGGTCCGCGACTCCGCGGCTGAACCACCGGTTGCCCAAAGCGTCCCGCTGCGCGTGATAGGCGCGCGACAGCCCGGCCACCGCCAGAAAAAATATCACCCCCAACACCGCCAGCAAAACGAGCATCACCGGCTGTTGCTTGAGATACAGCCGGAGATCCATCCGTTTTGCGGCGCTCGTATTGCCTTCTTGCGATTCGAACATCTATTGATACTATGCGGAAATTCAGAATGGAATTGCAATCCATTGCATGGACGCATCTCGCGAGACTACACTTGCTGACGCCGACTCTCCCTTTCCCTACTTCGAGACGGCAAGCCATCCCGGTTCACGCACGTGTTCATCTTGGAAGCGCCGCATGCGGGCCGCAAGAATCGCGGCGCGTCCCAAATATCCCACCACTTTGCACTCGTCCGCACGATCGACCACCGGCAAACGCCCCACATCGTAGCGCAACAGTTTCGCTGCCGCCTCCGAAACCAGTTCATCCGGATACGCCACCACAAGCTTCGTGCTGCCCGCCTCCTGCACCGTTGCCGACCCCGAAGAGTCTTTATCCAGCGCCCGCAAAATATCTCCCCGAGTAATGATTCCCACGAGTTTGCCTGCATCGTCCAGAATCAGCAACGCTTCGTGCCTCGCCACCGCCGGATCGTGCCGCGCAATCCGCTCCGCCAGCGCTCCCACCTTCGTGTCGGCTGCGACCATCGGCGCTTCCTTCTCCATCGTCTCGCCCACCGTGGCCTGCGTCAGCGCATCCGCTTCGTAATCCTGGTGCACGCGCAGCCCGCGCCGCGCCAGCTTTTCCGTCATGATCGAACTCGTGGGCATGAACAGCATCGCAATCCCATCCGCAATCACCGCCACCAGCATCAGGGGCAGCACGGAGTTGTAGTCCCGCGTAATCTCAAACGCGAAAATGATGAAAGAAAAGGTCGCCCGCGACGCCGCCCCAAACACCGCTCCCATTGCCACCAGCGCAAATGCCCCAGGGGAAAGATGTGCGGAAGGGAACACGTGATTTCCCACCATGGCGAACAGTCCGCCCATCGCCGCACTCCACATGAACGTCGGGGCCAGCAGCCCACCCGATGTTCCCGATCCCAGCGAAATCACCAGCGCCGCAAACTTTGCGATCATCACCACCAACAACAGTTTCCACACCAGTTGCCCATTGAGAATGTCCCCGATCGTGTCGTATCCCACGCCAAACACGCGCGGTACAAAGAATCCAATGATGCCCAGCGCCAGCGCTCCAATCGCCGGCCACCACAATTCGTCGAATGGCAGTTTCTCGAAAAAATCCTCTACCCAATAGAGTGCCTTGCTCAAGCCCACGGCGGCCACTCCGCATAGTGGCCCCAGCACCAGGTAAAACGGCAGCGCACGCGGGATCCCGAAGTCCATCGCTCCCACCTGAAACATCGGCCCCGGACCCAAAAGTTGCATGTGAACCGCGGTCGCCAGCGTGCTCGCAATCACCAGCGGAATAAACGACCGCGACTTGAATTCGAACAGCAGCAACTCAATCGCAAGTATCACTCCCGCAATTGGAGTGTTAAACGTCGCCGACATACCCGCCGCTGCGCCGCAAGCCAGCAGAACCTTCCGCTCGACCGCAGTTGTGTGCAACACCTGTCCCACCAGCGACCCGATCGCTCCGCCCGTTTGGATGATCGGTCCTTCCGCGCCAAACGGCCCTCCAGTGCCGATCGCAAGCGCCGCCGATATCGGCTTCAGAATCGCCACCTTGGGCTCGATGCGGCTGCGGTTGGTCAACACCGCTTCCATCGCCTCCGGAATCCCATGCCCCTTGATCTTGGAGGATCCATACTTGGCCATCACTCCCACAATCAACCCGCCAATGACCGGAACCAGAATGACCCAAGCTCCAAGATGATGGGATCCCACGCTCCTGAAAATCGTCGACCACCGATGAAAAAAGAAAAGATTGGTGAACAGCCCGATGAGCTTGTAAAGCGCGTATGCCACAATGCCCGCGACCAATCCGATCGCGGCCGCCAGAAACGACACCAGCACAATGCGAAACTGCGCCGGCTGCGCGTCCACGATTGCTTGCGTCGTGAGTCCAGCGCCGAGCACCGTGCGATCCTTGCGCACGGTTGGTTGTCCGTTATTGCTCATGAATAAATAAATCCCCTCGTAGAGACGTTGCTTGCAACGTCTCTGCTTGCGTCGCATCAGGTGATGGCGAAGCATGCATGGCAGGGGGCGTTGCCATACGCCCCTGGCGCCTGTACGTCCGGTTCATCACGTAGATTTCCCCAGATGAGTTGCCGTAGATTTTCGCGCACCGGTTTTCCCGCCTTGCATCACCCGCCGCAACGCCATGACCAAATCCGGCGCCGCAGTGCGCAACTCTTGGTGATGATGCAATGCAAGTTCGCTGAGTACCTTCTCGCCCTTCGGCGTCAGCGCCAGCAAAACTTCGCGCCGGTCGTCATGGCCCCGTTCTCGCCGGACGTATCCCCCGCTCTCCAGCCGGTTGATCAACTCCACCGCGCTGTGATGCTGAATCTGCATCCGGTTAGCCAATTCCCGGATCGGCGGCCGTACTCCCTCCGGCATCCCCTTGATCTCCAGCATGACTTGGTACTGGCCCGGCTCGATGCCCGCCGCCCTCACCGCCTGCTCGCTGAACCGCAAGAACTTCCGAATCTGGTACCGGAACTCGGCCAGAGCCTGGTAATCCGACAGGGTAAGCTCTTTCATGCCGCCGATTGTATCGTGCCGCGATAGTGCTTACATATTATATCGTTAAACGATATATAAGGAAAAACGCCCGGTGCGGACAATGTCGTCATGCCAGGTCAACACATCGGTGGTGGAGGTCCGCGCGGCACTGACCGTCAACGTGGCCACGTTGCTGGTCACGCTTCCAGCCGAATTGCTCAAGACCACTGTGAATTGTGAGCCATTGTCGGAGGCCGTGGTCGCTGGAGTCGTGTAGCTGGACGAGGTCGCGCCTGCGATCGCTGTGTTTGCTTTCTGCCATTGGTAGTTCAACCTCGCGGAGCCTGTCGCCCCAACGGAAAACGTTGCCGTCTGGCCGACGGTGACAGTCTGGTTCGAGGGTTGCCTAGTCATTGCGGGAGCTTCGCTATGGACAGTCGAGCTAGTTCCGCCACCCCACCCAGCATCAAACTAAGCGCAAGGCAACATAGCGCATGCCTTCGGCCTGCGGTATAGCATGCCAAAGCTCCCTCAGAGCCACTTTCCACCATCATGCCGGCAGTCTGCGGTTTTGGGGAATCGGGGAAGTTCCCGTAGATGAAACACTCGTTCTCATCTTCAATGGAAACCAGGCCGGCGGGATAATTCGATCTCCGCCCCGCGGTCTCCGCTCTGTTACTCTCTGCACATCCAATGCGCGCCGCGGCCATTCTCGGTCTGGGATGTTCTTCCGCAGACCTTAGACCATTTCAGGAAGATAAGGCAGGCGACACGAGGATCGATTGGCGAATCGGGATGCCAACCGCGGCGGATCGGGTCAACGTCATTCTGCTCTTCGGCGGTGACGGAACCGTTCACCGTCACCTCAGCCAACTGGTGAATCTAGGTTTGCCTGTGCTGGTCGTTCCTGCGGGCAGTGGGAATGACTTTGCTCGCTCACTCGGATTACGGCGCGTGCGCGATTCGCTCGCGGCGTGGCGAAAATTCTGCGGCAGCCCGGCCAGTGTGCGCAGCATTGATTTGGGATTAATCTCTGCCATGCAAAGCGGGGGAGAGGCGCCCGCGCCACACGGGCCCCGGTACTTCTGCTGCGTCGCGGGCGTTGGCCTGGATGGCGAAGTGGCCCAGCGTGCCAACCGCCTGCCCCGCTGGCTGCGTGGGCACGGCGGCTACGTGCTGAGTCTCGCTCCTACGATTTTCACTTTTTCGCCGCTGCCGATGAGAATTCTGACACCCGTCGAAACCACAGCTGAAAACAACGAGTGGACCATCCGCAGTGATCAGCCTTCCCTCTTGGCCGCTTTCGCCAATACTCCCCTGTATGGTGGCGGGATGAAGATCGCGCCTCAGGCCAAAATGGACGATGGCCTGCTGGACGTTTGCATCGTTGGAGCGGTCGCTCCCTTCCGGCTGTTTCGCTTGTTCCCGAAGGTTTATAGCGGCCACCATCTGAGCGTCCGCGAAGTCAAGTACTTCCATGCCAGCCGCCTACGGGTTGAGACCGAACATCCGCTCGATGTTTATGCCGACGGAGAATATGTGTGTCGCACGCCGGTTGAGGTGGGTGTGCATCACGCTGCGCTGAAGATCGTGACTCTTTAGGCCAGTGCCGCTTTGGATCGTTGCCCAATCCCGCTAAGTGCTAAACTTTCCTCATGTCTGAAGGACGCTCGCGCACCCTGCTCTGGGTTCTGATTGGCGGAGGAGCTTTTTTCCTCTTCGTGCTGGCCGTATTCACGCTGGTATACCTGACGCTGCACGCGGGCGGAGCGGACGCCGGCATCACTGCTTTCGGCGACCGCATTGGCGTGGTCGATCTTGACGGCGTCATTCTTTCTCCGCAGCCAGTGGTGGGCCAGCTCAAGAAGTTTGGCGACGACTCCTCCATCAAGGCCATCATTCTGCACGTGAATTCCCCTGGCGGCGGCGTGGCGGCGTCAGAGGAAATTTATCGCGAGGTTAAGCGTATTCGCACCGAGAAGAAGAAACGCATCGTGGTGTCCATTGAAACCGTGGGCGCCAGCGGCGCCTACTACGTGGCCTCGGCCTCCGACAAGATTTATGCCGATCAGGGTAGCATCGTCGGATCCATTGGCGTGATCGCGCAGTGGGTGAATTACGGCGATTTGCTCAAGTGGGCCAAGCTCAAAGACGTGGTGCTCAAGACCGGCGAATTCAAAGACACCGGAAACCCGGCCCGCGATCTCACTCCCAGCGAGCAGGCTTACATGCAGTCGCTGATCGATAACATGTTCGGGCAATTCGTTAAGGCCGTGAGCGAGGGGCGCGGCCTGAAGTTTGAAGACGTAAAGTCAATCGCCAATGGCAAGGTTTGGACCGGAGAGCAAGCCGCATCCATGAAGCTGATCGATAGCGTCGGTGACTTTGAGACGGCGGTCGCCGAGACAGCAAAGTCGGTCGGCATTAAGGGTGAGCCCACGCTGGTGCGCCCGGAAAAAGAGCGCAAGACTCTGATGGATCTTCTGCTGGGCGATGTTTCCCAATTCCTGCCCGGGCGCGAGAAGATGCTGGAACAGCAGGTGGGGTTCTATTACCTTTGGAAATGATCAAATCGATCACTTCTCCTTCAGTCCCTGTTTGCGGATGATTTCCTTCTGCGCTGGCGTCCACGCGCCGGACATATCCCCTAGTTGACCCAGCATTTGCTTCTCGTCGTACATCTGCTTCGTGAGATGAAAGTACTTCAAGTTGGCGTAATGTCCTGACTGATCCCACGCTTTGCCGGCATCCTGATCGTGATATCGGAAGGCGACGTTTTCTGCGTTGTGGACAGTGTTGCTCCATGGATCCATCGCCGTGATCGACGAGGCAGGCTTCCCTTCAGAGTTGCACTTCAGGATCGCCTGTTCTTCAAGGATGCCGGGAATGGTGACGCCATAGGTAGTCTTGTCGGCCGATTCGGAGAATTCGAACAGTACGGGCCTGATGTTGCGAAGTGGCACCGCCGGCTCACCGGGCACGGCGACGTAACCCTCGTTCATATACTGCACGATTTTGGTGAGCGCTTCACGCTGGTCGGTGGAAGCCTTGGCATCCAGGTAAATTGTGGCGAAGAGCCGCTCGGGTTGTGCGTCCACCAGGTCGCCGACCATGGCGATGCTGAGCCCGTCTAGCCTGACCTTACCGTAGTGACCAGTCTTGATGTGGGCGACGTCCGCGGCGTAGCACGTTCCGTGAGTTGGAGCTCCATTGGTCTGGCACGGGCAGGCAAAGGCCAGGCACTGGCATTGGAACAAGCCCACTCCTTCGATTTCGAAATCCTTCACCGCCTGCTGATCCGATTTCTGAGTGCCCAGGATGCCGAAGGCACAGAGCAGAGGTACTGCAGTCAGCAGTCCGAATACTGTGCTGCGCATCGCGGGACGCCTCCGCAAGAGGATTGGCTTTGCGGGAAGGTTATTGCGGGTCCTGCGTTCCCGTCAAGACCTTTGACTTGGATTCGCTCTCCGCCGGAGTTACTTGTGACTCCAGGTTCCCACTTGCGGACAACCCCTGAAATTTGAGAAGGTTATGCATGCTGGCGGGCTGCATTCGGGTTTCCGGGAGGATCCACGCAAAATGCCATCGCACGACCAATACTCGATTCGAGTTTCTAGCCAGGGCATGAGAGGGGCCTTATGACCAAAGCCGATCTGATTGACGAAGTCTCGCGTTTGGCAGAGCTTACGCGCAAAGACAGTGAAGTGATCGTGGAGACGATCTTTGACAGCGTGGTGCGCTCTCTGCGCGCCGGTGACAAGATCGAGATCCGCGGCTTTGGCAGCTTCCGCACCCGCCAGCGCAAGCCCCGGGTCGGTCGCAATCCCAAGACCGGCGAGCGCGTGGAAGTACCCGCGAAGAAAATTCCGTTTTTCAAGCCCAGCAAGGAGTTAAAGGACCTGGTGAACGAGGGCGACGGCACGGCGGGAGCAACTCCCGCACCGCCAACGACTTCGGCGCCTCCAACCTCGTAGGACCCACACCAGGATGTCGCTGCGACTGAGTGTCAATCGGCACCGAACGTGCGAAACAAAAACGTGCTCCGGGCCTTCGGCAGGAGCGGTCTTCCGTTGAACGTCGCAGCGCCCTTTTTGTATCCGCCGAGGACATACTTCCACCCAAATAGAGTTCCTCCGGTCAACTTTAGCCGGTAGGTCTGTCCGGGGGTTACGTCGATCCCATCTTTCGGGATCACAAACATCGTGTGGTCGCAATCCGATGTCTGGACCGTCTCTGTCATGACTGCCACCGCTTGTCCCGTCGTATCCAGCACCGTCAGCGTCAAGTCATCCTCAGCCGGACCGGCATTCGCTACGACCAATTCCACCTCGACTGCCAACAACCTTGGCATCGAGGGCGTGAATGTCTGCTCGGCATCATTAACCAGGTTCGTCCAGGCTTTGTCCCATCGTGCGGCGTTCACTTGGTCCGGCTTCATCGAAGGGCTTGGTGCCGCTGTTGCCATTGCCGGAATGAAGCGGCTACCGACGCTCTTTTGAATCGCCGGCGCAGACTCTGGCAGTGAAGTCACCGTGCCACCGAGCGCCAATGAAAGTGCTATCGTTCCGAACAGCCGGTTCTGTTTTGAGTTCATACAGTGCTCCTTTCGTGTGCATTCCTGCAGCCCTTGTCCTTGAACGATCAACGGGCACCAATCTTGCAAAACCCCTCGGCAAGGTCAACATTGCGGGGCCCCGCAGCGGAAAACACTACGGCTTGGTTCCCAGGTAGAGATCCGCGACCTTCAGCGCGAGGGCCTGCGGATCCGCGTCGGCGCGATTCGCCAGTATGACGATCGTCAATTTGTCGTCGGGAAAGCGTTGGATCGTGGTGCGAAAGCCAATCGTTTCGCCATCGTGCGACATGCGTTTGTGGCCCTGGTACGGATCAAGAAACCATCCGAAGCCGTAGCTCATGGGCTTGCCATCGGGAAACTTCGCCGGACCGTCCGTCGGTTGCACGGCAGTCAGCGCCGGCCGCATTTCTGCTTCACTCAGCAGGGTGTGATCGCGCAAGGCGCGGTCCCATTTGGCCAAGTCGTCGAGCGAAGAATAAATGCCGCCGTCGCCTAGGACGGCTGATGTCGGGCTCTGATCGGTTTCGTGCCAGCCGTCTTTGTCTTTGCTGTGGCCATATGCGCGGTGCGGCACTTCGTTCTTGCCCCTCTCGTAGGCAAGCGTGTTCTTCATTTTCAGGGGAGTAAAAAATCTTTCCTGAAGAAACTGGCCGAAGGTCTTGCTCGAAACTTTTTCCACGATCATCGCCAGCACCGCATAGCCCGAGTTGCTGTACTCCCACTTCGAACCCGGCGCAAACTTGCCGCTAGTCTGCTGCTCGAGCAACTTCAGCACGCCGGCGTCGAGAATCTGAGGAATTCTTTCCTCCGGAGTGTTCGGATACTGCTTCATCAGGATGTCTTCGTAGTCGGGTAGTCCGGAGGCGTGGTTGAGCAGGTTGCGGACGGTGATGGATTTTCCATAGGCCGGAAATTCGGGAAAGAAGTCGGTGAGGTGATCGTCGTAATGCAGTTTGCCGTCGTGAGCGAGGAGCATGATGGCTGCGGCGGTGAACTGCTTGGTGAACGATGCCAACCGGAAATTCGTTTTCGCATCGATCAGATGCAGCGTGCGCAGATCGGTGACGCCGTATCCGCGGCGGAAGACGGGCTCTCCGTTATGGATTACAAGGACGGCGGCGCCGGGAGCGTTGCTGGATTTCAGCGAGGCGAAGATGGCATCGATCTGGGTTGACGAAACTTGGGCCGAGGCTGCGACAGAGGAAAAGCCGAATGCAAATGCGAGCAGTCCTGCCGCGAGTCTTGGTTTCAAGTGGAAAGCCCTCGGAAAATCAGATGGCCGGATCATCGACACGATAGCACACGGCAAAACCGGCAATGGGGAAGCCGGCGCGCCATGGCGGTGGATTCTCGTGGTGTCCGTTTGGGCTTACTCGTTCGGCATGGGAAGCGGCTTCACAGAGCCGCAATCCGCGCCTTTGTAGATCGACGACGACGCGCTCGTCCATTCTGTCGGCTTGCTGTTCGGTCCAACCTGCATCGATCCGGCAAAGTGCACTTTGCCCGTGGCGTGCTCGTCGTCGGTCCAAGAGGACTCCAAGGTTACCTTGCCGCTCATCCTTCCGGTACATGCCATGTTGGCAGTCATGCCCTTGGGCTTCTTGACGAGGTTGGTCACGCGACAACCACTTATTTGCGGAAGTATGGCGCCGTATTTGTCGAAATACTACTGCGTGACACAAAACCGAGTTGTGTGCGCGCCTCCACCAGTTGGATCAGGTATGCCCGCAGGGAACGGAGACTGTTGCCAAGTCGTGGTCGAGGTCAACTCCCACAAGCCGGGCGTTCTGGTCTGTGCCGGGGCAAACGCCGTCATGGCGAAAAGGCAACAGATCAAAGTGATCCAACGCTGAGTCCTAGCCATGATCCCTCCTGTTGCGTCGCGTAAAGTGCCGTCAGCGCACACCACTCTACGTCACTGAGCGGGAGGAGGAAAAGGGGAATTCTCGCGTTAACCTGGCGGAGCACGGTCTCGACCGAATCACTGCCTATTTACCGCGGGGGCGTCCCACCTCCGACATCATTCCCGAATTCCAGCCACTCCCATCATGCGCCCTGTCTTGCCTTTCTCGGCGCGGTAGGAAAACAGCAACCCCGGGTGGCAGTTGGTACAGAGTGGAGAGGGTTCGATGCTCTTCGCCGGCACACCGGCCGCCAGCAACTGCTGGCGGTTCGCTTCCACCAGGTCGAGAAAAATCTTCTTGGGCAGGTCGCTGTGTCCGGGAGCGCGAGCGCTTAGAAACAGAAGTGGATACTTTTCACGTACCGGATCCGATTCTTTGACCTCCCGGAACAGACTGGCCCCGTACGCGAACTGCGATTCGAATTTGATGCGAACTTCCTCCCCGACTTCGTAGCAGCAGCCCCGAATGCCGGGACCAATCGCGGCCTTCAGATCGCGAGGGCGGCTGCCGAAGCAGCGATGCATCTCGCCTACACCTTTCTCGACGATGCGTTTCACCGTGCCGCGCCAGCCAGCGTGAAACACGCCGACCACATGCCGCTTGGTGTCCACCAGAATCACCGGCAGACAGTCGGCAGTCTGGATCGCAAGCAGCAGGCCGGGAGTGGCGGTGATGAGCCCATCTCCCGTGAGTGGCTCTTCAGGAGTCGAATCTACGCGACGAATAATATCGGAGTGAATCTGGCGCAGCGTGATCAGCGGCCACAGCGAACTGGTGGCGCTACGCGAACCGCGCCGCTTGCCGACGACCGCTCCGATCTCATGCAGAAACGCGGCGCGGTTCCGTTCGACTGCAGCACGGGCATCGTGCTTGGTGAAGCCAAGATTGAGATCGCCTTTAGCGTATGTGCGGGAGAATCCGCCTACACGCGTGGAAAAGCCATGCACCAGCCAAGGAAGCAGGCTCAGATGGCGCGCGCGAAGAATCGTAAGCTTGGTTTTATTCGGGGCCCAGGTTGGCACCCGTCCATGTTACCTGAAGGCGCCGTGCGGCTAGTACTTCCAGCTCTTCAAGTCCGCGGCCGGCGGAGCGGTCTCCTCCATGTGTTTCACCATCTCCGGCCAGTAATGCTGGTTGAATCCTACCGCCGGATCGTAGTCTCCCGGATAGCAATGCGGCTTGCGCACGCCGAACTCGAAGCTGCCGTGGTAGTACGGGTCCGTGGTCGTGTCGAGAAAACCCTTCAGCAGATGCACCGCGCGATCCAGATAGAAGGAGTCCGCCTCGCCGACATAGAAGTGCAGTTTGCCCGCGAGCTTAGGGCCCAGCGTCTTCCAGTCGCGCTGCATGATTGCGCTGAGATCGTAATGCTCCTTCCAGTATTTCGCGGTCTCATGATCGATCTCTCCCGTCCGCTTGTTGAAGATGGGCTTTGGGTAGCCGTCGTCCCCGACCGAGCTGAACACTGCCTGCCAAATGTCGAATTGCTCGCCGGAACGTCCGTGCGTTCCCTGCACGAGTTCGTAGCGATTCATCTGCTCCATGGTCGAGAGCACGAGCCCGTCCGCTTGCCGCATGGATGGCCGGGGCACGCGTGCGTACGGACTCTCGATCCAGAAAGCGTTCTTGTCGTCGTACAGGTTTGTAGTCATGTAGGCGCGGAAGTCCACCACGTCAGGACAGAACACCCACGCCCCGTTGTAGAAATCGGGATAAAACACCTGCGAGGCGAGGCTCTCCCAACCGCCGGTGGAACCGCCATAGACGGCGCGCGCCCATCCCTGGCCGATGCCACGAAACTGCTTCTCGACATATGGGATCAACTCCTGGGTGATGGCATCACCGTAGGGACCAACGTTCTCCGAGTTCACGGCGTAGGAGTCATCAAAGTAGGGCGTGGCGTGCTGAATAGTGAGCACGATGACACGCGGCAGGCGGCCCGCGGTCCAATCCTGATACAGCTTGTAACCGTTCTGCGCTGCTCTTAGTTCACCGCCTTTCAGTTCGTCGCTTGGCGGCTGCGTGCGGAACGCGATCACCGCAGGCAGGTCGCGATGAAAATGGTCCTGCTCGACGATGAGCGGGTAGTGCGCGTCTGGATGCTCTTCCCATCCGTCAGGCAGCAAAATGACGGCTCCGAGATAAGTCGGACGCCCCCAAAACTTGGTCAGCAGTTCGCTTTGAAAGCGGATGTGCTTGACCCACTTGTTGTCCACGATGGCATGCTCGTCGTTGGCGGCGTCCCATCCCACGACCGAGTCAACCACCTTAGGATCGTCTTCTACGGCTGGGATTTTTTCGGTGAGCGAGATACGGATTGTTAGTCCTGACTTGGGATCGATGTGTACCTTCTGCGGTTTGCTATACAGATTGCCGGGCTTCACCTGCCAGTGCTGGCCTTCGCCTTTGTCGGGCGGCAACTTGAGCGTGCGCCCGTTGCCGAGGTGAAACGTCTCGTAGATGTTAAAGACGCCCTGCACCCAGTAGTCGCCCGCCGGGACATCGTTCAGGCTCTCGGAGGGATAGCCCAACGTTGCCGTGTCAATCACAGCAGCCGCTCCCGGTGCGAGTCCGTCAACGTCGACGCCGAAGACCTGCTGCGAATCCGAAGTCTTGAAGCTGATCTGAAAGCGCGGTTCCTTTTCGTCATTATTGGAGATCAGCAGCAGAATGTGGCCGTCCAGCGGTGCCGCGCTCATCTCCTTGGCAAACGAAATTTCAAAGCGCTGGCTTGCAGGCTTGGCAGCAGGCTTTGCGGTTGCCGCTTGGGCTGCCACCGCGCAGAAAAAAAGGGCGATCCAGGATAGGTTTCTCTTGAGCATTAGCAGGTTCCTCGGGCGAAGGCAGACATTATCAGCGGGCGCAGCGCGGGGTCAAGAAAGCGCGAGGCGCACGTCGCTTACACCGCTTTGCGGTTTGCCCGAGTCCAAGGCACTCCGCTATAGTTTTATTCATGTTTGCGAACTTCACCGCCACCGATCGCTGGACGAAGAAACAGGTGCATTCCGTCTATCAGGCCATGATCGTCGCCATTGCCACGCGCCACGCCGACGCGGTCGACATCAAGTTTCTGGTGGATGGCCGGAAAGTCTGGGTAGCCCTGCCACATCCGGCGTGGGTGGAATACAAGAAGCGCACCGGAAAGGCCATCACAGATTCGCTGGCCCAGGAGATCGCCGGACACTATCTGAAGACGGCTCTGGAAGCGGGCGAAGGCGTTGGCCGCGAGATGTATTCACTGACGGTGGAAGAAACGCTGGCTCACCTCGATGCTGTAGTCGCTGAGATGCAGGCCCAACCTGCGTAGCCCATGTGGCGCGGGCGCCCCCTTCGGCAGGCTCAGGGCAGGCTTTGTCCGCAAAATGACAGCGGCGCCGCCTCGCTAGATCACCACAGATTCCTTGTACTCCCCAAAGACACGCCGCATTGCGTCGGAAATTTCTCCCACAGTGGCGCAGGCCTCGACCGCAGCCAATATGCGCGGCATGACATTGTCGCCGGACCGCGCCGCGTCATCCACACCTGCCAGCGCCGCCCTCCACGGACCGGCGTCCCGCTTCGCTCGCAGAGCGCGCACGCGTTCCACCTGCTTCGGTTCGAGTGCCGGATCGATCCGCTGAATCGGAATCGGTTTTTCTTCCTCGACTTCGAACCGGTTTACTCCCACCACGATGGCACGCTCGGCATCCACCGCCTGCTGGTATTCATAGGCTGCATTTTGAATTTCCTGCTGCACGAAGCCGCGCTCGATCGCCTTCAGCATCCCCCCAAGAACTTCGATCTTCCCCAGATACTCGGCCGCAAGCTTCTCAATCTCATTGGTGAGGGACTCCACGTAATACGATCCCGCCAGCGGATCGATGGTCTGCGGCGCGCCTGACTCGTAGGCGATGATTTGTTGGGTGCGCAAGGCGATGCGCGCCGCTTGTTCGGTGGGCAGCGCCAGCGCCTCGTCGTAGGAGTTGGTGTGCAGCGATTGCGTGCCGCCCAGCACGGCCGCCATCGCCTGAATCGCCGTGCGCACAATGTTGTTTTCTGGTTGTTGTGCCGTGAGCGTCGAGCCAGCGGTCTGAGTATGGAAGCGCGACATCCACGACCGGGGATTCCTCGCCTTGAAATGCTCGCGCATGATGCGCGCCCACATCCGCCGCGCCGCCCGGAACTTCGCGACTTCTTCCAGAAAGTTGCTGTGCGCGTTGAAGAAGAAAGAAAGCCGCGGCGCAAACTGATCCACATCAAGCCCGGCTTTGATCGCCGCTTCCACGTAGGCCATGCCATTGCCCAGCGTGAACGCCACTTCCTGCACCGCGGTCGATCCTGCCTCGCGCATGTGATAACCGGAAATCGAAATCGTATTCCACTCGGGCACGTTATCATTGGCCCAGGAAAATATGTCGGTGATCACGCGCATGGCCTGCTGCGGCGGATAAATGTAGGTCCCGCGGGCGATGTACTCCTTGAGCACATCGTTCTGCACCGTACCCGACAGCTTGCGGATGTCCCCGCCTTGCCGCCGCGCCACCGCCACGTACAATCCGAGCAGGATCGACGCGGTCGCATTGATCGTCATCGATGTAGAAATCTTGGTCAGTCCGATGCCGTCGAACAGGCGCTGCATGTCCTCAATCGAGTCGATCGCAACGCCGACTTTGCCCACTTCGCCCGCAGCCAATGGATTATCCGAATCCAGCCCAATCTGCGTCGGCAAATCGAACGCCACCGACAATCCCGTGGTCCCATTGGCCAGCAGATACTTGTAGCGTTTGTTCGACTCCTCGGCATCGCCCATGCCCGCATACTGCCGCATGGTCCAGAGCCTGCCGCGGTACATGGTGGCCTGTACCCCGCGTGTGAACGGATATTCCCCGGGATAGCCAACTTCGCTTTCGTAGTCGGAGCCTTTGAGATCGGCCGGAGTGTAAAGCGGATTCACAGGAATATGCGAGGAAGTTTCAATTTCCGTAGTACCGGGGCGGGTCTTCACCTTCTCCGTCATTGTTCCACCTGGCAACCTCTGAAACTGCCACGTTCGCCGCAGCCGATTCAAAACCAAACTTACGGACGCTGACTTTTCCTTCTCACCCTCCAAAACGAACTGAGCCCAAACCAGGCAAAGGTAAGGGTGAAGCCAACTGCGATAGCGACCCGTCCAGCGGTCGCGTGCCCGGCCTCATATTTCATATACTCGCGGACCCCCGCGATGCCGCCAAAGGCCGCCATCGCCAGAAACACTGTGCCTGTTACCTCCAGCCACAACTGGTGTGCCGCGAGCCCGAAAGATCGTGCGGTGGCGCGGACCCCGCTCATCACTGCGCTGAACGTGCGGCTGCGTCCGGCCTGCTGTCCGGCGACGCGCGCCACCACCCCCAGCTTGCGTAAAGCAGAAACCTTGTTCACGGCCTCGATTTTAACAGCCTGCGGGGATACAATGGCGCAACGGAGCGAGCAGCGAACCGTTCGGCTGCCGATGGCATCTAATCTGTTAGGCTGGCGATTCAGTCCGGGGGGACACAGTGGATCCACAACTGAAGCAACTCATGAAAGAGCTCGGCGACGCCATCAACGAATCTTTGTCCGATTCCGAGCAGATCTCTGAAGTTGTCTCCCGCATCAAGGAAGGTGGCTACGACATTTTCCTGGTCCTCGAAGCCACCATCGGCGTCAGTAAGCAGGGCGAAAAGTCCCCCGACAAGACCTCGCTCGTTACGACTCTGTCCACGAATCCTGAGTTCAAGATCAACGATCAGGATCTCAAATTCCTGAAGTCACTCCGCATCAAGATTGAAGAAGAGAAGCACGATCCCGACAGGCCCGACAAAGGGAAGTAACCCCAACGCCGAGAGTCCTTTCGCTGGCCAGACTGCGCCCAGCCAATACTGCACGCAGCCAATCAGGGCTCCCAATCGGCCCGCCAGCGCTCGAAGAATCATTCGGACTTGGCCGTCTAACGGAAGCGTTAGCAACCTTGCCGACCTGTGCTACCATCTACTGTTTTCTTTTCGCATCTGCCGTGCGGAAAGCGAGATTCCGGCGGGTAAACAGCCGGAACGGAATCTGAGGGGTAGTAATGAAAGATACTCTCGGGGTTCTTTTGGCAGGCGGCACCGGCGAGAGACTTTATCCTCTCACTCGCGACCGGGCCAAGCCCGCAGTCACCTTCGGCGGCATCTATCGAATCATTGACATCACTCTTTCCAATTGCCTGAACTCCGACCTGCGCCGCGTTTACATCCTCACCCAGTACAAAGCGCTTTCGCTCAACCGGCACATCCGTGAAGGCTGGAACATCCTGGGCCGCGAGGTCGGCGAGTTTGTGGAAGTTTTGCCTCCCATGAAGCGGGTGAGCGACCAGTGGTATCAGGGCACTGCCGACGCTGTTTATCAGAACATTTATTCCATTGGCTCGGAGCAACCCAAACACGTCCTCATTCTTTCCGGCGACCACATTTACAAGATGGATTACGGCAAGATGATGAAGCAGCACCAGGATTCGGCCGCCGATATTACGCTGGCGACCATTCAGATCGATCCGGAAGAGACCTTCCGCTTGGGTGTGGTCGATGTCGACAAAGATGGCTGCATCAAGGGCTTCGAGGAAAAGCCGAAAACCACAGCGCTGCGCTCCCCTATTAATCCCGCCAAGGTCGCGGCGTCAATGGGCATTTATCTGTTCAATGCCGACGTGCTCATTCCCGTGCTGCTCAAGGACGCAGAGAATCCCCAGTCCAGCCATGACTTCGGCAAAGACATTTTGCCCCGTATGGTCGACGACTATCGCGTCTACGCCTACGATTTCGTCGATGAGAACAAGAAGGAAGCTCTCTACTGGCGAGACGTGGGAACGCTCGAGGCCTATTACGAAGCCAACATGGACATCGTTTCGGTGTCGCCCATCTTCAACCTCTACGACGAACAGTGGCCGATCCGCACGCACCAGCGCCAGTATCCACCGGCAAAATTCGTTTTCGCCGAATCCGGCCGCACCGGCACCGCCCTCGATTCCATCGTGTCCAACGGATGCATCGTCTCCGGCGGCATCGTAAAGAACTCAATTCTTTCCCCCGACGTGCGCGTCAACTCCTATTCCGAAGTGGACGACTGCATCCTGTTCTCGCATGTCAGCGTCGGCCGCCGTTGCCGCATCCGCAAGGCAATCCTCGACCGCGACGTCCATATCCCCGAAGGCACCACTATCGGCTACGACGCCGAAGCCGACCGCCAGCGCTATTTCGTGACTGAAAGCGGCATCACCGTGGTCACCCGCGACTATTCGCTGTTTGAAAATCCCGTCACCGTGGATTACTTCACCAGCGAATAGGCAATGGATTGGCTTCCGAGTTGCGCGTCATTCGGGAGCGACCAACAATTCGCGATCAAATAAACGATTCTCGAATTCCCTTGTTGTATAAACAGGGCAATAATCGAAAGCCACACGTGCTGAGGGTCCAAGCATGGTGCTGCAAAATCTCAAGATTGCAATCCGGGTGCTGAGTAAGAACCCGTTGTTCACATTGACGGCTGTGGCGACAATGGCGCTGGGCCTGGGTGCGACCACGGCGATTTTCAGTGTTACCAACGGCGTGCTGTTACGGCCTCTTCCATACAAGGATCCTGACCGTGTTGTGGTCGCCGGCATGGATCTGCGCCAGCGACATGTTCGTGACCTCCCATTTTCCAATGCCGACTTTATCGATCTGCGGGACGGGACGAAAACTGTTTTCGAGGACTTAGCCGGCGTTTTCTCATTCCGTAATGTCATTCCTCTCGAAGACGGTACGCCGGAGCAGACTCGTGTGGCAATCGTCACCACGAATTTCTTCCGCTTGTTGGGCGGTCGAATCGTCCTCGGCCGCGACTTCTACGACGAGGACGGCATCCCACAACCTGCCGCGCCGCCCGAAGCTGGTCAGCAGCCACCATCGCGGCTGCCATTCATAGCGATTCTCAGCTACGAGTATTTTCAGCGACGCTACGGCGGCAACCCGGCTGTGCTTGGTCATCCCATGCTGGCAGGCGGCCAACCCAGCCCGGTCATTGTCGGTGTGCTGGCTCCGCGCTTTCGCCTGTACTTTCCCCCGGACGCGGACGAAGAAGCCGCACCGAACATCTGGATAGCCAATCGCCTGGGGTACGATGCCGCTGACCGTAATGGGTTCTCGATTCGCCCGGTGGGCAGACTGAAACCAGGCGTATCAGTCGAACAAGCGCAAGCGGCGGCCGATAACGTGGCGGCTGAAGCGCGTAAGAATTTTCTCATTGAGAGAACCGCGGGATATTTCATCCACGTTGAGCCCATGCGGAAGCACCTAGTTTCAGACGTTCGGCCCGCTATTCTGGCGCTGATGGGCTCGGCAATTTTCCTGCTGTTGATTGCCTGCGCCAACGTGGCCAATCTTCTGCTGGTAAGGGCTTCGTTGCGCGAACGGGAACTCGCGGTACGCGCGGCTCTCGGTGCAAATCGGTGGCGCCTGATCATTTCCCTCCTGACTGAAGCCTTTCTGCTCACCGCCATGGGCGCGCTTGGGGGGCTGGCTCTGGCATGGATCGGAATTCACGAACTGCGGGTTCTCGCCCCAGCGAATCTTCCCCGCCTCGAGACGATCCGAATCGATTCGTTTGTGCTTGGGTTCACTGCCATTGCGTGTCTGGCCGCGACAACCATTTTCGGCATGCTGCCGGCTTGGCGGGCTTCGAAGCCAGGAGTCACGACTCTATTGCGCGGCAGCAGCCGAAATGCCGGACTTCTAGGCGGGAGCTCTTTGCGCAATGCGGTGGTAATGGTCGAAGTTGCTCTCTCCTTCGTTCTGCTCGCCGGAGCGGGATTGATGTTTCGCAGCTTCCTCGAACTGCAGCGCATCGATCCTGGCTTCGACCCGCACCGGCTGTTGACCTTCCAAGTTGCTGGGAATCGCGGAGGAGACGCGCCAGAAAAGCGAGCTGTTTTCATCCGTCAAATCCAGGATCGTTTGCGGGCCATCCCGGGAGTCGAGAGCGTGACAGCTTCCGATCCTTTTCCTCTTGCGGGAGGCTTCAGTCCAATACGGTGGGGCACCGAAGAAGCTCTCTCGGACGCTGGCAAATTTCAAGCGGCGGATCATGAAATTGTTCTCCCTGGCTACTTTGAAACCATGCGCATGCGTTTGTTGGCGGGCCGCTTTTTTACGGATGCCGACAACTTACCCGGCCGTAACGTGGCGGTGATTGATGACGTCCTTGCGAACAAAGCATTCCACGGGCAGTCCGCCGTGGGTGGGCGTATTCTGATCCGCCTCCGCACGCCCGAGGCGGAATAGGTCGAAGTAATTGGCGTGGTTGCGCATCAGCATGCCGTCTCGCTGGCAGAGCCAGGACGCGAACAGGTTTATTTTACCGATGCATTCGCAGGATCCGGCAGAGTCAATTCCTGGGCGATTCGAACGGGGAATGATCCGGCAAATTACGGAAGCGCAGTTCGTGCCGCGATTAAAGAAACGGATCCGCATCTTCTGGTCTCGGAGATGCAACCGGTTGAAGATCTAGTCTCACACGCACAGGCTGGCACCCGCTTCGCCCTAATTCTGATAAGCGTGTTTGCAATCATCGCCGGCGTGCTCGCAGGGGTGGGGCTGTACGGCGTGCTCTCGACTGCTGTACGGCAGCGCACTTCCGAGATCGGTGTGCGCATGGCCTTGGGTGCGGCACCAAACCAGATTTTCCACCTCGTTGTTGGGCAAGGACTCCGCCTCAGTGCAGTCGGCGTTACCGCAGGACTGATCGGCGCATTTGTGCTAACGCGACTTTTGCGGGCAATGTTAGTGGGAGTTCAGGCGACCGATCCCGCAACTTTCGGTGTAGTTGCGATCCTGTTCTTGTTCGTTGCCGCCACGGCATCGTGGTTACCAGCTCGCCGTGCTGCGACATTGGATCCTGCTCGGGCTCTGCGTGAAGAATGAAATCATCTTGCGGACCGCGCTGGACGTCGTGTGGCGCGCTTACTATCTGCCCGCCGAGCGGCAGAATCGCCCCTTGCAGCGCGAAGCTTTCATCAACCTGAAATTCACTCCAACGTCTTAGGCTGAGATATCGGCTGAGAAGTGCGAACTGGAATGTGGCCACCTGACGCTACGACGCGGCGATCAGGCCACCATCGCCGCGCTTGCCACGTCTTCTTCGGCCTGTAGTATGCGGTACCACGCAAACATGATCAGCAGCCAAAGCCGGCTTTGTGGCACGGCCACACCCGTTGGCAGGTTGACGGCTTTTTCACGCGTGTGTAAACGCAGGATTGCCTGACCGTCTTCACCGATCACGCTCCATACCGGATGCCACAATCCCTTGCACTCCAGGTGAAATGTCTGACCGTCGTCGAAAGTCAGAATCCCGCCGCCGCCCCACCCTGGCTGGAACTTCGCAATCTGCTGTTGAGACGACGACTCCAGGATGCGAGCGCCGGTCCCCAGTAAACCGTCCCGGCAAAAGGCCCAGTGCCCGTCTTCGGTTTCAGCAAAAAAACGCGCCGAGAAGACTCCGGGATGCCGCAGCGTGCCCACAACTTCGCCATTCAGTTTGAGTTCGTAGCCTCGATTGCGCGCAATGTTTGACCAGGTGAGTCCGCCGGAAACAGCGGAAGAGAGAGGAATCATAAACACCTCCGAAAAGGCATTCCGATCCAATTCCATGGTAGCAGACCAGTGTTAACAAAGCATTAAGGGCGCTGGACCACGCAGCGCCAGATATTCCCGAACACCATGGCCATAATACGTTCGGCGCACTGCTACAATGCCCTGTTTCGCACTCATGGTCCCATAGCCGCGAACTTCAACGTCCACAATCGCGTACTGTCTTGTGGATAGTGCTTGGAAAGGTCTCTCCAGCTGTTCGATCATCCAAGCAGAAGTCTCAAGGGTTTAAGCAGGTTTCCGGGGAGTACAAGTGGAAGACGTCCAGGTCGTCGCGATGCTGGTCCGGCGCTGTATTGCCGGTGACGCCACCGCCTGGGAGGAAATCGTGCAAACCTATAACCGCCGCATCTACAACATCTGCTATCGCTTTGCCGGATCGCCCGATGACGCCCGGGACCTTACCCAGGATGTTTTCATCAAGATGTACCGCACGCTTTCGAGCTATGACCACACCAAGGGGGCGTTCGTCACCTGGGTTACAACCATCACCCGCAATCTGCTGGTCGACCATTTCCGCAAGACCAAGCAGGACCGAATAACAGACTCCATGGACACGGCTGCCTCCGAGCACGAGGACGCGCAGCCGCTCAGCGAGCAAATTCCAGACCAATCCGCTCCCCCGGACGCGCACGTACGCAGCCGGGAGGTCGGCGAGACCGTCCACGCCGCCTTGGCGAAACTTTCCCCAGAGCTTCGGGAAGCATTGATTCTAAGGGACTTACAAGATATGGACTACCGTGAAATTGCCGCCGTTTTGAAGGTTCCGGAGGGTACCGTGAAATCGCGAATAAATAGAGGGCGGGCGGAACTTGCCAGGCTCTTACAACGTACCTATAGGCAGGTGATGTGATGCCAGACCACACCAGTAACGGAATGCAGTGTAACGAGTTCGATCTCCTGCTCTCCGACGCCCTCGACGGCGTCCTAAGCGGGCCCGGACTCGACCGCTTCCAGGCCCACGCCCGGGTTTGCAGGGCGTGCGGACCGCTGCTCGCTGAAGCTGAGGCGGGCCGCAACTGGCTGAAAGGTCTCACGGAGGTGGAGCCTCCAGCCAGCCTGGTCACGAATATCCTGGCATCCACAACTGGCGTTGACACCCAACGCCTGCGGGCTACCGTGCGCTCTCCCCAGCCGCGCATTTCCTGGTGGGAACACGCGCAGGCCTCTCTGTTGGAGCCGATTTGGGCCACGGTCCGCCAGCCACGCTTTGCCATGTCATTCGGCATGGCCTTCTTCGCGCTGTCGGTGGGCCTGACCGTAGCCGGCGTCAAACCCGCCGACCTGCGCCAGATCAGCCTGCGGCCATCCGCGATCCGGCACACCTACTACAACACGCAGGCGCGTGTTGTGCGCTACTACGAAAACGTCCGGATCGTTTACGAAGTCGAGTCGCGCGTGCGTGAGATCAAGCGCAATGTCGCGCCCGCCGAACCCGGCCCCAGGCAGTCTCGACCGGCCAAACAGAAAGACGACAAGAACGACACAACACAACAGCCCGAGCAGAAGCAGGAGCGCAACTACAGCCAGACCGATAACCATCTCATTCTGGCCAGCGCTCCTCAGGGTTCATCTCTTCGCGATCTGCCTGTAGTGTCGGTGACCACGTACAGGAGGTTCGTATGAACTGCGCCACGCACAACGATGTTGCTGCAGTGGCCTTCTGCCGCACATGCGGCAAGCCACTTTGTAACCAATGCACCCGCGACGTCCGCGGCGTGATCTACTGTGAGGCGTGTCTGGCCGCGCGCATGGAAGGGACCGCCCCGGCCGCAGGATTTGTTCCCCCAGTGCAGACCGTCTATCCGCCCATGGGGTCTGCTTCGCCAGGGCCCCGACCTGCTTTGAACACCGGTCCGAACCCGGCGGTAGCCGGAATTCTCGCTGGGTTTTTCCCCATCGGTGTCGGCGCGGTGTACACCGGCCAGTATGCCAAGGGACTGTCGCACCTCGTCATCATGGTCCTGCTGATCCTCGGTGTGAGTTCCGATCTTCCCTGGTACGTGATCACGGTTCTGGGGATCTTGATTGGCTTTTTCTACGTCTACCAGATCATTGACGCGGTTCGCAGCGCGAAGGCAATCCAGATGGGGGAGCCTGCTCCGGACCCATTCGGGTTGGCGCAAACGTTTGGCGCCGGCGAGAAATTCGAAGGCACCAAGGTTCCCGCCGGGGCCGCCATCCTCATTGGCTTGGGAGTGATCTTCCTCTTGCACACTGCCGGGCTCTTTGAATTCGGTCTGGATCGTTTCTGGCCGCTCATCCTGATCTTTCTCGGCGTATGGCTGTTCGCCAAGCAATGGGGCCTGATCGGCGGTAGGGCTGTCGGGTGCCAGTGCGAACACTGCCGCACTCGCAAGGTCATGGGACCGGCGATGCTCGTCACTTTGGGCATACTTTTCCTGCTAGACAGCGTTTCTCGCGTGGGCTTTGGCAGAACGTGGCCCGCCATCTTGCTGGTGATTGGAGTCGTCAAGCTGATGCAGAGCAACGCTTCCACCAACGGACACGTCGGGCCGCTGCCTCCGGGCATGCCGCCCACCGTTCCACCGGGTGGGTCGCCGAACGTCCCGCCGCCGACCCCGGTGAACCCCGAGCAGACAGCCTCTTCTGGCGAGGTGAAAAATGTCTAACCCAGTCATGACTCCAGGAGTTCCGCCCATTGCTCCGCCGCCGCTGCGGCCGCGCCGCTCCCTTGCCGGGCCTTTTGTTTTGATTGTGGTGGGCACGGTCTTCCTGATGGCCACCATGCACGTCCTATCAATTGGCCGCCTGGCGCACTTGTTCGCCAATTACTGGCCAGCGCTGCTCATTTTGTGGGGGGTGATCAAACTGATCGAGCACCAGCGAGCGCAGCGCGAGGGAACTCGGGCGTCAGGAATTGGTGGGGGAGGGGTTGTCCTTGTCGTCATGATCGTGGTCTTCGGCCTGATCGCGACCCAGCTCGAACACGTCAACTGGTCTGGCCTGCACGATCAGTTCAATTGGGACGACAACGACTTCAACGACATCTTCGGCCAAAGCTACAACTTCAACGATAATCTCCAGCAAGAGTTTCCCGCCGGAGCCAGCCTCAAGATCATCGACACTCACGGCGCGGTCAGCGTCCGCGCCTCCGATGGCAATCAGATTGCCGTCGTCGTCCGCAAGCGCATAGGCGCCGACAATCAGAACGACGCCGACAAGTACAACAACGAAACCAAGCCCACCATCACCGCGATCGGTGGACTGGTTACACTCGACGCCAAGGCAGAGGCGGCCGGAGATCACCCCGTCGAAACCGATCTCGACATTTCTTTGCCCCGCAAAGCGCAGGTCTCCATCGTTTCGCGCCGTGGCGATGTGAACGTCTCCGGCCGCGATGGTGGTATCGACATCGCAGCTCAGCATTCCGACACAACCATCGACGACGTGAACGGCAACGTCAAGGTGAATCAGGAAAAGGGCTCAGTAAAGATTGAGCAGATCACCGGAGACGTGCACGTCCAGGGCCGGGTCAACGAAGTCTCGGTGGCCGACGTGAAAGGCGCGGTGCAACTCGACGGCGAATTTCAGGAAAGCATCAAGCTCGCTCGCATCACCAAGACGGTAACGTTCAAGTCCTCGCGCACCGACATGGAGTTCTCGCGCATTGAGGGCACCCTCGATCTCGATTCCGACGAACTCCGCGCCGAACAGATCACGGGCCCGCTGCACCTGACCACTCGATCGAAGAACATCCGGCTCGAGCAAGTCTCGGGTGATGTCCGTTTGCAGGATGACAATGGTGCGATTGAAGTAGGGATGCGCACGCTAGGCAATGTCCAGATCGACAATCGCAATGGCGATATCCAGTTGAGCCTGCCCGACAAGGCTGGTTTCCGCCTGGATGCCCGCACGCGCGATGGCGAGATCCAATCGGATTTCCCCGAACTGAAGGTGAATAACGACGAGCACGAATCGAAAGCCAGCGGCAGCGTGGGCAATGCCTCGTCCCACATCGTTCTGAACAACGAACACGATGGCATCGAGATTCGCAAGGCTAGTTCATTGCCTCCCAAACCGCCGGAGCCGCCCAACCCGGCCAAGGCAGGCAAGGCTCTGCCCGCCCCCAAAGAGAAAGTGGAACCCACCGAAAACTGAGCAGGCTCCCGTAGGGACAGCCCGCCTCGGCGGCTGTCGCTATGTAGGTATTTTTGGCTTATACCGATAGAGGGCCGCGAGTTGATCGCGACCCTTTTTCAATTGCGGAGGCTCTTATTGTTCGCCGGCCGAAGCGTTGCTGCCCCAGAGCGCATTGCTTCCCCACAGTGCGTTGCTACCCCAGAGGGCATTGCTGCCCCACAGAGCGTTGCTGCCGGTCATGGTCGTCGACGAAGCGCCGGCAACAAACTCGGACGATCCCCACACGGCCGAGTTCGCCCAAGTTGCAGAGGTATTCCAGACTGCGGTTGGATCATCGTTGAGGTAGACGTTGCCGGTGGTCGCATCGTACGAGGCAACGGGAGACATTGCGGTTCCCTTCGCCACGTCGGCGCTGTTGAGCGCAGCTTCCACGTCGACGTAACCGGCGCCGACAGTGAAGACGTCGTACTGGTCGGTGTAAGTGATTCCCGTGGTCGGGTCGGTCGTGCTGCTGAATGCCGGAAACGACTTCCAGGCCGTCTTCATCAGCCGTGCCTTCACCTGATCAGGAGTCAGACTCGGAGTCTTCTGCAGCAGGTCCGCTACGACTCCACTCGAGAACGCCGCCAAGCCTAAAGCGTCGGCAATCAGCGCAGGCTCCGCCTAACAGAGTCCAGTATCCGCTTCCAACCCCTCACCAGATGCGCTCAATATGATAGGCATCCATCCGATCGTTGCTGATGATCTTGAGATTCTCCGTCTGCGCCTGAGCAATCAGCATTCTGTCGAAAGGATCGCGATGTTCGCCAGGAAGGCTACCCGCCCGGACAGCGTGATCGAGCGAGATAGGCAGGGCGTCGCATCCAAGTTGGGCAAGGTAACGATCGAGTTCGCCCACGAGTTCCTCGCCGGTGGGTACTTGCCGAGCCGGACCTTCGTGGCAATTTCCCACGCTGAAGCTGCACTGACGATAAGTTCATTGCTTCCGTCTGCGATGAGTCGTCTAGCTCGTGGACTCAATGAAGGAGAAGCATTAAAGCACCAAAGGAGCGGATGCGTGTCGAGCAGATAGCGCATAGCCTCACTCCCAGCGATCGAGCTCTTCCGGCGGGAGTGGTTCGAAGAACTCAGGTCCGACCACCAACTTCCCCTTCAACATACCGAGTTTTCGACGACCCTTGCGGCCTCCGATGGGAACCAGCCGAACGACAGGATCTTTGCCGCGGGCAATAATGATCTCCTCTCCCATGCATGCTTTTTCAATAAGGCGAGAGATGCTGGTTTTAGCTTCGTGAATGCCAACAGTTTTCATAGGTAGTTAGCTAAATACATATTAGCTAAGCGCGGGTATGGCGTCGAGTTTCCTTTCCGACGCCTGCGACCTCTGAATGCATCACTCCATCTCGAAGCTCACATACATCAACCCGCCATCGCGCTCGACCTGCAGCACGACCGGGTCGCCCGTCTTGAGCTCTTTCACGGCGGCGCGGAGAGTGTCCATGGAATCGATGGATGTTGTGTCGAGTTGGTGGATTATGTCGCCTGCCTCAAGGCCGGTGTCGGGCATGATCAGATCGACGGCCCTTCCCACTACGACGACTCCTGACGGAATTCGCAGCGACGAGCCCAGGCGAGAGCGCAAGTCGTCGGTGAGATCGATGGCCAGAATGCCCAAGCGGGAGATCAGGCTGTTGTCCGGATTGACCGCGTCGAGAAGTTCGTCCATGTGATCGCGCTTCTCGATCGCGGGAACGTACAGGATTTTCTTCTCGTGGCCGCGGAGAATCTCCAACTTCACAACCTGGTCGAGACGGTGCAGGTATAAAGCGGAAGCAAGCGACGGCAGAGTCTCGATGCGCCGGTCATCCGCGGTGAGAATAATGTCCTGAATTTGCAGGCCGGCAGCGGCGGCCGGTCCCTCCGGTTTCACATCGACCACTACGACACCCCAACTCCGCGGCAGGTGCAGGCCCTCCGCCATGGTGGGAGTGATCTCCTGGGCCACGGCGCCAATCTCGACGCGATGTACGTGCCCGTACTTGCGCAGACTGTGGTAGACAAAATCAACCACACGCGCAGGAATTGCGAAGCCCAAACCTTCGCTGCCTCCGCCTTGCGACAGAATGAAGGTGTTGATCCCCAGAACGAAACCGTTCATATCCACCAGCGGGCCGCCGCTGTTGCCGGGATTGATGGGAGCGTCGGTCTGAAGATAGGTAATCGCCTTGGTGGGATCGGGCTGGCGGGCGAGCGCGCTGATTACTCCCAGGGTGACCGAATTCTGCAGTCCTTCAGGGCTGCCGATGGCGAACACGAGTTGGCCTACATGGGGTCGCTGCTGGCTGAGAAGTGGCAGGGTCGGAAGATCAGTCTCATCGATCTTGAGAAGCGCCAGATCGGTCTCTTTGTGCTGGCCCAGGAGGCGGGCTTCAAGAATCCGACGCTTGCCGATCGGGACCTGGCCGGCAGAGTCGCCCATGGGCAGAGGCAGGGCAACGCGAATGCGCTGTGCGCCTTCCACCACGTGCGCATTGGTCATAATGTAACCGTGGGAATCTACGATCACTCCCGAACCGACCGCCTTTTGGCGGACGATGAACGCGGTCTGGGATTTATCTTCCTCGCTGAGCGGCCCGTATCCGGTGACGAGAATCTGCACCACCGCAGGAGAAACCTTGGCGGCCAAGGTTTCCAGTGCGCCGTTGAGCTGGGCCAAAACAGGGGGAGCCTCAGCAGGCTTGGCCTCGACCGTGGGCGGGATGGTTCTCTTCTCGGAAGGTGCCTGCGCAGCGGTCTTCTGGGCGGTTTGTGCCAAGGCGCCCCCGATGCCTGCAAAGAGAACCGTCAAAACCAGAAGGCGGAGACATCGGGCTCTGGCAGTCGCGCCGATCGGAAGCAAATTCGCCATACGAATAGAGCTCCTGTCATGTCGAGAGATGCTGAACAAACACTACCACGTGTGCCGGTATCCACGGAAAGGCCGGCCTGACTTCGTCGCGCAGGATGCCGTCAAGGGCGCGATGCCAGGGGGGAATCTAGTTGCTACCGTTAACTAACGGGTAATCAGGCTTTTACGCGGGTGCCTTTCGTGATATAACCGCCCGTGAGCAGAAAAGCGGGTCTGCGCCCCGCCAGGAGCTTTGTTTGACGACGTTGGCCTCATTCGCAGACGAGAAACACAGAACAGGCCAGCCTAGAGGAGGTACCGTGGGGGAAGAAGCACGGACCGGAAAACGGTTCCCGCTGGAATTGCCGATTAAGATCCACAAGGGCGAGACCGGTGGAGACTCCGAGGGAGTGACAGGGAATCTCAGCGCGGCAGGGGTATACATTCGCGCCGATTCCTCGATGGAGATTGGTTCGCCGGTGGAATTTGAAATCACGCTGCCTCCGGAGATGACGGGCGGTCCAGAGAATGTGACCATCCAGTGCAAGGGGCGGGTGGTGCGCGCCGACGAAACCGGAAGCGGTGGAGAAGGCCGCGGAGTGGCCTGCGTGATCGACTCGTACGAGTTCGTGAGGAAATAGACTTTCTTGGAGCGCCGACAACATGCTCAAACTGATTCTGGCCGATAACCAGGCGATCTTTCGGGCGGGCATTGCTAAAGTTCTAGCCGTGGAAGATGAGATGCGTATCGTGGCCCAGGCCCAGACGCCTGAACAGATGTTCATGGCCCTGGACAAGTTCCGCGCCGCAGTGCTGGTGGTGGCAGCGGGATTCCACAATGACTTTGCCGCAATTGTGGTGGCCGCAAACAAGGCGAAGACGCGCGTAATCGTGCTGGCGGACACGGGCGAGAGCGCGCAGCGGCACATGACGAACGGCGCGCACGGCGTGGTCTATCGCAACGTGACCAGCGCGGCGCTGGTCGACTGTGTGCGCAAAGTGGCGCGCGGCGAAACCTGGGTGCAGGACGTCGCCGTGCCCAGCGAACTCACCGAGAACGATATGGTCGGATTGCGAGTGCGCGACCGTCTGACTGCCAAAGAACTGCGCATCGTGGCACTGATCGTGCAGGGCTACAAGAACAAGGAGATTGCCTCGCAACTCGGCACCACGGAGCAGGTCATCAAGAACTATCTGCGCAACGTGTATGACAAAATCGGGGTCTCGGACCGGCTGGAGCTGGCGCTGTTCACCATCCACCACCGCATTCTGAACGAGGCTGCGGCCGCAACCACCACTGGGGCGGCGCCGCAGCCGCCCGCGGGCGTGATGCCGTAATCACTTTTGTCAAACTGTGAACGAATCCGACGAGTGAGGCAGAGTACTTCTGGCCAAATGTTCAGGCCAGCGCCTCTATTTTTGCTCTTCGGTGTGTTCCATTGCGCGTTGGCCTTCCTTAACGAAATGCTCTTCTTGCCTACTGGTTTCCGTGACTTCCAGACCGGTTCTTGATCCCGACTCGAAAATCTTATTCAGAAACTCGGTATTCCCGTACTTCCGAAAAATGATCTCTGAATGAGCAGGAGTGTGATTGTCGATCGCCTCACGCACAATAAAGCCAACACTGGTCTTATCGTTTTCACTGACAGCGGTCATGACGTTAAGATCCGAACCTTGCATGACTCGGAATGTGTACTCACCAGGCGGTAATGTCGTGTTGCCGATCACGAAGCTGTGGTCGATGTGCGCTCGAATCTCGTCGGTAATCTGGGCATTCAACCATGGTGCGCCCAGTGTCACGAAGAGCAAGCAGGCTAAAACAGCCCCTAACGTCCTCAGTTGGCTTTTCATAAGCATCTCCTCTAGGGTTAGCTAGTCTTTAATTGATGCACGGGGTCATGCACACTGCTTAGTTGCCGGTAACGAAAAAAAGGATTACCCGATTTTTTCGCCGACCGACTTCGCCTGCGTGAACAGATACCGGTAGTCCGGGCTAGCGGACACGGAATCGGTGACCGACCTGTCGAATCCGCCGAAGGGTTGCGCCCACCATGGCACCCGTGCGCTTGCGCGCCTGGCAAGGCGCCTTTCCTCGTTAGCTCCAGTTCTTCACTCTCCCGTACTAGCTCCCGCGTGCCGCGGCCCGAATGTGGTGCCAAAGAAGTCGCCCTTATTCCACGACGGAGCGCCGTCGTGCTGCGCCACCTCGTACCCGACCAGGAAATTCATGACCGCACCTTTGGCCGCCGAATCAAAATCAATCGGCTGCTCCATGTTGTCGAGCGGCGTGTGATAGCGCGTGACCAGCCACTTCTTGATCACCTCGAAACCATTGATTTTGGGGTCGGTGGACTTGACTCCGTCCTCCACATCGACCGCCGGCACGCCCTGCAGCACAAATGAATACTGATCGCTGCGAATGAACGACACCTCTTCCGGCATGGGATCGGGGCTGACGTCGTATCCCATCACCTTGGCCGCAGAGGCCACTTCGTCGCCCAACGTCGAGTGCTCGGCTCCTAGGGCGACTACGTCTTTCATGGGGAAATAGCAGCCTGGAGCTCCGTCGATATTGACATTGGCAACGATGGACTTCAGCGGCACCGTTGGGAAATGCGCGAAGTAGTCGGAACCAAGCAGCCCCATTTCCTCTCCGGTCACGAAGACGAACAGCACCGACCGGCGTGGCGGCGTGGGGAGGCTGGCATAAGCCCGCGCGATTTCCAGCAAAGTCGAAGTGCCAGAGGCGTTGTCGAGGGCGCCGTGACAGACGTTGTCGCCTTCTATCGCGGGACAGATTCCGAGGTGATCGACGTGCGCGGTGTAGACCACATACTGATCGCGCAGCGCCGGTTCGGAGCCCTTCAACACCGCGATGATATTGGAACTCTGGATGACGCTCTGGGCCGCGACGGTGTGAACGTGTACGCTCAGTGGCAAAGCAAACGCCTGCGGCTTGCTGGCTCGCGCCATGGTGAAGACTTGCTCCAGCGTCTTGGGCACGCCGGCGAAAAGTAATTCCGCTCCCCGCTGACTGAACAGCGCATTGCCTCGCAGTGCGGGAAGAAAGTCGTGCGGAACCCCATTCTTGTCCAGCCAGTGCATCTCTCCGACCTGGATCTGCGGAACCAGCCATTCCCAGGGATACCGCTTCCAATCCTCGGGGAGCATGATCGACAACTCGCCGACTGCCCCGTGCGCCACGGCGTTTTTCGCTTTCACGATGCCATCGGAATAGTAGGCGCGCTCGGTGGAGGGGAATGCTGACGGAGATCCGTAAATCATGGCTACGAGCTTGCCGCGCACGTCGACACCGGCATAGTCGTCGTACTTCTGATTGGGCGCAGTCACGCCGAAGCCCACGAAGACGACTGGCGCGCTGATGTCGCTCTCCGCTCTTGAATCGCCTCTCCCCGCCGGACTCGCAAACCAGGTGGAGAGAATGTAGTCCTTAGCGTCAGCCAGTTTCTGCTCCTTGCCGTTCACGGTTAATACGAGAGAACTGGCTGCCGCATCCGTCACCGCCTTCTCCAGAGGCACCGGCTGGAACCAAGTCCCTGAGACGCCCGGATGCAGTCCCATGCCTTCCAGTTCCGTGGCCACGTACCGGGCTGCAATGTCATAACCCGGCGTGCCCGGCGCGCGGCCTTGCAGCAGGCTGTCGGCCAGAAAACGAACGTGTGCCTGGATCTCGTTCGGTCGGATCGTCTTTGTAGCCAGCCCGACTGCAGAACGGTCGGAAGCATTCTGAGCGAAGAGACTACAGGAAAGGCAAGAGCAGACAAGACAAACCAACGTCCCCAGACGAAGTTTCATTGTGTCGGTCCCCAGTGATTGGATTTATTAGCTTTGACGCGGCAAGGCAACTTCGGTCACAAAACGACGAGCAAGGGAAAGGCGCGGCTTACTCGCGCCTCCCGAGCAAAGAAATTTCAGGAGATTTTCTCTCCCACCGATTTCGCTTGTGTGAACAAGTACAGATAGTCAGGCCCGCCGGACTTGGAATCGGTGCCCGACATGTTGAAACCGCCGAAGGGATGCGCGCCGACCATAGCGCCCGTGCATTTGCGGTTGATGTACAAGTTGCCGACGTGGAATTCCTGGATGGCGCGGTCAATCTTGTCGCGCGACTTGGTGTAGATCGAGCCGGTCAGACCGAATTCCGTGTCGTTCGCGATTTCGAGTGCATGATCGAAGCCGCGGGCCTTGATCACGGCCAGCACAGGTCCGAAGATCTCTTCCTGCTCCAGTTTCGATTTTGGCGGAATGTCGGCAATTACCGTGGGGCGGATGAAGTAGCCTTCGCCGGGAGCGCGCTCGCCGCCAGTGATGAGGCGCCCATCTTTCTTTCCCTGCTCGATGTATTGGAGGATCGTCTTCATCGAACCCTCGTTGATGACCGCGCCCATGTTGGCATTCTCGGCAGGATCGCCGACTTGAATCTTCTCGACTCGGGCTTTCAATTGCGCGAGGAACTTGTCGTAGACGCGCTCGTCGACAATGGCGCGCGAACAGGCGGAGCACTTCTGGCCCTGGAATCCGAATGCGGCTTGCGCGACGCCTTCGACGGCGGCGTCGATGTCGGCGTCGACGTCGACGATGATTGCGTCTTTGCCGCCCATTTCAAGAATGGCGCGCTTGATCCAGACCTGGCCGGGAGCTTGTGCCGCGGCCGTCTTGTTGATGTGCAGACCGACTTCGCGGGATCCGGTGAAGGCGATGTAGCGCGTCTTGGGATGCGCCACGACGGCATCACCGAAACTGGCTCCGGCGCCGGGGCAGAAATTCACCACGCCCTCGGGCATGCCCGCCTCTTCGAGCAACTCGACAAACTTCGCGGCGATGGTGGGCGAATCGCTCGACGGCTTGAGGATTACGATGTTGCCGCTGACGATCGAGGCCAGGGTCATCCCGGCCATGATGGCGCAGGGGAAATTCCACGGCGGAATGACGGCGCCCACACCCAGCGGAATGTACATCAGCGTATCGCGCTCGCCGGGCAACTGGATGGGCGTCTGAGCTTTCGCAAACCGCAGCGCCTCGCGCGCGTAGAACTCGCAGAAGTCGATGGTCTCGGAGATGTCGGCGTCGGCCTCGGCCCAATTCTTGCTGACTTCGAAGACCAGCCAGGCCATGTATTCCATTTTGCGCTGGCGCAGCAAGTCGCCGACGCGGAACAGCAGGCTGGCGCGCTCTTCGACCGAGGTGCGGCTCCAGGATTCGAAGGCTTCGAGCGCAGCCTTCATGGCCGGCTCGACGTGGTCCTTGCCAGCTTTCTGATGAATGCCGACAATCTGCGACGGCTGCGACGGGTTCAGCGACTTGATCTTGTCGGTGGTCTTGACGCGCTTGCCGCCGATGATGAGGTCATACTCGCGGCCCAACTGGCCGCGAACCTTGCCGATGGCGGCGCGCATGCGGCGCGCGTTGTCTTCGTTGCGAAAATCGAAAAAGGGCTCGGTGACAAACGGACCCTGATGCAGGGTCGTGCGCGGCCGGACGGGGGCTTCCAACGTTGCCATGGGAGGATTCCTTTCGAAGCTGAGAGGTTATCTGTTAGGGATTGCTTCGATATTTTACACCCCATGACGAGGCGAGAACTGGCCTGAGTGACACGCCCCAGGCGGGCCGGCGTCTCAGTTCGGCCGGGATCGGGTTGAAACAAAGCGGGGTATGGGATCGATATTTATTTTGGAGCGTTCCACCAAAATCTTTGTTTCCAGAGACTTGCGGGGCACGAGACATGGGGAGATATGGGCAAAATATTGAGGTGCAGGGACTTACGGGCAAAATATTGCGGAATAAGGACTTAGCTTCTGTCTTCGAGCCCTGCAATGCTGGGGCGGTGCCGGAATTGTTGGAGGATCCTTCGCACACGTTTCCAATTCTGTTCTCTTCTCATTTCTCGGTAAAGGTTGTTCGTCACAGAAAGCGCGATAAGGGCTGTGGAAAAAGAAATGAAAGTCAGGGCCGCCGGGCGACGACGTTGGCGCGGACCACATCGATGTAGTCGCCGGCAGATTGGAGGGCTTGCTCGGCATCGTGGCGGGAAACAAATCCAGTGTCGTCGTAAAGGGCGAGATTGCGCTTTCGCCCGAGCCGGTCAAAAACAATCAGCAAGCCGGCATGCTTCTTATCGAGACGAGACTGGACGAATTCGATGATCGCGATATGGTGCCCAAGTTGACTTCTCGCACGGAAACCGTGACTGAACATGAATCCGATCGAAGCCTTGAGCATGGCTTCGTAGGCCTGCTGAAGGCACGCTTCTTCGTCAAAGGCGAGAATTTTGCGGGCTGAAGTGAGCTTTTTGTCGGCGCTGGCGAGGAAGCGTTGGATCTGTGCCCAGTCAATGACGTGCGGCTTCAGTTTCTTCATGGCGGGCTATAAGGGGAACCCGCTTATTGTGCCAGACGTTTTCCAGAAAGGCATCTTTGCGAGCGCGGCGTAACGCGAATTCCTTTGGGGTGAGGACCGTATAGTTGATTTCGCGTCCGAGTTGCTGTTCAAGCTTTCGCATGGCCTGCGCCAAGGTCTGTTCCGGAGGTGCGCCAATGATGAGCACGTCAATATCGCTGGCGGCGTCCTGCTGGTTGCGGGCGAATGAGCCGAAGAGCGAGGCCTCTTCGATTCCGTCGATTTTGGTGAGCGATTGCGCGATCACGGACGGGGCGCCAATCGTTTTCGCAACGACTCGGCGCATCTCATCGAACAGAGGGTACTTGCGATTCAATTGAAAATACTTTTGGCGACCGCTTACCTCCGACCTGAACAGGCCCTCGCCTTCGAGACGTCCCAACTCTTTTGACAGATTCGAGGGATCAATGCCCAGTCTCTGCGCCAAGTCCCGCAGATGATGCCGGGCTGCCGGATTGGTGAAGTAGAAAGCCAGTAGCCGCTGGCGCGCCTTGGAGCGGAAATCGAACATGTAGTATTAATATACCACAAATGTGGTTAGAGCTTACCACTCTGATGTGCTTCCAACTTGGGCAAGGGACTTCTTTCCACATCAGTCTTCCTCGCTTTACACGTGGGTGTCCGGCCCTTTTCGCGCTCGGAGCGACAAGGCGGGGGTAGTTTGAGTTCGTCCTGCACCGAGGAATTCAAAGTCAAAATCCCCGCCCTTTGGCTCTGCTCAGGGCAGGCTCTGTCCCTGCAAAAAGCACAGGGACAAGGGCAGGGCGCCCAGCAGGTAGCGCGCCCTTGCCGCGGTTGCCTGCCCTTGTCGCATTTTATGCGAGGGTTCCAGCAGCATCGTGCCCACCCTGCGAAAATCGCGCAGGGTGGGGCAACCTCAGTTTGGGTGGGCCAGCCCCCGCGTTCCAGAGTTATCTTGGAGCCAGAACCCAAAGCGCGCGAAGCCGCCTTCCTCGGTAGACATCAAGAAATACATGGGCGCAGTGAGCCATTCTTCACTGCTGCGGTGCGCTTCCGTTGCTTTCGCAAGCATCAGGTTGCGCGCATACCGGTCGAGCCGAAGTACCTGTTGCGCAAAACTTGTTTCCAGTTCCTTCTTGATGTCATCCACAAGTTTGCTTGGCGGAGGTGCTTGGAAGACGGGATACGAATTGCCGTTCGGGGCAGTCGCGGTTAGCACTTGGTAGTTTGCGTTGAGAACTGGAACGATGATTTCGCAAGGCACTATCTGCTCTGCGGCCGTAACGCCTGTTACGAAGAGCAGCGTCGAGATCACTGACAGGATCTTCATGAGCCCACATTGTAGTTCTTAGCTGAAAGTATCAAAGCTGATTTTCGGACTGGGCCATTCCAAATCCCCACCCTAACGTCGCAAAGTGCGCGACGTTAGGACGGGGCACCCGCCGCGTTTCTCGAATTCCCCCACTCCGGTGCACAGCTCACGAGCGCGTGGACGCCGCCACTGGCACCGGTTCCAGATGCGCGGTGAAGTGTCTTAGGAACGGCGCTTCGTAGGTCAGGCGCATGCCGGGGATTTGGTTGCGGTGCTTCCAGACTTCCAGAATTATCTCGACCACGTAGTCAATGTGGCTCTGGGTGTAGACGCGGCGGGGAATAGCTAGGCGGACCAGGTCCATCTGCGCGGCGGAGGCGAACATCAGTGTGCCGATTTCGACGGAGCGGATTCCGCCTTCGAGATACAGCTCGGCGGCTAGGGCCACGCCGGGGAACTGGTCGGCTGGAATGTGCGGGAGGAAGGCGCGGGCGTCCAGGTAGATGGCGTGTCCGCCGGGCGGCTGGACGATGGGCACGCCTTGCGACGCGATGTGATTGCCGAGATACGCGGTCGAAGCGATGCGGTAGCGTAGGTAGTCTTCTTCGAGCGCCTCTTGCACACCTACCGCAATGGCCTCGAGATCGCGGCCGGCGAGACCGCCGTAGGTGGGATATCCCTCGGTGAGAATCAGCAGATCTTTTTCCTGCTGGGCCAGGAGGTCGTCGTTGGTGCAAAGGAAGCCGCCGATGTTGGCCATGCCGTCTTTCTTGGCCGACATGGTGCATCCGTCGCCAAGGCGGAACATTTCCTGTGCGATTTCTTTCGGTGTTTTGGATTCGTATCCTTTTTCGCGCAGCTTGATAAACCAGGCATTTTCGGCGAAGCGGCAGGCGTCGAAGTAGAGCGGGATTTTGTAGCGCTTGCACACGGCACTCACCTGGCGGACGTTTTCCATGGAGACCGGCTGGCCTCCGCCGGAATTGTTTGTGACGGTGAGCATGACAAGCGGAATGCGTTCGCGGCCGACGCGCTGGATCAGCGCTTCGAGCGCGGGCACGTCCATGTTGCCTTTGAAGGGATGCTGCAGCGCTGGCTGGTGGCCTTCGGGGATGACCAGATCGACGGCTTCAGCTCCGACGAATTCGACGTTGGCGCGCGTGGTATCGAAGTGCGTGTTGTTGGGGACGACATCGCCTTTCTTGCAGGTCACGCCAAACAGGATGCGCTCAGCGGCGCGCCCCTGATGCGTGGGGATGACGTGCTTGTAGCCGAAGATTTCCTGAATGGAATTCTTGAAGCGGGTGAAGCTCCGGCTGCCGGCGTAGCTCTCGTCGCCTTCCATGATGGCGGCCCACTGGTGCGTGGACATGGCGCCGGTGCCGGAGTCGGTGAGGAGGTCAATCAAGACATCGTCGGCGGGTAGCAGAAACAGGTTGTAATGCGCCGCTTCCAGCAGTTGCGCACGCTCTTGGCGGGTGGTCCAGCGGATCGGTTCGACGCTTTTGATGCGAAAGGGCTCGATGATGGTTTTAACGGGCATGAGGGGCGTCCATTCAGAACGATTTGCGAAGAATGAAAACCTTCTATGATACGCTCGCTATTGCATCACAGCGACCTGCGCGATCGGGCGTCGTTGCGGTCGCCACAATACAGCGCTCCCTACGGGCAGGTCAGCCGCGCCGTACCGTGAACTTGCGGCGTTGTCAGATCCATCTGCGACACCGGGATGTGCGGATCAGCTGGCGCGGTGGCTTCGACCGTGAACGTGCCAACCACTGGATTGCACGAAGCCATTCCGCTCGGGCTCACAGCAATCGCTTCTGGCACGACATCGCTCTTCATCCAAGGGTTGCCCTCCGACCAGAGCACCGCCAGCGACGAGACTTTGCTTCCATCCGAATACGTGCCGGTGGCCGTGAATTTCGCCTGGCCGGTGGCCGCGGCCGGGCTGATGCTGATGGATTTAAGCTGGCCGTGGCTGGTCCCACAGGAGAGAACTGACACCACAGCGAGAAGAAGCGAACCACAGAAAAGGAGGAGCAGGAGTTTGCGCATAGCAGCCTCCAGACGAAAAGGGGAGGCGAATCACCATGCGGGAGGAACCCGCCTCCTGAGTCATTGTAACTCCGGCGCAGTCGAAAAGTTTCCAGAGCGTTCGAGATCCCCACCCCTTCGACAAGCTCAGGGCAGGCTCTAACGTCGCAAAGTACGCGACGTTAGGATGGGGCACGGCGCGAGGCTGTCGAGCTTTGCTCGACGGACAGCCGGGGGCGGCTGTCCCCACATGGATATTCGGCATGGTTCGCTGCCGGGTGGTAGACTCGAACGTTTTCCCAGAGGCAAACGGTATGGATATTCAACGAGTCGGCGTGGTGGGTGCGGGCACCATGGGCAACGGGATCGCGCATGTGTTCGCGCGAAGTGGATACAACGTCGTGCTGTGCGATGTGGAACAGCGTTTTCTGGATCGCGCGCTGGAGACGGTGACTAAGAATCTCGAGCGCGAGGTCTCAAAAAACAGGATCACTGCGGAGGCCAAGACCGGCGCGTTGAGCCGCATTCGGCCGGTTACCGACCGCAGCCAACTGGCTGACTGCGACTTCGTGATCGAGGCCGCGACGGAGAAATTCGAAATCAAGACGGAGATCTTTCGTGACCTCGACCGCCTGGCCCGGCCCGAAATCATTTTGGCGTCGAATACGTCTTCCATTTCCATCACCAAGCTGGCGGCGCAGACCAAGCGGCCAGAGAAAGTCATCGGCATGCACTTTTTCAATCCGGTGCCGGTGATGAAGCTGGTGGAAGTCATCCACGGGCTGGCCACGGCGCAGGAAACTTTCACCAGCGTGCGCGACCTGGCGGTGAAACTGGAAAAGACGCCGGTGGAGGTGAACGACGCGCCGGGCTTCGTTTCCAACCGCGTGCTGATGCCGCTGCTGAACGAGGCTATGTACGCGGTGATGGAAGGGGTCGCGACACCTGAGGCAGTCGATGAAGTTTTCAAACTTGGGATGGCGCACCCTATGGGACCGCTGACGCTCGCCGATTTCATCGGGCTCGACGTCTGCCTGGACATCATGCGCGTGCTGCATGGCGGGTTGGGCGATCCCAAGTACCGGCCGTGTCCGCTGCTCATCAAGATGGTGGACGCGGGCTGGCTGGGGAGAAAGAGCGGGCGAGGATTCTACACGTATTGATGATTGTGGATTCTTGATGGTTGAATGAAAACACCGGAACAGGCCTCCAGCGCTGGGAGCGACGAGTGGTTTTACTTTGTGGCCGCGCTTTGCGGCATCGGCACAGGGTGGGCGGACGTTGTCGTAAACGATCTGCTGTTCACTGCGTTGCTGGTGGTATCGGCCTGCATCCTGCTCGGACTGCTGCGGCCACACTGGCCGTGGCGCTGGGTGGTAATGGTGGGAATGTTCATACCGCTGACGGAACTGGCCGCTTATGTGATTCTCACGGTGAAGCCGACGCGCGCGCAGGTGTATGGATCGTTCCTGGCATTTCTTCCTGGAATCGCGGGCGCGTATGGGGGTTCGATCATGCGGCGCGTAGTAGACAACTTGAGGCAGGGAAAGTAGGGACGGCTTCCGGCTCCCGATTCCCCAAGAATCGCAGTGCGGAAGCCGGTGAGCGGCAGCCCGAAGCCGACACAAAGGTATCGGCTTAACCAAAAAGTTACTCCCGATCCACAGGGCGGGCGCGTATGCTGCGAACATGGGTGTTTGCGTCTCGATGCTGGCCAGCGGCAGTCGCGGCAATTGCGCCATAGTGGCCAGCGCCTGCACCAAGATTCTGGTCGATGCCGGCATCTCCTGCCGCGATACCTTCAAGCGCATGAAGACGCTGGGCGAAGATCCGCACACGCTATCGGCCATTCTCATCACCCACGAGCATTCCGATCATGTCTACGGGCTGGCAACGCTGGCGAAGAAGCTGCGCATCCCAGTGTTCATGACCGGTGCAACCCACCAAGCCTGGACGCGGGCGATGCGCAATGAAAAAGGCGAGCGGCCGCAACTGGAAAAATTCGAGCCGTTCAAGTCCGGTCATCGATTTCAAGTGGGCGATATTGAGGTGAGGCCGTTTACCATTCCGCACGATGCGGCCGATCCGGTGGGATTTACGTTTCGCGCGGAGGGCATCAAGGTCGGAGTCGCCACCGATCTGGGATACTTGCCGGTGAGCGTGCGGGATCACCTGCGCGGCTGCGATGTGCTGGTGATGGAATCGAATCACGATCTGGAGATGCTGCGGGGAGGGCCCTACCCGTGGTCGGTGAAGCAGCGGGTAATGAGCCGCGTGGGGCACCTTTCGAACCTGGCTCTCGCCGATTTCCTCACGAACGACTATGATAATAATGCGACGTTTGTGGTGCTGGCGCATCTGTCAGAGCAGAACAATCATCCGGAAATAGCCCGGAGAGAGGCAGAAAAAGCGCTGGCCACTCGGGGCGGCTTGTTCCACAACCGGGTGCTTCTGGCGTCCCAGACTGAGGCCATAGAACCGATTCGACTGTAGGCCCGGCCGATTGGTCTTGGCGAATTGGTCTTACCCCCATGAGTCAGCAGTGCATTGATCCAATCGTCGGCAAGATTTTGGCGGGCTGGCGGTATGACATTTCCGGCCTGGCGCCGGAGATGCGCGGCGACTACGAAAGCCATTTCGCGGCCTGTGAACACTGCCGGAGCCGCCAGCAGATTCATCGGATAATCGATGTGGCACTGATCGCGCTGGCCTCGATTTCCGCAGGGGTATTCCTGCTGGCCTTTGGCGTGATCTGGCACCTCGGCCCACGGCACGCGTTTTGGCTGGAAATTGCTGCCCTTGTGGGATTCGGTCTTTCTGCCCTGATCTGGCTGGGCGTGGCCGTGGCTACCCCGGCGCCGGTCACGGTTCTCGACGCAGCCAAAGAGGGCGCGCGGCGGGTTCACGACCGCTTGCCGGAGGAGATCCGCCAACGGCTCCCCGAAGAACTTCGCATCAAAATTACCGGAACATAAACAGAATGCAGGGAAGCTTGCGCGTGGTCGCGACGTTGCTGTTGGTCACAATGGCTGCTGCCTTGCCCGGCGCGCACGCGCTTGCGCTTCCTGTAGCGCAACCGGTTCATCCTGCGGGATGCCATAGCCACGGGCCCGCGATTCCCTCTCCTGCGCCCACCAGCTACCAGTGCTGTGTGAGCGGGCACCACGCGGCGATTCCGAGTGCGTCGTTTTCTCCTCGTTCCATAGCTGCGCGGCTCTGCAGCTTGGCTGCGCGTGAGCAACTCCGCTTGGTCTTCGCTCCCGGTCATCTTTCCGCTATGTCGATGTTTCCTTCCAACAGTCCGCCAGGCGGCGCGACGCTGCGAATCTAGACACTCTCTCAATTCCCTCACTTGCTTGTCCCGGACTTCGCGCGCCCGGGATTTGACTGTGCAAGACGTTCACAAACGATGAGGTTAACCGTGGGAAAGACGCTGTTTGCCGTCTCGTTTCTGGCGGCGTTTACGCTGGCTCCGGCTTCGGCCCAGGAGATCCATGCCGCTATTCCAGGGCAGGCGCAGGCGCATGCTCATGCTCAAAATGAAGCATCGTCGGCGCAAGACACATCCATGGGACAAATGAATATGCAGATGGACCAAACAGCATCGCAATTGCCGTCGCCCCACCAAGGGTCAGGGACCGCATGGCAACCAGCTTCCGTGCAGGGATACGAGTGGATGTGGATGCGCGGCGGGTGGGAGCTAATGGCTCACGGCGCGATCTTCGCGGATTATAACCAGCAAGGCGGCCCGCGCGGCGAGGGCAAGGCCGAGTCCGTCAACTGGGGCATGCTGATGGAGCAGCACAAGCTGGGCGCGGGCACCATTCTCTTCCGGCAGATGTTTTCTGGCGAATCGCTCACGTCGCCGCATCCGGGATTTCCCGAACTTTTTCAGACCGGGGAGACCTATCATGGCGAGCCGCTGGTCGATCATCAGCATCCGCACAATCTGTTTGCCGAACTGGCGTTGCTTTACACGCTGCCTCTGGCGGAAAAACTATCATGGGAATTCTACGGCGGCCCATCGGCCGAGCCTGCGCTTGGCCCAGTGACCTTTCTGCACCGCGCTTCGGCTGCGGAACTGCCGCTGGCACCCCTTGGCCATCATTTGCAGGATTCAACCCACACCAGCTTCGGAGTAGTCACGACGGGATTAGTGATCGACCGCGTCAGGCTGGAAGCCTGCGCCTTCAATGGCCGCGAGCCGAATGAGAAGCGCTGGAGCATCCAGCTTGCGGCCCTCGATTCCTGGTTGACGCGAGCCACCATTGCGCCCGCCTCCAACTGGACGGCGCAATACAGCATTGGGCGTCTGGAGCATCCCGAAGCGCTGGAGCCGGGCAGCCAGTGGCGGCAGACCGCATCGGTGGAATATAACCGGCCGCTGGCAGCCGGTACATGGGCGACAACGCTGGTCTGGGGACGGGTGGCAACTCGGGCTGGGTGCGGATGTGACGTTCTATTCCAAGCCAGCCATCCTCGATCTGGCCTACGGCGCCCATCCAGTCTCGTTCCAGGTATTTCTGCGGATGCGGCCGGGACGGTCAAACCAACGTCACCACTGAGACGAGAAAAACTTTATTGCCGAAACGAATTCCGCCGTAGAATCTTCTCTGCAAGTCCTTTCCCATAGGCGCGAGAATATCCGTCCATGATCCAAGCAATATGGCCAACGCACTGAAGATACTGCGAGCTGTGCAGTGGGCGATGCTGTTCAGCATCGTGCTCTACGGTATCGTGGGAGAAGTTGCGGGGCCGGCGCCGCGGGGCGTCGATCCGACTCTCAGCTACTTATTTGCAACGCTCAGCGTGGCGATCGTCGGTTCGATCTTCGTGGTGCGGCGGACACTCGTGTTGCGTGCGGCGGAGAGTCTGGCGAGTCGCCCTGACGATGGCCTCAGTCTGAATCACTGGAAAACGGGCTACATTGCAACCTATGCCTTATGCGAGGCGCTGGCTTTGTTCGGTCTGGTACTGCGCATTTGGGGGAGCCCTGTGCAGGCGAGCGTACCCTACTACTTAGGCGGCTTCGTTTTGCTCTTGTTCTTTCGGCCGAAACCACCCGGCAGCCTTTCTATTACCTGATGTGGCAGCTGGCCAAGCCGCGCTTCTCCAGATACTGCTGGTGGTAGTCTTCCGCGGGATAAAACACGACGGCCGGAACGATCTGGGTCGCGATCGGCTTTGAGTAACGGTGCGCCTTCTCCAGCGATTCTTTCGAGGCCTGCGCTTGCGCTTGCTGCTCGGGCGAATGGAAGAAAATCGCGGAGCGGTACTGCGAGCCCCAGTCTGGACCCTGTCGGTTCACTTGCGTGGGATCGTGGTTCTCCCAGAAAACTTTCAGCAAATCGGTATAGCGAACTTTGGCGGGATCGAACTCCACTTCCACGCCTTCGGCGTGGCCGGTACGATCGGTGCAGACTTCCTTATACGTTGGATTCTGAGTCTGGCCGCCAGTGTAGCCAACCCGGGTTGAAACGACTCCCGGCATCTGCCGGAAAGTCGCTTCGACTCCCCAAAAGCATCCTGCTGCGAATGTGGCCTTTTCCATTGCGATTTGCTCCCCACGAGAACGATTGCGTTCGATTTCGTATTGTCCTTCATTCGTATTGTCCTTCATTGGATGACCGAACGCCAGAAAAGTCACAGGCTTGTAAAATCAGAGTGGGGTTACCCTCGGGAATTGACGCTCATGCGGAATCGCGATAGAGTCCGGGAAGGGTTCTCGAAGGATTCAGTTGCGTGTTTTTTTGACCAGCCACTTCCAAGCCGGGCCAAGAACTGTACTGAAGCTTGCACTCCTGGTTCTATTGGTTCTGGCCACAGCCGGCACCGCGCTGGCGGTCTCTGGATTCACACCCCCGGCACGCCTCGGCTATCACACCGGCGATCAATGGGAGCCCGCCATGGCCGCCGACGGTCACGGGCACATCTACGTTCTCTATCCGCAGTACGGCGCCGTCCCCGAGTGCCAGACCTGTACGGCTCCGAGCATCGCCCTGACGGTCAGCACCGACAATGGGCTCTCATGGCAGACTTCGCGCGCGCTGCTTCCTTTTCCGACCGGCCAGTTCGATCCGCAGATCGTAGTGGATCCGGTGGACCGGCAAACGGTGTACGCGTCGTGGATGCAGAACAATAAGCGCGACATTATTGTTGCCCGGTCGCTCGACTTCGGGCGTACATGGTCATTCTCGTGGGCCGAGCGTGGCCAGGAGGATGCCGACAAACCGGTTTTGGCGGTTCGCGGAACGGATGTTTACGTCGGCTTCAACCATGAAGAGCAATTCTTTGTGGCCGCCTCGCATGATGCCGGACAGACCTTCGCCGCGGTACAAGTGAATCCCAATGCGGGGCCGGGGTCGTCGCTGGCGGGCGGAGCCACAATCGATCCGGCGGGCAACGTTTATTTCGGCTGGACCGCCTATGCGCGCCACGAAATGCCCACGCGCCCGGTCAGCATTTACGTCAGCCGCTCGGCCGATGGCGGACGCACGTGGAATACGTTGCTGCTGGATGTATCCAACGCGCCTCCAGACTGTGAAGTGGAAAGCTGCGAAACCGGATACCTGGGGCCGCAAATCGCGCTGGCCTCGGACGCCGCTGGCGCACTCTACGCCCTGTGGAACGCCGGGGCGGCGAACGGCGGGCCGGAGCGCATTTACTTTTCATCTTCGACCACGGGAGGAGTAACGTGGGCCGAGCGGGCCAATGTTTCGAATGCGGCGGCCGGCGTCGAGCATTCCTTTCCTGCAATTGTCGCGGGAGCGGCGGGCGATGTTCGCATCGCGTGGATGGATGCCCGAGCGACCGAAGCGGGCCATCCCAATCGTCCGCTGTGGAATACCTACTACCGCAGTTCAACCAATGGCGGGGCCACTCGGAACGCCGAGACCCAGCTTTCCGGGCCCGTGCGCGGGTACGACTACATTCTGCCTGGCGGCTTCCGCTTCCCTTTCGGGGACTACTTCGGCCTCGCGATCGATGGCGACGGCACGACTCACGCGGTCTGGGGCGAAGGCCGCAACTACAAGTCTCCGGGTTCGATCTGGTACGCTCAGGGCCGATAGGGATACCAAACCTCTGCGGGGTGGGTGAGACGTAGCAAGCTACGTCTCTACGAAAGATTATTCCAGCTGCATTCCGCCGGTAAGATCGGCGAGCCTTACGATGTGGTGTTCTCTGCACCATGCCTGCAACTCATCCACAATCTTCTCGGTGGCACAGGGGTCCCAATAGCTGGCCGTGCCAATCTGGACCGCGGTGGCTCCAGCCAGCATGAATTCGACGACATCCGCGGCGGTTGAGATTCCGCCCATACCTATCACTGGAATTTTCACGGCGTGCGCGGCGTCATATACCATACGCACCGCTATGGGCTTGATCGCTGGCCCGGAAAGTCCGGCGGTGACGTTGGCGATGCGGGGCTTGCGCGTCTCGGGATCAATCGCCATGGCCACGAACGTATTGATGACCGACAGCGCGTCGGCTCCCGCCTCCTGCGCTACGTATGCCATTTGCGCGATGCTGGTCACGTTGGGCGAGAGCTTGACGATCAGCGGGCGCCGCGCAACTCGTTTGGCGGTGGTCACTACCTCATCCAGAGAGCGCGGATCGCTGCCAAACTGCAAGCCTCCCTGCTCGGTGTTGGGACAGGAAACGTTCAACTCATACGCGGCAATTCCCTCGCCCTCGTTGAGGATCTCGATAGTCCGTTCGTAGTCTTCGCGCGTGTAGCCGAAAACATTCACCATCACGACGGTGTTCTTGATGCCCCGCAGATGCGGCAGCTTCTCTTCGAGAAACGCTGGTGCGCCGATGTTTTGCAGGCCGATGGCATTCAGCATGCCAGCCGCGGTCTCCCACAAGCGCGGCGGAGGATTGCCGATCATCGGTTCCTTCGATAGCCCCTTCACCACAAATCCGCCCAGCTTACCCATGTGGACCACATCCTCAAATTCGACCCCGTAGCCGAAGGTGCCGCTGGCCGCGACCACCGGATTCTTGAGTTGAACACCGGCAAAGCTCACGCTGAGATCAGGAGCCGACGATCCGGAAGCAGCGCTCATGGTTGGCCTTCTCCCGAGGACGTGCTGTGCCGCGAGGGCGCGAGGGCCTCGGTCAATACGCGACCGACAGCGTGAGTCGGAGCATTGATTCCGAGCAGCGATGCAAGCGTGGCCGCCAGATCCACGGGTTCGGCGTTCATGCGATAGGTTCCTGGCTGGAACGGCAAGCCATAGAAAGCCAGGGGCACGTGCGTATCGTAATTGTAAGGCGACGCATGGTCTGTGCCCTTGCTGGAACCCACAGTGTAAATGTCGGGAACGCCCATCACGTACCAACTTCCTTCCGGCGAATAGCTGTTCAGGTATTTTCGTCCCAGAGCCGTGTTAGGAACTTCGCCCACTGCCAGTTGCGATTTGGTGTAGAAGTCGCGGAGTCCGGCTTGCTTCATGGCTTCGCCCACCGCCTCTTCGGCATCGTGTTCGCGCACGTGGGACGCGGCAAAAGCATCTTGATCGAGCCAGGCCAGCGGATAGTCCAGTTTCACATAGGCCGCCGGATGTCCGGGAGAAAACTTTGCGGTGAGCGCGCTGTTGATCTGCGCTTCGAGTCTTGCGCCGCCGAGATTCGCCGCCGGAATGTGCAGCTTCTTCACCACGTCGGGCAGCGAGGAAACGCCGTGATCCGCCGAGAGGGCAATCCACACGTGGGCCAGCCCAATCTGATGCCCGAGGAAACTGAAGAAGTCGGCCAGTTCCCGATCGAGATCGAGCGCCATCTGGTGCATCTCCGGAGAATCCGGCCCAACCTGGTGACCAAGAATGTCGTTGGGCGAGAGGCTGATCGAAAGAAAATCCGTCGCAGGACCCCGGCCCACGTTCTCATACTGCATCAATTCCTTGGCGAACTCGAGTTCGTACTCATTGGCGAACGAAGTCGGACCGACGACTTCATAGAAGCTGGCCTCAAAACCGTCTTTGCCTTTGCGATGCGCCGTCGAGCGCAGAACGACTCCTTGCGCGTCCTTCCATTCCCGATCCCAATATTTCGCCGGGCGAGTCGAGTTGAAATCCTGCACCCACTTGGGAAGGTCGTCGCGGTAGTAGGTGGACGTCACCCATGCGCCAGTTGTCGGATCAATCCAGTAGGCCGCATCTCCCGCGAAGCCGGCGGGAAGAACGGCGGCACGATCTTTCAGGGAAACTCCGAAGACGCGGGCCTTCCCTTGCGTCGCCAGCTTGAGTTCGTCCCCTAAAGTGTCGGCCAGCAGGTTGTGCGGGGAGGCGCCGGCTTTGTCTCCGGCGACGCCTACCAGTTTCGTAGCGTCATCTTCGACGGAGGTCACCATGCGTTTCTTCTTCGGGTCCCACCACTCGTTGTCGGCAATGCCGTGGCCATTGCTGTAGGCGCCAGTAAGTAACGTGGAGTGCCCCGGAGCCGTGCGCGTGTTGGCGTAGTTGTAATTGCAGTTCGGGAAGTATGCGCCATGGTCGAGAAGAAGGCGGAAGCCGCCGTCTCCGAACTGGTCGCGGTAGCGTTCCAGATAATCGCCGCGAAACTGGTCGATCACAATCACTACAACCAGCTTGGGATGCGCGTCGTACGCGGAGGCGAAGCTGCAAACGGACAAGCCGACGACAGCGGTCAGCAGGAAGTAGAGGTGCACAGCGGCGGATCTGGGGGATGGCCTCATCGCGAAGGTAGTTTACACAGTCGGGAAGAATACGCCAAAACCAACTCGACCCTTCGACTCCTTATGAAGGCGTCATCCCGAGTCGGGCGCGGTTCATCCGGGGGAGGGATCTCGCGTGTGGACGCTTCCGAACGCTTTGCAGGTCTGCGCGCGAGATCCTTCACTTCGCCTGAAAAGCGGCTCCGTTCAGGATGACTCCATCGGCAGTTAGCGGTTTCGTGGGGAACCACACGTGCATTCTACGGCTCCTTTCCGATACATTAGTTAGTTCCCATGCTTGATCTGAATTTCGTTCGCGAAAATCTGCCTTTGGTGGAAGAAAAGCTGCGCCAGCGCGGCATGGATCCGGCTGCCGTACTCAAGGATTTTCGCGAAGTCGACACGCAGCGCCGGCAGGCAATTACCGAGGCTGAAACCAGCAAGGCTCAGCGCAACAAGGCCTCGGAAGAAATCGCCAAGTTGAAAAAAAGCGGCCAGGATGCGAGCGCCGCGGTGGCCCAGACCAAGGATCTACGAGAGAAAATTCAGACGCTGGAAAAGACTGCAGCGGATCTCGACTCGCGCCTGCGCGATATCCTGGCGGGCATTCCCAACCTGCCGCACTCGAGCGTGCCCATCGGCCAGAGCGCCGAGCAGAATGTCGAAGTGCGTCGTTGGGGCACACCGCCCAAGTTCGACTTCACTCCCAAGGCGCATTGGGACTTGGGCGCAGAACTCGGAATCCTCGATCTGGAACGCGCCGCGAAACTCACCGGCGCGCGCTTCGCCGTCTACTGGGATCTGGGCGCGAAACTCGAGCGGGCGCTGATGAACTTCATGCTCGATCTGCACACGCGCCAGCACGGATATACCGAGGTTCTGCCGCCCTATCTGGTGAATTCCGATTCGATGTACGGCACCGGGCAACTGCCGAAGTTTGCCGCCGATCTTTTCCGCGTGCCGCACGGCGACAAAGATCTCTGGCTGATTCCGACGGCGGAAGTGCCGGTCACAAATCTTTATCGCGACGAAGTCCTGGACCAGGCGCGGCTGCCAGTCTCCCTCACCGCCTACACGCCATGCTTCCGCAGCGAGGCGGGATCGTACGGGAAAGATGTGCGCGGCATCATCCGGCAGCATCAGTTTCAGAAAGTGGAATTGGTGAAGTTCACGCGTCCGGAGAATTCCTACGAGGAACACGAAAAACTTACGCACGATGCCGAAGAAGTTCTGCAGAAACTCGGCCTGCATTACCGCGTGGTCACGCTTTGCACGGGCGACATGGGACCATCTTCGGCGAAGACCTACGATATCGAAGTTTGGCTCCCGGGACAGCAACTGTTTCGCGAGATCTCGTCCTGCTCGAACTTCGAGTCGTATCAGGCGCGGCGCGCCAACATTCGCTATCGCCCCGAAGGCAAGAACAAGACCGAGTTTGTGCACACGCTGAACGGCAGCGGACTGGCCGTAGGCCGCACCTGGGTCGCGATTGTGGAGAATTATCAGCAGCCGGACGGCAGCGTGCTGATTCCCGAGGCGCTGCAGCCTTATATCGGAGCAGAGCGAATTACGCGGAAAAGCTTTTAGCTCTTAGCTCTTAGCTCTTAGCTCTTAGCTTGGACCAAAACGTACGAGCCAAAAGCCAAAAGCTGCCGAACTGCCTAACACATTGCCAAGATGAGGAGCGGTCACTAGACTTGCAGAGAGCAGCATTCACGACCACGGCGCCCAGCGCGCCCCTGCCCATGAACGCCGTCTGGCGAACAATTCGCGGATACATTCTGTGGCAGTACGAGCGGGGCACGCTCCACTACGACATCATGGTCACGCTGATTCTGATCTTCATCCTGTTCTCACCGCGCGTGATCAACTTCAACGATAAACCCATTGCGCGGAATCCGCATCCGACTGAAGTGGTGGTGACCACGGATGCGGAAGGCCACCTGCTCTACCTGGTCGCGGCCAGCGCAGTCTCGCCAGGCGACGACCAGGCGGTTCGCGATCAGTTGCTTCGCATCATCGAACCGATCTCGGGTGCGGTCTCAATCGTAAGTTACGAGCCCGTTTCCGATCGCAAAGGCAAGGTTCAGAGCTACAAAGTCTTAGCCCAGCGGGAGTAGCCCCGGCCAGGCAGCAATCCGGAAAAGCGATTCGAAAAGAAAGCCCGAATGAAACACTTCTTTCTCATCGTCACTATCGCGGTCGCTTCAAGTACCGTTGGCTTCACTTCAGCACCGCAAGCAAAGCCTGCCGACTCCGGAAACCTGGATGCAGTCCTGAAAAAAATGGACTCCGCCGCGGCCAATTTTCGCAGCACGCAGGCCGACTTTGAGTGGGACACTTACGAGAAAGTCATCGATGAAATCGACGATATTCAAAACGGCACGATCTATTACCGACGCGTCGGCAAAGACATCGAGATGATGGCAGTCGTCAAGATGGAAGGAAGCGACGCAGCCAAACTGAAACCTGAGCCGAAATATGTGCTCTTCAGCAACGGCAAGATCTCCATGTATCAGCCCAAGCCAGACCAGGTGACCGTCTACGACCTCGGCAAGAAGCGCGTCGATTTCGAAAGTTACGTTGTGCTGGGCTTCGGCGGCAGCGGCCAGGATCTCGTTAAGGCATTCGACGTGACCTATCTTGGCCCGGAGACCGTGAATGGCGTCGCTACGGCGAAGCTGCAACTCATCCCTAAGTCCGAAAAGGTGCGCAATACCTACAATCGAATTCTTCTTTGGATTGATCTCGACAAAGGGATCTCGGTGCAGCAGCAATTTTTTTCCCCGCAGGGGGACTATCGCCTGACCAAATACCATTCCATTGAGTTGAATGGGAAGAAGATCCCCGACGAGGTTTTCAAGCTAAAGACGACAGGCAAGACGCAGACGATTTCACCTAGGGGTTAAGTTGTTGAATTTAAAGAACAAGAAGGTATGCTGAGAATTGCACTGCGGGAGCTATACTGACCCCACCTTCAGTAGGGTTCATTCATGGCCAAGGTTTTTACGATTACAGTCCCTCCTAAGCTGGGAAACAAGCGCCGGGAGCGCAGCTCCGATCCCCGTTACGTGGACGGCCAGCGCTTGCTGGTGGAAGCGATGAAGTATCTGGCGCAAGTCGACCCGGTGAAGAACCGTCCAGCGATCGAACTCATTTCCGAACATGTCCGCACCCGCTTCCGCATGAGCGACTCGCCGCTGGGGTAGAATTTGCGCCGAGGAGATCTTAGATTCGGAACAAACCCGCTTGCGGCTTCCGGGAAGACTGGCTTCCCAAAAACAGGGCGGATTTCTCCGCCCGATAAATCGCTTTATTGCAGCCTTCTACGCCTAGAACGAGTACCGCAATGCAAACTGCATGATGCGGGGCAGCGTCATCGTTTTGGTGTATTCGCCGAACGTGCTGCCGCTCGCGACGCTGTTGTTCCCGACGTTCTGCATGCTGCCCACATCGAAGCGCGGCGTGTTTGTGGTGTTGAATACTTCCCAACTGAAGCGGAGGCTCTGATGTTCCGTCACGTTCCACATCTTGGCCAAACCTGAGTCGATGCCAAAATAGCCCGGCCCGCGCAGATTGTTCCGCTGGCCAGACTCTCCGGGATAAGCATGACGGAACACGGTGGCGACCTGGGTGGGATCACCCTTGAACACGTTGGGATTGCCACTAGGGTCGGTGAATGTTCCGGTCGTGGGCGACGGCCCCACCAGAATATCAGCCGAGGTCAACTGCCAGTTCGTTGCCCAAAAACCGAGTCCGGGCTCAACCGTAAACGGATACCCACTGGTCAACCGGAAGATGCCGGTTAGCGTCCAGCCTCCCAGCAGAGCCTGGCTTGCACCGTGCATTCCGCCCCCGAAGCGCTTGCCACTGCCCACCGGCAACTCCCATACCCAATTGGAATTAAACTGGTGCGTGGCGTCGAAATCCGACACCGCCCGAAGCTGCGCCGGGGACCAGGAATTGATGATTTGACTGGAAAAGCCGAACCCCTGAAATTCATTGATGCGTTCCGAATTCGACCCCACGTCGATGGACTTGGAGTATGTGTAATTAAAGTTGACGTCCAAGCCGCGGCCTTTGTGGCGCATCGTCAACTGCAGACCGTTGTAGGCCGCGTTGCCGATGCTGCGCCACGCGTACAGCGATGAATACTGGGAGTCGAAGTACGCATAAGGACCCAGATTTGAGCAGGAAGGCACGCAAAGATCGGGGACATCGAGATTGAACAAGGCGGACGTTTCATTGCCGACATAGCAACTCCACATGTCGTAAATCGCTTGCGTAGCGGTGTAGTTGGTAGCAGTATAGTTAACACCGGGCGCGCAACCTGCGTTATTCTTCTTTGCGCTTCCTCCCGGCGGCCCAAAACCTAGCTGTCCGGCGGCGCCAGGAAACAGGTTCTCCCAGTAAGGAATGGGAGCCAAGCTATTGATATTGGTGCCGGCGTTGGCAGCTTTGGACAAGAGAGTACCCGCCTGAAAATAACTCGCCTTCGAGGTGGGATCGACGATATTCAGCGGCATGGCCAAATCCTCTTCCTGCAGGAGATGGTGCGACATCCGTCCGATATAAGACGCCTCCACGATAAACCCCGAGGGCAGTTCCCGAGTCATCGAGAAGTCGAAGACTTCGGAATAGGGAGTCTTGATCTTGTTGTCCATACCCCAAGTGATCTCAAACCCACCAGTGCTAAGCGTGTCTGGCGGCGTAAGCGGGAACCCGCCCGCTGGCGCCGGAATGATCACGCTTGCGGGAATGTTGTTGTAGCCGGTGAAACGGGGCGCTGTGTCCGGTGACAGGACGCTGGCTGGGTTGGAGATCGCTGTGGTTAGCCCAAACGAGCCGTTTTTGTCGAAAGAATTCACGATGCCTTCGCCGAAATGATCGTAGTAAATCCCGAAGCCGCCGCGAATGGAAGTCTTCCCGCTGCTTCCGAGCAGACGGCTGAGCCAGCCGTCTCCACTTCCACTGGGAGACCACGCAAAAGCGATCCTCGGAGCGATGTTCTTATAATCCCATGCCCAGTATGGACTTCCTCCATTCGCCTTACCATTCAATCCAAATTGCAGCAGTGGAGCGTAAGTCTGCCCCTGCTCCATGGCGTTCGCCCTCTGACTGAACCAACTGTTAATACTGGTTGTCGGTCCCACCTGCAACCCCGTGGTTTCGTAGGGGGGTTGAAGCAGGGTGTATCGGGCACCGAAAGTTAGGGTCAAATTCGGACGCACACGCCAGGCATCTTGCGCGTAGGTCTCGAATTCGTTGGACTTGAAGTGGCGATTTGCCGGCTGGCCTTCGTTCAATACTGAGCCTGTTTTCGTCCGGTTATAGTTCGAGAAACCCTCAGAGATGACTCCTGCTAACGTAGCCATGGCCAAGTCGTAGGCTTGTCCATTCTGCACTGCCGGAAAACCAAACGCGGCGGGATCGAGGCTTTGGCCAGTGTTGGCAAAACCGGAGAACGTCAGCCACGACGGGTTGGTTTCCGCTCCCAGATAGGAAAGATCGTTGGCCGAACGGATATCATTGATGATGCGCCAGTTCCCGCCGAACTCGAAAGTGTGGTTGCCTCTGCGCCAGCTCAGGTCATCCACGAAGTTGTGCACAGGAGAGTTTACCAAGTCCGTACTGCTTTCGCCCTGCGGGTTGTCCAAGCCTCGAAGCGTAATGAAATGTTGGGTCTGTAAACCCGATCCGCTGAGGTTCGGACGGGTATAGCCATACCGCGCGTCGTTGATCAGATTGTTATTGATTGTCCAAACATGCCCGACCGCCACACCCTTGACGTTGTTCTGGTTGGTAATGTTGGCTGGTTGCCCGGCAAACTGTGGGGCGCTGCCCGGATCGGAGTTCACGAAATGGTCGTTTTGCAGGTTGCCGCGCACGTAGAGCTGCTGACGAGAAGTGAGATTGGCGTCCAGCTTGGCAATGTAGGTGTCCAGCTTGGACGGAACCGCCGCGGGAAAGGTATCGCCTACGAAGTTCAGCCCATCGCCAGCAGCCGTGGTGTTGGGCGTGGGATAGGTATTCAACAGTGTCAGGATGGCCGGATTGACTCCCGGACCCAAGGGGCAGGTACCGAGTCCGCTGCAGTTTGGGTCCATGGATGCGACCGCTGCCGGACCCAGTTGCTGCAAGGTGCCGGTCTTATCGTAGTATTGGATGGTTCCCTGCCGGAGCAACATACTCGGTACGGTGCGGGTGACCTGCAAGTTTTCGCGGGTCCGTTGGCCTTCGTAAGTGGCGAAGAAGAACAACTTGTCCTTAATGATGGGGCCGCCGAACGACACTCCGAAAGTGTTACGGATCAACTCCCCGGGTTTATTAGGAAGACCGGCCCCCACCTGGGCGTGTTCATTGAACCAGTCGTTGGCTTCGCCAATGCTCGACCGGTTGTACTCATATAACGTGCCGTGGAGGTTGTTCGTACCGCTCTTGGTCACCAGCGAAACCTGGGCACCTGAGGAGCGGCCGGAATCTGCATTGGAATTGCTGGTCGCTACCCGAAACTCCTCAAGCGAGTCCAGGGTAGAGCGCAGCGCTCCCTGGAAGGCAAGTCCCAAGTTCTGATCGTTATTGTCGACACCGTCCAATGTGATGTTGGTCTGGTCGCTGCGCGCGCCGTTCACCGACCCGCCGCGACTATCCATGGATTGATCGACGTTTCTGCTGTCACCAACAAAGGCCACGCCGGGCTGCAGGCTCAGAATCCCGACCGGATCGCGCCCCTCAAAAGGCAAGTTCAGGATCTGCTTGGAATCGAAGGCATTGCCAATGGATGCGTCCTGAGTATTGACCAGTTCCGCCTGTCCTTGAACCTCCACGACGGTGGCGGCGGCGGCCACCTGCAGTTGCAAATTCTGCGTGGCCGGCGTGTTGACCAACAGCTGTGCGCCGTTAACCCTGGTTGTTCCAAACCCGGAAGCGGTAGCGGTTATCGCGTAGGTGCCCGGCGGGATCTGAACAAACTCGTACTCTCCCTGACCGTTCGTTTTCGTGGACCGCGAAAATCCCGTGGAGGGATTCTCCAGTGTCACAGTCGCCTGGGTCACGACCGCACCCTTGGCGTCATAAACCGTTCCCTTGACCGAGGTGGTAGCCACCTGTGACCAAGCCATGCTGGCGAGGATAAGAAAAAAACTACCGACAAGAGCAACCGCACGTGAGCCAGAACGCATAGAAAGCTCCCTTCACCCAAGAGGGCGTCGATTTCTGATTACGTCTTGCCCAGGAAATTTGTAACGGAAAGGAGACCCTGGGGACCTGAGGGGCGCTATTGTGCAACGCCGCCGTCCCAATGTTCAAGTTGAATTTGTAATATTTGTGTCTCGCGTGAAACGTTTGAATAGGCCGCGTCACGAATAGCACTTCCAGATTTGGAAGTTTATGCACGACGGTGAAAGAGCGCAGAGGCCAGAACTATTGCCACGGGATAGCATTCCAGCGTGTAGCGGGGCTCGGGATTTTCGAGGCTCCCGAGAAATGCGGAACGCAGCAGCAGAAATAAAACGAATAGCCCGATGCCAAAAAATTCGCGGGCACGCAACAGTCCAGCCAGTGCCAGGGCGACGTAAATCAGATTCACCAGACCAAACCCGAGGCTGACTGCGAGCCAGCGGCGGTCGTCGTTGAACTCCCACCAGCGTGGGTCGGAGGGAAACAATTCTGTTCGCGGACGCAGCCACATATCCGCGATGCGTACTGCGGGAAGCCATACGTAATACCGCAACGGCGCCGCGCGGATGCGCTCCGCCGCCAGGGCTCCGAAGCGGGCATCGAGTTCCGCCGTCATATCGTGGTCGCGGTTGTAGTCGGCAAAGAGCTCGCTGGTTCGTTCCCGTTGCTGCTGAGAATCGCAAGCCCGCCGCGGCAACCGGGTAACGTTGACCTCCGCTCCAGGTACGTTCCAATAAATCTCCTGCACCGAAACGTAGTCTGCGATCCAGGTCTTGACCCAGCGATTGAAGCCGTTCATGACCATTTCGTCGGAGTCGTTGGCATATCGCGGAGCCAGGGGCTCAAAGCGGTGCAACGTATGCAGATTCCGTATCGTCCAGGGAATCAGCGGCGCGCCGGCTCCGACTGCGACCAGGACTCCCGCCCAGAGGATCGTTTGTGGGGCGAACCTCGCTCCACCTCGCGCAGCCCGCAAGCTTCCCACAAGCAGCCATAGCAGATATCCGCCTATAGCTGCGAGTAATATGCCTCCGTCCGGCCGGAGCAGGATCGCTCCTCCCACTGAAAGTCCGCACCCGAGCCAGACCATGCGGAGTGGAACCGCCGGCGTTCCCGTCTCGCCCACGCCTAACCCGCGGAAGGCCAAATCGAGAGCCAGCGCGGTGAAAAAAATCTCCAGCGTCTCCGTCAGGGCGGCGGCGGCATAGTTGGCGAGGAAGGGACAGAGGGCAGCCAGGAGGAACGCTGCCTGCGCGGCCCGCCCGGAAAACAGGCGCCGGGTGAGGTCGGCAATCATGAAGCAGGTCGCCAAATCGAACAGTGCCTGCAGCAACAGAACGGCCCGAAAGTTCCCGGCTCCAAACAACGCGAAGATCAAGGCCAGAAACGCCGGATATCCCGGCAGCCGGGAGAGCGTCGGCATGATCGCGCCGGAGTTCGTCACGCCGTAGACGCCGTGCTGCAGCCAGTTCTCGGCGATGTCGGCATAAAGCCGGGAATCGTCCACCACCGCCGGAAAATACGCAACCAACAACCAGCGCAGACCTAGCGCCGCCAGGCTCGCCACGACAAAGAACCGCGCCTTCGTTTGCAGGATTTCCCGCCCCAGTTCCCGCACGCTGCGAATCATAGCGCGTTTGCAGCAATCCCGTGGCCTGGAAAATGCATCTAACGACCCAGAGCAGCTAACCTCACCCTGCCTCGTCTAGAATTGACCGTGTGCCGTCCGCGGCATACGATGAACATCGTCCCCCATGGCTGAGCCAGTTTTTTATGATCCGAGACGCGCCCGGTGGAAACGCCTGCGGCGCCTGGTCGACGTTACGTCCGTTCTTGTTTCTGCGTTGATCATTTTCTTCGTCTACACGGCGCTGCGCGATGAACCTTTGCCGGAGCTCCTTTTCAACCCTCAGAAGCGCGCCTTCAAGGCCCTGAAAGAGAGCGAAAGGCAAAAAGCCCGTGACCGCCAAAAGAGAATTGTTGCCCGCTCTCACCGCAAGTCCAAACTGGCGGCGTCGCAGGTCAAGCTGAATCAGGAAGAGGGCATTCGCGCGGCTTTCTATGTGCCTTGGGACGCAGCCAGCTTCTCGTCGCTGCGCTCTTTCGCCCGCCAGATCGACATTCTTTATCCCGACTGGCTGCACGTCCTCACCGCCGATGGACGACTTCAAGGCATCGACGACCAAACGAGCAAGTATTTCGATGTCGTGCAGGGCAGCACAGTCCTTCCGGTCGACGACCGCGTAATGCCCTTTCTAAAAACGGAAGACCCTGGCATGGAAGTCTTCCCCATGGTGAACAATTTCGACGGCAAGGACTGGCTGGGTGACGTTGTCGGTTTCTTGAACAACCCCGACGCCCGGGTACTTTTCCGGCGTCAAGCGGCGCAGTTTCTTGGGTCTGGCCGCTACCGGGGTTTGATGGTCGACTTTGAGGCCTTTCCGGCCAGCGGTCAGCCCGGCTATGTTGCCCTGTTGCAGGAATTGTCCGGCGATTTACACGCTCGCGGCATGAAGCTTTACGTTGCGGTGCCGCCGCATAACAGCGAATTCGATTATCCCGCGATCGCGGCGGCGGCCGACGGCGTCGTGCTCATGAACTACGACGAACATTATCCCGGCGCCGCGTCCGGGCCGGTGGCCTCGCAGGACTGGTTCGTTAAGAACTTGAATTTTGCCAAGAGCGTCATCCCGCAGGAAAAAATCATTTGCGCGATCGCCAACTATGGCTACGACTGGGTGCTGAAACCCAAGAAGGGAAGCCTGCCTCCGGAGCTCCGCGACACTTCGGTGAGTGTTCAAGAGGCATGGCTGGAGGCGCGCGATTCCGACGAAGACGTCAACTTTGACGACGAGGCCATGAATCCCCACTTCAGCTACCTCGATGAAAAAAGCTTTCGGCACGACGTTCTGGTTCGTTGATGCGGTAACAGCGCTCAATCACATGCGATCCGCGCAGACACTAGGCATCCAGACATTCGCGCTCTGGCGACTGGGGAGCGAAGACCGCTCGCTGTGGAGGGTGTGGGACGTGCCGGGAGATGCCGGGGCAGCCGACAAGTTGCGGGACGTGCCGCCTGGCGCCGATGTGGACATGGAGGGCCAGGGCGAAATCCTGCGCATCGAAGAGAATCCCGCTCATGGAACTCGTGACCTGACCATCGACGCGAATAGCCACCTCATCACCGACGAGGTTTTCCAGAACCTGCCCGAGCCTTATCGGGTAGGACGCTATGGCTACAGCCCCAATAAGGTTGCGCTGACGTTTGACGACGGCCCTGACCCCGATTGGACTCCGAAGATTCTCGACGTGCTGAAGGAGAAGAACGCTACCGCTACTTTTTTTCTGATCGGCATCCAGACGGACAAGTTCTCCAGCATCGCGAAGCGGATTTATCGAGAAGGCAACACCATCGGGAATCACACCTTCACCCATCCCGACGTGAGCAACATCTCCACGGCGTATATGAAAGTGGAGTTGAATCTCACGGAACGCCTCTTTGCCAGCCTGGTGGGCGTCCGCGCTACGCTGATGCGGCCGCCCTACGCGATTGATGAGGAGCCCGACACCGCTGACGAGGTGCGACCCCTCGAGATTCCGCAGGAAATGGGTTATATCACCGTCGGCAATCGGATCGATCCCAACGATTGGAGCGGGAATCCTTCCGCCGAGAAGATATCGTCGTATGTGCTGTCGCACCTGCCGCCCTGCCGTCCGGAAAATCTGCGTTGCGGCAACATCGTGCTGCTGCACGATGGCGGAGGAAACCGCGCTCAGACGGTCCAAGCCCTGCCCATGATCATCGACGGAATTCGAGCGCGAGGGTATGAGATCGCACCGGTTTACGAACTGCTGGGCAAGACCCGGGCGGACGTGATGGCCCCATTGCCAGCCGGCGAGCTTTGGGCCGCTCGGCTGGATCGACTGGGTTTCTGGCTATTCGACGCCGGGATCATCGGCATCACCTGGATCTTTCTGGTAGGCGACCTGCTCATGACGGGGCGTCTGCTTTTTATTGGAGCGGCGGCGGTCTATGACCGTGTGCACGAGAAGATCTTCGGCAAGCCCGCGGAAGTTGCGTCCTACAAGCCGAAGGTTGCGGTGCTGATTCCCGCCTACAACGAAGAGAAAGTCATTGAGCGAACCGTGCGGGCAGCGCTCAACTCCAATTATCCGAATCTGCGCGTCATTGTCATTGACGATGGCTCCAGGGACCGCACGCTCGAAGTTGCTCGCAATGCCTTCGCCGCCGAAGTCGCCCAGGGACAGGTTCTGATCGTCGGAAAGCCGAATTCGGGTAAGGCCGAGGCCCTCAACTACGGCATCGAGCACATTGGAGACGCGGAACTGTTCGTGGGCATCGACGCCGACACCATCATCGCTCCGGATGCGATCGCACGCCTGGTGCCGCACTTTATCAATCCCAAAGTCGGCGCCATCGCGGGCAACGCCAAGGTTGGCAACCGCGTCAATCTCTGGACGCGCTGGCAGGCTCTCGAATACATCACCAGCCAGAACTTCGAGCGCCGGGCCCTCGACGTTCTTGGCGCGGTCAGCGTGGTGCCCGGCGCCATCGGGGCGTGGCGTGTGTCGGCCGTTCGCGAAGCCGGCGGATTTCACATCGACACTGTGGCCGAAGATGCCGATCTCACCATGGCCCTGCTACGCCGGGGATATCGCGTCGAGTACGAAGACATGGCCCTCGCTTACACCGAAGCTCCCACCAACGCCAACGCCTTGATGCGCCAGCGTTTCCGCTGGTCCTTCGGCATCCTGCAAGCTGTTTATAAACACCGCGGAGTGTTCGCGCGCAACGGCGCACTGGGATGGGTGGCGCTTCCGAATATCGTCATTTTCCAGATTTTGCTGCCGCTGGTGTCGCCGCTCATCGACATTATGTTTGCGGTGGGGACGATCTGGTATTTCATTCAGAAATATTTCCATCCCGACTCCACGGATCCCGCCAGTTTTCACAAGTTAGTACTGTTCTTCTTTGCGTTCCTGGTGATCGACTTTATCGCTTCGGCGATTGCCTTCGCTCTCGAACGCCGCCGCCCCGACGACAAAGAAGATGGCTGGCTCCTCAGCCAGGTCTGGCTGCAACGCTTTGCGTATCGCCAGCTGTTTTCGATCGTGCTCTTCAAGACGCTGAAGCGCGCACTGGAAGGCCGGAGATTCGCGTGGGACAAACTGGAGCGCACGGCCGCGGTGAACTACGTGCCGGCGGAGAAACGGGATCACGTCAACGTGCCGTAGATGCTGGCTCTACGCGCTTTACGCGCAGATGTTGCGAACCTGTGCTTTTTATCGGAACAATAATGGCGCAAATTCCGCGAGATTCCGCCGCCACACCATCCACGTATGCATTCCCGGCGTCTCGATGTCAGTATGCTGCACGCCCTTCGATTTGAGCCATTCCCGCAGGTTGCGATTCACCGTGATCAGTCGGTCCTCTGTGCCACACGCAATCCAGAGTAAGCGGATTTGCTGGTTGGCCTTCGCGTCAAGCGAGGGAAAATCGGTTTGAAAGTCGTCGGGAATTCCGCCCGAACTGAAACCACCGATCCAGGCAAACTCGTCGAGATTGTTCAGCCCGGTCAGCAGCGATTCTGATCCGCCCATCGAAAGCCCGGCAATCGCCCGCGAATTGCGGTCGCTCGTCACCCGGTACTCGCTCTCGACCTTCGGCATGACTTCCGTGAGCAGTGCCTCGCGGAACCTCGAGAAATTCTTGTCCCGAACGTCGGTATGACTCCAGGCTCCCCATCCCAGGCTAATGATTTCCATGGTGCCGTATCCGAGCGGCATCACGACGATCATTGGTTTGGCTTTGCCCCGAGCGATGAGGTTGTCGAGAATCACGTTGGCGCGCCCCACCGCTGTCCATCCGCTCGCGTCGTCGCTGTACCCGTGCAGCAGGTACAGCACGGGATACGTCGTTTTCGCCGCGGGGTCGTAGCCTGGCGGCGTATACACGTAGAAATCCCGCTGGTCGCCGGCCACCGTGGATTTGTAGAAATGATGGTGAACTTCCCCGCGCGGCACGTCGTTCGTTTCCCAAGGCAGCGACGGCGGTCCCTGAACATGAACCATATTTTCAGTTGAGATCAAATTCGGTTTCAGCAAGTGATTGAAGGGATCAATCGAGCGAATGCCGTCGACGATGATGGAGTATCCGTAATAGTCAGGAGGCAGTGGCGAGGTGTTCACAGTCCAGACGCCCTTGTCGTCTTTCTGCATGGCCGCCTGCTCGGCGCCTTCGCGCGCAAGCTTCACTTCCTGCGCATTGGGAGCGAGGAAGCGGAAGGTCACACTATTGTCGGAATGCACTTCAGGAGTGTCCAGCCATGGTGGCCTCTGCGGAGGTTGAGCCTGCGCGGGCTTCGCTTGCTGCGCAGTCCCCAGACCGCAAAGAACGAAGCAAGAAAAAACAAGAAAGACCGATTTCATGTGTGCCGTCTCCTCGATGAGTAAGCGGCACAATTGTATAAGTATAAAACCAGTGGGCACCAGCGCGAGCCGGGTGGAAAGTTTGGAATCTAAAACAGGAGAGTCTACTTGCCTTTTGCGGCGACATCCAGCCGCGATTCGGCACGGTGTAGCGCGTCCAGCGCGCGCTTAACGTCGACGTTGGTATCGCCGCTTGCCAACCTTTGCTCGGCTCGCTCTTTGGCTTTGCGTGCGCGCTCCACATCAATCTCCGACGGACGCTCCGCCGTCTCCGCCAGGATCGTCACCTTCTCCGGCAGCACTTCCGCGAATCCCCAAGCCACGGCCAGCCGCTGCTCGGTGGAATTCTCCCGGAAAGTAATCTCACCAACTGCCAATTCAGTGATCAGCGGCGCATGCCCCGGCAGGACGCCCAGATACCCGTTCGTCCCCGGAATCTGGACTTCCTCGGCCGCCGTATCCACGACCTTCTTTTCCGGCGTGACGATCTCGAGTTTGAATGTGTCTGCCACTTGGTAAGTTTTCGTAGAGACGTAGCTTGCTACGTCTCTCTGTGCGCTGGCGAAGACGTTGCAAGCAACGTCTCTACGCTGCCGCCCTCATCTTCTCGGCCGCTTCCAGCACTTCCTCGATCGGCCCCTTCATGTAGAACGCCTGCTCGGGGATATCGTCGTACTTGCCTTCCACAATGGCCTTGAAGCCCTTCACCGTGTCGGCAATCTTCACATAACGTCCCGCCGCTCCCGTGAACTGTTCGGCCACGTGGAACGGTTGCGATAGGAAGCGCTGAATCTTGCGGGCGCGAGCCACAGTCAACTTCTGATCTTCAGTCAATTCGTCGATGCCGAGAATCGCGATGATGTCCTGCAGATCTTTGTAGGTCTGCAGCGTCTTCTTCACCGTCTGCGCCACGTCATAGTGCTCCTGGCCAACGATGCGCGGATCGAGAATGCGCGATGTTGAAGCCAGCGGATCTACCGCGGGATAAATTCCAATTTCAGTCAACGCGCGCGAAAGCACGGTGGTCGCGTCGAGGTGAGCAAACGTGGTGGCGGGCGCCGGATCCGTCAAATCGTCGGCGGGCACGTAAATGGCCTGCACCGACGTGACCGATCCTTTTTTCGTGGAGGTGATGCGCTCTTGCAGTTCGCCCATTTCCGTCGCCAGGTTGGGCTGATAGCCTACCGCGCTCGGCATGCGGCCTAACAGTGCGGAAACCTCCGAGCCTGCCTGCGTGAAACGGAAAATGTTGTCGATGAAGAGCAGCGTGTCCGCCCCTTCGGCATCGCGGAAGTATTCCGCGACTGTCAGCCCCGTCAGCGCGACGCGCAGACGCGCTCCTGGAGGCTCGGTCATCTGGCCGTAGATCAGAGCGGCCTTAGACTCTGCCGGCTTGCCCGGCTTGATCACGCCCGACTCCGTCATTTCCAGCCACAGGTCGTTGCCTTCACGCGTGCGCTCGCCGACGCCGGCAAACACGGAATAGCCGCCGTGCTGCTTGGCGACGTTGTTGATCAATTCCATGATGACGACAGTCTTGCCCACGCCCGCGCCGCCGAACAAACCGATCTTGCCGCCTTTCAAAAACGGCTGGATGAGATCGATGACCTTCACCCCGGTCTCGAACATCTCGGCACTCGTCGCCTGTTCGTCGAACGCCGGCGCCAACCGGTGAATCGGCATTCTCTCTTTGTATTCGATCGGCCCCAGCTGATCGACTGGTTCGCCGATCACGTTCATCACACGGCCCAGTGTCCCGCGGCCCACCGGCACAGAAATGGGTCCGCCCTGGTCAACGGCCTTCATGCCGCGCACCATGCCATCCGTTGGCTCCATGGCGATGCAGCGTACGCGGCCCTCGCCCAGGTGCTGCTGCACCTCGAGAATCACGCTGATCCGGTTGGGCACAGTGAAACCGTCGCTCACAACTTTCAGAGCTTCATAGATTGGGGGCAGCTTCCCCTCGGCAAACTGCACGTCCACCGCCGGCCCCGCGATTTGAATAACATGTCCTGCGTTTTCAGGCATAAGTCTTCTCGTAGAGGCGTAACTTGTTATGTCTCTCTTTCCCTCGCACAAAAGACGTTGCAAGCAACGTCTCTACAAATCACATTGCCGCCGCGCCGCTGACGATCTCGATGATCTCCTTCGTAATCTTCGCCTGCCGCGCACGGTTCATGGCCAGCGTCAGCGAATCGATCATGTCGGTCGCATTGTTGGTCGCCGAATCCATCGCGGTCATGCGTGCGGCATGCTCTGCGGCGACGGATTCCATCAATGCCCGGAAAATCTGGATGCTCACATACTTCGGCAACAACGCGCGGAACAACTCCTGCGGCGGCTGCTCGTAAATGTAATCCACTTGTGCCGTGCCGAACTGCGTGGCGGCTCCTTCAGCGTAATGTTCCGGACCGCGCATGCCCACGCCCGCACTCACCGCAGCCTCTTTCGCCTTCTTCTTCTCTTCTTCCGACATCTCCTCGACCAGTCGCACCGCCTGTTCGCCGATTTGTTCGATGGGAAGAATCTGCTCGACGATGAGCCTCTGCGCGATCACCGACTTGAATTCGTTGAACACAATGTAAACAGCGTCGATCTCTTCGCGTTTGTAGCGCGCAATCACGTTCTCGGACAGCGCCCGCGCCTGCGCGAACTCCACCTTGCCGAGAATGCCCACGTGCTCGCCGGTGATCTGAGTCTCTCCGGCGCGCTCGGCCGCTTCCGCTTCTGTCTCGATGGATTCCGAGAGTTCCGCCAGACTCCGCGTCTGCACCTTGGCCGCCGGATAGCGCCTTCGCAGGAAGTCGCGCCCCTTGCGGCCCACGGCTTCGATGTCGATATTCTTCCCTGCCTTGGACTCCAGAAAACGTGCGGCTGCTTTCGTAATGTTCGCGTTAAACGCGCCCGCCAGCCCTTTATCGCCGGTCACAACGATCAGCAGAATGTTATTGTCTTCCCGCTGCGCCAGCAGCGGATGCTTCGGCTCTCCGGTCTCAGGATCGAAAATTTCCGCCCGCGCCACCAGCGACTTCAGCACGTTCGTCAGCATCTGCGCATACGGACGCGCCACCAGGGCCCGTTCTTGTGCCCGGCGCAACTTCGCTGCCGAGACCACCTTCATGGCCTTGGTGATCTGCCGCGTGTTGGTCACGCTGCGAATCCGCCGCCGAATATCGAGGATGTTTGCCATCAGTCGTAGAGACGTAACTTGTTACGTCTCGCTCTCACCACGCGGCACAGAAGAGACGTAGCAAGCTACGTCTCTACGAATTACTTCACTACCCCTTCCCGCGCCGATACGAACTGCTGTTTCGCTTCCTTGATCACGTCCTGCAACTGGCCCTTCAACGTGTCATCGAGAATCTTCTTCTCCATGACCGTACGCAGCAGGCCGGGATTGGTCGAATCCACGTACTTGTACAATTCCGCTTCAAACTCGCGCACTTGCACCACCGGCAAATCGTCAAGGAACCCGCCGGTGCCCGCCATGATGATCAGAATCTGCTTGGAAAACGGCAGCGGCGAAAATTGATTCTGCTTCAGCAATTCGACCAGCCGTTGCCCACGATTCAACTGCGCTTGCGTCGCCTTATCGAGATCGCTGCCGAAGGCCGCAAATGCGGCCAATTCGCGATACTGCGCCAGTTCCAGCTTCAATGTACCTGCGACTTGCCGCATCGCTTTGATCTGCGCGCTGCCGCCCACGCGGCTCACGGACAGACCGACGTTCACCGCCGGGCGCACGCCCTGGTTGAATAAATCTGTCTCCAGATAAATCTGACCGTCGGTAATCGAGATCACGTTGGTCGGAATATAGGCCGAAACGTCCCCCGCCTGAGTCTCAATGATCGGCAGAGCGGTGAGCGATCCGCCACCCATCTTGTCGCTCAGTTTGGACGCGCGCTCCAGCAGTCGCGAGTGGAGATAGAAAACGTCTCCCGGATACGCCTCGCGTCCCGGCGGGCGCCGCAGCAGGAGCGAGATCTCGCGATACGATGCCGCGTGCTTCGAAAGATCGTCATAGATGACCAGCGCATGCCGCTTGGTATCGCGGAAGTACTCACCCATGGCGCACGCCGCGTACGGCGAGATGTATTGCATGGGAGCCGGCTCCGACGCCGACGCCGCCACGACGATCGTGTACTCCATCGCCCCGGCGTCTTCCAGAATCTTTACCACCTGCGCAATCGACGAACGCTTCTGGCCGATCGCGTTATAGATGCAGATCAGGTCGTTGCCCTTACTGTTGATGATGGTGTCGAGCGCAACCGCGGTCTTGCCGGTCTGGCGGTCGCCGATGATGAGTTCGCGCTGACCGCGACCGATCGGGATCATGCTGTCGATGGCCTTCAGTCCGGTCGCCATGGGCTCGCGCACTGGCTGCCGGTCGATGACTCCAGGCGCAATGCGTTCCAGCGCGATGAACTTATCGGTGGTGATGGGCCCCTTATCGTCGATCGGTTCGCCGAGCGAGTTCACCACGCGCCCGATCATGGCATCGCCCACGGGCACGCTCATGATGCGCCCCGTGCGCTTCACCTCGTCGCCTGCCTTGATCTCGGTGTATTCGCCGAGCAGCACTACGCCCACCTGGTCTTCCTCCAGGTTCATGGCGATGCCGGCCACGCCGTGCGGAAAAGCAAGCAGTTCGCCGGCCATGACCTTGTCGAGTCCATAGACGCGCGCGATACCATCGCCGAGCGTGATGACGGTGCCGGTCTCGTCCACGGAGATCTGCGTTTCGTAGTTCTCGATCTGCTCGCGGATCAGTTTTGTGATTTCGTCTGCTTTAATTTGCGCCATAAAATCAGTTCTTAGCTTTTGGCTGTTAGCTCTTAGCTACAGCAACCTCTGCATACTATCCGCGCGATAACGCTCCACCAGCTCGAGTAGGGTTCTCACAATTCCCGGCAGTCTGGCTCTTAAGCCAAAAGCCAGAGGCTAGGAGCTAATGGCTTCCCGAATCCGCTCCAGTTGCCCCTTCACCGAACCGTCGTAAATCGTGCTGCCCACGCGGACCACCGCACCGCCCAGGAGGGACGAGTCCAACGCATAGCGTGCACGGACTTTCTTGCCCGTTGTTTTTTCAATTTGCGCTTCCAGCGCTCGCTTCTCCGCATCGCCCAGTTGGCGGGCGCTGGAGATTTGCGCCTCGGCAAATCCCAGGCGCGCATCGAGTTCTTTCTCCAGTTGCTCGATGATTCTCGGCAGGAAGTGCACCCGCCGGTGATCAATCAGCACGGCGACGAGGTTGCGCACGGGCTTGTCGATGCTCTCGCGCTTCACAATCGCATCCAGCAAATTGCGTTTCTGTTCCGCGGGCACCGCCGGGTTCTCCCAAACCCGTCTCAAATCTGCATTCTCAGCCAGCAGCCTTGCGATCTCGCGCAATCCACCAACGGCTCGACTCGCATCGAGGTGCGCGCTGAGAACTACGTCCGCGAAAGCCCGCGCATAAGTACTGGCGACCGAAGCCATACTAGTTCCGGTCCTTTCCCGAATCGTTCGTTGCGCCCAACTGCCCGGCAAAATTACGCACCAGAGCCTGATCGGTTGCGGCATCGACGTGAATTTGCTTCCGCGCCAGTCCAACCGCGAGATCAGCCGCATAGGCGGTCAGTTGGCGGCGCGCGGCCTTCGCCGCCGCCGCAATTTCCTGCTCGGCAGAGATCACGATCTTGCGCGCATCTTCTTCGGCGGCGGCCTGAATGCGTGCTTCCTCCGCAGCGCCTTCCTTTTCCGCGGCATCGCGCATCATGCCAATTTCGACATCCAGTTTCATCAGCCGCGACTCGATCTCGGCCAGCCTGCGGCGTGCCTCTTCGCTGGCCATTTGCGCCTCTTGCATTGCCTTCTGGATCCCCGTGCTGCGGTCGCGAAACATTCCCGGCAAATACTTGATACCGGCCCAGACAATGACCGCGGCAATCACCACAAAATTCAGCATCACGCTCAGCCAGTAGGATTCCTGAAGACTCAATCCCGTCAGCCGGCCGATCAGTCGCACCGAGGCCGACTCCTTGAACTCGGCCATCTCATCTTTTTCCTCGCCAGCGGCTCGGTTGTTTTCATGCTGGCCGGGACCGTACGCTTGTTGCGCCGAATCGTCGCTGGCCTGCTTTTTCTGCCCGGACGACGCGGGTTGCTCCTGGGCACGGAGCGACACCAGGTTGCCGCAACTCACCATCAGCACTGCAAGAAAACATGCGCGGACGATTTTTCGACTTGACGCCATCTTCGTGGAAGTCATCAACGCCCCGCTCCCGCCGGCTGCAGCACGCGCCGCACGATTTCCTGGGCCAGTGCCGCCGCGTCGGCCGGCAAACCCGTCTCCGCCGCAGCGCGATCGTTCTCAATACCTTTCTTGGCGGCCTGCACTTGCGCCTGCGCTTTGCCGCGCGCCTCGTTCAGCGCGTTGGTTCGAGCCCGCAGCACCGTCTGCCGACGGGCCTCCTGCGCTCGGAACACCGCCGCTCGCGCCTCCCGCAATTTCTGCTCGTACTCCGCCGTGCGCGCCTCGGCCGCCGCGACATCGGCTCGGGACTTTTCCACCGCGCCCTCAGTCTTGCTGCGCCGCTCCGCGAGGATGCGCCGCAAGGGTTTATGCACAATCGTCGTATAGAGCGCGTAGAGCAGCGCCAGCAGAATCACCGTCGGCACTGCTCCGAGCAGTAATTCGCCTAGTTGTTGAAGAGTCTCATCCATGTGGCGCTGATATAGACCGGAAAAAGAGGGCTATGAAAACTGTTAAGTCTAGCGTCCCGAAGAGTTTATGTCAACGCGAAGAAGATCGATTTAGGTCCCAATTTGTCTTGCGGCAGGTTAGATTCCCAAAAAGATATGGCCATCCCCGGGGCCATCCAGCCCCCTGGAAACAAGGGGCTTAGGGGTTTGTGGCAAGCTCCTGCACGCGACCTCGCAGATTCTTGCACATAGCCCTTGACTTCGGCGGAAAGAGGAATAGCATTGACATATCACCTCCGATCCAATTCAGGATCGAATGGGCCGATAGCCAAGGAATGTCACCGCTTCTTGGTTGCCGGCCCATTTAATACTTCCGAGACTTCGGACCTGACCCAAAGCCCGAAAGCTACGCTTTCTCCATCAAATTCGGATGAGTCTTACGGATCCACGCCTCCACATCCTCACGAAGGCGGCGCGCAAGGTTCAACATTTCGGCAGCTTCGCGATCCGAAACCGCGCCGGCAGTGTCGTAGCTGCTGGTGTTCCGCTTCTTGCGGAAACTGTCGAAGGTGTCGATCAGCATTCTGTCCGGAGCCACGGTGAATTCAAGCGACTGGATTACGCGGTAGTGATGATTGTCTCTCGCTGCCCGGTATCCGGCAGCTGCCAGTGCTGCAGTCGCCGCCTGAAGTCCCGCATTGTAAGCGATCGCGAGTCGCCAATCGGCAGGCAGACCCTTTACCTGGCATGCTGCCAGATCTCGATCCGAGATTCGCAGCAGATCGGCAATCTCCTGCGCGCTGGTCGTGTGCTGAACTAACCAGCTATTTTGAAGCCAGCTTTGCAAGCTCACGTTGCGTTCCGATCAAGAACAGCTTCCTGCCATTCACGACATTTTTCAGGAAATGATTTCCGACCCTGAGTTTGGAACGGAATTCCAATACCGAAAAAACGGTCGGATTAATCTCGCGGCCAAGTACTTTCTGCGCCGGCGAAAGCGCGGACACAACCTCGCTGAATGACGCGTCTCCCAGCACCATGAGATCGATATCGCTATTATTCCGCTCCTCCTGACGCGCCACAGAACCGTACACAAAGGAAATTTGAATTCTGTCCGCCAAAGTTGCGAGCGCGGACCGAATACTGTCGTGAACGCCAACCGTCTTCGCAATCAGGCTCCTCACCTCCGAATAAATCGGACTCCGCGGGTTAGCCTGATATAGAACCTGATTTCCTCTCGTTGTGCGCACAAGGAGCCCCATCTCGGTCAAATGCTTCAGTTCCCGCTGCAAAGCACCGTGACCTCCGCCAATCGCACGCGCCATTTGGCGCACGTAGAATGATTCGTCTGTGTGGCCAAACAGTAGAGCCAACAACGCGCTGCGCGTGCCGCCGAATAGTCGACCGGTTTCAGCACTCATAATGGGTACGATTGTACCCATTAACTGTACAACTCTCAACCTTGATTCACTGCCCACTCCCTAGCCCGTCTCAGCACCGACGCCGGCGCCTCCACGTCCAACTCCACCGCCCCATCCTTATATTGCCGCGAATAAATCCGCGCCTTCGCGTCGAGTAGCGCCAGAACCTTCCCTTCGCTTTGCGGCACGCTCAACTGCACGCGGCTGACGGGATCTTCCTCAATCATCGCATCAATCCGCTCCAGCAGCCGATCCAACCCCGTGCCTTCCGCCGCGGAAACGTAGACCGTTTTCGAATCTTCGCGTAAGGCGTCGGCCTGCAAGGACTGCGCCACTTCCTCATCCAGCAGATCGATTTTGTTCATTACGCGCAGGCGCGGCTTCTTCTCCGCCTCCAGTTCCTTCAGGACAATTTCCACCTGCGCGTCCTGCTCAGCCGAGAGCCGGCTGCTGGCATCGGACACGTGCAGAATCAGCGATGCCCGCTGCACTTCCTCCAGCGTCGCGCGGAAGGCCGACACCAGCGTATGCGGCAGGCTGCGAATGAACCCTACCGTGTCCGACAGCAGCACTTTGCGCTTCGAAGGCAGGTCCACTCCGCGGATCGTCGGGTCCAACGTCGCAAACATGCGCGGCGATTCCAGCACATTGGCTCGCGTCAGCGCGTTGAACAACGTCGACTTCCCTGTGTTCGTATATCCCACCAGAGCCACCGTCGCGACCGGCGCGGACTCGCGCCGCTGCCGCTGCTGCCGGCGAATGCGCCGCACGTTTTCCAGTTGCTGCTCCAGGTGCCGGACGCGCCGCGCAATTTTTCGCCGATCGGTTTCCAGCTGCGTTTCACCGGGACCGCGTGTGCCAATGCCGCCGCCGAGTTGCGACATCTCCACGCCATGCCCGGCCAGCCGCGGCATCATGTATTGCAACTGCGCCAGCTCGACCTGCAACTGGCCTTCTCGGGTGCGCGCATGCCGCGCAAAAATATCGAGGATGAGCTGGGTGCGGTCGATTACCCGCCGTTGAATGATCTTTTCGATATTGCGCTGCTGCGAAGGACTGAGATCGTGATCGAACAGGAGAACGTCGGCGTTCACCGAAGCAGCCGCGCCCGCGATCTCCTCAAGCTTGCCTGCGCCAATCAAGGTCGCCGGATCGGGACGGTCGCGCCGCTGCAGAATCTCGCCCACCACCTTTGCCCCGGCACTTTCTGCCAGGGTGCGGAGCTCGGCGAGCGACTCATCCGCATCGAACTCAGGAATTCTAGGCTTGCCGTTGGACCTTGACGCAGCCCCGGCCTTCGCCGGCTGCATCGCGGCAGCTTCGCGCGCGACAGCCGCTTGCGCGGTGACTGTCCCCCTCGCCCCGCTGCGTCCGCGCGTGCGGACATCGATCCCCACCAGAAACGCGCGCTCGCGATCCGGTTCGTCGCGAACCACTTCAGTTCCCAGAGGCGCACTTCGGCCCACACGCGCCGTGCCGCGGGATTTCTTGGTATGAAGACTTCCCAAACCGAAAACGCCTTATCCTTCGGTGCCCGAAGCGCTGGGCGCCGAAACCGGCACTGCCGCCGATCCCGCGCCTACCGCTTTTTCTGGATGCGCCACGTGGGCGACATGCGTCGCCGCCACCCGCCCCATCACCACGGTCGAGATGGCGTGCTTGAAGATGAGTTGCTCCTGCCCGTTCGCCTCCAGCACCACGGAGTACTTGTCGAACGAGCGGATGCGGCCCGTTAATTTCACTCCACTCAGCAGATAAATGGTGATACTGAGTCTCTCCTTGCGGGCCGTGTTAAGGAAGGAATCCTGAATGTTCTGCGCCGGCTTATTGCTGTCCATAGCCGATCTCCTTAAGATTTGTAGACTGCGAACGTGCCAACTCCTGCCCACAGATCTCGCCCATGAACAGGCTCAAAGCAACAGCATGTTCCCGGAAGCCTTCCCGCTTCCGAAGGAACAAGGGGGGATAACCCCGCCGGCTGCGCGTCCTCAACTCCGCAGGATCGCGCATTCCAGCAGATGTGAGTACCATACGGCGATCTCCGCGCCTTTTCAACTGGAACTTGCCGCGGTGTCGCCTGCAGGTTGACAGCGACCGCCGTAAAGTGCAGACTTTCCTCGACTCGACGGCATCGCAGGACACCATGCTGCGGTTTCGCGAGCCTCTTGGCCTTTCATTACAGCCTGGCTGTCTCTTCGCCGAATGCCCGTCTTCTCAGGGCATTCGGAGGCCGACAACCTGCAGTTCAAAGTTGGCGAACAAGTTGGAGGAAATTCTATGCACCATTTCGTCGCAATGGCAGCCTCAACAGTCATGCCCACCATCACGGGCAAGGAAGCCACCCAGCTTATTCTGCGCTGGTTCCACTTCATCGTGGGCATCACCTGGATCGGCCTCCTGTACTTCTTCAACCTGGTTAATGTCCCCTTCATGAAGCAGGTGGACGCCAGTATGAAATCCAAGATCTTCCAGAACCTAACTCTGCCCGCCCTGAACTGGTTCCGCTGGAGCGCTCTGGCCACCGTCTTCATCGGCTTCTGGTACTGGGGCGAGTTCTACGTCGGTCCCGATGCCCAACGCCAAGGCGGCGGAGCGGGCGCCACCTTCGGGCTTTTCTTTTTGCTCTGGATTGCAGTCTGGCTCGTTCTCTTCCTGGTGCTGAAGAAAATGACGCCCAGCGGCTACGTCCTCGGCGCGATTACGGCAATTCTGGTCTACGCTGCGGGCTGGCTGTTTGTGCACTACACTCCGGTAGGCGGGGATGACAACCACGTCCTTTCCATCGGTGTCGGGGGCGGTTTCGGCATCGTGATGCTGTTCAACGTCTGGGGGATCATCTGGCCTAACAATAAGAAGATCATCCGGGGAACGCTGGCCGGGACTCCTCCCGCCAACGCGGCCACTATGGCGCGCCAGGCATTCCTGGCCTCGCGCACCAACTTCTTTCTCTCCGTTCCACTGCTGTTCTACATGGCGGCCAGTTCCCACTTCTCCAGCACCGCGATCTTCGGGAAGTGATTCGTAAGGAGAATGGTACTTTCTGAAAAAAATGGCGCGGCCGCAAGCCGCGCCATTTGACCTTAGGGAACAAAAATCAGAATCGGACCGAGCAGCCTATCCGAAAATGTCGACGCGCACAATCATCCGCACGCCGTCACCCAGCTTCACGTTCTTCCCTTTCGAAGTGAGAACGCCATCTTTTAGTTCCAGGCCATGCATGCCCTGCACGCCCACTGCCTTCGGACTCAGCGCCGCCTGTGCGTTTCCTGATGACTCCATGTTCGACCCGATATTGGCATCGGTCACAGTGCCAACGGTGGCTCCTTCCGTGCCGCCGCCGGCTCCCGCAGTGGCTTTTCCCGCCATGTTAGGTTCGACCTCTTCGGCCGGAGGAAATACTGCTTGCACCATCCCCTTGACAGAAAGCTGTTTTCCATTCGCGATGTTCAGCTTGTCGAAGGTCAAGGTGAGTTGCGACTCCGGATCCCCCTTGGAACGCGCTTTCGCCGCAGTGACCTGCCCGATTAATTTCGATCGCTTTGGTACGAGCGTCCCGTCGGCCAGCTTGAAACTTCCCGCCGTCTCGACCTCAACGGTATCGCCTTCCTTCAGCTTGCTGGAGTCCAGTGTCTTGACGACTTTTACCGGAAAAGCTCCGTGCCCAATCGCGGCCGGTGCCGTCTGCGCCGGAGCAGAAGTTGAACCTTGCCCGTAGCAAAGCGACGCTGCGAGCCCTAAGCCCAGAACCACCATGCCGATTCGATCCATGAGATCCACCTCAAACGCTTAGATGCGAAAATTATAGATCAGCCAGCCTTCGATCCATGCACTTTCGAGTCTACGAACGTGCGGCGAAACACGCTTCGACACAAAAATGAGGCCGACCTCGCGGCCGGCCTCGATCAGTTTCTACTTCCAACCTAGAAGACGACCTTCGCGCTGAGCTGCATTACGCGCGGAGATGAGTCAAAGCCCAGGAAGTTGCCGTACGGGCTGGTCGGCGAAGGCTGCATGCTCGTGATCGTGCCGTACGTTGGATCAGGAGTGCACACACCCGCGCTGGTACAGCTGCTGTTGTAATTCGCGTTGGGAAGACCGAAGTTGGGATGGTTGAACGCGTTGAACGCCTGAGCGCCAATCGCGAAGTTGAACCGTTCCCCGATCTTGAAGTTCTTGAACAGGTTCAGGTCCATGTCGAAGTAGCGCGGCCCGCGATACTGATTGCGGCGCTGCGTAGAAAAGTTTATCGCCGTCACAGAAGGCAGGTTGACATCGAGAATTGCATTTGGGTCGAGGCAACCCGGTTTGCCTAATCCGTCGTAGCTGGCATTCGATCCGCTGCAGCCACTGGGTTGCGCGTTACCGGTGACGATAGCGGGGATCGTATCTCCGCCATCGACGACGGTTCCCGCAAGATTGCCGTCCGAGAGGGTGTACGGCAGTCCGGTGCGCCAGAACATCTTGCCAGAGAACTGCCATCCATTCACCAACCATTTCATTGCCCCGGTCTGATGGAACTCCGGATTGAACACAAAGTCACCGTTCACCAGGTGACGGATGTCGTAGTCGGAGTTGCCATAGTTATCCGTACGCAGGTTGGTTGGATAGATCTGGCCAAGAATGGTGTTATTGCCCTCGAAGCCATACTGGGCAAGCCCGCCGTTCGAGGATTCATCGATGTTATGCGACCAGGTGTAGTTCAGGTGAGCCGAAACCCACTTGGTGAACTGCTTTCTGAGACTGAAGGTCAGGCCACTGTAATTGGAGACCGCTCCCGACTGATATTGCGTCACAGTTCCGTAGTTGGCGGCAGTAGCTGATCTCAACGGCACGGTCCCGCTGTAAAAACCACCCGTCCCATCGTAGGCATTGGGCCACGCATTGGAGTACATCATGCGGGATCCGTGGTTGCCGACATAGTTGACGATCAGCACTGTGCTGCGGTTCAACTCCTGCTGCACCGACAGGTTCCATTCCTGCCACTCCGGAGCGTGGATGGTGCCAACGATCCCGTTGACCGACGGAGCATTAAAATGCACGCCCGCCGGCAGAGCCGCCCCGATTTGGTTAAAGCTATCTTTGATCGTGAAAGCACTGGCGGACTGCTGCCAGGTAAGCGGGGCTCCGTTCGGATCGAACGGCAGCACGCCTGAGACGTTGTCAGCGCTTCTGATTCTTAACGAAACTGACGCCGGAGGGTTGGCCAACAAGTTATCCACCAGCTGGGCTGCCGGGTTGTCGTAGAACTGCCCGAACCCGCCACTGATTACAGTCTTGCCGTTGCCCCGCGGGTCCCAGCTGAAGCCGAGGCGCGGAGACCAGACCAACGAGTCCACGCCCGGATACGCCTGGTGCTGGCCATAATTGATGTCAGAGCTGTAAGGTATATCTTTGGAGCCGGTGTAGCCAGCCTTGAACGACGCCGTGTCCACGAAGGGCCCGGTCAGGTTGGCAAAGCAGTTGGTCTGGCATACAGGATTCGAGTTTCGCTCGACCCGCAATGCCAGCGTCAACTTCAGGTTGCGCGTTGCCTTCCATTCGTCCTGCCCGTACACTCCCATGCCCCACAAGGCCACCGGCACATTAGTGGATAGGTTGTCGTTCTTGCGGTACTGGTAGGCCACGCCATCTGCAAACGACTGCAGATTGTTGGTCAAATAGCCCCAGTAAACGATGGGCGAGCTAATGAAGAAGTTGTGGTCGCTCACGTCATAGCGGCGGAAGTTCTCGCCGAACTTGAACGTGTGGTTCCCATGCGTCCAGGAAAAGTCATCGATGAACTGGTATTGCGTGATGTTGCGGCCCTGGGGGAAGGAAGCTGCGCCGCGGTTAGGGCTGAAGAAGTTGTAGATGCCCGAATCCTCGGAGAATGCCTCTTGGTAATTAAATAAGCTGGCCGCGTTTGGCGCGGTGAATTGAGCTACGTAGTGGCTGAGCGTCGCCGTGAACGAATTCGTCATGGTCGGTCCAAACACGTGGGTCTCCGACACCTGCGAGTCCCAGCTGGGTTGCAGGGAATTGGCGTCGAACTGCGAGTTGATGGGGTCCAGTTGAGTCGGCTGCAACCCATGATCCAGCTTGTAGCGGCCAAAGAGATTGTCGTTATTCCCCAGCTTTTGGTCCACACGGACGCCGAGGATGTATTCCCAAGCCAGTGCGGTTGCAGTAGTCGTGTAAGACTGCGAGCAGGCCGTGCTCCCAGGCTTGAAGCCCGGAGTCGGCACGGTGAAAACGAGCGTGGAGCAAGAATCGCCCGCCGTAAGGGGGTTCACCGTGGCGCCGGCGTAGCCCGGGGCGTTCGTCCACAGGCCCAGCAGTTTGTTCATTGTGGCTGACTCGGCCGGATTGCTAGAGGCGACTTGGGCTCCCACTGCGGCGGCAAACTGCGGCGTCGGCGACGTTACCAAGAACTGGTTGGGGAGCACGAAACGCATTCCTTCGTAGTCCACGAAGAAGAAGGTTTTGTTCTTGATGATCGGCCCACCAAATGACGTCGCCCACTGATTGGCGTTAGAGAAACCCGGAATGTTCTTGGTGCCCGCAGCTTGTTCCCCCTGAATATTCATCCAGTCGTTGGCATTCAGCAACCGTCCGTTCCACCAGTACATCGCATTGCCGTGAAACTGGTTGGTGCCCGACTTGGTCACATACGAAACCTGTGCGCCGGCAAGCTGTCCGTACTGGCCGCCATAGGGATTGGTAATGACCGTCGCTTCGCCGACTTCGTTCTGGCCCAGCGTGAGGTTCGAAGCGCCCGAGTTGTTGATGTTGAAGTACGGGTCCATGTCGTTCTCGCCGTTGACCGTGAACAGGTTCGACGTAGCCGGCATACCGTTGGCGGTAAAGTTTCCATAACCGCCGGTTCCATTGACCACGACACCGGGCGCCGTATCGGCGATGTTGGTGATGTCCCCACCCGCGCTCGGCAACTGCGCCACTTCCTCTTGTGTGAAGGCGGTGTTATTGCTCGGCTCGGTGTTGATGAGCGGGGCTGTCCCGGAAACCTCGATCGTTTCGGTGCCCTTCGCGACGGCGAGATCAATCTCTACGTTCGAGGTCTGGCCGACCTGAACCTGCACGGTTTGCGACACCTCCGCGAAACCGGGTTGATTCACCGTGATTTGATAGTGTCCCGGCTTCAACAGACTGAAGCTATAGCCGCCATTGGAATTCGTCGTCGTGGATGCGGTCGAGCCCGTGTCCAGGCCCTTCAGATTTACCGCTGCGTTCGGGACTACGGCATGGCTGGGATCCAGCACTGTACCTGTGATATTGCCCGTGGTCAGCGACTGACCAAACATCGGGGCGGTCGCCAGGGACAGCGTAAACAGCAAAGCTAGAACAATAGGAAGACGCTCAAAACGCATTTCCTGCCTCCATAAGAATTTTTGTAACTCAGAATCGGATCAAGCGCATTGGCCGGTTTTCGGGGGAACAATCGCGCGATCCGATGGATTTGCAAACCTCTTGAAGCCTCTTGAATAGTTGCGAGAGCTGGCTCTTCAAAATCCTACGATTGCCTATCTAACCCGTCTGGGCGGGTTTTCGTTTTGATGTCTGCAAAACAAAACCTGACTCTCGTCAAACCGGTGATTGAGTGCAAGTCACGATCCAAACACAAACCCACAACAAACAACTTGTTTTCAGTCAGTTAGTATTGCCATGTTTATGAACGATACCGAATTCGGGATAAGCGGCCGCCCGATGTTATGACATTTGGAAGATGCTTGCCGCAGTCGGAAACGCGTGCGCCAACCTTAGCTCCGCCGCTTCCTGACCGGTCTCGAGGGCATTTCCCCCGGCGCCAGCACCCTTCTTACGATTGGCGTGTTCAGCTTGTATTTGCGCTCGCTCACGTTCCCGGCTTCATCTTTCACGCGTAGGATGAACACCGGCAGAGTCCCCTCTTTGTCGAAATTCTCTTTCGTGGTTGTCACTGGCAGAATTCCGTTCAGGCCGTGTTCGCGGTATGCGGTCTCGTAGCGATGTTTACGCGTGTTCCAGGTAAAAACGCGGATCTGATCGAAGTCGTAGGGTAGGCCGTCGTGGGGGTCGGTCAGCACGCAAAGGTATTGCGGGACCTGCTTCTGCACACCTTTGTCGTTATCCGGTACCTGGTCCAACACGAAGAAAGCGACGAAGCGCTGGCCCTCGGCGTATTGCGCAATTTCGAGCGGCACGTCCACGTCCACCATCCGCGCCAGCACCCATCCCACGCGACCCTGATCGTCGCGCACCAGCCACCAGTCCTCCAATACAGGGCCTGCAGGAGTTTTCGTCCCAGGCTTCATTGCCCGCCTAGGCAAAGGCACTGCTCCGGGCTGCTTTTCGGCGGTAGCCCGCTTCAGGATTGCGACCTTCGCGCCGGATGCCAACTGGTACAGGTGTTCGGTTTCCCGGCCCGGAGTGACGTGCAAATTGGTGTCATTTCGCAGAACTCCGGGAGCCTGTACGGGATCGCTCTGATTGTCTTCCGTGAGTTTCTGCAGGGCATCGAAGGTCTTCTGATCGACCAGATATCGCTGCTCAATCCAGCCCTCGATTCCGCTAGCGGTGCGCACGCGCGCGAAACGCTTCTCGCGCTCCAGCACTTCCACGCGCTCTCCATTTTTCACGTTGCCAACGCGGTTATAGACTGCCGCAACCTGGTCGCGCAGCCCCGCCTGGGGCGCCGATACGTAGGCAACTTCGAGCACGCGGTGACGTCCGCGACCACAAGCTGGAAGCAACACGATGGCCGTCATCAAGGCCGTCATAAGCAGCCAGCTAATACGGGATGAGCCCAACAGTCTCACGATTGAGTTCGAGTGATGAGGGAACTTTCTACTATAGCGCGTTGCGGGGCAGGAGTTCCCGGCACAAAGGTTTACGATTCATGAACCTGCAGAGCGGATCATTGCCGGTCGAGACAGAGACAACCGCTCTCGGTTACCATTAGAGATACAATTTTGAAAGTCGGGGTTCACGGTACACAGGTTTCCGGGTTGAGGTTTCCTGCGCCTAACAAGATGTGGCTTGTTACTTGTACGACCCCCAAAGACTCATGAAAAACACACTCCGTAATACTTTCGTAATTTTGTCCGTGGCATTCGCGATCGCGTTGGCCGGCGCCGTATGCGCCCAGGCGCAAGCCACGCTGGATTCGGTGCTGCGCCCCCCCAAGGGAGCGCAGGTCGCCATTGTCGTCTTCGAGGACTTGCAGTGTCCCATGTGCAGTCGTACCGCGCCGCTGGTCGAGCAGGCCTCGAAGACTTACAAGATCCCGGTCGTGCGTCACGATTTCCCGCTGCCCATGCACAACTGGTCCTACCAGGCGGCCATAATGGCGCGCTACTTCGACACCCATTCCAAGGCTCTGGGCAACGAATTCCGCGACTACATTTTCGCGAACCAGCTCGAAATCGATCCCCAGAACCTGCGCGGCTTTGCCGAAAAATTCGCCGCCGCGCACGGCGTCGACTTGCCCTTCGTTCTCGATCCCGGCGGAAAGCTCGCCGCCCTGGTGAACGCCGACCGCGATCTGGGCAAGGCCATCAAACTCGACCACACGCCCACGGTTTATATCGTAAGCAGCCGCAATCCCAACAGACCGTATGTCGAAGTCAAGGATAATAACCAGCTCTACCTCACCATCGACACCATGATGAAGGAGTAGCAAGGGGCAATTTCAGATTTCAGATTGTTGATTGTCGATTGAAACCCGCCGGGCCTGTCGAGCTTTTTCAATCATCAATCCACAATCAGTTCCTACCCCGGCCGACCCGTGTAGTGCTCAATCGAGTGCACGTCTTCATGGTCTTCCAGCGATTCCAGGTGGGTGATCACCTCGGCAGGCTTGGCAAGTTCCCCGGGCAGACGTTCTTCGAGCGCAGTCGCCAGTCGATGCGCTTCCCCCACCGCCATGGCATGCGGAAACAACAGGTGCACCTCAATGATTTGCCGGTAGCCGGTGGTGCGATATCGCACGCCGTGATAATGAATGCCGAGTTCGTTGCAGATCGCATCCAACTTCTCGCGGATCTGCTTGCCCGTGTCCGGATCGGAGTAGTCGAGCAGACCGACCGCCGACCGCCATGCCAACCGTCCCCCGGACCACAGAATATTGACGGCAATCGCGATCGCGACCAGCGGATCAAATGGTTTCCATCCCGTAAGCATGACCAGGCCGAGTCCCGCTACCACGCCAAAGCTGGTGAAGCAGTCGGTGAGCACATGCTTGCCATCGGCTTCGAGAATCAGCGAGTGGCTGCGCTTCCCCACCCGCAGCAGGTACCAACCCAACCAGGCATTGAGGATGCCGGCTCCGAGAAGAAGCAACGTGCCGGCTCCCAGATTCTCCAGGGGCAATCCCGCCAGCCATTTTTCGACCGCCTCCACCAGAATCCAGATGGCGGCGACCACGATCATCGCTCCTTCAAACCCCGCTGAGAAAAATGCGATGCGCTCGTACCCGTAAAGAAAGGTGGGAGCGGCGGGCTTCACGCTCAGGCGCAGGCTGAACGCCGCAAACGCCACCGCGATGACATGCACGACCGACTCCGCGAAGTCCGACAGGATCGCCGCCGATCCCGTCATGTAATACGCGGTGGTCTTGCCGAGGAGCATCAGCACCCCAACCGCCAGCGACATGCGCATGGCAAACCGCGCCGCGCGCAATTCCTCCTGGTCGCGGGGAGCAGCGGCCGAGGTCGGCAATGGGGTTGAGACGAGATCCGCCATGGATTTGGCCCAGTGTCGGATCATCGTCCCATGGAAGGACGAAGCAGAATGTGATTGAAATCACGTTGTAGAGACGTTGCTCGCAACGTCTTTGCAACGTCTCGCTCACCATCGTTGCCGCAAGCTGAGACGTAGCGAGCTACGTCTCTACGATGAGACTGCTTTAATCTCCAAACCCGATCCCGATCGCGCGAGCCGTGCGCACCAACTCTCCATCGGGTTTCACCGACTTCAACTGGCCGATGGCGTGGGCTACGTCGACTGCAACAATCGAACTGGCACGCAGGGCGACCATCTTTCCGAACTTGCCCTCGGCAATCAGATCGACGGCAGCGACCCCGAAGCGCGTGGCCAACACCCGGTCATAGGGCGAGGGCGATCCGCCGCGCTGAATATGCCCCAGCACGCTGACCCGTACTTCCTTGTTGGCAAACAGTCCAATGGCATCGCCGATGGTGTTGCCCACGGGCCAGCCGCGGGACATCTGCTTTAACTCGGGTGGCAGTTTGATGCCCTCGGCCACCACGACAATCGTGAAACGGCTGCCACGGCTCTCCCGCTCCGCGATAAAATCGCACACGCGTTTGATGGTGAAAGGAATTTCGGGAATCAGGATCACGTGCGCGCCCCCCGCCATGCCTCCCGCCAGCGCGATCCAGCCGCAATCGCGCCCCATCACCTCCACCACCATGACGCGGTGGTGCGACGCGGCCGTAGTGTGGATCTTGTCGAGGGCATCGCTGACCGTGTGCAGCGCGGTATCGAACCCGAACGTGAGTTCCGTGGCCGACAAGTCGTTGTCGATCGTCTTGGGGACGCCCACGATTTTCAGGCCCTTCTGGAAAAGTTCGTAGCCGATCTTCTGCGAGCCGTCGCCGCCGATGGTGATAATCGCGTCGATTCCTAGCTTCTTGGAATTGGCTATCACCTGGTCGGAGATGTCACGCACCACCTCGTTCCCGTTCTCCTCGGTCTTGTAGCTGAACGGATTGCCGCGATTGGTGGTGCCCAGAATCGTTCCCCCGCGCGGCAGAATCCCGCTGACCCGATCAAGCGTGAGCTCAAAAGATTTTTCCGGCCAGATCAGTCCATCGAAGCCATCGGGAATGCCGATGACCTTCCAGTTGTGCTTGAGGATGGCGGCTTTCGTAGCGGCGCGGATCACAGCATTGAGGCCGGGCGCGTCCCCGCCTCCCGTAGCAATGCCGATACAGCGGATGTCAGACATGGCGAAGTCCGTTGTGAGCAACCCACGATCATACGGCGGCGTGGAGCGGAGAACAACGTTACAAGTGGGTGTAATTGGAACCGCAGGAATCTGAGGCGCAGCCCCACGCGTGCGGGTGCCCCATTTCTCGCGTTCTTTGCGAGAAGTGGGGCTTCTGCCTATCGCATCCCGCCTCTACCAGCCCCTGCTCGAATCTTCTCTTCCCACCACGACCAGTCGTTGATACGGACCGGCCCACTTTCCCCATACGCATAAGATCGATAACTGCTCCAGCACCACTGCCCGGGATGATCCTCAACGAGACCTCTGACCACCGGGTTGCGATACATGTATTTCAGCTTTTCGATCTCCTTGCGCTGACTCCAGAGGTTGAAATCGTAGAACCGGCGCTGCCAGACGTGACGTGGCGTACCTGAAGGAATGCCGCTGGGCAACTGTCGCGTAAACCCTAGCTTCGCCGCTTGCACTACCGTGGACGGATTGGCAATCTGCGGCTCAGAAACCAGTAGATGCACATGCTCCGGCATGACGACATAGCCGATCACAGCGAAGCGATATCTCGGGCGCATCTTTTCCAGGACGACGAGAAACATGTCGCGACGGGACGGCGCGCTAAGCATCAGCTGGCGATAGCAACTCCAGGTAATGAAGTGCAGACTACCCGTGCCGTAGCATCGCCTCAGGCCCCATGGCATGGAATAACAGTAATTCGCACCTAGGATGCGTGTCTGTGACGGATGAACATCACAAAAGAAGGTGCGGGTGCCCCACATTGAATTCGCAGTACAAGACTCGGCGCGTGGGAGGCGGGCGACCCGCCATTTGTGACAGTGGACCTCGTCGGTTACGGCGTGAAGCAGCCCATGCGTAACTGGGGACGCTGTGCTCTCGCGGTTCGAGCCACTTCCGGCGGGCGCGCTGCCCCAGCCAGTATCAGGGGCCGACCGTCAATGTGGCGCTGTTACTGACGATATTCCCGGATGTAGCGTTGATGGTCACGGTGCCCTGTGCTACCGCCAAGGCTAGTCCGGACGAGACTGTCGCCACCTGCGTGTTGCTGGAGGTCCACGTGGCAACGGTAGTAATATCGACGGAGCCATTGCACGTGTTCGCCATTGCTTTGAATTGCTGGGTGTTGGGAGTGCTTGAAACTGAGATGCTCGCACTCGTCGGTGTTACCGCGATGGACTGAATGCAACCGACCGTAACGGTGACCGACTGCGTCCCAGTGATGGACGGATTCTGCGTGGCAGTGGCAGTGACGGTTGCCGAGCCCGTGCTGACCGACTGCACCAGACCGCCGCTGGTGATCGTCGCAACCGTCTCCGGGCTAATGCTCCAACTAACAGGCGGGGTACCACTGCTGCCATCGTTGTAGGTGCCCACCGCAAACATTTGCACCTGATTGTTCGTGGTACCGGTCTGGATGGTTACCGCTCCTGGGCCCACTGCAATCGAAGTCAGCGTGGGCTTCACAAAAAATCCGCGACAGCTTATGGCCAGGGCCAAAGTCGCAAGCGCGGCAAAGGCGCCCATCAGCCGGAGTTTCTGCTTCGTGGATGACATGCTCGTCGAGACTCCTTGGGCGCGCCTGCTCACTTCCTATCCAATTTTTTACCGTTCGGTCTGCAAAAATTGTAGCAGAGAAGATTTCGCCCGGCGCGCACTCCAGTACCTGAACCGCAGGCGCCGAACCATCTCCGCCACTCGCCTGATTTCAGGTTCTTCCCGTTTAGAACGCGGCGCTGAATTCCGCTTGCAGAAAAAGCGGACCCGCCAGGTGTCGGATGCTCCCCAAGAAAAATGGCCAGCGCATGATCGCCGCTAGCCATTTCATCTCCTGCTAACCCATTCCCTATCGGCCCTTACGGTGCTCCTCCTTAGGAGGGCTCTGCCGGTTGGGCGGATGGCTTGACGGGTGGGAATTCTGCCTCGGCGCACTTTCCCTCGGCTGCGCTGCATGAGACGCACCCGGCGCGTTGTATGGACGATTCTGGTTTGGACGAGCCTGGTTTGGACGAGCCTGGTTTGGACGAGCCTGGTTCGGACGAGCCTGGTTCGGACGGCTTTCGTTCCCACGCGCCGTGTTACCATTCGGCCCGCCGTTTTTGGATGGCGGAGTGAATGGGCGGAATCCTTCGTTGGACCTCCCGCTGTTCCTCGGGTTTGACGGTCCGCGCGCCTCTCTGGGCGACATGGCTGGCGCGTGATATTCCCCACCTGCGGCTCTGGCCGCAACCGCAGAACGGCTGCCGAAATCGGCTGGCCGGGCGGTGGCTGCGATGGCCGGACGTCCGTGATTCTGCGACGCGAAGTTCTGGCGATTCTGGCTGGCGAGCCTCTCGTGCTGGCTCTGCTCCCCCAGAGGTGCGACATGGCGCTCGTGCGCGGCCGCCTCTTCCTGCCGCGTCGGACGCGCCTCAATGCCACCCGCTCCACCGTTATAGCTGACGGTCCTCGTATTGTTCACCACGACGGTTCTGTTATAGACACGGGTCACATTCGTGACGCTGACGTTGGTCACAGATCGGTTGTAGTAGAACTCTCGTCCGCGCCACTCCCCTCCGGCAAATCCCACGCCGGTGTAGCCGAATCCGTAGTTAATTCCGCCATAAAAACCGATGTGCGGGCCCCAGTACCCCGGGTGCCACGCATAGAATCCCCCGCCCCATCCCCAATATCCGGGCGTCCACAGCATGCCGACTGGCGCCACTACCCACGTGCCCGGCACCCAGTAGTAGCCGTCGTCATCGTTCCACGCCCAGTAGCCGGGCGTCCAGAAATAGCCTGGGCCCGGGCAGATCGGCTGCGCATAGACCGGCAACGGAGGCGGCCCGACGCGGACCGAGATGCCCACTGCGATCTGCGCAAACGATGTGGCCGAAAACGACAGAATGATGATTGCTAACAACAGCCAACGAACTGTGCCTCTACTCCTGTTCATTGCCCTTCTCCATGATTCTGTGACTCACGCGTATCTGAAAAAATAAAGCGCCAAGAGCATTGTGCCGCAAAAATCGACGCTTGCCGTGATTGCGTTCCTCTCATGTAAACACTGGACTTTGGAGTATGTTGCTACGAGAAGAAACTATTTGGAATGAGTGGGTTGAAAGCCAGCAACTATGCTGCTCCAATGCGGTGCCCAAGATGAATCCTGTCGAGAGAGCCCCGAACGTGATCCTCGTGCGAGAACTGAGAACTAAGAGCTAATTAATCTTCTTCCCGCGTGCGATGCGCTCGTCGATGGGCTTTCGGGCGGCGAATCCTTCCTGCATTCCGTGCCAGTGGGTAATGGATTTCTCTCCCAGTTTCCAGCACAGCAGAATCATCTGGCCCTCGACTTCGCAGGGAAAATCGAGCAGGCCAATGTCGATGTCTTTCACTTGCACGCCAATGGAGTCGATCTCCGCTAGCGCATCTTTCGCGCGCTGTTCCGCTTTGACCCGCTCTGCCTTGCGCCGGGCGAGCGGTACCACGTCGAGAAATATGCCGCCGTTCAGAAAAATCCTGTGACTGAGCGCCTGTTGCTCGGCCTCAAATTCTTCCATCACTTTCTTGCCCGCGATCGCGGTGCGCAGCAGCGACTCGAGTACCGGTAACAGCAACTGCGCTTCCTCGAGAGTAAAAGTGCGGTCGGCCATAGTCCCATTCTAATGCATGGGTATGCGTGTTGCGCGGTTGCTCTCCCCATCGAGAGCAGCAAACTGAATCGGCAAAGGGCGCTACCAATCGGCATAGGGGGGAGAGTGACCTCTCCTCCCCTGCCACACCGCCGTACATGCGGGTCCGCATACGGCGGTTCAGTTCGGTTGAGCTAGACGCCATCGAGCAATCGGGGAAGACCGAGCGCATCGAAGTAAGCAATCGGAAAAGCCGAGGACAGGGCCGGGCTGTTGGCCAAACGCCACGGTCCATGGGAACTGCCCACGGTTTGAGCCGCTAGGGCAGCACCGATGTTGCGCTGGCGCAGCCTCACATACCGCATCTGCTTCCGCTTCCATTGCTTCCAGATCATGGATCTCAATCTACGGCGAATCCATTCCTCCAGCCTTTGCAGCACCGAAGGCGTCTGGCTGAAGCCGAAGTAGCCCTTCCATCCTCGTAAATAGGTGGCGAGTTCCTTCGTCATCTGTTGCAGACTGATGCCCCGTGTCCGTCGCGTCAGTTCCCGCACCCTTTGCTTACACCGGAGCAGAGCCTTGGGCGCAATGCGCCGCTTTGGTTCTGCCCCGTAGGTAAAGCTAAAGCCCAGAAACTTCCGCTCCTGCGGCCGCGCCACCGCGCTCTTCGACTCATTCACCTTGAGCTTGAGCCGCCGCCGGATGAAACCCGTCACGCTTTGCATGACTCGTTTCCCTGCCCGCTCGCTCGCCACGTAGATATTGCAATCATCCGCGTAGCGCACGAAACGGTGCTTGCGACGCTCTAACTCTCGGTCGAGTTCATCGAGCACGAGATTCGACAGCAGCGGAGACAAAGGCCCTCCTTGCGGAGTTCCTTCCTCCACCGGACTCACCAGCCCGTTCTCCATCACGCCCGACTCCAGGAAAGCTCGGATCAACTGGAGCATCCTCTTGTCGCTCACCCGCCGCGCAATCGCCGCCATCAGCTTGTCGTGGTTCACTCGATCGAAAAACTTTTCCAGATCCAGATCCACCACCCAGCGCTTTCCCTCGGCGACATACTGCTGCGCCTTGGCCACCGCCTGATGCGCCGAGCGCTGCGGACGAAACCCGTGACTGTGTTCGGAGAACGTCGCGTCCCATCTGTCTTGCAGAACCTGCATCACCGCCTGCTGGATAAACCGGTCCAGCACCGTCGGGATGCCCAGCTTGCGCATCCCTCCGTCCGGCTTCTTGATCTCTACTCTTCTCACCGGTTGCGGTTGCTAAGTCCCGTTCAACAGTTGTTCCCGAATGGCTAGCCAGTGCTGCTTCAGGTAGCCGGGTAACTCCGCGACTCGCATGCCGTCGATTCCCGGACTGCCCTTATTGGCCTTCACTCGTCGTAAAGCCTGCTGACAGTTTTCCCGTCCGCAGACCTCTTCCATCAGTTGCTCTTCTCCAGCCGGACTTTCGGTTGCGCACTGCGCCGTGAGCGATTCGGTCCCTTCCCGCGAGCCCTCGGAGCTTCACTCCTCCCCTCCTCGGTAAAGGCCAGCACCCTCTGTAGCTGGTTCTTCTGCCGCTTGTCGTTCATCGAGTCCTGCGTCCTACTCGCCGCTCCTTGCTGTTTGGGCCTTCGGCCTCGCGGCCTACTATGCCCTCTGCTGACTCCCGCTGCACGGTCAGAATGGATCACTCCATCCTCAGTCACGATTCCGTGACATGCGGCGGGTCTCCCGAAGTAAGTTCGACCGCCTTCCGCGCACAACCGCCGGATTTACCACCGGTGCTCTTGGTGGACATGGGCTTCGCTGTCAGTTGCCAGCTCGCCCGGCACCGTAGGCCTCGTCATCCGGTTCTTGTTCATCGGCTCGCGCTTTTGATCCACGCTTCTTTCAGACCCCGCCTCGCGACGACGCCCTTGCGCTTCGCTATGACTTCACCTCCATCAGGTTGTCAAAGGGACTTCCACCCTCAAGCTGTCGAACATGTTCGGCACACAACAAAAGCGGCTGGGAAACTCAGTTCCCAGCCGCTGGCTGCAAGCAGTCCCGCGTGGAGAGCTACTGCGGGAGAATCACGGAGTCGATGACGTGAATCACTCCGTTGGAGCAAACAATATCCGTCTTGGTCACGTCGGCATTGTCGATCATTACTTTACTTTGCCGCCCTCCGCCATGATCTTGACGTCCTTGCCATTCACAGTCTTGGCTTCATGCAACTTCACGACGTCTTTGGCCATAACCTTGTCCGGCACCACGTGGTACGTCAGAATCGCCACTAACTTATCGTGTGGTTCTCGGGCTTGAGCAGATCCTCGACCGTGCCCGCAGGCAGTTTGGCAAAAGCTTCGTCCGTCGGGGCGAAGACGGTAAACGGCCCCGGTCCCTTGAGCGTGTTAACCAGTCCAGCGGCTTTCAGTGCAGCGGCCAGCGTCTTGAAATCACCTGCGGTCACGGCCGTGTCGACGATGTCTTTCTTACCCATGCTGGCCGCGCTCGCGGTGAGCGACAGCGTCAACAGGGAAATTGCAAAAGCAAGTGCAGTGCGTTTCATTCGTTGTTTTCCTGATGGATTCTTGTGTGTCTGAGCTTGAGTACGATTTAATGATGAAGCAAATATGTTTAAGGAAGGAGCAAATTAGTCGAGTTCAGGAATGTTGTTTGCTCGCATGTTCACGAAGACGACCGTGGATTGACTGTGAGGAAAATCGTGCGGAAAAAGGAACGAGGAAAAGTGTGGCTGCTCCTGCTGGTAAGAATTATCTTGGTTTGAACCTCGCAAAATCCGCGTGAATCCGTGGCCGGGAAGTTTCCCGCCTTAGCGAGTTCGTCCGTGCGAAGGATCCGCCGACGTGGCCGTGTTCACATCGATCGGAAGCGGCTCCCCGGTCCCCGGCGCATAGCAGTTCCCGTCATGACCGTAGTTGGTACAGCGTCCGGCCACGTCCTTGCGCTGCGGGGACTGCGCGAACTGCCAGACTTCGGCGAATCGAACTCCGCTCTGCTCCGGCCTTGGCGGGTGCTGCGGAAACGCGCATCCCGGCGCTGGCGGGCACGCATCGTTGATGGCCCAGTAAGCGATTTCGCGTTTTCCAGCGCTCTGTCGAATATCTTCGGCCGTGACCACGTTTCCATCGTCCGTCGCAGGAACGCCGGAACAATAGATCCCCGTACGAAATCCCGCGGCCGTAACGCCGTCAACCCAGGCGTAAATGTAAGCCTTCTGCTCGGGCAGCATGCGTCCACCTTGTTCCTGATCGAGAAAAATAATGGTCGCGCGCAGAAACCCCTCGCGCCGTGCAGACAGGGTCGCGGCGCGCGCGTCTGACCGTCCGAGGCGTCTAGCGTTCGCCACCGTTTTCAACTGGGCGTAAAGCCGCCCGTTGAAGAGCACCAGAAACCCGAATCCCGCGGACTCGACGGCAGCGCGATGACCGGCCCAGCTATTCGACGACGCTCCTGGAGGATGGTTGAGCCAGTATCCGGTGTAGGAAAAAGTCTGGTGAAGGCTCTTGAGACTGGCATCGCCTGGATAGTCGTTGCGGTCGAAGCCGAGGTAAGAACGTGACCCATCTTGGCCGTGAGCAACAGCCAAGACAAAACAGACAACTGCAATCGATAAAGTGCGGCTCCAGGTCACAAATGAATTATTGGTCGTAGAGACGTTGCTTGCAACGTCTGCTCGCCACGTGAAAAAAGACGTAGCAAGCTACGTCTCTACGATTTTCGCCGTTGTTGTCGCTATCCTCCGATATGTACCATGGTCCTCGACGCCGGCACAAAGTCCGCCTCGCCAATGTGGTGCCGTTCTTCTTTCTTCGCCACCACGCCGCGGATGAACTCCGCCAGTTCTTCGTCGCTCGCCCCGCGCCGCATCTGTGCGTGCAGGTCGTGATCCCAAACCGAAAACAGGCAGGTGCGGATCTTCCCGTCACTGGTGATGCGGATGCGGCTGCAATGTCCGCAGAAGGGATGCGACACGGGCGCGATGATGCCGATCTCGCCGACCCCGTCTTCGAAGCGGTAGCGCCGCGCCGTTTCCGAGCGAGCGTGCGGGATTTCGACCAACGGCCGGTATTCGGCCATGCGCGAAAGAATTTCGTCGAGCGTAACTACGGTTGACGGCGCCCAGGTTCGTCCCTCTTCGAGCGGCATGAACTCGATGAAGCGCACCGTCACGCCTTCTTCGCGCGCGAACATGCCGAAAGGAATGATCTGGTCTTCGTTGAATCCGCGCATCAGAACGCAGTTCACTTTCAGCGGCCACAGCCCGGCCCGGCGCGCTGCCCGGATGCCCGCCAGCACGTGATCGTATCCGTTGGGCACGCGCGTGATCCGCGCGAAGCGGTCGGGATCGACTGCGTCCATCGAAACCGTGACTCGGGTCAGCCCCCCGTCCTTCAGCGGCTGCGCGAGCTCGGCAAGCATGTGCCCGTTCGTGGTCAACGCAATGTCGAGGAGGTCGCCGGAGTCGCTTCCAGAATTCACGTCTACGGTGGATCTTGGAAAGGGTACGGCCTCACGAGCCTCCCCTGAGCGACCGGGCGCGCGAGCCTGGTTCGGGAAGGGCACGGCTTCAGCCGCGCCGTTTGACCCGTTATCTGAATAGGGCTTTAGCCCCCGGGGGCGCAGTCTCGAGAGCTCGCGAACAAAGTCGACGACGCCCTTACGCAGCAGCGGCTCTCCCCCGGTTAAGCGAACCTTGGTGATCCCCATGCCCACCAGCACGCGCGCCATGCGCAGATAGTCCTCGAAGGGAAGATCGCCGTACAGCGCCCCTTCGTTCCCCGTGCGGCAGTACACACACTTGTAGTTGCAGCGGTCCGTGATGGAGATCCGCAGGTCCGTGATAGCGCGCCCGAATTTGTCGTGGAGAAACAAGCTCTTGGCTCTTAGCCTTTAGCTCTTAGCTCACTGGCGGCGGCATCCTAGCTCAGGTTGAGCCAAAAGCTAAGAGCCAACAGCCAAGAGCAGATTTGAGGAAAGAAAATACAGGCGGGACCATCCCGGCGGCTGTCTCCTTTCCAATGCGCTCCTCACGGAACGCGGGAGGCGCCGGCGTTACCACCGGCACCCTCGGGAAAGTGTGGCGCGGGCACCCTCGCCCGCGACCTCTTATCTCTCCCTCGCCGCCACAGCCCGGGTATGCCCAGAGGCCCGAGGCGGTCGGAAACCTAACTTTCACATTATAGGACGCGCGGGAGATAAAGAGGATTCAAGGTTTTGGATTCGCGAGCGCCTTCTCGATCGCCGCCTCGGCCAGCGGCGCCATGATTTTGAATCCCGCCGCATTCGGATGCAACCCATCGTCGGCAAGATCTTTCTTCATGAGCCCCTTGTCATCGACCATGGCGCTGAAGTAGTCCAGATAGGTGCAGCCGTTCGATGCCGTCGCGCAGTACTCCTTCAGCCAGCGATTCAGCGCAAGAATCTTCTGCGGCGGCCGCTGCGCAAAAAAGTCCTGCGCCCGGGGCGTGTAATTGTGCACCGGCAGGACCGAAGAATAGATCACGTTGATGTTGTGGACACGGGCAACTTCCGCGAAGGACGCGTAGTTAGCCTCGATGTCCTCGAGTCGCATCGGCCCGGTATTGCCGGCTATGTCATTGGTTCCCGCGAGAATGATGACCACTTTGGGCTGCAGGTCGATTACGTCCTGCCGAAAGCGCACCAGCATTTGCGGGGTGGTCTGCCCGCCGATGCCGCGATTGATGTAAGGCTTGCCCGGGAAAGAGTCTGGTAACTTCCAGATGTCAGTGATGGAATCGCCGAAAAACAGGACGCGATTCTCGTCAGGCCCGGGTGGCTTGAGCGCGGCATCGGCTTCGCGGTAGCGGGCGAGTTGACCGAAATCGTCCGTGAACACCGCAATGCGCGAGGCCCGGTAATGATCCAGACCAACGAATCCGGTAGACGGAATACTGGGCGGCGCCTGTGGCGCGGCCTGCGCGAGAACGGAGAGGGTAAAGAGCAGCACCGCTGTAAATTGTGCGACGGATCGACACTTTCTCGAGTGCACGTTGCCTCCGGAAAAACTCGTTTCAGATCTTATAAACGAATCGAGCCCATCACTGGAATAATTTCGCAGCGCATCGCAGTTCCGCTAAAGAATATGCTCGATCTCAACGTTGCCCCACTTGCTCTGCAGATACTCCGCCACCAGCCTGCGGTGGCAATTCTCCGGCGTGGCTTCGCTGCAGAGCAAGCAGCCGCCGTCAATGACTTCGCGCGCCAGCGTGTCTTCCACTTTGCGCTCCGCCATCAGGCCAAGAAATTTAGCTTCGTAGTCTGGCCACTCGCCTTGATTTTTCTTGTATTCGTCGAGCATCGCTAGCGTCGGGGCCAGTTCTGGCAAGTGCAAATATGGGATGGAAAGTATAGCTTCACAAAAATACAGGAGGTCGTCACGCTTCGAGAAGCCGGCTAGCTGAGAAACATTATTCAGACGTACGTCAAGCAGGCGCGCCAATCCGGGCCGCCGCAGCTTCCCAAAAAATTCTCGCGCCGATTTCTTCGTAAATCCAATGGTAAAGACCTTCATCGACGCGAGGCTCCACGCCTTAAGCGGACACCTGATTCGCAGAGAACTCAATTTCCTCCGCTTGCTTCTCGTAGGCAATTGCCACAAGCTCGTCTTTGGTGTGAAAAAGATGGTTCTCCTGGATCCCGTGCAGAGCTAGAAGGCGGAGCAACAAGGCGTCGTGATCTTCCAGACTTCCATCCTCGAGGACGTGCCGCACACGAATACTTCTTTCGTGCAAATATCTGGCGATCAGGATCGACCGATGACAACTGAGTGGCTCCTTCTCGGCACACAGAATCGCGACTCGAAAATTCTCCATCTCCGCCAGCAATCGCTCGATTCCCAGCGCAAACAGGGGCGTTTGTGCGATCAGAGCATACTGCGCCCGGCCGTCGCGGTAGCACGCGGGATCTTCAGAACGCGCTCCCAGTTCGTGGCCCAGAAAAACATATTTTCGCCCGGAATTCCTCAGAGCGCTCGCCAGCGCTTCGCGATTAAATTGAGGATTAAAGCGGCTGTAGGGCCGGGACCTGACGTCGGCGACCGCAGTAATGCTGTGCTGGTCAAGCAGCGCCAGCAGATGCCCGGCGGTGCCATTCGAATGTCCAATGGTGTAAACGATTTTCGTCATGGGGAAACGCGCACGACACCTGCAATCAGCTTGTAACAGGCGTTCTGCGCATCGAACTTTTCACTGAGGCTAATACACAGGATGGGGTTCTGCAACTCGGTACTGAATCCGTCAAGGTTCTTCAGGATCGGTTTTTCGACAACGGGATCGGTGATGGCCAAAATGTAATCGTGCCCGGCGAGCGAAAAATGCCCGCGCACTCTACGCCTCGCGTTGCCGTGATCCGCGCCTTCCGTGCCCACGGTGATCTTCAACCCTTCCGGCTGTACCAGCACAAGAGAATATGGCTCTCGCTCCGCGACAGGGGCGGGCACTCTGTCGTTGTAACCGCCTGCGGTAGAGTCGCCGTTCATCCACAAAGGGCCCGCAGGCCGATCGAGAGCAGGCACTAACTGCCGGGCTGAAATCCGCCCGGCGAATCTCCATCGCACGCTGGTATCGATCAGGTGATTTTCGGTTTGGCACCCTAACGGTCGCGGCCGCAGCAAGCCCACTTCAATGAGATCCAGCAATTGCGGGTCGCGCCAGGTCCTGCGTACCATCGCTCCGCAGTTAGCTCTCCCCTGTCTCGCGCACTCACCGGACGGCACCACGCGCCGAGCTTCTGTCCGTCCCATTCCTTGCCAGCCACGCAACGTCCCGTCAGCTTGCGCGAATTCGCCAGGCAAACGATTGTTTTGGTATACGGCATGACCAACGACCGGGAAACACAAAAGCGTCTCGGGAAGAATTCTAGCGCCCAGCGCTACTGGCGGCCCAGATGGCGACGATTTTCGAGCGGATCGTCCCGAAAGGGGCCGAGAAAATCAGTTGGAAATCGGGGGGTGAAGGCCTGGGAGGACCGCAAAAGGGCGGGTGTCACGACTTCGCGGTCACATCCCGTCGTAGTTCGGCCCGCCCCCACCTTCCGGAGGCACCCACGTTATGATCTCATACGGGTCGGCGATGTCGCAGGTTTTGCAGTGGACGCAGTTCGACGGGTTCAGGCTGATGCGCTTGCCGTTGGGCTGGCTCGCGTCTTCCACCATCTCGTAGACGTTCGCGGGACAGAAATTCTGGCATGGGCTGCCGAATTCCTTCACGCAGCGCGTGTTGCAAATATTCGTGTCGTGAATCACCAAGTGCGCAGGCTGGTCTTCTTCATGCTTGGTGCCCGAGTGGTAGAGATCGGTGAGCTTGTCGAACGTGAGTTTGCCATCTCCCTTGGCAGGGCCGAGCAAATGTGCTTCGGCACCTCCATCCGCGGGAAGATCGGCGAGCTTGCGCATGTGTTCGTAACCGGCTTTCGCCGGATAGCGGTTGCGCAGGCCGCGTCCGCCAGTCATCATCTGCAGTCCGGTGTGGAACATGCCCGCGTACATTCCATGCTCGAATCCCTGATGCAGGTTGCGCACCTTCCAGAGTTCTTCCTTGATCCAGCTCGATTCCACTTTTTTCTGGAACGCACCAAGGTTCGCGGCTGACGAATCATCTTTCGTTAGTGCTTCAAATGCCGTCTCGGCAGCCAGCATACCGCTCTTGATCGCAAGGTGAATTCCCTTGAGCCGCGCCGAATTGAGGAAACCTGCCGAATCGCCCAGGATCATCCACCCATTACCGGCCACCGGCGGAATCGCCCACCAGCCGCCGTAAGGCATCGACTTCGCGCCGTAGCGGATCATCTTACCGCCCTCGAGCAGCTTCGCCACAAAGGGATGCCGTTTGAACTCCTGCAACACGCGTTGCGGATCGAGCCGCGGGTCAGCATAGTCGAGCCCCGTGACAAAACCGAGCGAGACGACGTTATCTTTCGAGCCGTAGATCCAGGCGCCGCCGTACTCTTTCGTGGTGAGCGGCCATCCCATCGTGTAGATCACTTCGCCTGCCGCGATGCGCCCCGCAGGCACTTCCCAGAGTTCTTTCACGCCTACGCCGTAGGTTTGCGGGTTAGCATCTTTGGCGAGATCGAACTTCGAAATGAGCTGCTTGGTCAGCGATCCGCGCGGCCCTTCGGCAAGGATGACGACGTTGGCTTTCAGATCGTACCCAGGCTCAAAGTTGGATTTCTGCTGACCTTCTTTATCGACTCCCTTGTCGTCCGTGCGCACGCCGGAAACGCGGTCGCCGTCAAAAAGAAGGTCCGAGCCGGCGAATCCGGTGAAGACGGTGATGCCCGTCGCTTCCACCTTGCTACCCAACCACTTCACGAACCGGTTCAGCGAGATCACGTAGTTGCCGTGGTCGCGCAGGAACGGCGGCGTAATCGGCAGCTTGAACTTGCTCTTCTCGCTGAAGAAGTAGACCGCTTCTTTCGTAACTTCGGCGTCAAGCGGCGCTTCCTTTTCAAATCCCGGCAGCAGTTCGCGCATCGAGCGTGGATCAAGTAAAGCACCAGAGAGGCAGTGCTGTCCGACCTCGCGGGCCTTTTCGAGGACGTAGATATTTTCTTTGCTGAGCTGCGCGTCAGGATGGGCGCCATTGTGCGCGTCGATAAGTTGTGCCAGCCGCAAAGCACACGCCATGCCCGCCGGCCCACCGCCGACAATCACAACGTCAGCTGGCATCTGCGGACGCTCGACGCCTTCGATCGGTTTGCGGAAAATCAACATAAGTTTCGAGTTTCAGGTTTTGAGTTTCGAGTGCTAGCCGATCGCCGCTTTGCGCAATCGAAGGGATTCGATAAGGCCGTTCAGCAATCGACGAACCTCCGACGCGCGATCCTCTAGCGTTTCGAATTCGGCACCAGTAAGAAAATGCAGGTCAACAGCGATCGCTAACTGAGTTTCTAACTCGAGCAGCGATCCCCTGGCTTGCCCAAGAAAATGGCGGAACTCCCCTATGGTCAACCTGCCTTGTCCCTCCGCAATGTTCGATGCGATCGAAACTGCCGCTCTACGAAGCTGTGAGGTCAAACCATAGATTTCAGCCTTTGGAAATCCTTCGGTTACGCGATAAACCTCAGTTGCAAAGGCCCGCGCCTTCTGCCACACGATGAGGTCTTGATATCGATGGCTCAATTCGAGCCCCTTTCTCCCCTCCGAACGCTCGAAACTTGAAACCCGAAACTTGAAACTAGCCTCCCGCTTTCGCCTTCTTCACTTCTTCAATCAGCGGCGGGACGATATCGAACAAATTGCCGACAATCGCATAGTCTGCTATCTCGAAAATCGGCGCCTCCGAATCTTTATTCACCGCGATGATCGTTCGCGAGCCCTTCATTCCCACAATATGCTGAATCGCCCCGCTGATGCCCAAGGCTAAATACAGTTTGGGCGCGACCGTCTGTCCCGACGATCCGATCTGGCGATCCATCGGCAGCCAGCCGGAATCGCAGATGGGACGCGAGGCCGCGAGGTCTCCGCCGAGCGCGTCGGCCAGTTGCTTGGCGATCTCAATATTCTTCTGCTCCTTGATCCCACGGCCCACGGCCACGATGATCTCGGCCTGCGTGAGATCGACGGCCTGCTTGGCTTCCTTAAAAACTTCCTGCGGCTTGTTCCGGATGACGCCGTCTGCGATTTCAACGTTCACGGTTTCGACCGGAGCCGCGCTCGCTCCGGCTTCGGCCTTGTCGCCTCGGAACGCGCCGTTCTGAAAGGTCGCGAACCAGGGAGCGTCGCTGGTAAAGCTGACGTCGGCGGCCAGCTTGCCCTGAAACATCTGCCGCGTGAAAACCAGCTTTCCGCCTTCGTACTTGAAGCCAATGCAGTCGCTGATGACAGTGCGTCCCATGGCTGTAGCCAGCTTGGGCACAAAGTCGCGCACCTGGTAGGTATGCGGCATCAGCACCAGCTTGGGCTGCTTCGCCGTAAGAAATTGCTTCAGCGCGGCCGCGAACGCGTCGGGCGTGTAGGGCTCGATCTTCGGCGACTCGACCGCATAAACCTTGGCGACCTTCTTCGCCGCCACCTCGGCGGCGAACGACGCGGCACTGCCGTCAACAACGGCGGCCTCCAGAGTCCAGCCGGTTGCCGCCGCAATCGCCTGGCCGGCCGTGATGGTTTCCCAAGAGACGCGATTCAGTTTGCCTTCGCGCTGTTCGACGACTACGAGGATCGTATCTGGCATAAAGTCAGCTCTTAAGCTTCTATCCTAGCTTCTAGCGAAACACCGCCGAGCTTTGCTCGGCATGGCCGGGTCAAAAGCCCGGCCCCACACAAGCATTTACAGCACACGCAACTCGTTGCGCAGTTTGTCGACCAACTTCTTCGCAATTTCTCCCGGCGGCCCTTCGATGTGCTCCGTCTTCTTCGTCTTTTGCGGCACGTACAGCCGCTCAATCTTCTGCAGATTCTCGCCAATCGCCGACTCCACTTCCGCCAGAGCCACCTTCCGCAGCGGCTTATTCTTCGCCTGCTTAATGCCGATCAGCGTAGCGTAGCGCAGCTTGTTGATGCCCGACTGAATCGTCAGGACCGCCGGCGTCGGCATGTCGACGAACTGGAAATATCCGGCTTCGAGCTCGCGCTTCACCCGGATCCCGCCGTCGGTCTTCTCGATCTGCATGATGATGGTCGCGTGCGGCAAGCCCAGCAACTCGGCCAGGATCACGCCGGTTTGCGCGTAGCCGTAGTCGTCGGACTGCAATCCGGTAAAGATAAGATCGAACGCTTCGTCCTTGATCGCCGCTGCGAAGGACTTGGCAGTGTTAAGCGCATCCAGGCCGACGAACTTCGGGTCCTCCAGATGAATCGCGCGATCCGCCCCTTTGGCCAACGCTTCCCGCAACACCTGCTGCGCGCGGGCCGGGCCGCTCGTGATCACCACGACTTCGCCCTTGTGCTTTTCCCTCTGGCGCAGCGCCTCTTCCAGAGCGTAGGCGTCCGGTTCGTTGACCTCATACGAGACGTCTTCGCGAATCCACGCGCCGCTTTCGTTGAGCTTGAGCGGTGCGTCTTTCTGCGGCACCTGCTTCATGCAAACCAGGATTTTCAAGAGAATGACTCCTTGCCCCTATGGCTTTGGGCGGCCACGGGAAAACCAGTCAGTATAAATGAGCACGCAGCACGGGGGAAATGTGGTCTCGTCATTCAATTTGTGATCCCAATCACAGACTCCGCCGCCAAGCCACGTCAGCATGGCCGAGAGGCATTATGCCAGACAATAACTTTTCCGCCATGCGGCAGAGCATCATCGACGGCGCCCCCGATACCGCTTCCGGGCTGGCGCAGCAGGCCGTTTCCGCCGGTATCGCGCCCATCGATGCCATCAACCAAGGCTACGTTCCCGGCATGCACGACGTCGGCGAGCAATTCGCACGCGGCCAGATGTACCTGCCCGACATGATGGCCTCCTCTGAGGCTATGCGGGCAGCGATGGCCGTGCTCGATCCCGAACTCAAGAAACTGGGCACGGAACGCCCCATGGCGGGCGTGGTGGTGTTGGGCACGACCAAAGGTGACATTCATGAGATCGGAAAAATCCTCGTCGGAACGCTGCTGACCGCACATGGCTTCCGCGTGCACGATCTGGGCGTGGACGTGGCAGGCGAAGAGTTCGCTGCCCACGCGCGCGAACTCCACGCCGACATCGTCGGCGTCTCGGCGCTCTTGACCACGACCATGCGCAATCAGAAGAGCGTTGTCGAAGCGCTGGAGAAAGCCGGCCTGCGCTCGCAGGTGAAAATCATGGTCGGAGGCGCGCCCGTCACCCGCCGCTGGGCGGAAGAGATCGGCGCCGATGGCTACGCCAAAGACGCCATGAGCGCGGTCGCGCTCGCCCGCGAATTGATGGAACAGAAGCGGCAGACCGTGTCGTAGAGACGTTGCTCGCAACGTCTCTGTTGCCACAGCACCGCGAGTACCAGGTTCACCGATACCGCCAGCAGAGACGTAGCCAGCTACGTCTCTACGCGTGATGCTTTATTGCACACTCGTTAGCGTACCGTTAAGGACGCAACAGAGTCCAAGGCTTTAGCCCTGTGGGACTTCGCGAGAGACACTTATGAGACCGAAACTCCAACTCCTCGACCAGCCGCTGATCGAACGCATTCTCGACGAAGCCTTCCAACTTATCGAAGATCCGGGCGTCAGGATCGCGCCCTATGTCGTCGATCTGCTGCGCGGCGCCGGCATCACCGTGAAAGACGGCGTGGCGCACATCCCTGAAGCTCTGGCGCGCCGGCTCCTCGATCTCGCCCCGCGCGGATTTTGCCTGTATGACCGAAGCGGCAAGCCGGCCGTGCGCTATGGAGGCGACGACGTCCACTTCGACCCCGGCTCTTCGTGCCTGAATATTCTCGATCCGGAAACGCAGCAGGCGCGCGCGGCACTGTCGGTGGATCTTGTAGGCCTGGTACAGGCCGCCGAAATGCTGCCTCAGTTTGCCGCGCAATCCACGGCGATGGTCTGCAACGACGTTCCACAGGAAATCGGCGATTGGTACCGCCTGCTGCTCGTCCTCTGGTATTCGGAAAAGCCGGTCGTCACCGGAGCCTTCTCCGCCGCCAGTCTGCACACGCTGATCGAGTTGCTCGCGATCGAAAGTGGTGGCCGCGAGGCTGTTCGCCGCCATCCTCGAGCCATCTTCGATGTGTGTCCTTCCCCGCCGCTGAACTGGTCGGAGTTCGCCTCGCAGAATCTCGTCGACCTGGCGCGCGCGGGTGTGCCCGCGGAAATCGTCAGCATGCCGCTCGCAGGCGCGACCGCTCCCGTGACCCTGGCAGGCTCAGTCGTGCAGCACGCGGCCGAGTGCATCAGCGGCATCACGATCCATCAGCTCGCCCAACCGGGAGCGCCCATCGTTTGGGGAGGCGCGCCCGCCATCTTCGACATGCGCACCGGGAAGACTCCCATGGGCGCGATCGAGACCGCCATGCTCGACGTGGCCTGCGCGGAGGTCGGAAAGTATCTCGGCCTGCCCACCCACGCCTACATGGTCACGGGCGATGGCCGCTTCATCGACGCACAAGTTGAAATGGAAAGCGGCATGTCAACCGTGCTCGGCGCGCTCGCCGGAATCAACATGATTTCCGGCGCCGGCATGCTCGATTTTCTAGCCTGTCACAGCATAGAGAAACTGGTGATCGATGCCGAGGCGATCGCCTCGGCCCAGCGCCTGATCGAAGGCATCGACGCCCGCGCCGATTCGCTCGCCGTGGCCATGTTCGCGCAGACGGGATTGCACGGGGACTTCCTGAAACTCAAAGAAACTCGCGCTCTCTTCCGCAAAGAGCAGCACTTCCCTTCCGCTGTGATCGATCGCGGACTTCCCAGCATGGATTCCGCAACGCCTAACATCCTGGAACGCGCCCGCCAGCGCGTCGACGAATTGCTCTCCGCCTACGAACGCCACCCGCTGCCGCCCGAGCGCGAACAGGAATTGATCGCCTTCGCACAGAGCGAAGCCAAACACTCCGGCCTCAAAGGCTTGCCAGGAATTCTCCACACGGAGTACGCTCACAGCCCAGGCAAGTAGCGCCAACCGTAGCACCGGCATCCTGCCGGCTGTCCCGAGAGCGTGCCCTGAGTTTGTCGAAGGGGCGTCACGCCCTCGACGCCAGTACGACCATGGCGCTCCGAAGTTTGGCGAACTCCCTCCGTCCCCGCAACACGCCGCCTCTACACACTATCCAGCGGCTTCACAAAAACCCACACCGTATCCGTGATCCCGCTGTAGAACAGCGTGACCGTCACGTCTCGCGGATTCTGCCGGAAGGCGAAGTGATAGCGGAAATTCACATGAAGATTCTTCTCCACCACCCCCGTGCAAAACCTCCCATAAAATTCCTGAACATCGGTGCACGGCGCCTCTTCCTTGAAAAAGTCCTTGCCGATCACTCTTTTCTTTTCCAGATTGGCAAGCTTGGACTCGTATGCGTTGAACTTCAGCACTATTCCGTCGGTGCTGAGTTGGATCGCTCCGTGCGGCAACTGGTCAAGTTCGCTTTCCGTCATCGAGTCGATTACGTTAGAAAGATTGTGGCGTGCAGTAGCGGAAACGGCCACGGCAGACCTCCTGAAGTGAATTGGAACGCGAGAATCCAAGCAGATTGCGTTCCCCAATCCACTATCGGTTTTCGGGCGGCGCACGGTCGATGGAACAACAAGCGTTCCAAGAACGGAGGTAAATATTCAGAACGAACAAATCGAACGTAGAGAAAATCTGAGGAGTATTTTTTGAAAAAGAGGAAAACCGCGATCGGAGACATCTCGTGGCGAGAACAGCTCCCGACTAGGTTTTCGGAAAAAGAGGGTTGGCCTACTCGGTGATCACTGTCGACTGGCCGGAAATCTCGAACCGTTTGCGGCAGCGCATGTTCTTGCAGGCCATCATGTCGTCCTTCCGCACCATGTAAGATCGGAATTTGGCGAAACGCGCGCGATCACGTTCGTCGGCTCGGCCGGAAAGCTGGCGTTTCTTCGTGCGCACCACCCAAGTCACTTCGTATTCCGCCGCTTGGTGGCAGTGAGGACAATTCAGCGAAGCCGGTTTCTTTTCCTGCTTCTCGTCGAAAAAATCGCGCTCTTCCATAAGTCCTAAGTCAGGCTTCCAGAGTCGGGCTCCCAACCAACTCTGAATTATTGCACATTTGACGAGGTGCACGATTCTTAAACGCCGGCCACGGAGCACTCAGGTTACACTCGTTTCCAGCCCCGGCAAAAGCGGGGGAGACTGGCATGGTCAAAAAGAAAAGGGCGAAGCGCTTTCGAGCGGTGACCGCCGTCAAAGAATTAGCGCGCGAGCGCGTCGGCGCGCCCCCAGCGGGACAGATTGTCGTCGAGAAAAAGAAGAAGCCGGAGAAGCACAAACTCACGCTGGGGAAACTGCTCGAAGAAGGCGAGTAAAATGCTTCGTAAAGCTTATAAGGTAGGCTGCGAACACCTCAAATTGCCGCAGTTTTACATCGGTTGCTGGTATAATTTTGCTCTCATCTTCTTTCCCTCTTCCCCCAGAAGGCGGGCAGCAAAATGAACACGCGCACCGGGTACTTGGCCGCGTCGCTCTTTTACCTAGGACTCTCGACGTTGCTTGTCGTGGGTAGTTGCAGCAATAAACACCTCGTCTCCATTGCCGTTACACCGCAAACTGCAAGCGTAACCCAGATCGGACAAACCACGCAGTTTATCGCAACGGGCACGACGAACGATTCAAAGACGCCGCCCGAGAACCTTACCTCGTCGGTCACTTGGTCGTCCAGCACGCCCAGTGTTGCGACTATTAGTTCCGCGGGCCTTGCTACCGCGACCGGATGTGGCACAACGACGATCACGGCACTAGATGGCAGCGTCACGGGGGAAACCACATTCACCGTAACATGCAGCGGCACCGGTGGGGGAAATCCGATCTTACAATCGATCAATCTTTACCCCAACACTCCTTCGATACCACAGATCGGACAGACCACACAATTCATAGCGCTAGGCGCGTATGCCCCACCTTCAACTAACAACGTTCTCACCAGCGTCGCCACTTGGGCATCCAGCAATGTAGCTGTTGCGACGGTTAACAACTCGGGCCTAGCTACCGCGATCTCCTGCGGGACAACAACCATCACAGCTGAGTATCAGGGGGTTCTCGGTGAGACGCAGCTGACGGTTTCATGCACGGTAGTACAAAATCCAGTGCTGCAGTCGATTACCCTTTACCCCAGCAACCCAACAATCCCCCAGCTTGGGCAGTCCACTCAGTTCATCGCGCTGGCCGTGTATTCCCCGCCTTCGAACAATAACATTCTCACGAGCGTTGCGACGTGGGCATCGAGCAATTCGGCGATCGCTACGGTGAGCAATGCTGGCCTCGCGACCGCCGTCTCTTGCGGAACCACCACGATCACGGCGGAGTATCAGGGAGTCATTGGACAGATGCCGCTCACAGTCCAATGCACGGGGAACCAGACGCTGCAGTCGATTGCGGTTCTTCCTAGCAATCCCGCGGTTCCGCAAATCGGCCAAACCACACAATTCGCAGCCTTGGGCACTCTTGTTCAAGGAGGGCAAACTGACCTCACCAGCACCGCAGTGTGGGCATCCAGTAACACGCAGGTCGCGACTGTGAACAGCGGCGGCTTGGCTACGGCACTCTCGTGCGGCACAAGCACCATATCAGCGGAGTCCCAGAATATTGTTGGGACGGCTTTGCTAACTGTCTCGTGCACTTCCGTTACGTCGATTGAACTGGTGGTCATTAAGACTGGAACCGTGGGCGCCAGCATAGTGAGCGCACCAGCCGGAATCAACTGCGGAACAATTTGCGGAGCGCTGTTCAACGAGGGCACGGGCATGACACTGACCGCAACGTCACCTGCAACCTCATGGCAAGGCTGTGACCAAGTATCAACGGACAAGACCACGTGCTACTTCACGCTTGTGCCCGATGCGACGACGCCGACAGAGAAAACAGTAACCGCAAACTTCTGAGAAGGCACTTAAGATTGCACTAGCGGGAGAGACGGCCAGGCTGCCGCGAGGAGGGAGCAGGTTACTTCACCGCCTCCGCCACGACCTTCGCGAACTCCTTCACATCTTCTTCCGTCGTGTCGAACGAGCACATCCAGCGCACGATGCACTCTTCTTCGATCCACATATAAAAAAAGTACCGATCCTTGATTTTCTGAACAGCGTGTCGCGGAATTTGCGCGAAGACTCCGTTGGCTTCCACTTCCCACACGACCTTCACCTGTGGAATCCGCCGCAGTTCCGCCTCCAGCAGGCGCGCCATGCGATTGGCGTGCTCGGCGCTGCGCTGCCACAGACCGTTGGTGAGCAGCGCCTCGAACTGCGCCGCGATGAAGCGCATCTTCGACGCCAGCTGCATCCCTTGCTTGCGCAGGTAGAGAAAATCCGCGCTGAGCGCGCGATTGAAGAAGACGACCGCTTCCCCGCCCATGATTCCATTCTTCGTTCCGCCGAATGAGAGCACGTCGACGCCCAGGTCACGCGTGGCCTGCCGCAGAGTTTGTCCGAGCGAAGCGGCGGCGTTGGCAATGCGCGCTCCGTCCACGTGCAGAAACATTCCGTGCTCATGCGCAAACTGGGCCAGCGCCTGAATCTCCTCCGGTTGGTAAACCGTCCCCATCTCCGTCGATTGCGTGATGGAGATGACCCGAACCTGAACGTGATGCTGGTCGCCGATCCCGTGATAAGCGTGGCGCACCGAGTCGAGGGTGATCTTGCCGTCCTGATGCGGCAGCGGGATCAGCTTGCATCCCGTATGTTTTTCCGGCGCCCCGCATTCGTCGGTATAAATGTGCGCGTACTCGCTGCACAGCACCGCGTGGTAAGGCCGGTTCAAAGACTGCAAGCTCAGCACGTTCGCGCCGGTTCCGTTGAAGGTGAAGAATACGTCGATCCCCGTGCCGAAATGTTCTTCGAATTTCGCGATGGCCGAGCGCGTGAACGGATCGTCGCCGTAAGCCACCACGTGTCCCTGGTTGGCGCGCGCGATCGCTTCCAGAACTTCCGGATGCACCCCGGCATTATTGTCGCTGGCAAAACTGCGAGTGAGCTGGTTGGAAACCTGCGGCATACCGAAATAATGTAGCAGAGTGACTTGTAGTACTGCGGTGTGAGTGTGGACCACCTCCTTCTTGTGGCGTCTTCCTGACCGGAGCCGTTCTTCAGGCGGAGGGAAGGATCTCGCGGAGAACGGCGGTACGTGCCCGTAGAATTGGCGCCTACCGCGACGCACGAATTACAATGCCTATCCTGCTTGAGGAGGAGTGTTCGTGAACTTGACGATGGGGCCAATCGCTCGTCGCGCTGTGATTGCTTTTCTTCTCTCGACTCTCGCCCTCGCGCAAACCGCCGAGCGGCGAACCGCGCGCTATCTCGACTCCATTCGCAACCAGCCTTCGATGCTCCTGGCTTTTTTGCACGATGTCCCTAAGGGCGGAGACCTGCACAATCACCTCACCGGCGCGATCTACGCGGAAGATCTGCTCGACTCTGCCGCGAATGACAATTTCTGCGTAGACCGCACCACTTCGCGCTTAATGGGCGCTCCCTGCGATTCCTGCGAGCATTACACGCCCAAGCCCGCTGTCCGCTGCGCCTATGACGACCACATCCTCTACAACCAGATCATCGACGCGTGGTCTATGCGCAACTGGCGTCCCGGAGACGAATCGGGTCACGATCACTTCTTCGCCACCTTCGACAAGTTCGGACTGGCGTCCCACAACCACACCGCCGAGGCCGTCTCCACCGTGATCAATCGCGCCGCCCGGGAGCACGTGCAGTATGTGGAATTCATGCACACCGCCGACGGAGGCGCCGCGGCTCAGCTCGGCATGCGCTTGGAATGGGACAGCGACCTTGCCAAAATGCGCGACAAACTCCTGGCCGGCGGCCTCAAAGAAATCACCGCCGCCACCAGCAAGACTCTGGCGGAAGGCGACGCCCGCGCGCACGCCGAGCTAAAATGCGGCACGCCCGACGCCGAACCCGGATGCGCCGTCACCGTGCGCTACCTCTACCAGGTGCTGCGCGGCATGCCGCCGGCAGCCGTCTTCGCACAGATCCTGCTCGGCTTCGAACTCGCCTCGTCCGATCCCCATTTTGTCGGATTGAACCTGGTCATGCCGGAGGACTGGTACGTTCCCATTCACGATTTCAACCAGCACATGGCCATGCTCGATTACCTGCACGGCGTCTATCCTAAAGTGCATATCAGCCTGCACGCCGGCGAACTTGCGATGGGTTTAGTGAAGCCCGAGGATCTCGCGTTTCACATTCGCGCTTCAGTCGAGCGCGGACACGCCGAGCGCATCGGCCACGGCGTCGACGTGATGCTCGAAAAAGATCCCATCGGCTTAATGAAGGAAATGGCCGCGCGCAACGTGCTGGTGGAAATCAATCTGACTTCGAACGACCAGATTCTCGGCGTGAGCGGCGACGACCATCCCCTGCCCGTCTACATGAAGTACGGTGTCCCGGTTGCGATTTCAACCGACGACGAAGGGGTAGCCCGCTCCGACATGACGCACGAATATCTGCGCGCCGTCGAGGGCTATCACCTGGCGTACACTCAACTGAAGCGCATGACGCGCCAAAGCCTCGAGCACAGCTTCCTGCCCGGGCAAAGTTTGTGGGCAGAAACCAAGGGCGCATTTCGCCGCGTCCCTGCCTGCGCGTCGGATCTCGCTGGAAAACCAACGCACGCTTGTACCGAGTTTCTCGCCGCCAACGAACGGGCGCGCGAACAATGGAAGCTTGAGGGCGAGTTCGCGAAGTTCGAGAAGAAGTTCTAACCTGAATTGGCGCCATTCGGGAAGGGCACAACTTCAGCCGTGCCGTAAGGCCATCAAATTGATGGCGGCTTTAGCCACTGGGGGAAATCTTAGACCCAGACAGCAAGAATGCTGGTAATTCCGCAACCATGCCGCGCAAGCGAACCCTAATCCCGTCGCCACTCGCCTGGTGTCCGTGCCCCGCACCAGTCGCCCCTCCCGCCCTGCCCGTGCTCGCCGAGCGCGGAGGCACCCAACTCCACACGCCCCTACCCGTGGCCATCATCGACACCCGCGAGCAGAATCCGCTCTCCTTCCGCCGCTTTCGCGGATGGTTCGCCGACATCGAGGAACGCGCCCTGCCGCTCGGCGACTATTCCGTCGGTGGCATGGAGAACTCCTGCGTCGTCGAGCGCAAAGATCTCGCCGATCTAATCAGCTCATTTACGTCGAATCGCACCGTCTTCATCGACCGTCTGCGGCGCATGAGCGATCTTCCCCACAGCCTGCTCGTGATCACCGCTTCGTTGACCGAGATCAAATCCGAATATCCCTACCGCGCCGCCAATCCCAACCGCATCACGCAATCACTCATCGCCGTGCTCGCCGGTCTGCGCCTGCCTTTCATCTGCACCGAAACCCACGAACTCGGCGAAGAGATTGTCGCCTCTTATCTCTATCAGACCTTTCTGTACGATTGGCTGGAACGCAACGGCCATGGCCGCCATTTAGCCGACGGTGACCTGTAGAATTGGCTCTTCGAGGTTGTGTGGAAGAGCGGCGCTTCAGCGCCGCGAAAAGCACTCATAATACTCCGGGCTTTAGCCCCTGAATGACCGACCAATTCGCACTCGCTGACGCCGCTGCACAATTCATCCTGACGCGCACATCCCTGCGTCCTAACATCGGTCTCGTCCTAGGCTCAGGCCTGGGTGCCTTCGCCGATTCGCTCACCGACGCCGCACGCATTCCCTACGCTGACATCCCCACCTTCCCGCGCTCGACCGCCATCGGACATGTCGGCCAAATGGTTCTCGGCAACGCCGGCAGCGTGCCGGTCGCGGCCATGCAGGGCCGCGCGCATCTTTATGAAGGATATTCGGCGCAGGAAGTGACGTTCCCCATCCGCGTCTTAGGACGCATGGGGATTCGCGCCGTTATCCTCACCAATGCCGCGGGTGGCATCGATCTCAGCTACTCGCAAGGTGCGCTGGTCCTGATCCGCGACCACATCAATCTGCAGGGAACGAATCCGCTGGTCGGTCCTAACGACGACCGCTTCGGCATCCGCTTCCCCGACATGACGCAGGCCTACTCCAGGGAATATCGCGAGATCGCACGTGAGGAAGCCGGCAAGCTGGGGATCCCGCTTCATGAGGGCGTTTACGCAGGTTTGCTAGGCCCAAGCTACGAGACGCCGGCGGAGATTGAGTATCTGCGCCGAATCGGCGCGGACTTGGTGGGAATGTCGACGGTGGCTGAAGTGATCGCCGCTCGCCACATGGGAATCAAAGTCCTCGCGATCTCCTGCGTAACCAACATGGCAGCCGGAATCCTCGATCAGCCGCTTTCCCACGCAGAAGTAATCGAGACCGGCGAACGCGTCAAGACCATCTTCGAGTCCCTGCTTCGAGCCGTGTTACCACGCGTAGCCCAAGATGTCGGACACTGACTCATATCATGTAGAGACAGCCGCCTCGGCTGTCCCGCGTGGGCGAAGCCCCGCGGCGCGAGCGCAATGTACAAACGCCCCAATCTCACTTCCTCGCTCGTGGAATAAACAGTTCCGCAGGCGGCTTCACCCCATACGTCGCCGCGAAACTGTTCTGGTTCACAGCCAACCCGAGATGCCCCCGCGAATCGATATACAGTAACGGATCATTCAGCGGCACATCGCTAAACGTCTTCACGAATTTCATCTTCATCTCTTTGCCGCTGACCGTTACCGGAACCACCTGCCCGCGCTGATATCCCAGCTTTAGAAAATCGTCCGCATCCACGTTCGTCACCAGGTTGCCGAACGGCCCGTCAGTCGCGATCACCGTGGCCTTCAGTCCGTGCTCATCGAGTGCAGCCGCCTTCAACTCCAGCCTCACAAGGTCCTTCGCCGCCATCTCCGGGCCGACCTTGGTCCAGTCGTCGCCGCGCGCCATGTGCGCACCGGCCGGCGAAAAGATGTCGCGCCCATGAAACGTCGAAGACAGCTTGCTCCCGATCATCCAATCGGGATTGGTAATCTCGCGCACCGCTTCGATGCCATCGCGCTGCTCGACCAGCGTGAGCAGTCCGTTGTCGGGCAGCACAAAATATTGCCCACGCTTCGATCGCGCGACGATGGCCTTGCGCGTGCTCCCCACCGTCGGATCGATCACCACGACAAACACCGTGCCCGCTGGAAAGTAAGGTGTCGCCCCATAGAGGAAGCGCGCACCGTCCAGAATCGAAAACGGCGTGACCTGGTGTGTCAGGTCGACAATTCGCACCTCGGGCATGATGCTGTACATCACGCCGCGGCAGATCGCGACTGAGTCGTCGACCACGCCAAAATCCGTCATGAACATGATCGTGGGCGGATACTTTTGAGCGGGCTCTGTCGCGGCACGCGACGGCACCGAAGCGCCTACAAGAAGAAAAAATACTATGGCGAGGATGATCGCCCGCCGCAGCGAAAGGTTCCGACCGCTCTGCAGTGAAATCATGGGGCCACAATTCTAACCAACAGAAGAACAAACGGGAAGGCGCGCCCGTCCGCCCCACTCGCCGTTCTATAATGCTGGAATCCAATTCCGGAGGCTCTTATGCCGCAAGTTATCCCCGAGAAGTACCGCGATCTGTTTCAGAAGCGGGCTTTTGCCAGCCTGGGGACGTTAATGCCCGACGGGCGCCCGCAAGTCACGCCGGTATGGTGCGACTTTGACGGCGAGCACGTGATTTTCAATTCCGCCAAGGGACGCCAGAAGGACCGCAACGTCCGCCGCGACCCCCGCGTGTCGCTTGCCGTCATCGATCCCGAAAATCCCTACCGCTATCTCGAAATTCGCGGCCGCGTGGTCGAAATCACCGAGGAGGGCGCCGACGAGCACATCAACAAAATGGCCAAGAAATATCTGGGCGTAGACAAATATCCCTATGCGCAACCCAGCGAAGTGCGTGTGCTTTACAAAATCAAGCCCGAACACACCACGGTGATGGGATAGTCGTAGAGACGTGGCTTGCAAAGCCATCGTGGAAGAGCGGCGCTTTAGCGCCGCGTCCAGTGCGAAAGAAGAATCGGGCTTTAGCCCCCGTGCAAGGAGTCGCGATTCACACCCACAACCTCTGCTTCCTCGGCTTCGGCAACGTCAACCGGACGCTAGTCCGCCTGCTCGCAGACCGCGCGCAAGAACTCCACGATCGCTATGACATCTCGTACCGCATCACCGGAATCGCCTCGCGCCGTCTGGGATGGAACGCCGATCCCAAGGGTCTGGACCCCACCGCCGTATGTGGCGCGGGCGCCCCCGCCCGCGAAAAGTCGGAAGCCGATTCGAACCTCAGCGGGAGCACCACCGCGCAAAACGTCCGCGAATGGCTCGCCGCCGCCCGCGCCAACGTCCTCTTCGAAGCGACATCTCTGAACGTAAAAGACGGCCAGCCCGCCGTCGACCACATCCGCGCCGCGTTCGAGCACGGAGCCCACGCCATCACCGCCAACAAAGGCCCCATCGTCCACGCCTACCGCGACCTGCGCGACCTAGCCGCGAGGCAGGGCAAACGATTCCTCTTCGAGTCCACGGTGATGGACGGCATCCCCATCTTCTCCCTGTTCGACCAGCTCCCCGCGATTCACCTGCAGGGATTCCACGGAATCCTCAACTCCACCACGAACGTCATCCTGAGTGAGATGGAGCAGGGCCTCACCTTCGACGAAGCCCTGAAAAAAGCGCAAGCCCTCGGCGTTGCCGAAACTGACGCCACCCACGACATCGACGGCTGGGACGCCGCCGTGAAGACCGCCGCGCTGATCACGGTTCTAATGGATGTGCCAGTGCGCCTCGAAGACATCGACCGCGAAGGCATCCGCGACCTCAGCTCCAACACTCTGCGAAACGCCAAGCGCGACGGCTGGCCCTACAAACTAGTCTGTCGCGCAAGCCGCACCCCGACCGGAGTAAAGGCCAGCGTGCGCCCCGAGAAAATCCTGAACACGCAGCCCATGGCGCGCATCTCAGGCACATCGTCCTACGTCCATTTCGAAACCGACATCTTCCCCGGCCTGGCCATCACCGAAGAAAATCCCGGCCTGTCTGCCACCGCGTATGGTCTGCTGGCAGATTTTATGCGGGCGTCGTCTGCTGCGTCGCTCTGATGCGTCTACGCGGGGCCTGCCAGCTTGAACCTCCCATCCTTTAAGCGCGATTCGAAGTCTGTCAGAACCTCTGATTCCCTAGTGAACTCAACCGTGTTCGACATTATGAACTCCCTCACTCCCTCGCGTTTGATCCCTTTTTCGAGGTAGAGAACGACCGGAATGTCCCTGCGAGTCGCAGTGATGAATGCGGCCACGGCGATCTCCTGTTCGACCCAAACGGAACCGCGAACGTGTTTTCCGTGCGGAGTTTCGACTTCTCCGCGGTGATGCATTACAGCCACGAGCCCGGCGCATTGATCCAACGCCCGAAAGATGTGATCGGAGAGGGCCTGGAGGGAACTTTGGTTTTCAGCAAAGTACGCCTTACACGTTGGCAAGATCCGATGGACCGCCTCTTCGAGGTCCTTGCCCAGCTTTTTCTCGTTCGGGTGATACTGTCCACAGCTAATGAACACAAGGGGCTCGCGGTGGTCATGCTCGTCCTGCTGTTCAAGTCCTTCAAAGTACTTCTGCCCTCGGGGCGTAATCTGGATCCGAAATTCGCTCCAGACAAACTTCTTCTTCAGGTCCATCTCAGCCGGAAGCGCTTCGTCCAGGTCCTCGTATTTGTAGATTAGCGTGCCGACGATCTTTGAAAGCCTGATCCGCCCTTCTACTTCAAGGCCCAAGAGCGCTTCCGCAATGGGGTGGAGATCCTGGCTAGGGTCCGGCGCGAACATCCGCAAGGTCGCAGGTATCGGATCTGAGCTGTGCGACTGCGACTTGATTCGTCTGTAAATCGCGAGTTCGGTTTTTTCGATCGGTAGCATCGTTGTTTCCTGCGCAAGCTATTTTACGCGTCGGCGTCCGGCACCCTGACGACGGCCTGAGACGATATGATAGGTGGCAGCCATGCCGACCACTGAAGCCCTCACCCCCGCCCTCGACCTCACCTACGTCCGATCCCAGTTCCCTTCCCTCGCACAAACCATTAACGGACACCCCGCGGCCTTCCTCGACGGCCCCGGCGGAACGCAAGTTCCGCAGCGCGTGATCGACGCTATCGCCGACTATCTCCGCCGCGACAACGCCAATACCGGGGGAGCCTACGCCACCAGTCGCCGCACCGACGCCATGATCGCCGGAGCGCGCAGCGCCATGGCCGACTTCCTGCACTGTGGCGCCGACGAAGTCGCCTTCGGTCCGAACATGACGACGCTGACCTTCGCCATCTCGCGCGCCATCGGCCGCGACCTCGGCCCCGGAGACGAAATCGTCGTCACCCGCCTCGATCACGACGCCAATGTTTCCCCCTGGCTCGCCATGGCCGAGGACAAAGGCGTCACCGTCCGCTGGGCCGAGATTCACGACGAAGACTGCACGCTCGACATGGCCGACCTAGCCTCGAAGATAAACTCGAAGACGAAGCTCGTCGCGGCCGGATACGCCTCGAACGCCGTCGGCACCATCAACCCGGTGAAGGAAATCGGTCGCCTGGCGCACGCCGCCGGCGCGCTCGCCTACATCGACGCCGTGCACTACGGCCCGCACGGTCTGATCGACGTGGCCGCGCTCGACTGCGATTTTTTGGTGTGCTCAACCTACAAATTCTTCGGACCGCACATGGGCGTGCTCTTCGGCAAGCGCGAGCACCTGAAGCGATTGCGTCCTTACAAGGTCCGCCCCAACACGAATGCGATTCCGAATTGCTGGGAGTGGGGCACGCTCAACCACGAGTGCATCGCCGGTATCGCCGCCTGCGTGGAATACATCGCCGACCTCGGCCGCCACGCCCGCCCCGAAGTCGCAACGCTCCGCGCCGCAATCGAAGCCGCCTACGAAGCCATCCGCGAGCACGAGCGCACCCTGCTCGAAGGAATGATGGCCGGCCTGCTCAAAATTCACGCGCTCAAGATCTACGGCATCACCGACCCCGCGCGCTTCCACGAACGCTGCGCGACGCTCGCGGTAAGAATCAACGGCCACTCGCCCCTCGAACTCGCCACCAAGCTCGGCGACCGCGGCTTCTTCACTTGGGACGGTAACTACTACGCCCTGAACCTGACCGAGCACCTCGACGTTGAAAAATCCGGCGGCTTCCTCCGCATCGGCCTCGTGCACTACAACACCGTGGACGAAGTCGACCGCCTGCTGGCCGCTCTGCGCGAGATCGTCGGAGCGTAGCCCTCGCTAGTCGACCTGTTCGATACTCTGAAAGGAAGACAGCTCATGATCCGTATCCTGGCACTCGCCGTACTTCTAACAGCGTTGACCCTGTTCACGGTCGGGCAGGACAAGGGGGATTCCTCCGCCGATAAGAGCATGGTTCTGGCTCTGGAGAGTGCCTGGAATCAGGCGGAAATCCATCACGACGCCACCGCGGCCGCCGCCATCATGGCCGACACCTTTATCAGCGTCGATCATCACGGGGCGCTTCAGAACAAGTCCCAGTACCTGGCCGGCATCAAGGATCTCTCCTTCAAGCCCGAAGAAATCGCCAACTCCGAGACCAGCGTATACCTCTACGGGAATGTCGCCATTGTTACCAGTGTCTATCGAACCAAAGGCGCGGACAGCGGCAAGCCCTTCCTCCATCACGGACGCTTTACGGATACCTGGGTCAAGCTCAACGGAGAGTGGAAGTGCGTTGCGGATCAGGAGACCCTGATCCACTGATCCAAAAACTAAATACCTACGGTCGGGAAATTTCGGAAAGCGCGTCGCCCTAAAGGTTTCCCATGATCTTCTTGCCGATTTCCGCCCCGCGCGTTCGTGCGTCGGGCACCCACGTCGTCTCCATATAGATCATCGCATCCCCCTTCAACAGATAGAAAGCATGCCCGAACGACCCAATCATGGCGTGGTCGCCTACCCCGGGCACCTCTTCGAACCCGGGCACAACCGACTCCGCCAGACGCGCACCCGACCAACTGTTCTGCCCGGAATGACGCTGCACGGTGAAAGCAAACACCCGCCCATCCTGCACAGGCTGGGTTAATCCCAGGGTTTTGACAATGCCTTCCATCTGGTTCGAATCCTTGAGCAGAGCCCCGAGATTGTCATCCTTGGGCCCCGGCCGGTTGTTCACCTCTTCCGTCTGCCGGCGAGCCTGCTCGGCCGCCATGCGCTGCAGTTGCGCGAATGCCTGAGGGTTGGTGTAGTACGCGCAACCGGGAGTGGAGTTTTCCACGATTTCCGCGCTCTTCTCCACGGTCACTCCCAGCACCTGCTGCAAATCCGCCGTCGAGAGCAGGCGGCAGCTGTCGCCGTTCTCCACTTTGACCGGCTCGCTGGCCCTGCCCGTCACGGCAGAACTGTACGCCGTCACTTTGTGCTTCACCCAGTACACGCCGTAAACGGCCGCCCCAACGCCGATGACAAACAAAAGCACCAACACCCCGCCCACAATCGCCAGCACTTTCCCCAGCCCCGAGCCCTTGGCCGCCGCTCCGGACGTTTGGCTTGCGGACGGAACCACAGCCTGTACCGGAGAAGGCGGCGCGTACGGTGCAACCGGCTGCGCAGACGGAGCGCTCGGAGCAACCGCTCGCGCCCCGCACGTATTGCAGAATGCGCCTGTCAATGGCGCCCCGCAATTCACACAAAATCCGGGCATAGACCCTCCTTGCCAAGATGCATTGCGTCCCCAAGTCTTACGTCCCCAACTCGAATGCACCACCCCCGGGGGGGGGGGTGCTTACAGGGGCCCCATTTTACTCTCGTCGGGATCGGCTTCAAGCCTGAAATTTGCCCCAAACGCACAACAGCCCGGGACGCATCCCGGGCTGCAGACAATCGATTCTCACGCCGCAGAGCGGGGGAATCGGCGGCAGTTCTGTTTCAATCTCTTACGGCCAGCGCTTGGACGTGTCTTCCCATCCGGCAGCACGCACCGGTTGCGGCGTGGGAATCGACGGCGACGACGGAACCGGAAGGCGAGGCGTAGGCTGCGGTCCGTTGACCGCAGTGGCTAGGGCAGGCTTCGCCAGATCCGACCCCATCTCCTTTTCTTCGGAAAGCAGCGGGGCCACCACTCGCAGGGCCTCCACTTCCTTCTCAAGGCGAGTCAGTTCCATCTCTTTCTGCCTCAGTACCTCGTAGACATTCTTCATGACCATGGCACCCACTGGTTGCGTTGAAGTTTGCAAAGCCTTCTTCGCACTTTATCAGACCTACCTGTGTTGTCAAGGGTTTAAGCGGCTCAGCTTATGCGGGACTTGCGCGGTAAGGCTCCCTTAGCGCAGAAGCAGGACAGCCCCAACCAGGGCCGCAACCACCAGAAATACCAACAGCATGTACCTGTTCGCGGAGAGCCACGATTGCGACGGCTCCAATCCTGCGCTCAAGACGAACTCTGGCGAGGAAACCCGCGAAGTTTGCGCCCGTGGCTCGGACGCAGTCTGCCGCCCAGGGGAATTCGCGGCCAGTACCGCAGGAACCGCTCGTTGCTCAGCCGGTTTGGATTCCTGCCGCTGGACCGCCGGTGACGTCTCGAACGACCGTAGAAGTCGCGAATCCACGCTGGGACGACGGTACGGGAGCGCTAGCCGTAACCGATTGAGCCGCAGCCGCGAACACCCGAGCTTCCTCTTTAGGCGCCGCAGCAAGCGGAGCCGCCGGAGCCGGTCTTGCAGTCTGCCGAGGCGCGCCCACCTGCGGGACCTTCAGTTGTCCGCGCCATTTCTTCTCCTCGCATTCCACGCAAAGCACCCGGCTGGCGGAAACCGGAAAGCCACAAGCCTCGCACTTTCGCAGGCCGCGTAGCCCCGGTGGCACATGGCTCTGGTCGGCCGCTTCGGGCTTCGCGGCATCGGTGGCGGGATTCAGCGCAGCCGACCAGAATAATGCCTTCTTCGATGGCGCGCTTTCAGCGGAAGGTACGGGCAAAGGCTCGCCCCGCGGCGAGGCGGTCTGCGCAGCGGCAGCAACATCTTTTTCCGGGACGACCACGGTGGGCCCCGCCGGCGCTGGGGCGACTGTCCCGCTGATGATTGGTGCCCCATCCTCTCGCTCCTTCTGGGAGAGAGCCTGCCCTGAGCTTGTCGATGGGGTGGGGGCTTTCGCATCCAGCGGTTCGGGTGCAGCGCTTTCACCATTCTTGGCGAGAGCTTCACCCGCGGAGCTGTCCGACCCCGCTTTTTCAACAATTGCCTCCGCCGCAACTTTCTCCACCGGCTTTGGCTCTTCGAGAACAACATCTTCCAGAACCAGGTCTTCGAGATGCAGGCTATCCGGAACCAGCGCCTCCAGAACCTGTCCTTCCAAGAACTTGCCTGCCTCTACGTCGGCATCCGCAATTGTGGGCGCGGAAATCTCGCTTGTCCTCAGCCGCTCCGGCAGATTTTCTGCGGCCTCGGCCAGCCGGACCGCCGTTTCCACCATTTCGCTCAGCCGTTGCACTGCCGAAAGATCGCGCTCGCCGAAAGCGTTCACCTTCCCGGAAAAAAGTTCGAAAACGCCCAGCACCTCGTCGTCATTGTCATTCACCACCGGCATCACCACCACCGAGGCAATTCCCAGTTGGCGGCACACTTCGCGATTCACTCGAACGTCGCGCTCGGCATCGTCACAGCGCAGCGGCTGGCGCGTGCGCACGCTTTCGCCCGAGAGTCCGAATTCGGTGGAAAGCAGCGCCCCCAACTCCGGCGCATTCGATCCCGTGCTGGCGCGGCACAGCATGTCATTCTTGCCATTGCGACGCAGAGCGATCGCCGCTCCGCTGGCACCCGTAATGTATTGCGCCCGGTCAACAAGCAACTCCAGGGCGGCATCAAGGTCGCGTCGCGCCATCTCGGCCAACGAATGTCCTCCATCCTCTCCGGGAAACGGCACACTGGAAGGAAGATTGGTCGAAGCGGGAGTGGCCGACGGTGAGCGATCTCGACTAGGGGAAGTTTCCATGACCCATAACAGCATCCTTAGAGTTGGGGAGCCAGGACGCACTTCGCCCGCCTCAACCTCATCTAAGTTACAAGGATGCAGTAATTGGAGTCTCGCTCGGAGCGCGCCAGGTGTCAAGAAATTCCCCGCGCGGAAGTGCTAGGCCAAAAGTGCGGATGGTAGAGACGTTGCTTGCAACGTCTCCTGCTGGTGGCGTTTCTACGCCTTCTGCCGCCGCAGCGCCGACTGCGCCAGCCCGTTCGCTTCGGCGTTATTTTCCCGCGGCACGTGGGAGATGGAAAACGTCAGCGCCCGCGCCAACTTGCGGCAGGTCCAGTGCAAAGAGTAAAGGCGGGGGCTGCAGCACATGTACTCCCCCGTCATTTGCCTCACCACCACTTGCGAGTCGGAATACACATGCAGCTTTCGCGCCTTGAGAGACACCGCATACTGCAAAGCTTCCATCAGAGCGGCATATTCGGCGACGTTGTTGTCTTGATGGCCAATCCACTTGGCGATGCGCACCGGACCACTCTCGCAGCCGCTGATCACTACCCCAATGCCCGAGGGCCCGGGATTCCCCAGGCTACCGCCGTCCACATAGGCCACGAGTTCTGACATCACTTCGATTCTTTTCGCTGCTCTTTGCTGCTCTCTTGGCAAGATGCGCCCATCTCCATCTCTCGTCAAGATCATTATTTGGTTCGCTTTCATCGTTTTGCAGTTTGCCACAGGGCTGTGCAAGCTTGTGTGCAAAAGGCGGACGGGTTAAACCTGACTGTGGATAAGTTTCGGCGTTGCAACCATTTGCATTTCTCGTTATGCACAGGTTTACCTCGAGCTATTGCACCAAAAGTTTGCGTTGACTTTTGTGAACGCTCTGTTAAGTTAGCTTGCGTTGACGGTCGAAAGGGTTGGCACAATAATACTGAGCCAGTCCAAAGTAGACTGAGTGATCAGCGGGGCGGGGTGACCCGTCAGGCGACCAGACCTGAAAAAACCGACGGCTCTGCGAGGGGCAGTTGGGGTTTGGAACTGCGAAAGCAGTGATCGCATCAAGGGGCTGTGACGGTACATGTCTCCACGCTGTTGGCTCCCTCGCAGGAGCTGGTGGCTAGAGCATAACCAATGTCACGGCCCTTTCAATTTTTTCTCACCACTTTTCCCCAGCCTGATCTTCCGGTCAATTCAGTCATCGCACTTCTGACTCGCCACCCGTTAAACCTGATATGCTCACACACCTGTAGAACATCTCTCTGTCCGAGGCGAGTTCCCATGCCCCGATCTCTGCTAGCCCTGGCGATCGTCCTGTGCGCCGCCAGTTCCCCCTTGCAGTCTCAAAATCAGAAAGCATCGCCCTCGGGGCACTACATGTTCGCCTGGGCCGGTGATGTCGCCCACGAAGGCAATGATTTTCTCGCCGTCATCGATGCCGACCCGTCATCGCCATCCTACGGACATCTGGTGACCACCCTCGCCACCGACCAGAAAACGATGCTCGTGCATCACACCGAATACACCATGCCCGCAAGCGGCATGCTCTTTGCCAACGATCACTATGCCGGTCGCACCTTCATCTTCGACGTCCGCGACCCCCTCCATCCTAAGATTGTCACCTCCTTTAGCGATATGGCGAGATTCATGCATCCGCACTCCTACCTCCGGCTGCCCAACGGACATGTGCTGGCCACCTTTCAGCACTCGCACCACAGCGCAAGCGAAGACTCTCTGGGCAAAAGCGGAGGCTTGGTCGAGATTGACGACACAGGCAAAGTAATTCGCTCCGCCAGCAGCGCCGATCCAGCCTTCCCAGAGGCGCTTCTCACTCCGTACAGCCTGATCATCCTCCCCGAACTCGACCGGGTCATATCTACGAACTCCTCCATGCACATGGAAGATATCTTTCGCGGTCTGACCTATCAGGTGTGGCGCCTCTCCGATCTCCAGCTGCTCAAGACCGTCTACTTCGATCAGGGCGACAATCACTATGCCCAGACTAGTCCGGAAGAGCCGCGTCTTGGTCCCGATGGATCGATCTTCGTGCAGACCGTGGCCTGCGGGATCGAGCGCATTACGGGCGTGAATACGGAAAACCCGAAGTCGCAGTTGGTCTACACCTTTCCCGGCTCCTTCTGCGGTGTTCCGACAATCGTTAGCCACTATCTGATTCAGAGCGTCCGCATCAATCACAGCGTGGTGGTGCTCGACATTGCGAATCCGGCCAAGCTCGTCGAAGTCTCGCGCGTCATGCTCGGCGATACCTACGAACCGCACTGGACGGGCTGGGACCCAAAGACTCAACGCGTGGTAGTCACCGGCTCCGAGCCTCGCCTTTACCTGCTGAAATTCGACTCGGCGACGGGTGCCCTATCGACGGACGAAGCCTTTCATGACACCGATGGAAAAGCTGGTTTCAACTTCGCCGACCGGGAGTGGCCTCAAGGCTGGAAGGGATCGGGACTGCCTCACGGGGTTGTCTTCTCGCGCTGAAACGGAGACTTGGCGCATCCGCCCGTCCTGCCCCTAACCCTCTTAGAAAATCGTTTTACTAAACCACCCCCTCCTGTGGGATAATTCCTCCCCGTAACCACTCCGCGCCGGCGCCCGCGCTGTCACGGACGCAGTGAAATCCAAAGTGGAGAATCTCATGGCTAAGAATCCCCTGACTCGTCGTCAATTCATCCACATCGGCACTGGCGCCATCGCCGCCACTACGGTTGCCAAAACTGTCCTGCAGCCTCACCTGCTCTCCGCCACAGCTCGCCCTGTCGCTCCCAGCGACACCATCCGCTTCGCCTCCATCGGCACCGGCATTCGCGGATGCGAACACCTCCAGGCTTCTCTCGACGTGCCTGGCATTCAGTGCGTTGCCGTCTGCGATCTTTATGACAGCCGGCACACCGCCGCGCAGGAAGCGGTAAAAGATCCCAGCGTCCCCGCCACCCGCGACTATCGCTCCATTCTCGATCGCAAAGACGTTGACTCCGTCCTCATCGCCACCATGGACCATCAGCATCGCCACATCTTCGAGGATGCCTGCGCCGCTGGCAAAGACGTTTACTGCGAAAAGCCCATGTCACACACAGTCGAAGATGGATTCTCCATGGTGGAAGCCGCGCACAAGCACAATCGCATGGTCGCTGTCGGCAGCCAGCGCGTAAGCTCCGTTCTCTACGCCAAGGCCAAAGAGATTTACGATTCCGGCAAATTGGGCGAGGTCTTCTCCATCAACGCCTACTGGGACCGCAATTCACCCAGCGGCGCCTGGGTCTATCCCATTCCGCCCGACGCCAGCGAGAAGACCATCGAGTGGAACACCTTCCTTGGCAACGCGCCCAAGCGCCCGTTCGATCCCGTCCGCTTCTTCCGCTGGCGCTGCTTCACCGATTACGGCGAAGGCTTGGGTGGTGACCTGTTCGTCCATCTCATTTCCGGGATCCACTTCATCACCAGCACAAAAGAACCGGCGCAGCGCGCCCAATCAAGCGGAGGTCTCTACCACTTCAAAGATGGCCGCGAGTTCCCCGACCTCATCGAAACTCTCTACGACTATCCCAACTTCCGCGTCACCCTGCGCTGCAACCTCAACAACGACGGCGGCGAGTTCATCGGCTTCTACGGTACCAAAGGCACCATGATCATCAAGGACTCGACCCTCACCTACACCCCGCAAGACACGCGTCCCGAACCCGAAGGCTATTCGATCTTCGGTTGGCCCACGGCGCTGCGCGATCAGTATCTGCAAAAGTGGCACGAAGACCATCCGATACCCGCCCCCCTGACGCAAAAAACTGATGAGGAAGGCGAGTCCTACGCCACTCCTCCCGGATACAGCGACACCGTCGATCACCAGGCCAACTTCTACAACGCCGTCCGCACCCGCAAGCCGGTAGTCGAGAACGAAGTCTTCGGCAACAACGCCGCCATCGGCTGCCACCTGGCAAACTTCGCCTACTTCAACAAATCAGTCGCTGTCTGGGATCCATCCGCAAAGAAGATCGTAAAAGGCTAGTGAAGAAGTTCGACAAAAGAAAACCGAAGGGGTGCCCCGTTCTTGTCTCGGCGTTCTTTGCAGAGACAAGGGCGGGGATCTTGATTTTGTCTCTGCGTTCGAAGATTCGGGAAGGGCACGGCTTCAGCCGTGCCGAAGAGCCTAACCAAGTCTCTCGGCTTTGCCGCTGAGGGAATGCCGTTAGCCCGATTGACACACAATGGTCTTAAGCGTCCACTGTTACGTGCGATTGTCCCCAGCAGGTGTCATATGTTTCTTTCTGTCCGTGCGCCACAAGGACAAGCCGCTCGCTCCCATCGACCTGCAGCGTTACGCCATCGATTACCGTGTTACCGATCTGGCGCTCAAGTTAAAGTCTCCTCAGAGCGGCAAACCAGCAGCATTCGAGTTCGCAGCCGCAGCCTTCGATGCCGACAGCCGCATGCTCAACGGGCATTGTGAATGAAGCGACCGCAGATTCTCAGCAGGGGGCCAAATCCGGAGTCTTCCGCGTTCGCCAGCAGCTCGACGTTCCCGTGACCGCGGCCTGGCTCCGCATCGGCGTGCGCGACAAGCTCACCAACCGCATTGGCACCTTGGAAGTGCAATTGCCGCTTGCCCCGGAATCACCAAGCCCCTCCGTGAAATCGGCCCGCTAAGCCGAGCAAACGGCTCTCGGAATCAAAGAAGTACTGGGTGCCCCGTCCTTTCGCGTTCTTTGCGAAAGGGTGGGGACTTTCGAGTGCCGATTTAACTTCGATCAAGCATCGTTATGGCCTTTTCTTCGCCGGCAAATACCTCTTCTCCACCGAAGCCACCACCACATAATTCGGATCGACCATCTCGTTCAGATGAATCCTCGCCACCTTCGACAGCAGCTCGTATGCGTCCAACTCCGACAACCCGTAGTCCTTGTGAATCCAATGCACGAGTTCGGTCAGCGCAATGCGCACCGCGTCATCCACCGGCCGATACGCACCCACGGTCATGATGGCGTCATCATTTTCGAACTGCGGCCACTCAATCGTCCGCCCTTTGATCACGTTTAACTGCACCCGCGCCTTCAGCGGCACCTCAATCGCCGATCCCGCCGCCTCTCCATCTCCCATCGCAGCATGGCCATCGCCGAGATAGAGCAGCCCTCCCTTCACGTTCACCGGAAAATACACCGTGTTCCCCACGCCGGCTTCCGGAGAATCCATATTCCCGCCAAACTCTGCCGGCACAATCGAACTCCGCGCCTCGCCGTTCGCCGGGGCCACGCCGATACAGCCAAAGAACGGATGCATCGGAATCTTCACCGAGAAATTCGAATCAATCGCCTTGAACGTCGCCGCGTTTGCAGCGTGATCGATGTGATAAAACCATACGCGCTCCGGCAAGGGCGCTTCCAGTACGGGCGTATAGTGCGATCCATTCAGCGACCCGAATCCCGGCGCAAACGCGCCTACGCCCGTATCTCCATCCACCTGCAAGTCGAGAATCTTCACGGCCAGCGTGTCCCCCGGCTCCGCGCCCTCCACATAAAACGGCCCCGCCAGCGGATTGTCTCCCTTGGCCATGCTCAGCGTGTCCCCCGGCTTCTTCAGCCCGTTGCCAAAACAATCCAACGTATTCGTGTCCAGAATGTCCCCCGACTTCAAATGCAATACCGGTTCGGCCGTAGCGAAAAGATATTTCACATTGGCATTGGTGGTGGTGTAGTGCACCACATCCTGCGCCAGAGCTGAACCTGTCAGTAGCACAACAGCAAGCATACGAGCGATCACGGAGCCTCCCCAAAATTGACGTGTCAGATGTAAGACGTTGCCGTGATTGTAATAGAACACCCGGGCACCCATCCGTTTCGCGCTCTTTGCGGAAAAGGTGGGGATTCTACAAGCGGTCAGCGTATCTGGTATCATCCCCACCCGGGCCCCCAATCTGCTTCTCGACTTAGGAGTGCACCATGTCGATTTTTTCCTCCGGCCCTTCGCAAATTGCAATCCGCCTTCAGATTCTCCTCGCCTCGCTAAGCCTGCTCGCGGCTTACGCAACGCCGTCGCCGTTGCAAGCGCAATCTGCCCCGCCGCCTACCGAACGCCGCGACGTAACTGAGGTCTTCTACGGCCAGAGCGTCACCGATCCTTATCGCTGGCTCGAAAACTGGCGCGAGGGAAAGGGCGCCGAATGGCTCAAGGCACAGGACACCTACACCCGTTCCACCCTGGCCGGCATCCCCGGCCGCGAAAAGTTTCTCGCCCGCGTGAAGACCCTCGATACCGCCAGCACGCGCGTACGCAATGCCCAGATTTGGGGCGGAAAGCTCTTCTATCTCAAGGCCGATCCCGGCGCCGACAACGTAAAGCTTTACGTGAAAGCGGGCGGCTCCGCCGAGCGCTTGCTGCTCGATCCCGAGTTGCTCACCAAAGACGGCGTCCACTCATCAATCGACTACTTTCAAGCGTCACTCGACGGCAACCTGGTGGCCTACGGAGTCTCTCCCGGCGGTTCGGAAAACAGCGTGATCCACATTCTCGAGACAGCCACCGGAAAGGCGTTGCCCGATGCCATCGACCGCGCCCGCTTCGGCGGGGTCTCCTGGCTGCCGGGAAACAAATCCTTCGTTTATAACCGCCTGCAGAAGCTCACACCCGACATGCCGCGTACCGCTTTCGAGCAGCGCAGCCGGGTTTACGTTCACGAACTCGGCCAGGATCCGGAGCAGGATCGCTTCGTGTTCGGATACGGCTTTTCGTCGGAAGCGAAGATCGAGGATAACGACCTCAGCTTCGTCACTTACTCGCCGGTGTCGCCCTATCTCCTCGGAATCGTGGCGCATGGAACCCAGAATGAGGCCACGGTCTACTACGTCCCGCTCGATCAACTCAACTCGAAGCCCATTGTCTGGAAGAAGCTTTTCGACGTGGATGCCGCGGTAGTGAATTTGGCGCTTCACAATGACGACGTTTACCTGCTGACTCACAAGAATCAACCGCGCTATGAACTCACGCGGACCAGCCTCAAGAACCCCGATGTAGCCCACGCCAGCGTGGTGGTTCCCGCGAGCCAGGTCGTCATTCAGGAAGCGGACGTCGCCGCCGACGCCATCTACATCCGCGACCTTGATGGGGGAATTGGCCGCATGCGCCGCCTCTCGTTCGACGGAACCATCGAACCTATTCCCGTCGCTGCGGGCCAATCCGTGTCTGAGATTTCCGCCACACCCACCGAGCCCGGTGCCTTCGTCCACGTCGTTTCCTGGACCACCTCTCCGCGCTGGTTGCAATACGATCCGAAATCCAAAGCTGCTACCGATACAAAGATTCAACCTCCCATGCCGATTGACACCTCGGCGTACGAAGCGGAAGAGGTCAAGGCCAAGAGCGCCGACGGCACCATGATTCCGCTTTCCATCATCCACTCCAAGAATTTCACGCCCGATGGCAATCACCCGACTCACCTCATCGGTTATGGCGCATACGGTATTTCTTATGACGCGTATTTCGATCCGGTATGGCTGGCTTGGTTAGAGCGCGGTGGCGTAATCGCTTTCGCCCACGTGCGCGGCGGCGGGGAATACGGAGAGGAGTGGTATCGCGCCGGCTACAAACTCACCAAGCAACACACCATCGACGACTTCATCGCCAGCGCCCAGTATCTGATCGAGCACAAGTACACCAGCCCCCAGCGCCTCTCCAGCGAAGGCACCAGCGCCGGCGGCATCCTGATTGGTGGCGCCATCACGCAGCGCCCCGATTTGTTTGCTGGAGCCCTCATCCGCGTAGGTTGCTCCAATGCGCTTCGCATGGAATTCACTCCCAATGGTCCGCCGAACATCGCCGAGTTCGGCTCGGTCACTGATCCCGACGGCTTCAAAGGACTCTACGCCATGGACGCATATCAGCACGTCAAAGATGGCACCGGATATCCGGGCATTCTGCTGACCGCGGGCATCAACGATCCGCGAGTCGATCCCTCGCAGCCGGCGAAGATGACGGCCCGCCTGCAAGCCGCCACCTCCAGCAAGAAACCCGTCCTGCTCCGCGTGGACTACGACGCAGGCCACGGCATGGGCTCAACCCGAGCCCAACACGACCTGGAGTACGCCGACGAAATGTCGTTCCTGCTCTGGCAATTCGGCGACCCAGACTTCCAGCCCCGAGAGATCGCCAAAGGTAATTAAGGTAATTAAGGTAATTAAGGGTGTCCCATCCTGACCGCGTTCTTTGCGGTTAGGGTGGGGACTTTGACGTGAGACGCCCACACAACCATCTCGTGCGTCACGATGTGGGTACCCACCCTTCTCTCGCCGTTTTTTGGCGAGAGAGGGTGGGGATTTTGATCTCCGAAGCACTCACGAAGCGGGCCTTCCCCTGCGCGCCCCCGTGCCCTCTGTGGTTAACACTTTTTTTTCTGCCGCGCATAAAACCTCTGGACTTTCGCGCGATTCCCGCACCGCGTCATGTCACACCAGCGCCGGTGATGATTCCTGCTGGTATCCAGAAAAAACCATTCGCAATCTTTCGATGAGCAGGCCCGAACGTAGTCCAGTTGATCCGAAGCCAGCAGATCGGCTGCCGAGCGGGCAATGGGCCAGAGCACGCTATCGAAATCAAGCAGGTCGTCGAACCTCCACTCGAAGGCTCCCTTTGCCGGAACCAACCGCATGCGTCCGGCTGCTGCTTGAACGTAGTTGTTCAGTCTGGCGAGCGCGCCGGGCGGCACCGGCCGCTTGTTCATGATCGCCCAAAATACATCGTGAACGGCCTCGCGCAATTCTCTTCCCCAGAGCAGTGCTTGTTGTGCGTGCTCCGGTTCGGCGTAACTGCGTTCGTAAAGCCGGTCCACCTGGCTCGGTTCCAGAATCCCAGTGTCTTCGCCGAACCGGGCAAGGTCCACATAAGTCTCCAGCAATTCTTTGGGCTTGATGTGACGATCATCGAGCGTGTTGACGAAGTCCAGGCAGACGTTGCCACCAATCAGATCGAAGCGGGGCGGACGTTGCCGCGAAACCTTCCTGGATTCTTTGGTCTGCGTCATAGTGTTTTCCTTTCAATCCATTATCTAACCATTAAAACAATCTTGACAAGTTAGTCGCTGCGGCCTAGCATCAACCTAACCCCTCAACTTATATTTGGAGGTTAGATCGCGATGGGTCACCAAGCGGCGCAAATTATGGCCCTGATTCGCTGCGGCAAGATGATTAACATCGGAGGGAGACCTGTACTCGTGCCCGACCCCCACAAAAATCCGACCGACCGCGGCCGCACCTACTCGATCCAACTGGCGCTCGCCTTCGCGGCGATCTATCTGGTATGGGGCTCGACGTACCTGGCGATTCGTTATGCGGTCGAGACCATTCCCCCGCTGGTCACCGCAGGCATCCGGCACTCAGTCGCTGGCGGAATTCTTCTGGCGTGGGCGTGGGCGCGCGGCTTTCGCCCCACGCGAGCGCATTGGATTTCTGGAAGCATCGTCGGCGCATTGTTCTTTCTCGTTGGGCACGGGTCGCTGCATTGGGCCGAACAATATGTGGGATCAGGCCTGGCGGCGCTGCTGATTGCAACCGAACCGATGTTCATTCTGCTTCTCGCATGGAGCATGGGACAACAGAAGATCAGCCGGCTCAGCGCGCTGGGCTTGGGTTTGGGCGTGCTCGGCGTGGCCATGCTGACCGGCGCAGAATTGACCGTCAAAGGTTCGAGCTTGCTGGCGCTGCTGGCAGTGCTCGCGGGTTCGTTGGCGTGGTCGGGAGGAGTGGTGATCTCTCCCAAGCTCAATCTGCCTTCGGACGCTCTCGGACGCACGGCGCTCCCGACAATTTGCGGCGCGGTGATGCTGCTCGCAGCCGCGGGATTGACGGGCGAGTTTCACGCCACACACTGGGCAAGCATTTCTTTGAAATCAATTTTGGGCTTGGCTTATCTGATTGTGTTTGGATCCGTGGTCGCGTTCACTTCTTATGTATGGTTGCTGCAGCGGTGTCCGCCGGCCCTGGTGGCGACGCACACCTACGCGAATCCAGTCGTGGCTGTGTTTCTGGGATGGCTGCTCGCTTCCGAAGCGCTGAGCATGCGCGTCGTATTAGCGTCAGCAGCAATCCTCGGGGCGATCATTCTGATCCGCAGAGGGGAGCGGACGGTGGCGCCGCCCGTGACGCTCCCAGCCTCTGCGAAAGCCAGATCAATCAAGGAATACGCCTAGTAGTTGCGTTCCAGTTCGGAGCACACGATCCACAAGTGATCCATATATTCGCCGCTCATGGATCGGAACCCGGTGACGACCGAGCCGGGGGGGCAGTGGGCCTCGCTCGGTCTTCCACCTGGACGAGGACGGGTTACCGATTCCGTGAATTCGATCCGGCGATCATCGAGCCGATCATCGCGCCAGTTGTTCCGGCGGTCGTCCCGTTGGTCGGCGCGCATTTCAGCGATCTCTCGTACGTACGCGCATTCGCCAATAGCTTCATCGATGGAGGCGCCGGTTCGTCCTTGTAATCCGATGAGAGCGCGGCCATCGTGGCAGTGAGCATCAAAGACAGGACGGCCGCCTGGGCTGCCCGTTCTGTCGGTCATCCTTAGCTCGTCTCGCAGGTCTCCGTCCGACCGCAAGCGGGCGCAATCGAGCCATGCCTGGTTGAAGAATTCACCGGTCTGCACGTGAAAGCCTACGGCTACGAAACCGGGCTCACAGAGCGCATCGGGCGAAGGCCTTCCGCCCGAGCCACCGCCGAAGTCGCGCGAGATACGCTCGCGAGACTTAAGGTGAAACCCATTGCGGTCGTGATCGCGGTCCTGATCGCGATCCTGAGGCGCCGCCAGCGCGACGAATGCGATCAGCAACAGAATCGCAAACACGGAAGCGACTCGCGCTGTCCCGCGCTGCCATAACGTCTTGTGGGTTGAAACAGATTTTGCTCTTTCTGAGATTGCCATATGCACGCCCCTGTGAAAAATCGGCGCGCCAGAGCGAGCGCCGACCCGATTTGATGTGAATAGTAGAAGGGAGATCGTAGCCGGTGACAATGCGCAGTCGGGTTCCTGCAACGAACGGTTGTTACCTCTTGTCGTTACCTCTGTGATCTCAAGCGACCCTCGTGCTGTGAAGCCCGGCAAATTTTTGCCGATAGCTCAATCATGGCTCTCCCTGCACTTTTTCAAGGATGACTTCATCGAGGGTGCTCATGCAAAGTACGAAAGTCCATGCTCTGCTGCTCTTCGTGTTGTGTTCCCCGTTCCGTGTATGGCCGCAAACCGCGGGTCCGCTAAAAGAGCCCTTGTCGGTCCGACCGATCGACCGAATTCTGGCCCCCGTCGCCAACGGCCGGCGGGTCGTGCTCTCCGGCCAACGGCATCCTTTGGCCAAGCCTGGGTACTCTATCGGTAAAGCTGCGCCAGATCTTTACATGGAGCGCATGGTACTCGTCCTTGCGGCAGATCCGGCCCAGGATGCGGCACTCGTGGAATTGCTCCGCGCGCAGCACGATCCGGAGTCACCTTATTACCATCAATGGATCACGCCCGCGCAATTCGGCCAGCGCTTTGGCATCTCGCAAAACGATCTGAGCCAGGTGACAAGATGGCTGCAAGCCCACGGCATGGAGATTGAGGAAGTTCCGGTCTCGCATCGCATGATCGTGTTCAGCGGCACGGCCGCGCAGGTGGAGTCAGCCTTCCACACCAGCATTCAAAAGTATCTTGTGCAGGGAACGCTGCACTATGCGAACGCGAACGATCCCGAAATTCCGCAGGCGCTGGCTGCAGTGGTTGGCGGAGTGGTTTCGCTGCACGATTTTCGCAGCGCGCCGACGCATGTGGTCGCGCCTGGCTATACCGCCGCGAACGGTGCGCATTTCCTGATGCCGCAGGACTGGGCTACGATTTATGACGTCGGCCCACTGTACAACCAGGGGCTCGACGGCACCGGACAGAGCATTGCGGTGCTCGGCCGCGTCGACGTTGCATTGCAGGATGTGCGGACGTTCCGGGCGAACGCCAGCCTTCCACCGAACGATCCGCAGATGATCGTCAACGGTCCCGACCCTGGCTTCCCCGCGTGCGATGACGAACTGGAATCGGCGATGGATGTGGAATGGGCGGGCGCAATCGCAAGAAATGCAAGCGTCAAGTTCGTAATCACGAAGTCAGGGACGACCGATGGGATCAACTTGTCGGCGCAATACGCCGTCAACCACAACGTCGCGCCGATCGTGAGCCTGAGCTACGGCTTGTGTGAAGCCGCGCTGGGCTCCGCTGGCAATGCGTTCTGGAATAACACTTGGGCGCAGGCTGCGGCACAGGGCATGTCAGTCCTTGTTTCTTCCGGCGACGGCGGCGCAGCAGGATGCGATTCCCCCACCGAGACAACCGCAACGCAGGGACGAGGAGTGAACGGCTTGTGCTCCACCTCCTACAGCACATGCGTGGGAGGCACGCAGTTCAACGACGGCCACAACCCTGGACAGTATTGGTCCGCGAGCAATGGCTCGGGACTATCTTCGGCGCTCAGCTACATTCCGGAAGTCGCGTGGAACGAAAGCGGATGGAGCGGCGGTTTGTGGGCTAGCGGCGGAGGAGCAAGCACTCTCTATAGCAAGCCCAGTTGGCAAACTGCGCCGGGCGTTCCGGCCGACGGAAAGCGCGACGTTCCTGATGTGGCGCTGCATGGCTCGATTCAGGACGCGTATGTGGTGCAGGTGCAAGGAAACATCTTTTATGCGTCCGGTACATCGGCGGCAGCGCCGTCGCTGGCAAGCGTGATGGCGTTGGTGAACGAGCACAAGGGCACGGCCCAGGGAAACGCGAATCCCGTGTTCTACGCGCTGGCGAACCAGCAACTGTCAGGAAACGGTGCGGCGGTGTTCCACGACATTACCAGCGGAACCAACAGCGTGCCCGGCGCTACCGGATTCAATGCGGGCACAGGCTACGATGAGACGACCGGACTCGGCTCGATCGACGCCAGCGTGTTGGTGAATCACTGGAGCGACAGCAACAGATCAGACTTCACGCTGAGCCCGAATGTCTCCAGCGCTTCGATGGCGACCGGCAGTTCGGCCGCGGCAACCATCACGCTGACTGCGCAGGGTGGATTCGCATCGCCGGTTACACTGACGCCCAGTGGCGCACCCTCGGGCATCACGATCCGCCTTTCTTCTTCCGCGGTCACCACGGCCGCGCCAGTGACCGCCACCATTAGCGCTGCGGCAAGCGCGCTAGCGGGCAACTCCACAATCACGATCACCGGAACTGGCGGCGGGCTGACGCGGAGCGCGTCGATCGCATTGACCGTGGTGACGCCCAGCTTCACGTTAACGTCAAACGTTACCGGCGCGACAGTGGCCGCGGGAAGCTTGACGGCGGTCACAGTTTCCGCCGCAGCGCTCAACCGGTTCAAGTCAGCAATCGCGTTGTCGGTGACTGGATTGCCGAAGGGAGTGACCGCGACCTTCGCGCCCGCAAGCATCGCCGCACCCGGCAACGGCAGCAGCACGCTGAAGTTGACCGCGGGCTCCAACACGGCAGGAGGTGTCTCGACGCTGACGTTGAAAGGTACAGGTGGAGGACTCACTAAAACTCAGACGGTCAGCCTGACGGTGGTGATCCCGAACGTCACGCTGACTCTGAGCGGCGCGAAGGTGATGCTGTCTCGGGGCGGCGCCACGCCGATCACGGCGTCAACGGCCGCACTCAACGGATACAAATCAGCGATCGCGCTGTCGGTGAGCGGATTGCCGAAGGGAATCACGGCCGGCTTTGCGCCTGCGAGCATCGCATCGCCAGGCACCGCCCACAGCACGCTGACGCTGAAGGCAGCCTCCAATGCGGCGCGTGCCACCGCGACGCTCACGGTGACCGCAAAAGGCGGTGGGGTGACGAAGAGTCAAACGCTTAGCTTGACTGTACAGTGAGGAAACCCGGGAGACTCCGAGGGTTGCGCCTTCCCCAGGCCGCCCTCGTTTTTGTACGCAAATGTAAGTACAAGTCTTCCTTAAGGAACATTTGTACTTACTATTTTGTACATTTCTGTACTATGGAAGCTTTAAGTTTGCGACTTGTGCCGGTCGGAAGCCTCTAGGTGTCTGTAAGCCGACGCTAGAAAGATTGACCGGCATTTGACCGGGCATCGGGATTTCCCCAAAGAGTGCCCGAGCTGCGCTGATCTCCGAAACCGTCACATTTGAGAAGGTACAAATGTAGTTTTGAATTGCGGGGAAATCATCGGTCAAGTATGGATTTCCCATGGCCAGAACTGCGGTTTTTTCGGTAGCGCGGCCGAGAATCCTCGCGAACAAAGCACTCGTCGAGTCTGGGAGAGACGCGGGATGCTTCCCGCCGCGCGTCACCTTCCTTGATCTGGCGGCTGAGGGCACGATGTACACGGCGACTATGACTGCCCGCGCCTGGTCCACCGCCTCCAGCACGTCATCCGCCCTGCCGGGCGCGACGCGAGGGTCCACATAGACTACCTTTGCATCGGGCATACGGGCCCGAATTTCGCGCTCCAGAACCCGACCATCCTCTGCTCGCACGTTGTCGCAGATCACTACCACGAGCACGGCGTGACGATCTTGTCCTCCTCGTTGATGTAGCACAACGTTCTTAACAGATGCCCCCTGTTTCAGCGGAAGCAGTTTACCGTTGTCGCGCACGAGGGTGATAGAGTCATCGGAGATTCGCTGACCGGTTGCAACATTGGCCGGACTGCCGACCAGCCTCGAAATCGCCCCTACGTCTACCGCGCGAGTCTTCTGCAACCCCAGGGAAGCTTTGGCCTGCAATATTTTCAGGACGGACGCGTCGAGGCGCTGCCGAGAAATCTCTCCCGTGCGAACAGCGTCGAGAACCGCCCGATAACTTGCGTCAAGGTCGGCCGGCATGGTGAGCACATCGTTCCCGGCCGTGAAGGCGTCCACCGCGGCACGCCCGACGTTGCCTGCGTAGAGGCGGGTCAGTCCCGCCATGTCCAAGGCATCGGTGACGACGATTCCTTTGAAACCGAGTTCGTTCTTGAGCAGATCGGTGACGATGGCCGGTGACGTCGTAGCTACCAGCTTGGGGTCTGGATCGAGCGCTGGTACCCTGATGTGCGCTGTCATGACAGCATCCACTCCCGCTTCGATCGCCCTGCGGAATGGAGGCAGGTCGACCGCGCGCAAGAGGTCCAGATCCTCATCCACTCGTGCGACGGCAAGGTGCGAGTCCGTCCCGGTATTGCCGTGACCCGGGAAGTGCTTGGCCGTGGTCAGCATTCCGTTCGCTCGCGCTCCACGTATGTAGGCAGCTACCAGCGCCCCTACCTGCGCTGGGTTGGCGCCGAATGCTCGCGTGCCGATGATCGGATTAGCAGGGTTGGAATTCACGTCGGCGACGGGGAAAAGGTTCCAGTGCACGCCGATCGCACGGCTTTCCTGGGCCGTAATGCGACCGAATTCCTCGGCGTAAACCACCTTGCCCGCAGCGCCGAACGCCATTGCGTGGGGAAACACGGTTGTGCCAAAAAGCCGCGCAGGAAGGACGCCCTGTTCAAAATCTCCGGCGATCAGAAGTGGCAGCTTCGATTCCGCCTGTAGCCGGTTGAGCAGGGCGACCGTCTGATAGCGGTGGTCGCCGTGAAGAAACCGTCCTCCCGGCGGCGCTGACATTGCCAGCGATCCGATGTGGTACTTGCGAATGCTGTTGGAGAGCCGCAAGTACTCGGAGTTCCGAACTCCTGAGAATCCCACCCGCAGACGAATCATGAAGAGCTGGCCAACCTTCTCCTCGATGGAAAGCGTGCCTAAGGTTCTCTCGGCCCACCGTTGGTCATCGCTTTGGAGCCGGTGCGTGGAGAAGTCTCGGTATTTTTCCCGAGTAGCATCCGACGATCCAACTAGGCTGAACAGGGCCACCGCCAATGCGATTCGAAGCGTCTGCACAGCCACAGCATACGTGGAAATATGGAGTCATGCCCTGCTGACTTGAAGCCGATTCTCAATCAAAGGTACATGTTCAGTTGGCGATGCAAGGCGGCTGGAAACGATGGCTCTTTCGGCCAGTCTCATGCCGCAATTCAGACCATCCCATGATTGAGTCAGAGCGCCCACTTGGTGGCAAGAATTTGTGGACCACAAACAGGCTTCTCACGCTCAGTCAGCGGGGTTAGTGCGAAAATGCTGGCCCTGTTCTAAGCGCGAACTGGTCGCCCTTGCAAAACAGCGGACACCTGGAACAGCAATCAGCTATCTTTTCGGTACAGCAGATCGCGCATCGCCTGCCTGCGAGCCCCGTTCGCTTCGCTCAGAGTTTTGCGCTCGTCAGCGTCCATGCGGCGCTGAGTCGTGGGGACAGATGTCTCGGAAGCGCTGCACGACGGGCAGCGGTCGGCGAAACCAGGCTTATCCGGCTTCAGCTCGAACTCCTCCTCGCAGACGCTGCAGATTTTGATGGGAAAAGGCATTCGTGTTCCATGATACGACGCCCATCACGCGCTGTTCAACGAGTGACCAGGATGACTCCCACCGGGAAACTTTTCGAACTCTCATACTGCACCACTACCCGGTTTTCACAGTGCAGCGAAGGAGCAGCTAGGTTTTCTTCAGCTTGTATCCAGGCGGAATCTGGAACAGCGAAGGATGAGGTTCATCCGTGGAGGTGGGCTTGCAGTAAGTGGTTTGCTCGCCGGCGGGGGTTGTGACCTTGGTCAGCACCGGCGTCTTTAGTTTTGTGCTGGTCCAAATTTCGGTCACCGTGGGCTGCGGCGGTTTGGGCAACTGCGGGGGCTTCGGCGCGGCCGACTGTGGGGCCGTTGGCATCTTCGGCATTTGCGGTGCTTGAGGGATCTGCGGCGCCTGTAGCGGCGTTAAGATGTAGCGCTTGCCCTCGACCTCATGCCCTTCGATCTGGCTCTTTCCCAGATCATGCACCTGCAGGGCTGGAGGCGGCGCGGGTGCGCCGGGCATCTGTGGGCCTCCCGACGGCGAAGGCGCGGAGGAGGCAGGCGGCATGGGGATGACCGTCGCCTCCTTTTTCAAGTGATCGAGCATGATGGCTCGCTGGCCGGCGGGATCGGTAATGATGCTGGTGTGAGGTGTATCGATGCGCATGTTGCCGTTGCTCGACCGCCACATGCGCGACGCGGATTGAGTGGGCGGGCTGCCCCCAGCGGCCTGCGTTTTGGTGGCACAGTCCGAACACGACGGAGGGGTCGGTGGCTGGGAAGTCTGGCCCACGGTGCGGCATTTTATCACGGCTGGCTTCCCGAAAAGCTTCACTCGGGAGTAGCGGTTCCGGCGGGAACGCGGGCGGGGGCGCCCGCGCCACATAATCCTTAGCGGTTGTGGTCGCGGCGGCGGAGGTGGTCGATGAACATCTGCTCGACGGGTTTGTTGTAGGCAATGGAGACGTGGCGGACGGTGCGTCCGCTGACAAAGTGGCAGACTTCTTCGGCGAGGTTCTTGGCGTGATCGCCGGCGCGTTCGAGGGACTGGGTCATGAAGATGACTTGCAGGCTGGCCTGGCGGTGCAGGTTTTCGGGATTCTCGATATGGCGCAGGAAGATCAGGTTGCGCAGGCGGTCCATCTCGGCGTCGGCACGGAGAACGTCGATGGCTTTGCTGACATCGCGACCGGAAAATGCGGCTCCGCAGTCGGTCAGCATTTTTTCGAGCAGGGTCGCCATCTGGGTGAGGTCGCGGGTATCTTCGGAGTCGATGCGTCCGCTGACGGACTGGGCACTGTTGGCGAAGCTGAGCAGCAGGTCACCGATGCGCTCAAGTCCGATCATGACCTTCATGCAGGCGAGCAGTTCGCGGGCTTCGGCGGGGCCGACTTCGGTGATGGCGGTGGTGACTCCGCTGTCGATTTCCACGTCGAGCGTGTCGAGTTCGCGCTCACGCTGGCGCAGCGAACTGAGCAAGGCGCTGGAGCCGGTGGCGATGCCTTCGGCCGCGGCGCCGGCGGCTTCCTTGGCCATGTGGCAGGCTTCCACGGTGCGGCGCACGATGTAGTGATGCGCCGGTTCAGAATCGGGGATTTTCGTTGCGGTACTCATAAGTGTGTCCGCCGGACGAGAATGGGGGCGACGAAGGGAACTACGGGACTCGTCGTCACGATTCTGCCGTTCGTGGGATGGGATGGGGCAACGGCTAAGCATAGGACTACCAGTAAAACTTGTGGTTAACAAGCTGTGAATTTTCGGTCATTTTTCGGGATACAGGAGTTACAGATCATTGTCGGCCAACGGACGACAAATGCAAGGGGAATTTGAAGGGCAAAGTCAAAATCCCCCCTAGTCTCTGCAAAAGACGCAGAGACTAGAAAGGGGGGCACCCCAAAGAAACGTTTATGCGGTGGGGAGGGTGAAGAGGAAGGTGCTGCCGTGGTTGAGTTCGCTTTCGGCGCGGATGGAGCCGCCGTGGGCCAGCATGATGTGCTTGGCGATGGCGAGGCCGAGTCCGGTGCCGCCGGATTCGCGGGAGCGGGCTTTGTCCACGCGATAGAAACGTTCGAAGAGGCGTGGGAGATGCTCGGAGGCGATGCCTGCGCCGAAGTCCTGGACGTAGAATTCGATGCCGCGGCGGGCGGGGCGCGCGCCCAGCACGATGCGGCCGCCGGAGCGGCCGTACTTCATCGCGTTGTCAATCAGATTCGAAAACACCTGGTGGATAGCTTCGCGGTCGGCGCGCACCGGAGGCAGAGATTCCACGGAGCCGCTGTCTTCGTTCGTTTCTACGATCTGCAATTCCACTTCCTGGCTGCGGGCGATCTCGCGGAAGCTTTCTTCGGCGTCGTGCAGGAGTTCGATGGGCGGGACGGGCTCGGTATCGAAGCGAGTCTCGCCGGATTCTACGCGCGCCAGAGTGAGCAGGTCTTCGGTGAGGCGCGACATCCGGGCAGCGTTCTTGCGGATGATCTCGAGAAATTCACGGTGAGGGCCGGAATTTTCGGAGCTGAGGTCGAGAAGAGTTTCGGAGTATCCCTGAATGGAAGTCAACGGGGTGCGGAGTTCGTGGGAAACGTTGGCAATAAAATCGCGGCGGGTTTTCTCAACGCGCTCGGTCTCGGTGAGATCGCGCAGCACGGCCACGGCGCCGCCATCGGGCAGCGGCGCGGCGGTGACATCGAAAGCGCGGCCGGGAACGATGGATGTGGCGCGGGTGGTCTTGACCTGTTTCGAGGTGGTGGCCGCTTTGACGGCGGCGAGAAAGTCGGGATCGCGGATGGTTTCGACAACCGGAGCGTGGAGGCGCGCGTGCTGAGGAACGAGACGATCCATGGGCTGATTGGCCCACTGCACCAGACCGTCGGAGCTGACGGCGATGACCGCGTCCTGCATGCTGTTGAGCAAAGTTTCGAGCTGGCGCTGGCTCGAACGCACGGCGGCAAAACTGCGCTCGACCTGGCCGGCGGTTTTGTCGATGGCGGCGGCCACCCGGCCAATTTCATCGAGGGGCCTGTCTTGTACGCGGGCATGGAGGTCCCCTTGCTCGATGCGCACGGCGACATCCACGATGTGTTCGAGGCGGCGGGAAGTCCAGACGGACGCGGAGGCGGCGATGAGCAAAGCGATGATGAAGGCAATCGAGGACCCCCAAATCAGCCGACGGTGCACCTGCGCCTGAACCGCCTCGACATCGGAAAGCGGATACGCGAGACGCACTGCGCCTCCAGACACGGGAGCGGCGACATAGAGAAATCGGATGCCGACAGTGGCGCTGCGGCGCTCGTTTTCGCCAGTTTTGCCGGAGAGGGCGGCGGCGAATTCCTTGCGAGTCGCGTGGTTCTCCATGGTGGCGGGATTGCCTTCGGAGTCGGCGAGGACTTGTCCCGAGGCGTCGATAATGGTGGCGCGTGCGCCGGCGGCCAGACCTTCCTGCGCGGCGATTTCAGTGAGCGGGTGGGCGCGATCGGTCTCGACGCGGTGCGCGAACAGGAGAGTCTTCTGAATAAGGTTGCGCTCGATCTCGGTGCGCAGCGAGGCTTCCCAGGCGCTGCCCAACATGACGTCGAGAATGGCGGCGGTGGCGGCGATGACGATCAGAAAAACCGCGAGGAGTTTGAAGAAGATGCGGTTCTTCACATTCTCCTCATTTGGGGACCTCGAAGCGGTAGCCGGCGCCGCGCACGGTTTTCAGGTAGCGCGGGTTCTCGGGGTCAGGCTCGATTTTTTCGCGGATGCGGCGGACGTAGACGTTGACGGAACGCGGAGTGACGTAGGCGGTGTCGCGCCAGACGGAATCGAGGAGATGGTCACGGCTGAAGACGCGTCCCTTGTGGCGGGCGAAGTAGTCAAGCAGGCGGAACTCGGTGGCGGTGGTGGGAACCGGGTTCCCGCGCACGGTCAGGGTCATGGCCGATGGATCGATTTCGATGTCGCCGACTTTTATAGGGCTGGGCGGCAGGGGGCGCTCGAAGCGACGCAGCACAGCTTTGACGCGGGCGACGAGTTCGCGCGGGCTGAAAGGCTTCGCGATGTAGTCGTCGGCGCCGAGCTCGAGACCAAGGACGCGGTCGGCTTCGCTGCTTTTGGCGGTCAGGAAAATTACGGGGACGGAGGCGAGGCCGGGCGTCTGGCGGATCGTGCGGCAAATTTCCAGACCGTCTTTGCCGGGGACCATGATGTCGAGCACGAAGAGCGCGGGACGCTGGCGCTCGGCGTCGGCAAGCACGTTGGCGCCGGTGGGATAGACGCGGACGGTGAAGCCTTCGTTTTCCAGGTGATGGCGGACCAGACGGGCAATGTCGGGATCGTCTTCGACGACGAAAAGGCTGGGTTTCACGGGATCATTGTAAATGGAAAGCAGTTGCCGGTTGCCAGTTGTCAGTTGCCAGTGGTGGATTCGGGCACGAATTTCATCGGATTGTAACAATCAGGTTGCTGGCGCGGTCGAGATGGAAATGCTTGCCGGGCGGGATGATTGTGGTGGCGCTGTATTCGGTGATGATGGCGGGGCCAGCGTATGTTTTGCCGGGGCGGACATCATCTCGGGAGTAGATCTTCGTCTCGAGTCTCTTGCCGTTGAATAGGACTCGCGCCTTGGGCGTGGAGAGCCTGCCGAGCTTTGCTCGGCTTGGATCCCTCGGCTTCGCTCGGGATAGGCTCTCGAGGGCGGCCGCTCCCACATGGGCTGTCTTCGCATGGGTTGGGAGGGTTTCCGTCTGTGGTGATTTCACTGTGGCGCGGAGGCGGAGCGTGACTAGCTCGACTTCACGCGATGGATGAACGTAACCGTAGCGGCGGTGGTGTTCTTGCTCGAAATCGCGGAGGAGATTTTTTGTTAGAGGTATGTTGAGCTCGTATCCCTGGCCGCGGTAACGGATGTCGACGCTGCGGTTGTAGTGCGGTCTTCCCTGCCAAGCTTCGTGGCGAAAATCTTTCGCGGCATTTGTTTCCAGGGCTGAGAATTCGCGATTCAATTGCTGTGCGGGAACATTGCCGGAGACGCGCCACAGGATCGTGCGGGAATAATCTTTGACGACGTCGCTGGCGAGGATGCCCAAGGCGGAGAGCGCGCCGGGAAGAGCGGGGACAAGGACGCATGGGATGCTGAGAGCTTCGGCGAGGGCGCAGGCGTGCAGGCCTCCGGCGCCGCCGAAGGCGACGAGCGCGAAGTGGCGCGGGTCGCGGCCACGCTCGATGGAGACGACGCGGATGGCTTTCTCCATGGTGGCATTGACCACGCGGATGACTCCGGCGGCGAACTGATCGAGCGTGAGGCGGCTTCTCTGCTGCTTTAGAAATTCCGCGGTGAGGCGGCGGGTGCGGTCGAGATCGAGCGTAAAGTCGCCGCCGAGAAAACGCCTGGGCAGCAGGCGGCCGAGGAGAAGATTCGCGTCGGTGACGGTGGGCTGGGTACCGCTGCCATAGCAGATGGGGCCGGGATCGGCTCCGGCGGATTCGGGGCCGACGCGGAGGACCCCGGCGACGTCGAAGCGGGCGAGCGAGCCTCCGCCAGCGCCGACGGTGTGGATGTCGAGCACGGGCACGCTGACGGGGAGGCCGGTGACTTGGGCGTCGGTGGCGGTGGCGATGGAGCCTTCGACTAGGGAGACGTCGGTGGAGGTGCCCCCCATGTCGAAGGCGATGATGCGATCGAATCCGCTGGCGCGGGCGCTGGTGGCCGCGCCGACTACGCCTCCGGCGGGGCCGGAGAGTATGGTGCGGACGGGCTCGCGCGCAGCGGTGGAGAGTGCGGTAATGCCGCCGCTGGATTGCATGACGAAGATGCGGGGGCTTGGAACATCGGCGACGCGGGCAGGCGTGCTCGTGGAGAGAGAGACGTTGCGAGCAACGTCTCTACGGGATCGGGTTTCCAGATTTTCCAAGTAACGCTGCATTACTGGTTGCAGGTAGGAGTTGATGACGACCGTCGAGGTGCGTTCGTATTCGCGGAATTCGGGGAGGATTTGGTGGGAGATGGACACTGGGATGCCGAGCGAGTTGAGTGCCTCGGCAACCTTCAACTCGTTCTTCGGATTTGCGAACGAAAAAAGAAGCGAGATCGCGATGGATTGCGGCTTCGCGACTTTGATCTGTTCGGCGAGGATGCCCAATTCCGCCGGCGTGGGTGAGGTCAAGATTTCGGCGTTGCTGGAGGTGCGCTCGTTGACGCCGAAGCGGAGATCTTTGGGGACCAGCGGCTCGATGCGGTCGAAGAAGAAGTCGTAGAGCTTGGGGCGGGCTTGACGTCCGATTTCGATGGCGTCTTCGAAGCCGGCGGTGGTGACGAGCGCGGTACGCGCGCCTTTGCGCTGGAGCAGAGTGTTGGTACCGACGGTCGTCCCGTGGAGCAGGACAAGCTCGCCGTTGTGGGCGATTTTGCGGAGGGCTTTGACGATGGCTTGGGAGGGATCGGCGGGGGTCGAAAAAACTTTCAGCATGCGGAGGCGGCCGCGGTCTCGCCATACGCAGTCGGTGAACGTGCCGCCGGTGTCGATGGCGATGCGGAGGGGTTGGGAGCGACGGGGCATTGGCCACAAAAGAGTAACATTGCGGAGAACACGCGGGCGGGGGCGCCCGCGCCACACAAAACCTAGCCGAGCTTCGCTCGGCGGCCGGGTCAGAGACCCGGCCCCACACACGAGCAAAGACTATCCCTTGGTGGTGAATGCCAGGGTTAGGAGCGTTTTTTGTTCTACTTCGTGGGCTTTGGCGCTTCCTGTCGCGGGGCTGGCGCCGGAGGAACGCTTCACCGAGAGCACCGGTCGATCGCCGGCCACTCGCTTCAGGCGGGGGAGCATGTTGAACAACGCTCCCATGTTCGCGGGTTCTTCTTGCACCCAGACGATGTCTCCCTGTTGGCCGTGACGGTCGAGTTCGGCGACTAACTCCTTCTCGGGGAATGGGTAGAGTTGCTCTAAGAAGACGATTGCCGTGCTGGTATCTTTTCTTTTCTTTCTTTCGGCCTGTAGCTCGTGGCCGATTTTTCCGGTGCAGATCAGGATGCGGTCGGCTTCTCCGACTTCGGTGTCGGGGATGACGTTGAGGAAATTCTTATGCGTGAGATCCTCGATGGGCGAACTCGCGTCGGCGTGGCGCAGCATGCTCTTGGGCGTGAAGACGACCAGCGGTTTGCGCCAGTGGCGCAGGGCCTGGCGGCGCAGGAGATGGAAATACTGCGCGGCGTTGGAGGGCTGCGTGATCTGGATATTGTGCTTGGCGGCGAGCTGGATGAAGCGCTCGATACGGGCGCTGGAGTGCTCAGGACCCTGGCCTTCGTAGCCGTGGGGAAGCAGCATCACGACGCCGGAGAGCAGGTTCCACTTGGCTTCGCCGGCGCTGATGAACTGGTCGATGATGGCTTGCGCGACGTTGACGAAATCGCCGAACTGCGCTTCCCAGAGGACTAGCGATTCGGGATAGTCGCGGCTGTATCCGTATTCGAAGCCGAGGACTCCGGCTTCGGAGAGCGTGGAGTTGTAGATTTCGCAGCGAGCTTGACCGGGCACAACGTTTTCGAGTGGAACATATTCATCTTCATTCTCGATGTCAATAAGGACGGAATGGCGCTGGTTGAACGTGCCGCGGCGGGAGTCTTGGCCGGACATGCGTACGTGGATGCCAGCTTTGACCAGGCTGCCGAAGGCGAGGGCTTCGGCCATGCCGTAATCGACCGGTCGCTTGCCGGTGCCCATTTCCGCACGCTGTTCGAGCAGCTTCTTTACTTTTGGGTGGATGTGGAAGCCGTCGGGGTACGTGGTGAGGCGAGTCGTAAGTTCCGATAATTCTTCTGGCGAGAGTCCGGTTTCGACTTCAAATTCTGGCTTATAGAGGCCACCGAAATATTTGTCCCAATACTTGGGAAGCTCGCGCATCAGAGGTTTTTGCTTGATGCTGCCGGCTTGTTTCTGGGCGGCTTCGAACTCCGCGCGGATGGCGGCGGCCTGAGTCTGCGCGTCGGTGGCGCCGATATCGTCGGCGTAAATTTCCCACAGCGGGGGATGCTCTTTGATCTTCTTATAAAGAAGAGGCTGTGTGATGGTGGGGTCGTCGACTTCGCTGTGGCCGTGACGGCGATAGCCGATGAGATCGATGACCACGTCGGTGCCGAACTTGTAGCGGTACTCGGTGGCGAGGCGGGCGACGCGTACGACAGCGTCAACGTCTTCGCCATTGACGTGGAAGATGGGAATCGACTGGCGGCGCGCGATACAGGCGGCGAAACGCGTGGAGTGCTCTTCGGTGTAGCTGGTGGTGAAGCCGAGAAGATTGTTGACCACGACGTGAATGGTGCCGCCGACGGTGTATCCGGGGAGGTCGGCGTAGTTCATGGTCTCGGCGAGGATGCCTTGTCCGGCGAACGCGGCGTCACCGTGGACGAGCAGCGGGAGATATTTTTCGCGGCCGCCCTCGCCAGTGCGATCCTGCTTGGCGCGGGTGCGGCCGACGGTGACCGGGTCGACGGCTTCGAGGTGGCTCGGGTTGGAGACCAGGTGGATGTGAACCTTTCCTCCACTTCGCGTTTTGTATTCGCCGGTGGCGCCCATGTGGTACTTCACGTCGCCGGAGCCGAGAACGCTGCGCGGATCGACGTCTTCGAATCCGGCAAAAATTTCCTGGGGAGCGCGCTTGGCCACGTGGGCGATGACGTTGAGGCGGCCGCGGTGGCTCATGCCCATGACGAGCTCGACGGCACCGCGCTGGGAACCTGTGTCGAGAACTTCGTCGACCAGGGGAATAAGTGCGGTCGTGCCTTCGAGCGAAAAGCGCTTGCTGCCGAGATAGCGTTGCTGCATGACCTGCTCGAATACGTCGGTGCGGATGAGCAGGTCGAGGATGCGCTGCTGGTCTTCCTGCGGCGAGTCGGATTCCATGCGCTCGAAAATCCAGCGGCGGCGTTCGGGCGAATAGATGTGGTTGATTTCGACGCCGATGGTGCTCGAGTAGATGGCGCGGGCTTCGCGGGCATACTCGCCTTCGCGCTCCAGTTCAGGCGTTTCGCGGGGACGGAGAAAACCGAGCGGGTCGAGATCGCCTTCGAGGTATCCAAACTGGCGATAGGCGCTGAAGACGCGCTCGCGTTCGGGGTTGGAGCCGTTAGAGGTCTCGATGACAGCGGCGCTGGAGCCGCCGTTGGAAGTCCTGGATTTCGGGGTCATAGGAATGCAGGTACTAGGATAAAGGATGCTGGGACGAACGTGCAGGATTCGCGCAGCGAAAAGGCAAGAGCGGAACCACCGGGACACAGAGGAACACAGGGGAGACGGGAAGCCTACGTCAAAATCCCCACTCTAGTCTCTGCAACGAACGCGGAGACTAGAGTGGGACGCCCGGCTTTAGCGGTCGCGGTCGTTGAAGCTGAACAGGTCCATCAGATCGCCGATGGCTGGACTGTTCAACGGGACGTAAGGGTTGCGCCTAGTGGCGACGGGATTGGGGAAGTTGTCGCGGCTGCGACTCGTCAGCGGAGCCAGTCCCCAGTTCGCTTCGATGAACTTCAGGATTGAAACGTGGTCGGCATAGGTGTGCGAGACGTGCCCGGCCTTGGTGTAGGGAGAAACGACCAAGGTGGGGATTCTGGTGCCGTCGCCAAAGTAGTCCAGAGGCTGGATGTAGCCGGAGTCGTAGTAGCCGCCGCCCTCGTCAAAGGTGACGATGATGGCGGTACTTTCCCACAGTTCCTCATTGGCCCGGACGCCGTCGACGATCTTCTCTACGAAGCCCTCGAAAAGGTTGAGCTTCGAAGAAGACGGGTGGCCGTCGAGCCATCCGTCGGGTTTCACGTAGCAAACGGCGGGCAAAGAACCGTCCTTGATTGCCTGATAGAGCGCGGTTGTGTCTTGAATATGGGCCCGGCCGGAGGCACTCGTCATGATCGAAGTCGAGTACTGGAACGGGTTGCAGATGTTGCAGTAGGTGTTATCGGCGGTCACATAGTTGCCGTCTGGATTGGCGAGATAGGTGCTCCACTGGTCGCCATAGTAGGCCCACGAGATGTGCTTCTCACTCAAAGCGTCGCCGATGTTGCGCAGAGGCGACGGGGGAATGGTGAAGACGGTCTCGTTCGGATTGCCGATGTCGGCATAGGCGCTGGAGCCGTTGCCATAATATCCGGGGTTGTAGTTATTCAGCAGATAGTAGTGATTTGGATCGCAATTGGGATTGATCGGTTTGCGGAGCGAGCTCAGATAAGTGGTGATCGGCGCGACTCCGGGCCGGGTGGTGTCGGAACAGTTAGTATAGGTTCCGCCGCCGTAGGACATAGAGCCGTACGAGCCGCCGCCGTAGCCATCCTCCGTGTACCAATTGTTGGTCCCAGCCAGGGGATTTGGGTTTTCGATTTCGTCCACTACGCCGGCATTGGGGCTGCCTGCGGCGACTAGTTGGTTGTGCGGGGGCTCGGCGGGATTCCCGTTGCCGTCGCTAAACCAGATCGCGTCGCCCGTGCCGAGCATGACGTGGTTGGCGCCGGTTCCACCCATCACAGCCTGGTGGTAGTTATCGCTCATCGCGTAGTGGTCGGCAAGGTACTTCAAGTAAGGCGCGTCGCCCTGCTGCATGTTGTAGAAGCCCATGGAGGTCGAACCTTCTCTGGTGCTGGTGTCGGTGAAGCCCGTCGGCTGGGCGAGTCCGTTGGAGCCCGCTCCGATCGTGTCTTCGACCCAGGGGAAGAGGTCGGTTCGGCATCCGGTGGGGTTCGACGTGGTGGCATTCGCGGCGTTGCAATCAACCTGCTGCCACATCTGGTAGAAGCGGTGGACCGGGCTGCTGGTGTAGGAATCGTAGGGGAGCGTCTTTGAGGTCAACTGGAACGGGCCGGAAGGCAGGGAGGTTGCGTTCGGAACGCGAGTGTCGATCGCGCCGTGGGCCAATCCGGTGCCGCCAGTGGTCAGATAGACGTAATAGTCGTTGGGCAAACCGTTCTCATATTTCTTGGCGGTCGTGACATCCGGGAACGGCGGCGTCGTATAGCCACCGGCGAGAACCGGAGGCAAAACCGAATACGTGACATTGCCGGAGGGATTCAGCTGATATCCATCGCTGCTGGTATCGGTGGCCGAAGACTGGCTGGCCAGGAAGAAGTTGGGGCCCGGTGTTCCGTCCGCGTTGACGATGCCTTTGGAGAGCAGATTTGAAACCTGCTCACCGTGACGTGGCTGATAGGTTGCGAACACGTGGTCGAAGGTGCGGTTTTCGCCAATGATCACGATCAAGTGCTTGATGGGGGTCGCGGTGGAAGTCTTGTCGTGATCTTTAGCTGCAGCGGGAAGCGGAGCTCCGAGATTGGCGATGAGCGCGAAAAGGCTGGTGGCAACGGCGAAGTGCTGCCTGGCTTTCGCCAGGAAACCTAGTGCGAACATGAGTTTTCCTCCTGAGTGAGTTGCAAGGAGAAGGTAGCCGGGGAGCGGTTACGGGTAGGTGACGCCGGGATGAAATGCAGATGAAAAATAATCCACAGGGGGTGGAAGGCATTTCCGCGGAGTGGAATTTTAACTTTGCTCCGGCGCAAATCGGTTGGAAAAGGGCTTAAAACCTCCGTTCTGACGACAATCGGCTATGCTAGTCTGCCTGCTATGGCACAGCGCACTTTGACTAAGCAAAAGAAAGGCCGAAAACCCCCGGCCCGAACTTCCAAGAAATCTTCTCGCCAAGCGAGGTCCCAATCCCCACGTCTCGCAAAGAACCCGAGAAATGGGGCACCCGGGGGTTCGGGCAAACACTTTCTCAGCGACAAAGTTGGGCACTTTACCGAGTCCGTGATTCGGGAGATGACGCGGCAGGCGATGCTGTACGGCGCGGTGAATCTGGCGCAGGGATTCCCGGACTTTCCTGCTCCGGCGGAGATCAAGCGAGCCGCGCAGCAGGCGGTTGCGGCGGACGTGAATCAGTATGCGATCACGTGGGGCGCGAAGAGTCTGCGGAATGCGATTGCGCGGCAGATGGGTGTGTGGCAGGGGATTACGGTCGATCCGGAGAAAGAAATCACGGTGTGCTGCGGGTCGACTGAAGCGATGATTTCGACTCTGCTGGCGGTTTGCAACACCGGCGATGAAATAGTGATCTTCGAGCCGTTCTACGAAAACTACGGGCCTGATTCTGTGCTGAGCGGGGCGAAGCCGAAGTTTGTGAAGCTGCGTCCTCCAACAACTGACGTCGGCGAGTGGACGTTTGACGAAAAGGAATTGCGTCGCGCCTTCGATAAGCATACGAAGGCGATCATCCTCAATACGCCCAACAACCCGACGGGCAAGGTTTTCACGCGCGCGGAACTGGAGTTGATTCGCGATCTTTGCGTCGAGTTCGATGTCCTGGCAATTACGGACGAAATCTACGAGCACATTCTCTACGAAGGGACCGAGCATGTTTCCATGGTGTCGCTCGAGGGCATGCGGGAGCGGACGGTAACCATCAACGGCATGTCGAAGACCTACAGCGTGACAGGATGGCGCGTGGGATGGGCGGTTGCGCCGGAGAAGATTACCAACGCAATCCGCAAGGTACACGATTTCTTGACGGTGGGCGCGCCCGCTCCGCTGCAGGAGGCCGGAGCGGCGGCGTTGAGCTTGCCCCCGGAGTATTACGCGAAGCTGGCGGAGGGATATCGGGTGCGGCGCGATCATCTCACGCCGGCGCTGACGGCGGCAGGGTTCAAGTGTTTTCGTCCCCGGGGGGCGTATTACGTGATGACCGACATTTCTGCATTTGGATTTAAGGACGACGTGTCGTTCGCAAAGTATCTGGTGCAGGAGATCGGCGTGGCGACGGTGCCTGGGTCAAGCTTCTATCGCGATCCGCGGCATGGGGCGCGGCAGGTGCGGTTTGCCTTCTGCAAGAAGCCGGAGACGCTGGATGAAGCGGCCCGGAGGCTGGCGAAGTTGGCGCGGTGATCTTGGCCGCTTCTCACGCGATGAGGACAGAAATGGTGCCGGCGCACAGCAGATTCCTCGCTGCGCTCGGAATGACAAAGTTATTTTGAACGAGAAAGTTCCACTCGGGATTGAGCAAGCTGTCCACAAAGATGTGGAGTATACTGCGAAGAAGTTTTAGAAATCGTGGCGGGGAAGAGTGTAATCATGGCTTTGAATGCGGTCGAACAGGTGGCAGAGCAGGTTCCGGCGGACGATTTTCAGGCGCTCGAAGAGAAAATTTATCGCACCATAGAGATGTACAAATCGGCACGGCAGGCCCAAGCTACGGCTGAACGGGATGCGCAGCGGCTGCGGCAGCAAATGGAAGAGCGGGAAGAGGAACTGGTGACGCTGCGGCGCGAGACGGTGCGACTGAAGAAGGAGCGGGAAGAGATTCGCGGGCGTGTCGAGAAAATGCTGCAACAGATCGAGTCGATTGCTGAGGCCAGCTAAGACAAGCGATTGGCGCAGAAAAGAGACGTAGCAAGCTACGTCTCTACAAGCTATGACCCCATGGAGAAACGGTTTATGGCTACAGCGACCAAGGACCAGATGGTGAAAGACGCGCAAAACTCCAGCGTGCGGGTGGAGATTTTTGACCAGGCGTACAACCTGCGCGGGTCCGATCCGGAGTACATTCTCAAGCTGGCGGAGTATGTTGACTCCAAGATGCGCGCCGTGGCGGAGGCGACGAATACGATCGATACGGTGCGGCTAGCCGTACTGGCGGCCCTGAATATTGCCGACGAATATCATCTGCTCAAGAAAAGGCAGGACAGCGGGGCAACCGATTATCAGAAGCGGGCGCATCTATTGGCAAATGCGCTGGATGAAGTTCTGGGCGAAAACCGCAAGGCAGGCTAGTCTGCGGCGCGCCAGGACAAGCTTCCCTGTTTTGAGCTTCCTTCTTTTGACCCTCCTCGCGTTGACGCTGCCCGGCAACACTGCCCCTCCTCAAGAAACAACTCTCCGTTCGCAATCCAATGTGGTGCTGATTCCGGCGCTGGTAAAGGACCGGCAGGGCGGAATCGTCTATGGGCTGGAGGCCAAGGACTTCATCGTGGAAGACGATGGCGTGGAGCAACCGACCCGCCTCGACGAAGCACCCGAGGGGCAGCCGATCTCGCTGGTCGTGGCAATTCAGCGTGGACGCCGGGCCGCCTACGAGTTCCCAAGAATGCAGGGCTTGAAGACGATGCTGGACCCGCTATTCGCGCTTGGAACGGCTCGAGTTGCCGTCGTGGAGTTCGACAGCCAGGTTGAAATCACGAGGAATTTCACGCAGGATGCGAGCCTGGTCGACGACGACCTGAGAAATCTGCAGCCGGGGGGATGGGGGTGCTGCGATCCTGGATGCGATCGATTACTCGGTGAACCTCCTCAAGAAGGAGCCAGAAGATCGGCAACGCGTGCTGCTGCTGATCAGCGAAACCCGCGATCACGGCAGCCATGTGAAGATCGATGACACCGTGGCGGCGATCGGACAAAGCAATGCCGTGATGTATGCGCTGTCCTTCTCACCCGCGCTCTCCAACATTCTCGACACCGAGCGCGGCACTAACAAGAACGAGATGCATCCGGTCTTCGACGTTGCCGATCTACTGTACCGGACAGCGCAGGCCATGAGAAAAAACGTCCCGAGCACGATCGCTTCCATGACGGGCGGCGAATACGAACTGTTCGCGACACGGAAGAAATTCGAAGTGCGGATGAATGACTTTACGAATCATCTACACGGCCGCTATCTGCTGAGTTTCGCGCCGAAAAGTCCGCATCCGGGGCTGCATCAGATTCGAGTTCGATTGCGAGCGCAATCGAAGGATGCAGTGGACGGCATAGTGCTGGCGCGGAGCAGTTATTGGGCGGAAGGTACAAAGGAATGAGCCTACTCGACTCGTTCGCCATGAGGGGCGTTAGCGCTGGCGTCAAGAACCTCGCGAACCTTGGCGACCAATGCCGATAACGTGAACGGCTTGGGCAGGAACCACAGGCCGGGGTCGAGGACTCCGTAGTGGACGATGGCATTGTTGGTGTAGCCGGAGATATAGAGCACCTTGACGTTCGGAGAAATCTGGGCGATCTGTTCGGCCAACTGGCGGCCGTTCATGCGGGGCATAACCACGTCGGTGACCAGCAAACGGATATCGCGAGGGTTGGCCTTGCAGATCGCGAGTCCTTCCTCAGGACTGCCCGCGACCAGAACTTTGTAGCCGCAATGAGCCAGGACCGAGGAACTGAGTTGGCGGAGCTGCGGGTCATCTTCGACCAGCAGGATCGTCTCAGTGCCTCGTTGCACGTCCTTGGGGCGGTTCTCGGCGCCGGCTGCCTGGGCGGGCTGGTTAACGCGGGGAAGATAGATCTTGAAGGTCGTGCCCCTGCCGGGTTCGCTGTAGACCCAGATGTAGCCTCCACTCTGCTTGACGATTCCGTACACCATGGAGAGGCCCAAGCCGGTACCCTTGCCGACTTCTTTCGTGGTGTAGAAGGGTTCGAAAATGCGAGCCTGCGTTTCCGGAGTCATTCCTTGTCCCGTATCGCTCACGGCCAGCATGACGTAGCGGCCAGCTTCCGCGGGCTGGTGATCACGAGCGTACGACTCGTCGAGCTGCGCGTTCGCGGTTTCCAGCGTCAGCTTTCCACCATGAGGCATGGCATCGCGGGCATTAAGCGCCAGGTTCATGATGACTTGCTCGATCTGCCCGGGATCGGCCTTCACGGAACCTAGGTCGCTCTCGGGTACGGTCAGGACCTCGATGTCTTCTCCGATGAGCCGGCGCAGCAATGAGTCGAGATTCAGCATGATGTCGTTCAGGTTGATGACTCGCGGGGAAAGCACCTGCTTGCGGCTGAACGCAAGCAACTGGCGGGTAATGCCGGAGGCTCGATCGGCGGCCGACTTGATCTGCGCAGCGCTGTCAGACAGCCGGCTGCCTGGAGGAACGCCGTCGGCTAGGATCTGGGAGTATCCGAGGATGACGGTGAGCAGATTGTTGAAGTCGTGAGCGACGCCGCCGGCAAGACGTCCAACGGCCTCCATCTTCTGCGACTGGCGCAGTCTTTCTTCCAACGCAACGCGCTCAGTAACATCCTGCGCCAGCGACGCCACTCCGAGCACACGTCCGGAATCGTTGACCAGAGGAGTGTTATACCACTCGCAAGAGATGGTTCGGCCGTCCTTGGTGATGTTGTTGTTCGCACTCCGAACTCCGCCCTTCTGGTTGACGAGTTCGTGCCAGACCCGGTCCACTTGCGGACGAAACTGGGGAGGAACAATAAAACTGGCATGCTGTCCAAGGGCTTCCTGCCGCGAATATCCGAAGATGCGCTCGGCCGAGGGATTCCAGGCGGTCACGCGGAACTGGAGATCCCACTCCACTACGGCCAGCGGCGTGTGCTCGAAGAGAGTGCGCAGCTTCTGCTGCGACTGGCGTATCTCTTCTTCGGCAAGCTTACGGTCGGTGATGTCGCGGCAGATGCCAAGCAATCCAATCGCCTGGCCGTTGGAGTCGCGAAAAGGTCCCTTGGTCGCGAGGTACAACCGAGTCACACCCGCGGCAGTCGCGGCTTCCTCATAGGTTTGCGCACCGCCGGACTGGACCACCAGGCGGTCGCGCTCCATAATCGCGCGGCCAACTTCCGGACTAAACAATTCAACGTCGTCCTTGCCGAGAACCTCGTCGATGCTGCGCCCGACAAAACGTGCTCCTGCCGAGTTCATCATCAGATAACGGCGTTCGAGGTCTTTGACGAAGACTGCGTCGGTGGTGCCCTCGGTGATGCCCTGCAGTAGAGAGAGATTCTTCTGCAACTCGCGGGAACTGATGAGCAACTGGTTCTGAACAACAAACAATCGTCCGCTGGCGGCGGCGAAGGAAACCATGACCAGCACCGCGGACCAGAAAAATTGTTCCTGGGCAATGCTTAGGACCAGCGGAAACACGATCGCCGGAATTAACAAAGGAGAAAATTGAGCGAGCAACTGCAGGCCACGAGAATGCGGCTCACGCTCCAGCTGCTGTTCGCGTTCATTCCAAGTCCCTGCAATCAAAATCAGCAAACAGTAGCTCAAGGTCCAGGAGATGTCAGGCCATGCCCCCTGCTGATAGTGTCCGGCGGACTGATAGTAAAGCGTGGTATTAAGAACGATGCCATGAACGGTCAGGAATCCGCCCAGTCGCAGGAAGAATGCTTTCTCGGTGTGATTGAAACTCAGCCGGCCGCGAACCAGGAAGCTCAACGCGACCAGACCAAAGAAGAAAATCCCCGCATGAAGCGTACGGACCTGCATTGAATGACCCGCGACCTGCCAGCGCGAAGGCACGTAGATCTGCGATAACTCGACCGCGAGTGCGAGCACGCAGACTTGCGCAAAATCGCAGACCCGCAACCAGCCGTATCCGCTGCCTGGGTCACGTGGACTCAGGAACAGCGTCATCATGGCAGGCACGATCCAGAAGAAGACAAGAACATCGCTCGGCCACAAGGTGCCAAGCGGTGCGTGCAGATAGTCGTAATAATCGGTGTAGAGTCCCTGGCCAATCGCGGTCAGCAGGCTCGAGAAAGCAACCAGCCGCCAGACGCGTCGCCCAAAGGGCCCCGCTTGGCGAGAAACCATCCAGCAGACTACAGCCGCTACCAAAGGGGCTGCGATGTCAATCCAGTCGCCCCACAGGGATGCAGTTTCGGTGCCGTACCGGAATGCCAGCACGGCCCCATGCACAAGCATGAGGGTAGCCGCCGCCGCAAATGCGGACGTGCGAATCTTGGACATCACTCAGACTTCTCCAGCGTGCCGCCCACCCGCCAGCGAGTACGCTTGGGCCCGATATTTGCGTCCTGAGTATAAACGCACAGGCGATCCGCAGAATCAAGTACTTCCGCGGTCCGCAGACAGGCACTTTGCGATCTCGCGGCATTCCCTGCGATCTATCCGGTCAAAGGCTTCTTGGGGCGTCTGCAGAAATGATGCAGAGTCTTTCGATGACTTCGAGGTGCAGAGCGGTCGCTCTCATTCTTGCCGCTGTCTGGCAAGCCTATTTCGAAAGGCGGCATTACTTCGGTAGCAACCAGCCTGCCAACTTTTTGCGCTCTTCCCCTTGCCAAGAACGCGAGATTTCCCTAGCATCCAGATTGAAAGCCGGCCTGCCGGGTTGGTGATGGCGGTAACCGATTTTTGAACCAATGCAGAATGAACGGGGACTCGACTCGAACTAGGATCCGGTGAGCGACGCTCCGCCATGCGGAGATGCCTAAAGGGTCTCGGCGGGTTCCCAACGTCTACCGACGGGTTCATTCTCGGCCCGTCACACGGCTTAGTGGGTCGGCTTGATTTTTCTTTGTGTAGGGCGAACACTCTCTTCGACTTCGCTCAGGGCAGGCTTTGTCCGCGAGGCCGGACGCGACGGCAACTGCGTCCATCGAGCCGTTTCCGTTTTCCTGCTAAACTGATCAAGTAGCAAATCCCTTGATTCACGCATCTAACTAAACTGTGTTCCCACAACTCTTTCATCTGGGGAAGTTCTTCCTGCCTACGTATGGATTCCTGGTTTCCATGGGCGTCCTGATCGGATTATGGATCAGTGTGCGCAATTCCGAGCGCCTGGGCATTGACGGCGACAAGGCTTGGAACCTGGGAATTCTGGTCGTGTTATGCGGCATTCTCGGGGCGAAGGTACTCTACGTCGTCAATGAGTGGGGCTACTACTCGGCTCATCCCGGCGAGATCTTCAGCATCAACACGCTGCAGGCGGGCGGAGTCTTTTCCGGAGGCCTGCTGGCCGCGTTCGCAGCGGCAGCCTGGTATGTCTGGAAACATCACATGCCGCCTCTGGGGACTTGCGACGCATTCGCGCCCGGCCTCGCGCTGGGACACTCGATCGGGCGAATTGGCTGCTTTGCCGCGGGATGCTGCTACGGGAAAGAGACGCATCACTGGTGGGGAGTGGTCTTCCACAATCCTTTGGCGAATTCGATTACCGGAACGCCGCTGGGCGTGCCGCTCGAACCGACTCAATTGTTCGAGTCGGCAGTGGAGCTGGCGAATTTCTTCTTCCTCATGTGGCTGCTCAAGCGCAGGAAGTTCGACGGCCAGGTGATTGGCGCGTTCATGTTCATCTACGGCGTCGCCCGATTCTTCCTCGAGTTTATCCGTGACGACCCCGGCCGCGGCTCGGTCTTCGGTGGAGCAATGTCCGGCACGCAATTGATCGCGATTGGATTGGTGCTCGCCGGCGGATTAATCTGGTGGCTGCGTCCCGGATCTAAGGCAGTTCCGGCGCCGACGGTCAGCGCCACGCGGTAGACGCCGGACCGCGGACAGTCTACTTACTACGTTTCGAAGTCCGCTAAGGCCAATACTACATCACCTTTTTGCGGCCAATATGCAAGTCGCTGCCCTCTGGTTACTTGCCGGCGTCCCCGTTTCGCGGTGCAATTGCTTTCGGGGAGGGACCTATGAGCCGCCTTTTCGGCTTTCTCAGCGTCGTCATTGTCATGGCCATTGGGATGTACATTTATTCCAAGCAGGCGACGAGTTCTTCTGCTGCCGCCGGGGCGAACAACCCGCAGGCCGCCATCAACATCACCGGCGTAAGGAGCGATCTGATGAGCATCGCGCAGGCCGAGCGCCGCTATATGACCAGCGAAGGAAAATATGCCTCCTTCGAAGATACTGGTCTCGGCGAACTACATTACCGTTGCCCGGCAGCGTCCCCCTTATACCTACGAGGTCCAGGTCAGTTCCGGCGGCTTTCACGTAGTTGCGACCCGCTCCGGCGACAACACCTCTGGCACTCCCGCCCAGCTTTCGGTCGACGAAAACATGGAGTTCCAGACATCCGAGTAGGCCATTGGGCCGATATGGTAGGCGTCGTCGTGCCGCAGCATTGTGAAGGCTTGACTTGAACCGTTATACCCAAATAGTTCTGTGGGTTGTTTTGGCACCGGTACTGGGCCTGGTACAGGGTGTTACGAGCATCTTGATATACGAACAGATACACGCCCTCCGCTACGTGGACACGTGGCAAACCTTCGCCATGATTTCTGTTTTTTACGGAGCGTGTTGGTTTGTTCCCTCGGTTGTTTTGGCCGATTTGATTTTCATACGGCGTGTGCTCCCTGTTCCCGAACTCAAACGCTACGTCGGGGTCTGCCTAGCGTGCGCTTTCTTCATTGGGATGGTCTCGTCTGGTTACTTGATAGTGATTGGGTATCCGATCACGGCGTTTACCATCCTTGCCATTGCGTACGCCCGCCGTAAACGTCCGACCAAAAAAGCGGAAGGGGCCGAAACCATCGGTCAGTCTACCCGCGGGATTTAGCGTTAGGGATCCACTGTCGCACCCAGGCCCTCACACGAACTACGCACCCCTTGAGCAATGAGCTATTCCTGAAATAGCCTGTAGTATCCTTCCCAGCGAGTGTTGCAAACATTCCCCATCCTAATTTCCGTTGCGCCTGACGATACCGCCAAGCGACTGGACCAGTTTCTGGTGGTGCACCTCGACGTGAGCCGGGCGCGGGTGCAGCAACTGATCTCCGAACAGAAGGTTCTAGTGAATGATGAGCCCGCGAAGGCTTCGCTGAAGCTGCGGGGCGGCGAGCGCATCGCCGTGCTCGGCTCGGCCGAGCGGCCTCCTTTGCGCGCCATTGCCGAAGAGATCCCGTTGGATATTGTTTACGAAGACGACGATCTGGCGGTGATCAATAAGCCTGCGGGAATGATGGTGCATGCGGGTGCCGGAGCCACGGACGATCAACGCAATCGCGGAACACTGGTGAATGCGCTGCTGCATCATTTCGCGAGCCTGTCGGCGGTGGGCGGGGAGATGCGGCCGGGAATCGTGCACCGGTTAGACAAAGAAACCAGCGGGCTGATCGTGGTGGCGAAAAACGATGAAGCGCATCGCAAGCTGGCGGCGCAGTTTGCACGGCGCGAGGTGAAGAAGACTTACATTGCGCTGGTGCACGGATGGGTGAAGAGAGATCGCGGAACGATCTCGGCCAGCATCAGCCGCGACCGGGTGCGGCGCGTGCGGATGACCACGCGGGGGGCGGGCGGGCGCGATGCGATCTCGCACTACGGCGTGGTCCGGCGGCTGGACACGGCGTTTGGCAAGTTCACGCTGGTCGAGGTGAAGATCGATACGGGCAGGACCCATCAGATTCGCGTCCATATGGCGTCTCTGGGACATCCGGTGGTGGGAGATGCGCTCTATGGCGCGCCGCGTGAGATGCGGGCGGGGCGCGGCCGCGAGAAGGACAAGGGAAGTGCGATTTCGCTGGCGCGAAATTTCTTGCATGCGGCGCAGTTGGAACTGGCGCATCCGCGGACGGGCGAACGGATTGCGCTCTCGAGTCCGCTTCCGGAGGAACTGCAGGCGTTCCTGGCCACGGTAGAGAAAGACGTTGCAGGCAACGTCTCTACAAACGGCAGTTAGCGCTGGAGCGCGAGCGGATATAATGTTGATATTGAGGGACACTTTGGGGACGAAATTCGTTACAGGTTCCAGGCTCATTGTGTTGGCGCTTTTGGCGGCGAGCGCGACGGCACAATCGGCGGCTCCAGCCACGGCCGCGCCAGCATCCGCCGCTCCGCCTTCGACCGCTCCAGCTTCTCCGACGGTCACGGCTCCGCAGCAGGCGCATGCGGCCGCAACTCCGCCGGCGGGCAGCGACACACCGGCTGGGCCAAAGCAAAAGCCTGCCGATCCAAATACCCCCACAGGGGATGACGCGGTCACCACCATCCGTTCGACCACCAACGAAGTGAACGTAGTATTTACAGTGACCGACAAGCATGGACGGCGCGTTACCGATCTGAAGCAGAGCGACTTCCACGTGCTCGACGACAACAAGCCGCCGCAGGAAATCCGCAGCTTCCACGCCGAAACCAACCTCCCGCTCCAGGTCGGCTTGCTGATCGATGCCAGCAATTCCGTGCGGGACCGGTTCAAGTTCGAACAGCAGTCCGCTATTGAGTTTCTGAACCAGACGATTCATCCGCGTTACGATCAGGCGTTTGTGGTCGGTTTTGACGTGACGCCGGAGGTCACTCAGGATTTCACCGACAACACCGAATTGCTGGCGCATGGTGTGCACGAACTGCGACCCGGCGGCGGTACGGCGCTCTACGATGCCCTGTACTTTGCGTGCCGCGACAAGCTCCTGAAAGCTCAAAAGGGCACGCCCGTGCGGCGCGCCATCATTTTGCTGAGCGACGGCGAAGATAACCAGAGCCACGTCACCCGCGAAGAAGCGATTGAGATGGCGCAACGCGCCGAGGCCATCGTCTACACCATCAGCACGAACGTCAGCGGGACTAAAGGAGCGGGCGACAAGGTGCTGGAGCGGATCGCCGATGCCACGGGCGGGCGCCCGTTCTTCCCGTTCCAGATTCGCGACGTGTCCAACGCCTTTGCCGAAATTCAGGACGAACTCCGCAGCCAGTACGCCATTTCTTACAAGCCTGCGGACCTCAAAGCCGACGGGCATTACCGCACCATCGAAATCGTGGCTAACGATCGGAAGAATTTCCGTGTAAGGGCGCGGCGCGGATGGTACGCGCCGGGGCATTAAAGCGGACCTCGGACCTCAGACTCCGGCCAACTGCAGGAGGGGTGAGATCTGAATTTTCCCAGCACACAGAGTAGAATTTCGCGCTCGGCCCACCAACCTCCATGCCAGGATATTCAGGAACGCCTCTTCCGAAAAAGCTGGGCATCAAACTTGGAGAGCGCGTCTGGCTAGTGGACGCTCCGCCCGAGGTGGGTGCGGAGTTGAGCGCAGCATTTGCCGGATGTGAGAACGTGAGCGGCGGAAAGTCTCAGGTTGACTTCGCAATGATGTTCACGAAATCGAAAGCGGAACTGGAAAGGGATTTCACTCGAATCAGCAAGATTCTTGCGCCTGCCGGAATGTTATGGGTGAGTTGGCCCAAGAAAAGTTCCGGCGTGGCCACGGATCTGAATGAGAACACAGTGCGCGAGATTGGACTGGCCGCAGGACTGGTGGACGTGAAGGTATGTGCAGTAACAGAGGTTTGGTCGGGATTGAAATTTGTGCGGCGCGTCAAAGACCGATAAAGCAGTTCCCTCGCGGTCGCGGAGAAAGAAAAGCATGGTGCGAGTTGGATTAATCGGATTCGGTCTGGCGGGGCAGGCGTTTCATGCGCCTGTCATTCGCGGCGTCAAGGGAATGGAGCTAGCCTGCATTCTCGAGCGCCATGGGACCAAAGCCAAGCAAAAATATCCGGAAGTTCGAGTGGCGCGGACGCTCGACGAAATGCTCTCTGACAAGACGCTCGGCCTAGCCGTGGTCGCCACTCCGAACGATTCGCACTTCTCCTATACAAAAGCCTGCCTGGAAGCCGGACGCGATGTGGTCGTGGACAAACCGTTCACGCCAACGCTGGCGGAAGCGGAACAACTGGTGCGTCTCGCCGCCGATCACGGCCGCCTGGTCACCGTATATCAAGACCGGCGCTGGGATGGAGATTTCCATACGGTGAAGAAGCTGGTGAAGTCTGGCGCGGTGGGCGCGGTGGCTGAGTACGAGGCACGCTTCGACCGTTTTCGCCTGGAGAGCAAACCGAACGCGTGGCGCGAACGCGCGGACCATCCTGCGGCCGGTGTTCTCTGGGATCTGGGACCGCACTTGATCGATCAGGCACTGGTCTTGTTTGGCGAGCCGGAGACGATTTGGGCGTCGGCATTCTGCCAGCGCGAGACGTCTCAGGTTGACGATTCTTTTGATGTGCACATGGAATACCCGCATTTGCGAGCGACCTTGCGCGCACGGATTCTCGCGTATGCTCCGGCGCATCACCTGCTGATTCACGGTACGGAAGGATCGTTCGTGAAGTACGGGATGGACCCACAGGAGGAGATTCTGCGGAGCGACAACTGCCCCGACGGACCTGACTGGGGAGCGGATTGGGGCGAGGAGGCGGAGGAACGCTGGGGAACTTTGACCCGCGTGGGCGGGGAAACTCGAAGAGTGAAGACCGAACGTGGAGACTATCGCGGGTTCTATGCCAACGTGAGAGATGCGATGGAGAAAGGATCTCCGCTGGATGTGACGCCGGAGCAAGCGCTGCGCACCATGCGCGGAGTCTTGCTGGCGCATAAGAGCAGTCGTGAAGGGCGCAGGGTTCGGTGGACGGAAGCGCCGGAGTAGAACTCCGCCGGGCACTCTTGTGTGCAGGAACGGTGCGTCGCGGGCGGGGCGCCCGCGCCACACTTAGCTTTTCATTACCTTCTGGAAGGCGGTCTGGAAACGCTCCATCTCTAGTTGCGTTCCCACTGTAATGCGGACGTAGGTGGGCATCACGGGCCAGACGCGGCCGATCAGGACGTTTTCCTTCGCCATGGCGTCTCTTACGTCCTTGCCGGGACGCTTGGTATCGAGCATGAAACAGTTGGACTCGGAAGGAATGTAGGAATAGCCGTTGCGATCGAGCCACTGAAAGGTCTGCTGGCGAATGCCGGCGTTGATGCGGCGGCGTTCCGGGACGAGTGCAGGGTCCTTCAGGCCGGCGAGGGCAGCGACCACCGCGGTTACAGGCATGAAATTTTGTCCGCCGCGGGCAATGACTTTTTGGAGCAGATCGGGACGCGCGATGACGAATCCGCAGCGCAGGCCGGCCATTCCGTAGACCTTCGAGAAGGTGCGCAGCACGACGACATCTTTGCCGGCCTTGACGAGATCGAGCGCGGATGGCGTGTTGCAGAAGTGGATGTAGGCTTCATCGATCAGCACGATCGAGTCCTTGGGCTTGTTGGCGACCAGATACTCGATGTCCGAGTGCGAAGTGAGCGTGCCGGTGGGGTTGTTGGGATTGCAAATATAGAAGACGCCCGCGTCCGGACCGGCAGCCAGCATGGCCTTGACGTCGTGCGCGTAGGTTTTGGTGAGCGGAACCTTGACCACGCGCGCTCCGGCAACGGAGCCCATGTTCATGCCCGTCTCGAAACAAGGATCCGCAGTAACGTAACTTTTCTGCGGCGAAGTGAAGGCCAATACGCTGAGGCAGAGCGGAGGAGTCGAACCGGCGGTGCAATAGACGAAATCGGGATTGAGGCCTTCCATCTGAGCGAAAGTGTTGACGAGTTCGTCGGTGAGATCGTCGGCGTAGCGGCCGCCTTGGGGGATGATGGCCGAGATCGCATCGCGCGCAGCTTGGCTGGGACCGAGCGGATTCTCATTCGAATCGATTAGCACCGCATCCTTGGCGTGCGGGTGCCGGCGGTGGGTTGCAGCGAGCATGGGTTCGGTCATGACGTGGAATGCAGCCGCTGCCGACGCAGCAGCCGACAGATGTAGGAACGAACGCCGGGAGAATCGGGGCATGAAAACCTCCGCAAGGCAGTGTATCAACGACGGGCATTGCGACGTAAGAGATTTAACACAGAGGACACAGGGGAACACAGAGGAAAAAAACTCTGTGGCCTCTGTGGCCTAAGCTTTTGATCTACTTCGGCTAGTCTTGTTTATGACCGGCGTAATAGCCGGCGCGGGCCTGAATTTTGTAGCCCTGCTTGTCCTTGATCTCAAGCTTGCGGTAGGTGCCGTCGAGGTTGGTATTGGTCGGGGTGTAGCCGATGTTGTACTGGCTGCGCAATTCCGCAGCGATCTGGTCGAAGGCCTCTTTGAGCTTGTCGAACTTGTTGCCCACGTTGATGACACGGCCGCCGGTCTGCTCGGTGAGTCTGCGCATTTCGGATTCGCCGGAATAGCCAAAGCCTCCGTAGAATCCGCGATCTGCGCAGAGCAGGACATAGACGATGGAGTCCGCTTTCTGCGCGGCTTCAATCGCATCCTGTATTTTCAGCCGGCTGCCTTCATCCTGGCCATCGGTCAGCAGAATCATGGCTTTGCGGCCAACTTCCTTGGCCAGCATGTCGTGGGCGGAAAGATACACGGCATCGTAGAGCAAAGTTCCGGGCGAATTGTGCTGCGGCACGGGACCGCCACCCATACCAGGGATCCCACCGCTGCTGTAGTCCACGTTCACTTTCGCTTTGTTCAGAGCGGCCTGCAGGCGGTGAACATCGCGCGTAAAATCCTGCAGCAGGTCGACAGAGATGTCGAAGCTGATCACGTAGGCTTCGTCTTTGTCGGTCAGAATCTGGCGCAGGAAGGCGCCGCCGACCTCCTTCTCCATGTCGATGACATTGCGCTGGCTGCCGCTGGCGTCGATCATGATTCCGAGCGTAAGTGGAAGATTCGTCTCGGCAGTGAAATACTTGATGGTCTGCGGTTTGCCATCTTCCGAGACTTCAAAGTCGTCTTTCGTCAGGTTGGGAATGAGCGCGCCGTGCTTGTCCTTGACATTGAAGAAAAGCTGCACCACGTTGACGTTTACTTTCAGGGTCTCGGTAGGCCCCTGAGAGTCATCGGATTTCTGGCTTGGGGAAGCGGCTTGCTGTCCCGGCGCTGACTGCTGGGAGGAAGGCTGCTGGGCAAGGAGGAGCGGGGCAGCCAAGAAGAGGACAGCCAGGGCCAACAAGATTGGGACTCGGCGCTGAGAAACAAGGAGCTTGGGCATCCGGGACTCTCTCGGGATTCTCTGTTAGTGTTAGTCTAATCCTTAGATGCACCAAACGGGGTAGATTGAGCATCTTAGAGGTAGAAAGTGGTGTTTTTTCGCAAGACGAGGAAACCATGGCACCGGTGAACAGAAATGAAGGATGTCGCGTAGGGTCTACGCTGATGGCTCCAGCAGTGCTGGCACTGGCGATCTTCGCCTTCGCGGTCTTCGTTTTGGCGGTCCCGGCGCTGCAAGCACAATCCGGCGGAAGCCAGACTCAGTCCCAGCCTCCCGCCAATGCCCAACAGGCGGAGGATATCCCTGACGCGCCTTCGACAGTGCAACCCCCTGCCCCGGAGCCTCCCGCGCGGCCTGAGGCGGGCAGGAGCACCCCAATGCCCGCGTACCCGGGCGAGGCTGGCCAGCAACCGGACCAGGAGAAGCAGGCCCCGCCTCCCATGCCCCCGGTCCAGACGATCCCTGCGGGCAGCAGACCGAGAAATCAGATCAATCCCAGGGAAGATCTCTACACGATTTCGGTTTCGGCCAACGTTGTACAGATTCCTGTCACGGTCAAGTACTCCGACGGGCGCCCCGTCGATGGCCTGCTTCCCAAAGACTTCACCGTGCTGGAAAATGGCATAAAACAGACGCTGTCGTACTTCACCAGCGATCCCTTTGAACTTTCAGTGGCCATTGTGCTCGAAACCGGCATGTCGGACGCGGCCCTGCAGAAGGTAAACGAAACCTACGGTTCCTTGGTTGGCGCCTTCAGCCCTTACGATGAGTTTGCGCTCTATACCTACAGCAGCACGGTCAGCCAGGTCACTGAGTTTACCGGAAAGGCCCAGAGACTGACCGCAGCGCTGAACGAAATGAAACTGGTGCGGGGTCGCAATAATGGCCCGCCAGTGTTGGGCGGGCCACTGGGACCCCAAGGGCCGACGGTAAACGGAGCGCCGGTCGGCGGACCGGTCATCCAGCCGGTCATTACTCCGCCTAAGGAAGCCTACGTTTTGAATGATGCCATTCTGCGCGCGGCGTTGGACCTGAGCAAGCGCGACCGCACCCGCCGGAGGGTAATCTTCGTCATCAGTGATGGGCGGGAATTGCGCAGCAAAGCCAGCTACCGCGAGGTGTTGCGTGTGCTTGAGACCCAGGGGATTCAGGTGAAAGCGGTTGTAGTCGACAGTGGGGCGCTGCCCATTTACCGCCAGATCGACAGGCTCCACCATCTGCCAGGGCAGGGCTACAGCGATATCCTTCCGAGGTACTGCTCGGCTACCGGAGGGGGGGATATCTTACCCGAACTCTCCCGCAATGCGATTGAAGAGGCGTATGCGCAGATCACCTCAGACGCGAGAAACCAGTACACGCTTGCCTATGTCCCTAAGGCGATAGCCGGCGCCGCCTCCTATCGCAGCATTGAGGTTCTGGTGGACAAGAAAGGGCTGAATATCTATACCAAGTCTGGGTATTACGCCATACCGTCGGCGCATACCGCCCCTTCGGGCCCGGGGTCACGTGAGTAACCTGCGTTCGGCACCTTCCGTATGATATAAAGACCGCGAGCCTCCAAAAGGGATTAGTGTACGGCGGCAGCCCCCAGAGGGTCTGCCCGCATTTGAGGAAAGTCTTGAGTTTCATCAACTTCGCAGCTCGTGAGATCAATTGCAAGATCGTCTACTACGGCGCCGGATTAGGCGGCAAGACCACGAATCTGCAGGTGATTTACCAGAAGACGGCGGACCAGCAGAAGGGCAAGATGATCTCGCTGGCCACCGAAACCGAGCGCACGCTGTTCTTCGACTTTCTGCCGCTCGACCTCGGCTCGGTGCGTGGCTTCAAGACGCGCATCCACCTCTACACCGTGCCCGGCCAGGTCTTTTACGATGCCAGCCGCAAGCTGATTCTGCGCGGCGTGGACGGCATTGTGTTCGTCGCGGACTCCCAGGAGCAGCGCATGGACGCCAACGTGGAAGCGCTCGAGAACCTGATGTCCAATCTGAAAGAACACGGCTACGACTTCAACAAGATTCCCTATGTGCTCCAGTTGAACAAGCGCGACCTGCCGAATATTCTGCCCATCGATCTGCTCGCTACCGAACTGCGCAAGAAAAATGAACCCATTGTCGAAGCGGTCGCCTTCCAGGGCGTCGGCGTCTTCGAAACCCTGAAGGAAATCGCCAAGCAGGTGCTGACGGAGCTGAAGGCGGGCGGGTAGGATCCGTCTCATCGTTCTTTTCTATTAGGAATTTCTCTTAGGCATTTCTCTTAGGTGGACTAAAGCCTTCACCGGATGGCCTCGCTTCGCCTTATCCGGGAAGATGCAGGGGGTTCACTAAACTTGCTGTGCTCCTGCATTTCGACCGGGCCTGAATCTTTTCGATTCGGAATCCGCTCCCGCGCGGTTGCTGCTCACAGCGATCCTAAACGCTTTCGGCTCCGCTCGAGTGAGTTCGACGATGCTCCGCTGTACCCGTGGTTCGCCACATCACGGCCTTGCCATGCGTCCATTTCCCATACAGTCCTTTCCGGAGGAACGAAGTCTATGAAGCTCAGTCTCTCGCCATTCTCGCTGTTATGACATTTGCGTTTCTTCTACTTTCTGTTCTAACTTTTTTCTCGATCTCTTCTTCCGCACAGTCCCTCACTTCCGGTGACATAGCGGGCACGGTCGTCGATCCCAGCGGGGCAGCGGTTCCCAATGCCAGCGTTACCCTCAAGAACAAGGAAACCGGGTCCACCCAAACGGATACCACCAATGCCACCGGAGCTTATCGCTTCTCTCTCCTGAATCCCGGAGACTACAGCGTGAGTGCCAGTTCTCAAGGGTTTCAGCCGACTGCCGAACACGACGTGTCTGTCACTGTTGGTGAAACCGCTACCCTGAACATCCCGCTCTCCGTCGCCGCAGCCAGCACTACAGTCGAAGTCAGCGCCGGGGGCAGCTTGGTTCAGACGCAAGGCGGAAATGTGTCCACCAACATAACTCCCGAGATGATCGCGAATATCCCCAACCCGGGCAACGATCTCAGCTACTTCGTCCAGACCGCACCGGGCGCAACCATGAACACGCAGGCGGGCTACGGCAATAGCGCGACTTTCGGCATTTCTGGCACTTCCAACCTGTTCACCGAGGATGGCATGAACGAGAACGATCCTTTCCTGAACCTCAACAATTCAGGAGCTACCAACCTCATGCTGGGCGCAAACGACGTCCGGGAAGCAACTGTGGTGAACAATGGCTACACCGGTGAGTACGGTGAACTGGCCGGCGCCAACGTGAACTATGTGACCAAGTCCGGCGGCAACAAGTTTCACGGCAACGCCGAATATTTTTGGAACGGCAGCGCAATGAATGCCAATGACTGGTTCAACGATCACACGGGAGCGCCGCGTCCCTTTGACAATGCCAACCAGTGGGCCGCTTCCGTCGGCGGGCCCATCGTCAAGGACAAAACATTCTTTTTTGTGGATACCGAGGGCCTGCGCTTGCTGATCCCCACAGTCGGACCAGTCAATGTCCCCAGTCCTGCGTTCGAGTCCGCAACTTTGGCCAACCTGACAGCCAACGGCAACGCGGCCGAGATACCTTTCTACAATCGGATCTTCTCCGTTTACAACAATGCTTCCGGCTATGCTCGCGCGGCGAATGTTCTGCCTGCCGGCGGCTGCGATGGGGGTATCACATTGGCGGGAGGTGCGCCCTGCGCCAACCAGTTCCAGGCATCCCTGAGTAACCTGACCGATGAGTGGCTGCTCACGACTCGCATTGACCAGAACATTGGCACGAAAGACCGCGCCTTTCTTCACTTCCGCACGGACCACGGACTGCAGGCGAGCTTCACCGATCCGTTGAGCCCGGTCTTGAACGCCCAGAGCGCTCAGCCGCAGTATGAAGGTCAATTTCAAGAGAACCACACGATCGGAAACAACGCTATCAATCAACTCATCGTGGCAGGCTCCTGGTACAGCGCGGTTTTTGCGCCGCCAAGCATCACCGCTGCGACCGCTCTCGTCCCCTACCAGATCTCCTTTGCCGGGGGTGAGTTCGCGACGCCCGGGGGCTTCTTCTACCCCACCTGGCCGCAGGGCAGAAACGTCACCCAATATCAGATCTCGGATGACTACTCCTGGGTAAAGGGGAAACACAATCTGAAATTCGGAGTCAACTTTCGCCGCAACGACATCACCGACTACACCCCCGGTGGTTTCGACGCAACCATTCCAGTCGCAAGTTTTAACGATTTGAGCAGCTTTTATGCTGGCACTGCCAGCACCTTCGAACAGGCTTTTGCAACCCGCCCCACCGAGCCGCTCGCGCTCTATAGTCTTGGTTTCTATGCCCAGGATGAATGGGCCGTGCTGCCGCGCCTGAAGCTGACGCTCGCGTTGCGCGCCGAACACAACTCGAATCCGATTTGCCAGACTAACTGTTTCGCCCGTCTGAGCAATTCGTTTCTCGATGTCTCGCACGATCCCGCACAGCCTTACAATCAGGCAATTCAGACCGGCCTCCACCAGGCTCTGCCCAACTATCAGGGCATCAGCTGGGAGCCTCGACTTGGCTTTGCCTGGCAACCGCTCGGCAACGGTAAAACCGTCATTCGGGGCGGCATTGGCATTTTCGCCGACATTTTTCCCGGAACCATCGCAACTGCCTTCGACACGAACTCTCCGCTGAAGAACACGTTTGTCGCCTCCGGCCTACAACTTGCTCCCGGCCTTCCCGGAAGTGCACAGACGGCTACCACCGCTTCCAACGCCGCATTTCTTGCGGGCTTTCATTCCGGACTCAACATAGCCCAGATCGAGGCCGGTCCAGGAGGCGCTCTCTTCAGTCCTCCCACCTTCACCAATTCCGCGAACAATATCCACTACCCGACGTATCAAGAGTGGAATCTTGAGATCCAGCAAGCTCTCGGATCGACGATGTCTTTCTCCATCAACTATGTCGGCAACCACGGAAGCGATCTGGCGTTGCTGAATCCGGCGATGAATGCTTACTGCAACGCCGCTCCCGTCGCCTACGACCCGGCGAGCACGACTCCTTGTCTGGGAGCCTTGGGAGTTTCTTCCTTTGCTGGTCTGCCGACTGCTCCGCTGGATCCTCGCTTTTCCACGGTCAGCGAGGCTTCGAACCCGGGTGTCTCGAATTACAACGGGCTCACCATTGAATTCACCCGCCACATGTCAAGATCCTTCCAGGTACAAGCTAGCTACACCTGGAGCCATGCCCTCGACGACATCTCCAACGGCGGATTTCTGCCGTTCAACTTCGACACCAACACCAGCATTCTCGCTCCGCAGGATCCGTTTAACTTGCGGGCATACAACTACGGCAATGCCGACTACGATACCCGGCATCAATTCAACTTGAGCTATGTCTATAGCACCCCGCACTTGCATGGCTTGATGGGCACCTTGCTCGATTGGACGATTTCCGGGACCGTCTTTGCCCGCTCCGGCCTGCCCCTCACTGTCATTGATGGAGCGTCTACCGCAGCCCTCGGCAGCTACAACTACGGCCCGGCCACTGGCCTGAGTCTGTTTGCCGACTCCTCGGTCGGGCCTCTCTCTTGCGGTTCTTCCGCGACGACTACTCCATGCCTGACTGCCTCCGAGTTCACCTCGCCGGTCGGTCCAGGCGGCGTCGCAACCTTCGGCACCCAGCGCCGCAATCAGGTCTACGGCCCCATGTTCTTCGATACCGACATGAGCTTGATGAAGACCTTCCTCATCCCTCGCTGGGAAGGAGCGAAATTTGAGTTTGGTGTACAAGCCTTCAATCTGCTCAACCATCCCAACTTCGATCAGCCGATCGGCGATATTGCGAACTCCCAGTTCGGAAGCATCGTCCGCACCGTAGGCCCGCCCACCAGCATCTTCGGTTCGTTCCTGGGTGGCGACGCTTCGCCGCGCGCCCTCCAGATCAAAGCGCAGATTACGTTCTAGACCGCTTCACTATGCCGCATGGCTTACGGCCCGGCTCCCGCCGGGCCTTTTTTGTCGAAAATTCCGATGCACAGGTGCAGACCCGAATCGATTTTTACACTGTTTACCGGCACTGGTTTCCTCGCAGCCAATCGAACCAGACGTTTTCCAGCGCCTCGACTAGAATGGCTGCTCGGAAACATTTCGCTTCCAACCCTCGGGAGAGAAAATCATGCACGCTCTACGAATTTCATCTTTCATCTTGTTGGTTCTTAGTCTCTGTTTGCCCTCAGCGATGTCTCAAACCTCTCTGCACGGAATCGATGTCACTGATCTCGACCGCAAGGCCGATCCGTGCACCGACTTCTACGAATTTGCCAACGGCACCTGGCGCGCCAACAATCCAATTCCAGCTTCGATGACTCGTTGGAGCAAGCGCTGGGCCGCGGGAGAATCCTCCAAAGACAAGTTGCGCGAAATTTTGGAAGCGGCTGCCTCCGACAAGAACGCGCCCAAGGGAAGTACCGAACAGATCATCGGCGACTACTACGGCGCCTGCATGAATGAGTCCCGCGTAAATGCTCGCGGCATGGAGCCGGTCAAACCGTTGTTCGTCAGGATCGACGCTGCCCGCGACATCGCCGCTCTGCAGCAGGTGATGGCCGAACTGCACGACATTCTCGTACAGGTTCCCTTCGCGCTTGGCAGCCAGCAGGATCCGCATAAGCCTTCGTGGGTGCTGGCCGATCTGGGCGCAAGCGGCCTCGGCCTGCCCGATCGCGACTACTATCTGAAACCCGAGCCGAGCTTCAAGGAAGCCCGAGAAAAATACGTGGAGCACGTCACCGCCATGTTCAAGCTTGCGGGGCGGGACCAGAAGTCCGCCATGGCCGCGGCGCAGACCATCGTGGGGATGGAAACGAAGTTAGCCGAGGCCTCGCTCGATAACGTTGCCCTGCGCGATCCGTCTGCCACCGATCACAACACCACCTTTGCCCAACTGCAGGCCATGGCTCCGCATTTCGATTGGGCCAGCTATTTCAAACACAAAGAACTGCCCACCGATGTCGACATGAACGTCGATCAACCCAAGTTCATGCAGGAAGTCGACCGGCAGATGCAACAGACGCCGCTGGCGGATTGGAAAGTGTATTTGAAGTGGCAGCTGCTGAATTCGACCGCGAGTTCTCTTTCCGCGCCATTCGTCGAGGAGGACTTCGCCTTCAACGGAAAGTACCTGAGCGGCACTACCGAAATGAAGCCGCGCTGGAAACGTTGCGTCGAATCGACCGACCAATTGTTGGGCGAGGCCCTGGGCAAGAAATATGTGGAGAAATATTTTCCGCCGGAGGCTAAGGCACGCATGCAGGACATGGTGCGCAATCTGCTTGCGGCCATGCGCGACGATATTCTCAGCCGACCGTGGATGAGCGATGACACCAAGGAAAAGGCGATGGCCAAGATCGCCACCTTCAATCCCAAGATTGGATATCCCGACAAGTGGAAAGACTACAGCCACGTCGAGATTCGCCGCGACGCGTTCTTTGATGACATGATCACCGGTAGACAATTCGTCGAAAAGGACGATCGCGCCACCATCGGCAAAACCGTCGACCGCGGCCGCTGGGGCATGACGCCGCCCACTTCCGACGCATACTACAATCCACTGCTGAACGAAATCGTCTTCCCGGCAGGAATCCTGCAGCCGCCCGCCTTCGACATGAAAGCCGTTGACGCCGTGAACTATGGCGCCATCGGCGTCGTGATCGGGCACGAGATCTCTCACGGCTTCGACGATCAAGGCGCGCAGTACGACTATCTCGGGCGCCTCCGCAACTGGTGGACGGACTCCGACCTGAAAAACTTTCAGGCGCGCGCGGCCTGCGTGGCCGACCAGTTCGATCATTACTACATCGAGAAAGACGTACACCACAACGGCAAGCTGGTACTGGGCGAAAGCATCGGCGACCTGGGCGGAGCCAGGATCGCTTATCTCGCGTATCGGAAATCGTTCGAAGGCAAGCCGCGTCCGGCGGATATCGACGGCTTCACGCCCGAGCAGCAATTCTTCATCGCCTGGGGACAATTCCGCGGTGACGAGATCCGCATCGAAGCGCAGCGTTTGATGGTGCAGAGCGACCCCCACCCAATCGCAAAGTACCGGGTCATCGGCCCACTCTCGAACCTGCCGGACTTCCAGACGGCATGGAGTTGCAAAGCGGACGCACCGATGGTGCGGCCGGAAGGCAAGAGATGTGACGTCTGGTGATCCCACACAAGGCGTAGCGCTGGCATCCTCCGGCTGTCCCGGGGGCGTAACGCCCCCGGGAGTCTGAGCCGAAACTTCATCCAGCCACCGATCACGTTCGCATTACCAACGTAAGAGAATCGTGCCGTTTTCTGGTGCCACTCAAGTCCCCTGTTCGCTAGCCTGACTAGGGGCGGGTTGTCGCCTGCCCCGGGACTCCATCGGTGACTTTCTCTTTCTTAATCCTGCACTCGTCGGATCCGACCGGATTGCTGATCTGGTGCGGCATCGGCTTCTGCGCTGGCATCGGCCTCTTCGTCTACGGATTCCGGCTGCTGCAGCGTCGCCGCCTGATTCTCGACACTCCATTTTCGAAGATTCGCAGCGCGTCGATGGGAATGGTGGAAGTCAGCGGCCTCGCCGTCGGTCCATATACCATGATCGCGCCCATCACGGCGCGCCCGTGTTACTACTACCGCACACTGGTCTGGGAGTGGAAACAAAACGGCAAGAATAAACAATGGGTTAAGGTCGCCGCGGAGTGCATGCACGTGCCCTTCTTCGTCGACGACAACAGCGGACGCGTGCTGGTCGATCCACGAGGAGCCGACCTCGACTTGCATCGCGATTTTGAACAGGAATTCTGCGATTCGTTCTTCACCACAAAAGATCCCTCGCCGGACAATGTTCGCAGCTTCCTGGCGCGCCACGGCATTGTCACCAACAACAAAATCAAGGTGGAAGAGTACTGCATCAAGCCCAAGAATTCGCTGTTCATTCTGGGCACTCTGAGCGAGAATCCGGGTCTGGAAGTCGGCCCCCAGCCGGTGCAGGACAGCGAACCCGTCAATTCGTTTTCTAGCCGTGCACTCTCACTGTCGATCGGTTCTATTTCGTTTCCCATGCGCGGGGGAAGCGGGGACTTTGACTTCGACTCTCCGTCCCCGCGGCTCGCGACTCAATCCGACGCTTCTCCGCATCAGTTAATCCGACTGTCTCCTCAATCCGTCCCGACGTCAGCTTTGGAGATGACTCAGCAACAAAAAGTGGCGGCGGCCCTGATGAAGGCGGGAATCTCGAATCCCGCAGCATGGGCCGCAGCGGGAGTGCCCGGGGCAAGCGGGGTGCAGGTCCTAGCCGACCCGACAACGGCCGCGCCCAGCGGAAACGACAACGGCTCCAACGGGGATACCCGTTCTGCAGCACAGACGAACGCTTTCGATCCGCATCCGCCGGTGGTGCTGATGAAGGGAACCAACAACAAAACCTTCCTGATCTCCTGGCGCAGCCAGCAGGAAGTCGCCCGCTCCCTGGGCTGGAAATGCGCTGTGATGATCTGGGGCGGCCCCGCGCTCGCCCTGCTCAGCCTCTATTTCTTTTTGGGGATTGAGCGTTTGCGCTGACCGCGCGCTCCCGCACCACGCTTCTAACCTCGCAGTCACCCACTCCCGCCTAGGCGTTTTGTCACGCTCTAGTACAATCAACCCGTGAGCGACGCCGTCCGCATTGGAATCCTGGGTGACTTTAATGCCGATTTCCGCTCGCACCACGCCACCACGGACTCGCTGCAACATGCCGCCCACAAGCTCCAGATGGAGGTCGAATCGGAGTGGCTGCCGACTCCATCGCTAACCGCCGACACAGCCGAAAGGATGCTCGAAAGTTTCGACGGCCTGTGGGCATCGCCCGGCAGCCCCTACAAGAGTTTCGACGGCATGCTGAAGGGGATCGAGTTCGCCCGCCGCCGCGATTGGCCCTTCCTCGGAACGTGCGGCGGGTTTCAGTACGCCTTCATCGAATTCGCCCGCAACGTCCTTAAGATTCAGGACGCCGACAGTGCTGAGAACAATTCCGGCTCCAAGAACATCATCATCTATCCTGTCGCCTGTGCCGTGCCCGATCGCAAGGGCGATGCCCCCAAGCTATCCGGCGCCGTCCCGGAGATTCGGCTTCGCCCCGGTTCCTACCTGCAGTCTTTTTACGGAAAAGACAAAGAGGTCGTGACCGAAGAGTTCTTCTGCAACTTCGAAATCAATCCCGACTTTGAATGGGCGGCCATGGAAGCGGGATTCCCCGTCGTGGCGCGCGGCGGCCAGGGCGAAATCCGCGCGATCGAATCGCCGACGCACCGCTTTTACCTGGCCACTCTCTTCCAGCCGCAATTGTCGTCTACCGAGAAAAAACCGCACCCTGTTGTTCTGGCGTTCGTGCAAGCCGCCGCCGACTGGGGCAAGAAAAAGCTGGACGACAGCGTTCTGGAATAGCCCATGTGGCGCGGGCGCCCCCGCCCGCGTCTTTTCCCCAAGAAAAACCCATGGGTCCCCCACCCTGCCGCGTTCTATGCGGCAAAAACCTGGCCTGAGCGAAGTCGGAGGGGCGGGGAATTCGAGAGAGCCTATGCACGCTGCCAAACCCGCGCTCGGCTCAGTTACCAAAGTCCCGGCCCCGCGCCGGTTACCGGTCTCACACCATCCGCATCTGGAGCCCCAAGCGGGCTCTGGATAGACTCGTCGAGATCGTTTCCCCCGTTCGGACTTGTGTTCGCAGGAGCCACTCGTCTATGCACATGCAGTTGATCGACTTGTCTCGCATCCCGTTTTCCACACTGATCAGCTACATTCCGGTCATCGCCACGGTTGTGACCTGCCTTTTCAGCGTGATTCTGGCCCGCGCCACGCTGCGCTACGTCGAGGCGACCGACAAAGGCCTGGCCCTGGCCCGCGAAGAATTCGAGCGCGAGTGGTCACCGGACATCCACATCAAGATGGAACGGGTTTCGGCGACCGAGGCCAAAATCATCGTCACCAATCTGGCGAAAACGTCGGTCCTGCTGCAATTGCTGCAATTGCGCAAGCTCTCGCATGCCGTGCCGTTTGAACGCTGCCGCTTGAACGATCCTTTGGTCGGCGGCCTGACCTGGTCGCAGGAAATGGGCCGCCGCATTCTGGCGTGCACGGGAGAGGAATTTGAAGGCCCTATCGCCGCCTCCATGACGTTCTATGCCGCGGGCCGAATGTATCGCACGGACTGGTTCCGCGCGCAAATTCAGGTACGCGACGGCCGCATCACCAGCCTCGAGCCCAGCAACATGCCCGCCCGCCGCGTGAGAGCGATCGAGCGTGAGGGCCCGGAACGCCGCCGCGAGTTCGCTCAGGACGTGGCCGCCGACGCAGTCCCGGAAAAAGTAGAGACCAAGCCGGACGAGAGCTTCTTCGCTGCCGGCGCGGGCAGCAACGACTGAACCAGTGCCGGATATTTCTTCCTCTCTGGGACTCAAAGAGGGATTCTCGTGTTCGCCTTTATCTCGCACAGCACCGATGATTCGGAACAGCTCCCAAACAAAGCTAAGCACGAGCACCTCTGGAGCCTCCTCATTGCTGGAGCCGTTGCAGTAGCCATATTGGTCCTGCTTGCATTGCAGCTGCACCCCTCGTGTTTGCCGTTGCTGACCCGATCAGAAGAAGCTGTCATATCCCTTCCCGAAAACTGCGCTGTGACTCCTAACGTCGCTTCCGATGAAATGGTGAAGTACCTGGAGAAGGAGCGAATCGGCCGCGGCCTTGTTTTCAAACAGTGGATCACCTGTCAGGACCTTCCACGCCGTGGTCTTGCCTTCCTGAACGACTCACACTGGTTGCCCAGCTATGTCCCAAGTACCTACCAACTCCGTCGAACCGTAATCATCGTCCCCTACGCTCACCCGATTCCTCACGGGTCTCCAGTCGTTGCCGAAGTTTGCTTGATGCCGTGGCGGAGGTACATCCGACAAATCGCGGGGCAATGTAATGGGAAGTTCTCGGTTTGGAAATGAACTTTCGCGGTGCTGCAACATACAGCCGGCTGCTATTCTGCTGCTAACCACTTCTCGAAAACTTGAGATCACAATTTGTGATCTCAAGTTTGAAACGAAACGAGTTCTAAAATATGGCGAAAACAGCGATTGTGGTCGCAAGAAAAGTTGATTCGAGAATCTTCGTTCTTCGTGGGCAGAGAGTCATACTCGACATGGACCTCGCCGAACTATACGGCGTACAAGTCAGGCACCTGAATCAGCAGGTCAAGCGCAATGCGAAACGATTTCCTCTCGCCTTTCGCTTTCAACTCTCCGCACACGAATTGAAAATCTTGAGATCACAAAATGTGATCTCAAGTGAAGGACATGGCGGCGCGCGTTATCGTCCCTACGCCTTTACCGAACACGGTGCGATCATGGCGGCCACAGTGCTGACCTCCGAACGCGCGATCGAAATGAGCGTGTTTGTCGTTCTCGCTTTTGTGCGTATGCGTCGCGCCATCGCCGGGAACCGCCATATCCTGACGAAGCTGGCGGAACTGGAACGCCGTCTGGAGAGTCATGACGCCGATATCCAGGACTTGATGGACGCAATCCGCGAACTCATGAGTCCCGAAGAGCCCAACCGTCGCCGCATCGGGTTCGAAGCGCCCTCCGATCCAGGTGGCAAGGCTCTCAAAGATCGCACAGTTCTATTCCGAAAGAACGGGTAAATTGACTACCGATTGATCCTGCTTCGCGCGAATGCCCCGTGCGCGTCGGACATCTCTGCCAACCACTTGAAGAGAACCAGCAGCGAAGCCACGTTGGGCAACTTCTTCTGCGCCGCATCCTCGAGCGGGACGCCCTTGGTCCAGGCCTTGATGGGCACGCCCTTGTCGGGGAGGATTACGTTGTAAGTTTGGTCGGCCATATTGATCTCGTCTTGCCGGTCAATCGCACGGGCAATCGGTTAGGGGTTTTCGGTGCCCTCGACCAATGGATGCTCAGCCCACGCTGGAGGCGCCTTGCCCATTAGTCTCATGATCTCCCTTTGAACACGCTCGTCCTTCGCTTTGCTGACAAAAATTGGATGAGCCGGAGCCCGAAGGATGCAAGCCTACCCAAATAATTGCGGAACGTCCTTACCTACGAGTAACAAGAATGTCATCCCGGGAATGTGGAGACGATGAGAACGGCAGAGTCTCAATCCGGACAGAAACCGGGAAATTGAATGCAATAACAGGCTGGTGGAGCGTGGAAAGAATTATCGTCACAGCTGCATTCTGGGGAAATTCGCCCTCACCGAGCAGATATTGCCGAATCTCCTCCTGATACCGATCTCCCAGACTGATTTGCTCGTACTTTTTGCCCGACGACCACCAGTCCATAACTGAGGCCCGCCAGAACACGCTAGTACAGAAATAAACCAGGGATTCGATGCTCACGCTCTTCACCAAGGTCGCGGCGTAGATGCGCGTGTCGGCATCAGCATGGACTGGAGTCGATTCCTCAAGCAGCGTGCGTAGCCTGAACACACCGCGGCCTCGATAGCAGTGCCTTAGCACCCAATTCTCTCCATTTTGATCAAACCTCTTTTCACACTCAGCACAGAGGAGTCGCTGGACGGCTTGCCTTGAAGTTGACATTCTCCTTCGGCAGTAATCTGCAACGGATGCTCCCCTCTCGTACCGGCTCTGACCAACCGATAGAGTGCTTTGGGGACGAAATGGCTTTCTCGCAGCTCAGCTTGCGCCAAGCAAAGTGCGCACTTCCCGATTACCGGATTTTTCATGTTTACCTCGGTAACCCTTACCAAAGATCACCAATCCCGCCCCGATTCGCTAAAGATTCCGCACCCACTGCCGATCCTATCCCTATGATCACTCCAATCAGCTACGCTCACGTCAACGACGCGCGAGAAGTCTCAAAGCCCCAAATCCCGAAGTCGGAACCGCTAGTCCAGACTCCAAAGAGTGGCGCGCTCTCGAACGATCAGGTCACGCTAAAAAGCGCCGGCGAAGTGGATCACGACGCGGGCAGAAAGTAGCGCGAATCAGTAGAGCCGGCATCCTGACGGCTGTGCCAAGGTTACCTTGCCCTCGGCTGCGCCAAATATGCGCCTTGCCTCCTGCAAAAGTGCCGCAGCGATGCCCGCTCGCGTTTCCAGCAATTTTCTTGGGAAGGGCACGAGTTCGAGTTCTGCCGGTAGAGGCCGCGACAAATGCAAGCTTCCGGACAAACAGAGTCAACACGGCAGAAGTTCGAAAGCTGGGTAACTCTCCGCGATCACGGCGAATGCCTCTGCAGGCGAACCTGCCGGGATCGGAAAGTAGCGCTGCACTTCGCGGCGGAAAGTGTCGAGGTAGGCTTTCAGGATCGGCGGCTTCTCCGCGTCGGAAATCGGACGCAAGTGAAATTTCCGGCGCGTGCTTCCCTTCTTTAGCGTGACTTCTCCGGCGGCCTCGGCGTTTCGCACCCACTGCGTTCGCCCGCGCGGAGCGACCAGGTAACGCTTGCCCTGCAGCTCCAGCAGATTGATAGGAGTGGAGTAGAGCTTACCGGTTTCCCGTCCGCGAACTTCGAGCAGGTAGTTGTAGGAGAATCCCAGACCGAGACCGACGAGGAATCCGAAAAGGCGGTTGAAGATTTTTTCGCCGGCGCTGGGTTCGCGGAAAATGGATAGCGTCGAGTTCACGCGTTCATTGTATTGGAGCGCCAGTTCCTTGGAGTGAAACGCAGATTGCAGTTGCGAAGCGGCCAAAAGTTTCAGCCTCAAAGTGCGACCCAAATAATTTCCTGCTTGCTTTTTCGCCTTCTGTTCGCCAATAATGGCGGCATGGCCATCACACGCAGACAGCGGGAAGTATACGACTTCATTTCGCGATTTGTGGCGGAGCACCAATACTCTCCGTCGTTTGAGGAGATTGGCAAAGGGCTGGAGTTGACCTCTCTGGCAACGGTGCACAAGCATGTCACGAACCTGGAGAAAAAGGGATTGCTGACGCGCGACTATAACCGTAGCCGCTCGATTGACCTGCTGCCTCCCAAGGGACGGCTCAAGCAGGCGATGAGCGTGAATACCGCGGTCGTGCTGCCGCTGGTGGGTCGCATTGCGGCCGGTCAGCCGATCGAAGCGGTGCAGAGCAACGAGACGATTTCCTTGGCGGATTTTGTGCGCTCGAAAGAAGTGTTTGTGCTGGAGGTGCGGGGCGACTCGATGCAGGATGAGGCTATTCTCGACGGCGACTACGTGCTCGTGGAAAAGGCCCGCACCGCGCACAACGGCGACATTGTGGTCGCTCTGGTGGATTCGAGCGACGCCACGCTGAAGCGCTTTTACCGGGAAGGCGACAACATCCGGCTGCAGCCCTCAAACGTGAATATGAAGCCGATCATTGTGCCGGCGGCGGCGGTGGATGTGCAGGGGCGGGTGATTGGGGTGCTGCGGAAGTATTAGCAGTTCTCAGCTCTCAGCTCTCAGATTCCGACTCTCACGATTTGATTCTTTTCAGTACAGGTGGAAGCTTATTTCCACCGCGATTTCTGTCGCTACGGGCTGGCCGTCTTTCTCCGCTGGCTTGAATCTCCAGGTTTCGACGGCCTGAACAGCTTTCACATCGAGGCCATATCCGAGAGGAGCCGTGATGTGGATGTTCGTGGGGCGCCCCTCCTTGTTCACGACGAGCGCCAGGACTACGGTCCCCTGGTATTTCGCTTGGCGCGCAGACTCGCTGAACTGTGGCTCTGGGGAAAAGACCACATGCGGCGGACTGACGCCGTGACCGATGCGGAACACGCCGCCAGATGTGGAATCTGGTAGCTTCACTGCCGGAGACTCGCGCGAAGTCGCAGGTGACGAACCTGATCCGTGCGGGGCCTCGGTTGCAGGATTGCTTCCGACTAGAGAAGCTATGCCTGGCACGGCAGCCACTTCTGGAGAAAAGCGGCAGTTTTCATTCTTGCCGGCCAAACCCTCTGCAACGCAAAGTTTCCAGTAGTCGGGAACCAAGTCTGCGAAGTTGTCCTGTGCAGTGAGAAAAACCTTCGACAGGGCGGCGTCTATTTGCTCGGCGGAAGGATTGACCTGAGGCAGCGCAACTTCAATCTCGAGGGAGTCCGACTTTTTCGGGTTCTTGTTGTGTTTTTTCGGATTGGCTTTCGACGTGGAACTGGAACCCGCTTCGTCCGCCCGAAACCATCAGCCGCCGTGCCCTTATCTTCAGGTTCTGGTCTGAAATACGGACATCGTAAGGCTGAACAAAGCCATCAACCGTCCACTCTCCGGAGGTTACATCGCCGACAGGCGCAGCCGTCGCATCGTATCTTAGACGATTTGTGGTGTTGAAGCCCCGCAGCAAGAAGGTCTTGCCTTGATATCGATCGCGGAGTTGCTGCTCTAAGTCTGTCCCACGGGCATGGGCCGCCATCCCTAAGAGGCACAGAAGCGCGGCGGTGTGAAGAAAGCGAAGTTGGCGGCGCATCGCCGAGGATTATAGAGCAGCGGGCAGGTTTCGTAAAACAGCAACGCCCGGGATCAAATCCCGAGCGTTCTTGGTTGACTGCTGATGGCTAAAGACTGTCTTACCCGATGTGCTTGTTCAGGGCCTGGGCGATGGCGTCCTTGGGACGGTAGCCGACGATTTGCTCAACCACCTGACCTCCCTTGAAGACCAATAGCGTCGGGATGCCGGTGACTTTGTAGCGCATCGGGGTGGAGCTGTTGGAGTCGACATCCATCTTGCCGATCTTTATCTTGCCGTGATACTCGGTCGCCAGTTCTTCGACAATCGGGGCGATAGCGCGGCAGGGGCCGCACCAGGTTGCCCAGAAGTCCACGAGAACGGGCTTGTCCGATTTCAAAACATCCTGGTCGAAGTTCGCATCGGTCACTTCGACGATTCCGCTGCCTGCCATTTTCTTGGTTCCTTCGGCGATTTCCTTGCCTGCCATTTGTTTCTCCTCGTTGTAAACGTCGCGCTGTCGGCGCACGCTCCATCGGGCTGCGCTGCCGGGCGATCGGTATAAGTGCGTCCCTTGAGGGAGTCGAACTTATTATCGTAACACCGGTATTGGATGCCTGGGGAGGCGGGAAAGTCGCAGAGAACCTCCGACGGTCAAGGATCAGGGGACTTTTCGCTGTTTGCACTAGCCGGGGGGACCGGGGTCAGGGACTTGATGAAGCAAACCAGTTGCCAGCGCTGGGGTTCAGGGAGCTTGGACCATACCGGCATGCCGCGGCGGACCACGCCGTTGGTCAGCAGCCAGAAGAGGGTGCCGGGAGTGACCTGCTGCACCTCGGGAGCGAGCAGGCTAGGAGCCTTTTCCCCACCCTCGGCCATGTCTCCGTGGCACTCGGCACAATGCAAAGCGAAGAGTTTGGCACCTGCCGCGACGGCATCGGGATCGGCCTGCAGGGGATTATGACGAGCGGCCGCTTTCCTGGGAGCTTTCGCCAGCTCCGCATAGACGGAATTGCCTTTCCTGGTGTCGGCGGACTTCCCCGTCTGAGCCGCGGCAACACCAAGGGCAAGAAACAGAACGACCGCGGAAACGGGCAGCGTTCCGAAGATGCGTTCACAATGAGACCTTCGCTTTCTCGTGCTCAGCGTTAGCTTTATCACCTTGGCCATCATCAACTTTGCGATTATGGGCGGCCTCCTAGCAGGCGGCTCATCGCGGAGCCGAAGCCGGAGAACTCGCGGGAGACGCCCCAGCGCAGCAGGAAGCAGTGGCTGTTGTCGTTCAGACCAAAACCCGGTGATAGGCGAAGTGTCCAGTCCGAGGGCAGGTTCCAGGCGACCACCGGCGCCAAGTAGTGGGACGTGTCGGACAGACCAAAACTATCGCGGTCACCAAGGCCACCATACATCTCCACTCCGGCAACGAAATTCTCGCGGCAGAAACTACACCGCTGGACGGAAGCTTTCAGGGCCAGGGGGCGGGCGGCACCGATCGCGTATCCGAACTCCCAGGGGTTTCCGCCGGTCACGTTCTTGGTGGCAATGGTGTTTTCGGCGATATTCCACCCCTCGAAGGTCCTGGAGAGGAGCAGTTTGAATTCCAGTTCGTGATCGTGTTCCCGGCGGGCCAAGGCGTTGGGCACAGCGTAATCGGCCTCGACATCGTGACCTTCCACTTCCTTCAGAATCTTGTCGGCGCCGCTGGTTTGCTCATATTCGATGTAGAGGACCGGATTCACAAAGTGCTCGCGCTGAAGGACGCGGATGCGGTTCTCCCAGCGGAAGCCGGTGAAGATGGTGCTGTCGCTGAATGTGGTCTGGCCGTCGAAATAGACCTCGGTGGTCCACCAGGCGGTAGCGCCGTACTCGAACTCAGCCCAGAAGGCGTGAAAGTCGTTGGCGCCGCGCTGCGTACCGAAGGTCGAGAAGTACTCGATCTCGAGGCTGCCGGGTTCCTCGAGATAGTGGTCGTAGGTCACGATATAGGCGTTCTCCTGGGCTCGAGCAGGAAGAGTGATCGCAGCGAGAGCGAGCAGGCCGAAGGAGAAAGCCCTGCGGGCAAAAGAACACCACGTCGCATCAGACTCGGGGCATCGCCACCGTGGGAACGGAAATAAGATTTGAAAGCTGACCATGTTCAAGCGGAGAGTTTGATCCCTTCCTGGCAAAGAATTTACGAGGCAGCGGGAAGCGATCCAAGAAGCAGCCTGGTTAGCCCAGATGCGACTTAGTCGTAACAAATGGCGTTCCCTGGCGTTGGTTTTGGATCGTCTCAGAACCACAAGTCCTAGTTGCAACTGAGTCGCATCTAAGTTATATTGATCATACTGCCGTAGGCTTGCGTAGCGGTCAAGAGCCGACGGAAGAATTCGTCGCAACGCCTTTGCGACCAGTTGCGACAGGCGAGGATTGCAATGCCACTTCCGCAGACGGAGATGCCGGGCCGATTGCAGGCTCACTTCGCCGAGCGTGGAATCCGCATGACACAGCAGCGGCGCGCCATCTTGAGCGTCATGGAAACGGCTAGCAAGCATCTGGATGCCAGCCAGATTCTGCGCAAGGCTCAGAGGATCGATGCCAGCGTCGACCGCAGCACGGTGTATCGAACGCTACGACTGCTGAAGCGGCAAGGACTGATCGACGAACTCGACCTGATGCACCTCAATGGCGAGGGACACTATTATGAGCGCAAGTTGGAGCGCGACCACATCCACATGGCTTGTTTGCGCTGCGGCAAGATCACGGAATTTGTGAGTGACAGTTTTGAGAGGCTCAAACAGCAGGTAGAGAGAGACTGCAGGTTCCGGGTACTGATTTCGCGGCTGGAGATTGGCGGATATTGTGCGGCGTGCCGGGGATCGAAGTAGACGCGCTCTCCCCGGTTCGAGGACAAAAAAACAGCGCCCCCGACTTTTCAGTCGAGGACGCCTCGGCAGCCCTCCCCCAGAACTGCCAAACCACGAGATGGATACTATGGCCCTTCTCACTTGGTGTAAACGTCACTTTGGTAATGAAGTTAGCGCAGAGCTAATCTGAAGATGACCGAGGTAACGCTATAGATAAGGGACGTGGAGCAGGCTACTGTTTCTGCCAAGTCTGGCCGTCGTCGGTGGTGGTCCAGATTTCGGCGGTGGAGGTCGAAACCTTTCCGCGCTGCATGTCGGGGAATTCCAGGCTGACGACATCACCGGTGAGAACCGTGCCGGCTGAGGCGGGCACGACGCGGGTCCAGTGGTCGCCGGCGTCCAGCGAATGATAAAGGACTCCGCCGGACCCACCCGCCCAGAACGTCCATGCCGTTGGCAGCGACAGCGCGGAAGGTGGCAGCCCGATTCCGCGTCACTTCTGTGTCCTTCACTTTCGGCCGCGAAGTCTTCGCTGCAACTTCGAGACGCGTCCCACCTATGGACACGGGATTGGCGTTCACATCGACATCCTGCCACGTGCTGCCCTCGTCGAAAGAGCGCTGCAACGCGCCAGCAGAGTTGATGGTCCAGCGCGGGACAGTTACGGACGAAGCCAGGACTGGGCCGCCGATCGCTTGAGGAGGAGTGGGAGTCGCCGCCGTGGATACGGGAGCGGCACCATGCGCGGTCGGGGTGGTTACGGCAGGTTTAGCCTTGCCGACCCGGGCCAAAACGTAATCCTCGCCCGACGGCTGCGGCGCCGCAGGCTGGTTTTGAGTCTGACCTGCATCCAGATTTTGAGTTTGCGCTTCGACTCCGGCTGACTGACTCTCTACCGCTACAGTCTCGGCGACCTCGGGCACGTGCATATTCGCCGGTCGACCGCCAGCGGCTCGCTTAGCGAAGGGCGACGGCGGCGCAGGGACGGGAGTTTGCTTCTGGAATGCGTTTTGTTGCTGCCATTGATTCGCCAGCCTTGGACCATGAGCGAGTGTCCCGCCCACGGCCAATGTCGCGCCGTGACCAACACTCACCTGTGGCTGGGGTACAGGCACTCGCGGCGCTTCGGCGTGAAGCGTGCTCTTCTTTTCGTTGATCCTTTTCTCGTCGATCGTCGCAGCCGGAGCACCAACAAAGTTGGCAACAGCAGAAGGCGGAGGAGTCTGGATCTTATCGGACTTCGCGGCGGGGCCGGAAGAAGAGGACGGAGCCAACGATTGGTGCCTAGCCTCATTGGAGGCAACTTCCAAGTGGGCGATTGATTTTGAGGCCAGATGTCCCGCCCGCCTCTGATACTGAACGATCCCGAGCGAGGTAATGGCGATGACGCCGGCAGCCACAAATCCCCAACGAAGAGCGGGCCAAGTCAGCCACCCTCGCGCGCCGGGTCTCACGGCGGTCGCCATCGGCTCAGTCGCAGGTAAAGACAACGCCACAATGTCGCGGCAATCGCCGCAGCGGGCAAGGTGATCGAGAACGACGGTTCGTTCGTCAGCGGACAGCGACCGCTCGGCGAAGGCCGTCAGTACGTCCGCGTCGGGATGAGTGACGGCGGACGTTGCAGCCCTTAGGCGATCGCGCACGATTTTGGGGACGTCTTGCATCGCAGCTTCTAGCTACTAGCTACTAGCTTCTAACTCGTTCTCAACGCTTCCAAGGCGCGGCTCTTTTTCTATCCCGGCCCTTCCCGGACTCTGGCTTCTATTCTCTTCTCAGAGAACGCGGCAGAAGACGATTCTTGCGTCAGGCTTCGGCGAATATCCACCTGCAGGTCGCGGACGTCCACTTCCAGGGCTTCTTCGGCCTGACGGCGCGACATGCCGCGCCGTACCAGGGCCGCAACAATCTGCTTGCGCAGCGACTTGGCCAGCTTGTCGACTTTACGGCTGATGGTGGATTCGTGAACCCCGAGGATCCGGGCGATCTCGGCCAGGGTGCGGCCGTCGAGATAATACGCGCTCAGAATTGTGCGATCTTCGCCGGAGAGAAGGGCAAGGGCCTCGTCGGTCGCCTGCGCCAGGCGAGGGTCGGCGGGTGGAACCGGTTCGGGATCGGGGGCGCGGAACTGGATGCCCTCTTCGGATTCTTCGTCCAGACTTACCAGGCGCTTCGTGCGGCGGTAGCGATTCACATATTCTTGGGACAGAACGGTGCGCAGCCAGCCCTCCAGCGATCCCCGACCGGTGTAGGACGCGAGTTTGGAGACACGCTGGCCGTCGCGGGTATTGGTGCCGTAAAGATCGGCGTAGAGAGTGTCGGCCAGTTCGCGGGCAGCGGAGTCTTCGCGGGCGATGCGGAGGGCCGACAGATAGAGTTTTTCGCGGTAACGCGTGAGGAAGATTTCCCATGCGGTATTGTCGCCGGCGGCGCAGGCGCGGGCCAAGGCGAGTTCGTCGATTCGAAGGCTTAAGAAGAATGTGCGGAGTTCGCTCTCGGAAGTCGCTGCCGTGGTATGTTTGGCACCCACCTCGCAGAGGATCACAGTTAAGGATTCGCGCGTAAGTCCGACTTTCTCACAGCCGCCTTTGGCATGGAGGTCCGCCAGCAGGTCGTTGACCACGGACTGCACGGCGGAGATTGGCTTAGACGAACTCATGGCTAGGAATGCTAGTGACCTTTGAGCGCGATATCAGGTCCCCGGATTATGCCGTCCTCCGGTACTTCTTTTGTGTAAACCCACTCAGCGGACTTTCGTCGCTAACTCGCTGCCCGCGCCGCTTTGCACTGTGCGCACGGGCAGACTTCACGCAGGAACTTCCACGAATACAAGCCGAGATCGTGATTGTCGTTCCACGAGAACTTGATGGCGTATTTGCCCACGCCTTCGGCTGAGATGGGCTTGGCATGGGGTTTGAAGATCAGCAGCGCGCCGGGGGCGGCTGTGACGGGATCGCCGGGCCGGCGTCCAGCCTTGCCGCGCTCGTCCTCGCACATGGCGCAAGGGCAGGCATCGCGCAGGTAAACGAAGCTATAGTGCGAGATGTGGCCGTCGTTCCACTCGATATCCACTCCCGTGCCGGTTGTGAGATTCACCTTCACGGACTTGGGATCAGTGGCCGCGGTGGCGGCTTGAAGCGGGGACTGCATAGGATAAGTATCGCACGAGGGAGCCGAGGGAAGGATAAGCTCTACAAAAGTAACTTGACTGGAAATCTGGTCGAATTAAAATCCAGAGTGTCGCAGGGTGCTGTAAATATTCAAAATTTGGTTGGCTCCGAGAGATCGGGGCCTTTGCGCTCTTGGATCCGCCACTCGGGATTGCCGAATCCGCTCAAGTTCCTGTAAAATTTAAGTTTGCCCTACAAGATCTGAATTTTCTGGGAGTCGTCATGGCACAACAATGCGATATCTGCGGCAAGAAGCCGCAAGCGGGAAACCGCATCAGCCACGCGCACAACGTCACCAAGCGGCGCTGGAACGTCAACCTGCGTCCGGTGCATGCCCGCGTGGGCGCGGCCACCAAGCGCATGCGCGTCTGCACGTCCTGCCTGCGCAGCGGCAAAGTCGTCAAAGCGTAGAAAAACCCTCAACCACAGAGGACACGGAGTTCCCCAGAGGCTTTTGTTCCTCTGCGTCCCCCTGTGCGCTCTATGGTTAATGTTTTTATTTGACGGCGAGCAACTGCACGTCGAAGATGAGCGTGGCATTCTCCGGGATTTGCGGCGGATGGCCTTCCGCTCCGTAGGCCAGTTCGGGCGGAATGCGCAACTGGCGCTTGCCGCCGACTTTCATACCGGCCACCCCTTCGTCCCATCCTTTGATGACTTCGCCTTGTCCCAGCGTAAATTCGTAGGGCTGGTGCGCGTCGACTGAACTGTCGAACTTCTTGCCGGTGGTGAGCCAACCGGTGTAGTGAACCTTCACGTGGTCTCCAGCTTTGGCGAAGGGGCCGAGGCCGATCTTGATGTCCCAGTATTGCAGCCCGGATTCGGTTTTGATGCCGTCGCCCGTAACTTTGGTGGGAGCCTTCGTGTTGGGGCGCACCACCTGAATGGGTTTGTGGGTGGGCGTTTGCGCGAGGACTGCACCCACAAGAACGAAAACGATAACTCCTGTCCCGATTAGATTCTTCGTCATGTGTGCTTTCCAAACAAATCTTAACCACAGAGGGCACTGAGGAACACAGGGAGCTTTGAATTTCCTCTGTGTCTCTCTGTGTTCTCTGCGGTTACGGTCTTTGTCATGCGAGTGCGATTACGTCGATTTCCACCAGCACGTCCTTCGGCAGACGAGCGACCTCGACTGTGGAGCGCGCGGGCGGCACCGTGCTGAAGTACTTGCCGTAGACCTCGTTCATGGCGGCGAAATCGCCCATGTTCTTCAAAAAGACCGTCGAACGGACGACCTTCCCCAGGCCGCTTTCCGCGGCTTCCAGAATTTCTGAAAGATTACGCAGGACGCGGTCGGTCTGTGCGGCCACGTCGCCCGCGATCACCTGCTGAGTCGCAGGATCGATCGCGACTTGGCCGGAGACGAACACGAATCCGTTGGCCTTGATGGCTTGCGAGTAAGGACCGATGGCTTGCGGGGCGTCTTTGGTGGAAATGATTTCGCGCATAAAGGCAGTTCTCAGTTCTCGGTTGTCAGTTCTCAGCAGAAAAGCCGCTGAGAACTCGGAGGATTCAATCTAACACGGCAGTCTTTAGCTTTTCACTGAGAACTGACAACTGAGAACTGCTTTCAGATTTTCTGCAATCTCTGCACTTCATGCACGCCGGGGATTTTGCGCAGGCCGGCGATGATTTGCTCCATGTGCTTCAGGTCGGCAATGTCGAGAACGACTTCGACGCTGGCCTGGCTGTTGGATGTATGCGCGGTGATGTTGCGGATGTTGCTCTTGGCGTCGCCAATCACCCCGGTAATGCTCTTCAGCATTCCGAAACGGTCGTCGCAGAAGACAGTGAGCTTCACCGGGTAAGCTGTCGGGGTAGTGTCGTCGCGGGCCCACTCCACATCAATGCGGCGCTCGGGTTCGTAGAGAAGGTTTGTAACGTTGGGGCAGTTGATGGAATGCACGGCCACGCCTTTGCCGCGTGTGATGTAGCCGACGATGCTTTCTCCGCGGATGGGATTACAGCATCGGGCGCGATAAACCATCATGTCGCCCTGCCCTCGGACGGTGATGGCGTTGTGATCGCCGAAGACGCGGCGCACGACGCTGGCAATTCCTCCGGGTTGCGAGGTCAGGCCCTCGGATTCGATGTCGCCGGTGATGGAGTGCGTCGCCCCTGCAGGCAACAAGCGAGCCAGCACCTGCCGCGCGGAATATTTTCCGTAGCCGATTCCCGACATGAGATCGTCGGCCTTGCCCAGGCCGTAGCCGGATGCGACCTTCTGCAGGTCCTCGTCTTTGATTTCTTTGAGCGCGATGCGGTATTTGCGCGCTTCTTTTTCGATCAGCTTGCGGCCGATTTCAATCGCGCGCTCGCGCTGATGAACATTGAGCCAGTGCTTGATCTTGTTGCGCGAGCGGGAAGACTTGACCAGCCCGAGCCAGTCGCGGCTGGGCTTGTGGCCGGGCTGAGTGAGAATCTCGACGATGTCGCCGGAATGCAGCTTGTGGCGCAGCGGCACCATCCGTCCGTTGACCTTGGCGCCGATGCACGTGTGGCCGACCTCGGTGTGAATCGTGTAGGCAAAGTCGATGGGTGTGGCGTCGCGCGGCAGGACTACGACTTTGCCTTTGGGAGTGAAGGTGTAGACTTCTTCGGGATAGAGATCGACCTTCAAGGTAGACAGAAATTCGTTGGGATCGCTGACGTCGCGTTGCCACTCGACCACCTGCCGTAGCCATGCGAGGCGCTGCTCGTCCTGCGCGGAGACCGGGCCGTCTTTATATTTCCAGTGGGCGGCGATGCCTTCTTCCGCCATCTTGTGCATTTCCTCGGTGCGAATCTGGATTTCAAACGGCGTGCCCTCTTCGGTAATCACCGAAGTGTGCAGGGACTGATAGAAGTTTGGCCGGGGCATCGCGATGAAATCTTTGATACGTCCCGGGACCGGACGCCACAGGTTATGGATGATGCCGAGAACGGCGTAGCAATCTTGCAGCGAACGCGTGATGACGCGCATGGCGCATAGGTCATAGACCTGGTCCACGGAGATGCGCTGGCGCTGCAGTTTTTTGTGGATGCTGAACAGGCGCTTAATGCGGCTTTCGACGCGGGCCTGGATACCCGCTTCTTTCAGCTTGTCGGCGATGGTCTGCTGCATCTTGGCGAGGAAGGCCTCGCCTTCCTTGCGCCGGGCATTTACCGATTTTTCCACCTGCTCGTAGCCGAGGGGATCGAGGAAGCGGAATCCCAGGTCTTCGAGTTCGCCGCGAATCTTGCCCATGCCGAGACGGTGTGCGATGGGGGCGTAAATCTCCAGGGTTTCTTCCGCGATCTTGTGCTGGCGATCGGCCGGCAGATGTTCCAGAGTACGCATGTTGTGCAGGCGGTCGGCGAGTTTAATGAGCACCACGCGAATGTCATCGACCATGGCCAGCATCATCTTCCGCAGGTTCTCGGCTTGCTGCTCTTCCCGAGTGGCGAAGTCGATTTTGCTGATTTTGGTGACGCCTTCGACGATATGAGCGACCTGCTCGCCGAATTCTTTGCGGATGTCCACGATGGTGACGGACGTGTCTTCCACCGAGTCGTGCAACAGGCCGGCGGCAACGGCGATGGGATCCATCTTCATTTCCGCAAGGACAAGAGCGACTTCCAAAGGATGGACGAGATAGGGCTCGCCGGAGGCGCGGCTCTGGCCTTCGTGATGTTTCAGGGAGTAATCGTAGGCCTTCTTGACGATGGTGAGATCGTCCTGCGGACGATTCTCCTGCATCCGCTTCATCAGATCGCGGAACTTGGTCAGCGTGAGGGCGGTGGTAGCGATCTGTTGGCGCAAGTTCGCCATGTACGATTATAGCGTGCGACGGACGCCAATTCCGGGGAGCGGGCGAACCGCACGAACTTCGTTTAAATTAAATGCGGTGCGACAACGCTGATGAATTCCCGGGGCGTTATAACTTTGGTTTTCTTCCAGAATCTCGGGAAATGCTTCTGATTGCCCGTAACCAAGTAGTCCGCGCGAGCTACGTCAGCACATTCCAAGAATATGTTGTCATCAGGGTCAGTTGCGATTTCAAGACGCCATGTCGGAGCCACAAGATGGCTGCGGTTCCTGATGAGCCGCAGCAACTGTAGCCGAAGGCCCTTGCGAATTCGTAGTTCCGGACGGGCAAGAACTTCGCTGTATTCCTCAAAGACAGGCCGCGAGATGTACCATCGCGCCGGTTTGGTGAGGGCAAGCAGCAAGACAGTGCGCTGCAATCCGGACGGCTTGATGGCAGCGGAAACTAACACGTTCGTGTCGATGACAAGACGGAGGGGAAGCATTACCGCTTTGGCTTGTGCGACCGGGAAATCTTGATAATCCGGTCAATCTCACGCGAGGTCAAGGTACTGGCTCCGTTCCGCTCCGACTCCTGACCGATGATTCTCAGGACTTCGGGCTCGGGCGCGGCCAACTTCACGTAATCGCGAATACCGAGTAGCACCGCCTTAGGAGTACCCCGCTTCTCGATAATCATAGACCGGCGCTCCTCGTCAACGCGACGAAGAAGCTTTCCGAAATTCGCGCGGGCACGAAGGGCGGAAACCACTATCGTGCCGTTTTTGCTCAATGATGTGGTGGCCACAGACTCTCCATTTCAACTATCCAAACTGTACAGTTCGAAGGCGACGCAGTCAACGAGCCCCTGAACGCGACCGATTCGATTTCTGGCGTTTCGAATCTTTCGAATTCGTCACGGGTTTGGTGGTTGGCGCTCAAGCTGATACAGTGACAACCTGCGCGCCATGATCTCTCGAATTCTTGTCAGCGGTGTTTCTGGGCCAATTGGGGCCGCGCTTGTTCCTTCGCTCAAAGCGCGCGGATATGAAGTTACACGACTGGTGCGTGGGGCGGCTGCAGGCGATGATCAGATTTCCTGGGATCCCGGGCAGCCGATTGCGCCCGACCTCGTTTCCGGATTCGACGCAGTCATTCATCTCGCGGGCGAGAGCATTGTCGGACGCTGGACGAAAACAAAGAAAATAAAGATTCGAGGGAGCCGGGTCGCGGGTACGGCCACTTTGGTGGAAGCTCTGGCCGGAGCGAAAGACAGGCCACAGGTGTTCGTTTGCAGCTCGGCGATCGGCTACTACGGCGACCGCGGCGATGAAGTGTTGAACGAGGAAAGTAAGCCCGGCGTAGGGTTCCTTCCCGACGTTTGCCGTGAGTGGGAGGCTGCGACCCAGGCGGCAGCCAAAGCGGGCATCCGCACCGTCCAGATGCGCACCGGCATCGTGCTCAGCCCTCGAGGTGGCGCTTTAGGGAAGATGCTGACGCCATTCAGGATGGGCGTCGGCGGGAAGATCGGCGACGGGCGGCAATGGATGAGCTGGATTGACGTGCAGGATATGGTCGGCGCAATCCATCACATCCTGAACACCGATCTTCTGCAAGGCCCGGTGAACATGGTTGCGCCCAAGCCGGTGACGAACACGGAGTTCACCAAGATTCTGGGCAGCGTGCTGTCGCGCCCCGCTATTCTACCCATGCCAGCCTTCGCAGTGAAGCTGCTCTTTGGCGAAATGGGAGAGACTGTTCTGCTGGGAAGCCAACGCGTCGAACCGGCGCAGCTGGTGATGAGTGGATATCCGTTCCGCTTCAGCAGCCTTCGAGCATCGCTGGAAAACATTCTCAAAACCTAGAGTCGCCTCACGTCGGACCCCGATTCTGAGCACAGCGCTCTGTGAGTGCTCCGATCACACCACCAACTTGGAGGTACGGAGATGAAGAAGAAACTCTTCGCCGCTTGTATGCTGGCCTCGCTCGCGCCGTGGGCCCGCCAACGAATCCAGACAAATTACGGAAACTGGAACCATGAGATAGATGTTGGCCCCGGCGGGACGCCAGCGCTACCAAGTCACGCCGATAAATTCGTGTCCGTTGCGCAAATGGGGAGGGCGCACACCGTTCCTTCGCTGAAGTTTTCTGCTTCGATTCCGAAGGCGTGATCGAAGCGGGCCCGGTAGTTTTCCCAGGCAATCGCGGAAGTAAGTTCCACCAGTTCCGCTTCGGTGAATCTCTCTCGCAGGCGGGCAAACAGCGCGTCGGAGACTTCCACCGGAGTCTGAGTCATGCCATCGGCGTACTCGAGGACAAGCCTCTCCAGGTCAGAGAAGTCGAAATCGGTCCGATAGCGATTGAGATTGGCGATTTGCCCGGTCGAGATGCCTCTCGCTCTGCCCACGGCAGAGCCGATATCAATTCAAAACGGGCACCCTACGAGAGTTGCAACGCGGAGTTCGGCGAGGCCCTTGAGCTTGGGATCCACGAGTTGACTGCTGGCCTGCGATTGTTCCATCTGGCCGTATCCCCACAGGATTTTGGGATGATGCGCGGTCACCTGGACGGGCATAATGAGGCGGCCGAGTCTGCGGTGGGTCAGAGAGTAGACAATCCCCACAAACAACCGGCGGATCAGGCCGCCCTGGCTGCGGGGAGCACCGGGAATGCGGGCCATGAAAGCCTCCCTCGCTGCATCTGATTCATTGCGGGTTGAAACGATTCATCTCATCGTGCAGCTTCTGCAGGAGTTGCGCGCGCTGCTCGGTGCTCAACTCGCGCTGCAACTCTTCCAGGGCTAGGGATACGATGTGGTAGTGGTGAGTCCCCGCGAATTTGGGATCGGCGGTGATGTTGAGCCAGAGCTTGTGCATGAGTTCGACATCCTGAGGACGCATACGGGGGGCGTGCGGGCCGAGGGCGTATTCGCGGACGGACCCGTCGGGGCCGCAGACCTCCAAAGTCAGGCGGGGACGCGGCTCGGGCAGGCGCTCCCATGCATCGCCCGTGAGCTTGGCTTGTTCGTCGGAGGTGAGCTTGTTGGAAAGACCACAGACCACCCGGCTGGAATCGAGCCGCTGCGCCGTCACCATGATGGCTTCGAACACATCGGTTGCGGGCACCACCAGCAGGTGGATCGGCTTCCCTTCCTTTTCAGCCACAGCGACGGCTGCGGTGAAAAGCTCCTGCTCGTAGTGGTCGAATACCTGGCTCGCTTCAAAGACCGAGCTACCGCTGAAACTGTGCTCGCGATGATAGAGGCGGGCGCTCATAACCACGACATCCTGCTTGGCGGTGTGGGTATGGCCGAGTACGTGGCGCAAGTAGTAGAGATTGCGGGGATCGCGTACTGCAACCAGGACATTGCCAGGACGCACGCCCATGGCGCCGCTGCCCAGTTCCTGATTGCCATACACCCGGAACTGGTCGAGTTGTTCGGGCTTGCCGTGGCGCTCTTTGGCGACATGGTGTTCGGAGATCGTAAAGATCGTGAAGAAGGCCGCGCTAAAGATGACTCCCGCGATGGTGGCTTCGTACTTGGTAAACAGGTTGACAATTGCGGTGATGAACAGCACTGTGGAGATGAGAATCAATCCCACGGGAATTTCTGTTTTGCCGATATGCAGATTCCCGGGCACTTTCCACTCCCGGTTCCCCGGTTCCGTGAAGCGCAACACCAGTACGGCCAGCGACTTCGTGGCGAAGCTCCAGATCACACCAAAGGCATATAGGGCTGCCAGCACGTAGACGTTGCCCAAGCTGAGGACGATGGTGAGCAACTGCATGCAGACGATCAGGTTGATGATACGGTAGCTGGTCCCATAGCGGTGATGTGGCCGCTGAAACCAACTGGTGAGTACGCCGTCTTCAGCCACACGGTTTAAGACGCCATTTGCTCCAACGATGGAAGTATTCTGCGCACCCGCCAGAATCAACACGCCCACCAGCACGACGAAGCCGTGGAACAGGAGCTTCAGACTAGTCGGTCCCACCAGATACATGGCGATGCCGCCGATGAGGTTCGCGAAGAAGTCCGGGCGAACCTTGTCCGGAATGATCATCACCGCAAAGAACGAGACCAGCGAGGTGAAGAGCAGGCTGTAGACAAAAATCACCAGTCCCGTCTTCTCCAGGTTCTTCAACTTGGGGTGTTCGATTTCGCGGTTCACCTGGGCTAGCGTTTCCTCGCCGCTCATGGCCAGCACGGAATGGCCGAAGCCCACGAACAGGATGATCCACGTGATGTGGCTGAACCAGGTTCCGTTGAGCCAGCCCAGCGACTCTTTGTTTAGCGGAATCACGCCCGCATGCAGCGGATTGGGAGGCAACTGAACCGGCGCGCGCAAAACCGTAATCGTGCACCAGATGATCAGGATCACCACCATCACGGTGGTGATGGCCATGATCTGCAACGCCTTCTGACTGGATTCGTGGATGCCCTGCGTGTTCTTCCACCAAAAGTAGAGGACGATGATGATGGCCAGCCCGGCGGCGAAATGGTCGTCCGAGAAATTCAGCGGGCGGTGAAGGTATACCCCAATGTCCTTGATGAACCCCGCCAGATATTGGCCAGCCGAAACGGCGCTGATGGGGCCGGTGAGGACGTAGTCGAACAGCAGGGCTGAGACGGAGAACTTGGCCAAGGTTCCGCCCATGGCCTCTTTAACGACGCGATAGACGCCGCCGCGCACAAACATGCTGCTGGATTCGATATACAGCGCGCGCACGGCATAGCTGAACAGCATGACCGCGAGGATGAACCAGGGTGCACTCTTGCCGATGACCTTCTCGGCGTCGCCGCCCGCGTAATAGGCGGAAGAAGCCAAGTCGGACAGCACGATCGCGGAGGCGCGCCAGAACGAGATGAAGGTCAACATCACCGTGGTGGCGACGAAGACCTTTACTGCCGGTTTTGTACCCTCAGGGGCTGTGGCCATGCTTCCAATGAAAGGCGGCAACTGCAATTAAGCCTAAGCCTATTGAAGATAGCACAGGAGAGGAAGGGGGGCGTCTGCCGGACCTGGGCTAGCTGATCTGCGAAGCGTCTGCAGTCCCACAGCTTTTCGGCGCGAGGTACGTGTGCGTGATCCGATCGTGCCAGCAGAGGGCATCTTCATCGAGGAAAACCCAGGCGTAACCCATCCCCAAGGCAACGGCGGATAGCCACGCGGCCAGCACGCGCCAGCGGCGCAGGGAGCGGTTGGTCGAAGTGCCGTCGAAGCGGGCTAGTTCGAGGCCAGCGACGCGGAGCCCCGGAGTGCTGGCGGCGTAGACGACAAGTAGATACTGGTAGGCCGCACAGAACAAGCAGGGGATCCCAGCGGCGAGCCCCAGAATTTGCACCAGAGGCGGCCGCAGGGCGTTGACCTTCCAAAAAATGAAACCGAAGAGTGCCGAGGCCGTGGCGATGATGATTCCGTCGACCAAGGCGGCCAGAACGCGCAATCCCAGCGGCGCGCTCTGTAAAGGAATGTCGATGCCCGGCCGCTTTTCGGCTTCCTGCGGCTCGACCGCTTCAATCGTAATTCCGCCGAGCGCTGGAGGTGGAGGCTCAACCTCCGGAACATCCAGAATTCGCGGCCGCTCGCTGACCGGCTCTGCAAGTTGATCCGGCGGAGGCGCCGTTGGTTCCCAGGCAAACCGCGGAAACTCGATAATCTTCGCGCTGGCATGGCCGGCGCTGGCATGCCCTTCAGAATGGTGGACGAGCGGCGGCGCGGTCTCTGCGGCGGCCGAGGGCTCGTGCCTCATGCCATCGAGCGCGAGGGCCTGGTTTGAGACAGGCTCGAACCCAGGAAGTGGCAAAGCTCTGCTGGTTGCGTTTGCGCTCGGGGCCGATTCAAAGGCTTCAAACCGCAGGTTGAGGGACGGGTAGCGAGGCGGACGCACCTTGCGTCGCGCGCGATAACGATTGAGGCGGTCAGAAAGTTCGTTGCGCCAAGCCTGGGCATCCCCGGCCTCGGGAGCGGTCTCGGCCGATGAATCGGGTGTTGGGGCTGACTTCGGCGAGGCATTCGAGCCGCAAACTTCGGCGGCAACTGCAACCTCCGGATCAGTCCGCTTCATTCCCACAGCAGCAACCGGCGACAACCCAGTCCCAGAATCGGCGCCGGGCCTCCTCAGCGACAAAGGAGCGGGAAGGGACTCGGAATGGCAACGACAAACTTCTCCACACAGCGGACAATTCATGAAGGCCAGTCTCTCGAAATCGCACCCGTTCGCGGGAAATGTACAACCGGAAGTGAACCAAGGAGAATCCTAGCCTTTTTCGCCACTTTGCCTCGCGGCCAGCGCCGTGCTAAGTTCACGATGCCGCGACAAGAAAGCCGAAAGGGCAGGTACGCCTTCGATGGACGATCTTCTTCCGTCGATTTTCTTCCGATGACTCTTCGCACTAAATTCCTTATCACGGCGCTGTTTCTTTGTCATCAGCTTCTCGCTCCTGCGCTAGTAACCAGCCAGTTGCTTTCAAAAGTTTCCGCACAATCCGCGGTTCGCTCCTCGCCGAAGACCCCGCAGAAAGCGGAAAAGAACGCTTCGGCCTCAAGCACACCTTGCGCAAAACAGGCCGCAACCCAGGAATCAGACTCGGCGACTGTCTGCGCCGACCAGCAGGAAAAAGTCGGCAACGTCTACAAATTGCACGGCAACGCCGAAATCCACTATCGCACATACGTTCTGCGGGCTGACGAACTAGCCTACGACTCAGACAGCGGCGAGGCGACTGCCTCTGGGCACTTCACTCTCGATGGCGGCCCGAACGACGACCACATCAAGGCCAGTCATGGAACCTACAATCTGACGGCCGAGACGGGACGCTTTTACAACGTCACGGCCACCACCGGACTCCGCTTCCACGGAACCCGCGCGGTCTTGACCTCCACCGCTCCGTTTGCCTTCTCCGGCAAAATCGTGGAGAAGACGAGCCCAGACCACTACCTCGTTTATGACGGCAGCATTACCACCTGCGAACTTCCGCATCCCAATTGGCGGTTTGAGGCTCACAAAGTGGTTGTCGATGTCGGCGCCAACGCCAGCATCTATCACAGCAAGTTTGTGTTACATGGATTCCCGATCTTCTACTTCCCCTACGCGACTCATCCCGTAGCCCGCGAAGCGAGGGATACGGGATTTCTGGTGCCGACTGTCGGCCGGTCTTCCATCCGAGGCAATATCGTCGGCGACTCCTTTTATTGGGCAATCAATCCCAGCATGGACGCTACGGTGGGGGCAGAATACTACTCCCTGCGCGGGTGGTCGCAACGAGGAGAATTCCGTGCGCGCCCCAGCGACACCTCCTACGTAGACCTGGATTTTTTCGGTGTGATTGACCGCGGCATTGGCACTCCACCGTTGCGCGAGGGCGGACAGGAAGCGCGACTGACGGCGGAAGGCAACTTCTACGGCTTCCGCGCTGTCTCCAATATCGACTATCTCAGTTCTTTCCTGTTCCGGCTCGCCTTCAACGATGTTTTCACCCAGGCAGTGAACTCGGAGGTAAAGTCGCAGCTGTTTCTTTCGAAGGCAGTCGACGGCTTCTCGTTCGGCGGCATGGTGGAGCGCTATCAAAACTTCTTTCAAACCGCCAATCCTGACGGCACCCTGTCGTATCCGCCCACGTTTGATTCGATCCGTATCCTGCACACTCCCAGCGCCGACGCATCCAGCGTCGACAAGAAACTGGGCCGCTCGCCATTCTTCTGGTCGTTCGACGCTTCGCTGGCAGGCCTTTCCCGCGGCGAGCCCGGGTTTCATACCGGAGAACTGCTGGGGCGCTTCGATCTCAGTCCCGAAATTTCTCTGCCCTTGGAGTTCCACGGGTGGTCGTTTCGGCCCGCACTCGCTCTGCACGAGACTTACTACACCGAGCGCTTCGTCGGCGGACTTGCGGTCGCCGATCCCACGAACCGCCAGGCTTTAGAAACTTCGGTGGAAGTGCGGCCGCCGGTCCTGGAGAAAATATTCGACAAGGAATTTCTTGGGCGGAAGTGGAAGCACGTCATCGAACCGCGGGCGGTCTATCGTTTGGTAACGGGTGTGAACGATTTCGCGAATGTACTCCATTTCGACGAGCGCGACATCCTGAGTAATACCCACGAGGTCGGGTATGGCTTCATAACCCGCCTGTACGCGAAACCTTCTTCGTCATCGCAAATTCAGGGGTGCGACACGCCCATGACTGGCCTTGCTGTGGGTGCCGCCGCCCCGGAACAGATCGTTCCGTGGCAGCGCGTCAGCAATCTGGATAACCAGCCGTGCACCCCGGGCCCAGCAGCCAGGGAAGTGGCCACTTGGGAAGTTGAACAAAAGTATTTCCTCGATCCCACATTCGGCGGTGCACTGGCGGCGGGGCAGCGCAACGTGTTTACTACGACGGAAGATCTGACGGGCATTGCATTCGCCACCGAGCCGCGCCATCTTTCTCCCGTGATATCGCGGCTGCGGGCCGCGACCAGCAGCCACACGGATACCGAGTGGGACCTCGATTACGACTTTCAGTTAGGCCGCATCAACGCGAGCACGTTACTGCTGAACTACAATCTAGGCCCTTTCACCTTTGGGGGCGGGGATGCGTTCCTGCAGATTCCGCAGCCCAATACGACGTTGCTCACCCCGAGCGAAGGGACATGCACTCCGGCCACAAGCACTACGACGCAACCAACCTGCAAGTTTCAACAGTTTCGAGTGGCCCTGGGCTACGGCGGGCTTACGCGCCGTGGATTCAGTGCGGCCAGCAGCTTTGGCTTCGATGCAGAGACGCGGCAACTACAGTTCGCGACCGCGCAGACTACCTACAACTGGGATTGCTGCGGCGTGACGCTGGAATATCGCCGATATGCCATTGCCAATGTGCGCAATGAGAACCTCTTCCGCTTCACCTTCAGCCTGGCAAACATCGGCTCCTTCGGAAACCTGAGACGTCAGGAACGGCTGTACTAGCTCTCGCGTTTGGATGCGGGACTGATACCATAATGAATATGCAGGTCCCCAAAGCCGGCATCGGCGCAAAAAATTCTCTGCTGCTTGCGGAGCTGCGCCATCTGGGCCGAGTGCTTGTCGCCTACTCCGGTGGCGTCGATTCCGCATATCTCGCCTGGGCTGCTCACCGTGCCCTTGGTGCTGATATGCTGGCGGTGATTGCCGATTCTCCCAGCCTGGCCCGCACTCACCTGAGCGATGCCATCGCCTTTGCCAACGAGCAGGCGATTCCGGTCGAAGTCATCTCCACATCCGAACTCGACCGTCCCGAATATGCGCGTAACGACGGACAACGGTGCTTTCAATGCAAAGACGAGCTCTTTGCCGCGATGGAGGGGCTGCGCGCCGCGCGCGGCTTCGATGCGATTGCTTACGGTGTGAACTTCGACGATCAGGGTGATTTCCGCCCCGGGCAGCAGGCCGCAAGGCAGCACCACGTCGCCGCTCCGCTCCTGAAGGCGGGATTGACGAAGCAGGAGATTCGCGAACTTGCGCGCCAGGCTGGCTTGCGCATCTGGGACAAGCCGGCTTCCGCCTGCCTTTCCTCGCGCATCGAATACGGCCGCCCGGTGACGCGCGAGGCGCTCGACGCGGTGGAACGTGGCGAAGACGCCATTCGCGCCCTCGGCTTCCACCAGTTTCGCGTGCGCCATCATGGCGACATTGTCCGCATTGAGATCGCCCGGGAGGAACTGGAACGAGCTTTGAACCCGGCCATGGCAGCCCAGTTCACCACCATCTTCAAAGATCTGGGATTCAAGTTCGTTACTCTCGATCTGGAAGGATTTCGCTCCGGATCGATGAACGCTATACTGCCTTTGGAGCAACTCCGCCGCACCGGATAGAAGCGCCGCAGGCCATTCTCTTTCCGGGGCCGGCTCGCATACGCTGTGAGATAATCAAAAGATAACTAGTGATGTTGAGGCGGTTCCTGTTGATTCTAATTCGACGTTCGCTGCTCATCCTGCTTCTGGTTTGCCTGGGTTGTGTCGCCCAATCCGCGCCTCCCGACGTGGCTCGCAAGGTCGAGCACCATGTGCGCGCGTACTATAACATCCCCGCCGACGTAAAAGTCACCGTCGGCGCCATCACCCCCAGTACCGACGTGCCGGGGTATGACGCTGTATCGGTGAACATCGACGGCGGCGACGGTAAGCAGAAGGACTACACGTTCCTGCTGTCCAAGGACCGCGTCACCATGCTGCGCGTGACCCGGTTCGACCTGAACAAGGATCCGTTCGTCGATTTGATGAGTAAGATCGACGTCACCGGCCGGCCTTCGCGCGGGGCCAAGTCCGCCAAGGTCGTGGTGGTCAATTTCGACGATTTCGAGTGCCCGTTCTGCTCGCGGATGCACCAGACGCTATTCCCTCAGATCTTCAAGGAGTACGGCGACCGCGTCACATTCATCTACAAAGATGATCCGCTGTCGGAGATCCATCCCTGGGCAATCCACGCCGCTGTTGACGCGAATTGTCTGGCGTCGCAAAATGCTGATGCTTATTGGGACTTCGCGGATTACATCCACGCGAACAAGCGCGAGGTGGACGCGGAAAAGACTCCCGCGGCGCGCTTCGACGCAATCGACAAGATTACGATGCTGCAAGGGCAGAAACATAACCTGGACGTGGCGAAGCTGCAATCGTGCGTCAAAGCGCAGAACGAAGAGGCCGTGAGAGCGTCCATGAAAGAAGCCGATGGACTTGGCGTAAATGCAACGCCGACTCTCTTTATCAATGGCCAGAAGATTGACGGTGCGGTTCCCATCAGTGACGTTCGTGCCGCTCTGGACGCCGCATTGAAAGATGCGGGACAGCCCGTGCCGGAGCACGCACAATCGGCGTCAACCCCGGCATCCCGGTAATCCCGGTGTGAGGGACGCCGCGGGGCCTCGCCCTTGGCTTGGATTTTCGTTGTCGTTGCAGTCAGGAACGGAGAAACATTCTTGAGAAAAAACTCATGGTTTGTGCAGGCGGCCACGGCGCTTTCAGCTGCCGTTCTGCTGGCGGCCTTGGCTGCCTGCAACCCGCAGACCAGTGGCGACGTGATGGCGACGGTGGATGGCCGAAAGATTTTTCGCTCCGACGTGGACAAGTATTACGACAACAATGTCGCCTCGGCCCAGCAGGCGCCCACGGGCGAGCAGGCCACGGCGCTGCGTCTGAACATCCTGCACCAGATGATCGACGACGAGATCCTGATGCGGCGTGCCGAAAAGCTTGGCTTGCTGGCCACCGATGAAGAAGTGGACCGTAAGTACAACGAAATCAAGTCTCCTTTTTCGCAGGAAGAGTTCGACAAGCGCCTCAAAGACAGGAAGATTACGCTCGCCGATTTCAAGCGCGATATTCGCCGATCGATTACGGTCGACAAGGTGATGAACAAGGAAGTCTCGTCCAAGATCAACGTCACCGACCAGGACATTACGGACTACTACCACGCGCATAAGGGCGAATTCAACCTGATCGAACCGCAGTACCATCTGGCCCAGATCATGGTGACTCCGGCGCCCAACCCGCAGGCCCATAATCAGAACGACAAGGCGCAGAACGAAGCCGATGCGCGCAAGAAGATCCAGATGATCGCAAATCGCCTCGACAGCGGCGACGACTTCGCCACGCTGGCGATGAAGTATTCCGAAGATCCCGAGACCTCGGGCAACGGCGGCGATCTCGGCACCGTGCCCGAATCTGGCCTGAAAGGAACCGATCCGGCTACGCGCGACGCGGTCATGAAACTGAAGCCAGGCCAGTACAGCCCCGTCGTCAGTGTAGTGAATCCTGCGACTCGGCAGGCCGTGGGATATCGCATCGTGAAGCTGGTGTCGAAGGAACCCGCTGGTCAGCGCGAACTATCTGATCCGCGAGTGCAGCAGGCCATCCGATCGCAGCTTCATGACCGCCGCGAGCAATTGCTGAAGGCCGCCTACTACGAGGTCCTGCGGGATTCCGCAAAGGTCGAGAACTACTACGCGAAGAAGGTGCTCGACAGCAACGGGATAGAAAAATAGCCATTTGAAGCGGTTGCACGACCGTATTACTCGACAATCGCCAGCACGTCTCCTGCGTTCACGGCGGCGCCTTCGCTAGCCAGAATCTTCTGAATCGTACCCTTCTTCGGCGACTTGATTTCGTTCTGCATCTTCATCGCCTCGACGACGAGCACACCTGCGCCCGCTTCGACCGCATCTCCCTGGCTCACCAGCACGCGAACAATCTTGCCCGGCATGGGAGCCGTGAGTTTCCTGGGGCCGTGATGATCGACCGCGCGGACGCGTCCGCGCAACGAGCGCGGATCGCGAACCTCCGCCGCAAAACGCGCGCTGCCCACCCAAAGGTGCATCGCGCCGGCGACGCGTTCGCACTTCACTTCGTAAGCCTGGTTGCCGATGCGGAGAGAAAGTACATCGGGGCGCGCCAGCAGGGCGTCGACTTCGACTTCGCGGCCATCGAGGCGGCACGACCAGCGGCCGTCGGCTCGATTCAGATCGAGCCGGTAGTTCTTGCCGTCGATGGCGATGTCGTAAGTCATGAGAATCAGTTGCCAGTCGCCAGTTGCCTGTTGCCAGTAACACGGCTGAGCATCATCGCGTCGCTTCTTTGTGGGCCGCAAGCTTCCAGTTGGAAGCGGCATTCGGCTTGCTGATGGCAGAATCGCCGGCAACTGGGCGCTCGCCCGCGCCAGCGGCCGCGGGACCCAGGGCGGCAAATATTCCGGCGGCAATCACCGCGACTTCGATTGCTTTCGGATCCGTCGGAACCTCACCCAGCTTCTGTTTTAGAAGGCGATCGAGGAAACCGGTATCCATCTTCGCAGCACGAAAATCCGGATCGCTTAGGATGCGCCGGAATAGCGAAATATTCGTCTTGATTCCGCCCACGAAATATTCGCTCAGCGCGCGTGTCAGGCGTCCGATGGCCTGATCGCGGTCCGTGCCGTCGCCGATCAGTTTGGCCAGCAGAGGGTCGTACTCCATGGGCACGGTCCAGCCTTCATACATCCCGCTGTCGCGGCGGATTCCTGGCCCTGATGGCAGTAGCAGCAGCGTGATCTTGCCGGGGCTGGGAAAATAATTATTGTCCGGATCTTCGGCGTAGATGCGGCACTCGATGGCGTGTCCGCGAATCATCACTTCGGCCTGCGTGAACGGCAACCGTTCTCCCGCCGCGATGCGAATCTGCAGGTGCACAAGGTCGAGCCCCGTGATCAGTTCCGTCACCGGATGTTCCACCTGCAGGCGCGTGTTCATCTCCAGGAAATAGAAATTCTTCTGCTGGTCCACCAGGAATTCGACTGTGCCGGCATTCGTATAGCCAGCAGCCTGGGCCACGCGAACCGCGACCTCTCCCATTCTGCGCCGCATGTCGGGATCGACGATGGGGGAAGGCGCTTCCTCAACTACTTTCTGATGGCGGCGCTGCAGCGAACACTCGCGCTCGCCCAGATACACGGTGTTCCCGTGCTCGTCGGCCAGCACCTGCATTTCGATGTGGCGCGGATTGATGATCGCCTTCTCGATATAAACTTCGCTATCGCCAAACGACCGCTCTGCCTCGCTGCGCGCCCCTTCGAGCGCTGACTTCAGTTCTTCCGGCGCGTGCACCAGACGCATGCCCTTGCCACCGCCGCCCGCGGCTGCTTTTAGCATCACGGGATAACCGATGCGGGCGGCAACCTGCTCGGCCTGCTCGAACGATTCGAGGCCCCGCGACGTGCCGGGAACAAAGGGTACGCCCGCACGCTCCATGGTTTGCCGCGCGCGCGTTTTCGAGCCCATGGCCTCCATCGCTGCCGCTGTGGGGCCGATGAACTTTACGCCCGCGTCGGCGCAGGCTCTGGCGAACTTCGCGTTTTCGGAGAGAAATCCATAGCCAGGATGGATGGCGTCCGCGCCTGATCGCGCCGCCACGTCAAGAATCTTCTGAATATTGAGATACGACTCGGAGGCGGCTGGCGCGCCGATGGGGTAAGCCTCATCGGACTTGCGGACATGCAGTGAGGCGCGATCCACGTCAGAGTAGACGGCAACCGCGACGATTCCCATTTCGTGGCAGGCGCGGATGACGCGTACGGCAATCTCTCCGCGATTCGCGATGAGAATCTTCTTGAACATTTTCTTGAGCGGCGGTGCGCTCGGAGAACCCAAGATTTTACAGGAGATTCCGCTTTCGCGGCGGAGTGCGGGAGGAGACCAAGCCGACACCGCAGAGGACGCCGAGGACGCGGAGGATTTCAAGCCCTGTGGATATCTGCCTGAAAAATATTCTCGTAGAGCGACCTCTGGGGCTGCGGGCGCGCGGATTTTGATCTTCTGCAGACCTCGCTGCGGGGTGCCCCCCTCCCCCCTGTAGTTTGCCCAACGCCAGTGTTCATGCGGGGTTCCCGCAACAACAAGTGCGTGGCGCGTTTAGAGTCTTTGTTTTAAATAACTTACCGGCAAAATCTTGACAACAAAGCACTTGGCTCCGCTGTTGCGGAGCTGACTATACTGCCTCCGCTTTGACGATGTTCTGCTCATTCGGTTTTGGCCGCAAGGTCAGATGTCACAATTGGGCTGTGGATTGTCGGGGACGGAGCAGAGGTCAAAATCCCCACCCTTGCAAAAAACGCAAGGATGGGCACGCGCGCTCTTCACTCTGCCGGCGGGCGCGAAAAACTCACCGCGAATGGGGCTTGCGGCTTGTCCTGGCCGGGGCGGAGCCAGTGGCGGCGGGGGATGAAGCGGTAACGGATCAGGGTCCAGATCGCGAGCCATCCATCGGAGTGGCGGATTTTCTTCCCTTCTGTTGCTGAGCGTGGATGGTACTTGATGGCAACCTCTGCGATCTTCTCGCCCATGCGGCACAGCTTGGCTGTCACTTCCGGGCAGAACTCGAAGCGACGACATTGCAGTTGGAGCTGTGCCAGCAGCGAGCGGCGAACGACCTTATAGCAGGTTGCTTCGTCGTGAATGCCCGCGCGGTAAAGGAGATTGGTAAGGTGCGTCAGCAGCTTGGCTCCGAGAAAGAAGCGCAGGCCGCGTTCGGGACGATCGGGGCGCACGCCGTAGACAACGTTCGCTTTACCTTCTTCGAGAGGACGCAGCAGCTTAGGGTAGTCCTGTGGGTCATATTCCAAGTCGGAGTCCTGGATCAGCACATACTCGCCGCGGGCATAGGCGAGAGCGGTACGGATGGCCGCTCCTTTGCCGCAGTTTTTCTCGTGGAATACGACGGTGACATCGTCCATCGGCGGGAGCGCCTGCAGTTTTTCACGGGTGCCGTCGGTCGAACCGTCGTCGACGATAATGATTTCTTTTCTTACCGGAGAGGCATGGATCGCCTGCAGCAGTTCGTCCACATGCGCCGCCTCGTTGTAGACCGGCACGATCACAGACACCAATCCCTTCCAGCGATCGTTTGTCGCCGCTTGGTCGTGGCACGCTGCGATTTCCAGGAAGGTCATGCTTATGCTCGGGTCGGCAGTCGTGCTTCCCCACACCGCCGCCGGTCTGCGCGCGAGATCCTTCCCTTCGCCGGAAAAACGGCTCCGGTCAGGATGACGCCTTCAAACGCGCTACCGTTCAAGATTCAAACTACACCACTACCCTTCGTTCGAAATTACGCGCTCATTCGAGGATTTTCTAGCATAGTATCATTTGGAACTGGACGGCCTCTAACCCCCAGCATGCAGCCACCTGAAGCCACGGTGAACCCAAGCGCAAGCACTTCCTCGTTCCCCGCGGCCCCTATTTTCAAAGCTCACTGGCTGACTCTTCTTCTCCTGCTGGCCGCAGGCTCTGCTATTCGGTTTCTGTGCCTCGCCTGCAAGCCCTTCTGGTTTGATGAGTGTTTTAGCGTGGAAGTCGCGCGAATTGGCTGGGGTAACTTCCTGCGACTGCTGTGGTGGCGCGAAGCCAATATGTCGTTGTACTACGTGCTACTGAGGATCTGGCTGCATTTTGGACAAAGCGAATTTTTCATTCGCAGCCTCTCGGTGCTGATTGCCGCAGCCACGCTGCCGGCAATTTACTGGCTGGCGCGGCAGCTGTATGACCGCCGGGTCGCTCTGATTACTACCGCCCTGTTCGCGTTCAACGCATACAACGTTCGTTACGCGCAGGAAGCGCGGAGCTATGCGCTGTTTCTGCTCCTGGCAACGCTTTCATCCGGCTTCTTGATCGCCTTTGTGCGCGAGCCCGCGCGCCGCAACTGGCTCGGGTACGTCCTCGTCAGCATTTTGGCGGTCTACGCGCACTTTTACGCGCTGCTGTTGGTGTCGGCCCAGTGGCTGGCCTTGCGCTCGCTGAGCGGGACCGATCAATCGAGCCCGCAGCGATCTGCCCAAATGAGGCGCGCCTGGATCGCGATCAGCCTCGCGGTGCTGCCTCTGCTGGTTTTTGTAGCCAAGACGGGCGCCGGGCCGATTCGATGGATTCCGCGACCCGGCGTTCGCGATGTACTGGAGTTCTACGAGCACCTGGCCGGGGGCAGCAATTGGGTTCTGCCGGTAGTCTTCGCCGTGGCCTGCATTGCCGCGGTGCTTCCAGTCACGAGACAGCTTTGGGCACGTGAGCAGGCTTGGGAGACTTGGCGAACGCAGTTTCTTCTCATCTGGCTATTCTTTCCCGTGGTTCTGACGGTTTTGCTGTCGTTCGCCCGTCCGGTGTTCCTGGGCCGCTACATGATCTTCTGCCTGCCAGCACTGCTGATCCTGGTGGCGGCGGGGCTGGCGCGGCTGCGCCAATCTTGGCTGCTGGGGGCTGCGCTAGCGGGAATACTGCTTCTTTGTTCGCAGGGGATTCTTTTCGTCTACGGACACGACTTCGATAACGAACGGGATGCGTCTGGTACAGCGACAAATTTTATTCTCGATCACACGCAGCCCGGAGACGCAGTCGTCTTCCATATTGCTGAAACGCGCATTCCCTATGAATTTTTCCGCTCCCGGCGCGCCGGGGAGAACACGGCGAGTCCGGATTTCACGGCTCAACTCGGACCGGAGATTCTATTTCCTCGCCACGGAGCAGGTCTCGATTACCGCGACTTCACGGGCAAGCCTGCGGCGGATTGGCTGCGCGCGGCGGAGGCCAGCCATCCGCGCGTGTGGATTATGCTGATGAACAACGGCTCCGCGGAGAATCCTGATCCCACAACCACGATGCTGACGAAAGTTCTCCCAGAATCGTTCCCTAAGATGCTGCGGTGGCAGTTCACGAAAGTCGAAGTCCGGCTGTACAGCAGACAATAGTCCGCTCCGAAGCGCAAAGGTCGCGAAGGAGTCCGTATCGTGGCTTTTCTTTCGCCCCTTCGGGGCTTGTCCATTTTTCACTCGCCCCCCACGGCTTGCGCCCCTTCGGCAAGCTCAGGACAGGCTGTGGGCTGCATTCTTTCGCCGCTTCGCGGCTTGGGTTTCTCCCAACTGTGCGGCGGACTTGCGGGACCCCACCAGGCCAACAATGGAAAAGCCTCCTTCGTCTAAACGACGAAGGAGGCTTAGTCTCACGCTGTACGGACGGTGCTGATCTTATTTCGACCGATCTTATTTCGACTGGTCCATGGTGATTCCACCCTGAGCGCTTTGCGCCGCTTTTTCGGCTTTCACTTTCTTCACTCGCAGGGTTTCGTTGACCCAGTGGTCCGCCGTCTTCAGGTCTTCCGCGCGCGCGGCAAGATCATCGCACTCAACGTCGCCCTTTTCGCGGTACATCAGGTTCAGGTAGGCCATGGCGTCGTCATAGTCAGGGCGGATCTGGATGGCCTTGTTGAGGCTGTCGATGCCCTCTTGAATGGCAGGCGCGTTCTGCACCTTCAACTCGTCGCAAGCCTTTTTCTGATCCTTATTCTTCGGATTCAGATTCTCTTCCGGCTTCAGGCCCAAACTAGCGCGTTTCTCCATGCGCGGTTGGTAGCAAGCGGTCCAGTCGATGACGCCGACCGAGTAGTAGGGCTCAGGATCGTTCGGGTCCAAGTCTGACGCCATGCGGTAGTACTTCTTGGCATCGTCCCACTTCTTCTCATTCAGATATAAGTAGGCGATGCCCTTCGCGCTGTTCACCTTCTGATCGCGAGAAGGATTCGCATCGATGACCTTCTGATATTCATCGATAGCCTGCTGGGCTGTGCGCAGATTGTCCGGCGAGTCCACGCCGGGAATATATTGCGACACAAACGCGGTGGCCAGATACATACGAGCGTTGATCAGGCCGGGATCCAGGCGAACCGCCTCCTGGAAGTGATCGATGGCCTGCTCGTAATGGTTGTTCTTGTACGATTCCACGCCCTTATTGAGTTGGTCGCGTGCCCGTAGCTTGTCGCATCCCACAGAGGAGAAGAGCGCCAGCAGTGCCGCCGCCAGCATGATGAGTCTTGCATTGTTATTCATTGCGGTATAAGTCTCCCTCGACAGAGCATCCTAGGCCCAGAGACATCGGTTTGACAAGCGCGGTTTGACAAGCGCGGGCCGCGGCTGCACGGAAGCGACACGCTTCCGTGCAGTGGGCCGAATACGAAATTCGCAACTCCGAGCTTTACTAGACGGGCAGATCAGGCGCCCGCTTCGATCTTCGCAGTTATCAGACCGACCTTGTCCACGCCAGCGGCGTGGGCAATATCAATCACATTGGCGACATTGGCGAAGGGGATGGCGTCATCGCCCTTCACGAACATGACCTTTTCCGCGCGCTGCTTGTAAATGTCGGTAAGACGGCCCTGCAGGTTGTCCCAGGTCGCGTCTTCGTTATTAATCTTCACGCCCGGCGCCTGACCCGCACCCCGGTCGATCAACTGCACGACGATGGTACGGTCGGGCGTAGTGTTCTTGGGTGCGTTAGGCGGAGGCGGCTGAGGAACCAGCGCGTCCAGTCCTTTGGGGGTCACCGGCGAGATCACCATGAAGATGATCAGCAGCACCAGCAGTACGTCAATGAGCGGTGTGACGTTGATGTTTGCACTTTGGCCTCCGCTCGTGCCAAGATCCATTCCCATGGTCGTTCTCCTTATTGCCCTGCCGTAGCCGGAGCTGGCGGGGCGCTTGGAGCAGTTTTCTTCTGCTCGGTAAGCAAGCCAAGGTCATCGACCCCGGCGGCACGAACGGCATCCACGACCTGCACTACGGCGCCAAAACGGCTTCGCATGTCCGCCTTCACGTAAACGCGCTTATCCTGCTTATTGGCGAGACGGTCCTTGACCTTGCCAGTCAAGTTGTCGACCTGAATCTGGTCGCTGCCGAAATACACTTTGCCATCCCGAGTAATGGAGACCAGCAGTGCGTCCTCTTTGTCCGCATCCGGCATCTGTTCCGGGTTGTTGACCGGGGCCATATCCACGCTGATGCCTTTTTGCAACATGGGCGTGACCACCATGAAGATGATCAGCAGAACCAGCATCACGTCCACCATGGGCGTGACGTTGATTGCCGAGCTGATCTTCGCTCCTTCGTTCCGTTTCGATAATGCCATAGCTAGGTATCTCCCGTACTTCCACCGCGCTCCGGGGCCGAAAAGCGCTCCGCGCTCAAGTTGGGAAGGTCCGGCGCCGGAAAGCTCCAGCGCCGGACAAGCAACTCACACGAAACCAGACCGAGCCCTCTTCTCTGCGAATGGCTTACCGGCGAATATCGCCGCGCTTCTTCAGGAAGTAGTCGATCAATTCGCTCGACGAGTTATCCATCTCCACGTCGAAGGCTTCCACGCGACCGGTAAGATAGTTGAACATCATGACGGCCGGGATGGCGACGAGCAGCCCGATGGCCGTCGTAACCAGCGCTTCCGCAATACCGCCGGCTACTGCCGCCAAACCGGTGGCCTTCGAGTTATTGATGCCGATGAACGCGTTCAGAATGCCCATCACCGTTCCGAACAGCCCCACGAAGGGAGCGGTCGAGCCGATGGTGGCGAGACCACCCAATCCGCGCTTCAGTTCGGCGTGGACGATGGCTTCGGTACGTTCCAGAGCGCGCTTGGAGGCTTCAATGGTTTCGCCGGGGATAGCGCCCGGACTATCCTGGTGAGCCTTGAACTCCATCAAGCCGGCGGTGACAACCTTGGCCAGATGGCTCTTCTTGTTGCGCTCGGCAACCTTGATGGCTTCGTCGATGCGGCCGTCACGCAAAGCTCCGGCTACTGCTGGGGCAAAGGCCCGCGACTGTTTGCGGGCTGCGCTATAGGCCATCCAGCGATCGATCATCACGCCGATGGACCAACCCGACATGATGAAGAGGATGATGACCACGGTTCTGGCGACCCAGCCCATTGCCTTCCACAAGCCCAATGGATCGGTCGCCAAAGTGCCGCCGCCTTCCTGAACGACCCAGGTGGCTGCGGCCATAACGTGACTGAGAGTGACACCTGCTACGTGAGTTGCGAACATGAGTTGCTTTCCCTCCTCGGAACCCTCGACATTTACTTGGACACTTTGATGCGCTTTGCGGTGCCAACCGCTGGCTCAGAATTCAATCGCCAACGGGCGTGCGACTTTCGCCGTGCAGGCACGAACCCGGCTGGCAGACGGCCCTGCCGGGCTTCCGAAAGCCTCTCCCGGCCACCACGATTCTCGGTGGGAAGGGGAGGGCATGCACACTTCTACGAAAAATTTCAAACTGCCGCGCCGAGGAGTTTAGCCTCCGGCGAGGGTGAAGTTCACCTGCACCTGGGTCTCGACCTCGACCGGTTCTCCGTTCAGCAGGTACGGCTTATACCTCCACTGCTTCACGGCTTCGATTGCGGCCGGAGCCAGCATGGGGTGCCCGCTGATCAACTGCAGGTTCTGGATACTGCCATCCTTGCTGATCTGGGCCTGTAGAATCACCGTACCCTGAATGCGCGCCTGGCGTGCCAGGGGCGGATAGACCGGGCTAACTTTGCGGATCAGAAGTCCGGACGATACGCCGGAAGACACGCGCACGCGCTGCGGGGTGGCGATCTTCGGCACCGCAACCGGCGTAGAGCTGAGAACGCTGCCAATGACGCCGCCCATCGACCCGCCCGGAACGCCGCCCGGAACGCCGCCTACCACACCTGTCGCAGCCATGACCGGCGGTGGCGCCTCGTCTTCTTTGATCATCTCAACTTTCTTGGGAATCTTGGTCGGAGTGCGCAACTCGCCGTTCACGATGTCGGTCTGAATCTGCTTGACCACGCGCACCGGCGCGGCTGCTGGGGGTGGAGGCGGTGGCGGCGGCGGGGGGGCCACCAACATAAATAACGTTGTACCCTTGGGCAAGGCTTCCGTGAAAATCAGCGGAATCAGAACCATGACGCCGACGATCATGATCTGAATGGCGAACGAGATGATGGACGTCCACCCGCGCTTGGTCTTGAGCTTGCCACCGGACTCGATAAGGCTGTCTTCAAACATGTGATTCTCCCCAAATACTTCTTCGACCCCTACGGATACTTAGACACCGAACGCTACCCGTTTGCTCCCAGTTTTCTTGGACGCCTTGCGGGCTCCCGGAGCCCGGACGGCGTTTTCAGCATTACTGCTAACTCCATACATAACAAGGTCCTAACGCAATCCGTACCAGCGTGCCATCGGGCAACCTACCTAGACCGGCCCGCCATGGCGGTCGGACGCTTGCCTTTTTCGATGCGCCAATCCTGGTAAGCCACCAGGATGGGGGCCGCTATCGCAATCGACGAATACGTGCCGATTAAGATGCCAATTACGAGCGCGAGGCTGAATCCACGAAGCACCTCGCCACCGAACAAAAAGAGTGCAAGTACGGTAAGGAAGGTTAGGCCCGCTGTCAAGATGGTTCTGCTTAAGGTCTGATTAATGCTCCGATTGACGATATCCGCCAGTTTCTCGCGCCGCATGAGTTTAATGTTTTCGCGGATGCGGTCAAATACCACAATCGTGTCGTTATTGGAGTAACCGATCAGCGTCAGGATGGCCGCGATTACGGTCAGGGTGATGTCGGTATTGGTGAGGGAAAACGCACCCACGGTGATCAAGGTGTCATGAAATACCGTAACCACTGCAGCGATGCCGTAAATCCACTCAAATCGGAAACCCAGGTAGACCAGCATTCCCAGCAGCGAATAAATGGTGGCCAATCCAGCTTGCGTCCGCAACTGGCTACCGACCTGAGGCCCGATGATCTCGACATTGCGTACGCCAAAGTCGGAAACAAAGAAACCATCCGGGAGCGAAGCCACCACAGCAGGGTCAACTCCCACAGCGCCTTTCAACTGGTCAGGGGAATTCAACACGCCGCCCTGGACTTTGTCTCGATAATCGACGATGGCCTGCGCCTGTGCCCCATATTTCTGGTCATCGGAGCCAATGTGCATCGGGTCTTTATCGATGAGGTAGTTCTTGATCGTCAAAAAACTGGCGTTATTCAGGTCGGTCTTGCCCGCCGGAGTATTGGCCTCCAGTGCCTGGATGATCTTCAATTTGCCCTGGTCGAGCGCCTGCTCGTTGGTTTCGCGCACGTCGAGATCGATCAATACCTCATTGTTCGAGACCAAGCCATAACGCTGGATCTTTGCGTTCGGCAGACCGGCGTGATCCATGTCGGCATGGATCGCTTTGTAATCGGGCGCATGAGAGAACTTCACATACACCAGCGTCCCTCCGCGGAAATCTACGCCCCACGGAATATGGTGCCAGAACAACATAGAAAGCAAACCTGCGACGCTAAAGATCAGCGAAAAGGCGAGAAAATACCACTTTTTCCCAAGAAAATCGATGTTGGTGTTGCGAAAGAACTCCACGGGTTTTGTTTAGCCCCTTATCTATCTATGACTTAGCAAGAATTTGGTAATTTTGTAATTGGGTAATTCGGCAATTAAGAATCTCCAGAAACGCGGCTTCCAGGTTTTCAATTACACAATTACCCAAATTGCAGAATTACCCAATCCCCTAAATGCTGAGCGACTCGCCGCGTTGCTTGCGGCTGAGCACCCAGTCGAAGATGAAACGCGACACAAACACCGCGGTAAACAGATTTGCCAGCAAGCCAAACGTGAGCGTGGTGGCGAATCCCTTCACCGGACCGGTACCAAAGATGAATAGAATCGCGGCGGAAACGATGGTGGTGACGTGCGTATCCACGATCGTGATCCAGGCATGGCTGAAACCCTGATCCACCGCCGAGGGCGGGGTTTTGCCATTGCGCAACTCTTCCCGAATACGCTCGAAGATCAGCACATTGGAATCCACGCCCATGCCGACCGTCAGAATCACACCTGCGATCCCGGGCAAGGTCAGCGCGACATTAACCCCCGCAATGGTGGACCACCCCAGGAACCCAAGCAAAATGATGAGGTTCATGATGAGCGCGACATCGGCATTGACGCCCGCCCCGCGATAGTAGACGAGCATGAAAATCAGCACCGCCACCATGCCGATGATAGCCGCTTGCACGCCGGAGCGAATAGAGTCCGCGCCCAGCGACGGTCCCACGGTCTGCTCTTCCAGATACTTGATGCTGGCGGGCAGAGCGCCCGAGCGCAGGACCATGGAAAGATCTTTCGCCTGCTGCTCGCTCATATGGCCACCGCTGATCGAGCCCTGGTCGCGGATCGGTTCCTTGATGCTGGCGACTTCCTGCACTTTATTATCGAGTACGACGGCCAAGTTGTCGCCGACGTGTGCGGAGGTAAAGCTGTAAAACCTCTGCCCACCCTCGCCGGTAAGCGAAAAAATCACGCTGGGCTGACCGTTCTGGTCGGTGCTGGCCTGCGCGTCCCGCAGATCTTTGCCGCTGACAGCGGAAACACGCGACACGAAACACCAGGTCTGCTCGGGTCCGTTCGCGCATTGGCCGGGCAGCAGGATCGAATCAGCGGGCATAATCCCACCCTTGTCCTGGAGGGCGGCTTGCTCACTGGGGTATGGCCCAGCCGTCATCTGCTTGATCTCCAGCATCGCGGTGGACTGCATGATGTCCTTCACGCGCCCGGAATCGTCGATACCCGGAAGTTGCACCAGAATCTGGTATTGCCCGAGCCCGTGCGGTTCAATGGTGGGCTCGCTGACGCCAAGAGCGTCAATGCGATTGCGGATGGTATCGATGGCCTGCGTGACGGCCTTATTTTTCAGGTCCGACAGATTCGACGGCTTCATCGCGAGAATCCAGGTGTTCTGGGCGCCCCCAGTGATGTCATAGTCCGGAAGACGCTCGTGCACGATGTTGAGCAGGTCCGCGCGCGCACTGGGTTGCACGCCTTTCAGCACGATCTGGTCCGGATTATTCTGCTGATCGGACTGGGAAATATCGGCGTAGTCAATCTTCCGGTTGCGCAACTGTTCTTTGAGCACTTCGACGGCGTTCTGCGCCACCACGTTGACGGCGTCGCTGACCTGAACCTGCAGAATCAGGTGCGTTCCGCCCTTCAAATCGAGGCCCAGGTGAATGTGATCGGTCAGCGCCGTGAGCAGGCCCTGGCCGGAAAAATTCTTTGGAATCCCAAAGATTCCGAACAGGAAAAACAGCAGCGTGCCGACGATGAATCCCAGCTTCAAAAGGAAATTCTTGTTCATAATAAAGCTTAGTTTCTAGTTTCGAGTTTCAGGTTTCGAGAATCCAGCTTCGCCACACACTCCAAACTGGAAACTTGAAACCGGACACCTGAAACTATTTGGTCTTCACTTCTTCCTCGGTCGTCGTCACCTGCAACACCGAGGCCTTGGTCACTTCCACCACGATATTATTCGGAGGAACGCGCAGATGCACGCAATCATCCTTGAGCGCCATAATCGTGCCCCGCAGGCCGCCGCTGGTGGTGACCTTATCGCCGGTCTTGAGCTGGTCCAGCATGGCGTGCCATTTTTTCTGACGGCGCTGTTGAGGCAAAATCAAGAGAAAGTAAAAAATGGCGAAGATGAAAATGAGGGGCGCCATCCCGAGCCACCCCATACCGCCGCCGCCACCACCAAGCTGTATTGCCAGTAAGAATTGCATATGAAGGTCTGAGCGTATGTATTCGCGAAAAACTGCCCGCGCCCATTAGCGCCGCGGGAGCTGTTATTTCACCACGGGGTTTGGATCGACTTCGGCCGGGTTCGTTCTGTTTCAGGCTTGAATCCGGGGAGGCCATCCGTCGAGGTCATGGTTTCGGTCTTGACCAGACACTAGAAAGAAAACGGGACTCTTCCCCAAGTGAAATAGAATGCCGCACCCGCCGCATAGTGTCAAGGTAGAAACTCAGGTTGTGGATCGTATTCAAGACCTGCGCCAGCACTTCGTTGGATGCATAAAGGTGACGTAAATAGGCCCGCGAGTAGCGCTGGCATACCCGGCAGCCGCAGTTCGGGTCGAGCGGAGCCGGATCCTGGGCATAGCGCGCCTGCTTGATCGAGACTTTTCCCTCCGATGTAAACAGCAGCCCGTGCCGCGCGGCGCGCGTCGGCAGGACGCAATCCATCATGTCCACGCCCAGGCTGGCGTACTCAACAATTTCTTCAGGAGTACCCACTCCCATCAGGTAGCGCGGCTTGTCGGCAGGCAAATGCTCGAGCGTGGACTCCACAATCTCGCGGGTAAGCTCGCGCGGCTCCCCTACGCTAAGCCCCCCAATCGCGTAGCCCGGAAACCCAATTTCGATGGTCCGTTCAGCGGACTCCTTTCGCAGTTCGCGATCCATTCCGCCTTGCACAATGCCGAATAGGGACTGGGTGGCACGACCAGAAATCGGGCGCCCCATCCCTTCGGCTGGCTCAGGGCAAGCTCTAGCCGCGCTTTTTGCGGCTAGGGTGGGGATTTGTGACTGTGCCTCCCAAGGAACTTCGTGCTTGTGCTCCTCGAAATATTTCTTGCTGCGCGCCGCCCAGCGTGCCGTCATCTCCATGGACGCTCGCGCGCGTGCGCGATCCGCCGGATACTCCGTGCACTCGTCAAATGCCATGATGATGTCGGCGCCCAGGCCGATCTGCGCCTCCATCGCGCTCTCCGGGCTGAAGAAATGCGAAGAGCCGTCCAGGTGCGAACGAAACGTCACGCCCTCCTCGTTGATCTTTCTCAATTCATTGAGGCTAAAGACCTGAAACCCGCCCGAGTCGGTGAGGATTGCTCGTCGCCAGGCCATGAATCCATGCAGCCCGCCCATCCGGCGCACGGTCTCCACCCCGGGCCGCAGGTAGAGATGATAGGTATTGCCAAGAATGATCTGCGCGCCCAGTTCTTCGAGAGTATCTTGGGGCACGCCCTTTACCGACGCCAGCGTTCCCACCGGCATGAACACCGGGGTCTCGATTTCCGCATGCGGCGTGAGCAGGCGCCCTTTGCGGGCTTTGCCGCTGACGGTATCGACGTGGAACGCGATGGACATTCTTTCGGGATTGTAGCAACGTGGGGTTGCCGAAGTTTCCCAGACGCGCTTCCGGTGCGCGCGAGATCCTTCCCTCCGCCTGAAGAACGGCTACGGTCAGGATGACGCCCAATGGGGAGGGGACTCTAGAAAACGACACGGACGCCGCTACCCAACTCCGGATCCTCAATCTGAAATCCGAATGATTTCTGCGCGAACGTTTTCCTCTTCTACGATCAGCCTGCCAACCGTCACGGGCAATTTGAAGCGGCGCGGGCCCGCGCTGCCGGGATTGAAGTAGAGCACGCCGTTGCGGGTCTCCTGCTGCGGGACGTGGCAGTGGCCGGAGATCACGACTTTGAATCCAGCCGCTTCCGGTTTCAGGTCGAGTTGCGCCAGATCGTGCAGCACGTAGATGGAAACGCCGCCGAGCTCGACGACTTCAGTCTCCGGCAATCTCCGCGCCCATGCATCCTTGTCAATGTTGCCGCGGATGGCGGTCAGCGGCGCGAGGGTTGCCAGTTTCTTGAGAATCTGGGCCGCGCCAACGTCTCCCGCATGAATAATGTGCTGCGAGCCCAGCAAGGCTGCGAGCGCTTCGGGGCGAAGCAGTCCGTGAGTATCGGAGATGACGCCGATTACGATTGGAGTCTCAGTTCTCAGGCTTCGGTCTTCGACTTGGAATTCATGAGGTCGTTCATCTCGGCATGGGATGGTGCGCCATCCATCGCAGCGTATGTTCCCGCCGTCTTCAACTCTTTGGCCAAGCGGCGAAGCAGGCCGAGAGTCGCTCGCATCGGACCCGAGCCCAGGCTGATCCGCGCCACGCCCAGCTTCCCTAAGTCCTGAACCGGGGCTGACCCGGGCACAGCCAGGATGTTTACCGGGCACCGCAAGTCAGCAACCAGACGGCTGATCGTCGAAGCATCCCGCAGGCCGGGAACAAATACACAGTCCGCACCCGCATCACGGAAAGCCTGCAACCGGCGCACAGCTTCGTCATACCGCTCCGCCGGATCGCCGACCTGCAGCAGGTAGACGTCGGTCCGCGCATTCAGGACCAGCGGCAGGTTCAGGCTGGTCGCCGCCTCCTGCACGGCATGGATCTTCTCAAGCTGCAGGGACAACTCGGCAAGGGGGCGATCGGAGTCTCCGGTCGCATCCTCCAGATTCATGCCCACGGCGCCAGCTTCAATTACGGCACGGGCGGTCTGGGCGGCATGCTCGGGCCGGTTTCCGTATCCTGATTCAACATCTGCCGTGACCGGAACCTTGACCGCCCTAGTAATGCGAGCCACCGCCGCGAACATTTCTTCTTTCGGGATCTTCTGTCCGTCGGCATATCCGAGGGAAAAGGCGATGCCGGCGCTGGTGGTCGCAATGGCCGCAAAGCCGCATTCTTCGACAATGCGCGCACTGGCGACATCCCATGCATTGGGAAGGAGCAATACTTCGCTCGCTGAGTGGAGGGCCCGAAATGCTTCCGCCTTCTTCCTTTGTTCCAGATTCGTCATAAGTGAAATGGACGCGCTCAACGACTCCCGTTCTTCATTCTTTCGACGAACTTGCCGACGCTGACCACGGCCCGGCCCACCGTGCCGCGTCCGACTTCCTGCACGTCGTCGCGGGCGGTGACGCGCAAGGTATAGAAGCGCCCGTCGAACGAGTCGAGCACGGCCTCTGCTTTGACGCGGGCACCGACGCCGCTGGCGGCGCGATGTTCAATGTTGATGGACGTCCCCACGGTGATCTCGTCGCCTTCACAATAAGGCTGCAGCGCATGAAATGCAGCCGTCTCCATCAAGCGGATCATATCCGGCGTCGAATATACCGGAGGCAACTCTGGATGGTGAGACGTGAGTGTGTGCTCGAACTCGACCATCTCTTCCGCCTCGCCGCGCGCACCGATGGGGATCTCTCTAGCCACAGATGTCACCTCTCCAAAAAGAAATGAGCCAACGATTCTACCGAATCATTGGCTCGAACCTGCACCCACCGATCGTCGGACAACCTATGAACTATGCAGCCGCCGCTGCGGTGCGGCGCGCCTCGATGCCGTCCAGCGCCTTCCACAGCATGCGCGCCGCATTCTCGGCGGCATCCAGAGCCGCATCCGCGGCCTCGCGATGCGCGCGTCCAGCTGCTCAAAGAATTCCGCGGTATTCGTAAAGCCCGGGACTTTCGCAGGACGGCCCAATATACGGGCGAAAAACGGAGGTCAGCAAGTGATGGAGATCGCACAAGCGCCAAGTTGCTAGAATGTAAAGAAGAAGTGGGAAGAAGTATTTTCTGGGGTGCGCCCCGTTAGCGTCCGATGCAGTTCACCGAACAATTCGACGTAGTTGTCGTGGGCGCCGGCCATGCGGGATGCGAAGCCGCGATGGCCGCTGCACGCATGGGCCTGAAGACCGCTCTCTACACGCTCAACGTGGACCTGATCGCGCAGATGTCGTGCAATCCCGCGGTGGGCGGCATCGCCAAGGGACACCTGGTCCGCGAAGTCGACGCGCTCGGCGGCATCATGGGCGAGATCACCGACGCGGTCGGCATCCAGTTCCGCCTGCTGAATACTTCGCGCGGCCCGGCCGTGTGGTCGCCACGCGCACAATGTGACAAGCAGGCCTATCGCCTGAAGATGCGCGAGGTGCTAGAGTCGCAACCGAATCTCAAGATCAAGCAGGCGGAAGTTGCGGATCTGATCGTGGAAGGCTGTCAGCTGTCAGATCTCAGCCCTCAGCCGGGGAACCGCCCGGATTCTACTGAGAACCGAGAACTGAGAACTGAGAACTCGCATCGCCGCGTTCTGGGCGTTCGCCTCCGCGACGGCCGCACCGTCGGCGCGCAAGCGGTCATCATCACGACCGGAACGTTTCTCAACGGTCTGATTCACTGCGGCGAACAGCAATATCCTGCCGGACGATCGGGCGAGCCCAATGCTGTCCTGCTGGGCGAGGCGCTGAAGAAGCTCGGCCTGCGCGGATGCCGCCTCAAGACCGGGACTCCGCCACGGCTTGACGGACGCACCATCGACTGGTCGCGCTTCCCGGTGCAGCCGGGTGATGCCGATCCCACGCCTTTCAGCTTCCGCACGAAGCGCGTCGCGCATCATGACACGCAGGTGCCCTGCTACATTGCCTGGACCACGGCGGAGACGCACCGTATCATCCGCGAAAACGTGCACCGCTCGCCTATGTACAGCGGGCAGATTAAGTCGATTGGCCCGCGCTACTGCCCTTCGATCGAAGACAAGATTGTGAAGTTTCCCGACAAGGAGATGCACCAGCTTTTCCTTGAGCCCGAAGGGTTGAACACGCACGAGATCTACGTCAACGGCATGAGCACGTCGCTGCCCGTGGAAGTGCAGCTTGCGATTTTGAAGTCGATCCCCGGCCTCGAAAACGCAGAGATGATGCGGCCCGGCTACGCCATCGAGTACGACTCCATCGATCCCACCGAACTCGAGCGTACGCTCGAAACCCGCAAGATTGCCGGCCTCTTCCTGGGCGGCCAGATCAACGGAACCTCCGGCTACGAAGAAGCGGCGTGCCAGGGACTGATGGCGGGCATCAACGCCGCGTTGCAGGTGAAGAGGCAACCGCCGCTGATCCTCGATCGCACCGAGGCTTACACTGCGATTCTGATCGACGACCTGATTTCCAAGGGCACGAACGAGCCCTACCGCATGTTCACGTCCCGGGCGGAGTTCCGCCTGCACCTGCGCATCGACAATGCCGATCGACGCCTCACGCCCCACGGCCGCCGCGTGGGCTTGATCTCAGATGTGGCCTGGGCAGATTTTCAGGCGAAGCAGGAGCGACTCGGGAAGATGAAGAACGTGCTAGTAAGCACGCGGATCACCGCTGAAATGTTGGAGCGTTGTCATTCCGAGGGGCGAAGCGACGAGGAATCTACTGTCGCGGATTGGACCTCGACAGTCGGCCAAACATGCGCGCAGGTTCTGAAGCGCCCGGAAGTCACGGTGGAGCAACTCGTCCCGATCCTGCGGGAACTTGCGCCAGAATTTTTCGCAAGGAACTCCTCCGTGTCCTCAGTGCCCGAAGCCTGCCCTGAGCAGAGTCGAAGGGTGGTTAAGCTTTCTTCGGAAGTGCGCAACGAACTTAAATCCGTCGAGACCGAGATCAAGTACGAAGGCTACCTGCTGCAGCAGCAGCGAGCGATGGAGCGCCTGAAGAAGTCCGAGCAGCATTCAATTCCCGACTGGTTCGACTACCACTCGGTCAGCGGACTCTCGCGCGAGATGCGGGAAAAACTCACTCACGTGCGGCCGCGTACTATCGGCCATGCCTCGCGCATTCCCGGCGTAACGCCTGCAGCGGTGTCGCTGGTGCATGTCTACATTGAAATCCAGACGCGCCGCCGCGACCAGGCCGCCGCACTCTGAAGGCCCAGTCCGCTTAGCGCGCGTCTTGTTTGGTTTGCAGTTCTTGCGCGAGCTTGAGTTCGCTTTCGGCTTCGTCTTTTTTCCCCATGTCGCGGTAGGCCTGGCCGAGCAGATGGTGGGTTGTCGGATTGTTGGGGTCCATGGTCGCCGCCCGCTGCAGGGCGCGCACCGCCAAATCGAATTCGCCTTTTTTCTCAAGCACCTTTCCCATCAGGATGTAAGGCCCCGTCAACGTGGCGTCGAGCCAGATGGAGCGCTGCAGCACCCGCTCCGCATCTTCAAACTTCTGCACGCGCGAGTACGCGTCAGCCAGTTTGTAGTAGGTGGCCGCGTGCCCTGGGTTGATAGCCAACTCCTTCTGGAATTCTGCGATCGCTTCCGGCACTCGCGATTTGTAGAGGTACAACTCGCCCAGCAGAAAATGCACGAGCGGCAGCTTGGGATCCAGGGCGGCCGCCTTCTGCGCGTATTCTTCCGCCACCGGATCGTATTCCTGGCGCAGCAGCATCCGCGCCGTAAACAAATAACTGGCGGCGGAGTCGGGCGGCACGTCGAACATCTTGGCGAAGGCCTTGCGCGCCTGCGCGTAGTCCTTCGTCTGGATATAACAGATACCTAGAATGTAGGAAGCATCCACGTTGGCTCGGGAGTACCAGCCTTGAACTTTTTCGAGCAACGGAATCGCATCCGCCGGATGTCCGCCGAGGTAATAAGAAAGTCCAAGCAGTTGGATCGCCTCGCTGTTCGCAGGATTGTCCGCAGTTGCCTTTTTTAGATACTCGATCGCCTTGGGGAAATCGCTTTTCTTGTAGTACGCCGTGCCCATCTCCAGAGCTAGCCCCTTGGCGGCCGGGTCGCGGGCTTCGACGGTTTGCAACTCTGCGATGGCCTCGTCAACTTTCCCTTGCTGCATCAGCTTTCGCGCCTCCGCAAAATCAGAGTTCGCTCCGGAAGATGCTTGCGACGGCTGCATGGACGGCGCTTCGGGAAGCGTGGGCTGTTGCGCCAGTCCCGACGCGGAAACTGCCCATAAGAATGCCGCGAGAAACGCGAGTCGAAAGTGGGCAAATCGCTGCTTCGCTTCCATGGCGGATTTCATATCGAAGATTAGAGCACAGTCCTCGCGCCGGCTGGCCCGGCGGTTAATGCGAGTTCATTTCTTTCTGCAGCGCGTCGAGATTCTCTTTCGCGATCGGCTGGTTAGGATCAATCTGCAAGGCGCGCTCGAAGTGGGATTTCGCTTCGGGAAAACGTCCCATCTCCGCCAGAGCGGCTCCCAGGTTCGCCTCCACATTGGCGTCTTCCGGCTGCAACTGCAAAGCGAGACGGAATTGCTGGGACGCGCCTTCAAAATCGTTCTGCCCGGCCAGCGCGAGGCCCAGATTATAGTGGGCTTCGAAAGAATCCGGGCGCGCCTTGAGCGCCGTCTGCAAATATGCAACGCCTTGCTCGGGATGCCCCGCAGCTACCAATGCCGCGCCTAGAGCGTTGTTCGCCGCCGCGTCCTCGGGGCGCAGGCCCACCGCCAGTTCGTATTCGCGGATCGCCGAGCCGAGTCTGTCTTTGGCCTGAAGCATTGCCGCCAGGTTGTAGTGCGCTTCGAAGTCGCCGGGATTCTTTTCCACGTTATGGCGCGCCAGTGCCTCCTGCAGAACCATTCGCGGATCGCCCTGCTTCGGGTCGAAATTCACCGGCAGCACCTGCAGCCACAAGTGACACATTTCATCGCTCGACCGGTTTCCGCCCGTGACCCGGGCCGGTGGATGATTCGGATTCAGCGGATTGTCGTCCGAATTGTCATACACATAGCGCAGGCTCACCTTCGTTCCCTTCGGCAACCGCACCGGCTCGGCATAGCGATAGACTGCCTGCCAGTTCAGGTTCCAATGAGGAATGTGGATCAGCGTTTTCCTGGTACCGTCGGGCAGCGTGACAAAGGCCTGGATATCCTTCCCCAAATAGTGCGCATGCGGATAAATCGCCATCAACTCAACGTCAATGGGCAGCGTAAAATCGTCAGTGACCAGAAAATCTTTTTGTCCCGGCGGAATGTCGAGCTTCGCATCGTTTTCGAGTTGCAACAGCATCGGCAACCTGGTCGCAGGGTGCGGCGTGAAGTAAAGCCCGATACTCGGCTGGATCACTTCCGGCTTCCCGGAGGGCTGAAGGTGTGTATTGAGAATCAGATCGGTCCCTTTGTCGAGACGCAGCGCCATTCCCTCGGGCTCAACGTAAGGAATGGTTCCCGGCTTCCAGAAGAGCAGATGGCTATCCGGGTCAAAGACCTGCGACTCGATGCGAATCTCCATGCCGCCGAAGCCCGCGCCCGGCTCGGTTTCGCGCTTGCGGGAGGATCCCTCGCGGTCCACCAGAATGTTCGCGTGGTGCACATAACGCTTGTCGCCGGGACGAATCTCTACCGCCTTCACCCAGCGCGTTTCTTGAATCGGCACAGGAAAAATGAAATTCCAATACGTGTCGGTGCCCTGCGGCGGTAGGATGAGCGGCTTGCTCGCTGTAAGAATCAGATCGGGCTCTCCGAGCCGCCAACCTTCGACGAATTTCGGCGGAGGAGGCAAAGCCGCCGGATCGCCTTCGACTTTCCCCTGCTCGACCCAGCGCTGGATCAGATTGATTTCCGAGCTTGACAGGCGAAGCTCATCCGCGAATTTCAGTTCTTGCGGCTCCGGCAGCCACGGCGGCATGGCCCGCGACCGTGTCAGGTCCACAATCTGCCGCGCATGTTTTTTGACGTCGGAATAATTCAGTAAGGAGAACGGAGCCGCTTCTCCTGGACGGTGACAGGTGGCGCAGGAATGAAAGACGATCGGAGCGATGTCGCGGTTGAAGGTAACCTGCACCCCAGGCGCCGCAGAAGATGACTGGCTCGCAGCCGGTCTGCCCGATAGCGTTCCTACCGCGGCTGCTCCCACCAGCAGCAGAGTCAGCATCCATCCCGCACCGCGCAGCCAGAAGTTTATTCCAGGTCCGAGATGTAGCATCCCACTCCCCTGACTTCGCTCTTGCCTACAGGCTTCCCCGCCAGCGCCGCGCGGATGGCATCTTCCAGTTCGTGGGTCGTCGGCGCGGGGCGCGAACGGCTGAGATCGACGTACCAGTTGTCAATTCGTCCGTCGTAGACCAGTTCATGATCGCGGTCGAAGACGGCGACTTCGGGAGTAATCTGCGCGTGTCCCACCTTGACCAGCGCATGCTCTGGATCTCGCAGCGCGGGCAGACGATATCCGTAGTCTTGCAGATACTTTCGAATCTCCGGCGGCGAGTCGCTCTTGTCGGGATACACCAGCCAGAAACTAGCGTGATCGGCATACCGCTTGCTGATCTGTTGAATGACGGGCGCGTACCGGCTGGAAACTGGACAGTCTCGGCGCAGAAACACCAGCACCACCACTTTGCCGGAAGATGCGGCGAGCGGATTCACCGCGCGTCCTTCCAGATCAAGAACGCCCTGTTGCCCTCGGGCAAAACCGGAATACACCAGCAGCATGACAACCGGCATCAATCGAAAACGCAATTTCCCCCACTGCATAAGATGGCTGCCCGCACAGAACTCCCCCGATTCTAAGAGCGTCCGATACCGGTGTCCATCCCAGCCTTCGGCCATAGACGAGGAAAAAGAAATCCTGTGCTTTGCCGGTAGGACAAATACTGTTGTCCAAATTCCGTGGACAGCAAAGCCTCCTCGCGCATGGCCTTTCGCGAATGCGCGGCGAGCAGCAGAACAACAGCCAGAATTCCGCGCCACTCCCCAACGACCAGGGCCGCACCCGCCGACCCCAACAACATCCCGGTGTAGATCGGATGGCGCACAAACGCATATGGCCCGGACCTGATCAGTTGATGCCCTTCTTTGAGAGTGACCCGCGCGCTCCAATACACGCCGATGCAGTACCGTGCCCAGATCGCAATCGCCACCCCAACCCAAGTCAATGCCATTCCGGTCCACCCGATCCACGGTTCCTGAGAAGCGAACCGCAGTCGCAGCGGTCCGATCCTCAGCCAGTCCGCAAACAAGAGATTGTAGGCCAGCACAGCCACCAAAACGGTGAGCAACCGGTCCACCGATTTCTCTCTTGCCTTGGTGCGCTCCACCCGCAGCCACGTGATCGCCCAATAGGCTGCGAACACATACCAGGGGATCAGGTCGATTTGCCAGAGAGTTAGAGTTTTCATCCCATCACCTTCACATTTTCCGGCTTCGAGACCAGGAGCGCCACTCTATTGCACGGAGGGATTGGTAGGCGCGAAAACGCCGGTCGGACTTTCTTTCCAAATCCAGGCGTGAACCATCCACTGCGATTCCGCGGTGAAGTGTCCTCCTTGCGCGGCACATTCGCTCTCGTTCAGATTCGAGCGCACACTGCGGTCCGCAAGCACGCAGAGATTTGCGTGACGATGCCATTGCGCCAGTGCCTTCGGGAAGGGTGGCGCGACAGGCTGCCCGTCTACTCCCTCAACCGCACTGAACAAATAACTGACGCCGACCAGTTGGTAGCCCCCAGCAAGCGATGGATTCTTCTCGTAAAGCAGGATCTGGGCTGCTCGATGTCGAAGCTTGCTCCACCCTTCGGTCCGATGAAGTGAATGCCCATGCCCGGCACGTCAGGTCCAATCGCGTGGTAGCCGTCGGCCTCAGCCACCCGCACGTCCTGATACATCTCAGTCGCGCGCCGAGCCTTGTCGATCATGGCCGCCGTCTTCGTGAGATCCGAATAAGTGACGGGAACGGCAGTGCCGTGCTCGTGGCCATGCGACATATCCATCCCGTGGTTGTGCGACATATTCATGTCGTGCCCCATGCTCGCTGGAGCGGATTGCGCCAGGGCTGAGCCGGAAAGGAAACAACTCAAACTAAACAGCAGTACGAACAAATTGTTTTTCACGACGACCTCCGATCATCTATTGTTTTTGCGATCCGGCGCAGGTGCCGGATCCACTCGAGTTCCATCTCCACCTGTTTCCTCATATACCGGACGATCTCCCCGCCAAACTTTCCCAATTCCAGGTTGGCTTGCAGAGCCGCCAAGTTCTGGTCCCGGTTCTGCAGCCAGTTGTCCCGCCGCCCAAGAATCGTCTCCCGGGTCTCCGGCTTGAGCGCCGGGAACAGTCCTACCCGCAGATGGAACGCCCCTTCGGACGAAGCGTCGGCCTCGCTGAACTCGCTCAGGCGTTCAAACAGGTGACGGCGTCCCTCCGCGGAGAGCACGTATTGCTGACGGGTCTGACCGCGCTCTCCAGGGACTGCCTTCTTGCTGACCCAGCCCTCCTCCAGAAACCGGCGCAACGACGGATACACCAGGTTGTTGTGCAGCGCCTGCCCCATGATCAATCCGGCCTCCCGCTTGAGCTGATAGCCGTATTTCGGGCCGCCCAGCATCATCGAGAGGAGCACTAGGTCATTCATGACAGTGTCACTATTGACCTATTGACCAAACCTTGTCAAGGGGAAATCGTTACGGGCGCTACAATGGCCGGAGCATGATTGCCCATCTGCGTGGAAAGCTGCTGGCCAAGCATCCCAACCAGGCCATCGTCGAAACGGCCGGGGTCGGCTATGACGTGACGATTAGCGTGCCGACGTTCTCCGACCTTCCGGCGGTCGGCGCCGAGGTTTCCCTGCACATCCACACGCACGTGCGCGAAGACCTGATTGCGCTCTACGGATTCCTGCGTCCGTCAGAGAAACTGCTGTTCGAGAAGCTGATCACGGTGAGCGGGATTGGCCCTAAGCTGGCTATCACGATCCTGAGCGGCATGGCCGCCGACGAAATGGTGGGTGCGATTCGGGGAAATGATGTGGCACGGCTCACCCGCATCCCCGGCATCGGAAAGAAAACTGCCGAGCGCATGGTGCTGGAGCTTCGCGATAAGCTGCCGGAAGCCGGACCGCCCTCGGCCCCAGCCGTGCCAGCCATGAGCGCCACCGAGGAGGACGTCCTCTCTGCTTTGCTGAATCTGGGATATCAGCGTGCCGCCGCCGAAAAGGCCCTTACCGTAGCGGCGAAAAGCGGCAAAGGCGGATCGTTCGATGCTTTGTTTCGCGACGCCTTGGCGGCGCTGTCAAAGTAGCCTCTACTTGCCAATGCAGAACGCGCTGAAGATTAGATTGAGGATGTCGTCAGTCGTAGTCGCGCCGGTGATGGCGTCGAGCGGGCGCAGCGCGTTGTAGAGATCGATCAGTAGCATCTCGTGCGGTACTTTCCCGGCCACGGCATTTTTCGCCGCGTCCAGGGCTCTCAGCGATTCTTTGATCAAGCCCTGATGCCGAACGTTGGTGAGGAACCCTGACTCTGCCTGGGATCCAGCCTCTCCGCCAATGTGCCGCAGAATCGCCCGGCCTAATTCGCCGATGCCTTCACCGGTGACGGCAGAAGTAAGAACTTTCTGACCACTAACCACTGGCCACTGACCACTCGCAACGCCGAGATCACTCTTATTTCCAACCACAATCACCGGCCGGTTCTCGGCCTGGCGCAGAAGTTCCACGTCCTCCGCCGTCTCCTCCTGCGATGCATCCAGCACGACCAGCACCAGGTCCGCGTCCGCCAGCGCTTCCATCGATTTCCGAATGCCCATCGACTCCGCTTCGTCGAGAGCCTCGCGAATGCCAGCGGTGTCGACCAGCTTGACCGGGATTCCCCCGATGGCGACGGTTTCGCTCACCAGGTCACGCGTGGTGCCCGGCGTCGCCGTGACGATCGCGCGCTCCCGCTCCACCAGCTGATTGAACAAGCTCGACTTGCCCACGTTCGGCCGGCCCACGATCGCCAGCGTCAAGCCTTCATGCACGATCTTGCCGTAGGCGAAGGTCGCACTTAGCTGTTCGAGCGGCGCGCGCACGGCAGCGATGTGAGCGAGAATCGTGCCATCGGGCAGCACCGACACATCGTCTTCGGCGAAATCAATGCCCGCTTCGAGCATCGCGATCAACTCCACGAGCCTCTGCTTGATCGGTTGCAACCGCCGGGAGAGCGCTCCATCCAGTTGCTGCGCCGCCACTTTGGCCTGATACAAAGTCTGCGAGTCGATCAGATCACGCACCGCCTCAGCCTGCGTCAGGTCAATGCGTCCGTTGAGGAAGGCGCGCATGGTGAACTCTCCGGGCTCTGCCAGCCGGGCTCCCGCTGCCACACAAAGCTCCACGATGTGCCGCAACACGACCGGCGATCCATGCGCCGAAATTTCAACAATGTCGTCGGTGGTGTAGGAGTGAGGCGTGGCAAAGTAAGTGACGACGACCTCGTCGATGCGCTCCGGTTGTGTGGGGATAGCCGGGTGCCCCATCCTAGCCGCGCTTTTTGCGGCTAGGGTGGGGATTTTGACTGCCTCCGCGCCCGCAGTAATGGGTTCTGGCTCGATCAATTCCCCGAACACCACACGCCCGGGCTCCACATCATGCCTCAGCCGCAGCATCGGCAACGCAATCTCTCGCGCTTTCGGCCCAGCGAGGCGGACGACGCCAATGCCCCCGCGCCCAGGCGGTGTGGCCACAGCAACAATCGTGTCGTCAAGGTTCACGCGCCGATTGTAACGGGTAAACTAAACGTCAACCAACGGGGGACCTGAACATCCGAACATCTTGAGGAGCATTCAAATTGTCCGTCGCTGACGAACTTCTAAAGGCCAACGAAACTTTCGCGCGCAATTTCAAACTAGGCGAACTCTCCGTGCGCCCGGCGAGGCATGTCGCCGTGCTGGCCTGCATGGATTCCCGCATTTTGTTCGAGCATTGCCTGGGCTTGCACCCCGGAGACGCGCATATGATCCGCAACGCCGGTGGCATCGCCACCGACGACGCCCTACGGTCGCTGATCGTGTCGCATCATCTGCTCGACACGCAGGAGTTCATCATCATCAACCACACCGACTGCGGCCTGCTAAAGGTGCGCGAAGACGAACTGAAAGCTCGTCTTACCCAGAAGATGGGAACGGCTTCGGACGAGCCCGCGCATTTCCACGCCTTCGATGACCTGGAAGCGAACGTGCGTCTGCAGATGCGGCGCGTGAAATCGCACCCGTGGATCCCGAAGCACATTCCGGTGCGCGGCTTTGTGTATGACGTGAAGACGGGGAGACTAACGGAAGTAAAGTAAACCACGTAGGGACAGGAGCTTCGGCTGTCCGGACGCGCGAAGGCAGGCGCCACGTTCAAGAAACGAGCGTGGCCGTTTTCCGTTGATGTGACTTTTGCCGGGTACTACACTCGAATTTGAGAACCTGAATGGCTCAGTCTTTCGGAGTCGTCGAAGAGAAGCTGTGTGAGGCGGAATTCTTCCTGGCGCAGCTTCGCGATTCCGCCCCTCTTGGTTTCAACGCGCGGTATTACTTCAGTGCGTTTGTTTCCGCATCGCGGTGTATTACTTGGGCGCCGCAAGCAAGCATGAGTGGGGTCGAGGGTTTCGACTCCTGGTATGAGGCTGCGCAAGCAAAGCTCAGAGCCGATCAGCTCGCTGGCTTTTTTATTGAGATTCGTAACCGCTCGGAAAAGCGGGGGCTGAATCCACTCAATCAGGTTACGCGCGAACACCTACGCGAGCACTTATTTCAACAACTGAACGGACACAAACGGGAACACGTTCTCATCCTGCCCGATCCGTCTGGGGGTGGAACCGTGCTCGTTGACGCGGTGCAAGCATGCACGCAATACTTTACGTCTCTGGTTGCCGTCATCCTTGAGTGCTACGAGCATTTCAAGAACGTGGTCGACCCTCAGTGGTATTTCACAAAAGAAAATTTTGCGAGTATGGGCAAGACGCTCGATGACGCCCTGCGCGAGTTTGGGCTCGGTGCGGAGTGGGCTTCCTGCGTTCCAAAGGGCACAGACCCATGGCGCGCTCTGCGTTCGCAACACCAAGGTTGTCAGATCAACGACCTCTTTCGACAGTACGTTGGCCGCGAGATTGCCGGACCGGATGAGACCCAGCGCGAAGGCTAGACTTTGAGGCTGATCCCGATGCGGTGAGTGGGACGGGTGTCCTGCGCTATTTCGCGGGTGCTTGCGCTTTCGGCACGCGTACCGCATAAACCTACCGCACGACCTTCTCAATCTCCCCCCGCAACTCCCCATACGGCACCGCCCCCGGATGGTACCAAGCCACTTTGCCCGCGCGATCGAGCAGCACCAGCGTCGGCGTGGTGGAAGCGCCATACGTGTCGAAGTTGGACTTGTTGATCGGCACCGGCATGTCGAGCAGGCCGGAATAAAAGCGATGCCGCACGGCATCGATATAGCGGAGTTCGTCGCTCGCCGAAGCATGTTCAATCTGAGCGGTGTAGCCGTAAAGCCGCGTCGGCCCGATCACTTGCAATCTCTTGCTCGAGAACTCCGACCGCAACTGCGTGATAATCGGCGCTTCCGCCTTGCAGTCGGCGCACCAGTGCGCCCAAAAAAACAGCAACACCGGAGAACCTTTGAGCTGCGCCGGCAGTGGCAGTTTCGCTCCCAAAGACTCCTCGGACTTCAGCGCTGGCGCTAGCCTTCCCTGAAACGAGAGCAGGTTCAGATTCTTCTGCAGGCGGTCGTGAATAGAAGTATTCCCATACGTCCGCAGCGCCGCTTGCAGAAGCGCGACGGCCTGCGTCCGTTGCCCGCGCGCGGCCAATACCTGGGACTGAACTTCAAGCGCCGCCCCCAACGCAATCGGCAGGTGCGGATCGGCATCCAGAGAACGCTGTTTCAGTTGTTCAAGCACCATCGCCTTAGTCTGCTTCGCATAAGCGGCCGCCTGATCGTATTGGCCTTGGTCCAGCGCGGCCCTACCCAGCCACGAATACGCCTCCAGGTACTCGGCGGTGATCCCTTGTTGGCTGCGATAGGAATTGAGGGCCGACTCCGCGGCAGAGAAATCATTCTCAGCCAGGTAAAGTTGCACATCGTTCACAATCCCGGCCCACGCCGAAGCGGTGAGCAAAGTCGAAACCAGCAGAATCCGCAAGCGCATCTCTAGATGATGAATCCTATGCGAAAAGGTGGCAAGTCGGAGGGATTTTTTTCACAGGATGGGTCAGCCATAACATCCTTTACGTCAGTTGTTTAGAGACAGCCTACGCTGAATTCTGTAGCTATTTGGGGGCACTTTCCGTACAATGAAATTGCGTTTGATCTTTAGAGCTCCTTCGCAGTACAAGCATCTCCGCTTAACCCAGCGCGTGACCTGCCTGCAGAAGACCCGAAAAGTTTCAGCGCTACATCAAAGAAAAAGGAACATGCAACATCATGGAAACAGGAACAGTGAAGTGGTTTAACGACGCCAAGGGCTACGGCTTCATCAGCCGCCAGAACGGCGAGGATGTCTTCGTACATTTCTCCGCCATTCAGGCTAGTGGCTTCCGCAGTCTGCAGGAAGGTCAGCAAGTACAGTTTGACGTGGTCAAGGGCCCCAAGGGCTGGCAAGCTGAGAACGTCAAGGGCGTCTAACCCCGCTTCGCAGTAACAATTCGAAAATGAGGGCGGCCAGCAATGGCCGCCCTTAGTGTTTTAGGGATTGACTTGTGTATAGTACGAGTCGTTATAGTACTTAACGTACTATAAATTGAACCAAGTGCTTAACGAAAATGAGTCAACCCAAGATCCCGCGCTCGGCTATGCCCTGCTGGGTCTGCTGCAGCAAAAGCCGTCGTCGGGCTACGACCTGCGCAAGATCTTCTCGTCGACATCGATGAAGACTTACAGTGACAGCCCAGGCGCAATCTATCCGGCACTGCGCCGGCTTGAGCATCAAGGACTAGTACGCGGCATGATCGAGGAAGGCTCCGGTCTGCGCCGCCGGCAGATCTTTCGCCTGACTCCGAAGGGACTTGCTGAACTAAGGAAGTGGATTACCTCGCCGGTCACGCGGGAGGACCTGGTTTGGGGACCGGAGGCAATCATGCTCCGCTTTGCCTTCAGCGAAAACGCCATCGGAACCGCCGCCTCCCTCGAAATACTGAAATCCCTTGAAGCCACACTCAATCCTCAGCTGCAGGCCTTGCACGAAGAGTTACAAGCTATCAAGGCGGTAACGCCGACCTCAGGGCGGCTGGCCTTCGAGTGCGGAATCCGAGGTACGGAATGTCTTTTGCAGTGGACGCAGTACGCCATTGCTACTTACGAAAAAGAAAAAAATGAAAAAGGAAGCACATCATGAAGGTATCGAACGCAATTCTGCGCGCCGTGTTGGTTTTCATTGCCGTCTGCGTCATTCAAATTGGGGCCGGAATGCTGATGCTGTCCCACATGAAACCCGCCGCATCTCCGCATGTCATGCAGTGGATGCTGCTGTCTAATTCGTTGGTGGTAGCGGCACTCTCCTTCGTCGCCTTTCGCTCCGATTTGCGGGGCTGGCGACTGGGAGCCGCGATGGCAGCGGTTCCGCTGGCCATCGCCTGCGTGAACGTAATTGAAGCCACATTCTTCCTGGCGAATTTTCCCATGCCGTGGTCCAGACTCCTCGCGTACTCAGTCGTCTCGGCCGCCCTCATCATGCCCGTGTGGGTTTTGCTGTTCGGAAAGCGGCCTGATGTTTCTCCAGAGCACTACCATCCCATCCAGTCAAAATCGCGCGGTGAGCGGGCTTGGAGGTTTGTGGTTTCCGATCTCACTTACGCCTTTCTGTACATCGCGGCGGGGATGATTATTTTTCCTTATGTGAAGAACTTTTACGCTACCCAGCACATTCCCGCCATGACGACGATCCTTGGGCTGCAGTTGCTGGTGCGTGGTCCGGTCTTCGTCGTCCTGTGTCTCGCACTGATGCGCATGCTGGGACTGCCGCGTCTCGCCGGAGCGCTCGCGGTAGGGGCCGTGTTCACGATCTTGAGCGGCGTGGCGCCATTGCTGACGCCAAATCCTTTGTTCCCGGACGCTGTTCGTTGGGTTCATTTCTGTGAAGTGAGCAGCTCGAACTTCGTCTTCGGGGCAATCGTTGGATGGTTGTGGGGACAGCCCAAGCTGGAGCATCCGCGCGCTCTGAGTCAGACGGCTTGAACGATAGAAACGACAGCGGAATCCCGCGACGTGGGATTCCGCCAGATCCTACTGCTGAGCGTCGCGGATGAGCACTACATCGGAGTCGGTGTGCCCCCGGACCATCGCCAGTTGGCTCCCATCGGGAGACCAGTGAAAGTCCCAGATATGCTCCGCCTTGAACGACGTGAGTGGTTTGCCGGCCGATCCATCCAGCGGTTGTTGCCATAGATTGTCCACACCGTTTTCGCGAATCGTATAGATCAGAGACTTGCCGTCGCGGGAAAACCGGATGAGCCCGGTAACGCGCGGCCGCTGAAACGCAACCAGCTTCGTGGCCGCGCCTGCATCGGTAGACAAGAGCTCGATTTTCTCCTCGTGGCCGGCGGCATGGTCAATCGTGGCGAACGCCAGGGTCCGCCCATCTGGAGAGACATCGAAAAAACCAGAGGCGGGAATGTCCGACACTTTTCGCGCCGCGCCTCCATCGATCGGCACCTGCATCAGTTGAGCAGTTCCTCCGTCCTGGTAATAGACCGATCGGGAATCCGGAGCGCAGACGGGAAAGTTGACGGACTTCTCCTGCGTGAGCTGCTTCAGATTCCCTCCGGAGCTGTCCGCTCGCCAGACGTTTTGGGTGCTCTTGCCCTCGAGCAGACCAAGAAGAAAGACAACGTATCGCCCGTCCGGGCATTCCCAGGGATCTCCGGTCGCGGACTCTCGCGCAGTCGCGATGGTGCCCTTCGCTCCCGAGGCTGGGTTCACCCACTGCAGCATGTTGTCTTTGTCGTGGATCAGTCGTCCGTCGTGCGTCCACGTAAAGTTCGTGAACACCCCTGAGGGTGCGACCTGATGTGCATCGGCGCCTCCCGACGTCGCGGACATCAGCTGCAGATTCCAGCGACCTTCGCTGAGCACGGTCGCCAGCACCTGTCCGGTCGCCGCAACGCTCAGGTCAGAATAGTTGTTGGTATCCCGCGTGAGGGGATCGATCCTGCCTTCGGGGTGCACCACAAACACAATCTGCTGCAGGCTGAAATTCGAAGACCGGGTCCGCTCCAGCACGAGCAGTCCTCTGCCGTCAGGCAGCCACGTGGGGTTTGCGAGCGCTGAATCCGAACTCAGTACAAGATGTTGCTGACCACTGCGGGCATCGACCGCCATGAGTCCAGTCAGAGCATCGCCAGGCTGATTCGCCATGCACAGGAGCGTCTTGCCGTCCGGCGACCATGCGGGACTGTACAGTCCCTGAGAATTGGACCCGCTGGTCAGCACTGTTTCTTGGCCGCCGTCGAGCGAGCGCACAATCAGCCGGTACTTTCCCGGATCCGGGTTGTCATAACGCATGAACGCAATCTTGCGCCCATCAGGCGAGAAGGTGATGTTGGAGTCTACGTCTTCCGCGAGCTTCTCCGCCGTGCCGCCGAGAAGTGGCGCACGATACAAATACTTCAACTCGGCATTCCCCGGATCGCTGCGCACGAAGTAGAGATAGTTGCCGTCGGGCGAGAACCGCAGCCCGTTGTAATAGACGTCGGCCGGCGGCTGCACCTGCGTGTTGCTATTGGTTGGGACATTCCTCAGCCATAAGCTGGCCAGGCCACTGCTCTCTCTCATCAGGCTGAGAATGTATTTCCCGTCGGGTGAAATCGCCACCAGCGCGGCGTTGCCATCCTCCGTCAACTTTGTAACGGTGAAATTGCGAAAGGGCCGCATGGGGTGACGCATCAGCAGCGAATAGACTCCGTACCCCGCGGCCAGCAGAACAATGATCCCCAGAAGGGCTTTGAATCCGGCACCCAGTTTGCTCTGGCGTACGGCCGCAACCACGCTGGAACTCCGAGACGAAGATGCCTGCGACGACCTTGGTGCTACCGCAGTCGGCACCGCTGAGCCCGATCCCGAAACGGCTGTGGCTGCAACCGGAGTCGGCGCTGTACCAGGCGCTGCGGCGCCCTTTCTCCCCGATTCGACATCGCGCTTCAGCCGCTTCAGATCGCCGCGCAGATCTGCGGCCGACTGGTAGCGCAGGTCGCGGTCCTTTTCCAGTAGCTTCTCAATAATCTCCTGCAGTTTGGACGGCAGCGTCGCATTTAATTGCAGCGGAGAAACCGGATCCAATTCCAGAATGGCGTGAAAGATCACAGCCGACGTCGCCCCGGAAAAAGGCAACTTTCCGGTCGCCATCTGGTAGAGCACCGTGCCCAGCGAAAAAAGGTCGGACCGCGTGTCCAGTTCTTCTCCGCGCGCCTGCTCCGGCGACATATACGCGATGGTGCCCACGGTCGCACCGGGGCTGGTCAAGTGCGCAGGCGTCGGCGAGTCTTGCGTGACGCCAATCGTTTCCATCTGCATCTCGGATCGGGTCAGCTTGGCCAGTCCGAAATCCAGCACCTTCACCTGGCCGCGCGGCGAAAGAAAAATGTTCGCCGGCTTGATGTCGCGATGAACGATTCCCTTGGCATGCGCGGCGTCAAGTGCGTCGGCGAGTTGAATGGAAATGTCGATCAGGCGGTCAGTCGGCAGCGGACCGGAAAAAAGTTTCTGGTCGAGACTCTGCCCTTCGAGCGATTCCATCGCGATAAACGACTGCGCATTCTCGCCTTCAGCTTTTTCGACCGCGTAGATCGTGCAAATGTTCGGATGGTTCAGCGCCGACGCGGTGCGCGCCTCCAGCAGAAAGCGATCGAGCGCGTTTTGATCGCGCGACAGTTGCGGGGGCAGAAACTTCAGCGCAACTTTGCGCCCAAGGTTCAGGTCTTCCGCCTCGTACACCACACCCATCCCGCCGCTGCCCAATTGGCCGGTGATGCGGTAATGCGAGATGGTCTGGTTGATCATAAAAAAATGGAGTTCCATCTTAGGTGGGATCGCGGAGGGCGTCAACGCAGTCTGACGGGCCGGTGTTCCTGCAGGAACACTGTGGAAAAGGACAAGTTTTGAGTTCAGCAAGTGATTGATTCTGTATGGGCGGAATTGTCCTTGCCTGAAGATGCTATGAGTTAGCCTGGGGAAGAAATGTCCACTTTCGTGGACGGCCTATGCCCACCAAAGTAGACTTGACTAGAACTCACAAATGTCTTCCGAGGCGGTTACTGGCGTAAAGGCCATTTTGCAACGTTTGGAAGGTGCCCAGTTATCGTCCGAGCTCAGCCGGCATTCCGAAAGCGGGTGGCGACGAAAGCCCGCGCCACCCTTGGTGAGCCAGTAACCTCGTTGATTAATCATGTTCCGAGGCATTTCCGTCATGGTTGTTGGAGCAGAATCGATACTGTATTGCCAGTCCAATTCGTCACGGCGAGCCCGAGCCGTCCACTCCCGTTGAAATCGCCGACCGCAATGGACGATGGCCCCGCGCCCACAAGGAATGGCGAGCCAGACGCGAACGTAAACGTTCCGTCGCCATTTCCCAAAAGAATCGTCAGCGTATTGCCGAGGTAGTTCGCGATTGCGAGATCGAGCTTGCCGTCGCCATTGAGATCGGCCACGGCGATCGCGTACGGACCGTTACCCACTGTGAATGGCGAGCCAGACGCAGGCGTAAAAGTCCCATCGCCATTTCCCAGAAGAATGGTCACCGTAGAATCCTGGTAGTTCCCGATAACTAGGTCGAGTTTGCCGTCCCCATTGAGATCGGCCACGGCGATCGCCTGCGGCGCCTTACCCGTGGCAAATGTCGAGTTGCTGCCAGCGGTAAAGGTTCCATCTCCATTTCCCAACAGGATCGTTGCCACATCATCCTGCGATCCTGTGACTCCCGCTCCTGTGACTGCGAGATCCAGCTTTCCGTCGCCGTTGAAATCGCCCACGGCGGGCATGTACGCGCTGGACACATACCCATTCGCCGGGATCGGTGCTTGATTGAACGCCCCATCTCCGTATCCCAGCAGGATGTTAAGCGCCAAACCGCTGGGCGAGTTCGTGACGGCCAGGTCGAGATTGCCATTTCCAAGGAAATCTCCAACTGCCAGGGATGACACATTACCGCCCGCCGTGTACACAAATGTATTCGAAGGCGTAAACGTTCCGTCTCCGTTGCCCAGCAGGATCGGCACATTAGCATCCGTGGAATTCACTACAGCCAAGCCGAGTTTGCCGCTGTTGTTGAAATCCCCGACGGTAATGAAATTCATATAAGGAGTGGGCAATGTATCCCACGGTGGTGGCTGGATCACCATCGGCGATCCCGACGCCTGGTTGAACGTCCCATCTCCATTTCCCAGGAATACGTACACCCGGGGGCCGAATTCCGCGATCGCTGAGATCAGGTTTGCCTTTGCCCGTGAAGTCGCCCACCGCTACAGAGACCGGCCCATAGATGCTTGTGATCGGAGAGCCGGCGGCATTCGAGAAACTTACATTCGCTTCCGCCGCGGCTACCGGAAAGGAAGCCACGTTCGAACTCCCGCCACCCGGCGTTGGGTTCACCACCGTGATCGAAGCCGTCGCTGCCGTGGCAATATCCGCCGCAGGCACCTCTGCCGTAAGTTGTCCCTGGTTTACGAATGTCGTTGCCAGCGCTGCGCCGTTGAAGTTAACGGTCGAAGTCGGAAGGAAGCCCGTTCCGTTCAAGGTGAGCGAAAATCCAGGTCCGCCGGGCGGAACAGCGTCCGGCACCAGCGGCTGGTTCAAGAAGGGAACCGGATTGCCGCTCATGCTGTTCGAATAGACCTCAATGCTTAGGAACGGCTGCTGCGCAACCACGCCGGCCGCGTCGGTTAATTGCACTTCGAAATACCACGTCCCTCCCTGCGTCGGCGTGCCGCTAATCGTGCCCGTGCCCGACCCAATGTTTAGCCCGCCGGGCAGGGCGCCGTACACAATCGACCACGCGAATGGTGCCGTGCCGCCAGTCTCAGTAACACTCTGACTGTAAGCCGTTCCCGCGTTTCCCCCGGGTAGCGAAATGGAAGTAATGAACGGCAGCGGGTTCACGCTGATCTGCACCGATGCCGTCTTCGTTGGATCCTTCACCGAACTGGCGGACACCGTCGCGCTCTGCACCGTCGAAATGTTTGAAGGCACGGGCGCGACGTAGGTCACTGAAGTGAGCGATCGGCTGGTCAGCGTTCCCGGGCCAATCAAGCTCCACGAAACGCCACTACCCGACGAATCTTTCGTGACCATCGCTGTGATGGTGACCGATTTACCCTGGTCCGTTTGCACAGAGGACGACGAAAGCCCGACGGAAATTGGCGGACCCGAACTTGAACAAGAGGATGAAAACGTGACGGCTAGCAACGCGACGAAGCCCGCGACGGTAGAACGAATTCTTACCATACTCCTCTCTTTAGGTACAGTGCACCCCACTCACGATCAAGGCAGATGAATGTTCTGCTTCGACTCGCTACAGAAGCTGCGCGTTGGCCAATTGGGGCAGGGCCCGTTCTCCGGACCTGACTGCGTCCAAATCTGAGCCACCGGCCTCACTTCGCCGCTGGCAGTGGCTGGTTTTGCTCTTGTTCCAGCCACTCGACCATTTCCTTCGGCAGACCGTGTAGTAGTTCGAGAAACGCGGCATTGGTCCAGCCAAAGCCGACCACATTCATTTCATAGCCAAGTTCCACATGCGCTTCGGACGACCGCGTCACTACGTTGTATTTTTCCCGGATGTTGCCGTCGCGCCGGAAATTCTCCGCGACTGTCGACAGAAACTCGTAAGAAACGCGGTCCGCGTCCGCGTTGAAGCCATACCGCCGCAGACCGTCGATCGCCAGCATCTCGATGTTTCCCCAGCCGTAGGGCAAATCCCACTGCGCGCCCGTCTCCTCCGTGCTCATCGGAAGTCCGCCGGGCCGCTCAAAGATTTTCAGGTTGCCGGCCACTGCCTTCGCCTGCTCCGGGGTCGCCAGCCCCGCCCACAGCGGATAGAACGTGGAGGCGTATTGATACTTGGACATGCGTTTCGTCTGGAAGTTGAAATCGAAAAAGAGTCCCTGCTCGTCATTCCACAGGTAGTGCGTGATGAGTTTCTTACGCTCCTCTGCCCGCTTGTTCCATTTCTTCGCGTCTTCGCTGTGCCCCAGCCAGAGGCTGATCTGCTCCAAGTCTTTTTCCGTCTTGTAAAGCAGGCTGTTCAAACATACCGGCGCATAGTGATGCGTAGCCGAACCGAAGGGCCCGAAGCGAAAGCTTACGTCGAATCCGGACTCGCGCATCGACCGGTCACCTTTGTAGTAATCGGCACTCAGCTTGAACTGCTTGGCCTTCTCGCATTCGGCACGCGCCATCGTCAGCGGTACGTCGCAAACCTGCAGAGAATAGGGCGAGCCGGCGACCGCTTGGGTTGTTCCCGGCTGGGTCTCAACCACATAGTCATCGGCCTGGTCGGGATGCAAGAAGAAATATTGCGCCACCTTGCGGTAGAAGCCGCTTTCGTCCTGCACGGCTTCCGCCGGTGGACCTTCGCCAAAGTCGTAATAACGCGACAGCCCGGTCTCCCCCGCCAGATGCGGATCTCGCGTCCACATCCCGTAGTCCTTGTCGAGATCGGCGTAGGCCCGCTCCAACCACGCTTTGTCTGAATGACCATCCTTTTGAGTGGCTCGATAAACATCCACGAACATCGAACTCACGAAAGGAGGTTGCGACCGCGTCAGGTAGTAGGTGCGATTCGCGTTGAGCATCGCGCCATAGTGCTCGATCTCAAAAAAGAAGTTATCGACCATCCCTCTCGCCAAGTCCACGCGCCCGGCGCGCAGCAGCCCGCGAATGATGAAGTAGCTGTCCCATCCGTACATCTCGTTGAAGCGTCCGCCCGGCACAACATATTTGTCCGGGAGGTAGAGGAGGCCATGAGGCTGGATCTTGCCCGTGCCAATTTCGCCCAATCGATGAATCTGTACCGGCAAATGTTCGACGCGCACATTGCAATCCGCCGCCAACTTGTGGACCGCAGCCGGCTCTGCAACCTCTTCCGGCAAATACAGCACCGGCGCCACTTTGATCTTGGGATCGACGACGCTCGCGCAGTCAGTCATGGAGCGCGTCAGGGTATCCCAGGCGGAAGAGATGTAATTGAGAATCGGCGTGAGTCCCGGATCTGCCGGAGCGCTCGCCGGCGCCGCGGCCTGAGCATTCGCAACCGCGCAGATTGCCAACAGGAAAAGAAAATGACGAATGACGAATGCAAGAAAGCTGCGAGGTTTATCGGAACGTTGAATGCGCATGGTGTGTGAAAGCTTCGACATCATAACCGCGCCGCGAGTGAGTGGCCAAACTAATTTGGCCGACTGTGATCCTCCATTGTCCCAACCACCCCGGACCCCCGTTACTGCGGTTTTGGTTTATTCTAGGTAGTTTGCCGTTCGATGTTTGAGGGGGGGCAAGTGAAACAATCGCATGTAGTCCTTCGTCTATTGGTGTGCTTCGTCGTTTTTCTGGCCGGAACCGCAAGCTGGACGCAGGTTCCCGAAAACACTTACCAGGATTTGCATTGGCGCATGATCGGGCCCTTTCGTGGTGGCCGCACCCGCGCCGTCGCGGGAGTCCCCAGCCAGCCGAATGTCTTTTACATCGGGCAGGTGAACGGCGGGGTTTGGAAATCCGACGACTACGGCCGCACCTGGAACCCCATCTTCGATCACGAGTCCACTCAGTCCATCGGTGCCATTGCCGTCGCTCCTTCCGATCCCAACATTGTCTATGTCGGCAGCGGCGAGGGACTGCACCGCCCCGATCTCTCAGTCGGCAATGGCATCTACAAGTCCACCGACGCGGGCAAGACCTGGACCCATCTCGGCCTCGCCGACGGACAACAAATTCCGGCGCTCGCGGTCGATCCTCGCGATCCCAATCGCGTTTTTGCCGCCGTGCTCGGCCATCCCTATGGACCTAGCGAAGAGCGTGGAATCTATCGCTCGGCCGATGGCGGACAAACCTGGCAGCGAGTCATTTCCAAGGACGAAAATACCGGCGGCTCCGATGTTGAGATCGATCCCTCGAATCCCGACGTCGTTTATGCCTCGATGTGGGAAGTCCGCGAAGGCCCGTGGGAGGATGGCAACGAATTTAACGGAGCTGGTGGAGGACTGTTCAAGTCCACCGACGGCGGCAGCACCTGGCATGCGTTGAGCAACGGGTTGCCGAAAGACCTGTCGCAAATCTACGTAGCCATCGCGCCCAACGATTCACGTCGCCTCTACGCAACTCTCTCCACTGCATCGGGGAAACTGAGCGTCTATCGCTCCGACGACGCCGGCGATTCCTGGTCGCAGATCACGGATGATCCTCGTCCCGCGGGCCGCATCGGCGGCGGCGATCTCTCCATTCCCAAAGTTGACCCGAAGAATCCCGAGCTTGTCTACGTAGTCAGCACGGTTACCATGCGCTCTACCGATGGCGGCAAAACCTGGTCCGGATTCCGCGGCGCGCCCGGCGGCGATGATTACCAGAATATCTGGATCAATCCCAACAACGGCGACATTATTCTGATTGTCAGCGACCAGGGCGCCATCATCACCGTGAACCGCGGCGCGAGTTGGAGTTCGTGGTACAACCAGCCGACGGCGCAGTTCTATCACGCGATCACTACGAACACATTTCCGTATCGCGTTTGCGGGGGACAGCAAGAAAGCGGCTCGGCCTGCACTTTGAGTCGCGGCAACGACGGCGCCATCACCTTCCGCGACTGGCATCCCGTGGGCGTCATCGAGTACGGCTACGTCGCCCCAGATCCGCTCGACCCCGACATCATCTATGGCGGTGGCAGAACCGAAGTTTCCAAGTTCCATTTTTCTACGGGCCAGGTGCAGAACGTCACACCGATTCCGCTGCGCAACCCGAAATACCGTACCGACCGCACCGAGCCGCTGATGTTCTCTCCAGTGGACCCGCACGTTCTCTATTTCGCGAGCAACGTTCTTTTCAAAACCACCGATGGGGGCAATTCCTGGCAGACCATCAGCCCGGATCTGACTCGCGAGAATCCGGGCATGCCCGCCAGCGTCGGCACACTCGTTCCCAAGGGCGCGGACAAACAGCGCGGCGTCATCTATGCGCTCGCCCCGTCCTTTAAGGCCGTGGGCACTCTTTGGGCCGGCACCGACGATGGCCAGCTTTGGATCACGCGTGACGGCGGAAAGAATTGGGCCGACATCACGCCCAAAGAACTCACGGCGTGGAGCAAGGTCACACAAATCTCGGCATCCCACTTCGACGAACAGACTGCGTACGTTTCCGTGAGCCGCTTTCGCATCGACGACGTTCATCCTTACATCTATCGCACACACGACGGCGGAAAGGCCTGGAAGCTGATTACTGCCGGTCTGCCCGACTTCGGCCCGGTGGACACTGTGCGCGAAGATCCCGTCCGCAAAGGTTTGCTATTCGCAGGCACCGAAAGTGCTGTCTGGGTTTCGTTTGATGACGGCGACCACTGGCAGTCGCTGCAACTGAATCTTCCGCACACGTCCATGCGCGATCTCTGGATCCATGAAAACGATCTGATCGTTGCGACGCACGGACGCTCGTTCTGGATTCTCGATGACATCGCGCCGCTGCGCGAGGCCTCGGGCGCAATTGCAAACACAGCGCATCTGTTCGCCCCCGCGCCCGCCTACCGTGTCCAGCGCGATACCAACACAGACACGCCGCTTCCGCCCGACGAGCCCGCGGCAGCCAATCCGCCCGACGGCGCAATCCTTGATTACTACCTGCCGGCGGCGGTCTCCACCGTCACGCTTGAAATTCTGGATGCGCAGGGCCATCTCGTCCGCCGCTTCTCCAGCACCGACAAACCGTCCGTCACCGAGGAAGAATTACAGAAGCAGCTGATTCCGCTGTACTGGGTCCGCAAGCCCCGGCAACTTTCGACCGAGGCGGGAATGCACCGCTGGGTGTGGGCTCTGCACTATCCTGCTCCGATTTCCACGCGCCATGACTATCCTATCGCCGCAATTCCGCACGACACGCCCCGTTTCCCTCTCGGCCCCACGATTCTCCCCGGCACTTATTCCGTCAGGCTTACGGTCAACGGGAGAACTTCGACCGCGCCACTGACCATCAAGATGGATCCTCGCATCAAGACTTCGTCGGCAAACCTTCAGAAAAAATTCCAGGCGGAGACTCGCATGGCATCCATCATGACCGAATCCGCGCAAGCGCTTCTGCAAGGCGGATCGATTCGCGAACAACTCGAAAAAGTAAGCGCACAAGCGAACGCCTCCACCAAGGAGTCCATTGAAGCATTCGAGAAAAAGCTGACTGCGCTGGTGGGCGCTCCCGGTGGATTCTTCGCTCCGCCATCTCAGGAAGTCACGCTCGGCCGCGTCAACGGACAAGCCGGCACGCTGTACATGCAAGTATGGCAGGCCGATGCCGAACCAACCTCCGCTCAAATGGAAGGTCTGTCGGCGACGGAACGTGATAGCACCGATGTCCTAAAACGCTGGACTGAATTTAAGAACGCCGACTTGCCCGCCCTCAACCGTTTGCTGCGGGAATCAAAAGCTCCGGAAGTCCAGCTAGGCGCAGACTTGCATCAGGAAGAACCGCAGGGAGACGAAGAGTAGATCTCAGTGCCGATCTGAAGCGAACAGCACCGGAAGGACTACGTGCGAAATTGCGCTTTAGGCAGATCACGCGCGCCATGGTCCGACAACTTCAGAGGTGTTCCACCGCTTTCTGCAGTTCCGACGCAATCTCCTGCGGATCAGTCTCCGCGGGAAATTTCATGGGCTTCCCTATGTGAACGCTGATCGTCCACGGCTTCGCAAACTTCTTGCCGGCCTGTTTCACTACAAACAGTCCGTCAATCCGCATGGGCAGAACTGGAATACCGAGATTCGCCGCCAGCAAGCCGATCCCCGCGCGGAAAGGATGCATCTTTCCATCCAACGTATGACGGCCCTCGGGAAAGACCAGCACGCTGTAGCCGCGATCCACCGCTTCTCCTGCATATTCGAAGCTGCGACGGAAGCCGGCCTCGCGCGGCAGCGGAAATAAATTCAGCAGCGCTACTCCCAACGCCCACTGCACGCGGTCATAGACGCGTCCAAACAATCCGCGGTCCTGGGGAGGTGTGCGCAGTGCTTCCAGCGCCTCTCCGCCGGTAGCCGTAGCCAGCCGGTGCCGAAAGCGTGCCGGCAAAGCTGTCAAAATAAATCCCGGATCCACGTCTGCCACATGATTCGAGACCACCAGGAGCGGTCCCTTCACGCCGCTCAAGCGTTCGCGTCCTTCAATCCGCGGCCACCCCAACAACAGAATCGCCGGACGCATTAACAGGTAATGCGCGAGAGAACGCAGCCAGGTTACAGGCCAGTGCAACACCCAACCCGGATAGTGATATCCGGCGACCGGCGCCGCGTCTCCGCGCAGCATTCGTTCCAGATCTCCCACCGTTCGCACTGCGCCGAACCGAGTTTCGCTCAGGTCCACCTGGTAGCGGTCTTCGAGCGTGCTCAGCAACTCCACCCGATCGAGCGAACTGAGCCCCAGATCGGAGTCGAGACTCGCGTCCTCGCGCAAGGCAGCCGCAGACCTTCCGGTCACCCGCGCAATCAACTCCGCCAATGGCGTTTTCGCGCCAGCCTCCGCGCGCTTCTCGAGCAACTGCGCGTGTGCCACTTCCCGTATGACGTTTCGCCGCGGTTTCTGCGTGTTCGTCCGCGGGAAATCCTCCTGCGGCCATTCGAGCCACATTCGCATTCGTTGATACTCGGCCAGCGATTGATTCGCCCGCTGCACCACTTCTTCCAGCCTTGCACCGTCGCGCAAAATCACCACCGCGCACGGCTCCGCGTTGCCGCCGCGCTCAATTGCGACTACGACACAATCCTTCACTTCCGGTTGCTTGCGGAGCGCCGCCTCCAGATCCTCGGGATAGACGTTCGTCCCGCTCGGCGTCACGATGACTTCCTTCTTGCGTCCCTTGAAATAAAGATTGCCCGCCTCATCAAGCGCGCCAATGTCTCCCGTGCGATACCACCCTTGTTCATCCGAGACCTTCTGCGCGCCGTGCTCATCCCAATATCCGGACGCCACGCCTCCACCCCGCACCAGAATTTCGCCGTCTTCCGCCAGCTTTACTTCGCGCCCCGGCAACACTTTCCCGATCGACCCCTTCCCCAGCCGGAACGGATGGTTCACGCTGATCAGCGAAGTCGTCTCCGTCAATCCGTAGCCCTGGATCACGGCATAGCCTAACCGTCCCCAGAATTCTTCGGTATCGCTGTCGAGCGCCGCGCCGCCCGAAATGAATGCCCAGAACTTCCAGCCCAACTGCCGGTGAATCGCGCGAAATGTCCACCACCGTCGCAGGAAGTGCTGGCCGTCGGAGGCCCGAAATCGCCGCCGGAACGATTCGCTTTTCCCGCGGTCTTCCAGATCACGCTCAATTTTCTGTTTCAAAGATTGCAGCACCCGCGGCACGCTCACCAGAACCGATACGCGCTCGCGCCGAATCGTGTTCAGCACTTCCGAAGGCTTCAGTTCCTCCTGAAAGATCACCGTCCCGCCCAGCAGCGGAGGCAGAAACATGCCCAAGAATTGCCCGAACACATGACTGAGAGGCAGCAGGTTCAAGAACCGCAACGGATGCACGAGGCGCTCATATTTCAGGTATCCGAGCATCTCGCGCTCCAGCGGAGCGATGTTCGCAAGAACATTCCCGTGCGTGATGACCACGCCCTTGGGTTCCGCCGTGGTACCCGACGTGAAAACAATTTGCAGGATATCGTCGAGCCCCAGGGGGGGGGGCGGCGGCCCAGGCGATTCAGGATTCCCCGTCTGCGCGAGATCCTCCAGATTCAAGGTGGCTATCGAGGTCTCCGCACTAGCGCACTCGTGCAGATGCCGCCGCGATGCCACCAAGAGTTTCCCTGAGACCTGCTGAAAGACCCGCATCGCAAAATCGGCCGCAGCGCCGTCATCCATGGGAACGACGATCACTCCGCGGAGGGTGCACCCAAAGAACACCGCGGCCCACTCCGCAGAATTCTCGCCCCACAGCATCACCCGGTCCCCCTTGGCGATCCCGCGCCTGTCCAGCTCGTGAGCCAGGCCGAAGGCCACCTCCAGAACTTCGCCGTAGGTGAGGGATTCAGTCCGATACCCACAGCGCTGCCGGTAGGCGCACTCGTGCCGGTGCGCCTGAAAATGATCCAGAAAAAATTGTGCGATCGATTCGGCCATGGCCAGTCGGACTTTGGAGTCCGCGTCGTTATCCAATTCAAGTCTAGTGGAATGGTTGCCGCTAAGAACGGAAGACAGTCCGAAGACTGCACGGCCTATGCCTGAGCACGCGGCGCCGAGGGCGAGGACGCCCCTTCGACAAGCTCAGGGCAGGCTCTCGGGACAGCCGGCAAGATGCCGGCGCTACATGTCTTCACTGCCAGTGCGGGGAGCCGATCATGACCTATTCTCTCCCCACCCCTAGCGCGTCCGCCACACGATTGATGTAGTTAAACCACGACGCAATCAGCGTGATCTGCAGAATTCCGCGATCATCGAATCCCGCCGCCCGCAGGCCGTCGATATCGTCCTTCCAAACCTTGGTCGCGTCCTTGGTCAGCTTGACCACGTAATCCAGCATTACGCGATCCTGGGCTGAAATCGGCGCCGTGGTGTAGTCCCACTGCAGCGCCTCTACTAATCCCTTATCCAACGTCACCCTGCGCAGAAACTCTGCGTGCGACTCGATTCAATACACGCACCGGTTGGTCACCGAGACCATGGTGGCGATCATCTCGTGCTGCCGCCGCTCCAGCGGCAAGTCCGGCGACATGAGCGACCCAAACGTGGCAAAGGCATGAAATAGCGCCTCGGGAATCAGCGTATGCGAGCCCACAATCGACGACGCCCCCGACGGGTCCGGATGCACCGGATCGGCATACTCCTTCGGATAAAGCAGCTTCTCGCCTTCGATCGCCTGCCGCAGTCTTTCGTCGGCCTCAGTCAGTGCGACAGTTCGAATCCAAGTCATAGTTTTCCTTTTCGGTGACTACGGGTGCTTCCCCACAGATGCGTTCTCGAAAAAATACACTGACGCGTGTCTGCGCCAAATAGCACATTCATACTAGAAGGGGTCACCACGTCATAGCTGTCGATTCCTTCCGCCGAGGACGCAAAGTAGCGCCGCCGTCCCGGCGGCTGTACGGCGGGCACCCTCGCCCGCCGCGCCGAGGGGGCGCCGCCCTTCGACAAGCTCAGGGCCTCGGGATAGCCGGCAAGATGCCGGCGCTACATTCGTTGGCTCACTAGTCTTTCGCCCGCAGCCGTGCTCCACCCCCGGTTCCCTTCGTAACCCTTTCGTACACTCCCTTCTGGTAACCCTTGGTAACCATGCGGTTCATGACGTCCAGACGTACAATTGGCCTTGTCCGGTAGGTCCATCTGCCGATAGCTGAGATGACCCTCCGAACAGTACCCGGGAGCAGTTTCCCCAACGCTCAGCGGGTTCTGTGTCAACACCAGGGTCTGGAGTTCGCACTCTTATGGCATTGTTTGGATTCAACAAACAGAAGGTTCTCAGCAGTGCGGAGAAGTATGTCCAGCAGGGGAAAATCCAGAACGCCATTGCGGAGTACGAAAAGGTTCTCAAGAACGATGCCAAGGATCTGACGGTCACCAATACCGTCGGCGATCTCTATTCCCGTCTGGGCGAGACCGATAAAGCGACCGCGTGCTTCAAGACTGTAGGCGATGCCTATGCCAGCCAGGGTTTCACGGTCAAGGCCATCGCCATGTACAAGAAGATCTGCAAGCTCCAGCCCTCACTCGAGAGCTTGCTGAAACTGGCGGAACTCTACTCGCAACAGGGCCTTTTCAACGATGCCCGCGCCCAGTATCTGCAGGTCGCGGAAGAATTCCTGAAGGCCAACGAACTCGAGAATGCAGTCCGCATCTTCCAGAAGATTCTGGAGATGGATCCGGAAAACAGCAACATGCGCATCCGCCTGGCGGAAGTGTATGTTCGACTGGGCAAGAAGACGGAAGCCTGGCAGATTTTCTCCGCAGCGGCGGAAAGTCTGCGCTCCAAAGGATCGCTCAGCGGCGCCGAAGAAATCCTGCAGCGCATGCTCACCCTCGATCCCGGTAACACCTATGCCTTACTAATGCAGGGCAAGAACCTGATTGAGTCCGGCGATGCTACCGGAGCCGTGAAGACTCTGCAAAAAATCCCCGACATCGATTCCAATCCCGATGGTCTTCGCGATCTGCTGAAGGCGTACTTGCAGACCGGACAACTCTCCGAGGCCGGAACAGTCGCCAGCAAGCTGTTGACCGTGCACAACGATCTGCCGGCGATCTCCAGCTTCGCCGATGCGCTCATGCAGGCCGGCCAGTACGAGAATGCATTGCAGGTGTTTGACCAGCACGCCGAGCGATTGCTGGCGGAAAACTCGGATAAGGTGCTCGACAGCCTGCACGCCATCATCGGGCACGTGCGCGACAATCCGGACTCGCTGCAAAAATTGCTCGACCTGTTTCACAAAGCCGCAGACACCACCCATGTCAGTGAAGTCATGGAACTGCTGGCGCATGCCAGCGTGCAGTCCGGCGATCTGGCGCGGGCTCGCGATCTTTACCAGAAGCTGACCACGATCGAGCCGGCGAACCCCCTGCACATGCAGAATTACCAGCAGGTGGTCGGCCAACTCAGCGGCACTTCCGGAAACAAGCTCATTACGCCGGAAGAGGCCATCGTACTGGTGGAGGATCTGGAAGCTACCGCGCCTTCCGTTCACCAGCATTATTCCGACGAGGTTTCGCTGGCGGTCCGCTCCGCCCTTACCGACGCCGAGCTGTTCATCTCGTACAACATGCCCGCCAAGGCACTCGGCCCTCTCGTCGGTGCCTTGCCCCTGGCGCCCAACGATCTTCGCGTTAATCAGCGCCTGGCTGCGTTGCACACTCGCGCGGGCCGATTCGCGGAGGCTGCGCTCTGCTGCCGCACTTTGCAGCGCGTCTACTCCGAAGCGGAGTATCCCGAGGAAGCTACGCGCTACGGGGAACTGGCCGAGCGTTACGAGGAACGGTCGTCGATTCCGGCGCCCGGCATATCCGCCGACGAGGCTCCCATTTTTCTGGATGCCCCTCCGCAGGTTAAAGGAACGAAGGTTCGTTCTCCACAGCATCACAAGCCAGAGACTGCCGTTCCCGAGTTTTCTATCGAAGAACCGGCAGAAGACTCTGCAATTCAAGAAGAACCAACGCCAGAAGAAGCTGCCGCTGTGGCGAAAGCCGCTTCGCCCTGGCCGGCGATTGCGAAGCACAGCGACGAAATTGCCGTCGAACCAGCCGCCGAACCTGAGTTTACTGTTGCCGACGAATCCTCCGCGGCGGAGTCAGTTGGGACGGCTGGAGCATCCTCTGAAATCGATCTCTCCTCAGAATGGGATGATGCCATCACTGTGGAGACCGACGCTCCCGCGGAAGAAGCGGCTGAAGTCGAGGTCGCCAGCGCCGCCAGCGCTACTGGAATGTACGAGTCCAGCAAAGCCGACGCCACCATCGATGAGATTCGTTTTTACATCGCTCACGGCATGCCCGCGCAAGCCATGGCGGCGTTGGCCAAGCTCCAGACCTTGACCAGCGATCAGGCCACCCTGAATGAACTCCGCGCCGAAGTCGAAGCCGCCACTCAACCAGCGGAAGAAGAAGTTTCGGCTGCAGCCGAGCCTGTGGTTGAAGAACTTACCGCCGAGGATATCCCGACTCTCGAAGTCGAGGTCGATGAAGAGCCAGTCGACAGTTCACCTGCCCCTGTCGAAGCGCCCGCCGTCGCAGCGAAGCCTCCGGTCGTCGAAGACATTCCGGTTGTTGCCGAAACTCCAGTCGCGACCAAGCCTGTGCCCGTGGTTCACAAGCCTGCCCCTGAACCCGAACCCACTGTTCTGAAAGAATTCGTTTCCGACCTTGAAACCTCGTTAGGCGACGGCTTCTTGCCCGGTACAACGGCCAAGCCGGCCGCGTCTGCCGCGCCTACTCCTGCGACAATCCCGGCTGCACGCGCGACGGTCCCGGCAGCAAGCACGGAACCCGTGATCGCAGCGGGAGAAACCGCCCCGGTTCTGGGAGAGTTTGTCGCCGACATCGAAGCGTCCCTCGGGGAAGACTTCCTGCAAGCCACACCCGTCGCCCAGCCGGCGCCTCCCGCTCCTGTCGCAAAGTCTGCGCCCAAACCCGTCTCCTCTGCTCCGGCACCAGTTGTCGCTCCGCCAGTCGTCGCTCCGAGCGTCATTCCTCCGATGGCTGCGAGTGCTGCCGCCTCCGCTTCAGCTACCAACCAGGCTGCGCCGCAGACTGCGCCCATGATGGCGACGCCGGCAGCGGCAGCGACCGCATCGGTGGCCTGGCACGCGCCGGTCGCCAACGTTCCCAAGCCGCAGCCGCCTGCAGTCCCGATTTCCCGTGCGCCGGCCGCTCCAGCCGCCGCCAAAGCGTCTCCGTTTGGCGACGACGCCGGGGTCGATCTGGCGGAAATGTTTGGCGAGCTCAAACAGGATCTCGAAGCCAACGTCGCTTCCGCCGACGAAGATCCCGAGACGCATTACAACCTGGGCATCGCCTTCCGCGAAATGGGACTGCTCGATGAGGCCATCGGAGAACTGCAAAAGGCCTGCCAGTCTTTCGATCACGGAAAGCCGTTCCCGCAGATCATGCAGACCTATACCTGGCTGGCGCAGTGCTTTCTGGAAAAAGGCGTGCCCGAAGCCGCCGTCCGCTGGTATGACAAGGCTCTCAAGGTTCCGAGCATCGACGGCGAAACCCGGGTTGCTCTCCACTACGAACTGGCCTCCGCCTACGAAACTGCCGGCGACAAGCCTTCCGCCCTGCACCACTTCATGGATGTCTACGGCAGCAACATCGACTATCGCGACGTCGCCGAGCGCATTAAGGCCCTGAAGTCGTAAAATAGCCCGATGGCTTTACTGCCCTATTTTCACCTCCCGGGGTCGACTGCGTGTTGCGATGATTTCCGTGTTGTTTCTTCACGGAGCCGCCGATGACCGACCCCACCCCCTTTTCCAGCGCTCCCGGCAAGGCGCCGGAGCCTGCTCCGCCACAGGCTGAGACGCGCACCGCGCTTCTCGATCCCCCGGAGCAACCCGCGCCCCATACAAGCCCTAGCACCGTACAAATCTGGATGCATCGCACCTCGGTGTTTCTTTTTGTTCTGGTCAGCGCCGTGGCCGGAGTGCTGCTCATCATTCTCCCCTGGACTCCCGAGTGGACCGATAACTACTTGCTGCTCTCGTTCCCCGCTCTCCGCTCCGTGGTCTCCAATGGCTTCTTCCGCGGCCTCTGCAGCGGCTTGGGCCTGCTCGATATTTGGATTGGTTTCTGGGAGGCGCTCCACTACCACGAGCACCAATAGCGATTTGCCCGGCTACCGCAAATGGGGATGCACAGTCTCGGGCGCCGCGATCGAAAGCTTGCCACCCTCATCCCCCGGCCGTTCGGTATCCTGATGCCTTGCGCTTCGCACCACGATTTTCGACTGCGAGTTTCACTATGACCGATCATCTCAAATCCGCGCCAGTGGCCTACCAGAACGAACCTTTCCTCAACAGCCCGGATGGCCGCATCCTCCGCATCCTCGCCGAATATCAGGAACCCCTGGCCCGATTCCGGCGCGAGCAGATTCAGGACACCGTCGTCTTCTTCGGCTCCGCCCGCTTTCAGGGACACAAGGACGCCACGAAGACCTTAGCCGCGATCAAGCAAAATCACGCCGCTTCGCCAGCCCCCCAACTCGAAAAAGATCTGAAACTCGCCCAGGCCGGCGTCGATATGGCCCGCTATTACGAAGATGCGCGCCGCCTCGCGCACATGCTGACCAAGTGGTCGATCCAGATTCCCGCCCGCCGCCGCCGTTTCGTGGTTACGACGGGGGGAGGTCCCGGCATCATGGAAGCCGCCAACCTCGGCGCCCACGAAGCCGGAGGCAAGACGGTTGGCCTGAACATCCAGCTCCCCTTCGAACAGAGCCCCAACCGCTACATCACTCCCGCGCTGAACTTTCAGTTCCACTACTTCTTCATGCGGAAATTCTGGTTCGCCTATCTCGCCAAGGCCCTCGTCATCTTTCCCGGCGGCTTCGGCACCATGGACGAACTCTTCGAAATCCTCACTCTTGCGCAAACCGACAAGCTGGCCAAGAAGATTCTGGTCGTCATCTACGGCAGCGAATACTGGAACCGCATCCTCAACTTTCAGGCCTTCGTCGACGCCGGCACGATTGCCCCGGAAGATCTCAACCAGTTCAAGATCGTCGACTCCCCGGAAGACGCGTTCGAGTTCCTGCGCGATGGCCTGACGAAATACCATCTCGGGGGCGAACCCAAGAAAAAAGGCGAAGCCCTCCCCGAGATTGCCAAGACGAGGCCGTAGTACGGGGGTAAATCAATTTGGTTGTCATTCCGACCGCCGCCGGAGCGAACGCGACGGCAACCGAGGAATCTGCTTTGAGTACCTCGTCGGTGGTTGCTCGCTTCCTCTGTGTTCCTCAGTGCCCTCTGTGGCTAAGGGTTTTCGCTCTGCCGCGCGCTACATGCCCCGTGCATTAAACTGCGAAGGTGATGGCTGAAAGCTGCCTTCTCTATTACATCTCCGATCGCACCGCCTTCCCCGGGGACGAACGCTCCCGCCGTCGCCACCTCCTCGAAAAAATCCGCGAAGCCGCTAGTGCCGGCGTCGACTACATTCAAGTCCGTGAAAAAGATCTTTCCTCGCGCGAGTTGGAATCCCTTGCCCGCGAAGCTGTGAGCGCTATCCGGGAAGCACAACTGGCAACTGGCACCCTAAAACCGGCAACTGCTCTCCTCATCAATTCCCGGACCGACATCGCTCTGGCCGTCCAAGCCGATGGCGTCCACCTCCGCTCCGACGACGTCGCCCCGCAAGAAGTACGAACAGTATGGCAACGTGGCGCGGGCGCCCCTGCCCGCGCGAGCGCACCGCGTGATCCAGTGATCGGAGTGTCCTGTCACTCCCTAGCCGAAGTAGCACGCGCCGCCGCCAGCGCTGCAACCTTCGCTGTCTTCGCTCCCATCTTCGAAAAGAAAGATGCGCCTCCAGCGGGCCTGGAACTCCTCCGGGAAGCTTGCCAGACAAACATCCCAGTCCTGGCCCTCGGCGGAGTCACCCTCTCCAACGCCCATTCCTGCCTCGCAGCCGGAGCCGCGGGCATCGCCGCCATCCGCCTTTTCCAGGAAAACGATGCCGCCGAATTGGTGAAGCGGCTGCGCAATCTGTAGTTTCCCTCCGTGGTAATCCTTCGTCATTGCTAAACTGAACTCCAGATGACAGCGGCTCACTCCCAAGTCGCCTCTGCAAGGCCGCTAGAGCCCGCGCTCATCCGCATCCCCGCAGCCGAGTTCCTGATGGGTTCCCACTCCGGGCAGGACTGCGAACGCCCTGTCCACCGTGTCTGGGTTGACGGGTTCCTTCTCGCCGCAACACAAGTCACCAACGCTGAATACGATCAATTCCTGCGCGCGACCGGAACTCCGCCTCCCCCGTTCTGGCAAGATCCAAGCTTCAATCATCCTCAGCAGCCCGTCACCGGAGTCTCCTGGCACGAAGCCGTTCGCTACTGCGACTGGCTGAGTTCACAAACCCGCCGCGCCTTCCGCCTTCCCACCGAAGCCGAATGGGAACACGCTGCCCGCGGCTGCTTCGAACAGAAGCAATTCCCCTGGGGAGACGATCCGCCGCAATCGATTCCCGATTATGCAACGCGCTGGCAAACAGGCCCAGAGCCGGTCGCAAGATACGCCCCGAATGCGTTCGGACTCTACGACATTTGCGACAATGTCCACGAATGGTGCAGCGATTGGTACGACCCCAACTACTATGCCGTTTCGCCGGAGCGCAACCCGCGCGGCCCTGAACAAAGTCCAATGAAGCCGGCGCGCAGATCCTCCCGCGGTGGGTCATGGCGACACCACATCAAAGTGGCCCGCTGCTCCGCCCGCTCCAGCATTCCGCCAGATTTCCAGTACGCCGACTACGGCTTCCGCGTAGCGTGTGAATTAAAGAAGTAAACACGGCCTTTCTTTCTTATAATTTGCAGTTCGGATCCAGGCTAGGTCTTTCGTCCGAGTATCCGTCGGCCATGAAGAAGAAGACGATTCTCAATGTCGTGCTGGTCGCGGTCGGGCTGGCTGTATCACTTTTCCTCTCGTTTGGCGGGGAGAGCATCTATGACAATCTCGGCATTAATACGCCGGGCCACTGGGCCGCGAGAATCATAGTTCCGCCTCAACCTTGGAATTGGGGCGCGATTGGCGACAGGTTGAGGACGGAAATGTTCATCGACTGGATTTTCTGGTTCGCAGTTCTGTATCTGATCTACTTTTCAGTCAGGAGAATTGGCCGCAGATCAACAAATAAGCACCGCTAATCGCAGCAAGAAAGAATCCATGTTCCGCACTGATCTCTTAAAGGATAAGCGCATCCTGATCACCGGCGGCGGCACCGGCCTCGGTAAGGGCATGGCCGGCCGCTTCCTCGAACTTGGAGCTACGGTCTACATCTGCGGACGACGAGAAGAAGTTCTAACGCAAACCGCCAGCGAACTTTCCGGCAAAGGGCCCATCCACGCTGTCCCGTGCGACGTCCGCAACCTCGAGGCTGTCGAGTCCATGATCGATTCCATCTGGGCGGAAGCCCCGCTCGACATCCTCGTCAACAACGCCGCCGGCAACTTCATTGCCCGCACTGAAGAACTCTCCCCGCGCGCCTTCGAATCCGTCATCGGCATCGTGCTGATGGGCACGCTCCACGCGACCATGGCCTGCGGACGCCGCTGGCTGAAATCCTCCCATCCCGGCACAGTCCTCAGCATCTCCGCCACGTATGCATCGGTGGGCTCGGCTTACGTCGTCCCCTCCGCCGTCTCTAAGGCCGGAGTCGAGGCCCTGACGCGCAGCCTCGCGGTGGAGTGGGGCAACCGCGGCATCCGTATGAACGCCATCGCTCCCGGCCCGATTCCCACGCAAGGCGCATTCTCCCGCCTTCTGCCGCGCCCTGAACTCGAAACGCTCGCGCTCGACCGCAATCCGCTCCACCGCTTCGGCACAGTCGAGGAACTCGCCAACCTCGCAGCTTTCCTCGTGAGCGACGGATCCGGCTACATCAACGGCGAAGTCATACGCATGGATGACGGCGAATTCCTGCAAGGCGCCGGCGAATTCAGCAATCTGGGCAGAATTCTCACGGAAGAAGATTGGCAAGCGATCAAGCCCAAGAAGTGAGGTCGAACGTCAAGGAATTAGATGCCCCATAGCAAAGTCTTCACGAAACTTTACGCCCGCACGCAGTGTGGGGCACAACTTATCTGCCCGTTCGGAGTTAGAGTCATAATCCAGACTGGCGCGGAGAGAAGCCATGTTGAGGATCAGTAAAGTCAGTTTCTACTGTGTGATTGTTGCGAGTATGCTGCTGTGCGCTCCGGTTTTTGCCGCGCAAATAATGAAGGAACCGGTACCGCCGGCTCCGATACCGGCCCAAATCCTCACAGGCAGAAAAGCGTTCATTGGCTACGCCGGAATAAACAGCATCTTACTGACTTCCTATATCACCGACCACACTGGATCGCGCAATGGACTCTACGACGAGTTCTACGCGGCTATGAAGAGTTGGGGAAGATATGAGCTCGTGACTGCTCCCGCCGACGCTGATCTCATTCTTGAAATATCCTTAAACCATGAGTCCTTAAACCATGAATCCCCTGCAATTTCCGATCCCTACTTCGGGTTGAAAATCCTGGATCCCAGAACGCACGTCGTGCTGTGGGCCTTTATCGAGACCGTACAGACAGGATCAGGCGGCGAACCCGGCAGACGAAAAGCTTGGGATCAGGCGCTGACAAGTCTTGTGAATAAAGTAAGGGAACTTGCTGGCCAATCGATTGCTCCGCTCGCCGCGCCTAACAAGTAGATCGCCCTACTCGCATGCTGTGGAAACAAAGACGAACGACTAACGACCGTTCCTGCGCGGCATCACGATCGCTTTCAGCACCATGTTGACCAGGCTGAGCACGATCGCTCCGATGAACGCGGCCAGGAACCCATGCACTTGAAACCCCGGCGCCAGAAGCGCCGATGCAAACTCCAACATCAAGGCATTGATCACGAACCAGAACAACCCCAACGTGAGAAGGGTGAGAGGAAAGGTAATCACCTTAAGCACGAGCCCGATGGTAGCGTTGATGAACCCGATTACCAGGGCCGCGATCAAAGCATTCCTCGGCCCGCTGATAGATATCCCGGGTACAAGCTGAGCCATAATCCACACCGCAATCGCACTCAGCACCCAATGCAGCAGCAATCGCAACATTGTCGCTCCTTGCCCTGACCGCAGCGCCAGAAAGATCTCACGCAAACTATATCAGCATCGCCGACGTGGAGCATCGCTTAAAGGCCGAGGGTGCCCCCACCCTTCTCGCGCATTTTGCGAGAGGGTGGGGGGGTTGACTTTCCATCCCACTCTCCTTAAGCCCTTATGCATTAAAATCACAACGCACCACGTTCTCCGGACAGCATCGTGAACCTCACCGAGATCGAAACCCGCGTCCTAGGCTCCCTGATCGAAAAAGACATCACCACGCCCGACTACTACCCGCTCTCGCTCAACGCCCTGGTCAACGCCTGCAATCAGAAGAACAATCGCGATCCGGTGATGACCTTGGACGAAGAGACCGTTCGCCGGGCCCTAAGCACGCTGCAGGAAAAGCGCCTGGCCGGTCCGGCCAGCGGCGCCGACAGCCGCGTCACTAAGTTCGAACACCGCCTTCAGGAGGTCTTCAACTTCGATCGCCGCGAAATCGCGATCCTCTGCGTGCTGCTCCTCCGCGGACCGCAAACTCCCGGCGAACTCCGCAGCCGCACCGACCGCATGTACCACTTCGAAGCGCTCGACGATATCGTCTCCACGCTCGACCGTTTAGCCCAGCGCGAACCGCCGCTAGCGCGGATTCTCCCTCGCCAGCCCGGCACCAAGGAATCCCGCTACACGCACCTGTTCTCGGGTGAACCGCCAGAGGCCAGTGTGGCGCGGACCCGCCCTGAGCGAGAGTCGATGGGGCCCTCGCCCGCGACTGCCGGCACAACCTCGGTTGCCGATCGCGTTACGACGCTCGAAGAAGAGGTGTCCCGCCTGCGCCAGGAACTCTCCGAAGTCCAGCAGCAACTCGCCGCCTTCCGCAAGCAATTTGAATGACGATCGACCCCACCCCCAACATGGAACTTTTCCACGCCAGAAACGTACAATGAGTTAGAGAGAAGGAGGTCTCTACCATGTTCGCGTTCCTGCTCTGGTGCATCCTCTTCGTCCTCTGCTGGCCGCTGGCCCTGTTGGCCTTGGTTGCCTATCCCTTCATCTGGTTGCTCCTGCTCCCGTTCCGCATTCTCGGCGTTGCCGTCCATGGCGTCCTGGAGATCATCTTCTTGGCCATCACCCTGCCGTTCCGACTGCTGGCGGCGCCGTTTCGCATCTAAGAAGTTTGAGATTCGAAATTCCGATTTTGGAGACCGGCAATTTAGCAGACCGATGACGTTCAGAACCTTCCCAGTCCGAGCCTCCTTGGTGTAGCCTGATACGAAGCGCCACCATTCTTAGGAGGACGCATGCGTCGCCGCGAATTCCTGATCCGCTCCGCCACCACTGCTGGAGCGGCCTGGCTCAGCTCCAAATCCATCTTCAACGCCCTTGCAACTCAGACTCTGCCCGCGAAATTCTCCGCCTCCGACACCGTCATTCTCGGCAGCACTGGCATTAAAACCAGCCGGCTCGCCATGGGCACCGGCACGGTCGGCTCCGGCCATCATTCGCATCAAACCGCGCTTGGCGTCAAAGGCCTCTCTGACCTGCTGCTGAACGGATACGACCACGGCCTCCGCTTCTTCGATTCCGCCGACTCCTACGGAAGCCATCCTCACGTGGCCGAAGCGCTCAAGCACTTGCCGCGCGATAAAGTCACGGTGCTCACAAAAACCTGGGCGCGCGATCCCGCCACCGCCCGCGCCGATCTCGACCGCTTCCGCCGCGAACTCGGCACCGACTACCTCGACGTCTGCCTGATGCACTGCGTCACCGAAGCCGACTGGACAGACCGCTATAAGGGTGTCATGGACGTCCTCTCCGAAGCGAAACAGAAGGGAATCATCCGCACCCACGGCTGCTCTTGCCACAGCATCGAAGCCCTGCGCGCCGCCGCCAAATCCCCGTGGGTTGAAATCGATCTGGCCCGCATGAATCCCGTCGGCGCCTACATGGATTCCGATCCCGCAACTGTCTTGAGCGTTCTGAAGGAAATGAAGACCGCCGGAAAAGCGGTGGTAGGAATGAAGATTCTAGGCCAAGGCACGCTTCGCAATCGTCAGGATGAAGCCATCAAATATGCCCTGTCGCTAGGCGTACTCGACGCCTTCACCATCGGCGCTGAAAGCAAGGCCGAGCAGGAAGATTTGATCCGCCGTATCGCCGCGGCGTAGCGGGAATGCTGAACTACATTAACGACGTGACGGGATCATGTGAACATTGCGGAGAATCATTCGCGATCAAGATCTTCCACAACGGATTCGGCGACAGCTCCTACGCTTACTGCGGCGCTTGCGGAAAAACAGCCATTCTTTCGTGCTGGGATATACGCTGGCCGAAGGGCGTTAAATGCACGCTGGCGGAGATAGCCCCTGAGATGGAGCGTTATTTGCTACCCTGCGACTGTGGTGGCAAATTCTCCAAGGGCAACTCGCCGCGATGTCCAAAATGTCAGCAAGTTATTTCAGCAGACAAGGCCACCCGCTACATCGAAGCGCAGTCGCCCGGCACCGCCAAAGGATGGCGCTGGCAACGCAGTTGGCAGGGACTCTATTGCGCTGTTATCAATGACCTCTCTGTCAAAGACAACTTCGCCGAAACCTAACTCTCCATCACCTTCAACGCTGGACTCACGATCAACCGCGCCTCGGTTGCCCGCTGCACATCCTCCGCCGTTAATCCTGGAGCCACTTCCTCCAGCACCAACCCATCCTTCGTCACGCGGATGTACGCCATCTCCGTCGCAATTGTATCCACCACATTCACTCCGGTAAGCGGCAGCGTGCACTTCTTCAGAATTTTCGGCGCCCCTTCGCGCGTCGTGTGCTCCATCGCCACCACCACGCGCCGCGCTCCCGCGACCAAGTCCATAGCCCCGCCCATCCCTTTCACCATTTTTCCCGGGATCATCCAGTTCGCCAGGCTCCCCGACTCATCCACTTCCATCGCCCCCAGCACACTCAAATCGATGTGCCCGCCGCGAATCATTGCAAACGAATCGGCACTCGAAAAATACGATGTTCCCGGCATCTCGCTCACGGTCTCCTTGCCAGCGTTGATGAGGTCCGGATCCTCCTGCCCCCCGATCGGATACGGACCAATGCCCAGCATTCCGTTCTCCGACTGCAGCGTGACCTCGATCCCCTGAGGCACATGATTCGCAATCAGCGTAGGCATCCCGATGCCAAGGTTCACATAAAATCCATCACGCAACTCGCGCGCAATCCGCTTCACAATCCGCTCGCGTTTATCGACGTCTTTACCTGGCTTGTTCATCGTCCTATCTTCATCCCCAAAACCGCGTTGTCATCCTGAGCGAAACGAAGGACCCCTGTACTCTTAGACGACTGAACAGACATGTCAGGGAATTCGACCTCGCTTCTAAGCCTTCCGCACCGTCCGCCGTTCAATCCGCCGCTCGTACAACTCTCCTTGAAAAATCCGTTTCACATAAATCGATGGCGTATGAATCGAGTCCCCATCCAACTCCCCCACATCGACCAGATGCTCCACCTCGGCAATCGTGATCTTCGCCGCCGTCGCCATCATCGGATTAAAATTTCGCGCCGTCTTCCGATAAATCAAATTCCCTTCGCGATCGCCTTTCCACGCCTTCACAAACGCGAAATCGGCGGTCAGCCCGCGTTCCATGACATATAGGCGCCCGTCAAATTCGCGTGTCTCCTTGCCCTCCGCCACAATCGTTCCCACGCCCGTCGGCGTATAAAATGCCGGAATCCCAGCGCCCCCCGCGCGAATACGCTCGGAAAACGTCCCCTGCGGCACCAAGTCGAGTTTGATCGTTCCCTTCAGCACCATCTCTTCCAGCAGCCGGTTCTCGCCCACATACGTGCCGATGTGGTGCACGATCTGTCCCGCCGCCAGCAATAACCCATTGCCCACACCGTTGACACCGACGTTGTTGCTGATCGTCCGCAGATTCTTCGTCCCCCGGCGCACCAGCGCGCGAATCAGATTCTCCGGCATACCGCACAGGCCAAACCCGCCGATCATAATCGTCGCGCCGTCAAACACATCGCGAATCGCCTCATCCGCATTGGCTACAACTTTGTTCATCGCGTCCGCATTCTAAATGGAATTGAGTAATTGGGAAATTTGGTAATTGAGTAATTGGAAAAGCAGGCACACCGAGGTTTTCAATTACACAATTACCCGATTACACAATTACCAAATCTCCTACCGCTTCTTCGGCACACTCTTCCGCAACGCATGCGCCCGCTCGAACTCCTCCGCCAGTTGCCGCGTCGCCAGGTTCTCCCGGATATGCGCCAGCCGCTGCTCCACCTTCCACAGCGCCTTTTCGAGATTCGTCTTGTTGCTGATCGCGATATCCCGCCACATCGAATATGGACTCGCCGATATCCGCGTCATCTCCTGCAGCGCGCGTCCCCCCGCCGGCAGCAGCGGAGCCTCATCGCCAAACTCCTCCACCAGCGCGGCCGCCAGCGCGGTCGAAATCATCTGCGGAACATGGCTGATCCAGGCGCACAGCCGGTCATGCTCCTCGGCCGGGAGCATTGCAATCCGCGACCCGATCTGATCAATCCACCCCGCAAACTCCGCGAACAACCCCTCATTTAAATTCTGCCCCGGCAGCGGAGAAAGAAACCAGACTGCTTTCTGAAATAAATCCGCGTCCGCATAGTCCACTCCACTCATCTCCTTGCCCGCCATCGGATGCCCCGCCAGAAACCGCTTCCCCGCATTCTTGCCAAACACTTTGACCGCGCGCTCGACGACGGCGGTCTTCGTGCTGCCCACGTCCGTAAGCAGTACTTTCGCTGGAAGGGAAGGCCCGACGCGCTCGATCAGATCCATGATCGCCAGCACCGGGGTCGCCAGCACCACCACTTGGCTTCCGCGAACCGCGTCCCCCGGATTTGCGGTCCCGTCATCAATGGCGCCGCGCATGCGCGCCCGCTCCAGCGTACCCTCGCGATCGCATCCCACAATCCGCCCGGCAAATTTCTTCTTCCGGAGCGCGAGCCCTAGCGATCCGCCAATCAGCCCCGTCCCAATGATCGTGATTTGCCGAATCGACATAAAAAATGAGCAATTGGGGTAATTTTGTAATTGGGTAATTTGAAGTGCAGTCTGAAGGGTCTTTCAATTACCAAATTACCCGATTACACAATCACCCAATTGTTCGTCCCACAGCTGGCACAATCATCCGCAACTCGTCCATCAACTTCGCGAACTGCTCCGGAAACAGCGACTGCGCGCCATCCGACAGCGCCTTGTCCGGGTTGCAATGCACTTCAATCAGCAACGCGTCCGCTCCCGCCGCCACCGACGCCCGTGCCATCGGAGCCACCTTGTCCCGGCGCCCCGTCCCGTGCGACGGATCCGCCGTCATCGGCAAATGCGACAGCTTGTGAATGATCGGAATCGCCGATATATCCATCGTGTTCCGCGTGTAGGTTTCAAATGTCCGGATGCCGCGCTCGCACAGAATCACTTCGTAATTCCCGCCCGCCATGATGTATTCCGCCGACAGCAGCAACTCTTCCAGGGTCGCCGCGATCCCCCGCTTCAGCAGCACCGGCTTGCGCACCTTCCCCAGCTCGCGCAGCAGATTAAAATTCTGCATATTGCGCGCCCCCACCTGCAGGATGTCCACATAGGGCAGCATCATCGGGATCTGCGAAATCTCCATGACCTCGCTGATCACCAGTAGCTTGAATTTCTCTCCAGCCTCGCGCAACAACTTCAGCGCGTCTTCTCCATGCCCCTGAAACGAATACGGCGAACTCCTCGGCTTGAACGCCCCGCCCCGGAGCACCTTCGCGCCCGCCTTCGCCACGGCCTCGGCGGTCGTAAAGATCTGCTCACGCGATTCCACGGAACATGGCCCCGCCATGACTACGATCTCGTTCCCGCCGACGCCAATCCCGTTCGCCAGTTTGACGATCGTCCCCTCCGGACGAAAACTTCGCCCTGCCAGCTTGTACGGCGAACTGATGCGGTGGACTTCCTGAACCCCCGGCAACAACTCCAGGTTGCGGATGTCGAAATCAATCCCCGACCCAACCGCGCCCAGCACGGTCATCCGCGCCCCCGTCGAGCGGTGCACTTCAAACCCCAGCTTCACCAAGTGCTCAATCACCTGCTGAATCAGCCCCTCATCCGCACCTTCCTGCATCGCCACAATCATAGGAATCTCTCAGCTTCTAGCTCTTGGCTCTTGGCTCTTGCTCTTAGCCTCTGAACCTCTCAGGATTCTGTCTCCACAAAACGTTTTGTCATTCCGAGCGAAGCGAAAAATCTGCTTCTCCTCTTCGTCGGCAATCCTTCCGGGTGCTCGCTCAATCATTCACTTCCGAATCCAATTCCGTCTCGGCCTCCACCGCCTCGGCCTTCGGCACAATTTCTTCCTTCTGCACATTTCGCATCACATCAATAATGCGTTCATAAATCCGCACCAGATCCCGCCCCGGCAGTGGCCCCCGATTGGCCTCTTGCACGTTTGCAAAAACGACCCGCTCCCGGTCCGGCTCATAAATCGGCAGCGAAGTATCGCGCTTGAGTCGCCCAATCGCCACCGCAGCCCGCGCGCGCTCGCTCAGCAGTTCCACCAGCCTCCGGTCCAGCTCATCAATTTTCTTTCGCCAATCCTCGATGTCCATAAAAGCCTGGGTCTAACGTTACAGCGGGTGCCCCACCGTCTCGCCGCACTTTGGCGAGACTAGGGTGGGGATTTTGACTTTCTTACGAGTAACCTAAGACCGCTTCCTCACCGCGCCACAGCTGAAGGCCGAGAGCTGACAGCTAACAGCTTCCCCACAAACTCCCCCACAGCCGCCGCCTCCCGCCCACGATTCCGCTCCACCGTCTCCACAATCGCGCTGCCCACCACGACGGCATCCGCAAACGTTCCGACTTCCGCGAACTGCTCCGCCGTCGAAATCCCAAACCCCAGCGCGACCGGCAATTTGGTCACGCGCCGCAGCCGCCGCACCAACTTCCGTGCATCGTCGGCCAGTTGCTGCCGCGCTCCCGTAACTCCGGTCCGCGACACCGCATACACAAATCCTCGCGAAGCCTCCGCAATCCGCTTCAGCCGTTCATCTGGACTCGTCGGCGCCGCCAGAAATACCGGAGCCAGATCATGCCCCCGCATCGCCCGCAAATATTCCCCTGCCTCTTCCACTGGCAGGTCGGTGACCAGCGCCCCGTCCACGCCCGCAGCCCGCGCCACCTTGCAAAATTTCTCCATCCCCATCCGCAATATGGGATTGAAGTACGAAAACACAATCAATCCCGCCGACTGCGCATGCTGCCGCACGTCCGCTGCCAGCGTTAACACCTGACCCAGCGACGTCCCATGCTTCAGCGCCCGCTCGCTGGCCCGCTGAATTACCGGCCCATCCGCCACCGGATCGCTGAACGGCACCCCCAACTCAATCACGTCCGCACCAGCTTCAATCGCGGCCAACACGATCTCCCGCGTAGTCGCGAGGTCCGGGTCCCCGCACGTCACATACGCGACCAGCGCCGGCTTCTTGTGGAAAGTTAGAGGCATACCAGCTTCTTGTCATTCTGAGCGAAGCGAAGAATCCCTTTCACACCTTCACGCCCAGCAAAGGAGTTCCGATCACAGCGCCCCATTTTGGCTTCGGCCTTCTTACACGCTCTTCATTTGCGCGCCGATTCAATCCAGCTTCAGGTTCTCGCGCAGTATCCCAATATCCTTATCCCCGCGTCCGGAAACATTCACAATCACCACATCTGACTTCTTCATCTTCGGCGCCCGCTTCACCACCTCCGCCACCGCATGCGCCGACTCCAGAGCCGGAATAATCCCCTCCGTCCGCGCCAGCAAAGTCGTAGCCTCCAGAGCCTCCGCATCTGACGCCGGCACATACTCCGCCCGCCCCGCATCCCGCAACGCCGCATGCTCCGGCCCAATTGACGGATAATCCAGCCCGGCCGACACCGAGTGCGTCAGCGCAATTTGTCCGCCCGAATCCTGCAGCACGTAAGAATACGTCCCCTGCAACACCCCCGGAGATCCTCCGCGAAAGCGCGCCGCATGATCGCCGAGCATCTCGCCACGGCCCCCGGCCTCCACCCCAATCAGCCGAACTTTCTTGTCGTTAAGAAAATCGTAAAAAATCCCAATCGAATTTGAACCCCCGCCAACGCACGCAATAATCGCTGAAGGCAACTTCCCCTCGGCCTTCAGAATCTGCGCCCGTGCCTCGCGCCCAATCACGCGATGAAAATCCCGCACCATCGTCGGATACGGATGCGCCCCCAGCACACTGCCCAACAAATAATGGGTGGTCCGCACATTCGTGACCCAGTCGCGCATCGCCTCGTTGATCGCATCTTTCAAAGTGCGCGACCCCGAATCCACTCCGCGCACCTCCGCCCCCAACAGCCTCATGCGGAACACATTCAACTCCTGCCGCCGCATGTCCTCCGTCCCCATGTACACGACGCACTCAAACCCCAGCAGCGCGCAAACCGTTGCGGTCGCGACGCCGTGCTGCCCCGCGCCAGTCTCCGCGATCACGCGATGCTTTCCCATCCGCTCGACCAACAACCCCTGCCCCAGGCAGTTGTTGATCTTGTGCGCGCCGGTGTGCAGCAGATCCTCGCGCTTCAAATAAATCTTCGCCCCACCTAGTTTCTCGGTGAGCCGCCGCGCCAAAAACAAAGGCGTCGGACGCCCCGCATAAGTCCGCAGCAACTCCTCCAACCGCGCCTGAAACTTCCGATCCCGCTTCGCTTTCTCATACTCGCGCTCGAGTTCTTCGAGCGCCGCCACGAGCGTTTCCGGCACATACCGCCCGCCATAAACCCCAAACCGCCCCGGTTCACTCACCGGGCGAGAAACTCGGGGAAGCGAAACCCGAGGGTGCCCCATCCTAGCCGCGCCTTTTGCGGCTAGGGTGGGGATTTTGACTTTCTGTTTCGTCCTCGGAACCGTCGCCATCGTTAACTCGTCTTCCTATCGATCTCGCGCACCGCCCGCACGAATGCCCGCACCTTCTCCGGATCCTTCTTCCCCGGACGCGCCTCCACACCCGACGCCACATCCACTCCCCAAGGCTGAAGGATGCCAATCGCGTCGCCCACGTTTCCGGGCGTCAAGCCGCCAGCGATTACTACATTCCGAGTTCGGCTCAAACTGGCAACTGCCGGCACGGCCTGGTTCCAATCGAACGTCACGCCGGTCCCCCCGGGCTGCTGGCCGCCACCGGAATCGAGAAGAAATGCCACGAACATACCCTCGGGACTTTTCACGTCGACGGTTATGGCATGTTCCTCGCTCACGAACTTCGCAATTGGGAACGCGAGGTAAATTCTTGTGGGCCTGGGTGACACTGCGACTAGGTCTTCGTTTACGCCGCCACTCTGCGCACACGACAACGGATAGACCTGCAGTGCGTCAAGGCCGATACTGGATCCTACCTCGTCAGCTCGCGCCACACTCTCGCCCGCAAACACTCCCACCGTCTCCACGCTCTTCGGAAGCTTCCCCACAATCTCCCGCGCCACGTTGACGCTCACGCACCGCGGACTCTTCTCATAAAACACGAACCCCACCGCATCCGCCCCCGCCTCGACCGCAACGAGCGCGTCCTCCAAATTCGTCATCCCGCAAATCTTGACCCACGTCATAAAACCAGTTGTCAGTAGCCAGTACCCAGTTGCCAGTAAGACCCGGGTGCCCCATGTCTCGCGTTCTTTGCGAGACGTGGGGATTTCCTCTCTTCACCGTCCACTCGGTACTCGGTACTCACGACTCGGCACTCGCATCAATTCTCGTAATGCTTCTCCGGGCGAATCCGCCTGCATCAGCGACTCCCCCACCAGAAACGCGTCGTACCCCGCCGCCCGCAGCCGCGCCACGTCCTCAGCGGAATGAATCCCGCTCTCCGCCACCCGCACTACGTTTGCTGGAAACTTCTCCGCCAACCGGAACGCTGTCTCCAGATTCACCTTGAACGTCCGCAGATCGCGCGTATTCACCCCAATCAAATCGCATCCCGCATCCAACGCCCGCTGCAACTCTTCGGCATCATGCACTTCACACAAAACATCCAACCCGCGCCGTCGCGCCCCTGCCGCGAGTCCACACAACTCATCCGAAAACAGCGCCGCCACAATCAACAGCACCGCATCGGCGGAATTCGCCCGCGCCTCCAACAACTGAAACTCATCCGCGATAAAATCTTTCCGCAGGCACGGAATCTTCACTGCCGTCGAAGCCGCCTGTAAATTCCCCAGCGACCCCTGAAAGAATTCCTCATCCGTCAGCACGGAAAGCGCCGTCGCCCCCGCGTCCTCCAATTCCCGCGCCAACTCAGCCGGACGAAACTCCGCCCGAATCAGCCCCTTCGACGGCGAAGCCTTCTTCAACTCCGCGATCACCGCCACGCCGTCGGCGCTCTTCGATTGCAGCACCCGCCGAAACCCGCGCGGCACATGCAGGTCCGCACGCCGCTCCAGTTCGCGCAAATCCGCCCCGCGCCTGGCTTCCGCCACCCGCACCCGCGTAGCCGCAACAATCCGCTCAAGAACCGTACCCATAGAGAATCTTTTGATTATAAGGGACTCGTCCCGGCAGGAGTCTGTGTCGTAGCTTCTCTTCCGCCCCTCCGGGGCTTGCTCATTTTCCACTTACCACCCACGGCTTGCGCCGTGGGCTGCATTCTTTTGCCGCTTCGCGGCTGGAGTTCGCTGTCGCAGCTCATCGAGTGTCTGTAATACAGGCGCTGCAGCACTTGTCGAGCTTCGCTCGACCGGACAGCCGAGCGCGGCTGTCCCCACATGCGTCTTCTTGTAAATACGGCTTTCCTGCGCCTTGCTCATATCCGGCGGGATGTGAAAAACTGAAGGTCACCGTTTTATTCAATCGTATCTTCAATGGCAACCATGGCAACGGCGCGGACATTATTCGAGAAGATTTGGGATGCGCACCTGGTAGCGCAGCCGGCGGGGCGGTCGCCTATTCTCTACATCGATTTGCATCTGGTGCATGAGGTGACTTCGCCGCAGGCGTTTGACGGCTTGCGAACCGCCGGGAGGAAAGTACGGCAGCCTGCGCGAACCGTGGCCACCGTCGACCACAACATTCCTACTGAGCCGCGCGGGACTCCGATTACTGATCTGATTGCGGCGAAGCAGATTGCGGCGCTGCAGGCGAACTGCAGGGAGTTCGGCATCCGGTTGTTTGATATGGATTCGCCGGAGCAGGGGATCGTGCACGTGATTGGTCCGGAATTGGGGCTGACGCGGCCGGGGATGACGATCGTGTGCGGCGACAGCCATACCAGCACGCACGGGGCGTTCGGAGCGCTGGCGTTTGGAATTGGAACGTCGGAGGTGGAGCACGTGCTGGCGACGCAGTGCCTGGCGCAGCGGAAGCCGATGACGATGAAGATTGAAGTGCACGGGCGGCTGGCGGATGGCGTGACGGCGAAAGATTTGGCGCTCGGGATTATTGGGCAGATTGGGACTGATGGCGCGACCGGGCACGTGATCGAATACGCCGGTCCGGCGGTGCGTGCCCTTTCGATGGAAGGGCGCATGACGCTGTGCAACATGAGCATTGAGGCGGGAGCGCGGGCTGGCATGGTCGCGCCCGATGAAACGACCATCGCGTATGTGAAGGGAAAGCGATTCGCTCCGCGGGATGCGAAATGGGAGAAGGCGATCGCGTACTGGCGGAGCCTGCCGACCGATGACGGAGCGACGTTCGACAAGGTGGTGGAGATTGATGGGGCGCAGCTTTGTCCGTTCGTGACCTGGGGAACGAATCCGGGGATGGTGGCTCCGGTGACGGGGCGCGTGCCGGAGGTTAAAGGCTTGCAGGAGACGGACCGGCGCTCTACCGAACTTGCTTTGCAGTACATGGGGCTGGAGCCGGGAAAGCGGATTGAAGATATCGGGATTGATCGCGTGTTCATCGGATCGTGCACGAATTCGCGGATTGAAGACTTGCGGGCGGCGGCGCGGGTGGCGAGAGGACACCACGTCAGCTCGAAGGTGCGGGCGATGGTGGTGCCGGGATCGCAGACGGTGAAGCGGGCGGCGGAGCAGGAAGGGCTGCACCGGATTTTTCAGGATGCCGGGTTCGAGTGGCGCGAGTCGGGATGCTCGATGTGTTTGGGAATGAATCCTGATATTTTGCAGCCGGGAGAGCGCTGCGCTTCCACGAGCAACCGCAATTTTGAGGGACGGCAGGGACGCGGGGGGCGGACGCATCTGGTAAGCCCGATGATGGCGGCGGCGGCGGCGATTGCGGGGCACTTCACGGACATTCGCAACTGGAAGTTTCAGTAGGAGCCTGGATGTTGCACGAATTGGACGTTGTCGTGCTGAAGAAAGCATTGCCGGGAATAGCGGTACCTGTGTCGTCTAAGGGAACGATCGTGCATGTGTACGATGCCGACGCGCAGGCCTACATCGTAGAGTTCTTCGACGAGAACGGCAAGACGATTTGCGTTTGCAACGTCGACGGCGACGAATACTTAGAGCTGAAGTGGGCCTATAGGGATACGAAATGAAAACATTCACCATCCATCGCGGGCGCGTGGCGCCGCTCGACCGGGTCAATGTCGATACCGACCAGATCATCCCCAAGCAGTTCCTGAAGCGCATCGAGAAGACAGGCTTCGGACAATTCCTCTTCTACGACTGGCGCTTTGGTGCGGACGGAAAGAAGAATGCGGACTTTGTTCTTGATGAGCCGCGCTACGAAGGCGCAAGCGTTCTGATCGCAGGAAAGAATTTTGGTTGTGGGTCTTCCCGCGAGCACGCGGTGTGGGCTCTTGCTGACTTTGGCTTCCGCGCAGTGATCTCGTCTTCGTTCGCGGATATTTTTGCCAACAACAGCACGAAGAATGGATTTCTTGCGGTGCGACTGAGCGAAGAGGAAGTGGCGCAGGTGATGCAGCGGGCACAGGAGATCGACGACTACCGGGTCACGATCGACCTCGAGAAATGCGAAGTGCGCGACGATCAGGGATTCCGCGCGGGGTTTCCCATCGATGAATTCATACGCCATTGTCTGCTGAATGGACTGGACGACATTGGGCTCACGCTTCAGCATGAAGAGGAGATTGCGGCGTATGAGGCGCGGCATCCGGCGCCGAGAACGCTAACGGCGTCCTGACAGTCAAGGGACGGTCAAAGCGAGTAAAGATTTGTAAAACCTTCGCCCCGGTCTTGACCTGCTACCGGGCTGCAGTTGATGCTGGATATGTACACTTTTAGCATAGTAACTGCACTTTGGTTCCTACCTGAACCACTCGAGTGGGGAGGCTCCCCGGCATAGAAAATTTCCTGCCTCCCTGGGTAGAGTTACCGCAACCGAGCCCACTATGCTTACGTCTAATACTTGTACTTCCTGCCGAGCCTGGGCCAAAAAGAACGGCAACGGATTAACCGGTGAATATGACTGAACTTAGTGAAAAAAAATCCTGCGCGAAGAGGGTTCGCCTTTCGCGCTTCATCCCCCTTTTCTCCATTGCCGCGGTGTGTGCGTTTTTCATTGGCTGCAGCAGCAGCGCCGACTCCAAGCAGCAGAAAGCGCAGGCGGCCGGGCCCCGTTCCGTTTCCGTGGCGATCGCGCAGGTGCAGCGGGAAGACGTGCCGGTCTATCTGACGGGCCTGGGCGCGGTCACAGCCTTCAACACCGCCAACATCAAGAGCCGGGTGGACGGACAGATCATGAAGGTGAACTTCCAGGAGGGGCAAAACGTCAAGGAGGGAGACCTGCTGATCGAGATTGACGCGCGTCCTTACGAGGTTCAGCTGGAGCAGATGCAGGCGCAGTTATTTCGCGACCAGGCGCAACTGCGCGACGCGAAGCTGAATCTCGAGCGTTATACGGCGCTGATTCCGTCCGGCAGCATCGCACAGCAGCAGGTCGACACACAGAGAGCTCTCGCAGACCAGCTCGAAGGCACGGTACGTACGGATCAAGCGCAGATCGATAACGCCAAGTTGCAGATCGTCTACTGCCACATCACGGCGCCGTTCACGGGGCGCGTCGGACTGCGGCAGGTCGATCCGGGCAACATCGTTCACGCCACGGACACGAATCCCATGTTGATTTTGACGCAGCTGCATCCGATCGCGGTGATCTTCACGCTAACTGAAGACGTCCTGCCGACTGTGGCGCAACACATGAAGCACGGGACGCTCGAGGTCGATGCTTTCAGCCGCGACGATCAAACTAAGCTGGCAACGGGCAAGTTGTTGACCATCGACAATCAGATTGATCCGACGACCGGAACGGCAAAGCTCAAAGCCATCTTCGACAACACAGACAACGTGCTCTGGCCGAATCAGTTTGTAAACGCCGACCTGCTGTTGGAGACGCGGAAGAACAGCACGGTGGTGCCGACGGCTGCGATTCTGCGGGGTCCGCAGGGAACGTTCGTGTATGCAGTGAACCCCGACAAGACGGTGCAGGATCGTGCGGTTACGGTATCGCTGACCCAAGGAGATACTACGGTTGTCACGGCCGGACTCACTCCGGGCGACACGGTAGTGACCGATGGCCAGGACAAACTGCAGAGAGGGAGCCGAATTGAGCCGCGCGCGGCAAGTCCGAGCGGCGGGCGCCGTTCGTCACCGATGAATGGCGCGGCAAGCGCCGGTTCCGGTAGCCAAGGTAACGCAGGTTCATGAGTCCCTCACGATTATTCATTCTCCGGCCGGTCGCGACCACGCTGCTCATGGTCGGCGTGCTCCTCGTGGGCTGGGTTGCGTTCATGCAACTGCCGGTCTCGGCCCTGCCTGAGGTCGACTACCCCACTATTCAAGTCGTGACCTTCTATCCGGGAGCCGATCCCGAGGTGATGGCTTCGTCGGTGACGTCTCCGCTGGAGCGGCAGTTCGGCCAGGTGCCGGGCCTGAGCCAGATGACATCGACCAGTTCGTTTGGCAGTTCGGTGATCACGTTACAGTTCGGCCTGGATCAGAACATCGATGTGGAAGAGCAGCAGGTGCAGGCTGCGATCAACTCGGGCTCGACGTATTTGCCGACGGACTTGCCCAATCCTCCGATCTACAACAAGGTCAATCCCGCGGACGCGCCGATTCTGACCCTGGCTCTGACTTCGGATTCCCTGGCTTTACCCAAAGTAGAGGATCTGGCGGACACTTCGCTGGCGCAGAAAATTTCGCAGCTGCCCGGGGTTGGGCTGGTTTCCATTAGCGGCGGGCAGAAGCCCGCGGTGCGGATTCAGGCCAATCCGACTGCGCTGGCTTCCTACGGACTGAGTCTGGAGGACCTGCGCGCGGCGCTGGTCCAGGCGAACGTGGATCAAGCCAAGGGCGTGATCGATGGCGTGCGGCAGTCTTACACAATCGGCGCCAACGATCAGCTTTTTTCCAGCGAACAGTACAAGCCGATTGTCGTCGCCTACCGCAACAATGCGCCGGTGCGGCTGAGCGATGTCGCGAACGTCATCGACGGGACCGAGAATGACCAGCTCGCCGCGTGGATGAATCTGACGCCAGCCGTGATCGTCAACATCCAGCGCCAGCCCGGAGCCAACATCATCAGCGTGGTGGACCGGATCAAAAAGCTTCTGCCCCAGTTGCAGGCGTCATTGCCCTTGGCGGTGAAAGTGCAGATTCTCACCGACCGGACCACGACAATTCGCGCCTCGGTCAAGGACGTGGAATTTGAATTGATGCTGTCCATTGCGTTGGTGGTGCTGGTGGTCTTCCTGTTTCTGCGGAATCTTTCCGCGACGGTGATTCCGAGCGTCGCGGTGCCACTCTCGCTGATCGGAACCTTCGCTGTGATGTACCTCCTGGGTTACAGCCTCAACAACCTGACTCTCATGGCGCTGACCATTTCCACGGGCTTCGTGGTGGATGACGCCATCGTCATGATCGAGAACATCGATCGATACCTGGAAGCGGGAGACTCCCCGCTGGACGCCGCGTTGAAAGGGGCGGGACAGATCGGGTTCACGATTGTTTCGCTGACCGTGTCGCTGATTGCGGTGCTGATCCCGCTGCTGTTCATGGGTGACATTGTAGGACGGCTGTTCCGCGAGTTCGCGGTCACGCTGGCAGTGACGATTCTGGTTTCGGCGGGAGTTTCGCTGACGCTGACGCCGATGATGTGCGCCAAGCTACTGAAGCATCATAAGGAAGGCGAGCAAGGGCGCTTCTACGAAGCAACCGAGGACTATTACAACCGGATTATCGCGTTTTACGGGCGCACCGTGAAATGGGTACTGAAGCACCAGACCGCGACACTGCTGGTGACGTTCGGGACCCTGGTTCTCACGCTCTTTTTATACGTTATCGTGCCTAAGGGATTTTTCCCGGTGCAGGATACCGGAGTGATTCTGGGCGTGTCGGAAGCACCCGACTACGTTTCCTTTGACGCCATGGCACAGCGGCAGCAGGAACTGGCGAAAGTCATTTTGCAAGACAAGGATGTGGACAGCCTGTCGTCGTTCATCGGAGTGGATGGCACGAACACGACACCGAACGAGGGCCGTATCCAGATCAATTTGAAGCCGCGGGACGAGCGGTCCGACGATGCTTCCGCGATCATCCGCCGGCTCCAGCCAGAGTTGGCGAAGGTCGACGGCATCACTCTCTACATGCAACCGGTGCAGGATCTGACGGTGGAAGATCGCGTGAGCCGCACCCAGTTCCAGTATTCGATCGAAGATGCAGACGCGCAGGAACTGGCGCAGTGGACTCCGAAGCTGGTGGCCAAGTTGCAGACGTTGCCTGCATTGCGGGATGTGGCTACGGACCAGCTCAACGATGGGCTTAAGACGAACGTCACGATTGACCGGGACACCGCGTCGCGGCTGGGAATTTTCCCGCAGGCCATCGACAACACTCTTTACGACGCTTTCGGACAGCGGCAGGTTTCGACAATCTTTACGCAGTTGAATCAATATCACGTAATTCTCGAGGTTCTGCCGAGTTTCGCGCAGACTCCCGAAGATCTGAACAACATTTACATCCGCCCCAGCACCGTGACGCCGAACTCCGGCGCGCCCACGGCCAACGGAGCGGCGGTGACGACCAGCGGCGCCCCGGTTCCGATCTCGACGTTCACGCGGATGAAGTCGAGCAATGCCTCGCTTGCCGTCAACCATCAGGGGCAGTTTCCGGTGGTGACGCTCTCATTCAACTTGGCGCCGGGGGCATCGCTCGGGGACGCAACCAAGGCGATTCAGCAGGCCGAGAAAGAGATCCAGTTGCCTCCCAGTATTCATGCGGCGTTTCAGGGGACTGCCGCGGCATTTCAGAACTCGCTGGCATCGGAACCCTATCTGATTCTGGCGGCCGTGATCACGGTCTACATTGTGCTCGGCGTTTTGTATGAGAGCTACATTCACCCCGTCACGATCCTTTCCACCCTGCCTTCGGCGGGCGTGGGTGCGATTCTGGCTCTGATGCTCACGGGAAATGATTTAACGGTGGTGGCGCTGATCGGCATCATTCTTCTGATCGGCATTGTGAAGAAGAACGCCATCATGATGATTGACTTCGCGCTTGAGGCCGAACGCGAAGAACATAAGCCGCCGGAGGAAGCGATTTATCAGGCATGCCTGCTGCGCTTCCGGCCCATCATGATGACGACGATGGCGGCGCTGCTCGGCGGACTGCCGTTGGCGCTGGGATCGGGAACTGGTGCGGAACTGCGCCGGCCCCTCGGCATCACGATTGTCGGGGGGTTGTTGCTCAGCCAGTTGCTCACGCTGTACACGACGCCTGTGGTTTATTTGTGGTTCGACCGGCTGGCACACAGGTTCTCGCGCTACAGAATCGGCAATCCCATTCCACAGGAGCCCATGCCGGCGGACAAGACATACTGATTCGACATACTGATTAAATAATGAGTATTTCGGCTCCATTTATCCGGCGTCCGATTGGCACGTCGCTCCTGGCGGCGGCACTGCTGCTGTCGGGGATTCTCGCGTTCAATTTCCTTCCGGTGGCTTCGCTGCCGAGGGTGGATTTTCCTGTAATCGGCGTGGGCGCGGGCTTGCCGGGCGCCGATCCACAGACCATGGCGTCGGCAGTCGCAACGCCGCTGGAGAGGCAGTTCGGGCGTATCTCCGGCGTGAACCAGATGACTTCCTCGAGTCAACTGGGCACCACGAGCATTACGCTGCAGTTCGATTTGAACCGGGATATCAATGCCGCGGCGCGCGACGTACAGGCCTCCATCAACGCGGCGCGCAGCCAACTGCCCGCCAACTTGCCGAGCAATCCGTCCTACCGCAAGGCGAACCCGGCGGACGCGCCCATCCTCATTCTTGCATTGACCTCGGACACCATGACGGTGCCGCAGATGTACGACGCCGCGGATTCGATTCTGGCGCAGAAACTGGCGCAGGTGGACGGCGTGGGCCAGGTCTTCGTGGGCGGAGCGGCGCAGCCCGCGGTGCGCGCGGAAGTGAACCCAACGCTGCTGAACAAGCTGGGGATTGGACTCGACACGGTTCGCAATGCTTTGAACGCCGCCAATGCGAACCGGCCCAAGGGCGAGGTTTCCGACCGAACGACGTCGTACGCCTTTACCGACACGGATCAACTCTTCACCGCGGACCAGTACCGGCCCCTGATTGTCGCTTACAACAATGGCGCGGCTGTGCGACTGGGAGACGTGGCCGACGTGCTGGATTCGGTTTCCGATCGGCGCAACATCGGCCTGGCCAACGGCAAGCCGGGCGTGCTCATCATCGTGTTCCGGCAGCCTGGAGCCAACATCATTGAGACGGTCGACCGGGTGCGGGCTCTGATGCCTTTTCTGCAGTCCTCGATTTCTCCGGCGATCCAGCTCACGATTGCAATGGACCGCACGGTGACGGTGCGCGCCTCGGTCAAGGACATCGAAACCACGCTGATCATTTCGGTCATCCTGGTGATCCTGGTAGTGTTCGCGTTTCTGCGGACGGTGCGCGCCACAATTATTCCCAGCATCGCCGTGCCGCTTTCGCTGGTCGGAACCTTCGGCGGAATGTACCTGCTGGGCTACAGTCTCGACAACCTGTCATTGATGGCACTGGCGATTTCGACCGGCTTCGTGGTGGATGACGCGATCGTTGTGCTGGAGAACATCACGCGCTACGTGGAACATGGCATGGGCGCAGTGCAGGCGGCGTTCAAGGGAGCGGCTGAGATTGGATTTACCGTGATCTCGATGAGCACGTCGCTGGTGGCCGTGTTTATTCCGCTTCTGATGATGGGTGGCATTGTGGGGCGGCTGTTCCGCGAATTCGCGGTGACTTTGAGCATCGCGATCGGCGTTTCTCTGGTGGTTTCATTGACCACCACACCGACCATGTGCGCGAAGTTTTTGCGGCCGATAACGAAGGAAAAACATAACGTCTTTTATCGCGTCAGCGAGTGGTTTTTCGACCGGCTCCTGGCAAGCTACCGCCACTCGCTGAAGTGGGTGCTGGCGAACCAGCCGGTGACCCTGATCGTAACCATCCTCGTGGCGTGCCTCAGCGTCTTCCTGTACATCAAAGTCCCCAAGGGCTTCTTCCCGCAGCAGGATACGGGACGCATCATGGGCGGCGTAATGGCCGCGCAAGACATCTCATTTCAATCCATGAGCGACAAGATGCAACGCTACGTGGACATCGTGATGAAAGATCCGGCAGTCGACTCCGTGGTCGGATTTGCCGGCGGAAATACCGCCCTGAACCAGGGCCGGTTCTTCATGATGCTGAAGCCGCTGGAACAGCGCAATATTTGCCATACGCAGCATTTTTGGCAGCGCTGCCCGGTGGTGACTGCGGACGATGTAATCAACCGTCTTCGGGGAAAACTGGCTGTTGTGCCGGGCGCAACCCTGATTTTGCAGTCGGCGCAAGACCTTACCATTGGCGGACGTTTTGGCAACGCGCAGTACCAATACACCCTGCAGAGCGCAAGCTTGGATGACCTGAACACATGGGCGCCGCGTCTGTTGCAGAAACTGAGAACCCTGCCTCAATTACGCGATCAGAATTCGGACCAGCAGGATAAGGGACTGCAGGCCAAGCTGGTCATCGATCGCGATACGGCCAGCCGCATGGGGATCACTCCACAGACTCTGGACAATGCTCTCTACGATGCGTTCGGGCAGCGCCAGGTGTCGACGATGTACCGGCCGCTCAACCAGTATCACGTCGTGATGGAAGTCGCTCCGCAGTTCCAACAGACGCCCGAGGCCTTACAAAACATCTACCTGCGTTCCACCAGCGGAACGCCCGTGCCACTGGCAGCGTTCACGCACTATGAGCCGTCGAATACTCCTTTAGCCGTGAATCACCAGGGACAGGTGCCATCGGTCACGATCTCGTTCAACCTGGCTCCGGGAGTTTCTCTCGGCGAAGCGACCCAAGCGATTGAGGATGCCGAGCGCACCATCGGCTTCCCGCCTACCGTTTCGGCCAGCTTTCAGGGGACGGCTGCAGCTTTTCAGGATTCTTTGTCGAGCCAAAAGATCCTAATTGTGACTGCCCTGTTCACCGTCTATATCGTGCTCGGCATGCTCTACGAGAGTTACATTCATCCCATCACGATTCTCTCGACATTGCCGTCGGCGGGTGTAGGCGCGCTTCTGGCGCTGCTTCTGACGCACAACGAGCTCAACGTGATTGGAATGATCGGCATCATCCTGCTGATTGGTCTGGTAAAGAAGAACGCTATCATGATGATCGACGTGGCTCTTGACGTGGAACGGACCCAGGGGAAGAAACCGGTGGAGGCGATTTACGACGCTTGCATCCTGCGCTTCCGGCCGATCATGATGACGACCATGGCTGCGCTACTGGGCGGACTGCCGTTGGCGTTGGGCACGGGAACTGGTTCCGAGTTGCATCGGCCGTTGGGGATCACCATTGTCGGCGGGCTGATCGTGAGCCAGATGCTGACGCTGTTCACCACGCCGGTCGTTTACGTGTATCTCGACCGATTGAGATTGGCCTTGCGGGGCGGCGAGGAGAACGCCAGGCCTGAACCCTCATCGCCCGGCACTCCACGTCCCAGTCCCGCTCACTGATTTTCCTTGCCGTGGACCGGCAGTTGAGGGGTGCAAGAGTCGAAAGCCCTTCATTCAGAAGGAGCAAATCGACTACACTGGTGAGGCTCGTGCAACCTCGCTGTGGAAATCCCGCATCGCACCAGCGAAACCAGCGTGCCTGATGCGCAGGGGATTGTTTGTCCCGTATGATAGGAGTCAACGGCAATTCTGCTTGAAAGAAATACATTCGTCCCCCGGGGTTGCCGGGAACCAGCGATATTCCAGTTTTTCGTTTTCAACTTCCTACAGGAGTCACGGATGCTAAAGAAAGCAGCGGCTCTGTTCCTTGTTTGCGCGAGCATGGCCATATGTGTGGGTTGTACTACGGCCGCCAACCATTTCCTGTACGTGGCCATTCCTGGATCCAATGAGATCGTCATTTATCGCGAAGACCCCAATTCCGGCATCCTTACGCAACTGGCGGGAAGTCCAATCACCGCGGGTTCAGCTGTACAGTCCATTGTGGTCCATCCGTCCGGCAAATTCTTGTTCGCCGCAAACGCGGGCGAGAACGACGTTTCGTTGTTTACGATTGGGGCGGCCACCGGCGCGCTCAATGAGATCACGCCGCGCATCGTCGTCGGCACGGCTCCCACGTTGCTCGCCATGGATTCCGCGGGAACCTTTCTGTATGTCGGCAACGCCGGCTCGTTGAACATTTCGGTATTTTCCATCGATGCCAAAACGAATCCACCAACTCTAACCCAGGTTGCCGGCTCTCCCTTCCCGATTGGAATGACTCCGTTCAACATGAAAGTGTCTCCGTCGGGATTCCTCTACGTGACGGGTACAGGAACTCCCGGATTCATCGAAGCCTTCAGTCTCAATCAGGGAGTTCCTAGCGTGGTTCAGGGCACCCCGTTCTTTACGGGGACGGGTCCCTACGGGCTGGTCATTGCGCCCGGCGGAGGTTTTCTCTATACCGCAAACAAGCTGGACAATTCGATCTCGGAATTCACGATTAACGCTGACGGGTCGCTCACGCAATTCTCTAATTCCCCGATTGGTGAGCAGTTCGCGGGACCGCTTGCGCTTGTGATCGACAAGTCCGCCAAATATATGTTCGTAGCCAATCAAGGCTCGACCAATGTTGCGGCGTTTGCGATTGGCACCAATGGCGCACTCACTCTGCTGGCAACTTCGCCATTTGCCACCGGAGCGGAGCCCAGTGTACTTGCCATGGACCCGGGCGGGAGCTATCTGTTTGTCGGTAACCAATCGAGCCCGATGGTTCAATCTTTCAATTTCAACACCAGTAATGGATTGCTCACGTCGGTTTTCAAGTACCCCCTGCCGGGTGAGCCGACTTCGATTGCGATAACACCCTAATTCTCCGGAATGGACACGACCCTCCAAATCGAGCAGGCTGCGCACGCGTCGCAGCGCTATGCCCAACGTGTGAACCGCGAATGGGTGCGGCTCCTCGATTTGCTGCAGATGAATGTCCACTATGAGCGGTGCCAGGGAGTGGAGCTTTTCACCGAAGATGGAAGGTGCATTCTCGACTTCCTCTCCGGATATTGTGTTCACAATGCCGGCCACAATCATCCGGATGTGGTGCGTGCGCTGCAAAGCGAACTGGAGCGGTGCGGTCCGGCGATGATTCAGACGCACGTTGCGGATCTTGCCGGAGAACTGGCGGAGAAGCTGTGTGAGCGCGCCGGTGGCCGTTTGGCGAAGGCCTTCTTCGCTTCTTCGGGGAGCGAGGGCGTGGAAGCGGCCATCAAGTTCGCGCGTGCCCACACGCGGCGCGCAGGAATACTTTCTGCCGAACATGCTTTCCACGGGCTGACCTGCGGGGCGCTGTCGTTGATGAGCGACAAATTCTGGAGCGAGGGTTTTGGGCCGCTTCTGCCGGACACTGCCGCGATTCCGTTCGGCGACCTGGAAGCGCTGGAACGCGAACTGAAGAGCAAGCGCTTTGCGGCATTCATCGTCGAACCCATTCAATCGGAGGCTGGGGTCTGCGTTCCGCATCGAGACTATCTGCGCACTGCAGAGGCGCTGTGCCGGCGCTATGGCACGCTGTTTGTGCTGGATGAAGTGCAGACCGGGATGTATCGTACCGGACCTTTTCTGGCCGCGCACCACTTCGGAGCTGAGCCTGACATGGTCATCATGGCCAAGGCCATGAGCGGTGGCTTGGTGCCCTGTGGCGCGGTGCTGATGTCGGATGCGGTGTGCAATTCGGTTTATTCATCATTGCCGCGGGCCTTCGTTCATACGTCCACATTCAGCGAAAACAGCCTCGCCATGCGGGCGGCCCTTGCCACCCTGGAAGTTCTGGAGAACGAAGAACTGGGCCAGCGCTCGATCGAGGCAGGCCACTATTTGCAGGCGCGGCTAACCGAAGCCCTCCGCGATTTTGAAATGGTTAAGGAAGTCCGGGGACTGGGATTGCTGATGGGCATTGAGTTTCGAGCTCCCAGCCAGCTTCGCTTGCGCATTCCTTATCAGGCGTTTGCAGCGGTACATCCGGCCATGTTCGGCCAGATTGTAGTGATGCGTCTGTTTCGCGATTCCGGATTTCTGACGCAAATCTGCGGAAACAACTTCATGGTGCTGAAGGTTGCTCCGCCACTTGTAGTAACCGACGCGCAACTTGACGCGTTCGTGTTGGCGATTCGCGATGTAGTGGAACTCGCCCATTCGCCCGGAGCATTCTGGTCTGAGGCGCTCGGACTGGCGCGGCGTGCTTTCCGCGGCTAGCCTCAAACTCCACGCTCGCCGCCTGATTTAACAAACGGGTGACAATTCGGCCTAATAGCGTTGGGACAATACACTTAACGGCATGCAAGCCGCGGGTACAACCGCAAACAGCGACCGGTCATCTATATCACTAGCCTCGATGTCCGGCATGTGATGGCGCTGACACAGTGCTGTGACCAGGATCCAACAAATGAAAATTGCCAGCGCCGCGAGCGCCTTCCCCAAGCATTACTATTCCCAAAAATTCCTGCTTGAAAAACTCCAGGAATACTGGGGCGACCAGCTTAGGAATCCGGCGATGTTGGCGCGGCTACACCGGAACGTCGCCGTGGAAGGGCGCCATCTCGCGATGCCGCCGGAGAAGTACACCGAGCTGAGGACCTGGGGCCAGGCCAATGATGTCTGGATTCAGGTCGCGCAGGAACTGGGAGAACAAGCGCTTTGCCGGGCGCTGCACCATGCGGGACTCGAACCAAGCAAACTGGGTGCATTATTTTTTACATCCGTCACCGGCATCTCAAGCCCTTCGATCGATGCCCTGCTGATCAACCGCATGGGGCTGCCGGCAAATATCCGGCGTGTGCCAATTTTTGGATTGGGATGCGTAGCGGGGGCGGCAGGAATTGCGCGCGCGGCGGATTATGTGCGTGCTTATCCGTCGCAAGCTGCCGCGCTTGTCTCGGTCGAGCTTTGCTCCTTGACCATTCAACGCGAGGATCTCTCGGTCGCGAATTTAATTTCCTCGGGACTCTTTGCGGATGGCTCGGCAGCGGTCATCGTTGCCGGCGAGGATGTGAGCGCCACAGGGCCCGAAATTCTCGCGACTCGATCCGTCTTCTATCCCGACACCGAAGAAATGATGGGATGGAAAGTAAGCGAGAAGGGCTTTCGCATCACGCTGTCCCCGGAAGTGCCGGTGCTGATTCGCGAGCACCTGGGACAGGACGTGGACACTTTCCTGGCCGACCATGGACACAAGCGCAGCGACATCGGGAGTTGGGTGCTGCACACCGGTGGTCCGAAAGTGCTCGAGGCAACAGCGGCCGCGCTCGATCTGCATGACGGGCAGCTCGACGCCTCCTGGGCTTGCCTAAAGAAAGTCGGGAACCTGTCCTCGGCGTCCGTCCTGGTAGTGCTGGAAGATGTCATGAAGAACCGGCGTCCGGAGCCGGGCACGCTGGGCGTGCTTGCGGCCATGGGGCCGGGATTCTGTTCTGAACTTCTACTTTTACAGTGGTGAGGGCCAGTTGCTGAACTCAACGGACGTTTTTGTCATCGGCGGCGGTCCCGCAGGACTAGCGGCGGCGATTGCGGCGCGGCAGCAGGGATTCCGCGTCGTCGTGGCCGATGGCGCTCAAATGCCGATTGACAAACCCTGCGGCGAAGGCCTGATGCCCGATGGTCTGGCGGCGCTCGAAAAACTCGGGATCTCGGTCAAGGCGGAGCACTCCTATCCGTTCCGTGGCATTCGATTCCTGAGCGCGGGACTCGCAGTCGATGCCGCGTTCCCCAATGGGGCCTCGGGCATGGGCGTGCGGCGTACCGTGTTGCACCGGCTCATCGCAGAGCGCGCCTCCAGCCTGGGAATTGATTTTTTGTGGCAGACACCTGTGACCGGTATTGCAGCGGATGCTGTTTACCTGGGAAGCCGCAAGGTGAGCGCCCGATGGATTATTGGAGCCGACGGCGGCAGTTCAAGAGTGCGGCGCTGGGCGGGGCTCGATGCTTTTCGCAGAAGAGATTGCCGCTATGCGTTTCGGCAGCATTATCGCGTGGCGCCGTGGACGGACCGGATGGAACTCCACTGGGGCGGCCACGGAGAAATCTATGTCACGCCGGTTGCAAAAGATGAAGCGTGCGTGGCGCTGATTTCTCGCGATCCTAAATTGCGCCTGACAGAAGCCCTGCCGCGATTCCCCGAATTGAAGTCGCGGCTGCAAGGGGCTGACGTTTCTTCGGCTGAGAAAGGCGCACTGACTGCTACATGCAGGCTCAAGCGCGTAAGTCGCAAGAATGTTGCCCTGATCGGAGACGCGTCTGGCACGGTCGATGCCATCACGGGCGAAGGACTCTGCCTCGCTTTCAGCCAGGCGATGGTGCTGGCGGATTGCTTGCGGACGGGAGACCTGTCTCGTTATGAGCACGAACATCGCCGGCTTGCCCTGCGTCCGTTTCTGATGGCCCGCTTGATGCTCACGCTCGATGGACGTCCCCGCCTGCAGCGTCGCACGCTCCAGGCCCTCCAGAAACACCCAGAAGTGTTTCGGCGGCTGCTGGAGTTGCATGTGGGCGTTCTGTCGCCCTTGCACCTTGCAGTGGATGGTCTGACTTTGGGATGGGGATTGTTAACGGCATAATGTCATGAGTCCGATTCGTAAAACTTATGAACTTGTTAACCGGTGCAGATTTGGACTGGCGCTCTCGGCTCTGCTGATCGCTTTAGTCGTCTCAGGGATGGCTCAGGATAAAGCTTTCCAGCTTGATCCCGCGCAAACGTCACTTAAGTTCACTGTGGGCGACGTGCTTCACACCGTGCGTGGAACCTTTCGGTTGAAGCGTGGGTCGCTGGAGTTCGAGCCGGCTTCCGGAAAAATCTCGGGCGAGGTCGTAGTCGATGCTGGGAGCGGCGAGAGCGGCAGCGGCATGCGCGACCGCAAGATGAACAAGGAAATTCTCGAAAGCAACCGCTATCCCGAAATTGCTTTTCATCCCGACAGACTCGAAGGTGCGGTGGCGAATCAGGGAAAGTCTTCCGTCAGAGTGCACGGCATGTTCAGCATTCACGGAGTGAACCATGAGATCACGGTACCGGCCGAGGTGGAAATGTCCGCGGACCATTGGACTGCGACCGTTCATTTCACGGTTCCGTATGCAAAGTGGGGAATGAGGAATCCGAGCACGCTGTTCCTTCGAGTCAACGATTCGGTGGAAATTGATTTAATGGCGGCCGGAAACGTGGTGAGACCCTCGATCGCCGCCTCGGCTCAGTAGCCATCCTGCGGGACGATTCCTTTTCCTTCGGTGCACTCATAGCAGCGGCCCGCCGCGAGATTTTTGTATTCTTCGGTGCGTCCGCTCGGCCAGCCGATCACCACGCGATCGATGCGGTCGCGCTTTTCCAGGCCAAAGGTGACGGGAAGTTCGGACTGCGATAGGTAACTCGATCCTCCTTTGACCAGACGAGACTGGATCAAGCCACCTGCAAAAATGCGCACCATAGCGCCAATCCCGTCACGGTTTGATTTCGTTCCCACTAAACGAAAACGGACGCTGCGGTTCCCGGTGAGTAGATCGTTGCGATACAGGTAGGCTGGTCCGTTGTTAGTAGTGAGCAGCAGATCGAGATCGCCATCGCGATCAAAGTCGGCATAAGCAAGTCCGCGTCCGACTTTCGGCTGATCGAAGTCTGCGCCGACTTCTGGTGCGACGTCGCGAAACATTCCCTTGCCGTGATTGAGAAACAGTTGGGGCGGCTGCGCATATCCCACGTTGCCGCGAATGTTGCGCACAGTCTCGTCGATGTGTCCATTGGCGACAGCGAAGTCGAGCCAGCCATCTAGGTTGACGTCGAGAAACGCGCAGCCGAAGCCAAGGCTGTTCCTCGAGGCGATGCCCACTCCCGATTGCGGTGCGATGTCTTCGAAACTCTTGCCGCTCAGACGGTAGAGTCCGATCATTTCGTTGTCGAAATTCGTGATCGCGACCCCAGGCGCGCCGGAATTGTCGAAATCGGCAACGTTGACTCCCATGCCCGCGCGGGCTTTTCCTTCGCTGCTGAAAGCGAGTCCGGCTTCCACTGCGGCATCCTTGAATGTGCCATTGTGCTGGTTGCGATAAAGCTTGTTGGGCTGGGTGTCGTTGGCCACGAGCAGATCGGGCCAGCCATCGTAGTTGTCGTCAAACAGCGCCACTCCCAGCGATTTGGAACTGCTGTCAAAGATTCCGCTCGCAGCCGTGACATCTTCGAATGTGCCGTCGCCTCGATTGTGAAAGAGCCAGCAGGTGGCTCCGCGATACGCTTCTGGAGTGCAGTACGACTTGTGCTTGCCGTCGAGACTGCAGAACACGTCGTGCTCCGGCGACCACTTCACGTAGTTGCAGACAAACAGATCGAGCAACCCGTCGCGATCGTAGTCGAACCACAGTGCGGAAGTGCTGAATCCCTCGCGCTTCCCCAGGCCGCTCCTGTTGGTCACGTTGACAAACGTGCCTTTGCCGGTGTTTCGGAACAAGCGGTTCTGTCCCACGCAAGTGATCAGAATGTCAGGGAAGCCGTCGTTGTTGTAATCCCCAACCGCGACGCCCATGCCGTACATTTCGACATCGAGCCCGGCGCGTGAAGTCACATCGGTGAAGGTGCCGTTACCGTTGTTGTGATAGAGGCGAAGGGTGGTACGGCGCTTCTTGTGGCCGGGCCAATCGGTGCCGTTGATCAGCAGAATGTCCTGCCAGCCGTCGCGATCATAATCCAGGAAGGCGCATCCAGAACCGAGGGTCTCGGGCAGGAATTTTCCGCCGAAGGCTCCGCTGTTGTGCTCGAACTGGATACCCGCCTGGCTGGTGACATCGGTGAATCGAAAGCCTGGAGAAGGCGCCGTCGCAGTCTGCCCCACGAGCCCATGCAGTCGCGACGAAAAACGCGACCATGACGCCAGTCCCGCCAGTCCCCCAAGGAACGACCTGCGATTCACGGAACGTTCACCAGCCCGGCGCGAATCGCGTAGACCACCAGTTCCGCGGTCTTATGAATTCCCAGCGAGTTCATGATGTTCGCACGGTGAACCGCCACGGTGTTGGCGCTGAGATCGAGCGCGGTCGCAATCTCCTTGTTCGACTTGCCGTTGACGATCATCTGTAACACTTCCAGTTCACGCTGAGTGAGGGCCGCGCTGCGCTCGCCCTTCAGAACCGATGGCTGCTCGACCTGCGGATCGAATATCGTTTCTCCAGCGGCAACCTTGCGGATGGCCGCCCCGAGTTCCAGGTCCAATGCGTTCTTGAGAACGTATCCCCTGGCCCCGGCTTCGATCGCCTGGCGCACCCAGGTTCCCTCCGTATGCATGCTGAGCATGAGGACCGCCGTGTCCGGCGAATCTTCGATAATCTGCCGTGTGGCTTGCAGGCCGTTCATACCGGGCAGAGCACAATCCATCACCACCACGCGGGGATGGAGTTTCTTAGCGAGCTTGATGGATTCCTCGCCGTTGCCCGCTTCGCCCAGAACTTCCATGTCGGATTCATCTTCCAGCATGCGGCGGAAACCGCGCCGTACCAGGCTGTGATCATCCACCAGCAACACTGTGATCTTCTTTTCCATAAGACTCTGCTTTCTCCCTCGGAACATCCAGATGCACCAGGGTTCCACCTTCCGGTGGACGCGAAAAAACGATCTGCCCGCCCATCAACTCAGAGCGCTCTCGCATCGCTACCAAGCCAATCCCCCGCTTGTTCGGACGCTCATGGAATCCGACTCCATGATCTTCCACTTCCAACTCAAGCGCATCCGGCAAGAAACGCAACCGCACCCACGCCTGCTTCGCCCCGGAGTGCCGCGCCACGTTGTTCAGCGCTTCCTGCAGGACGCGGTAGACATGCACGCCAGCGCTGCCATCCACGGGAAACGCCACGCCCTGCTTCTCATAGGATATGGCAATTCCGGTTTGTCGTTCTACGGTGGGGATGTACCAGTCGAGCGTGCTCTCCAGTCCGGCCTCGTCCAGCATCACGGGATGCAGCGCCTGCGACAGACTGCGAACGCTCTCCAGCGTAGTCTGCACGGTTTGCAGTACTTCCTGCAAATCCGCTCTCAACGACGAACCCTCCGGCGCATGCGTTCCCGCGCGGCGCAGCATCGACCCTACGGCCGTGAGAATTTGGCCGAATTCATCGTGCAGTTCGCGCGAGATGTACCGCAGCGTAGATTCCTGGGTGGCAATCAGTTTCTGCGCCAGTTCGCTGCGGCGCTCGGAGATCTCGGCCAGGCGCGCGAATAACCGGCGGTTCCAGCGAATCAGCGAAAGACCGTTCAGCAGGATCGCCAGAAGGGTCGCAGCCAGAAATACGTACACCTGCCTCTGCACCCGGTCGTAGATCTGAACGATGCGCTGGCCGGCTTGCTCCTCATTCTCGCTGTTCTGCACCAGCAAACGCGCCACGGCCGTGCTCAGTGCCGCCTGCCGCTCCTGCAGGGAAAGCTGAATCTGCTCGCGCGCCTCTTTTTCTTTGCCCTCATGCGCGAGCGCGAAAATGCGGTCCACCGCATTCCAGAACTGGGTAAAGGATCCCGTGAGAAACGCGCTCTGCTCGGGGGTTCGGCTGGCTGCGGCAAATCCCGCCTCCAGCCGCATCGCATCGTCCAGATCGGTCCGAATCCGCTGGAACTGCGCCGACCATGCGGTCAGAGGATAGGGCTCATCACTGCTCACCATGTCGCGCATGGCTACCGCGAGCAGGTTGAGATCGTTCTGAATCCTCAGCAACTGCAGGGAATCCTTGCGATTGCGGTCCACCAGTTCGGTCTGCAACTTGCGCAGCCCGGTCACTTGCCACGTGATGTAGGCCGAATAAGCCACGACTGCGGACAGCGTAATGAACAGGGCCAACAACAGGCCTAGGGTCGGCGAACGCTCCGGCGCAGACGGGCGGGACACGCCCCGAGCATACAACGTCTGGACGCACCCTGTCACAGGGCGGCGTCCGACCTCCGGATGTGTGACAATGCTGTAATAATGAACCAAATCCGGGCCCAACGGAGTCAAACTGTAGATTGAGTCCTCCAGCCAAAGAAGCCGCGAAGCCTCCGAAGATCCAGCGACTGAAGGCCGTTTGGCCCGAAGTCTGGAAGTTGATGTGTCCGCGTCGCGGACTGCTTGCCTTTGGCTTTGTCCTGATGGTGATCAACAAGGTCGCCGGATTTGTGCTGCCGTATTCCTCGAAATTCCTGATTGATAACGTGGTGGGCAAGCATCAGACAGGACTGCTGCGGCCTCTGGTTTTGTGGGTTTTAATGGCAACGCTCATCCAGGGCGTGACTTCTTTTTCTCTGACCCAGTTGCTGTCGAAAGCGGCCCAGCGCCTCATCGCCGACCTTCGCCAGCAAGTGCAAGCGCACGTCTCCCGCCTGCCTGTAGCTTTTTACGATGCCAACAAAACCGGCGCTCTGGTGTCACGCATCATGAGCGATGTTGAGGGCGTTCGCAATCTGCTTGGAACGGGCTTGGTGGACTTTGCTGGAGGGTTGGTCGCGGCCAGCATTGCCCTCGCCTTGCTCCTTCGCATCAGCGCGCCCCTCACGCTGATTGCCGTCGGCTCCCTGGGTTGCTTTGCATTCGCATTAAACAGGGCCTTCGCGACGATCCGTCCGATCTTCCGCGAACGCGGCAAGATCAATGCGGAAGTCACCGGGAGGCTGACGGAATCGCTGGGTGGGGTACGGGTCATCAAGGGATATCACGCGGAACAACGCGAAGAGAAGATTTTTGCGAGCGGAGTGCGCCGGCTGCTCGATAACGTCATGCGTACGTTGACCGCAACATCGCTCATGGGTCTTTCGGCCAGCGTACTGCTGGGAGGGGTTGGAGCCGCCACGATGTACGTCGGTGGGCGTCAGATGACAGCGCACACTCTGAGCCCAGGCAGCTATTTTTCCTACAACTTTCTGCTCGTTTTCTTGATCGCCCCCGTCATGCAGGTCGTTTCAATTGGGACGCAACTCACGGAAGCATTGGCTGGTTTGGAGCGAACTCAGGAGATCATGGGCGAGCGGCCGGAGGATCAGGACCCGAAACGCTCCGTACACCTTCACGACATCGTGGGCGAAGTTGAGTTCGAGGATGTAACTTTCAGCTACGACGGGACCCATGACGTTCTGCGCAATATTTCTTTCCGTTCTGAGCCGGGAACGGTGACCGCGCTCGTCGGTTCTTCAGGTTCGGGAAAGTCGACCACGATTGGCCTGATCTCCGCTTTCTATGTGCCTTCTCAGGGCACGGTCCTCGTGGACGGCGTGGACTTAAGCTCGGTTCGACTCGACTCCTTCCGCACGCGCTTGGGAGTCGTATTACAGGAATCGTTCCTATTCGATGGAACGATTCGGGAAAACGTCGCATTCTCGCGCCCTGAGGCCAGCGAGGAGGAAATCATGCGCGCATGCCGGATCGCGCGCGTCGACGAGTTCGCCGAGTCCTTTGTCGACAAGTACGACACGGTGGTGGGGGAGCGTGGCGTGAAACTGTCAGGTGGACAGCGGCAACGGATCTCCATTGCCCGCGCGATCCTGGCTGAGCCGCGCATTCTGATTCTGGACGAAGCCACCTCCAGCCTCGACTCGGAATCCGAACACATGATCCAGCAGGGTCTCTCGTATCTGATGCAAGGGCGCACTACGTTCGTCATAGCGCACCGGCTTTCGACGATTCGCCGGGCCGATCAGATCATGGTGATGGAACAAGGGCAAATCGTGGAGCGGGGCACGCACACGCAGCTTTATGCGGCACGGGGCCGCTACTATGACCTTTACACGCGACAACACGGAGTCGAAGAAAATCTATTCCTGGCTCCTGGAGAAGGAGACGCAGTCGCGGTGACCGGCAACGGCGCAGACGCCAAGAACGGTGACGTGAAGGCGGCCGACGCTCTGCGCGTGCTGCGAGGAGAGATGCGCTAGCCGCTATGACGACAGCCCCCGCAGTTTCCGCCGCGCGCGGTACGGTCGCGATTCGCAGCGAAAATCTTTGCCGTCACTACCGCATGGGCGAGACGTTGATCCGCGCGGTCGATGGCGTGTCGCTCGAAGTTCGCGCCGGCGAGTTTGTCGCACTCCTCGGAAGTTCCGGCTCGGGCAAGTCGTCCGTGCTGAATCTGATTGCAGGCCTCGATCGTCCGACGTCCGGTAGCGTTATCGTGCAGGATCGTGATCTGGCAAAACTCTCGCGCGAGGAACTCGCCAAATATCGGCTGCATGTCGTAGGGATGGTCTTTCAGTCGTTCAATCTGATCGCCAGCATGACGCTAGCGGAGAATGTGGAACTCCCGCTCCGTTTTGCGGAGGTGGATCGCAGCCAACGTCAAAGGCTGGCCGGCGAGGCCCTGGAGCGAGTGGGATTGGGTGCGCGACTGAACCATCGGCCCAGCGAGCTTTCCGGCGGCGAGCAGCAGAGGGCTGCTCTGGCGCGGGCCCTGATCAATCGTCCGCAGCTTCTGCTGGCCGACGAACCTACCGGAAATCTCGACAGCCACACCGGAACTGAGATCATGGACATGGTCCGGGATTTCAACCGGCAGTTGGGAATGACAGTCGTCATGGTGACGCACGAGCGTGCCTTGGCCGAGCGCTACGCCCAACGCATGATCTTTCTGGCGGATGGGAAGTTGATCGACGACCGGCCGAACGCTCCCACTGGCGTTCATTCCGGCACGCAGGGAGGACAGTCGTGAAGATTCCAGATCTCACCGAACTTGCCCTGCGCAATCTGCGCGAGTCTCTGCTGCGAAATTCGCTGACTACGATCGGCATCTCGGTAGGCGTAGCGTCGTTGGTCGCGATGCTGTCTCTTGGCATTGGCTTGCAGCAATTCGCGTCGCGCCGGCTGGTAAAGTCGGGACTTTTCGATACCGTTATAGTCACCTCGCGCCGCGATCTGCGCGGTATGGGCCGCAACCGCGACGAAGAGCGCAACGCCCCCACCCCCGGCGAGAGCCGTGTCCTCGACGAATCCGCGCGAAAGGAAATTGAACATCTGCCCAACGTGCTTGAAGCGTATCCCGACATCCGCTTCGCCACAGAGCTGCGCTACGAAGACAAGCCGCATCTGACCATGATCTCGGCGCTGCCCGAGTCCGCGAAATCCAACGACGCCTTCGAAGGCATGCAGGGCAGCTTTTTTTCTTCTGACACAGCGCCCGAAGTGATTTTGCAAAAAACATTTGCCGAGGAATTGTTAGGCAAGACTCCGGCTCGCGGAGGCGATGAGCCGAATGTTGCCGATCTTGCGAAGCCGCTGCTGGGCAAGGAATTGACGATGCGTTACGCACAACGTGCGCCTAGCCCGGCACAGGCATCGCCTTCCAGTGCTAATAAGACGAATTCCACCGATAGCGATCTCGCCGGGGCCGCATATTCCGTCATTTCGCGCGAACAGAAACTCACGATTGTTGCCATCGCCGATCTCGACCCGGAGAGCATGCGCGGTCCGACCCGCGCCAGGGTCTTCTTGCCGCTGAAGCTGGCCGAAAGCCTTCACGTGATGCAGCCCACCGACTTGCGTGAGATCTCGCGAGCCGCGGGCGATCAGCCGCTTTATTCCTCGGTCAGCGTGCGCGTGAAGGATCCTGCTCAAGTTCAAGTGGTAGAAGACGCCATCAAGAAAATGGGATTTGGCACCTTCTCGATTCTCGACGCGACCCGCAGTTTGCGGCAGTTTTTCGCCGTGCTCGACCTGTTCCTGGGAATCTTCGGCAGCCTGGCGCTTGCAGTTGCGTCGATCGGAATCGTCAACACATTGGTGATGGCCATTCTCGAACGACGCCGCGAGATCGGCATTATGAAGGCCATCGGCGCCAGCGACGGAGATGTGAAGAAGCTTTTCTTCGCCGAGGCCGGAGCCATGGGGATTCTCGGCGGAATCGTAGGCGTCGCCTTGGGTTGGTCGATCGGCCAGGTGATCAATCTCGGCACCAATGTCTACCTCAAGCGCCAGTCGCTTCCCCCGGAACATTTTTGGGCGGTGCCGTGGTGGCTGGTCGGAGGCGCAATCGGATTTGCTTTCCTCGTCAGCCTGGTGTCCGGCCTATATCCCGCGGGACGCGCCGCCAAGCTCGATCCCGTGCAGGCGCTGCGCTACGAATAAACGGACCCGCATGATCCGCTCCTTCAGGCTCGTCTGCTTGTCCTTTCTGATCGCTGGCGCCTCGGCGACTGCGCAGAGCCGCATCGATTGCAGCGCCCTGAACAGCCGTATCCTCAAGCAGGTGGTTCACTACTGCGTCTACTTGCCCGCAGGCTACGATGCGGGCGCCACGCAGCATCCCCCAAAGCGTTATCCGGTGCTCTATTTTCTGCATGGTCTGGGCGATAACGAGCAAACCCTCTTCAACAGCGGCGGCTGGACCTTGCTCGATGATCTGCGCAATCAGCACAAGATAGGCGACTTTCTGATCGTCGCGCCCGAAGGCAGGCGCAGCTTCTACATCAATTCCGCCGACGGTTCCGTCCGCTACAACGACTTCTTTCTGCACGAGTTCCTGCCTTACATCGAGAGCAAATACTGGATCCGCCCCGGCCGCGCGGGGCGCGCCATCAGCGGAATTTCGATGGGCGGCTACGGCGCATTGCGCCTCGCTTTCGCGCATCCTGAACTCTTCTCAGCGGTGAGCGCCCAAAGTGCCGCGCTCATCACCGAATCGCCACAAACACTGGACTCCGCATCCCGGACAGGAGCGCCGCTAGCCGGAGTGCTCGCCGCAGTGTTCGGCAATCCGATCAAAGTGCCTCACTGGAATGCCAACAGTCCATTTGTTCTAGCGAAGAGTGATGCCGCAGGCCTGCGGAAGCTCGCCATCTATTTCAACTGTGGCCAGGATGACAACTACGGCTTCGAGAAAGGGGCAGCGGTCTTGCACGACGAACTGCAAAAAGAAAGCGTGAAGCACGAATATCACCCTTACCCGGGCGATCACAGTCTGACGTATTTTCTGTCGCACTTTGCCGAGGTCATGGAATTTCATTCCAAAGCATTCGGCCTGCTGCCGCCAAAGCCCTGAGACTGATCGCCCCTGTTGTAAACTAACCAGAAGCGACGGATCGCGCGGCGGCGCGTGCGGTAAACGTGAAGCATCCGGAGAGGTGGCCGAGTGGTTGATGGCTCCGGTCTTGAAAACCGGCATACCCGAAAGGGTATCGGGGGTTCGAATCCCTCCCTCTCCGCCACTCAAGTTCTTTTTTGGACCGCAGATCCTACGAACTGGCCCTCGTCTCGCTCGACGTCCCCCCCGCAGCGGGAACGTAGCACTTCAGGGTGTAATCCATCACCATGCGATCGGCATTGAAGCGCCAGCCTAGGGTGCGGATGGTCCGCTTCATGCGCTTGATCCAGCCTCGCGGAAGGCCGTCGCGATCCCGCTGGTAATACAGTGGAATCACTTCCTCGCGGAGTGTTCGCAGCAAGTCTTCTCCGTCGCGGGCATCGTGAACGCTCATATTGGAATGCGTTCTGCCGGTTCCAATGGCGAAACCATTCATGCCATCGAAGGCTTCGGCCCACCAGCCATCCAGGACGGAAAGATTCAGGCCGCCGTTCAGCACTACTTTCTGTCCGCTCGTGCCCGAGGCCTCCAGCGGCCGGCGCGGATTGTTGAGCCAGACATCGACGCCCTGCACAAAATGCCGCCCGACGTTGATGTCATAGTCCTCCACGAACACAAACTTGTCACGGAACTTCGGGTCCCGCATCAACTCGGCAATCTGCTGCAACACTCGCTTGCCGGGCTCGTCCAGCGGATGCGCCTTGCCGGCAAATACGAATTGCACCGGGCGGTTGGGATCGTTCACCATCGAAGCCAACTTCTCGATGTCCGTCAGGATGAGATTGGCCCTTTTGTAAGTTGCGAACCGGCGGGCAAATCCGATGGTGAGAGCATCGGGGCTCAACACGCGCTCCAGGCGCTGCAGGACTTCCCGCGATTCTCCCCGGCGCTCGGCCTGAGCAACCGCTCGCCGCCGCACGAATTCGATCAACTGCGACTTCAGGTTAAGGTGCGTTTCCCAGAGTTCCCCGTCGTCCACGTTCTCGATCCCCAGCCAGATTTTGGCCTCACTGCCGCGCTGGTGCCAGTCCGTACCCAGGTGGCGATCATAGAGGCGGAACATTTGCGGGGCGAGCCATGACGGAACATGCACTCCGTTGGTGATGTGTCCAATGGGAACGTCGTCTTCCAGCTTGTTACGGAATAACCCGGTCCACATCGCTCGCGACACTTCGGCATGCAGAGCGGAGACTGCATTGGCGCGCCGCGAAAGTCGCAGGGCCAGCACGGTCATACAAAAAAGTTCGTCCGCATTGTTGGGATTCTCACGGCCGAGTCCCAGCAGACTTTCCTGGGAGAGTTCCAGCGCTTCGCGAAGGGGTCCAATGTGCTCCTCGACCAGGCCCGCGTCGAATCGGTCGTGCCCCGCCGGCACCGGAGTGTGTGTTGTGAATACCACCTCGCGGGAGATTCGCGGAACCGCCGCCTCAAACGAGATCCCTTCCTCCTCCATCCGCATGCGAATCGCTTCCAGCACCGCAAACCCGCTGTGGCCTTCGTTCAGGTGAAGCACGCCCGGAGAAATCCCGAGGGCTTTCAAGGCTCGCAACCCGCCCACGCCCAGCAGCAATTCTTGACGAATGCGGATGCGGAGGTCTCCGCCGTACAAGCGCGACGTCAACTGGCGGTCTTCGGGGGCGTTGCCTTCCACGTCGGAGTCCAGCAGGAGCAGGTCGCGGCGTCCCACCTTCACGCGCCAGACTTTCGCGCGAATCCGGCCGCTGCGCGTTTCGATTTCCACGACGACCGGCCGTCCGTCCTTCCCGATCGCCACCTCCATCGTCATTTGATTGACGTCAGTCTTGAGGTATTCTTCCCGTTGCCATCCCCCGAGATCTAGCCGCTGCCGAAAATACCCCTGGCCGTAAAATAAGCCGATCCCCACCAGAGGGATGTCGAGATCCGACGCGCTTTTGATGTGATCCCCTGCCAGCACTCCCAGGCCGCCGGAATAGACCGGCAAAGACTCGTGCAAACCGAATTCCGCGGAGAAATATGCCACCGGGTGCGGCCGCAGCACGCCGGCGTGCCTCGTGCCCCAGGTCCGATCGGCTTCCAGATACTCCAGCATGCGGCGATACGCATAGTTCACGCGGCTATGCAGCATGAGCTCCGCGGCCCGGGTTTCCAGTTTGGCGAGAGGAAGTTCTCCTAATAGTGCAACCGGATTGTGATTGAGCTCGCTCCAGCGGGCCGGATCGAGATCGAGGAACAGACTGGCGGAGTTGTGGTCCCAACTCCACCACAAATTACGCGCGAGTGCCCACAGCCGCTCCTGCAGCGGAGCAATGAAGCGATCGAGAGTACGAGCTTCGCTCACTACGGGAGCGACCTGAGTGGCAGCCTCCGTCAGCATCCGAATTTCGTCCTCGCTAAAAACGCGGGCTTCGATGGTTTGTACGACGAGAACTCCCTGCAGAACACCCCGCTCGATCAAGGGAACGCCCAGGAACGACTGGTAGGCGTCCTCGCCAGCATTCCGGAAATACTTGAACCGGGGATGGTGTTTCACCTGTTCCACGGCAACTGGACGCACCAGTTCCGCCACCAGGCCCGTGAGCCCTTCGTGGACTTCCATCCGCAGATTGCCGATACATTCCTTGCGCAGTCCGACGGTGGCGGCCAACACCAGATTGGCGCGATCCGGTTCCAGCAAGTACGCCGAGCACACATCGGTTCGAAATCTCTTGGCGATGAGGGCAACCACGTTCATCAGCGTTTCCGCCGGCTGGCCGCCATCTGCCGCGAGATTTCCAATCTCTTCTAATGTCAGGACGTTCCTGACCTCGCTCAAAGCCACCTCTTGCTCCTTTTCCTCAGCTGTCTCGTCGTATCCGTCCAATCTATTTCGCTAGCCTCCGTGGGGTCCAAGACCTCAACCTGCTGTACTACTGGATGAGTCGTAGTCGGCAGGGGATTCCCTATTGTACGGTGTGGGAAAGGAATCGTGAATGATACTCAGACTCTTAGCCGAGGACGGCAGCGGTTGCCCCGATCCAGACCGCTAGACTGCCGCTTTGGCCGGCGCCGCCTTCCAGTCTCGCAAATATAGGCCATACATGGCCGCGCATCCGATCAGCGGCACCGCCAGTCCTGCCTTGAGGGTGCCGAAATGATTCGACGAGACGCCAACCATCCATGGAAGCAACCCGCCTCCGATGTTCGACAGCGTGAACATGAAGGACCCAATCCGAGATGACGCTGGCCCAAATTCCCGGGCCAACCGCGAGATCGTAATGGGATAGACGTAGGAAAGGCCCAGTCCCGCCAGGCCAGCGCTCACCACCACCCCGCGCAGGCCATGCGACAAAACCAGACCCGCCATACCCGCGCAAGCAACCAGTAATCCCGCCTGAACCAGTCGAATTTCGTCGGTCACGCGCAAGAGCAGCGGCGCCAGCCATCTCCCCAGCATCAGCGCGGCGTAAAAGAACGACGGAGTCATGAGCGACAGTGCCGGCGTCAGATTGCCCAGACTCTTCGCATACGATGCTACCCATCCCCCGAAGCCGTTCTCGACGCCGACATAAAGAAAAAACAGCGCCCCGAGAATGAGAACCACACCGTGCTTCCATTGAATTGCCGGACCCTTGTTCCGGTCAACATTTGCCGTCGCAGACGGTTCGACAATGTATGAGGGCATGGCGGCGATGCCAATCGCCACCAGGAGCGCGAATCCGGCCACCCCCGCCAGGAACAGTGGAATCTGATGGCTCTTCGCGGCCGCGGCCACCAGAAACGGGCATGCTACCGCTCCCGCGCTCCAGCAGAAGTTGAGCGAATTCAGCGTCGCGCTTCGCCGGCCAGGATTTACCTCGGCCACCAACAAATTCGCCGCCGGAACAGCCAGCCCCATGCCGCCTCCAGATGCCCCAATGCACAGGATTCCCATCATCTTCGGGCCGGCCAGCAGCAATGCCACGCCCGCACTCATAAGGAGAAGTCCGGTCTTGATGGCGAATCGAAATCCCCAGCGAGAGACCAGAACACCTGAGAGTGCCACGGCCAAGGTTGAAGCCAGATACTGGGCAGTAAATAGCGCGCCTGCCTGAGAATAGTTCAGCGACCAGCGCGCGGACAATGTCGGCAACATGGGGCCCAGAAGCACGGTCGCGATCCCAATGGGCAGGAATGACGCATAAGCAGCGAACGTCAGTGCTTTGGCGGAGATTGACGCGTTTGGTGAGTCAGAGGGGGGCATGAATGGGCTGGCACGCAATGCGGCTACTATATCGGACGTACGACGCTACGAGGAGCCGGGAGCCTTCGCCGTAGATTCCCGCACCACCAACTCAGGCTCGATCGCAATTTCGGAAGGATAGTCTTTTTTCCCCTCAATGCGTTCCAACAGACTTTGCGCCGCCACCTCTCCCATTCGGTTTAACGGCTGTCGCACCGTAGTCAAACTCGGAGTGTGAAATGCAGCGCCCGGAATGTCATCGAACCCCATCACCGAGACATCCTGGGGAACGCGCAGTCCCTGTTCCTGCAGAGCTCGAATCGCGCCAATCGCCGACATGTCATTGTAGGCAAACAGCGCCGTAAACGGCTTCTTGCGCGCCAGCAATTGCTTGGCAAACGGATAACCCAACATAGGCGTCGGATCGTCCGTGTCGATCTGCACGGTTAACTCCGGATCGATCTTCATCCCAATCTGCCGCGCCACCTCGCAGATCGCGTCCCACCGGTCGTTCGCATCCGAACTCAGCGGATTCCCCTTCATGAAAGCGATGCGCTCGTGAGATAGATCCTTCAAGTGACTCAGAGCCAAAACGGCTGCGTGTTCGTGATCCAGCACAATGTTGGTGACTCCCTTCAACTTCTTGTGGCCGGCCACGGCAACCGTAGGCAGCGCGGGTGCCTCCTGTACGGTTGTATCCACGGTGATGATGCCCTCGACTCCACGCTCCGACAGCAATTGCGAGTATCGATTCAGCAACACGGGATCGTGCCGGTGGACCACCGTCAGAAAGAAATAATCGCGCTTCCTCAAATACTGCTCAATGCCGCTGATGATGGGCGAGCTATAGGAGTCGCCAATCTCTTCCGCGATCACTCCGATGGTGTAGGTGCGCTTGTTGCGCAGAGTGCGGGCAAAGAAATTGGGCCGGTAGTTGAGTTCCTTGGCGGCCGCGTGGATTCGGTTCTTGGTCTCTTGCGGAATGGAACGGGCCGAAGGCGAATTGTTCAGGACCGCGGATACCGTGCCTGGAGTAAGGCCTATATGTTGGGCGACAGCCTTCAGCGTAATCACAGCTGGCTTTTGGCCAGGTGTCTTGATTTGCCCCATGATTGGTTAAATCGATTTAGTCAATAGATTTTTAGACTTCGTGCCAGTTATTTTACCAAATGCCAACGCCCCGGCAGTGATTGCAGACACGCAAGAGCTTGAACCACAGAGGACACAAGAGGAGCACAGAGCGAATCCTGCCATTCGGCTTCCTCTGTGGGACTCTGTGTCCTCTGTGGTTCAGATCTATTCGCTTCCGGCAACCAGTCTCGTTCCGAGCGCCTCTACGCCTTCGCATAACGTTGGCTGTTCGGTCGTGACCCGCTCAAGGCAAAGAACAGAATGTACAGATAACAAATGACCGGCAGAAAAAACGCGTGATGAATGCCGATATGATCGGCAATCCATCCTTGCGCTACCGGAATAATAGCTCCGCCCACGATCGCCATGATCATGACTCCGGAACCGTCCCCGGTCAGCGGTCCAAGTTCGGCCACCCCCAACGTGAAGATGCTCGGGAACATGATCGAATTAAAGAAGCCGACCAGGATGATGCTATACATCGCAGCGTGTCCCGTACTCAGCATCGAGATCCCGACTAGTGCAGCCGCACACACAGCGCAAATGCCAAGCAGCCCCCGGGTACTTACCTTTTGCAAAAGTGCGGAGCCGATGAAGCGGCCGACCATCGCGCCGCCCCAGTAGAAAGCGACGAAGCTGGCCGCAACCTTCTCGGTCAGACCACCGATCTCAGGCTGGCCGAAGTAGTTCACCAGAAAGCTCCCGATGGAAACTTCGCCGCCGACATAAACGAAGATGGCAATCGCGCCGAAGATCAAATTCGGGTGCCTCCAGATCGAGTCGTTTACTTTCTCGCCCACTTTGTGTTGCGCGTGCTCAATCTTCGGCAACTTGAAACTGCCGATGGCGGCCGCCAAGAGCACCAGCGTAATGCCCAAACCCACATAGGGTATCTTGACCGTCGCGGCTTCGTGCAAACGGTAAGCCTGCAGGACGTCAGGAGCCATCGCTCGAATTTCAGTCATGGTCTTCGGGACCGCGCTCAGAATCAGCAATCCGCCGAAGAACGGCGCCAGAAATGTACCCAGCGAGTTAAACGCCTGCGTCAGATTCAGCCGGCTCGAAGCTGTCTCCGGTTTTCCCAGCACCGTCACATAAGGATTCGCCGCCACCTGCAGACAGGTGATCCCAGCCGCCAGAACGATGAGTGCACCCAGAAATAATGGATACGACGGAACGCTTGCTGCCGGCACAAACAGAAAGGCGCCCAATCCCATGGTCAGCAGACCAACCACCATCGACCGCTGGTAGCCGATCCAATCTATGATCCTGGCGGAGGGGATGGAGAAAAGGAAATATGCTCCAAAAAACGCAAACTGAATCAGCATGATCTTCGCGTAACTCAGGTCGAAAATCGATTTCAGATGTGGAACCAGAATGTCGTTCAGGCAGGTAAGAAATCCCCACATGAAGAAAAGTGTGGTCACCGTAGCCAACGGAGCTCCGTAGCTTTGCCCAGTGCCGGGCGCCGTGGCTGTTGTAGCGGAAGTGTTGGGGGCCGCGATCGCCATGAGTTCCGTATCCATCCTCCGAAGACTGTATGAACCTGAGACCGCGCCATCATAGCATCGCCCGAGCGCGGTTTTACGCATTTTTCTTCCTGCCAGATCGAATTGGTACCCTACAAAATCGTTTCTCTAGCTTGACAATCGAACGCCCTTGCCGGAGACTGCACTGTTTCCACCGGTCGCGATTCGTATCGGGCCATTACTCATGCGCAAATCTGTCTTTTTCGCAGTCACCGCCTTATTTTTTCTGGTCAGCTCAACCGTACTCCTCGCCCAAGCCGATGTGTCCGGAGTGGTGGTGTTCAGCGAGCCTGGCCTTCCAGCAGCAGACTCCGCGCTCCCCTCGCCGCAGCAACTGGCCGCAATTTTTCCCGGGGCTCAATTGGCCGCCGCGGACCACCTTCGCGGCGCCCTGGCCGCACCCGCAACTACCCTTCTGATCCTTGCCGACGGCTCGGCCTTCCCGGAGGAGGCATGGCCCGCCATCAAGCGGTTCCTCGACCGCGGAGGCAATCTTCTGGTGCTCGGCGGAAGGCCCTTCACCCGCGCCGCCTACCACGATCCCAAGGGCTGGCACCTTCGCGACTACAGCGTTCGCTTCATCCGTCCGCTCATGATCGACCAGTACCAGGAAACCCCCGGCTCCGAGGGACTCCAGTTCCAGCCCAATCCCGATCTGACTCTGCAGCTTCCCGCCTTCCGGTGGAAGCGCGCCTTCAGTCCCGTGATTCGGCTCAGCGCGGTAGATCTCTATCACCGGGGCGGCGCCGCCGGATCCATCGATGCGCGCCTCGACTCTGTCGCCTGGGGCATCAAGAATGGCCGCAAGCTGTCGGCGCCGGTTCTCCAGATCGATCACTACAGGAACGGTTTCGATGGCGGACGATGGATTTTCGTCAATGCGGAACTCTCTAGCGAGTTCTTCGAGAACCGCGCCCTCGTGCAATCCCTTGCGGAACGGGCTCTGCAGGGCGCGGAGGAATTCACTGTGCGCCCGGTGTTGCCCCTTTATCTCCCCGGCGAGCCCGTAGAACTGCAACTGCAATGGCATCCGGCAATACAACCAAAGGCGCCCGTCTCCCTGAAGATCACTTCCTTCCTCGAAGCACAGCCCTCGAATCGCTCAACCGTGACCGCAAACGCCCCTTCCGACGCGCCGCTCATCCTGCCCGCTCCCGACGGCAAGGGACTCTACATCATCGAGGCGAAGTTACTGGAAGGCGATCGCGTCCGTGCGATCTACCATTCCGCCTTCTGGATTCGCGACGAATCCTATCTCCGCTCCGGTCCGCGCCTCGGCGTCAACCACGACTACTTCGAAATCGATGGCCGTCCCCTCGCGGTCGTCGGCACAACCTACATGTCCAGCGAGGTGCAACGCCTCTATTTCGAGCATCCCAACGTGTACGTGTGGAACCAGGACCTCGCGCAGATTCACGATGCCGGACTGAACATGATTCGCACCGGCTGGTGGACCGGTTGGGACAAGTTTTGCGATGAGAACGGACAGCCCTACGAGCGCACGCTGCGCACCCTTGAGGCTTATCTGATGACTGCCCGCAAGAACGGCCTGCCGGTGCAGTTCAATTTCTTTGCCTTCCTGCCCGACGTCCTCGGAGGCACCAACGCCTTCCTCGACCCCGCAGCGGTTCGCCGGCAGCAGACTTTGATCTCGTCCGTGGTCGCGCGCTTTCACGACGTGCCTTTCCTCGCCTGGGATCTCATCAATGAGCCCAGTTTCTCGCAGCACCTCTGGACAACGCGCCCTAACGGCGATCCCACTGAACTCGCAGCCTGGAATCGTTGGTTGAGCGAACGCTATCTCGATCGCGCGAAGCTCGCCGCGCTCTGGAATGTGCCGCCAGATTCCGTCTCCGGCACGATTTCTCTTCCCACCGAAAACGAGTTCACTCCCCGCGGCATGTACACCGGAACCACCTCGCTCCGGCTCCACGACTATTTTCTTTTCGCGCAAGAATCGTTCACTCGCTGGGTGCGCACCATGCACGACACGATCCGCTCCGGCGGCTCTCAACAACTCGTAACCGTCGGCCAGGACGAAGGCGGTATTCAAGATCGCCTGTCCCCGGCCTTCTGGGGCCAGTCCGTCGATTTCACGACCAATCACTCGTGGTGGCAAAACGACTACATCCTGTGGGATTCGCTCGCCGCCAAGCAGCCCGGAGAAGCCATGCTGATTCAGGAAACCGGTCTGCAGCGCGAGCTGAACCTCGATGAAATCGCCCGCCGCACGCCGGAAAGCGAGGCCGCTCTCCTCGAACGGAAAATCGCCACATCCTTTATTCAGGGTTCCGGCGCAATCGAATGGCTGTGGAACACGAATTCCTACATGACGGAAAGCAACGAAACCCCGATCGGCGCAGTCCGCACCGACTATACCGAGAAGCCCGAAGCCACGGTCCTGCGGGATTTCGCTCAATTTGCTCCAGCCCTGCAGGAGCATCTTCGCGACCCTCAGCAGCCTTCCATCGCGATCGTCACTTCGCAGGCCGCACAGTATTCGGTGTTCGCGGATTTCCAATTGGCGGCACAACAACGCGCCGTCCGCGCCCTCGCCTATGACGTTCACTTGCCGGCATACATGATCGCTGAAAATCAGATCGAGAAATTAGGCGCGCCGAAGCTCGCCATCCTGCCATCCCCGCAAGCGTTGACCGAAACCGCATGGCGCGCGCTGATGAAGTACGTTGACGCCGGAGGCAATCTTCTCGTCACCGGCCCCGTAGATCGCGACGAGCACTGGCAGATCGTCCATCGAGCCACCGATCTTGGACTCCCCGCCCGCGTCGAGCCGCTCAGCTATCACGACGCCACAGTCCGTATAGGCGACAAATCGCTCCCACTTGCATTCGATCAGCAGGATCAAAGCTGGCTGGATTCCCTGCGCTTCGAAGACGGATCCACTTTCAAAGAGTCCCCTCACGGCAAAGGGCGCATCTTTTGGGCGTCCTATCCGGTCGAACTCTCCGAAGACTTACATTCGACCTCCGACCTCTACGCCTACGTCGCCAACCGCCTGAACCTCACACCCATGTTCACCCAGCAGTCGCCGCTCCCACCCGGCGTGCTCGTATTCCCGACAGTGCTGGCGGATTCCGTGCTCTACGTCGTGGTCTCCGACTCCGCCAACGTCGCCACCATCAACCTCCGCGATCAATCCACGGGCGTTCCGCTGGCCTTCACCCTGCCAGCGGAACACGCCGCAATTGTAGTTGCAGGAAAAAAAGAAAAGAAGGTAGTAGCCAAGTTCGGCTTCTAGCCTTGCAAGGAGTAGCGCCGGCATCCTGCCGGCTGTCGCGAGGGCGTCTCGCCCTCGCGTTCCCCGGGCGCAACCGGCGTCTATTCCATTCTCAAAGTCACTGCCGGATCGATCCGTGTTATCCGCAGCGTAGGCAGGAAACTGGCCACAGCTGCAATCACAGCCATGAACGCGGGAACTGCTGTAAGAGTCAGTGGATCGTAGTCGCGAACGCCGTAGAGCTGGCTGCGCAAAATCCGCAGAGCAAGGAGCGACAGCGCAACTCCCGCGAAAAGGCCAAGCGCCGCAGCTACAACTCCAGCCGAACCTACATCGACCATCGCCTGTCGGACCGACGAGCCGAGCGCCATGCGAATGCCGATCTCGCGCGTACGTTGGGCAATCAGATTCGAAACTAAGCCGTAGATTCCCACTGCGGAAAGCAGAAGTGCGAGTCCCCCCAGGACAGCCAGGAGAACTACCTCCACTCTCTGGAACGTCAGGTTCTCAGCCAGAATTTCCCGCATCGAATAGAATCCCGAAAACGGCAAGTTAGTATCGACTTGAGTGAGCGCCTTTTGCATCGCGAAGGAGAGTCCCTGAACTGGCCCTGCTGTCCGCACAATCCAGCTGGGTTGAAACCAGACGTTCGCCACATTGACTAATCCCTGATCGATCTGCGTCGCGGGAAGATAGAAGACAGCCTCGGTTGCGATCGGGGCATCCCCACCCATGCCCGGACGTTTCGCAACGTTGCCCACGACGCCGACGATGGTGTAGATGTGATCCGAATTCCGGAAGTGGCGGCCAATGGGATTCGCCCCGTCAAAGAACTCGCGGGCGAAGTCGATATTGACCACGGCAACAGGCTGCGACGTTGGTGTGTCGCTCTCGGTGATCGCACGACCAGCAAGAATCGGGATTCTCAACGTCCGAAAATATCCCGGGCTCACGTAAGCTGTGCTCGCGCCCCACTCCTTGCCCGCAAGTTTTCCATCAACAATCTTTACGCCATCGTTCAGGCCGCGCTCGTAAGGTACGCTGAGCCCAACGGCGGCATCTTCCACCCCGGGAATCTGGCGCATCGCTGCTACGCTGCGCTCAATCAGGTTGTGAAATGCGGCGGCATCGTGGTAGCGGGCATCGTCCAGCGAAAGCTTCGCTGTCAGAACATTGCTGGCATCGAAACCCGGTGGCAGCGTCTCCAGATAGATGAGGCTCTGGACCAGCAGGCCGGCCCCAGCAACCAGCACCACGGTCAGCGCCACTTCGGCGCCGATCAGTAGCTGACGCAAGCGGCTCGAGCCTCTGACGACAGAATGACTACTGCTGGCCATCGACGACCGGAGATCGACCTTGCGAATCTGCAGAGCGGGCAAAGCACCAAACAGCAGGCTCGTGAACAGGGATGCTCCAAAAGTAAACGCCAGGACACGAACATCGATGTCTGCGCCCAAAAGCGGCAGTATGTAGTCCGGCAAGAAACCCGGCAACCAGGAGAGAATGCCCTGAGCCAGAGCGAGCCCAAGCGCGCCGCCAACCAAAGCGAGAACACAATTTTCCACCCACAGCTGACGCAAAACCGCCCAACGGCTGGCTCCGAGAGCAAGGCGCGTGGCGAACTCTGGAGTACGGCGCGCGATCCGCACCAGCGTGAGCCCCGCGAGGTTCGCGCAGGCAATAAGCAGAATGAAGCCAACCGCTGCCATCAGCCCCAGAATCGGCTGGCGCATGCCGTTGTCCATATTGCGTGCGAGCGGCGAGGTGTAAAACCAGGCTTGCCCCTTGTTCCTGCGAATCTCATCGAACAAGCCTTTGTGCAACTGCGAGAGCTGCGCTGCGACTTGCTGCCACGACGCTCCGGGCGCCAGCCGCATAATGATCTCGCAATTGTCTCCGCCGCATTCCCCGCTCTGGTGGGGTTGCAGCGGCGTCCACACGTCGGCAATGCCGGTCACTTGCGCTCCGCGCGGCAAGACCCCGACTACAGTATGCGGTTCTCCTTTGAGAATGACCGGTTTCCCCAGAACCTGCGGATCCCCTCGGAAGCCAGATTGCCAAAGGCGATAACTCAAGATAACGGCCTTCGGCCCATTCGGACGGTCTTCTTCCTCAGTGAAGCCGCGGCCCAGGAAAGGCTGCAAACCGAGCACGTCAAAGTAGTGGGCGGAAACGCGCATGTTCTGCACGAATCGAACATTGCCGCCCGACGCAGAGCTAACTTGCAGATTCACGCCGCTGGTCCCGCCGAACGAGGCAGGCCGCACCGCGGGCACGCGGTCGCGAACCATCTCCCAAGTTTCACCGTCCTGCGAATTATCGTCCCGTTGTACGAACTCGCCTGACTTGGAAAAGCCTTCCTGATGAAGCATCAGCACCGCGAGCTGATCGGGTTCGGCGTACGGCAGCGGCCGCAGGAGGTAACCATTCAGCAAGCTGAAGACCGCAGTGTTGACGCCAACGCCTAATGCAAGCGTTAGCGTGACCGCCAAAGCGAATCCTGGATTGTTGTGAAGTTGCCGCAAAGCCAGCCGGACGTCCTGAATGAACATGAACAACTCCTGAAAATAACTATTCGGACCGGAGCGCGCGCATGGGATCGATTGAAGCGGCCCGGCGCGCGGGAAGCGCAGCCGCTAAAACCATCAGTCCCAGCAAGACCATGCCCGTAATGCCAAACAGCCATACCGGTGGGTGCGCCAGGCTCGCGTCGCGGCTCGCCAAAATCCGCAGCCCTGCCCACCCCGCCAGCGAGCCCACGCCCAATCCGGCGAGCAGCAGCCAGCCCACTCGTTTCGCGACGAGCCCAAAAACGTGGTGACGGTGCGCTCCCAGCGCCATGCGGATGCCGATCTCGTGCGTCCGCTGTGTCACCACGAACGCCAGCAGGCTATACAGCCCAATGGCCGCCAGCACCAGCGCCAATCCCCCCATCACAATCGAGAGCGTGCTGACCATTTGTTTTTCGAAAAGCACTCCACTGACATGCTCCTCCATCGTTCCCAGTCCAGTGATCGGCAGATTGCGATCGATGTCACGTACCAGGGAGCGAACCGTGCTCACCAACTGCACAGGGTCGCTGGTCGTGCCGATGTAGAAGCTCGCAGGATGGTTACGCCGGTCGGAGTCGTCTGCGCTGTAGCTCTGGTCGTAGGGCAGATATAGGAACGGCACTCCCGGCGCGCTGGTTACGCTTGTAGCGCGAATGGTCGGAATGACTCCCACAATCTGGATACGCTTTGCTCCATTGCGCCCGCTAAAATCAAACTGCACGCGCAAGGCCTGCCCCACATCCCCGCCGAGACAGTGTCGAACAAAAGCTTCGTCCACGATCGCGACTTTTTGTGCCGTCGCGGTGTCCTGTTCTGAAAACTCTCGCCCCGCGAGCAGAGGAATTTTCATAGTGGAGAAGAAGCCGGGAGTGATCCAGTTCTGGTCCGGATTCGGCTCGTCCCAATTGGTGCCGTGTCCCGGCACCGTAACGGTGTCTCCCATCTCATCGCCATTAAGCAGACCCGCGGCTGCATACGCCACGCTATAAACTCCCGGCTGTCGCCGAATGCCATCCAGAATGCTAGCGTACTCGTTCCGTACTTGCGCCCCCGGTTTGCCGCGCGACGCATCCACATTGAACGTAACCATGTGGTTTGTAGCGTAGCCGAGTTTCGTGTTGCGTAGCTGGTACAGGCTCCAACTGAAGACGGTGGCGCCGGTCAGCAGCACCAGGCTCAGCGCAATTTCTCCCGCAATCAAAACGTTCCGGAGCCTTCCACTTCCGCCAATTACGGTCCGGCTCTCGCTGCGCAGGCCATCGACCAGATCGGTACGAATACTCAGGACAGCCGGGGCGACGCTGAAGATCAGACTGGTAAGCACGCCTAATGCCGTGCACATGGCGATGACCGGCCAATTCATTTGTGCGGCCAGAACTTCGCGTAAAGTGTTCGTAGCCGGCACCATCCTCAGCAAGAGCCTAAGACTGACCCATCCCAGAAGAAGCCCAGAAGCGGCTCCCATTAAGCCCAGGAGCAGACCTTCCGCGAGCACTTGCTGAAAGATTTGCCGTCGGCTTGCGCCGAGCGCTCCACGCACGGCAAGTTCGGAATGTTTGCGGACGGCTTTGGCAAGGAGCAGGTTCGTCACATTGCCGCAGGCAATAAGAAGAACGACGAGAGCCATTGTTTCCAGGACTTTAAGCGGCTGACCCAACGAGCCCTCGAGCAGCGGAATGCCGCGTCCACCCTCCGTTACCGAGAGATGAGTCTCCAGCCAGCCTTTCCGGTCGGGGATGTTGTGCTCTCGTATTTTGAGGACATCGCGCCTCCAGTTCCACCACAGCGCATTTAACTGTGCTTCCGCGTGTGGACGGGTCGAGCCCGGCGATAGCCGCCCAATCAGATTGAGCCAGCGGTTGAGAGGATCGCCCAGAACGTCCGCTTTCCCCGGAGTCACCGCTCCCTCCACTGCAACCGGAAGAAATATTGCCGAGAGCGCGCCATCCATCAGTCCCTCGTGCCGGACAATGCCCACGATCGTGAATGCCGAACCGTTGACGTGGATTTCTTGATTGAGAATGGAAGGATCGCCGCCCAAGTGCGCGTGCCAGTAGCTGTCGCTCAGCACCGCAACCGCCCGGCCTTCGTGATAGATGTCATCCGACGGCGTCAATAAACGACCGAGCACCGGTTGCACTCCGAGCAACGTGAAGTAGTTGCCACTCACCAACTGCATCCTCACTTTGTCGGCGTCTTTGGCGGTGACGAGATTGGCAGGGGCAACAACCGATACCGCCAGGCCCTCCAGCACATGGTTGCCGTCCCGTAACGCCTGGTATGCGGGATAGGCAAAATACATTTCCGGATCCCCGCCCGATGTGTTCAGAGTGCCGGTCTCATAGCGCGAGTGCTCTTGCAGCAACACCAGTTCACCCGGCCGCCGCACCGGCATGGTCCGCAGCAAAACCTGGTTGAACACCGTAAAGATCGAGGTATTCACCCCCATCCCGAGCGCGAGCGTCACAACGACAGTCAGCGTGAAGCCCGGCGACCTGCGCAACTGCCGCAGAGCATATCGAAAGTCGCGCCACAAGATCTGCATTTACTTCCCCTTTAAACGGACTGCTTCGCCCCCACGGAAGGCAACCTTATCACCAACCATATCCCGCACAACTCTCTGAAAATGAACCTGCGCTTGGCTCAAGAACGCGCACGAGTGTCCAAATTCGAAAAGCCTGTGGTCGGAATTGAACACCTCCCATGCGGGCCTCCTTGGCAAGACTATAGCGCGTGGGTGAATCTCAATCCCTGGAGAGTGGCGGACCTGAGGTCCGCCACCGTTGAGGTAGCCGGGCCCTATTTAGGCACCCTCTAGCTCTTTTGCCGAAGAAAACCTCTGGCGCAGCCTCTTCCACTCCTCGGTTGAGAATAGGCGCGGCCCCACGTCGATGAGGCGCGGCGTCATATTGAAGAGCGCCACGCGGTTCCATGGCCTGCCGTCGCGCATCCGAAAGCCCTTTTCATTCAGGTCGCTCACGATGCTGGAATACGAGAAGTCCTGAACCAGCAACTCCATCATCAGTATGAGCACCTTGTTCTCGGTGGGATCGACCTCCAGGCGCTGGCAGTCGTCCGAGATGCGCAGTCCATAGGGAATATCCTCGCTAAATGCGCCTTCGGTCGGAGCTTCCGACTCGGGTAGTTCGCGCCGCCAATCGAGCGATACCAATTTCCATCCCGCCGCCGTGCGCTGCCTGATGATCTCGGGGCTAAACGGCCCGGAAATCACATCGCGAATCCGCTCAAAATGCGCCATGGCAGCCTCCATGCACTATCGTTGGACTAAAACAATGCGCAAATCACCTGCCAAAGTCTGGCCAGCTTCGAATCTCTCAAGCCTGCCCCCAGCGTTGAAATAGCCGCGGGACATGCGTCCCTCAGACCGTCGCCTGTCCGCTTTTGTAAATCACTGTTCGCTTCTGGACGTTGCCCATGACAGTTGCCCCTGGCATGAAGCCCTTGCCCCCGCATGAATCTCTGACGTCGTCCCGCAAGGGACGCCTGAAAATAGCCCTCCACTTCCAGTGGCCGGCTGCAGCGATTATGCTCACCTGTGCCGTAGGCACAGCTGAAACGAATCGAAAAATGATCCTAGACCGCGCTACTTGAGCGCTCCAGGTCCAACCGTATTGTGACATCTGACCTTGACCCTGAATTCCAAAGAGCAGATCATCGTCAAGGCGGAGGCGGTGTACGCAGAGGCTGCAAACTAGGCCCTAACTCGTTTGTTGTCAAGATTTTGACCTCTAAGTCGAAGTGGCTCAAGATTTTGCGAGGCATTTCTGCAGAACCCGCGCCAGTCAAGGCTTTCAGAGGGGGTAGGGGAGGGGGGTACCCCGCTAAGCCAAATTTTTCCCAGAATGGACCTGTCTTGAACGGGGTGAACGCCGTCGAACGCAAGGCCTTTTTTTTCAGCTGATTTCCACAGGTCAAAGTTTCTCGTAGAGACGTAGCTCGCTACGTCTCAGCATGTATTAGATGTGCGCGATAGCTCTCTGCTCCGCCAACTGCTGAGCAAGAAAATTCAAGTACTCTTCCATGCCCTCGCCGGTTTTCGCCGAGAGGCGGAATATCTGCATTCCCGGACGTACCGACTGAATACTCGTGCGTGCAGCATTCCAATCAAACTCCACCGCATCCGCGAGTTCGTTCTTGGTCACGACTGCAACGTCCGCGCTGTTGAAGATCGTCGGATATTTCAGCGGCTTGTCTTCTCCCTCGGTCACCGACATCAACACCAGACGAAGATTCTCCCCCAGATCATAGGAAGACGGACAGACCAGGTTCCCTACGTTCTCGATAAACAGGAAATCCATTCGATGCAGATTCCACTCCTGCAGCGCGTTCTGCACCATCGCCGCCTCCAGATGGCAGAGCGTCCCCGTCGTAATCTGCTTCACCGGAGCCTTGCTGCGCGCCAGACGCACGGCATCGTTCTCGGTCGCCAGATCTCCGACCAGCGCCGCTACTCGATAGCGAGGCTGCAATTGCGTAAGCGTCTTCTCCAGAAGAGTCGTTTTCCCTGAGCCCGGACTCGAGACCAGACTCACGACGAACACTCCCGCGGCGCGGAATTGTTCGCGCAGAGCGCGCGCGGTCACGTCGTTCTGCTTCAACACATTCCTGCGCACTTCGACTAGACGTGGCTCGCTCATTCGGGCACCTCTTTTTCCCGCACGTCTTCTTCTTCTTCCTGCACTTCGAGCGCAAACACCTCAAGTTCCTTGCCCTGACGCACGTCCATCGTCGGCGCGCCGCATTCCGGGCACGCAAAAAGCTGCACCGATGGCAACGCCCGCTCCTGCTGGCACTGCGGACAAAACACAACCACAGGAACGTCCTCTACGATCAGTTGCGATCCCTGCAGGGGCGTGTCCTGGCATGCGACTTCGTAGGAGAACATCAGCGCATCTTTGACCACGCCGGAAAGCGCGCCCAGCCTGAGATGTACCGCGCTGACCTGCACGCCGCGACGCTGCGATTCGTCCAAGGCAGCGTCCACAATGCCCATCGCAATCGATAGTTCGTGCATCCTCTCGCGTATTCTATACCCGCCGCCTGCGAGAGGCCTGCGCCCATTCACGCGCGCCCAGAACCCCCTGCAGAATCCGCATCAGCCGCGCGTCTCGTTCATTTCGAGAGCTGGCCGATGAAGACTCCGTAAGGTTCGAGCGTCACCACATCTCCCTTGGCGGAAGACTTTCCGGTCACCGCGAGCGGCTTCGCCGAGGAGAACCCATTCTTGCTCATTTCAAAATTCACCTTCTGCTCTGCTCCCGACATATTCAGCGCCACCAGAACCACCTGGTCTTTGTATGCACGCAAATAAGAGAGTACGTTCTGATCGTTCTCATTGAGCTGAACATAACTACCGTCCAAGAGAGCTTTGTTCGTGCGGCGCAGTTTGAGCACTCTCTTGTAGAACGCGAGCACCGATTCTGGATCTTTGGACTCGTCGGCGACATTGTGAGTCTTCGCAGTCGGAGGCACGGGAAGCCACGGCGTAGCTTTGGAGAAACCCGCATTCTCGCTCTCATCCCACTGCATCGGTGTGCGCTCGCCGTCTCGTCCCCTTTCCTTAGGCCAGCCCGAGCGGCCGATCGGATCTTTCACATCCTCTTTTCGCGTCGGCGGTGTTGTCTTCATCCCGATCTCTTCGCCGTAGTAGATGATGGGCGTTCCGCGCAGAGTCAGGTAGAGCCCAGCCATTAATTTCGCGATCTCATCGTTGTGCTGTCCGTCGCCATAGCGGTCGTAGGAGCGGATAATGTCGTGATTGCTGATGACGAACGTAGGCCAGCCGGAAGCGGAATCGACTGCGGCAATCTGCTTGCGAAAATCCGCGGGCGAAAGCTTGTTGATCGTGGTGAACATAAAATCCATCGGCAACTGCAATTCGTTGTTGCCATGACCGTAGTACTCGTTCAACTCCGCGATGCTGGTGGTCCAGGTTTCGCCGATCAGCACAGCGTTGTATTCGTCCGCCACTTTGCGTAATCCGCGCAGTGCTTCGTGCACCTCTGGCAACTTGTCGTTGTACTTCTTTTCCTCGATGGGATCGCCGAAGGCATTCTTGCCGGGCAGAACAGGATTGTCGTGCAGGTTGGGATCTTCGAACAACGTGTCCACCGCATCCAGTCGCAAGCCGGAGACACCGCGCTTGTACCACCAGCGCGTCACATCAAACATCGCGTCCTTCACCGCTGGATTGCGCCAGTTCAGGTCAGGCTGTTCGGCATAAAAGTAGTGGTAATAGTACTGATTCGTCGCGGGATCGAACTTCCACGCTGAACCGCCGAAAGTGGAAGTCCAATTGTCGGGCGGCTGTCCCGGCGCTTTCCCGTCGCGCCAGATGTACCAGTCGCGGTGTTCTGAGGTTCGAGACGACTTCGAATCCAGAAACCATTTGTGTTCGTCGGAAGTGTGGTTCACGACGAAGTCGAGGATGATGTGAATACCGTGCTTCTTGGCCTCGCTGGCCAGGTTGTCGAAGTCCGTCAGGGTTCCGTACATGGGATCGATGTTTTCGTAGTCGGAGACGTCGTAGCCGAAGTCCACCTGCGGTGACGGGAAGCAAGGCGAAATCCAGATCGCCTCCACGCCCAGGTCTTTCAAGTAATCCAGCTTCGACGCAATGCCGTTGAGATCGCCGACTCCATCATTGTTGCTGTCGGCAAAGCTGCGGGGATAAATCTCATAAAAGACTGCGTGCTGCCACCATTGGTGCCCTTCCGCGTCGACGACCTTGTTTGAGTTTTGAGCGCACGCGGTAAGGACTGATACAGACAGGAACACACACACCAGAATCCAGGAGGACTTACGTGGCATAGAGGTTGACTCCTCGCAGCGCATTTCGAACAATCGCAACCACGATGAAACGCAACTCGTTCGTTCAGTTGCCGCGGTCGCGAACTCGACCGAGAGCTGCGGTTTTTTGAGTGTAACCCTTTTCTGGCTTAACCTGCTCAGTCGGAGAAGCGGTTCTGCCTTCAGGACCGGCCGAAGTGAATCACTACCTTCTGTTGCACATAGGAGTCAGATCCCTGCGGCATCTGGATTTCCAGTTTGCCGACCTTGGTGAGGACGGCTCCCTCCACGGAAGAGATCTGGCTGGGATTCCAGACATTCAATTCATAGCGATCTCCCGCGCGTCCCGAAACATCCAGAGCCAACTGGGTTTTCGAAGCGTTCCATGATTCGGAGAGAACGCGGAGTCCGCGGCTCGCACTTCCCAAAGCGGGGAGTTCGTTCGATAGAGCCAAACCAAAATCGTTCTTTACGCGAATCATCAGATTATTCGGTCCGCCGTAAACGGGAAACCGCATGGATAAATGCTGATCGTTGCTGTTCGCCTGCATCTTAAACGGCAGAGGCCGTCCGTTCATCTCGACGCTGATCACCTGCGTGCGCAGGCTAAACGCAGGAGAAAATTCGACCCAGCAGTCTCCAGTCCCAGTTCGTTTGGTCTTGAGTTCCACGCTGTCGGCGGTCTTGCGATATTGAAGGTCCACTCCAGTCCCCCCGACGCGGACGTTGCGAATTGCAAAAGACATCCAATCCGAGGGCACATGCGGAGCCAGCGTGATCTGATGCTTTGCCGCGTCGGTCTGCAGACCAAACAAGCCGCGCAGGATCGGACTGACAACCATGGCCGCAGACCAAATCTGGTGAGGCGAACTGGTCGCGAACGACTGGTAGTAATCTCCAGACAGAACTTCGGTGAAATGACCGAGCGCGCCGTCAGCGCCGAGCAGTGCATTGGCCCGCAAATTGAAGTAGGCGGGGAACTCGCGGTGGTACCGGTATTCGGCAACGGAAGCCCATCCAGTAAAGAGCGGCCAGACCGCGCCAAAGTGATAACCAGACCCGTCATAAACTTTTGAGTGCTGCGAAATGATCCGCAGGCCCCAGTCGGTTTGATGATCTTCGGCCGCGAGTTGCGTGATGGTCTGGTCCGCGTGGTTTGCGTCCGACAAACCAAACCACATCGGAACAGTCGTCAGGACGCTCGCCTCTTCGACGCGGCTGTTGTCTGGCTTCAAGGCAAAGGCATAAGCCTTCATCTCGGGCGACCAGAAGGCTTGATCGAGCGCGGGCTCGCTATGCTCGAACTCCGCTGCAAGCTGCTTGCAGATGTCGTCCTTACCGACAAGTCGAGCCAGGTTAGAAAGCGCCCGCAGCGCCTCGACCGCGAGTCCTGCCTGGTAGTACTCGTTCTTCACCGGAAGCAGCGGCCCGCCTTCGACCCAGCCATGACCGACGCCTGCGTTCTGCGCAAAGCCTTGCGCATCGTAGGTTGAATGCATGAACCGGTATGCCCGCCAGACGTTGTCCCATTTGTCGCGCGCGAAGGCCACATCTCCACTCTGCACCGCATAATCATTCATCGCGATGATAAACAGCGGCGTCGCATCGGCGGAAACATAGGCGTAGGGATAATCCTTGAACCACGGCACCAGACTGGCACTCTGTGAGATCTCATGCGGGACCTTGCCATCTTCCCTCTGATATTTGCCGATGAAATCGAGAGCCGTGCGGGTCGTGGAATAATCTCCCTCGGCGTTGAGGGCAAACGAGGTCCACAAAGAATCTCGTCCGAAGAACCAGGCGAAGCCTGGACGTTGCCCCACTCCCGAGGTTCGATATCCCGCGACCAGTCCAGCACCCAGATAAGGATTATTCACCAGCCCTTGAATCGTGCTAATCCGAGCCCAGTCGTAGGCCTGCTGCAGGGCGCTGTCCGGGAGTTCGAGGCTTACCGTCTTGTCGAGATAAGCGCGGTAGTAGTTCGCCGACTCACGCACTGAATCTGCATAAGAGGTCAACAAGTGCTGGTAAGTTTTCTCGGCGTCGGCGCGGCCTGTGACCGAAGCGGCAATGACCAAGACCTTGGTTTCTTTTCCCTTCGGCGTTACACCGAAGCGCAGCGAGTTCTCCTCCGATGAGGAATAGTTGGTTTGATAGGAAATTCGGGCGTCCGCGGCAGTTGGGGATCCAACCAAGGCCGCATACTTGCGCGCTTCTTCGCCGAACGCGACGGCTCGTTGCTTCGGATCCCAGTTTACATAGGTTCCCCCCAGCGCGGCGGGCCACTCCAACTGGAAATCCCCGATGAATCCGGCTCCCACTTCCAGGGGTTGCTCCGTCTCGACGTCAAGCAGAATAATCGCGCCCGCTTCGTTTATCGGCACGTAGAGGGTTTCGCGCACACGAAAGGAATCGCCGGCGTACAGGATGGATGCGGACTCGGGGCGAACCGTCAGGGTGCGTGCAAGGCTCTCGGCAGGGAGCGCTCGATCGCCGACGTAGAAGGTGAGATGGAAGTCACGAAAAATCTTCAGGGGATAGACCCAGGCTTCGAACCGTCCCGCTTCGTTGCCGAACAATCCCGCGCGCGTGCCGACGACCGGAAGGAACTCCCAGGTACGAATCGTGCGCGACAATTCCGGGGCTTGGGCGGGTTGTTGGGCAACGGAGAGTGTGACGCACGGCATCCAGACCAACAGGCAAATGCCGCGTGCAACGCGAGATGCCAAGCCAGAACGCCGAACACAAACAAGGTAAGGATTCATTGCGGCCTTCTCTTTGGAACGGGACTCGGGTGCGGGCGGAACTTGCAAAGTCGCGGTACCCTGAATATAACAAGTAGGGGCGAATTTTAGCACGAGCCGAGTGGGCCAGGTAGCGACCTCTTGTTCCCTTCACGCCGCGTTTTTCTGAAATCTTTCAGCCGTTCGGCGCTTGTGCTTTCCCTGGAAAGCGTGCTGGCCATGGCTCGTCCGCGCTGGTTGCGAGCGAACTCAGGCACGCAGCAGAACGCAGCTCCGCCAAAAGATGAGCCGACCGCGCAAAGCAGTGATCTTGGCTTGAGTTTCGTCAACATTGGGCGCGAGTGTGGGCTGAACGCGAAAACTATTTTTGGCGGCGAGCACAAAAACAAATATCTACTGGAGACCACCGGTTGCGGCGTTGCTTTCTACGATTACGACAACGATGGATGGCTCGACATTTTTCTGGTGAACGGGACGACGCTGGAGGGCTTTCCCGCCGGAAGCGAACCGACATCGCATCTATTTCGCAATAATCGGGACGGCACGTTCACCGACGTAACGGTGAAAGCCGGGGTCGCGCATTCGGGCTGGGGACAGGGCGTTTGCGTCGGCGACTATGACAACGACGGATGGGACGATCTGTTCGTCACGTACTTCGGTAAGAACGTTCTCTATCACAACGACGGCGACGGCACGTTCACCGACGTCAGCCAGAAAGCCGGCGTGGCAGGCAAAGGCACGCGGTGGAACACGGGCTGCGCCTTCGTCGACTACGATCGGGACGGGTGCCTTGATCTGTTCGTGGCCAACTACATCGATCTCGACCTGGCAACTGCTCCGGTGCCTGAATCGGGTCCGTGCCTCTACAAGAGTGTGATGGTGGCGTGCGGGCCGCCAGGGCTGCAGGGCGGCAAAAACATTCTCTACCACAACAACGGAGACGGGACTTTCACGGATGTCTCCGAGGCGTCGGGGATCCTGAGCGCGAACGGGACGTACGGGCTGGGCGTACTCACTGCGGATTTCGACAACGATGGCTGGCCGGATATTTATGTCGCCAACGATTCCACGGCCAGCGCTCTCTACCAGAACAAGAAGAATGGGAAATTTCAGGACATCGCCATCGAAGCGGGATGCGCGCTCAGCCCCGATGGCAAGCCGCAGGCAGGCATGGGCGTCTCGGCCGCGGACTATGATTTGGACGGTAATCTCGATATTGTAAAAACCAACTTCGCTGGCGACACGCCTTCTCTGTACCACAATCAAGGAGGCGCGAATTTTGAGGATGCCACTTTCACCGCGGGACTGGGCGCGCACACGCAATATTTGGGTTGGGGCTGCGGGTTCTTCGACATGGATAACGATGGCTGGGCGGACATTCTGATCTGCAACGGCCATGTCTATCCTGAAGTCGAGCAACTGAAGACGGAAGCCGGGTATGCGCAGCGCAAGTTGCTTTATCAGAACCTGCACAACGGCCATTTTGCGGACATTTCGTTTCAGGCCGGGCCGGGCATTTCGGAGCCGAGCCCTTCGCGGGGCGCTGCCTTTGGCGACTTCGATAACGACGGAGATATTGACGTGGTCGTGAACACCGTCAACGACTATCCGCAGCTACTGCGGTGCGACACAAAGCTCGATCACAACTGGATCAAGGTTCGCACGATCGGAACGAAATCGAATCGCAGCGGAATTGGCGCGCGGCTCGTGTGTGTGACTCATCCGCCCGGGGAAACGAAAGCACACCAGCAGATCGACGAAGTTCGCAGCGGCGGCGGCTACTTCTCGCAGAATGATCTACGGATTCACTTCGGGCTGGGGAAGGCCGAGAAAGTCGATGTGCTTGAGATTCGCTGGCCCAGCGGGCAGGTCGATACGCTGAAAGACATCAAGGCGAACCAGGTGATCTTTGTGAAGGAAGGCGAAGGAATTACTCGTACGATGCAGTTTCCGAAAAACCCTAAGGGCAGCAAATAGGAGCTACTGTGGCTTCTTTGCATCCGCTTCCACAGAAGTGCCGGAGCCCTCTTTGAGAGTGTGGATCTGATCCACCGGAAGATTCGCGAAGCGTTCGGTCAGGCCGCTCGGCCAACGAATTTCAACCCATTCGATCTTCGCCGCCGAACCCAGGCCGAAGTGGACGCGCATATCGCTATTGGAAACGTAACTCGATCCGCTGCGGACTTCGTCCACGAGAATGCGAGCCGCAGTTTTCACGCGTATGCGCGCTCCGATGCCGTCGCGATTGGATTTCGTGCCGACAGTGTGAATGGCGATCCAATGATTCGCGTTGTGAATCTGATTCACCAATAGGCTGGGCTCCGCATTCATGTTGCTCACGACAATCGAAATCTTGCCGTCGTTCCAGAGGTCGCCAACCGCGAGCCCGCGCGAAGACGCCGCGGTCGTGATGCCCGGGCCGGCAGAGGCGGAGATGTCGCTGAACGTGCCGTCTGCATTGTTGTGATAAAGGATTCTGGGTTCCTTGTAGCTGCTGCCCAGGTGCTGGCTGTCGACTTCGGGATAAACGTGGCCGTTCACCAGAATCAAGTCGGGCCAACCGTCGTTGTCCATGTCGAAGAACATGGTTCCCCAGCCAAGGTATTGCGTGTAGAGGCCGAGGCCCGCGGCGGAAGTGGCGTCAGTGAAGGTGCCGTCGCCGCCGTTCTTGTAGAGCGTGGAAGTGTCATCGGAAAAATTCGTTTTGAAGATGTCGAGGTGGCCGTCGCCGTTATAGTCGGCGACGGTTGAACCCATGCCCGCCTGCTCGCGCCCATCTTCGTTGAAGGCAGCGCCGGACGTGACCGCGACGTCGGTGAACGTGCCATCGTGGTTGTTGCGATAGAGAATACTGGGCGTGCTGTCACAGGCGATGAAAATGTCGGGCCATCCGTCTTCGTCGAAGTCGAGCGTCGAGACGCTGAAGGCGTAGTGGCCGTCGGTGCGGTCAATATGGGCTTTGGTGGTGACGTCTTCAAACGTGCCATCGCCACGGTTGTGGTAGAGGATGTTCTTCGCTCCCGCCAGACCGCGCGGGCCACACATGACCGGGACTCCCTTCCAGATGCAGGTAGGACGCTCGCCGGGCGCGGGCGCTGTGGCCAGATCGAAATCCACGTAATTCGCCACGACTAGATCGAGACGGCCGTCGCGATCATAGTCGACGAAAGCGCAACCCGTGCCCCAGGCCTTGCCCGATCCGGCGACACCGGCTTTGTCGGCGACTTCGATAAAGACTCCGTGCTCGTTGTGGTAGAGGCGGTTTTTGCCGTAGTAGGTGACGTATAGGTCTTCCCATCCGTCGTTGTCGTAGTCTCCTACGCAAACGCCCTGTCCCCAGCCGGTCGCGGAAAGACCTGCTTTGACGGTGACGTCGGTGAAGGTGCCGTCATGATTGTTGCGATAGAGGCGGTTGCTTGGGCCTTGCCCGGCAGGAAATCCTTCGAGCTTCGTGCCGTTCACCAGAAAAATGTCGGGCCAACCGTCGTTGTCGTAGTCGAAAATCGCGACGCCGGTTCCGGTAGTTTCGATGATGTATTTCTTGGTGTCGAGGCCGCCAAAAATGTTCTGCGCACTTAGGCCAGCCTTCTCGGCAATGTCGGTGAAGGTCGCGACTGGAGCGAGCGGAGCCGCGGGGGGCCTCGCTTGCTGCGCGCACAGGATTGGAGTCAGAAGTAGCAAAGCTCCGCAGGCAAGCGTTCGGCAAATGGAATTGACCGCAAAAAAGGAAGGAACTGGCATGGGCCCCAATCGATGTTAGGGTGCGGCTCGGGTGGGGGTCAAGCTGAGGTCTAGCGGATGGTCGGAGCTTCGGCGACCCCGACATACTTGTCTGCGCCCCCGTAGTAGAACAGATAGCGATTACCCTGTTCGACCATGCCTTCCACGAAAACTACGTTGGGGACTTGACCGACTTTCTCCCAATCCTTTTCGGGAGAGAATACTGGCGCATCACTTCGCCAGAGCAACTTACGTGGATCGTTGCGGTCGAAGATGGCGATGCCGGTGCGATACACCAGCTTGTCGTCCGCGCCGTTGTAGATCAGGACGATTCCGTTCGGCGTGATGATCGGGGCGGGGCCGGGCTCGGCAACCCGCGAATCAAAGCGGCCGGGCCGCACCGGCAATACTGGAACCTGAGTGGCTTCCGTCCAGTGAAGCAGATCGGTCGAGGATGCCAGGCCTGCCTGATCCTTGTTGTCGGCACTCGTGCCCAGGAAGTACATCCAGTATTTGCCGTCGATTTTCTCCGGGACGATGGCGCCGGATTTTGTCCACTTCACGTTCCAGTTCCCTTTGTTGGCCGGAATGATGACGCCCTTGCGATCCCAATGAATCAGGTCGGTTGAAGTCGCCAGGCAGAGTTGCGCGTCCTTCTTGTTGTAGCCCGTGTAGGTCAGATAGTAGGTGTCGCGGAATTGAACGAGCCGCGGGTCCTCGACGCCGCCGTCTTTCTCGTATTCTTCCTTAGGGCTTAGAACCGGTTCATCGCGACGCGTGAAATGGATTCCGTCAGCGCTCTCGGCATAGCCCAGCCGCGACGCGCCTTGCTTGTCCTGGGCGCGGTAGAGCATCACGATCTTGTCTCCACGCATTACGACCGCCGGGTTGAACGTACCGGCTGCCTCCCAGCCGTTGCCGCGTGGAGCAATCACGGGCGTGTCCGACATGCGGCGCCACGGGCCGAATGGAACCCTTCCGGCTTCCTGCGCTGCCAGAGCGGCCAGCAACGCAAGCAGCAATAACACTCTTGAGGGAATTAGACGGACCATCTACATGACTCCTGTCGATGCCAGACATTGATTCCTGCCGTGCAGCAAAAAACGGCAGGGCCGACCCCCTGCCGTTCTACGATCTTGGGTTCTGTTTCCGGATTACTTCTTGTTGACAGCCTTCTTGAGTTCGGCGCCAGGGGTAAATTTGGCAACTTTACGGGCAGCGATCTTGATCGTAGCGCCGGTTTGTGGGTTGCGCCCGTTACGCGCTTTTCTTTGCGACACCGAGAAGGTGCCGAAGCCTATCAAAGCCACCCGATCTCCTTTGCGGAGGGCAGATGTAATGCTGTCCACGGCAGTATCAATGGCAGTCGTGGCCTGCGCTTTGCTGATTTCACATGCGCCCGAGATCTTGTCAACCAGATCGGCCTTATTCATAGTTTCTCCTCGCAGGTTTCGTTCGTGCCCAGCCTACACCGGGAGGGCTGTGGCTGAGTTGGGAAACCTGACCGTTTCGTATTCTCCTCCCTCTGCGGCGAAAGTCAACTGTGAAAATCCGCGCCGGAAGCCTGTTTCGCACTCCTTCGGCCCGAATTGGGGCTACCCGGGCGGCTTTTCGGTCGTGGCAGCGGGGTTTTTCCTCCGTCCTCCACAGGGCACAGCCTTCGTTCACAGGATGTACACAGGTTGACAGGATTTCCGGCTTGCGCGGACGACGCCCTCGGGTGCAAAGTCGAAAGAGGAGAATTGGTTTGAAGATGGTCGGCTCGAAGAGTGAAGGGTCTCAGGTTATCAAGGCTCCCGCGGAAGTTTGCCCGCTGTGTGAGGGGACGGGATGGAAAACCGTCGGCGCGGGCGGCAGCACTAATGATCGCAGAGTTACGCGCTGCGACTGCCAGCTGCGGGCGCGAGGGCAATCCCTGCTGGCCGCAGCCCGCATTCCCAAGCGCTACGAGCACTGCGAGCTTTCGAACTTTGAATTTGATGGTCCCTATCGTTCACTGGCTCCCGCACGAATGGCTGCTTGCAGGTTTGTGGAAGAGTACCCGGTCGATAAGACTGGCCTCTTACTAATCGGCACGATTGGTGTGGGCAAGACTCACTTGGCGGTCGGAATTATTAAGGAACTGATCGTCAGCAAAGGCATTTCGTGCCTTTTCTACGATTACCGCGAATTGTTGAAGCAGATACAGAACTCCTACAACGATACTGTCAAAACGACGGAACTGGATGTGCTCCGCCCCGTGTTCGACACCGAGGTTCTGGTGCTGGACGAACTGGGTGCATCGAGGCCCACAGAGTGGGTCTGGGACACGGTCAGTCTAATCCTCAACACGCGCTACAACGACAAACTCACGACCATTATCACCACCAACTTCCTGGACGGACCGAGCGCGAAAGCGGAGGGAACAGGGGGGACGGCGCGCGCCAATCGCGATGATACTCTCGGTGACCGAGTTGGTGACCGTATGCGCTCACGACTGCATGAAATGTGCCGCATTATCACGATGGAGGGGGAGGACTTCCGTTCAACGGGTGAAGAGCGCCAGCTTTCCATGAGATCGCTGCCGTCCAACTGTGGCCATAGAAGCTCTCCGTGTCTCTGTGCCTCCGTGGTGAAGACTTGCTTACAATGACTTCGTGCTGACTGAGCGGCTGGAATTCGCGCCTGAGCGAGATGCGGAGGTCTTCTCCGCAGTCCCTGCCGCCCCGGCCGTGTTTCTTCTGCGGGGAGCGGACGCTCAAGCACAGCCTTATGTCAGCAAAACCGCGAACCTGCGACGGCGCCTGCAGCGGTTGCTTGGGCCTGTTGAAGAGCGGACGAAAAAGCTCAACCTGCGCGATCGGGTACGGGTGATCGGGTACGCCCCCACTGGTTCTGACTTTGAGTCCGGCTTTCTGCTCTACAGCGTCCTTCGCGCCACTTTCCCCAAGACTTATCAAGACCGGCTGCGATTCCGCTTAGCGCCCTTCGTGAAGCTGCATCTCGAAAACGAATATCCGCGCGCCTCGATCACTACGCGGCTTGGCCGGCTGGGCGGGCGTTCTCTCTACTACGGACCGTTTGTTTCGCGGGTTGCGGCTGAGAAGTTCATGAATGATTCGCTCGACTTCTTCAAGATGCGGCGCTGCGTTCAACGATCTGCATCCCGACCCCAAATTTCCGGGATGCATTTATTCCGAGATGAAAATGTGCCTGGCGCCCTGTTTCAATGGTTGCAGCGATGAGGAATATGCCGCTGAAGTAAATCGGGTGCAGGCCTACTTTGATTCCTCGGGAGATTCTTTGACCCGCGACCTCTCGGCCGAGCGCGAAGCCGCGTCAAGCAAACTTGCCTTTGAAGATGCGGCTGCGATCCATGCGCGCGTGGAAAAACTGAAGCCCATCCTGAGCCAGCTTCCTGAGATCGTACACCGGCTCGACCGTCTCTCGGCGCTGATGATTCAGCCGAGTCATATAGCAGGCTCGGTCGCCTTCTTCCGGATCGAGTCGGGGAAGATTTGTGAACCGATTCCCTTTGGCATTCAGTCTACGGAGCATGCAAAATCGCAGTCCATGGAGTCACGGGTGCAGGAGACGTTGAATTCGTTTCCGCCCGCAAAGACAAAAAGCGCGCTGGAAACCATGGAGCATCTCGCTCTACTCAGGCGTTGGTACTACCGCGGGACTCGGACCGGCGAAATCTTCTTCGCTGACGCCAAAGGCGAATTGCCCATGCGCCGCATCGTTCGCGGCATCTCGCGCGTCTTTCGGGGCGAGAAGCCGCAAGAGGAAGGCACACTTCTAAAGAACTCGTAGTCCGGGGGAGGAGCGTTTCCCTCACCTAAGCTGAACCGCATACAAAACACACGCGTGCGGCCTGAGACGAACGTGGACTCCGTCGACTGAGTCGAGCGCCTGATGCTGCCACAGGTCACGCACTTTGGTCGGTCGCGTCTCGATCCCGAGATCCTGCCATCGCAGGTTTATGGTCTCCTCCGCCCCTCCCAGATTGAAGACTGCCACGTAGCGCTCCCCCGGTTTCGCTCCGTCGGCCACCCATGCGCGGATGTTCCCTCGGTCCAGCGCCTGATGGCCGCCATGACTGTTCTGATTGACCTGCAGAACTTCCTCATTCGTGATTAGCGCGGTGGTGGCGGCATCGTTCCTTGGCAGATCGCCGCCGAAGATCAGGGGCGAGCGGAAGATGCTCCACAGCGTCATTACCGTCTGCTGTTCGTCCGGTGTGAATTTCGTTGGCGTGCCTCCGCCTTCCTTTGCTGTCACTCGCAGTCTGCCCAGGGGAAGCATATCCGCATCCGGCCAAGTTCCGTTCTTTCCCACGGACGGCGCCCAGTCACGTGCATAGTCAAATTGCTGCCGCAACAGTTTCCAGTCGTCCCAGAAGTCATCCGAGATGCGCCACATCTGGGCATACTTCTCGAAGAACTCCGCTTCAGAAATCGGAGCGGGACCGGGCGAAATGCTTAGCACCATCGGACGCCCGGTCTTGCGCATCGCGAGACTCAGAGCCTTCATCTCGGCTGGCTGGTAGAGGTGGCTGCCCATGTCGTCGGCCTTGATGAAGTCGACGCCCCACGACGCGTATAATTCCGCGATCGAATCGTAGTAGGCCTGAGCTCCCGGCTTGGTGGTGTCGACGCCCCACATGTCGGGATTCCAGCGGCACGCGTTCTCTTTGTCGGCGATGTCGGCGGAGCGGTAAGGCGTTCCTTTGATCGGAAGATTGCGCTCCACTGCCTGCCGGGGAATTCCGCGCATGATGTGAATGCCGAACTTCAATCCCTTGCGGTGAACGTAATCCGCCAAAGGCTTGAATCCTGCGCCATTTGCGGAAGAAGGAAAGCGATTGACCGCCGGCAGCAGGCGGCCATACTTGTCCATCGTCAGCGGAGCATCTGGCTGGTAGTCGTGCCCCTGCGCGTTGGGCTCGTACCACTGGATGTCCACCACGATGTACTTCCAGCCATATTTCGCCAGATGCTCCGACATCCAGTCGGCGTTGGCCTTAACTTGCTCCTCGCGCACGGTGGTGCCGTAGGAGTCCCAACTATTCCAGCCCATCGGGGGAGTCGGAACTGGAGAAGCATCAACGGCAAACAATGTGGCAGTCAGAATCGCGAGCAAGAAGAGGCAACAGGCAGTACGCAGTCGAATCATAACCGCACATTGTAAGCCGTTAGGGCCGGGGTGCGACCGCAAACAAAACGGGCGACCCGAAGGCCGCCCTTTATTTGTTGTCCGCGTGAATCTGTGAAGTTCCGCGGCCGAAGAGTTCTAGATGTCCAAATTCTTCACATCCAGAGCGTTCTCTTCGATGAACTTGCGGCGAGCTTCCACGTCTTCGCCCATCAGCGTGGTGAAGATAGTCTCGCACTCGGCGATGTCTTCGAGCCGCACCGACAGCAGGGTACGCCGTTCGGGATCCATAGTCGTCTCCCACAACTGCGGCGCGGTCATCTCGCCGAGACCCTTGTAGCGCTGGATGGTGAAGTCCTTGCGTCCTTCGTTGATGACATAATCGCGAAGGTCGCGGACATTCGCCTTCTCCACTACTTCGATCTCGGTCTTTCGCTTGGCAGGCTTGGCCGTCTTCTTCTCGCTGTTGTCTCCGACGGCGGATGCAGCCTCGCCCTCGGAGCCTTCGCCATTGCCGCCCGCGGGCGCGACCTTGGCCAGCGTCTCGACCACGAACGGCGGCTCCATGTAGGGTTCGATCTGCTTGTACTTCGAGATCAGCTGCCGGCATTCCGCGCTGGAGGCGAGCACCCAGTTGATGATGTGTTCTGCCCCGTGCTTGTTGACGAAGTTCACTTCCCACAGATTGTGCTCTTCGTCGAAGCGCGCCTCGACGCTCTTGAAGCCCTCTTCCCTCTGAAGCTTCTTCAGTTCTTTTTCGAGGCGCTCGATTTTCTTGGGCGGCGTGTTCTTGTCGCCTTCAAAATCGGCACGCTTGGCCAAGTCGAGTTTGGGAACAAGTTCGGTGACGCGCTCGTTGCGCACGCGCTTGTCCAGCTTTTCGAAGAAGCCCAGGTACTCGTCGAGCACCGTCATGAAGCGGGCCAGATCTTTGCCTTCGATCTTGGCGGCGCCCTCGCCATAACGCACGGTCAGGCCATCGGCCGCACGCTTTACCATGACTTTGACGAACTCGCGCTCGTCCTTGATGTACTGCTGGGACTTGCCCTTCTTGAGCGAGAACAGCGGCGGCTGCGCGATAAACACGTTTCCGCGCTTGATCAGATCCTGCATGTGCCGGAAGAAGAACGTCAGCAGCAGCGTGCGGATGTGGCTTCCGTCCACGTCAGCATCGGTCATCAGGATGATCTTGCCGTAGCGCACTTTCGTGGGATCGAAATCTTCCTTCGAAATGCCGGTGCCGAGGGCGGTGATCATGGCGCGAATTTCCTCGTGCGCCAGCATCTTGTCGTAACGCGCTTTTTCTACGTTCAGGATCTTGCCCTTCAGCGGAAGGATCGCCTGGAAGCGGCGGTCGCGGCCCTGCTTCGCCGTCCCACCGGCCGACTCGCCTTCGACCAGGAAGAGTTCGCAGCGGTTGGGATCGCGTTCCGAACAATCCGCCAACTTGCCGGGCAGCCCGCCGGAATCGAGTGCACCTTTGCGGCGCGTGAGATCGCGAGCCTTGCGTGCTGCTTCGCGGGCGCGCGCGGCATCGACCGCCTTGTTGATGATCTTGCGTCCGACGGTGGCGTTCTGCTCGAAGAACGCGCCCAGGCGCTCGTTTACGAACTGCGTGACCGTGCCCGCGATGTCGGAATTCAGCTTGCCCTTGGTCTGACCTTCGAACTGAGGCTGCGGCAGCTTCACGCTGATTACGGCAACGAGTCCTTCGCGCACGTCGTCGCCGGTCAGATTTTCTTTGACGTCCTTGAACAACCCCATCTGCTGGCCGGCATAGTTGATGGTGCGGGTCAGCGCGGTGCGGAATCCAGAAAGATGCGTGCCGCCGTCGACGGTGTTGATGTTGTTGGCGAAGCTGAACACCGACTCCGAATATGCATCGTTGTACTGCAGTCCAATCTCCATGTGCACGCCGTTGCGGTCGTCTTCCATGTAGATGGGCTTGTCATGCAGCACCTGCTTGCCGCGATTGAGATGCTTGATGAATTCCGCGATCCCGCCGTTGTACTTGAAGTCCGTTTGCTTGGGCTCGCCGGTTTTCGAATCGGTGGCGCGCTCATCGGTCAGGGTGATCAGCAATCCCTTGTTGAGGAATGCGAGTTCGCGCAGGCGCTGCGCGAGTGTGTCGTAGTTGTATTCGGTGGCGGTAAAGATTGAGCGGTCGGGCAGGAAGTGAACTTTCGTCCCGCGCTTCTTAGTTGCGCCCGTTTTCTTCAGCTTGTTGGTGGGATCGCCCTTGGAATAATTTTGCTGCCAGGTAGCGCCGTCGCGCCAGATCTCAAGCTCCAGATCTTCACTCAGGGCGTTCACGCACGAAACACCTACACCGTGCAGTCCGCCGGAAACTTTATAGGTCGACGAATCGAATTTTCCGCCAGCGTGCAGCGTGGTCATCACCACTTGCGCCGCGGAAACTTTCTCGCCGTCGATGACCATGTCGTCGACAGGAATGCCGCGCCCGTCGTCGATGACCGTGATGGAGTTGTCGAGATGGATGGTGACTTCAATCTTGGTGGCGAATCCCGCGAGAGCTTCGTCGACGGAATTGTCGACAACTTCGTACACGAGGTGATGCAAGCCGAGTTCGCCCGTCGATCCGATGTACATGGCGGGACGCTTGCGAACCGCCTCCATGCCGCCCAGCACTTTGATGGAGTCGGCATTGTAGTCGCTGTTGCTGCCGTTGCCACCGCCGTTCGCTGAGGTAATCGGGGTTACCGTTCCGTTTTTTGTCTTGGTGTCGACGATGGGGGTATTGATCTCTTTAGTGGCCATTCCGCTCCGCGAAAATGTCCCGATTTTTTCTTCGAACTGGTGCTGCGAATTCCTGGAATTCGGCCGGAAATTTCGTCCCGATTCAAGCGCTCGAAATCCCTATGCAAAAGGACTTCAAGTTATTGAAATTCCTAATACTTAGGGTCATCTTATGGCTGGTTAAATTATACCACAAAGATGCATTTCTTAAGCCCCTCGAAAAGCGCCGAATCGACTGAGTAACAGGCCGAAAAAAGTAGCGCCGCCGTCCCCGGCGGCTGTTCGGCAGGCGTCCACGCCCGCCGCGCCGAGGGCGAGGACGCCCTCGCGACAGCCGGCAAGATGCAGGCGCTACAAGAAGCGCTTCAAAACCAAAGGGGGCGGCCGCGAGGCCGCCCCTAAAGTTTCAGCTTGCAATCTCCTTACGCCGTGGCTGGCCGTTCCCCGCCCTTGGCGCGCCCCGGCTGCAGCTCCGGCTTAATGACGTGTTGCACACCATCGTCCTTGGAGGACGGTGGAGGCTGAACCGGCGGCAGTTCCTGGCCCTCGACGAGCATCTTGATCTCGTTGGCGTCGAGAACTTCGCGCTCGATCAAAGCCCGGGCAATCCGCTCGAGCACATCGCGATTATCGGACAGGAGTTGCTTAGCCGTGGTGTAGCCCTTGTTGACCAGCTTGCGGACCTCCTGATCGATCTTGATCGCGGTGTCCTCGCTGTAATCGCGGTGCTGGGCAATCTCGCGGCCCAGGAAGATCTGCTCTTCCTTCTTGCCGAACGTCATCGGGCCCAAATCGCTCATGCCCCACTCGCAGACCATTTTGCGTGCCATTTCAGTGGCCCGCTCGATGTCGTTGCCCGCCCCAGTGCTCATACAGTTGAGGAACAACTCCTCCGCGATGCGGCCGCCCATCAGGATGGCGATCTCGGTCTCCAGATAGTTCTTGTAGTAGTTGTGTCGATCATCGATGGGCAACTGCATGGTGACGCCCAGCGCCATGCCGCGCGGGATAATCGTGACCTTGTGCAGAGGATCGGAGTTCGGCATTTTCGCCGCCACGAGCGCATGTCCCGCCTCGTGATAAGCCGTGTTCTTCTTTTCCTCGTCGGTGAGCAGCAGCGACTTGCGCTCCACGCCCATCAGGACTTTGTCTTTGGCCAACTCGAAGTCATACTGCAAAACCGCTTTGCGATTCTGCCGGGCCGCTGCCAGCGCGGCTTCGTTGACCATGTTGGCGAGGTCAGCGCCGGAGAATCCCGGCGTGCCACGAGCCAAGACGGAAAGATCGACATCTTCCGCCAGAGGAATCTTGCGGGTGTGGACGCGGAGGATTTCCTCGCGGCCGCGCACATCCGGGCGGCTCACGACGACGCGCCGGTCAAAACGTCCGGGCCGCAGCAACGCGGGATCCAGCACGTCTGGACGGTTGGTCGCCGCCATCAGGATGACGCCCTCGTTCGATTCGAAGCCGTCCATTTCCACCAGCAATTGATTCAAAGTCTGTTCGCGTTCGTCGTGTCCACCGCCGAGGCCAGCGCCGCGATGACGTTCCGACGGCATCGATTTCGTCGATGAAGATAATGCACGGAGCGTTCTTCTTGCCCTGCTCGAACAAGTCGCGCACGCGGCTGGCGCCGACCCCGACGAACATTTCTACGAAGTCCGAGCCCGAAATCGAGAAGAAGGGAACATTCGCCTCGCCCGCAACCGCGCGAGCCAGCAGCGTCTTGCCGGTGCCGGGAGGTCCGACCAGCAGCACACCCTTGGGGATGCGCCCGCCCAGCTTCTGGAACTTCTGCGCCTCGCGCAGGAACTCAATAATCTCGCGCAGCTCTTCCTTGGCCTCTTCCACGCCAGCCACATCTTTGAACGTGACTTTCTTCTGCTGCATGGAGAGCAGCCGCGCCCGGCTCTTGCCGAACGACAGCGCCTTGTTGCCTCCGGTCTGCATCTGCCGGATCATGAAGAACCACAACGCGCCCAAAAGAATCAATGGCGCCCAGGTCCCCAGCAGTTGCAACGGCAAGCTTCCGCTATTGATATCGCGGAACGTGATGTTGACGCCCTTGCTCTGCAGGTTTTTCAGCATCTCCGGGGTGAAGTAGTTGCTCGGCGCGGTGGTGTGGAACGCGGAACCGTCTTTGTGCTTGCCGCGCACCTCCATGCCGTTGACGGTCAACTCCCGAATGTTCCCCTGGTCCACGTCAGTCATGAACTGGCTGACGTTTAACTCTGTATCTTTCTGGCCGTCACGCGCGCTCTTGACCACTTGCCATAGCAGAACCGCCGAGATCACGATCAGCAGCCAAAACAATCCGGTCTTTACAGTTGAGTTCACTTAGAAACTCCTGAATTCACTACGGGCGGCTGCCTACACCAACCCCCGAGGCTCCTACAGCGATTAGATGCCCTTCCCCGACTTTCGATTGGCAAAATCCCTTGAAATCTTATTCTACCTTTTCCCTGGGAAAAAGGCCCGTTCCAGTTGGTGTGACTTAAGTGACTGGGGGCCTTGGATTTGCCGCCGCCAAGTAGGGCAGGTTACGGTTCGTCTGCTCGACCGCCCCCAAACCATAGCCCACCAGAAAAGTCTCGTTCACGAGGAACCCGAAATAATCCGGCTGCAAGGGCACGCGGCGCGCCGACTGCCGGTCGGCTAGGGTCACCAACTTTACGGAGGCCGCCCCGCGAGCCCGCAGATCGCTCATCAGGAACTCGCTGGTCACGCCGGAATGCACCAACCCCTCCACGAGCAGGATGTGCTGGCCCCGGATGTCAGGCTCGTGGCTGAAGAAAATCTCCATGACCTCGCTGGCGGAGCCTCCCTGCGTCCGGCTGTACTTGGGCTTAATGAATTGGCAGACGACCGGTACATCGACAGCTCGCACCAGGTCCGCCAGAAACATGAAGGCATTTTCCAGGACCGCCAGCATCTGGATCGTCTGCCCCTTGTAGTCGTCGGAGATTTGCCGGCCCAGTTCCTTGACTCGCTTCTGAATCTGCTCCGTGGAGATGACCTGTCGAAGGCGCTCGACTCTCGGGTTCATGAAATTTGCGTGCCTCCCCGGCACGACGCTGCTCAATGTTCCGTGGTCGGCTCGGCCAAGGGCGTATCCACGATCAGGAGCGCCGCTCGCCCTGATTTCGCCCGAAGTTTAGCCGGCGACAAAAACCCGCGCACCCACACGATCTCGTTCCCGCTCACGACTACCGGCCAGGACCTGCGCTCCGGCTGGGCTACATGACGCTCCTGCAGCAGTTCCTTGATCTTCTTGGGGGACTTCGTATGGGCCGGCCAAAATCGGTCCCCAGGACGCCAGTTCCGCACCCTTAACGGTCCGGGCAGGGATTCCGCATCCAAGAGGTGGTCAGGATTATACCCCGGCTGCGCGCCAGCGGGAACACGCCGCACTTCGATTGATGAGCCTGCCTCGTAAACGTTGATTTGCCCGGGCAGGTGAAGTTCGTATTCGTAGTCCTGTGGCAGCGACGGCTCCCGCAAATCGGGAGTTACGAATACCAACTCCTCCGATCGCCGCACCACCCTCCAGCCCAACGGCAGCGACAGCTCCTTGGCGGACGAGCCGTCTTCGGCCGCGACGCGCAGGATCTCTTCCACGTGCTTGAACTCCAGGGGAATCCCGGCGTTCTCGCCGATCGCCTTCACCAGCCTGCGCTGTACGGCGATCGGCTCGCCGAGAAACCACATCCGGCTCACGGATGCGTTCATCACCAGCCACGCGGCATTATCGATTCTCGACCGCAGTTCAGAGTCCTGTGAAGAAGCTGACAACTGGGTACCGAGCGGCGCGATCTGAACCAGACCGACCTCGGGGGAAACGGCTCGTGCCCAGTCCGGCTGCGACCACTGGACCGTGGTCCCTAGCCAACCGGAGATTTCGTTCTCCCAGTAGTCTTCTTCGCCACGCGCGATCTCTGCCAACTCCGCAAGATTCTCCGCAATCGCAGGATTGAATTCCTGCTCCAGCAGGGGGACAACCAGCTTCCGAACGCGATTTCGCGTGAACCGGGCATCGATGTTGGTCGAATCTTCGCGCCAGGGTTGCCCGATGTCCTTGAGATACTGTTCCAGTTCGCGGCGACGAACCGCGAGCAGGGGACGCACGATCTCGCCGGAAACTTCTCCGTCGTCGTCTTCCACCAAAATCCGCGGATGAATCCCCCCCATGCCTCGCAAACCCGCGCCGCGAATTATCCGCATGAGTACGGTCTCGGCTTGATCGTCAAGGGTGTGACCGGTGGCGATCTTCTTCAGGGAGGATTGGTGGAAGAGCGGCCCTTCAGGGCCGCGTAAAGCGGAATCGGCTAAATCGGGCTTTAGCCCCTGAGGTTCACCCACGCCATCTGCTCCGAGCAGATTGCGAAAAAAACCATACCGCAATTCACGCGCCGCCGCCTCCAAGCCGATGCTCTCCCCCGCCGCGTGCTCCGCCACATCGTCGCTGTCGATATAAAACTCCAGATCGTATTCGCGAGCCAGATTCGCGACGAATTCTTGATCGGCGTCGGATTCAACTCCGCGCAGCTTGTGGTTGAAATGAACAACAGAGAGGACAATCCCCAGTTCGCCCCGCAACTCCAGCAGCAGCCGCAATAGCGCAACGGAATCAATCCCACCGGAGACGGCCACGCCAACGCGATCCCCAGCCCTCAGCAGTTCCTGCCGCCGAATATGGGAAAGCACGCGCTCCGCCAGTGAATGCACGGGAACATGGTACCGCACAGCTCACGTAAGGACAGCCGAGGTCGGCCGCTCCTACACAAGAGCAGCTCTAGTCGACTCCCGGACTCTTTTCCGCGATCAGCTTTCTGATCTTCTCCACGAAGTCCGCCGCCTGCATGTCCTCCGTCTTCTCTTTCCCGCGCGAGCGTACGTTCACCTTCCCCGCCTCGGCCTCTTTATCTCCGACCACCAGCAGGAACGGCACTTTCTGCATGGCGTGCTCGCGGATCTTGGCATTCATCTTTTCATTGCGCGCGTCCACCTCTACGCGCACGCCAATGGCTTTGAGCTGATCGGCGACTTTGTTCGCATACTCCGCATGGCGCTCGCTGATGGGGATCATCACCGCCTGCACCGGCGACAGCCAAACCGGAAACGCGCCCGCGTAGTGCTCGATCAGCACTCCGAAGAAGCGCTCCACCGATCCGTACAGCGCGCGATGCACCATGACTGGCTGCTTGCGTGAGCCATCCTCGGCCACATATTCCAACCCGAAGCGCTGCGGCAGGTTGAAATCGAACTGCACCGTCGAAAGCTGCCACAGCCGCCCGATCGCGTCCACCAGCTTGATGTCGATCTTTGGGCCGTAGAACGCGGCCTCGCCTGGAATCGTCTTGTACTCGATGCCCCGCTGTTTCAAAACGTTTTCGAGCGATTGGGTCGCGTGGTTCCACTGATCTTCACTGCCCACAAAATTCTTTCGATCCTCGGGATTCCAAGTGGAGAGCTCGGTCTGGAACTTGTCGAAGCCGAAATCCCGGAGCACGTCGAGCGCGAACTCGAGGCAGGCCGCAATCTCACTTTCAATCTGTTCCGGGGTGCAGAAGATATGCGCGTCGTCCTGCGTAAACCCGCGCACGCGCAGCAGGCCGTGCATCACGCCGGAACGCTCGTAGCGATACACCGTTCCCAGTTCGCCCAGACGCACCGGCAGATCGCGATACGACTTCAGCGAATCCTTGTAAATCAGAATGTGGCCGGGGCAGTTCATCGGCTTCAAACGATATTCGGCGTCGTCGAGTTCCATAGCGTCGAACATGTTCTGCGAGTAGTACCCCTCGTGTCCCGAGGTGTAGAACAACTGACGCCTGGCGACGTGTGGCGTGTAGACCAAGGAGTAGCCGCGCTTGATGTACTCTGCGCGCATCCAGTCTTCCATCTCTTTGCGGATAATTCCGCCCTTGGAATGCCAGAAGATCAGTCCGGGCCCGGCGAGTTCCTGAATCGAGAATAGGTCAAGCTGTTTCCCCAACACGCGGTGATCGCGCTTCTTGGTTTCTTCGACATGCTTCAAATAATCGTCGAGGTCTTTCTTCGAGAAGAACGACGTGCCGTAAATGCGCTGCAGCTGCGGATTCTTCTCATCCCCCAGCCAATAGGCGCCTGCGATGTTGAACAGCTTGAACGCCTTGATCTTTCCGGTAGACGGGATGTGCGGCCCGCGGCAGAAATCCGTAAACTTCCCCGTGCGGTAGATTGAGATCTTTTCATCGGGCTTGGTGAATTGCTCGATGAAATGGCACTTCATGAAATCGCCTTCCTTTTTAAACTCTGCCAGCCCCTGATCGCGAGGCAGAAACTCGCGTGCATACGGAATGTTCTGCTGCACCAGTTCCTGCATTTTCTTCTCGATCTTCTCGAGATCCTCGGGAGTGAACGGAGTGGGACGGTAGAAGTCGTAGAAGAATCCGGTCTCGGTCGCGGGACCATGACCGAGTTTGGTCTCGGGGAAAAGTTCAAGAACGGCCGCCGCCAGCAGGTGTGCGGACGAATGCCGGTAGACCTCGAGCGCCTCGGGATCTCTGTCCGTCAGAAGGTGCAAATCGGTGTCTTTATCCAAGGGACGAGTCAGGTCGATGAGGTCGCCGTTGGTTTTCGCCGCCAGCGCCGCGTCCGCCAGCCGCGGACTGATCGACTTCGCAATATCGAGCGCAGTCGTACCTTTGGGAACTTCCTTTACGCTCCCGTCGGGGAGCTTCACATGAATGCTGTCTGCCATAATGTGGGACCTGCAGGTGTTCTGAATCTTTCAGTCTATTGAAGGGATTCGGGAGGGTCAAACCGGGCGCGGGGCTCGGGGCCCGGATCAAATTGGGAAACCAACGAAGTCAGGAAACACCAGGTCCGAGCGACGACGTTTTGGATACCCAGGTAACCCCGAATCGTGGTACTTATCAAGGGTATGGCTGCTCCGGCCACAACCACTCAAACCCAGATCACCTCGCGCACAGGCGGCGTGAAGTACAGCCTTCATCTGATTGACTGTCTCGAATGGATGGATGCCCGTCCAGCTAACACGGTGCACGCCATCGTTACTGACCCGCCCTACGGACTAAAAGAGTATACCCACACGGAAAAAGAAAAGCTGCGGAAGGGCCGTGGTGGCGTGTGGCGCATTCCACCTTCTTTCGACGGCTGTACGCGCAGCCCGTTGCCAAGATTCACAGTTCTCTCGGATGAGGAACGGGCCAACCTTAGGGAGTTTTTCTCCAAGTTTGCTCAGCGCGCCCTTCGCGTCTTGGTGCCGGGAGGTCACTTATTGATTGCTACGAACCCGCTCCTTTCACACCTCGTTTACTTGCCGCTCATGCAAAGTGGGTTTGAAAAACGAGGTGAGATTATCCGTCTCGTTCAGACACTCCGGGGAGGCGACCGGCCGAAGAACGCTCACGAGGAATTCCCGGAAGTCACGGTTATGCCCCGTTCAGCTTGGGAGCCCTGGGGCCTTTTCCGAAAACCTTGCGATGGAAGAGTACAGGACAATCTGCGGAAGTGGAAAACTGGTGGACTCCGCCGAGTTTCTATGGAGGCTCCATTTTCGGACGTGATTTCCTCCGCACCGACGCGGCCCGAAGAGCGAGCGATTTCCCCACATCCGTCGTTGAAGCCCCAATCCTTCATGCGACAGATCGTGCGCGCATCGTTGCCGCTCGGCAGGGGAGTTGTGCTCGATCCTTTCATGGGCGGCGGATCTACGATTGCGGCAGCGGTGTCAGTTGGCTACGAGAGCATTGGTCTTGAGCACGATCCCGCTTTCTTTCAGATGGCGGCAGATGGAATCCCGGGACTTGCGGCTTTGAATGGAAGCGGGAAAAGCAATAGTCATCAAGGTGCCTCTCACGGCAGTGCTCGGCAACAGAGCCTTGCGCTACTCGATGAATCGTGAGACCTTGCAGTTGCAATGCCTTTCGATTCAAAGGGTTTCGACCGCTCGGTCCCACTTCCTCCTGAGTTGAATGTCAACCACATTCGCGAATCCATCGAACACGTGGAAGCCCGTGCAGCCGAACTCATTGACATCTACTTCGAGCAGGCTAACGTCTTTAGCGGAATCGTCGGTATCATCGGCGTGCAGGCCCTTCACGCCCTCAGCCCCTACAAGAAACATAAGCATCCCGACGTGGCTCAGCAAAGGTTTCCCGAGCTTTCCTTGCGCGGAAAGCTCGATCCCCCGCCAGAGCGTGCACTGGAATCCAAGGGCTCGACTCGGTCATGGGCGTTGCAGTCGCATTACAACCATTCCGGTTGGTACATCGTTTGGCGGTATGCAATAGATAAAACACAACGTTTGAAGCCTGGCAGGATCGTCGCAATCTGGAGAGTCGACATTCCGTTCCTTAGCCAAGAGGACTGGAAATACGAGGGCAGCAAGGCAGCCGAAGGCCGTGGGGGACGTACCCACACCTTCGGCGTAAAGAATCCGGCAAAACGATTCAGGGACTCCATTGTTTATCAGAGTCCCCGTGTCGTCATAAGCCAAGGTGGCCCGGTTCTTGCCAGCAGCAACGATTGACCGCTAGCTCACATCTTTGATGTGCGTGGCGATGTACCACTTGTTCCCGAACGCGTCCGCCACACCGGCGTTGCGATCGCCGTAGGGCTGGTCGGTCGGCTCCTGGAACGAAGTCGCACCTGCAGCTACTGCCTGCCGATAGACCGCGTCCATGTTCGGCACGTACAGGTAGAACATTGCGGGCATCGTTTCGTACTTCCCGTGAGCCTCGCCCATCTCCACCACCGAATCGCCAGCGCGAATCACGGCGTGGTGAACCACGCCATCCGGCGACGCGTACTTGGCCACTTCCTGCGCCCCGAACGCACGCTTCAGGAAGCTGATCAGCGGTTCGGCCCGCCGCGGATGCAGGTACGGATTCACGTTGTGCAACCCCTTGGGAACATAGCTCTCGCCCTTAGCCGTGGCGATGTACCAATAATTGCCCGCGGGATCCTTCACCGTCGATGAGCGCTCGCCGTACTCCTGATCGCGCACGTCGTCAATCAGCTTCGCCCCTGCCGCCACAGCTTTCCTGGTCACAGCGTCGGCATCTTTCACGTAGACATGCAGCGCGTTGGGTTGCAGCGTTGCCGGGAACTTGTGGCCCGGGGTGCCGCCACCCATCATCACGATGGAATCGCCAATGCGCAACTCACCGTGTACGCCGCCGATCGGCGTCATCACTCGCGCCATTTCCTCCGCACCGAAAACGTCCCTCGTAAAATCCAGGAGCGCGTTGCCATCTTCGGCGACCAGGTACGGCGTTACCATGCGGAATCCAGGACGAACCGGGTTCACGCCTTTCCCGCCCTTCGGAAGTTGTCCACCCTCCGGGCCTGTCGTCATCCCCTTCATCCGCCGGTGCATTTCCTCAACCGACATTTCTTCCTTCACCGTGACTGCGGTCCAGTTGTAGCCAAAGGGGTCGACAACGGTCACGTCACGGTGCCCGTAGAACTGGTCTTTCAGGGGCCGGAGTACCTTCGCTCCTGCGGCGACCGCACGTTCCGCAAACGCATCCACATCGGCGACGTGGACGACCACCGAGATGGGCGAGTTGCCGAGCGTCTCCGCGCTGAACCGGCCGCCTTCCGGCCACTCCTCCGACAGCATGACGATCGATTCTCCGATCGCGATCTCAGCGTGCGCAATGCTCCCTCCGGCTTCAAATCGGAATGTTTCGCGCGCGCCGAAAGCTTTCGTATAGAACTCAATCGCCTTGGCGGCCTCCTTAAAGGTCAAACTGGGTGATGCAGTCGTGCGGACGGCTGCGACTGGTTCAGCAACGGTGGACATACGTTTTCTCCCTTCTAATTCAGATTTCAATCGTGCCTTGAAACTCGCACTCGGCAGATTGCGCAATTCCGCCGCGATGCGCACCAAAGACCCGACGCCCGCTTCCACCTTGCCCAGCTTGCCGTCTGCGCGGGCAAGCATCGCGTCCACCGCTTTGTTCAGCTGCTCGATCTTCTTCTGGTTGATCTTGTTCTGGTCGCCATTCCCGGAATGTAGAGAGCGCTTAGGCATCGGCACCCTCCATGCGCGCCTTCAAGTTACTCAGCGCGCGAAACTGTAGCTGCTTCACTGCCCCCTCGGTTTTGCGGATCTCCCGCGCCACTTCCTTAATACTTTTCTGTTCGACAAAACGCAGCACAACCACACGCCGTTGTTCGGCGGGCAAAGTGTCCACTAGCTGAAACAACGTGGCCCGGCGTTCTACTTCGGCGATTTCTGCCGGACTGACCTGCGCCGACTCGATGTGTCCCGAATCGTCCGGGATTTCCCGCCCGGAGCGCTGCCAGCGGTCCGAAATCAGGTTCGCCGCAATGCGGAATAACCATGCGGCAAACGGAATGCCGCGCCACTCAAATCGTTTGAGGTTCGCTAATGCCTGGTGAAATACTTCGGAGGTGAGATCTTCGGTTTCAGTCCGGTTTCCCACTCGGCGCACAACGTAGGCGTACACGTGTTCGAAGTTGATTTCGTAGAGCTCGGCAAAGCGGGCGGGGTCCTGCTGGGCAGCTTCGATGAGAAGCCGCTCGTCCGCTTCTTTCTTCAGAGCCTTCAACGAATTCTCCGCGGTTTGGTCTTACGTAAGGGTAACGCCGTGGCCACAAGAAAAGTTACGGGCAGGAAAATTCAATTCACTGATTTCCTGGTGCGTCTCCCTGGGTTTCTGCATCGAACTCCTAGTTTTCGTGTGGGCGGTGTTATGTCCTCCGCCAAGTCCGGACTTACCTATACTCATTCGCGCTTGAAGAGCGTTGACGAGGTGACTTATGGAAGCGATCAGTGGAGTATTCAGCACCCGGGCGGCTGCCGAGCGCGTCATGCAGGAAACATGCAGGGCGGGCATCCCCGCAGATGAAATCAAGCTCCTGACGCCCGGGAGCGTGGATCAGCTCGATAAGGAGATGCAGTCCGTTCCCACGGACACGAGCAGCCGGGCATGGGAAAGGCAATTGGCGTAGCGGTCGTGCGGAGCGACACTCAGATTCGTGGCGGACGAAATGAGCCTGGCACTTAGTTCTTGTAGTACAAGGCTTCGACGGCCTTTTGCACCCGGGCCGAAAGCGCTTGCAAGTCGTGCCCTTTCAAACCGATCGTCGAGATGGGCTCGCCCACCCGCATTTCCAGCGGACGACTCTTGATGTGATAGGTGTTCATCGGCAGCAACTCGTAGGTTCCGACCAGCGCCACGGGAACAATATCCACCTGCGCTTTGATGGCAAGAAAAAATGCCCCGGGCAGAAACGGCTTAATCTCGCCGTCAGGCGAGCGCCCACCTTCGGGAAAAATCACCAGCGGCAACCCGGCCTTCAGACCCTTTAGCGCCGCGCGAATGCTGCTGATGGAATGCGACGGATTCTGCTGATCGATGCAAACTTGCCCTGACCGCTTCAGCTGCCAACCCACGACCGGATAGGACAGCAGCTCTTTCTTAAAGGCGATGCGGAACTGAAACGGCAGATTTACGTAGAGCACTGGAATGTCGAGAGCCGATGCATGATTGACCGCATAGACATGCGGTTTCGACGTGTCGATCTTGTCGAGGCCCGTCACCGTGACGGGCGAAAAGATCGTCTTCATGATCAGCCACGACCATGTGGTTGAAAACCAGTGCAGGCGCCTTCCGTCGAAGTCAAAGAGCCCGCCCGGTAGAGCGCTCAGCCCCATCACCAGCGTGTAAAACCAAATCAGAGGATCAAAGAAGAAGTAGGAACGCAACCGGCTCAGCCAGCCGTACTCCACACCGGGAATGGCGTTGGGACTTCGTCGCGAAGAAGCGACCGGCACGGGCCCGGGGGTGCCGCTTTCCGAGTGGCCGTTTTCCACCCGATCAACTGATGAATTCACTTCCTGCACACTTCCATTCTAGGTGAACCGGCTCGCGAGGTGCAGCCGCCCTTCAACCGGCCCAAAACCCCTCGGCCGTCCATTCGGCGAAGTAAAAGATTTCCACTAATGTTCCTGCAAGAACATTCTTCATACATAAATGTACATACAAACGTCGCTCAGGTTCTCACTCCCAGGAGACGCATTGCTTCTCCGACCAGATAAATCGAACCGGTCACTACGATGACTGTGTCCGGTCCCGAGGCCCTACGAGCTCGCTCGAGAGCCGCCCCAATCTCGGCAACGGGCTCAATCTCAGCTCCCGTGCGGCTACCGGCCTGCTGAATCTCTTCCGGGGACGCCGACCTTGGATTCTCCGGCCGCGTAACAATCACCCGGTCGGCCAAGGGGAACAGGATTTCTGTCATCTCTGAGATTGCCTTGTCGCGCATGGCCGCGAAAACGAAAATCAGCGGACGGTTGTCATAGCGCTCCGAAAGGGCGGAGCGGAGGGCCCACGCTCCGGCCGGATTATGAGCCACATCGAGCACAATCTCCGGCCAACCGCTCCGGGCGGAGAGGATTTGAAAGCGTCCTGGCCAGCGCGTCTCGCGAATTCCGCACTCAATCGATTCCGGCGTGATGCGAACGAGTCCCAGCTTGGCCAACTCCTCGGCCGCGGCGAGGGCCAGGGCTACATTGCGCAACTGATGTCGCCCCACGAGAGGCGACTCCACCAGAATCTGTTTCCCCATGATTTGCAGTGGGTATTGGTAAAAATACTCGCCGCCGTTTTTCTCGGCGTTTTCTGCGCGCTCGGCGGTGAAACGCTTTTTTTCGGTACTCGGTACCAGGTACTCGGTACTCCCCGGCGAGACCGGCGGCACATACTGCACGGCGCTGACCCCGCGCGCCCCCAAATCGAGAATCGTATTGCCGATTACGTCGTTGGCTTCCGGCTGTTGTGGCAGGGTCACAACCACGCTGCCGGGCCGAATGATTCCGACCTTCTCGCGCGCGATCTCCCTCACTGTATTGCCCAGAAACTTCTGATGGTCGAGGGAGATGTCGGCAATCACGCTGAGCAGCGGCTCCACAACATTCGTCGCATCCAGCCGGCCTCCCATACCGACTTCGAGCACTGCGATGTCCACCCGCTCTCGCGCGAAATAAGAGAATGCGATCGCCGTCATCATCTCGAAGAAGCTGGGATGCCAGGGCAACTCTCTTTGCGCGACCAGTCGTTCCGCCACGCGATCGACTTCGCCGTGCAAGCCAGCAAAGTCGCCGTCGCTGATTTCTTTTCCGTTCACCCGGATGCGCTCGTTGATCCGAATCAGATGAGGCGAGGTGTAGAGGCCCGTCTTCAGCCCGGAAGCCCGCAGGATTGAGGCGAGAGTGGCGGCTGTCGAGCCTTTGCCATTGGTCCCAGCGATCAACACGGCCGGGAATGCCCGCTCGGGATGGTTCATGGCATTCAGCAGGACGCGCATGTGCGCCAAGTCGAACTTGTTCGACGGCGTATGGGCCAGCTCGTGCCCAAGCGCGAACATGCTCGCGACTGCGGTTTCGTAGGACATGAAGCAGCTCTCAGCTGTCAGCCGTCAGCTATCAGCTTGAACCCTCAGATTACCAGCCTTGGCGACGACTGAAAACGACCTGTCATGGGAGTAGCGGGACTTCGAATAGAAGCGCACTTGCGGACGAAAAGAATGCGATTGCGTTAGCGGATGGCCGAAAGCTGATAGCCGAGAGCTGCCTTACACCGCCATAAACTCCAGCGCTCGCGAGATGTAGGGCTTGAGCTGCTTGCGGGGAACCACTGCGTCCAGCATGCCGTGTTCGAGCAGGAATTCGCTGCGCTGGAAACCAGGGGGCAGCTTCTGGCGGATGGTTTGCTCAATCACACGCGGACCGGCAAAACCGATCAGAGCTCCTGGTTCCGCGATGTTCAAATCCCCTAGCATGGCGAACGAGGCCGTCACGCCGCCTGTGGTGGGATCCGTCAGGAGCGAGATGAAAGGAACTCTGGCCTTATCCAGCCGCGCCAGCGACGATGAAACCTTCGCCAACTGCATCAGGCTGATCACGCCTTCCATCATGCGGGCGCCGCCGGATGCGGACACAATAATCAGAGGCGTGCGCGTATCCGCTGAGCGCTCGACTGCCCGCGTAATCGCTTCGCCCACAACCGCGCCCATGCTGCCGCCGATGAAGGAATACTCCATCACGCTAACCACAACGGGGTGCCCCAGCAGCTTGCCTTGAGCGTTGATAATGGCATCTTTCAGGCCCGTATCCTTCTGCGCCTGTTTCAGTCGCGACGAATAGGGCTTCAAGTCCACGAACTTCAGCGGGTCGGTAGATGAAATGTTGCCGTCGAAGGTCTCGTACTGGTTGTCGTCGAGCAACTGGGCGAGCCGGGTCCTGGCATCAATCCGGAAGTGCTTGTCGCACTTCGGACAGACGTTCATGTTCTCTTCCAGATCCTTCTTCCAAATGATCTGGCGACAGCTCTCACACTTCACCCACAACCCTTCGGTGCGGACTTTTTTTTCGCCCGAGGTGTCCAACTCGCCGGATTCGCGTTTAAACCAAGCCATAAAAGCAGTTCTCAGATGTCAGTTCTCAGCAGAACCGCATCATGATTTTACTGAGAACTGAGAACCGGGAACTAGTATTCAATCCCTCTCTGCGCCATCACGCCTTTTTCGTAGGCGTGCTTGACCTGGCGCATTTCGGTGACCGTATCGGCGGCCTCGACAATTGTGGGGTGCGCGTTCCTGCCCGTCAAGATGACGTGGACCATTTCTGGTTTCCGCCTGAGGCTGTCGACGACCTTGGCCGGATCGAGCATGCCGTAGCTGATGGCATAGTTGATCTCATCCAGAACCACCAGGTCCCATTCCCCCGATTGAATCGCCTTATCAGCCTCGGTCCAGGCTTCTTCGACCATGCGTACGTCTTCGGGATCAGGTTTCTCCGCGCCTACTTTCACGAAGCCCCGTCCCATCTGCTTCATGACAAACTTGTCACCGAAGGCCTGCACGGCATCGAGCTCGCCGTAGTGCCACGAACCTTTCAGAAACTGCAGCATCAGAACCCGCATTCCCTGGCCAACGGCTCGCAAAGCGGTTCCCATGGCGGCGGTAGTTTTGCCTTTGCCCGGCCCGGTATTCACGATGATCAGACCACGACGGATGTCAGCCATGCCTGGAGCGACGTTTGATTCTACTAGAAGCTGCCCTCGCCTGTACGTGGCCATCTTGGGCTGATAGGAGCACGCCAGAGACGAACTGGGAAAGACTCCTGTCCGATAGTGGACAGTCCAGTCCCGGACTGGACAAAGCAACATCGCTGCGGGGAGCGGTCGGCTTCATCTTGTCAATGGTTTGGGCCGTATTCTGCATGGAAAGGGAGTTGCAGTGAGCTTTTTCATTGGTTTGCGCTGGATCCCAGTGGGTGGGACAGCGCTATGGGGCAGCCCTCAGGAGATGCGTGTCCGCTCGTATTTCAAGAAATGCAAATGATAGCGGCTGCGGCCAGTCTGCATTCTTAGGGAGATAGTTTCCAGCATGACTCGTGAATGCTCGCAGGTTTTTGATGTCGAGATGAATGCGGATGGGAACTTTTCCACGGAACTTCAGCATCCAAACTTGCGTAGTTCGGTCAGGCGGATCTCTGTCCCCTCGCAAACAGCGGAGGTCTCATGGTGATCAACAAGTGTGCAGTGTTATTGTGGTCCCTGCTTGTGGCGCTGCCGGCATTTTCGGCCCAGCATGTCGCGGTGCATCCCCGGGCGTCCGTCGATTCCGGCGACCAGTCGACGATCCGAGAGATCGTGGATATGGAGCGGCAGGCCCGGGAAGCCAGCATTCATCGCGACGCCGAATTTTCGCAGAGAACCCTCGCCGACGATTACGTTGCCATCACGCCTCTGGGCCAGGTGACGACGAAGCAGGATACGGTCTCGGCGCGCAAGAGTGGCCAGCTTCGTTATGACACCATCAATGTGAGTGATATGGTGGTGCGCGTCTACGGCGACACGGCCGTAGTCACGGCGCGGGCTGACGTGAAGGGCCACCAGCTTGGGGAAGACTTCAGCGGGCCATATCGGTATACCCGTGTCTGGGTGCGCCGCACGGGACACTGGCAGGCGGTGAGCTACCAGGCCACTGTCACGCAGTAGGGCGAGAGTCGGCCCCGGCGTTCGTTCCTGCAATGTGGATCTGCGGTCAGGGCGAGGCTGCGTGATCGAGGGAGCGTCGGGAGCGAAGTACGTGGACTTCGAGCGGCAGAATGTTTTTGTGCCCGCCGGCATGGAGCACACGCAGGTTGACAATCGCTTTGCGATTATCCCCTACCGCACGCGGTTCTATCAGAAAACTGAGTCGGGCACAGTCGAGAATGCCGACTTCCTCGATTCGAGCTACAAGATTCCGGGTGGCGGCTGGTTGGCGTCGGCGGAAGACATGGCGCGGTTCGAAGTGGCCATTCTGAACGACAAGCTGGTTCGGCGCGCGACGCGCGATTTGATGTGGACGCCGCTGAAGCCGTTGGACGGATCGAAGGACGACTACGCTCTCGGCTGGGATAATGGCAGCGAGGGTGGCATCGCGTCGGTGGGTCACAACGGTGGGCAGCAGGGAACGAGCACCGCGTTTACCATCGCGCCAGCGCAACGGGCGGGAGTCGTCGTCCTCACCAACATGGAAGGTGTGGATGCCGGCAACCTGGCCCAGGAGATTCTGGAAGTGCTAGTTGGCGCAGCGGGAAATACACCGAAGAAATGAGACTGTCCAGGGTTCAATTCAAGAAGCGCTCTTCTGCGAAGCCTTTCCGCATACATCAGCGATTAGGCGACAGTCCCAAGCATACTGTGGTCAATTCATTTCATTGATTCGAAGCCGAAATCGAAGCTTAAACATCGAGCGACGGATATCGTCGAGCGAACCTGCTTTGCCAGGGCCATACATTGCGTGCTGGAACTCCGCTTCCTCCGCGTCTGTTAAGGCACGCAACCGTCCGTTCTCGACAGCGATCACATACCCCCCGGCCGACGAAATACAAACTACCGCTGCGATGACAGTGTTGTGCTCATGGTCGCAGACGAGCAGGCATTCGCTATCGGGATAAGCCGCGAAATAATAGAGCTTCCTCATTTTTCCCGCCGTCTCAATATGAGATGTCGTGAGACAGACTGTCTCATCTGTGATACGGCTCCCCATCTCAGGCGTACAAGGTGACGACAGTCGTAGGCGAACCATGCCCTTTAGTAATCCGACCGACCAAGCGGGATCGAATGTATACGCGATTGCTCCGCCCCATGCTGAATTGGGTTCCTGATCGGAGAAAGTACGAATTGGTAACGGTGAACCGGCGACCGACTTAATGCCCGGAATGATATGGGTGCCCCTTCAGAATCGTAAACGCGCGGTAAACTTGCTCCAGCAAAACTACCAGCGCCAATTCGTGTGCCAGAGTCATCTTTCCGAGCGACAGCGTGTGCTGTGCCGCGGCTCGCGCGGCGTCGCTGAAGCCGTCCGCGCCGCCCACGGCGAAGACCAGCGGCAAAGGATTGCGGTCCTGATAACCTCCAAGGAACTTGGCGAACTGCTCGGACGAGAATTCCTTGCCCCGCGAATCCATCAGCACCAGCGTAGATTTCGCCCCACTCTTCGATCCCGCCGCCCGTCCGCACATTTCGAGCAATGCTGCCTCGTCCCGCAGCGTGACCCCCTCCACCTGCACGTAGCGCGAAATCCGCTTGAGATACTCTTCTGTCAGCGATGCGATCGCTGGTTCTTTCGTCTTGCCAATCCATGCAATCTTGATTTTCACAAGGGACTCAGCCCCTCACTTTTTTCCCGACGCCAGCATGATCGACGCTCCGAACGCGATATTCTCGCCGTCCGAGTACTGGCGCACGGCCGCATGCACGTCGGCGTGGATCTGCGGCCACTTCTCCGTGGGCACGCGCTCCAGCATTGGACGAAAGGGAACCGCGACGGCCCGTGCCTGCTCCCAGACTTCTTCGACCGGGCCAGGCCATGTCCACGGCAGCGTTTTGGTCTCCTCTTCAACCGCATTGAATCCGGCACTGCGTAAAACCGCCGACAGGCTGCCTGGCTCGGCAAATCGGAAAGGGTCCGGACCACCGGGCTTCAGCAACGGCCCGCCTACGTGGCGATGCACTACACCCATCATGCTCTGCCAATAGGGCTGATCGAACGGTCCCCAGGCCAGAAAGCACGCCCGCGCTCCTGGGCGCAAAACACGCAGCAGGTCGCGGAGGGCAAGGACCGGATCGCGGAAGAACATCACGCCGAAGCGCGAGGTGGCGAGATCGAAGCTGTTGTCGGGAAAAGGCAGGCTGTGCGCGTCCGACTGCCGGGAGGTGAAGTTCTTGAGACCGCGTGAACGCGCCCGCTGCGTAGCGATCTCCAGAAGGTCCGCGCTCAGATCGAGAGCGGTGACGTGGCCGTGCGCGCCCAGACGAGACGCCAAGCTGATTGCAGGCTCGCCAGTCCCGCTGGCCAGATCCAGCACTTGCATTCCCGGCCGCGGTTGCGCGTAGTCTACGAGCGCACCGGTCACGGGCTGGCCCATGGCCGCCGACTTTGCCTTCCACTTCTCCGAGGCAACGAGGCGAAACTGGTTTCCCCAATCCGGCTTGGAGTCTGGGTGCGATGTCATGGGGGAGCCTTCAGAATCCAGGTAGAATCACGAGGCTTTCTTTACTTTCTTCTTTTTCGGCGCGGCTTGCCGGCTCTCCAGCTTTCGCTTCCTGGGAATTGCCTTCAAATCGGCGGGTTCCAGCCGCTTGGCCGACTTCCACAGCCGCTCCAGATCGTAGAACTTACGCGCTTTTTCGGAGAAAACGTGCACCACGAAATCGACGTAATCAATCAGAACCCACTCTGCCTGGTTGTAGCCTTCGACATGCGCCGGACGTAAATCTGCGGCTTTCAGACGCAGTTCCACCTCGTCGGCAATGGCCTGGACTTGGCGCGGGTTGGTTCCGCTGCACAGGACGAAGTAGTCGGTGAATGCTCCCGACCCCTTTTCCATTTCCAGGATGCTGAGTTCTTCGGCCTTTTTCTCGAGGCAGGCTTGGATGGCGGCGGCGATTTGCTGTTTGAGAGGGTTCTTCTTCATTCCGTCGCTAGTTGTTCTTCCTTGAACTGTGAGGCGGCTTTTATTGTAACCGACCAGCAAGGAACTCTCTTCGTGTCGGTCGTGCAGTTTGGACTTTGGCCTCTTTCGGAGGCGATCTTGCGCGGTTCCGGCAACGCACTAACGGTCTGCGCGCGAGATCCTTCGCTTCGCCTGAAGAACGGCTCCGCTCAGGATGACTCCTATAGGAGCAAACAACGTCCAAACTTAGAACTGCAACACCACTCTATATTTGTACGGCTCCGCCTTACTCTATTTGTATAGGCCCATTTTTTTGATGTACTCCGCCACGGGCGTATCTACGAAGCGGCCCAGCGGCTTGCCGGCCGCGGCGGCTTGTCGGATCGCTGTTGCAGAGGCGGGTTGATGCAAATCTTCAAGCAGGTGGATGGTCGCTCCCTTCAGAACCAGATCACCGGCGGCCGCCTGCTTCTGAAAGGGCTTCGTCACTTCCGGCCGCGGGCGTAGGCTCTCGGGCAACGCGTTGGCCACGTCGGCCAGCGAATACCCCGGGCGGCTGGCGACCACGAACTCGCACTCGCGGAACAGCGCTTCGGCCTGGTGCCATTTGGCGATGTCGGCAAAGGCGTCCATTCCGATCAGGAGGAAGAGTTTGTCGCTGGCCTTGAATGACTGCTTCAGGCGGCGGATGGTGTCGATGGTGTAGTTCGGTTTTTCCTGGCGGTTCTTTCGAATTGGTAGAGCACTTTCTTCGGGAGCCTCCAACAAAGAAGGCACGAAGGCCTTGTCCTGCGCCGTGGCTAGAACCAGCATGGCAAAACGGTGGATGAAAGGCGAAAGGGGCTGGCGCTGTTTGTGGGGTGGAATGTTCGCCGGCACGAAGTAGATCCGATGCAGTTTGTACTGGTCCAGCGCCACCCGCGCCAAGGCCAGATGTCCGCGATGAATCGGATCGAAGGTTCCGCCAAAGAGTCCAATGTTCATGGAATGTGGTCAACCCGCCTAGTGTCCAGATTCCCGGCGGGAGATGCAAGCTGAATCATGCTGCCCTTGTCCGACCGGCCCTCTGTCCGGGTGGCCGCAGGACGTTCTGAGACCACCGCGCCTCCAGCAGCGGAATGAACTCCTGTAACTATCCTGTTTTCCATTTTGGAACTAGCATTAGCCCTATGCGAGTAACCTTCCCCCTACTCCGCATTCCTCCCGCACGTGCGCCCATACTCCGGTATGGAGTGGCAGTGCTCAGTACGGCACTGGCACTGATTCCCACGATACTGCTCGCCGATGTTTCCGAAAGCCGCCTCGCCCTGTTCGGTGTAGCCGTGATGGTAAGCGCCTGGTACGGGGGCTGGAAGCCGGGAGTGGTCGCTACCGCTTTCGCCGTCACCGTCAGCGCCTACTACTCCCTCACCGGACCGCACAGCCCGGCCGAGTCACGCACGGCCATCATCCGCCTCTCCCTGTTCTTTTTCGTGGCCATGCTGATCTGCTGGCTCAACGCGGCGTTGCGTGCTACGCAAGAGAGCTTGTTGCGCTCTGAGCTGAACTTCCGGTCGCTGGTGACGAACGCACCCTATGGCATTTGCCGTTGTGATTCCACTGGCAAGATTCTCGATGCGAATCCCGCATTCCTCGTGTTGCTCGGCCACACATCAGCCGACGAATTGGTGGGACGGCATATTTTTGGCCTTTATGCCGATAACGATCAGTGGTTCGACCTCGCCGATTTCCTTCGCTCTTCAGAACCCTTCAAGGGGCTAACCGCGGAATGGAAACGCAAAGACGGCACAACGACCGTGGTTCGCGTTTCGGGCCGCTCGGTTACAAACGACGCGAATGGCGGGGTCGTGTTCGAGCTGTTTGCCGAGGACGTCAGCGAACGCCGCGTCCTTGAGCAACAATTGCGCCAGTCTCAGAAGATGGAAGCGGTCGGCCGTCTCGCGGGTGGCATCGCGCATGACTTCAACAATTTGTTGATGGTGATTTCGGGCTACTCGGAATTCCTCCTGGAACGTCTCGGGGCCGAGCCTCAACTGCGCGGTCCAGCGCAGGAAATCGCAAGCGCCGCCGAACGCGCCTCGTCGTTGACCCGGCAACTGCTGGCCTTCAGCCGCAAACAGATGCTGGCCCCCAGGATCGTCAACCTGAACGACGTCGCGACGGAAAACACTAAAATGCTGACCCGCATGATTGGCGAGGACATCGACCTGGTGCTGGTTCCCAGCCCGAATCTCTGGCCGGTACGCGCCGATGCCGGGCAGATCGAGCAGGTCATCATGAACCTTGCCGTCAATGCCCGGGATGCCATGCCTTCGGGAGGAAAGCTCACGATCGAAACGTCCAACGTCACGCTCGATGAAGACTACGCCCGCTTTCACTCGCCTTTGCGGCCCGGCGACTACGTCATGATCGCGATCAGCGACACCGGCGGCGGCATGGACAACGAAACTCAGTCGCACATCTTCGAACCCTTCTTCACCACCAAAGGAACGAAAGGAACCGGACTCGGCTTGTCGACCGTATACGGCATCGTCAAGCAGAGCGGGGGATACATCTGGGTCCACAGCGAGGTGGGCAGAGGAACCACGTTCAAGATCTACTTGCCACGCGTCGCCGCAACGGGCGAACCCGCCGCTCAGGTCGCCGCCGCCCCTGTGGAGTTCCGAAAAGTTGAACCGGGCACGGAAACCATCTTGCTGGTCGAAGATGAGGCCAACCTGCGCTACCTTGCCCGGCAGTACCTGGAAAAGCAGGGTTACAAGGTGATCGAAGCGGCCGACGGCGCCGTCGCCATGCAAATTGCGGTGGCGCATGAAAAAGTGATCCACCTGTTGCTCACCGACGTGATTATGCCGGGCATGAATGGCCGGGAGCTGGCTCAACGGATTTCCGAAATTCGCCCTAACGTGAAGGTGCTCTACATGTCCGGCTACACCGAAAACGTGATCGGACACAACGGCATGCTGGATGCCGGCGTACGCCTGCTTCAGAAGCCCTTTAACCTCCGCGACCTGAAAAGCAAGGTGCGCGAAGTGCTCGATGCAACTCCAACTCCCCCGGAGGTCGCCATGTCCACGCAGTCCGCTGAACCACTCCACGCCGCGCGAGCGAGAGAAACTCCATCTGCGCGCGCGCAAAGATTCCAACTTCATTTGCCTCTGCGCTACCGCCGGCTCGGCGAGAAGGAATGGCACGTAGGCACAACCGAGAATATTAGCCGTTCTGGAATGCTTTTCGAAGCCAACGAATTGTTGCAGCCCAGCGCTCAACTGGAAATCAATCTTGTACTCCCGGCGGAAATTGCCGGACTCTCCTCTACGGAAGTGGTATGCCGCGGGGAAGTTGTGCGTACAGTTGAGCACAGAGGAGAGACTGTAAGCCCGGCGCTGGCTGCGCGGATTCTGCAGTATCACTTCCAGCACGGTCCGCTGCCAAGGGCGTGAGCTCGACCAGGGTTTTGTGGTGTTAGGTGGTGAAAGGCGGCCTGCACAGGCCGCCTTTTTGATTGCTCGGTACTGCGCGAGGCCTCAGGGCTGATGAGATAACCGTGTCGGCTCCTAACGAGCGAGTAGACTTGGTAGCGCTCAAGCGACCAAGGCTCGGAGGAAAGGAGGGGGCTGGCCCACCCTTGCTGTTTTTGAAATTGGTTTTCGTTGACAGGGGGCTGGCCCACCCTTTGTTTTCCCTTCCTGATTAATAATTGCCCCACCCTCTGCGATTTCCAGAGGGTGGGAGACGCAACTTTCAACCTCTTGAGGTTTTGACTTTGTATTTGGCGCTTGCAGTGGAAAGGGCAAGGACAGAAAATCTGCACGATGCAAGCTGCATAGGTCCCCACCCTCTGAAAACCGCAGAGGGTGGGGCAGCCTCATTTATGAGTAGATCGAGATAAATCAAAACTTAAAGGTGGGCCAGCCCCCTCAAAACTTGCCGCTAACTCCTTATTCCGTAATATTTTACGGATAAGTCATTCCAGATCAATATTTTACAGGGATAACTGCATATCGAAAGGCTGTAACATAAAGAAAACATGGATGTTACCAAAACGAAGAAGAAAAAAATGGATGGTATATACCCTACTGATTTTCCCCAACCGCTTCACTGAGCTCCCGCTCCCTGAACTTCTGCACTTCCTCCGCCATGGCGTACTTCAGCTCCTCGATCCCTTTGCCCGTCACCGCGGAGATCTCGTACAGCTTCAACTTATGCTTCTTGCAATAGCGTTTCAGATCGGCGAGTTTGTCCTTGTTAGCGGCGTCGATTTTCGATGCCGCCATAATCATCGGTTTCTCTTCGAGATGTGCCCCGAAGCTGCCAAGCTCCCCCAGGATCACTTCGACGTCCTTGGTCACATCCGGCCGCCCGCTGGAGTCGGACACGTCGACCAGATGCACCAGCAGACGCGTCCGTTCGATGTGCCGCAAGAACTGCGTGCCCAGCCCCGCCCCCATATGCGCGCCCTCGATCAACCCGGGAATATCCGCTACAACAAAACTGACTTCATTTTTCGCATCGCCCACGGCAACCACTCCAAGATTCGGCTCGAGCGTGGTGAACGGATAATCCGCAATCTTCGGCCGCGCCGCGGAAATGCGCGAGATCAGCGTGGACTTGCCCACGTTGGGATATCCCACCAGGCCGACGTCGGCCAGGAGCTTCAGTTCCAGCCGGTAGGTATGTTCTTCGCCGGGACGCCCCGCCTCATGTTCGCGCGGTGCCTGGTGTATCGACGTGGCAAAGCGTGCGTTTCCGCGACCGCCGCGCCCGCCGCGGGCAATCACGAAGCTCTGGTCGGACTGCGAAAATTCGAAAACTTTCTCTCCGGTCTCGTCGTCGTAAACAATCGTCCCGACGGGAACCTTCAAAACCACGTCGCCGCCATCGCGTCCGGTTTTGTTCGAACCTTCGCCGTGGCGCCCGCGCTCCGCTTTGTGCTCGGGATTGAAACGGAAGTGCACCAGCGTGTTGTGGCGCTCGCTGGATTCCATGACGATGTCGCCGCCCTTGCCTCCGTCACCGCCGGAAGGTCCGCCGCGCGGGACGAACTTCTCCCTGCGGAAGGCCATGCAGCCATTGCCGCCGTCTCCCGCCTTGACCCGAATTTTCGCCTCATCGATAAACATTCGTTTCGGTCGTTCGTCGGTAGTCGTTAGCGCATCGCTGACCGCGCCGACAAAAAAGCCTCGTCCCGAAGGCGAGGCTGTATGACGCGGGCGCGACCGCCCCGCGAACCTTCCGACAGCGGAGACGCTACTCGATTTCCATGGGCTCGACCATCACGAACTTGCCCATCGAGCCCTTGTTCAGGAACTTGATGCGTCCCGTGATTTTGGCGAAAAGAGTATCGTCTTTGCCGCGGCCGACGTTCAGCCCCGGCTTCACGCGCGTGCCACGCTGCCGAACAATGATCGTGCCTCCGGGCACGACCTGCCCGCCGAATGCCTTAAAACCAAGCCGCTGCGCGTTCGAATCGCGGCCATTTCGTGAAGTGCCTTGTCCTTTTTTATGTGCCATATGAGAGTCCTTGGAAAGTAGCGCCGGCGTCCCCGCCGGCTGTCGCGAGGGTATCCTGCCCTCACTTTGTTATTTCTTCTTCGCGGCCGACTTCTTCGCGGCCTTCCTCGGCGCAGCCTTTTTCTTGGCCGAACCCTTCTTGGCCTTGGTGTGCGCGGCCAGCGCTTCGTGCTCCTGCGATTCGGGCGCTTTCACCTTCTCCGGCTTCGCTTCTTTTTTGGGCAATTCGGGGGCCTTGAAACTCTGGCCGTCAAAAGCGATCTCCGAGATGCGCACCGCCGTGTACGCCTGCCGGTGTCCGCGAAGCTTTTTGTACTGCTTCTTGCGCTTGTAATGGAACACCAGGATCTTCGCGCCGCGGCCTTCTTCCACGATCTCGCCGACCACGCGTGCGTCGGACTGTAGGCCCACTTTTCCTTCTTCGCCGGAAACCGCCAGGACAGGGAACTCCACCAGTCCGTCGGTGCCGGTGCCCAGTTTCTCCACTCGAATTACATCTCCGGGCGCCACCCGGTACTGCTTTCCACCGGCGCGGATAACCGCGTACATACGTCTGCCTCCGTCAAATGTCGTGAAATTCAGCCCGTATCTGGAACTCGTAAAACGGAACTCTCAAACGGCCCCGGGGGGCGCACACGGGCGCAACCAAAGGGCTTGCTGATTTTCCTGTGCTTGCTGTGTTTTCCGCCCCGGCGCTTCAGCAGCCAAGGCAGGCGTCCCCAGAACGGGTCGGCGAGTACAGGCAAACCCTAATATTCTATCGTGCGGCGCAGAAGTCGGTCAAACAGAATTGGCGCCTACTCCGCGACCTCGGCCTCCTCCGCGGTTAAGCTTTTGTGGTTCCCTCAATCGTGTGCGAAAATTCCGCCGAATTTCATTGGAGGAAAAATCCATGCCGAAGCGCTTCTTAACCGTTTCTCTGTGCCTGATCGCCCTCACTTTGTCTGGCTCCGCGCAGACGAAGAAATCGCCGACGAAGAAACCGGCCGGTCCTGTCCCCGATGCCGCCCTGATGCGGAAGATTTGGGACGGTTGGGGTACGCTCGATCCCGCCAATGTTGCAAAGTATTACGCCAGCGGGCCGCACGTGTTTTTTGACATCACGCCGCTGAAATATGCCAGTTGGGATGAATACGAAAAGACCGCCAAAACGGTGCTCGCCGGCTACAATAGCGCGAAATTCACCGTCGCTGACGCCATAGTGCACCCTCACGGCGATTTGGTCTGGGCCACCAGTCTTGTCAAGAATGAAATGATTTCAAAAGCCGGGAAAGTCGAAATGGGCAGTTTTCGTTGGACCGTGATTTGGGAGGACATTGACGGCCAGTGGCTGATCGTCCACGAACACGTCTCCGCGCCGCTGCAATAAGAACCTTTGGCCACGGATCGACTCGGATTTTCAGGGATCAATCACTGACTTTCTGAATGCGTGAGATCCGTGGCAACCTTTTGGTTCTTCAATACGACTTCCAGAAAAAGTACGCGGTCATGCCCGCGCCCACCAGCACGACGAACATCCGGATCCAGACCTGCGGCATCTTCTGCGCATAGTGCGCGCCCACGTACCCGCCCGCAATTCCGCCGACAATCATTACGACGCCGTGCTTCCAATACACTGCGCCGGCCACAATGAACGTAACCACCGCGACGCCGTTGACGACAAATCCCAACACGCTCTTCAGCGCATTCATGGCGTGAATGTCGGTCATGCCCAGCGTGGCCAACATAGCGAGCACCACGATGCCCATGCCCCCGCCGAAATAGCCTCCGTAAACGGCGACGCACAACTGAAACAGAGTTGTCCCAGCAAGAGCCGTTGTAGAAGCCTCGTGCGCAATCAGCGACTTGCGCCCGGCCGTCAGCTTCCTGCCGAAGGCAAACAGCAAAGTGGCACCCAGCGTGAGCCACGGCAGCACTCGCATGAAGGTGTGAGCCGGCGTCTTCAATAGCAGAAACGCTCCGGCCAACCCGCCGACGAAACTCGCGGCCAGCAGCGGAATCATCACGCGACGCGGAACATCCAGCCGCTTGCGATACGCACCTCCGCTGGCCGCCATCGCGGTCCACAGGGCAATCGTGTTTGTGGCATTGGCGGGAATGGGAGGCACGCCCGTGAACAGCAGCGCCGGAAACGCGATGAAGCTGCCGCCTCCCGCTACCGAATTCAGGGCTCCGCCGAGCGCTCCAGCGAATAAAAGAAAGAGAATGGATTCCGGGGTCAAGCAGTTAGGTGTACCAGAAACTAAGCTGCGCCGCCAATGGGAGCCCGCGCACCTCATGACGTCCGATTACCACTGTAATCTTTGGTAAACGGAGACTCCTTGCAGAAACATCCGCCCTGCGGCAGGGTTAATAGCAACTGAGATTGTGGGGAGAGTTTCCTATGCGTGATCGAATCGTGATCTTCACGACCATCCTGTTGTGCAGCATCGCCTGGGGGCAAACGCAGAGCACAGCGTCGACCGGAGCCCAGTCCGCTGGGCAGCAGTCAATGCCGGGCATGTCGGGGCACGACATGTCGAAGATGAAAGACATGCCCATGGGAACCGACAAAGACGACAGCGATGCCAGCGCTCATGTCATGAAATCCATGGAAGGACACATGGACATGGGACCGCACATGAAGATGACCGCCTTGCGCCAGCCCAAGCCGGGCGACGCGGCACGCGCCCACGAGGTCGCAGAAGAAGCGCGCAAGGCCTCGGAAAGATACACGGACTATCACACCGCCCTGGCCGACGGTTACAAGATTTTTCATCCGGAAGTAGCGCAGAAGATGTACCACTTCACCAACTACCGATACGCCATGGAAGCGCTTTTTCGTTTTGATCCCGAGCATCCGACGTCGCTGCTCTACGAAAAGCACGGCGACGACTACAAACTCATCGGCGTGATGTACACCGCGCCCAAACGTTTCACGGAAGATCAACTCGACCAGCGTGTCCCGCTCAGCGTGGCGCAGTGGCACGAGCACGTAAATTTCTGCACTCCTCCAGCAGACAAGAGAAAAGAAATGCTGGCGCCCCATCCACAGTTTGGATTGAGAGGATCGATCAGCACGCAGGAAGCTTGCGATGCCGCCGGCGGAACATTTCATCCCGTGATCTTCAACTGGATGGTGCACGTCTATCCGTTCGAGAAAGATCAGGCGAACGTTTGGTCGGTCGAGCGCCAGCACGGCGACGCAGACTGATTCAGCGTTCGTAGAAACGTAGCTTGCTACGTCTCGCCTCGGCCACCGGAGACGTAGCAAGCTACGTCTCTACTGACTCTGCAGATATTTTTCCGTGAGATCCTGGCAGAATTGCGTTCGTCTTCACCTATCGCTTCACGGCACTCGCAGCCTCACAAAACTTCACAAAACAAACGCCTGATGTTCCCATCCAGAAGAATGAATTCGCGGTTGTTCTTGCTACCGGAAAGTCGCGGCCGTCGTCCAAGAAAGTACGATGAACATCGCAACCAAAAGGAACTTCGACAGGGGCGAATGCGTAGTTTCTCAGAGTGGGTAAAGAGTCGGCGCAGAGGTGACGCTGGCCGGAATTGATTCTGACTTTTTGCGGGGTCTGGGGATTCTCTCATACTCGGTTTGGCGGCCCAGGCGAGAAAAACCCCCATCGCGGCAGAGCAAGCTTGTGACCTGTCTGCACAACCCCGGCGGCAGCATTGTAGGCGATTCGTGCGGAAACACAAGTGTTTTCTCGCGCTGGTCGTGAACCGGGCCGCCCCAACCGCTTCCCGACGTGACTTCGGGAAAGAAAAAGGAGCAGCTATGAAGTTCGCGACAGTTTCGAAAAGTCTGGTGATGGGGTTGGCTCTGCTGCTGGCTTGCAGCGCGTTCGCAGCGACGAAGGCCAGCTTGACCTTGCAAAATCCCACCACCATCAACGGAACCAAGCTCAAACCCGGCGACTACAAACTCCAGTGGGATGGCAGCGGCCCCAACGTGGAAGTCAGCATCATGCAAGGCAAGACCGTGTTCGCCAAGGTGCCGGGGAAGGTCGTGGATCTGAACTCACCGGCGCCGAACAGCGCGGCCATCGTGAAGATGAACGGTGACGGAACCAGCACTCTCGCGGGCGCTCGGTTCGAGGGCAAAAAGTTCGCTCTCGAGCTAGGTGATTCCAGCGACGGCATGCAGGCTGGGTCGAGCAAGTAACGTCTCTACCAAGCTCAAACAGGAACCAGGGAGCACGCGATGTGCTCCCTGGTTTTCAAGACCTTCGAGGTTATGGTCGCGTAGAACCAATCGATTTTTTACTGGGCCTGAGTTTTTTCCAACTCTGCGTTCAAATGCACGCTGCTCCCGGCGCTGACCTTCATTTTCCGCTCCCAGTCTTTGAAGCCAGCCTTTTTCACGGTGATCGCGTGCTCGCCTTCGGGCACTTGCACGTCGGACGGAGTATTTCCAACAAAGCTGCCGTCGATTTCGATATCGGCGCCTGAAGGATTCGATTCCATTTGCAGCTTCGCAGACGTGGCGTTCGCCGCGAGACGAGCGGTGTCGCCCACTACAACTTGTTGGGTTGCGGGAGAGGGCTGGAACTTCGCGATGTCCAGCTTCGTGTCACCATTCACGTAGGCGGTGATTTCCGTCCCCTTGGGAATTGTTATGTCCTTGCCGTGCATAAACAGGAAGAATGGAGCCGCCGGGAAAAACACAATGCTGGTTGCCACCATTCCACCTACCATCGCTCCGGTGTGGCCGCCACCGTTCATATCTTTTACCGCGCGCAAAGCCGCCTTGTCGCCGGTGACTAACTTCACGTAGTCAATATTTATGTCGAGCTTTCCGCCGCGAGCCATTCTCCGCTTGGCTTGAGCTTCGGTGACCGTCGCGAAGGCGAGTCCCCCTTTCGGGATCACGAGGGTACCGTTGACGCTGATGTCTTCGAGAACTTCAAAGTTGACGGTGTCCCCTACATGGGCATCTGCCGAGGAGATGGTCCGGTTGATCCGCATCTTCACCGGAGTTCCATCTTCGAGTACAAATCCTTTGGCGGAAGTGAAGTTCGAAGATGCTGCGGGCGACTCAGCGGTTGGCTGTTGCGTTGAGGGAACCGCCGCGCTTTGGGTCGTATTAGTTTGACCAACCGCGGCCAGAGAAACCGATATCAGCCAGAATGACCACTGGAGAAATGTTTTCACGAAAAATCTCCCGTCCTGATCCGTTTGGGATATGGGGGTGGGCCTAAGAACTGCACATTATGCTCTAACACTCCTGCTTCAGCAATGATTCGACGCACAAGAAAGGGAGCGCTTTCGCGCTCCCTTCGACGACTAGCGATTGCCCTTTAGTACTTTGGCACCTTCGCATCCACACGGTCCGACCAGGCTGTTATTCCTCCCGCCAAGTTGTGCACCTTAGTGAATCCGGCCTGCTGCAGAAACGCGACGGCCTTTGCGCTGCGTCCGCCCATCTTGCAGTGGACGACAATTTCGCGGCTGGAATCGAGTTCGTTCACGCGCTTGGGCAGATCGTTCAGCGGAATCAGATACCCGCCGAGATTGCAGATCTGGTATTCGTGCGGCTCACGCACATCGAGCACAAACAGATCGTCCTTGGCGTCCAAACGCCGCTTCAAGTCTTCTACGTGAATTTCGGGAACCCCATTGGCCACGGATTTTTCCTCCCCACGAATGCCGCAAAACTCGTTGTAGTCTATCAGCTTCGTGACCGTGGGATGCGTACCGCACACCGGGCAGTCGGGATTCTTGCGCAGCTTGAGTTCGCGGAACTTCATGCCCAGGGCGTCAATGAGCAGCAAGCGCCCGATCAGCGGATCGCCGATGCCGAGAATCAGCTTGATGACTTCGGTGGCCTGCATCACACCCACCAGTCCGGGCAGAATGCCGAGCACGCCACCCTCCGCGCACGAGGGAACCAGTCCAGGAGGTGGCGGCTCAGGATACAGGCAGCGATAGCACGGGCCATCTTCGGTGGCAAACACGCTCGCCTGCCCCTCAAAGCGGAAGATCGAACCGTAGACATTCGGCTTGCCGGTGAGCACGCACGCGTCGTTTACCAGATAGCGAGTGGGAAAGTTATCGGTGCCGTCGGCGATGATGTTGAAGTCGCGAAACAGTTCCATCGCGTTCGCACTGCTCAACCGTGTGTCAAAGGTCCGAAGGTTCAAGAAGGGATTGATTCCTTTTAGTTTGTCGGCCGCGGAATCGAGCTTCTTGCGCCCCACGTCGGCCGTGGAATGGATGATCTGCCGCTGTAGGTTGGTGTAGTCCACCACATCGAAGTCGACCAGGCCTAGAGTCCCGACGCCCGCGGCCGCCAGATACAGCGCCATCGGCGATCCCAGCCCGCCCGTGCCGATGCACAGCACACGCGCCGCTTTCAGCTTCTGCTGCCCCTCCATGCCAACCTCGGGCATGATCAAATGGCGCGAGTAGCGCAGGATTTCGTCCTTGCTGAGCGTTACTGGAATTTCTGTGGTCGTGGCCATAAAGTCCTCGGTTGAATTTTCAGTTTGCTGGGTTTGGAATTGACGCGCTGCGAATCGACAATCCAGGCACTAGGAACAGGAAGGGCAACACATGCAACAGCGTACTTGAGCGGCAGGTTTCATTTCCAGATTCCCCAGATAACGGATCAAGAATCCCCAGTCAGATCGCGCCTCCAGCGATGGAAGGCACAATAGAAATGTTATCACCTTCCTTCAGCGCAGTCGCTTCTTTATGCAGGTAGCGGATATCTTCGTCGTTTACGTAGAGATTGACGAAGGCGCGGAGTTTGCCGTCCTCCGTGTAAAGGTGCTTCCGCAGATCGGGATGCTGCGCCACCAGCGCGCTCATCGCTTCGCCAACCGTCGCCCCAGGTACTTCCACCGAGGCTTGCTTGCCAACATACTGCCGCAAAGGTGTAGGAATGTGAATTTTGCTCATGCAGTTAATGTAAGAGATGCGGCAACCGTGCAGCAAGATTCAGGAGAGCGGGTCTTGGGTGTCGGGTCTTGGGTCTCAGGCGTCTATACACCAGTCTTTGAGTTCCGAAGGTCTCCGGTTCCGAAGACCTAACACCTAACACCCAACACCCCTCCTGAGCCCCGGAAGCCACTTATTTCCGCTTCTTCCGCCCCTTAGAATCTCTCAGAAAGAACAGGGAGACTTCAATGACGATTTTCGATCCAGCTCGCGGCAAGATTATTGATGGCGGTGGCGGCCACGGCGGCGGCCTGCTTCGCGTGGTCGGCTTGGGGATCGCCGCATTTCTGCTCGTGATTCTGCTATTTAGCGCCGTCACCAAGGTGGGTACTGGCCACGTGGGCGTGCTCACTCTATTCGGAAAAGTGCAATCCGGCGAAACGTTGGGTGAGGGCATCCATCTCATCAATCCGCTGAAGACGAATAACGAGCTTTCGATCCAGACGCAAACGCTTAAGGAGTCGGCCAGCGTGCCTTCGAGCGAAGGCCTGATGATGAGTCTGGACACTTCGCTTATCTACCACCTGAATCCGGAGCGAGCCGCCGAGGTTTTCCAGAAGATTGGCGCGGATTACGAGAATATCGTGGTTGAGCCCACGCTGCGCTCCGCCATCCGTGAATCCACGGCCTCTCATACGGCCAACGCTCTCTACACTGGCGAGCGAGAAATGGTGGCGAAGCAGATCTATGACCAAGTGAGCACCCAGCTCATGCAGCGCGGCCTCGTCGTGGAAAACGTTCTTTTGCGCGACATTCAGCTGCCCGCCACGCTGAAGGCCGCCATTGAAGCCAAGCAGCAGGCCGAGCAGGAGTCGCTGGCCATGAACTTCCGGCTGCAGAAAGAAACGCAGGAAGCGCAGCGCAAACGCATCGAAGCTGCCGGGGTCCGCGACTTCCAGCAGATCGTTGCCCAAGGCATCACGCCGTCGCTGCTCGAATGGAAGGGAATCGAGGCGACAGAAAACCTGGCCAAGAGCCCCAACTCCAAGGTAGTAGTGATTGGGAATAACAAGAACGGCCTGCCGTTGATCCTGGGACAGTAGACGGATGTCAAGAATCGGCCGTGGGGATGATCGGCATGAACTGGACGCGACTCGTTCTGGTCACGATTGGAGCCGGCATTGTAACGTCTCTGACGGACTGGTTCTTTGCCGGCGATTGGCTTCATCACCGTTACACGTATCCGGAAATCTGGCGGCAGGGCGTCGAAACGAAAGCGATCGCTCTCACCAGTCCGTTACCTTTTCTGACCTGTGGGGTTTTTGCATATATCTCTGCATGGCTGGGTCTTCATTCGGTAGCTGGTGCGGTCAAACTGGCGGGTGCGGTATGGTTGATCGGGCCGTTGCCCCTGATCCTGACAAATGCCGCGTTCATGAAACTCCACCGGGTGTTTGTGATTTCCTACGCTGTCGGCTGGCTAATAAAACTTGAAATCGCCGCGATCGCCGTTGGATGGTTCCTTCAATGATTGCTCCTTGCGACCCTGACCACAGGCTGCTAGGCGAATTGCTACCATAGATCCGTGTCCGACCTGCTCGAACGTCCGCCACCTGAACATCGAGTTCCCCGTGGCTGCCCTGCAGCCGAGGGCGGCTGTCCCCGCACAAACGCTTTCCGCCGTCCGTGATCTTAGCTTCTCTATTGCGCCCGGCGAAGTTCTGGGCTTGGTCGGGGAATCTGGCTCCGGCAAGTCGATCACCTCGCTCGCTATCATGCGCCTGTTGCCACCGCAGGCCCGAGTCTCCGGCGAAATCTTCTTCGCAGGAAATCACACTCCGCGAAACCTGCCGGCGCTGGATGACGACGCCATGCGCCAGTTGCGCGGGTTTCGCATCGCCATGATTTTTCAGGAACCGATGACCGCGCTCAATCCAGTTATGCGCGTTGGAGATCAAATCGCCGAAGCGGTAGTGGCGCACAACTCCATTTCGAAAAAGGACGCCTGGCAGCGCGCCGTCGAGGCCATGAACGACGTTGCCATCCCCGATGCGGCACGCCGCGCCAGCGACTATCCTCACCAGCTTTCCGGCGGCATGCGCCAGCGCATCATGATTGCCATGGCCATCGTCAACCGCCCGCAGTTGCTGATCGCCGACGAACCCACCACGGCGCTCGACGTCACGATCCAGGCGCAGATTCTTGAGCTGCTTGCCCACTTGCGCACCAAGTTTGGACTGGCGATGCTCTTTATTTCTCACGACCTGGCGGTGGTTTCGCAGATCGCCGATCGGGTCGCCGTGATGTACGCGGGTAGCTTGGTGGAACTCGGTGAGAAACGACACATCTTCCAGGCAGCCGCGCATCCCTACACGCGCGGCTTACTCCGCGCCGTGCCCGACCTCAAAACGGATCGCGCCTGTCCACTGCAGACGATTGAAGGCACTGTTCCCGCGCTGCAATCGATGCCTACGGGCTGCGGGTTCGAGCCGCGCTGCGAATTTCGCATCCCCGAGTGCGCGCTCGATTTGCCGCCATTGGTCCAGGTCTCAGCGGGGCACTGGGCTCGCTGCCCGGTCGTGAACGCTCAGTCCGGGTAAGGTTATTACTTCAAGCCTGAAAATACAGCTAGGGAAACACCCGGCTCCATATTTCTTCCGCCCAGTCTATAATCGGCAGTTTGTCCGGTGATCCTTGCGCATACTGCTCCTAAGCGACATCCACGCCAATCTCGAAGCTCTCGAAGCCAGCCTCGTCGCTGCTCCGTCCTTCGACATGGCCGTGAATCTCGGAGATATTGTTGGCTACGGCGCCAGCCCGAATGAAGTGACCGCCCGCTCTCGCGACTTGGGGAAACTCTTCGTGCGGGGCAATCACGACAAGGCCGTGACCGGCCTTTTGGACCTCGACGATTTCAACCCCATGGCCGCGTCCGCCGCTATCTGGACTCGAAATGAATTGACGCCCGAAAATCTCGATTGGCTTCGCAAACTGCCGCAAGGCCCGGTTCCCCTGGCCGATTTTCCCCAAGTGCAACTCGTCCACGGCTCTCCCAATGATGAAGATGAATATGTTGTTTCGCTGGGGGACGCACTCGCGCCGCTGATCACCCTGACCACTCCCTTAACTTTCTTTGGACATACGCATTTGCAAGGTGGATTTTTTGTTAACGACTCTTCCGCTGACGGCTTCCGTCCGGAGTACCGCACCGTAGGCCAAGCCGAATCGGTCTCGCTGCAGTTGAAGGCTCACACGCGGTATTTGATCAATCCCGGTTCCGTCGGCCAACCGCGCGATGGGGACTGGCGCGCAGCTTTCGCGCTATTCGACACGGACGCGCAGATCGTCCACTTCCACCGCACGCCCTACGACCTGAAAGAAGCGCAGGATCGCATCTTCGCCGCGAATCTGCCGCCGCGCCTGGCCACGCGCCTGGCGTCAGGCCGCTGACCCAAGCGCGGACCGCCGTTGTAAACTCGATCATGCCTTCTTATTCCTCCCGTAGTGCTGGAACTAAGCACCTCTTCGAAACCCGCGAGAATCCTCCTGCGCACTATCTGATCGCCCACAGCGACGGCGGCGCGCGCGGCAATCCTGGCCCCGCTGGCTACGGTGTGGTGATCAAGGATGAATCCGGACGCAAGGTTGCCGCGCTGAGCGAATACCTCGGCCACCAGACCAACAACTTCGCCGAATATCAAGGACTGATCGCCGCCCTCGAATATGCGCTGCAGCATGGTCCCAAGGCCCTCAAGCTCATTAGCGATTCGGAGTTGCTGGTACGACAGATCAAGGGCATCTATAAGGTGAAGAACGCGACCCTGCAAGACCTGCACGGCCGGGCCAAGGAATTGATTGGCCAACTGGACTGGTTCTCGATCGGCCACGCCCTGCGCGAGCACAATCAGGATGCCGACCGCCTGGCCAACGAGGCCATGGACAAAGGCATGGAACGCAGTGTGGCGCGAGCGCCGGCTCAGCCCCTTGCCCAGCCGCAGGAATTCGAAGGCATCGTTCGCAACGGCGCAGTGGAACTTTTAGACGGGACTCTGCCGGAAGGCACCCGCGTCCAGGTGCGCGTGAAGAAATGAGCGATACGAGACGATTTCATTGATGGTTCGCGTGTAGACAAACAGCGAAACCTCAGAAGCTAAATGCCCAGTGTTTATGCGGTCTCTAGCGGCACGACTTAAAGTCGCGCCCTTCCCAAATCGTACCTTTCACCAAAGCCCATTTATGGGAGGCATCTGAGAAGGTGCTATTCACTCCGCCGCCGAAGTGTGGTCGTGCACAATCTTCCAGCCTTCAGGAAACTTGCGGAATACAAGTGTGAACAGCCCGTGGGGAGTCTTACCATCCGGCATGGTTAGATGCCACGCGCCGCGAACGAAGGCCGCGGCCGGTCCTAGCATTTCGATGCGCAAAGCGGAGAACTCCAGCGTCCCCATTTCATGTCCCGGACTCGCATAGGTCGCACGGTAGCGGCCCAGGGTCGCTTGCCAGCCACCGGTTTCCTTGGCGCCAGAAAAGAAAGTCAGCTCCGGAGAGTTCCAGTACCCGGTCATGAAGCCCTCAAGGTCGTGACGGTTCCACGCGTCCTGCTGCGTGCGCAGAACATGTTCGACAGCGGCCTTGTTATCGTTTGACGCAGCCTCTGGCGGAGGCTCCATCGGGACAGCAATGGACGCGAGCAGTGGTAGTGCGGCTAAGATGTAGAGAATCGGTTTCTTTCTCATAATTTTTTCTGGTTCGTAGAGACGCTGCTTGCAACGTCTTTCTGCGCCGCGCGGGCGAGACGTAGCAAGCTACGTCTCTACGGATACAACTCTTTCGATCTCGGCTAGTGCGCTTCTTCCGCGGCCGGCGCCGTATCCAGCGTGTCTACTTTCTGAGCCACGGCATGCGGTACCAGCGGCGGTGCCGCAAAATCTCCGGGATCCTTGCCCACCATCGCCAACGTCATGAAATTCATCCAAATCGGCAGGGCGGCGTGCGCTCCCGTTTCTTTCGCGCCCAGCGACTTCTTCTCGTCGTAGCCGACCCAGACTCCGCACGTCACGGTGGGAGAGAATCCCATAAACCAGGCGTCAGTAAAGTCGTTGGTCGTCCCGGTCTTGCCCCCTACCGGAAACGGCAGCTTCGCGGCCGCAATTCCCGTACCGTGCAGCACTACCTCCCGCAACATCGAGGTCATGATGCGGGCGGTGCGCTCGCTGATCACATCCTTCACCTCGGGGAAATCTTCTTCCAGCACACGCCCTTCGTAATCCGTCACGCGGGTGATGTAACGCGGGATCACGCGGACCCCGTCGTTGGGAAAGACGCTGTAAGCCGAGGTTTGCTCCATCAATGTAATTTCGGCCGCACCCAGCGCCACCGGCAAATAGGGCGGCAACTTTGCCGTGATGCCAAATCGCTCCGCGTAGTCGATGACGCTCTTGATTCCAACTTTGTTCGCCAGTTTCAGCGCGGGAATGTTGCGAGACTGGGCCAGCGCCCGACGCAGCGAAATGATGCCTTCAAATTTTTCGTCGTAGTTGTGCGGAGAGTAAGGCCCGGAGGGAGTCTCAAAGCTGACGGGCTCATCGAGAATCGTGTCGTCGGGGCTGGCGCCCTGGTCGATGACCGTCGTGTAGACATACGGCTTGAACGAAGACCCCACCTGCCGCAGCGCCTGCGTGGCACGGTCAAACTTCGATTCGTTGAAATCGCGCCCGCCCACCATTGCCTTGATTCCGCCGGTGGCGTTGTCGATCGCCAGCAGCGACCCTTGGGCACCGGAATCCTGCTCCAGGCTGACCCGCGCGGCGCCGTTGGTACCGAGCGACAGAATCTTTACGTAGCAGAGATCGCCGGTCTTGAGGATGTCGGCTAGTTTGTGCTGCGTCCAGGCTACGTCGGGCTGTCCGAGAGCCGCGGTGTACCGGCCGAACTTCAGCGTCGCGATACCAGTTCCCGCAGAGGTCACCAGCGCGTGGATGTATCCGTTCACCTCGAGCTCGTCGTCCCAGTCGGAATTGAAGTACTTGTCGAGGGCCATCCCTTCCTCGACGACATTTTGCAGATGTCCCTTCCACCCATGCCGCCGTTCGTAGGCGGCCAAGCCGTCGAGCACGGCCTGGTTCGCGGCCTTCTGCAAATCCACATCGAGCGAGGTGTAAACCTTCAGGCCGCCCTCGTGTACCTGGTCGGTTCCGTACTTGCCTTCAAGGTAGCGGCGAATCTCTTCCACAAAATAAGGAGCCAGCGAATTCGGGTCGTGCGCCAGATGCAGGACGAGCGGCGCCGATCGCGCGTCGGCCGCCTGCGCGGCCGTGATCTTGCCGTCTTCCAGCATGGCATTTATCACCAGATTCCGCCGCTTCTGCGCGCGGTCGGGATGGTTGATCGGCGAATACACCGACGGCCCCTTCGGCAAACCCGCGAGCAATGCCGCTTCGTCGAGGGTCAGCTGTTTCGCGGGCTTGCTGAAGTAGAACTCCGACGCGGCCTCGAACCCATACGTACCGTGCCCCAGAGCAATCTGGTTCGCATACAGCGTGAAGATCTGCGGCTTAGTGAACCGCCGCTCGATTTGGATGGCCAACATCGTTTCCTGCACTTTGCGATGAAACGACCGGTCCGGCGACAGGAAGAGATTGCGCGCCAACTGCATGGTCAGCGTTGACGCTCCTTGCAAACGGCCGCCCGACGTAATATCGCGATAGGCGGCGCCCACAATCCGCCAGAAGTTGATTCCGGAGTGCCGGTAGAAATCCTTGTCTTCGATCGAGACCAGCGCGTCGCGTAACACCGGCGGGAAATCGTCGTAGCTGGCGACCACACGCCGTTGCAGCGCGAACGATCCAATCACCCGCTCATGGTCGTCGTAGAGTTCGGTGATGGAACTGGGCCGGTAAGCTTCCAGCGCATCGACTTGCGGCAGGTCCGTTGTGTACACCAGCAACAGCCCAGCCGTCGCTCCCACCAGGATCGAAATCAGCACAAGCAGACCGAACAGTACGCGGCCCACCAGCCTGCGCCCGCCGATTTCCACCGGGGGAAGAGTTTCGTAAAGGGATTTCATCAGGAGATGCAGTCAGGATAGCATTTCGCGGGGTATTCCCCGGAACGCGTTTTACTCGCAAATGAAATCGCGCGCCCGTCGGCGCGCGATTCAATTTACAACCGGAAACGCGGGGTTAGCTGGCTCGACTCTTCAGCACTTCCACGGCTTTGTTCAGCTGATCATCCACCGTATTCTTGGGCTTCGCTTCCTGGTCCGGAGGGGCGGTAGAATCTTCGTCTTCCGCACCCGCGACATCGTCTGGAACGTCCGCCACCAGAACGTTGGGCGTGATCGCCGTGTCTTGAATGGCTTTCCCGCTGGGGGAGTAGTACTTGGCGATTGAGAGGATCAACGCGCCGCCGTCGGGCAGGTCGATTGTCTTCTGCACGGAGCCGTCGCCAAACGTCTTATCGCCGACAACGTCGCCGCGCGCGTTCTCCAGAATCGCCGCCGCCACTATCTCGGCAGCGCCCGAAGTACCCCGGTTTACCAGAACCGCGACGGGAAGAGCGGTGATCGCCTTCGCGGGATCGGCATTGAACGCCTCTCGCGGAAATTTCTGTCCCTGCAAGTAAGTGATCGTCCCGTGATTGAGGAACAGGTTGGCAACCGCGACGCCCTCGTTCTCGTCTCCCTCGGCGCAGTTCCGCAGATCGAGCAGGATCTTCTTCGCTCCGGACTTTTCCAGGGACTTGATCTTGGAAGCAATCTCCTGCGTCTTGCCTTTGGTCAGGGCTTCGACTTTCACGTAGCCGATGCCGTCTTCCATCATCTTGTCGGCCACTGGGGGAATGCTCACGATATCGCGCGTAATCACAACTTTCTGCGGCTCTGCCTTGCGAGCGCGGACTACGGCAACATTCAGCGTCGATCCCGGCGTGCCGGCCAGCATGCTGCGAATTTCGGGAAGCGACATTTCCCGCGTGCTCTGTCCCTCAATCGATTCGAAGATGTCCGTCTGCTCAATACCCGCCTTCTCAGCCGGCGAGCCGGGCAACACGTCGACTACCGCCGCGTAGCCAAAACGCTTCGAGATCACGGCGCCAATTCCGCCCTTGGCTTCCGTCTTGTGGGCCTTGTACGCTTTGTAGGCGTCGGCTGACATATAGCTGGAGTTGGAATCGAGCGACTCCAGAAGTCCATGCAGCGCGCCGTCCGTCACCTTCGGGATGTTCGGCTCTTCCACGTACTCACTGCGCACGCGCGAGAGCACTTCACTGTAAACCTGCAGTTGACGGTAAGAGCCGTCGTTCGAGGAGGCGTGCACGCCTCCCAGCGAACCCACAACGACGAACAGTAATACGGCAAAGGATGTGACAAGAATCGCTGCTTTGGTTTTCATGGACATCAGTTTTGGTCTTCTTCTGGAAGGGATTACTTCCTGAGAAACTCTTTCTATTATATCTCTCTAGATGCGGATTGCGACCCCTCGGCTGCTTGATTTGAGCCTCTTCGGTAATGGGGGCAAATTCAACGCAAGGTGCCGGGGAATAGCGCCTTTGGTTGAGCTTTGGATCGGGCAAACGGTAACTCGCAGTCTTCAACAAAACAAACAACTTAGTTTGAAGGCCTGGGCTTAAAGGTCATTGTCAGCAGCGTCTGAACCGATACCGCTCGCCCATTCATGGTATAGGGCTTGAATTTCCATTGCTTCACGCCGTCGATCGCCGCTCGCGCAAATGCCAGCGATCCCTGCAGGAACTTGGCGTCTTGCACGGTGCCGTCGCGGCCGATCAGAATCTGCAAGACCACCGTCCCCTGCTGTCCTTTGGCATTGGCGGGATAGGCGAGGGCGGGCTGGTCCGTCAGCAGCGCGCGCTCAGTGGCCTCGGGAACAACAACCGGCTCAATCGAAGGCAAGGCAGTTTCCGGTGCCTTGTTACCGCTTGCATCGGGAGTCATCGAGGCTAATTGCGACTTCAAACTCGACGGCACATTCCCGGGAGGCAATGCCTCGTGTGGCGGCCGATTCTTGGGCGGCGCGGGTTGTGCCGGAACCGAAGGCGCGGAAGTTAGAGATGGAGGAATCGCCGCTGGTGAATCAGAACGCAGCGGCGCGACGGCCGCAGGAGCGGTAGTCAAACCGGAGGTTCCGGGCGCATCTGGTCCAGCGGCAGGCGCCGCTGTGTCGGAGGGAGTTGGGGAAAGCGGCTTTTCCTGAACCTGTACCGGAGAATTTGGCACCGTCGTGGCGTCCACTCCGTCTGCCGGTGCAGCAGGTTGCTCCGGGTTCGTCGCATCGTTGTTCGTCTTCTTGGCCGTCGGATCAATCACCGGAACCACTTGAATTTGCGAAGGATCGGTCGTGGCATCCGGAATATTCTCCCCGACCGGCAACTTATACTCATCCCCGGCGCGGCCAAAGTCTTCGTGCGCAACCGGCGCCTGCGCTGGGGTAACCGGCTGTGGGTTGAGCCAGCCGCGCATCGCCTGCTGCCCGCGAGCCCACGACGCCCGTATCCTCGAATGCCACGGAGCTTGTGGCGCGGCTAGAATCGCGCAGCTGGCCAGCGCCAGGGCACCGATGATCGCGCCTTTTCCCAGCTTGGACTTTGGCCGGGGAGCCTCCTCGGAGTCGCCCGTCTCGCCCGCCATGTACGCGAAAAGTTCCGCTTCTTTCTTTCGCTCCTGGATACTGTGCTGATTCGGTTTGGGCTCGGGCACGGACCTTGCCGCCAAGTCGTCCGTCTTCGGCGGCGGAGGCGCCGGGGAGGGCGAACGCATCTGATCGTAGCCAAGTAATTCGGCGGCCGAGGGCGCCGGAGGAGCCGGCGTGCGCGTTGGAATCGCGGGAGACGTCCCCGCCCCCGCCCGCGTTTTTAAATACCATTGCAAGCCCCGCGGACCATCTGGCGGAAGCGGTGAAACCGGAGCAGGTGAAGGCGGAGCGGGCTTTTCTTCCGCCACCGACGCGGCGACTGGCTCCAAATCCTTCAGCGGATCTACGCTTTCGATCGACGACTCTAAAGACTCGCTCGACTCTGTAACAAACTGCGCTCCCGGGGCCGATGGGGAGGATTGCAGAAACTCTCCCGCCCGCAGCGGTGTTTCATCTCCCTGTCGCGCGCTGGACGGCAGCGTTGCTGACGAACTCGCAGAGACCCCGGCTGCGGCCGCTTGCGACGCGGCTGCCGCCGATTCCTGCTTCGCGCGCAGCAGATCGCGGGCCGTAGTCAAAGTATCTTTGACTTGATTGCCCTGAAGCGGCTTGCGCAAAATCGAATTCGCGCCCGCCTGAAGCGCCTTCGGAACGCTGATATCCTCACTCACAATCGCCAGGGTGAGCGGGCGTTCGGCGGCCTTGCGTTCGCGGGCTGTCGTCAGCAGCAGTCCAGCTTCCGGCTGTTTATCCCAATCGATAATGACGATCTGAAAACTCTGGTGGGTGACTTTCTCGACCGCCGCCAGTGCGTCAGGGCAGTACTCTCCCTCCACCCCGAGACCCGCCAGCACCTGGCGAATAGGCTCGGCGGTTCCCTCATCTGAGGAAAACAACAGGCAACGAAGGGCCATGCTCCTCCAGACTAGAGTGATCCAGTAACTGGGGCAAGATTACCGAGGGGGATCGAAGGCCAGCGAACCTGGACCGCACGTACATGTACCTCCAGGCACGGCTACGCTAAAATGCTCGGTCGCCCCGAGACCAGGGTCAAACTCTGTGTTTCTCTGTGCCCACTGTGGCTGAGGGTTTTGTCTGCAAGATCTGCACCTATGCCCCTGCGAGAATTCAACTACTGGCTCACCACCACCGAATTTCCCACGGTTGACGCTTCCCGCCGCATTCCGGAGGCAGTCGATGTAGCCGTGATCGGGGCAGGCTTCACCGGCCTCTCCGCCGCCCGCACGCTAGCCAAGCGCGGCGCGAAAGTTGCCGTGCTTGAGTCCGAAACCATCGGCTGGGGCGCCAGTTCCCGCAATGGAGGGATGGTGCTCACGGGAATGAAACTCGGCGTCAACAAGCTCATCTCCATGTACGGCCGGGAAAGAACGCAGCGCATGTACGCCGCCTCGCTCGCTTCCATGGACAGCGTGGAACAGATCGTCCGCGAAGAAGCGATTGACTGCGATTTCTCGCGCTGCGGACATCTCGAAGTCGCCTGCAAACAGAAACACTTCGATGACTATGCCCGCCAGGCTGAGGTCATTGCCCGCGAGTTCAAGCACACGCTGCGGGTTGTCCAGAAACACGAGTTGAGTTCCGAGATCGGCTCAACGATTTATTACGGTGGCATGGTCGATGAAGTCAGCGCCGGAGCCAACCCCGCGCGCTACGTTGCCGGACTCGCCCGCGCCGCTATGAAAGCGGGAGCCGAAATCTTCGAGCACGCACGCGTCGAAACCATCGAGCGCGATTCGCGCCAGGGCGACCCCGGATGGAAGCTCGCCACTTCCCGCGGCCCGCTCTGGGCGCACGAAGTTTTCGTCGGTACCAGCGGATACACCGGTCGAGCCACGCCCGCTCTTCAGAAGAAGATCATCCCGATCGGCTCGTTCATCATCACTACAGAAGTCCTTCCGGAAGCGCTGGCCCACGAACTCAGCCCGCGCAACCGCATGATCTACGATTCGAAAAATTATCTCTACTATTACCGCCTCACACCCGACCGCCGCATGCTGTTCGGCGGCCGCGCCGCATTCTTCCCCGAGACCGATCAGACCGTCCGCAAAAGCGCCGAAATTCTGCGTCGCGGCATGATTGATGTTTATCCCAAGCTCAGGGACGCCAGAATCGACTACGTCTGGGGAGGCACCCTCGACTTCGCGTTCGACATCATGCCTCATGCTGGTCAACTCGACGGTATGTACTACGCCGTCGGATATGCCGGTCACGGGGTCGCCATGGCGACCTATCAGGGTCAGAAGATCGCCGAACTCATGGCCGGGGACAAGCCCGAGAATCCGTTTGTCGGCATTCCATTCCCGGGGGCGCCGCTTGGCCTTTACAACGGCAAGCCGTGGTTCCTGCCGTTGGCGGGAGCGTGGTATAAGTTCTTGGATTGGGTGAGTTAGAGCACCCAATCTAGCTAATATCTCTGATGTGTTAACTGCTCTCCTATTTCAGCGGATGCAGTGTCTTCGCCATGGGGGCTACACACTATGAGCAAGGGCCAAAGCGGACAGCAAGTCAATCCGCTCTCGAAACGTCTTTTCAGCAAAGCAGCACTAGGTCAATCGTTCGCAGAACACGACCTAATCCGTTCGAATCCAACTCTTTTCGTTGAAACGCCTGCCATCCGATCTGCACAGGATGTAACTGGCGGAAAGATTTTCTATATAGGTAGGCGCGGAACCGGAAAGACAGCTATCACTTTTTACCTGACCAATAAATTCCCCAAGAACACTTTGCTACTCATTCCAAAATTGCTTTCATCCGCCGATGCCTTTGTCTCCTCAGATTGGGACGAGCGCGTACGACAGAAGCCCTTCAACACTTTGGTTTCGAGCTTCGTCAGGGCAATCCTCGACGAAGTTGTATTGCAGTGGAGAAAACAGGGTCTTTTCACATTTCGCAGCTCTGAGGGCGACCTTACGAGGGAGCGCAACAACATCGAACAGTTTGAGTTCGATCTCCGACTCTTGAATCTGATCGAGGAGGGATTCGACTATCTGAAGGCTGAAAACTCGAAGGAATGGCTAAGGTTCCGCAACCGTCCCGAGAAACTGGCGGCGGAAATTACCGCCGAGTGCGCCAATCAACCTCGGATGCAACAAATCGTCTTAATCGATCGCCTTGATGATGAGTGGGACGATTCGAACAAGGCAGTAATACTTGTTATGGCGCTTATGCACGCCTGCGTGGAGATACGTGCCGCCACCGAGGCTGTGCGGCCACTAGTCTTTCTCCGTGAGAATGTTTTCGACCGCGTAAGGGAACTTGACAGTGAGTTCTCGAGATTAGAGACATCCCTGGTCTCCCTGGACTGGACGCGGGAACTTCTTCGCGAACTTATAGAAAGGCGGCTCAATGATGGGTTGATCTCAAAATTCGCGGTCAACGGCTCGACCTGGAAGATGTTCTTTGCTGGTGACCCTGCTTCTAGCCAGGACCGGGTCCTTAACTACTGCCAGTACCGTCCACGAGATGTGCTCTTGTATACCTCAACCGCGCTTGGTCTCGCTCAGTCACACCAAGCCTCGCAAATCCGCCCTGAAGACCTCGACGGGGCACAGAGGTCATTTTCCGAAAACAGGCTTAAAGAATTAGCAGACGAATATGCTGACAACTACCCACGGTTGAGTACTGTTCTCACACGTTTCTATGGGCTAGGGACGGAGTACACAGTCGGAAGTATTGAGGACTTCGTCAAGAAACTCCTCGTTGACCACGAAGTGCAGGACGCATGCAAGACATGGCTCTACAGTTTTACGGCGCCGGACGCGTTCATTCAACTTTTGTACAACGTCGGTTTCTGGGGGCTTAAGCATCCCAAGGGCCACTTGCGATTCAAGTCGTCGGAGGCAGAGAACCGTGGGAATCTCTCGATCACGCTGGACTCCACAGTTGTTGTGCATCCCTCCTATGTAGACGGATTACAGCTTCAACAGCGAGTTATCACGTCGTTGGGCGACGATGTCTCACTGAAAACGTCGGGCCTGATAGTCGAGGTCCCTGAATCGTTTTCAACCGCCTCATATCGAGCGCGGCTCGACGAACTCGCACAAGCCCTCGCAGACCTTCCGCTGGGCCGGGCCTCAGCACGCCAGTTCGAAGATCTAATTGGCGATGTTATCAAGCTTTGCTTTTTTAGGTCTCTTTCTAACGTACAGCCGCACGCACGCGACGTAGATGGCACGGTCATCCGTGACTGGATTGCTTCCAACAGAGCGGCCGTTGGGTTTTGGGCGATAGTACGCGACAAATACCAGGCCACGCAGATCCTTTGGGAGTGCAAGAATTACAAGGACCTAGCCGCTGATGACTTTCACCAGGCGGCTTACTACGTAAATGAGCAGGCCGGGCGCTTCTTGATTCTCGTGTGTCGCGCAGCATCCCCTCTTCCGCAGCACACGTTCGATCACGTACGTAGGGTCTTCAACCAGACGAAGGGATTGGTGCTCGTGTTACGAGAATCCGATATCAAAACATTCTTGCGCCAGGCTCTGAACGGCAAGCAGAGCGAAGCGCATCTTCAAGACATCTTTGACAATACGGAGCGACTAATCTCCTGAGCGGACGACGATCCCAAACCGGGCCGAGTTTAGGCGCGTGTCGCCGTCAAAAATACACGGTACACCACCGGCCCCACCACAATCGCCACCGCTCCCCCAATCAACCCAAACCGGTCGCTCCCCAGCAGCGCCACCAGGGCCATTACCACCGGCGCGCCTACGACGTAGAGCAATCCCACATGTCCACCAGGGATTGTGAACGACCGCTTCAGTTCCGGTTGGGTACGGCGCAGCTTCCATGCCGAAAGCACCGTCAATACGGTCGTCGCCGATCGCAGCCAGATATACACCGAGATCAGTTCCCCCAGACTCCGCCATGCCAGTAGTGCGTAAATGCCCGCTGATACCACAATCGCCAGCCACGGCGTCCCATAGCGCGGGTGCTTCCGGGTCAGCACTTCGGGCAGATATCCGTCTTCCGCCATGGCGAAAGGCATGCGGGTCGTGGTCAGCACGGTGCTGTTCAGGAGAGCAACGTTGCCGACCATCGCGGCCAGCGTCATCCATCTGCCCAGCCAAGGACCACCAATCATCCCGGCCGCGTCAGAGAAGAATCCGGTATGCCACTTCTCCCAGTTGCCCGCTGAGGCCAGCCCGGCCAACGTCGGGAGAAAGTACGCTGCAATCGACAGCGGCACCACCAGCGCCAATGCCCGCGGATACGCTCGTTGCGGGTTCTCGACTTCCTCCGCGACAGTCGAGAGTTGTTCGTACCCGGAGTACAGCCACAGCCCCAGCGCGAGACCAACGCCGAATACCTCGAATGTCGCCTGATGTGGAGGCACCCACGGCGAGAACGGATTGTGGTGCCAGTGCAGCAGCGCGATGACGATCATCGTCATCACGGGGATAAAAATGAAAATCTCCAGCGCGGTCGCGACCTGGCCCACCATCTGAATGCCGCGCACATTGACCCACGTCAGCACCGCGATCAGCGCCAACGAGACGAGGTAGTGCTCCCACCACGTCATTTTCGGGAAGTAGTAGACCAGGTAATCTGTGAACAGCACGGCATACGCGCCGCCCAGCAGAAACGACGCAGACCAGTTCCACCACCCGGCAAGAAATCCCCAGAAATCGCCAAACGCTGCGCGCGTCCAGCGGTAGAACCCGCCCTCAACGGGCATGGCCGTCGTCAGTTCCGCCGACACCAGCGACACCGGGATACACCAGAAAAATGGCAGTACTAGCAGATAGATCAGCGTCATTCCCGGGCCCGAGGTCGTCACCATGTCCTCGAGTCCGAAGGGCCCGCCCGTCGTGTAGGAAAACATCACGAAGACGAGATAGAAGAGCCCAGCCTTGCGTAGCGCGGAGGATTTGTTTGGAGTCGTCAAGGACGCGTCGTGGTCAGGATGCAATTGATGATTCTTGATTGTTGATTGCTGATTGAAAATCAACTTCGTCTGAGACGTTGAGCCTTTTCAATCAGCGATCAAAATTCAACAATCAACAATTACGCTGCCAAAATTCCTGTAGCGCCCTCAAGTTCCAGCAGCTTGCGCTTCACGTCGAGGCCGCCGCCGTAGCCGCACAGAGTTCCATCCGCCGCAATTACGCGATGGCACGGGACGACAATCGCCACCGGGTTGCGATTGTTTGCCATTCCCACCGCGCGAAAACCGTGGGGACTTCCGACCGCGCGTGCAATGTCGCCGTAGCTGCGGGTCTCGCCATAGGGAATCGCCAGAAGTGCGCGCCAGCATGCCAGTTGAAAGTCGGTTCCCCGCAGATCAAGGCCAAAGGTGAACTCGCGCCTCTCACCCGCGAAATATTCCTCCAGTTCCCGCACGTACACCCGCATCGTACTCGCCGATTCCTCGAACCGAACTGCATTGCCTTTACCATGGCGGTGCTCCGCCCGCAGATCGCGCGGATTAGGACGGATTGTTTGTTGGCCGGGGAGGCGCGTATCAAACTCCAGGGCCACCAGACCCCGGTTGGAAGCAGCTAGGAACAACCGCCCTACAGACGACATAACTATTGTGGAATGAAATGCTTCCATGAGAATCAAGCAGTCGCCGCCCAGACGATGCGTCATAACCATAGCACGGGCGCTAAGCCCCGGCTCTGCGAGTTCCCTAAACGGTTGACAGAAGCTCCTTTTTCGACGAGAGTGTCTCGTTGCAATTCGCCCTTACGAAAACAGCGTTGAAAAAAGCCCTCATCGTTCTTGCTGCCGTCGTGCTGGCACCTGTGCTCGTGGTCAGCCTGGTGGTGTTCGCTGCCGGAGACTGGCGGCTCATCGGCCAGACCGAAGCTGGCGATAAAGTCTCGGTCAGTTCCGTCCGTATCCTCAAGAACAATCAACGGATCGCCCTGGTCCGGGTCGAGTACAAGGAACCGACAAAACTGCCGCAAGGCGGACCCTTCGTCGAAATGCGCGCGCGCGTACGATTTAACTGCATCACTGGCGCCGCCACCCCCACGACGGTATGGTTTTACTCCCGCGATCACAGCGGACGATTCGTCGTCAGCAAGAAAGCCACCCACGACGATCAGTTCGGCAAGAATGCCGAAGGCGGCTTCGTCGCCATGGTCAGTAAGGATGTCTGCAGCCAAACCAAGTAGCTTTCCATAAACCTATTTCTTCACTGCAAACGCCACGTAAACGCCGCCCGATTTCGACTTTAGATCCTTGCCCCCTCCCGCCGCGATCACCACAAACTGCCGTCCGTGCACCTCATACGTCGCCGGAGTCGCATTCCCCGCAAATGGTAGGGTGGTCTCCCACAAGAGCGCACCGGTCGTCTTATCGAATGCGCGAAACTTTTTGTCGTAGTTCGTCGCTCCAATGAATAGCAGCCCACCCGCCGTTACTACGGGGCCTCCGTAGTTCTCCGTGCCCGTGTTTCTCTGCCCTTTGGCAGCCAGCTCGGGATACTCGCCCAGCGGAATCTTCCACACATACTCGCCGGTATTGAGATTGATCGCGCTCAATGTTCCCCACGGCGGCGCCACCGCGGGATACCCATCCGGGTCCAGAAACCGGCGGTATCCCGTGAAGTGGTACTTGACCGCTGAGGACTCCGGCCCGGAACTCACCACTTCCTTGTTCTCGCCGCTCTTGAGATACGACAGCAATGCCGAGACCTGGTCCTCCTCCAGATTCGAGAAGCCTGGCATTCGTCCCTTGCCGTTCCTGATGGTCGCCGCAACCTCCGTCGCTGACCGCCGATTGCCCACACCGACAAGCGATGGAATCGACGGGGGCGATCCCTCCATTTTTTCTCCGTGGCAAACCGCGCACTGATTCATGTACAAACCTTCGGGACTGTTCTCCGCAGTGTTTTCCGCCAGGGCGCCCGTCCAGGCCAAGTCGTTTGCGTTGACGTAGAGAATTCCCGTCTCTGGATCGACCGCAGCGCCGCCCCACTCCGCACCGCCATCGAATCCGGGAAATACGACTGTATCTTTCCCCACGCTGAACGGAACAAACTGTCCCTCACTGCGAAAGCTGCGGAACTTCTGTACGGCCCACTGATGCACTTCACGCGTGCGCTCGCTCAGAAGGTTCTCGGTCAAAAGTTGCCGCGCGAAGGGCGCGGGTTTCACAGGCAGGCACTGTTGCGGTGCGGCGACTTCTCCGGGAACATCGCTCGGCGGGTAGTTTCGGCACTCGATCGGAAACAGCGGTGCCCCGTTCGTGCGGTCGAACAGAAACACAAAGCCCTGTTTAGTCGTCTGCGCCACAGCATCCACTTTCTTGCCTTCTCGTTCCACCGTCAAAAGCACTGGCGGCGCAGGGAAATCGCGATCCCACAAATCATGCTTCACTCCCTGAAAATGCCAGATGCGCTCGCCGGTCTCGGCGTTCAAAGCGATCAGGCAATTGGCAAACGGATCGTCTCCGACACGGTCCGCCCCGTGGAAATCAAACGCCGCCGAACCTGTCGGAACATAAACAATTCCTCGCTCCGGATCCACGGTCATCCCGGCCCAGTTATTCGCCGCACCGCTCGTCTTCCATGATTCTTTCGGCCACCTGTCGTAACCGAATTCGCCCGGATGCGGAATCGTATGAAACGACCAGCGGAGCTTTCCGCTGCGCACGTCATACGCTCGCACGTCGCCGGGAGACGCCGGCAACGTCTCGGCTTCTCGCCCACCGACGATCATCAGGTCCCTGTAAATCACCGCCGGGCTGGTCATATAAATGGACTGCGCCGCCGGGTCGCGCCCCAAATCCTCGCGCAAGTCGATGCGGCCGTCTTTTCCGAAGCTCGCAATCGCTTTGCCCGTGGCTGCATCGAGCGCATACACGAAGTTCATCACCCCGACCAGAATCCGGCGGTCGTTTCCATCGGCCCAGTAAGCCAGCCCTCGATCCGGTTGCGTCCCGCGAATTCCGGAATCGAACTTCCATAACAGCGTTCCAGTAGCCGCATTTAGGGCAAACACTTTTTGTGAAGGCGTGAGGCCGTATAGCACTCCACCGACTTCGATTGGGCTCGTCTGCAGCCCGCCGGACTCTCCGGTATCAAACGTCCAGGCGACCCGGAGCCGCTTCACGTTTTTGCGATTGATCTGCTTCAGGCTGGAGAAATGATCATTCTCTGGCGTCCCACCATAAACCTGCCAATCGTGACTCGCACTTTTGTCGGGCGCTTTCCGTGTGGACGATGGCGTTTCGCCCATCGCTGCCGCTACTGCCATCGATGTCCCGAAAAAAATCGCCGCAAAAATCGCTACAAATTTCATTTGCGCTCCGCTTACATCAGGACTGGAATATCCGGCCGGCTGATTGTAGAACAAGCCGGAAGATTCACGAGCAAGCCGGACATTTTCACAGCCTCTGCACCTCCGTAACCTCGCAACCACTTCCACGTCTCTCGCTTTCGGCTTATCCTGATAGAGAGATCGGCCGACACACGGCACCGATTCAACCCACCTCGGTATGGATTCAGTTCGACTTTATGGGCTAGTGACAGGCGGCGTCGCATTGCTCGCGGCGTATGCCCTTCTGCGACGCAAGACCAAGACGCCCGACGACCTCGAGCGCGAACGCAGGGCGTGGCTTGAAGGTACAGGCCGCATCACCGACGGTACGGTGATTGATGTGCAGGAACTGGCTGCGGCCAATAACTATCACGCCGCCACCATGTTGATCTACAAGTACGACGTGGCCGGAGTATCTTACGAGTGTTCACAAGATGTCACCTACCTGCGGCACTGGATCAATCTGCATTCCTGCCGCCTCGGACTTCCCACCTCGGTGAAGTACGATCCGCAGAATCCTGGAAATTCCCTGGTTGTCTCGGAAAACTGGATGGGATTGCGGCAGTAGCCTACTGCCAGGTCAGGTGCATAACCGTATTGTGCTTGTCGAAAGTAACTCGCAGAGACTTCTCGCCGCCACCGATGAATTCGGCCGAAATCGTCTTGGAAAGATCAATCGTCTTGTCTGCCGATAATGCCCTTACGCGAAGCGCGTGTTTTCCTGCGGGGATCTTCAGAGTCTCCGAGTCCACGCCGCGTACTCCGTTGAACACGACCATCCGTTTTTGCGTGCCTCCGTGCAAGGGTCGTGTCAACGCCAGCCGGTCGTCGACCCAAACGAACAGAGTGGCATCTTTGAACTGGTGTTGCACCGCCAACTCGAGATTAGAAAGTGGCACCACGATTTCCGGCCTTGTGGCCGAGACGAGCTGCGGTGAAACCGGGCGGCGAGCCTTCCGCGGCTTAGACTTGGCAGCTGCTGTCTGAGAACGAGAAACTCCCGCCGTCCCTGCGCTGGGCGCATCGTTTTCCGATGCTGAACTCGGCCGTACGCTTTCCACGCTTGGAGCTGTGCTGGTGGCCACATTGAGCCCATTCACACCCAGTTTTGTAGAAATCACTAACAGCTTCGACTGGACGCCGGCGATGAGCAGCATGATCAGCACTGCCGCACCGAATGCCAGATTCCGGATCGACGCATTTTGAATTGTGGAATGGATTAACTTCTCTGCCCGGTCCATCGCCGCCACGGGATGCGTGCCAGAGGCCACTTGCCCAGCTTTCCTGATACGAGTGCCCGTGGATCTGGTCCCCGTTGACATTCCCGCCCGCAGTGACATCGTGGTCGAGCCCGCTTTGATGAGCTGCTGCAACTGGCGCACGTCTTCGGCGAACGCTGCGCCAGTCTGGTAGCGCTGCTCCGGATCTTTCGCCATCGCACACGAGATTACCTCATCCAGTTCCTGAGGCAGGGTCAGGTCAAGGGCGCTCGCTGCCACGGGCTCACGATTCGCCACCTTGAAGCACACCGTGGTTGCGCTGTTCCCCTGAAAGGGAGAATGCCCCGTGATCATGGCATACAGAATCACACCCAGCGAGAACAGATCCGAGCGCCCGTCCACTCCTTCGCCGCTCAGTTGTTCCGGCGCCATGTAGGCGGGAGTTCCCATTACCCGCCCGGGTAGAGTGAAGTGGGCCAGATTCAACTTCGCTATGCCGAAGTCGGCAATCTTGGCGTGGCCGTCTTCGTTTATGAGGATGTTTCCTGGCTTGATGTCGCGATGCACCACGCCCTGCGCGTGCGCGTAATCCAGCGCTTCGGCAATCTCTTCCGCAAGTTGCAAAGCCGTCGTCAGCGGAAGTTTTTTCTCGCGCGCCAGAATCCGGTTCAGGGACTCCCCCGCAACGTACTCCAGCACAATGTACGGATCCCGGTTTTCGGGATTTTCCCCCACGTCAAAAATTGAAACAATTCCTGCATGGTGCAGGCGTCCCGCCGCCTGCGCCTCATTCGTGAAACGCATCCGAAATTCTGTTTCCTCGTCCCGATCCAGCCCCAACATGGAAACGGTTTTCACCGCGACCAGACGGTCGATTTGCGGATCCCGGGCCTTGTACACCACACCCATGGCACCGCGGCCCAATTCAGCCACGATCTCGTACCGGCCAAACCGCTTTATCTCGGGATTCTCCATGCAGTCCTTGCGCCGCGCGGGTTTAGATCGGCCACGGAAGTGGGGAGAGAGATTCCTAACATGTTAGCGCCAGTCGTGCCGTGATTCCGCACTCTGTTTGCCTGGAGCCGTTACCCCGGTAACAGCTCAGTAATGCTTGCCTCCGAGGGACTTGACCAACTCGCGACACTCATCCGTAGCTCCTGGGATCACGCCCCGCTGTGACTTTGGACACTTCTTTGCCCGGCGCTAATTTGTAAGATTTCTCGGGGTGCCGTGCTTGTGTCTACCGTGCACGCGATTGCGGGCCAGTCCATCTCCCACTACCGGATCCTAGAGCGTCTCGGCAGTGGCGGCATGAGTGTGGTTTACAAGGCGCAAGACGTTCGAACTAGGCCGTCTCGTTGCCCTCAAATTTCTCTCCGATGACCTCGCCGGCGATCCCCAGGCATACGAACGCCTCCGCCGCGAAGCCCGCGCCGCATCGGCGCTGAACCATCCCAACATCTGCACCATCTATGAAGTCGGAGAACAGGAGGGCAATCTTTTCATTGCCATGGAATGCCTGGAAGGGCATTCGCTGCGCGAGTTGCTTCACGGCGCACCCTTGGAGTTCGACCGCCTGCTCGAACTGGCCATCGAGATCGCCGACGCGCTCGACGCCGCCCATGCTCGCGGCATCGTCCACCGCGACATCAAGCCGGGCAATATCTTCGTCACCGACCGCGGCCATGCCAAGCTGCTCGATTTCGGCTTGGCGAAGTTGAGTGTGCCCGTGCCCATTGGCGCGGCCAGCACCGCTAGCGACAGCAATCTCACCAGCCCGGGCACCACACTCGGAACGGTCGCATACATGTCGCCGGAACAGGCGTTGGGAAAGGATCTCGATTCTCGCACCGATTTATTCTCGTTTGGCGTAGTGCTGTACGAAATGGCCACCGGCACTCTGCCCTTTTCCGGGAATACCTCGGCGGCTATTTTTGATTCCATTCTTCACAAACTGCCCGTCCCGCCAGTGCGTATCAATCCGGCGCTACCGCCCGAATGTGAGCGGATCATCAATACCGCATTAGAAAAGGACCGCGACATCCGCTACCAGAGCTCCTCGGAACTTCGGGCCGACTTGAAACGTCTGAAGCGCGACACCGATTCCGACAAGATCCTTACCGTGCAGGGCCACGAATCCAGCGCCGCGGCGACTCCGCAGCTCAGAAAGTCCAGATGGCTCACATCCATCGCGGTAGCTACGCTTCTGCTGGGTATCGTCGCTGTTGGCTCGCTCCTTCTTCCCAGTCCCACGCCGAAAGTGGCGGGCTTGAAACAGATTACGCGAGACGGCCTCTTCAAAGGACAACTCGTCACCGACGGCTCTCGGATCTACTTCTCCGAGTTTGCCGACGGACACATGGTGCTGGCGCAGGTTGCCACTTCCGGAGGGGACACCTTCAACATTCCTATCCCCTTCCAGAACGTGAACATATTCGGCCTGAGTTCGGATCACTCAGCTCTGCTCATTTCTGAGTTCAAGGGTGCGGCGCCGTCGCCCTTCTGGGCGATGCCTCTGCCCGCCGGTTCTCTCCGCCGGCTCGACGACCTCGATGGCAGCGAGGCCCAGTGGTCCCCCGATCAACGCCAACTCGCATTCGTGAAGGGACTCGACCTCTACCTCGCCGACGCCGACGGCAGTCATGCCGTAAAGATCAGAACGTTCTCCGAAATGCCGCACCACCTCCGTTTTTCGCCAGACGGGCGACGCCTGCGACTGACTCTGCAGCCGCCCGGAAAGAACGTATCGTCGATTTGGGAGATGCGTGCGGATGGCTCTGATCCGCATCCACTGTTGCCCGGATGGAAGCCCACAGCCCTACAGTGCTGCGGCGATTGGACCCGCGATGGTCGCTACTATGTCTTTCAAGTTCAGGCTCCCGGAGGCACCGTCGATTTGTGGGCGGTACGCGACAGCCGTCGCTGGTTTCACCGGACCCCCGAGCCCGTGCAACTGACCACCGGGCCGCTATGGTATATGGATCCGGTCTCCAGCCCGGCGGGTAATTCCATTTTTGCCAATGGCGCGCTGCTTCAGGGCGAGTTGGTCCGCTACGATTCGCAATCCCGCCAGTTCGTTCCATACCTCTCGGGCGTTTCGGCAGGCGAGGCGGATTTTTCTCCCGACGGCCAATGGATCGTTTACGTCAGCTACCCGGATCTCACGCTCTGGCGCGCTCGCACCGATGGCTCGCAACGGATGCAGCTCACCTACCCGCCTATGAGTGCCACGCTGCCTCGCTGGTCGCCGGACGGCAAGCAGATCGCCTACATCGGGATGGAAGCGGGCAGGTTATGGAAGATTTTCTTGATCTCACCGCAGGGCGGCAGTTCGCAGGAACTCTTGCCCCAGGATCGTCAGGAAAACGATGTCACCTGGTCCCCCGACGCGAAGCAGATCGCATTCGCGCGTCCCTCGTACGGAATGGACATGGGGGAACTTGAAATTCAGGTGTTCGATCTCACGACCCATCAAGCCTCGTCGATTCGCGGGTCGCGCGGCCTGTTCAGTCCGCGTTGGTCTCCCGATGGCCGTTACCTCGCCGCGCTCTCGTCTGACTCTAAGAAGCTGATGTTGTTCGACTTCAGCACACGTCAATGGTCCGATTGGCTTCGTGCCGAAGACGGGACCGTCGGTTATCCGGTCTGGGCCAGAGACAGCAAATCCATTTATATTGAGCGCTTCTACGCCGCTGAGCCTTCGATGCACAAGCTGAGGCTGGGCGAATCTCAGTCCAGGCCCTTCCTTTCCTGGAACGGACTCCATCGCTTCGGAGGTGTTTGGGGAACCTGGTCGGGTCTCGCGCCAGACGGAAGCGTGCTCGCGGTACGCGATGCCAGCTCACACGAAATCTACGCCATGGACCTGCAACTACCATAGCTGCGGTGGGAGCTAGATTCTGGGCTGTATTTCCTGTGCAGCAAACTCCGAGGTAAATAGCTTGGGCTGAGGAGCTGAAGGCCGCTTTCTAGCTTCCCGAAGAGAAGCCGCCGTTGTGGGCGACCGTCATGCGGAGATATTTGTAAGGATTTACCGGGGTATCGTTAATGCGGACTTCGTAATGGAGATGAGGACCGGTCGAGCGTCCGCTCTCTCCCACATAGCCAATCACGTCGCCGCGATGCACCGACTGCCCCGCAGTCACAGCATAACCTGAAAGGTGTCCGTAGCGCGTGCTGATGCCGTTGCCGTGATCAATCATGATCGCCTTACCGTACCCGCCCATCATCTCGCTGAAGGTGACGACTCCATCCGCAGGCGCAATAACCGGGGCCCCGTAACTGCTGCCAATATCCACGCCGCTGTGAAATGCGCCTTCACCGTTGAACGGATCAATCCGCTCCCCGAAGCTGCCCGTCACCTGGCCTTCCACCGGCCAGAGGTTCGGTGCAGAATTTGCCTTGAACCAGTCCGCGGTCGTGGCATTGCGCGTCAGGCCCATGGTGAGGCCGACCATCGTCGCGCCGGTCAGAGCTGAGGTCCGCAAGGCATGCAGCTGGTCGAGCGAAGAACTTACATCGGCGTCCTGGATATGTTCGGCCGTCGCCGTTACCAGCGTGGGCTGCGCCTTCAACCCGTAGAGGGCCGAAACTTCGCCCGCGATCGAGCCCAGCGAGGCCACCTGCACGTCTCGCTCTTTGGCCACCTGCTCCAGGCGCGAATAGTTGTCCTTGAGCTGATCTTTTTCCGTCCGCAACTGGTTATAGCGGGAAACCTTCAGCAGCATGCGGGTGTAGGAACTGGCGATGCCAGTCAAGCTGAGGAATCCAATCGCGGCTCCCACTACGAATACGTAGAGGTAATGCACGGGGATGGAGATCTTACGCAATTGCCCGTCGTCCCCGCGAGCCACGAAAAGAATGTAAAAGCGTTTCTGCAAATCGCTCCTCTAGTTTTGAAGCATCAGGTCCGGAACTCCAGGCCCAGTTTCTTAGTTGCAGAAACGCCTGTTCGGACTACCTGACTTCTTCGGGCTACGTTCCCATCTTGGGAATGGAAACTTTCTCGCGCCCTGCACCTACCGGAACTGCGACCAGAGCCTGAAATTTGTGTTCGTCTGCAATTCCAACCGCTTGCAGAACTTAGCTCGGCCAAAGGTTTTTGTGAATGACTGGTTAACGGTAACAAACCAGGTTCCCCCTGTCAACGACGCACAAGGCCACCCCTCGGTTACCGAAGGATGGGTAACCAGGCATTTAATAGGACAGATTACCCATGGCGCTTCCGCGCCGGCTGTCGCGTGAGCCTAGACTGAGCTTGTCGAGGGGGCGTCTCGCCCTCGGTACGGCGGACGAGACGCCCGCTGGACAGCCGCCGGGACGGCGCCGCTACGGACCCGAGGGCGGTATAGTAACTGCGACGTGCCGCTGCCCGAAAAAGCACTGATTGCCGAGATTCGCCGCCTGGCGAGCTGCTCACCCCGAGACCGGTCTCGCGGCTCGAACCCCGCCATCTTCACGGGGATTGGAGACGACTGCGCCGTGCTGCGCCTGCGGCCGGGACAAGAATCCCTGGTCACGACCGACTTCACCCTAGAAGGAATCCACTTCCGGCGTGACTGGCACCCCCCTGAATCCGTCGGCCATCGTTGCCTGACTCGGGGGTTAAGCGACATTGCCGCCATGGGTGGCGAGCCCGTCGCGGCCTTCCTCTCGTTAGCCCTGCCCCGGGACTTGCCCCAATCCTGGGTCGGACGCTTCTCCCGCAGCCTGATCAGGCTGGCGCAAAGATTCGGGGTCACCCTCGCGGGAGGCGACACGGCCGAATCCCCAAACGGAATCCTCGCTGACATCATGGTGATCGGCACCGCGCCCAAGGGCAAATCTGTGCTGCGCTCCGGCGCCCGACCGGGCGACCGCATCTTCGTCAGCGGAGAGCTCGGGGGTTCGTCCGCCGCAGTCGTGAGAATGAGAAGCAAGCCTAAGAAGAAGCTGAATCCCCGCGACTATCCCCGCCACTTTTATCCCGAGCCCCGGATCGAACTCGGCCGCATTCTCCGCGAGAAGGGCCTGGCCTCTGCCATGATTGATACGAGCGACGGCCTCTCCACCGACTTAGCGCATCTCTGTGAAGAAAGCAACGTGGGAGCCGAACTCAACGCTACGCTGATTCCCTGCGCCAGCGTGGGCAAGCCCGCACGCGAAGTTGACCTCGACCTCGCCCTGCACGGCGGCGAAGACTACGAACTCCTTTTCACGGCTCCGCCGGGCAAGCGCGTGCCCGCGCAAATTGCGGGCCTCGCCCTGAACCAAATCGGCCACATCACGCGTCCGCGAATCATTCTCGTCCGCAATCTGAAAGGCATCGCCTACAAACTTGAGCCGCGGGGCTGGGAGCACTTCCGCCGTTGAATTAGCTCATGTGGAGTGGACACTCCTGTCGGTGGGCGGGCGTCATTTTTCACCGCTATCGGAGTGGATGCAGGAGTGCTCTGATGGCGGCCGAGCTTCGCTCGGCACGGCCGGGTCAGAGACCCGGCCCCACACAATCAACGGCAAAGGCAACGGCTCCGTTACCTCCGTCACTACTCTGTCTCTACCCGCTCACTCAAAACCGGACTAGAGTAAGACCATGTCATTCCGCAAACTGCTGCTCCTCCCAATGTTCGCCGCCTTACTGCTGGTCGCCGCCGCGCAGACGAAGAAGCAGCCGCCCCCGCCGCCGGCCCACGCCAAGTCTCCGTCCCCCGCCGTGACCGACGAACTCATCCACAAGCAGTTTGGGGATAATTGTTCGCTGTTGGCGGGACCGCGGCAGTTTGTCGCCGATCTTGATGATGACGGCATCGAAGACCTCGTGGTGGCCGCCAAATGCAAGAATCCCATGGCCGACAAAGACGAATACAGCTTTGTCGTTGCCGACCCCTACGACAGCTTTCTCGGTTACAGCGACGTCAAAGTCACCTCCAGCTTCGCCTCCGACGAACCGGAGCGCCGCGGCATCAGCCTGCTCATCATTCACGGCGCGGAAAAAGACGCCTGGCGCGCCGAAACTCCCAAGGCCAAATTTCTTCTCATCAATCTGCCCTTCAAAACTCTGACTGTGAAAAGGCTCGCGCTGAAGAAGAAAACCATTCTCGGAATTTACATGGAAGAAACTGGCGAGGGCGAACAGACTTCTTCCGTCGTCTATTGGGACGGCAAGAAATACCGATATCAGCAGCTCGGATCAACCCTGGAATAGGGAAATTACCGATTGTTGATTGCTGATTGTCGATTTCAGATTGTTGGTCGATCGCTGCTCAGCAGACGCCGGTTTTCAATCCGCAATCAAAAATCATCAATCAACAATAATCATTCAATTGCCGCCCCGATCGTGTCCTTGTTACTTCCGATTGTAGTAGGGGAACTCCGTACACCCGGCCTGGTTCACGTTGGCCTCGGCGAATTCGCAAACTCGGTCGAGCGAAGCTTGCAGTTCCGCCGTATAGCGCTCGAGGTCCTCGTCGGTGGCATCCTCAGGCACCGGAATCAGTTTGCCAACCCGTACCAGTACTCGCGAGAAGGGCATCGGAATCATTAAGCGGTCCCACGAATTCAGCACCCAGGCCCGGTCGACGGCCGCGTGAAACATAGTCAAAGCCAAGCCGGATGAACGTGCCAGCGCGACCGGTCCGGGCTTCACTTTGTGCCGCGGGCCTCGCGGACCATCGAGGGTGAAGGCCACGGTCCAACCTTCTTCAAGCGCGCGGCGCAGGCCAAGCAGTGCGCGCACGGCGTTGCGGCTGCTCGATCCCTTTACGGCGACGAAGCCGAACTTATGGATGATTCGGCCCATGTACTGACCGTCGTAACTGTCACTGCTCATCACCCGGATACCCATGTCGCGAAAGATGTAGGTAGCTGGGATCATGCAGGAATGCCAGAAGGAGGCGATTAGCGGGCGCTGTTCCAGCGTCTTCTGCGCCCCTTCCTCGTAGGAAACCGAGACGCGCAAGGTGGGACCGATGAGGCGGATGACCGAGTGGCCCAGCCAGATGATGATCCGCAGAACGATGCGCTGGCGAAGCGTGAAGCGGCGGGAGTCGATTGCAGGTAGCGCGGGCGCCGCCGCGTTGCGAGTGCTGGCTTCGGGCACGCCCCTATTGTAATAGCAGGGTGCGACTCAGTTCTCGAGGTAGGAATCGATCCAAATCTTGACTTTCTGGCGCCGATCGTCGGCGGGGTCGAACCGCACTCCGAACGACTTGGGCTTGCGCCAGCTTACCACTCCGCGCACGTTGACGCGGGGCAAGGTCATTAGTGAAAACGACACTTCAACATTCACTCCGATCGAAAACTCTTCGGAGCTCTTGAGGGACATGCCCCCTGTACTCATTTCGATGCTGCTCGCGCTGACGCGCCGGCCATCTCCGACGACAGAGACTTCGGTCATCACCGGAATGCGTACATAGCGCCGGAATTCATGCAGCACGAGCATCCGCGTAGCACGCACCAGTTTCAAGGCTGCGGGCCGCTCCAGAGGTTCGTTGAATATGGCGTTGATGCCATACTTGGAGTAGCGCATCGCTTCTTGCGCGTTGCCGCCCACCCCGTAAATTACGCAACGACTATTCGAAGGGGAAGAGCGGGCCGATTCCATCACGGCGTCGGCGCCGTCGCCCAGGCTGAGGACGCAAGCCTCAAACTTCTCCTTGCGCAAGCGCTCGGCGGCATTGGAAGTCATGGCCACGGTTTCAATGTTGAACTGCCGGAAGCACTCCGCAAGCAGAATCCTAGACGACTCATTCAATCCCACGAGTGCAGTGCGGGCGGCTGCCTTCCGGACAGTACGCGCTGGGGCGAGAGAAAGGGTTGTGGCGAAAGCTTTATCCATGTCGAGGGAAAGACTCTACTTTCGAAATCCATTCTGGATGCGGAGGCCACAGTTGAAAAGACACAAAGGGTCAACGAGCGAAGTACCAAAGTGTCGTTACTTTTTCTGAAGTCGCGAGAGTCTGGACATTACGAAGCAGAACGCTTGTGGAATGAAGAACTTGTGGTGTGCCGCGGGAGGAGCGGACGTTCCCAAAAGCAGACTATTCGCTCCAGCGCCGGAACAGCAGGGCTCCATTGGTCCCGCCGAAGCCGAACGAATTCGACATGGCGTATTCAATTTCCGCCCTGCGCGCCTGGTTGGGGACCAGATCCATTCCGGCGGTATCGGGCTCGGGATTCTCCAGGTTGATCGTCGGGGGCAGGATCTGGTCGCGCAATGCCAGCACAGTAATGCCGGCTTCAAGCCCTCCAGCCCCGCCCAGCAGGTGCCCGGTCATCGACTTCGTGGAACTCACCGCGATTTTGCGATCGCCAAAAAAGTTGCGAATGGCATGGGCCTCAAGGGTGTCGCCGATCGGGGTCGATGTTCCATGGGCATTGACATATCCAACGACGTCGGGCGTAACGCCCGCATCGCGCACCGCGTTGCGCATTACACGGAAGCCGCCTTCGTGCTCCGGCGCAGGCTGCGTCATGTGGTATGCATCGCCGCTCATGCCGTATCCCGCGATCTCCGCCAGGATACGAGCGCCCCGCTTGCGGGCAAATTCCAACTCTTCCAGGATCAGGATACCCGCGCCTTCACCGATCACGAAGCCGTCGCGGTCCCGATCCCAGGGACGGCTGGCCTTTTCGGGAGCGTCGTTGCGCGTCGACAGCGCGCGCATGGCAGCGAATCCGCCAACGCCCATGGGAGTGATCGCGGCTTCCGCGCCGCCGGCAATCATCACATCCGCATCGTTGTGCTGGATGATCCGGTAAGAATCTCCGATGGAATGCGCGCTGGTGGTGCAGGCCGTGGCAGTCGCCTCGTTCGGCCCCTTGGCCCCGTAACGCATCGAAACCTGCCCGGCTGCAAGATTGATAATGGCGGCCGGAATGAAGAACGGAGAAATCTTGCGGGGCCCGCCTTCCATGAGCGAGCTGTGTTCGCGTTCGATGATGTCGAATCCTCCGATCCCCGACCCAATGTGAACGCCGACTCGTTCGTCGTTCTCTGGCGTGATCTTCAGTTCCGACATTTTCATCGCTTCATCGGCAGCAGCAATCGCCACGTGAATGAAGCGTCCCATTTTCTTGACTTCTTTCTTTTCAATAAAATTCAGCGGGTCGAAGTTCTTGACCTCGGCGGCAATCTGGCAGGCAAAGGCAGTAGGGTCGAAACTGGTGATGCGCCCGACACCGCTCTTGCCCGCAAGCAGGGCCTTCCACACCACGTCGGTGGTATTGCCCACGCCACAGATCAAGCCCAAGCCTGTGACTACGACCCTGCGTCCCAACTATTTCCCCGCTTTCGCGTGCTTGCCGATGTAGTCCACGGCGTCCTGCACCGTGCGAATCTTCTCCGCATCCTCGTCGGGGATCTCGATGTCGAAGGCCTCTTCGAAAGCCATGACCAATTCGACGGTGTCCAGCGAGTCCGCGCCCAGATCGTCCACGAACGACGCGCTGGAGGTGACTTCGCCCTCATCCACTCCCAACTGCTCCACAATAATCTGTTTTACCTTCTCGTCTACGGCTGCCATGTTTCTCCTCGCTTGCCTCGATTAGATTTGAATTCGGGTTTTACAGTTGCGCAATCGCAGGTTCTAATTTTCTGCTGGCTTCGGGCTCAGCCTCCAAAATCTGTCACGTCTTACGCACTGCGATACGAAAAAAGGCGAGTGTGTAGTGTAATTGTCCCGGTGAATTAGTGTAAAGGAAGGCCTCTGCCGCTTCCGGCGAAGCCTCGGTTGACTTGGGATTGCACTCTTGAATCCTAAAGGCTGGCCGTTGCCGTGGTCAAACGTTTGCCGGGGTATGATGGGTCGGTCAGTGCTGGCCATTGCAGACCACCGAGAGGCGAAGAAAGTCGCATGCGTGCCGTCGTGCAGCGCGTCAGTCGCGCCAAGGTTTCCGTCAACGAACAAATCAGTGGTGAAATCGGTCTGGGATTATTGGTTCTGCTGGGCGTGGGGCATGAAGACAGCGAGGATGATGCAGCGTATCTGGCGGAAAAAATTGCGGGCCTCCGCATCTTCGAAGACAAGGACGGAAAGATGAACCGCAGCGTGCAAGACGTGGGCGGCAGCGTGCTTGCGGTCTCGCAGTTCACTCTCTACGGAGACGTGCGTCGCGGCAAGCGTCCATCGTTCGATGCCGCGGCTCCGCCAGAACATGCTCGCCGGCTGTACGAGTTTTTCGTCGAGCGCATTCGAGGCGCCGGCCTGCGTTGCGAAACCGGCCGCTTTCAGGAAATGATGCAGGTGAAACTGGTAAATGAGGGACCAGTAACGATCCTCCTGGATTCAGGCAAGGCGTTCTAGGACCGTACATCGCCGGCCGTTTGGGGGGAGAATACGGTCTAAAGGCGCGCCAACTACGGGATTTGGCGTAGGCAGAATGTCCCCAACGAAACCGCAGAATTTGCACTAGCTTGGATCCTTCTTGCGGATAATCCTTACTTTTTGTAGCTTTTTCTTTTGGCCCAGGACGTGCAACCCGCATCTTACGATTGCGAGGGGTGCACAGTGGGCGTTGGTAACCGGTGGGTAATCAATGGGGCTTTGATCGCTCTGCTCTGCTCCGTCGCAGTCGCTCAGGAGACCGCATCGTTCGGGACCATGCCGCTCGACGCGATCCTACAAGCGATGCAAAGGGCGGAAGCGGCGGTTCGACCACAAGCCTCGTATCAGATTATTCGCGAGTATCGCCTATTCGGCGCAAGAGATTCGAAGGCCGATTCCGAGGTCGTGGCAGAGGTCAATTTCAGGCCACCCGCGTCCAAAGACTACACGATTCAGAGATCCTCGGGCAGCACTCGAGGGCCGCAACTTGTGCGCCGTATTCTGGACCATGAAATCCAAGCAACATCCAAGGACAGCAAAGCCAGCAGCGCCATCAGCAGCGATAACTACACTTTCAACAACATAGGCGAGGCGACGCTAGACGGACACCCCTGTTACGTCTTGGGATTGAAGCCAAAGCGAACAGAGAACGACCTGATCTCGGGAGAAGTGTGGGTAGACAAGCATTCATTTCTGATTCGTCAGATCCAGGGAGAGGTCGAGAAAACGCCTTCCTGGTGGCTGAAAACCGTTCACATCAAGCTTGTATTTGCCGACTTCGACGGCACCTGGGTACAAAAGAGCATGGAAGCCGTCGCGGATGTACGAATCGTTGGCGCACATACCCTGACGTCACGCATTCTGGACTACCGGAGAGAAGCCGAGGTCGCAGCCACCCCGATCCCCGGGGGTTACACGCTGCCTGCACCAGTAACCCGACCTTCACGTTAAGCCTTTCAAACTAGAGCAACTTTGCCGACAGATTCTGACGAATGTATTCCTCGCTGTTGAATTTCCTGCCCGTGCTCTCGCCCGACATGTAACGAATCTGCCCGAAGATGGGCCGCTCGAACCACGGCCGATCGAATTTCCCCACAATGGCCCACGCAATCCCGGCATAGCCGTTGGGATCGCGCCCATCGAGTTCATACTTATCGTTGAGGCGCACGGCGATGCGGTGCGCTTCGGCGGGCGAACGGCTCCATTCCAGGATTTTCTTCGCCCAGTACATGCGCACGTAGTTGTGCATCCATCCAGTCGAAACCATCTGCATCTGCGCGGCGTTCCACAGTTGATCGTGAGTCTCGGCGTTCTCCAACTGCCGTTCGGTATAGAGCACGGGCCGGAGATCCGCAGCGTGCTTGGCCAGCGTGCGGTGCGCCCACGGCTCTGCGCACTCGAAACTGTCGTAGTCGGGATTGAAGCGGACCAGGTTGACCGCCAGTTCGCGCCACGTGATGATCTGGTTCAGGAAGGCTTCTTTATCGGCCTTCGGCGCATCGGATTTTTCGACGGCAAGGGCAACCGCAATCGGACTGATATGGCCGAAATGCAAATACGGCGAAAGCCGACTGGTATGGTCGGTTTCCGGTTTGTTGCGCTGCGGGCCATAGCCGCGCAGCTTGCGCTGGATGAATTCCCCGAGCAGACGGAGCGCCTCTGTGGTCCCGCCACGCCAGTCGGAAGCAGGGGAGACCGAGCGATCGAGTTTCCAGCCTTGCGCGATATCGAAACTGGGATCGAGCGATTCCAGACCTCGGGGCTTCTTCCAAGCCACATGAGCGAGCGGATTTCTGGCGGGGACAAGAAAGTTCTTCAGCTGTGCCTGCAACCGCGGACGAATAATGTGCGCCGCGTACTGCGCTTTTTCCAGCAGCTTCGAAGGGACGATCACGTCGGCGTCTACAGTCCACAGCGGAACCTTTAATTTGCTTGCCGCCGTGCGCCGCCAGCTTTCTGGCTCGCGCATGGGGTTCTCGTCCCCAATGACCAGAACTGCCTTCACTTCTTCACAAAAACGCAGCAAGCTGTGCTCGGGAAATCGGCGAAGCACGAATCCGATACTCCGCTTGGCAAGTGCGGCCGCAATATCAGGAATGCCCTCTGCAAGAAACTGGTAATGCCGCATGTTGGCGCGCGGATAAAACGGCACAGGCGCAAGAAAAACCACCATCGGCTTGCGTAACGCGTTGGCGGCGTCCACAGCGACGTCGAGCGCAGGATTGTCGATGCCCCGCTGAGCCCGCTGCATCCAGTAGACAACGCACGCGCCCTCCGGATCGGGCGGTCCAGCCCTCCGCACGGTAACTCGTGGATTTTGCGAGAGCTTAGTCAGATCATCCATCAGAAGCGGGGCGAGGGGCAGGCAAGGCGAGCAAAAAGAATCACAGCTTTAGTGTAAAGCGTTGGCGCGGCTTCCCGTTTACCGCGTGGCATTTGCCTTGAGCTCCAAGAAAAATGGAATGAAATATTCTCTCTGGCGGAAAAAGAAAGAGTAGCGCGGGCATCTTGCTGGCTGTCCCGAAAGCCTGCCCTGAGCCCGTCGAAGGGGGCGTCTCACCCTCGGGCTGCCGTGATCCGGCGGAGGTTTCTAGCGCGCCTGCAAAATCGCATCCGCCACACGTGCCGCCTCCACTGCCGCCTGAACGTCGTGAGTCCGCAAAATGTGGGCGCCCTTGAGAATTAGCGCAGTCTGGGTCGCAAGCGTCCCATAAAGCCGACCCTCCGGCGGAACATCCGTCCCGTCTCTGCCCAGCGTCCGCCCAATAAAGGACTTCCGCGAAGTGCCCGCCAGCAGAGGAAATCCCGCCGCCTGCAATTCGCTGAAACGTCCCAGCAACGGATAGTTCTCCTCGAAACGCTTTCCGAATCCAAACCCAGGATCGAGTACGAGCCGCTCGCGCCGCACCCCCGCAAGCACTGCCTTTTCAGCCCACTCCTTGAGTTCGCGCTTCACCAGCAATACGATGTCACTCGCAGGCGGCAGCGTGTGCCACTCTTCCGGGCGACCACGCATGTGCATTAAAACCGCGCCGCATTTAAGCTCGGCGACGGTCTTCGCCATTCGCGCGTCCCAGCGGAAGCCGCTGACGTCGTTCACGATCTCCGCTCCAGCGCCCACAGCCGCGCGGGCCACGTCCGCTTTGTAGGTGTCTACCGAGAGCACTGCGGCAGGATGCTTTTTCTTCAATGCGGCAACCACCGGAAGCACCCGCCTGAGTTCTTCTTCCGCGCTCACGGGAGGCGCACCCAGGGCCGCCTTCAGATTCGCAGCTGGACCTTTCTTCGTCTCGGCGGCCTTGGTCTCAGGTGATCTCGGAGCACCGGCATTGACGCGAGCGCCGGGACGTGTGGACTCGCCACCAATATCGAGGATGTCAGCCCCTTCGTTGAGCAATCGCTCCGCATGTTCGAGGGCCTTGTCGCGGTCCAAAAACTGACCACCGTCGGAAAACGAATCCGGGGTGACGTTCACGATGCCCATGATCAGCGTGCGCTTGCCGAGCTCAAGCGAGCGTCGCCCGAGGTTCCATTGAAAAACGGATCTCATGCGGCACGATTCTAAACGAAGGACGCCGGCGGAATTCGGCACACGATTGCGCTATATGCGGCGCACGGCGGCTTGGCGCTTGCGCATGCCGCCGACCGCCCCTGGTCCCGTGCCCGTTGGAGGTTTTCGCCTCCCGTCGAGCAGATCCTTGAGAACGGCCGCGTTATTGTGCGTCTCGTTCTTCGAGGCAAAGAGCAAGGTCAGGCGCTTTCTTTGGTGAGCAAGCTGGTACAGCCGGCGCAGCGCGTCTTCGGCTTCAGGTTCCGACAATTCCTGCAGATATTTCCTGCGGAAGTCCTGCCAATGATCGGGGCGGGCATGATACCAGCGGCGCAGTTCGTGAGAAGGAGCCAGGTCGCGCAGCCATTCGTCGACCGCTGCTCCGGCTTTCGAAAGACCTCGCGGCCACAACCGGTCGACGAGCACGCGCGCTCCGTCGGCGCGCGATGCCGGTTGGTAGACCCGCTTGATCGCAACGGTCATGGCTCAAGTAAACTGTGCTTCGTTGTTTCTTCTATTATTGTAAGGCGGCTCGCAGCGCCGCGGGTGGCCTAACCTCGAGGAAGGTTGATGCAATTGAAAGACAACGGTTCGATGGGGCAGTTGCTGAAAAATACTCGCGCAAACCTCTTCTTTGAAACCCTGATGGTTCTGCTGGCTCTCGGTGCCCTCTCTGCTTGCGACGTTCAGCGCCGCAAGTCTGATGCCGAACTTGACCTCACCCCGCAGCAGTCCGCCGGCCGCAAAATCTACGACTCGAAATGTGACCGATGCCACGAGCCCTACTCCACTCGTGGCAAGAAGGGTCCAGGCCTCAAGGGAGTCTTCCAGCACAAGTACTTATCTCTGAGCGGACTGCCCGCCAACGATGAGCGCGTCACTGATATCATCCGCCTCGGCCGCAACGAAATGCCCGGCTACAGTCAGACGCTGAGCCCGCAGGACATTCAGGATCTGCTCGCTTATCTGCATAGGTTGTAGCTGTGTCCGGGCGAACCTCATTTCGTCGTTTTCATGGGATAATCCGGGGATGAAGAGCGCGGCGAAATCGGGACTTTTTCGCGAGCTTCCATCCGTGGACGAGTTAATTCGCACGCCTAGTGTGGCTTCCCTTGCCGCCAGCAATGGCCCTGCCGCGGTCACCGATGCCGCACGCATTGTACTCGCACGTTTGCGGCAAGAAGTTGGGTCAGGATTGCTGGACGAACCCGCACTGAGGATTGCACTGGACGGACTCGGCGAAGCCATCGAAAAACATCTTCGTCAGCAGCTCGGACATTCGCTGCGTCCTGTTATCAACGCCACAGGCGTTATCCTGCACACCAATCTTGGCCGCGCTCCACTCGCCGAAGCCGCGCTGGCGCACATCGGTGAAACTGCCGGGCGGTTTTCAAATCTCGAGTTCGACCTCGAGGCTGGCGCCCGCGGCAAGCGCGACGTTCACGTCGATCGTCTGTTTCGCAGCCTTCTTGGTGAGAGCGCAGCTTACGTAGCGACAGCCGCCTCGGCTGTCCCGCCAGAGCGAAGCGAGGCGGACGGGCCCGGCTCGGTCTCCAGCATCGTCGTTAACAACAATGCCGCTGCGGTCCTGCTCGCGCTCAACACCCTGGCCGAGGGCGGCGAGGTGATCGTCTCTCGCGGCGAACTGGTCGAGATCGGTGGCTCCTTCCGTATCCCCGACGTGATGGCGAAGTCCGGCGCAACCCTTCGCGAAGTAGGCACCACCAATCGCACTCGCGTCAGCGACTACGAAAAGGCCATTACTGAGCGCACGCGGCTCCTGTTGCGGGTGCATCGCTCCAATTTTGAGATCACTGGTTTCACCGAGCAGGCATCCACCGCGGAACTCGTGGCGCTCGCACGCCGGCGTGGCCTGCCCTTGATGGAAGATCTGGGCAGTGGCGCGCTCGTCAACTTGCAGAGTTTCGGCATCAGTGGCGAGCCCAGTGTGCTCGACAGCCTGCGTGCCGGTGTTGACGTTGTGACTTACAGCGGCGACAAACTGCTGGGAGGCCCGCAAGCCGGATTGATCAGCGGCCGTGCCGATCTCGTCATGCGCATGCGCGCCAACTCCCTGTTCCGCGCCCTCCGCGTTGACAAGCTCACTTATGCTGCCCTAGAAGCCACGCTTCTTGCGTACGTGAAACGGGATCACGATGCCATTCCCACGTTGAAGATGATGCGCCTGACGAAAGAGGAAATCGGCAAGCGTGCCGAGACGCTCGCGGCACAAGTCCGGTCATCAAAACTCAATATCGAAGTCACGGATGGTGAATCGGTCATCGGCGGCGGCGCTGCGCCTTCTTCGGTCCTGCCGACCCGGCTGCTGGCCCTGAGTTGCAGCGGCCTCAGCGCCGACGAACTGGCCACCCGCCTGCGAGCGTCCGATCCGCCCATCATTGCGCGCGTGGAACAAGGACGAGTGCTACTGGATTTGCGGACAGTGTTTGAGGGACAGGATGAAACGCTCAAGACGGCACTCATCGCACTCGGCCGCTGAGGGTACCTTCCGATCATGATCGTAGGCACGGGCATCGACATCGCCGAAGTCCCCCGCATCCGCCAGTCCATCGAGCGCTTCGGGCTGCGCTTCCTGCAGCGCATTTTCACCGCAGGGGAGATGCGCTATTGCGATTCGAAGGCGAATCGCTTCGAGCGCTATGCCGCACGCTTCGCCGCCAAGGAAGCCGCCATGAAAGCATTGGGAACCGGCTGGAATCATGGGGTACGGTGGCGCGATTGCGAGGTGGTCCGCATGCCCGGAGGCCGTCCGACCATGACATTCCACGGGAAGGCCGGAGAATTCGCGGTGAAACTCGGCGTCAAGAATGTGGCGCTGTCTATCACGCACACCGCAGAGCAGGCGATGGCGCAGGTGATTCTCGAAAGCTGAGCGTCCTCCCGGGTGCCTCGCGCCAATACGCTGCTACCATCTGCTAGACTGTCGCGTCCGATCCTATGCCTGTGATCACTGCGAGTCCTACCCCAACGTCGAGCAAGATTGAAATCCCCGAAAAGACTCTGCTGGCAGGCCTCGCACTCACCAGCTTCGCCGCCCTATTACTGGAACTGGCGCTGACGCGGCTTTTCTCCGTAGTGCTCTTCTATCATTTTGCCTTTCTGGCGATTTCGATTGCTTTGCTGGGGCTGGGCGCAGGGGGCGTGACCGCGTACCTTCTGAAGATCAGGCTCGCGGGCACCGAAACACGCTGGCTGGCTGCACGGTTGTGTATGACGAATTCGGTAGTCGTGGTGGTGGTGCTGGAGATCGTCCTGCATGTTCCGGTCGCGCTGCGAGTTTCCTGGAATAACTTCGGACGGCTCACGGCCCTCTATCTCGCCGCGGCAGTCCCCTTCTTCCTCACCGGACTTCTGTTCGCAGTCGTATTCGCGCGCGAGACACGACGCATCCCGCGACTTTATGGCGCCGACCTTTGCGGCGGAGCGCTGGCCTGCCTGGCGGTCGTGCCTTTGCTGAATTGGGTTGGTGGACCCAATGTCATTCTGGTTGCCGGAGCTACGATGGCGGCGGCCGGTACGATTTGGGCCGAGCCCCGCTCGCTGCGCAGAAACGCAGCCCTGCTGACGCTCGCGCTGCTCGCCCTGATCGGCGCGAACTACTCGGGGCGTCTGATCGACGTGGTGTACGCGAAGGGCATGTTCCGCAATCCGGCTTGGGTGGAGTTCGCGCGCTGGAATGCGCTCTCGCGCGTCGAGGTCGACCGCCAAGGTCAGGCCAAAGTAGTGGTCATCGACGCCGACGCATCCACTTACATCATGAACGCGGATGTGGCGCGCTGGCACGAAACGGAGTGGGAGCGCGATCTCATGTCGGCGCCGCCGGCCCTGGCCAATGTCTTGCGTCCGCACGGAGAGTTCGCGATTATCGGTCCGGGCGGCGGTGTCAACGTCTTGCGCGCCGTGGCAAACGGCAGTCCCAGCGTGACTGGGATCGAGATCAATCCCATCATCGCTACCACCATTATGCGCGGGCGTTACGCCGACTACTCCCATCATCTTTACCAGCGGCCGGATGTGCATATTCAGGTCACTGACGGCCGGTCCTTTCTGCGTTCCACGAAGCAACAGTTCGACGTGGTGCAGATGACGCTGGTTGATACGTGGGCTTCCACTGCAGCCGGGGCGTTCGCACTCAGCGAAAATAACCTGTATACCGTGGAGGCCTTCCGCGAATATTTCGCACACCTTAAGCCAGATGGAATGATCGCCATCACGCGCTGGGAATTTCGGCATCCGCGCGAAGCCCTGCGCGTGGTTGCGGTGGCTATGGAAGCGCTGCATCGCCTCGGGGTGACAGATCCGGCGCGCAATTTTATTGTCGCTTCGCAAGGATCGCTCAACGAAGATGGCATTCCGGTTGTAGTGCTGGCCAAGAAGAGTCCGTTCACGCCTGCCGAAGAGGATGCCGTGAGCACGCATCTGGATGACTACCCTGCCCTCGAGCCGCTGTATCTGCCTTCGGACCCCGGGCAAAATCCGTTTTCCGATCTGATCGCGAGCAACGATCCCTACGCGTTCGCCCGCGGCTACGCCTACAACACCGCGCCTGTAACTGACAACGCGCCGTTTTTCTTCTTCACGCTCAAGGCGGGACAGATTCTCGGTGAAAAAGGTTTACGCGGAGGCATCGACTGGAAAGTGAACTTGGGAGTGTTGGTTCTTCTTCTCGTACTGGTGATTTCTCTGATCGCAGTGCTGGCATTTCTGGTTCTGCCTCTTGCCTTGAGAAGCCGCAGAGTCCGCCAGTCGCCGCTTCCCCTGCTTTACTTCGTTGCGGTCGGTTTAGGCTACATCCTGGTGGAGATCGCCTTCATCCAGCGCTTCGTGCTGTTTCTCGGCCATCCGACCTACGCCCTGACCGTCGTGATTTTCCTGCTCATGCTCTCCAGCGGCGCGGGGAGTCTGTTTTCAAGACTCTGGCTGCCGCGCACCGACCTAGGTTGGGTACCCCTGGTGCTCGTAATCGTGACGCTTGTGGCCGACGTGTTTTTCCTGCCCAGCCGTTTGGCGGCGCTGGTCGGGATGGACTTCGGATACCGTCTGCTGGTCAGCGGCGTTCTTCTGATCCCGTTGGGATTCGTCATGGGGATGCCGTTCCCCACGGGCCTGCGCGCGCTCGCTGCCCTTCCCGCGCCGGAATTTCCCGGCGGGCAGGGCGCTTCCGAGAATGCCGTCGAATGGGCATGGGCGATGAACGCGGCGGCCAGTGTGCTCGGATCAGTATTGGCCATGGTCATCGCCATCCAGTTCGGATTGACCGTTACTTTGGCGTGCGGAGCGGCCGCATACCTGCTCGCCCTCTTGCTGATGCCGGCACTGCGGACGAAACCCGCGTAGACCGCGCTCAAGTTTTTGTTATCATTCAGCGAGGAGCCGATTGCGATCCTGAGCTGTTCGCGCAACCGGCGTCATCCCATCCAGACTGGCACCACGAGGAATTCATTTGCCTAGCCAGAAGCAGCTCAAGTGGTCGCAACTGCGCGTTGGGATTACGGTGATTGTAGCCACTCTGACGCTCGCTGTTCTGCTGTTCCTGATGTCCGGGACCGCCGGCCTGTTCACGTCTCGTATTAGATTGAAATCTTATTTCGATAATGCTCAAGGGTTGCGCCCCGGCGCTCCGGTGCGTTTGAGCGGTGTTGATATCGGCAACGTGACGAAGATCATTATCGTGCCTGACAAAGACAAGCAGCAAACTCCGGTCGAAGTGTTGATGAAAGTCAGCACCAAATATAATTACGCCATCCGCCGCGATTCCGTGATCTCGCTCGAAACCGCAGGAGTGTTGGGAGAAACGTACCTCGACATAGATAGCCTTCAGGCCCTCGGCCCTCCGGCACGCGACGGAGATACTCTGAGCACGCAGGTGCATCCCGACTTCAATCAGGTGGTCCGCGCCAGCCAGGGCACTCTTGAGAACATGGACGCCCTGTTAAAGCGGGCCGACCGCATTTTGGCCTTCGCCGAAAGCGGCAAAGGATCGTTGGGTAAACTCATCTACGATCCGACCCTCTACAATCGCTTCTCCTCCACCGTTGCGGAATTCCAGGGGATTGTGCAGCAGGTGGGCAGCGGCGAGGGCAGCTTGGGACGGCTGATCAGCCGCAATGACGCTTATGAAAAATTCATCGCGACCCTCGATAAGATGAACGGCGTGATCGACGATCTTCAGCAGGGCAAAGGCACGGCCGGAAAGTTCCTGAAAGATCCGGCGCTCTACAACAACGCCAACGACACCATCGCCAACATGAAGAAGGTGACCGAAGACATCAATGCCGGCAAAGGCACGCTCGGCAAGCTGACCAAGGATGAGGAACTGGCAAAGAAGCTCGATACCACGATCAGCAAACTTTCGGAATTGACCACCGAACTGGAAGCCGGCCAGGGCACAGCCGGAATGCTTTTCAAAGACGACACTCTGTACAACAACGCCAATCAGATGCTGATCGAGAGCCGTAACTTGGTCAAAGGGATCCGGGAAAACCCGAAGAAGTACCTGAGCATCAAGATGCATATCTTCTGAGGATGCGTGTGAATATGAGTCCAGGCGCCCTTCGAGCGCGGGCGGCGCTGCCTTCCTAGCTTTCTTTAGTGCTCGCCGAATCCGAACACCGATCCCAACATCAGGATGACCAGCACGCCCAGCGAGATCCATCCATACTTCCAGTCCTTTTCCCGAAAGAACAAGAAACAGGCAACCACCACGCGGACGAGCGGCGTGGCCAGCATCAGCAGGACGCCAGCGCGCTCAATCTCGACAGGAACTTGTCCGCGGACGAATAACCCGTCGATCAGCCCGGCTAGCATGATAAAGAAGCAACCAAAAGCTCCGATGCGCAGCACGAGTCCGACGGCGCGGTCAAAAGCAGGTTCCCGCACCTGGCTCATAACCCCCCCCGCAGCAGGTGGAGAATGAGGTTCCCGGCAAGATAGAACATGACGCCGACAAGCAGATACACCACAATTTTCGTGTGAATGCGTGGAACCAGGCGCGCACCGAGAAGCGATCCCACAAAAACGCCCACAGCGAGGGGCGCAGCAATCTGAACCAGAATGTCGCCGCGCCGGTAGTACACAATGGCGCTGGCCGCCGCGGTCACGCCAATCATAAAGTTCGAAGTCGCAGTGGCTACCATCAGCGGCACGTTCATGAAAATGTACATGACCGGAACCTTAATCGGGCCGCCGCCGATCCCCAGCAAGCCCGAGAGCGCACCCGCCGCCAGCGATGCCGCTAATCCCAGCGGATAGCGCCTGGGTTCGTAGGCAGGGATCACACCCTCGTCGACGACGGAGGACGGCTCGTCTACCGGCTTCACTTTGCCTCCCTTTGCCAGGATCGTGATCGCGCTGTACAGGAGGAAAGCCGCGAACAATCCTTCGAGAGCATTGCGGTTGAAGTAGCCAACCAGATACGCCGTGACCGCCGCGCCGAGCGCCGTTGCCAGTTCGAGGGTCATGCCCAGCCGAATGTCGGTAGTGTGGCGCTGCAAGTGAACCGAGGAACTTGCTGCCGAGGTGGTGATCACCGCGACCAGGCTCGTTCCGATGGCCGATCGAATTGGGATACCGAAATGGAGCGCCAGAACGGGCGTGAGGAGCACGCCGCCTCCAATTCCAGTCAGAGCGCCCAGCAAGCCGGCGAAAAAACCTAGCACCACCAGAAGAGCCGTCACCATGACAGGAACACCCTCCGGATGCCGATTTGTTCGATGGGAATACTAGCGCTGCGCGCCTTGTTCGTTAGAGGGGAAATTTTGGCGGGAAAATTCAGCCGCCGCAAGCTACGACACCGCCCGCGGCAGCGCAGCGGCATCGGCATGCTCGTGCGCGTGGTAACTGGACCGCACCAGCGGTCCGGACTCAACGTGGCGGAAACCGAAGCGCAGAGCCTGTTCCCGCAAGTAGGTAAATTCTTCAGGCTCATAGAAGCGGGCAATCGGCAGGTGATCCTTCGAGGGGCGCAGATACTGCCCTACAGTGAGAATGTCCACGCCACGCATGCCGAGATCGCGGAAGACTGCGACCAGTTCGTCCGACGACTCGCCCAAGCCGACCATCACGCCGCTCTTGGTCACCATGCCGGGAGAGAATTTCTTGGCATTCTCCAGCAATGTCAGCGTGCGCTCGTAACGCGCCCCAGATCGGACCGCGCGATACAGCCGCGGCACGGTCTCGGTGTTGTGGTTGAGCACATCCGGCTCGGCCTCCAGCACGATTCGCAGCGATTCTTCCAGGCCCTGAAAATCAGGGATGAGCACTTCGACGCGGCAATCGGGGGTCAGCTCGCGAATCTCGCGGATGGTGTCGGCAAAAATTCTGGCGCTGCCAATATTGTCATCGTCGCGGTTCACGCTCGTCACGACCGCATGTTTCAGGCCTAGGGTGGCGACTGCCTCAGCCACCCGCCGCGGTTCCTCCCAATCGATCGGCTCCGGACGTCCTTTGGGCACTGCGCAGAAACCGCAGCGTCGCGTGCAGATATCCCCCAGCAGCATGAATGTGGCCGTCTTGTGGTTCCAGCACTCGCCAATGTTTGGGCACTGCGCCGACTCACACACGGTGTGCAGTCCCATGCCCCGCGCCAGCTTCTTCAGATTGTGGAAGTTGTCGCCCACGGGAGCTTTTGCCCGCAGCCACTGCGGCTTGGGCAGTCGCGCCGGAGCGCCAAGCTCGATCTGGATCAGTTGGGAAGGTCCTGCCATCCTTGAGATTCTATCAGTTTCGCGGTTTTCGTCAGCACTCCACGCGCCTTCAACCAACCTCGACCAACCCATACGTATGCTGCCAGAGCGCCCGCATGTGCACCAGGGCGCAGCTGATCTCTTCGGCGGAAATCTCGGCATTCGGCCCTGCGACTACTGCGGCGGCTTCGCGCTTCGCAGCTTCCAGCAATTGCGCATCACGGATGAGGTTGGCCACGCGGAAACTCGGTAGTCCCGCCTGGCGCGTGCCAAAGAATTCGCCGGGCCCGCGCAATTCGAGGTCGAGTTCGGCGATCTGAAAACCGTCGTTGGTGCGCACCATGGCATCGAGCCGTCGCTGGCCCTCTTCGCTCACTTTTCCCCCGGTCATCAGGATGCAATATGACTTGGCTCCGCCGCGGCCGATGCGTCCACGCAACTGGTGAAGCTGCGCCAAGCCGAAGCGCTCGGCATGCTCGATCACCATCACGGTCGCATTGGGCACATCCACGCCGACTTCGATCACCGTAGTCGCGACCAGAATCTGCAACTCGCCTCGCTGAAACATGCGCATGACCTGTTCTTTCAGGTCGGCGTCGAGACGGCCGTGGAGCAGTCCTACTTTCAGATCGGCGAATGTCTTGCTGCTGAGTTCGCGATACATTTTGATCGCGGCCTTGAGTTCACTCTCTTCATTCTCGGCGATCACGGGATAGACCACGTAGGCCTGGTGTCCAGCCGCCACTTGCTTGCGGACGAACTCCCACACTTTCGGCGATTCGTCGTCGGCGCCGCAGCGGGTGACGATCGGCGTGCGGCCTGGCGGCAGTTCGTCGAGCACGCTGAGATCGAGGTCGCCGTAGAGCGTAAGCGCGAGCGTGCGCGGGATGGGGGTTGCGGTCATAACGAGAACGTCCGGCTCAGCAGGACTCGTGTGGGGCCGGGTCTCTGACCCGGCCCGGCCGAGCGAAGCTCGGCTGCTCTCTTCTCCTTCTCCCGACTTCTTCATCAGTTTCAGCCGCTGCAACACTCCAAAGCGATGCTGCTCGTCGACGATGACCAGGCCCAGTTTCGCGAATTCTACTTTCTCCTCCAGCAGCGCGTGCGTACCGATCACGAGCTGCGCATTGCCCTGCGAGATGTGGCGGCGGACTTCGCGCTTGCGGTCGGCCTCGAGCGATCCGGTCAGAAGCACAATGCGGTAACCGGCATTCTCCAGAATCCGCCTCGCGGAAAAATAATGCTGCTGGGCAAGAATTTCGGTGGGGGCCATCAGCGCCACCTGGCAGCCGTTCTCGATCGCGATGATGGCGGCCTCGAAGCCCACAATCGTTTTGCCCGATCCTACGTCGCCCTGCAGCAGACGCCGCATGGGATAAGGCTTTTCCATGTCCGCGGCAATCTCCTTCAGCACCCGCTTCTGGGCAGGAGTGGGATGAAAGGGCAAAATCTTCTTGATCGCCGCCCTCACCCGATCGTCCAGCCGGAATGCGATCCCGGTCTGTGACTTCTGCTGGCGGCGCTTCAACTCCAGCCCCAGTTCCACGAAGAACAGTTCGTCGAAAATCATCCGGATGTGGGCAGGCGTTCGCGAAGCCTGCAAGTTATCGAAACTTTCGCCGGGCTCAGGCCAGTGCACGTTCCAGAGCGCGGCGCGCGGTGAGATCAGGCCCAGATGAGCGCGCACAGCGGCGGGAATCGGCTCCGGCAGATCGGGTGTCAGATTATCGAGCGCGGTGCGAATCGCGCGCCGGAACCAGCGCGGGGTAAGCCGCCCGATGGCCTCGTAAATAGGAACAATGCGGCCGATCTCCAGAGACTCCGCGGCTTTCTTTTCTGCGCCGTTCTCGCTGTCGCTGGAATCCCCCAGAATTTCGAACTGGGGCTGAACGATTTGCAGTTCGCGGCTGCGCTGATCTTCCTCGACTTTGCCGTAGAGCGCGATCATCTGCCCGGGGATGAACTTGTCCTGCAGGTACGTCGCATTGAACCAGAGGCAGCGTAGGCGCGCCCGTCCTTGGCCGACAGTAAGCTGGAAAATCGGCATGCTCCGCGTCCGGAACAGCCCGGAGTTGCGCACTTCGCCGACTACGGTCGCCATTTCGCCGGGGCGCAGTTCGGAAATCCCTCGCGGGTTCAGGCGGTCTTCGTAGCGAAAAGGCAGATAATGGAGGAGGTCGCCGACGGTGTGAATTCCCTTGGCGCCCAGGACTTCAGCGATGCGCGGACCAACGCCCTTCACATATTGGACCGGGGTGGAGAGTTCTAGCATGCGCCAGGGTTCCGTAAACGAGGAAAAAGAATGGTAGCAGGAGCAGAGGGCTGCTCGCTTGTTGCCACAGGGAGAGATCTAGTGAATATGCCCGGTGAAACCACCTCGGATCGAAACTCGCAGGAGGACCCCGGTGTCTAAACCATCGGTGCTTGTCAATTTTCTCGAGACTCTGGTGGCGATCATACTGGGCAACGTGGTGTACTTCGTCCTCGCCCCATCCTTGCCGCCGGTGGCCCGACACCACCGCTTCCATCTGGACTTGGGCATGGTTCTGGACTTCTGGTTCTGCCTGGTCGCCTACGGCCTAATCCGCACCGCAAGAAAGTGGCGATAAGGGTGCCCCGGCTGAAAGATAGAAATATGCCTTACGCGCCCTGGTGGAGGCTATTCTTTGTACTGCTGTTTTGGGGGATTCCGGCCGCTTTGAGCGGGCAGCCACGATCCTCGGTTTTGCCGATTCAAGCAACTCCTTGCCAACTAGAGGCTCACCCTGACGTCTACGACGGCAAGTTAGTGGAGGTGCGCGGGCACATCTACTTTGGAAAGTTCGATTTCATCATCGACTCTGATTGCAAACAGCACCGCCAGCCCGGAGTGTGGTTGGACCTTGGCGGTGATATCCGGTCGCCCGGCGACTATTGGGGAGTGGTCAGTTTTCTACCCAAACAAAAAGGACAAGACATCCAAGTACGAGGCATCCCTATCCCCGTCGTACGCGATGCCCTTCTCGATCGGTTTGTGAATGATGTCGGCGCCACCCGTTTCCGAAAGCCAAACGGTGACGGGTGCGGGTCGGAATGCCTGTTCTACGAAGTCACGGCAACGTTAAGGGGACGGTTCTTCTCGGGCACGAAAGGCGGCTTTGGGATGGAACGATGCTGTCATCTGCTTCGTCATCGAAAGGGTCCTACGTGTTTCGTCCAAGCGTACCGGAGTGCCTGCGGGAGGCGAGTTCCAATGCACGTCAGATCGTTGGCAACCTTCCCCGGTGGAATTGAAAGCCCTTTCGGCAATCCCGGCATGTTCGCTGCGGGACGATTTCAACAACTGCTCGGTCGCCTTCGCGAAACATTGGGGCGACACCATCAATGTGAGAGAAAGGCTCGACTATCCGGGTGGATGGATGTCGCCTGACATGACGCTGTCCTACAAGTTTGCGGGGGGTTTCATTCAAAAATCCGGGCAAGCTATTGAGATCAAACCATCGAGTTCGGTCACCCGTGAAGTTTGCCGTACGGTTTCCCCTCCCCTCCCGGCTTCTGACCATGTTCACTGCGACTTTCACCGCTCAGGCTTGATCGAAAACAAGGATGCTGCGATCGCCCTGCAAAAGACGGTTATCGCAGGAAAAGCCACCTGGCGATCGTCCGATATGCTGCAGGTGGGATGGTTGGCCTACGAGAATGCGGCCCAGCAATGGAAGGTGAATGGCGAACCGCTTAGGTCCGCGGGTTGCGAGCAGGGAACGATGGCTGAGAGCAAACAGCCCTGGGCACAGTGCACGTGGCTGGCTCCAGACGGTCTGAAGGAAGTCATCGTCAATTTGCACAAGCCACAATACCTCAAGGAATCCGTCGGTAGCTCCGAAAAAGTGCTATGGGTTGCGACTGACGTTCGAAAGCAATCTGTGTCGCTCAGAGCACGAACAGCATTGACCCGGCAGGCCGCCTCGGGATCCTCCGGTTACTTTCGGAACCTTGGTAACCGCTAGCCTCGTTCGTACAATTCGTCCACCATGCCGAAACTCGCGGTCCTATTCGACGCGGGCCAGGCCGTGCTCTCCACCTTTGATTTGGACGAGGTGTTACAGAGAATCCTGGCGATCGCGCGCGACTATTTTCATCTGCCGAACGTGGCCATCCTGCTGCTCGACAAGGAGTCCCAGCAGTTGTGCGTTCGTTCGCAGATCGGCTGGGATCCCGGCAAAGACACGATTTGTTTGGGGTGCCATGAGGGGATCACGGGCGCGTCGGTTTTGAAAAAGCAACCCGTGTATGCTCCCGACGTAAGCCAGGACCCGCGCTACGTCTGCGCTGCGCAATCCACGCGCTCGGAGCTGGCAATTCCGCTCATGGTGCGCGATGAAGTCGTAGGCGTTCTCGACTGTCAGAGCGAACGCCTCGATCACTTCGACCATGAAACCATCGAGCTGCTGACTTTATTTTCGACGCAGGCCTCCATTGCGCTCCAGAATGCGCGCTTGTACTCGCTGGAACGGCAGCGGGCGCGTCAGTTGGAAGCGATCAATACCATCGCGCAGCAGAGCACCGCCGTCATGGAACTGGAGGATCTTCTGATCCGCGTCTGTTCGGTGATTCAGAAAGCTTTTCAGGTGTCGCACGTATCGCTTCTTCTGCGGGAGGAAGGCGACCTCGTGATGCGGGCCCATCAAGGGACACTGACCCCTTGCACTCCTCCGGGTGGGCGTTTCCCGACCAGCCAGGAGCCTTGGTCGCGTGTGATCTCGAGCAGCGGCACTCTCATCGAGAAGGATCTGACCGCCGCGCCTGAGCCCCTCAGGCTTTTTAAAGAGTGTGGCTCACGAATGAGCATCCCTCTGATCTCCTTTGGGCAGACCCTCGGGGTGCTCACGCTACACAGTTCGCAGCCAAATGCGTTTCGCGAGAGCGAACTGCAATCGCTCGAATCAGTCGCCGATATTTGCGCCAACTCCATCCAGAACGCGCACTACGTGGAGCGAGTCAAACAACTGGCATATCTGGATGGCCTGACCGGTATTTTCAATCGGCGCTTCTTCGAGCTGCGGATCATGGAAGAAATCGAGCGCGCCCGACGCTATGGAACCGGCATGGCCGTGATCATGGCGGATATCGATCAATTCAAGAGGCTGAATGATGAGTTCGGTCATCTTCTGGGGGACGAGGTGCTGCGCCAGGTTTCTTCGCTCTTCCACCAGCAGTTGCGCAAGGTTGATGTGGTATGCCGCTACGGCGGAGAAGAATTTGCGATCTTGCTGACTCAGATCACTACGCAGCAGGCGATCGCCATCGCCGAAAAATTGCGGCGGATGGTCGAGAGCTTCCAGTTCCCGGGAGTGCCCCGAACCATCACCATCAGCGCCGGAGTCGCCGCGTTTCCCGCTCACGGCAAGACTCGGGATGAGATGATTCGGGCGGCCGACAGCGGCCTCTACGCCGCCAAGCAGGCGGGCCGGAATCGCATCTGCCTCGCCAGCCTAGCACTCACCACTGCAAGCAGCCAGTAACGCGCAGGCCACTCCAATCCACTCTGCTAGATGTCCATCGAGTGTCGGAGCAGTACCAAGTTTCGGCGCATATCACGGCGCATTTGGTCCATTTGCAGTCTCAAATCGTGCTCTTGTTTCCGGAACTGTTCCCGCTGCTTCGCGGCTTCCTCGCGGATCTTCTTCTGCTCGTCGCACATGGACTTGCGAAACTCCTCCGCGGACTTGCGGTAGCCTTCGGCCGCCAGTTCCATCTGCGGCCGAAGCCCCGCGATCTCGTTCCTCAGTTCTCCAACTTCGACCTGTGACTCGGCGTCAATTGCAGAATCGTCGGAGGATTCTTCCTGCAGAAGGTCGCCAGATTCCTTGCGGTCGGGCAGAGCCAGATTCAGATTCTGCTCTTTCTTGTCGCGGATCACACCCACGCTGACCGCTGCGCTGCTGCGCGACCGCACCGCATGCATGAAATCGCCGGTGTCGTGGACGGGCTGGTCGTTGACCTTCACGATCACGTCTCCGGCGCGGAAGCCGGCCTTCTCCGCACGGCTGCCCTTCTCGACGGCGCGCACCAGGACGCCATTGCCATTCTTCACGCCGAAAAACTCTCCCAATTGCGGGGTGATATTTTCCACCGTCAGACCGCTGCGTGCCGAGGAGGTCACCACCACCATGTTGATCGACGGAATATCGATGTCCGGAATGTGAATCTCGGGAATCTGGACATGGAAATCCTTCATGTCATGGCCCGCCATGGAAAATTCTTTTTGCTTGTCGGCCAGTTGCACTTTCACCGTCATGGGCTGCCCATCACGGCTCAAGCCCAATGTCACTACACGACCCGGCGGCGTCTCGTGGATCATCCGGCGCAACTGCGCTCCACTTTCAATCGCGGTGCCGTTCATGGTCAGAATGACGTCGTGCTCCTTGATCCCTGCCTTGCCGGCCGGAGCATCCTGATCAACCATCGTGACCTCAACGCCCTTTTCTTCTTTCAGCTTCAAGGCGCTCAGGCGTTCGGTCGTCACATCCGATATGTCCACCCCGAGATACGAACTGGTACCGCTGTCTTCGCTGGAGAACACGAAAGGTTGCTCCGGCGGATCCACCGACCAATTCTGTGCCGCGTGCGAAAAGCTGAGGAGCAACGGCAACAACACGATGCTTGCTGCAACGTATTTGCGCATGGCCATTCCCTCAATCGTAATTTTCGTTGAGTCCGCTGGCTCGCGGCCGCGGGCTTCGTCAAACTTTCAACGGCTGGCACGCTTGAAGCAGATATCGCCAGTTGACGTGTGTACCTTCACCGTGGGACCGCCGCCATTCAGCTTGCCCTCGGCAGTGAGGGTCTTCGGACCCCACTTGTCGCCTTCGCTACTGATGTGGATATCGGGGAAATCGGAAGTGATGCGATGTCCATTCCCCATATCTACGCTCGCGCGGACGTTGATCGCTACATCGGCGGCAATATACACCGTGATGTCGCCCGCGCCCGTTTCGAGATCGGAATTATTGCGCTCGCCGCCTGTATTCACCAGCTTCACGGTAATCCCGCCCGCGCCCGTTTCGGCCCGGGCCGAGGGCACGCCGTAAAGCTCAATGCCGCCGCCGCCGGTCTCCGCCTGAACATGTCCCTTGGCCGAGGTCAGGCGGATGCTTCCGCCCCCGGTTTCGATCTCCGCCGGACCGCCAACGTCACTTAGGTCCACGCTGCCGCCGCCGGTTGAAACTTTCACCTTCCCGTTGCATTGACGCACTTCCACACTGCCGCCCCCCGTCTCAATCGTAGCGCCTTGCGCCCCGGCCTGGACTTCGACGCTGCCGCCGCCAGTTTCTGCTACGACCTTGCCGTTGGCATGACGAATCTTGATGGAACCACCACCGGTGTGCAGGCCGAGGTCGCCGCTCACAGTGCCTACATCGATCGAACCTCCTCCGGTTTCAGCGCTCGCTCCTCCACCAATGTCATCGAGGCGCATGCTACCGCCGCCACTCTCGGCTTCCACGCGGCCCGAGACTCCCGAAGCATCCACGTTGCCGCCCTCGGTTTCGAGCTTGACCAGCGCCATCTCGCGTGGAACCATCACAGAGAATTCTCCGGAAAAATGGCGCGGCCGTCTTCCGCCCTGCCAATCCCCTACGATCCAGGCAGTGTCTCCTCTCACGTACGCGGTGACCTTGTACTGCTCGAACTGGCGGCGCGCATCCTGCTCGGAAGAATTGCCGAAATGCGTATGAACCACATAGTTGATGCCCTGTTGCTGCCCGCCGCGAACGACTACGGAGCCCATATCGATTTTGACTCTCAAGTTCTTGACCGCAGCCAGCGAACCCGTGATCTCCTGACTCCAGGCTCCGCCTTCGCGGGATACATGTGTTTCCTGCGCCAGTTCCAGCGGCGCAAGCAGGGCCAGCACACCGGCCAGCCCGACGATTTGTAGCGCGCGTTTCAAAATAACCCCCTCAATTCTCGCCACACCGCAGCGATCTTTCTTCGATCTTCGATCGATACTCCCTAATCAATCTCCGGCAACTGCGCCAGCATGGTGCGAGCCTGGGACTTGATGTATGTGCTCTGATCTTTCGCGGCCAGCGCCATCAGCACGCCGCGCACGCTGCCGTCGGCCTTCACCGGCTCGATCAGCCGCAGCGCTTCAATGCGCACTCCGGAATTTGTATCGTTCACCAGGGCCCGCAGCACGGCATCGCGAACGTTCGTATCATTCTTGACGTAGTTTCCCAGTGCGCTCAGCGACTTCAGCCGCACTCCAGGATTCGTGTCATTCTGCAACGCGTACATCAGCGCCTCGCGCACCTGCATGTCTCCAGTCCTTTGCGCCAGCAGGTCGACCGAGTCGACCCGCACACCGGTGTTGTAGTTGTTGCGCGCGGCGTAGAGCAGCAACTGCTGGATCTTCTCGTCGTTCAGCGATCCCTGCGCTTCCTGGGTCGAGACGGTGTTGTACTTGATGCTGATCTGATTTGTGCCCGGCTCCTGCACGATAGAACTAATGCCGGTGATCGAAGCCTCCGCTGGAACAGCGGTTGGATTCGCCGCGTTCTGGACCCTGGCGGTGTTTGTGGGGCGTGCTTCGTAGAGCTTGTAGGTGGCTGTAACTCCGCCGGCAAAACCGAGAATCAAAATGGCAGATGCCAGCGCAGGCGAGAACCGCACTTGCCGCAGCCAGTTCGCCGGATCGAACGCCAGCCGACTCCAGACGCTGCCTTGCTTGGCCGTCTCCAGCGCTTCCTGCAGGCGCATGCGAGACGCCGCCAGCAGGTTGGGCGTGGGATCTGCCGCGCGATCCTGTGCGAGCAGCGCGTGAAAGTCCTGCTCCGCCTTCAGTTCGGCTGCGCAGTCAGCACAGCGGGCCACGTGCTGCTCCAGTTCGTGGCGGGCGTCATCCGCCAACTCGCCATAAACCTGGAGCACGATATTCTCTCGAACCCATTCGCATTTCATCGTTGCACCTTCATCCACCACAGCTCGTGTGGGGCCGGGTCTTTGACCCGGCCGCCGAGCGCTGTTCATCTCATATCCGCCAGCGCCCCGCGCAACTTCTGCGTCGCGCGGAAGAGGGTGTTCTTGGCAGTCTCTTCCGTAGTCTGCAAAATCTCGCCCACGGTTCTCAGCTTCAATCCGTGGTAATGCTTCAACTCAAACACCATGCGCTCGCGCGGCGTCAGCTTCTCAAGTGCGCTGGCGATGCGTGCCCCCAACTGCCGCCGCATCAAGTCGCGCTCCGGATTCGCTCCCGCCCGCCCGTCGGCCACCTGATCGAGGAGGTCATACTCGCCGCCGTTGGCGTCTTTCACAACCGGCGCGTCCTCCTTGCGCACGTTCTTCTTGCGCAAGTGATCGAGGCACAAGTTGGTCACGATCCGGTAAATCCACGTATAGAAGGAACACTCGAACCGGAAACTTCCAATGTTCTTGTAAGCCTTAAGGAAGGCGTCCTGGTAGACGTCCTGAGCATCCTGCTCAGTGCCGGTGAGATGGAGCGCGAGCCGCAACACCGCCTGGTCGTAGTGACGGACGAGCTCCTCGAAGGCGGCGCGGCTTCCGCGCTGGGCCTCTCGGATCAGCATCGTGTCGTCTATGCGGCGTTCTTGCCCAGCCATGCGGCCCCGCGCGGGGTCTTGGTTAGCGCTGACTCTCTCCCTCTCAGCTTTCTCTCTCGAGCGGGCCCCATCACCAACCGCAAGTGGTACTACCAGTACACCTGCCGGCATGTGTCGTCGTGTCCTCTACCGCCCAGTATTTGCCGTATCCGGGCTTGCATAGGAATAGACGGGTCGTCAGTGGAACCGTGAGCAGAAATTATAGGGCAGGCGGGGATTATTTGGCGGGCCTAGGTGATTCTGGGACAAAGATTTAGGGGGAAACAGAACAATCAGGGTCCGTGCTCGTAGCCTAGGTTCGAGTGCGTTAGCCCTTTGAGAATCGCTTGCCTTGTTTTGGCAGCGCTGGCCCTGGCCCATCATGCTCGATGGCAATGAGCACGAAGGGCATATCCTCCGCCCGAGCCATCTCAATATGGCGGTGTGCTTCCGAAAGCTTGGCCACGCGGTCAGTCAGGAAATAACCCAGCTTGTCGCTGGGGACGACAAGCACCGCCAAGTCGATCTTGCCCTGAAGCAGTTCCTTCCTCAGGTGAATCAAGTCAACAGACAGCATGTCGCTACGGCCGGAGACCTGGATCTCGACGCCGACGCAGATATGACGGGGCCTGCCGTTTATGGCCTGTTGCTTGATCCAATCGACGCCACCGCTCTTCTTCTGATTCCATCCGCCGGCGGCGCTGAATTGTTTGTCAATGAGTGCCCGGAGGACTTTGCTGCCGTTCGCGTCCTTGCGCTCTTCGACGAGAAGCTCGAACTCAGTTACGATTCGTCGAACCTCGTCTAGTAACTCATCAAGCCCGAGTCTCTGAATAAGTGCTTCTGCTCCGTCGAAGGACTGCTCGCTGACGATTTTGGGCATGGAGGCGGGGCTGCCTTTTTTCGATCTGGACCCCCGAATATAGCAGATATGGCGTCTGGGGTTTTGCTGCTCTCAACACCGGGAAGGTTCCGCGCGAACCGTTCGCGGACCAGTTCGCAATCCACAATCTCCGAGCCAACCCAGTATCGACGCAAGGTCTGAGCCGCTTCAAAAGTCGAACCGCCGCCGCCGAAAGGGTCAAGTACAATGTCGCCCTCGTTCGTCGAGAGCTCGATGCAGCGATTGGGAATAACGGGCTTCAGTTCGTTGACGTGCCAGCGGGCCTTAAACTTCCGGTGCCGCGCGGGAGCCGTGTCATCCCAGAAATCCGTCAAGTTCAACCCTAGGGGGTTTAGAAACTTTCGATGACCACCGTAGTCCTTAACGTCCTTTCCGCAATGTCGGCATGCGGGAATCGGCAGACGGACCCGGTTGAACGTCTCGGGATCCCCCTTCGTGAAGTAGAGCAAGGCGTAATGGGCAGGGTATAGTTTCCGACCCCTCGGGAACGTCCCCTTCATCGAGACAGCAATCCAGTGACGGAACTTCATTTCTCGCTGCTCAAGATAGGCGGCAAGATGGAATGCCCATTGAGGGAGGTTGTAGATGAATATTGAGCCGCCAGGCTTCAGAACTCGGATGCATTCATCAATCCAGCCGTAGCACCAGCTCAGATAGTCGCAGCTGTCCAAATCATCTTTGTCCTTGCCATTTCCGTAGTCTTTGGCCAGGTTGAAAGGTGGGTCGGCGAAAACCGTATCGACCCGCCCGTCTTGGATTGCTGCGAGTAGCTCGGTGCAGTCGGTGTGATACAGCGATCCTAGATCGGTACTGAAAGCTGCCTTAAGGTTTGCCCCTCTGCGTGCCTGCACTTTGCGCCTCCACGGCTTCCGCCCGCGCTTCTATCCAAACCAGCGCACCGCCGAGCCGTGAACTACTCCGCGACGGCTTCCTTCTCGATAACGACCTTCAAGTGCGCGGTCACGTCCTTGTGCAGCTTCACCGGGACGGTAAACTCGCCCACGGTCTTCAGCGGCTCGTGCAGCTGGATCTTGCGGCGATCCACGTTGAAGCCCTTCTTGGTCAGCGCGTCGCCGATGTCGCTCGACGTGACTGAGCCAAAGAGCTGATCGTGCTCGCCCGTGCGGCGCTGGAACGACACTGAGACGCCGTCAAACTGCTTGGCCAATTCCTCGGCCTGCGTTTTCTCCTTGGCGGAGCGGCGCACCGAAGCGGCCTTCATCTGCGCGATGACGGCCTTGTTGCCCTCGTCGGCCTGAATGGCCAGCTTGCGCGGCAAAAGATAATTCCGTCCATATCCTTCCGCGACCTTCACCACATCGCCGCGGGAACCAAGCTTCGCGACATCTTCTTTCAGAATGACTTCCATGGATGACTCCGATTCGTAAGCTATTAGCTCTTGGCTCTTAGCCTTTGGCCACCCCCTCAACTCGAAGCTCGAATGAGCCAAGAGCTAATAGCCAAAGGCTTCTTTTCTACGATGCCCGTCCGGCAAACGGCAGCAAGGCGATGTTGCGCGCCTTCTTGATGGCCGCCGACAGACGGTGCTGATGTGGCGCGCACACGCCGGTCAGGCGCCGCGGCACGATCTTGCCGCTCTCGGCAACGAACTGCCCGAGCATGCGGTAATCCTTGTAGTTGATATCTTCAATTTTCTCGACGCAGAACTTGCAGACTTTCTTGCGCCGGAAAAACTTGCGTCCACCGCCTTCTCGCGGAGGACCGCCGGGCCCGCGTCCACCGCCACCAAACCGCGGACGATCTCCACTCGGACGATCTCCGCCCGATCGGGGACCCTCGCTGGAACGCGGCCTCTCGCTCGGTGCCGATTGCTCTGGTGCTTTCGTCTCTTCAGCCATAGTTCTCCTTAGAAATCAGTGGCCAGTGATCAGCGATCAGCGATCAGTGGCTAGTCAAACCGTTTATGCTCGCCCGACGGCTGGTCACTGGCCACTAGCCACTGACCACTGCCTTTACGCCGTCGCCGGAGTTTCCGTTGCCGGAACGATCGGCTCCGCCGCTGGGGCCGCCGGCTGTGCGCTTACTTTCTTGCGCGCGTCGCGGAGTTGCTTGATCTTGTCCAACCGCTTCTGCTCCTCATCAATGCGCACGGTGAGGAACTTGATGACCGGCTCGGTCACGCGCAGGCGACGCTCCAGTTCGTGGATGACCGCGCCTCCGCCTTCCACGACCATCAGGATGTAAATTCCCTCGTGGAACCGTCGCACGGTATAGGCCAAGCGGCGCTTGCCCATTTTGTCGAACGCGTTGCACAGTCCCGCCCGAGGCCGGCACCACCGACTGCAGCGTGGAAATCAATTTGTCCAGATCCTCGTCCGTCATATCCGGCCGAACAATGAACATCAGCTCATAGGTACGATTCATTCTCTTCTCCAAATCTTTGGCCACAAATCTTCATCCGTACAATCCGTGGCTAATCTCTCCCGTTCTCTTCCGGCTCTTTCCGGTTGAAGCGGTTCATCGCCGCCGCCGGACCTTCTTTCAAAATCACCTTCACCGCTTCTTCGGCGGTGTCCAGAATTCCATCCGCCACCTGCAACTCTGCTTTGCGCAACGGCGCCAGCAGATAACTCTGGCCGTCCCCCACCTTGCGATCCGGCGCCACGCCGATCCGGATGCGCAGAAAATCCTGCGTGCCCAACGTCGCGATGATCGACTCGATGCCGTTATGCCCCGCCGAACTCCGCCGCGTATGAATGCGCAGCGTGCCCAGCGGAAAATCCAGTTCGTCCTGAATCACAATCAGGTCCGACTCCGGCTTCGCGTCGTACTCTTGCACCAACTCCCGCACCGAGACACCACTCAAATTCATGAACGTCTCTGGCTTGGCCAGCAGCACCGGCTGATCGGCAATTACCGCCCGCGCCGTCAGCGCCCGGCATTGCCGGTTTCTGACTTCCACTCCCAAGTTTCCCGCGATGCGATCAATCGCCAGAAAGCCCAGGTTATGCGGCGTAAACTGGTACTCGATACCGGGATTGCCGAGACCGACGATCAGTTTCACGCTTTGATAGCTTCCTCAATCGTGTGGGCCCGGGTTTTTGACCCGGCCATGCCGAGCGAAGCTCGGCTCCTCTACCCACGGAGCTATTTCTTCTCCTTCTTCTCAGCCTTTTCTGCTTTCTCAGGCTTGGCCGCGGGAGCCTCGGCACCCTCTTCTTCAGTCTCCTGCTTGCCCTTCTTGATGACTTCGGGCTCGGCCGGAGCTGCCGCTTCCGCCGCTGCCGCTTCAGGCGTCGCCACGACTTCTTCCTTCACCGAGGTGACGTGCGCCACGGGCTGATTCGCGTCGGTAAGGACCTTGATCTTTTCCGACTTCGGCAACTGCGAAACGCGCAGCACTTTGCCAAACGTGAGGTGGCTGACGTCAGCATCGATGTGGCTCGGAATGTCGCCGGGCAAGCACTCAATCTCGAGCTCGCGCAGCATCTGTTCCATAATGCCGCCTTCCTGCTTCACGCCGGCCGCCTCGCCTACCAGGAAGATCGGCACGCTGACCCTGAGCACCTTGTCGAGGGCAATTCGCTTCAGGTCGATGTGCAGCAGCTTGCCTTTGATGGGCTCGTATTGCCAGTCGACGATCATGGCCTTGCTGCGCTCGCCGCCGCTCAGCGCAAGATCAAAAATCGTGTTGTGGCCGGTTTCTGAGTTCAGAATCCGCATCACGTGCCGTGGATCTACGCTGATCGAGACCGACTCCTTGCCCGCTCCGTAGACTACGGCCGGAATCTTTCCGTCCCGGCGCACACGGCGGGCATGATTCTTGGTGCCTGCCTCGCGGGGTTGCGCTTCGAGTGTGTTTTGTTCCAATGCAGTCGCCATAAATTTCAATTCCTGTCTGAAAAGTTCTGCCGCCCTGCGGCGGTTCTAAGTGAATAACTTGCTGACCGAAGTCTCTTCGTGATTGGCCTGAATGGCCCGGCCAATCAATCCCGCAATCGAGAGGACGCTGATCTTTCCTCCCTTTTCGGTGCGTGCCGCATTCGCCTCTGCAGTCAATGGGATGGTGTTCGTCACCACGACTTCCTTGATCACCGAGTTCCTGATGTTTTCGACCGCCGGCCCGGAAAGCACCGCATGCGAAGCACAGGCGTAAACTGCGGTCGCCCCGTTCTCCACCAGTGCCGCGGCGGTCTTTACCAGCGTTCCCGCCGTGTCAATCAGATCGTCGATGATCAAGCACGTCCGGCCGTCAACGTCGCCGATCACGTGCATCACTTCCGCTACGTTCATCTCGACGCGCCGTTTGTCCACGATAGCCAGGGCCGCATCCACTTTCTTCGCGAAAAACCGTGCCCGTTCCACGCCACCCGCATCCGGCGAAACCACGGTCAAGTTCGGCAGCGCTAACTTCCGGAAGTGATCCACCAGCACCGGCGAGGCAAACAGGTGATCCACCGGAATATTGAAAAATCCCTGTAACTGCGGCGTATGCAAATCCACAATCAACGCCCGGTGCGCGCCCGCGGTAGTGAGCAGATCGGCCACCAGCTTCGAAGAAATCGGACTGCGCGGCTTGTCCTTGCGATCCTGCCGCGCGTAGCCGAAGTACGGAATCACCGCCGTGATGCGCCGCGCCGAAGCGCGCTTCAGCGCATCGATCATCAACAGCAACTCCATCAGGTGCTCATCCACCGGACGGCAGGTAGGCTGCATCACGAACACATCAGCGCCGCGCACGTTCTCCTGAATCTGAACGTAACACTCGCCATCCCGGAAGCGGATCACCTGCGCCTGTCCACGCTGCATGCCAAGAAAGTTGCAGACTTCATCGGCCAAAGGCTCGTTCGCCGTGCCGCTGAAGATCTTGAACTTCTCGTCCGTTCGCGGACGCTGCTTCCGCTCGAGCTTTTCGTCAGTCACAGGCGGGCTCTTCTTCTCAACTGTCTTCTCGGTCGGCGTCACCAAAGTAGCCATAGTGAGTTCTCGGTTCCCAGTTCCCAGTTCTCAGTATTTTGGGCTCGGGCCAGTTCAGCTGAGAACGGAGAACTGGCAACTGTGAACTGATCTTTGGCTGGGCCGCTAGGATTCGAACCTAGACAAAGTGCTCCAAAGGCACTTGACCTACCATTAGTCGACGGCCCAGTGAATCCAATCGTTGATTGTCAACTTTCGATTGTTGATTGATCCCCAGCCGGGGCATCCTAATTGTCAATCAACAATCAAAAATCAACAATCAAAAACTCTTCGCCGACCACAATCCATGTAGCGACAGCCGCCCTTCGGCAAGCTCAGGGCAGGCTCTCGGCTGTCCAAGCCCGGGCGAAGCCCGCCTCCCCCAGCACAGGCGTCAGGTCACGACAATCCGCTTCCAGTACATCCGCCGCGGCAACGTCGACGTCGCCTGCGCCGCCCAGCCTTGCTTCCGGAGCTTAGCCGTCGCCTGAAGGGCCACCTCCCGCGAGGCGAACAACCCGTACAGCGTCGAACCGGAGCCCGACAACGACGCATATTTCGCGCCGGCGCGCAAAAGCGCACGCTTCCCTTCACGCAGCTCGGGATATTCAGGAAAGACGACCTGTTCGAAGTCGTTTTCAATCCCGGCCCGGACAAGCTCGAGAAGGTGATTCTCGGCCCGGCCCCTTCCAAAAGGAGCACCGGAGTAAGGCTTGCTCAGCCACGCCGATAACCCGCGACCAAGCTCATTCATTCTATCGGAGACATTGGACACCGTCAATTTCGGCGCTTCGGTTGGTGTGGGTTTGGTTAGTGTGGGGCCGGGTCTTTGACCCGGCCGGGCCGAGCGAACCTCGGCTGGCTCCTGCCTCGGAGTCGGGAGACCCCGTTCCGGTAACTCTTCGCGGGCGGGGGCGCCCGCGCCACGCAACCGATCCCATGCCGCAAACGCTCTCGGAGTCGACACCCCCACCTCCGGGGTCAGCACAACACAAGCCATCGCCGGCAAATCTTCCAGCGGATAAACCTGCTCTCCCCGCGCAACCCCTAAGACGGTCCCGCCAACCAGAAACAACGGCAAGTCCGACCCAACTTCTGCAGCAATGCGCAGCTTTTCGGTCGTCGGCAAAACCTTCTTCAGTGCCCGCTCCAGTCCGACCAGAGTAGCCACTGCATTTGCGGAAGCTCCGCCCAGCCCGCCCTGAACGGGCAGCCGCTTCTCGATCTCGACAAGGACGCGCCGGTTCGCCTGCAGCGCTCGCATCGCCTTCTCGACGATGCAGAAGCAAGTATTGGACTCGTCCTTCGGCACTCGCGGATCAGCGCACCGTATTTCGATTCCATTGCCGCGCTCCACGCCAACGCGAATTACATCATGCAGTGCAATTGTCTGATAGACCGTCAGCAGTTCGTGGAATCCGTCGTCCCGTGCCGCGCCAATGCGCAGCCCCAGATTGATCTTCGCGAACGATCGCACGGTCACCGTCATGGAGGAATGATTGTAAAGTCTCGATTCCAAATTTACGATGCCGGCATTCGGTCATCGCCGAGGTATCCCCCACCCGGCCCACCACCTTGGTAATCTCGACTGCTCTGGCCAGTAGGTTCACTCTAAATGTGATTTCAATCACAAGACCGCTCACCCTCGGGCGGCCTTCCCGTTGAAACCATAAGCAAGACCTGCAAACACAAGTGCTGCCCCGGAATGTTTCCGGCCCCTGTGCAGCATTTTCCCCACAAGGTTGGATGTAAGCCGGTGGGAGCGGGAGCAAGTGGTACGGCCAAATCTCATGCTCGGGCGAAAGAAAACCGGCCACGTCGCCGGCCGCCACGAACATCAAGGGGACGAGTATGCGCCGAGTTTCACAGTACTGCTTATTGACCTTCTTCTTTGCCGCTACCGCTGCGGCCTTTTCTCAGAGCGACTATAAAGTCATCACCGTTAGCGATGGCGGCACGATTTCCGGCACTGTGAAATGGTCGGGGCCCGTTCCGCGCGCGCTCGACTTCCCGGTCACCAAAGATCCGCAGATTTGCGATCCTGACTCAAAGAAGACGGTCGACCTGGAGCGGTTAATCATCGGACCGCAGGGCGGCCTCGCGAACACGGTCGTCTACCTGAAAGATATCTCCAGCGGAAAAGCCATGGATCTGCCCGAACAGCGGCGCCACCTCAACCAGAAACATTGCCGCTACATTAACCAGAAACATTGCCGCTACATTCCGCACATTCTTCTGGTTCCGGAAAACGGTAGTCTCAGCATGGTGAGCTCCGACGCCACCTTGCACACCATTCACATGGATGGCGCGGCCACTTTCAACCTGCCTTTTCCTTTCACCGACCGGCCCACCACGCGCACCATGTCCACGCCCGGACTGGTGCACCTGCGGTGCAACGGCGGCCATGTCTGGATGAATGCGGAGATGATGGTGGTCCCGCATCCTTACTACGCGGTCACGGATGAGAGCGGACGCTTCGAATTCACCGACGTGCCGCCAGGAACGTATCAGATCGTGGCATGGCATGAAGGCTGGGGCCTCGCGGGCAAAGAACAAGCGTACGATGTGCTGACCGAACACAGCGTGCAACGTCCTATCTTCACTGAACCCAGGACATGGGAGAAATCGGTAACCGTGAGCGGGAATCAAGTCAGCACGGTCAATTTTGTGATCTCGAACAAGTAAAGGCAACGCGACTCAGACTTCGGACCTCAGACTTTAGGGCATTCTCCGGTCAAGATTAAGAGGCGCGTAGAGACTTTACCCACGGCGCTTGTAGAGGACGGCGAATTCGAATCCGGTGTTGGGTGGGAATAACTCTGCTACTTTGCGCAGACGCTCGGCCAGCGCCGACGGCGCCAACAGCGGATAGTCGCGCTCCCGCAGATCGTAGTAGTCGACGTCGAGGTAGAGCGACAGCAGATAGATGGAAATCGTGTCGGAGAAGGTCGCGTCAAGATATTCGTTCTTGAAGCGCTCGCGGTCAGGGCCGCAGGCGGTGGCCAGCTTGCGCGCTTCCCAGGCGTCCAGAGAGGTTTCGCCGCGAATTCCCGCTTCCACCTGATTCCACGCCAGTTCGCTGAACTCGCGCGAGACTCCGGCGCGCTCGACCAGGGCGTGGCCGACGTTGATATAAAACTCGAAGGCCACAGAGAATTTGTCGTCCATCAATCGCGTGGAGATGAACACACACTGCGAATCGCCCAGGTTCAAGTTGCGATGGCAGACAGCGTTGTCGCTGAGCGCCACATCGTAGCGGTCGGCGATGACCGTTTCCTCGCCCTGGCTCACGGTCAAGGGGACGAAGTAGTAGGCCTTGCGCTCGAGCGCGGCCGCGACTTTCGTGGGAACCGCTGCGACCATGCGCTCCAAGTCAAACGAGTTGACTGCGACCTCACCGGCGAAGGCGTAGCAGATGCCGTTCGTCGCCTGGGAAACGGGCGTGAGCCGAACGACTTCGGCGGGACTGCGCGTGATTGCGGGGGCGGCCTGCGACATTCAGCCCTATTCTACACACAGCAGCCATGGCATTGCGGGTCCAGTACAATGGACAGCAAAACCATGTCAGCCGCACCTTCATCCCGCTCACCGCGCTGGTATGGCATTGTGGCGCGCGTTTGTCTGGTGACATTCATTGGGACGCTGCTGTGCTTCGCGGTAAGCTTGCTCTTCGCGATCTTGGGCACCGTAATTGTCGCCGCGCTGCAGGGCGTGCATCCGGACATGCGGGTCGCTTACCGGCACATCGCGCTGCCCATAGCGCTGGTCGCTGGAAGCATTGTTTTCGTACTTGCGCTGGTGATGGAAATCCGGCATTACCGCCAGAGCAAAACCCTTTCGGCGATCGAGAGGCTTGGGTAGAGGATGGCGCCTCGCATTGCGATTCCGATGCCGCATTTCTCTGACTCTGAGTATGCGAAGCGGGCGATTCCGCAGTATGAACGCGCTGTCGAGACGGCCGGCGGAGAGCCGGTTCGCGTTCGGCTCGATCAGGCTCCGTCCGCAATTGAGAAATTGATGGAGCGCTGTGACGGAGTGCTTTTGCCCGGCAGCAAGGCCGACGTTGATCCGGCAAAGTTCAATGCCGCGCCATCGACCCATACGGCCGCGGCTGATCCACGGCGCGATGCCGTCGATGAGCTTCTGCTGCAAGACGCCTACAGGCTACACAAGCCGGTGCTGGGAATCTGCTACGGACTGCAGACTCTGAACGTGTATCGCGCGGGGTCGCTGGTTCAGCACATCCCGGATTTTTTGCCGGAAGCAACGCGGGCGAAGGTGAATCATGAGGCAGGGGGGAAGGTCGCGGTCGCGCACGCGGTGGAGATCGAACCGGACTCCAAGCTTGCGGAAATCGTGAATGCTAAAGCCGGAAGTTCGAGGTCTGAGGTCCGACGCCCGATTGTCGTACGCGTCAACTCTTCTCATCATCAAGCCGCAGACAGGATTGGGGTTGGCTTGCGCATTGTCGCGCGATGTCCTGACGACGGCATCGTTGAAGCGCTGGAGGGAGCCGCGCCGGATCATTTCGTGCTGGCCGTGCAGTGGCATCCTGAGCGTTCAGTGGACGAGGATACGGCTTCGCGCGCGATCTTCAGCGCGTTCGTCGATGCTGCGGGCGATCGGAGCTAGAACCTTTGCGAGCTCGTGTCCGCGCGAGATCCTTCCCTTCGCCTGAAAAGCGGCTCCGGTCAGGATGACTCCCCTGGAGGGAAGGTGTAAAACTTCAAGCTGCGCCGCGACCCTTCTGTTTCTTTGTTTTCTTCTCGCGCGGTCTCTCCAGCAGGACGACTACGTGCGCGATGGCGGCGTTCTCGAGGTTGAGTCCCTCGGGTGTTTTTGCTTTCAGACCAACGCAATCCCTGTGCAGGCCAAGCAACTCCGCGACACGGGTGCGAATCGTGGCGGCGTGGGGACCGATCTTCGGTGCAGCCAGAATCAGGCTGGCATCGACATTGGCCACGCGGTAACCCGCGTTGCGCACGCGCTTCAGCGCTTCACGCAAGAAAATGACGGAATCCGCGCCCTTCCATTGGGGGTCTGACGGCGGGAACAGAGCACCGATATCCGGCGCGGCGATCGCTCCGAGCAGAGCGTCGGTGATGGCGTGGAGCAGGACATCTCCATCCGAGTGTCCTCCCAGGCCTTTGTCATGGGGCAGTGGGATCCCGCCAATTTTCAGCGGAATCCCGGGACGGAATTCGTGCGAATCAAAGCCGTAGCCGATGCGAGTCGCGGGGCGTTGGTCGTAGGTCTTAGGCATGAAGGGTTAGCGCCGATGCGCTGGCTCGGCAGAGGTCTGCAGGTAGAACTCCGCCAGTTCCATGTCGGCCGGGGTGGTGATCTTGATGTTTCGAGGCGAGCCCATCACGACGGCGACTTCGTGTCCGGAGCGCTCGGCCAGCGAAGCCTCGTCGGTGCCCATGAAGCCGTCGGCGGCGGCCTCGTCGAAGGCTTTTTTGATCACGCTGTAATGAAATCCCTGCGGTGTCTGGGCGAGCACAATGCCGGCGCGGGGAATGGTGGCTTTGACGATGGCGCCTTCCGCGGTGCGCTCGACCTGCTTCACAGTATCGACGGCGGGAAGGCCGGCGATGGCGGCGCCATATTTCTTCGCGGCTTCGATGACTTCGTGAATGATCTCGGCGGTGACCAGGGGACGTACGGCGTCGTGGACGAGAACGACATCCTCGGCGGCTGCCGAAACGGCGTTGAGCGCCTGCTCGACCGACTGCTGGCGATGCTCGCCGCCGGCGACCAGTTCGACTTTCTTCTTGAGGACGTCGCTCGCTTCTTTGGACAGGCGTTTGCGGAATCCTTCGATTTCATTTTCGCGCAGGGCAATCCAGATTTCGCTGACCGAATCGACTGCAGCGAACTTGCGCAGCGTGTGAATGAGGATAGGCGTACCTGCCAGTTCGGTGAACTGTTTGGAGGGATGCGGCTTCTTCGTCTTCACGTCAAGGGCGCTGGGCATGGGAGCCATGCGCGTCCCGAGCCCGGCAGCCGGAATAATCACGATCACCTTCATGGCGGGGTGTAAGTATACGAGGCGGCGGAGGCAGAGTTCAAATCGGTTGGCGCGAAGGTGGTGTCTTGCTTAAGACACTACCGGAGCGGAGGACAGCGCCACCGTTCCGGAGACTGTCGGGCGCGCGTGTTCGCCGCGACGAGGCCGGGGACGCCCCTTCGACAAGCTCAGGGCAGGCTCTCGGGACAGCCGGCAGGATGCCAGTGCTACTCGTCCCAGATTTCCGACGGGCTAGGATGTACCCTGTTTCGTTTCCAACGTATTAGGCGCAGGAACCGAGCTGGGCCCAGGTCCGGTTAGGGGCACTGGCGGAGCAGCCGCCGGCACAGGCGCTGCCTGCCGGGAGTACGCGGCGCGCTCATCCCACTTACCGAAGATCATTTTTCCCGCAGTCGTCTGCAGCACGGACGTGACCGATACGTCGATGGTCTTGCCGATCATTTTCCGGGCATTGTCCACGACCACCATTGTGCCGTCATCCAGATAGGCAACGCCCTGGTTGTATTCCTTGCCTTCTTTCAGGATGAAAACGCGCATGGTCTCGCCGGGGAGCACGATCGGCTTCAGGGAGTTGGCCAATTCGTTGATGTTCAGGACTTCGACTCCCTGCAACTGGGCCACTTTGTTCAGGTTGAAGTCGTTGGTGATGATCTTGCCCTCGTAGACCTTGGCCAGTTCGATCAGTTTCAGGTCGACTTCGCGGACGGCTGGAAAATCATCTTCCACAATCTGAATCTGGAGGTTGGCGACCTTCTGCAGGCGCTGCAGGATGTCGAGGCCGCGGCGGCCGCGGTTGCGCTTCAGCGAGTCGGCGGAATCGGCCACGAGCTGCAACTCGCGAAGTACGAATTGCGGGGTGACGATGATGCCGTCGAGGAAGCCGGTCTCTGCAATGTCGGCGATGCGCCCGTCAATTATGACGCTGGTGTCGAGAATCTTGTAGCTCTTCTTGCCCGTCTTCTCGCCGCCGAAAATGCCACCCAGAGCAGCCAAGTTCAGCAGATCGCCCTTGTTGGCTCCGACAATCAGGCCGACGTAGGCCATCAGCAGCATGACCAGGATCTGCAGGAAGCTCTGGGTGTGTCCTTCAGGAATGCTGTTGCGGATGACCAGAGCAAACAGATAGGCGCCACAGATGCCGAGGAAACTCCCGATGGCGGCGCCGATGAGCCGCTTCAGGCTTACGGTGCGCAGCTTCCATTCGAACAGGACGATGCCTGCCCCGACCAATGCGCCCACACCCGCGTCCACGTTGCGGGTCAGTCCAAAGGGTTCGATGACGAAGCAGGTAGCCGTTACAACAATGACAAAAAGAAGACGTACAAAGATGATATCCACGGTAAACCCCCCGCAGATGCAAGTTGCCCATTCCCATACAACCAGGCGATGCACCCGTGCCAGTTCGTCGTCGCCCCAGGACGGAATCGGCCGTTCGCTTCGCATGCGAGGCGCGCATGAATTAGGGGATGAATGTGCGCCCCGTCCCAGCTTAGTGGGGCTCGGCCGGGGGATCAGTAAGCCAACGCCAAGAGTATATACCTGCCGGTAAGGGTCGGGGGGAAACTGAGTTCCGACATTGGGGGCGAAGGTCTTGGGTGTTAGACAAACGCCTAAACAGCTGAGACTCGGTATCAACACCTAGGTCCTAACACGCAGCTCCGATTCGTGTCCCGGCTACTCCCTGCTAGACTTTCCTCTATGAAAGCCTTGGCAATCACCAGCCTGTCGGGACCTGACGCGCTCGCCATCCAAGACATTGCCGAACCCACGCCGAAGGCTGGCCAGACAGTGGTGCGCGTCGGCGCCGGAGGGTTGAACTTTGCTGATGTGATGACGACGAAGGGAGGTTATCCCGGAACTCCGCCGCCGCCGCTGATTGTGGGGCGCGAATTCGCCGGAGTCGAAGAGAGCAGCGGACGGCGCGTCATGGGATATACGCAGTGGGCCGCTTTCGCGGAGAGGACCGCTGCCTACTCCAACATGCTGTGGTCGGTTCCCGATCAATGGACTGACGAACAGGCGGCCGCCTTCCCGGTCAACTACTTCACCGCCTACCTGGGATACTGGCAGGCCGGAATGACGCAACCTGCCGCCGCAGGGAAGAGGCATCGTGTGCTCATTCATGCCGCCGCCGGAGGTGTGGGCACCGCAGCCGTGCAGATCGGACATCTGCTGGGCATCGACATGTACGGCACGTCGTCATCCGACGAGAAGCTGGCGCGCGTGAAAGAACTTGGCTTGCAGCACGGCATCAACTACAGGCAGCACGACTATGAGGAGACCGTGAAGAACCTGACGCACGGCGAAGGCGTGGACGCGGTGTTTGAAATGCTGGGCGGAGAGCACACCGCCAAGAGCCTGCGCTGCCTGCGCGACTTCGGACGCGTCATTCAGTACGGCACGGCTACGGGCAAGTCCCCGCAACTCGACCTGCGCGCCATGTACGCGAAGTCGGCCAGCGTGCAAGGACTGTGGCTGACGTATCTGTCGCAGAAGCGCGAGATCATGGAGCCCGCCTGGCAGCAGCTTTCTGCATGGATTGGGCAGGGCACGCTGACCCCGCAGATCGGCCACGTCTTCCCCATGGATCGAGCCGTCGAAGCCTACAAACTGCTGCAGGACGGGAAGAACTACGGCAAGGTTGTGCTGAAGATTTCGGCCTAACACCGCCGTCGACCACCATCGAGGCCGCCACGCTTTGATCCTCAAGGGTCGGGCTAGCGCCTCGATTCTTCGAAGATCCACGTTTCGCTCACCAGGAAATTCGCCAGCGAACAAAGAATGATCGCAATCGCATTGGCCAGCAGGTAGTTCATGTGGCCTTGCCCGACCATCATCCTCATCAGTGCCAGGTTGCCGAGGATGGAGACCGCTCCATTGGTGAGATTGAAGCGCAGGAGCCTGGGAAACGAACGACGCCACGAGGGCTGCACCCTGTCGGCCCAGGTGAACTGTTCGTGCCAGACGAAGTTGTGCACCACGGCGGCCTCCACTGCGATCGCGGTTGCCGCGAGGTAGTTGAAGTGCAGCACGCTCTTCAGCAGGAACAGCGCGAGGAACTGCACCGCGATACCCATTCCCCCTACAAGATTGAACTTGCACCATCTCACTAGCGTGGAGGGCACTGGGTGTCCACATGAATTTAGCGTCGTGAACATCGTCATTGTGGAATCCTTTCCTCGCGGTAGAGGCGAATGGTGTTCTGCTGCGTGAAGACGACGACCATCAATCCCATGCCTGCGAGACCAATCGCACCGCCTACGTCGAACAGGCGATATTGCCCGCCGAACAGATGCACAACCGGTTTCCAGAACAGCGCCAGGTTCCCGACCGCGAGCAGGATGCGGAGTTCGGTCGGACCGAAGCGCCAGAACGAGATACGAAACTCGCCGAGGGCATGTGTCGCCAGATACGATTGGATCGAGAGCATCAGGAAGGCGATGAGCAGGCCGATGGCAATCCACGGGTGCATGTATCCCGAGCAGGCCAGGCCGCCCATCAGGGCCAGGGCGCCAAAGCTATCGACCATGTGGTCAACGTAGAAGCCGTAGCGCGGACGGAGGCGTTGCCGCACACGCGCAAGTGTGCCGTCCAGCGAGTCTCCCAGCCAATTGAGCCCGAGGAAGGCAATCACTCCGAGGAGCGCATAGCGATCGCGGGATGCGAGCGCATAGCATGCTCCGGCGCCGATCTGCGCCGCTAAGCCCAGCACTGTCAGGTGGTCTGGACCGATTCGATCCGGAGTACGTGCGGCCAGCCACAGAAGGGCACGCTTTTCTGCCGCCGCCACCCAGCTTTCCTGCACGCGGAGCATGTCCGGAAAGGGACGCTTGCGGCGCATCTCCAGAAGCACGCGCGGGTTTAGCTGCTCACGGAATTCCGTCATCGATTGAGAACCAGCCTGGGAGCCAATCGTTCGAGCACCAAGAGTTGCCATATTCGCCTCCTCAGTTCCACGTCTCATGGTTGCAAGCCAACTTTGCCGTGAAGGAAGCGGGGGCAGCAATGCACCAGTGGTCATTCGCAACTCAAATGGACATCAGCCGGGAAGTCCTTTGCTCGGAGACGCTTACGAGGCCACATCATTCCGATAGTAACTTGTGGGGTTGAACATGGATGTGCTCAGATGGACCCTATGCCGAACCCCAACCTGTCCAACCGCGGTTGGCGTTTGCAATCCGCTCCATCGCGACGAGGCCCTTCGTGAACTGGTATTTTTTCTTCTTCTTCTTCTCCGGGTTCTGCAGTGTTTTGTACGAATTGGTGTGGCTGCGTCTTTCCATGGCGCAGTTCGGCGTCACCACCGCCATGGTGTCGATTGTTCTTTCCGTATTCATGGCGGGATTGGGGCTGGGCTCGTGGGCCAGTGGCAAGTGGCTGCGCGCCGGCGGCCCGGACGCTCCCGCGAACGGTTTCAACGCCCTCCGTTTCTACGCGGTTATTGAATTGCTGATTGGGGTCTCCGCGATCATAGTTCCGTATGAACTTTCCTGGGGACGACGCATTCTCGAGACGCTCGGTGTATCTTCTTCGTCGGCCTACTACCTTATTGCCGGTCTGTGGGTTGGATTCACTCTAGCTCCCTGGTGCGCGCTAATGGGCGCAACCATTCCTGTCGCGATGCGCGCGATTGGTCAGACCCTACCTCGGGAGGCCTCACGCTCCTTCAGTTACCTCTACATGGCGAATGTTACGGGCGCCGTGGTGGGAACGGTTCTACCGCTGTTTCTGATCGAACTGCTGGGCTTTCGCGGAACGCTGAGCGTGGGCACGGTGTTCAACTGTTCGATCGCGCTCGCGGCCTTGCTGCTCTCGCGCACCGCTCCAAAAGTTGCAGTGGCTGAGCCCGCTGAGCCAGCGGCGGAACCGGCCAGTAGTGCGTCGCCGGGCGGCTCGCTGCTTCTGCTCCTGTTCCTGACTGGGCTGACCAGCATGGGAATGGAAGTTGTGTGGGTGCGCCAATTCACGCCTTACCTGGGCACCGTGGTTTACGCTTTCGCTTTGATCCTTGCGGTGTACCTTGCGGCTACCTTCACTGGCTCCCGCATCTACCGCAGATGGAGCGACCAGCAGGGGGTCCAGCGCCAGGGGCAGGAGAGCCCTGTATTGTGGATGCTGCTGGCGCTCTCCGCGCTGTTTTCGCTGGTTACATCGAGCCCGAGTGACGCTCTAGTCACTTTTCTCAGAGTGCTGCTGGGCATTGCACCCTTCACCGGTCTGCTGGGCTTTCTCACTCCGATGCTAGTGGACCGCTACTCTGGCGGTCATCCCGGCAAAGCGGGAAGTGCGTATGCCGTCAACGTTGTGGGATGCCTTCTCGGACCTTTGTTGGCGGGGTTTATTCTGTTGCCCTACTTGAGCGAACGCTGGGCGCTGATCGTGCTCGCGCTACCCTGGCTGGTAATTGCCTTGAGGCCGCTGGTCCCAGGCTCAGAAGTGAATGTCTCCGCGCGTGACGGCGCTTTTGCGCTGCTGCCGCTGGCGGTGCTGCTGGTCTTCGTTGGCAGGGGCTACGATGAGAAGTACCCGCAGAGACAGGTGCTGCGCGACCCGACAGCCACGGTGATCGCCACCGGAAGCGGGATGAACAAGCAGCTTCTGGTCAACGGATATGGCATGACGACCCTCACTCCAATGACCAAGATGATGGCGCATCTGCCGCTGGCTTTCCTCGATCGGCAGCCGCATGACGCACTCGACATCTGCTTTGGCATGGGAACGACTTTCCGCTCCCTGCTCAGCTGGAAGATCAACGCTACGGCGGTCGAGCTCGTGCCCAGCGTGCCGAAACTGTTCGGCTACTTTCATAGCAATGGCCCCGAGCTTCTGCAATCGCCGCTGGCGCACGTCGTGATCGACGACGGCCGCCGCTACCTGGAGCGCAACCCGCAGCAATACGATCTGATCACGATTGATCCCCCGCCTCCGATCGAAGCGGCAGGATCGAGCATGCTCTACTCGCAAGAGTTCTATGCCGCCGCGCGCAATCGGTTGCGTCCGGGCGGAATTCTGGCGCAGTGGTTGCCCAATGGCGACAATGAGGATTTGGCCGCCGTCGCACGCGCTCTCCACAACTCGTTCCCCTACGTCCGTGTCTTCCGGTGGGGAACCCGGTGGGGGTTCCACTTTCTGGCCAGTGAACAGCCCCTTCCCAACCTGACAGCGGAAGAGCTGAAGCGTAGGTTGCCGGCGGACGCCGCCACCGATCTCACGGAATGGGAACTCCCGTCGAAAGGCAGTCAAGCGGTGGAAGGCACGTTCGAGAACCTGCTGAAGAGCGAGATCCCCATCGAGGTCCTGATTGGGCAGTCTCCCACTACGCCTGCTCTGAGCGACGACCGGCCGATCAACGAATATTACATGCTGCGGCTTGTAAGCCGATAACCTGTTCCTCGAGTTGTCTGGTCCGCTCCCGGCAACTTCAAAGCGAAGCGAACCCCTCCCGCACAGCTGCACGCAACTGTTCCGCGGCCCACGCAATCTGCTCGCCGGTGATGATGGCCGGCGGCGCTAGAAGAAGGTGGTCGCCGCTGACGCCATCGACGCTGCCCTGTATCGGATAGACAAGCAGGCCGTGCTTCAGGGCGGCGGCAGCGACGCGTCCGGCAAAATTCTGTTCGACCGGGAAGGGGCGTTTGCTGGATTTGTCGGCTACGAATTCTAGCGCCCAAAGCAGGCCGATGCCGCGGATGTCTCCTACCGCTTCTTCGTTGCGCAGAGTCTCGAGCGCGTGTTTGAACCGGGCCGCTGGAGTTCCGGCGCGGCCGGAGTCGGCGGCTTCGACTAGCCTTTTCGCCTGCAGGTACCGCAATACGGCCCATCCGGCCGCGAGCGAAATGGGGTGTGCATTGTAGGTGAAGCCGTGCAGAAACGCGCCTGAGCCTGCGGCAATCGCGTCGATGACTTTCTTGCTAGCGACCACGGCGCCGAGTGGGGCGTATCCGCTGGAGAGTCCTTTGGCTGTGACAAGAATATCGGGCGTCCCATTCCAATGTTCGACCGCGAAGTTGCGGCCGGTGCGCCCCATGCCGGTCATGACTTCGTCGGCGATGAGCAGCACGCCGTGATGGCGGCAGATTTCAACGATGGCCTGCAAATATCCTGGGGGAGGAACAACGGCGCCGAGCGTGGCACCGCTGACCGGTTCGAATACGAACGCCGCTGCCTCGCCCTGAGCGGATTCGATGGTGCGTTCCAGTTCGGCGGCGTACTGCCGGCCACAGTTGCGGCAGCCGTCGGTGCAATCGAAGGCGCAGCGGTAGCAATAGGGCGCGCCGACGTGCGGGAACTCCCGCACCATAGGCAAATACATATCGCGGCGGCGCTTGTTACCCGATACCGACAATGCGCCGAGCGTCGAACCGTGATAGCTCTGCTGGCGGCTGAGGATCTGGTGGCGCCTGGCTTGTCCGATTTCGACCTGATATTGGCGGGCCAGCTTTAACGCGGTCTCGATCGATTCGGACCCGCCACAGGTGAAGTAGACAGCGCCGCCGCGGAACTGTCCCCCGGCGAAGGCCAGCAATTCTTCGGCGTACTCTTCGGCGACCGGGGTTGTGAACTGGCTGGTGTGGACGAACTCGAGTCTTGCCGCCTGTTCCGCCATGGCCGCGGAAATATCTGGCACGCCGTGTCCGATGAAGTTGACTGCGGCGGAGCCGGCGAGATCGAGATACTTCTTGCCGATGGCGTCCCAGACGTAGACGCCTTCACCGCGGACAGCCACGGGGAAGTCTTTGCGCAAGGATCGGCGAAGAACCGCGGAACGGGTCGGGATGGTGGTAGAGTCGGCCACTCACGAATTATCGCATCAGTATTCTCACATCAGTCTCGCAAGCAAAGTTCTGAGCGTGCCGCCATGCGCGTTGGCGGCCAATCGGCCGCACGCGCGGCCTCCCGGCTGGCGCGATCGAGTGTCCCACCTTTTTACTCTCCGGAACATCTAAAGCCTAGGGCATGTCCTTCGCAGTCGCATGGCATGTCTCTGAAAGGCATGTCTCTGAAAGGAGCGGTTATGAACAAATATGGTTTTATGGCCAGTGCAGTATTGGCTTTAGCGGCCTTGGGATGCGCAGCCGGAAGCCTTTCGGCTCAGCAGGCTCCGGACGCCGGCGGCGTTCCGGCGCACATGGTGGTCACGGTCGAGCCCCATCACGGGAAGGACGTACCGGCTGTCAACCGCGAGGATGTCATGGTTTATGAAGGAAAAGATCGCGACACCGTGACCGAATGGATTCCTGCCCAAGGAGAGCATGCAGCTCTCGAACTCGTCATTATGCTCGACGACGGGTCCAACGCCAGTCTAGGCACGCAATTGCAGGATTTGCGGAAGTTCATCGACGCACAGCCAGCCTCCACCAAGATTGGGATTGCCTACATGCAGAATGGGATCGCCAAGATCGAACAGAATCTGACGAGCGATCATGCCTTGGCGGCAAAGGCACTGCGCCTGCCCATGGGGATCCGCGGCGCCAATGGCAGCCCGTACTTCTCTCTGACCGATCTGATCAAACGCTGGCCGGAAAGCACCGCTCGCCGAGAGGTCTTAATGGCCTCCGATGGGATCGACCGATATTATGGTACTGGGGACATGCTTGACCCGTATCTGGAAGACGCAATCGACGATGCGCAGCGCGCCGGCATCCTCGTATCTGCGATTTATACCCCCGGCGTTGGCCATTTCGGTCATAGCTACTGGCAGACCTATTGGGGCCAGCTTTATCTCGCCCAGGTTGCGGACAAAACCGGCGGAGAATCCTATTACATCGGGTTCAATGGCCCGCCCGTGTCCTTTACTCCATACCTGGACGACTTGACGCAACGTCTGAACCATCAGTATTTCCTGGAATTCCTTGCCAAGCCGCCGAAAAAGGCGGGATTGCAGCAAGTAAAACTCAGGACCGAAGTGCACAATGTGGATCTGGTATCGGCCGACAAGGTTTACGTTTCCCCGCCTCCACGGTGACGGCTGGGGGAATGCCGGCAAGTTGGATTTCTGGCCCTGATGAACCGGCTCCGTCGCGCGCAGAACAACGTCAAAGGCCTCGACACAATGTCCGAACCACACTGTCTGAGGGCGTGAGATTCCGATAAGATTGAACGTTCCTATCAAGTCTCAATGACGAAACTTCTGCGCTTTTTCCAGCCATCGCACCAGCACACGGCATTCTCGGCGACGCTGCTGCTGATTTCGGCGGTCATGTTGTCGCGCGTGATCGGATACGCGCGGGACGCGTACATCGCGTGGGCGTACGGGGCCGGCGGGTCCACCGACGCTTACGTCGCGGCCTTCACGCTGCCGGATTTTCTCAACTACATTGTGGCCGGAGGCGCGGCTTCGATCACATTCATCTCGATCTACACGCGATTTCTGGCCGAGAAGCGGGACGACGATGCACAGAAGACGTTTTCCATCATCATCACGGTAATGACGACGGTGTTGATTGCGGGAACGATCCTGACGGAAATTTTCACTCCGCAGTTTGTGCGCTGGTTCGTGAAAGGCTTTTCGCCGGACAAGATCGAGTTGTGCGTTCACCTGACACGGATTCTGCTGCCCGCCCAAATTTTCTTTTATGTGGGAGGAGTGGTTTCGGCGGTCCTGCTCTCTCATCGGCTGTTCCTGTTCCCAGCGTTTGGACCGCTGATCTACAACGCGTTCATCATTCTCGGCGGAGTGGTGGGCGGGAGGCATTTCGGGATCGCCTCCCTGGCGTATGGCGCTCTGATCGGGAGTTTTGCCGGTCCGTTCCTGGCGAGTGTAATTGGGGCGGCGCGCATTGGGACCGGATACCGGCCGTCGTTTGATGTGACGAATCCGGCGTTTCGCGAGTGGGTAAAGTTGTCGATACCGTTGATGCTGGGTGTGTCGCTGGTGGCGGCGGATGACTGGATTCTCCGGCACTACGCGTCCAATGGCGTTGGCGATATTACACGGCTCACGTTTGCCAAGCGATTGTTCGCGGTGCCGATTGCGGTTCTGGGACAGGCGACGGGCCAGGCATCGCTGCCGTTTTTTGCGCGACTGTTCAACGAGAAGAAGCTGAAAGAGTTTGCCGTAACCGTAAATGACTCGGTGTACCGGGTGGCGGCGGCTTCATTGCTGGCCAGCGCATGGATGATGGTGGCGGCCCTTCCGCTCATCGATCTGGTCTACCGGCGGGGAAAGTTTTCGTTCGCAGACACGCGGACCAGCGCGGTTTATTTCTTCTGGTTCTCGCTCTCCCTGGCGTGCTGGTCGGCGCAGGGCCTCTACGCGCGCGCATTTTACGCGGCAGGCAATACGCTCACGCCGATGGTGGCTGCCACTGCGATTACCGTGGCGTCGCTGCCGGTGTACTCGTTCTTTTTTCATACGTTCGGGGTGGTGGGGCTGGCGTGGGCGTCGGATCTTGGAATTGCTGTGAATTTGGTGGCGCTGGCTGGATTGCTGCACTACCGGAAACTGGTTAGGCTGGATGAGCTGCGGTGGGGGGAACTCGGCAAGGCTGCGGTTGTAGCGTTGGTGGCGGGAGTGATCACCTTTGAAGTGGCGAAGGTCGTGCCTCTTGCGACTACCGGCCGCGGCAACCGTGTGGCGGATCTGACGCAACTGGCGCTGGTTTCCTTGACATGGGCGGCGGCAGTGGCAGGGGGTTTGTGGTTGCTGCGCTCGGAGTTGCCGGGGGATTTGCGCCGGCGCGAGGGAGCAGTGTATCCGGCGGTGGCGCAGGGAGAAACCAAGGAGATTTTGGGTGCGGGGACACAGCCGTAGGGCAGGTCTTCGGGCCTGGTCGGTGTGGGGTGTAGTCTCTGCGATATACTCGTTCCCCGGAGGCGTTTCTCCGGAACACAATGCAGACCGCAGTAAAACCTGTGTCCATTCAAACGCTCGTCGCAGGACTTCGAGAGTTTCCCGAGGCCGCCTTTGACCTTATCGAGCCGATTCGCCGGTTTCTTCAAGACACGCCTGTCAGCGCTGACTCGCTCGCACCCTATCTGACCTGGGACCGGCAGCATTACACACGAAATCTGATCGACCGGACCCCACTCTACGAACTAATGACAATCTGCTGGGAGACCGGGCAGGCGAGTTCTGTGCACAATCATCGCGATCAGAATTGCTGGATGGCGGTCCCCATCGGGCGCTTGCAGGTGGAGAACTTTCACCTCGTTCACCAGGACTTGCAAGGTGGACATTGCCGGCTCGAACCCACGAATACTGTCGAGATAAACATCGCACAGCCGTGCGCAGTGGATCCTGCCGATCCCATGCACCGCGTGGTGAATCCTCGCGCGTTCAACCAGCGCGCGGTCAGCCTGCACGTGTATTCGCGGCCCTTCGACACCTGCGTGGTGTACTCTCCCGAACAAGGGACGTGCGGGAAAATCCAGCTGCACTTCAATACGGAATACGGAAAGACCGTGGGGCACTGATCCTCGATGCCCCAGCGCAGACATCTGGCCGCCCTGATCGCGATTTTCCTCTTGGTCGATGAAGCGTGTACGAAGGAGCCGCCCCCACCGGTAAGCACTATCGCACCGTCAGATCGCGTCGCACCCTCGCCCGTGGGCACAACCCAAACGGTTCTACAGAAAACATTCAACCTGAAGGCATCCGCCACGTTCCCCTTCGAGATTCCCGCCCATGCTGCCCAGCCGCATCTCCACGGAGTCTTCGAGTCGTTCGTCGGCCGGGTACACGGGGCATCCGACGATACCGCAAACATCGACTTCCTCATCCTGAACCAGGAGCAACAGACCGATTCTGCCAGCAACCGCGCCAGCGAGGCTCTGTTCACCGTCGAAGCATCCCACAACCAGGCTGTCAACTTCGACCTTCCCCCTTCGCTGAATCAGCCTGTCAAGTACTACCTGGTCTTCCGCAACCCCGGTGGCAGCCAGGGCAGTAAGGTCGTGGAAGCGAGTTTCCGCGTGGATTTCTAGCGCCTGAAGTGCTGCTACACTAAACGTGTTGCCCCCGCGTAGGAAATCACCGGATCAAACCCCGCCAGCGGCACCTTCAAACGGCAAAGCCGCGACCGGCGGCGCGTCTCCGCCTGCCTTTGCGCACGGCCGCATTTACTTGATCGACACCATGTCGTTCATCTTCCGCGCCTACCACGCGATGGCACGGCAGCGTCCCATGTCGACCAAGACCGGGCTTCCGACAGCAGCGATTTATGTTTTCGTGAACATGCTGCGCAAGCTCCGCGAGGATTTTTCTCCGGAATATTTGGCAGCCGTTTTCGACGTTGCCGGGCCGACGTTTCGCGACGAGCAGGCGGACGCGGTAACCAGCGTTCGCAAGTTCGACATCAAGACGCAGACTTTCACGGAAGTGGAATACAAGGGATACAAAGCTAACCGCGTCGCCATGCCGGAAGATCTGGCGCAGCAGGTTCCCTACATCCGCCGGGCGCTCGTGGCGTATCGAATTCCGATCCTGGAGGTGGTCCGCTTCGAGGCGGATGACGTGATTGGCACTCTGGCGCGCAAGGCCGCCGAGGCTTCGCATCCCGTGTATGTCGTTTCCAGCGACAAAGACATGATGCAGCTGGTCAACGACAAAGTGCAGATTCTGAATCCGCCCAAGGACAACCTGATCTGCGATGCGGCGAAAGTGGAAGAAATTCTCGGCGTGCCGCCAGATCGCGTGGTGGACGTGATGGCGCTACGGGGCGACAGCATCGACAATATTCCCGGGGCTCCCGGCATCGGCGACAAAGGCTCGGTTGAAATTATCAAACGGTTCGGAACGGTCGAGCAGGCGTTGGAGCGTGCCGCAGAGGTCGAAAGGAAAACTTACCGCGAGTCGCTGCTGCACAATCGCGATACGATTTTGTTCAGCAAGAGCATGGCGACCATCGATACGAATGTCCCCATCGAACTGGATGTGGAGTCGATGCGCGCCGGCGATCCTGACGTTGACGACCTGCGCGCGCTCTTCACGGAGCTGGAATTTACTTCGCTGCTCAAAGAGCTGCTGCCGGTGGTCGAGGTGAGTGGGACCCACTACACGGAGGCGAAGTCGGCTGCGGATGTCGAGAGCGTGCTCGGCGCAGTTGCTGCTGGCGGCGCGCTCGCCGTGGCCGTCGAACAGGAACAACCAGCGGTCGAGCCGGAGGAGGAAGAAAAAGAAGAGCAGCCAGCGGATGCTCAACTGTCATTGATGGGCGGAGGCATGGGAGCGGCGTTGGGAGAATCGATCGGCAGATCGCTTCCCGAGGCCGTGTCTCGGCGCGTCGCTATCTCTGCTGCCGCGGGATCGGCGATGATCGTGACACTCGACGCTGGCGGCGCTGGTGAAAAACTGCGGTCCATCCTGACAAATGCCGCAGTGCCCAAAGTGATTTACGATTATAAGGCGGCGATTCACGCGCTCCATCCGCTGGGCATTTCGCTGGCCGGCGTGCGTCACGATCCCATGCTGTATTCCTACCTGCTCGATCCGACTTATTCTTCGCACCGGCTGGCCGACGTCGCGCTGCGGCGTTTCAACCTGAAGCTGGCAGAGGAGCTCGCCGAGTCTGCCGATATTACTGGGCGGCTGGCTGGCGCGTTGCGCAGCGAAGTCGAGCAGGCGGGGCTGGACAAGCTTTACGAAGAAATGGATCTGCCGCTTGTGCCAGTGCTGGCGCGCATGGAGCAGGCTGGAGTCAAAATCGACACGGCGGCGCTGTCGCAGATGTCGAGCGAACTGGAACGTGAGATCGCGGCCAAGGCGAGGGAGATTTACGAAGTCGCAGGGATGGAATTCAACGTCGGCTCGCCAAAGCAGCTAGGCGACGTTCTTTTCAATCGCATGAACCTGCCCAAGCCAGTGAAATACGGCAAGGGGCGCACCATTTCGACGGCGGTCGACGTGCTCGAAGAACTCGCGGAGAGTCATCCCATCGCGCGCATGGTGCTCGATTACCGTCAGCTCACCAAGCTCAAGTTGACATACGTGGACGCGCTGCCTGCGCTCATCAATCCGGCGAGCGGACGCTTGCACACAACTTTTGGGCAGACAGGAACCGCAACGGGACGGCTGTCTTCGGCGAATCCGAACCTGCAGAACATTCCGATCCGCACCGAACTCGGGCGCGGAATCCGCGCCGCGTTCATCGCGGAGCCGGGGCACGTGCTGTTGACCGCCGATTATTCGCAGATTGAATTGCGCCTGCTGGCGCACTTTTCGCACGATTCCCTGCTAGTCGAAGCCTACCGCCGCGGCGACGATGTTCATACGCTGACAGCTTCGCAAGTGTTCGGCGTGCCGCCGCTGATGGTCACGCCCGACCACCGGCGGCAGGCCAAGGTGGTGAACTTCGGCATCGTGTATGGGCTTTCAGCTTTTGGGCTTTCTCAGAACCTTGGCATCGAGCCCAGCGAAGCCAAGCAATTCATTGCCGCTTATTTCGAAAAATACAGTGGTGTGCGAGCCTTCATTGATAAGACTCTGGAGGAGGCGCGACGCGACATGAAGGTGAAAACGCTTTTCGGACGCGTCCGTCCCATTCCCGACATCAACAGTAAGAACGCCAACCAGCGCGGATTCGCCGAGCGCACCGCGGTAAACACGCCTCTGCAAGGCACGGCGGCCGACCTCATCAAGATCGCAATGATCCGTATCGATGCGGCGTTGCGCGAGCAGGGATTGAAATCGAGAATGACGCTGCAGGTGCACGACGAACTGGTCTTTGAAGTTCCCGAGAACGAAGTGGAAGTCATGCAGCCGCTGGTTCGGGAGCAGATGGAGAAAGTCCACGCTCTGGCGGTGCCTCTGCAGGTAGAGATGGGCGTTGGCCCGAACTGGAGAGATCTAGAGTAGCGGCAGAATGGCGTGATGCAACACTACGGTTGTCATCCTGAGGAGCGCGTTTTTTGCGGGCCGAAGGACCCCTGCATTGCGCCGACAACGTTGCATAGGTCCTTCGCTTCTCTCAAGACGACAAGGTGCGTATTGGGCCCTGGCTGAGATGCCCGGGCTCTGGTGTAGAATTGCAGAGTGAACCCCTCCGCTGGAGGCTGACGGGTTGCCGCAGGGCGACCGTCGCATCGGTGGAATCCTTCCTCGTCGGGACGTGGCTCAGCCTGGTAGAGCACTCGCTTGGGGTGCGAGGGGTCGGCAGTTCAAATCTGCCCGTCCCGACCAATCTCCTTTTTTCGCAGGTTCGAAGCTCAGATCAAACGGCTTTCTTTGGAAGACCTACGCCATCTGTCCGCAGTGATTCGACAGACTCTGTCACGGCTGGGGTCCGGCCTGCGCTTTCTCGTGTCCGTCCAGCCGCTTGAGGTACGGGAAGAACGGAGACACCTCGAACGGCATCTTCTCCGATGCCGACAGCAGGCGCACCGGCTGGCGCTTGAGCATCTCGATCCGGTCCGACCAGGGATCGACCGCGATTCGCGAGCCCAGCGGCAAGGCAGCGATCTGATCCAGCCGATCCATTTGCAGATGCTTCGGAAGGTTGGCTAGCGTCTGCATTCCGACCAGGTGACTGCTCCCGAAATCGTTGCTGAAGCGCCCATGAAGCAGGTTCGGCAATTGCGTGGAGCGGGCTTGCAGAGCTTCCAGGAAGAGTCCGGCACTCGCAAGCTGGGCTTTATACGGCGACTTCGAAAACAGCTCCAGGCCCTTTTTCTCGGCGTCGGCTTCCTCTGCGGGATCGAAACGGAAGTTCAAGTGGGTAAAGATTTCCAGATCCGAGAACGGCAAGGCGAGGCCCGACAAGGATTCGTCGCCGACGGAGTGATGCAAAACGATGTGGCCCAGTTCGTGCGCCAGCACGGCGGCGAGTGTGGCCTCATCGGGTAACACATCCAGAAGCCCGCGGCTAAGGACGATGGTTCGGCCGATGACGAACGACTCCAGGGGCGTTGTGAGCAGCACACGGCAACGAACCCCAGCGACGTCAAGATCGTTGCTTATTAATAAATTGTTGGCGACGGTCTGCAGGATCTGGTCGACTTCGCCGTCCGGAGCCATGAGTCCGGCAACTTGCAACCGCTCCACCACATTGTCTTCCGGCGCATAGGTTGTTTGCCCCAGCGTATTCGCCGGACTCAAGTCCTGCGAAGCTTCGTGCTGCTTGGGATCGACCCACACGGGTGTGTCCGTTAGACGCTTGGCAAACTCCCGGTGGTCTCCCGCATGTTGCAGGTCGTAGCCCCAAATGCGAGTTTGAGCCTTAAACCAGAGATCGTGCCTCGCGGGATCCTGAGAAACCGACTCCTGCGTGTAAATATATGCAGGCATCCACATGATGCCCAGAGTGTTCAGCCGCCAACTGTCGAAATGAAACGCGCGCTTGGAAAGCGCCTTTGCGGTGTACGCTCCCGTGAAACGCACAATGTTGAAGTTCTGGTCCTCCACCCAGATCCGGCCGACAAAGCCGCGGTTCTCCGAATTCTCACGGGGCCTCACGTCCACGACGCCGCAACGCACATCCCCAAGAACCTCCCAACGGACAAACTTGAACGCGTAGTTCTGACGATTAAAGTGGTCCAGGTCAGGGAACAGCGCCTGCGCGAAGCCGGCTGCCACGAGCGGTTGCGCATTCTTGAGCAATCTCTTCTCCCAATCCTCTTTCCAGTGCTCTGGGTCTGCAAAGGCTACAGTGGCGGGGGCATTGCCAGTCAGATCCAGTCGGCTTAAGAAATAGTCGTCGCCCTTAGGGGAGGTTCTTAGATCGGAATCAGGCTTTTCTTCCTGGATGTAGGTCTCGACGATCGGCTTGAAGTTGCGCATCAAAACGATCAAGCGGCGTTCCTGCCGAATGGCCGAGTCGACGAGTACATTCGCTGCGATGCGCGCAGGAGCAGCAGGAACAGAGGATGGGGATTGAGCCGGATTTGGGGACGGGGCCGCTGGAGTAGCGGTCTGGCCTGCGACGAGCCCTACGACAAACACCTCGAAGAGCGCTCGGGTAAGCCAGGAAGATGTTCTCAGCGCAAACATGCAGAGACCATTCTAAATCCTCGAGGAGCTGTCAACTCAAAGGGACAAGGATTCCCGGTTTTTGTCGGCCAGTTTGTGTTGGCGGGTTTACTCCGGCGCCAACATCCAAAACTAAGCGCCCGATAACCAATACCTTGCATAAGTTCGTCTCTGAATGGCACTATTTGCGGCAAACGAGTGAACTCTGCCCCTTGCTCTCCGTTGTGGACACTTGGCTAAAGCCGACAGCACGGCACAGGTTCTCCATAAAGTCCCGGGAATAAGCGACAGCCGCTTCCGGGTATCTTGTGTTTTCAACGTAGGCCTCTCCGATTTTGTGTTGGAACGTCCAGCGACGACCACACTCCACACTGTCCATGCAAAAAAAGGTCAGGTACATAGTCCCGTTATCGCGAAGAATCCGAAAGGATTCGCGCGTATAATTTATGACTTCTCGCTCAAGAAGATGTGTGTAAACAGAAGTGGAATATATGAAGTCTTTCTCCCAATTCTCGGGGAATGAAAAAAGGCTCCCTTCGTGAACAAAACCTGCCGAATAAGTCGCGCTGGTGTGGGGCGACAGAACGAAGGTAAATTTCTCGCGCGGAAAATGCGAAGCGCTCCAGTCCAGCAGCTCCTGGTCTATATCGATACCGACATAGGTACCCTTGAACCAATCACCGCGCAAATGGTGTGCGACACGACCGCATCCGCATCCGATTTCAACGACGTCCGACGTTCCCGTTATATAGCCGGAAGACAACCATCGTAACCAGAAGTCAATGCCGGCCTGAAGGTACCACGGTTGATTAAATATGATCTTGTTACCTACACCGACACGTACGCGCAGATGATTCGAAGGTAGGCTACGAAATTCGGGATAAATAAGCGTCGGGATTTCTGATGCAACATCGCCTAAAACTCTGAATGCAGAGTTGTAACTCAATTTTGCAGTAGACGGGATAACGGCACGAATCAGATGGTCGAAGAAATTCACTTCTCGGCCTCCTCAATGAGCACCCTAACTTAATGTGACAATTATGACGAATACATCGCAAAGTGTGTATCTGAATTTGATCGGTACAGCAAAAACAGAAGACCATGACGAGGACGGCACCATCGAGAGGACGCCGGTACAAACCTGTGCTCCCCGGGGCGCGGTGTCCTCACTCTTCCCTCGCCCATGTTGGCTTGAATTCCTCCGATGTTTGGGTTCGCGATCCGTACCGTCATCACATTCCAAAAAGACCCGCACGGGGCAGGTCACACCCATGGTTGTGACGGTAGCTCACTCTCCCGCTTCCATCTCTTCTGCGATGGCGAGCATTTTGGTGACGCTGTTCCAGTTGCGGGCGGTGCCTGTCGTCTTCAGCAATCGTTCTACGGACGACCAGGGCAGCTTGGACCTGCCGACGCCGTCGGGGAAGTAGATGTAGAGTTCGCGGCCTTGCAGATGCAATTCTTCCAGATGGGACTTCGGGCTGAGCAGCGTGGCGTGTGCCTCTGAGCCGGGTTCGGAGGCGAGGAACGTGACGAGAATCTTGCTCGGCTCAAGGTTGCGGCTGCTGGCGAATGGGTTGGCTGCGATGGTTTTTCTCAGTTCGTCCGTGGTGCGCAGGATAACCTCGGGACGACAGCCGAACTCGCGCTCGATTGCATTCTGGATCTTCTTTGACACACCTGGGGAGTTTTTCTCTTTCGTCCGGAAGATGACGTTGCCGCTTTGCACGTAGGTGCGCGGGTCTTCGAATTTGAGGGATTCGTAGAGGGCGCGCAGGGCGTCCATTTTGATTTTGTTGTGACCGCCAAGGTTGACGCCGCGGAGCATGGAGATCAGTACGGGCATGACGAAGGCAGTATAGCTTCTGAGGGGTGTGGGTGGCATGAAGTCCTTTCCGGACAGCGGAAGGGATGCTTTGGCCAATTACGTAGAAATGATGGCCTACCGAGTTAGTGGAACCAAGAGAATCACTTTAACTTGGACGCCATAGACCCGGAGAATCAGTAAAAGACCGGACACCGTCCTTCGTCAATGCGCCGTTGTTTCGTTTGAATGGATCTTTTCAGGGTGATCTTTCCAAGTCGTACCGCTCACGACTAGGGGCTCCGAGCCCAGGGAGAAGTGTTATGTCGGGACAAGTCGTTTTGTATTTCGAGGATCAGGCAGATGCATTGCGTTTCGCGCTGGCCGCTGGCTCGGTGATGGCAGGGGATGGCGCAAAGTTCAGCAGCGATCTGGTGCAGGAAACGGCGCGAGTCACGCGCATCCGATTGGACGCGGTGAATGCCGGCAGTTCGAAGAAGGCAAATTCCGCGCGCGTGGCATGATGATCGCGGACTGATTGAGCGCTGCGGTCAGGCTAGACTACCAGGGTTTGCCGGGCCGGACGGCCGAGGGCGGCTTGTCCCCACAAAGAGTCGCGCCTACCAGGAATCTCAGCCACGGCAGTCGCGAATAGTCCTCACGCCGTTCCGGCGTTGGTGAAAGCTTCGAGGGCATCGGAGAGTGTCGGAAACATCAGAAAGATCTGCTCGACTCGAGTAATCTCGAAAACCTTCAGAACGCGTTTATTCACCCCAGTGAGGGCCATGCGCCGCCCCGCCTTCGTGCAGGAAGTGCAGGCGCTGACCAGCGATCCCAGCCCGGAAGAATCAAGATAAGGCACGCCGCTGAAATCCAGAATCATGGTGGGAGCGTCTTCGCGGCGGACCGCATTCAGGAACGGAGACACGTTCTCCATAGTCAGCGGCCCGCGGAGGCTCAGCACTCCCCGGTCGAGACGCTCGATCTCCAGTGGTTCCGATGCCATAGGGCAGAGATTCTAGGCTAGATGCCAACGCCGGTTCAAGTTGACGTGCACCTTTGAGGTTTTCTGGTTACTTAAGGACACTGTCCCTCCTTTGTAATCTTTTTGTGTTTTCTTCGTGTGGACGGTTGCAGCGCGGCCGCGCACGATTACGATTGCAGTAACGGCATGTGGGGGGAAACGGATGATGAAAAGAATTGGAACTTCATACCAGCAGTGTTGATGTCAGCCACCCTAGTGTTCATTCCGGCAGCTTCGCAAAACATCCTAAGGGCTCACAGGCCCGCATTCTGCTGAGTTCGGTCTTCGGACCGTACGCGCAGGACGACGAGTTCGGCAGCCGCTCCATCAACCCGATGGAGCTCTATCACAATCAAGTGACACGCGCACAAGGAAGCTTCTCGTTGCGCATGTTTCATCGCTCCTGGGGCATCATGCTCATCCAGGCGAATATTTCCGCGCCGTGCGCGGTACTCGACTTCCCGACGCGCGATGACTTCGCGCGCCAACTGAAAAACAATCAATACGACGTGGTGGGCATCACGGGGATTATCGTGAACGTCGCCAAGGTGCGCGAGATGTGCCGCATGACACGGGAACTCTCGCCCAACTCAGTGATTGTGGTGGGCGGACACGTGGCCGCCATTCCCGGGATCGAAAAGATGATCGATGCCGATCACATTGTGAAGGGCGAAGGCGTTTCGTGGATGCGGCGCTATCTGGGGGAGGATGAAAGCGCGCCGATCCGCCATCCGGCAATTGTTTCTGGAATGCGCACGCGCATCATGGGCATCCGGCTGCCGGAGCGCAAGGGGGCGACGGCAGCGACGATCATTCCTTCGGTCGGCTGCCCCATGGGATGCAACTTCTGTACGACCTCGGCATTTTTCGGAGGCAAGGGAAAGTTCGTCAATTTTTTTGAGACGGGCGACGAATTGTTTGAAGTTATGAGCCGCATGGAGGACGAGTTGAAGGTGAACTCGTTCTTCGTGATGGACGAAAATTTTCTGCTGCATCGCGAGCGGGCCATGCGCCTGCTGGAACTCATGAAGGAAAACAACAAGAGCTGGACGATGTCGGTGTTTGCCTCCGCGAATGCGATTCGTAAGTACACGATGCAGGAGTTGGTGGAGTTAGGAGTGTCCTGGCTGTGGATGGGCCTGGAATCGCCGCGCGCGGGGTACAGCAAGTTGCAGGGAGCGGACACGCGGCAACTCACGCGCGAATTGCGCGAGCATGGGATTCGCGTGCAAGGGTCGACCATCATCGGGCTCGAACACCATACGCCGGATAACATCATGGCGGAAATCGAGCACGCCGTGTCGCACGACACCGACTTCCACCAGTTCATGTTGTACACGCCTGTGCCAGGGACTCCGCTGTATCAGCAGATGGCGGAAGAGGGCCGCCTGTTGCGCGATGTCGATTACGCTGACGTTCACGGGCAGTTCAAATTCAATTTCAAGCACGCGGCGATCTCGCGGGAGGACTCCAAACGCTTCCTCGATTGGGCCTTCTGGCGCGACTTCCAGCTTAACGGGCCGAGCCTGTACCGCATTTCGCGAACCTTGCTGGCGGGATGGAAGCGCTATAAGGACTCGCCGGACGCGCGCGTCCGGACGCGGTTTGCGCGCGAGATGGGACGACTGAGCGGTGTGTACAGCTCGGCACTGTGGGCGATGGAACGGCAGTTCAAGAAAGTAGATCGCGATGTCAGCGAACGGATTCGAGCACTGCGTCACGAATTCCGGCGGGAGTCTGGATTCATGGGGCGGATGCTCCCGGCGTTGCTCGGTCCGGTGCTTCTATGGACGACGCGGCGAGAGGAGAAACGGCTGGCGCGGGGAAAAACGTATGAGCCTCCGACGATCCTGGAGCGGAGCAACTGGGTGGAAGCGTAGCCGGCGAGACGCGACGCCGAGCCTTTGCAGAGCCTATCCCGTACGCCGGGCCGACAGCAGGTTCAGAATCTCGCGCAGGCCCTGGCGGATGTGTTGGATTTCGGGCGCCGAGTGAGATGGGAAGGGGATCGCCGTCTGCGTCTTGTCGGACTTGCTTTCCGCGCGCAGTTGCTGGCGCGCGCCGGAAATGGTGAATCCCTGCTCGTAGAGCAGTTGCTTGATCCGCAGCACGCTTTCGACGTCGCGCTTGCGGTACATGCGCTGTCCCGTACTGCTCTTGACCGGCTTCAATTGCGGGAACTCGGATTCCCAGAAACGCAGGACATAAGCGGGCAGGTGGCACAGCGTGGCTACTTCGCCGATGCGGAAATAAAGTTTGTCGGGGATGAAGATTTCATCCGCCCTGTGCTTCGCCGTACTTTTCTTGCGCGCTGCCATTTCGGATCACGCCGCAAAAGCCGCGGGGTCTGCCTATTGTGACACACAGGTGCGGTAAGGCATCCAAGAATTTAGTGCGCATGGGAACCCTTAAGGGCAAGTCAACAGCGCCGAGCCGAAGATCGCCAGTTGCTGTCCTTGATCGGTCATCATCGGCGACGATGCGGTACCGGCGAGGATGTTTACTGTTCCTTGCGACGTAGGGCCGCACTGAGCGACGCCGTTCTGATCCACCGTAGCAAAAGGTGCAATGTTGCCAACACAGATCCCGGCGGTTGGGTTTGCCGCGTTGGCTGGCCCGCCAACGCACCAGAGAACCTCCTTGCTGGTGAGTTGCACTGGAGACGGCGGCTTGCTATACGTTCCGGTAGCCGTGAACGGGACTTGACCATTCGGGAAGTTCTTGGCATCGGCGGAAGCGGGACTGAGAGTCACGCTCTGAAGCTGGCGGTTGCTGCCGCAGCTTGAAACGAACAGCAGCGTGGATATTAGGAGAAACCTGGCTGAGAGCGAAGGGAAACGCGTCATAGAGCACCTCTGCGTCAGATGCCGATGGGGTGGACGCCGACTAAGGACGAGTCGCCCGCTCCTTGTATTCTAAACCTGAGGTGCACTGAAACCTGAGGTGCACTGAAACCTGAGGCCTGCTCTGAAGGCTTTTCCAGCCAAAAAGGAAAAGCCCCCTAAGAGGTGCTTCTCTTAAGAGGCCAGTGAAATTCGTGGCGGTTGCGAGGTATCGTCTCGCCGACGGTTAGTGTTTCTTCTTTTTTGCCTTCTTCTTCGTTGCCATGAAGGTTCCTCCGTGAACGATTTTCCCTTGCAAAGGTTCTCGACTACGGGCCCTTGTACTTCTGAAAGACCAACCCTACTTGTAGTATGGGATGGTCCTATATCTCAAGATATTGCGGCAGTATTAATAAAGTGTCAACACAATTCTTGCAATTTTGCGCGGATTTCTTCGGGCGCCGTCGTTAGTCGTCTGTCGTTAGTCGTTCGCCAAAGTCATCAAGCCACTCCAACAAACTCCGGTTCGCTAACGACGCGCGGCAAACGATCAACGACCAGTAAGTAGTACACTGCGCCTCATGCGGCGCGATCCCGTCGAACTCGAAATTTTCAAAAACCTCTATCACTCCATCGCGGAGGAAATGGGGGCGGCGCTGCGGCGCACGGCATTTTCTCCGAATATCAAGGAGCGTCGCGATTATTCGTGCGCGGTTTTCGACGGCGCGGGTGAGGTGATCGCGATGGGCGACCACATGCCGGTTCATCTGGGGTCGATGCCGATGTCAGTGCGGGCCGCGATTGATGCCTGCGCGATGGAGACGGGGGATGCGGTGATGCTGAACGATCCGTTTCGCGGCGGCACGCATCTGCCCGACATCACGCTGGTCGCTCCGGTGTATGTGACGAGTCGCGAGCTCTCCAGCAAGCTACGCGGGCGGGAGCCTGCCCTGAGGTTGTCGAAGAGGCGTCCGGGCCACATGGGTCCCGATTTCTATGTGGCTTCGCGGGCACATCATGCGGATGTGGGCGGGGCTTATCCGGGCTCGATGGGGCTTTGCCGCGAAATTTATCAGGAGGGCGTGCGCATCCCTCCGGTGAAACTGATGCGGCGGGGCGCGATGGATGCGGATGTGCTCGCCATGCTGCTCAACAACGTGCGCACCCCGAAGGAACGCGAAGGCGACTTGGGGGCACAGATTGCGGCTTGCCATACGGGCGCTGAACGGCTGCGCGAGGTGTGTTCGCGCTATGGCGTGGAGCGAGCTCGCAGGGCGGCTGGCGACCTGCTCGATTATTCCGAGGAACTGATGCGCGCGTTCTTGCAGCGCGTGCCGCCGGGAACGTATCGGGCGATGGATTTTCTGGATGGAGACGGGATCAGTGACCGGCCCGTAAGAATCGTGGTCACGGTGAAGGTGTGGGGCCGGGTCTCTGACCCGGCCAGGACGGGTCGAAGACCCATCCCCACAAGGCCGATGGTTACGGTTGATTTCACGGGGAGCGATCCGCAGGTAGAGGGGAGCGTCAACGCCGTCGCGGCCATCACCTATTCGGCTTCCTTCTATGTATTTCGCTGCCTGCTGGCGGAGGACGTTCCGGCGGCGGCGGGGCTGATGCGGCCGATCCAGGTCATCGCGCCCCAAGGAACCATTGTGAACGCACGGCCTCCAGCGGCGGTTGCCGGGGGGAATGTCGAGACGTCGCAGCGCATCGTCGACGTGTTGCTGCGAGCGCTGGCGCAGGCGATTCCGGATCGCATCCCGGCGGCGGCCTCGGGGACCATGAACAATTTGACCATCGGCGGCATCGATCCCCGCACCGGCGAGCCGTTCGCTTACTACGAGACGGTGGCCGGCGGCATGGGGGCGCGGCCCGGCAAGGCCGGCGTTTCCGGCGTGCACACGCACATGACGAATTCGCTGAACACCCCGGCGGAAGCGCTGGAGTATGCCTACCCGCTGCGGGTGCGGCAGTATTCGCTTCGGGCGGGCAGTGGCGGGAACGGAAAGTTCCTCGGGGGCGACGGGATTGTTCGCGAGATTGAGGTGCTCACCGACTGCGAAGTGACCCTATTGGCGGACCGGCGCACGCACGGACCGTGGGGACTGTCTGGAGGAGCGGACGGCGCGCCGGGAAAGACTTTCATCACGCGTCACGATGGTTCGATCGAGCCGATGCCTGCGAAGTTCAGTACTCGTCTGCGCCACGGCGAACGGATTACGATTGAAACTCCCGGCGGTGGGGGCTGGGGTCAGACGTAAAGACTCGAAGGAGACAGAAACGATGGCAATCGATCTCGCGACCCACTATATCGAGGAAGCTCGGCGCCAGATGCGTGGCCACAAGCGCATGGGGGAAGGAGCGATGGCGCAGCTTCGTGATGACGACTTTTTTCTGACGCTCGATCCGGAGTCCAACTCCGTCGCCATTCTTGTGAAGCATCTCGCAGGCAACATGCGCTCTCGCTTCACCGACTTCCTCACCAGCGACGGCGAGAAGCCCGATCGCTTTCGCAATCGCGAGTTTGAAGTGACCGCAGCGACGACGCGGGCCGAGGTTATGAAGTGGTGGGAAGAAGGCTGGGCGTGCGTACTGGGGGCGATCGACGCGCTCAAGCCGGAAGATGTGATGCGCACGGTGACCATCCGGGGCGAGCCACACACGGTGTTGCAAGCGATCAATCGGCAGATTGCGCACTACGCGGCACATATCGGGCAGATTGTTTTTCTGGCCAAGCATCTGCGGTCGAGCGAGTGGAAAACGCTGACCATTCCACGGGGGAAGTCGGAGGACTATAAGACGGCGCCGCCGAAACCCAAGCCTTGAGTTGGCAGTGTTATCCCGCGGCTGAGGGGCTGCGTTGGGCCAGACGCCACAAGCTACGTGCGGAGAGCACAAACAGGAAAAGCCACTTCGGTTTCGTTTTCAAGAGAGATCCCATCCCAATCGATTGTGATAACAGCGGGCGAACCGGCGCGCGGTGCTAGAATCATACGTTTTGTGTTTTACGCAATTCTCTGTTCGATACCGTATTCATAGGTGGCAATCATGGCTACAACAATGCTGGCAGTGGTCAAGCCAGAAGCGGCGCCGGGCGCGGAGATTCGACAGGTCAAGATTCCGGCTTTCGGGCGCACCGACGTTCTGGTGAAGGTGAAGGTCGCGTCGATTTGCGGCACCGACCTGCACATTTATAACTGGGATCGCTGGGCCCAGAACCGCATTCATCCGCCGCTGATTCCGGGGCACGAGTTCTGCGGAGAAGTGGCGGCGTTTGGCGATGAGGTGACCAGCGTCAAGGAAGGCGACTTTGTCTCCGCCGAGATGCACGTGGCGTGCGGCAAGTGCCTGCAGTGCCGCACCGGCGAAGCCCACATTTGCCAGAAGGTGAAGATCATTGGCGTGGACGCCGATGGCGCCTTCGCCGAGTACGTTGTGATTCCCGAGTCGAATATCTGGAAACTCGATCCTGCGATTCCGCTGGAGTATGCGTCGATTCTCGATCCGCTGGGCAATGCGGTCCACACTGTGCTCGCCGGGGAGATTGCGGCCAAGAGCGTGGCTATTACGGGCTGCGGGCCGATTGGGCTGTTTTCGATTGCCGTGGCTCAAGCCGTGGGCGCGACTTCGGTGTTCGCGATTGAAGTCAACGAGCACCGTGCCCGCATCGCGCGCGAGATGAAGGCCGACTACGTGCTCAATCCCGCAAAAGAAGATGTGGACGCGATCGTAATGGAAAAGACCGGCGGGTTGGGCGTGGATGTGGTGCTGGAAATGGCGGGGCATCCGGATTCGATTCGCACCGCTTTTGATATCGTCCGGCGCGGCGGAAGAATCTCTTTGCTCGGACTGACTTCGAAACCAATCACGCTGAACTTTTCCGAAGACATCATTTTCAAGGGCATTACGGTACAGGGCATTAACGGGCGGCGCATGTACCAGACTTGGTACCAGATGACGGCGCTGCTGAAGAGCGGGAAGCTCAATCTGCATCCGGTGATCACGGATCGCATCCCGATGAAGGATTTCTCCAAGGCGATGGAGCGATTGAAAACCGGGGAAGCGAGCAAGATTCTGGTGTATCCCAACGGCGGGCGGTAGGTTCGGTGGCGCGGGCGCCCTCGCCCGTGACTCTCTCAGCTAAGGCTGCACATCGAGATACCAGGATTGCAGACGAAAGCAAATTATGAGTCTTGACGCATTCGTAAGGTGTACTTGCATAAGGGATGGGCATGCTAAGCCGCATCCGTTTCCTGAGAGGTTTATGTGGGACGAGTCGGGATCGCCTTCGCTGACCGGTGACCCTTCCGAAGAGGAGTGGGAGGCTCACGACCGGTGGGTGCAGGAGTCGTGCGAGCACGAGGGCTATCTGGTTTCCGAGAGCCTGGGCAACATCACGCGGGCGCAGCATCTGAGGGAATTTCTGCGCGGCCTGCAGGGAGAGCCCAGGCCCAAGTTTCCGATTTTGTTGAAGAAGGTTGTGTATGACGGCACGCATACGGGCGACTGGCTCCCCGTCAAGGAGTCGCCGGCGCTCTTGCGGGAAGTAGACCTCGTGCTCGGGTCCAGTGACATTCTGACCGAAGGAGAAAAAGAGTTCTTCCACAGCATGAAGCGCCTGTGCGAAGCCAGTATCGCAACCGGCAATCCGATTATGTTTTGATCAGAACGGCTTTGCCGCGGGTGAACGCGGATTTCCTTGATTGTCATTCTGAGCGGAGCGAAGAACCTATGCAGTGTTGCCGCAGACGACAAGAGTTCAGAGGTCCTTCGCGCAAAGAACGTGCTCGGGATGACGTGTAAGGTATTAGACTGATCCTTCAATCCGCGTTCGTCCGTGTGAAATCCGTGGCAAAGAGGTAGTCGAGGCATCCATGACCACCGCAACCCGCACCAATCCTCTTTCCTACCTCACCGACCAGCTCAACGAACTCAAGGCCAACGGCACACACTTCAAACTGCGCGTGCTCGGGGACGAGCAGGCGCCCGTCTGCACGTTTGATGGCAAGAAGGTCATCAACCTCGCGTCGAACAATTATCTGGGGTTAACGACGCATCCCAAGCTACGCGAGGCGGCGCTGGAGGCGACGCGCAAATACGGCGTGGGGTCGGGCGCGGTGCGCACCATTGCCGGGACGATGAAGATCCACATGGAACTCGAGGAAAAGATCGCGCGCTTCAAGAACGTGGAGGCATGCGTGGTTTTCCAGTCGGGCTTTGCAGCCAATGCGGGGACAGTGTCAGCCGTGCTGGGCAAAGACGATTTCATCATCTCCGATGCGCTCAACCACGCGTCGATCATCGACGGCGCGCGGCTCTCGAAGGCGAAGATTCTGGTGTTCCGCCACAAAGACATGGCGCACGCGGAAGAGCAGTTATCCAGCATTAAGGACGAGCCGGGCAAGAGACTGCTGATCACCGACGGCGTGTTCTCGATGGACGGCGACATTGGCCCGCTGCCTGCACTGTGCGACCTGGCCGAAAAATACGGCGCCATTATGATGGTCGACGATGCGCACGCTTCCGGCGTGCTGGGACGGAACGGACGCGGCACGATCGATCACTTCGGAATGCACGGGCGCGTGGATATTCAGGTGGGGACGTTGTCGAAGGCGATTGGCGCGCTGGGCGGATACGTCTGCGGCACACGCGATCTGATTGATCTTCTCTATCACCGGGCGCGGCCGTTCTTGTTTTCGACGTCGCATCCACCATCGGTGGCAGCCACATGCATCGCGGCCTTCGACGTTCTGGAGAACGAGCCCGAGCGCATGGAAAAACTTTGGGAGAACACGCGCTTCTGGAAGAAAGAACTTGGCCTGCTGGGCTTTGACATCGGCGGGCGCGCGACTCCGGCCAGCGAGACTCCGATCACGCCAATTATCATTGGCGACGGCAAGCTTACCATGGACTTCTCTCGCGAGCTGTTCAAGGAAGGCGTGCTCGGCACTGGCATCGCGTTCCCGACAGTGCCGGAAGGCAAAGCACGCATCCGCACCATCATGACCGCGACGCACACGAAGGAAGAGTTAGAGCAGGCGCTGGCGGTACTGAAGAGTGTCGGGAAGCGCATGGGAATTTTGGAACACTGAGGAACTATGCGGCCAAGTCAAAGACCCGGCCCCACACGAGCTTCTTCACTCCGGCAGAACTTCGATCGCCGATACGGTGGCATAACGCGTCACTGGCACGAACTCCAGAAGCAGCTTGCCCTGCGCGTTGGGCTCAAGCCCTCTAACCTTTCTCACCAACGGATGGTTTTCTCCGGCTTGCTCAAGGATGTTCAGCTTGGCCAGGATTGTCTTGCCATTGCAAAAGACGTTGAATACGCGGTCTTCGGAATTCCCTGACACCGCCTGGCGATCTGGGCTCTCTGCAGCCGCGTGGTGCTCGATGAAGTGGAGCGTTACCGTGTACCTGCCCGGAGCAACGGGAATCGCATAGGAGAAGTGACCCCAGCGTTCGGTCTCGTAGAATTCGGGATCATCCGTGCCGGTCGCAGGCTCCTGGCTGCTGCTGAGCTGTCCGCCTTTGAAATAAACGTCCGGGCTCCACCAGTGGCTGTCATTGGAGTAATACGGCAGATCGCGAGCGACAATGCGTACCGGACGGAGGCGCCCCTGAATTCCTGGCAGGATCTCGATTGCCGAGAGCATTCCGCTCCCGCCCTTCCCGGCAGAAAAGCTGAGATGCAGTTGTCCGTCCGCTGCCGGGGAGATGTCGGTGAAGACTTTCAACTCGGCGGTGCGGTCGCCGCCGGAATCGGCGAGTACGTCGAAGTCACGCAGCAGCAGCCGTCCATTGGCCAGCACTGTCATGATGCGGCTGCCCTCGCCGCCTCCACCCGAGCCTTCCGGACCGTAGAAGGTCTCTGCAAAGTGCAGGCGCAATTCGTACGTTCCCGGCTTCAACGGAATGTTGTAGGTGAAATCACCCTGACGGCTGGTGCGATAAATGATCGGGTCCTGAGTGCGCCAGATGTGCTGGACGGCGCTGGGGACCGCAGCACCGCCGGAAAAGTAAGAGTCCGGGCTCCAGAGCTTGCCGGCGTGATCGACATACTTGCGGCTTGCGCCAGCAAGGATGCGGACCTCTTCTCCCACGGGAAGGCCAACGACGGGTTCGGCGGTAGCTTGCGGAGAATATGAAGAGCGAATGACGGGCTGTGGTTTTGACCGCTCGCGTACCAGAAGCCAGGCAACGGCGAGCACCACAAGAATCAAGCCACCCACTAGAACCAAGCCTTGTCGCCGGGTAGGACGCCATGCCGCGCCATCCGGTGCTCGTGCCTGCGGCATCACAGGAAGGCTCGACGCGGGAGCAGGCTCCGCATCAGCCATCGCTTTGAACACCGGGATGTACTGGCCTACCGGAATGGTGATATGGATTGGGTGCGCGGCGCCTTCCGACGCGTAGTACTCGCTCAGGCGCTTGCGCAGGCGGTTGGCCTGGACGCGGACGATGGAATCGGTATCCTGGTCGAAGGAGTCGCGCCGGTTGAAAACTTCGAGCCCGACGGAATATTCCTTGATCTGCTCGCTCTCACCGGCAAACGTCTTCTCGCACAGATAAGAAAGGAGATGGGTGAGAGTCGGAGATCGGGCAAAGAGTTGAGACTGCAGCACCGCCTGCAATTCGACGCGTTCTGCCTGCCAACCGATTGACTCTTCTGTGATCGAAGGCACCAGACACCTCCTGACAATTCGGGCCTTCTGTTCCTTTTATACACCTTCCGGGCGTCATCCGGTCCGCTTCCAAACGGTTACTTAAACTCCTGTAACGGTGGCGTAACCCCAATTCAAAATCGATGGTTGGTACACCCCGGTAATGCTCCAAGTTGTTGGCTCTATGGGAGATCTTTTTTTCTGCGCTGAAACTCCGCGGACATAGCCCCTGAGTAGCAGGTATAGCGTTGTGGGTCGCATGAATCGGCGCGATAACGGGAGCGTACGCGGAGGGCAGATCGCCGGAGCAGGGGCACAGCCCAGACCGGAACAGAGGCAACTCCGAGTAAGGGAGGCTCATATGAAAACCGTCACAGCAAGAATCGTGTTGATGGTGGTGTTAATGATGCTGTCCGGGTACAGCATCGGCACACCGGCTCCGCAACAGGAAAAAGTCAGAATGGAGTCGATGACCGTGGCTGACCTGGAAAAAGCAGGAGATCTGGCGCGAGCCCAGAAGGACTATCCGCAAGCGATCCAGTACTTCCAGACGGCATTGCGCAAAGACCGCAAGAATGCCGTGCTGTACAACAAGCTCGGGTTGGCCGAGTTGAAGAACAATGACTTGAAAGCGGCCCGTTCTGATTTCGAGAAAGCAGTCAAGCGGAATTCCAAGTATGCGGACGCGGTCAACAACATTGGCGCCGTCGACTACTTGAGAAAGAACTACGGCTCTGCGGCGAAGTACTTCAAGAAGGCCGTTGCTCTCGAAGAAACACGGCCCTCGTTTCATGTGAACCTGGGTGCAGCGTGGTTCAGCCAAAAGAAGCTGGAACGCGCCCTGACGGAATACACCCGGGCCCTGGAACTGGATCCGGATGCTTTGAGGCAAGAATCGAAAGCCGGCATCACGGCCCAGATCTCCAGTCCAGAAGAACGCGCCCGTTATTCGTACATGCTGGCGAAGATCTACGCTAGGCGCGGCGACGTAGAGGGCTGCCTGCAATGCCTGAGGAAGGCAAAAGAAGACGGCTATCGAGATCTGGCCAATGTCTATAAGGATGAAGAGTTCAGCAGGATGCGGGAGAACCCGAGACTGCATGAGGTGGTGGCGCCGCCAACACCCAAGTAACTCAGAGTCGTTTCCCCGCGGGCTTCTCCTCCACTCTGGGGTCGGAGAGGCCCGCGGTCAGATGTCTTGCCATTCGAGAAGATCGGAGACCCGGGCGCAGAGTCACTGAGCATGAAAGACTGGTCTGGCCGCCTCTTCCGGCGATGCAGATTCCGGATGCTCCGCTTTCCAGCGCATGGCTGCAGTGATGCGAGTGCGGCCGCTGGGATGATCGTAAAAGAGGAACTCCTCGACCGGCCCGGGATCGAGCTTGCGATACTCTCCGAGCATCAGATCTACGTTTGCCTCTCCGTCGGGCTGCCGAGCTGCATTCAAGCCGTACATGTCCGCTTCATACTCCATGGTGCGCGTGATGGTGTTGGTCACCGGCGTCATCAGAAAGAAATAGAGCGAGAACACAATCACCGCCAGCGGCAGCACGCCGACATCTGTGATCCCCCGGACATCCCATTTCTCTCCCCAGCGTGCAAGAGCGATGGTGATACCCCATTTGAGAAACGCGAACCCGATCACGATCACGACCCCAAGCATGACCAGCCCTTTGTAGGCATGATTGAGAACGTAATGACCCATCTCGTGCCCCATCGTGGTTTCGATCTCGGGCAGCGTGCAGCGCTTGAGGAGATTGTCGTTCAGCGAAATTCGCATCGTGCTGGCGAAGCCGCTGACATTGGCACTCACTCGATTCGATTGCCGGGACGCATCGAATTCATAGACGTCGGTGGCGGGAATTCCGTTCGCGCGCGCCATGCTGAGGATCGGATCCTTGATTCGTGGATCCTGTAATTTTGTGTACTTGTTGAAGAGCGGGAAAATGTAAACCGGAGCGATCAGACTCACGAAGGCGAGAAACACCACCATGAGAGTTGCGCCCCACACCCACCAGCTCTTGCCCAGGCGCCGCACAAGCCCGAACAGCGGCACGATGAGGATCCCTCCCAGCACCACGCTCACGGCGAGCATCACCATCTGGTCGCGCATCCAGGGACCGAACGTTTGATTCAGGAGGCCGTACTTGTGCTCACGGAAATAGCCTTCGTATACGTCAAGAGGAAAAGTGACCACGGAGACAAGAACAATGAACTGCATCCAATAGAGTGCCGTGTGGAGAACGCGGGAGCGGGTGAAGCGCTCGGTCAGGTTGCGCATTCGCGCCGACCACCGGAAATGGAGGAGCAGCCACATCACGAACACAGTCGATAGGAAATCCCACAAAACCAGCCAATAGCCGCCTTCGAAGTAGGCATCGGAGCGGGCGCGCTGCGCGGGCGGCATCTTTGCCAGATATGCGTTGACCGCCGCGTTGATGTCGAACGTGTGCGCCACTGGAGCGTTCGCTGGAGACCCAACAAGCGAACCAGAGCCGCCCGTCTGACCGGAGAGGACAGGCACGAAAAGAACTATTGGAAGAACGAATCGGGCAGCGCGAAGCATCGTAGCCTCCCTTGGTTTCGTGAGGAGTATATACTCCGCGACCGACGAGCCACGTTTTAGTCGGTCTGGTAGGTGATCTTCCCGCCAACGATTGTCGCTGTGACTTTCCCTGTGAACTGCCAGCCGTCGAAGGGACTATTGTGTGAGAGCGAGTGCGATTTCGCGACGTCGAAAATCCAGCGCTTCTTGGGATCGAAGATGGTCACATCGGCGAAGCTGCCGCGTGCAAGAGATCCGCGGCCGGACAGATCGAAGACACGGGCTGGTCCCGCGGTGAAGAGTTCGACGATGCGCCTTAGAGGAATCTTGTGTTCGCGGTGAAGTTTTGTGATGGCCAGCGCCAGCGCTGTCTCCAGCCCGGTGATGCCGAAGGAGGCGCGCTCGAATTCGACCTGCTTTTCGTGGGCGGCGTGCGGGGCGTGGTCCGTGGCAATGGCGTCCACCGTTCCGTCGGCGAGCGCCACCACAATGGCCTGGCGGTCGGTCACAGAACGCAGCGGCGGGTTCATCTTGAAGTTGGTATCGTATTCGCCAACATTCTCGTCAATCAGAGTGAAGTGGTGCGGTGTGACTTCGCAGGTGACACCGGCTTTCGCGCGCTTGCCCCGGCGGACGGCCTTGAGCGCGTCGGCAGTAGAAAGATGTGCCACGTGCAGACGCGATTCGCGAATCTGCTGCGCGAGCGTGACATCGCGGTCCACGATGACGGCCTCGGCGCCGGCCGGCATGGCGCGCAGACCGAGGCGGAAGCTCGTCGGGCCGGCGTGCATCGAGCAGTTTTCGGTGAGGCGCGTATCTTCCGCGTGTTGCACCACGGGCAGGTTCAGTTCCGCGCCCAGACGAAGAGCCATGCGCATGATATCGTCGTCGAGGATGGGCTTGCCGTCGTCGGTGACGGCGACAGCTCCGGCACGCTGCAGGGCGCCGAAGTCGGTAAGCGTTCCTCCTTTGCTGCCGTGTGTGGCGGCCGCAATGGGGAAGACATTGACCACGGCCTCGCGCTCGGGGCTCCGTAGCCAATGAACCCATTCCGCCGTATCGACCACAGGCGCAGTGTTGGGCATGGTGCATACCGACGTGAAGCCCCCGGCGGCGGCGGCGGCAGTGCCCGTGGCGATGGTCTCTTTGTAACTTTGGCCGGGCTCGCGCAGGTGGACGTGCAGGTCGATGAAGCCGGGCGCGACAATGAGGCCCCGGGCATCGAACTTCTTGTCGGCGCTGCCGCGGGTCTTATTGGGCAGCGCGACCTCGGCGACGCGGCCATCGCGCAGGAGGATATCCATGGGCGCGTTGATCTTCGCCGCCGGATCGATCAGGTGGCCGCCTTTGATCAGGAGGCTCGCGCTTTCGTGGCGGGTCATCTACAACTCCGCACGGACTTCTCTTCAGCGGATGCACGCGGATTTTGCCTGTTATCCTGAGCGCGCTGTTCGCGCGAAGGACCTGTGTACCTGCCCAGCAGCCCGAAAAAATGCATAGGTCCTTCGCTTCGCTCAGGATGACAGAACCGCTGACGATGACAAGACCCGTGGCTCATTTTGCCTTTCCTAACGCCCGCGCCAGGATCGCCATGCGCGTGGGGACGCCGTTGTGGACTTCGTCCACGATCACGGATTGTGGGCCGTCGGCAACTTCCGCGGTTAATTCTAGGCCGCGGATAATCGGCCCAGGGTGCATCACGATAGCGTCGCGTTTGGCGAGCTTCAGGCGCGCGGTCGTCATCTGGTAGCGCGCAATGTAGTCCTGCAGGCGGATCTTCTGGCCGGCCAGCCGTTCTTTCTGCACGCGCAGCAGCATGATCACGTCGGTGCCGCGCAGTGCGTCTTCGAGGTGGCGGGTGACACGCAGGCCGGGCGTGAGTGTGGCGGCGACGTCGGGCACGAACTCGGGCGGGCCGCACAGCGTCAGTTTTACTCCGAGCTTGGTCAGCAGATGGCAGGCACTGCGCGCGACGCGGCTGTGCAAGATGTCGCCGATGATGGCGGCCTGCAGACCCTTGAATGACTTCTTGTGCTTCAGGATCGTGAAGGCATCGAGCAGCGCCTGCGAAGGATGCTCGTGCATGCCGTCCCCGGCATTGATGACCGGGATGTCGAGATGCCGCGCCATCAAGTGCGGGGCGCCAGCCGATGGATGGCGCATGACGATGCAATCTGCGCCGACAGCGCGCAAGGTGTATCCGGTATCGAGCACGGATTCGCCTTTTTCGATGCTCGAACCGGAGGATTGCACAAGAGTGGTCATTGCGCCCAGCGCTTTTGCGGCGAACTCGAACGAAGAGCGGGTGCGTGTGGACGCCTCATAAAACAGAAGCACGATCCGCTTGCCGCGCAGCAGCGGACGGGCCTTCAGCGGATTCATGCGGCGGGCCAGCTTGAGCAGGCCCAGGATTTCCTTCGCGTCGAGGTGTTCGATCCCGAGCAGCGAACCGCGTGCGGGCATATTCATCTGAAAAAGTGCAAACGGTGCATCATACGCGGCAGGTGCGTCCGCTGCAAGGGTGCCCAACCCGCTCTGCTGAAGGGCGCCGATAACCTGGGACAGCCGCGCCACTTTCCGCCGGCGCTATCGAAATTAGGATCTGTCGCGGCGGCCGAGGATGGCGCCGCCCAATGCTCCGCCCAGACCTCCGAGAACGAGCGAAGCGAGAAAGGCAAAGATTATACCGGTCACCATAAGGAACTCCAGCCCACCCGGAGTCTTGAGGCGCTCGAACACGGCCAGCACTTGTGGGTCGCCGGTTTGAGAAGCTGCTTCCTGGATTTTGGCTATGAGTGCAGCGCGGAGCTCCGGCCCTTTGTGCAGAAAGATCACAATCAGCGCCTCTAGGATGGACGACATCGCGAACCAAAGCAGTCCCCCCAAAGCGCCGAGCTTGGCTCCAGCCGCGGCTTTGATCATGATTCCCGGCCGGCGCTGGCGATAAAAAACTACGGCGAGGAATCCCACGCTGAACATGGCTACGAACGGGTTCAGTCCCAAAGACATCAGTAACGATGCGACCAACGCTGCCAGGGCACACGGCCTGAACGCTTCAGACCACTGCATGGGAAGCGCAAGAACGGGGACAGTCTGCGACGCCGGGAGAACGGTCGAGTCGTGAGATTCTGTGGCGGCGGCGAATGCCAAGGGGGGCGGGGTGGGCTCAGCGATGATTACTCGGATCTGCGGGGCGGAGCAGTGCGGGCAGAAAGGTACCCCTTCTTCCACTATCTGTCCGCACTTGTAGCAGGGCTGTTCCATCAGCGATCGGAGAGGAGCGCTCCTTGAAAGTACCGCACGGCGCGCGTTGGGAGCAAGGACGGGGCAGGCACAAGCCGTCCTCGATCACTGCGGCGAGATCGTCTACCGAAAACCGGGCCTAGATATCTCCGCGCTTCCCGCGCGTATGCAGATAGACGAGGGCGAACGTTGACCCTTTGCTCGCGTCGCGGGGCTCGACGGCGACAAGGTGCTGGTTATCCTCGGTGCCCACTTTCAGCTCGGTGACCGGGCCCGAATTCTCGTCACATTTCAATTCTTTACTATCTTTGGAGTCCTTGCTGTCCTCATGCACGCTAACATCGCCGCCATGCTTCTGGGAATGGCACTCCAGAACCTTGCCGTACTTCTTCAGTTTGTCGCGGTAGAAGTCGATGATTTTGGCAGGGGCATCGTCGGAAACGTATTGGGCAACCACCAGCTTCATTCCAAAAGCTTCGGTCAACACGCTCAGATTGGCCTGGTTTTTATTTTCGTCATCCGACTTGAGGCGCGCGCCCGGATAGACTGGCAGGCCCGCCTTGCGCGCGTCCGCGTCACTGCCAACATGCAGGTCACCGACGGAGCTGCGGATGTCGAGATTCTTATTCTGATTGTCGGAATCCTGCGCCATGACCGGCAGCGTCAATGCTGCAGTCAGGGCAAGTGCAAGTATCGGATGACGAAACATGGTGATCCTCCTAAAAAGCGACCGGAGAGTTTAGATTTCGGCGTCTTTGCCGTGAGTGCGCACGTAAACCAGCGAGAAGCTTGATCCCTTGCCCTCGGGCTCTACGGCCACAATGTGCTGGTTTTCTTTGGTACCGACTTTCAGCTCAATATTGCTGCCGCTCGATCCCTCGCAGGTCAGTTCATGAGAATCGTGATCCGACCCCTTGATATCCGGATTCACCTCAAAATGGCTTGTATGGCACTCGAGCACCTTGCCGTACTTCTTGAGCTGATCCCTGTAGTAGGCGATGAGCTTGGCAGGGGAATCGTCGGACTCATACTCCAGGGCAACGACCTTAACCCCGAAGCCGAAGCCGGAGATGTTCACGTTGGCGCTCTTGTCGTTGCCATTGGAATCGTCTTGCTTCAGGCGCGCGCCCGGATAGACTGCAAGGCCCACGTCTGCTACGTTGGCGCCTTTGCTCACGTGAATGCCGCCGACGGGCGTTTGGATATCGACCTGCTTGTCTTCGCCGTTCTGCTCCTTTTTCACGTTCACGCTGCAGGCAGGCAGGAGCAAAGTGGCAAGGGTCGCGAGTCCTACTGCAAACCTGCTAACGATCCGAAGTCTAGTTCTGCGCATGTGGAGACCCTCCTTTGGCGACTTGCGCCGGGCGTTCGAGGCCCGCGCCACGCTGGGCAACATTTGGAATGGTGACGGGCAGATGACCGCGAATCGGAATCTCCCCGAAGAGCGCTTTGATCGCGCTCACTTCCGAGACGGTCGCATTGGAAAACGTACACATGTAATTCTCGATCTTGGGGAAATCGCTGGCCAGGTAAGGATTCCCCATGGCGACGACGGCCGTCTTTTCCGCGGCATGATCGAGCAACTGCTGCAGCAGCGTGCCGGTCGCATCGGCCATCCCCATCGAGTTGCCGATCTTGCCTGCCGTCGGGATCACATAGACCGCAGCCACCACCGTTTGCGCCTCGTCAACTGCTTTCAGAACCTCGTCGCTCATGCCCGCGGCGATGCGGGGATCCACATACATCACGCGCGCATCCGGAATGCGGGCGCGGAATTCACGTCCGAAGGCGCGACCGGAATCCGTGCGCACGTCATCCGAAAAAAGGATGGCGACCACCTGGTTGTTCGTCTCCTCTATGGTCATATACGGCAGACCAGCCTCGGCGGTTCCCTTGGATTTCAGGGGGAGCACTTTGTTGTTGTCGCGCACCAGCGTGATAGCGGCATTGGCCACCTGCTGGCCAAAAGCGATGTTTTCCGGCTTGCCGACCGCGGTTGCAATTGCGCCGAGATCGACCGTTCGTACCTTGTTAAGGCCGAGGCTCCCCTTTATTTTCAAGATCTTGAGAACGGAGCGGTCGAGACGCTTCCGCGAAATCTCGCCCGACCGTACCGCACTCAGCATGGAATCGTAGGAGGCGCCCAGGTTGGGAGGAATGATCAGCAGATCATTACCGGCCTTGAAGGCCTCGACGGCGGCTCGGCCAATATTGTTGGCGAAGAGATGAGTCAGACCCGCCATGTCGAGGGCATCGGTCACGATGAGGCCTTTGAATCCAAGCTGCTTTTCGAGCAAGTCGGAAACGATTGCCGGCGAGATCGTGGCGACATGATTCGGGTCGGAATCGAGCGCGGGGACGGTGACATGCGCCACCATCACGGAATCGACGCCAGCCGCGATGGCCTGGCGGAAAGGCGGAAGTTCGATTGAATCCAGATGCGTTCGGTCGCCGTTCACACTGGCAACGCCGAGATGCGAGTCGGTGGCGGTGTCTCCGTGCCCGGGAAAGTGTTTCACCGTGGTCAGCATTCCAGCCTCGTGCGCTCCCTTGATGTAAGCCGTCACCAGATCGCCGACTTGTTTGGGATCTTCTCCGAAGGAGCGCGTGTTGATGATGGGATTGGCCGGATTCGAGTTGACGTCGGCGTCAGGGAAAAAATTCCAGTGAACGCCGATGGCTCGGGCTTCCTGAGCCGTAATCCGGCCGAAGGACTCGGCGTCTTCGAGGTTGCCATCGGCGCCGAAGGCCATAGCGTGGGGAAAGTTGGTGGTTCCGAGCAGGCGCGTGGCGAGGCCGCGTTCAAAGTCAGCCGCGAACAGCAGGGGTAGCTTGGATTTCCGTTGCAGGCGATTGAGCAATTCGGCCGCTTCATAGGGCTCGGTGCGCAAGAGAAACGGTCCATCCACGTGGACCGACATGGCGAATGAACCCACGTGATATTTCTGCATGGCCTCGAGCCATTGCAGGTACTCGGGGCTCTCCACGTTGAGGAAGCTGGCCCGGCACCAGATCATAAAGACCTGGCCGATTTTTTCTTCGACGGTCAGCTTGTGGAGCGTCTTCTCAGCCCACTTGTCGTCGTGCGCGGGCTTCAGGGGAGCGGGGTGCGAGTGCTTGTCTTTGGCGAAAGTGGGCAGGGTCAGTGTTAGTGCAAGAAATATGGCGGGAAAGATTCGCAGCATAGCAGGAACGATAGCAGAACGGCAGGTCTTGGGTGTTAGGTGTTCGGTGTTAGGATTTCACGGTTCGGACCCGATCAGCGACTGGAATCGATTGATGAGACCGTTTAGAAGCCAGGCCGACTTCGCCGGCTAGGTCAGTCAGTGTTTCTCCCTCAGCGCTACCTAGGAATCCGAGTTCCTTGGCGATGGTGAGTTGGGTTCGAAGTTCCAAGAGAGAGCCTCGGGCATGGAATAGAAACTGAAGCAATTCCTTGCGCGAGTATCGTCCTTTGCCTTCTGCGATGTTACTTGGGATCGAAACCGCTGACCGCCTCATCTGGCTGGTCAGGCCATAGATCTCTTGCTTTGGGAAAGAGCCCGTACATCGATAAACGCACATACAAGGTCCATGGCACGACGCCAAACCTTTAGGTCTTCGTAGGTGCCTGTGGTTCTGGTCTCCATACTGCAAGACAATATCGAACCAAGCCCACCTCGATCTGTGACATATGTCACAAGGAAAAAGGGAATCGCAGTGGAAAAATAGAGGACGCATGGCCCCGGGGACCCAAGACCTAACACCTAAGACCCAACACCTGCAGCGGCAATGCATCGCAAAGCTTGCTGCTGGAACTGCGGATCGTCGCCGAAGCCTTTCAGCCAGTGCACTTCCGGCTCACGCCGGAACCATGTCATCTGGCGTTTGGCATAGTTCCGGTGCGCCTGCTGCGCGGCTTCGATCGCCTGCGCGCGAGTTAGCTCTCCGCGCAGAAGTTGAACTGCCTGTTTATAGCCGAGCGATGCTAGCGGGCGCGCGGTTACGCCACATTTCTGAAGCAAGCGCTGGGTTTCTTCGATCAGTCCGATTTCGAACATTCGGCGCGCGCGATGATTGATGCGGTTGTAGAGTGCAGCGCGGTCCGGGTCGAGGCCGAGCCGCAGAATGCGGAAGCCCCGCAGCGGGTCGCGTCCATGCTGCCAGAGTTCGGACATCTTCTGCCGCGATGCGAGGCAGACCTCAATGGCGCGGATCAGTTTTGGGGTATCGTTGGCGTGGACTTTTTCTGCGGCCGCACGGTCGAGACGCCGGAGAATTCGGTGGAGATGATCTGAGCCGCGGTTTGCGGCACTTTCTCGCAAACGCTCACGCAATTCTTCCGAACGCTGCGGACCGGGGAAGAGTCCTTCGAGCAGAGCGCGCAAGTACAATCCTGTGCCACCGACCACGATGGGCAAGTGACGGCGCAGATTGACTTCGTTGAGCACTTGCCGCGCCTGCCGGGCGTATTCGCCGGCAGTAATGTATTCCGTGGGACCGACAACGTCGAAAAAATGGTGCGGCGCCAGCTCACGCTCCGCGGCGCTGGGCTTGGCGGTACCGATATCAAGCTCGCGCACCATTGCGACCGAATCGCAGTTGACAATCTCGCCGTTGAATTTCTGCGCGAGCCTGAGAGACAGCGCCGTCTTCCCGCTGGCAGTGGGGCCAAGGATCACCACCAGCAGCGGCTGGGATGCGGCGATCTCGCGGCGCTCCGGACCCACGTTCAGCGCAAGCTCCAGTGAATGTCGTGCCAGTAGCGAACCAGCGTGAGGACGAGCAATACAAGCGCGATCAGCAGCGGTCCGGTAGTTTCCGACGCGTAGACGGCGTGGCGATGATGCTTGTGATCGTCCTGGGGGGTGGTATCGGGCACGCGAATATTGTAGCGCCGCGGGGCAGCAGTCGCTGGGTCTTGGGTCTTGGGTGTTAGGTCTTAGGCTCGGATCTCCGAGCATCCAGCCGATGACCTGAGACCCACGACCTAAGACCTTCCTGCTACACTACGGCGTCGTGCCGCACAAAAGCAGCAGAGTCGCGCGGTTTGGTGTGTTTGAGCTCGATCTCAGCGCGGGCGAACTGCGCAAGAGCGGCGTGAAGCTGCGCCTCCAGGGGCAACCGTTCCAGGTGCTGGCGCTGCTGCTGGAGCGCGCGGGCGAGGTGGTCACGCGCGAAGAGCTGCAGCAAAAGCTCTGGCCCTCCGACACATTCGTCGATTTCGACCACAGTCTGAACACAGCCATCAACAAGGTACGCGAGGCGCTGGGAGACTCCGCTTCCAGTCCGCGTTACGTGGAAACTCTGGCGCGGCGAGGATACCGGTTCATCGCTCCCGTCCAAACTCCGGATGAAAGTGGGGCAGTGAGAGCAGCACTGGCAGTAAACCGCAAAGGGGCGGCCGCAAACGGGCAAGTCCATGCTCCAATGCCGACCGCTTCGCCAGCCCCCTCTTCACCGTCGGCCCCGCTGCATCCCGACCTCGAAGTGCCGATCCCGCGTCGAGCTCTCACCCGCGGACTCTTCGCGCTGATTCAAGTGATGTATCTGATTTTCTATCTCACGGCCCTGTTTCGCCTGCATGATGTCCTGGCCGTGGCGGATTCGTTTCTTCCCGTGTGGGGCGCGACGGCCCTCGCAGGAGCTGTGATGGTAACAGCCGGCGTGGGGATCCCCCTGCGCTGCTACTTGATGTCGGCGGTGGGCTTTGACTACCAGCGCCTGGGCGACAAATTCCGTCAAATGTTTCCGCTCGTTCTGGCGATGGACCAATTGTGGGCGGTAGCTCCGTTCCTGCTGATCCAGGAGATTGGTTTGGGCGCGGCGTTCGCGGCAAGCGCGGCGCTCCTGTATCTGCCGTTTTCGGAGCGAACGCTGATCCGCATGGCGTATATCGTGCCCCGGGCACGCTAGCCGAGTATTTTCCATGGAACTAACCTCACCGATCCTCCGTAACCACGTCTAAGAGACTGGCGAAGGTGTGCCCCGCCGGAGGATTTTATGAAACTTGTTGCGATGAAACGCCTGGCGCTTGCCATCCTGGCTGCCGGCGTCGTTGCCGCGCTACCCGCGCATGCCGACGAATGGTCGAAGACCTACAACCTCAGCGGCAAGCCCGACCTGAGGATCGAGACATCCGACGCCAACATCCGCGTCACGACTTGGGATCAGCACACGATTGAAGCCAAGGTCATCACCTCGCACTACAAGATCGGCGAAGGCGGCATCCGCCTCGAAGAGCATCAGACCGGTGACTCGGTCGAGATCGACGTGCGCTACCCTCACCACAACTTCAACGTCGAATGGGGCCAGCATAAGGTCGACATCATTATCCAGATGCCGCGCGAAGGCCGCGTCAACCTGCGGACTGGAGATGGCAAAATCGACATCGCCGGATTGAAGGGCGAGATGGACCTGCACAGCGGCGACGGCTCCGAGAACCTGGAAGCGGTCGACGGCAAGCTGCATGCCTCAACCGGCGACGGACACATCACCGCTCATGGCCGCTTTGATGAACTCGAACTCAAGACGGGCGACGGGCACGTGGAAGTGCGCGCGGCGGGCGGATCTTCCCTGGCCGCGGGCTGGCGACTTGAGACCGGCGACGGCAACGTTTCCCTCGAAGTCCCAGCCGAACTGGCGGCCGACGTGGATCTGCACACCAGCGACGGCCACATCGACCTCGACATGCCCATTACCACCGAGGGAAAGATTCGGGAGAACGAAGTTCGCGGCAAGTTGAACGGCGGTGGCAGTTCGCTGACCATCCGCACGGGAGATGGCTCGATTCACTTGAGGAAGGGCTAGAAGCGGCGTTCGGCTTCCGGGATAAAGTCAAAACCTTAGACGCCTGACATCCAGGTTGACGCCCGGGCTTATACTTTGGGGTCTCAGTATTTCAATTTCATACCAGGAAGAGGGGTTCCTCAATGGCAGTTCTGCGCATGAGTCTGGTTACGCTTGCGATCGCGTGCTTTCTTTCCTTAGCCAACGCTCAGCAGCCGGCCATAGAAAAGTCTGAACCGGCGCTGGATGTCACATCCATGGACCGCAGCGTCGATCCGTGCGTGGACTTTTTCGCCTATTCCTGCGGCGGGTGGATCAAGGGAAATCCGATTCCCCCCGATCAATCGTCATGGGACACATATTCCAAAATGCAGGACGAGAACCTCGGGCGCTTGCGCGGAATCCTGGAGGCGGCTTCGGCTCCTGACCCGAAGCGCAACGCGGTCGATCAGAAGATTGGCGACTATTATGCTTCCTGCACGGACGAGAAGGCGATCGACGCCAAAGGAGCCGCACCGCTTAAGCCGTTGCTCGAAGGAATTGCAAAGATTAGCTCCAAGACAGAAATCGCCGACGTGGCCGCGGCCATGATTGATGACAACGTCCTGTTCCGCTTTGAGTCCATCCAGGACTTCCGCGACGCCAATCAGGTCATCGCCAACGCCGATCAGGGCGGACTCGGACTGCCCGACCGCGACTATTACACCAAGGACGACGCGAAGTCGGTCGAACTGCGGAAGCAGTACCTTGCGCATGTGCAGAAGATGTTTGAGCTGCTCGGCGACAAGCCCGAAACCGCCGCAGCCGAGGCGCAAACGGTGATGCGCATCGAAACCGCACTGGCCAAGGGTTCGATGACCCGGGTGGAACGACGCGACCCAAAAGCTTTGGACCACAAGATGACCAGCACGGAGTTGGAGAAGATTTCTCCCGAGTTCCGCTGGCCGGTTTATTTCGCCAGGGTTGGAATGCCCTCGCTCTCGTCGTTGAATGTTACCTCGCCTAACTTCTTCAAGGCGATGAACGAGGAAATAGAAAAGGAGAGCGTGGCAGATTGGAAGACGTACCTGCGCTGGCATCTCGCGCACGCCGATGCACCCTATCTGTCTGCGCCGTTTGTGAATGAAAACTTCGCTTTCTACGGAAAAACGCTGCGTGGACAGCAGGAACTTCAGCCGCGCTGGAAACGCTGCACGCGAGCGGTCGACGGTGATTTGGGCGAGGCTTTGGGACAGGCATACGTGGCGAAGTATTTCAGTCCGGAAGCCAAGCAGCAGGCGCTGAAAATCGTAAAAGAAATTCAGGCGGCGATGGAGCAGGACATCAACGGTTTGCCGTGGATGTCGCCGGCGACCAAGCAACAGGCGCTGGCCAAGCTGCATGGGATGGCCAACAAGATCGGATATCCGGACAAGTGGCGGGACTACAGCAAACTTGAAATCGTGCGCGGCGACGAACTCGGTAACGTGGAGCGCGCCCGGAAGTTCGAATTCGACCGGCAGTTGGCCAAAATCGGCAAGCCCGTGGACCGTGGCGAATGGGGCATGACTCCGCCGACCGTAAACGCGTATTACGATCCGCAGATGAACGACATTAACTTTCCTGCGGGTGTGCTGCAACCTCCGGCGTTCGATCCCCACTCCGACGCTGCGCCCAACTACGGCGACACCGGCGGTACCATCGGACACGAACTGACGCACGGCTTCGACGATGAAGGCCGCCAGTTCGACGCCCAGGGAAATCTGCGCGATTGGTGGACTGACGAAGACGGAAAGGAATTTGTGAAGCGCGCCAGTTGCATCTCAGACCAGTACTCGACCTACACGATCATCGACGACATCAAGATCAACGGCAAGCTGACGCTGGGCGAGGATGTCGCCGACTTGGGCGGGCTGCTCCTGGCATACATGGCTTGGAAGGATGACACCAAAGGCCAAACGCTCGAGCCGATCGATGGACTCACGCCCGACCAGCGCTTCTTCGTTGGCTACGGGCAGAGTTGGTGCGGCCAGTCGCGCGATGAAACCAAGCGCCTGCGCGCCACGGTGGACCCACATTCTCCGGAAAAATACCGTACCAATGGCGTGGTCTCGAACATGCCGGAATTTCAAGAGGCGTTCCATTGCAAGGCGGGTTCGCCCATGGTGAATCAGAACCGCTGCCGCGTGTGGTAGGGAAAAAGGTGGTCGGCAAAAGATCCAGACAGGACTGGCGACCTTGCTGACTACGGAAAGCCACGAATTTCTGCGTCACCGTGGAAGAGCGGCCCTTCAGGGCCGCGTCAGGTGTGTGGGATCGGCGCGGGCTTCAGCCCTTGTGGTCGTTCTTCCTCGGGAGATTGCGTTTGTTCCGGAGCTAGCTACACATCAAGCCCGATCGAGCGCATCAGTTCGAGGCCATTGCTCTTGGTGACGATACCGTCGCGCAGCTTGTAGTCGAAGGTCATTCGGCCGTTCTCCAGCTCATCCTGGAAATGAACGTTACGCAGATGGCCGTCCACGGCTCCGCCGATGTCGGTCAAAGCCAGATCATGCGTGCTCACCAGCCCGACTGCGCCGCGATTCACTAGCGCTCGCACGATACCTTCCGCACCAATCCGTCGATCTTTCGAGTTTGTGCCTTGCAACAGCTCGTCCAACAGAAACAGCAGTGGCGGATCTCCTCCTGCGAAATCGAAAATCTGGCGCAGCCGCGTGATCTCGGCATAGAAACGGGAGCTGCCTTCCCGCAGTGAATCGTTGATGCGAATGCTTGCGCCCACCTCCAGAGGAGTAAGTTGCAAGCGGCGGGCTCGAACGGGGGCGCCGGCCATCGCTAGCACAACATTCATCCCGACGGCGCGCAGCAGGGTACTCTTACCCGACATGTTGGAACCGCTCACCAGCAGAACCCGTGTCTCCCCGGAGAGGCTGACATTGTTGCGAACGCAGGTTTTTGCCGGGACGAGTGGATGTCCGAGGTCTTCACCATCCAACGATGCCGCACCTCCAGTGAATACCGGAAACGGATCGGAGGGATGCTCGAAGCTGTAACTCGCCAACGAAAGAATAGCCTCTATCTCTCCGATGGCATTCACCCACAATCGCAGCGAGCTGCCGTGTGCCTGACGCCAGCGCTCTGCCGCAAATGAGACTTGCACGGAGTACATGAGCGGCGCGTCGATGATTCGCACAAAAATGTTATGGCGCGAGTTGATCAGGTCCACCAAGGTCCTAAGCCGCGCGATCGCTTCAGAGCTACGGACACCGCTCGACAAAAGCTCACGCTGCAGTGTCTGCAGTCGTGGCGCCTGGAACGTCGGCGCCTCCACCCGCGCAAGCACGCCCGAAAGCAGATCCAAGTCGCGAAACGCGTGCTCCGTTCCATGCAGTATTTCCTCGAGCGGTTTCTTGAGCCAGTACGTCAGCACGGCCTCGATCACCACGGTCAGCACCAGCGGCGTTGCCATTCCCCAGACGGCCCACACCACTACGGCCGCAACCGCCAGCGCCGCGAGCACCGGCGCCAGCCATCGAATCCATAACGGCTTCATCTGGTTCGGCGATTCCGCCCACTTCAACAGCGCCTCGGGATGCACGCCCACTCCAACATCTTCGCCCAGCACCGCCAGATCCTCTCGAAGATCGAGTTGATCGCGCAGTTCGCTCACCGCGGCATGGCGCCCGCCGATCTGTTCCACGGTTGAAGGAGAAAGCAGCCATTGTGCCAGCGTGTCTTCCCCCATGCGCGTGCGCGCCGTCGATAGAAGCTGGAATAAGCTGCCCTTTCCGAACAGGTCGAGGTCGGCGGCATATACGTGATGAGGATCGTCGAAGCGATCGCCTGTTTCTCCGGACCCGGCCCAGCGATCTTCGACGCGTGCCAGTCCCCTTTCATAAAACGCGGCGGCACGCTCGGCCAACTCGCGAGCCCGAAGAATCCGCGAATGATAAGCCGCGACGCTCACGAATGCCGCCACCGGTGCGGCCAGCCACCAGGGCGACAGGTGATGCCCGTGGAACGATGCCCACGCGATGATCACCGCGAGGAAAGCCAAGAGAAGCCGGAGGTTCCCGAGCCGAATATGAATTGTCTCGTAGTGGGCAACGCGCGACTGGCGAGTCTTTCGCCGCTGGACGTATTCTTCGGAGGCAAGCACTGGTTCAAAATGTAGCAGGTAGGTCTTGTGCGAGGAAGCAAGTTAGCCAGTACGCGGCTCACCTTTTGAAGGCATCATCCCGAGTCCGGCGCAGTTCAGCCGGGCGAGGGATCTGGCCTGGACCTTCCCTGGATGTGTTACTGGTCTGCGCGAAAGATCCTTCCCTCCCCTGAAAAGCGGCTCCGGTGAGGATGACTCCACCTCAAACGGCACCATCTAGTCGCTGGTCTTGGATGCATTGCCGAACAGAATCATCCGCATCGAAATGCTGCCGAAGTCGAAGCCTTCATACGGATACGAGACGGCGTCGCGTTCATTCGTGCTGCCCATGCAATACAGGAGCGGCAAGTAGTGTTCCACCGTGGGATGGGCAGTGGCCAGCAGGGCATCACCCCACTTCTGCGGCTCCGCCAGAGCGTTCGCATCATGCGCATCGACCGCTGCCTTGACCTTGGCGTCAAACTCAACCGCCCAGTCGTATGCGCCGGAGGGATTATCCCAATCAACGCGGCGCAAGTTGTGCACGATGTTGCCGCTGCCCAAAATCAGAACACCGCGCTCACGCAGCGATTGAATCTCGCGGCCGAGTTCAAGATGCTCCTTAAAACTGCGCCGCTCGTCAAGGCTCAGTTGAAATGCAGGCACGTCGGCTTTCGGATACATATGGCGGAGCACACTCCACGAGCCGTGATCCAGCCCCCACTTCTCGTCGGGCACAATCTCAGGATTGCTCGCCAGTTTCTTCGCTTCAGAAGGAGCACCCGGCGCGGGATATTGCACCTCATACAGAGGCCGCGGGAAGCCGTGGAAGTCGTGGATCGTCCTCGGATGAGCGGACGTCGATACCTGCGACCCGGAGGTCACCCAATGCGCCGAGACCACGCAGACCGCCTTCGGCCTGGGCAGTCGCGCGCTGAGTCCATGCAGCGTCTCGCTGAACGCATTGTGCTCGATGGCGTTCATCGGCGATCCGTGACCGACGAACAAAACCGGCATCTTCTCCAACACAACCCCTTTTCCGCCTGGAGTGGACAAAACCGCTCCAGCCACTCATCGGTGTTAACTATTTGATTATCAAAAGAGAGAAAAGATTCGCTGCGCAGTCAGCGCGCGCCGGAAGCTACTGCAGATCAGCCTTGTCGGGGTTGTAGTAAAAGCGGAAGCGTAGCGCGAGATAAGGGCCGGTGAATTCGCTGGGCAGTGGCGGGAATGGATTCGAATTGGTGATGCTGCCCCATGCCGGGCGATCCAGGGCAACATCGCCGGACGAGGCTATTAGTCGCATATCCGCAACCTTGCCGTCCTTCGTGATGGCGAACTCGATCGCGAGTTTCCCTTTCTTCATCTCGGCCGATTCCGGAATCAGAAGGTACCAGTTTTGTCGGACGTCCTGCAGAATGCGTTGCAGGTAGGGACCGAAATCGACCCCCTGCGTATCGCTCAGAATGTCGAGCGCACCCTGCTGACGGCCGCGGGCTCCGGTGCCCAGACCGAAATCGCCTTCCTGGCCACCACCGCCGGCACGGTTGGCTGCCGCCCCTTGCGCGGCCTGCTGAATCGCCTGGCCCGCAGTCATCCCGCCCGCGTATTTGCTGAACGAATTGTTGGGGCGAGCGGGCATCTGCAACTGTGCCGTCTGATTGGTCTGGAACTGCGGACGAACCGTCTGTTGCTGCCCCTGTTGCGGCTGCAGAGAAGGCGGCTGGTTCTGCGCCATGGCTGGCGGCGCTGCTGGTTGCGGCGCGCGCGGACCGGTCATGCCGGGAGCGCCCGGAGGAGGCGTCGCCAGAATCTTCCGCAGTTCTTTGGGATCAAGCTCAGGATGACGCGAGGTCGCAATGCGGTCTTTGTCGGACGCGATGTTGGTGTTGGGCTTGCGCGTCACCTTCTGCATGTCCGGCGGGAGCGCGAGGAAGGTCAGATTCTTATCTTGGGTTGGATCTACCGGAACAACCACTCTGTGATGCCAAACATTCGCCTCGATCCAAGGCAGATACACCAGAACGATGAACAGCAGCAGGTGGACGATGATCGAGATCCAAGCGGCCTCCCGCTTGCGCGATCTCTGCAGATCATCCTGCAACTGAATGAGCAGGTGCGGCACATGCGCATCGAGATCGCGGTAAGCGGTTTCCCAGTCTTGTTGGTCGTAGAGGCCGAGCTGTTCCGGTTGAGGCTTCTCGGGTGGGGCCACCGGATCATGGAATGGGATTTGCGTGATCGGCATTCGCTGGGGTTAACAGTAAAAGCTTAGCTGTATCCGCCTATCCTAAGCACCGACTACACTCGCGGCGTTGCATCCGGCCTTCTAGGAGAGAACGCAATGTGCGCGCGCGCTCTACAACCAAGTTCCCTCTATTTTCGCACCTTTCCCGGGATTCTGCTCACCCACAAATGGGCCACGACTTAGGTGTGTAAACATATGTAAATTAGGCTTTTGACGCAGGTCAGTGCTTTGCGTTGGCGATGCCGGCGAGGTCCACTTTCTTTCCGTGATCGCGAATTGCCGCCACAATCTCAAGCGCCAGCGCCAGCGCGCGGCGGCCATCCTCGAGCGGAACCACTGGCGTCGAGCGCTCCCGCACGGCGCGCAGAAACGACTTGAGCTCGGCATGCAGCGGCTCTTCGGAAGCGACCGGAGGTTTCGTGACGCCAATTCGAGGATTTACGGAAGGCGCTCCGGACGCGGTTCCATCTTGACCTACGGTGAAGACCAGCACCTCCTGCCGTCCATAATCGAGCGAAACGTACTGTCGCGGCTGGAAAAAACGCAGCTTGCGCACCCGCTCGGTGGAAACACGGCTGGCCGTGAAGTTCGCGATGCAGCCTGATTCCAGTTCCAGACGCACGTTCGCGATGTCCACTTTCCCCGACAAGACAGGCAGGCCCACCGCTCGAACCTCCTTGACCGGCGACTTGGCAAACGCCAGTACGATGTCAAGATCGTGGATCATCAGATCGAGGACAACGTCCACATCGAGCGAACGTGGAGTAAACACACTGAGCCGGTGAACTTCGAAAAACATAGGCTGAGTCAGCAATGGCACAGTGGCCCGTACGGCTGGATTAAAGCGCTCGAGGTGCCCGACCTGGGCAATCCGCTTGTACGTGGCGGCGAGTGCAACCAACTCTTCCGCCTCGGCGAGCGTTGCCGCCAGCGGCTTTTCGATAAGCACATCCACTCCGGCCGCCATCAACTCTCGTGCCACTTGAAGGTGATGTACGGTGGGAGCCGCCACAGACGCGGCTTGCAACTCGCTATGCGTGGTCAACATCTGCTGCACCGATCCGAAGCCCTTGCAGCCGAACTCGCGCGCTACGGCGTCCGCGCGGCTTACATCGGGATCGACCACTCCCAGCACGCGCACCGGCTCCCCTTGTTGTTCGAGTTCCTTGTAAACTCGGGCATGATTGCGTCCAAAGACGCCTACACCGACTACGGCGACGGAAATCGGGTTTTGCGATGGCAGTAGAAATTCTCGAGGGCCAGTTGCCGGAAAGAAATTGTAAACGTAAACCAGGGAAAGAGCATCTGGATTAGCGCCGCTCGTTAGGGCGTTCCCGCGTTACGGAAAAATCAACTCCAGAAAGGACTGAATCGCCCCATGAGGACGATCGCGCTGCTGACCATCTCCAACATTTTCATGACGTTCGCCTGGTATGGACATTTGAGGTACCGCGAGGTACCGCTCTACAAAGTGATCGTAGCGAGCTGGCTGATTGCCTTCTTTGAATACTGCTTCCAGGTACCGGCGAATCGCATCGGCTCTTACGAATTCACCGCGGCACAACTCAAGACGATCCAGGAGGTGATTACTCTCACGGTCTTCGCCGCTTTTTCCGTGCTGTATCTGAAGCAGCCGCTGCGGTGGAATTACCTGGCTGGCTTCGCGCTGATTGTCCTGGCCGTGGCGGTGATCTTCAAGAAGTGGTGAATCAAGAAATGGTGTGGCGCGGGCGCCCCGCCCGCGAAATGTTTGGGAAGGGCATGGCTTCAGCCGTGCCGCTACCGGTCGATTTAGACTGCGGGCTTTAGCCCCTGAGGGACCTTAGTTCCAAGCAGAAGCATCGATGAGAAACGTTCTAACGTCGCGGGCTAGCCTGGGCCTTCTTCAGAATCGCAATCTGTCCGGCATGATAGAGCTCGTGCTGAACGATCCCGTGCAGCATGTGATAGAAGTCGTACCGTTTGCCGGGAACGCGGTCACCGAGGCGTGAATCGGGTAGAGCGGCGACGGTTTTGACGAGTGCATCGTGCGTGCGTTTCGTCTCGGCTACGGCCTTGCGCCATGCGGCTGACGTCGGAATGGACACTGGCGGAAAATTCGCCGGGCCGGTGGGTTGACACTTTTCCCCGCTCAGCCTGCACAAGGCCGCGCCGTCCCACATCGCAATGTGCAACACAAGCTCCCAGATGCTGTGAACGTTCGGCAGCGGCTTGGCGGCGGCCGTGGCAGCATCTACATCCGCAAGCAATTCGAGCAGCGCAGGCCCGTGCCAAGCGCTGCCGTCGAAGGCGCGGCGAAGCTGGTCGGCGATGCGAGTGGCTTCGGACGCCGTTCCTGTGTCTTTCGCTCTCATGAACTCTTTACCTTCCTTCTGCGACGATCACGATTCCCGCCCCGTTCGCCGCGTCAATAATCTTCTGCCCATCGAGCAGCAGGCACTTTCCCGCGTCCACAGCGAGACAACTCGCGCCCGCAGTCTGCATGACTTCGATCGTCTTCACGCCGATCACCGGCACATCGAAGCGCATATCCTGGTTTGGCTTCGCAATCTTTACTACGGTTAGCGCCCGGCTCAGGGTGGAAGCATCGCCATGCAGCGAACGCATGATCTGCCCGGCACGTTCGATGGTAGCGTCGGTACCCTCCATCGCCTCGACGGCAACGCACGCGCATTCGGCGATCACCACTGTCTGTCCGATATCGTGTTGCGCAACTTGGCGGGCTACCGCTCGTCCGTAATCAATATTGTTGCGCTCCTGCTCAGTTGGCTCGCGCTGCGTCAGTACACCGGGCTTGACCAACAAGGGCTCAAGCAGCCAGGTGGATTTTTCGAGCGTGATGCCTTCATCGGCCAACACCTTCGCCACCGCACCCAGCAGCGAGTCGGTGTTGCGCGTCGTGAGCGAGAGCAAAAGCTTGGCCAGCCGCCAGTCCGGCCGGATGCTGGAAAAAATCTGCTTATGCCGGACTTGCCCTGCCATGATCGCGCGCCGCACACCTCCCCGCTGGAAAGTCTCGATCAGCTTCGACAATTCTCCCAGCGAAAGCCAGTGAACCGCAACCGCTCCATGCGATTCGATCTCCGGAAAGGCCTCCTCCTGAATCGCGGCCACCACCACCTCGTATCCCTGCGCGCGCGCCGCGTCGAGGACGAGGAAGGGGAACTTGCCATTGCCGGCGATGAGGCCGATGCGCTCCATAGTTGGGTCCGTAGAGACGGTGCTTGCAACGTCTCTTTTGCTGGCGAGAAAAACGTAGCAAGCTACGTCTCTACAATTCTTACTTAATCAGTCCGCGTTCCGACGCCTCGATGAAGCGAATCAGCATGTCCACATCCTCGCCACGATCTGCTTCCGATTTCAGCTTTTCCAGTGCCTGAGAAGTATTCATCTTCGAATTCAGCAGAATCTTATAAGCGTGGTGGATCTTCGCAATCCGCTCTTTCGAAAACCCGCGGCGTTCGAGGCCAATTTTATTCATCCCATAGGCGTGTGTGTCGCGCGCGGCTGAGGTCATCGAGTACGGCAGAACATCCTGAGTAATCGTGGTGCCGCCGCCGATATATGAGTGCGCGCCGATGCGCACAAACTGGTGCACCGGACACAGCGCTCCCACCACCGCCCACTCTTCGACCGTCACGTGTCCACCCAACGTCGCGCCATTCACCAGCATGGCGTGGTCCTCGATGACGCAATCGTGCCCGATGTGCGTATAAGCCATGATCAGCAGGTGGCTGCCGACTTTGGTCAGGCCTCCACCCTTCACCGTGCCGCGATTGATCGTCACACACTCTCGGATTTCATTGTGCTCGCCAATCTCAAGGCGCGTGGGCTCGCCTTTGTAAGTGACATCCTGCGGCGCCATGCCGATGGCGCAAAACGGAAAGAACACATTATCGGCGCCGATTTTCGTTGGCCCCTCGATCGCTACCTGCGATATCAGGCGGCAATCCTCACCCAGTTCGACGTCTGCTCCAATCACGCAATACGGTCCGATTTTGCAGGAAGAAGGAACCTTCGTGCGCGGATCGATAATCGCCGTGGAATGTACGTTCGTGGAAGCTAAATTCATGAGCGATGGTGTGGGCGATGGATGCATGGAGTCGTTCGTGGATTGGTCGGCAGTTAGCGATCGCTATCCTGCATTGCCATCCCCGCTGCCCGATCCCCGCCCCCGTGAGCTGTTGACCAACTGGCACGAAACGATCGCCTCGGCCACGCGTTTATCGCCCACGTAAGCGTAACCTTGCATCTTCGCAGCGGTCATGCCCGGCACCGAGCGCCAGCCGGTTACTTCCACTTCCAGACGCAACTGGTCCCCTGGGCTGACCGGCCTGCGGAACTTGGCTCGATCGATCCCGGTAAACATCATCACCTTGTCGCTGCGGTCTTCAACCTCGGTCAGCAACAGCGCACCTCCCGCCTGCGCAATGGCTTCCACAATCAGCACGCCCGGCATGATGGGCAAGCCTGGAAAGTGTCCATTGAAGAAGGGTTCGTTGATGGTAACGTTCTTGATGGCGACGATGCGCCGTTTCCGCGTGAGATCAAGCACTCGGTCGATCAACAAAAAAGGATAGCGGTGCGGCAGAATCTTCAGAATCTGGTGGATGTCGAGCCCGGTCTTCGTCGAGGTGGGCGAAGATTCCGTCACAGGGGTGCTCTCATTCATGTTTGTCTCAAAACGCTTCGTCTCAAAACGGCTTGAAGATTATACTGTACGGCTTGCGCCCGAAGGTGCTTCCTCTGCCCCGGGCCGGAGACCAACGCAGAGATGCCGGGCAAGAAAACAGCGGGTTCGAAGCGACCCAACCAGGTCCCAACCAATTCGGTGTGGAGCGAACGGCTGCGGTACTTCGAAGCCCGGCAGGAAGAGATCGTCCATACGATCCGGGAGTTTGTTGCCATCGAATCTCCCAGCGACAACAAGCTCGCCGCGGACCGCATGGGCGCGTTACTCGCCGGGCGGTTCGAGGCCCTTGGCGGACGCGCCCGCGTCCACCGCGCCGAGGACTTCGCAGATAGCGTGCAGATCGATTTCCCCGGGCGCGAAAAAATCGAGCCCGTTCTGCTGCTCGGACATTTCGATACCGTCTATCCACTGGGAACGCTCACGACCATGCCCTGCCATGTAGCGGATGGTCGCCTGTACGGGCCCGGCGTGCTCGACATGAAGTCTGGCATTGCACTCATGCTGTATGCGATCGAAGCGCTGCAATCCTGGCATGCGGGACTACCGCGGCCGGTCACCGTGTTTCTGGTTTCGGACGAGGAAGTCGGCAGCTATTCTTCCCGCAAAATTACCGAGGCCCTGGCCAGGGAATCGGCTGCCGTCCTCGTGCTCGAACCCGCAGGACCACGCGGCGCCGTGAAAACTGCGCGCAAAGGTGTTGGCGAGTACATTCTCACCGTGAAAGGCGTGGCCGCTCACGCGGGGCTCGATCCCGGCCGCGGACACAGCGCCATTGTCGAACTCGCGCGGCAGATCGCTGCTGTTTCGAAACTGAATGACTTGCGGCGCGGTTTGTCCGTGAATCCCGGAGTGATTCGAGGAGGAACTCGCACCAACGTGATCGCGGCCGAGGCCACCGCGGAGATCGACGTGCGCATCAAGAATGCGGAGCAGGCCGCCACTTTAGATCGACAATTCCGCGCGCTGAAGCCCTTCGACAAACATTGCGAGCTCAGCATCGAGGGTGGCGTCAACCGCATGCCCATGGAGCGGAATGCCGGAGTGGTGGCTCTCTACAGGAAAGCGCAGATGATCGCGAAGCAGATTGACTGGAAGCTCGAAGAAGCAGCGGTGGGCGGGGGCTCGGACGGAAACTTTACCGCCGGCATAGGGATACCGACACTCGATGGCATGGGAGGCGTGGGCGAAGGAGCGCACGCCGTACACGAACACATTTTGATATCCGAGCTGCCGCGCCGGGCGCTGCTTCTGGCGGGAATGATCGAAAGCGCCTGACACTATTCCTGGGACTCAAAGACCAGAAAATAATCCATATTGTCGCCCTTCACAAAGTCGTACTGCTCAACCAGTTTGTATCCCGCCTGTTTCGCCTCGCGAATCACCACGTCGCGGCTGACTCCGTGGTTCTCGCCGCTGCCGTTGCGGTCAATCACTCCCACCTTGGCGCCCGGACGCAGCGCCGCCCGCACGTTCTGCAGCAAAGCCACGGGCTGCGCAACTTCGTGGTAGGTTTTGAGCAACAGCACGGCATCCACCGAATTTGCGGGCAGAAGCGGATTGTCAGGCTTACTCAGGATCGTCTTTACATTTTGCAATTGCTCTTTGCGAGCACGATCGCCAACGTAACGAACGGCCTCGGGATTGATGTCGACCGCATAAACCAAGCCGCTTGCCCCGACACGCCTCGCCGCGCGAACGGTGAACCATCCCGATCCGGCTCCTATGTCAGCGACAGCCTTTCCCGGTACGATGCCAAGAATATCCATCACACGGTTGACTTGAAGCCGATCTTCCCGGCCCGGGGAATCAAAAACGGAAAGATCTCCCGTGTACGGTTCGCTGGTCTTGCGCTGTTGGCTTGGCGCTGGAGTCGGGCTTTGAGCGGGCACGGCAACGACAGTTTGGAATTGGAAAAAGAGCAGAAGAGCGAACGCGACAACGCGAGGCTTGAGCATCCGATGTGACCTCCAGAGAGACGTATCTTTCGAGAATAGACTCTCGGTAGGGCCAAAAACCATGCCCGGGTGGTCTGCCTTTGACTCCGCGGGTGGGGTAGCCTAAACTTTTCTCAGAGGCCTTCGGCTGGATTATGCAGTACTCTCGGAGACCGTCTCAGTGGAGGAGTTATGGGTGAAGGTCTTTTTCAGCCTTTGCATTTGCTGTTGATTGTTGCCATCGCACTTCTGGTGTTCGGTACCAGCAAGTTTGCGGCCGTGGGCAAGGGCCTGGGCGAGGGCATTCGTAACTTCAAGTCCGCGATGAAAGAACCCGAAGCCGACAAGGAAGAAGCGAAGAAAAAGGAAGAAGAAAAGAAGGTGTAAGTTTCGCGCCGTTCCCAGCCAACTCGCTCGCCTTCATAGTCCATTCTGCATAAAGCCTCGCTCCCACAGCATTCGATAAACCAGCGCTATCGGCAGTCCCACCACGTTGCTATAGTCACCCTCAATGCACGGAATCCACCGCGAAGCTATTCCTTGGATTGCGTAGGCTCCCGCCTTATCCATGGGCTCGCCAGTCGCAACGTAATCGCTGATTTCATCGTCGGACAACTTGCTCACCGTCACCAGCGTAATTTCCGAAGCAGTTCTCAGTTCCCGGTTCTCAGTTCTCAGTATTTCGTATGAGCCCTTTCGCTGAATGGCCAGTGGCCACTCGCCACTCGCCACTGCTCCAACCAGGCACACCCCCGTGATCACACGGTGCACGCGCCCCGAGAGAAGGCGCAGCATTCGAATAGCATCGTCGGCGTCAACCGGCTTGCCGAGGATCGTTTCATCGACAACGACAATGGTATCCGCCCCCAGCACCGAGTCGTGCGGCCGAGTGCGCCAGACCGCGAGCGCCTTCTCCCGCGCCAACCGCTCTGCACACTCGCGAGGCGGTTCGCCTGCAAGCGGAGTCTCGTCGATATCCGCTGGCTGCACCGCGAATGAAATGCCCGCGTTGCGCAGCAGTTCCTGACGTCGCGGCGAAGCGGAAGCGAGAACGAGCATGCGAGATTTGATTCTATCGAAAGCTCTCTAGCACCTACGAGCCGATCAACTCGATCCGGTTCCCGAATGGATCGGAGATGTGGCAGCGGCGAACGCCTGGGATGCTGTTGTCGTCCTTGATTTCGACTCCCGCGGATTGCAATTGATAAGTCAGCGCGTCATAGTCCTGACAGCGGAAAGCCGGGTGCGCCTTTTTGGCCGGGCGGAAATCAGTCTCGACTCCCAAATGCACCTGCACGCTTCCACTCTCAAACCAGCATCCGCCACGGTTGGCCAGTTCCGGCGGCTTGGGAAGCTCAGCCATGCCCAGTAGGTCGCAATAGAAGCGGCACGCCGTCTCCTCGGCGCCCGCAGGCATGGCAAGCCGCACGTGATCAATGCTGATAAAAGGATTCGTTGGCAAGCGAACACCCTTCGTTGAAGAGCGGCGAATCGGGGCGCCCTCCTTAACGGCTGCCCGCCACGCCGCGCACCGATTCAGTCAGTTTGGCCGAATCATAGCCGATTCCGTCTTTGAAAACGGTTTCCACATTTTCGATGTCTTCGATTTTCTTCGACGGGTCGCCTTTGATCACGACCAAGTCCGCTTGCTTGCCGGCGGCGATCGTTCCAATCCGGTCCGACTCTCCCAGGAACTGCGCTCCGTTGGCGGTCGCAATGTGGATCGCTTCGACCGGAGTGAATCCTGCCTCCACCAGCAATTCCACTTCACGCTGATCGCCGAAACCCGCGATTACCCCGCCCATGCCTGTGGGGTCGAGCCCCGCGAGCAGCAACCCTCCCGCCTGCGCGAAAGTGTGTTCGAATTCCATCTCTTTCTTAAACGCGGCAGGCCAAGGGGAAACGTCGGCATTGTATCGCCGGCGGATCGCATCCTGGTCGCTTGCGCTGACTTTATTCCTTAGCACGGCGCTCCGCGCGTCCGGCGACAGAGCATCCAGCACGCGCTGTTGCATCGCGGGCCGCCCCGGCACAAACATCTCGAATACAGGGAGCGTAGATGTGATGGCCACGCGGCGCTTCACAAGATCGAGAATCATCTCGTGTACCGGCCCCGCCTGCACATCCAGCTTGCCGTAGAAATCCAGATCCTGTGGCGTGTTGGGGCACTCTCCAGGTTTCTTCCACGGAAAGAATTCCGTATCGACGAACAGACCGTGTTCCAAATCGTCGATTCCCAACGCGGCCGCTTCGCGAAACCCGACGGAGCACAGATGCCCGGTCACTTTCGCGCCTCGCTTGTGCGCCGCGATCACGGCGGCGGACAACTCGGCAGGAGTGATGAACATGTACGCTTTGAAGTTGTCGACTCCCTGGTCAAGCCAGAAGTTCACTGTCTTCGTCGCGTCGTCTGGTCCGGAAAGCTGGTGCATCTGCAGCGCCCACGAGCCCACGCCCTCAAGATACGGCCCCGTGACGTGGATCTTCGGTCCCGGCGTTTGTCCCGAGTCGATTTCCTTCTTGAGTTCGAGATCCGTGTAAGGTTCAAGCGCGCCCGTCGTGCGAATCGTGGTCACGCCGCCCGCAAGGTAGAGTCGCGGAAAGCTGAACGCCATCTCCCCGAAGATCCCGTTGCCCATGGGATAAACAATGTGGTCGTGCATGCCAACGAGGCCGGGAATCACACTGTAACCACGCAGATCGATCATCTGCGCATCTTTCGGCGCGTTCGTCGCGGAAGCATCACCCACCAAGTCAATCTTCCCTTTGTTGAGAATGATGGTCTGATCCTCGCGCGCCGCCGTGCCCGTGCCATCGATCACGCGCACGTGAGTCAGGGCAACGACCGGCGCATTGATCTTGACGAAAGCTTGCACGTTGGCCGAAAGAGTCTGACCCACAAGGGAGACTCGGCACCCGAGCAGCAAGAGGACGGCAACGGGCAGTTTGCGCATGGTTTTTCTCTCCATGTTCAACAGATCAGGATTCTACCGGAGAAAACATTCTTCTGCGGGGAGGCTCAGAGGTTGAAAAGTTTATCCCAGTGGGGAGTCATCCTGACCGGAGCCGTTTTTCAGGCGCAGGGAAGGATCTTGCGTGCAGACCGGCACCGTCTCCGGGGAAGCTCCCACGCGAAATCCCTCGCTGGCTGAACAGCGAGGGGGATCGGGATGACGCCTTCAAAAAAAACACCTCAAGAATCCAAAGTGCACCCACTACGCAGAGGTCCTTCCGCAGACAATGCCCGCAACTGAGAACTGCTTTACCCCCTGTTAGAATCAAAGATTAGCCCACAAGCCATGGACCCCGCTTTCATCCGCAACTTCGCGATCATCGCGCATATCGACCACGGCAAATCCACGCTGGCCGACCGCCTGCTGGAGCTGACTGGATCGCTCACCGCGCGCGAAATGCAGGCGCAAGTGCTCGATTCCATGGACCTGGAGCGTGAGCGCGGCATCACCATCAAGGCCCACGCCGTCCGCATGATGTACACCGCGCACGACGGCCAGACCTACCAGCTCAACCTGATCGATACGCCCGGCCACGTGGATTTTTCCTACGAGGTCTCGCGCTCTCTAGCGTCGTGCGAAGGAGCGCTGCTCGTGGTCGATGCCTCGCAGGGAGTCGAGGCCCAGACGCTGGCCAATTCGTATCTTGCGATCAATCACGGTCTCGAAATCATTCCCGTCATCAACAAGATCGATCTGCAAAGCGCCGATATCCCCCGTACCAAAGAGATGATCGAAGGCGCGGTTGGCCTCGATGCATCCGACGCGGTCCTCATCAGCGCCAAGACCGGCCAGGGCGTTCCCGACGTGCTGGAAGCCATTGTCAAGCGCGTGCCTCCGCCCAAGGGCTCTCCTGACAACCGGCTCCAGGCGCTGGTGTTCGATTCCTGGTTCGACGCTTACCGCGGCGTCGTGGTGCTGACCCGCGTGTTTCAAGGAACGCTACGCAAGGGTCAAAGAATCCGCCTCTGGTGGAACGGCACAACCTTCGACGCGGAAACTCTCGGCGTGCTCACGCCCAAGCCGGTAGAGATCGACCAGCTGCAGGCCGGCGAAGTCGGCTTCCTCATCGCAAATATTAAGAATGTCGCCGACACGAAAATCGGCGACACCATCACCGACGACTCCAATCCCGCGATTGAGGCTCTGCCCGGCTTTGAAGAAATCAAACCCATGGTCTTCGCCGGACTCTACACCGTCGACGCCCACGAACACACGCAACTGCGCGAGGCCCTGGAGAAATTGCGCCTGAACGATTCGTCGTTCTTCTTCGAGCCGGAGAGTTCTGTCGCGCTCGGTTTCGGCTTCCGCTGCGGCTTCCTGGGCCTTCTTCATATGGAGATCATCCAGGAACGCCTGGAGCGCGAATTCAATCTCGACCTGATCACCACCGCTCCCGGCGTGCGTTACAAGATCACCAAAACCGACGGTGAGATGGTCGAGATCGACAATCCTTCGCGCTGGCTCGATCCCAGCGAAATCGCCAAAGTCGAAGAGCCGGTAATCCTGGCCACGATTCTCACCAATGAAGAATACGTCGGCGGAATTCTCAAGCTGGTGGAAGAAAAACGCGGCAAGCAAAAAACCTTCGAGTATGTCAGCTCCTCGCGTGTGATGCTGCATTACGAATTGCCGTTGAACGAAATCGTCCTCGACTTTTACGACCGCCTCAAATCCGTCTCCCGCGGCTACGCTTCCCTCGACTACCATCTGGCCGGCTATTGGGAATCGCCGATGGTGAAGCTCGACATTCTGGTTGCCGGAGAACCAGTCGATGCCCTCTCGATCATCGTGCACCGCGAGTTCGCCTACGAACGGGGAAAGGCTCTGGTTGCCAAGATGAGGGAACTCATTCCTCGCCAGATGTTCGAGGTGGCGATCCAGGCTTCGATCGGCGCCAAGATCATCGCCCGTGAAACAGTACACGCCATCCGCAAGAATGTTATTGCAAAGTGCTATGGCGGCGATATTTCGCGCAAGCGCAAGCTCCTCGAAAAGCAGAAGGAAGGCAAAAAGCGCATGAAGCGCATCGGCCGAGTCGACATCCCGCAAGAGGCATTTCTGGCGGTCCTGAAGGTTGGCGAAGGCAGCAACTGAGGGAGACCGGTTCCTTCAGCGTAGCGGTCTGCAACATCAGACAAAACAATTGCTCCCATCAATCTTTCGGTTCACTCCCGACATCGAAAAACCGAGAAAATCGGGACAAGAACGAAAGGACTAGACCTCAAAATGTGCAAATCTCAAAATCGAAGACAAATGAAGAGCGGCTAGCTCGCCCTCATGTTAATGCCGTGTGAATTGCATAACTGGTTACTACTCATGGCTTTAACGGCTAGAACTGAGTCTTGCGAAAACCGACTGATCGGTCTTTCCCAAAAGAAATCTGGAATATGGTTTTCAATTCCACAAGCTTTTCCACAGGCAGAATCATTTCTCTTTTCCAGCCTGCAACCCTAACTTCCTCAGGGACTTACTGAGGCGAATCTAGGGTCTTTCCTGTAGGTGACGTCACTGTTCAGAATCCACTCCGCCGTCGGCAAGCGACTCGAATCGGGTGCTATTTTTCAGGAATGCCATTCGGACCTTTCCGATGGGACCGTTGCGCTGTTTGGCAATAATGATCTCGGCCTTGCCCTGCAATTCGGGATCGTCCTGCTTGTAGACTTCTTCGCGGAAGATAAACATGACTAGGTCGGCATCCTGCTCGATCGATCCCGACTCGCGCAAGTCGGCAAGTTGCGGACGATGATCTCCGCCGCGGCTTTCCGGAGCGCGGCTCAACTGCGAGAGCGCGATCACCGGCACCGCAAGTTCCTTGGCCAGTGCCTTCAGCCCGCGCGAAATCGCCGACACTTCCTGGGTGCGATTCTCGAAACGCTTGCCGCCTCCCGACATCAGCTGCAAATAGTCAACGATGATCAGATCCAGCCTGCCGCCCTGCGCCTGCTTCAACCGCCGTGCCTTGGCGCGCATCTCGCTCAGCGAAATGCCGGGAGTGTCATCGATGTAAATAGGAGCGTGCGCCAGCTGTTCCATGGCCCGCACAACTTTTCTTGTGTCGTCCTGCCACAGAGATCCGGTGCGCATCTTGTGTGCGTCGACTCGTGCCTGCGAACACAGCAAGCGCATCAGCAGCGCCTCGCGCGACATTTCCAGCGAGAACACGCCCACCACCTGCTGATCCTCAATCGCGGCATTCTCCGCGATATTCATCACAAACGCAGTCTTGCCCATGGAGGGCCGCGCCGCGATGATCACAAGATCGGAGCGTTGCAAGCCCGACGTCATCTCGTCCAGATCGGTATAGTGCGTCGCCAGTCCCGTAATGCGCTGACCGCGCTGCAGCAGCGCGTTGACCGACCCAAACGACTCGCGGACGATTTCCTGCACGCCCATGAAGCCGCGCCCAATGCGCTTTTCCGAGAGCTGGAAGATGGCGGCCTCGGAATCGCTGAGAACATCTTCAGCCGCATCCGACTGATCGGCCGCGCGCGCAATCGCCGTATTGGCGGCGGAAATCAGCCCGCGCAGTAGGGCCTTGTCGCGCACAATCTTGACGTAGTGCTCAATGCTGGGCCGGTCGGGCACGCCATCGACCAGGCTCGACACGTAGGCGACGTCGCCAATGGGCTGCAGATCCTTGTGCCGGTCGAGTTCCTCGATCAGCGTGATCATGTCGATGGGCCGCGACGACTCCGCCAGATCGACCATGCGCGAGTAGATGCGACGGTGCGAATCGAGCGAGAAGTCTTCGATCCGCAAATGCTCGGCAGCTTGGTTGTAGGCAAAGTTGTCGAGCAGGATCGCGCCCAGGATCGAGCGCTCGGCCTCAACGTTAGCCGGAAGCGTGCTGATGCTGTAATCGGTGGTTGCCAATGATTTCTCTCTCGGTAAATTTTCCGAGACGCAACACTAGCCTTTAACACCTTGTGAATGCGACGTGCGTCCTCTGGAAAACTCAGGCCAAACCAAAAAAAGTTGGCCCCCACGTTTCGCAGTGTTTTGGATGGTTTCAGTGTAGGAGAACAAAATACGAAGATCAAGGAAAAGAAGTTCGCCCAAAAAGAAATGCGGCCCGGGCCAGCCACCCGAGCCGCATTCGTACGTGGTTTCCTGCTTGCCGTATCGCCGATTGGCGGAATGACCGCTTTAGCCCGACAGCGCTCGAAAGGAGTGCCGCATTTGCCAAAGCCAGTTGCCGATCCGTCACCTTGCGATCACGAATCTGCAACCGCCACGGTTGGCCAGCGGCCCTGTCCCGCTCCAAAGAGCAGAATGGGGGAGGAGGCCGCAACGCCCGGGCAACCAGTCGCGCTCGCGCGCGTTTTTCCTGGATTCCCCCCGGCAATTCACCCTCGAGAATCACCGGCTGCCGCTGGCTCTGCCGCAATCATCCGGCAAGGTCAGGAACTCTCACGTTTCGCTGAACTCACTTTCCGCCAGTTTGTGTTGCCCCGCAACACAAAAAACTTGTGTCGTTGTGCAGAAACTGTGGAGGATGAGATTTCCTTGTGGAAGATTGAGGAAAACTCAGAATTAACTTTTTCTGCCCTACTCGAGCAGCAGCGCTCTCAATAACTTAGACACCGTACAGCGATTTTTTCATGTGGGGACAGCCGCCTCGGATGTCTCGCCAAAGGGATGCTGAGCGGACCCACCTTCGCGATTTTCGAGGGATGCGAACTTCAGAGCCGGTTACTGGATGAGATCCATTTCCTCTTTCCAGTCCATCCCATCTTCATGCGTGAACGCTTCATCCACGCAGGCATGGATTTCGATGCCAGTGCCGGCTTCGGGCGCACGCCACAGCAAGTGCCAGGCTTCCAGATATGCCTCATACCTTGCTTTGTTGCGCTCCGTAAGAAGACAAACGGTCTTCATCCCCCAAACCTTGTTCTCAGGGATGATGTACCAAACATCTTTGGGAACAACGTACGCGGCAAGAAAATCGAAGGAACCGCGCGGATATCGCTTGCTGCCGTTGCCGCATACCTTGCAAATGTAACCCGCGCCGTATCGAACCTTCGCCGTGGTGCATTTGACCTGAACTGCGGAAAAGTGCCCCGGACGCCCTACCACAAAATCAAAACTCCGCGAGTCTCCCCACGGCTTACTGACTACGACGCCGAGCTCATTTGCGCGCGCCAGAAAAAGAGACTCCACCCACTCCCCGCGTTTCTTTTTATCTCTGATAAATTTCTTCCGCCTCTTCATTATTTACCCGCCTCAGAATTAAAAAGACGGCATCCGGCGAAATCTCGCGAATGCCGCCACATCTTTTAATTCGACAGGAATGAAAAGTCGAAAGCAAGAAAAATGCAGGAAAAAGTGGGGATGATTCCCAAAATGGGAATGGAAACCTCAGACCGGTGGCTGACGACAGATCACAACTCCGTGGGTGTACTCCCGCGCTTCCTTGTACAGGATCATGTGGCTTGGGAAGCTCGTCGCCTGCCAGCCGGGAATCTGCTGTGTGATCAGACGGAGCAGTTCGTTGACTGGCATTCCGGACGCGGGCACTACCACGGTGACGTTGTTGTAGTCCGGATGCCCCTCGCGGTACTTCTTTTTGTTTGCGACCTGAAACCTGAGATCGAACGGCAGCTCCGCTTTCATCAGCATTAACAAGTCCCTGACGTTCCACTCCTTCGCGGTTACTGCGCCACAGGGCCAGTCATTGCGGATTGGAAATTGGCTATCAAAGCCGAAAGGGGGCTTGTTTGTTTGCTCTCTATTGCGGCCCAGGTCGTGGGGACCAAAGCTCTTGCCGTTCCATTCGTAGTCGCCCGGTTCCTTCTTGTAGTAATTGATGAGCGACGCTTCGGGTGCGAGAGCGGTCCAGTTTTTGGAAACAGTGATGCATGTGAAGGTCATCTCGCCGATCTCGATATTGCGCCTGCCGGTAATCTTGAAGCGGTGCTCAATCAGGCGTTTTCTCAGGCTACCGGAAGTCTTCCCTACGTACACCAACTTGCCGGTGCGGTAGAGGAGTTCTCCAGCCCAGCGTTCTCAGGGAACCCGTCCGAATCATTGGTCGGCCGATTTCAGTTCCAGCGCGTCCAACCCGTTCAACTTCTCACACAGATCGTCGATGTCGTCAGAGCGCAGCGGTGTAGGCTCGACAACAACCCCAAAGCGGAGGTGCTCCGCCGTGAAGATCTCGGGGAAGTCTTCCGAGAGCGCCTCGTCGTCGCTGTACTGGTAGGTTGTCTGGAACAGCCTGAGTGCCGCAACGATCGTGCTCACGCCATCCGCGTCCAGCTTGATTACAGCCTTTCTGCCCTCTTCTGCCTCCATGACTCGCTCCCCAAACTCCTTGATTTTCTTCAAGCGCACGACAACAACGGCCACTGCCGGGCCGTATTCGATTCGGCACTTCATATTCTATAATCATTGCCCCACCGGAGATGGCTGGCTTCGATGATTGAAGAGTTGGCGGTCGGACAGCTTTACTCAAACGACGAGATCTTCAGATCCCTCAAAGTGTCGAACGCCGGCGGCATACGTCTTTCTATCCCGGACAAGGCAGTCCTGAGAGCGACGATTATGACCTCCGATCAGAGCTTCCACGGTGCCCGCGAGAATCCTTACCATGACAGACTTGAGGGTGGCATCCTGACCTACACGGCGGCAGGCAAACTCGGCCAACAGACGCTTGCTGGTATGAACAGCCGATTGATTGAGCAAAAGGTCCTGAATTTCCCAATACATGGATTCTCCTTAATCGCTAGTAGAAGGGACAGGTCGGTCGGAGCAAAACGCTGGAAGTATTTGGGATTGCTAGAGTATCTCCGACACTATCCGGACACGCAGCTTGACGCGGACGGCAAGGTCCGCAAGGTCTGGCTTTTCGAATTCAAGATTCATGATGAACGACAAGTTCTGCCGCTCGCGGTCGATGCGACCATCGCGAGCCAGGTAATTACTGCGTCGAGGATTCGGGAGGCCAGCAGTTCAGCCGACGATGAAATCATTGATGAGGGCAGCCAGCCACAAGGCGAAAACGTCAAACGGATCGAGGAGGTTCGTGGCAGACTGCTGGCAATGGAGCCAAGGGGCTTCGAGGTTTTTGTCAAGGAATTGCTCATCCATTGCGGCTTTCGGGACGTTTGCGTCACGAGATTCACCGCCGACGGCGGTGTTGACGTAAACGCGAGAACTGGCGGCCGAATTTGGATCTTCGAAAACACGCTGGTTCAGGTGCAAGCGAAACGCTGGCTGCACTCTGTCGGACGGAAAGAGGTCGCCGAATTGCGCGGGAGCTTGCAACCATTTGCTAGAGGCGCTGTCCTCACGACAAGCCACTTCTCAAAGGCAGCTATCAACGAGGCCAGCGAAGAAGGAAAGAATCCCATCGCCCTTGTCAACGGATTTAGGCTGTCAAAGATTGTGCTTGACGAGCGGTTTGGCCTACGTCCTGACTCCCCAAGCACGGCGAGAGGGTAGAGTGGTGGCGATGCCAGAAGCAGCCGTGCACAAAAAGAACCGTGTGCAGTTTTGGGAAAACTAGGTCGGGCGTGCCCGGCAACTTTGAGACGTGAAGTCTGTACCTGTAGCCGAGTCCATGCACGATCGAGCGGACCTTCCGCTCCGGCTGCGTGTCCTTTCCACGCACTAGAGCCATTCGCTGACTGCGCTCGCTGCGGCTAAGCGTGTCCATCGGTTGATGAGTGGAATCATAACCTAGATCGGGTTCTGGTCGGCGAAGGAAAAAACCACGGCCGAGGCCGGGCCTTAGAATCCGTGTTGATCCGCGCTAATCGGTGGCCGCGAAGTTCAGTCCCTTACCCGTCCATAAACACCGTATAGCTTGATGACCTGTTCTTCGCTACCCACCACACGCGCCAGAAATCGGCATAGGGGGGAGAGTCACCTCTCCTCCCCTGCCACACCACCGTACATGCGGGTCCGCATACGGCGGTTCGATAAGTTAGTCCCACCAATGAACTGGCAGGCTGAGCGTTCGCAGTTTGGGGACGCCGCGCGGGTTTCACTTCTCTGGTCAGCATCCTTTGCGGCTTCACCGCGCCGTGCCCACCAAAGGCCCGCCGAAGCGGGATGGCTAGTGCACTACCCTCATCGAGACCCCAAGCACTACTTGCCCTTCCTATCGTTCGGGCCTTCGTCGCCGTGGTGACTACTACGCCCTCTGCTGACTTCTGCTGTACGGTCAGAGCACCTTACGATGTCCTCAGTCACGCTTCCGTGACGCACAGCAGATCTCCCGAGATAAGCTCGACCGCTTTCGACACGCGACCGCCGGATTTACCACCAGTGCCCTTGATGGATATGGGCTTCGCTGTCACTTGCCAGCTCGCCCGGCACCGTAGGCCTCCTCATCCAGTTCTTGTTCATCGGCCCGTATCTTTGCTCCACGCTTCCTTCAGACCCCACCTCGCGGTGACGCCCTTGCGCTTCACTACCCTTCACCTCCATCAGGTTGGGACGGGACTTTCACCCGTAGCTGCCGAACATGCTCGGCGTACAAGCAAAAGCCCCGAGAGTCACTCGGGGCTTGTAGATACTAGACGCCGTTCGCCAAACACTTACCATGATAAGGCAGGAATGCCCTTTGTCAAGAATCTTCAGTGTTGTCGAGTAACCCGAGGAGGGCAAGGGAGTCGAACCCTGGTGGCGAATAGCCACTCGACTGTTTGGTCAACCTCGCAATGTACGAGAGATCCCTCGCTCCGCCTGAAAGACGGCTCCGCTCGGGATGACGCCAAATGAGAGGGGACGCGGGATAAGAAGAAAAGGGGGGCTGGCCCTCATTTGTTTTGAACTCGCCGCCGCTATTCCCACTGAGGGTGCCCCATCCTTGCGTTCTTTGCAAGGGTGGGAGCGTTGCACTCAACGCTCGCAAGCGCAGTTGGCCCCCGTGGTATGATGCTCCTTGAAAGACCCGCCAGGGTTTCGGGAGGGATGTCCGCCGATGAACCACGAAGACAAGATCGTAAGGGACCCGCGGATTTGCGGCGGGGAACCGGTTTTCCGGGGCACCCGCGTTACTCTTCGCACGGTGTTGGCAAGCCTGGCTGCCGGAGACTCCGCCGAAGAAATCCTCGCCGATTTTCCCGCCTTGAAAGCTGAGCATGTGCATGCCGCGATTGCCTTCGCGGCGGCTTCCGCCGAGGAAGACATGCCCGTGCCAGCCACGCCGCACTTCTGATGAAGATCAAACTCGACGAGAATCTCCCGGTGCGTCTCGCCGCGCTCTTAGCGAGTCTCCACTACGATGTTCACACGGTTGCTGAAGAGAACCTGAGTGGCAGGAGCGACCGCGACGTTTGGGAAGCGGCGCAGCGGGACGAGCGATTCCTGATCACACAGGACCTGGACTTCTCCGACCTTCGACGATTTGCTCCAGGAACGCATTGCGGCATCTTGCTTGTTCGACTCCGTTCCCCGGACCGCCAAAGCCTCATTCGGCGGGTTCGCGAAGTATTCCAGCACGAGGAAGTCAGCCGCTGGACCGGGTGTTTCGTAGTAGCAACGGAGCGCAAGATACGAGTAGTGCGGCCCCCAAGTTGAATGGGTGCGTGCTATGAATCGCGGCCTGGGCACTGGCAAAAGAAAAGGCACGGCCGAAGTCGTGGCTTATCAAATCCGTGCTAGTCCGCGTTAATTCGTGGCGATGAAGTTCAGTCCCTGACTCCATCCATAAACGCCCGCAGCTTCCGCGAGCGCGAGGGATGGCGCAGTTTGCGCAGGGCTTTGGCTTCGATCTGGCGAATGCGTTCGCGGGTAACCGCGAACGACTGCCCGACTTCTTCCAAGGTGTGCTCGCTGCCGTCTTCGAGGCCGAAACGCATCTTGATGACTTTCTCTTCGCGCGGGGTCAGCGTGCGCAGGACCTGTCCAGTCTGGTCCTTCAGGTTCACGTTGATCACCGCCTCGGCCGGAGAAACCACGCCGCGGTCTTCAATGAAGTCGCCTAGATGCGAATCTTCCTCTTCGCCAATCGGCGTTTCGAGGGAGATCGGCTCCTGCGCGATCTTGAGCACCTTGCGCACTTTCGCCACCGGAATGTCCATGCGCTTGGCGATTTCTTCCGACGTAGGCTCGCGTCCCAGTTCCTGCACCAGCTGCCGCGAGGTGCGGATCAGCTTGTTGATCGTCTCGATCATGTGCACCGGGATACGAATCGTACGTGCCTGATCGGCAATCGCACGGGTAATGGCCTGCCGAATCCACCACGTGGCATACGTTGAAAACTTGTAGCCACGGCGGTATTCGAATTTGTCGACGGCCTTCATCAGGCCGATATTGCCTTCCTGAATCAGGTCGAGGAACTGCAGCCCGCGGTTGGTGTATTTCTTGGCGATCGAAACCACCAGGCGGAGGTTGGCCTCGATGAGCTCGCGCTTGGCCTGCTCCGCGTCCATGTCGCCCTGGATGATCTCGCGCTGAGTGCGCTTGAGCTCCTGAAACGACACGCCCGTTTCCAGTTCCAGCTTTTCGACTTCGCCGCGAATCGCGCGCGCCTGCCGGCGATATTCTTTTTTCTGCTCTTCGCTGCGGGTGGCGTCGGCCTTGCGCTCGAGGTTCTGCGTCTGGCGGTCGAGCGAACGCATGCCGTCGACCGTCTTGTTGAGCCGCTCGATCAGCCGCTTGCGCTCGGCATTGGTGAATCCCAACTTACGCACCGCCAGCGATACGGCCACGATGCCGCGCGCCAGCTTTCGGCGAGCCCGGCGATGATCCTTCGGCTTTTTCTTCTGCGAAACTTCCTGATACTTTTCTTCGAGCAGCGCGGCCTTTTTGTACAGCTTGGCCATGTCGTCGATCTTGCCGGTGAACTCATTCAGACGGTTCTGCAGGATCTCGTCGGTGATCTCTTCTTCGTCGAAGGTGACCACTTCCTTGATCGAGCGCACGCCCTTCTTGAGGTCTTCGCCCATGGCCAGCAATTCGCGGATCACAATGGGCGACCGCGACAGGGCCTTGAGCACGCGCAGTTGGCCGCGCTCGATGCGCTTGGCGATTTCCACTTCGCCTTCGCGCGTGAGCAGCGGAACTGTGCCCATCTCGCGCAAATACATGCGGACGGGATCGTTGGTTTTTTCCAGAGCTCCGGGGGTGAGGTCGAGTTCGACGTCCTCCCCTTCTTCGGATTCGTCGAATTTCTTGTCGAGCGCGGCGGAAGGCAGCTTGGGCCCTTCCAGCACGTCGATTCCCTGCGTACCGATGGTGGTCAGCAGATCATCCAGGTCTTCGGGACTGTGCACATCGTGCGGGATCAAATCGTTGACTTGATCGTAAGTGAGATATCCCTTCTCTTTGCCTGTATCGATCAGCTTTTTGATGTCGTCGAACTTGTCGTCAAGAGCCAAAAGGTGTGTCCTCAAACTACTTAATTCCGCTCCCACAGGAGCGTGTGGTAAAGTTCCTTTAGAGGTGGGAATATGGATGTTGCGGGATTGTGCATCAAGCACAAACTTACAGAGTTTAGCACATAAGTGCTGTGCCGTCTATCGGTTGCCCGCCTTCTATCCCGTACCCGCCGCTATCTGCAATTCTCTTAAATACTTAGATGGTTGGGAAAGCTTTTTTGTTTCAAGCTGTTTTCTTCGTTCCCGCCATTTTCAGTCCATCTTCCGCTAGGCTCGGATCTCTCAGCGCACGGCTGATTCGTTCCAACTCCGTCAGGAGTTCCCGCAAGCGTTCCTTATCTCCGGCGAGGCCGGGCCTTTTGAGTTCCTGCTGCACCTCTTCCTGCCGCCGGCGCAAATGAATTCGTCGCAAGGCACGGACCGCAGCTTCCAGCACTTCTGCCGTAAGATCTTCGTCTTCCTTTAACAAGATTGATGCCAGCATTCGGCGATCACTCTCCGTGGCCGGCACCTCAAGAACATCGGCAAATTCCCCGCCCCCGTGAAGGAGAGACTCAGCCAGTGATTCGGTCGCCAGCCCGCGATGCAGGCCTTCGTTCTGCAGGACAAACTGCGCCTGCCGCGCCGGATCGAACTCTTCCTCGGCCCCATCGCGAGCCGAAAGATGTTCCTCGCGGGGCTGCATTTGCCGCGCCGAGGCCAGTGCGCGAATCAGCACTTTTTCCGCGTCGGTCACCTGCGCCTCGGCGGAGGCTTTGACGGAGGAAGTGGCGCGCGTCCCAGCGGCATGCCGCAACTCTTGCCGCAACACCGCCGAATCGATCCCTAACTTCTGCGCGATCTCGTGCGCGAGTTCGTCGCGCACGATGCGGCTGGGTACACGCTGAATATGAGGCAACAGATAATTCACGGCCTTGACCTTGCCCTCGGCGCTGCGTACGGGAAATTGCGTGCGTGCCCGCTCGATCAGGTAATCGAAATACTTTTGCGAAGTCTTCAGCGCGGCCCCGTACGCTTCTTTGCCCTTGCGACGGATGTAAAGATCGGGATCGAATCCCTGTTCGAGGGTCAGCACCTTAATCTGAAATTCTTCTTCGACCAGCAAGCCCAACGTGCGCTCCGTCGCCTTGGCACCGGCCGTATCGGGATCGAAGTTCACCACCACATTCTTGGTGAACCGCCCCAGCAGCTTGGCTTGCAGCTCGGTGAAGGCCGTCCCCGAGCTGGCGATCACGTTGTGAAATCCAGCGGCATAGACCGAAATGCAATCCATCTGCCCCTCCACCAGGATCGCGTAGTCGAACTTTTTCACCCATTCCTTGGCGACGTCCAGATTGAACAACACCCGGCTCTTGGAGTAGATCGCCGTCTCCGGCGAATTCAAATACTTCGGTCCGGATTTTTCATCCGTAGCCAGCGTGCGCCCGGCAAACGCGATCACCTTTCCCGCTTCACTCGCGATTGGGAACATGACCCGGTTGCGGAACTTGGAGTACATGGCCGCAACCGACGGCGTCCGGCTCCCGGCATCCGGCTCCCTGTTCTCGGCCGCCACAGAGATTTCCTTGGTTTCATCCCCCTCACCTTTGTCATTCCGCCCCTTTTCGTTGTCATTCCGAGCGGAGCGAGGAATCTCGGTCTGCTGCTGCGCTCCGAGGCCCGAGGTCTGCGGTCCGCCCTCCGGAAGCCGAGAGCCGGAAGCCGGAAGCCGGTCGTCCTGCTTCCACGAAAACAGCCCACTCTCCCGCAACACCTCTTCGCTGAATTCTTCCTTCAGCCGATCACGCAGAAGGAATCCGGAATCGGGCGCGTACCCAATGCGAAAGCGCGCAATCATCTGCTCGTCGAGACCGCGCCCCGCCAGGTATTCGCGCGCCCTTGCGCCCTCCGGGCGCCGCAAACACTCCTGAAAAAATGCCACCGCCCGCTCATGCACGTCCAGCAACTGCCCCCGCAACCGCGCGTCCTTGGCCTCGCCGGGTGTCGAATAACTCGCCTTGGGTATCGGAATCTCCAGCTTCTGCGCCACCATACGCACGGCTTCGGGGAAGGTGATGTTTTCGATTTTCTGCACGAAGCTGAACACGTCCCCCGACACGCCGCAGCCAAAGCAGTGATAAAACTGCCGCGTGGCATGCACCGAGAACGACGCGGTCTTCTCCCCGTGAAACGGACATAGCCCGGAATAGTTCTGCGCCCCGGCCTTCTTCAACTTGATGTAGTCGCCGATGATGCGGACAATGTCCGCCTGCTGCTTGACCGTGTACGCGAAATCGCCAGGGTTCGCCATTTAGGGACAGACTTCTCCGTAGGAATTGTCAGGGAGAAAGCGGCTGTAGGGAATATAACAGCGCAGTTCACCTGCGGTAAAACTGTGGAATACGCGCCTATCCCGTTGAAGTCATAGGAAAAAGCAGACTTTATTGACAAACCCAACCCCCTGTCATGCTGAGCGAAGTGTGGCCATTCCCTTCGAATGGCCACACGCAGTCGAAGCATCTCTGCCCCTAGTCCCAACTTCCTCAGCCACTCTTCTTCATCCACGGATACCAATCCTTGGCCAAGTCTAGCCAGTGCGGGTTCCTCAACTCGATCAGCGCGATCTTCTTCGCCCTGGACCACCCCTTCAACTGCTTCTCCCGCCCGATGGCCTTGTGTACGTCGTCGTATGACGCCCAGTATAGGAGTCGTTCCACGTCATACCGGTCGGTGAAACCTTCCATCTGATGGAACTTATGCTGGAACACTCGCTGGTGCAGATTGCCGGTGAAACCAACGTACAAGGTGCCCGACAGGCTGCCCATGATGTACACGCAGTAGCTTCGCCGCTCTCGTCGAGTCATAGTGAGGTATAGGGATGCTTCGACTCGCCATTCCTCTTCGCTTCACGAAGAGGAATAACTCGCTCAGCATGACAGGATGAAGGTCCTTGCCAGCACAAAGCTGTGACATCGGTCACAAACGAGACGCAGCAGTGCCAGATCGGAACCGGCCACTCACCCCCGCATTGTCATGCTGAGCGGAGGAGGATCGTCCAAAGGACGATACTCCGCAGTCGAAGCATCCCTGCCACAAGACGCCGGTAAACGGTGAACCTCCGCCTCAACTCCCTCCCCGATTCTGCCGATAGGCTCCAAGAGGGCAAGTTTCCGCGCCTGTGATTACGAAAGATCAATACGCCGCTTCGATCATTGAGAAATACCGGGTCATTCCCGACACGAAATCCACTTCGCACTGGGCCGCTGACGAAGTGCTTCCGTTGCTCAAGCAATGGGGAAAACAACACCTGCTGGGGCTTATGCTGTCGGGCGCCTACGTCAAGAACACTGCGATCACTTTGTCGTCGCACGTGGACGTTCTGATCGCGCTGAGTCCCGTCCCCGGTATGGAGATGAAGAATATCTTCTGGAGCCTGTTCGAATACCTGACCGATCACGACCAGCGTCCCCATACCCGCGACGTGTCGATCCGGTTGCTGAACAAGGGATTCTCCGTGGACCTGATCCCCCTATCGCGATCGCGAAACCGGTCGCACCGCGCTGTTCAACAACAGGTCTGGCAACATCGTCCATACCGATGTGGCGCGGCACGTTCACCTGGTCGCCAATTCCGGACGGCAGCAAGAAATTTGCGCTTTCAAGATTTGGCGCGAGCGCATGTCGCTGGACTTTCCTTCGCTTTACCTCGAACTCATCGTGCTTCGGGCCTTGGGATCGGAGCGATTCGGCCAACTGGCGGACAACATTCTGGCCGTGCTCCGCTATCTTTCCAGTCGATTTGAGCAGGCCGTCGTCGCCGACCCCGCCAACTCCGACAACATTCTGTCGAGCGACCTTTCGGAAAACGATAAGCAGGCCATTGCCAAAGCCGCCCGCGACGCCCTCTACGACGAGAACTGGAAGAAGATCCTCTGGTAGGAAATTCCGCAGTTGAAGAAACTTAGATTTGGAGCGGAGCCGTCTATCTCCCTGGCCATGGCGCGTCAGGATCGAAGCTACGGCGGATAGCTAAGACCACTTCCCGCATTCGCGTCGCGGAAAGAACGCGCCTCTCTCGCGTGAGCAGCGCACGCTTGCCCAGGACTTGCACGAAATGTCCTTTGATAAACGACGGCCCGGACAGCCCAGTCTCTCCCGGAGGAAGTTGCATGACGGTTGCGCCTTCGGGTCCGCTGCTGCTCATTGGGACGACCAGAACGGACTCGGTCCTCTCGCTGAGATTTCTCTGATCGAGAGAAACCACCAACACCCAATGGCGGATGGGCGGGTTCCCGAGATTCGCGGTCCAGATCTCTCCGCGTCGAGGTAGAGAACTACCGATCAAAGTCGATCCCTGCAGTGCTCTGCGACAGCGCAGCTTCCAGCCGTTGTTCCTCGGCCGCCTCTTCGTCGGTCATGTTGGCAAAATATGCCGCCGTGTCGGTAGCCAGCCGCTCTCGATTCTCATAGACCAGCAAACGCTCCACTGCTAAGTCCAAAGCCTCAGCCAGCGTTCGAGCCTCGCGTTTGCGTATCAAGTCGTCGAGGTAGGAAAGAGTCTGCGGCGAAATTGTGGTGGATATCTTTTGCCTGGAGAGTCGGGCAGTGGTGGTCGCCATTCCATTATCCCCCAATCATCTGACATTGTATCAGATATATGCATGACAAACACAAGACAACTTATGCCTAATTTTTTCAATATGATGCAGTTGATGCGAACCTCGATGCAGCATTGTACAGAAGCGTCCGCTCCATAATCCTTACACTCGCAGCTCCACCAACGTAGCGCCTCCGCCGCCTTCATTCTGAGGCGCCTCTGCGACCGATTCCACATGGGGATGCTGCTGCAGCATTTGCCGCAGGGCTTTGCGCAGGATGCCCATGCCACTGCCGTGTACCACGCGTACGCGCGGCAGGCCCGCGAGAAATGCCCGGTCCACGAACTTCTCGACTTCGCGCGACGCGTCGTCGACGGTCCGCCCGATCACGTTGATCTCGCTGGGCACGTTTGCTCCCTCGTTCTCGAGCGAGACGGAAATCCCCCGCGCCCGTGCTGCCTTCAGGGGAGATTCCCCAGACTGTCCCTGGGCGCCGATCAGCACCTCGGCGATGTCGTCGCGCGCGATCTTCATCTTCATCGCGCCCATCTCGACTTCAAAGTGATGGTCGTCGAGCTTGCGCACGACCCGCGCCGGACGCCCCGTCAACTTTAGCTTTACCGTGTCGCCTTCGGAAACGTGCTTCACGACCTGCGGCTGCGCGTGCGGATCGCCGTGATCGGCTCCAGTGGAATGCGCCACCACGGTCGAATCGAATTGCTCGCGGAACTCGCGGCGCAGCTTGGCGATCCTGCGCTCCGCGTCTTTCGAGAGCTTCTGGGCCGCCGCACGATCCTGCACTGCATTCACCGCTTCCCGCGCGTGATATTCGAAATCACGCAGCAGGCTTTCCAGCTTTTTCTCCATCTCGCGGATTTTGGCTTGCTGCTCTTTGCGTCCCTCCGCGGCCAGATGCGCTTTCTCGCGCTCCAGTTCCTGCTCACGCGTCTTCAGGCGCAGGCGTTCGTTTTCGGCCTCGCGCAGATCGGCGTGCAGTTTGTCGAGGAACTGCCCCACATCGCGAGCCTGGGTCCCGAGCCGCGCCCGCGCACTTTCAATGATGGCCGGATTCAAGCCCAGCCGCCGCGCAATGTTGATGCCCGCCGACGCCCCCGGCACCCCCACCTTCAACTCATACGTCGGCTGCAAGGTAGCCTCGTCAAAGCCCACCGATGCGTTCACCACGCCGGGCGTGTTCGCCGCGTAGACCTTGAGCGATGTGTGGTGGGTCGAGATCACCGTGATACAGTCGATGCCGCCAAAGTGTCCCGCAATCGCGACGGCCAAAGCCGCACCCTCTTCCGGATCGGTCGCCGAACCCAGCTCATCCAGCAGCACCAGCGACCGCGCAGTCGCCGTGCGCGAAATGAAATCAATGTTGGTGACGTGCGCCGAGAAGGTGGAAAGATTCTGCTCGATCGACTGGTAATCGCCAATGTCGGCCAGCACGGCGTCGAATACCGGAAGCTCAGCCCGATCCGCGGGCACCGGAAGTCCTGACTGCGCCATCAACGCCAGCAGCCCAACGGTCTTGAGCGTGACCGTCTTGCCTCCGGTATTCGGCCCTGTAATAACGATCTGCCGTCGCTCTCCTTCCAGTTCCACACTGACCGGGACGACGGTCGCTCCCTTCGCCTTAAGATTGTGCTCTAAGAGGGGATGGCGGGCATTGTGCATAAGCAGGCTCGCTGCGCTCGTGGGACAGACGAGGCGGCTGTCCCTACGTGAATCTTCCGAACTCAACTGCACCGCCGCGCAGTTGTAGTCCTCAGCGAAGCGCGCTTTGGCAAATTGCAGTTCGAGTTCACCCAGCACATCCACCGCAGCCAGAATCTCCTCGGCCTGCGCTCCGATGCGCCGTGTCATCTCCAGCAGGATGCGGTGAATTTCCGCCAATTCCTCTTCCAGCAACCGGACCAGTTCGTTGTTCTGTTCGATAGTCTCCAGCGGCTCGACGAACACAGTCTGCCCGCTCGAACTCGCGCCGTGCACCACGCCCTGTACGCGCCGCTTCTGCTCCACTTTCACCGGGATGACAAAGCGTTCGCCCCGGATCGTCACCAGTTCATCCTGCACCGTGCCACCCTCGGCGAGCCGCCGCAAGTAACCGCGCAGAGATTCCTGAATCACGCGGCGCTGTTTTTCGATCTCGCGGCGAATGCGCGCCAGTTCCGGCGAAGCCTTGTCGTCCAGCGTTCCATCGGGCTGGATCTTGTTGCGGAATGCGCGCAGAAACTCCGTGAAGTCAATGATCTGGTCCGAGAGTGCCCGCACCTCGTGCCAGTCCGTCTTCATATTCGCCGGAGGCTGCAGCGCGATCTCCCGCCATTCCGCCGCCCGATCCACCACCAGGATCACGTCGCGAATCTCTGCAGTCTCCAGGGCGGCGCCCGCAATGCGCGATTTCTCGACGAGCGGACCAATCTCAATCAGCCCGGAAAAATCAAACCGTCCGCCCACGCGCCGGAATTCCCGAATCTCGCTCGCCAGCTCCTGCTGGCTCTCAATCCATTCCCCGATCGGTCGACGGAGCAAGCGCGGCAATCCGCTCCTGTCCGAGCGGCGAAGAGGCGTATCCGCGCAGCAGTTCCCGCAGAGTATCGAACTCCAGCACGTGCGCCGAACTATGAACGAGTTCACCGGCCATCGCATTTCATGGTACAGGAGCAGAAGGCCGCAACGGGGCCGGAAAGTTCGACAGGAAGGAGACCGCACAGAGAAGAATCGAAAGGATTTAAAGGAAGGAGAAATAAATCCGTTGCCGCCGTCGGCTCTTAGTCGCCAAGCGCTCCGGCCACTTTGACGGCCCGTTGCTCTTCCATCGGGAGCCGGACCACGAACAGCGCCCCACCTTCCCGCTTGTTCTGGCAGGTGATCTGGCCGCTATGATCCTGGATCACTCCATACACCGCACTCAGGCCCAGGCCCGTACCTTTTCCGATGGGCTTGGTCGTGTAGAAGGGATCGAAGACCCGTTGCGGTTCGCGAATCCCCGGCCCCGAATCGGAAAACTGCAGCACGGCGTGTTCGCCCTGACGTTGTGCTGTAATTTCCAAAGAACCTCCGCCTGCTTCTTCCAGAGCGTCCATCGCGTTCTCGATGATCTCGACGAACGCCTGGAACAGTTGGTTGGCGTTGCCCTGCACCCTGGGAAAACCTGCGTCAACGGAGAGGCTCACACGAATCTTTCCCAATGGACGCCGCGACTCCAGCATCTGCGTGGCCCGATGCAGCAGGATGTTAACGTCTACGGGAGTTTTTTCCGCAGGAGACTGCTGGGCAAAGCTCAACAGATCCGCGACCAGATCACGGGTTCGTCCGGCCTGGTTCACAATCTTTCGCACCAGGGCGTGCTGTTCGTCCGTGAGCCGTTCCTTCGCCCAGAGTTGCTCCGAATAACTCATGACGACGGTCAAGGGATGGTTGATGTCGCGGGCCGCTCCCGCCACCAGGTTGCCCAGGGAAGCCAGCTTCTCTTTCTGTACCAGTTCGCCCTGCAAACGCTTCTGGCTCTCGTATCCCCGGCGCGACTCCTGCAGCACGGCCATCAGCGCCTGGTCTTGGATATACTGCCGCAGGAATACGAAAGTTCCCAACAGCAACATTGCAACCAGCACGGTGGAAATGCGGAACGCTTTTGAGGGCGCAGCCGATGGATCGAACAGCACCGTCCACAGGCCCAGCACCGGCAGCGAGAGCAGCGACAGCATGACCAGTTGTGGGGTCACTTTCTTCCACCGCGGATCCAAATTGATCTCCCGGCTTTGCAGATCCCACTTCCGCGCCGAGAGAGCAGCCGCCGCCATCCACGCCAGAGTTCCAATAAGCGGAATGTCGTAGGGGCTTCCCGGGTAATACCTGTCTGTCAACGCCGCCCGCTCAAGGAATGGGGACCCAATGATGAACAGCAGATCCGCAGCCAGAAAATGTAAGTAAAGCCGCCGCCATCCGCCGAAACTGCTCCAGGCCGCCAGCCCTAGTACTGTGAGCAGCACCATGTTTTCCAGCAGATAAAGGCGCTCATATAACACGTTGTAGAGATCGACGTTCAGCGCCACGTATTGATGAGGAAATACAATGAAGGCGTAAAGAAAAATCCACCATCCCAATAACATCAGAAAATTTCGAAGGCTGAGATAAGCTTTGCCTTCCTTTTTGGCCAAATCCGGACGCCAGACTACTGCCGCGATCATCGGCACGGTGTGGAAAAAGAGAACGATGTCGAAGAAAGATGGATTGAGGATTGGTTGCGGCAGCTCAATATCGTAATAGGCCCAAGCTGCGTGGTTGCACGCCCATAGCCAGAATCCTAGCGTCATGAGCGCCCAGAAACTACGTTCCTGCCCCGGCCGGGCGAGCGCGTTGCCCGCCGCGATTCCCGCGGCCGCCAGCGCCAGAGCCAGACTCGCCAGATCGGCAACCGCCGTCAGTCCAGCGCTCTTATGGGCAACTACCGACACACACGCAAAGGCCAGAGTAATTCCGGCCGCTGCGGCAAACCAATGGTGTCGCTGAAACAGACGCATCCGTCCCAATTCTATGGGACTTAATTCGGGAATCCGAGGACCCTTTGGAAACCAGCAGGTTACTTTCGTCACCCCCCCGCAAAAGGGTGAGATGGGGATTTTGATGTCTCCCAACCGATCTTCTGGAGGGAAAGCTGTTCCGGCATCGAAGATGTTCTAGAATCAAACGGAGAGGATATTTGAATCTCTCCCGGTGATCTGCCATGGCATTCCCTGTGACTCGTCTGCGCCGCCTCCGCCGCACAGCGGAGCTGCGCAACTTGGTGTGTGAGACCCGCCTCACCCCCGACGCCTTCGTCTACCCCATGTTCGTTTGTCCCGGAGAAGGCATCCGCAAGCCAGTTCGCTCCATGCCCGGAGTCTTCAATCTATCGGTGGACGAAGCGGTGAAAGAGGCGCAGCAAGTTCATTCCCTGGGCGTGCCCTCCGTGATCCTGTTCGGCCTTCCCGACAAAAAGGACGAAGTCGCCACCGGAGCTTGGGCTGATGATGGCATCGTCCAGCAAGCCGCTCGCGCCATGAAACGCGAAGTCCCCGGCCTGATCCTGATGGGCGACGTCTGCCTGTGCGAATACATGTCGCACGGCCATTGTGGCATCGTAAAAGCAACGTCAACGCCGAAGTCGCTGGGCGCAGCCGTCGCCGAACCTCCTTCGAAAAAGGTCGTCGTCCCTAAGGATTCTGTCATCCCGAGCGAAGCGAGGGATCTGGGTGTCGCCTCCGCCTCATCCGCACCGGCCCCCAACTACGAAATCGTGAACGACGCCTCCCTCGAACTCCTGGCCCGCACCTCAGTCTCGCTCACGAAAGCCGGCATCGACATCATCGCCCCCTCCGACATGATGGACGGCCGCGTCGCTGCCATCCGCCGCGCCCTCGACGACGCTGGCTTCATCAATACGCCGATCCTTTCCTACGCCGCCAAGTTCGCCTCCGGCTTCTACGGCCCATTCCGCGAGGCCGCCGACTCCGCGCCGCAGTTCGGCGACCGCCGCTCCTATCAGATGGACGGAGCCAACCTGCGCGAGGCCATGCGCGAAATCGAAGCCGACGTCGAAGAAGGCGCCGACATGATCATGGTCAAGCCCGCCATGCCTTACCTCGACGTAATCGCCGCCGCCCGCGAGCGCTTCGATCTGCCCCTCGCCGCCTATCAAGTCTCCGGCGAATTCGCCATGATCGAAGCCGCCGCCCAAAACGGCTGGATCGAACGCGACCGCGTCATGATGGAATCGCTGCTCAGCATCCGCCGCGCCGGCGCCAGCATCATCCTGACGTACTTCGCCAAAGACGCGGCCAAGCTGCTGGGGTGAACTGAGGGTCTTTATGTTGCGGGCGCCCGACACCCGCGACTTCCTTGTCTGATCGGCACCTTCGTCCCGTTTTAGAACAGCAAAAGGAATCGCAGGCAAGGGAAACAGATTTATTTCCTTGACATGTGGCGAACAAATATCGAAACTTGACTTCCGGCGTCATGACGAAGATTTTTCATGAGATTCGAGACCCAATCCACGTCTTCATCCACCTGGATTGGTATGAAAAGAAGGTGCTCGACTCCCGGCCGTTTCAGCGTCTCCGAAACATTACCCAACTCGCCCTTACGTATCTTCTGTACCCTGGGGCAACGCACAAGCGGTTCGAGCATTCTTTGGGTGTTATGGAACTCGCGGGGCGCGTACTTGAGGTGATTACGAAACCCGCGAACGTAACGGACGAGGTTAAGGGCCTCTTGCCGGACCTTGGAAACGCCGATGCTCTCCCTTATTGGAAGCACGTTTTACGGATGGCCGCGCTTTGTCACGATGTCGGGCATCTGCCGTTCTCGCACGCCGCCGAAGAGGAGCTACTTCCAAAGGGCTGGACCCATGAGCGGCTGTCTCGCTCATTGATCGAGAGCGAAGAGATGTGCGCAATTTGGGACGATATGGTGCCACCGCTTAAAGCCCGAGCACATCGTGAAGCTCGCCCTAGGAGCGCGGAAAGCCAAATATCTGCAGTTCTCTCCATGGGAGACAATACTGTCAGAGATTATCGTCGGAGACTCATTCGGAGTTGACCGGATTGACTACCTCCTTCGCGATTCTCACCACACCGGAGTTGCCTATGGAAAATTTGATCACTACAGGCTCATAGACGAGCTTCGCATTCTGCCAAGCTTCGAGGGCTCCAGCGAACCCGCCCTCGGTATCAATGGAGGAGGAATTTATTCTGCGGAGGCTTTGGCCCTGGCCCGTTACTTCATGTTCTCCCAAGTCTACTATCATCCGATCCGCCTGATATACGACCACCACCTGAGAGACTTCTTGACCGCTTGGCTGTCTGAAGGCAGCCTACTCCATGAAGGCACGTTCCCGATCGACATTGAAGGCCACCTGCGAATGACGGACGACGAAGTAAACGCAGCGATGCGGATAGCGGCCTCCGATCCAAAACATCCCGGCCACATTCCTGCTCGTTGCGTAATGAGGCACTGTCATTTCAAGGTTCTTTATGAAAGAGATCCACAAGATGCTAAGGTAAACTCAGAACCAGGCATGGCCATTGCGAGGGCTGCCGAACGTGAATTTGGAACAGAAGCTATTCGTTACAACAAGCCAAAGGTCAAGAATGTTGCTACTGATTTCCCCGTGCGCGGACGTGACGACCGCATTCAACCTGCGATTTCAGCATCAGAAACACTGTCCAAGCTGCAGCCCACGGCGATGGAGTATGTTTTCATCGATCCACAGCTAAAGGCCAAGGCCAAAACCTGGCTCGACGGTAATCGAGACAAAATCCTGGCCGCAGCCGGAGAACAGGAGGACGAAGAGCATGAAGCGCAGCCAAAGAGCAGCACTGCTCACATTGTTGAACCGCGAAATGCTGAAAAGAGGTAGCTGGTGTGGGGAAACTCACATCCAGAAGGCTACTTTTTTTCTTCAGGATTTGTTGGGAGTGGATGCTGGTTTCGAGTTCATCCTCTACCGGCACGGCCCCTTCTCATTCGACCTCCGCGATGAGCTCTCGTCCATGCAGGCGGACGACCTTCTGGAACTTGCGGTGAAACGAGAAGGGTACGGGCCGACCTACGTCCCCACGCAGTTCAGCGAGATTTTCTTGGAGAGATTCCCGAAGACCACCGCGCGCTATATGAAACAGATCAAGTTCATAGCGGACGAGCTGAGTGACAAGGGAGTAGCCGAACTCGAGAGATTAGCGACTGCATTCTTCATTGTTGATCGGGAAGGCATCCACCAGATCGGGCGGCGAGCTCAGAGACTCGTGGACCTCAAACCTCACATATCCCTACAGGAGGCTCGCTCCGCTTGTGAACAGGTTGACCATCTGATCGAGAGGTCTGGCCCCCTCAGTCTCAAGGAAGGATCCTCTCAGCTCATGGAATAACAAGGATTTGACGTACTGATTGAGCACGGCGCGCCATTGTCTCTCTTTTTGAGGAGACAGGGCAGTTATTTCAACGAACCGGGACGTGCATCCCCCGCGGCAATTCCCATTAAACCCTGCCTAAGCACCGAATGGTAAACCCACCCCAAAAAGAAAAAAGCCACGGTCATCCGCGGCTTTTGTCCTGAACTTGGGAAGTCAAAGGTTCGAGCTATTTGGGATGCTTGTCGTTGTAGATGCGCTTGCTCACGTGGTTCTGTTCCCGGTTGAGGTGGTTCTGTTCAGCCTTGGTCAGGTGACCGTTGTGAGCTGCCATGTCGGCCTTCTGCTGGTTCTGAATGTGCTGCTCGCGGTTTTCTAGACGCGAGGTCTGTCCTGGCGTGAGCTTGCCGTTCTTGACGCCATTCGCGATGCGGTTCTGCTGATTCGTTTGGCGGCCATTGACTTGATTGACGCGCGGATGACCGGGATCGACTTGCCCCGGACCAGCTTGAGGTTGAGCAGCAGCGGCCCCAACAAACATCAGACCACCCGCTGCCAGGACTAAAAGCGACTTTGTGATTGTGTTGATCATGGATGGAACAAACCCCCGCATCGAAGCTTAGTTGCGAGGTATGGCGAGCGGCTAGTGACGAAAGTCTGTACGCCGAACGTCTAAATACAACCAACAAACGACAGAAGGCCATACCCGGAGTAACTGCCTGCCTATCAATAAGTTGCCGACTACAGTCGCCCCCAAATTCCCCGGCATGTACGCGCCAGAAGCGCCTTTCCCGCGAACGACCTTTCCTGGATTCAAACAGATGAACCTCGCCACGAATACTTCGCGCAAGCCCAAGACTTAGTTCTGTGCCAACCCCTCGCACCGTGGAAAGCATCCACTATGAGCCTCCGCGGACACCTTCTTTACCCGCCGACGCAACAACCCAGTTTTTGAGGAACCTGCGTAATGCCCATGAACGGTTTTGGGACAAGAGCCGCACTTGACGGCAAAATTACTCTGCCGTCATTTTTGGTGATTGGTCCTCCCCGCACGGGGACGAGTTGGCTGCACACGGTGTTGCGCGAGTGCGTGCGGCTTTCGCATCCCACCAAGGAGACGCGCTTTTTCGATAAACACTTCGAGCGCGGCCTCGCCTGGTACGGATCCCACTATCGCAAAGTTGCCGATGGACAGGTCGTCGGTGAAATTGCTCCCACCTATTTCGCGTCGCGTGAAGCGCGCGAGCGGATCGCCCGAGTCATACCCCAGGCAAGAATTGTCTGCACCTTTCGGAACCCGGTGGACCGGATTGTGTCGCTTTACCGGTTGAAGCGCGCTTATGGCTTGATCCCGTGGACCTTCGAGGACGCTCTGACGCGCGATCCCGAGTTAATGGAATCGAGCCGGTATGCCGCCCATCTGAAGGACTGGCAGAGGACGTTCGGACATTCGCAGGTACTGGTAACCGTGCATGAAGACATGCAAACCGATCCCCAATCGTATCTGGACAAGCTGGTGGATTTTGTGGGAACTCCGCGGCGGAACCTGCGCCCTTCTCACATGCGTCGCGTACTCACCACTGAAAGTATGACGCAGCCGCGCCATTATTGTTGGACGCGCGGGGGCTCTCATGCTGGCCGACTGGTCGAAGGCGCAGCGGCTGGGTGCGATCGTGGAAGCCGCTAAAAGGCTGGGCACGGTGAAGTTCTTCGTCGGCGGCGGTCGCGCATTTCCGGAATTGCCACCTTCTCAACGGGTGAGGCTCCGCGAACTCTTCCGGGGAGAAGTCGATGCATTGGAGGCCCTGCTGAATCGTGACCTCTCAGCGTGGAAATAGTGCCATGCGTAGACTTGCACCATTTTCCGTCGCCGCTTCTGTCACACTCCTGCGGCGCCCTGGCCCTGGAAACCCACTTCCACCAGCCTGCGGTCTTCGTCGGAGACTTTGAACATCTGCCGCGGCTTCAGGCTCATGAAGCTGGCCACGAATACTTCGGGGATTTGGCCGATGCGCGTGTTGTAGGTGTTGACGTCGTCGTTGAAGAACTCGCGGCGGTCGGCGATGCGCTCTTCCAGTTCGGTTATGCGGTTCTGCAGCTTCAAGAAATTTTCGTTGGCCTTGAGCTGCGGATAATTCTCAGCCACGGCAAACAGTCCGCGCAGCGCGCTCGTCACCTGCAGGTCGGCAACCGCTTTCTGGCCGATGCTGGCCGCGCCGATCGACGCTGTTCGCGCCTGGGTCACGGCGAGCAGTGTCTGCTGCTCGTGTTGCATGTATCCCTTGACGGTCTCGACCAGATTGGGGATCTCGTCGTGACGCTGCTTGAGAAGCACATCGATGTTGGCCCATGCGCGGTCATTCTCATTGCGCAACCGCACCAGCCCGTTATAGAGGATCACGGTGTAGATCAACACACCGGCCGCGAACAGGAAAAATGCCAGTCCCGTGATTAAGCTGCCACCCACCGCCACCTCTCCCTTTCCCTGCACGTCGAAAATTAATGCAATCCAAAGTGAGCCAGTAGACCTGCCGCGCACGCAAGTGCCACGGCGGCGCCGCCCAGTATCATCAGGAGGGCACGCTTTTCCAACGCTCGATGAATCTCGGAGTCGCTTTTGGTTGAGATCACAAACGTTGGCTCGTTGTGGCCCTTCGCGATCAGGCAGCGATCCTGATCTCCCATCGAGTTCTCGACGCAGGTCCCGCTGATCAAGTATTCCTGCCCAGGTGCGACCACGAATTCGCGCAGGCGGAAGCGTCCCTCCGCCAATTGCGGTGACGGCATCAGACCGGAGAGAAGTCCGCTCTCATTCGCCGCTTCCGCCAGCTGTAAACGTTGAAGAAACATTTGCCGCTTCTCTTCTTTTTCCGGGTCGCTGAGCGGACCGGAAAAGGTGGCCAGTTTCTGCAGCGCTTCAATCGGAGGCTTGCCGCCCTGCGTCATAGCGGGCACGCCCGCGAACAAGGCTCGAAATGCATCCCGCTTCGCCTGTATTTGCGGGTTCTCGGCCGCTCCCGGCTTATCCAATCGTTTGTCGATCCACTGGCCCACCCGGTCCGTCATGCTGTGCATCCGGGCATAACTCACGTACTTGAGCAAATCGGTATCGGCCGTCGTTGGCGCAGATGCCGCCGGCGTCTCGGAGCTTACGACCCGCGTGGCTGCCAATGGCAAGTCGTATTCAGCGGCGTGCGCATCAATCAGGATCTTGCCGGTGTCATCTGCCAGATGGAAGCGATAGCCGTTCCTGTCGATGCAGCAGGGCTTCCAAGTCTTGCTTTTGCCGTTCGACCTCCATTCGTCGATCTCCACCTTGTAGAAGCAGCATGGTGTGTGGCTGACCGGACTGGAAAAGACCTCGCTGCTCTCGGCTATGCCACGAATATGGACAAATCCCATGGGCACGCTGCGAATTGGGATACGAGGAGTGTCTTCGAGGACTTTGTATTCCCGCATGACCCGGAAGCCCTTGAAAAAGGACCAGAGTCCGAGGACGAAGAAGACAGATAAGAAGCCGGAAGGGTCGGAATTGCCGCGCATATGCCCCCAGAGGTTGGGGCAAATGCTACTTGAAATGAGAGGTGAGGCGCAACTTTGAATTGGCCCCACCCCCGCAACAAAAAACCCATGGATGGGGCTGTTCGGAAATCAATCTTTGCTCGGTTTTTTCGGAGTCAGATCACAGGCCTGACGAACTTGATCCAGATCCAGACCCGCGGGCGTGAATTCCGCGATTTGGCGTCCGCTCCTGGTTGGCAGCTCGACCTTAAACACCTGCGCGCCGATCAAACCGCGAGTCGTACCCTTGTCCATGGAAAGGAAGTGGCCTCGCACCCAGTTCCAGCCGTGACGGCCGTGTGTGTCGTCAACGCGAACCATCACTTCCAGTTGAGGCTGGCCCCAAAAACCGGGACGATTGGGAGGAGGAAGTCGAACCCCGGGATTGAAGCCGGCCAACTTGAGCTTGCCATCCTCGCAAAACAGCTCGACTCTGGGCGGGTAATTGGGATCTTCGCGAAAATAATTGTCGGCCAGAAGTTCGAAGCGGACTTTCTTGGCTCCGGTCATCTTGTCTTCCGATTGAAACTCCATCCATTTGCCGCCGGCGCTGACGCCGTCCCTTTCATCCTGGTAGGGGCTCATGGCGCCGCCTTGCGCGAAGGCGGATGCGGCGCAAAGCAGCGTCACGCACGCCAAAACGGCCTTCACAGCCAAGGCCCTACGATTGGATTTGTGAGAATGCATTTGGTTCACAGTTCCCTCCAAACAGATACACCCATTATGTTGAACCCGGGAGGACACTGAAAAGTTGCATGAAAAGGTTCGGCCCTGGGGCTACCGGGTATTGACTTTCAGATCGACATACACCTGGGAGCGGTCGTCGAATTGGCTGACCGATTTGGTGTCGCTCTTGTGGCCCTTATATTGGGCATAGACCTCGTAATCGATGCCCGTAGAGAGCGCGGGGAAGCGGTAGGTGCCGTCCGTGCCCACGATATACGTCTTCACGGATCGAGTCCGCGTGTTGGTCAGGTAGACGACCGCATCGGGAAGAGGGTTGTCCTGCGGGTCGAGCACCTTGCCGTACAGCAGCCGCCCGACCGTCTTATCCTTTTTGTCGGGCGCGGCGCTCGACACAGCGCTCAGAGTCACCAGTAGCGCGCAAGCCACAGTCAGAGCCTTGATTATGGAGCGTTTGCGATTCATCCTGTAGCTATTGTCTCACGGCTTGCTACGTCACCGGTTAGTGAGCCAGGTGCAATCCAGTATCTTCTCGTTCGTCGTTATAAATATGAACGGTGACTTGTTGGACCAGGTGCAGAGGCTTGCCGTCGGCGGGTTTGAAGCCCTTAAGATCGGCCCAGATGATGTAGTCGGCTTCGCCGGCAGGAACGCGCTGGGCGAACTCGCCCATGTGGTCGGAATAGACCTCCCAGCGGGCCTTCTTGGCTTTATCCGTGGCGCGCCGGATTTTCACCGTGACGCCATACACGGGATGATCGTCCGGACCCCAGACCGTCCCGGCGATGAGAGCGTAGGGCTTGTCTTTGTCCTTGGATTTTGGGGATGCGATCAGCCCTCTCTGCGAGCTAAGGGCCGGCAACAGAAGTACGATCAGAAAAAAAACCAGGTGAAACAACCTTGGAAAAGGCTGGCCCGTGGGAAGTTTAAGAGAAGTCACCGTCTTCGTTTTCCTCCGATTCTTCTTCATCTTCTTCCAGGTAGCCTTCTTCCACGGCTTTCAATTCGAGCGGACTGGTGGTGACGACTTCAAAATCGGTGCCACATTCGGGGCAGGAAATCACCTCCCCCTCGTCAACCTCTTCCTCTTCAACGTCCAGATTGGTTTCGCATTCGGGACAAAGAACCATAAAGCCTCCCTCGCCGATTAGAGCCTCCTGTTAATATTTAGATTCTCCCCCGGCTGTAGGTCAAGGGGCACGGGCTGCAGAGGCGCGATTTCTCCGGGCGACAGGAAATCGCTCTCCCACAACGGAATTTACCTGGACGAGGACATCAAAACCATGCTCCATTTCCATAAGGCAACATACTGTATCGCAGCCGCGCTTCTGTCAGTGGCGATGGGCTGTGCGGCGCAATCGGCCAAGTCTGAGCCGACGGTTACAGCCGATCCGCAGATCGCGGCGGCCTTGCGGCAAATTTCCGCGCAACGTATTCAAGCAAACATCGAGAAGCTGGTCAGCTTCGGCACGCGGCTGACGCTCTCGGCGCAGGATCCGCAATCCATCGCCGCGGGGCACGGTATTGGCGCGGCGCGGGAATGGATAAAGTCGGAGTTCGAGCGCTATTCGAAAGATTGCGGCGGATGCCTGGAGGTTAAGGTCGACAGCTTCACGGAAGAGCCCACCGAGCGCATTCCAAAAGCGACGGAAATTACCGATGTTTACGCGGTTCTGAAGGGGACCGATCCTGCCAGCGCGAACCGAATTGTGCTGGTGACGGGGCACTACGATTCGCGCAATAGCGACACGCTCGACGTGAACGGCGACGCGCCAGGGGCGAACGACGATGGCAGCGGAACCGCCGTCAGCCTGGAATGTGCGCGCGTGCTGAGCAAGATGAAGTTTCCGGCAACGATTGTTTTTCTCACCGTCGCGGGGGAAGAGCAAAGACTGAACGGCAGCCGTCATTTCGCGAAGATGGCGAAGGAGCAGGGTTGGGACTTGGAAGCAGTCCTCAACAACGACATTGTCGGCGGCGACAAGAATCCGGAGCAGGATCATTCTGTGATTCGAGTGTTTTCCGAGGGCGTGCCGGTGGCGGCGACGGAGCAGGACATCCGGCGCATTCGCGGCCTGGGCGGGGAAAGCGATTCTGGATCGCGGGAACTGGCGCGGTACATCGCAGATGTCGGTCGGACCTACGATGTGGGTGTGAAGCCGATGCTGGTGTTCCGGCTGGATCGCTTTCTGCGTGGAGGAGATCATTATTCGTTCAACCAACAGGGATTCGCGGCCGTTCGCCTTACGGAGTTTCGTGAGGACTTCCATCATCAGCATCAGAACGTGCGGATGGAAAACGGCATCGAGTATGGCGATTTGCTGAAGTTTGTGGACTACGACTATGTGGCGCTCGTGGCGCGGCTGAACGCGGCGACACTGGCGTCGTTAGCCGCAGCCCCGGCGCCTCCGGCCAATGTGCATATCTTGACCAAAGACTTGGAGAATGACACCACGCTGACATGGGAGGCTTCGCCGGGTGGTTTGCCCGCGGAATATGAAGTGGTGTGGCGGGCGACGACCAGTCCCGAGTGGAAGCACGCGCAGGGCGTGGGCAGCGGCACTCGCGCCACGCTGAAGCTCTCGAAGGATAACGTCATCTTCGCGGTAAGGGCCGTTGACCAGGCGGGCCATCGCAGTCTACCGGTGGTACCGGTTCCAGAGCGATAAAAGGCCGAGCCGCAGCGAATTCCTCGCTAATGTCCAAAGCGGAAGATAACGCCAGTTGAGATCCGGAAGTTGGCGTGCTGCCCTGGATGCGCGAAATACCCAGGTTCGGTGTTGTTGTTTCTGAGATAGTCAACCTGCAACAACCGCGCTCCGATGCGGCGACTAAACCAGAAGTCCGCGCCACCGCCCAAAGCCATCGCGAAGGATGTGTCGGAGGAGGAGAACGCGGGCACCTCGGTGGTTGCTTTGGCATGCACCTTATAGGTTAGTTCCCCAAAGAGTACATGCCCGTAGAAGCTGGCCTTGCGAACACTTGCCGTCACACGCGGCCCGCCCATGTAGGTTCGGATTCTGTCCCTGGAACCGAGAGCACAAGTCTCGACGCAATAGGTCGGGCCGTATAAGCCCCCAAAGTCCCCCTCTACTCCCACGTGTGGGATTAGTTTGACAGCGGCCGAAGCTTCCCACCCGTTGAAGTTAGAGAGCGTCCATGGCCCCGAGTAGGCTGGGTAGTAGTAATAACCGATATAGGAGTATCCGCCGAAAACCTCCATTCGACCGCTATCCCGGGCATTCGCATGGAGTGAATACAAAACCGCACAAAGCAGCAGCAAAAATCTAGCTTTCACGAAGCCTCCTTCTGCCTTTTTTGTACGATTCCAGGTGGTGGCTGCGACGGTGCCCCTGTGGCTTTGCCCTCACGCCGCCGCAGCCTGCTAAGATCAGAAGCGGCCAACCCTTAGGCTGGTTGTCCAATGGATAGTCATCTTTCGACAGCTGTGCGACTAGAATTGAGCGAGAGGTAATTCAGTGCGGCGAACCGGCGAACCCATGACGTTGAGCCTGCCCCCATTCACCCGAGCGGTGACTTGGCTGCTGGGCATCAACACGGGCATCTTCCTGCTCATGGAGTTATTGGGGATGTTCCTGCCCGATGTGGTGCGGCTCGGATTCCGGCTCTTTGAGCTGAAGCCGGAGGCGGTGGTTCATCACGGGGCATTGTGGCAGATCGTGACGTACAGCTTCCTGCACGTGGGCTTCTGGCACTGGTTCGGGAACATGCTGGGACTCTGGATGTTTGGCTCGGCCTTCGAGGCCGCGTGGGGCAAGCGCCGCTTCATTGAGCTTTATTCGGTCGGTGTAATCGGCGCGGCGATTACGACGATCGGCGTCGCGTACACGCATGTGCTTGGGGGGCCTGACACTCCGACGGTTGGCGCTTCAGGTGGCGTCTTCGCCATTCTCATCGCGTTTGGAATGTTGTTCGGGGACAACGAAATTATGTTGATTCCGTTTCCCTTTATGATCAAGGCCAAGTATTTTGTTGGAATTCTCATCGTGGTCACGCTGGCTCTGGCCATGTCGGGTGGCGGCCAAGTTGCTTATGTGGCCCATCTGGGCGGGTTGTTCTTTGGCTATCTGTACGTGCGACGCGGGTTGAAGCCAGCGCTGGTGAACGTCGGATTCGCGGAACGCTATTACGGCATGCGCAATTCCTACTACCGCTGGAAGCGGCGGCGGGCGGCGAAGAAGTTCGAAGTCTACATGCAGAAGCACGATCGCCAGGTCCACTTCGACGAGCATGGCAACTACATTCCGCCGGATGACGATACGCGCAAGGGGAATGGCGGGTCGAAGTCGGGATGGGTGAACTAGAAACCGCTTCGTAGAGACGTGGCTTGCTACGTCTCCGCTGGCGGTGTTCCGAATGATGGCGAGAGAGACGTTGCCAGCAACGTCTCTACGATAAGAGTTCTGTTAGTTCAGAAAATATCTGCTTGGGCAGTGTTTCCCGCTTGGCCTTTCCTTTGAATCCCAGATCGTGGCCGGCTCCTTCGATCGCCAGCAATTTCGTTTTCGCGGGAATCATCTTCAGAGCGCGCTCCATCTCGGCGATGGAGCCGAAGGGGTCGCGTGTGCCGTGAACGAACAGCGTCGGCGTGCGCAGGTCGGGCAGATGCTGGGTGCGCTGCTGTTCGGGTTTACGCGGCGGATGTAAAGGGTAGGAAAGCAGCAGCAGACCTGCGACGAGTGCGGGGTCTTCGGCGCAGAGCATGCTGGACTGGCGTCCGCCATAGGAATGGCCTCCGAGCAGAAGTCGGCTGGGAATCATTTTTCTCAGGGCGGTGAGGGCATTCTTTAGACCGGCGCGGTCGCGAGCGGCGTCGCCGGGGCCGGGTGGACCGAAGGACCTGGATTGGCGATAGGGGAGATCGCAGCGCAGCACGGCAAAGCCGTTCGCGCTAAAAGTTTCGGCCAGGGCTACGAGAAGCGGGGCTGCGGCGCTGGAGCCGGCGCCATGGGTCAGGACGAACCCGTCTCCATTGGGAGTATCAGGAAGATGGAGAAAGCCGCGCACTTTCGGATCGACGGTATTGTCCACAAACTGGCGGGCTGAGATCATGGGCATGAGATAGTCCAAGAGCATTTTAGAGCAGGTTCATATTCGCTGGGCCGAGCTTCGCCCCTTCGACTTCACTCAGCGCAGGTTCTGGCCGGACAGCCGAGGCGGCTGTCCCCTACGCGACCCGATAAGCTATTTCGCTTGGTCCAGTGAGACTTCGCTGAGAGTCTCGTAGACTTTCACGATTTGAATTTCATTTCCCAGGCGGGCCCAGCAGCGCAGCATGTCGGGATCTTCCTGGGCGGCGCTGCGCGCTTCTTCTGACTTCCAGTGGCGCAGCAGGACATAGTGCGATTCGCGGTCGCGATAGAGGAGGTCGCGTCCGTAGCCTCTGGCGGCGAGGATGGAACTGAGCTCGCGGAGGGTGGCCAGCGACGCGGCTTCCATGTCAGGCACGGGTTCCCAGACAGCCACTGAGAGTATCTCCTGCGGCATAAGGGTGGATTATAGCCTGCGGCGCGGGGCGGAGCGCGGTTTCTTGGGATGCGGCTCCTTAGGATGAGAGATGCGCTCGGCTTCTTCGTCGGTAACCACGTGCAACCGCATGAGATTCGTGGAACCGGAGGCCTGGCGCGTGCCGGCGACGACTCCCAGGACGTCCCTTGGCTTCAGCAGGCCGCGGCGAACAAGATCCTGCTCGGCCATCGTCACCATCTGTTCCGCTGACCGCGCCTGGGGGCAGCGCACCGGATGCACTCCCCAGTAAAGATTCATGCGCTGCACCACGGTCTCCGTGTGGGCGAAAGCGTAGATGGCGGCTTTCGGGCGGTATTTCGAAATCATGCGGGCGGTATTGCCGGTCTCGGTGAAAACGGCGATGGCGCCCATGGGCAGATCTTCGGCGGAGTGAGCGATGGATTCGCAGATGGTTTCGGCTACGGAAAGTCCACGGTGTTCGCGGCGGCGGCGGTACTGGACGAAGTCGCCCATGTTGCATTCGGCTTCCACCACGATGCGCGACATGATCGCGACCGATTCGCGAGGATACTGGCCACTGGCGGTTTCGGCCGAGAGCATAACGGCATCGGTGCCGTCGAAGACGGCGTTGGCCACGTCGCTTGCTTCGGCACGCGTGGGGCGCGGATTTTCGATCATCGATTCGAGCATCTGAGTTGCGGTGATGACGGGCTTGCGCCACGCGGAGGCGCGGCGAATCACGTGTTTCTGAATCACGGGAACTTTTTCCGGCGCCATTTCTACGCCGAGGTCGCCGCGGGCGACCATGACTCCGTCGGCGGCTTCGAGAATCTCTTCGAGGTGATCGATGGCTTGCGGCTTTTCCAGTTTGGCAATGACGGGAACATCGCTCTGATGCGTGGCGATGATCTGCTTGACCATGCTGACGTCGGCGGCTCTGCGGACGAACGAAAGCGCGACCGCGTCCACGCCGTGCTTCAGACCGAATTCGAGGTCTTTGCGATCTTTTGCGGTCAGCGCCGGAATGGAAAGAGCAATGCCGGGAAGATTGATTCCCTTGTGCTCTCCCAACATGCCGCCGTTGAGAACGTCGCACAGCACATTGTTACCGCGAATTCCGCGTACGCGCAGCTCGATCAAGCCATCGCTCAGGAGGATGCGGGCGCCAGCCGTGAGTTCGCGAGCAAGATCGGGGAACGTGGTGCAGATGCGCATGCCCGTGCCGGGCACATCTTGAGGCGTGATGGTGACGACTGACCCCGTCTTCAACAGAACAGGCTCGTGCCGCTCCAAAGGGCCGGTGCGGATTTTCGGACCTTGCAAATCCTGCAGGATGCAGACGGTGCGTCCTTCGCGCTCGGCGGCACGGCGCAGGCGCTGGATGTTATGAGCGTGATCTTCGTGTGTGCCGTGGGAAAAGTTGAGGCGGGCGATGTCCATCCCCAGGCGAAGCAGGTCGCGCATGGCTGCTTCCGTATTGCAGGCGGGACCGATGGTGCATATGATTTTCGCGCGGCGGGGGGAAGACTTGGGAGAAAGTTCTGGCGATGAGCGGGCTGTCTCGGGGGAGTGTTCCACCCTCTTGTTTTTTCGACGCGCTTTCAAATATTCCTCGATCAGAAATGTTGCTGATGTTACGAACGAGCGACGTTAAGGACAACCGTAAAGACGTGCGGGCTATAGCGGCTTGACCGAATTGATCGCCGTGAGTTCTTTCCCCAGCATGGCTCGAGGGAACAGCAAGGCATTGAATTCCGCGCCTACCAGGACTACCAGGGAAATCATGTACATCCATACCAGCAGCGCCATGGCGACGCCAAGTGATCCGTAAATCGTGGCGAAGTCGCCGAAATGCTGAAGGTAGGCGCGAAACCCAACCGTCGTCGAAAACCATAGGATGGTTGCGAGCATGGCGCCGGGCATCACGCTGTGCCAGGGCTGCGTGCGCGGAACCGCGTGATGGTAGATCAGCGCAATCACCGCAATGCTGGTGAGAGTGGCGATCACCCAGCGAATCGAGCCCCAGAGCAACAACACGTAGACGCTGAAATCGGGATCGATGTAGGGCAGGAGGCGCGTCTCGAACTTGCTGCCCACGGCCACCAGAAGCGTGGCGAAGGTCATCGGAACCAGCGCGAAAACGACCAGCAGAAAAGCGATCAGGCGCTCCTTCACCAGGCCCCAGGTTTTCGGCAGTTCATAGCAACGGCGGAAGCCTTCCATCCAGGAGATCATGACGCCGGACGCAGTCCACAGCGTGATCACGGAAGTCGTGATCACCATGCTCACAGGATGCTTTGCGGCGCCCTTGAGATAGCTCAGCGCGGTGTTTCCGCCCGCCGGCAGGATGCTGCCCAGGGCGTAAGAGATTTCCCGCAAGTAAGGCTGGCCCTTTCGCCAACTCGCCAAAGTCGATCCGATAATCAGCAGGACCGGGAAAAACGTAAGAATCGAGGAATAGGCCGACGCCTTGGCGGTGGCGAAGGCGTCGTGGACAAACGCACGCCAGAAGGCCAGTCGCAATATGCGGAGGAAGCGTACCATGCGCAGCCCTAGCTTAGGGCCAGGAGGCACTGGACGCAAAGAAGGAAGTTCGCCGGGTTCCTCAAAGGGCAATCGCTGGGGGTTAGCGTGCATTCGTAGTTAGAAACCGGTGCAGAAGCAGGTTCGGGGGCGAAGTCGCTCGCCCCCGAAGCTGGCTTCAGTTTTGACTACTCGGCCGCGGGGAGTTCCGCGGGCAGATCGTCGGTTTCGCCCTCGTGCCGCATCATCTCGAGAGCGCGCTCGGCTTCTTCGTACGCCGCCGAGACTTCCGCCTGTACCTTGGCCGCGGCCTCTTCCATCTCTGGCGAGAGGCGCACGTTGCGGTAGTACTCCATGCCGGTACCGGCAGGGATGAGGCGTCCGACAATGACGTTCTCTTTCAGGCCGCGCAGGTGGTCCACCTTGCCATTGATCGAGGCTTCGGTGAGCACGCGCGTGGTCTCCTGGAACGACGCCGCCGAGATGAACGAGTCGGTGGAGAGCGATGCTTTCGTGATGCCCAGAAGCAGAGGCCGTCCAGTAGCCGGCTTGCCGCCCTGCGCAATCACGCGCTCGTTCTCTTCGCGGAAGGCGAACTTGTCGGTCTGCTCTTCGAGCAGGAACCGCGTGTCGCCCACGTCCTCGACCTTCACCCAGCGCATCATCTGGCGGACAATCACTTCGATGTGTTTGTCCGAGATGTTGACGCCCTGCAGGCGATAAACTTCCTGGATTTCGTTCACCAGGTAAGCCTGCAGTTCTTTTTCGCCAAGCACAGCCAGGATGTCGTGCGGGTTGAGCGGGCCGTCCATCAGCGGTTCGCCGGCCTTGACGCGCTCGCCTTCCTGCACGTTGATGTGAACGCCGCGTGGAACCGAGTATTCCTTCTCAGTGCCGTTGTCGGCCACCACGTAGATCTTGCGCTGCCCTTTCGAAACCTCACCGAACTTGACCGTGCCATCGATTTCGCTGATGACCGCGGTCTCATGCGGCTTGCGGGCCTCGAAGAGCTCGACCACGCGCGGCAGACCACCGGTGATGTCCTTGGTCTTGGTGGTTTCGCGCGGGATCTTTGCCAGCACGTCGCCCGGAGAAGCGGTGTCGCCGTCCTGCACCATAAGGTGGGCGCGGGAAGGCATGAGGTAGCGCTTGCTGCTCTTGCCTTTGACCACAATCGCGGGCTGGCGCTTCTCGTCGGGCGAATCGCCGACCACGTGACGCGACAGGCCGGTGACCTCGTCCACTTCTTCGTGGAGAGTCACACCTTCTTGCAAGTCCTTGAACTGGACCGTGCCGCCGATTTCAGTCAGGATGGCGAAGGTGTAAGGATCCCACTCAACCATGACCTGGCCGAGCGTGACCGGATCGCCGTCGTTCACCTTTAGCTTGGCGCCATACACGACCGAGTAACGCTCGCGCTCGCGATTCTTTTCGTCGACGACCGCGATCGAGCCCTGGCGGTTCATCACCACCAGATCGCCCGACTTTGCCTTGACGGTCTGCAATCCGATGAAGCGCACGTTGCCGTTGTTTTTGGCATCCAGACGCGACTGCTCGGAGACTCGCGACGCGGTACCCCCGATGTGGAAGGTACGCATGGTGAGCTGGGTTCCCGGTTCGCCGATGGACTGCGCCGCGATGACGCCGGTTGCTTCGCCGAGTTCGACGAGACGTCCGGACGCGAGGTTGCGGCCGTAGCACATGACGCAAACCCCGCGTTTCGATTCGCAGGTCAGCACCGAACGAATTTTCACGCGCTCGATGCCGGCAGCCTGAATCGCTCCGGCGAGATCTTCCGTGATCTCTTGATTGATGTCGACGATGACGTTGCCGTCATAGTCTTTGATCTTCTCGAGCGACACGCGGCCGACGATGCGGTCGCGCAACGGTTCGATGATCTCGCCGGCTTCCACGATACCTTGCACGTAGATGCCGTCGACCGTGCCGCAGTCGTACTCGCTGATGATTACATCCTGCGCCACATCGACCAGGCGACGAGTGAGGTAGCCGGAGTCCGCCGTCTTGAGCGCCGTGTCGGCCAGTCCCTTGCGGGCGCCGTGCGTCGAGACGAAGTACTCCAAGACCGTCAACCCTTCACGGAAATTGGCCGTAATAGGAGACTCGATGATTTCACCGGAAGGCTTGGCCATCAATCCGCGCATGCCGGAGAGCTGGCGGATCTGCTGTTTCGATCCGCGAGCGCCGGAGTCGGCCATGACGTAGATCGGATTGAGTTCGCCTTCCTTGTCGCGCCGCTGCATTTCACCGAACATTTCGTCGGCCACTTTTTCCGTGATTGCCGACCAGATTTCGATGACCTTGTTGTAGCGCTCGCCGTTGGTGATGGCGCCATCCAGATACTGCTGTTGAACGGCGACGACCTGCTTCTCGGCGTCTTTGACCAGGACTTTCTTGCTGTCCGGGATGACCATGTCGTCGATGCCGATGGACAAGCCGGCGCGAGTCGCAAAACGGAAACCCAGCGTCTTGACCTCGTCGAGCATCTTGACCGTGGTTTCGAGTCCGAACCGCAGATATCCGTAGTTGACCAGCGCGCCAATACCTTTTTTCTTGAGCAGACCGTTGATGTACGGCATGCCCTCAGGCAGCTGGTCGTTCAGAATCGCGCGGCCCACGGTCGTGTTAATGAAGGCGCGCTCGACCTGTACCGGCTCGGTGTGGATGATGTCCTGATCGTCGTAAGCCGTGGTCAGGTCGATCAGTTCGCCCGAGTAGCGGAGGCGGATCGGGCTGAGCGTTTCCACCGCGCCCGCGTCCAGCGCCATCAGCACTTCTTCAATGTTGGCAAAAGCGCGGCCTTCGCCCTTGGCACCCGGCTTCGCCTTTGTCAGGTAATAGAGCCCGAGCACCATGTCCTGCGTGGGCACGGTGATGGGCTGACCGGAAGCGGGCGAAAGAATGTTGTGCGACGCCAGCATCAGCACGCTGGCTTCGACTTGCGCTTCCGGAGACAGCGGAATGTGAACCGCCATCTGGTCGCCGTCGAAGTCGGCGTTGAACGCCGTGCAGACCAACGGATGAATCTTGATGGCCTTGCCTTCCACCAGCACCGGCTCGAAAGCCTGAATGCCCAGGCGGTGCAGCGTAGGCGCGCGGTTCAGCAGCACCGGATGGTCCTTGATGACTTCTTCCAGGATGTCCCAGACAATCGGTTCCTGCTGCTCCACCATTTCCTTGGCCTGCTTGATGGTGGTGACGTTGCCAGTCTGTTCGAGCCGGTGATAGATGAACGGCTTGAACAGTTCGAGAGCCATCTTTTTGGGCAGTCCGCACTGGTGCAGCTTGAGTTCGGGGCCGACCACGATGACGGAACGTCCGGAGTAGTCCACGCGCTTGCCGAGCAGGTTCTGGCGGAAGCGTCCTTGTTTGCCTTTCAGCGTGTCGGAGAGCGACTTCAGCGGGCGGTTGTTGGCGCCACGCAGAACGCGGCCACGGCGTCCGTTGTCGAACAGGGCGTCGACAGCTTCCTGCAGCATGCGCTTTTCGTTGCGTACGATGACTTCGGGAGCGTGCAGGTCCATCAGCTTCTTCAACCGGTTGTTGCGGTTGATGACGCGGCGATAAAGATCGTTCAAGTCAGAACGTCGCGAAGCGGCCGCCATCGAGTGGAACCAGGGGGCGCAGCTCCGGGGGAATGACCGGGATCACGTCGAGAATCATCCAGTGCGGCTTGTTGCCGCTCTTGCGGAAGGCCTCAACCACTTTCAAGCGCTTGGCGTACTTGAGCCGCTTCTGCAGCGAGCTCTCGTTCTTCATCTTCTCGCGCAGTTCGGTGGAAAGGCCGTCGGTATCGACGCGTTTGAGCAGTTCCTTGATCGCCTCGGCGCCCATCATGGCCTTGAATCCGGCGGGACGGTACTGCTGGTCGAGTTCGCGGAACTTGGCTTCGTCCTTGATCACCTCGCGCTCTTTCACCGGAGCGTCGCCGGGTTCGACCACGACGTAGGCTTCGAAATAAAGCACGGACTCAAGATCACGCAGGGAAATATCGAGCAGGTGTCCAATGCGGCTGGGCAGTCCCTTGAAGAACCACACATGGGAGCAGGGCGAAGCCAGCTCGATGTGGCCCAGGCGCTCACGGCGAACTTTGGACAGCGTGACTTCCACGCCGCACTTGTCGCAGATCACGCCGCGGTGCTTCATGCGCTTGTACTTGCCGCACAAGCACTCCCAGTCCGTGACCGGGCCAAAGATGCGCGCGCAAAACAACCCGTCGCGCTCCGGCTTGAAAGTGCGGTAGTTGATGGTCTCGGGCTTGGTCACTTCGCCGTGCGACCAGCTCCGGATTTTTTCCGGAGAGGCCAGACTGATGCGAATGGCGTCGAAGTCCGCGATCACATTTGCCATTTCGAATGGGCTCGAACGAAACAAGGTGTTCCTCCGCTTCCTGCGGTTCTGACGCGTCCGCTGACGGCCCTCCTGACCAGTTCTCAGTTCTCGGTTCCCAGTTCTCAGTTAGAACCGGGAGTGAACTTCTTGCCTTTCACGCGGCATCGAGAGCGAATGCCGCGGTGGCGGATGTTTCAAAAGTCTTTCTAAACCTGCGTTCCGGCTCTCAGTCCCGCCTCAGAGCTAACTGAGAACTGGGAACTGAGAACCGAGAACTGTTTTCTCAATCTGCCGCCGCGCTGGCCGTCGGCTTTTTCTCGCCGGCCTTGATCAATTCCACATCGAGGCAGAGCGACTGCAGCTCGCGGATCAGCACGTTGAACGATTCGGGTACGCCCGGCTCCATGGCGGCTTCGCCCTTGACGATGGCCTCGTAAATCTTGGTGCGGCCGTATACGTCGTCGGACTTCGCCGTCAGCAGCTCCTGCAGGATGAACGCCGCGCCGTAGGCTTCCAGCGCCCAGACTTCCATCTCCCCGAAACGCTGTCCGCCGAACTGCGCCTTGCCGCCCAGCGGCTGCTGGGTGATGAGGGAATACGGACCGATGGAACGCGCGTGAATCTTGTCGTCCACCAGGTGCGACAGCTTCAGCATGTAGATGTAACCCACGGTGACGGGCTGTTCGAACTTCTCTCCGGTCATGCCGTCGTGAAGAGTCGTCTTGCCCGAAGTCGGCAGACCGGCGTGTTCGAGCAGCGCCTTGATCTCGCCTTCCTTGGATCCGTCGAATACTGGTGAACCCATGAACACGCCCTTGGTCAGGGTCGGGGCCACGGATTCCAGTTCTTCATCGCTCATGTCGGAGATGATGTCAGACAGCTGCGAGCCTTTGAACAACGCCTTCAACTCGCGCCGGATGGCTTCGGTACGCGTGTTCTCCTTGAGCAATTGCGTGATCTTCTCACCCAGTACGAAGCCAGCCCATCCCAAGTGGGTTTCGAGAATCTGGCCCACGTTCATACGGCTGGGTACGCCGAGCGGGTTGAGCACGATTTCCACGGGCGTTCCGTCTTCGAGGTACGGCATATCTTCTTCCGGCAGAATACGGGCAATGACGCCCTTATTGCCGTGACGGCCGGCCATCTTGTCGCCCACACTCAGCTTGCGCTTCATGGCGATGTAGACCTTGACCAGCTTGATCACGCCCGGCGGAAGTTCGTCGCCCTTGGTGAGTTTTTCTTTTTTCTCGTTGACGATCTTCTTGAGCACGTCGATCTGACGCGAAGTCATCTCTTCGATCTCGTCGATCTGCTCGTTCACCCGCGGATCCTTGTCGGCATACTTGATGCGCTTCAGATTGCGGGTCGAGATGCGCTCGATCTCGTCCCGAGTAAGCAGGTTGCCCTTGGTCAGAAGGCGCTTGTTGGTGCGCTCGTCGTGCAGGTCGGCCTGCACTTCCTTGCCGCCCAGGATGTTCTCCAGGCGCTTCAGGCGCTCGTCGGTCAGAATCCGGATTTCGTCCGAAAGGTTCTTTTCCAGTTTCGCGATCTGCGTGGCTTCGATGGCCTTGGCGCGTTCATCCTTTTCCTGGCCCTTGCGCGAGAAGATCTTCACATCGACGATCACGCCCTCGATGCCCGGCGGGCAGTAGAGGGAAGCGTCGCGTACGTCGCCGGCTTTTTCGCCGAAAATCGCGCGGAGCAGTTTTTCTTCCGGCGTGAGCTGGGTTTCACCCTTGGGCGTGACTTTGCCCACCAGGATATCGCCCTGCTTGATGCTGGCACCGATGCGAATCACGCCCGCTTCGTCCAGATTGCGCAGCATGGACTCGCTGACGTTGGGAATGTCGCGCGTGACTTCTTCCGGCCCGAGCTTCGTATCGCGGGCTTCGATCTCGTACTCCTCGATGTGAAGCGAGGTGTAGTAATCCTCTTTCACCATCTTCTCGGAGACGAGGATCGCATCCTCGAAGTTGTACCCGCGCCATGGCATGAAGGCGACCAGGACGTTGCGGCCCAGCGCCAGCTCGCCGTGATCGGTACACGGACCGTCCGCGATGATCTCGCCCTTCAGCACGCGCTGTCCCTTTTTCACCACCGGCTTCTGGTTGATGCAGGTGTTCTGGTTCGAGCGCTTGAACTTCGTGAGCTGGTAGATGTCGCTGCCCACTTCACGCGACAACTGCGTGGGATGGTGTTCGCCTTCGACGCGCACGATGATGCGCTCGGAGTCGACCGAATCGATGATGCCGTTGCGGCGGGCAAGAACCACCGCTCCGGAGTCGCGGGCGGTGACGCCTTCCATTCCTGTACCCACGATCGGCGCTTGCGCGCGGAGCAAGGGCACGGACTGGCGTTGCATGTTGGCGCCCATCAGCGCACGGTTCGCGTCGTCGTGCTCGAGGAACGGAACCAGCGAGGCGGCGACGGAAACGAGCTGCTTGGGGCTGACGTCGACGTAGTCCACTTCCTCGCGGTTGACCAGCACGAAGTTGCCGGCCTTGCGGGCGTTGACCAGTTCGGCCACAATGCGGCCTTTGTCGTCCAGTTCCACGTTGGCCTGCGCGATCGTGTGGCGATCTTCTTCCCAAGCGGATAGATAGAAGGAGAAAGGCTCGATCGCCGCCGGCTTCTTGCGCTTCTCTTTCAATTCGTTGTTGATCTTCTCGATTTCGTGCTTCTCGAGGTGATCTCCGACTTTGAAGTCGCTGTCGCCAACGTTGACGATGGTGATGTAGTCGATGACGCGTCCGCCCTTGATCTTGCGATAGGGCGATTCGATGAAGCCGTAGTCGTTGATGCGGGCATAGCAGCTCAACGACGAGATCAGGCCGATGTTCGGACCTTCCGGCGTCTCAATCGGGCAGATTCGGCCGTAGTGCGTGGGGTGAACGTCGCGGACTTCGAATCCGGCGCGCTCCCGCGACAGACCGCCCGGCCCAAGAGCCGAGAGACGCCGCTTGTGCGTAATCTCGGAGAGCGGGTTGGTCTGATCCATGAACTGCGACAGCTGGGACGATCCGAAGAATTCGCGGATCGCGGCCATCACCGGCTTGGCATTGACCAGATCGTGCGGCATGGCCGTCGACATTTCCTGGTACACGCTCATCTTTTCCTTGATGGCGCGTTCCATGCGGACCAGGCCGATGCGGAACTGGTTCTCCATCAACTCGCCGACCGCGCGGACGCGGCGGTTGCCGAGGTGATCGATGTCGTCGACCGCGCCGATGTTCTTGCGCAGTTTCAGCAGGTACGCGATGGTCGCGTAGAAATCGTCGGGATCGAGCGTGCGCTTGTCGAGACTGGTCGCTTCCTGGTTCTCGAACAATTTGATGTTGAACTTCAAGCGGCCCACACGCGAGAAGTCATACTTCCGCGGGTCGAAGAACATGCCATGGAACAGGGCCGTGGCCGTATCGAGCGTCGGCGGGTCGCCGGGACGCAGCTTGCGGTAGATTTCGATCAATGCTTCCTGCGGCGTCTTCACCGAATCGCGCTTCAGGGTCTGGCTGATGACCGTGCCCACGTCGTCGCGCTCGGGGAAGAACAGGCTCATCTCGACGACACCGGAATCCAGAATCTTCGAAACCTTGTCAGCCGTCAGCTCGGAGTTGGCTTCGAGCATGACTTCGCCGGTGGTGGTGTCGACGATGTCGCCGGCAGTCCACGCCCCTTCGAGGTCGGTGATGTCGACTTCGATTTCGCTGACCTTCGCCTTCTGAATGTCTTTCAGAATCTGGTGGTTGATCTTGCGGCCCGAGTGCGCGATTTCATCGCCCGACTTGTTCTTGATGCTGTGGGCGAGCTTCATGCCAAGCAGATTCGTGGGCTTCTCGCTGGCCGGGTCAATCGTCCAGTAAAGCTTCTTGTCGCGGACAGCGAGCCGGTCAACTGTATAAAACGAACGGAGAATGTCTTCGCCAGTTCGCAGGCCAAGGGCGCGCAGAAAGATCGTGCCCAGGAACTTGCGCTTACGGTCGATGCGGACGTAGAGCACGTTCTTCTGGTCGTACTCAAACTCCACCCAGGAACCGCGATAGGGAATGATTTTCCCCAGGAAGTAGGTGCGATTGTTGGCGGTCTCGAAGAACACGCCGGGCGAACGGTGCAACTGGCTGACGATCACACGCTCGGTGCCGTTGATGATGAAAGTCCCGTTCTGTGTCATCAAGGGAACGTCGCCGAAGAAGACTTCCTGTTCTTTAATGTCGCGGATGGAGCGGTTGCCGGTTTCGGCGTCCTTGTCGAAAATGGTTAGCCGCATCGTGACTTTGAGCGGCGCGGAGTATGTCATGCCGCGCTCTTCGCACTCGGCCACGTCGTACTTCAGTTGCAGTCCCACTGGGTCACCGCACTTGTTGCAGAAGTCGGGCGTGTTGGCGTTGTAGGTGCCGCACTTGCCGCAAAGGACTTCGCCGGGATGGAACGGATCGGTGATGACCGTGGATCCGCAATTCTTACAAGTGGTCCGGAGGTGGTGCAGTCCTTTCAGGTGGCCGCACTTGCACTCCCAGTTACCGATGGCGTAATCCACAAACTCGAGTTGTGATACGTTGCGAAAGTCGGTGATCGGAAAGACGGACTGAAACACAGCTTGCAAGCCGCCGTCTTCGCGCTCGCTGGGCAGTTTGTCCATCTGCAGGAAGCGGTCGTATGAGCGCTTCTGAACCTCGATCAGGTTCGGGATCTGGATGGTGGCCGGAATTTTGGAAAAATCGAATCGTTTACGGAAGGCATTTTTCATCTTCAGAAACTCCCAATCTCACGCGCGGCCGAAGGCCACGCCTAAACTGCGGAATGTGGGGCGCTTATCGCGCCGCGGGACCTACGTGTGTAGAACCGGAACAACCTGGAACCTAAAAGACAGCGGGGCGCCCGCAGGGACAGTCGTTCCCGCAGACGCCAACCAAGGCGTTTCGCCCTTCTTGATTTGAATTCTTTCGCGCCAGTTCCTCGGCCTGTTTTCCGCCCCGCCTGCCCGCGGAGCAGCTTGCCCAAAACTTCCCACGCGAGCCTCGCTCGCGCTCGAGTGAATCTCAGGGAAGCGACGTTAATATACATGCTAACATCGCCGCCCAAGGTTCACAAGTAGAGAACGTTCAACATTATCGATATTGCACCGCTTCCGGTGCGTTTTGCGGACGGAAAGCTCGAGCCGACATCCCCCGAGCTGAAGGGCTGGGCAGCTCCCAGATCCTTCGCCAAAAACGCTCAGGATGACGCCAGCGGGGCTCCCGCTTCGCTCACGCCCCGCTAACCGGCGTCACTTTACTTCAACAGTAGCGCCAGCGTCGGTGAACTTCTTCTTGATGGTCTCCGCCTCTTCCTTGGAGACGCCCTCTTTCACGTTCTTGGGCGCTCCATCCACCAATTCCTTGGCTTCTTTCAGGCCCAGGCTGGTGACTTCGCGGACGGCCTTGATCACATTGATCTTGTTGGCGCCCACTTCTTTCAGGACGACTGTGAACTCGGTCTTCTCTTCCGCCGGAGCCGCTGCCGCCGCGCCCGCACCGCCGCCAGCCACCATGACCGGGGCCGCTGCCGCCGCTGACACGCCCAGACGCTCTTCCAGCTTCTTTACGAGCTGCGCCGCGTCCAGCAGCGACAACCCGACGATTGAATCTTCCAACTGTTGCAGATCCGCCATTGTTGTTTCTCCAGTATTTAGTCTCTTCGCAGAGACGTAGCTTGCTACGTCTCGATTTTCGCTACCCGCAGGTCAGGTTTCCAGTGCGACCAGGTCCAACTTCCTCGCGCCAGACAACGCTCAGAACGAACCGCGCAACCCCTGACTTGCCGGTAACCAAATCCTTTTCATTTGGTAATCGGGTAATTTGGAAATTTGGTAATTTTCCAACCGCCCGGTTTTCAATTACCAAATTACAGAATTACCCAATTACAAAATCCTTCACGCTTCTTTGAACTTCTTCTGCTGCACGCCCTGATCGACCACGACTGCCAGGTTGCGCCCAACCGCGTTCATCGCGGTGACCAAACGCTGCGCCGGAGCATTGATGAGGAACAGGAGCTTCGACATCAGCTCTTCCTTCGAGGGCATAGTGGACAACGCCTCGATCTCTTTGATCGTGACGACCCGGCCTTCGACCACGCCCACCTTGAACGTGAACTCCGGCGTGTCTTTGGCGTACTTGGTCAGCGCCTTGGCCATCGCTACCGGATCGCCCGTGGTATAGGCAATCGAGGTTACGCCCGCCAGATCCTTCAGAGCGCCTTCGACCTTGGTACCCTTGGCGGCGCGCTCGGCCAGCGTGTTCTTGACGACCTGATACTTCGCGCCCGCGCCGCGCAGAGCCTTGCGCAACTCATAGTCCTGGGCCACGGTCATCTTGGTGTACGTCGCCACGACCACGTTCGAAACGTTCTTCAGGTCCTTGCTCAGCTTTTCGACCTGTTCTGTCTTCTTCGCTTTAGTAACTGGCATTGTCCAATCCTTTTCTTTGTCATCCTGAGGCGACGTGTTCTTGTCGCCGAAGGATCTGGGCGCGCCGCGCGAACATTCTCGCGTTCTTCGCGAGAATGCGAAATCGCGCGTTTGGCGCGCTTCCTTAGCTATGCCTTCGCTGCGGCCTCGATGGGCGCAACATCCAACAGAATCCCAGGCCCCATCGTCGAACTCAAGGTGCAGCCCTTGATGTATTTGCCCTTAGCCACCGACGGCTTGGCCTTGATCACGCTGGTGATCAGTACCGTCGCGTTCTCGATCAACTTGTCGGGCGAGAACGAAATTTTGCCCACCGGGCAATGCACGAGCGCCGTCTTGTCGGTACGGAATTCGACCTTGCCGGCCTTCACTTCCTGCACCGCCTTGCCGACGTCGAAAGTGACCGTTCCGGTCTTCGGATTCGGCATCAGCCCCTTCGGACCGAGAATCTTGCCCATACGTCCAACAGACTTCATCACGTCGGGCGTGGCGATCAGCGCATCGAAGTCGGTCCAGTTTTCCTTGGTGATCTTCTCGACCATGTCTTCGCCGCCGGCGAAATCCGCGCCTGCAGCTTCCGCTTCTTTGATCTTGTCGCCGGTGGCAATGACCAGAACTTTCTTCGACTTGCCCAGGCCGTGCGGCAGAACGACCGTGCCGCGCACCATCTGGTCGGCGTGCTTGGGATCGACTCCCAACCGCAACGTGAGCTCGACGGTCTCGTCGAATTTCGCGTACTTCACTTTCTGCAGGAGCGGAACTGCATCCTGCAGAACGTAGGGGCGCCTCTCGACTGCGGCGTGCGCCTTGGCGATGTTCTTTCCTTCTTTTTTCATTCCTTTTCCTTGTCTCCCACCGCTCGTCGCTCTTCCGAAGAGCCGTGGTGCGTTTGACTTACGAATTTAGTAATTTGGTAATTGAGTAATTGGGCAATTTAAAGGCCTTTCGCTGCGCCGTCTTCAATTACCAAATTACAAAATTCCCCAATTACCCGATTACTTCGATGCCCATCGACCGCGCTGTCCCGCGGACGCTCTTGATCGCGGTCTCGACCGAAGCGGCGTTCAGATCAGGCATCTTCTGCTTGGCGATGTCCTCGACCTGCTTCGCCGTAACCTTCCCAACTTTGTCTTTGTTTGGCGTGCCCGAGCCTTTGGCGATGCCCGCAGCGCGCTTCAACAGAATCGAGGCCGGAGGCGTCTTGGTGATGAAGGTGAACGAGCGGTCGTTGTACACCGACACTACGACCGGGATGATCAGCCCCTCCATCTCTTTCTGGTTGGTTCTGGCGTTGAACTGCTTGCAGAACTCCATGATGTTTATCTGCGCCTGGCCCAGCGCCGGGCCCACGGGGGGCGCCGGAGTCGCCTTGCCGGCGGCGATCTGCAGCTTCACATAACCTGTAACTTTTTTTGCCATGATCTCTTTTCCGCTTCAACTCCGGGTCTAGGATTTTCGGCCCGAGATCTTGAAGCTTGCTTTTCCGCTCTACGCGACCTTCTCCACCTGGTTGAACTCGAGTTCCACCGGAGTGGAGCGGCCAAAAATTGTGACCATCACTTTGAGGGTCTCGCGGTCCTCGTTCACTTCGTCGACAATGCCGGTGAAGCTGGCGAATGGTCCCTCGCTGATGCGGACCGATTCATTCTTCTCGAACTTGACCTTCAGCTTCGGCTTCTCGCGGCTGTCGGCCACCTTGTAGACGATGTGCTGAACTTCCTCTTCCGAAAGCGGCGTGGGCTGCTGGCCGGTGCCGACGAATCCCGTCACGCGCGGCGTGGACTTCACCACATGCCAGACGTGATCGTCCATGTCCATTTCCACCAGCACGTAGCCGGGATAGAACATGCGCTCGGAGGTGTACTTCTTGCCGCCGCGCACTTCGGTGACCGACTCGGTCGGAATCAGCACTTTGCCGATCTTGTCCTGCAGCCCGAAGGCCGCGACCCGCGACTCGAGAGACTCTTTTACCTTGCGCTCAAACCCCGAGTACGAGTGGATGATGTACCACTTCATATTGGGATTGCGGGGTGCCTCAGTAGGGGCGGCACTGCTCTCCGCTGAGGCGGTTTGCGGCTCGCCTGCTGTGCTGCTTGCCGCTTCGTTTTTTTCTTGGTCCTGCATATGGGAGTGCTTCTTCTCGGCCAGCCGTTTCCTTTGTTAAGTAGCGACAGCTAATCTAGTCAGCGAACTTTGAAAGCGTTAAATAGAGCAGTAACACCGTGTTGAATGATGAAGTCGATCACGAAAAAATACAGCGCGAAGATAGCCACCGTGATCACGACCACGGTAGTCGTGGCCCGAACTTCCTTCCACGAGGGCGCGGTCACCTTGCGCATTTCCGTGCGCACGTCGTTGTAGAAGGTCCTGATGCGTTCCGGCCAGGATCGTACCGTGGTCACGAGTGCGTTTTGTTCCGTCATGGTCGCCATCTGCTACTTCTTCCTTCCGGCTCTGTCATCTGCCCTGTGCTGCCCGTTCCGGGCCGTAAACTCTGGCAGGGGCGGAGGGATTCGAACCCCCAAGTTCGGTTTTGGAGACCGACAGTTTAACCGTTGAGCTTACGCCCCTGTTGAACCATCCAAATCGCTGCTCGCGAGATCCCTCGCAAAGAACGCTCGGGATGACGCCAGCGGGCTCCCGCTTCGCTCACGCCCGCTAAGCGGCGTCACTTCACTTCTTTGTGCGGCGTGTGCTTGCGGCAACGGCGGCAGAACTTCTTGAATTCCAGCCGCTCGGTCGTCGTCTTCCGATTCTTGGTCGTCGAGTAGTTCCGCTCTTTGCAGTCACCGCATTGTAACGTCACGATTTCTCGGGGCATTGCTCACTCCAAAACCGCTATTGGCTTAGCTCTTGGCTCTTAGCTTGTTATCCTGAACGAAACGTTTTCGCCTCGCGAAGGACCTGCGCATCTTGTCGCTACTGCACAATCTCCGCGATCGTCCCAGCTCCCACCGTGTGGCCGCCTTCGCGGATCGCGAACCGCAATCCCTTCTCCATGGCCACCGGCGTGATCAGCTCGATCACCAGGCTCACGTTGTCTCCCGGCATCACCATCTCCGTGCCCGCCGGAAGCTCCGCCACGCCCGTCACATCCGTCGTTCGCAGATAAAACTGCGGACGATATCCCTTGAAGAACGGCGTGTGCCGCCCGCCTTCTTCCTTCGTCAAAATGTAAACTTCGGCCTTGAACTTCGTGTGCGGCGTGATCGACGCCGGCTTCGCCAGCACCATGCCGCGCTCCACATCTTCCTTGCCAATGCCGCGCAGCAGCAACCCGGCGTTGTCGCCCGCCAGGCCTTCGTCCAATTGCTTCTTGAACATTTCGACGCCCGTCACCACCGTCTTGCGCGTCTCGCGGAAGCCGACGATTTCCACTTCTTCGCCCACCTTCACCTTGCCGCGCTCGATACGGCCCGTCACCACCGTGCCGCGCCCCGAGATCGAGAAAATATCTTCGATCGGCATCAGGAACGGCTTGTCCAACTCGCGCGCCGGCTGCGGCACACTCTTGTCCACCGCCTCCATCAACGCGTCAATCTGCTTCTCCCACTTCTCTTCGCCGTTCAGCGCGCCCAGAGCGGAGAGCCGGATCACCGGCACATCGTCGCCCGGAAACTTGTAGCTCTTCAGCAGCTCGCGCACTTCGAGCTCCACCAGGTCAAGCAGCTCGGGATCATCCACCGCATCGCACTTGTTCAGCGCTACCACGATGTAAGGCACACCGACTTGTCGCGCCAGCAGCACGTGCTCGCGCGTCTGCGGCATCGGACCATCCGTTGCAGCGACAACCAGAATCGCGCCATCCATCTGCGCCGCGCCCGTAATCATGTTCTTGATGTAGTCGGCGTGGCCCGGGCAGTCCACGTGTGCGTAGTGCCGGTTCGCCGTCTCGTACTCCACGTGCGCCGTGGCGATCGTGATGCCGCGCGCCTTCTCTTCCGGCGCGTTATCGATGCTGTCAAAAGACCGGAACACAATCTTCGGATTGTGCTTCTGCAATACCTTGGTGATCGCCGCCGTCAACGTCGTCTTCCCGTGGTCAATGTGACCAATCGTCCCCACGTTGCAGTGCGGCTTATTCCGATCAAATTTCTCTTTCGCCATAGAATTGCCGTGCCTCGCTTGAAATGGTACTCAGTAATACTGATACAGCTTCTTAAACTTGTGCCGCAGCGCAACGTCGACGCCCTCAAGTTTCGACAGATAAAACTCGCGCATTTGCGCCTGGTCGGAAACCGGCAGTGACTCATACAACTGCCGCGCGTTCAATCCCGCTTCTCCGACCGACTCCAGCACCCGCCGCGCCAGGACCACGTCGAAATCCCGAACGCGAATCCCCTTGCGATCCAGCTGCTTCAGGAAACGTTCGGCGTTCTCCGCCAGGAACGCATGTTCCACTGCAACTTGCAGCCTGGCAAATTCCTGCGCCTTCTCAACCTTGATGGCAGCCTGCTGAAAACTCACTGTCATCCTCGAACAAGTTCTTAACTACCATTCTCTGGAGCGGGAGACGGGAATCGAACCCGCGACCAACAGCTTGGAAGGCTGTGACTCTACCACTGAGTTACTCCCGCCCTGCTCCTGCTCGTAGAGACGCAGCTTGCTGCGTCTTTCTCGCCGCCCGCATATTCGTGGAGCCGATGACCAGGATTGAACTGGTGACCTCTCCCTTACCAAGGGAGTGCTCTACCAACTGAGCTACATCGGCCCAACCGTTCAGCAAACCCTTATTCCACATCCTTGTCCGCGTGCAGCACGTCATTGCGGCGCAACACCGACTTCACTGCGAACAGCGCCAGGATCACCAGCGTTCCCGCCCGAATCTTCGGGTCGGTAATCGTGGCCCAAGTCAGCGCTCCCAGCACTACGTAGCAGACCAGCGCAATGGACAAGCGATTCACGTGAATTCTGAGATCCCTCGCAAAAAGACGCTCGGGATTTCGCCAGCGGGCTCCCGCTTCGCTCATGCCCGCTAAACGGCACAATCATGGTGCACAGGGAAGGATTCGAACCTTCGTACCTCGCTAGGAGGGACAGATTTACAGTCTGTTGGCTTTAACCACTCACCCACCTGTGCATAAACTCTCGGGCGATGCGGCTGTTGCGCTCCGTCCGGCAGACCACAATGCAGGGCCGCTGGCAAGCACTTACGCCAAACCCGCAGACCAAACGCAGCACAAGTTACACTTCAGTTTCGCAAAACAGGGAAACCAAGGCTCACGCAAGACACCGCGATGATCACTGCACGCCGGAAAAGTACGAATGGAGTGCGTTGGAAAAACCTGTTGCGCCGCTACCGAGTCCGCTGTCTGCCGGAAATACGTTTCCTGGAGCTGGCGAAGGGATTTGAACCCCTGACCCTCTGATTACAAATCAGATGCTCTACCGACTGAGCTACGCCAGCAATTCGGGGGAAAGACGCGCCTTCGCGCAAACTTATCCCTCTGATCCCTTCCAGATGTCCGGGACAATTATTTAAGGTATCACAAGGGGAATTCAGCGCGCAAGCAACTCTACGCATATGAGCTGCATATGTCTAAGCCGCAGCCGCCCGCCGCGGGGGCCGGGGTGCTATCATTTCATCCCTGACCGCATTTCATGCGAATAAGACGCACTCTCCCCATTGTTCTGGCGGTTGTAGTTATAGCGGCGACGGTAACGCTTGCCGTTCAATTGCGAAAACACGCTCCGCCGGAACCGGCGCGATTGCTGCCCGGCGCCGACGCTTTTGTGTACGCGAATCTTGGCTGGGCTCGCAAGGCAAACGGCGGGAAGCTCCTGCTCCCTGTCGCGCACGACCCGGAATACGAACGCTTCATCCAGGAAACTGGCTTTGACTTCGAGCGCGATCTGGACGCGGTGGCCTTCGCCATCCATTACCCGGAAAACTGGCCCGGCGGCGGGACCGGGGGCGCAGCGTCTGAGCCTCGCTTTTCCGAGGTCTTCACCGGAAAGTTTGATAGGACCAAGTGTCTGGCTTACCTGAAGCGGACTGCCCAGTCCGTCGAGAATTACAACTCGATCGACATCTTTACCATTCCGCTTTACGGACGCTCCTTTCGCATAGCAATTCTGGCGGTCGACACAGTGGCCGCTTCCAATCACGACGACCCTGCCGTCATCCGTGGCATCGTCGATCGTTCCCGCAGGCTGGCGTCCCCGTTTGGAGGGCCGGCTTTTCTGCGGCGGTATTACAAGCGGGTACAGTTGGCCAGCCCGGTTTGGATGGTGGCGCGGGTTGAGCCGTTGGCCCGCGAGTTTGAGGCTTGGTCGTCGATTTTTGCCAAGCCTGCCGATCTGGTGATATCCGCCAGCTACAACCCGCTGCATCTGCCTCTACGCGTCGACGCACTGCACGTGCGGGCGGAGGCTTGGGCGGGCAGCGAGGAAGACGCTCGCGCCATCGCCGACAAGGTCAACGTGCATCTCGCAATGTTCCGTAGCGCCGAGGTGTCAGTCGGATCCCCGGGCACTGATGCCGATGTGAAAGCTCTTTTTGACAGCCTGCAGGTGAGCCAGGAGGGCAACCGGGCCGTCCTGTCTGCGACACTTCCGGGTGGAGTTCTTCGCAAGCTGGGGGAATCCCCGGAGCAGATGTCGGCGCCAGAAATGCCGCCAGCGCCGGCGCAGCCTGGCAGGCGGCCCTGATCCGAATGGATTGCTTCGCAACTCTGCAACTAAAGCCCGCGCCGAGCGTCTTATCTAACGAGGTAGCATCCAGCAGCTACAATAAGAACCGATGAACAGCCTTCCGCTTCCCATTGCCGCGTTCTTCGCAGGCCTGATTTCTTTTCTCTCGCCGTGCGTGCTCCCTCTGGTGCCGGGCTACGTCTCTCTGATCTCGGGCGCGGGCGTCGAGGAACTGAAGTCGCCGCAGGGCCAGCTCATGCGCCGGGTCATGGTGAATTCGGTTGGATTCATCCTGGGCTTCAGCGTGGTATTTGTGACGCTGGGCGCGATCTCGACGGAAATCGGTCAGGTGGCGGCGCGCTACAAGCACACACTGTCGATCGTGGCAGGCGTGGTGATCATTATTTTCGGGCTGCACCTGACCGGAATCTTCAAGATCAAGGCGCTCTACACCGACGCGCGGCTCCACAGCGTGAAGGGCAGCAGCACGCCGATTGGCGCCTTCGTGATCGGCTTCGCCTTCGCCTTCGGCTGGACGCCGTGCCTGGGCCCGATTCTTACGGCGATCCTGACTCTGGCCAGCGAGCAGGACACGGTGGTGAAGGGAATCCTCCTGCTGGCGGTCTACTCCCTGGGACTGGCGGTGCCGTTTCTCCTGACATCGCTGCTGATGGAGCGCTTCCTGAAGTTTTACAGCCGCTTCCGCTCGCACATGCACGTGCTGGAAGTGGCTAGCGGCGGCCTGCTCATCGCGCTCGGCGTGTTGCTGGTAATTGGGCGTTTCACGCTGATCTCGAGTTGGCTGTCGTTCCTAAATCGTTTTGCTTTGTAGTTGGAGGTTTAGTTTATGTCGGTGCCTGAAAAATCGGACGGGACGCCGGTGGAAAAATCTCATTGGCGCTGTCCAACCTGTTGGGCCACTCAAGAAAAAGCGGTGCGTCCCAATCCTGAAGTGGTCTCTGCCGGTGCAGTAACGTGCAATGCGTGTGGTGCGGCGTTTCCGGAATCGGATGTCTGTGGCGGCAAATATGACGCAGATGCCGTTCCCGGACCGATCGGAGGAGGGAAGCGTAATCCGCTGGCTTTGGTCGTGGTTGCTGTGGTTGCGGCGGCAATGCTTTACTTCGGATTCCACATGGCTCGCCGCTCGGGACCCGCGTCGCCCGTCACCAAGTCGACGCCCGCGCCCGATTTTACCCTGCAATCGCTGGACGGCAAGAACATGCGCTTGTCGGACCTGCGCGGCAAAGCGGTTCTGCTGAATTTCTGGGCCACCTGGTGCAGTCCGTGCAAGATCGAAATGCCGTGGTTCATCGAATTGCAGAAGCAGTACGGATCGCAGGGCCTGCAAATCGTCGGTGTAGCGATGGATGACTCCAGCAAGGAAGACATTGCCAAGTTTGCCAAAGATATGGGAGTCAACTATCCCGTGCTGCTGGGGAAGGAAGCGGTGGGTGACGAATACGGCGGCGTCCCCGCGTTGCCGGAGAGCTTTTTCATCGGCCGCGATGGGAAGATTGTGGACAGGATTATTGGCCTGAAGGGCAAGGCTGAAATCGAGGACTCCATCAAGAAGGCGCTGGACACGCAAGCGGCGAACTCGCAGGCCGCCACCGCATCCGTGCCGCCTCAGAAGTGACAATAGGAACGGGTCCCCCGTCGTTCTACTATTGGGTTGATCTGGAATGATCCTGCAACGGCACAACTCGAAGCTGATCGCTTTGCTCGCCGTGTTCGTGAGTGCAGCTTGGGCGCAAGGGGGGAAGGCGCCGTCAGTCTCGATCGCTCCGGTGCCGCTGGTCACTGCTCAGCGCACCAAGCAGACCATGGTGGACTTGAATTTCCGTGTGGCGCCAGGATTTCATATCAATTCCAACACGCCGAAATCGGAGTTCCTGATTCCGACGAATCTGAAGATGGACCTGCCCACCGATATCATCCTGGGAAAGATTGAGTATCCCGCCGGCAAGGATCTGGCCTTCCCTTTTTCGCCCGACGAGAAGTTGAACGTCTACAGCGGAGATTTCACCATTGCGGTAGCCGTACACCCGCTGCACGCTGTACAGCCCGGAAAATATGTGATGCACGGCGTCCTGCGATATCAAGCCTGCGACAACGCCCAGTGTTTCCCGCCCAAGGCCCTGCCTGTGAGTTTCGATGTAAAGGTCGTGAAGGAACCGCCGGGCCCTCGCCACAATCCCGCACAAAGCCCGCACGTGCATAACTAGCGGTCAGGTTGACAGGTTGGCAGTCGGCATCTTATCGGTGCGCGGCGTAGCGCTGGCGAGCGCGAGAATCGCTGCGGCAAACAGCAGCGTGTCCGCAAAGTAGTTGATCCCCTCGACTTTGACCGCGGTGCTCGGGTCGGACAACGATGCGATCAGGATCGGCCCATAGATAAACAAGACCAGCAGCACAATCCAGGTGCCGAGATATGTTGCCGCCATCCGCGTCTTTTTGGCCAGCAGAATGCCTGCCCCGGCAACGAGGAGAATTGCGCCTGTCAGATAGCCGATGAGCAGGCGCCCGGGAATCCACACGGGCATCAGTTTTTCGAGCGGGACTCCGGGGCATGCGGCTGGGTGCAGAAAATGCTCAGCGCCAAAAAATATAGCGGCGATCGCGATCAACACGCGGCCCACGGTTATGAGCTTGCTTTCGCCTTGCCCGCGCATCGCGTTTCCCGCAAGAATCCAGCCTCCGCCCGCGAACGACACTTCGCGGATGACAAACGCCCATGCAAACCTGTCTCTGGGGCTGGCGAGAGCTCCCGGGATGTCCAACATCGCCACAAAAAGAAACATCATGATCCCGAACAGCAGGCCGGACCAGCGCACCTGAATTTTTGTGGCAATGCTCAAGGACGCGGACAGCAGCGCAAAGCCGACGAAATACGCCCAAAACAATCGCCACGGCATATACGAGGGCACTTCGGGCATGACGAATTCTACGCCCGAGAGATGCAGGGCGCCGAAGACCGCCAAGGGGATGGCGAAACACAAATTGCTCAAAGCTACGATCTTGTCCAGGCCGCGGGTCCGCGCGATATCGGTCTTCGCAGCCCACAGCGCAACAAGGAAAAGTAGGATGCCGGCGCTGCACATCGAAACCGCCGTGCGAGAGATCTCAAAAAATGTGACGAGAATGGTTGAGTGCATGGGGATGCCAGGTGTAGGCCTCGCGCTCTATCTGGGGCACGGTTTCCCGCGTCAATACAGCGGTTGAAATTGTACTACCGAAGATTGTTGGCCGGACAGGCTCATGCCCTCGCAAAGCCCACACGTGCATAATTAGCGGTCAGCTGTCAGCCATCAGCTCTGAGCTCTCAGCTAAGAAGCAAGACATCCTCGTTCCCGAATTGGGGCCTTGAATTGAATATGTGAGCACGCAGCTGTGCCGGGAAAGGTAAGCTGCTTGTGGGCGGGTTGTGTAATGGCAGCACGTAAGCCTGTCCAGCTTTAAGGTGCGGGTTTGAATCCCGTCGGGTCCACAGTTTTCTCGGCGTTTGGTAGGGAACTCTGACGAGGAATCTTGGGACAGGAAGATTCCTCAAGTAACCTTGACTTCCAACCCCAATCTCCCGATAATCGGCTTGTAGCTGGACAGGCTTACGCCCCGAGTGAGTTCGCTCGGGGTTTTGTTTTGTGGACGGTACCTCCTTCCGGAACACCATGGACTACGGGCCCGAAATCGACGGTGCACTTTCCAGTCAAGGTCCGATACCCAAAGACAAAGTGCTCCTCTGGATCGAATCAGCTAAGGACCTGCCAACTCTAGCTATAACTTATAGTCTTTTTTGTTTGCAAACTTGTACGTACAATTGCGTACATTGAAATGTACCTGCAGAAACACTGTGGAAAACTCCCGGCACCCCGCGCCAACTCCCGTGTTTCCTAACACTTCTGACCCTGCTTCTTCTCCACCTTCGCCCACGTGTCTTTTAGCGCGACCGTCCGGTTGAACACTGGCTTCCCAGGCTTTGCGTCCGGGTCAACGCAGAAATATCCCAGGCGCTCGAATTGATAACGGATTCCGGCCGTGGCATTGGCTAGCGTCGGCTCGACCTTCGCGTCGGCGACGATCTCCAGCGAGTTGGGATTGAGGTTGTCGAGAACATCCTTGCCCTCTTCCACGTCGCTGGGATCTTCCTTCAGGAAAAGGTTCTCGTAGAGGCGCACCTCGGCATCGACCGCGTGCGCGGCTGAGACCCAGTGGATGGTCGCCTTCACCTTGCGTCCGTCGGGAGCATTTCCGCCCTTCGTCGCAGGATCGTGGTTGCAGTGTACTTCCACGACCTCGCCTTTCGCGTTTTTCACAACGCTCGTGCAGGTAATGAAGTAGCCGTAGCGCAGGCGCACCTCGCGCCCCGGCGACAGACGGAAATACTTGGGCGGCGGCACCTCGCGGAAGTCATCCTGCTCGATGTACAGCACGCGCGAGAACGGCACCGTGCGGCTTCCGGCGGTCGGATCTTCAGGATTGTTGACCGCGTCCATCTCATCGACATGATTCTCGGGATAATTGTCGATGACGACTTTCAGCGGACGCAGCACAGCCATCACGCGGGGCGCGCGCTTGTTCAAGTCTTCGCGCACGAAATGTTCCAGCATGGCGAGTTCAATCGAACCCGTCGTCTTCGAAACTCCGATGGACGCGCAGAAATTGCGGATCGCCTCTGGGGTATATCCGCGGCGTCGGATGCCGGAAAGCGTGGGCATGCGCGGATCGTCCCAGCCGCGCACCCGGCCTTCTTGCACCAGTTGCCGCAGCTTGCGCTTGCTCAGCAGTGTGTGGGTCAGATTGAGGCGGTCGAACTCGATCTGCTGCGATGGAAAGATGCCCAGTTGCTGGATGAACCAGTTGTACAGCGGCCGGTGATCTTCGAACTCCAGCGTACACATGGAGTGCGTCACGCGTTCGAGCGAATCCGACTGCCCATGCGCGTAGTCGTACATGGGATAGATGCACCACTTGTTCCCCGTGCGGTGGTGCTCGGCGTGCAGGATGCGGTACATGACCGGATCGCGCATATTCAGATTCGGCGAGGCCATGTCGATCTTAGCGCGTAGCACGCGCGAGCCATCGGGGAATTCTCCGGCCTTCATGCGCTCAAATAAATCCAGATTGTCTTCCACCGAACGATTGCGATGCGGGCTGTCCTTGCCCGGCTCGGTGAGCGTGCCGCGATGCTTGCGAATTTCTTCCGCCGAGAGATCGTCGACGTAGGCCTTGCCTTCCCGAACCAGCTTCAGTGCCCAGTCATAGAGCTGGTCGAAATAATCCGAAGCGTAGAAGAGGCCATCCCAGTGGAAGCCGAGCCACTTCACATCCCCCATGATGGAATCGACGTACTCCGTTTCTTCCTTCTCGGGATTTGTGTCGTCGAAGCGCAGATTCGTATGCCCGCCGAATTCGTCGGCAAGGCCGAAATCGAGGCAGATCGCCTTGGCGTGCCCGATGTGCAGATATCCGTTGGGCTCAGGGGGAAAACGCGTCTGCACCCGGCCGCCGTACTTATTGTTCTTCAGGTCGTCGAGAAAGATGTCGCGTATGAAGTTGGATGGACGAGACTCCGGGGCGGCGTTTTTGCCCTTCTCGGCCTCGGTATCGGACGTTTTCATAGCTCTGATCTTACCCCAAAAGAAAGGCCGGTCAGACTCCAGCCGACACGATCTGCCCCGGGGCACCGACAGCTGTCTCTCGTTGAGCCAGTCGCTGGCGGTAGTGGATGTGCCGCCAGCGAGTCATCTCCACCAGTGGCTTCCACACCGGGTTGACTAGGTCATGTTTGATCAGCAGGTGCCAGAAGCGGTTGGAGCGCTTGTAGAGGTACGACATCGCCAGATAAAGCGGGACGGCCTGCCAACCTTCGGGCCGGCGTCGCCAGATCGACGCATGCGAGAACAGGCGCTGGTAGATGCACGCATATCCGTGCTCGAGTTCCTGCGGAGTCATATGCTTCGGCTGAAAGACGGCGTGGCCCGTGTCGTAGAGAGCCCACTCGCGATGCAGGATTCGCCCTTGCGCTTCCATCTGACAAAAGAGCGGCGTGGCCGGGTAGGGCGTAAGAATGTGAAAGGTAGCGCACTCCAGGCGGTTGCCCTCGATCCATTCCGCGGTGCGCGCGAAGACGTCTTTGCGGTCGTGGTCGAAGCCGAGCACGAACGATCCGTTCACCTGGATGCCATAGTCGTGCAGCATCCGTACGCGCCGCGCATAGTCGGAAGTCTTCGGTGTCTTCTTGTGCGAGTCGGCGAGATTGTCGTCGGAAAGCGACTCGAAGCCGATGAACACTCCGGTGCATCCGGCCAGCGCCATGTTACGGATCAGGCTGGGATCGTCGGTGATGTCGATGGTGACGGCGGCGCTCCAGATCTTGTCGAGCGGTCGCAGCGCGGCGCAGAGCGAGTGCAGATAGTCGCGACGCGATCCCAGATTGTTATCGATGAACACCGCGTAAGGCTGGTCGTCAGCCTTGAACTCGTCGACCACCTGCTGCAGATCGCGCATCCGGTACGGCATGCGCAGTCCATCGGTGGCGAGATAGCAGAAGCCGCACCGGTTGTGGCATCCGCGCGTGGCGATCAGGCTGGTGGTGGTCAGAAAACTGCGGCGCGGAAGAAGGGATCGCCGCGGCGCTGGATCATCGCGATAGTGGTTCTCGTACGTTGCCACATAGCGGGGTTGCAGTCGGTTCGCTTCTGCATCGCGCAGGATGCGGGGCCATAGCTGTACGCCATCGCCCAAAGCGAGCGCGTCAGCGTGCGGCGCGCATTCATCGGGACACGAAAGAACGTGTAACCCGCCGAGGATCACCTTCGCGCCGCGGGCGCGATACCAGTCCGCCAGCGCGTAAGCCCGCCGTGCAAAAGTCAGGTGCACGGTGATTCCGACCACCTGCGGCATCGGACGGAAGGGAGGCCGGCCGTCCAGCAAGTTCTCGTCCCAGTATTCCACGCGCCAGTGTTCCGGACTCGTCGCGGCGAAGCTGATAAGCGCGAGCGTCGGGGTCAGCACATGCTTGCCAAAGCTTGCCTTTGCGTCCTTGGGATAGAAGGGATTGATCAGCAGCGCGTAGCACGGTTCGACTGGACCGCGCGGTTCGTTGGGATCGAGCGCGGGCGCAGTGGTCATCTCGCGGGGAATCCAGCGCTTCGGGACGGGGCGAAGGAAGGGCTCGTCGGGTGTGCTCATTGGCATACTTTATACTGCAAAGTACTTCATGTCAACGACCATCGGGCGGTTGGCCCTAAACAAAAATGGACCGGAAGGCGACGCGTCTTCCGGTCCAACCATCATTTCGAGTAACCGCCTGTCTAGTCGGCCGCGACCATTCTGTCGATCGAGGCGGCAATCTTCGCGATATCCAGACCCAGGCCCTTGGCCACCCCGGTTCCGTATGCCGCGTCCGCCTTGTAGAAGTGCTGCACCTGGAGTTCCTGAATGCGCTGCGGGACGTTCTTCAGGCTGCCGACGATGTTGTTGATCAGCCGCTGCTGCGCATCTTTCGGCATCAGACGGTACAGGTTGCCCGGCTGGGTGTAGTAGTCATTCTCGTCACGGTGATTGTGACGATCCACAGAGCCGGTGATGGTCCGCGCTCGTTCGCGATAGGCCGCGTCCTGCGTGGGACCGCCAAAGCTGTTGGGCTCGTAGTTGGGCGAGGCTCCGCCATTGCCATCGAAGCGCATGGCGCCGTCCCGGTGATAGGTGGCAAACGGGCACTGCGGCTTGTTGACCGGCAGGGAATCGTAGTTCGCCCCGAGACGATAGCGATGCGCGTCCGGATAAGAGATCAACCGTCCCTGCAGCATCTTGTCCGGAGAGAAACCCATGCCGGGCACAACATTGCGCGGTTCAAAGGCAGCCTGCTCGACCTCTTCAAAATAATTGACCGGATTGCGGTCCAGGGTCAGTTCACCCACTTCGATGAGCGGATAGTCCCCGTGCGGCCATACTTTGGTGAGATCGAACGGGTCGATGGGATAGGTCTCCGATTCCTTTTCCGTCATGACCTGCATGCACACGCGCCACTTGGGAAAATCGCCCCGCTCGATGGCTTCGAACAGATCGCGCTGCGAATAATCGGGATCGATGCCGCGCATTTCACTGGCTGCTTCGCCGGTGAAGTTCTTGATGCCCTGCTTGGTCTTGAAGTGCCACTTCACGTAGAACAATTCGTTCTTCGAGTTGATCAGGCTGAAGGTGTGGCTGCTGTAGCCGTTCATGTGGCGGTAGCCGTCCGGGGTGCCCCGGTCGGAAAACAGGATCGTGACCTGGTGCAACGACTCCGGCGAGAGCGACCAGAAGTCCCACATCATCGTCGGAGACTTGAGGTTGGTCTGCGGATCGCGCTTCTGGGTATGGATGAAGTCGCCAAACTTCAGAGGATCCTTGATAAAGAACACTGGCGTGTTGTTGCCCGTCATGTCCCAGTTGCCTTCTTCGGTATAGAACTTCAGCGCAAAACCGCGTGGGTCGCGCTCGGTGTCGGCCGATCCCTTTTCCCCGCCCACCGTGGAGAAGCGGATGAACGTTGGTGTGCTCTTTCCCTTAGCCGAGAACAGCTTGGCCGTAGTGTACTTGGCCATGTCAGGATTCGTGCACACGAAATGGCCGTGGGCGCCGGAGCCTTTGGCATGGACCACGCGTTCGGGGATGCGCTCGCGATTGAAATGCGCCATTTTTTCAAACAGCAGGAAATCCTCGAACACGATCGGGCCGCGAGGGCCGACGGTCAGGGAGTTCTGGTTGTCGCCGACCGGACGGCCGGCGTCAGTAGTCATGACCTTCTTTTTCTCTTCAGACATAGGAATCTCCATTTGGGTACGACGTTGAAGACTAAGTTTTGGCGCGGCAGCGGCGACAGAGGCCAAAGACCTCGACGAGCGGTTGCGTCAGGTCAAAGCCCTCGGGGAGCTGCCGGGATAAGCGTTTAAAGTCGATGAACTCACCCTCGATGTCCTGCACCGATTTGCAGCGCGAACAGACCAGGTGATGATGAGGCTCGAGATTGCCGTCCACGCGCAGCGTGGACGCATGGGGCGTGACCTCGCGCAGCAGGCCGCGCTCGACGAAGAGACGAAGATTATTGTAAACCGTGGCTAACGAGATGGAAGGAATGCGCCGCCGCACCGCGGCGTAAATCTGTTCGGGAGAATGGTGCCCGTGAGAGGCCACAACGGCCTCATAGACAACCTGGCGTTGGTGCGTGGCGGCAAGGCCGCACTTCCAAGCCAATTCCCGGAACTGCTCGTGGGTGATGCGCATAATCATCGCCCGTCGCGGGCGGACAATTATCGAACGAGAATGATTATAAAACAGAAGCACGCGGTGTCAACGGCCGGGTGCGAGTTTTTATCCCCGTCTAACCAGCCTTCTGAATTGCCTGTTCGATTCGCGTCAGGGTGGTGTCGCGGCCGAGAACTTCTAGAGTTTCGAACAACGGCGGGGCATTCTTGCGACCGCACACCGCTACTCGAATTGGCTGGAACATCTGCCCCGCCTTGATGCCCAGCTCCTGCGCCGCCGCGCGCAGATTTTGATCGAGCGGGTCGTGTTTGAACTCGACATCCGCCAGCACGTCCTTCGCCCGCTTCAGGACCTTCAACGCCATGGCTGCGTCCCCTTTTTGCGGGATCAGTTCGGCAGGGTCGTACGGCGGCAGTTGGTCGACGAAGAAGAAGTCGGCGGCGGTGAGCACGTCGCGCAGCAGCTTGATCCGTTCGCGGATAAGCGGCGTAACGCGAAGCATCTTTTCCGGCGTGACGCTAAACCCCGCCGCCTGCACGATCGGCAGCAGGCGCTGGCTCAGGTCTTCAATGGCTAGGCCGCGAATGTGTTCTGCGTTGAGCCAGAGCGCCTTCGGATCAAAAGTCTCCTCGGGCGCAGACAGCAGATTCCTCGCTGCGCTCGGAATGACAACATTGGGGGTTGCGGCCGGCTCCTTGAAGTTCACCACCGCATTCGCCCGATTGATGCCTTCGAGCGAGAACGCATCGATCAATTCCTGCCGGCTCATCTTCTCGCGATCGTTTTTCGGTGACCAGCCCAGCAGGCACAGGAAGTTGATGAACGCCTCGGGCAGGAATCCCGCGTCACGGTATGTGGTCACGCTCACGACCGGGCCATGGCGGCGCTTCGAAAGCTTGGTCCCGTCTGGCGCAACCAGCAGGGGAAGATGCGCGAACTGCGGCGGCGTAAAGCCCGCGGCTTCGAAGATCAATACGTGCTTGTAGGAGTTCGAAAGATGGTCCTGTCCGCGAATGATGTGGCTGATGCGCAGGTCGGCGTCGTCCGCGCACGAGGCCAGGTGATACGTCGGCATGCCATCGGACCGCAATAGGGCGAAGTCCTCGATGTCGGCGGCGGCCTTCATCTGCTCGCCATAAACGGCATCGGTGAAGCGCACCGTCTGTGCGCCCTCGCGTGGCACGCGATACCGCAAGGCAAACGGTTCTCCCGCGGCGGCGCGGCGATCGCTTTCCTCGCGCGAAAGTTCGCGCATGCCGGGATTGAACAACCATGTTCCTTGCGCTCCGGACCTCTCACTATCTCCAGTGTGCGCGGGCGTGAAATCGCGGTAGGCGAAGCCTTTCTGAAAGATGGCGTCCGCCATCTGACGGTGCAGCTGTCCGCGTTCGGACTGCTTGTATTCTTCGTCCCAGCCGAGCCCCAGCCACTTCAAACCCTCAAAAATTGAATTGACCGAGGCGTCGGTATTGCGTTCCACGTCGGTATCGTCGAGCCGCAAAATCATGGTTCCGCCATTCCGGCGGGCGTACAACCAGTTAAAAATGAACGTGCGGGCGCTACCGACGTGAAGAAATCCCGTAGGCGAAGGCGCAAAACGCACTCTCGGCTTGCCTTGCGAAGCTGAATTCAGAGTTTCGGGCATAAGGTATTACGAAGAACATCGTATCCGGCACGGCATTTCCTCGAAACGATTCGGTCGCGAGTGCCACCATTTTCTGAGGTTCGGTTGACCTTCGATGGTAAGGGGCAGCGAAAACCATCGTCAAGCGGAGTCACCTTAACGATTTTGTATGCAACCCTTTGATTTCAAAAAGATATCGAAAGCGGGCATTGTACTTAAATCCTATTGTGTTCCCCGGCTTGGTGTGAAAACATTGAGGCACTGTTTCCCCCCGAAACTGAGCCAGCACCTTTGGCCAGAGGTGTCTTCACAGACCCTATGAACAGTGTTGTTATCACGACGGTTTTAATTCCGGGCTTTGTCTCGGTTCTGCTCTTTCTCGTCTTTACTTATCTCCACGAGCAGAGCCGTCAGCCTTACTTCCGCGCGTGGCAACTGGCCTGGGCCGCCTACTCGCTGCACTACATCCTCGATACGTTTCCGAAGTCTTCCATCGCATTTTTTATCAGCGAGCTTTTCCTGGTCGCGATGGCTCTGTGCATTTTTATCTCAACGCGTCTGATGCGCGGCTCTTATCGTTTCCGCTGGTACGACGTGGCCGTCGGAACCGTCGGCGTCGCACTTGCCTGCCTCACCCTGCGGGGACACATCGTGAACGGCGTGTTCCGGCCCGACGTACAACCAGCGGTTCGACTCGGTTTGGGTTTGGCCGCGATCCTGCTTTATTGCTCCGCAGTCTTCTACCTCAACAGCTACCGGCGCAAATCGCTGGCCTTCTGGGTCCTGGCCGTTTCACTGGCGCTGTGGGCAGTGCTGATGGGCGTCGGGCAGTTGCAGAATCCCTGGATGGAAATGTTTGGCAACGCCAGCCGTCTGTTTGGGCCGGTGCCCCAGATGCTGCTGGGCATTGCCATGGTGATGGTGCTGTTTGAAAACCAGCGCAACGCCGTGCAGGAAAACACGCTGGCTCTGTCGACTCTGGGGGTGGACCCGCGGCGTCTGCTTTTCGCTGACGATCTGGTGCCCAGCATGCAGGCTGCGCTGGAGCGCTTGCGCAGCGCTTTGCCGATGGAGCGCGCGGCTATCTTCATCACCGAACGCTGGCGCGGCCTCCTGCCGTCCGTACAGCAAGGTTTTCCTGACGGATTTCTGGAAGCTCTGGAAAAGAGCGGGGCTGGAGATTACCTCTCCGAACTCGCGTACCGGCAGAGCGGAATCTTCACCATGCAGCACGTGAGAGAAATGGCCGAACCACTCCCGGTGGCCTCGACGGGCACTTTCGCGGAACTTAAGAGGATTCTCACCGAAGCGGAAGTCCGCAATCTGACGGCGGTCAGTCTCCAGACTCGCGAGCACAATTTCGGCGTGATTCTATTTCCCCACGCCGAACGCCGTGCGTTCGGTTCGTCCGGCCCAAGGCTGATGGTGGGTCTGGCCCTGCAATTGGGCCTTACCCTTGAAAACTATGTGGTCAGCCACGATGCCCACCGCCGCACGAAAGAGTACGAACTGTTGACCGAGATCGGAAAAGCGATCAGTTCGCGCCTCGATCAGGACGAGATCCTTCGCACCATCCAGGTCGAACTGGGCCAGATTTTCGATACCAGTCACTTTTACATCGCATTCCAGGAGGGAGAGGAGATCCGCTTCGAACTCGAGGTCAGAGATAATCGCGTTCTGCCCAAGCGCACCCGTGAATTGAGGAATGCCTTCAGCGAGTACGTGATTCGTACCGGCGAACCGCTGCTCATCCGCTCCGATCTGGAAACAGCGCGGAAAGGTCTGGGCATCAGCCATATTCCGGACCGCCCCGCCAAGTGCCTGATCGCAGTGCCGATTTTTATGGGCAACAAGCCCTCCGGAGTGATGGTCGCGATGAACCCCGACCGGGAGTTCGTCTTCGAGCAGCGCGACCTCGACGTCCTGGCAACGGCCGCAGGCCAGGTCTCGGTCGCCGTGGAGAATGCGCGCCTGTTTGCCGACGAGCAGCGCCGTTCCCGCCAACTTGCCTTCCTCAATAACGTTTCCCGCACCGCCATTTCCAGCGACGATCCGGTGCACATGTTGAGCCAGATCGTTGGAGAGATTCAGAAGAATTTCAGTTTCGATCACATCGGCATCGGCTTGCTCGACTACGGGACCAAGGAAATCGAGATCAAGGCCGAAGCTGGAGTGACGGCCCACTCGGTGGGCAAGCGCATCCCGCTGGGAACCGGCATTGTTGGCCGCGTCGCCCGCACTGGCGAACGCGCCCTGGTACAGCATGCATTGCCAGGCAATCTGACGGGAATTCTTCCGGATTCTCGCGCGATCCTGTGCATCCCCATCACCTACGGCGAATCGCTGCTCGGTATCCTCAACATCGAGAGCCGCAACGAGAACCCATTTTCCCCTCAAGATGTCCTGATCCTCAATACGCTGGCCGACTTGCTCGCCACCGCTCTGCACAACGCTTTTGTCTTCCAAAAGCTGCAGCAGCAGTCCATCACCGACGGTCTGACTGGCATCAAGACCCGCCGCTTCTTCTGGGAAGCCTTGTCGGCCGAGTGGAAACGCGCTTCGCGTTCTGGGCGACCGTTCTCCGTCGTGCTCATCGATCTCGACAAATTTAAAGAGGTCAACGACACCATGGGCCACTTCGAGGGCGATCTGGTGCTGGCCCGCGTCGGCCGCCTGCTCGAGCAAAAGTCCCGGCAGTCGAACGTGGTTGCGCGCTATGGCGGCGATGAGTTCATCGTCCTGATGCCTGAAACCGGCGCCGAACAGGCCCAGGTGCTGGCCGAACGCCTGCGCCAGTGGCTGGCCAGCGACCCCATGCTCAGCGAACACCACGTTACGGGCAGCTTCGGGGTTGCCAGTTTCCCCATGCACGGATTCTCCATCGACGACATCATCCGCGTTGCCGACGCCGGCATGTATGTCTCTAAGCGTTCCGGAGGAAACTCCGTCTCCACGGCGCAGGAGTATGTCGAGGGCCGGGACTTCGCCCGGCAGCGCCAGCAAATTTCGGCGTACATCGAGGGCTTCCTGCAGCGCGAACGCACCGGACCCGAGCATCTCGAGGAGTTGACCTCAACCCTCTATAAGCTCTGCGGCGGAGATGAAGACTGCAACGTACCGGTGCTCAAGGAAGCGATCGAATCTCTCAACCGGGCTGCCGAGTCCCACGAATTACAGACCGCCGGCCACGGCGACCTCGTGGCTCGCTATACCGAAGTCATTGCGCGGGCTCTGGGCCTTTCTTCCGAGGAGACCGCTGATTTGGTTTACGCCGCCCGCGTTCACGATGTCGGCAAGATTTTCATTCCCGAGCGCGTCCTCAACAAGCCCGGTCCGCTTAACGACGATGAATTTCAACAGGTGAGAATGCATGCCCACGTGGGCGCGGAGATTGTCGGCACCATTCCTCACAGCGACATGATGCGGGAAGCCATCGAACATCACCACCAGCGCTTTGACGGCTCCGGCTATCCCGACGGCTTGCGCGGCGAGGAAATTCCGCTGTGGGCGCGCATCATCGCCCTGACCGATGCCTACGCCAACATGGTTACCGAGCAATCGTTCGCTGCCGCCAGGACGCCGGAACAGGCGCTCGACGAACTGTCCAAGATGAGCGGAACCCGCTTCGACGGCATGCTGGTGCGCTTGCTTCTGCGCGGGCTGAAGGCAGAGCGCATGTCTTCCGGCTCGGGCGACTGATTCTTCCCACTTGCAACCCGAGACCGGAAACTGGAAACTAGTCTGCTATGTCGATCCCTCTTTCTCTGTCTGGCAAAGTCGCTCTTATTTCCGGCGGTTCGCGCGGCATTGGTTCGGCCACAGTGCGCCTGTTCGCCGCCGCCGGTGCCAAAGTCGCCTTCAGTTATCGCAGCGCCCGCTCTCAGGCGGAAGCACTGGCCAAAGAATGTGGCGCAGCGATCTGCCACCCCATCGCTTCTGATCTGAAAACTCCGGAGGCTGCCCGTGCGCTGGTGGGCGAGACCGTCCGGCATTTTGGTCGGCTCGACATTCTCGTCGCTAATCACGGCGTGTGGCCTCCTGATGACGTGCCCATCGAACGCATGTCCGACGAGCAATGGCGCTCCACCCTCTCCACCAATCTCGACGGGGTGTTTGGTCTGGTCAAGCACGCAGTAGCGCAGATGAAATCCCAACCCCGCAACAACGCTCCGGCCGGACACATCGTCCTGATCAGTTCCACGAGCGGCCAGCGGGGCGAAGCCTTCCACTGCGATTATTCGGCGACCAAAGGCGCTCTCATCAGCATGACCAAGGGACTTTCGACAGAACTGGCTGCCGCAGGCATCTACGTAAACTGCGTTGCGCCGGGATGGGTTGATACTGACATGAGTGCAGCCGCCCTCGAAGATCCAAAAAGCGGGGACGAGATCCGGAGCACGATTCCCCTCGGCCGCGTGGGCCGGCCGGAGGAGATTGCCGCTCCCGTACTATTCTTGTGTACCGAATACGCCAGCTTCATCACGGGTGAGGTGTTCAACGTGAACGGAGGCGCGGTTCTGGCGGGATAAACAGGCCAGACAAGCGCCATAAAAACGCCCGCGACCAGCTTGCATTCCGGCAGTTTCTTGCATCCAAGCAATGAGAGGAGCCTTCACTGCCGCGCGCAGAAAGTCCACAGGAAACGCTACAATTCTGATTGCACGCTCACTCCCTTAAGGAATGAAACAATTTCTCTCCATTCTGGTTTCGGTGTGTTCGGCGTGTTCCCTTGCGTGGGGACAGCCTCAGAGTGGAACGGCTCCGGCACCGCCTCAGGCTTCTCCCGAAGCTGCCAAATCCGCACCCGCAGTCTCCCCGGCCCAGCAAAATGCCCGCCAGGCCAAAGCCGTAATCGATCAGGCAATTCAGGCCCTCGGCGGACAGACGTACCTCACCATTCGCGACCGCGAGCAACAGGGACGCGGCTACGGCTTCCACCACGGTCAGCCCACCGGCGGAGGTGGGGTCTTTTGGAGTTTCACCGAATTCCCTGACAAAGAGCGGATCGAACTTACCAAAGAGCGGGACGTCGCGGAACTCTACGTCGGCAACAAGGGATACGAAATTACCTATAAAGGCCCTCATCCCATCGAACAAAAAGATCTCGACGATTACCTGCGCCGCCGCCGCTTTTCGCTCGACACGGTCCTTCGGACCTGGGTCAACGATCCTGGGGTCGTGCTTCTATATGAAGGCCCGGCCGTCGCTGCGCAACATCCCGCGACGAAGGTAACACTGATCAACGCGCAGAACGAGAGCGTCACCCTCTACTTCGGTACCGACACACACTTGCCCGTCAAGAAGTCGTTCTCATGGCGCGACCCAGTCGACAGGCAGAAAAATATCGAAGAGGAAGTCTACGATAACTACCGTCAGATCTCGGGCGTGATGGCGCCCTACAATATCACCCGCTATTTCAACGGCGACATGGCCAGCCAGCGCTTCCTCAACTCAGTCACGATCAATCAGGGACTCGATGAGGCGATGTTCGACCCTAAGTCCGGCTACAATCCCAATAAGCCTCTCGGCAAGCGCTAAGCGCGCCCTCACCTATTCGGAAAAGGTGAATGGAAGTGAAACACTGTTTCCGTCGAAGTTACCCAGTTGCTCATGCCAAAGTTCGCCGATCCTTACGTAAGAGTAGTATTTTCAATATGATAGCTTTATCTCGAACAGACCGCCCCAAACCTCGTTTGGATCGCGGCCACCGTCATTTACTGTGGCTTTTTTGCCACAGACAACTTTACTAGCTCTGGCGTAATCTACTGCATTCACTGAAACGATTTCGTTTGACCCCAGAGCAAACAATCCGCTCGGCAGTGGAGTGCAGCGGCCTCGGCCTGCATAGCGGCGCCCCGGTCTCCATGCGTATCCTGCCGGCAGCGACCGGCACGGGCATTGTTTTTCGGCGCACTGACCTCGACGGTTTCGAGATCGAGGCGATCAGCCGTAATGTAGCCCGCGTTAGTTATGCCACCAGCCTCATGAAGAAGGGCGTGCTCATTTCCACAACCGAGCACGTGCTCTCCGCTTTCATCGGGATGGGCATTGATAACGCGATCGTCGAGCTTGACAATCTCGAACTGCCCATCCTCGACGGCAGTGCCCGTCCCTTCGTTGAGATGATTCAGAAAGTGGGCATTCGCAAGCAGCGCCGTCCGCGTAAGTATCTGAAGATTCGCCGCGAAGTGGAAATGCGGGAGGGGAATAAATTCATCGCGGTATATCCCTCTGAGACCTATTCTGTTTCCTACTCCATCAATTTCCCACATCCGTTGATCGGCAAAGAAACTTTTCAGGTAGAACTGACCAACGGAAGTTATCTGCGGCACATCGCAGGGGCTCGCACCTTTGGCTCGCGCCAGGACGAGCAAGCCATGCGCAATATGGGTCTGATTCGCGGCGCCTCGCGCGAGAATTGCATCGTGCTCACCCGCGACAGCGTTGAGAACGGGCCACTCCGTTTCCCCGACGAATTTGTGCGCCACAAAGTACTGGATCTGGTCGGCGACCTGGCGCTGTTAGGGAAGCAGATCCTCGGCAATGTCGTCGCCGACCGCGCCGGTCATGCCATGCATACCGCTCTGGTCTCGCGCATTCTGCGAGATAAGACTCTGTGGGAAGAAGTCACCTTCCCTAGCGAAGACCGGGCCAGCACCCTCACCTCCAGCGTCGAGGCCGCCACTGGATCGTCTCTATAATCCCTGAATCGGAATTGCACCTGTTACCCGAGCCGAAGGTGGGACGGAATTTCAGCTGTCATCCCGACTGGAGCCGGAGCGCCAGCGACGGCGGAGTGGAGGGACCTGCTCTTTCTTTCCGTCGGCGAAATTGCACCCTGAATCTGCGTTAGTCCGAGGGCCCGCAGGTCCTCTCGCTGGAATCGTTCCCGTCCTGCGGCTGTTCTTGCATCAATCTTTCCAGCTCCACCCGCGTCCGATCAATCACCGCCGCCGCAAATCGGCGTGCGGATTCCTGCCGCTCTTTCGATAGCTCTTTCACTCGCATGTTCAGCAGAGGAATATCCTCCTCAAACCAGCGCAGCGTTCTTTGCACCTTGGCAATGCGGAAATCATTGGTCAACATTCTGTCTCTCCGGTGATCTCGCAGAAATGATCTCCCAGATTGCTACGCGTGTACGGCCACGCGCAAGTCTAAAGAGAGGTACCCCTGGAGCATGAATGCGTGCAGTGTCGTGGAGGAGCGGTGCTTTCAGCACCGCGTAAAGCGAGCAGGATCATTGCGGGCTTCAGCCCCTGGGGACGAGTTGAGACGAGTGTGCGAATGCGCTTACTGCGACGTTTCCGATTCCCCAGTCGCCAGTCGCTCTTTGGCTCCGGGAAATTCCTGTTCCATTTGCTCGTCGAGCCAGTGGTCCAGCTGTTCCTGTAAGGCCTTGGGAACATCGTGAAACTTGAAACCGGCGAGGCCTTTGACATCGACCCAGGCCACCTCGGCTTCAACCTCGATGTGAATGTTCTGGCCCGGAAGAGAAAACTTCAGACGGGGCGTCGCTCCTTTGGGCAGTGTCCCCCGCAACATCAGTGCAATGCCGCCCTCGCTGATATTGGTGCTGGTCGCATTCATAGTTTTTTCTTCCAGCACGACTTTGACCAGCATCTTCACCGGCTGGCGGAAGTAGCGGCGGCGCTCCTTGATCATGAAGTTCAGTGCTGCATGAAAGCAGCGCGACGCATTCAGGGCGCTGATCGGCTTCTGCAGAACAAAATTGGCGCCCATGCCAAAGGCTTCCTGTGTGGTCGTTCTCTTTCCGTTGAGGATGGCAAAAGCAACGGAGCTCTTGTTGCTGGGTGTGCTTCTCAGACCCTGCAGGACCGCCAGGCCGCCATTCAGATCGTCGCAATCCACGATCACCGCGTCGAACTTGTCGGAGATCAGAATGTCCGCCCCTGCCCGTGCCTCGTGGCAGATTTCCACATCAATCGACAATTTCTCGAGCGTGGGCCGGATCACGCGTACCAATTCCGGATCCTGGCTCAGGAGGAGTGAGTCCAACGTCATACCCGTGATTCTAGGGCTGCGGTGCGGTGGCACGATAGTGACCAAGGTGTTGGACCCTTCGTAGACTCTGGAGGATGCGAGCAGAAATCCTGCGACGTTCCCGATTTTTTTACGAATTCCGAACAAGCGTAGGATTGTGCGGTGGAATTTCGCGGAGTACAACTGGACAGCGAGCCCAATGCGCAACCTCGTCTATCTCTCGCTCGGATCCAATCTCGGCAACCGAGAGAATCATCTCCGCGATGCGATCGCACGGCTGCAAAGGGAGGGTCGCGTCGCGTCCGTCTCTTCGTTCTACGAAACGGAGCCTGTCGAATTCACGGACCAGGCGTGGTTCTTGAATTGCGCTGTGGCTCTGGAAACGACGCACACTCCGGAGCAAGTCATGGCGGCCATCCTGGACATCGAGCGCGAGATGGGCCGGCAGCGCATCCAGAAAAAAGGCCCGCGCATCATCGACGTCGACATCCTTCTTTTCTCCGACAAGCTCATCGACTCGCCCGATTTAACCGTTCCTCATCCCGCGATGCACGAGCGCCGTTTCGTGCTGGAACCTCTCGCGGACATCGCGCCTGAAGCGCGCCATCCAGTGCTGAACAAAACAGTTCGCGAACTCCGCGACGCTCTCCCTGCCGGGCAAGCCGTTCGCCGCGTCGTTGTTAAAACCAGCGACTAACGGCCGAAGACCAACGACGGTGTTACGGCAGGATGATCCGGCTCGCAGCTGCCTGGGGCTCGATTACCTTGGATTCCTTCTCGGGAAACTGCGCGAACAGAAATTCCACAAAAGCCCGCGACTTCGGACGCCCCAACGTCCGTCCGTGCGCCAGTCGCACCAGAAAGACCAAGGCCTTCAGCACATCGGAATCCCGCAGGCTCGAGTAGCCAGTATGCTTCTGTTCGGCCTCGCGGTACTCCTTCACCATGTTCTCGATCTCGACTGCAGCCTTGCGCTGCGATTCGCTGGTCAGCGGTTGCTCGTAATGCAGTCCCGAGTTTACCCGCCGCTCGTAGCTTTTCGACAAGACCGCAAGCGCGGCAATCAAATCCTGATCGTGCAGGCTGCGGTCGGCGTGGGCAGCCTTGGCCAGCGCGTAGGTCAGGCCCATGAGCAGATGTTCCTTCTCATACATGAACTGATCGGAAACTTCGACCTGCAGAAACAATCCCGCTGGATCGATCTGGTCCGCCGAACGCGGCCTTTCGTGCTCGCGCGCCTGTAAAAGATACGGGCAGTCGCTCGGACAATCCAGCGTCACCTCGCGCTGCTCGCCGCAGCACTGCGGGCAAATGCGCCCATGAACAGCGGGGCAAAAGCGCTTTTCCTTGCGGATTTCACAGATGGCACAACTCAATCGTGGACCTCTTTCAATGATGATGGCTTAACGCAGGTTACCACGCTGGTACGCATGACAGGCCCATTCCAGTATTGCCACGCGCCGGAAGCCCTGTAAAAATGGCCTCTCCCGCGCTTCTAAATTAGAAAACCCTTGTAAAATAGGGTGTTTTCCACAGGTCCATGGGTATAAGATAGGCACCGCTGGTATTAAACTGATTTCTGTCGAGGAGAGAAAATATGGCTGCAGGTTTGACCAAGACACAGCTCATTCGGCATCTCGCCGAAAAGACCGAGCTTCCCAACAAAACCGCGGCGGCGTTTTTGGAGCAACTGGCCGACACCGCTATCAAAGAAACCAAGAAGAACGGCATCTTCGTTGTGCCCGGCCTGGGCCGTCTGGTGAAGGCGCACCGCAAGGCTCGCGTGGGACGCAACCCGCAAACCGGCGAACCCATCCAGATCAAGGCTAAGACTGTCGTGAAGTTCCGCGTCGCCAAGGCCGCGAAGGACGCGATCGCCCCCAAGAAGTAGTTTCCGTTTGAGATCGATTTCGAAGGCCGGCTCAGTCCGGCCTTTGTTTTTGTAGCGCCGCGTTTTTGTAGAGCCAACGTCTCGGCGGCTGTCCGGCGGGCGTCACGCCCGCCGCTTCGAGGGCAAGGAACCCTTCGCGGGCTCGAGCAGTCGCTGTATTCAAGAAGAGTCAGTCACGAGATGCTCAACTGGATCGTCATCGGAATTGGCAACATCGCGACTCGCCGCGTCCTTCCCGCGATCCTAACTGAGCCGAGAAGCCGTCTGTACGCCCTCGTCACCCGAGATCCCGCAAAAGCAGCTCCTTTCGGCGTGCGCGTGTGGACAGCTCTTGATGAAGCTCTGGCAGATCCCGCAGTGCAGGCCGTGTATGTCGGCACACCGGTATTCATGCACGCGCCACAGACGATTCAGTCGCTCCGCGCCGGCAAGCATGTGCTTTGCGAAAAACCGATGGCCATGAGCGAAGAGCAAGCTCGCAGCATGCTCAACGCCGCGGATGAAAGCGGCAAGACTTTCGGAGTCGCCTACTATCGCCGCTCTTATCCCAAGGTGCAGCGCGCAAAACAATTGCTCGCAGCCGGCGCGATCGGCAAACCGGTTCTGGCCGAACTCACCTCGCACGCCTGGTTTGACGGACAAGGCAGCCGCAGTTGGCTGGTCGATCCCGCCAAAGCTGGAGGCGGACCGCTCTTTGACGTTGCTTCACACCGCATCGATGTGCTGAACTTTCTTTTCGGCCGGCCCCTACACGTCACCGCCCAACTCTCCAATACGGTGCATCACTACGCAGTGGAGGACAACGCCACGGTCATGATCGAGTACGCGGGTGGAGTTCGCGGTATCGTCGACGTTCGCTGGCATTCCAAGATTTCCCGGGACGAATGCCGCATCCGCGGGACCGACGGTGAGATCGAATTATCTCCGCTGAATGGCCCCGATCTCATCTATCCCGGCGCGCGCGAGAATCTCTCGCCCCACGCCAACCTGCACTATCCCATGCTGGAAAACTTTGTGGATGCGGTCGAAGGCAAGGCGCCGTTACTAGCCAGCGGAGCGTCGTCCTTCTGGACAGACTGGGTCACGGAGCGCGCCCGCCGACCCGCACCGTAGCGCCGGCACCTTGCCGGCTGTCGCGAGGGCGTCCCCGCCCTCGCCGTCAGGGGCGAGAATGCTGCCCTGAGCAACCTCAACCCGCAATCTCCTCACTTTGCGTACTCGTTCTTCACCACCTCGCCGCCCTTCATCACAAATTTGACGCGCTCAAGCGTGGTCACATCCTTGACCGGATCGCCATCCACCGCGACGATGTCCGCCCACGCTCCCGGCTCCAGGCTTCCGACCTTGCCCGACCAACCGAGCAGGTCTGCCGCATTCACCGTGGCAGCCTGAATTGCCTGTAAGGGCGTCAGCCCCAGCTTGACCATCACGGCAAATTCATGGGCATTCAGACCATGCGGATAAACCGCGGCATCCGTGCCAAAAGCAACTTTCACTCCACCGGCAAACGCGTGCGCAATGTTCTTGCGCGCCGCAGGAATAACGTCCTGCGCCTTGGCCAACAGCGGCGGGGGCAGGTGGGTCAGCCCAGCATTGTCGATCATCCAGTCGCCTAGGTAGAGCGTTGGCACAAGATAGGTACCATGCTCCTTCATGGCCGCAATGCCGGCATCGTCAATGTAAGACCCGTGCTCAATGGAATCGACTCCCGCTTCCACCGCCCAGCGAATTCCCTCCGCCCCATGCGCGTGCGCCGCGACCTTACGCCCCAGTCGGTGCGCGTCGGCCACGATGGCTTTCATCTCCTCCAATGTGTACTGCGAGGCCTGCGGATTGTCCCCCAGAGAGAGCACCCCTCCCGTTGCGCACACTTTGATGAGATCCGCGCCATACTTGATGTTTTCCCGAACCTTGTGTTGCACCTCGGCAATGCCGTCCGCAGCCCCATCGCTCGCAGCGTGATATTCGGAGGGCAGCATGTTGTTGTCGCAATGTCCGCCCGTGATGCTCAATGGCGGCCCGCTCACCAGCAGCCGCGGCCCGGGCACGTCGCCCGCATTGATCGCGTCTCGCAAAGCGACGTCTGTGAAGGCCCGTGCTCCCACGTTGCGCGCCGTGGTAAATCCTGCCAACAACGTGAGCCGCGCGTTCTTGGCGCCGGTGAGCGCCTCTCGCGGTACGGAAGTCGCCAGCCGCTCGTAGCCAAACTTCGGGTCCATGGTCAGGTGCGTGTGCGCGTCAATCAAGCCCGGCAGCACGGTTGCGTTCGGCAGCTCGATGCGCACCGCATCCCCGGGAATCTTCGCCTCCGCAGCGGCACCGGAACTGACGATCCGTCCATCTTCGATCACCAGCGTCTGGTCAGCGAACAACTTTCCGGTCTTCACATCGAGCAGATGCCCCGCATGAACTGCGACGTGCCGTGAGGTTTGAGCTATTCCCCGAGTTCCCAGACAAAGCAACGCAACCGCCGCTAGAGCGGTACAAATCTTCTTCATGATGAATTTCCTTTCCCCCATTTGATTGACACAACGACTAACTGCGACTGACCTGCCATCGCCGTCCGTCCAAACCCCACACGCGCCCAGCGTCAGCAGCAAAGAAAATGATGAGTAGCAACATCAACGGCAAAGTATCCAGCCGGGCGCCGAAATAGCGCCACACCGGCACTCCGTGACCCGGCTCCCACCAGGCAGCGAGAGTCAGATTCAGCAAAAACACGATGCCTAGAACGGAAGCGGGCCGCACCCAAAGCCCGATCAGCAGAGAGACGCCAACCAGCAGTTCTGCGACCCCAACCCCATAACCGAACAATACCGCATGCGGCAGAACCAACCGCGATAAAACCGGACGATAGAATCCGACCGCGCTGTTCGCGATGTAACCCTGTAGATAAGTCTGAAACCCACCGTGGGCAAAACCCGGCCCTGCCACCTTGTATTCTCCGAACAGCAGAAAGAACACGGACACGGCAATGCGCACGGCAGCGATTGTCCGAGTCAAGGCGGAGGAGGTAGCCATCAAGCGTGGAAGAGCGGCGCTTTAGCGCCGCGAAAGTCGTCTGGGAGCGCGACGGGCTTCAGCCCCTGTACTCTTGGATTTCGCGTCCTAGCCCCCCGGTCCGTCATTGGAAACGTATTGCTCGAGGGAGTCCAGTTCGTGGCTCAGGTCGTCCACACGCCACTCCAGCAGATTGCGGATGGAAAGAATCCCCAGCAGCTTGCCATTATCATCGGCCACAGGCAGATGCCGGAAATGCCGCTCCAGCATGATGCTCAGGGCCTCACCCGCGCCCGTGCCCCGCGTAGCCATCTCGACCGGCGTAGTCATCAGTTCGCGCACCGGAGTCACCTTCGGATCGACATGGCTGAGCGACATTTTTCGCAACACATCCCGTTCCGTAAAAATCCCCGCGACTCGATACTCGCTGTCGACTACCGCGACCGCTCCCACATGGTGGTCGAGCATTTTATGAATAGCGTCGGCGACGGTGGCCTCCAGCCCCACCGCGGCAATCTCCCGATCACAAAGCTCCAGCACGCTCATAAACACCTCCTTCGGCCCCTTCCGACCTTGGAACCGAATTCGACCGGATCAAGCCGGATTGACGCATTATGCTCACGCGGAAGCGGTTGTCAAGGGAATTTGCGCGAAAACTGCCCGAGAGGCCCCTTTCCGAACCGCCGCCGGTCCCAAGACCTACTTTGCGCGAAAAACCTGCCCATCCTTCATCACAAACTGCACGCTCTCGAGCGTCTTGATGTCGCGCAGCGGGTCCCCACTCACGGCGACGATGTCGGCAAACGCCCCCGGAACCACCACGCCGATCTTGCCCTCCATGTCGAGCATCACGGCCGCGCGTGAGGTGGCGCTCTGGATCGCATCCATCGGCGGCATGCCGAATTCCACCATGCGCGAGAATTCCTGGGTGATCGGCTCGGTCCACGGGATTCCGCCCATGTCAGTGCCGAAGACAATCTTCACCCCCGCCTTGAGCGCCTTCTTGAACGAGGGCTCATGCACCGAGGCGCGCAGCCGGTCGCGTTGTCCTGCCGCCGTATCCGCCGCGGCCCAGTCCGTGTAGTACACGCTGAGCGTTGGCACATACCAGGTACCTTGCTTCAACATCTGCGCGATCGCGGCGTCATCCAGATCGAGTCCGTGCTCGATGGAATCGCAGCCGCCATCGAGCGCCCGGTGCAGGCCGATGCCACCGTAAGCGTGACACGCGACTTTCTTCCCCCAGCCGTGCGTCTCGTCCACAATTGCCCTAAGTTCCTCGACCGTAAGCGTCGGCTGCGAAATCAGCTCCCCGTTCTTCCCCACCCATGAGCGATGAGTCATATAAACCTTGATCCAGTCGGCTCCGTGATCGAGCTGTTCGCGCGCGGCCTTGCGCGCTTCCACAGGACCATCGACGATCTGCGCGCCTTTCGGCATCTCCAATTCGGGTGCGTAGCCTTCCAGCGGATATCCCCCGGTGGTCGAAATGGCCCGCGTTACCACGAACAACCGCGGCCCGGGAATATAGCCGCCCTCGATCGCCTCCTTGATGCCGACATCGCCGTAACCCGCACCTTCGGTCTCTACGTCGCGCAGTGTGGTGAAGCCTTGCTCCAGCGCACGCCGGGCCGAGACCGTGGCCCGCGCCGCGCGCAGAGCCAGAGGCGCCGTCAGAATGTTGGCGTCGTAGCCGCCCTGCGCGGGATCTTCTCCCTGCAGGAAGATGTGCGTGTGCGAATCGATCAAGCCGGGAAGCACGGTCTGTTTCGAAAGGTCGATCACCGTCGCACCGGTCGGGATTTTCGCATTCGCCGCGTCGGCGACGCTCTCGATGCGGTTACCCCGAATGACGATCACCTGATCGCGCCGCGGCTTGTCGGACTTGCCATCAATCAACGTGCCCGCGCGGATTACGGTGACAGGCGGCGTCGCGCTTTGACCGAACGCGGCCATACCCAACAGAGCGGAACAAACGATTACCCAGCGCAAAAAAATCTTCATAGATTTCCCCCGGCGCAAAAATTGTACGACGTAAAAGAAGAGTTCCCCGGCCATTCGCAGAGTTATTCCCCCACAACCGCATCCGCCTCAATCTCCACCAGAATCTCCGGCGAGATGAGCGCGCTCACCTGCACCATCGACGTAGCCGGCCGAATGTCACGGAAGAATTCCCCATGCGCCTTCCCAACCTTTTCCCACTCCGCAATGTTCGTAACATACATTCGGGTGCGCACCACGTCTTTCATGCCGGCGCCCGCCTTCTTGAGCGCGCTCTCGATATTCTTCAACGTCTGCACCGCCTGCGCATACACGTCTCCCACTCCGACAATCTTCCCGTCTGGCCCAGTTGCGGTGGTCCCTGACACATGCACATGCGAACCCACCTTCACCGCACGAGAGTAACCGACGATGGGCTCCCACGCTGTGCCGCTTGCAATGTTCTGCCGTTCCATGCAATTCCTCCGTGGCCGCTCATTCTACAAGGGAACGGCGAATAGGATGCAGAATTGGCAGCCGCGTTCTGCGACTGCCAGCAAAATACGGCGAAATCCCCGCACAACTCGTTCGCCATCTATCCCCTTCTAACTAATTAGAAAAACGAATCATGCCAATAAACAAAAGTCACTTGCGTTTCATAATCGAAGTGAGGTATCTAGTGACGCAGGTGGCCGAAACTCCGTGTGCGATGCGGAGTTCAGGGGGCTCAATAATGATTCCGGAATCGCATCCCTTGCAGGACTTGTTTCAGGACCTCGTGGGGCGACATTACGCCGAGGAAATTGGCATTCGCGATCCTCAGATCGTCGCCTACGTTTCTCATTTGCTGGCGGAGTTCTGCGAAGCCGATCAGCTCTACAAGGTTCGTGACGCGTCCAATCGTCCGCTGGCGGACGTCGGCGAGATGCTGATGGAATCCGATCCGGTCTACGGTCCCGCTCCTTCTTTCGACCGCGAGCGCCAGGTACGCAAACACATCGGAGACTACACGCTCTTCTTCGCTGGCATGTTCCCCGAAAGCATCAATCATTTCCGCCTGCGCCGTCAGCGTCTGGAAAATTTCGTCGAATGGGTGAAGGCCGGCAAGGAGAGCTATTACATCGTCTCCAAGTTCGAGCACTTCGAGTACGCCAAGGTCGCGCCCCTATTTGCCAGTCTCTCCAAGAACTTTGAGGAATGCGTCTACGGATTGAACATGGTGAAGAACGATCTGGAAGAGATGCAGCATCCGATAGTCCGCCGCACCGACGACCTGATCATGTAAAGTGGACGAGTCCGTCCCAGCTGAAAAACGCGCCTCGCTCACACCCGCAGATCCCCTCCTCGACCCATGCGATAAAAACTGAGCGCCACGCTACCCTGCGCCAGGTGACGGAACCTCCGCAGATGCCCGAATTCCCCGCCTGGGTCGAATTTCTTTTCATGCTCGGCAATCACCACCGACATCGCCCACACCAGCGACGAATCCGCCAACGCCCTGAGTGTTTTCGTGTAAGCATCTTGCATGCGGTACGGCGGATCGATGAACACCACATCGGCGGCCACATGCTGCCGCTCCATCCGCCAGAACGCCCGCGGCAATTCTTCCTGCAGGATCGTGAAGCCACTCCCAATGCCCAGGCTCTGCAGATTGCCGCGGATCGCATCCGCCGCCGGGGCTGAGTGTTCGACGAAATAGACCTCTTTGGCCCCGCGGCTCAGGGCTTCAATTCCAACTGCCCCCGTTCCTGCGAACAGATCGAGCCAGATGCTGCCCTCGAGCGCCGCCGGATTCCCCGCCGTCAGCACGTTAAACAACGTCTCCCGCAGCCGGTCCGAAGTAGGACGCACGTCCATCCCACGCAACGAACGCAGCGGACGGCTTCGATATTTTCCCGCGATCACTCGCATGTCTTTAGTACTCTCGGGTGCCGCAATCACTATATCTATGCATGTAGAATAAAAGTAGCGAAGCTATGCGAAGCTGGTCCATCCCGGTAGGACGCCTGTTTGGCGTGGAAGTCCGCATCCACCTTACCTTCTTCATCCTGCCCATGTTCATCTTCTGGACGGAGTACGCCGCCCACCAGGGCTCCGCCAACGGACCACGCGACCTGGCGCTGGTCGGCATCATTCTCGCTTGCGTAGCTGCTCATGAATGCGGTCACATGTTCGCCGCTCGCCGCTTCGGGCTGATCCCCAAGGCAGTGATTTTGCTACCGCTCACGGGTGTTGCGCTCTATGACGAATCGCGTGTCGAGAAGCAGCCTGCCGGCCGGGTCTGGAAGCGCGACATTCGCCTTGCTGTGATCGGACCGCTCGTCAGCCTCGCCTTGGCTTGCCTGGCAGCCGCCGTCGTAACTGCCTCCGGGCGCGGAATTGAGCTTTGGAAGTGGCCCTTTCTCCAAGCTGCGAACTTACCGCGCAGCCTGGTGTGGGCCAATCTTTATCTCGCGATTTTCAATCTTATGCCGGCTTACCCACTCGATGGCGGACGCATCTTGCGTGCCTTCTTGGCCCGCACTCTTGACGCTTCGACCGCGACCCGCCGCGCCGTTTCCATCAGCAACGCCATCGCCATGGTCCTGATGCTCGCTGGCTTGTTCAGCGATAGCTGGCTCACCATGGTCGGCGTGATCGTTTTCTCCGCCGCCCAACTGGAGGAGCGCGCGCTCGTATTCCAGTCGGTGCTCGACAACGTCCGGCTCGAAGAAGTCATGCTCACCGACTTCGCCACGCTCTCCCCTGCTGACACGTTGGAAGATGCGCTGGAGAAAGCCGTCCATTCCCTGCAGGATGATTTCCCCGTAGTTCGCGGCAGCGACATGGTGGGAGTGATTTCGAAGCAGCGTATTCTCGACGCCCTGCGCGCGGAAGGCAATGGCTACGTCCAGGCAGTGATGAACAAGATTTTCGAGGTTTCCCTACGCCAGGACTCGCTCGGATCGGCCTTCCGCAAACTCACGGCCCGCAATTCCAGCATCATCCCTGTCGTCGAAGACCAGCGCCTGATCGGCATCGTCACTTTACAGAACCTGATGCACTCCATGGCCCTGCTCGCCGAAAGCCGCAAACTGCAGCGCGACGAAGCCGAATCGTAACACGTAGCGACAGCCGCCTCGGCTGTCCGGCCTGGGCGAAGCCCGGCCGCATGCGTGCCTAACCGCGCACCGCTTCACCCTTTCAACTCCGCCCGTGTGAATACTTTCAGCATCTCTTCCCCCGAGGGCGGTTGCAGCACGTTGCGCGCTGCAAACTCGTCAGCTTGAGGATACTTCGTCTCTCGAATGCGCTCCGCAGCTTGCATGAGATCGTAATTCGTATGCCGCAACTCGACATCGGGCCCCAACAGAAGCCAGTCGGCGCCTGCTTTTCCAAAAGGCATCCCCACACTGCCCGCATTCACAACGCGAGTCTTTCCTATCATTCGATCGAACTGCATATGAGTATGGCCGCAGACGACCACATCTACGTTGAGTCCTTCAAATACCGGCAATAGAACTTCCTCAGGCGTCGAACGAGTGAAGCACTCATTTTCGTTTCGCGGTGTCGCATGGCAGAACAATATCTCGCCGAAACCGCGAACCTTGAGACGGATTGTCTTAGGCCATCCGCGGAGCATCTGCTCATGTTCAGGAGAAAGCTGCTGCGCCGTCCAGCGTATGACTTGTCGAGCCCGCTCCGGAAGGGCGTAAGCGTCTGCCCCTGCCAATGCCGCAAGCACCGCAACCTCGCCGTTTCCCTGAATGAACTGAATCGGAATCGTGAGATCGAAAAGACGTGTGAGAGCTTCAAGGGGCATCGGCCCCGGCAGCACATCGCCGCCAACCACAATCCGGTCTACGCCGGTCGCGCGAATCTCCTCAAGTACAGCGTCAAGTGCGGGCAGATTCCCATGGATGTCGTAGATTGCCGCTACCCGCAAGTTGCACCTGCCTCGCACGGTTGAAGTTGTGAAATGTGGAAGAGCGGCGCTTCAGCGCTGCGTCAGTGCGGCCACAAATGAGGGCTTTAGCCCTGGTGAACTTAGAGCAGCTCCACCGCCTTCGCCTGCTGCACCGCCGGAATCTTTCGCAGTTTCGCCAGCACTTCCTCGGGCACTCGCCCATCCACGTGAACCACGGCAATCGCCTCCCGCGGCTGGTCGGACTCTTTCTGAATTTCCTTCTCAACACTACGGCGTCCTAGAGAGAAATCCGCAATGTTGATCGACTCCTCTCCCAGAATCGTCCCCACTTTTCCAATCACGCCCGGCACATCGCGGTTCCGCAGGTAAATCAGGCTGCGCTCCAATGGCGCTTCCACGTCGATGCCATCCACGTGCAGCAGCCGCGGCGCATCCCCGTGCAGCACCGCGCCCTTCACCATGTGCTCTTCCGTGGAAGTCTTCAGAAAAATCGAGAGCACGCTCCCCGCGCCTCCGGTTGATGCCTTCGCCTTGTGCGATTCCAGCACTCGCAGTCCTCGTTCATCTGCAATTGTGGCCGCGTTCACCAGATTCGCTTTCTCCTCGAGCGCCTGATTCAGAATGCCTTTGATCGCCCCATTGCGAATAAGTTCCGTCTTCCATTCCGCAATGTGCCCGCTATATCGAATCGAAATTTCCTCGATGCTTCCTTCCGAAACCTGCGACAGAAATCCGCCCATGCGTTCCGCCAGCACAATGTAGGGCTGCATGGTCGCATACTCTTCCGCCGACACCGACGGCACATTCACCGCGTTCTGAATCACGCCGTGTTTCAGATACTCCTTCACCTGTTGCGCAATCTGCACGCCGACGGCCTCCTGCGCCTCGAACGTCGACCCGCCCACGTGCGGCGTGAGCACCACATTTTCCAGCGCCAACAGCGGCGAGTTCTTCGGAGGCTCTTCGGCAAAAACATCGATCGCCGCCGCCGCCACGTGCTTCTCCTTAAGCGCCTTCGCCAGATCTGCCTCATTCACCAGTTCGCCCCGCGCGCAATTCACTAGCCGGACGCCCTTCTTCATTTTCGCGATGGATGCCTCATTGATCATCCCCGTGGTCTGCGGTGTCAGCCCCACGTGCAGCGTGATGTAGTCCGCCGCCGCGTACAGTTCGTCGAGCCCGGCCAGCCGGATCCCCTGTTCCTTCGCGACCGCGACCGAAACAAACGGATCGTGCGCCACCAGCTCCATGCCAAAAGCCCGCGCCCGCCGCGCGACTTCCATGCCAATCCTTCCCAGCCCAATAATGCCCAGCGTCTTGGCGCGCAGTTCCGTCCCCTGCAGCGATTTCTTCTCCCACTTGCCCGCGTGCATGAGTGCGTCGGCGCGGCATAAATGACGCGCCATCGCCAGCATCATCCCCAGCGTCTGCTCCGCCACCGCCACCGCATTGGCCCCCGGCGTATTCATCACGGCGATCCCTTTATGCGTCGCCGCTTCGAGATCGATGTTGTCCACACCCACGCCGGCTCGCCCGATCACACGCAGCTTCTTTCCGTGCTCCAGAAGCTTGGCGTCGGCCTGCACCGCCGAGCGCACGATAAGCGCATCCGCAGTCTCCAGGTGTTTCTCCAGTTTGCCATCCAGTTGATCCGCCGTAAGAACGGTCCACCCGGGCTCTTGCAGCTGCGCCACGGCGGATGCCGAGATTTTCTCCGCTACGATGATTTTCACGTATGACTTCCTTTGAATGAGGTCCTGTTTCAGAAATCCATGTGACAACTATTGACGGGAAAATGACACGCCTCTGACACTCCTGCCACCCGAACTTTCTAGACTCTTTCTCACTGGGGCCCGGCCCTTGGGAGAACACTATGAAAACTTCTCAGACACTGCAACCCGTCAAAATAACATTGCTCGCGGCACTGATCGCTCTCACACTCGCCTGTGGTTACAGCGCCAAGACCACGCCCGCAGTCGCCGGAACCGTTCCCACCATCGCCGCACTCAGCCCGTCCAGCGCGACCGCAGGCACCGCAGCGTTCATTCTGACCGTCAATGGAACCAACTTTGGCGGCAAGGCGGCTGTGAACTGGAATGGCGTGGCCCAAACGTCGAACACCACCTACGTGAGTGGCAATCAGCTCACCGTGGCAGTTCCGGCTGCGGCCATCGCGACCGCCGGCACCATCTCGATCACCGTGACCAACCCCGGCACGCCGGGTACCGGCATGTACGGAAGCGGCGGGACACTGGCCGAAACCTCGAGCCCCATGGACTTCACGGTCAACTGAATTGCGACCGCGGTACCCAACGCTTCGCGACGGCTTCTGCCGGATGTCCCGGGGGCATCTCGCCCTCGGGAACCGCGGCGCTTCTCCTCACCGGGCTCTTACTGCCCGTTGGCTTGCGGCTGCACCTGGGCGTATCCCGCCGGCACCTCGAACAAGCTGGCATCCAGGCTGTCCTGGGAATACGACGTTACTTCGATCGTCATATCCATCATGGAGCCAGCCACCGGGGAGGGGGGTGGCGGCGCGTTGCTCGCGCCGCTTCCACCGCTCGCGTTAGCGCTGCTGTCGCTCTGCTTTTGCTTCTTCTTTCCAAAAAGTCCACCCAGCCCCTTGGTGATCGAATCCCTGGCGCTCGTCGGCGTACTGTTGTCGCTCGAAGACGGCTGTTGCTGTTGCGAAGATTGACCCTGCTGCCCGGATCCCTGCCCTGCTGACCCTTGCTCGCCCGCACTCTGCCCCTGTCCCGCCTGTCCATTCGCAGCCATGCCGAAGCTGGTGTACTGCACCAGCGGCATCCCATCCATTTTGATGGCGTTCTTCTTGAACTCTTCCGCGGCCTGCGTCATTTGCGGGTTGGCCATTCCCATTGAACCCGGCAGCCAGTCCAACTCTTTCGCCATCTTCATGTAGAACTGCCGCACTTCGTCGTAACCGGGGATCGTGCCATACCACGAGTCCGCCGTCATCCAGTACGACGCGTTCGATTTTTCCAGGTCCGCTTCCGTTTTCGGATCGGTGGACTTGAACAGCATGTCCACGCGCATCTTCATCTCTTTCGCCGGAATGTTCATGACCGTGCGCGTGGCCCCCGTGGCCTGCACGTCGAATTTGGGGACCATGGTCACGCTCTGGGCATCGCCGTGCTTGGCCGCGGCCTTGGCTTGCTCCTCTTTCATCTTCGCCTGTGCCTGTTCCATCGCCTGCTTGAACTGGTCAAAGGTCTGAACCCAATAGGCCTTCTTCGCGGTGTCGATGTGAATGAATCGCCTGCCGTCCAGGTCGATAATCTCGACCGTACCCGTCGCCTGTTCGGTCCGCAGCCGGTTGCCGCGAACCATCGTCGTTGCGAGCTGCGGCTCCGTAGCCTGCCGCGCGCTCTTGCTGAACACTCCCAGCGTCTTGGTGACATTCGCCAGCGCGCCGCCCGTCACCTTGCTCTGTTGCGTGTACTTGAAATCCGCCCGGCTTGTGCCCACTGCCACGACGGTCACAGCCATCACTGCCACTACTGATCTGAGTCGCATGCCGTACCTCCATCTGAATCGAGATGAGACCGCGTTCAAGATGTGACCCGGATGAATTTCGGAACCATTCTGCCTTCAACGTGCCGCCAGCGCCGCCTCGGCGCTTCGGGCATAGACTTCCTGCGCTGCCCGCACCGACGCGCCATATTCCACGCTCCGGTCGGTGACCCGCGCCAGCACATGTTCGAGCGCGCCCAGAATGCCAATCGTGTCGAGATAATCGTAGTACCCGATGTGGGCGATGCGGAACAACTTGCCCTTCATCTCACCCTGTCCGTTCGCCACTACCGCGTCAAACGCCTCGCGGAACTCCTTCACGATCTTGCTCGAGTCGATTCCTTCCGGCGCGCAGATCGCCGTCAGCGCGGCCGCTGGCGCAGATGCAAACAGCTTCAATCCCAAAGCCTTCGCTCCCGCCCGCGTCATCTCCGCACACAGCTCGGCGTTGTTGACCAGTTCTTCGCGTCCCGTGGATAGTTCGCCGTTCCCCATGCTGCGCACAAATTCCAGCGCCGCTCCCAGGGCCGCGAACAAGGACGTTGCCGGCGTGTAGGCCGACTCTCCCTTGGCCGCCGATTTCCGTTCCTTGCGCAGATCAAAGTAATAGCGCGGCGAAGTCGTCGAATCCATGCGCTTCCACGCTCGCTCGCTGACCGCGCAATATGCCAGCCCCGGCGGCATCATCAGCGCTTTCTGCGAGCCGCCAATAATCACGTCCACGCCCCAGCCATCGACGTTCAGATGAGTCGTGCCCAGCCCCGTGATCGCATCCACCACGAGCAGAGTGTGATCGCCCTGCGCTCGCACAATCTTCGCGATGCCCTCCACGTCATGCCGCGCGCCGGTGGAACTCTCCGTCGCCTGCACAAACACCGCCCGCACATCGGACGTGACCCGGGTTCGAATCTCGTCCAGCGAAAAGGTCTGGCCATAGGGAACGCTCAGCACATCCACGTTGCAGCCGAAGGCCTTGGCCAGCCCGGTCCACCGCTCGCCAAACTTTCCCGCAGTCAGCACCAGCACCTTATCGCCCGGCGATGTCAGGTTCGACACCGACGCCTCCATCACGCCCGTGCCCGAGCAAGCCAGCACCAGCACATCGTTCTGCGTGCCGATGAATTCCTTCATGTCGGCCAGCACGCGCTGAAACAGGGCCCGGAAGTCGGCCGTCCGATGATGCGCCGTGAACGAAGCCATGGCCGTCTGTGCCGCCGGCAGCAGCGGCGTCGGCCCGGGAGTAAAAAGACGGTTCTTGTGCAACATAGTCACATCCTTATGAGTAGGGATAGTCCTCTAGTTTATAGGAATCGCCCGCCCAGAGCACGCTTTCGCCGCCCAACCTTCTAGCGCGAATTCCCTTCCGCGCCGTGACGCGCGTCACAAGGGTCTAGCGTGGAAGAGCGGCCCTTTAGGGCCGCGTAAGTGGTCTGGTGTCTGTCGGGCTTCAGCCCTTGCGGCTGTTGTTCCTTGCGACACGGAAGCCAGTCGGGCACCCGTCTTGCACTGCGGGAGACCCGGCCGCACCGTCTATAATCCCCTCATGAGCCTCACCGAACAGATCCAGAAAGACATTGTCACCGCCATGAAGGCCAAGGACGAAGCCCGCCTCTCCACCCTGCGCATGGTCAAGAGCGCATTGCATCTTCGCCAGGTCGAAAAAATGGCCCCGCTCGACGAAAAGGAATCCCAGGCCGTGCTGGCCACGCTGATCAAGCAGCGCAAGGAATCCGTCGAGCAGTTCACCAAGGGCGGACGCCAGGAAATGGCCGACAAAGAAGCCGCCGAAATCGTCCTGATCGAAACCTACCTCCCCAAAGCCGCCGGCGAAGCGGAAATAGTCGCGGGCGTAAAAGCCGCCATCGCCGAAATGGGCTCCCCCACCATGAAAGAAATGGGCACAGTCATGAAGAACGCCATGGCAAGATTCAACGCCGCCGGCATGCGCGTAGATGGGAAGATGGTCAGCGAGATTGTGAAGCGGGAGCTGGCGGGGAAGTGAGCGACTTGCAGGACATGCCCGGAAATCTTGAGCTCGACAGATGAACCGGATCGATCAGTTCAAAGTCGGTGAGACTTACACGAATGACCAGATACGATTCTCGCTTGACCTAGAGAATCTTGGTGGAATTCGCCCTTCACTAGACTCAACCGGCGATGTCAGGCACGTCGCAATTATGACGGCTGCCGAAGATTCGGGAAGACTCTCGGCGGAGAATCCGTACGATGACCGGATAGAAGGAAACATCCTGATCTACACGGCGCAGGGCCGCGAGGGGGACCAGGCCCTGACGGGCCGCAACAAGCGGCTAATCGGGCAGTATTCGGTTCCAACGCCTTTCTTTGGCTTCACGAATATCGGACGCCAGACATACCGGTTCCTCGGCTTACTAGAGCTTCTGCGTCACTATCAGGAGAACCAGGCAGACAAAAAGGGAGCCCTCCGAAAGGTTTGGTTATTTGAGTTTCGCATCCACGACCGGCCCGAGGTGATTCCAATAGAGAATGCGCGGTCCATTTCTGCGTCGCTGTTGGCTGAGTCACGCCGAGACATTCCTTTGGGCAGCCTGGAGCGTGAAGTCGCTGATCTCTCAGAAGGCCGTCAGGGCGTTGGGGGAACAAAACCCGTAGAGGTTGAACCGGTGCGAGCGCGTTTGTTTCAGTTCACGCCATATGATTTCGAGAATTTCATCAAGGTTGTTCTGGAACGAAGCGGATTCGTGCAGGTTTCTGTCACCAAAGCCTCCGGAGATGGCGGAATAGACGTTGACGCCCATGTGGATGAAAAAAATGAGTTCTTTGCGGGAACTCACCTGCAGGTCCAGGTAAAGAGGTGGCGACACGCGGTAGGGAGCCCTGAAATCAACAGCTTTAGAGGGGCGTTAAGTACGACAGCCAAGGGGGTCTTCGTCACTACGAGTCATTTCACTCGAGCAGCACTCGTGGAGGCGAGGCACGACAATAAACCCTCAATTGCACTCATCGACGGAGATAAGCTCGCTGGCATTGTCATTCGCCACCGAATCCCAACCGACTAGCAGCGACCGGATGCTGCTCTTATTCACGGTCCAGCACACTATTCGGCAGAGAATTGAGCCTGTCGGCCTCTCGGAATGCCGCACGCGCGATGCCAACAGCACAAGATGGGCTGTGCTTGCCGTCCCGCCGGGTGCGTTCCGAACAGCAGCCGTCACGGTCGGCTGCGATTGCTCTTAAAGCGCCAATCAAGCAACGATACACGGAGTCGGATATCTCCACCGTGCCGTCATCGTACGTCCTCGTGCGGTTGCGCATGCCAACCTCCCGTGCCTCATTATAAGCGGCGGGCAGAGCCGAACGAGCAGCCTTCCCGCGGGCCCTCCGACTGGGAGGTATTCGCTTCAATCTTAGTCAAAGACGTTGGGACAAAACTTGGCAAGGGAGTTGACCTCAGCAACCACGAAGTCAAATCGGCAGAAAATGGTGGGAGTTACGAGTACCAATACCACAAGAACACTGGGAAAGAGAAACTTCGCCAGGACATGCAGACGGGGCACCTCTTCTTCGATCACCGCGATAACCTGCGGGAGGTGGATTTGAGATATGCCTCAGGACAACAGCTCTCGGTGTTCTTCCAGAGATGGCTGGATGACTATCCTGACCCCTATCCCCAGCGCTATAGAAAAAACGTCCCCTTTGCTTGGGTGAAGGAAAATGGGGTCTTGCTAATGAAGCTTCGCAATGGTGAAGTGGAGTACCCAAAGCTCCGAACCGCTAACACGGGGTCACGAGCCGAAGCAGATAGTGACGATTAGCCGTTTGATGTCGCCGTGTTTACCTACTCCTCTGCAACTCCCGATAAGCCTCGCTCTTCGACACCCCGCGCTCCTTAGCCACTTTCTTCAGCGCTGCCTTCTCGTCCACTTTCTCCTCCGCCATAATCTGCTCCACCCGCTGCCGCACGCTCACTCGCGAAGCCACCACAGCCTGCACACCCGCCTCCTCCGCCTTCCCAATCAGCAGCGTGATCTCCCCCTTCACCGCCTCCCGCGACTTCAAGTTTTCCAGCACCTCGCCCGCGCGCCCGCGCAGAAACTCCTCGTGCAGCTTGGTCACTTCGCGGGCGATCACCACATGCCGGGCTTCTCCTAGAACCTCGACAACGTCCGAGAGCGCCTCCACCACTCGGTGCGGAGCCTCATAAAACACCTGCGTCCGCTGAGAACTCTTGATCGCCTCCAGGGCCGCCCGCCGCTCCCCGCGCTTCGCCGGAAGGAATCCGCTGAAGTGAAATGAGTCCGTGGGCAGCCCGCTCGCCACCAGCGCCGACAGAAACGCCGACGCCCCCGGCACCGGCACCACCGGTACATGATGCCGGATCGCCAGCGTAATCAGCCGGTAACCCGGATCGGAAATCCCCGGCATGCCCGCGTCGGTCACCAGAGCGACGCTCGCCCCCTCCTGCATCTCCTTGACCAGCTCCGCCGACTTCGTCATTTCGTTGTGCTCGTGATAACTGGTCGTGCGCGTCGCAATCGCATAATGATTCAGCAGTTTCTGTGTCTGCCGCGTGTCCTCGCAGGCAATCACGTCCACTTCCTTCAGCACCCGCAGCGCCCGCAGCGTAATGTCCTCCAGATTCCCGATCGGCGTGCCCACAAGATAAAGCGCCGGCCCCGCCGCAGGGGACGATTTTTCCGCGACGGCGGTCTTGTCGGGATCGTGGCCGAAGTCCCTCATGGGCGGAGTCTATCACCCTCACGACCGTAACTCCGATTCCACGTCCGCCGTTATGCCGGTGGCTCGACTCTCATCTTCGTGCAAAGGTTTGTCATCCCGACCGCAGCGCAGCGAAGCGAGCGCAGTGGAGGAACCTGCTTCCCCGCGGCCAGCCATGGGCGGAAAGAAGACTACGGCATGGACTCCGTTGGAGGCGCACCACTCGCGCACGGCGGTCTCACCCCAGAATTGACGCAATCCTCCCTCGCCCCTAAAATCAAGATGAAACCGAGTTGTTCCTCGCAACCGTCTCACACACGCATGCCCCTTTACGAATACGAATGCAAGAAGTGCGGCCACCGCTTCGAAAAAATTCAGTTGTACTCCGACAAGATGGTCAAAAAGTGCCCCGAGTGCGGCGGCCAGGTCGAGCAGATGATCTCCGCCCCCGCCGTCCAGTTCAAGGGCTCCGGCTGGTACGTCACCGACTACGCCAAGAAGTCCTCTTCCCCAGGATCCTCCGGCAGCAGCGACTCCTCCTCGAAAGATAAGAAGGACGACAAATCCAAGTCGGACAGTTCGTCGAAAGAAAGTCCGTCGAAGGAGAGTTCCTCGAAAGAGAGCTCGTCCAAAGACAGCAGCTCTTCCAAGGAAAGTCCACGCAAAGGTTCCGGCAGACACAAATAAAGCGCCCCGCCCGGATTCACCGACGCCGCCGTAACTCCTGATCGGTTGCTGGCAACGGACTACTGGCAACGGACAACTGCTCTATTTCAGCTCCCGCTCAAAGTGCTCCTCAATCATCGTGAACAGATGCGCCCGCGAGTCTTTCCCCGCAATGCTGTGCGTCTTGTTGGGATAGATCATCAGCCGAAACTGTTTCCCCGCCTTGATCAACGCATCGATCATCTGGATGCTGTTCTGGAAATGCACGTTGTCGTCGCTCGTGCCATGCACTAGCAGCAGAGCCCCGTGCAACTTGTCCGCGTCTCGGGTCACATCCGACTGCTCGTATCCCGCCTTGTCGTCCTTCAGCAGTCCCATGTAGCGCTCGGTGTAAATGCTGTCGTAATTTACCTGATCGGTCACCGGAGCCACCGCCACGCCGGCGCGAAACCGGTCCGAATGTGTCATCGCATAAAGCGTCATCGATCCGCCATTCGACCATCCCCAGATGCCCACGCGCTCCTTGTCGAGCTGCGGATACTGCACCAGCAACTGATCGAGCGCGGTCAGCTGATCCTTCAATTCAATGGCGCCAAACTCATGCCGGATCGCCGTCTGAAACTTGCGATCGCGCCCCGGCGTCCCGCGATTATCCACCGCAAAGACGGCGAATCCCTTCCGCGCCAGAATCTCGTCGAACGGATCGGGCGTTCCCTTCCTCACCATCTGCGCCGCGGGCCCTCCATAGATGTTCACGATCAGCGGAATCTTGCCGCGGGCCGGCGCATCCCGAGGAAGCAACAATCGCCCGTAAAGCGTCGTCCCGTCGTCCGCCTTGAACTCCAGATAATTTGGCGCCCGCAGCCCATATTCCGCGATCGCATCTCGCGCCTTCCAGACCGGGCTGCACGTCCCTCCCACCGCACACAGCGAAATGGTCGTCGAGGTCTGTGGACCAAAAAAAGTGTGCGTATAGTGTTTCCCGTCGTCGCTGAAATTTCCGAAATGCATTTCCTCTTCCGAGGTCAGCGCCTTGAACCCCGAGCCATCCAGCTGCACCGAAAAGATCTGCATCTGCCGCGGATCATCTTTATTCGCCGAGAAAAACACGGTGCCCGCCTCCTCGTCCACGCCCTCAATGCCGAGCACCTCGTAGTCGCCCTTGGTCAGTTGGCGCTCCAGCTTGGCCTCCGCTCCCATCGGGTTCTGCTTATCAAAGGTGTAGAGGTAAAGATGCATGTTCCCATCGCGCCAGCTCGGCCACAAAAACTGCCCATTGGACTTGAGAAAGCGAACCTCCACATGCTCAAAGTCAATCCACGCCCCGGGCGTTGTCTCGGTCAGCACGATCCGCGACTTGCCTGATTTCGCGTCCACGAAATACAGGTCCATCCTGTCTTCGGTCCGGTTGAGCACTTCCGCCCAAATCACTCCATCGCGCACCCAGCCGAACCGCGGGATGTACGACTCCTGATTGCTGGTCAGCGAAATCCAGCGCACTTTACTCTTATCCGCATCCACCACGCCGAGCTTCACCACCGGATTCGGATCGCCCACCTTGGGATACTTCTCGTACTCCACGTTGGGATGCGTCGCCAGCCAGTCCGTGATGGGATAGGTGGGAACCTTAGTCTCATCCATGTGCAGGAACACAATTTCTTTGCTGTCGGGCGACCAGAAATAATTGCTCCGTACCGCCAACTCTTCCGCATAGACCCAGTCGATGTCGCCGTTGAACAGGTTGTCACCGGTGTCCTTCGTCAACTGCTTTTCGTCCTTCCCGTTCACCGCACGAACATACAAATTGTGCTTGCGCACATAAGCCACGTGCCCGCCATCGGGCGAGAACTTCGGATCTCCGCTGGGCTCGGACGCGGACGTAAACTGCACCGCCGTCTCCGATCCCAGGTCGTACAACCAGAGCTGCCCCTGCGAATCAAAGATCAAATGCTTCGAATCCGGCGCCCACAAATACGCCGCCACGTGGTAGCGGGTCCGTCGCTCTTTCTCCCGCTCGTCCTTCACCACTTTATTCAGGTCCGGATCCAGCGAGGCCAGCTTCGCCGCGCTGACCAGCACCTTCTTCTCGCCAGTGCTCGTGTCCACGTACCACAACTCGCCCTTCTCCCCCTTTTCGTCGCGCTGCACAAACGTCAGCTTGGTCCCGTCCGGACTCCACTCCACAGTCTCGGGCGCTCGTCCCGTCAGTCCTCCCGGCTGATAAATCGTTTCAATCGTCAGCGGCTTGGTGGGCGCCGTCTGCGCCCCCGCCGGCGTGGAAGCGATTGCATCAAAGACAAGCGCAAGTGCGGCAAAGCATGAGATAAAGGAAAATTTTCTTTTCACGATGCGACCTCACGGGCAAGAAGTAACAGCAGTCTCGCGGCACGCGAATGAACGAGTGTACACCACCACCGTTGTAGCCGTTTCTCCTCCGTGTAGCTCTGTGACCTCTGTGGTTTAGGTCTTTTCGACGAGACGGTTTTCAGGGCTCGCCTTCGCTCCGCCCCCCGAAAATCGCGCCCCAACCCATGCTAGAATCAATACATTCAATGCTTCCTGACATAGAAAATCTGCTGAAACTGCAAGACACCGACAAGGAAATCCGCCGTCTGCAGGACGAAGTCGCCGAATTCCCCAAACGCGTCGCCGTCATCGAGCAGAAACTGGCAGGCACGAAAGCACAACTGGAAAAAGCGCAGGCTGCCGTGAAGACCGACGAAGCCGCCCGGCGCAAGTACGAAACCGCCATCTCCGATCTGCGCGGAAAAATTTCCAAGTACCGCGACCAGTCTCTCGACGTAAAGACCAATGACCAGTACAAGGCGCTCCTGCACGAGATCCAGTTCGCCGAAAAGGAAATCGCCGCCAACGAAGACCAGATTCTCGAGCTGATGGTCAATGCCGACGCGCGCGACAAGGAAGTCAAAGCCGCGCAAGCCGAGCTCAAAGCCGAAACCGCCGAAATCGAGAAAGAGAAGGAAGAGGCCCGCCAGCGCACTGCCGAAGACGAGGAACTACTCAGGGAGTGGCGCGCCAAGCGCGATCAGATTCGTACCGGCATCGACGCCGATCTGCTCCGGCATTACGAGCGCGTTTCCAAGTTTCGTGGCAGCGGCATCTCCGAAGTCCGCGATCAGAAGTGTATGGCTTGCCGCGTCATGCTTCGGCCGCAAACCTACAACGAGGTCCGTTCCGGCCAGCAGACCATTGTTTGCGACTCCTGCCAGCGCATCCTCTATTTCAATCCTGCCGACGAACTCGCCGATCAAAAGCCCACGACCACCCGCCCCAAACGCCTTCATCCCAAGATCGACGCTCCCCAAGCCTGGTACTACCGCTCGGAATTCGGGGGAATCGGCGAAGTATTTCTATGCCTGACCAACGCCCAAGGCCAGGCTAGTCGCCGCGTTTATGACGTTCATACCGGACGCCTCATCGGCGACATCCTTATCCGCGAAGGCGATTTTCGCCACGCCTTCCCTGAAGACATCACCGAGGCCACCCGCCTGAACGGTGGCTGGAGCGAAGCCGAACTCGACGCCTTCGGCACCGAGCTCCCCATGGTTGCCCTCGACTCCTTGCGATTCGACCTCGACCTGGCCCGTCACGAAGCCGCCGCCGGCTCGCATTCCAAGCACCAGATCCCCGCACCCCCCCCCGAACAAGCCGCCAGCTAACCACTCACATAGCAACAGCCGCCTCGGCTGTCAGGTTTTGTGTGTTTACTTTTGCCGCGTGGTTTTGCCTTGTGTGGGACCGGGTCTCAGACCCGGTCGTCGAGCGTAGCTCGACAACGCCTGCAGCACCTGTCACCCATGCGTTTAAGATGGCTGCATGCCACAAGCCTCAAGTCTTCCAACGGTCAAAGTTTCCCCCCGCGGCGCCTCCCGCCTGAAAACCGGCCATGTCTGGGTCTACCGCTCCGACATCGTCTCCGCCGACTCCGTTCTGCCCGGATCCCTGGTCTGCGTTGTCGACCATCGCGGCAAGCCCCTCGGCTCCGCCCTCTACTCCAGTTCCTCGCAAATCGCCATCCGGATGATCTCCCCCGAGCCCGTCGCGGATTTTCCCGCCCTGCTTCGCCAGCGCATCGCCGATGCGATCGCCTATCGCGAACCTCTAATCCGTGACACTGAAGCCTACCGCGTGATTTTCAGCGAAGCCGATTTCCTCCCTGGCCTCATCGTCGACCGCTACGGCGAAATTCTCTCCCTGCAGATCCTCACCCAGGCGATGGACGCCAACCTTATTCGCGAAACCGTCATCTCTGAATTAACCCGGCGATTCAATCCCACTTCGATCCTTGAGCGGGTGGATCCGCGCGTACGCGAATTGGAGACTCTTCCGCCGCGCGCCTCCGGCCTCTTGCAAGGCGGCAAAACCGCCGCCACTTTCACTATGAACGGCGTGCAATTTCATTACGACGCGCTCGAAGGCCAGAAGACCGGAGCCTTCCTCGACCAGCGCGAGAACTACTCTGCCGCCGCTCAATATGGCAAGGGGGAAGCTCTCGACGTCTTTTGCTACCAGGGAGGCTTCGCCCTCCATCTCGCTCCGCATTGCTCGCACGTCACCGGCGTCGATAGTTCGCGTCCCGCCCTCGAAGTCGCCGACCAAAATGCCGCGCTCAATCGTCACGATGCGAATCAACCTGAAATCGAATGGATCGAGGCCAACGCCTTCGACCTGCTCAAGGACTACTCTTCGCACCGCCGCTACGACACCATCGTTCTGGACCCACCCGCCTTCGCCAAGACTAAGCGCGATCTCGACGCCGCTCTCCGCGGCTACAAGGAACTCAATCTCCGCGCCCTGAAGATGCTCCGACCCGGCGGCATCCTCATGACCTGCTCCTGTTCCTACCACGTAAGTCAGTCCAACTTCCTCGAAATGCTCGCCGATGCTGCCCTCGACGCTCACCGCACCCTGCGTCTCATTGAGGTTCGAGGACAGGCCAAGGATCATCCAGTGCTGTTGAATGTTCCTGAAACCGCCTACCTAAAGTGCGTCATAGCATATGTAAGTTATTGACAACATTGATAATTTATAGCTTGACTATAAGACACTCAAGTTTTATGCTTCTTGTACGCTAACTGTACGTCTAATGAGGTGACCAGCCCCAAATCAGTTCTTGAGGCCGGATCTCAACCATCATTGCATCACCAAATTCTGAAGGAGGATTTAGCCATGACCGTATTAACCCGTTGGGAGCCGTTCCGTGAATTTTCCACCCTGCAGGACCGCATGAATCGCCTGTTCCGCGAGTCTTTCAATGACGCAGGCCGGGACGAGTCTCTGACCACATCGAGCTTCGCCCCCGCCGTTGACGTCTACGAAGACGAACACAAGGTCGCTCTGAAGATCGAAGTGCCCGGAATCGACGAAAAAGACATCGACGTCCGCGTGGAGAACAACACCCTCACCGTGCACGGCGAGCGCAAGATCGAAAAGGAAGAGAAAGAAGAAAACTACCGCCGCGTGGAGCGCCAGTACGGAGCCTTCACCCGCACCTTCACTCTGCCCACCACCGTGGACACCGAGAGCGTCTCGGCGACCTACGACAAGGGCGTGCTGAAGATCGCTCTCCCCAAAAAGGCCGAAGCCAAGCCCAAGCAGATCAAAGTAAACGTGGGCACCGAGAAGTCCATCGAAGGCAAAGCCGCGGAGAGCAAAGGCCCCAGCAAAGCCGCGTAAGCGATGCTCACGTAGGGGCGGAGGCATTCGTCCGCCCCGCGAGGGCGAAGCCGAGCGGCACCGTGGAAGAGCGGCGCTTTAGCGCCGCGTTAGGCGACGCGCGATCCGGGCTTTAGCCCCTGAGGTCCACGGGAGGCGGCAGAGGTGACCGCCTCCTGTTTTGTTTGAGTCATGCCTGCTTGGCGCGATACGGGAGTTAGTTCACAATGCTTACAGAGACATGAAGCCGTGAAAGCTACGCTCGAAGCGATCAACCAGATGCAAGCCGACGGCGTCATCGGAAAATACGCCATCGGCGGAGCGGTCGGTGCGAGGTTCTATCTTGAGCCTGCAGCCACCGTTGACCTGGACATCTTCGCCACGCTTCCAGCTGCAACTGGCGGATTGCTACTCAGTCTCGCCCCGATCTACGAATACCTCAAGGCTCGCGGCGGCAAGATTGAAGACGAATACATTGTGCTAGGCGGCTGGCCAGTTCAGTTTCTTCCACCCAGTAACGATCAGGAAACGGAAGCTGTAGCGGAGGCCGTTGCCACTACAGTCGAGGGCATCGCGACTTGGGTCATGTCAGCCGACACCTCGTCGCTATCGCCCTGCGAACCGGCCGGGCGAAGGATCACAACAGGATTCTGCAGTTTATCGAGCAAGAGGCAGTAAATCGCGAAAAGCTACAGAGTATTCTTGAACGCAACGGGCTGACCGCCAAGTGGAACGAATTTGAACGCAGATATTTGAAAGGTCGTCATGAGTAAACCGAAAATGCGTGCGCGATTGGCGTCGCTCAGCTTCTCCGAGAAGATCCAGATCCTGGAAAAACTCCGCGACCGCAGCGAAAAGATCGCGGCTAGCGGGCTCAGGCGGAAGACTGGGGTCAAGAAAGCCGGAGCGTAGGGCGCGCGGGGAGGCAACATGCATCAACTGATAGCATGGTTTTCGTCTAACACTGCGGCGCTGAGTATCCTGGGAGCCGCCATTGCATTCATTTGGTCCACGACTCAGCAGATGGTTCAACGTAGAGCCGAGGCGGCCGAACGTCAGTTCCAGGCTTTTCACAAAATCGTCGAGAAGGTCGTGTCACCCGAACGAACGGATGGGCGGGTGTACATCGACCGGCAAGCCGCGGTCGTCTTCGAACTCCGCCACTTCCCTCGATACTATGACTTTACGGAGCGCATGCTGGTAAGACTCAAGAAGAAGTGGGCGGCTGACCCAGCTCCTCATTCGCACGTGCTAATCGAAGAGATAGACCTCACGCTGAGGCACATTCAACAGAACAAATAACAAGTCAGCATTATTTAAGGAACATAGTAAGCAGTCTAAGGACTAAGAACATGCCGATTCGTTGGGACAAATTCACCGTCAAAGCGCAGGAAGCCGTCCAGCGCGCCAGCCAGCTCGCCTCCGAGCACGGCAATCCCGAGCTGTTGCCGGTCCATTTGCTCGCCGCGCTGCTCGAAGACAAAGAAGGCATCGTCCCGCCCGTGCTCGAAAAAATCGGCATCGGTCCGCAAGCCGTGCTCAGCGAGCTTTATGGCGAGCTCGACAAACTTCCCAAAGTCTCCGGAGAAGCCGCCCAGGCCGCGCTCTCGAACAACGTCAACAAGCTGCTGGAGCAGGCCTTCAAAGAAGCCTCCAATTTTAAGGACGAATACGTTTCCACCGAGCACCTGCTGCTCGCCATCACGCACCTCAAGCAGGACACCGCCGCACAGGTCCTCGCTCGCCACGGCGCTACGAACGACGCGATTTTGAAAGCCCTGACCTCCGTCCGCGGATCGCAAAAAGTTACCGACCAGAATCCCGAAGCCAAGTACCAAGCTCTCGACCGTTATGCCCGCGATCTCACCGAGCAGGCCCGTCGCGGCAAACTCGATCCCGTCATCGGACGCAATGAGGAAGTCCGCCGCGTCATCCAAGTTCTGTCCCGGCGCACAAAAAACAACCCCGTGCTCATCGGCGAGCCCGGCGTTGGCAAGACCGCCATCGTCGAAGGCCTCGCCCAGAGAATCATTTCCGGCGACGTACCTGAAGTTCTGAAGAATAAACGCGTGGTTGGCCTCGATCTTGGAGCCATGCTGGCCGGCGCAAAATATCGCGGCGAGTTCGAAGACCGCCTCAAAGCCGTGCTCAAGGAAATCGAAGACTCGCAGGGCCAGATCATCCTTTTCATCGACGAACTGCACACGCTGGTCGGCGCGGGAGCCGCCGAAGGCGCCATCGACGCCTCCAACATGCTCAAGCCCGCGCTTGCCCGCGGGGAACTGCGCGCCATCGGCGCCACCACGCTCAACGAATACCGCAAGTACATCGAGAAGGACGCGGCTCTGGAGCGCCGCTTCCAGATCGTCTTTGTCGGCGAACCGAACGTCGAGGACACTATCTCGATCCTTCGCGGTCTGAAGGAGAAGTACGAGGTGCATCACGGCGTGCGCATCAAAGACTCCGCTATCGTCGCGGCATCCACGCTATCGCACCGTTACATCTCTGATCGCTTTCTGCCCGACAAGGCCATCGACCTGATCGACGAGGCGGCCGCCTCGCTGCGCATCCAGATCGATTCGCTACCTACGGACATCGATCAACTGGAGCGCAAAGCCACGCAGCTCGAAATCGAAAAGCAGGCGCTCAAGAAAGAAGACGACGAGAATTCCCGCGAGCGCCTCTCGGTCCTCGAAAAGGAACTCGCCGAAATCCGCGAGAAATCCAACACCCTCAAGGCCAACTGGAAAAAAGAGAAAGATCTCATCGCTCGCGTTCGCGCCCTGAAAGAGCAGATCGAAAAGCTGAAAGCCGAAGAGCAGGCGGAAGAGCGCAAAGGCAACCTGCAGCGCGTCGCCGAAATCCGCTACAGCCTGATTCGCCAGGCCGAAGGAGAACTGGCCAAACTCAGCAAGCAAATGGAGAGTCAGAGCGGCACGCGCATGCTCAAGGAAGAAGTCGACGAAGAAGATGTCGCGCGTATCGTCTCCAAATGGACCGGAATCCCGGTCTCGAAGATGCTCGAAGGCGAAGTCAAGAAGCTGGTCACTATGGAAGAACGCCTGCGGCAGCGCGTCGTCGGCCAGGATCCAGCTCTTGAGCGCGTAGCCAATGCGATTCGCCGTTCCCGCGCTGGACTCAGCGATCCCAAGCGTCCCATCGGCTCGTTCATCTTCCTCGGCCCAACGGGAGTCGGCAAAACTGAACTCGCGCGCGCCCTCGCCGAGTTTCTCTTCGACGACGAGCATGCATTGTTGCGCATCGACATGTCCGAATACATGGAGAAGCATTCCGTCGCGCGCTTGATCGGTGCGCCTCCGGGTTATGTCGGTTACGAAGAAGGTGGGCAGCTCACCGAGCAAGTGCGTCGTCGTCCGTATGCGGTCGTGCTCTTCGACGAAATTGAGAAAGCCCATCCCGACGTATTCAACGTTCTCCTGCAGATGATGGACGATGGCCGATTGACCGACGGCAGAGGCCGAGTCGTCGACTTCAAGAACACGATCATCATCATGACGTTGAATATCGGCTTAACGTATTTGCAGGCCGACAACGTGCGCACGCCGGAAGCGTTTGAGAAGGCCAGCGAGCAGGTGCAAAGCCTGCTGCACACGCACTTCAAGCCCGAGTTCCTGAACCGCGTCGACGACATCATCGTCTTCCGCCCGCTGGGCAAAGAACAGCTGGTGCGGATCATCGAGCTCCGCCTGGAGGACGTTCGTCGCCTGCTGGCCGACCGCAAGATCTCGCTGGAGCTGACAGATGCGGCGAAAGACCTGCTCTTCACGCAAGGCTATGATCCGAACTTCGGCGCGCGTCCATTGAAACGCGCCATCCAGAAGCTGGTGCAGGATCCGCTCGCCCTGAAGATTCTCGACGGCGAAGTCCTCCACGGCGATCACGTCATCGTTGACGCCGACAAGAAAGCCGCCAAGATGCGGTTCGAGGTAAGCAAACGCGTAGGCGAGAAGGAACCCGCCAAAGCAAAAAGGTAAAGCGTTTCGTTTGTCATTCCGAACCGTTCGCAGCCGCACTAGCGTGCGGCGAGAACGCGTGAGGAATCCGATTTCCCTTGTGCCATACAAGCAGCAGATTCCTCGCCGCACAAACGCGGCTCGCAATGACAACGTCGTTTGGGCGCGGGATTGACCCGAGCTACGGGATGTAACTCCGAGCTACGCTAGATCGAACAGCAGCACTTCCGCGTCTTCTACACCCTTGATGCTCAGTTTCTTTTCGTCGCTGAAGGCTGCGCCGTCGCCTTGTCCCAGCGGCGTTCCGTTCAGTTCGACCGCGCCGCGCGCGACTTGGAGCCAGCCGTGACGTTCCGGCGGCGGAGTCGTGGGCGACTTCTTCTCCGGCTTTCAGCAACGTGACGTATAGTTTGGCGTCCTGGTTGATCTTCACCGATCCGTCGCTGGCATCGCGGGAGGCGATCAGCCGGAACTTGCCGCGCTTGTCTTTTTCTGGAAAGGACTTCTGCTCATAGCTCGGCGGTAGCGCGTCTTTCTCCGGCAGAATCCAGATCTGCAGCAAGTGCACGGGCTCGGTCGTCGAGGGATTGAACTCGCTGTGGCGAATGCCGCTGCCTGCGGTCATGCGCTGTCCATCGCCTGGCAGAATCACCGAACCGGTTCCCAAACTATCTTTGTGCTCGACCTTGCCTTCGAGAACGTAGGTGATGATTTCCATGTCGCGGTGCGGATGCGTCGGAAATCCGGTGTTGGGCGCGATCCAATCCTCATTAATCACGCGCAGCGATCGGAATCCCATCCATTTGGGATCCCAATAGTCGTTGAAGCTGAAGGTGTGATGAGTTTTCAGCCAGCCGTGGTTTCCGCCTCCACGCTCCTGGCTGCGACGAATCTGAATCATGGCATTTCTCCGTGATCAATTCACTTTGTGGGAGTAATTAACTGATAAACATTTGGATGCTGCAGGAATGGGGAAAGGTCCAGGCGCTGGCGGCGATGAAATTTTGCGGAGTGAACTGGAAAAATGAGCGTCCGAATCGAAAAGTTTACTGGTTAGTACCCCCACCCCCCTCTACCTGCCCCTCTGAAGGCCGCGACTGGCGCGGGGTTTGCAAAATGTGCCTGCAAAATCTTGAGCCCCAAGGGTTTAGAGGTCAAAATCTTGAAAATAAAGCACTTGGGACCGGCTTCAGGTTCACCCACGGCTTCGCCGATGCTTATCATGCCTCAATCCAAACGACGAGGCAAGGTTGGATGTCACACGGTCCCACGACAAAGCTGTGGATTTCTGTTCACTTCGTCGGTACGGGTTGTGCAAACTCCAAAGAGAGCATCGAGGCACCCAGCGGAATGGCATAGGTCCTTCGGCCTGCAAAAGACGCAGGCCTCAGGATGACGGGACTGGTGTGGCACACTAGCTTTATGCATCGGCTTCAGCTTGGCGATTTCGAACTCAGCGTTTTTTCTGACGGCACTTACCCGCTCGATGGCGGGGCGTTTTTCGGCGTTGTGCCCAAGGTCATGTGGTCGCGCAAGGTCGAAGCCGACGACAAGAATTACGTTGCCGCTGGGCTCAACTCGCTGCTCATCCGCACCGGCAAGCAGACCGTGCTGGTCGAGACTGGGATGGGGAATAAGCTGTCGGATCGCATGATCAAGTTTTACGGGCAGCCGGCGAAGTTGCTGGACAATCTCGCGGCGGGTGGCGTCGCGCCGGAAGATGTCGACATCGTCATCAACTCGCATCTGCATTTTGATCATTGCGGATGGAATACCCTGCGCGACAAGAACGGCAAAATCGTGCCAACATTTCCGCGCGCAAAGTACTACGCGCCGGAGGGCGAGTGGCAGTATGCGCGGCATCCCAGCGAACGCGATGCGATCAGCTATATCCCGGACAATTACGACCCGCTGGTGCAGAGTGGGCAGATGACGCTGCTGAAGGGCGGCGAAGAAATTGTCCCGGGCATTTCGGTGAAGACGTTTCCCGGGCACACGGCGCACATGCTGGCTGTGATCGTCAGAGGCGGAGCACTTGGGGCGAAAAATGTGGATGGGACTCCCTCAGGGGCTAAAGCCCCGAAAGCTTTGGACGCTATCGGCACGGCTGAAGCCGTGCCCTTCCCGGTTCGCACCCCGACGACGGCCTGCTATATCTCCGATCTGATGCCTACGACGGCGCACATCGACATCACCTGGGGCATGGGCTTCGACCTGTATCCGCTGCAGACGATTGAGAGCAAGAAGGAGTACTACGCGCAGGCGATTCCGGAGAAGTGGCTGACCGTCTTCACGCACGACCCGAAGACGCCGTGGGCGTATGTGGAGAGGGATGAGTTGGGGAAGATGGTGGCGAAGCCAGCCGACTATGCAGGCGGGACGTTGCCTTCCCCTTGACCGAAGGCCGCGCTCATAATTCCCATTGTCGCCGCCAACCAGGGTATCGTCTCCGCACATATTTCATCCGCGAGTCCAGGTGATTGCAGGTTCTTAGAAGGAAGAAACACCGGAACACCGTCCTCACGCAAAACGACGTTCCAACGCGCACTGAGGGGGTCCCCGTGCGTTGCACTGTTGAGGTCGTGGGTGAAACCCTTCATCGATGGCAACGCACCCTGCAGCAGCTCTTCGTTGAGGTAGTCCACCATTCGCTGAAGGCTCGGCCTCTTATCATGCTTCCATCCGTCATCCCAAACCTGTTGCGCGTCGGGCCTCTTGAATAAATAGAGGACCGTTACCGCGCGCTCTGTGAGCGGACGCAGCAGCACTTTTGCGCCGAATAGGTAGCCTTGGCGGATAAGCTCTCGAATCGAGAGTGCGAGCGTAATTGTCTGGGGGACCAGGATACACAACGCCCGCTGGAAATCACTGAGTTGACCTCCATGAGAAGCCGGAGCGCACTTCGAGTTCAGCTCCAGACAAGCACTAATCAGATTGTCAAAGGAGAACAATAGTTCGCGTCCCAGATAGGGCTCGTCTGACGGGGTAAAGATGACTGGAGTCATAACCGTCCTCCGTTGATGTACATCATGAGCAACGTCCTCTATATGCTCGCCGTCGTCGACAGCCGGGCATCGAAGAAGTCTTCCACCCGCCCCAGAATTTCCACCGCGCTCTTCGACTCGTAGATTGCCTTGCGCAGGCCTGCGCCGCCGGGGACGCCGTGGGTGAACCAGGAGGCGAACTGCTTCATCTTGCCGACCGCGTCGGGGAGTTCTTCTTCGATCAGCATCTGGAAGTAGGTGCGGATCATCTGGTAGCGGTCGGCTTCCGTGGGCTCGTCGTAGGACTTTTGTCCCAATGCGATTCTTGATGCGGGCACGAACGGGAAGGGCACGGCTTCGGCCGTGCCGTTAGCGATCAAATTGTCGTGGGCTTTGGCCCCTGAGGGAATGAGTTGATCCGCGCGCAAGCTGGCCCCAGCGGCTAAAGCCGAAGCAAAGGTAGTGGCGTTTTCGGCACGACTGAAGTCGTGCCCTTCCCGGATCAGGCGAGGATCGGCTGTTGAGGCACTATCATCAAAAGCAGCCGAGCTTTGCTCGGCCTGGCCGGGTCTGAGACCCGGCCCTACACAGGCAGTGCTTTCGACATCGGCATTGCCGATACCTGCGCAATACTGTTCGATCTGGCGGAAGATCCAGGGGTTGGAGGGGGCGGTGCGGCCGATCATGACCGCGTCGCAGCCGGTTTGCGTGACCATGGCGCAGGCGTCTTCGGGAGTGCGGATATCGCCGTTGCCGATGACGGGAATCTTCACGGCATCTGTTACGGCGGCGATCCACTCCCAGCGGGCGCTGCCGCTATAACCCATCTCACGGGTGCGGGCATGCAGCGCTACAGCTGCGAGGCCGCAGGATTCGGCCATGCGGGCCAGTTCCACGCAGACGATTTCTTCGTCGTTCCATCCGGCGCGGAACTTTACGGTGAAGGGAATTTTCACGGCCGCGCGCACGGCTTCGAAAATCTTGCCGATGGCGGGGAGGTCGCGCAGCAGGCCTGAGCCTCCGTTGCATTTGACGACTTTTTTCGCGGGGCATCCCAGGTTGAGGTTGACCAGGTCGAAGCCCAGGCCCTCGACCATGCGGGCGGCTTCGGCCATCACCTGAGGATCGCTGCCGAAAAGCTGCGCGGAGATGGGGTGCTCGTCTTCGTAGAAATGCAGATAGCGCTTAGCCTTCTGATCTTTCTTGCGAAGAACACCGTCGGCCGAAGTGAACTCGGTCATGATAAGGCCGCATCCGCCGAGGTTGCGAATGAAGCGGCGGAAGACCGTGTCGGTGACGCCGGCCATGGGCGCGAGGACTGTGGCGGGGGAGATGGTCACCCTGCCGATCATGAGGCTGGCGGGGACTGGCTGTAGTGGCACTGCCTGGCGGACAGGAGTGTCCGCCCCACATGTGCCCGAGTTGTCCCAGAACTTCTTCATGACGGTTGAAGAGCGTCCCTCAGCGGCTGAAGCCGCGACGAGTTTGTTGCGCTTACGGCACGACTGAAGTCGTGCCCTTCCCTCTCGTGTACTTCCGTGTCGTACGCTTCCTGTCGTGCGCTCGTCGCTCTTGAAACTCATTCGATTCTATTCTACGGGCCGAGCAAAAGCCCCCGCCGGAGCGAGGGCTGAATTTCTGGATGATCCGCGCGAATCGTGAAAACCAGTGGCGAAAGAAGTTACTTCGCTGCCGGCGTGGCTGCGTTCTTCTTGGCGTACTTGCGGCGGAAGCGTTCGACGCGGCCGGCGGTGTCCATGAGCTTCTGCTTGCCGGTGAAGAACGGATGGCAATTCGAGCAGATTTCTACGCCGATGTCGCCCTTGTGGGTCGAGCGCGTCATAAATGTGTTGCCGCACGCGCAATGCACGCGCACTTCGTTGTATGCGGGATGAATAGCTGCTTTCATAGCGGGGTCCTAACCTCGATTCGAATCATTAGATTCTACCGGATATCCACAGGATTCAGCAACCGCACGGCTCTCAGCTATGAGCTTGTCAGAACCGGAACAGATAACTTATCTTCACGAAAAACTGGCGGCTGTCGTTGATGTAGCCACGCGGAGTGGTGAGAACGCCGCCGGGTTGCACGTTCAAGTTTTGCAGGTCGCTGTTGTAGCCGACATAGATCGCCGTCCCGGGATGCACCAGGTAGGTGATGAGGAAGTCGGCGTTGAACTCCTTGGACGTTGGCAGGTAAGTATAGGGAGAGCCGACGCCCGGCGTTCCGGCCAGCAGCGAGTTGTATTGCAGGATGACTCGCACCGAAAGTTGCGGCGTGAACTGCCAGTTCCATTTGCTGCGGAGGATGTGGTCGTTGAAGATTCCGCGACCGGCATCGGGAAACTGCGACTGCACCAACGAAGAGGTGGTCTCGGTGGCCCGCAGGCGCTCGAACAGATACGTGTTCTCGATCTTGAGCGGCTTCACCGGGCGGAGCGTCAGGCTCGCCTGGGCAGTGTCTTCGCGCGCGACGAAAGGCTGGTTGTAGGGCGTTGCCGTGGCTGACGACGAGGGGAACAGGGCTTCGAAGTTCACGCCGTCTCCCCAGTAGTAGCTCGCGGCAATGGTTGCCTTCTTGAAATAACCGGTCTGGATCGAGGCTCCGCTGGTGTGTTCGTGATAGTCCTGATCGGCCAGAACAGTCGGGGGGCAGTACAAAGAAAAACCGTAAAAACAGAAATCCTGCGGACGCAGACGCTCGCGCAGTTCCTCATAGGGACGCAGAATGATGACGGTCTGGCCTCTTCCTTGAATCGCAAAGTAGGGAACGTAGTCGGTATCGAGGCGCAGGCCCGTGTGGTCAAAGTCGTAACGAGCGGTGAGCGACGGGCCCCAATCCACGATCCAGCCCCTCTTCGGGCGAAAGCGGTAGTCCGCCTCCTGCGTGGTCTCGCGAATGTCGACACGATTGATGAATCCGGGAATCGACACGAAACCGGGGCTCAGGCCGTTATAGACTCCGTCGTAGGTAAAGTGCAGACCGTCGCGGTGCAGTTCGAGCTTCTCGCCGGGACCGGCGTAGTAGTTGTTGTTGCCGCGATTGCCCGAGCTGAACGGGTAGAGGTTGGCTTCGCAGTCCAGCTTCAAATAGCTGGAAGTAACGACAGCCTGGCCGTCGAGTGTCCAGTTGGGATTGAATTTCAGGTGGGTGTCGAGGCCGCCGATGCGGTTGAATTCGCCGGTGGTGGGACACTCCCAGTCGGTGTAGAGGGCGCCAATGTTGGACTGGCGGAAGATGTCGCGGCTGACCCGCGCGATCGTGAAATAGGATCGCATACCCGAGAACTGGCTATTGTCGGGAACGGCCAGGCCAGGGCTGCGATCATCGGCCGCTATCAGGCCCACAGAATACGGGCCATCTTTTCCCGTCAGGCGGATTCCGGCCGAAGGATCGGCGATGCTGCGGGTAAACATCAAGTTCATCGGAGTACGAAAGAAGTCTTCGTTCTCCAAGAAGAACGGACGCATTTCCGGAAAATACACGGCATAGCGCTGGTTGACGGTGATCTGGGGTTCCTCGGACTCAATCTGACTGAAGTCCGGATTGGCGGTCATGTCGACGACGAAGTGATCATGAATGACGAACTTCGCGTCCATGCCGGGCTGGCCCTTGGCCACGGCATGCTGAAAATAGGGATTGGTGAAGTCGCGCGTGTCGAGCGCCCGAAATCCGCGTATCAGGCCGTAGGGAATCAGTTCGATGCTGTGGCCGGGAGAAATTCCTTCCAGTCCGTACAGGGTCGCGGCCTGGCCCAGGCGGCCCTCCACCTTTAAGGAAACGTGGGGCCAGAAGGAATCTTCGGTCTTGCGCGTGATGCCGCGATACAAAATGATTCCCCATTCCTGTTGCTTGGCCCCGGGGAAGCGCAGGCTTTTGAAGGGGATCGCCATCCACACGACGAAGCCTCGGTCGGTCACTTTGCCGCGCGAATCCCACACGGTATCGAACGACGTGTCGAAATGTGCGCTGGTCTCTTCCTCGCGGGAAGCCTCGGTCCAGATGGCGTCCCATTGCACGCCGAGCGGTGTGGTTTGAAAGGCATAGGCGCGGCGGCGGTCGTGAAACGTGTCGAGAATAATCTCGACCTGGTCATCGTCGTAGACATCTTCGCGGCGCGACATCCGGGCGCGCACCTGCCGAGGATCGTCGAAGCACACGAAGACTACATAGAGATTCTTCTGGTCGTAGCCTAGGTAGGCGTCGGTGGGCTCGGAGACGGCTTCTCCATCATGCGGGTTGCGCTGGGTGAAGCCGGTGACCTTCGCCATCTGCTGGGCGATTCCTCCCTGCGGCTGCATGCTGAGGAAGTCTTCTAGGGCAGGAGGCCGCGGCAAGCGCGGAATGGTGAGCGAGGGTGGCGCCAGCGCGGGCTTCGGGGCGGGTTGTATTTCCGGATTCTTAATCGGCAGTTCCGGCAGCTGCGCTGAGGGCGGAGGATATTGGGGCGCAGGCGCTGGTTTTTGGTCGGGGACAGCAGGATTCGTCTGCTGAGGCGGAGGAGGATTTTGCGGAGTGGACTGCGAATGTTGCAGACTGGAATTCGATTGCGGGGAGCCTTGTGAATCTTTTGCCGAATTTTGAAAAAGTGGGGATCGCAGGCCAGAAGCTGAGGCGGGCAGTGCTGTTGCAGCCAGAACAAGTACGGCAACGACCGCCAGATTCGCGAAAGAATGGGGCCTTCGATGCAGAACTTGAGACAGACGCAAAATTCCCCGCTTCTCCCCGCCCCCTACGGGGGAATTGAGCAAGATACACCATGAGGGGGCCAACAAAACAGCGAAATGATGTTATCGAGGTTTAGCGAACAGGATACCCAGTCTAACTTTCAGAAAGGGCATAAAGGTACATTCGCAGCTTAAGTTTCGAAGAGAGAACGAGGCAACTGGGACTGCCTGATGATCGACATCAACGTTCCAGTTTTCAGCTCTGAATGGTTAGGGACGGGAACCGTGATAGTTGATGCTTCGAGCCGCTTCTGCATGACAACGTGGCTGCCTCGTTGCCGCACCTCGAGGAAACCGTGCTGTGCGAGGATGCCGCAAACCTCGCGTCCGGAGAGAACGCGCAGTTTACCCAACCTCGACCTCAAGTCGCGTCACAAACACTTCCGAGTGCCGCCGTTGTTCGATCTCGGTCGGATCCGCCGTCTCGAGAAAGAGCTCGACGGCCTCCTGCAGATTTGCGCGAGCGGCCTCAATGCTGTCGCCTTGGCTCGCGATATCGAACTCGGGACAAAGTCCAACGTATGCGTTGCCCTCGCGTTCAATAATAGCTGTAAGTTGCTGCATCTTTTTCATTGGGGCACGCTCCTCGTTTCATTCTAGAATAGAGAACTCTGCCTTCGAGTCGGCGCAATTTTGAAATACTCATAGGCCGACTGCGTGGCGACGCGGCCGCGCGGGGTGCGGTTCAGGAAACCGATCTGCATTAAGAAGGGCTCGTAGATCTCTTCGATGGCGTCCGGCTCCTCGGCCAGCACCGCCGCCAAGGTATTAACGCCGACCGGACCGCCTTGATACTTCTCGATGATCGTCAAAAGCAGGCGGCGGTCTACTTCATCGAATCCGTACCGATCGACTTCCAGCATTTCGAGCGCTGCCTTTGCCGTCGGCTCGTCAATCTTGCCGGCGCCGCGCACCTGGGCGTAATCGCGCACGCGGCGCAAGAGGCGGTTCGCGATTCTGGGGGTGCCGCGCGAACGGCCGGCAATTTCTTTCGCGCCCGCGTCGTCGACCTCAACCCCGAGAATCTCCGCGGACCGCTCCACAATCACCTGCAAATCTTCCGGAGCATAGAATTCGAGCCGCAGCACAATGCCAAACCGGGCACGCAGCGGCGCCGAAATCAGTCCGGCCCGCGTGGTGGCGCCCACGAAAGTGAAGGGCTTCACTTCCAGCGTGTGCGTCCGTGCCGACGGCCCCTGCCCAATGATGATGTCGAGCTTGTAGTCTTCCAGCGCTGAATAGAGCAACTCTTCCAGAACTGGCTGCAGGCGGTGGATTTCGTCGATGAACAGCACCTGCTTGTCCTGCATGTTGGTGATGATCGCGGTCAGATCCCCCTTGATCTGCAAGAGCGGAGCGGCAGTGGGTTGAAAGTGCACGCCGAGTTCGTTGGAGATAATGTTGGCCAGCGTCGTCTTGCCCAGCCCCGGAGGCCCGTAGAGGAGCACATGGTCCATGGCCTCACCCCGCGAGCGTGCGGCTTCGATCGCGACCGCCAGATTCTCTTTGACTTTTTTCTGTCCGATGAATTCGGCCAACCGCTGCGGCCGGAGCTTGAGTTCAAACGAGGAATCGTCCTCGACCGGCGCCGCGGACACCAGGCGTTCGCGGTTAGGGTTGAGGTTGAGATTGTTTTTCGCGGCAGCCACTCGTTCGGATGGTAGAACGAAATGCGAGGCCGCGCAATTGGCGTGGCTGTTGGAATTCACGGAATCTTAACTCCGCCGTCACGGCGCTGTAACAAGCCCCCACTAAGGTCTCTGGTTGACCCGGCTGGAATTCCGCGTCCTGGCAGGATTTGAAAATGCCGGTGGCCCGATTTCCCGGCCCAAACCATCCTCATCGAGAAGTTCAGGAGACAATCATGAAAAAAACTATGTTCGCTCTCGGCCTGTGCGTGGCACTTACGGGCGCTGCTCTGGCGCAGGAAGGCGCCGTTCCCAGAGGCATTCCTCATCTTGACCACGTTTTCGTCATCATGATGGAAAACCATGGTTACAAAGAAATCCTCAACAACCCTAACGCGCCGTTCCTCAATAAGTACGCCAAGAAAGCCAATCTCGCCGCCAACTACTTCGCCGTCGGTCATCCCAGCCTGACGAACTACCTTGAGACCGTGGGGGGATCGAATTTCGGCGTCCAGAGCGACAACTCTCCAGACTGGCACAACGCCAGTTGCGCGACCAATCTCTCCACGGGAATCCCGAACACCGACACCCCTTCAAGCCCGGCCATTTGCCCGATCTCGGGCAGCGGAACCGATGCTGCGACACCGGTGCTCGACTGCACCAACGAGGTCACGGGACCTCCGTGCGAAATCAACCTCGACGGCAAGGCCTTTTATAAGGCGGCTACCGACACGCTCGGAATTACTATCGCCGATCAGCTGGTTGCCGCAGGCAAGACATGGAAGACTTACCAGGAAAACTTGCCGATGACCGGTCCCGACCTGGTGAACTACAGCGATGGAAACTTTACCAACCTTACCGATTTCAGCAAGATCAACCCTCAACAGACCCCGCCGCTGACGACCGGCTACATCGTGCAGCTCTATGCCTCCAAGCACAATCCGTTCGTCTATTTCCAGGCCGAGCAGGAAGGCACGAACCCGATGTTGAGTTATGCGCAGATGGCCGGTTTCGACGGCGCACACGGGCTGTGGAGCGATCTTGCTTCCGGCAAGGTGCCGAATTTTTCCTACATCGCGCCTAACCAGTGCAACGACCAACACGGGCGCGGCAACGGAACAGCCTTCTGCAACTACGATCCCAACAGCAACGGCACGCAGGCAGGACTCAACCCGGCATTGATCCTTGTCGGGGACCAGGCAGTGGAGAAAATCGTCACGGCCATTCACGAGTCGCCGGTGTGGCACCGAGGGCACAGCGCGATTGTCGTGGTTTGGGATGAGAACGACTATGCCGTTCAGCCGATCATCAACCAGGTCGTAACGATCGTGGACACCAACTACGGCTTTCACGAACTGCGGAGCGGAGAGTTTTATACGCACTTCTCCCTGCTGCGGTCGATTGAGGGAGGCTTCGGCTTGCCCTGTCTGAACCATGCCTGCGACCCGAACACAAAGGCCATGACTGACTTGTTCGACGAGCAGTAAGTTCAGCGGTCAGGAAGAACGCATTGAATCGGGGCCGGTCCTGCAGGATCGGCCCCGATTTCACCTTCGGCAAGGTCCATGTGGGGACAGCCGCCGTCGGATGTCGGGTCGAGCGAAGCTCGACGCTTTTTACTCCGGGTACCAATCGAGCAAGCGCACCTCAATGCCGGTGCCTTCCAACGCCTTTTGAAACACCGCGAGATGGGAGCCGCGATAGTGATACGGGATCACGATCTTTGGGTGGAAGGCCTTTACCGCGTCGGCAGCCTCTTCGGGCGGCATGGTGTACGGCAGATTCATGCACACGAATGCCACATCGATGTTCTTGAGCGCGCGCATCTCGGGGATGCCTTCGGTGTCCCCTGAGAAGTAAAAGTGCTTGCCGCCGTAGGTGAGGACGTAACCGTTGCCGCGTCCCTTGTCGTGAAAAAGTTTTCCGGGAGCGGGGCCGCGCTTCAGGTTGTACGCGGGGATCGCCTCAATGGTCCAGCCCTGCCAGGTTTTCGTTTCTCCGTTGGCAATGGGCTTGGCGGTGGTCACGGTCTGGACGACTGCGGGCGCCGCGAAGATCTCTGTTCCCGACTTGCTGATTTCTTTGATCGAGTCGGGATCCATGTGGTCCCCATGAATGTCGGTGATCAGAATCAGGTCGGCCTTAGGCAGATCGGTGAACTTCGCGGGCTTGGCGGGATCGAGATAGATCGTCTTGCCACCGGCCTCGATTAGGGTGCTGGCGTGGTTCAGGGGCGTGATTTTGACTGGGCCGGCAGAGGAGGGAAAGGTTTGCGTTTGGGCTACGACAAATGATGTTGCCATCAGCATCAAGACAAGAGAAAGGGAACACAGGATCGCTCTCATGAGAACCTCGCGTAGCAGTTAAGTGTTGGAGATCGTTTTCAGAAACTATACGCGATCTCCGCTCCTGGGTTTCAACCCTGATCTTGAAATGTGACACATAGATGTGCCACAATATTGACATGCCATCCGTCAACATTCGCCAGCTTCGGGACACTCGCCGTCTAAAGGCATGGCTGCGCGCGGGGAAAACCGTCGAACTTCGCGAGCGCGACAAGCTGATCGCCAAAATTGTCCCCGAAAATGAGCCCCCCAAGAAAGCCGTGAAGTGGCCGGATTTCGAAGCGCGCCGCAAAGCCATGTTCGGCGACCGCATCTTTCCCAACGTCATTTTGGAAGATCGGGGCCGCTATTGACGACATACGCTGACACCAGCTTTCTGGCTTCGCTCTATCTCGGAGACAGCCACTCTCATACTGCCGATCAAATGCTGCGGACCCTGACCGAGTGTTTCCTGACTCCCCTTCATCGGGCCGAGTGGTTCCACGCCATCGCGCAGCACGTTTTTCGCGGCGCCATCACGGAAACGAAGGCTGGAGATCTGCATTCGCTGTTTGAGCAGGACACCAAGACTGGGCCGTGGCGGGAAGTGACCTTCCCCGAGCACGCATTTGATCTCTGCGCCGATATTGGCCGCCGCCATGGACCCAAACTTGTGGCATCCGTACGCTCGACACTCTCCACGTAGCCTGCGCGCTGGAGCTCAAAGCCGACCGCTTCTGGACCTTCGACGAACGCCAGGCCAAGCTGGCGAAGGCGTTGGGATTGAAGATTTCGTAAGCCCGACAAACTCCGACACGGCGGTTGAAAAGGTGTATCATTCTGCCCTCATGCCTAAGTTGAAGGTTCAGGAGATTCGCAAACGTGCGCGCCAAATCATCACGACCACTCCGGGCGGTATTCGTTATAGTGCTTTAGTGGATGCGATCGCTCTGCAATCGCCCGAGACGCCGCGCAACACTATTAATGGCGCCGTTTGGAATCTCGACGCTTTGTTTCCGAATGAGATAGTTAAGCCAAGCAGGGGGCTTTTCGCGTCGGCACCCATTTCCGCCTTTGGGACCACAGCGACTGTCCCAACGCCAGAATCGGCGCCTACAACTCCGGCGAAGCTGCGAGAGGAAGACTTCTACGGACCGTTCGCTGAGTGGCTAAAAACTGATCTAGATGAGGCTACGCAGGCCGTTCCTCTCGGCGGGGCAGGCCTGAAGGCAAAGTGGGGTACGCCAGATATAGTAGGCGTTTATAAGCCGTTAGCAAGTCACCTAATAAAGTTTGATCTTGAGATCGTTTCCGCTGAAGTGAAAATTGAGCAGCAACCCGTTGTTGCTTTCGGCCAAGCTGTCGCTTACAGGCTGTTTTCAAGTAAGACATATATCGCCATGCCGAAGACAATGACCGAGGAGGACAAGGATCGCTTGGAATCGTTGTGCATGCTTTTCGGAGTGGGGTTAGTGCTTTTTGATCTTGATAAAGACCATCCGCAATTCGAGATTCGCATGCGTGCTCAGCGCTTTTCTCCGGACATGTTCTACGTGAACGAATTTGCAGATCGGTTGAAGGCGCACGATCCAGACACGTTCCAGAAACTCTTCGGCTGATCCCTACTCTTCCTCTTCCTTCACCTCGCCCCGCTCGGCCTTGGCCTTCTCAATAATCTTGTCCTGCAGTTGCCCGGGCACGACGTCGTAGTGATGCATTTCCATGTTGAAGCTGCCGCGGCCTTGCGTCATCAACGTCAGCTCGACGCCGTAGGTCAGCATCTCGGCCATGGGGACTTCGGCTTTCACCACCGTATTGCCGCCCTTATTGTCCATGCCTTGGATGCGGCCGCGGCGGCTGTTGAGATCGCCCATGATGGAGCCGGCAAAGTCGTCGGGCACGGTGATCTCGACCGCCATGATGGGCTCAAGCAGCGTGGGCTTCGCGACCTCCATCGCTTTCTTGAATGCGATGCGGCCCGCCATCTGGAACGACAGATCATTCGAGTCGAACGTCGTGATAGGACCCGTCATAGAGCACGACGCGAAAATCCACGACGGGGAATCCGGCGAGATAGCCGCGCGCGGCTGCGTCGCGGATTCCTTTTTCCACGGGTGGAATATAGTTCTTCGGAATCGCGCCGCCGAAAATATCGTTCACAAACTCGAAATCGCCGCCGCGCGGCAGCGGTTCCATCCTGATTTTGCAGTCGCCGTATTGGCCGTGGCCGCCGGTCTGTTTCTTGTGGCGTCCCTGGACGTCGGCCTTGCCGCGAATCGTCTCCCGGTAGGGTACCTTGGGCGCTTTCAGAACGACTTCCGTGTGATAGCGCTTCTTCAACTTCGAAACGATCACCTCAATGTGCTGCTGGCCCGTGCCCGCGATGAGAAATTCTTTCGTCTGAGGGTCGCGGAAGAATCGCAGCATGCCATCTTCTTCCATCAGTTTGTGGATGCCCGGCCCGAGTTTGTCTTCATCGGCGCGGCTCTTGGGTTCGATGGCAAAGGTGATCGCCGGCTCCGGCAGTTTCACACGCGGATACTGAATCGGCGCCGACTTTTCGCCCAGCGTGTCGCCGGTCAGCGTGTCTTTTAATTTGGCGACGGCGCCAATATCGCCGGCATGCAGTTCCGGCACTGGAATCGCTGTCTTTCCCTGCATGGTCTGGATGTGCACGAATTTTTCCTGCCCGCCGCGACCGAAATTTTGCAGCGTGGCGTCGTTTTTCAGCACGCCGGAAAAAACTTTGAAATAGGAAATCCGCCCCGCGAACGCGTCCGACACCGTCTTGAACACATAGAGCGACGCCGGCTCTTCGTCGGTCTCGTGGCGCTTGGGCGCGTCGCCATCTCCGCCAGCTTCTCCCTGAACCCATTCGTGCTCGGACGGCGCAGGCGTGTAGTCGACAATGAAATCCATGATCCGGTCGGCGCCAATGTTGCCCAACCCCGAACTGAAGATGACCGGAAAAATCTTGTCTTCGCGGATGGCGTTGTGCAGGGCCGGGATCAGGTCTTCTTCGCCGAGCGTTCCGGCCTCGAAGAACTTCTCCATCAGCTTGTCGTCGCCTTCGGCGACTAATTCCACCAGCATCTCGTGGGCTTCCTGCACTTGCGCCCGCATGTTGGCGGGAATCTCGGTCTCTTTGCCCTTGCCGTTTCCGCCCAACTCGTAGGTGTAGGCCTTCATCCGGACCAGATCGACCACACCACTCAAACTCTTCTCGCTGCCGATGGGCAACTCAATGGGAATCACATCCCGGCCAAATGCGGCGATCAGCGATTCCAGCACGCGCTCGGCATTGGCGCGGTCGCGATCCATGCGGTTCACCACGATCAGCCGAGGGGTCTTGTACTCCTCGCAGTAATTCCACACGCGCTGGGTCACGACTTCCACTCCGGCCACGCCATCGACAACCACGATCGCGGCGTCCACCACGGGCAGCGCCATTTTGGCCTCGTGGACGAACATGCTGAACCCGGGCGTGTCGAGGATATTGATCTTGGTCGTGCCCCACTCGACCACGGCGGCGCCGGTCGAAATCGACATCTTGCGCGCAATTTCTTCCTCGTCGTAGTCGGTGGTGGCGGAGCCGTCGTCGACCCGTCCCAGGCGCGGAGTCGCGCCCGCCGTATACAACATGGCCGATACCAGCGTGGTCTTGCCCGCGTGCCCGTGCCCGACCATCGCTACATTCCGAATGTTTGCTCCCGAATAGACTTTCAAGTTGGGCTCCTTCGGCAGGCGTGGGAAGGAAACGGCCTATGAACGAGGATAAGGACAGGAACAGGCCAACCCAGCATCCCCTGCCAAAACTATGGATGCTACCACGCGGGAAGCGGGGGCCTCAACAAGGGCAGGGACCGGCACGGGGCAGTTTTACTGTTGATAGTGTGGAGTCATCCTGAGCGTAGCCGTTTTTCAGGCGGAGCGAAGGATCTTGCGCGCAGACCGGCAGCGCGTCCGGGAAGCCCCACGCGAGATCCCCTTCGACTTCGCTCAGGGCAGGCTCTCCCCCGGCTGAACTGCGCCGGGCTTCGGGATGACGCCTCTAGGGTGAAGAGGTGCTATTCTGCCCGCAGCGTGGTCGCCGGATCGATCTGGGCCGCGCGCCATGCCGGCAGGCCGCACGCGATCGCCGAGACGCATGTCCGGAACTGAACATCCCTCGCGCTGATCCGTCGATTCGAGTTAAAGAAGGTTGGCTCGCAGGACGCAAGGATTTTCTTGTCGGTGTATCATTTCTCCGCATGCTAGGCAACCGCACCAGTGAGCAGTGGATCGCGCAATACTCCAGCAGCCACCAGCACCCGGTCAATCGCCTCTGCCACACGTTCGGCATTCCCACGATTCTGGTTTCGGTCGCAGTCTTCCTCGCGGGCTTTTTCTTCCATCGCCTGTGGCTCTACGCGCTGGCGCTGTTCGTGATCGGATGGATACTCCAGTTCGTCGGCCACGCCTTTGAAGGTAAGCCGCCCGAATTCTTCAGCGACTGGCGATTCCTGTTCGTCGGCGTCCGTTGGTGGTGGGCAAAGATCAACGGTAAAGCCTGATGTGTGGGGCGGGCGCCCTCGCCCGCCACTGCTTGCAGTATTCCGGATGCTGTTCTATGCTGGCCCCACTTGGGGTTCTGATCACGGCAAGAGCATGCAGTGCCTGACCGCCAGATTTCTGTTGTTGTTCGCGTTAGTCGGAACTTTCGTTCCGCTCGCGCTCGCGGCCACTTCTACGCCCCCGCACTCCTGCTGCATTCGCAAGGCACCCCATCAGTGTCACGGCTCCGCCGCGGATGCTGACCAGCGCGCTATCCGCAGCACCGGCTGCTGCAACCATGATTGCTGCCGCGCCGTAACTACGTCCCGGTCTGCGCATCCGCAACCCTCGCTGACACCGGGCGTCGCCCAGGATGTCAATGCCCGCATCGTCGAATCGCCGATAAACACTTCGGCTACGGAACTCTTCTCATCGCAATCCACCCGAGCTCCTCCGCAAGTCTCCATCGCCTGACAATTCACGCAGGCCCACACTCGCACGTGTTCGTGTCGGACCGGGTTTCTAACCCGGTCGCCGGGCGAAGCCCGGCTGACTCTTGCGGCCGAAGCATCACCACTGGATCATCGGAGACTTCATGCGTTTGGTTCGCATCGCTTTGTTCGCAGCATGCCTCACCCTGGCGCTTGCGGCATTCGCCGCGGTCGTCGGCTCCGTGCGTGGAGTTATTCACGATCCGCAGCACCGCCCTGTGCAGAACGCAATGGTCATGATCAAAGCGAAGATCTCGGACTGGTCGGCCACGGCAAATTCCAACGCAAATGGTGAGTTTACTTTCAACGCGGTGCCGCTCGGAGAATACATTGTCACCGTGGCCGGGGTCGGGTTTGAGCAGGCGCAACAAGACGTTGTCGTCCTCTCCGGGTCGGAGCCCGTGTTGCATTTCGCGCTCAATGTCGCGGGAGCCAAGGAAATGATCAATGTCTCCGGCACACCTGAGGCTGCTCCCACCGATTCCTCAACGCCAACAACGGTCGTGGATCGCCTCGAGATTGCCCGCACTCCGGGCGCGGATCGCTCCAATAGCCTGGCAATGATCACCGACTTCGTGCCCGGGGCCTACATCACGCACGACCAGCTTCACATCCGCGGAGGCCATCAAACCAGTTGGCTGGTGGATGGCGTCCCCGTGCCGAACACCAACATCGCCTCGAACGTCGGGCCGCAGTTCGATCCCAAAGACATCGACTATCTGGAAGTCAGCCGCGGCGGCTATGGCGCTGAATTCGGCGACCGCACGTATGGCGTCTTCAACGTGGTCCCGCGCACCGGATTCGAGCGCAACCGCCAGGCCGAGCTGGTGCTGAGCGCCGGCAATTTCTACCAGACCAACGACCAGTTCAGCCTCGGCAGCCACACCGAGCGCTTCGCCTACTACGCCAGCGTGAACGGCAACCGCAGCAATCTCGGCATTGAGACGCCCGTCCCGCAAGTCGTGCACGATGCTGCGAATGGTTATGGCGGCTTTGGCTCGCTCATTTTCAACGTCGATCCTTCCGACCAGCTCCGCCTCGTGACTTCGCTGCGCCGCGACTACTACCAGATTCCCTACGATCCTTTTCCCAACGACATTGAGAACGGTCTGGTGAATGGCCAGTTGACCGGACAATATCCCAGCCTCAACCTTCGCGACGGAGACCGCGAGTCCGACGCGCTGACAAGTTTTTCCTGGGTGCACACCTTTAACTCGCGGATGCTGCTGACAGTTTCGCCCTTCTATCACTACAATCGCGCGAATTATGACAGTGCGCTCACCGATCCCATCGTCACAACCCAGCATCGCGGATCCACCTACAGCGGCGGTCAGGTGAGTTTCAGCGCAAATACGGCAAAGAACGATTTCCAGCTGGGTGTGTACAGCTTCTACCAGCAAAACAACGAAGTCCTGGGAGCGGCGTTCAACGATGGCAGCGGCAACGCTTCATTCACGGAGGCGCAGCATCCCTCCGGCAGCTTGGCGGCGCTTTTCGTGGATGACAAATTCAAACCGGTCTCATGGTTGACACTGTCCGCCGGCCTTCGCCCAACTTGCTTTTCCGGCGGCATCACCGAAAATTCCATCAGCCCCCGCTTGGGCGTCGCCCTCAATGTGCCGCGCCTCAATTGGACCTTCCGGGCTTCGTATGGCCACTACTATCAGGCGCCTCCGCTCGTCACCGCCGCTGGCCCGTTGCTGCAGTTCGCGAACAGCAATAATCTGGGATTCATCGCGCTCCACGGAGAACGCGACGAAGAAGAACAATTCGGCGTGAACATTCCATGGCATGGCTGGATTCTCGACGCTGACATGTTTCGCACCAATGCGTCAAATTTCTTCGACCACAACAATATTGGCGAGTCGAATCTTTTCTTCCCTCTGACCATTCAACGCGCCATTGTCCGCGGATGGGAACTCACCTTGCGCTCGCCCCGCATCGCCCATCACGGCCAGATTCATCTCGCCTATTCCAACCAAGTTGCGCGGGCGGGCGGATTTATTAACGGCGGTCTGACCGATTTTTCCTATCTTCCGTGGGGCCCTCTCGATCACGACCAGCGCAACACGCTTAACGTCGGCGGCGACCTGACCTTGCCGTGGCGTGCGTACGCCTCGACGAATGTCTATTACGGCTCCGGTTTTACGAACGCGTTTCCGGGCCAGCCCTATCCCGGTAACTACCTGCCTCAGCACACGACATTCGATCTGACTCTAGGCAAGGATTTCGGCGAGCGCTTCTCCGCCTCCGTGAACGCCATGAACGTTGCCAACCGCCGCGTCGAACTCGACAACAGCGTCACCTTCGGCGGCTTCCACTGGAACAATCCCCGCGAAGTCTACGTCGAACTTCGCTACCGCTTTCATTACTAAAACAAATCACGTAGCGACAGCCGCCCTTCGACTACGCTCAGGGCAGGCTCTCGGCTGTCCGGCCAAAGCGCGCAACGCGGCCGCCGGGGGGCCCGTCGCGGAATCCGTTCGTCTCTCAACGTCACCCCCGCGCCAGATTCTCCCTTACCATCTCTTCCACGTCGCCAATTTTTTCTCCCAGCAGATTCAGCTTGCGCGCCAGCCCCTGAATCTCAGCCTCGGCTCTGCGGTTGACGTCGTAATCCAGCTCGCCGCGCAAACGGTCTTTCGTGTCCTGCCGGTTTTGGCTCATCATAATGATGGGGGCCTGCACTGAGGCCAGCATCGACAAAAATAGATTGAGCAAAATATATGGATACGGGTCCCACGCTTTCTTGCCCATCGCGGCATCGATGCCCATATAGATTGTCAGCGCGAAAAAGAACGAAAGGATGAAGGTCCACGATCCGCCGAAGCCCGCGACCCGATCGGCGATGCGCTCGCCGAAGGTCGCATCCTTATCAATCACGTCATTGGGATGACGGCTGGCCCGCAGTCGCACCAGTTGCTGGGAAGCGTGGAATTGCCGTCCCAGCACCCGGAGCATGTCCATTCCGGCCAGCGGCTTGCGCTGCAGGAGCACGGCAATGTCTTCCTGGTCCACTTCGATGCACACTGCTTCGTCGACTGCCACCGCCTCGGTTTGGTGCGGAGTCTGTTCCAGCATCGAGGCGAACCCGAAGAACTCTCCGTGCGACGGTTCGTCGACCACAACTTCCTGGTGCTCCTGGTCCACGGTCGAGACGCGCACGCGCCCGGACACCACCACGTATGCCTTCCCGGTGGAATCGCCGATCTTGTAGATGCGCTGCCGCGGCGCGAACGTCCTGACCTGGACCTGCCCGGCCAGCACTGCCGTTTCTTCCTCATCGAGCAACGCAAAAAGCGGAACGTGTTTCAATACCTCAGGGTCGCATGCCATCGAATCCCTCGCCGTGTGAAATCTGGACCGCGTCCGGTCGCCCCGAGGATTTCACAAAGATGCACCGCAAACAATATGGCGGCGGTGGCAGCGTAGTCTCACTCCGAGTTAAAGTGTTTACAACGTGAACAACCATACTCGCCGTGTTTTACGGATCGCCCTCATCCTTGCCGTCGCGGCCTTTTTTTCCTCGTGCAATCGCGCCAAGACGGCGGCGGCCAGACGTTACCCCTTCACCGGCCGCGTGGTTTCCATCGACAGCCAGACCCAGTCCGCCATCATTGCCGGCGACGCCATTCCCGGCTTCATGGACGCCATGGCAATGCCGTACAAGGTCAAGCCCTCCGCAACGCTGAACCACCTGCTTCCTGGCGATTCCATTTCCGCCGAGGTGGTGGTCGTTCAGCCCGACGCGAAGAATGAAGATACGCCTCCCGATTACTGGCTCGAGAATGTCAAGGTTACGGCCCACTCCGATCCTGCTCCTGCCGCTGGCGCAAACTCGTTGCACATGCCCGCTCCCGGGGAAAGCGTTCCCGATTTTTCGTTTACAAATCAGAGCGGCAAGCGCATTTCTCTGAAGCAGTATCGTGGGAAGGTTCTGATGGTCACCTTCATTTACACGCGCTGCCCTTTTCCGGATTTCTGCCCACGCGTGAGCGGGAACTTCGCGGAAATCTACAAGCAGCTCGGCGCAAATCCGGGCCTGGCCGGCGCTCATCTGTTGAGCATCACTTTTGATCCGGAGCACGATACGCCCAAGGTTCTCCGCGACTACGGCTACTCGGTGGCCCACACGCAGGAGACCGCGCTTTTCGACCGGTGGGAATTCGCCGCTCCCAAACCGGCCGACTTGCCCAGGATTGCCGATTTCTTCGCGCTCACCATTAAGTCCGAGGGAGGAATGATTACCCACAATCTCAGTACGGCGGTCATTGGCCCCGACGGCAAGATCGTGAAGTGGTACCACGGCAGCGATTGGCAGCCTTCTGATTTGATAAAAGACGCAGCCGGCGCGCGCGCGCGCCACAAAGGCTAGCGTTGCATCGAAAGAGGACTCATGAAATATCCGCTTCTGATTCTCGCCGTCCTGGGTGTGATCGTTGCTTCGCTCGCCCTGCGCGAACACTACCGCACGTATGGCGATGCCCCGTGCAGCATCAATGAGCGTTGGGACTGCGGCGTCGTCAATCACAGCCGCTACGCGATGCTCGCCGGAATTCCCGTGGCGATGATCGGCATCGCCGGATACATTCTCATGGGTGCCCTGGCATTTCTTCGTTCGTACCGCCTGCTGCTGGTTCCCACGTTGGCCGGGCTCGCCTTCTCGCTGCACCTCGCCGACATCGAAGCGCACATCCTCGGCGTGTGGTGCGTTTACTGTGTGATTTCGCTGGGGATCATCTCCCTGATGTCGCTGCTCACGCTGGGAACCGTCGTCGCGCAGTTCGTCCGCAAGCCGTCTTCAGCCTGAGCGTGGCATGGTCTCGAAACAGGAACAATTTCGACTGCGAGGAGCGGGACGTGATTACTCCTTCTTCCTCGTCTTCGCGCCGATCGCGCGGTTGATGTCCGTCGAGAATTCGATGAATAAATTCAGCAGTATGCCGTATCCAGCCTGCCCCAGCATGGCGCGCCCGCCCTCGGCGAACGCGTTGCGCGGGTGCGGCTTCCACTCCGTCGAAAGCAATCCTCCCCCAAACGAACCGCCATACAACGCCCACTGCGGACGCAGTTGCCGCTCACTTTCATCGTAGGTAAGAAAATTGCGCATAATCGCGTGCCAGGTCCGGGGCCACAACCCAGTGCAACGGCATTGATCGTAGCGCGGATCGTATTTCAGCGTCGCATTCCCCAGGTACGCCAGGGTGTTGGCCGTGATGAATTGACCTTCGCGCGATGCGAACCGCTCTCCATATCCGCCCCAGCCGTCGCCCCACTGCAGAGGCGACTCGCGCGCCTGGTCGATTCCAGCCGCAAACATGCGCTTCATATACGCTCCAGGAGTTACCAGCGTCTGCTGCAGGTAGATCGCTTGCCGTTCCTGCATCGTAAGAGGAACCCGCGGTTGGCCCGTTCCCACATACACGCCCGTGAGCCATCCACTCTCCCAATCGCGTGCCTTGAACAGCGCCGCCTTCCCCATTCTTTTTGTCGCCACCGCCGCCTGCACGGTCTTTGTGGCAGCGTACTGCGCCGGATTCGTACTTTCGTCTTTCTTCTCTTCCTTGGGAGACGGCTCCGGCTTGGGAGACTGCTCGGGCTGAGAATTTCCTTGCGGCGGCGGCGATTGCTGACCGGGTGCGTCCTGCGCGAGCGCGCCCCCGCAAGCGATGGTCAGAGAACCTAGCAACAGAACCGTTCGGCAGGGTCCGCTCCACCCGTAACGTGCCATCCCCAAGAAACGTCACCCCTTCCGCGCTTTCGCGGACCTAATCTGCGAGCGAATGGCAAACTTTTGCCCGCTCCCCGCCAACCCGTTAAACTTCTTTCGATGCACTCTTTGTACAACCGCGTTGCCGGACAAAGTGTAGAACGCCTCGCCGCCCTCAGCGACGGCATTTTTGCCGTGGCCATGACTCTGCTCGTGTTGGACCTGCGCGTCCCCGCCAATGACGCGGTTCACACCGAGCGCGATTTGTGGCACATCCTGGTTGCACTCTCGCCTCGCCTTCTCATCTTTCTTATGAGCGTCATGACTCTGGGCATCTTCTGGGTCGGCCAGCAGACGCAGCTCAACCAGTTCGCCCGCTCCGACCGCAATCTCGCCTGGATTCACATCGCGTTTCTCTGCGCCGTCTCGCTGACGCCATTTTCGACCGCACTGCTCGCAGAATACATTCACTACCGCATCGCTCTTCTAGTCTACTGGTTCAACATCCTGCTGCTCGGCCTGACTCTTTTTTGGAGCTGGAGCTACGCGACGCGCGCGCGCCTTTTCGCCGATGACGTCCCCGCCGAAATTCATCCCGCAGTCGTACGCCGCATCGTGATCGCGCAGTCGCTCTACGCTGCCGGCGCCGCACTTTGCTTTCTCAATACCTACTACAGCATCGCCGCGATTGTTCTGGTGCAGGTGAATTACGCCATCGCCCCAAGATTTTGTTGGGGACTTTTCTCGCGGAAGGCCGGAAGCGAGGAATGAAATCAAAGATGCAGATTTCGTAAACAGAAGATCTTTTCGGGTAAGCGACACGGACGGAATTATTCTCGGTACTTGATACTCCCTAGCCTCTCTCGAACGCGTGCTTCTTCTCCAACTCCTCCACAGCCTCTCGCCGCGCTTTCTCGAATCGCTCCGCCTGTCCGAGCAGGCCTTGCGTCGGCTCAGCCCATTCTCCCTCGATCCGCAGCAGGCCCTGCGCCGCGACCAACCGCGCGGCAATTTCCACCAAATGAGCCGGGGTCGTCTGCAGATATTGCGCCTCCGCCGGATCGGCGATCCACACTCGCTTCTCGCCGGTGAGTTTTGTCTGCCAGTACACTTTGCGCTCGATGAACTCCGCCATCACCTCATCCGACGCCTTGCCAAAGATCCACTGCTGGCGCTTGAAATCATAGTGGCGGCTGGAAAACGGCACCGGCAACAATTTCCCCGACTTCAAGAACTCAATCTGCCGCCGATCGACCTCCTTGCGCAGCGCGTTGATGACCGGGGCCTCCGCGTCTTTCGGCTCGAGCGACGCCATCACCTCGCGTACGGTTTGCGAAAGATTCACTGCCACCGGCGCGTGCTGTCCTTCGGAGCCTTCCAACCGGATGTCCCCATGCAGCACCCAGAAATCCGCTCCTGACGTCGACTGGTGAAACGGCCACTCCAGCCGGATCGTGAGCGGCAAGCCTTTCAGCGTTACCCAGATTTCTTTGCCCGCGCTTTCGCCCGCTGCGGCCGTAGCCCCGTTATCCTGCAACGTCGTCATAAGCCTGCATCCCTTTTCTCCTGGAGATCAGTACCGTGGAAAATCAATCTACAATCTGAAATCTACAATCTCAAATTTTACCGGCTCGCCCTACTTCCCATCCAGGGTCGACCGCACCTTCAGCGCCAGATCGGCCTTGCTGAACGGTTTCTGCAGCAGGTTCACACCGGGCTCCAGCACCTTGTGCTGCACAACCATATCGTCCGTATAGCCGGTCATGTACACGATCCGGGTTTGCGGACGCTTGCTCAGAATTTTCCCGGCCAACTGCCGCCCGCTCATCCCTGGCATGATGACATCGGTCAGCAGCAGATCGATCGGCTCGGAGAAATTCTCCGCCGTCTGAATCGCCTGTTCGGCGCCGGACGCGGCCAGCACCTTATAGCCGTATCCCTCCAGGAAAATACGCGTCAACTCGCGCAGATCCGGCTCATCTTCCGCGATCAGAATTGTCTCGGTGCCCCCCGCCACATTTCCACTCCCGGCCGCTTCCTGCCGCTTGCTCGTGCTGCCTTGCGCCGCCGGAAAATAAATGCGGAATGTAGTACCGTGTCCCACTTCGCTCTCTACCTGGATACTTCCTCCGCTCTGTTTCACAATTCCGTACACGGTCGCCAACCCGAGCCCCGTGCCCTTGTCCATCGGTTTGGTGGTAAAGAATGGCTCGAAGATGTGGGAGAGCGTTGCCGCATCCATCCCCTGCCCGGAATCCGCCACTCGCAGCATGACGTATCGTCCCGGGGCAAGATCGAGATCGCGCGCCAGCTCTGCGTTGACTTCCAGGTTTGAAGTTTCCATCATCAGCTTGCCGCCTTGCGGCATCGCATCCCTCGCGTTGACGGCGAGGTTCATGAGCACCTGATCCACCTGCCCCGGGTCCGCCTTCACCGGCAGCAACGAGGGATGCAGGGCCGCGATCAGCTCAATATCCTCGCCAATCACGCGCGACAGCATTTTTTGCACGTCGGCGACGACATCATTCAGATCGAGAACCTTCGGTTGCAGCACCTGTTTGCGGCCGAAGGCCAGCAGTTGCCGCGTGAGCGATGCGGCCCGTTCCGCAGCTCGTCGGATCTGCTTCAACCCGTTGCGCGCGCGCTCATCCGCTCCGGAGGCCGCGAGCAGCAGCTCGCCGTGCCCCATGATGACGCTCAAAATATTGTTGAAGTCGTGTGCTACGCCTCCGGCCAGCCGCCCGATCGCTTCGAGTTGCTGTGCGTTCCTGAGTTGCTCTTCCAGATGCACCCGCTCGGTCACGTCGCGCGTGATGCCCCACGTCCGCATCCAATGTCCGTCGACCACCATTCCGCTCATGGTATTGCGGAAAATCTTCTTCTGCCCGTGGGAGTCCATCTCATAGGACTCCTGGTCGGTGGTTTGGTATCCAGCGCGAATGAAGTTTTCCATAAACTGCCGCGTGCCCGGATCGTTCAAAATCAGAAAGTCCGAGAGGGGCTTGCCGATGAGTTCCCGCGCGGAGGCGCGACCGTACATTTTCGCCAGCGCGTCGTTGCATTCCGCCAAATAGCCGTTCTTCCGCCCCAGCGCCAGTTGCTCCGCTATCGGCAAATGGCACGGAACGGGCGGGTTATACTCCATGCGAAAAATCCCCTCCGAGCTTTGTTCCACAAAAGCCCGGTAGCGCTCCTCGCTCTCGCGCAGCGCGTCTTCCGCTTTGCGCCGCGCTTCATCCGCCTTCAGCCGTTCGGAAATGTCTCTCTGAATCCCCCAGGTCCGCAACAATTGTCCGCGCTCCACAATGCCGAACATGTTGGTTAAAAACACCTTGGGATGGCCGTGCACGTCCATCTCGTACGATTCCCGCTCCAGCAGCCGGAATCCATTTCGAATGTACTCGCGCGTCATCTCCGCATTGCGAGCATCATCCGCCAGCAACTCCGTCATTCGCTTTCCCAGAAGCTCTTCCGGCGAACCCATCCCGTACATATGCGCCATCGCTTCGTTGCACTCGGCCAGGTACGACTGGTGAAGAATGTGCTGCGCCAGCTCCTCTTCTGGAAGGTCAATGGAGACGGGGACGTCGAGATCCTGCCGGAAAATACCTTCCGAGCTTTGCGCCACGAACATCCGGTAGTTTTCTTCGCTGCGCCGCAGCGCTTCGTCGGCGCGTTTCCTCTCGGTGATGTCGATCAACAGACCGCGAGTCAGCCGTCTTCCCGTCTGCGGATCGCGGACGATCACCGCCTCGTCCCGAATCCATACCTCCCGCCCATCGTGCGTTCGCATTCGGTATTCCACCCGGAAAGGACGCCCTTCCTCCCAACTATCCTCCAGCAGCGCGACCGGGTGATCCTCCGGGTTCAGGTGATCCCACCAGAAGTGAAGGTCGGAGAGGCAATCCTCGGGACTGTAGCCGAGAATCGTTTTCACCTGCGGGCTGAGATAGAGGAACCGGCCTCGGGCTCCAGCCTCGGCCGCATAGGAGATCGCCGGAACCTGCTCTACCAGTTGGCGATATTTTGACTCGGCTTCAAGGAGCGCAGCCGTGGCCCGTTTTCCTTCCTCCCGCGAGCGAAGCGCGGTAATGCCGTAAGCCAGATTGTTCGCCATCTCCGTGAGCAGTTCCTCTTCCGAGCTTTCAAAGGAGCCTGCCTGCTCCGAATAGATGGCCAGCACGCCGAAAGCCGAACCCGCCAACCGCAGCGGCAACGCAATCACGGCTGCATATCCTCGCTGCAATGCGGCTTCGCGCCATGGTGCAAACATCGCATCCCGCGCCGTGTCCGCCACCACGCAAATCCGGTTCTCCCGGATCGCCGTGCCCACCGGCCCTCGACCCGCGGCAGTATCGGACCACTTCAGTGCGATCGTGTCCACGTATCCATCGTCATATCCCGCGTGCGCCATGGGCCGCACGGTTTTCTCTTCATCCTGTTCCGCGTACGCGATGAACGCCATCCGGTATCCGCCCACGCGCACAATAATGTCGCAGATCTGCTGCAGCAGCTCTTGTTCGCTTCCCGCCTGCGCCAGCGCCTGATTGCACGCACTCAGCGCCCGCAACGCCCGCTTCAGCCGCCGCAGTTCTTTGTTGATACCGTTCTCTTCGGGGGATCCCTCAGGTTTCGAGGAGGAGGATACGCTTGAGGCAGAAAATGAGGAGACGGCCGACGAGGAAGTCTGGGACGCCTGATCGGCTCCCGCTGGCTGAAACTGAGACTTTTCCTCCATCATGGAAACCTGGCCGCACTACTCCTGCGTTTTTGCTACGGATGGCAGTAGTGTACAGGTTCCCGCTACGTCCCCGTCTGAAAACTACGCAACATCAGTTGCTCGCCTTTGAATCCCGCTCTCCACCAGCCATCCCAACAATCCCGGAAGACAGAATCCAATCGCATTCAGGATGCCGTGGGTTCTCGCCATCTGCGGGATCGTCAGCCCATCGCTCCCCAAGTAGTCGGCGGCCGCATACATTCCAGAGAGAACCATGCCCGCAAAAACGGCGCCAGCCGCGACTTGCAACATGATTCGCGCGGTGGCGTTTTTCGCTGTCCTCCCGTAGGAGCGTACGAATATCGCCAGCCCCGCAACGCTTAGCGAAAACAAAAGCGCCGCAGCCATCTTCACGACCGGACTAATCACAAACCCCGCAGCCACTACAAATGGCAACCCAACCACTATGAGCACCAGCGCCTTCAGCCACGCATGTTCCCCGCGCCTCTCGGCAAAGCGAAGGGTCGCCGCGCCGATCATGGCCGTTGCAAATCCTGCGAAGTGAAAGTGCACAGCTGTCAGCAATGCGATCGGTTCCTGTATTCCCATCGGCCGCATCCCCAACCGCGACGCCACCAGCCAGGCTCCGCCCACAGCCAAATCCACTCGTGCGATGCCCATCGCAACCCGTGTGCCGCGGACCTGCCCTGAGCGAAAGTCGAAGGGGCCCCCGCCCGCGTCTGCCCACAACTCCCGCACCAGATCCACAACTCCAGCCCCAGCCATGAGCACACAAATCAACAACCAGCCCAATGCAGCAAATCCAGCTCTCCTGCCTGGAGGAAGCCACATCGCCACGACCGCGAGCGCGGCACCCGCAGGTTGCAAACGGCGCGCAAGTTCCAGGAACCGGCCTCCGCAGCCGAGTACGCGTCCCAGCTCCATCCCCAGCGGAACAATCACCAGCGGCGCAAAGAGAAAGAGCAACTCGATCGCGCCCAGCCGCGCAACCCCGATCCGGGCCAGCACCGCAATTCCCGCCCACACCGCCGCGCCCGCAGTAGCACACGCGCCGGCCCATCGATATGCCTTATCCTTCTGACGGAAACGTCCCTTATCACATGTGAAATCGTCTTTGTCATTCCGGCCGAAATCTTCTTTGTCATTCCGACCGAAGGGAGGAATCTGCTTTTCCCCGCGTCCATCCAATGTTGTCTTCATCGCGCACCTCACCCCACCGGCCTCAGTGCCGCGATCCCAAAAATCACTACCAGCACAATCAACGCCCCGACGTACAGCGTGTCGAGCTCTCGGTTGTCTTGCCGCACCTCGCCGTCGTAATAGAAAATCTGCAGCACGAGTCGTAACAGCCAGAACCCGGCCATGAATCCACTCAGGAACCGTCCCAGGGCGCTCGCTCCAGCCAGGTCCGGCGCGAAACCGAAACACAGCGCCGCGAACAGCCCCAACACAATAACGATATAGACCCAATGCACATAGAAAATCTGCCGCACGAATCGCGGAACGCCCGCCAGTCTCTCCCGCACCCGCAGCCGCCCCGGCAGCGGAATATTGGCCGCCATGATCCCCACATGCACCGCTCCTGCTCCCCAGATCAACTCCTTCATCAATACGCCTGTCATCGTTCACATCCGTGTAAGTCGGTGCCCTCTGTGGCTAATCTGTCGCACGCCTCATCCCGCAAAATGGCGTGCCACCTCCGACGCATACCGCCTGCCCACGCGGTCGCGGTTTTCCGCGAGCCATTCACTTAGCCGGGTCTGTCCCGCCGAGGGCCCCTCCGGCGCAAGCAGGTTGCTCATGAGCCCCTTGTATTCCTCCCAGGTAAGCACAACATCGCCGACAAACCAGCCAGTCATTAGCGTGGAAAGATAGGCAAGGAGCGTTGGCATGTGAATTAGCCGAACGGGTCGGCCCACCCTCTCCGCAATCAGTCGCACCAGTTCCTCGAAGGTGAACGTTTCGGGTCCAACCGCGTCGAGCACAGAGTTCTCTTGTCGCTCCATTGCCTCGACAAGCAACTGCGCCATGTCTTCAACATAGATCGGACGAATCGCGTAGCGCCCGTCGCCGGGGATCCCGAACACTGGAAGGTGCCGTACGAACCAGGCGATATTGTTGATGAGGATGTCTTCCGCACCGAAGATCACGGTGGGCCGCAAGATCGCATACGACAGGCCTGAGTCGATGATGGTTTTTTCCAGTTGTGCTTTTCCCTTGTAGTAACCCAGCGGAGACTCGAGCGATGGATTGGCGATGCTGACATGCACGATCCGCTTGATCCCGGCATTCTTCGCCGCCTCGATCAATGTCCGGGTATTTCGGACCGCAGTCTCGAAGGTCGACTCGCCGCGGGGGAAGCGCACCCAATACGTATTAATCAGTATGGACGCGCCCTTCAGGCTGCGGCCGAGTTCGTCGGGCCGGTCGAAATTGTACGGAAAGACCCGCACCCGCTCGCCAAAAGGGTTCGGCCGCTCCGGATTCTGCGTTGGCGGATGGTTGGTCAGAGTGCGAACTTCATATCCACGGCCGAGCAGCAGCCGGGTTGCGTATTTCCTCGTGTAGCTGAACGCACCGGTAATGACAACCGTCGCACTCATCGCCGTCCTCCTATAACAGATCATTCTGTATAAACAGAACAAGCCACCCAAAAAAAGAGCACTATCCTGCCTTCTTCCGCATCTTCATTCCCATGCGCAACAATTTCCGCACCGTGCCCGTGGGCAGTTGCTTCATCTGGTCGTGCAGTTCCGTCACCGCTTCGAAGAAACCGGCCATTGCTCCCAGCCGCTCCCGCGTGTAATCCGCCCCGGGCTCTTTCGGATCCAAATCGGCCAGGCAGCGCCGCAACATCTCCCGCGTCGGATCGATCTCCCGCCGCTTCCGCTGTTCGATCACCAGCCGGAACATCTCCCACACATCTTTCATCGACTCGTAATGTTCCCGCCGGTCCCCCAGCACGTGTACCGCGCGCACGATCCCCCAGGTTTCCAGCTCCCGGATCGACGTGCTCACGTTGGACCGCGCCACGCTGAGCGTTTCGGCAATCTCCTCCGCCGGCAGTGCGTTGGGCGACAGGTACAGCAGCGCGTGAATCTGCGCCACCGTACGGTTGATCCCCCACCGCGTCCCCATCTCCCCCCAGTGAAGGATGTACTGCTTCTGCACTCCAGTCAGTTCCGCCATATCGTTACTTTCAGTATGGACTGAATCTACAGAATAATCTGTCGTCCGTCAAGCAGAATCTCATGTGGCGCGAGCGCCCACGCCCGCGAAGGGCCGGTAGCACAAGCAGCCGCCTTTTCCGAGCATGCTCTCTTGCAGAGGACTAGGGCCTGTTAACACTATCTGAGGCCTTCGACGATGAGGGCGAAGTAGATGAAGGCGAGGAAGACGACGTCGAGTTTGTCGAAGCGAGAGAAGATACGGCGGAAGCCCTTGAGTCGCCGGAACAGGCGCTCGATCTCGTTCCGTTTGCGGTAGAGCGCCCGGTCGTACTGCCAGGGTTCGAGACGGTTGGGGCGGGGCGGCACCACAGGCAGGAAGCCGAAGTCCAGAGCCAGTTGCAGGGTCTGGTGGTCGTCGTAGGCGCCGTCCATGATGAGGTGCAAGGGGGCCGGCAACGGTCCCAGTCCACCCAGCAGTTCCCGTCCGGCTTTGGCGTCGGAGGCCTGGCCGGGCGAGAGCGCAAAGGTTATGGCCGTACGCGCATTCGCGGCAACCATATGAATTTTGGTGGTCCATCCGCCGCGGGACTTGCCGATGGCCTGCGGACCGTTTTTTTTAACGCGCCGGTGCCGTCGGGGTGAACCTTGACCGTGGTCGAATCGAGCGACACCGACTCGATGCGGATACGCACGATCTGTTCCCGCTGCAACTGCTCGAACACCGCGTCCAGCACGCCACTCTTGGACCAACGGTTCATGCGGGTGTAGATGGTATGCCACTTGCCGAAGCGCTTGGGCAATCCGCGCCACTTGCATCCCTGCTCGGCCACATACAGGATGGCGTTCAACAGCGTGAGGTTGGTCATCTTGACATTGCCCCGCTGCCTCGGCAGAACAGGGGCAATGCGCAGATATTGCGCTTCGCTGATCTCCATCTCCACACAATATCAGAAGATCATGAAATAGTGTTAACAGGACCTAGTTCCCTGGGGAGGTGGAAGGGTCGCTCAAGGCAATGAGTTTGCCCGGCGGATAGTCGGCTGGCGTGAGGGGGGTGTCGGGATCGGGATTCACGATGGTCAGAACCTTGCCGCTGCGAACTCCCCGAATGGTTAGACGCTGACTCTCCACGGCAACCACCCTATACTTCTCTTCGAAGATTGCACCCTTCGGGGCCTTCATAGCTCGATTGGATGCAGAATCCGAGGGCCGCGACTCCAGGTTTTTTGATCGGGTTTCGGGCTGCGGGTCTAAGGTCCTCGGCGGGCCCGCCCCGATCCCACTTTCCCAAATGTCCAACCGTCCATCTACAATCTGGAGTCTGCTTCCATGAATAGCGCTCGCATCGTCGAGTTGCTGGAACCCTTTCTCCGCGTGCCAATCGCGCTCCCAGGAGATTCCAGCCTAGTAGTCCCTCGTCATTCCGGGCCGGCGAAAGCCGGAGAGGAAACCGCTCTCCTGTCCCCCGCGCAACTGCTGAGTATATCGACGTACATGGATATACTCATCCGCTGGAATGCCCGCATCAACCTGACCGCAATTCGCGACCCCGAAGACATCGTCACCCGCCACTTCGGCGAGAGCCTGTTCGCCGCCTCGCGCTTGTTCCCTGCGCCTTCCTCGGTGCTCTCTGTGTCCTCTGCTGTAAAAGCCGTTGACTCTTTCGCGGACATCCGCCGCGATAGTACCAGGGCTTCAGCCCCTAAAGATGCGGCCAACGACAACCGGCCAGCGACTCACAACCGCTTCACCGTCGCCGACATCGGCTCCGGCGCCGGATTCCCTGGACTGCCCATCAAGCTCTGGGAACCGCGGATCTCGCTCACTCTGATCGAGTCCAACCACAAGAAGGCCGCTTTTCTCCGCGAAGTGACTCGCGCCCTTACATTGACAAACGTCAATATAGAAAACACACGCGCCGAAACCCTCACCGGAAGAACCTTCGACGTAGTCACTCTTCGCGCCGTCGAGCGCTTCGAATCCATCCTCTCCGTTGCAGCGGCCATGGTCGCGCCAGTCGGCCGCTTGGCCCTGCTGATCGGCTCCTCCCAACAAGACCGAGCCCGCACAAGCCTGCCTCAATTCGCCTGGTCCGAAGCAGTTCGAGTCCCTGTCTCCCGCGCTAGGGTCTTGTTGCTAGGCCATTGCCGATAGGAAGTCTGTAGGGCTGAGGCGAACCAAGCAGAGCAATAGTGGTCAGAATTCCCAGTGCCGACACGAATATCAGGTCCTGCGCGGTCTGCAAACAACGGGTTTAACACCGCTAAGTGGAACAAAGAGGACAACCCAGAGTTCTATGCTGAAAATCGAAACGACAAACGCTCTGTTCGCCGCCGAACCCACCCGTGGCAGCTTGGCCACCTATCTGGGTGATGAACCTGCATTGTAACAAGTGGAACACCGAGGTCACAATTGCCTCTATCTTGACCGATGGAATGGGTATTATTAGGCCTTGCATCGAGTTAAAGTGGTAATTATTCCCAAAAGCTCCATACACTGTCCACTCGCACGCGAGCCGCCCTCGCCAAGTTTTCCACAGTGTTCCTGCAGGAACATTTCGGCATTTTCGGAATCTGCGGGACCACTCCATTCGACCAAAATCGACGCCACCACCCGTTTTCTTTTCTTAAGAAGTGTTCCTGCAGGAACATTCCGAGGCTTCCACGTAAATCCTAACTCCCGGTCGGGATTTCCCGGGGGGGGGCACTCATCTCTTAGCCACATGTAAGGCGGCGCATTTGGCCAATGGGAGCCTGCGTCACGTTTTGGAGAGTGGCGATTGAGACGGGTGATGGTTGGAGCAGGCGTAGTGTTCCTGCAGGAACATTTCTATGGTTTTCCCGACGACAGGAGTGTTTCGCGTGTGAAAGTGTTCCTGCAGGAACATTGGGGGCCTGTTTTGCACACAATTCACGGGCATGCACAGCAAATGTTCATTGCATTTGAAATGGTTCGTGATTATGCTGCGGGGTAGCTCTGCTTCTCCTAACAATTCAATGGGACGCGTTATCGCTGTTGCCAACCAGAAGGGTGGCGTTGGGAAGACCACGACCGCCATCAACCTAGCCGCGTCCTTTGCGGCTGCCGAAGTGAACACACTGCTGGTCGATTGCGATCCGCAATCGAATGCCACGAGCGGGCTGGGATTCGCGAAGGATCCTGACCGCATCAACTCCTACCATCTGCTGATGGGCGCGGCCTCGGCCGAGGAGGCGCTGCTCACGACTGAACTCGAACAGTTGTGGCTGATTCCGGCGCACAAAAACCTCATTGGGGCCAACCTGGAACTGGTGGACGCAGAGGGGCGCGAGTTTCGCATGCGCGATGCGCTGGCTCCTTTGCGCGACCGGTTTCAGTTCGTTGTGCTGGACTGTCCTCCGGCGCTGGATCTGCTGACGCTGAACGCGCTGGTGGCGGCCGATGCGGTGCTGATTCCGATGCAGGGGGAGTACTTCGCTCTCGAAGGTGTCAGCGAGTTGCTCGATACCATCGAGCGAATTCGCGCGGGGCTGAACCCTGAGTTGGGGATCGAGGGAGTGGTGCTGACGATGTTTGATGACCGCACCAACCTGGCCCAGCAGGTGATGGCGGAGCTGAAGAACTTTTTTGGGGAGAAGCTTTGCCGGACGACAGTACCGCGGAACATACGGCTGGCGGAGGCGCCCAGCCATGGGAAGGCGGCGCTGGTGTACGATCCGCGGTCGAAGGGGGCGGAGAGTTATATACGGCTGGCGAAGGAGATTATTGAGAGGCAGCCGTCAGCTGTCAGCTCTCAGCCTTCAGCGGAAACCTTAATCACAGAGGGCACTGAGGGGCACGGGGGCGAGCCGGCGGTGGAGGAGATTCCTGCGGCGGCGAATGAGATGGATAAGACGGCCTAGTATATTGATGGCTGTCGATGTATTAGATTGATGATCGTCTATATATGGCGGGCGATTGCGACAGGCGATGCCCCGGGGCCGGGCAATGGGTTCAGGCGTCCCTCCGGGACGCGGATACCTTTTCGCTTGGGCTTACCCGGCGTCAACGCCGGGCTATTTTCAGTTGTGCCTCCGGCGCAGTCCGGAGTCTCGTTCGGGAGTAGGCGGGGCGACGGCTTAGGCTCAGAATTCGTTTGAAAGACATCTTGCGATGGCAGGGTTGCTAGGAAGAACGATTGCGAAGCTCAGGAAGGATCGGGGAGAACTGATGGCTCATGCGGCGGCGGAGAATAGGGCGGGGGACAAAGAGAAGGTGGAGAAGCGGCGGGCTTTGGGGCGGGGGCTGGAGTCGTTGTTGCCTGGGCCGCGCGTGGTGGCGGGGGGCGCCGCTGCTGGACAGAGCGGTGGTGCCGGCAAACAGCAGATTCCTCACTTCGTTCGGAATGACAAGACTAGTGACAAAGCTAATCTTAACGACGAATCTGTTTTGAATGACGTTGCGGTTCGGAAGGATGGCGCCGCGGACGACAAACCTCGAGGGGAAGCCTTCAGCGGGGTCATTCGGGCTGTGGCGGAGGATGCGGAGACTGATACCGCGCCTCAGACTTTCTCTACACCGGCTTTCCAATCCCCACCCTTCGCAAAAGACGCGAAGGATGGGGCACCCGCTTCTTCGTTCACCGCAGCCGCTTCTTCATTCACCACACCCGATTCTTCTGGACAGGGCGACGAGACCATTACGATTTATGCGCAGGCGGAGTCGCGGATGCCGGGGAATCTGGTGGTCAACCTGGCGATTGCGGACATCGACAAGAACCCGTTTCAGACCCGGCATGTCGAGGATGATGAAGCTCTCGAAGAGCTGGCGGATTCGATCAAGGCCAATGGAGTGGTGCAGCCGATCATGGTGCGTCCCTCGGACGAGGACGAAGGGCGCTACATCTTAGTTCTGGGCGAGCGGCGGCTGCATGCTTCGAAGAAAGCGGGGAAAACGACGATTCCCGCGCTGGTGCGGCGGGTTTCGCTGCAGCAGGCGGCGGAAATGACGATCATCGAAAACCTGCAGCGCGAAGATTTGAGTGCGCTGGAACAGGCAGAGGCGTTCCGAGTGCTGAGCAACGAGTTTCATCTGACGCAGCAGCAGATTGGGGAGCGAGTGGGGCTGTCGCGAGCGTCGGTGACGAACTACATGCGACTGCTGAAGCTGCCGCGAGAGGTGATGCAGCTGCTTGGCGAAAAGAAGATTAACTTCGCCCAGGCGAAGGAACTGCTGAAGCTGGATGGCGACGATAGGATTGCGGAAGCCGCGCTGTATGCAGTGAAGAAGGGAATGACGATCGAGCAGGTGGAGATGCTGGTTTTGCGGATGAACGGGCTGCTGGATCCCTTGCCGGGGATGCCCGGGCAGGAGCCGAGGAAAAGTAGTGGGGCTCGGTGGGTGGATCCGAATGTACGGGCGGCGCAATTGGACTTGGAGCGGATGCTGGGGGTACGAGTGCGGATCCGCGACCGGAAGGGGAAAGGGAAGATTGTGATTGAGTATCACACGGTGGATGATTACGAGCGGGTGGTGGAGATGTTAAGGGGGAAGAAGTAGCGAGTTTCGAGTTTCGGGTTTCACGGGGAGGCGGCCTGACGGCCGCCTTCGTCATTGGAGGCCGTAGGAATCCGAGGAATATCGAGTGCAGTGCCTGGCACCCAGCCGCAGTCCAGCGATGATTTCCCGCGAGATCCCTCGCCCCGCTGGTAAACACGCAGGGCTTCGGGATGACGCCCGAATAAGCAGCGGGCACTCCACTTAAACGGCGGTGCTTAGGCTGGAGGTAAATCGGTTGGCGGTATGGGAGGGCTCACGAGCGCAGCAACCGCTAATGCCCGGAGGCCCTCGATGTGGGCCTTCAACGCGGCATGAAGTTCGGCGGTGGCGGCAGCAAAGTCAGCACCCTCCGCCGCAATGGCGCGGGCGCACAAGGATTTGATGAGTTCCTCTGAGGACATCGCCGTTCGGTAGGGTGCCAAACAAATCGGCGGATTGCAATACGGGAGATTGTGTAGAACCAACTACTGGTCGCGGCGCTCGGTGTGGACCTTCGCGCGGGGTCTGGCGGAGGCTCCGACGTTGCAATTCACGGTGGGGGCGGAGTATGGTGCGCATGTCGAAGAAGTCCCCACCCTTCGGCTTCGCTCAACGCAGGCTTCTCGCAAAAGACGCGAGAAAATAGGAAACGTGAAAGCCAGCAGCGTAGCCGCGACAGCGGGGAGACAACCGGGCTTTGCCCGGCCCGACCGGGTCCGAGACCCGGTCCCACACAAGTGAGTCAGAATTTTTATTCGCACTTTTGGGAGATTTATGAATCTGAGAATTATGCGACATATACAGGTTGGCGGGTTGGTGGTGGGGTCGGTGATCGGGCTGACAGGGGCGGATACTGGGACCTTGCCGAGCCCGCCGGTGGCGAAGAAAGTTCCGCATATCACCGAAGTCAACGGGCACAAGATGGAGGACAACTATTTCTGGCTGCGGGACAAGCCGAATCCGGAGGTGCGGGCGTATCTGGAGGCGGAGAACGCTTATACGGACGCGGTAATGAAGCCGACCGAGGCGTTTCAGAAGAAGCTCTATGACGAAATGCTGGGGCGGATCAAGGAGACGGACGTGGAGGTTCCGTACAAAGAAGGAGATTACTTCTATTACACGCGGACGGAGGCGGGGAAGCAGTATGCGATTCGCTGCCGCAGGAAAGGCAGCATGGACGCGGCGGAAGAAGTGGTGCTCGACGTCAATGAGTTGGCCAAGGGTCAAGTATTCATGACGGTGAATGAATATGCAGTGAGTCCGGACGGGAATCTGCTGGCGTATTCGTATGACAACACCGGGTTCCGGCAATATACGCTGGCGGTGAAGGATCTACGGACGGGGAAGACATTGGTCGATCACGCGGAGCGAGTGGGGTCGGTGGTGTGGGCCAGCGACAACAAGACGATTTTTTATACGCAGGAAGACCCGGTGTCGAAGCGGCAGTACCGGCTGTACCGGCATATCGCGGGGACGGCGGGCGCGGACGCGCTGGTGTATGAGGAGAAGGACGAGCGATTCGATGTGTATGCCAGCAAGACGCGGAGCGATGCTTATATCTTTTTGACGTGCGGCAGCCATACGACGAGCGAGGCGCGGTACATTCCGGCGGACCAGCCGATGGCGGAGTTCAAGGTGATCGAGCCGCGCAAGCAGGATGTGCAGTACTATCCCGACCACAATGGGGAGTTTTTCTATATTCGGGTGAATGACACTGGGCGGAACTTTCGGCTGGTGAAGGCTCCGGTGGGGGAGCCGGGGAGCAAGAACTGGAAGGAAGTGGTGGCGCATGATCCCAACGTCATGCTGAACCGGGTGGAAATGTTCAAGAACTTTTATGTGGTGCTGGAGCGGGAGAAGGCGCTGCCGCAGATTCGAGTGACGGACTTGCGCAGCGGGAAGTCGCATACGATTGAGTTTCCGGAGCCGGCCTATGCGAGTCACGCTTACGTGAACCGGGTATACGACACTGCGGAATTCCGGTACGCGTATGAATCGCCGATTACGCCGCCGTCGGTGTTTGCGTATGACATGGAGAAAGGGACATCGACTTTACTGAAGCAGAAGGAAGTGCCGGGAGGATATGACCGCACGAAATATGAAGTGGAGCAAATTTATGCGCCGGCGGCGGATGGAGTGAAGATTCCGATTTCGGTGGTGCATCGGAAAGATGCGAAGCTGGACGGGAAAGAGGCGCTGTATCTGTATGGGTACGGGTCGTATGGGATCTCGATCGACGCGGGATTCAATTCGAATTACTTCAGCATGGTGGATCGGGGAGTAACGGTGGCGGTGGCGCACATCCGCGGCGGGGGCGAGATGGGGAAGGCGTGGCACGATGCGGGGCGCATGATGAACAAGAAAACTACGTTTGGCGACTTCATTGCGTGCGCGGAGTATCTGGTGGGACATGGGTATGGATCGAGGGATCGGCTGGTGATTGAAGGGCGAAGCGCGGGCGGGTTGTTGATGGGAGCGGTGCTGAATATGCGTCCGGATCTGTTTAAGGCGGCGCTGGTGGGAGTTCCGTTTGTGGATGTGATGAATACGATGCTCGATGAAACGCTGCCGCTGACGGTGGGGGAGTTTGAGGAGTGGGGAAATCCGAAGCAGAAGGCGGCGTTTGATTACATGATTACCTATTCGCCTTATGACAATGTGGTGGCGAAGAACTATCCGGACATACTGGTGAAGACATCGTTCAACGACAGCCAGGTGATGTATTGGGAGCCGGCGAAATATGTGGCGAGGATGAGGGCGACGCGGACGGATCACAATATTTTGATCTTGAAGACGAATCTGAGTCCGGCAGGACATGGAGGAGCGTCGGGGAGATATGACCGGCTGCACGAAGCGGCGTTTGATTATGCTTACATTTTGAGGGAGATGGGGATTGAGAATTAGCTCTCTCGCGGCTCGCAGTGAATGTGTTTCGAGAGAATTTTGTTACGCCCCTCCCGGGGCTTGATCCGCAATTGTTTCTCCGACCCACGGCTTGCGAGGCTGCGGAAAAACGCAATCATCGAGGAAGAGCGACCACAGGGGCTAAAGCCCGCCCTCGTTCCGCACGCTCTAACGCGGCCCTGGAAGGGCCGCTCTTCCACGGTGATGCAAACATTTGTGACTTTTTCCGCAGCCTCTTACGCCGTGGGCTGTATTCTTTCGCCGCTTCGCGGCTGCGCTTGATGAACTCCGATGCTAAGCGCCTTCGGGGCGAATGCATTCCACTTCCCCACTTTTCGCAGGGGACGCGAAAAATGGGGCACCCAGCAAGTCGAGCTTCGCTCGACCGGACAGCCGAGGGCGGCTGTCCCCACACAAAACCTCGTTCTAGATCAAGCCGGCGCGGACGCGGCGGAGGAAATCTTCGCCGTCGGCTTTGGCTTGGCTAGGACTTTTGGTTGATTGCGGTATTCGAGCGCTATTTCCTGCAGAAAAAGTTCGACGGCATCTTTGGGCTTGAAACCTTGGGTGACCAGCTTGCGGATGCGAGGGGTGAAGCTGTCGGCGTCGTCGGCGGACCCCAGGCGCGAGAGGTGGTCGGCACATTTGTGATCGCGGAATTTGGCCGCTGCCAGGCGGTCGAAGGCGGTCTTGGCTTCGGGATCGTTGAGGAGCGTGGGGATTGGGGAATTCCATTCGCACTGAGAGCAGGTCCATCCACGGAAAGAGTGGTTGGAAGTCCAGATCAGTTCCCTGGCGGTTTTCTCCTGTAGAGTGCGGCGATCTGTAGAGCTATCCATGAGCTGGTTCCCGTCCCCTGCACTGCGAGGCCCATGGGGAAATCCTTACGGAATAGTACTCTAGAAATGGGGAGTTTGGGGGCGTGTCAAGAACGGTTCGCGGACCACGCGCAGCCGAGCTTGCGCTCGGCCTGTCCGGGTCTGAGACCCGGACCCACACACAAGCGGATTCCTCGCTGCGCTCGGAATGACAGGAATAATTTATCGTTCTTTACTTGGCGAAGAAGTAGTCGAAGGATTTTACGGCGGTGAATTCGTCGTCTTTGATGTCGAAGACGGTGTAGAGCTTGGTGACGTGGAGGACGTCGTGGACTTTTTGGGTGAGGTTGAGGAGCTTGAGTTCGCCTCCGGCGGCGCGGACCGTGGTAAAGCAGCCGACGAGTTCTCCGACGCCGGAGCTGTCGAGGTAGTCGACGTCCGCGAGGTTGAGGATGATTTTCTTTTTGCCCTCGGCGATCAGGTTGCGGACGGCGGCGCGGAGAGTGCCAATCTCAGGGCCGAGGATGATGCGGCCGTGGATGTCGAGGATGGTGACGTGGGAGACTTCGCGGGTGTCAATGTTCAGGGACATGGTTGGAGCTCGCGCCGTGGGCTTACGGCGGGAATGGTAGTAGGTGCAAGGAGGGCAAGTCAATGGCGGGGATTTCAGCGGTGGTTCAGCGCGGAGAAACTTGGACGAGGGCGCAGAGTGGCAGCCGAGCTTTGCTCGGCCTGTCCGGGTCTGAGACCCGGGCCCACACATGAACCCGATCCACATTCTTAATTCTTACGATAGGCTGCGGTCGGTCTCGGTGCAGGCTCGATAAGAATCCGACTGGCAGTCGCGGATTTCCTGGATGGCGGAAGTGATGATGGGCGTGGGGTATTGGGGGTGGCGAAATTCGAGGTGCATGCCGCGACCGACGTATTGGAGCTTGAGCATAGAGCCTCCCCAAGTCGAGCCGGCGATGGCGACTTGTACCGGGTGGGGACAGAATTCGGGATGGCCGGAGAGGAGCGCTTCGCTGCCGCCCAGAAGCACGGCGGTGTAGCAATGGTTCAGGGTCTGGATTTGAAGGACCGTGGAAGGAGGCAGGTCTCCGAGATAGACGCCGCCTTCGATCTCCGACTGGATGATGCCGCGGTTCACTTCGTCGGCCAGGTTGGGGTGAGGGTTAAACATACAGATGATCGAGAACAAGGGTATCGGGTTTCGGGGGAGGGGACAAGTGTCCATTCGGCTGGGCGTGGGAGCGGAGGAGCATGTCCTTTAGAGGGGGGAGAGCGGGACGGGGTTGCAGAGGGAACGCAGCCGAGCTTTGCTCGGCCTGTCCGGGTCTGAGACCCGGACCCACACAGTCAAAGGCGGCCGAGCCTTGCGGGAGTAAAGCCTGATAACATGTAACGACAAAGGGGTTCCTGAATATTCATGCCAGTTCCTGTGTCACAGATGTGGACCGTGACGAGTTATGTGCTGCGGCAGAAGCTCGCGGGGCGGAAGCAATATCCGCTGGTGCTGATGCTGGAGCCGCTGTTCCGGTGCAATCTGGCGTGTGCAGGATGCGGGAAGATCCAGTACCCGGCGCACATTCTGAAAAAGGATCTGACTGCGGAGGAATGTTTCCGGGCGGTCGAGGAGTGCGGGGCGCCGATGGTGTCGATCCCGGGCGGCGAGCCGCTGATGCATCCGCAGATCGGGGAGATCATTGCAGGGCTGGTGGCGCGGAAGAAATACATTTATCTATGCACCAACGCGCTGCTGCTGAAAGAGAAGATCGACCTGTTCATGCCGAGCAAGTATCTGACCTTCAGCGTGCATCTGGACGGGCAGCGGGAAGAGCATGACCTGGCGGTGTGCCGCGAAGGCGGGTATGACATTGCGGTCAACGCGGTGAAAGAAGCCTTGCGGCGCGGGTTCCGGGTTACGACCAACACGACGCTGTTCGATGGCGCGAACCCCAAGTCGGTGCGGGCGTTCTTTGACGAGATGATGGAGCTGGGCGTGGAGGGCATGATGCTCTCGCCCGGGTACTCGTATGACAAGGCGCCGGACCAGAAACACTTTTTGGGGCGGGCGCGGACGCGGCGCATGTTCCGGGCGATTCTGTCGAACCGGAAGAAGAGCTGGCAGTTTAATTTGTCGCCGCTGTTTTTGGAATTTCTGATGGGGAAGCGGACGTATCCGTGCACGCCGTGGGGAATGCCGACTTACAACATTTTTGGATGGCAGAAGCCGTGCTATCTGCTGCAGGACGGGTACGCGGAGACTTTTGCGGAGTTGCTGGCGACGACCGAGTGGAGCACTTACGGGACGGAGTCGGGGAATCCGGCGTGCGCGAATTGCATGGTGCACAGCGGATATGAGGCGTCGGCGGTAAATGCGACGTTCAGTTCGCTGAGCGGATTTTTGGCTACGGTGAAGGCGACGCTGTTCACGCGGTATCGCGATGAGGAGGCGCTCCGTTTGTTGGAGGAGCCGCAGGCGGCGGTGCATCCGCTGGTGCAGATTGGTTCGAGCCCCTCCGTGGCCGAGCGAGAGCGGTCTTTGCAGGAAACCCGCGCGTAGACATCCATTTGTGGACTCTCTAGAAGAGTACCTGGCAAAGAAGGCAGATTCGAACTTATGTGGAAACTCCTTTGGAAGCCGCTGGTGGTGCGGGCAGACAAGGGGTTCTTCGCTTCGCTCAGAATGACAGACTTGATTTTTCCTAAGCAAAACTACTCATGACAGGAAAAGAAGGCGGGCACATCGACCACGCGTCGGCGGATGCGCCGCCGCATGCGAACGCGATGAATCCAGACGCGCTCGAAGTTGCGCCGGGTACGGAGCATGAGAGGCTCGAGGGGTGGATCCCGGAGCTGGCCGGAGAGGCAGAACTTCGGGGTGCGCTGGAAAAAGCGTTCGATTACCGCGGGGATGTGACCATCACGCGCAAGGATGGGTCGAAGGTTGAAGGATATTTGTTTGACCGGCGGACGGGGGCTTCGCTGAGAGAGTCGTTTGTCCGGCTTTATCCGACAAATTCGAGCGAGAAGGTTACGGTGTCGTATGCGGAGATTGGGGCGCTTGCGTTTTCGGGGCGCGATACGGCGGCGGGGAAGAGCTGGGAAGCCTGGATGAAGAAGTACGCGGAGAAGAAGGCAGCGGGGGAGAAGGATTTGAGTTTGCATCCGGAGCCGCTGGAGTGAGGTCGGTCTCGGGGAAGAGTTTCTTCGATGGTCAGCGGTCCCTCAGCGGCTAAAGCCGGAACCCTTAGTGCGGCATTGCGGCACGACTGAAGCCGTGCCCTTCCCGGTTTTGTGAGAATTTCAGGCGTCCCTAACGGGACGCTTTTTTTGAGCTCCGGCTTACCCGCCAGTGAAACTGGCGGGCTATTTTCGGGGCGCGCCTCCGGCGCTTGGACGTTCAAGGCTGTTTAGGCGCGCACGCTGGAAGTGAGCATTACGATTACTTCTCCTCTTCGTGCGTGTGTCAGCGATGAGAAGAATGGCATGCCGTGAGCATGCAAGACCGAGGCTATTTTGTGTTCGGGCTGAAGGTCAAACCGTCGATAAGCTCTTCTACGTCGTCCTCTGTGCCGGCGATTACCGTAATGGACACGGCATAGCCGTGGGACAGCATGGCCAGCGTGGATTGGTGCATGACGCGCGAGCCTACATCTTTGTGAAAGTCTCCGCGGACCAGGGTTTTCGTGTCGACCGCGATCTCGTAGGGGTCTTCGTCCATGGTGAAACCCTGGGCCTTGGCCACTTCGGTGAGCGGGCCGAAATATTGGGCGGCATCTTTCAATCCGGGGTAGGAAGCGGCGCTCTCGGCGGCGATGAGGATGGAGGAATTCACATCTTCGGCGCGCGCCTCTGGCGGGCGCGAGAAGGCTGCCAGCAGGACCTTGGCGCCGGCGCTTGAGGCTGCGGCGGGCGGCTGGGCGGGGGCTGGGCTGTCGTTATCTTCTTCGCGTGCGTTGATTTCATCGGTTCGCAGCACCCAACCTTCGGGAATCTTGCAGGAGAGTGCGAGCATCTTGTTGCGATAAACGTCGTTGTTCACCGTGCCGGGATCGAGGGCTGAGTCAATGAGGGCTTTCTTGGTGCGTTTCGCGGAATTGGGAGAAGAGGAGATCGAGGAGCCTTGCGCCAGAGCGGCCACAGAGAGCAGCGACGTTGCCAGGGCCAAGACAGCCCAGCGGACAAACTTCCGACTTAGTTCCATACTGCAATATTAACGGATGAATGCTCCACCTTCGCGTGAGTCCGCGAAGGCGGAGCGGAGAAACTTCTAGGCCGCCTTGCCCATTACGGGCTGAGCACAGTGGGCGCAACGGCGAGCGTCGATGGGAATCTCGCTGAGGCACTCGGGGCATTTCTTGGTGGTGGGATCAGGAGGCGTCTCCCCCCGGTTCATCCGTGCCACCAGTGCGTTCACCGGCGTGACCACGAAGAAATAAATTGCCGCGGCGACCAGGACAAACGACACGACCGCATTGATGAAATCTCCGACCGGAAATGGCGTACCGCGAATGGTGAATCCGAGATACGAAAAGTCCGGCTTACCCACCACCGCGGCGATGAACGGCGTCAACAGGTCTTTCGTCAGCGCGGTGACCACGCCGCCGAAGGCCGCGCCAATCACCACGCCGACCGCCATATCCACAACGTTGCCGCGCAGGATGAATTTCTTGAATCCACTTAACATGACGTTGCCCCTCCGAAAATTGAAGTGCCGCCAATGTAAGGCAGGGGCGGCGGGCGGTCAAGGGGCGGCGGGCGGAGGATCGTGGCGGTAAAGTAAAAGGAAGGCTTATGCTTGTATTTCAACCTGACCGTTTGGGCCATCGTACGTCATCAACCATTTGCGCAAGATGTCGCGGCCAACGAGACAGGAAAAGAACCGCTGCTCGATGATCGGACATGCCACCACCCGAATTACATCGAAGCCCGGCAAATCAGTCCCGGGAAACGAAATTGCTGCGGCGTATGCTGGATAGCGACCGGCCATCCCGCCCACAGTAGTGATCCGGTTCCAGTCGGTTTGGAGAAGCTTGCACGTACTGGCGATTTGCGGGTTTATTACGGTGAGTCAACGCGCCGGTATCGATCAATGCGTGGACTGGAAGCTCTCGGAACTCCAGCCCAATCGCTTGCCCTTCTTGGAGTTCAGGACGAGTCGTACTGATCAAGATTTCGATATGTGGGCCTTCTAAGAGAAGCTTGCTCGGATTCGGGCGCCACTTCAATTTTGGCCTTCAGTAGATGAGGTAGACGGGTTCCTCGGCGCATACCTGTTTCAATAGAAAATTATTGCCAAGCCCGGCGGCGGACAGACCCGCCTTGAAAGCCGATTCATAATCCGGATGGAATCCGACAACTGTCGGTCCAACAATGACGACAAACTTCCCGGAGTGCGATCGCAACCACTCCGCCTTGTGCCGTTCGAAAACCCTAAGCTCTTCCTGCAGGATTTGCTCTCCAGTAGTCACGGCAGTCCTATCCAGTTCCGAGGTTGCAATGATATTATAATATTATAATACGATTGCAAGTCAAAAATACCCCCTATGGCGAGAAAGAAAAGGCTCGATGCGGATGCTGAGCAGGTCGCGATCTACCTCACTCCCACCGAGAAATTGGTAATGGATGTGATTGGCGCACGCAGAAAAAAGCGAAAAGAAGAGCGCACTAGTCCGAGCGAGATAGTAGCCGATGCGCTCTGGAAAATTCTGACCGAAGGGGAGGGGGTTCCCAAGGAGAGAATCCAAGAACTCTTAACCGTTCAGACGGAAAATACAGGACCTGACAATATCAAGATCTTTCCTAAGGGCTAGGCCATCAGCTTCAGATGCGCATGGGCATGACGATGTAGCGGTATTTGTAGTCGTCGCCTTCGGCGGGGCGGAATTGGCCGGCGGACTGGGGGTCTTTCAGTTCGAGGCGGACTTCGGCGGTGCCGGCGGCTTTGAGGAAATCGACCAGGTACGCGGCGTTGAAGCCGATGGTCAGGGGGTCGCCGGTGTAGGGAGCTTCGATGGAATCTTCGGATTCGCCAGCCTCGGTGGAGGACGCAGAAATTTTGAGTTCGCCCTTCTCTAGGCGCAGGCGGACGGCGCGGGAGCGCTCGTCGGCGAACTGGGCCACGCGGAGGATAGCTGAATTCAATTCGTCGGAGTTCAGGGGGACGATCTTGCTGTTGTCCTTGGGGAGGACGGCTTCGAAGTTGGGGAATTGTCCGGTAAGTTGGCGCGAGGTCAAGAGACGGCTACCGATGCGAAAGAATAGTGTGGAGTCGTCTTTGGCGAACTCGATGGTCTCGGCGTCGGTGGAGTCGAGCAGGGATTTCAATTCGTCCATCGCTTTTTTCGGGACCAAGGTTTTCATTTCGCCGGAGACGCCGTCGAATTTTTCGCCGGCGCGTTCACAGTGGGCCAGACGATGTCCATCAGTCGCGACCATGGTGATGGACTCGGGCTTCAGGAGCATCAGGGCGCCATTGAGCGTGTAGCGCGACTCTTCATTTGAAATCGCAAAGCCGGTGCGGGCGATCAGGCCGCGCAGAACCTGGGCTGGAATCGTGACAGCGCCAGCGGTGGGAAATACGGGCAGGCTGGGAAAGTTGGACTTGGCCATGCCGACCATCTTGGTGTTGGAACGGCCGCAGCGAATGCTGACCCAGTGATTTTCGAGCAGTTTGATGGTGATGTCGGCGTCGGGCAATAGCTTCACGTAGTCGTGAAGTTTGCGCGCGGGGATGGTACAGGAGCCTTCTTTCTTAACTTTGGCGTTACACGAGGTGCGCAGGCTGAGATCGAGGTCGGTGGCGGTGAGCGACAGGCGGTCGCCAGCGGCTTCGAATAAATAGTTGGAAAGGATTGGAATTGTAGTCTTGCGCTCGACCACACCTTGCGTGGCGGTCAATTCCCGCAGCAACTCGAACTTGCTGACTGTGATCTCCATGGTGCCCGCGGCAACGGCGGCTTCGACCGGCATAACGTCCGTCTCCCCGAAACATCTACTTGCCGTGCTACTTTTATTACTTACCTTATATCAAATGCAAAACCTATAAAACCAGCAGTAACAGAAGGGCCTGCGGAGAAGTGGAAAACCGGGACAACTCGCCTGTTGTCACCGGGTTCCCGCCGGACCCTTGATGTTAGAAATCGGTCCCGAACGTTGCGGAGGCGCCAGTGTAATTTGGCGGTGCTCCCGATTTCTTCCCTGCTTTACACAACTTCCACATCGCATTCACAGCCACCGCGAAGGAAGACTGGACTGGTACGTGGAAAATTCAATCCCGCCCGCGATTCATCCGCCTAATTGCTCGGTCAGTTTGTTGATCAGCCTGTTTAAATCTTTGTCGTTCTTGCGGAGCTCTTCGATCTTCTCGACCGAGTGCAGCACAGTGGTGTGATGCTTGCCGCCGAACTGGCGGCCGATTTCCGGCAGCGAGGCTTCGGTCATATGCTTGGCCAGGTACATGGCAACCTGGCGCGGGTAGACGATGGCACGGGAATTATTCTTGGCTTTGATCTCGACCAGACGAAGGCCGAATTGCTCGGCGACCATTTTCTGAATCGACTCGATGGTGACTTTGCGGGCCTGGGAGTCGATGAAATTCTTCAATACCTGCTGTGCGTAGGGGAGCGTGATTTCGGCGCCGATGAGGGATGAATGGGCGACGAGGCGGATCAATGCGCCTTCGAGCTCGCGAACGTTGGAGCGGATGTTCGACGCTACATAGAGCGCGACGTCGGTGGGCAGGGTGACTTTTTCCTGCTCCGCTTTCTTTTGCAGAATGGCGACCTTGGTCTCGAGGTCGGGGGGTTGGATGTCGGCGATCAAGCCCCACTCGAAGCGGCTGCGCAGGCGATCCTCGATCTCGGCGAGCTCTTTAGGCGAGCGGTCGCTGGCGATGACGATCTGCTTCATGGACTCGTGCAGCGCGTTGAAGGTATGGAAGAACTCTTCCTGGGTGCGCTCTTTGCCGGTGAGGAACTGGATATCGTCGATGAGGAGTACGTCGACGTTGCGGAACCGGTCGCGGAAGCTGGTCATCTTGTCGTAGCGCAGCGAGTTGATCATGTCGTTGGTGAACTTCTCGCTGGATACGTAGGAGATGGCGGTCTGCGGCAGGCGGCGCTTGATCTCGTGTCCGATGGCCTGCATTAGATGGGTTTTGCCCATGCCGACGCCGCCGTAGAGGAAGAGCGGGTTGTAAGCCTTGGAAGGACGTTCAGCGACGGCCTGGCAAGCGGCGTGGGCGAACTGATTGCCGCTGCCGATGACGAAGGCGTCGAAGGTGTAGCGCGGATTCAACTGGGCGGCGCCATCCCAGTCGAAGCGCGACTGCGACGGAGATGAGGCAGCGGGAGTGAGGCCGCCGTCGTGACGCACAGGAGTCGCGGCAGGGTCATCGTCTGGAGTGACGAACTTTACGTCGTTGAAACCGAGGCCCAGATTGTCGATGGCTTCCTGGATGAGGTCGGCGTATTTATCGCCGGCGTGGCGGAACTCGACGGTGGGAACGCGGACGAAGAGAATGCCTCCGCTGGAGTGGCTGAACCGGGTGGGCTTGAGCCAGGTGTCGTAGGAGTGCCGGTTGATTTTCTTTTCCAGAGCATCGAGGATGCGCGCCCACGGATTCGGGGAGAGAGTTGTGCTGGGGACTGACATATATGAAATATTCACCGCGGCGCTCCGGCGGCTGGTGAGAGCGCCTGTTTAAAACTGCCGTTTTTGCGAAGTAGCCGGAACCGTCAATTTTACTGCGGAATGCGTTCGATTCTTTGTGCGAGGCTGCCAACAGCAAAAAGAATTTCGAAAGCAGATCAGATCGGCATACTAGCACAAAATTTTTTGTTGTGTGGAAAACTTCGGCTGGAATTTTTCCGCGAATCCCTATTCAGAACCCGAATACGTGATGCTGTCAAGTGCCGCGATGGTAACTGCCGCGGAGACGGTGCAAGGGTCTGGATGCGCAAGAGCGAGGAAAAACCAGAATGGGGAAAAAGGCAAGAAAAAATCGGCCTGACGCATTGGCATCGTAATTCCTTTTCTCGCTTTTTGCGGCTGATGCATTTGTGTCGACATAACCGGACACGCTGTGAGTACGCGCGAGATCCTGCGCTCCGCCTGAAAAGCGGCTGCGCTTGACAGAATGACGCCCACGGATGCGTGGACACTTTCGAAGTCCGAAGTGCACGGAGAAAGAAGAACCGGGTTTGGCGGTAATGCGGGGGGTGATTTATACTTGGAGTTTGCCCTAACACTGTCGAAGGAATCAGGAGCGAGCTACTTTGCCCAAGCGTACATTCCAACCCAACCGGCGCAAGCGATCGAAAACACACGGATTTCGCGTGCGCATGAAGACCCAGGGCGGCAAGAAAGTAATTTCCCGCCGTCGCGCCAAGGGGCGCAAGCGGGTCTCGGTAAAACCAGGTTTCCGCGAATAGTCCAGTAGCGCGGAAAGGAACGCCGCGCCCCCATCCGCTGTTGTGCCAGTCATGTTGCGCGAGTGACGTGGAAATAGCGATCTGGAAATTTAGAGTCACTGTGAACGCCAGTGTGCCTGGAGAATCGAAGCGAGATGTCGAGCCGCGAACCGGCCACGGCACCTTTCCCCGCAGCGCGCGGCTGTTGCGTCACGCCGATTTCGAGCGTGTGTACAAGCTGGGGCGGAGGCATTTTTCGGCATCCATGACCGTGTTCTACTGGCAGCGGCCAGAACGCGGCGGCGCTGGGGCGAACGCCGCGAACCCTGTAGCTTCGGGGCTTCGCATTGGATTCACCGTCGGACGCGCGCTCGGCGGGGCGGTGCAGCGCAACCGGATGAAGCGGCGCTTGCGCGAGGCGGTGCGGCTTACGAGGCCGCCTGCGGGGGCGAGTGCGGACGTCGTGATCAATCCCAAGAAGTCGCTGCTGACGGTCGATTTCGCCGCGGTGGTGAACGAAGTCAGCAGGGCTTTCGTAGTTATAGAACAGAAGCTCGCGGGCAAGGCCATCGCTGCTGCAGAACAAGGTTCCGGAAGCCGGAAGCCGGGAGCCTGAAACCGAATCACATGCGCCAGTTTGCCAAAGTCGTTACGCTGCAACTGCTGCGAGGCTATAAGTGGGCCATCTCGCCAATGTTCCCGCCTGCGTGCCGCTACGTTCCCACCTGCTCGGAATATGCGATGGAGGCGGTGGAACGGTATGGGGCGGTGCGCGGAGGGTTAATGACCTTGATACGGTTGCTGCGGTGTCATCCGTTTGCGCGTGGAGGGTACGATCCGGTGGTGAAACAGGCCGCGGGTTGCGAAGTTGCGACGGCGTTGCCTCAGGGGCTAAAGCCCTATCGTTTCTTCGACGCTACCGGCACGGCTGTAAGCCGTGCCCTTCCCAAAGCCGGGTGTAACCAACGAAGGACATCGCAGATGCCGCATCACGGCGCGATCTGAGGAAATAGTCACTTTGCCAGACATTCAAAATCCACAACACGAACCCGGCAGCGAGAAACGCCTGATGCTGGTTTTTCTGCTGACGTTTATCGTGATGCTGGCGTTCCAGCCGTTGCTCAAGAAATATTTTCCGCAACCGGCGGCGCCACAGCAGCAGAGCCAGCCCGCGCAGGCGCAGCCAGCGCCCAAGGCGACCGCTGCCACGGCTGAGCCCAGCGTGAATCCTGCCGGAAGTTCTGCCCGCGGAGTGACTAAACAGGCGACGAGCGAAAGCGAGACGGTCATTGAGAACGACCTCTACCGGATCACGTTCAGCAATCGCGGGGCGCAGGTGAAATCGTGGATTCTGAAGAAGTTCGACAATGAAACGCAGAACGGGCCACTCGATCTGGTCAATCCCGCGGCGGCCGCGCAGTACGGCTACCCGCTTTCTCTGTGGACTTACGATGAAGGCCTGCGCGGCAAACTCAGTTCGGCGCTATACGTTGCTTCGCGCGAAGGCAAGCAGACAGCCCCGACGACGATCACGTTCGAATATGCGGACCAGGATCTGGCGGTCCGCAAGACTTTCAGTTTCGATCACACCTACGTCCTGAATGTCGATACGAATGTCACGTATAAGGGCAACGTGATTGCGGCGCTGCCCGCGTGGCCCTCGGGATTTGGCGATCAAGTAACGCCCGCATTCTGGGCGGCGGGGGCGATCGACTACCAGTTCAATAAGAACATCGAGCGCGTACCGGCAAAAAAGATCAGCGGCGGCGGGACCAACCCGGGACCGTTCCACTGGGCCGGCCCTACCGATTTGTATTTCGCCGCCGTGTTCATCCCCGACGATCCAGCTACAGCGGCGATGGTGACGCTGCACAACTCGTTGTCGGTGGCGCGCGATCCGCAGAAGGCCGACTCGAAAGAGACGATGAACGTGGACGTGGTGGGCGCGGCCGTTGGTAACCTGCACGGTCCGACGTCGGAGCGCGTCTTCGTTGGTCCCAAAGAACTGGAAGTTCTGCAGAAGGTTAATGTACCGGGCGTGTCGGGCGCGGACAGTGATCTCAATGGCCTGGTGGATTTCGGCTGGTGGGGGATTATCGCCAAGCCCCTCTTCGTGTGGCTCAAGTGGACCTATCGGCACGTGGTGCCGAACTGGGGATGGGCGATCGTGCTGCAGACGCTGATCATCAGTCTGCTGCTGCTGCCGCTGCGCGTTACGCAGATGAAGTCGATGTTGAAAATGCAGCGGGTGGCACCGCAGATCAAGGCGATTCAGGAGAAGTACAAGAAGTACAGCTTGCGGGATCCGCGCAAGGCTCCGATGAATGAGGAGATCAGCGCTCTTTATAAAAAGGAAGGCGTGAATCCGGCGGGTGGCTGCCTGCCGATGCTGATCCAGTTTCCGTTTCTGATCGCGTATTACCGCATGCTGGGGGCTGCGCTCGATTTGCGGCACGCGCACTGGCTGTGGATTCATGATTTGTCGGCGGCAGAGCCGTTTCCATTTGTGCTGCCGGTTCTGATGGTCGTGAGCATGTTGGTGGTGCAGAAGATGACGCCGCAAGCCGGCATGGATCCCGCCCAGCAGAAAATGATGACGGTGATGATGCCGCTGATGATGGGTTTCATCTTCTTCCGGCTGGCCGCAGGGCTGAATCTGTATTATGCGGAAGCCAACTTGATTTCGATCGCGCAGCAATGGGTGATGAACCGGACGGCGCTGGGGCGCGAAATGCGCGAGATGATGGCGAAACGGGCGCGGAAGAAGGAGAAGTGAAGCTTTTAGCCATTGGCTTTTGGCTCTTAGCTTTTCAAACCTTCCGGGGCGATGATAGGAAAGAAGTGAAGAAATCTGAGTGACAAAGGTACGCCGGAGTTTTGATCCGATACGATTTTGAGCTAAAGGCCAAGAGCTAAAAGCTAAGAGCTGAACTTCATGTCCATTCCCGATAAACTCGCTGCCGCAAAGAAGATTAATGAGTTTCTGCACGCCGTTGTGACGCACGGCGGACTTCGATTGAAGTACCGCATTATTGTGGATCCGCCGCTGCCGGAGAACCGCGACTGGGAGAAGCCTGAAATTTTAGTGGACTTTGCGGGGCCCGACTCGGCGCTGCTGCTCGACCGTGGGGGCGAGCTATTGCGCGCGCTGGAACTGCTGGCATTGGAAATGCTGCGGTTGCCTTCCGGTGAGCATGAGAAGATTTCGTTCGACTGCCAGAATCAGCGCTCGTTGCGCCTTCAGGAGCTGCGCACGGCCGCGAATGTCGCGGCGGAAAAAGTGCGCAAGACGGGGACGCCGTACCAGTTCAGTCCGATGTCGTCGCGGGAGCGACGGATCGTTCATCTGGCGCTGCGCGACGAAGCCGACCTGCGCACCGAGAGCGAGGGTGAGGGGATGCGGCGGTGCCTGGTGGTCTATCCCAAAGATTACAAGGCGGCGGGAAAGCCGGCGCCGCGAACGTTGCCGTGATCTCCCACTCCGAGAGCGATTGGAGGGCGAAAGTGGGCAGTAAATGGAGGCGACAGGTGGTCCGGTAGCCCACTTTTACTAACTTGATTCGTGCCGTGAGAGTAGCAGCTTTTCTTACGCCCCTTCGGGGCTTGCTCCCTTTTCATCACCTCTCCCCCCACGACTTGCGTCGTGGGCTGCATTCTTTCGCCGCTTCGCGGCTGCGATTGAGGCAAGTTGGCACACCACGCTCGCTGGGAATCTCACTGGAAATTCCACTCCGAACCGAAAATCTATTTCCTCCGGCACTAAAATCTGGTTCTCCGGCAATGAAAATCCCACTTGGTTCGACTTGGCGGGTTGTGTACTGGGAGAAATACGCGAGCGAACGAGGCTGTCTCCCACGCGTTGATCAACGGGATTCGTGCCAGGGCTGGTTCGCGACGCGACAAAATCGAGGGTCGCAAAAGAAGAAAAGGCGGCTGATTAAGGCCGCCCCTTCAGAGCTGGCAATTGGCTACCGGCAACTGCCTCGCGAAGACCCGACTAAGAACCATCTCATAATGGACCGAAGGAGTAAACTGCGGATCCCTCAGGGGCTAAAGCCCGCATCATTTGCGACTCCGAGCGGCATGGCTGAAGCCATGCCCTTCCCAAAGCCATTTATGAGATGTTCTAGCGGCCTGCGGCGGCTGATGCTGCCCGCATCGGGCCGGTAAGGTTCATGGCTTCGATGTGGTTGAGGACCGCTTCCATGCTGGAGCCGGTGTCGGTGCAGGCATCCACATAGGGGTGGCGGCTTCCGTCGGCGTGCATGACCAGCACTTTGGTTTCGGTGCTAACCTTCTTGACCATGTAGGGCAGGTGGTGACGATCGTTGCGGGTGAGGGTTGCACCCAGCACGACCAGGTGAAACGAGCTCTTCCTGATCGCTTCGTCGACAGCCTTGCGTCCTATGGCCTGCTGGACCGTGTGCCCGGCCTTTTCCATGGTGGCGGCCTGCGTTTTCAATACGTCCTCATCCCCTTCACCGTAAAGAATTCTTAATTTTGATTTCGCCATTGATCACCCTCGATTGGATCGTCCTCGCTCGGTACTTGACGCACCCGTACCTGGAAGTCACAGTAGCAACTGACTGGGCATGGGGAAACGTCACCGAAGACGCACGCCGAACGGCACCATCCGGCACGGGATTCGACCCTTGACGCCTAAAGTGCTTCCCCTAAAGCGTCCTGCGGCGATACACTCTTGCGCGGAGGCTTTCCAATCATGTCGGCGACACTCGTCTGGAGAGCTGTACTCATATCGATATTGTGGACACCATGGTTATGCGCGCAATCGGGCGGCGCCGCCACTTCCACCACCACCTGCAATCTGGATGACGGGCGGCAGGTCTACGTGCGCTACAACGCGGTTGCGGTCAGCAAAGAGAAGCCCGCTAACGGCAAGCCTTGGGCTCCAGGCGGCACGCCCATGACATTGTTCACCGAGGCGCAACTTTCGCTGGCGACCTCCATGATTCCTATTGGGGCTTACGCGGTCTATGCCATTCCGGCGAAAGAGCACTGGACACTGGTGGTGAATAAGAACGTCACGCCAGGGGCGGCTTACGATCAGAAGCAAGACATTGCGCGCGCTCCGATGGAGACGGCGCAGGTGGACGAGCCCTCGCAGGCACTCGAAGTCGCGTTTGCCCACGTTGGCGCCCGCTGCACGCTGCGGATCTACATGGGCAAAATTGCCGCGTTCGCGGACTTCACAGCGAAGTGAGGCCAGGATTCTATAGCGGAGAGGGCGATTCTCGCCTTCACTGTCCAGTGGGCGTGGTTTTCACCGCGACTTCATTGGCACCGTGTTCAGGGACGGTTGCGGCGCGGGGCTTGGATTCGCGCGCGCCCAACCCAATTACCATCGCCATATCCTTCGGGTAGACCACATCGCGCCCGCGCGCGAGAAAGTGGTAGTAGATGGAACTGGCTGCTCCATAAGCGCCAAATCCGGCAGCAACCACGCGCGAGCGAGCCAGTATACCCACCATCATGCCGACGACGCGAAAGCCGGAGGCGCCATTGGCGGCACTTCCGCCGACATCGCCTCCGCCGCCATGCAAATTCCGGTCACCGTCGGGAGCTGCTGACGCGGCCGCGAGCATGACTTGAATGCCCGTGGTCAAATAGCGCGTGCGTGGGGTGGTCACCTGGGCACCGCCTTCGGCATCGAGCTTGAGGTGTTCGCCTTTGGCCACCGCGACGCCTTCCAGGCTGGTCACTACTTTCTGTTCGACGCCGTTGGGCGGAGCTACTTCGTGAAACAGGATTCGCAGTTGTCCGTTGCGGGCCAGGCGGCGCGCCCTCTGCACCTGCATCACGGAACCTCGAATGACGCTGCCCTCCGGCAAAATCAGATGATCGGAGGCGACCAGAGGCTCGGTGATCAGGGCCTCGACCGCGTCTCCCTTTCTTGAGGTCGAGGAATTCAGCGGTGTCACCAGGCGGGCATGCACCACGCTTCCCGAGGGGGGCGGAGCGCCAACGTTGGTCAGAGCTTCAGGCTTTACCGACTCGGTGCCGAAATCCAGGGGCTGCTGCAGGTCGGCATTGAAGCTTGTGCCCGCGTTGATGTACTGGGGATGCACGGGAAGCTGCGCTATCGCGAGGCGTTTCAGCTTGTGCATTTTTCCCGGCTCATGGATCTGCTTTTGCAAGTCAGCCCATTGCTGCTGGACCTGCTGGCGGGTCGCGCTAACTTTTTTCGCGGCCGCATCCTGCACCTTGTTCGTCTTTGCGGCTTTCTCATTGGCCGGGACGAAGCGCAAGACACCGTCTGGAGCCGGAGATGCCACGGTCTGCATGGGCACGCGGCGCCCGTCGGCCATTACAAGTTCATCAAACTGCACGTGGACTGCGCGAACCGGAGAGAAGTTCGCGTCCATCGCTTGCAGAGTACGAATCTTCTTGGATACGGGGTCAATCGCCGACACTCTTCCGTTGACCAAAGTGCCGACCGGGATGAGCAATTTGTCAAAGGCATAGACGGGCTCGGTAGTCTTGCCGTGGATGGGCTGGCCGACTGCGCGGACGCGTACCTCGGAATCGAGCGCCACTTTGATGGGGGTGCCTGAGGCCACGCTCATGGGCAAGGTGACGGGCGGGGCCTCAATTGCCTGAATAGCAGGGGCGTTCTTCTGTGCTTGCTCTACATCTTGTCCTGCGGGGGGGCGAACCTTCAGGGTTTGGCCCAAACTCAAGCTGGTGGCCACAAGCAGCAATCCGGCCGTGCAACCCGCCTGCCACAGGGGAATTCGACGCATAGCATGCTCCTCAATGAAGAAATACTCTGTTCGCACCCGCGAAGGGGTAATACGCAAAAGAAATGCGGTACCAGCCGCTGGTACTCGATGATGGAAACCGCGAAGCTCGACGTGCGAAAGAACCCCTAACTTCAGGTATGAAGTCGCAGCACAAATAATGGTTGTAACCGTCTGGCAGATTACACAGAACAGACCGGGAAACTGCGCTTTGAAATTGTAGTGGTGTCCGAGGTGGCGGGCAAGGCGGACGGGCGTTTTCTTCTGTTCTTATCGGGAGGCGATTCCTGCGACAATTCCTCATGCGCTACCTGCCGCTGCTGCTACTTCTCGTCGTTCCTGCTTTGGGGCAATCTGGCCCGGGGATTCAGATCTCACACACTACCGAGAGCTTGCGTGGAGTGAGCGCTGTGTCCCGAGAAGTTGCCTGGGCGAGTGGCACGCACGGGACTTATCTGCGCACGATTGATGGGGGGCGCACGTGGACCCCGGCACAGGTGCCGGACGCGGGCGCGCTGGATTTTCGGGCGGTCGTGGCGTTCTCGGCCGATGAAGCGTTTCTCATGTCGGCGGGGCCGGGAGAATTGTCCCGGATCTACCACACCACCGACGCGGGGAAGCACTGGCAGCTCCAGTTCACCAATACGAACCCCAAGGGATTCTTCGACTCCATGGTGTTCTGGGACGCGAGGCATGGTGTCGTTCTGGGCGATCCCATCCCTGACGAGTCCGGGAACCTGAAGTTCGAAGTTCTTCAGACGGATGATGGGCAGAACTGGCGGCCCATTGCGTCTGCACAATTGCCACCCGCAATGCAAGGCGAGGGCGCCTTTGCGGCGTCAAATACATGCATTGCGATTGTGCGTGGGGACTCGGATTCGAATGTTTGGTTCGGAACGGGGGGCAAGACGGCACGGGTATTCCACTCTGGGGATCGCGGCCAGAGCTGGCAGGTTTATGACACTCCCATGGTGCACGGGCCGGACTCGGCGGGGATATTTTCGATTGCCTTCCGCGACGCCACGCATGGAGTGATCGCCGGTGGGGACTACAAGCGTCCTAAGGACGACGGACCAAACCTGGCATTCACGGAAGATGGAGGCAAGAGCTGGACGCTCCCGCCGCTGCACCCGCGGGCGTATTTCTCTGCTGTGGCTTATGACCGGAAGGTGAACGAAGCAGCGATTCGTGAAGAGTTGGGCACAGGCGAGAAGAAAGTGCGACTAAAACCGATTGCTCCGGAACGAATGTTTATCGTCGGGGAAGACTTCGTCTTCGACTTGCGACCACCGAACAATCCGCGGCGCATCGGCGGGAAGAAAAAGTTGGAGATTCGGTTCAATGCGGTGAGCGCTTACCCCGAGGGCGGGGCGCTGGTGGTCGGACCGAAAGGGGCTATGGCATTCGTTCCGTGAGGCTGGTCCCGGCGCGAAGAGCGTTCGTGTGAGGGAAGGTAGAGCGTGCCGAGCTTTGCTCGGCCTGTCCGGGTCAAAGACCCGGACCCACATGGGCACGCCTGTTACTAAAGGGCCATCCCTTCCTGTTCTTTTCATTCGGCGGCATATCAACGAAGATTATTAGGAAGATTAGTCAGTTCTTATCTCCCCCAGATCGAGAACACTGTGAAAAACCTGTCTCTGGCCATTCTTGTTGCGGCGTTGGCGACTTTGGCGTCCGCGCAAACGCAAAGCCCGGTTTCCGGGAACACTGGAGTTCCCACGACTGCCAGCACGGTCTCGCGAACCACCAAGGCGGTGCATTATCGGCTGCAGGGCGGCACGACCAAGGTGGATTTTCAGGGCACCGATCTGCTGCAGAGAGCGTCGGGCGAAGCGAGAGTTGAAGGCAAGAAGACCAACTTCGAGATCGACGCCAAGTTCCAGGGCCTGGAAGACGCCACCAAGTTCGGACTCGAATTCCTCACCTACGTTGCCTGGGCGGTCTCGCCACAAGGGCGTCCGGTCAATTTGGGCGAACTTACGCTTGATCATAACGGCAACGCGCACGTGAAAGCCTATACCGATTTGCAGACGTTTGGAATGATCGTGACCGCGGAGCCCTATTTCGCCGTGACGCAACCTGGGAACATGGTGGTGATGGAGAGTTCTTCGGGGAGCGGCGCCGGCGAGAACATCGACGCTAAGTACGAGTTGGTAACGCGTGGCACATACTCCTCGACGAACACGCACATTCAGGATGCGATTTTCGGGATCGATACCAAGACTCCGCTGGAGCTGTTTGAGGCGCGGAACGCGGTGCGCATCGCGCATATAGCGGCGGGCGAGAAGTACGCGACTTCGATTCTGACCAAGGCCAGCCAGCAGTTGATGCATGCGGAAGAGCTTTATCGACAGAAGCAGAAAAAGGAAACGGTGGGAGTGGCCGCCAAGGAAGCGACCGAGACTGCGGAAGAAGCGCGTCTCATGGCAGTGAAGCAGAAGGCGGAAGATGAAGCGCAGGCCGCCGCTGCGGCGCGCGAAGCGAAAGCCCGTGCAGATGCGGAAGCGGAAGCCAAGCGCCGTGCGGAAGCGGAAGCGGCTCGTGCCCAGGCGGAACAGGCTCGCGCCCAGGCGGAGCAGGCCAAGGCCGAAGCCGAGCGCATGAAGCAGGAAGCCGTGGCCGCTGCGCAGGAAGCCGCGCGCCAGAAGGAAGAGGCGGAAAAGGCCAAGGCGGAAGCGGTGGCACAACAGCAGGTTTTGGCCGCGGAAACGGACAAGGCTCGCGCCGCTGCCGCGCAATCGGAAAGTCTGCGACAGCAGGCGGAAAAAGAAAAGCAGGAATTGCGGGCCCGGTTGCTGCAGCAGCTCAATTCGATCCTGGCGACACGCGACTCTGCCCGCGGGCTGATCGCGAATATGTCTGACGTTCTGTTCCGCAGTGGAAGCTTCGAACTGCTTCCCGGAGCGCGCGAGCGTCTGGCCAAAGTTTCCGGCATCGTGCTCGCTTATCCCAGCCTGCATGTTGCAGTCGAAGGACATACGGACAGCGTGGGGAGCGACGAATACAACCAGGAACTGTCGGAGCACCGCGCCCAGTCAGTTCGCGATTACTTTGTACAGCAAGGGATTCCGGCTAGCGCGATCGAGGCGCGTGGCTTCGGCAAGAGCGAGCCGATTGCGTCGAATGACACGCCCGAGGGGCGTCAGCAGAACCGGCGCGTGGAACTCGTTCTCTCGGGCGACGCGATCGGGAGCGTAGGCGACGAAGCGCTTTCGCCAACTGCTACGGCGCAGAATAAGTGAGCCTTAATTTGAATTCTCGGGCCTCTTGGATTCCCCGGTCTCCGCGCGAGATCCTTCCCTACGCCTGAAAACCGGCTCCGGTCAGGATGACTCCCACGTAGACGATACTGTCGACATTCAAGAAACAGCAATCTTCATCTTCGCATTTTGAGCCTAGACCTTCGTCTTCCGGCACGGCGTTACACTGGAGTTTGCGCTGTAGCCGGAGGAACGGATGACCGAAGATCACGAACAGTCCTTGCGCCAACACCTTCTCTACCTTCTCGGGGGCGGGGGAGCCCACGCTAGATTCGACGATGTCATCAAGGACCTGCCGGCGAAGCTGCGTGGGACCAAACCTTTGAAGTTTCCGCACTCTCCCTGGATGCTGCTCGAACACCTGCGTCTAGCGCAATGGGACATTCTCGAATTCAGCCGCAATGCGAAGCACGTTTCTCCGGAGTGGCCGGGCGGATATTGGCCGAAGACGGCAGCTCCGTCGAATGCCGCGGCGTGGAACAAGAGCATCCAGCAGTTTCGGCGGGACCTGAAGGCCATGCAAAACCTAGTTGCGAACCGGAAGACTGATTTGTTTGCGCGCATTCCGTGGGGTGACGGGCAGACGATATTGCGGGAGGCATTGCTGGTGGCAGATCACAATGCGTATCACCTGGCGCAGTTGGTGGATGTGCGGCGGATGTTAGGGGCGTGGAAGGGCTGAGACAGTTGCTGCGGGGCATGTGCCATCCCTGCAGCTTGCGTTGTTTCTTTCTTTCGCCCCTCCGGGGCTTGCTCCATTTTTTCGCTTCTTACCCACAGCTTGCGCTGTGGGCTGCACTCTTTCGCCGCTTCGCGGCTGGAGTTTGGCGGGCTTTGGTCAACAGCATTACCCGGCTTTGGTCACCAAATTCCGCACGAAAGCCCACATTCATACACGAGAGCCCACATTCATATAGGACGCTTGTCGCGGCTCTGAACGGTCTGGCAGAGTATGCCAGACAGCAAGCGGGCGAGTCGTCAGATCGCGATTCGCAGGCGGGACTCTGGACTTTTCCGTGTCGCCGTGCCTCCGTTGTGGCGACAACAACCTTCAGGGCGCTTTCGGAACACGACTTTTACTCCTTCGCGCCAGCGCTCGTCAATTCCTACGAATTCCCATTCGATCTCGGGAGAGATGTAGCGCAGCAACGTGTCGGTTGCGGGATGAACGTGCAAGGCGGGCGCCACCAGGTACAGCAAAGGCTTTTCGGTCGATAGCTCGCGGTCGGGAAAATATCCGAAGCGGGGAAACTCGCCGCGAGTGTGGTGCCACTCCACTCTTGACCAGTAAACCAGCCCCTGCAGCGGAAGGTGGATATCTTCGTCGGCCTTGAGTTCGACGACTGCCAGACGGCCGTCGCGCGTGGTGGCCAAGACGTTCGAGCATGGCGCGGTCCGAGGCAGAGAATGCTGGAACCTGCGAATAGAGCGAGCGCGGGTCCAGGCGCTCGTCGATGACGCTGACATCGGCGACGACCAGCGACTCCAGCCAGCGCTCGGGGCGCAGGCGGAATAGGGGATGCTGACGCGGGCCGTAGGGATGGCGAGTGTCGCGGATCGCGGAAACGAGTTGCAGGAAGAATGGCCAGTTGCGCTCCTCGAGAGCGCGCTCTTCGGCGCCGACGCCGAAGACGATTTCTTGCTTGCTGCGGAACGTCGCGGCTTCGGCGCCCATGCGGGCACGAGCGAACTCCAGGCCTCGCCAGCGAAAGGCGAGCTCCGCGGCGGAAAGCACGGCCACCTCGCAATTGGGAAGGATCGTCTTGATTCGGGCAATCGACTCCGCGAACCTTTCGAGCGCGGCGGTTTCATTCGTGGCGTGCAGCAGGCGGGTGGCCACGTTGCCGCGGTCGGTGCAATCGATCTCCTGCAAGGCGTCGTGGCGCTCGTCGAGTTCAAAGAGGCTCCACTTGGCGGCGGCACGGTTGAGATTGGCCATGCGCTCGCGGACGAGCGCCGAACAGCCTTGGGGCACGAACAAATGAAGGCCCTCTACGAGAAACTTGCCTGCGGAGGAATGGCGGCAGACTTCGAGCCAGAGGATGCCGAAGGTCAGCGCGGCATCGATGGAGGCCTGAGTCTCCGAGGCGTTGACTCCCAGAACGGCGAAGGCGGACTGACCCTGCCGCAGGAGGCCGCGGGCATAGATCGGGCCGAAGGATTTCTCCAGGTCGACGGCGGTGGTGAGACGGGTGATGGTAAAGCTGGGAAAATGGCGATTGAGGGCTCGGCGCAGCTTTTGTTCGTAACTGGCTCGGGCTGCCTTTTTGGCGGAGGGAGAGCGGCGGCCGCGCTCGCGGCAGATTTCCAGCTTCGTGGGACGCGATTGTCCAAGCCGCTGCACGGCCAGCCGCAATGTGCCGTTCTTCAGCTCGGCGTCGAGCACACGGCGGACCGTGTTGCGCTCGGCCGACCAGAGGTGCAGTAGACATTTGTTGTATTCCCCGGAGATCGAATACTTGGCCTGGGCCAGGTCGAAGGCCACGGCACCGTCCTCGAGGACGACCGCGCCTGAGGCCTCGCTAAGGAAGTCTTGCACTGTGCGGGTAAGGGCATCTGGGGTCACGAGTGAAATTGTCCACAATGGGCGGGGCGGAGTCTGTGACGAGTGACCATCGTCATCGGCGGGGGATGTGGAAGATATGGGCGGAGGGGGCTGGATCGAATTTCGTATGGGATAATAGAAGAAAGGGAGTGGCCGGCCTGGGGAGTCCTAGTTCGACTCGACGGCATCTAATTCGCGTGGATAAGCCAAGCTTGGATAAACAACGGTTTTTCTTTGAACATTACGGCCTGACCGAGCATGATCTGGAACGCTATCTGGGGGCCGCGCTTTCGGCGGGCGGCGATTATGCCGACCTCTACTTCGAATATCTTTCGTCGACGTCGTTGATGGTGGACGAGTCGATGGTGAAGTCGGCGTCGCAGGGGATCTCCGCGGGATGCGGAGTTCGGGTCGTTTCCGGGGAACGGACTGGGTACGCGTATACGGACGATCTCTCGGCCGAGCGCATCCTGCATGCGGCGCGAACGGCGGCATTGATTGCGAGCGCTCCGGCGAAAGCGACCGTCGCTGGATTCCAGAAGGCTGCGGCGCGGAGTTTGTATCCAGTGACGCTGCCTTCGGTGGATGCGGAGATCAGCGCGAAGGTCGAACTGGTGATGCGGGCTGACAAGTCGGCGCGCGCGTATGATCCGCGAATTCAGGAAGTGCGGGCGAGCTACGCGGACGAGTTGCGGAACATTCTGGTGGTGGGGTCCGACGGAACATTTGCGGAAGATTCGCAGCCGCTGGCGCGCATGAACGTGTCGTGCATCGCGAAGACGGAGGGGAACTCGGCGCGGGGGACTTCCGGCGGTGGGGGACGGGTGGCGCTGGATTTCTTTTTTGGAGAAAAAACTCCGGAATTTTTTGCCAAGGAATCGGCGCGGCAGGCAATTCTGCAGCTCGACGCGCGCGAGGCTCCCGCAGGCGAAATGGAAGTGGTTCTGGGTCCGGGATGGCCGGGAGTTCTGCTGCACGAAGCCGTTGGACATGGGCTGGAAGCAGACTTCAACCGCAAGAAGACGTCGGCCTTCGCGGGCCTGATCGGCAAGCGGGTGGCGAGCGAAAAGTGCACGGTCGTCGACAACGGGACCATGCCCTGGCGGCGTGGATCGCTCAATGTCGACGACGAAGGCGAACCTACGCAGGAAACCGTGCTTATCGAAAATGGAATTCTGAAGGGATATCTCAGCGACAAGCTTTCATCGCGGCTGATGGGCATCTCCGATACCGGCAATGGGCGGAGGGAAAGTTACGAGCACATTCCCATGCCACGCATGACCAATACCTACATGCTGGCTGGGCAGGACGATCCGGGAGATATTATTCGCTCGGTCAAGCGCGGGATTTACGCGGTGAATTTCGGCGGCGGGCAGGTGGACATCACCAACGGCAAATTCGTGTTCTCGGCCTCCGAAGCGTACATGATCGAGGACGGGCAGATCACCGCGCCGATCAAGGGCGCGACGCTGATCGGCAACGGGCCCGATGTGCTGACGCGAGTATCGATGGTGGGCAACGATCTGAAACTCGACGAGGGCGTGGGCACCTGCGGCAAAGACGGACAGGCCGTGCCCGTGGGCGTGGGAATTCCGACGCTGAAAATTGATCGGCTCACGGTGGGCGGAACGGCAAGGAAAGATCCGGGCGGGTTCATGCAGTAGGGCGCGTACTCCATTTGTTCACCACAGAGACACAGAGAAGTTCTAACAACCTCGATTTTGTGTTGTCTTTGATTCTCTCTGTGCCTCTGTGACTCTGTGGTAAAGAATTTTCTTATGTCTTCTACTCAAGTCGAAAATCTAAAACCGAAACTGGAAACTGATTTGCGCGAAATTGCGCAGGATATCGTGCGGCGCGCTATGGCCGGCGGGGCGACCGCAGCTGAATGCGTAGTGCGCGAAGGGGATGAATTCTCTACGCTGGTTCGCCTTGGGCAGGTGGAGACTTTGAAAGAGTCGGGCTCGAAGTCCATTGGGGTGCGCGTGTTCTTCGGGCAGCGAGCGGCCAGCACCTACTCGAGTGATTTCTCGCCCGAAGGGCTCGATCGCATGGTGAAGTCCGCGTTAGAGCTGGCGAAGATCACGTCGGAAGACCCATTTGGTGGAATTCCCGAAGCGTCGCAACTCGGGTCAATTTCCGGCGATCTGGATCTTTATCACGAAGACGTTTACTCGCTGCCCGGCCCCGATCGCATCGACTACGCCCGTCGTGCCGAAAAAGCCGCTTTGGATTTCGATCCGCGCATCAAGAATTCTGAAGGCGGGTCGTTTGACGCCGCCACCGGCCACAAGGTCCTGGCCAATTCGCATGGGTTTGTGGGGGAATACAAGCGGTCTTATTGCTCGGTGGCGGCGGTTCCGATCGCGCAGACGGAGAACGGGGCGATGCAGCGGGACTTCTGGTACTCGGTGGCGCGCACGCTAAAGAAGCTCGATGCGCCAGAGAAGGTTGGCAAGATTGCCGCGGAACGCACGTTGCGCCGTCTAGGCGCGCGCAAGGCGAAGACCGCGCAAGTGCCGATTGTTTTCGATCCCATGGTTTCCACGTCGATCCTGGAGCATATTTTTGAAGGGGTGAATGGAGACTCGGTTTACCGCGGGGCATCGTTTCTAGCCGGCAAGCTCGGACAGAAGATTGCTGGGGACAACGTCAACGTCATCGACGATGGCACCATCACCGGCGGTTTCGGCACGAGTCCCTTCGATGGCGAGGGTGTTCCTACGCGGCGCACCGTGGTGATCGAGAACGGCGTGCTGAAGTCGTATTTGCTTAATACTTATACCGCGAAGAAACTCGGCTTGCAGACCACGGGGAACGCTTCGCGCGGGCTGGCGGGGACGCCCGGCATCGGGCCAGGAAATTATTTCTTGCAGCCCGGGGCCAAGACGGCGAAGGAGTTGATCGCGGGAATCAAGGAAGGGCTTTACGTCACGGAATTTCTGGGGCAGGGCGTGAACCTGGTGACCGGCGACTATTCGCGCGGAGCTTCGGGGATGTGGATTTCGGGAGGCGAGTTCGCGTATCCGGTAGAGGAAATCACGGTGGCGGGGAATTTGAAGGAATTGTTTTTCAACATTTCCGAGATCGGCAATGATTTGGAGTTCCGCGGGTCGGTGGCGGCGCCGACGATTCGCGTGGACGGCCTCACCGTGGGCGGCGAGTAAGCGAGCAGAGTGTGCCGGAGCATGGTCAGAGGCGGAGCAGCAGAACTAGACGGCGGCTAGGGTGACAAGCAGATTCCTCCCTTCGGTCGGAATGACAAAACTCGTGGCGTAGCAAGATGAAATTCGCCAAGATCGTTTTCTGGATAGCGGGGATCTGGGGCGTTCTGGTCCTTACGCCTCTCTATTTTATGTTCGATCTGATCGGGCGGCAGGATCCTCCCGCCATCACTCATCCCGGCTTTTATTACGGTTTCATCAGTGCCGGGCTGGCGTGGCAGGTTGCATTTTTCGTGATCGCTCGGGATCCGGCGCGCTTCCGGCTGATGATGATCCCTTCTGTGCTCGAAAAGTTCGGATACGGCGCTTCCCTGCTTGTGCTTTATTTGCAGCACCGACTGCATCCGTCGGACCTGGTATTTGGCGGAGTTGATGTGCTGTTCGGGGTTTTGTTCCTCGGCGCATTCTTCCGGATCGCGCCGTAGTCGAAATTCCCGCTTTGTCAAGCAACGTCGATAAAATCGACAATCAAAAAACAACGGCCTACAATTCCTTTCATGGGCAGCTTGGGACAGCCAACGCGGGTCGCTGAAGAACGCGACTCCAGCCGTTTGATTATCGTAGGCGCCGTGGTCGTCGTGATTGCGGGCGCGCTCGCAGCCGCATTTCTTCTACGCGAGCCGCCGAAAATCGCGAAGACGGCCTCGCCCTACATCGCCAGCCTGAAGCTGTCCGACTTCAAAATGAGCGCGGCGGAGAATTTTATTGGGGCTACGGTCAGCTATGTTGACGGCACGGTTACCAATAGCGGCGACAAGACGGTGACGCATGCCGTGGTGGAAGTTACGTTCAAAGATGAGATGGGACAAGTTGCCCAGCGCGAAGAATTGCCTCTGCGCGTACTCAAGACGAGCGGGGCGTACCCCGACGCCGTGGATCTCAGTGTTTCTCCACTCGCGCCGGGGCAGACAGATCACTTCCGGCTAACGTTCGACAGCATCTCGGCGCAGTGGAACCGTCAGTATCCGGAGATGCGGGTCACCGATGTGACAGTGAGGTGAGCTTTGCGATCGTCGATTTTCGATTGAACGCCATGTTTCACGATCCCGGCTGGCAACCCTCAGGGGCTAACAGCCCAGAATCGCCGGCCACTTTAGCGGCACGACTGGAAGTCGTGCCCTTCCCGGATTTGCCCATGGTGGCGTCCTCTTCCTGATAGTCTCCGCGAACACCGCTCGATCGGCAATCGCAAATCGGAATCCTCTACAATGGGCGTCGTGCCTGAGATTAAGCCATTTCGGCTGACGGAGTCGGTGAAAGCTGCGGGTTGAGCGTCCAAGCTGAGTCCGGCGGCGCTGGACACGGTGCTTGGGAAATTAGCCCGGCAACAAGACCCGAACGTTCTGGTCGGCTTCGATCACGCCGACGACGCCGGAGTGTATCAAATCGGGCCGGACCAGGCGCTGGTGCAGACGGTGGATTTCTTCACGCCGATTGTCGACGATCCTTATACGTTCGGGCAGATCGCGGCCACCAATGCGCTGAGTGATGTATACGCGATGGGCGGGAAGCCGCTCACCTCGCTGGCTCTGGTGTGCTTTCCGGAGAAGGCCGATCTGGAGATTCTGGAACGCATTCTGGCGGGCGGATTGTCGAAGATGATCGAGGCGGGATGCACCGTGATTGGCGGGCACAGTATTCGCGACGAGGAAACCAAGTTTGGGTATTCCGTCACGGGCATGGTGCATCCGAAGAAAGTCCTGGCGAATGGCGGGGCCAAGCCGGGGGATGCGCTGCTGTTCACCAAGGGGATCGGGACCGGCGTGATTTCGACGACGATCAAGAAGGGGAGAGCCGAGACGCGGTGGATTGATGCAGCGGTGCGGTCGATGACTACGCTCAACAAGCGGGCTGCGGAAGTGATCACGGGGGGCAATTTCCAAGTGCATGCCATGACCGATGTGACTGGATTCGGTCTAATTGGACATGCGCGCGAGCTGGCGCTGGCTTCGGATGTGTCGATTCGAATTTCCGCGGCAAAAGTCCCATTGATCGAGGGGGCGCTCGAGTGCGTGCGTGCGGGATACATTCCCGCTGGACTCAAGAATAACCGGGAATTTGCGGAGTGCCTGGTGGAGTACGAGGACGGAGTGCCTGAGGATGTGCGGGCGCTGCTGTTCGATCCGCAGACTGCAGGAGGGTTGCTGATTTCGACGCCAGACGGGTTATCGTTAACGAGAGCTCTTGGTGATGCGGGAATCGCGGTGGTGGAGATCGGGGAGGTTTTAGCCAACGTGAAACCTCGCATCCGGGTGTCCCGCTAGGGCACGCGGGCGGGGGCGTCCGCGCCACATAATCGATATCAATTCGACGCACCCTGCCAAGCTTCCGGGCATCTACTAATTATCGCTTCCTACTCATAACCAGGCAGGTGTCATCATGCTGATTCGCGAACTTGGTAGCAGTGGTCTGAAGGTTTCCGCGCTGGGGTTGGGGTGCATGGGGATGTCGGAGTTTTATGGTGGCTTCGATGACGACGAATCCGTTGCCACAATTCATCGGGCGCTGGAACTTGGAGTTACGTTTCTCGATACGGCGGACGTTTACGGGCCGCACAAGAACGAAGAACTCGTCGGCAAGGCAATCAAGGGCAAGCGCGACAAAATCGTGCTGGCTACCAAGTTTGGGATTGTGCGCGATCCGGCGAATCCGAATGTGCGTGGGGTGAACGGAAAAGCCGACTATGTGCGGCGGGCCTGCGAGGCCAGCTTGCGGCGGCTTGGGGTGGAGACCATCGATCTCTATTACCAGCACCGCGTCGATCCCAATACGCCGATTGAAGAAACGGTGGGAGCGATGGCACAACTCGTGAAGGAGGGGAAAGTGCGGTATCTGGGGCTTTCCGAAGCTTCACCGCAGACTCTGCGACGAGCGGTGAAAGTGCATCCGATCGCGGCATTGCAGACGGAATATTCTTTGTGGACGCGCGATCCGGAGGGCGGGATTCTGGCTGCGTGTCGCGAACTGGGGATTGGATTTGTGGCTTATAGTCCGCTGGGGCGCGGGTTTTTGACGGGGCAGTTTCGGAGGTTCGAAGATTTGGCGGAGGATGATTATCGGCGGCATAGTCCTCGGTTTCAGGGGGAAAACTTTCAGAAGAACCTGGATCTGGTGCGGCGGGTGGAGGAGATTGCGAAGGAGAAGGGGTGCAAGCCTTCACAACTCGCGCTGGCTTGGGTTTTGGTGCAAGGGGACGACATTGTGCCGATTCCGGGGACCAAGCGGCGGAAATATTTGGAGGAGAATGTTGGCGCCGTGTCGGTAAAGCTTACGAAGGAAGATATGGAGAGGATTGACGAAGTATTTCCTGCGGAGGCTGCGGCGGGAGGACGGTATCCCGAGCACATGATGGCGCTGGTGAATGGGTAAGCACGAAGCCGCCCTCGAGAAATCCACTCACCAACACGCAAAATCGGTCGGACGCGTCAATCCGCCGAAATCTTGTCAATAGGCAGAAATTACACGGTCGGGCTTAACTCTGTGAAAGCAATCACAATATAAAGTCCCCGACCTTTTCCGGTTTGACCCTTCCAATTTGATATTCTGAAAGTATAGAGACAATTTATGGTCAAGCGGCGCGATCTACAGGTCGCGCCTTTTTTATTGGGCGAACTGTGGCCAAACCTGCACGCGTAGCGGCGGATGCAGCTTGCCCTGAGCAACGCCGAAGGGTCCGCCCGCCAGAGCGAAGACGAAGGCAGGCGAGCCAGAGGCGAAGCAGTGGAGATAGGCACAGGGATGGGGCACGGGGATGAGTACTGGGAAAAGCAGTAAGCAGAACGACTGGGAGCGATTCAGCAACTTCAAACAGCGTGGCGAATGGGTCGAGCTGCAGTTCATGGCGCAGGCGGCGCGCCGCCGTTTCGCCATCAGCAAGCCCTGGGGAGAAACCCAAGCCTACGACGTCGGCATTGAGCACGCCCCAAACTTTCTCCGGGCGCAGGTCAAGTCCACAACGTCAAGAGTCGGTGCCGGATATCGCTGCCAGTTCCTGCCCAACCACAAAAAGAAGCGCGACTACTCTCTCCAAGAAATCGACTTGTTCGCCGCGTACGTGATTCCGGAGGATGTGTGGTATCTCATCCCGGCGGTTTTACTGCTGGGCAGGCGAAGACGCTCCATGGCTATGCTATGCCCCGTGGTCCCACCGGCAAAGCGGGCCAGCTACCGCTACGAATGTTACCGCGAAGCCTGGAACCTGCTCACCAGGGGCCGAACCGAACTGGCGCAGTGCAGACCTTGAGATCGAGGCGGTTCCACGGTTGTGGAGAGTCCATTGCAGCCGAGGCGAAGGATGGCACAACCGTGGAAGAGCGGCGCTTCTAGCGCCGCGTTGGATCACGCGAATCGACGCGGGCTTCCAGCCCCCGCCTAGAAGCGTGAAGCGCGTGTCTTGGATGACTAACAAGTCCAGAAGGGCGCATAATGACTCGGAGGTAACACATGTCAGGAGCCTTTGCTTCTAGCCCCGCTAAGGTTAGCGATCTTCTTAACACAACCGCGGTCTCCACCGAGCGTGTTGTTATTCCGACCTTCCAACGCGGATATATGTGGAAGAAAAAACATGTAGAGGCATTTTGGAACGACGTTGACAAGCAAAGGAACACAAGGAAACACGTTAAAGGCGCGGACCCTCACTTTTTTGGCCCCATTGTCACGCTAGCAAAACCCTCCGACGGCGTAATACATCTTCTTGATGGTCAGCAGCGTATCGCCACGGCGACGATCTTACTCAGCGTCCTTCGAGATGTAGCTAGGCAAATTAATAAACAAACCGGCACCCAGTCGGCCAGCGATTTTGCAGCAAAGATCCAATTACAGTTCATGTATGACGAAGATGGCGGCTACTCCCTAGAGATGGGTGAAACTGATCTTCTGTACTTCAGAAGTACAATTCAGATTGATCCGCCGCAATCTACTAAAGCGACGAATCTGACGCACAGAAATATAAAGGCAGCAAGAGCACTGCTATGGGACAAAGTGGTCTCGGTTGTTGGAAACATTCAGCCGCAGATGGACGCAATTCAGGCTATCGCAACCTTGAAGGAAATAAGGCAAACCGTGACCAGTGACTTAGTAATGGCGCGAATCCCGGTCACTTCAGAAGAAGCAGCCTTCAAAATATTTACGACTCTAAATGATCGAGGCCTGAGGCTGTCACCGCCTGATCTCTTACTAAGCTACCTGATGGAGACGGCCACAGATGCAGAACGGAAGGACATTCGCGCCACTTGGACGCAGATGATTCAGAAAATGGGCGCGCACGACATCCACGATTTTTTGCGCGCCATGTGGGTGTCGAGGTATGGCGACCTAAAGAAAGACGATCTTTTCACAGCACTAAAGGCCCACATCGAAGAGCACCACATTGCCAGCGTTGACTTCGCGAGGCTCTGCGGAGATGAATGTGATGACTATATTCAACTAGTGACGGCTGACGAATCGCAGTTACCCAAGGACTCGCTTTCCTTCGTGCGTGCCCTTACACGGGAGCTTGGCTTTAAGCCGGCAGTGCCCCTACTCCTGTCTAGCTACTTGCTTCTTCAGCCAGACGACTTTAAGCACGTCGTCGGATACCTGTTGGTGTTCATAACACGCTATTCCATCATCGGGAATCGTGACTCAGCAGGCATGGAAGATTTATTGTTTAAGCTCGCCAGAGAAGTGCGCGGTATGGTGAAGAACGAAGACGATAAAGCGGGCTCTCAGCAAGCCAATAAGCATGTTAAGGACTCACTGGCGGCTAATGCACCAGATGATGACGCCACCAAGAAGGCAGCTGTCAGTGAGACGACGATTTTGGATGCGTCCGACGCCAAGTACGTCTTGACGAGACTCGCTAGGTACATTCAGGACCCGCAAAAGCAGATCACGTTGGGAGAAACGAATCTTGAACACATCTACCCGCAGAACCCGGAACCAAACGGCTGGCTTGGCCCAGCAAATCAAGAGAAGCTGGAGCCACTTACTTGGCATATCGGGAATCTGACGATCTTTGGTAAGCGAGCCAACCGAAAAGCGGCGAATGCCGAGTTTTTAGACAAGAAGATACGCTACGCCCAGTCCAAGGTTGAAATGACGAATCAGATCGCGAATAGCTATAACGAATGGGATGACGCGACTATAAAGACCCGTGCTGCTCAGTTGGCTAAACTTGTTGTGCAGGTTTGGCGATTCGACAACATATCCCAAGTCTGAAGAAGCGCACTAAGGGGCCCTCGGCGTTGACTGCGTGAAAACAGGGCACGACTCCCACATATTGCCAAACGTGGCCTCTCTTTTAAGTCGAAACCCACGGCTACCGCCACGACTACTGAATGAGCGTACCTCCGTTGGTGCCGCCGGCGGGCTCGGCGTCGGGGGCGATCACTACGGCTGCGGCTACGCGGTCGCCGGGTTCCATGTTTAGCAGGCGGACGCCTTGGGCGTTGCGGCCAGATTCGCGGATGGTGGTGGAGTCCATGCGGATGATTTTGCCGTAGTGGCTGATCAGCATGACCTCGGAGGTTTCGTCGACCTGAGCGATGGCGACGACTTTGCCGACACGTTCGGTGGTCTTCACGTTGATTACGCCTTTGCCACCGCGATTCGTGAGCCGGTATTCGTCGGCGGGGGTGCGCTTGCCGTAGCCGTTTTCGGTGACGGAGAGGATCAGCGTGCCTTTGACGGCGGCGTCGATGGGCTCCGCGCCCTCAGGGGCTAAAGCCCCGTCTGCTTGATCGCCTTTCGCGGTGCTTAAGCGCCGCTCTTCAACAGATGCGGGCGCTTGCGCGCCCGGGACAGGCGAGGCGGCTGTCCCCACACTTTCCACACCGGGTTTTGTCGTGGTGGCCATGCCGACCACGTAGTCTTTCTCTTCCAGGTCGATGCCCCAGACGCCGTAGGCGGCACGGCCCATGGGGCGGACGTGGCTTTCGTCGAAGCGGACAGCCATGCCTTCGTGCGAGGCGAGGAAGACGATCTGATTGCCGTTGGTGATACGGGCGGCGACCAGTTCATCGCCCTGTTCAATGGCGATGGCGTTGATGCCGTTGGAGCGCACGTGCATGAACTCGCGCAGCTCGGACTTCTTGACCAGGCCGTTGCGAGTGGCAAAGAAGATGTACTTGTTCTCTTCTTCGAGATTACGCACGGCGAGCATCGTCTTGACGGTTTCGCCGGGTTGCAGGCCGACCAGATTGCCGATGTGCTTGCCTTTGCCGGCGGCGCTGACGTCGGGAATCTCGTAGACCTTGAGCCAGTAGACGCGGCCCTTGTTGGTGAAGATCAAAATGTAGGCGTGCGTGGAGGCGATGAAGAGATGCTCGACGAAATCTTCGTCGCGCGTCTTCATGCCGGTGCGGCCGGTGCCTCCGCGGCGCTGCATGCGGTAAGTGGAGATGGGCGTGCGCTTCATGTAGCCGGAGTGGCTGACGGTGACGGCAACCTGCTCGTCGGCGATGAGATCTTCGAGAACGATTTCGGCGGCTTCGTCTTCAATGCGGGTGCGGCGGTCATCTCCGTATAACTTCTTAACTTCTTCCAGCTCTTTGATGATGACGTTGCGCAGCTTTTTCTCGGAGCCGAGGATGGATTCGTATTCGGCGATGTTGTCGCGGACTTGTGCGAGCTCCTTCACGATTTCATCAACCGAAAGCTGAGTGAGCCGGTAGAGCTGTAGATCCAGGATGGCGTCGATCTGACGGTACGAAAGCCCTCCGGCGTCGCCGATCGGATGATCGGTGGGCGGCTCCCAGTGGATCAGGCCCTTCAGAGTGATGGAGTCGCCGACCGTCTGGAAATCGAAGCCCGTGTCACTCTTCTTGAACGGCTGGAGATCTATATCCTTTACGCCCGTTCTGCCGGACCCTTTGGCGAACGTAAGCTGCTTTCCTCGGCTCCAGTCGAAAAGATTCTCGCGGGCTAGAGTCCGCGAGCCGCTGCCCCTGATTATTAGAACGATGCGTTCGACATTAACTGCGTCTACGGCGAACTTGAGGCCCACCAAAATTTCCTCGCGGTCCTTGGCCTTGGCAAGCAGGTAGGCGGTGCGGCGGCGGACGACGTCGACGCGGTGCTCGATGAAGTACTTGATGGTCTGGATGAGTCCCATCTCGCGGGGCTGTCCGTTGACCACCGCGAGCAGGATCATGGAGAAGCTCTCCTGCATCTGGGTGTGCTTGAAGAGCTGGTTGAGGACGATCTGGGGCTCGGCGCCACGCTTGAGCTCAACGACGATGCGCATGCCGTCGCGGTCGCTTTCGTCGCGAACGTCGGAGATGTCTTCAATGTCCTTGTCGTTGACCAGCTGCGCGATACGCTTGATCAGTACGGCCTTGTTTACCTGATACGGGATCTCGGTGACGATGATGGCCTGACGATCTTTGGTGAGATTTTCGATGGCGGCGTTGGCCCGCATCATGAAGCGGCCGCGACCCGTGCGATAAGCCTCGAAAATTCCGGAACGGCCGTGGATGATACCGGCGGTGGGAAAGTCGGGGCCCTGGACAAACTTAAGAATCTCGGCGAGTTGCGCGTTGGGATTGTTGACGAGCGTGATGGTGGCGTCGACGATCTCGGTGAGATTGTGCGGCGGAATTTTTGTGGCCATGCCGACGGCGATTCCGTCGGAACCGTTGATCAGAAGATTGGGAATGCGCGCGGGAAGAACGTCGGGCTCGACTTCGCTGCCATCGTAGTTGTCGTGGAAGTCGACGGTCTCTTTGTCGAGATCTTCCAGGAGCGCGGTCGAGACCTGCGCCAGCTTGGCCTCGGTGTAACGATCGGCGGCGGGCGGATCTCCGTCGACGGAGCCGAAGTTGCCTTGACCGAAAATCAGCGGGTAGCGCATGCTCCAGGTTTGCGCGAGGCGAACGAGAGCGTCGTACACGGCGAGGTTGCCATGCGGATGGTACTTGCCCATGACCTCGCCGACGATGCGGGCGCACTTGCGCGTGGCCTTGTTGGGCTGAAGACCCATTTGCTGCATGGTGTAGAGAATGCGGCGATGCACGGGCTTCAATCCGTCGCGCACGTCGGGCAGGGCGCGGCCGATGATCACCGACATGGAGTAGTCGAGATACGACCGCTTCATCTCCTCTTCAATGTTGACCGGTTGAATGTTCAACGCACCGGGGCCATCGCTGCCGGGAGGAGGAGTGAGAGGGAGTTCGGGGTTTTGTTCGTCAGCCATTTTTTGCTCTCAGCTGTCAGCTTTTAGCCGTCAGCTTGAAACGAGAAATCTGATGTTGTGAAACCTTGTAACTGCTTGTATTTACAGGACGTTATCTGCCTTGGGAGCTGGATTCATTATACCATGTGAAAGGCTTACCTCGGGGACGGGTGTTGACCGAATTGAGGCGGGTTGCGCGGTAGCGTTGTGGCCTTCCGACGAGAGCATGCGTGGAGATGGAATTAATAGAGACGTTGCGAGCAACGTCTCTACGGGCCGACGATTACTTCATTGGGGGCTGAAGGGAGCTGGAATCTTACGCCGCGGGACTGGTTGGATTTGAGGGTCTCGGGCAGATTCAGCGTTGAGAGTTCGATCCTTCTGTTCCACGTTCCGTTGGTGTAGTAGTCGGAGCGCGTGTAGAGGACGCCGTCAGTGATCGTGTAGTCGGATACTTCTTCGTGGTGCCCGTCGCGAAATACAAGAACGGCGGGGACCAACTCGTTGGCAACAGCTGGGGAAATCGCCTCGCCTGCCGGCCGTTCTTGAAGACGGGGAGCATCCGGCATGGGATTGATCATCTGTGTCCCCGATGTTTCTTCTCCGCTCACGCGAACGTAGCGATCACCCTGCAGCTCAATCATCAGCGGTTGGGTTGGCGGGGAAGAGGGTTCTGGAACGGGGGCTGTTGCCGGAGAAGTTTGCACGACAACGACACGTGGCTGAGATGCCACGGCATATCTTGTGCTGGAGAGATCGTCCAAGTAGAACGGATCGTAGAAGGCCAGCGGATCAAAGAAAGAGTGCGCGTGGCCGCCTCGGTGGTAACTTCGAGCGAAGTGCGGAGAGGCGGAGAGCATTCGCTGTGCATACACACACGGCGTGACGGCGGTGAGCAGCGTGATGAGAAGCAGCCGGCGCATGGTCAGTTCGCCTGCGGGCGAGGCGGAAGCTGAAACGTAACGCCCCGGTCGTCGTTTTGCTGCTGCGTGGCCTCGAGATCGAGATCGGCAAGCGCGACTCTGCGGGCGTGACCGGGCGTTAGATCGAAGAGAGTCTGGCCGACAATGGCGTAGTTCCCGACCTCAAGTTTGCGACCGTCCTTGAAGACGAGGAGAGTTGGTTCCTGTGGAGGATCGGGATCCGCGACGGAAGCGTCGGCACTCTCGGCCGAGTGAGGCGTGGGAACATCTCTCACCGGCGGTACGTAGGAGCGGGCGCCGGAGCCCCGGCGATCAAAGATTGTGGGACCGCCCTGGTAGTTGTCGTCGGGATCATCCGCGCTGTTGTCAGCATCGTCATCCGTTGCACCAATGTCGACAGCGTAGGGAACTGGGACGGCGTACGCCAGTGGAGGGGTGTACGGAACGTAGTGGTGGCGATGACGACCATTGCCGTTGCGGTTGCGCGTCCGGTTTTGCATGAAGAACGTGCCGCGCGAGTTGGGAGCATAAGCGCCGGGAGCATAGCCGCCAGGAGCGTAGCCGTTGGGACCGAGTGAAGTTACGCTTGCCGGAGGTCCGTTGATGGCACGTCCACCGAATCCGGGGGACGTCACCGAAGGGGGCGCGCCATTGATCTGCGCGTGGCTGCTTGAGACGAAGAACGCCGGCAGCACGAGCAGGCCGAGCAACGCGACCGAAGCCGGAATCGAATGCCACACGGAAACATGATACTCCAGCGAGGAAGCCATAGCGCACCTCGAAAGTGGCAGGCCGTTCATTCCTTTAGATGCGGAAGGGGCTGGCCGGATGCCCGTGACCGAGTGACGAGGCACGATCTACAAGGCTGTATGTTATTGAAAATGCGGAGTCAACGATTGCTCGAATGGGGCGGTCTATAATTCTGCTGACCGGGCACGGACAAAGGTCCACGTATGAAATCTGCAATCCGCTTTGCGCTGCTGGCGCTGGTGCTGGTGATCGTGGCGATGGTGTCGGCGTTGACGGCGATGCGGTTTGCCATTCACGGGCAGGAGGTCGCAGTGCCTCCGCTGGTCGGTCTGGCGCCGGCGGAAGCGGAGCGGACGGTGGAGGCACTGGGACTGGAAATGTCGATCGAGCGGCAATATTACAGTCCGCAGATTCCTGAGGGACGAATCATGTCGCAACTGCCGTTGCCCGGAACCAAGGTGCGGCGCGGCTGGCAGGTGCGGGTGGCGCAGAGTCTGGGACCGACGCGGGTGACGATTCCGGATGTGACGGGCCAGAGCGAGCACGCGGCGGAATTGAATATCCGGCGGCGCGGGCTGGATGTGGCTTCGATGGCGGAGGTGCAGACGCCGGACATTCCGCCGGATCAAGTGCTGGCGCAAAGTCCCACGGCGAACGCGACGCAGGTGGCCGCGCCGAAGATCAGTTTGCTGGTGACGGTGACGGCGGAACCGCAGGCGTTTGTGATGCCGAGCTTTGTGGGACAGGCGCTCGGCAGCGCGAGCCGGGCGTTGCAGGACGCGGGATTCAGGCTGGGGAATGTGAACGTAGCGGCGCCCGCGAGCCCACCTGCGGTAGACGCGACGAATCCCAGTGCTCCGGGTACGCCAGAGGCGACTGCGGCGCCTCCAGCAGAGGCATTGCCTCCAGCACAGCCGGCGCCCGCGAGCATCATCGTATCGCAGGCGCCGGCGGCGGGGCAGAAGGTGTTTGCGGGAGCGGTCGTCAATTTCGAAGTACGCTAAAGTGCTTGACACTGATTTACGCGGATCCCACGGTACATCGAGAGCGGTCTTCAGATTCTTTCCAAGATTGCTGCAAAGAAGCCGTCGCAGGGATGGACGCCCGGTATTGTGCGAAGGTAGGGACCGCGCGTGAGCGACACCGGGTCAGGCCAGGCTAGCTCGCCGGTCGTTTTCAGGCGGTCGAGTTCGGCGCGGCAATCGAGCAGGCGGAAAGAGCTATTCTCCGACAGGGCCTGCTCGACCACGCTTTCGTTTTCTTCTTTTTCCAACGAACAAGTCGAATAGATAAGGCGTCCCGCGGGAGCGACGTGCGCGAGGGCCGAGCGCAGGATTGCGATCTGGCGTTCGTGTAACTCCGTCAGATCGTCGAGCGCGAGCCGCCATTTGATCTCGGGATTGCGGGCGAGCGTGCCGGTGCCGGAGCAGGGGACATCGGCAAGAACACGGTCGAACGGGAGGGATAATGGGAGATGCCGCGCGTCGGCGGCGACGATTTGGATTTGCGCAGACTGCGACGCATGAGCGCGCAACAATTTTTGGAGCAGGCGGGCGCGGTGAGAATGAAGTTCGACGGCGGTGATTGCAGCTGCGGGGTTATGGTCGGCAAGGGCCAGCGTCTTGCCACCGGGAGCGGCGCAGCAGTCGAGCAGGTGTGATCCGTTGCCTACGAGGGCGGCGACAAGTTGTGAGGCTTCGTCCTGGATGACGATGTCGCCGGTGCGGAATGCCTGAGTTTTTGTGATGTCTCCGGCGTGAATACAGCGAGCCGATGCGAGAAGGCATACGGGGGCGAAAGCAATTCCTTCTTGATTGAGTTGCTCTTCCGCGCCGGGCGTGCGTAGGCGGATTGCAGCTGTGGGGATTGACTGATTGTGTTTGCAGATTTGGTGAGTGGCGGTGAGTCCGTATTCGCGGGCCCAGCGCTCCACCAGCCAGAGCGGATGCGCAAGAGCACGGGCTAGGGTGTCGGGTGAAGAGGTTTCGTCCTCCTCGGAAATATCAGGCTTTCGTGGCGCTGCCGAGAGCTTGCGCAGTACGGCATTCACGAAGGGAGCAGCCGAGCGTTTACGAGCGCGCTTCACCAATTCGACGCTTTCGTGGAGGGCCGCGCGTTGCGGGACTCGATCGAGCCAAAGGAACTGATAGAGGGCGAGGCGCAAGGCGATGAGAATTTCTGTGTCGAGTTTGGAGAGCGGCTGCGAGGAAGCGGTGGCGATGTCGGCGTCGAGGCGTGAGCGCCAGCGGAGGACGCCCATGACGAGCTCGGTCGCCAGGGCGTGATCGGGAGTCGACAGCCGCCCACGGGCGGGAGAGTGCAAAAGGTCTGAGGCGTAGGAAGATTCGCCTTCGACGCGGAGGAGAATGTCGAAGGCGGCGGCGCGGGCGGGGGAGACGGGCATTTATTCCTGATTGTAGGCTTTCGCGAAAAAGAAAAGCTTAACCACAGAGAGCACAGAGGCATGTGAACGGAACGTCGAGCCTACAACTACGTCCTAATGAGTGATCGCGGTGGACAAAACCAGCGGACCTCAGGGGCTAAAGCCCGCATCACTTGTCGGCCTTACGGCACGGCTGAAGCCGTGCCCTTCCCAAACCCATTTACCAGATTCACTAGACCAGTCCTAACTTTTCGCCGGGCTCAGGGCGATAGCCGTGGACAAAATCGCGGGCGGAGGAACGCTTTCTGCCTTCGAGCTGAATTTCCAGCAGTTCGAGCGAGGTGTTGTGGCCGCAGCCGACTACGAGGCGGTCGGAATTGACACGCAGTTCGGAGGGAGGCACTACGTCAGTGGCTGGGCGCGCTTTCATGAGCTGCAGGGGCTTTCCTCGAAATTTTGTGTACGCTCCGGGCCAGGGTTGAAAGCCGCGGACGCGGTTGAAGATGTCGGTTGCGGAGCGAGTGAAATCCACCTGTCCGTCTTCTTTTTTCAAGATTGGGGCGAGGCTTGCCTGCGCGTTGTCCTGCGGGCGAGGATGAACGCTGCCCGCCTGCAGTCGGCGCAAGGTCTCGACCATGAGATCGGCGCCGATGGAGGCGAGGCGGGGAGCGAGAGTCTCTGCTGTGTCGTCGGACGCGATGGGGAGTTCTTGCTGGAGCAGGATGTCGCCGGTGTCGAGGCCGGCGTCAATGCGCATGGTGGTGACGCCGGTGACGGTTTCGCCGTTCGCAATGGCCCACTGGATGGGTGCGGCACCGCGGTATTTCGGAAGCAGCGACGCGTGCAGGTTGATATTGCCGAGTGGAGGGAGATCGAGCATCCACTGCGGAATAATGCGGCCGTAGCCGACGACGATGATGGCGTCAGGCTTGAGACCGGTGAGTTGAGCGCGGAATTCGTCGTTTGTTTTGATGCGGTCGGGCTGAGTGATGGGAAGGTTGAGGCGCAGAGCTGATTCTTTGACCAGCGAGGAGACGAGTTCGAGGCCACGTCCCTTGGGGCGGTCGGGCTGAGTGACGACGAGACGGATGCGGAATCCGTCGTCGACCAACTTCTCGAGTGTGGCGACGGCGAAGCGCGGCGTGCCGCAAAAGACGAGATCGAGGGACATTGAGTAATTGTGTAATCGGGTAATTTGGTAATTGAACTGCCCGTTCGCAAATTGCAGCTAATTTGACAATTACAAAATTACCCAATTGCTCAATCTTTTACCATTCCCCCGCTTTCACCAGCTTGCGGATTTTGCGCCTCATGAGGTCACGTTTGAGGGCGCTGATGTGGCTGATGTAGAGTTTGCCGTTTAAGTGATCGGTCTCGTGAAGGAGAGCGCGGGCGAGCAACTCCTCGCCGGTTTTTTCGAAGACCTTCCCGTGAACGTCCTGGGCGCGGACGGTGACTTTGTTGGGGCGGGTGACGTTCTCGCGAAAATCGGGAATGCTGAGACATCCTTCACTCTGGGTGTGACGGCCTTCGGTGTGAATGATTTCGGGATTGATGAGGACAAGCTTTGCGTCGGGATCTTCTTTGAAGGTGACGTCAATGACAGCAATGCGGCGGCCAATCCCGATTTGCGGAGCCGCCAGGCCGACTCCGTGGGCGGCGTACATCGATTCGAACATGTCTGCGATGACCTTCTGCAGTTCTTCGTCGAAGACAGTCACGGGTTCGGAAGTTTTCTCAAGAACCGGATCGCCGAATTTTACGATGGGATAGATCATCAGTAATTCTTTAGTTGCTGGCAGTAGCCCTGGAAATTTCTTAAGGTCTCAATCATGGAATCGCCGCCGAATTTTTCCAGAGCGGAGCGCGCGAGCGTCAGGGCCACCATCGCCTCCGCAGCAACGCCGGCGGCCGGCACCACGCAGACGTCGGAACGTTCGTAGGCAGCTTTGACGGGCTCGCGCGTGGAAAAGTCAACCGACTGCAGCGGGCGACGAAGCGTAGAAATTGGTTTCAAATAGCCGCGCACGCGGATTTCCTGTCCGTTCGAGACTCCGCCTTCAATGCCTCCAGCATTGTTTCTGGTGCGGGAGAAAGCAGTGTAACCAGAAGTGGCACTGTAGCCGATTTCGTCGTGCACGGCGGAACCGGCAGCAAAAGCGGCTGCTACGCCCGAGCCGATTTCTACGGCCTTGACTGCTTGCAGAGACATGACCGCGGCCGCGAGCATGGCATCGAGACGTTCATCCCACTGCACGTAGGTGCCAAGGCCAGGGGGAACCTGATGGGCCACAACCTCGAAGACTCCGCCGAGCGAATCTCCGGTCTTGAGAACTTTGTCCACTTCGTCTTTCATCCGCTGCTCGGCTTCAGGATCGGCGCAGTTTAGGAGAACATCGTCGCGATCATGGAGGGCGCGAATCTTCTCCCAAGGGACTTGGTCCGAAAGTGTGACGCTGCCGGTGGTGACGACGTGACTGAGAACTTCGATGCCCAGTTCGCGCAAGAAAAGTTTAGCGATCGCGCCGATGGCAACTCGGGCGGCCGATTCGCGAGCGGAGGCCCGCTCGAGCACGTAGCGAGCTTCGGGGAAGTTGTACTTCAAGGCTCCGGCAAGGTCGGCGTGGCCGGGGCGGGGAGAAGCCACGCGTTTGTGTTTCGAAGGATCGCCCTCACCGACAGGCAAGGATTCCTGCCAGTTCTTCCAATCCCGGTTTTCCAGTTGGACCGAGATGGGCGAGCCGATGGTCATTCCCTGCCGTACGCCGGAAAGAATGTGGGCAGTGTCTCGCTCGATCTTCATGCGTCCGCCGCGGCCGTAGCCCTGTTGGCGACGCCAAAGTTCCCGGTCGAGGAAGGTCTGGTCGATTTTCAATCCGGCGGGCATGCCGGAAAGGAAGGCGACCAGAGCTTCACCGTGGGACTCTCCGGCAGTGAAGTAGCGCAGCATAAATTTTCGATTGTACCTGATGCGAGGCGGGATTCGGGACTAAGGACGTGCCCCGGTATGCTACATTCGGTACGCTAGAGAACGATGGGAAACTCCATTTTCACATGCCAAAGGGCGGCGCAAGCGGTTACAATGAACTAACGATTTTCCGCCTGGGTTCGAACCGAATCCAATCAGCGCCACATCGTGATTTTCTCTGGCCGCAATTAAGGAGTTTACCTGTGTGCCCCCCCGCACAGATCCAACGTGAATGCATTTTCGGCAATAAGGAAATTCGCTGCCTTCTGGTGCACGACCATGTGTTGTTGCGCCAGGGGTTGCGTCGTTTGCTGGAAGATGAACCGGACATTGTAGTGGTAGCGGAGGCAGGGAATGCTGTCGAGGCGCTACACAGCGTGTTCGAGCACCGGCCGGAGGTGGTGATCACCGATGCGCACATATTCGAGTGTGCGCCCGATCAAACCGAGCGCTTGATTCTGCAAGAGTCTTCGCAAAGCAAAGTATTGTTCTTGACGACGCACGAAGGCGGCGACACTCTGCAGGAATCGCAGGCAGATGGAACGGGCTGCGCGGTGCGGCAGACTTCGGCGGAAGAGTTAGTGGAGATGGTGAGAAGGACGCACGCCGCCCAAACGGCCGGAGTGCGGGAAATGCCGGAAAGGCGCCGAGGAGATTGCCGGCCCCAGGAACTGCTTCCACGAAAGCGCGTTTTGACGGCGCGAGAACGCGAGGTGTTGAAGCTGCTGGCCGAGGGCAGAACGGTGCGCTCTGCCGCCGACGTTTTGGGACTGAGCGTGAAGACAGTGGATGCGCACAAGTTCAATCTGATGCGAAAGCTGGGAATTCACAACAAGGCGGAGCTGGTGATGTGGGCGATTCAGAAGAAAGTTGTGAAGGTGCCGGCAAGTTACTAGGGATTGTGGTTCTCGGGGAGGCGATACAGATCGTCGTCCCCAACGGCGTCTATATCGCAGTTTTTCTTTCGCCCCTTCGGGGCTTGTTGATTATTCATCATGTCCACCCACGGCTTGCGCCGTGGGCTGTATTCTTGCGCCGCTTCGCGGCTGGTGTTTGGCAGGTCTCTTTTCATCCTGGAATACAATCCCACACCTCTAGTCTTGAGTGGCAGCGGCGGCGAGTTCTGCAAGGCTTGAGACTGTCAGATCGGGATTGGCGTCGGCGGCTTTGACGGCGCCGACGCCGGGGCGGACCGAGGGACGGTTCACCCATACGGTGGCGAGTCCGAGCGATTGAGCGGGCACGATGTCGTGGTAAATGCTTTGGGCGACGTGCAGCACGCGATGCGCGGGAGCGTTGATGCGGCTCAGGGCCAGCTCGAAGAGTTTCAACGAGGGTTTGTAGGCCTGGGCTTGCTGCGCGGTAATGACCTCATCGAAGTCAACCCCGAGTTGAGGGCGGGTACCGGCGAAGAGATCGTCGTCCACGTTGGAAAGAATGGCGAGCTTAAAGCGGGTCTTGAGCTGGCGAAGAGCGGCGACGGTGTCGGGCCAGGGCTGCCAAGTGGAGAGAGAGTCGGGCAGCGAGCGCGCTTCTTCGGCACTGGGAGTGAAGCCAAACTCTGCGGCAAACTGACGGACGACGGACTCCAGGACTTCACGATAGGGCCGAAATGTGCCCTGTTCGGAACGCTGCTCAAAATCTCCGTAGAGTTTGAGGAGAGTGGCGTCGTCGATCTTTCTTCCATGAGCGGAGAGAACTCGATGAAGCGCTGAGAGAATTCCCTTCTCCCAATTGATCAGCGTGCCGTAGCAATCAAAGGTGAGGATTTCGAAGCGGGTGAAGTCAAGCATAGCGCGCGATGCTGTTCAGCCAAGGGATGTGAGATTGAGTCACCTCCAGAGCAGGTGACTCAAATCCTTGCCGGTGAAAATTCTACTGTCTGATTCTACTGTCTGATTTCGAGCGAGCGCGTCAACTCGAAGGTGAGAGCCGACTCGGCGGGCAAAACGATTTCTTTGTTTCCGGTGAAAGCTGCACCGCCGGCACCGGCACCTCCGCCAGCAGCCAGTCCAATCGCGGCACCTTTGCCTCCGCCCACGAGGCCGCCGATGAGACCGCCGAGAGCAGCGCCTCCGCCGGCCATCACAGCCGTACGCTTTCCTTTTCCTTTCTCAGTGAAAGTGCGTGCAGCGGCTTCCACGCGAAGATCGGAGCCATTCACGTTCATGGAGTCGAGGCGCACCTGAAGGACTGCGCCGCCCGCGAACCTGCCCAAGGGCTTTGCGTCGGTCACGGTGCCCCTCACTGGTGTCCCTCGAGGAATCGCGACTGCGTCTCCGACCATTACATCCCTGGCCACAGAGCCGGTGAAAGTGTCGCCGGGCTGGCTCAACTTGGAGCCAATGGCAGATTCAAGCCGCACCGTGATCTCTCTTCTGGCGGGCACAATGAGCGGCTCCATGCGGGCTTCCTGACGTTCTGCTGGCGGCGCTGCATTATTGCCGGCCGCATTCTGGGTATTCGGATTGCTTGCGTCAGCGGCGGTGCCAGGAGCGGCGCCGGTGTCGGTGGAAGCCTTGCGGCTGCATCCGAACACAACAAATGCGAGATAGAGACCTAGGATGGTTAAAAGAACGCGTGAGCGCATAACGACCTCCCGGACGGCTAATAGGTTTTGCGATTGTTGTTGTCAATCTACCGGAATTGGGCGACGAGAGGCAACTGTTCGCCACTGTGCCTCTGAATCAAAAGTGCTTGGACGTTGGCGCGAGCCGCCCTCCTCTTTCACGACTTGGCGGTATCGAATTTCCAGCGGGTGGCGTTGTTGGGGAAATCCTTTTCGGTCCAGGCCAGCACGACGCGCGGGCGGACGGAATAGAGCACGACCTCAGGAGTGACCATCAGCGGCATTTTGTACTTGGCGCGGGAAGCGGTGTCCAGCGGCTGGAGCGTCGACTTATCGTTGAGGTCCACCTCGATGGCGCTGCCTTCAAGGATGACTACATCGTCGCCGGAATCGAGATGGATGGATACCGCGGCGTTGTGCGCGAGATTGCGAGCTTTGCGCGAAGAACGCGCGGTGCCGAAGTAGAGGGCTCCGTCGATCCAAAAACCCCAGACAGGAATGGAGTGCGGGCGTCCGTCGGGGCGGGCGGTGCAGATCCAATAGTTGCGCGAGTTGGTGAGCCGTTCTTCGGCGTGGCTAAAGGGCAGGTACTGTTGGCGAGGTTTCAGTCCATACATGGGCGGAACGTTGGGCAAACCTACGCGGCAGCCGGCGGGAGCGGCGGACTTTTTTTTTCTGCGGATTTCTTCGGAGCTTTGAGTCTGGGCATAGTCACATACCTGCGCTCAGAAGTGGGATGCGGAAGACTACTTTAACGCTGCGGCTCGATGCCGGGCAAGGTGGGAATTGGATCAGAGATTTCGTCGAGTTCGGTATCGCGGGTCGCCGCGGCATCTTCCGGTGGCGAGACTTTTTTTGGTGCAAGAAACTTCTCAGTGTTCAAAAGCGGTCGGCCGAGGGAGGCGTTGTAGCTGGTCCAGGGGCCGTCGAAACCCGCTTCGCGCTCGAAATGGGCGCGCATGGCTTCCATCTTGGAGTCGAGATCGTCGAGATAGTGCAGCATGAGCGCTTCCGGGAACATCGGCAGTTTGGGGGAGCCGAAGTCGTACTGGCCGTGATGGCTGATGATGAGGTGCTCGACCATCGTTTTCAGCTCGTCGGGGAATCCGGGTTGGAGAGCGAGCTTGGCCTGCAACATTTCCAGTTCGATGATCATGTGGCCAAGAAGCTGGCCCTTGGTGGTATAGGAGAACGAGCGGTTGTAGGTCAGTTCGTGAATCTTGCCAATGTCGTGCAGAAAGGCGCCAGTGAGAAGGAGATCGCGATTGATCTGGGGATAGTTACTGCACATCAGGTCGCACGAACGGAACAAAGAGACGACGTGATCGAGCAGACCGCCGATGTATGCGTGATGCAGCGTTTTGGCCGCGGGAGCATTGCGGTAGGCGGCAGCGATTTCAGGGTCGGCCATGAAGGCCTGGACGAGTGACTTGAGATGAGGATTCTGGAATGATGAGACAAAGCTCGTCAAGGTTTGCCAGAGTTCGTTGACGTTCTTGGTGGTCTTGGGAAGGTAGTCGGCGAAGTCGATCTCGGATTCACCCAGCTTGCGCAGCTTGTGGACGGTGAGCTGAAAGCGGTTCTTGTACTTGTTGATGAGGCCTTTGATCTTGAGGAAGTCATCCTGCTCGAAGGCGTCGAGGACTTCTTCAACGTTGTCCCACATTTTGGCTTCGAGCTGGCCGCTGCGGTCGCCGAGCGTGAGCGCGAGGTAGGGTTCTCCAGTCTTCTTGGGCTTGATCTGCTTGCCGACGACCACGAAAGTCGAAGTGATGACCTTGTTCTCTTGCCGCGCGCAATCACAGATGTAAAAGTCTTTCATCGGCTGTCTGAGTATAAAGGACGCATCGCGAGCGAGGATCAGAGTATGCCCAACTTCTTATGTCTCTTTTTCGCCAGTTTCTTGGCGTCGGCTTCCTTGGCCGCGGCGGTTTCGACCGGCTGGGTCTGATTGGGACTCATGCCGGTATCGACGTAGCCATCCGCGTATTTGATATAGGCGTCTTCGCGCAGCTTGGTGAGGTAGGCGCGGAGAGCGGGCTGCAGTTTCTCGTAGTAGAGCGCGTCCTGAATTTTGGGAAGCACGTCTTTCATTGGAGGAATGCCGGCCATCTGGTGATCGACGACCTTCAGGATCACGTAGCCCTGTTTCGTGCGGATCACGTCGGTTACGTCGCCGGCCTTCATGGCGAATGTTTTGTCTTCGAGTTCCTTTGCAAGCTGTCCGCGCTTGAACATGCCAAGTGCGCCGCCGTCGGCAGCCGAGGGGCCGTCAGAATATTTCTTGGCGATGTCCTCGAAATTGGCGCCCGCGTGAATCTGTTTGAGGAGATCATTGGCTTTGGCTTCGGCGGCGCTGAGAGCGGCGGCGTCCGCAGCCTGTTTGGCGGCCTCATCGACTGGAGGTTGGGCAGCGGGGACTGAACCCGCCGCGCCCGGGTCCGGTGCGGGAGTGATGGCGGGCGGGGCACTTTTCGGAGCGACGAGAATTTCGCTAAGACGAATGTATTCCGGCTGTTCCATCTCGCTCTTGTGGTCGTCGTAGAACTTCTGCTCCTCCTCTTTGCTAATAGAGAGTTTTCCCCCGACCTCCTCGCCAATCACCTTCTGGGTGATGATCTGATTGCGCATGTTCTGCTTGAAGTCTTCCCAGGAGACGCCCTGCTTGGTGGCTTCCTTTTCCAGAGCTTCGAGGGAATCGAGCTTCATGTCTTTGCGCATCTGGTCCAAGCGCTTGATGAGCTCTGTGTCGCCGGTAATGCCGAGATCTTTCCCCTTGTCGAGAAGAAGCTGCTGGTCGATGAGATCGCGGAGCACGTCCTTTTCACGATCGGCGTAGGCTTTGTCGGGATCTTTGGGATCCTGCTGCTTGACCTCTTCCTTGAGCTGATCCTTGCTCCGTTCAAACTCCGAACGTGTGATGATCTGATTGTTGACGCGGGTAATGATTTCTTCGACGACTTGTCCGGCCGCAAGTGGGGGCAGGCATGCCAAAGCAATAAGAACCAGGCTTGTTTTCTTCATAAAATTGATTGGGCCGCCACGCTTCCTGGGCTTGCGGATAAAGGGTGGTTTGGGGCCGATCCAAATATTTTACTCCTTCGGAGGGAAGCCCGGGGTTCAACCTCTTAAATTTGACGCTTTAGCGGCGGTAGACGTTTGGCCGCAGGAGGTCAGGCGGTCCGCACCAGGGCGAGGGCCGTTCGGTCGTCGCATTGAGGGGAGTCGCCACCGAAGTCACGGACGGAACTGAGAACGAAGGCGCAGAGCGCCTCAGCTCTGCCGGCCGGGGCAGCTTGGAAAAGCTGCTTGATGCGTTCCAGGCCGAACTCTTCACTGGAGGGCCCGGCGTGGCCCTCGCATTCGACCACTCCTCGAGAAACCAGTAGCAGAGCAGCATTTTTCTCCAGGCCGACGGTGGGAGCATCGCACGTGACGTGGGAGAAGAGTCCAAGAGGCAGGCCGGTCGAAGCGAGCGCGGTGATTCCGCTGCTGTCGCGGAGAAGTCCGGGCGTGTGTCCGGCATTGGTGTAGCAAAGCGTACCGAGCTTCTCGTGATAGCAGCCGATAAATGCCGGGCAGGGGTGGACGCCACGGGAGGTTTCGATAAGGCCACGATTGATGCGAAGACTAAGTTCCGTCATGGCCTCGGATTCGTTGATGTCGGGGTGCGAGAAGAGCTCAGCTCCAAAGTTGCGAAAGATTTCTTGTGCGGCAGCGAGGATGCCGCGGTTATCCTCGCGGCGTCCGGCGACATCGAGCAGACCAAATAGAACGCGCTCGGGGCCGACGCGGACGGAGTCATAGAAATCCCCGGCCACGCGTTTCCCCAGAAAGTCGGCCGCGATGTCTGCTCCCACGATCTTAGGAAATGTGGACGGGACGGGCTCGACCGTGAGGGCACCGCCAGGGACGCTGGAGTGAAAGAAAGAGCTCATCAAAGGGTGGCCCAAGGCGAAGCTAGCACAGGAATGGGTACTGGGCAAACCAAGCCGAAGCACGAAGGTCTAGTCGCCGTACTTGTCGGCAAGATACCTGGCCAAGTCAGATTCGAACTGCCCGTAGTCGGAATGAATCGTGGCTCGCAGGGCGGCCTCGGTGGAGCTGCCCTCGCTGATGCGTTGCAGGATGCGCTGAATATCGCTCATGCCATAGGAGTTGTTGATGAAGGACACAGCCGCCAGCGACTCGGCGTAGGCCACATAGGCTTCACCGCCGGAGAATCGCGTAAAGCTCCCTTCCAGGGCATTGAGCGGGATATTGCGTTGGGCTTTGAAGAGCAGGGATAGCTGATGTCCATCGCCGCCGAGGCTTTTGGGCTCGAGGAGCTGAGCGATGCCCTCGTGCAGCCAGGGCGGGCAGCGGCCTCCGGATAGCTGCGTAATAAACGAGTGCGCCAGTTCATGCTTCAGAACGTGCGCCAGTTCGGGCGTCATCGAACTCAAGCCGCTGATCGGGATGCGCAGCTTGCCGTCATTGATCGCTCCGCTCCAGGTGGGGGCGTGCGTGACATCGAAGAACGCCTGTTCGGTGTAGAGAGTTACTAGAATATTGTCGCGGGGCGGGTTGCCGAGATCGCGAACCAGGTCGTCATAGTCGGATTCGAGTGCGGCCAGGATTTGTGCACGGAGCGCTTCCGACGTCTGCTTACCCTCATAGTGGAGAACGAAGTGACTGCTTTCTCCCTGGGCGAAGTCGGACTCGACGCTCTGCTCACGCTGCGCTTTGGCCAGGAACTGCTCGACCTTGGCGTCGGGGCGTAACTCGAGGGAACGCTTCCAGGAGGTGACCGCTTCCTTGGTGTGGTCGGAGGCGAACTGGGCATAGCCGAGCATGGTGTAGGCGTCGGCCGAATTGGGCGCAGCCCGTACGGCGCGCTGGGCATAGGACAGAGCCTGGGAGGCGTTGCCGGTGCGGACCAGCAATGCAGCGTAATAGACAATAATGGTGGAATTGTCCGGCTGAAAGCGAAGAGCGCTCTCGAAATACTGCCGCGACTGGGCAATGTTGCCGTGTTCGAATTCAAATTTTCCGGCGATGAAATCGGCGGTCGCGCTCAACTCGGCATTGCCTTTGCTCTCGAGGCTGACGAGTGCTTCGGGGTTGACCTTGCCGTCTTTGATGAGGCGGGTGACGAGATCGCCTTCATTGGCGAGGCTGTCCGCGGGCGTAAAGGCCGGAAGGTCGGCGACCTTCGCTGTTCCCGATGTCGCCAGAGCGGGCATTCCTCCAGCATCCACATGATCTACGACCGATTTGGGGATGGCGTAAGAGTCGTCGCCAACGTCGTATTCGTAATGAGTGCCGTTTTCGCGGACATGATCGGCGACGATGGTGCGGCCATTTTTCAAATGGATGGTGTCAGCCCACGCGCCGGTGAGGGCAGTCAGTCCTATAAAGAGGATGGTGACACGTAGCCGCATTCAGGCGCATTCTAGCAATGAGGGAGAGCCCTACCTACGTGACGAAGGTACTACTTAAGGCGCAAGGCTTGCGTGTTGCGGCGGCGATCTGGCTTGCGGTTTGCTTGTTGCCGGCGGCGCGCGCGGCGGATGAGACCCCTCCCGCAAAGCCGGCCGAGGCACTCTATCTGCAACTCGGACACGTGGGCCTCGATCCGGCCCGGGTGTATCAGGTGAGGGGCGCGTCGCTGGATCGATCGGCGGTTCACATCACTTTAGAGGACGGCACCATCGGCTTCACAAAAGACGTGATGGGCCGGATTACCGGAGCGTTTTTTGAGGGCTACGGCGAAGTCCTGTTGACGCCTCCGAACGAAGTCGAACGGAGATCGATGAGCCTGTTCACCGGCATGGCAATTCTGGAGGAACACTTTGCGACTGCTTATTTTCGCTTCAACGATGATGCGGCGAGCGAGTTGCGCCCCGATTTGCGGGCAACCGACGGTAAGGAGTTTGTTGAACGCTGGGGAGCGACAGAGCAGAATCTTGCCAACGCGGATGCCACAAGGTTGCTCATGACCTTCAGCCGAATGCTTCCGGTGAAAGGCAACCCCACTTCTTCCGAGCGGGCGGATCTGGTGCAGCCAGAGACCGCGGAAGATCGGTACCTGCACGCTCGGTTACAGGGAACGAAGTTGGGCGTTTTCAACGTCTACTTCGATTCGGCTGCGTCGGAGCAGGTTCAGGCCGGGCAGGCGAAGGCGGCCGCTACCGGTGATACCTATTACGACGTCTGGACATCATTTTCGCCCAGCGTTGCAGAGAATTCTCAGACCATCCGGATCAGGACGCCAGCACCGGACAAAGAGAGAGCGCGCGCGGGCCGGGTCGAAGTACGCGGTTATACGATCGGGACCGAGGTGCAGCCTCCCAAACGGATTCATGCGCGAGCCCGCGTGCGTCTGGACGTGCGAGAAGGCGGACCGCGCACACTGTTGTTTGAGTTGTCGCGATTCCTCCAGGTTGAAAGCGTCAAGCTCGGTGGCCAACCGGTGGAGTTCATTCACAATCCGGCGGTGGAAGGGACTCAGCTTTCGCGACGGGGGAATGATCTGTTGGCGGTGATACTGCCAGAGCCGGCGCGGTCCGGGCAAAGGATCGATCTGGAATTTGTCTATGGTGGCGAAGTTCTGGCGGAGGCGGGCAGCGGATTGCTTTATGTAGGCGCGCGAGGGACGTGGTATCCGAATCGTGGAATGGCGATGGCGAATTTCGACTTGGAGTTCGATTTCCCCCAAGGCTGGACGCTAGTTGCGACGGGTAAACCGACACCAGTTGCGTCCGGGGGGACGACCCCGAAGGCCGATGGCCAGCAAACGTCACGCTGGGTGTCGGAACGGCCGATTCCTTTGGCGGGATTCAACCTAGGCAAGTACAAAATAGCTACGGTAATGGCGGGAGACGTCCCGGTGGAGACCTATGCGACGGCAGGAGTGGAGCGCAACTTCCCGAGTCCCAAAATTCAAGTGATTGAGCCGAATCCGTCCGATCCAACGAACCGAAGACGGCAGTTGATTGTACCGAGTCGTCCTTCCCCAGCGCAGAATGAAGTGACGGTCGGAGAGGCCGCGGCGCGCGCCATCCAGTATTACGCCGATCGCTTTGGTCCATATCCGTACAGTCATCTGGCTCTGACACAGATGCCGGGAGGCGACAGCCAAGGCTGGCCCGGATTGGTGTTTCTTTCGTCCTATGCGTTTCTCAATCAACAGGAGCGCGAACAACTGCATTTTGAGCCTTACCGGGTCTTGGTCCAGCAATCGATTCCGGCGCACGAGACCGCGCATCAGTGGTGGGGAGATCTGATTACCTGGAACAGTTATCGCGACCAGTGGTTTTCTGAAGGGCTGGCCAATTACTGCGCCCTGATGATGCTGCAAGAAAAGGATGCTGCTGGCTTTCGGCAAGTGATGGAGAAGTACCGCCGGGACCTAGTCGCGAAGAATAAAGATGGAATGACTCCGATGGAAGCAGGTCCGGTGACTCTGGGTATTCGGTTGCTGTCGTCGCGGTTTCCCGAAGGATATGAAAAGATTCTCTATGGCCGGGGGACGTGGCTGTTTCACATGCTGCGGACGATGTTGAGAGATGCCGCCGTGCAAGAAGGGGGACGCAAGGGCCAGAGCAGCGGCAGTTCTGAGGAGCCCTTCGTCCGCGCTTTGAGGAAAGTGCGGGAGCGCTACGCAGGCAGATCCATCAGCACGAGCGAACTGCTGGACGTTTTCGCAGAAGATCTTCCTCCGGCGCTGCGTTACGAAGGCGGGAGTTCGCTGGACTGGTTTCTGAACGGGTGGATCAACGGGACATCGCTGCCCAAGCTGGAACTCAGGGGAGTGAAGTTCACGCCGAAGGGTGCCGGCTCGGTCGTGAGCGGAACGATCCTGCAGAAAGATGCGCCGCAAGATCTGGTGACTTCGGTCCCGATATACGCGGTGACGGCCGGGAGGCAGCAGGTGCTGCTGGGACGAGTTTTCGCCGATGGCGAGGAGTCCTCGTTTCGTCTATCGGCTCCCGCTGGTACGCACAAAATCGTGCTCGACCCAAATGAAACGATTCTAACGAGTCCGAAGTAGGTGGTGGTTGGGCGCGACCGATTGGTTGTGCCGAATCGGTCTCCCGTTCCCTACGCGATTCCTGAAATGAACGACAGCGGAGGATCGCGCGCGATATCTCGAGAGACTCTCCCCACCTAAGTACCTAGATTACCTTCAACTCTTGCGGAGAGTCGCTTGCAGATCATTTTGGCAGCCGATCTGCTTACAGCAAGATGCGGATCGGCGCAGTATGGGATCGAGGGTTCGCGGGCTACTGAGCAATAGTCGAGGACACTGCCATGTGCGTACTAGCGACCGATAGGTTGGAAGAGGCAAGCGGTCGGAGTCGGGTCGCGGAAGGGGAAACGTTGGGGGGCGTGGAGACGATTCTGTTCGTGGAAGACGAAGAGTTTGTGCGGGAAGTGACCGGTGAGGTGTTGCGATCCGCCGGATACCGGGTCTTGACCGCAAAGAATGCGGCGGACGCGATGCGGGTCTACGCTCAGCGCAGCGGAGAAGTGGAACTCTTGCTGACGGATGTGGTTCTGCCGGGGGAAACGGGACGGGTGCTGGCGGGGAGACTTCGGCGAACGAACCCGGGACTTAATATCTTATTCGTTACCGGATATGCAGAGCAGATGGGACTGCGAGAGGGCAATGAGGAAGAATGTCTGGCGAAGCCGTTTTCCACGGAGGTGTTGCTGCGGAAAGTGAGGCAACAACTGGACCGCAACGGAGTTCGGATCGGAACCGAAGATTCGATCAGGCACGCTTGCGATAACGCGTAGCCTGCAGGATCTGGCCCGGTATCTCTGAGAGCGGGACTACACGGGTGAGGGCGCCCAACTGGGCGCAGGTGCGCGGCATGCCGTAGACGGTGCAACTGGCTTCATCCTGGCCGATAGTGAGGCCGCCCTGGCGGTGGATGGCCTTCATCCCCTCCGCACCATCGGACCCCATTCCAGTCAGGATGACTCCCATCGCGAGGTTTCTGAAGCATTCGGCCACTGACCTCATCAGGACGTCCACTGAAGGAATGTGCAGACAATTTGCTGGATGAGAGGTGAGGCAGATTTTGGCCTGCGAGCCGGATGGCCGCTCTAGGCTCATGTGCAACCCAGAGGGTGCAATGTAGACCACGCCCGGCAGAATCGCTTCTCCGTGGGTTGCCTCGCGCACGGTCACGGAGCACAACGCGTTCATGCGATGAGCGAAAGGACCGCTGAAGCCAGGGGGCATGTGCTGCACGATGAGGATTGGGACCGAAAGGTCCCGGGGGAAGAGAGGCAAAATCTCCTGGAGAGCTTTGGGGCCGCCGGTGGAAGTTCCCAAGGCGACGATAGCGGGAATGCGCGGAGAATGTTGGTTCTGAGTTTCTGACCAGGAGGACCGTGCAGGCTTTCTGGAGCCGACATCGTGTAGACGTGAGTTGCGCGATTGTGCGGCGGCTTGAATTTTGGCTACGAGATCGGTCCGGATGTGGAAGATGTCGAGTGACGTGGGCGACAATTGTTTCGGGATGTAGTCGAAGGCTCCGGCGGCGAGCGCATCGAAGGTGTCGTCCGCGTCTTTTTCGGTCGCCGCGCTGACCATGATGACGGGGCGGGGGAACCGACTCATGATGCGACGCAGAGTTTCCAGTCCATCGATCCCCGGCATGTGGACATCGAGCGTGACAACATCGGGATCGAGGGAAGAGATTTTTTCGAGCGCGTCGGATCCGCTGCCAGCGGTCGCGATGACCTCAAAGCCAGACTCGGAGGCGATCATGCGAGACAGCGCGGTGCGCATGAACGCGCTGTCGTCGACCACCAGCACGCGGACCTGCCGAGGGGTTTCGATATTTCGGGTCACGTCCGGTAGATCGCGCGGACGAGTGCATGCACCTCGTCCAGGTAGGAATCCATTTCAAAGGTCAGGCGGGCCCAATCAAAGTTCTGGAGTCCATGGCACTGCTGCGCCAGCACGGCGAAACCCGTTTGTTCCAGCAGGTTGACCTGGCGGTTTTCGGAGTAGCCGTAGTTCAGTCCACTCATTCGGCAAAGCAGGTCGCCGAGTTCTACCAGCACGACCAGTCCAGCATGATCCCGTGACTGTTGGGGAGTGTGGTGCAGCGACACGACCTCGCGGAGGTCGGGAGAGAGTTCCCATTTGTCGGCGAGTAAACGGCCGCTCTCGCAGTGAGTAAATCCGAGAACCTTTTGTTCCGCTTCGTGGAGCGGAATTCCCTCAGAGCGTGCGACCTCGAAGGCTGCGCTGAATTCTTTTGGCCAGACCCACAAATTGACGATGATGCCGAGATCGTGAAGCAGTCCGGCCAGATACGCCTTGCTGGGATCCGGATAGGAAATCATGCGGGCAAGATGGCGGCAGACGAGCGCGCATCCCAACGAATGTTCCCAGAAGACGACGGGATCAATACCGACTCCGTCTTTCGGCGTCATGTTGAGCACGCCACAAGTCATGGCGATGTCGCTGACCCGGTGAAATCCGAGCCCGACGATTGCGCCGCGCAGCGAATCAATTTTTTGCCAGCGCCCGAACAGGGGGCTATTCGCCATTTGCAGACATTGGGCAGCCAGGGACTTGTCCTGGGCAATCATGTCGGTGACTTTCTGCACGTCAAGCTGCTCCACCGGCTGTTGCAGGTAGCGAAGCAATGGGGCCAGGACGGCCGGAATGGTCGGAATCTGATTCAGCGCGTCGACCCGATTGAGCAGCGTAGCCTTGGTCGCAGCCGTGTTCATAGGTACCTACTTTCCCGCCTGAGTGCGTTCGCCCTTGATGTAGGCCGTGGCGCCCGGCAAGTGGACCAACCGGAAGTCGTCACACACTCCGAACAACGACTCGGAATGACCCAGAAAGAAATATCCGTGGGGGAGAAGGTTGTTGTAGAAGTGCTGAATCACCTTTCTCTTGGAAACCAGGTCAAAATAAATGAGCACGTTGCAGCAGAAGATAACGTCGAGGCCCTTCATGAAGGTCATGCGACCGTCGTCGGAAAGATTCAGGCGGCTGAAGGTGATGCTGTCGCGAACGGCAGGCTGGACCTGCAGCTGTTCCCCGGCCAGCGTGAAATATTTCTGGCGGTAGTACGGAGTCAGATTGCGAGTGCTGTAAGTGCCATAGATCGCATTCTTTGCGTGCGCTAGAGAGCGCTCATTGAGGTCGGTGGCGAGAATCTCGATGGTCCAATCCTTGAGACGGCCCTGGGCTTCTTCCAGAAGGAGCATCCGAAGCGTGTAAGGTTCTTCGCCTGTGGAACAGCCGGCACTCCAGATGCGCAGACGACGGAGAGGGAGTTTGGCTTTGGCCTCCAAGACCTGGGGAATGACGACCTGGCGAAGTGCATCCAGTTGAGGCTGATTGCGAAAGAAACAGGTTTCGCCAATGGTGATTTCGTTGAGCAGCGCGATCAGTTCGGTCTGCCGCGAGGGCTTGATGGTGAGGCAATCGAAATATTCGCGCAGGGTTTGCGTCTTTAACTCTTTCATGCGCCGGCCACAGCGGTCGAGAAGGAGGCGCAGCTTGTTGTCCGGGTGGAAGATGCCAGCTACCTGATAAACGAGGTCGCGGATGCGCACCAGGTCAGGATCGGGAGGCCCGGCCTGAGTAGGAGCAGGTTGCACTGCTGCGGTAGTCATGCCGAGGCCTTTCGGGCTGCGGCTGTGGAGGATGGGCCGAAGCCCACGACCAATTTCGCTGTCAGGATCTCTTTGCTCACTTCGTGCGCTCCCAAATGAAGCGAAAGTTCGCCCCAGTTTCCGTTGGGTGACTAGGAGTTCATCGACGGGGAAAGGAAGCGACTTTAGGGGATCGCGAAAAGCGAGAGTCAGAGGAGAGAAATGTGGCGCAAAGGTATGCCTCAAGGGATGGCAGGGGATGGTTTTGAAGGTTTGGCGTCGGCGAGCAGGCTGCTATTAACAATGTGATCGCTGAGGATCACTACGTCGACGCGCCGGTTTTGGGCCCGTCCTTGAGGCGTGTCGTTGCTGGCGATGGGATGATATTCCGCGAAACCGGCGGCCGACAGGCGCTCGGGAGAAAAGCGGTAACGCACAATGAGAAGACGGACCAACTCGGTAGAACGGGCGGTCGAAAGTTCCCAGTTGGATGCCATCTGCGCGGTGTGGATGGGAACGTTGTCGGTGTGACCTTCAATGCGCAAGCGGCAGGTTCGGACTGCGAGGATCGACGCAATGCGATCCAGCGCGGGAAACGCCGAAGATTTCAATGCAGCCGACCCGCTGTCGAAGAAGCCGAACTCGCGCAAGCTGATCACCAGGCCTTCGACCTCGCGGTGTAGAGCGACCGTATGCAACGCGATTTCGTGCTGCAAGGCTTGCTGCAGTTCCATCTGCAGCGTTGTCAGGTTGGCCTCTTGAGAAGCCGTGCTCAGCGAACCTTCCGGATGGGGGGAGATGCGTCCCAGTTCGGTGCTGTGCTTCGTATTCTCGATCGCTTGTACCGTGCTGAAGGGCATCGGCTCGGTGGGATCGATAGGGATCTGGGTGGTGGAGGCGGGAAATACGCCGAGTTCCTGGAAAGCGACCTGGATCGCCATCGCCAGCTTGCCGACCTTGCGATGGTCCACTTGCGACGAAGCGTAATTGATGTAAACGTCGACCACGTTGGTCGTGGTATCGAACGTCAAATTCCAGACGTGTTCAATAATCATGGAGCGAGTAACTCGGCGCCCGGCGTTGAGCAGCAGGTATTCCAGGAGAGAAAACTCTTTCGCTGTCAGATCGATCCTGCGGCCGGCGCGTTCGACGAGCCGCTGCACCCGGTCGAGTTTGAGGTCGGCAGCGATCAACACGGACTCCGAAGGCAGGTGGCTGCGCCGCACCAGCGCCCGAATGCGGGCAGAAAGTTCGCTGAACGAAAATGGCTTGGCCAAATAATCGTCCGCGCCTGTATCCAGGCACTGTACGCGGTCTTCCACCCGCGTACGCTGAGTCAGCACCAGCACGGGCAGGCTCGGCTTCTTCGAGCGCAAGTGGCGCAGAACGCTGACCCCATCCAGCTTCGGCAGGTTCAGATCGAGAATCACGACGTCGTACTCGAACTGAGTGGCCGCGGTCCGAGCCTGTTCGCCATCCGACAAAACGTCTACCGAGTAGTGCTCGCTCTCCAGACCCTGGCGCACGAATTTGGCTAGCGCTTCATCATCTTCTGCAATAAGAATTCGCATAAGTGAACCGTCCTTAATCGAACAGGCAAGTCTAGTTAGAAACTGCTCAGTTGCAGCCAAAACTAAGCCCACACAAAGGTCTGTAGCGGCAAGAATGGCCCTCAGTTTCAAATAGGGAGGTTCGGCATGAATTAGCGCTGATTGAGTTTCATTCCGGTGCGAACCTGCGCGGCCAATTTTCTTCGTGACTGCCAACCAGAGATAATTCCGAAGGAGTCTGTCTCACTGGAGTCGTGCCTTGCGGATGTGGAGCAAAACCACACTAAAGTCTCTGGCAGTGCCCGGCGGAATTCTGCTTTTGAGTGTTGCGCTGCTCGCGTATTCCGGTTGGCTGACGCTGGCTCTACCGGCACTCAGCTTTCTTTACTATTGCGCACTGATCGGAGGAATATTGCTGGCGTGGCGATTCCATTCCAGCCGCATCCTCTTCGCATTGCTGGTCCTGTCTCTGGCCCAAGAGGCAATTGCTCTTTTTGGTGGAGGACATGTCTCGCCTGGGACCCCGGGATGGGTGGCCGTGCAGGCAGCCGCTGTGCTGGTGCCGCTGGACTTCGTGCTCATTGCGCTGATGCATGAGCGTGGATTCACCGTCTCTGCCACCGCGCCGGTCGGCCTGATGCTGTTCGTGCAATTCGTGATCGTGGCGGTGCTCTGCCGCGGGGCAGAGGGATCACCAATCCCCGCCGCCCGTGCGCATCACCTGACCACCACAGTTTCTTTGCCGGGTTACGCTCTATTTGTGTTCGCTGCGGCAGCCCTCTTCTTACTGACGCGCTTCTTGTTCACACGAAAGCCTGTCGACAGCGCCTTGCTGTGGTCGCTCTCCGCCTTCTTCCTGTCGCTGCGCTTCACCGGGACAACACGAGTTTCGACCATGTACGCGGCCACTGCGGCATGCATTCTCGCGACCTCGATCATCGAGAACTCCTACCTTCTTGCCTATCATGATGAACTGACGACGCTTCCCTCGCGGCGCGCCTTTAACGACGCGCTTCTCCGGCTGCAGGCTCCCTATTCGATCGCCGTAGTGGATATCGATCACTTCAAGCGGTTCAACGACACCTACGGCCACGACATCGGCGACCAGGTTTTACGCTTGGTCGCGGCGAGCCTGGCGCGGGTGACCGGCGGGGGACAAGCCTACCGTTGTGGCGGCGAAGAGTTCAACATTCTCTTTGCGGGAAAAACCACCGGCCAAGTTGTGGATCATCTGGAGCGCTTGCGTGAGACGATCGAATCGTCGAAGTTCCGCATGCGACGCGAAGATCGGCGCCAAGTCCCCCGCGGCCCGGACCGCCGCAACCAGCGACCTCGCGGCCGTGCGCGAAAGGGCGATGCAATTCGACAGCTCGCTCAGGAATCCGTTCCGGCGCCGCTTTCGGTGACCATCAGCATCGGTGTCGCGACTTCTGCGAAAGAAGGATCTGACCGCGAGCATGTCCTGCAGGCGGCTGACAAAGCGCTATACCGCGCCAAGGCAAACGGACGGAATCGGCTGGAGACGGAGTCCTCCTCCGGGCGGCGAACTCGCGTCAAAGCTGCTGGAATTGCCTGAACGCTCGATAGCGCGACAGGCGAATCAAATTCAAGAAACATCAGACAAAGTGGAGTGTCGCTCAACGTGCGGCCCGGACCATCACCCATAGGGACGGGAAGTAAGACGGCCCGGTTCCGAACGTTTTCGCAAGCACCGCAAGCCGTGCGGTCAGCCGGCGGTCGAAGGTGGGATTGGATGCGTCCGGCCTGTGCCCCCGCAAGCAGCACATTTCAATCGGATAAATGCGACGCCTTCGGACTTTCCGTTCAAGTCCACAGGCTTCGCAACATATCCAGTGCCGCCGCAATTCGGGCAGTCGTCCAGAGCCACTCCTCTCCCCCCTCAGGATTGAGGGCATTGTCAACGAGGCGAGCGCGAAATTCGCCGCAGATTTTTCCGCGTTACGAAACACGAACAAGAATCCGGCTTTTCCTGGGAAAGCGGGCCTGCGAGGGCGCCGACTCCCATAAAGCCCTCATTCCCCTGCTTACGCCGTGGTAAACTGAAACTCCGCAAGCCGGAGAGGTGGCAGAGTGGCCGAATGCGGCGGTTTGCTAAACCGTTGTACGGGCTAACACCTGTACCGAGGGTTCGAATCCCTCCCTCTCCGCCATTCCACTCATGGGAAGGTAACCTCAACTACTCCTGCTGCACAGAACCCTTCACCTTGATATCCTCGTCTGGAGCGCAATAAGGCTTCGGAGAACTGCTTCATTGCTGCGATCACACTTGGCGATCGCGGTCTTGACGTAATGGTTCTGGGTCGTCGCTACTGTACTCAGAATGCGCTGGAACACCGAATCGTCATCCCTCGTGAGCGACTTCACTCTTTGGGCAAAAAGCCAGTACAAGTGGCCGGGCTGCAGTTCAACAACCCACCATCGCAAGACACTGTGGACTGCCCCATGACAAGTCTCGATCCACTAGGCGACGCTGGTACTGCTCACGCAGCGGTCTTTGCCCCGGCCGGAAGCGCTGCCGCGAGATAGGTCGCCTGCATCATTTTGGTTTGAGCCCAATGGGATACCGCACCTCCGGCGCCTGGAATACCGTCGAACAACGTGTGCACGAAGTCGCCACTCTTGGCCCATTTCTTCAGACCGATCACGTCCAGACCCTTGGGAGCCCTAGGGTTCCACTTCACACCGGCGGTTATGGCATCTTCTGGAACGCCCAGCTCAATCAAACGACTTCGCACCGGCGCCCAATCAAACGATTCCGACCGACCGTAAGGCACCATCGCGAGCTGCACGTTCCAATAATCCTCATCTCTGGGCAAGGCCCAAGCAGCCCATAGCGCCAATTCCGCGTTTTCCTCAAGCTTCTTCCTGGGGGCCAGATGTTTTCTTTGGAAGAACTCGTTCCGATACAGCCCTTGCCTGAAGATGTCTGCCAGATCAGGTGTCCAAGTGTCGGCAGTTTGGTACAGAAAATCGGCGAAGTTCCACAAGAACTGGGCTCTCGCATCAATACCTTGAGTCAGGGCGTCGGTGTACTCGGCCACTCTCATGCCAACAGGTTGGAAACCGCTCTCTGGGGGCTCCCCCTTAAACTCATCGAGGGCGAGGTCGTCGGCCTTCTCGACTCCCTTTTTCACAAGATCTTTTGTTGTTTCCTTGAAAAACTTGTACAAGAAGCGATCTTCCTCGGCTACCTTCATCACTCTTAGCAAACCACCTTGCTGGCTGAATACCGTCTTCTCCACCGCGGGCATTGCCTTGACCAACTCCTCGCCAAGAACGCTGGCCGCACCTCCGGTGAGAATGGAGAGGGTGGTGATCATCAATGCGTTCTCCCTTTGTTGCCGTGCAATAACCGCAGCTTTCGCCTGTTGAAGCAAGTCATTGACGTTGGCGAATGCTGCATCATAGGCGGCGGTCAAGGTGACAATGCGCTGATGCCAATCGGTCAGCAGCACGTGGTCGATGCGTTCACGCATTTCCATAAAAACTTCGCGAGCTGTTTCGGGCATGTCTTTTTCCTCCGTAATTCTCGAATCGATCTTTCAATCTGCGCAGTCAGCATCGCCATTGGCATCCCGAGACGGGGTATTCGTGCGACCTTGCCGATGTGGCAGCGACCTGATGCAGATCATGAGAGATCCGTCGGGCGCTTTGGCGAAGTGCGGACTACCGGATGCGGTTACAACGTTCCCCTGATTTCTTCCTCGGTCCAACGGGTGATTCCCTTCTTCGCGCCGGATGAACTCAGTTTCTGCCCGGCACGCGGCGCACCACCGGCGGATCACCTGCCGGCGACGCACCACCAGAACTTGGTCGGTTTCGATGGTGATTTCCGTGACTATTTTCCGTGGGTTCACCGGCTCTCCTCATTGCCCGGCGGGGAAAACAGTGATAGATTGCTTCCCACTCAGGTATGCACCTCCTGATTCCCCGTCGGACGCGGTGCAGAGTGCACGAAGACGTACTCGGAAGTCTTCAAAGCGGACCTCAAAACTTTTCAAAGGTTTTCAATGGCGACGAAGCCCAGCTCGCTCAAGCACATGTACGAGTTCGGACCTTTCCGGCTGGACCCGCAAAGACGGCTCTTGCTGCGCGGCAGGGACCCGGTCCCGCTGACTCCAAAGACGCTGGAGACGCTGGTGGTGCTGATTGAGAACCGTGATCGGGTGGTTTCCAAAGATGACTTGATGAAGATGCTGTGGCCCGACAGTTTCGTGGAGGAGTCGAACCTGAGCCAGAACATCTTCGTGCTGAGGAAAGCGCTGGGCGACTCAGCTCAGGAGAGGCGCTATATCGTCAACGTTCCTGGACGAGGCTACCAGTTCACGGAGGCGGTTCGCGAGGTCGAGGAAGCGGCGCTCGGAGAGCTCCGAGACGTCGAAGAAACTCTGGTGGTGGAAAGCCACTCCCGCTCGCGGGTCTTGGTGGAACAGGTTGTCCCACAGACCAACCGGCTTGCGTTGCGAGCTGGCATTGCAGTCCTGGTCGTGGCGTTGATGGCGGTCGGCACTCTCGTGTACAGAGCCCGGGTCGGTCGGTCTACGGAGCGCACGGGACCCGCCGCGGCGCGGCTTCCTGCAGTGACGATGCGTCCCTCGGTCGCGGTCCTGGGTTTCCGGAATCTCAGTGGACGTCCGGACGCAGCGTGGCTTTCCGTCGCGCTGGCGGAGATGTTGAATACCGAGCTGGCCGCAGGAGAACAACTGCGCATAGTCCCGGGAGAGCAAATTGCTCGAGCCAGTCGTGAGGTGCCGTGGGGCGAGACTGACACGCTAGCAAAAGACTCTCTCGCACGTCTGCGGTCAAATCTGGGAGCCGAATACGTCGCGCTCGGTTCGTACACTATCGTGGGAGAGGGAAACAGGAGCTTGATCCGGCTGAATCTTCGACTGCAAGACGCGGTTGCCGGAGAAACCGTTGCAGAAGAGGCGGTCACGGGAAATGAGCTCGACCTGTTTGATCTGATCTCCGAAGCGGGGACGCGGATGCGGGAGCGCCTGGCAGTGGGCAAGATCTCCAGCGAGCAGGCAGCCCAGGTACGGTCGTCTCTGCCATCCAATCCCAAGGCGGCGCGGCTGTACGCGGAGGGGTTGGCGAAGTTGGAAAATTTCGATGCGCTTGCCGCCCGCAATCTCTTGGAAAAGGCGATCGCTTCTGATCCCAAGCATGCACTCTCGCACTCTGCGTTCGCCGAAGCGTGGTCGCAACTGGGCTACGACGCCAAGGCGCGAGAAGAAGCGGCGAAAGCTTTTGCCCTCTCGACCAACCTGTCGCGCGAGGGGCAGCTCTCGATCGAAGGCCGGTATCGTGAATTGTCCAATGACCTTCCCGCCGCAATCGAAATCTACCGCACTCTCAGGAACTTTTTTCCGGACGATCTGGACTACGCCCTTCGGTTGGCCAGCGCCCAAGCTCGCGCCGGCCAGGGAAGAGACGCGCTGCAAACCGTAGCTCTCATGCGCGGTCTGCCGGAACCGGCGAACAAAGATGCGCGAATCGACCTAGCCGAGGCTTCGACGGCGGAGGCTCTGAGTGATTTCAGGCGCAGCCAACAGGCCGCCGCCGCGGCCGCTACCCGAGCCGAGGCCCAAGGCAGCTATTTTCTGGTAGCCGCCGCCAAATCAAGAGAAGCGTGGGCATCGATACGTCTGGGAGACCCGGACCGGGCATTCGCAGCCTATTCGAAGGCCCGGGAACTGTGGATTGAGGGCGGTAATACTCGTAGCGCAGCCGCCGCTCTAGGCGGAATCGCCAACCTGCAGGCGGACAAAGGCGATTTTGTGGGCGCGCGCAAATCCTTCGAGCAGGCCCTTCAAGAATTCCGCAGGATCGGAGATCAGTCGAACCTGGCCTCCTGTTCGCACAATTTTGGCGTCCTTCTTACCGAGCAGGGAGATTTGCCGCAAGCCAAGAAGCGCCTCGAAGAAGCCCTATCCATCCAGCGGGAATTGAACGACGAACGGGGAGTGGCCGCCGACCTCGACGATATCGGAAACGTCATGTTGAGCCTGGGGGATTTGACGGGCGCACTCCGCGTCAAGCAACAGGCTCTGGAAACATTCCGGCGCATCGGCAACAAGTTCGGCGAACGCATTACAACGCTAAATATAGGAGAAGTCCTCTTCGCGCAAGGGCGACTCGAGGCGGCCAAAGGAAACTACGACGAGGCTATGGCAGTTGCGCAAGGGATGGGCGACAAGCGAGGCATTGGATACTGCCTGATGGACATTGCTGGCGTTCTGACCGCGCAGGATCGGTTGGAAGAAGCGCGAGCTGTTGCGGAACGATCGATCGCCGTCCGGCAAGAAATCAAGGTCGAGGTTCAAATGGCTGAGAGCCGCATCCAGTTGGCTGAGATTGCCCTGGAGCAAGGGAAAGCCGCAGAAGCGGAATCGCTTGCCCATGCCGCTACCGAAATCTTCGACAAACAGAAAGCCCTCGGGGACGCTGCTCTTTCCTATGTCGTCTTGACTCGCGCACTTCTGGCTGAGGGAAAGACTCAGGAGGCGCAAGGCCCGGCCAGCCGGGGAGTGTCGCTCTCCCAGCAGAGCGGCGATATCATGATGCAGTTTGAGGCTGCTCTGGCCGCCGCCCGCACAGATGGAGCCGCCGGAAGGCTGGCGGAGGCCCGCACAGAGCTGGCCCCAGTTCTTGCTCAGACCGCTAAGTTCGGATACACGGGTTATGGGCTGGCGGCTCGCTTGGTCCAGGGAGAAATCGCCATGAAGTCCGGCCAGATATCCACGGCTCGCGCGGAATTAACTGCCGTCGAGGCAGAGGCCCACTCCAGGAGCTTTTTCCTGATTGCCCGCAAAGCAACCTCACTGCTCCAAAGTCTTCCGAGATAGCGGCAAGCTCTTTTTCCCGATTCAGCGGCAGTCCGGGCCGAATGAGTCGCCTTCCTCCGGCTGCATGTTGCATGTTCGAGTGACTACGTGGGGTGCGATTCTCGCTGATGACCGCAGCCGAAGTATTGTGAAACGTCTCTGCAAAACACTTTAGGATCGAGTTCACAAATCTGTACAAGACCTTCGTTAGATGCGGCCAACGCTTAAAACTTGCCTGCTTGGCCGAGGCTACGATCGCCCAATGCTCGTTGCGGGAGTGTACTCCCGGTAACTAGTGCGTTCCGACGCTGACAACTAGACTGCGAAGAATTATTAGTGGTCACGGCGTGCGGTCGACCTACGAGGGGCGTGGTGCCAGGCAAGACGGAACTTAGAGCACAGCTTCGAACGATGCTGGAGAATGCAACGGCACGGTCCCTTTGCGGGATCCTGGTGCGCACCATCCCGTTCGCCGTTTCCGCATTCCCTTGCTTGGCATGTTTCGTGGTATTTCTGGCGGCAGCTTCTGCACAGATTTCTCCCGGACCACTCTCGCGACCGCACCAGTCGCTGAATGGATCCACGAACTGCGCCAGTTGCCACAAGTTTGGCGGCCAGGCGGCGCTGAAGTGTTTGGACTGTCACACCGAAATTGCGACGCGGCTTTCGGCTCGCAAAGGACTGCACGCCACCTATAACATTCCCCCTGGCTCCAGCCAGGAATGCGCCCGCTGTCACTCGGAACACAACGGGGAAGATTTTCCGCTGATCAAGTGGGACGTCAAGACGTTCGATCACAAGGAAACGGGATACCTGCTCGAAGGCAAGCACGCCGGCTTGGCCTGCAATAAATGCCATAACCCTACACACATCTCTCCCCAGGAACGAGCGTTCATCAAAATCAAGGATCCGAGCCGGACCTATCTCGGTCTGACAACGGATTGCATTACCTGCCATGAAGATCAGCACAAAGGCCGGCTGGGCGCGAACTGCCTGCCGTGTCACAATTTCGTGGACTGGAAGACGATTAATGTCAGCCAGTCCGGACAATCCCAGTTCGATCACTCGAAGACGCGCTATCCCTTGACCGGCCTGCATGCCCAGGTGCTGTGCGCCAAGTGCCACACGAACGGAGCGGACGGCAAGCCGCAGTATGTGGGTATTCCGTTTAGCCAATGCTCCGACTGTCACAAGGACCCGCATCACGGGAGCTTCCCCCAAGGCTGCCAGTCGTGCCACAACACGAACGGATGGAAGAAGATTTCTCTCCAGACCGTCAACGAGCGCTTTGATCACTCCAGAACCAAGTTTCCGCTCGAAGGAAAGCACGCGACCGTGGAATGCGCCCAGTGCCACGCCAACGGAGACTTCAAGAAGCCGCTGGCCTTCCAGAAGTGCATGGATTGCCACAAGCCCGATCCGCACAACGGCCAGTTCGCCAAGCGTCCGGACGGCGTGGAGTGCGCTTCCTGCCATACGGTGAAGGGATGGAAGCCATCAACCTTTACCGCGAAGGAGCACGCCTCGAGCGCGTATCCGCTGCAGGGCGGGCATGCGCGTCTGGAATGCGCGCAGTGTCACATCCCGAAGGGGAAGGAGACGCTGTTCAAGATCAAATTCGACCGCTGCATGGATTGTCACACGGACAAGCATGCGGGGCAGTTTGCGGCGGCACCTTACTTCAACGCCTGTGACCGCTGCCATAATCTCGAGGGATACAAGCCTTCCACGTTCAGCCTGGCCAAGCACAAGCAGACGCACTTCGTGCTGACGGGAGGGCACATTGCGATTCCTTGCACCGATTGTCACAAGGAGTCGGCGGAGTTCCAGCCAAAGCCCGCGGTCATTTATCACTGGAAGAATCTGAATTGCACCAGTTGCCACAATGATCCGCACAAAGGACAGTTCAAAGAGCGCATGCAGCAAGCGCGAACCGATGGATCAGCTGCGGGATGCGAGGCCTGCCACACCACAAAGTCGTGGAAGGAGCTATCGGGCTTTGACCACTCGAAGACGAAATTTGCGTTGCTCGGCGCGCATCGCGCTACGGCTTGCATCGATTGCCACAATCCCCCGAACCTTGAAACCAGGCTGATAAACGTGGACTTCAAGGCCGCGCCGACCCAGTGCGAGGACTGCCACGAAGACATCCACGGGAAACAGTTCGCCAAGGGGAATGTTACGCGTTGCGCGGAATGCCATACCAGCATGAGATGGAAGCCGTCACTTTTTGACCACGACAAGCGAACCGAATTTCCGCTGCGCGGCGCGCATCAGAACGTCCGCTGCGGAGAATGTCACAAACTGGCGAAAGTGGTCGCCGCCAAGACGGTGCTCTTCTACAAACCGACACCAAAGGATTGCGCAGCCTGCCACGGACCCACGAATCCCGCAACCCGACCGAAGTAACCGGGCCGTAACGGCGAACGGCGGTTCGACTGCTGTGAAATGCAACATGTCCTTCCGGGCGCCGGAGGTTGTACAACCTTCCATTCCCTGCCCGCCGATCTGTCAGACGTATATCTCAAAGTCGTACTGAGCGTTGCTGGGAGAGGCCCGCTCCAGTTTTTCATGGGATGTTCACATTTGTGGGCTTGATTTATGAATGGAACATTAATTACTCAGAGCAAAAAATGCGAGGCAACGCGAAGAACTTACCCTTCACTCATAGTAATACTGACCTCGTTGGGAATTTGATCAATGAACCAATCGACCTCCCAACCGGCACTTGTGTAACTATCGCCGCGGCATTGCGGTCGTTACCCTGAGTGGATAGAGAATTGCATCACCCGTCATAAATCGTCTTACGGTTTTATTTCTATTGGTTGTAATGACTGGGCAAGGGGCGAGTCATGGGGCGGCGTTGGGGTGTGCTCAATCTGCTTGGGGTGGGGCTATTGGTGTTTTCCGGAACGTCGGGAAGCGCGCCGGCGCAGACCTCTGGAATTACACACAGTCCGCACGGCAATCTGAACGTGCCGTGCCAGAACTGCCACACGGCAAATGGATGGAGACCCATCCGCGCGGTTCCCGAATTCGATCACAATCAAACGCGATACCCGCTGCGCGGCATGCACCAGTCGGTGACCTGCTCTCAGTGTCACGTCAAGCCGGTATTCACCAACGTCGGACAACGATGCCAGGATTGTCACGCGGACATTCACAGACGGCAACTGGGAGCGAATTGCGAGCAGTGCCACACGGTCCGCGGGTGGCAGGTTTCGATCCAGCAGATCCAGCAGCACAACAACCGCTTCCCGCTGACGGGCGCGCACGCGGCAGTCGATTGCGACTCCTGTCACAAAGGCGCGGCCAGCAGCCAGTTTCAGACGATGTCCACGGAATGCTATTCCTGTCACTCCGCGGATTTTCAGAAAACCAGCAATCCCAACCACGTCAGCGCGAAGTTTTCCACCACTTGTGAAACCTGTCACGGAACGGACACCTGGCTGAATGCGACGTTCGATCACTCTACGGTTGGATTTCCGTTGACCGGCGGGCACGCCGTGCCTCCACGGCAGTGCATCGACTGCCACGCGAACAACAATTACAACCTCTCGAGCACAACGTGCATTAGCTGTCACCTGAAAGACTTCCAGGGCACGACGAACCCCAACCACGTCGCGGCTAACTTCCCCTCGAACTGCGCGCAATGCCATACCACGGCTGCCTGGACGCCGGCGACCTTCGATCACTCAATGGTGAACTTCGCTTTGACCGGAGCGCACACCGTGCCGCCGCGGCAGTGCACTGACTGCCACGTCAACAATAACTACAACATCACCGCCACGGCCTGCGTGTCGTGTCACCTGAAGGATTTCCAGAGCGCGACAAATCCGAATCACGTTGCGGGCGGCTTTGCGCAGACCTGCGAAACCTGCCACAACACTTCGGCGTGGCAGCCGGCGACGTTCGACCACTCAAAATCAGGATTTCCTTTAACGGGCGCGCATACCGTGCCGCCGCGGCAGTGCACCGATTGTCACGTCAACAACAACTACAACATCACCAGCACGGTCTGCGTCAGTTGTCACCAGACGGACTACAACAGCGCGATCACGCCGGTGCCGCATGCGGGTTTCCCCACAACCTGCCAGCAGTGCCACGACACCGTGCTGTGGACCGATGGCAAGTTCGATCACTCCACCACTGGATTCGCTCTTACGGGCCTGCACACCGTGCCGCCGCGGCTATGTACGGACTGCCACGTCAATAACAACTACACCTTGACCAGCACGGCTTGCGTGACGTGCCACCTGAAGGATTTTCAAGGCACTACGAACCCGAACCATGTGACGGCAAACTTCCCTCAGACTTGCGACTCGTGCCACAGCACCTCGACCTGGCTGAACGCGACCTTCAATCACAACAGCACCGGGTTCGTGCTGACTGGTTCGCACACGGTTCCGCCCCGGCAGTGTACCGATTGCCATGTCAACAACAACTACAACCTGACGAGCACGGCTTGTATATCGTGCCATCAGAACGATTACAACAGCGCGACCAGTCCCGTGCCGCATACCGGGTTCCCCACCACGTGCGAGACCTGTCACGACACCGTGCTCTGGACCGACGCCACTTTTAACCACTCCACCACCGGTTTTACGTTGACGGGCGCGCATACGGTTCCGCCGCGGCAGTGCATCGACTGCCACATCAACAACAACTACGCCTTAAACAGCGCACTGTGCTACTCGTGCCACCAGAAGGACTACGCCGGCACGACCAATCCGGCGCACGCGGCGGCCGGCTTCCCGACCACGTGTGAACTCTGCCACGATACGACCGTCTGGACCGACTCCACCTTTAACCACAACAACACGGCATTCCCCCTGACGGGCGCGCACACAGTGCCGCCGCGAGTGTGCGCGGACTGCCACGTCAACAACAATTACACAACGCTGCCAACCACCTGCATTGGCTGCCACCAGACCGACTACAACAACACCACCAACCCCGGTCACTCGGCGCAGCCGCAGTTCTTCCCGACCACGTGCCAGACCTGCCACACCACGACGGCCTGGACCGGCGCCACGTTCAACCACACGCAGTACACGCCGTTCCCTACCAGCCATGGAAATGCGAACAATGTGTGTTCCACGTGCCATATCAATTCGAACGATTACTCCGTCTTCCAGTGCACTGGTTGCCATGGCGGCAATAACGCTGCCAATTTCAGCCACCCGAATGTCAGCGGGTATGTCTACAACAGTGTCAATTGTTACCAGTGCCACCGAAGCGGCAACGGCGGTTGAGAAATGGCTCTTGGCTCGCGACGTGCCGAATCAGGAGTAGATGGCGGAAACGCCAAATTTCAGGCGGCAAGTGGAGCCCCAGCGAGTGTCAGCAAACAATGACGGCAGTGCAGAAACATCTCGGGACCTGGATGCTCTTGTTGTCGTGCGCCACCGCACAGAACACCGCCGTGACGGCGACGGTGCAAAGTGTGACGGCGGTACGACAGGGAGCCGATCTCCGCGTGGAAGTTACGCTCAGCGCTCCCGTAAAGCCCTCGTTTGAGACGGCATCCAATCCGGACCGGATTTTGCTTGACCTTCCCGAGACCATCTGCAACGACAACATTAGAAGTGTTGCGGTCCATGCGAACGGAGTGCGCCGCGTGCGCACTGGCCAGCACAGCACTCGTCCTCTGATCACACGAGTTGTTCTCGATCTCGATCAGGCCCATCCCTACACGGTGAAGACGGAAGGAAACCGAATTGTTCTTACGATTGGCGCGGTACAAAATGCGCGCAGCTCTTCGCATGGCGCTCCGGTCGCGGCCACGTCGGGCAATCTGATTGGAGTCTTCCACAGACGGCGGGACACGGCGGCGCCGATCCCGGAAGATAATTCCGCGGACTTTCCTCCGCCCGCTCCGCCCGCAACAACTGCGGGGCCCGGGTTCGAGCCACCTTCTAACAATTCTTCTGTGGCCGCGGCCCCGCCCATGGCCCCTGTCCCGCAGAGTCAACCGGCTCCCGTTTCTCCAGCAGGTTCTTCGGGACCATCCGCTTTCGAGCAGAATCAGATTGCCAGCGCCGCAAAACCCGATGCTGGCACCGCAGCCGCCTCGGTGGCACCAGTGATCCCATCCAAGGACGCGGTTGCCGTGCTCGAACCCGCTAAACCCCCGGCGAGTGCTAACAGTGGCGAACCTGCGGCCGTCAGTCCCACCGCTCCGGCAGCCGCGCCGATCGCGTCCGCGGAAACGGCAACGATGATCGCTCGATCCGATGACCCCAGTCTCCGCACCGTCTTCAAGGTGAAGTACGTGGCCGAAGGCGTTGCCTATCTCGAAGGTGGACGGGCCCAAGGTCTGAAGGAAGGAATGAAGCTGGAGGTCGAAGATACAAATCTGCCAGCCACACAAGGCACCAGCGTCAGCGCCGCCGATCCGCGCGTGGTCGCCGAACTCGAAGTCAGCGTCGTCGCCGAAACTTCGGCAGTGACCGATATTCACTCTCCCAAGCGTCCGGTGAAGGCGGGCGACCTGGCCTACCTTTCGAGCAGTGATGCGGAAGAGTTGGTACAGCAGCGCACGCTCAGCGCCACACGGCAGTATCCCGCCGTCATTTCATTCACGGAAGGAGACACGCCCGATGAAGAAGCTCGCGAAGAGGTCCCGCGCCCGCCTCTGCCTTCGGTGAACCGGGCGCGTGGACGCTTCGGGTTCGATGACATTGAGACCATCAGCCACGGCACGAGCAGCGTCACCAGTTCGGATGTAGGTGTGGTCTTCCGCGGCGACATTACCCGAATCGGCGGTACGTACTGGAACCTCAGCGGCTACTGGCGTGGAGAACTGACCAAGGCATCAGTGGCCAGCCAGCAGACATTGCAGAACCTGCTTAACCGCACCTACCACCTGAATATCACCTACGACAATCCCAACTCGACGCTAGTCGCGGGATTTGGCCGTTTGTATCTGCCTTGGGCGCCGAGCCTCGACACCATCGATGGCGGCTATTTTGGCAAGAGGCTTTCCAAGGGCACGGTCTTGGGGATTTTCGGAGGGTCGACGCCCGACCCGTCATCCTGGGACTACAGTCCCGACCGCGTAATCAGCGGCGCCTTCGTCAATTTCGAAGGTGGCGAGTACGACGGCTTCCATTACAGCAGCACGACCGGAGCGGGGGTCAGTATGGTGAACTGGGCGCTCGACCGGCCGTTTGTCTTCTTCGAAGATTCGGTCTCCTACAAGCGCGACATCGCCATCTACGAATCGGCGCAACTGGACGATCCCACGGGCAATTCCGTCGCGCCTTCCCCGGGGCCCGGACTGGGGCGCAACTTTTTCACGCTAAGGGTGAACCCGCATCCCCGGCTCGAGTTGAACTTCAACTACAACTATTTTCGCGATATCCCGACGTTTGATCCGAACCTGGTTGGCACCGGATTGCTCGACAAGTACCTGTTCCAGGGATTCAGCGCAGGCGGGCGTTTGGAGGTGTGGAATCAGGTTTGGGTGTCCACAAATCTAGGCCGGAGCAGCGGCACCGGGGACGCCAAGGCTGCCCTGAACCAAATGTACGGCATCACCTTTGCACGTCTGCCGTGGCTGAAACTGCGCGCCGCTGCCAACTTCGCCCAGTTCAACGGTTCGTTCGGCAGCGGTTCCTATGAATCGTTCTCGCTTTCCCGGCAAATGAGCGACCGGCTGCGTCTGGAAGTCTTGATGGGGCAACAGAACTTTGCGTCCACATTGACGGCCAACACTCGCGGCCGCTTTGTTACTGGCACCGTCGAGACCACGCTCGGACCGCATTACTACCTGCAAGGGAATTTCACAACCAACCGTGGGGATATGAGTTACGACCAGACCATGTTTTCCCTGGGTTACCGCTTCGATTCGAAGAGAAGAGGCGAATGATGGACAGCACACGAATCATCGCGCCCAACGCCGCCCTCGTTGTTCTCGCGGTAGTTGTTCTGGCGAGGCTTGGCTTCGCCGCCACTCCGGCCGCGTCTCCGGAAACGCAAAACCTGAACGATCTGCTCACGCGTACCTTTAACCAGACATCGGTATTCCTCGATCAATTCTCGGACGTGAAATGTACGGAACAGGTGCGGCAGGAAAAGCTGGGGAAGGACGACAAGGTGGAACTCAAGGAAGTCTCAACCTACGACTATCTCGTCATCCTGACCAGTGCGGGAGGCGAGTTGAATCTCTCCGAATCGCGCATCCCGGTGCGGGAAGCCAAGCGCGACCGCAAGAATACTTCCATGTTGCTGAGCAACGGCTTTGCCACCTTGTTCCTCGTGTTTCATCCCTATTACGCCGAAGCGTTCAAGTACACTCTGGCCGGAGAAGAAGTCGTTGGCGGCCGGGTGCTGGAAAAGGTCAGTTTCGTGCACGTTCCCGGTATGAAATCGCCGGCTGCGCTGGCTCTGCGGGGAAGGGAATATCCGCTGGAGCTCTCCGGAACGGCATGGATCGATCCGCAGACCGGGTCCATCGCAAAGATTGAGGCGGGAATCGCGGACACTCTGCAGGACGTTGGCCTGAAGGCCTTAAACTCGGAGATCGATTTCGCTCCGGTGCCATTCTCCGATTCGAAGGAGGTGTACTGGTTCCCGACGCAGGCGCGCGTAGAGGTCGAAACTCCCAGACAGCACTGGCGTAACTTGCACCAGTTCACGGCATACAAGAAATTCTCAGTAACCACAGAAGAGCAGGTCCTACAAAAATGAGTGCAAATGCCACAGCAACTGCCCGCATCGCCAATGGAGCGAAGGCTGTGCCGGACGCGGAGAGAGGCCATCGTACGCGGCTCTACGCCCTCTACGTCTTCGCCATTGCCACAAATCTTGCCATCTTCATCTATGGCTTCGACTACTACAAGCTTTCGTCCATCGACCGCCCATTTTCGCCCAAGCATCACCTGCTGCGACCCAGTGGACCGATTGGCCTGTACCTGGGATTTGCGGGCGTAGCGTTGTTCGTGGGAATTTTCGTGTACCCGATCCGCAAGCATTGGGCGTGGCTGGCAACGAAGGGCAGCACGCGGCACTGGCTCGACATTCACGTGCTGATGGGACTTACGGCGCCCTTCATCATCGCGTTTCACTCGACTTTGAAATTCAGGGGAATCGCGGGCATGGCCTTCTGGATCATGTTCGCGGTATCGGCAAGCGGGGTCGTAGGGCGCTATCTCTATGCGCAGATTCCGCGCAAGGTGAGCACCGCCGAATTATCGATGAAGGAATTGCAGGAGTTGCAGGAGACCCTGGCTCATCAACTGGCGGCGCAGAATCTGCTGCCGGAAGCCGACTTGCGCGCTTTGTTGCGTATGCCTGATGCGAACCGCGTGGCCCGTCTTCCCATCGTAGTGGCGCTCGTATACATGATGATCCTCGACGTGTTCCGCGTGTTTCGCGTCGCTCGACTGCGCCGGCATGCGCTCAGCATCGGCGAATCCCTCACGACTCTGGGAGGATTTCTTCCCACTCGGAATCGTGAGCTCGAGAAGGCCATTCGCGCGGCGGCCGAAGAAGCTGCTCTCTCCAAGAGAGTGCTGTTCCTCTCGCGTTCCCAGAAGGTTTTCCATTTGTGGCACGTGGTGCACAAGCCTTTCAGCTATGCTTTCGCCGTGCTGGCGTTGCTCCATATCGGGCTGCAATTCGTTCTGGGATACTTCTAGAACATGGATACGATCATCACCTATGCGATTGGCGGCATCATTTGCCTCTTCTTCCTCACGGGCTATCTCAGAAGCCTGAAGAAGAAGGAGGCCCGCGCGCGCGAAGCCGCTGAAAAGGGCAAGCTGTTCTCCGAAGGTCCCAAGGCGCAGCATCCTCATATCGATACGAACTATTGCATCGGCTGCGGAACTTGCACCAGCGTCTGCCCGGAAGGCGACGTGCTGGCGATGATCGCCGGCAAAGCTGTGATCGTCAACGGACACAAGTGCATTGGCCACGGCCTCTGCGCGGATGCGTGTCCGGTCGGCGCGATTACGATGGTAATGGCAAGTCCCAGCATGGCGGCGGACATGCCGTATCTGACGCCGGAATACGAGACCACCGTGTCGAACCTTTTCATTGTCGGAGAGCTGGGTGGCCTGGCCCTGATCAAGAATGCGGTGAATCAGGGGCGCGACTGCGTGGACACGATTGCCGCCAGGCTTAAGGCGAATGGAGAAGGCCGGCCGGTCCCTGGCGTCCATGATCTTCTGGTGATCGGAGCAGGTCCGGCGGGAATCAGCGCCTCGCTGCGTGCGATTGAGCACAAGCTCAACTACCTTACGATCGAACGCGACGAGATTGGCGGCACCGTTGCCAAGTATCCGCGGCAGAAACTAGTGATGACCAGTCCGGTGGAATTTCCCATGTACGGCAAGTTCAAGAAGATGCAACTCTCGAAAGAAAACTTGCTTGCCTTCTGGGACATGATTCTCAACCGATCCGACTTTAATGTTTCGACGGGCGAGAAGGTGGAGGACATTAAGAAAGGGGAAGACGATATTTTCACGGTCGTGACGGTCAACAATCAGTATCGCGCGCGCGTCGTGATCCTGGCGCTAGGCCGGGCGGGCGAACCGAGGAAACTCGGAGTCAAAGGCGAGGATCTGCCCAAGGTGATGTACCGCCTCATCGAAGCCGATCACTACATCAACAAGAAAATCCTGGTCGTGGGAGGCGGCGATAGCGCGGTGGAGGCCGCGATGGGGCTCGCCAACCAGACTGGCAACCAAGTCACTCTGGCCTATCGGAGCGAACGCTTCAGCCGCATCAAGGAGCGGAATGCGAAGCGCATTGAAGACTGTATGCGCTCTGGCAAGGTGCGGGTGTTGTTCAACTCGAATCCGGTCGAGTTCAAGCCGGAATCGGTCATTATTGAGGTCAACGGCACCGCGGAGGAGATTCCGAACGATTTTGTCTGGATTTTTGCCGGCGGCACTCCGCCTAACGCCTTCCTCAAGAAGATCGGCGTCGGCTTTGGAGCGCGCGACATGACCCTGGAGGCCAGCAAAGAAGCCAAGAGCGCTGAGGCGGAGCGAAAGCAGCTTGCCCAGGCAGCAACGGCGCCGTCTCGGTGAACCGGCGCTCGGCGTCGGGCTACCTTCTTGTCCCAAGGATTCGATTTCCCTCTCTCCGCCACGCGCCCTGCCCACCGTACACCGCGGCAAGACCCCCAGGGCTTACTTGCGCTCAGCCCAAGCCAATCCATCCGGCTGCTTTCCCGCGGAGAATTGTCCGACAACATCCAGACTTTGCAAATCCACGACCACGACCTTGTCGTTCGTGCTGACAGCCACATAAGCGCGCGAACCGTCGGGAGGGATCAGGATCCCAGCGGCTCCGCCTCCGAGGTTCAGCTGCTTTATGTCTTTGCGAGTGGACGCGTCCATGACCACCAGGCTGATGCCCCCGGTATTCGCGCCCAGACCCGAGATCAAGACCCGCTTACCATCCGGCGTGAACTTCAAGCGGTTGGCGCCCTTCACAGGAATGGGAATTGTTTGGACGGCTTTCTTGGTGGCGACCTCGATGATCGTGACGGTTCCGTCTCGTGCATTGGCCGCCCATATTTCCTTGCCATCCGGCGACACATCAAAGCCTTCAACCCCATTGCCAGCCGGGACATTCGTCACTTTCCAGGTCATACGCCGACCGCCCGGGAGCGGACCCGGCCCTTGAGGAGGCACGCCGCCAGCAGCAGTTCCTGATCCGAGCGCACCTGGCGGCGAACCAAAACCTTCGTTCGGCGGGGAAACTTGTTCGATGATGCTGATCGTGCCGGAGTTGACGTTCGAGGTAACGATTTGATCGAGGTTCTTGGAGACGACGATCATGTGCGTGCGATCCTGGCCCGTGCCGAGGATCCAATCCACACGCTGGCTCGCAGGATCGTAACGGCCAATGACTTTGTTCGTCTCCGCCGTGAAATAAAGCTTGCCGCCCGCAAACGCCAACCCGTGGGTGGAGCGCAACGCGCCGAGGTCGATCGGGGGTAACGCTTTGCGGGCAATCAGATCAACCACAGAGATGGTGTTGAGAGTGCTGTCCAAGCCGCCGTAGTTTGAGATGAATGCCAGTTTCCCATCGTCGGATGCGATGATCTCGTGAGGATCGGGGCCGGCGGCGACACGGGCCAGAATTTGCAGTGTTGCAGGATCAACGATGGCGACGGTATTGTCACTCTTTGCCAGCACCAGCAGCGTGGCCGAGGGCGCCTGCGCCAACGCCGCAGTCGTGATGCATGTCGCCGCGGCCACGTGAAAGATTCTTCGCAGGAGACTTCTCATTCCGTTCATAGTGTTCCCCTTGATTCTGGTGAGCTAGTTTATAACGCCCTGCCCGCCGCGGCGCCCGAGGCCCATGCCCACTGAAAATTGAAGCCACCGAGCTGCCCGGTTACGTCCACGACTTCGCCGATGAAAAACAGGCCTGGGACCTTACGGCTTTCCATTGTCTTGGCTGAGAGTTCGTCAGTGTCGACTCCGCCGGCGGTCACTTCGGCTTTCTCATAGCCTTCGGTACCCATCGGTGCGATGGTCCAGGCATGCGCCTGCTGCTCGAGATCCGCCAGAGCATTATTCGTCCATGAAGCAGGCGCGTGCAGATCGAGCCAGCGGTCTGCAAAGCGGGTCGGCAATGTCTTGCGAAATTCTGATCGTAGTGCCACCAGCGTCCGGGACGTCTTTGGATCCCGAAAGATCGCTGTTAACTCGATTCCCGGTGCGAGGTCGATCTGGATCTCCTGCGGTTTCTTCCAGTAGGACGAAATCTGCAGAATCGCGGGACCGCTAAGGCCGCGATGGGTGATCAGCATCTTTTCGCGGAACTGCTGCCCGTCGCAGGAGGCAATCACGTCGGCGGAAACGCCGGTGAGATCGCAGTAGCGGGGACGGTCCTCCGCGTTCAGAACCAACGGTACAAGGCCCGGCCACGGCTCGCGGATCTTCAGCCCGAACTGGCGCGCCAAGTCGTAGCCGAATGAGGTCGCTCCGATCTTCGGAATGGATAGGCCGCCGGTCGCGACGACCAGCGCGGGCGCGTGGAATTCTGCATTTGCCATGTGGACGACAAACTCTTTGGTCCGGCTTACTTCTCGAATCTTTGCATTCAGGAAAATGCTTACGCCGGCGGACCGGCATTCTTCTTCGAGCATCCCCAAGATGTCGCGAGCCGAACGATCGCAAAACAATTGCCCCAGCGTTTTTTCGTGATAAGGAATGCGATGCTTTTGCACCAGCGCGATGAAATCCGCGGGCGTATACCGTGCCAGCGCCGACTTAGCAAAATGCGGATTGGCAGAGAGGAAATTCTGGGGCTCGCAGCGAATGTTGGTGAAGTTGCAGCGCCCGCCGCCGGAGATCAGAATCTTTCTGCCTAAGCGATCGGCGTGTTCGACAACGGCGACGCGGCGTCCGCGCTTGCCCGCCTCGATGGCGCACATTAGGCCTGCTGCACCACCGCCGAGAATCACTGCGTCGAAACGATAGGTCACGTTGGGGTGAACAGCGTACCTCAGCGGCTAAAGCCGCCCTGGATCTTGCCACGTTACGGCACGACTAAAGTCGTGCCCTTCCCAAGTTAGATTTAAGACAAAATTACAGGTAAAACAAGCTGAGCCGCGGCAAATGGTATTTTTCCAACAAACGCTTATGGACGTACTGCTTGTGCAGTTGTTCGATCTGCGCTGCGGACATCTTCCGACGGTAGGGAACGAGGTCGCGGTCGGCTTCCGCGCGCACCGTGACAATCTCTTCATCGGGGGTTGAGGCCAGCAGCACCGCAAAGAGCTTTTCCTCGAGCACAGTGAGGCGGCGCTCTAGGTCTTCCAGACGTGCCGCAGGTTTCGCTTCGATTTCTTCCGCAAGATGGCGCAGAGTTTTTGCAGCATCGAGAGCAACCGGGCGCGCGGAGACTCCGCCTCCCTGCGGCAATTTCGCGGCTTCCAGTAAATCCGCGTTGCGGCGCAAGAATGGCGCAACCACTTCCGGCTCAAACCCTTGTCCTGCGCGGGGTTTCGCCCCGAGCGCCGGCTCGCCAGCGGCCGTGCCCACCGCAGCTTCTTTCATGTCTTCCGCCGCGGCCAGCACTTCCTGGGAACAGAATCCCAGGCCATTTACTTTTCGCGTCTTAGAAGGGCGCCTTTCGTAGTGTTCGAAAGTCACGTCAATACCGCGCAGCACGGCCTGAAGCGGAATTCCCGCATCCTTCCAGGTCTCCATCAACACCCAGTCGAGTGGGGATAGCCGCAGGATACCTCCCCAGCGGCGCTGAAAGTGCTCCTCAATTTCTGTGAAGTAGTTGAAGTAATTTTCCACGGCGGGTCAGCGGGCAGAACGCGATGCCGGATTCTCCGGCATGCCGTCACCATTTGTGGACTTCTGTTCCGATTTCGGCTGCGCTGGTTTCGACGATGCCTTCGATGTGGCCTGGGACGCGGTTTTCGCCGAAGCGGAATCCTTGCGGGCGGACCCATTCCGTTCCCAAATGATGCGCAAGCCCTCGAGAGTCAGGAAATCATCTACATTCTTGATGTATTTCGATCCTGTGCCAATCATGGGCCCGAGCCCACCAGTCGCGACCACGCGCGTCTGCTGACCCAGTTCAGCGAGCAAAAGTTCGAGGATGCCATCCACCAGCCCAAGATAACCGTAATAGAGACCCGACTGCAGGCTGCCAACCGTGTTCGAACCGATCACGCGGGCGGGCTTGCGGATCTCGACGCGCGGCAACCGTGCGGTGCGTTCAAAGAGCGCATCGGCGGATATTCCGATCCCCGGGCAGATGACTCCGCCGAGGTATTCGCCCTTTACCGAAACGCAGTCGAACGTAGTGGCCGTACCGAAATCTACTATCACGCAGGGACCGCCGTACTTTTCGAATGCTGCGACAGCATTGACGATGCGGTCGGCGCCTACTTCCGCCGGATTGTCGTAGTGCACCGGCATGCCGGTCTTTACCCCGGGTTCGATGGCGAGAGGGCGCAGATTGAAGTAGCGTTCGCACACCTGCCGCAGCACGGGATCGAGCGGCGGAACGACCGACGAGATCACGATGCCATGAATACCCTTGGACTCGAGGCCGGCCATCGAAAACAAATTGCGGAACAACACTCCGTATTCATCCACCGTGCTGGTGCGAGAGGTGGCGACGCGCCAGTTGGCCACAAGCCGTTCATAGCGCGGAGCTTCGTCCTGGTCTCCGGCCGGGTGCACCTTGGCCACGCGGGCGAAGACGCCCAACACAGTGTTCGTATTGCCGACATCGATGACGAGAAGCATAGGTTTCAGAGTAGCGCCGGCGTCCCGACGGCTGTCCGGCGGGCGTCCTCGCCCACCGCGCCAAGAGCGAGACGCCCCTTCGACAAGTTCAGGGCAGGCTCTCGCAACAACCGGCAAGATGCCGGCGCTACCGTTCCCTTACGGTTCCGCTTAACACCGTTTGCAATCCCTTCGGAGTTCGCACTCTCAAAAAGCCGCGCGGATCTAGACCCTCGGTCGTTCCTTCGAAGGCGGAACCATTCTCTTCTATACGAACCGCTTTGCCCTTCACCCACGAAGAACTCTCTGCGAAACGTCGCAGGATCGACTCCCGCGCCTCGAAGTCCTCCAGCAACTGCCGATACTCGCGGTCGAGTGATTTTAACAAAGCTGCTACCAACTCGACGCGCGACCACTCACTTCCGGTCACGAGACGCAGAGAAGTCGCTTGCAACTCCTTGGGAAAACTTGCCTGATTCACATTGATGCCGACTCCCACCACGATGTAGCGGACTCGGGTCGCCTCGGCGTTCATCTCGGTGAGAATTCCACAGACTTTCTTGCCATCGATCAGAACATCGTTGGGCCACTTCAGGTCTGCGCTCACCCGCGAGTTGACTTGCTGAATAGCCGCGTGCACCGCGAGTCCTGCCGCGAGCGACAGCACCAGCACTTCGGACGGTGGAAGAGTGGGCCGGACAACAGCCGAGCAATAGATCCCGGTCGATCGCGGGGACTGCCACGAATTAGCGCCACGACCTCGCCCTGCGGTTTGCTCTTCGGCAAGAAAGACGCTGCCCTCCGGAGCGCCTTCCGCTGCGGCGGCCATGGCCGCCGTGTTGGTCGATCCGATTTTGTAGAAATGATGAAGATGCTGGTCGAAGATGGAGCCGCGCACAAGGGGCCGGAGAATCTCCGGCAAGAGGAGGTCAGGAACCGAGCGCAGTTGATATCCGGTGGCGGGGTGGCCCGCCACATCCACACCCAGGCCGCGCAATTGCTGAATCAGACGCCACACTTCGGAGCGGTTGGAAGAAATCTCCTGAGCGATCTTGGTTCCGCTGACGACGACGGTGGCGTGCTCCATCAGCAGGCGCACGATGCGGCCGAGCCGGAGATCGGTGGGCTGTGGCCGGTGCGCTTTGGCCCGCGAAGGCTGCTTACGAATTGTACCTGTCTTGGGGATGCGGAGATTATGCGCGAACTGTGGCCAAACAACAATCGTTCCTTCAGGCTGGGACAACTCGTATGCTTATATCCGCAGCGTGGGGCGAATGCGTTAGGAGACCCACCGAGATGAAGTTGACACCGGTCTCGGCGTAAGCGCGGACATTCTCCAGCCGAATTCCGCCGGAGCATTCGACGGGGATGAGGCGGCCGTCCTTCTGCACATCGGGCTGCGAGCAGCGCTCGACCGCGCGACGCACATCTTCGACCGGCATGTTGTCCAGCAGAATGGCTTCGCCGCCGTGTGCCAGCGCCAGTTCCAGTTCTTCGAGCGTGCGCACTTCCACCTCGATGATCTGCGAGCCGCGCCGGTTGCGCACGGCGCGCTCCAGAGCGGAAACGATGCCCCCCGCCAGAGCGATGTGGTTATTCTTGATGAGCACGCCGTCGGAGAGGTCGAGCCGGTGATTCTGCCCGCCGCCGCAGCGCACGGCGTTCTTATCGATTACGCGCAGGCCAGGCGCGGTCTTGCGAGTGTCGAGAATGCGCGCCTTCGTGCCCGAGACGGCTTCTACGAACTTGCGAGTCAGGGTCGCGATCCCGCTCATGCGCTGCAGGAAATTGAGGATGACGCGCTCACAGGATAGAATCACCCGCGCATTGTGGCGAATCACCGCGACAGACTGTCCCTTGTGCAGGCGTACGCCGTCGAAAATCTCCGGATGCGTGGTGACTTCGTAGTGCGCCGTAACGGCTCCATCGAGAGCTGCATACACATCGAGAATCCGCGCCACACAACCGATCCCGGCGAGAATACAGTCCTGCTTGGACACAATCGTCGCTGTCGCACGCTGGTTGGGGTCGACACAGGCGTAGCTGGTGGCATCGCGCGTCGCGTGATCCTCGACCAACGCGTTCTCCAGAATTGCAGTAAGGCGTCTTGAATTCCAGTCCATAAAAGCAATTGCCGGTGGCCAGTTGTCAGCCGGGACCCTCAATTCGTAGAGACGTTGCTTGCAACGTCTCTGCCGGCGCCACCAGAGACGTAGCAAGCTACGTCTCTACGATTTAGGGGCACCCTAATTCCCTCAGCTTACTCTGCGTTTTGCCCTGCAGTACCGCAAGTTCCTGCTGTTGCTTGCGCAAGTTGTCAACCACCGCTGCCGGAGCCTTCGCAAGGAACTGTTCATTGCCCAGCTGCCGCTGGCCACTGGTGATGCCCTTTTCGATCTTCTCCAATTCCTTCTTAAGACGGTCGCACTCAGCGGCTACGTCGATTTTTCTCTCGTAGAGCACGTGCACATCGAACCGGGCCGTGCTGCGGGCGCCAGCCCGGTTAGCGAGAGAGCTTTCCACAAAGGTGATCTTCTCCACGTTCGCGAGGCGCTCGATGGCGCCACGGTTGTGCTCGATCATGGTGCGAATGTCCGCTTCATGCGCAAACACCTCGATTGGCACCTTCACCTTCGGCTCCACTTTCAGTTCCGCCCGCAGGTTGCGCACGCTGACAATCAAATCCTGCAGGATTGCCATTTCGGTCTCGGTGGCAAGATCAAATTGCTTCTCATCCGCCTGCGGAAATGCCGCCAGAGCAATCGACTTGAAGGGAGGCTTGCCTTCATACAGCGCCTGCCAAATTTCTTCCGTAATAAACGGCATCACGGGATGCAGCAGGCGCAGCGATGCATCGAACAGATTGACGAGGTTCGCGCAGGCCGCGTGGGCGGCGCTCTTGTCGCCGCCTTCTTCGAAATTGAGGCGCGGCTTGATCAGTTCCAGATACCAGTCGCAAAACTCACCCCAGAAAAAGTCGTAGATTCGATTGGCAGCCTCGTGGAACCGATAGGTCGCGAGTGCATCGTTCACGTCGGCGACAGCGCGATTGAATCGCGAAAGAATCCAGCGGTCTTCGAGGGTCGCAGTTTGGAACCCAGCGACGCCCGCTCCCGGACCAGAGCAGCCGGGACTTTGTCCCGACATGACCGGGTCAGAGACCCGGTCCCACACAAACCCGAGTCGGTCCACGTTCATGAACATGAAACGCGCGGCATTCCAGATCTTGTTGGCGAAGGCGCGGTATCCGTCGGTACGGCTTTCGTTGAACGCGATGTCAGTGCCTGGCGCAGCCATGGCAGCCAACGTGAAGCGAGTCGCATCCGTGCCAAAGCGCTCGATAATGTGCAACGGATCGATCACATTGCCCTTGGTCTTCGACATCTTTTGCCGGTCAGCATCACGCACCAGCGCGTGGATGTACACATGCCGAAAGGGCACGCTGTCATCCTTCTTGCCTGCCTCGCCATTGGCCTTCTTGATCGCCGCGTCCTGCTCGTGTCCCTGCATGAAGTGGCAACCGAACATGATCATGCGCGCCACCCAGAAGAACAGAATCTCGTACGCCGTGATCAGCAGCGTCGTGGGATAAAACACTGCCTGATCTCGCGTCTTCTCGGGCCAGCCTAGCGTGGTGAACGGCAGGAGGCCTGACGAAAACCAGGTGTTGACCACGTCGGAAACCTGCTCCAGCTCTGTGCTGCCACACTTTCCACAGGTGAGAGGAGCCTCACGCGCGACCGTCACGTGCTTACAGTTGGCACAGGTCCACGCCGGAATGCGATGCCCCCACCACAACTGCCGTGAGACGCACCAGTCGTGGATGTTGTTCATCCAGTTCAGATAGATCTGGCGATAGTTCTCGGGAACAATCGTGATCTCGCCGCTCTCAACAGCTTCTTTCGCGCGCTCGGCCAACGGCTTGATCTTGATGAACCACTGCTCCGACAGACGCGGCTCAACAATGGTGCCGCAGCGGTCGCATTTCCCGATGGCAAGCGCGTAGTCCTTCTCGGCGACCAGAAATCCCTGCTCCTGCAAATCGGCCAGCACCCGCTTGCGCGCTTCGAAACGGTCGAGACCAGCGTACACACCAGCATTCTGGTTCATGTGCGCATGCTCGTCCATCACGTCGATCTGCGGCAGATTATGGCGCAGGCCAGCCTGAAAATCGTTGGGATCGTGCGCCGGAGTCACCTTCACCGCGCCCGTGCCAAACTCGGGCTGCGCCAGTTCGTCGGTGATGATGGGGATTTCGCGCCTCATCAGCGGCAGCAGTACGTGCTTCCCGTGGAGATGGGTGTAGCGCTCATCCTTCGCGTTCACGGCAATTGCGGTATCGCCCAGCATCGTTTCGGGCCGCGTGGTCGCCACGGTGATGAACTCGTTCGTTCCGATGACCGGGTAGCGAATCTCCCACAACTTTCCCGCTACATCTTCGTGCTTCACTTCGAGGTCGGAGATCGCGGTTTCGCAACGCGGGCACCAGTTCACAATATACTTCCCGCGATAGATCAGACCTTGCTCATACAGCCGAACGAACACCTCGCGCACCGCGTGCGAAAGATTGTCGTCCATGGTGAAGTACTCGCGGTCCCAGTCGACGGAGGCGCCCAGACGCTTCATCTGGTCCAGGATGGCCCCGCCGTAAAGCTTCCTCCACTCCCAGACGCGCTCAACGAATTTCTCGCGGCCCAAGTCGCGGCGTTTCTTGCCTTCCTTCGCGAGTTGGCGCTCTACCATCATCTGGGTGGCAATTCCAGCATGATCGGTACCGGGCAGCCACAGCGTGATAAAGCCCCGCATGCGGTGCCAGCGCACAATAATGTCCATCTGCGTCTGGTTGAGCATGTGGCCCATGTGCAGACGGCCGGTGACATTCGGCGGCGGCAGGAGCAGCGTAAACACCGGACGCGTCTCGGTCGGGGACGGCGTCTTCACGGAGAACAGCTTTTCTTTCACCCAGTAGTCGGCCCAGCGCGTTTCGATCGCGCCCGGCTCGTAAGCTTTAGGCAATTCGTGCGGCATCAGATTTTCGTGTAGGACCGGGTCTCTGACCCGGTCGTGCCGAGCGAAGCTCGGCGGAGAAAACGATTCAGACAATGAAGTCTGATCTTACAGGTGAGAGAAAAGAAGGGTCAAACGCAGGGAGGGGTAGTGTATAGACGCGGCAAAAGTGCTACACCTGCGAGAGAGGGCGATGCTCAGGGCCAGCGCCGCCCGCTGTGCTAACAGCGCCACTGGGAGTGTCGTTCGCAGTCAACATCACGCCACGATTGATAACTCCAAGTTGCAGCCCTGAACCTGTGCGACTGGTTCCAGCCACTGCCGTAAGGTAGTTGTCGTAAAATCGCGATTACACTCATTGACCCTGTCGCCGACCGCAAGGTTGCGGACGCCAAGGCCAGACTGGGACGACATGGTGGAGACGTAAGGAGGGCAAAGAATTCAAGGACACGTTACAGTTGAACCTTTGATTGTGGGAGGCGTGCCCTGCTCGCCTAAAACACCGCAATAGAGAGCAAACTCTTGCTTGTGTCCCAAATAAATAATCGGAACGAAGCCTGCATCGAGGGGCATGCCCCCTTTTTGTTGGTGTTTTGGTAGATTCGTCGGTTGAGTGTATTTCAGAGTCTCCCCTCCTCGTATCTCAATGACTGAACTATGGTTTTTGCGCTCGGAGTCAACACCACGGTTCTCGCGCGCAATTTCTTGGTCGTCAGTAACCGCTCGTCCTGTGTCAGGAGTGTTTGCGCCCCCTTCCCCATGGAGAATCAGTAGGAAAGCGCTCACAAGGACGAGGACCCATAGAGTGACAAATTTTGCGATCCAGACAAGACCCAGTCGGTCAGTTCTCATCTGCTCAAATGCCTTGATCGGATGGAAAAGTTCTTGGATCGGAGCCACGCCTACGATCAGATAAATGCAGACAGCAATTCGATGGTCGTAGATGAATGGAAGAATGTCTTTCGGCGCAACAGCGGCAGCAATTCCTACGGCTACCGCAATCAAGCTGAGCTTGTTGTTCAGCCGTTCAAGAGCCTTATCAATCGTCATCTCTTTGGATGGTGTTTCCACGACGGGATTCTACCGCCATTCGAAGATCGCAGGAATCACAATGGTAAACATCTCGTCTCTATTTTCACGGGTTTCTGTGAACTGATCCGCATCGTCATCGAGGCGGTGAAGTTCGGGTGACTTTGACGGCGCAACTGTTGCAACATCGCATTACACTCATTGAGGGCCTTTGTAGGCTCGAATCGCTTTCAGCACGTGCTCGTGCGTCCTGCGCTTCACAGCTTGACCGCGAAGCAGCTTTTCTATTGTGTGCTGGCTCATTTGTGTCAGTTCCATCGTCTTGCGTACGCCGATTGCGCGGATTTCATCTGCTAACGAAGTCTCGGCGACGACCGTCTTCGCTCTGCCGTATTCCGTAGTCTTGAATTCCAAAACGCCGATGTCGTCGCCTTCCTCCCACTTGCGATCCGCCTCTTTGCCGATGTAACGAAATTCTCCTGCAATGATGTGAGCACGCTGTAGCAATCCGCTCGTGTCTGGCTCGCATGCAGTGCCATCGGGCGCGAGGCTCTTAGCTTCGGGATGCTCCTGGTATTCGATCAATAGACGCGCGAATTGCGAAGGGAAGACCACGTTGTGTGGAGGATTCGTCGCTTTGGTGCTGTCCACCATTTCGTACTTCTTGCCGCTGTGAATGTTCTCACATTTCATGCCAAACCAACGCTCCTGCTTGGAGGAGAACGCGGACACCAACAGGACCTTCTCGCTTGTGCGCTTGTAAAACGCATGGCCAAACGTCGGATCGACCATCGGCAAGAGAAGAAAATTGTACGGACGAGCGATTTCCCATTCTCCGAGCATCTCCAGCACGTTGTACGTCGTGATCGTAAGACGCATCATCTGCGGGATGCAACCCGAAACCTCGGCGCCCAAAATTCACAGCTAAGTCCTTAGTCGGCAATATTTTACCTCTAAGTCCTTGCGGCTCAAGATTTTGCCCGTATCTTCGCATATCTTCCGCCGGCAACTATATGAAACAAAAGATTTTATAGAGGAGGAAGGGAAAAAATTAGTAGAGATCTCGCTGGCGAGTGGCCCATCGTGATGGACGCAGGCCCCCATCCTTGCGATGATCCGTTCAAGCGGGCGACGTGTGAGAGTATTGGTTCCCTAACGTGCGCTAATGCCCAAGTATCCCTTTTTTCAGATTCTCATTCGGCGGCTTCGGTCCCAGCCACACCGAAAACAGGACTGGGCCGAACGCCTTTCCCGCGATGGTCAGCTTCTCGTTCCCGTTGAGGGTGAAGGTCGTGCCCGTGCCCGGGATGTAGGTGAAGACCATTTGGTCGCCCGCCTTGACAGGTTCGAGCGCGCCGAGAAACTTGTCGATGTCGTCCTTCACTACCTTCCTGGCATCTGTCGCGTTGTCGTTGAACGAGTCGTCAAATGCATTCGCGATCTGGCTCTTGCTGGCGCCGTGCACAAACTGCATGACGATCCGCTTCGGTGCGTCGGCTTGAAGGATGGCGCCGGCGTCCGACGATTTCTGCTCCAGGTAGAGCCCCGCGACGTAGACCTTCACCAGGAACTTCGTTCGCAGGCCCATGCCGTTCAGTACCAGCGTTGTGCTGCCGACTTGTATCGTGTCGGGCATAGTCACTCCCGCCAGATTGCCGGCGTGCAAACTGAGCGTCGATGCCAGCACGAACATGGCAATCGCTGGCAAATTGGCAGTCTTCCGCATGAGGACTCCTTTGAGCGGCGCGGCAGGAGATGCTAACACAGTGCAGCGATGAAACGGCAGGACTTTCTTATTTCTTCTTGCCCATCTTGCGTGTGACCTCTTCGAAGATCTTTGGCCGCAAATCCGCGAGGACGCTGTCGACAATGCTGGCGATGGCCGCGGGATCGGACCCGGCTTCCGCGGGTACTTGCTCGGGAGTTTTTTCGGCACCGGCTGCAACGGCCCTGGCCGCCACATCCTGAGGAGTGGACACGTCTTCGAACTCAGAGGGCTTTTCTGAAGCCGCCTGGGAATTGCCAGACTCGCGAATCCGCCGCCAACTTGCCCACGCTGCGGCAGTGGTCGCTGCCGCGTCGGATTCTTTCTTCGCCATCTCAACGCTACTTGCCGCAGCCGGTTCATCGGCGGCCGCCGCGGTCATGTGTGAAGAAACCTGGCTTGAGGGAGTTTGTTCCGCTGGAACCTCATTGACGAGAGTGGGTGCTGTGACCTCAGGCCTATCCGCTGTTGTCCGGTTTCCTTCTTCGGGCGTTGCCGCAACTGCGGCCGCGATCGGTTCTTCATTTTTCCGATCTTCTTCTTTTCGATCTTCGTTTTTCCATTCCTGGTTTTTGGGTTCTTGCGAGGCCGATTCGTCGTGTTTCGTCGTATCCAATTTCTCAGCTTCTGGCCGCCGCTCCTCGGCTGCTACAGCCGGACTGTCTTTTGCCATAGCCTCCACGGTCTGAGGCGCCTCGGGCGCAAGCTGGGCGGCTGCTTCGGCCTCCGCCACCGGAGCGGGCGCGGGCCCGAGCCCCGCCGGAGTCTTTGTTTCCTGAATGCACGATTCCGCTACCATTTCAAGTTCTTGCAGGGCGGCGCGGAGGACATCCGTCGAAGCATTGGCCAACGCGCTCAAACTCTGCGCTGCCTCCGGTGCAGGCATCGCAGGAATCGAGACCACCGGCTCCGGCGACGCGGCTTGCGACGGCGATGAAGATTCTGTCGCGGCAGCGAGTTCAACCGGGCCCGACCGGGTCTCTGGGACCACCGCGACCGATGCCGCATGACCGATTTCAGCCGCGGCGAAGGCGGCATAGGCCTTCTGCATCTCGTGTTCGAGAGATATCGCAGCTTCCTCCGGGCCAAGCCCAACCGAAACGGCCGTCCAGCGTGACGCCTCCGACCCTGCTCTTGCCATGGTTACCGGCTCATTCGCACTCTGGTCGGCCGCTTCATGCGATGAGAATCCGTTCGCTAAACCTTCAGCGGGCGTCGCGACGGCATCTGGGCTCCCGGCGGTAATCGCGGCGATCACCTCCGTGGGGCTGGCGACGGCCATGCTGGCTGCTTCTACTGCCGCCTCGCTGGACTTCTCCTGGGGTGCTTCGTTTTTTTCCTCGATCTTTTCTACGGATTTTTCTTCGATCTTCTCTTCGGCGAAAGTCGCTATCGGAGCTGCTGGCGCAACATCCTGCGGGAGTGCGGCGGCAGGCTGGCTCAGGCCTGTCTCTTGAGTCCCAGCTTCGGTCGAAAACCTGCTATCCGCGATCTTGCCCTTCACCTGGGCAGCGGCTGCCGCCAGGGCGGCAATCTCCTCTGGAGTTACATCTTTGGGAAGACCTTCTGGCGCCAGCGCGCCAAGATCGACCCGGGCTTCTTCTGCCTTGGTCACGTGCGGCTGGTCCGCCAGCTTATGCTCGATCACGGTGCGTAAGTCTCTGATCGTGGAGTCGTAAGCGGCTGGATCGTCGCTTTCTTTTTGCGCGGCCTTTTCCTTCTTTTTGGAGGGAAAAGCGATCCGGTCCTTCCACCCCAAATCTTCTTCGATCGCAACGGTCTTGTCGTAGCGCCCTTCCTCGAGGGCGGCGGTCGCCCGGGCAAACCGTCCCGGCTTCGAGGCCTCCGGACGGGGCACAATCTTATCTTCGAGCTTGCTGAGGGCGCTCAGTAATTCGCTGGCTTCAAACGGCTTGACGATAAAGGCATCGGCGCGCGCGCGCTTGGCTTCTTCCGGCTTGAAGGGTTCCAGCTTGCCCACCGTCAGCAACACCGGAACCCGCGAGGTTTCCTGGGTTTCCTTGAGACGCTGGCACACTTCCAGCCCGCTGTAGCCGGGCATGTAAACATCCAAAACGATCAGATCGGGTTTTTGCTCGGCAATCTTCTTCAGCGCAGCCGAGCCGTTATTGACGGTAATGACTTCGTAACCCGCATCCGCGAGGATCTTCCGCCCCATATTTTGGGCGGTCACGCTGTCATCGGCGAGCAGTATCTTCCTGGCCAAAGGGTCCTCTGATGAGGGGAGATAACGCGAAGGTAACCCGAGCCACAACCTAAGTCAATGACGCAAAAGGGAAGTAACCGGTTACCAGTGGTCAGCACCTATCGGAGTACCAGACCCGGAGTGCCGCGGTCAAATCGTGAAGTATGTCAAAAAAGCCGCGAAAAACGTACGTCTTCAAGAACTCATGCCGGACGTCCGAGATCCGACGCCTTAGGGTCCAACGTCTGTCGTTCGCTCTAGAACGGAACGATCTTCTTCAGCCCCTTCTTTCTCTTTTTCTTGCTGCTGGAGAGTTCTGCGTCGCTGGCGGGCGTGTTGTCGGCACTCGCCGTGGCGGAAGGCGACGAACCCTGCTGGATCTCATTTACCTGCGGCGGCGGAGGTAGCGCCTGATCCCCCCCGCTGTCGGTCGGCTTCAGTTCGTTGGGATCGGCGGGCGCATTCGGCTTCAGTTCATTAGGGTCGGCCGCAGCTCGCGGCGCGTTCGCGCTGGCGGTGCGCCCAAACGGAGAACCACCAGCTGGCGTCGCATCCGGAGGTGGAGCCGCCGCATCCGCTGCCGGCTGATTGGGCTTCACAATCTCCACGCCCACGCTCTTCTCGCTTACGCCCGCTGCTGCGAATGTCTCTGAACGGATGACTGATGTCGCAGCCACTGGCTCCGGATCGGCCAGCGATGGCTCACCCACTTTGGCCGCGCTCGATACATCCGGCCCTTTCTTTATGAGACCCACCGCCCTCTGCACCACCGAGGAATCGCTCCGGCTGTCCAGTTCAGCCCGGTTCCGCGCGACGGCTCCTTTGGTCGGCCGAGGAATCGGCTGGTGCAGAGCTGCCAGGCGCTTCTTAGCATCATCGGAACGATCCATCAGCGGATACCGCGTCAGAATCTTTGAATACTGCTCCGCGGCGTTCTTGGTTAGCTCCCCAATGTAGCGGGCCTTCAGCGCCTCGGTCGCGCAACCCCGTGGCAGGCCGTGCACGTCGCAAGTGGGTGCAGTTCGCATACGCGCAATCTGGCCTTCATAGTCCTGCCCCAGCAGATAGAGCGCTTCATCGGCGCGGCTGTAAAGCGGATATTTTTCCACGAGAGATTGCAAGCGCGCGATCGATGCGGGATAGGACTGGCGCAAGTAATAAAAGCGTCCGATTTCAAATTCGCGTTCGCCGAGCACTTCCTGCACTTCCAGCAGACGCTCCTTGGCTTCGGGCACCAGCTTGCTGTCCGGATATTGCAGAATCATCTTCCGGTATTCGTCCTCGGCGCGCTTAGCATGAGTGTAGTCGCGGTCCGCCTTCTCCATCTGCTGGTAATGGATGTTGGCGATCTTCAATTGCGCTTCGGCCGCTTCCGGCATGTTGGGGAAGAATATCTCGAAATCGCTGTACTCCTGCTCGGCCTGTGCCAGTGCAGCCGTTCCACCTTCCGCGTACCAGGAATCGCCGACGGCCAGTTTGGCGCGCGCAATGTACTCCGAATCCGGGTAAGTATTGATCAGGGTCTGCAGCGTCAGGCGCGCCACGTCGAAGCGGTTGTGCCGCATGGCGTCCATGGCCTTGTCGAACAGGACCTTATCTGGCTGCTTCGACCCAAGATTGGCCAACGGGTTCACCGACTTCTTGTTGGTGCAGGCAATGCTGATCACCAGCAGCATGCCCAACGCGGCAATCAACGGAATTCGACTTGACATAAAACCTCGATAAGTTCGTGTGGGGCCGGGCTCTGACCCGGCCGCCGAGCGAAGCTTGGCTCTTTCACTTTTATGGCTGGCTAGCCTTACGCCCTTCCAGGATCTGGCCGCACCGCACCGCCGGGCTTTGCCCGGCCCGACCGGGTCTAAGACCCGGTCCCACAAAAACAAACACTAGACTTTCTGCATCGCAGCTTCGGTTGCCACCTTCAACAACGCCCGTGCATTCTGTCTTGGATCACCATTCCCGAACACGGCGTTGCCCGCCACCAGAATTTCTGCGCCCGCTCGGACCACATCGGCAACCGTATCGAGCGCCACCCCGCCATCCACCTCGATCCGATAATGTAGTCCTCGTTGACCGCGAATCTCCGCCAACCGCCGCATTTTGTGCAGCGTCAACGGGATAAACTTCTGCGCCCCGAATCCCGGATTCACCGACATCACCAGGATATAGTCAACCACGTCGAGCACTTCCGACAGCGTATCCACCGGCGTCGCCGGATTGATCACCACGCCCGCCAGGCAGTCATGACTCTTGATCAGTTGCAGGGTGCGATTCAAATGCCGGCAAGCCTCCTGGTGCACCGAAATCCAGTCTATGCCCGCGTCGGCAAACGCTGGAATGAACTCGTCCGGATTCTCGATCATCAAGTGGCAGTCGAGCGGCAACTTCGTAACCTTGCGCAGCGACTTCACGACGGGCGGCCCAATCGTGAGGTTGGGAACGAAGTGTCCATCCATGATGTCCACATGGATGACGCTGGCGCCTCCCTCGCCCGCGGCGCGTACCTGCTCGCCCAGCCGGGCAAAATCAGCCGAAAGAATCGACGGTGCCAGTTCGATCAAACGTGACTCTCAGAACCAGGGCGATCGCAGAAATGACTTGCAGAAATTCTATCACGCGATCAACAGTGGCGCTGTGACCGCCTCCAACAAATCGGGGCGAAAATTGTGGCTCACGGGCTCAATGAAGCCGTGTATGCGGCGAGGGCCACCATGTCGTCGATGGTCAGGCTTTCGACGACTGGCTTCATCCGATGGCTTGCCGCTCCAGCGCGCGCGCCGTGCTGGATATCATAGAGTTGCCGCACGATATAGCTTGGCGAACGCCCTGCAAGCCTCGGCACATTATTGCTACCTTTCAGCTCGCGGCCGTGGCAGGTTGCGCATCGGAGAGTCTTGCTGACGACTCCGGTCGCGAGTGTCTCCCCTCTCTTGATACTGCCCACCGGCACATAGGCGACGAACCCCGAGTGGTCGTCACGCAGTTCAGTCCGCTCCAGGTTTTCCGGTGTCTCAATAATACGCTGACCGATCGGCTCCATCTCGCCTGCGTCCGAGGCAACCAACATCCAACCCGCCACGTGGGTTTTGGGAACGGTGTTGGTTTCAACCACCCGAATCCACGGTCTCGGCTTCAGCGCGGAGAAGTACTCCGCGGCGGCCCGTATCTCGTTCTGGTTGGCCTTGGTTTCATTCGTGATCATTTTGCTGGTAGGGGCGTGTCGGGGTTCGGAACTCTTGCGCAAGCCGCTCTTGAAATCGGCCAGTTGCTGAATGATGTAGGCCACGGGCAGGCCCGCCAGACACGCGTTCTCAGGGCGGCCTTGCCCGTTTGGCAGATGGCAGTATCCGCAGGCGAATACCTCCGGCGTTCTGCCGTGCGACACGATGCCAGGCATTGCCGGATGATCGGCAGGATGCCAGTCAGGCGGGTTGAAGAGATCCCCAATCTGGGCGTCGGTGAATGCCCCATCACTCTCCGGCACGTGCCGCGGAACCGTGTCGGGCGTTTTCGAGGAAGCAGCCAGTCCTTCGGCTGGCGGGTTGATGGCATAGGCCCAATAGGGAGGAGGTTCGCGCAACGACGTTGCCTTTGCTCTAACTATTTGCGTCTGCGCTTCGGGATTCTGTGCGACGGCGAGGACCCAGAATCCGGTCAGGGATGCGGTCAGAAGAATCTTCACACTATTTCTTCGATTCACGGCGACAGGGTATCCCATCGGCCTCGGTTAATCCATTGGCTGGTCGATGGCCGCGTCGGTTCTTCGGGCCAAACCGGCAGCGTGTTACGCTCGTCGGCATGCTCTCGGTGACCCAATTCGCGCCCGCAGTCTACAGCGGGACCGCGGTATTCCTCTGGGGCGCCGCCGACTTTGCGGGCGGATACGGATCGCGCCGCGCCAACGCCTTCGTGCTCACAGCGTTCTCGCACGTCTGCGCATTCGTGCTGATGTTGGCAATTGCGCTAGGACAGCACGCGGAATTTCTCTCTCGCGCGAGCATCGTCTGGGCGTTGATCGCAGGGGCGGTCGGAGGGTTCTCGCTGGCCATCTTCTATCGCGCTCTGGCCTCCGGACAAATGGGCTTGACGGCGCCCATCGGGGCATTGCTGGGCGCGGCCATACCGACCCTGGTGGACGTGGCTCTGGAAGGCGCTCCCAGCCGCTGGACGATTGGCGGCTTCGTCCTCGCCAGCGTCGCCATCTGGCTGATCACGCGTCCGGAACCTTCGGACGAGAAAGATCCCTCGGGTCGCCCCGCAGGGGTGGGCATGGCCGCTCTCGCCGGTGTGGGATTCGCGGCCTTTTATCTCTGCATCCACCAGGCGAGCGGCTCGCCCGCCTGGATCGCCGTCATCGCCCGCGTTGGGTCGTTCACGGCCACGGCTACGGCGGTGGTTGCCACCCGTGCGCCCCTTACTCTCGATCGCCCGCGCGTCACGCTGGGCATGCTGGCCGGATTCCTCGACATCACCGCCAGTGCCTTATTCATCTTTGCAAGCCAGCGCGGACGACTGGACGAAGCCGTCGTCCTCACCTCTCTCTATCCGGCCGTGACTGTCCTGCTGGCACGCCTCGTCCTGAAAGAACACTTCAGCCGCTGGAAGTTCGTCGGGCTGCTGGCCGCGTTGGCGGCAGTGCCCATGATCGCCGCAGGATAACTGTCATTCCATATTCCAGAATGTGGGACAGACTCCTGGCACTCAAGGCCGTCGCAATTAACGAAATCTCACTCGGTACTCGCGCCTCGACACTCAGGCTGCTAGCATCGCAAGGTGCCGCTGCTTGAAATCCGCAACCTGACGAAGGTCTTCCCGCATGGAGAATCGCCGTTTGGCGGAAAGTCGCACGGAGAAGTTCGCGCGGTCGATAATGTTTCGCTCGACATTCACGCCGGCGAGACGCTCGGCCTCGTGGGGGAATCCGGTTCTGGCAAAAGCACTCTGGGACGCCTCATTTTGCGTCTGATCGAGCCCACGGCGGGCACCGTGCGCCTGGAAGGCCGCGACCTGCTCTCCGCCAGCCGTGGCGAAATGCGCCGCCTCCGCCGCGATCTGCAGATTATTTTTCAGGACCCGTTCGCCTCCCTCGACCCACGCTTTCGTGTGGAAGACATTGTCGCCGAACCGCTGATCATTCACGGTTTCAACCGAGACGACGCGGAGGCCCTGCCCCGATCGCGTTTTTCGAGACAGGGGGGGATTCCAGCCCGCGTCGCCGAACTCCTGCGCGCGGTGGGCCTCGACGAATCCGCGCGCACGCGCTACCCGCACGAGTTCTCCGGAGGACAGCGCCAACGCATCGGCATCGCCCGCGCTCTCGCGCTCCGGCCCAAATTTATCGTGTGCGATGAACCAGTTTCTGCGCTTGACGTCAGCGTCGGCGCCCAGATCGTCAACCTGCTGGCGCAACTGCAGCGCGACTTCGGCCTGACCTACCTGTTCATCTCGCATGCCATGCCGGTGGTGCGCTATCTCTCCACTCGCATCGCCGTAATGTATCGGGGAAAAATCGTCGAGGTCGGCGACACCGCACAGATCACCGAGCGTCCCGCCCACGCCTATACGCGCAGCTTGCTTGAAGCTACACCAGCACTGCTAGCGTAGGAAACGTGGGTCTTCGACCCATGTGGCGACGGCCGCCCCGGCTGTGCGACGAGCGCAGCGAGGAGTCCCCATGCCATACTTCCCTAATGTCCCGCCCAGAGCCCGGTTCTGCTCGCGATCTAGTTGAGCTGATCCTCGGCTACGGGCTGATTATTTTCATCCTCTGGATCCCCGAGTTCCCGCAGCGCATCCTTTCCCCAATGGCGCTGTTGGTGACCTTAGCGATCGTGCTCGCACGGCGGCCCAGTCTGGACGATCTCGGCCTCAGCCGTCGCGGCCTGGCATCGTCGCTCCGGATTCTTCCCGCTGCCATCTTTGTCGCCATCGCAAGCGTACTGGTCGCAAAGAGAATCGGCACTCTGCATGCTCTGTATCAAGGCGATTTCAAGCATGTGGCCGCTTACGTTCTGTGGACGCTCTACCAGCAGTTCCTTCTGAACGACTACTTCATGCCGCGACTCACGCGCTTGTTTGCCAGCGAGAGCGCCGCCGTGGGCCTGACCGCGGTGCTTTTCGCAGCGGCGCACCTGCCGAATCTCCCACTCACGGCCGCGACTCTCGTCTGGGGAGCGATCTCCTGCGCGCTCTTCCGGCGCTACCACAACCTCTACGCCCTCGGCCTAGCCCAAGGGTTGCTCGGGCTCTGCTTCGCCATCTGCGTCCCCGACGCGCTGCATCACCACCTGCGCGTGGGCTTGGGATATCTGCGCTACCACGACACGCAGCCGGTTCCGTGAAGAGGGGTTCTGATGATGGCGAGCCCGTTCTATGGGGCTGCTCCTTCATCGTTCCTCGAGTGGGACGGAAAGAATCTGACGGTGGTGCCTGGTCCGCCGAATGCCCCATCTGACGGATCGTTCTATGGGAACATGCTGGTCCTGCCCACGGGGCAGATTCTGTTGGACGCCCGAGGACCTCCCACCTTCGACAGATTCCTTACTCCTCCTCCCGGCCTACGTCGATCCTAACAGGGCGGGAAGGGATACCGTTGGCTACCACGACTATCTCGCTGTCGCCCATCTCTTGATTCGCCGGTGGCGAAGACTGTTCCATCCGGCCGCAAAACCATGGGCCCGACTTCCAGGGTCGCGTTTTGCAGCCCTCCACATTGCGTGGCCGAGTCGAACAACTGCACAATCGTGCTTCCTGCGCTGTGCCACGTTCCCGTCCACGGATTGTACAACTCCGAGTTCGTTCCATTGGGGTCGAAGGTGAAACCAGAAATCGGGACGTACGCATCAACGGTCAATACCTGCCCGCTGGGCAGCAGCGTCCATCCCTCTTCATCATTGGGATCAAACTTCCCGGTCCCCGTCGGGGTCCACGTTAAGTCACTGGCATTCAACAGTGCGGCTTGGTCAGTGCAGCAATCCGCCTGCATGAACGTTCCATTGGCCAGAACAACGCCCTGCGCATCGCCAATCGTTTGATTGGAAATCCCGCAGCAGCCGCCAAGAAAACTGGGAGGCGCTACCGATGTCCACGTGTTTGCCACCGGATCGTAGATGGCGCCCAGATTGGTCCAGACCGGGGTAAAGAAGTTGTATTCTCCGCCCTCGATGATCACGCGTCCGTCAGGCAGTACTGCAGAAGAGTGATACAGCGGGCTGTAACCAGCTGGCAATGACGCCATTTGGCTCCACGTACCGTTCACGTAGCTGCCGCTGCTATCGGGAGTTAGTTTCCACCAATCCTGGCAGCCGGCATCTTGCAGCAGGACAGTGCCATCGGTGAGCAAAATGGGATTCGCAGCGCCGCAAATTAGAAATCCAGGTTGATTCGTCAGCGGTTGCCACGGCGACGCAGTTGACGGGGCGTTGGCGGCGAGGGCGGCAAAGTGCGTCGCGCCACTTTGCGGAGGGATGGGCTTTAGCGGGGGTAACGATTGTGCGCCAGCAAGGATAGGCCAAGCCAGCAAGACGACAAAGAGGACTCTCAGAATGCGTGGATTGCGGCCTTTCATATTTTCTCCTTTGAAACTTGAGGCTGGAATGTTTCTTAGTGGGCCGAAAGTGGCCGCCATCGTACCCTCCATTTCCGGTTGGCGTCAATGTGCAACGATTTGCATTCGGATTATTTCCCGATGCGAGATTCCGACACAGCCGAACTCGCGCGTTGGAAGCACTTCTTGCGACACTCTTCTCACTTCAGTTCGCTGTACAGAGGTTGCTGCTGATCTGAAAAGGAATTGGGGTAGATGTGCGTTTAGAACCACCACGACCACAACCAATCCACGCAGGTATGCGTGATCGTCGATGCGGGTACGCGCCGGCGCTCGCGCCATGCGCGCCCGTAGAAGACTCCCGCGATCATGGCCAACAGAACATAGCGCCAGTTGAAGTGCGCCGATCTTTTGTTGAAATGCGACAGGCCGAACAGCACCGATGAGATCACAAGAGCGCTCCGCCGTCCGACTCGCCGCTCCAGCAGGTTTTGCACCCACGCGCGAAAGAAAAGCTCTTCCGGCACGGCGACAAAAATAAAGATCCCCGCCCAGGTCAGCGCCGCCTTGCCCGCTGCGGGTATGCTGGCGTGCGGATGGATGAAACCGAGCGCGAGTCCCAGCACCAGCACTGCGGGAGCGAAAAACACCAGTTCTCGGAGGCCCGTCTTCCAGTCGCTCCAGTGCAGGTGGAAATCAAACCCCGTGCCGCCCAACCGGCGGATTGCGAGAAATCCATACAAGCCTGCATCCACCAACAGCAGATTGTTCAATCCGCGCAAACCGGCAGGCCAGGCGACATCGAACCAGCGCAAATCCACGGCCAGGCCCAGCGTGAGAAGAACCACTGCGTCGCGCCAGTTGCCGCTCTGCGCAGGATCGGCAACCGCGGCCCGCGCTAACAGCCATGCCATTACCACCGGCAGCGCGGCGTATAACGCAAACCAGTCCCAGCGAAAGATATGCTGCGACGCTGCGATGATGACGTAAGGCACCACGAGCAGCGCCGGAAGCGCTACGCGCGCTGGAAGCGACCAGCGCCCGACCGCCTCCGCCACGCGCTCGCCGGCAAATCCAAAGGCCGCGGCGGGAACGAGTTCCACTCCCAGGACCGCAATCAAAACCGGCGTTACATTCGACATGCGCACCATCTTATCCGGGTCGTACAACCACCCGGCAAGCGCGTCGTACCGTGCAACGCCGGAGCCACCTCAAACCGCGAGAGGCAACTCTATTTCGTTGTAGCCAATTTCCCAGGACGCACCACGGCCAATTCCATCTCGGTCTTATGGTCCGCTAACTCGCGCTCCGCTCGGGAACGGGCGAGTTCCTGTCCCGTCGTATTGCCGGTCACCCACACAGCGGAGAGAAAGTAGGTGTCTCCATAACGGTGAAAGACCAGCTTGCTGCCATCGCTATTGGTTCGCAACGCGCCGTGAGTCGCGACGTAGAGACCCGCGTTCTGGGAATTGGAAATTCTTACGTGATGTACGTCCGTGATCGCGACAATGTAGTGCCCGGCGGGCAGGGTTTGTCCGTCCACTAAGAAAGCAAATGGGACGTTGACCACTGTGTCCCCAGGCCTTGTCTGACCCATCGAGCCCGACGCCGCCGCGAGCACGGCTGCGCACAAAGACATCCGAAAAAGCCTCATAACCGTTCTCCTTGAGGTGGATTGGAACGCAGGGGCCCACTTGGCCTTGCCTGGGGGAAGACTTGGCACGTCGCTTTGGCACAGCGGTCGCGGAAACGCGCTGGCAGGAGGGAAGTGGCTTCAGCTACGGAACGCACCGGCCTTGCAGATTCTGTCCGTTCTCATCATCACTGTTCTTTGGTTCTGGGTTCTTGTCTCCCGGCGGCCCGGTTCTCCTCCACCGGATTCCTCGTTCATCGGATAGTGAGGCCGGCGGATTTTTCGTTTCACTCTCGTGAATTTTGCGATTCCATCCTCAGCATCACTTGTGCAGAGGTCGGTCCGAGACTAGAATTCCCTCGAATCTTCGTAGGAGGCACTTATGGCCGCCGCTCCGGTCCTGCCCGTACAGCCTGCTCCGACACCTGAATCTGCTCCACTTTCCGAAGGCGCGCGCATTGGCAACACCTTCCTTGCGCCGTCGAAAACTTTCACCGACTTGCGCCGCAACGCCAGCTGGTGGGGACCTTGGCTGTTGATCTCCGTCTTCTCCGTGCTCTTTACCTACGCCATGGGACGGCAGGTCGGCTTCGACCAGATCAGCAGGAATCAGATCGCGCACTCATCCCGCGCCGATCAGTTCGAAAAGCTTCCGGCCGACCAGCAGGCCAGTCAGATTCACCTTTCCAGCAACATCATTCGATATGCAGCATACGGCAGCCCCGCGCTGGTCCTGTTCTATTTCTTGATCACGACTGTCGTCTTGTGGGCGACTTTCAAAGTTGCGGCCGGGGCTGAGACATCGTTCAAGACGGCCTACGCCATCGTGATGTATGCCAGCCTTCCCGGCATTGTCGGTGCGATCCTGGGCATTGTTTCACTGTTCGCGGGCGTTGACCCGGAAGGATTCGACATCAATAATCCCGTCGGTACGAATCTCGCTTACTACCTGGATTCCGCGACCACAGGGAAGTTCCTGCATGGGATGGCTTCGGCCGTGGACCTGATCAACATCTGGACGATCGTGCTCATGAGCATCGGCTTTGCCTGCACCAGCAAGGTTAAACGCTCGACCGCGGTCATAATCGTCGCGGCGTGGTATTTGGTCTACAAACTCACAACGGCAGGGCTCGCGGCCGCATTTTCGTAGAGGCCGGGCAAATAGGGGTGGGCGAACCCCCCGGTGGGACAGCAGTCAAGTCTACTTTTGTAGGTATTCAACGTCCTCGAAAGTAGACATTTTGTCCACAGGCTAAGTCGTTGAAACACCTGCACCGCAAAAAGTCCACGGTGAAGATTCAACGGCTTGCGGATGGCCGATTTCGCCTTTTGCACAGTGTTCCTGCAGGAACACTCTCTGATTTCGAAGCTTCCACAGATCCGAGTGAACGTTCGTCACCCGCGCGCAATCTGAATCAACTTTGGCAGCACATCGCCGAATGTCGATCCTTCGACCGGCCTGCCAAACTCGAAATAAATCTTGCGATAGAGCTCGTAGAGTTCTCGATACACCGCTTGCGTCTCCGCCTGTGGCTCGAAGACCGTGTGTGACGGACAGATTTTCCGTTGCGCTTCGTCAATCGTCTGGAAACTTCCAGCGGCCAGGAACGCGAAGATCGCCGAGCCCATGCCCGTCACTTTGCCGCTCGGCACCAGCACAGGGCGCCCCAGCACATTCGCATAAACCTGGTTCAGCACAGGATTGCTCTGTGGAATTCCGCCGCCATTGATGACCCGCTGCGTGGGCGCGCCGTACTCACTCATGCGGTCGAGAATTACCCGGGTATGAAATGCCGTTCCCTCGATGGCCGCGAAGAGTTCGTCCTGCGCGGTGTGCACCAGATTCCAACCCAGCGTCATTCCACCCAGATTCGGGTTCACCAGAACCGTGCGGTCGCCGTTGTCCCAGGTCATGCGCAGCAGGCCTGTCTGGCCCGCGCGATAACTCGTCAATCCTTTGCTCAACTCTTCGACGCTGGTGTTTGCCCGCCGCGCGATCGCGCTGAAAATGTCTCCGGTCGCCGACAGCCCCGCCTCGATGCCCGTGAACTGCGGATGCACGCTCCCCGGCACAACCCCGCACACTCCCGGAATCAACTGTGCCTTGGGCGCGTAAGCGATGATGCACGTCGAAGTGCCCACCACGTTGACGACATCGCCTTCTTTTGCGCCCGCGCCAATCGCGTCCCAGTGCGCGTCAAAGGCTCCCACCGGAATCGGAATCCCCGTCCGCAGCCCGAGCTTCTCCGCCCACTGCGGCGCCAGCGTTCCGGCAATCTTGTCGGATGTCGCGTACTCGCCCTCGAGTTTCGCCCGCGCTCCCGCCAGCAAAGGGTCCACCTTCGCAAGAAAACTCTCGGGCGGAAGCCCGCCCAGCGCGGCATTCCACATCCACTTGTGCCCCATGGCGCAGACGCTGCGCTTTACGCGCTTCGCGTCGGTGATCCCGCACAGCGTGGCCGCGACCATATCGCAGTGCTCAAACGCGCTCACGAATCGCGCGCGCTTGTCGGGATTGTGCCGCAGCCAGTGCAGCAACTTGGCGAATCCCCACTCGGATGAATACACGCCGCCGCACCACTCAATCGCTTCCAGCTTTTCCCGCCGCGCCAGTTCCGTGATCTGCGCCGCTTCCTGCTTGGCGCGGTGATCGCACCATAAGTAATAATCGTCCAGAAGGACCAGCCCCTCACCCACCGGAATTACGCTGGAGCCCGTAGTGTCGAGCGCGATCGACAGCACCTCATCGCCCGAAACTCCGGCCGATCTCACCGCCTGCCGCGTAGCCTGGGCCAGCGCGCGCATGTGATCGTCGTGGGATTGGGTCGCGAAGTCGGGATCTTCGCGTTTGCGATGCAGAGGATATTCCGCGATCGCGGAAGCCAGCAGACCGCGCTCGCTGTCCACAATCGAAACCCGCACACTGAGCGTGCCGAAGTCCACTCCCGCCACAATAGCCATGATCTAGTGTCTCAAACAGTGTTGTCATTCCGAGGAGCGAAGCGACGAGGAACCTGCTCTTTCTCGCCGCAACAGACGCCGTCGAACAGCGACTCGCTCGCCTAATTCCCGTGCCAGTACATCTGCCAGCCCAGATACCGCACCGCGGCTTCGTGCACCGCGGCGGCCGTAGTCGAGAAGTTCGCCGCCACGTGATGCTCAAACCCGTTCTCGCAGATGTAATGCAGCAACTTCTGCAAGTCGGCAATCTGCACCACGCCAACACCGCCAAACGTATTCAGCGAGTCGCTGGTGAACGACCCTTCGCCCACATATCCGCGAATCACTCCGGCGGTGTCGTCGGTCGAAAAGCGCGCGAAGCTCATCGCCCCGGGCTTCACCCTCCCGACCACCGTGCCGAACGTATTGTCCTTGCCGACCGTCCCGGCGATGATCTCCTGGAAATCCATGCGCACGTCCTGGAAGAAATGCTTGGGCAGGTTGCTGCAATGGAAGCAGACGGCCTTGTTGGGATCATCCCCGTAATTGTTGTTCCAGTCGAGCAAAGCACTTGGCGTCTGCGAGGCCAGCGCGAGCGCGTGCATGCTCAGCGTTCCGCACACATCCACCTCGCATGCCGCGGGCAGCAGATTGTTGCTCATCATGCTCATGATGGTGCAGGGGACCACGCCAAAATATTCTTCCATCGAAGTCCAGCATTGCACCGCGCTGATTTTGACGTCGGTCTGTTTCATCCAGTCATCGATCACGTAGCCGAGTTTCGCCATTTTGACCAGGGCTGCATCGGGGACTCCGCCGGTCGTTACGTACTTGCGAATTTCGGCAAGTTTGCCCTGCACCTCCGCGTGGTCGTCCTTCAACCGTGCGATGCGGCCAAAGACCTCTGACAGATCGAGCGTCTCCGTGGAAATTCCGTGTGCCTCGAGCAGTTTCTCGCTGTAGCGCACGGTGTTGAATGCAGTCGGACGCGCGCCGATGCTGCCCACGCGCAAATTGCGCATCCCATTCGCCACGCGGCACACCGCCGCGAACCACGCCAGATCGTTCTGAAAATCCTGGGAGTCGGGACTCACCGTGTGCAGCCGCGTAAGGGAATACGGAATGCCGTATTGCCTCAGGTTGTTGCAGGCCGACATCTTTCCGCAAAAGCTGTCGCGCCGGTGCAGGATCGTCATCTTCGATGCGTCATCCGGCGTGGCCTGCACCAGCACTGGCACGTCCAGTCTGGCCAGTCGCATCGTGTCGGCAATGGCGCGTTCGTCGCCGAAGTTCGGCAGCGACACGATCACTCCATCCAGCCGCTCCCGATTTTTCTGAAACAGCGCCGCACACCGCTTGGCTTCGTCATGGGTCTCCACCGCGCCGTGCTTGCTTTCCTCTGGACCGAGCACCACGCAATCCATGCCGGCCTTCGCCAGCGCCTGGATCATCTCTTCGCGCCCGGACTTCGCCAACTGATCGGGAAAGAATCCGCGGTTCCCGACGATGACGCCCATCGTCATTTTCTTTTCGGACATGGAAAGCCTTCGTGTCGATCAGGGATTAATTCGAATTACCAGCCATCCGCGCGCGTTCTCGCGCGGGCGAAAACCGCACGGTAAAAAACAGGCCAAGAATCAGCAACACCCCGCCCCACCAAACATTGGCGTGCAAGTTGTAGAGCACCACCCGACTCACCGGCGGAGACACCAACTCATAAATCCCCCTGCCGAAGATCACCGCTCCGTTTACCGCCAAAGACACGCCGATGAAGAACCAAATCGACAACGATCCGCCGGATCTCATCTTTTCCCCCTACCAGAAAATGATTTGCAAGATGACAAACACAACGCCCACAATGACGGCCCAGAAAACCGGCCGATGGAAAATGGAAACCGTTGCTTCGTGCGGAATGGGCGTCATGCCGTAGACCAGGCCCGCCAACTCCGCGTCCGGTTTTGGCTTCGTCACCATACTGACCACGACCGTGACCACCACACAGATCAACCAGCACCACAGCGCGCGAAACATGTTCTGCGCCTGATCCTGCGCTTGGGAGGACAGGGCCACGTATCTCACCGCTCCCGGATCGACTTTCACCCAGGCATACATGCCCACCGAGGACATGGTCCCAGCTAATAGTCCCCAGAAGCCGCCTGCCGCGGTCGCCCGCTTCCACAGCATCCCTAGGATCACTGTGCCAAACAGAGGGGCGATGAAGAAGCTAAACAGGGCCTGCACGTAGTCCATGATGCTTTGAGCGTTCATCACCAGGTACGCCGTTCCGATACTGACGGCCACGCCCAGGAGTGTGCACCAGCGGCCCATCCTGACCTTCGACTCGTCTGACGCGTTCTTGTTGATCATGGCACCGTAGATGTCATAGGTCCAGACGGTGGCAAAGGCGCTGACGTTGCCCGCCATGCCGGACATGAACCCGGCGATCAGTGCCGTGATGCCGAGTCCCAGCAGTCCGGGCCCGCAGTAGCGCGCCAGCATCAGCGGCAGAACTTCGTCGAAGCTGTGCAGCCCCTGTGCTCGTCCAGCGTCCGACCATGCGAGATCGCCTGGCACCAGCCGCAGCAGACTACCCGTGTGCGGATCGCGCAGCAAGGCGAGACCTAGCAGGCCAGGAAGAATGACGATGAATGGAACCATCATCTTGAAGGCCGCGCCGATGATGGGTGCGAGTTTGGCCGAGCGCAAATCTTTCGCCGAAAGGACGCGCTGCACGACCAGAAAGTCGGTGGTCCAGTACCCCATCGCGATGACCGCGCCCAGTCCGAACACAATGCCCACCCAGTTGATCCCCATCGGATTGTTTCCAAAGTCGCCGAGTGTGGACCACAGGTGTGTATATGCACCGGGGTTGGGCGCGTTTTGCTCAGTGAGATTTTTCAGAATCTGCGCCTTCAGACCGCTCCAGCCGCCGGCTTCCACCAATCCCAAAATCGGGATCAGCAACGCGCCCGCCCAGATCAGAAAGAACTGCAATACCTCATTGAAGATCGCCGACCGCAATCCACCGAGGGCTACGTAGGCAGCAACCGTGATCGATGAAACCCAGATGCTGAAATGGATGTCCCATCCCAGTACTACCCTCATCACTACCGCCATGGCGTACATGTTGATGCCGCTCATCAACACGGTCATGAAGGCGAACGAAATCGAAGACAGCGCCTGGCTGCCGGGTCCAAAACGCAGTTTGAGATATCCGGGAACCGAGTGGGTTTTGCAGATGTGATAGAACGGCATCATCACCAGGGCGAGGAATAACATCGACGGGATGGCCCCGATCCAATACCAGTGCGCCGCGAGGATGCCGTACTTATAGGCGTTGCCCGCCCATCCCATCAGTTCAAGCGATCCCAAATTCGCCGACAGGAAGGCGAGGCCCGCCACCCACGCCGTCATTTCCCGGCCGGCCATGAAGAAGTCTTCGCCGGTATTGGCCTGTTCCTTCAGGTACAGGCCGATAGCCAGCACCAGCACGAAATAAAAAACGATGATGACCAGGTCAACGGGCGACAAATGCACCAGGGTGGAAGAACTCGACAGCAGCAGAGCAGGATTCATTGGGTTTTGACCTGTCCGTAGTAGGCGTTGCGGCCGTGCTTACGCAAGAAATGCTTGTCGTGCAGTTCGCGCGCCAGCGGCCGGGATTCCGTATTGATCGACAGCGTATGCTGCGCCATGCGCGCCACGTATTCCAGAATCACCGCGTTGTGAGCGGCTTCGGCTGCGCTCGCGCCCCAGCAAAAGGGAGCGTGTCCGGCCACCAGCACCGCCGGAATCGCGTTGGGATCCAGTTTCGCAAACGTCCGGCAGATGACCGTCCCGGTTTCGAGTTCGTAGTCGCCCGCAATCTGGCGTGCACTTAGGCGTTCGGTGACCGGAACTGGTCCGTGGAAATAGTCCGCGTGCGTGGTACCAAAGCATGGAATCGGCGTTTCCGCCTGTGCCCACGCGGTGGCAAATTCGGAATGCGTGTGTGCCACGCCGCCGATCGTTGCGAAGTGTTTGTATAGCTCGAGATGCGTCGGCAGGTCGGAGGAAGGACGAAGGTTGCCGTCCACGATTTTCCCTGCGAGATCGGAAACCACAATGTGCGCCGGGGTCAGGTCTTCGTACGGGACACCGCTCGGCTTGATGGCAACCAGACCCTCGGCGCGATCTATCCCGCTGACATTGCCGAAGGTGTAGAGCACGAGGCCGCGGCGAACCAGTTCCAGGTTCGCTTCCAGCACCTCTTCGCGCAGTGTCTTCAGCAGCATCGGACAAAAATAAGGGACCCAACGCTCAACATTTCAAGCGGCAGATATTCCTGTAAACGTTTACGCAAACGGAACATTAACGGACTCAGGTGCCTTTGTCAAAGACTTCACTCGCCTTTAGTTTTCGCATGTGCGGCAGGCCGGTCCATCTGCGCTCGCAGATGATTCACCCTCCAATACACCGCATAACGTTCATGGATCACTTTGTAAAGAGGCACCAGCGTGAGCGGCTGGGCTTGCCCGACCGTACGGAACGTGAGCGGTTGCTTCGAGTCAGGTTCCATCCACGCCACGGGGTGGCTGGGATCCGCCACAATGTCAGGTACTTTGATCTGAGTGCCCGCCTTCGGTCCGTAGCCGCTGTATGTCATATCTCTCGTTATCGCGTCGAAGCGTCCAGCCAGCACCAGGGGGCCGTACATGGCGGCTTGGATGCTCTCGTCATCGGGCATACTGTCGATGTGCAGGCCCATGGGCAGGCTCAGTTCAATTTTGTCGCCCGTTTTCCAGACGCGGTTGAGACTGAGATAGCTGCTGGGGCTACCAAAGGCTGGAAGGGCGCCTCCGTTGATTTTCACGCCGCCACCCTGGGCCCAGTAGGGGACGCGAAGGTTGATGGCCAGCTGCGCCGGGCCCCTGGCGGAGGTGGTAATCGTGGTTCCTTGCTCCTCCGGGAATCGAGTCTCCTGCTTTATGCGCAGACCTTTCTCCGGCCACTCCAGTTGCGAATCAACGTAGAGATTCACGTAGAGCGAGTCGTCGTCGTGAAAGTAGATGGTGTCGGCCAGCTTGGCGTATTCCTCCGATCCCGTTCCCGTGCAGCACCAGAAGGCATCCAGAGGCTTGCCGAAAGTTTTCCAGTATCCCGACGCCAACGGCAGGTAGTACATCATCGTGCCGTCCTCGGGATCGATGGTGCCGAGGCGGTGGTTGAAGAGAGTGCGCTCGTAATAATCCATGAGGCGGGCGTCGGGAGACCAGCCGAACAAGTGCCGCGTCAACTTCATCATGTTGTAGGCGCAGCAGCACTCCGTGGTGGTCGGCCCGAGTTCGCTTGAGAGCTTGCCCGGATCCGTGTTCCAGGATTCGCGATTGCTGGTGCCACCGGTGCAATAGGAGCGCTCGCTGACCACTTCATTCCAGAAATATTCGGCAATGTCGCGATAGCGGCGTTCGCCCGTGACCTCGTAGTAGCGCGCCGCGGCGATCACCTGCGGAATATGCGTGTTCACGTGCAGACCCTTGAGTTCGTCGCGGTGGTCGGCGAGCGGATCGAGGAATTGCTTCTTGTCGAAGCGGTGCGCGATTTCGAGATAATCCTTCTTGCCGGTCACGGCGTAGAGATTGCAGAGGACTTCGCCCATGCCTCCGAATTCGGTGCCGAGTACGCGCTGCATGTGCTCGTAGCTGAGGGAACCGGTGTAACCGTCCGCCCAACTCGCCATCTTCTGAACCATGTCAAGAGCCTGCTCGTTGCCGCAGTGCACGTACATGTCCAGCAGACCGGCCATGATCTTGTGAATGGTGTAGAAGGGAGCCCAGACTTGCTGCCGCTCCCGCAGGCGATCGAAGAAATCCACGGGGAAGGCGCTCAGGTAGCCGCTTTTTAGCGCAGTTTGACATTTGCCGAGTTCGGTCACGACAGTGCTGGCGTTGTTCTTCAGGTCTTCATCTCCGCGGGAGGCATACATGAGCGCGCACGCGGAGAGGTAGTGGCCACCGGCGTAGTGGCCGCGGAGTTCGCAGTCGGGGGCCTCCCATCCTCCGAGCGGTTGCGCCGAGGAGGGGATGCCAGCGGTGATCCGGAAGCTATGCAGGAGACGGTCGGGAGGCAGGGAGCGGAGATATTGCCGATCGGCCTCCATCGCAATCTTGCAGGGGCCTTCTCCCAGACGGACTTGCTTCATAGGAAAGGGAAGCACTTTCCAGGGAACTTTCTCGCGATTGAACGGACGGCCATCCTTCTGGGTGGCGTTCACGACTGGGTCCTGCAAAGGACTGGCCAGCAAGACTGTGGGTAGGAGCGTCGAACCTGCAGCGCCGGCGGCCGCTGTTATGAAATGCCTACGAGACAGTTCTACGGATTGGGCCATATTTTCCTCCCGTCTCTTCCGTCCTAGGGTAGCCCAGTGCAACGGCGTTGGATATTGTCTACACTGATCGTCGAACGGGCGAAACATCGAACAGATAAAGTCGATGATATTCGCTTTTGAGTCATACCGCATGAGCACCGCAACCTTTGACGCGGTTATCGTGGGCGCCGGGATCGTCGGCGCGGCTTGTGCGGACGAATTTGCCCTGCGCGGCATGCGTGTCGCGATCATGGACCAGGACGTCGTGGGCAGCGGCGCCACTGCTGCCGGGATGGGGCACATCGTAGTGATGGACGACTCCGAGGCTCAGTTTGCCTTGACACACTACTCGCAGCGGCTCTGGCAAGCGCTGCGGCCAGAATTGCCCGCCGATGTCGAATACGACCAATGCGGAACGATCTGGGTCGCGGCCGACGAAGAAGAAATGGCCGAGGTGCGGCGCAAGCACGACTACTACGCCCGTCTCGGCGTTCCTACGACCGTGCTCGACTTACAGACGTTGAAGCGTTTTGAGCCCAACTTGCGTGATGGGATGGTCGGCGGCCTCCTCGTTCCGGAGGATGCGGTGCTGTATCCGCCGTGCGCGGCGCGGTTTCTGATGGAGCGCGCGCAGACACATGGGGCGCAGCTTCGGCTGGGTGCGTCTGCCGCACAGATGGGGCAAGGGTGCGTCCGGATGTCCGATGGTCGTGAGGTCGCGGGCGAGATCATTGTGAATGCGGCCGGAGCCTGGGCGGCGGAGTTGACACACGGACTTGAGATCAAAAAGCGCAAGGGACATCTAGTGATTACGGATCGTTATCCCGGGTTTCTGCGGCATCAGTTGGTGGAACTTGGATACTTGAAGAGCGCGCACTCGGGCAGCAGCGATTCCGTCGCGTTCAATGTCCAGCCACGCCGCACGGGGCAGATCCTGATCGGCTCATCTCGACAATATGGAGCGGAGCAAAAGGATGTTGACCATGACATTCTCAGGCGCATGTTGCAGCGCGCCCAGGAATACATGCCGGGGCTTGGAGCGATGTCGGCCGTGCGCACGTGGACTGGATTCCGCGCGGCCACCCCTGACAAGTTGCCGCTGATTGGTCCATGGCCGGGAGACAAATCTCTGTTCCTGGCCACCGGGCATGAGGGGCTAGGGATTACGACCTCGCTGGCAACGGCGAGAATCCTGGTGGATCAGATCACCGGCTCGAAACCCGAAATCCCGATTGAGCCGTATTTGCCGTCGCGAGCGGTGAATGGCTAGTCCGGTGACGTTGAGCGTGAACGGTTCGCCCGTGACCGTACTTGCAGGCGCCACCGTTGCGGTGGCCGTGGCGATGGCCGGGCAAGCGTGCCGAACTTCGGTGAGCGGAGAGCCTCGCGGGCCGCTATGCGGCATGGGAATCTGCTTCGAGTGCCGCGTGTCGATCAATGGTAGACCGCATTGCCGAAGTTGCCAGATTCCGTGCGAACCGGGAATGGAAGTGGAAACGGATGGGTAGGGATTCGCAGCAACGTTTTGACGTACTGGTGGTTGGAGGAGGCCCTGCAGGCATGGCGGCCGCGGCGCGGGCGGCGGAATGTGGGGTTCGCGTTGGAATCGTGGACGACAATGCGACCTGCGGCGGCCAGATCTGGCGAGGATCTTTGGACGAAGGGCAGAATCAAGATGCCGCCAGATGGAGCGAAGTGCTGAGGTCCGCAAGCGTCACGAAGTTGTATGGGAAGCGAGTTTTTGATCAGCCGGAAGCTGGTGTGCTTTTGGCAGAGGGCACCGACGATCGCTGCGAATTGCGTTACCAGAATCTGGTGCTGGCAACGGGAGCGCGGGAACGGTTCCTGCCCTTTCCGGGTTGGACTCTGCCAAATGTAATGGGAGCGGGCGGCTTGCAGGCGATGGTCAAGTCCGGTCTTCCCATTCGCGGCAAGCGCGTGGTGGTCGCCGGAACCGGCCCGCTGCTGCTGGCAGTCGCGGCATATTTGCGGAAGCATGGCGCCGAGATTCCTATCGTTTGTGAACAAGCGTCGTGGAGTAGCCTCGCGCGGTTTGGTGCTTCGCTATGGGGGTACTCGGGAAAGATCGCTCAGGCGTTCCAATTGAAGAAAGAATTGGCGGATATTCCGTTCGTGGCGAATAGTTGGCCGCTGGCTGCTCATGGCGGCCAGAGTCTCGAAAGCGTCACCATCTCGCGACAGGGCAAGACGGAGGTCGTCCCATGTGACTATCTCGCTTGCGGATTTCATCTGGTTCCCAACGTAGAGTTGCAGCTACTGTTGGGGTGCAAGATCAGCGGCGGCTACGTGGAGGTAGACGACTTCCAGCAAACGTCGGTCCAAGGAATTTTCTGTGCCGGTGAGCCGACTGGCATTGGAGGCGTGGAGTTGGCGCTAGTCGAGGGACAGATCGCCGGTCTCGCTGCTGCCGGCCATACAGCAGACGCTCGGAGACTGTTTGGCGAGCGGTGGAAAGCGCGCCGCTTCGCGCGCAAACTGGATCGGACATTCCGTTTGCGCCCCGAGCTAAAGGACTTGCCCACCGCCGAGACCATCGTTTGCCGCTGCGAGGACGTTCCTTACTCCCGTCTCCAGGGGCATCGGTCCTGGCGCGCGGCGAAATTGCACGGGCGTTGCGGAATGGGCCCATGCCAGGGAAGAGTATGTGGACCGGCCACGCAATTTTTGTTTCAGTGGAACCCAGATTCGGTGCGGCCGCCGGTCTTTCCCGTTCGCGTGGAGAGTCTGGCCGGCCTTGGGAAAGTGGATAGTGGCTAAAAGCCATCTCATAATGAACCGAAGGAGTAAACTGCGTGTCCCCTCAAGGGCTAAAGCCCGCATCGTTTGGGACTCCGAGCGGCACGGCTGAAGCCGTGCCCTTCCCAAAACCATTTATGAGATAGCTTCTAGTAAACGGGATATGCAGACCAACCACTATCCACTAACCACTAGTCACTGAGACTTAGTCATAGGAGGCTCTCGATGAACTGGAAGGGCGTGATGCCGGCAATCACCACCTGTTTCAATAACGATCTCAGCGTCGATCATGGCTTCATGGTGGAACACAGCCGCTGGCTTCTCGACAATGGCTGCAGCGGTATCGTTGCCCTCGGATCGTTGGGAGAAGGCGCGACCTTGTCGTTCGACGAGAAGCTGGGAATTTTGCGCACGTGCGTCAGAGCAATCCACGGACGCGGGCCGGTCGTGGCGGCCATTTCGGCGCTTTCCACTTCGGAGGCCGTGTCCCTGGCGAAAGCCGCTGCGGATCTGGGCTGCGACGGCCTGATGGTGCTGCCTCCCTATGTATACAAAGGAGAGTGGCGTGAAATGAAGAGTCACGTAGCGGCAGTGTTTAACGCCACGCCGTTATCCTGCATGCTCTACAACAATCCCGTGGCGTACGGAACCGATTTCTTGCCGGAACAGATTCGTGAGCTCGCCACGGAACATGAGAACCTTCAGGCGGTGAAAGAATCGAGCACGGACGTTCGGCGCGTTTCCGCGATCCGCGCATTGTTAAACCAACGTCTAGAAATCTGTGTGGGTGTGGACGACGCCGTGCTGGAAGCCATCGCAGTTGGAGCAACCGGCTGGATTGCGGGCCTGGCGAATGCGTTGCCGCGCGAATCCGTCGAGCTATTCAACTACGGGATCAGCGGCGAGAGTGACAAGGCTTTCGAGTTGTATCGCTGGTTCCTGCCACTGCTCCGCATGGACACGGTTCCAAATTTCGTTCAACTCATCAAACTGGTGCAGGCAGAAGTTGGGATTGGGAATTCGCGAGTCCGGCCGCCGCGCCTTGAGTTGGTGGGCAAGGAACTCGAGCGGACCAGGAAAATTATCCGTGACGCCTTGCAAATCCGGCCGCAGTCCGTGGGCAGCTATGCGTTACCAAACGGAAACTGAAAGCGGGCTATGGCAAGAATCTCAGGTCGGTCGCTGATCGGATTTCGGGAAGGGACGGGTTCAGGTGAGGCGATGTATGCCGCGAATCCCATCACGGGCCAACGTTTGCAGCCCGGCTTCTTCCCTGCAACGGCGGAAGAAGTGGAACTCGCAGTCCGCCTGGCGGCGGAGGCTTTCGACCTCTACCAGCGCGTTTCGGGACGCGACCGGGGCGCGTTCCTGCGCAAGATTGCCGCGAAGGTCGAATCGATTGCGGGCGATGTGATTGAGCGTGCCGCCCAGGAAACGGCTCTGCCGCAGGCGCGCCTGCAAGGGGAAACGGCGCGCACTTGCGCCCAGCTTCGTCTGTTCGCGCAGGTGGCGGAGGAGGGATCGTGGGTGCAGGCGCGCATCGACCGCTCCGAACCCGAGCGCAAGCCCGCTCCCAAGCCCGACATTCGCTCGCTGCTGCGCCCGTTGGGACCAGTTGTGGTGTTCGGCGCCAGCAATTTTCCGTTGGCATTCTCCGTTGCGGGAGGAGATACGGCTTCCGCACTCGCGGGTGGCAATACCGTCATCGTGAAGGCGCACGCTGCGCATCCCGGCACGAGTGAATTGGTGGGTCGCTCAGTACAGGAGGCCGTTCGGGAATGTGGCCTGCCCGAAGGTGTGTTCTCTCTTCTGTTTGGCAGCGGTCCGCAGGTTGGGACGGCATTGATGAAGCATCCTCAGGTGAAAGCTGGCGGCTTCGCCGGATCGCGCGCAGCCGGCAGAATCTTGATGGATGTGGCGGCGTCGCGGCTAGAGCCGATTCCGTTTTATGCGGAGATGAGCAGCACAAATCCCGTGTTCATCCTGCCAGGCGCTTTGCGGGAGCGTGCCGACAACATTGCGACTGGACTGCACGGGTCGTTCACCCTGGGAGCCGGCCAATTCTGCACCAAGCCGGGCATGGTCTTTCTGCCGCAAGGTTCCGAAGCAGCGGCGTTCGCGAAGAAGCTGCACCAGTTGGTGGCCGGATCGGCTCCGTTTCATCTCCTGACGAAGACAATTCACTCTTCGTATGATTCGGCGATTGCCACGCGCAAGACGGACGCGTCCGTCAGACTGGTTGCCGAGGGTCCGCAAACGGCGAAGGATGCGAGTTTTGCCGTGAGTTCCGCCCTCTTTGAAACAGATGCGGCGTCATTTCTCGGCTCCGACCTGGATGCGGAGATCTTTGGTCCCACCACTCTGCTCGTGCAGCACTCGAGCCGGGATCAGGTTCTGGCGATTGCCCGCGCGCTCGAAGGCCACCTGACCGCTGCGATTCATGGCACAGAAGAGGATCTGCGTGAGTTTGCGGATCTGATCGCGATTCTTGAAAATAAGGTCGGACGGCTCGTCTTCAACGGCTTTCCCACCGGCGTCGAAGTCACGCACGCCATGGTGCACGGAGGCCCCTACCCCTCCACGTCGGATGGGCGTTCCACATCCGTGGGCAGCCAGGCAATCTTCCGGTTCGCGCGGCCGTTCTGCTATCAAGGATTTCCCGACAGCGCGTTGCCCGACGAACTGAAAAATGCAAATCCGCTGGCCATTTGGCGAATGCTCGACGGCGAGATGACGCGACAGCCTGCTACTTGAGTGTCAGGGGCGCGCCGGCCACACCTAGGCCCAAGTCCGCAAGCCGATAACGCCCCAATAGGCGAGGTAGGCAGCCGCGATCAGCAGGGCGACAGTGACAATCAGCGAAAACCTGCGAACGCCGCTGCGAACCGTTTCTCGAGGCGTCCGCCAAAAAGAGATCGCGCTCGCGAGTGCGGCGATCCCGAAGGCGACAGTCGCCAGAAACACGGCAATTGACCATCCGGTCAGGTTGCCCAGGCGCGTGATCAAGTCAGCGCTGCTCGCAATGAAGATGCCAACAAATGCAATCAGGCTTAGCACCGCAAGGAGAGGCCAGATGCGCATTTCGCGTTCGGCCGGGCGCCGGCGTTTCTTACTGAGTCCGCCAAGAATCCAGAATGGCGCATAAACCAAAATCGCCACGATCGAAAGAAGCACGTAGATGGTTGCGAGAATTTGCGCGATGGCCACCACCGCCGGGATTCGTTTCATCGTCGTCCCAAACCCGTCCTGAACAAAGCGGCCTTCGTCATTTGGCGTCAGCAACTCGAATGTTGCCATCGGATCGGGCGCATCCTCTTTCTTCTTGGGAACGTGCCGGAATTGCGTACGCTCGACTGGCACATAAGCATCATTCCATGCACCCAAATGAGTGAGGAGCATTTTGCCGTCTTGAAAACGAAGCCAAGTGACGCCAACCAGGCGCTCCAGAAAATGCGTGAGTTCGACGCGAGGCGAATCCGGTACATACCAGCCGGCGTATTCGGCCGCGACTGCCAGCAGCGGCGCCGCGGCGGGCAACGGTGGCTTCTGCAGTTTGTTCGTTACATAAGCCCGGATTGCTTTGGCCACCTTGTCAAAGGCTTCGCCATTTCCGCTATTAATGCTGAAGAAATAGCCCACGTTGTAGTCGGCCATGTAGGCCATCTCGGTCAGGCCGCCTTCGACGCCTCCGTCGTGCCCGTGATAGACGAAGCCGTCTTCAATACTCCAATAATTACTCAGGCCGTACCCATCTTTCATGCCATCCTTTGCGGCCCAAGTGCTCCGGGGAATTTCCATGCGATCGATGTCGGAGGCGGGCACAATCTGTTTGCCGCTCACCGCACCACGGTTCAGATAGAACTGCAGATACGCCGCCATGTCGTTGGCGGACGCATTGATCGACCCCGCAGGACGCAAAAGAATGTTCCAGTAACGATACGGAGTCTTGCCGTCGTTGTGGTAAAGAGTGGTAGCAGTGCCGGGAGCGGACTGGAAATAGGTTGCAGTCTTCATCCCGATGGGCCGGAATAAATTTTGCTCCACGAAATCTTCGAACCGCTGCCCTGTAAGTTTCTCCACAATATAGGCCGCGACTGGAGGCCCGGAATTGCAGTAGGCCATGCGCGTGCCGGGACGCCAGCGGGAGATGCGCGAGCGGTGGTCGTAGTCCAGCCCTTCATGCAGTGACATACCTGGGGCGTCTTTTGCGTACTCGCGCAGGTGCAGGTCGTCCCATCCTGTCGTGTGCTCCAGTAAATTGACGACTCGGACCGGATCCGTGGCCTCCCATCGGTTTTCAAACCATACGTCGGGAGCCAGTTTCCGAACGGGATCGTCGAGCGACAGCTTTCCCTGATCCGCCAGCATCAGAATTGACAACGAGGCAAACGCCTTCGACGTGGACCCGATGCGGAATAGCGTATCTGCGGTGGTAGCGCGGCCGCTGGCCACATCCGCTGTCCCGAGTCCGGCAACCCATTCCGGTCCGTCGCGATGCACAATTGCGACCGAAACTCCCGGCGTATGGGTATCTTTGAGAATCTTTTCCAGTTGCTGGCGCAGTTCTTCAATCGACTGGGCCGGTTTGGGCTTCACCTCTTTCTTGTTCGCAGGTTTGTCGGCCGCCAGGCAGAGAGGAGCGAGCACCGCAACCAGAACGACTGCAACGATCCATTTCATGATTTCGATTCTCCTCGAGGCCGGGAATCTTTGCTCACGCTGCGTGCGGCCACGCTAGATCTGGTAGTCGACGTCTTCCATGATTCTCTGCAACGATTCCGACAGCGGTTCGCCCTTCGCTTCGGCGCCTTCAAGTTGCTGTACTCGTTCGCGCAGCTTGTTCACTTCTGCCACCACCGACGCCAGCGCTTCCGACAGCGGGTCGTTAATCTGTTTGGGATCCGTAATCACAACCCGCTTGCCTTCGCGGAAGATGATGTGCCCGGGCACTCCGACCACGGTTGAATCTTCCGGAACACTGCGCAGCACCACCGAACCTGCGCCAATGCGGCAGTTTCTCCCTACCGTAATGTTGCCGAGAATCTTCGCGCCACCGCCGACGACCACGCTGTCTTCGATCGTAGGATGCCGCTTGCCGTGCTCCTTGCCCGTGCCTCCCAAAGTTACGCCCTGATAAAGAGTCACGTCATCGCCCACGACCGCCGTCTCTCCGATCACCACACCCAGACCATGGTCGATGAATAGTCGTCGTCCAATCTTCGCTCCGGGATGGATTTCAATTCCGGTGAGAAAGCGCGCGGCCTGCGAGAGGAATCGTCCCAGCAAAAACAAACGATGGTTCCACAGCCAGTGATTGATGCGATAGAACCAGACCGCATGCAGTCCGGAATAGCACAGGAACGCTTCCAGGCGGGACCTGGCCGCAGGATCGCGCTCGATCACGGTGGCCACGTCTTCGCGAATTAACGACAACAGGTGTGGCATGAAATGCTCTGGATTGGATCAGGCTGGGAGCGCCGCCGTGGGAATCTGCAGCGCCTTGTCCCGCAACTCCTGGAACAGAATACTGCTCAAATAGCGCTCGCCGAAAGACGGCAGGATCACCACGATCAGCTTCCCTTTATTCTCCGCTCGCTGCGCCACCTTTAAAGCCGCAACCACCGCGGCCCCGGAAGAGATTCCGACGAACAGTCCTTCTTCAAGCGGAAGCCGACGCGCCATCGCGATGGCTTCGTCATTGGTGACGGTGATGACTTCGTCGATGTAGTCCCGGCGCAGGATGCTGGGAACGAATCCGGCACCGATGCCCTGAATCTTATGCGGAGACGGCTTGCCGCCGGAAAGAACCGCGCTGTCCGCGGGCTCTACGGCCACGGCCTTGAACGAAGGCTTCTTCGGCTTGATGTACTGGCAAATTCCGGTGATGGTTCCGCCCGTGCCGACGCCCGAGATCAGAATGTCGGCGCGTCCATCTGTATCGTTCCAGATTTCCGGACCGGTGGTTTCAAAGTGAATCTTGGGATTGGCGGCGTTGTCGAACTGCTGCAGCATGTAGCCGCCGGGAGTATTGGCCAGAATTTCCTTCGCTTTGAGAATGGCGCCCGGCATTCCGCGCGGGCCGGGAGTGAGGACAATTTCCGCGCCAAAGGCAAGCAGCAGAACGCGCCGCTCCAAGCTCATCGTTTCGGGCATGGTGAGAATCAGCTTGTAACCTTTCACAGCAGCAACGAACGCGAGAGCGATGCCGGTATTCCCGCTCGTCGGCTCGATGAGCACAGTCTTGCCGGGATGGATTTTCCCTTGGCGCTCGGCCTCAACAATCATGCTCACGCCGATGCGGTCTTTCACGCTGGCCAGAGGGTTCTGGCTCTCCAGCTTCGCCACTACTTCGGCGACGCAACCTTCAGTGACTGTGTTCAGCCGCACCAGCGGAGTGTGCCCAATCAATTCTGTGACGTTGTTTGCGATTCTCATAATCTGTCCCTGCCTTCAAATGTCTGCGCGACGGATTGTCAGCCGATAACTTAGTCTAGTAATACTACCAACCTGCTGGTATATCGCGGCGGCGCGCGCTTCAATTCAAGTATGAAGACGTCAGCGGGAACCAAAACAACTCGCGTGTTATACGCGCTAGTCAACTGGATCGGCAGCCAAGAATTTGTGCCTTGTCGCCGCTAAATGCAGCTCCCTAAACCATAACAATTCCTAACAATAGGCTCGGGATGCCGCGGTTGTTCCTGCTGGGCTCAGAAATATCCCTTTTATCATCAGCTAGTTACGAAGAATCAGATCAAAAAACTGAATCCATACAATTACTACTTGTTTTTGTGCATTCAATGGTGTTAGTGTTCCCGACCTATTAGCGGGTTTCGAGCCCGGAGTGCAACAAACTCTGGGCGCCGATTCTCCAGGGTCTCTTAGCAAAAGTAGTGGCGTGACAAAAGTTCCCGCGTTTTCGCGGGAATCACTCTTCGTTTCTGGAGGGCTTTGCAATGCGCGTCCGTCGCCAGATTTTCTCTTCCCTGTTCTCATGTCTCCTTCTTTGTTCAGCCGCGCTCTGGCTGAGCAACGCTCCGCCTGCTTGGGCACAATCGACATCTACCGGCACCATTGCCGGAGCGGTGACAGACCCGAGCGGCGCGGTTGTGAACGGCGCGACGGTAACCCTCACCGACACTGCCACAAAAACCTCGCGTTCTGTCACGACCAACGACGCAGGACGGTACATTTTCGTCAACGTTGATCCCGGCATTTATGATGTCAGCATCAGCAAGCAAGGCTTTTCCACGAGCAAGACGCAAGCCACGGTGAAGGTCGGAGTCGCAACGACCGTGAATATGGCCTTGCAAGTCGGAGGCAGCAACGTGGTGGTGGAAGTAACCGCCGCGGGCACCGAGTTGCAGACCATGAACGCCACGGTGGGTAATACGGTCACGAGCCTCGAACTGGACGCGCTGCCAAGCCTTGGGCGCGACACCAGTACTTTCGTGACGCTACAGCCCGGCGTCAGTCCGGATGGCAGCGTCGCCGGCGCCGTCGTCGACCAGAGCTACTTCTCGCTCGATGGCGGAAACAATACCAACGATATGGACGGTAGTATGAGCGTGTATACGGCGTCCTACGCCGGTGACCCGACAGGAGGTATTGCCAATCAGAGTTATGGGGTCGCCGCCGGAGCGACCGGCGTGATGCCTACGCCGCAAGACAGCGTCGAAGAGTTCAAAGTCAACACCGCCGGCCAGACCGCCGACTTTAATAGTTCGGCTGGCGCCGAGGTAAAGGTTGTCACCAAGCGCGGCACCAACGCCATCCACGGCACGGCTTACGAATATTATCGAGACAACAACTGGTCGGGCAACACCTGGGACAACTCCTACAATCGAGATACAGGTCTAGCTGCCGGGATCACAGGCGTCGGCGGCCTTCCCACCTTTCACTACAGCCGCTACGGATTTGCCGCCGGAGGCCCGATCATCCCGAAGGAAATCCTGGGCGGGAAAACCTACCTCTTCGGAAATTTCGAAGGCTTCCGCTTTCCGAACTCCGCCACAATCAACCGGAACGTTCCTTCCCCGGCGCTGGTGTCCGGTATACTGACCGATCCGACGACTGGGGCCACCTACAACCTGAAAACGGTGGATCCCCGGAATATTGGAATCAATCCGCTGGTTCAGCAGATGTGGCAGAAGTACGAACCTGCTTCGAATGCGTCGTGCGTCTACAGCCTGTGCGACGGCGTCAATGTTCTGGGTTACTCGGCTAACGTCTCCTTGCCGCAGAAGAGCAACTTCGCAGTGGGCCGCCTCGACCATGATTTCTCGGACAAGTGGCACTTCATGTCGAGCTATCGCTATTACAAACTGACCCATGCCACTACCGACCAGGTTGACATTGGCGGCTTCTTCCCAGGCGACAAGCTGGGCACCCCGTCTTCCCAGTCCAGTGATCCTCAGCAGGCCTGGTACTTAGTAGCGGGACTTACGACCAACATTACCTCGAACACCACCAATGATTTCCATTACAGCTTCCTTCGCAACTGGTGGTCTTGGTCCAGAGCGGGGGATACACCCCAGTTACCGGGATTGGGCGGTGCCTTGGAAGTGATGGGCGGGGAGTCTGCGACCCAAGGTCTCGCCCCATTCAACGTAAATACACAGCAAACCCGCACCCGCTTCTGGGACGGGCACGACCAGATGTTTCGGGACGATGTTTCCATGTTGAAAGGGAATCACCTGTTTCAGTTTGGGGGTACCTACCAGCACAACTTCAACTGGCACCAGCGCACCGACAATGGCGGCGGCATCAACTACCAGCCGGTGTACCAGTTGGGAGTCGGCAGCTCGGGAGCGGGGCTTTCGTCAGATCTTGGGCCTTGCGCGACCTTCGCCAGTACCCACAAATGCGACTCTGTGGTCGCCGCGGCGCTGGGCATCGTTTCCATCTCGCAGATTGCCTACACTCGATCGGGCCCGACCTTGACGTTGAATCCTCCGCTGACGCCCGCGTTCGACCAAAGCACGATTCCCTATTACAACGTGTATTTCAGCGACACGTGGCACATGAAGCCGACGTTTACTCTGACTTACGGCCTGGGCTGGGCGCTGGAAATGCCGCCGGTGGAAGCCCAGGGCAAACAGGTCGAACTGGTGGACCAAAACGACGAGCCCATCAGCGCCCAAGACTATCTGGCGTCGCGAAAGCGCGCTGCGCTGCTGGGTCAGGTCTACAATCCCGAGGTCGGATTTGCGCTGACGGGCAATACTGGCGCCGGGTTAAAGTATCCGTACAACCCTTTCTATGGGGAATTCAGCCCGCGTTTCGCCGCGGCCTGGAACCCGCGCTTTGACAGTTCTTCCATGATGGGAAAAATCTTCGGTTCCCAAGACACGGTCATCCGCGGTGGCTATGGTCGCATCTACGGTCGTCTGAACGGCGTCGATCTCGTTCTGGTGCCACTGCTCGGAACGGGCTTGATCCAGCCTGTGCAGTGCTTCAACAATCTCGCGGCCGGCACCTGCGGTTCCTCCGCAGGGGATGCTTCGACTGCCTTCCGCATTGGCGTCAACGGCCTGAGCGCTCCCATTCCCGCCGCCAGCCCGACTCTTCCGCAGCCGGATTTTCCCGGGTACAACGCGATCGCGGCCGGTGCGGGGGAAGCTCTGGATCCGCATTTTCGACCGAACGTGGTGGACTCGTTCGACTTCACAATTCAGCGCCAGCTATCGCGCAGACTCACGCTGGAGTTGGGATACATCGGCCGCAGAATCACTCACGAGTATCAGCCGATCAACATCAACGCCGTGCCTTACATGATGACGGTCGGCGGTCAGAAATTCTCTTCCGCCTACGCCTCCATCATGACGCAGCTAGGTTGTCTGGGCAACGTTGCGGCTTGCGGCGGAGCCATCCCGGCAAAGACTATAACGGTCAATAAGGTAACCTCTCCCAACCCGGCCTATACCAACTACTTCAACTCTCTAACCCCGCAGCCTTTCTTTGAGAAAGGGTTGAACTCAAGCTACTGTACTGGTTCGTACGCCGGTGTTGCGTTCGCCAACTGCACAGCTGCTACGGCCGCGAATGAAGCGGGAAATTTCACCAATGCGCAGGTTTGGAGCTTGTGGAGCGATCTCGACGCTGGCGCTTTCAACTTCCCGCGCAGCATGATGAACACTCCATTCAACTGCCCGACCGGAAACGAGTTCAGTTGCGGCGGTCAGTTGTCATCGGGAGTTGCCGTTAACGCCAGCGTTGGCTATGGCAACTATAACGCCGGTTTTGCCTCACTCAAAATGGCGGACTGGAAAGGCTTGACCATGCAGTCGAATTTCACCTGGTCAAGAGCACTTGGGACTGGCGCGTTGGTTCAGGCTACGAGCGAGTACACCCCGGACGATCCGTTTAATTTGTCCGAAATGTACGGCCGCCAATCGTTTGACCGTAAGTTCGTTTACAACATGTTCATGGTCTACCAGCCGCCTTTCTACAAGGGCCAATCGGGATTCCTGGGCCGCATCCTGGGCGGTTGGACCTTTGCCCCTGTGTTCACGGCAGGAGCCGGCCAACCCATCGAGGTTTTCACCACGACCGGAGGCGGGCAGGAGTTCGGCGCGGGTGACAACGTCAACTTCTTCGGCAACGAAAACGCTGTACCGATTGGACCGATTCAGAGCGGACATGCCTACGTGACGAGTGGTTCAAACTCAGTCGGCACAGACGGTTATCCGGTCAACATATTCAAGAACCCGGAGGCCGCATACAACAACTACCGGAATCCGATCCTTGGGATAGACACCAGGGATGGCGGCTTCGGCGCTCTTAACGGTCTCCCCTACTGGAACATGGACTTCAGCATCCGGAAGAACATACGAGTAGCGGAGAGCTTTGCCATCGAATTGCAAGGGATCTTTGCCAACATCTTGAATCACAACCAGATGCTCGATCCTCAGGGTATTGCTCTCTACTCCCCGGGAACTTTCGGGAACTTGTTGGGTGAGGCATCGCCACGAAATATCGAACTGGGCGCTCGCGTCCGCTTCTAATCCATAACCAGAAGGCGTTCCAGTATGACGCCTTCTTCAAAGCCTAAAGGCCGCGCTCAAGGGCGCGGCCTTTAGTTTCTAATCAAAACGGAGCCATGCGCCTACAGAGTTGCGCGGCTTGGTCGGGGGACGAGTCGCAGATGTGGATTTCTACAAGCCATCTCATAATGAACCGAAGGAGCAAGCTGGGTGTCCCCTCAGGGGCTAAAGCCCGCATCATTTGGGACCTGAGCGGCACGGCTTAAGCCGTGCCCTTCCCAAAACCATTTATGAGATACCTTCTAGCGATGTGCCAGTCCGTAGCCTACGGCGCCGGCGGAGCCTCCGATGTCGACCATCGAGACGAGTCGTTCCAGTTTGTGATGGCCGGTCTTGTGAAGGAAGTAGCTGAGACTGATCATGCCCGCGGTTTCCCCAATAAAGTTCACTGCGAGGCCCGGAGTCGAGCGGCCGAAGATGCGAACCACCGGATTCAGTTCCTGTCCGCCACTTTGCAGATTGGCGCGGGTCACTGCGAAGTCGGCGGCGTTCAAGGCGCCAGCGGCAACGAATAAGGCGCAATTCTGTTTGTCCCAGAATCGGGATTGATCGCCCGTGCTTGTTGGCGCGATTACTGCCGGAGGGTTCGAAGCCTCAACAAAGGGCGCAGGCGCGTCCGGATCCGCCGATGCAAGCGGAGCCTGGGCATGCAAAGCCGGGCAGAGGGTGGCGCTCACGAACACAAGGACGCTCAAGCGAAGAGGCTCAAAGAATTTGCGGAAGGTCATAGACGCCCGCCGGATTCGGCGTAGCACTTGGGGAAGCGCAATCGGGCGTCCACGCACTCAACATTAGAACTGCGGCAAGCCGCTCACAATTAGCTACTTAGTTTCCTCCTCGAATGAGAATGGCCACCGGTTGTGCACTCTTTTGCAGTTTGCGCCGGTGGTTTACCTCCGTTTGGGAATGGCGCTTACTTCTTATAAACCACGCCGCCTTTCATTACGAAAGCTACGTTCTGCAAAGCTCCGATGTCCTGTAGAGGATCGCCCGGCACCGCGATTACGTCCGCCAGATATCCGGGCTCCAATGCTCCGATCTGCCCATCCCATCCGAGCAGCTTTGCTCCATTCATCAGATCCGCCTGCAGAACGGCCAGCGGCGACATGCCGTATTTCACCATCAGCACAAACTCCCGGGCCTGCGTGCCGTGAGGAAAGGGCCCTACGTCAGACCCCACGGCCATCGGCACTCCTGCCGCGAGCTGCTTCTTGAATTCCTGCGCCTTCACATCGAGCATCTGATGTTGGCGCGCGCCCTGCTCCGGGGTGGCCGCGTGATCGGCAAAATATTCGAAGATGGTGAAAGTTGGCACCGCGAAAATCTGTTTTTCCTTCATTAAGCGAATCGTCTCATCGCTCAACTGATCGGCATGGTCGATCGAAGCCACTCCCGCCTGCGCAGCGAAAAGCGTCCCGGGCTCTCCGGTGGCGTGCACCGCTACGCGGCTGCCCACCCGCGCCGCTTCTTTCACGGCGGTTTCGAGCTGTGGCTCGGTGTACTGATACGGGGTCGAGAGTTTTTCATCCCGAAGCGAATCCGCCCCGGTCTCATAAATCTTGATAAAGTCGGCGCCTTCTTTGAACTGCTGCCGCATCACGGCGATGAGTTCGTCCGCGCTGTTGGCATAGTTCGCGTTGGGCAGAACGCGCTGCTCCGGGTTGTAGCCGAGGGCGTCCTCGTGTCCGCCGAGGATGTTGATGGCGTTCCCGCTGATCCGCAGCCGCGGCCCGGGAATGCGGCCTTCGTTAATCGCGTTGCGCACGGCTGTGTCCGCCGAACCTGCGCCTTCAGTCCCCATGTCGCGCTCGGCGGTGAAGCCGGCCATCAGGTCGTCGCGCGCTGCCAGCGTAGCCGTAATGGTGCGCTGCGGCACCGATTCCTGCACGGTTTGCAAGTCTTCCGCCCCGGGATGGAGAAACAGATGGATGTGCGCGTCAATCAAACCGGGAAGCAGCGTGCGATCGCCGAGGTCGATCACCTCCGCACCGGCCGGATGCTTGACTGACGTTCCCGACCTCAACGATGCGTTCGTTCTGCACCAAAAGTTCCGCAGGCTTGAGCATGCGTCCGGTCTTAATGTCGAGGAGACGCGCCGCGTGCAGCACAATCGGATGCGACGGCGCAGCCTGAGTCTGGCCTGTGGCATTCACCGCGAAAGTCAACAATAAGAGCGAGAGGGAGAGGAGAACTGCACTCCGGCTAGTCATATCGCCCGCGATGGTACCACCGCGATTCGCGCGATGCCAGAAGGCTCTTGCTGCCCCTTCAGTGATGGATATCACAGGCCGCGGTGCGGCAGGTCACTCCCAATTCACCACCGACAGGCGAAACTCACTCATCGTATGAACGAGTTCGGCATCCTGAATAGCCGCAAGCGTGCCTTGATCGCGCTGGCTCACTCCGTCGTCTTCCTGGGGATTGCGATGCACGGCTTCGCTTCGCCCAAGGCGGGAGTTCGGCTTCCCCGGCTGGCCGCGACGGCCGACATCATACTTATCGTGATTTACATCGTAGTCGCATCAATTCTCACCTGGCTGGTGAGTATTTCGCGTTGCGCGCGCGAGCGCGTGTATTTTGCTCTGTGCGCCGGCAGCGCGACCTTTGGCCTGCTGCGCACGATCTTCGGAGACGCCGCCCTGCCCGCCGCCCAGTACTTGCGCGTGATCATGCTGACTTCCGCCGTGGCATTAGGCGCTTGGATTCTTCGATCCTTCTCGCGCCCCGCCACGGAAGACGCCTTGTCCGACTAAATCTTCCCCCATAGCACGAAGAATGCCGCCCGGGCTCAACCCCGGGCGGCGATTCATGGAGGTCGGGCGAGGCCGACCCGATCGTGTCCTACGACAGGAAAAATTCTCTAGTCAGGGTGGCCCAGTCTTCGTCGGCCATGTGTGCGGTAATGTCATCGACCGCCACTCCGCCATCCTGCGCCAATGCGCCCGCGGCCATTGGCATTCTGCTCTGCAGGTGGAGCGCGGACGATTCGGTCCACAACCGCGCCAGCTTGCCGCCCATCAGGTTACGGAAATTGATTTTGGAATCGGGAGCCTGCACGGTCAGCAGCCAGCCGTCTCCGTAAGGATCTTTTCGCGCCAGTTCGGGATCTTTCATTACGGCCTCGTTGACGTCGGTCACCGTGCCCTCGATCGGAGAAACCATGTCCACCGACTTGCCGTCGCGGAAGATTGTCCAGATCTTCTGTCCCTGGCGAACCCAGCGTCCCCGTTGCGGCAGCGCAATGCTCTCAATCTTTCCCACCAGTTTCGACGCAAAATCGTCCATGCCTACGCGCACCAGTTCGCGGCTCTCGCTCAGCGCCCAAGTGTGCCCGGCGTGATAACGCAGATTCTCTGGCACCTGGAAGCCTGCAACCATCGCCGGAACCACACGCGACGCTGTTTCCCGTGGAGCAGTCCGAAGGACAGGCTGCTTCGCCAGTTGCTTATGGCCACGCACGTAATCAATCAGTAGAAAGATTGCGAATGTCAGCAGTACCATGATGACTGTCATAACCCACCTCGCCCGGAGTTCCCATTTACTTCTGGTCGCTCACGCTTTTCTAAAGGCAATCGCCAAGCCAAACCCAAACGTGATCGCGGAACATGCTTCGCAACGAGCGCATCCCCAACCGTTTTAATGAGATACCGAGAAGCAGATTCTGCCCCGCGCCGGAGCTGCGGCAAAATGCAGCATTCATTGATGATGTAGATCGCAGCAGGAGATGCGGCCGTTTAAGGAAGTACCGACAGACAGGAGCGTTCCAACTGACTTGCTTTCAATAACTTTAGGTTATTCAAGCTACTGATGCGATCCGCATCACTAGGGTGCTGCAAAAAACAACGTCTGACGCCTCTGGTCCGACTATGGAAAACGCTATTGACCAGCGTCACGCGCAGAAGTGATGCGGGTCACGGCTGAGAAGCCGTTAATTGTTGAAACTATTACCTGTCTGAAGCTGCTGAATTTCGCGACAGCTTCGATCTGATGAGGTAAGCAGCTTGTGCGGGTCCGATTCCCGTCCGCGGTTACGCCGGTAATCGCTCCTCTATTCCTCATTCAGCTCAGGCGTCAGTCGAAAGGATTTCCGGGAGGGTCGGCCTGCCGGAACAGCCACGCCCGGAGAAATACTTCATGAGCAAAGCACTCTTATATGATTCTACGATCTGCATCGGCTGCAAGCAGTGCGAAGTGGCCTGCGCCGCCCAGAACAAACTTCCCTACGACGACGCCATTGCCGCCGAGCAAATCCAGTCTGCCCACAAACTGACGGTTGTGCTCACGCGCAACGACAAGTTTATGCGCCGCTTGTGCATGAACTGCACCGATCCTTCCTGCGCGTCAGTTTGTCCGGTCGGTGCTATCCAGAAGACCGCGCCCGGCCCGGTTACTTACGACGCGTCGAAGTGCATGGGCTGCCGCTATTGCATGGTTGCATGCCCGTTCAGCGTCCCCAAGTACGAATGGGGCAAGCTCATTCCTAAAGTGCAAAAGTGCACCATGTGCCCCGACCGCGTGGCCCAGGGAAAACCGACCGCCTGCGCGGAAATCTGTCCCACCGGCGCCACGAAGTTCGGCGAACGCGACGACTTGATCGCCGAGGCCCAAAAACGGATTCGCGACAATCCGGGCAACTACGTGGATCACATTTACGGGCTCGATGAAGTGGGTGGCACGTCGGTCCTGCTCCTCTCCGCCGTTCCGTTCGAAACCTTTGGCTATCGCACCAACCTCTCCAAAGATCCTATGCCCATGCTCACCTACCGCATCCTGTCGCATATCCCCGACTTTGTTCCGCTGGGTGGAATGCTGTTGGGCGGCGTCTGGTGGATTACCCACCGCCGCGAAGAGGTAGCGCTCGCCGAAGGCCGCGGCCCGTCGAGCGAAAATGCGACCGGCAAATCGACCGAGACGAAGACCGCCAACAAGAATGGGAGGAAGCCATAATGGCCCGCAGCGCGACGTTCAAGTTCACCTTCTGGAAGGTGGTTTTTCTTCTCGTGATGGCCGCCGGCCTCTACGCCACCTTCATCCGCTTCACTCGGGGTCTCGGCGCCTCGACGCATCTCAGCGATCAATTCCCCTGGGGCATCTGGATCAGCTTTGACGTGCTCTGCGGAGTGATGCTGGCCGCCGGCGGATTCACCCTCACTGCCGCCGTCCACATTCTCAACATCAAGCGCATGCACTCCATCATCCGGCCCACGATCCTCACGGCATTCCTCGGCTACATCCTAGTTTGCGCAGCCCTGATGTTCGACCTGGGCAAGCCCTACAACATATGGCATCCGATCATCATGCGGAATCCCCACTCCGTCATGTTCGAGGTGGCTTACTGCGTCATGCTTTACACCGCGGTGCTTGCGCTTGAGTTCTCGCCCATTGTGCTGGAGCGCTTCAAACTGGAAAAACCGTTAAAGGTGGTTCGCGCCATTCTGATTCCGCTGGTCATCTGCGGCGTGATCCTCTCCACGCTGCATCAATCCTCACTCGGCACCCTCTATCTCATCGTCCCCGAGAAGCTGCACCCACTCTGGTACAGCCCTTTGCTGCCCGTGTTCTTCTTCCTCTCCGCCATCGCCGTGGGATTGGCAATGACCATTTTTGAATCGTCCCTGAGTTCCAAGCATTTCGGATTGCAGCTGGAACTGCCCGTCCTGCAGGAACTCGGCCGTGTTCTGGTGGTCGCGCTCGGGGTCTATGCGATCCTCCGGTTCGAGGATTTGGCCAACCGCGGCGCGCTCAAACTGGCGATTCATCCGGGATACGAGATGTACCTCTTCTGGTTGGAGATTTCGCTAGGCATCATCCTTCCCTTGGTCCTATTAGCGCAGCCCAGAGTGCGATCCAGCCCGAACGGGCTCTATTTTGCCGCCGTGCTCGTCGTTCTTGGTTTCATCACCAACCGCATGAACGTGAGTATCACCGGATTCGAAGGTTCCACCGGAGTCCGCTACTTTCCCAAATGGACCGAGTTGGCCGTCACTGGCATGATCATCGCCGCCGGCTTCGCCCTGTTTGGCCTGGCGGTGAAGTATCTGCCCATCTTCCCCAAAGAGGAGCTCATGCACGAGCGGCTAACCGAGTCCAAATCCGCGCTGGGCGTTTCTCCGGTAATGGAGAATGCAGGAGACTGAATCAACTCGCAGTCGATGGTTGCGCCTGACTCTTACGCTCAGCGCCAAGCTGAACATACTCTTGCTCGGCGCCATGGTTGCGATCTTCGGTCTGCTGGGCTATCTCAACGTCCGCCTGCACCGCCAGCATCTGGAACAAAACACTCTGCTCAGCGCGGAGCGCGTCAGCGACGTAATCCGGCACAGCACCACCGAATACATGCTGCGCAACGATCGAGAAGGCCTCTACCAATCGATCCAGACCATGGCGGCTGAGCCTGGCATTGAGAAGATCCGCATCTTCGATCAGGAAGGCAGAATCACCTACACCACCGATGCGGCCGAGCAGAACCACGTTGTCGATAAGACCGCCGAAGCCTGCTATGCCTGCCATGCCCAATCTCAACCCCTGGCCCGCCTGAATCGCCCCGATCGCTTTCGCATTTATCGCAACGCCGCGAGAGCCCGCGTCCTCGGTATCATTACTCCGATCGAGAATCAGCCAGCGTGCTCCAACGCCGCATGCCATGCGCATCCCGCGGAGCAGCAGATTCTTGGTGTTCTCGACACCAATCTTTCTCTTGCCAAGACCGACGTCCAAGTCGCCGAAAGCAGCCGCCGCATGATCGCCTACACTGGCTGCGCTCTGCTGCTAATCGCGCTGCTGAGTTGGTTTTTTGTCTGGCAAGTGGTAGGCCGGCCGGTAAAGGCGCTTGAACGCGGCACCGAACGCCTTGCCGCGGGAGACTTGGGCTACCAGATTGAAGTGCACTCCAAGGACGAAATCGGCGACCTCGCTACCTCCTTCAATGACATGAGTCGCCAGCTGCACTCGGAGCACGACGAGAACGTCGCCTGGACCCGCACGCTCGAACAGCGCGTCGAGCAAAAGACGCGGGAACTCAAGCGCGCCCACGAGCATGCCCTGCACACCGAGAAGATGGCCTCCATCGGCAAGATGGCTGCCGTGCTCGCGCATGAAATCAACAATCCGCTCTCCGGCATCCTGACCTACGCCAAGCTGCTGCGCAAGTGGATGGATCGGGAAGAGACGGGCCGCAAAGAGATGGTCCGCGACGATGCTGGCGTCGCCCGCCGCCAGGAAATCCGCGAAGCCCTCGACCTTATCGCCTCCGAGAGCCGGCGCTGCGGCGACCTGGTCAAGAATCTGCTCACTTTTTCCCGCACCACGCCGATGAACCTGCAGCCCGTCAACCTGAACCAGGTCGTCGAACGTTCTCTGCGCCTGGTGCAACACCAATTGGATCTCGCGGGAATACAAGTGCAACCGCAACTCGATCCCGATCTGCCCCCGGTCCTCTGCGACGCCGCCCAGATCGAGCAGGTGCTCCTCGCGCTGATCATGAACGCACTGGACGCCCTGCCGCAAGGCGGCAATTTGTGGTTGACGACGAGTTTCAGCCGCGAACCCAGCTGGGTGAGAATAGTGGTGCGCGACGACGGTTCCGGCATTCCACCCGAAATTCTGCCTCGTATCTTTGAGCCCTTTCTCACGACCAAAGAAACGGGGCGCGGCGTCGGGCTGGGCCTGGCCATTAGCCATAGTATTCTTGAGCGCCATAGCGGAAACATCGAAGTGCAGTCCGAAGTGGGCCGTGGCACTACTTTTACCGTAACTCTGCCCTGGGATGCGGACGCCGAAAAGGTCGGTTCGTCCCCGGCCAACGAAATTGCCGCCATCGCCAGCGGGAGGTGATTCAACGTGGAAACGCAAGGCAAACTATTAATCGTCGACGATGAACTCAGCGTTCGCGATTCGCTCGGGAAATGGTTTCGCGAGGAAGGCTACGAAATCGGAACTGCCGAGAGCGCCAGCGACGCGCTCACCCGCATGGCCGAGAATAAGTGGGATCTGGCTTTGCTGGACATCAAGATGCGCGGCACCGACGGCATCGAACTGCAGCGCCGCCTCCACGAGTTGGATCCCGACCTCATCGTCATCATGATGACCGGCTATGCCTCGGTGGAAACTGCAGTCACCGCCCTGAAGAACGGCGCATATGACTATGTCAGCAAACCGCTCGACCCCGACGAGATCGCCCACCTCGTAAAAAAAGCTCTTGCCCACCGCCGCGCCGAACAAGAAAACGTCCGGCTGCGCGCAACTGTCGCCGAAATCACGCGTCCCGGCGAACTCGTCGGACAAAGTCCGGCGATGCGCAAAGTGCTCGAAGCCATCGAAACGGTCGGCCCCACCGATGCCAACGTGTTGATCACTGGCGAGAGCGGAACTGGCAAAGAGCTTGTGGTTCGCGCCATTCACGCGGCCAGCATGCGCCGCTTCCATCCCCTGGTCGTCATCCACTGCGGCGCCCTGACCGAGACGCTGCTGGAAAGCGAGCTCTTCGGCCACGAAAAAGGCGCCTTTACCGGAGCGCAATACCGCAAGAAGGGAAAATTCGAAATCGCCGAAGGCGGCACTGTATTTCTCGACGAAATCGGCGACATTAGCCTGAAGACCCAGACCGACCTGCTCCGTGTTCTGCAAGAGCGTGAGATCACCCGCGTAGGTGGCAATCAGGTCATTAAAGTCGATTTCCGCTGCGTCGCCGCTACCAACAAAAATCTCGAAAACATGATCGAAGAGGGCACGTTCCGTCCCGATCTCTTTTATCGACTCAACGTGTTCCGCATCGAGCTGCCCCCATTGCGCGAGCGCCGGGAAGACATTCCCCCGCTGGTCGAACATTTTGTCCGTAAATTTGCCCTCGCAATGAACAAGCACGTGACACGGATTTCGCCCGCAGCCATGGATCAGTTGCAGCAGCAGCCTTGGACGGGCAACGTGCGGGAACTAGAAAACGCGGTAGAGCGTGCCATGGTCGTAGCGCAGGAGCCCGAGCTTCGCGAACAGGACTTCATCCTGAAGTCGCAGCCCGCCCTCGCCGCCGCCGGGAAAAGCCTGGACGAGATCGAGCGCGCCCACATCCTGCGCGTTCTTGAGGAGTGTGGAGGCAACCAGAGCCGCGCCGCCGAGGTCCTCGACATCGACCGCGTCACGCTCCATCACAAGCTCAAGCGCTACGGCTGGACGCGCACTCCGGCTGAAACTCGATGATGAACCCCGATGTCGAACGTCGATCCACGACGCGCGATGAAGCTGGTTTGAATGAACCTCGTGCACCTGCTCCCGGTCGGTAAAGTGGATGCCGCACTGCTGCGGGACTTGCGCGCCGCTATTCCCCACTCTCTCCCAGTGGTCTGTGAGATTTTCCCCGTCGGACTCGATCCCGCCCCGGCCTATCACGCCGAGCGCCAACAATATCATTCTTCGGAAATCCTACAGCGCATGCAGGCTCTTGTGCGCCCGCAAGACTGGCGCTTCCTCGCGATTGCCAACGTCGATCTCTACATCCCGATCCTGAAGTACGTCTTCGGAGAAGCCCAAATGGCTGGCCCATGTGCGGTAGTTTCCGCTTACCGGCTGCACCAGGAGTTCTACGGCCTCGAGCGCGATGATGGATTGCTGAGCCAGCGTCTCCTCAAAGAATCCGTCCACGAGTTGGGCCACACCCTGGATCTCCGCCACTGCCAGGACTACCGCTGCGTCATGGCCTCATCTCATTCCGTGGAATGGATTGACCTGCGGGAGAGTACCCTGTGCGAGTCGTGCCAATCCCAGGTGAAGTCGAAGGCCACTCTCGCTGGAAGACGCAACTAGCGGAAATATCACCCACGTGGGAACTCTTACCATTGCCGCTTCGGTTCGTTATGATCTCTTCGCTGTGATCTTGAGCAGTCCTTCGAGGTGACTATGCTGCAGGGCCAAACCGCGCTGGTAACCGGAGCCAGCCGAGGAATCGGGAAGGAAATTGCCCTCGAGTTGGCGCGGAATGGATACCGCGTTGCGGTGAACTATTACAACGATCCGGCATCTCTGGTGGATGCGACCATAGCTGAGATTCGCGCTTTGCAAGCGCAAACCGAAGTCCTGCCCATTGAGGCCGACATCCGGTCCAGCAGCCAGGTGACAGCAATGTTCGACCGCGTGATCGGCACTTTCGGGCGGCTCGATCTTTTGGTCAACAATGCCGGAGTCCAAACCTGGAAGCCGCTTCTCGAGGTGACCGAGGAAGAATGGGACTTGGTTATCGACACAAATCTAAAAGGTTGCTTCCTCTGCACGCAACAAGGAGCCAGGTACATGAAGGACCACGGAGGAGGCTCGATCGTCAACCTCGGCTCGGGTTGCAACAAACTAGCGTTCCCGTCTCTGGTGGCCTATACGGCGAGCAAAGGCGGAATCGAGATGTTCACCAAAGAGGCTGCCGTTGAACTGGGACGCTATGGGATACGGGTGAACTGCATTGCACCGGGGTCGATTGAGTCCGATCGTACCCGAGCAGAGGACCCCGACTACGCCGGTACCTGGTCCAAACTGACCCCCTTGGGGCGCGTGGGCACGGCCGCCGACATCGCGCCAACCGTGGTTTTTCTCGCCAGCAGGAGCGCATCGTTCATCAGCGGCCAGACCATTTGGATCGATGGGGCGTTGTTCACGAAAGCGCAATGGCCGTATAAGAAATGATGCATCGCGGCGTTGCAACGGCACGAACCCGGCGCCCCGTAGTACACTTTTCGGCATGATGCTAAGACACTTCAAAACCGTATACGTCACCGTCCTGCTCAGCCTGGCGATCAGCGGACTCGCCCTCGCGCAGGCCAGCAAAAAACATGCGCAAGCTGTGCAGCAAAAACCTTTTGGCACGCAGGATGGGAGGCCCGTTACCTTGTACACGCTTACCAACGCAAACGGTGTCGAAGTAGACACGATGAACTATGGCGGCATCATTCTTTCTATCCGCGTGCCCGACCGCAAAGGCCAGTTTGCCGACATCGTTCTCGGCCACGAGAAGCTCGAAGGCTACATTCCAAATCCTCCGTACTTCGGAGCCATTGTCGGCCGCTACGCCAACCGCATCGCCAACGGCACCTTCACTCTCGATGGCAAGACGTACACCTTGCCCAAGAATGACGGCCCTAATACTCTGCATGGCGGCACCGAAAAGACTTTCAACAAAGTCGTCTGGGACGCCGAGCCGCTGAAAGGCAAGGCTGGCGTCACTTACACCTATCTCAGCAAAGACGGCGACGATGGCTTCCCCGGCAATCTGAAGGTCAAAGTTACTTACACTCTGACCGACGCCAACGAATTGGTGATCGACTACGAAGCGACGACAGACAAGGCCACGCCCATCAACCTGAGCCAGCACAGTTATTTCAATTTGGCCGGAGAAGGCACCAGTGACATTCTGAATCATGAACTCATGCTCAACGCCGATCGCTTCACACCAGTCGACAAGAACCTGATTCCTACAGGTGAACTGCGCTCCGTCAAAGGGACTCCGATGGATTTCACGAAATCCACCAAGATCGGTTCCCGTATCGACGACAATTACGAACAGCTTGTCCTCGGGCACGGATACGACCACAACTGGGTCATCAATCGCAAAGGCGAAGGCCTCACGCTAGCGGCGCGCGTGTATGAACCCACGAGCGGCCGCGTGCTGGAAGTCTCCACTACACAGCCGGGAATTCAGTTCTACACGGGAAACTTCCTCGACGGCACCGTCACCGGAAAGCACGGCCACGTCTACAAAAAGCACTACGGATTGTGCCTCGAGACCCAGCACTTCCCGGATTCCCCGAATCATCCCGCGTTCCCGAATACAATCCTGAAGCCGGGCGAGACGTTTCACCGGAAAACGGTGTTCAAGTTTTCGACGAAGTGAGAATGGGCGATTGGAAGAGTGGCATCCCGTAGGGATGCTTGACAGTAGCCGGCGTTTCCAAACCCGGGTCTGAATGATGATTTTGGAGTCTCCGTCCCGCCAGGGACGGCTGAAATGGCGCACGGAACCAAGGATGGTTTCAGCCGTGCCTCCGGCACGGAGGTGGCTAAGTACCCGCCGCTCGAAGCGGCGGGCTATTGTCAGAGGTCCCTACGGGACCGGTTGGGAGCACGCACTAAACGCCTGGATCGATGGAAGGGAACGCTCAACGAAACTCGGTCCCGTTGTCCCGGTCGAATAATTGGTCGCGACGCTAGTCCCCGCGCAGCTCCTCCACCAGCGCCTTGTCCACCCGCCTCTGATGTTCCGCTGCAAGCTTCTTCCCGCCCGAGGTCAGATAAAACGTGTCAATCGCCATCTGCCCTTCGGTATCGATCAAAGCGATCTCAATATTGCACTCCTGATCCGACAGGCACGACGCGATCCGATGCAGCAGCCGCGGACGATCCTGTGTAATCACCTGCACCAGCGTACTTGTCGACGAGCACGAATCGTCAAACTCAATCTTCGTCTTCACTTTCACTTTCGCGATCGCGCCCTTCTCCGAGCGCTGCCGGTCGCGCAGCATCTTCTCCAGATCGGCCTGGCCGAGAAGCACATCGGTCACACTGCGCCGGAAGCGCTCCCACTCGGAAAGATTCAGCTCCAGCGTCCGGAAGCGATCCGTAAAGTAAAGCGTATCGACCACGGTCCCCGCCTCATTCGAGAACGCATTGGCCTTCACAATGTTCATCCCCCACGCCGCCAGCACCCCCGCGAGCTTGGCAAACAGAAACGGCCGGTCTCTAGTCACCAGCGTCAGCTCATACCAGTGCCGTCCGCGCTTCAATTCCACCTGCACTGGGTCTTCGCCGAGATCCTCGGCCATCCCCATGTGCCGCATCACTTCCTCGGCGGAATGGACCAGCAAATACCTCTGCGGAAATCCTTCCAGAAACTCTTTGAACTTGCTGCTGGTCACCGGCGCTAGAGACCGCAGCCGCGCCAGCTTTTCGTCATTCACATCCGCATGCACACGGTGGTCGGCGCTGCGGTTCAGGTAATTTTCGGCCCCAATGTAGAGCTGCCAAACGTTCTCCGCCTTCCATGGTGTCAGCGCCTCGGGGTTTACCGCCTTAATGTCGGCATAGGTCAGCAGGCACAGCATCTTCAGCCGCTCCGGCGTTCCTACCTTGTCGGCAAACGCGGCCACCGTTTCGGGATTAAAAATGTCGCGCCGCAGCGCCGCCGACATCTCCAGGTGATTTGCGATCAAGAACAGCACCTCCGCCCGCTCCTTCGGATCCACATCCAGCCGGTCCATCGCGCGACCCGCGATCTCCAGGCTGGCCTCCACGTGATTGCCGTCAGGCACACCCTTGCCCGTGTCGTGCAGCAGCAAGGCCAGATACAGTAATTCCGGGTCTTCCAGTTCTCCGAGCAGTTCCGCGTATCGCTTGTCCCACTCCGACTGCGACTGCTTCAGCCTGTGCAGGCTTTCGATCGCCAGAAACGAATGCTCATCCACCGTAAAGCGATGATAGAAATCGCGCACCACCAGTGAGTCGATGAGCTTCAATTCCGGCAGCAGTAGCGTCAACAGCCGCAACGAGTGCATGGCACGCAGCGCCTCTGCGGCATGCGGTTGCAGCAAGGTCTCCTGCAGGTAGAGCCAGAGCTCCGCTCCCCGGGGAGGCGTCGATGCCAGTGCTGGAAGCGCCTGCTCGATGCGGTACTCGGTAGTCGCGCTCAGCTTCAGCCCGTGGTGCGCCATGAAGTGAAACAGCCGCAACAACACCTCGGGATCTTGCAGCGCCGAGGGCTGTTGCAGGAAGATGAGCCCATCCACCACGGAAAAATCCGCGGTCGTGAGCCGGGACCGCCAGCTCTGCACCTGCCGGTACAGTGCGGACCACGCTTCCGGAATTTCTTCGAGCAGTTGCGTGACCGTCCGCTGCACGGCGCGCGCATGGCCGAAATAAATTCGCATCCAGTCGGCGGCCGAGAGCTCCGCTGAGTCCGCGGCTCCGACCTTGTGCGCCGCCGCTTCGTCCTGCGCCTCCCAGCTCAGCGTGTTGTCATCCCGTCCGTGCCGGAAGTGCAGAAAGCATCGCGCCGACATCAGAAAATCCAGCGCCGCCTCGAGTTGCTTGCGCACCGGAGCCCGCAGCGAACTCGCATCCGGCCAGTCGTGGAGCTTGTCCATCGCCGAAATCAGGGCGAGCCAAGAGGCGACATTGCAATCGCGCAACCCGCCCGGAGCCTCCTTCAAATTAGGCTCTAGGTGATAAAGCGTCATCCCATATTTCGCATGGCGCTCCCGCGTGACCTCTGCCAACCCCTGCAGCAGAGCTTTGGACTCGCGCATGACCACCTTCGGAATTACCTTGTCATGAAGCCGCCGGAACAGGTCGTGATCGCCCGCGAGATAGCGGCAGTCGAGAAGAGAAATGGTGAACTCGGTATTATTGGCGTCGTAACCGTCGCACTCGCTCAAGGTCCGAGATGCCGGACTCAGCTTCAGCCGCAGATCCCACAATTCCTGCGAGAAACGTCGAACAGGGTCTTTGAAAGCTTGCTCCGCATTGCGGTCCCCAAAAAGAAAAAGCAGATCAATGTCGGAATAAGGAAACAGCCATCCCCGGCCGAATCCTCCCGTGGCTACAAGTGCGAAGTTGGCAGGCTTGGCCGCGTCGGCCGAAACAATATCCCGCCAGAGCCGTGCAAGAATGTCTTCCACCAGCCGTGTGCGTTGCGCCACGGCCGCGCGCCCGTCCCCGGAGGCCTCGAACTCCCGTTGAATGCGCGCCGATTCGTCGCTGAGGGAACCCCGTAGTTCGCTGATCAATGAGGACGCTGCCATCATGAATGTATTTCACCCCCGGTGACACGAGCCACTGGGGAGGGCCAATTCACCGCTGCCTAATCAGATGCTTTCCGGTCGCGTCCTGCCAGAAAAGTACTGCCGTGCTGTCGCGGAAACCCGCGTTCACAGCCTAGAGAGCGCCCTCGCCACGCTCGTCATTGCGAATGCGAATCGCTTCATCCACTCGAGACAGAAAAATCTTCCCGTCCCCAATCTTTCCCGTGCGCGCCGCTCCCAGAATGGCCTGCACAGCCTTTTCGACCATTGCCTCGGCCAGCACCACTTCCAGCTTGGTCTTGGGAATCAGATCCACGCTGTACTCGCGTCCGCGGTAGACCTCGGTGTGCCCTTTCTGCCGTCCGTGGCCTCGCACCTCGATCACCGTCATGCCTTCAACGCCGATCTCCTGCAGCGCAGTTTTCACGGCTTCCAACTTGGAGTTTTGAATGACCGCCTCGATCTTCGTCATAATGTCAGTCAAGTCCTGTTCTGCGTTCTTCACGCCGTCGCCGCGTCGAAATACTCCAGAAACTTCCTGCCAGCCTCTACGCCGACGCCTCCCAATAATATCCTTCTTCTCCGTGTTGGGAGAGATCCAGTCCCTGCACTTCTTCCTCCTCCGCAACTCGTAACCCAATGGTCGCATCCACCAGCTTCAAAATTACCGACGTTCCCACAACGCCCAGGACCCAGGCGATCGCGACGCCGACCAGTTGATTCAGAAGTTGATGGGCGTTTCCTTCCAGAAGTCCCGAAGCCAAGACATTCCCCCGTGCATCCTTGAAAATCGGATTGACCGCGCTCACCGCGAAGACACCCGTGAGCAGCGCCCCCAGCGTCCCGCCAGCCCCGTGGACTCCAAACGCATCCAGCGAATCGTCATAGCCGAACTTTGCCTTCACCTTGGCCACCATCCAGTAGCAGAAGACGCCGGCAATCAGGCCGATCGCCAATGCGGGCATTGGCTGCACAAAACCAGAAGCGGGCGTGATCGCCACCAGCCCCGCCACCGCTCCCGAAATTCCTCCCAGTACGCTAGGCTTGCCATTGCGAATCCACTCCGCTCCGGCCCATCCAAGAGCTGCTGCCGCGGCTGCAAAGTGCGTCGCCACAAACGCGCTCGTCGCCAGGCTTCCGGCGGCCAGCGCGCTTCCGGCGTTGAATCCAAACCAGCCTACCCAAAGCATGCATGCGCCAATGAAGCTCAGCACTACGCTGTGGGGCAGCAGCTGCTCCTTGGGATATCCCACGCGCTTTCCCAGATATAGCGCGCACACCAAGGCCGAAACGCCCGAGGTAACATGCACGACCGTTCCGCCCGCAAAATCGAGCGTCGGGAAACGCCCACTCAGCGATGCATTTAGGAGGCCGCCCTTACCCCATACCATGTGCGCCATCGGGTCATACACGACGACCGACCACAACACCGTGAACACCAGCATGGCGCTGAACTTCATGCGCTCAGCAAACGCCCCGGCAATCAGCGCCGGTGTAATGATCGCAAACATCAACTGGTAGACCATGAAAGTCTGCGCCGGGATCGTCGGCGCGTAATCCCCATCCGGCGAGGCCCCCACACCTTTAAGAAAGATGTTGTGCAGTCCTCCAATGAAACTGTTGCCCGAGCCAAACGACAAGCTGTAGCTGAACAACCCCCACAGCACGGTGACCACCGCCATCAAGGCGAAACTCTGCATCATCGTGCCCAGCACATTTTTCTTCCGCACCAGCCCGCCATAGAACAGCGCCAGCCCCGGCCCGGTCATCATGAGAACCAAAGCTGAACTGGTCAGCATCCACGCATTGTCGGCGGAACTCTTCGCGTCGGCGGCTTGTCGCTCAAGTTTGGCCAACCGCGAATTTATGTCCGTGGCCGGACTCCCCGCACCCCCTCCATCCTGGGCGCAAACCACCGGCACAAAAGTTAAGGCCAGCAAAGCTGTCGCCAGCCAGGCGATGCACCGACACTTCAACCTTACCCCTCCTTCCGAGGATTTGAAAATGCACCGCAATCCAAGACCGCCTCACTCTACCGTCCACGGCTCCTACACGGAAATCGAAACTATTTATCGTGCCTATCAGGTTTTGTTATTGAATCGGCTCAGAACTTGAACTGCACGTCCAGCTGCAGCCGGCGCGGAGGCTGGGCCGCGACTGGCTTGCCGAAAAGCGGCGAGGATTGCGTTCCAATGTAGGTCACGTAGTTGGGGTGGTTCAGCACGTTGAAGGAATTCAGCGACACCGACAGAATCCGAGCTTCTTTCTTTGCCTTCGAGAGGGGGAAATCGTGAGACACGTTGAGGTCCAGATCGATCAGGCCGGGCCCAGCCATGGTATTGCGGGCGATGCCAGCGGGACGATCATTCAGGATGCCATCGTGATTGTTATCCCCTCCCGTGGTGATGTTGACCGGCCTTCCCGAGTACAAGGAAAGCGCAACGCCCATGTGGAAGAATCGCGTAGGCTGTGTCGATGCCAGCAAGTCGAACTTGTGCAGGCGGTCGGTGTCGGCACGGCCCCAGTCCGCCGCCGCGTCATAGCTGTTCGCGGGGAAAAACGTAATGCCGCTGGTGTTGTTATCTGTGCGGCTCACCGTGTACTGAATCTGACCCGAGAAATACTTGCTGGGCTTGCCACGGAAAGTGAGCTCCAGCGCATTCCCCTTTAAGTATCCCTCGGATTGCATCTGGCGGACTTGGCCAACGTTCGGATTCGGTCGCACATAGTTGCCGCCGGTCAGGATGGGCGCATTGGCATCGATCGAGCGGAAAACATCGATGCCGCGATTCCCGATATACACGGCGCTGAACGTACTCTTAGCCGTGACCTGCCGCTCCACGCCGATGCTGTATTGCAGAACGTAAGGAATGCGTGTGCGAGCGTCGAGCGTCACCAGGCTGACGGGAATTTGTGACAGCACCAAGGGGTTGACGGGATATGAAACCAAAGGCGGATCCACGATGAAACGCAGCAGGTTGACACCGTTGAAGTGCAGCAGGTCGCCGATGGGGCTAGGCCCGGTCCGATCGTAAAAGACGCCTGCGCCGCCGCGGATCACGGTTGTGCTCTTTGCGCTGGGCGCATAGGCGAAGCTGACCCGCGGCGCGAAATTGTGGGGCTCATCGTGGAAATAATTCTGCCAGTAGTAACGCACTCCGAGGTAAACGGACAAATTCGGCTTCACGCGAATGTCGTCTTCCACGAAGCTGCAGATGACTTTTTCCAGAAAAGCCACATGTCCCTGCCCGGTTTGAACCAGGTAGGTTGCCGGCGTCGCGGTGGTGTAGTCGGCAGCGCTGGCGAAGGTGTAGGTACCGGCGCGGTTCGTGAAGTCATCGAGCCCGCGACGGCTGATGTCTGGGATGTCGATGCCGAAGCTGAGTTGATGTTTGCCGCTGGCGTAGGTGGCGAAGTCAGTGCCGTCGAAATGATACTCGGTGCGGCGCGTGTCGGCTTGCGCCCCTCCTGCCGTAAACAGTCCGGAGACCGCGATCTGCGCTTCAGGCAGGACGCTGGCGACTGACGCATCGAAGTGCCCCACGAGAAATCTGGTTTGGTTCAACCAGTGGGGCGAGAACTGGTGCAAGTAGCTGACGTTGATTTCGTGTTCCAGGAATCGCGTGTTGGTGGCAGCGCTGGGAAGGGTCGTGCCCCCCGCATTCTGGTTTCCCGCAGAGCGATGCTCATAGGAGTAGCCGATCCAGAACTGGTCTCCGTTGGCCAAATCGTGGAAGATGCGGCCCGACCCAAAAAAATGATGCGTGGGATTGGTAAGAGTCTGCGCAAACGGACCGAAGCCGAGCGACTCTGCAGCCGCAATCGCATTCGCATCGATGATGTCTTGCTGATTCAGAATGTCTTCGTCCAGCGCCAGCAGAAAACTGGTGCGCTTGCTGTGTCCGATCGGCCCCGTCACGGAGCCTTCATAATATTGCCGGCTCTCCGGGGGCTTCACGACCGCGAAGGCGTTGCTGGCGTCGAAAACCGAGTCGCGAAACATGAAATTCAGCGAGCCGTGGTAGGTGGGAGATCCGCTCTTTGTGATGATTTCCAGGCGAGCGCGTCCGGGACGCGAAAAGCGGGCGGAGTAAGGATTGCTATTAATCTTCACTTCCTGCACGGCGGAGGGAGTAACACCAGGTCCGTTGGCTTCGATCCCATTGACCACCAGCGTGACTCCGTTGGTGCCGGTCGAATTGTCATCCAGGAATCGCGACATGGTAGTGATGTAGTCCTGATCGAAGACGGGGACGCGGTCGAGCGCGTCGCGATTGATGCTGTTGGCGTTCTGGTTCTCGGGGGTCTCGATACTTACGACGGGAACATTGACCCCGGTCGCCACCGTAACGCTCTCGGTCCCGACGGAAATCGGCATGACGACGCGAATCGGAGCGGACCGTTTGCTGGTGACCGCGGCCGCGATGCGGGTATCGCGAAAGCCTTCCGCGTGACACTCTATCGCGTATTTTCCGGGAGCGATGCTGTCAAAGTGGAAGGCTCCCACGGCGTCGGCCGTCGTCTGGGTGAGAACCTCACCCTTGTTCCCGATCAGGGTGACTTGGGCCTTGGCAATTGCCGCCCCGGAAGGGTCGAGCAAGACTCCACTGATGGAATGAACCACCGCGCGATTGTCCTCGGCAGTCGCGCGATCTGCAACCTGGGCGCGTGCGGAGAACGACAGCGCCATACCCAGCAGCACGACCAGCAGGGGGAGTTGGCGATAGTTCAAGAGCAATATCCTCGGCGGTGGTTCGCAATCTGTAGCATTGTCGAGCCTACACGATGAATCTGAAACGGTCCTGAAAGCCGAAGTCGGCCCCGAGATGGACCAAGATGGACCAAAGCAGTCCGGACCGTTTCAGAGTGCGGGTGCAGGTGAAAAAATACACGATTCACTCTACGGACTTTCAGGCATTTAAGCCCCCGTTCTACAGTGTTCCCCCGATGCTGCTTAAGTAGAAGCACGTAGAGAATGTATCTTCCAGCGCTGTTTTCTGCTGCGACGGCGAACCGCTTCGGAAGTGTGCGTTGGGCCAAGTGGAGGGCCACAGTTATGTCTAAAGCGTCGAAGGCCAGTACTACGCTCCCAGGGAAAGTCGAAAAGGTGATTCACGCTCATCCCGCTTCCGGCGAACCGGAAAAAGCCCAGATCACGGTCGAAGGCGCAGATCACCTTTAGCAGCCCGTGGTGCAAGTTCGGATTCGTGAGCAGAAAGTGTTGAGGTATCCACAGGCTTGGTTTGTAGAATCGGCGCATGGCGATGGGGACGCGCAAGCAGCGGGAGAAGCAAGAAGGGTTGTGGATCGCGCACACGGAGTTGGCAGCGGCGCCGGGGCATCCGTTCTATCAGTGTTTGAATGAGTTGCTGGAGGGCGAGCGCTTCGACGAGTTTGTCGAGAGCCGGTGCGCGAAGTTTTATGCGGAGAAGAACGGGCGTCCGTCGCTGACGCCGGGGATTTACTTTCGAGCGCTGCTGATCGGGTATTTCGAGGGCATCGGAGCGGAGCGCGGCATTGCGTGGCGGCTGGCGGACTCCCTGGCACTGCGGCGTTTCGTGGGCATCGCGCTGGACGAGTACACGCCGGATCACTCGACGATCTCGCGCACGCGGCGGCTGATCGATGTGGACACGCATCGCGAAGTATTCGGCTGGGTGTTGGGTGTGCTGGCCGATCGTGGGTTGCTGAAAGGCCAGCGGATTGCGATTGATGCGACGACGCTGGAGGCGAACGCGGCGATGCGCTCGATTGTGCGGCGGGACACGGGCGAGACGTATGAAGAGTTCTTGCGGGGATTGGCCAAGGCGTCTGGGATCGCGACACCGACGCGGGAAGACTTGGCGCGGTTGGATCGCAAGCGCAAGAAGCGGACGTTCGAATAAGGAGTGGAAGAGCCCAGTGGATGGCGATGCGCGGATTGCGAAGATGAAGGATGGGCGCACGCATCTGGCGCACAAAGCCGAGCACGCGGTGGATCTGGATACGGGCGCGGTGTTGGCGGTCACGCTGCAAGGCGCCGATAAGGGCGATACAACCACGGTGGATGAGACGCTGTGCGAAGCCGGGATGGCGGTGGCGGAGCAGGTCGGGCGCGAAGCGGAGCTGCGGCCCAACGAAGCACCGAAAGTGAACGTGGCCGGGATCGAAGAGACGGTGACCGACAAGGGCTATCACAGCGGCGCGGTGGTGAAGCGGATGAAAGCGTATGGCGTGCGCAGTTACATCCCGGAGAAGAAACAGAAGGGACGGCGGAACTGGGCGGGTAAACAGTCCGAGCAACAAGCGGTGTATGCGAACCGGCGGCGGGTGCGGGGTGAGTATGGCAAGAGTTTACTGCGGCGGCGCGGCGAGTTGGTGGAGCGCAGCTTCGCGCACTGCTACGAGACGGGCGCGATGCGGCGCTGCCATCTGCGCGGACAGGAAACCATTTGGAAGCGGCAACTGATCCACGTGGGCGCGTTCAATCTAAGCCTGATCCTGCGCCAACTGCTGGGCGCGGGCACGCCGCGGGAGTGGAAGAACCGCTTCGGCAGACTTGTTTTGATCCTTTACTTACTCTTCACGTGTCGGATGAATCAGAAGCGGTTTTGCAGAAGCCGAATCTCCGCTTCCGTTGCCAAGTGCTTCGTGAGATCGCCTAGCCGACTACGTCGCCCGACTTGCAGAAAATCCGCTACTTGCACCCCAGGCTGTTAGCGAGAGATTCGGGTTCCGAACAGTCTCACCGACGCTGATGGTCAAAAAGTTAAGCTCAAAGAGGGAGCAGAGATCGAAGTCAAAATCGAGGCTGACCCAGTGGTCACGAAAACGGCGGTCCAGCAAGGGCAAACCACCACACCGGGCGCCTGATTCGCCCAAGTTGCCATCATCCGTAGAATGGGCTCGTAGGAAAGTCGTTGCGCCTCGGACCCCGTAGATGATTATTTCGCTGGCCCTTTCTGTTCCTCCGCCGCAGGCTTGGCAAACTTCGCATCGTCCACCGGAATGTTCTGCCTCACGTCGCTCACATGGATCGTGAATCGTCCGCTGGGCCGCGCCAAGGTCCAGCGGTACGGAATCCTCACCCCACTCGTGTCCCGATAATCCGCGTAATCGATCTGCGTCGGCAGCCATCCCAGCGCGGTCTCTCCGAACCGCACCAGCCGCACCAGTAATCCTGATTGCTCGTCAAAATACAGCCGGATCGGAGGCTTCCCCTCGCGCCGGCCCACGACCACGTAAGCCTCGTGATCGCCGACCTTTTCCGAACCGCGCACCCGCATCTCGCTGAACATCGGCTTCAGATGCGTAGCCAGGTGCAGGTCCGCATCGATCGACGCCCCATCCAGATCGCTGCCGTGCATCTCCCGCAACGGACGCCCCGGCGTGCCCAGCCATCCCTCCTGCCCATTGAATGCCGTAATGCTATCGCCCTCAGGCATGTGTGTGAACGAAATACGCTTCTCCGGTTCCTTCGAATAAATATCGATCGGCAGGGATTTCCCGCCAAAATCGATCATCCCTTTCATAACGCGGCTCGTGACCTTGTCGATCGCCGCAGCCCCGCCCACCGCCTGCACATACTTGTCGAGCAATTGCTCTGCAGACGGTCCAGTGTTTTCCTTCGCTTCCGCCGGCTTTGGTCCGCCCATCGCTTCTTTGGGCTCGGCTTCTTTCGGCTCCCCGGTCATCACCGCTGGGATCGCCTGTGGGTCGGTGCTGCCGCGGTGACACGAATAACACGTCACCTCGCGGTGCCCCTCGAAGCTGTCCTTATTGATGACGAACATCATCTCCATCATCTTGCGAGCAGTCTCCTTGGGTTTCTTGTCGTCCTTTTCGAACGCGCCGTGCACATGGCAGAACTCACATTCCACCCCCAGTGATGCCGTGATGAACTGCATGGTGGGAAAGATCTCGTCGGCCGGAACTCCCTTCAGAACTTGGATGTTCTTGAACTGTTCCTCGGCTTTCTTGGGTCCGGGCGCAGTGCTGGCAGCTTGAGTGTGTGGCCCCTGCACTCCCGACTGTGCCTTAGCCGCGACGATCATGAGCCCAGATACCCCGAAAAATCCTGCAATTGCCAGAACGATCGCACGCTTTGCGTTCATCAGGTCTTTCCCTCGCTTGGAATTTTCAAAGTTTAACAGAGCAGCGTTGGGGTCCTCACCTAGGGCCGGTTACTGTAAACGTACTTCCCCGAAACCTCCGCCACCACGAACTTGCTTGGCAACAGCGCATCCACCTTAGCTTTCAAATGCGGGGGCACAAACAAGAACACCCGGCGCTGCTCACCCCAATCCCGCTGTAAATCCGCATCGCTCAAATAGATTTTCGGAGCGTCCGGAAACGTCGACCCAAACCACATCGAAGTCGTCCGCCCTTCCACGAGATCGATCGGCTGCTGCAGATAAAACAATAACGAGGACCCAAAAGCCTGGTCGCCGTAAATCATCACTCGATCCTCTGGACGCACCCGCGCCGCAATCTCACGCGCCAGATCTTTCGACGATAAATACGGCCCAAACCTTCCCAGCGCAATATGCGCCGCCACTAAAAATACGGCCATCCCCACCGCCAGCGCCCACGTCGCGGCATAGTGTCTCCGCCGTATCCGCAGAAGAAAAGAAAGCAACGGAGCTGTCATCAACGCCACCGCCGCCAGTGCCGCCGGCAAACGCAACGCCGCAAAAGACGCATAGCTCAGATCCAGCATGTGCGAGGTCGAGAGCGTGTCCGTATTCATATTGTGCTTTGCCAGCACGGTCCCAATGTCGGGCTCAAACGGCAGACGCCGCGACTGCCACAGCAGCGTCAGCAGCGTCGCACTCGCAGCCAATCCCACCACCGCCAGCGCTCCCGCTGAGATTCGGAGCCACCCCTTGCGCACGCCCGGACCACAATCGCTCCATTCACATCGCGCGATTCCATCCGCCAACAGCATCAGCAATGGGAAGTACGCCGGGAAGGTGTAGTACTCCTGGTTGGTCGAAATCGCAAAAAAGACCAGAACTAAACCCGCCAGCATCCAGCACAACAATCGTGTGCGCCCGGCAAATTCACCTCGCCCCTGCGCTTTGCGTTCGTCGAGGATCGTGCGGATCGCCGCCGGCAGATACAAACTCCAGGGAAACAACCACACCAGATGCAGAGACCAGTAGAGCGCCCAAGGAAGCTTGTTGTAATCCCGCGGATACCGCTTCCCCAGAAATCTCAGAAAGTGCTCGTTGACGAAATAAAACCAGAAGAATCCGTGTCCGCCCGCGCCACCGGTGTTGCGCAGCCCTGCCAGAATGTGCCACGGCGCAGCGATCATCAGAAACAGCGCAAATCCTGACGCCATCCGGAACTCCCGCCACCGCCGCCACTCCCCGGTCACCACAAGATACAAAACCGCCGCCCCGCCAGGAAACGCCAGCGCAATCAGCCCCTTCGTCAGCACCCCCAGAGCCATGCACGCATAGCCCGCATACCATTGCCACGCATGCCCGTCAGGCTCCAGAGCGATCAAAAAGAAATACACTGACGCGGCGATGAGCAGACTCAGCAGCACGTCGGGAATCAAAACGCGGGTGAACAAGAACACGCCCGCACACGTGTACACCATCAATCCGGCATAAATTCCCGCGCGCTCACCAAACGCTCGTCGTCCCCAGACCACGGCCAGCACTCCGAGCAGCAGCACGGACAGCGCCATAGGCAGTCGCGCGGCAAACTCATTCACTCCAAAAATGTGATAGCTAAGCGCCACCAGCCAATAAGGCAGAGGAGCCTTCTCCAGGTAGCGCACCCCATTCACATGCAGAGTGACGTAATCTCCGCTCACGAACATCTCGCGCGCGGCCTCCGCATGCGTGCTATCCGCGTCGTCGAGCAATGCTGGCGAGAATAGCGCCCCGAAATAGACGGCCAGAAACACCACTCCCAGCGCCCAATAGGACGCCGCCCGCAACCGCTGCGGCACGCGATTCGGTTCTTCAGAAATTGTTGACGTGGAAATAGCGCTCAATTGGCGTGAACCCATTCAAGTGTTACAGAGGATGACCGCCGCCCGCAAGGCTCGCGCGCGATTGGTCGACGGGATCGGATCAGCGGTCGCCGCGCTGGCCAACAAGCGGCGAGAGTCCCCGAGACGCGTACCGAGCCGTTCGCTACCGCCACGCTGGTTTCGGTGCTGGCGTCCATTCGGCGCCCATGTCGTCGTCGGTGATAAGGCGACGCGACCCTAGCCGTTTGGCGAGCATGTCGCCGGATTCCATACCCAGCATCCGTGGGGACTCCTTCACGCTATCCGCGAATACATTGTAGGCTGCGAGTACGAGCTGTCCGCGGGAACTACTCGCATCGAACATCTTCTTCCTGTCGATCTCATACTGGTTCAGCACGGAGAACCAGCGTCCCTTGTCCAGAACAATTGGCGAGTCGCTTACCATCAGAAAAGTAATTACCCGCAGTCCGTAGCTGTACTCGTGGAGTCCCGTGATGAATACCTCGGGAGATTCGGTAGCGTTGTAGTAATAAATGCCCCCGGGCAGCAGGTGCTGTTTAGCGATCTGCAAGAACTCCGTCGAGAGTACCTGTGAACTGTGATCGCGCCAATGATATGAGGTATTGGCCAACATGACGTCGTACTTGATGTCAGGGTGTGCCAACAACCACCTGCGGCCATCATCTATATAGATGTGGACTTTCGGATTGTGAAGCAGAGAGCGCACCTCAGGATATTGCGCGATCAATGGAAGATACCCGGGATTGATTTCTACAATATCCAGGCTTTCAACTTCTGGATTATTGGCGACAATCTGCGCCCATGAGCCGGACGCGAGTCCCAGCATGAAGGCACGCTTCGGGTGGGGATGGAACAAGCTTAGAACATATGCGCGGATGACAAAGTTCCTGTCGTTGCCTGGATCGATATTGAAATGGCCGTCATAAACGCCGCCTCCGAAAACCGCGTCATCGGCCGTAACAGCAATGATCCCATTTCGGTTTTCGACCACATGCTTCATGTATCCGACCTCTGCAGCTCTAGGCCCGAAAATCATCTTTCCATAAAGATTGCCGTATGCCGGAGCAGAGAGGGAAATGGCCACGGCGGCCAGAATTGAGAGAACCCATACCCCTTTCGGCGGAGCTTGGAAATGTCCGCTCCTGTACAGGACCACGATCAAGCCCGTGAACGCAGTTGCCGCAGCGAGTTGAGTCGAGATGGCCTGCGTGGCGAAATGATTCATCAAAACGAATCCGACCACGAGGCTGCCTAGGGTTGAGCCGATGATGTTGGAAAGATAAATCAGGCTCACGCTGCGGCCCGCCGAATTGTTGACCGAGACCGAGGACTGACACAGTAGAGGCAAGACCGAGCCAAGCAAGCCAGCGGTTAGAAAAAAAGCGGGAGCGCTCATCAGAACCGGAATGTTATGCCAGGAGAGGTCCGCCATCAGTGGAGGCAGATATACGGAAATTGCCCCTGCCACGAGCATCGCGGCGCCAGCGAAGGTTACGGGATTGATGTGTTTCCTTCGGCATAGCGTCTCACTCAAGAAGGATCCTGCAGCGATACCCGCAAGATAGGTACAGAGCAGGAGTGCGAATGCCGGAGCTCTGTCGAAGGTCGCCAATGCGAAGATGCGAAACCATGCAATCTCGAAGCCGAGAGCGAGAAACCCCGCAACGCCGGCAATCACCGCAGCGGTTCCAAGGCTTAGCATTTTTTCTGAGCGTCCGCCATCGGCAACGGCATTCGCCGCAGTCTCTTCCATCCTCAGTCGCTGACTCCGTCCGTACAGGAATGCTGTCGCGCCCACCGCGGTGTTCAAACACGTCGCCAGCGTCACCGAGCCAGACTGCCCGAAGTTTCGAAGAAGGACCTGAGCGCAGACGTAACACGCGACTGCCGAACCAAGCGTGTTAACAAAATAAAGAGTTGCAACTGAGTAGCCAACACTGCGTGAGCTTCGCACCAACTGCTCGACCAGTAGCGGCAAAGTCGCTCCCATGAGCATCGTAGGCAGGATGAGCAGCAGAAAGCTGAAGAGAATGATGTAGCCGAGACTCGTTCCTGCCGTGAATCCGGAGGCCCAGTGAAACAGCCGCAACGAAATCAGCCCAAAGCCTGCGACCGTCAGTTCACAGATGCCAAAGATCGAGATTCCGCGGTCTGGAAACTTTTCGGACAGGCGACCGCCGACAAGGCTGCCGATTCCAAGGCCAAGCATGAAAGCACTCACCACCATGGCGACCGATTGAACGTTCACGCCATAAATGGCAAACAACGCGCGTTGCCAGACGATCTGGTAGATCAACGCCGGAAACCCCGAGCAGAAGAACAGCGCTGCCATCAGAGCGGACTCCGCCCGGCTGCCTTTCGTCCTCACGCCGAGAAGAACAACCAGGAGCAAGAGAAAATCAAAACCCAACACTGCAGCGACTGGGGCAGCTTCCATGAAACCTCGCACTAGGTGGGCTGAATTGATGAGTTCAAATGTTTATATCCCAATGGAAGTGATCCAACACAGTGTTAAACGTTATTCGACACACTTTGGTAAGAGCGGCACTCGCCACGTTTCATCCAGTCTTCACAGAAAGTTCCGCAACGCCCAAATCTTCATTTTCCGTGACGCGAGTTCGTACCGTTCACGACCTTTGTCTCTGCAGGGTTCACATAATTTGGGGAACCGGTTGAGAAATGGCTTGATCAAAGCATTCAGATATCTATTTCTGCTGCCCTGTAGGGTCGTTCCTGTGCCGCACAAAGAATTTCCACTTGTCCATTCCCGCCGCCACCGCCACGTCAAAGAACCCCACCATCATTTCGTCGGAAGTCCGATCGCCCCACGTCACCGTTTTCGTCGCATCCGGATTGTGCGGATTGTTCTTCGAATTGTCATACCACGCAATCGCCCGCAGCCGTGTGCCCGCCTTCAGCGGCCGGGGCTCCGCGAGCCTGTAACTCAACTGCCAATGAAAGTGATAGTTCACCCGCAACAACACTTCCACGCTGCCGTCGTCATGCACAATGTCGTACTCAAACCGCTTCCCGCGCAGATGCATGTGCGGAAACAGGCTTAGCAGCGTGGCGTCATTGGGCAGCGTGCCCTGCACCTCCGCGCGAAAGTCATCCGCGCCCGGCGGAATGATCAGCGCATGATTATTCAACTGCAGCGTGATCACCCTCTGTTTCGGCGGCGTCTTCGCAAACACCAGTCCAATGCTCGTCTGGTCCTGATCCGCCGTACCGTTCGTCGTGTAATGCATCTGAAACACAAGATCCGATCCCGCCGGCACAAACTTCGCCATCCCGTCCGGCCACTCGTCCGGCGAACTCCCCGGCGCAAACACCAGCAGCAAGTCGCTGGTCGTCTCGTGCGCCTCCCGCCGTTCCAGCGGATCGTTCAGCGTCGACGCCGTAAACGGCTCCCCCACCGGCGCATGCCGTAGCCACTGCGAATCCGGCGGACGAATGTACACCACGGCGTGATGCACATGCGCGGGGCTCCCCGGGCGAAACTCCGACATCTGCACCCACCGGTCCTCCGCAAAATGCGTGGGCACAATCTCGTACGTGTACTCAACCTCTCCCCGAGCCGGAATCCGCACCGCCGTAGGCATCTTCACCACCAAGTCGGGCTGCGGAATGTTCCATCCCGTAGCCCATTTCCGCGGCGCGGGCGCCTCGTGCGCATCGCCCGCTGGAGCCCCCGCGGCGGACCACGCAGAAATCGTCGTAATCTGTTGTGGAGTTAACGAAACATCGTTGGCAAAATGCCCAAACCGCGGATCGGCAAACCACGGCGGCATCATCTTCAGCTCAACCGCATGCGCCATCGCCTCTGCCCACGGACGAGTCTCCTCATACGTTACCAACGACATGGGCGCAACTTCTCCTGCCCGATGGCAACTCTGGCAGTGATCCTGCAAAATCGGAAGCACATCCTTATAAAAAGTTGGAGCAGGACTGCCCGGCGACCCGGTGCTCGGCAACCGCCATGCCGCAGCCGCAGACAATAGTGCGATGGCCGCGAACAAAATCCCAAATTTCCTCACGAGCGCAGAAACTCCAACGTCAGTGCCCAAGCCTGCCGCGCCGATTTAGGCTCGTACGCCGCGCGTTCGTCGCAGAAAAAAGCATGATCGGCATTCGAAAACACGACGTTGACATAAATCTTGTGCTGCGCATCCAGAGCCTCAGTCACAGCCTTCCGGTGCTCCGGCGTAATGTGCTTGTCCAATCCGCCCCAAATCAGCAACGCCGGCCCATGAAGCTTCGATGCCCGATCCAGCAGCCCAGGAGCGATCCCTCCTCCATAGAACGAAACTGCCTTCCGCACCGGAACCACGCCGTTCGCGAGAAACGAAACGCGTCCTCCCATGCAGAATCCCACACATGAAATCGCGTCGGCCTTCACCTGCGAATTCGACCGCAGCCACTCGTAAGTCGCCCGCACATCCGCTTCCGCTGTCTCATTCGTCACCGCCTGGTAATGCGGCATTATCGAGGGAAAGTCGTTGTAGCTGCCCTCGAATCCCGGCGGTGCCGTGCGATGAAACAATTCCGGCGCAATGGACACGTATCCCTGCGCCGCGAACCGCTCGGTAACGTCGCGAATGTGCGAGTTTACGCCGAACGCCTCCTGAAAGACCATCAAGCCCGGATGCGGCCCACCACTCGCCGGCCGCGCCACATAGGCCCGCATCGTCGTGCTGTCTGCCACTTTCAGCTCAATTTGCTCCTTCGCAATTCCAGCTTGCTCCATAATCTTTCCGAACCCTCCGAAAATCTACTGCTGAACCTGGGCGTCCGAGTTGTTTCACCTCAGTCTCGCACAAAACTCTGACTCGGGACCCCCGATCACAGCACGGCGCGCCCAAAAATGCTAAATTCAACACTTCATGTCCGCCCCAAATTCCAACTTCGTCCGCGCCTGCAAGTCCCAGCCCGTCGGCCGCACGCCCGTCTGGTTCATGCGTCAGGCCGGACGATACATGCCCGAATACCGCGCGGTCCGCAAGCAGCATTCGCTTCTCGAGATCTGCAAGAAGCCTGCGCTTGCCGCTGAGGTCACAATCACCGCGGCCGAAATCCTCGGCATCGACGCCGCCATTATCTTTGCCGACCTCTTGCTGCCGCTCGAAGTCATGGGCCTGCCATTTCACTTCTCGCCCGGAGAAGGTCCCGTCATCGAGAAGCCTCTGCGCAGCAAAGAAGACATTGCTAACCTGCGCACCGACCGCTCCGCTGAACTAGGCTACGTCTCCGAAGCTGTGAGCCTGGTCGCAAAGCATTTCGCCAACCGCGTCCCGGTTATCGGCTTCTGTGGCGCCCCCTTCACTCTCGCCAGTTACATGATCGAAGGCGGAGGCTCACGCAACTACATCCACGCCAAGAGAATGATGTACAACTCTCCCGCCGACTGGGACGCGCTGATGCGCAAACTGGTCGTCGTCACGACTACTTACTCCGCCGATCAAGTGCGCGCTGGCGCCGACGTGATTCAGATCTTCGATAGCTGGGTCGGATGCCTCAGCGTGGAAGACTATCGCCGCTACGTGCTCCCTCACGTGACTGGCATGGTGAAGCAGTTGCAGAAAACCGGAGCGCCCATCATTTATTTCGGCACCGACAGCGCCACGCTCCTCCCCGCCATGAAAGAAACCGGAGCCGACGTCATCGGACTCGACTGGCGCATCCCGCTCGATGAAGGCTGGGCCCGCCTCGATTATGGGTGCGCCGTGCAGGGAAATCTCGATCCCGTGCTGCTCTTCGCCGGTTGGAAGGAATTGCAATCGCGCGCGGAAGACATTCTCCATCGCGCCGCTGGACGCCCCGGCCACATCTTCAATCTCGGCCACGGCATCCTGCCTGAAACCCCAGTCGACAACGTAAAAAACCTGGCCCGCTTCGTCCGAGAGTATTCCGTGCCGGCGTCCGGCTCCCGCGTTCCGCCTTCCGGATGCCCCAGTTCATGACTCGCATCGCCATCCTTGGCGGAGGCATCTCCGGCCTCGCCGCCGCCTTCGCGCTGGAAGAATACCGTCGTGCCGGCGCCGATCTCGACTACGTTGTCTACGAATCGTCCGCGCGTTTGGGCGGCGTCCTCCGCACTGAATACATCAACGGATGCCTCGTTGAGGCCGGCCCCGATTCTTTCATCACCGAAAAACCCTGGGCCACCGATCTCTGCCGCGCTCTCGGCCTGGGAGATCAGCTTATCGGCTCGAACGACGCCGACCGCAAGACTTACATTCTGACCAACGGCCGCCTGGCCGTCATGCCCGACGGCCTGATGTTCATGGTCCCGACAAAGATCCTGCCCACCGGATTCTCGCCACTTTTTTCCTGGAAGACCAAGCTGCGCATGACGCAGGAGCTGTTCCATCCGCCGCGTGCCGTGGATCACGACGAGTCCGTCGCTGCTTTTGTCGAGCGCCACTACGGAACCGAGATGGTTGATCGCCTCGCCGACCCTCTGCTCTCCGGCGTCTATGGCGGAGAGGCCGCCAGCCTCAGCGTCCGCGCCGTTCTGCCGCGCTTCGCCGAGATGGAACGCACTCACGGCAGCCTGGGCCGCGCCATGCTCGCCGCGCGCAAGAAGATGTCGGCTGGCCCACGCAAGCCCGCGCCGCCGCTCTTCACGTCGCTGAAGAATGGCATGCAACAATTGGCCGAGACGGTCGTCTCTCGCCTCACGACAGCATCATTACTGACCAACGCCCCCGTGCAGGCCATTCAAGCGGAAGCCGGAGGATGGGTCGTTTCAGCCGGACTGCAATCCGATCATTTCGACCGCGTCGTTGTCGCGCTGCCCGCGCCGGCCGCAGCTCAGGCGCTTCGCATCGCTAGCCCAGAGCTTTCCGCGGAACTCGCCGCCATCCAATACAGCTCTTCTATCACCGTGGGTCTCGGCTATGATCGCGATGTGCGCCAATCGCTACCCCCGGGCTTCGGATTCCTCGTGCCGCGCAGCGAAGGAAAGAAGCTGCTGGCCGCCACTTTCGTTCACAACAAGTTTCCGCACCGCGCCCCCGAAGATCGCGCACTGTTGCGATGCTTTTTCGCCGGAACAAATGCGGAAAACGTCTGGCCACTTGCCGACGACCAGATTGCCGGAATCGTGCGCAACGAACTGCAGCAAATCCTCGGCCTGCGCGCCGCGCCACTCTTTGCCCGCGTTTACAAATGGAAGTCCGCCATGGCTCAATACGGCGTCGGACATCTCGATCGCCTCGACCGCATCGAAGGCCTGCGCCAGCAGTTGCCCGGCCTCGCTCTCGCCGGCAACGCCTACCGCGGTATCGGCGTCCCAGACTGCATCCGCTCCGGCCGCGACGCCGCAAAACAGGCCGTAGAGACGTAGCTTGCTACGTCTCCTGTGGGATGCTCATGTAGCGACAGCCGCCTCGGCTGTCCCGGCAGTGCAAAGCCCGCCGGCCCTCACACCAACGAAGCGTGGCTGGTTCGCCGAAAGTAAAAAAGGCCATCAACAAAAATGAAATGTCGATAGCCCTTTGTCTTTGGTAAAGCCAAGCCTAAGCGAGTAAAGCCAAGCCTAAGCGCTCACCTGCGATTCCGGCGCCCCCGTCTCTTCATATAAAACCTCTCCCTCCGGATTCCCCGGCCGCACTTTGCGCCCGAACACCGCTTCCTTCACAAGCTTGAAAATAGTGCGCCGGTTCTGCGCGATCACTTTTACCCACGCCATCTTCCCCATCATGGGGAAATAGATCCCGCGGAAACACAGCCGCGCGAGGAAGATATTAATGCGATACCCCAAAGGCTGGTCGTCCAAGGCATCGACGGCCTGGGCCAGCGCCTCCGGACTGTAGGCATGCGCCCATCCATATTTCACTTCCGCGTGAGCTTCTTCGATGCTCATCTTCAGCGGAGTGTGCGCCATCGCGAAGGGAATGAACTCCTGCCAGTGCTTCACGCGCGTCAGCCTGCCCGCAGCTTCCAGGCGCTTGTAGAGAGGCGTTGCCGGTAACGGAGTCAGCAACCCAAAAATAGGCAGTCCCGGCGGCCAAGTGCGCACCTGCGACAGAGTTCGCTCGGCCACCCCAGTCGTGTCGTTATCCATCCCAAAAATAAAGGACGTAATTGCATAAACATTGCGTTTCGCCAGGCGTTCGAGCACTTCGGCATATTCACCGGGCTTGTTAAAACCTTTGTTCACGTCTTTCAGATTGGCGGGATCGATCGACTCCATGCCGATGAATACCCACTTGCCCCCCGACGCCGCAATCAAGTCGACCAGTTCCTCGTCGCGCAACAGGTTCGCGCTGATCTGCGCCACCCAATGCACCTGGGCTCCGGCTGCAATAATGTCGCGCAGCAGCGACTTCGTGCGCTTCACGTTGATGGCGAAATTATCGTCGATGAAGAACACCGCCATTTGCCCTTTTTCCTTGCGGGCGCGTGCCTTCAAGAGCAGTAACTCGTTGACCACGCTCTCATTGGTGCGAAATCGAATAGAGTCCCCGAAGAATCCCGTCACGGTGCAGAACTCGCAGCCGTACGGACAGCCTCTCCCCGACTCGACCGGAATGATGCGAAACGTCCCCCAGCCTTCCCCGACCTTCTGCAGCATCGCTTTCGCGGCCTTGGGCACAAGATTGAACTGCTCGAGATCGATCGACTGCCAGGGAATCACTGGATATTGTTTCAGCGACGGTTTGCGCTCTTTGCCCGTCTCGTCCACCGGCTCATAGATTTCTTTCAATTCGCCGCGAGCCGCATCGTTCACCATCTGCGGCCAGGTTTCATCGGCTTCGCCCAGAGCCACGGCGTCGGCGTGTCGCGGCCCGCCGTCGCGCCCAAGGGCCTCGTCGGCCAACTCGGTCACGTGAGGTCCGCCCATCACGACCTTCACTCCGGTGGCCCGGATCGCGTCGGCGATGCGATACGCCTTGGCAATCATGCGGGTCATCGCTCCAATGCCCACCAGGTCGATCTTCTCGTCGCGGACATACTGCGCGATCTGCGCTTCGTCCATGGGCTTGGCGTTGCCGTCAATCAGCAACACCTCATGTCCGGGCGGAGTCAAAGACTGCAGCAGAAACATCCAGAGGTGCGGCATGAAATTGCGGGTCACACCATTGTCGGGGTTATAAAGCAGAATTCTCATGACTGCTCCCCTCCCCGGAGAGCAAGTGTACTCCACCGCACGGAAGCGTCACGAGCGATGCCAAGAACTGGCACATCTACTTAATGTTTCGGATAATGCTTGGGCGGAAAACTCAGAACCCAGTGAAATTGTACACCTATGGCACGAATGTGGGGGGAAATGGCGTCTGGAGCTGGAAAAATCAGACCTTTCACCTGGCAATCGAGGTCCGTTCCTTACTTGCGCCGCGGCGCAGCCGAGCCACTACCAAGCGAATTTCGTCGTATGTAATCTCCGGAGGCAGAACGTCCTTCAACGTTCGCAAACGTACCAATCGCTCCAGGCCAAGGTTCGCACAGGCAGCCTCGATCACCGCCAATTTGTTTCGATCGATCCACTCCGGACGAAATTCCAGTTCGCCTTTCTCCACCAGTCCGGCCACCGCGTTCACCACGGTCGAGAGCTGCCGGCCACGAATCCGCGCAATGTCCTCGAAGCTCTTCCCCTCCGCCAGGAGCTGCAAAGTCTCCAGCGCTGGAGCTGTCTTCATCTCCGGCAGCGCCGCGGGCCGCGCGCCTTCTCGATATCGTTGCAGGGCGGACAGAATTCCCTGGCCGTATAGATCGGCTTTGCGCTCGCCGATTCCTGTGATTTTCAGCAGGTCCGCAATCGAGCGCGGCTGCACTCGGCAAATCTCATCCAGAGAAGTGTCATGCAGCACCACATATGCGGGCATGCCTTGCTCCTTGGCGGTTATGCGCCGCCACTCGCGCAGATACTCCCGCAACTCCTGATCTGCCTCAGCACCTGGGGTCGGCGCCGCTCGCATCCCGCTGGAACCCGCGCTCACGACGGCGCGGCTTACAGCGGCCGGAGTGACCAGTTCCGTGAGCCATTCTGGTGCCGCCCCGCAAATATCACAGCTTCCACACGAGGTCCATTTCGGACTTTCGCCGAAATGCGTGCAAATCTGGCGATGACGGCACTTCCCAGATTCCGCAAACGCCCGAATCGTGTGATATCTCTGCCACGCACGGTCGCGCTCAGCGTTATCCAGAATCTGGTTGGCAAAGTATCCCAACAAGCCCGCATCCTGCTTCCGCCACAGCAAAACGCAGTCGGCAGGTTTTCCATCGCGCCCGGCTCGTCCTGCCTCCTGATAAAACTGCTCCACCGACTTCGGCAGCGCCAGATGGATGACGGCACGCACCGCAGCCTTGTTAATCCCCAGTCCGAACGCAATCGTGCCCACGAGCACCCGCACTTCGTCCGACATCCAGCGCTCTTGATTGCGCCGCCGGTCGCCGGTATCCATCTTGGCGTGATAGCCCACCGCTGCGATTCCCTGGTCTTCCAAGAAATCGACGGTCTCTTCCACCTTATTAATCGTGGGCGAGTAGACGATCACATTGCCCTCGTCGTAATGTCGCAATGCGGTCACCAGCAGCGCGGTGTGCTCCACGCTGTCGCACTCACGCACCAGATAGCGCAGGTTGGGGCGATGAAAACTGGCAATATATTTGTCGGGATTGCGCAGCTCGAGTTGCGCCAGAATGTCGTGCCGCACATGGCGGGTCGCGCTCGCCGTAAACGCCGCAATGGGACGATCCGGAAACTTTCCGCGCAGGCTGCGCAACATCCGGTACTCCGGACGGAACTCATGTCCCCACTCGGAGATGCAATGTGCCTCATCGATCGCGAAAAATGAAATGGGCACCTGCTGCAGCCATCCCAGCGTATCGGCGCGCTGCAGGCGCTCGGGCGAAAGATATAACAGCCGGAAAGCGCCCTCTCGCGCCTGCCGCATGACGCGGTTCTGTTCTTCATTGCTGATGGAACTGTTCAGAACCGCAGCGGGAATTCCCATCTGCGCCAGTTGCGCCGCCTGATCCTGCATCAGCGCAATCAGCGGAGAAATGACCACTGTCGTTCGCTCCGAGACGACTGCGGGCAACTGGTAGCAGAGCGACTTGCCTCCGCCGGTCGGCATCACTACACAGGTATCGTGTCCGGCGAGCAGGCTGCGCACAATGCGCTCCTGCAAAGGGCGGAACGAACTGTATCCCCAGTAGCGACGCAACGGAGTCAGCAGGTCGGCTTCTGAGGTCATAAAAACCAGTATAGGGTGCTCCAGAAAAGGCCGACTTGTACCACGGCACTTTTAGCGCCTCAACTCCCGAACTGAAACTATGAATCAGCTCCTCATGTCGAGAGGCGCGGCGAAGAAATCGATCTTGCCTTCGGATACATGCGGTCGAACGCAAACCAAAGCACTGCGATCACCACGAAGCAGAGCACGCTGCCTTCCGGGCCCACCGATCCTCCGCTGAGCCACTGTGCGCCGTGCAGTGACGAATGCAGCAGGTGACCCGGAGCGACCATTCCGCTATCGGGCACGGAGTAGAAGAAGGTTTCACCCCAATCCCAGAGAGCGTGAAAGCCTACGGCAAACCAGAGATTGCCCGTGCGCCGCAACGTCAGGCAGAAGAAGAATCCGATAAACGCCGCGGCCAGCAGGCCTCTCCACTGCTCACCTTCGTTCCGCAGGTGAATCAGTCCGAACATACACGACATGACCACGGCTGCGGGCCAGAACCTAATACCGCGCGTGAGAGTGAACTGGGTGTAGCCGCGCAGCAGAAACTCCTCGAACAGCCCTACCAGCAGAAACATGAGTCCCCAGAACGCCGCGAACCGCACCAGGCGCGCTCCATGCAGGACGACATGACCGAACGTAAAGGCGTGTAGTCCGTAGAGCGCGAACATCAGCAGGCTGATCCCGGCGAATCCCCACAACGCGCCTATCCAGAACAATCGTCCAAACGCTTGCTTGCCCGGCAATCCATACGCCTTCCACGGACGACCCTCGACTCGCGCCAGTATCGCTGCCGGAATGACTGCGACGACGAGACTCCCCAATTCTTCCAGCAACATGGACCAAAGGCCGCTCGAACCGAGATCCCGCGACCACGCCAAGTCCACAACCAGCTTCTGCAGCAAATAGAATGACACCACATAGAAGGCGAATCCCCAACCTGGACGCAGGCCTCCCGGGCCCAGAAATAGCGTGCTGGCGTAGGAAGGCTGGTTTGCGACGGCGAAGTCGGGAGCAGACGGCGTTGGGGCTGGATTCGGCGCCGAAGTGCTTTCCCTGTTGATATCGAGATCACTCATTGCAGATCGTCTTTCGCAATCTTTCCCCGCAAACTGCCTCCGACATGGTAAAACACTCGGCTCGACCTTATGCGGCCATATTTCACGCGCGAACGCTTCGGACGTCCGCAGTTTCTCGCGGGACTGCTGCTGCTCTGCTTCTTCGCACAGGGCTTGTGGCTGGTACGTGCCGAGATGCGGACCGGTCGCGAACCTGACGGTGCGGAGGCGGTCCGCATCGGCGAGGGCTGGAAGCAGTGGCACGGACGGGGCATTGCCGCAGCGCCTTTGTTAGATCCGGCTGGCATTCCTCAAGACCCGTTTCGTGTGGACGACAGTGGGTTCGACACCGAGCATTCGCCGCTGATCTACATCGTTTCCGCAGCGCCGTTGCTGGCGTGGCCGCAGGACTTTGGCAGCGACTCCGCAGCGTACTGGCGATGGCTTTCGCGGATTCCGTTTCTGGCCTGTGGACTCTTTCTGGGGGCGTCGTTGTGGTACGTTGCGCGGCGGCTGTGCGGAAATACCGGCGGGTTTGTCGCGCTCACGTTCTACTGTTTCTCTCCTTCGCTGATTCAGGCGAGCGCGGTCTGGCATACCGAACCGGAGATCGTCGCGGCCTGGGGAGCGTTTGGCACTATCTTCACATCTATCGCGGTCGCGCACACGCTTTATGCTCCGCGCGAGGTCGTGCTGTGGAATTGGCGGCGTATCGTGCTGCTGGGGATTTCGCTCGCGATTGCGGTGGGATCGCAATTCTCGCTCATCGTCCTTGTGCCGATGGCGCTGGGCTTTCTGCTTTACGTTGCTCCGGTGCGGCGACAGGCTGGACTTGTCATCTGGATCGCGGCTTGCGTGCTGGGATTTGTTCTGCTATTCGCGGTGTACTTCTTTCATCCGCAGGCGTTCGCGGAGAGCATGCGGCACGCCGCTTTCTGGGGAGCGACTTGGCGTGGATTCACGATCCTCGGAGTGTACAAGCATGTTGCGGCACAGATTGGGCGTGCGTGTCCTGCGCTGGCTCTGGGACTTCCGGTCGCGCTGGGGACTTATGCGGTGTGGCCTCGCACGCGCTACTTCGGCACCACCGCGCCGCTGCTGGTGGCTGTGCTGTTCCTGCTTCTGGGGATGGCTCATCCGCACGTCGCGGGTGCGGGATTCCTGATTGCAGCCATTCCTTTCCTATTCATCTTTGTGTCGGGAGTATTGGCTGACTTGCTGGAGACGAGCTACCGGCCTTTGGTGATGGCTTGCATTGTGGGGATGATGGCGGCTTACGTGGTGTGGAGCGTGGTCAATCTGGTGCAAGTCCCTCAGGGGTGAGGGCGGATTCTTGGAAAAAATTAACATTTGATTACCCCCCGGTCTTGATCTTGTCGGCGTAAGAGAACGGGGATTTTGTAATAGATCTCGGGCGCCTGCCACTAGGTGTGCTCTTCGTTTTGCAATCCGAAGGGGCGGCGGGCGCTCGGTAGCATTCCACGAGAGTCGATCGCAGAAAATCTATACAGCATCTGGGGTATTGTTTGGCGCGGATGCGCGACATACTTTTCGAAAAGAACCCAGCGCATGACGCTCCGCTTCATCGCTGGAAATCACAAAGGAGGAACATGATGCGAAAGGACTCATTGAGGCAGCTATACGTCAATGAACTGAAGGATCTCTATAACGCGGAGACCCAACTCGTGAAGGCACTGCCCAAGATGGCAAAAGCCTCGTCGAATGCCGGGTTGCGCCAGGGATTCGAAGAACACCTGAGGCAGACCTCGGAGCACGTTGCGCGGCTGGAACAGATCTTCGAGATGCTCGGAGAGAAAGCTGCCGGCAAGAAGTGTATGGGGATGGAAGGCCTGGTGAAAGAAGGCGCTGAGACGATGTCGGAGGACTACGGGGATGCACTGATGGATGCCGCGATCATTGGAGCCGCCCAAAGGGTGGAACACTACGAGATTGCGGGCTACGGAACGGTGCGGGCTTTCGCGGAATTGCTGGGCGAAAACGAGCATGTTTCGCTGCTTGAACAGACCCTGGAGGAAGAGAAACAGACGGATGAGAAGCTGACTCAGCTGGCGGAACAGATCAATTCGCAGGCAGGGCAGGGCGAAGAAGTAGTAACAGAAAGCCGGCAACCATCCAAGCCAAGGTCCAGGCAGGTGGCCTAGTTCAGGGTGGAGGGGCGCCCAAAGCGTCCTTCCACAGCTTTTCCTTGAGATTGTGCAAAATACGGGAATCACCCGATGGTTCGGAAGTTACCTCCCGCCCTATCGTGCATATACTGACTGAACTCAGACGGACACCAGAAACCGCTACCTGGAAGCGCCGTATCGTCTAAGGAATTGAACATGAGTACTGGTGTGTCCTTCCCTGCCCCCCACCTTGCCTGGCATGTCCTTTATCAGGCTGCGCTGTTTGAAACGGACCGGTCCAAGGTGCCGCGGCGGATCGAGGAGGCGGAGAAGGCTATTCTTTCCCGCATCAAAGAATTGTTTGTCTCCAACGTTGACCACATTGAAGAAGACGTAGTTCTGGAAGATGCGTTGTATGCCTTGCGCGCGCTCCGGAGTTGTGTCCACCCCGAAACCGCAGCTGCCTAGAGCGACTTTTTTCCGTAACATCTTGCACACCTACGGTCGCGGTGCGTGGTCGCCGGGGTACGCGGACATTTATCCAAATTGTTAAGCGACCAAGGCGCCACCTTAGATAGCCTTTTGATGATGGCTAGGAAAGCCAGCCGTCTCGGGATCGTCCGTGGAAGCGTGGGCGCTAAGGACAAAGGTCGAGGGGTGCAGGGGCACTACTCTCATTGGGGGCATCCTCTTCCGCATGGCAATGAACGCCGTGCTCACGAAGATCAGTAATACAAGGGCAACGGCAAAGGCTGCCACCGTTCTTCCCGCTTTTGGGTTACCTGCAATCATGGCCGCAGTTGAGATGCCGATTTGATGTCTTTCGGCAGCAAGTTTTCCTTAATCCAGGAGTTGTAGATCCAAGCGGAAAATTGACGCACGCCTGTCGATGTACGCATAAGGTGCCTCTGACTCGAACTGGCCATCTCACAGCATGTGAGCGCTCGAATACGTTCCTAGTCTGCCTTGCGCAGAGTATCCGCGCTTTCCGAGGCGCGCTTCACGGCGGACTCGCCGGGTACCGCCAGAGATAGAGGATCCCTGTGAAAAACCACGACGGTGCCTTTTGTAGGGAGTGAGTGCTCGTGTTCTTCGATCAAATTTGCGATAGGACGGAGAGTCAGGAACTCCTGACTCTCCGCATTCGAGACGAACCGTCGCGCGCTGAGGCAGAAAACCAGACGATCACGACAGTGGTTCGATGCTGTCGATATGAATGGTGTTGCTCTTCATTTCAAGCTTGCCAATGACCTGTTTACCAATATATGGCTTTGCCTTCGACTGGTCGTCCAACTGGTAGCTCATTTTGGTTACTGGATCCTCGTCGGCCTGTTGCGCTTGCGCGGGCGATGCCAGCGCAAAAGTCACTAGGGTCAAAGCAGCAGCCAACAAAAGACGAACAAGGAAGTTTTTCACGGAAGGGACCTCCGATCGAAATTTGAATTTCTACGATGCCGGATGGCCGATTAACTTTTCGAGACCGAGGAAACCCTGATTGTTTTTCCCTTCAACTCGCCCATGACGCGAGCCCGCTGCCCGGCCAGCCTTCCCAGAGCACTTAAGTCACCCTCGAGGAGATAGGTCGTATCGGATTCGACTAAGGCGAAGCTCGCTCCGCCGCGCACACAAGTACGGGCGCAGTCGGAGGCGTTTTGGCCGAGTGCGCCGGAATGCCTGGCGCCGCAGCGAGAGCAGGTCACCATGCCTTCGTAAGTTTGCCCGGTTGCCGATGGCGACTCCTGCCGTACCGCCGCCTCCCCTGCGGTGGCGCCAGCGGCGGCCCCTAGAGTGGCAATCAGAAGTGCAAGGGCGCAGGCAATTGCAGTACCAAGCAACAGGATCTCGATCCAGACGCGGTGGTTTCTCATGGTCGGCCTATCCCTCTTCCCGGATTGCAGATGGATGCGTCGCAATCTCGGAGAGTTGGTCGCCGGAATGGATGCAACTCGAATGCCAGCGCGGCAGCGGGGGGACCGAGGCGATCTAAGTTGGTGATAGGAAGGACTCGGAAGCCAACTGGTGAAGGCGCATGTTGTCGGCAGGGAGGGTAGAAATTTCCCGAGGGGAAGCAAGTACCGAAGGAATGAGAGAAGCGAAGCTACTAGGCGGCGGCTTGGGCAGCCTGCGCCATTCTCAAGCTTGCGGCTTCTCTTGCTCCCGCCCGACGGAGCAGTTCGATGGCCCACGCTGCTTGGGCGCTTTCCTGGCAGGATACGTACACCAGGGCTCCAACGTCGCAAAGCTGGTGGCCTAGTCTTTTGGCCTCATCTTCGGAGAAACCGAGACCGAGCAGGGTCCGTGATCCTCGAGAAAGAGCTGGAGAATTCTGTTCCACCAGCAAGGCGCGAAAGAAGGCCTGGGAACGGATGAAAAACCCGACGGTGGGAATGATCACGGCGCCGAATTCTGAAAACCAGCCGATCATGCGGGCGCTAATTGCGCTTTGTTCTCTCGCGACATTGCCTATCGTGGCATCGCCCACAACCGTCGCGACAGGGTGAGCCGGCGACAGCACCATGCAGATATCTTCGTTTCCGAATCCTGCTTGATTCAAGGCGGATACGACCTCGCGCAAGGCAACATTGCGAGGATACATGCCGTAGACGGCGGTTCCACTCACGCTCATGTCTGACCTCCAAGCCGGAATCGCGGAGGAAGGGTAAGAGACCTTCTACGGCACGAACACAAGGCGATGGCTCACCCTATAGGTTTTTTGCGATGGAGGCACTAGGGTAAATCGTGTAGGCGGAAAGATTGTCGAGGAACGAGCACGTTCCCAATCTTGAAGCACTCCTTTTGCTAAACGCGTATTTCATTGCATCTAAGCCGCTTTACCGGAACAACAATTCGAGGTTCGTGCAAGTTTTTCCAGACGAACCAAAGAGCAACCGAGTTGTCAGAACTATGGTGTGAGCTATGCAATCTCTTCAGGCAATACAGTATTTGCCGTAACAATGGCAGGACGGCGCGGGATGCCGCGTTGCCTCAACAAAAACTGCACGGCGTGCCTGCGAGTGGCATCTAAATGATGCACGGAGGCTTGCCCAATGGATTTTGGTACGACTAGTCTTCTCCACTCAGGATTGAGGACTGCAACGCTTGGAGTACTTCTATGCGCGGTGGCGTACGGGCAAAATACGCCGCCTGCTGCAGGGGATCCAGACTACGGTCCCCCTCGAACCGCGACGCGTCCGGCCTCTGTTCAGGAACCCTTCGGCCAGCAACCTGGCGCACAAGGCGAGGAGTCGCCGATCACGCCAGATAAGAGTGCCGACGATTCGGGCCGGTTTGTTTTCAGGAAGCAGGTGCAGGAAGTGGTCTTGCACGCCACGGTCGTGGACGAGGCAGGGCACTTGGTTACGGGACTGGATCGAGGCGATTTCTCTATCTATGTAAACAGCGTCCCGGAACCGATTACGTCGTTTCGCCGCGAGGACGTTCCCGTTGCTTTGGGAATCGTCATTGATAACTCGGGCTCCATGCGTGACAAACGTGCAAAAGTGAATCAGGCGGTGCTTAACCTTATTCGCGCGAGCAACCCCCAAGATGAAGTGTTTGTGGTCAATTTCAGTCAGACGCCGTACCTGGATCAGGACTTTACGTCCGACGTCAATCTGTTGCAGACCGCCTTGCATCAAGTCTCCAGCCGCGGAAGTACGGCTCTTTACGACGCGGTTGTAGCCTCCGCGGTACACCTGCGAAATAATCCGCGCCTCAGCAAGAAAGTGCTTCTGGTGATTACCGACGGGCAAGACAACATGAGCCAGGAGACACTGCAGGACGCGATTCGGAAGTTGCAGCCGAACAAGGGCGAAACGGTATATGCCATTGGACTGACGGATGAAGGAATGACTCGAACGGGCCGGGATGCGCTTCAGGACTTGGCCGCGAGTACGGGTGGGGTGGCGTTCTTTCCGCAGAAGCTGGACGAAGTGAACGAAATTACTCGGAGCGTGGCGCACGACATTCGCCGCCAGTACACCCTGGCGTTCAAGCCAGGAAACTCCGCGACAAAGGGATACCAGGCCATTCGGGTCGAGGCAAGAGGGCCCGGTCGCAGCCGGCTGACGGTGCGCACGCGAACTGGGTACTATCCTGATGAAACCGTTCGTTAGCCGATCTCACCGGGCCGAAAAAAGCTACGCGGCGGTGGGACCGGTGGGCGCCTTCGGGGGCGGCGGGGGCAACTCAATCTGGATAAGGTTGTTCTTGATGGCATACACAACCAGATCCCGAATGGAGTGAAAACTCAGTTTCCGCATAATATTGCTACGGTGCGTTTCAACAGTCTTGGTGCTCAAGTTCAAAAGGGATGCGACTTCCTTGGAACTATTGCCTTCCGCCAGCAACTGGGTGATTTCGCGTTCGCGCGCAGTCAAAGTCGGCAATTTCGGCGCCTCGTTTCTGGAAACGGTCTGGCCTTTTTCCAAAAAGCCAGCCAACACGAGGTCGTTGACCCGGGGCGTAAAGAACATGCGTTTGTTCTGGAGCGCTTCGACGGCGGACACCAAGTCGCGCGCGGCATCCGACTTCAAAACGAAACCACGAGCGCCGGCGTCGAGCGCTTCGCGAATAACCTGATCAGAGTCGGTAATGGTGAGCACGATTACCTTGAAGTGAGGATCGTGCTGCAGGAGCTGGCGGGTCGTATCCAAGCCATTGAGATTGGGCATCCCGATATCCACGATGACGACGTCGGGATTCAACTGCAAGGCTTGCTCGACCGCCTCGCGGCCATCGCTGGCTTCGCCGCAGACTTCCCATCCTTCATGTTTTTCCAGGAGCGCGCGCAATCCACGGCGCACAATTTCGTGGTCATCGGCTAACAAAATCCTTAGCTTCATAAATCGCCTCTCTCCAGATCAAGATGGAGCTGCAGTGTTCAGTCGAACCTTAGCGTAACTCGGCAACATTCCGGCTATTCAGCGCGGTAAAGACTCGATGCTGACTTACCGCATCCACTGCCGCCAACAGATCGCGAGCGGCATTCGACTTGACAACATATCCCCGGGCCCCAGCTTCCAGGGCTTCCCGCATCATTTGTGGAGAGTCATGCTGGGTGACAAACAAAATCTCAAGTCCCGGACATTGCTGCCTCGACAGACGGCAGGCCTCCAAGCCGTTCATTCTCGGCATGGTGACGTTCGAGCACCATGACGTCAGGACTCAGATCCTTTGCCTTTTCCACCGCTTCAGCTCCGTCCGACGCTTCTCCAATGACTTCCCAACCCGAATGGCCCTCTAACAGCGTTTTCAAGCCCTGCCTCACAATGGGGTGGTCATCGACCAGCAGTATGCGAATTGTCATTCAGTTCCAGTCCTTTGGGGGAGACCAGACGATTCGCCACATTGTATCTTTCGTTGTGACAAGCCTGACCAAAAATAGTCGCTCTAAATTGAACACCACAAATTTCGGGAGGAGAGCCCCTTAACCCACTGAGGCTAACGTTCCAGTTAGTAAGGTCCAATACAGGGAATCCTGTATTTCATCCGCGATATCGAGGTGCAAACTACTTCGGATCGCCTTAGGCGTTCTGTCTCGCAGAAACGGCCGGAAAATAAGTTTTGTCGTGCAATAAGACCTCGACTGCCTCAACGATAGACCCGATGTCCTGCTTGGCACAGGCCCCGCGGACTCCTGCCTGGCGCGCAGCTTCCGCGAGCTGGTTCGAAAGATGCAGGGTCACCATCAGAATGGGAATCTTGGGGAAGAGTTCGGAAATCTGCCTGGCGACATCGACGCCATTCAGATCGGGCATTTGATAGTCCAGCAGGATCAGGTCTGGCGGCGACTCCAGTACCTGATGCAAGGCCTCGGCGCCGGTTCGCGCCTCGCCGCAAACCTGCCACGATTCCTGCTGCTCAAGAATCGCTCGCAGATAGCGCCGAACCGCGGGATTATCGTCGACTAGAAGAATGCGGACCATGCGAAAGCTTTTCCGGGTTCCGACAGCAATTGCGAACTCCGTCGTTCGAACAAAGGGCTTTCGCAGGAAAAGACCTTCAACGGAATCCTGAATTCATTTGTCCGAGTTGTTCCCCTCTTCTTTGTGCTGCTTCATGACCGTGCGGGCGGCGACTTCTTTTGCCCTGCGGCCATAGCGGCCCGAGCACTCAGCACTTTCCTTGATGTACTCGTATTCACGTTGTTCTTTAGCGCCTACGTCACGCAGGTGCTTCTTTCCTGGCATAACCGTTCCTCCGGGGGTTGTCACCATAGTTAACATAGGCAAAACATTGCAGAGCCACCATCCGGTGAACCCCGTAGGTTTACTAAATTTGGCAATAGCTGCTCCGTTCGTTACCAGATCCCTTTGTCGTTTCCGGTTATCTTTTGCTCGAGAGCAGCGGCCGTGGCCAGACCCGGCAGCAAGCTCAGGCGGAGGCTGTTTCGCAATTCGCCTTTGAATAACAGTGTCATAAGCTCGGACGCGTACAGATTCATGGAGTGAGGCAGGATCGAGACTCGCAGAAAGTCACGGCGGAAGCGAACTTGATCGGTGCCGAACTTCGCCGATCCCGTCACGAGCGAGTTGAGGGGCACGCCGTCGCCGCGATACGCCTCGACGTATTCCGAGATGATGGTCAAGTAAGTCGCGATTCCCTCCCACAGACCGGCGGCCGAACCCAGGGAATGCAGATAGGCAAAGTTGACGAGATGTAAGTCCAGAAGCCGGGCGTTATTTACGATGTCGCACAGGCGGATGTAGAAGTGGCGGTACATGCGTTGAAGCGTGCTGATGACGATGCGGTCCTCGGGCGCGGGAACGCGGAAGAGATGGCTGCGAATCTGAGCCATACGCGTGCGAGCTGACAGGGATCTAGTTACGGCCGTTTGCTCTCCCGTCTGCCCCAGGCGTCCGGCGTGGACTTCGATGAGCTCAGGCAATCCGGGGACGACGAAATTCCACTTATTCGCCAGACGATCTCCCCAGCTCCGGTCGGTGAGGTTGGCTTTGAAATGCGCGCCCATGAGCTCGACCACGTTGGCGGGATCGGCGTCCGTGTAAAGATCCAAGTCACTGCCAAGGTCCGGCCAATGGTCCAGCGATTTGATTACGGTGACCGGGCAGCCGCCTTCTTCCAGCGTGGTGCGGATCTGCGCCAGAAAACCGAGAGCGTGATTGATGCGCTCCGTCTCTTGCTGAACGGCGGTCGCGGCCCACTCCGCTGCCTGGCTGTTTCCCAGTGCTTCAAGAACCTGCTGAAGGGGCACGAATGAGCGCAGGATGACGTGATTGGTAATTGCCAGCGCCTTGAGTATCCTCAAAGTTTTTCTGGCTTAGCGCTGCAGCAAGTTCATGAACGCCAGTGGAGTCGGCTTCGATCGACCCGGGAACCGCACGCGGCTCGGCGGCCGGCTGGGCGGAGAACGGAGCAGTCAGTAAAAGCTTAGATAACAGCTGTAGGTTTTTCGACGAGTCGCGCACATGTTCCATAGCATGGAACTCCGTTCAACCTTGTTATGAAAAAGACCGCAGGTTGGATGTAAGAACCTGAGCTGTGGTTGGCGTCCCGATGAACGAGGTCAGTTGGAACCGGCGCTCGATTGCGCATTCTGGCCACACTTTGCGAAGTTGAGGCGCTCGATGGCGGTTCCCTCTTCGTAGTCGTTCCAAGTTTCGATCATGATGAACGGCAGTGGATGGGCCGCGTCAAAATAACGGTTGTAGAAGTGAAGGGTATCCTCAAAAGTCTGCCCGCAACGGCTCGCCATGTGACGATTCAGTCCCCATTTTGCAGCGGAATCGTTGAAGCCCGGCCATGCCGCGCCAACCGCAATCTTGTCGGGATGCTTGTCACGCATGTTCTTGTAGAAATAATCCAGATACTGCTCGCCCCAATTACTTCCGTCGGGCATCCATCCTTTTTGTCCCGGCTGCACCCAGGCATAGGAGCCTGCGAAAGCGGCGGCGGACTGAGGTGGCGGATCGTCTTTGTAAAACAGGTATGGAGTGGCCTCCCATCCGCTGCAATGCTCGGCGACGCGGTTCCAGTCCACGTGGCCGTGCTTCGGAAAAATGAAGATCATGGGATGGCCGTTGTAACTGAGATAGGCGCCGCGATGTGGAGCGTCGGGCCCAATGTATGCCATGTAAGCCTCGTCGAAGGCCGCGAAGGCTGCATCGGTGGCCTGCCCGTCGTCATCTTGAGCTTCGTTATAAAGAAGCGCGACCTGAAAATGGTTTTCGTCCGCAGCTTTTTCCATCAGCCCGAAGTTGTGATCGGAAAATGGAATCGTGGGTCCGTACCAGTCCACGATGAAGGCGGAGATCCCAGTGTGGCGGGCTCGTTGAATCTGCCGGCGAATCACTGCAGGGTCATTGCTGGAATAGCCCACGTCCATGTGGACATGGTCGCCAAACCATGGCATGTAGACTGCGAGTATTTTGGGCCAGGAGTTAGGGGCCTGCGGATTTTGCTGCAAGGCGCGGTGTATGCCGGGCGTGGTGCAACCACTGCCCGCCATAAAACACACGATTGCCAGGAAGAGCAGCTTTTTCGACAAAACAGGACTCCATGTATTCCACCGTTTGAAGAAGATTAGATGCCGCGGGCGGGGTAGCGGTTGGCGTGGCATGCCGTTCAGAACTGCGGAACGGCCTGGAGTTGGCGGACGACCCAGCGGTCGGCGCCGGGAGTCATCAGCACGACGTAGTGCACAACCACATGTTTGTCGTGTATGGTTTTGCCGCCATCGAGAATCTGAAGATCGTAGTCGGCGGTATCGTGCAGTTCGATCATGTCGCCTTCGGGAGCGTAGAAAACAGCTTCCAACTTGTGACTCTGATTGAGATAGCGGGAACTAAGGCCGCTGCGTCTTTGACTCGTCACGGCGTTGGTGAGCCACGCGTTGGCTGTGCCCGCGAACAAACCGCTGAGAGGCGCGGTTGAATTGGATTCCAAGGCTTGCTCCAGGCTTGTCCAGGCGAACTTGTAGTCGCGAAGAATGACGCCTTCAGTCTGGCTTTCGACTGATCGCGGACCGGCTTTGCTCGTATTCAGCACGACGTGCGGAGTTGAATCGGCGCACACAGAATAATGTGGCGCCAACAAAGCGAAAGCAGCGATTGCAAATGCAATCACCTTCGGCAGCCGGCCGGGAAGAGTCTTGCCCGGCATTAACGGCGTTTTCCAAGTGTTCATGCGCATCATCACTGCGCCCCCAGGTGTAGCTCGTTGCCCATGACAACCCCGGAAGCAGCGGAGATCGTAACCGGGCCCCTGCCCATCATCTGGGCGCGCGCAATACCCTTCTTAATCGGCGCGTCCACAGTGTCTGTTCCTTGCGCGTCTTTCGCGGTGAAGGTTACAACGGTGCCGTCGGGCACGGGATTGCCCGTGCAGTCGCGAACCGGCTCAGTCTCGACCACAAACCCTTTGGCATTACGCTCACCTTTGATCTGCAAACGGCACGGGTCGGAGGCCACCTGCTGCACGATCCGGCGGGTGGAGAGACCGTCGATCGACGCCGTGATCTGCAACGCGCCGGTCGATCGGCCGGAATTAGTGTGAAACGAAGCGACACCCCCTTGCGTGGAAACCCGGTGCGATGAGGGAGCGATGCCAGCCGCGGTCAGTTGAAAATCGACCGTAGTTGGCGCCAGGACAAAATTGTGAAATTCGTCAAACGGCAGCGCCACTCCGCTGACCACATCGGTCTCTCCTACCGGCGCTCGCGATGGATGTACGAGAAAGGTCAGATGGACAGGCTTCGCCGGCGCCACGAAAAAGCCAACGCTTCGACAACTGCCGGAGCAGACGATCGCGACGTACTTTCCCGCGCTCTGCAACTCTTTCGCACTCAGCGCGATCTCCTGTCCCAAATTCACATCGCGCTTCACCGCAATACTTGGCCCCACGAGGTAAAAGGTGGCAGCGCCTCCGCGGGTGGTAGCAATGGAAGCAGGTTTTCCTGCGACTGCTGCCGAAGGCGCTCGAAGGTCCGTATCCTGCGCGTAGACCATCGCCGCCAGGCCAACTGCGCCCACACTGAGAGCCAGCGAACTTAGCATCAGTCTTCGCCGCGAACTATGATTTTTGCAGGCTGTATTGGTTGACGACGACATGAAAGTTCTGAACCTTTCCTGCCAACGATTTTGGGATCTCGACCGCGAATGCCTCGGACTCCTGGGGAAGCAGGGCGCGCTGGACATAGCCATCGGACACCCACACTACTTTGCCATTGTTGTCGTAGAAGCTGGCGATTACGTGCGGAATGTTCACCGTCTCACCACCCTGATTCAGCAGCTCTCCGTGCAACACGGATCGGCCCTGCGAGTCTGTATCCAGTTTCTGATTCATTACACCGATGACAGGGTCGGACGAGGCCGGGACGAGCGTGGCTTTTACGTCCATATGCACGTTCTTTACCTTGCTCAGGCTGATATGCGGAAAATCGATGCGGTAGGGCGAAACCTGCTTGGGCAGCAGCACATGAAGGATCTTGTCGAAGCTGCTCTCGTCGTCAATCGCACTTCCGGCGGCATCCACCAAGGTGGCCTGGACATTTACAAATGCCGGAATCGTGTCTTCATTGACGACCTCGCCCATCACCACCGCTCCCTCGGCAGAATCTACCGCATTCATGGAGACGATGCGCACACGCGGTGCATCCACATTCCCCGAGCCCCACTGCTCGCCAGCGCTTCCGGTAACCAGATCCCAACGTAAGTAATTCACGGGGATCACTTGCGAAGGTACATTGGGTACGGGCAGTTCGTCCCATACCACTTTCCATTTGTCTGCGCGGTGCACGAGGCGGAAGTCGCGAACGTCTTGCATCGGGCCCACAGGCGTTAACCAATGCAAGCGCACACGCATTTGCGCTTCAGAATCGGTGGCGTGAAGCGGCCGGGCGTCGTAACCTTCCAAACTCGAAAAGGAACGCAGACCGCCGTTGGAGCCAATCCATTCCTGAATGAAGGCCTGCTCGTTCACGCCGTCGTTGGTTCTTTCGACGCTGGAGAAGGCCCGGTCCCAGTTGCGCTTTTGAACGTCAATCAGAAAATTCGCAAGGGCCTGCTCTGGGGTGTTGGCTTTCGAACTGAAGCCCGGCAGAGCCGAGCCCGAGGCGACGCCGACGGTTCCGCTGGAGCGTCCTACGGCGGTCAAACCCACGACCATCAGCGAGACAGTAACGGCGACGAGAATGATTGGAAGTACGCGTTTCATTTCGCTCTCTCAGTTCGATCTATCAGGCGACGTAGTGCCCTTCACGCTGTGCAATACGCACCGGCGACTCGATCACCCGTTGCACACGCTGTGTGGCCGGCAGGAGTAATTCCAGGAATATCGCCAACACGCTGACTCCAATGGGAAGAGTGCCCCAAAGTAAACCCATCCAGGCCGGGGGAATGGCATCGGAGTCGATGGGGTGGGCGGGCGGCACATCGTCTTTTGACCAGGCGGTGATTGCACCGTTATTAAAGGTTTCGATTTGCCGCCAGCCTGCGAACGTCAAGAGGGGTTCGTAGTAGGAATCATGGACGAAAACGTACTTCAGTCCGTAGCGGTTTGCATGTTCCAGCATGGCGCGCAGCGAGGCCATGCCGGCAGACCCGTAGAATTTGGCGTTGGTGAGCTGTGCGGAGCCGTACTGGGTCATTTCCGGCAGGAGTCGAGCCGAATTGTAGTCGCCGTTGACGCTGCTGGCGTCGGTATAGGTCGACACCTTGGCTAGGTCGCTGCCAAAACCCAACGTGAGGTAACGATAAGAATCGTGGCCATCGCGATTCAGGAACGAGATCACTGGTTTAACGTCCATCGTACTCGTCGGACGGAATGGGTTGGCCGTGAGCCATGCCAATGCCGCGCCGATTGTGGCTACCGCCGCCAGAGACAAACCGACGGCGGCTTTGGCGCGGAAGCGATCCAGCAATTGAATCGCGAGCAAGCCGACGATCGGCATGGCCAGCAAGGTGGCCCAGAAGGTGAAGCGTTCAAAGGTGAGAATCTCGTACGCGCGCCCAAGAGTCCATCTCGGCAGCGGGGTGGTGCCGCCCAATCCAAAGATGAGGCAAAGCCAGAATCCAATCAGCAGAGGCCGCAGTCGCGGTACTGATGAGCCGCGCAGGAGGATAAATGGCAAAGCCACAATCAAGGCCCCATAAGGGATTACGAAATAGTTGATGGCTGTAATCGAATTCAGCAGGAAGTTCGACCGGCTGTCATGAGGAATCGGAATCTGGTGAATGGGATGTTGAATCAGGGCCATCCAGTAGGGCAGCAAGACTATTCCGACTCCGATGCCGACGAGCACCGCGAATACGACAGCCCGTGTTATTACGCCAGCGAGGGAGCTTTCGCTACGCTCGTCGCGGGCGTCTACACAGGCGATCCACAGCACAGGTCCGGCGAAAAACACGACACCGAAGATCAAGGTGACATGGTGAGCCGCCGCGGCCGCCAAGCTGACGACTACTCCTTTGATCAGTGAACGTCCGGATGCTTCGGTTGCCCACTCATAGAAATAAGGCAAGGCGTTCAAGTACAAGGCGGCGGAAGTGACGGTGGCCAGCTGCCCGGCCTGATAAACCAGAAACGCGAGAGCGCCCAGGAAAATACTGCCCAAGGCAGCATAACTGGCGGCGCGGTCGTTCACCCAAATCCTGGAAAATCGAAACACGCCCACTGGCAGTAGCAGCACTGCAATCAGCTGTACCAGCATGTACCCCATCTTCAAGCCCGCGACCGTCGATAAACGTGCGATCCACTGATGCGTGAGGGGGGGATAGGTGGTTTGCGAGAAGCCCGCGAACCACTTTTCGTTCCACGGATTAAACCAGTGATGGACGTAGTGAGAAGCGAGAAAAATATGGAAGTTGGTATCGAAGGATCCGGCGGGCAGTTGCATGAGCAACAAAGGCCCATGAACCGCCAGGGCCACCAATACGATCGCCAATAGCGGAATGGGACGAGAGTAGCTTTCGTTCGCGGTCATAGCGGTGACACACTCCAGTACCCTTAGCAGCACTTTGATTCGGAAAAGCCCTAGGGGGTTTACCTCGATTGTTGTCGCGCCCGCTTGGAGGGATGTGCCCGGAGCGGTCTGGGGCCGGCGCCTCTTATAGAAGGCAAACCTAGTTGGATCGGTGGCATCTGAGAGGAACCGCAGGATTTCCTGTGTGGGGAGGCTCTCTAGAGACTCTCTTAAAGACCTGTAAAGCGTGGTGATACTGTGAAAAGCCGGCTTCCGCTCACGAGCTTTTGCATTGTCATGGTTCTCGGCCTTGTGGGCGGGTCCCTTGGCCAGACGTATGACGTTGGTGGAGGAAGTAATACCCCAGCGTCCAGCGAGCAGACTAGCAAGAAGCCGTCGGCCGATGCTCCCCAAAGCAGCCAAGACTTCAGTTGGGGATCGGGCATTGATGTGGTGCGCCAAGCACGGGCTGCGGATGCTGCTCTCAAGAGAAACGACTATGCCGCCGCCGTCTCCTACGCCGAGCAAGCCGCAAAGTCAGCGCCACAAAATGCTGAGATGTGGTTCTTGCTGGGCTATACTGCACGTCAGGCCGAACGTTATCAACTCTCTATCGATTCCTACAATCGCGGACTGAAGCTGCAACCAAACTCCGTGCGGGGGCTGGCCGGGCTCGCGCAGACGTATGCCAAGACGGGGCGCGATCAGGAAGCAGAACAATTGTTGCGCAGGGTGGTTGAGGCCAATCCGAAAGACGCGAACAGCCTGCAACTCGCTGGAGAGCTTCTGCTTGGCTCAGATCCCAAAGCTGCCTTACCCTTGCTTCAGCGCGCGGAAACGTTACAGCCTACCACGCACAGCGACTTGCTGATCGCCCACGCTTACGAGCGTCTGGGACAGCCGGAAGATTCCGCGCGATTTCTGAATCGCGCCAAGAGCCGCGCGCCCCGCGATCCCGAAGTTCTGAGGGCGGTGGCGGGACAATACCGCGATCAAGGAAAGTACGATGAGGCGATCGCGACGTTGCAGGCAATCCCGACCAAAACGATTGATGTGCAGGCCGAACTGGCCTATTCCTATCAGCTCGCAGGAAAACCGCAGGAAGCTGGCGCGCTTTATTCGCGGCTGGCAAAGGTAGCGAAAGGGAATATCGGATTGGAGCTGAGCGCGGCGCAGGCCTGGGTCAATATCGGACAGCCCGATGCAGCTCGTCCATTTCTCGAAGAAGCCCGCCAGATCGACGGCGACAATTATCGTCTTCACGCCATTTTGGGCAGCATTGCAGAGTCTGACGAACGCCTGGAAGAGGCAGAGAAGGAATACAAACTTGCTCTAGCCAATCTGCCCGCGCGCCCACCGGAGGGACCGCTTTACACGATCGAACTCCGACTGAATCTGTACGAGGTCGACGTGCGTCAAGACGATGCCACCGGGGCGAAACAGGAGCTTGATTCGGCTGCGGCAGCAATTCGGCAAGTCCAGGTTCCCGAGGCTGAACGTCCAGAGATGCTCAGGCTGCGCGCTGCCGTCGAATCTGCTTCGGGTGACTTGGAGGGCGCCAGGCGCAATCTGAAAGAGGCGCTCGCGCTTGCTCCCACGAATGTGAATTCGCTGATGAACCTCGGCACGCTGACGTGGAAGCTGGGGCAGAAAGACGCGGCGCGCGATACATTCACGAAAATTCTCGAGCTCGACCACAACAATCGGCAGGCGCTTTCGTCTCTGGGCTATTTGGCACGGGATGCCGGGGACACGAAGCTGGCGGAAAGTTATTTCTCCCGCGCGATTGCGGCGCACCCGAAAGACTACGCCCCATATCTAGCCTTGGGCGACGTGTACACGGCCGAATGCAAGTTTCAACCAGCGGAAACAAATTACGAGAATGCTTACCAGCGCATGCCAAACAACGCTCTGATCGTGGCCGGAGGCGCGAACGCCGCGATCGAATCTCGCAATATCAACCTGGCCCAGCACTGGCTCGAACGCGCCACCGCGAAGATGAATACGGTTCCGCAGCTCCAGCGCGAACTGGAGCGCTACCTCTACTTCAAAGGGCAGTTCGCCGAGTCGGCAAAGCTTGGGTCTGACGTCATCCAAAAACTGCCCAATGATCGGGAGGGTGTGGACTACCTTGCCTATGACCTGTATTATCTCGGTCGCTATGACGAAGCGCTGGCGCTCGCGACAAAATACGAGCCGGTCCTCTCCAAGGATAAAGACCTACCGCTAATCGCGGGCAACGTACACGCGCATAACGGCGATCGAACCACTGCAGTGAACGACTATACGCGGGCGCTTGAACTCGATCCGAAAATGGCTACCGGTTACGTGAATCGTGGCTTCGTGTTCAACGATCTACGGGAGCCGGGCAAGGCGGCCAAGGATTTTCAGACCGCCCTGCAGTTGGATCCTCGGTATGGCGAAGCTCACCTTGGCCTGGGGTACGCCGATCTCCAACTTCATCGCCCCAAGTCGGCTCTCAAGCAACTGGATATTGCGGAGAAATTGCTGGGCAAGTCTCACGCAGGGCACCTGGCTCGGGCAGAAGCCTTCCGTCAGGAGCAAGACTTCCCGCACGCCGCGACTGAATATCGCGCCGCGCTGGCAGAAGCTCCGAATGACCTGACGACCCAGCTGGCTTATGCCGACGTTCTGTATCGCATGCGGCGCTACCCGGAAGCGATTGCCGCGCTCAATACCACGCTAAAGCTTTCGCCGTCTGACGCAGCGATTTACGCCTTAATGGCGCAGGTCCATGCCAAGCAGGGAGATCGTGAACAGACGCTTCGTGACATTGAATCGGCTGAGCGATTGGGCGGCAACAAAGTGGAAATTCTTACCGCGACCGGGGATGCTCTGCTGACCCTTGGTGATCGGAACGCCGCGATGCAGCGCTTCTCCAGGGCACTGGACGTGCCGGGCGGAGATCGGATCGGCGTCCGTTTGGCGATTGCCGAGATTTTCTTGCGCCAGGGCCATGTGGATGAGGCCCATCGGCAGATCGCCCTGGGCTTCGCGGAAGCGCGCCTCGACTCGACTTCTCCAGTCACGGCGGAAGATATATCCCAAGCGGCCGGTCTCTTCCTAGCCATGCACGACTTCGATCTGGCGGAGACCTATTTCGATAAGGCGAAACTAGCGGGGGCCGACAATCGCACCGTTGCCGTCGGCCTGACCAACACTTATCTGGCGGAAGGGAATACTCGCAAGGCGGAAGTGACTCTAGCCAGTCTTGGATCGGGAAATGATTTTCGCGACGATTACGATTACATGATGGCTGCGGCCAATCTTTCTCGCCAGCGGCAGGATCCGCTGCACGCCCTTTCCACATTCGCCCAGGCGAGCACAGTAGCCGGCGACCAAGATCATGGCGTCGCCGAGACTTTACAGTATTCGACTGCCGATGAAGAGGGCCGACAGATCAACGATAAGGTGAGCATCGTTCCTGAAGCTACTTTTGCTCCCGAACTGGAAGACATCAACGTCTACACGCTGGACGCGAGGATTCTCCGCATAACCAATCCCGCGCTGCTGCCTCCACCGCGCCATTCGTTCCAGAGCATGGCGGAGTCTCATTACCGCGTCCGCCTGGGGAACTTTCCCGCGATCACCGGGTTCGTCGGCCAGTCGGTGACCGTCGGCCGGTTGCTCTATCCCAGTGTCGGCGTGATTCAGGACCGCAACACGTACGACACGATTTTGAACGGCGGAATTTCGCCAATTCTCCATCTCGGCACAAACTCAATTACGTTCAATGGCGGCCTGCAGTTTACTGTCCGCCGGGACACGATCTCGCCTGTGTTCATGAGTCAGAATCTGTTCCGGCAGTTCCTTTACATTTCCACCAGTTCTTTCTTCAATTGGTTTTCTGTGACGGGCAGGGCCGTGCGCGAGACGGGCCCTTTCATCGATCAGGACCTGCATTCGCGGGATGCCGCCGCTAACATCGAGTTCACAGTGGGCCGGCCCTGGGGCAGTACTTCCCTCATCACCGGGTACTCGGCGCGGGACCTGCTGTTTCGTCCATTTGTGGAGGAGTACTTCAATACCTCGGTCTACGCGGGGCTGCAACACAAGTTCGGCAATCGCCTGACCGCGGCTGTGCTCGCTGAGGATTTGCGGTCGTGGCGCGTACAGAACACACAGTATGCGATTGCTCAGGCGCTGCTGCCCGGAGGCCGGTTCGACTTCCGGGCGAATCCGCGCTGGAGCTTCCAGGGCTCGTTCGTTCTTTCCCGCGGCCTTGGGTATCACGCATACGACAATGCCCAGAGCGAGTTCGTGGTCTCGTATGTACGCCCTCTCCATGGAAGTTTGAAAGACGGAATGGGCGAGGTTCCGGTGGCGTATCCGATGCGTTTCTCGATTGGCGTCCAACAGCAGACGTTCTATGACTTCCCCGGATCCAGCAGGAGCACGGTTCTTCCGATTGTGCACTTTAGTTTGTTCTAGGTTGGCCTCGGCTCCTCGATGACCCTCGCAGGAAAAACACGTATCAACGATTCTTCTCGGGGCGTGCCTGCCGGAGTAGCTCAGACACAGGCGAAGAGGCTGCGGCAGAAACTTCTTGGCGGCAGCCTGACAATGCTGGCGGGCTCGGGCCTGGTCGGAGTTACCAACCTCATCTATAACGTCCTGACGGCCCGGATGCTGGGGCCGACCGGGTTTGCGCATGCCACCGCCGTCTACACGTTGCTGATGCTGGCGTCGGCCATCACGCTCTCCTTTCAAGTCGTCTGCGCGAAATACGTGGCAAGTCACGAAACGCCTAACGACAAGGCCTCGATCTTCACGGCGCTGCATCTGCGGGCCTGGATCGCCGGAATCGCGATCGGCTTACTTTTATTTCTCTTTAATCGGGCACTCACGGCGTATTTGAATCTGCCCGATCCGGTCTTGATCTCCTTGCTCGCGTTAGGGATGACTTTTTACATTCCGCTCGGGGTGCGCCGGGGATACATCCAAGGAATCCATGCGTTTAGTTCGCTAGCGATTAACTTCATGCTGGAAGGAGTGGTTCGCCTGGGTGGAGCGTACCTGCTTATCCGAATCGGCTTGGGCGTGAAAGGGGCGGTCCTCGCCAGCGTAATCGCCGTCATCGCATCCTACTTCCTGGCAAGACCCAGTCCGAGTTGGAAAGGACTGAGTCCTCACGGCATACCGATAGCGTTCGGAGAAGGGGTGCAGGCAATTGTGTTTTTCTCCGGCCAAGTCGTCATTAACAACTTCGACATCGTGCTGGTCAAGCACTTCTTTGTGCCCGAGCAAGCCGGAATTTATGCGGCCGTGTCGCTGGTCGGACGGCTGGTAAATATGTGCGCCTGGTCCGTGGTGAACACCATGTTTCCCGTTTCCGCAGCGGCCCGTCAAAGCGATCGGGAAGCCCGGCCGGTACTGTTCATGTCGTTAGGCCTGGTGTTTCTGATCTTGTCGGCCTTGATTCTCGGTTTGTGGGCCATTCCCAGCTTCTTGTGGAGGACCCTCTTCGGCTCACATTTTGAGCTGGGCAACTATGGGGAATTGTCGGCACTGCTCATCCTTTACGCCGTGACCACCGGGATTTACTCGCTGAGCTCCGTCATGATTACCTATGAAATGTCGCGCAAGATCGCCAATACGAGCTGGGCACAGTTGGCGTTCAGCGGCGCGCTGGTTCTGGGTATCTGCGTCTTCCATCAGACGCTGCGGCAAGTAATTTTCGTGCAACTGGTGCTCATGGTGATTCTGCTGGTCATGGTTGCGCTGCCTCTGCTGCGTCGTGAAATCAACCAACCCGAAGACCTTGGCAGTTACTCCAGACTGTCCATAGTCCGATGCTTGAGCGAACAGGAAGTCATAGCCGAGTTCCTGCGGAGCGAATTTCATCATCCTGAATTCGAAGAATACCGGCAGGAATTTGAGCACCTTGTCAACAATCCAGCTCTGGATAGCAACCGGGAGAACGCCTTGCGGCGGGCGTTGTTGTTCCTTCGCCGCGGCGCCATGTGGCGGGAACTCCCCGAAAACACACAATGGTTCGAGGTTGTACTTACCAGAAACGATTTGGCTCGCATTCGGTTCTTCCCGCGGGCGCAGTGGCGCCGCGTGGCAGAAGGCAGCTTTTATTTGACGGACATGATCGAGTGCCTGCGTCTCAAATGGACGGAGTCGCCAGAGGACGAGTTCTTTCGCAAGCTCGAGCGGATCAGCAATTCCGTTCATGATGGTGTGAATCCGACGGTCTTGCTGATCGGAGTGGACGATCGGAGCCCCTTGACCATTCTCGACGGCAATCATCGCATGGCGGCCTCCATGCTGGCACAGCCGCCTGTGGACCTCGAGCGTTTTAAGTTTATCTGCGGATTGTCGCCGGCGATGACGCGCTGCTGCTGGTATCGCACGAACGTGAATACTTTGTCGCGCTACCTGACCAATCTTCTGCGCCACATCTTTTACGATCCAGAGTCGGACATCGGGCGCTTCCAGGAAATTGATTCGTAGACGTTACTGCGGCGGGGTGCTGCCCGAAGGCGGTTGTTCCGATTCATTCACAATGCTGTTGTCCGACGCCGGAGCACAACCGGTTCATGCTGCTGCCGTAGGGCGTTACGTTCCTGAGTGACTTTCGCTCCCACTCTTGTATCGCTGTCCGCGGCAACGGCGAGAAGTTTCTTTCCCTCCTCGGTACGCCGGGTTGCAACTCCCACGACTGCATGGGCCCCACCGGCTTCACGGGCGTGATCGTAGAAGAATTGGGCGGTTTCTCGGTCGCCTTCCATTTCCGCTACATAGCCGATGTTGTTGAGCGTAAATGCGTTGTTCGGATCGAGGGCATAGGCTTTGCGAAAATCTGCGTCCGCTGCGCGCAGGTCATTGCGATTCACCGCCGAGACGCCTCGCAGGTTCAACTCCGCCACTTGCTCCGAGACATCGTTCGCCTGTGCCAGACGATCGCGCAACATCTTTGCGTTCTGCTGGGCCATTTCGCTGACCGGTTTTCCCCGCCAGAGGCGATCGACGGTGACGACGGCGGTCGCGTCGGAACGCATGCCCGCGGCTTCGTCGTAGTATTTCAACGCTTCCTGGGCTTCTCCCTCCATTTCTTTGGCGACGCCCATATTATTTAGTGTGAAGACATTGTGCGGATCCGTTTTCAGCGTTTTCTGCAACAGCAAATCGGCTTCCGGCGCTCGTCCCTGGGACAACAATCGCACCGCTTCGACGTTGGCATGATTGATCTGCAACGGTAAATCGGTGATTGCCAGTGCTTCACTCATCGGTCGGCCTTCCACGCGTTTCGCGCTTGCCCGATCAATGACCGCTTCGCTCGACTGCTCTGCCGCCAGAGCATAGAAGCGCTGTGCCCGATCGAGTTGTCCCTGCAATTCTGAAATGTAGCCGAGGTTGTTGAGCGTGAAGGCGTCGTCGGGATCGAATAAATAGGCCTTATAAAACAGCTGCTCCGCCTTCGTGTAGTTGTGTTTGCGAACCGCGTCCACTCCCTCGCGGTTTAAGCGCTGTACGGGCGTGAGCTTGCTGCGGTTGGGGATGTTTATCTTCAGGTCCTTCGCGTGCGCCGATTGCGGTCCCCATCCAGCCGCCACCGCGGCGATCAAACCGATGAGAAGCCAGCGCTTACTAGGCATCGTGTCCAAGTCCTTAAGACCAAGAATGGTACAAACTGAGGCTACATTTGGATGCCTGCCGGCGGGTTTTGTTTGCCGCAGAATGGACCGCAATCGTGCGTGATCGAATTGCGACTACCTTGTCGGGACAATTCGCATCCAATGCTCGGGAGAATGCGTGTTTTATCGAGAATAGGCATGACTTTTGTGAAGAAATTCGCTTTCGGCAGCCTTTTTCTTGGCGGCCTCGCTTGCGCACAGGCGCCTTCTCAACCCGCGGCGTCTGCTGCGACATCTGCCATGGTCTCGCCGGCGGACAGCAGCATCAGGCCTCTGCCGGCAGCCGCCGCTGATGCCTCAACAGACGCGGACATAGTGGTCGACCCGGTCAGTCTGCTGCCCGACCTGCCGCGTCTGCCCCGAGCAAAGGCAACGTTGATCGGGGGAACGGTCGAACGGCTTGATCGGGTGCGCGATCAGGTTACGGTGCGCGTTTTTGGCGGCGGCAAAATGAAGATCCTCTTCGATCCACGCACGCACGTGTATCAGGGACAGGCGGAAGCCACCATCGCCGATTTGCACGAAGGAGAACGCGTTTATCTCGACACGATCCTGGATGGAAACACGGTCTTCGCACGCAGTATTCGTCTCAAGACGGCGCAGGCTGTCGGTGAAAGCCAGGGAGTCGTGCTGAAATACCGATCGGACCGCGGAGAGCTGACGGTCCGCGATTCGATCTCTCCGACGCCCGTGCGCGTACGGCTGAATTCTTCCACGCGATTCATGCAGGGCGATCGCGCGGTCCCGGCCAGCACGCTTCTGGAAGGTTCTTTGGTCGCTATAAAATTCAATTCCGAAGAGAACGGCCACGATGTAGCCCGTGAGATTTCGATCCTGGCGCTCCCCGGAACCCGGTACACATTCGCCGGGCAAGTCCTGCACATCGACCTTCGCACCGGCGTGTTGGTCCTGAGTTCCTCAACGGACGGCAAGACCTACGAAGTCTACCTTGATCCATCCGTAGCTCCAGACGATAACTTGCACGTGGGTTCGGTGGTTACCCTGGTCACGGATTTCGAAGGCTCGCGTTACATGGCCCGCAATCTGACGATCGATTCACAGGGCAAGTAAAGTCCGCAGCGACCCTCGAACTGAAGTTGGGCTTCGTTTAGGAAAGTACTGGCAGGCGTCTTGTCATCCGCGCTGAGGGCGAGACGCCCCTTCGACGAGCCCAGGGCAGGGTCTCGGGACAGCCGGCAGGATGCCGGCGCTACTGGTTGGGGATTGCAGCCTTCGCGTCGAGGCCTACGCGACCTGGTTTATTGCAGAACTTGGGCGTTGCACGTGCCGCTCGTCGACTGGGTCGGCGGGGTGGGGGGCGTAGCCCACGGTACGTTCTGAAAATCGAAAAACTCGGTCATGTCCATCTGGGCCGCATCCCGCTGAGTGAGCGACGGTATGTTGAATCGGGTTTCGATGAATTTCAGGATCGCCGTGTAGTCAGCTACCGTGTGCGACACGTAATTCTTCTTGGTGAATGGAGAAACCACAATCAAAGGCAAACGGAAGCCGGTTTTATTGAAGTCACAGTTCGACGCGTTTGTGGCGGGAGGGGTGCAGATATCATTCGGTTGCAGGTCGATGGGCGCAATCCCATCCGGGTTGACCGCAGGCTGCGGGGAGACGTGATCATAGAGGCCGCCCGGTTCATCGTAGGTAAGAATGAAAACCGAATCCTTCCAGGAAGGGCTGGTCATCAAGGAGTTGACCAGGCTTGCAACGTAAGCGGCGCCCGTCTGTACATTCGTACCAGAACTCGGGTGCTCATCCCGCGAGGACATATATCCGGTTTCAATGAACGCGACCGATGGAAGTGTACCGGCCTGGACGTCCGTGAGGTATTGCGATATGGGCACTACGTTGTTTGGCAACGGATTCGGAGGCGTGTAGTTTTGAAATTGCGTTAGATAAGTACAGGCCCCGGTGTTTGATGAGGAGGCGGCCGCGTTGTGGGGAATTCCCCCTTGAGGGCTCCGGGCGGCGGGAGATGTGGTGGCACAGATGTCATCACTGTAGTAAACCTTCCAGCCAACGCCCGCTTTCGACAGCGCGTCGAAGATGGTGGGAGCAGTGAGCGCGTGGTTGTCGGCGGCGTCCGTTCCGGGAGGATATGCATAGCCCTGCGAAGTCGCCGCGAACAGATACATACGATTGACCTGCGTGCGGTCGAGCACCGGCGCGAACCAGCGGTCTGACGTGGCAAAGTTCGATGCCATGAAATAGTAATAGTTCAAATCGCTCGCGTCGTAGTAGCCCATGGCACGAAGGCCCTGGGTGTCGGTGTAACCCAAATCGCTAGCGTATTTCCCCGCGTTATAGGCAAAGCCGTCCAGGGTAGCGGTTGGGCCGATGGGTTCGCTCAGGCTCCAGTCGATGTGACTCTCATCCCAGGAAGGGCTGAGATTCTCAATACACTCCGTCGCGAGGTGGAACGCAGATAGAGTCGTTGTGGTGCCATTGACAGGGAAACTGGGGTTGGAGGCGTTCGCCGGGATCCCGTCAAATTGCTGGGAGGGAAAGCCATTCGCCGCCCAATACGCGGGCAGTTGTCCGAAGTAGGTATCGAAGGAGCGATTCTCCTGCGCCATGAAAACAATGTGATTGATGGACTGCAGACCAGCATTCGTCGCAGTCGTGGTGGTCATTGAGTTTGACATCAGCCCCTGACAGCCGCACAGCGTCAGCAGAGAGGCAATCATTCCTACCACGGATTGACAGCGGAGCTTTTGCATCGCAGTCATTCTCATCCCCTGAGCTTTGAACTTTCAAAAGCTTTAAGACTCAACTTGGATGAGTTCCAGGGATGGAATGTTGGCTGGGATCGCAGGATCCGGGCCTCACTTGCCCCCTTCAACAAATGACAACACCCGCTTTATCCGGGCAGCGAGATGACGGAGACCCTTCCGAGTCCTCATTCGCGCCCAACGTTCTTGGTTGGTCGCGAATCCCTTTTCTTCCGCATTGACATTGTTCTCCGCGGACGTTTCTCGGAATGGAAGTTCCATAGGTCGTTGCCGACTTAGACAATGGCCTGCAGGTTTCTGGCCCGCTAGTTCATAGACCAAGGGCACCTGTTCAAACTTTCACCCTCACCATAAGCTGCTCTTCGATCCCAGAAAGTTTGTCCCAGCAAGCCTGTTTCAGAAAGCCTGTTTCAGCAAGCTTTGTCCCAGAAAGAAAGCTGGTTCAGAGGAATCTACAGGCGCGGCGTGCCTCCCTCTAGAGTCAGCTGAAGTTATAGGCAAGACCTCGGTCCCTCCGCTCCTGAGGAAAAATGTGTCTGGAAAAGTTCTGCGCTTCAGTTCTTCTGCTGTCTTTGACCGGGGTGTGCGCGGCGTCAACCTACGTGGTACCCACTACCACATTGGCCGCACAAACGGCGAATAACACCAGTGCTGCGAATAACTTTGTCAGTCAGACGAATGGCAATTCGGGCGCCGGCAATGTGAGCAAGGTGGATGTACATTCATTGCTCTATTCTGGAGCGACCAGCAAGATCTATGCTCACCTTCTGCTGTGGTTCGGAGGGTCGAACCACATGAACGTCGGTTACAATTCCACCGACGCAAAGCAAGTCCACAATCAGATCGCGGACATGATCAGCCGTGGAATCGATGGCGTCATTATCGATTGGTACGGCCCAAACAACAGCATCGATCAAGCTACGAAACTCGTCATGGCAGAGGCCGAGAGCCATCCCGGCTTTACTTTCGCCATCATGATCGACCAGTGCGCCATTCAGTGGGATTCCTGTTCAGGCTGTTCGCCGCTGCAGGCACTGATCGAGCAGCTGCAATACATCGAGCAGACCTACTTCCCGTCTCCGGCGTACATGACGCAGCAAGGACGGCCGGTCGTAACGAACTTCAATATTGACCTCGCGTATAACGTGGACTGGTCGGCGGTGAACGCCGCTTTGTCCACTCAACCGGTCTTCCTCTTTCAAAACAACAGCGGATTTAGTCACGTGTTGAGCGATGGCAGCTTTTCCTGGGTGATGCCCACTACGAACGATTACGGGATGAGCTATCTGACGAGTTTCTATGACACGGGGATGCCCTTCACGAAAGAAGAGACCGTAGGTGCAACCTACAAAGGATTCAATGATACGTTGGCCGCATGGGGATCAGGCCGGGTCATGGGCCAGCAATGTGGCCAAACGTGGTTGCAGACATTTTCGGGAATTAACACTCTCTACAACTCAGGAAAACAATTGTCGGCGCTGCAACTCGTGACCTGGAACGACTATGAAGAAGGTACGGAGATCGAGTCCGGAATCAGTAACTGCCTTTCAGTTTCGGCTCTGGTGTCTGGTACTACGCTGCAATGGACGATCAAGGGAGACGCAAGCACAGTTGACCATTACGTCGCGTATATCAGCACAGACGGTCAGAATCTGATGTCGCTCGTAGACGTGAATGCGGGCATGGGTTCCGTGAACCTGTGCAGCTCTCCGATCCCCAATGGAAGCTACACGCTGTATGTGCAGGCCGTGGGAAAGCCGAGCATTACCAACCAGATGTCTGGACCGGTCCCATTCACTTCAAACTGCGAGACAGGCACGACAGGCGGCAAAACCTTAACGTTCGGCACCAATCCTTCTTCTTTGACGATTCCCTCGGGAGGATCGGGGAACGTGACCGTGACTGCAGCTCCTAACTCAGGCACCTTCAACAGCGCCATTGCCTTGACCTGCTCGGGATTGCCCAAGACTCTGGCCTGTTCATTCTCTCCCGCTTCCATTACTCCCGGAGGCGGCGCGGTCAGTTCCATTCTTACGGTTGCCGCCGCTAAGGTTGCCGCCACGGACCACCGCGACAGGAACAACTTCCTGGTTGCTAGTTGGCTCTTCAGTTTCGGTTTGTTCGGCTTGGCTCTGACCGGGAAAGCGGAGCGCAAGCGAATCGTCACCGTGCTGGGAGCCTGTGTTTTGGCCGCGATGATTGCCGGCGGCACGTCCTGCGGTGGGGGCGGCAACGCCAGCGGCCGCGGGGTCAATACTCCCAGCGCGGGGGCTGGCAGCTATACCGTCACCATCAATGGCACTTCCAGTTCCGTTCAAGTGTCCACGACCGTTACCGTTACTGTGAAGTAGCCGGAAGTCGTCGCGCCCGTTCCACACCGTATGGAGGACCGCGGAACGCCGGGCCCAGCCCAAAGAATTCCGCGTAATGAAACGCAGCATTAACGATTTCGAGGGCATCCAGCGGGGCAGCCGCCGGAAACGCGAGACGTATCTGAGGGTTTGCACCCGTTGCTGAAGCTCGAAATGGCGAAGATACTTCTGCACGACGTTGGGCATGGTCATGCGCAGAGCGGCTGAGAAGTTTTGTGTCGCCATCTTTTGCTGCTGCTCAGGATTTTGCAGCAACCCGGTGAGGCAGTCGGCGAGGCCTTGAGCGTTTCCCGGCGGATAAAACTGGATGGCCAGTTCCTCGCCCTGCGCCATTTGCCGGAAGTCAGCTAAATCAGCGCAAACGATCGGCACGCCATAAGCGCAGGCCAGATGAGCAACGCCGCTGCACCCCGTGGACGAAGAATAGGGCATGACCGCAACGGTCGAGCTCTGAAATAGATCGGGCAGCGCATCTTCCGGTACGTAGCCGCGGAATTCAATGCGAGCATTGCCCGCGCACTGACGCTTGACCGACTCCGTATAACCCGCAGCTCCGGGATGGTCCGCTCCGGCAATCACCAACTTGGCTTCGGGTACCTTGGCAGCAATCAAATTGAATGCCTCGATCATGAGTTCGAGACGTTTATAGGTTCCCCATTTGCCGAAAGCGAGAATGCGGTGGATGGGAGTTCCACGTCGCGCGAAATCGGGGAACTCGGGCCGGCGTGCAAGAATGCCATGGGCGCGCAGGTGGACGTTGTCCCGGCCGTATTTGTCGTTCAGGATCTTACGATAGCCGGGCATAAGCACGGAGACGGAATTCGAGAGCAACAGCATTCGCGTAGCTACCGTGCCCGCGAAGCGATATAAACCTTCGTGACGAACTCCGGCGTCCTTGAGCTCTACCGTATCCATTAAATGATGGAGCGTGACATGCGTGTAACGGCCGCCCAGACGCGCGAGCAGCGGCGTCATGAGGCCGGAGCAAGCTACCAGTGGATTGCGTCCGAACGTGCTGAACAGCAGATTGAACCAGACAACGTCGGGCTTCAGACGGCGCAGGGTCTTGAGCAGGCGAAACACGCTGCCCGGATCATCAAATGACCAGCAGCGCACGACATTAAATCCTTCGGGCTCGACATGGTTCGGCGAGAGCTCGTCGGCCAGAACCGTAAGGTTGAGGAACGGATTACGCTGCAACTGCTGCGCGATGTGAAACCCATATTCACTCAATCCCCCAGTACTTGGGGGAAAGGTGGTGACCAAGCAGATCTTCATTCGTCTCCCGCCTTGTAAACGCTTAGGGTTCGATGTGCTTTCAGGAGAAGATGTTGGCAGGCTCGGGGCAGTAAGAAATCGATTCAAGCGTTCGGATTTTTCGATTGACGCTCACCAGCAGCGCATTGCGATTGCAATTCGACCGCCTCCCTATCCAACCGCAGACACGCTTGAGAAATCGATTCCTTGATCTTTGCGGTGGTTTCTTCGACGGAAAGGGGAGCAAGAAGCGTCATTCCACGAACCAGACGGCTAAGCGTGATGTAGGAGTCGCGATTTTTGCGGACGAACTCCAAGGGATACTCGGGTTTTCGAATATGCGCGGCTTCCGGATCGGCGTCGACAACATAGGCGATGTCGGGTTGGGGAATGAGACTCAGCAGCAGGCGCACATAGATAAGGACTGGCCTATAATTCAGCGGAAGATTAGCAAGCTCGTCGTAAATGTACCGGTCAAAGATCATGAAATCGACGCCAGCATCGTAGCCTCCTGACACGGCCACGCGGAGACTGTAGGCATCCAGCAAATAGAGAAACAGGCGGATCGCTGTGATGTGCCAGGATGTAACGTTTTTATCGCGGCGGCTGATGGGTTTGTCAGGGCTCCCGATCCCTTCGTCGCCTTTGAAAGCTTTGAAGCTCATGTGTTCCCGCAAGCGAGGGAACACCACGACGTCATCCCAGAAGGTGTAGAGATTGGAACAAAGACCGAGCTGCCGCAAATGGGATTGCAGAGCTTCGATTTGCGTGCTCTTGCCGGCCCCGTCGATTCCCGAAAAGCTAACCACTTTTACGTTGTCTAGTCGCATGACGAATGAGCGCGTCTTGACAGCCGCAATCCAAGTCTCTCAATGAGCACCGGGCGGACGGCTCGGCGTGGCTTCTGCCAGAGCAATCACAGCGCCCACCGCAGCCCCGGCAGCTACCATCGCACCCACTTTAAGGACGATTGTCCGTACACGGCGCTGCTTCGCAGGAGCAATCGCAACGCCCGAAAGTTGTGCCGCAGTCACGCCCTCCGTTTTGGGCGCCTCCGCGGCAGCGGTTCCTACTGGGCGCTGAAGCTCTTGGCCTTGGTCCTGGCCTTGGGCGGCGGCGGTTTGCCTGGTTCCCGTTTGCCCCGATGCCGGAGCTGCCGATGGCGACGAGCTGCTTTGCTGAGGCGAAGCGTCTTGCGCCTTCGACCATGCAGCCCCCGGGCTTTCGGGAAGCTCCGAGGCTGCAAGTTGCTCAGCCGGGGATGCAGCCGACGAACTGGAAGCGATTACCGACGAAGATGTCGGCGGATCCGGTTTCGGTGCGGTCGTCTGCGAATCGCGCGGAAAGGACTGCTCTCCACCTTGCGCGAGAACCCTTCCGGGAAGGCTCAATGCGAGTGCACAGCATGCCGTGTACAGAAAACCCTTGTGGAGCGGACGCATGGTGATCTCCGTGTACCAAAAGCTTGATTAGCTGGCCTGTTTGAGGGCTCCTAGGTCGCCAAAGAAAGTGGCGTACCAAGAGGCGCTCTGCAAGATGCCTTCCGCCGGAACCGCATTAAAGCTGCGTACGGCTTCATCCGAGGTGGTGAACGCCTCAAACACACGGGCCACTCGCATGAGTTCCAGGACTACCTCCGATTCAGGGGACAGAGCCGCCAACTTCAAATCTCCATCGCGTTTCATCGCCTCTTCCAGACAATGGAGCATCATCTCAACGCCAGCGCTGTCCATATAACGGACTTGGGAACAATCGAAGACGATTCGCGGACGATGGGTCTCGATCAGCGGTTCCATCTCCTGCAGAAAGGTCCGGACGCCCTCCGAGTTAAGTCGCTCCGGCAATTGCATGACGACTACGGGCCCACTGGTTAGCATTTTCCACCTCTTTGAATTTGACTTTCTATTTGAACTTTTACAATCCACAACTTTCATAATTACATCTAGCGCGAACCTTCCTCCGCCGGCGCAAACTGCACGCCTCCATGTTCGGACACGATGGGCGAGCGACGATTTTTGTCTTTGCGCGTAACTCGATTCTGCCGGATCACGCACGGATCGACGATTTCCAGCGCCACATTACGCTCGAGATTCAGCAGGTTATTGCCATCCACGATCGAGTGCGACAGATCAAGACCAACTCCGACATAACTATTCGTTAGGATCGAGCTATCCTCCACGACAGTGCCATAATCGACCTGGCAATTGCCTTCAACATTGCTGCACCGGGTGATCAGGCACTGTGCCTCCACTCTCGTACCGCGGCCGATATATGCCGGCGCAACGATTCGCGCGTCCCGGTTCACCTGGGCTCCTTCGTCGATCCAGACCCCGGGCCGGGTTTCTGATCCCTGTGGGCGAAGATGGCAACGAGAAGTAAAGGCATCCACGACCAATCGGCGCAGATCCTTGGGACGTTCAAGCCGATTCACGTAGCCGCGGACCTCATAGCGAGCCGGATTGGGCGCTCGCAAGGCGGTTGGCAAATCTTCGAATTCCGCGATGCGGGCTTTGTCGATGATCCAGAGGTCCAGCGGCCCTTCGCTGTCAAAGGCGCGCGTTACCACGTTGCCCTGTTCGTGATGAAACTGAAGCAGGTTCGCCAGGTCAAATTCAATGTACGCACTTGCGCGCAGGACCAAGGTGGATTCGACGCCTATTTCCCGGCAAGCCACCAGTTTTTGCGCGGCACTCCAGGGATCGTCCGTGGAGCGTACCGTGACATTCGCAGAAGAGTAAACGCCCGCATAAAGAGGGGCAATTGTAGCCACGGCAAAAACCGAAATCGTGTCGATCTCCGCACGCCGCAGGTCTTCGATCAATCGCCCTACTACCGACCGACCCAGGACTTCCACGCAACCAAGCGGCGTTCCCTCGTCTAGAGGCGTCGCTTCGAGCGGGAGCGAAGCGACGTTGTCACGTTCCTCCCGAATCTCTGGCCCTACGATGGCGATTGCGCTTAGCACTCCGATTCCACCTTTTCCTGGGTTTGCCTTGACTAGGTTCGCCTTGGGCAACGCGGCTACTTCCCTGGCATCTTCGCCAGGCTTAGCATTCCCGTCCCTTGAGCGGCTGTTCGGTTTGTCGAGGAGCGTCGCCGTATTTTCGTCTTGGGGAACAACAGAGCGCGCATTTTCAGTTTTGCTTTATGCAACTGCGACTTTGAATTGCCTATGGAGCAATCGAGCAACTGAGCGATTTCATGATGTTGATACCCTTCAACCTCATGCAAAGCAAAAATCGTCCGGCAGCCTTCCGGGAGCTCCTGGAGCGCGCGGCGCAAAGCGATGCGATCGACGACACCGGAGAGTTCCGGATCACTCTTGCCGAAATCGCGGTGCAAAGAAGGAGACTCAGGATTGACCGGCTCGTCCAGAGAAACCGTGGGCGGAGACTTGCGCCGGCGAAGCTTCATGAGCACGGTATTGACCGCAACGCGATAGAGCCAGGTCGAGAATGCAGCGTCCCCACGAAACGAACTGACGGTGCGGAAGACCTGCAAAAAAGCCTCCTGGGTCAGGTCTTCGGCTTCAGCGACATCCTTAGTCATGAGCAAACATACCGAATAAACGCGATTCTTGTGTTGCTGGAATAACGTTGCAAAGGCTTGCTCGTCCCCCGCCTGCGCGCGCTTCACCAGGTTAATCTGGGAATCATCGCGGCCCTTGACGCTGGTCGCTGGGATGACGTTCGCTTCTGCCGCAGAAATCGCATAAGTTGCCACGGTTGATCTCCTTTTTGTTCAGGTCCCGGAAAGTTCGCCCGTCGGTAACCCCCGCGAGCATTGTCAGAGTAGAAAAAGAAGGGACAACCTTCTATCGGGTCACATCTGTAAACGGTTGCAGGAGACTCTGTAAGACCCTCGTGTGATCGGGTAGAAACGGAGATCCGCGGCGGGAGCGGATCTCGGTTCTACTAAATTTGCTGGAGGAAAAAACTTGCGTTTGTAGGGCAACAAACCGATTGACATTCTGGCGTTAGTAGAGGTGGAATTCGACTTCCACACTGATTTGGACATCTACCGGTTTGCCATCCTTGAGGGCGGGTTGAAAACGCCACTGGCGCACGGCCTCCAGAGCTTTGGCATCGAGGCCCAGGCCCAAGCCCCGGACCACTTTGATGTCCCGGGGCCGTCCGGCTGCATCGACGATCAGCCAGAGGACGCACGTTCCCTGCTTCTTGGCCCGCCGAGCCTCTTCGGTATAGTCCGGGTCGGGGGCAGAAATGGCTTGAGGCGCGGAGATGCCGCCACCAACTTTGTAAACTCCGCCGCCGATGCCGCCGCCGCTTCCAGCTCCAACGCCCGATCCGTGGCCGACGCCAACTCCGCCGCCGGAACCGGAACCGATGCCGCCGCCAGAACCGGTTCCGTTTGAGGGTGGTGCCGCCGGCATGACCACGGCAGCAGCAGTGCCAAGATTCAGCAACTTATTTTCTGCCAGATGAACCTGTGGCGGAACCACAACGGCAGGTTCCACCGCGAGTTTGGGTTTTGAATTTCGCAAAATAATCGCGGGCGGCGTGATTTGCTGCAGCGCAACCTTGGGCAGACGTCCCTTCGGAGCAGGAAGTGGATCGTGATCGCCGCCACCACCGCCGCCACTGACTTCTATCTTCGCAGTCGGCAACGCGTAAGTATCCGGCGAGGGCGCGATCAATGTGACGTGCTGTTGCTCCGCAACACGTTGCACCACTTGATGACCGAAAAAGGCGCCGCTCACGAGCAAGCCAATCAAAGCAATGTGGACGATGGCGGAAGCCGCGACGCCATTCGCACGATAGTTGTTATATTGTCCCCAGATTTCGTCAGCTACACGCGAAATCCGCACGCTCGGCCTTGCGGGCGGACGTGCGGCGCGCGGACCGTAATTGGGTCTGGACAGAGGTGAGGGGACCAGATTCAATGCAGACTCACCGTTAAAGGCAGAATTTTGATGGCTCGACATGGCGCTACCTCGCAAGCGTGAAACAATGTTGGTTGTGCGAATAGATGCGTGAAAACAATGCTGGGTGTGTGAACCGGAAGTGCTGCTCCAGCATCAATGGATGAATCGACTTTTTGTTTGCGAAACGTCATACCTCGCATTCCTGGGACTGCCAGGGAATTCGTTCCTCCAAGCATTGAGCCGAAAAAGCAAATGGTGGGATGAAACCAGTTCCCACCGTTTGGGCGAGCCACAGATTTCTGTGACTGGCAAACACCGACGACGTAGATCCATGTCACAGACGACCGGCCAGAAGCAGTACCAGCACGACCACGACGACGAGGCCCAATCCTCCGCTTGGGTAATATCCCCACGACCGGCTGTAAGGCCAGGTGGGCAACGCGCCCAGCAACATCAAGATCAGCACTACTAGAAGAATGGTGTACATAAAGCCTCCCGAGAACGAGTCTCATTTCGCGCCTTGATTGCGAAATTGCTGTCGGCCGGTGAAAGCCGAGCCGGCATTAAAATGAGTCATTCGGATGCTCGTGTTGCGCCGACGGGTTCGTTCTTACTGGATTCTCTGCTCTGACCGGAGTATTTCCGGACCGCGGACAAGAACGGCTCGCTAACAGCGGTGGCATGCACCTTTCCACTCAAAATATCGGAGAAGGAAACAAAGCTGCCATACAGCAAGCGCGTCTCGTCCTTGTCCTGAGTAAGAGCCGCACCGCTGAGGTCAATTCCGGCAAAAAGACCACGTGCGCGGGAGTAAGTGAGGACTTCAGCGTTCATCTTGATATCAGTATCCGCTGCTGCGTCACGGCCTACTGGACCCGCGGCGGCAGAGGCATCAGCACCGAGCTTGAACTTGCTGGAAAGCAGGTGTTGCATTCCCTGATCGTTGGTCACGATCATGACGAGATCAACTGCCTGGCCTCCAAGTTGTAGACCCCAGCTTCCGCCAGTGATGGTGATCGGAGCGGGAGCGCTCCAACCCGATTCTGTTCGACAGGTGGCCACGCCCTTGCCGTGGTTGCCGCCGAAGCCGATGGCGATCTTTACCATGGAAGGGATCACAGCGACACACTTCGCATCGCGCATGACTTTGTCCGGTATTGCCTTATCGGGAGTCGCCATGATTTCATTCAGAACCTTGGCCGACGCATCGATGCGTTTGGCGATATCGGATTGATCCTTGTCAGCGGCCCAACCCACGCCGAGCAAGGTAGAACAAATGCTCAGAACCAGGAGACATCCCATCAATACTGAAGAAATTCGTCTCATTTTTGGTGTTTGTCCTCTTCTGTGCTCCACGTGAGCACCTGCTATGGTTATGCGAGTACAAAGCTAACCCCTGAGTGGGGAAGGTTCTATCCAGCGGAGGCAGTAAACAACCCGATATCTTTCCTGAGGAATAAGCCGGCTAGAGCAAACTGACTATCCTGTGAGGGTTTCGCCTGGCGACCCTACAGGATTGACTGTATTGTGAGGTCGCGTCCGGCCAACTAATCTGCAATCTCTACTCGACACAACGCCCCCCAAGCGGGTGCCGATCCTCTGGGACGGATCGGCACCCGCTCCTTCCAAGAAATCAAGACTCTCTGGTTCTACAGGAATCGGGCTCCGCGAATACAGCCTCACTCGGATGTCGCAGAACGGGGTTCGTTCCTCATGATTAACATGACCGACTTCAACTGGGAGGAAGACAACCATGCTTTACTGGGCGCTAGTGTTCCTGGTCGTGGCGCTGATCGCGGGAGTTTTGGGTTTCACCGGCGTCGCCGTTGCGGCTGCCGGCATCGCAAAGCTGCTGTTTGTTATTTTCTTGGTGCTGTTTCTGATTTCTTTAATAGCCCATCTCGGAAGGGGAAGCCGCAGGTCCCTGAACTAACACCAACAGAGACGCAGGGTTCTTCGAGGCCCTGCGTTGTTACTTCTTAAAGCCTCTCGCTCTTTATCACTTACTTCGTGAGAGCGTGGATGGATTTTGGATAGGGTGAAAACCGGGACACCACGCTATCGACAGCATAAGTTGTAGAATACCGATTACTTGCGGCCCGTGTCGTGGGGTACCAACAATACCGAGCTGGGGCCATGACGCAGAACTCGCTCGGTTGTCCGTCCCAGGGTGCTGAATTCGAGAAAGGACCGATGTTCAACTCCCAGCACAATCAGGTCAGTCTTCTTGTCGCGAGCGAAGAGAATGATCTGCTCGCCGGCGTCGCCTTTCGACACAGCTTCGGACACCCGGCAGTTGGCGCGAACGTCCTGGGGAACCCACTGGCAGAGACGCCGGTGCGAATCGCTATCCTGCAGGGCATTGTCCTCCACGGCCTGCAGCACACTTAGCTCGGCCCCGAGCGCCGCAGCCACACCGGATGCGAGTTCGGCACATTCGCGCGCCGTGTCGGTGAGATTCACCGGACACAACACGCGGTGCAACTGGCGCTGTCCTGCGGGGATTTCTGGTCCCCTCACAATCAGCGTCGGGCATTGTGCCTCCCGAACGATATTTTCAGCGACCGAGCCCAGAAGAAGGCGTGCCACGCCGCTGCGCCCGTGACTTCCCATGACAATGAGGTCGGGTGGGCCTTTTCTCAAGCGCTGTAGCATCACGTCGACCGCATGTCCTTCGACAACGGAGACAGTAAAGGAGATGCCAGATCCCAGGATCTTCTGGGCGAGATCCTGGAGATCGCGCTCTAAGATCTGACGTCGGAGAGTCGCTTCGGCATCCAGGGCGGCCAGTTGCCCTTCTGTGAAATAACGAGGGGGCTCAGACCAGTCGGCATGGATGACCTCGACCCGGGACCCGAAAGCCTCCGCGATGAGTCTCGCCCAACTGAGCACGGCATTCGAAGCTGGACTCAGGTCTACAGGACAAAGGATTTGCTTTGGCGCGAATTTGGACACCGTGATAAACCTCCCAGAGCTGCTGATTGGGATCGACGGCTGCTCCTTAACCATAAATGCAGAAGAGAAGGGTTCTGTTACAGACAAAGTGGGGCATCAAAGGAAAATTGAGGGATTGTCCGCGGCGATGGTGGGTGGTTACTCCCGGTTCGGATGATCGGCCGTAACAAAGGAAAGGCGGGATGCATTGATCCCAGGTTCAGAGCTGTCCAGCGGCGTAACGTCGACAAGCGTGCATGAGTCGGAATGCGAACGACCGTACGCCGAGCAATTTGAATCGCCGGCTCCGCCTTCAGATCATCTTTACTCGCATCCTCAGGACAGCCGGCTGCATCCAAGTTTTCAGCGTGAAGTTGCGTTTCAATTGCGTTGTGGTACTGACACTACTTGCGGCTGTGATCGCGAGCCCACTCGCTCGAAGTGCGGCATGTCGGGGCATGCGACTCAGGGCGTCTTCGATGCCATCTCCGCAGATTATGGTGGCTCTTGATTCGAACGCAGCGACAATGCCCTTGGGGGCGCCTGCTTGCCTCTTGGGCTCTCACCGTTCAGGTGCGAGCGTCTCCGAACTCCCGATCGGGAATCACAGCGGCACGCCGAGCCTGGCGAATGACCTCATGGGAAAACTGGCTGCCTCCCCGCCGAGCACCGCGCCGGCTGTCATCTGCTCGTCCCGATGGATGGTCCCCTCACTTCATCCGGTTGTGCTTCGTATCTAAACATTCGTTCCGAATCCCGTCGCTATAGCCCAAAGTCCCGGCCCGATGCACAGCCAAGTTCAGTCTATCGCTGAGCTCAAGGCCGTAGTTCGCACCAAAACTGATAGACGAAGCTCACAATCCCAATCTGCATATCGGAGACCTTATGTTAAAGAAGCGTTTTGAAGGTAAGTGTAGGACACAGCGCGGCACCCAGCATGGGTGCGCCTTTCCGGCTGTTTTGGTGCTGTTCGTCCTCGCCTGGCTCACCCAGCCTGCCGTCCTTGCCGCACAGCAATCGGACCGGCCCGCGAATCCTATAGCAGCCGAATTTCCCAGCCAGTATTTTCCTGAAAACCTCCCCAGCGCCAGTCTGTCCGTCCACTTTCCGAGAGCGTGGACTACCTACGCCTCCAATGCGGGACGTAACGCGGTCTTCTCCTTGCCGGAAAATGTTCCGGCGGTTTTGCGGACAGGAGTGAACTGGAAGTTCGCGGGGGCAGGTGCGATCCCTCTGGATGGCCCTCCCCTCAATGACAGCGTGATCACCACGGCCTACGGTGTGGGAATGCCAGTCGGTCTGTCCGTGGTGGAAGGTATCGCGTATGTAGGCAGTGACAACGGCTACACCTATGCGCTCAATGCCGTCACCGGCAAGCTAATCTGGGCGCACTACGGCTGGAACATGACGATGAGCAATCCCTTGGTCGTGGATGGCCGCGTGTACGTTTCTACCGGCAACGCCTATTTCAACTATGCCAACACCATGCTCTACGTAAAGGGTATGCGTCCCACGCGCGGTCCGGGGCTCAATTCCATGTACGCCCTGGATGCCAAGACCGGCGAGGAAATCTGGGCTTACCATTTTCCCGGTGAGGCCATGCCCACCGCCGCCTACGAGGACGGATTCCTCTTCATCGGAACCGGCGACGGCCATGTGTACAAGCTGGAGGCAGCCACCGGCAGGCCGGATTGGGTATCCGACATCGTCTCCTTTGTCAGCATGTCGTCCGCTGTGCTGAACGAGAAGTATGTATTCCTCGGCGGCACCAACCCGAATTTCTTTTACGCGCTCGATAAGAAGACGGGCAAGGTCGCCTGGAAGATGACCATCCCGAAGCTGGTTGCCACCGGTATGGGCGACTGCACGCCCGCTTACGCCGACGGGCTGGTTGTTCAGGAAGCTACGGTCGAGACGGGCCGCCCGCAAAACCCAGTCGCCAATGTGCTGCTCGCTCTCAATCCGGACACGGGCCAGATCGTCTGGCAAGAACAGTTCGGTGCCGGCTCGACGCCACCGGCCATGAAGACAGCCACGCCGATGATCGCCGAGGGCAAGGTTTTTGAAGGGAGCCCGGTGACAGGTGACTACTATGCGGTTGACCTGAAAACCGGCCGGGAGCTATGGACGGTACACTTGGGAGCACAGATCCGGGCTGGGGCCGCCCTGGCTGACGGCATCCTCTACCTGCCCTACAAATCTGGCGACATCGCTGCCATTCGGGTGGCGGACGGTACCCACCTGGGCAATAAGCACATTGGGGGCGGCTTTGGTCCGTCATCGCCCGTGATCGTGGGAGGGACTCTGTACGTCAGCAACATCTACGGTTGGGTTTTGGCGATGCCAGTGTCGGAACTTCGGGGGCCCGCCGAACTGCCTCAGGAAGCGTCACACGCTCGCTAGAGCAAGGTGCGCAAGAGCGGATCGGATTCTTTGAGGGGTCGCCGGCGGACGGCGACCCTTGTTTGAATCCCATGCGATAAGTTCTACATATCGCCAATAAGAATTACTGTTTGGACTGCGAAGGCTCAGCTTGGCAGACTTGCGGTACGCGTGCAAGACGAGCCCTTGAAAACGAATCAGCCTGGATCAAGAAATCCTGAGGAAGTGACCGTGTTGCTTTCCCGAAACGCGGGAGTAAGCGTGGGCCAGTCTGTCCGTCTCCGCTCGCGGCACATCCGCACCCATTCCGGGGTCGTGTCAGGTCGTATTCCTTCGTTGTTGCTTGGGTTGTTGTTGTCCCTGGGTGTCCTGTTTGGATCCATCGCGCAAGCAGCAACCAAACGCAAGCGGGCGGTGACGTCTCTGCCCATTGCCGGCGCCACAGTGGATTGGGGAGAAGGGCAGCGCGTTTTTCTGGACGAGTGCGCCAGCTGCCATGGGGAACATGGCGATGGCAGGTCGCCTATGGGGCCATCCATGCGCCCCCCAGCGTTCGACCTCACGGGTTTCGAGCTTTCCGAGTTGCTGATCTGGCGTGCCATGCAGCAAGGCGTTCCCGGATCGGAGATGCCGTCGTGGAACACACTGCCCGATGAGGAACTCGGCGCAGTGGTCGCCTACACCGCTGCCTTGGGCCGTCCCGGCAAGTTGCCCGAGAACGCGCGCTGGGCAACTCCCGGCGTATTGCAAGAGGCTGGGCGGCGGGTCTATGCCATGCATTGCACTTCCTGCCACGGCGAAAGCGGAGACGGCCATGGCCCGGAGGCCGGTCGGTACTCTCCGCGCCCGGCAGATTTTACCGGCATGCGGCCTTCGTACGCGGCGGCCAGGCGCGTAATCTACAACGGCGTGGCCGGAACGTCCATGCCGGCGTGGCCACTTTTGACAGAAGCGGAGGTGCAAGCGGTTACGCACTTTATTCGTTCGCTGTATCGCTGGCCTGAACGCACTGCTGCCTTGCCGGCCACAAGGCGGCCAGGTGCGATCAGCCGTTGAAAATGATGTTGTCCTTACCATGACCGGTTTGACAGAACAGGAGAAACTCTCGTGAGAAAAATGTCCCGCAGATCTTTCGTCGGTCAGGCTGCAACTGGTGCGGTAGCCCTGGCTGCCCTGGGTTCCACCGCCGACGCGCAGCTTGTCTATCGCCCCTCCGACTGGAAAGTCAAAGATTTTGACCACCTCTTGGCACTACCCGCTCAAGTGAAGCAGGTCTTCGACATCAGCGTTATCGGCGGGGGGAAATTCCTGAGCAATATCAAGAATTCTCTCAACGGTCTGCAGTTTGGCTTTAGTGTCCCGAAGGCCCGGATGCAGATCGTGGGGGCCCTGCACGGGCCCGCTAACCTGCTGAACTACGATGATTACGTCTGGGAGAAGTACCGGGTTGGAGAATGGTTCAACATCGCAGATCCTGCGACCGGCAAGCCCACGCAGCGCAACCTGTTTTACCCGAGCAAGGCGGGCAAAGACCTGCACTACTCATCGCAGGACCCGAATGAAGAGGACTCGCCGTATCAGGACGCCAGCATTCAAGGACTGCAAGCGCGCGGAGTGACATTTCTCAGTTGCCACACGGCGCTGGAAGAACAGGCGCGCGTCCTGATCCGGCAATGGAAGCTGCCGCAGCCGCCGGAGGAGATCGTCAAAGACATCCTGGCGCATGTCCTGCCCGGCGTGCTGGTAGTGCCGTCCATGGTGGCCTGCCTGGCCCTCCTGCAAAGTCAGGGACACTACTCGTACGTCACGGTTTAAGAGGGGAAGGAAGATGGCGAAAGGAAATAGGATACGGGTTGGTTGCTCGATGTTGTTGCTGATCGGGTTCGCGGCAGGCGCCGCGGCGCAGTCGTCACCACCTTGGAGCCAGGGCAAGAATAATCCGGCGGAGGACAAGGGCTACATCTTTGCCGTTGACGACGTTGACAATGTTCCCGACCTGCACGGCAACCCAGCCGATGCCCGGCTGGTGCTGTTCATTGGTGGCAACCAGTTTATGGTTCTACCCTACCTGGTCGCGGGCTTCGAGCGCCTTCATCCGGAACTACGAGGGCATATCTTTTATGAGACCCTGCCACCGGGCATTCTTCGCAGGCAGATTGCTGCTGGCGGAGCGCTTACGCTCGGCAACCTCACCATTCGCGTGCAACCGGATGTCTACGAGGCCGGCGCGCGCGTCCTTGCCGAGATGGAAAAACAGAAGCAAGTGGAAACCGGCGTTGCCTATGCCACCAATCAACTGGAGATCATGGTGCACGCCGGCAATCCTCACCATATCCGCTCGCTGAGCGATCTGGGAGACGACGAAATACGCCTGTCCATGCCCAATCCGGAATGGGAGGGCGTGGCCCGCCAGATTGGCGACTCGCTGCGGAGGAACGGCGGCGAAGAGCTTTTCCGGAAAGTCATGGTGACAAAACTGAAGGATGGAACCACCTATCTCACGCATATTCATCACCGACAGACAGCCATGCGCATTCTGAACGGCCAGTCCGATGCCGGCGTCACCTGGGCTTCGGAGGTTCAGTTCCAGGAAACAATCGGTAATCCGATTACGGGGATCGAAATTCCAGCTAGCGAAAACACCACAGCAATCTATGCTGCCGGGGTTCTGCTCGACGCACCGCATCCGGTGACGGCTCGAGCCTGGGTCGCCTATCTCACTTCGAAAGAGGCCCAGACCATCTACCGCAAGTACGGATTCGGGTCACCGCCAGTGCCGGACCGCGCGACCGGAGAGCAACGGTGAGGGTGCGAGTTCTACAGAATCTCTTGCCGGTCACGTTGGCCTGCTGCGCTCTGATAACGACTCAGGGGTGTACTCAGAGTGCGCATCCTACGATGCAAGATGAGGAGCCGAAAAACACCTGGACAGCACCTGATCCGGCGGGTATTCCTGCAGGCCCCATTGGCGACAGTATTAGACTGGGCCTGCAAGTCTTCCAGAACACGCCGCGATACGCTTCGGCCTATGTGGGCAACCGCCTCAGTTGCGCCGACTGCCACATTCAGAATGGAACGGCTGCCTACGCGGCTCCCATGGTGGGCCTCCCCGGGCTGTTCCCGATGTACAACAAGCGTGCCGGGCGCGTTATCACGCTCGAAGACCGCATCCAGGAGTGCTTCACCCGCAGCGAGAACGGCCATCCCTTGCCGGACCGAAGTCCGGAACTGAGTGCAATTGTCTCCTACATTCAGTGGCTCTCTCGATGGGAACCGGCGGGACATGCCTTCGCCGGACGAGGTCTGGTGAAGATGCCTGAACTGCACGGCAACCCAGCCGACGGCGCCACGATCTACGCGCAACAATGCGCAGGTTGCCACGGAACTGACGGCGCGGGAGAACCGCCGGTTTTACCTCCTCTCTGGGGACCCGGGGCGTACAACGACGGCGCCGGTATGAACCAAATTCAGAAGATGGCCGCATTCGTATTGCACAACATGCCTCAGAACCACCCCGGAACGCTCACCCCCCAGCAGGCCTTTGATGTATCAGCCTATGTGGCCAGCAAGCCCCATCCATTGTTTAACCCCAGCTACCGCACGTACTGACCTGATACGCGGTAAAGATGGCATGGGTCGCGAAAGATTTTGCTTGGCGGCTTGGTTCTCTGTGTTCTTAGCCCAACTCGCTGTCTTGAAGCAACTGTGCCAGCAGCACAGCCTGTCTGACTGAATTTCACCCACGATCCCATCACTTCGACCGGTTCGCTCTTATTGAGAATTGAATAATATAGTGACACTTCTGGATTTCTGTGCTATCTTCCGGCCGTCGCCAAAACCTCGTCGCCTCTTTAAAGGCAAATTGCCACGAATTCGTTGGCAGGAGTGCGTGTCAGGTTCTCGCTCTGGAGGCAGACGCTTTAGAGTTCGAGCGTGCCGTGAAGGTACAAGCGTGCCCTGCCGGCGATCTTCACGCGATCGCCACCGATTGTGCACTGCACGTATCCCCCGCGAGCACTGAGTTGCTGCGCACGGAACGTGTCCTTACCCAGCCGCCCCGCCCAATATGGAGCCAGTGTGCAGTGTATCGAGCCGGTTGCGGGGTCCTCATCGATGCCGACCGACGGTAGAAACATTCGGCACACGTAATCCACGTCACCCTCGCCGGGAGCGGTAACAATCGTTCCGCTCCCGGCGTCCAGTTTGGCAAGAGCGGCAATATCGGGCGAGAGCGCTCGCACTTGCTCAGCCTGATCCACCACCACGAGGTAATCGCGCGATTTCATTACTAGCGCCGCTTTCAAACCTAGAGCTGGTAAGAGGTCGACTGGCGTCTCACAAGGTTGGGGTGGCTTGGCGGGAAAGTCCATTTCAAAGCTGTCTTGGTCCTGAGCGACGGTCAACATGCCGCTGCGGGTGTGAAAACGAACCGGCCACACGTTGTGCTTCCGCAGCGCGAGCACATAGGCGGATGCCAAGGTCGCGTGCCCGCATAGGTCGTCCTCGACTTTGGGTGTAAACCAGCGCAAATCGAAATCACCATCGGCGCGAGGAACAACAAAAGCGGTCTCGCTGTGCCTGTTCTCAGCCGCAATTTTCTGCATGACGCTATCCGCGAGAAAAGCGGAAAGGATGCAGACCCCCGCCGGGTTACCTGCAAAGAGCTCACCCGTGAATGCATCAACGTGGTAATACGGAATTGCCATGTCGTGGTCCCTCTAACTAGGGGTTCACCCTATTTACAAACGACAGGCACAGTCTTGACCACTCTCTTGCTGCCTTTCATCTGCAGCTGACTGATTGCAGCCGAGCAGAGTTTCTGGGTATCCTCCATCAATTTTTGCGCCATCGCCTTTGCGAATACCACACCGTTCTTAGGATCGTCAAAAAAGTAGCCTGATTCTACAACCAAGATCGTGCCGTCAGCATGCGCGTGAACGCGGCCACTACCATCGGGATCATTGGCGGCGTTTGCGATCTCTTCCCTGAGGGATTTGGTCTCCTCAATGCGTGCGGTCTTAGCTGCCGAACAATCAAGCGATACGGTTTTCATCACATCGCTCGAAAAAGTACCCTTGCTGTAACCGACCTTGATGTACCAGATACCGAGATTGCAGAGAGTCTTGGGGTCCTTCGTTAGCCCGCTGACGGCGGCTTCTCGCGTCTCGGCATCCTGCCGGGGAGGCGAGTATGAAAACCGGAAGGAACCAACTATGTCCCAGCGACAGCGGGAAGAAATTCAAGAAATGTTGCCCCATTGCACACACCGCAAAAGATGGGCCGCCCGCTTCCTAAGTTCGTCTTGTCGTCAGTGCAGCAAGCCGTATTGTTTCAGGAGCTTGAGTTGTTTCTCCAGTTTATCGGGGTCGCTGCTAGAATCGACGGCGAGATTCACGGTTACGGCGTTCTTAGGCGCGCTCCCTTGGCCGCGCTGTTGTGCGTCGAGACCGTTCTTGGCCGCCGATGTTTTTTCTGCCGCAGCGGCTTCAAGTTCGCGCTTTCCAATTTCTTCGGCCTGCTCGTCAAGTCCTTCTGCGCTCTGCGCGGCTGCGGATTCCTTGCGAGGTACAGCCACGGCGCTGGCATTTAACAGCGCGATGTTTTCCCCGTTCAACGTGCCAAGCCCGGCAGTGACAGCCGAGTCGATGAAAAGCTGCGCGCACTCATCCGCAGATTCGGGATGGACATCCAACTCTTTCGCTCGCTTCGCTATCTGAGCCTTCGACACCGTGTCGCCGTGGAAGGTATCGAAGATTCTCTCGAACAGCTTTGATGCTAGAACAGCGCGCTGGAGCAACGCGGGGCGTTCCTCGGTGAGCGACGCCTCAACATCCTTGGCTAGTTGTGATGCTTGGTATGCTCTGGCGTCGCCCTGCATCAACCCGAACTGTTTCAATGCCGAGGCGCGGACTTTCCCCTCTGGACCCGAGTTGCCGAACACGCCAGGCAGAATTTCATCCTCTGGCTGAGGGCCGACGTGCGTCTTCGCTACGAGTTTCTTTCCGTATTCGAGCGCCTTCAGAAGATTGATCTTTGGAAATATCGTTCCGCCCTTGCGACCACCCTTCGGTACTTTCCTCGTTGCCGGTTTAGTTGGTTCCACCATCAGTCACCACTTTCCGGGCCTTTATCGACCGGAGTAATTTTTCCAGCCCGTCTTCATAAGATTTGGAGAAGTCTGCATAGAGTTTGTCGTTGATGGTGTCTGGCATCTTCGCACCGTCGAGTTTGATCGGAAGGACGGTTACCTTCCGTCGCTCGATCTCATGCACGATAGCGCTATTGAGTTCCCTCTTTACCCACGCTGAGTTCACCGAGTTCTCGCTGACAACGATAAGAAAGAAGTCAGATTCGGCTAGACCTTGAGCGATCTTTTCTGGTATGGAATCACCGACAAGAATGTTCTGCTCGTCGAGCCAGACTTTTACACCGCTCGCCACGAGATCGGCCGCGAGCTTCCGTACGAACGGCTTATCCTTCGTGCTGTGAGAGATGAAGGCAACGCGCTCGTGTTCGTGCTTGGCGTGCCGCACTTCCTTCGCCGCGACAGCCTCGTTGACAAGCGCTTCCACCCGAACGCCCAGATCCAGCGCTTTCTCGGAATTGGCCCACGAAATGAGCGGGGCGATGGCGCTCTTGTCGTAGTTTGTCTCTCCGTTCACCGTGGAGGCTTTTCGCATCGCGTCCTCCAGGTTGTTCCCGAGTCCTATAAATTGCCTGATGCTGCGGATGAGGGGATGCTTGAGCATCGCCTCGCGCACTACGTTCCGCTTCTCCTCCTGTGTGCCTTTATAAGGATAGGGTTGCGCGAGTACGTATGTGTCGTCGTCGGGCGACTGCACAACTCCAATGAGGCGCGCATTCTTGAGGATCTTGCCAGCCGTACGGGGGTCGAGATTGGCATACTGCGCGATCCCTTTCGTACCAGGAGAGTCAAGCCAAGCAACGGCATCGAGCACCTCAAAGAGCGGGTCGATCTTCACCGCCTCGAAGCGCAAAATGGGCTTTTTCTTGTTAGTGGCGTGCTGCTTAGACACTTCGCAAGCATTATCCGCCTACTTACACCGCACAGCAAGGCCGGCGGATCACCTTAACGGGTAACTTATGATGGGGCAGCCTCATTTGAGGTAGTCTGAAAGGATGGGCCAGTCTCCCGATCGCCGACAAGGTCTTCCAGTTAAAGTGGTATTGCAGCACCGGCGTTTTTCCCTTCGGCGCCCAAGTACGGCAGCGGTGTGGCCGTTCGCTCAGCCCGCTTTCGTCGATGAAACCGATGGTTCGCCCTTCGGTTTCGGCCTTTTTTTTAACTCCGGCCAGCGCTCCTGCTTCCACCGCCGGATCTTGGCTTCGTCCCGCTCCAGAGCCCGTCCTACCGGACGCTGGCAACTCCAACCCAGTTGCCGCAGAATGCGCCAAGCCTGCGAGGTATGGTAGCGGACCCCGCATTCCTCCTCGATCAAGTGCGCCACCCGCCACGCCGTCCACAGTCCGGTCTCGTAGCCCAATGCTTCCGGCCCACGCTTCAGCCCGCACTCGATCTTCTTCAAGTCCTCTGCGCTCAGGCGGGGCCTGCGTCCGGCGCGCCCGGCTTTCTTCAGACCGTGCAATCCCTCCGCTTCCAGTTGTTGCGCCCACCGACTCACCGATTGCCGGTGCACGCCGACCCGCCGCGCCACCTCGGACTGATGAATTCCCTTGGCCAGCAACCGCGCCGCCCGCAAGCGCCGGTGCCCCAGTGCCTGAAAGTCTCGCCGTACCCCCGCCGGATTTCCCATGGGCCGACGATAGCATAGCCAACTAGGAATGTCACTATATTATTCAACACTCAATAAGTAAGTGCCCCTTTTTTCAGTGTGAACCGCCACGTATCCAAGGGAACGTAACGATCATCTACATGAAAGAGGGACCTATGAAAAACTTCCAGTACGCGGTCAATAGCAAGAAATCCTTCGACGCCGCTGTGAATGCGGTCGAGCAAAAGACAGCCGAGAAGGGATTTCGCGTCTTGCATACGCACGACGTCGCGGGCACTTTGGCGGAGAAGGGCTTTACGCGGGAACCGCTCAAGATTGTCGAGATTTGCAACGCTCGCTATGCGAATGAGGCGCTCAACAAGGACGTGAACCTGGCACTCATGTTGCCTTGTCCCATTGCGGTTTACTCGAAAGAGGGTAAGACGTTCATCAGCACCATGCGGCCTTCCGCTCTCGCCGAGTTCTATCCGGATGCTGGAATTGAAGGCATTGCGGCTGCGGTTGAAAAAACAGTCTTAGAAATCGTCGAAGAAGCGAAATAGGTCCAAGGCAAGAATTTGTGTGGCTTCCGGTACGCACAAGCCTTCTGCTCAGACCTGAAAGAGAAAAAACAGCCCTAATACAGTTAACGCAAGCCCATACCAACGCTCGAGCTTCACGGCTCTCGTTTTGATGGCCAGACGAGCTCCCAAGCGAGAGAAGGGGATTGCGCCCAGTGCGACCAAACCGGCGACGAGCCAGGAGATGTGGCCGAGGTAGGCGTGAACAATTGTGCCTGGTATGGCCAGTACAGAGGAAACGGCCAGCGAGCACGCGAAAGCCTTCTTCATTGGCTGCTTGAGAAATTCCGTGTAGCTTGGTACCAGAAGAAACCCTCCCGCGTTCGCCAACAATCCCGAAATCATACCGACCAGAATTGCGACTGTAAGCATCCGCGTTCGCCAGAAGGATGGCCGCCGTCCTTCAGGATTATCGGCAGCGGCTTTGGCCAAAGACAGGTCCTTGGGAAAGAAGAGAAAAGAGATCCCGAAACCGAGAACGAGGACGCCCGTAACGATCAGCAATGGCCTGGCACCCACCGCGTGAGACAAAAACGAACCGGCAACGATGGCAGGAGTGCCGATGCCGATGCTCCACCAGACGATCTCCCAGTCCAACAACTGAGAGCGCCAATACTCTGCGGACGCTACAACCGTGCTCGGTACGGTCGCAGGAAGCGGAGACGCGACAGCAACGAAGCCGGGAAAGCCAAGCAGGCTAAGCAACGGGGTGGCCACCGCGCTGCCTCCCTTTCCAAAGAGGCCGCCGAGAAACCCTATGATTGCGCCCGTCAGAAGAGCTCCCAGATTTTGCCAGGTCAATCAGTTATTCTCCTCAGTTCTGTTAAGCAGAGATTGACTCGATCGACTGTGGCGGGCGGGAGCCGATGAAGTAGCTGTAGCGCCCAATGTTGACTGGCGCCGCCGTCGTCCAGTTGTGCCTTGTCAAAAACTGCACGACATCACTTGCCGGCAGGCGATGGTCTGAGGGCGGCCCCGGAGGAGAGTTCTTATCCGGACGCCAGTCGAGCACAGCCAGAGTTCCACCGGGTACCAGGATGCGTGCAGCCTCCTGCAATGCGGCTTCATGATCGTCGAGTTCGTGCCAAACGTTTGCAATGAACACAACGTCGGCACATTTTGATGCGAGAGTGGTTTTGCCCGCCGCGCCCTGTACCAGATCAATGTTGCGGGGAGCGTCCGGCCGCTCGAGCTTTTGCCGCAGCATGTTCAGCATCTCTGGCTGTAAGTCGATCGCGTATACCCTCCCGTCAGGGCCCACGGCTTGGGCTATGGGGATGGCGAAGTAACCGGTTCCCACGCCGACATCTGCGACGTGCATTCCAGTCCGTATCGCCGATGCACAAATGACATCAGCAACGGGAAGCCAGATCAGCCGATTGGGATCCTCAAGTTTGTGTGCATCTTGGGGCTTGAAAAGACGTTCACCCACGGTCATTCAGTTCCTGTCTTTGTGTACTGGCTTGGCACTCCGTCGAGACTCGACAGAACAGGAGTTGGCGCTTCAAGTCGGTACGCCAAGCTTGGGCAGCAGCCATTGGGTTACGCCCAGGTAAGCGACTACGAAAACGATCATCCATGCCCATTCTGGCATTTAGTTTGCTCCTTGCAAAGAACCCTTTGATCTGTGATGCCTCGTTTGTCTGCGAATTCCGTTCCTTCTCGGGGAAACCGCGGCGTATCGTTGCACGTGAGCGGCCTGGCGCACCGTGCTGCGGCACACTAAGTCGCACAGCTTGAATACGACCGGATCGGCAATGCAGTAGAAGACACTGTTGCCGGAACGCTCGCGACCCACGAGCCCGGCATCGAAGAGGATTTGAAGGTGTTTCGATATGTTGGGCTGATTCCCTTCCAAGTCACCGACAATCTCGTTGACCGTTCTAGGTCCGCTTTGAAGTGCTTGCAGGATGCGAAGACGGCAAGGTTCCCCCAGCACCTGGAATCGGCGGGCAACCAGCTCGACCATCTTCTCGTGGATCATCGTCTGCATTGCGGACGGACAAAAGGCCCATTCACTATATAATTATACATGCATATAGATAGGATACACACAGAAGCCACGGAGTTGCCCGAATGCGGTCTGAGATTGACGAAGCGATCGTTTTGCTGAAGCGCGGGGATGGCGGCGCCCTTGAGAAAGCAGTAGCGCTGCTGCAAGGGGCCGTGTTTGCTTTCGGTATGCGAGTGTGCGGACAACGGCAGGATGCCGAAGACACGATGCAGGAAGTCCTGGTAAAGTCGTTGCCCTACCTGTCAAAGTTTGACAACTCCAAAGCTCTGGCAACATGGTTGTACAAAGTGGCGAAGAACCACTGTCTCATGAACCGCCGCCAGAGCAAATTCGCACCCAAACAGGAACTCTCCCTGGAGGAGTTGATGCCCAACCAGGAGGATTTCGAGCGGCTCGACGGGCTCACTAGTGTCACTCCGGAAGGTTCCGCCATTGGCCGTGAGCAGGGGCAGCGGCTGCGGGAAGCGATTCGGTATCTGCCGCCGCACTATCGCATCATTCTCGTGCTGCGGGACATGGAAGGCTTCACCGATGAAGAGGTCGGGGAGATCACCGGCTTGCGCCCAGGGACCATACGCGTGCGACTCCACCGGGCCCGCTTATTCGTGCGGAGGGAACTGGCGAAGGGGAACGAGGGAGTGAAGCACGGTATTGCGAGACGATTGCAGCGAAACGTGGCAGCCCGGTCCAGCACCGGTCGTTGCAGGGAAGTCTTTGCGGGGCTGTCGGACTATCTGGATGGTGAACTGGACGACTTCTCTTGTGAAGAAATCGAGACCCACCTGAACGGATGTGAACCATGCAAGAAATTCCTTCGCAGCTTGGAGTCGACCATACAACGCTGCCAGCAGTCGCCTGCTGACTGCCCCGATCGGGAAAGAGCGGCTGCCCTTAGAAAGAAGCTGCTCGCAACCTACAGCCGGGCACTCGCGATCAGCGGGAAGTGACTGGAACAACGCTTCGGCCCCTCCGCGTCGCCTTCTCATAGCGCTCCCTTTTATTCCCTGTAACAAATTCGTCAGGCTTGCATTTATTCATGTGGCTCCCATGGAGGAGCCAGTGAGGGAAACCTATGATTTCTGCAAAAGTTGAACTGACACAGCCCCTTTCGCAGCAAAGACAATTCGTTGCTCGAACTGGCAGTGAGCACTATTTCTTGCTGGACGATAGTGCGGGGGGAACCGGGCCTAAACCCATTGAACTGGTTGCCGCGGGGCTTGCCGGGTGCACGGCTTTCGACGTGGTCACGATTCTCCGCCAGAAATACCACCAGAAAGTCACTGGCTACGAAGTGCGGGTGGAAGCTGACCAGGCGGAGCGCCCGCCGCAGGTATTCACGACGGTTCGGATTCATCATGTTGTCCGGGGTTTTGACATTGATGCTTCGGCCATCGAACAGGCGATTCGCCTGTCGGAGGAGAAATATTGTTCAGTCGGGGCGATGGTGCAAAAGACGGCCAGCTTCCACACCACGTTTGAAATCGTCGCCGAAAAGATGGAGTGGATCAATGCGGCGGAGCCGGTTGCGAGCCGGGCCTAAGAGATTCCTAATGCTACGTTTTTTTTCACAACTAAGTGATCCGGATCACCGCTTCAGTGCTCGTCCGGGGGAGACGATGAGAGGAGGATATCGACTGTTTTCTCGACTGGGCCTTACCGCTATGAGTGTCAATATTGCCGCTCCCCGTTCTTTTCCGGTTCTGCAATGGATAGCCGTTGTCCTTTGTGCGACTGGAGCGATGTTTTCACAATCGCCGCCGGAGCCCTCCCCCCTTTCGTTGCAGCAGGCCGCCACCATCGCCATGGAAAAGAACCCACTGCGCAAGGCGGCGCTGGCGGATACGAAAGCCGCATCGGCAGGCGTTCAGGAAGCCCGTTCTTTTCTGATGCCCCACGTTACCTTCTCAGAAACGGCCACACGCGGTGACGATCCCGTTTACGTGTTTGGCAGCAAGCTTCGGCAGCAGCGTTTCACCACGAACGACTTCGTCCTGAATCAATTGAATACCCCGTTGCCGTACGGGAACTTCGGCACCCGTTTCGGTGGAACCTGGAATCTGTTCGATTCTTTCGCCTCCTGGCACGGAATCAGTCGTGCCAAGGAGATGAATATCGCCTCCACCCACCAGCTGGAACGTACCGACCAGGAGATTTTGTTCCGCGTGGTGCAGAGTTACTACGGCGTGCTCCTTGCTACAAAGCAAGTGGACTTGGCCGAACAGTCGGAGAAAACGGCGAAGTCCATCATGGATCGCAGCCAGGTGAGATTCGACAGTGGGCTGGTGGTGGAGTCAGACCTGCTTACCGCGAAGGTCCGCCTGGCGAGCCGCGAACAAGAACTCATTCGCGCGAGAAACAATCTGGAGCTCGCCCGGGCGCAACTGAACATCGCGATGGGCGTCCCTGCGGATGCGGCATATCAGCCCGCAGACGCTCTAGCCGAGCGCAATCTCGCGGTTCCCTCGCTTGCTGAGGAGGAGCAAAAAGCACTCACGACCCGGCCAGATCTGAAGCGGATCGAATCTGAACAGTCCGCCCAGCAACTGAGTGTTTCGATCGCCAAATCATCGTTCGGTCCGCGCCTGAACGCCTTTGCTGGATGGGAGATGGACAATCCCACGCTGCTGGCCGGTGGGGGCGGCAACAACTGGGTCGGGGGGATCGAGTTGCAGGTTGACCTCTTTGAGGGTGGCGCGAAACGGGCCGCTCTTTCGCGAGAGCGTGCCATTGCCGAAAAGATGACGGCACTCAAGCAAGCGGCCAGCGACGCTGTTCGGTTGGAGGTGCGCCAAGCCTATTACGACTTGGATTCCAACCGCCAGCAGGTGGGAGTGGCACGCACGGCGATTGCCCAGGCACAAGAGAGTCTGCGCATCAACCAGGATCGCTATGAGGGCGGCCTGATTACCATTACCGACCTGCTGGGGGCGGAGGAAGCGGCCCGCCGCAGCCAGACCGATTACTGGCAGGCCGTCTATCAGTTTCATATCGGCTCCGCCAATCTGGAGTTGGCGAGTGGGACTTTGAATCTGCAATCACCGGTGGTTATGCCATGAATCCGACGTCTACCGCAAACAAAGCAAACACGATGAAATTCGCACGTACTGTAATAGCAGCCTTCCTTTTGATGGCATTCACCACGTTCGTCGCCTGTTCCAGCGAACGCGAAACCGTCAGCGCGGCGCCGGAAATCGTAAGCAACGTGTCGCTGTTATCCGTGCAACCGGCCAAGGTTCCCGACCTGGTGGAGGCTGTGGGAACGCTGCGCGCCGCGCAGACGAGCCAGTTGGCCAGCCAGATGATGGGCAACATCGTTGAGATTCGTGTGCATGAAGGAGATCGAATCCAGCGCGGACAGGTGTTGGCCGTGCTCGACGATGCCCAGCCGCGTGCGGCTCTCGACCGTGCGACCGCGGCGGATCTCGCGTCGCAACAGGAAATCGTGGCGTCCGATTCAGACTTCGCTTTAGCGGATGCCACCTTCAAGAGGTATCAAACCCTGTACGAAAAGAAGTCGGTCAGCCCGCAGGAGTTCGATGAGGTGAAGGCGCGCTACCAGGGGGCACAAGCACGGCGCGACATGGCCCGCGCCGGGCAGTCGCAGGCCAAGGCGGCCCTTCAGCAGGCTCATACCGCATTCGGGTACACCCGTATTCTGGCGCCGTTCGATGGCGTTGTGACCGAGAAGAAGGCCGATGTCGGTACGCTGGCCAGCCCTGGGATGCCAATCTTTACCGTAGAAGACCTTCGCCGCTTCCGGTTGGAAGCCACGGTCAACGAGACCGATCTGCGGTATGTCCGCATGGGTGAGCAGATTCCCGTGGTCATCGATGCCGCTGGAGATAAAGAGATCAAAGGACGAGTCGTCGAGATCGTTCCCGCGGCAGATTCAGCGAGCCGCAGTTTCCTGGTAAAGATCGAAATGCCCACCGATCCTGCCCTGCGCTCTGGACTTTTTGGCCGGGCGCAATTCTCTCGCGGCGAGAGGGCCTCCCTTCTTATCCCACGTACTGCTGTTGTGGAGCGCGGGCAATTGCAGGGAATCTACGTGCTCGATCAGAACAAAATTGCCAGCTTGCGCTATATCACGCTCGGGAAACCATCGGGCGCGCAGGTAGAAGTGCTTGCCGGCTTGCAGGCAGGCGATACGCTGATCGCCGATCCGGGCAGGCAGGAACTCAGCGGCAAGAAGATTGAGTCCCGCTAGGAGTCATGGATGAGCCTTACTAACAACAATTCCGGACACGCTGACCAGCACCCAGCACTTCGCCTGGCAGGGAAAATCGCGCATGCTTTCATCGATTCAAAGCTGACTCCGCTCGTCATCGTGGCCGCCCTGCTCCTGGGTGCATTCGCCATCCTCGAAACGCCGCGCGAAGAGGAGCCGCAGATCGTAGTCCCGATGCTTGACGTTTTTGTACAGATGCCGGGCGCGTCGTCGCAGGAGGTCGCCCAGCGCGTCAGCCTGCCGATGGAAAGGTTGCTTCGCGAGGTGCCGGGAGTCGAATACATCTACTCGATCAGCCATCCCGGCATGAGCATGTTGATTGTGCGCTTCTATGTGGGCACGAAAGAAGAAGACGCGATCATTCAGACCTACAACAAGCTCTACTCGAATTTCGATCGTATCCCGCCCGGCGTTTCGCAACCGGTCATCAAGGTTCGTTCGATCGATGATGTCCCCATTATGGCGCTCACGCTTTGGGGAAAGAATTATGACTCCTATCGTCTGCGGCGAGTTGCGGGCGAGTTGGAAAACTCGCTCAAAAAGCTTGACGATGTTTCGGAGACGGCGATCATCGGCGGGCAACCCCGCCAGGTTCGCGTGGTTTTGGATACACAAAGGCTCGCCGCATATGGTTTGACACCCGGAGCAGTGGTTGGCCAGTTGCAGAGTGCAAACAGCCGGGGACAGGCTGGAAGCTTCGCCCGCGACAACCGCGAATTTCAGGTAGAAGCGGGCCTGTTTTTCACTCGTGCCGACGACTTGCAGCAAGTTGTAGTCGGAGTTCACGGCGGCCGGCCAGTTTATCTGCGCGACGTGGTGGAGAAGATCGAGGATGGCCCGGCCGAGCCCGATAACTATGTGTTGTTCGCAAATGCCAAGGGGGCCGGTGCTCAGGCGGCCAATTCCGAATATCCCGCCGTAACCATTACCCTGGCCAAGCGCAAGGGCACCAACGCAAGCATCATCGCGGACCATGTTCTCGAAAAGGTAGATGCGCTGCGCGGCTACATGCTGCCTCAAGACCTGAATATCACGGTTACACGAAACTACGGCGAGACCGCCAAGGACAAGTCGGACGAACTCCTCAAACATCTGCTCATCGCAACGCTTTCTGTCACTCTATTGATCGCCTTGGCCCTGGGCTGGCGTGAGTCAGGCGTGGTTCTGCTCGCCGTGCCCGTGACCCTGGCCCTCACGCTGGCAATCTTCTACCTGTTTGGATATACGCTAAACCGGGTGACATTATTCGCGCTTATCTTCTCCATCGGCATTCTGGTCGACGACGCCATTGTGGTGGTGGAAAACATCGTCCGCCATTTTCGGTTGCCGGAGAGCCGCGGGCGTTCGTTGGTGGACGTCGCAGTAGAGGCCGTGGACGAAGTGGGAAATCCCACGATTCTGGCTACATTCGCGGTGATTGGCGCGATTCTGCCGATGGCGTTTGTCCGCGGTCTCATGGGTCCTTACATGCGGCCGATCCCGGTCGGGGCGTCGGCAGCGATGATGTTCTCGTTGGTCGTGGCTTTTGTGGTCTCACCATGGGCGGCATTGCGGCTGTTGCGTCACTACGCCGGAGACGGTGGACACGGCCACCACGAAGCCGAGGGATGGACCACGCGGTTCTACCGCAAGGTCATGAATCCGCTGATCCTTGATGCGCGCCGCCGCTGGATGTTTCTCGGTGGCGTTGTGGTTCTGCTGCTCGCGGCGGTTGCCTTCGTCCCGTTGAAGTGGGTTCGCGTCAAGATGCTGCCATTCGACAACAAGAGCGAGTTTCAGGTCATGATCGACATGCCCGATGGTACTCCGCTGGAACAAACTACGCGGGTAGCACAGACGTTAGGGCAATACCTTGGGCAGCAGCCGGAAGTCACGAACTACCAGATCTACGCCGGCACCTCAGGACCTTATAACTTCAACGGCCTGGTGCGTCACTATTTCCTGCGGCGGCAGCCCAATCAGGCTGACATTCAGGTGAATCTGTTGTCCCGTCACGATCGCAAAGCGCAAAGCCACGAAATCGCGCGGCGCTTGCGGCCGGAGTTAGACAAACTCGCCGAGCCCTTTGGCGCTCGCGTCAAAGTTGCCGAAGTCCCGCCCGGTCCGCCGGTGCTGCAAACTCTGGTTGCCGAAGTGTACGGACCTGACTACAAAGGCCAGATCCAACTTGCCGCTCAGATCAAGCAGATCTTCCAACAAACACCGGGGGTGGTGGACGTGGATTGGTACGTCGAAGACCCTCAGACCAAGTACGACCTGAAAGTGGACCTCGACAAGGCATCGCTGCACGGAATTTCCGCAGCGGACGTTACTCGTACATTGCAGGTGGGACTGGGGGGGGCCGATGCCGGGCTGCTGCACGATCCCCAATCGCGTGAGGATATCCCGATCGAGGTGCGCCTTTCGCGGTCCGATCGTTCAGGTATCCAGGACCTTGAGAGTCTAAAACTCCCCACTCCTTCCGGTGGACAGATCGCTTTGCAAGAAGTGACCAATCTGCAGCAGACCACAATCGATACCAGTGTGTACCGCAAGAATCTGGAGCCGGTGGTCTACGTGACCGGAGATGTGGCGGGCGGAGAAGAAAGCCCTGTGTACGCCATCATGAAGATGAGCGACGCCATCGACAAGATCAAGTTGCCCGATGGATACGGGGTGAAGCAGTACAAAGGCACAACCATGCCCGAGCGCACCGACCGCTTCTCCATGAAGTGGGATGGCGAGTGGTACATCACGGTGGAAGTCTTCCGCGATCTTGGACTAGCGTTCGCGGCTGTCCTGGTATTGATCTACGTGCTGGTTGTAGGCTGGTTCCGCTCGTTCGTCACGCCGCTGGTTATCATGGCGCCGATTCCGCTGACCCTGGTTGGCATTCTGCCCGCGCATGCTCTGATGGGTGCCTTCTTCACGGCCACCTCGATGATAGGATTCATTGCCGGCGCGGGAATCATTGTGCGCAACTCGATCATCCTCGTCGATTTCATCGAACTGCGACGCTCGCAGGGCATGCCACTGGAAGAGGCCGTTGTGGATGCGGGCGCAGTGCGATTCCGCCCCATGTTGCTTACCGCAGCCGCGGTAGTCGTGGGTGCAAGCGTGATCCTGTTCGATCCGATCTTCCAGGGGCTGGCACTCTCCCTGATGGCGGGCGAGGTGGCGTCGACAGTGCTCTCCCGCATGGCGGTGCCGGTTCTCTACTACATGAGCGAACGCCGGCACCCGATGAAGGCGGACGCCATTGAATCTCATCTAGAGGAGGTACAAGTATGACCGTAGAACGTGGGCTTCGATTGATGGCGGGAGGGTTCATTCTCGTGTCGGTTGCTTTGGGCTATTGGCTGAGCCCCTACTGGTATCTGTTCACTGCGTTTGTTGGACTGAACCTGTTCCAGTCCGGACTAACGAACTGGTGCCCCGCGATGTACCTGCTTCGTAAAGCGGGGTTGCGGGAAGCGGGAGAGATGAATTCGCCTTTAGTTCACAAATGATGGCGTGCGGTCTTATCATCTGGAGGGACTATGGAAGCAAATGTTGGTAGCGTGGACCGTGGCGTGCGTGTGGTCATCGGGCTAGCGTTGCTGAGCCTGCTCTTTGTACTGCACGGAGCTGCTCGCTGGCTGGGCCTTATCGGCATCGTGCCCCTAATAACGGCGGCGTTCCGGTTTTGCCCGCTTTACCGTCTCGTGGGGCTCAGCACTTGTCCAGTGGCGGCGAAGAAATAGGCCATCGCAGAAGGCCGGCTTGAAAACCCCTGGTTCCAGGGGGCACAGTAGACAAGGATCTGAGCAAGAAGATCGCTACGCAGTTGCTGTAACGGATCGCGCCGTTCTGGTATTTATGCCACAGAGGTAGCGAAGCATGCTGCGAATCCTGGTTTTCGACGAACCGTATTCGGTTAAGTTGCGTCTGGAAGGGAGACTCACAGCTCAGACCGTGCCGCTGCTTACCCAGCATTGGGCAGAGGTTCGGAGCAGACTCAAAGGCCGCAAAGCCATCCTCGATCTCGGTGACGTGGTTGAAGTGGATGAGACCGGCCGACATGCGCTGGCCTGGCTTGCCAGCTCAGGAGCCAGGTTGGGTTACGCCCATCCCAACGTGCGTCCGCTAGTAGAGGACTTGGCCTGCAACGAGCCTGGGATATCGCGTTTCTCAGCTCGAATGTGGAAACGACTGCACTTGGCCCGATGTTATGAGCGCTGGGATTCGCGCCTCTGCCAACTGTGCCACTTGGTCTGCGCGTGGTTGCCTCCTGCCTGGCGACCGTGTGGATGTCGCACAAGCTAGAGGCCGGACGATCCGGCGTGAGGTCGCCTCGGCACGGCGGACTGAGCCGAGCATGTTGTGCGGCATTCGAAAATGAAGACAGATGATCATCCGAATTTCGCGGAGTTCTATAAATCTAACAATGTGACAAGGAGAGATACCATGAAACCTAGCAGACTGCTACCAATTCTGTTATTGCTGCTGACATCGTCAGCCTGGCCGCAGGGCGCAGCGTCCGGCCAGCAATCTTCAAGCGGGACGCAAGCGGGAACGCCGCCTGCACCCGGCGTACGCGCGGGCATGCGGGCACAACGGCGGGAGCAAATGCAGGCGATGTGCAAGGAACACATCGATGCCATGAAGACGGATGCGCAAAAGATGCATTCCGCTTTTGACAAGATGAAGGCCAACGTTGCCTCGATCAGCAATGTCGATGAGAAGGCGCGCTGGCAAGCGAATATTGACATGTGGCAGACCATGGTGGAACACCACGATCAGATGCTGAAACACATGGAAGACGCCCAGGCCAAGGGCATGGGGTGCGGGATGATGATGGGCGGCATGGGAATGGGTCGAGGCATGAGCCCGATGACACCACCCCCGACTGGACCCGCCGAAACCAAGCCACAGTAGCGGGAGACGCCGTACTCTCGATGAAGCTGCGACCGACCGGCCGCGGACTATCGCGCTCAGGTAAAGCCGCGCGAACCGGACGGGCCGCAGCCCCCGGCCGCGAAGGTGGAAAACTGGCGCTCAACTTCGTGGGAGTGACAATTTGGGCACTCCAGGTCGTTGTCGGCATCCTTCATGCGACGCAACTTCTCGAAGGCCTTGCCGCAACTGCGGCAGTGGTATTCATATAGAGGCATCACGAACTCCTGATTCTCGAAGGGGCCGATAGGCCATAGTGCCACTCTAGACTGGCGTTGCCGCTGGAACCAGCACCACCTCCGGTTCCAGAATAATCTGGCTTTGGAGCGAGCGGGAAACTAAACAGGCTTTTTCCGCTTTTTCAAGGAGGCGCAACGCGCGATCGCGATCCGATTCACTGTTGATCGCCAACAACGGACGAATCGTGATGCGGGTGAACCGGAATCCACCCTCAGTCTTTTCCACCTGGCCTTCTACAGACACTTCAAGAGCGTGCGCTTCGAACTTCGAATACGCCGCAATGGCCTGAAATGTCGTGATGAAACACGTGGCCACCGCCGAGGTGAAGAAGTGCTCAGGAGTCCAGACCCCTGCCTGGCCGTGAAATTTCGGCGGAGCTGAAAAATTGATCGACGGATCGACTTCGTGTCCTGCGACAACGCCTTGTTGGCCGCCTGTCCAACGAGCGGACGATACAAAATTGTAGCTGGTATTCATATTTCACTTCCCTCATAACAAGAAATGCAGACACCCTGAATTTGTTACAGAATGGGCCCGACTTTCTCCACGTTGAAGGCCATCCGGCTCCCAGACTTCAAATCACATGTACAGCGATCCAATGCCCAATGCGTTGGCTGACGACGATGATTGCCAATGCGACCGTAAGATGCTTTCCTACTTCGGACATCGCGCTAACACCGCGGTAGCGAGCGAGAATACAAGTCAGCACCACAAGCAATGAGATCCCCCACGCCAGCCCCCATATGGCAGCAGTATGCTCAGGCAACAGCACAACGATCAGCACGAAACTGAGACACAGCAACAACCGCGTTACGAAATTACTCAGCGTTCCAATGAATGCTTCTTTCTGCTCAAGACGTTCTGATTCCTGATACATATGAACGCTTAGGGAGTCTGTGAGGTTGTCGGCAAATGCCGCAATCAGAAGAGCGCTGACCATGCTGGCTCTTCCAGTTCTTGCGGCGTCGAGGCCGGCAATGAGAGCCATGCTGGTTACGATTCCTGCCGTCCCGCCGAAACTGATCCTGCTTGGTCTAATCATTTCACCTAATGTAGCGGACTCGCCGCTCCGTGTTGGTGACCATGATCACGGGCCATTAGCACCAGAGTCCACGGTGTTGACGCGGGTACGGGCTGGGGACGTCACGCAATCGTGAACTCCCACCCACAATACTGGCCGGGAGCTGCGTCCGGAGGACAGTGCAAACAGGTCGTACGAATTCGCCGGTCGATCGTCGCGGCGAACGTTTCGAACTCAATGATGCCGACGCTTTTGCAGGGGAAATCCGCCAAGCCTTTACGGCGCCGGGCTTCCTGCACTCGACAGACATCCATGAAAAAACGGAGATGCTTACGGTCATCCGACCACTCGGTTCGTTGAGTGTTAATCACCGCGTAGAGGCGCAGACTCAGGGCTCTTTCCAGAGCCTCAAGCCCACCTCCAGCCGGAATGTTGAATGTGGTCATGATGCGGCGGGCCTCCGCGGAGGCGAAGCGCTTCCAGGAACGAGCGTCCAGGTCAATGGCGGTCTCCATGTCGAAACGGTCCTCAGCCGCGAGAAACCAGCAGCCATCGTGCGCGAGCCAGTTCTTGGCGAACATTTCCAGTGCCCGCAATAAATCTTCGCGCCCCATTGCTGCGAACGCATTCCCTGGTTGAGATGACATAGATCCTCCCTCAGGTCATATCCTGATAAGCACTCATCAAGGGCAAGTGCGGTTCACCCCGTGCGCCAATGCCTAGGGAATAGAACGTTCCCCACACGTCGCGCAGCGAGCAGGCTGTCTTGCAATCGCAGGAACCGGTCCAAATTCGGACTGTACCGGAAATCCAAGCCCACGCCACGTGTGCAAGCCACCGTGAAGTGGTCGAACTTTCGTAACGCCGTATCTCCGCAGTTTGACTGCGGTCATGGCGCTGCTGGCTTCATTCGGACAGGTACAGTACAACACAACACCACTTCCTCTTCTCTGGGAATCTCGCGATTGCGCTTGTCCAGATCCTCCATCGGAATCCGAAGCGCCCCCGGAATCGTGTAGGGCTCGGGCAGAAAATCGAGAGAATGCCGAAGGTCAATCACGGTGACCGGTTCATGCCGATCCAGCTTGTTCTTGAGCTCTTCCGGGCTGATTCGGGCCATTCGCAGATCTCGGAGAAAACGCTGCCGCCTTAGGTGCTTGCGGACCAGGACAGCAGCGAGTGCGGCGATGATCATGGCGGCCAATAAGAACGCACTCATCCGCCACGCATACGCAGCCACTCTTTCCAGTTGGCCGGCGAACGCAAATCCCAGGAGTTCGAAACTCGATGCCCAAATGAGGATCCCGACGACGTCGACAACCGCAAACTGCCACCAGGGAATACGGATCGTACCGGCCACCGGCGCTGCCACCGCGTTCAGGCCGGGCACAAATTTGGCGACCAGCAGCGAACGCAGGCCATGTTTCTCCAGAAGATTCTTGACGCGGCGGACGCACGAATCCGGCTCCAGGCACACCCGGCACAACCGGCCAAGGGCCCGGGAGCCGTGCGCGTAGCCGACGCGATACCAAATCAGATCGGCGGTAAGTGCTCCCGCCAGGGCCAATGCGGTGAGGAAGGCCAGGTTCATGCGGCCCGTGCCCGCTATGGCGCCTGCCGCCAGCAGGATTGGGGCGGCCGGTATCGGGACGCCGAGCTGTTCGGCGAAGACCCAGAGTGGCAGGGCTACGTAACCATAGCGGATGAAATCGCCCAGAGTCTCGGTCACAGTTCTTGTTTTCGGCCTCTGGAGAATGAATGCAGAAAACGCGGATTTTGTTACAACAAAGCGCCTCGTGAACATCCAAAAATGGCCCGCTCCACGAGAATGTCAAGAAAGACGGGCTATGTCACTAACCACTTACGCGGCGTACGTTCAAACTGGAACTGGCACTCTTAGCTTTTCATGCCGCTGGGAAGGGATGACAACCTCGACGATCATACCGGGATTGGCATTGGCTAATCGCAGACTTCCTCCGAGTTCCGTGACTCGTTGCCGCATTCCGCCGATCCCAACTCCCACGCTCTCAGGCCGCAGCTGAATGACCTGCTCTTCGATTCCCTTGCCATCGTCGCGCACCGTAACTTTAATGCGCCCATCATGTTCCATCAGGCTGATCGATCCGTTCCGCGCTCCAGAATGCCGGAACATGTTGGTTAAGGCCTCCTGGATAATGCGGAAGATCGCAGTTTCCAGTTCTGGCTTGAACCGGCTGAGATCGGAGGGATCGACTTTCAGTTGTATCTCGATTCCGCTGCGTTCTGACAGCCCTTCGAGGTACCAGCGGAGCGCCGACACGAGGCCGACTTCGTCCAGGAGAGGAGGATGCAAAAGATGGGAGATCGTCCGGACTTGCTGAATGGCGCGATCCACTAACTGGCTGGCATCAGCAGACGCCTGCCGCATGGAAGGCGACGAATCTTTGGAGAGGATTCCGTCCAGGATCATCTTCGCCGCAGCGAGTTCTTGTCCGAGGCCGTCGTGAATTTCACGAGCGATGCGGCGACGTTCCTCATCTTGCATGGTCATCAAGCGGCTGGAGAGGCGTCTAAGTTCAGTCGTCCTGAGATCGACCATCCTTTCCAATTCGAGCGCGTTGTGTCGGATCGACTGTTCCAGCACTTTGCTGTCATGGATGTCGGAACAGGTCCCATGCCACTTGACGATCTTCCCGTCCGGATCTCGAAGCGGGACAGCACGAGCGCGGAACCAGCGGTATTGCCGGTCAACGCCGCGGATACGATATTCGGACTCATAGGCTTCGCCGGACTGAACGCATCGCATCCACTGCGCTAAGCTGCGTTCTTTGTCATCGGGATGTAAATACTCCAACCAGCCAAATCCAACCGCGGACCCCGCCGGCGCACCCGTGTATTCATAAAATCTGCTGCTGATGTAGTCCCTCGTTCCATCGGCTTGCCTGCTGAAAATGATATCGGGAGCAGTGTGCACGATGGCATCGAGTTCCTGGTTCTTCTGGGCAAGGTCGCTGTTCAGTCGCTGCAGTGCCAGCGCCTTCTGCTCCAGCTCCAGGGTCCGATCCGCGACGCGCTCTTCCAGTTCATTGTTCAGCCGCTCCAGTTGAAGCTTCTTGCGGTGGAGGTCGGCAAACACTCTCACCTTCGCCCGCAAGACTTCCGGCACAATTGGGACAGAAAGATAATCGACTGCGCCGTGAGTCAGGTCGCCTTGGGCAACGGCTGCGATCGCGCGCGTGACCTCGGCCGTGGGACGGAGCAGGTCTTCCACGAGAGTGTTGACCGATACTTCCATCTCGCCCCAGGCGCCTCTGGACTCGTGGAACCGCGTACGCTCTCGCGTCTTGCCTTGTTTGCCGACTACGTGCCCGACGCGCTTCAGTTCCTGGGCCATGTGCTGGTTGGCGGCAACAATCTCGTTAAACGTGTCGGCAACTTTTCCAGCCAGCCCTACCCAAGTACCCGGAAGCCGCACGGTGAAGTCGCCGTCGCGCATGCTCTGAAGGCCCGTCAGTATGACGGTCAGGTCCAGGGATCCATCCGAGTCTTTCGATTTCCCGTTGTTCTTCGCCATGGTGGGCGGAAGGTTCCCAGTACCATTGGGCGCAGCTTCGTTGAGCGGGGTTCTTTTCATTGTCTCTCCCGAAAAAAGGAGTACTTCAAATCAGGGGTCTCCATCCAGCATTCGGTCTCAACCGAATTGGATCTGTTTGTGGACATAGACTTCATCTACGTCCGGTTCAACACATTATTGGAGGAATACGAACATCAAAGCTACGGGCACTAGGAGAGCGCGACCCGAACGGCTCCCCGCCACCTGTTTTTAACTCACGTATTCGTATCACGGAGGGTGGAGGCCTGCCCTAAGGTATTTCCTGTAGTAAAGCCCGCAAGTTGTGCGGGGTCTAGTGCCAAATTCAGCCGATTCTCCGGGACCATTTTCTTGCGCAACCTCTTGAGCCGCTAGAATCTCTAAGCAGGGCATCCGATGAGAGACGGCACCGAAGAACGCCGCCCAGCCTGTAGACCGGGGCAATTGGAATTCTCAGACGAGTAAAGATTGAAAGACACAAAGTGAGAGCTATTTTGGATACTTCTTACAGCATCAGCATTGTGATTCCTGACTACAACGAAGAGACACGTTTGGGTCCAAGCCTCGAGCGAGTTTTGGATTTTGTTCGCCAGCAGGCTTGGGACGCCGAAGTAATCGTAGTCGATGACGGCTCTCGCGATCGTACGGCCGACATCGTGCGAGAGTACGCCCAAACCAACGGGATTGTACGTCTGGTTCAGAATCCGGGTAACCGTGGCAAGGGCTACAGCGTGCGCAACGGGGTGATGAACGCGCGTGGTCAGATCATTTTGTTTACGCCGGCGCCGATGTGGCAATTGGATCGCGCTGGATGCGGAGCGAACTACAGACCAAACGTCAATCTGTGGCTCGGCAGGTGCTGGGGAGAGCCTTCAACCTGCTGCTGCGAATGGTGCTTAGGCTCGACTTCAAGGACACGCAGTGCGGCTTCAAGGCGTTCCGGCGGCGCGCTGCGAGGAGAGTCTTTCCTCTGCAAAGGATCGAGCGATGGGGCTTTGACCCAGAGATTCTGTTCCTGGCACGACGGTCAGGTTTCAAGGTAGTGGAAGTGCCCGTCAGATGGGGGCATGACAATGACCTGCCCCCAATTTTCGTTCACGTAAGAATACGACAACTTTGAGCTACTCCATCTCGGGTTGGAGCCGGGATGGGGGAGCGCGAGGGGGAAGGGACGGCGTTTGAGTCCCTTGCCTCTCGCTCAGCTGTGTAGAAAGCTGCTGCTTGCGCCTCGGCAAACTCTCTCGGGGTTTTGTATCCCAAGCTGCTATGAGGACGCTCTTCGTTGTACTCGATCTTCCACGCCGCGATCTTCCGTCGCGCGTCGAACAAGTTTTGAAACCAGCTCACCGTCAAGCACTCATCCCGCAGCCGTCCGTGGAAACTTTCGACGCGCGCGTTCTGCGTGGGCTTGCCCGGCTGAATGTGCAACAACTCGATCTTTCGTTCCACGCACCACGCCAGAAAATGCCGGCTCGTCAGCTCCGGCCCGTTGTCGCAACGGATCGTCTGCGGTTGCCCGCGCTCCGCCACGATCCCATCCAGCACCCGCGTGACTCTCCGACTGGCAAAACTCGTATCCACTTCCAACGCCAAACACTCCCGCGTATAAGCATCCACCACGCTCAGCACCCGGATCGTCCGTCCACACTCCACCGCATCGTGCACAAAGTCCAGCGCCCACTCCTGGTTGGCCGAAGTCCGCGCCACCAGCGGCTTTCCCTCGCGCACACAGTGCTTGCGCTTCTTGCGTCGGATCGCCAGTCCGGCCTCGCGATAGACTCGATGCAACCGCTTGTGATTCACGCGCTCTCCACTGCGCTGCAATAACACCTGTAGTCGCCGATACCCGAAGCGCGGCTTCGACCGCGCCAATTCCACCAGTCGCTCCCGCAACGGCTCATCCGTGCGCTGCGAGCGGTAGCGATAACTTGCCACCGCCATCCCTATCAGCCCGCAAACCCGGCGCTCGCTGACCACGTATGTCACTCGCAGCCAGTCCGCGTCCGCCCGCTGGTCTACGAGCTCCACCCGTTTTTTGCGATCACCGCCTTCAGCATCTCTTTGTCCAGGCTCAGATCCACCACCAGCTTCTTCAGCCGCGTGTTCTCGTCGCGCAACTGCTTGGCCTCTTGCGCCTCGCTCACATCCATCCCTCCGTACTTCGCTTTCCAGGCGTAGATCGTGTGCTTCGACACCCCCACTTCCCGTGCCACGTCTTCCGCCTTACGCCCTGCCTCCAGCTGCTTCAGCGCGCCAATCATCTCCGCTTCCGTGTGCCGGCTCTTCGACATACCTCTTCCCCTTTCCTTCGTCCGAAATCATACTCGGACTTGTTCGGAAAACGGGGAGCAGGTCAACAATGGCACCCGGATTAATCCGCTGGCGGATGGTTCGCGCATGGTAGCGGAAATACTGCGCATCCGTTGGTATTCGCTGTCTGGGAAGTACGGTGACGGGCTTGGGGTTGCTTCGCAGAGAACGGTGAGTGCGAGCCAGCGTCCGCGCATGAAGGCGACGAACACCCATCAAGCTACAGGTATTCCATAAATGAACTAAATATCAGAGCTGATAGAAGGTTGAGAATGTTAATCCCCAACCTTCGCAAGTTCTGCAGCAACTAAGTGAAAGTAGTGGATTTAACTCATGTGCCAAGTCGCGCATTGAAAGGGGGGACTATTTCATGGCAGACGATATGGAAAAGAACCGACAGCAGGGTGGTCAAGGTGGGCATCAGAGCGGACAGTCTGGACAGCAGAGTGGGCAGTCCGGCCAGTACGGGCAAAAGGGCGGCCAACAGTCCGGTCAGCAAAATCCGCAGAAAAAAGGCGGCCAGGGCCAGAACGAAGAAGACGACAACATGGGTCAGCGCCGTGCTTCCTAGTTGAATACCTGCTGAATTAAAGAGGTCCCGGCTCGGTTGCCGGGACTTCATTTTCTGCTACAGAGAATGTAGTCCGCGCTCCCAACCAGTCTGCCCTCACGTCGTCTCGGCCTCGCACGATCGAGTTCGCCGGTCAAAAATGCTTCGTAGGCGCCTTCCAACCTATCGAAGGGAATTGCGAGTCGGGAGTGCGATACATTAAGGGACTAAAGTCTGTGGAGAGATGCATGATCAAGAAACCTGCCGTCTTCCTCGGCGCGCTTCTGTGTGCGGTCATCTGGCCAGCATCGTTTGCGCAACAGTCGTCTAGTTCGCTGCCTTATGAAGATCCCAGTCTGCCTCTGGACCAGCGCGTCAACGATCTAGTGTCGCGCATGACGCTGGAGGAAAAAGTTTCCCAGTTGACCCATGTTGCGGATGCTGTTCCACGCCTGGGCATGCCAGGCTACAACTGGTGGAATGAGGGGCTGCATGGGGTTGCTCGTGCCGGATTCGCCACCGTGTTCCCCCAAGCGATCGGAATGGCTGCGACTTTCGACGAGCCGTTGATGCGCCAGATCGGAGATGTGATCAGCACGGAATTTCGCGCCAAGTACTATGCAAACCTCCATCAGGACGGATCGGCCGACTGGTATAAGGGCCTCACCGTGTGGTCACCGAATATCAATATCTTTCGCGATCCTCGCTGGGGACGCGGGCAGGGACCTACGGAGAAGATCCGTATCTGACCTCGCGAATGGGAGTCGCGTTTGTGAGAGGGCTGCAGGGCGACGATCCGAAGTACTTGAAAACGGTGGCCACTCCGAAACACTACGCGGTACATAGCGGTCCGGAATCCACGCGTCATGCCGTCAATGTGGAGGCCTCGCGTCACGACATGGAAGATACGTACTTGCCGGCGTTCCGTGCGACTGTCACGGAAGGCAAGGCAGGATCGGTGATGTGCGCGTACAACTCTCTGAACGGCCAGCCGGCCTGCGCCAACAATTCGCTTCTTAGTGAACATCTGCGGGGAGACTGGGGATTCAAGGGGTACGTTGTATCTGACTGCGGTGCCGTGACCGACGTTTCCCAAGGGCATCATTACGCGAAGGGCGTAGCGGACGGTTTCGCGGTGGCGCTCAAGGCAGGAACGGATCTTGACTGCGTCTCGCCGTCGCATCCGGTCGCGGCCGATCGCGACGCTCTGCTTCAGGCTGTTCATGACGGTCTCGTTCCTGAGGCCGATCTCGATCATGCCTTGCATCGCTTGTTCGTGGCGCGTTTTGAGCTCGGAATGTTCGATCCGCCCTCCATGGTTCCGTACTCCAAGATCCGCCCCGCCGAGAACGACACCTTGGCGCACCGGCAGCTGGCGTTGAAAGCTGCGCGGGAATCGATTGTTCTGTTGAAGAATCAGTACGGGTTTCTTCCCTTGAAGAAGAAATACGGAACTATCGCGGTCATCGGTCCAAACGCCGACAGCCTCGATGCTTTAGTAGGGAATTACAACGGTACGCCATCGCATCCAGTAACTGTTCTGGCTGGTATTCGCAAGCGCTTCCCTCAGTCGAGGGTGGTTTACGTGGAAGGCACCGGTTTGATCGGGGCGGCGAACCAGCCTGTTTCCACGACCGTGCTTTACACAGACCAGTCCCACGCGAAGCATGGGTTGAAGGCCGAATATTTCTCGAATCCCAAACTGGAAGGTTCTCCGGCGTTCACGCGCACCGATCCGAATGTGAACTTTGTGTGGGGATTTTCTGGAGTTTCGCCCCAGCTTGCGAAAAACTATTCCGTGCGCTGGACGGGAGTGCTGATTCCCTCGGAAAGCGCGGACTACGTGGTCGGCTTCATGGGTCAGGATGGCTATCGCGTGTGGCTCGATAGTAATTTGATCGTGGAAGACTGGACCACCCACCGCCCCGCCACGACCAATAGCAAGCAACTGCATCTGGAAAAGGGACACAACTATCCAATCAAGATTGAATATTTCCAGACGGTTCGCGGCGCCGAAGCTCGGTTGACGTGGAGCATACCGGGCCGACAGGAACAGCAAGCCGTCGATGGCGCGCGCAAAGCAGATCTGGTGATCGCCGCCATGGGGCTGACTGCCCGGGTGGAAGGCGAAGAGATGAACGTGCACGCCGATGGATTTGCGGGCGGAGATCGCACGAGCATCGATCTGACTAAGCCGCAGGAAGTACTTCTGGAACGCATCGTGGCCGCAGGCAAGCCCACGGTGCTTCTCCTGCTCAATGGAAGCGCGCTCGCCATAGATTGGGCGGACGAAAAATTGCTTGCGATTCTCGAAGCCTGGTATCCCGGAGGCCAAGGAGGAACAGCGATTGCCGAGGCGCTCGCCGGCGATTTCAGTCCCAGCGGACGGCTGCCCGTCACGTTCTATAAGTCTGCCGACCAGCTTCCTGCCTTCGACGATTATTCGATGGCGAAGAGGACTTACCGCTATTTTGATGGTGAGCCTCTCTATCCTTTCGGATTCGGTCTCAGCTACACATCGTTCGCGTACAGCAACGTGAAGGTGAGCAACGGGGCAGTTCCTGCGAGCGGCAGCGTGAAGGTCTCTGTGGACGTGACGAACACCGGTTCGATGGCAGGTGACGAGGTCGTGCAGTTGTACTTGACCCACGCTGGCGTTGCGGGAGCGCCGATTCGCGCGTTGCAGGGTGCCGAGCGGGTGCATCTGGCGCGCGGCGCGAAGAGGACGGTTTCCTTCACGCTGCAGGATCGCGGGTTGAGCATTGTGGATGAGGCTGGGAAACGCCGTATCTTGCCGGGGAGCGTCGAGGTTTGGATCGGAGGAGGCCAGCCGGTCACGCGCTCCGGTCTGCCGAAGACGAACGGAGCCGCAACTAGATTCTCGATTGTCGGCAAAGCGACTCTGCCGGATTGAGAAAAACCGTGTCTGCGGTTTGATTTAGAATCGGGGGCGCTAAAACCAGGTCAAGAAGAAAAACATGCAGAGAACTGTCGCTGCGACCGTTTGGATTGCCATCTTGAGCATAATGCTCCTACCAGCGCTTGCGACTGCGGCGGAAAAGCCCATACCTACTCTGCTGGTGGATGGGCAGAGCGGCGGGCCTTATCACGTTTGGCAACTGACGACGCAAGTGTTGAAGAAGGAACTCGAGGAGACGGGACTTTTTCAGGTCACGGTTGCTACTTCTCCCCAATTTGGCGGCGACTTCGGCAATTTCAAGCCGAAGTTCAGCGACTACAGGGCCATCGTGTGGAACTACGACGCTCCCGATTGGCCTCCCAATCTGCGCCAGCAACTGGAGGAGTACGTAAAGAATGGTGGGGGACTGGTCGTGGTGCATGCCGCCGACAACGCGTTTCCCGATTGGCCAGCCTACAACCAGATGATTGGAATCGGTGGGTGGAGAAATCGATCGGAGAAGTCTGGGCCGCTTTGGTATTTCAAGGATGGCAAATTGGTTTCCGACACGTCTCCGGGAGCCGCTGGTTCCCACGGGGCTCGTGTTCCTTTCCAGGTAGTGACCCGAGATCCCGAACACCCGATCATGAAAGGATTGCCGTCCGCGTGGATGCACGCTTCCGACGAACTCTATGCGACGCTGCGCGGACCCGGCCAGAATATGACGGTGCTGGCAACGGCGCATTCCGACCCGGAAAACAAGGGCACAAATCGCGATGAGCCGATGCTGATGGTGTTGAGCTACGGAAAGGGAAGAGTTTTTCATACGACGATGGGACACGACGTTGCTGCGCTCAGTTGCGTTGGCTTTATGACGACGTATCAGCGAGGAACGGAGTGGGCTGCCACCGGCAAAGTCATGCAAAAAGTCCCCAACACATTTCCAACGGCGAAGACGGTCAGTTTTCGCGTGGACATCGCCAGGATGGATCCGGCATTTCTGACAAATGCACCCACGGCCGCGCCGCCGCAGCCCACGCCGCAAAAACCCTAGTAGGATTGGCGAAGTCCGAATTGCGATCTGCGGCGAGGAACTGTGTGGATCAGGAGCTCACCTTGATAGCGCGATCGATACAAGAATTGTTCGGGTTAGTTTCACTTGTACTGGTTATCCAAGTCTCCCACGCGGCCGCTCAAGCGCCTGAAGCCAGCCTGCCTCCGCCGGTGCACCTCACTTCGGAGCAGGACCATCAACGCACGATGGATTTGCTGCACATTACCTCGCTACGCCGGGGCGCCGACGGAGATCCCAAGTCGCCTTACGCTGCGAATTACGACGAGTCCAAGGCCAATTCCTTCGCGAAGCTTCCCGACCCGCTGGTATTGAAGAACGGCAAGCCGGTCACGACGGCGAAGATGTGGTGGGACAAGCGGAGGCCGGAGATCGTGGAAGATTTCGATCGCGAAGTCTATGGCCGCGTGCCGAAGAACACGCCCAAAGTAAATTGGGACGTTGTCAGTACAACGAAGGAGATGAACGGCGAGGTTCCGATCATCACCAGGAAATTGGTTGGACACGTCGACAACTCGGAGTATCCGCTCGTTACCGTGGACGTCGACCTGACTCTGACGACGCCAGCCAATGCAAGCGGTCGGGTGCCGGTGATTATGGAATTCGGTTTAAGCCCAGCCGTGATGGCTGCGTTGGCCAAGCGTTTTCCACAGATGAGCGCACCAGGCTCCCGACCATCGTGGCAGCAGCAGGTGTTAGCCAAAGGTTGGGGTTACGCCATTTATATTCCCACAAGTGTGCAGGCGGACAATGGAGAAGGGTTGACGCAGGGCATAATCGGGCTCGTAAATGAGGGCCAGCCCCGCAAGCTTGATGACTGGGGTGCTTTGCGCGCATGGGCCTGGGGCGCCAGCCGGGCGCTCGATTATTTCGAGACTGACAAATTCGTGGACGCCAAACGAGTCGGGATCGCAGGGCACTCGCGCTATGGCAAAGCCGCGCTAGTCGCCATGGCCTATGATCAACGCTTTGCAGTCGGGTACATCAGTTCGTCCGGTGAAGGCGGGGCTAAACTCTTCCGGCGCAACTTTGGCGAGCAGATTGGGAATGTGGCGGGAGCCGGTGAGTATCACTGGATGGCGGGCAACTTTCTGAAATATGCGGGACCGCTCACGGAGAATGACTTGCCCGTAGATGCGCACGAGTTAATTGCCCTCTGCGCGCCGCGTCCTGTGTTTATTGGAGCCGGAGCGACGAATGGGGATGGGTGGGTCGATGCGAAGGGAATGTTTCTGGCCGCGGTCACGGCCGGTCCCGTATACAAGCTTCTGGGCAGGAAGGACCTGGGAACCGGCGAGTTTCCTGCGATAGAAACTGCACTGATTGACGGGGATGTCGCGTTCCGCCAACACAAGGCAGGGCATACGCCCGCGCCAAACTGGCCTACGTTTCTGGAGTTCGCCGACCGCTATTTAACCGCGCCGCTGCCAGCGAAGTCGAAACAGTGAGGCGCGTACACTTTCATTCGACTGGTATCGCTGACCTCCGACGGCTTGCCACGCTGCTCTCTAGTCTGCTCAAGGGAGAATCATGAAGAACAAAGCTTCCATGGTGAAGGCTTTCGTAATTGCACTTTTACTCAGTACTGCCGTCGTTTCCTGGTCGAGTTCCGATCTGCACTTAACGCAGCATGACGTGCTTGAGACGCACGGCTTGAACGTGCTGCTGTTCCACAACGCGTATCACCGGGTGTTCGGCGACCAGAAGATGAATGGGATGGAGATCATCCTGCACGACCAGCGCATTGCTACGAGCGGGGACGTGCGCCTGTCGGCGACGCCGGAGCAGTGGGACCCGATTCCCGATTTTAAGGAGCGAAAGCGCGGGGCGGCTCCGGATGAGATCACAGCGTTCTGCGCCTATCCGGACCGCGGATTGAGCTACCGCATCGACCTCCGGCCCGAGGCTGGGGGATTTCGAGTTGCCGTGCAACTGGACCAGCCCGTTTCGGCGGCGCTCGCCGGGAAGGCTGGATTCAATCTTGAATTCTTACCGACGCTTTATTTTGGAAAGTCTTACTTGATGGACGATGGCGCTGGAATGTTCCCGCGTCATTCGGACGGCCCGATGGAGAGAACTGCAGATGGAAGCGTGGAGCCGTTACCGTTGGCCACAGGTCACCGCATCGTTTTGTCCCCGGAAGATCCGTCGACACGCGTGACCATTACTTCCGATACTTCCGACAGTGGGCCTATCCTTCTCTTCGACGGGCGCAATAAGGCGCAGAACGGATGGTTTGTGGTCCGCACGCTGATCCCTGTCGGCAAGACTGGAGATGTTGTCGTCTGGCACATTTCCCCCAACGTCATCGCGGGATGGACGCGCCCGCCGGTGGTTGGCTACAACCAGGCCGGCTACACACCCGAGCGGGAAAAAGTCGCGGTGGTGGAACTCGATCCGCTATTCGACGCGCCCAAGACTGCGCGCGTGCTGCGTCTCACTCCGGAAGGTGAGTATCGCGAGGTGTTCCGCGGCAATGTAAAACCATGGGGCAAGTGGATGCGCTATCAGTATGCGCATTTCGATTTCTCCGCGATTCGCGAACCAGGGATCTACGCAATCGAATATGCAGGCCAGAAGACTGGACCCTTTCGGATCGGGAAGGATGTTTACGACGGCATCTGGCGGCCCTCGCTCGATACCTATCTGCCGGAGCAGATGGATCACGTCAAGGTGCGCGAGGGATATCGCATTTGGCATGGAGCGTCGCACCTCGACGATGCCCGCCAGGCGCCGGTCAATTACACGCATTTCGATGGGTACAAGCAGGGGCCGACGACGGATTCGCCGTTTTCTCCGGGACAGCACATTCCCGGAATCAATGTCGGCGGGTGGTACGACGCGGGCGATTTTGACCTGCGGACGCAGACTCAGACTCGCGTGATCACGGACCTCGTGCTGGCGCGGGAGAAATTCGGAGTGAATTCCGACGACACCTTCGTGGACGAGGCGGCACGGTACGTCCAGCTGCGGAAGCCCGACGGCGTACCGGACATCGTGCAGCAGGTGGAGCACGGCGTGATCTTGCTGCTGGCGGAGTATCACGCCATTGGGCATGCGATTCCCGGAATCATCGAGCCCTCGCTGGAGGAGTACACGCACTTGGGAGATGCGGCCTCCAAGACCGACGGCCGAATTTATTCGGAACGCATGGGACCGCTGCAGACGGATGGCATTTATTCGGGAGTCCCGGATGATCGCTGGGCATTCACGACGCACACGACGGCGCTGAGCTATGACATGGTTGGCGCCCTCGCCGCAGCCAGCCGCGTGCTTCACGGCTATAACGACAAGATGGCGGACGAATGCCTGCAGACAGCCGTGCGAGTGTGGGACGAAGAGCACAAACAGCCGCCAGCACTATTTCAATCCTTCAACACGACGGGGAGCAATTTGCAGCACGCAGAAACCGAGGCTGCCGTCGAATTGCTGATCTCGACTCGCGGCGGCGAGATCTACCGGAAGCGTCTGAAAGAACTTCTGCGGGTGATCAAGGACCAGTTTGCTTTTCTGGGAGGGACTGCCGCTAGCGCCATTCCGTTCATGGATCCGGAATTCAAAGAAGGAGTCGCTTCCGCGCTGGCCGCTTACAAGCCGACGTTGCAGGCAATGCTTTCGCAGAATCCGTATGGCGTGCCCATCTCTATGGGGACCTGGGGCGGTTCCGGAGGAGTGACGCGGTTCGCCACGGAGATGTACTTCCTGCATCAGGCGTTTCCCGAAAGCATTGGGCCCGAATACACGCTCGACGGGCTGGATTACGTGCTCGGGCGGCATCCGGTCTCGAATGTGTCGTATGTGTCGACGGTGGGAACGGAGTCGAAGCTGATCGCCTATGGGAATAATCGTGCGGACTACACATTCGTTCCGGGCGGAATGATTCCGGGCGTGGTCATCATCCAACCCGACTTTCCTGAACTGAAAGAGGCATGGCCGTTCCTGTGGTACGAAAACGAGTATGTAGTCGACGCGGCGACTTCTTTTATCCTTGCCGCGAATGCTGCCCATGCTGAGACCAAGAGCGCGAAATAGTGGTGGGCAGCCACGGACTGAGTCCCGGCTCTTATTTCTTGTTCGATGCTTTGATTTTCTGGACGAGGGTGTCGATTTCTTCCGCCGTCAGTTTGCCGGCGTACTTGGGCATGTGGTGTTTGCCGTTGGTGATGATGTTGCGCAGTTCGTCGGTGGAGGCGGCACTGGTTTTTTCGGAGACGAGCGACGGTCCGCCGAAATGGCGACCCTCGGCGGTTTTCCCGTGACACTTCGCGCAGTTTTTCCGGAAGACGGGATTCTCGGTCAGGCTCGTGTTAGACAGCGGAGTTTGAGCGTAAGCCGCAGTGACTGCGACGAACAAAAAACATACAGCTGCGAGTCGGGATGTTTTCAAGTCGGGACCTCGCCGAAAATTTGATTGCAGCAGATAGCTTAGATGCTCGAAAAGATCCTGGTGACCCCCCGGATCTTCTTGGACAAGTCGAAAATCATTGACCATCGTCAGAAATCGCATGTTGTTCTTCGAAGCAGGACTCCAGATTCTTCAGGTCGGCAGCAGCGCGGGGCGACGCGCTCTCAGGAGCAGCCCTGAGATATTGGACGGGCCACGACATCGGCTGCCCTAGCTCTCGGGCCGCCCGCAACGGCCAATACGGATCGCGCAAGAGTTCTCGGGCGAGGAGGACCGCATCTGCCTGTCCTTCCGCTACGATATGCTCGGCCTGAGATGAGGACGTAATCATCCCCACCGCGCCGGTCATAATACCGGCCTCCCGGCGGATCTGCTCCGCAAATGGCGTTTGATAGCCCGGGCCCATCGGAATCTTGGCATGTGAAACATTGCCACCCGAAGAACAATCGATAAGGTCGACGCCCAATCCCTTCAGTTGCCGGGCAAGCGCAACCGACTGCTGAATATCCCAGCCGCCTTCGACCCAATCGGTCGCCGAAATGCGCACAAACAGTGGTGCTCGTTCCGGCCACGCACTTCTAACGGCGGCCACGACCTCACGCAAAATTCGCGTGCGATTCTCGAAAGAACCGCCATACTCATCCGATCGCTGGTTGCTGAGAGGCGACAAAAACTCATGAATCAAATATCCATGCGCGGCGTGTATTTCAATGACCCGGACACCGGCTTCGCAGGCCCGGCGTGCGGCCGCGGAGAAAGCCTTGACAACTTCCTGAATACCGTCAGCCGAGAGGGCTTGGGGCGTGGGATAATTTTCGGCGAAAGCGACTGCGCTCGGGGCTACAACTTTCTTCCAACCCCCCGCGCTTTCGGGTATGGTTCCATTTCCTTCCCAGGGCCGGTAGGTACTGGCCTTGCGTCCGGCGTGCGCTAACTGCATTCCAGCAATACTGCTTTGCGCATGGATGAAGCGGACGATTCGAGCCAGGTGTTCAATGTGATCGTCCATCCAGATGCCAAGGTCCTGCGGGCTGATGCGGCCCTCGGGCAAAACAGCAGTGGCTTCGGTGAGAACCAGGCCCGCTCCGCCGACTGCCCGGCTGCCTAGGTGCACCAGGTGCCAGTCATTGGCGTATCCGTCGGTGCTGGAGTACTCGCACATCGGCGAAACAAATACGCGATTGGCAAAGGTCATGTCGCGAATGCTGAGTGGGTCGAACAGATGAGCCATAGAGTTTTATAGTACGACAGGGATAGGTGAAAGGTGATGGCGGGTTGCGCAGACAAGACGCGCTCTTCACAGCGCTTCGGCTACAGATGAAGCGCCGCACTCCCTCCGCGACTTGAAGGGAGTGCGGCGACCTGATTAGGAGCCTTCAGGGGAATGCAGCACCCGGAAGGAGTTACCGCCATTGGACCAGACGAGCAACAGCGCGTCGTCGCCCTTTTTCACGTTCGAAAGGGCTTGCTTTACATCGCTCGCATTTTGGACTTTGTGACGGTTGACCTCGAGGATGATGTCTCCCTGCTGCAAGCCAGCGTTGTCCGCAGGGCTTCCCGGTTGCACCTGCTCGATCACGGCTCCGTGGATGTCGCGTGGTGCCTGAAGCTGGTCTCGCAGTTCGGGCGTGAGGTTGCTGAGACCGATGCCCCAGTGCATCTTGCCTTCACCGTTGGCCGAGTTGTCGTTGCCTTCAGCCGAGTGGCTGCCAAGCGCCTCCAAAGTGACCGGAATACTCATGCTCTTGCCGTTACGCAGAACGTTGAGCATGATCTTCGTGCCGGGCTGTTTCTGTCCGACCAGCACCTGGAGTTCGCCGGCGTCATTCACCTTCTGGTGATCGACTTCGGTGATGACATCGCCAATCTGCAGGCCAGCTTTCGCTCCCGGCGAATCGGGGTCAACCTGTGTGACGACCCCGCCAGTTGCAGTTGATTCGTCGAAAAACTTCGCGTTCTCGGGAGTTACATCCGCGATTCCGATTCCGATGTGGCCGTGACTGACCTTTCCGTAGCGGATCAAAGTCTCCACAGTAGGCCTTACGATCTGTGACGGAATCGCAAATCCCATGCCTGAAAACGTTCCCGAAGGAGAAACGAGGAACGTGTTGATCCCGACCACTTCGCCGCGGGCATCGACGAGCGGTCCGCCGGAGTTACCGGGATTGATGGCCGCGTCCGTCTGGATAAACTCGCCGGGCTTGCTGGGGTTGTCCGGATCGGGATTCGCCCGGTTCACTGCGCTCACAATGCCGCGCGTGACCGTGAAGCGAAACCCATACGGATTGCCGAAGGCCAGCACGGTTTGTCCCGGCCGGACTTCCTTGGAATCGCCCCACGGAGTACTAGCCAGATCCGTGGCGTTCACCTTCAGGACCGCCAGATCAGTCAGAGGATCGGTGCCAACCAGTTTCGCTTTCAGAACCCGGCGATTGCTGGTGGTCACGCGGATGTCCACTGCTCCGTCGACCACGTGGTTGTTGGTAACAATGTAGCCATCGGGGGAGATCACCACGCCGCTGCCCATGCCATGCTCGATCTGGGGTTGGCCCTGCCGCATGTGAGGTCCAAAAAACTGACCAAACGGGCCACCTTGGCCGAAGAACTGTTGCATGTCTTCCGGCATTTGCTGGCCAGACGCATCCGCTTTGGTTTTCGAGGTCACGGTGACGTTGACGACCGCCGGGGTGACCCGAGCCGCCAGGGTTTCCATCGCTTTGTCGAGAGCAAGCAGTGAACTGACGCTATCGACATCGAGTGGCGCGGCAGAAGGCGCGGCGGCCGCCTTCGCTGCGGCTGGTTTCACGCATTCATAGGTTGCGAACGAAGCGACGAGTGCCAGGGCAAGCATCGGCACCGCAAGTCGTCGCGTCCATTTTCTTGTACTGTCTTTCAACTGCATTCCTACATTCATTGGAGTTACATCCTTTCGAGAGTTTGTGTACAACTAATTCATTAGTTTTTAAAATTGGTGTTTCGCTCGCTTGTCTGGTGCATCCATTCTTAAATTTCCTTTCGGGGAATTCTGTTGCCGTTGGAATCGACCACCTGGTGCAGAAGCATCACACGCCACAACTGGATCTGATAGACCGGCTGGTCTGTTGAGCCGTTATCGCTTCCCTCAATCACCACAAATAACGTTTCCGTGAAAGCGACGGGAGTGGCACCCTGATTCGTCAGGCGAACGTTTGTGTGGCGAACCATGCTCCCCGCGGGCTTTGCAGTTGGAGACTGAATCGAAGCAGTGCGTTCATAACTCTTCAAATTGCGATGAACCGCAGGTGTGTTCAGGCTCGCCGGCACGACGCGAACTGGCTGGCGTTGAAACACCGCTTTTGAGACGCGCGCGCTCCCCGCATTGGGGAAAGCGGTTGCGATCATGGGACTGGCCACGGGACTTGGCTCGTTATCGCTAAACGCAATCAGCCTGGGCACTCTTGAAATGCCCAGGACGCAGACAATGGCGAATCCTGCCACCAGCGACACTGCCGGCTTCCAGGCGCGGCCCGCGCTTGTAGGCCGATTCACATCCAGAATCTGAGCCACTCGCAACGACATCTGACGAATTCGTCCCAGCGCCGCTTGCGCGAGCGCCATGCGGCGCTGAACCAGCGTTTTTTCCGCCAAGTGCGCCAGGCATTCCGCATAGGCCCGCGGGCTTGCGGTCTCGGCGATCACGGCATCGTCGCATGCCATCTCGCGTTCCAGGGACACTTTCTTCTCGATCCACCACACGGCCGGATGAAAGAAGAAAAGAGCCTTCACTACTTTCTGAGCCAGGTTCGTCCAGTCGTCCCAACGGCGCAGGTGCGCAAGTTCGTGCAGCACGATCTGGTTCAGTTCGTCCGCAGACAGTTCCTTCATCACCCAGTGAGGAACGACGATCACGGGCTTCACTAAACCGAGGGCAGTAGGAACACGCACCAGATCGGACGTGCAAAGGGTTACCGGCCTTGACGATCGGTTCCGTTCGAGCGTCTCCTGCAGTCGCGTATCTAACTTCGCCGCATCGACCGGAAGGCAACTCTTGCGCAAAACATGCAGATACCACAAGCTTCGGCCGACCCCCAGCAAGGACCATGCTGCGATCGCTGCCCACACCCCGGCAGCGTATAGGGCCCAGGAGCCTGGCACGGTAATCGCCGGGACTACGGTCTCCGCTGGACTGCTCCCCGCATGCGACCACCATGAAGCTCCGAACAAGGGCAAAGTCGCAATTGCCATGAGGGCGGAGAACCATACTGCAAATCGTGTGCCCGAGTTCTGCCGCCGAGCCACGCCTAACACCAAACCGGCGAAAATTGCGATCAGCGTGCCCTCCACCAGGCAATCCACGATTTGAATCGCTGACGTTTGGGCGATCGCATTGAAGTTGATCGCACTAAGATTGAAGGCCGGGGTCATCGTTCGGTCACTTGCTCCTTTCCAGCAACTGGCGCAAGCGATTGAGTTCCTCCGCATCGATGCTCGTCTCTTCCAGAACGTTCAACGCCAGCAATTCGTGAGAGTTGCCGAAGAAGCGGCTGACGAGATGCCGCACCTCGAACCGTGTCGCATCCCTGCGGTCTACTTGAGGCAGGTACACGTGGGCGCGTTTGTCTTTCAGGTGCTTCACATAGCCCTTTTTTTCCAGGATGCGAACGACAGTCAGGATGGAGTTGTAGGCCAAAGGCGGCGTGTCGGGCAGCGACTGCAGCACCTCGTGGACGGTCGCCGAGCCCCTATCCCACAGCACGTTCATGATGCGCAACTCGGCCTCTGTCAAAGTTGCGGACTTGCTACGGGCCAAAGCGTCCTCCTGAGACGTCGCTATACATTTGACGTGGCCGAACTGAGAGCGTCAACTAATTTATTAGTTGCGCGAGGGTGAAGTGGAGATGCCTGGGCTCCAAGAGTAAGGGTGACTGAACTTAAGAATCCCGGCGAGTTTTTATAAATCATTGAAAATTAAGATGATGATGCTGCACTTAGCTGGGATGGCGATCTTTCCGGCCCTCCTTATTCATACCGCAGGGCCTCAACCGGCTCCATACGCGACGCCTTCAATGCAGGCCACATGCCTGCGGTGACCCCCACAAACGCGAGAATGACAAAAGCCGTCAGCATCACGCCACCAGAAGTCTTCAAAATGATATCGCCCTCGTGGTTGGCGGTCTTGTACAGCTCCGAATAGAGCGGCATGGGCGGAATCGCATGCGCCAGAAGAACCGAGACCAGCATGCCCACCAAACCCGCGGTGAAGGTGAGGACCAGAGCCTCCACCAGGAATTGAAACGCAATGTCGCGATTGCGCGCGCCCAGCGCCTTGCGCAGGCCGACTTCCTTGGTGCGTTCGGTGACGCTGACCAGCATGATGTTCATCACGCCGACGCCGCCGACGCCCAAGGTCAACACGCCAATGAAGCCGAGAATCAGGCGCAACGCAATTCCGAACTGCTGAATCTCTTTCGTGTCTTCCACGGTGTCCCACTCGGGGCTCGACTTGTCGTCCTTCGGATTGAAGTTGTGGCGTCGGGCGAGCACTTCTCGTACCTGTGCCAGAGCCGCCTTGTGCTCGAGCGCTGTGACCGGCTGGAACACAATCATCTCCGGATCGCGAATGTCATTAATGTCACTCAGGCTTTCGAACGGGAGGAACACATTCTCATTATCAGGACCGTTGTTGGACGAATCCTGAATCTTTAACTGCAGCAGGCCGATCACATGCCAAGTCTGCCCGTTGATGGTGACGTGATCGCCGACTGGATCGCGATTGCCAAACACCTTCTTCGCCGCATTCGGCCCGAAGATGAGGACGTGGCGGTGCTCTGCGAAGTCGCTCTCTTCGAAGTAGCGGCCCTCGGCAATCTTCAGCTTACGCATCTCGCGGTAGGGATACTGCACCGCCTTGGATGAGACCGTGATGATCTTGTCGCCATACTTGTAGGCGAGGCCGTCGTCCCATTCGCCACTGAGCAAGCGCACCAGCGGAGCTTCGTCGCGGATGGCCTGAAGGTCTTCGTACTTGAAGTGAATACGCTTACCGGCGCGCTGTCCACCGGCCTGCATGCTGGTCTGGCCCTGCCACACCATGATGACGTTGTTCCCAATTCCCAAGAACGCAGTGAGCACCCCTTCGCTGACGCTTTGACCGTAGCCGAGCAGAAGCACAACCGTGGTGAGTCCCCAGACGATGCCCATCATGGTCAGGATGGAACGCAGGCGGTTGCGGGCCAGCGCGTCCCAACTTTGCAGGATGAGTTCCTTGATACGCATATTGCGACTGCTTCCTACTCCTGACGCAGACACTCGATAGGACTGAGCGCGGCGGCACGTTGCGCCGGGTACATTCCGGCGCCCACAGTGATCAGACCCAGCGTCAATAATGACGCGATAATCGCCAGCGGTGAGATCACGGGATGCGGCACGATGTCTGGCAACTCCACATTGCTTATCACCAGGCAAATGCCGAGGCCGATGCCCAGGCCGAGCGCTCCGCTGATGAGCATGAGCGAGGCCGACTCGGCAAAGAACTGGTTGCGGATATCGTGCGCCGTAGCGCCCAGCGACTTGCGCACGCCAATCTCGCGGGTGCGCTCGGTGACCGCCACCAGCATGATGTTCATGACGCCAATGCCGCCGAGCGACAGCGTCATCAAGGCGACCGTGCCAAAGAAGATGGTCATGATGTCGAAAATTCGCTCGACCAGCTTCGAGCCGTCGAGCGTGTCCCAGATAAACAGCGCGTCTTTGTCGCGTGGATCGAAGTGGTGTTCGCGTCCCAGAATCTGATAAAGCTGGTGCATCGCCTCCTCGTGTTTCTCGGGATCCGCAACTTCGACCACCAGGTTGTTGATCCATCCCTTGGAGATGCCGGGCCGCTCCGGTGGCGGGTAATCGCGAGCCATGGAAGAATAAGGCACGAAAAGCTGCGTGTTGTCGGGGCCGCTGCCATAGCTGCCATTCTGTTTTTTCTTCTCCAGGACGCCGATGACCGTGTACGGCGAGCCATTCATAGTGAGCGTCTCGCCGATGGCGGGCTTGCCGGGGAATAACTGGTCGCGCGACTCTACTCCGAGTACCACCACGCGCCGCCCTTCCCGTTCGTCATCATCGGTCATCAGGCGGCCCTCCTGCACCTTGAGCGAGCGGAAGCGCTGGTAGTCGGGCCATACGCCGCGCACGGGACGCGATGCCCCGTTGTAGCGGCTGACCTCGGCAACGCTTCGCCGCAGTTCGGGGCTCACGGTCTTGATGAGGTACGCTTCGTCTTTGATGATGTAGGCATCCTGGATCGACAGCCGAACGGGCCGTCCAGCGGCGTATCCGCCAGCCTGTTCGCTGGTCCGCCCGCCCCAAACGATGGCGAGATCGACGCCGATGGTCTTAAGACGTTCTTTCTGGTCGCGGCTAAATCCCTTGCCCAGGCCGACCAACAGAATGACGGACGTGATTCCCCAGATGATCCCGAACATGGTGAGGAAGCTGCGCAACTTGTGGGCGGCGATGGAGGCAACGGTCTGGCGCAAGACTTCCCGGATATTCAAGAAGCAAAATCCTCCACTATTTGGACGTTTTGGACAGGATTACGGAAGCTAGATTTCCGCCGTGCCCCAAGAATGGGAGCCATTCTACCTCTGATTCGCCGCATTGGCGGCGGCGTTTGATGGATAACGCTATCTAACCTCGCGGGAATCGGCCGGCAGTTGCAGGTATTGCTTCGCATTGCCGTGGCAGACGTCTTGAATGAGTCTTCCCAACAGCGCGTCTTCATTTGGCAACTCACCGCGCGCGACTTCTTGTCCGAGGATGTCGCAAAGGATGCGCCGGAAATACTCGTGGCGGGGATAGGACATGAACGACCGAGAGTCCGTCACCATGCCGATGAACCGCGACAGCAGACCGGTATTCGAGAGAGCTTCGATCTGCGCCGTGATCCCCTGCTTCTGGTCCAGGAACCACCAGGCACTGCCGTACTGGAGCTTCCCTGCTTTCTCTCCATCCTGGAAACAGCCAATCAGCGTTGCGAACTGAAATGTGTCTTTCGGGTTCACGTTATACAAGATCATCTGTGGCAGGGCGTTCTCCTGGGAGAGCAGGTCGAGGTAGGCGGCGAGGCGCTCGCCTTGGGGAAAATCACCGATTGCGTCATAACCGGCATCTGCTCCAAGCGCGCGCCGGGCAGCGGTGTTCACGTTGCGTTGCGCGCCCAGGTGCAACTGCTTGGTCCATCCTTTTTCGGCATCGAGGCGGCCAAAGAAAAGCATCATGAAAGAAGCAAATTGGGTCCGCTCATCCGCAGTGATGGACTGCCCTTCGCGGGCTTTCGAGAAGATCGCTGCAGCGGCTCGCTCCGAACATGGCGTCGCATAGCAATGATCCAGTCCGTGGTCGGAGAGACGGCAACCGGCAGAATGAAAGTAGTCGTGCCGACCCTGAAGGGCTTGCAAGAAGGTCGCTAGATTCCGTACGTTGACGTTCGCAACCTCCGAAAGCTTCTCGACCCAAGGCACAAACTCCGCGTTGCCGATGGCAAGACCTTTGTCCGGGCGGAAGGCGGGAAAAACTCGCGTCGTCAGATTCGACTTCGCGACGTCGTGATGGTGTCGGAGATCATCAGCGGGATCGTCGGTGGTGCACACAACCTCGACGTGGAACTTCTGAAGGATGGCGTGTGCGGTCAGGCCCTTCGAAAGCACAACATTCGCGCGCTCCCAGATCGTCGGAGCGGAGGTCTCATCGAGCAATTCCGTAATGCCGAAGTAGCGCTGCAACTCAAGGTGTGTCCAGTGGTAGAGAGGATTGCGCAGTGTGTAGGGAACGGTTCGCGCCCACGCCAGAAATTTCTCGTAAGGAGAGGCATCCCCGGTGATGTATTTTTCCGGTACTCCATTCGCCCGCATGGCCCGCCATTTATAGTGGTCTCCCTCCAGCCAGATCTCAAACAGATTCGCGAATCGGCGATTTTCAGAAATGTCCTGTGGAGAAAGATGACAGTGGTAGTCGAGGATCGGTTGCCAAGCGGCAAACTGACGATAGAGACGGCGTGCTGCATCGTTCGACAGAAGGAAGTCTTCGGTGAGAAAGCCGGTCATGGCAGGTGCTCGTGCGGCGCGTCCGCAAAGTGCAATCTAGAGATTCAAGCCAAGAATCATATCAGTTCAGGAACCGCTTGACGGAGAGCCCTTGCGCAATGTGTAGTGATGCACGTGCGCCGGTGCGCACAATCCCGTGAACCTACGCCCCGTAGCAATTCCTGAAGCGATCCCGACTCAGCCTGCGAGTGCTATCGGCCGCCGGCGCTGGTTGATTTGCGGCTTGCTGTTTTTCGCGACCTCGGTGAATTACATGGACCGGCAGGTGATCGGATTGCTGAAACCGACCCTGCAACTCCAGTTCGGTTGGACAGAGGTCGGGTACAGCAACATCGTCCTGGTTTTCCAGTTCGCCTATGGAGCCGGATTGCTTTTCATCGGGAAGCTGATCGACCGGCTTGGGACACGTAAGGGCTTTTCGTTGGCGGTATTTGTGTGGAGCGTCGCCGCCATGGCTCATGCTGCGGCGGGCTCGGTATTTCAGTTCGCCGTGGCGCGCTTTAGCTTGGGGCTTGGTGAGGCAGGCAGTTTTCCGGCATCGGTGAAAGCGGTGGCGGAGTGGTTTCCCAAGCGGGAGCGCGCGCTGGCAACGGGCCTGTTCAATTGCGGCTCGAACATCGGCGCGATCGTGACGCCGCTCATTGTGCCCTGGATTACCTACCGTTTCGGATGGCGGATGGCTTTCATTGTCACGGGAGCCTTGGGATTCGTCTGGCTCGTGTGTTGGCTTGCGGTGTATCACACTCCGGAACAAGACAAATTTATTTCGGCCACAGAACTGGTTTACATACAAAGCGATGTTCAGGAGCAGGGGACAACAATTTCGTTACGCTCTATGATCACCCACCGCCAGGCGTGGGCAGTGGCCTTGGGCAAGTTTTTTACCGATCCCATCTGGTTCGTATATCTGTTCTGGATGCCGGACTTCCTGAGCCGTAATCTCGGGTTGGACTTGAGAGGCATGGCTTTACCGCTGTTCGTCATCTACAGCGGCGCCAGCATCGGAAGCATTGCTGGAGGATGGCTTTCGTCTTTCCTTCTGAAGAGAGGATGGACGTTGAACGCCAGCCGCAAGACCGCGCTGCTGGTTTGTGCGCTCGCGGTGACGCCCATCATGATTGCCGCGGTCACCAAAAATGCATGGCTGGCAGTGTTTCTGATCGCGACAGCAGCCGGGGCGCACCAGGGCTGGTCGGCAAATATCTATACACTGGCTTCCGACATGTTTCCGCGAAGCGCGGTGGGGGCCGTCGTGGGCTTCTCCACGATGATAGGAATGGTCAGCGGGATGTTCGTTTCCAAGACCGTCGGCTACATCCTGCAGCGCACAGGTTCGTACGTTCCCATTTTCGTGATGGCCGGCTTGGCTTATCTGGTTGCATTCTGTTTCGTACAGCTGCTGGCGCCGCGGCTAAAACCGGCGCAGATCTCTGCGTCTTGAGACCTTCTGTATAATTTTCGGACTCGGATGAGGACCTGATGTTGCGCCTCATCGAAAGATGTTGCCGATGTTACTCAGAATATTCAAAGACAAAGTCTCGTTGGGCCGCGCCGCCGCCGAGCAGGCCGCGGCTGCGATCCGACGCGCGATTGCGGAGCGTGGCAGCGCTCGGATCGTCGCTGCCACTGCGGCGTCCCAGTTCGAGTTCCTGGATGCTCTGACGAAGGCGGCGGACATCGATTGGCCAAAGGTGGAGACGTTTCACCTCGACGAATACGTCGGTCTGCCCGCCAGTCATCCCGGCAGTTTCCGCAAAATGCTGATGGAACAGTTAGTGAGAAAGACTGGAATCGTCCACTATCACTTGCTCGAGGGCGACGCCTCTGATCCATCTGCGGTGGCTCGCGAAGTAAGCGAGGAACTGGCGTCAGAGCCCATCGACATTGCATTTCTGGGCATCGGGGAGAACGGGCACATCGCGTTCAACGATCCGCCCGCGGATTTCGCCACCGAAGAGCCCTATATCATCGTGAACCTCGATGAAGCCTCTCGCCGGCAGCAGGTAGGCGAAGCCTGGTTTGCCGATATTTCGCAGGTGCCTCGGCGCGCCATCTCGATGTCGCCGCGGCAGATTCTCAAAGCCACAGAAATACTGGTGATTGTTCCCGACAAGCGCAAGGCGCAGGCGGTAAAGGCATGCTTGGAGGGAGAGATCAGCCCGATGGCGCCAGCATCGATTCTGCGCAGGCACTCCAATGCGACTCTCTATCTGGACACGAACTCGGCCTCATTGCTGAGTCCGGCCTTGCAGAGCGGGCTGACTGACGAACTGCAGGTAGTGAATTTCTAGACTCTGAAGACGTCCACCCTAATGGCGACCGCCCGGAAGCCGATTCCGTCGTTGCGTTGGTGGATTGGCGCTTTGCTGTTCGCTTCCACGGTCATCAACTACATCGATCGCCAGACTCTTTCTCTTCTCGCTCCCTATCTCAAGCTCGAATATCACTGGACCAATTCCGACTACGCCAATATCGCCATCGCGTTCCGGGTCGCTTATTCCATCGGACAGACCGGTTTTGGAAAGCTGATGGATCGCATCGGCACGCGGCGAGGCCTGACCCTCACCGTGATTTGGTATTCGTTGATCTCAATGCTCACGTCATTGGCCTCCGGCCTCTATAGCTTCGCAACGTTTCGCTTTTTGCTGGCTACGGGCGAGTCGGCCAACTGGCCCGCCGCTACCAAGGCAGTCTCGGAATGGTTCCCGAAACGCGAGCGAGCGCTGGCAACGGCGCTTTTCGACAGTGGATCTTCCATAGGGGGAGCGGTTGCGCCATTTATTGTCTTATGGATTTACTTTCGCTGGGGATGGCGCCCTGCATTTATGATCCCGGGCGCACTGGGCTTTCTCTGGCTGATTGCATGGCGGTGGCTTTACTATTCGCCGGAGGAGCACAGCCGGATCAGCCAGCCTGAACTGGAAATGATCGTTGCGGATAAGCGCGACTCGAACGCACCTCAGGCGGGCAAGATTCGTCCTCGGTGGCGCGATCTTTTGAAACTACCGCAGACTTGGGGAACCATCATCGCCAAGACATTCACCGATCCGGTCTTTTTCTTTATTACGGAGTGGTTCCCGATTTATCTGGTCGCAAAGGGAATTGAACTCAAGAGTGGCTTGATCGCGGTTTGGATTCCGTTCATCGCTGCCGATCTAGGAAGTTTCTTCGCAGGCGGCGTCTCCGGCTATCTAGTCAAGCGCGGATTGTCGCTGGGCGCCGCGCGCAAGGCACCGATTATTTACGGCGGAATTGGCATGACCCTGCTCATCCCGACGATCTTCACGACCAACCTGTACGTCATCGCCTTCCTGTTCGCAGTCGTGACCTTTACGTACGCCGGTTTCACCACGATGGCGAACGTGTTGCCATCGGACCTGTTCGGCAGCGAGTCGGTCGCGTCGGTCAGCGGACTGAGCGGGACTGGAGCGGGAATCGGGACGATCGTTGCATTCAAACTGATTGGTTATTTTTCCGATGCTCGCCAGGCTACCGGAACCCATTCGTTCGATCCCATCGTGATTCTGGCGGGGCTGATTCCCCTCGTTGGCATGATTCTCGTGCTGCTCCTTGTCCGGAATAGCGAGGCGACGGAGCAAGGATTGGTGCGCCGGATCTGATGCTTTGGTTACACTCGGTAAATCGAGCCGCAGAGACGGTGCTTGCAACGTCTCGCGCCGCCACCACAAAGACGTTGCAAGCAACGTCTCTGCGAAACCGGTATAAGGAGATCTCGGTGAAGATCACGGATGCAAAAGTATTCGTCAGTTGCCCGGGACGGAATTTCGTTACCTTGAAGATTTCTACCGACGAAGGCGTGTACGGGCTGGGGGATGCGACTCTGAATGGCCGCGAGTTGGCGGTCGCGTCTTACTTAACCGACCACCTGATTCCCTGCGTCATTGGACGCGACCCGTTCCAGACCGAAGATGTGTGGCAATACCTGTATCGCGGCGCCTACTGGCGGCGCGGCCCGGTGACCATGACGGCGATTGCTGCAGTGGACATGGCTCTCTGGGATATCAAGGGCAAAGCGTTAAAGACGCCCGTGTATAACCTGCTCGGAGGGCAGAGCAGAACGGGAGTGCTGGTATACGGGCACGCGAATGGTCACGACATTGAGGAGACCACGGAGGAAGTCGCGAAGTATAAAGAGATGGGTTATCTTGCGGTGCGCGCGCAGTCCGGTATACCGGGCCTGCCATCCACTTACGGAGTTGCTCGCGACAAACTGTACTACGAGCCTGCAGAAAAAGGACTGCCCCCCGAAAACGCCTGGTCGACGGAGAAATATCTTCTGCACGTTCCCAAGCTGTTCGAGGCTTTGCGCCTGAAGTTTGGGGACGATCTGCACCTACTTCATGATGTTCACCACCGGTTGACTCCGATCGAAGCGGCGCGGCTGGGGAAGAGTTTGGAACCGTATCACCTGTTCTGGCTGGAAGATGCAGTGACGGCGGAATTGCAGGAAGGCTTCCGCATCGTTCGGCAGCACACGACCACACCACTGGCTGTCGGCGAGGTCTTCAATTCGATTTGGGACGCCCACATTCTCATCCGGGAACAGCTGATCGACTACCTTCGCATGACGGTGGTGCACGGCGGAGGCCTGACACATCTCAAGAAGATCGCTGCCCTGGCTGAGATTTATCATGTGCGGACAGGCTGCCATGGTGCGACGGACCTGTCCCCGGTGGCGATGGCGGCGGCGCTGCACTTCGACATTTCGGTGAACAATTTTGGAATCCAGGAATACATGCTTCACACTCGAGAGACCGACGAGGTTTTTCCGCATTCGTACTCGTTCAAGAACGGCTACCTGCATCCAGGTGACGCGCCGGGACTTGGTGTCGACTATAACGAGAAATTGGCGGAGAAGTTCCCGTACGAGCGGGCATACTTGCCCGTGAACCGGAAAATCGACGGCACGATGTTCAATTGGTAGCCGCCACACGGCGGCCATTTCGGAAGACTCGAGGAAATATGGGTTACAAGCAGTTGGATCTCGACGGTAAGGTGGCGGTGGTGGTCGGGGGGAGTTCTGGAATTGGCAAGACGATCGCGCTCGGACTGGCGCAGGCTGGTGCTGATGTGGTTCCAAGCGCTCGGCGCATCGAACTCGTGAAGGCGCTGGCGGACGAGATCGAATCTCTCGGCCCGCGGTCCTTACGGGTGACCTGTGACGTGGCCGACCGCGAATCCCTGGACAAGCTGCTGAAAGCTTCTCTGGATGCGTTCGGCAAAGTCGACATCATGGTCAACGCGGCGGGCATCACCAAGCGCGCTCCTACGCTGGATTTTCCCGAAGCTGACTGGAACCGCATTATGGATACCAATCTGACCGGTACCCTGCGGGCCTGTCAGGTATTCGGACGTCACATGATTGACCGCAAGTACGGACGGATTATCAACATCGCGTCCATGGGATCGTTCTTGGCGCTGTTTGAGGTGGCAGCCTACTCCGCCAGCAAATCGGGTCTGGCATCGCTGACCAAGTCCCTGGCGGTCGAATGGGCGGGACATGGAGTTTGCGTCAACGCAATTGCGCCGGGATATTTCCGCACTCCGCTCAGCGAAAAATTCTTGGTGGGGACGGGGCGCGGGAAGGAAGTGCTGATGCGCACGCCGATGAAACGTTTTGGAGAACTGGAAGAACTCGTGGGAGCGGCGGTCTTCCTTGCCTCAGACGCGGCCAGCTTCGTCACCGGCATTGTCTTGCCAGTGGATGGCGGAGTGCTCGCGAGCGGCGTGAATCAATGATGTGTTTCAGATTTGACGGATACTAGCGGGCCTTTTTCTCGCGGAGCGCTGTACGTGCAGAAGTGACGGCATCTACCAATTCCTGCGCAGCCGAAGTGATTTTCTCCAGATTACCGTCACGCAGGGCTGCCGCATCGACCAGGTCTGCGCCAACTCCGAGCGCAAAAGCTCCGGCAGCAATGAAATCGGAGGCGTTCGCCGCATTCACGCCTCCGGTTGGAATCAATGAAGCGTTCGGGAAGGGGGCCTTAAGCGAGCGCAAATATTTGGGCCCGCCCACGTTTCCACAGGGAAAGATCTTGACCAGCGATGCACCGAGGTTCTGAGCGTTCATCAACTCGGTCGGAGTCAGCGCTCCCGGGATCGCCAATTTTCCCGAGGCCTGCGCGACAGCGAGTACCTGCGGCGCCAAGCCCGGGCTCACAAGGAACTCGGCTCCTGCGCGAAGGCACGACTCCGCCTGTTCCGCGGTGGTGACGGTGCCTGCACCGACGAGAACCTTGCTTTCGTACTGTTGCGCAACCTCGCGGATCACCGAAATGGCGTTGGGAACGGTCATGGTGATTTCGACCACGGGAATGCCGCCGGCGCAGATCGCTTCTACCGCGCGAGTTGCTTCCTCGACCGATGCCGCCCGGACGACGGGAACAATTCCAATTTCTTCGATCCTGCAAATGACGTCATCAATGGTCATAATCTTGTGCCGACACATTTCCTGATGCCTGCGTTATCGCTCAATGCGAGCGGTTCTCGATTTCATTGCTTGATGAACTTCTGCCAGGGTAGCCATGGTTGTGTCGCCGGGGGTGGTCATTGCCAGTGCGCCGTGCGCGGCGCCGCATTCGACCGACCACTGCGGGCCTTTGCCTGACAGAAAGCCATGGATCATTCCCGAAGCGAAGGAATCACCTCCGCCGACACGGTCGTAGATTTCCAGATTCTCACGCACCGGCGCCTCGTGAAAGTCGCCATCGCAGTAGCAGAGGGCGCCCCAATCATTCAGGGTGGCGGTCTTTGCATGGCGAAGAGTCGTCGCTATGACCGCAAGCGTCGGATATTCTTTCACGACGCTTTCGATCATTTTCTTGAAGCCTGACGTCTCCAGCTTGGAATGATCTTCGTCAAGTCCAGACACTGGAAAGCCCAGCGCGGCGGTGAAATCCTCCTCATTGCCGAGCATCACGTCGACGAGCGGCGCGAGAAGGCGGTTCACTTCTTGCGCCTTCGACTTTCCTCCAATCGACTTCCACAGTGACGCACGGTAATTCAAATCATAGGAGATCACGGTACCGGCTCTCTTGGCAGCTTCCATGGCTTCCTGAGCGACGAGCGGCGTAGTCTCGGAGAGCGCGCAGAAGATTCCGCCGGTGTGAAACCACCGGGCGCCATCCTTTGCGAAGATCTGATCCCAGTCGATGTCGCCCGGTTTGATTTGGGAGATGGCAGAGTGCCCGCGGTCGGAACAGCCAAGGGCCGGGCGGATGCCGAAGCCACGCTCGGTAAAATTCAAGCCGTTGCGCACTGTGCGGCCCACTCCGTCAAACGGCAACCAGCGGACGTACTTCTGGCTGACACCGCCTTGCAGCATAAGATCTTCGACCAGGCGTCCGACGGGATTATCGGCGAGCGCGGTAACAATGGCGGTATCAACGCCAAAGCAGCGTCTGAGTCCGCGAGCTACGTTGTATTCGCCGCCGCCTTCCCAGGCACGGAAATGGCGGGTCGTCGAAATGCGTTCATCGCCGGGGTCGAGGCGTAGCATGACTTCGCCCAGGCTTACCAAGTCCCACATGCAATCGCGTTTTGGCTTGATGTTCAGTTTCGCCATAGCTTTCCAGCTAAACCATCGGATCGAAATATGATACAGGTTGTAGCCTGCGCTGCTGGGAAGACTCCACTTTTCCCGCTCAAAAATAAAAACGGAGGAACTGTAATAATCCACATCCCGTACCGTCTTTAATTGTGAAAGAGAGCAACTGGAGGCGTACCCTGCAAAGCGCACTGGCAGAGGAACGAGCAATCGCAATCCCGGGCGAATTCGATCGGTTTTTTCGGGCGCATCACGGCCTGGTCTTCCGCACGGCGTACCGCATCACGGGCAACGCCGCGGATGCCGAGGACGTGTCGCAGATTGTATTTCTGCGCCTATTCCGCCGGGAGGAGAACGCGCTTGTTCTCGAGAATGAGGAGAGTTACCTGCGGCGGGCGGCGATCAACGCGGCTCTGGATGTGATTCGGTCGCGACAATCCGATCGAACAGTGGAACTCCCCGACCTGCCGGCTGAGCCTGCGCACGACGATCCTCGCGAGCTGAGGCATGCCTTAGGGCGGGCGGTGGCTCAACTGAAGCCGCGTCCCGCGGAAATTTTTGCACTACGCTTCCTTGAGGGCTTCAGCAATCCGCAGATTGCGCGGATGCTTGGTATTTCACAGGTGCTGGTGGCGGTCATTGTCCACCGTGCCCGGCAACAGCTCCGCAAGGAGCTTAGAGCGTATTTAGGAGACAGGCCATGAAAAACGAGAAGTTCGAGCGTTTGCTGTCGGAAATTCGAAATGAACAGGTGGATGACAAGGTTGTCGCTGAGGCTAGCGAGCGGGTGTGGAAATCGATTGCCGGGGCAGCGCCATCCGCGGACCTCAGCACGCACACTCTCCGAAACTGTGAAGATTTTCAGGCGCTAATTCCGGGATATCTGGGGAAGCAGTTCGCGCCGGCGCGGGCCTTGCTGTTTGAAGATCACGTGCACGCGTGTGTCGCTTGCCGGCATGCCTTGGAGCGCGCTCGGGATGGCGAGCTGCAGACGGTATGGCGGGTTGAAACTAAGCGCCCCCGTTCGATGTCCTGGCGCTGGGTGATGGCCGCGGCAGCTGTTTTCGCCGTGGCAGTTGCTGGGCTCGCGTTTAACAATGCTTTTACCAACGGGCTGCTTCCCGGCCAACATTCGGTTCGCGCAGCGGTTCAGACCGTGGACGGCTCGCTCTACACCGGGTCTGGTGCGGAAATGCGCGCGATTCCGGTGGGCTACGAGATCAGGAATGGAGACGAGATTCGGACCGCCAAGGGCTCGACGGCCATGGTGCGACTGCTCGACGGCTCCCTGATCGAGATGGGGGAACGCTCCGATCTGTCAGTATCCCGGGCATGGAAGGGCACGACGATTCATCTGGACGGCGGGCAAGTGATCGTTCAGGCAGCCAAGCAGCGTTCGGGCCGCCTCTATGTCGCGACGGATGATGGTTTGGTCTCAGTCAAGGGAACGATCTTTTCCGTGAATCATGGGACCAAGGGCTCACGCGTGGCGGTGATTGAAGGCGTGGTCCGGGTTAGTTTCGGAGACAGCTCGACCGACCTGACCGCCGGGCAGGAAGCGACTTCCGGCGCCAGTGTTGCAAAAGTTCCAATCCAAAACGAGATCGCGTGGAGCCGGAACTCCGCGAAGTATCTTGCCCTGCTGGGTGACTTCGCGGTGCTGCAGAAGCAGTTTGCAGCGATTGCGGGGCCCGGATTGCGCTATAACTCTGACCTTTTGCCCTACGTTCCCGATCACACGGTGATTTATGCGGCGATTCCCAATCTTGCGAACACTCTGGGCGAAGCCAGCCGGCTGTTCCAGGATCGGCTGCAACAAAGCCCGGAACTGCGCAACTGGTGGCAGCAACAGCAAAAAGGCAGTGGACCGAAGCTGGAAGATGTGCTGGATCGGGTAAAAACGTTCAGCAGCTATCTGGGCGACGAGATCGTGTTTGCGGTAGGCAAGAACGGACAAACTTACACAGCGCCAGTCGTGCTTGCGAAAGTGAAACGGGGCGGACTCGACACCTTTCTGCAAAACGCGAGCAGCAAGCTCAGTTCGAATCCATCGCAAGCTGGGCTGCAAATGGTCCGCAACCCGTGGGCAGTAACTCCTGCACCAGGCCAGCCTCTGCTTGTTTACGTAAACAACGATCTGCTGATTGCCGGTCCGAATCTGGCGGAATTGCAGCAGGCGGCGATGCGCGCGCAGCAAGGCAGCACGAGTCAATTTGCGGAAACGCCGTTTTACCAGCAAATCGCTCGTTCCTACCAGCAGGGGGCAGAGTGGCTTTTCTGCGCGGACATGGAACAAATTGTGGCGCAGAACGTACAAGCAGGTAGCAGCGGCCACGGCCTGCCGCCGGGGATAGGGGATGTGCGATACCTGACGTTGGAACACCGCGAAGTTGGTGGTAAGACGGAAAGTCACGCCGACTTGATGTTCGCCTCCCAACGGCAAGGCGTGGCATCGTGGCTGGCGGCACCAGCTTCGATGGGGTCGCTGGACTTCGTTTCACCCGACGCCAGCGTGGTGACATCGGCGGTGATCAAGAATCCGAGAAGCATCATGGAAGAAGTTTTCAAGATGATCGGGAGCGGCGACGCGGACTTCACGCAGCACCTGGCCGAGTTCGAGGCAAAGACCGGCGTAAATGTACTGAACGACATGGCGGCTCCCTTGGGCGGCGAAGTTACGATGGCATTTGACGGGCCCATGATCCCAACACCACGGTGGAAGCTGATTGTTGAAGTGTACGATCCGACAACGCTGCAGTCGACGATTGCGAAGCTGGTCGACAGCTTCAATCGGGAGGGCAATGCTCAAGGGCATTCGCTGCAGTTGACGCAGCGGCAGGTCGGCTCGCGGACGTACTTCGTGATTAGCAGTCCGGGCAAGCCGAATTCCGAGGTGGACTATACCTTTGTTGACAACTATCTCATCGCCGCGCCGGACACGGGCACCCTCTCGCGGGCCATTCAATCTCGCGAAGCGGGATACACGCTGGCGCATTCGTCCACCTTTCAGGCGCTCTTGCCGAACGATGGATACACGAATTTTTCGGCAATCTTCTATCACAACATCGGACCGGTGGTGGGTCCACTGGCCGAACAAGTCAAGGCTAGCGGCTCCCTGACTGCGCAACAACGGCAGTCGATCGACGCGCTCACGGCAAACTCCGCGCCAGGCTTGATTTATGCCTACGGTGAGCCTGACCGGATCGTGGTGGCGAGTAACACCGGGTTTATGGGCTTTGATCTGGGAACTCTGCTAACGATGGGCGATAATGGGCCGTTCCTGCCGCAGATGTTCCTGGGCGGAGCTCTGCGCCATCCGACACCTGAAACTCAGTGAGTACGACGACACAACGCGGAGCAGCAAGCGGCGAGAGTAAGCCGCCGCCTGCTGTTCCGCTGCCGCCACTGGTGGAACTCCGGGGTCTCTCGGTTCAATTTGGCAACCGGGAGATTCTGCGCAGTCTTACGGCCTCCTTGCGTGGGCGCTCGATCGGCCTGCTGGGTCCAAACGGCGCGGGCAAGTCCACTCTGATCAATACCCTCCTTGGTTTCTACAAATCCTCTGCAGGTTCGGCGAGGGTTTTTGGGTACGACATTGGAACGGAAGTTCGAAAGATTCGTGCTCTCGTTGGTTACATGCCGGAGAATGACGCATTCATCTCCAAAATGAGCGCGGTGTCGTTCGTTCAGATGATGGCGGAACTCTCGGGATTGCCCTCCGACATGGCTCTGGAGCGAGCGCACGAAGCGCTGTTCTACGTCGGGTTGGCGGAAGCGCGTTACCGCCAGTTGGGGACTTATTCGTTGGGCATGAAACAGCTGGCAAAGTTAGCCCAGGCAATTGTTCACGGGCCAAAACTGTTGATCCTCGACGAGCCTACCAATGGCTTGGATCCTTCGGCGCGACAGCGCATGATCCGCATGATCCGCGACATTCGGGACGGAAAAGAAATGCGCCTTGTGTTGTGCTCGCACCTGTTGCGCGACGTTGAGGATACTTGCGACGAGGTTCTGATCCTGAAACAGGGGAGGATCGCTCATTACTCGAACTTGGACGAAGAGCGCCGCGCGAACAAGAGATTTCTGGAACTGGAGACCTATGGCGCGAATGGCGATTTCACGGAGGCGATCGAGAAGCTCGGCTGCGAGTGCGCGGTAACCGCGAATCGCATGAAGATGATCCTGGCGGATGGGGTTGAGACTCGCGACATTTTTCGCTTGGCTGCCGAGCGCCAGGTGCGGATCCGGCGAATGAACTTCCGGCGCGATTCACTCGAGGATATTTTTCTGAAGGCCATGGAGAGCTGACATGCACAGCTTAACCGGGCCGGGGAGCAGGGATGGCGGTTTACCGGCGTAGCTACAAGCCATACTCGGGGGCGCTGACTGAGGCTTGGTCGCGCTGTTTTGTTCTTTTCCGTTACTCCAGACGAAATCTCTTTCGCTCGAAGTTTATGACTGGGTTGTTTGTGGTCTGCTTTTTCTATCCGGTGTTGTGCCTGTCCCTGATCTACCTTGCTCATAGCGCGAGCTTTCTTCAGCAACTTGGTGTGCCGAGCGGAGTACTTTCCATCGACAACAAGTTTTTCTTCCATTTCATGAGCGTGCAGGGAGTGCTGGCATTTCTTTTGACGGCGTTCGCCGGGCCGGGCCTGATTTCACCGGATCTCGCCAATGGCGCGCTGCCGTTGTATTTCTGCCGGCCGTTTTCGCGAGCCGAATACGTGCTGGGCAAGTCTTCCGTGCTGGCAATCCTGCTTTCGCAAATCACCTGGATTCCAGGATTGATTCTCTTCGTGATGCAAGCCAGTCTTGCCGGGGCGAGTTGGACCTGGACTCATCTTTGGATCGCGGGCAGCCTGGTGGTTTCGTCCCTGATCTGGATTGCAATTCTGTCCCTGCTGGCGATGGCGCTTTCGGCTTGGGTGAAGTGGAGAATCGTGGCCGGGGCCTTGCTGCTGGCTGTAATGTTCTTCGGAGCCGGCTTTGCACAAGCAATCAACGCGGTGCTGCGAACTGAATCCGGCCAGTTTTTCAACGTTGCCTATCTGATGTCGACGGTATGGAATGCGCTGTTCCAGGTGGATGCGAAGCACGCGATACCGGTCGCCCAGGCCTGGGTTGCGCTGCTGGTTTACTGTGCAATCTGCCTCGGATTGCTCATGCGCAAAGTACGAGCCTACGAGGTGGTGCGATGAACGATCACATCGTCTTCGAAGATGTGTCGAAGTTCTATGGCGAGATCCTGGGCGTAAATCGGGTCAACCTTTCCATTCCGCCAGGGATTACTAGCCTGGTGGGTCCGAACGGTTCGGGCAAGACCACGCTGATGAATCTGATGACCGGCTTAGTGAGACCCACGCGCGGGCGGATTCAGGTGCTCGACTACAAGATCGACGATCCGGAAAACCTGTTCAGGATTGTCGGCTATTCCACGCAATTCGATGCGTTTCCGAAAGGTCTCACGGGATTTCAGTTTGTGTATTCCTATCTGCGGCTAGCGGGCAGAGACTCCCAGAGCGCGGAGCAACTGGCCTGGCGAGCCATTGAGCGCGTGAATCTGGTCGACGCTGCCAAACGAAACATTGCGGGCTATAGCAAGGGGATGCGCCAGCGAATCCGGCTGGCGCAAGCCTTGTCTCACGATCCGAAAGTGCTGGTGCTCGACGAACCGCTGAACGGCCTGGATCCGCTCGCCCGATCGGAGATGATCGCTCTGTTCCGATTGACGGCGGAGCAAGGTTGCTATGTGATCATTTCCAGCCACATCTTGCACGAAGTCGATGTAATTTCCGATCAGGTCATTTTGCTGAGCAACGGCTACGTGGTGGCAGAGGGCAAGATCCACAATGTTCGTAGCGAGATTCAGGAGCATCCGACGCAGATTTTGATTCGGTGCAGCCAGCCGCGCGAGTTGGCCGCGAAAATGTTTGAGTACGAAGACACGATCGAAGTCTCCATCCACAAGGACGAGCATGGTTTGCTGCTGAAAACGCGCGATGCCGACCGGTTCTATCTCACGCTGAACGAAATTGCCTTGAACGGGATCGACATCGAATCGGTTGCCCCGGCGGACGACGACGTGCTTTCGGTTTACGAGTATTTGATCGGAAACGAAGAGGTAGTCCGATGAAGAGAATCTGGTTGGCACAGATCAAGGCGGTGATCCGGCTGGAAATGAAGAAGACCTTTTTCGCGAAGCGAGGCCTTTGGATCTACGTGCTTGCCGCTCTGCCGGTGCTGCTTTTCGTCGCATACGCCATTGCGACCTCCAGCCAGCAGAACCGAAGCGTGAACATTGCACGGCAGGGCGAGAGACCGCTGGCTTACCAGGATCTGCTGGCCGTTAAGCCTGGCATGACAAGTCAGGAAGTGATTGCAATTCTTGGAAAGCCTCCAATCACTTTCCATTGGACGGAAAATCGGCCACCGGAGATGGAGAAGGGCGCGAGCATCGAGGTTCTGCATGAGGATTATCACTACTCCGATGGGCAGAACGATTTGTTGGTGGGCCTGGCGGACGGCAAAGCCCAGAGCATCAATATTCACGAAGGCAACAACCTGGGACAGGATTCGATCATGTTCGCCGGCGTTTTCCAATTCTTCTTTCTACGCCTGGCCATCTTTTTCGGATGCCTCGGAATCTTCATGAACCTGTTTCGAGGGGAAATTCTCGACCGGAGCCTTCACTTCTATTTTCTTGCGCCCATACGCCGCGAAGTCGTGATGGCGGGAAAGTTTCTTGCCGGATTGCTGGCCATTTGCACCTTATTCGTGACCAGCGAAGTGCTCCAAACGGTTGCCTTTCTCTGGCATTTCCCTCCCAGTGTGCGGGACCTTTACCTTTATCACAATCATGGTCTTGAACATGCCGCGATCTATCTGGGAGTGACCGTGCTCGCCTGTGTTGGCTACGGAGCATTCTTTCTGGTTGCGGGAATGCTGTTCCGGAATCCGATCCTTCCGGCGGCGGCGATATTGATCTGGGAAGGAATCAATCCATTCTTGCCGGCGGTCCTTAGGCAGTTCAGCGTCATCTATTACCTCAAATCGCTATGCCCCGTGGATATCCCGAGTCCACCGGGTACGCCTCCCGTGATGGCGTTGCTGATTTCCAACTCCGATCCCGTCGCCGCGCCAATCGCGATCCTGGGTATATTGGTCGTCGCGTTGATCGCTCTCTATGTGTCGAGCATTCAGGTTCGGCGCATGGAGATTAACTACTCGACCGAATAAACAGTACGGAGGCTTCAGCAAAACTGACTCGTCCTGCTTGCGCAGGGATTCCAGATGCGGCTGCACAGCACGACTTGTCTTGCGGAACACGGGCAGGAGTGATTTCGGTCACAGAAAGACACCTTGCCCCCGGTCGAACATTGAGTTCGCAGCGCAGGACGGGCCATCGCTTCAGCCCAACCGTGCGATGCGACCGGCCATCCCGGCCCCGCGGTAGAGGGCTCATTGTGCGCTTTCTGAAACTGACCAAGCTGCGCCTGTTCTCGCAGATCGTTTTCTTTCTGCTGTTTATTTTCCTCTTACTGCGCACTGAGTTTCGAGGATCGTTGGCGGCATCGGGAAGCGAGATTCGTCTGCCGTATCCGGTCGGGCTCTTCTTCCAGCTTGACCCCCTGGTCGCATTCTCGAACGCGCTTGCCAGCCATGCCCTCTACCGCGGCCTGCTGTGGAGCCTGGTAATTCTGATTCCTACGATGTTTCTCGGGCGTTTCTTCTGCGGTTGGATCTGTCCTCTCGGATCCATTCACCACTTTTTCAGTAGCTTCAAATCGGAACGCAAACGCGGGAAGCAGTTGATTGAGTCGAACCGGTACAAACGCTGGCAGACGACAAAGTATTACCTGCTGATTGTCGCTCTCGTCGCCGCTTTGTTAGGGACGGGCATCGTAGGCTGGCTGGACCCGTTCTCATTTCTGGTGCGCTCGATGAGCTTGTCGATTGTGCCTGCAACCAACTATGGCCTGCGGGCCGCGCTGAGCACGCTTGAGCACAGCAGATTTGCCCCGATCCAAACTGCGGGCGGCGTGCTGCACTTTATCTTCGGCGCACTTCTACTCAGCTTCAAACAGCCCTACTTCCGTCAGGGAGTGTGGTTGGGAATTACCTTCATCTTTATTGTTGCGCTGAATTTCCGCATCACGCGGTTCTGGTGCCGGGCGCTCTGCCCGCTGGGTGCGCTGCTCGGGATCGTGTCGCGCTGGTCCCTGCTCGGTCTCGTCAAGAATGACGAGCACTGCAACGACTGCAACCGTTGTCTGCTGCGATGCCAGGGCGGCGACGATCCTGCCGGCGGCGTCCCGTGGCATCCGCCGGAGTGCCACCTGTGTCTGAACTGTGTGGACGAGTGTCCGGAACACAGCCTTCAATTCAAGTTCTTTCCGGCACAGAAAACGGTGGGGGCGAACCTGCAACGGCGCAAAGTTCTCACCGGCCTCGCGGCGGGTGTCGCGCTGGTTCCGCTCGCGCGCAGCACTCCCGGATTCGCGGCGGAACGCCACGAGCGGTTGCTCCGTCCGCCGGGCGCGCTCGATGAAGAGTTCTTTCTATCGCGCTGCATTCGTTGCGGCGAGTGCATGAAGGTTTGCCCTAACAACGCGCTGCATCCTACGTTGACCGAAGCGGGGCTGGAAGGTCTTTGGACGCCGGTTCTGGTGCCGCGCATCGGTTACTGTGAGACCAGTTGTGTCCTGTGCTCGCAGGTCTGCCCGACCGGCGCAATTTGGGAGATCACGCCAAAGGAAAAGGGATGGTCGGTGGATGTGACGAGCGCTGCGAAACCAATCCGATTGGGCACCGCATTCTACGATCGCGGCCGGTGCCTGCCCTGGGCGATGGCTACCGATTGCATTGTGTGTGAAGAATGGTGTCCCACTTCGCCCAAAGCAATCTACTTTCGCGCGGCGGAAGTGATCGATGCCGCAGGCAAAGTGAAGCAGGTGAAGCAGCCATATCTTGATCCCGCGCGCTGCGTCGGTTGTGGCGCCTGCGAGTATGCCTGCCCGGTCCAGGATCGCCCGGCCGTCTATGTCACGAGCGTCGGCGAGAGCCGCTCGCATACAAATCAGATTTTGCTGAATCGGAGAAAGGGATAACGATGATCCTGAATCGTACTACCCGCGGCCTAGTGCTCCTGCCCGTCTTGTGTCTGGCATTAGGGTATGCGGCTTGCAGCCGGCACTCTGGAGTTCCAGCCACGCCGTTTCCGGCCTCCAACGAAGTTGCTGGCTGGGTAAAGACCGGAGACACGCGCTCCTTCTCCGCCACGGAACTTTGGAGCTACATCGATGGAGACGCGGAGCGATACGTGAAGGCCGGTGTGCAGACGACCTCGACTGCCGACTACAAATTCCAAAACATCGTCGACGCCGTCGTCGATATCTACACGATGGGAAATGCGCAGGGGGCTCGGACGATTTTCGAATCGGAGCCGGCAAGCCAGGCAAAATCGGTGCCACTCGGCGACAGCGGCCGCTTATACACAGGCAGCCTCGTTTTCCGCCGAGGACCTTATCTCGTGCGGGTCGTGGCTTACAAACAATCGCCGGAGGTGCAAGCGGCCCTGCAGGCACTGGGCTACGGGATCGAGCGGCGACTTTCCGAGTGAGAGCGCAGTACCTGTGTCTGTGATCGCTGCAAATACAGATGCGCCGCAGTAGCAGTATTAGTTTGGGCTTGATCGTTTCCTACTGAGTGTCTGGAGTGTCTATGGAAACCGACAACGTCACGTTAAGTCGTCGTGAAGCATTAATCAACTTGCTGCGGGTTGCAGGAGTCGGCGCCGGCGCGGCAGGGCTGGGTGTGTGGCTCAGCGAACACAGCTGGCGGCCTGAGACCGCATTGGCCATGGCTGCGAAACACGGTCACACGGTGCCGGCCGATCCGAAGCTTCCGGAGATGGCAATCATTCAAGGTGACGATCCTGCACAACTGGCGCGCCAAGCGGTCGAGGAACTCGGGGGCATGCGCCGCTTTATCGCGCGCGGGGACGTTGTCCTGGTGAAGCCGAACATTGGCTGGGACCGCACCCCCGAACAGGCGGCCAACACCAATCCTGACATCGTGGCGGAAATCGTGCGGCAGTGCTCGAACGCCGGAGCAAAGCGGGTCATCGTGACGGACGTGAGCTGCAACGATCCGCGTCGCTGCTTTCAGCGATCCGGCATCGCGGAGGCGGCAAAGAACGCAGGCGCCGAGGTCATTCTTCCCGATCCCTCCAGATTCAAGGACGTAGATTTGCAGGGCGAAGTTCTGCGCGCCTGGCAGGTTTTCGATCCTTTCCTGAATGTCGATAAAGTCATCAACATTCCGATCGCAAAACATCACGGCCTCACCGGCACGACTCTAGGCATGAAGAATTGGTATGGAATGCTCGGGGGACAACGCAATCAATTACACCAGAAGATCCACGAGAGTCTCGTGGACCTGGCGGATTTTGTGCGTCCGACTCTGACCATGATCGATTGCTATCGAATCCTTGTGCGCAACGGCCCGACCGGCGGCAATCTAGAAGACGTGCTCCTCAAGAAGACGCTGGTCGCGGGAACCGATCCGGTCGCCCTCGATGCCTACGTGGCAAAAGCTTACTGGAACTTGGAGGTTAACGCTTTGCCGTACCTGAAGATGGCAGCCAATCGCGGGTTGGGCACCTATCAGTTCGAAAAGGTTCGTACGCGAGTCAGAAAACTGTCGTGACATCGAGTCGCATTCGCTACGTAGGAGCGCCAGAGGCCGGCTTCGCGGCGAAGGAAGTGGGCTGCGTTTTTGGGGGAGGCCGGATTGGATCGTCCGGGCCGTTCAGTGAACTATGAACAGCCCGGACGGTGATTAATCAGAAATGCGGCTTATCGGTATTGCCGAACCTGGTCATTCGTAAGTGAAGTTCAGCTTATCCACGTACACGGTGTAGGGAGTCTGCTTGTAATCGCCGTCCATCTGGTAATTCACGGTGATTCCCCACCATCCTGGAGCGGAGAATGGGTAGTAAGCCCAGTTGAGAGTGGAAGTCTGTCCATTCAGCGTAATCGACTTGTACAGCAGCTGGTTGTTGGACGTTCGTGACACTTGAATGATCAGGTGGTTCCAAGCGTTCTGGTTTGGGTAGCAGGGAATGCCTGTGGGAATCCATTTGTAATGGGCACTATCCCAGACATCCCATTCATGCCCACTCTCAACACGGCACTCGTGACCCCAAGTGAATCCCATGCCGTTAAAGAACTGGTTGACATCGAATTCGAGCGCCTGGGCAGACGAGACGTTATAGCTGAAAAAATATACGTCGTAGGTGAAGTCGTGAAGCGTTTGGACGAGGGTGTGGCTGGTATCGGGAAGCCCTTGAGAAGACAGGTCGCCGATCAGGTGGTTGTTCCAGAGGACATCGGAATACGCCAGGGTGCCGCCGATGTTGTATTGAGTCGAGTTGCCCGAAAGCGTGATGGACTTGTTGAATTGGTACATGGCCCAAGTGGTTGCGGGCCCACTCGGGGTACAGCCGGTGCAATCGCTGTAGTTCGGAGGCTGCTGAGCATAGCCGTTCCAGCCGCCTGAAAGCTGGACATTCCAGAAAGTTTTTCCTGAAGAGGCCACGGTGATGTTGACGGGGGCGGTAGCCGCTCCGCCGCATTTATCCCACTCCACGACCGTCGTGTTGTAGGTTCCAGGACTCAGAGTCAGACTGGTGTTGAGGCTCGCGCCGTTTCCCACATATGCCAACTGATTCGGCCCGGTGTAGATACCCATGGAGGCAACGCCTGGCGAACAGGTGGTGGTTGCGGTTGCAACAAAATTCGTCGGGGAGCCGACCGTACTGTTGTTAGCGGGTGAGGTCACGTATACGCCGCTTTGCCCACTTTTCACGTAAATCGTCACGGTGGACGTGGTCGCGCCACCACAATTGTCCCATTCCTCGACCACGACATTGTAAGTTCCAGGGTTGAAGTTGAGGCTGGTATTCAGGCTGGCTCCGCTAACCGTGTATGCCAATTGATAGGGCGCAGGGTAAATACCCATTGAAGCCACACCTTTTGAACACGACGTACCGGCTGAAGCCACAAACTTAACCGATGTACCCACCGTGCTGCCGTTGCCAGGACTCGACACGGTCACTCCGGCAAAAGCTGGGACCGCCGCTAGAACACACATAAGAATGTAGATAGAAATAAGGGCATGCTTTTTCATTTAGGGCTTTTTCTCCCGTTGGAATGTATTTGGAAGCCGGTGGAACCAGTCAAACAGAGGGGATCACACCCGACGTCTCAGGCAGGACCACCCTTGGTCGTTCTGGCCGCTAAACCAGTCCCTGAACGAGCCCTCGGTGGTTAGCGGGTATTGCTGAGCGGAGTGGTTCCAAATCTATACAGCATTCACCCGAGTGTCAAAGGGAAAAGACCGTGAAACGCCCTAGGGAGGAGTCGGTAGGTCTAATACCAAAACATGACGTTGAGAGAAGCGTGAGCGGCGAAGCTTAGGGGACTGTGACGGGCGCCGTGAAGCTGCGCTATGATCTTGCTTTTTGAGAGCCTCACGGGTTGCACTGTCCTCGGCCACCACTTCCACCGTTTGTTGTCCATTCGGCATCCAGAGGAACTGGTTGATGGTCGATTGAGGCGAGTAGAGAACCGCAGCGCCATCCACGTAAATCCGGACGATATAGATCGGGTCGGGCGGCGTGGTAGTGGCAACGATGGGCACCCGGGGAGTGGACACTGGCACCGTTTCCCGGGCTTGCAATGGTCATCATCAACTACACTTCAATCCAAAGCCGGATCAGATCAGCTGAAACTGCGGAAGCGGCACGATGAACCTACCTGTGGAGGAGAGGTAGTCACGTTCCCGCGCCTTGAACTCTTCGATGAAGTGCCACGGCAAGACCAGGAAATAATCCGGTTTTGCAGCTCGAGCCTCTGCTTCGGAAACGATAGGTATACGGGTGCCGACTGTCACCATGCCCCATTTGTCCGGGTTGCGCTCGGCTGCGGCACTGATCAGTGAATTATCCAGCCCGAAATATTGGAGCATGGTGTTGCCCTTGGTCGATGCGCCGTAAACAAAGACCTTCTTTTTTCGTTCGACTTGATCTTTGATGAAATCACAAACTTGCCGCTTTATTCCCTGGACCCGCTCGGCAAACTCTCGATAAGGGGTCGTCCGGTCCAATCCCAACTCCGCTTCACTTTCACACAGCCTGGACAGTCGTGCCGCAGCCTGCTTCCGATAAGCCTCGTCGCCGAAAGCATTCGGGTCCGCCGCGCGATTACGAATAAAGGCTCGAATGCTACCGCCGTTGACGTCGTTCAGTTGCGCATCCACAATCGAAAAGCCGTGCCGGTGGAGCAGGTATTCCAGAGACTGCAGCGAGTAATACTCCAGGTGTTCATGACAGATGTTTCCGAAATCATTCTGCTGGAGCATGAGCGGGAGGTAACTCATCTGCACGATCCACACACCCTCAGCGTGCATAATTCGCCGAATATCCGAGACGAATTTGTTCGGATCTTCCAAGTCGTAGAACATCGCAATGGAGGTGACCACTTTCGGGCGAAATCTTTGCAGGTCAGGGTCCGCCAAGAAGCGGTCCGCGTCAAAAAATCCAATGAGGACTTTGTCCGCTATCTTTCGCGAAAAGGCGGCTAGATTTTGGGCTGGATCGAAGCCAATTTTGTAGAGCCTTGGCACGTCGTAGGAGCCCAGAAGGGTACCGTCATTGCAGCCAATGTCCAAGACAGAATCGCCCGCCTTGAGGTGGACCAATTTCGCGGCTGCGCCGGAGATGTCCGCGAGGGCATCCCGCATGGTCTGGTTTGTTCCGGAGCGATACCAATAGTTTTGATACATCATGTCGCCCGGGACCGTGTGCCGCAATTGCAGGAGTCGGCATTGCTGGCAGAGAACCAGTTCCAATGGAGCCTTAGGTCCGTCCGGCTGCTGTGGAGAGACAAAGCCCGAGACATATTGCTCACCTAAAGAGAGCACGGTCTCAAACGCCCCTTCACAGACTCTGCAGGTTGTTCTAACCCTCATTGTTTCCCTTACATTTGACAAGCTACTGGCTGTGTAGCACGTATTCCGTTTTTCTTACCACAGTGACCACTGTCAGTTCACTAGGAACGTTGGTCAAGTGCCAGAAGCCCGACGAGATATTGATCTTCCTCAGAATGAAAAATGTAACCCAAGTCGCGATAGAGTTTTAATGCCTTGCTATTGTCCCTCTTCACTCTCAATCTAATTGCCTTGGTCCCGCGCAGTCGTGCGGCGGCATGCAGGAAACACATAAGAATTTTACCTAGCCCCCTGCCCCGAGCGCCGGGGTGGATGGCAATTCCCAAACTGGGAATCGCATATCCTTCGTCCCAACCCCTCAGCATGCCGTACCCCAGAACACCCTCTCCGTTAGTCAGAATATAGTAAAGATCCCGGCCGTCGCGGTGGATGATCCTTTCGACGGCTTCGTCATCAAACGGATGGGGGTGAAAGAAGTCGGTCTCGTTCGCCCCTTCAAGAGCACTCAGAAATGCCAACAACGGCTCTTTCCATTCCGCGGTGAGTCGGCGACACTCAAGGACTTGTGAGTCAGTACTTTGCAACTAGTTGCGCAGGCTCCCTAACCTGGAACAAATGAACTCGATTTCGCTGTCTTCGAGGCTACAGTAGGTGGGTAAGCTGATTACCTGTTGGGCAAGATCCTCACAGATGCGAAGCCGAGGACACGCGTACAGATGCGGAAGCATGCTGGCCGCGTAGAATCCGTTACGTGTCTCGATCTCGTCCTCTTGTAGCTGACGTATGACTGCGTCTCGGCCTTGCGGGTAAGCCCGCGGGTCGAGCCTGACCGCGACAGCCCAAACTACGGGGTCCACACTTTCTTCAAAGGCTTGCAGTAATACGCCGGGGATATCCGATAGACACCTTCGGTAGGAAGCAGAGACGCGCTGCCTCTCGGCAACGATCTGGTCGATACCTTCAAATTGCGCGCATCCCATAGCGGCCTGCATGTTTGTGAGCCGAAAATTATGGCCGGGAAGCTCGTGCCAGTAACGCGTGCGCTGCATACCATGATTGCGGAATAAGTATAGTTTGTCATGGAGCTCGGAACTGTTGGTGACCACCATCCCGCCTTCGCCCGTGGTTATCGTCTTCGTGGCATGAAAACTGAACGTGCCGAGTAGGCCGATACTGCCAGCTTGGCGATTTTTGTAGCGTGACGCGAAAGCCTCCGCCGCATCCTCAACAACCGCAACCGATCTGTCCTTGGCCAAGGCGATGATTTCATCCATGGCGCAGACATTGCCGTACGTGTGTACGGGAATGATGGCCTTTGTGCGTGGCGTGAGACACTTATCCACGTCATTTGCGGTCATGCACCAAGTTGATGGATCCACCTCAGCAAATACTGGTTTGGCCTTGAGATGAAGCGCCACGTTCGCGGCCGCCATAAAGGCAAAACCTGGAACCACAATCTCGTCCCCCGGTCCTATTGACAAGGCCAGAAACGCCATGTGCAAGGCTGTCGTGCCATTGGAAGAAGTCATAGCGTAGCGGGCGCCAGTGTACTTCGCAAACTCCCTTTCAAGCCGCTCGACGAATGCGCCGCCGGATATCCAAGTGGAAGTCAGGGCCTCGGCAACGTATCGTTGTTCATTGCCCCAAAAACTAGGTTTAGCCCAAGGTATGGGAGCAACTTTTCCGCGCGAGTCTTTCTGAACTCGCACACCGCCCGATGTTTTAAGGTTCAAGGGTCTCGATCCTTTCGCTCGTTGCCACGAGATCCAAGGCCATCGACACGCGTTCGGTGGAGCCCTGACCCCAAGCGCTCCTAAAACTGAAATGCGATGAGGTACTCGAAAACAACCCATCAAATGCTCCCCTCGAGACTGGGACACGACTCCTCGAAAGGGATATCAGGTTTTCTGGCAGCGACCAACTCCTTAAGTATTTGTTCGAGTTTGGCACTGCTCCTGTCCCATGTAAAGCGTTCTTCAACAAATTCTCGACCCTGTCGCGACAATTCAGACCACCGGTCTCGCCTTAATAACGCCACGACCTTGTCGGCAAATTGTGCTGGTTCATCCGCCACATAAAGATGCGTTCCGGAAATTCCTCCGATTCCGCAGTTTCCTGCTGTGGTACTGACCACTGGCGTGCCGCAGGCTAGCGCCTCCAATACCTTTGTGAGAGTTCCTACGCGCGCACGCATGGGAGAAACGCTCACCATCGCCTGTCGCAGATAAGTGCGAATATCCGGCACGAAACCAGTTACACGAATTCGCGGATTGCTCCACTTTTTCACAGACCGCACTGGACCAGCCCCCACTATCCACAAAACCGCCGACGGTTCTTGCTTGCAGATCAAGGGGAAAATATCCTTACAGAAATAATCGACCGCATCAACGTTAGGCCGGTGAAACATGTTGCCCGTAATTACGATCATCCCTTCCCTGCGAGGGACGTTGTCCGATGGACAAAAGAAGTCTACTTCCACTCCGTAAGGGATGCCCTGCACTCTGGTACCACCTAGTGCAGATCTGTAATCTGGGTATTCTTCCTCGTTCAAACAAGTAATGCAATCGAAGTGCGGCGCCTGTTCCTTTTCATATCTCTTTAGGCGCCGAATGATCAGCCTATTCCACAGTCGAGTATGCCAGCGTTGTACGGGGAGTTCCCGCTGCATCTTCAAGGCGATGGGTGCCTCGAAGCTCCAAATCGTGGGTCCTTGGTACCAACTTGGCCGGAACTGAGCCGACTGTGCGAGTTGAAACAGAACAACGTCATAGTTTTCCCTGGCGAGTCGACGGTCCACGGCCCTCGCCATCACCGCCGACTTCCACTGCGAAATCTCAGTGCTCGGATCAACGGCGAGACCCTTGATCATCTGCAAGGCCACGCGCCACCGAGGAGGACGATCAATCAACTCGATGCTATTGCACCAGCCAGGAAGATTCCCCAGATCGGCAGGATGTTTCCTATCCTTGAAAGAGATTAAGTCAATCGTGTGGCGGCCGGCCAAGTGTTCAATGTGATGCGACGCAATTAGCGTACTGCCGCTGACGGGTGGGTGCGGCAACGCGCAGGTCACGAATAGCAACTTCATTTCTTAACAAACTCCATGGCTACGGCGTGTTCGCAGGGGGTTTCGACGTTCCCCGAAGTACGGGCCGAGTTCCCTTGGGGACAAGAACTGCCTATCAAGAATCCCTCGTTGATCGACCGTTCCTCTAAACATTCAACATGGGCTCAGCTTGGAGCCGTATCGTCGGATTCCATCCCGGAGATCAGGCGCCGCCAAAATTGCGACTGACAGACTCGCGAGCCACAGGCCCGCGAGAACAGCAGAGATCGCTAGGTGGGACTCGATTCTCGCAAACCCAAACACTAACCGTCCGATCGTTACCGTCACGATGCTTCCCAAAAGAGGTAGACCGATATCGCTAAAATATTTCCAGGTCTCACCCGGCAATAGCCGGCGATGCACGATGGGTACGGCGATAAGCACATTCAAGACATTCAGTATCGCCCAAATCGACGCCGCGCCTACGAGTCCGAAGTGTTTTGTCATCGGAAACATCAGCGGGACGAGAACTGAGATCGAGATGAGGCCGGCCAGAAGCGACAATGTCGTCCAACCAAAAGCAAGTTGGAGCATATAAGGCAGGCACTGGAGTGCATTCATTGCCGAGCCGATTAGGAGCACGCTGAGGACGGGGGCGGTGTTCGCCGCTGTCTCACTGTTTCCCGTCCAAAGCCGAAGGACCTCAAAAGAGAACAATGAGAGGACCGCCACGATGGGCAAGACGAAGACAGCCATCAATTGAGCACTACGGTGATAGGACTGGCTGATCCCATTCTTGTCCCCTGCTGACACTAGGGCTGAGAGCCGGGGAAACACGACGCTGAACACGCAACCTGCAATGATCAGAGGGCTGTTGGCCACAGACCAAGCTAGGGCGTAGTAACCGAACGTCTTGAGGCTAAATAATTTACTTACAAGAAGTTTGTCAGCCTGGGTCAGAATAAGTGTGAGGACGCCGATTCCAGTCATGCCAGCGGCGAAGCGCCACACACTTCTCGCGATGGCGAGATCAAACCGCGCCGCCCGAGAGGATTTTGGCAAACTACTCCAAAAACAACTGGCCAATGCCATAACCAGCAATGCGCTGATGCCAACTTGCCATAAGAGAAACGCCTTAATGGTGGGTGAGACGCGCCACAGAACCAAAACGGCACCAATATTGCTAAGAGTGGCGGCCCCCACCTTAAGCGCGTTCAAAAGTACTTGCTGGCGAAGCCCCATTAGTCCGCCTTGATAAAAGCTAACGGGCCACTGGAAAACTGCCAAGACTCCCATAAGCATCACCGCTTGCGTGACCTTTTTTGCCGGCATCGCACTGGCCCCGAGCCAATGTACAGCTAGCCAATGCGACGCGGTCAGTATGCCCGCGCCAATGACCAATCCAATGAGCCAGTAGCCAATTTCCAACGTCCGCACAAGATCCCGTGCGTCAGCACCTTTCTCCGGTTGCACCGAGTAGCGGGCCATTTCGCGGTTCATAGTCGGGCTGAGTCCTAAATCTAACACCTGCAGCATGGCCTGCAACACCACATAGAAACCAATCAATCCATAGGATTCAATACCCATCAGTCTGATGTAAGCGGGGATGCAAGCGAGTTGAACTATGCCCGACCAGCCTGTGCCGGCGAAACTAGCTAGGAGTTCAAGCTTAAAACCGGAGGGCGATTTAAAGTTCAAGGGAAATTTCATGAAGGAGAAGAAATCGCCTATATTTGATCCGCAACGTTCACAGCGAAACCGGGAATCAGCCGACTCCACCTCATTCCAGAGATGACGTCTGCCGCGCTAAGCGTCCCTCGATCTGGTCGGCAAGTTGCTTGATATCGGCATCGACCATCAATTTTACCAGTTCGTTCAGTCTTACCCTGGGTCGCCAACCGAACGCGCGCTCCGCTTTACTGGCATCGCCCTGGAGAATGTCAACTTCGTTGGGACGAAAATATTTCTGGTCGATCTCAACGTATTTCTCCCAGTCGAGCCCCACATAGTCAAATGCCGTTTGTACAAACTCACGCACCGTGTGCGTTTCACCAGTCGCTACAACAAAATCGTCTGCTTCGTCGAGTTGCATCATGCGCCACATCGCATCCACGTATTCAGGCGCATAGCCCCAGTCGCGCTTCGCATCGAGATTTCCCAAATAGAGCCGTTGCTGCAAGCCGGCGCGAATCCTCGCCACTGCCCGGGTAATCTTACGGCTGACAAAGGTCTCTCCTCGCCGCGGCGATTCATGATTGAAGAGAATGCCATTACATGCAAAGAGACCATACCCTTCTCTGTAGTTGGCAGTCGTCCAGTACGAATAGAGCTTGGAACAACCGTAGGGGCTACAAGGCCGAAACGGCGTGGTTTCCCGCTGTGGGGTTTCGGTCACTTTCCCGAACATCTCGCTGCTTGAGGCTTGATAAAACTTGGTTTTGATCCCTGATTCACGTATGGCTTCTAACAAACGGACGGTGCCGAGTCCGGTAATATCGCCCGTATATTCGGGGATCTCGAAGCTCACTAGAACATGGCTCTGAGCACCCAGGTGATAGATTTCATCTGGCTGAAGGCGATAGAGAAGCCGGACCAGGCTGGTCGAGTCAGAAAGATCGGCAAAATGTAAAAACAGCCGCGCTTCACGCTCATGCCAGTCCGGAAGGACGTTGTCGATGCGAGAAGTATTGAAACTGCTGGACCGGCGCTTAATGCCATGCACCACATAACCTTTGTTCAGGAGAAGTTCGGCCAAGTACGAGCCGTCTTGACCTGTGATTCCGGTAATCAGAGCTGTTTTCCCCATGGGTAGATTCACTCCTTGCGGCCCCGCACTCTTCAAACGCGTTCGATGTCGTCTTCACCCACATCAAACGTCACCGATTACATGATCAGGTCAATCGAGAGCACCCTGGTTAGCATACCACTGAAGGGAAATTGGTTGACGAAAGGGGATTGAGCTGTCCAAAAGCTGATCCCAAGAGGTCCAACACCTTGATTACCTTGTAGTAAGGTGTTACCAGTATGGAGGGCGCCTAGCCCACGAATCTGCCCCATTCTGCCACTGCCGGAATAAAGGTTTTGAATCAAATCAGAACACAAGACTTTTCCAGCTTAACTGGGTTAAGCTAAGGGTGGCGCGGGTCCTTCGTGCTGGCCTGGAAGGACCCTTTCCAAAAAGAACGTTGCTAAGGATCTCAGGTGCTACCACGCCGGCGAGATGCTTGCAGCAGCGGCATGGGCGAAGACCAAATCAGATCCGCGCAGGCATTGCATTGGCGTGGATCCGCGAATCTGAGGCATTCGTGCCCCTGGCGAGGTGGGCTTCAGGATTGATTACAATTAACGGAATGATTTCTGCCGGATTTGCTGGCTTGTTTGCGCCACGCGGCTGGGGCCGCAGGGCGGCATTGCTTGCTGTGTTTTGTCTGGCTGCCGCTAGTTTTACCGTGGTCGCACAGGCGCGCCCGCAACCGCCAGTCCAGAGGTCCGAGCTGGGGCGTCAGAATATGGAGCACGTCGCCGCCACGGTGGGCCAGCTTGTCGCGATCCTTCACAAAGACCCGGGTCTAATGGTGGAACTGAAGCGCTGGATCGCGAAAGACGCTACCGACCACGGTCAGCTGGTTTCAGACTCCGATCTTACGGACGAAGCCATCTTCGATCGGTTGGAAAACGACATTACCTTTCGCTCCGTGGCCACCTCGCTAGTGCAGAAGTACGGATACTTGCAGCCCGCAGTCAATCCCGAATCTCTCATGGCGAAGCAGCAGAATCTCCTAATCCAGGAGCGGGTAAAGTGGATAGCGCAGGACGAGGAGGCAGAAAGAGCAAAGGCGCGACAGTTACAACAGCAGGAGTTGAACCGGACGCTATACTGCGACCCACGCAGCCGCAATTGCCCGGCACCGAACAACGGCAGTAATCCTTCGATTCAGCAATTGCCGCAACAGCAGCCCGGAACGAATCCAGTTCCTACGGAAATCCCCGGTCTGCAAAACCCCCTGACGATTCCTCCCACCGTTCCGTACAACCCACCTCAGCGTACAGCCCCCTCGAACGACGTCACCGAACTGTTAAGAACCAACGGCCAGGATCCGCTGTTGATGGAGCAAGCGCAGCCCGGGAGCGCATTCAGCGGCCCATCGTCATACGGACAGAATTCCCAAACGGAGCAGGACGGAAGCCAGCCGCAACGAGGGTACATGGACTCGATACAGGCGCCGAGTCAGGCAACGGGCGGCAGTCAAATTGAAGATACTGTCTATGAATTCTGACTTCGCCGCAGAAGACTTAAGTCAGGGGTTGTACGGCAACCCGTATGGGAGGGCTGGAACCAACGGCGCGGCCTCCTATGATGGCGGCTTTTATCGCTCTTCAACCAGCGCATCGACCTACGACCTTGGGAACAATCCCACCGCGCAGTGGAACGCGCGGCGCGCGCGCGAGGCAATCAGCCCGACTCAGCGGATGCTAAGACGGCCGAACCCATACCAAGAGATTCCGTCGTTGTACGACATGTATCTGCAAGCTGCGGCGCGGCCACCCGCCGTCGAGCGGTTCGGCATGCAGGTATTTGAAAACGGGACGCGCGACCTTCAGACGATGCCGATGGATCTTCCGGTTGGGCCCGATTATGTGCTTGGGCCTGGCGACGGCGTGTCGGTCGATCTGTGGGGCGGCGTTTCACGCCGATTCTACAAAGTAGTGGATCGAGAGGGGCGGATTAGTCTGCCGGAGGTGGGGCCGTTGATGGTAGCCGGCAAGTCGCTGGCGGAAGTGCAGGAATCTGTGCAGAAGACGCTGCGCACGCAATTTCGGGACGTTTCAGCCGACGTGTCACTGTCACGGTTGCGAACGATTCGCGTGTATGTGGTCGGCGATGTTATTCGGCCAAGTGCCTATGACGTAGGTTCTCTGTCGACCCCGCTCAATGCTTTGTTTGCGGCGGGAGGTCCCACGGGCCGCGGATCGTTACGCATCCTGAAGCACTATCGAGGGAATGAGTTGGTACAGGATGTTGACGTTTACGATCTGCTGCTGCACGGAGTCAAGGGCGACATACAGCGACTGGAAAACGGCGACACCGTGATGGTTCCTCCCTTGGGACCCGAGATCACAATTGAGGGAATGGTTCGGCGTCCTGCCCTTTACGAACAGAAGGACGAAAAGTCTCTGGCGGATGCGATTGCTCTGGCCGGTGGCCTGCTGCCCTCTGCGACCTTGCGGCATATCGAAGTTCAGCGGACTGTCGCGCATGAGAAGCTGACGATGCTAAACCTGGACGTTCCGCAGGGTGATCCGCCGGACGCAGTTACCAAGCGTCTAGAGTCGTTCCAGATCCAGGATGGCGATAAAATCCGGATTTTTCCCATCGCTCCCTATGCGCAGGACGCGGTGTACCTGGAAGGACACGTCATTCGCCCCGGCAAGTACTCGTACCATCCGGGAATGCGGGTCACGGACTTGGTCAGTTCCTACAACGATTTGCTGCCTGAACCAGCTTTGCAATACGGCGAGATCATCCGGTTGAGCCTGCCGGACTATCGTCCAACGGTTCAGAGCTTTAGCGTGGCCGCAGCGCTGGCCGATCCCGCGAAAGCTCCAGAACTGAAGCCTCTGGATACGGTTCAGTTCTTTGGACGCTACGATTTTGAGAATCCGCCAGATGTGTCGGTTTGGGGCGACGTGCGCGCTCCCGGAACATACCAGACTTCGGGGGATATCCATCTGAGCGATGCCATTCATCTGGCCGGCGGCCTTGCGCCTGACGCTGCGACCGGGGATGCGCAGGTATTTCGCTACATGTCGGATAGTACGCTGAAGATTTTCAACGTCCGGCTAAGCAGCGCGCTGGATGGCAATCCGACGGACGACATTGTCTTGAACTCGCGTGATCGGGTGCTGGTGCACAAAAATCCAGCAGCGGCGGATCCTGCGACAGTCTACGTGAAAGGCGAGGTGGCACGGCCCGGGCGGTATCCGCTGACGGCTGACATGAGGATCTCTGATTTGATTCACGCCGCCGGCGGTATAAAGCAGAGCGCCGACACCAAGACCGCCGATCTCACTCACTATTACTGGAAAGATGATAAGCAGGTCACAGGCAAGCAGCAACAGATCGTGCTGGCTGATGCGCTGGCTGCCAACTCGGACGGGAGTCCCGTGTTGAACAATGGCGACGTGCTTACGGTCAAGCAAGTGCCGGGTTGGAATGATCTCGGAGCCTCGATCACGATACGCGGCGAAGTGGTTCATCCAGGGAGTTACGGAATTCGCCCGGGGGAAAGATTGAGCTCTGTATTGTTGCGCGCGGGCGGCTTTGCACCTGGGGCGTATCCGTATGGCGCGGTGCTGCTGCGAACCGAAGTGCAGAAGCTTGAACAGAGATCCTATGGTGAACTCGTCCAGAGAGTACGTGAACAGCAGACCAGTCTGAAACTTACCGCGACTAGCGCCACCGACCCGGACCAAAAGCTGTCGGCGGAGTCGGCCCTGGTGCAGTGGCAGAGCACGCTCGATAACTTGATGAATAGTCCTCCCTCGGGCCGCGTCACGATCCAGATTTCTTCCAATATCAAGAACTGGGCGAACACTTCTCGGGACGTTACGGTAAGGGCCGGCGATGTTCTCGTAGTGCCAAAACGTGCGAGTTATGTGCTGGTGCAGGGGCAGGTATACGGCCCTACGGCCGTTGCGTATAGGCCGGGCAAGAGTGCCAAGTGGTATCTGGAGCAGGCAGGTGGTACGACAAACTTGGCAAACAAGAGGGCCACTTTTGTAATTCGCGCCGACGGCACCGTGATCGGTCACGGGGCATCCTGGATTTCCGGCGACGGCTTGAGTGTGTCGCTGCAACCCGGGGACATGGTAGTGGTTCCCGAAAAAGCGCTTGGCGGTCCGCCGATTTGGAAGACACTGATGCAGAATGCGCAGACGTTAAGCTCGATAACCACAAGCGCAATTTTAGCCGCAGCCTACTGAGGACGGTTCGTGAATCGACGAGTGAGAACAGGATGGCTCAGGGCGATGTTTTTTTTTCTGGCAACTACGGCGCTCGCATTCGGGCAGTCCACCCGCCCGGTTACCCCGCCAGACCTCGACGGGCATCCGGCGAATCCGGCTCACCCGCAGACTGGGCGCACGGACAGTCCTGCTGCGGCAGATACTCCGGATGCTCCCCAGCCCAACCAGACAGAGAATAAAGTCTTTACTCTACCGAAAGCGTTTCTCCACGATCAGATCGGCATGTGGACCAGTCCTTCCAAGGCTCGTTTTTCCGACGCCACGTGGCTGGTCCCGCTCGGAGGATTTGCTGCTGGACTGCTGGTGACAGATAGCGATATGAGCCGCCATCTATCAAACGACCCGAATACAATGTTGCGCTACCGCCACATCTCGGATTACGGAGCCTACTCGATGGCCGGCGGCGCCGGGGGACTTTACTTTCTGGGACTGCTGACCCATAACGAGCACCAGCGTGAAACGGGCTTTCTCAGCGGTGAAGCGGCCATCGACAGCCTGATTGCGGTGGAGGCCCTCAAGTTTGCTACCGGACGCCAACGCCCTTACCAGGGAAATGGGAGTGGGCAGTTCTGGAAGGGCGGTTCATCTTTTCCGTCCGAACACACCGCGGGGGCCTGGGCAATCGCGGGCATCGTGGCACACGAGTATCCGAGTCCCTTCATGAAGTTTCTCTCGTACGGGATGGCGACCGTGATAAGCGCATCCCGGATCAATGCGAAGCGGCACTTTCCCTCGGACGTTCTCATCGGCGCCGCCATTGGATATTTGACTAGCGAGTACGTCTACCGGCACCATCACAATCCCGAACTGAGAGGCGGAACTTGGGAAACACCCGCGATTCGGCCGGATCGCCCGTCCCATTGGCAGGCTAAGTACATGGGCTCGCCCTATGTGCCCCTGGACAGCTGGATCTATCCGGCTCTCAATCGTCTGATTGCGATGGGCTACGTTGACAGCAGTTTCTTAGGAATGCGTCCCTGGACACGCATGGAGTGTGCTCGGCTGGTGGAAGAATCGCAGGACAGGATTGCCGGCGCCGACAACGATGAGAGCGAGGCGTCGCGGCTATACGGCGACCTGCAGAGAGAATTCGGTGCCGAGATGAACCTGCTCGGCGGGGGAGATAACGCCGCTGTCCAACTCGAATCGGCCTACACACGGAGTACAGCGATCACGGGCCGTCCGTTGACGGATGGTTACAATTTCGGCCAGACCATTGTCAATGATTACGGTCGGCCTTACGGGCAGGGCTACAACAATGTTACCGGAATGTCTGGATGGGTCACCGACGGCCCCTTTGTTGGTTATGCTCGAACCGAATTTCAGGAAGCGCCGGGCCCTCCGCCGCTTTCGGACTCACTGCGCCTGCTGATTCAGCAACTCGACCATTTCCCGAGCGAACCTCCGGCGACACCGATCGCGACGCGGAGCGAATTCGATCCGCTGGAAGCCTACGTGGGGATGAATATCGGTAATTTTCAGATCACTTTCGGCAAGCAGGCACAATGGTGGGGCCCCGACGCGAGCGGGCCAATGATGTTCAGCAACAACGCTGAGCCCATCCGCATGCTCAAAATTGACCGTGTCTCTCCCTTCAAGCTGCCTAGCATCCTCGGGCTCATGGGCCCGATACGGTGGGAGTTTTTCCTTGGCCAGCTCGGCGGACATTACGCGGATTATGCCGCTTCGACGGGATACATCTTCGGCGCCCTGCTAAATCCCCAGCCGATGATACTTGCCCAAAAGTTCGCCTTCAAGCCCACGCCGAACGTGGAGTTTGGATTTTCCTACAATACGATGTTTGCAGGGCAGGGCATTCCTTTCACCTGGAACAAATTTCTGCATGCGATTTTTCCCAAACCATCCTCGTATGTACCCGGCACCCCTGGTTATCCGGGCGATGCGCAGACGGCCTTTGATCTTTCCTATCGTCTGCCGTGGGTCAGGAATTGGTTGACATTTTATGCGGATGGCTTCTCCGATGATGAAATTTCTCCGGTCGCCTACTGGGATCGTTCGGCCTGGGTTTCGGGACTGTATTTGTCCCGCGTTCCCGGAATTCCCAAGCTCGATCTCCGAGTCGAGGGCGGTTATACCGACATACCGATCGGGGGGAAGGTTGGCCCCGGCTTTGTTTACCTGAGCAGCCGCTATCTGAATGGTCAAACCAATTGGGGCAAGCTTATGGGAAACTGGATGGGGAGGGCGGGACAGGGCGCCCAAGCCTGGAGCACCTATTGGTTTACTCCACGCAACAACCTGCAGTTCAGCTTTCGACATCAGAAAGTCAGTCGCGAATTCGTCCCCGATGGCGGCACTTTGACTGACGTCTCCGCTCGCGCGAACTTCTGGGCGCGCTCGACCTTCAGTATTGCAGCGGCAGTTCAATACGAAGTCTGGAATTTCCCGGTGATCGCTCCGACCATGCAGTCGAACGTGACGTCCTCGCTGCAGTTGACGTTCTGGCCTAAAAGATTTTCGCGTAAGACTAGTTCAGAGTAGTGATTTGGTCGTACACCCTAGGCGCTGATTGACCAGAGATGGCGACGAAAGAAATTACAAAGCGAGAGGCGCAATATCCCGGACCGGAGCTCGAGCCGGAATTGGTCTTGGATGCTGAAGAACAGCCTCGTGCTGCGGGGAGGGCCGTCGCGTGGCTCGCCTTGCTTTGGGAGCATAGGCGATTTCTTTTTCGCCGCGCGGCGATTGGCTTGGTCGCTTCGACCATCATCGCTTTTCTGATTCCGGTGCGCTACTCCTCCACCACGCGACTCATGCCTCCCGATCAAGCTGGGCAAGGAATGGCCTCGATGCTGGCGGCCGTGGGAAGGGGCGGCGGAGATATTGGAGGCATCGGGACCGAATTGCTCGGGTTGAAGACCACGGGCGACATGTTCATTGGCGTGCTGCATAGCCGGACGGTGGCGGACGAACTCATCAACAAATTTGATCTGCGAAAGTTGTATGGTGTCCGGCGTTTTGAAGATGCCAGGAAAATGCTGGATGCAAATACGGACGTTTCCTCCGACCGCAAGAGCGGAATCATCACTGTCACCGTGAGCGACAGGAATCCGGATCGCGCTGCGGCAATGGCACGGGAATACGTGGAAGCGTTGAACCGCATCGTCATCATGCTGAACACTTCTTCCGCTCATAAAGAAAGGGTCTTTCTGGAGGAGCGACTGGGCGAGGTGCAGCAGGGATTGGAAGAGGCAGAGAAAGACTTCAGCCAGTTCGCCAGCAAGAACACCGCCATCGACGTCAAGGAGCAAGGGCGCGCGATGATCGGCGCAGCGGCTCAGTTGGAGGGGCAATTGATCGCGGCCGAAACCGAGCTCGAAGGGCTGCGCCAGATTTACACGCCTGAAAATGTGCGTGTGCGGTCGCTTCAGGCTCGTATCGAGGAATATCGACACCAACTGCAGAAATTAGGAGGAAACGCCGGCGGCAACGCAGGAGCCGTATCTTCTCCAAGTGGGGAATCGGGCGAGCCGGCTCAAGATTTGTACCCCTCGATCCGGCAGTTGCCGCTTCTCGGTGTCACATGGGCCGATCTTTATCGTCGCACGCGAGTGCAGGAAGCGGTGTTTGAGACATTAACCAAGCAGTACGAATTGGCGAAGGTGGAAGAGGCCAGAGAAACGCCGAGCGTGAAGGTCCTTGATGTAGCGGACGTCCCGGAGCATAAATCGTATCCCCCGCGGTTGTTCCTGATGTTCATGGGGACTGGGTTCGTGTTTGTTATGGCGTGTGTGTGGGTGTTGGCACGCGCGCGCTGGCAGGAGATCGACCCAATGGATCCCGGGAAGATGTTGGCACAGCAGATTTTCGACAGCGTCCGGACGAATGTGCGCAGAGTCGCCAGCCGCATTTCCCGGAAATCCCGGACTGAAGAAGAAAATTCTCCGAATGGGTCGTAGAGCGTGATGGCCTCTATGAATGCAGTGGCATACCGACTTCGTCCTCTCGCGGAACTGCCTTTTTACTGTCATCCAGTCTATCTGTTCTTGGCTGTTTGGGCGGTGATGCTTGGTTCGCTGGAGCTACAAGTTTCCGAGTTGACCTATCCGGACCGGTCGATGGGCGTCATTCTGTTTCTCGTTTCCCTGTTAGCTCTGTTGGCCGGCGTCGGAGCGGTCCGGCTCGCGAACTATGCCCATCCAGAACCACAAGTCTCTCTCTCTTATAGAATCGATTCCGGGCTCCTCCGCAAAATTAACTGGTTCCTGTGTCTCTGTATCGTTCCGATCGTTATTTTCAACTACCTGACAGTAGGCCCACCTCCCATATTCGGCTTCTTTGGCGTGTCAACCGTCGTTTATCTCGAATATGGAAGGCTAAAGCAAATCCTCTTTCCGATGGCGATGGCCCTTTTTGTTAATTCAGCTCTAGAAGAGTCGGAAGTTCGGCGTTGGTTTTGGCGGTGCTCCTCGCTTGGGATACTGCTGGTCTATGTCGCCAGGGGCCCGATATTGATGGCCATGTCGCAGGCTGTAGTCTTTTACTCTATTCGAACTTCGGCCAGCAAACGTAAAATTTACGTTCGCGCAACTGTCGCCTTGTTGATCGCTTTGGTTGCCATGGATGTAATTGGTAACAACCGAACGGCCGAAGATGCTTTTTTCGAGGGCATGGAAATTAGGAATGAATTTCGCGACTGGCCCATGGTTGTCCTTTGGCCGGTCTCCTACTTCTCGCTTCCGATCTCTAACATGTGCTGGATTATTAAGAACGCCCACTTCACCGCACCCACATTTTCATTCCTATATGACCTTCTGCCTTCGTTTTGGGCTCCCGTCAATCCTCACGAGGCCGCCGTCTCAGATCCTCACATCATCGACGGCGTCCATACCTACTTGGTGAACTATTTCCTCGATTTATCTTGGGCAGGGATTGCGTTGTGTAATTTCGCCATTGGACTCGCCGCTGGCTTCTTGACGCACCGCGAACGGATAAGCCGGAAGTTTATGTCGTCCCCGATACTATTATCCGCAATCGGCTTCATCTTCTTCTGGGATTTTTTTACAACACTTTCGACGGTTCTGGAGTTTGGCACTCAGGCCGTAATTCAAAAGTTTTGTATTTTCCCGATTAGAATGGCTCGCAAACGTACCTCCAACCTCACGTAACCCGCAGGACCGTACAATTGTTTGTACGGGCTGCGGAGGAGATCAGCGCAGACACAATTGGTAAGAACCGGCAAAATCGCGAGCGTGACCGTCGCTACTAATGCCGAGCATATGTTGCCCCGGCAATTAGAAGCCTTGTCGCGACAAACTCAGGCTTTGAAAGAAATTATCGTAGTCGATAACGCCTCCACCGATAGCACGCGGGAGGTGCTGTCCAAGAAATATCCGCATGTTACGGTACTGACTCTACCTGCGAATCTCGGGGTCGGAGGGGGTTTTTCCGCTGGGCTTGCTTATGCAGCGATTGAGAAGCAGTATGACTGGGTGTGGCTCTTGGACGACGACAGCGTTCCCAAACCCGATGCGGTCGAAACGCTCTTAAGGGGCTTGGAATCCGTCAAAGGCTCAGGTGACGACATCGGTATTCTGGCGCCGCTTCCCGTCCATCCCGGAAGCGGGCTGCCCTATCCCGGCTTGTTGTGGAGAAGAGGCTTCGTTAAGCCGTCGCGAACTCTTTTGCGTCAACCTGTATGTTTCGTAGATGTTGTCATTTCATCCGGCACCTTGGTGCGCCGCGAAGCAGTCGATAAAGTCGGCCTTCCGCGACAGGATTTTTTTATGGACTTTGTGGATTTCGAATACTGCCTTCGGATGCGGCGCCACGGGTACAGGATAGCCTTAGTCTGCGAAAGTATATTGGATCATTCGATCGGCGATCCCCGGACGGCAACTTTCTTGGGATTCTCGAGAACCTGGGCGGATCACGCTCCTTGGCGCGAATATTATTTTGTGCGGAACCAAACGTTTACAATTTGGCATTACTATCCGGATTGGAAGAGCAAACTGTACATTCTTCGAAAGTTGCTTCGCCATGCCGCCGGAATCGTTCTCTTTGGACGGCGCAAACGGGCCTGCCTCAAAATGATGATCTTAGGGTTTCAAGATGGTCGATCCGGAAGGCTCGGGATTCGATTCCTGGACAGCAGTCCCCAGGAAAAATGAGTGGGAGCGAGGGTTCGCTCCACACCGGGAAGGTTTAGCCAAACATGAATCAATCCGCTCAGACGCCCCGCTTGAAGCAAGAGGCAATCTCCCTGCTTAGAAAGTCCCGCCTGCTTCCTGCGGCGGACGAGATCAGGTTTTGGTTGACAACAATCAAGAATCGGCCGAAGAACAGGGCGTTCGCTGCTTCTCATCCTGGCGAGGCGTTTCCTCCATCCAGAATTGCCTATGACGCATATTCGTTCGTAGACTACGAGGATTATTTCGCCGGCGGACTACAGAGTGCGGAAAGTGTAATGTCGTTGATAAAGAGCGAGATCAAGGCCGGCGCGAAAATACTGGAATGGGGGTGCGGTCCCGGAAGGATTGTACGGCAGCTTGAGGTTCTGCTCAGAGGGACTGGCGTGTCACTGTTTGGATGCGACTACAATCCCAAGAGTATTCGATGGTGTTCCTCGGCGATTCCTGGAGTCACCTTTGCCCTCAACAGGCTGCAACCGCCTTTGCCGTTCGCCGCAGATCTCTTTGATGTTCTTTACAGTTCGTCAGTGTTTGGCACGCATCTTTGAGTGTTCTCCAAACGATCCTCGCTCAGAATTGAGCAGGCGTGTACGGAAAACGGCTGAGGATTACGGATTCTCAGTCGTTTCCCGCTAGTTCTTATGCCTGAGATTAGCGTCATCGTCCTGAACTGGAACGGAAGGCAGTTTCTAGAGGAGTGTCTTTCCGCCATGAGGCGACAGACGTTCCGAGACTTCGAGACGATCCTGGTCGATAACGGCTCTACCGACGGCTCGGTCGAATACGTTCGTACGCAGTTTCCGGAAGTGAAGTTGTTGGCCTTGGCGGAGAACCTGGGATTCACGGGCGGAAATATTGCAGGATATGCGCAAGCCAACGGAGACCTGATCGTTCTCCTGAACAATGACACCGAAGCGCATCCGAAGTGGCTGGAGGAAATCCACAGGGCAAGTCGGGTGTACGCGGAAGCGGGGACCTTTGCGTCGAAGATGATGTACTTCGACGAACGCGGCCGGGTGGAGAATTGCGGGTTCGACTTGGAAATCTCCGGCGCGACAATAGATTTGGGCCGGGATGAACTCGACGGGCCGGAATGGTCTCAATTACGTAAGGTCTTTGGCGGATGTGGCGGAGCGGTGGCTTATCGCCGCAAGATGCTTGAGGACATCGGCTTTCTAGACCCTGATTTCTTCATGACTTTCGAAGATACGGATTTGAGTTTCCGCGCGCAACTTTGCGGCTACGAGTGCGTTTACACTCCGGGGGCGATTGTCTACCATCGCTATCGGGCTACGAACCGGAAGACTCCATCCCGTCAAGTCTTTTACTCCCAGCGAAATATCGAGTTCGTGTACCTGAAAAATATGCCGCTGGGCCTGATTTTGAGGTCGGCCCCACATCGATTGCTGTACGAGGTCGGGGCGGCGATTTATTTCAGCAAGCAAGGCACTGGTGCTGCGTTCTTTCGGGCAAAGCTGGATGTGTTACGGTGCTTGCCGGCAATCCTACGAAAGCGGAGAGAGGTTCAGAAGAGAAGGAAGGCAACCAACTCGCAGATGCTGGCGATGATGAGAAAACCGTTATTCTCCAAGAAGTGGGAAAAGCTTCGGTCGGTCTGGTTCAAGCACTCCAAGGAGCCGAGCGAGAAATCTCACAGCTAAATGAGAAACTACTACAGCTTCGCCGGAACGGGCCGTGTACAATACCTGAATCTCTTACAAGATAGAGGGATTGCGAATGTTCCTCTCAGGGTCTTGAGGGATAGCATGCATGCAAATTAAAGTCGAAACTCGAAGCCTCGGAGATGTTGTTGTAGTCGTGCCGGAGATTTTTCAGGACGAGCGGGGCTTTTTTACCGAGACTTTTCGGGCCGACCAGTTTAAGGCCCTTGGGTTGCCGACGGAGTTCGTGCAAGACAACCATTCGAAATCTGCGAAGGGGGTAGTCCGCGGGCTTCACTTCCAGTGGGAGCCACCCATGGGCAAGTTGATGCGGGTGACGGTGGGGGCGGCGTTTCTGGTTGCGGTCGATATTCGAAAAGGCTCTCCAACTCTGGGCCAGTGGGTCGGCGTTGAGGCTTCGACGGAGAATCGGCGTTGCGTGTGGGCACCGGCCGGATTTGCTCGCGGTTTCTGTGCCCTCTCGGAGGGTACGGAAATTCAGTACAAGTGTACGGGTCTCTACAACGGACGAGCGGAGTCGGCAATCCGCTGGAATGATCCAGCGATCGGGATTAAGTGGCCGATGACCGATGTCCTGGTCTCAGATAAGGACCGAAAAGCGCGCACGCTTGCTGACTGGCTGGTTTCGCCGGAATCAGAAAATTTTCAGTATCGTGTGGAACGTGAATTGCACGATGCGAATAGGAGTTAACGATGAAATTGTTAGTCGCCGGCGGTGCGGGGTACCTGGGGTCCGTACTGATTCCACGTTTGCTCGATCGGGGATACGACGTGGATGTGGTGGAGTTGTTCTGGTTCGGCAATCATCTGCCCAATCAGGTCGGCGTACTGAACAAGGATATTTTCCACCTCACGGTCGACGATCTCAAACCCTATGACCAAGTGATGTTCCTCGCCGGTCTCTCGAACGATCCGATGGCGGAATATTCGCCCAGCAAGAACTTCGTTCTCAACGCCGCCGCCCCTGCCTACCTGGGATACATCGCCAAGATCGCTAAGGTGAAGCGCTATATCTACGCATCTTCCTGTTCGGTGTATGGATACACGGAGAACGAGCTGTACGACGAGACCCGGCCGGTGGGCTCCAGCTATCCGTACGGCATATCGAAACTGCAGGGAGAGCAGGCAGCCCTGCAGCTCATGAACGATCAATTCTCTGTCATCTGTTTGCGTAAGGGAACGATCTCAGGGTACAGCCCGAGGATGCGGCTGGACTTGATTGTGAACACGATGTTCAAGACTGCGCTGCGGGACGGCACGATCACGGTCAATAATCCATCGATTTGGCGTCCCATCCTAAGTATTGAGGATGCTGCAACCGCGTACATCCGGGCGGTCGAAGCCAACGCAAAAATCTCCGGCGTATTCAATTTGGCGTCGGGGAACTACACCGTCGGCGAAGTGGCCGATGTGGTGAGGAGCAGGATTGAGGAACGTTTGGACGTCCGTATCAATCTGTGCATTAAGCACATTCAAGACTTCCGGAACTACAAGGTGAGCGTAAGCAAAGCGGCAAACGTGCTGAGTTTTCATCCGACCGGAAGCGTAAAGTCCATCGTCGACGACCTCATCGAAAATCGGAACCGGTTCCAAGACTGGGACAACCCGACGTATTCCAACATTCAAACGTTTAAGCATCTGGAAACGACAGTCGAAGTACCTGCCATGGTGGGTGCTCAATGAACGTTGCAGTCATCGGCGCGAATGGGCAATTAGGAAGCGACGTGGCCAATGCATTTATCGCAAACCACGACAACGTCGTTTGTCTGACTCATGCCGACATCGACATCGGCAAGTTCGATGCGGTTAAGGCTTGCCTGGAGAAATGCAGCCCGGCAGTCGTAGTGAACACCGCGGCAATGCATCATGTAGATAATTGCGAAAAGGATCCGGAGAGCGCATACGCCGTCAACGCGATTGGCGTTCGGAACCTTGCCGCCATCACGCGCGATCTTGGGGCTACCCTGATTCACGTAAGCACCGACTACGTTTTTGATGGCAAGCATGATACCCCCTACATTGAGGACGATTCCCCGCTTCCTCTGCAGGTGTACGGAAACTCAAAACTCGCCGGGGAATTCTATGCGCGAACGCTCAATCCAAAGCATTTCGTTCTTCGTACCTCGGCGCTGTACGGGAGGCATCCTTGCCGGGCGAAGGGTGGACAGAACTTTGTGGATCTGATGCTGCATTTGGCGCGAACCCGTGGTCGGGTGCGCGTGGTCAATGACGAACTCGTGAGTCCGACGCCAACCGCTGACTTGGCACGCCAGATTGTCGGAGTGAGCCGTTGCAGCGACTATGGTCTCTATCATGCGACCTCGGAGGGTAGTTGCTCGTGGTATGAGTTTGCCAGGGAGATCTTTTCGTTAGCGGAGGTTGAAGTCAAACTAGAGGTCGCGGCGCCCGGAGAGTTTCCCGCCAAGGCGCCACGTCCACATTACTCCGTGCTGGAGAATCGTGGACTGAAGAGCATTGGCCTGAACTTATTTGCTTCCTGGAAGGCTGGCCTGCGCCAGTATCTCTTCGACAGTCCGACCAACGCTTCGTCCTCGCTTGCGCTCGGTAAGCCGGGGATGGCAGCGACTGAGAAATGAAGAGGCGACCAAGTGCTATTGAGTTCGGAGCAGGATCTGTTGGGGTGGTTGGACATGGCAGATGAACGCTCCGAGATGTATTGAGTATGGTGAAGACGTCAATTCTCGTTTTAACAAAGAACGAGGCCCAGAATATCGGTGCCTGCCTGAATGCTGTGTACTCTCAGAAGGCTGCGGATCCGTTCGAAGTGGTCCTCGTCGATTCTGGATCCACGGATGCAACCCTGGAAATCGCAAAACGCTTCCCGACGCGGATCGTGGAGATCCCACCGGAAAAGTTCCACCATGCGCAAACGCGTAATTTCGCGGCCAGCCTTGCGGAGGGAGAAATTCTGGTGTTTCTAGTGGCAGATGCCACGCCAGTCTCAGATTCGTGGCTCAGTTCCCTGACGGCGAACTTTGATGATCCAGGAGTGGGAGCCGTGTATGGCCGCCAATTTCCGAAGCCGGGTTCATCGCTGGAAAGGGAGGATGCCCTGGGCACACTGTACGGCGATCAGAGGATCGTAAAGGATCCGGTTCACCGCAATGGGTTGGGCTACCGCTTTTATCATTTTTCGAACGTCAATGCCGCGATTCGCCGCAGTGTGTGGGAGGCGGTGCCCTTCCCTGAAGATCTAAGGGTCTTCGAAGACATGGGCATTGCTAAACGTATTCTCGATAATGGCTGGAAAATCGTATACGAACCGAAGTCGCCTGTATTTCACTCCCACAGCCACACCACCGTCGGGTTATTCAAGCGCTACTTTGACATCGGCTATACCCTGAAGCTCCTGAATATCTGGGACGCTCCAGGGACTAGGAAATCGATGCTTCGGGACGTCTGGAAGTTGCTGAAAACTAAGGTCAAGAGGGTCGGAGATAATGGGACAGGACGGCTGGCGGGTGAAGGTATTCGGCAAGATGTCGCCAAGTCGGTTGGTTTGTTTTTGGGACTGAATCAGCGTTATCTGCCGCTTGTGCTGAAGCGCCGGCTCAGTGCGTTCCGGATTTTTGAATGAAGCAAGCGGAGAAAATCGGTCGCGTTTTCATACTGCCTGAAGAAATTGATTTGCGTCATTTAGTTAGCCATTTAGTTAGCCATTGTTTCCTTACTTCATCGAAGCTGAGTGAAGTTAAATCACTCTGAGGTGTGATTGGGATTACTAGAGCCCGGTTTTTTATTGACAGGCGGAGCGTATGCCGTTTAGATTACTCGCACAATCAGCGACAGAATTCGCCGAGGCAGCGACAGACTTCTCCGTTGCGCCATGTGACTCTGGTTGCTGCTTCCCTCCGGAATGTTTGCGCCGGCACAGGCGATGCTTCCTTTGTTTGGAAAGAGTGGCGGCGAGAAGAGGAGCCGTTTCCTTTAGAATCTATGGCATTAGATCATCCAGGTAGGTCCCAGGAAATAGCAAATATCCTTTTCCGTATGGTTTTTTGAATAAACCCAAAAAGAAGATTTCAGGCACCTTATCATTCGCTTTGGGAGACTTTGATTTGTATGATTCGCAGTCGCCTTAGCTATGTTCGCTTCAATCTGAAAATCTTGACGTTGTTGCTGCCTGCCTGTTCCTATTTCATCGCGATCAAGGTGCGCTTCGGTTTCAATCTTTTCTTTTATAGAACCGCACCTGACGGGTTGCCCTCCTATTGGGGCATTGTGTTACTCACAACGATCGTCTGGGCGATCGCCGCCGAAGAATCCGAACTCTGGAATGTCGAGCAATTGTACGCACCAGGCGGGAAAACCCGAAGGCTGCTGGAAGCGCTCGCATTTACTTACGCGGTTGTTATGGCGATCGGATTCTTGTACCGACAAGCCAGCTATTCGCGCCTCGTAGTCGGTATAAGCGCTGTGGCTCTCTTTATATTGGCAACCGGTGCTCGAATTATTTCCCGGGTTATTTTGGAGCTTCTGCGCAAGAGCGGCAAGAATGAAGTCAGGATTCTGATGGTTGGCACGGATCGGTTCGCGCGCCGAGTGGCGACGACACTGCTTCACGGAGAAGTGCTTCCTTGCAAAGTGGTGGGGTTCGTTCGTTTACCTGATCAGGAGATCACCGTCGAAGGCCCCGTCTACGAAATGGATCAAATTCCGATTTTCTCCAACGGACATTCGATCAACGACGTCGTCATCGCGCTTCCTGCGGCCCGTCTAAGCGAGGTTCAGCAAATTGCGCCCGCATTGGAGAAACTGTGCGTACCCACGCGGGTTGTAGTCGACCTTGGAGAAAATGTGGGCATCCGCGACCGTCTCATCGATTTGGGCGGGATTCACATGCTGGACCTGCGGCCGACTCTGTCTGAGACCGGTCCTTATCTTTTCCAGAAACGCATCTTCGATGTAACTCTCTCTCTGCTTGTTCTGCTGCTCACCCTGCCGATCACGCTTCTGATCGCGTTAGCTATCAAGCTTGAATCCCCGGGACCGATTTTTTTTAGCCAAGACCGTGTCGGCCTTAACGGTAAGGTCTTTCGCATGCTCAAGTTCCGCACGATGAGAGCTCTGACTCCCGGGGAACCAGAATGGGGCTGGACCACGACCAACGATCCGAGGCGTACCCGGGTGGGTACGATTCTTCGCAAGCTGAATCTTGACGAATTACCTCAATTCATCGACGTACTTCGGGGCAGCATGAGCATCGTCGGTCCACGTCCGGAAATGCCTCATTTTGTTGAACGGCATTTGGAAAGAATCGAGAAATACAACGTGCGTCACACGTTCAAGGTTGGAATCACCGGCTGGGCGCAAGTGAACGGCTGGCGCGGGGACACTTCAATCGTGAAGCGTGTGGAATACGATCTGTACTATTTGCGCAACTGGAGCCTCACGTTTGATCTGCAGATTATTACCATGACCCTGCTTCGCATCTTCAACAGTAAGAATGCATATTGATTTCCTTCCGCCGCGAAGCGAGTTGCTGACTTTCCCCTGCTGCTGACACACAATGTCGACTCGCCATGGGGGACAAAATTCCGTCTAATCCCCACGATACAGGAGAAATAACGGGTTTCAGGGCCGCGGCGGCGGATCGCAGCAATCGATCCGCTGAAGCCCAGATCCCAGTTTCCCCTTCCCCCAAAAATCCAAGGACCAGTTACGTCGTCCATCGTCCATCTGTCCATCTACCAACGCAGCGAAGCGATGACGGGCTTTCCGATCCGCGTTTACCGATACCTTGAACCCGTCGACAGGGCCAAAGGCTGATTCTGAGGTCGCGGGTCCAAGTGCCTGCCATTATCCCCCGCTGAAGGAGTAGCCGGCCAGAACGATCACAGCGGTGCCCGAACTGCTGAAGTGAGTTGTCCCGGTGTAGCCCGGTCACCACGATCCGTCGGCGTCTTCCACGGCAGCCTTCGTGCTGAGAGCTGACCCCGCGGTCGCGGTGGAGGGCGCGATTACCTTGAGTTGCGTAGCGGTGGTTGCGGCAGAGACCGTGACGTACGCGGTTGCGGTCAGGGCCGACGCATCTTTGATGGTCGCTGTTATGCTCTGCTTGCCGGGAGTCATCAAAGTAACGCCGTTGGTAAACGTATGGGACCCTGCATCATTCGCGGTAAATCCATAGAAAGGTGGAAGGATGGCGGCGCTATCGGAACTGGTGAACAGTATGGGGCTGTTGATAACCGTGTCCGGGCTTTCGCCAACCGTCGCGCTAACCGTGACGCTGAAGGGCGAACCTGCTACTGCAGTGGAGGGAGCGGTGATGTGAAGGGTCGCTTGCGTGCCGCAGCCGAACGTCACTAATCCAGCCACAGCTGCGCTCAACGCCCATAGCCGTAGCGCGGCCAGTACATTACCTAGTCCAAGACGGGCAGAGTAACCTGAAAATCTCGCAACGAAGCGTACGAAACCTGCGTTTGCGTTGGACACTTTAGCTACCCTATCACCCGGCGGTAGGGCACCGACATGGCGGTAATTTACCGCACCTCTACCCATCGTAACCGGGAAAACGGAGGAAACACTGTCATCAAATCCACAAGAGAATTATTCCGAAGGTTCCCACGTAGCCGTCGTCTCTGGCTAGTTGGATCTGCTGGTCAATCTCTTGCTTCCCGTGGTGGCACCAGCCAGGAGCAGTACCAGTCCCGTCGTGATTGATAGGATACCGATTTGCTACGCGTTTGTCAGCCCTAGCAATTGCGCCGGATAAACTCCACCAGAAACCTCGCTGCGCCCGTCAGCATAGTCCGGCTGTCGCGCCTGGCGACAAGACCATCCGACGGCGAACAATCACAGACCTTAGGTCTGGCCTCTATTGTGAGGCGCCGCGGTGACGTTTGCCCAAGCGGATATCTATTCCAAACATTGGTCCATAAACGTTGATGCCATAATTCGTGAATTTTGGCTCGGACAAATAACCATTCGAAATATGCATGTAGTTCATACCAGCCGAAATGGAATACCGAGGATTTAAGTTATAGCGCGCCCCGGCACCCATGTTGTAAGTGAACGTCAGGTCTTGTCCCTGCGCAAACGCAACCCCCAGGGGTTCCTTCGCGTCAATGTTCCCGACGCCGCCTCGTTCCTCGAAGTAGGGCACGATCCTCCAGTTACGGTAGACGAAATTTCGTCTGACACCGTAGATGAAAGCAAAATAGCGGGTTTCAGGCCCCTTTGGAATGAGCGTGACGGACCCGCTGAAGGTGAAATCAAAGTTGCCGCGAAAAATCCAAGGCCCCCCGATATCGTTCACGTGCCATCGCAAAGAAGCAACAATTGGCACCAGGGTGTACTTCAAGGGCGTCATGTTGTAGCTATCGCCGATGGCAAAGTCGTACACAAAGGGGATATTCTTGGGAAGCCATCCCGATTCGAAAGAGAATTCCAGCTTGTTCTTGTAATAGATGTCTCTGTTGAAATCTGGCTTAAGATCAGGTGGCTTTGCAATCTCCACTAATTCATTCGATGGTCGGCCGTCTGCACCTTGGGCAATGGATCTCGAAGCAGAAAAGAGACACGCCAGAATCACGGCGAACAATATCAGCCTTCGTATTCTCATCGGCTTTTGTTCCTGGTCCCCCCAAGAATAATGGTGACGAGATTAAGTCACCGAAAACTCCAACTCAGGAATCCGCGTGCTGCGTTGGAAACAGCTCGTGCAATTCGCATGCAAAAACAGCTTTGGACCAGAGATATCAGCCAGAACCCGGCACACCCCTCTGACACACCGGTGGACGAACTTCTTAGGAAAAATTTTAACACGGCCAATACGACTGCACACTGCGCGCACACGCTCTTTCCCTTACGTCAGGCGAGGCAATGGAACCGTGCGCGGCGCGGAAAGATCTTCCTTCTGAAAGCGTCTTTCCGAAGCGAAGCAGTACAGAACAGATTGGCCTCACGAGCCGGCGTAGAGCTGAAACGGCGCCCAGTAAAAAGGATTGTGGAACGCACTGCCGCGGAGCAACGATAGCTTGGCCGCACGCAACGCCGCATCCGGACTGGCTCCCTTATCGAGTTCGTCATAGAACCGATCCATCAGTTGTTCGGTCGATGAGTCCGTCACCTCCCAGAGGCTGGCGATCACGTTGTGGGCCCCGGCTCGCAGAAAAGCCCAGGCGAGTCCGACCAGGCCTTCTCCGGAATACGCGCGTGAGCCAGCGCCATAACATGCCGAAATCGTAACCAGGTCGGCGTGCATCGGGTGCTGAACAATATCGCGAGCATAGAGCTTGAAAGAGCCGGGTTCGACAGCACCTTTGGAGAGAACAATCGCCGAGTCGAGCGGACTCAATCGGCTGGCTGTTCCGTGCGCGACAAAATGAATGTGCGAAAACTTCTCGGGATCACTTGTCAGATATGCCGCAGGCGTGGCCTGGTCACGCTGGTAAACCTGCGCGGCCGGAAAGTGTCGGGCGACACTTGCCATCTGCTCGGCAGCCCCAGGCAGTTCTGGATATTCCTGGCTGGGAGCGACACTATCGCCAATGAGAAGAAGCTTGCGTAGGCGTTTCTTTTCGCGGGTGTTTTCGCGGATGAAAGACGCGGCGAGCACGCGCAGCGAACTGGCGTTCACCACGTCCGCATCTTCAATCCAGTAGTGCGGCTTCGGTTCGTCGACAACCAGCGTTTCGAAATTCAGGTTGTTCAGACTACCGTCGGGAACGATAAACACCTTCGCATTGCTCGCCAGGAGAGCCTTTGCCGGAGCAATGAGGGTGCGATAGAGCGCGCGCCCCTCTTCGCTAGAAGCGAGAACATCTTGCGGGCCATTGAGGGCCTTGCGGTAGCGCTGCACCAACGAATCGATCTCCGAGCCGGGAGGCAGTGGAAACAAGCGGATCTGCTGTGGCGTGATCGCCCAGAGATACGATTCCTTCTCGCCCAGCCAGTAAAAAAGGAGTACCCCCTTGGCCCGACGGGAAATCTCGCGCAGATTCAAAGCCGGAGGTTCGGCATGGTCACCATTCCCCTTCGAAAGCAGGCCCAGCCCCTCGGCGAGAGTTCGAGCCCGACTGTAGTCAGCCCAGCGGAGCGCTTCCTCCGTTCTTCCCCGCACCACAAGGAAATGGACGTAATCGTCGTAGATGCGCGCGCCATTGGTCAGAAACGAAAGCTGAAAATCCTCGTGCCGCACACTGGACCGGGCTGCTTCGAACGTAAGCAGCGCCGCGCGATACTCGCGGTCGGCGGCATCCCCTTGCTTCTTGTCTTCATCGAGCCGCGCCAGCGAGTGTTCCGCCTCCCACTTCAGAAAGTCTGGACAGACCTGATCCTGCTCAACGGCTTTGAAGATTTCCCGGGCCTTCGCACCATCTCCGCGCATGGCCGCAACCTGCCCCTCGACTAGCTCGGGATACAGCTCATTCAAATGATTGCTGCTCTCATGTGCAATCTTCAGAGCCTGCTCGGCGTAATCGTTCGCTTTGTTCGGGTCACCCACCTGCAAAGCAAGACGCGCCAACACTCGCAAGGCGTTGTAGATGTTCTCCCTACTGTTCACTTCTTGCTCCAGCGTCAGCGCATGCCGGAAAGACCGCTCGGCAAGCGAGATGTCGCGGCCGTCCATGTACACGTACCCCGCGTTCGTGAGCCACACTCCTTCGTCAACGAAATCCTGAAGCTCACTAGCACGCTTTTCGGCTGCGAGAAACAACTCCAGAGCCTTGTCCGAATCTCCCAACCGGTAGCAAGCCCAGCCGATGTTCCCTTGGGCTACAGGTTCGACAACTCCCGCACCGATGGTCTTAGCGGCATGATACGCAGCCTGCGATTGATCTAACGCTTCATCGAAGCGAGCTCGCGCAAGCGACTCCGCACCTAGGTTGAGGAATGCAGTGGATTCGAGGAACGAGTCATGGTGGGCGCGAGCGAAAGAGAGGCTGAGTCTGTAGAGTTCTTCGGCCGACGCCGAGTTCCCTTGCTCGCTGGCCAGGAGGCCGCGTGCTTGGAGAACTTCTCCGCATCCAGGGTCCGCGTGGGCACTGCACAATCCGGTGGCGTCGTTCAACACGCGTTCAGCGTCGGAATATTCCTGGAGATGGGCATGGGCCACCCCAAGGAGTGTCAGCGTTGGGATAGTTAGTTCCGGCTGGCTGGTCTGTGGGGCGGGCTTGAGGAGCGTCAGTACATCCTGGAAAAGTCCTTGCCACAGAGCGGCTTTCGCTTCAAGGATCCGAAATTTCCATGCCCAATAGGGATTGGAATTTCGAAATTCCTCGTATCTTCTTCTCGCCTCGCTCCTGCTTTCCTGCAGTTCGCCACGAATAAATGCCTGGTTCGCATTTTCGAATGCTACCTGTGGCGCCTCGAACCGACGGCTGCACGAGACAATGCACGCCATCGAAACCAACAGCAGCGCAGACTTTAGGGTTTGTGGGCGCCGTTGGCCGTAGTGGTTGCGGCGGCGACAGCCCCATCCGCCAGGCACCCCAATCTCATCTTGACGCTCGTCAATTCGAAGTAGACGGAGGGCCTTTCGGAGTTTTCGTAGACTTTTTCGCCCACTTCGATCTCGCCCAGCGCCAGGCTGCCAAACTCCGGAATCACCAGGACGTTCCCGAACGACTGTACTCCGGGAATCGGAATCTCGCCGATGCTCTGGACCAGAGAACATGTGATGGGCTCGTGGCTACCTTTGTCGCCCGCGTCGCAAGCGCTGATGAGCTTCTTGATGTAGGCAAGCTTCTCATCGTACTGATCCTTTAACTCTTTGGGAAGCCCGCTCGCTTTGGCAATCTTCTCGGTCTGTTCCTGCACTCCACCGAGGAACTTCGGATCCTGGAAATAAGACCTGCCGCCGGCGGGTATGTCTCCGCAAATTCCGAGATTGAGCGTCAGTTCGGCAGGGAAGCCTCCGACGCGGAAATTCGTGAACTGCGTTCCCAGAAACGTTACATGCGGCACGTGACCATTCACGTAAGCATGATCGGTGGAAACCTGCGACACGAGCCGGTCCGCTGTAATGACTTCGAAGACATTCAATCCTTCCAGGATCGAGGTGGATACAGTCACCCACCCGTTGTTTTTCAGGCTTCGTGCTCCCGAAACCCTTGTCTCGCCCTTTGTAAAAGAAATCAGTCCTTCGATGCTGACGTCTTCGGCGTGGCGGGTGAGGTGGCCGCCCCTGCGGTCGTTCAGTGTGACCAGGGCTTGCCGCTCGATCTTCTGATTGATCGGACGCTGCAAGTTCCCGCTGAGCACATGCGCCTCGGCATGGTAATCGTGGGAAGGTTTTACGGTACTGACCGCTTCGGGAGTGTCCGTCATGATCGCCATAGTGTACCTCTGCCGGGCTTAGAACTCATCTCTGAATTTGTAATTCGAACGACGCGATCCCGAAGTCTTTGCTTTCCCCGCCAGCCATGATTCCGTGTACGGCCACCGCATAAGTGCCCGCTTCGCGATGGATCGCGGGGACCATCACCGGCCACTGATCCTGCCCGGCTGCAGGCGTGATTGTGAACGAACCCTCCAGCTTGCCGCCCGGGTTATACAAGTCTGCCGTATAGCGAACGTAAGCACCGTCGGGCGGGATGCGCACAAAGAGCAGCAGGCCTTTGCCCTCGGATACCGCGGTAGCTGGTCCACCCGCACCCCAAGTTCCCACATTCACTGAAACCGCCGGCAAAATCTGCGGCCGATTGAGTTCGGATTGAAACCTTGGATACGTAATCAGATTCTGATAGCCAACCACCGCCAACAAAAGCGCCAGTGCAGGCGCGGCGAATGCCGGCCGAAGCCAGGCAAACCATTCGCGGCGGCCAGCGTCCCGGCTCGGAGCGACCCGGAGAGAGACCGGTTCCGAGCTCTGTCCTAGAATCGTCTTCGCGTGAGCCACAAAATGAGCTCCGGCGCGAATATCCAGGGCGCATTCCGGGCAATCGAAAAAGTGCTCTTCGAACTCGTCGCGTACTTCGGCATCGAGTTCGTCGAGTAGATATCTTTCCGTCATTTTTTGTCGAACCACCGCTGTGTGGTCCATGGTTTTATCCCCCCTCGTAATCATTGAGTGCCTCGCGGCATCGTCACGTTCTTAGGCTGGAGCAAAATCTGGGGGATTCTCTCCGGTATGCTTCAGATACGATGACTTAAATGCTTGCTTGGCACGGTGTAACAGCACGCGCAAATACTCCCGATCGACGCCGAAGTCCCGGCAAACCTCATCCTTATCCCGCTCTTCCAGAAAGACTTCGCGCAACAACCGCCGGTCCCGTTCAGAAAGCTTTTCCAGGATCTCCCGGACCTTCGTTTCTCTTTCCCGTGCGCTGAGCGCCCCCAACAGATCGATGTTTAAGGCAGGGAAATTCTTCTCTTCATCATCGTCCAGGGAAACGTTTCTGGCTGCCGATCTGTAATGCTCCAGCAGAACGTTGTTGCAGATGGAGTTTACGAATGATCCCAAGCGGTCGGGCTGGAGAATCTTCCCGTCCCGTAATGCTACGAAAAATCGGGCAAAGGTTTCCTGCCGCACATCCTCGATCGCTTCTGGTGACTTCAGGCGAGAGCCCAACTTGATCTTGATCAGCGCGCTGAAATAGGCCGAAAAATTCTCCTGCGTCCGGAAGTCTCCGGACCGCAAGCGACTGAGGTAGGATTCGTCAAAAGACTGGAACTGCAAGCACTTGCCCCGCACTGTGTGAAGTGTCAGAAAGTGTAGCACTGGAGGCGGCCCACCGTTGCCGTTTTCGGGGTTTGGCGCAGGCGAGGCGGGACGCTTCAGGATGGAGTGAATACTCCTACGGCAAACGGTGGGTGCGGTGGGCCGAGTACTGTGCAGCGGCAAGAGCAAACTCCTGTGACCTCGGATCGAACGGAAAGGGCCTGCGCCGTTCTGTGGAAGTTTTGATTCAGAAGCGCCGGAGCCGATTCCCCCCGGCCGGCTCCGGCACTTACGAGAACCCAACCCGGTGGTTGCCAGGCTGAATTCCTGAACTGTGGCTCATCGCTTTACAACGATGTCTTCCACTTATAGGGATAGTGCAGAGAAGGCATCTATCGTTTCAGAAAATTAGACAAGTTTTGGTGCCCGTGGGCCGGAACCAGCCAGGGGCTACATGGCGTCACAGAAGGAGTCCCGGTGTGCGAATACGCACAATCGGTGTAGGATGGCGGCTGTTTCCTGACTCAACAATGGAGATTCCCGCCGAAATGAAAACAAATAATCTAGGCAGATCTTGCATGACGCGGATCGCCCTCGGATCCATGATTTTCCTTGCTGCGATTGCCGTTGCGCCAGCAGAGGACGCAAGTTCATCCCTTAAAAACTTCCGACAGGTTGCGATTTCTCCTAATGGAACACAAGTCGCATGGGTGGAATCTGGAACCACCGGGGGCGGGGGCTCAGCCATTTATGTTCAAGATCTGAAGTCATCAAGTTCGCAACCACAGCGCCTCTCGGCAGCCGGCGTCGGCAACAGTGCGCATGACGGAGACATCTCCTGGTCGCCCGATAGCAAGCAGTTGGCGTTTCTTTCCGATGCGGCCGGCGGCGGCCAGTCCGAACTCTACGCGGTGGACGTGGATGGCGGTGCAGCACGCATGTTGACGAGCCTCAAAGGCTTTCTGGCCGATCCAGCCTGGTCCCCCGACGGAAAGACGCTTGCGATCCTGTTCACCGAAAATGCGCCCCGAGCGGCTGGCCCCTTGATGCCGATGACGCCGGAGACCGGAGTGATTGACAGCAAGGTTTATGAGCAGCGTCTCGCTACCGTTGATGTTGCATCGGGCACCGTCCGGCAGCTGTCGCCGCCCGACATGTATGTCTACGAATACAACTGGTCGCCCGACAGCAAGAACTTCGCCCTGATTGCCGCGCACGGCGCGGGGGATTCCAATTGGTACGTCGCGCAAATCTACACGCTGGCCTTGGCGGGCGGAGACCCGCAGCCGGTTTATAAGCCTCATCTGCAGATCGCGAAGCCACGCTGGTCCCCCGATGGCAGGAGCATCGCCTTTATTGAAGGGTTGATGAGCGATGAAGGTTCCACGGGTGGCGACATTTTTGTCGTGCCGGCGGGCGGGGGTAAGGCGCGTGACGTGACTCCTGGAATCGCAGCTTCGCCGAATGAAATTTTCTGGGCGTCCGCCGATAAGATGCTATTTACCGAGAACGTTGATGGCAAATCTGGTATTTCTGCTCTCGATCTCGCCCATGAGAAGGCGGCAGAACTTTGGTCCGGGCCGGAAGCGCTGACGGTGTCATTTTCGGCGGATCACCAGAAGTCTGCTGCACTCAGGAGTTCGCCCGAGCATCCCGTTGAGATCTGGGTGGGATCGATTGGCAGTTGGAAGCAACTGACGCACTACAACGACGCGGTCCGTCCTAATTGGGGCGAAATGAATATCCTGCATTGGACAAGCGACGGTATGCGCATCCAAGGCTGGCTGATGTACCCAAAGGATTACGATGCAAGCCGACGCTATCCCATGGTGGTCGTGGTGCACGGCGGCCCTGCGGCGGGTGTCCGCCCAAACTGGCCCACCCGCGGTTTCAATCTGTTCGATCTTTCCGCCAAGGGATACTTCGTGCTCTACCCCAACCCGCGCGGCAGCTTCGGGCAGGGTGAAAAGTTTACGCAAGGGAACGTCAAAGACTTCGGTTACGGAGATTTCCGCGACATTCTGTCTGGGGTCAACGAAGTCGTGAAGACGGTGCCCGTCGATGACCAACGTATCGGAATCTTTGGCTGGAGCTATGGCGGATACATGACGATGTGGGCCGTAACTCAGACGCACCGTTTTCGCGCGGCGGTTGCCGGCGCCGGATTGTCCAATTGGCAAAGCTATTGCGGCGAGAATGACATTGACGAATGGATGACTCCTTATTTCGGCGCCTCGGTATATGACGATCCGGCGGCTTATGCAAGAAGCTCACCAATCACATTCATCAAGAATGTCAAAACGCCGACCCTTATCCTGGTCGGAGAACGCGACGGCGAAGTACCGGAACCGCAATCGCGTGAATTCTGGCACGCATTGAAGACCTTGGGCGTGGAAACGCAGTTCGTGGTCTATGAGGGCGAGGGCCACTCTATTCGTCAGCCGGCTCATCAGCGCGACATCATGGAACGGCTCGTCGGGTGGTTCGACCATTATTTGAAAGCCGAACCTGCTCAGCGCTAGAGGTTAACTCGTCGTGAAAACCCGTAATGAGCTCCGGAGGCGGCATTCATCCTGGCTCCCCGTGTGGTCGTGACGACGGGTGCCCTCGTTGTGTAGAGTGTTGTGCGGACCGTCCCAGCCCTGATTTGCATAAGTGGAGGCAATCTTGAGAAACAACCTGACATTCTTTGTTTTAAGTCTGCTCGTCCTCATGGCATCGCTGATTGGCAACCCGATCTCAGCCACGGCTCAGTCGCAACCGGCCCCAGCCCACAAAGCGGCGACTACTGTTGCAAGCGTAGACATCCCAATTCCAGACATCCCCTACACCAAATTTGTACTCAACAACGGGCTGACGGTGCTGGTGCATGAGGACCACAAGGCTCCCATTGTCGCCGTGAACACCTGGTACCACGTGGGATCCAAGAATGAAAAGCTGGGAAAAACCGGCTTTGCCCATCTTTTCGAGCACCTGATGTTCAGTGGCAGCGACGACTTCAATCACACCTATATCAACGCCTTGGAAAAGGTCGGGGCCACAAATCTCAACGGCACCACGAATAACGATCGCACGAATTATTTTGAGAATGTGCCCACCTCCATGCTGGACTATGCCCTGTTCGCCGAGAGCGATCGTATGGGGCATTTGCTGGGCGTACTGGATCAGAAGAAGCTCGACCTGCAGCGTGGCGTGGTGCAAAACGAAAAGCGCCAGGGTGAGAACCAACCCTATGGCGTCACTGAAGAACTTCTCGCGGAAAATACTTACCCGGTCGGCCATCCCTACTCGTGGACCGTCATCGGTTCCATGAAAGACCTGGACGCCGCTTCCATGAGCGACGTGCAGGAGTGGTTCAAAACCTACTACGGCCCAAACAACGTCACGGTCGTGGTTGCCGGAGACGTCACGCCGGAACTCGTGCGCGAAAAAATGGAAAAGTATTACGGCGAGATTCCTGCCGGCCCGCCCATTGCCAAGCAAGAAGTCTGGATCGCGAAGCGCACCGGCACGCACCGCGGCTGGGTGCAGGATCGTGTGCCCCAAGCTCGCCTCTATCGCGTGTGGAACGTGCCGGAATTTGGCTCGCCCGAAGAATCTCTGCTCGACTTGGCGGCCGCAGTGCTCGGCCAGGGCAAAACGTCCCGGCTATACAAGCGCCTGGTCTACAAAGATCAAATTGCGACTAGCGCGACGGCGGACAATGACACCAGTGAGATCGGCGGGCAGTTCGATTTCACTCTCACCGCGAATCCAGGCGGAGACTTGAAGAAGGTTGAAAAAGCTGCGGACGAGGAGTTGCAGAATTTCCTCAAGAACGGCCCGAGCGCCGCCGAGTTGCAGTTGGCTGAGACCCAGATTCTCGGGAGGTACGCGCGGATCGTCGAACGGATTGGGGGCTTCGGCGGCAAGAGCGACCTACTGGCGCGCTGCCAGACCTACAGGGGCAATCCCGATTGCTACAAGGACTACCTGAAGTGGGTGAAGGCTGCTACGCCCGCCACAGTAAAGAAGGCCGCCAATGACTGGTTGAGCGACGGCGACTACGTGCTGGAGGTACACCCGTATCCCACGACGTTTAAGACCGAGGCCAAACTCGACCGGTCGAAAGAGCCTGCTCTCGGCGAACCGATGTCGCTTAAGCTGCCGCCGCTGGAGAAATCAACGCTCAGCAATGGGCTGAAGATCGTACTGGCGGAGCGGCACACTGCCCCCGTCGTGAACTTCACGTTGATGGTAGACAGCGGATACTCCGCCGATCCGGCGAACGCAACCGGGACAGACAGTTTTGAGCAGCGCATGCTGGAGGAAGGAACCCCGACGCGCGATTCGCTCAAGATTGGCGAAGAACTGGAATCTCTCAGCGCCAACTTCAATGCTGGGGCCAATCTCGACTTTTCCCTCGTCAACCTCAATACGCTGAAGAGCACGATGGATAAGTCGCTCGACATTTACGCCGATCTCATCCTGCATCCGGCGTTTCCCGAGAAAGAGTTCCAGCGCCTGCAAAAAGAACGCCTGGCCACCATCCAGCGCGAAAAAGTGACGCCCCAGCCCATGGCGTTGCGTGTGGTACCGGCGCTGCTCTACGGCAACGGACATCCCTATGCCGTGCCGTTCACCGGTACCGGTACCGAGGCCAGTGTGAGCAAGATGACTCGCGAGGACTTGGCGAAGTTCCACGAGACCTGGTTCAAGCCGAACAATGCCACGCTGCTGGTGGTTGGTGACACCACTCTGGCCGAGATCAAACCCAAGCTGGAGAGGCTCTTCGCCTCATGGAAGCCAGGCGACGTCCCACAGAGAAGCGTACCGCACGTGGATGAGCCATCAAAGGACGTGGTTTATTTGATCGACCGTCCGGGGTCTGGGCAGAGCTTGATTTTGGGGGCGCAACTGGCCCCTCCGCAGAATGATCCTGATGCCATCGCTCTTCAACTGGTCAATGGCATCTTCGGCGGAAAATTCAGCTCGCGGATCAACATGAACCTGCGCGAGGACAAGCATTGGTCGTACGGTGTGCGCGCCGTCTTGCCGCCGGCCCGCAGCCAGCGTCCTTATATCAGCATCTCGGCGGTGCAAACCGACAAGACTAAAGAATCCATGGTTGAACTCGTCAAGGAATACAACAACATCGCGGGCGCAAAACCGATCACGGCGGAAGAACTCAAGGATGAGCAGAACAATGTCACCCTTGCACTGCCAGGCACTTTTGAGACTGTTCAGCAACTCGGCGGCGCCTATGGCAACATTCTCGAGTATGGCTTGCCAGAGGACTACTACAACACTTTTACCGAAAAAGCGCTGGCCGTCACGCCGGACAGCGCGAATGAGATCGCCAAGAAATACATCTTGCCTGACCATCTGGTGTGGGTGGTCGTAGGAGACATGAGCAAGGTCGAGTCCGGCATCCGTGATCTGAACATGGGCGAAGTCCACAAAATCGACGCCGACGGCAACCCGGTGCAGTGATAGTGTGCCAGGGAAATGAGTAATTTCTGACTGTCCGATCATGGACAGTCGAATCCTCATCCGGACATTTGTAGCCATTCCAGAATGGCTGCACATCGTCCCATTCTGTTCCTTTTCAATGACTTGCATGCCGTGCGCGAGTGGCGCGGTACTTGCCATAGGTCTATGTGATGGATATCGCCCGTCCCGAGTTCAAACAACAGAAACGTAAGCGGCAGATTGCGGTGTCGGCTGTGGTCATCGTGCTTATCGCGGCGGTTACAGTCGGGGTGTACCGGCTGCGACCGGCGGCGCCCACCGTCGAGCGGGGTACCGTATGGACCGACACGGTGAAGCGAGGCTCGATGCTGCGCCAAGTCCGCGGGGTAGGCTCTCTGGTCCCCTCTCAAGAAGCGGTTCTGCAGATTCCCGCGGAGACCGAAGCGACCGTGGTGCGGATCCGGATGCTTCCGGGCTCGCTCGTCAAGGCGGACACCATCCTTCTGGAGATGAGCAATCCGCAAGTCGAACAGGCCTCCGTCGACGCCGACCTCCAGTTGAAAGCGGCGGAGGCCGAGTACCAGAGCCAGCGCATGAAGCTCGAAAGCGATTTGATGAACCAGAAAGCCGGCGCGGCCACGGTCAAGGCAGACTACACGCAGGCGCAACTGCAGGCCCAGACCGATAAGGCGCTCTACGATCTCGGCGTGATCTCGGGTCTAGCCTACAAGGCTTCCAAAGGCAAATCCGACGAACTCACCACTCGCAACGGCCTGGAAGAGCAGCGGCTGACTAGCACCCAAAAGTCCATCGATTCGCAACTCGCCGAGCAGCAGGCCAAGGTGGAGCAGATGCGGGTTCTGGCCGAGCTGAAGAAAAAGCAGCTCGATGCCCTTAGGGTTCGTGCCGGGATCGACGGCGTGCTGGTGGAGTTGCCGCTGCACGTAGGGGAACACGTTTCTCCTGGCACGATGCTGGCTAAGGTTGTGCAACCCAATCACTTGATGGCGGAGCTGAAAGTGGCGGAGACGCAGGCTCGTGACGTGCAAATTGGCGAACCAGCCTCGGTTGACACCCACAACGGCGTTATTTCCGGCGAAGTGATGCGCGTTGATCCGGCAGTACAAAACGGGACAGTCACCGTCGACGTCAAACTAACAGGCGAACTGCCCAAAGGCGCGCGGCCCGATCTCAGTGTGGACGGCACCGTCGACCTAGAGCGCCTGGATAATGTTTTGTATGTGGGGCGTCCGGCGTTCGGGCAGGAGAACAGCACCATCAGTCTTTTCAAGCTTGGTCCCGACGGACACGAAGCAACGAGAGTTCCGGTGAAAGTCGGGCGGGCATCGGTGAATTCGATCCAGATTGTGGATGGATTGCATGAAGGCGACACCGTCGTGCTTTCCGACATGTCGCGTTGGGACAACACGGACCGCATTCGGCTCCAAGACTAAGAACAAGACTTAAGAAATCGAGGCAAAGCACCCATGACAGAAGCAACCCAACCTCTGATCCAGATTGCAGACATGACCAAGGTTTTCTACACCGACGAGATCGAGACGCATGCGCTCTCGGGCGTACACCTTTCTGTAAGCAAGGGCGAGTATGTAGCCATGTCGGGCCCGTCGGGTTGCGGAAAGTCGACGCTGCTTTCCATCATCGGATTGCTCGATACACCCACCGCCGGACGTTACCAGCTCAATAACAAGCCCGTCGAAAACCTGGACTTCGCGGAGCGGGCCCGCATCCGCAACCAGGAAATCGGTTTCATCTTTCAGAGTTTCAACCTGATCGGGGATCTCACGGTTTACGAGAATGTGGAATTGCCTTTGACCTATCGGCAAAGAATGCCCTCTCCCGAGCGCAAAAAGCGTGTGATGGAAGCGCTGGAGCGCGTGGGCATGGCGCATCGGCTCAGGCACTATCCCTCGCAGCTCTCAGGCGGTCAGCAGCAGCGCGTGGCGGTCGCCCGCGCGTTGGCCGGGAAACCCTCCATTTTGCTGGCAGACGAGCCCACAGGAAATCTGGATTCGCGCAACGGTGAAGCCGTAATGGAGCTATTGTCGGACCTTCATCGCGAGGGTGCGACGATTTGTATGGTGACGCACGATCCGCGCTTCGCCAAGCATGCGCAGCGCGAGGTTCATCTGTTCGACGGCAAGGTCGTGGCGGAAGAAGAGCTGAAAAAACTGATGGCCGAAGTCCAGGCATGAACGGCTTGCTACAAGACGTCCGCTATGCGCTGCGGCAGCTTCGCAAGAGTCCGGGATTCGCCGCGGTCATCGTTTTGACCTTGGCTCTCGGCATTGGAGCGAACACGGCCATTTTCACCATCGTCAATTTCATCTTGCTTCGTCCACTGCCAATCCGAGAGCCGCAGCGTGTTGTGAACCTGGCGTATCAGGAAAAAAGGATGGGCGACGGAGCGAGCGACGGTTTTTCGGTGCCCGATTTCGAAGATATTCGTCCGCAGACTACGAGTGTTTTCTCTGGAATTACCGCAATCGGCATATTCCAAATGGATGGATTGAGTATCAACGGTGAGAACGTAAACATTTGGCCAGCCTACGTCACCGACAATTTCTTCGAAGTGATGGGTGTCCAACCCATGCTGGGAAGGTTCTTCCGGTCGGCACAAGGCAATTCGAGCGACACCGATCCTGTTCTGGTTCTCAGTTACTCATTCTGGAAGACGCATTTTGGGGGTGACCGGAACATCATTGGGACAACCGTTTCTGTCAGTGGTCGGCCGGTCACGATTATTGGTGTCGCGCCCGAAGGATTCCACGGCCCCTCCTCCATCCTCGACACACAAGGCTACTTGCCACTTCGACTGTGCACCTTTGGCGGCAGAAAAGATGCGTGGACCGACCGCGATGCGAGTGAGCTTGTGCTGCTGGCGCGCATGAAAGATGGAATCAGCGTCACTCAGGCCCAGCCGGCCATGGACGTGATTGCGGCACGCCTGGCTCGAGAATACCCGCACTATCACGAGGGCATGGCTCTGCATGCCTACCGGCTTCAGTCCATAGGCCCCGACAGTAGCCCGCCCGATCGCACGCTTCCGCTGGTGGCCGGCGTGTTTCTCGCCCTTGCGGCTTCCGTGCTGTTCCTGGCATGCCTGAATGTTGCGAACCTCCTGCTTGTGCGCGCCACCGTTCGGCAGCGCGAGATTGCTATGCGCGCAGCCTTGGGCGCGGGTCGCGGGCGGATTGTGCAGCAGATCCTGATCGAGAGTGGCCTGCTGACTCTGCTCGGCTGCATTCTCGGAATCGGCATCGGCATGATCGCAGCCCGTCTCATGGGTTCCATTCCCACTGGGTCTGACTTCCCCATCGTTCTAGACTTCCATTTTGATTGGCGTGTGTTTGCGTACGGTTTTGGTCTAGCTGCCATTGGTGCCTTGGTTGTCGGAGCAGTTCCCGCACTGCGGGCTTCGGGCGCAAAGCTGGGCGACCTCCTCCACGACAGCGGCCGCTCCGTCGCGGCTGGCCGGCAACGGTTCCGCAGCGCGCTGGTCGTGGCGCAAGTGGCCGGATCGCTGATGCTGCTCATCATCGCAGGCTTGTTCGTTCGCAGCCTACTCAACGTGCAAAGCACCGACCTGGGTTTCGATCCGCGGCATGTCATGAACTTTTCGATGGACCCCCACGAGGCAGGCTACAGCGATGACGTCGGCAAGGCGTTCTACCAGAACCTGCTGGAGCGAACCCGTGCACTGCCCGGAATACGTTCTGCCAGTCTCGCCGCTACAGTCCCGATGGGCTACTACAGCTTCGGGTACCAGGTGAAGATTCCCGGTCGGGATGCTGCCTCGATTGAATCCGTCGGCAGCAATTCGGTTTCACCCGGCTACTTTGAAACCATGCAGATTCCCCTGCTCCGTGGACGCGACTTCAACCGCGGAGACGGGGCCAATTCGCAGGGTGTCACCATCGTCAATCAGGCAATGGTGGAAAAGTTTTGGCCGCACGAAGATCCTCTCGGCAAGCAATTCACCGCCGTAATCGATGGAAAGGACCGCAGTCTCGAGATTGTCGGTGTGGTCAAGAGCAGTCACACAACCAGTCCAAGCGAACCTGCCGGGCCTTACCTCTTTACCACGCTTGCCCAGAATTATCTGTTAACCGAAACCCTGCAGGTGCGGACAGCGGGCAGACCGGAGTCTTCGGCTCACGACGTCTTCGCACTGGTGAGAGATCTTGCCCCGTCGCTGCCGGTGTTTGATGTTCAACCCATGTCTCAAGCTCTGAAGACAATCAATGGGCTATTGCTCTTCCAAATTGGCGCCGTACTCGCCGCCAGCATGGGCACCATGGGATTAATGCTCGCCGTCGTGGGCATGTACGGAGTTCTCTCCTACGCCACCGCATTGCGCACGCATGAAATTGGAATTCGAGTGGCGCTTGGGGCGCAGACTGGCGAAGTGATTCGGATGATCTTGCGTCAAGGCGTAGTGATCGTCGCGGTGGGATTGGCTATCGGAATCCTGGCTGCAGTCGGGATGGGAAGATTGGTCGAGAGCCTGCTTGTCGATGTGCGCGGAACCGACCCATTAACGTACGCCGTTGTTTCGTTGTCGCTGGCATGTGTTGCACTGGTTGCCAGCTATATCCCTGTCCGTCGCGCAGCCAAGGTCGATCCCATGGTGGCACTGCGGTACGAGTAGGCGAATTCTATGCATGGATTATTCCAGGACGTTCGCTATGCGCTGCGGCAGCTGCGCAAGAGCCCGGGATTCACCGCTGTCACGGTGCTAACGCTGGCGCTTGGTGTTGGGGTAAACACCGCGATCTTCGGTGTAATAGAAGCATCCTTGCTGCGCTCCTGGCCGGCGAGGGAGCCGGAGCGGCTTGCCAAGATCGTCGCCCAGACGCCCCAGGGCAGGGACGATTTCTTTTCCTATGCTGACTACCGTGATCTGGATGAGCAAAGCAGGTCGATGGAAAGAATTCTTGCCTACTCACGCCACGGAAAGATACTGCGCGTGGGAACGTCCTCACAGCTCACATTGGACGACATCGTCTCTCCTGACTATTTTGCGGTCTTGGGTGTCGATGCCCAGCTTGGCCGCATGTTCTCGTCTGAACCCCAGTCAGCCGGCGAGCCAGCTGTGGTAATCAGCGATTCGCTTTGGCACCGTGCCTTCAACCACGATCCCTCGCTGGTTGGAAAGCAGATTTGGCTCACCGACAGGAGCTACACGGTCATTGGCATTGCTCCCCCTCATTTCCGCGGTCTCCAGCCGGGAGTGCCCACGGACCTGTGGCTACCGGTCACGACTGAGTATCAGACGGAGGAGCTTGGGGACCGGAACAATCGCGAATTTGAACTGCTCGGCCGGTTGCGATCAGGTGCGACGCCTGCGCAGGCGCAAGTTGAGCTTGGGCTCATTGGGCACCGCCTGGCCGAAGCATATCCGGCCGTTGACAAGGCGAGAGATATTACCCTGGTGTCAGAACGCGAACGTCTGCGGGCGGTACTTTGGCCAACAGTTCTTGTCATGGCGGCGGTTGGGGTGGTCCTGCTCATTTGCTGCGCCAACGTCGCGGGGCTGGTTCTGGCGCGCTCCGAAACGCGACGCCGAGAGATCGCCGTACGGCTGGCGATCGGTGCTGGGCGTTTTCGCCTAGTACGTCAATTACTGACCGAAAGTACACTGCTGGCGCTGGCCGGAGCAGCGCTCGGACTGATCTTGGCTGCTTGGTTCTTTACTCTGCAACCCGCATTGATACCGCCTGCAGAGTATGAACTTGGCCTTGACCTGCGCCTGAACGGGCCGGTCATCACGTTTGCGGCAATTGTTTCGGTGCTCGCGATGATGGTGTTTGGCTTGGCTCCGGCAATTCAGGCGTCCAAGTACAGTCTGGTACCGGCGCTGAAGGGTGGAGGTCCCATCGGAGGGCGCTCTGTACGCCGCTTTGCAGCGCGCAATGCTCTGGTACTGGTCGAGATTGCGATGTCCGTTGTACTGCTGACGGCGTCGGGCCTGCTTGTGCGAAGCCTGCTTTACAGCCGCGGCATCAACTTGGGCTTTGACAAGCAGAAAAATCTGATCTTCTTTGACCTCAGCCCGGGCAGTGTCGGCTATGACCCCGAGCGGAGCCTGCCCTACTTCGAGCGGGCTCGAGAGCGGGTAGCCGGGCTCTCGGGCGTCACGCAAGTAAGCTTCGCCCGCCGCGTGTTGCTCTCAGATTCCGGTGGGGGTGCCGAGCTGCGCGTTTCCATCCCCGGCGTCGAACTGCCGCAAGGGCAGCCGAATATCCCCATTAAGTTTAATGGGGTCAGCCCAGGGTACTTCCGGACGATGGGCACCCGTCTTCTTGAGGGTCGCGATTTTACGACGGCCGACAGTTCTTCCGGTGCGAAGGTGGTTGTCATCAGCCAGACGATGGCCCGCCGCTTCTGGCCAGCAAAGGACGCCATTGGCAAATACATAGTGGTCGAGGGCAAGGACTGCCAGATCGTGGGCGTGGCCGAAGACGCCAAGATCAACCAGATACACGAAACGCCCGAGGCCTACGTTTATCTCCCGTTCTCGCAGTGGCCGGGCAGGGAAGCAACAATCATTGTCGAGACGGCACACAATCCGCGCGCCATGGCGGCAACGATAAGAAGCGAGATCCTTGCTCTGGATCCACAGGTGCCCGTCGGAGTCCGCTCCATGCGCTACCTGATGCAGCAGGCCCTTTGGCAGGACCAGATGGCTGCGAGCTTCGTGGTAGGACTGGGTGTGCTGGGAATGTTTCTGGCCACTATCGGGCTATATGGGGTAATAGCCTACGTCGTTAACAAGCGCCAGCACGAAATCGGGATTCGCATGGCGCTTGGTGCCGAACATGGAAACGTGCTGCGCATGGTGCTCGGTCAGGGGCTGAGGATTGCTGCGGTTGGGTCGGGCCTGGGGCTTGTGGCTTCGCTGGCGGCGATGCGGCTGATGTCGAACATACTGTATGGGGTAAAGCCAACAGATGGGCTCACCCTATTCGGTAGCTCGGCCGTGGTCATCCTCGTGGCGATAGCCGCCAGTTACTTCCCCGCGCGTCGCGCGGCCAAACTCGATCCCATTATGGCGCTGCGCTACGAGTAGAAGGAGACGAATGATGACCGGGCTGCTGCAAGATTTTCGCTTCGCTGTGCGCCTATTGCGCAAGACCCCGGGGTTTACCGCGGTTGCGGTGATCACGTTGGCGCTAGGAATTGGCGCCAACACGGCTATTTTCAGCGTGGTGAACGGAGTTCTGCTGCGACCGTTAGAGTTCCCAGACGCCGACCGGCTCGTTCGGGTCTGGCATGTCCCCCCGGCGAAGAGCTTCCCCGGAATGACGACCTTCTCCGTCTCCGCGGCGAACTATTTGGACTGGCAGCGCCAGAACCACGTCTTTGACGGGATGGCGATCTACTCCTTCCACGGATTCACCCTGACCGACAGTGACAAACCGGAGCAGGTGGATGCGTGTGCAGCGACATCCGGTTTCTTTTCAACGTTGGGAGTTCAGCCGATGTTGGGCCGGGTGTTTCTGCCCGAAGAAGATCAACCCGGTCGTTCCAATGTTGTGGTGCTGAGCCATCGCTTCTGGCAAGAGCATTTCGGATCGAATCCTGGCATTGTCGGCCACGACATCAAGATGGATGGCCAGAGCTATCTCGTGGCCGGCGTCATGCCCGCGAACTTCCAGTTTCCCGACTTTGCGCAGATGTGGACGCCGATGGCCTGGACGGACAAGGAGAAAGCTGTCCGCGGAGAGCATCACTCCGTCGTCATCGCCCGCCTTAAGCGAGGCACTGATTTGAAGCAGGCTCAAGCCGAGATGAACACGATCTCCACCCGCCTGGAACAGCAGTATCCGGAGGACGACAAAGGATGGGGCGCCGTGGTCGTGCCCTTGCACGATGACATGGTCAGCGATGTGCGACCGGCGCTGCTGGTTCTGCTGGGAGCCGTGGCTTTTGTTCTTCTCATCGCTAGCGTCAATGTGGCCAACCTCGCCCTGGCGAGGACTTTCAGCCGCCAGAAAGAAATCGCGATTCGAACTGCGTTGGGCGCCAATTCGACTCGCGTGCTGCGTCAGATTCTCACCGAGTCCGTACTCCTCGCCCTCTTGGGAGGCGCACTTGGCCTGACCTACGCTTCCGCCGGAATCCGCCTGATCATGGCCTTCCTGGCGGACAAGCTTCCCCACTCGATTGAAGTCGGGCTCGATGCCAGGGTCCTCGGCTTCACGGCGGCCATTTCAATAGCAGCGGGGGTATTGGCCGGAGTTCTTCCGGCGGTACGGTTGACTCGGAGCAACGTAAGCCAGTCGCTAAAACGAGGACTGGGGCGCACCGATGCGGATTCAAGCGGGCATCGGACGCGCAGCATTCTGGTCGTGTCGGAGGTCGCCCTTTCACTCATCTTGCTGGTTGGCGCGGGCCTGATGATCCGCAGTTTTCAGCGGCTTCATGGCGTGAATCCAGGGTTTGATTCGCGCAATGTTCTGACCATGACTGCAATGGTTTCCCGCGCGAAGTTCCCCGTGCCGGCCCAGCAGATCAACTTCTTCGAGCAGGTTCTGCAGCGCGTGCGAACCTTGCCCGGAGTCGAATCCGCGGGCGTGGTGGATGATATCCCTCTGGACAATGGAGGCTCGCATCAACCCGTCGCGATCGAAGGCCGTCCCACCTTGCCGATGTCGGAGCAACCGGAGGTTGACGTTCGCCTCATTAGCAGAGGGTACATGGGCGCGCTGCACATCCCGATCGTGCGAGGCCGCGACTTCAGCGACACCGATCTTGCGGGAAGGCCGGCGGTGATTCTGATCAGCGAATCCATGGCTCGGCAGTTTTGGCCGGGCGAGGACGCTCTGGGCAAACGTCTGACTTTGACCTTCTTTCCCGATGCGGTCCGCGAGGTGGTTGGCATTGTGGGCGACGTCAAGCTCGACGGGCTCGATCAGACCCGTCCGAGCGCAACTCTTTATCTGCCGCTCGACCAGGTTTCCGTGCCCTCAACCGGCGGGTGGGTCTCGTTTCCAATGACGCTGGTGGTGCGTTCGGCCTCCAATTCCACGGGGATCGTTTCTGCTGTGTCGAATGTCGTGCACGAGGTCGATCGGGAGATGCCATTACGCGACATCCAGACCATGGACGACTTGGTTGCGAATTCTCTGACCCAGCAGCGATTCAACATGCTGCTGCTGGGCGCATTCGCCGGGCTTGCCTTGTTGTTGGCGGCCGTGGGCATCTACAGCGTGCTGTCTTACAGCGTGAAACGGAGCGTACGGGAAATCGGAATCCGCCTGGCTCTAGGCGCACGGCTTGGCGACGTACTGCGTATGGTCGTGTTCGAAGGCATGAAGCCAGTCTTGCTGGGCGTGTTGGTGGGAATGGCTGGCGCACTGGCGCTTGGGCGCGTCCTGTCGAGCCTCATCTACGAGGTCAAGCCCACGGACCCCGTCACTTTTCTGGCGGTAACGGTTTTGCTGGCTCTCATCGCTCTGCTGGCCAGCATCATTCCGGCTTATCGTGCAACCAAAGTCGACCCCCTGGTGGCGCTGCGCTACGAGTGAGAATGAATTTCTGACAATCGGGAGTAAAGATGATCCAACTGAAAAACATCGAACGCAGTTACAAGGCCGGCGCCGGGCAAAGCTGGGTGCTTCGCCGCATCAACCTCGAGATTCGGGAAGGCGAATTCCTCACCATCATGGGACCCTCAGGCGCCGGGAAGTCTTCTTTATTAAATGTCCTGGCACTGCTCGACGACGCATGGCAAGGGGAGTATTGCTTTCGCGAACAGGCGGTCCACGACATGAAGCGCAAGCAACGCGCGGAACTGGCGAAGCGGAATATCGGGATGGTCTTTCAGAGCTACCACCTGCTCGACGACCTCACGGTTCAGGAAAACATCGATCTCCCGCTTTCTTACAAGGACATCCCGCGCCGCGAGCGGCAGGGCCTTGTCGCTGACACACTGGATCGCTTTCAGATCGTCGCCAAGAAGGACTTGTATCCCAGCCAGCTCTCGGGAGGCCAGCAGCAATTGGTGGGAATCGCCCGCGCCGTGATTCATAAGCCTCCGCTCCTGCTGGCCGACGAGCCAACGGGAAACCTTCATTCCGTTCAAGCCAAGGAAATTATGGAACTTTTCCGCGGACTGAACCAGCAAGGAACGACCATCGTGCAGGTCACCCACTCAGAGGCAAATGCGAGTTACGGAAACCGCACCATACAGTTGCGGGACGGGTGGTTGGTCGGCGATACGGCGAATCCCACTTTTACTCAGCCAGCGGAGGTTAGGGCATCGTGAGCTCACTCGCTTTTGGATTTGTAAAGCGGGCGATCACAGTGCTCTGTGCATGCGGGGCGCTCGTTACTAGCCTTGCGGCGCAAACGACAGCCCCGCCAACTGCGGGAGGGACGGCCGCGGCGACCGCTCAGCAGCCTGCAATTCCGGTCCAGTATGAAATGCCAAAGTCGCGCAACCCGCTCAACGCCTACGAGGCGGACCAGGTTCCGGAGCCGGTGCTGGCGAACTCGCCGCGTCTCGATCAACTCATCCGCGACGGCCAACTCTACCTTTCCCTGAAAGACGCGATTGATCTCGCGCTCGAGAACAATCTGGATTTGGCCATCGCTCGCTACAATCTTCCGATTGCGAACACTGACATTTTGCGCACGCAGGCCGGAGGGTTTTTTCGCGGCGTGAATACCGGAGTCGTCCAGGGAACTCCGGGCGGTGGCGTGGGGGGATTCGGCACAGGCGCTCCCGGCGCCGGTGCAGGTGGTACGACGGGTGGCGCCGGTGGAGCAGGAGCAGGCGCTTCGGGCTTGGTGCAGTCTACGCTGGGCACTGGCACCGTTGTGTCGTCCTACGACCCGTTCCTCAGCGTCAACGGTGGCGAGGAGCATCAGACCACTCCTCTGGCCAACCAGCAGAATTTCGGTGTGCCATTACTACAGCTCAATACCGGACAGGTGAGCGCTTTTTTCACTCAATCGTTTGCCACTGGAACAAGCGTCAGTTTTTCTTTCAGCAACTCCCGGCAAACAACCAACAGTCCATATTTCAATTTGTCCCCCACGCTGAGCTCCACGTTTCGCTTTCAATTTCAGCAGGAATTGCTGGCCGGCTTCGGGTTTGGCCCGAACTTGCGTTATTTGCGAATTGCGCGCAACAACAAAAAAATCTCCGATATCGCCTTCAAGGACCAGGTGATCGCCACCGTCACCCAGATCGAGAACATTTATTGGGACTTGGTCAGCGCCTACGAACAAACGCAGGTGAATGAACAGTCTTTCGGATTCGCGCAGCAGACTCTCGAGAACACGAGAAAACAGTTGCAGTTGGAAAGCGTTCCGGCCATGGACGTAATGCGCGCCGAGGCCGAAGTTTCGCGTCGCGACCAGGATTTGACTGTGGCCCGCACCAGTCTCCAGCTCCAGGAGACTCTGATGAAGAATGCGATCACGAAAAGCCTGGACGATCCGGTCCTGGAAGCGATGCGGGTGATTCCCACCGACCGGTTGCAGACGGTCGATACGCAGGCGGCCGCGCCACCCATTGCCGACCTGATCTCCGCTGCCCTGCACAGCCGCCCCGAACTTGCCGAGACTGACATTGACCTGGTGAACCGTCAGATCAGCCGGCGCGCTGCAAGCAACGCATTGTTGCCGTCGCTCTCTTTGGTGGGCTTTTACGGAGGCTCCGGTCTCGCCGGGCCGCTGAATTCCATCTACCACGACCCCAGCCACAATACTTCAAATGTCCCGGTCAACTTTGCCGGCGCTTTGCAAAACGCTTTCAACAACTCTTCTCCGGATTACTACTTGGGATTGAACCTGAACATCCCGATAAGAAATCGAGTCGCCAAAGCGGACCAGTACCGATCCGAGCTTGAATATCGCCAATCTGAGTTGCGCATGGAGCAACTGAAGAAACAAGTTCGCATTGAAGTGCGCAATGCCCAGTACGCGCTGGACCAGACCGGCGCCCGGGTTCAGGCCGCGCGCAAGGCGAGGGACCTGGCCCAGCGCACGTTCGATATCACAAAAAAGGAACAGGAACTAGGTTCGGGGTCGAGCTATCAAACACTCTCGGCCCAGCACGATCTCGCGCTGGCGGAATTGGATCTGGTCAGCGCACAGACTACGTACCAAAAGGCCAAAGTTGAACTGGACCGCACCACCGGCGCAACCTTGGAACATAATGGCATACTGTTGCAGGACGCGATCGCAGGCGTAGTCTCTCGCCAGTCGCCGTAAATTCGTATGCCAATTTCGGCTAAATCCGTAGAACTGGACTTATCGCAGCCTAAGTCTGATTCTGGTGTGCCTCCCCGGGTTCTCGCCGCCGATGACCAGGAGCACATCCTGGAAGCCTTGGAATTGCTGCTCCGTCCGCAAGGCTACAAAGTGGACAAGGTTCGTTCGCCCGCCCTGGTGCGCGAAGCCCTCGCCAGTAGTTCTTACGACGCGGTGCTCATCGACCTCAACTACACGCGGGATACCACCTCCGGACAGGAAGGTCTCGATCTGCTCACGCAAATTGTCTCCCTGGACGCCACCATTCCGGTGATCGTGATGACCGCGTGGGCCAATGTCGAACTGGCGGTTGAGGCTATGCGGCGCGGGGCCAGAGACTTCGTGCAGAAGCCATGGGAGAACGAAAGACTGCTTTCGATTCTTCGCACCCAGGTTGAATTGCATCGTGCGCTGCAGCGGGCAGCCCGGTTGGAAGCGGAAAACCGATTGCTTCGCGCCGAAGGCCGTCCGGAGTTCATTGCCACGGCTCCCGCTATGCAGCTTGTGCTTGAAACCATTGCGCGTGTCGGCCCTTCCGATGCGAATGTGCTGATTACGGGCGAGCATGGAACCGGAAAAGAAATCGTGGCACAAACGTTGCACGCATTGTCCGCGCGGGCGCCGCGTCCCCTGGTAGCGGTGAATACGGGAGCGATTCCGGATGGAGTCTTTGAAAGCGAATTGTTCGGCCACGTGAAGGGTGCTTTCACAGATGCGCGCACCGATCGCATCGGACGTTTCGAACTGGCGGATTGCAGCACGATTTTTCTGGACGAGATCGGCAATGTTCCGCTCCGCCAGCAGGCAAAATTGTTGCGCGTTCTGGAATCAGGAGAAATCGAGCGCGTAGGATCGTCGCGCTCCCGCCGGGTCAACGTTCGTGTGCTCTCGGCCACCAACAGCGACCTTTCTGCTGCCTGCGCCTCGGGGCAATTCCGGGAGGATCTGCTATTTCGTCTAAATACTGTCGAGATCCATTTACCTGCGCTGCGCGAGCGCCGTGAAGATATCCCCGCCCTGGCAGCGCATTTTCTCGCTCGTTATGCCGTCCGCTACCGCCGCCCGGTGCAGGGCTTTGATTCCGCTGCCGTTCAAACGTTGATGCAATACTCATGGCCTGGCAATGTACGGGAATTGGAACACACCATCGAACGCTCCGTCCTGATGTGCCGCACAGACGAAATCCAGCCGGCCGACTTGGCCCTCAGTAGTCAACGCGTCCAAAGCCAGGGTCTGGAAGACCTCAGTCTTGAGGCGGTGGAAGCCATGCTGGTCCGCAAAGCCCTTCAGCGTTACCAAGGCAACGTCAGCCAGGCTGCCGAGGCGCTTGGACTGAGTCGCGGCGCGCTGTACAGACGGATGGAGAAATATGGCGTCTAGCTCGTTGGCCCCGAAATCAGGGTCTCGGCCGCGAAAACGAGCGCGACTCCTATACGAACATCGAGTAAGCCTCTACTGCTTTCTCGTTGCCCTCCCTGGCCTTCTCGTAAGCATCGTGCTGGTCTGGATGCAGTCTTGGACACTCGAATCGCGACTGGCGCTGATCACCCTCGAACTGTTTGCATGGTGGTTGTTGGCCCTCGCGCTGCAGGAGCAGACCACGCGGCCGCTACAAACACTTTCCAACGTGATCGGCGCCCTGCGGGAAGAAGACTATTCGTTCCGAGCGCGCAATGCCGTCGCTGAGGACGCCCTCGGAGAGCTTTCTCTCGAAGTGAATGCCCTGGCCGACATGCTGTCGGACGAGAAGATCCGCGCCATTGAAGCGACCGCGTTGTTGCAGCGCGTGGTCGACGAGATCGACGCGCCCCTGTTCGCTTTCGATCCCGCTTCCATCTTGCGTCTCGTGAACCCTGCTGGTGAGCACCTGCTGAAGCAGTCGAAGGCGCGGATGCTGGGCCGCGGCGCCGCCGACCTCAGCTTGCAGAAATGTCTGGCCGCCGACAACGAAAGCCTGGTGGAACTCGACCTACAGGACTCGCAGGCACGATGGCTGCTCCGTCGGAGTTCGTTCCGTCAGAATGGCGTGCCGCACACCCTGGTGGTTCTGTCGGACGTAAGCCGCGCGCTGCGCGAAGAAGAACGGAGGGCGTGGCAGAGGCTGATCCGGGTCCTGGGACATGAATTAAGCAATTCGCTGGCGCCAATCAAATCAATTGCCGGAAGCCTTAATTCGCGCGTTTCCGCCACAGCCATGGACAACGATGTGCGCGACGACTTGCAGCACGGGCTGGAGATTATTGAGGCGCGTTCGGCCTCTCTGCATCGTTTTCTTGAAGCTTATCGCCAGCTGGCGCAGATGCCTGCCCCTGTTCTGCGCGACGTTGAACTGTCCAAGCTGGTGGCCAGAGTCGCCAGTCTGGAAACTCGAATCAAAGTGTGCGTGCAGCCGGGACCAGACGTAGTATTTATTGCCGATCCCGATCAGCTTGAACAAATGCTGATCAATCTCGTGCGCAATGCTGCGGACGCGGTTCTCGAGGTCTCACCTGCCGCGGTTCAGACGAAGCACTGCAACCTCACTTCGGACTCGAGTTCGCATCCAGATGTAGAGCGGAAGGTTGGGGTGCGATGGGATATCACTGAAGCGGATGTGAATCTGCTCGTCGAAGACAATGGCCCGGGCCTTCTGAATCCGGCGAATGTGTTCACTCCGTTCTATACGACAAAGCCCAGCGGTAGCGGGGTTGGACTTGTGCTCTCGCGTCAGATTGCAGAGGCCCATGGAGGAAGGATCGAAATCTCCAACCGTATCGGCGAACGAGGTTGCCTGGTGAGAGTCGTTCTGCCGCGAGCGCCGCATCAACAGCGCTGATTTCTTGATCGTGTGTTCGGCCCGAAGATTCATCTCTTCCGAGCCGTTCTCACACGACCTGCATATCCTGCGGTAAGAATGTGCGTGGGCAGGCGCTGCAGGCTCTGGAAGAATACACTTAATTCATGCAGCGCAGGCAATTCCTCAAAATGACAGCCGGTGGCGTGGCCACCATTCCAACCGCGTGGTGGCTAAGTTCGAGGTGGGCCGCTGCAGAAGCGGCGATTGACGCCAGCCCCATCGTATTCAACCAACTCGGATATCTTCCAAACGCAGCCAAGCTCGTGACTCTACGCGCTCCGTCCAAAACCTTCGCGGTGCGTGCCCTTAACAGCGGCGCCCTCGTCCTGCAGGGAAAGCCCGTCGAAGGTCGCGATGACGCGGCTTCCGGCGAGCGCGTTCAAATTGCCGATATTTCACCGGTCCGCCAGCCTGGCATCTATGTTATCGAGACCGACGCGGGCAAGAGCGCGCCTTTTGAAATCGGAAATGACGTCTATCGCCATGCTCTCTGGCTTACCATGCGGGGATATTATGGCCAGCGATGCGGCTGCAACATGGACTTGGGGAACGGCTATTCCCACCCCGTGTGTCATCTGACAGCGGAGTTTCACCCGACTTCTGGAAAAAGCGGTCCATACAAGAACCACGGTGGATGGCATGATGCTGGCGACTACGGCCGCTACATCGTGAATTCCGGTATATCGACTGCAACTCTGCTTTGGACGTACGAACTGTTCAATGAGGCGGTGCGCAATCTTGATCTCAAGATTCCTGAATCTGGCGGAAAACTCCCAGACTTTCTCGCCGAAGTCCGTTGGAATCTCGACTGGATGCTCAGCTTGCAGGACGCCGACGGCGGCGTGTGGCACAAGCAGACGAGCGAGAAGTTTTGTGGCTTCATCTTGCCCCAAGACGAACATCTGGTTAGTTATGTGATTGGTATCGGGGCAGCTCCGTACAAGAGCACGTGCGCGACCGCCGATCTCGCCGCGGTGGCGGCCATTGCCGCCCGCTGCTATGGGCCTTTCGACGACGCCTATGCCAAGAGCTGCGTGGACGCAGCGAAACGAGCGTACGCATGGGCCATCAAACACCCGGATGTGAGTTTCCGAAATCCCGAAGGCATTCGCACCGGCGACTACGGAGACACAGACTGCCGTGACGAGCTGCTCTGGGCCGCTGCGGAACTTTGGCGGACCAGTGGCGAGGAACAATATCGCCAGGCATTCGAGACCGGCGTCGCCTATCTCCGGACAGACAACGGACTACGCGTCAAGACCCCAGCATGGAATGACCTTTCGGCTCTTTCCCTCTGGACGTACGCAATGGCGGACAGGAAAAGTGCTTCACGCGAGTTGCTGGCTCAGATTCGCGACTCCAGTGTGCGTGAAGCGGAGAGGTTGGTCCAGAACAGCCGGCAGAACGGCTACGGAAATACGTTGTCGCTCTCGGATTACATCTGGGGTTCCAATGGAGTGGCGGGCAATCAATCGCTGCAATTGATCGTCACCGATCGCTTGCAGAAAAATGACGAGTTCCGCCAAGCGGCAGCGGAAAACCTTCACTACCTGATCGGACGCAATTGCTTCGATTTGTCTTGGGTCACGCAGTTAGGATCGAAAGCCTTCCAGCATCCTCACCATCGGCCAAGCGCCGCAGACAATATTGCTGCTCCCTGGCCCGGACTGCTCTCTGGCGGGCCCAACGCGCATCCCGCCGACCGCGTGGGTTGGTTGCTGCCAAAGGGCCCGCCGATGCAGATGTATAAAGACGACCAGGCGGCCTATTCAATGAACGAGATCGCAATTAATTGGAATGCTCCCTTAGTATTCCTGCTCGCCTCGCTGAACGCGCAGTGATTGCGGCAGAGTGCGATGTGTCACGGTCACAGGCCCGCATGATCTAAATCACAGACCCTGGCGTGATGCGACCGCAGAATCGAAAATAGCGCTCCACAAAGGACAAACGTGAAAACAAAAAAAGGTGTAATTGGAATCCTTACTGGTGGCGGCGACGTCCCCGGCCTGAACCCCGCCATTCGTGCCGTAACCATCCGCGCGCTGCGCGAGGGCTGCGAAGTCATTGGCATTCGTCGGGGTTGGGCTGGGCTCGTCGACATCGTCCGCGAAAAAGACTACGACAACAGCGAGAACTTTCAGACGTTGTCGGAAGATCTGGTCAACCGCACCGGCCGCACCGGGGGTACTTTCCTGCATACCTCGCGCACGAATCCCAGCAAGGTGAAGAAGTCCAGCGTTCCGGCTCACCTGCAGTCAACCTATAACGCCGAGAAGAACGACCTGACACCAGAAGTTTTGAAGAACCTGGATTGGCTCGGCATCGACTACCTCATCCCCATCGGCGGCGATGACACACTGAGCTATGGCGTGCGACTTTACCAGGAAGGTGTGAAAGTGGTTGCCATTCCCAAGACCATGGACAATGACGTTCCCGGCACCGACTACTGCATCGGCTTCAGCACTGCGGTCACCCGCACCATTTCCATGACCAACAGCCTGCGCACCAGCGCCGGTTCTCACGAACGCTTCATGGTCTTGGAAGTCTTCGGCCGTTATGCCGGATTCACCGCCATGCTGCCCACCATGGCCGGAGCCGCGAACCGCTGCGTGATCCCCGAACACAAGTTCGACATCGAGCGCCTTACCGAGCTACTGGTCTCCGACCGCAACAAGAATCCCAGCCACTATTCCGTCGTCCTGGTTTCGGAGGGAGCGATGTTCCAAGGCGGAGAAATGGTCTTCGAGGCCGAGACCACCGACGCCTTCGGCCACAAGAAACTCGGCGGCATCGGCGACCTCGTTTCCGAGAAACTGAAGGAGCTTTCTCCCAAGTACAACAACGGCAAAACGGTCGACATCATCAACCAGAAACTCGGCTATCTGGTTCGCTGCGGCGATCCCGACGCCATTGATTCCATCGTCCCCATGGCCTACGGCAACCTGGCCCTGGACTTGCTCCTGAGCAAGATCCACGGACGACTTGTCGTCCTCAGAAATGGCCGTTACGACAACCTGCCGATCGATACCGTTACGGCCTCGAAAAAAGTTGTGAATGTAAAGGAGCAGTACAACATCGACCGTCTCCGGCCCCATTACAAGAGCTTCGAAATGAAACCGCTTTTCATTATGACCAGCGAAATGGGATAGCACCCGTCGGAGCCTCAGACTTTGTGCCCGCACACGGCGCGGTCGAGCAGGGAACCTATTTCGCCCGTCCTACAATCAGGTCGCTGGGCCCGGGCAGGTTCATCCGGCATACGTCGGTGAATCCCGCAGCCTTCATCCACTGGGTATATTCCAGTTCGCTGTAACTGGCACCGGCGTCGGTGGCAACCAACATATTGAGTGAGAACAGCGCCGCATGCTGCGGCCCGGTCTTGTCTGGATTGAGGATGAAATCCTGCACGGCGAGGCACCCGTTCGGCGCGAGCGCTTTTTGTGCGCGGCGGAAGATGTCTCGATTCTGCTCCTCGGAAAACATGTGGCAAATGGCGTTCAGCATGATGATGTCGTAGCCGGAGCCGAACTCATCTTGACGCATGTCCCCGGCGCGCAGGCTGACTTGCGCTGAGACACCAGCTTGGCTGACATATTCAGCCGTGATTGGGACAACCTCCGGGATGTCAAGGATCTCGCACCGCACCTCGGGACAAGCTTGAGCGAACGCGATGGAGTACGCGGCAGAGCCACCGCCGAGATCGAGGATGCGGCGTACGCCGGTTGTGCCCAAAGCTTTTACCACAAGAGGGGCGCGATTCTTGGCATTGCGTTGCATGCCGGTAATGAAGTTGCGCGTCCATTCTGGGCTATCGTCGCGATCGATGGAGATGTGAGTGCCCGTGCGCACAGCGTCGGTCAGAGTGCTCCAGCGATGCCAGATGTTGGCGGTGTGCAACAGGCCATCGCGCTGGTTGTCTTTAGAACCTTGAACAAAGAAGCGGTTCGACTCGGGCGTGTTCCGGTAGTCGTCACCGCTCTTCGTAAGCAGTCCCAGGGCGACGAGGGCGTTGAGCAGCATGCCCACCGCGCGCGCATTTGCGTGAACTCTCGTCCCGATCTGTTCCGCATTGGCTTCGTCCCCGACTGCGGTAAAGAGGTCGAGTTCTAGCGCGGTGAGAATGCAACGACTCGGCATATAGCCGCGGATCATCTGATCGAGGCGATCGGGAAGCGTCCCTGCTTTCTCGCGGGCAGCCATCGCGGTGCGAAACTTTTCTCCGTGCTCGACCGACATGGCTTTCATTGCAGGAGCATCGTTCCACACCAGACGATCGATGGGCGTTCCGGCGTGCAGATGCGTGGCTACAATCTCGGATACATCCGACGGTTGCACGTGTCGGTACCAAATCCCTGCCGGATAGACGACCATGACAGGACCTTCATCGCACAATCCCATGCAGCCACAGGTCGTGAGTTGCACATCGTTACTGAGGCCGTGTGCCTGTGTCTCGCGATCGAGCGCGTCGAGCACAGCGAACGCTCCACTGCCCGGGCAGGACTTGATGCCTTCTGGCTTTTGCTGCGTGCAGACGAACAGATGAAAGCGGAACGGTTCCATCGTGATCTCCCATCTTTAGATCGATGGTAACGCTTTATTCTGGTCGACGCCGGGTCTGTTCTGGGAAACTTGAGGTGCGAATGATTCTTCGCCCCAAGCTCATGGGACTGTTGCAATCATTCTCCACGTCATACGGTCCCCCTCTCGCATCAAAATAGTCTAAGCTTTTAAGGCTGGAGGAATCTTCCATGATGACCGCATCTGCAATTGTCGGAGAACGTCAAATGGCTGGCACAACCGAGCTCTCGTCACCTCTTACCCTTGAAGAACTGCGAAAGATCCATGCTTACTGGCGAGCCTGCAATTATCTGTCGGTGGGAATGATCTATCTTCGCGACAATCCCCTTCTGCGCAAACCGTTGAAGCCGGAGCACATCAAGAATCGACTCCTCGGTCACTGGGGCTCAGATCCCGGGCAATCTTTGATTTGGGTGCATCTGAACCGTCTTATTAAGAAGTACGACCTCAACGTGATATACATCTCTGGCCCGGGCCATGGCGCGCCCGCCACACTGGCGAACTGCTATCTCGAGGGTCACTACTCCGAGGTTTATCCCGACAAGAGTCGCGATGAAGCGGGCTTGCTTAAATTCTTCCGGCAATTCTCGTTTCCTGGAGGCATCGGCTCGCACTGCACGCCGGAGACGCCCGGTTCCATTCACGAGGGCGGCGAGCTTGGTTACTCCATCTCGCACGCTTACGGAGCGGCGTTCGACAATCCCGATCTCATCGTCGCGGTCGCAATTGGCGACGGCGAAGCGGAGACCGGTCCCCTGGCGACCTCCTGGCATTCGAACAAATTCTTGAACCCGATTAGGGATGGCGCTGTCCTGCCGGTGCTGCACCTCAACGGCTACAAGATCGCGAACCCCACGATTCTCGCGCGCATTCCGCACGAAGAACTGGAGTCGCTGCTGATCGGATACGGCCACAAACCGTACTTCGTCGAAGGCGACGACCCCTCTACGATGCATCAGAAAATGGCTGCCACTCTGGAGCAATGCATCCTCGAGATTCGTTCTCTCCAGCAGCACGCACGCACCACTGGCGATGCCACCCGTCCGCGCTGGCCCATGATCGTGCTTCGCTCCCCGAAGGGATGGACAGGACCGAAGGAGGTAGGAGGCCACAAGGTAGAAGGCTCGTGGCGGGCGCACCAGGTTCCCGTCCTCGACGCGGCTACGAATAAGCAGAGTCTACGAATGGTGGAAGATTGGATGCGCAGCTACAAGCCTGAAGAGTTGTTCGACGCCAATGGAACGCTCGTGCCGGAACTACAGGAACTAGCGCCTTCCGGACCGCGCCGCATTTCCGCGAATCCTCACGCCAATGGCGGTCTGCTGCGCAAAGAACTCGACCTGCCCGACTTTCGTGCCTATGCCACCAACGTGAAGGCGCCGGGAACCGCCTACGTTTCACCCACCGATGTGCTTGCCCACTTTCTTGCCGAAGTGATGCGCCGTAACATGAATTCATTCCGGGTCTTCGGGCCCGACGAAACTGCCTCCAACAAGCTCACCGCAATCTATGCCGCTTCGAAAAAGACATGGCTTGCGGAATACAAACCGGAGGACGCCGATGGCGGCGAACTCGATGTCTCCGGGCGGGTCATGGAAATGCTGAGCGAGCACACGCTCGAGGGCTGGTTTGAAGGTTACGTTCTTACGGGCCGCCACGGCTTGTTCTCCAGCTACGAAGCCTTCATCCACATCATCGATTCCATGTTCAACCAGCACGCCAAATGGCTGGAGAAGTCGAAGAAAGAGCTCTCCTGGCGCGCGCCTGTACCGTCGATCAACATTCTCATCACGTCTCTGGTTTGGCGCCAAGATCACAACGGCTTTACACACCAGGATCCAGGATTCCTGGATGTAGTCACGAACAAAAGCCCGGACGTGGTGCGTATCTATCTACCTCCGGACGCGAACTGTCTGCTGAGTGTGGCCGATCATTGCCTGCGTTCCCGCGACTATGTCAACGTGATCGTTGCCGACAAGCAGGAGCATCTCCAGTACCTGTCCATGGAAGACGCGGTAAAGCACTGCACCAAGGGCATCGGTATCTGGGATTGGGCATCCACCGATGACGACGAAGATCCCGATGTGGTGATGGCCTGCGCCGGTGACATCGCGACCATGGAATCCCTGGCGGCCGTGGCAATTCTAAAAGAGCACTTCCGCGATTTGAAAATGCGCTTCGTGAATGTCGTCGATCTCTTCAGGCTCATGCCGGAGAGCGAACATCCACACGGACTCTCCGATCGCGATTTCGATTCCCTCTTTACCATCGACAAGCCTGTCATCTTCAACTTCCATTCCTATGCCTCGCTCATTCACAAGCTCAGCTACCGGCGCAAGAATCATGACAACATCCATGTGCGAGGATACAAAGAAAAAGGAAACATCAACACGCCGCTCGAACTTGCGATTCTGAATCAGATCGACCGATTCGATTTGGCGATCGATGTCATCGATCGTGTTCCGCGCCTGCGCTCCATCGGTGCTCACGTTAAAGAGTGGCTAAAGGGCCAAATCATTGAGAGCGTCAACTACGCTCACGCGGAAGGCATCGATAAAGAAGAAATTCGAAACTGGAAGTGGCCGGGGTAGGAATGGCGAAAGCGCTAGCCAGGATAGACGGTCCCATTCTCGTCCTCAACAGTGGCTCGTCTTCGTTGAAGTTCGGCATCTACCGGCCGGGCGCCACCGACGAAGAGCCGCTGCTCACCGGAAGTGCCGAGGGCATTGGACGGCAGAATGGAGCGTTACACATTCGTTCTGCTGATGGAACTACGCTTCTGCAGCGCGACTGTATTCACGAATCGCAGAGCGATGCGCTGGGCGCCCTGGCTGCGGCAATACGGGAACATATCGACGCCACACCGGTGGCGGTCGGCCACCGTGTGGTGCACGGAGGTCCCAAACTCTACAAACACCAACTCATTACCCCACAAGTTCTGGACCAACTACGCGCGGCGACACACTTTGCGCCCTTGCACATCCCTCAGGCTCTGTCGCTGATCGCTGCCGCACAATCGATCTTTCCTTCCGCCGCACAGTTCGCCTGCTTCGACGATGCTTTTCATCAGACGATTCCGGGAGTTGCATCGCATTTGCCACTCCCTCAGCGCTACTTCGACGCGGGAATTCGTCGCTACGGTTTTCACGGCATTTCTTACGAGTCCCTGGTGCATCATTTCGGTGCGAAGCTCCCCGAACGAGCTATCTTTGCGCATCTGGGCAACGGATCGAGCCTATGCGCGCTTCGAAACGGAATATCTATCGACACCACGATGGGCCTCACTCCCACTGGCGGCATTCCTATGGCTACGCGGTCTGGCGACCTCGACCCCGGCGTCATCGTTTATCTTCTGCGTGGCGAGAAACTCGACGCCGACCGGCTTGAAGATCTGCTCAATCATCAGTGCGGCCTTTTCGCGCTTTCGTCTGGCGAGGGCGATGTAAAGGTGCTGGAGGAACGCGCCCGCCGCAATGATTCAAAGGCGTGTCTCGCCCTGGATGTTTTTGCCGTTTCGGTACGAAAGACAATCGGGGCCTATATGGCTCTGCTGGGCGGTGTGGATCTTCTCGTCTTCACCGGCGGCATCGGAGAGCACAGCGATCGCATTCGATCCGCTTCAACGAACGGCCTGGAACGTCTTGGGCTCACCCCAGATAAGATTCAGGTCGTCGCCACACGAGAAGAGATACAGATAGCGCGCCACTGTCGCGCCATGATGAAGAGCGATTGCCCATGAGTTCTGACGCGCCCCACCCCACCCCCATATCCCCATCGGCGTCATCCTGCGTAGCCGCTTTTCAGGCGGAGCGAAGGATCCCGCGCGAATCGCCGCAAGCCATCAACAAACCTCCTTCATCCCTTAGAATCAATTCTTGCTCCTCATAATCGAAAAGCTGATCTACGGCGGCGACGGCTTGGCTCGCCTGCCGGCAGACGACCGCGGACGCGGCAAGGCCGTCTTCGTCCCCTTTGTCCTGGCCGGAGAAAAAACCGAGGCTGCCCTCACCGAGCAGAAGCCGGGATTTGCGCGCGCGACGGTTGAAACCGTCATCGAGCCCTCCCCGCATCGCGTCCAACCCGTCTGCCCATACTTCGCGCGCTGCGGCGGCTGCCACTACCAGCACGCCAGCTACGAGCACCAGCTCGAGATCAAGAGAGAAATTCTGCGCGAAAACTTGCGGCGCATGGCCAAGCTGGAGTTGCCGTTCGACATCCAAGTCCATCCTTCCCCGCCATGGAACTATCGCAACCGGTCGCGCCTCCAGGTGCACGTCAGCCCTGTATTCTCCGCGGGATATTTTAAACTGGCATCGCACGAACTGCTGCCCGTCGAAGAGTGTCCGATCAGTTCACCCCTGATCAACCGCGGCATCGCGGCGCTGTGGCAAAGCGGACGGGCGGGCAAGGTCCCCGAGGGTGTGCGGGAAGTCGAGTTCTTCGCCAGCGCAGACGACTCGCAACTGCTGGTCGACGTCGGTTGCGCGGGCGCGGCCCGCCGAGCCGCCGTGCGTGTGTGGGCGGAGGAATTACGCGCCGCTCTGCCCGCGATTGCCGGGGTCGTGGCATTCCGCGAAGCTAATCCCGGCAATCGGAAGGCAGGAGCGCCGGAAATTCTGATCGCCGTTGGCGCTTCATCCCTGACCTATCAGACGCAGCGGGCGGCATACCGTGTCAGCGCCGGTTCTTTCTTTCAAACCAACCGCCATTTGACCGACGAACTGGTAAGAATCGTCACCGGGGGACAATCCGGTCAGCTGGCTCTCGACCTGTACGCTGGCGCGGGCTTGTTTTCCACAGCCCTGGCCTGTGACTTTCATCACGTCGTTTCTGTAGAGTCGTCACAGACTTCCTCAGCCGATCTTGCCTACAATCGGTCCTCGAATGCAGAGGCAGTTCAGGCCACTACGGAGCAGTACCTGGCCCGTGCGGAAAGTACGGGGCGAGTCGGGAAGGGCGCAGTCTTCCCTCATATTCCTAATAAGCCCGACCTGGCGGTGGTGGACCCGCCCCGGAGTGGCCTGGGAGAACGCGTGGCGCGATTATTGGCGACCTTGGGCGCGCCACGCGTTATTTATGTGTCGTGCGATCCGGCAACGCTGGCGCGCGACTTGGTAACCCTCCTCGCCGCCGGTTATCGCGTCGATCAAGTTCACGTGGTGGATTTGTTTCCGCAAACCTACCACTTGGAAAGCGTTGTTCACCTGGTGCGGTGAGACTCACGTAGGGACAGCAGCCGCCCTTCGGCGTTGCTCAGGGCAGGCTCTCGGCTGTCCGGCCGGGCGCAGCCCGGCAGCATTGTCCGGGTGCAGGATGAGGTAAGCCGCTCAAGCTCTGAGCTTTCATGACTTCTCCCCCCACCCCGGCCGCCCCTCCTGCTTTCCATTTCAAGGCATCCCGGCAGCCCATGCTGTGGGCGGCGGTGGCTTACTCCCTCGGCATTGTCGCCGGAGTCTACCTGTGGCGGCCCGAGCTCTGGTGGGTGGTCGCCGGAGCCGGGTTTGCGGGGGCCGCGGCATATTTCGCCCGGCGGCGATCCTGGCTGGGCTGGTCTCTTGCGTTAGGAGCGCTCTTTCTCGCAGGAGCTCTTCACATTCAGGCGCAAGGGGCATCCGCTCACCTGGACGCCAGTATCCAACCCTATGCGGACCAGCCGGAGCTGCGAATCACCGCGCACGTCACCCGCGATGGCCGCTTGCAGCAGGGCGGCGTCAATGAAATCCGGCAGACAATTGACGTCGAAACGGAAGAAGTCCAGTCAGCGGCCGGACAAAGCGAAGCCATCCATTCCGGCATCCGACTTAGTATTTATAGTCCCCGCCCGAACGGTGCCGCTCCGGAAGAAAACTTCGAGGCCAATACGATCCCTGCCAACGCTCCTATGCCGGCCTTTCACTACGGCGACCGCATCCGTTTCTCCGCCAAGCTCAAGTCGCCACGAAATTTTCGTAATCCGGGTGCTTTCGACTATCGGAGCTATCTTGCCGATCGCAACATTGCCGCGTTGGGCTCGACCAAAATAGACAATGTCGAACGGCTCCCTGGTTTTGCCGGCAACCGCATCGCGTACTGGCGCAGCCGCCTGCACCGTGGGGTCGTCGCGAAGGTGCATGAGCTCTGGCCTTCGCGCGAAGCTGCCCTGATTGATGCGATGGTCATCGGGGAAGAGAGCTTCATCGACCGCGACACCCGCGTCGACTTTCAGCGTTCGGGCACTTACCATGTCCTCGTCGTCTCGGGGATGAATGTCAGCATTCTGGCTTTCGTGGTGTTCTGGACCCTGCGCCGCCTGCGGCTGGGCGAAGTTCCGGCGACTCTGTTAACCGTGTCGTTCTGTGTCGCCTACGCCTTCACCACCGAGGTCGGAGCGCCGGTCTGGCGCGCCACACTGATGTGCGCCATCTATCTGGGGACGCGCCTACTCTACCGCGACCATGCCATGGTCAACGCGCTGGGTGCGGCCGCTCTGGGGTTGCTCGTCTTCGACCCGCGCCAGCTCTTTACGGCCAGCTTTCAGATGACCTTCGTCTGTGTGCTCATCGTGGCCGCCATCGGGATCCCTGTTCTGCAGCGCACCTCCCAGCTTCAAAAGCAAGCGCTGGCCAATTGGGACTCCGCTAGCTACGCCGTGCTCCTGCCCCCGCGAGTAGCGCAGTTGCGCGTGGACCTGCAGTTCATCGCTGCGCGGGTTGCGCGTTTCGTGGGACTGAAGTGGTCGCGCCGGATGGTCTGCGCCACGGCAGCTTTCTGCCTAGGTGCCTGGGAATTGCTCTTCATCTCGGCCGTGATGCAGATGGGATTAGCTCTGCCCATGGCGTACTACTTCCATCGCGCCACAACCATCGGCCTGCCCTCCAACCTCGTTGCGGTCCCCTTAACGCAGTTAATGATGCCCGCGGCCGTGGCTGCGCTGGCCCTGGGCTACATTTCGCCCTGGCTGGCCAAAGTTCCGGTGCTTTTGACCACGTTCGCGCTCGATGGGATCACCGGGACCGTGCGGGGACTGGGTTCGCTGAGGTTCGGCGTCCTGCGAGTGGCAGACCTGCGCGTTGCCATGCCATCTCTCTTCGTGATTGTGCTCGCCGCAGCCGCATTAGTGCTGGCGATGTGGGCGGCCCGCCGTCGTCCAATTCTCGCAATTGCCGGACTTGCGGCCATTCTTCTAGCCTCTTTCGTTCTTGCATTCATCCCAGCGACTCCGCGAACGCGTCCCGGCATATTGGAGGTGACGTCCATCGACGTGGGCGAGGGAGACTCCACATTGCTCGTCACGCCGCAAGGCCGCACTTTGCTGATTGACGCCGGAGGCCCCATCGGCCCCGGCGGCTCGCAACTCGATTTCGGCGAAGACGTCGTCTCTCCCTACCTTTGGACGCGCGGCATCTCGCGCCTCGACGCGGTCGCGATCACCCACGGCCACTCCGACCACATTGGTGGAATGATCGCGGTGCTGAAAAATTTCAGGCCGAAGGAATTGTGGATAGGCTTGCTGCCGCCAAGTGAGGCCCTTAAGAATGTCATCACCACGGCTGAGGCGCTCGGCGTTAAAGTGGTGCGCCATTGGGAAGGTGACGAGTTCGACCTCGGCGGCGCGATGGTCCACGTGCTGTTTCCGCCGCGCGACTGGCCCGCCGGGGCCAAGCCACAAAACAACGATTCGATGGTGCTGCGCGTCACCTACGGCGATTCGGCGGTTTTGCTGGAGGGAGATGCGGAGAAACAAATAGAACACCGGGTGGCGGCGCTCCATCATCCCAGCGCCAATCTTGTGAAGGTCGGGCACCACGGCAGCGCCAACGCAACTACGCCTGAACTGGTCGCTTCGGCCAAGCCCCAGTTCGCCATTATTTCAGTGGGATCAGGAAATCCGTTCGGCCTGCCGCGCACCGAAGTGCTCGGCCGCCTGGCAGGCGCGGGAACCCGCGTTTACCGCACCGATATCGACGGCGCGGTCACCTTCTATCTCGACGGTCACTCGGTTACCCCTTCTGTGGCGGCTCTTCAATAGTCGCAATCTCCGCCGTTTCGTCATCGGCAGGCGGCGACTGGCGTCCTTCCGCGATTACGCGTCTCGCCTCTTCCGCATCCTCTTCGCGCACCAGCAGGATCATCCCGCCTAGACCCGGAAACGCGTCTTGCACCAGCGACGCCGAAGTCAGATCACTTTCGATGCCCGCCGAATCGAGCAATCCCTTGACCACCAGCGCCTCAGGTTCCTGCTCCGAGCCGAACACCTTCACCAGTTTCTCGTTGGGATCAGGACGCGGCTGCGCATCGGCGGCCGAATTGCCAGGTTCTGCCATGACATCTCCAATTCTGGAGTCGGACCGCAAAGATGCCCGGATCCGCTCTGCTCAGAGGTAAATTCTACTCTACTTCGGAGGCACGAACTGGGAAGGGCACGACTCCAGAGGCTGCGGAAAAAGTCACATATGTATGCATCACCGTGGAAGAGTGGCCCTTCCAGGGCCGCGTAAGAGCGTGCGGAGCGAGGGCGGCAGGCTTTAGCCCCTGTGGTCGCTCTTCCTCGATGATTGCGTTTTTCCGTAGCCTTCTCAGTCGTGCCGCAAGCGCGGCACACTCAGCGCCGGCTTCAGCCGCTGAGGGACTCTCGTTACCGAACGAAAATCCCCTCAGCAAGCTCTTAGATGCTTCGGGGTTGACGCATGGCAGCCAACCTACAGGATTAAGCCCAGACAGCACCTTTGTGTAGTTGCTTTCTTCTGAGGGTGCGGCAGAATAGCCGTACCGAACGGCGCAACGTCAGGACGCCTCGCGTCATCCAAAGCTGTGAGGGCAGGAAAAGAGGACACAATGAACATGCATCAGCAGGCCGGGAAGCGATCGAGCTTTCCAATGGCGGAGCCGGAAGGCCTTCGCGAGCGCGAAGAGGAAGCCCGGAAAATCCGCCGCCTGCAAGTGATGATCAGCATGGTGATGTCCGTCATCGGCCAGGATCCCAACCTCACCGTGGAAGAGGCATCCGAGTTGGCCGCCGGAGCCAAGCGCGCCGCCCTGGCCATGTTCCCCGACAAAGAACTCGCCTACGATCTGCTCTACAAGCCCCGCCTGCAAAGGCTGATGAAGGAACGCTTCCGCCTGCAGTAGGCCAATTCTTGTCAGCCCTTCTTGACCGTCACTGCCGTAAGGCGAGATTACGCCAACAACCGCATAGTTTCCGGCTTAGCCAGGACTCGCCTTGAACCGCGGCGTGTTGGAGAGGGTTCACTGATTGAATGATTGGGTACGATCACAGATTTCGCTACGGCATTAGCACTCGGCACCGGAACCTGACTATTTTAGTACCCGTGAACGCCGTTCCTAAGCCCGAAAGGCTAAACCCCGCTCACACTACTCATCCACCACAGAATTCCTAAGAGTCCCCACTCCTTCCACGCTGACCTCGACCACATCCCCCGCCACCAGCGGCCCCACTCCCGCAGGCGTCCCGCTCGGAATCAGGTCGCCGGGGAACAAAGTCATAGCCTGCGCAATATGCCGAATCACCACATCCAGCGTGAAGATGAAATCCCGCGTGTTGCCCTGCTGCCGCACCTCGCTGTCAACGCGGGTTTCCACGCCCACCCCGGCCCACGGATCAATCTCGTCGGTGACCAGCGGCCCGACCGGACAAAACGTGTCAAACCCCTTGGCGCGAGTCCACTGCCCGTCTTTGTTTTGCAGGTCGCGCGCCGTGACGTCATTCACGCACGTGTAGCCCAAAATGTACTGCCGGATGTCCGCATCCGGTGCAGGCTGGTAGCAAGTCTTGCCAATTACCACGCCCAACTCGCCCTCATAATCGACCCGCTGCGAGATCTTCGGTCGCCGCACCGTCCCTCCCGGAGCCAGCAGCGCAGAGGTAGGCTTGAAGAAAATCAAAGGCTCCTTCGGCACTTCGTGCCCCAGTTCGGCCGCGTGCTCGCGATAATTCCGGCCAACGCACACGATCTTCGACGGCCGCACCGGAGGCAGCAGCACAGCCTCCTGCAGCGGAATCGCCTCGATTCGTCGCGTACGCAGACTCTCCATGTCCCCGCCGGCCTCTTCGGGAGCGGTAAGCAGGATCCGCACAATCGCGTCCCGCCCGCCAACGGACTCGACCAGCCCGTACTGGACCTGGCCATTGAATTGAAATCGGCAATATCTCATCGCCATCTATCTAACCATATCTGTGGAAGTTGGGGGATGGAGAGGGAAAATATTTCTGAAATGCAGCATTTGCAACTCGGGGGAGGGCGTAAGCTCTCAGGCCCTGTGTCCAGCAAAGCGGAATCAGGCCCAAGTGGGATATCTGCTATAGTAGTTGCCCGGGAAGTTCTGGGGTGAATGAGGCGGAGATCCCCCCGAAATCTCCGCGTGGCGTCCTCGCCAAGTTCCCAGGGCAAGCCCCGCGTCCTTGCAGGAGCAATTCCGTGCAGTCTGCGCCTCGCCATCCATCGTGCAGTTTCAGGCGTCGGGTCGCGTGGGCCGTGGCCTTCTGGCTAGGTGGCCAGATCTCTGCGCTTGGGCAAATACCCGCCTTTAATACAGGTCCGGATTCCGGGTTTGCGCAAATTGACTTTGTGCAAATGTATCTCGATCAGATTAACCGGAACGCGAACCAGAGCGAGCAGCAGCGAAAGCAAAATAAAGCGCTGATCGATTCCGGTGTTGTATCGGCGCTCGATCTGGAAGCTCCGAACAAGGCGGTAGAAGAGTACAACCGCGCCAACACGTTGATGAAAGCACAGCACTCGGATGAAGCCATCAAGCACATGCGAAGGGCGATCGATGTCTATCCCAAGTTCGTCTCGGCCCACATTGGTCTTGGGCTCGCCTATCTCGATCAGGAGGACAAGCCGCGCGCCAAGAGCGAGTTTGAAACGGCCGCCAAGCTGGACCCAAAGTTTCCGGGATCGTTCTTGAATCTCGGTCTGGTGGCATTGTCCATGAACGATTTTGAGACTGCGCAACCAGAACTGGAGAAAGCTGCTTCCCTCCACCCCAAGGATGCCAGGATCCTCTCGTCTCTGGCCTACGCGCAAAACGGAACTCATCATTACCAAAACGCCCTGGAAACGTCCAAGCTAGTCCATTCGCTCAACCACAAAGGGATGGCCAATGTGCACTACATCGCCGCCTCGGCAGCCATGTCTCTCAAGGATTTTGAAGCCATGGAACGCGAGTTAAACTTTTTTCTGAGCGAAGATCCCACGAACGCGTTCGCTCCGGTGGCACGCCAGAATTTGGCTGCGCTTGTCCATAACAAGAGTGTTCGAGCAGCGGGCTCTGCCAGTCCATCGCCAGCGACCACGCTCGTCGCTTCGCTGCGGCCACAGACTTTCCCTGACAGCGATAGATTGAAGGCGCAGTTGAGTGGTGTTGGGGATGAACCCGACGGCGGTAGTTGCGCGGACTGCGGTACGCTGGCCGAGGCGAACCCAACCACAGAAGCCGGCAACAGCGGCGCAGCTTTGCCTGCACCCCCAGCTCCTCCAGTCTCGGCGGCCGCCTGGACAATTCATACCAGTGTGGACCAGGTGACCCTGTTTTTCGCCGTCAGCAGCCACGGACACATGGTGAACGATCTGGAGCAGTCGAACATCCGGATCCTGGATGACAACAAGCCGCCTGAAAAAATAGAACAATTTGCCCCGCAATCGAAGCTTCCCTTGCGACTGGCTCTGCTCATCGACACCAGCGGTTCGGTGCGCGACCGCTTCTCCTTTGAAAAACATGCCGCCACCAAGTTCGTGGAAAAAATGCTGAGCGGCGCCTCGGACCTCGGGTTTATCGCAGGCTTTTCCCACGAGAACGTCCGTTACTCAAGATTTCACCTCGGAGCCCAATGAACTGGGGCAGGGAATTGAGAAGCTCACCAACGGAGGAGGAACAGCGCTCTTTGATGCGGTGGCATTCGCGTGCCGCAAGTTGGCAGCGTATCCCGAGAGCGAGCGGGTGGCGAAAGTTTTAGTGATCCTCAGCGACGGCGAAGATAATTCCAGCCACAGCAGCCTGAAACAGAGCGTTCAATTTGCGGAGAGGGCAGGCGTGACCATCTATACGGTCAGCACGCGAGAGGATCGCGGCGATAAGACGGATGCCGATCGGGTTCTAGAGGTACTGGCAGAGCGCAGTGGGGGCGAGGCGCTGTTTCCCGGCGATATCCTGACTTTGGGAAAGTCCTTTGATAAGCTGCACGACCTGATCCGCAGCCGTTACTTCGTCGCCTATAAACCCGCCGATTTCCAGCCCAATGGAAGCTATCGCACGATCAGTGTCACCGCTGAGAAAGACGGTAAGCGATTGCAGGTTCGGGCTCGCAAAGGCTACCACGCTCGTCTGGCTGTGACTCCCAACTGAGCGGCAGGCTTCCTGGAATCTCCCGAGTGCCAGGAAATCGCCTCGTCCTCACGGTACCGTTTCACTGGCTTCCTCCGACCGGCCACTCTCGTTCCCGCGAACGTCCACCGCAGAGACAGAATAGAAATAACGTTTTCCTGACGTGACGTTCGCATCCCGGAATGCCGGCATCTTCACTGGCTCCGCATTCACTTTCACTGCCGGCCCTCCCTCTTCGTGACGATAAATGTTGTATCCGTCGAGATCGACGTCGGTAACCGGAGCCCATACCAGGTCGACAAAGGTCTTCTGTCCTGGTCCCGAAGACACCGCCTGTAGCCCGGAAGGAACGGCTGGTGGGAAAACATCGTTCGCGAAAACTTTGATCTCGGGCGTGTCGTCGCCTTCGATCTGTACCTCCGGCTTGTTTTCCTCAGCAATCACCGTTACCGTCTCTGCGTGATATTCGTACGTCTTTTCCCACTCGAAGCCGGAATCCGTAAGACTGAGACTGTGTTCGCTTCCCGCCGGGATCTCGCCGGCAAGAATCTGCTGCGAACTGCCCTCCGGACGGCGGTAGACGCGATAGACGTAGTGCACAGGTGACGTGGAACCCGCTGCTGGAAGGTCGCTCGTCCAGGTCAACACGACTCCTTGCGCCGTGACGCGCGCATCGAAGTCCTGCGGGGCTGGAAGAGTGCGGGCCAGCGAAACCTGCACCTGGTTCGAGAGTCCAGCGCCGCGCCCAGCCGCATTGGGCACTTCGATGGCGTAAGTCATAAACGCAGATGGATTGTCGCTCTGAAGCTGCTCGGGGAGCGAGTCGGTGTACGATCTTACAATTTTCTGTTTGGAAGCCTGGGTCGTGTTCGGGCTTGGTTGTGCAGCCGCCTCACCCACCGGAATTCCGCATTGCGTCAACTCCCTTGCAAGTCCTCGGCAGATCCGGGTTGAACCCACGCTTCGAATCCTCTGCCGATCGGTCGTCACGCTGGGAGCAGTCCAGGTGAGAGTAACGTGATCGCCCTTGCGCGTAGCCCGCAAATCCGAAGGCGGTTTCGGCAACTCCAGCGACGGAGGCTGCGGCGGCCCAACCGTCGCGCACGCCGTAAACATCAGCGGCGCACTCAGGGCCAGTAATAACTTCGGCGTGGAGCGTTTCATGCGGAAGAAAACAGACTACCAGACCGTCCGCAGTCGGGAGCCTCCGACTGTACTTGGGACTGGTTCGAAAGGGTGAGCATTGGGAAGGGCACTGGGCATCGGATAGCGAGGTTTGGAAGAGCATTGGGAATCGGATAACGAGGTTTGGGAAGAGCACGGGACATGGGATAGCGAGTTTTGGGAAGGGCACGGCCTTCAGCCGTGCCGCTACACGCCACAAACGACGCGGGCTTCAGCCCCTGAGGGTTTCTTTTCACGTTGCTGAGACAGTTCGCCTACCCGGCCATTTCCTTCACTGCCTCGCGGAACACCTTGGTATGACGGTCCACATCCTCAACTTCCGTCTGCGGCGACATCAGCGCCATGTTGTGAAATGGCGTGAGCAAAATTCCCCGATTCATGGCGTAGAGGTGCATGAATCGTTCCAGTTCGAAGTCCATAGCGTCGTGGGCCTCGGTGCCATTCGTCGGCTTCTCGGCGCGAAACAGATATTCGGCTCGGCACCCTAGACCAGTTACGTGCCACGGAAGATCCGCATCCGCAATCGCTCGGGCCACGCCCACCGTCCAACGCTCCGCCATCGGAATCATGCGGTCGAATGCCTCTTGCGTAAGAACTTTCGTCAGCGTGGCTCGCATGGCGGCGAGTGAAAGTGCGTTCCCGGCCAACGTGCCTCCGATCCCTCCCACGTCGCAGTCCTCGAGTTCCTGCTTGGCCACAATGCGCTCGGCAACTTCCTGCGAAAAGCCGTACGCCGCCCCCGGAATCCCTCCTCCAATAGCCTTGCCGAAGACGATTACATCGGGATCAAGATTCTTCGCCCGTGTATACCCGCCGGGCCCGGCGCAGATCGTGTGCGTTTCGTCGATGATGAGCAGCGTCCCGTGTTTGCGCGTGAGTCCACGCAGGGCCTGGTGATATCCCGGCTGCGGATGCACGATCCCCACGTTCGTCATCGCGGGCTCGGCCAACACGCAAGCCACATCCCCGGGAGACAGCGCCCGTTCCAGCGCCCCTACGTCGTTAAACTCGACGACCTTGGTGGTGACTGCCGGATTTACCGGCGGCCCAATGTTTCCTCGCCGCGGCCCCGCCGCTCCGTTAGATCCGAGGGTGATGAACGTCTCATCCACGGTTCCGTGGTAGCACCAGTTGAACACCAGAATCTTCGGCCGCATCGTGATTTGCCGCGCCAGCCGGATCGAAAAGCGATTCGCATCTGTAGCGGTGAGTGCGAACTGCCAGTACGGCAACTGGAACCGTTTCTGCAGTTCCTCGGCCACCAGGATCGAATCTTCCCCGGGCAGCATCAGCGTGATGCCCCGCCGCGATTGCTCTTCCACTGCCTTGACCGTGGCGAATGGAGAGTGTCCCGTCATCGCTCCAGTGTCACCGAGGCAGAAGTCGGTGTAGCGATGCCCGTCGACGTCGAAGAAGTGCGCCCCCTGCGCCTCCCGCACAAACGGCGGAAACGCTCCGGCCCACTTCACCATCCAGTTCATGGGCACCCCGGCAAGCAGCGACTTGCGCGCCCGTTCAAACAGCGCCTTCGACTTCGGGCGCTCGTCCACAAACTTCTTCTGTTCGCGTTGCATCAGGGACTGCAGGCGGTTGCGGTCGATGGATTTCATGGGCGGTTAAACTATTCACCAATTGGAAGGAGTACGGCCTTAGAGGCCAGGCGCCGAGCGTCCTTTTTTACGCGGCCGAGAGACTTTCCAAGGTTTGGGCGAATTACCACATGAGACGCATCACCCTCGACCGGGTCCCGCGTGACGATGTTTCCACATTCCCGGGCTTGGCCGGCGGTGAATTGCGCGATCCTAAAATTGGGGAACTTTCCCTTCAACTCTCGAAGATCGGTCTCAGCAGCAATCCAAGAGGAAACCTCGTTGTCATTGCTCAATAGAGCCCATGACTCGGGTCTTTCCGCACCTCCCTCACCGGTGCAAACGTGCGACGGTGGCACTGCTCTCCACAGGACAGTATCGTCGTTGATTTGTGGATCATTTTCCCTGGGAGGCATGTGAATATGAGGGTCATCGCCTCATCTGGCCCCGACCATCCAAAGCAAGAGCTTCAAGCCAACCGTCTCCTGGTCTCGTCTCAGAGTCCCTTCTTCCAGATTCTCCTCACGGTCCAAGTCGGACCCCAAGACCTTCAAGAACCCGATTGTGCCATCCGGCTGGAAGGTAAACTCAAGCTCCCTGTCGCCACAGCGCCAGTGGAGCCCGACGCTTCCCCCTAGCACTGGAGCAATATGCGGAAGAGACAGGCTGTCGAAAGCGACATTCGCAACAAATCGCCTCGCTGCAGCTATTGCTCGCGTGTCGATTTGTGGGCTTCCGTACCCATCCCAGTTGCGAGGGAGCCTCGCCAGACCGGCTATTTTGTCCAAGGCATCAAGGACCCAGGGAGCGGCGAACAAAGATGTCACCTTGCTCCATTGGTGTTGAGCGGCCTCACCAAGCCGAGGGTGCGTCCGTTCCAATACCGCGTAGCTCATACCTTCCTCCCCCAGATCCTGTGCATTCTCGGAGAAGTGAAATCCGTGAAGCCCAAGACCACCCACTTTCGCGCCTCGTCGAGACAGCGATATATCTCTTCGTTTGAAGACGATGAAGGTTTGCACCGTACAGTCACGGTCAACTGGATCGTTTCCTTGGCGTCGGTCTGTCGAACCGCCGGTTGAGCGATTATCTGCAAACGCCCTTCAATACCTTTCAGCGCGTATGACGCATTTATAGCGACGAGTTCTGGGGAGGGCAGGTAATTTTCCGACGTTTTCGGAGACCAATTGGGAAACAGCTCCGATAGCTCCGCGAATGTTTCCCACCCACTTCCACGGTCGATGTGGTTCACATACGTAACTTCGCAGAACTGAACCCCCGGTGCCCCGAGTGCTTCATCTTCCAGGAAGTTACGAAAACCCTGCCATTCCTTCTCGAAGAGGGGGCGGAGGTCGTCGTAGTGCAAATACTTGCCGGAGGGCCCAACTTTTCGCCAGTTATGTAGAAACAGATTGTTCTGCAACTGGATCAGGCGAGTTTCGTCCTGGTTGAAGAACCAACAACGCAAGGGCAACTCCATACCCGAAACAATCAATTCGGGTGTCGGTGCCGCGACGATAGGAGGTTGCAATTCAACTCGTGGATAATCTTTCTTGATGCGCGACCAAAACAAGCCGAAGTACGGTCCTCGCCACTTCTCAATCGGGGCGAAGTGCACTCCCATCAACGTTTCAACTGCGGGCGGGTTCTCGAAGTCAGGCAGCGTCCTCGCGGCAGTCACCGTTCTCTCCAACATCCGGCTAGGCCCCTTTCCGCCGGGCGGTCTCGGCGGTCTTCTTGGCAATCCCCTTCACCAGATGATCGACCTCAACGCCGTGATCCTTTAGCTTGCTCGTGCTGCTCCACGTCCATTCGCGGAGTATAAATGAAGCGACTTCAGCTTTGTTCCTTCCGTACAGGCCCCTCTCCGCCAGTTCTTCAAGGAGTTGCTCCATTGCAGGGCTGATGCGAAGCAAAAGGGGCCGCGACTCAACTCGATTTCCTCTTGCCATTCTAATTAGATATTAATTGCTCTCTATTTAGAATGCTAGCTTCTTCTCTGGTTCACAGGATGTAGCGGCTCAAATCCTGATCCTTCACGATGTCGGTGAGCATCTTGCGCACATAGTCCGCATCCACCGTGACCGCCTGGCCCTTCTTCTCCGGAGCGTCAAAGCTCAGTTCGTCGAGCACGCGCTCCATGATGGTATGCAGCCGCCGCGCCCCGATGTTCTCTGTGCTCTCGTTCACGCGGAAAGCGAAGTGCGCAATCTCATCTAGCGCCTCCGGCGTAAACTCCAGCTTCACGCCCTCAGTCTCGAGCAGAGCAGTGTACTGCTTTACCAGCGACGACTTCGGCTCCGTGAGAATTCGAACGAAGTCTTCCATCGTCAGCGACTGCAGCTCCACACGAATTGGAAAGCGCCCCTGCAGTTCGGGGATCAGGTCGCTCGGCTTCGATACGTGAAATGCGCCCGCCGCAATGAACAGGATGTGGTCGGTGCGGACCATTCCATAGCGCGTATTCACCGTGGTGCCTTCGACAATGGGGAGAATGTCCCGCTGCACGCCTTCCCGCGAAACGTCCGGCCCATGGCCGCCTTCGCGCCCCGCAATCTTGTCGATCTCATCCAGAAACACGATACCGGCGTTTTCCACGCGGTCGATCGCCATCCGCGTCACCTGGTCCATGTCAATGAGCCTCTGCTCTTCTTCCTGAATCAAGTACTCAAAGGCCTCGTTGACCTTCATCTTCCGTTTCTTGGTGCGCTGTCCGAAGATGTTCGGCAACATGTCCTTAATGTTGACGTCCATCTCCTCCACGCCCTGATTGGTGAGAATTTCAAACGACGGGAAATTGCGTTCGCGCACGTCGATCTCCACCGTGCGATCATCCAGCTTTCCCTCGCGCAGTTGCTGCCGCAGCTTCTCGCGCGTCCTGCTCGAAGACTCCATCAAAGCAGTACTCCCATCAATCACCACACCACCAGAGGTCGAAGTCGCCTCAGGCCGGGGCGGAGGCGACGGCGGCAGCAGAATATCCAGCAGCCGTTCTTCCGCATTGAGTTCGGCCTTGTCGGCAACGTCTTCCAATTTCTCTTCGCGCACATTGTCGATGGCGATCTCCACCAGATCGCGCACCATCGATTCCACATCGCGCCCCACGTAGCCGACTTCGGTAAACTTCGAGGCCTCGACTTTCAAAAACGGCGAATTCGCCAGCTTCGCCAGCCGCCGCGCAATCTCCGTCTTGCCCACGCCTGTCGGCCCAATCATGATGATGTTCTTCGGAATGATCTCTTCCGCGAGCTCGGGCGAGAGCTTTTGCCGCCGCATGCGGTTGCGTAGCGCGATGGCCACGGCGCGCTTGGCGTCCTTCTGGCCAATCACGTGTTTGTCGAGCTCAACCACAATCTCGCGCGGAGTCAGTTCATCCAGCGCAAGCTGCTCTTCTTCGGCGGAGGAGGGAAGATAAATGGCCATAGAAACCAGTTCTCAGTTCTCACTTTCCGGTTCCCAGTCATACAGCGAAAGTTCTTGCTGAAAACTGAGAACCGAGAACTGAGAACTAAAGTTCTTCAATCGTTACCTTGTCATTGGTATAGATGCACATCTTGCCCGCAATCTTCATTGCTTCTTCGGCGATCTGCCGGGCGGAAAGTTCCGTGTGCTCCGACAGCGCCTGAGCCGCGGCCTGCGCATAAGGCCCGCCGCTGCCGATAGCGGCCACCACCCCATCGGGCTCGATCACATCCCCCTGCCCACTGAGCAGAAACGTCTGTTCCTTATCGCATACCAGCAACAGCGCTTCCAGATGCCGCAAGAACTTATCAGTGCGCCAGTCCCGCGCCAGTTCCACCGCGGCCCGCCCCAGGTTGCCGTGATACTGCTCCAGCTTGGCTTCAAAGCGGCTGAACAGAGTAAATGCATCCGCAGTCGATCCCGCAAACCCGGCCACAATCTTGTCGTTGTAGAGCCGCCGTATCTTTTTGGCCGAGTGCTTGATCACCGACTCGCCTAGGGTGACCTGGCCATCGCCGGCGAGAACGACCTTTCCGCCGCGTCGAACCGACAAAACTGTAGTAGATCGAATCAGTCGCTTGGTAGTCATGAGCGCAATTCTTCATTATAACAGTGCCCTACCGCGGGCCAGCGGGCGAAGATAACACCAGCATTTTCCATCGTTTATAGAGTGCTTCGGTAACCACTCCGCGGATTACCGGTGTGACATTTACCCGTTTCGCCGCGACCCGTATTTTGTAACTCATGCGCCAGTCTGCTGCTGTCCTGTGTCACGACAAAAGATCCCTTCAAACATTGGGCGCCACCCTCGAAGAGCTTGCAATCGAGCTGGTGGGCTGCCCGTCTCAGCAAGAGGCGCTGGAGTTGGTCATGACCGGCCACTGCTCCACCCTCATTGTCGACTTTGATCTGCCCGGGGCCGAAGAAGTCGTCCGCATGGCGGCTCTGTTGCCGCCCGGTCAAAAGCCGGCACTGCTGGCGGTGGCCAGCCGCGCATGGCCCGGCACAGGCCAAGCCTTCCAGTCCGGAGCCAGCCGCATCCTATACCGGCCTCTGGAAGCAGAACAGTTGAAAGAAGCCTTGAAGGCTGAGAGAAAAAACAGGAAAACCAATCGGCGCAAGTCCACGCGCTACGAGGTAAAAACTCTCGTCTACCTGGACCTCAAGAGCGGAACGCTTGCCGCGGTCAGCATCGATATCGGCGAGCACGGCCTCGCGATACAGGCCACCGAGCCCGTACCCATGAGCTCCAACCTGGCATTCCGTTGCGTGTTGCCGGGCACGGATGTCACGCTGCAAGGACACGTCGACGTGATCTGGGCCAGCGATCAAGGTCGCGCCGGGCTTTTCTTCTCTAAGCTCAGCGGCGCCGCGCGCAAGCATCTCAAGCATTGGCTCAGCAAGCGCAACTCCCACAGCAAAGAGAAGCACAAGAACGGTGTGCACGACCTGATGCCGCCCGAAGACGCGCGTGTATCTTTTTCCGCCACGGAATAGGTTCTCGCCAGGGCACTAGTTTTGGCGCGCATCGCCGCGATAGGCCGTCTGCTATTACCGTGGGTTTTCGCCTTGAGGCACGCTAGATAGCCGGCGGTTTTCTTGGTTGCGTCTTCTCTGCCTTAAAATCATCCGAGTTGGAATCCTCCACACAGAGGAGGCACACCCTGCCCACATCTTCGCAAACCGGCCTGTCTTTCAACGGGCACTCCATGGTCGCCACACTTCAGCGCGTGCTCGTGTGCTCGCCTCGAACTGCAGGATGGGACCAGCCACAACGCGTCTCCGCCTGGCGCGAACTCGGCTTTCATCGCGCTCCCAACTTCGACAAAGCCCAATCGCAACATGCAACATTGGTGAGCGAACTGCAAAACGCCGGCGCCGAGGTGGTCCAACTGCCTCCCGGCAACGATCTCACTCTCGATGCCGTATACGCCCACGATGCTTCGCTGTCCTCCGACTTCGGCCTAATCCTCATGCGCCCCGGCAAAGCGAACCGCGTGGCGGAAGCCCGTCATCACGGCGCGTGGTGCGAAGAGCAAGGCATTCCGACCTTCGGAACGATCACGAAGCCCGGAACCACCGAGGCCGGAGATATGGTCTGGCTCGACTCGAAGACACTCCTCATCGGTCACGGTTACCGCACCAACGCAGCGGGAATCGACCAGATGCGCGCCCTGCTTGCACCCAAGGGGGTCGATGTTCTCCCCGCCCCGTTGCCTTACGGTTCCGGACCGTCAGCCTGCCTGCACCTGATGTCGTTGATCAGCCTGCTCGACGAGCAAACCGCGCTCGTCGATCTCCCCTGGCTGGCCGTGGAAACAGTCGAACTGCTCAAGTCGCGCGGCTTGCAGTTCATCCCGATCGACTCGTCCGAGCGCGCCACGCTGGCCTGCAATGTACTCGCGCTAGGCGGGAAGCGCCTGCTCGCAATCGAGGAAAATCACAAGACCAACGATCGCCTGCGCCACGCTGGATTTGACGTCCGCACCTTCCCCGGCAGCGAGATCTGCATCAACGGCAGCGGCGGCCCCACCTGCCTCACCCGCCCATTGTTGCGAGGCTGAGCTCACGTAGAGACAGCAGGGTGTCCAGCCGAGCAGCGCGAGGTTCACCGGATTGCCCCTACGCTTCGACCGCGAACACGGCCCTTGAAGTCTCCGGATCGAAGGGCACCGAATAGTGCTCATGCACGATCTGCCACTTGCCCTGATTCTTTCTGTAAACCGCCGTGTCACGAATCCAAGTCTGTCCCGGCATTCCCGTGAAGCGCCAGAGGCCGTGTGCGAGAGCTAGGCGTCACTGACGGTAATGACGAGGTCACGCGTTTCTATTCCGAACGAAGCTGGGAAGTGAGCCAGCGCCACTTCCCACTCTCGGCGCCAGTCTTTCGCGCCTCTGGTTTGAAATGGTGGCCTCACATTGAAGACAATAACGTCCGTGGCGTAATGGGTCATGATTCGATCAATATCCTTGGCACAAACGGCGCGTTGCTGATCGGCGATGAGTTGTCGAATTTGACGCACATCGCTGCTTTCCGTGGTCACTGTCACAGCTCCTTACTCATTCGCGACGGAATCAGCGCCCGCAGTCGCATATCCCGCAAGTACAACCCTCCCCACGCCAGCATTCCAAGCACCACCGGCATCGGATAGGTCGGATCGCCAATACGCAAAGTCGTAATCGTCGCTCCACCCAGCAAGCCCGTCATCAAGATTGCTCCCAGAACAGAAGTCCGCGGAATCACATACACCACAACGCAGACCAGTTCAATCAATCCCACCGGCAGTATGAGTCTCTCCGGAACTCCAGCGCGAGCGAATCCCTCCAAGACCGACGCAGTCTTCATCAATTTCATGACGCTGCCAAGCAGAATCAGCAACACGGGCAGCGCGCTCATCACCCGTCCCGTCCACAACATCGTTTTCGAAACCGCAGTAGTTGATTGCATGAATTTCTCTCCCGCAGAAAATCAAGACATGGATTGGCTGGAGGGGGCAGGACTTCCGTACCCCTCCAGCATGAAAGCTCCTACGCTTTCGCCAGGTATTTCTCGAGTTGATCGAACGTCCCGGCAAAGCCTTGGTTCATGGATTTGCGGAAACTCGCATACGTCTTGCGCTCCTCTTCTGTCGCGTTGATCGGTCTGCCCCGCAGCGTGAGAGTCGTCTTGCCTTCATGTTCAGTGAGCGTCACCGTGTTCAGAATTTCCATCGGCAATTTAGGATGAAACGGACCTCGCACCGTCTCGCCTTTCTCATTCGAAAACGAATTGACGAAAACAATCCGCTCCGGCGCCACGATTTCGCGATACACAAACTTTCCCCACATCTGTCCCTCGGGTCGTCGCATGAAATAATGAAAGGTGCCGCCCGGGCGTAGCTCCATCTTCTGCACGCCAATCGTGCAGCCCTTCGGCCCCCACCACTGCGACAGTCGTTCCGGCTCGGTCCACGCCTTGAACACCAGCTCACGCGGCGCATCGAATACCCGCGTGAATACAAAATCATTCTCATCGGATTGCCCACCAGACATCTCAGCCAACTTCTCCTCCAGCCGGCCCAGAGTCTGCGCCAGCCCTTCGACGGCCCCATACTTCTTGACCACATGTTCGCGCGCCGCGGCCGAGGGGAACAGCATCGTCACTCCGACCTGGGTCTTGTCGCCCCGCTCCGCAAACGTCACCGTCGTCTGAAAGCTCACCGGCTCGCTCCCTTGTTCCGGCGAGTGTTCGTACACCAGACGCTCGGGCTTTGCGACCTCGCGATAAATGACCCGGTTGTTGTAATCGCGCCCATCCGGCCCGTGCATGACGAGCCGCCACTCGCCGCCCGGCTTCACGTTCATTTCCTGCACTGTAGTCCTAAAGCCTTTCTGTCCCCACCACTGCGCCAGGTGTTCAGGATCGGTCCACATCTTCCACACGATTTCGCGCGGCGCATCGAAGACACGCGTCGCCACGATTTCCCGGTCGGCCGTGTTCGAAGTGTTCTTTGCCAAATGAATGGTCCCTCTCTCGTCTCGCATGGAGTCCAGGTGAGCGCCGAGACGATCCAGACTCTGCGTCCATCCCGCCTGCATTCCTTGGAGATACTGGGGCGCCTGTGCGGTTGCCTTGATGACGCGTGCCTGTAGCGTCAGCGCCGTTTTCCCGCGCTGCTCGCCAAAGATCACCGTGTTCAGAACGTCGAACATAGAGTTGCCTTTTTCATCGAGCGCACTACTGACAAAGACCAGCCGACGGGGCTCGTCGATTTCTTCAAACGCACCTTTCATCGGATACACCACGCCATTGGGAGCGCGCATATCGATGCGGATTGCGCCACCCACCCGCACGTCCAATTCGCAAACCGGGTTCGTGAACCCATTCGGCCCCCACCAATGCGCCATGTGCTTGGTATCGGTCCATGCTTTGAACACCAGCTCTCTGGGCGCATCGAAGACCCGTGTGATGACCAGATCCCATTCCGAGGATTCCGTCGCGGCGCTAATCCTTGCGTTGTGTGCGGACATGTCTCTTCTCCTTCTGGTTATTTTTCGAATCCTGTTTTTTTAATTCCTGCAGATAGTCATCCAATCGGTCGAATCTGTCCTCCCAGAAGCGCCGGTAGTGTTCCACCCATCCGGCCACATCCTGCAGCGGGCCGGCCTGGAGACGGCATGGCCTCCATTGCGCTTCGCGCCCGCGCGCGATTAACCCGGCGCGCTCCAGAACTTTCAGATGCTTGGAAATCGCGGGCATACTCATCGCGAACGGTTCAGCCAGTTCCGTCACCGAGGCCTCGCCCGACGCCAGCCGCGCCAGAATCGCGCGCCGCGTGGGGTCCGCCAGTGCTCCGAAGGTCTCGCTCAATCGATCGTTCATGGTTGTAATAAACCAATCAGTTAAATAACTATAAGGTTAAATATACCCGGGCTGACGCCTTGTCAACTGGTTTTTTCTTGCTGGCCAATTCTTGCCCAGTTTTAAGCCCGGAGGAAACGCGTCCATCGGGTTCTTGCCGTTGGAGTTAGTATGATGTTGCCCGGAAGAAGAAAAATTGTTTCTGAAAGAGTTCCCGATGCCAGTTTCCTGCCAGCGATTCCTCGTTTTGTTCCTATTGATAGCAAGCGCGGCATCGAGCCCCGCGCTCGCGCAGAGCGCCCCTGCCTCCCAGCCCGGGACGACGCTCGAAGCCGTAACCAGTTCCCAGTCAATGCACGACGGCATTGAGCTGCAGGCTGGATCAGCGACTTTGCGCATCACCGCGCTTCGCGATGACATCGTCCGAGTGCGCATTTCTCCGGGCGCTCTCCCCGAGGACGCTTCCTGGGCGGTTCTTCCCGCGTCGCGCAGCAAGTCCGTCGATGTGCAACCGATCCAGGACGCCGCCTCCGTGGGTTTCCGCACGCCATCGCTGGATGTCCGCGTGGAACGCAATCCCCTCCGCGTCATCATTCGCGATCTCGCCGGCAACGTCATCTCCGCCGATGCCGTGGGCCACCCGGTGAATTTCCAACTCGGCGGTTTCTCCGTTTCCAAGCAAATGCCGGCGGACGAACATTATTTCGGCCTCGGTGACAAGACGGGACCTTTCGACCGCAGGAATCAGGCTTACACGCTTTGGAATACCGACATCGGTCCCCAGGAGTCAACCGATCCGCTTTACAAAAGCATTCTCTTTTTCCTCGGCATCAACGGCACCCGCAGTTACGGGGTCTTTCTCGACAACACCTGGCGCACCTGGTTTGACTTCGGCAAGCAGGCGCGGGACGCGCTCTCCTTCGGCGCTGAAGGCGGACCGCTCGACTATTACGTGCTCTACGGCCCCACTCCGAAACAGGTGGTGGAAAGCTACGCTTACCTGACGGGAACGCCGCCGCTTCCTCCGCTGTGGGCGCTTGGTTTCCAGCAGTCGCGCTACAGCTACACTCCGGAATCTCAGGCTCGGGAGATCGCCAATCGTCTCCGCGCCGACAAGATCCCGTCCGACGTGCTCTATCTCGACATTGACTACCAGTACAAGAACCGCCCCTTCACCGTCGATCCCAAAGCTTTCCCCAACTTTCCCGGACTCGTTTCCGATCTGCGCAAGCAGCATTTTCACTTAGTCAACATCACCGACCTGCACATCGCGCATGTCCCCAACCAAGGCTACTCCCCGTACGACACGGGGGAGGCGGGCAACCACTTCGTGAAGAATCCCGGCGGGACCGAGTTCGTCGGCGTCGTCTGGCCCGGTCCCGCCGTCTTTCCGGATTTCACCCGCGCCCAAACGCGCGAGTGGTGGGGCGGCCTCTACCATCAATTTGTTCAGGATGGCGTGGCCGGTTTCTGGAACGACATGAATGAACCCTCGGTCTTTGACGGACCCGACAAGACGATGCCGCTGAACACGGTGCATCGCATCGAAGAGCCGGGATTCGTCACTCGAACTGCCACCCACGCCGAGATTCACAATATCGTCGGCTTGGAAAATGCACGAGCCACCTTCGAGGGCCTCCTCAAGCTGCGTCCCGACGAGCGTCCGTTCGTCCTCACCCGCGCCACCTACGCGGGAGGCCAGCGTTATGGATTCACCTGGACGGGAGACAACTCCGCAACCTGGAACCACCTTCGTCTGGCCACCCAGATGGTGCTCAATCTTGGTTTAAGCGGCATCTCGTTCGTCGGCGCGGATGTTGGCGGATTCAACGGCTCTCCGCCGCCTGCCCTGCTCACGCGGTGGGTCGAACTTGCCGCCTTCTCTCCGTTCTTCCGCGATCACGCTACCAAGGGTAGCCTTCCGCATGAGGTGTGGAACAACGGACCGGAGCAGGAAGCGATTCGACGCCGCTACATCGAAACCCGTTACCGTCTCCTGCCCTACATCTACACCCTCGCCGACGAGTCCTCGCGCACCGGGCTTCCCCTCATGCGCCCGGTCTTCCTCGAGTTCCCGGAAATTTTCGCGCCGTCCTCCGGCGGCTTCGATCATCTCGACACGGAATTTCTTCTCGGTCCCAATCTGCTCATCGCTCCGCCGCCATTCGCCGAGATGCTCGATGACTATGCCGTCTCCTTTCCGAAAGATCACGAGTGGTACGACTTCTGGACTGGCCTCAAGACGCCCGCTTCTCCGCAACCTCCTCCGATCGCGGATATCGCCAACGCAGGTGCCGGAGCCAGTTTCCCCACGCCTCGCACAATCCATCCGCCCCTCGACACTATGCCGGTCTACGTTCGCGGCGGAAGCATCCTCCCGCTTCAGCCGTTGATCCAAAACACGGACGAAACTCCCAGCGGCCCGCTGGAACTCCGCGTCTATCCCGGCTCGCAGTGCAGCGGTTCGCTTTATCTGGATGACGGCCACACTTTCCGCTATCAGCGCGGCGACTATCTCCGCCAGACCTTCACCTGCCAGTCCGACGGCAACTCTATGCGCCTGAAGTTCCACGCGCGTGAAGGGTCGTACACGCCGTGGTGGAAGTTCGTCGAGGTGGTGATCTATGACTGGCCGTCCACCCATGCCGAAGCGAAGTTTTCCAGCAGCACGTATCCGTTGAGAACGTCCTATGACGCGAAGCAACATGCTCTGCACGTCACGCTGTCGGATGTGTCGGCGGAGGCCGAGCTCAGCATCCGCGGCAGATCCAATCACTGATCTCATTGCCCAAGGCGCCGCCTGCCGTTATACCAGTGTCGTTATAAATGAGGAGCCGACACGGTTATCTCATCAGCTCAATCCTTAAGGGGAAGCCACACACGTGCCTGCGAAAGTCAGAAATTGCCCTGAACGCCGAGGATTCCCGGCAGCGTAGTGGTCAGATGAAAATTCGAGTCCCGGTGATCCAGAGTGGCGCTGAAGCCGCCCTGCAAGAAAACCTTCAGCAAGGCGGGATCGCCCTTCTGGCTGGCGGGAATGAGGTCGTAGCTCATTGACAGGGCCAACGAACTAGAGGCAGCCAGATACGATGTAGGATTCGAGTCCTGTCCTATCACTCCCACACCCGCCTTGGCGCTTAGCGACAAGAAATCCCAACGATCATGCTTGAACAACTCTGGAGGAAGCGTAACCGCCCATGATGCCGTCGCCGTGAATTTGGCCCCACTGCTGGCGGGAATGCCCATGCCGAGATCGATTCCCATAGTGCCGGGGCCGGGCAATTTGCCCAATTCGACACGTTTGGGGGTATACACCATGCCTACCCAGTCGAGGACCGGCGTGTTAGTAACTGGGCTCGCCTTGGAGGGGGCTGGAAATTACTGGAGTGGAACGGAGACTTGATCGCCCGCCTTAACCTGCACTATCTGCGAGGTTTGTGAGGACGGAACGGTAGCTACTGGAGGCACGAGGGGGCTGGGTAAGGCTGTGGCTAAGCCGGGAAACTTGTTCAGCGTCACGGGACCGGCAGGGTGAAGCTTGGGGAGGACTTGCCCCTGCTTGGGCGCCGCGACTGGGGCGGCGTTCTTGGACACGGTCAAAATCAGGCGGGCCACGCTGTACGGAAACAGCGCCGTTCGCGTCATCGGACCGACGATTCCGTCATGGCGCAACCTCTTCAGTTTCTGGAACGCCACCACGGCGGCGTGCGTCTTTGGACCGAAGAATCCCCTCGGTATCAGGGGGCACAATCGAGAGTCTTGGCGTCCGGCGCGAGCCAACCGCTTATGACTGCTTTTTTCGGATGGCCATTCATGCTTTATCGAGACCGCGGCTTTGCTGCCGGGTTATATGAGAGGAATTGCGTAGACACGCGGCACCACGCTCGATCCTGTTAAAATCAATTCCGCATGCTTCTTCCCTTCGTCCGCGAACTCTTCGCGGACGTAGAAATGCTTCCCGCCTTCACGCGTGTAGCCTCCCACCTGCGGGAGGGCACGGGGCGCATAGGTGTCTCCGGACTCTCGCCCACGGCAAAAGCCTTGCTGCTCGTGCTTTTGCGCCGGCACGCCGACCGCCCGCTCATCGTCGTAGTCAACGACAACCGCGCCGTCGAAGATTTCGTCCCCGTACTGCGCGGTTTCTGTGAACTCACCAGCGCCAGTGATCCCGAAGGAATCGTCGCCCTGCCGGCCCGCGACGTGCTGCCTTTTCAGAATCTTTCTCCGCATCCCGAACTTCAGGAGGAACGAGCGACTGCTCTCTGGAAGATCGCCACCGGCAAGGCGTCGATTGTGGTCTCTCCGATTGCCGCCACGGCTATTCTCCAGCGCTCCGCCGACTACTATACCGACCTGGCCCGCATTCTGCGTCGCGGCGAATCCTTCGACGTTCGATAACCTTCTCGCCCACTTGAACACGGTCGGCTACACTTCCGCCGATGTCGTCGAGATGCCCGGCGAGTACGCTCTCCGCGGCGGCATCCTCGATGTCTATTCGCCCGAAGCCGAGCGCCCGGTCCGCATCGAGTTCTTCGGCGACGAGGTGGAATCGATCCGCCGCTTCGATCCCGCCTCGCAGCGTTCGTCCAACCCCATGGATGAAGCGCTGCTGTTGCCGCTCACTGAGACTCCGGTCAGCGATCAATTGTTGGGCGCAATCCACACCCGGCTATCCGGCAAACGCATTACGGGAACGGAAGAGATCGTCGAAGCCGCGGTGCGCTCCGGCGGAGTCACCGTTTTCCCCGGCTGGGAGTTTTACGCTCCCGTGGCCGGAGCCGACCGCACCGTCTTCGACCTACTCCCCCGCGCCGCCGTCCTGCTCGACGAACCCGATTTGCTGCGCAATGAATTCGACCGCTTCTGGGCCCGCGTCGAGGAAGTTCACGAGCGCAGCGGCGTCGGCAATCTGGTGCGCCCCGTGGACTTGTACCTTCCGCCAGACGCTTGGTGGAAGAAAGTCGCGTCCCTGACTGGAGCAGATGTCGAGCATCTCGGCATCACCCACAGCGAAGATGCAGACTCCTCGGTCACTTTCCTCACGCAGCCCACTCCGCGCTTCCACGGCGCCGTTCCCACCATGCTTGAAGAAGTTCAGAAACTCACCGGCCAGGGCAATCAGGTTCTGTTCTCTGTGCCCAATACCGGCGAGGTCGAGCGTCTGGCCGACATCTTCACTGAGTACAACGTTTCGTTCCGCTTGGGAAGCCGCACGCGCGGCGGTGAAAGCTACGCCGACGAGACCAGTTACTTCGCAGGCGAAGTGCTCACCACCACGCTCGCCAAAGCCTACGTGCCCGACGGAGTTCTGCTCCCGGATGCACACCTCGCCATCTTCGGCGCCCGCGATTTGTTTGATGAATCGGACACGGTGGCTTCGCGTCCGCAGCGCCAGAAGTCGAAAGTCTCGGCGTTCCTTTCCGACTTTCGCGACCTGCAGGTTGCCGACTACGTCGTCCACGTCGAGCACGGTATCGGCCAGTATCAGGGCCTGAAAGAAATCAATCAGGGCGATGGCAACGCCGAGTTCATGCTGCTCGAATACGCCGAGGGCGCGCGTCTTTACGTCCCACTTACGCGCCTTGACCTGATTCAGAAATACCGATCGTCCGAAGGCGCGAAGCCCTCGCTCAGTCACCTGGGAACGCAGGCCTGGTCCAAGACCAAAGCGCGTGTGCGCAAGGCCATGAAAGACATGGCTGACGAACTGCTCAAGCTTTATGCCGAACGGAAGATGGCCAAAGGCCACGCCTTCCCCGAAGGCAACGAATTCGTCCGCGAGTTCGAAGACGCGTTCGAGTTCAGCGAGACCGAAGACCAGGCGCAAGCCATCAAAGACGTCATGCGCGACATGGAATCTTCCCTGCCCATGGATCGCCTGCTCTGCGGTGACGTTGGCTACGGTAAGACAGAAGTCGCGATGCGCGCGGCCTTCAAGGCCATCGGCGATAACAAACAAGTCGCGGTGCTGGCCCCGACCACGGTCCTCGCCTTCCAGCACTACGAAACCTTCAAGCAGCGCTTCGGCCCGTTCCCCGTCACCATCGAAATGATCAGCCGCTTCCGCAACCCCAAACAGCAGAAAGAAATTCTGCAAAAAACGGAAGCCGGCAAAATCGACATTCTCATCGGCACGCACCGCATTCTCTCGAAAGACCTCAAGTTCACCGACCTCGGCCTGCTCATCGTCGACGAAGAACAACGCTTCGGCGTGCGCCACAAAGAGCGCATCAAGCAGATGCGCAAGCAGGTCGACGTCCTCACCATGTCGGCCACGCCCATCCCGCGCACGCTGCACATGTCGCTGGTCGGCTTGCGCGACATGAGCGTCATCGAAACTCCGCCCAAAGACCGCATGGCGATTCAAACGGTAGTCGCCAGTTGGGACGACAAGCTCATACAGTCCTCCATCGAGCAGGAACTCGAACGCGGTGGCCAGGTCTACTTCGTCCACAACCGTGTCGAGAGCATCTGGGAGATCGCCGCCAAGCTGCAGGAGTTGATTCCGAAAGCCCGAATCATTGTCGGCCACGGCCAGATGGGAGAAGCGGAACTCGAGAAAGTGATGCTGCAATTCATGCATCACGAAGCCGACATCCTCGTCGCCACCACGATCATCGAGAACGGACTCGACATCCCGCTGTGCAACACTATCCTGATCAACCGCGCCGACCGCCTCGGCCTCTCCGAGCTCTACCAGTTGCGCGGACGCGTCGGTCGTTCGAACCGCCGCGCGTACGCCTATCTACTGATCCCGAAAGAAGTCGAGCTAACTCCAATCGCGCGCCGCCGACTCGCGGCGTTAAAGGAATTCTCCGACCTCGGCGCCGGATTCAAAATCGCGGCGCTCGATCTCGAACTCCGCGGCGCCGGCAATCTTCTGGGCGGCGAGCAGAGCGGTCACATCGAAGCCATCGGCTTCGAGCTCTACACCCAAATGCTCGAACGCGCCGTCCGCGAAATGAAGGGCGAAGCCGCACCCGACGAGGCCGAAACCCAACTCAATCTCGGACTCAATATCCGCATCAACGCGGATTACATTCCGGAAGAAAACCAGCGCCTGCAGATGTACAAGCGCGTGGCGCGCGTGGAAACCGAATCGCAACTCAGCGATGTAGGAGCGGAATTGCAGGACCGTTACGGCCCGCCACCGCCCCCGGTGCGCAACCTGCTCGACTACGCCTCGCTCAAGCTGCTGTGCATGCGTGTCGGCGTTAACGCCATCGAGCGCAAGCGCGATTCCGTTACCTTCAAGTTCCGCCAAAACGCCGCCGTCGATCCCGAACAGCTGGCCCGCTTCGTCTCCGCCCAGCGCGGCGCCCAGTTCACCCCCGACGGCATGCTGAAGTTCGTTCTGAAAGCGGCAGCCGCGGACGAAGTCCTGCGAGCCCTCCGCACAGTTCTGGAGCAACTGGCCGCTGAGGAAGCGGCATCTGAAGTTCGATCCGGAGCGAGCGAGGAACATTCTCAGTGACGACGTAGGCACTCTGAAACCTACGGGTTCGCCAGCCACAAAGGCTACCAGTTACAATTGTCCGGCTCGAAAACGATATGGCCCGACGACCAAAGACCTAACGCCTAAGACCCATGAAGATGAAAGTCCGCAAAGCCGTATTCCCCGCCGCCGGCCTGGGCACGCGCTTCCTGCCCGCAACCAAAGCCCAGCCCAAGGAAATGCTCCCGATCGTCGACAAGCCGATCATTCAATACGGCGTCGAAGAGGCCATGGCCTCGGGCTGCGACCAGATCCTCATCATCACCGGCCGCGGCAAGCAGGCCATCGAAGACCACTTCGACGTCAGCTACGAACTCGAAAAAATGCTCGAGGAGCGCCGCAAGACCGACCTGCTCAAGATCGTCCGCAACATTTCCGACATGATGCACGTGGCCTACGTCCGTCAGAAAGAGGCGCTCGGCTTGGGACACGCCGTGCTCATGGCGCGCGAACTCGTCGGCAACGAGCCCTTCGCCGTCCTGCTCGCCGACGACGTCATCGACGCCACCGTCCCCTGCCTCAAGCAGATGGTCGACGTCTTCGACCAGAAACAGTGCTCCGTGATCGCAGCCCAGGTGGTGGAAGGAACGATGATCTCCTCCTACGGCGTTTTCGATGCCCAGCCCGCCGAGGGATTCAACGGCCGACTCTTCGAGATCCGCAACATGGTGGAAAAACCCAGGCCCGAGGAAGCCCCGTCGAACCTCGCCATCATCGGCCGCTACATCCTGACCCCGGCAATTTTTGACTGCCTAGCCAAAACTCAAACCGGCGCCGGCGGCGAATTGCAGCTCACCGACGGCATGCGCATGTTGTTGAAGCAGGAAAAAATGTACGCCTATGTCTACGAGGGCCGCCGCTACGATACCGGCGACAAACTAGGATTCCTGAAGGCAACGGTAGAATTCGCCCTCAAGCGCAACGACCTAGGCGCCCCGTTCCGCGATTATCTGAAAGGCCTGAAGCTGTAAACGCTCTGGGTGCCCCACCCGTGTCGCGTTCTTTGCGACAGGGTGGGGATTTTGAAGTTTACTTTTCCCGCACCTTTCTAGACTTCTCCTCCACGCCCCGCGCCAGTTTTTCCTTGTGAGCCACCAACTTCTTCGCAACAGAGGCATCCCCCAGCCCAATCATTTGCGCCGCCAGAATCCCCGCGTTCGTCGCTCCCGGTTTTCCAATCGCCACAGTTGCGACCGGAATCCCCGCCGGCATCTGCACCGTAGCCAGCAGAGAATCCATCCCTTGCAGAGAAGTCGAAGGAATCGGCACTCCAATCACCGGCAACGTCGTATGCGCCGCGATCACCCCCGCCAGATGCGCCGCCCCGCCAGCCCCGGCAATAATCACCTGAATGCCGCGCCCCGCGGCCTTGCGCGCAAAGTCCGCCGTGCGGTCCGGCGAACGATGTGCCGAAGTCACGTCGATCTCATACGCGATGCCCAACTCGTCGAGCGCCTTCCCCGCCTCGCGCATGATCTCCAGATCGGAATCACTGCCCATTACAATAGAAACCAGCGGCTTGCTCATTGCACCTTCTCTCTAAGATTTTGCTGCCCTGTCATCCTGAGCGGAGGATTTGTTTCGCGAACGCGAAGCAAATCCGTAGTCGAAGGATCTCTGTAAGGACGGCGCAGCGAACGGCGTCGAAAGGAATTTCCGCTACGACCTACCTCTTCAACGCCCGCGCCGCAATGTCCCTGCGATAATGCGCCCCATCAAACCCGATCTTCGCGCAAGCCTCATACGCGCGCCCAACCGCCGTATCCAGATCGCGCGCCCGCGCCGTTACTCCCAGCACGCGCCCGCCCGATGTGTAATAAACTCCATCGCGCTCCGAAGTGCCCGCGTGAAACACCTTCACGCCCTCAACCGCGCCCGCTTCTTCGAGTCCGTCAATTCGTTTCCCCACCTCGTACGTCCCCGGATAGCCTCCCGAGGACATCACCACGCACACCGATGCATCCTGTGACCACTTGAAATCCCCATCGCTCACGCGCCCTTCAATGGACGCTTCGATCGCCTCAGTCAGATCGCTCTCCAGCCGCATCAAAATCGGCTGTGTTTCCGGATCGCCGAAGCGGCAGTTGAACTCCAGCACCATGGGACCGCGCGCCGTCATCATCAGCCCGCAATAGAGCACGCCTTTAAACTCCGCGCCCTCGGCCTTCATCCCCGCAACCACTGGCTGCGCGATGTGGTGTACCAGCCAGTCGCGCATTTGATCGTCGACAATGTCCGCAGTCGAGTACGCGCCCATCCCACCCGTGTTCGGACCCGTGTCGCCATCGCCCACGCGCTTATGATCCTGCGCCGCCACCAGCGGCGCCACACGCTCTCCGTCGCTGAATACCAGGAAGGAAAGCTCGTCGCCCTTCAAACATTCTTCCAGCACAACCCGGGTGCCCGCCTCACCGAGTATCTTCCCGCTAAGCATCTCCGCGGCTACGCTGGCTGCCTCTTCCTTGCTCTTGGTGATGACCACGCCCTTGCCCGCCGCCAATCCATCGGCCTTCACCACAACCGGCACATGAAAATGACCGAGCGCCGACCGCACCTGCTCGATCGAATCACAAATTGCAAAGGGAGCCGTCGGGATGTGATGCCGCTGCAGAAATTCCTTGGCGAAACTCTTGCTCGATTCCAGTTGCGCCGCGGCCCGGGTCGGACCAAACGCCGGCCACCCGCGTCGACTAAATTCATCCACCACGCCGAGGGTCAGCGGCAATTCCGGGCCGACTACAGTAATATCTGGCTGCAGTCGCGCAGCCAGGCTCAAGATCGAATCCAGACTCTTCAAATCGGCTGCCACACACTCCGCATCATCCGCAATGCCGCCATTCCCCGGCGCGCAATAAAGCTGTGAAATGCGCGGCGACTGCCGCAGCTTCCACACCAGCGCATGCTCGCGCCCGCCGCTTCCTAGAACCAGAACTTTCATAAGCTAGAGAAAATCAAGGTTAGGGGTTCTGGAGGAATGCTGTCAAACGCCGCGATTTGGAAAACCCACCGAGGACTACCGACCCAGCCAACATAAATCTCCTCGCTTAACATTCCTTTAACCGAGCCTGAGTAGGCTCGGCGATGACGAAATCCTAAGCTCGCGAGTTGACACTTCTCCAAAGGATGAGGTTAACTATAGTTAATAGCCCTAACTATAAGAGAGTTAATCGAGACACTGGGGTCCGCGAATCAAAACGTGTCAACATTTTGACTGAAAATGAGGAGAGCACGGCCGGGTGGTGACACACGCCGCAGCAGTCGGACTCTGACCGACACATGAGATTAAGAATCGTCGCCATGTTCGGGAGTGCCCTTCAGGTAGTTTCCCGTCCGAAAACCGGTAAATCCGGCCGCCAAGGCGTGCCTATCGCGCTGACGCTGTTGGCCGCGATTGTCTTTGCCCTGCCCGCTCTCGCGCAACAACCAGAACCTCCGGTGTCCCCGCAACCGTCGCGAGGTGTGCTGCAGGCGGATGCCTCAATCGTGTCCGATCCACCGGTTCCAGATGCCTATGAGAGCACTGAATCAATATTCCCGCATCTCCAGGACACGCGCTTCTGGCTCTCCGGTCAGGCCAACTTCATTTTTCAAACCCATCCCGACTTCCACTCGCCCTACAGCGGTGCTCACAGCCTCAGTCCGCGTTACGAAAAAGCCACCTCCCGCGTAATGACGCTCTACACAGGCGCCCTTCTCAGTGACTCCACCGAACTGCTGGTGGACATTGAAGAGGCAGGCGGCGCCGCTCTCAGCACCGGCCTCGGACTGGCGGGTGATACCAATCTCGATATCGTTCGCAATCCGCTGTTGAGCAAAGCTCCATATCTCGGTCGCGCCATGATTCACAAGGTGTTCGCGCTTAGTAAAGACAAAGTCGAGAACCAACGCAGTGCCTTCTCGCTCTTCGAAGAACTGCCGCGCCGCCGTCTGGAACTCCGATTCGGCAAGTTCAGCATGCCAGATTTCTTCGACATCAATTCGGTGGGTTCCGACACCCATTTCCAATTCCTCAACTGGACGACCGACAACAACGGCGCCTGGGACTACGCCGCCGACACCCGCGGCTATACCGTGGGCGCCACAGCCGACTACGAGGACCGCAATTGGGGATTCCGCTTCGCCGAAGCGCTCATGCCCAAGGTCGCCAATGGCATCGATCTGGTCTGGAAACCCTGGCAGGCCCATGCGGAAAACTTCGAATACGAACTACGTCACGGCGCGATCCCGAAAAAAGCTGGTGTGGTCCGCCTGCTCGCCTACACCAACTCCGCCAACATGGGCATCTACCGCGATCAGGTGATCAAGGCCGCCGATCAGACCACGCCAGACATCACCGCCCATCCGTGGCGCATCACGCGCAAATACGGTTTAGGCATCAATGTGGAGCAGAACCTCACGCACTATCTCACCGCCTTCGCCCGCTTTGGATGGGACAACGGCAAGACCGAATCCTTCGCCTACACCGAAGTGGATCAAACTTTTGCGGAAGGTATAGGCGCAAACGGCGCGTGGTGGCATCGCAAGCAGGATCGCGCTGGCATCGCTTTCGTGAGTAATGCCATCAAGAAAGATCACCAGAACTATCTCGCTGCCGGTGGCCTGGGATTCCTGCTCGGCGACGGCAAGTTGAATTATGGCCGCGAAAATATCCTAGAGTCCTACTACACCGTCCACGCCTGGCGCGGTATGTACCTCGCCCCCGGCCTGCAGCACATCGTCAATCCAGGCTACAATCGCGACCGCGGTCCCGTCGTCGTCCCCTCGTTTCGCGCGCACATCGAGTTCTAGCCGCTAGGGATTCTGCCTGCCAGCGCCGCTGGAACGCCGAGTCCGGTTAAAAGCGCGATTCGCGCCAAATCTTGTCAAGAGGCAAAAACCACACGATTGGGCTTAACTCCATGAAACCATTCAGAATATAAAGTTGCAAACCCTTTCCGGTTTACCCCTGCCAATTTGCTATTCTGAATATAGAGAGTAAGAAAATCAGAAAGGCGCGGCCCACCGGTCGCGCTTTCGTGTTTTCGGGACGAGTCTCGGGGCGGGCGGCGGATGAAGCAGTGGCAGCGTTTCCCGACTTTCAAGCAGCGTGGCGAATGGGTCGAACTCCAATTCATGGCGCAAGCCGCCTCGCATGGCTACCACGTACTCAAACCCTGGGGAGACTCCCTCACCTACGACGTCGGCATCGAACAACACGGCAGCCTGCTGCGCGTGCAGGTCAAATCCAGCAGCGCGCGCAACGGCACCGGATACCTGTGCCAGTTCCGCCGCAACTATCTCGTCAAAGAACCCTACTCCCTCGACGACGTTGACTTCTTCGCCACCTACATCATCCCGGTCAGCACTTGGTACCTGATCCCCGCCTCCGTAATCCTCAAGCCCAGCCCCAAACTCGCCCTAACGCTCTATCCAGTAACCGCCCTGAAGCAAGACCGCTACAAATACGAGCACTACCGCGAAGCCTGGGGACTGCTCGCTAAAACCAGGCAAGACCTGTCCCGCCGCAAGCACTGAAGAAATGAATACGCCCGAGGGTGCCCCATCCTTGTCGCGTTCTGTGCGACAGGGTGGGGAATTTGACTCTAACCTTTCCCAATCCAGGAAGCCCGAACCGCTCGATGTTCATAGATCACATACTTATTTCCCAGCCCTGAACTACGATGACTGAATGCCCTGGGGACTCAAGCACTTCCAGCAGGCACGCTGTCTGCACTTTGTAACCTTCAGCTGTCACCATCGGGACCCGCTGCTGGCCAATCCACATGCCCGCGATGTCTTCGAACAAACCCTAGAACGCGTCAGCCGATGGTATGGGTTCTTCGTCTCCGGGTACGTGATCATGCCCGAACACGTTCACCTGCTGATCAGCGAACCGAAGCGTGGCCAGCTCTCAGTAGCGCTGCAAATGCTCAAGCAGAACGCGGCGCACCAGCTCCGTCCGCCCGAGGGCAGCCCGTTCTGGCAGCCCCGCTACTATGATTTCAATGTGTGGAGCGAGGACAAGCGAATTGAGAAGTTACGCTACATCCACCGCAATCCGGTGAGACGAGGCCTCGTCGAGTGCCCGGAAGATTGGCCGTGGAGCAGCTTCCTACACTACGCTACCGGAGTTGAAGGCGCGGTCGAAATCGAATCACAGTGGACCGCGCGTAAACGAGAACAGATGGGACTCGAGCCTCGGATCGTCTGCCAAAGTCAAAACCCCCACCCTGTCGCACAACCCGCGACAAGGGTGGGGCACCCCCGAAAGTAGGGAACGCCCCGAAAGGCCTACCCGGCGTGAATCTCGAATCCCGTGGGGTGCCCCGTCCTTGTCTCTCCGTTCTTTGGAGAGACAGAGCCTGCCCTGAGCAGAGTCGAAGGGGCGGGTGTTTTGACTTCCTGTCGCGAAAGGGTGGGCCAGCCCCCCAGCCCCCATAGTTGATTATCGACCGATCCCCGTCAACTCCAATCACCTTCGTTTTCGCCGGTTGCGAATTTGTTGTGTCGCAGTGGCCCACCGGACGTTGCCGGGTTCGTAGTGTCCATTGTTGTTCTTACGGTCAAGGGAATGGTACGGCGAAGGTCGGCGACCGACAACAGCGATGAACTGCACCAATGATGTGAATCGAAACTGGATTCCTCGACCGCCGTAGTTCTTCCAGTCCTTGCTTCGTTTGTTCGTGCAACGGTATCGGGCACTGCGATACGCATCGCCTTCGGGAAACCTTGTGCTCATGGTCTTTATCGCTGCGTCACTTTTGTTGTTCTTGCCTTAGCGTACTCTCCCACCATTCTTGATCTTCAGCATCAGGGTACGCTTTTGGTTCCTGAAGGCCCGTTGGTAATTTTGTCGCAACGGGTTGCGAATGCGTCAACATGAGCAGGCGGACCCTATCAAAGCACCGGCTGTTGTGATTTCTCTCCCGAATCCCAGAGACACCAACGCATGGTGAGCCGGGGCGTGCATGACATGATGGACACTCAATCTCCCGAACAGCTTCACGTGTTAACAACTGCGATGGGTGCCGTGCTCACAGCCTGCATGTTGAAAAACTTACTGGCACATCTACTGTCACGGTCCGACAGACCCCCACACAAACAAAGGGTTTACCACACATTGCACAGACCCGTAACCCATTGAATCTATTGGTTATTCCGCGATTTGAAGACCGGGACGAAACTGAGCCGAATGCACCTCCGGCGCGCAAACCAAGTGCCCCAGATTGGCCTCTCCGAAGGCTTGGATGACGGAACTTCTACACCCCGACCGGCTCCTTCTTCGTCGCCAGCAACTGCCGCAGCACATATTGCAGAATTCCGCCGTTCGCGTAGTACAGCGCTTCCTGCGGCGTATCGATGCGGACCAGCGCGTTGAACTCGATGTCGGGCTTTCCTTTCGTCGTGGCGCGCACTTTTACTTCGCGTCCGGCGGCGAAGTGTTCGACCACGTCGCGAATGCCAGTGATCTCGAATACTTCTTCTCCCGTCAGCTTGAGCGATTCCGCGTTCTGGCCGGCAGGGAACTGCAGCGGCAGGACTCCCATGCCGATCAGGTTCGAGCGGTGAATGCGTTCGTAGTTTTCGGCGATCACGGCGCGCACGCCCAGCAGGGCCGGTCCCTTGGCCGCCCAGTCGCGTGACGAGCCTGAGCCGTACTCTTTGCCCGCGAGGATCACCAGCGGCGTGCCTGCAGCGCGATACTTTTCCGACGCGTCGAAGATCGACATTTCGGTGGAAGTCGGCAGGTGCCGCGTGTATCCGCCCTCGGTTGCGACCAGCTTGTTGCGCAGGCGGACGTTGGCAAACGTGCCGCGCACCATCACTTCATGATTGCCGCGCCGCGAACCGTAGGAGTTGAAATCCGCCGGCTGCACGCCATGCTCCTGTAAATATTTCCCGGCGGGACTATCTTTCTTGATCGACCCGGCAGGCGAGATATGGTCGGTGGTGACGCTGTCGCCCAGAACCGCGAGCACGCGCGCTTTCTTGATGTCGTGCACGGGCGCGGGCTTTACCGACATCTCATCGAAATACGGAGCGCGCCGGATGTACGTGGAGTCCTTTTCCCACGCGTAGGTCTCGCCCTTGGGCACGGCCAGCCCGCGCCAACGCTCGTCGCCCTGGAAAACCTCCGCGTAAGATTTCGAAAACATCTCGGACGTAATCGAATGCTGTATGGTCTCTTCGATCTCGCGCTGCGACGGCCAGAGGTCTGCGAGGTACACCGGATGACCGTCTCGGCCCTTGCCGATGGCGTCCTTGCGCAAGTCGATATCAATGCGCCCCGCCAGCGCAAACGCCACCACCAGCGGCGGCGACATCAGGTAGTTGGCGCGCACTTCAGAGTTGATGCGTCCCTCAAAGTTCCGGTTCCCCGAAAGCACCGAAGCGACGACCAGTTCATTCTCGTCGATTGCCTGCGAAACTTCCGCGGGCAGCGGTCCCGAATTGCCGATGCACGTGGTGCAACCGTACCCCACCAGATGAAACTTCAGCTTCTCGAGATACGGCGTCAAGCCGGCCTTCGCCAGATAGTCGCTGACCACCTTCGATCCCGGAGCCAGCGAAGTCTTGACCCACGGAGGAACCGACAGTCCTTTCTCGACCGCTTTCTTCGCCAACAGTCCCGCGGCAATCAGTACCGAAGGATTGGAAGTGTTGGTACACGAAGTGATCGCGGCGATGACGACGCTGCCGTGCTTCAGCGTACTCTTCACCGATGCCGAGACATACTCATGAACGTTGGGGTCTTCGACGCCAATCGCACTAGGACTCCCGCCTTCCTGCTCCCATCGTGCCTTGTTGGCGACTGCCGCGGCTGGAGCCCCGGTCTTGGCCGCAGATTTCGGTTTGAGGAGCGAAGGCAGCGCTTTCTGAAACGACTCTGCTGCCTGCGACAGCACGACGCGATCCTGCGGTCGCTTCGGCCCGGCCAGACTGGGCTCCACAGTGGCGAGATCGAGCGTGAGCAGTTCCGAGTATTCCGCCTCTGGAGTCTTGTCGTCGTGAAAGAGTCCTTGCTCGCGACTGTAAGCCTCGACCAGCGCAATCTGCTCCTCGCTGCGCCCCGTGAGCCGCAGATAACGCAGAGTTTCCTTATCGATCGGAAAAATCCCGCAAGTCGCTCCGTATTCCGGCGCCATGTTCGCAATCGTCGCACGATCCGCCAGCGGCAAATCCCGCAGACCCGGCCCAAAGTACTCCACGAATTTTCCAACCACTCCATGCTTGCGCAACATCTCCGTAACCGTAAGAACAAAATCCGTAGCCGTCGCGCCTTCGCGCAACCGTCCCGTCAGCTTCACTCCCACCACCAGCGGAATCAACATCGAGACCGGCTGCCCCAACATCGCCGCCTCGGCCTCAATGCCACCCACACCCCAACCGAGCACCCCCAAACCGTTGATCATTGTCGTGTGACTGTCGGTGCCGACCAGGGTGTCGGGGTAGGCGGTGCGCTTGCTGTCAGCTTTGTGGACGAAGACGACACGCGCCAGATATTCGAGATTTACCTGGTGGACGATGCCGGTGTCGGGGGGGACGATGGCCAGGTTGCGGAATCCGGTTTGGCCCCAGCGGAGGAAGGAGTATCGCTCTTTGTTGCGCTGGAACTCGAGCAGAGCGTTCAGTTCGAAGGCGTTGGACGTGCCGAACTCGTCGACCTGGACGGAGTGATCGATGACCAGCTCGACGGGTTGCAGAGGATTGATGAGAGCGGGATCGCCGCCTAAGGTCTGCATGGCGTCGCGCATGGCGGCGAGATCGACTACGCAGGGGACGCCGGTGAAATCCTGGAGGAGTACGCGGCTGGGAGTGAAGGCGATTTCTTTGTCAGGCTTCGACTTGCTATTCCAACTCGCCAGCGCGCGCACTTCTTCTTTGGTGACGTTGCGGCCGTCTTCGGTGCGGAGTTGGTTCTCGAGCAGGATGCGCAGGGAAAAGGGCAAGTGTTTTGTGGAGATTCCCTGTTTGTCGAGGGCGTCGAGCCGATAGATTTCGTATTCTTTGTTGCCGACTTTGAGGATGGAGCGGGAATTGAAGCTGTTCACAGACATGAGTGCCTTCCTCGGAGAATGAGTTCGCGCACAGGCGGATGTCGCCGCGCAGATTGCAACCTAATTAGTGTAATGCGTTTCGGAGAGAATTGCGCAGGGGAGCGGCCCGCTTCGCTTCTTTCGCCCCTGTAGGGCTTGTTCTTTGTGCGTTTTCCACCCACGCCTTGCGGCATGGGCTGCATTCTTTCGCCGCTCCGCGGCTGGACAGCCCCGTCGACTGCGCTCAGGGCAAGCTGAGGCGGCTGTCCCCACATGGACATTTCCCTGCCGTTCGACCTGCCGAAACTACCAAACGCTGTTGAAACGCGTGCCTGGGGCCGATGGCTGTGTTGTAATAGAAACAACCAAACCTTTCATGCCATCTGTTATTACAAAGCTGCGTCGCCGCGCTAAAGCCCTGCACCGCAACCTGCGGGGAGCGAATATGGCGATCCGGGCGCTCGCCTCGACCGACCATCCGCTGCTGGCACACATCATCCCCATGCGGCGGTGCAACCTGGCTTGCACCTACTGCAACGAGTTCGACGATTTCTCTAAGCCCGTGCCGATCGACGAGATGTTCCGCCGGATCGACAAGCTGGGAGCGTTGGGGACTGCGGTCGTGACCATTTCGGGCGGCGAGCCGCTGATGCATCCTGAGCTTGATGACGTGATCCGCCGGATTCGGGCCAACGGCATGATCGCCGGGCTCATTACTAATGGGTATCTGCTGGTGGCCGAACGCATTCAGCGCCTTAACCGTGCTGGGCTGGAGTGGCTGCAGATCTCCATCGACAACGTGAATCCGGACGAGGTGTCGAAGAAGAGCCTGAAGGTTCTCGACAAGAAATTGCAGTTGCTTGCCGAGCACGCCGACTTTCACGTGAATATTAATTCCGTGGTCGGCGGCGGCATTTCGCGTCCGCAGGACGCGCTCGTGATCGGCAAGCGCGCGATTGAACTGGGCTTCACCTCGACCATTGGAATAATTCACGATGGCAGCGGGCAGTTGCAGCCTTTGGGAGACGAAGAGCGCCGCATTTATCACGAAATGCAGGCGCTGGAGAAAAGCAGCTTCACCCGGATCAACGCATTTCAGGACAATATCGCGAAAGGGCTGCCGAACGACTGGCGTTGTCGCGCGGGCGGGCGCTATCTGTACATTTGCGAAAACGGGCTGGTTCACTACTGCTCGCAGCAGCGTGGATATCCTGGAGTGCCGCTCGCCACCTACACTCGCGACGACTTGCGCCGCGAATACCTGGCCGAGAAATCGTGTGCGCCGCACTGCACGGTCTCGTGCGTGCATCAGGTTTCAATCTTTGATTCGTGGCGCGCTCCGCAGCATCCTGCGGCGGCGACTGCCGCCGAGCTCGTGCAGATCAAGTAGACCACTTCAAACAGCAATTGGCACTTGGCGGTTAGCCGGTGTCATCCGGCACGCTCGATGGTCAGTGCAATTGAATCTGGGTGCGAACTTACTCTTTCGCCCCGCTGGGGCTTGTATGTTTTCCCGCTTTCGCCCACGGCTTGCCGTGGGCTGCATTCTGACGCCGCTTCGCGGCTAACCTAAAACTTCGCTCCACCGGGTTTGCAGAAATTCTGGTTCGTGCACAAACTCTAATTGCCCAGAGCTCGTTAATTGCTGATCGAGATATGGCTGAGTGCTGAAAGCTACTTTTTCGGCTGCGCTGTCGGGGGGAGCAGGCCGTTCAGGCGCAGGTACATGGCGGCGGAGCTGTAGTGGTCGGCCCAGTCGTTGGTGAGGGCGATCAGGGCGAAGGCGCGCGGGCCCTTACGCCCACCGAATAACTCGACTTCGTCGCCGAGTTTGGAGTCTTCCACTTTGGCGAGCGCGGTGCTGCAAAAGTCGAAGCTAGCCTTCAATCCCGCCAACAGCTTATCTTTGCCGTCTGATTCTTTCAGGGGTACTGGGGGCTTGACTTCAGGCACGTCTCCAATGATCGAGCACAGGTGGTTGTTCGACCCGATGATGTGCAGGACCAAGTGTCCGAAGGTCATCTGCTGTTCCGTGGGCTTGTAGCCGAACTTGTCGGCTGGCATCTCTTCGACTGCGGCTACCAGATTCTTTTGCTGGCGCGGCAGTATTTCCCTGGCCACGGATGTGACCGGATTCTTGTCTTGCGCGAAAACTGCAGTTGCCGCAAAAAGCAGAAAAAGACAAATCGTATGTTTCATGGCTTCCTCCAGCAGTCTTATCGTTTGTTCCGCTGACTATTCTACTCAGCTCTCGCCCGCCTGTTACATGATGTGCTTGTTTTCCAGCAAGCGCAAGGTTAGCTGTCACAGGTAAGTGTGAAGACTTTGGCATCGCGCGTCGAGGGATGGGGCGACCTAGCCATCATGCATGTGGGTAAGGAAAGCAGATTCCTCCCTTCGGTCGGAATGACAAAGAACGGTAAGAGAAGGAACTCCGCAAACAACGGCTGGTGTCTGATGTTGCAGACACGCCGCGTGCCGAGAGGAGCGAATTTCCATGGCTTTCTCAATGGCAGGCGGAAGTCCGTCCAGTCCGCAGTTTAACGTGACGCCGCTGATCGACGTGCTGCTGACGCTGATCATCATGTTCATGTTAGTGGTAGCGATGGATCCGGAATATGGAGAGAAAGTACAGATTCCTCAACCTCCGAAAGACCCAGCGTCCGAGCCCGCGATCGAGCGCACGGTGGTGATCCAGGTCGTGTGGACGACGAAGGATGCCCCGCCAGATGTGAAGATCAATCAGGAAGATGTTCGCTGGGCGGATTTGGAACAGCGGCTGGCGCAGATTTACTTGAAGCGGGCGGAGAAAGTTGCGTTCGTTCGTGGGGATGCGGATGTGGATTTCCAGTATGTCGCCGACGTGATTGATGTGGCGCACCAGGCTGGCGTGCAGAGGGTAGGTTTGCTGACGAAGGACCGGATAGTGGAGGGGGAGTAGTAGGTCGATGGAAGCTCTGCGAGTGACCATCGCCGGCGTCCAATTCTCCGCGCGTCGAGCCAGGCTTCGCCCTGGCGGGACAGCCGAGGGCGGCTGTCCCCACACGAGTCTACTCTACGAATCTCTCGCCCGGTTCTTGATCCAGATTGGGGTGCCTAGGAAGCCGAAGGCTGCCCGGATCTGGTTTTCCAGAAAACGCTGGTAGGAGAAGTGGAGCTTCACGGCGCGGTTGGTGAAGAGCACGAACGTCGGCGGGGCGACCGAAGCTTGCGTCATGTACAAAACCTTCACGCGCTGGCGCATGGGGACGGAGGCGCGCTCGAAGTCCACGCGCTCGATGAATCGGTTCATCTGCGACGTGGTCACGCGCTTGCGGCGCTCGGTGGCGACCTCTTCGAGCAGCGGGAAGATTTTCTCGGAGCCTTTGCCGCTCTGGGCGGAAATAAACACGATGGGCGCGTAGTTCAAGAATTTTAGCTCATAGCGCAGGCGCTGCTCGTAGGCGTCGCGGTCGCCGGGGCGCTTGCTCTCGCGCATACGTTCGGCTTTGGTGGGGCGCGCAGTTTTCTCTTTCCCGCTGATCACCAGATCCCATTTGTTCACTACGATGATGGTGGATCGTCCGCTCTCGTGGGCGTGTCCGGCGATGGAGGCGTCGAGCTGGCTCACCCCTTCGGTGGCGTCGATGACCAGCAGAGCGATGTCGGCGCCTTCCAGATGCTTGCGCGCCATTACGACTGAAAGTTTTTCGGCCATCAGATGCGTCTTGCCTTTGCGCCGGATGCCGGCAGTGTCGATGAAGCGGAAGCGGCGTCCGTTGTGTTCGACGATTTCATCGACCGCATCGCGCGTGGTGCCGGGGATGGGCGAGACGATGGCTCGGTCGGATGCGGTAAGACAGTTCAGCAGCGTGGACTTGCCTACGTTAGGATGGCCAATGATAGCGACTTTGACTTCGTGGACATCTTCAGCCTCTGAAGTTGTCCTTTCGCCTGTAGACTCCTCTGTGTTCTTTGTGTCCTCTGTGGTTAAGGTTTCTGCCGGCAGAGTTTCGAGCACGGCGTCGAGCAGATCGTCGATGCCGCGGCCGTGCTCCGCGGAAATGGGAAACATCTTCTGGACGCCGAGGCGATGGAAGTCGTCCACCAGCGACGATTGCTTCTCGCTGTCGACCTTGTTGACGGCCAGGAAGAGCGGCCGGTTGGCCTTGCGGAGCAGGCGCACCAGTTCAAGGTCGGGACCGGCAAGTTCGGTGCGTCCGTTGACGACCATGATGATGGCTGCGGCTTCGGTGAGCGCGACGCGGGCCTGGCGATAGATCTCCGAGGGGATCAGATCTTTTTCTTCCGGCAGAATGCCGCCTGTGTCCACGATGCGCAGGTGACGGCCTTCCCATTCCGCGTCGCCATAGAGGCGGTCGCGCGTGATACCGGGTTCGTCTCCGACGATGGCGCGGCGGGAGCCTACGATTCGGTTGAAGAGCGTGGACTTGCCTACGTTGGGGCGCCCCACGATGGCGACTGTGGGAATGCCGGCGGCGGTGGTGGCGAGAGTGCTGGTCGAATTGTAGGTAGGCTGGGTCAAAGTTGAGTCTTAATGTGGGACAGCGCCTTCGACTGTCCGGCCCCAAGGCGCGGCAGTTTCTAATTTATTCAGTGTTGGAATCCCGTTACATATACCGGCTTTAGCGCGGGGCAGCCGACTCTTCGAGTCGGCCTGGCCGGGTCAGAGACCCGGCCCCACACGAGTTCTGCCGATGCGTATGGGCCGGAACTCGTATTATAGAGACTCCCGTGGCTTTGAGTTCCCAACCCGCATCCCCGACTTCCGCGAACCGCTCTGCTTCCAGCGGCAGGGATGCTTCGTTGTACCAATTCTTCGCACCCGGCGGAGTGCTGTCGCGGACGCATCCGGCGTATGAATTCCGGCGCGGGCAGTTGCAGATGGCGCAGGCCGTGGAGCAGGCGCTGGAGGAAAAGCGACATTTGATCGTGGAAGCGGGCGCCGGGACGGGTAAGACACTGGCGTATCTGATGCCGGTCATTCGGTCGGGGAAGCGCGTGATCATTTCGACGGGGACGAAAAATCTGCAGGAGCAACTGTTTTACAAGGACATTCCTTTTCTCGAGCAGGCGCTGTATGGTCGCGGCGAAAAGCAGATCTCTCGCTTCGCTCGAAATGACAAGGAAGGTCGACATGACAAAGAAGCTCGGAATGACAAAGAAACAGCGGGGCGGCTTTCGGTTTGCTACATGAAGGGGCGCAATAATTATTTGTGCCGCAAGAAGCTGTATGAACTGACGGATCAGCCAGTGCTGAGCGGGCTGGAAGAGATCGAGCAGTATCGCGCGATTGCTGCCTGGGAAAAGACAACTGGAACGGGGGACCGCGCCGAGTTGGCGGAACTGCCCGAGGCTAGTCTGCTGTGGCACAAGCTCGACGCGCGGGCTGACGCTTGTATTGGCCAGAAGTGCAGCGAGTGGGAGCGGTGCTTCATTACCGAAATGCGCCGCAAGGCGATGGAGAGCGACATCATTATCGTGAACCATCACCTGTTTTTTGCGGATCTCGCCATCAAGCTGCAGGCGGATGGAGCGCCCGACGCGGGCATCCTGCCGGAAGCAGCCGCCGTGGTTTTCGATGAGGCGCACGAACTGGAAGATGTGGCGGGGAATTATTTCGGCATCTCGGTGAGCAATCAGCGCATGGAAGAGCTGGCGCGGGACGTAGAGAACTCGCTGCAGCATCACCGGATGCTCTCGGCTTCGCTTTCCGGGGCGCTGGGAAGTCTGCGGGAACGTTCGCAATTCTTCTTTTCGTTGCTGCCTCTTGGAGATGGACGGTTTGCGTTTGAGAATCGCCGGGAGTTTCTGGAAGAAAACGGAGACGAGTTTGTGGCGCTCAATCAGGCGCTGACGCGGCTGGCGGGCGAACTCGAAGGCTTGCCGCAGAAGCCGGAAGAAGTATTTAACTTTGTCCGGCGGGCACAGGCGATTCAGGTGCAGTTGGGATTCGCCTTGGAGTCTGAGGACCGCAACACAGTCTTTTGGATCGAACGCCGGGGAAAGTCATTTTCACCACGGAGACACCGAGACACGGAGAAAACGAGGGAAAACCCTCAGGGGCGACAGAATGTTTTTCTGCAGGCCACTCCGATTGATGTTGGTCCGATTCTGCGCGAGTGCCTGTGGTCGAAGCTGGAGTGCGCCGTCCTGACATCGGCGACATTGGCCGTGGGCGGCGGGTTTGAGTACATCCGGCAGCGGCTGGGGATGGAGCATGCGCGGGAGTCGGTGCTGCCTTCGCACTTCGACTACGAAAGCCAGGCGCTGCTCTATGTGCCACCGGACTTGCCCGATCCGCGTACGCCGCAATTTACGGTGAAGGCGGCAGAGCGCATTCGCAGGCTGCTTGAGATCACGCGCGGGCGTGCGTTTGTGCTCTTCACCAGCTACGCGCAGATGAACGACATCTACCGGCGGCTGCTGGGAGAAGTGGAGTTCCCGATCCTGCGGCAGGGCGACGCGCCCAAAAGCGCGCTGCTCGAGGAGTTTCGTCTGACCCCGAACGCAGTGCTGTTCGCCACTTCGTCGTTCTGGCAGGGCGTGGACGTGCAGGGCGAGCAGTTGAGTTGCGTGATCATCGACCGGTTGCCATTCGCCGTGCCGAGCGATCCAGTGGTGGCGGCGCGGGTGAAGGCGATCGACGCCGATGGGGGAAACGCGTTCTTCCAGTATCAAGTGCCGGCTGCGGTGATCACGCTGAAACAGGGATTCGGGCGGCTGATTCGGTCGCTGCATGATCGTGGATTGCTGGTGCTGCTCGACAACCGCATTCTGAAAAAGCAGTACGGGCACGTGTTTGTGGAGAGCCTGCCCAACTACAAGAAGACGACTGAGATGCGGGTGGTGGAGGAGTTCTTCGGAGTAGGACCGTAAAGCCTCCTGGTCATTTCCGCCCTTCCGCTTCTCCAGGCCTAGGCACCACTTGCACAACAATTCCCGACGGTTCTGCGGTCGTGTGATATACGCGCTCGGTGGCTTTCACGAAGTCGGCGGGCTTGGCGTCGGGGATGTTGACGAAAGTTTGCGGGTTGCGGTCGGTGAGCGGGAACCAGGAACTCTGCAGTTGCACCATGATACGGTGGCCGCGGCGGAAGGTGTGGTTGATGTCCTGCATGGTGAAGTTGATCTCTTCCACTTTCCCAGCCGTGAACGGTTCCGGCTTCTCGAAACTGTGACGGAATTTTCCGCGGAAGGGCTCGCCGCGTACTAGTTGCTGATATCCGCCCATGGTGAACGACGGGGCGGGAACGTCCTTTCTGGGTTTGTCACGGTCTTCGGGTTTGGGCGCATCCTGCTTGCTCTCTGGATAATCGGGCGGATATACGTCAATCAACTTCACGTCCCAATCCGAATCTGTGCCACTCGTCGAGACGAAGAGGCGCGGCGAGATCGGACCGGCGATGGTTACATCTTCCTGCAGCACCGGGGTTTGATAAACCACCACGTCGGTGCGGCTGTCGGCGAAGCGCTGGTCGGAGAGCATGTATTCCTGAGGTACATTCAGCGCTGCGTAATTCACAAAAGGCACAGGCTTGGATGGGTCGCTCACGTATTCGTCGAATGACGGCGACTCCGCGGCGGGCGCTTCGAACGAGAGCCCGCCATTGGCGTTGAAGTAGAGAGTTTTCGGCTCGGCATTTTTCGGTGGCCAGGCAGAGTATTGCCGCCACACATTCGTGCCGGTCTCGAAGACATACGCTTTCGGAAGCTTGGCATCGCCATTGCCTTTGAGGTACTGCTCAAAGAATGGGAACAGAATGTTCTTCCGGTAGTACTCTCCCGTGTTCGAGGCGAAGTCTACGCGCCCCAGGTGTTCGCCGTCATAGCGGGCCCAGCCGCCGTGCACCCAGGGTCCGATCACGAGCGCGTTGAAGATGCCGGAATTACTCTTGTCGATCGAGTGAAATGTGGTGAAGGGACCTTGCAGATCTTCCGCGTCGAACCATCCGCCCACGGTCAGCACGGCGCAATGGATATTCTTCATATGCGGGGCCAGGTTGCGCGCCTTCCAGTAGTCGTCATAGGTATCGTGTTTAACCTGGTCATCCCAGAGTGCGCTCTTGCCTTCCAGATATTTCCGCAGATTCGATAACGGCCCGGTGTGCAAATAGAATTCGTAGGCGTCTCGCGTTCCCCAGTCGAAGGGCACGAAGGTCTTTGGTGGGAGTTGCGGATTTTCCTGCGGCTTGAACGAGCTGTAAAAACCGAAGTTCGCGGCCAGCATGAACGCGCCGCCGTGGTAAGCGTCGTCTCCCATGAAAAGGTCGGTCATGGGAGCCTGCGGCGAGGCGGCCTTCAGCGCCGGATGCGAGTCGACGATGCTGGCCGAGGTGAAAAATCCCGGATACGATATTCCCCAAATCCCGGCATTGCCGTTGTTGTTCGGCACATTCTTAAGTAGCCAGTCGATAGTGTCGTAGAGATCGCTGCTGTCGTCCACGTCCTGCTTCGACTTCTTGTTGTCGATGTGCGGACGCATCTCGATGAATTGACCCTCCGACATGTAGCGTCCGCGCACGTCCTGAAACACGAAGATGTATCCCGCCTTGTCGAAGTCGGGCGAGGGGCCGAGTTGCGCGCGGTACAGGTTGACACCATAGGGTCCAACGCTATAGGGCGTGCGGTCGATCAGGAATGGGTAAGAGTGAGAACCGTCCTTCGGGACGTAGACGGATGTGAATAAGTGAACGCCGTCGCGCATGGGGATCCTGTATTCATACTTTGTGTAATGCTCTTTGACGTCAAAGTCCGGTGGATCGGGCCGGTTCTGAGCAAGGAGACCCGCGGTCACGGTAAGGGCAAAGAGCAACAGAATCGGGGATTTTCGATGCGGCATGCGCGCTCCTAGGGATGTGATCACGAATGGGCAAGCTACATTCCGACGGGGAATCGAGTCAAGCGGAGTGCTCCGGGGGCGACGTTCCAGCGGTACAATATAAGTTTGGCTATAGAGCGCAGCCGGCCCTGTGTTTGCGGGCGTGGCTGCTGGGGGATCATGTTCGAAGTTACGGTTGAAGACACTTTTGCCGCGGGCCATTACCTGCGCAACTATAAAGGCAAGTGCGAGAATCCGCACGGCCATAACTACAAGATTCGGGTGACGCTGGCCGGAGCGGAACTGGACAAGGCCGGCCTGCTGCTGGATTTCAAAGATCTGCGCGAAGTGATGAAGCACGTCATCGAGCGTCTGGATCACCAGATGATCAACGAAATCGAGCCCTTCACTGTGATCAATCCGTCGGCCGAGAACTTGGCGAAGTATTTCTACGACCAGTCCAATACGAGACTGAAAAGCGTGACCAATGGCTGTGTACGAGTGAAGGATGTAACGGTCTTCGAAACGGATACGACCACCGCCAAGTACAGCGAATAGAACAGTTGCCAGCCGCCGGTTGCCAGCTGCCAGTGGTAAAGCTCCGGGAAGGGATCAAGATGGGGCGATCCTACAGAGATTTAGTAGTCTGGCAGAAAGCGATGGATCTGGTTACCGCGATTTATAAGGCCACGACCGGTTTTCCGAAAGACGAGTTGTTCGGACTGACTTCCCAATTGCGTCGCGCCGCGGTTTCGATACCTAGCAACATTGCTGAAGGACAGGGCAGGCTCTCTGAAAAAGAGTTTCGATATTTCCTCGGACAGGCAAGGGACTCATTGATGGAAGTTGAAACCCAACTCCAGAGTGCAGAAAATCTCGACTATCTGCAAAGAGAAGATACAAATAAGCTATTGGGTGCGTGCGGCGAGGTTGGTCGCATCCTCAATGGTCTCTTGGCATCAGTATCGAAGCAAGCGGGGGCTTGAAGCTGGCGGCTGACAACCGGCGGCTGGCAACTGTTTTCCATGCAGATCACCGAAATCTACAAATCGCTGCAAGGCGAGTCGACCTACGCGGGCGTGGCGTGCGTCTTCGTGCGGTTGACGGGATGCAATCTGCGGTGTACGTGGTGCGACAGCGAGTACACCTTCCAAGGTGGCCGCAAAATGGCGATGGAAGAGGTGCTGAACGAAGTCTTGCGCCTGAGTCCGGGTGGGGGCCTGGTCGAGATTACTGGCGGCGAGCCCATGTTGCAGGAGCGGGAGGTCGTGCCCCTGATGCAGCACCTCCTGGATGAAGGTTACAAGGTTCTGCTGGAGACCAGCGGAGAGCGCCTGTTAGAGCGAGTGCCGGGCGATGTCGTCAAAATCGTCGACGTAAAGTGTCCGAACTCCGGTGAGGGCGATACGTTTTGCATGGAAAACCTGGAGACGCTGGGCGCTCATGACGAAATCAAGTTCGTGCTGAGCAGCCGCGCGGACTATGAATTTGCCCGCGAGTTCACCCAACGGCACAATCTCGCGAAGCGGGTGAACGCAGTCTTGTTTTCGCCCGCATTCCGCAAAGACGCGACCGGCGCCCGCGACAGCTCGCACTGCCTGCTCGATCCGCAGGAACTGGCGGAATGGATGATCGCCGACAATGTTCCCGCCAGGCTGGGACTGCAGTTGCACAAGTTCATCTGGGACCCGGCGGTGAAGGGAGTTTAGGGATGGCAATTGACGATTTGTGATTGTTGATTGCAGATTAAAGACCCAGATCCGCCTCGGCTTTCAATCAACAATCAGCGATCATCAGTCAGCAATCTTCAGTTATGCCAAGCTCGAAGCAATCGCGGGCTGTCGTGCTGCTCAGCGGCGGCATGGATTCGTGCGTTTGCGCGGCGCTGGCAGCGCGCGACCACGATGCAGCCGCGGTCCACATCAGCTACGGCCAGCGCACCGAGGAGCGCGAGCGGCAGTCGTTTCTGGCGATCTGCCAGCGCTTGCAATTCCGCGACAAGCTTATGGTCCGAAACGAGGCTCTGCGCGCCATTGGCGGCTCAGCGCTTACCGATGATGCCATCGAGGTGCCCAAAGCTGAGGCGGTTGGCCATAGCATTCCCGTGACCTACGTCCCTTTTCGTAATGCGCATTTTCTCGCTGTCGCCGTAAGCTGGGCGGAAGTGCTGGGGGCGAAAAAGGTGTACATTGGCGCAGTCGAGCCCGACAGTTCCGGCTATCCGGATTGCCGCCCAGCTTATTACAAGGCGTTCAATGATGTCGTCCGGACCGGCACGAAAGAAGGCGATATCGAAATCGTTACCCCGCTTATCGCTATGAGAAAAAACGAGATTGTGCGCCTTGGCCTTGAACTGGGTGCGCCCTTCGATTTAACTTGGTCATGTTACAGCCGCGAAGATCAGGCGTGCGGAATCTGCGATAGTTGCGTGTTGCGCCTGCGCGCCTTCGATGCGGCGGGAGTGCGGGATCCAATTCCGTACGCGGCCGGATAGACATTTGCAGGGAGTGGATTCTGATTTCTGTTTGCGTCAATCGACTCCGCAGCATCGGCCAGTAAAATTCGAATTTGCCGGGAGGCAACATGAAAAAACATTTCGCAATTCTTCTATTCGCAACACTGGCGCTCGGACTGTGCGTGCCTCCAGTCTTCGCCCAGGCTTCAGGAACGGTTAAGGGCGTGTGCAAAGACGCCGAAGGCAACCCCGTCGTCGGCGGAGTGGTGGTCTGGACCAACGTGGACAATGGTCAGAAGTACACCCTGAAGACCAACAAGAAAGGCGAATACTTTTCGCTGGGCCTCTCGCCTGGCAAGTACAACGTCGCGCTGTACAAGAGTGCTGACGATGTGAAGGCGGGCAAGGATGTGTTCCACCAGAACGGCTTCCAGGTGCAACTCGACGAGAACACCCTGGATTTTGATCTCAAGAAGGAACAGGAAAGCGCCGCCAAGGGGCAGGGTCTTTCTCCAGAGCAGTTGAAGCAGATGCAGGAGCAGCAGGCGAAGGCGGCCAAGGAAAAAGATACCGTCAAAGCTCTGAACGAAAAACTGAACGTGGCCAAGACCGCCGCCGATGCGGGCGACTTCGATACCGCCATTGCGTCCCTGACGGAAGCCACTCAGGTCGACGCAACCCGCGATCTGCTCTGGTTCAAGCTGGGGGACTATTACCGGATGTCGGCGACCAAGCAGACGGATCCGGCGGAAAAGCAAAAGCGTCTGGCTTCGGCGGTCGAATCGTATCAGAAAGCGGTCGATATCAAGAAGTCCATGACCAACGACAAGGACCCCAATGCGGCCAAGAACCTCGCCGCTTACTACAACAACCTCGCCGAAGCCTATGCCAAGTCCAACAAGGTGGATGATGCAGTCAAGACCTACGCACTGGCGTCCCAGGCCGACCCGACGAATGCCGCGCAGTACTACTTCAACACGGGTGCCGTGCTTACCAATGCCGGCAAGGTCGATGACGCGCTCGCAGCCTTCGACAAAGTGATTGCCGCCGATCCAAACCGCGCCGACGCCTACTATTGGAAGGGTGTGAACATGATTGGCAAGGCCACCCTACAAGGAGACAAAATGGTGGCGCCTCCTGGAACCGCCGAATCGTTCCAGAAGTATCTGGAATTGCAGCCCACCGGCACCTACGCGGATGCCGCGAAGCAGATGCTTACCAGCATCGGGTCCTCGGTGGAAACCAGCTTTGGCAAGAAGAAGCAGCCAAAGAAGTAGATCACCTTTCGATACAAGCACTTGCCGGAGAGGGCGGCTCGCTAGAGCCGCCCTCTTTATGGTTTGGCGTTCTGAGGTTACGAAGGACTATGCACTTACTGTCCTTCGCACCGAGCCCGCGGCGCGGTACAGTTAATTATCTGAGTTTTCTTCCAATTCTGTGGTGCGTGCGATTCCTGAGGGCGTGAGGAAGAATGGCAGCACCAACCATTGCTCCGATTTCCGTTGCATTAGAAGGTTTCTCTGGAAGCGGCAGAGTAGCGACCCCAGCCCTGCTGGGCGCGATGCTGCGCGCCTCGGAAAAAATCAGCGACCTGGTTTTTTCGCCCGGGCGTCCGCCGCAAGTCCAGGTTTACGGGCAGATGATCCCAGTGCAAGTGCCCGGCCTCACGTTCCTTACTCCCGATGACACGCGCCACATCGCGGCCGATCTGATTGGCGACAACAAGCAGGCGATCACGACTCTCCGCGAGCACGGGGCTTGCGACATTTCCTTCGGGCTGCCCGGCTTGGCCCGTTTCCGCGTCAATATTTTTATTCAGCGTGGCAGTTGTGCGGTCGTGATGCGGGTCATTCCCACGGCCATTCCCGAGTTTGCCTCGCTGCGTCTGCCGCAACAGTTGTCGGACGTGACCAAGCTCAAGGATGGAATTGTGCTTGTGACCGGGGCGGCCGGGTCGGGCAAGTCGTCGACACTGGCCGTGCTGCTCGACGCCATCAACCGCGAGAAGTACTACCACATCATCACCATCGAAGATCCCATCGAGTTCCTGCACAACCACAAATGCTCCACCATTCATCAGCGCGAGCTGCATAGCGACACGCCGAGCTTTGCTCACGCCCTGCGATCGGCAATGCGGCAGGCGCCAAAAGTGATTCTTGTCGGCGAAATGCGCGACCGCGAGACCATCGAAATCGTGCTGGAAGCGGCTGAGACTGGTCACCTCGTATTCTCCAGTTTGAATACGATGGACGCTTCGAAGACGGTGGAGCGCGTGGTCAGTTCGTTTTCGCCGGCTGAGCAGCAATCGGTACGTGAGCGCCTTGCCAAGTCGTTCCGCTACATCATCTGCCAACGGCTCATGTCGAAGGCGGATCGCAGCGGCCGCGTTCCCGCCTTCGAGATCCTGAAGGCGAATGCTCGAACCCGAGAGTGTGTTGAAAAAGGCGAGCGTGAGAACAAGAGTCTTCTCGACGCCATGAAGGCCGGCGAGTCCGAAGGCATGCAGCATTTCGACGGTGAAATCGCACAACTGGTCCAAGACCGCCTGATCGATCTCGAGACCGGCCTCTCCTACGCCAGCAATCCGGCTGCACTCGGGCAGGAGTTGGCGCGGTAAATCCATCCCAGATTTCCTTGACGCTGCATCGGCATTCCTGCGATTGTGAGTGACTCCCTCTCTCAATCTCACACTTTCTCTGTCGTATCATCTTTCCATGTCCGCCACTGTGAATATCGTCTTGAGCTTTGAAGAGGCCCGCGGTTTGGTCGAGGAGCAAGCCGCGCTGATCCAAGCCAGCAACGCTGCAGCCAGGGGAACGGAATCCGTAGATCTGCTTGGCGCTGCAGGCCGCGTCCTGGCCGAGACCGTGGCGGCGGATCGCGATCTTCCGCCGTTTCCGCGATCCACGCGGGATGGCCATGCCGTGCGATCTACGGACTTGTCCCAGATCCCCGCTATGCTCGAAGTGATCGGCGAAATCAAAGCGGGAGAGAAGCTCGACAGAATCCCGCGCAACATCGAGCGCGGCAAAACCGCGTCGATTATGACCGGTGCCCCAGTGCCCGCGGGTGCGGACGCGGTGGTGATGGTCGAGTACAGCTCGCAGCAAGGCAGACAGGTTGAGATCACGCGGAGCGTTGTTCCCGGAGAGAACATCGTTGCCCGCGGCGCCGAGGCCCGAGAGGGCGCGCCGTTGCTCGAGCGCGGTCTTCGTCTGAATGAGGCTGCGATTGCGGTGGCCGCATCCGTCGGCAGATCGCAGTTACAGGTGTACAAGCGGCCGCGGGTCGCGGTGCTGACCACGGGGGACGAGATTGTGGACGTCGGCGCCACTCCCGGTCCTACTCAGATTCGCAACTCGAACAGTTATTCTCTGGCAGCGCAGATTCGCCGGGCAGGCGGGGAAGCGGTGCTGCTGCCCGTCGCACCGGACGAACTGCAAGGACTGCGCCGCCTGATCGAAGAAGGCCTGAAGTCCGACTTGCTGCTGATGACCGGCGGAGTCTCCATGGGGCGTTACGACCTGGTGGAGCAGGCTTTGGCAGAAATGAAGGCCGAATTCTTCTTCACCGGAGCGAAAATCCAGCCGGGGCGCCCGGTCGTATTCGGCAAGTGTGGCGCGGGCGCCCCCTTCGACAAGCTCAGGGCAGGCTCCGCCCGCGAAAGCCGGGGTATCTATTTCTTTGGCCTGCCAGGAAATCCTGTATCGACGATGGTGACCTTCGAACTCTTCGCACGCCCGATAATCGAGGCATTAACCGGTCAGTCTCCGAGCAAGAAGCAATTCCTTCATGCGCGGCTGAAAAAAGAAATCCGCGTCAAGACCGGCCTCAAGCGTTTTCTCCCCGCGATCCTTTCCGGCGAGTTCGAGCATGCGGACGTTGAGTTGGTAGCATGGCAGGGGTCGGGAGACATCGCCGCCACGGCGCGGGCAAATTGCTACATCGTCATTCCGGCGGACCGGGAGCATATTGCGGCAGGCGAATGGGTCGCGGTGATGAAAGGCGATTGTTGATTGATGATTGTTGACTTTTGATTGAAAACTCACAGCCAGGTCGTTTTGACCTTCAATCAACAATCAGAAATCAACAATCAGCAATCTCGGGGTACTTTTGTCGCGGCTCGTAGCAAGCGGCGTCTGGACGCTATCTCTCCATGTAAGATAGAGCTACTGCATGGCGACGAAACTCTCCCATTACGATCGCGGGGGCCGCGCCCGGATGGTCGATGTGTCCGGTAAACCTGCAACCCGGCGCGAGGCTGAAGCCAGTGCCTTCGTCGCGATCAAGCCCGAAGTGCTCCGAGCGCTGCCTCAAAATCGCAAAGGCGATCCGTTAGAAGTGGCGCGCATCGCGGGAATCATGGCTGCCAAGCGCACCGCCGAACTCATTCCCATGTGCCATCCGCTGCCCCTCGCGCTCGTTGATGTCGATCTGCGGCTGTGCGAGAATGGCGTCGCTATTACCTCCAAAGTCGCCACCACCGCCGAAACTGGCGTTGAAATGGAGGCCATGGTTGCCGCCAGCGTATCCGCGCTGACCGTCTACGATATGTGCAAGGGGGCGGACAAGAGCATTGAGATTCGGGAGATTGTTTTGGAACGTAAAAGTGGGGGGAAGAGTGGAGAGTATCGGCGAACGAAGTAACGACTTCGAATTTCATGGCGAATAACGTCAAGCTGCTGGTGGTGGACGACAATCCGATGGTGCTGGCGATGTTGCAGCAGGCGCTGACTCCGCTGGCGCAGGTCACGACCGCGACGGACGCGGCCGACGCGCTTTTGAAGGCGGTGGACGACGTTCCGGATCTGCTGGTGTGCGATTACAAAATGCCGGGAATGGATGGACGGCAACTTGTCGAGAAACTGAGGAGCCGGCCGGCAACCGCGAATTTCTCCACCGTATTGATGGCGAGCAAGGTGGACATCGCCGAGCGACTTTCACCGCAAGATGCGGCGGACGATTATCTGGAGAAACCATTTTTCCTGAAGGATGCCACCCGCCGCATCAAGCGCACGATTGACCGCATTGCGCTGGAAAAGATGGCGAAGACTGCGCCCAAAGATGGAGTGGTGCGCGGAAGTCTTTCGCAGATGAACGTGATCGATCTGATGCAGTCGCTGGAGATGGGACGGAAGAGCTGCCAGCTCTCGCTGAGCAACGAAGGCGACGAGTGCGAAGTGTTTTTCGTGGAAGGCCAGGTGAAGCACGCGACCTATGGAACGCTGGTGGGCGACGAGGCCGTGTTCAAGGTGCTGCGCTGGACCGGCGGAAATTTCCAGCTCGACTTTGAAGGCAAGACGGACAAAGAGACCACGCAACTCAATACCCAGGGACTGTTGATGGAAGGGTTGCGGTTGCTGGACGAGTCGGCGCGAGAGGGCGGTGCGGAAGCGGAGCCTGCCACGGCGAATACGCCTCCGCCTGCGAGCACTCCGAGCATGCCTCCGAGCAGCGCGGGGCGAGGCCGAAGGGAAGAAGAGGAAGATGTCCTCCTCGATGGCTGAGCCGCCGGGACTAGCGGCTGCGGTGGTGACAGTCAGCGATTCCTGCGCTCGCGGGGAACGCGAGGATCGGTCGGGGCCGGCGGTCGCGCAGCTTTTACAGAAGCTTCACTTCTCGGTGACCGTGCGCGAAGTTGTTCCCGATGACTCCATTCAAATTCAAAATCTGCTGATTCGGCTGGCACGCGAGGTGCGACTCGTCGTGACCACGGGCGGAACGGGGATTGCTCCGCGCGACGTTACGCCGGAAGCAACTGTGGCCGTGTGTGACCGGCTTCTGGACGGCGTGGCGGAGCGGATGCGGAGTGAGGGGAGCAAGAAGACTCCGTTTGCCGCGCTGAGCCGGGCGGTGTGCGGTGTGCGGGAACGTGCGTTGATTTTGAATCTGCCGGGGAGTCCTGCGGGGGCGGTGGAATCGTTGGAGGCTGTGGCTGGAGTGATTCCGCATGCGCTTGGATTGCTGAGCGGGAAGACGGAGCACTAACTCCAGCGGGCAGAGTGTGCCGTCCGTTTCGCAGTTTTCTTCATGGGTCGGGTTGTTTCCATTTCTCACCTGCAATCCAGAGCTTACGATCCGTGTCCCGACCGAGTTGCGAGCGGGAACGCCGTCGGCTGCCGATGCCGACACACAGGATTGCGAGCAACACGGCGGTGGCTCCGATTGATGTGCGCGCGAGGAAGTCGATGAGAACGTGATCGATCCCGAGGGAAAACAGAAGCGAGCGGGTGAGGGCTTTGGTGGAGGATGCCAGGAACGAGGATGGGAATGGCATGGTGGATCTCCGAGTCTCCTTACTTCAAGAATCCCCACCCTAGCCGCAAAGAACGCGGCTAGGATGGGGCACCCATGAATCGTCCCCTTGGATTCTTTACTGCGCGGGGGTTACGGGTGTCGTTGGGGCCGGGGCTTCGGCGGTCACTTCGGGGGTAGCAACCGGATTGATCTTTACCGTGGCCAGGATTTCTTCCAGACGGTCGAAGACTTTGTCGCGGTCTACGTGCTTCATGACGCCGTCGTTAGAGGCGACGGTGGTGACGTTCAGGGCGAACTCATAGCAGGCTCCATTCTGGAAGACATGGAAGTACTTCGAGTCGCTCTGGCGAGTTCCTTCGCCGGAGACGGCTTCGGTGGCGCGGAGTTCCAGGTCGCCCAGCATCAGCTTGGAGTTTGGCGCGAGCTCGTGCTGAGTGGACGCAGACTGAGCGGGCGCGTCCGGAGTTGCGGCCGGGGCGGACGCGGACTCGGTGGATGAGGCGGGCGTCGCGACCTTGGGCTGCGGCACGGCAAACTCGGTGCATTGATCGGCGGTGAGAGTTTTGTGGATGCTCACGTTGAAGAATGCGGACGAGAAGTCCGTGTTGGCGAAACTGGTCTCGGGCAACTCGACAGCCGCCAGGGCGACTCCGCCGGGCTGCACGAAGTTCATGGGGATAAGATTCGAGGCCAGAAGATCGGTGGCGGCGCTGCCGGTTTCAATGGCATAGCGGCGCGGATATTCGAAGGTCAGGCCGTAGGTCTTATCGGTGTAGTTCACGGTTGCGGGCCGTTTGTGGACAACCTTCTTTGGAGCGGGCTTGGTCGCGGCCTGCACGGCTGGTGCGGGCATGGGCGAGATCGAACTTTCGGGTTGCGTGACGGGAATCTGGTTGTTGGAGCTTACCTGCTTTGGTTTGTCGCTGGAGCAGCCGACGGTTACGGAGCAGACGATCAGCACGGCGGCGAAGATTAGCGCGCTGGTGTTCTTGCCCCAAGTCATGGAACGGGTTTCTGCGATGGTGCGCAATGCGTTGATGCGGGTCATGGTTGGTCACCTCCTGCCGGCGAGCGGCATCTTGGGGAATGCACGGCGGGCACCAGGGAAGAGCGCATTGATTCAGCGAGAGTTAGAGCGATGGGCGGTGAAACACCGCGTGGCGCGCGGGACACGCTGTGGACGGGGGAACACGGGGGCCGCGGTTTCTCGTTTGCCCCACGACTCGCGGATTGGTTGGCGATCAAGAAGGAAGTCGAAATCCCCGCCTTTGCCGCAAAGAACGCGGCAAAGATGGGGCACCCAGGATCAGCTAGTATTTCTGTAAACAGGGGCGAGCGGGAGAGGCGAAATGATTGGAGAAGGATACTGCGTGGCTTTGAAATGCCTGCTAGCGTTGGCGATGTGCGTTTGGCCGGGGCTGGGCTGGGCTCAAGGGGCGGGGGGCGCGCCGGAGAAGGTCATTATTGACACCGATATCGGCGACGATGTGGACGATGCGTTTGCGCTGGCGCTGGCGGTGAAGAGTCCGGAGCTGCAGATTCTGGGGGTGATGACGACATTTGGCGATACCGAGACACGGGCCAGGCTAACGGACCGGTTTCTGGGAGAAGTGGGGCGGGCGGAAATTCCGGTGTTGGCGGGGAAGGCGACACCGCCGAAGGTGCCGATGTCGCAGCGACGGTATGCCGAGAGTCATTTTGCGAAGTCGTCGCACGGGGACGCGGTGGAGTTCTTGCTGGAGCAGATTCGGAAGTATCCGGGGGAGATTACGCTGATTGCGATTGGTCCGCTGATGAATGTGGGGGCGGCGATCGACAAGGATGCGGCGACGTTTCGGAAGTTGAAGCGGGTGGTGCTGATGGGCGGGTCGGTGCGGCGCGGGTATGGGGATTTGGGGTATACGGCGCCGGTACCTCCGATGCCCGAGTGGAATATTTTGAATGACGTTGCGTCGGCGCAGAAACTCTTTGCCGTGGGCGTGCCGCTGTATGTGATGCCGCTGGATTCTACGCAGTTGAAGCTGGATGAGGTGAAGCGGGCGTTCCTGTTCAACCAGGGAACGGCGGTTACGGACCAGCTTGCGGTGCTGTATCACTTGTGGGGGCAGCAGACGCCGACGTTGTTTGATCCCATGACGATTGTGTTTGTGTTGCGTCCGGATTTGTGTCCGGTGCAGGGGATGCGCATTCGGGTGGACGAGAAGGGGTTCACGCGAGAGGAACCGGGGACGGCGAACGCGCAGGTTTGTCTGGACTCGAATGCGGAGGATTTTTTTAGGTTTTATCTAAAGAGAGTTGCGGGAGTCGGGGATGCAAGGTGAAATCGTGAAGTCAAAATCCCCATCCTAGTCTCGCCAAAGAACGGCGAGACTAGGGATGGGGCACCCGGGGACATAGGGGGCGAAGAATGATTCGAGCTGTAATGTGGTTGGCGGCAGCAGTCGCGCTGACTGCGGTGGCGGTCGGGCAGACCAAGCAGGAAGCCGACCTCATCGTCAGCGGTGGCACTGTCGTGACGATGGATGGCGCGCGGAGGATTCTTCACGACGGTAGCGTCGCGGTCAAGGGCGACGCGATTGTGGCGGTGGGGCCGCGGGCTGAGGTTGAGGGACGATACCACGGCGCGCAGACGATCGATGCTCGCCGCAGGCTGGTGCTGCCAGGATTCATCAATGGGCACACGCATGTGCCGATGACGCTGTTTCGCGGACTGCATGATGATGTAACGCTGAACGACTGGCTGTACAAGTACATCTTTCCGGCGGAAGCGAAGAATGTGAATGAGGAATTCGTGCGCTGGGGAACACGGTTGGCGGCGGCGGAGCAGATCCGGTCGGGCGTGACGACGTTCGCCGACATGTATTACTTCGAGGATGCAGTAGCGGAGGAGACTAAAGCGGCGGGGATGCGCGGGGTGCTGGGGGAGACATTTATCGATTTTCCTGCGCCGGATAATAAGACCAATGCGGAGATGCTGGCTTACACGGAGAAATTTCTGAAGCGGTGGCAGGGGGATGCGCTGATTCATGCGGCTCCAGCTCCGCATTCGATTTATACGTGCTCGAAGAGGACGATTCAGGATGCGGCAGCGCTGGCGAAAAAATATCACGCGCCGCTTTTGATGCACGTGTCGGAGATGAAGAAAGAGTGGGAGGACAGCGAGAAGGCGAACGGGATGTCGCCGGTGCAGTATCTGGAGAAGATTGGAGTGTTGGGGCCGGATCTGGTGGCGGCGCATTGCATTTTTGTGGATGAGGCGGACCGAAAGTTGCTGGCGGAGCGGCAGGTGGGATGCGTGCATAATCCGTCGAGCAATATGATGATTGCCAGCGGAGTGTCCCCGGTGCCGGAGATGCGGGCGGCGGGAGTTGCAGTGGGGCTGGGGACGGACGGTCCGGCGGGTAGTAATAACGATCTTGACCTGATGGAGGAGATTGACCTGGCGGCCAAGCTGGCGAAGATTACGAAGATGGATCCGCTGGCGCTGAACGCCAAGGCAGTCGTTGAGATGGCGACGATTGATGGAGCGCGAGCGCTGCACATGGAGAAGGAGATTGGGTCGCTGGAAGCGGAGAAGAAGGCGGACCTGATCCTGATTCGTCTGGATGAACCGAATGCGGTGCCGATGTATGACGTTTATGCGCAGATTGCGTATTCGCTGAAGGGGAGCGACGTGGAGACCGTCGTGATTGGCGGGCGGGTGGTGATGCGAGAGCGGAGACTGCTGACGGTGGATGAGCCGCGGGTGCTGGAGAAGGCGCGGGAGTATGGGAAATCGGTGAAGGCGTCGTTGGGGATGGAGTAGAGTTCGACCACGGGGTCAACATCTTAGAGTCAAAATCTAAAGAGTCAAAATCCCCACCTTTGCCGCAAAGAACGCGGCAAAGATGGGGCCCGGCGCATCGTGGGGATTTCGAGGGTTTATGCGAGTTGGAGATATCGCGAGGCGTGGGTTCTTGAAGGCGGCAGGCGCGGGGTTTGCGGGCGGTACGTTGGTTGGATTGCCGGAGAGCGGAATTGCTCAGAGCACCGCAGAGAGTAAGTCCATTTACGATGTGAGAGCCTTCGGGGCGAAGGGCGATGGGAAGGCGCTCGACACTCCCGCCATCAATCGTGCCATCGAGGCTGCGGCAGCGGCTGGAGGTGGAACCGTATCCATCCCGGCGGGAAGTTATCTCGCTTATTCGATTCACCTCAAGAGCCATGTCGGTCTGTACCTGGCGCACGGCGCGACTGTGTTGGCGGCAGATCCGCCGGCGGAAGGCGCGACGGGCGGATACGATTTGGCGGAATCGAACCAGCCGTGGGAGAGCTATCAGGATTTCGGACACAATCATTGGCACAACAGTCTGGTCTGGGGCGAAGGACTGGAAGACGTTTCGATTTGCGGTCCGGGGCTCATCTGGGGAAAGGGGCTGAGTCGCGGCTGGGGAGCAGGGCCCAAAGCGGAGCAGCCTGGCGTCGGCAACAAAACCATCGCGCTCAAGAATTGCCGCAACGTGCTGCTGCGGGATTTTTCCATTTTGCACGGCGGGCACTTCGGCATTCTCGCGACCGGCGTCGACAATCTGACGATCGACAATTTGAAGATTGATACGAACCGCGACGGCATGGATATTGATTGCTGCCACAATGTGCGAATCTCAAACTGCAGCGTCAACTCCCCGTGGGACGACGGCATTTGCCTGAAGAGTTCTTTCGCGTTGGGATATGCGCGGGCCACAGAAATGGTTACGGTCACGAATTGCCTGGTCAGCGGCAGCTACGAAGAAGGAACCCTGCTGGATGCGACGTGCAAGCGATTCGGCCTGGATGAAAAGGTGCCGCGAACGGGGCGGATCAAGTTTGGGACGGAATCGAATGGCGGGTTCAAGAACATCGCCATCTCGAATTGTGTTTTTGACGGATGCAACGGGTTGGCGATCGAGACCGTGGATGGCGCCGTAATTGAAGACGTGAGCATCACCAACATTACGATGCGGGAGCTGATGGGAGCGCCCATTTTTATGCGGTTAGGCGCGCGCATGCGCGGGCCGGAAAATGTTTCGGTGAGAGTGCTACGCCGCGTAATCCTGAGCAATATTACTTGTCAAAGTGCCGCTTCTTCGCGGCCTATCTGCTCGATTCTCGCGGGGATTCCGGGCCATCCCATCGAAGACGTGAAGGCGAGCGACATCATGATCTTTCATCAAGGTGGAGGGAGCAAAGACGACGCGGCACGCCAGATTGCCGAGAAGGAGAAAGACTATCCCGAGCCCACCATGTTTGGAACGACTCCGGCGCAGGGATTTTTTATTCGACACGTTCGCGGGTTGGAGATGGACGGCATCAAGATTGAACACGCGAACGAAGATGCGCGGCCGGTGTTCGTTCTCAACGATGTTCAGGGTGCCGACTTCGAGCGCGTGAAAGCTCCATCGGCCTCGGGCGCGCCGACCTTTGTTCTGAACGACGTTCGAGATTTCAGTGTGTTCCGAAGCAGGCCGGTGCCGGACACCGAACTGCAGACCGCAAGCAAGAAGGAACTCTAGGCGGCTGGCAGTTCCTGCGTGTGGGCGATGAATTAAACTCTCGTGATGGGAAATTTGCTTCGGCCGCTCAGCTCCAACTCCGCGCTGCCGGTTCTTTTGGTCCTCGCTCTAGGCCAAATTTGCGCTGCGCAGAAGGTTGCGATCACGTTCGATGATCTGCCCCTGAACGGAGAACTTCCACCTGGAGTGACCCGCGTGGAGGTCACCCGGAATACGCTGGCGGTTTTGAAGAAGCGGCACGTGCCCGCGGTGTATGGCTTCGTCAATGCCAAGAAGCTGGAGGGGAACGCGGATGCCGCGGAGGCTTTGAAGTTGTGGGCGTCCGCGGAGCCGGTGGGGAGTCACACGTATGCACACATGGATTTGAATGCGAATCCGGCGGAGGCTGTGGAACAGCGCGTATGCGCGGTGTATAGCGAAGAACGATGCGGCGTCGATTGCATGGTTGCGGTCGAGCTATTTGAGTATCGCGTCGCAATATTTGGATTTGGGGCGGGAGATGGCGATGTTGGTGTACGGGCACGACATCAACCATGTGCTGCTGCTGCACCTGGGGGCATTCAGCAGCACGATTTTGCCGGATGCGCTGGATCTGCTGCATAAGAAGGGATTCAAGCAAGACAGAATCCAGCCCCGGCAGGGCGAAAGAAAGGCCGGCCCGTCGGCCACATCCTGGCAAAACGCCTGCAATCGCTCCAATGCAGAGAAAGATATTCTGGACAGTCTTCCTGCTGCTCGGCCTGCTGGCTGATTTCCTGCTTCCGTTTTGGTGGACCTTCGCGGCCACCATTCCTATCCTCTTCGTCGCATGGTGGGTAGCCTACCGCAGCGACTGGTTCTAGGCGGCGAGCGGTCAATGAATGGAATGGCCTCTTTGCGTCAACTATCTGCCGGTACTAGAGGCTTCTTTGCAAATCGTTCGGAGGTGCCGGGACCTCAATCTCCGCACTGGAGTTCAAGCGAAGCCACTCAAATATGAACCGCGAGCACAGGGCAAGACCCCAGCTGTATTACTCGGTAAGTTGTGGAACCAAAGATTGCTGTGTCCAACGCACCGCGACCACGCACTCCCATGATCACCAGGTCGGTTTGTGCTTCAATGGCGAGTTGAATGATCTGCTGGTATGGCTTGCCGATTCGTACCATCACCTTGACGATGCACCCCTCGCGCGATTTCGGCGCAATGGATTCCTCGAGCTGGACTGCCACCTTCTCAGTCGCGCTTTCAAGCTCTGGCAACCTCGAGACATCTTCCAGCACGTGCAGCAGCGTAAGCTCCGCGCCGCACTCCTTGGCCATCGAGACCGCGTACTCTGAGGCGCGATGAGCATGATCTGAAAAATCCGTACATAAAAGCATCTTTCTTAGGTGGACTGGCTCGGGATCGCGCACGGAGCTTGTGACATGGTGTGCCGGCTTTCGCACCGCTAAGACCGGGCACCGTGCCCGTCGCAGTACCCTCTCTGTCACGGATCCCAGCATCAGCCGATCAATCCCTCGCAAGCCGTGAGTTCCCATCACGATCAGATTCACTGCCCGCGCTTCGGCCAGAGAGAGGATCAGATCCGTCACCAAACCATCCTGCACGACACATTGGGGCCGAATCTCGGTCCGTGCGTGGCGCTTCGCAAATTGCTGAAGCTTCTCCTCGGCGTCGGCGCGGAGTTGCCGGCAGCCCTCTTCGTAAGAATCTGTATTACTGGCATAGCCTGCAAAACTGCAATGGAAAGGGTACAAAACATGCTGCAAGAGCAACGTCGCCTTGTAGTGCCATGCTAGCGAGCGCGCGTACTCGTACGCGTTGACTGAAAACTCCGAAAAATCGACGGGGCAAAGAATAGATTCAATTTGCGGCATACGACAGCACCTCGAATGGTTTCGTCAGCTTCGAAAGTCGCATATCGGCTGTCTTGTCGACACCCATGACGATCAGATCCGTTTTCTGCCCGGCATGGCGTGCAAAATGCCATCCGCCGGAGGTTCAAAGCGACACCTGCATGGGGCACTTCCTCGCAACGTCTGCGGAAGGGAGGCCCCTCTGTTCATTTATCGCACTAAACTGCCCTGTCGAATATGATCCGCGTCACATACCCCGTAGGCTCTCATGGCCAGCGTTCTCCGGCTTCGAGGAGACCTTGGCTAGCCCAAGATCGAGCCCCCCGGGGCCTGACAGAAAACATTTCAGACCGCACCCTGTGCCTTGTGTCACAGACAGAATCCGCCAGGTGCGAAAAGATGTAATTGAAAGGATCGATGCGGAGCAAACCACGCTCGACCCGAGGGGGTGTATATATGAAGAAAATCATCCTCTTTATTCTGCTGTCCCTTTTCCTGTCGTTTGGGTCAGTGGAATTCCTGGCGCAGGAAAAGTCTTACATCTCGGTAAAAGGAAACGATCTGAACAGCGGTGTGGTAATCGTGGACATCGTGAAAACCGGCAAGGTGTATCAGTTGCAGTGCAACCAGGGCGCATCCGGGTGCGCGGCTCTGAAGAATGGCAGGTACCAGATGGTTGAACTTCCTCAGAACTTCGGAATGTACGAGTGCAAAGACGTTGAGGTGTATCCGGAGGACGCTATCAATTCAGAGAAGGACAATAAACTCGGCGAGTACTGCTTAATAGAAAAGTAATCAAAGAGCATGGCGACAATGGGGCCCGAGGTCCGGGAGTCGGGTCGGGTTGAAGGAGATCGCGGCCAGGTGAACTCGATGTTCACCTTGTCCGGGTGGGGCTTCGCCAGTTCAGTGCCGCAAATCGCTATAGCACAATGGAAGGGCACGGCTCTCAGTCGTGCCGTAAATCTCGCAAAAGAGTTCAAGGCTTCAGCCGCTGCGGGTAGAAACTCCAGATGATCAATCCAGCCGCTTGAACCCGCCGAACGCTGTCAAGCTCATTGCGCGCTACCGCGGTCGCGTGATCGCTCCCTGCGACGCCGACGAAACCAGCGCTCCATATTTCGCGAACACGCCCGTTGGATATCGCGGTTGTGGCGCCTTCCACTGCGCCATGCGTTGACGCAATACGTCGTCGCTGACTTCAACTTCCAGAACGCGCTTGCTGACATCGAAGCGAATCATGTCGCCGTCGCGCACACCAGCAATGGGACCTCCCAGCGCAGCCTCCGGAGAAACGTGTCCCGCCATCAGCCCGCGAGTCGCACCGCTGAAGCGCCCGTCGGTCAACAGCGCCACCGATCCACCGAGTCCCTCGCCGACAATCGCGGCAGTCACGCCCAGCATCTCGCGCATTCCAGGACCACCTTTGGGCCCTTCGTTGCGAATCACAACGACATCTCCAGCTTGAATCTTCTTCGCCGTGACCGCAGCCATCGCGTCTTCCTCAGACTCGAACACACGCGCAGGCCCGCGATGCTCCAGCCGTTCATGCCCGCTGATCTTCGCGACACAACCCTCAGGCGCAAGATTCCCCTTGAGAATCACGAGACCGCCAGTCGTCTTTAGAGGCTTGTCCAGCGGAACAATCACTTCCTGCCCCGGAGTCTCGACGGCGCTCTCTGTCTCGGCGCCAATGGTGAGGCCCGTAACGGTCTTCGCCGACGGATGCAGATACTTGCCGTTCAGCAATCGCCTAGCCAGCAGCCGAATACCGCCCGCGCGATGCATATCCGAAGCCACGAAGCGCCCCGAAGGTTTGAGGTCGGCGAGCAAAGGCGTGCGAGCGCTTACCGTTTGAAAGTCGTCAATCTCCAGCTCGACGCCTGCTTCGCGCGCGATTGCCAGCAGGTGCAGAACCGCGTTGGTCGACCCGCCAGTCGCCGCGACCGACGCGATCGCATTCTCGAACGCCTCCCGCGTCAGAATGTCGCGAGGCTTGATTCCCTTCTGCAGCACGTTCATCACGACCTTGCCGCAATCGAACGAGATCTGATCCTTGTGCGTATCCATCGCAGGCACGCTGTTGAACCCGATCGGTGACAACCCGATCATCTCCATCACCGTCGACATCGTGTTCGCCGTGTACTGCCCGCCGCATGCGCCCGCGCCCGGACACGCCGCATCTTCCAGTTCGCGCAGGTCTTTGTCGCTGATCTTTCCCGCAACGTTCGCGCCGATCGCTTCGTAGACATCCTGAATCGTGACGTCCTTCCCGCGATAGCTGCCCGGAGCAATCGTCCCACCGTAAAGCACCATGCCCGGAAGATTCATGCGCGCGAGAGCCATCGCCGCTGCCGGAATTGTCTTGTCGCAACCAACCACGCACACCACCGCGTCAAACATCTGCCCGCGGCAAACCAACTCAATCGAGTCAGCGATCAATTCGCGGCTCACCAGCGAGGCCCGCATGCCTTCCGTGCCCATCGTCTCGCCGTCGGAGATCGCGATGGTATTGAACTCCATCGGCGTTCCGCCAGCCTCGCGAATCCCTTCCTTCACCTTGGCCGACAAACGGCGCAGATGAAAGTTGCATGGCATGGTTTCGATCCAGGTATTGGCCACACCGATCAAAGGGCGGCTGAGATCGGCATCGGTGAATCCAATGGCCTTGAACATGGAGCGCGCGCCAGCCCGATCGCGCCCTTCGGTAATTCCGCGGCTAATGTGTTTGAGATCCATAGTCAGAGATTACAGGACACTCAACCAGATGTGAAACGGACTACGTGTTAAACGAGAATTCTTCTGGAGCGAAAAACGGGAACCTGCCGTTGCAGCAGGTTCCCCAGTTGCATGACTCTGCCCAGAGGCCGCCATGCTCGCCAGCTACTCCAAACTCGAACCTACGCCCGAGCTGCTGCGCGCGACTCTTCGATCGCCACTCCCGCAGGAGGATGCGGCGCCGTCCATGCGGTCGCGTGCGCCGCTCCGGAACTGACCTTGATGACATCCGCGATGCCGTACCACTCGCGGTAAAGCTGGCCGACCTGCTTCTGATTCACATCGAGCGCGAGCGTGACCTGATGATCGTGCTCGGCCGGTTCGGCCTGCACCATAGGCAGATCGAGAGCACGCCGCGAAGCGGCGTTCAGAATGCGCATCAACGTTCCCTGAGTATTGCGATAGCGAATGTGAAAGGTCTGCATGTGTGTGCTCCGTAGCGGCGGCGTCCTCGCCGGCTGTCTAGCGGGCAACTTGCCCGCCGCCGTGCGTACTATTGCGTCGGTTCCTCTTCCAGCAACATCTCCGAAAGCGCGGCTCCTGCCGGAACCATCGGGAAAACGTTGGCCTCCGGCGCGCAATCGAACACCAGCAGTTCCGGCTGCCGCGACCGCAGGAACCGGTCGATCTGATCCCCGGTCTCGCTCGACACCGGAAACTCGCGCATGGCGTCTTCATTCAGGCGAAAGCTGTGAATCTTGTAGGCCTTGGCGATCTCCACGAAATCCGGATTGTCGCTCAGGTCGGTCTCGGCGTAGTTGCGCTGATAAAACAGCTGCTGCCATTGCCGCACCATGCCAAGATATTTATTGTCGATGATGACCATCTTCACAGGCAGACCCAAACGGTGAACCGTGGCCAGTTCCTGGATGTTCATCTGAAATCCGCCGTCACCGGAAACACAGAGCACGCAGGTGTCCGGCTTTGCGAGTTGCACGCCTACTGCAGCAGGCAGAGCGAAACCCATCGCTCCGAGTCCGCCGGATGTAATGAATCCTCGCGGAGAGGAGGATCGGTAGCGTTGAGCGGCCCACATCTGGTGCTGACCCACATCGGCCAGAACCACGCTGTCTTGTGGCAGCCGGCTGAAGAGTTCGTCGAGAAAGCGAATCGTCGGCTGCGCCAGACCGCGCGGATCCAGTTCGGCCCGCTCGGCGCCGCAGGCGACGGCGCGCCACTGGCTGAAGTCGGGAAGCGAATGACGCCGCAATTCCGCCTGAAACGCGGGAATGGTATCCGCCAGATTTCCGATTACCGGCAGATCGCAGGAACGCACCCGATCCAGTTGCGCCGGATCAATTTCAAAGTGAACGATCTTCGCATGCGGCGCAAACCGCGTTGGATCGCCCGTCACGCGATCATCGAGCCGTGCGCCAAATACCAGCAGAAGATCCGTCTCGTGCAGAGCCATGTTAGCGGCGCGCGTTCCGTGCATGCCGACCATGCCCAGGTAATACGGTGCCTGCGGAGGAACTGCACCCAATCCATGGACCGTGGCAAATGTCGGAACATTCAGATTATCGAGCAACCGCCGCAGTTCCGGGATCGCTCCCGACAATTTCGCGCCCGCGCCCACCAGCGCGACAGGCTTCGAAGACTGCTGCAGCAAAGCCACAATCGTATCGGTGAAGCCGCCGTCGGCTTTCGCATCGGCAGGCCGCGCGTGCGGCGTGAACTTCACCGGCCCTGAGAATTCCTTCTTCGCTTTCAGCAAGTCGGTGGGAATATCGATCACTACCGGCCCTGGACGTCCGCTGCGTGCCCAGTAGAATCCCTCGGCGATCGCGTCGGGAATTTCGTCGATCGTGCGAACCAGGCGGCTCCATTTGGTGAGCGAGAGCGTCACGCCGAAAACATCGGTCTCTTGAAACGCATCGGTCCCGATTAGGGCGCTGCGCACCTGGCCGGTGATGCACACCAGAGGAACCGAATCCATCTTCGCGTCGGCAATGCCTGTGACCAGATTCGTCGCGCCGGGCCCGCTGGTCGCCATGGCAACGCCAGCTTCGCCCGTGACTCGCGCGTAGCCTTCTGCCGCGAAAACAGCGCCTTGCTCATGGCGCGTGAGAATGTGTCGCACTCCGCTGCCCTCGAGCGCGTCGTATAGCGGCATGATCGCGCCGCCGGGATAGCCGAATACCAGATCCACCCCTTCGGCGCGCAGGCACTGCAGAACGATGTCGGCTCCCTTAAGCATTCACCACCTGTTTGGCGGGATCCTTGGGAGCTTCGGCTGGCTTCTTGCCTTCCTTCGGCAGCCAACTCATCATGCCGCGCAATTGCGCGCCGACAATCTCGATGGGATGCTGTTTCTCTTTTTCGCGCAGAGCGTTGAAGTTTTGGCAGCCACTCTTGTTCTCCGCAATCCACTCCCGCGCGAACGCCCCACTCTGAATGTCGGCCAGCGTCTTTTTCATTGCGGCGCGCGTGGCGTCGCCCACAACCTGCTCGCCGCGCGTCAGGTCACCGTATTCCGCCGTGTTCGAAATGGAATGGCGCATCCGGCTCAATCCGCCCTCGTAGATCAGGTCGACGATCAGCTTGGTCTCGTGCAGGCACTCGAAGTAGGCAATCTCCGGCGCGTAGCCGGCCTCGACGAGCGTTTCGAATCCTTTCTTGATCAGCGAGGTCAGCCCGCCACAGAGCACTGCCTGCTCGCCGAACAAGTCACTTTCGGTCTCTTCCTTGAAAGTTGTCTGCAGAACGCCGGCGCGTGTCGAGCCGATTCCGTGCGCATAGGCCAATGCGAGTTCGTGCGCCCGGCCGCTGGCATCCTGCTGAATGGCGATCAGCGACGGCACCCCGCGCCCCTCGGTATACACGCGCCTCACCAGGTGCCCGGGACTTTTGGGAGCGATCATCACCACGTCCACGTCGGTGGGCGGGACGATGGTCTTGAAATGAATGCTGAAACCGTGCGAAAAGCCGAGAACCTTTCCGGGATGCAGATAGGGCTTGATGAACTGGTCATACACGGCCGCCTGGGTCTCGTCGGGCGTAAGCACGTGGATCCAGTCGGCACGCTTGGCGGCCTCATCGGGCGCCACCACGACCATGCCATCGGCCCGCGCCTGTTGGGCGCTCGGCCGATCGGGGTCGAGGCCGATGATCACTTTGTGTCCGCTGTCGCGGAGATTCTGCGCTTGCGCATGTCCCTGGCTGCCGTAGCCGAGGATGGCGATCGTCTTGCCCTTCAGTGCCTCGGGCTTGGCATCGCGTTCATAAAAAATAGTAACCACCGAGTGCTCCTCTCATTGCACAAGGGGAAGAAAGAAGCCCTTGCTGCTTCGGGATGGGGGAACCATGCCTGGAACCGACCGGTCGGTCGGTTATCGGAAGATGCTAACCGGCGCAATCCCACGTGTCAAGGGCAAAACCAAGTTTTCCCGGCAAAGGGACCTGTATGAGCAAGTGTAGCGCCCCTTCCATCTCGCATGGTTTGTTGCACTTGCGAGGTTTCAAAAAGGGAGGAGAAGACCACGCCCGGGGACAGATTTTGGTGCCACTGATTGTGGAGAGCGCGTACCCTTAGGGGTACTCTCCAGGAGGTATTTGAAAAATGGCCGAGAAGCGCGTTGCAAGCGGGGAGAAATCCCCATCCGGCGCCGCGCAGCCGTCGAAGAAAACGGAAGCAGTTTCGGTCGTGGGGAAGACGTCGAAACCGTTGCGCTTGGGCAAGGATTGCGACTACGACCAGGAATTGGGACGGCTGCAAATCGAACTGGTGAAGCTTCATGAATGGATACGGCACGAGGGCCTGAAAGTGGTGATCCTATTCGAAGGGCGGGACGCGGCCGGCAAGGGCAGCGCCATCAAGCGCATCACCCAGACGCTGAATCCCCGTATCTGCCGTGTAGTGGCATTGGGCACGCCGACCGAACGCGAGAAAAGTCAGTGGTATTTTCAACGCTATGTAGCGCACTTGCCGGCAGCCGGAGAGATGGTTCTGTTCGACCGTAGCTGGTATAACCGGGCCGGCGTCGAGCACGTGATGGGCTTCTGCACCGAAGCCGAGTATGTGGAGTTTCTGCACAGCTGTCCGGAATTCGAGCGGATGCTGGTGCGAGCGGACATCATCCTGATCAAGTACTGGTTCTCGGTGAGCGATGAAGAACAGGAGCGTCGCTTTCAGGACCGCATGAATGATCCCACAAAGCGCTGGAAGTTGAGTCCGATGGATCTCGAATCGCGGCGGCGTTGGGCGGAATACTCGCGGGCGAAGGACGAAATGTTCGCGGTCACCGACATCAAGCAGGCGCCATGGTACGTGGTGAACGCAGAGAACAAGAAATGCGCCCGGCTCAACGTCATTCACCACTTGTTGTCGCTGATCCCCTACCGGGATATGACCCCGGAGCGCCTCAAGCTGCCGCCCCTCGACAAAACCAAGTACGTGAGACCGCCTATCCAGGAGCAGACTTTCGTCCCCGAACTGTACAGCTCCGGCGAGTAGGATTCCCGACCGGACCTGCGCGTAGCAAGGACGTTCTGCGGCATTGGCATTCCGGCCCGCAACTGTTTACCATGGCACGCGATGGCACGAGAGACTCCGGTTGATTCCCGGCAGGAAATCCTGCGCACCGCCGCCCGCCTGTTCCAGCAGCGCGGATACGACGCCACGTCGATGAACGACGTCGCCGCCGCGCTCAAACTTAGCAAGGGCGGCCTCTACCACCACTTTCAGAGCAAAGACGAAATCCTTTTCGAAATCATGAACCATGCCATGGAGATGACCCAGGAGCGCGTGATCGCCCCGGTGCGCAGTATCTCCGATCCCGTAGAACGGCTGCGCGCGCTGATTCGCCTGCACATCGAGGTGGTGCTGAGCCCTCGCGATCGCGAGATCACCGTCATGTTGCACGAAAACCATCCTCTACCGCCCGCACTCCGCAAGCGCATCAACCAGCGCAAGAAAGAGTATGTGCACTTTGTGGAGAGCTTAATTGCGGACGTTCAACGCACCCGAGCCGCAAAGGCTGCAGTCAGCCCGCGCGCCGGCGCGTTCGCCTTGCTCGGCATGATCAACTGGATTTACCAATGGTATAAGCCGGAAGGTGAATTGCAAGCGAACAACCTGATTCCGCAATTCACCGACCTTATTTTCGGAGGGATCCTGGCGTAGACGAACTCCGGGGGAATGATCATGATTGTCACGAGCGCGCATACCAGGAATCCTGCGGTAGGCTGGGACATTTCCGCTGCAGCCAAGGCGGACCAAGGCGAGAAGATCGCTCGCACGCAGATCCTTGTCAATGGCTTCAAGGAGTATGACAGGGCCTTCGATCCGCCGATCAGCGGCTGGCAGCAGCAACTCACTCAGCGAGGACAATATCCAGGAAACAATACGGTCGAGGTGATTGCGACCAGCGATAAGGGCGAGGACACGGAATCAGAGGACTCGTGGAGTTGAGTAGGGACCCGACGCCCGATCACAGCTACCGGGGGACAATCCGTGACTCAGGCAAAAGCCGCTTTCTTCAGTGCGCATGAACTCGAGGCGCAACGCGCCCGGAGCGGCAAGTTATACCGGGAATTTCTGCGCGTGCCGGCGATGAGCGCGGGACTCTACGTGCTTCCTGCCGGAGCTATCGACCGGCAACGCCCGCACCATGAAGATGAGATGTACTACGTCATTCGTGGCCGGGCGCGTTTTCGTGCCGATGGTGAAGACCGGGAAGTCTGCGCCGGCAGCGTGTTGTTCGTTGCCAATGAAGTGGAGCATCGCTTCTACGACATCGCGGAAGAACTGGCAGTGCTGGTCTTCTTCGCGCCCGCGGAGAGTTGATTCGACCTGAGCGTCTATGAATTACCCTATCGTCCCCATGCCGCCAGACCTTTGGCCCGCAGTTCGCCAGATCTATCGCGAAGGCATTGCGACCGGAAACGCCACGTTTGAAACGGAAGTTCCCGATTGGGAGAAATGGGACAGCAGCCATCGCAAGGACTGCCGGCTGGTTGCCTTGGAGCCCGGGGATGAGGGCATCGCGGAAGTTCTGATTCCTCTGGATGGAGTTCGCGTGCTGGGATGGGCTGCGCTCAGCCCGGTCTCGAGTCGTCGCGTATACGCCGGAGTAGCCGAGGTCTCCGTTTATGTGGCTGCTGCCGCGCGGGGACGTGGCGTGGGCAAAGCGCTACTGCAGGCGCTCGTGCAGGAGTCGGAGATGAACGGAATCTGGACCCTCCAGGCAGGGATCTTTCCCGAAAACGTGGCCAGCATCTCGCTCCACACGTCCTGCGGATTCCGGGAGGTTGGCGTCAGTCGCCACATCGGCAAGCTCGGCGACACTTGGAGAAATGTGATCTTGATGGAGCGACGAAGTGCGACTGTGGGCAAATAGCCGCGGGTTCTGCTCGGCTACTTGTGGGCCGGGATCCAGTAAACCTCTTCCTTGATGGCTCCCTTGTCGGTGAACCCGCGCCGCTTCAGAATTGCCTTGCTGTGCTCGATCATCTCGGGATGCCCGCACAGGTAGGCCACCGTGTTGGTCGGGTCGAGTTCCCAATGGTCCGCATATTTGCGCAAAATGTCGTCCGCGCGGCCGATTTCTCCCGACCAGTCTTCGTGATCCCACGGGCGGCTGACCGTGGGCACGTACTTAAACCACGGCAATTCTTTGTCGAAATGGTTCAGTTCATCGAGATATCCGAATTCCCAGGGGCGGCTCGCGCCGTTCAGCAGGAAGAGTTTGTGGGTTCCGTCGAAGCGGCCTTCTTTCCATTCTTTGTAGAGCGTGCGCACGTAGCTCACGAACGGGGCTACACCGGTCACGGTTGAGATCAGCAGATGATTCGTTCGTCCATTTTGGGTGTCCAGCGAGAATTTTCCCTTGGGAATTTTGCGCATCAGCAACTGGTCGCCGGGCTGCAACTTGTGCAGCAGAGGCGTAAGCGCACCTTCGGGCACCAGTTCGAAGAAAAATTCCACTTCATCTTCCGAAGGTGACGACGCGATGGAATATGGGCGTTCGACGCGCTTCCCATTTGACTCCACTCCGAGCGTTGCGTATTGCCCGGGAACAAAATGGAACTCTCCTCCGCTGCGGATGCGGAACATCCACAGGTCGGGAGCGAAATCGACGCGCCTGGTAACTTGCGCACGATAGAACTTCTCGTCGGGAATGGACATCTTATCCTGGCCTCGACCGTTCAAACTTCTGCTAGGAAACACCGCCGCGCCCCGAGTACGGGACGCGCGACGCCCGATTCGGCTGGATCATTGCTTCAGTTTAGGTCCGGCTCGAGTGCCTCAAGGCTCCAACCGAACGGTCGTACGATTGAATTGAGTTGGAATATCGTAGCCGGAATTGGCCGTTTTGGGAAGAGCCCACTAGGCCCGAAACTTTAGCGGAATCAGATCGGTTTATCTCCTGGGAGGACTTCAAGAAGCGGAAAATTCCCTGTGTTCGATGATCCGCTCATCAGTTCGGAGAGAGCACCGCTCGATGGCTGGAGCAGGGCCCTCTCCGAAAAATAGACACGTCTATTTCCCGACCACGAGCACCACGAAGCTGTCAGGAAGAATCGGCGGCCGTGGACGTGGATTGTCCGCTGTCGGGGCGGGCCTGGGTCCGAACTGCGCCGTCACCACGAACACGTTGTGCGTCTTGGAGTCGAGCGCCAAGGTGCGCGCTCCCTTCTGCGTTGTCACGTTCTCCGCGACGGTGAACGTGTCCTTGGACTCCTCTTTCACCACCGTGAGCACGCCGTCGGCGCCACAGGAAGCGAACGCAAGCTCGGTTTCGGGATCGAATGCGGTCGCATCCACACCCTCGCCAATGGCCGGCGCAGCCAGGACCTTGCCGTTGTCCGCGTCAACGACTGCCATCATTTTGTTATCGCAGCCCACGAACAGGCGGTGGTTCTTGCGATCGATGGAAAGGCCGCTCGGTTCCGTGCACGGCGCCAGCGGCCATGTTGCCTTGACCTCCAGCTTGTTCGGGTCGATGGCCACCAGTTCGCTTTTGTCTTCGATGTTGACGAAGATCTTGCCTTTCGCATCGCTGGCCGCGAATTCCGGTTTGCCGTCCAGTTTGATGGTTCCCAGCACTTTTCCGGTGGCGGCGTCGAGCGCGGTCGAATCGTGGCTGCGCCCGTTGAAGGTGAAGACCCGCTTCGTAGCGGGATCGTAGAGGATGGCGTCGGGATTCTCGCCAACTTTTACTTTGCTGCTGGTCGCCAGCGTCTTGATATCGAAAATGCTGACTGTGCCTTCCCGTCCGTTACTGGTAAATCCGCGGCCCAGCTCGGGCGCCAGCGCGATGCCATGGACTCCCGGCGTATCGGCAATGTCCCCGACGCTCTTGCCAGAATCGGCATCGATCACCATGACGTGGGTCCCGCGAGAGATGTAGACGCGCCGCGCGTCGGAGTCGGTGGTCAGGTAATCCCAGCCTCCTTCGCCGCCCAGCTTGTAAGTTTTCATAACGTGATATCCCGGACCAGCCGCGGCCAAAGCCACTGCCGCCAGGGACACACTGATGATGGATACCAACCACTTCGACTTCGTAAGCATTACTTCCTCCTCGTAACTGCGTGGAATCGCGGATGTCACGAGCCGGGGCCCCTTCCCAAGATCGTTGGTCCGCGTTTTTGCATCGAATCAGTTGGGATTCGAAACCGAAGTAACTTTACCTTATTTCGGCGCTAATCCTAGACTCTTCTTTATATGGATGTATTCCAGCCACGTTTTTCAGGACAGGGCGCGCAGCCGAAAGGTGCGCCCATGACCGATCCGCGGCTGCAGCCGACGCCGGACTACGGCACGCTCGGCCCGGGCTCCGATGTTATTGTGAGCCAACCAGAATCGACCGGGGGGCCGATTCGGCAGCCCGCGAACGCGCGGCGTTTCGGGCCACTATTTGCCGCCGCCATCGGAGTACTCGCGGCTATTCTGGCGGGAAACATCGGCAATGCTCAGGCTGCCTGGTCACAATTCTCGAATCTTTTTTCGGTGCGCGAAGACGCGCCCGCGTCCGCCAAAGATATCCGCCAACTCGATCGCATGAGGCCGCAAAAACAGGCGGAGGCTCTACTCGAACTCGCGGTCGGCAACAGCGAAGGCGCCGTGGATCAGATTTCATCCCGCGTCGACCGCTGGCAAGGGAAAGTACAGTGGAGTCCGCAGATCGCCACCCTGAGCACCGCGGCGCTGAACTCCAGTGACATGCGTGTGCGCGAGTCCGGCATTGAGGTCGAGCTCGCGGCCTACGGGTTGGCCAAGAATTCCGCCAGCCTCGATTACCTGCTTCGGATCGCCGCGTCTTCCGATCATGCGCGAAAGATTTGGGCGCTATGGGCCCTCGGCCTGATGGGGAACCGCGGTGTCGGAACAGATCGCGTAGTGCAGGCCTTAACCGCGCATCTGAAAGACGCCGACGAGGACTCGCGACGCTGGGCCGTCGAAGGCCTCGCTCTGGCCGGAGCCACGGAGACAATCGAGCCTCTGCTGCAGACCATGCACGACGATCCCTCACTCCTCGTGCGCGAGAGGGCGGCGTGCGGTCTCGCGGAGTCCGGCATGTTCACGCACGAACAGCGACTGAGTGCCGTGCCGCGATTGTTGAGCTACACCGACGATCCCTCGCTGGATGCCCAGACGCACGGATGGGCTTTCCAGGCGCTGAGCGACATCACCCACCAGCGTTTTGGCAACGACGCCAATGCCTGGAGGAATTGGTACGCCTCTACGCAGGCCGACTGATTTCGTAATTGAGTAATCGGGTAATTAGGTAATTGAAATCCAAAGTTCTTGCAAATTACTCAATTACCCGATTACACAATTACTCAATCAAGATCGGTTCGCAGCATAGCAGTATTAGTCAGCGCTTATAGTTTGTTACGGAATCCAGCACCGAGGGAACTCCGAGCCGAGGCCCGATGGAAAAACTGAACGTTGTTGTAGCTCTCACTACAAGAGAGAACGATTACCAGGCAGAACAGGCAGTCGCAGTAGCCGAAGTGGCCACGCGACTCGGCGTCAAGATTCAGATCATCTATGCCGACAACGACGCCGTCAACCAGACCCAGCAACTCATCAAGATCATTCAATATCCGGCGCAACGGCCCACTGCGATTCTGGTAGAGCCCGTCGGGACTGGGATGCCTCAGGTCGCGAAAGCGGCAGTAGGGGCGGGTATCGGCTGGGGGATCATCAACAGCGATCCCGAATACATCGCCGAACTTCGCCGGGGTGGCGCCGCTCCAGTGTTCTCGGTGAGCACCGACCAATCCGAAGTTGGAAGAATCCAAGGCACGCAACTTGGGGTTCTGGTCCCGGAGGGCAACGTCCTGTATATCGAAGGCCCGTTCAACAGCTCGGCGACCCAACTGCGGACCAAAGGGATGCTTTCCAACAAGTCGGCGGCAGTCGAACTGAAAATGCTCAAAGGCGATTGGACCGAACGCAGCGCGCATAACGCAGTGAAGTCGTGGCTATCGCTGGGGTCCTCGCGGCAGCTTCAAATCCGCGCAGTCATCTGCCAGAACGACGCCATGGCGATGGGTGCCAGAAAGGCCTTTATTGGCCTGACGGATAAGGATCGCGAACAATGGCTGAGTATTCCGTTCACGGGTTGCGACGGTGTCACCAAGACTGGGCAGGACTGGGTTCGCCGTGGTCTGTTGAAGGCGACGATCATCACCGCACCTGCGGCGGGGATCGCTCTGGAAATGCTGACGAAGGCGTTTAACGCTGGTTCCATGCCTCCCGAGCGCACGTTGATTCCGCCGCGGTCCTTCCCTGCAGTTGAAGAATTGCGGCCTAAGGCTCAGAAAGCGAGTGGCTAGTGGTCAGTGGTCAGTGGCCAGTCAAAAACCAGCCGCCACCGCTTCGACTAATTACTAACCACTAACCACTAACCACTAACAACTGACCACTGCTTTTCTCACTCTGCCATCTTCGCCACATGCACATCGAAGCCAGTCTTCGGCAGCAGGGATGTCAGGGAGAACGCCTTGAATCCGTCGCCCGTCACTTCTGTGTGACGGTAGATTCCTGGCTCGCTCTCGATCATCTCCCGGCGTCCTTCCATGTCTCCGAGGAAGGCTTGCGCCCGGCTCACGGTCACCTCAACTTCTTTCGCACGCGTGACTACCGCCTCCGAAGCATAGGAGCGGACCAGCTTCGGCCAGTACTTTTCCAGCAGTTCCGTGCTGGCAAAGACATCGGCCCAGATAATGCGCCCGTTCACCGCGACGACGACACCAACGGCGTTGCGGTCGCGCAGTTGCCGGATCAGGCTCTGATAGTTCTGCTCGATCGGTTTCGCAACGGCATCGACCTGTCTCTTGACCTCTTCGTTCTCCATGACCCTTGCATACGAACTTGTATTTGCCACCTCGGTTGCCACGGTGGGTGCGGCAGCGGCCAAGTCCACTGACACGGCTTCCCGCTGTTTTTTCACTTCGTCCCAAACTTCTCCCTGATTCTTGTTGCCCATGGCCTTGGCGCGAACCGATGGCTGCGCCATCATCGTCGAGGGAGCGGGCACTGGCCCTCCATTTGCCTTGCTATACATTGCCCCTGAGGCGCCGAAGTGCTCGCTGGTCGCGACCCACCGCCCCGGCTCTACGCAGAACACGCTCAGGTCCACAGGATCACTCTCCGCCGGAACGATGCGGTCTTTGCCGATCACGCGATCCTGCTTGCCGCCGGTGACGATCTCCCCGGCCAGCAACAGCAGTGGCCGTTTGGAATTGTTCACCAGCACCAGCCGGTTGACCTGCGCTCCGTCGTTCCGGATGGCCGGCATCGGATGCCGCCGGATCAGCCCCTGCACATTGCCCGCCTCGGTGACGACCACTTCGCCGGAGCGCAACCCTTCATCCAGCGTCAAGAACTCCCCGGTAGAATAGGTTTTCGCAGCGACCACGGGAAACACGGTTAGATTGCCATGCCGGATCGGCTCGAGCACCTTGTAGCCCTGCGTCGGGGTAACTTCTCCCGCTCGCGCGTCTCGCTGGTCCACGATCACTAACCCGGCCATCGTCAGCAATACCGCCGACGCCAAGAAAATCTTCGTACCCATAGAGGTTCCTCCCGAGGAGGACGAAAGCGCTCAGCCTCAAAAGCCGTGCCCGTGTTTCGCTTTTCTTGCCGAAACTAGAGGCCGGTTTGGGGCGCGCCGCCCATCTCGTTCCGTGGAAAGAACGGAATGGAGCACACGCCTTGCGGGCAAAATTAGCGCCCTGCGAGCGTCATAGGGGGCGGCGGGAGTGCCTCTTTTGGGAAATTCGAAGTCGGAAATTGGCCGTACAATCCCGCCGGCTGCTATTCCCCTGTAAAATTGAAGCAGCGATTCAGGAGCCACTTCCGCATTGTCTTTTCTCGACCACCTGAACCCGCAACAGCGCGAAGCCGTCGAAACCACCGAAGGCCCGGTGCTGATCCTGGCCGGCGCGGGCAGCGGGAAAACGCGCGTCATCACCTACCGCATCGCCTACCTGATCGAGCACAAAGGCGTGATGCCGGAGTCTATTCTAGCGATGACGTTCACCAATAAGGCCGCGGCGGAAATGGGTGAGCGCGTCGAAAAGCTGGTGGGTGGCCTGAGCATCGCCAAGCCCGTCATCTCGACCTTCCATTCGTTCTGCGTGCGAATGCTCCGGCGCGACATTGAAGCTCTGCGTATTCCATCGAGCGTGCCCGGTCAGCCGCCGATCGGGCACACGAAGAACTTTGTCATCTATGACGAAAGCGACCAGCAGGCTGTGGTCAAAGGGGTGATGAGACGGCTCGGCCTCGACGACAAGCAACTCACGCCGCGCACGGTTCTGGGACGCATTTCATGGGCAAAGAACCACATGCTCGATCCGCAGGAACTTTACCTGCAATCGGCCGATCCCAAGACCGAGCGTATCGCCCACCTGTACGAGGAATATCGCAAGGAACTGCGGAAAGCCAACGCTCTCGATTTCGACGATCTGCTGCTCGAAGCGGTGCGCCTGCTGAAGTCCGCGACGACGGTGCGCGACTACTACAACCGACGCTTCCAGTACTTGCTCATCGACGAATACCAGGACACGAACCGGCCGCAATACGAACTCATGCGCATGCTCGCCGGCGAGCGCCATAATGTTTGCGCGGTGGGCGACGAAGACCAGTCGATTTATTCCTGGCGAGGCGCCGACATCCGCAACATTCTCGAATTCGAACAGGATTTCCCCGAAGCCAAAATCATTCGCCTCGAACAGAACTACCGCTCCACGCAAAACATTCTGCAAGCGGCGTCGGCCGTGGTCGCGAATAACCTCCGCCGCAAAGGCAAGAATCTCTGGACGTCGCGTCAGGGCGGCACCAAGATTGGCTACTACGAGGCGCCCGATGGCGAGAACGAGGCTCTTTTTGCCGCCGATTGGATCGCCCGCTACATCCGCGAAACGGGCGAGCGCCGAGAAACTCCACGCGCCGCCGTGCTCTATCGCACCAACTCGCAGTCGCGGCTGTTTGAGGAGGCCATGCGCCGCTATGGCCTGAAGTATCACGTGGTCGGCGGATTCTCGTTCTACGAACGCGCCGAGATCAAAGATATGATCTCGTACCTGAAAGTCATCCATAATCCGGATGACTCGATTTCACTGCTGCGCGTCATCAACACACCCACGCGCGGTATAGGCAAAGGCACCATCGACACGCTGGAACGGCTCGCGCTTGAGACCGGACTGTCGTTGTGGGGCGCGATCGGGGAGGCGATCCGCCGCCAGCTCTTGCCGCAGCGAGCCTTGTCGTCGCTGCAGAATTTTCAGCAGTTGATCGAAGACGCCCGCGCCATGCTGGCCGGAACCTTTACCGAGCAACTGGAAGAAAATACGGCGCGGGCGCCCCTTCGGCAAGCTCAGGGCAAGCTCTCGCCCGCGGATGCCGATACTGCTACGGAATCTGCTGGAGCAGCCGAGTATCGCGGAGACCAAACGTCTGGAAGTGAATCGGCACCCGAAGACGCTACGGCTTTTGATCCCACCGAATTCGGGAATTTCTCGTTCGACTTCGGCGCAACGGAGCCTGAACTCACTGGCTCTGAGGTGGATTCCACGGTGGAGGCGGGACGCCTCCACGACAGCCGGCGAGACGCCGGCGCTACGGATGCCGACAGGCCGCCAGATCCGCAGATTGGAAAAACGTCCGAGTCGTTTCCCGCTCCCGCCATCAGCACCGCCGACATCTTGAAATTCCTCATCGATCGCACCGGCTACATCAAACTGCTCGAAGACGAAGACGCACCCGAAGCCTTCTCCCGCATCGAGAATTTGCGCGAACTGGTTAACGCCGCCATGGACTCGCGCGACCGTGCCGAGACTCTCGACCAGTTCCTCGACCACGCTGCGCTCGTCGCCGATGCCGACGACTACGACGAGCGTGCTCAGATCACGCTCATGAGCCTGCACGCCGCCAAAGGTCTGGAATTCCCGTTGATCTTCCTCAGCGGCTTAGAAGAGGGACTATTCCCGCATTCCCGCACCATGCTCGTGCCCGAGGACATTGAGGAAGAGCGCCGCCTCTGCTACGTCGGCATGACCCGCGCCATGGACCAACTGATCCTGACCCGCGCCGTCTACCGACGGAGATACGGCACGGACTTGCCCGAAGCCAGCGTTCCGTCGCGCTTTTTGGAAGAGGTCCCTGCGCCGCTGATCGAAGAACTGGGAACCAAGAGTGCTCGTAGGGGAGCGAACTATGTGGGGACGGCCGCCCTCGGCCGTCCGGCGGGGCGAAGCCCCGCGGCCTATCCTGAGACCACGCACTATTCGTACGAAGACGAAGACCAAAGCGCTGCTTGGCACGATCGCGGAACTGTCCCCTCGCAAACCCGGCCAAAGCCCACGCCCCCGGCCCGTCCCTACAACTCCATCGAGAACATCGCCGAGTTCTTCGCCAGCCGCGGCAAGAAGTTCACCGTCCCCAAGCCTGCGGTCGAAGAGCCCACCGGCAAGCGCGGATTCCGCCCCGGCCAGAAGGTGCGTCATCCTAAATATGGCGAAGGCACGGTCTACCAGCGCGAAGGAGAAGGCGAAGAGGCCAAGATTACGGTACAATTCCCTCGCTTCGGACTAAAGAAGCTGGTCGAGAAGTATGCCCAGCTGGAGAGGGCTTGAAGACGATTGAGTAATTGGGAAATTGAGTGATTGGGAAATTTTTCTGCGCCCACGCATCCGTGGGTTTTCAATAACGCAATTACTCAATTACCAAATTACAAAACTAAAAAGGATTCATGGCAAACACAACAAAGCTAACCAAAGAAGAACGCAAGAAAGCCAAACGCGCAGCCCGCAAGAAGCGCAAAGCGGAAAAGCCGCTGAAGCCCCGCGACTATCCACGCGGATCGAAAAAGCCCAAGGTCAAGAAACTGGCCCGCGGCCAGGCGAAGCGGTAAGGCAGCAATTGGCTCGGCATTTGGCCGGTGTAGTTCTTGGAACGCAACAGGAACTTACACCGGCTAAATGTCAAGTACTAATCGCTAAAAGCTAGGTTTTCAGGAGACCACAACCGCTTGTCACAACTTACGGAACCCGCTGAAGTCATCCGTACCTCCGACAACCAGCTTTTCTGCTGCAAGTCGATCGACAAGCTGATCTCCGAGGCCGAATCCCCCGGCCAGCGCCTGCAAAAAACGCTCGGCCCCTGGTCGCTGACGGCGCTGGGCATCGGCGCCATCATCGGCTCGGGCATCTTCGTGCTCACCGGCACTGCTGCCGCCGGAGAATATTTCCAGGCTCCATCGATCCTGCACGCGCAAGTGCTCGACATCATTGTGAACTTCCTGCGCGGCGGAGGCACGTCCGCCGTACTCATGCACGGCCGCCCGCCGGCCGGCCCCTCCATCGCGATTTCTTTCTTTCTGGTCGCGATTGCCTGCAGCTTCGCCGGTCTCTGCTACGCCGAACTGGCGTCGATGATCCCGATCGCCGGCAGCGCCTACACCTATTCCTACGCGACGCTCGGCGAGATTTTCGCGTGGATCATCGGCTGGGACCTCATCCTCGAATACGTGGTCAGTAACGTGGTCGTGGCGATCGGCTTCAGCGCCTACAGCAAAGCGCAACTCGCCTCGTTCGGCCTCAACCTGCCTGATCGGTGGTCGACGCCCGTTTGGGAATCCGGCCACTGGACGGGCGCGTACTTCAACGTCCCCGCCTTCCTCATCATTTTCATTCTTACCGTGCTCCTGGTGCGCGGCATCCGCGAATCGGCGGAAGCGAACAACATCATGGTCGCGATCAAAATTGGCGCGATCCTGATCTTCCTTGTGGTGGGCGGTGCGCTGGTGCACACCAGCAACTGGAAACCGTTCGCGCCCTCCGGATTTGGAGGCATCGTCACCGGGGGCGCCATCGTCTTCTTCACTTACATCGGTTTTGATTCGGTCTCCACCGCGGCCGAGGAAGCGCGCAACCCGCAACGCGACTTGCCCTTCGGCATCATCGCTTCTCTGATTGTTTGTACGGTGCTCTACGTCGGCGTATCAATCGTGCTGCTGGGCATGATGAAGTACACGACCTTCGTTTCCGGCGAAGCCGCTGAAGCTCCCGTGGCCTACGCGCTGAAAGTGCTCGGCGCGAGCCGCTGGTCGCGCTCCATCATCGTGATCGGCGCGCTTACGGGCATGATCTCGTCGTTGCTGGTGTTCCAATACGGGCAGGCGCGCATCTGGTACGCCATGTCGCGGGACCGCCTGTTCCCGAAGATGTTTTCCCTCGTGCATCCCAAGTTCAAAACACCGCACGTCTCTACCTGGATCGCAGGATTCGTGGTCGGCATCCCGTCGGGAATCTTCGCCATCAGCGACGCCGCGGACCTGTCGAACATCGGCACGCTGTTCGCGTTCGTGCTTGTGTCGCTCGGCGTGATTATTCTGCGCCGCACGCAACCGGACCGCCCGCGCGTCTTCAAAGTGCCGCTGGTGCCGTGGTTCCCGCTGATCTCGATTGTTTTGTGCGGCGGCCTGATGACGGGGCTCACTGTCATCACCTGGCTGCGCTTCGTGATTTGGCTTGGCCTCGGGCTGCTGATCTACATCTTCTACAGCCGGCATCGCAGCGAGTTCGCGAGGAAGTAGCTGTCAGCTCTCAGCCGTCGGCGAAAATGCTCTGCCATCCTGAACGAAGCAGACCGATGAGCGAAGCGAAACGGTCTGCGTAGTGAAGGACTCTGTACTCCCATTCCCCAACAATGGCCTCTCAGGGAGTTCAAACGAAAACTGGGCGTTCGCTCCCTACTTCGTCCACTCCCCCACCAAGAATAGGTACCGATCCCGCAAATCGTCCTTGTGCGCCGCGGACCTCGCGTCCAAGAACATCACCGGCCATCCGTCCGCCGCAGAATACATTGGCCACTTCGGCAGCCCGGGCCCATTCGGATCGCCGTCGCGCGCGAAGTTCGTCCAATATTTCTGCATCTCTTCGCTGAGCTGACGGTCCTCCGGTCTCCACGCGATCCCGGCCTTGGAATCGAGCTGTCCGAAGACATACTCAATCTCTGACGAGTGATATGCGCCGAGCTGCGGGCCTTTCGGATTTGACGGTGGACCGAGGTCGAAGCGGTAACGATAGATCGGTTGTTTGCCCGTCTTGGCCTCCGACTCAAGCCAATCCCATGTAGAGAAGGCAATAAAACGGTCGCCGGCGAAATCCTGGGTGGAACGCAAAGTGTGTTCGTCGGTGTCGGTAGGGTAGAGCCGCAGGAATTCCGGCGCCTTGTCGCCAAAATCTTTCTGAGCGTTCGCTTTCAGGCTGTCCGCCGTCGGCTTCTGCGGGGAGAAAGCGATTTCGAAGCTGCCTTCGTCATGGTTCCAGCCCGCCAGCAGCGGCACGTCGTTCTGTTTTCCTGCCGCAAAGATGGCGGGCGTCGGTTCCGGCAGAAAATATCCATCCACATCCGGACCGAAATCAAATCCTCTGGACTGTGGCGGCGCGAACGCATCGAGAAGTTTCTGCGCCGGCATAGCCCGCAGCTCGGCCAGCGTGCTCACTCCCAGCTTCGTGCTGACGGCTTTTACGTCCTTTTCTTCCCGCTCCGATCGCGGCTCGAACGACAGACCCCCGCTGAAGAACGCGCCTCCGCTCTCTCCAATTGCCTTCTGGAACAGGCCCTTGGCCAGGGGCGAGGCCATCTGCGCGCTGACCGAAAACGATCCGGCGCTTTCCCCGAAGATGGTCACGTTGCCCGGATCTCCCCCGAACGCCGCAATGTTGTCATGCACCCACCGCAGCGCCGCTACTTGATCGAGCAGGCCGTAATTGCCGGCTGTATTTCGGCCCGACTCCTTCGCGAGTTCCGGATGCACAAAAAATCCAAAAATTCCCAGCCGGTAATTCATGCTCACCACGATCATGCCCTGCTGCGCCAGATTTGTCCCATCCTGCCGCGCCTCGGAAGTCAACCCCGCGACGAAGCCTCCGCCATAAATCCAAACCATTACCGGCAGTTTCGACCTCGAACGTTTCGCTGGGGTCCACACGTTCAGAAACAAACAATCTTCACTGCCCCCGGCATCGCGAAAGTTCATGTCACCAAATACCTTTCCCTGCATGCAATGCGCGCCGAATTCCGTGGCTTTGCGTACTCCGGCCCACTTCGCCGCGGCTAGGGGCGGCTTCCAGCGCAGATTGCCGACCGGGGGCGCGGCGTACGGGATCCCAAGAAAAGCGTGGACGTCGCCGTCTGCTTTGCCCTCAACCCTGCCTGAACGGGTTTTCACTTGCGGCGCTGACGACGCCCCAAACAAGGCCAATGGCACGGCAAGTAGCGCCCACACAAACAGCGACCTGCAGACCCGCTTCCTGTTCATACGCTCTCCTTAGGCCTGAAATAAGAACACCGGATTGTAACGGAAATCGTCCGCGGGAAGGTTGCTGCTCTCTCGCAAATCCTGCGTCCAGAATCTACAATCAGACGGATGACTTCCGTGCCGGTGCGCCCGCCCAATGCTTTTATCCGTCAACTGCCGAAGGCGGAACTGCACCTGCATCTCGAGGGGGCGGTCGAACCAGCCACGCTGCTAGAGCTTCACAAACTGCACGGTGATCATGCCACCCTGGCCGAGGTCGAAGCCTTATACGGTTACAACGATTTCCAGAGTTTTCTGATGGCCTTCAAGGCAATCAGCGCACACCTGCGCGGCCCAGACGACTACGAACTCGTTACCTATGGCCTGATGCAGCGGCTGAAAGAAGAGAACGTGCTGCACGCGGAGGTCTATGTTGCGGTCGGCGTCTGCCTCTATCGCAAACAGGATTTCCCCGCCATCTTCGAGGGTCTGGAACGCGGACGCGCCCGCGGCGCGCGCGATTTCGGCGTGTCGTTGCTGTGGATCTTCGACGCCACCCGCCACTTCGGAGTTGAGGAGGCGCAAAAAGTTTTCGAGCTTGCCGCGCGTTACCGAGACCGACACGTAGTCGGCATCGGCATTGGCGGCGATGAGCAGAAGGCTCCGCCGGAACTTTTCCGAAGCGTCTATGGATACGCCGCCGACAACGGGCTGCGCCTGACCGCTCATGCCGGCGAGACCGGCCCCCCGGAGTCCATCTGGGGAGCGCTCAACCTGCACGCCGAGCGGATTGGCCATGGCCTGACGGCCGCGCAGGACGCTGACCTGATCGAAGAACTCGGCCAGCGTCAGATTCCGGTCGAGCTCTGCATCACCAGCAATCTCCGCACCGGAGTGTGCAAGTTGGTCGCCGAGCATCCCGCGAAGAACTATTTCGACCAGGGCCTGATGATCACGCTCAACACCGACGACCCGTCGTTGTTCGGCACCACACTGTCGCGCGAATACCAGCTTGCGCAGGAAACTTTTGGATTCACGGACGAGCACCTCCGCGAACTGGCTCGCAACTCCTTCGAGGCGTCCTTTCTGCCCGCAGAAAAAAAGCTCGAACTGCTGAGTTTGTTCGACGCCGCCGCGGCCAGGTGACCATTAACTAAGAACTGAGAACTGACCATGCCCATCCGCCCGGTCCTCCAACTCGGCGACCCGCTTCTGAGGCAAAAGGCCGTAAGGGCTAAAGATCCGTCGGCACCCGAGATCTATGGTCTAATCCAGGATCTCGCCGACACCCTCGCTCACTGGCGCTCCGCAACCGGCTATGGACGCGGCATTGCCGCTCCCCAACTCGGCGAGTTGCAGCGCGTCATCTTTCTCAAACTCCCTGGAGCCGAGCCTTGGCCGCTGATTAATCCCGAGATCATCGAACGCAGTAAAGAGAAAGTCATTGTCTGGGACGCCTGCCTGAGTTTTATCTCGATCTTCATGCAGGTTGAACGCCATCGCCAAGTGACGGTGCGCTATCAGAGTCGGCATGGCGAGACTCTCGAATTCGAAGCGGGCGACGACCGCAATCTTTCCGAACTCCTGCAGCACGAAATCGACCATCTCGATGGCATCCTGGCCATCGACCGCGTCGTCGATGTCAAGACCATTTGCACCCGCGAAGAATTCGAAAAGCGCTACCGGGACGCGAGCCCCTACGCGGTCGCTCCAGCTACAATCAAAATCTGAAGCAGTGTTAGGTCTTATGTAGGAGTTAGGTTTCGGAGGTGTCGATTCAGCCTAGCGCAGCCCAAGTCCCAAGACCCAATACCTGAGACCTAAGACCAAACTGATGTTGCACATCGGCATCGTCGCCTGCAGCACCGAGGGAGCCGCTCTCTGCTACCGCACGATCTCGCTCGAAGGGTCGCGGATGCTCGGCCGCCAGGACCATCCCGAGATCTCGCTACACTCGTACTCGCTGGCGCAATACATGAAGCACATCGACCGCGATGACTGGGTGGGAGTGGCCGAGCTGATGATGTCTTCGGCGGAAAAGCTGGCACGCGCCGGAGCGGATTTCCTCATCTGTCCCGACAACACCATCCACCAGGCTTTCGATCTGGTTGCGCATCGTTCGCCGCGTCCGTGGCTGCACATCGCGCAGGAAGTGGCCAAAGAAGCGCTGCGTTTCCAGTACAAGCGTCTCGCCGTGCTGGGCACGCGCTATCTGATGGAAGGCCCCGTATACCGCGAGGTGCTCAAGGCCACGGGCGTCGAGCACCGCGTCCCCGGCCCGGAGCAGCGGGAGCGCATCAACCAGATCATCTTCGACGAACTGGTCAACGGCCAGTTCCTGCCGCGATCGCTGGCCTATTATGTTGAAGTCATTCGCGCACTCAAGGACGAAGGCTGCGACGCCGTGGTACTCGGCTGTACCGAAATACCGTTGTTGGTTACGCCCGAATCGTCGCCTCTGCCCCGCTCGACTCCACGCGCATTCTGGCCCGAGCCGCCCTGTGCAAGGCCGTAGAGGGCTAGGCTTTTACCCTCTCTCTCAGCACCGCCGAGCTTTGCTCGGCCTGACCGGGTCACAGACCCGGTCCCACACGGTTGACGTAAAATGTCCGCTCCGGAGGATCGATGCCTTCTGCCGTTTCGCGCCCCGCAAACGAAATCTGGTCCTGGCCAGATTCACTGGACGCATTGCTTGCCGCCCCCAGCCACCACACGCTTCTGCTTCAAAATGAAAAGATGCGAGTGGTGCAGACCAGCATCGCGCCGGGACAGACAGTCCCGTTGCACACGCATCGCTGGCCGGGCGTGCTTCTTATCACGGCCTGGAGCGATCTCGTCCGGCGCGATCAGAATGGAAATGTTCTGCTCGACACCCGGCATCTCGCCGACAAACCGACGCTCAACACGCCGCTGTGGCAAGAACCATTACCGCCGCACACGGTAGAGAACGTCGGGGAAACGGAGTTCAACGCCGTCCAAGTCGAAATCAAGGGTGCCTCGCAGTGAAACGCCACCAACTCAAATTCCGCTTGCTTCCTGGTCGCTATGCCGTCGTACACCTCACACCCGACGCGCCCGTCCCCGATTGGGCCACAGAGGGCGACTTCACCTCGATCTCCCGCACGACCGACGAACTCTCGATCGTCTGTCCAACAGTCAGTCTTCCACCCGGCGTGCATTCTCCACACCGCTGGATCTGTCTGAAACTCGAAGGCCCGTTCCCGTTCTCGCAAACCGGAGTGCTGCTTTCCTTCGTCGAACCGCTATCGACGAACGACATCCCCATCTTCGCGGTCTCTACCTACGACACGGATTATGTGCTGATCCAGGAAGAGTTCATGTGGGCGCTCGACGTGCTGCGTGAAGCCGGACATGAGCAGGTGGCCGCAGGAAAATCCCGAGCCAGCCGCGATTCGATGCTGAACTCCTGAACCTTAGTCCTCTCCGCTCCTCGTCGAACGTGTACTCTATGGGATTCAGGCATCCATACGATCTCGGATAAGCGGGGATCCCATGCGGTTTTCAGAACACGATCTTCATCAAGTCGGCGACGCGCTTGCCCGCGCTGCCCGCACTGAGATCATGCCGAGATTTCGCGAGCTCACGTCTGCCCAAATTCGGCAAAAGTCGTCGGCGCTGGACGTCGTGACCGACGCCGACGAAGCGGCCGAGGCTGTCATCAGCGCTGCATTAGTAGCGGCTTTTCCGAACTGTCTCGTCGTCGGCGAAGAAAGAACGCACCGGGAACCTAGCCTGCTGCAGGCGGTTCCCTTCGCCGAACTGGCATTCCTCATCGATCCGATCGACGGCACCAAGAACTTCGTCTGCAACTTGCCTTTGTTCGGCGTCATGGTCGCAGCCACGATTCGCGGCGAGATCGTCGCGGGGGTGATCTACGACCCGGTGTGCCGGGACTGGGCCTACGCTTTGCGCGACGGCGGGGCTTGGATGGAGCACGAAGACGGAAGCCGCATTCCTCTGCGCGTGGCAAAGCCGGGGCCGGTGTCGGCGATGGAGGGCTTTGTGGCCACGGGATTCTTGCCTGAACCGCTTCGAAGCACAGTGCTTGCCAATCTGACGAAGTTGGCGGCGAGCGCAAACTTACGGTGCGCGGCCCATGAATACCGCATGGTCGCGGCAGGCCATTGCCATGTGCTGCTCTACAACAGGCTCATGCCGTGGGATCACGCGGCCGGCTGGCTTTTGCATCGGGAAGCCGGCGGGTACAGCGCGCATTTCGATGGCACCACCTATCAGCCCTCACATCTCACCGGTGGGTTGATCTGCGCGCCGGACGAAGTCAGCTGGAACTTGGTGCGTGCCGCACTGCTGGAACGATAGCTCGGTAGCACGAAACCTCGACGACTAGCGGACGCTCGTCCAGACTTGATACATCACCACTCCGCACATGAAGACCAGATAAAACCGCAGAGCCCAGAAGAGGATCATTTCCTTGCGAGTGAGTTGGCGGCGGGGACAGTGATGTTTTTCCTTGGTGGAAATGAGTTGGTCTGGTTCGAGCGATGCTACGACGGAGGCGAGGTCGTCGCCGCTGATCTCGGCGCTGGAAGCGGAGTTGAATCGTGGATCCATCTATTTGCCTCCTATCAACGCCAACAGATGGGGAGCGACTACGCTGATTCCGAACAGAACGCCTGCGCTCACCAGTACGACTACCACTCCGAGCGCCAGGATGTTTGCCCACAAGGGACTGACGAGATCTCCCATGATTTCGCGGTCGTTGACCAGCATGTAGAGGAACAGTAGTGCGGGCGGCATGGCCAAAACCGCGATCACGTTGACCACGAGCACAATGTAAACCAGCGGAATGCCAGGAATCAGGACCAGACCGGCGGCAGCTGCAGCTTCGAGAATCAGGACGAGATAAAAAGATTTCCCCTGTTGGAAGGGGAGATTCAGGCTGTGCGGGCGGTGGGCGACTTCTCCGAAGGCATAGGCCGACGACGTTGAAATCGTGACTGCGGCGACCATACCCGCTTCGAACATTCCGAGAGCAAAGAGCGCCGAGCCCCAATGGCCGACGAACGGCTGCAGGGCTTGGGCGAACTCAGCGGCTTCGAAGTTGCCGGTGGACATGCCGTGGGCGAACAGAGGGGCCGTAGCTACGATCGTGGCCAGCGCGGCCAAGGCCGCCAACGCTGCTCCCAGCACGGTGTCCACGCGGCCGAAGCGAATGTCGGGTGTGGTCAGGCCCTTGTCAGCGATGGCGCTCTGCTGGAAGAACAGCATCCAGGGCGTCACCGTCGCTCCGATATTGGAGAGCAGGATCAAGACAGTTTCCTGCGAGAGGCCGCCGGGAAGCGGTTTCCAGGTGAACAAGGCGCTCCCGATCGCTCCCCAGTGCGGATGGGTCAGCAGGGCGACCGGGATGAACACCAGATTAAACATGGCGGCGACGAGCGTGATGCGCTCCCAAGTCCAGTAGCGATGAGCCATCAGAGCGACGAATAGGACGAGCCATGCGCCGAGCACCGAGACCGCGGGAGGAACGCCGAAGAATCCCAGGCCGGCGCGGATGGCGATGAACTCGGTGACCAGGGTGAGAAAGTTGCCGACCATGAGGTCGATCATCGAGAACCAACCCCAGAACGGCCCGAAGCGGTCGAAGATGAGTTCGGCGTGCCCGCGGTGCGTGGCCGCTCCCAGACGGACGGTCATCTCCTGAACAACGCAGGCCATGAGGAAAGTAAGGACCACGAAAGGAAGAAAGAAACCGATGCCGAAGCGGGCTCCGGTGGCGGCGTACGACAGCATGCTGGGGCCGTCGTTTTCTCCCAGCATGACGAGGATGCCGGGGCCAATCAGCAGCCAGAGCAGTCTGGCGCGCGACCACGGGCCGTGCTGGATGCGGGTGGTCAGGACGCGTTCGCGGTCGTGGGCGCGGTCGATATCCTCGTGGGTGATGACGACGCCGTCGGGGGCAGCTAGCCGTCCGCTCGGGATATGCGCTGGCAATTCCCCGTGCGGCTTCGATGCTGTCTTCGGCTCGTTCATCTAGCGGGCATTGAGCAGGAGCGGTGACCCGGGGGATCCGCATGCACGGCTCGCCCCTAGTTTGTTAGCAGAAGTATATAACAAGAGATGAACTATAGTTAACTAATATGCGGTCTCGTCAGAAGCGCGGATCAGCGCTTAGTACGGGCAGCGGCGGGAACCAGCCAGACTCGCTCGGATGCGGCGGGCCCGAGAGACACGGTTCCGGCGGGCGTGGACAGAGTCAGCGTCTGGTCGTAGTTGCGCTCAAGCAGACGCAGCTTGGCTCCGGGACGCACGCCGCGTTGTTCCAAAAACTCGAGGAGGCGGCGGTCGCGTTCGTAAATTCCGCTGACGGTATATATGTTTTCGAGTTCGGCATCGGCGAGCAAGACCAGGCCGCGGCGGCGCCGGCTGGCTGGGCCCTCGAGTTCACTCAAATTCCCGTGCGGGCACGCGCCGCCGGAGCCCAATTTCGCCAGGAGTTTGGCCTCGAAGTCAGGCGAGACGGCGTGCTCCAGGCGCTCAGCCTCGTCGTGGACCTTCCACCATTCCATACCAAAAAGTTCAGAGAGCATGCGTTCGATCAGATGATGACGGAGAGTCAGCTTGCGTGCAATCTTGCGGCCGGCCGCGGTCAGGCGTACCTCGCCGCTGGTCTCGACCCGCACCAGGCCGTCTTTCTTCAGGCGGCGTAGAGCCATGGTTACCGCCGGCGGAGAGACCTTCAGCATATCCGCGAGGCGCGCGGAGATGACCTCTTCGCCCTCGCTTTCCGCTTCGAGGATCGACTTGAGGTAGTCCTCCTTGGAGACGGTAATCATCGGAAATGATTATACGATGGCGGGTTAATTGTGGTTAATGGCGGGGCGCTTTGGCTGGTCTCTTTAGCCCAACCATAGCGGTAGGTACAAAAACCAGCGGCGCTGCGCGCCGCGGCCGGGTCAGAGACCCGCCCCCCCAAACCGCCCCAGCACACGAGCACAAAAAATAAGGACAGTCCGGAGCCCCCGAGACTGTCCCTCAAAACCCTCCCGGTTAGAAGGGCGACTTGATGACCCCACTGTACTGTCGATATGTTGCGAAGAGATTGCAGAACGATGAATATCGGATGAATTCCGTATACAGGGCGCTGCTATAGTAGTCCCTTGCAATCGTTCGATTTGTTGACATCTTATTTCTCCGTGTCAAGAGGATTCGATGCCGTCCACTACATCGCGTAAGACCGAGCAGTCGCGCCGCCTGCAAAAGCGGGCGGAGAGCATGATTCCGGGAGGTGTGAATTCGCCGGTGCGGGCGTTTCGCTCCGTCGGAGGAGATCCGCCGTTTATTGTGCGCGGCAAAGGGTCGCACATCTGGGACGCCGACGAAAATGAATTCATCGATTACATCGGATCATGGGGCCCACTGATTTTAGGCCACGCGGAGCCCAATGTGCTGGATGCGATTGTGGGCGCGGCCTGCAACGGCACCAGTTTCGGGGCTTCGACTCCTTCGGAAGCGGATCTGGCGGAGTTGGTGCTGGGAGCGTTTCCGCACATGGAGAAAGTCCGCTTCGTCAGTTCCGGCACGGAAGCGACGATGTCGGCGATTCGCCTGGCGCGGGCTTACACCAAGCGCAAATACATCGTTAAGTTTGAAGGGTGCTATCACGGGCATGCGGATGCTCTGCTGGTGAAGGCTGGGTCGGGCGTAGCGACGCTGGGGATTCCGGGATCGGCGGGAGTGCCCGAGGAGTTCACGCAGTTCACCCTGGCGTTGCCCTTCAATAATCTTTCCGTGGTCGAGCTTGCGTTCCACAAATTCAAGCACCAGATTGCTTGCGTGATCGTCGAGCCGGTGGTCGGAAACATGGGGTGCGTTCCCGCGGCCGACGATTATCTGGTGGGGCTGCGGCTGCTTACTGAGCGCGAACACTCGGTGCTTATTTTTGACGAGGTGATGACCGGATTTCGTGTCGCGTTTGGCGGAGCGCAGGAACTCTATAGTATTCGTCCAGACCTGACGACGATGGGAAAGATTATTGGCGGAGGATTGCCGGTGGGCGCGTACGGCGGGCCCAAAGCAATTATGGATCTGGTGGCACCCCTGGGCCCGATGTATCAGGCAGGGACGCTTTCGGGGAACCCGTTGGCCATGGCCGCGGGGTGCGCCATGTTGAAACAGTTGCGCGATCGCAAGGACGAGATTTATCCGCGGCTGGAGAAGCTGAGCGGAGAGTTGGTGGATGGCGTGGCCGCGGCGGCGAAGGAAGCGGGGGTTGCGCTCTGCCACAATCGCGTGGGATCGATGTTCACCTGGTTCTTCAACAAGGGGCCGGTGACGGACTGGGATTCGGCCTCGAAGTCGAACACAGAGGCATTCGGGAAATTCTTCCGGAGCATGCTCGACAATGGCGTTTACCTGCCGCCTTCGCAGTATGAAGCAGCGTTCCTGGGTGCCGCGCACACCGAAGAAGATATTCAGAGGACGATTGCCGCGGCGAAGCAGGCGTTTGCGGCGTTGCGGGGCTGAATCGGCCTTCACTTGTGAGAGGGCAGCAGAGACCATATCTCAGGGTCTTCGGTCCCTAGCACCCACGAACAAAAACCTTGCAAGCCGCGATCGCGCACCAGTGCGAGACGTTCCTGAAACCCGCGCTTATCGGTGTAGAACACCCATTCCCGAGTATCGTCCCGGTAGAAATAAAACCAGGTTGTACGATCGACGGAGTCCCACTCCAGATGCGGGTGATACGCGGCCAGGTATTGATCGATGTTTTGCTGTCCGATGTATTCGGCGGTTGGATTCGGCTTATCGTCCTTGCCGGGATCGCCGGCGAACCAGTGGTAGCCATAGAGCGGAATGCCCAGCGACAATTTTTCTTTGGGAACGGATTGCAGCGCGTATTCCAGGTTCTCGACAGTCCAGGGATAGCCAGCCACCGGGCCCGGCTCGGTCCAGCGCGTGTTCTGGTCGTAGGTCATCAAACAAATCAGATCGGCGGACTGCGCCAGGGCTTTCAAGTCGTAGGCGCCGCGCCAGTTGGCATACAGCCAATGAGCATAACTGCTTTTCCCCGGAAAGCCCGGAGCGTTGGGCACAGTGGCAATGGTGAGTTGCAGCGCTTCCTGGTGAAGAGCCGCGGCCGTTTCGGCGACCAGGCTCGAAAGCAAATCGCGGTCGGTCCAATTCACATTCTCGAAGTCAATCTGGAAGCCGCTGTATCCGTGCGTCTTGCATTCGCTCACAAGCGAGACGATGAAGGCACTTCGCGCTGCGGGTGTGGTAAACAGCTTATGCAAATCGGCTTGAACCATAGAGGCCACGATAGGCATGACCGGCACGTGGTGTTCTGCGGCGGTTTTCAGCACGAAGGGGTTTGGGCCACCCCAGACCAGTCCGTTGCCATCGGCGGAATACCAGGCCGGAACCAGGGTGTCGATCTTGTCCACGTGCTCGGAGAAGGACTTCACCGAATTGGGGTTGTCGGTCATGTAAAAAAGGGCTTTGGGCTGCGCCGCGGCCAGGAGCGCAGTGGAAAAGACGAATAGAAGCAAGTATTTCATCGGTGATCCTCGCAAGCTGGTTCAAAAGTTTTATTTGGGGTCTAAGATTTGCCTGAAGCGGTTTCTCGGGCTTCTCCTTCCAACATCTGCGGAACGGTGACGAACTCGTAGCCCGCGGACCTGTACCTGTTGATCAGTTGATGCGTGGCCAGTACGGTTTGCGAGCGGTCAGCGCCCATGTGTTTATGCCCGCCGTCGTGTAACAGGATTACATCGCCGCCGCGAATCTGCTTCGCAACCTTCCGTTCGATCACTGCAGCCGGTGGCGCGTTCCAGTCGTAGCCGGTCACATTCCACATCACTGGCTCAAGGCCCAGTTCGCGGGCGATGCGCAGGACCGCGGGGCGGCGTCCGCCGAACGGAGGGCGGAATAAATTGGAATGCTCCCCAATGGCGTCTTGCAAGGCGGAGCGGCATCCGGAGAGTTCCTGGCGAATTTCGGCCGCGCGCTTGAAAATCAGCGGAGGATGCGTGAAGGTGTGGTTGCCCACGATATGGCCGGCTTTGACGATCTCTCGGACGATTTCCGGGCGCAGTTGAACGTAGCGTCCGATCAGAAAGAAAGTTGCTCGCACATCGTGCCGGGCAAGGACTTCCAGCAAACGCAGTGTGTGCGGATCGTTAGGCCCGTCGTCGTAGGTGAGCGCGATTTGCTTGGTTCCGCGAGGCAAGCCTGTGAAAGTACGGCCGTACCACTGTCCCGTGGGCGCCATCGATTGATATCCCGCGGCAGTCAGCGCGGCTGTGGCGGCTGTTCCCGCGAGCACAGTTCCAAGCATAGGAGGATTGTAAATGGATTGAGTAATTGGGAAATTCTGTAATTGCGGAATTGAAAAGCCTGCGCGCGGAAGAATTCGAGGTTCAAATTACACAATTACTAAATTTCTCAATCACCCAATCTGCCTGTTAACTCTTCCCGCAATTGCCAGTCAGCCGCAACCGAGATATCCTGCCAATTCCGAGACATCGCACGAACTCATGGCCAATCTTTTCGAACTGCCCCGGTACATTGCTGTGGAAGGGCCCATCCGAGTGGGCAAGAGCACGCTGGCGCGCATTCTGGCCGAGCGGTTGAATGCGCAACGCGTGATGGAACCCGACGCGAATCCGTTTCTAGCCTCTTTTTATGAAGGCGAGCGCGGGGCGGCGTTTCAGGCGCAGTTCACATTCCTGGTGAGGCGGTTCGAGCAGTTGCAGGCTCTCGATCTGGGTCCGCGGTCGCAGAAGACTGTTGTCGCCGATTTTATCTTCGAAAAAGACAAGCTGTTTGCCTGCCTTAATCTGACCGATCAGGAACTCGATACCTACAACCGTTACTACAATCATTTTCGCCAGCAGTTGCCCACGCCGGACCTGGTGATTTATTTGCAGGCTACGCCCGAGGTGCTGAAGAAGCGGCTCAAGAAAAAGAATGCGCCGGGCGAGCGATCGGTGAGCGACGAGTATCTAGCGGAAGTGATCAAGGCCTACGAGCACTTCTTTTTCCACTACACGTCGTCGGACCTGCTGATCGTCAATACCTCAGAGATTGATTTCGTCGACCGCAACGAAGACCTGCAGGAACTGTTGCGCAAAGTCACCGAGCCCATCAAGGGCACGCAGTACTTCCTGCCGCTAGGCGGCCAGGACGCGGTGGGTGCGTGAAAACCGTCGTCGGTCAATAAGTCGTTAGGGACTGGCCCTTTCGCGAATGGACATCCAATGGAAGAACTTTGCCTGGAGGATCAGAATATCCTTTACGACCGCGAGGCAACGGCGGCGGCTTACCGTGTAGTGTCATCAAGTTGCACCGAGCGTTGCGGATGCGACAGTTGCCGTAACTTCGCGCTACAACGGGCGGCGGTCTATCCTCCGGCCTTTCGGGTGATTCTCGATCAGCTTGGAGTCGATCCTAAGAAAGAAAAAGAAGCGGATGTGCATGAGCAGGGACCGGTTCAGGACGGAATGTGCCCCTATGGCGGATGGTTTTATCTGGTCGGTGAGTTGGTGGAAAAGGGCGAGGGCGTGGCCCAGATCGCAAGAGACTTCCAGTGCTTTTTGCGGGGTGCGGGCGGCATTTTCGCGGGATCGAAGGCATGGTTCGGGAAATCTGTGCTGGCGCTTGAGTTCATGACGAAAATTCGTTGGCTATCTCCAGAGGATCCAACGCCCTGAATCATCCTTCATGCCTCGGCAGGGTAAAGACCGAGAGTGTCTTCCCCACTTTTGAGAACTCTGGATCGGCGGTGACCAGCCATGCGCCACGTTCCATGGCGAGTTCCGCGGCGAAGCAGTCGGCATAGCCCATGTTGTGCTTGTGTTTGAGCGCGGCGGCTCGAGCGCCCCGCTCTTCGACGACCCCGAACCGATTGACAACATTGGCTCTCCGACTATCGACGACCAACCCTTTTCGGGCTACAATATTCCAAGCTGTAGAAGCTAAGATGTGTACAGGCTCTATCCGCCGAGGCGGAGGGGCACTGGAGGACATCATGAGTTTGACTCCGATTGGCGAGCCTCGCCATAAGATCACGACCGCATCCCTGCGGGAACAGAAACTCCAACACGAACCCATCACCTGCCTTACCGCCTATGACTACGCCGCCGCGCGTCTGGTCGACGAGGCCGGCATCGACATGGTGCTGGTAGGCGATTCTCTGGCCCAAACCATGCTCGGCTACGAGAACACGCTCTCGGTCACGATGGACGAGATGCTGCACCACGTGAAGGCGGTGCGGCGCGGCGTAAAGAACGCGCTCCTGGTGGCGGACATGCCGTACGGGTCTTACCAGATTGAACCCAAGACCGCCGTCAGCAACGCCGCCCGCTTCGTGAAAGAAGGCGGCGCTGAGATGGTGAAGATCGAGGGCGGGGAAAAGCGCGCCGACCTGATCCGGCAGATTATCGATGCCGAGATTCCTGTGGCGGGACACATCGGGCTGACCCCGCAGTCGGTGAATGTGATGGGCGGCTATAAGGTGCAGGGAAAGAGCCTGAGCGGCATTGAGCAGCTCATGCGCGATGCCGTGGCCTTGGACCGCGCGGGCGTGGCGTGTCTTTTTCTCGAAGGCATTCCGCGAGAAGTGGCGGCGATGATTACATCCGAAATCAGCGCTCCGACGATCGGAATTGGAGCCGGACCCGAGTGCGACGGGCAGGTGTTGGTGTTTCATGACATTTTGAATCTGACGTTTGGGCCCGCGGCAAAATTCGTACGGCGCTACGGCGATGCGGCGGCACTGATCACCAACGCAGTGCAGTCGTTTCGCGCGGATGTGCGGTCGCGCCAGTATCCGGCCGACGAGGAGTCGTATCATCTGCCCAAGGAAACCGGGGCCGGTTTGGATGAGATTCTCTCGCAGAAGCGGGCTATGCGGCGGTAGGGTGAATTCCTAGCCCCGGATTTACACGGATCACTACTGCTAGGACGACCAGGGAACTCAGGTGCGAGATTCTGCGTATCTTCCATGAGTAGTGGGGTTCGTCGCTGACGCGACGCAAAATCGGCGCTGGCATTGCGGGGCTGTAGCGTCAGCCTTGATAGTGCTAGGCTATACAAAGGGAGGCGGTCATGATTTTGTCACACTTTATCTTCTTCCCGTTCTTCGGCTTTGGGTTTGTGATGTATTTTCTGCCGTCGATTATTGCCCTGGCCCGGAGCAAGCGGGACCTCCTCGCGATCTTCCTGCTCAATCTGTTTCTGGGATGGAGCGTCATCGGATGGATCGTCGCCCTGGTGTGGGCCGCGAAGAACGATGTTCCCGCGATGGTGAGGTAATTTCGGCCTGTGATCGGCAAGTCTCTTGGCATGCGGGTGTCGTCGATTCTGCTGTTGGGGATATCTCTGGTTGCATGTTCGCAGCAGAACGCCGCGCAACCGCCTGCTCCTGAAGTTGTGTTGCAGGCTATCCCCGCGGCGAATTCCGCGCAGTTCGAGCGCATTCGCGACATGAAAACCTGGCGCAATCCTTACCTCATCATCCGGCCGGACGGCGTCGCATTGCTCGATACTGCCGATAGCGCGGAAATCAGACTGAAGCCGGCTGAGTTGCTTCCGGCGCTGGCGGCCTTGCCCGCTTCGAATTGGCCATACGGCCGTGTTGTGGCGGCCACGGAAAACAGCGCGAAAGCTTCCGAGCAGGATGGCATCGCGATTCGCCGCAACAAAGGCATTGTGGGCGGGATACTCGAGGGCGCGCATATTGCAATTAGGTGGGTGCCTTCGGCGTGAAGCGCGATCACAGGCACGCGATCCATCCTTGAAAATCTGCGCGACCATTCACGAAATGCGGGCTGCGTCTCGCGCCGTCCGGCGCGCGGGCAAGCGGCTGGGATTTGTTCCGACCATGGGGGCGCTGCATGAGGGGCACCTGTCGCTGGTGCGGGCGGCTCGCGCGTCTTCCGACGCAGTGGCGGCTTCCATTTTCGTCAACCCCACTCAGTTCGGCCCTAACGAAGATTTGGAGAAGTACCCAAGGTCGTTCGAGCGCGATCGGGAATTGCTGGAGCGCGAGCGCGTTGAATTGCTGTTCGCGCCGTCGGTGGACGAGATGTATCCGCCGGGCGCGGTGACCTGGGTGACGGTGGAGGGGCTGAGCGACAAGCTGGACGGGCGTTCGCGGCCGGGCCATTTTCGCGGGGTCACCATGGTGGTCGCGAAGCTATTTCATATTGTGGAACCGGATGCGGGGTTTTTCGGGCAGAAAGATGCGGCGCAGGTGGCGATCATTCGGCGCATGGTGCGCGATCTGAATTTCCCGGTGGAGATTGTGGTGTGCCCGATCGTGCGCGAGCCCGACGGGTTGGCCATGAGTTCGCGGAATGCCTATCTCGATCCCGAGCAGCGGAAGCGGGCACTGGTATTGCATCGTTCTTTGATGCGCGTGCAACGGTTGGCGGATGCGGGCGAACGGCAAGCGGCCAAGTTGGTAGCCGCGGGCCGCGAGGAATTTGCCGGGGAACGTTCCGTGCGGCTCGATTATTTCGAACTCGTGGATCCGGATACGTTGGATCCCGTTGACAATATTTCTGGGGGTGCGCTCGCAGCCGTGGCGGCCTTTGTTGGGAGCACGCGGCTGATCGACAACATTCTGCTAGGAAAAAAATGACACCGAGGTGCGGAGGGGACTTCTTCGCGTCGTCTAGGCGTCCTTTGCGATCAAAGGCTTTCTTCACAGTGCACGGGAATCCCGAACCGCGGAGCGCGCGAAGAATTCTCGAAGGCTACGGTATCGCCGCGACGTTGGCGGGTTGAGGCTTCATGCGCTGACGCACAAGTTCTTCGACCTGCGACCAGAGGCGGGGATCGCAATCGCTCTGCACGTGGCTGGGAGTGAAAATCTGTTGAAACCGAGAAGCTCCCCGGCATTGCACCGGCTCTTTCCGATAATCGAAACGGTAATTTCCAAGAATCTGCGTCTTCGAATCGTCGGCGGCTGTGATCTCCGCGCGGCCGTGGATCAGGCCATGCGGCTGATAAAAGTTCACTGCCTCGGCGACGTTATCGGGAATGACCTTGTCGCTTTGCCAGGGCTTGGCAACGCTGTCGACCTGCACCGTGAGCAGCACCCGGATTCCGGCGCGGTCCAGTTCACGGGACAATAAAACCACGGCAGCTGCGCCCCAACTGTGGCCGAACAGAATGATGCGCGCCTGCGACTTCTCTTGATCGCTCAGGACGCCATCGTGATTGCTGTCGAGCACGCGAAGGATGGCTTTGTAAGCGGCTTTTCTATGGCGGTTCTCAAACACCTGGATCGACGCGCCTTTCGGTAGGTCTCGCTGAATCCGTTGCGCCAGTCGCACCGGTCCGTGCCGTGGATTATCGTGGCGCGTAAAGCCGCCCGCAAAACCGACGAGGATATAAGAGACTGTTGCGGCGGGACGACTCGCCACCGCGCCGTCGGCGGCGATGAGTGATGGCGTCGGAGTGAGGATCACAAGCGCCGCAATCAGAATCCGACATCGCGCCAGACGGGGCATGCGGGCTCCTAACCCATGAGATGATTCGGGCCGCTGCAACGGTGCGGAAAAGTTGACCAGTCGAGGCGACCGAAACGCCTTTTCCAGCAAGGCTTTTGGATTACTCGACCCGCAGGCAAGTTTACACCTGTCTGTCAAGCTGCGCTGTGCGCATCGTCGGCCGGCGTCGAATGACAGATGGCAGAACCTGGCCGGACTTTGTGTGATCCCTTTGTGTGGAATCGGGTCTTTGACCCGGTCATGCGGCCGAAAGGCCGCTGGCTTTCCAGTGCGGCAATCAGAAGAGGACTCAGAACATCTACTTCGCTCCCATTTTCCGCCCGGAGGCGAAAGCATTCCCCGCGAGCATGTAGCGAAGAGGCTTGTCCTCGGCCTTGGTAATGCCGATGCGGGGAGTCACACGAATGCCGTGCGCGCGATATCCGTCTTCGCCGATCCACAGGCTACTGGCCGCGGAGGTCAGATCGCACCCATTGTCGCGAGCGCGGGTGATGGCAAAGGCCTGCGCCAGCCGTCCCGGTCCGCTGGTTAGCTTGCGCAGGTCTTTGGGAGCGTGAATTTCGATCCCGCGGGCCTTGGCCATTTGCTCCACGCCAGAGATTGGTTCAAGGGCGCGCACAAGAACGCACCCGGCGCGACCTTCAGGTTCGCACGAGACGTTGAGGCAGTAGTGATTCCCGTAGATGAAGTAAACGTAGGCATGGCCGGGTGGTCCGAATAGCACCGCAGTGCGGGCAGTATTTCCGGCAGCGGCGTGTGCGGCAGGATCTTCTACACCGAGGTAGGCTTCGACCTCCACGATGCGCGCAGTGAGACGCGCCTCCTCTTCCTGCCCCTCGCTCTGCCGGACCAGCACCTTGCCCAGCAGTTCACGCGCCACCCGGCGAGGATCGCGGCTGAAAAACGCGCGCTCCAGTGGACGGATCTGGGCAGTTGGTGCCGAGGTCTTCGACTTGCGCATCAAGCGAAAGTTTAACCGCACCGTGGGCTAGATCGGTTTCGGCTGCGTGTTTCTGGCGGCGGTGACGTTGGAAGGCGGGTCGTCGAAGGATTTGCCAGGTTCGTAGGCAACCTTCTCGTGTTTTGTTCCCACTTTCCGGATCACATCGTGCCAGCCATCATCCCAGCTGATCCGAGCCTCTCCATCGACCAGAGTCCAGGTCCCATGCGACGGGCCGATACTTTTCCTCGCTCCTCCATCGGCGTCGAGGGTAATGAAGAACTTGCGTCCGTTACCCTCTCCCACTTCCCACTTGCCGACAAAGTGACCTCGTCCGGGCATCCTTTCGCTGACCGAAGAATTTCCAAACTCGATGCGGGCGATGTCGGTGGAAGAAAACTTCTCTTGGTGGCCATCCTTGTAAACGATCACGGCTGGGGCCTTGAAGTCGATTCGGGCAATCTCGGCCAAGGCGAAGCTCTGGCGGTGGCCGTCTTTGAAGACGATCACGATGGAGTTGTGATCATCGGAGGGCGAAGGGGCCGGTCTCGCAATGGCCCCGGCAACTGCGAAGAACAGAATTGCAGTAATTGCAATAACTCGGTTGAGACCGCGCATAATTTCCTCCGGAACGGGCGGAGCGTTGAAGACAGAGCGCCTGGTTAGTGATACGAATCGCCAACAGGAATAGTTCCTAGGCCGCGCCCTTGGCCGATTCTTTCAGATACTCCAATACTTCTTCGGCGTGGCCTTCTGGCTTTACCTTCTCGAAAATATGCTGGATTCTCCCGTCGGGGCCGATGATGAATGTGGTGCGCGCCACTCCCATCACCTTTTTGCCATACATGTTTTTTTCTTTCATGACGCCGAAAGCCTCCGCGACTTTCTTGTCGGCGTCGGCAAGCAAAGTGAAGGGCAAATCGAACTTCTCCTTGAATTTCTTTTGCGCCTTCGGAGTATCGGGCGATATGCCGAGCAGCACCGCGCCCGTCTTCTGCATCTTTTTGTATGTGTCGCGGAACCCGCGAGCTTCAATCGTTCAACCCGGGGTGTCGGCGCGGGGATAAAAGTAGAGAACCACGGTCTTGCGCCGCAGGTCTTTCAGCGCGATTTCTTTTCCGTTCTCGTCCTGCAAAGTGAAGTCAGGAGCCTTATCATTGACATTCATGGGAGCTTCTCCGAGCGAATCGAAGTCGAACGTCGTAAACGCTGACCAAGCGGTATTCGGCAAAGTGGCTTTCCAGACGATTTTATACTGCGGATCGCTTTTAGTCGCGTTGCTTGTCTTTGTTGGGTTGTCGACCATCATGGTGACTGCGCAGGAAGAACTGCCGCAAATTACGCCCGGGGAACGGAAGGTCCCGAGAAAGAAGGACGCGGGACCGCGGGCGGTGGGCGTGCTCCAGTTGGCGGCGAACGGCAAGGCGTCGCTGCTGCCGATCGCCGTTCTGGTCGGCGGAAAGTTCTGGGACGCAACCGCGTACAAGGCCGATCCGATCCCAATGGCTCTGGAGCCGGGCACAGTTTACGAGGCCGAACGCACAGGCAGTTCCTTGGGTCTGTTCACGGTCAATAGCGCGCTGCACAGCAATGCCGTCAACGTGCCGACTCCGTGGCTTGGGACGGGCGCTTGGGTTCCAGCCGGAGCCGAGAAGCCGAAGACGGCGCTCAAGGCGGAGACGGTGCCGGTAGGAATCGATACCAGCGACGCGCCCCCACGGCTTACCAGAAGCGGGAGCGCGCCGAAGCAGACGCCGCCTGCAACCGCTGCACCTCCGGCTTCTGCGCCGCCGGGAAATACTTCCGGCGGATCTGCGGGATCAAGTCAGACCAGCCAGGGTAAGACAAATCCGAGCCAGAACAGTCCGGGCCAGACCAGCCCGAGTCAACCCGGATCGAGCCCAAGTTCGCCTTCGCCAAACTCGTCCGCGCCTACGACGTCGGGCGGCTCCAAGCCCAGCGATTCCAAACCCGGCGATGCCAAGCCGACCGATCGCCCTTCCATTCCACAGTCCGACAGCGGAGCCGATGAAGACAACCGGCCGAGACTTCGGCGCGGGAAACCCGCCGAGTCATTTACAGAAGATGAAGTTCCGGGCTACAGCAAGCCCGGCGCAGTGGCGACCGCAGCGTCCCCTGCGAGGGACGGGAAAGTTGCCCTGGCCACGGCCGATAAGAGCGCCGTCCAATTGATCCCCGCAATTTCTGATGCGAGCGGACCTGAGCCCAGGTCTTTCGCATTCGAGTGGCTCAAAGACGAAGAGGGAGAGCGTCTTCAGCAGATGACGACGCTGGCCAAGGAGCAAGTTCGCGCTTATGTGGACGCTGAGGCTAAGGCAAAGATCATGCCCATGCCGAAGTCGGCAGGCTCGCAGGCGGCGCGACGCCCTGCCGCTTCGAAGACACCGGCTTCTAAAACGAAGGATCCGATTCTCGAGAACGTGCAGATGAAGGCGTACGACCTGTGGAACAACAACCAACCGGTCCTCGTTTTCACGGCCGAAGCGCACATGCCCCCGCCGCCCGCCGGTAGTCCGCATGCAGCGGCCGATTCCGAACTTCAATATTCGATCCTGCTGGTGGCCAATCCGGATATCTACAACAACTTGCACAAGCTCTATGTCGGCGTCACCGACAAATACCATCTCGACATCGCGCCGCGCCTGGAATTGGTTGACGCGGTGGACGCCGACGGCGATGGCCGCGGCGAGTTGCTCTTCCGGCAAACTTCGGATAACGGCAACGGCTGGATCATTTATCGCGCCACCGCCGACAAACTGTGGAAACTGTTTGACAGTTTGAATCCAGAGTGAGAACTCACGGCGCGGATGAAAACCGCGCCCCGACACTTTTTCAGCCACGTGTTTTAGTGAGGCTTGCTCTTTGCCAAGGCGTCCGCGGCCTGGCAGAGAAACGTGTTGACGGTGTCGCTGAACGGCTTCTTGAAGTTAGTCGGCCAGTTGGCTTTGTCGGCATAGAGCTTTTGCAGGCTCTGCTCAATGCCGGGGTCGCCACCGGTAAACATCGCCACCAATTTTTGCCGGCGAGCCGCCAATTGCAATCCGGTTTTGCCCGCCGGGTCTGCGCCGCTCGCCATGGCTGCCTCCGTATCTTGAGCCAAGGCGGCCCAGCCTCTCTCCGACTCGGCCTGCACTTCGGACGACCAACGCTGGCGGAGATTCGCCAGTTGGTCCTCCGTATAGTATTTTTTCATCCAGTCTTTTCTGGTTCGCATTTGAATCACCTCGATGACCTTGCGGAATGGCTCCCAATCCGGCTCTCCGCCTGCAGCCACGATCTTTTCGGCTCGTTCGATCGCTTGCATAGCCCGGTCGAGATGATTCCGCTTCTCGGCCAGGATCTGGCGTTGCTGCCGAAGCGCAGCCGACAGATCGGTGTCCTTCCGGCGAAGGAGTTCCCGGATTTGGAACAGGGGAAATCCGATAAACTTCAAAGCCACGATCTGCTCCAGGCGCGCGAAGTTGCTGTCCGAGTACACTCGATACCCTGCGGCAGTGCGGCCGCTGGGCTTGAGCAGCCCGAGCCGATCGTAGTGATGCAGGGCGCGGATCGTCACTCCGGCGCGCTTTGCGAATTCGTGAGGCAGATACGTACGGTTCACGGTTCCCCTGATCGAGGTTTTACGGTCTGACGTTACGTGAGGGTCAAGCAGAGAATTCTAGACTCCTCGGTGAGACTATTCACTTCGTGATTCTGCGGTTTAGAATGAGCAGCCCGTGTCTCGGAACTATCCTCGAGGATGAACATGCGCAAAGCTTCGACATTTTTGGCCGGACTGTTGTTTGCGGCCTGCACCCTTGCTGCCCAGGACCAGGATTTCAGCAAGGTCCAGATGAAGGTCAGCAAGGTAGCCGGGAACATCTACATGCTGCAAGGCGCAGGCGGAAATATCGGCGCATCCGTTGGCGAAGATGGGATCGTGATTGTGGACGATCAATACGCTCCCCTGGCGGAAAAGATCCAGGCGGCATTGAAAGGGATCACCGACAAGCCGGTGCGGTTCATCATCAACACCCACTATCACGGCGACCACACGGGCGGGAACGCATATTTCCAGAAGCAGGCGCCGATCATTGCGCACGACAACGTCCGCAAGCGGCTGGAAACAGGCGGTCCGGCGGGCAACGGCGGCTCGGTCCACGTGGATAACAAGCCTGTTGCCAAAGAGGCCCTGCCCATCATCACCTTTGATCACGGTGTGACGGTGCACCTGAATGGCGAAGACATTCGCGCACTCTACTTTCCAGCTGGCCATACCGACGGCGACTCCGTCATTTTCTTCCCGAAGTCCAATGTCGGGCACATGGGAGACGACTTCGTGACCTACGGCTTTCCATTTATCGACATCGATAGCGGCGGCAGCATCAATGGCATGATTGATGGAGTGGAAAAAGTCATCGCGCAGGTCCCCGCCGATGTGAAGATCATCCCGGGACACGGACCTGTCTCCAGTCTGGACGATGTGCGCTCTTATCTGAAGATGCTCAAAGAAACCCGCGATGTGGTTCAGTCTGCTCTCAACCAGGGCAGGTCTCTCGATCAGATGAAGCAGGCAAAGCTGCTCGATCCATGGAAGAAGTTTTCCGGAGACTTCATCAACGAGGACACATTTCTAGAAACGCTCTACAACTCCCTCACGGGGCAGAAAAACGGGAAGTTCATCAAGCATAATTGATGACGACAGTTCTCGGAGGAACTGAATCCAGGTGCGTCTGACACGACGCAAGTTTGTGCAATCGATCCTCGGGGCCAGCGCAGCGGCGGGGCTACCCGCTGCTTTCTCGGCGTGTAGGGGATCTTCTAACGCGAGCACCGCGGCTTGGGCCGGCACATCGGCTCCCCAGTTCGATTTACCATCCGAAGCCAAATTCCCGAGGGGATTCTTCTGGGGCACGGCCACGGCCGCCTACCAGATCGAAGGCGCCTGGAACGAAGACGGCAAGGGTGAGTCCATCTGGGACCGCTTCGCGCACGCGCCGGGCAAAATCAAGAACGGTGAAACGGGCGATGTGGCGTGCGACTCCTATCATCGCTGGCGCGAAGACATCGCTCTGATGCGGGCGATGAATCTGAACAGCTACCGGTTTTCGGTCTCTTGGCCACGCATTCAGGCTTCGGGTTCCGGCCCGGCGAATTCCAAGGGAGTCGATTATTACAGCCGCTTGGTAGATGCGTTGCTCGAAGCGCACATCCGGCCATTGGTCACGCTCTATCACTGGGACCTGCCGCAGATTCTCGAAGATGCCGGCGGATGGACCAATCGCGATACCGCCGCGCGCTTTGCCGACTATGTGCACCTCGTCGCGCAGGCGTTGGGCGACCGCGTCTCTGACTGGAATATTTTCAACGAGCCTGCGGCGTTTGTGGACCTGGGTTACCTCGAAGGCACGCACGCTCCCGGGCGCAAGAGCCTGCTCGACTTCCTACGCGCCACCCACGTGGTGAACTTGGCGCAGGGCACTGGTTTTCGAGCGCTCAAGGCGGTTCGTCCTACCTCGCGCGTGGGCACGGCTTTCAGCATGTCATCGTGCGAGCCTGCCACCGACTCAGCGGAAGACAAACTTGCGGCCGAGCGCGCGCACGCCATCACCAACATCTGGTTCCTGGAGCCCGCGTTGCGTGGGCGTTATCCTGACGCGCTCACGTTCTTGCCAGAGACTGCCATGCGGATCAAGTCGGGCGACATGGAGAGAGTCCGGGCGCCGCTCGATTTCATCGGCATCAATCTTTATTACCGGACCATCGCCTCGGCGCCAAGCGCGATGGAACGTCTCGCGCACGCGCAGGATTGGCTGTTTCCGGTGAAGATGGATGGCGGACAACAGGGTCCGAAGACCGACTTCGGCTGGGAAGTGTGGCCGAAGGCGCTGTATGACATGGTCCTGCGCATCACGCACGATTACAACCGGCCCGTGATCGAGATTACCGAGAGTGGATGCTCGTATGGCGATGGACCCGACGCGAGCGGCGCGATTCATGACAGCCGCCGCATTACTTATCATCGCGAGTATCTGGCCACGCTGGCGCGCTCCATCGCCGACGGCGCCGACGTGCGCGGATATCACGCCTGGAGCCTGCTGGATAACTTCGAGTGGGCGGACGGTTTCAGCCAGCGCTTCGGCCTGGCCTACACGGATTTCAAAACGCAGCAGCGTACGATTAAAGACTCAGGCCGCTGGTACGCGAAAGTTGCCGCTGAGAATCGTGTAGGACCTGCCTGAACCGTGTGGAACCTGAGCTCGTGTGGGACCGGGTCTCTGACCCGGTCGGCGGCCGCAAGGCCGCTTGCGCGGCCTCACCGGGTCAAAGACCCGTTCCCACACGACCACTATTTCCCCTGCATCACCAGTTGACCATTCTCCACTTTCATCGCGCCAACATTGTCCGGAAGCTTCAGCCGGTCGCGCTGCTCGGCCAGCTTCTTCTGCAGAGCCGGATTCACGAGCGATACGGGAACACTGAGGTCGCCCACCTTGAATTCCGTGGGATCGAACGTGGCATAGCCGTCCTTCTCGCCGATGTGCCCCGAGATCGTCACCCACACATCCTTGCCGGCAATTTCCGTCAGGAACTGGCCGTGCACGAGGTCGCCGTCGAAGCTCACTTGCTGGTCCTTGATGGTGGGCGCGGCAATGCCGATGTTGGAGTCGGGAGAAAGGCTGGACGCTCCGGCGGCGGTGCCCAACGACTGCGCCAGCACCGCGGTGATCTCGTCGGAATTGATGTGTACCTCAGCCTTGGGGCTCGGCGATGCGGCCTGGGCGGCTTCGGGTTTGGAGGTATCGGAGGAACTTCCCGATGTCGACTGCGCTGCCTGCTGGAACGCGGCCATCTTCTGGTCAAACGACTGGGCATGTTCCGCGACGGCCGCAGCAGGCTGCGGGTGCGCCACCGGCGCCGGTCTCTTGAGAACTAAGATAATGGCCACCAACGACGCCACCAGCGTCGCGATGCTGATGATGCGGTCGACCTTGAGTTTCATGGCAATTCCCCAGCGGTTAGCCCAAGACAAGCGGGCCCACTGTCATGGTAGCGGGCTGGATAGGGAAAGTTGAGATAACCAAAGTGACAGTCATAGTAACAGGTGTAGAAGTGCTATGAATGTGTGGGACCGGGTCTCGTGTGGGACCGGGTCTTTGACCCGGTCGGGCGGCCTGAAAGGCCGCGGGATTTCCTGGCCTCACCTCAGAGGACGGGGATATTGCCCTTCCAAACCCACCGGTACTCGGCCTCGGTTCGCGCCAAACCAGCCCGCACCGGATTCTGGCAAACATAGTCCACTCTATCCACAAGACTGTCATTTGATCGCAAGACATGATCGAAGAATTCTTCCTGCCAGACTGGACCGGAGCGCTTAAGAGCCACATTGATCTCTCGTGCAGATCGGCCTTTGATCGATTTCATAATCTCGGGCAGGGTGTAACTCCAGCCATCTTCGCGGCGGAGCGGTGAATAGATCAGATGGACGGGGTCAGTCATTACGACGGCAGCGTGTAGATCGAATTTATCACCGCTCTCTCTTAGACAGCATTCGAGAACAATATCTCGGGCTGCAGTGGGAAGTGTCCAGCGACAATCGGTTGTGAATGTGACGAAGAGCGGGTGATCGTCCTTTTGATAGTGCGGTAAACGACGGCGATACTCGTACTTCGGCTGCATCGTGCCCTCGGCCCTACGGGCCGAACGACCGGGTCAAAGACCCGGTCCCACAGAATCAAAATCTCACAATCAAAATCAGAACCGTTCGCTCATCCCAGCCTCTTGACCAGCAACTCATTCACAATCTGGGGGCTGGCCTGGCCTTTGGATGCCTTCATGACCTGGCCAACGAAAAAGCCGAGCATCGTTTTCTTCCCGGCACGATACTGCTCCAGTTGCTTGGGATTGGCAGCAAGAATTTCGTCGATGATCTTTTCCAGCGCCGACGTGTCGGTGGACTGCTGCGGGCGGCCTTCTTCCTCGTAGACCACGGGGAAATCTTTGCCGCGCTCGAAGCACAGGTCGTAGAGATCCTTGAGCATCTTGCCGGAGATCGGGCCGGCCTCGACCAGATCGGCCGACGCCGCCACTCCCTTCATGGAGATCGGAGACTGCTCGATTTCGATTCCCTTGGCCTTCAGCCGGCCCATCAACTCGCTCTGCACCAGGTTGGCGACGCGCTTGGGATTCTTCGCGGCCTTGGCCGCCTCCTCGAACTGATCGGCCAGCGACTTCGGAGATGTCAGCACGTGCGCGTCATATTCGGTGATGCCGTATTCCTTCACCATCCGTGCGCGGCGCGCCTCGGGCAGCTCGGGCAGGGTGCGGGCGATCTCGGCCTTCCACGCGTCGTCCACTACCAGCGGAAGCAGGTCCGGCTCGGGGAAGTAGCGGTAATCGTGCGCCTGCTCTTTCGAGCGCATGCTGTAGGTCTTGCCTTCGTTCGCGTTGTAGAGACGTGTTTCCTGCGTGATCTTGCCGCCGGATTCGATCACGTCAATCTGGCGTCCGATTTCGTATTCCAGCGCTTCGCGGATGAAGCGGAACGAATTCACGTTCTTGATTTCGGCCTTGGTGCCGAATTCCTTCTGCCCACGCGGACGCACGCTGACGTTGGCGTCGCAGCGCAGCGACCCTTCCTCCATGTTGCAGTCGCTTACCCCGGTGTAGAGGATGATTTCTTTCAACCGCGTCAGGTATTCGTAGGCCTCGTCGGGCGTGGAGATGTCGGGCTCGCTGACGATTTCAATCAGCGGTACGCCTGTGCGGTTGAGGTCGATGGCGGTTTTCTCCGCCGCGTCGGGAAAGCCTTCGTGCAAGCTCTTGCCCGCATCTTCTTCCAGATGCACGCGGGTGATGCCGATTTTCTTAGTTTTCAGTTCCTGACGTCCCGCGCCGGTTTTTGACGCGGGGGTTTCGATGTAGCCAAACTCGGCCAGCGGCTTGTCGTACTGCGAAATCTGGAATCCCTTGGGCAGGTCGGGATAGAAATAATTCTTGCGCGCGAAGATGGAGGTCTCGTTGATGCGGCACTGCAGCGCCATCGCCGCCAGCGTGGCAAACTCGACGACCTTCTTGTTGAGCACGGGCAGCGCGCCGGGCATCCCCAGGCATACCGGGCAGACGCTAGTATTCGGCGGCGCCCCAAATCGCGTCGAGCACGAGCAGAAAATCTTGGTCGCCGTCAGTAGCTGAACGTGAACTTCCAGCCCAATGACCGGCTCATACTTCGTGTGGGCGGCAATGGAATCGGCCGGCGTGGTGACCATAGGCAGTGATTATAAAGCCGGGCGGGGCCGCAGTTTCGGCAATACAATCCGGACATGGACAAGGCAAGCGATGATGACATAGAGGGCGCGTGCGCATAGTGAGAGCCAGTTCGGTCGGGGAGTATGCTGTTTGGTACCTCCAGCGTAACCAGCGCAAGCATCCCGATTCGACCGTCGACAACTCGGGCGATCCGGTCGAAGTGATGCGGCGTGACCACCCGGGAAAGATGCGGGATTGGTTCAGCGACGCTACTCGGTGGCACATTGTTTCACTTGACACCGTGAGCGATCTCGCAAACCTCGTGTTCTTAGAATGCGACTATACGAAGCGCGAGGGACTCGTCATCCCGGATGGGGAAAACTACCGGCTTCCGGCGCGGGTCGCCGAGAATGCGATCGCACGAAGCTATTTGGCGAGTCCGTCGGCGCACAGCCATAGGGCCTATTACGACAAGTTGGCGACCCGGTCCTTGCGGCTCGAGGGCGAAAACCGAGTGGCGATTTGCTCTGCAGAGGACAGCGAGATCCGCTCTAGCCCGGCCGCGCAGTACTGCCTTCTGGATGGTGTCGGGCGATGTCTGCCGTATATGATCCTAGTGGCAGAGCATAAGCAAGAGTTCGTACCAATCGAAGCGTTCTGTGCAGAGAGATGAACGGCGTCGAATCGACCACCTATCGGCGCGGAGGTGCCTGTCCGGCCTCGTCCTCTACGCCCGCTCATAAAACCGGAAAAACAGCGACTGCTTCGACACAGGCTGTGCCTTCTCAGTGAGCGCGGCCATTTGTTGCTGGTTGAGTGGAGTGAACTCGCGCGCCAGTTGCACATTTTGTTCGAGCTGGGCAATGGTATCGCAACCAATGATGACGGTGCTGACCGGCAGCGAGAGCGAATAATACATCGCCTGCCGCATATCCAGCGTGCCCGCGGTTGACGCCTGCACCGACATTCCCTCCCACGAATGCTTCTGTTGTTCGATGGGCGGCGGCGTCCACGACGAAAGGATGCGTCCGCGCGCCGGCACCTTCATTCCGATGATGCCCATCTGTTTCTCGACGGCCAAAGGCAGCAGTTGCTCGGAGAAGCTGTAGTGATGCGGATCGGCGGCATTGACCGCCATCAGGATCGTGTCGAAGGGATGGCGATGGATGGCCTCGATCAGCGCGTCGGGCCGGTAGTGGCCCGTGATGCCGAGATAACGCACGATCTTCTGGTCGCGAGCCTCGAGCAAGGCTTCCATCGCTCCGCCCTTGGCGAAGATCTCGTTGATATCTGTCATCGTGCCGATGTCGTGCAGTTGCCACAAGTCGACGTGATCGGTCTGCAATAGCTTGAGCGAGGTCTCGATCATGCGCATGGAGCCCTCGCGCGTCCGCTCTTTCGTCTTCGTCGCGAGAAAACGCGTTGCTGCGACGGTGCTTCATCACCTTGCCGACGTATTGCTCGCTCCAGCGCTCGGGTCCGCCACAGATCGAAGACGTATCGACGTAGTTCACACCCAGATCGAGGGCTTTTTCGATAATGGGCACCGCGACCGCTTCGTTGTTGGGCTTCTCGAGCGAGGCTTGGCCTCCCAGGCTGAAGATGCCCACTTTATATCCCGTCTTCCCCAGATTCCGAGTCGGCATAGCATTTGAAGTTGTCGAATTGGAGGGCAGAGGGCGCCGATCTGACTGGCCGCGCGCAACATCTGGAAGAGCAGCCGAGCCCAGAACGGCCGCGGTCATGAGGCCGCCCGTTTTAAGAAATGTCCGCCGATTGCTATTGGATGATTTGTCTGACTTATGTTTGCCCACGAGTACCTCCGGAATGAAGAACGGCACTACATTAACGCCAATGTTGGCCGAAATCCACGGGTAATTGGAAGATCGCGGCGGTCTGAGTGTCTGTCTCCGACGTTCCTATGGGAGTCATCCTGACCGGAGCCGTTTTTCAGGGCAGGCTCTCACCCGGCTGAACTGCGCCGGGATCGGGATGGCGCCGTCAATTCGTCTTCTGCGGCGCGTTCAGATAGTTGTCAACCAGGACTTCAAAATACATCAGTTCGTTCCCCTTCGCGTCGGCGACGCCAGTGATGTCGATGTTCGCGCCCGGCAGAGGCGACGAGATGCCGCCCACGTCGAAAAATAAAAATCCGGACTGCGTGCCGTGTGGCTCAACCGCCCTGGCCGCGAATTGCGAGGACTCGATCTCCTCCATTTCTTTCTTGCTGATCCCGCCCTTTACTTTGCGTGGGAGAGGAATCGGGCTCGGCCGCGTGCTGGCCTGGGGATTCGAAAGCCGCCGGTAGAGATCGTTCGGAGGGACGGGAGTGAGCTTCGAGTGATTGGCCGTGATCAGCGTGATTTCCATGTTGGCGATGGAGACTGGCTGGTCGCCATCATTGGTCACCACGAAAAAGACCGGCAGAAAGCCGTGCGCTGCAAAATTAGTGGAAAAGATCTTGGCCTTTTCCGGTGTGTCGTAAGGATCGGCGGCGATGGCGACTTTCGAGTCGCGATGGAAATCGTGTGCGGGATAGTTTATGGCGGGCTTCGCTACCGGCTTCACGAAGTTCTTGCCCGCCATCAGCATTCCCGGGGAAAATAGCGCGGCGCAAAGCGACAGGAGGATGATGACGGAACGATGGGCGAATCGCAACGAGAAAGGCCGCATGGATGCCATTATAGAGGGCGAGTACTCTTCGAGCTATCCCGCCCATTCGCGAAGAACGGAAGAGTGAGCCATCCGGTGCCGACGAGGCGGTTTAGAATGGCTCAGGTTGAGCTATCTCCTCTACAGTCTGGTGCTGGCGGTGGGAATGCTGTTGAGCCTGCCTTATTGGCTCTACCAGATTCTGCGCCACGGCAAATATCGAAGCGGACTCGCCGAACGCATGGGCAGGCTTCCGGAGCGACTGATTGCGTCACGCTCATTGCCACGGCCAGATCGCGTCATCTGGATTCATGCGGTTTCTGTGGGCGAGGTGCTTGCCGTCAGCGGATTGGTGGAGCAAATCCGGCGAACGTTCCCGCAGCATCGAGTGCTGGTCTCGACCACGACCGACACTGGACAAGCGCTCGCGCGCAAGCGCTTCGGCGAAGAGAACGTGTTCTGTTTTCCGATGGACTTTGCGTTCGCGATCCGCCCCTATCTGCGAGCTCTGCAGCCGGAGCTAATCGTGCTCGCGGAAACCGAATTCTGGCCGAACTTCCTGCGCTTGGCGCATGCTGGCGGCGTGCGAATCGCGGTCGTCAACGCGCGTATCTCCGACCGTTCATGGCCGAACTATCGCCGTTTTCGCTGGGCCCTCCGGAGGATGCTGGTGTACGTCGACTTGTTTCTGGCTCAGACGCCAGAAGATAGCGCCAGGCTGCAGTCGATTGGAGCGCAGGCGGGACGCGTGCAGGTCACGGGAAATCTTAAGTTCGACATGAGTTTGCCTTCCTCTTCCCCCATTGTGGAGAGCCTCCGGCAATCGTTGGCTGCAGACAGCGCCGGGCCGGTTCTGGTATGTGGCAGCACGGTCGAGGGGGAAGAACCGCTGCTCCTGAAGGCGTTCGAAAATGTGCGGGTAGGACATCCGCATGCCGTGATGATTCTGGCGCCGCGGCATCCCGAGCGCTTCGACCAGGTTGCGATCCTGGTGCGGCAGTTAGGCATCCTCTCCTTCCGGCGCTCGCATTGGCAGGGCGAACCGCTTGCGGGCGGGGTGCTGCTGGTCGATTCCATCGGAGAACTGGCCGCCCTCTATGCTCTCGCCGATGTGGCGTTCGTCGGCGGAAGCCTGGTGCCGCGCGGCGGGCACAATATCATCGAGCCTGCGCAGCACGGCGTCGCCATCGTGACCGGGAACCATACGGAAAATTTTCGTGACATTGTGGCGCTGTTCCAAAGCCGCGACGCCGTGCGGATCGTCGGAATGGCGGAGTTGCCCTTGACGCTGATGCACCTGCTCGCGGACGATGCCGAGCGGCGCGCCCTCGGCCGCCGCGCGGAAGAGACGATGCGATCCCAGATGGGCGCGACATTGCGGACGCTGGAAGCGCTGAAGGTCTTGATCGCGGACGGTCGCGACCCTCTGCCGATCTCGGCGCAAGCCGCACACACAGATTGAATCCCCTCTCAGCCATTTACGGCGGCATGGTCCGAGCGCGCAACGCGCTCTATGACCGGGGAGTTCTCCGGGCAAGACGGCTGCAAGGTGCGGTCGTTAGCGTGGGCAATCTCTCCGCAGGCGGATCGGGAAAGACTCCCTTCGTGATTCTGTTGGGCGGATTGCTCAAGGCACGCGGAATCAAGTTTGATGTCCTGACGCGCGGATACGGCCGCAGGTCCAGGGGCGTGCGGTTGGTCGATCCTGGCGGTCTGCCGCAGGAGTTCGGCGACGAGCCCCTTCTGATTGCCCGCAAACTGCAGGTGCCGGTAATCGTTGGGGAAGATCGGTACGAGGCGGGGCGCTTCGCCGAATCGAGATTTGGGCCGCAACTGCATCTGCTTGACGACGGCTTTCAACATCGGGCAGTGGCTCGCAACTTTGACATTGTTCTGGTTACGCCGCAGGATGCGAGCGACCGGTTGCTCCCCTCGGGACGCTTGCGAGAGCCGTTGCATTCGTTGCGGCGCGCGGATGCTGTTGTGCTGGCGAGTGGTGCTTCGGCGGAGTCCTTTCCGGTCGAGGGCAAACTGGTATGGCGCGTGCGCCGTGGTATTGTGCCGCAGAACGTTCCACCTCGGCCCATTGCGTTCTGCGGCATCGCCCGACCCCAGAATTTTGTGCTGCAACTGCGAGCGGCAAATGTAGAGCCAGTCGCCGAGGCGTTTTACCGCGACCACCATGCTTACAGCGAGAAAGACATCCGCGAGTTGCTGGAACTCAAGCAGCGAAGCGAGGCTGGCGGCTTCGTGAGCACCGAGAAAGACGCGGTGAACCTGGGAGGCTATCTATCCGCGCTGGCCCCGCTCGCAGTTGTGCCCGTGAAAATGGAGCTGACAGACGCAGCTAACGCCGTCGATACCATGCTGCACAAGATCGACGAACGAAAGCGCGAGGCATGAGAGAATCGGCTTTGGCTGTAGATGTACCTTTAGACCGTCAATCGCGAAGGGCACGGCATCGGGAAGGGCACGGCTTCTAGCCGTGCCGCTACAGCGTTCATCAGTTAGGGCTTTTAGCCCCCTGAGGGAATCTCTTGAGACTCACTGTTTGTATCTGTGTCTGACACGCGACAATGACCAAACATCTCAAAGAGGCCGACCGCCTGAAAAAGATCGTCGAAGCGTTTCCCAACATCACCGTAACGGTGCTGGGCGATCTGGTGGCGGACGAGTTTGTGTTTGGCGAGATTTCGCGCGTCTCGCGTGAGGCGCCGGTCCTGATCCTGAAGCACCGCGAGCGCACCGTGGTGCCCGGCGGCGCAGCCAACGCCGCGAATAACCTGGCGGATCTGGGAGTGAACGTTCTCCCCGTTGGGATTGTGGGCGACGATGAGCCGGGGCGCATGTTGCTGAAATATTTTCGGCACAAGCGAATCCCCGTCAGCGGCGTGCTCAAGGACAAGAGCTACACCACAGTCACGAAAACGCGCATTCTGGCGGGCATGACGCACACGGCGCGCCAGCAGGTGGTTCGCGTCGACCGTGAGCCGCAGGAAGCGCCGAACTCCCATTTGACGCGCGAGCTCTATCTGGCGGCGAGGAATTATGTGCATGCATCCGACGCGTTGCTGGTTTCCGACTACGGATACGGTGCCGCCACCCCGGCGATCGTGAATACGCTGCGGGAAAAGGGCAAGGTGGGATCGACGCCGATCGTCCTCGATTCGCGCTACCGCCTGTTGCAGTATTCGGGAGTAACCGCGGCCACTCCCAACGAACCCGAAGTGGAAGATGCTCTCGGGTTTCGAATTGGGCAAGACTGGAACAAGGTCGTAGCCGCCGGAGAGCAGATCATGGCGCGCATGAACCTGCAGTCCCTGTTGGTCACGCGCGGACGCGACGGGATGGTAGCTTTCAATCACAAGCACAAACCGGTGGACATTCCGATTGTCGGCTCCGACCAGGTGGCGGACGTGACCGGCGCAGGCGACACAGTAATTGCGGCTTTCACGGCCGCGCTCGCCGCCGGCGCGACGACGGAAGAGGCGGCGCAGTTGGCCAACTACGCGGGCGGAATTGTCGTGATGAAGCGGGGCACGGCAACCGTTTCCCGGGAGGAGTTACTGCAGGCAATTGAGCAGACGCCGCCGGCGATACGACCTCATTGAACGTACACGAGAAAATTCTGAGCCGCGAGGAACTTCGCGAGCGCGTGGATGAATGGCGGCGCGCCGGCGAACGCATTACGCTGGCCAACGGCGCCTTCGATCTGTTGCACGTCGGCCACGTGCGCTACCTTCGGGGAGCGAAGGCACTGGGCGGTAGGCTTGTAGTTGCCATCAATTCCGATGAATCGGTGCGCGCGCTCAAGGGCGATGGGCGGCCCATCATGCCCGCGGAAGAGCGTGCCGAGATTGTGGCTGCGCTGGCCGATGTGGATGCGGTCGTTATCTTTCCTGAACTCGATGTGCGAGCGATCATCCGCGAGATTCGTCCCGACGTTCAGGCCAAGGGGACCGATTACACCGCGGACTCCGTTCCGGAGCGCGACGCGGTTGCGGAGTATGGCGGGCGGGTCGAGATTGTTGGCGATCCGAAGGATCACTCTACCAGCGAGATGATTCGCTCGCGGTTCTGGCCGAGGAAATCTTGATCGTCGCCGCGGAAGACAAGCAGACCGTCGAGCGCCTGCTCATCGTGCGCCTGAGTGCGATGGGCGACGTGATCCATACCTTGCCTGCGGTTCAGGCTCTGCGCGAGGCGTTTCCGCAAGCAATGATTGGGTGGCTGATCGAAGAGCGATGGGCCGAACTTCTGTGCGCGCCCGGAGCGCCGCGGCGCGGGCCGCGATCGGCGCAGCGGCCTCTGGCCGATTGGGTGCACACCGTCAGCCTGACGGGATGGAGGAAATCGCTCTTTACCATTTCGACTCTGCAGCAGATTGCGAGAGTCTGGAACGACGTTCGTGAGGCGCGCTATGACGTTGCTGTCGATCTGCAGGGAGCGATTCGGTCTGCAGTGCTGGCGCGCTGGTCGGGCGCGCGGGTGGTGTATGGCGCGGCGGAACCGCGCGAGTCTCCTGCCAGTTTGTGGTACACGCGCCGGGCGATTGCGAGCGGAGCTCATGTCATTGAGCAGAATCTTTCCGTCGTGGAGGCAATCGCTCAGAAGAAGATGAAGGCGCCGCGCGTGGAGTTCCCTCGTGATGCCGAGGCCGAGCGGCGGATTGATCGGCGGCTGGCGGAGGCCGCGGTCGGCGACTTCGCGATTCTGAATCCGGGAGCGGGTTGGGGAGCGAAGCGATGGCCAGCCGAACGTTACGGGCGGGTGGCGCGTGCTTTAGCCGAGGATGGGGTGCGGTCGATTTTGAACTGCGGTCCGGGAGAAGACGATCTGGCCCGCGAGGCCGAGGCTGCGAGCGAAGGCGCGGCTAAGCCAATGAAGTGTTCGATCCCCGAGTTGATCGCGCTTACCCGCCGGGCGCGGTTGTTCATCGGAGGAGACACCGGGCCGCTGCACTTGGCGGCAGCATTGCAGGTGCCAGTCGTGGCGATTTTTGGGCCAACAGATCCTGCGCGCAACGGGCCTTATGGAACGCGCAGCATGGTGTTGCGCAATCCGGTCAGTCCGACTACGCACGCGCGTCGATCGGCGCCCGACGAAGGCATGTTGGAGATTAGCGCCGAAGCGGTCGTGGACGCGGCGCGCAGTTTGCTTGCGGCTGCTGCGACGGAAGGTGCGCATGGCTGAGTGGTCGCGCATCGCGCGGCGCATTCGGGTGCCGCTGGGATTTGTGTTTGCCGTTCTGTATTTCTGGCTGGCGCGGCCCACGTGGCGGTTCATCGCTCTTGGCGCGATCGTGATTGCGCCGGGACTTGTGATTCGCGCGTTGGCTTCGGGGCACGTGCGCAAGAATGAAGCGCTTGCGACTTCCGGGCCTTATGCTTACACGCGCAATCCGCTATATCTCGGATCGTTGCTGATCGGTATCGGTTTCGCCGTCGCGGCGCGGAGTTGGTGGGTGGGCGTTGCCCTCATCCTGATGTTCTTTGCGATCTATCTTCCTGTGATCCGTGACGAAGAGGCGTTCCTGCGACAGAAGTTCCCTGAGTTCGAAGAATATGCGCGGCGTGTGCCGAGGATGTTTCCGAGACTTACGCCGCGATCGACGGCAGGTCCAGCGGGATTCTCCATGGATTTGTATTTGAAGCATCGCGAATACAACGCACTGCTCGGAGCGCTCGCGATGCTGGCGGCCCTAGTGGTGAAGACGATCCTCTTCCGCTGAGGGCCTTATTTTTTGGCCACCAACTTCCTCGCACGCCCAAGTTCCGGACGCGTGGAGTTTCCTCCGGCGCAAACCTTCACCAGCATGGCGTAGTATTCCGTCGCTTCGCTTTGTTTGCCTGCCGCTTCTGCGGCGCGGGCTGCGCCGTACAGGCCATTGAAGCGATTGGGATTCAACTTCAAGTCCGTCTGATACTCCGCCAGAGCTTGCTGCGGACGTTTGGCCTCCAGAAGAATCTCGGCAATCATCTCGCGCGTGGGGATGCCCTGCGGTTCGTCCCCGAGCGCGTCTTCTTTGTCGGCTATGGGGCGCAGAGTCTCGACCGCGTCATCATATTTGCCTTCGGCAAAATCCAGCCACGCTTGGGCCTGTTTCAGATCGTTCTCCGTAGCTTCGGCGAAGTCGTTCTTTTTCTCGGATACGAATTTCTGATGGATGGCCTCGATCGCGCTGACGTCCTTTCGGACTTCCTCCGGTTGGTGGAGATGGGCGGCGCCGATAGCCTTTGCCCAATAGCCCGTCGAATCTTCGGTGGTGCCGGGAACCGCCATCGGCGTTAGCGCCGCCGCGGTTGCCCAGTCCCGCATCTCGAGTGGATACAGCGCCGCGAACTGCGCTTCTGTCGCCAGGTGAGGATCGAAGCCGACACCATACATGTCATGCATCTCAGGCATGGCCTTGACTTCATGCATCAGCGCCCTGGCGTCGGCTTCGCGCCCGCTTTGCAGGTAGGCATAGAAGAGGAAGTCCATGGCATGGAACTGATGGCCTTCGCCGCCCATGCCCATGGCAGCGGTTTTGCGCGTTGCGGCGACGGAAGCCAGGTTCGAATTGATGTCATCCTGCCAGAGGCCCACACGGGCGAAGATGTGCGAGGGCATGTGCAACGCGTGCGGTGCGGCGGGCGCAACCTGGGCGTAGCGGCGGGCAGCCGGGATGCCGCGCTCCGCCAGTTGCGGCTTGTCGTAGGCGTGAATCAGGTAGTGGGCCACGCCGGGATGGTCGGGCTCCACTGCGAACAACGGCTCAAGAATCTTGGCTGCGGCGAGGCGGTTGGCGAAGGTCTCGTCATGGTGCGGCTCGGAGGCGAGCAGGGAGAGCGCGTAGAAGACTGCGGCTTCGTGATCGTCGGGGAAGCGCTCGTAGACCTGCTTCATCGCGTCGGAATAAGCCTGGGCGCTGACGGCGTGGTCGGAGGCGCCGGAATCGTAAAAGGCCAGGATTGCCGCGATGTACGCCTTTTCGCGCGGTGTGGCCGGCTTTGCGAAAGGCGGACCCTCAGCCAGCTTATTCGCCGCGCGGGCTTCACCCAGACCGCGCTTGATGACGCTGGCATCGGGCTCGTTCCAGAGTTGGTGCCAGATGCTCATGGCGATACCCCAGTGGGCCATGGCGCAGTGCGGATCGTCTTTGGCGATCTGCAGGAATTCCTTTTCGGCTTCTTCGTACCAGAACGAATGCAGCAATGCGACTCCGCGGGCGAAGGGCTTCTGGACCGATGCTGCGCAAGAGATGGGAAAGTGGACCGTTCCCAGCTGAGTCTCGGTGAGAGCTTCGTGATGTTGGTGGTCGTGATCGTCGTCGGCGAAGGCGGCGAACGTGAAGAGGGAGACGAAGAGCAGTAGGCAAGCAAGGCGTTTCATGACGACCCCCACGAGTGATGTGATCCGGATTCTAGTCATGGGGAGGGTGGGGGTCAAACCGGCGTCGCCGTGTCGAAAGGATCTCGCCTATCCAGTGCAACAAAAATTCTTGTCATTCCGACCGAAGGGAGGAATCTGCTTTTCCGCTACGCTCCTCGCACCTGAAAAGGCCAGGAGTCGCACGTCTCCTCGCCCCAACGTATGATGCGTGCCCCCGACCAAGCAGACACCGTCCTGCATTTATCCACAGTCTTCCACAAGCCAATTCGCACTTCCTGTGACGAACAACCTTTACCGAGAAAAATAGGAAGCGCACACTCGCATTGTGCGCCAGAATCAGAAACCGAGCAGCAACCCATCCGCAGCGTTCCCCTCTCCAACCTCTACGGCTAAGTCTTTATTCCGCAATATTTTACATATAAATCCTTACAATCCAATATTTTGCGGATCGAGACTCATATCTCCCAAGCCCAACTCCAACAAACCAGGTATTTTAGCTCGGGGATCTCAAAAAAATGTTGCGCTGGGATATGCCAGAGCCTCGGGGCCCGCGAGCTGCGCGCGAGATCCTTCCCTGCGCCTGAAAGACGGCTCCGTTCAGGATGACTCCCATAGGAGTCTGTGTCGTAGCTCGATGTTGGCGAAGACAGTGGATGGGACAACACGCGTTCAGCCGCAAAGCGGCGAAAGAATACAGCCCGCGGCGCAAGCCGCGGGTGGCGAGGGGGGATGAGGAAGCCCCGAAGGGGCGGAAGACCGGCTACGACACAGACTCCATAGAGGAGGGACGACGGGAGCCGTGCCTTTCGCGGGCCAGTGGTACTCCAGTTGATGACGATGGGCCAGACCAAAGCGGATTCCTCCCTTCGGTCGGAATGACAATTCTTAGGAAGCAAAGCCGAGGTTAGAGCCACAGCAAAGGGACGAGGCCGGCGGCGGCTAGGGCGATCAGGAGGGAGAGGCTTTGGGTGCCGGTTTTTCGGTCGGCCAGGCTGTAGGAGTAGATGCCTTTGATCAGATTGTTGCTGGCTGCGGCGATGAGGACTGCGGTAGCGGCGACTTGGAGCGGAGTGAGCTTGCCGGCGGCTTGGGTCATCCCCATGATGAAGGGGTCGACGTTGGTGACTCCCATGATGGCGGCCAGGATGTTGACGCCGGCTCGGCCGAGATACGTGACGGCCAACTGCGTGGCCACCAGCATTCCAAGAAAGAAAAAAGCGAAGAGAAAGGCGGCCAGCAGCTCGAGTGGATTGCCGGGCTCGAATTCGCGCTTAATCTCGGAAGCGTCCGCGTCTGTTCTGCGGGACCAGAACCAGCCAACGGCAATGGCGACGGCTGCGAGGACCAGGAAGGCTGGCGCCAGCATCGTTCCCAATTGACGGTTGAAGAGCGTCAGAAGGACAACAAGACGCAGGTACATCACGCCCGAGGCGATCAGGATGCCGCCGGCGAAGAGGTGGGGACGATGTTCACGGGCGGCCCTGCGCGACATGGCCACCGTGGTCACGGTGGAGGAGTACGCTCCGCCAAGAAAGGCGGTGAGGACTACGCCACCACGCTCTTTCGTGACTTTCTGGAGGACGTAGCTGCCATAGGAGATTGTGCTGACGGCGACGACGACGAGCCAGGTTTTGAACGGGTTGATGTGAAAGCGCCCAAACTCCTGGTTGGGGAGTGCGGGGAGAATGACGGCGGTGAGCAGCAGGAACTTGGCGAACGTGAGAATCTCTTGCGGAGCGGTACGGTTGGCCAGCGCTTCGAGACCGGCCTTCAATTCCAGCAGCAAGAGGCTGGCCACGCTGAGGGCGGTGGCAATCCAGAAATGGTTGTAGTAGACGAGGGCGCCGACGAGGTAAGTGGTCAGGCCAGACATTTCTGAGGTGACCCCGGCGGCCTCGACAGCGGAAAGCTTGTGCCAGTAGGACAACAACAGGAAGCCGCCGACCACCAGGAAGCCCAGGCTCACGGGGAGAAGTTGGCTGCCAGCGAGAAGAGCGATGGAGTAGCCGATGAATCCGATCAGGGGGAAGGTGCGGACTCCGCCGAAGGAGTAGGATCGGGCGGCGGTTTTGTGTTCCTCGCGTTCCAGTCCGATCAGGAAGGACAGGAAGAGAACGAGGACGATCTTCACGGCATCGGGTGGCAGCCAGCGGTAGAGATCCACTCGCGGTTAGGCCTCCTCAATGAACTTCCCAAGTATAGGACGAACGAGCTTAGCATAGTGCGGGCGGCGCCTCGGGGCTTAGCCCCATGAGCGCTAACTTAAGCGGAATTCCTTCCGGTTTGGCCCGTCATTCGAGCGGAATCAGGGTTCAGCGGTCCCTACTGTGAGAGAGCCGGCAAATTAGTAACCTAAAAGACAGGTTTGTCGCCGTCCCACTTCACCTGCTCCAGGGTGGATGGCGGGACAGGGTCCTGCTGAGGAATGCGCAGCACGAGTTTGCCGGATCTGGATACGACTTCTCCACCATTCGCAAGCAGGACTTTGAGACCAATCTGGGCGGTATCGCCGGAAAGAGCATCGACCTCGTACGAATCGGGAAGACCGGCGAGGGTCTTGTTCCAGTAGGTGTTATGAACGGGTTCGCTGTATTTCGCGGGAATCGCATGCGCCCCGATCAGCGTACCTAAAATGCCCGCGGCATTGGCCGGATTGCAGTCGGCATCCTGGCCGCTGCGAGTCGCGTAATTCATGGTCTTGTACCAATCGCCATCGCCATAGAGCAATCCCATCACAATATAGGCGCCATTCAGCTTCGCGTCGATATTGAACCGCTTCTTGTAGCCCTCGGGACAGTGATCCACTTCGCCCCACTTTGCCTGCACCAGATGCCAGGTCCTCAGCCAATCGTTCGGATACTGGTCGTGCCATTGGACGACGTCCTGGATCGTCTGTGCGTACAAGCTTTGCGCAGGAATGGCTTTCACGCCGTTCTTGACAACTTCTCGAATATTCCTGGCGAAGAAGGCCTGCGTATACATGGCGGAAACGAACATGCCGCCATAGACGCCGTCTCCGTAGTTCATGATGTGCCCCATGCGTTCGCCATAGCGGTTGGAAACTTGCGGCATGCCGGGAGCGATCATGCCAAAAATATCGGCCTCAATCTGGAAGTCGATGTCATCCGCGTGCAGGTTATTGCGCGGGTTACCGGAATCGGGAGGCAGGATGCCCTTGCGGATGTTCGCGAGTCCGGCCTCGTTCGCGTGCCACACTTGGCGAATCTTCTTGTCCCATTCTCGGGCAACAGTGACCGGATCGACGTCAATGCCGTAGCGGCGCAAGCAATAGAGAAACAGCAGATTGATGTAAATGTCGTCGTTGTCGGGAATGCCGAAGCTGGGATGCTCCTTCTCCGAATCGAGGATGAAGTCGTGGTTGATGTTCACTTTCTGGTTGTCAGCTTCGCTGGTGATCGGGGTCCAATCGCCGGGCTTGTTGGAAGCGCGCTGCCGGTACTCCTTCATGCGCGTTGGAGAAAGCGGCCAATCGTCGAGGTCGAAGCCTATTGGCGTGTTCTGATATCGGAATTCCCATGGAGCGCCGAAGGTGACGCCGATCATCTTTCCCATCCATGCACCCTGCACTTTATCGAGATAGGTGTCCCAGTCGAGTTCCCGCATGTGCGGCCCCGCCACAGGCGCGGGCGCGGCGTTTTGGGTATCGGATTGCTGCGGACTTGCGATCGCCAGCGTCCAAAAAAAAATGACCGTCAAATACAAAGAAAGCATTTTTGTCATGGAGATGGTCTCTAACGGAATTCTATTCCGTAAATGCAGGTTCGACATGGTGCCCCGGGAAGGGGAAAGCAGATTCCTCCCTTCGGTCGGAATGACAGAGTGGGGGGTTGGAATGGAAGAGGGAGCGGGCGGAATAAGGGAAATTGGTTAGTTTCGACGAGATCACACATATAGGGGTATCGACGGGAGGATAGCGGAAGCGTGAGCAGTAGGGGTAACGAGAAAAAGCCCCTCGCTAACGCGGGGGGCTTTTCCGGGGGAGGGACTTATGGGCGAGGCGCCCGTGGGTCCCAAACTTACTTCGGCTGCTGCTGCTGATCGGCGGAGGTGGCAGGGGCTCCGGTGTTGCTGGAGAGTTGCTCCAGGTCGTTCTTCAGGAGGCTGATTTCGACGCGGCCTCCGCTGACGCGCTTGGTCTTCGCAGTTTCATCCGAAGGAGCAGGGGCATTACCCATGCCGACGAGGTAGATGCGATAGACAGGAATGTCGTGGTTGAGGACGAGATAGCGCACCACCGACTCGGCCATCTTCTGCGAGTTGGTGATTGCGGTTTGACCCTTGCCGGACGAGAAGCCCTGGACTTCGATGATGTAGCCGCGCTGGCCTTTGACGCCGCTGGCCATGGTGTCGAGAGCATCCTTGGCGTTCTTGCTCAGCATGGTCTGGCCGGGACGGAAGCGGATCTCGGTCTGGTTCGAAGCCTTGTACTGGTCGATGTTGCCGACCACGTTCTCAACGGTCTGGACGCGGGCCGTAACCTGCTGCGCGGATTGCTGCGCGGCGGTGGCCTTGTTGCCGGCATCGACTGCGTGCTGATCGGCTTCGTTGGCCTTATCGGAGGCGAGCTTGATGCCTGCCTGGGCACGGGCGTCGGTGTCTTTGATGGCCTTGCTGTTGGCGGAGGTCAGCTCATCGAGCTCGTTGACGCGGTCGCGAATGGGCTCAGTCTGGCGCTTCACATAGTTCTTGCGAGCAAATGGGTTGATGCGTCCCCAGAAGCCTTCGCGGGACGGGGCTGCCAGAGGCGCTTTGCCGCTCGCGGTGTCGGTCGAGGTCGACTGAGTCTGCTGGGTGGCGGCAGGCTGAGTCTGATCTGAGGAAGACGAGGTGGTCTGCGCGATGGCGGGGAAAGCGAGGACTGCAGCCAACGGCAGGGCAAAAAATAGGCGGTTGTTCATAAAGACTTCCTCCAAGTTGGGGGAGCGTTGAGCTCCACTCCGGCACGCCTGGGCGTGCGTGAATTCGATTGCGTCCCTTTAACCGATTATAGAAAGCCAGCGGTTTCACTGAGCCGGCCAGCGCTGACACGGCGCTTGCCTCGGACGGCGGGCGCCCACTGCGGCGGCGCCCGTAGTTCCTATTACATGTGGGATGCCAAATCGACCATTCGGGTTGAACAGCTAAACGCTTGATATCTATACACATTGTAGTCGGATTCAGGGGGCAAAGATAGGTTCGGGGTGGTAGGCAGGGTAATTTTGGCGAACCTGATATAAAAACTGCGTGGGAATCGATTTTTGCGGGGAGGGACGTTTGGGAGCTAACTGGCGACGGGGCGGGATATGGCTAGGGATCACAACGTTGGTCTTTTGTGGGTTGGTCTGGGGCGAGGGGCCGGGGATGGCCTCGTCGCGCATTCCGGCGGAGCATCTTCAACAATATTCTGACTTGGCCGTGACGTGGATGCAGGAGTATTTGCGCATTGACACGACAAATCCTCCGGGGAACGAAATGCGGGCGGTGGCGTTCTACAAGAAAATTCTCGATCAGGAAGGGATTGAGAATCGCGTGTTCGAGTACACGCCGGGGCGGGGAGATCTTTGGGCGCGGGTGCCGCACACGACTGGTGAGGGGAAGCGGCCGATCGTTCTGCTGAACCATATGGACGTGGTGACCAGCGATGCTTCGCACTGGAAGGTACCTCCGTTCAGCGGGGAGATCAAGGACGGCTATTTGTGGGGACGCGGGGCGCAGGACATGAAAGATGAAGGCCTGGCGCAACTGGTGGTGATGGTGATGCTGAAGCGCGAGAAGGTGGCGCTGGATCGCGACGTCATTTTTCTTGCGGTCGCCGACGAAGAGGTCGATGACACGGGGACGGACTGGTTCATTGAACACCAGCGCGATCTGCTCGAGAACGCGGAGTTTCTGATCAACGAAGGCGGAGAAAACCTGCTGGAGAACGGGAAGGTGAAGTATGTGGGCGTCGACGTCGGCGAGAAAACCATCTACTGGTTGCACGTGGTGGCGCATGGGAGGCCGGGGCATGGGTCGCGGCCGAATCCGGATTCGGCGCCGAACCGGCTAGTGCGGGCGCTGGATCGGATTATTGCGTACCGAACGCCGCTGCGAGTGTTGCCGGTGGTGGACGAGTTTTTGCGCGACATGGCGCCGCAAGAACCACCGGAGCGGGCGGACGAGTATCGCAACATAAAGAAGGCGATTGAGGACAAGAAATTTCAGGACGAGGTCGAGAAGGACGAGTCACTGAACTTTCTTCTGCGCGACACGATTTCGCTGACCATGATGGGAGGGTCGGAGCAGACGAATGTGATTCCTCCGGACGCATGGGCGAATCTGGATGTGCGGATTCTGCCGGGAGGCGATCCGAAGGCACTGCTGGAGGAGGTGCGGCGAGTGGTGGATGATCCGAACGTCAGCGCGGAGCCGTGGAATGGGGAGTTCCGCGTGGCGAATTATTCGGGGACGGACAACGCGTTGTACGCGGCGATCCGGGAGGTAGCGGGGGAATATTTTCCGGGGACGCCGGTGGTGCCGCATATCACCAGCGGGTACACCGAGAACCAGCGTTATCGGCCGCTGGGAATTAATGCGTATGGATTCGATCCATTTACGGCGACGGAGGATGAGGGGAATACCGAGCACGGGAATGATGAGCGGATTCGGGTGGAGGAAGTGCGGCGGGGGCCGAGGATTTTGTTTGATGTGGTGGCGGCGGTGGCGGGGAAGTAAACTGCCGGACGGCTCGATTCAAAGTAGCTCGAAACGCCGGGCAATGAGCGCTATGGGGATGTTACGCCAACCGTCCCGACCCCAGAGTCATGGCTTAACGGGCTGGTACTCCGATGGAGGCAGACCTCTGTCAATGGGTGGCTGCTCGTGGTTGGCGATTTTACGCAACAGTCGCCTCGCGTCAAATCTCGCCGGGTAGAACTCCCCGTTATCTCCACCATCATCAGGCCGCTGACCTGCAATCTTGACTGGATCATGTTCTGCGACTTCTTTCAGCAGCGGCACGAATTCATCCCGATCATCCAAATACTCAATTGCTCCCATTGCGCTCACGCGTACACCAAATTCTGATGAGCGGAGGGCTGATCGTAGGGCATCCTTGATTCGCAGGTGCGATTCTGGATCGCTGACCAAACGGAATTCCAGCATGTCCCGAATCACCCACAATGCACCTTCTGCAAGGTCAGCGTTTGCACTCTTGACCTGCACCAGCGTCGGATCAAGGGCCCGCTTGCCGAACCGGGCAACCCCTCGCGTAGCGCTCCCTCCTGTGTTCGCAGCGCCCAGTAACGCGGGGATGGCGCGTTCATCATTCAGGTTCGCGACAAAACCGATCAGAACCGAATAGTAGTCGGATTCCTCTTCCCCCTCTCCTTCCTCCACCTCACCTGCGCCATTGGAAGGTGACGCTCCCCTCGCCTTATCGTCCTGCTTTTTGAGTCCTCTCTCGTTTTCCCGGACGAGTAAGCGGATGATTCCAAGCCGAAGACGGTCGACATTTGTGGGACCGGCTGTGTCAGACCCTAATAGCTCGCCCGCCTCACCGAACGCTTTCTCGCGTTATGTCCGGTTTGCGCTGTTGATCCGATCCAAGACGCTCGAAACGGTAGGATGCGTAGTGCTGGTTTGCTGAGCGGAGAGTTGCAGCACTGAAGTCAATAGTACGCATGTGAAAAGTGCGGCTCGCATCGCTCGCTCCCTTAAACAGTCTGCCGACACCGTAATTATCAGTGTTGGATGCGCCTCTCCGCAGGTAACTGTCGTAACCAGGCCATTACACGTTTTGACCGCTGGTCAATGAGGGCTATCGCGATTTCTCAACAAAGAACCAGAAGCAGGCCCTAGTTTGAAAAGCGGAAGCTGTGCAGAATCTGCGACATGCTCTGATCCAACTTTTTCTGCTGCGCGGGAGTAAGCGTCTTCATCGGTGGGTCGGAGACACTCGGGTCTGTCGCAGTCGTACTAACCCTCAGCTCAAAGCATCTTTGCTTGTGAAACCCGCGGTATAGGTCAATGCCAAGCGAATGGCTTGTCGCACCCTCGCCGGTGAATCCGTGTAGAAACTGGACCCCGCCGATCATCTCCACCGGATGTTCGGCCGAGACCTGAAACTCTGGCCACCTCCAAGGCCCGCTGGAGTCCATCAGCGGGTAGGGTGTCACGCAGACATCGGGGGTCATCATTTCCTCTCTATGAATCTCTCTCACCTGAAACGAAGCGGCCCCGAAATTCGTGCCCTCGAACTGCTTGGTGGGATAAGTAACACAGACGAGCGCGTCTCCTTCGCAAACGGGCATGAAGCACTGGAGGCACGGGTCGATTTTCCCTGCTGTACAAACTTTAAAGTCACTGGGATAGGAAAACCGAAACGCGCGGTCAGGGGCGGTGAAGGCCGTGGTTTGAGGGACAGATACTCGCTGCTGGCTGTTGGCCATCCGCGCTAGTAACGCAACAGTGGTCAGCACCGCCAACGTTCGCCAACAGCCAGCGTTCATGGGCCACATTTTAAACTGGGGTAAGGTGTCAAACCTACAGTTGCTGACGTTATCAGGCGATAGCACTCATTAACCCGTGGCTGGAGGCTGAAGCCACAGGGTCGAAGCAGACGAACGGGCGCTGGGGCGACTGTCGTCACATAAGCGTGTCGTTAGAACTCCCTGAATCGGCACGATCATGCACTGGATGGTAGGGATCCCTTCGGCTTCGCTCAGGGCAGGCTCTTCGACTGCGTTGCCGTCCGCTTCGCGAACGACAACTTCGCTCAGGATGACAGGGGTTATGTGTGCTGCCTCAGCGAATCCCGCCGCAGTGTTTTTCGTATTGCTCGAAGATGAAGTTGTCGGTCATGCCGGCGATGTAGTCGCAGATGACGCGGGGTAAGGAATCTTCTCTGGCCTTTTCCTGGTAGTTGTGCGGGAGAGTTGTGGGATGGTCCATCCAGAAGGTGAAGAGCTCGCCGACGACACGTTCCGCGTCGTCTTTTTCTCCGGCCAGGGATTGACTGAAGTAGAGATTTTCGTAAAGGAAGTCCTTGCTTTGTTTGCGTTCGGCTTCGACGGTGGGGCTGAAGGCGGCGAGGCGGTCGGGATGGTTGCGGACGTCGTCGAGAGTTTGGATTTTGGCTTGATCGAGGCGCGATCGCGTGTGGGTGATCAGGTCGTCGACGAAGAGGTTGAGTACGCGTTTCAGGGCTTCGTTGAATTTCAGTTTGGCGGGCGCGTCGGGATAGATCTGTTCGACTTCGCGGTAGAAGCGCTCGAAGATGGGGACGCCTTCGCGGATCTGGTCCAGCGAGAGGAGATGAGCCTCGTATCCGTCGTCGAGGTCGGCGGTGTTGTAGGCGATTTCGTCCGTCAAATCGATCAACTGGGCTTCGAGCGGGGGGCGCTGGTTTAGCAGGTACTCGGCGAGTTCTGGATGCTCTTTCGCGTCGTAGTCGTGCGAATGCTTGATGATGCCTTCGCGGACCTCGAAGGTGAGATTCAGACCGCGGAAGGCGGCGTAGCGCTGCTCGAAATCTTCGACGATGCGCAAGGCGTGCAGGTTGTGGTCGAAGATGAGGCCGTGCTCGTGCATGGCGCTGTCGAGTGCTTTTTCGCCGGCGTGCCCGAAGGGAGGATGGCCGATGTCGTGGACCAACGCCAGCGCTTCGGTCAGATCGACGTTGAGGCCTAGGGCTCCGGCGATGGTGCGGGAGACTTGCGAGACTTCGAGAGTGTGGGTGAGGCGGTTGCGGAAGTGGTCGGAGTAGCGGCGGGTGAAAACTTGCGTCTTGGCTTCGAGTCGACGGAAGGCGCGGGCGTGAATGACGCGGTCGCGGTCGCGCTGGAAGTCGTTGCGGTAAGGATGTGGGGGCTCAGGGAAGCGGCGTCCGCGGGAGTGTTCGACATGCACCGCGTAGCCGGCCAGCATGTTCGGAGTTTAGCAGAGTACGACAGGGGACTGAGCAGCGCGGCCCTCAGCGGCTAAAGCCGATCGCTCGTTGCGGTATATCGGCACGACTAAAGTCGTGCCCTTCCCGTTTCGTGCTCGGACCGGAGGCTCGCGATAGTCGTCAGTGTTTGTCGGATTCTTCCTTGGCTAACTTCACTTTTGCGGCGTCGAGTTTTTGCTGGACTTTGGCGAAGGCTTCGCTGTCCTGCTCTGCGGGGACGGTTTTGTTCCACTCCTGGACGGAGCGCTCCCAGTGGGCGGCCGCTAGTTTCAGGCGGCCGGTTTTCTGGTAGAGATCTCCGAGATGCTCCTGGACCGTGGGATCGGTGCTCATGTGAGCTTCGGCCTTGGTCAGATTCTCTTCCGCCAGATCGTATTTGCCCAGCTTGAAGTAGACCCAGCCGAGTGAGTCAAGATAGGCGCCGTTGGTGGGCTCGAAAGTCAAAGCCTGCTTGATAAAGTTGAGCGACTCGTCGAGTTTCACGCCGCGATCGGCATTCATGTAACCGAGATAGTTGAGGGTGGCGGCGCTTTGGGGATCGGTGGGGGCAGTGACAGCCAAAACCTTCTTGAATTCGGCTTCGGCCTGGTCAAACATCTTCTGGCGCTGATAGAGGTCGCCACGGAGGAAGTTGACGTAGGCTTTGTCGTCCGACTTGGTCGATAGCTGCTCAGCTTTGGAGAGAGCATCGAGGGCTTCGTTCCAGCGCTTGGCCCGCGTGTAGATGATGCCCAGACGGAGATAGACTTCGCGATCCTCGGGGCCGCCCTTCAGAAGAGAGCGAATATCGGTGACCGCCGTGTCGAATTCACCGGTGTCGGCGAGTTGGGAGTCGAGCACCATGCGAAGGTCGCGATCACCGGGCATCTTTTGCACCGCTTCCTTGGCGGCGGCGGTGGCTTGCGGCCACTGCTTGGCCTCGCGGTAGGTGTCGATAATCTCCTGATACCCACTGCGGGCGTTTTCATCGCCCAAGGTCAGCATCTTGCGGAAGGTGTTGACGGCGGCGGCGTAGTTTTCCTGTTCGCGGTAGACCATGCCCAGGCGCTCGATGAAGATGGCGCGATTGTTGCGGTCCGCCGAGCTCGATCCAGTTTCGCTTTTTTCCGTTCTCTTCACCAGATCCTGCAAGAGCTTGACGGCATCGTCGTAGCGGCCCTGCGCCTGGTAAACGGCAGCCATGCTATAGGGAACGTCCATGGTGTCGGGAACCAGGGTGTCGGCGCGTTTCAAATTCTCGAGGGCAAGATCGTACTTCGCCTCGCGACGATAAATCTCGGCCATGCGGACGTAGGTTTGGGCATCTTCCGGATTGGAGTCGGCGATCACTTTGTACTGCTCGAGTGCCGCATCGAGTTGACCGTCGTTCAATAGGTTTTCGGCGAGACCGCGAATGGCGTCGAGGTTGTCGCGATCGAGAACGATGGCGTGCCGATAAGAGTCAATGGCGCTCTTGTAATCCTTGCGCTGTTCGTAAGCCGCGCCGAGGGCGGCATAAAGCTTGGCGGAGCGCGCGGTGTCGGGGATTGAGGCCAGAACCTTGAGAGCGTGGGCCGTGTCGCCTTCGTCGGTATAGAGCATGGCCAGCGTGGTTACGGCTTCTTCGGAGGTGGGATCGATTTTAATGGCGGTCTTGAGTTCGTCTTCCGCCTTCTGAAGATCGTTGTTCAGGCGGTAGAGGCGGCCGAGCAGCAGATGATCGTCCACGCTCTCGGGGTCAAGCTTCACAATCTGTTCGTACTGGTCGATGGCCAGCTTCAGGATGTTGTCGGAGCCGGAACCGCCGGGCATGTCGCCGAGGGACCGGAGATAAATGCGGCCGAGCAGTTTATGGGCTTCCAGGTTATTGGGATCGCGCTTGATGATGTCTTGCGCTTCCTTTACGGCGTCGGCGATGCGGCCCGTTTTGACGTAAAGCTCAGCCAGGCTAGAGGTCAGGAATTCCGACGAGGGATCTGCCTCGATGGCGAGGCGGTATTCCTCGGTGGCCTTGGTGGCCAGGTCGCTGCGGCCGTAGGCTGTGACCATCTCCTCGTACATGTGCGCCAGGGTGTAGTGGTAATAGGACGCTGCATGATCGACTTTGCGAGGCGAAGACTGGGACTTGGGGTCGGTCGGATTGGACTCCGAAGGGGAGGATGGGCTGGTTTGGCTCACAGCGGCGGTTGCGGCCACCGAAACCAACAAAAGAACGCGAAAAATTCGATTCATGCTTAACCTGACTGCGCTGGAAGCGCTTTTCCGAAGCCTCAGCTTATTTGGATGCAAAGCCGCCGGGGGAAAGGTGCTTTTATTCTAACCCGAGCATCGACGGGATGGAAAAAAAGACTGCTGGTGGCGCAAGAGCTGGAGGAACCGGAGGTACAGGGACCGCGGGATTGCTGATGGTTGATTGCTCATTGAAACCCGAGGGCTTATCGGCTCGGCCGACATATCTTTACAATCAGCAATCAACCATCAGGGAGTCAACAATTTATTTAGTGGCGGAAATGGCGGACACCGGTAAACAGCATGGCCAGTCCCAGGCGGTCGGCGGCGGCGATCACTTCGGGATCGCGCTGCGAGCCGCCGGGCTGAATGATGGCGGTGGCTCCGGCCTTGGCGATTTCTTCCACGCCATCGGGGAAAGGAAAGAAGGCGTCGGAGGCGGCGACTGTGCCTTGCAGCGGGAGGTGGGCCTTCATGGCGCCAATCTTGGCGGAATCCACGCGGCTCATCTGGCCGGCGCCGACGCCGACAGTCTGTCCGTCGCGTGCGTAGACAATGGCGTTGGACTTCACGTGCTTGCAAACTTTCCAGGCGAAGAGCAGGGCACGCGTTTCTTCGGGAGTGGGGGCGCGTTTGGTGACGACTTTGAGATCGGCGTCCTGCAGGGGGCGGATGTCGATGTCCTGCACGAGCAGGCCGCCGGAAACATTCTTCAGCACCCACTCTTGATTCGCCGCGGTGACTTCGACGAGGCGGAGATTCTTCTTGGAGGCGAACTTGGCCTTGGCGGCTTCGTCGAAGGCGGGGGCGGCGATGACTTCGAGGAAAAGCTTGTGCATTTCTTCGGCGGCTTCGGCGTCGATGGGGCGATTCACGCCGATCACGCCTCCGAAGGCCGAGATGGGATCGCATTCGAGGGCACGCTTGTAGGCTTCCGCGAGAGTCTTGCCGGTGGCGGTTCCGCAGGGATTGGTGTGCTTGATGATGGCGCAGACGGGCTGGTCAAATTCCTGTGCGAGATCCCAGGCGGCTTGCAGGTCGACGATGTTGTTGTAGGAGAGTTCCTTGCCCTGAAGTTGGCGGGCATTGGCCACGCCCACGCCTGAGCCGTCGGAGTACATGGCGGCCTTCTGGTGCGGATTTTCGCCGTAGCGCAGGTCGAGCGTTTTGTAAAAAGTGAAACGCAGGATAGGTGGAAACGCGACTGTTTCCGGCTGCAGTTGAAACGAATCTGCGGGGATGCGCTCAAGCGTGGAGGCGATCGCGGAATCGTAGGCGGCCGTGGTGGCGAATGCTTTTTGCGCCAGACGCCACTTGGTTTCTGGCGAGAGCGTGCCGGCCGAACGAGACAGTTCGTCGGCGATCGAGTCGTAGTCGGCTGGGGACGTCACGATGGCGACGTCGTGAAAATTCTTGGCGGCGGAGCGGATCATGGACGGGCCGCCGATGTCGATATTCTCGATCAATTCGTCGAACGCCACGCCCGGCTTGGCTGCGGTTTTCTCGAACGCGTAGAGATTCACGACCACCATGTCGATGGGAGCGATGCCGTGCTCGGCTATGGCGGCTACGTGTTTAGGATCGTCGCGGCGATGCAGGATGCCGCCGTGCACCTTGGGATGCAGCGTTTTGACGCGGCCGTCGAGCATTTCGGGGAATCCGGTGAGTTCGGAGATGTCTTTGACGGTTACTCCGGAATCGCGCAAGAGCATGGCGGTGCCGCCGGTCGAGATGAGTTCGATTCCGAGTGCGGAGAGCTTGCGGGCGAAGTCGACCAGTCCGGTTTTGTCGGTGACGCTGAGGATGGCGCGCTGAATGCGAGCAGACATGCTGGGCCTCGGATCAGGAATCTATGATTGCGACCGGAGATTCTATCAGCAATAGGACGGTCGTCTTGTGTAGCCAGATTCGGTAGCTGCTCTTTGAGAATTACATTTTTCCGGTTTCGACGAGCGCCAAAGCTTTGGAGAGAGCCTTGAGCACCTTCTGACGCTTCGGCTCTTCGAGCAAATACATTGGAAGGCGTTCAAACCAGCGTTCGACGTCCCATCCCCGCAATTCTCTCCAATCTTCGCCGAGGTCTGCAGCCAACGTCTTTGCTGCGATTCGGCTACTTGGGGCGCGTCTTTTGCTCGTAATATTTAATACACTCTCGCAATCTCTCAACGCTCACGAATTTGAACGTGAAAGACGCAACTCGAACCACAATGACGTGGCGCCGAGATAGATTTGCTTTTCCGTCATATCTCTTGAGCAACTCCTTCGAGATTCGCGCCATTGTAGCTTCCTTTCGGACGATAGCTTCAGGGCCCGCTTTATTCTCCAATAATCCGACCGGTTCTTCCAAGATCCAAAGTGATCCGTGATGCAAGCTCTATCGCTTGGTAGCGCAACGTCGGTGCACGCGGCGGAAATCGTGATTATGAGAAGTAGATCGCAGGTTCGTAGATTGGGTGGTTTCTGTGCTGTGGTGCCGCACGCAGGATCCCTCGCTCCGCCTGAAAAGCGGCTACGCTCGGGATGACGACTGAAGATTTGGGAATTGGCTAACGACTATCGACTCGCGACCAACGACGGTTCTTAAGTTTTCGCTTTGGCTTTCAGCTTGACGTGGCCGTTGGCGAGTTCGACGGAGTATTCGACGTTTTCGCAGTGGTACTGCTTGCGGATCTGCTCGGTCTTTTTCTGCACGAAGGTGGTGAAGGAGTCGAAATTGCCCGACACACTCTCGCCAGCCTTTTTTTTGGCCGCGACCAGAGTGTTGTAGAGACGCTCGACCTGCTCTCGTTCCGCCTGATCGACGCTATGCAGCGTGAAGTGTGGGGATGAAGCTGCGCCCGCAGCCGCTGCGGCGGCGTGGCTGACGCCGTACACGGGATGGTGCGGCTTATGTTCTTCTTCCGTGACTCGAACTCCCTGCACGGAAAGCAGGGCGTCCTGTGGGCGGCGATAGCCTTCTTCGCGGATGCGAGACTTCTTGCGCCACAAATCGCTGTAGACGGCGTAGCGCTGGGCCATTTCGTTGTAGCGGTAACGCTGGGAGAAGTTCATGCGGCCGCCGTCGGAGAATTTACGCAAAAGGCTTAAAACCTTCCACTCAATGTCGGTGGGAGGCCTCTTGGTGGGATTGCTGAAGTAGATCTCGTACTCGATTTTTAAGCGGCGCAGTTGCGAGTCGAGAACGTTCAGTTCCTCGTCGGTGGTCACAGGCGTCTCCATGCACAGTGTAGTGAGCGGGAGCGACGGGGGCGAGGTGCCTGTGGGTCACCAAGGGACATGGAACGAAAGTAAGCTGTCAGCCGTCAGCTTTCAGCCAAACCTGCGGCTGCTGAAGCCCTGGGAATGGTCACGCTAGGTTTTCGCTGATGGCTGAGAGCTGACGGCTGAGAGCTACTTCCCGGAATTCGACGCCATTTTCTTGACCATGGCGAGAACCAGCTTGCGGTCGCTGTCGTTCAGGCTGGTGGAGTAGCGGCGGATCTGGCTGAGGAAGCGGACTTCGTCATCGGAGAGTTGAGGGAGTCCCTTGGAGCCGTTGCTGTGGCCGGGCTCGGCGAAAAACTGGGACAGCGGAAGTTCCATGGCGCCGGCGATCTTCGAGAGAGTGTCGAGTGAAGGAATGGTGTGGCCGTTTTCGACGCGCGACAGGTAGCAGCGCAGCAGGCCGGTTCGTTTTTCGATGTCGCCCTGAGACATACCTTTCTGAAGCCGGTAGTTGCGGATGGTCTCGCCGATGTTCATGGTAGGGAGCATTTCAGGATGGGCCATAGTAACCAGAGCAGCACCTTCTGGCAAGTGGGAAATTCGTGCCAATGAACCGCACATCGGTGCCACACGAAATTACAATGCCCGGCCGCCACACGCACGGGCAGCGACTGCCATTGCTTATACAGCGTATAAGTAATCATCCATGGGCGGAAGATGGCGTCTGGAGCCTTGTTCGAGCCGCCAGGATTCCGCCCATTTATTTTTTCAGCGTCATGGCAAGAAAGTCGACGGTACGCTTCCATGCATCGGCTGCGTCGGCGGCGCGGTATCCGTCTTTGTTGTTGGGATTTTCGAAGGCATGGCCGGCATCGTCGTAGATCTTGACGTCGATTTTCTTTCCCAGTTGCTTCATCTGTTGTTCAAACTTGTGAACGTCGTCGGGGGTGATGCCACGGTCCTGGCCGCCGAAAAGGCCAAGGATGGGAGCGTTGATTTTCTTCAAAGCTTCGGGGTCGGTGGCGAGATGGCCGTAGTTGATGACCGTGGCGGCGAGATGGGGTTCTTGCAGCGCAACGTCGAGCGCGTAGCCTCCGCCCATGCACCAGCCGATCGAACCCATGCGGTCTTTTTTCACGTTGGACTGCGATTTGAGAAACTCGACGGCGGCATGAAGGTCGCGTTTGGCGCGGTCTTCGGGCACTCCGCGCATGATCTCATGGGCCATCTCCGGCGTAGTGGCGACCTTGCCGCGGTAGAGATCGACGGCAAGAGAGACGTAGCCCTGGTCGGCGAGTTTCGACGCTTGCTCTTTCACCCAGTCGTTCAAGCCCCACCATTCGTGAACGACCACCAGCGCGGGGAATGGGCCCTTGCCGGCGGGAGTGTAGAGAATACCTTGCACGGTTTCGTCACCACTTTTGTAGGAGACGGGCTTGCCGTCGGCGGCGAAGGCGAGAGCGGAGACGAGCAGAACGGCGAGCGCAAGCATCACGGTTCTCTTCATAACTTTTATCCTTTCCGTTATTGGGCAGCGCATATTCTTGCCGAAGTGGCGGCGGAATTACAACTGCAGTTCCATGTACAGTGCGCCGGCGATGGGATTGGGGCGATAGGGCGCGATTTCCTGGAAACCGATAGTACGGTACATCCCGACGGCAGCTTTCATCACTGGTTCGACGGTGTCGAGGCGGATGCGCTGATAGCCGATCTGGCGGGCTTCCGCAATGATCCGGTCCGCGAGTGCGCGGCCTAATCCTTTCCCGCGAAACTGCGGGCGATAGAGGCGCTTCATTTCGCAGATTTGCGGATCGAGCTCGTGCAGAGCCACGCAGCCTGCGAGTTGGGTTTCGTACTCTGCCAGCAAGAGACCCCCACTGGGCGGTGCGTAATCGCCGGGAAGATTGGCGAGTTCCTTATCAAAGCTTTGAAAGCAGAGGCTGAAGCCGAGGGACTGAGCGTATTCGAGGAAGAGCTCGCGGACTTGGGTGATCTGAGCAGGGGATTCGGCTTGAAACACCGAGAAGCCTTTCACCGCCGAGGACGCAGAGAACGCCGAGGGAACCTTGGGCTTTGATGATTCTGCTTTAGCCTTCATTTTTTCTCTGCGCTCTCGGCGTACTCGGCGGTCGAGTTTCAGACTATCCCATCAGCATGCCGCCGTTTACGTTTAGAACGTGTCCGGTGATATAGGACGCTTCGTCGGAAGCCAAGAATGCTACGGCGCTTGCGACATCTTCCGCAGTTCCTACGCGGCCCAGCGGAATTTGTTTGACGGCCGTCTGTTTGAATTCGTCGCTCAGGACTGCGGTCATGGCAGTTTCGATGAATCCGGGGGCGACGGCGTTGCAGGTAATGCTGCGTGAGCCGACTTCGCGCGCGATCGCCATGGTCAGGCCGATGAGTCCGGCCTTGGAGGCGGCATAGTTCGCTTGTCCGGCTTGGCCCATCTGACCGAAGACGCTGGTGACGTTGACGATGCGTCCCCAGCGCTGCTTGAGCATGGAGCCGATGACCTGCTGGATGCAGAGATAGGCGGAGGTGAGATTGGTTTGGAGGACGGCGTCCCAGTCGGCGCGCTTCATGCGCATCACGAGCTGGTCGCGGGTAATGCCTGCGTTGTTGACCAGGATGTCGATTTTGCCGAGCTTGGCGATGGCGGCTTTAACGGTGGACTTGACCTGCTCCTCGTCGGCGACGTCGAGAGTGAACGCTGCTGCCTTGCCGCCTGCAGCGGTAATTTCGCTGACCAATTCGTTCAGTTTTTCCTGATTGCGTGCAGTCACGGCCACGGTCGCGCCGTCTTTGGCGAGCCGCAGCGCACAGGCGCGTCCAATGCCTTGCGACGCGCCGGTGACCAGCGCCACCCGTCCTGAAAGAGACATGAAGGTTCTCCCGATTGTCTGGTTGAATGACTGCGGTTGAACGCCGAATTATACGCGGTAAGGGGGCGGCGCGAGAACGCGGTCGAGCTTCGCTCGACCGGACAGCCGGGGGCGGCTGTCCCCACATCGCTCTTTTCGCAGAACTGGGGATCCAACGAATCACATTGCTATTCCACAACGTCGCCGAGTACCATTCCCACACTCATGCCTCAGACTGCGACCAATGACGTGATCGTGATGCCCGATCCTTCCAGCAGGAATTCATCCACGAATTCATCGACGACCGATGCGGGTTCCGGTGGTTCTGGACACCGCTCGACGCAGCGAGGATCGGCCGCGGATCCGGTGACGCCGCTTGAAAAGGCTTCGTCTGACGCACCATCTACCGAGGTGTTCGCCGTGTTTGGGGTTGAGCCTGAGATCCAGGCCTATGCGATGGCCAAGTATTCGCGGTCGGCGCTATCGATGAAAGAGTCGCTACGCGAGATCAGCACGCAGAAGGCGGAGAAATTTCTTAATACGTTTTATTTTCAGTACGGGCACCGGTCGATTGCCGACCTGGCACATATCGCGCTGGCGGTCGAGAGACTGTCGATTCTGGCGGCGATCGAACTGGCCGACGAGCAGCGTTGGGACGGGCAGGAGCGGTCCACGCGCTATCAGGATTTCAGGAAGAGCGGTTATTACACGCCGGATTTCGGCGCGGACGACGAAGGGCGCAAGCTCTATCGCGAGACTCTGGATTTTCTTTTTGCCGAGTATGAGGCGCTTTCGGCGCACATGACCGGCTACCTGATCAGCATCACCCCAAAGCCTGCTGACATGAAGCAGGACGCGTATGAGCGGACGCTGAAGGCGCGGGCGTTTGATATCACGCGATATCTGCTGCCGCTGGCGACGAATACTTCGCTGGGCGAGATCGTGAATGCGCGCACGCTGGAGACGCAGGTGGCGCATCTGCTGTCGCATACACATAAAGAGGTGCGGGTGCTGGGCGAGTCGCTGAAGAAGGCGGCGACTGGCGCGGCTTATAACGTCAATGCCGATTCGCTTCGCGATCTCGTGGAGCAAATTCGGGCGGTGAATCCGGAACTGGGGGCGCGGGCCGAGCAGGAATTGCTTCGTGAGGTTCGGGTGGCGCCGACTTTGGTGAAGTACGCCGATCCCAATGAATATGAGATGGTGACGCGGCGCGAGTTGAGGCAGGCGGCACGGGAGTTGATGAAGAGCGAACCGATGGCGCCGTCCAAGGCAATCGTCGATCTGCTGGACGAGGAGCCGCTTGAGGTCGAGATTGCCACTACGCTGCTCTACGAGCATTCTCATCATTCCTACCGTCAGCTTCGTCAGGCGCTGCAGGTTTCGGGAGAGAGATATCGCCGCGAGATTATCGACCTGGGGCTGCGTCATCGCGGCAAGCACGACGAGATGCTGCGCGGCTTCCGCGCGGGGCAGCAGTTCCGCTTCGACATTCTGATGGATACGGGCGGGTTCCGCGACATGCACCGCCATCGGCGCTGCATTCAGGTCATGCAGGGATTCACCACGCAGCACGGATACGAAATGCTGCTCGACATGGAAGATGCCGGCGTGCGGGGGCGCTTCGATGGGGCGATGCGGCGGGTACAGACGGCAGTCGAGACGCTGGCGAAACGCGGCACTCCAGAGGCAGAAGAAAATTCGCAGTACGCGATCCCGCTGGCGTTCCGCAAGCGGGCGCTGTTCAAGATGGATTTTGCCGAGGCCGTTTACATTTCCGAGCTGCGGACTACGCCGGCGGGGCATGTTTCTTATCGCAATGTGGCGTATGCGATGTATGAGGCGGTGGCACGGAAGTATCCGGCGCTAGCGAAGTATTTCCGGGTGCATGATGTGACGGCGCCGGTGGATCTGCTGCAGAGGTAAGACGAGGCCAGTTCCGCTTTGGAACCTTCCACAGGTTAATTATGTTGATTCGCCTTTTCTTCGCTTCAATCTGTATGTATAATCCGGCCAGATGATTTTCATGCGGCACGCTTAATCTGCACTTCTAAAGGAGCCACTCCCATGGCGGACGAACGGGGCAAGGCGATTGAATTGGCGGTCTCACAGATTGAAAAACAATTCGGCAAGGGCTCGATCATGCGGTTGGGGTCGAAGGAAGCGATCGTGCCCATCGCGGTGATCCCGACCGGGTCGATCTCATTCGACGCGGCCCTGGGCGTGGGTGGGTTTCCGCGCGGACGCGTGGTGGAAGTGTTCGGGCCGGAGTCTTCGGGCAAGACCACGATTACTCTGCAGGTGATCGCAGAGGCGCAGAAAACCGGCGGTATGGCCGCATTCGTTGACGCCGAGCATGCGCTCGATCCCGCCTATGCCAAGAAGCTCGGCGTGGATGTGGACAACCTGCTGGTCTCGCAGCCCGACTACGGCGAGCAGGCGCTGGAGATTACGGAAGCCCTGGTGCGCTCGAACGCCATCGACGTGCTGGTGGTAGACTCGGTCGCTGCTCTAGTGCCCAAGGCCGAACTTGACGGCGAAATGGGCGACAGCCACATGGGGCTGCAGGCGCGGTTGATGTCGCAGGCTCTCCGCAAGCTGACGGGAACGGTCTCGAAGTCCAGGACCTGCCTGATCTTCATTAACCAGATCCGCGAAAAGATTGGCGTAATGTTCGGCAATCCGGAAACGACCACCGGTGGCCGCGCGCTGAAGTTTTATTCTTCGGTGCGCATCGACATTCGCCGCATCGCCGCCATCAAGGAAGGCGACCTGGTGACCGGTTCCCGAACTAAGGTGAAGATCGTGAAGAACAAGGTCGCAGCGCCGTTCCGCGAAGCCGAATTCGACATTCTCTATGGCGAGGGCATTTCACGCGAAGGCGACCTGCTCGACATCGCGGTCAACAACAACATTCTCGAAAAGTCCGGCTCGTGGTTCAGCTACAAGGGCGAGCGCATCGGCCAGGGACGCGAGAATGCCCGCCAGTTCCTGAAAGACAATAAAGACGTCATGGCAAAGCTCGACACAGAGGTGCGGAAGGCGCTGGGGTTGACTCAGGGCCCGGCGCAACCGGCGGTCGCTCCCGCCCCGACTGCAACGCCTGCGGGCGCGCGCGTGACGACCATGCCGAGCGCTCCTCCTGAGCCGGTCAAGGTGCCGGTGGCGGCCAAGCGCTAGCGCTGCATTCCTTCTTGCCTCCGGGCGCGGCAATCTCAATGCTGCGCCTGGGTTTCCCATCTTCTTCCACCAGGCATTCGCACTCCGCGATTGCCATTGTTGCTCTCACCCGCATAAAATCTTCTATTACCTCTCTGTTGCTCAAAGTGCTCAACCCGCGGCCTTCCTGTGAGGACGATTGACTAAGTTCATTGCTGTTTATCCTGGTTCGTTTGATCCGCCGACCAACGGGCACCTCGATCTGATTGAACGGGGCAGCAAGATCTTTGAAGAACTGGTGGTCGCCATCCTGCGGAACTCGGAGAAGAGCCCGATGTTCACGGTGGCGGAGCGGCTGGAGATGCTGCGAGAGTTGACGGGCGACCTGAAAAACGTTCGCCTGGATACGTTTGACGGGTTGATGGTGGAATTTGCCAAGTCCATCGACGCGAAATGCGTGTTGCGGGGCATTCGCGCGATCAGCGACTACGAATACGAGTTGCAGATGGCGCTGATGAATCGCAAGCTCGAACCGACATTGGAAACGGTGTTCATGATGCCGGCCGACAAGTATTCGTATGTGAGTTCGCGGCTGGTACGGGAAGTGGCGCAGGCGGGCGGGCCCGTGAAGGGGCTTGTGCCGGAAGTGGTGGAACAGAAGCTGCGGGAGAAACTGGAGCCTGCATACAAACTTCGGGACGCACAACTGGTGGAAGTACCGAGGAAAAGGAAGAAGAAGGCATGACCACGGCAACGACGGAAGCGCTGAGACTGACCGAAAGAATCAACCGCATCGAGCCCTCTGCCACCATGGCGGTGGTGGCCGAGGCGGACAAGTTGCGCTCGCAGGGAATCGACGTGGTCGATTTTGGCGCGGGGGAGCCCCACTTCGCGACGCCGCAGCACATTAAAGACGCAGCGATTGCCGCGATCCAGGGGAACTTCACGAAATACACGGCTGTGGCGGGGACTGCGGAGCTGCGCGATGCCATCGTGCATCGCCATGCGGTGGATTTTGATTCCGATTACCGGCGCGAGGAAGTGATTGCTTCAACCGGGGGCAAGCATGCGCTGTTCAATGCCATCCAAGTTTTGGTGGATCACGGCGACGAAGTGATTCTGCCGGTTCCGTACTGGGTTTCGTTCAAAGACATTGTGCGCTACGCGGGCGGGAATTGCGTTCTGCTGGAATCGGACGAGGCGCAGGGATTTCGCGTCACGGCGGAGATGGTGGCCAGCCTGGTCACGCCGCGCACGAAGATGATCATTCTGAACTCGCCGTCGAATCCTTCGGGAGCGGTCATGAGCTCCGACGATATGACCGAGGTCATTCGCCTGGCGCATCAGCGCGGCATTTGGGTCCTGTCGGACGAGTGCTATGTGTATCTGAATTACACGAGCAAGAATTTTTCCGTCGGGTCGTTGCGCGAATACAAGGAACGAATGGTGGTGGTGGGATCGCTGTCGAAGACCTACGCCATGACTGGATGGCGACTGGGATACGCGCTGGCGCCGGCGGCGGTCGTGAGTGCGACGGCAAAGCTGCAGAGCCAGTTGACGTTGAATCCAACCTCGATCGTGCAGAAGGCCGCCGTGGCCGCGCTCAAGGGACCGCAGGAGTGCGTGGAGCAGATGCGGCGGGAGTACATCGAACTTCGCGACCATGTGGTCAAGGGCCTGCGCTCTATTCCGGGCGTGGCGTGCACGTTGCCCGAGGGTGCGTTCTATGCATATCCGAATATTTCGTCTTTTCTGGGCCGCGGCGGTCTGAAATCTGCATCCGATGTGGCGGGGCGCTTGTTGCGCGAGGCCCACGTCGCCACCGTTCCGGGCGAAGGCTTCGGCACGGGCGATCACATTCGTGTCTCGTATGCCACCTCGAAGGCTGAGTTGGATCGCGGGCTGGAACGCATGCGGAAGTTCTTCGGCTCGCTCTAGGGCTAACCGATGTTGGATCATCAGGTTCGGCAAAGGCCGTTCCGTTTGCGGGCGGTCTTTTTTATGGGCTTAAGCTGGTATGGGAAATCTTTATCCATTGTTGATGCTTCCGGGATTCGATCCACGTCCTTGGGGTACGCACGATTTGTCGCCGATTTATCCGAATCACAAGTTCGAGGAGAAAATTGGCGAGGCCTGGCTGAGCGGGGACGATTGCCGGGTGGCCAATGGGCCGCTCACGGGAAGAACGCTCGCGCAGCTCAGCGAAGAGTACCAGCGGGAACTGGTAGGCGACGCGGCGCGGGACTCGAGCCGGTTTCCGTTGCTGCTCAAGTTTCTTTTCCCCCACGAGAAGCTTTCGGTGCAGGTTCATCCTGATGATGCGCAGGCCCTGCGCGTAGGCCAGCCCTGGGGCAAGACCGAGTGCTGGTACATCGCGCACGCGAAACCGGGGGCACAGATTGCATTGGGGCTTAAACCGGGGGTTAGCGCTCAGGAGCTGGAAGAAGCGATTCACCAGAAGCGCGCGGAAGAAGTTCTCAACTGGATCAATGTTTATGCGGGCGACATGATCTATGTAGCGGGCGGCACGGTGCACACGCTCGGGCCGGGATCGGTGGTGGTGGAGACGCAGCAGCAATCGGATACGACTTATCGCCTGTATGATTACGGGCGTCCGCGCGAGTTGCATCTGAAGGACGGCATGGCGGCGGTGAAGGAAAGAGTGAGATCGGGGAAGGTAGTGCGCCCGGCGCCGGAGCAGATTCGTGGCAGCAAGAACCGGCATGCGCCGCTGGTTCAAGCGCCGTATTTTGTGGTGGATATGTTCGAGGCGAAGGAACCGCTGGAGCTTGTGACGCGCGACGATTCGGGGCGGAGTTCGGTGCAGATTCTGGTGGCCGTGGAGGGCTGTGGAGTGATCGAGTCGGCCGGGACGAATCCGGTTACGCTGGCGAAGGGCGATGCGGTGGTAGTGCCCGCGTGTGTTGGCACATTCGGCGTGCGTCCGCAGTGGGCGTTGGAGTTCTTGCGGGCGTATGTGCCGGGAAAGCCACTGCCAGAGCCGGAAACGAGGATGTAGCGATTGCAGATTTCAGATTTGGAATTTTAGATTTCCTTCGTGTGGCAGCTGGATATCGAGTCAAGCGATGGCGCAAGTCTGAAACTCTTCGATCTGAAATCTGAAATCTGATTTCTGATTTCTAAAATCGAGTATCCACCAAGACAAGATCGTGGCTAAGAACTCGAATTTCTATCCCGTGATTCTAGCCGGAGGGCGCGGCACACGCTTTTGGCCGCTCAGCCGCAAAAAGCGCGCGAAGCAGCTGCTGGCGCTCGACGGCAAGCATACGATGATCCAACAGACCGTGGCACGTCTGTTGCCGCTGGCTCGGGCGATAAGGTTCTGGATCATCACCAACGAAGATCTGCGGTCTGCCATCGTGAAGCAACTTCCGAGGCTGCTGAAGGCGCAAGTGCTTGCCGAGCCAGCGGGGCGAAATACCGCACCGGCCATTGGGCTGGCGGCGTTTCTGCTTTTGCGGGAAGATCCCGACGCGGTGCTGGGCCTTTTTCCTTCCGATCATGTGATTGCCGATGAAGAACGCTATCGCGAGACTTTGGAGCGCGGAATCGAGATCGCAGCGGCTGGCGCGAACATTGTGGTGCTGGGCATCCGGCCCAATCGCGCGGAAACAGGCTATGGGTACATTGAGGCCGGAAGCACGTTTCAGGGCGAGGCTTTGCGCGTGCGCCGCTTCCTGGAGAAGCCCGACGCGAAAAGGGCCGCGGAGTTTGTCGCTGCCGGAAATTACTTCTGGAACAGTGGAATGTTTGTGTGGAGCGCGCGTACGCTGGCTGATGCGTTGCGGGAACATCTGCCGAAGACCGCGCCATTGCTCGAAGAAATCGCCGCGGCGTTCGGCACGCGAAAATTTGCTACCGCTTTTCGAAAGCTGTATCCCAAGTGCGAGAACATCAGCGTGGACTACGCGGTACTGGAGCCACGCTCGGCCAAGGGCGAGCAGGCGGGAAACATTTTCTGCTTGCCGGCCGATTTTGGCTGGAACGATCTGGGTTCCTGGACGGCGCTGCACGAGCACCACACGGCCAAGAGCAGTCCGCCGGAAGGCAATCTGGTGGCGGGCTCTGGCGTTTTCCTTCTGAATGCGCGCGACAACTATATTCACGCTCCCGGTAAGTTCGTTGCGGCGGTGGGCGTAAGCGATCTGGTAGTGGTGGAAACTCCGGATGCCCTGCTGATCACTTCGCGGCTGCATGCGCAGGATGTGGGCAAGGTTGTGAAGTACCTGGATGAGAAGAAGCTGCATAAGCTGGTGTAACGGAAAGTGGCTAGTGATTAGTGGTTAGAAGCCATCTCATAATGAACCGAAGGAGTAAACTGCGTGTCCCTTCGGGGGCTAAAGCCCGCATCATTTGGGACTCCGAGCGGCACGGCTGAAGCCGTGCCCTTCCCAAAGCCATTTATGAGATAGCTTCTAGTAAGATCGGGCTCAACCTTTGCTTGGCGACACTAACCACCAGCAACTAACTACTGGATGATCATGGCGCAAGAGATCAAATTCGGAACCGACGGCTGGCGTGGCATTATCGCGGATGATTTCACCTTCGACAATGTGCGGCGGGTTGCCGGAGCGATCGCTTCCTACGTACTGAAATACGAGGAGGCGCAACGCGGGGTGTTCGTGGGGTACGACGCGCGCTTTGCGTCTCCGCGGGCGGCGCAGGTCGTGGCCGAAGTGATTGCTGCTGCCGGAATTCCCGTGATGCTGGCCAACGATTACACGCCCACGCCGGCGGTTTCCTATGCGGTGAAACATCAGGGTGCGGCGGGCGGGGTGATGGTCACTTCGAGCCATAATCCATGGAACTGGAACGGAGTAAAGTTCAAGGGTAAATTCGGCGGATCGGCTACTCCCGCGATCATGAAGAAGATCGAAGAAGAACTTGCTTCCGGTGCCGCACCGAAAGGAAGCAAGGCCGCCATCGAGGAAGTTGATCTCAAGAAAGCCTACATCGCTGCGGTTTGCGGTTTTGCCGACATGGACCTCATCGCGAAAACGAAGTTCAAGTTTGCTGTGGACGCCATGTATGGCTCTGGGCGCGGCGTGTTGACCGGAGTTTTTGCCGAGCGCGGCGTGCAATTCGTGGCGATTCGTCAGGAACTGAACCCTCTGTTCCCCGGTATCAATCCGGAGCCAATCGAACCGCACACGGCAATGCTGCAGCAGACGGTGGTTCGCGAGAAGTGCGATGCCGGGCTGGCCATTGACGGGGACGCAGATCGGATCGGCGCGGTTGCCGAAGACGGCAGCTTTGTGGACTCGCACAAGATCTTCTGCGTGTTATTGCGCTGGCTGTTGGAGCGCAAGAAATGGCCGGGGGATGTGGTGCGGGCGTTCAATACTACGCGTATGCTGGATCGCATCGCCGCAAAATACGGGCGCAAGCTGCACGAAACTTCCATTGGCTTTAAATATATTGCCGACCTGATGATGGAGAGAGAAATCCTGATTGGAGGAGAAGAGTCGGGCGGCATTGGATATTCGCGTTTCCTACCCGAGCGCGATGGAGTACTGAATTGCCTGCTGCTTGCCAATGTGATGGCGGAGGAAGGCAAGCCGCTGGGGCAGTTGGTGGCCGATCTGCAGCGCGAGTTTGGCCCGCATTATTACGGGCGCCGCGATCTGCACATTCCCGAAGACATGAAGCAGAGCGCCATTCAGCGTGCTCGCGCGGAAAGCACGCAGACTCTGGGCTGCTACCCTGTCCTCAAGAAAGAGCACCTCGATGGGGTCAAGTTCTTTCTCGATGCGCCGACCAACGGGAATGGAGCGGAAGCGTGGATACTGTTCCGCGCGTCTGGGACTGAGCCGCTGTTGCGGCTTTACACCGAGGCTTCCTCGCCGGATTTAGTCAGCGAGCTCCTGGCTACAGGTGAGAGCTTTGTGAGGAATAAGTAACAGACATCGAAAGTTCGATTTTCATGGCAGAAGATCTCAATCCGGTTCAGTCCGATTCGCCTGAAGCGCGCCGCTACAATCGCATGCGGCGGTGGCTGGGCATTGCCGATTTTGTGGTTGGATTCGTATTTCTGATTGTTTTGTTGTTGACGGGATGGTCGGGTGGGTTGCGGGACCTGGCCTACCGCCTGGGATTTCAGAATTATTCGCTGTCGCTTTTTATATACCTGCTGCTGCTGCTGGTGATCAGCAAGGTGCTGGGCGTTGGTCTCGACTACTACGGCTTCTTGCAGGAGCGTAAATTCAACCTTTCCACGCAGAGATTTAGCGCCTGGGCATGGGACGAGGTAAAGGCCTTTCTGGTCGGACTGGTGCTGGGAAGCATCGTGGTAGAAGTGTTGTACTTGACGATCCGGCAATGGCCGCAGCATTGGTGGATGCTGGCTTGGGCGTTGTTCATGGGCCTGTTCATTGTTCTGGCTCAGCTGGCGCCGGTCGTTCTCTTTCCGATCTTCTACAAGTTCGAGCCTCTGGATAACGAGGACCTCCGTCGCCGTCTGGTGGTGCTGAGCGAGCGCGCCGGGACGCGGGTGCGCGGAGTGTACCGCTGGAAGCTTTCGGAAAAAAGCAAGAAGGCGAATGCGGCGCTTACCGGGCTGGGCGCGACACGGCGCATCATTTTGGCCGACACGCTGCTCGACAACTACACGCCAGAGGAGATCGAAGCGGTGCTGGCCCACGAACTCGGGCACCATGTGCATCGCCACATTCTGAAGAGCATTTTTGTGCAGGCCGGAATCACGCTGTTCGGTTTCTGGGCGGCGAACTGGGTTCTGCACTACGCGGTGGACCAGCACATGTTCGAGGAACTGTCTGACTTCGCAAACCTTCCGCTGCTCGCGCTGGTTTCCGTGGTGCTGTCATTCTTGCTGATGCCTGCGCTCAACGCGTATTCCCGCTTCCACGAGCGGCAGGCGGACCGGTATGCCTTCGAGTCCATCGCGAGCGTGGAACCGTTCATCACCTCGATGAACAAGCTGGCGGAGCAGAACCTCGCCGAGCGAACGCCTTCGAAGTGGGTGGAGTGGTTTTTCCATTCGCATCCTGCCATTTCCAGGCGTCTGGCGGCGGCGAAGGAGTGGAGCCGAAAGCACAATCTGAATCCGCAGGTTTGAACGGACACTGTCATCCGGAGCGAAGCGAGGGATCCAGGGTTTCGCCTGTTCCCCGAACGAAGCGCTCGCGCAAGAAGGAAACCCAGGTCCCTCGCCGCGCTCGGGAGAGTTCGGGCGACGGTCAGCGTCTTTTCAGGATCTCGATTACGCGCTGCAGGTCTTCTTCGGTATCGACCCCTACGCTGTCGTGCGGGGTCTCGCCCACGAAGATCGGGATTCCATTTTCCAGAAAGCGCAGTTGCTCTAGACGTTCGCTTCGTTCGAGCGACGACTCTGGTAGGTTCACGAAGCGGTCCAAAGCTGGTTTGCGATAGGCGTAGAGTCCGAGGTGCTTGAAGTAAGGCGGCCGTGTGCCGTCGCGATCGAAAGGTATGGTGGCGCGGGAAAAGTATAGTGCGCGACCGCTGAGATCCGTCACCACTTTCACCGCATTCGGGTTCGGGATATCGACCTCGGCTGCGGGAGTCATCAGTGTTCCCACCTGGGCCGCAGGGCTTTCCATGACTTGGAGCAACGTAGCGATGTGCTCGGGGCGGGTGAGAGGCTCATCCCCCTGGACGTTGATGTAGACGTCAGCTGTCTCGCGACCGGACACTTCGTGCACACGCTCGGTGCCACTGCGGTGCCGAGGCGACGTGATCTGCGCTTTCCAACCATGTCCGCGGCAGACACCCATGATCTCTTCTGAGTCCGTGGCGATGAGGACCTCCGCCAGCAAAGGCGAAGAACGCACCGCCTCGTACACCACTCCAATCAACGGCTTGCCCGCGATTTCGCGCAGCAGCTTGCGCGGCAGACGCGTGGAAGCCAGGCGGGCAGGGATGACAGCGATCGCTTTCATGACGTTTGGCTATTTCGGGTTGAGATTGAGAACGGTAGGTTTTAGGGACAGATGAATCATGCCGCAGAGTATATCCGGTTGCCGCGCGCCTGTGTTTGACCTATTTCGCAGGCGCTCTTAGAATTGAAACTTGAGTGTAACGCTCCGGGTTCGTTGCGCCGTGCTGCGAATGCCGAAGCGGCGCAAAGGTTCCTTTCGTCCATCCTCCCCGATTTGCAGGCAAGTGGCGGCGTAGCTCAGGTGGTTAGAGCGACGGTCTCATAATCCGTAGGTCAGTGGTTCGAGTCCACTCGCCGCCACCAGTTCCTTTCAATAGCTTGGCATCGGTTCCTGACTTCGCGTTGGTCACGGGAGTTTGCCTAATAATCCACTCATAATTGTCTAAGCCCTAAAAGGTTAGCCGGTCTACATTTTATAAGCCCCTGTGATTTCCCGACGTTTCGCGCGATGGCGTCTCGCTTCGATGATATCTTTGTGGTGAATCGTTGACCTTGGACCGAAGTCACATTTCATGGACGTTCTAAAGAACCTTTTTGAGCAACATTTCCACTTGCCGGTCGAGCGGGTGCAGCCCTTGCAAGGTCAGCTCGGCGGGTCGGGGCGCAAGATCATCCGGCTGGCTGGCGGAAAAATCAGTGCGGTCGGCATTCTGTATGACGTGCGCGAAGAGAATGCGGCCTTCCTAGAATTCTCCCGGCATTTTCGCAAGCACGGTTTGCCCGTGCCGGAGATCTATGCCGAAGACTTAGACCACGGAGCTTATCTCGAAGAGGATTTGGGGGACACGTCGCTCTTTGAGTTTCTTTCGAAGCATCGCACAGGCGAGCAGATTGCTCCATCGGCGGTCGAAGCCTATAGAAAAGTCATCGCGACATTGCCGAGGTTTCAGATCGAGGCGGGGCGGGATTTGAATTACAGGGTCTGTTATCCGCGCGGGAGTTTTGACCGGCAGTCCATCTCCTGGGACTTGAATTATTTCAAGTACTACTTTTTGCGGCTGGCGGGCATTCCGTTTAGCGAACAGGCGCTGGAAGACGATTTCAGCCGCCTGACCAAGTTCCTGTTGAGTGCGGGGCGGGACTACTTTCTCTATCGGGATTTTCAATCACGAAACATTATGCTGCTTGAGGGGCAGCCGTTTTTCCTCGACTATCAGGGCGGGCGCAAGGGCGCGCTGCAGTATGACGTTGCCTCTCTTCTGTACGATGCCAAGGCCGATCTGCCGCCGGAGTTGCGGCAGCAGTTGCTCGATCACTATCTCGACACGCTGGCGGGCTTTGTCGATTTGAAGCGCGAAACGTTCATGCAGCACTATTACGCCTATGTGTATATCCGCATCATGCAGGCGCTGGGAGCATACGGGTTCCGCGGATTTTATGAGCGCAAAGTGCATTTTCTGCAGAGCGTGCCGTATGCGCTGAAAAACCTGCGCTGGTTGCTGCACAACGTCACGCTGCCAATAGCGCTTCCCACGCTGACGGGCGCATTCCACAGCATGCTGGCTTCGGAGAAACTGCAGGGGCTGGCCTCGGATGCGGACAATCTGGTGGTGCGGATTTTCAGTTTCTCTTTTCATCGAAGCCTGCCGAAAGATGAGAGTGGGAATGGCGGTGGCTTCATTTTTGATGGACGCAGCCTGCCGAATCCCGGACGCGAGGAACGCTTCAAGACGCTCACAGGCAGGGACGCTCCGGTGATCGACTACTTGAACCAGCAGGAAAGCGTGCACCAGTTTCTGGCCAGCGTGATGTCGCTGGTGGATGCCAGTGTGAACAACTATCAGCGCCGAGGATTCAAGAACCTGATGGTGTCGTTCGGGTGTACGGGGGGGCAGCATCGCTCCGTGTACCTGGCGGAGCAAGTGGCGAAACGGCTGCAAGGCCGGAACGGCGTCGAGGTGGTCTTGCGGCATCGCGAGCTGGAAAAACTCGAACCGGAGAAATCCGAAGCGGCGAAATCCGAGTCGGCGAAGTCCACGCAATGAAGGCAATGATCCTGGCCGCAGGCCTCGGCACGCGCCTTCGTCCGCTCACCGACGATCGCCCGAAGGCACTCGTGGAAGTGGCAGGGCATACGCTGTTGGAGATCACACTGCGGCGCCTGCGGCAGTTTGGGGTTCGCGAAGCGATCGTCAACGTGCATCACTTTGCTGACATGGTCGTTGGTTATCTGAAGGAGCACGACAACTTCGGCATGCGGATTGAAATCTCGCGTGAGGAAGTCTTGCTCGATACCGGCGGGGGGCTTAAGAAAGCGGCGCGGTTCTTTCTCGATGGTTCCAGCAAGTCGGACGAGCCGTTTGTTATGCATAACGTCGACGTTCTCAGCACAATTGATCTGGCCCGCATGGTGGAGTTTCATCGGGAAAATCAGGCGCTCGCGACACTGGCGGTGCAGGAACGCGAGACGTCGCGATATCTGCTGTTCGACGAACAGAATCAGCTCTGCGGACGGCGCTCCGGACGCGATCAGGCGCCTGAAATTGTGCGGCCTTCTCGGGAAACGCAGGCGCTGGCATTTTCCGGTGTGCATGTGAGTTCTCCGCGGCTGCTCGCGAAGATGACCGAAGAGGGCGTTTTCTCGATTGTTACTTCTTATCTGCGGCTGGCCGGAGAGGGAGAAAGGATTGTCGCGTTTCGTGCGGACGAATATTATTGGCGCGATCTGGGCAGACCGGAAAATGTAATGCAAGCCGCCCAGGACGTAAAGCAGAAAGTACTCCGACTGTAAGGCGGGAGTCGCAGTCACTCTTCTTTCGCGCCTTTGGTGCTTGCTCATTTTCCACTTGCCCCACCCACGGCTGACGCGGTGGGCTGCATTCTTTCGCCGCTCTGCGGCTAGGCTAGCCTGACTTTGTACTTGCAGCAACCTTCTGGCTTCGATACCATCTCAGCACCTCTTGATACAACTATGAATAACCGCTACCTACACCGAATTCGTGTCCTAGTTTGCGGGGTACGAGTTTTTGTACCCGCTCCGGTGTGGAGGGAACCAGTGAGCTGAGAAACAGGAAATCTTGAAGGCTCCCGAATCCCGCCCCGCCAGAAACGCTGGCTCGGTGGGTTTTGCTTTTTAGGAGATGCAGGAAGGTTGGCATAAAGGACGGCACATCGATGATTCGAAAAAGCATGACCGGGGCCAGCATTCTTTGGGAATGTCTGGAACGGGAGGGCGTGCGGCACGTTTTTGGTTATCCGGGCGGCGCCATTCTGCCAGCTTATGACGCGCTGAAGCACAGCAAGATTCATCACGTGCTGGTGCGGCACGAGCAGGGAGCGACGCACATGGCCGATGGCTACGCGCGCGCCAGCGGGCAGGTGGGAGTTGCCGTCGCCACCTCTGGCCCGGGCGCCACTAACATGGTCACGGGAATCGCCACAGCCATGCTCGATTCGTCGCCCATCGTCTGCATCACCGGCCAGGTGGGGAGCAAGCTGATCGGCTCCGATGCATTTCAGGAAACCGACATCACCGGCGTCACTCTTCCCATCACCAAACACAATTATCTGGTGACCCACGCCAGTGAGGTGGCGCGAACCATTCGGGAGGCTTTTTATGTTGCGCGCTCGGGACGGCCCGGGCCCGTCCTGGTCGATATCACCAAAGACGCGCAGCAGACGACCTGCGAATTTGACTGGGAAGCGGCCAAGCCGCAGTTGCCGGGGTATCGTCCCGATCTATCGCCGGAGCGGAAGGAATATGAACAGGCGCTGGAGTTAATTCACAATTCCAAGCGCCCCGTAATCTTGGCCGGTCACGGCATCATTATTTCCGGAGCCATGAATGAAGTGCGCGAATTTGCAGAACGCGCGGGTATTCCCGTCGCGCTCACGTTGCTGGGACTGGGCGCGTTTCCCGCGTCGCATCCGCTCAACTTGGGCATGATGGGCATGCACGGCGAAGCTTGGGTGAATCACACGATTCAGGAAGCCGACCTGCTCCTGGCTTTTGGGATGCGCTTCGACGATCGCGTGACCGGGAACCTGAAGACGTACGCGTCGAATGCCAAGAAGATTCACATCGAGATTGATCCTGCGGAAATCAACAAGAACGTCAAAGTGGATGTTCCTCTGGTCGGAGATTTGCGGGAAGTGCTGCATGAGTTGTTGCCGCACGTGGAATCCATAGACCGGAGCGAGTGGCTCGACTCGATCGACAAGCTGAAGGGCGACGCCGCCGTACGCGACATTCAGAACCTGCCTGACAGCGGGCATCTTTACGCGGCCCACGTGATCAACGATCTGTGGCGCGAGACTCGCGGCGGCGACACCGTGGTGGTGACGGACGTCGGTCAGCACCAGATGTGGGAGGCACAGTACTACAAGCATGAGAAGGCGCGCAGCCTGATCACCTCCGGAGGCCTGGGCACAATGGGATTCGCGCTGCCCGCGGCGATCGGGGCGAAGGTCGCGCGGCCGGAAGCGGAGGTGTGGGTGGTGGTCGGCGACGGCGGTTTTCAGATGACGTTGTGCGAGCTTGCGACCATTGTGCAGGAAAAGCTGAAGGTCCACATCGCCATCATTAACAACGGTTTTCTGGGCATGGTGCGGCAGTGGCAGGAGTTCTTCTACGAGCGCAACTATGCCGCGACGCCCCTGCTCAATCCGGATTTCGCCAAGCTCGGCGAGGCTTATGGCATTCGCAGTATGACCGTCATCGAGCGCTCGCAGGTGGTGCCCGCGGTGCAGGCGGCGCGGCAGCATGATGGCCCGGTGCTCATCAATTTCCGGGTGGAGCAAGAGGACACGGTTTATCCCATGGTGGCGGCAGGGGCGGCCTTGCACGAGATGATCCGGCGGCCCAGTAAGATCGTCGAGACCGCGGCCGACGAATAGAGAAAACATGCTGAACACATACGTGGTGTACGTGGAGAACAAACCGGGCGTCCTGACGCGCGTGGCCTCGCTGTTTCGGCGCCGCGCTTTCAACATTGATTCGCTCACGGTGGGCCGCACCGAAAAGCCCGAGGTCTCGCGCATGACCATCACGGTCGACGCCGACCGCGACCAGGCCCGCCGCATCGAGGCCAATCTCTATAAGCTCGTCAACGTGCTGCTAGTGGAGAACATCACGAACCAGCCCGCCATCGTCCGTGACCTGGCGATGATTAAAGTGGCAGCCACGCACGAGGCGCGGTCGCATGTACTGGAGCTGGCCAGCGTATTCCGCGCGCGCGTCGTCGACGTAGCCCCGGAGTCGCTCACCATTGAAATCACCGGAGCCGAAGACAAGATTGATGGCCTGCTCGAAGTTCTGCGGCCCTACGGCGTGCTGGAGATGGTGCGCACGGGAATCGTGGCCATGCGGCGTGGCAAGTCCTCGGCTGCGCTCTCCGCGACCAACACCGATCTGGATGTGTCCGAAGAGGACGTTTCTCACTCGGTCTGATTGGCCAGCCGCCCCCGACTTTTCCTCAGCCGGCTCGACGCGTTCCAACCGTTCCGCAAACAACAGAAACCTTGCTGGCAGTTCGACTTATCCCATTCGTAACAAATTCCAATTCAGGAGAATTGTCTCGGTACCTGGTCGCAAGTTACCGAAGTTTATTAGAAATCATCCAAATCGTTGTTTCTAAACGCGTTAGCTGGTATTCATAGGAGGCTGGGCATTCCCTCGCCCGGCCGCAGCAGTTCATTCAAATGACTGGCGCAACCAGCGTCGCTACAACTCTGCCCACACACTCCCGATCGTGGAGAGGACTGTCCGCCTTCGCCAAGCTGTACATCAGCCTGGTGGTGATAGCGGGGCTTGCCACGCTGATCTACGGAGGAGTTCACCAGAGTAGCAAGAACATTGCAGAGTTCATCTGCTATTTAGGCATTGCCATTCTGGCGTCGCGGCTCAAGGTGAACCTGCCTGGAATTACCGGCACGCTGTCGGTAAATTTTCTGTTCATTCTGATCGGCGTCCTTGAACTCAGCTTTACGGAAACGCTCATTCTGGGCGCGGCATCGATGCTCGCCCAGTGCTTGTATCCGGAGCGTCCGCGGGCGATTCAGGTGACGTTCAACGTATGCGCAGGGTCGATCTCCACAGCGCTTGCGTACGTCGTATACCACCATCCGCTGCCGAACCTGCTGATCGGCAGCCGCCCGGTTCTGCTGGGAGTGGCGGCCACGGTTTACTTCATGGCCAACGCGGGCTCCATCGCGGCAGTCATTTCGCTGACCGAGCGCCGGCCTCTGATCCGGATTCTGGTGGACTGTTACTTCTGGTCATTCCCTTACTACCTGGTGGGCGCGGGAATCGCCGGCGCGATTGCGTGGCTCAACCATACTTTCAACTGGGAAACGTCGCTGCTGCTCGTGCCCGCGGTCTATCTGATCTACCGCTCGTATCGCCTCTACCTCGGCAAACTGGAGGACGAGAAACGCCACGTGGAGGAAATGGCGAACCTGCATCTTCGGACCATCGAGGCTTTGGCTCTGGCTATTGAAGCCAAGGATCACACGACCCACGAGCACCTGCAGCGCGTCCGCATCTATGCCATTGAAGTCGCCAAAGAGTTGGGAGTGAACGGAGCCGAACTGGAGGCTTTGCACGCCGCCGCGCTCCTGCACGACATTGGGAAACTTGCGGTGCCGGAACACATCATTTCCAAGCCCGGACGCCTCACGCCGGAAGAATTCGAGAAGATGAAAATTCATACTTTGGTCGGCGCCGAGATTCTGGAGCGCGTGCGTTTCCCCTATCCCGTGGTGCCGATTGTGCGCGCCCACCATGAAAAGTGGGACGGCTCTGGCTACCCCATGGGATTGAAGGGAGCGGAGATCCCTGTCGGAGCGCGCATTCTCTCCGCCGTGGATTATCTTGATGCGCTCGCGTCCGATCGCCAATACCGGCGCGCCCTTCCTCTGCGGGAGGTCATGCAAAAGTTGGCCGCCGAATCGGGCAAGTCGTTCGATCCGAAGGTCGTCGATATCCTGCAGAAGCGCTATCAGTACCTGGAGCGGCTCGCCGTGACCAAGGCGGGGCAGGATCCCAACGGTCCGCTCTCCACCTCCATCAAGATCGAGCGTGGCCTGGAGCCGGCTGCAGGATTCGAGAACGCCACCGCGCAAGATTATGCGGGACGCGAAAACACGTTCCTGTCTTCGATTGCGGCGGCAAGGCAGGAGGCTCAATCGTTGTTCGAACTGAGCCAGGACCTGGGCGCTTCGCTCAGTTTGACCGAAACGCTCTCCGTGTTCTCGGTGAAGCTGAAGCCGATGGTGCCTTACGATGCGATCGCCATCTACATCAAGCGCGAAGCCGAACTGATTCCCGAATACGTGAACGGAGACAACTATCGGCTCTTCTCTTCCTTGCGCATTCCCATTGGACAGGGACTCTCGGGCTGGGTGGCGCACAACCGGAAGCCGATCATCAACGGTAATCCGTCCGTGGAACCGGGATACCTGAACGATCCTTCGAAGTTCAGCACCTTGCGCTCTGCGATTGCGGTGCCCCTGGAAGGCATCGCGGGAGTCATTGGCGTGCTGGCGCTCTACCGTGGCGAGCGCGACGCCTTCACCTCCGACCACCTGCGCATTCTGCTCGCGGTCAGCGGCAAGATGGCGCTCTCCATCGAGAACGCGCTCAAGTACCAGCAGGCGGAAGACTCGGCGACCACTGACTACCTCACCGGGCTGCCCAATGCCCGCTCTCTTTTCCTGCAGCTCGACCGCGAACTGGCCCGCTGCAAGCGCGACAATTTAGCGCTGACCGTCATGGTTTCCGACATGGATGGTTTCAAACAAATTAACGACCGCTTCGGCCATCTGGAGGGGAATCGCGTGCTACGCCTCTTCGCCCAGGCCCTGAAAGACAGTTGCCGCGAATACGACTACGTTGCGCGCATGGGCGGAGACGAATTCGTGGTCATCGCCCCCGGCCTGGCGGCCGATGCCGCCGCAAAGAAGGCCGAACAAATGCGGGCCCTGGCCAGGCAGGCGGGAAGCGACGTCTGCGGAGAAGATATCCTATCGCTCAGCGTCGGACGCGCTCTGTATCCCGACGACGGCAAAGATGCGGAGCAACTTCTCGCCGAAGCCGACCGCCGCATGTATCTGGAAAAGCAGAAGCAGCTTTCCTACAAGGACCGCCGTTCCCATCCGCGCCTGAAGTGCCGGGTTACGATCGAAATGCAAATGGAGGCAGGCGGAACTCCCCTGTTCGCCAACCTTACGGACGTCAGCCTGGGAGGGTGTTACATCGAAACTAGCACCATTCTTGCGCCTGGCAGCAAAATCAAGCTTGGATTTTCGATGGATGATGCCACCTTGTCGGCCGAGGGCGTGGTGGCGAGACTCGATCCCGGCTCCGGCGTGGCGGTGCAGTTCCGGGAGATGAACCGGGAAGGCCGCGAGCGGATGCTCAAGGTTCTCGAGTTCGTGCAGAAGACAACCACGTTCTATAACAACCGCTACCTCAACAGCCTGACCAAGAACTGACTCGTGCAGAACGTCAACAGACTTCAAGATTGAGCTCGCGCGGCGATTTGCATGGTGGTCGCCCGAACAATCTCCCTGCCAATTTGAGCGAGGGGCAGAATCTTATCCGCCAGACCGCTCCGGGCTACAAAGCCCGGCATGCCCCAAACCACGCTGCTGGCTTCATCCTGCACGTAGATCCGGGCTCCTAATCTGCGGAGAGCTTCGCATCCTTTCAGCCCGTCTTGTCCCATGCCAGTGAGAATCACGGCTAATGCTCTGGCCCCGTAGACGTTGGCTATGGATCGGAATAGCACATCGACTGAAGGCCGACAAAAATTCTCCTTGGGCCCCTGGTGTGTCTTCAGACGGGCCACTCCATTTTCGCTGGTGGTCACCATGTGAAAATCTCCCGGTGCAATGAAGACGCAACCAGCAGTCAGCGCCTCTCCGGATTTGCATTCGCGCACCGGAAGCGAGCATCGTGCGGAAAGCCTCGTCGCCAGCAGGGATGTGAAGATCGGCGGCATGTGCTGGGCAATCACGACGGGGACGGGCAAGGTTGAGGGCAAGGACGGAAGCAGCCGGGCCAGGGCATCCGGCCCGCCAGTGGATACCCCAATGGCTACGATCTGTACCGGAGCTATCAGCCGTGATTTGTGCTGGGGGTGCACCGCAGCCGGAACCACGCTCGGCGCCGCCTGCGTCCCTGCCGCCTCAGGCAAATGGCACAGGGCACGAAGTCTGGGGATGAGTTCGCGCGACACGGTTTCCAAGGTGGCTGCCATGTCGGTGTTGCTCGGCTTGGTGAGGTAGTCCGTCGCGCCTAAGGCGAGCGCTTCCAGAGTGGCTGACGCTCCATGCTCGGTGAGCGTGCTGAACATGAGGATGGGAACGCGGGCGTCGATCTTGCGCAACTCCCGCACGGTTTCAAGACCGTCCATCTCCGGCATTTCGATGTCCAGCAAGATGATGTCGGGTTTGAGCGCAGCAAACTTGGCGAGCGCAATACGGCCGTTGCTGGCCGTTCCCACGACTTCGAGGGCAGAGTCTCGTGAGACAGCATCGGACAGCGTCCTGCGGACGACCACGGCATCGTCAACCAGGAGTACTCGCTTTTTTGCGGCTTCCGGCAATCAGCCTGGCCTCCTTGGGTTCTCGCCTTCATCTTCCGGCGCGGGCGGCCATGCTTTTGGCGCGTTCGTGCGTGGGAGGCAGAGCGCCGACTCCGGCCCTGTCGTCAAGCTTGAACTGTCCCACCAGACTGTGCAGTTGCGCCGCCATCTCCGCCAGTTGGTTGGCTGCCTTTTGCGATTCCTGCGCGCTCGAGGAGGTGCCTCGCGCCGCTTCCGCTACGCCTTCGATGTTGTGCGTGATCTCTCCCGAGCCCTTGGCCGCATCGGCTACGTTGCGGGTCATTTCGTTGGTGGTGGCGCTCTGCTCTTCCACCGCCGTGGCGATGGTTCCAGAAATGTCGTTGACCTTGTTGATTACCTCGCTGATGCTGCCGATGGCCTCCACCGCTCCTTTGGTGTCGGTCTGAATGGCGGTGATCTTGCGGCTGATGTCCTCGGTGGCCTTGGCCGTCTGTTTGGCCAGTTCCTTGACCTCGTTGGCGACGACGGCAAAGCCCTTGCCGGCCTCGCCGGCGCGGGCGGCTTCAATAGTGGCATTGAGGGCGAGCAGGTTGGTCTGCTGCGCGATGGAAGTGATGACCTTGATGACTTCGCCGATCTCCGCACTGGACGTACCTAGCTTGGCCACGGTGGCATTGGCGGCCTGTGCGGTCTGCACCGCGTTGGAGGCCACGGTCGCGGCCTCGTGGGCGTTGGTGGCGATGCTTTGAATGGTTGCAGTCATTTCTTCGGCGCCTGTGGACACGCTCTGCAGGTTCTGACTGACCAGCTTGGAGGCCTGCGAGACGACGTTCACCTGAGCGGATGTTTCTTCGGAGTTCGCCGAGATCTGCTGGCTGGTGGCCGAGAGTTCCTCGGAGGCACTCGACAGAGCCTGCGCGTTCTGTGCGATCGACTCCATGCTTCCCCGGAGGGTGTCGGCCGTCTTGTTGGTTGCTTTCCCGACCTCCGCGAAGACTCCCTGGTACGCCCCCTGGACGCGACGCGTGTAGTCGTTCGCTGCCATCAACTGCAGAACCTCGTTGGCCTCAACTAACCCACCCAGGCCATCGATACAAGCATTGAGGTTGCTCTTGATGGTGTTGAAATCCCCGCTGTAGTTCTCCGTGATCTTGGCCGGTATGTCGCCCTTGGAGATCTGGTCCACGTACGTAGCGGCCACCCTCAGCGGCCCGATGAGCCCATCCAACATCGCGTTGAACGCCTTAGCTCTTTCCAGATAACGGCCTTTGAATTTGCTTTCGTCGACTCGGGCACTGAGTTGCCCTTCCTTTGCCGCGGTGGCCATTCGGCTGATTTCATCCGCTAGTCCGATCTCGTCCGCGGCGGGGAAGACGAGTTCGACCGCGCCTACCACCCGTCCGGCTTGATCGAAACGTGGAGCCGCGGTGACAAGTACAGGCACCTCTTTGCCTTGGACGATAGGTCTAGCCTCTCCTTCACAGACTTTGCCTGTCCTAACGCATTCGGCGGCCGCACAAGTTCCAGCTCTGCAGCCGGGATTGTCGAACAAGTCCCAAAATTTAGCTCCTAGGCATTCTTGCTTGGACTTCCCCGCAGCCAGTGCTGCAGGCTCGTTGAGGTCAAGAATGGTGTGGTTGGTGTCCATAACGATCACCAGTCCGGGGATCAAGTCGTAGATTTCAGCCTTGTCCACGGGCTTCGATGCTTGCCTTCTTAGCGCTACAGAGGACTTGCGGCGGTTCTTCGAATTGCCTCTGCTCAGTTTGTCTTTCGCAACACCTGGTGCTGTCATTTCTTCTCCTCCTGGTTGCGGCCCGCGCCGCTTAATTCATGTGAGTACTGAGTTCCAACAAACTCATGCAGTACTAGCCCACCGTTCGGACTGCACCCTCTCCTCCGCTGACCGCCTGGTCTGTGTCGAGCACCAGCAACAGGCGCTCCGGCAGTTTGTACACTCCGCGCACTAGTTCCCGCGCCACTTTCATCGTCTGGGGAGGGAACTCAAAGCTGGCCTCGTCGACCTCCAGGACGTCTCCAATGTCATCCACTAGGAGGCTCACTGGACCGCCGTCGGCCCGCACCACGACATTCACGGGCAGTTCGGAGTCAGGACGGTCTCCCATGCCAAAGCGCCGACGCAAGTCGATGGCGACCACGATCTGCCCCCGCAAGTTGATCATCCCTTCGACCACCTCGGGCGACAGGGGCACGCGGGTCATTTCGTGGAAGCGGATCACTTCCTGCACCTGCGGCACGGGTACGCCGAAGAGATAGCCGTCCAGAAAAAACGTGCAGAACTGTTGTGATGCCATGGGATTGCTCCTAGGTCCTTCCTGCCTCGGCTTCGGCTGCATCGAGCAGTCCGGGAACAGCCGCCCGCACGATGGCGGGCACGTCGAGCAGATCGGTGACGTGGCGCTGGGTCACGAAGGAACCCACCACGCCGGCGCGGGGCGCTAGCGACTCGACAGCGGCGCGCTCCTCCACGATATCCACAATGCGGTCCACAATGAGGCCCACGGTGCGCTTGCCTTCGGCATAGACGACCACCTGGATCGAAATCGCATTCGCCAGCATCTCCGCGTCGCTGGTTGCGGGAATGATTTGGGACAGCCGCACCAGAGGGATGATCTGCCCGCGGTACTGCATCACTTCCTGCGTGCCGGCGCGTTCGATCACGGTCCGGGGGAATTCCTCCAGGCGCGCCACCAAGGACAATGGGATGGCCACCCGACCCTCCAGCCCATTTTCGGCCAGGAGGAACGCGTGGTCGTCCCGGGATCCTTCCTTGGCGATCTCGCTGTGCCGTTCGTCGCGTGCCGAATCGCGCGCTTCGGCAATGACCTTGGCCCGTTGTGCCAGGCCCAGCACGTCGAGAATCAGGGCGATCCGACCGTCTCCCATGATGGTCGCTCCCGAGTACGCGCTGATGCCCTTCAGCTGTTTTCCCAGGGGCTTGACCACGATTTCCTCGGTGTCCAGAATGTCGTCCACCACCAGCCCGAATTGCTGACCCTCGGCCTGCAGAACGACAATGTTCACGTTCCGCAGCTCAATCGCTGTTTTTTCGACGGTGATCAGCAGGTCCACAACCTTCTCGGACAGTGGCGCCACCTGGGCGAACATCTCGTTCGAATGTGTATCATCGCCGTTCGCTTTTGCAGCCACAACCTCGCGAACCGCCATGTGGAAGTTCTTGTGAGCCTGTTCCAGGATGCGCATCTCAGGGATGACTCCGTAGTCTTTCAACCCCACACCATAAAGCCACCTTCCCAGCGCACACTCCTGTGGCGAACCGGCTTGCCCCACCGTCATCGTTGTCTTGCCAGCCAGCATGTCCCTCAACCGGCCCAGCCATTGATGGTGTTTCTCCCGCGCCCCCGCAAAGTCCGTCAACTCACCCCGAGACAGAATCTGCGATGGAGCGTTCGGTCCCGTCGGATGCGCTTTTAACGTCTGGCTGAGATAGACCAGCGGGAGCAGTTGCCCGCGCAGCCGGTAGACCGGGGCCCCGTGCACCGTCTCGATCACTTTGCCCGACTCCAGCCGTACCAGTTCGGTCAGGCTGATCTGGGGAATGGCGAAGCGTTCCCCGCTGCACCGGACGACGAGGGCAGGGATGATGGCCAAGGTCAGTGGAATCTTAACGCGCACGGTCGTGCCTTTGCCGGCGACCGACTGCACATCGACCGTGCCGCCGATCTTCTCTACGTTGGTCTTGACAACGTCCATCCCAACACCGCGGCCGGACACGTTGGTGATTTTTTCCGCGGTGGAAAAGCCGGGCAGGAAAATCAGGTTGAAGATGTCACGGTCAGGCAGGTGCGCCGCTTGCGCGCTGGACGTCAGCCCGCGCTCGACCGCTTTTTTGCGGATGCGGTCCGCGTTCAGCCCTGCGCCATCGTCGCTGATTTCGATGTTTACTTGCCCGCCTTCGTGGAAAGCCCGCAATGTCAGGACGCCAGTGGCGTCTTTTCCCGCCCGCTTGCGCGCTTCCGGCGCCTCGATCCCGTGATCCATGGAGTTTCGGACCAGGTGCGTAAGGGGATCCTTGATCGCTTCGATGATCGTCCGGTCAAGCTCGGTGTCCTGCCCGACCATCTCCAAGCGCACTTCTTTGCCACAACTGTGAGCCAGATCCCGCACCGTGCGGGGAAACTTGTTCCAGATATTGCCGATCGGCTGCATGCGGGTCTTCATGACGTCTTCCTGCAGTTCGGTCGCAATCAGGTTCATGCGCTGGGAGACGGCATGAAAGCCCGCATCCTGCGCCGCATTCGAGAACTGCAGGAGTTGGTTCCTGGCCAGTACCAGTTCTCCTACCAGGTTCATGAGCTTGTCGAGCAGGTTGACGCCGACCCGGACAGTTTCCACTCCCGATTCCCGTCCGCGCGCCTCCTGGATCTGCTGTGCCGCCAGAACATCCTCTTGCGAGCACACTCCAAGCGATACGAGGATTTCGCCGACGCGGCGGCGGTCGCCCAGTTCCTGCTGGCGCAAGGCAGTCGCGATATCTTCCGGCTTCGCGCTTCCGCGTTCCACCAGAATCCCCCCAATTTTTCCCGCGACGGGGCGATTCGAAGCGCTACTCGCAGGGTTCGACAGCGCCGCCAGCTCTTCCCTCGGAGGAGGAGTCGGTCTGGCCGGACCTACGTCCAAAATCCGGATACTGGTTGCGTGGGAGGAGGCTGCGGAGTCCGCAGGGGGCGATGCGGGTACGGTTGCTCCATCATCGGCGCTCGGGCCTACAGGTGGAGGCGTGCCTGAAACTGCTGAAGCTGTCGCCGGCGCTGGTTTCTCGTTCCCAGCGGCCTGAAGCCGTTTCAACTGATCCCGCAATTCGGGATAGCCGTTCTCGCCATCGTGCTCGCTGGCCTGAATTTCGCCGAGCATACAGCGCACGGCATCGACCATGGCCAGCAATCCGCTGGTCACCTCCTCGCTCAGGGCGAGTTTCCCATCGCGCAGGAGCGATAGCAAGCTTTCCCCGGCGTGAGCCACCTTTTCCAGGTTCGCAAATCCCAGAAATCCGCAGCTGCCTTTGATCGTGTGAATCGTCCGAAAAATGCTAGCCAGCAGTTCTTTGGACGAAGGTGCCGATTCCAGTTTCACCAGTTCCTGGTCTAGTCGGTCCAGGTTCTCGTTGCTTTCGATAAGAAAATCCTTAACGATTTCGTCCATAGATTGCTCTCTGACAGCGGGCCATGGTTTGCAGAACAGTCCGGAGCGCCACATCTCATCCGGCGCTTAGGGACGTACTTGCTCGCGCCCGCCTGTTCTCTGTAGGCCACATCGGCATTCGAGGCGACGACTTCAGTTTCTGTGCCTGTGCTTGCGACGCCTCTTGGGAAGCATCTGGGCGACGACCAGCCGGGTCAGGACCCGGTCCGGACCCATAGCTGGGGCGATAAAACTCCGGCTTCGCATCATGTTTTCTGCCGGGGGACGCTTGAAGCGCGTTCGCTACGCCCTTACACTGGAAGGATGCACGTGCACGTTCATGGCGCGGGTGGTCCCACGAGGGTTCTGAAAATATCGCTCGCGGTGACCATGGCCTATATCGTGCTATTGGTGGTGGCCGGCATCCGCGCGCATTCCCTGGCGCTGCTGTCCGAAGCCGGACATAATCTTTCCGATTTCCTCGCGCTGCTGCTTTCCCTGGTCGCGGTCTACTTTCAGTCGCGCCCGGCCAGTTCCACCAAGACCTACGGCTACCATCGCGCCGGAGTACTGGCGGCGCTAGTCAACGCTACCTCGCTGGTCGCAGTTTCGTTTTTCATCTTCTACGAGGCGTTCCGCCGCCTGCAGCATCCTCAGCATGTGCAGGCCGGCGTGATGATGTGGGTGGCCGCTGCCGGTGTGGTGATGAACGGAGTCATCGCGCTCCTTCTCTATCGCTCGAGCAGTCGCTCTGGCGGCGATGTCAACATTCGCAGCGCGTTGCTGCATGAAGTCGGCGACACACTTTCGACGGCGGCCGTCATCGCCGGTGGCTGGGCCATCCTAGTTACGGGAGATTACTGGATTGATTCCGCGCTTTCGTTCGGCATTGGCGTGCTGATCCTGTGGTCGGGTTTCGGTATCGTGCGCGAAACGCTCAACATTTTGTTGGAGGGCACGCCGCGCGGCATGAAGCTGGAGAAGATCGAGTCCGCGATCCGATCGGTCGAACGGAGTCAACGACGTGCACGATCTGCATGTATGGAGCATTGGATCAGAGACCCACGCGCTCTCTTGCCATATCTCAATTGCCGATATTCCCCCATCAGTGAGCGAGCGCATCTTGCGCGACGTGAAGGAGCGCTTGCTGCACAGCTTCCACATCGATCACACGACGATCCAGTTCGAGCACGTGGTCTGCTGCGAAGTGGCGCACGGGTGTGTCATCCCGGTGGCGGAGAGCGAAGAGCACCATCATAGTCACCAGCACTAAGGCGGGGGAGGACTTATGAGGAGCGGTTTATGGGCGCTGATCTTGCGTAGGTCGATCATCGGCGTGCTGCTGATGGGTTCGTCCGGGGCACTTGCGCAAGGTCCGCCACCCCCCAAAACTATTCCTGACTCGGTCAACTTCATCTGGAAGAGTGTTGAGCAGGAGTTCACTACCTTGGCCGAAGCCATGCCCGAAGACAAGTGATCTTTTAAGCCGACGCAGGGCGAGTTCAGCGACGTTCGTACATTTGGTGAGCAGGTGAAACATGTAGCCTGCGGCAATGAGGCATGGGCGAAGAAGATGTCGGGTGAAAAGCCGCCAGAGCGATGCGACATTGGCGGTCCCAACCCGGCCAAGTCGAAAGCCGAGATCATGGCGTATCTTCGCGATTCTTTCACAATGATCGACAAGGTCATCTCCGGCACGAACTCCGAGAACCTGTTGCACCCGAACCCCGGGCCGTACTGGGGACCAAACCGGCTCGCGGCTTTGAATGCTGCGCTCTGGCACATCTCGGATCACTACGGCCAACTGGTGGTATATCTGCGGATGAACGGTATTGTGCCGCCCGCCAGCCGAAAATAGTCTGGCCCTGGATCACCCTGTTGTCTGCTTTTCGAAAATCTTGTTTGCGGTTTCAATCGTGTCTGCTTCCTCCGCCGACTTGTCCGGCCGCAGGCGCACAATTCTCGGAAACCGCAAAGCGTAGCCGCTCTCGTGCCGCTCCGACCGCATCATGTTGTTGAACGCCACTTCCAGCACGACCTTCGGCTCAACCACCCGGCGGAATCCCTGATCTTCCACCGTGTGATCGAGGAACCACTGTGTCATCTCGGCGACCTCGGCGTCGGTGAGACCGGAATACGCCTTGCCAATGTTCACCAGTTTGTCGCTTTGCCACACGGCGAAAGTGTAATCGCTGAGGACACCCACGCGCTTGCCGTGTCCGTACTCGACCGCGGTTACGACGACATCCAGCGTGGCCAGTTCGCGCTTCATCTTCAGCCACGATTTCCCGCGCTTGCCGGGCGTATATGCCGAGTCGAGATCCTTGATCATCAACCCTTCATTGCCGCGTGCCTGCGCTGCCACGAAAAGCTCTTCCAATTCCTCGGCCGACGAAGCGCGAAAGACCGGCGCGCGAATGACGTGAGCCGTCACCACGTCCTCATTTCCGAACGTTAGCTTCCCCTGTGCCGCCTTTGCCCCTAATTTTCTCCGTAACTCAGCGTCTCCGTGGTGAGAACGATCTTTCTCGGCCAGCAGCGCATCCAGAATCCTGGCTCGCTCTCGCAGCGGATGATCCGTCACCAACTCCCCGCCCGCATACAACACGTCGAACACCAGGAATGCGACCGGAATCTCCCGCAGCATCTTTTCGCTGACTTTCTTCCTGCCCAGCCTCTGCTGCAATACGCTGAAGGGCCGCGCCCGCCCCAGGTTCATCGCCTTCTGCTCGCTCGCCTCCGAGGCGGGTTCGTCCACCATTTGGCGCGTGTTGGAAAGATCTTTGGGATAATCCCACGCCACAATTTCACCGTCCAGAATGGCGTCTTGCGGCAGGCCGGCAAGCGCGTCTGGCAACTCGGGAAACGACTCCGTGATCTCATCCCGCGTTCGCGAGAAAAACCTCACCTCGCCATCCGCCACGTGCGCTTGCGCGCGGATGCCGTCGTACTTGTCTTCCACGGCGGCTTCCGCGAAGTAACTCAGCCCCTCCTCCGCCGATTCAATAGGGCTTGCCAGCATGAAGCCCAGGGGATGGAACAACCGCATCTGTGCCTGCGCCAGTGCGCCCCGGGACGCCAACCGCACGGTCTCGCCGATGTCGCCAAGAAGCATGTTGGCGCGTTGCACCTCCGCCAGCGTTCTGTCATAGGCCCTGGCAATCGCCTCCTCGACCAGGCTCTCCTTCAATCCAATCCGTAGATCACCGGTGATGATCTTGACGATGTACTTGGCTTCAAGCGGCGTGGCGCGCGAAATCAGATCGCGGACGACGGCCGCCTTCGCCGCTGGTCCACGCGTCGCGGCAATCTGACGAAATGTCCGATCCACTTCCAACACGGCCACGCCCTGACCTGCGCGTTCGGGAAGGACCGCGTCCGCGACCGCTCCCAAGTCGCCGTGCTGGCGATACGTGCTCGTCAGTTCACCTTCATCTTTCCCCGCTAGCTCCGCCACAATCTGCCAAAGCGCCCGCCCGCCAACCTGCAGCGTTGTCTCTTCCCAAGCCGGAAACGCCCGTCCCGAAAGGAAGACCGCCGACACGGCCGCCTCGTCGGTCGAACGCGACTTCAAGTAATCCGCAACGATTCCCGTCTTCAGCAGTCTTTTCGTCGTCCCCGCAATTGCTTCGCAAGCCGTCGCCAACCGCTGCATGAATCTCCAATCGTAGCGCGGGCGTCCCGCCGGCTGTCGCGAGGGGCCGGCCCTCGCCTAACCCTCGCCCCTACTTTAACTTAGCCCGTCCGGAACCCAATCTCAAACGACCCAGCCTGTGTTATTCTAAAAAGTGTGTCGTGTCCCTGTTAGGAGCATCCAGACCCTCGTGCGTAGACTAAGAAATCACCTGCGGTTCCTCGCCGCCATACAGCTTCTCCCAGCTCTCGAGAGTGGGGAAGAAACTCTGGTCGGGGGACAAGCAGTGCTTGAGGGAGTGATGATGCGTTCCCCGCACGCCTGGGCCATCGCCTGCCGTAAACCTTCCGGCGAAGTGGTCACCATGAGTGAACCGCTCGAACGCCCCTCTGAGAAACATAAATGGATGGCCTGGCCCGTCGTGCGCGGAGTGATGACACTCGGCTACGCCATGAATCTCGGCTACCGTGCCCTGCGCTTCTCGGCCAATGTCGCTATTGAAGACATGATGCACGAAGACGAGAAAAAGGATCGTGGAGCAACGGCGGTCTCGGCTGTCCCGCCAAAGCAAAGCGAGGCGGAATCCTCGAAATCCGAAACCCGCGAGAAGGCTGCCACCATCAGCAACTGGCTGGCAGCCGTCAACATCCTGATCTCGCTGGCCTTCTTCATCTTCACGTACAAATACATCCCCTTGCTGGCGGCGACCGAACTGAAGAAAATCGATCCCGCGCTGGGCGGCCGAATTGTTTTCAACTTGATCGATGGCGCTGTCCGGCTCGCATTGTTCCTGCTTTTTATCTGGGGAGTATCGCTCTGGAAGGATATCCGCCGCGTCTACGAGTACCACGGCGCCGAGCACAAAACTGTTTTTGCCTTCGAAAACGGTGACCCGCTCAATACCGTAGCCGTGCAGAAATATTTGACCTATCATCCGCGCTGCGGCACCAGCTTTCTCATGACCGTGATGCTGATCTCGATCGGCTTCTACATGATGATTCCGTTCACCACGTTCTGGGCGCGCTTTGCCTCGCGCATCGCTCTGCTGCCGGTCATCGCTGGAGTTTCCTACGAGATTATCCGCTTCGCGGCCAAGCACCGCGGATCGCTGTTCGCGCTGATGACCGCTCCCGGGCTCTGGCTGCAACGTATCACCACCAAGCCACCCTCCGACGAGCAAGCCCAGTGTGCCATTGCCGCCCTCGACCACGCCATGTCGCTGGAAAAAGAGCGGGGTGGGGAACTGGTGATTGCCTAGCGGCCCCGCCGCGAATACTTTCTCTCCGCCTCCTCACAACACTACAATGCCGTAGAGACGTACTTGTTACGTCTCTCTCGCCCAAATACGGGCCGCGGCGCGAACCGAGACGTAGCGAGCTACGTCTCTACGGAAGCCGACTAACATGTTTGAACGCTTAGACCAAATCGAAGCCCGCTACGAAGAGCTGACCAACGCTCTCGCTTCGCCGGAGATCGTCAACGACTCGGCGAAATACCAGAAGACCGCCAAGGCCCACGCTGAAATCGCGCCCATGGTCGAGAAATATCGCGAATACAAAGATCTGACCAGGGGAATTGCGGAGAGCAAAGCCCTCCTGGCCGACGAAAAAGATCCGGAGATGCGGGCCTACGCGCAGGAGGAACTCACGCAACTGGAGGGTCGGGTCAAGACGGTTGAGGAAGAGCTGAAGGTGCTTTTGCTGCCCAAGGATCCGAATGACGAAAAGAACATCATCCTGGAAATCCGCGCCGGAACGGGCGGAGACGAGGCCACGCTCTTCGCCGCTGAAATTTTCCGCATGTATACCCGATACGCGGAGACTCAGCGCTGGAAGGTCGAAGTGCTTTCGTCGTCGGAATCGTCCGCCGGCGGCTTGAAGGAAGTTATCGCCATCATCGAAGGCAACCGGGTCTTCTCTCAGTTGAAGTATGAAAGCGGCGTTCACCGCGTACAGCGCGTGCCCGCTACGGAGCAGCAGGGACGCGTTCACACCTCAGCGGTCACGGTTGCGGTGCTGCCTGAGGCGGAAGACGTTGACATCAAGATCGAAGCCAAAGATTTACGCATTGACACCTTCTGCTCCTCTGGCCCTGGCGGCCAGTCGGTGAACACCACCTACTCGGCTGTTCGCATCACGCATATTCCGACCAACACGGTCGTCAGTTGCCAGGACGAAAAATCGCAGATCAAGAACCGCGAAAAAGGCATGCGTGTGCTGCGCTCCCGCCTCTACGAAATCGAAATGGAGAAGCAGCAGCAGGCCCTGGCCAAAGAGCGCAAGGCCATGGTGGGATCCGGCGACCGCAGCGAGAAAATCCGCACTTACAATTTCCCGCAGAACCGCCTCACGGACCACCGCATCGGCTTCACCATCCATCAACTCGAAGCCGTTATGGATGGAAAGTTGCAGCCGCTCATTGAAGCGCTCACTACTTACTATCAGGCAGAAAAGCTGAAGCAGGAAGCCGCCAGCGTGGTTTAGGGGAAGAACGTGGGCGGTCTTGCCCGCGAAGGGGGAGAGAATATGTCCGGAATTGAGGGGACTCTCGTATCCGTTCTTGCCGATCGCTATGCCGCGAATGCTGCCCGAGTCCGCGAGCTGGCCATGCCCCTTACCGATACTCAGTTCTGGCAAAAGCCATTCCCTTTCGGAAACAGTTTTGGCCACCTGGTCCTGCACCTCACCGGCAACCTGAACTACTACATCGGTGCGCAGATCGCGAAGACCGGCTACGTCCGCGACCGCCCGCGCGAGTTCAACGACCCCAATCCTCCGTCGAAGGAGGAAGCGCTGAAACGCTTCGATAACGCCGTTGCCATGGTGCGAGAAACGATCCGCACGCAGTCGCCCGACGATTGGTCGAGAGAGTACTCCGGTCTCGGCGCGACCGCCCAGAACCGCCTTGACATGATCGTCCAGTGCGCGGCTCACATGCAGCACCACATCGGTCAGATGATCTATCTCACCTATCAGTGGAAGACAGGGACAAATTCAAGATAGGAACTCGCAGCCAAGGATTGTTTTCCCCGTGCCTCTGTGCCTCTGTGGTGAAATGGTATTGTGCAGCTCAAGCAAGCCCTCACGACCGCCATCACCCGCCTGACCGCGGACCAAGTCCCCTCCCCGCGCCTGAACGCCGAGTTACTCCTGATGTTTACCCTCGATTGCGACCGCGCCTACTTCTACGCGCATCCCGAGCGCGAACTTACCCCAGAACAACAGAGCCGCTATGAATCGGCTCTCGCCGAACGGACTCGTGGTGTGCCTGCGCAGTACATCACCGGACATCAGGAATTCTGGGGCATGGACCTCATCGTTACCCCTGCGGTCCTGATTCCGCGCCCGGAGACCGAGCAGGTCATCGAAACAGTTCTCGAACTACGGACGTCGGACCTCAGACCTCAGACCCCGGACAAACGCTTGTCTTCAACGTCTGAGGTGCGGCGCTCTACGTCCCCCGTCCGCTTTCTCGACGTTGGCACCGGATCGGGCTGCATTGCCCTCGCCCTAGCCAAAGAATTTCCGGGCGCCGAAATCCACGCCACCGACATCTCAGCTGACGCCCTCGAAATCGCCCGTGCCAACGCGGCCCGCCATCAACTCGAGCACCGCATCCAATTCCATCAAGCGGACCTGCTGGAAGGCCTCAACTTCGCCGACCTGGATTTCGTCGTTTCCAACCCGCCGTATGTGGGTGAATCGGAAGAAGATCACGTTCAACTGGAGGTCCGAAAATTTGAGCCGCGCAACGCCGTGTTTGCCGGACCCAGGGGAGTCGAGGTGATTGCCCGCCTGCTTCCGCAGGCTCGCGCAGCTCTGCGTCCCGGGGGATGGGTCATCCTGGAAGTCAGCGGGACCATTGCCGGGCGGGTACAGAAGCTACTTGCCGCATGGGACGATGTTCGAATCATTTCCGATCTGCAGTCCATCCCACGGGTAGCGCAGGCGCGAAAGCCGCAGGTCTAAGCCGCCGGTAGTCCACGAGCTTACGGAAGGTGATCCAGTCTCTCGGTCCCAAAAAACCTCGGGGCGACCGTAAGGTCGCCCCGATTGCTTGTACGCCGAGCATGTTCGGCAGCTACGGGTGAAAGTCCCGTCCCAACCTGATGGAGGTGAAGGGTAGCGAAGCGCAAGGGCGTCACCGCGAGGTGGGGTCCGAAGGAAGCGTGGAGCAAAGATACGGGCCGATGAACACGAACTGGATGATGAGGCCTACGGTGCCGGGCGAGCTGGCAAGTGACAGCGAAGCCCATATCCATCAAGGGCACTGGTGGTAAATCCGGCGGTCGCGTATCGAAAGCGGTCGAGCTTATCTCGGGAGATCTGCGACACGTCGGGGATTCCCGACTGAGGGCGAAGCGATTCACTCTGATCTTGGCGCAGAAGTCAGCAGCGGGCGTAGTACTCACGGAAGTGAGGAAGGCCCAAACCGTAAGCGTGGGTAGTAGAACATCGGACTCATGGCAGCCATGCGCCTGCCAATCAGCTCCGGCTGAGCTTTGCAGGTTCAGAAGACGGTGAAGCCGAAACGGAAACCTGCCGAGTGGCGAAGCTCCTGTGGCGAAAGATGACTCGAACCCCCGGCCTTCACCGGCTCAACCTACGGAACCGCCGTATGCGGACCCGCATGTACGGTGGTGTGGCAGGGGAGGAGAGGCGACTCTCCCCCCTATGCCGATGCTCCCAAATTTTCGCCGTCAAGTTTTTGTTGTCATTCCGAGCGAAGCGAGGAATCTAGCGTCGCACCGCGGCCGGCTGAATTTCCTCGACATCAATGATGTCGGTTGGATAATTCCCCGTGTAACAAGCCGAGCAATACGAGATTTTCTCGCCCTCACCGCAAGCTTTCTTGAGCCCCTCCAGCGAGAGATAAGCCAGCGAATCCGCGCCAATGTAGTCGCGAATCTCGTCCACGGACTTGTTGGCGGCAATGAGCTGCTTCTTCGAAGGCGTATCTACACCGTAATAGCAGGGCGAAATCGTGGGCGGGCACGAGATGCGCATGTGTACTTCCTTCGCTCCCGCGCTGCGGATCATGCGCACGATCTTGCGGCTGGTGGTGCCGCGCACGATCGAATCATCGATCAGTACCACGCGCTTGCCTTGCAGCAGCGACCGCACTGGATTCAGCTTCAGCTTCACGCCAAAGTCGCGCACGCTCTGGCTGGGCTCGATGAAGGTCCGTCCGACGTAGTGGTTGCGGATCAACGCAAAGCGAAATGGGAGCCCGCTCTCGGCGGCATAGCCCACCGCTGCGGTCACGCCCGAATCCGGCACGGGAACGACGAGATCGGCTTCCACCCCCGCTTCGCGCGCCAGTTGGCGCCCGAGTTCCTCGCGGCTGGTCTGCACTGCGCGTCCAAAGACAATGCTGTCGGGACGCGAGAAGTACACGTGCTCGAAGATGCAGCTCGATTGCGGCGCGGCCGTGGAATAGAAGCGCGAACTGATTCCTTCGGGCCCCACCACGATTAGCTCGCCAGGCTTTACGTCGCGCACATATTCGGCGCCGATCAGGTCGAACGCGCAGGTCTCAGAGGCAAAGACGATGGTGTCATGCTTCTGACCTTCCAGCGCCGCGATCCGGCCCATGGCCAGCGGCCGGAACCCGCGCGGGTCGCGCACCGCGAAGACGCGGTCGTTACTCATCATCACCAGCGAAAACGCTCCTTCGACGCGCCGCAGGGCGTCCGCCACCGCTTCGGGCAGCGTGTGCTCCTTGGAGAGCGCGATCAGGTGAACGATTACTTCGGTGTCACTGTTGGTCTGAAAGATTGAGCCCTGACTCTCCAGCCGGGCGCGGACCTGCATGGCGTTGACCAGGTTCCCATTGTGCGCCACGGCAATCGATCCTTTGTTCGATTGCACCAGGATCGGTTGCGCGTTCAGCAGCGCGGAGTCTCCGGCTGTGGAGTACCGCGTATGGCCGATGGCCAGCGTGCCTCGCATTTTCGAGAGCACGTCCTCGGTGAAAATGTCCGCTACCGAGCCCATGTTCTTGTGCACGCGCGATGTCAGGCCGTCAGAGGAGACGATCCCTGCCGATTCCTGCCCACGATGCTGCAGTGCATGCAGCCCCAGGTAAGCCAGCTTCTCCGCCTCCGGATGCGCGAAGATCGCCACCACACCGCACTCGTCATGAAATTTGTCGGAAATCAGCATTTAGCTCCTGGCCTTTAGCTCAACCTCTGTGTTTCTCAGTGCCCTCTGTGGTTCAAGCTTTTGACGTGAATCAATCCGCCGCCACCAACTCCGGATCGGTCCGCAGCGCCGATTCCAAAGCGCCTTCGTACGCCTCGCTCAATTCCGCGACCGCCGCCGAAATAACGAGCTTGCCATCGAGCGAGATCTCCAACGGTCCCGGAATCGTCTCTCCGATCACGTCGGCCGCCACGCCGTGATTCCCCGCTACTTCTTTGATTCGCGTTACGTTCGCCGGGTCGCAAGAGATCAGAATTCGGCTGGCATCTTCTCCAAACAGTGCGAATTCCGCGAAAAGACCGCCAGATGCCAGGTTCACTCGCGCACCCACGCCCTTCGGAAATGCTTTCTCCGCTAACGCGACTGCCAAGCCACCGTCTGCGCAGTCATGCGTCGAATCCACCAATCCAAGCTGAATCAATTCGATGACAGCCTTCTGCAGCCCGGCTTCCTTCTCCAGGTCAAGCTCGGGCGGATATCCCCACAGTGTTCCCAAAACTTCCTTCGCGTATTCCGACGACCCAAACTCACTCTCTGCATCGGTGATATCGCCGGAGTCCCCAGCGCGCAATAGCACGATCGTGCGTCCGGGCGCGGCAAAATGCATTTTTGCGGCCTTGTGAACGTCCTCGAGGATTCCCACGACTCCAAGCACGGGCGTGGGATAAATGCCTTCGCCCAGCGTCTCGTTGTAGAAGCTGACGTTGCCGCCGGTGATGGGAATTTCCAATTCTTCGCAAGCTTTCGTGATCCCATCAATCGTTTGCGAAAACTGCCACATGATGTGCGGCTTCTCGGGATTCCCGAAATTCAGGCAATTCGTCGCCCCCACAGGAGTCGCTCCCGAGCACGCTACTTTGCGCGCTGCTTCGGCGACCGCATGCATCGCGCCCAGCCGCGGATCGAGATAGCACCAGCGCCCGTTGCCATCGAGCGCCATCGCCAGCCCGCGCTGCGAGCCCTTAATGCGGATCACCCCCGCGTCGCCCGCGCCCGGGGCTTCGACCGTGTTGGTCTGCACCATGTGATCGTATTGCTGCCACACCCAGCGCTTGCCGCAGATGTTCGGGCTGGCCAGCAACTGCTTCAGATTCACAGTGAGGTCGCTCACCCCACCAAGTCTGATGTGCTCCGGCATCTCGCGCGGCACGGGTGGCTCCCACCGCGCCAGCGGACGTTTGTACAAAGGGGCATCGTCGGTCAACGCCGGATTCGGAATCTCCGCCACCACTTTGCCGTGCTCCAGAACGCGCAGTCTGTTGCCGGTTGTTACCTTGCCCACCTCGACCGCATCCAGTCCCCATTTTTCGAAAACGCGAAAGACCTCGTTCTCGCGCCCTTTTTGCGCCACCAGCAGCATGCGCTCCTGTGACTCGCTGAGCATGATCTCGTAAGGAGTCATTCCAGTTTCCCGCTGCGGGACGCGGTCCAGTTCTACGTCAATGCCCACACCGCCGCGACCACCCATCTCGCAGGTCGAACACGTCAGTCCCGCCGCGCCCATATCTTGAATGCCGACGATCGCCCCGGTCTGCATGGCTTCCAGGCAGGCTTCGAGCAGGAGCTTTTCCAGGAACGGATCGCCGACCTGAACGTTCGGCCGCTTCGCTTCCGAGCCTTCACTGAATTCTTCGCTGGCCATGGTCGCGCCGTGAATGCCGTCGCGTCCGGTTTTCGCGCCAACGTAGATCACGGGATTGCCTTCGCCAGCCGCCTTTGCGTAGAAAATTTCATTTTTTCGTACCAGACCCAACGCAAAAGCGTTCACCAGCGGATTTCCCGAGTAGCAGGGTTCGAACTTCGTCTCGCCCCCCAGATTCGGCACCCCGAAACAGTTGCCGTAAGAGGCGACCCCGCTGACCACGCCCTCGAGGACGGAATGATTCCTGTGAAGTTCCTGATGGGAAACATTCTTCGACGGCGTGATTGGACCGAAACGCAACGAATCCATGATCGCAACCGGCCTTGCGCCCATGGTGAAAATGTCGCGCAGAATCCCGCCTACTCCCGTAGTTGCGCCCTGAAAGGGTTCGATGAACGACGGATGATTGTGAGATTCGATCTTGAAGGCGCAGGCCCAGCCGTCGCCAATGTCGATGATGCCGGCGTTCTCACCCGGGCCCTGCAGCACGAGCTTGCTGCGTGTGGGCAGGCGTTTCAGATGTACGCGTGATGACTTGTAAGAGCAGTGCTCGCTCCACATCACGCTGAAGATGCCGAGTTCGGTGAGAGTAGGCTCGCGCTGGCCGAGAAGTTGCTTGATCTTCTCGTATTCATCGGGCGTGAGGCCGTGCTGCCGGAGAGTCTCCGGGGAAAAAGCAGAGGTCAAAGAGGTGGCCATGGGAAGAGCTTCTATTGTCGCATTTCGGGGGCGCAGTAGGGTAGAGCCGTGGGAAAGTGCTTGTGAACCCAGCTCTCCTGCTACGATTCTCTTAATGAAGTCGATCATTGTAGGCACCGCCGGGCACATCGACCACGGGAAAACGGCGCTGGTAAGGGCGCTGACTGGGATCGATGCCGATCGGTTAGAGGAAGAGAAGCGCCGCGGCATCACCATTGATCTGGGCTTCGCCCACATGGATTTGCCGGGCGCGAACGGCGAGCCACTGCACCTCGGTTTCGTGGACGTCCCCGGCCACGAGCGCTTTGTGCGCAACATGTTGGCCGGGGTTGGTGGCATCGATCTGGTGTTGCTGGTCATCGCGGCCGACGAGTCGATCAAGCCGCAGACGCGGGAGCACTTCGACATTCTGCAATTACTCGGCGTGCAGCGCGGCATCACGGTGCTCACCAAATCAGACGCGGTCGATGCAGAAACGCTCGATGTGGTGCGATTGGAGGTCGAGGAGTTTCTGCGGGGAACATTTATCGAGGCGCCGAAGTCCCCTATTGTTGCGGTGAGTTCTCTGACGGGCGCCGGATTGGACGATTTAAAGCGGGCGTTGATCGCAGCGGCCGCGGAAGCGCAGCCCCGGGATTCCCGCGCCTTGGCACGCTTGCCGATCGACCGCGTTTTCACCATGAAAGGGTTCGGTACCGTTGTAACCGGAACCCTGGTGGCCGGCACGATCCGACGCGAGGAGGAGATGGAAGTATTTCCCTCTGGCCGAAAAGTTCGAGTCCGTGGAGTGCAGGTGCATGGACAGCCTGCCGACACCGCGGTGGCTGGACAACGCACTGCGCTGAACCTGGCAGGCGCGAGCACGGAAGATCTGTCGCGGGGAATGACGCTGGCGCCAGTTGCGACGTTTGCGACCACGCGCCGGGTGGATGTGCGTCTGAGACTATTGCCTTCTGCACCGCGCCCCCTGAAATCGCGGGGCCGGGTCCACCTCCATTCCAACACGATGGAGACGGTGGCAGAGGTCGTGTTTTATACGCGGTCTGAAGTGACTCCCGCTGCGGCCAGGAGCGTGGGACTGGAGCCGCCCCGATACGCGACTCAGATCGCGCCGGGTGAAGAAATGTTTGTACAGCTCAGATTGCGTGATGCCGCCTTGCTTTTGCCCGGAGACCGATTCATCATCCGGCAGTTTTCGCCTGTCGTGACCATCGGCGGCGGGGTGGTTGTGGCCAATGACGCCCCCCTGAAGATCATCAATGCCAGCCTTCACTTCGATCATCTTGAGAGGAGATCCAATCCCTCGCGCGAGGTAGCGCTGCGGAGCCTTGTGGTTGGGAATGGCACGCGAGGAATATCGATCGCGGAGGCCGTTGCGAGGACAGGCTGGACCTCGGCGGATATCGGTGTAACAGCTTCCAAGATCGATCGCCTTACGCGGGTCGGTGACATCTTGATTTCGCGGACGGGGATGGAAATGAGGATTCCAAAGGTCATGTCGTCTCACTTGGAATTGTTTCACAAGAAAAATCCACTCGTGCAAGGAATGAGCAAAGAGGAGCTACGCAGTCAACTATTCGATGTGAGGCCGGAGGTGTTCACTAGAGTTTTGGAAGACGCATCGCGAGCAAAGCAGGTGGAAATCGTAGGCGATCTAGTGCGACTCCCGGGCCACGGCGTGGTCATGAAGGACGAGGAAGCCGAGTCTAAGAAGAAAATTGAAGAGGTTTTTGCGATGGCGGGATTGAAAGTTCCCGCGCTTCACGAGGTGATTGCAGGGCTTAAGGTGGACAAGTCTCGGGCTCAGAAAATCGTCACGCTGCTTCTCCGGGACAAAGTGCTGGCCAAGATTTCCGATGAACTGGTGTTTCACCGGAGCGCGCTGGAAGATTTGCGCCGCTTAGTCGCAGCGCAGAAACTCAAGTCTCCTAAAATGGATGTGGCGAAATTCAAAGAACTCACCGGAGTCAGCCGCAAGTATGCCATCCCTCTGCTTGAATACCTGGACCGGGAACGCGTGACCAAGCGCGTCGGGGATGCGCGGGAAATTCTGTAGCGGATTTGGCAATTGGGAAATTTAGTAATTTGGCAATTTGAAACTTCAGAATGCAATTGTCTGCTCTTAGATTCCCGAATTAATCAGTTCCTCATTACCAATCGTTCAGATCTTCTCCTCGGGAAACTCCACTTCCAGCCCGAGTGGGTCGGTGAAGCGGTTGGTGAGGTTGGCCAGCCCCGTCAGCAGATGAATATCGACAATTTCCGGTTCTGAGAACTGCTTGCTGAGAATGGTGATGTCGTCGTCGGTGATGTCGTGCGGGGTACGCGTCAGTTTTTCGACGTAGATGAGAACGGCTCGTTCTCTATCGCTGTAACGCGAATAATCTCCTGCCTTGAGCGCCGTCCAGTCTTCTGTGGTCAACCCTGCCCGCTTCGACGACGCAACGTGATGCTGCGTGCAGTAGTGGCATCCGTTGATCAGCGACACGCGAAGGTAGATGAGTTCGTACAACTTTCTATCCAAGGAACGCCCCACGCTGGCGTAGAAGCCTAGAAAATTCTTAAGCACCTCCGGGCGATGCGCCAACGCCTTCTGCGCGTTGCCGGGCTTGCCGCGAAGAGCCTTCTCGTAGATTTCCTTTACTTCAGCATTTGCCGATTCGAAGCTGATTAGGCTGATGCGCGTCATCGAATCCTCCACCAAGAAAGTCAATCCCTAATCCCTTATGATAATAACGGTCGCGAGTAATTTGACCAGAGTGCTGGCTCACCGATGAAGCGCTGCGCCGAATCGCAAGGTATCGTGAAAACGAAGAAAATAAACAAAACGAAGAGCGGCGAAGCGGGCGATCCAATCCGTCTATTTGCGACTCGGGCTGCCTGGGCCACCTGGCTGGAGAGGAATCATCGCCGTTCTCAGGGTCTGTGGTTGCGGCTGGTGAAGAAAGGATCGGGCTTTCAATCTGTAACCTACGGCGAAGCGCTCGAGGTAGCCTTGTGCTATGGGTGGATCGACGGACAGAAGAGGGGTGAAAGTGAGCAGGCGTGGCTGCAACGGTTCCTTCCGCGCTCGGCAAAGAGCATCTGGTCGAAAATCAATCGCGACAAGGCAGTCGTCCTGATCGCGAGCGGCGGGATGAAAATCGCAGGCCTGGAAGCGGTCGAGGCGGCCAAGAAAACTGGAAGGTGGGAGGCGGCCTACGACTCGCCCAAAGGTGCGAAGGTCCCGGAGGATTTTCAGGCGGCGCTGGATGCGAGTCCCGGAGCCCGGGAGTTTTTTCAGTCTCTCGATGGCGCGAATCGCTACGCGGCACTGTTTCGTATTCAGACAGTGAAAAAGGCGGAGACCCGAGCCCGAAAGATTCGCGAGTTCGTCGAGATGCTGGAAAGGAACGAGAAGATTCACCAGCCGAGGAAGACGCGCCGTCTGTCAAAGTAGATCGTCAAAACAAACAGAAAATGGCAATCATCAAAATTATCGGAGCGGGACTGGCGGGGTCCGAGGCCGCATGGCAGTGTGCGCGGCGAGGCCTGGAAGTGGAACTCTTCGAGATGCGGCCAGTGCGCTCGACGCCGGCTCACCAGACGGCGGATTTTGCCGAACTGGTGTGCTCGAATTCTCTGAAGTCCGACAGTGAGAACACGGCTCCGTGGCTGCTGAAGGAAGAGATGCGCCGCGCAGGTTCGTTGCTGCTGGAAATCGCCAGGGAATGCGCGGTCCCGGCGGGGCACGCTTTGGCCGTTGACAGGGTCAGATTCGCAACTCGCGTGACGGAGGCGGTCTCTCGGGAGTCGCGAATTAAAGTTAGACGCGAAGAGGTGACGGCAGTAGACGAACTCCGGGACCTGACCATCATCGCCAGCGGTCCGCTGACCTCGGACGGCCTCGCTTCCGAGATTAGTCGGCTGAGCGATGGGGCCGGGGAGTCAAAGTCTCAGCGGGCGGGGGCACCCACTCCACACAGTCCACACTTATATTTCTACGATTCGATCAGCCCGATTGTAGAGGCGGAGTCGATCGACAGGTCGCGCGTCTATATGGCGGCGCGCTATGACAAAGGATCGGCGGATTACATCAACTGTCCGATGACGCCAGAGGAATACGGCCGCTTTTACGATGCGCTTCTGGCCGCGCAATCGGTGGAAGAGCGTGATTGGGAAAAGTTGAATTACTTCGAAAGTTGCCTGCCAATTGAGGAGATTGCACGCCGCGGGCGCGACACGCTTCGCTTCGGCCCGATGAAGCCGGTGGGTTTACTCGATCCGCGGACGGGCAAGATGCCCTACGCGGTGGTGCAGTTGCGGCAGGAGAATCTGCGGGCGGATTCTTACAACCTGGTCGGATTCCAGAATCATTTGAAGTTTGGGGAGCAGGCGCGGGTGCTACGGTTGATTCCGGGTTTGGAGAATGCACGTTTTTTGCGTTATGGGCAAATTCATCGCAATACCTACATCAACGCGCCGACTCTGTTGCGCGAGACCTTGCAGATGAAGGCGCACCCGCGGGTTTTCTTCGCTGGACAAATTTGCGGGGTGGAAGGCTATGTGGAGTCGATCGCAACCGGGCTGTTGGCCGGAATGCACGCTGCCGGGCTTGCTTCCGGAGCCGAAATCGCCCCTGCCCCGCGGGCTTCCGCCTTCGGATCGCTAACGCACTACGTGACGCACGCTGATGCGAAGAATTTTCAGCCGGCGAATATCACGTTTGATCTCCTTCCGCTGCTGGAGAAGAAAATTCGCGATCGCAAGGAGCGGCATCGCGTGCAGTGCGAGTTGGCTTTGCGGAAATTTGACCAGTGGATTGAGAGCGTCGGCGCGATGACTGTGAAGGCTTGAGTCGGGCAGCGCGCAGCCGAGCTTCGCTCGGCCTGGCCGGGTCTGAGACCCGGCCCCACAAAGGCCAATCTAGACCCATCCGGCTTGGACTTCGCCCCGCGGACAGCCGAGAGCCTGCCGTGAGCGAAGTCGAACGGCGACTGTCCCTCCATGTACCTTCGGCGCCACGATTTTTGTTGCAACAAAAGGCCTGCGGGCTGCGTATCTAACCCTAAGCCAGCATGGGATTACCTTCTCTTCCCGGCTGCGTCCAATGGGTGTCATGACGGTGCGCGATCTCATTTTCGACGTTCTGCGAACCCTCTGGTCGCACAAGCTTCGCGCCTTTCTTACGATGTTCGGCATTGCCTGGGGCATCGTGTCGATAGTGCTCATGGTGGCAGCCGGAGAAGGCTTGCGCAAAGGCCAGGAAGAGCAGGCGCGAAACCTCGGCAAAGATGTGATGATCGTCTTTCATGGCCGTACCAGCCTGCAGGCAGGAGGTACTCATGCAGGCCGAGTTGTGCATTGGGAAGATCCGGATGTCGCAGTCGTCCAGTCCGAGTCGCCGGACTGCGAGTACGCGATTCCGGAACTCGAGCAGGACACGGTCCGCACGCATTCCAGTTTCAACAATGCGGCTTTCACCGTGACCGGATCGTATCCTCAGTTCGGATACATTCGCAGCCTCGATGTCGGCTCAGGCCGCTTCTATGACTGGGATGACATGCGCGAGGCGCGTCGTGTGGCATTTCTCGGCTCCGACGCGGCCAAGCAATTGTTTCCCGGGCGCAATCCCGTGGGCGATACGATCTATTTGAATGATTTTCCCTACATCGTCATTGGCGTGATGGCGAAGAAGAAGCAGGATTCCAGCTACGACGGCTGGGACGTGAACAAAGTTTTCGTGCCCTTTGCCGCGATGCGCCGAGATTTTCCGGACAAACCTCCCGGGACCAATCAGACCTTCGATCAACTTCTGGTGACGCCGAAATCGGTTGACCAGCACGAGGCCTGTAAGCGCGAAGTACGCGTGGCGCTGGCGCGCATGCATCGCTACGATCCCAACGACAAGGAAGCGTGTCCAATCTGGGATACCGTTCAGGAAGCGCAGGCCTTCAAGACCATGACCGATGGCATGAAATTCTTTCTCGGCGCGGTCGGGATCGTGACCCTGTTCCTGGGCGGCATCGGCGTGATGAATGTGATGCTGGTCGCGGTGAGGGAGCGGACGCGCGAAATTGGCGTGCGCAAGGCGATTGGGGCTCCGGCGGGCACGATTCTGCGGCAATTTTTTATTGAGGCGCTGATCATCGCTTTGTTGAGCGGAGGAATCGGACTGGGCGTGGCGTTTGGATTCTGCGCCCTGGTGAACATGTTGCCCATGCCCGATTTTTTTGCCGCCTGATCCCGAGTTGGAGTTCGGGTTTGATTGCCGCCGCGCTGCTGGGAGCGATCGCGGTGGGAGCGGCGCTCTATCCGGCGCGAAGAGCGGCATCGATTGATCCGATCGAGGCGATGCGCTATGAGGCCGGAGGATGAATCGTGTGGGTCCGGGTCTCTGACCCCGGACAGTCGCGCTTGCGCGACTGGGGTTTGTTCTGTCCGGCTGCACAGCAAGTAGCCGAGCGTTGCTCGGCACGACCGGGTCTGAGACCCGGTCCCGCACGATTTTTCATGACCAGTTTGCATGCTGATTGAAATCATTCTCGAAGCCTGGATCGCGCTGAAGCGCAACGTGACTCGCAGCTTCCTCACTATGTTGGGGATCGTTTGGGGCATCGCGACCGTGACTCTGTTAATTGCGTATGGCAGCAGCTTCCGCAGCGTGCTGGTGCATGGCTTTGACGCGTTCGGTAAGAGCGTAGTGATCTGCTGGCCGCAGCAGACCAGCGAGCAGCCGGGCGGGCAGCGAGCTGGAAAGAAGGTTGTCCTCGAGCAGGCGGATCTCGACATGGTGAAGGCGACGGCGCCGCTCGTGAAGCATGTGTGCCTTGAAACGGTCCGACGTCCCGGAATTGCATATGGCGATCGCATGGTTGGGACAGCACCGGTGCGCGGAGTGTGTCCGGAATATGGAGAAATGCGGAATGAAGTCCCGTCGGAAGGCCGCTGGATCAATGCCGAGGACGAACTTGAACGGCGGCGCGTGATTTTTCTGGGGGGTCGGCTGAAGGAAGAGTTGTTTAGCGGGCGCCCGGCGGTGGGCGAGACGGTGCAGGTCTCCGGCGTACGCTTCACCGTGATTGGTGTCATGGCGCGGAAGATTCAGCTCAGCAATTACTTCTCCAGCGACGACGAGTCGTCGTGGATTCCGTATTCGGCGGCGGGCGATTTGTGGAACACCCGCTATGCTGCAGTGATGGTGTTTGAGCCCATCGCTCCGCAGTTCGAAAAGAAAGCGATGGCGCAGGTGCTCGCGGCGGTGGCCACAAGACAGAACTTTTCTCCCACCGATCCAAAGGCTTTTCAGATGTTCGGCCGGGATGAATTTCGGCCCGTCATCGATGCGCTTACGATCGGATTGCAGGTTCTGCTGACATTCATCGGCACCTTGACGCTTGGGATTGGCGGCGTGGGCGTCATGAACATCATGCTCGTGTCGGTGGACGAGCGGATTCGCGAGATCGGCCTGCGGCGCGCCCTCGGAGCGCGCAAGCGCCACATCAAGCTGCAATTCCTGGCAGAGACCCTACTGATTATGCTGATCGGCGGTGCGATTGGCGTGTTGTTGTCGTATCTCATTGCCTGGTCCGTCGGGACGCTGCCCATGATGGGTCCCTTGTTTGAAGACGATTCCGGTCAAGGCGACATTCATCTGCGCATCTCGATGATGACGGTGGTCCTTTCCACCGTTGTCTTACTTGTGGTGGGCGTGATCAGCGGCCTGGTTCCGGCGATGCGGGCATCGAAGCTAGATCCGGTCGAAGCCCTGCGCTACGAGTAAAGTACGTAGCGACAGCCGCCCTTCGACTTTGCTCAGGGCAGGCCCTCGGCTGCCCGGTCAGGCGGTTTGCTGTCACGTGATCGCTCAAGAATTGATTTGCTCCGCTTGCTGGTTCGCAGTACCTTGCTGCTGAGGCATTTTGCCGAGGTGATTCTTGCCGATTTCTGCGGTAGATACGATCACGCTCGCCTTCCAGCACACTCGACGGCAACTCGTGCAACCGTTTCGCTTCGGGCAATGGGCTCGACTGGCGGTGGTCGGCTTGCTGGCCGGGGAGATGGGCTCCGGCGGAGGTGTCCACCTTCCTACGAATTTTCCGCATCATACGGGATCTTCGCGCCATTTCATGGAACAAGGGTTGCCGAAAATCGATCCCGCGATTCTGGGCGGACTCATCGCCATTCTCGTAGTAGCGGCTTTCGTCTTCGTAATTGTGATGATGTACGTCAGCAGCGTGATGCGGTTCATCCTCTTCGACAGCGTGCTGGCCAAAGAATGTCACATTCGGCAGGGATGGACCCGCAGGCAAGCCCCTGGCTGGAGGTACTTTCTGTGGCAGCTGGGCTTGACGCTGGCTATGCTTTTAGGAGGTGCGGTACTGCTGGGAATTCCGGCTGGCTTCGCCTTCGCAATGGGATGGTTTAACCCGCCGCGCGAACATGTACTGGCACTGGTGCTGAGCGGGACTGTGGTCTTCTTCTTGATGTTCGTTTTCGTTGTGTTCGTGGCAGTGGTTCATGTGCTGACCAAGGATTTTGTAGTGCCGCAAATGGCGTTGGAGAACATCGGGCCGGTTGAGGGCTGGCGGCGGTTGTGGCCCATGCTCCAGGCGGAGCAAGGTGGCTATGCGGTGTATGTGCTGATGAAGATCGTAATGGCGATCGGGGCCGGGATCGTCATTGGTATCGCCTCAATAATTCTTGTTCTGATCGTGGCCATTCCGGCCGCGGGCTTGGGAATTATTGCCGTGCTGACGGGGAAGACCGCAGGGCTGACCTGGAATGTCTTTACCATCACCATGGCGATAGTTGTGGGATGCATTCTGCTGGCGGCTTTTCTTTACTTGACGTCGCTGATCGCGGTTCCGGCCATTGTGTTCTTTCCCGCGTATTCGATTTATTTTTTCGCGGCGCGGTATCGACCCTTGAGCCTGGTGCTCTATCCGCTTCCCCCACCGCAGCAAGGGCCACCTTCACTAACGCCCGTTCCGGAACCCGCCGGATAGGAGATCGTGCGAGCCGGCGTTGAATTTATTGCGCCAGCTTCAGCTTGGCAGTCTTTCCGTGGGGCCACGAGAATCGCCGCCCCACGATACATTTCACGATGAGGTGGTCGGTGGAGCGGGTCGCCCCGATTCCGACTCCGAAGTTGAACTCCCACTCCGGGGCGAAGTTCACGTCGATCGTGGGAAAGAACTGCTGCTGCTGATTTCTGAGCGCGTCAAAGCCGGCCAGCGAACCGTAGGACGCGTAGTACTCCAGCCCCCCTGCGATCTTCTTCGTGAAATCGTAACTGAACTTGGCGGCGGGAGAGAATGTGACGCCCTGGTTCACGCTCGGTCCGTGAAACGAGCGCTCGAGAGCCGGATTAAAAGCGAGATACCAAGGGCCGATTTTCTTATCGACGATAGGACGGATCTCCCACGTCCACGTGTCGGAGGAGAATGGGGCGCGCACGTAGCCGAATTCCATGGAGAGGCTCACCCCGACCGGCCAGTGCCAGCTATCAGGAGCGCGCACGCGCGGGCGGATGTGATCACCTACCCACTGCCATCCGCCATCGGATTGGATGCTCGAGAAAACGTAGAAGCCAACCTCGGCCCAGTCGTTGATACCCTGCGTGAGCTCCAGCGTTTCGTGCTCCGCATGGTTCGTGGGAAGCATTCCGTCTTGCACGGTTTTGCTGCCTTCATTGGTGAAATTCGAGTGGATCTCAACCATAGTCGAACGCGGCGGGACGGTGTCAGAGCCGTAAACCTGGATTTCGTAATTGTCCTGGGCGCGCGCGAAAGGGGAAACGATAACGGCTGCAGTGAGAGCCAGGAGTGCGAGTCGCGACGAATGGGCCATGTGCCTTAACGGGTGATGCGTTGGAGTGAGCGCAGCCGCCGCCTGATCCTTCGTGCGACCGTCATTTTATGATGCACGGTTGCTTCGGGAAGATGCAAGACGTTGTCCGTGTCGGGCGGCGAAATTGTTTCTGCTGGGACGCTCTGCAAGAAGGCAGAGTGTATCGGTTCCAAATCGTTGAGTCCTCGAAGGGAGATCTTCTCCGGCGCGAGCTTCTTCAAGATCTTGGCTATGGAGAAAATGGGTAGTGTCTGAAAAAGGCAGACACTATCAGAAAATGTTCCCTTCTGAGGATTTAGAGCTACAGAACTAGACTTGACTTAGCCGCCGGTCTCAGACTGGCCAGCTGCGCGTCTGGCAACGCTCCATGAGTCCTTCAAGCCTAGTTGGGAGATCCATCTCTCCAAGTAGGGTTTGTCCAATGATTCCCATCGTAGCCTCAATATGGCTGCCACGTCCTCGATCTGCCGTTCCGATTTCGCCAGTTTTGCCCATTCGAGTTTCGCGACGATCACATCCTCAGCAGTTGCTACAAAAAGACGAAACCCCTCAAGGTTGACAAGCTGGCGACGGCCGAACTCCTCCCGACTGAAGAGGCGGGACTTGCGGAAGATCAGGTCAATCTTCCAACCGGTGGTCAAATCAATTACGTTGAACAACGACTCGCGTCGGTGAGATTCAAGGGCCGCATCTAACTCTGCGTAGTATTCATCGCCCGGCAGACTTTGAAGGAAGGCTCGCAACTGTCCCGCCGTCGCTTCGATTACCAGGTCGATGTCCTGAGTTGACCGTGGGGTGCCGTAGTGTGCGCTGGCAAACGATCCTGTCAGCATATAGGCTATGCCGGTTTGATCGAGCGCCGCAGTGATTCTTTGCAGGACTTCCGGAATGCTCATCGCAACCGTGCTGGCAGAGGAGCGGGCAGGAAGGCGATTCTCAGCAACTCTCGAGCAACGCGCGCTTCGTCCCACTCCGGATGCTCGCACCGAATCCCCGCCCTGGCCAAGTCCCGGGCGAACAGGCTCATCTCGAAGGCCAGGAGAAGACGCTGTTCGCCGGACATCGCCCCCTGAACCCGGAGCTGAACCTCGCGCGCGGTAGGACTAGTATCGGTGACGGACACCGCAGAATCTTATCACGCAGTATGCTGTCCTCGATTTCCGGATGGGGAGCTGGCCCGCGTGATTGCCTGCTAGCCGCCGGCGATGGCCCCGATAATCAGGAAAGGTTCTTTCCCCGACGCAACTGCGTCGGGTAGTGGCGAGTCCGGCGACGCGTGGGACAGATCTTCCTCGCATGCGAAAAAGCGCAAGAACGCGCGCCGCTGTTGCGTGCCGTGATCGCGGATGGTGCCGCGCAGCATCGGATAACGGGCCTCGAGTGCATCGAGCACCGAGCGCAGCGTGATCGGACCCTCGACTACGAGCTGTACCTCACGGCCGACATGCGCCAGCGTTCGGAGATGCTGCGGAATTTCGACTCGAATCATTGCATCTTCGATGCGGCGCCGACGTGTTGTTTCCGGCGCCGCATCTCCCCAGACGACTTCGTTCACTTCACATTGGTCTCTTGAATGTACAGCGCCTTCCACTCATTGCCTTCGTGAATCCAAACTTCGCCGAAAATGCTGCTGGACTTTGTCACCTCGCTGCCGGATCTACCTTCGCCCTGCGCCGAATATGTGACCAGCGCTGCGTGCGTTCCTAGCGGCTTAACGGTGAAATTCTTCAGAGTGTAACTATGGAGCTCGAACTCGTCCACCATGGCGATTTCGGCTTTCTTGTCACCAAACCCGCTTCCACCTTCCTCCATCTCGCGGAAGCCGTCGGCGAGTGCGGCCTCGAGCGATTCCTTGTTCTTGTTCTTAAAATCTTCCCAAACTTTCCGGACCTTTGCTTCGAGAGCGGGTGCGCTCGAAGCTGACTTCGCCGCATGCTGCATGTCCTGTGCCGTAGCTGCACTTGCGAGCAACAGAAAGCATGCAACGACGCTGAGAATCATTTTCATTTCTTTCTCCTGGAGTAAACCGCATGCGACGCTAGCACCCAGAGATCAGCAAAGTCAAAATCCCCACCCTTTCGCAAGAAACGCGAAAGAGTGGGGCACCCAGATCGGTTCTTCCCTCATTTCTTAACTTCAGTTCACGGCAGCGTCTGAACTTCTACTGACAGCACGGCGGGAAGATCGCGCACGATCGGATTCCAACTGTCTCCCGCATCGGCAGAGCAATACACCTGTCCGCCCGTAGTGCCGAAATAGATGCCGCACTTGTCCAGCGTATCCACGGCCATGGCGTCGCGCAGGACGTTGACGTAGCAGTTTTCCTGCGGCAGGCCTTTGGTTAGAGCTTCCCATTCGTTGCCGCCCGTGCGGCTGCGGTAGACGCGCAGCTTGCCCTCATGCACATAGTGCTCCCCGTCGCTCTTAATGGGCAGCACGTAAATGGTCTCCGGCTCGTGCGCGTGCACGTCGATGACAAAGCCAAAATCTGTCGGCAGGTTGCCGCTGATTTTTGTCCACTGATCGCCGGCGTCGTCGGATCGCATGACGTCCCAGTGCTTCTGCATGAAGAGTACCCCGGGACGTTTCGGGTTCATGGCGATGTGATGCACGCAGTGTCCGATTTCGGCAGTCGGGTTTGGAATGTACTTGGAATACAGTCCTTTATTGATTGGCTTCCAGCTCTTGCCCCCGTCATCGGTACGAAAAGCGCCCGCCGCGGAGATTGCAATGTAGATCCGGTTCGGATTGCTGGGATCGAGAATGACGGTGTGCAGGCACATGCCCCCGGCGCCAGGCTGCCACTTCGGGCCGGTGCCGTGTCCGCGCAGGCCGGGTAGTTCGTGCCAGTTCTGTCCACCATCGGTGGAGCGAAAAAGAGCGGCGTCTTCCACTCCGGCGTAAACAGTATTGGGATCGGTAAGCGACGGCTCCAGATGCCAAACGCGCTTAAACTCCCAGGGATGCTGCGTGCCGTCATACCACTGATGAGTGGTCAAAGGCTTGCCGGTTTCGGCGGACGCGTCGTAGACAAACTTGTTGCTCTCGGCTTTGTGCATGCCGCCCGGAGCGATCGTTTGGCCGGGAGGAGTGTCGGGCTGGTGCCAGGTTTTGCCACCGTCGTCCGAACGTTGAATGATCTGTCCGAACCAGCCGCTGGTCTGCGAGGCGTAAACGCGATTGGGATCGGCGGGCGACCCCTTGAGGTGATACAGTTCCCAGCCGGCAAAGTGCGGACCGCTGACCTCCCAGTTTTGGCGTTTGCCGTCTGCAGTAAGAATGAATGCGCCCTTGCGTGTCCCTACCAGAACCCGTACCTTGCTCATGCGTTACCCCTTTCCTTCCCACAGTAGTCCCAGATTTTATCTGAGGAGAGGATCCGTGAGTCAATATTGCGGAACGATAAACTCTCCTGCACAAAGGACAAGGAGGCGTTGTTTAGTGTTGCGCCGAGCTGGCAGTCTGCGAACTTGCGCGGTCATAGACTCGCACATAGTCCACGAGCATGGTTTGCGGGAAAAGTGTGGACGCGTCCGGATTTCCCGGCCAGCTGCCGCCAACCGCGACATTGAGCAAGAGGAAGAACGGATGGTCGTAAACCCACTTCGCCCCCTTGGGCAGATCGGAGGGCGTGCGAGTCGCGTACAGATGGTCATCGACATAGAAACGGATCGTGTTTGGTTCCCACTCGACTGCGTAGATGTGAAAGTCGTCGGCGAAAGTCTGATTACCGGGAAGGGCGTAAGGAGCGCCGATGCCGTTCGCGCCGGAATAGCCCGGGCCGTGAATCGTTCCGTGAACGAGGGCGGGCTCTTTGCCGATGTTTTCCATGATGTCGATCTCGCCGCAGGCGGGCCAGCCGGGTTTGTCGATGTCGTTGCCGAGCATCCAGAAGGCGGGCCAGATTCCCTGTCCACGAGGGATCTTGATGCGCGCTTCAAAGCGTCCATAGGCCTGCGAAAACTTGCCTAGGGTCTTAAGGCGTGCGGAGGTGTAGTTTCTGGTAACACCGTCCGCGCCGGTGTATTTCTCCTGCAGCACCTTGATCACGAGGTTGCCGTCCTGTTGGGAGGCGTTTTCAAGACGGTTAGTGTAGTACTCAAGCTCATCATTGCCCCAGCCTCCTCCTCCAGTTTCGGAGACCCATTTGGACGAGTCGCCCCCCGAGCCCTTGGGGCCATTGAACTCGTCGCTCCAGACCAGTTTCCACGCTGGGCTGGCAGATTGCGGACCGGTCGCCTGTGCAGCCGCAGAGGCAACAACACACACGCCAGCCAACAGAATCATTCCGAACGATGCAGGGCCCTGCCATTTGGATCTCATAGGTGCTCCCGTGAAATTAGGGAATCCCACTATACTTTCGCACAATACTCACGCACCGGGCTCACGCACTATACTCACGACAAACCGATTCGTGCCAGGAGAACTCTGTGTCGAACGAACAGACAAGACGAACCTTCCTGAAATTATCTGCTGTGGGATTGACCGCGACTGCGACCACCGACCTGGCGTCGGCGTTCACCACTTCCGCGGCGGCACCGCCCTCCGGAAACATAACGGTTCGCGTGACCAGCGGCAAACTCCGCTACGCCTCGGCGGAAAGCTTGACCTGGCGGACCGCGCCCGGTCAGACGGCGCAGAACGCGATTGTGCTGGACCCCGGCAAGAAGTTCCAGGAAATGCTTGGGTTCGGCGCCGCTTTCACCGACGCGGCTTGCTACATGTTCAATCAGCTTCCCGCGCCGGCTCGCGACGAGTTGTTTCATGAACTCTTTCATCCGTCGGAAATGGGGCTCAACGTTTGCCGCAGCTGCGTTGGGTCCAGCGACTATTCCACCGAAGTTTTCAGCTATGACGAAGGGGACCCCGATCCTGAGATGAAGCGATTTTCCATCGCGCACGACGAGTCCTGTGTTCTGCCGATGCTGCGCCTGGCGCGGAAAGCGAATCCAGACCTGTTTCTGTTCTCCTCGCCGTGGAGCCCTCCGGGATGGATGAAAGTGGGAGGATCGATGCTAGGCGGTTCGATTCGGCAACGCTACTTCGATCCGTACGCACAGTATTTTGTGAGGTTCCTGCAGGCCTATGCCGCGGCGGGCGTGCCGGTGCAGGCGATCACAGTGCAAAACGAAGTGGATACGGATCAGGATGGTAGAATGCCGGCGTGCCTGTTTCCCCAGGAGTACGAAATCGGATTCGTGAAGAACCACCTGGGCCCCCTGTTTCAGCAGAATGGCATTTCCACAAAGATATGGATTCTCGACCATAACTACAATCTGTGGGGGCGAGCCGTCTGCGAACTCGATGACGAGGGCCTGCGCAAATACTGCGATGCGGTTGCATTCCACGGCTACGTGGGCACGCCGGAAATGATGGACAAGGTTCACGGGGCGCATCCCGATGCGCAACTCTATTGGACCGAGGGTGGCCCCGACTACACGTCTCCGGACTACGCGACCGATTGGGCGAACTGGGGGCAGACGTTCACGCAAGCGACTCGACACTGGTGCCAGTCGCTCACCGGATGGAACCTGGCGCTCGATGAAAAAGGGCAGCCCAACATCGGGCCGTTTTCGTGCGGCGGGATGGTCACAATCCATTGCCAGACAAAGGAGATCACCCGTAGCGGTCAGTACTGGGCTTTTGCGCATTTCTCGCGCAATGTCCGGCGGGGGGCTAAGCGGTTCGAATCCGCTTGCCAGATGGCGGGCGTTGATCAGGTTGCCTTCGAGAATCCTGACGGGAAGAAAGTTCTCGTCGTGACGAACTCCGGGCCCGCAAGAACGGCGACGCTGAAACAAGGAGATCAGACTGCCGAAATTGCCTTGGCGCCGGAGTCCGTGACTACGTTAGTGTGGAGTTGACTCGGCATTCCATCGCGTCCGGTACGCTCCGATGGCAAGAATTACATTGTGCCTCGTCCTTGGATTGCGCACCAATCATCTGAAAATAAACCGCTTAGGTTTGGCACGCTTTGTGCAACCTTTTTCATGTTCCTGTCCTCAGATGGATGCTGGTCGCTTGGCTGTCGAAGCGACGGGCGCCGGAGTTTGTGTGCCGTGAAGTCGACAGCCACGGGATGAGTCGCGCCGGGTGCCCGAGTCATGAGACGGTCTTCGAGACCGCGCCGCGGAATATCTGAGGGCCCTTGTCCTGGTCCAGTAGTCGGAATCGCGGAGCAGAGTCTCGCTCCTGATGTTGGTTGGGGGCGGGACCGCCCGCTGAATCGCGGGTTTCGGAGGACGTGTCGGATGCGATTGCTAAGCGCTCGGCTGATCGTCTCGCTGATTATTGGCGTCACGCTGGTATCGCTTTGCTCATCGTATTACCAGGTTCTGGTGCTGAATCGCAGCCTGAAGAAGGATTTGCAGCGGCGGGCTGAAGTACTGGGAGAGAGTCTTGCCAGGAATGTGGAACGCGATCTGGACCGGGACGCGCAACATGCCCTGCAGCGCACTGTCCAGCAGTTCGCCAACCGGGAACATCTCGCGGGACTGGCAGTCTACGATCCGCAAGGCCACCCCATTGCCGTTACTACCACCCTTCAGCCATTGATGGCCAGTGCGCCCGCAATCGTCCTGCAATCTCTCCAGCAAAATCACGAAACTAGCGCGTTTCTGCGGATGGGAATCGCTTCGATCCACATCTATGCTTTGCCCCTGCATAAGGGGGATGAACTCATCGGCAGTTTGGCGATCATTCACGACTCCGGGTACATCCGGGGAGAGAGTCTGCGCATCTGGCGGGAGACCTTCCTGAGCGCATTAGCGCATGTGTTTCTGATCGTCCTGATCACGTTGCTGATTGTGCGCTGGAGCATCGCTGGACCGATCGCCCGAACGGCCAACTGGATGAAGGCTCTGCGCACGGGGCGTGGCGTGGTACGGATTAAAGTGCCGGATCTGGAGATGTTTCGTCCGCTGGCGCGCGAGGTGGCGACATTTGCCGAGAGCCTGAACGTCGCGCGCTCGGCTGCCGAGTTGGAAGCTCGATTGCGTGAGACGGGAGAGTCCATGTGGACGTCCGACCGCCTGGCGGTGCACGTTCGCGCCCGATTGGAGGATGGCAGGCTTTTCGTAGTTTCGAACCGCGAGCCCTACACCCACCTGCGCCGCGGCAAATCGGTCGAGGTCAACGTGCCCGCCAGCGGCCTGGTCACTGCGATGGAACCGGTGCTGCGCGCCTGCGATGGCACCTGGGTAGCGCACGGGTCTGGCGATGCCGACATGGAAATGGTGGACGCGCATGACCGGTTGCTGGTCCCACCCGACGATCCGCGATACGTCCTGCGGCGAATCTGGCTGACGAAAGAAGAAGAGGAAGGGTATTACTACGGATTTGCCAACGAGGGGCTCTGGCCGCTCTGCCACATCGCCCACACTCGCCCGCTGTTCCGCGCCAGCGACTGGAAGCATTATCAGGAAGTGAACCGAAAGTTCGCGGACGCCCTGCTGGAAGAAATGGAGAAAATCCGCAAACCGGTGGTGTTGGTGCAGGACTACCACTTTGCCCTATTGCCCCGAATGATCAAGCAGGGCAGGCCCGACGCTCGCGTTGCTATTTTCTGGCACATCCCGTGGCCGAATCCGGAGGCCTTCGGGATCTGCCCATGGCAGCGCGAACTGGTGGACGGGTTGCTGGGCGCCGACCTAGTTGGGTTCCACATTCAGGCCCATTGCACCAACTTCCTGCAAACCGTCGACCGGATCGTCGAATCGCGTATCGACTGGGAGCACTTCTCGGTGCAGCGCCTTGACCATCACACGACGGTGCGGCCGTTCCCTATCAGCGTGGAATTCTCCGACGCACCTGCCAACCCGTCGCGCGAATCCGCCTATGAGGAGCGTGCTGCACTTCTCAAAGTCCTCGGTGTCGAGGCCGCGCTCATGGGTGTAGGCGTTGACCGGCTGGATTACACGAAGGGCATTTTGGAAAGGTTTCTGGCCGTGGAGCGCTTTCTGGAAAAATATCCGCGCTATCAGGGCGTCTTTACGTTTGTTCAGATTGGCGCTCCCAGCCGCACCCATATCAAGCGGTATCACGACTTGCAGGCTGAAGTGGAGGCGGAAGCCGACCGCATCAACTGGCGATTCCAGGCGAGTCAATGGAAGCCCATTGTCCTGTTGAACCGGCAGCACAGTCATCAAGAAATTCAGCCCTATTACCGTGCCGCCGATTTGTGTCTGGTAACTTCTTTGCACGACGGCATGAACCTGGTGGCAAAGGAGTTCGTCGCCACCAGAAACGACGAACGCGGAGTGCTTATCCTGAGTTGCTTTACCGGCGCGGCGCGCGAGTTGCGAGACGCTCTTCAAATCAATCCTTACGACATCGATCAGACCGCCGAGGCGATTCGCGCAGCCCTGGAAATGACGCCCGAGGAGAAGCAGATGCGCATGCAGCGAATGCGAAAGCTGGTGCGCGCGAGCAATGTCTTTCGCTGGGCGGGAAGTCTGATTGGAGAGCTTTGTGAGGTGCGTCTGGACGTTGCAGAAGGCGGCCAAAAATTCCCGGCTGACGCCACGGTGGCATAGCGATCGGGCGCTGGCCTGGGAAAACGAGTCCCTGGAACTTTTTCGGCAGGACAGGCGACGGAGACAACCTCATCGCTGCGGAATGCTACCTATAAGACACAATGCCTAACGCTGACGAGCACCCCGTGTGCAAACCGGACAAGCCTTTCTATTTCAACACGTCGGAGAACCTGCTGCGAATCGGACGGCAGAAGGCGACCACCGTCTCCGAGTTGTGGCAGGGACTGCAAACTTGTCCCGACGATTCCATCTTCCAGCATACCTTCCGGACACTGCAGGAACATCATTTCATCCGGCAAGGATTCTCCAACGACTTCGCGCACTGGTGTCTTTCCGCGTGCAACGAGCCGGTATTGGCGGAGCAGTTGGCGAGTGTGGATGTGAGGGAGTTCACGGCGATTGAAGGTCTACGCCGGCGGATGGTCGGAATCGTGGATGAGTTTCTGCAGCAACGTCCCCAGTCGGGGGCAAAACCGGCGCATGAGCCGTTCTATTTTTGCGCATCTTCCATCGTGGTGCTGCCCACACCGTTCGCTACGGACTCACTGCCCGGATTTCTCGATGGCCTAAGACAGGTCAGCGTGCATTCCATTCACCATCACTTTATTGAAGCGCGGCTGCGCCTGCACCTGATGTCCAACGATTTTTCCCAGTGGCTGGAAGAGGAGGTGGGTCTTCCCCAGGCGGCCGAATCGATTGAGCGCATCGACATTTACACCAGCACGCTGGAAGGCGTACGCCAGCAGATTGCAACCATCGTCGAGCAAGTGTTGAATTAGGACACCGAAGAATGAAGCAAGAAGAACAGCGCGCCACGGTTACAGATTTCGCTAACGGTTCGCAAACTGAAGCCGAAGCCGCCGAGACCGGGCCAGAGGCCGCAGCGCCTGATCCAGTGCCAACTGGGCCTGTTCGCAACGCCAGGCCGCTCCCTGCCAGTATCCTGACACCACCCCCGCCCGCTCCATCTCCTCATCTGGATGACTACCGGGACATTATTGGTCAGGCGCAAGTGGACGCTTTGCGTTTTCTGGCCCGCGATCTAAAGGGGAAGTCGATCAAGATGGTCAACTCCACCGCGGTTGGCGGCGGGGTAGCCGAGATGCTAAACCGCCTGGTGCCCCTGCTCTCGGAATTGGAAGTGCCAACGCATTGGGACGTCATTACGGGCGGCAACGACTTCTTTGAGGTGACCAAGGCCTTTCACAACGCTCTGCATGGCAGCAGCTACGAACTGACCAAGGCCGCGCAGGAAATATTTCTGATGTACAACGAGCAGAATCGGGAGCGTCTGCAGTTCGCGGAAGAGATGGTAGTAATCCACGACCCGCAGCCGGTCGGCCTCATCCGCTCGCGCGACAAAACAGCTGCCAGTTGGGTCTGGCGGTGTCACATCGACTTATCGAATCCGGATGCGCGTGTGTGGGAATTCCTGCGGCCATTTGTGGAGCAATACGACGCCGCCATTTTTTCGTCGCAGTCTTTCGCGCGGCAACTGCCCATCCCGCAATATCTCTTTTATCCGTGTATCGATCCGCTTTCCGAGAAGAATAAGGAACTTCCGGACTCGGTGGTTCAGAAGGTATGTGATGAATTTGGGATCGACCGCTCCCGGCCCATTGTCACACAGGTATCACGATTCGATCGTTTGAAAGACCCTGTCGGTGTGGTGCACGCTTATAAACTCGCCAAGAAATATGTGGATTGCCAACTGGTTTTGGCCGGCGGCGGCGCGTCGGACGATCCGGAAGGCGCGGCTGTCTTGCAGGAAGTAAAAGAGGCGGCGGGGAACGATCCGGGCATCATTATCCTGGACCTGCCACCCTGGTGCGCGTTCGAAATCAATGCCATTCAGCGAGCTTCCACAATCGTAGTGCAAAAGTCCCTCAAAGAAGGATTTGGCCTAACCGTTACCGAAGCGTTATGGAAGGGCAAGCCGACGATTGCCAGTGCCGTGGGAGGCATACCCAACCAGATCATTCACAAACTCACAGGCGTTCTGGTGCATTCGGTGGAAGGATGCGCATTTCAGATTCGATACCTGCTCACGCATCCCGATTTTGCGCTCCGCATAGGAGCGGCCGGGCGAGAGCACGTCAAAGAGAACTTCTTGATGACCACCAACGTGAAGCGCTGGCTTCTGCTGTTCCGAATCCTGGAGGAGGCGAAAGCGCGCCGAGCAGTGTGACGCCAAGCGACCCGCTCGCCTACGCGTCTTCAGGCGCGTTCGTGCGGTTCCAGATTGTTGGCCTCACTCACTAGGCCATAGAAAGCGCTCGGGAATCTAGGAACGACGTTAACCCTGCGAGGAGCAGACCCGTTCTCAATCTGTCGAACGATTGCTTCCGCAGCAGATTCTCCCAATTCCGAGAGCCACGCGCGCATATCGGCCGCCACTGGCTCCATCGGAGTCATATGCTCGCGGTCCACTGAAGCAACTGGCAAGGCCAACTCCGCTGGCAGGGTCGCATCGATTGCGACCACACCTTCAATTCCTCTTTGCTGAAGCTGGACAGAAACATTGTGCCCGCCGGCGGTGTAATACCAGCCGCCGAGGACAAGCAGATAGCCCCTGCGATGCAACCGGCTTTGCACGCCAGCCAGCACTCGGGCAACGGGCCCAAGGCCAATATCCGATGCGATGGCCGCAACCAGGCGAGTCCGCTTCGTTCGCAGAGATTTTGCCCACAGGTTCGGACGGTAATTCAGCTCCGCGACGGCCCGGAAGACGCGATCTTTCGTTCGCTGCGGAATCGCTTTTGCGGCTGGCGTATTGTTCAAGATCGCCGAAACCGAACAGGCAGCAAGCCCAACTCGTTCGGCTACAGTACGGAGGCTAACGACGGCTGGTTTGGTAGACACAATTCCCCCTTACCCAATTGAATTCAGGTCCTCAACTCTTTTCAGAATTGGCGCTTCACCTAAGACGAAGTCAGATGCACAACGGGAAACCCGCTCGTGGGGAAACCAAACTAATTAGTTTGGAGGGCCTTCTGCGACGTTGCAGGAGTCGTATAACTACTTTGGAGGAAAGTCGGTCAGATAGTCCAACTCAAAAAATCCATTGTAAAGATTAGTCCCGCGACGGATGGAAAGAAGTTGCTCGGGCGGCGAGCTACTGCCTTGTGATTTGGCCGTGCCGGCGTGCTTCCTCGCAGGCCTCAACCGGGTCGCGTCCGGTGACCTGTTTGTACCAGGCAGGATGGAACGTCCACGCCCAAGCCTCACTAACCGCCCCGCGAATCATGGCCTGAAACGTGCCGGGCTCGCCGATGGTGCTGAGATAAATGTGAATAAAGATTCCGCCCAGCATGATCACGGCGGAGATGTCGTGCAGTACATAGCTGATCGCGACCGGCCAACGTCCAAACGTGCGCGCGCCCTTCCACAAAATAATCCCGGTAATCACAAAAACCGCGGACCCGGCGACGATCTCCCAGAATTGCACCTTCTGTCCGGCATTGAAGAAGCCGGTGTCGGGGGGATCGTGTTTTTCTTTGCCGCCGACGATTTTCCCGAGATTGCGCATCCACCTCGAGTCGGCCGCCGTCCACTTCATCGGCTGGATCCAGTTCAGCATTTGCAGCGCGAAGAAGACCACAAATCCCACACCGAACCAGGGATGCATAACGCGGCTGAGCGGGCCGCCTCCGAAGATGGGCGTGAACCAGCGGAAGAGCCAAGGCAAATAAATTCCGAAACCGGAGAACAGCGCCAGGAAAAAGAAGAGAGCAACCATCCAATGCAGAAAGCGCGTATAAACACGGTGACGCAGCAATTCGCCTTCGAACACTTCGTTCTGCCCGATCCGATCGAAGGCATCGCGCGCCTGGTCGTCGAAACGTTCAATTGCAGTGGACATCAGCTCTCCTTCCCCGGCTGCGGCTGCCTGAGCGGTGGTTCCGGTTGCGGCCGGCGTGGTCCTACAGTTACGTAATGCAGCAGAACTCCGCCCAAACCGAATAGCGCGAACGTTCCCAGCACCGGCTTGAACAGCCACTTCCAGACGGTGTAACTCCACGGAATCACCGGGTTTTTAGGCAGACCGCCGTAGCGCTCCGGATTCTCCGCATCATGCAAGACGTAAACCACGTGCGTGCCGCCGATCGATTGCGGGTCGTACACGCCAGCTTTCTCGAATCCAAAGTTCTCGCGGAGTTGTTTGGCCCGCTCTTCCGCGATGTACTTCATGTCATCCTTGGTCCCAAACTTCAGACATCCGGTGGGACATGCCTTGATGCAAGCCGGCTCCAGGCCTCCGCCGACGCGGTCGGAGCACAACGTACACTTATAGACTTTCTTCGTCGCCGGATTGAACTTGGGAATGTCATAAGGACATCCCGAGACGCAGAACTCGCAGCCAATGCAGTTTTCCTGCTGGAAATCGACGATCCCGTTGGTGTACTGCACGATCGCACCATCGGCGGGACAGGCGCGCAGGCAACCGGGATCGGCGCAGTGCATGCACTGGTCCTTGCGCATCAGCCATTGGATCGCGCCGTCTTCGCGCTGGTGTTCGTTGAACTTGATCAGGTTCCAGAAATTCCAGCGCGTGTGCGGCATCGTCTGGTAGGTGTTATCGAACGTGGTGGGACTGAACGGCATGTCGTTCCACTCGACGCACGCCACCTCGCATGCCTTGCACCCAATGCAAATCGTGGTGTCGATCAACTTGCAGACTTCCGGATCGCGCTGCATGTCGAAACCGGCCGAAGGCCCGGAGTGTCCCGAGATCTGCCTGATCTGAAGTGTCTTGCGATCGCTCATTATCGTGTGCTCGGTTATGCTCTCGGTTGCGCTCTAGGCCTTTTCGATCTTCACCAGAAATCCCTTGAACTCCGGGGTGAATGCATTCGGATCGATCACTGTCGGAGTCAGTTGATTCGTCAGAGTCTTCGCCGTCTTGCCTTCGTCTTCGGCAATGCCGCGGAACCCCCAATGAATGGGGATTCCGATCTGGAACGTCTCTTTGCCGTCGATCTTCATCGGGCGGATGCGGCGTGTGACCATGGCTTTGGCAATGTAATGGCTACGCGCGCTGGTGACTTTGACTTTTTCTCCACCGCGAATGCCCATTCGTTCCGCCAATTCCGCCGGGATTTCCACGAACGGCTCCGGCACCAGTTGCACGTTCATGGGATTGTTCTTGGTCCAGTAGTGGTAGTGCTCGGTCAAACGGTACGTCGTGCAGATTACGTTGAAGCCCTGCTCCACCGTGCCGTACTTGTCCATGTCAGTCTTGTATTTCTTCACCACCGGATTACTCGATTGATTCGGGTGCAGAGGGTTCGCGATCGGGCTCTCGATCGGCTCATAGAATTCGGGAAATGGTCCGTCCGCCATGGCACCCAACGGAACGAACAATCGGCCCACGCCTTCGGGATTCATGATGAACGGTCCCATGTGATCTTTCGGCGGCGAATCGGCTTTGAAGTCGGGCACGTCGACACCGGCCCAGGCTTGCTTCGCCTCGTCCCACCAAACCTGGCGGCGAGACGGATCCCAGGGCTTGCCGTCAACATCGCACGAAGCGCGGTTGTACAGCACGCGCCGGTTCAACGGCCAGGACCACGCCCAGTTCGGATAAACGCCCAGACCCGACGGATCCTCCGTGCCACGACGTTGGGTCATCGCGCCAGCCTCGGTCCAGGAGCCGCAGTACAGCCAATTGCCGGAGAGAGTCGTGCCGTCATCTTTGAGCCATGCGAAGCTGGGCAATTGCTGGCCGGCTTTGATTGTTGCATTCGTTTTGGGATCGGTAATGTCGGCGATGGCTTTTCCGTTGATCTCCTTCGCGACTTCCGCCAGAGACGGGTTGTAGGGATTCGTGTACGCGAAAGAGGCATTCAGGATCGGGTCGGGGAATTTGCCGCCCTCCTTCTGATACAGTTCGCGCACTTTCAGGAAGATCGTCGCCAGGATTTCCTGATCTAACCGGGCTTGACCGGGCGGCGGCAGCGCGACGTTTTTCCATTGCAGCCAGCGCGCGGAATTCACAAACGTTCCATCCTTCTCGGCAAAACCAGCGCCCGGCAGGCGATAGACCGTGGTGTTGATCTGCTTCATCTCATCCGTCGTGATGCCGGGAGCGCGCCAGAATTCGCTGGTCTCGTCGGGATAGATTTCGCAAACCGCCAGCCAGTCGGCCTTCTTCAAGGCGTCGATATTTTTCTGAGAGTCCGGCCCGATCATCACGCCATTCATGCCGAAGGCGAAGATGCCTTTCACTTTGCCTTCGTACATGTCGTTCCAAATGTTCACCCAGGAATAATTGCGGTCGATCTTTGGCAGGTAGTGAAATGCGAAGTCGTTTTCTTTAGTGGCCGCGGGACCGTACATCGCCTTCAAGAACGACACGGCGAACTTCGACGTGTTCGACCAGTAGTTGAACGAATCCCACGGGTCGGGCTTGGAGATTGTTGGAGTGATTCGCTTCACATATGCGGCGAGATCAACGTCGGCCGGGTTCGGCATCTTCAAATATCCCGGCAGTACATCGAAGATGCCTGCCATGTCGGTGGCGCCCTGGATATTCGAGTGTCCACGAAGAGCGTTCACGCCGCCGCCGGCGCGCCCTATGTTTCCCATCAACAACTGCAGCATCGCCGCCGTGCGAATGATCTGGGTACCGAAACTATGTTGGGTCCAGCCCACCGCATAGATGATGGTCGATACCTTTTTCATGTCCCCGTCTTTGCGGACCGACGTGTAAAGATCGGCTGCTTTCAGGAACTGATCTTGCGGAATTCCGGTGATGCGCTCGACCATCTCCGGGGTGTAGCGCTCGTACTGCTTCTTGAGAAGTTGGAAGACGCAGCGAGGATGCTGCAGGGAGAGATCGAACGCAATTTTCGGGGGCAACATGGGCGCCGGCGCGGCTCCGCCTTTCGCTCCCGCCGGCGTCGGCATGACCGGCTTTCCGGTCAGGTCCCCGCCTTCTTCGTAATTCCAGGTCGCCTTGTCGTAAACCTGTTTCTCCGGATCGAAGCCCGAGTACAGCCCATCCTCCGGCAGCTTGAATCCATCTTTGATGACGAACGCCGCATTCGTGTAATTGAGAAGATAGTCGTGGGCAATGCGCTTGTTCCGAATTGCGTAGTTGATCACGCCGCCGAGAAAGGCAATGTCAGAGCCCGCGCGAATTTGAACGTACATGTCCGCAGTCGCGGCGGTCCGCGTGAGGCGCGGATCGACCACAATTGTCTTCGCATTGCGATGAATCTTGGCTTCAATCGCCCACTTGAAGCCGCAAGGATGGTTCTCGGCCGGATTCCCACCCATGATCAACATCATGTCGGTGTTCTTGATGTCGATCCAGCCATTGGTCATCGCACCGCGTCCGAATGTGGGCCCCAAACTGGAGACCGTAGGGCCGTGTCAAACCCGGGCCTGGTTTTCCAGGTAGCAGACCCCCAGGCTGCGCATGCTTTTGACGACCAGATAATTGAACTCGTTGGTATCGGTGCAGCCGCCGGTGAAGGCGATGCCTTCGCAGCGGTTGACGGTGTGCCCGTTCGCGTCTTTCTCAAGGAAGGTGTCGTCGCGCGTCTTCTTCACGCGCTGTGCGATCTCGCTGTAGGCCTGTTCCCAGGAGATATCCTCCCAATCGGTAGCTCCGGGCCGCCGCACTTGCGGTTTGAGCAGCCGGCGATCATTCATGATGTCCTGCTCGAGCGACGAGCCCTTGGGACAGAGGGTCCCGCGATTGATGGGATGGTCGGGATCGCCCTCGACGTGCACCACCTGCGGGATCGCGTTTTTCGCCTTATCGCCGAGCGTGTAAATAATGACGCCGCAGCTTACGGAACAATACGGGCACGTGCTACGGGTTTCGCTGGCGCGCGAAATTTTCAGGTTCTGGGTTTGGGCATAGACCGGAGTGAGATCGAATCCTAGTGCGGAGAGCCCTGCTCCACCTAGGATGGTGCCTTTGAGAAACGTCCTGCGGGAGAACTCCATTGAAACCCCCGGCAATCTGTCGATGCTTTTGTCCGCCCGCAGCATGCAGACAACGCTGACTGTGAAACGGAATTTAAAGTTGCAGCAGCCGGGCTACGCATCCCCGACGACTGAGTCGTTTCCAGACCGATTCCGGAGACTATAATCCTCGGCCGGAAAGCGAGTCAACGGGGCCAAGTTTAAAATTGCGTGAATTTTTCGTGTTCTGCGCGTTTATGCCTGATTCCGGAAGAAGGCGAGGCTTGTTTCAATAAACTGAACCTTGGTGTCACGGAAGATGGGCCCGTGCCCGCCGTTTGGCACGACCCAGAGAGCTGATCGGGGTATTGAGCGATACATCCCGACCGCCATCTCCACCGGATAAAGAAAGTCGCGATCTCCGTAGACGATCAGGGTCGACGCTGTAATCCCGGCCAAAGATGAAGGAGTAAAATTCATGTCGTCGTAGCTATCCTTCATTCCGTGCTGCCACTCCCACAAAGCTACGATCTGCTCGTCGCCAAGTTTGTGGCGTTTCCGCATGGCCTCCATTCTGCTGCTGGCTGGTTTTCGACCGGAACCTGCCGCATGATCGCCCGGGCTTGCTCCGGAAAATACATGGTCGCGCTGACTACGACCATCGCTTCCATTCGATCCCGTTGCATCGTTGCCATGTGGAGAAGAATGTTCCCGCCCATGCTGAGGCCGATCGCCCTGCATCTCTCGATGCCAAGATGGTCGAGGAGTGCGAGCGTGTCCAGAGCGCACTGGCGATGCGTGATTGTTCTCTGGGGATTCGTCGAGCGACCATGGCCCCGGGCGTCAGGGGCGATGATTGTATACTCCTGCAAAAATTGCTCGTGGCCGGCGTGAATCCAATCCTCGTGACAGCCGCCTCCGCCGTGTAGAAGCAGGAGCGGTTCTCCCGAACCGTCGGTCTCGTAGAACATTTCGATGCCGTTGATCTGCGCGCTTCCGGTTTTCATGCGTGCAGTATGGCCGTGGTTGCATAAACAAACAATCTCGGAAATGCGGCTGATATAATGCACAATCCACTTACAGCCAGCGCCGCAGAGCATCCGTGACCACACTTGGCATTTCACCCGCGACTGAGCTGATAATCGGCCGATGACGGTCTCTCCCTGGCAGCGGCGTATAAATCGCGGGCAAGAACTTGCCCGCGAGCATCCATTCGCCGCGGAAATTCTTGGGTTTTACATCCACGTCGCCCGCTTTCAGGAAAACCTACATCAGCGACTGAGTTCCGCTTTCCCTCGGCAATCACAGCCTGTTTTGATCAGCCATGAACTGGGCCAGTCTGAATTAGCAGAACTCAGTTCCAGATTTGAGTCATTTCTGTCCGTAGCCGAGGCGCATGGCCCGAAGCCGTTGGCCGAATTGAGCCGCGAGTTACGCGGGCGGGGGCAAGGATTCGGCACTGAGTTGCTGAACGGCGCCTGGACCGCGCACTCCCCATCTGACGCTCAGGGCCTGCTAGCCTCGGCCTACCTTCAGCCCTACGCCGAACTGTTGCGTTCCCGAGCGCAGGTGCGTCCGGTTCCGACAGCGCACGCCTTGTGTCCTTTCTGCAATCGCAAGCCCGGTTTCGGTGTGTTGCGCCAGATGGGCGATGGCGGCGCGCGATCCATGGTCTGTTCTTTCTGCCTCGCCGAGTGGGAGTTTCGCCGGATCGTTTGCCCTGGATGTGGCGAGGAAAACGACCGCAAGCTTCCTGTCTTTTCCGCCAGCGATTTCGATTACATCCGCGTGGAGTGCTGCGATGCCTGCAAGACCTACATCAAAAGCGTGGACCTTACGAAAAACGGACGCGCAGAGCCGCTGGTCGAACGAACTGGCCTCCGCTCCGCTCGATCTCTGGGCGCACGAGCACGGATACGCGAAGCTGCAAAGCAATCTCATGGGAATGTAGGCAGTGGTTCGGTTCGAGTTAGCTGGTGGTTTCGATATTTTCCACTCCATTGGCGTCCTCCTGAGCGTAGCCGTTTTTCAGGCGGAGCGAAGGATCTCGCGCGGAACGGCTCCCGGGTCGAGAAGGCGCCTCCAAGAACATTGCGTTATCCTCACAAGATGAGGCCTCGCTTTCCGTCTTCCGGAGACCAGAAGCTGATCCAGATCGTGGACTCCGCGCTGGCCGATGTGACGCGGAGAAGCGGAGAATGGATGGTCTGCCGTCCGGGATGCACGCAATGCTGTATTGGCGTGTTCTCCATCAATCAGCTCGATACCTTCCGCTTGCGGCGAGGCCTCGCCGATCTTGAGAAACGCGCCCCGGAGCGGGCAGCGCACGTAAGACAGCGTGCCCGCGAATCGGTTGCCCGTCTGTCGCCGACGTTCCCGGGCGATCCGCGCAGCGGCGTGTTAGATGAAGGAGAAGAGGCTGCGCAACGTTTTGACGACTTTGCGAACGATGAGCCTTGTCCGGCGCTTGATCCGGAAACGGGAAATTGCGAACTCTACGAATCACGCCCGATGACCTGCCGTGTTTTTGGTCCTCCGGTGCAGACGGAAGATGGTTTAGGTGTTTGCGAACTCTGCTTTCAAGGCGCGTCTGAGAAAGAGATCGCCGCCTGCGAGTTGAAGCCCGATCCGGACGATCTGGAATCCCGCTTGCTCGCGGAACTCGAGAAGAATACAGGGACGCGTGGAAATACGATCATCGCTTTCTGCCTTGCATCCTGACCGGATTCGAATCAGGCCTGCTTCTTCTCCAGTTCTGCCCAGCGCGCGTAAAGTTCATCGACTTCTTTCTGAGCTTCTTCCAGTTCAGCATGGGCAGTCACAAGACGTGTGCTGTCGCTGGCAATTGCTGGGTCTTCGGCATATGCCCGCTTCGCCTTCAGCTTCTCTTCCGCGGCCGCCACGCACTCCTCAATGCTGGCATATTCGCGAGTTTCCAGATAGGAGAGTTTCCTTTTCGACGACGACGCGGGCGCCGTGGCGGCCACGATACGGCCAGTGACTCGGGCACTCGTCTGCGCTGCTTGCTGACGTTCTTCCTGCCAAGTCTCCCACTGCGAGTAGTCGGCAAAACGTTCGGCGCCGCCTCGACCATCAAGACCAAGCACGATGGTCGACACTCGATCGAGCATGTAACGATCATGCGTAACCAGAACCAGCGAGCCGCGAAACTCAAGCAAGCTTTCCTCCAGGATTTCGAGGGTGGGGATGTCGAGATCGTTGGTGGGCTCATCCAGCAACAAAACGTCGGCGGGCTGCAGCATTAGTTGAGCAATCAAAACCCGGGCCCGTTCGCCTCCGGAAAGTCGCTCGACGGGCTGGTTCAGTTGTTCGCTCTTGAATAGAAATTTGGCCGCCCACGACGCCACGTGAACGACCCGGTCCTGATAGATAACCGAATCTCCCTCCGGAGCCAAAGCTCGTCGCAGCGTCACGTTCGGGTCGAGTTCCCGCCGTTGGTCGAAGTACACGATGCGCAACTTTTCGGCTCGACGAATCTCTCCTGCGGTCGCCGCGACTTCTCCGCGCAACAAGCGGAGCAAAGTTGTCTTGCCGCTGCCGTTCGGACCCACCAAGCCAACCCGTAACCCGGCAGAGATGATGAAGTTCAATCCCTGAAACAGTCAACGCCCTCCGATTTCGTAGGCGACGTTCTGCAGTTCGATCAAGCGCTTGGTCTTGCGATCGCTAGCGGAGAAATCGATTTGCGCGGTGCCGCCGCGGCTTCGCGTGTTCAGGTCCGCAAGCTCCTCCATCAACTCGCCGGCTTTGTCGATGCGTGCCTTGGATTTTCTGGTACGCGCCTTGGCCCCGCGGCGCAGCCATTCGATCTCCGAATGAACCAGGTTCTCCAGGGCTTCCTGCCGCTTCGATTGCGCGTGGAGAAATTCTTCTTTCTTCTCCAGGAAATTGCTGTAGCGTCCTTTTACCCGCAGCAGTCCGTCGGGATAGACTCGGCTGAGTTCCGCCATCTCGGTGGCCACGTTCTCCAAAAAGTAGCGGTCGTGACTGATTACAACGCACGCGAAGCTAGCTTGCTCCAACACCTCTTCGAGCCACTCGATCCCGGCCAGGTCCAGGTGATTGGTGGGCTCATCCAACAGCAGGATATCGGGACCTTGCACAAGCGCCTGCATGATCGCGAGGCGTTTCTGCCAGCCACCGGAAAGCGCGGTCGCTTCCGCCTCCAGGTCCACGAAGCCCGCACGACCCAGCGTCTCCGCAAAACGGGTTCCGCGCTCCGACTCGGGCACGGCCGCGTCTTTCAGTGCAGCTTCGACAACAGACCTGACCGTATTCCCAGGCCGGAATTCTGATTCCTGCTCTACGTAACTCAGGCGGATTCGTTTGCGGACAGCGATTTCTCCGTCATCTGTATCTTCGGTGCCTGCGAGAATTCGCAGCAGTGTGGATTTGCCCGAGCCGTTGGGACCGATGAGCCCAATGCGATCTCCCTCGGACACCGTGAAGGAGACGTTCTGAAACAGTGGATCGGCCCCGAAGGCTTTCGAGATGCTCCGTACATTAATCAGCGGCGGCAACGATGTGCTAGCTCCTGGGGACCTAGCTTGAGATTATCAGGAAGCACGGTTCGCCCGTTGGATGCGCGCTGCGGGTTTGGGGCCGCTCGGCTTCGCCATTGCGGGACAGCCGAGGCGGCTGTCGCCACATGGGTTGCGGCGTTGCACGGCTGGCTGGAGGTAGAGCGCGGTGGTTGGAGAATGCCCTCCCGGATGATATACGCGAAAAAGTACGGTCTCTACCAGGCGGGTTTGCCGTCTTTGAAGCGTAGCGTCAGTGTGTCGCCACCTTTGACCACTTCGCGGGCGAGAGTCAGGTCCGCGCCGTCCTGCTTGATCTTGGAGCCCGTGACCTCGACCTCATCGTTCGCTTTGAAATCCACACCCATCTCGTCGAGAAATTTCTTGGGGCAAAGAAAGACATCCATGGCATCCGGGCCGCTCTTCACCACCAGATAGGCTACGGGCTTGCCACCCGTGGGAGGAACAAATTTCAACTCTTCTACGACTCCTTTGAACTTGGCTTCGGTGGCGGGATCATATTTGGGGGGCGCCTGGGCAAACGCGGAAATGGCCAGGAAAGTGATTGCCGCAAGCTTCAGAACTCGCTTGTAAATCGGGGCGGAGGAAGTCATCGTGGGCCCTCCATTCCGCGAATGGTAGGCTTCCAGCGTGCCAAATGCAATGGGATTTGTGAATCGGGTTTGAACCCGACGCGCTCAGCAAGTTAGAACCGGTACGGTAATCTGCTCTTATACTCGAGTATTTTACGGAGCCCAACATCCTATGACGTCAACCCGGTTCATAAGCGCGGTCCTTCGATGCGCACTCATAGGGACAGCTTTTCTCTGCGCGACAGCGTTCCCTTCTGTGATCGACGCCGAGACGGGAGCCGAAGCCTGGCTGCGATACTCCGCATTGAGTCCGCAAGCCGCCAAGGGCTACGTTCGCTTGCCGGGCAATACCGTATTACTCGGCGATTCCCTGGTGCTCAAGACCGCGCAACAGGAATTGGTCCAGGGCGCTTCGCAAATGTTAGGCACGACTTTTCGCGCGGGCGTTGCTTCGCCGCCCGAGAATGCCATTGTCTTGGGAACGCTTACGGAGTTGCACGTGTTAGCGCCGGCGTTGCATCCGCCTCAGGAACTTCGAGCCGATGGCTACTGGTTGAAGATTGCGAAGATTCGTGGTTCCGAATGTTTAGTGGTTACTGCCGCCACCGACCGCGGTGTTCTGTACGGCGTTTTTGCGCTGCTCAGCAAGATCGCTCGCGGGGAGAGTCTTGCCGCCCTCGATGAAGTGCAGCAGCCGTATGCTCCAATCCGATGGGTGAATCAGTGGGACAACCTCGACGGTCGCATCGAACGTGGATACGGCGGACCTTCCATATTCTTCGCCGACGGCAGCGTTCGCAGCGACTTGACTCGCGCCGGCCAGTACGCTCGTCTGCTGGCTTCGATCGGAATCAACGGCTGCACGATCAATAACGTGAATGCTGCTCCCGGCGTTCTCGAAGACAGTTTCATCGCACAAGTCAGCCGCATAGCGGATGTCTTCCGCCCTTGGGGAATTCAACTCTCTCTCTCCGTTGATCTGAGCAGTCCCAAAGTCATCGGCGGTCTGGACACGTTTGATCCCCTGGATCCGCGGGCGGCCGAGTGGTGGCGCAAGAAAGTCGACGAGATCTACCGGCGCATCCCGGATTTCGGCGGCTTTGTTGTCAAAGCGGATTCTGAAGGCAGGCTCGGGCCATCCACCTATGGCCGAACGCCTGCCGACGCGGCCAACGTCATTGCGCGCGCCCTCAGACCACATGGCGGCGTCGTCTTCTATCGCGCCTTCGTCTACAACCACCATCTGGATTGGCGCAACCTGAAAAACGATCGGGCGAAAGCCGCTTACGATAATTTCCACCCGTTGGACGGCGCATTCGACGACAACGTCATCATTCAGATCAAGAATGGTCCGATCGATTTTCAGGTGCGCGAACCGGTTTCACCACTGTTCGCCGGCCTGCACCGCACCAATGAAGCCATCGAACTGCAGATCACGCAGGAATATACCGGACAGCAGCGGCATCTCTGCTTCCTCGTCCCGACGTGGAAAGAAGCGCTGGACTTCGATATGCATATCGATGGGAACGCTGCGCCAGTGAAAGACCTTGTGGCGGGCCGTGTTTTCCGTCTGCCCGTCGGCGGCTTCGCTGGCGTTGCTAACGTTGGCATGGATGCAAATTGGCTGGGGAGTCCGTTAGCCATGGCCAATCTCTACGGCTTCGGGCGTCTTGCATGGGATCCCAATCTCAGCGCCGAGAAGATTGTCGAGGAATGGACGCGCCTCACCTTCGGCAGCGATCCGCTTGTGATCAAGACCATCACCGCGATGCAGCTCAGTTCCTGGCATGTCTATGAGAGTTATACCGGCCCGCTGGGCGCAGGAACGCTCACGAACATCCTCGGAAATCACTACGATCCCGGTCCGGAGTCCTCGGAGGAAAATGGCTGGGGACAATGGCACCGCGCCGATCATCAGGGAATTGGCATGGATCGCACGGTGGCGACGGGCACCGGATTTATCGGCCAATATCCGCCCGAGGTGCAAACGTTGTATGAATCTCTGGCTCACTGTCCCGACAACCTGCTCTTGTTTTTCCACCACGTGCCCTACACCTATGTTCTTGATTCGGGAAAAACGGTAATTCAGCACATCTACGATTCGCACTACGACGGCGCGGATCGTGCCCGCGGCTTTGTTTCGCAATGGAAGACGGTTGAAGGGCGCATCGACGCAGAGCGTTACCGCGATATTTTGGCGCGGCTGCAATACCAGGCTGGAGAAGCCATTCTGTGGCGCGACACCATCTGCAACTGGATTTATCGGCTTTCGGGAATTCCGGACGATAAGGGCCGAGTTGTGCCTCACGCGCCGGGTAAGCAGTAGGTCGGAGGGCCGTCCGGATTTCTTAGCATCTCCTTGCGCATTTGGTCCACTTCCGTTAACGTTTACGGTTCTGGCAGCCGGAATGGCTCTACGAAAACTGTTTCGGGCTGAGTAAGATCGCTGTCAAGAACCCGGCCAAGCAAAATGGGCAAAACTCTCACTACGCTCCGTGACATTGCGAAAGCAGTGGGCACCTCAATCGGTTCCGTGCATCGCGCATTGCATGACAACCCTGGCGTAAGTCCCATGACCAAGACCAGGGTTCTGCATATGGCGAGGACCCTGGGGTACCGGCCCAACCTTGCCGCCAGGTACTTGTCTTCCAAAAAGACTCTCCGGATCTCGGTGAACACGCTCAAGGGGACGACATCATTTTGGGACGAGGTGCGCGCCGGTATTCGCGAAGAAGCTGCGTCGATCCTGCTGGAGAATGTCGAGGTCGAGTTTCGAACCTACCCGCGTCTCGGAGAAGGGGAAGAAGAGGCTTTTGGATCGGCCATCCGTGACCAGGTGGATGGGATCATCACTTTCCCCAGCCGTCCTCAAGTCTTACGGCCCTGGATAAGGCGCGCCTGTCGCGCAAAAATTCCTGTTGTGTGCGTCGCGACTGACGCTCCCCATAGCGGCCGACTGGGCATAGTCGCTGTCGACACTCTGGCCAGCGGATCGATCGCTGCCGATCTCATGGGACGATTTCTCCGCGGGCAGGAGGGATCGATTGCGATCACCCTGTTCGATATGGCGATCACCGAACATGCCGAGAAGTATGCCGCGTTTGAAAATACCCTGCGATCCTTTTATCCCAACTTGCAGTTGTTGAAGCCGGTCGAAGATCATGATGAAGAGGCGGAAGCGTACACCAAGTGCCGCAAACTATTTGAAAAATGTTCGAACCTGGCGGGAGTCTACGTCACGACCGAGGCCTCGATTCCGGTGCTCAAAGCGGCCCGTGACGCAAAATTGCTGGAACATTTGACTGTCATTACGACGGACCTGTTTCCCGGTCTGGTTCCTCATATTCGATCTGGCGCTGTGGCGGCGACTATCTACCAGCGTCCCCGCGCTCAAGGCCAGATGGCATTCCGCATGTTGCACGAGTTTCTGGCGGAGGGCGCAAGTCGATCTCATCAAGTCGCGCTGGCGCCGCACCTGGTGATGCGGGGGAATCTGGATTTCTTTCTGCACAGACAGTCCCACGAATCGCACCTGGAGAAAACAGAGCACCAGCGGGAAACAACGCGCGACCTGGCGGGAGATTTTGCCTAGCGTGCGCTCCGAGCCGCATATCGAGGAGGAAAGATCGCTTTTCTGGGCATCGACGTAGGAACTGGCGGCACGCGGGCACTCGTCATGGACGAGGCCGGAAAGGTCGTCGCCTCGGGATCGGAAGAGCACGCGCCGTTCGCCAGCCCGCGGCCGGGCTGGGCAGAGCAAGATCCCTGTGACTGGTGGCGGGCCTGCGGATCGGCGGTCCGAAAGGCGCTTCATTCCTCCAACCTGCGCGCCGACGAGATTGCCTGCGTCGGGTTCTCCGGCCAAATGCACGGTGCGGTCTTGCTCGACTCCGGCGACGAGGTCGTGCGCAATGCAATTATCTGGTGTGACCAGCGGAGCGAGGCGCAAAGCAACGAACTTTCAGAATTGTTCGGCCGCGACGCCTTGATCCGGCTGACCTGTAATCCTCCCCTCACAAATTTCACTCTCACCAAATTGCTCTGGGTGCGCGAGACCGAGCCGAAGAATTGGGTGCGGGTCGCGCACGTGATGCTGCCCAAAGATTACGTACGATTCCGCCTCACGGGAGACCGAGCCATCGACGTCGCGGATGCCTCGGGCACGCTTCTCCTGGATGTGACTCATCGCCGTTGGTCCAGCGAAGTTTTGAGCAAGGCGGGCATCGATCCCAGCTTGCTTCCGGCGCTGTACGAATCAACCCAAGTTTGCGGAAAGGTGTCCGCTGCGGGCGCGGAAGCCACGGGATTGCGATTGGGAACTCCAGTCGTCGCGGGAGCGGGAGACCAGGCTGCCGGAGCCGTCGGCATGGGCATTGCGCGTGCAGGCGCAGTCAGTGCAACGATTGGAACATCCGGCGTCGTCTTTGCCGCGACTGATCGTCCGGCACTGGATCCGCAGGGACGGCTACACACCTTTTGCCACGCCATCCCGGGACGCTGGCACGTAATGGGCGTTACGCAAGCCGCAGGATTATCTCTGCGTTGGCTGCGGGATCGCTTTGGCGTTGCCTCACGGGATGGACGCGATCCCTACGACCTTCTGGCGGACGAAGCCAACTCGGCGCCGTCCGGTTCTGAAGGAGCTTTCTGGTTACCCTATCTCATGGGAGAGCGTACGCCTCATCTCGATCCCAACGCTCGCGCGGCGCTGGTGGGACTGACCGCTTCCCACACCCGCGGGCACGTGATTCGCGCCGTCATGGAAGGCGTGGCTTTCAGCCTGAAAGACACGTTTACGATCTTCGACGAGATGCAGATTCCGGTGACATCGATTCGGCTGGGTGGAGGCGGCGCGAGATCGCCGCTGTGGAGGCAAATTCAGGCAGACGTCTACGGTCACGAAGTAGAAATTGTGGCAGCCGAGGAAGGGGCCGCTTACGGAGCGGCAATTTTAGCGGGAACCGGGGCCGGAACGTGGAATTCCGTGGATGAAGCTTGTGACAGCGTGGTCCGCGTGGCAACGCGCATCCGTCCAAATCCGGCAGATTCGAAAACGATGCAGCGCTCCTATCGCACCTACCGCAAGATCTATCCGGCGCTGCGCGGGGCCCTCCAGTAAGCCGCGAAGTAGTACCGGCGTCCCGCCGGCTGTCCGGCGGGCGTCCCCGCCCGCCGTCTCAACCTCACTACTTCGCCGGCTCTTTCACCACGACGACTCGGTCGCCGGCAACATCCCGCATCTGCTGCACGATGCCCGAAGGCCAGTGGATCTCGACCAGATCCGCGGACGCATTAGCCCCCAGTCCGAAATGAACCGGCCCCGCGCTGGACGATGCGTAACCCGCGCTAGTCGTCATATGGTTATACTGCGCTTCCGACTTTGTGACAACCTTAATTCTGGCTCCGATGCCGTCGCGGTTACTCTTGGTTCCCTGCAGCTTGAATTCCAGCCAATGATTTCCGCCCGGACTCTGGTTGATCCAGATCTCGGCCGGTGCGTTGATCGCACTCACCACAACGTCGAGGCGCCCATCTCCATTCAAGTCTCCGATGGCCGAGCCCCTGTGTCGCGACGGCAACTGCGAGGTCAGTCCAGCCTCCGCGGTCAAAGCCGAGAACTTCATGCCACCGAGATTGCGGAAGACAGTGTTGGGTTGTTCCACCATCAGATTCGGTTGTGCCAGTAAAGACTGAACATGCCCCCGCGAAACGAAGATGTCTTTCCAGCCGTCATTGTCAAAATCCGCGATCGTCGGAGAGTAGCCAGCCATGGGCAAGCTCAGCTTCGTCATATTGCTCTCCCGGGTCACTTCCACGAAGCTCCCTTTCCCGGTGTTGCGGTAGAGCGGGAACGTTTCGCCATCGAGAGCAACCAGGATAATGTCGGGATAACCGTCGTTATCAAGATCACGGAAATCAACACCCATACCGGAGATGAACGTACCGTCTTCCCGCAGCGCGACGTTCACGTCGAAGCCAATTTCTTCAAACCGCCCGCCGCCCTTGTTGCGAAAGAACCAGTTCATGAGCTTGTCGTTGGAGACGAACAGATCCATCTTGCCGGAAAGTTCGGAGTCGGCTGCAGCGATGCCCATTCCTTTGCCCGGATGCGCGCGAAACCCCGCTTCGACAGAAGCGTCCCGAAAAGTCCCATCGCCGTTGTTGATGAATAATTGATTCGGAGTGGGCTTGTACATTTTGGGATGACAGTACTCGCGGTGGCCGTAGCCCTGGCATACGGGCTCATGATCGAAGTCCCACTTCAGATAGTTGAGGACGACGAGGTCGAGCAGTCCATCATTGTTCACGTCAACCCAGGCGCCGGCGACTGCCCAAAGCGGCCCGTACTCGGTATCGGGCTTATTCAGACCGGCTTTGGCCGTTACGTCCGTGAAGGTTCCGTTTCCATTGTTGTGATACAGCGTGTTGCGATACACGCCCGCGACAAAAATATCTTCGTATCCGTCGTTGTCGTAGTCGCCAATGGCGACGCCGACGTCGTACCCGGTTCCCGCCAGCCCGGCCTTCTCGGTTACGTCGGTGAAGTGTCCGTGGCCGTCGTTCTCGAAAAGGCGATTCGAGTATTTTGCTGAAGTCTTATGGAGCGTCTTGATGTCCGCTCCATTGGTGAAGAAGATGTCGAGGTTACCGTCGTTGTTGTAGTCGAAGACGGCGACGCCGCCGGCCATGGTTTCCGGCGCGTGGCGCTCGGGCGTCTCGCAACTGTCCAGCTTGAAGTCAATGGGCTGGAATGCGAATCGGATCGGGCCGTCGCCAGCGGGCGGGCTGGGGGCCGCGGGTTTCGGCTGAGCTTGGGTTGCGGGCTCTTGGGAATGCAACCGCACGGACTCGCCCAACAACCCCAGCAAAACAAATGCAGCCAGCGTGCAGGAAAACTTACAACTCTTCATGTGCGGAGCGGCACCCACGTGCCTGCCGTCATTTTACTCCGGCAATTTTTGTTCTCCGCGGATAGAGAGTCGAGCATCCGCCTGCGGAGCGGCCGTACCTGGCTGTCCACCGCCCGTGGTAATCGTGTAGTCCCCCGCCGCGACCATCCGATCTCCAGCATCGTTGACGTAGCTCAAGTCACGGGGCTGCAGCGTGAGCTTCACGTGCCGTACTTGGCCTGCCTCTACGTGAATGCGGGTAAAGCCCCGCAACGCACGCAGAGGCGCGCCCGGAAGTTTGGGGAAGCTAATATAAAGTTCCACGACCTCATCGCCCGCGCGCTGGCTCGCGTTCTTCACATCCACATCGACGGCGAGAGAATTGCCAGCGTCGAGTTCCGGGCTCGACAATTTCAGATTGCTGTATTCGAATTTCGAGTACGTCAGCCCGTAGCCGAACGGATACAGAGGCTGTCCCTCAAAGTAGCGATAGGTGCGGTTCTTCATCGCATAATCTTCGAATGGCGGCAACTGCTCAATGCCCTTATAGAACGTTACTGGCAACCGTCCGCCGGGATTGTTGGCGCCTGCGAGAGTCTGGGCGATTGCAGTTCCACCTTCTTCTCCCGAGTACCACGCTTCGAGAATCGCATTGGCGTGATCGTTCGCCCAATTCACCGCCAATGCGCTGCCGTTCATCAGCACAACCACCAGCGGCTTGCCCGCTCCTTTCAAAGCTCCCAGCAGCGCCTCCTCTTCCGCTGGCAGGTTGAGGCTGGTGCGATCCCCGCCCTTGAATCCGGGCACGTCGACTTTCATTTCTTCGCCCTCCAGCTTCGACGTGATGCCGACCACCGCGACGACTACATCGGCCTGGCGTGCCGCAGAAGCAGCTTCGAAGCTCGGATCAGCGCTTACCGGCAGCCATACCAGCTTCGTGCCAAATCCGCCGCGCAGATACTCGATCTTCACCGCATACCGATGTCCTTTCGTCAACGCGATGGTGACTCCCTGCGGGTTGGGATCGTGCAAGACCGCATCGTCCACGATCAACTTGCCATCCAGCCACATGCGGTTCATCGAACCAACCAGCCCAACTTGATAGCTGCCGGATTCGGCCGGGGTCAAAAAGCCCGTCCAGCGCGCAGAAAAGTCCTTCATGCCCGGCGGCGGCGTGATCGCGTGCGGGCGCGGATGAAAGAGCTGCAGATCCACCACCGCGTCGGTATGCACTACCTGCGGCGTGCCGGCGAAGTCGCTGCCGGCAAAGTATTCGCCTTTCAGTCCCGGCTTCCCATCGTCGGTCGAAAGCGCCGAAGTTGGAATCACGGTTTCCTGGCGCAAGAAATTGGTTCCAGCAACATACGTCACCTGGGCCGCAGGAAACTGCTTGCGAATGCCCTCCAGCGCCGTGACCGCATGCGAGGCCGTGCCACTGTAGTTGCCGTGCAGTACCTCGGCAGACTCGGCCAGCGGACCCACCACTAAAATCTTCTTGACTCCTGTAGCGAAGGGAAGCACGCCATCGTTCTTCAGCAGCACCATCGATTCGCGCGCAGTCTTCAGCGCGAGTTCCCGATGCGCCGCGCTGTCAATCTCGGACTCCGGCGTCTGGGCGTAGGGAACTTTCTCCGGGGGATCGAACATGCCCAGCCGCATGCGGGCCGTAAACAGCCGTTTCAAGGAAACATCCAGATCGGCTTCCGTGAGCAGTCCTTGCTTCACGGCATCCACGTACGGCTGGTAATCGCGACTATCCTTGGCCACGGTGAAGAAATCTGCGCACTCATTGTCCATGCCGCGCTTCAGCGAAACCGCGGCGGCTTCGGCCTGGCTCTTGGTAAAGTGATGTCCCTGATAAATGTCAACGACCGCATCGCAGTCCGATACCACGTAGCCGTTGAACTTCCACGCGCCGCGCAACTGGTCCTGCAACAGGAACGTATTCGCGCAGGCGGGCTCGCCATTGACGCGGTTGTAGGCGCACATGATCGATTCCGCTTTGCCCTGGGTCACGGCTGCGCGGAACGCGGGTAAGTAGGTGTCTTCCATATCGTGTTTCGATACCTGGATATCGATCGTGTGCCGCGACGGCTCCGGCCCGCTGTGCACCGCATAATGCTTGGGCGTAGAGATGACGCGGAAGTATTTCGGATCATCCCCCTGCAATCCCGTTACGAACGCCACGCCCATCCGTCCGGTGAGAAATGGATCCTCGCCGTACGTCTCCTGACCGCGCCCCCAGCGAGGGTCGCGAAAGATATTGATGTTGGGCGACCAGAAGTCCAGCCCCTCCATAATGTCCCGCCGTCCCGCTTTGACGGCCTGGTTATGCTTGGCCCGAGCTTCCGTACCGATGACGATCGCCATTTCGTGGATCAAAGGGTCGTCAAACGTGGCCGCCAGTCCAATCGGCTCGGGAAACACCGTTGCCGTTCCGGCGTTCGCGACTCCATGCAAAGCTTCACTCCACCAGTCGTAAGCAGGCACTTGAAGTCTCGGAATAGCCCGCGCCTGGTTCACTAATTGTGAAGCCTTTTCTTCAAGGGTCATCTGCCTCACCAGATCATCGACACGTACATCGATGGGCTGATACGGATCCAGATAAACCGCGCCACCGGCCGTCTGTGCCGCGGCATGAACAAGGATGAGGACCAGAACAAGACTCACTTGCAGGATAGTTCGAATACGCGTTTCCATAGGAAATTCTCCTCCGCAACCGCGGTCAACAGGCTGGCGGGAGCGCCGGTTTCGAGATAGATTGTGTTGCGTTAACGATTACGGTCGACCGTCGCTTGTAGCACAGCGGAATCATCCGGTCAAGAACACTCGCACGAGGGTCCTTCCCACCATTGTGTTGCACAACGCAGAGTGGCGAGTCGAGTTTACTTTGGCGGCAACAGATCGCCGCTAGCCAGGACATAGGTTGTAAGCTTATCCAGTTTGATGTTGGTGCGCTTGGAAACAAGCGCAATGGCCCCGTCATTACCGCTGGCGGTCTCCACATCTTTCATCAGGACACAGTTGTTCGAAGTGGTGGCGGACGGAGTGACCGGAACGGACGTGCCTTGGTTCGGGTCACCGCCCGGAAATGGCTTGTAGACCTTTGAATTCGAATCGGGGTACTGGCCCTGTCCGTTCCACGTCCTGTTCGCGGGTTGCTGCGGTCCGTACTGGAGGTTCTGGCCCACCTCATCCCTCAAGGGGTAATACCATGCTGTCGAGTAAACTTTGACGGAAGCTGAGCCATTCTTCCACTGCACGGAATCCATGCGAATGGCGAGGCGGGAGGGGTTGGTCTTAGTCTTCGCGACAGACTCGATGACTTCTCCCGAAAAGACGGCGTTCCTCGGAATTACTGTGCCAGCCACCAGCGTGGCGACTCCAAGTTTCGCCTGGATCTTGGTTCCCGCCGGCGTTTTTCCCGCAATCACCTTTTGCTGCAGGACCACGGGAAACTCTTGCATGCCGACAGGGGCAGAGTCCGCCGGCTTCTGTTGGCCGAGCAGGGTGACAGAACAACAAACACCGAGTATCAAGACTGCTACTATGATCGTGCGTGCGAGCATGGGAGACACCCCATTGTAGGATTTCAACTAGTTCTTCGGAGACCTGTGCATTTTGGAGGACGAGGCGCCTCGTACGGCCAAAGTATAACCCAGTTCGTGAGACGGAGCGTTTCAAGTACTGAGAAACGATAGAATTCGCCTTACGATATCGATTTTCTTCTTGACAACGGTCATGAGCCGGATGTAACACCGTAAACGTTTCCATTAGGGAAGGTCTATCCCTGGACATCGGACATCCGCGACCATTGATCGCGACCAACTAATTCGGAGGTTTCAAATGAAATCCCTCTCGCCCACGTTTGCCGGGAGTTTTGGTCTGGCTGTGAAACGCAGCGGCTTCCGCCTTGCGGTTCTCCTCGCAGCCGTCTTCGTAATCTTCGCCGCTCAAGCCCTGGCCCAGGAAGCGACCATCCTTGGAACCGTGACCGACCCGACCGGCGCGGCAGTTGCCAACGCAGCCATCGTCATCACCAATACTGACACGGGCGTGACGCGAAACCTGACGAGCAACACAGACGGCCAGTACGTGGCGCCTGAGCTGCATATTGGGCGTTATACGGTACGCGTGACAGCCTCCGGCTTCAAGGCCTCCGAGCAGCAGAATCTCGTGCTCGCCGTCGGAGACCGGATGCGTATTGATTTCAAACTCGTGGTGGGCAGCGTACAGGAACAGGTGACGGTTGAAGCCAATGCGGTCGCCGTGCAAACCGATTCCGGCGAGGTCAGCAACGTCATTACCGGACAACAGATAACGCAGCTTGCGACCAATGGGAGAAGCCTATACGAGCTGTTCGCCTTGGCGCCGGGTGCGTCCAGTATCCAGACCAGCCGTGTAGGGTTTACTCCGGTCAGTGGCGACAGCAACGTAAGCATCAACGGCCAGCGCGCGGGTCACAACCTTCAGCTCATTGATGGTGGTGAAAACCTTGACCGCGGCGGCAGCAGCGGTAGCGTCATGCCTTCCATCGACTCGATCGCTGAGTTCCGAAACCTGACTTCAAACTACAGCGCCGAGTACGGCCTGAATACCGCAGCCACCATCAGCACAGTGATCAAGTCGGGGACCAAACAGTTCCATGCTGAGGCCTGGGAGTTCTTCCGCAACGACGCTCTCGATGCGCGCAACTACTTCAACCCCGCGCCGAAACCGGTTGCCGAATTGCGCTACAACATTTACGGCTTCAACCTCGGCGGGCAAGTTCCATGGGGGAAGAGCCACCCGACCTTCTTCTTCTATAACCAGGAATGGCGCAAGGAGATTGATGGAGGCCTTCTCAATCAGCCCGTTCCGCTGGCAAGTTCATATCCCGACGCCAACGGCGCAGGAACTGGCGCGGTGATCCCTACCACTTTTAATGGCAAAGCCAGCGTTATCAAGGTCCCGACCGGGGTCGCTAACTTTGGGTCGGGTTGCAGCGCGACTGTCCTTGCCACGCTCACCCCTGGTCAGCCGTTCCCCAACAACACGATTCCAGATTGTTTGATCAACAGTAACGCGAAGGCTTTGCTGACCGCCGGTGGCAAATACGGCGGCATTTTCCCGACGCCCACGAACGGCGCGTTTTTTCAAGGCGGCAACAATTCCCCAACGACGCTGAAGGAAGAGATTGCCCGGGTTGACCACCAGTTCAGCAGCAAGTTCTCGGTCTTCGGGCACTGGATTTCCGAGCAGATCTCCCAGACTTATGGGACCACGCAGTGGAGCGGCGACAACGTTCCTTCGGTCGCCGACGTTTTTGGAAATCCCTCGTACAGTGCCGTCGTCCATGCCACGTACGTGATTAATCCGACGCTGCTCAACGAAACCGCTTTCAACTACAACGGCAATCGCATCCACATCATCCCCAATAACCTGGTATCCGCCCCCAGCGGCTTTACTTTTAACCGGCTGTTTACCGGGCCCAACGTCAGCACCCGTATCCCCTCAATCAACCTGTCGGGAGTGACCGGGTCGAACTACACCTCCAATTGGACGCCGTGGAACAACAAGGCGGACGATTATCAGTTTCGCGATGATGTTTCCTGGACCAAGGGTGCCCACCAACTCAAGTTTGGCTTTAGTTGGGCCCTCTATAGGAAGACGCAGGATGCTTTTGCGAACACTCAGGGCAATTTCACCTTCAACGGCGCATTCACGGGCGTTGACTTCGCCGATTTTCTTCTCGGCTACGCTCAGGCCTATTCAGAGGACGGCAATAAGATCACCGGTCAATGGAATAACATCTCTCCGGCGACCTATTTTCAAGACAACTGGCGCGTAAATAGCCGGCTCACCTTGAACCTCGGACTGCGATGGGATGGTATTCCCCATACCTACGAGGCCAACCAGCTATCTTCAAATTTCTATCCCAACCTGTATAACCAGGCGAATGCGGCCACCTTCGACTCGAACGGGCACATCTGCAGTGTAAACTCCGTACCGGCATGCGCCGGTGGGCCGAGTCCGGGTCTTGCTACCAGTACCAATCCGACCTTGGGAGGCTATCAGTTCTATCTCAACGGCATTGGTATCGGCGGCAAGAATGGGATTCCCAAGGGGTTGGTAAACAATTCGTGGAACAACTGGGGCCCACGCCTCGGCTTCGCCTATGATCTTACGGGTCAAGGTAAGACGGTCATTCGCGGCGGCTTTGGCACCATGTACGAACGCATTCAGGGCAACGATATGTACAACGGTGCCGTGAACCCGCCCGGTGATCCGAACCCCACGATCAACAACGTCTCGCTATCGAATCCGGGGCTCAACCTGGCGACCGGTAACGTCATTACTGCGGCGGCGTTGCCGGTACTTCCGCTCGGGGTCACCGGGATTGCCTCTAACAACTACAGGCCCCCAGTGACCTACCAATATAGCGCTGGCGTCCAGCAGGCAATTGGTACCAACGCTGTATTCTCCGCGTCTTACGTCGGGAGCCAGGGGCGGCACGAGAACTACTATACCGCGATCAATCTGCCGGCCGAGAACCTGCTTCCCGGCATGGTCGCGGCCCACGCGCTCGATAACACAAAGGTTCAGTATCTCGGTTTCGGCGGCATCCGAATGGCTACAAACGGTGGTAACTCCAGTTATAACTCGCTTCAAACCTCTCTGACTGGAACCGTGAAGCATGACCTCCACTTGCAACTAGCCTATACGCTCTCGAAGGCGATGGATTCGACCACCAGCAACGGTAGTGGCGGCGATCTCAACAACGCCACGAATCCTTATCAGGGGTGGCGGTACGATTTCGGGCCGTCTCAGTTCGACCGCCGGAGCGTCTTCTTCGCCAACTTCGTCTACGATCTGCCGTTTTTCAGGACGAACGCCAGCCGTCTGCTCAAGGGGACTCTAGGCGGATGGGAGTTCTCGGGAATCATTACCATGGAATCCGGAGCGCCCCTCAATCTTGGGGTGAGCGGAACCACTTCCGCCAGCATTATCGGCAATACGGGGACGCGGCCAAATGTGAGCGGACCTATCTCCTATCCCAAAACCGTTGCGCAATGGTTCAATCCGTCGGTCTTCTCGGCGCCGGCCTGCCTGACGGGCCCAGACTGCTACGGCAATCTGGGATTCGATGCCATCCGCGGTCCCGGCCGGGACAACTTTGACCTGTCGCTTCTCAAGAACTTTGCCTTCACGGAAAGGTTCCGCATGGAGTTCCGGGCAGAGGCCTTCAACGCTTGGAACCACACCCAGTTCAAAGGTGACGCCAATAACGGCGGCATCGGCACCAGCTTCGGATCCAGTAACTTTGGTCAAGTCACCCAGGCGTTTGACGGCAGGCAATTCCAACTCGCGTTGAAGCTGATCTTCTAGTCCGCTTCTTCAAGAGTCCACCTCGCGCCCCGTTCGCGCTCAGTAGGAGGCGAACGGGGCGTAAGTTCTTGATCACCTCGATGTATCCGCTCTGTAACTTCTTATGCCTTGCCCAGCAGCGAACAGCTGCGCGTTGCCGGAGAATGCATAAACTCCTTCCCCAGAGTAGCTTTGAGCTTACGACCAATAAATTGTCGGCGCTGAGTATCGGGCATGAGGAACCGTAAGGCAGAACTCGTTCTCATCGCAATCCTCTCGGCCGCTTTTGCGGCGGCCCAGGCACCGGGCCCTGCGGATGCGATCGCGCTCGAACAACAGGGAAAGTTGCCAGAAGCTGCCCAGGTTTGGAGGACAGTGACTGAGCGCAATCCCAACGATGCCGCGGCCTTCGCCAGTCTCGGCGTGGTGCTCTCCAAGGAGCAGAAATATCCGGAAGCGGCGTCCGCCTACCGGAGGGCGCTCGCACTCAACCCGAAGCTGCCCGGCGTGGAAGTCAACCTCGGTCTCGCGGAGTTCAAGCAGGGCCGTTTCCGAGCGGCAGCTACCGCCCTCCGTGCCGCGTTGGCGGCTGACCCGAACAATCCACAAGCCCGTACGCTGCTGGGCCTCAGCTACTACGGCATGCGGCGATATGGGGACGCCATAAAATATCTTGAGCCCGCCGCCAAGACGGATCCAGGCAACGTCGAACTGCATCGTCTACTGGCGCAAAGCTGCCTGTGGGCAAAGAACTATCCCTGCGCTGTGGGGGAGTTCCGCCAACTTCTGCAGCAAAGTCCGGATTCTGTCGCTGCTCATGTTCTTATGGGCGAAGCACTCGATGGATTGGGGAGAACTCAGGAAGCCATCACTGAGTTCGAGACTGCCGCGAAGATTTCTCCCAGCGACCCCAACGTTCACTTCGGACTGGGCTATCTCCACTGGAAGACGCAAAAGTACGACGAAGCCAAACAAGAGTTCGAGCGGGAGCTAGCCCTCGACTCCCACCACGCCCAGGCCTTGGCGTATCTCGGGGACATCGAATGGAAGAACAACCAGCCCGACGCTGCACTCTCCTTGTTCAAGCGGGCTACAAGCATCAAAACAGACTTGCGCATCGTGTATGTCGATCTGGGCGCGATCTACCTGCAGCAAAAAAACTATAAAGATGCCCAGGCGGCTCTTCTCCGCGCCGTGGCACTCGACCCTGCCCTGCCCGACGCCCACTATCAGTTAGGACGTTTGTATCAGGCACAAGGGAAAGCGGCGGAGGCGGAGAAGGAACTTCACAAGGTTCAGGAATTGCATAAGAAGGCAGAGGACAGCCTGGTGGAAAAGATCTCTTCTTCCCCGCCTGCGTTGAATCCATCGGAGGCCAGATAACGTGACCGCAAAAGCGAAGACGAATTTGACGAGCAAAGCGAACGGATCCTACCAGCCGAAGCCGGAACATAAATTCTCGTTCGGATTGTGGACGCTGGGGAATCGCGGCCGCGATCCGTTCGGCGACGCCGTGCGCCGCACCATGCCTCCGGTGGAAATCGCCTCCGTGCTGGGCGAGATCGGTGCCTGGGGCGTCAACCTGCACGACAATGATTTGGTCCCGATTGACGCGTCCCCAGCGGAACGCGACCGGATCGTTCGAGAATTCCGCAAAGCGTGTCAGGAAAGTGGAGTGGTTGTCCCCATGGCGACCGTATCGCTGTTTTTTCATCCCGTGTTTCGCGATGGGGCATTTACCGCCAACGATCCCGAGGTGCGCGCCTACGCCTTGCAGAAAACTTTGCGCGCCATGGATCTTGGCGCGGAACTGGGCGCGAAAATCTTTGTCTTGTGGGGCGGGCGCGAGGGCGTCGAAACCGATGCCTGCCGCCGCGCCGATGAGGCCGTCAAGCGCCTGCGCGAGGCCGTCAACTATCTTTGCGAGTACAACATCGCCCGCGGTTATGGATACCGCTTCGCCCTGGAAGCCAAGCCCAACGAGCCGCGTGGCGACATCTACATGGCCACCACCGGCCACTACCTGGGATTCATTCCCACGCTCGATCATCCTGAGATGGTCGGGGTCAATCCCGAAGTCGCCCACGAACAGATGGCGGGACTTAACTTCATGCACGGAGTCGCCCAAGCCTGGGAAGCAGGCAAGCTGTTTCATATCGATTTAAATGATCAAGCGCCCGGACGCTACGATCAGGATCTGCGCTTCGGCTCGGCCAATCCCAAGTCTGCATTCTGGCTGGTGAAATTTCTGGAAGACGTCGGCTACGACGGCCCGCGGCATTTCGATGCTCACGCTTACCGCACGGAAGATTACGACGGAGTCAGAGATTTTGCCCGCGGCTGCATGCGGACTTATTTGATTCTCAAAGAAAAGGCCGCTCGCTGGAACGCCGACGAAGAGATTCAGGCCATTCTCAAGGAAATCTCCGCCGCGGTCCCCGGCACTCCGAAAGCGAGCCCCTACTCAGACAAGGGGTCGGCATCTTTGTTGTCTCATGTTTTCGATAAAGACGCGATCCTGAAGAAACGCCTGCCCTACGAAATGCTCGACCAGCTAACGGTCGACATTCTGCTGGGAGTGCGATGAGACGGTTTCGCGCGGGAAGGCTGTCCCGTGCTTCAGAGACCGGTCGCAGACATCCGTAGGTGGATGTTGGACGTAGATTGCCGAACCCGCTCCCTCTAAGCCCGGCCCTTCTTCGCCGCCACGGCGGCCGCTTTGCCCGCCACTTCCCAGGGGCGCTTCGGGCGGTCGACAGCCGCTTTGTCCCGGTTCTCGATGCGGTCATAATGGTAAGACTCGCTCACCGTTCCCAGTGACTCGTTGTACAGGCTAGGTAAGCCCAGAGCTTCTTTCAACTCCTCGGAGAAAGACTGCAGCGCCTTCAAGTGCTCGGCGGTCGCAGGGACTTCTGTTTTGGAGGTCTTGAGAAACTGCTGGTATCCGCGATTGACCAGCTTCGAAATCTCGCTGCCAATCAGATAGCCAGGATAAGCGAAGATCTTGACCGCGTCGTCCGCCGTTTTCTGGATGGCGGCCGAGACATTGTATTTCCGCAGGAAGACGCGGGCGTTGGTGCCGGGCGCGTCGGTTACGTCGAACCCGTGATCGCGCACCCAAGCTAGCGCTTCCTCGTAGGTTCGTGCTTCAATTGTTTTGGCCATCGCTTTTTGCTTCAACCTTTCCTTGCCGGCCTATGCTCGTCTATTAGATGCATACTTTATAAGGACCGCTGGTAACTTTACGCAAGCTGCATCGCCGGGCGAAACTTGTTCATCTAAACAAACTACTACATATCTCGTTTCAGACCATATAGCACATTACGTTGGTCACGGCTTTTCGGTTCACCTATGGCTTACGGATCTACAAGAATGGCAGCAGAGTCGACCGCGGCAGAACCTAACAAATCGCGAGAAATCGCTCTAGGACTGGGCGAAACGCTGGGCCACAGCCTGATCGAGCGGATCGGCAACACTCCGCTCCTGCGTCTGGATGCTCTCACCGGCGCCCTGCCCGGCGTAGCACTTCTGGGTAAGGCCGAATGGTATAACCCGGGCGGATCGGTCAAGGATCGCGCCGCGGCCAACATCGTTGCTGAAGCCCGCCGCAACGGTCATCTGCGGCCCGGCCGGATTCTCCTCGACGCCACTAGTGGAAATACCGGCATCGCTTACGCTATGCTCGGCGCCGCCGAGGGATTCCCCGTCACCCTCTGCATGCCGGAAAACGTTTCGCGCGAGCGCAAGCAAATCCTGCAGGGCTACGGCGCCAACATCATTTATACCGACCCGGCGGATGGTTCGGATGGCGCGATTCGCATGGCTCGCGAGTTGGCGAGTAAACATCCCGATCAATATTTCTATGCCGACCAGTATTCCAACGAAGCCAACTGGAAAGCTCACTATCACAGGACGGCCAACGAAATCTGGCAGCAGACTCAGGGGCGGGTCACGCATTTTGTTTCCATGCTGGGCACAAGCGGCACCTTTGTCGGGACGACGCGCCGACTGAAAGAACTGAATCCGGCCGTTCAATGCATCTCGCTGCAGCCCGACTCTTCCTTTCACGGAATTGAGGGCGCCAAGCACATGGCCAGCGCGATCGTGCCCAGAATTTACGATCCGCGACTCGCCGATCACAATCTCGAAATCGCCACCGAAGACGCCTACGCCATGGCGCGCCAACTCTCCCGCAACGCCGGATTGCTGGTGGGCATCTCCGCCGCAGCCGCCGTCGTTGGATGTCTGAAAATTGCCCGCGATCTTCCTTTGAAGCGAGGGCAGGAAGCGGTGATGGTCACCATCCTATGCGACTCCGGCGACAAGTACCTGAGCGAAAGATTCTGGAACGAAAAATGACACTGTTATTTCCCAAAGGGAACGCGGGTGCCCCATCCTAGCCGCGCCTTCTGCGGCTAGGGTGGGGATTTTGACTTTTCTCTTACCTGCGCGAAAACCGTCATGCTGAAACTCTCCCGCCAAGACTACGACTCTCTCCGCCACCACGGCGAAGAAACCTATCCCCACGAATGCTGTGGAATCCTCCTTGGCCGCGTCAACGACGACGGAACGCGCGTTGTGACCTCAACCTCGCGCTGCGGCAACACCCGCACCGACTCCGCCCACAACCGCTACAATATCGATCCGCGAGAACTGGTGAAGGTTCAGCGCGACGGCCGCGAGCGGGGAGAAGACATAATCGGTTTCTACCATTCCCACCCCGACCACCCCGCGCGCTGGTCGAAGACCGACCTCGAAGAGGCCCACTGGATCGGATGCTCCTACGTCATCACCAGCGTGGAAAAGGGGAAGTACTACGCCGTTGCCAGACTGCTTCAAGTCATTTGCCGAAGTGTGGGACTAAACTGCCCGTGCGATTTGCCTCGCAAAGCGGCCATCACCAATTCCTTTGAACTGACCGGGTCGGACGAGAGCGATAAACGCCTGGTGGATGAACCGATCGAAATCGCCTGAGAATTCAAGAATTCCTGGCCGAAGCCGCGAAGCGGCGAAAGAATGCAGCCCACGACGCAAGTCGTGGGTGGACAGCCCGAGTGAAAGAGCGAGCCCCATCGGGACGAAAGAATCTTTCTTCTGAACTCCCCCACTCCTGAAATCCCTTGTCAGACCGGGGAAGGGCGCGATTTTCACAAGCGGCACGGAGAATCCTGACCGGACTGCACATCGATTCCTATCAATGTCGAGCGCGAAACGCCGCATCCGGCGCGGAGTTTGTCAGAAGTGGCTTCTGGATCTGCACAAAATCCGGTCATGCGCTTGTGGACGGGCTGCACTCGATTGAAAACACATATAGTTACAGGCCGTGATTTTTCGTTGACTGAATTTTTAGAAGGAGTAGAACAGGATCGTTCTTTGACAGCTTCTTAAGTTTTTCCGGTTGGTGCGGCGTCCGGGGCTCAAGCGGAGTCACTTTCCTGATCGCAAGATTGGGAAGGAGGGTGAGCGAGGGTCTATAGCAAAGCGCTGGTCGAGGAGAACGAGAAGAAATGTTGAAGGCAAGATAGAGTTCCGAGGCGTAAGGTAGGTTTATCCGGTTGGCGGTGAGCCCGGAGCCCAAGCGAAGATCGCGCGCAGCGCCCCGCAAGGGAAGCCGCGAGAGCAGGTCGAGCGAGGGTCAAACGCGAGCTACTGGCCGAGACGAATGGACCTTACATCACCTCGGAACTCTTATTTTTCAGCTGTTAGGTATCAGCCCTTCGCTTCTTGCCTAGCTCCGTTTCCAAGGGCCAATGCTCTTCACAATCGCAACTCTCCCCAAAGATTGTCGTGCTGATCGGAATCGTGAGGAGAGCGAAGCGATCCTCACGACCGAGTCGAAGCATCCCTACCAGCAATCCCACTCTGGAAATAAAATTGCATTTCTCCCCATTCCCGCTTCGGGAGCAAGTCTGACAGATATGTTCATTCGTCACAGACTTCCCCTACAACTCGCCGGTAGTCTCCGGGATGAGCCTTGAGAACCCGCGAATCCGAGGCTGAAATCTGAATCAAGCATGGGATTGTAGATGCCACTCGTGGACCGGATGAAAGCCCTGCTCGACCGCAGGGAACTGAGATTCGTCTTAGTCCCCTTCGTAAGTCATCTTTCCAAAGCGCAGCGTAAAGGTGTTCACAGAGTCTTTTACGACTCCGGCGTCTGGATGCACGACACCACCGCCGGCTACTTCGCCTACCATCAACCCTACATCCGCTTGGACATGGCCCAGATGGATAAGCTGGCGCGGGCGCACTTTTTCTGGGGCTATCGTCCCAGACCCGGAGACGTGGTCATCGACGTGGGAGCCGGAGTTGGGGAGGAAGCATTGACCTTTTCCCGCGCCGTAGGAGAGCGAGGAAAGGTGATCTGCATCGAAGCCCATCCGCGCACCTGCCACTGCCTGGAGAATCTGGTCCACTACAACAGCTTGGAAAATGTCATCCCGATCCACATGGCGGTCACTGACACCGACTCCGGGAATGTAATGATCGAAGACTCCGATGCCTACCTAAACAACCGATTGAACGTCACGAGGGGCATTCCGGTTCCGGCCACTACCATCGACGCGATTCATCAGAAGCTGTCTCTGGGCCGGATTCAGTTTCTGAAGATGAATATCGAAGGAGCCGAGCGATTTGCCATTCGTGGCATGACCGAAACTCTAAGACACACTGAGGTGCTGTGCATCTCCTGCCACGATTTTCTGGCAGAGGTGACCGGAGATGATGCTCTAAGAACAAAAGACACAGTGAAACAGTTTTTTCAGGATAACGGATTCAACATCGTCGAGAGGCTCGATCCGGGGCTTCCACCTTATGTCCGCGATCAGGTCTGGGGCTACAACAATCAGCTCATGAACATGAGTAGGTCAGCCAGCTAGCCGCGGTCTATTTCACTTTCCGGCGTTGCCCGGCCCACCCACCGAAAAGATCTTAGGAATCCGTTGCTCCAAGGGCGGCAGCGCCGGAAACGCCGCGTGCGGCTCGCTCTGATACCAGTACGCGACCGAGAAATAATTATCGGACCGGTGATTGGCGTGCCCGTGCTCGATCGTGGCCCGGAGCGATTTCGTGAACGGAATCGGAGAATCGAGATGGAAGCGATACACCGACGAACGCCCTCCCGCCACTTCCTGCCCCACCACGGGCGCGCCAAATAAACCGTAGGAGAACGTGTGGCCCCCGAAGTCCCAAGCTCCCAGAAAATAATCTTCGGACCCGGTTCCGTTGATCGACGGCGTGGTCTCCCCATCGACGAAAAACATGTCGTCGCCCTCGCCCCACCACCCGTCTTGATTCTGCAGGACAGACATGGTCACGCCCACGAAGTGTCCGCGCCCGGTTGCTTCCATCCAAACGTAGTTGCCCTCTCCGTTCAGATTCTTCTTGTTATTCACGATGGGATCGCCGTTCGAGCTCCACTGGTTGTTCCAGCCCGGCACCGGCGCTGCCTGCCGGTACTGCGCATGAAAGTAAAGTGAATCGGCGGGCAGAGGCTTGCTGTAAGCCCGATAGTCGATATTGAAGTAGAAGGCGTCGGTCTTGCGCGTACCGTCATTGGTCACAGTAATGCGCGCGTGCTTCTGGAAGGGCATTGGGAAAAAACAGTTCAGCGCCTTGTCCGATCCAACGGACAAAGGCACGGACTGGTACAAGTGATAGTCTCCCAGCCCGAGCCCAAAGAAATCTCCAATCGGAGCCTCCACGCTCGGGTTAGCCTCGCCGTCCCAATACATGCGCAGCACCAGGGCCTTGAGATGACTGGGATCGTCGCTGGCAATGGTGACCCAGACATGGCTGATCAAGCCCGGTCCAGCCTCGTCGAGGAGAGTGAGCGTTGCTCCGGGCGCGACGGAGCGAGCGTCACCGTTCCCGCCGCTGCGGTCGTAGCTGGAAGATCGCTTCTGAACGTAGTCCTTGGCCTGCGGCAGGCTCGAGAGCCAGGTGGCAGAATCCTGCGAAAACAGCGGCAGCGTTAGGAAACAGAAAGTCAGCAGAGCGAGCAGTCGTTTCATCGGGATCTCCCAAGTGCAGGCGTGATTAACCTTGTAAGCCTTGGCGTGGTGATTCTATCCCGGTTTTGGTGTTACTGTCGGCCATGGATGGTACTCGGGAAGGGCACGGCTTTTTAGCCGGGCCACTAAGTCCGCAAGAGACGACTGGCTTTAGCCTCTGAGGTTCTGGTCTTGGGCGCCTCAGTTAGCCTATACGACGGTTATGCTCCCCTCCGGTTCCGTCCCAAAGTGCCCAACCTGCATGCCTTTCCCAGGGACAGCTCGCGCGACCCAAGCTAGCTTGGTTAGGGAGCCGCTGTCCTCGAAAAACCACGAGCTGATCAGATCGGTCTTGCCTTTCAGGCTGGGCACGAGAGCCGGAATCAGGGGAAAAGTGCCAAGGTGCTGATGCATACGATTGAGCAGGTCACAGATTGCTCCGGCGGCCAAGTCCGGAACTGCGGTCACGTCCTCCTCTAGCCTGTCCCCTTCGTCAATCTCAGTTGTTCCAATGCCTAGTTCTCCGAGGTTATGTTTTACGTACTCACTCGTGAACGCGCCCATCATCCTCGCCGTGTCTGCCTTTCTCTCCTGAGTTGCGAAGCACTCATCCATATCCGAAATCCAGTAGATGTTTTGGTCTCTGACGGCTACGGATGCTAATGACCTGCCCCCTGCTTTCGTTCACCTGAGCATACGACAAAATCCTTTTGTTCCATCTCCGGTTTGAGCGGGGATGGGGGTCTGGGACAAGGGGCCGGCGTTTGAGGCCTCTTGCCCCAGTTCAGCTCTGTAGAAGCTTCCGGCTTGGGCCGCGAACTCCTTCGGGGTTCGGTATCCCAGGCTGCTGTGTGGACGCTCCTCGTTATACTCCTTCCGCCACCCCGCGATCTTGCGCCGGGCATCGAATAGGTTCTGAAACCAGCTCACTGTCAAACACTCTTCCCGCAGCCGTCCGTGGAAACTCTCGACGTGCGCGTTCTGCGTCGGCTTTCCCGGCTGAATGTGCACTAACTCGATCTGTCGTTCCACGCACCACGCCAGAAAATGCCGGCTCGTTAGCTCCGGCCCGTTGTCGCAGCGGATCGCCAACGGCTGCCCGCGCTCGGCTACGATCCCATCCAACACGCGCGTTACTCTCCGGCTGGCAAAGCTCGTATCCACTTCCAACGCCAAACACTCCCTGGTGTACGCATCCACCACGCTCAGCACTCGGATCGCCCGGCCGCACTCCACCGCATCGTGCACAAAATCCAGCGCCCACTCCTGGTTCGCCGCCGTCCGCGCCACCAGCGGCTTTCCCTCACGCACGCAATGCTTGCGCTTCTTCCGCCGAATCATCAGTCCCGCCTCGCGATAGATCCGATGCAATCTCTTGTGGTTGACCCGTTCTCCGCTTCGTCGCAGCAGCACATGCAATCGTCGATACCCGAAGCGCGGCTTCTCCCGTGCTAACTCCACCAGCTTGGTCCGCAGCGGTTCATCCGAGCGCAGCGATCGATAACGATAGGTCGTCGCCGCCATCATCATCACTTGGCAGGCCCGCCGCTCGCTGAAGGCATAGTCATTCCGCATCTGCCCGATAGCCGCCTTCATGGCTACGAACTCCAGCCGTTTTTTCGGATTACCGACTGCAACGCTTCCTTGTCGAGACTCAAGTCCGCCACCAGTTTCCGCAGCTTCGTGTTCTCATCCCGCAACTGCTTCGCTTCCTGCGCCTGGCTCACATCCATCCCGCCGTACTTCGCCTTCCAGGCATAAATCGTGTGCTTGGACACGCCCACTTCCCTCGCCACGTCTTCTGCTTTCCGTCCCGCCTCCAGTTGCTTCAGCGCCCCGATCATCTGCGCCTCCGTGTGCCGGCTCTTCGACATGCTTATTCCCCTTTTCCTTCGTCCGAAATCATATTCGGTTCTGTTCGGAAAGAGGGGATCAGGTCACTAATAGCGTGCTTACCAACTGAACTGTGCGCATCATTTGCTCGAACGCCCTTTGCTTCCATCTGCCTTGGATGATTCCGTCAGTCTTCGCTCTAGCGTACAGGTCGTCCGACGCACAGAGGCCGCCGAGGCGCTTATCAAAAGCCATTAGGACACACAACCCGTGTATGCGATCTGCCGCCTTTAGGAACGGGACTAGGGCTGCCCTCCGCTGACCGTCATTCAAGTTCTTGTAGGACATACGTCTTCCATCCTTCAGGAACTGGTCCCGGACACGCAATCTATTCGCGTGCCAGGCAGAGGAATTGTCCGCATCCATTACTAGGACGCCGGTCACAGTGTATTGGCTCCCTCTTTGCGTCCCGCTTGTGTCTGTACCCACAAGGAGTGTTTGGCCCCGGCAAATGGGGATGCTGTTTCTGGGAAGCTGAGAATAGAGTTTCCGCAACGAGAGGAATGGGATGCGATCGATGAAGGACCACCTTGCATCCGCTGACTCTTCCTGCATCCACTACACCAGTCTCTAGCTCAATATCCGCAGGTCTCTGGTCTCGAGTTGCGCGATTTGAGCCAGCCTCCTTGCCTCATCTACACCGCGAGACAACACCGGTGGGAACTCATCGTAGAAATTTCCTTCCAGCATCCGCCCGGCGAGCTTCTTGCGGGTACCACCCCATTGCTTGAAAAAGAAGGGTACTCTTGCTTCTTGACATTGGTCCCGAATGGACAGTACCCACTCTTTCTTCATTGGCCGGGCTCCTGGTCCACTCTCCCCGCCCACAATAACCCACGATATCCCGGCTAAGTCTATCGAACCGAGGTCTTCAAGCAACGGCTCGATCGACAAGAATTTGATAGCGGCGTCAGAATGCTGCAGTTCGCTGATTCTGGGTTTTCCGTGTTTCTTATTCTCAACGCTTACACCCCACCAAATGTGCTTCTGGCGAGCCGCAAAAGCCAGTCGCGACGCAAGCATCGTGCGGAGTCGTGTCGCGCGTTTCGTGAGAACCTGATAGATGTGCCAATCGGCGAGAGTCATGACCTCCGCCGTCCGGACGACGTAGTCATCTGGGACATCACCGTGAAAAAGGTCGGCCATCGAGTTCACAAAAATCATCTTCGACTCACGCCAACGCAGGGGTTCGATGAGCTTGTCGGGTACAAGCCGCAGGTCGAAGCCTTGTTCGTACGGGTGACCTTTCACACCGCGAAACCGCTCGGCAAATGTTTCGGCGTAGCAGTGCTTGCATCCCGGACTGACCTTCGCGCAGCCGCGCACGGGATTCCACGTTGCGTCGGTCCATTCGATATTGGAGCGATCACTCATTGTGTTTCCGAGCCGAGCCCATTCTTACAGTGTCCTAATTCTGTGAAAAGTGACAATGCTGCAGTCTTCAACGCGAGTCATTTGAGATTATACGGTACGTATTCGCCATTTGTTCGCCGTTATACTTCCTTGGAGAAGCTGTCTGGTTACCAGTTTTGATGTTCAGACCGCGCACGATCTGGGAGAATCTAGCGTACAGATTCGGGCCAGTTTGTTTAGTAGGAGCCTGATCATAGTGACTTACCAAACGTTGTTCGGTGGTGCGTGGACCCAACACAAACTTGAGGCTTTGAAGAAGTATCTTCAAGCCTACACCAAGATTTTCAAGAGGAACCCAAAAGCTCGATTCTATTCCATCAGCTACGTCGATGCTTTTGCTGGTACGGGAACTTTGCGAAGGCCCGAGCCCGGCGGACTAGCTGAGCTTCTTCCGGAGTTACAGAAGAACGAAGAGGAATTCCGCAAGGGCAGCGTCAGACGGGGCTGGAAGTTGAGCCTGCCTTCGACGAATATCTGTTTATCGAAAAAAGCGCGAAGAAGTGCGGGGAACTTGGAACCATCGTAGCTGACTTTCCGTCCCGAAGCGTAAAGATCGTGAACGAAGATGCTAATAGTGCATTGCTGAAATGGTGCGGGAGTCTGGACACGAAACGACGACGTGCCGTCGTGTTTCTTGACCCGTTTGGTGCGTCTGTGGACTGGCAAGTGATTGCTGCTTTGGGCCGGACCCACGCGGTAGATTTGTGGGTGCTGTTTCCATACTCCGCAATCAACCGGATGCTACCCCAAAATCGCAAGCCACCGAAAACGTGGGCGCGCCGCCTTACATCGGTGTTCGGCTCGGCAGAATGGGAAAGTGCTTTCTATTCGACGACGGCGGTTCGCTCGCTTCTCGACTCGACAGAGCCAGTCGAGTTAGTCCGAAAATCCGCAGACGAACGCGTCATTGCCGATTTTTTTGTGAAGCATCTAAAACAGGAATTTGTAGCAGTCAGTGACCCATTACTGATGCACAATTCAAACGGTTCTTTGCTGTTTATTCTGTTCTTCGCAGCTGGCAACGAACGCAGCGCCAAAACAGGATTGAAGATTGCGAACAGCATCATAGGCAGGTAGGCGTGACCCGCAAAAAACGCTCCCCCTCAGAGCTTCACAGCGGGATATTCCCATGCTTCTTCGGCGGGTTCCTATCCCGCTTGGTCTCCAGCATGGCCAGCGCCTGGATCAGTTTCTTCCGCGTCTCCCGCGGCTGGATGACGGCGTCCACGAATCCGCGGTCGGCGGCCACGTAGGGGTTGGCGAAGCGGTCGCGGAATTCATCGATTTTTTCGCGGCGAATTTGTTCCCGATTGGCTGCCGCGTCCAGTTCGCGCTTGTAGACGATGTCCACTGCTCCCTCCGGCCCCATGACCGCGATCTCTGCGGTGGGCCATGCGTAGTTCACGTCCGTGCGGATGTGCTTCGATGCCATGACGCAATAAGCCCCACCATACGCCTTGCGCGTGATTACGGTAACCTTAGGGACCGTGGCTTCGGCGAATGCATAGAGCAGCTTGGCGCCGTGCTTAATGATCCCTCCGTACTCCTGCGCCGTGCCGGGCAAGAATCCCGGAACGTCTTCAAACGTCACCAGCGGAATGTTGAAACAGTCGCAGAAGCGGACGAAGCGCGCTCCCTTCACCGAAGCGTTGATGTCCAGCGTTCCGGCCAGCACCGACGGCTGGTTCGCGACAATCCCGACCGGTCGACCGTCGAGCCGCGCAAACCCCACAACAATGTTCTTCGCGTAGTGCTCCTGCACTTCGAAAAAATAAGCGTCGTCCACTACTCCGTGGATGACGTCCTTAATGTCGTACGGCTGGTTCGACTGTGCCGGAACGATCTTGTCGAGCGCCGCGTCGGCGCGGTCGATCGGATCGGTGCAGACTTTCCGCGGAGGATCGTCGAGGTTGTTCGACGGCACAAAGCTCAGCAGCTCGCGCACCATCGACAGGCATTCCGCGTCGTCGTGCGCCAGAAAGTGCGCCACGCCTGAGGTTTCGTTGTGCGTCATGGCGCCACCGAGCTGATCTTTGGTGACTTCTTCGAGGGTCACCGTTTTGATCACGTCGGGCCCAGTGATGAACATATACGAAGTCTTGTCGACCATCAGCACAAAGTCGGTGATGGCGGGCGAGTACACGGCACCCCCGGCGCACGGCCCCATGATTGCCGAAATCTGCGGGACGACACCGCTGTAAAGCGTGTTACGCAAAAAGATATCCGCATAGCCCGCCAGCGACATCACACCTTCCTGAATCCGCGCTCCCCCGGAATCGTTCAGCCCAATCACGGGGGCGCCCATTTTCGCCGCCAAATCCATGATCTTCACAATTTTTGCGGCGTTCGTTTCCGACAGCGACCCGCCAAACACTGTGAAGTCCTGGGCAAACACGTAGACCAGTCGCCCCTCGATGCGCCCGTAGCCGGTGATGAATCCGTCTCCGTAGATTTTTTGCTCGGCCATGCCGAAGTCATTGCAACGGTGCGTGACCAGTTTGTCGGTCTCCTCGAACGTGCCCTCATCGAGCAGAAACTCGATGCGCTCGCGGGCCGACATCTTACCTTCCTTATGCTGCCGTTCGCGGCGCTTGGCCCCACCACCATCCTCGGCGAGTTGGTTCCGCTTCTTCAGTTCGGCCACTTTTTGTTCGAGATTCATGGGCAAGGATTATAGCGTTTGGTAGGGATAGCGGGTGTGCCGAGAATCACGGAATGGTTTCCGGCTCCAGCTATGCGTAAAGCCTGGAAACCACAGGAATGGTGGGGCTCTGGCCTACCGTAATCTGTCGCTGCCCTCGCCGTTTTTGTAGGCTGGTTCCGGAGAATCTTTTCCAGAGGAGTGCAATGTCACCCCAAGCCTGGTTTCGAGCCGGAGGCGCCGCAATTCTTTCACTGGCGCTCTCGACCACAATCTCTTTCGCCCAGGACCACGGCCACGGTAACGAGAAACACGGCCGTGACGACAGCTATGATGACCGGGGAAATGGCCATGGCAATGGCCACGAACACGGCAACGGCCATGGCCACGACCGCTATTCCGATCACGATCGTGATGCGGCCCGCGTTTGGTATCACGATCACTACTCGCATCTTCCGCCGGGCATGGCTAAGCGCGATCGTCTTCCTCCCGGTTTGGAGCGTCAGTTAGTGGTTCGCGGAACTTTGCCCCCGGGCCTTCGGAGACAAATGCAGCCCTGCCCTCATGAACTCGAAGCGATGTTCCCGCCTCCGCCTCCGAATTACACCCACGTTTTGATCGGTGGCAATTTGGTTCTGGTCAATCGTGCGAACTTCCAGATCGCCGACGTTTTCCACTTCGACATCAACTAGTAGAGATAACTCCAGCCGGATGCCCCATCTTTGCCGCGTCTTTTGCGGCAAAGGTGGGGAGTTTGACTTTCGTCTCTCTGCAGTCGTCTGATATCACTCGAATCGGGTACTGACACCTTCCATTGCCGGTTTCACGGGGATAGCAGGCTCGATCGCAATCCCCGCAGTCACGCCTTCCTGCGGTACACTGCCCACAATGTCTTCTCTCGCCGATCAGATGGGCTTTAACTTCCGCCCGCCGGAACGCCGGGTTTGGAAAGTTCGCGACTTAGTCGCGGCCATCCGTTCGCATATCGAACGCGAGTATTCTGACGCGTGGGTGGAAGGGGAGATCTCCAATTTCCGCGCGCCCGATTCCGGGCATCTTTATTTCACCCTCAAAGATGGCAACGCGCAAATTCGCGTCGTGATGTTCCGATCAGCGGCGCGGCTGCTCCGCTTTCGGCCCGCGGACGGCTTGCAGGTGGTAGTGCGCGGGCGCGTCACCGTCTACGATGACCGCGGCGAACTGCAGATTTCCGCGGAATACATCGAGCCCAAAGGCGCCGGTTCGCTGCAGTTGGCCTTCGAGCAACTCAAGACCAAGCTCGAAGCCGAAGGACTCTTCGCGGCGGAACGCAAGAAACCGATTCCCTCATTGCCCTCACGCATTGGCGTTGTGACGTCGGCACAGGCCGCGGCTCTCCGCGACATTCTGAACGTGCTCCAGCGCCGCCATCATTCCGTGAATGTGTTGATCTATCCGGCCCAGGTGCAGGGCGACGCGGCTTCGAACGAGGTGGCGGCAGGAGTGCGTTTCTTTAACCAGCACGACAACGTGGATGTGATCGTCGTCGCGCGCGGTGGTGGCTCCGCGGAAGACCTTGCGTCCTTCAACAACGAGGCGCTGGCACGAACGGTCGCTGCGTCTGAGATTCCGGTAATCTCCGCGGTCGGGCACGAAACCGATTTCACCATCATCGATTTCGTTGCCGACCTGCGGGCTCCCACCCCTTCGGCGGCGGCCGAGCTTGTGATCCGCTCACGCCAGGAAGTCGAGGATCAAGCTACAGCCCTGCACGAGCGCCTTAACCGGGCCATGCGCTACCGCCTGCTGATGGGCCGGCAGGCTCTGACCGAGCTCGCCCAGCACGGCGCCTTCGCGCGCATGATGGAAGTGATTCGCCAGCGTCAACAAACACTCGACGATCTCACCCATCGCATGGAACTCGCCGAGCGCCAGTTGCTTGAACAGATGCGCCGCCGATGGGAAATGATTTCCGCGGCCGTCCGGCATTACGATTTGCGTCTGGTGCTTTCCGGCGTCCGGAAGGAACTGGACAGTGGAACCGCCGCGCTGGTCGCCGTCATGCGCAACGTCCTCCTTCAGCATCGGGTAAAAAGCGAGCGCCTGCAGACCGTGCTGGAGTCCTTGTCTCCTCTGGCCATTTTGGAGCGTGGATACGCCCTTGTGTTTGATTCCCATGGCCAGCTTTTGAAGGATGTACGCGGCCTTAAGCTTGGCGATGAGATTTTTGCCCGCCTGGCGCATGGTGAAATTCAGGCCGCAGTGACCAAGAAGCAGGAATGAACCTTCACAGGATTGCGGGCGCCCGATCTTTGCCGCGTTCTTTGCGGCAAAAGCCTACCCTGAGCGGAGTCGAAGGGGTGGGGATTGCACGTACCGCGCCTTGCAAAAGCTCGTAATATGCCAAGCGCGGAAATCCGCTGCATTACAATGGGTGCTCGGGACTAGATTTTCATCAGGAGCGATTCGAGTGATGCCAGTCATCACGTCATGGACGCAAGGTGTGTGGGTGGCGCTCGATATTCTCCTCGTGGCCTTGATCATCTACCAGGTGCTGGTGATGATCCGCGGCACGCGCGCCGCCCCCATGCTGGTGGGATTGGTGGTCGTCTCGGTGATTTTCTATCTGGCGCGCATCGGTGAACTCACCACCCTGAACTGGGTAGTCGGCCACGTGCTCCCCTACCTGGTGTTTGCGCTCATCGTGGTCTTTCAGTCGGAGATTCGCCACGTCCTCGCCGACCTGGGCAGGCGATTGACTTTTCTCGGCGGCTCTGCTTCGGAGAGCGATTCTTACGACGACATTGTGTTGGCCGCAAATCTTTTTTCCCAGCACCAGACGGGTGCGCTGATCGTGATCGAGCGTGAAATCGGATTGCGCACCCACATCGAAAGCGGCGTGCCTCTCGATGCCCGCCTCTCCTACGATTTGCTGGCCACCATTTTTCGTCCGAGCGCTCCACTGCACGATGGTGCCGTCATCGTGCAGAAAGACCGCATCGCCGCCGCCGCGTGTTTTCTCCCGCTTTCCATGAATCCTCTGCTCTCCACCCAACTCGGCACGCGCCATCGTGCCGGCATCGGTATTACGGAAGAGACCGACGCGATCGCCGTCATATGTTCCGAAGAGACCGGCGCGATTAGCCTCGCCATCGGCGGGAAAATCGAGCGCGACCTGACCGTGGAGCAACTGCGTGAGCGTCTGGGCAGCGAACTGCGGCGCTTCATGGCCCCCGTAACTCTGCCGACCGCGATTGCCCACGGAGACGACGAACCTGACGCGCTTTTGGAATCTCCTCTGCGCGAACCGGCGCCGCAGCGGAAATCCGAATCCGGCGTGGAATCGGAGCCGCAATCATGATCGGATTCTTTCAGCGTTACGTGCTGCACAACTTCGGGCTGAAATTCTTGTCGTTGTTGCTGGCTGCCGGTTTGTGGTTTCTCATTTCACCCGACGAGCAGCCCGCGGAAGTGGCAGTGCGCGCGCCCATCGTCTTTCAGCACGTTCCGCCGCAGCTCGAGATCAGTTCCGAGATGGTTCCCGAGGCGCAGATCCGCGTGCGTGGCCCCGAACGGGTCATCCGGCAACTCCAGGCAAACGAGATCCACGCGGAAATCGAACTCGCAGATGTCAAACCTGGCGAACGAACTTTTGAACTCACTTCATTGCAGGTGCGTCATCCACGCGACGTCACGGTGGTCCAGGTCGTGCCCAGCCAGTTGCACCTCGCCTTTGATACTCGGCTGACCCGTGATGTCGAGATTCATCCCCGCGTGACGGGGAACTTTGCCGGCGGTGACCAGATTGTCAAGGTCGATGCGGATCCGTCCCGCATTACCATCACCGGCCCCCGGCAACATGTGGAGAAGATCGATGCGGCCACGACTGATCCCATCGATGCGACAGGCACACGCGGCAGGGCTGTCTTCAATACGAATGTGTATGTGCCAGATCCGCTGGTGCAAGTCGTGCAGTCAACTTCGATTCGTGTGACAGTGATTGTGCAGAAAGTGGGAAGTGCCTCCGCGCATTAAGGACTCAGGCCACCTTGCACACGGTCCTTTCGTGCGTCCTCATTTATCATCTCTGTTTGTTATGTTCATGGCTTCTCCGAAAACCTTCTTATGAGCCAGCAAAGGCAGTTGTTCGGAACCGACGGTATTCGTGGTGTCGCGGGAGAATTTCCGCTGACCAAACAAAGCACCTACCTGATTGGCCGCGCTCTGGGCCACGACCTGATGCGCGCGATGCGGAACCCGCAGGCCGTGATTGGCCAGGACACCCGCGAGTCGAGTGAATGGATCGCGGACCGCGTCGCCGAAGGTCTGGCGGCGGTGGGCGTGGACGTCCACAGCGCTGGCGTGATCACGACTCCGGGAGTGGCGTACCTAGCACGCTCGCGAGCGCTGGCGGCAGGCGTGGTGATCTCTGCGTCACACAATCCCTGGACCGACAACGGAATCAAGGTCTTTTCCGGCGAGGGCTTCAAACTGACCGACGCGCGCGAACTCGCCATCGAGAAAGAAATCTTCGCTCTCTTGCAGAATGCGGCCGTGGCCGATGACACAGCGCTGAAAGTTCCGAACCCATCTCTGCCGGGCGAGGCCCAACTGCGTCACGCCTACGTCAAGTCATTGCGGGCGGACGTGCCGTCCGATCTGAGCAAGCTGCGAGTGTTGGTGGATTGCGCCAACGGCGCCGCCACGGCCGAGGCCCCGGAACTGTTTCGCAGCCTGGGAATCCAGGCGACCTTCATCCACATTTCGCCAGACGGCAAGAACATTAACGAAGGCTGCGGCGCGTTGCATCCGGAGACGTTAGGGAAAGTGATGACGGAATCCGCAGGCGAGTTTGATCTTGGCGTGACCTTTGACGGCGACGCCGACCGCGCTCTGTTCTGCGATGCCGCCGGCCGCGTGGTCAACGGCGATGCCGTGCTACTGGCCGCCGCTCGGGACTTGCACGCCCAAGGAAAGTTGAAGGCCGATACCGTGGTCGCTACCACCATGTCGAACATGGGCCTGGAGATCGCGCTGAAGAAGTCAGGCATCCGCATGCTGCGGGCGAACGTCGGCGACAAGTATGTGCTGGAGGAAATGCTCAAGACCGGCGCCACTCTCGGAGGCGAGCAGTCGGGCCACATTATTTTCCGTGACGGCGATGCCACCACCGGCGACGGCCTGCTGACCGCGCTGCGCTTGATGGACATTGTCGTCCGCTCCGGAAAGCCGCTGGCGGAATTGGTCGGCGATCTAAAAGTGTTTCCGCAGAAAATTCAAAATGTGCGCGTGCGCGAGAAAGTTCCGTTTGCTCAGATTCCACCTGTCCAGTCGGCAATAGATGCGGCGGAACGCGAACTCAATGGTAACGGCCGAGTAGTCGTGCGCTACTCCGGCACTGAGACGCTGGCTCGCGTCATGGTCGAAGCAGAGTCGGAAGAGAAGATGCGCGCGCTGACCGCCGGAATTGCCGCAGAGATTCAGAAAGCCTTGGGAGTGCAGGGCTGAAGAGCCCTGAGACTCGAGCCGCGAAGAGGCGGCATGTGAAAGCCCGGCCCGGCAGTGTCGGGTAGAAGCTTTCCGACGCACTTGTTCCGCCACTACTTCCGCTTCCGCCGCTTGCCCGTCGCCCGCACCGGCTCTTCCTCGAATACCGCAAACTGAATCTTTTTCTCCACCGGATCAATCCGGTCCACCAGCACGCGAATCTTCTGCCCCAAATGATATCTTTTGCGCGATCGTTGCCCGATAATCTCGCGCGTGTTCTCGTGAAAGGTGTACCGGTCGTCGGTCAAAGTATTCAGCGGGACCAGTCCCTCGACAAAAAGATCGGTGAGTTCCACGAAAAACCCAAACTTGGTGACGCTGGTGATGAGTCCATCGAAGTCCTCGCCCACGCGATCCTGCATGAACTTCACTTTCTTCCACTCCATCAGGTCGCGCTCGGCATCGTCGGCCCGCCGCTCGGACTGGCTCGACTCCTCCGCGATCTCGTGCAGTTCCTCCAGTCCGATCGCTCCACCTAGAGGCTCGAGCGCTTCCCGGTGAGCCGCATGATCTCGCCGCTTGGACCACGGCGACGGCGCGTCGTCCGCAGCGCCGGCGTCCCGGCGGCCCGGTGGCGGGCTGAAAGCCCGCGGGATTTCTGATCCCGGCCCCGTGCGATGTGTTGCTGCTGCATTGCCGCTACCTTCCCGCAGCACTTCCTTCAAAATCCGGTGCACAATCAAGTCCGGATACCGCCGGATCGGCGACGTGAAATGCGTATAGCTCGTCGCCGCCAGCGCGAAGTGCCCCAGATTCTCCTCCGAATATCGCGCCTGCTTCAGCGAACGTAGCATCAGGTAGCTCAGAATGCGCTCCTCCGGCTTCCCCGCAATCTTCTCCGTCAGCTTCTGATACATGCGCGGCGTGATGTGAACTTCCTGCGGCACCTCGATCTCCCGCACGCGTTTGCCGGTCCCATAAGCCGCGCGGCGATCAATCTTCATCTGCACGCGATGAATCGGCAGCGCCCCCACGCCCAGCGAATACCCGAACGTCGCCGCGATCACTTCAAAGTCGTACACGCGTTTCGCGTCCGGCTTCTCGTGAATGCGATACAGCGACGCAATGCGCCGCGACTCCAGATCGTACGCCACGCACTCGTTGGCCGAGAGCATGAATTCCTCGATCAGTCGGTGCGCGATGTTGCGTTCCGACCGCGCAATGCTCTTCATCAATCCGAACTCGTCGAATTCAATGACCGGCTCCGGCAAGTCGAAGTCAATCGACCCTCGCCTCTGCCGCTTGCGGTTCAGAATCAGCGCCAGGTCACGCATCAGCTCAAACGTCGCCACCAACGGCGCATAGCGCTCGCGCGCGGCGGCATCGCCTTCCAGCACCGCGTTCACCGCGGTATACGTCATGCGCTCCGCCGATCGGATTACGCCCTCACCCAACTGGTAGCTCACGATCTCGCCGCGATGGTCCATCTCCATGACGCACGAAAGCACCAGCCGTTCCACCTGCGGCCGTAAGCTGCAAATATCCGTCGAAAGCTCCAGCGGCAGCATGGGCACCGCGCGGTCAGGAAAATAAACGCTGGTACCGCGCAGCCGCGACTCCTGATCGAGGGCCGACCCCGGCGTCACGTATTGCGCCACATCGGCAATGTGCACCTGCAATTCAAAGTTGCCATTCGGGAGCATGTGTACGTAGACAGCGTCGTCGAAGTCGCGAGCCGTCTCCCCGTCAATCGTGACAATCGGCAGCCCACGAAAGTCGCGTCGCCGCTGCAGTTCCCGCCCCGGGATGATTGCAGGCGCATTCTGCGCCTCCTCGAGCGCCGCCGCCGGAAAGTGATGCGGCAGATGAAACTTCCGAATCGTGATCTCAACATCGACGCCGAAATCATCTTCGCGCCCCAGAATCTCGATCACGCGCCCCCGCGGATTCTGCGTTGGCGAAGGCCAGTCAGTAATCTCCACGTCCACGGCCACGCCCTCAAGATCCTCCCACTCCGTTCGCCGCGCCACCTCATCCCCCAGCACGCGATCCACAGATTTCTTCCTCTGTGTTCTCTGTGGTTGAGTTTTTGTTTGCTTCTCTCTTGGAAGGTCTGAGGAGATGTTCGGAAACTCCATCCCCGCCGGAATCAAGATATCCTGCGTAATCTTGCTGTCGATAGGTGTGACGTAGCCGCCGCGGCTCTCGTAGTGAAAAATGCCGACCACAGTCGGATGCGCGCGCATCACCGGCCGCACAATGCGTCCTTCCGCACGCCCATCGGGCCGGACATTGCTCACGTCGACCAGCACGAGATCCCCGTGCATCGCATTGCCAATGAGATGCGGCGCGATAAAGATATCGCCCGTGAGTCGCGCCTTGAGTGACGGGCTCAGCGACTTCGCGTCTGGAATCACAAACCCGAATCCGTCACGGTGCATGGTCAGCCGTCCCGCAACCAGATTCTTGTCAGCCATGGCTTGCGGCAGGGCGTAACGGTCCGAGTCGCGCTGAATCAGCGCTCCGCTGGCCACCAACTTCCGCAACTGCTCATCGAGTTCGCGGCGCTCCTCGCCTCGCAGCCCCAGTTCGCGCACCAGTTGCTTGAATCCCGCCGCGCGCTTAGGCTGCCGCGCAATGTGCTTCAGGATGATCGAGTCAGAAACCATGGGAAGCTGTCAGCTATCAGCCGTCAGCTTTCAGCATACCTCACGGGCCTCCTACTCGGCCCGCAGCGCTTCAACCGGATTCGCCGACGCGGCGCACCGCACCGGCGCGCCAGCGTTCCTGCGGGGCTTTCCTCCAAACCAGGCAGTCAAAATCAGCGGCAATTAAGAATCAACACGGCGTCGGGAGCGCCCCACGCCGGTAGTATTCTCAGTGGTGCAAGATCCCATTTGCATTTGATCCAGACGTGAACGCCGACGGCTATCACCGGGGGATTCGCCTCTTCAATGCGCGCCAGTTCTACGACGCCCATGAAGTGTGGGAAGACGTGTGGCGCGAATCGGACGGGATGGAGAAGAGATTTCTGCAGGGCCTGATCCAAGCTGCAGTCGCATTTCATCATCATTCGACCGGCAATGTCGCGGGGGCTTGCTCGCTGATGGAGCGGGCCCGCAAGAATCTGGCGGGATGTCCGGAGGAGTTTGGGGAGATCCGGGTGGGCGCGTTGCTGGAGTCACTGGGGCAGTGGAGGGCGGCACTAGCCTGTGGCGGGGCTACGCCTGACCATCCGGTAATTGTGTCGATCGAGTAAACGCCTTCCGTTCTTCTATCTAAATTCCAATGTGATGAACTTGGCGGGGTTGTGACTCGTGTTGGTCAGGATGTGCGAGTAGCCTCCAGCGTCCCACCGACTTTCTCCGCGCTTCATGGTGATGATGGCGGAGCCTTTTACCCTTGACGTCGCTGCGCAACTCGTAATCCGTAAGGGCTACGACCAAGTGCGGACGGCCGTGGTGGTGCAGCGGAATGACACCTTCGGGTTGCAACTCGAATTCGGAGACGCGCACTCCGTCTTTCACGAAGAGGACTTCCTTGGTGCCTCCGTTGAGGATGTCTAGGCCCCGGTCTTCCTCCGGATGGGCGGTGTCCCAGTGCGCGGGCAGATGGCGAAGTTTGTTGTCCTGTAGAAGCTCGATGGTGACGTTCCGGAAGGGCTGGCCGGAAAGATTGCGGAAGATGTGGGCGAAGTTCGCTGGCACGAACCGCACGTCGCCGTCGGACAATGTGAGAGTGGCGGGATCCTTGCCGTGGACGGCGTTGACGATCTCGGCCGCCCCGAGCACTACATAAATATAGTCGTGACGGTGCCAGTGCCAGTGCATCAGCGTCTCGGAATGCGGGGGAACGTCGACATTGAACACGCGCACTTGATCGTTGGCCAAGACCAGTTGGTGGTGGGGTTCGGCGGTGATTTCGACTTCTTGCGCGCTTTGCGCGGTGACGAAAGCGGTCAGGAACAAAAACAGAACGCAGCGTTTCATGCCGGGATTGTATCTGAGCGGCAGTTAGGAGTCAGCGATGAGCACTCAGCAGTCAGCATTCAGCCAATGGGGCATTTCGCTGGTGCTGAACGCGAAATGCTAAGTGCTGCCTCTAAATAGCGAAGTAGGTTTTCTTGTGCAGCCAGCTGTTTTCGTCGCCAATGACGACACGGTCGGGCCATCCAGGAGTGGTGTTGATCAGCAGGCGCAGGCCGCTGGCGTCTGTAGGAAGATTGAAGTCGAGTTGCGTCGTGTAGGAGTCCGCCGGCTTGAGGGGCGTGAGCAACGGAGTGCCTGCCGTGGAGACGGGAGCGTACTCGTGGCCGGCGCTGTCCATCAGACGCACTTCGCGCGGAGAAGGAGTCAGGGTCGCATCCTTGGGGCGACTGGGCGAAGTGGTAGTCACGTCGAAGCGGGTGCGCAGGGTAATGACATAGGGGCCACCGGGTTGCACTTTCCCGCCGGCGACGGAGTAGGCGAGGTGACAGTCGATCTCGCAGAAGTATTTTTCCTGCCCGCGAGCGAGGATGGTTTCATGGCTGCCCACGGAGAATCCGAACAGGAGAGCGAAATAGATAGCGGCGCCGGCTCCGACCGCGACAGCCGTGATGCGGGCAAACTTTGGCTTGCGCGCGAACCAGAAGATGACGGCCGCCGCCAAGCCGAGAAAAAGCCCGCCGCACGCGCCCACGAATCCCAGGACGGCAAGCGGGGCGGGAAAATTCATATTGCTGGCAATGGGATCGTTCCACATATCCTGTTGCTCTCCTACAATGTACTTTACATTGCAAAGTATACAGATAAAAAATTTTGGCCGCTACTCGTCCCGTGTAACCCGGATCCATTCCTCCATCTGATCCAGATACTCGGACAACGCGCGGCGGCCGGTCGCGGTCAGACGATATTCCGTGCGCGGAACGCGTCCTTCAAAAAACTTCACGCAGGAAATATACTGAGCTTCCTCGAGCTTGCGGGCGTGAACGCTGAGGTTGCCGTCGGTGGTCTTGAGCACGCGTTTCAGGTCGTTGAAGCTGAGCGAATCGTTGGTGGCAAGCGCGCTCACGATGCCAAGGCGAATACGCTCGTGAATCAGGCGATCCAGTTCCGGGAGTTCGGGAGCGCGCGGGGGCGCATGCTCATCAGCGCGAACCTTCTCCCGAAGCGGAGCCTCGGGCTTGGAGGCTTTGTGGCGCGATCGGATCGCTCTAGCCACCGTGCCTCCTTGCGATGAATAGTCCGAAGACGATGTGCAGTCCACCGAAGCCCGCGGCCAGAAACCAGTTGCCCCACGCGGCAGGGCCAAGCACGGTCAGCCCGCCGAGCAGCATGAAGCACAGGCCCATCACAGGGACGATCGGAACGGAAAACGCGCCTCCAGTCATGATGCCGGCGCCATAGAGCAACAGCCAGGTAGCGGGCAGGGCCGACTGCAGGCCCGCGCGAAACAAGAGAAATGTGAGGAAGGCTCCGGCGACCAGGGGCGGCGCGAGCCCGAGAGCGACCTTCCGGGCTGGTCCGGAAAACAACGGCAAGCCGCGGCGGTTCGCCTTCCAGGTGCATGCGAGCAATCCGATGGCGGCGGCCAGAAGTCCCTCCGCCAGCCACACCCGCAGCCAGGCGAACGACGAAACCTGATGCGCTGCGACCCACGCGGCCCCGCCCGCGGTGACACCGAGAAGCACCTGTCCCCAGCCGGAGACTGCGGTGAAGGCGGCGGAGCGCTCCATGGTGTCGCGAATGAAGCGCAGGTCCTCGAAGACCTCGGGGGCAGTGCGCGACGGCGAAGGCCGGACGGAACGATGGAAGCGCCGGAGGCGGCGCGGCCGCGGGTCAAACATGGAGACAGCGTAACAGGCTTAGTCGAGAGTGTCAAGTACTTTGCAATACAAAGACTATTCGCACGGTCAGTCGATGAGAGCGAACGAGTCAGCCTACTCGATTAGAATTTCGAGAAAGAAACGAAGGCCGTAAGGGGGCGGAGCATTATGACGGATGTGGGCAAACTCCTGATCGCCCTCGGAGTCGTGCTGCTGGTGGCGGGAGTTGTGCTGACCGTGCTCGGGCGGACGAACCTGCCTTTGGGACGATTGCCGGGCGACATTATTTACCGTGGGAAGAACACGACGTTCTATTTTCCGCTGGCGACTTCGTTGCTGGTGAGCCTGGTGCTTTCCATTCTGCTTTATCTGGTAGGGCGGTGGAGAAGGTGAACGACGCGCGGGAACGTGATTGACTTCGCCGTCTTCAGCCGTTAGATTCTTCGCACGGTTGTTTTCAGCTCTTTGTTCGTTGCTGTTTGTTCTTTGCAATCTCGTTTGGAACGCGCGTCTTCGCCGCTGGGCGAAGACAGGGAAGCGGGTGCAAATCCCGCGCTGCCGCGCAACTGTAAGCGAGGAAACTGCCTTTGGCCACTGGGAGAAATCCCGGGAAGGCCTCGGGCGTTACCGGATGGTATCCATCCTTACTCGCGAAGCCAGGAGACCGGCGCGATCCGTCCACTTCAACCTCTTTCGCGTGCAGAGGAGGATGGGATGCGCGTTTTCGCAGGTTTCTTTCTTGCTCTGGTTCTCTTCACGGCCGCATCGGCCGCCGATCTCAAAGTGAAAGTAGTAGACCCCCAATCTGCCGCCGTTGCTGGCGCGCAGGTGTCGCTCGTGCGCGAGCATGACGGAAAAGTTCTGGCCACGCAGAGCACCTCTGCCGAGGGTGCCGCGATGTTTCGCGTACCGGACGCAGGACCTTATCAGATCCAGGTTCTGGCGCCAGGTTTTGCGGCGGAAAGTTTTGCGGCAGAAACGGCCAAGCTTTCATCCCAGGGGGAACTCACCGTGAAGCTTCGGCTGGCGACCGCTTCGGAAACGGTGGTGGTGAGCGGGACGCGAACTCCTGTGCCCGGAGAAGCGGCTGGAGCGGACGTTGACGCACTTACCGTGGGGCAACTGACAACCATGCAACCGACTGCGGCAAGTGACGCGATCCGCTTTCTTCCGGGCGCGATTATCAACGATGCCGGGCAACGTGGAGGCCTGACCTCTCTGTTCGTGCGCGGCGGAGAATCACGATACAACAAAGTGATTGTGGATGGGGTCACGATCAACGAACCTGGCGGAACCTTCGACTTCGGCACGCTGCGCCTGGATCAGGCCGACCGGATGGAGTTTGTGCGCGGGGCGCAAAGCACGCTCTATGGCTCCGACGCCATGACCAGCGTGGTGCAGGTGTGGACCCGGGCCGGCAGTACGCGCGTGCCCGAATTGTCTTTTGGGGCGGACGGCGGCAATTTCTCGACGGCGAGGGGATACGGTTCGCTGGCAGGGGCTCGCGGGCGTTTCGACTATAACGTGTTCGGCAGCGAATTCAATACCAACGGCGCGGGCATCAACGACGCGTACTCGGATTCGCTCGAGGGCGCGAATGTGGGGGCTGCGCTCAACGACCGCACTTCCCTGCGCGTGCGCTTTCGTCATTCGAACAGTCATACCGGGATTCCGGGTGAGTGGGATTTCAACGGATCGCCGCTCCAGCCGCCGGATCCCAGTGATTGGTCGCAACTCAACGACGTGCTGGGCAGCGCTGAACTGGCGGTGACGGCTCCGTCAGGATGGCAGCATCGCTTCACCGGGTTCGACTACGTCTATCGCTACAACGAGTTGAACCTGAGCGGAGATGCGGCCAGGGTCTTTGATTTTCCTTCTCACGAAGTGGACCACATCAATCGCGCAGGCTTTGAGTATCAGGGCGACTATTCGGAAAGAAGCTGGGCGCATACCACGTTCGGATACCGCGTGGAGAACGAGAACGGGTTCGTGGGCAACCTTGCGTATGGGTCTCAGACGCATGGCCAGCGGCTAAGCGATGACGTTTACGCGCAACAACAGGTCACCTGGGGAAGGCTGTCGGCGATCGCGGGCGGGCGCTTCGTGCACAACAGCGCCTTCGGCAACATCGGGGTGCCGCGGGTTGCGCTGACCTGGCAGGCCTTGCGCGGGAACGAGATTTTTTCAGGAACGCGTCTGCGCTTTTCCTACGCGACCGGGTTCAAAGAACCGCGGCTGGAAGAAACATTCAATGGGATTCCGCCAAACCCGTACAACATCCCGAACCCCGGTCTTAAGCCAGAACACACTCGCGCGTTCGAGGCAGGCCTCCAGCAGAATCTGATGCGGGACAAATATGTCCTCACCGCGACTTACTTTAACAATCTGTTCCGCGACCAGATCAATTATGTGACCGTAGACCTGGTCAACTTCGTGGGTGAATACGCCAATGTGAACCAGGCGCTCGCGCACGGTGCTGAGGCCGGTCTGCAGGCCAAGCTGAGTTCTCGATTGCTGTTGAACACCGCTTACACCTACACGTCGACCCAGATTCTGGAGAATCCTGCGCCCATCAATTCGCTGTACAACCCAGGCCAGCCGCTGCTGCGCAGACCCAAGCATTCCGCGACCGCCTTGTTGTCGTTCCTGGGATCGCGATGGGGAGGAAATCTCGGTGGAAGTTTCGTCGGCCGGCGGCCCGACTCTGATTTCCTCGGCTTCGGCATCGATCACGCCGCGGGTTACGTGCGCGCGGATTTGGGAGGATGGTACGCCGTGCATCCGCGCGTTACCGCCTATGTGAACGTGGAGAACGCGTTGGACCGGCGGTATAACGAAGTTGTCGGATATCCCGCGCTGCCGATCAATTTTCGAGCGGGAGTCAGATTCCGGATCGGAGGAGAATAGCAGGAAGAGATAGCAGGTGCCCCATCCTTCTCGCGTTTTGTGCGAGAGGGTGGGGATTTCGATCTCGACTAACTGACTTTCTGCGGGGACGGTGGCAGAGGCATGCACGCGGCAATTTTCGCGCCAAAATACTTGGTGCGAGCCATAAGAAGCTTCTCGATTTCCACTTCTTTCAGCGGCTGCTGCCGTCCGAGCAAATGCGTGACCAGGGCGATCTGGGCAAAGTGCTCGACGGTTTCCATCTTCATGTAGGCATGTTCGAGTGTGTCCCCGTAGGTCACCACTCCATGGTTCGACATCAGGATCGCGTCGTAGCCCGGAACGAACGGTTCGAGCGTCTGCACCAATTCTGAAGTGCCGGGCGTTCCGTAACGCGCGAGCGGTATGCATCCCAAACCCATCACCACTTCGCAAACCAGCGGTTCGGTCAGCGGGATGCCGGCGGCGGCAAAGCCTGTCGCGGTCGGCGGATGGGCGTGCACAATCGCCTGAATATCGGGACGCGTGCGATAAATCAGCAGATGCATGCCAATTTCGCTGGTTACGTTGCGGCGGCCGGCGACCTTCTTGCCGTCCATGTCGACGATGACCATATCCGTCGGCCGCATCGCCCCTTTGCTGACGCATGTGGGAGTCACCAGAACGCGGTCGCCCTTAAGCCGGACGGAGAGATTGCCGTCCATTGCGGCAACGAACCCGTGTTCGTGGAGCATGCGTCCGTAACGAACGATTTCTTCCCTATGTTTGCGTTCCGTAGGCATGGTTACCCTTGGGGGAGATGGTGAAAAAGCAGGCCGCAATCAGGCATTCGCATAGTATCAGCACGTGCCTTGCGGACACAATCCAAATTTCGAGAAAAAGAGCCACAAAAGGGCAAAAAGTCCGCGCAGCAATTTTGTACTGACAGTTCCAGCCGCGAAAGGCTGCCCTGAGCTTGCCGATAGGGGCGCAAGCCGTGGGTGGCGAAGTCCAAATGGGCGAGCCCTGAAAGAGCGAAAGAAACTCTTCCCGAACTCGTGAAGCGCGCGCATCGAGCTCCTGTCCCTATAATCGGAGGGCGTGCTGGTCTCCGATTTCCATTACGAACTTCCGGAAGAATTGATTGCGCAGGAACCGCTGGCCGACCGCGCTGGATCGCGGCTGCTCCATGTGGATTGTGCGCACGGGCAATTACAGGGCTGCCAATTAACTGATCGGCAGTTCCGTGACTTTCCGGATCTGCTGCGTCCGAGCGATCTGGTGGTGTTCAACAACACTCGCGTGTTTCCCGCCCGGCTCTACGGACGGCGCGGAGGATTGCGTTCGCAGCCGGTGAGTCAGCGCAATCCCGCGGCTCGGAATTTTCTGCACGGGCGCATTGAAGTTCTGCTTACCCGGCAACTGCAGCAGGAGCCCAACGAATGGGAATGCCTGGTGCGGCCGGGACGGAAGATCGGGGTGGGAGAACATCTGTTCTTTGGAGAACATGATGAACTCCGAGCCGAAGTGATCGCGCGCGGCAGCTTTGGCGAGCGGCGTATCCGCTTCGCGCTCGCGGAAGATTTCTTCGGGCGAGTCGAGAGGATTGGGCACATCCCACTGCCGCCTTACATCGCACGCGAAGATTCTTCTGCTGATCGCGAACGCTATCAGACGGTCTACGCACGAGAGCGCGGATCGGTCGCCGCTCCCACGGCCGGCCTGCATTTCACGCCTGAGATTCTCATCCGAATGCGAGAGCGCGGGATTGAAACCGCCGAAGTTACGCTGCACGTCGGCCTGGGAACCTTCCAGCCAGTGCGCAGCACGCGGGTGGAAGATCATCAACTGCACTCCGAGGCCTATTCCATCTCGGCCGAGGCGGCGCAAAAGATCAATCGCGCGCGCAGCGCATCCCGACGCATCGTGGCAGTCGGGACTACAACCGTGCGAACCCTGGAATATGCGGCCCAGCAGAGCGCGGGAGAGATCCGTGCATCTTCGGGCGAGGCGAATCTGTTTATTTATCCCGGCTACAAGTTTCAGCTGGTGCAGGCGCTGCTCACCAATTTCCACTTGCCGCAGTCCACCCTGCTGATGCTGGTCTGCGCGCTGGGCGGAAAAGAGAACGTCATGCGCGCGTACGAGCACGCGGTCCGCCAGCGCTACCGGTTCTACTCCTATGGCGACTGCATGTTCGTGGAATAGAAACACGCAAATGATTATTTGATGGCCAGCGAAATCGGATAATACTTCTGAATCATCCTTCCGGTCATGAGGCCGCCCTCATATTCCGGAATGATGACCTCATCCGCACCCGAGCTTCGGATGGCGTTCGCGTAGCGTTGCTGGCCCGCCCGCGTGATGATCTTCACCTTGGGGTTGAGCGAGCGCGCCGTCACCGTGATGTAGAGATTATCCGCGTCGTTGTCGATGACGATGCAGATCCCCCGCGCCCGCTCAATTCCGGCCTGCAGCAGGATGTCGTGCCGCTTGGCATCGCCGTGAATGACCGGGATCTTGTCATTCAGCAATTCGCGGTACAGGCCTTCGTTAGTCTCGATGAGCACAAACGGAATCTCCAACCGCTGAAGCTGGTCGACCACGGTCCTGCCGACCTGGCCGTAGCCGCAGATAATAAAGTGGTCCCGCAGGCGATCGACGTTCACTTCGTTGACCATGGTTCTCCATGCCTCCACACCGTGCCGGCTGAAAATGGTGAGCAGCACGCGCTCGGCGATCCAGATCTGCAGCGCGAATACTCCCGCGTACACGAACATCGAAAATATCTTGGTCGACTTGTGCACCGCCCGGTATTCAATCGAATGCGGATGAATAACCCAGAACAGCGCATCCAGCGCGCGCAATCCCTCAACGCGCATGTAAAAGACGACACACACTCCCAGGAATCCCGCCAGCACCAGCAGCGGCAGCCACAAACGCCGGAGGAATACGAGAAGGATGCGTCCCATAGGTGGTGCCGTGTCACATCCAGAAAAATGGGAACGAGTATATCAAGGGGCGGAAGGAACAGGGGCAGGAATTCTGCGTCAGCGAAGGCAAGACCGCCCGCGACGCCGTCGCAACTGGTTGCTAAAAAGCGAAGCGGGCATCCCTGCGGATGCCCGCTTCTGAACACCGGCCAATTTCTTGCACGAATCTTATGCCCGGGCGCCGACCGCAGCCGGCTCGCTCGCCGGAACCGACTTGTCTTCGCCGTTGGCCTTCTGCTGCTGCGGCTGTCCGCCTTTGCGGATGTCGATGCCGCCCTTAAAGAACGCTCCGTCTTCAATCGAAATACGAGCGGCAACGACATCGCCGGTCAGCGACCCATCGCTGCGAATGTCCACCCGATCGCTGGCCGTCAGGTTGCCGCGCACTTTGCCCAGCACCACGATCTCACGCGCGTTAATGTTGGCGGCAACCACTCCGTTGCGGCCCACGGTCACGCGATTGCCGGAGAGATTGATCGAACCCTCCACGCGCCCGTCAATGTAGAGCGACTCCGAGCCCGTCACCTCGCCCTTGATCACCAGCGACTTGCCGATCGTGGCTTGGTCCGCGGTGGTCGTGCTCAGGGGCCGGGGAGCGGCGGGTTCACTCGCCGAAGAAGTCATAGTGGGCGCGCTGGGCGCGGACGGGGTCGGGCGTTCCGGCTCGGCAGGGCGGGCAGGTGTCTGGGGCTGATTGGTCGGCTTCCACATGGGGTAAGAAGTCCTTTCCTTGTTGGGATTAGGGGTCACTGGCCGCACTTTCGTGACCAAAAGGAATTGTACTCCCGCCCCTCAAGGAAACGCTGTGGAAAATCCTTTATTTTCAATCGAGAGTTCCTTCGAGGATACGTCCATTCGTGCCGAGCAGTTTCCGGCAGCCACGCCGGGGCTGCATACTTTCTGCTTGCCGCCGTGTAACGATTCCCGAAAAAAATTCTGCCGCGTTACCATTTCACGCCGCCGGGGGATATCCTCGGTGGTGATGGGTATTGGTTGGGTGCCCGATGAATGGGGTGGCCCACATCTCGCCTCTTCTGCGAGATGTGGGAATTTATCCCCATCCAGCCCAACAAGTTCCCTGCAAACCGATTTTCGGATCGCAAGTCTAAACCGAAGAGTGGAGTCGAGTATGTCCCAATCATCCGTAGTCTTTCCCGCAGCCTTAACCATCGCCCGCCCCGAGCTCGGCGAATACGCGCCATATTACGAACGCTACATCTCCCTGGTCCCCGGTTCTGACATTCTGGCTACGCTCGACGCCCAGAGGCGGCAGACCATGCTGCTCCTCTCCGGTCGCGACGAGAGCGATGGAGACTTTCGCTACGCCCCCGACAAATGGACCGCGAAACAGGTGCTCGGCCATGTCTGCGACACCGAGCGCATCTTCGCCTACCGCGCCCTGCGCATCGCCCGCGGCGACCAGACCCCCATCGAGGGCTACGACCAGGACGACTACGTCCGCAACGGTCCCTTCGCAACCATCCCATTGGCCGAGATCATTGAGGACTACATTGCCGTGCGCCGTGCCACCCTAACCCTCCTCCGCAATCTGGAGGCGCCCGCCTGGGCCCGCCGCGGCCTAGCCAACAAGAACGAAGTGACGGTCCGCGCCTTGGCCTATATCATCGTCGGCCATGAGCTGCACCACCGGAAGATCCTGGAATCAAAGTACTTCTTCCCAAGGCACCTCACGTAGCGACAGCCGGGTGCCCCATCCTAGCCGCGTTTTTTGCGGCTAGGGTGGGGACTTTGACTTTCGTTGGCCGATCCACTCAGATTCATCTAGGACAGCCGCCCTCGGCTGTCCAGTCGAACAAAGCTCGACTGCTATCCCAAAACTTCATTTTCCCCATTTCTTGTCAAGCCCCCAAACCACCCCAATTCCCCCTAACCCCAGGTTTCTAAGCCAGATATATTTCCCAATTCCCTTCCGGTTCACCCCCGCCAAATTGATAAAATAGAAATAGAAAGTAAAGAGAACAGCGCGGCCCTCGATGGCCGCGTTTTTTATTCTCTAAATCAGTCTGAACCAATGAAAAATCCAGGTATGAACATCCGCCACCCCAAGGCGCGGGGCGAGTGGGCGGAACTCCGTTTCATGACACGCGCCACCGAACTCGGCTTCTGCGTCACCAAACCTTGGGGGGACATGGCCCCCTTCGACCTCGCCCTCGCGCACCGCGGACACTTCGTCCGCGTCCAGGTCAAATGCACCATCTTCCACCGCGGCAACTCCTACAAATGCCACCTCGACTCCAACGGAGTCCCCTACCGCCCCGACCAAATCGACTTCTTCGCCGCGTATGTCATTCCCACCGACACCTGGTACATCCTCCCCATCAGAGCCACCAACCACCAGCCCGACATCCTCCTAACCCCGCACAGCAAGAACGCGAAGTACGAAAAATACAAAGAAGCCTGGCACCTGTTGAAGCACTGATTCGAGCCGTGGAAGAGCGGCGCTTCAGCGCCGCGTCAGCATGGTCCGTGTCAGGGCGCGACTTCAGCTTGTAGCCTGCCCTGAGCGAGCGAAGCGAGTCGAAGGGTGCCACCAAACAGCACCAAAGTCCCCGGCTTCAGCCGCCGAGGGACTGCGGCAGCACAAGGTTCTCGCGTGGAGCGGACACTCTTGTCCGCTGCCCTTGGTGGCGGCGAATTCCAGAATCGGACCGCAATTCTTCCGGTCACCTGACAAATACCTTCCGGCCGTCAATGATTAACGATACAATCGGCCGTTACGAGCAAGGCATGGCACGTCCCAAAGCAATATCTTTATTCAGCGGATGCGGCGGCTCCGACTACGCTCTTCAGAAGCTCGGGTACAACGTCGTGTGGGCGAACGACATCTGGCAGACTGCCTGCGATACCTACAAAGAAAATCTAAACGACGCAAAGATCAAATGCGGCGACATACGCGACTTCGGCACATTTCCAACTGCTGACCTCCTAGTGGGCTGTTACCCATGCCAGGGCTACACGCAAGGTGGCAAGCGCAAATGGAAGACAGACGATCGAAATTACCTGTACCGCGAATTTGATCGCGTCCTGCGCGAGGTCCTTCCGATAGCGTTCGTGGTCGAGAATGTCAACGGGATGGTGTTCGGCGAGAACCGTGACCTGTTGAGCAATCAGCTCACTCGGTACCGGGCAGCCGGTTATCGCGTGAAATGGTCTGTGCTCAACGCAAAAGACTACGGCGTTGCACAGAACCGCCGACGAGTTTTCCTGGTCGGAGTCCGCTCTGACCAATCGTTCGAATATGAGTTCCCAAAGCCGACTCATGGACCGGGTACCCAGAAGAAATACGTCAGCCAGCGCGATGCGATAGAAGGTTTTCCGCGATGGCCTGAAGGGGAATTCAACACCGAACCATTCCACTGGTATTACCTGTCGCGGAGGCGACGGTACCCTTGGGGACAGCCGAGCCCTTGCGTGGTCGGGCACTGGCGCCACGTTCCACTGCACCCGGCAAGTCCGCCGCTGAGGCGAATCGACACGGACCATTGGTCGTTCACTCGTGATGGAAGGGCGAGACGGCTTTCATATCGAGAATGCGCCGCACTGCAGGGTTTTCCAAAGATGTGGCAGTGGAAACAGGGCACCGTTCGCGATAGGTTTCAGATGATCGGGAACGCCGTTCCCCCTCCTCTCTTCCACGCCGTAGCGGGCAGGTTGAGATCTCTATGGTAGACAAGAACGGAAAAACCGGAACCGCAGCCCGTCCTACCTACAGGCCGGTTAAGACAGGTCTGCTGGATTTTGATCCAAACAACCCGCGGTTCGGCGGCGGCACGCACTCTATGTCTCAGGAGCAATTGCAGCAATTGCTGGAGAAAGCGCCGCACTACGCTAGGGAGGTTGTGCCGTCGCTCGTTGAGAATGGATTCATCCCGTATGAACCTTTGGTTGTAAGGGAGGAGGGCGATCGATACGTTGTCATCGAAGGAAATCGTCGATTGGCAGCGGTCCGATACATCATTAACAACCCCAGCGAGTTCTCGGATGAGGTTCGGAAGAAGTTTCGCCGGCTCCCAGCTCTCGTATTCCCGAGCACTGCGACAGACGCTGGGCATGATGATGCCGTCCGAGTGTATCTTGGCGTGCACCATTTGTTCGGATTTAGAGAATGGCCACCCGAGAGCAAGGCGAAATTCTTAGATCAAAACATAAAAACAAAAAAGGACTTGCAGAAGCTGGCGAGGGAAATTGGCATACAGATAAATGAATTCGAGCGCTATCTAATACCGTACCGGTTGCGTAAGCACGCGCACAAGTCTGTGGGATCTGTGGCCCTCAAGGACTTCTGGACCCTAGCAGAGGCGATGAATCGGGCGGACATCAAGGAATACATCAATCTCGAAACAGACGACAAGACCCTCGAGGTTCTCAATTACGACGCTCGCAAGCTCAAATTCTTGCTCGGCTTTTTGTATGGGACGGATGGGATCGAGAAGCGTATCGAAGAGACACGCCAGATAAAGATTCTAGCGAAGGTCCTCGGATCTAAGAAGGCCGCCGAGGCGCTTGAGAAGGGAGCAACGCTAGAGGTAGCGATGCTTTATGCTCAGCCGAAGCAAAAGACATCGTTGGATCTAGCTGAGAAGCTGGAGAACCTCCTAAAGCGCATCTTAAAGCTCCGACCCAAAGAGCCTGAACTCGGAGACATCCTTGACATCTTGGGGAGCTACGAGAAGAGACTGCGGCTTCTGATTAAGCAATGAGTAAGCCTGCATTTGAATTATTTGAACTAATCTGTGTCCAACTCAAGGACGCCCAGCAATTCGTGTTGACGGAGCGTGCGATACCCCAAACTCTAGCGGCGGAACTTAAGCGAGCATTTCGTCAGCCCGCTTTCGAAGATGCTCTTCAGTCGAGCATCAATCTCCTGCGCGCCCATTTCTTAGCGAAAGGCGCGCAGCTTCCATTCACCTACGATCACGATACCGGCATAGTGCAGCCAGTTGACCACGACTTCATCCAATTCGTCACTGCGATGATTGCAGTCAGGACAGCAGGTAAGGAGTCGAAGGCTTTCGAGACGGCGGTCTGTACGCGGTTGGCCCTGAGGCTCCGAAGCGGAGACTTCCACAATGTTGGGTGGCCGCGAGCAACGAGGACTCGATTGACTGAGATCGTGGAGTATCTTGAACTCCTCGGCTTCGATCCTGGAGTCCTACGTGGTAGAGACAAGGACGGGGGGTTAGACATACTCTGGCTTCCTCCGTTAGGTACCGTCCCGATCCGTCCCCTGGTTTCGTTCCAGTGCAAGAACTCTAGGTTCAAGGAAGGGGCAATCAGAGAGGCGCACCAGTCCGCTGTAGTGGCCTCTCGCTCGATAGCCAGGCACTCGGCGATGAGAGGCCACGGCGTCTACATGTGCTACGTCGTATTCAATGACTACTTGGACGCGAGCATTCGCGATATGGCGGTGGGTCTTTCTTACGCGCCGCTCGGCTTGACCGATCTTGCGCAATTGACTCAGGCTGTTGCCGCGATAAATCAGCTATGAACCCGTTGTTTCAGGGCGTTACGGCTCGCAGAAGCCAAAACATGCGAGCAATCCGCTCCAAGCATTCGGGGACAACTGAACGGAAATTGAGGGCAGCTCTTGCCTCAGGCGGGCTTCGCGGTTGGCGTATGCACGTGAAAGAGTTGTCAGGAGAACCGGATTTTTATTTCCGCGGTTCACGTCTGGCTGTATTTGTCGATGGATGCTTTTGGCATTGCTGCCCCAAGTGCGGCCATATCCCGAAGACAAACAGATCATATTGGAAAGAGAAGCTTGCCCGGAACAAGAGACGTGATCGGACGAATCAAAAACTCCTTCAGAAGCAAGGTGTCAGGGTAATCCGCTTCTGGGAATGCCAGCTGCGGGAAAATCTCAAAGGGTGCGTTAAGAAGCTCACCGCCGCCGTTTCAAGGGGAAATGCACCAAATCTGTAAACTTACGCAATTTTCAAATTGGCCCTTGCAATTTTTCTCATTCATCTGGTATAAACAATTCACCGAGAGCAGAAGTGTGGCAGCCGGTCGTATTTTGTTTGAATCTCTCGTGTCCGTCCGGCATCTAAGTATTCAGAGAGCGTAGAGTTCTCAATCGTCCCGGCCACGGGACTTGATTCGGAAACAAGTGTAGGTTTCTGAAGGGTACCTTCAAGGCAAGGACCTCCAAAAGGATCTTTTCTCAATTTTCTGTCTTCCGCTTCGGCATGCGCCGAAATTGGCGCTTTTGAAGCGGAAGGCCATACTGTTGCGCGCTTCTGAGCTCCCCAAACAGCAGATTCCTCGCGGTAATGCCGCTCGGAATGACAAGGCTTTTGGGTGATCGAGCTCTCCTGTGCCGCTTCCCGACCCAGTTTTCCCAATGTGGAAAACACGTGGAAATGCTGTGGGATGTGCAGGTTGACAGGGTTTTGCGCGGGCGATATGGTTAAAAGGTTTCGAGGACAGTCGGATGCTGTCTAGTGGATGTGGTCGAGCTTTGCTCGACTGGCCGGGTCAAAGACCCGGTCCCACACAGACAAATTCCGCCTG
>CAWDXI010000001.1:0-3110 GCA_963806195.1 uncultured Acidobacteriaceae bacterium | reverse complement strand
ACTCCGGGTGGCCCACCCTTTCGCCCGGTTTTGGCGAAGGGTGGGGCCTTTCCATCCGCTTTCTCTTCTCTTCCGCTTTCAACGCTTCCCAGTTGCGCAGCACGTCGCCGGCGGTCTCCGCCTTGACGTCGCCGAACACGTGCGGATGCCGGTCCACCAGCTTGTTCGACAGCCGGTCGAGCACATCATTAATCGAGAAGCGCCCTTCCTCCTGCGACATCTCCGCGTAGAACAGCACCTGCAGCAGCAGGTCGCCCAACTCTCCCTCGAGTTCGTCCCAGTCGCGGTTGTCAATCGCCTCCAGGACTTCGTAGGTCTCCTCCAGGGTGAAGGGTTTAATCGAGTCGAAGGTCTGCTCCCGGTCCCACGGACATCCGCCCGGGGCCCGCAGCCGTGCCATGATCTGGACCGCGCGCTCAAATCGTTCGCCTGTCGTCGCCATCCTTCCTAATCTAAATGACGCCTGAGTCGAACGCCACATCGCGATCGGGAGATCGGGAGATCGGGTGAACTGGCCCCGTTACAGTTGCGGGCTGTTACTGGCTAGGCTGGGGCGTACGATTCTTGGGCATATAATCCAGACGTCAGCTGCCCCGCAATGTTCGCCTAGTTTCTTTGAGCCTACCGGAAGGCAGGCTGCGTCGACGGCAAAGTGGGCGTTGGAGGGCTGGACAGCGGGAGAAAACACCCACGAAACGGCGGCGTGAGCTCCTTCGCAACGAGTTCCGAACAGCAAAGGTATATCCACCTCGTAAGCGATACCCGAGCAGGGCACGGCTATGAATGCGCCACCACTCACTAGCTGTTCGACTTCCGAAATCCCGGGCCTGAAGCCCCTTCAGAATCGCACGCGTCCTCGGATATTGGAATTTGTCTACGTTTTTGCCGCTTGCTTACTGGCTGGCGAGATCGGGCTGGCTGTCCCATTTACAAGCGGAAACGTTTCCCCCCTGTGGCCGCCAGCAGGAGTAGCGTTGGCCGCCATGCTCCTCTTTGGTTACCGCATCTGGCCAGCGGTCGCCTTGGGCGCACTCATCGTAAATTTCTTTACCCGGGTGCCGCATCTCGCGGCGGTCGGAATCGCTTTGGGTAACACCGTCGGGCCGCTCTGCGGCGCGTGGTTCCTGCGGCAGCTCCCGAGATTTCGGCCTTCCCTCACTCGGCTTCGAGATGTACTCGGAATGGGCATCCTGGGCGCATTCTGTGGCACTGCGGTAAGTGCGACCGTCGGCGCTGTCGTTTTATTTCTCACCGGCGTAAATGCCTGGTCTGGTTTCGCCTCTGCGTGGCTGATCTGGTGGTTGGGTGACGCCATGGGTGTGTTGATCATCACCCCGCTCGTGCTGACCTTCACTAGCCTGCTGTCAACCCGCAAACATCACCGGCGGGTCGAATTGGCTTGCCTGTTACTCGGAGCCGTCGGCAGCGCATTGTTGATTTTTGATCCGCGGCTTGGATTGATGCGTACCGACGCGTTCGCGTTCGGCGTTTTCCCTTTCGTGCTCTGGGGGGCTATACGGTTCGAGGCGGCGGGGGCAGCAATCGTGAGCTTCTTGATTTCTGCCATTGCCGTGTGGGGGACAGCCCATGGCGTGGGCCCGTTCATAAAAGGCAACTCGCTGCAGAACGCTACACTTCTACAGTCATTTCTAGGCGTCACTGCGGTCTCAGGCCTGGTTTTGGCGGCTGTGGTCGCGGAGAGAGGGCAACTCATACGCGAGCAGAGTGCACAGGAAGCACTCGACTTGCGGAACAAGATTAGCTTGCTTTCCCGGGCAGTGGAACAGACGGCCGATAGCGTCGTGATCACGGACCGCCAGGGCATCATTGAATATGTGAATCCAGCGTTTAAGGCCACCACGGGTTACGGTCCTGAGGAAGCCGTTGGCAAGACGCCCAGAATCTTAAAGTCCAATCTACATAACACAGAGTTCTACCGCCGCCTATGGAACCAGATTCTGGAAGGCGGGACCTTCCGCGGAACGCTCATGAACCGCAAGAAATCTGGCGAACTGTACTGGGCCGAGCAGACAATAACGCCGATTAAGGACAGCGCAGGCGCCATCACCCATTTTGTCTCCGTGCTCAAGGACATTACGGAGTCCCGCAAACAGCAGGAGCAAGAACTTCAGTTACGCCTGGGGCGCGAGGTACAGCAACGGTTCTACACCGGCGCAGAAGTTTGCGTCGCCGGCTTTGAAATTGCCAGCGCCGCCTACCCCGCTCGGGAGACAGGCGGCGACTACCTGGACTTGTTCTCAATGGCAGACGGCCGCATTTGCATCGGGATTGGCGATGTCAGTGGACATGGCCTGGATTCTGCGCTTGTAATGGCGCTGACCCGCGCTTACGTCCGCGCATTCGCCCAGGTCGAAACGGATTTGGCGGAGATCCTGAGCAGCGTCAATCACATGCTTATGGCAGACGAGCTGGAGGACAATCAGTTCGTCACCTTGTTGCTGGTTTGTCTGAATGGACCGAATGGCTCCTTGTCCTATGCCAGCGCAGGACACATCCCAGGTTTCCTGATGAATGGCTCCGGCAAGGTCGAGAGTAAGCTCGAAAGCTCGGGTCCGCCGCTGGGGCTGTTCGATGGTTCCCACTTTGTGACCTCCGCACTACCTGTGGGGCCCCAACAGCTTTTGATTTTGCTGACGGACGGCGCCGCTGAGACGACGGCCTCCGAAGACGTGGAGTTCGGCACCGACAGAGTTCTCGAATACGTGCGTGACCATCGGCACCATTCCGCTCGCGACCTCGCTGAAGGCATCTATCGTGCCGCTCGGGCGTTTGCCGGTGACGAACCGCAGCGAGACGATGTCACAGATGTCATTATTAAGATCGGTTGACAATTTGCGATCTCGGCCGCACTCAGCCAGTCCCGCAACTCCGAAACGCAGGCGTCTCCAAGTCAGGAGTTCTGCAGGGAAGTTATTTACTATCAATCCGAATTGCTCAAACGCCCGCAGTGCGGAATAGCACCAATCGTGCACTCCGCGAGTAGTCGCCGCGTCTTTTTTGGAATCTGCGCGACTTGGCTGGGTCACGGGCTATCCGTGATCTCAAGTGACCGACTAGCTGGCGTCGCTCCACATCTTGCACACTGCGTT